>NZ_JAENHL010000009.1 GCF_016595235.1 Taklimakanibacter albus | reverse complement strand
CAGATTTTGAGTCTTCTAGTTTAGGGGTCATTCTCCTTGAATTTCAGAGGGTTAGTCCGCCACGTGGCGAACGCCACGCCACACTCTATTGGGACGCAGCCAGGCGGTCGGCCGCATCGGTGAGAAGCTTGCAGTCCTGCGCTGTGACGCCGGCACACTGGTCAACGCCAGAGATCCACCCGAGGCCAAGCACCTGGTCCATGCGATACGCCGACCACGAGAACGCCACTGCCATGATGAGCAGCATTCCGAGGATCTTGAGAGGGCTTCGCTTCTGGGGCATTGCCCTTTATGTAGCATTCGGCTAGTCACCCGGCTAGACCCCATGGCGAGCCCCATTGGCGGAATTGGTAGACGCGCTTGACTCAAAATCAAGTGTCCAAAAGGCGTGCTGGTTCGAGTCCGGCATGGGGCACCATCAAACATGGTTGAACCTCGCACGGTAGCGCTGGAAGGTAGCGTCCGCGCAAAGCCTCTCCCACGACGCACCGTAGCTAGCGGCCAGGCGGTATTTCTTAAGGCGGCGGCTCTCCGATACCAGGAGGCGAAACATCAAGCGCTCGCGCATAGCCCAGGCCTGGGGGAAGTACCGATCGGGAAGCTTCGTGTTGAGGGCCATTAGCCGTCGCGCCTCACGAGAGGTATGACCCCGTCGAAGTACTTGTGGACGGGCGCCAGCATGTGTTGGCCGCAGATGTCGCAGTATGTCGGGTCCTTCCCCCACTCGCTGAAGGTGTGCGCCGGCATCGGGTTAACCCACTCGATCTCCACCTCGGGCTCTTCGCCGCTCTTAGTGGGCTCCTTTACGGGCCACGGTATGACGGGTTCTGGCATGTTGCCGAGGAGGGGATGATCGTTGGTGCCGCGTGGGCCGAACATCTCGTTCATCGTGGCGGCGATCTGGTCGAAGTCAAAGGTTCCGTCGAGCACCACCTTTGCGTGGCTCTCATAGGAGACGAACGCTGTGCCCTGGTTCTTGAAGAAGGCTTCGAGAAGCTGCTTGGCGGTGATCACAGGTACCTCCTCGCAGCATCCTCATCATTCGTGCCCACCAAGTCAAGGTAGCCTTGCGTTGTAGTAATGCTCTGGTGCCGCAGGATCCTCTGGAGCATGCTCGTGGGCATCCCGCGAAGCTCAGTGATCTTGGCGAACGTCCGGCGAAGGGCCTTGAGTGTCGCCGTGGGGACATCCGAGAAGCCAAGGTGGGACCGCACGTCATTCCAGGCGCCAGCCAGTTGGCCGTAGCTGATAGGGAACAGGACGTCACAGCTCCTGAGCCGGCGCCTGGCGATGGCCGCAGCGGTCTCGTTGAGGGCGATCCACTTGCGGGCGCCTTCCGTCTTCGTGCCGTCCACCAGCATCTTGGTGTGATTAACCTTGCCGAGGTTCTCAAAGTCATCCTTGCGGGCGCGGAGGGCTTCCTCGACGCGGATCCCGGAGTTGCAGATGAACTCGATGTAGTCCCCGAGGATCATGAGGCCGGCCTCCTTGCGGCAATACGCTAGGGCCTTCTCAAGGTTCTCCAGGTTGAGCCACCACTTCTTGGCCCTCGAAGCTGGAACTCTCTTGATGGTGATCGAGCGGGAGCAGAGCGGCGGCGTCCTTCCGGCTGCTACCTTGAAGATGACTCGCAGTGCCGACAGCTTGGCGTTGATGGTCGAGGCGCTGTTCTTATCGGCGCGGCACTTCGCGACCAAGTCGTCAATGTCCTTCGTGATGAGGTCGTCCAGGTTGCGCTTTCCGCAGGACTGAGTGAGGAAGGTCACCACGTAGTCCACATAGCTGGGGACCTTGGCGGCGTAGCGCTTGCCGGCCCAATGTGTCTTGAGGGCGAGCGTCGCGGCTTCCTTGATGGTGCCGTCTATGGTGTTCGGTATGTCTGTGGCGAGGGAAGTCTTCTTGCTGGAGAGAGGAGTGGGGAGTGGTTTCGCGTCCTTCTTGACGGGCCAATGTCCGAAGGTTTCAACGGCCTTCGTTATCTCTGCCTCTTTGGCGACCGCTTCGGCTTCGTCTCGATACGACTTACGGATGCGCTTGAAGCCTTGCATCGCGTTGGCGTTCTCAACGGTAACCTGAAAGCTATTGTCCCGCCGTCTGATGGGCACGATTAACCACTCCCCAAGTCTCGATCTACTCTAGGCCCACTGTGGCCTTGAAGGTGCTGAGCACCCTCTTACCCTTCGGTGTCAGAAAGGCGGTCTTCTGGCGGCGATCTTGCTGGACTATGTCCGTGTCGATCCACCCTAGTCCCCGCTTATCGGGCGAGAACATGTCTCCCAGGTAGCGGATATGGCGGGAGGTTGATGAATAAGGCAGTCCGATCTTCTCGGCCAACTCGCGGATCGAGATGGGATCTTGTTCTGAGCGCTCTGCTGCATACTCGCCGATCCCGAAGAAAGTCACGAGAACGGCTATAGGCATGTCAGGTGCTTCGTCCCTTAGTTTATGCAAGCCACTGAGTAAGCGTGTCATGTTCGCCTTACCCTCTGACATCTGGAATTCCCCTTGGTTTGTAACCACAAAGTCAATTAAACACGATGTGGTAGCATAGGGGCGGCTTACTCCTCCTGCAAGTAGCGCTCTATTTAAGAGGGCATACCGCGAAGTGAAGCTTGCCGATCCAGGCCAGAAAGTCTCCTCTTCTTGTTGTTTCCACTCCCAGGCAATACTCGGGCCACCATTCTACTCCTACTTCATAGAGGCCGAATATCCTGAGCGTATACATAGTGTCGATCCTACCGTTTGTCTAGTAGTTAAAGATGTGAGAGGGATTTGCTGGTCCCTCCCACACACCATGCGGACGCTTAGGCGCCGGTCGCAGTGCGCTTCTGCTCGCCGTCCTTCTGGTCGCTGGAAACGCCGAAGCCCTGCTTGTCGGCCTCGGACATTTCGGCCAGCTCGGCGTCGGTGCGTTGGGGCTGGTGCGCGACAGAAACATCCGCGAGGACCTTCCCGAAGTCCGCGTCCTTCTCGGCCGCTTCGAGGTCGATCCCGAGGAGTTCGCCGAGGCACTGCATGCGGAAGTCGTTGTCCGCTTCGATCTCCACCTCGGTCTGCTCATCATCGAGCCCCACCCACGTGAGGTCCTGGAAGGCGATGGGGCCGTCCGTGGTGAGGTGCTCGGCGGCCTTCGTCTTGCCGACACGCTGTTCGTACCACCCGATGCGCTCAGCCAGGGAGGCCGCCGCGAGCTTGTCCGCCCATTCGGGCCGGTCGTCCACAGGGGTGACCAACTGGCCCGTCATGGCGTCGATCTCGATGGTGCCCTCTTCGCCGACCTTGTGGATGAGGAGGGTCTTGCCGTCTTTCGGTGTGTGCATTTCTTTCAGTCTCTCATTGAGTGGGTCATTGCGGGGTTGAGAGAGTGGAGTGCACCGAGTGACCCACTAAGCCCCTCGGTGCCTTCCTACACGAGGGCCGGCAGAGTGCCGACCGTCCGTATGCCGATATTTAGTTAAAGTGATTAGTTCGTCAAGTGGTAGGAATTTGCCTTTTGCAACTGGTGACTAACTGACTCTTATGCAAGGGGGCTCAATTCGCCTAGAAAGTCGTGGCGTTTTCAGGGTTTATTGTTGCTCGTCCGTTCCCCCAGACCCCGAACCACCACTTGAGGCCCACCAGGACGATGCCGGCGAGGATGTTCCCGAGACGCGGGAAGGGGAGCCTCATGGCTATTCCCCCGAGTCGTGCTTGCGCACCAGTCCGTCAATCACGCTCTTATGCTTCACGGACCCTGTGATGCTGTACTCGTTCTCCCTACCTGGACGGCAGGGGGCCAGCACAAGGTCCGTGTACTTGTCGACTTGGGCCTTGAGTGCGTTCAGATCACGCACCGTGAAGATGCGCCGATACATTGTGTCTGCCATTATCGTCCCTCCAACTCGCCGACCATCATTGAGTGATCCATCAGGATATTCGTCAAGGCCTCCTTCGAGACCGTCACCGTCTTCGAGGTGGAGCGGGTCTTGGCGTTGGCCGCGTGGAGCGCCTCGAATTGTTCCATGGTGGTCTTCACTCGTTGGTCAATTGGTTTCTTCATGAGGAGGTTCCCCCCGTTGTGCGCGGGATGTCAACAGGCCTCCTGCGGTTGCGTAGGGTCGCATCATCCGGCCCATGCAGGGTGTTCGGATAGCGGTCGCATAGGTCCTTTCTGATCCTCGCGTCGTCCACCTCGAAGAGATCAGCCACCAATGCCGCCGTGACGCTTATGGGACCGTCCGGTAGCCATGAGCAGTCGTCATTGCGCGTGATCCAGAACAAGGCGTCTCGATAGCTGGCGCGTCTCATTGCATGGCCCTCTCTATGCACTGCTCCAAGGTCGCGACCGTCCGATGCGCTGCCTCGACGTAGAAGCTTTCAGCCTGCTCGCCGTTGAGCACGACCGTCCGCCCATCCTTAATGTTGGTGAGCAGGTAGGTGCCCCCAAGCCTGCGGCGCACGATGTAATGGGGCGTCACGTAGAGCATCTGGTTGATCGGGTTGGTGGTGGTGGTGGTGCTCATGATGCGCTGTCCTCTTGTTCGGCCCATGCACGGAAGTTGTCACCTGTGCGGCTGTCGCCCTCGGGCGGGTACTTGTCGATCCCGAAGCCTTCTGTGGGCACGGTGTGCGAGGGTTCGCCGTCGCGGGTGCATTCGTAAAGCCTGAAGTCAGCCGGTCGGTCGCCCCATGTCCTGTCGTCTTGAAAGCAATAGAGGCGCCTGCCGTAGGTGTAATACACGCGGCAATTTCCGCTGTCGGTTTCCTTAAAGCGCATTTGCTTAAGGCCGCTCAATCGGCGTGTCATGATGCGTTGTCCTCGGAAGCGGGGATGAGGGGCAGTATTCCCGCAAGGTTGATCCTGGCGAGTGATATCGAATGCGAGACCACAATGGCTTCCGCATCGGTGCCGCCCTCTTGGGGCACAAGGCTGATCTCATCGAGGTCCGCCCCTTCCGCGTCATAGTCGATGACCATCAAATCGCGGAGCTTCACCAAGCCTGGCTTATCGCTCACCACGGCTTGCACAATGCCGCCCTCCACTACGATGGCGAGGATGGGCAAGGCCTGTTCGACGTGACACAAAGATTTGCACTTTGGGCACTCGCCAGCCGGGAAAGGCTCACCTGGATCAACTCGCTCTGGGAGGCTCAACAAAACGTCAATTCCTAGATCAGCCTCGGAGCTTGGCCCCTTCCAGCCGCAATTAGCGCACTCGCAGATTTGCGTGTTGTCCATTGGGTTGTCCCTTTCGTTCACAATGTGAGTTAGTTCATGATGTGAGAGGAATTAGGCGTGGCTGTCCGTATGAAGGTCGTCAAAGATTTCCTTGATGACGCTGTCCATCGAGACTGCCTGTCCGGTGCACGTGCGCCCCCAGATGCAAAGGCCCTCGAAGTCCGTGTCCACGCGCTGGCCCTTGGCGGCGAGCTTTTCGGCCAGCCATTGGTCCACTATCCAGTGCTCAAAGACTTCCCACTGGTAGGGCTCGATGTCCGCCGCTTCGCATGCCTCTTGCGCGTTGTCGTAAAGCGTTGTGCCGCCGTCCGGCTTGTAGCCGCCCATGGTCCAGCACGTTTCGCCGCTGCTATCCTCGCCCTCCTCGAAGCCCTCTTGCCTTGCGGCCTCCTCAAAGTCTTCAAGGGGCATAGTCAATGCGTTCGCCTTGGCGCACAGTTCCGCCAGCATGTTGGCCGATGTGGAGCGCACCACGTCAATCTCATGTCCGCCACTCGCCAACGTCGAGATGAGCCCGCTGACGCAATGGCCCGCGTTGTTGCGCCAAAACGTGTCGACGGCCGATTGATTGTCACTGGGGCGTGTCATGATGCTTTGTCCCTCTTTATCTTGCGGTTGATGCTTTGGAGATATTCGAGGATCGGCACTACGCGATAACGATCCTTGTTGATGTGCGCGGCAAGCGTGGCGCTGAAGGTCTCGCACATGGCCTTGCCGTCGCTCTTGCGCACAATGACGTAGCTTGCTGGGGGGCCATTGAGTGTGGACATTGCGCTAGGCCACCGTCACATAAAGGATGGGCTCTGAGCGCAAGGCCTCAATCATCGCCTTGACTTCCTCTTGCTGCTCTTGTTGCAATTCCGCAAAGTAGGAGGCATCACTGTCACTCTCCACGCCCCACACTCCAGGGCTGTCGATATGGAAGCTGACGCCATGACCGCCCTTAATGACGTTCACATGAGCCCGACAGACGACGCCCACGTAGCACCACGCCCCGTTGACGAAGTCATCAAGCCGCGCCTTGTGCTGGGCCTGAAAGCCCTCGTCTGGGTCTGGCATGTAGTCGGGCATTGCCGTCTCATCAGGAACCTGAAGGGCCTCGAAGCGGACGGTTACGCCCTGATGTGCTTCCGGCTTGGGATCGAAGCGCGTGAACTGCTCGACATGAATGGCCATGGCTTAAAGTCCTGCCAAAAAGTGAACTGATAACGATGTGAGAGGATTGAGGCGAGGCGAAGCGCCTAAAGGAGCTTGATGAGCGTGGCGAGAATGCCCACGGCGACAATCATCATGCTTCCGAGCCAAATGATAAGCCCTTGAGACTGGCCCTTAAGCGCTGTCTCCAAGTCCTTCCGCGTGACAAGCTCGGCCATAATGAAGTCCCTTGCGGCTTCCGCGTGGGCCTCCGCTTGTGCTTGCTTAATGCCAGCATCACGAAGCCTCTGCGAGTATCCAAGGGTATCAAAAGCAAATGCCATTGTCGAATGTCTCCCCAAGTGAGATTGATCATTAAGTGAGAGGATTACTAGATGCCGTAATGCCGGTGGACTTGATTGCTGGTGTTAGCGAGCCGAACACTGAGCTTGCGCCAGACCTTGGCCGTGGTGTCGTCCTGCCAGTTGTCTTCGATATGATCCGCCTTGTCGTCGCAGACCTCCGCCAGCATGCTCAGAATGTCCGAGACCGTGTGACCGCCATCTAGCAGGGCCTCAAGGTCGCGCTTGTAGGTTTCACGTGTGGACATGGCGCAAGGCCCCCTATTGGTTCGCTTCCGGCGTGGTCAGATCATTGAGAAGGTTCATGAGGTGCCATCTGGCCTGCTCCGAATGGTAAGCGGCATGGGTCTGCCTGTGGCGGGCTTCGGCCCTGAGTGGTAATGCCGCTTGGCCGCTCATTCGCGCCACCTCGTACCACTCAGCGGCATGGCTCTGAAACTGAATGGCGAGCTTGTATCTTTCAAACTTGGTGAGCATGACCGAATGTTCCTGCTGAATGTGTGACTGATCACTTTATGAGAGGATTAGGCCGTCAGATTGCGAGGCTTGAGGATATAGGTATGCTCGACATTAGAGGCGTAGCGCTCGGCGGCCTTCTCAGAGGAGAAGCGAATTGCAGCCATGAAACCATTAGGCGGATCAATGACGACGGTCCATTCGGTATCATGATCAAGCCGCACTGGGTTGCGTCTCTGAGCCTTCCTCTGATGCCAAGTAGCCATCGTGCAATTCCTATCGTTTAGTTGATAGATCACAATATGAGAGGATTTGCGCGGTTTGTCTACTAGGATCGCCACAATGTTTGCGCATGGGAGCTATGCACAAAACGAATAGATGCGTCCGGCTCACTTTATATATTGGCGCTTTCATCACCCCGCACCCAATGGCAGACCTAAGGCCTCAGACCTAATGCCGTGCCCTAATGATCGCGGCACATGATGGCGAGGCCTGGTGGCGAGGGCCTGAGGTTGTGGACATGGTGGCGAGGCCTGCGGCTGTACATGATGGCGGGCCTGAGGTTGGGCCTGTGGTCGTGCCCCCATGCTCTAGCCGCGCGAAGTGACCTAGCAGTGCTCAATGATGTGCCCTCTCAGGGGAGCCCTTTGCGTCTTGCCGCAACTTGAGGGCCAAACTGGCAGCTAGAGCCTAATGTGGCGCACAATCAGATTACAAATCTGTTCGGAACTACAAGGAAATCAATGGGTTAGGCGTGGCGTGGCGGCGCTGGATGTGGCGCTAGGTGCCCGCACCCCCTTGATTAGGCCCTTCCGGCGCACCTTGGGACCCCTATGGGGGGATCGCGACCGCTCGCACGTAAAGGTGACCTCTCAAATGATCGACCCCTAGGGGAGCATCCGGGTCACTTTACGCACTTAGACCAGGTGATCTGTCCTCTCATCTCCATCAGCTCGGGGGAGGCTCATTAGGGCCGGCATCAAGGAGCTACCTTAGGCCTGGACTCCTAGGTCACTTCGAGCACTACAGCTAAGTAAAGACCCTAAGCATGATGGAGATGGGCAGGGAGGACCATCCCTACCTTGAGGACAGTCCTAGAGCCCTACTCTATGTATACCCTATATGGACAACCGGGGGGGACTGGTACAGTGAGGATATTGATCACCCAATGTTATCAGTGCCTTAGGCCACCCCCTCGAAGCCCCGGCCTGAGGCCCCCAGGAGCCCGCCCAACGCCCTGGATCTCGTCGGCCTCCGCGAATAGGGCCTCAAGCTCCTCATCCATGCGGCGCTCCTCAGCGGCCTGTAGGGACTCTTCAGGGGCCACGCCGAGGGCTGGCGCATAGTGTAGGGCACCCACAGAAATCGTCTCCAGGCGGTCCTCGTGGGCCAGGCAGTCCTTCTCATTGGTGATCCGCGACATCTGGTAGAACGCCGAGTAGCTCTGCCTGTCGTTCTCGCCGTCGATCTTCGAGAGGCTCTCGTAGTCCTCGCGGATGGCATCGGTGTTGACCACGAGCTGGTGGGCCTTCACGACAGACGCGAGGGCCGAGATGATGCGCTCCTCCTTCGTGGCACGGCTTGCGGTGACCTCCTCAATGGTGGTGCCGCCGTGGAGCGCCTTCTGGACCGACTTATTGTGCTTCTCCCAGGCGGCCACGAGCTTCGGCCGGAAGAGGGCCGTCCACATGCCGTCACCGAAGTTGCTCTCGATGAGACACCTGTTGACGCGATACTCAACGCACAACTGAGCGAGTGCCTGGAGTGTCGCCGGCCCGAAGCCGTCCAGGAAGCCGCCCGTCTTGTGCAGGAACAGTCGGGCATGCAGCTCGGACATGATTGAGAAGCCCGTCTCGTCGGCGCCACCACCTGAGGGGTCGATGATCATGATGGTCGAGTTGTAGGGCGACATGGTCCGCTTCTCTTCGGACACAGGCCCATAGTAGCCATCGCCGTCCATCCCCAGAACAGGCAGCTCCTTGTGGGCATAGTAGGCGTCGTTGCTCCACGCCAGGCTCTCGGGTCCCTTCTTGGGATCCAAGGACATGACGATGAGGTTGCGTAGCTTGATGGGATACCGATCGCCGTCCGCAAGGCTTGTATCGAGCATGAACTGGAGGGCGAAGCCTGAGCGGCCCCACGACAGTTCGCGCTTGAAGAGATCCTCATCGCTGAAGCGTGTTGGCTCCGTGCTCTTCCCTACAAGCTTGATCTCCGACTGGGCGATCTTCTTGATGAATGGCGCGAGCTTGTCCCCATAGGCGGCAACCTGCTTCTCGTCGGGGTATCTCGCCGGCCAGATGCGGCAAGTGTAACCGCGAGCAATGATCGTGATGTAGATCGAGTTCTCCGTCTGCGGCGTCCCGAGGTACTTGATCTTGCCGCCCGGCTTGATGATCGCATCGAACTCCTTGACGTTGTTCTTCAAGGTGTCACGCATGACGGTCGTCTTGGAGTTGTCGTTCGTCTCGATGTCATCGGGGACGATCTCATCCGCGCGGAAGCCCACGATCTGTCCCGTGATGCCGGCCGCATGGACACTCGGTGACTGATCGGGCAGTGCTGGCCCCACGTCGAACATGACGCTCGACTGCCTCTGGTCCATCCTCGGCGCCAGGTGCTCCAGGAGCGGCCACTGGCGGATGAGCATGAGGCAGAAGTTGGTGAAGGCGATGGAGCGCTTGAGCGAGGCCGAGACCACGAGGATCTTCTTCTGGGGATCGCAGTAGAGCAGCCACAGGACGTAGGCCGCAGTGATCCACGACTTCGCCACACCACGGAACGCCATGATGATTTGGCGATCAGGGCCATGCTGCAGCCAATACGCGATGTTGTACTGGAGGCGAGTCGGCTCCGGGAGGCCGAGATGCTTCCACATCAGGTAGAGGAAGTAGCGGAAGTCCTTGCGGATCTTCGCATCGACCTCCCTGGCGCTCATCCCCGTCAGTGCGGTCTCGGACTTGATGGCGGCCTTAGCGGCGCTTGGAGAGAAGGCTTCAGGTTGGATCACTGGTCTTCTCGCCAGAACTTCTCACAGAGGGTGCACTTGCAGTCGTACCAGTACCGATCGCTGAAGGGGTCGTAGTTCCCTGTGTTTGCCCTCGCGGTACGAGTGTGGCCTGGATGAGAGCACTTATTCTGGATCTCGGCCTTCTGTCTCTCCAGCGCCTTGATCCTGAGGTTGATCTCCTGGACGATCTTCATCAGTACAGCGCAACGATGCCAGTGGCCGTGGTGTTGGTGGAGAGCACCTGGCGGATCCTGATGCGGTACTCGACGCCAGCCTTTGCGGCGATCGTCAGGGTGGTGCCGCGAGCGGTCTTGATCACGATGTTTCCGTCAGCACCCACGAGGAAGCCCTCGGCAACCTCCACGAGTTCATCGGTGTCGCTCTTGGTCACCGCTGCGGCATCGTCGTGTGGGCCGAGCTGGCGCTGTTGGTTGGGCGAGTAGTTGTCAACTGCAATGACAGGCATGGAGGTTCCTTATTCGGTGTCGTCAGGGAGATAGGTGGGGAGGCTTGCCGGCGAGCGCTGTTCGTCTTGCTGCTCCTCCTCATCGCTCTTAACGGGGAGCGCATAGCCGCGATCCTTGAGGATCTTCGCAATGACCGCATGATCCCGGTAGTCGCACTGCCCCAGCTTGAGCTTGAGGAGAATGTCCGCGAGAGAGAGCTTGCTGAGTTCCTTGAGGATGTCGTCTTCGGTCATCCGCAGGATTGTATCGCGTTCCGCCTCAGCCTGGAGGTCGCCCTCGGGATCATTGTGTCCGCTGGGCGGGGGATCGTCTTCTATTTCAGCCATACGCCGGCTCCTATTAATGCGAGGATGATGGACCAGAGGATCTCGAAGAAGTACTTGCCTAGGCCCAGCTTTGCGCTCGTCGCAACGCCGTGTTGCTCAAGGCTAACGAGCCGCGAGTCGTGGTCCTCGAAGCGCACTTCCGTCTTCTTGTCCTGGGAGATCACCACGTCCATCTTGGTCTCCAGCCTTGCGACGGCCACCTTGAGGTCCGCGATCTGGTTGGGAAGCTGGAGGTAGTGGATGATGCGATCTTCGACCGTCACATGCTGGAGGTCAGCCATCACGCCGCTCCGCGATAAGTGTCATAGCGATAGGCCATGAGGTCGACCTCGGCGGTGCGGCTCGTTGTACCCGCTGACTTCCGAAGGACCACACCAAAGCCCGTGGTCTCCGAGGCGATCGGCATGTTGGCGCCCGACTGAGAGCCCGCGAAGGTCCACGTGCGGCCGTCCTGTGAGATGAAGAAGTCGGCGCGGCTCCAGTCGGAGTTGACGAAGATACCCAGCCACACATAGTTGGTGTCCACGGCAACACCCGAAGCGGTCTTGGAGCGGGTCCCACCGCCAGCACAATTCATGGACCAGTTCACGGAGGCCGTGCGGAGATACTCCCAGTAGACGCCGTCGGTGACATCGGAGTCCGTCGCCATGTTGTCATGGAAGCCGAACCTAAGAGCGAACTCCTCGGACACAGTGGACAACAGGGGCACCGCGAGCCGGCCGACCACAAGTCCTGGACCTTGTGCCGGATTGAGCTGGCTCCCTCCGTACAGGCCGTTATGGGTGGCACCAGTATTGGTCGTGCCGGTGTCAAGCTTAAAGGTCCCCTGAGGCTTCTGCGTTGTGTCAGTCGCAAGGTAGGAGTTCAAAGCGGCGCCGCCTGCGGCCCCAGTGCCAGAGAATGAGCCGATCCAGGGGGTGCTGTTAGCCACCATGTCGCCCCAGACGGGGAAGGACTGCGTCCACGAGGCGCTGCCTGTTGGAACCCAGCGACTACCCGCGCGGACAAACGTGAAGATGTCCCCTGGCGCAAGGAAGCGCGGCATCATGTCAGGCATCGAGAACCTGTTAGCCGCCGTCGAGTTGCCGCTCTCGTGAGGAAGAACCACGAGACGCCCCGATGCGCCTGAGGTGCCGTTGATCACATTAAGCCGCCGACAGTTGCCCGGCACGACACCCGTGAGGTTGAAGCTCGCGGTCGGCGTCAAGATGAGCGTCACCTCGGATCCCAGCGCATCGACACCCGAGAGGTTGTTGGTGTCAGCACTCGGAGACGCCGTGACCTCCTGGCCGGCGAGTGCCTCCTGGACATACGCCGTGGTGGCAACGGAGGTGTCCCTGTCGCCGGGGCTTGGGGTTGGCGCCTTGGGGTCGCCCGTGAAGGTCGGCGAGTTGGTGGGAGCCTTAAGGGCGATGGCATTGAGAACGGTCGTGGCGAAGTTCGGGTCGTTGCCAATCGCGGAGGCAAGCTCACTCAGTGTGTCGAGAAGGGCCGGCGAGCTGTTGACCACATCGCTGATCTTCTGGTCCACATAGTTCTTGGGTGCCGCATGGAGGGCCAGTGTGGGGGCACCAGCGAGGGTGAGCGGCCCAAGCATCGCATCCCCAGCCTTGGCGAGAAAGCTCGTGCCAGACACATAGGCGGCTACCCAGGCCGACCCCGTGTAGATCATCATGGCCGCAGACACGGTGTTGAAATACAGGCGGCCGGCAGTCAGAGGATCTCCGTCATTGTCCACCGCAGGATCGCTCGCCTTGGCGCCCAGGTAGCGATCGTCGAAGTTGTCGTATGCCGCGAGGGTAGCATCACGGGCCGCCTCAGCCGCGATCCGAGCAGCCAGCGAATTGCTTGCATCAGCCGCCGTGAGATCCTTGTAGCCGCTGGCCGCAGTGGCACTCGCAGCGGCAAGGTTCTTCGAGGTGTTCGCCGAGCTGGCACTCGCAGCCGCAGCCGCAACGGAGGCCGCAAGCTCATCGAGGATCACACCATCATTGTCCTCCAGGATATCCATGCGGTCCTGGCCCTCCTGCTGGAGGTAGAGGAGCTGTGTGAGGGCGCTGTTGATGCTGGAGGCGTTGTAGTTGCCCGGCTGTAAGACCGCCCGCATCTCCGTGCCGAGGGTCGTGCGTTGACGCTTCACCACAGTGCCGCCACTCATCGTGGGGACGGTGATGGTTGACGGGTCGGCCCACACGGCATCAGCGCCATTAAGAGGCACCCCGCCGATCACCAGGTTGACGTCAGCCTTGAGCTGATACGGGAAGGGAATGGCAATAGTGGTGCTGGGCGCCCCTACGGTGTAGGAACTCCGCGTGTTGTACGACATCAGGTGTCCTTAGTTCTGCTGAAGGTTGAACATGTCGAGCAGCATCCCGAGGGCGCTGTCTTGCGGCTGGGCCGGCTGGTTGCCGGGGTTGCGCTTCAGGCGGGCCGCAGCGATGGTCTCGCGCTTCCTCTTGGTGACAGCATCCCTGAAGATCTTGCTCTCGCGGAGGAGCTGCTTCTTGGCGGCCTCGCGGTATCTCGAAAGCAGCCCCGCAATGGCCCGAGACTTTGTGCCCGCCAAATCGCTCTTGCCATCAGGGGCCTCCTGGTAGCGCTTGTCTTTGAAGAGCTTCGCGAGGGCTTCCCTGATGTTGGGCTGACGGGGACTCGGCTTGAAGGCCAGCTCTTGGATGCGATCGAACGCGGTGCGTCCATCCTCCAGCTCCAGGTCCCGCATGTCGAGGCCCTCCATGAGCTTCGGCGCCATCTGAGTTATCCCGCCGTCCGTCTCGTGGATGATGCGCGTGAGTTCGTCATCGACGCCATCATTGTCGGAGGTGGACCACAAGCCCTTCTGCGCGGTGATAGGCTCGCCGAGGGCATTGCGCTTTGGGGGCAGCGTGTTGGAGTAGCCAGGGGTGTTGTCCAAGACGTGGTCCATCATCGTCCGAGCTTCGCGCATGTACGGATCGGGGTTCACGCCTCGGAGCAGCGACGATGCGGGGAGCATGGCCTCGCCTACATTACCCGCCCACTTACCGAAGCTCTTATCGGGCTCCATCATGCCGCGAAGCGCCGACTGGACGGACATCAGGTAGGTGCGGTTGAGGATGTTCTGGAGGAGCGCAATGCCGGCCGCGCCGAGGACCTCGTTGCCGTTCTCGTACTTGTCAGGATGCTGCGAGATGTCGTGGAAGTCCGCGATGATGCCGAACAGCATGCCCACGGGATCCAGGCGGCCGATCGGCAGGTAGCGCTTCTTACCGTCCTCGCTAGTCCACACGAACGAATAGGGCCGCCACCCGGTGGACTTGAGCTGCTCTTGAAGCTTGGGGTCATTGGGACCACGCCCTGTGAGCATTCCCGACTGAGCGAAGCCCCCCGCAGCTCCCATGATGAGAGCCCCGAGCGACATCTGGCCGATCGCGTGGGCTTGGGCTTCAGGTCCCAGCTTACCGAAGATGCTGTTGCGGAACTCCGTTTGCGCCATGTTGAGGATCGGCGTCATCTTCCACGTGTACCGCAGAGCGTTGATTGGAGTGCGGACGTAGGTGAAGACAGTGCGGAGGAAGGGGTGTGTGGCGACATTCGTCTGGATGGTGTGGCCCAAGGTCTTGCCTTGGAGCGGCTGCGAGAAGGTCGTCGCCTGGGCCTCCCGAAGCGCCGCTATGTCGATCGCCTGGCCGGCCTCATCGAAGGAGTCATCGAGCGACTTGGAGATGTAAGCCTGTGCGGCCTGACCTTTAAGACCCTGATCGGTGGCCTCCTGTGCGGCCCGCGCCTGAATGACAGCACGATAGCGGATAACCTTGACGGTCTCATCCACAGCCCCGAGTGCTCTGGTCGGCTGACCGAGGGCAAGCTTCGAGGCCATCAGCATGTTGTGGAGCACGGAGCTGATGTCCGTGAAGGGCTTGAACATTGTGGCGATGTTGTCCCCTGAAGCCGCTAGATCCTGGAAGGCGCTCTCGTGCGGGGCGATCTTAGAGTCTCCCCGTTTGTAGGCGTCCCAGCCGGCCTCTAGGCCATCCCAGATTGCCCCGTACATGAAGCGGTACTCTTTGAGCGCCTGGTTGCGGATCTGCGACCCTGCCTTGCCCATGGCGAGGGACCCGATGATCTTCTCCGCAGGGCGAGCGTGAAGCAGGTACAGGTTGGAGATACCGTTGACGACATGCGTGGGGTACCACCACAAGGGACCGTTGATGAGCAGGAACTCGGCGCCCTTCTGGAGGCGCTGCCAGTAGCCCGGCGAGAGCGTCTTCGAGATGAGCTTCGGGTTGCCCTGCGAGTGGTAGACCGCCTCAACGAGGGCTTCGGGTCCAAGCGTCTTGAACTTCTCGATGTCTGCCGGCGTGAGCTTGAACTCTTTGCGTTGCCGCCTGAGGCCTCGCCCGAAGTTCGCCGTCATGGCCCGCGCTGAGCCGAGCATCTCGACGCCCAGAGACGTGACCTTTAGAAAGTCCTCCATGGCCTTCGCAGCGTCCCCGCCCCACTGCTCCAACGCGCCGTACTTGATCTTCTGGGCCATCTTGTAGCTGTCGGAGAGGATGGCATTGGACACCGCGTAGGAGGCCTCCATGTCGGCCACCATGCTGTTGGCGTTCTTGCCTTGCTGCTTGAGGAAGCCCATGACGAGCGCCGGGTCCTCATCGAAGAGATCCGCACGGGCCTGCACCATCTTGTTGACGCGGGCATCGGACAGAACATCACCGCCCTTCGCCTTGGTGAGCCGTTTGGCGACAACCTCGGAGAGCTTCTGCACATAGAGCTGCACCTCCGCAGGGCCGCCCACCTTGGTCCACGAGATGAGGCCTCCCGGCGAGATCCCCGAGAAGGTGGAGCCCGTCTGGTCGATCATCTTGGCGCCAGTCGCAGTGTCGGCCGCGTCGAGGATCCGCGTGACTTCGTCGTCCGTGATGTCCTTCGGCGCCGTGATGGGCTTGATGTCGGTCGCTTGGGTGGCGTCTCCCTGGACAACCTTGGGAGCGGCTTGCGGTGCGCCTGCGGGACTCACTGCCGGCGTTTTGCCTACGGGAGCTACGCCAGAGTCCGCCGCTGTGGGAGGCGCTGTGGGGGCTCCTGGGGCCTCCGTAGAGGGTGCCGCTTGCGCCGGCTGCGGGGCCACTCCGCTCTCGTCCTTGATGGTCCACCCTTGGGACTGGCGCTCTGCATCCGTGGGCACAATCTCATCGCCCTCAGTCTTGATGGTCCAGCCTTGCGAGAGGCGCTCCTTGTCGGACGCATAGGTCGCCATCTCGGTGTTAGCCTGGTCGAGGAGCTGGGCACCGGCCGTCACGTTCTTAGTTGTGCCCGTCTTGATGAGCTTCATGCCCTTGAGGCTGAGCGCGAAGATGCCCGCGAAGACCGCATCCATGCCGATGGACTCGACGGCGGACTTGAAGCGGCCCTCGGCGGCGCTGTCCGTGGGGTCGGACTGTAGGTATTCCGTGACGGGGCTGGAGATGGCAGGGAACTGCTCGACCACATCCGCGAGGCGCTGCTCGTGGGGATCGAACACCATGGCGCCGACACCCGCAGCCTTGAGAGACTCGTAGCCCCACTTAAGGGCGCGACTGCCCGTCTTGATCGGCCCGAGGATCTTTCCGGCGCCAGCAAGCCCAGTGACGAACTGAGAGATGCTGCCGGCCGCCGCGTTGATGCCCGAGGTCATCCGCAGAGAGTCGGACTTGTGCTCGATTTCCTTGCGGAGCGGCGACTTGTCCTCGAAGTTCGGCTCGCCCATCACGAAGTCTTTGACCTCAAGCCCCGCTTTGACCATGCCCGCAGCGATCGATTGGCCGATCTGAGAGGGCTTCATGCGGCGAGGATCTTCAGGCAGCGGGGCGTTGGGTCCGAACTCAGCGTCGATCTCGGTCTGGGCCTGTTGCTGCCGACCCACGGCGAGACGATCGGCCGCTTCCGTGAGGAGCTTCTCGTCAGGGTCTACATCATCCGAGAACGTGGGGTTCTGCGGCGAAGGGGAGTCAAGGCGAGGATCAGCCATTAGGGATATTCTTCTCCAGCTTGGCGAGGATGGATTGGCGATCAGCCAGGCCAGTACGACCGCCGTTGAGCTTCTCGGTGTCTTTCACAAAGTCAGGGATGGCGCCGAGCTTCATCCTCTCCGCGACCGCGAGGGCAGACGGCAAGGCCCACTCAGAGAGAGCGAGCGCCGTGGGGTCCGCAATGAAGTCGTAGTTGAGGCGCTTGGACAGGTAGGTGTACCACTCGCGGCCGGTAGCCTGGAGACCACCACGGCCGATGAACTTCCAGCCGTCACCTGAGGCCGCGTCACCATTGCCGAGGCGTCCAGCGTAGACGTTGTTGGCGAGCCGCTCAGGGTTCCGCACATAGCCCTGCGCGTTGCGGGCATTGAACCGTTTGGGCCACACCGCGATGAGCCGCTCGGCCGACTTGTAGTAGAGGCTCTCCTCGAAGCTCGTCAGGCCGCGCGACTCGTGGACGAACTGAGCGAGGAACTGGATGATCTCCTTGCGGTTGGGGAGCCCGAAGTTGGTCCAGACGTATGGCTCAAGCGTCGTGATGTCCTTGAGCACAACAGGGTTGGCCTTCGGCGCCACCGCAAGGATGGCCCGCTCTGGTATCTGCATGGGGTGATGTCCTTTAGTTATCCCAGGAGGTCGGTGGGATCATAAACACGGAGGTGCCATCTTCGCGGGCTAACCCCTCAATGACACCCTCAGGAGAGCTTGGACAGAACACGTGCCACCACACCGTCGCTGTCTCGTTGTACGGAGCGTAGACGACAAACATCATGGCGATCCCAGGTGCTCGTTGATGGCGGCCTTTGCCCACTCAGGCACAGAGCCGAGGTGGTAGTCTTGGCCCCAGGAGGCCTTCTTGCCGCGCACGTCGATGTGAATGGAGTTCTTGTAGATCCCGATGCCCTTGGCCCCCATTCGCGAGAACATGCGGATGAGCCGTATGCGGTCGGCCTTGGGGAGATCCTTCACGTCGATGTCCAGGGCCTTTCCCTTAAGATGCTGGGAGCTTTGGGCACCGCCGCGCTTCCTGTTGCTAACAGGATCACGGGCCGCTGAGTTGATCCGCAGGTTGTAGCCTGTAGCAGCCACCGCGTTCTCCCAGATGCGCTTCACCTTCGGATCCGTCCGCGCCAGTTCCTCAGGAGAGGCTCCCCGGTTGGCATAGTCAACGATGGAGAGCGGTTTGCGCTTGCCTTGGGTCACAGGGTCCAGCTCAGGGGGGCCATCCGAGTTCACATTGCGCGACACGAAGGCTCCCGCATCGGCTTCCTTCAGGTTCTTCCAGGCTTCCTTGATGATGTCCTTGGGATCGAGGCCGCGCTGCTTGGCGAGGTTCTCCAGGAGGGATCGAGTGCCGGGCGTGAGGGTGTTGATGTCAGGCGGGCTGATGCCCATCCCCTCCTTTTCGGCTCTCCACTTCCGAGTCCACGCATCGGTGAACTCCTTGGCTGTCATATTGGCCCGGCCGCCATTATCGATGACTGCGGAGCGCCCCTTCTTCTTGTTGCCCTTATAGACCTTCGTGAGGACATCCACAGCGTTACTGTCGGGGTTGTTCAACAAGGCGCCGGCACCACCAGCTCCCTGCTGGTAGGCCATGTATAGCTCCTCTTCGGTGTAGTCACGGCCGATGATGTTGCGGAGCTGCTTCCCGTGGCTCTGTGCGATCTTACCGGCCCCGTCAGCGGACTGCTCGAAGTTACTGGTGTCCGCAACGCCGAACTCCTTGGCGGTATCTGGCATGATCTGAAAGGGACCCCCGGCGCCCGCCACGGAGTCAGGTGGATCCAAGCGTCCGCCTGCCTCGATCTGGTGGAGGATGGACAGGAAGCCTTCAGGAAGATCGTATTTCTGGGTGATCTGGTCGAGGAGGTTACCGAAGGCCGTGCCCTCAATGCGCTCTTCAGGGGCCGACTGCTCGACTGCTCCCTGCTTCTGCTCGCCCTGTGGCTTGGCGGGCTGCTCCTCAACGGGCGCCTCCTCAGGCTTCTTGCCGAAGGGGTTCTGATCGGTCGGGCCTGTGGGGCTACTGTAGCCGCGCACCTCAGGGTCGGCGTTGATGTTGTCGAGGATCTGCTTGCCGATCTTGTTGATGGCCTCGGAGCGTTCCAGGGCCGACGCATCAGGGTGCGCCTGGTCCCACTGAATGAGTCCCCGCTCGAAGTCCACCACGGCAGCAAGACCATCATCGCTCCACCCCGAGGGATCCAGCATGTTGAGCCCGGTGTCCACGGCGGTGCGCTTGTAGATGGCATCGCGGATGCGCTGCGTGTTGCCGTCCTTCAGGATACCGCCCCCACGCCCTGTGGAGTCTTCAACAGCCTTCGCGAAGTTCCAGGCCTCCTTGAAGCTGCCTGTGAGCACTCCATTGTTCATTGCATCCATGACAACCTTGGTGCCACCACCTTCCGCGATCTTGCGGTAGACCTCTGCGACGGCCCGAGGATCTTCCATGCCGCCAGACTCGTTGATGGCCTTGCGGGCGTTGAGGATGTCGATGCGGAAGTTGCCGTCGAGCTTCGAGCCCTCCTTAAGGACCTCCTCGGGGATCTGCGCATCGGGATCCTTGAAGAGCTGCTCGATGGCCGCGCCCTGAAGCTCCTTCTTGCGCTTCGCATCGGCTCTCTCTTGACGAGTGTACTCCTCGCTCTGTTGCTTGACGGCCAACGCCATGAGCTGCTCCTCGGTTTGTTGCCGCACAGAGCGGAACTGCGGGTCGTCCTTGATGGCGTACTTCTTGCCGGGGAGTGCACGATCGAGGAGCTGCATGATCGCAGGGTCCTGGTGCTCGATGGCCTTAGAGGCAATCATCGCGACCAGCTCCTTGTCGAAGTCATCCGAGCGAACACCCGAAGCTATGGCATCCTGGCGCTGCTTGGTGATGTCCTCCCAGATTTGATCGTAGCTGACGCCCTCCTTGGTCTCGACGCCGAGGGTGTTCAATTCATCGAGCCGCACAGTGGCCGACGCAACGTGGGCCTTCACGCCATCCGAGTAGGTCTTGTCGGCGATGCCCTTGAGGTTGGCGTTGTGCAGGTTCTCGGCTGACACGCGGAGCTGCGGAAGGATGCCGGCGAGGACCTCCTCATCGGTCTCCTTGAGGTTGGTGCTCACATAGTTGGAGAACCACGAGTCAAACGCTGCGGGGTCCGTCGAGTCCTTCCCGTCCCACAGCTCATAGGCAATCGCCATGTCGCCGGCCAGGCGGCGACCCATCGAGTTGCCCTGCGCCTTCTTGTAATTCTTGATGAAGATCGGACTTGCGGATGCCGGAATGCTACCATCGCGGACACCCTCGGCGTAGCCCTTGCTGTTGTTCTGGTAGAAGGCCGTCTCACCCTTGATGGCGTCCGCCTCGGCTTGCTTCTGGCGCTTCTCGGCGAGGAACGACTGGAGGCCCGTATCGAACTTCTCAAGGCCCTCCGCGAGGCCCCACAGGGAGGACTTGGGGGGCTCTGCCACGCGGACGTAGGAGTCTGTGGGTGTGGCTTGAGGCTGGATGCGCTCGTTGAGCTGGATGGTGGGTGAAGGGATACGTGCCATTTACATCTGCCCCGCGTACTGTGCGCCCGCTCCCATGACCCCGAAGACGAGGCCGAGAGGATTAGGCGGTGTGGGCCGCTCCACGGAGTTGATCCGGTTGAGGGTGCGAGTGTTCGTTGCCGACATCTCCCTCGTGAGCTGAGCGGCGGTGATCTTGTAGTTGCGATCGAGCGTCACACGGTTGTAGGAGGCCTTGCGGCCGAGATCGGTGATGATCGACTGGACGGAGATGCCTGCCACGCCAGCCTCGGCGGCCGACACTTGGGCTTCCGCTTTCTTCTCGCCCTCCTCAAGCAGCGAGAGGTGCATCTTCTGGGCGCTTGCCTCCTGCTCCTCGATCGCGCGGTTGGTGATCGCCTGTTGCTCCTCCCGGCCAGACGCAAGGGAGTTGATGTAGTTCTGCTCCCAGGCCGCCTTCTTGTTCTCGAAGTCTTGTTGTTGCGCCATGAAGCCGACGACTTGAGAGCCGACCGCCGCTATGAGGCCGACTGCGGGTCCGCACATGAAACCATCCTAGTGTATTGCTTGAAGGGAAGGCCCCACGGACCAAACGGAACGATGCCCTCAAAGGCAAAGCCCAGCCAGTCGAGCCACTTGTGGTGAACAGGGTTGCGGCAATCACTTACCGCCACGAGCTTGGGGTATCTGTCGTGGAGCTTGCCCAGCTCGGGGTTGATCACGCGGTGCAGCGCAAAGACGCGATCATGGGCAAGAGTGGTGGCGATGAGCCACACGTATCCGATCCCGGCCTCCCCGCTAAGTGACGAGGGAACAACGCCCCACATGGCGAGAACATCACCATCAGGCGTTAAAGCCGTCCGCGCTAAGCCGCCCCATCTCGTAAGGCTCGCCAGACTTTCAGCGAGTGGGGTTCCCGAAGATGCGACCCATTCAAGTCGATCCTCTGGGCGGACTATAGCGAGGAGGCGCGGGACATGCGAACTCTCGGCGGCCACAGCAACAAGGCCGGGCCTGGAGCGAGAGGTCACAACTCGAAGTAAACGGCGAGGCTCATCGCAGCGATCATCAGGACGATGAGGTAGACGCCGAAGGAGGCAATGTACTTAGTGGCGTAGGGCGTCCACACCCTCGTCCACTCAATGGCAAGGTTCGTGAGGTTGTGCGTTGTGCGCCCGTACTCGCCGTCATTGTCTGGGACCTTGCCCTCAAGGCGATCCCAGGCGTTGATCAAAAGGGGGCTCGCCGGATGGAGAAGCCCAAAGCTCGAAGCCTGCATGGCCGCCTTTCGGTTGGCATCCTGCCCGCCGAACCAATTGAAGGGCCACTTAAGGCCGCACAGGAAGAGGCCGGCCAGAAGACAGAGCAACGGCCGGTTGCGATTGAAGATGAACGTCACGTATTATCCTTTCAGAGCCGGGTCCGTGGTGTCGTAGAGCCACAACAGGCCGGTCCATGCGGAGGGGAATGGGCTATCGTTGATGAGGGTGATCCTGGCGCCATCGGCCGGATTGGAGACGCCTTGGACCAAGAACCCAGTGCCTTGCTGGATGCCACCGCTGGACTTCTCGGGGTGTCGGCCCTGGTATTCGCTCTTGTAGGTCCGGCCTCCAGGCACCACGACCTCGATGCGGAAGTACGCTGTGTTCGCATACGCCACACGCAGCTCCTTGATGTCGAGCCGGGTTGGCAAGAGGACATTCCCGTTGTCGTCCTTCACGACGAGCTGCGAGAGTTCCTGCCGAGTGATCACCCGCCAGCCCACGAAGAAGTTGAGCCCCGTGAGGTTGCCCTGGACGGTGACCGTGCTGCCTGACACGGAGAGGACCTTGAAGATGGTGCCGCGAGTGACATCCGCAGTTGCCGTACGAGTGACAACAACGAGCTTCGACGGGTCCGCCACGGCCTCGCTGGGCGCGAAGGGCATCACGAAGGTGGTCCTGTTGGTGCCGGCATTGTAGGTGATGCTGGTCACCCCCACCCAGCCGCTTCCAGGGGAGGCGCCGCCGTAGCACCGCATGTCAAGCTGCGTGGTGTAGTCGGACTCGCCGGGGTCACGAGAGGTGAACGCCAAGTCCATGTACTCCAGGGAGAAGCCACCAGGTCTCTGCACCCCGAGGAAGATCTTGGTCTCCGACACCGCGACCCACACGATGTTGGAGCTGCTCGGGAAGGTCCACTTGTTCCACGCTGATTGGACCCGCTCTTCGTTCTCCCCAAAGAGCCACGCATAGTTGAACAGGACGTTGGGAAGCCCCAAGCTGCCGGCAAAGAGCATGGACAGACTGTCGCCGCCCACCAGGTGCCTCACACCATTCGGGATGAGCCGGGGGACATGCGCCGTGATGGGGACAGCCCCAAGGATCCTCTCCTGACGGATGAGGAGATCGCGGATCATCGCGAAGTTGAGCTGCTCCGTCGCGAAGTAGAGACTGTCGGCCACTGCCACGGGTGCAGCCTTGTGGGAGAACTCGTAGTTCTTCGCCGGCTTGGCCGATACGGTGTCTTCCTTGAAGCCCTGGTCGGTGGAGTCGATGCGGAATTGCACACCAGGCGCCCACACCATGGACAGCTCGCCAGCCTGGATGAAGCGCTCAAGGATCGAAGGCTTCTTGTAGGCGATGTCGAGATCAACGGGTGCAGTCGCGAGCTTCGTCTTCGCGGTGTCCGCAAAGAAGGTGAACGCATTGGAGGTCTTCGACCAAACCTGCGAGGCGGCCGTAAGGATACCGAACCTGGCGTTGTCGTAGGTGAGATCCTTGAGGAGCTTGCCCACGAAGCTGGGCTCAGGGGAGGTCTTGTCGCCGTCGCCCGAGATGCGCTTGGACCACGTGGGGCGGCTCCATGTGAACGTGTTGAGCCCCGTGTTGAGCAACTGGTGGGGCATCGTGGCGGCGTCGAGGCTGAGCTTGAGGCCGGGCTTGGGACATTCCACCCACGATCCTGACCGGCCGCTGCCCTCGAACTTCACATAGTAATCGTCGTCCACGTCCGTCTTGTTGCCGCGAACCTTGACGATCACGCCATCGAAGCAGTTGTTGGGGAGATCCGCGAAGGCCTGCACGGCGCCCTGGATGCCCGTCATGTTGTTGCCGCCATTACCGTCAGCGACATCGAGGGTGAACGGATTGGCATCGCCTCGAGCTATTCTGAGGACGTTGCCGTTGAGCTGTACCGTGAAGCCCAGCGAGGTGAGGGTGTATCCGGGCGTAGTTACGATGCTGTTCTTGCGGGCGTCAGGTCCACCAGCGGCCCAGCCAGGATCGCCATTGTAGGTCCCGCCGATGATGCCCCCGCTTGAGCCGCTCGCAGTGTTGCCCGTGAGGGCGCGGTAGAAGCTGGCAGCTATCTGGTCTGTGGTGATGGCATTATCATCATCCGGTGGCGTGGACGCCTGTGTGGCGGTCCTGTAGCTCCAGCGGCGCTTGGTGCCCCCGTAGTCGATGCCGAGGGTGTATTCCATCTGGTAGTTGCCAGCGCGGATGTACACGAGGCACTCATTGACGGCATCGGGCGCCACATCACCGCTGTTCATCGCGGGGGCAATCGTCTTGTTGCCGATGAGGGTTGTGTCCTCGATCGATACGGCAGCGAAGCTGTCAGCCACCTTCCCGGTGGGAGCATCGAGGTACGTCTTCGCGGCCGAGAACGTCACGGTGGCCTCAACGCCAGTCAGCACGTTGAAGACCTTGAGGTCGCCATCGAGCACGATCACCACGTACTTCTCATCAGCGCTGCGGTCGATGAAGTAGAAGAAGGCGTCGGAGTAATCAGCCGAGGCGAGGAACTTGGTGAGGATCGAGCCGGGCCGGTCCCTCACGCCATCCACGGGTGAGTTGACACAATTCTCCTGGTCCTCACACTGCGAGTCTCGGCGATGATGGATGGCTTGCTGGCTGATGCCCTGGATGATGCTCGCGACGGGATACGGTTTAGTCGCCAACTAGCGCCTCCCCATCTTCGCAAAGTGCGGGTTCACGTTGTAGCTGTCGAAGTCCTCGATGTCGGAGTCGTGCTGTTCGAGCAGGGTGAGGGCCTTGAGTTCGTCTTCGCGGGTGAACTGCCAGGCCTCGCCGCTGGTGATGATCTTGCCCCCTGTGGCCCTTCGAGCCGCGACAACGGCGATGTAGTTGCGGGCGACTTGAGGTATCTCCTCCCAGGCGAGCATGACGTAGATCTCGACAATGATCTCCTTGCCGATCACAAAGCTGTTGGCCTCGCGGTCGTAGAGCTTGGCGCCCCGCTGAATGAGCGGCTTGCCGTAATCGGTGCAAATGGTGTCGACCTTGAGCGTGTTCGCCGGCAGAAGCACGTGGCCATCGACGTTGGGTGCCAGCTTCACGTTGATATTGCGATTGAAGTTCCAGCCGCTTGAAAGAACGTTCCTCGCGGTGTCCATCAGCTCACCATGGGCCTTGGCGCCATCCGGCGTCTCATCGAGAGCCATGTTGGTGGTCAAGGGGGCAATGCCACAGGATCGCAGGATGAGGTTGACGGCTTCCATCTCCGTCATCATCGCCGAGTAGGACGGGAGGTCGGGCATGATGTGAAAAGGTCCTAAGGAATGAAACGAGAGGGAGAGCCGTTAAGCCCTCCCTCCAGGCTCAGGTGCCAGGGCCAGGTGCTAGCGCCAGGCGGCCACCTGAAGTTGGTTACCGCGTGACAGTCGCCAGCTCGAAGGAGCACTCGCAGCGCAGCTTGTCGTGGCCGCTGAACTTCGAGGCGATCAAGAGGGTGCCGAGGCGGTCCTCCTGTTCCTTCATCACCACACGAAGACCACGACGGTTCAACGTGCCGACCGCCATGGGGTTCGAGATGAACCCAACGGTGTTCACGAAGTTGCCCTGGAACTTGGCGTTGCCAGTCGTGATGTTGGTCTTCGGGATGTGGTTGGTGCCCTTGGTCGCAATGCCGGCGACAAGGCCGACCTTCGCGTTGCCACGATCGCCCTGGCCCGTGGTGACCTCGGCGTCGATGCCCGTATAGCGGGAGAGCAGAAGGTACTGCGCCCACGGGAGGAACGCCTTGATGTCGCCGCCGCCGATGTCATAGGTCTTGATGTACTCGACGGCCTTGAAGTAGGCCGTTTCGAGCTGCGCCGGGTCGGTCGCCATGTTGGCGTGGAACGCATAGGACGGCACGGGGCCGCCCTGATAGTCCGGCACGGTGACGCGGGAAGCCAGCACGTGCATGATCGCAACGCGCTTGTCGAAGGTGGTAGACAGGGACTCACCCAACTGCCGGGCATAGGGCGCCTGGATGTCGTAGTGGGCCATAAGTTCGTCCACCTCGGCGACGAACGCGGAGTCAACCAGCATCTTGTCAAGGCTGATGATCTTCTCGTTGTGCTCCACGGTGCCGCCCGTGATGAGTTCGCCGGGGGTGTGCTCCGTGGCATCACGCTTGCGGCCGATGATCGGGAAGCTGTCCGCCTTGCCGCGCTGGATGGTGCGCGTATAGGTGTGCGACTCGAAGTCGTTGGTCTCGGCCCAGGCCTCAAGGACCATCTGGCCGAACTCCGTCAGGAACAACTCGCGGTCGTCGGTGCCGGACTGGCCCTTCTTACCGGGTTGCGAACGGCTGTCGGTATATGCAGACATGCGTGTTCAATTCTCCAATATGTTGATTAGTTCACGATGTGAGAGGATTGGCGCCTGTTAAGACGCAGCGAGTTCGCCGCTCACCAGCCACTCATTGAGGCCGATCTTCACGGCCCAGGTCGTCGCGTACTGCCCCAGGCTCTTGAGGGTCGGGAGGCCCTTGCGCAGCGTGACGCCGCCGATAGCGGTCCAGGTGATCTGGCCGGCGCCATACTGAAGGACCGTGATCTTGGTGCCGATCGGGAACTCCACGTCCGCCTGAAGCGGAACATTGAGGACCGTCGCAGAGCCGTGGGTGTGAACGAGAAGGCTGTCCGCATCGTCTGCGACGAGCGTATACGGCGTTCCCGCAATGGATTTCACCTGGCGATAGCTATCAGCCTCGTCGCCAATGAAGATGGTGCGTTTATCGACCATCGTTACTCCTTGTTGTGGTTGAGCTACCGGGTTGCTCGAAGGTGCCTACTTAGGGGCGCCCTTCCAGTTGCCTTGCGGCTTCCGCGCATCGTCCCCGGTAGATTGAGACGTGGCGTTCTTCCCTCGGATCTCCTCGATGGCCTCATCGGGCACGTCATCGGGTGCCGAGGCGATGGTGGAGACGAGGTTGGCAATGCGACCAGGCGCCATGAACTTGATGGCATTCTTAACGCCGAAGGTGGCCGCGAAGATGATGCTCCAGCCGGCCATGTACCAGCCGGGGGCGTCGGGGTTGAAAGCCTTGAGATACTCAAAGCCTTCGATGATGTAGGGTCGGAGGGGCGGGATGAAGAGACCCACCAGGGGGATGCTCCACAAGATCAGGAGCCACTCGTCTTTCCACGAGGCTTGCGCGGCATCGGCCCACTTAAGGTCCCACTCCACGTCTGCCTTGACCTTGTAGAGGGCCAGCTCTGAGCGGGCCTGCATCTCCTTGACCTTGTAGTCCAGCTCGGCCTCGGCCAACTGTGCCTTCTTCTGCACGTAGCCGGACACAAGGTCCTTGCCCCATCCGAACACCTGGCTGACCGCCGAGATGACCGCGAGAACGGGGAACGCCATGCGCTACTTCCAGTGCTTCTGCGAGCGCTTCAGCTTCTCGCGGACCCGGTTGTGCTCCTGCTGGCGCTTGCCGGCATCGCGGATGTCCTTGATCTTCTTCTGGTCGGCCTTCCAGTCGTCCTTCGTCTTGTAGATGTCACCCCCAGCACCGCCGCCACGGTTCGGCTTGTCGGAGCTGTTGAAGGTCTTGCCGCCCTTGGTGTTAGACTTCTGGTAGCGGGTGATGACGAGTTCAAGGGCCTCCTCGATCGCTGCAGAGTCGCTGCCCTTGAGTGTGGCGTTGAAGCGGGCTTGCTGCTCCTTCGAGTAGCCGCCCTCACGCCCCCACTTCACGGCAGCATCGAGCAGCTCCTTGCCGCCGACCTTTGCGATGGTGCCCGTCCAGAACGCCTTGCGCTGCTCAACGAGGGCCGCCTCGATGGCCTTAACGTCTTCCTTGGGCCAGCCCTTCGAGGCCAGATAGTCATAGGTGCCGTCATCGAGCTGCCCGACGCCATCCTTGATGTTGCGATCGAACTCCGAGGACAGGACATCCATGTTGAACTTCCCGTCTTTCTGATAACGGGTGTCCCACTTAGCTACGTCCTTGGCGTCGAACTTGCCGAGGGGCTTAGTGGCTGGATCTTGTGCCGCCTCCTTATCACCTTCCCCGTCTCCGTCAGCATCGTCACCTTCACCGTCCTGTCCCTCCGATCCCTCTTCGAGATCACCGCCACTATCCTCTTCGGTGTCCTCAGGCCTTTCATCGGGGACTTCCTTCTTGTCCTTCTTCAGGCCGGCATCGACGCCAAGGCCAGCCTCATCGTTGGTCTCGGCGACGGCATCGGGGTTCTCCGGGTCGCCCATCGAGAGGGAGACGCTTGAGTCGGTGCCAATCGCGGTCTCGACATCGAGCGGACCACTCTTTTTAGTTGCCATTTGGCATTACTCCATTCTGTTGAGCTTGTTGTTGCAGGAGGGCTTCCTTGCCCCCCTCGGCCATCGTGCCGGCGACCTTCTCGATGACACCAGGTGCAGCCTGTGCGGCGATGCCCGTCTGGAGTTTCGATTGGTCGTTCGCCTGGATGTCTTTGTCTTCGAGGATAAGGCCTGCGGTCTGGACACCTTCGGATGCGGCCAAGCGGCGGGCATACTCGATGTCGCTCATGACGCGGGCAGCACCTTCTGGGCCGAGATCCTCAACGAGAGCACGACGCAGACGACGCAGAGACGCGCCTTCATGGCTGCGACTCAAGGCATCCACGCCCGTGACGATCTCCGTGCGGACCACATCGGCGCCTGCGATCTTCTCGAAGTCCGGGAGATCCGGCTCCTCCTTCTTGTGGAGGGCGAGGAACTTCATGACCACGTGGCGCTGGATCGTCTGGGCAATCACCGAGTGGAGACCACCCATGGCCTCGTCCAGCTCGCCCGTGAGCTGTACCCACTCCTCGGCCGTGACACGCTCGGCATCACGCTGCACGGAGGAGACCATGAGGTACGCCCTTGCGAGGCGGCGCTCAGCCTTAGCCGTGGTGTTGTCCACGAAGGCGAAGTCACTGCCCTTGTCCACGCGGAGCACTGTGACGTCATTGACTAGGTCACCCGTGACCCACTTGAGGTTACGCGCCTTGATGAGATCCGCCAGCTTGGTCGAGCCGCCCGGCTTCACACCGAAGAGGGTCCACGCAGCCGCCGCCATGCCGTCTTGAAGGGCCGCGTAGCCGTTCTCCACGATGTAATGGTCGCCACGATACTCCTCGGCGTAGGAGCGGCCCCAGTCTTCCCCGTACTGGGGGATCAACCAGCCGGCGTAGATCTGCGGGAGGTCGTCCTGGTCTTCCTTTG
Source organism: Taklimakanibacter albus (assembly GCF_016595235.1). GTDB lineage: Bacteria > Pseudomonadota > Alphaproteobacteria > Rhizobiales > Aestuariivirgaceae > Taklimakanibacter > Taklimakanibacter albus. Next base: position 18,312 of record NZ_JAENHL010000009.1, on the reverse strand, counting down.
AGCCGGGGATGATCTCCCCCTCATACTCGGACCACTCGATGTAGCGCGGCGCATCCTTGCTGCCCACAGTCTTGCAGACACGGTGAGTCGTGATCTCGCACTCCCACGGTGCCTTACCCTCGAAGTCGATCTTGCGCTCCTCACGCATCCGATCGGCGAACTCCTTGGGGAGATCCTCCAAGAGAAGCGTCTCCTCAAGGATAACGAAGAGCTGCTCGCCGCGTTTGTTCCGCTTGACCACGTAGGTGTCCATGCGGTGCACAACCGGATCGCCAATCTTCTCGTGCTCCCACGCTGCGTTGCCGCCAGCTTCGAGCTGCTTCATGTAGGTGACGTAGGCCATGCGGACCCGCGTTGCTTCCATGCGCCGCTTGTGTGTGACCTCCAGGGAGGCGAGGGCCACATTGAGCTTTGAGAGAAGGACTTGCTTGTCGTCCTCCGAGAGGCCGTCATTCTCCTTCTTGAGCTTGTACTCTTCGAGCTCAAACCGCATGGCCGGCCGATTGGGCGGGAACGCAACGTACATCAGCTTGGAGGCAAGCGTGTTGATGCACTGTGCGCCGACTGACTGGTTGTTCTCGCCGATCTGGTCGCCAGACTGGTAGCCTTCGGGCGGGAACAGGGAGGGGATGGTGATCGTTGCCATCTCCCTGGCGGTGCTGAGCACGGCGTCACGCTTGGTCTTAAGCCGGCCGTAGAGCGCCGCTGCGGGTTCGCCGAGGCTGTACTCGCCGCGATCCTTGTGGTCGTAGTCCATTGGGCTACATCTTCAAGCCGGCGCCGGGCTGGGCCGACACGCTGTTGTCCGCACGGCGATACTGCGGCTTGCCACCAGGGCCGAAGTTCTGCTCGTCTTCCTTCTCGCGGGTGGCCGTGATCTCGGCTTCCTCGGGCGGCTTCTCCGGGAGCGGCGGCGGGGGCTTCAGGGTGACAGGCTTGGGGGCTTTACCAAAGCACATGCTTACATCCTCGGCTCGTGGCTATCGCGGCCAGAGTTACGGCTCGAAGATGGGGCATTGAGCCCTGAGCCTCTGGAAACGGCGCCGGGTTGGGCGGACGAAGGCGAAGCGTAAGAGCTTTCCTTCTGGGTGTAGACTTTGTCGGTGACGCCGTTGGTCTCCGTCTCGTAGGTCATCTGAGCGGGCGGCTGCTTGGGGGGATCGGGGGCTTTGCCAAAGCACATCAGTCGGGGTAATCCTCTTCGTCTTCAGGCTCATCGAGTTCATGCGCAGCGCTTCTCTGCGTCGCCATCTCTCGGGCCAATTGTTCGGTGAGTTCCGCCTTGCCGGCGTAGTGCATGTGCTCCTCAAGGCTCTCATCGCGTCTCTTGCAACGCGGCGGATAGAGCTTCTGGAGATGCTCCACGAGGCCCTGCGGGATGTCGGGCCATCTGGTGAGGTCACGGGGCATCGGTCGGAGCCTTCCACCAGTCCTCGTTGCCCTTCGTCTTCTCGATGAGCATCTCCAGCATGCGCTTGGCCTTGAGGAGATCTTCGAGCCCGTTCTTCGCGTCGTAGCGCATCACGTACTTGACGATCTTGCCCACGAGGATGACTGGCCCGAAGTTCTCCACGAGGAACCGGATGGGCTCGATCTTGAAGCGGGCATAGTGGCCCGGCATGATGGCGTTCTTCTTGTAGGTTGCCGCGAGGGCGTCCCTTGAGGCCGTGGTCTCTTCGATGTGCCGCTTCTCGGCCCGCCGAAGGTCCTCTGGCTGGATGTAGTTCATATTGATCCTTGATGCTTCGGCGGCTTGAAGCTGCCACTCGTTGTCTGTCTCGATGTAGCGCACGGCTACTCTTCCTTGGGCATGAGCCCCTTGTCGCGTTGGAGCCAGTTGAGGATGGCGCGAGGCGCGTGTTCATCGCCCTTTACCTCCTTGGCGCGGGAGCCACAGAGTCGGATCGCAAGGTCTTCAATCCTCGCGTCGAGCTTCCGGGCCTCTTCGAGTGTCTGCGTCCGGCCGTACTTCTGGTAAGGCTTCGAGCGCTTCACGAGGATGTTGTAGTTCTCGTAGTCGCGCCACAGGGCCAGAGCGGTGTCATTGAGCCAGCTCGCAGAGAAGAGACCTTGAGCCGGCTTGTAGACGATCGAGAGGGGCAGCGGAGAGTCGGTGATCGCGATGTCCGCCTTCCCCACGAGCCGCCGCAGACGGTGATCCTGGAGGGCTAGGACCAAGAGCTGGTTGTCGTTGAGCAACTTGATGCGCTCCTCGTAGACCAGGTCCTTGGCAACCTCAGTGACAAGCTCGACGCGATACCCTGAGAGCTTCATGAGGTTGAACAGGCCGGCCGCCGTGGTGCTCTTCCCGGCTCCTGGTCCCGCCCATAGGTTGATGACGAGCAGGTTGGGTCCCTTAGGCTTGAACAACATGTTGGCCTCCTGCCAACGCATTAGGGGGCTCCCAGAGCTTGATCTTGCCGTCGTCCGCCAGGTCACCGTGCCGAAGGATCCTAGCCATGCGAGCGTTCTTGAGAGCCACGCCCTCATCGAGCCCCTCCTTGCGATAGTGGGAGACGATGCAGGCCCACACATCCTCAGTCGGCTCAGCGACCCACTTGGTGGTCTTCTGCCCCTTGTTCTTGCCGCGAGTGATCACGCCTTCCTCGGGCTTGAGGATGACCGGGTTGTCGATGATCCGTGCGGCTCGCTCAGGGCCAATACCGGGACACCCGTAGTATCCGTCGATGCGGTCCCCTGCGAGGGCCTGGATCATGTGCATCCGGTTGGCCTGCTCCAAGGTCGTCGTGGTGATGATGGGCTTGCCGTTGCCGTCCATGTCCTTGAGCTTGTGGTAGCGCCCCGGGAAGCTCAGGAAGTCCTTGTCGCGGCCCACGACGATGGCGCTCGGGTCCTCCGTTGCGGCGATGCCCAGGCAGTCGTCAGCTTCAAGGCCCGGCACGTGGGTGGCCTTGTAACGGTCACGGAGGTATTGCTTCATGCGGCCGAGGAGCATGGGCCGCACGGACGTCTTGCGGTTGTCCTTGTAGGTCGGCTCGACGTGCATCCGCCAGTTGGCCTCGGGGTCGCTCAGGTAGACCCACATGACCTCGGACTGGAGCCGCCTCTTGAGGAGGAACAGCATATTGTCGACGGCCACCTGGCCTTCCATGATGTTGGCGAAGGGCCAGACGTACCCGAAGTCGTCCTCGTAGGTCTTCTGCACGGCCGACGCGGCGACGAACGCTATGACATCGCCGTCAACGTAGAGCGTCGGGGCGGTCTTGTGGTCGATCTCGCCGGCCGTCACAGCGAGCACCACGGCTTGAAGTTAAGCACGAGGGCCTTGTTGTAGAATTCCGCTTCAGCCTCCCGCAGGAGGTAGTCCTCCTCGATCTTGCCGGCGTGGTAGTCCCAGTTGGTGATCGCGAAGACCTCGAACCAGTAGCGGCCCGTGTAGTAGATGAGCTTGGCGGTGCTCCAGAAGGGAAGCGCTGGGGCAAGTGCCCAGATGCGATCGGCATCAGGGTTGTTCACGAAGCCGGCGAAGAAGGTGATCAGGAAGCAGATGCCCGTGAAGATAGCCAGGCAGTAGGCCGCCACAAGCAGCACCGCGAAGGTCGGTCCGAGGCCCAGCGTGGCGATGGCATAAAAGAGGAGCGCCCCGGTGCCCACAAGGGCCAGGGTCCCGAAGGTTTTCATGTGGTGATTACTCCGAAGAGTTGTTGCGTAAAGCGATGAGCCCCTCGGCGGTCACGTGCCAGAGGCGGCTGTAAGAGCGTCCATCAGGAGCGATGTTGCTGATCCACCCAAGGGACGCTGCGAGGGCGATGGATGGGGAGTGCTGTCGCGCATAGTTCGATTGGATAGAGATCGGCGCGAGGCAGGCCGTGAGGACTATCTCCCAGATTACTACAGGAACAGCTCCCCGGTAGCCGACGCCAGACACAGCACGAGAACGACCAAGAGGGCCGCCACTGCCACCATCGTGTCGTCGTCTAGTGGGTTTCGGCCCATGTGCGTCCTGTCTTGTGCTCTGAGGCGAGGGGGCAGAGGACTTTGAGGATCTCGCCGGCTTTCTCGATGGCTTCCCTTGAGGCTTTGCCGATGACAGGCCCAAGGCCCGCCTTATGTTCGATCTGGAGTTCATCGTGCACCCATGCGACTTGCTTGAAGTCCACGCCAGGCACGAGACCTTGGGCCTTCAGGTTGCGATGCGTGAGCACCATCCACAGCTTGCAGATGATGGCACCGTCGGATTGGAGCTGAGAGTTGAGCGCCGCGTGTTCCTTGCGCACAAAGATCTTGCGGCCATCCAGCCCTTCGAGCCACTTCTGGCGCTTGGCGGTGGCCGTGATGGCGAGCTTCAAGGGCATAAGGCCCTCAATGCCCGACTCGAACTTCTTCTTGACGCGGGAGCCCTTGGCGATGAGCGCACAGGTCATGTCGTCAGGACGCACATACTTCTCGCCGTCTCGGCGCTGCATGTACCGCAAGTAGCCGTTAAGCTCCTTCGAGGTGAGCAGCTCGGGCAGCTCTTCGGGTGTGACGCCAACGTCGATGCCGATCGGAAGCGGCCCTGAGCCGTAGAGCGTCTTGTAGGTGGTCGTCTTGGTGTCCTTACGGCTCAGCCCGGTTAGCTTCGAGTTTTCCTCATGAATGTCGAGGCTGGGATCAGACACGCGCTTGGTGAATGCCCCTTTGTCGAAGGGATGAAGGCGATGCCCCAGGTCCCGCAGCTCAAGTCCGCTAGCGTCGGTGCCGGTAAGCTCGTTGCCCTCATCCACGGTAAAGAGATCTCGGGACTCCCAGCCGTAGCCACCGTCAACGCCCTTGATGGGCTCCTTGGAGACAACCTTCCCGTTCGCATCTTTGACCTCATTGAGTTCAACGCTGGCGACGTTCCCCAGGTTCGGGTCCTTGTGGGCGCCACGCATTGTGATGGTGCCGAGGGGATCGCACCTGCCGTGGATCCGTCCTGTCGCCTCATTCACCAGCCCAAGGTACGACTTGTTGCCGATCGAGACGGTCCCGCGAGTCTTGGCAATGACGAAGTAATTCTGGAGCATCTTCTTCACGCCAGGCGGAAGGATGTGCTCAGGGATCTCCGCGACGACGCCTTCATCAAGTGTCGGCTTGCCAGTCTTCGGGGAGAACTTCGTGGGCCGCCATCCGTACTCGGCGACCAGGCGCTCACCAAGGTGGTCCTTAGAGCTGGCATTGAAGCTCATGCGCTTGATGCGAACGAAGGGGGCTTCCGGTGTGTATTCGGCAACTGGAGGCCCAACATAAGGCTTCAGCTCTTTGCCGGTCTTCTCGCTCTTCCTCGGGATCGTCACATCAGGCAGATGCGTTAGCTTCTCCTTCATGGCCCGAGGCGCACGGCGGCCGACCTTGGGATCATCGAGAGGTTGCCACCACGCAGGGAACGCACGGCCGAGAGCTTCCTCAATGTCCGCCTGAGCGTTGCCAAGGTCCTTGGCGAGCCGTATGGCTTTCGGCTTGTCGAGCTTGAAGCCCGTGTCTTCCTGCTCCCGCATCAGCTCGGCCACGCGGTGCTCCAGGTCCACACAGAACTCGGACCAGATGAAGCCATCTTCAGGCGGGTTCTTTGGGTCCCACCCGAGGCGCTTCCTCGCGAGCAGCCACAGGGCCTTGTTCACCTTCACGTCTGAGACGCAGCGCTCGCCCATGTAGTCGGTGTACTTGGTCCAGTCCGTGATGTCGGCACCAACCTTGTGGATCCCGAGGCGATAGCCCCAGGCCTCGATGGACTGCCGCTTGAGGAGCTTGCCGGGCATCTTATGATTGAGGAACAGCTTGTAGTCGCGGTCCATGAGGGTCTCGGCCGGCCACACCATCCGGCAGATGATGAGGGTGTCGAGGATCTTGGGGGCCTTCCACCACGGGTTAAGGTGCTTGATGGCCCGGTGGTCGTAGTCGGCGCCGTTGTGGGCGATCGTCAGCTCACCCTCATCCTGGAGGAACTCAATGCCCTCCTTGATGCGGTCGGGCGGGAAGAACCAGGCGTCGTCACTGTAGGCGTCCTCCACGGCGAGGCAGTGGAGCTTGGTCATGGCGGGGATATTGCGGGTGGCCTTCAGGAGGCCGTTGCCCTCAACGTCATACACCAGGGTGCGTTTGCCCATCAGTCGGTGGCGAGCTTAATGCGGCCTGGTTGGAAGACGGCTCGATTGACAGCCATGAAGCCCTGCTCGATTTGAGTACGGCCTATCGCGAGCCACCGCTGGTCGATCGAGGGGTCATCCTTCATAGCGTCGAGCTGCCTGAGAACAACTTCCTCGACCTGCTTGTTGGCGTTCACGACGTTTACCCTGTCGGAGGACTGCGGCTTATAGCCGGCGACAGGAAGTCCGCTGTGTGTGCTCATCTGCTTGCCAGCCAGTAGAGGATTACGAAGAGGGCGACGAACACGAGCGCCACTGCGGCCGGCCCATAGAGGGGCAAGAGGACAAGCCACCAGGACCACGCGATGGTGCCTGTGAGCTTCAGGTAGATGAACAGGAGGCCAAGCAACCCGAAGATCGGGAAGCCCACGGTGATGTTCTTCAAGGCTATTCTCCCTTGAGAAGGTGACGCGCTTGGATGCGCAAATGGGTGGCTTGCTGGATGTTGCCCTGGCGCATCGCCGTATCGGCTCGATGCTTCAGGACTTGGACCTCACGGAATGTCTCGGGGTCCGGCTGCGCGAAGGCGTCCACTAGACGCGGTCCATCCAGTCGCGAAGCTCGCCGATGAAGTAGATCACCGCAAGGACAGGCAAGGTGATCGGCCAGAAGGCGGCTCCCACGATGGTAGGCACCTGGCGAAGACGGTTGCCATGCGCCGAGAGAAGCAGCCCGTAGAAGCCAATGGCTCCGACCACCCAAAGCCACACCAGGGCGATGACGAGAAGTGTTATCATGTTAGTGAACCTTGAAGTTCTTCCTGCGGACGGCAGCGTCGATGCCGCTCTTCACGCGCTGCATCCAGTTCATGGCCTCCATGTGCACCTGGGCGAGCGGCTTCTTGCTCAGGTCATCGAGTGGCGAGTCATTCGTGTACTCGGGGAGGGACTGGTAGTTGATGGAGTAGTGGAGGAGAGCATCGTAGCCGCGCCGCAACATGTCGATGAAGGCGTAGGCCAGATTAAGCTTGGTGCTCAGCTCCGTGTTTGTCTTCTGGAGGCTCCCTATAAGGGCGTCCTTCTTATCGTTGGTCTCCAAGTTGGTATGCCTCAATATTCGGCGGGGCCAAATGTCGTACCTCCGCTTGCTATTTCGTTGAGTCTTCCCGTGGCTTCATCGAACCTCAGGGTTGTGGCTATGCCGGTCTTGCCTTGACGGCGGTTCTTCAGGATCCTGATGACGACATCGTTGGCCGCCTGGGGGTCCTCGGCTTGCTGGTTGCGCTCCATGCCGATCACCACGTTGGCGAACTGCCCGATCGAGTTGGAGCCGCGAGCCTGCTTGAGGGAGATCTGGCCGCCTTCCTCGTGGCTGGTGCCTTCAGGCCGCGTGAGGTGGTGCGAGATGACGATCGGGACGCTGAGTTCCTTGGAGGCCTTCGCGAGGACCATAGTCACCCAGTCGATCGCGCGGCGCTCATCCCGATCTTCCATGCCGGCGATGATGAAGCTCAGGGGATCGACCACCACGAGCCGGCACCCGAGGGCCTTCACCAGGTAGTAGATGTACCCGATGATGGCCTTCATGCCCCACTCGGCCGTCTCCGGATCGAACATCCAGAACTTGCCGGAAGAGAACAGCTCCTTGTGCAGGGCCGCGCGTTCTTCCTTCGGTGTCGGCGTGATGGTGAGCCGCTTGGAGGCGTGAACACTCATGATGCCCAACATGACATCCGCACGGACGTCCTCGAAGCCAAGGTGGCCGATCACCACGCCTTGCTTGAGGAGCGTGTACTCGATGTGGAAGAGGCCTGTGGTCTTGCCGACACCCGCGCCGGCCAGGAGGTAGATGACCGTGGCGTCTTGGATCCCCATGGTCGCGGCATTGAGTCCGGCCCAAGGCCAGTCGTAGCCTCGGAGAGCAACCTCATCGGCGGTCACGTCCTCAAGGCAGTCCGCAGCGTTGACGATGCCCTTGGGCTTCCACGTCTCGGCCGAATAGATCGCCTCCTCGATCTCCCCTGGCTTGTTGGCCTGGAGACAGCCTGAGGCGTCCTTGCGGGTCTCATTGACCTTGGCGAGCTTTACCTTGCCGACCTGGAAGAGCTGGGCGCACTCCGTGGCCGCCTTCTGGCCCGACTCGTCGTTGTCGAAGAAGAGGACGATCTCGCTGAAGCGGTCAACCCACCTGTAGTTGGCCTTGAGGTGCTTGGCGGCGGCGCCATCTCCTCCACCAACAGACACCGAGGCGCACTTGAAGTTCATCACCTGGGCAACCGACATGGCGTCTATCTCGCCAGTGGTCACGACCAGGCGCTTGTCGAACCTCTCGCCGAATACTTGCTGTCCGAACAGCTTGCAGGGCGTCGTTGAGCCGCCAATCGTGGGAAACGTCTTGTCGGCCTTGCGTATCTTCTGAACGCAAAGCTCGCCGTCTTGGCTGTAATAGGGGGCCACATGGACAATCTCGCCGGCATCCTTATGGAGGAAATAGCCGTAGCGGCGCAGGGTTTCGGCCTTGAGCTTGCGTTTTGGGAGGTCCTCAAAGCTTCCCGTGGGGATGAGATCGGCCCTGCGTGGTAATGTCGAGAGTTCGAGTCTCTCGTCGTCTGCGCCGTGGGGACTAGCCTTGTGGTACGCGCACCCGGCCGACCAGCAATGCTCATGCCCATCATCGTAGATCTTCAGGTTATCGGGGCTTCCACATTGGGGGCACGGCGCTTTGATGGCACTCAAAGCTTGGCCTTCGCGTATTGCCCGGCGGCCACGTTCTCGGCGGCAACCTCCTGCTCATTCGGGAAGCCGTTCTTGCGGGCATCGAGATCCACCACGCAGTAGCGCGGGATGTTGAGGAGCCGAGGGGCGTAGCCCGGTGCAGCATCCGCAGGGACAGTCTTCACGCCCTTCTCATCGATCGAGACGACACGCTTGGCATCGAGCCACATCGCTGAGCTGACGCGCTTCGGGTGCCACAGGATGTCGCCCACGATGATCTCGACGCCACGGAGGTCCTTGAAGCTAGGCATTGGTGGGCTCCTTGATGACGATCTCGACGGGGACAAGCTCGTAATCGCTATGCGGACACTGTTTGCCGCCCCCGTAGGTGTGTCCCTCGGTCCACCGCTTCTTGCTCTTAGTGGTCCAGCCGACTACGTTAGCCTCGCTAAGTTCTCGGGTATGGCCTCCGCCGAGGGCCACATACTCGCCATCACGCGCAAGGCACTCATCGTGGGCTTCCTTCTTGTCAGCCAGAAACGTGGCCTCGGGTTTGTCCTTGTAGAAGGACGGCGAGTCTCTCACTAAGTCGAACCACCAGTCGCTAGCTTTCGCTGCACTGGGGCCGTTGTAGCGGACGACGAAGCGATCACTCATCGCGCATAAGCCCTTCCGTGCCGAAGAGGTCCTCATTGTCAGCATCCTCTACGGCGGACTCTAGCCACGAGGCCACCAGAAGCAGGAACTCAGCGTTGTCCTTGTTGGCGTCCACAAAGCTTTGGACGTTCGCAAGGACGCCCGCGATGTAGCGCTTGACGGCCTCTTCGTTCATGTCATCGACACGCATCAAGCCTTCTCCTTCTTGGAGTACTTCTCCTTGACGGCCTTGTTGGCCTCGCTGCCGCCATCGCCACCCAGGCGGTAGCTCATGTAGGAGCGGCCGAAGTGATCCGTCTTCCAGGTGCCCGTGATGTGCTGACCGAGGCCACGAAGCTCCTGGATGCGCTTGGTGAGAGACCCAATGCCCATCGTTGTGAGCGCCACCACGGGGGTCAACGTGCGGCCGGTCATCAGGTACTCAAGGATCATCCGCTTCTGGCCCCTGATGTTGTCGGGGATGTTGGTGGCCTTGTCTCTCAACGCCTTGTCGAGGGCCTTGAGGTGCTTGATGTTGGTCATGGAATGATCCCGTACTTGCGATACATGGTGAAGTCGTCGCGGAGCTGCTCAATGTCCAAGTCCGGGCAGGAGCACTCACGCTTGCGGAACCTCTGGACCTCCGTGTGGGCGATGATCTTGATGTCAGGCCAGGTGCGCATCAGCATGTTCATCACGCCGAAGAGAGCCTTGCGTTGATCGAACGTGAAGGCACCTCCCTCAAGCCAGCCATCCATGTGGGCGCCACCGACGAGGCACAGCCCAATGCTATCGAAGTTGTGGCCGGGCGTGTGGGAGCCCCATACGGTCCAGTCGCGGGTCTGCGTCACGGTGCCGTCACGGTCGAGGATGGCGTGGTAGCCAACGTCCATGAGGCCCAGCTCTCGGCCCTTGTTCCGCAGGTAGTCCGTGATGTTCTCGACGTTCGGCCCCGTGTGCGAGTCGTGGAGGATGATGCGGCGCGTGATGTCTCGGGGGCGGAACTTGATGCGCGAGAAGAGGGTCTCGTTGTTCATGTGATGGCCTCTGTGAGACACACGCGGACTTCGCGCCAGGCTCGAACGCTGTGAGACTTAGGAAGCGAGATAAAGCGCCTCACGTAGATCTTGGCGTCGTTGAGATGAGGGGTTGTCGCGCACTGTTCGTAGTTCGAGTACGAGACGTACTGGTCGTTGTGCATCTCGGCCACCCAGAGCCGGCGAGGCTTCTTCATCGCTTCAATACCTCTTCGGGTTTCTTCTTCGGCCCCGGCTCAAGGATCCAAGCCTCGGGGATCAGCTTCGTGGCCCACTTAAAGCCATGCTTGTCGCACCACTGCGCGTAGCTCGTCGGGCTTCCCTTGTAGATTGGGTCCGTGGGGCGCTGGAACACGAAGCGGATGTCCAGCTCGGGGTGCTGCAACTTGATGAACAAGTGCTTGGCGCGGTCCTCTGGCTCCAGCTTGCCCTTGGTCTCCACGATGATGCCATTGGGCAACGGGAAGTCGGGCGTGTAGCGGCGCTTGATCTCGGGCACAGTGTAGGGGATCTTGATGGACTCGAAGGCCACCTTGATGCCCTTCGCTTCGAGGAACTTGGCGTTCTTCTCCTCCAAGCCGCTCCGGTAGCCGTGCGCAAGGCCACGAGCCTCTTGTCGGTCCTTCGCGCCCTTCACTCTTGTCCACCATGCGCCGCCCCGCCTCCAAGACTGGCGAGATACGGCCATGCGCTAGGTGGCCAACTGGACGAGAACCCAGATGCCGGCGCCGATGCCCAACACCCAGCCTAGTGCGTTGAGGAAACCCGCAGCGCATCCGATCGTGAGAAACTTAATAGTCTCCATCGTTGGTGCCTCCCTCGGTGGCATTGCCGAAGCCTTGGGAAGCTCCATCATCGCCCTGCACATAGCCGCCCTCGATGGCACCGAAGCCCTTGGACGTGCGCTGAGCCTTCTTGATGAGCTGCACCTTGGCGAAGTCCAGGCGACACCCGGCCTGCTTGAGACCAGTCATCTTGGTGGGGCGCGGCTTGTAGAGGATGCGGATCTCATCGCCGTTGAAGATCTTCACGCCCTTGATCGGCTTGTCGGCCGCATCGTGGACAACGATCTCGATCTCCTTACGCTCACCGGCCTTGGTCTCGATGATGTGGTTCTGCTTGAAGTTGAACCAGGTGCGGCCAGTCTCGTTACCGTCTTTGTCCACCTCGGCCTCAAACGGGTAGTAGACCGAGTACTTCTTCCGTTCGCCGGGCGTCATATCCTTGGTCACCTCGGCGTGGCCGGCTTCGGCCGCCGCTGCGATCTCCTTCTTGAAGGACTCAGCGAGTTCACCGGAAAGGGCGAGCGCCGTGTGGAAGAGGCCGTCCGCGTTGTACTTGGTGTCGGCCTCGTGGATCCACGGGAAGTCGGCAGCTTCGCCGCGCGGGGAAATCTTGTAGGTCACTCGGAGCCTCCCTGGAAAGGAGCAGCCACTTCGACGCAGCCTGAGGGCGGCTCATCGAGAAGGCGCATTGAGTTGCCCGTGCTGTTCTGTAAGAGGAACGTCACGATGAAGGTGAAGAGGAAGACTGCGAGCAGGAACAGCCAGTTCTCGCGAATGTAGTCCCAGTATTCCCGCATGGGGATCACTCCTTGGGTTGAGGACGGTTCTTGTTGGTGAGGACCAACCCGGCGAAGTCTCGCAACGAGTCGATCTGTGCGTTGCCCTTGTGGTGGAAGGGCTCGTCGCGCAGCATCTTCATCCCGATGGAGTGGATCTCCTGGGGGTCGAGCTGGAGGCGGTTACAGAAAGCGGCAAACAGGATGGCGACTCCGGCGATCTGCTCGAAGTTCGGCCGCTCCTGGATCGGGAAGAGAGCGCCATGTGCAACCTCGGCGGCGATGTCGCGTGGAAGCGAATAGAGGCGGTCCTTGTCGATAAGCGGCATGCGGCTCTCCGTTTGAGAATAGGTGCCTCGGTGCCGAACCCTTGGGGGATGCGGGGAGGAGCGGGAGGGCTCGAACACCGAGGACTTTGAGATGACCCATCTGGAGCCACGCGAGGGGACGGAACGTGGTCGGTGTGTGTCATCTACAGTGAGGGAATTGCGCTCACTTAGTGATTAGATCACTTTATGAGAGCATTTAGGCAAAGAAGTAGGTGCTCTCGCGGACGCCCTCTAGGTCCAGGCTTCCCTTCGGCGGTACCTCAGGCAGGTCCTTGTCGGATCTCGCAACGTCAGCGCAAGCCGTGCGGAACTCCGTCAAGGGACACTCTTTATATGTCTCGATGAAACAATCCCGAAGAGCGTCGTGCACAGTCCACATGTCGGCCGCGAGAGCCCCGAAGCTGTCGTGGATGGTTGTGATGTAGCGGACACCTTGCTCTCGAACCCGTAGGATCGTGCTCATGAGGGCCGAGGCATCAAGCGAGTGCACGAAGTTCGGAGAGATCGCCGTGAGGACGTCCGCGTTGTTAAGCTCTGCGGTTGTCTTCCAGTTCGCGATCTGGAGGCGCTTCCCATCAAGAAGTGTATCCAGCCGCATCATCTTCCGCTTCCCGTAGAAGTGCCTGACGTAGAAGCCGATTGGTGTGCGCCAGTAGAGAGCCCTCTTGTGGCCCCGCGAGGCAACACGGGCACACTGCTTGATCCACGTCATGACCTCCTGGGGGCGCAGCAAGTAGCCGCCCACAACGTCCCACATGATGTGCGCCAGCCACTTGGCGTGGGCGAAGCGTTCTTCCTTCGGGATGAAGTTCTCGTGGGGATCGTTCTCTTTGATCCACTTCAAGGTGTACGTGGTGTAGGCATTGCGAGTGCCGCCATAGGGCAGGATCATGACGGGCCGCTTAGTGACGGACCTTGGGAGCCGCCCGTTGCACATCCGCATCCAGGTCTTCGCGATGGGATCATCAAGCTTCCCAATCTGGGCTTGCACGAGGTCGGCCACCTCCTGGTAGATGTCTCGGGGGACATCGCCGGGGATTAGGTTCACCGAGGCGCCACCCACGGAGTCCCTGAGCATGGCCGAGAGATGCTGGATGCCGTTGCAGGTACCATCGACGCGGATGGGAAGCGATGAGACGAAGCCATCGCCGTGCTTCCAGTAGTCCACTATCTCGAAGATAGCCGCGAGGGCTTGCCACGGGTTGTCGCAGGTCATCCACGAGCGATCATCAAAAGGATCGGCCGCGATGCGCTCCCACTTGGGGCGATACTCTTCGACCCACTCAAGGCGCTCCTCGTTGCTAACCTTGTCGTTGCCCCAACTGTTGGCGAGCTGGATCCCGAGCCAGCCATTAGTGCCGGCCTCCTTGGAGATCTTCTTGCCCTCCGCGAAGGTGAGCAAGCCTCGCGCCAGGTCGTTGCCTTGAGGCTGGAGCGCAACGGGGATCGGGTAGAGGCGCCCCCGGAAGTCGAGCATGTGGGGGAAGTATATCTTGTCCTCGGCCGCGAGTTGGGCCGCGAGGTTGAGGTTGCGCCGGGCAGTGGCCGCCTTGGATATACGCTTGGCGTTGTTGCCGTGGACGACTGACGCCTCCTTCTTCCACCTCTTCAGAGACTCGGGGTTGGTGTCCTGGTCGGCATAGCGTGGAGGAAGCTGCTCCTTGCCCTTCTTCGGGATGCTCAGCTTGTCGGTGCCAATGTCGAGGTCGAAGACACGCTGGGCCACCGCGAGGATCCGCTTGTTGATCTTCCACGGGACAGACTGGAGGTGGTTCACGGCCTTATAGACGTTCGGCATGGAGAGCGCCTCGAAGTCCGCAATAGCCATCCCTCGCTCCTCCTCCTGCGAGGTCTTGAAGCTGATCAGGAAGGGCCGTCTTATGATGTTCGTGTAATAACCGCCATCACGCGGGCCATTCCACTTCTTGGGCGGCATGATGGTAGGCAGGTAGAGGGGCGTCGAGATCTCGGCGACCTCAAGTGCATCAGAGATCCACTCGATAGCCTCATTCTTCAGGGCAAGCACCATGGGCGGGCTCTTCGTGCTCTTGAACTTGCGGTCCACCATCTCGGGGCGTACCTCGAATTGCTTGGTGTAGCGCACGAGGATATCCACGCAGGCCAGCCCAAGGTGCTTGCGGTGATCATCGGGCCAGTCCGCCCAGTCAACGTATTGCCGGCCCTTCTTGTTGAAGAGGTTGATGTTGACCCGACGCCTGTGGATCGGAGTGGATCGCCTCCGTGTCATGTTCTCTTGGAGGCCCCCGAAGCCTTCGTCCTCGGAGTCTTCCCAGGCACGTATCATCGCCTCGTACTCGATGTTCTGCCCGATGTCGGCCGCTACGGAGATGAGCAACAGACGGTTGGCCGCGATACGGTCGAGCACGGTGCGGCACGTGATGTACGCCAGGATCTCGGGCGGAAGGGCGTCCACGTAGTTGAGGGCAACGGGCTTGGCTCCACGCTTCTTCTTTGTGGCCTCGATCCACTCGGTGACGCCTTTGGTGATCGGCTCAATCCACTCCTGCATGAGGCGCCTGTAAGGCTTGAGGCGCGTGAGTTCGTCTTTGGTGCGGGCATCGTTCAAGCGCTCCCGGAAACGCTCAGCCCCGGCTTGGAGCATGTAGCGTTCGAGCTCAACTTGACGATCCCACAGAGGATGGGTCGTCGGGTCAAATGGCATATTGGTGTTAGGCTCCTGCGCGGCCTTTGTGGTAATCGGCAACGGTGCACTCGCCGCGTGGCTCTAGCTTGACGTCCTTAAAGAATATCTGGCTGCGCACCTGGATGCCGTCCTCCTCGAAGCTCACCCATCGGACGGGTGCATGGGCCACGGTCGTGTTGAGACACGCAAGGAAGACCGCTTCGGTGACATCAGCGTCCGCCGCGAGGGCACCAAGAGCGAACTCGCTGGCGGCCCCAATGGCGTAGTGCTCTGCGGGATCTTCACGAAGCACCACACCATCGGAGAAGAGGTACGGCAGGTGAGGCTCGGTCTGGCGCACGATGATGCCCGTGAAGTCCTTGAACCTCGTGAAGCGCTCATCGTATTCGAGGCCCGTGCGGATGTCCTCGAAGGAGTTTCTCGCCTCGATCTGCTTGAAGAACAGCGTGAAGGCCGGATCATCGCCGGCAGCACCATAGAGGATGACCTCCTCGGTGGGCTGCTCGGTGCCCTTGAGGATCTTCACGACCTTGCGGCCCAGCTTGATGGCGCCCTTCGAGTGAAGCATGTTGCCCCACCACGACCCGCTGTCGGCCGCGAGGATACCGTCCTTGTAGATTACTAACGACATGTGATCAGCCTTTCAGAACGCAGACTGTGATGAGGCCGTGGGATCTGTAGGTCTCGGTGTAGGTCCGCTCGATGCGGTCCTTGGCAACCTCGCAAGCGAGCTTCTCGTCAAACTCAATGTGATCGACCGCCTTGCCGGACTGGTAGCCTTCCAGCCCCAGTAGGATGATGAGGATGTACTTCATGGCGCTCAGTCCTCCTCGCCTTCGAGGATCATCTCGCAGAGACCCCCGATCATGAAGACAAAGAGTGTGCTGAGGAAAAGCATCATCATGTAAAAGCCGAAGTACGCGATAATGCTACCTGCACCGCCCTTCGAGAGAGACCAGTCGTAGACAAACAGGACTGCCACGAAGATAGCGTAGTAGGCGCCCCAGCGGATGAGGCGATCAGCCCCGAACTTCTTGACGATCTTGGAGGACATGGCTTCTAGTAACCTTTCTGTCTGCGACGACGAGCGCACTCACGGGCGCCTTGATGGGGCATGTACTTGGAGCGGCTGTGGCGTTGAGGCGTGTCTTCAGGCCAGGCGCCGAGGGCCTGCCACAGGGGCTTGAAGACGTGTGGAGACGGCGGGCACATCACTTCTTGAGCCCCATGTCCGACTCATAGCTGTCGATGAGGGACTGGAGGAACGGAAGGCGCCGCGAGATCCAGAACTTGAGGGCCATCTTCTCCATGAGCGCGATCATCATGTCCATGATCGTGTCCTTCTTGAAGTCGGGCGGCCTCTTACTGTTCATCTCCGTATTGTGGTCGGCAAACCACGTGTCACTCTCAGGAATGTCCGCGATGCGCTTCCACAGGTTGGCATCGGCCATGGCCTTGCGGTCCTCGTGGAGCTTGCCATCGAGGTCGCGGAACACGGTGAGCTGCTCGGCGCCGCTGGTGTTGTTCGATGTGAAAGTCATTGGGTCTTCCTCTTTCTGGGTTTGGTGAAGGTGACGTCGATGTCCCGCCCCGTGGCACTCTTGAGCCAGCGCTTGGCGGCGAACTTGACGCGGTTCGGGTAGTCTTTCGTGAGGTGGTATCCGGTGCCGGCCTTGAGAGCCTCGACGTCCACTAGGTGCGCGTGGGCGTGGGTCTCCCAAAGGAGCGGGATCTCGATGAGGCGCTTGCAGATGGCGTCGAAGGCCTCGTCAGAGATGACCGCAGTGTCGTGCTCGTAGTAGAGGTACGAGGACATCAGGTAGACGGACACGAGGGTAAGGGGCTTCGCGTCTTTAACTGCGATGTCCTCCTCCACCATCACCGCACCCTCTTGAAGATGGCTTTGAGGTGCGTGTGGTCGATGACGTTGATGTTGAACGTCTGCTTGGCCCATTGCTTGAAGTAGGGCAGCGTGTAGGTCTCGAAGTAGACGGGGATGAACCGCTCGCCCAGAAGCGCGTGAAGGCGCTCGGGGGTTAGCGCGAAGTAGTCCTCACGCCACTCACTCTCCCAGTTGTCGCGGTGCTGCTCTTTGAGGAGGAGATGGACGAAGCTCTTCTGGCTCTTGCGGATGAACCCGAAGCGCTCCTCGTGGGCAACCATCCGCTTCCACGCGAGAGGAAACTTCACGTCAACCGTGTAGCCTCGGCGCTCATCGTCTTCGATCTCTTTGTTGGTTTGCCCCCAGTACATGTCGCGGATGACCACGTACTCAGCATTGCGGATTGCCTGGTTGTGCGGGGCTCCATAGTCGGCCGAGGCTACCACCTCGTGGAGCACCGAGGAGAAGACGACCACACGCGGCCCCTCGATACTCAACCAGTCAGCCTGCGCTTTGTGCCAATCGCTCGCGTACTTGATGACTCCGCGACCATCCTGCCTCGCGTTGAGTATCTGCACGTGGTCATTGTCGTAGCCGACCACTGGGTGGCCGAGCGGTGTGCTCGCAGCGATCTCGCGTGTGAGGACCCCATCGGCACACCCGAAGTCCAGCCATGCGTTGCGTCCCCACAGCGCCGGATGTTCAAGGAACCACTTCTTGTCGTCCAGCGAGCGGGCCATTAGTCCGTTTCTGATAATAGATGACTTTATGAGAGGATTTTCGGAAGGCTTCACGATTGCGCCTCCATCTCCAAGGCCTTCTGCTTGGCTCTCGCCAGGTGGGCCATGATGTCGTCGTGGGTGGTCTTCTTGCGATCGTTGAAGTCTACGTAGGTGTTGCATTCGGTTACGCCTGGTGGTGCTGCCTCATCAAGGCTGCGGTCCGCCAGATCGCCGAGTTGGCCACCAGACTTCAGAAAGGCGCCCAAGACACACCAGCATGTTGCAGCCGGGCTGTCGGCCAGCACGGGACGGCCACGGAAATCTCTGGCGGCGGCGCCCTTGGTCCACCGCTTCGGGTCACGCAGGAGGTCTTCCATCTTCGCGATGATCTCGCTTGGTTTCGTGCTCATGGCGGGCCTACCAGTCGATCGCCGGATCGCGGCTCTCAAGGACGCTGAGCTTCAGGCCCGACCGATCGTCCACGAGCACGGTAACGGTCTGGAAGTCCCCCTCATCGGTGAGCCTCAAGCGCCTCTTGGCCCGTCTCAGGGCAGGATCGCCACGCCACGCCGAATGTGAGTTAGATGAAGATACGGTAGGATATGGTTTTTGCGAGAACATCGATGGTAGTTCCTCTAATTGCGCTCATATAGTAAATAGATAACTTTATGAGAGTAGTCGGGCCAGATTTTGAGTCT
>NZ_JAENHL010000008.1:2100960-2423669 GCF_016595235.1 Taklimakanibacter albus | reverse complement strand
GGTAGGATATGGTTTTTGCGAGAACATCGATGGTAGTTCCTCTAATTGCGCTCATATAGTAAATAGATAACTTTATGAGAGTAGTCGGGCCAGATTTTGAGTCTGCCGCGTCTACCATTCCGCCACAGAGGCCAAACCAGGGGCAGGGTGTAAAGGCAGGCCGGGCCTTCCGTCAACCTGAAAGCTGGCGGAGCATCTGGGCGGTTTCCGGATCGGCCGGGAAAAAGGCTTCCAGCGCCAGCTCCGACAGGGTCACGTCGACCGGAGTGCCGAACACCGTGGTGGTCGAGAAGAAGGACAGGACGCCACCCGGGGTCTTGAGCCGGAACGGCACCACCACCCCGCCATAATCGGGATGCGGCTTCTGGCTCGCCGGTGCCGGATAGGCCTTGAGCTCTTCGAGGAGAGCGGTCAGCGTCGCATCGCCGGTGACGTCGATCTGCCGGCGCAGCCGGTCGAGCAGATGCGCCCGCCATTCGCTCAAATTTTCGATCTGGGGGGCGAGGCCCTCGGGATGCAGGCTGAGCCGCAGCACATTGATCGGGCCGGCCGCCAGATGCGCCGCCGCACCCGCCATCAGCTTCCCCACCATGTCGTTGGCGGCGATGAGCGTCCAATGGCGGTCGACGGCGAGGGCCGGAAAGGGCTCATGGCCTTTGAGGATCAGGCCGATGGCGTCGCGCGCCGCGGTGAGCGAGGGGTCATCGAGCTTGCGCTCGGGGTAGGCCGGCGCATAACCCGCCGCCAGCAGCAGCTGATTGCGCTCGCGCAGCGGCAGGTCGATCACCTCCGCCAGCTTCAGCACCATGCCGCGCGACGGCACCGAGCGGCCGGTCTCGATGAAGCTCAGATGACGGGTGGAAATCTCGGCGTCGGACGCGAGGTCGAGCTGGCTGACGCGGCGCCGGCGCCGCCAGTCGCGCAAGTGATCGCCGAAGGTTTTGGGCATGTCGTTCATGCCAGCCAGGATAGCTGACCCCTGGCGTCATCTCCATGACCTCCGAGGTAATCGACTTGCCTCCGCTCCTTCCCCATCCTTGGACCATCAACAAAAGGAGCTCGTCATGCTTACCCGCCATCCTGAATTCCTCCGCTACGCCCTCATCGCCGACGCTGTCGCCTCGGGCGCCACCGGCGCCTTGATGATCGCCGGCGCCGGGTTTCTTTCCGGATTGCTTTCCATATCGGGAGGACTTCTCTTCGAGGCCGGACTCCTGCTCGTCCCTTATGTCCTCTTCGTCCTGTGGACCGGCACCCGCGGCGTCATCCCGGTGAAGCCGGTCTGGTTCATCATCGCCTGCAACGCGCTGTGGACGCTGGGCTCGATCATCGTGCTGATGGGCTGGATCGCCCCCAATGCGCTGGGCGTGGCCTTCGTGCTCTTCCAGGCGGCGGCCGTCGGTCTCTTCGGCCTGCTGCAATATGTCGGCCTCAGCCATCGCGCCGTCACCGCGTAATTGCTGAATGAACGCCGGAGGTTCCCTCGGAACCTCCGGCACTAGAGCAAATCCCGCCAAAGTTGAAGACTTTGGCGATAAGGATTTGCTCCAGTATATTGATCTGGCGCGAATCCTTTTCGGCGAAGTGATTCCACTTCGCCGGGATGCGCGCTAGATTGCCGGCATGATCCGCATCACCGGCACCATATCCATTCCGGACGACTCGCTCAGCGAGCGCTTCATCCGTGCCTCGGGCCCAGGGGGACAGAATGTCAACAAGGTCGCGACCGCGGTCGAATTGCGCTTCGACGTCGCCCGCGCCGCTTTGCCGCCCGACATGGTGCAGCGCCTGGGGATCATGGCCGGGCGCCAGCTGACCCTCGACGGCATCCTGGTCATCGCCTCCGACACCCATCGCTCGCAGGAGCGCAACCGCGCCGAGGCGCGCGACCGGCTGGTGACGCTGCTGCGCCGCGCCGCGGTCAGACCCAAAAAGCGCATCGCGACCAAACCCACCAAGGCCTCGAAACAGCGCCGGCTCGACGCCAAGACGCGCAACTCGAAGGTCAAGTCGTTGCGCCGCGTCCGCCCGGCATTCGATTGATTTTCTCCGGAGACCGCCTGTGCATGTAACGATGACGCCCGACGAATGGAGCCTGTTTTCCGGCTTCGTGCGCTGCGCCCGCCGCTATGTCGAATTCGGCTCGGGCGCCAGCACGGTGCTCGCGGCGGCGCTCGCCGGCGAGAGCGTGACCACGTTCGATTCGTCCACGGCCTGGCTCGACCGCGTGGCGGAGGACTGCCGCGCCCGCGCGACACGGCTCTCGCCTAAGCTCACTTTCGTCGATATCGGCGAGACGGAAAATTGGGGCTTTCCCAAGGGTGAGGCGACGCGCGGCCGCTGGCCCGATTATCACGCCGGCATGTGGGACGATCCGGCGGTGTCGCAGGGCGACTTCTATCTGGTCGACGGCCGTTTCCGCGTCGCCTGCTTCATCCAGGTGATGCTCCATGCCGGCGCCGGTGCCTTGGTCGGCTTCCATGATTATGCCTCACGGCCGCATTATCACGACGCCGCCCTGATCGGGCGGGAGATCGTGCGCGTTCACGATCTCTCGATTTTCGTGCGTCCGGCCGACTTCGATGCCGATGCGGCCCGGAAATTGCTTGAAACTTACGCCTACGACCCGCGCTGAACCAACCTCTCGACGCCCTCCACTCCGCCAGCTAGACACCTCATCCATGCTTCGCACGCTTTACGACTGGACTCTGTCGCTCGCCGCCCGCAAGACCGCGGAGATCTGGCTCGCCGTCATCGCCTTCATCGAAAGCTCGGTCTTTCTGATTCCGGCCGACGTGCTCTATCTGCCCATGGCGCTGGCGCGGCCGGACCGCGCCTATCGCTACGCCATCGTCGCCACCATCTTCTCGACGCTGGGCGGCATCGCCGGCTATTTCCTCGGCCTCTTCGCTTATGACGCGCTGGCGCGGCCGGTGCTCGAATTCTACGGCAAGTTCGACGAATTCGAGCAGCTTCGCCAATGCACCGGCGAAGACACGATCATGCTGCTCCTGGTGACATCGGGTCTCGCCCATCTGCCGCCGATCAAGGTGGTGACCATCCTGGCGGGCGTCGTCCAGGTCTCCTTCGCCTTCTTCGTGATCTCCTGCATCATCGCGCGCGGCGCCCGCTTCATGGCGCTGGCCTGGGCCATGCGCCGTTATGGCGAGCCGATCCGTCACTTCATCGAGAAGCGGCTGGGGCTCATCGCCGGCCTTGCCGCCGCCATACTCATTGCGCTTTATTTCATCGCCAAATATCTGGGGGGCGGCGCTATGGCCGCTTGCTGACCATGCTTAACCAACGCACGGCTCTGATGTTCATCTTCATCGTCAGCCTGCTGACTATCATCGGCGCCTTCATTTTCCAGTGGATGGGCTATGAGCCCTGCCCGCTCTGCTACATGCAGCGCTGGGCCTATTATGCCGCCATTCCCTTGAGCCTGATCATCGCCGGCATCGCGCGCAGCAATGCCGGCATCGCGCGCTGGGGCCTCTTCCTGCTGGCGCTCATCTTCATCGCCAACAGCGTCTTCGGCATCTATCACTCAGGCGCGGAATGGAAGTTCTGGCCGGGTCCGTCGACCTGCGGCGGCGCTTTGGGTGACGGCCTGCCGACGCTCACCAATGAGCCGGTGGTGCGGTGCGATGAAGCAGCGATCCGTATTCTCGGGCTCTCGCTCGCCGGTTGGAACGCAGTGATCTGTGCTTTACTGGCCGTGGTCGCGCTGAAGGGCGCGTCCCGGAAAGTTTAGAGCGTCGGACCGAAAAGCGCGAAGCGGTTTTCGCACGCTCCGATGCGCAAAATAGAAACTTGCTAAGGCTCCAGCTCGGTATCCCAGTAGAGATAGTCCTGCCAGCTGTCATGCAGGAAGTTGGGCGGGAACATCCGGCCATTGGTGTGGAGCTGACTGATGCTCGGCTGGATCGGCTTGTGATCGGGCCACATGCGGGCCTCGTTGGGCATCTGGCCGCCCTTGAGCAGATTACAGGGTGAGCATGCCGTCACCACATTGTCCCACGTCGTCTGCCCGCCTTTGGACCGTGGGATGACGTGATCGAAGGTGAGGTCTCTCCGGTCGCCGCAATATTGACAGGTGAAGCGGTCGCGCAGGAACAGGTTGAACCGGGTGAAGGCAGGGTGGCGCGCCGGCTTCACATAGGTCTTGAGCGACACGACCGACGGAATCCGCATCTCGAAAGCGGGGCTGCGCACCACACGGTCATATTCGGACACGATGTTCACGCGATCCAGAAAGACCGCTTTTATGGCGTCCTGCCAGCTCCATAGCGAAAGCGGATAATAGCTCAGAGGCCGGTAATCCGCATTGAGCACCAATGCAGGGCAGGCTTCTGGAGATATGGTTGGATGGTGAGCTCCGGCACCTTCCTCCTGTTCCATAGCCCGATATTCTACATCTTGTATGTCAGGCCTGTGAAGGGGCTTTTATGACACTGCCTGTGGCAGACCTTTGAGGCTCCGGTAATGCGACCAGAGGAGGCGCGCCGCCACCGCCCGCCAGGGCCGCCAGGCCTCGGCCAGGCCGGTCATCGTCCGGGCATCGGGGCGCTTTTCGAGGCCCAGAAGATGGGCGGCGGCGGCCTGGAGGGCCAGATCGCCGGTCGGCCAGGCATCGGCCCGTCCCATGCAGGAGAGCACATAGATATCGGCCGTCCAGGGCCCGATGCCGGGCAGCGCCACCAGAGCGGCGATCACCGCGTCATCGGCTTCCTGATGCAGGGATTCGACCTGGAACTCGCCCTTATGCGCCGCCCGTGCCAAGGCGTGGAAGGTGCGGCTTTTGGCGCCGGAGAGCCCGAGCTTCATCAAGGTGGCATGCCGGCGCCGGAGGATCGCCGGCGGGTCGAGCGGCGCCAGCTCCCGCGCCACGCGCTGCCAGATCGCATCCGCCGCCTGGAGCGAGATCATCTGCTCGGTGATGATGCGCAGGAGGCCCGGCAACCCGCCTTCGGCGCGCCGCAGCGGCGGGTGGCCATGCGTGTCGATGACCAGGCGAAAGCGCGGCTCGCGGGCAATGAGCCACTCCACCCCTTCGGCGATGTCGGCTTCCGTTTCGATAGTCTTGAACATGCCGCATGTTATAGGCCATCTCACCGCCTGGAAAAGTCATGAGCCCTCCCGTTTTCCGATTCGCCCCCAGTCCCAATGGCCGCCTGCATCTGGGCCATGCCTATTCGGCATTGCTCAATGAGAAGATGGCCCGCGAAGCCGGCGGCCGCTTCCTTTTGCGCATCGAGGATATCGACCGGCCGCGTTGCACCGACGCTCTGACCGAAGCCATGCTCGCCGATCTCGCCTGGCTCGGCCTCGCCTGGGAGGAGCCGGTGCTGCGCCAGAGCGAACATCTCCCCGATTATCAAGCCGCGCAACGGCGCCTGCGCGACAAGGGTCTGCTCTATCCTTGCTTCTGCTCGCGCCGCGACATTGCGCTGGCGACCGCTGAGACAGGTGAGCGTGATCCCGAAGGCCAACCGCTTTATCCCGGCACCTGTCGGCATCTCTCCGCTGAAGACCGTTCGCGTCGTTTGGCGAATGGCGAGCCGCATGCCTGGCGCCTCGCCATGGACAAAGCGGTGGCGTCTATCGGCGTGCCCTTGTACTTTTCCGAGGAAGGCTCAAGCGTGCCGGCACAGGCCGAAGCCTGGGGCGATGTGGTGCTCGCGCGCAAGGATATCGGCACCAGCTATCACATCGCCGTGGTGGTCGACGATGCGCGCCAGGGCGTCACGCAGGTGGTGCGCGGCCGCGATCTCTTTCACGCCACGTCGATCCATCTGGTGCTGCAGCACCTGCTTGGGCTTCCGACGCCGCGTTATCTCCATCATGCGCTGATCGACGATGCTGAGGGCCGCAAATTGTCGAAGAGCCTCGGCAGCAAATCACTCGCCGATCTGCGCGCTGAAGAGGTCACGGCGCAAGATGTGTGGCAAGCGTTGGGATTTGAGTAAAGTTGCTTCAAATATTCCCTCACCCTGAGGTGCGAGCGAAGCGAGCCTCGAAGGGTATCGTGCCGCGTCTCGCTACGAGGAGTTGAGAAAACGCCTTTACTAAAAATCGCTGGCGATGCCCTTCACTTCCCAATCACCGAAGCGGGTGGGTTCGGGGCCCGTGCGGCCGTCGACTTCCTTGGGCAGCTGCGGGGATGACGCCGCCTTGCGCCGCGCTTCCGCCTCGGCAAGGGCGCGTTTCGCTGGCTCGGAAATCGTCTTTTCGGTCTTGTCCTGGGCGTCGGCCATAACCATCATATAGCGCGCAACAAGGCGGAGTGGAATTCACTTTGCCGAGAAGGATTCGCGCCAAATCAATAGCTTGGCGCAAATCCTTGTCGCCAAAGTCTTCAACTCTGGCGGGATTTGCTCTAAGAGCCCGGTTGCCGAGCGTGCAAGGCGGGCGATTTGGCATGTTTTGGCACGAGGAGATCGACGTCGATGAATGTGATGCGTACCGCGATCCTGCTGGCAGGGCTGACCGCCTTGTTCCTGGGCGTCGGTTATGCGATCGGCGGCCCGACCGGCGTCGTCGTGGCGCTCATCTTTTCGCTCGGCATGAATGCCTTCTCCTATTGGAATTCCGACAAGATGGTGCTGCGCATGCATGGCGCGCGCCAGGTCGATCGCGCCACCTCGCCTGATTTCTACGACATGATCGCGCGTCTGTCGCAGAATGCCGGCCTGCCGATGCCCAAAATCTACATCATGGACAATCCGCAGCCCAATGCCTTCGCCACCGGCCGCAATCCTGAAAATGCCGCGGTTGCGGCAACGACCGGTTTACTGTCGTCGCTGAATTATGATGAGATCGAAGGTGTGATGGCGCATGAGCTGGCGCATATCCGCAATCGCGATACGCTCATCATGACCATCACCGCCACCATTGCCGGCGCCATCTCGATGCTCGGCAATTTCGCTTTCTTCTTCGGCGGCCGCGACCGTAATTCGGGGCTGGGTCCGATCGCCACGATCGCCATGATCATCCTGGCGCCGCTCGCCGCCATGCTGGTGCAGATGGCGATCAGCCGCACCCGAGAATATTCCGCCGACCGCGCCGGCGCCGAGATCTGCGGCAAGCCGATGGCGCTCGCTTCGGCGCTCAACCGCATATCGGGCGCGGCACATCGCATCGAGAACGACACCGCCGAGGCCAATCCCGCCACCGCGCATATGTTCATCATCAACCCGCTGTCGGGCGCGCGCATGGACAATCTGTTCTCGACCCATCCCGCCACCGAGAACCGCATCGCGGCCCTGCAACGGATCGCGCAGGAATTCGGCCAGGCGGCCACCACGTCTTCTTCCCGCAACAGCCAAGGCCCCTGGTCCGGCACTGAACCGCGCCAAAAAGGCCCATGGGGTTAGGCGCTCTCAAAACGCAAGGCGGCAAGGCGGGACTGCCGGCGCGCCGTGCCGCGCTGGCGATACTGGCCGACATTCTCGGTGAGGCGCGGCCCTTCGACGACGCGCTGATGCGCGCCCATACGAATGATTTCGAGCCGCGCGACCGCGCCTTCGTGACCGCACTGGTGCAGACCTCGTTGCGCCGCAAGGGCGAATGCGAGGCGGTGCTCGACCGTTTCATGAGCAAAAGGCTGCCGCGCAAATCCGGCAAGACGTCCTTGATCCTGCTGCTCAGCGCCGCTCAGCTTCTCTATCTGGGTGGGCCACCGCATGCCGTCATCGATCTCGCCGTCACTTTGGCGCGCGAGGACCGTGAGTCGCGGCACTTCTCGGCGCTGATCAATGCGGTGCTGCGCAAGCTCGTCGGCGTCGAAGCCCTCGACAAGCCGCATCTCGACGTGCCGCAATGGCTCTGGCGGCGCTGGGTGAAAACCTACGGCAAGAAGACCGCGCATGACATTGCGCGCGCGCATCTGAAGATGGCGCCGCTCGACATCACGCCCAAGACCGATGTGGAAGGCTGGGCGCTGAGGCTTGGCGGTATCGCGCTGCCGACGGGCTCGGTGCGTGTCGCCGAACGGCAGGGCGTGATCGAAGCGCTTGCCGGCTTCGATGAGGGCGCATGGTGGGTGCAGGATGCCGCCGCCGCCTTGCCGGTGAAGCTTCTGGGCGACGTCACGGGCAAGACGGTGCTCGACATCTGTGCCGCGCCAGGCGGCAAGACGGCGCAACTCGCCGCTGCCGGCGGCTGCGTTACGGCGATCGACCAGTCGGTGGCACGCATGGGCCGGGTGCAGGAGAATCTCGACCGTCTGCAGCTCAAGGCCGAGCTCTGCGTGACCAATGCCCTGGACTTCCCGCTGGGTCCGCTCTTCGATGCGGTGCTGCTCGATGCACCTTGCTCGGCCACCGGCACCATCCGCCGTCATCCGGAGCTGCCTTACATCAAATCCGAGATCCAGATCGCCGAGCTCACCGACCTCCAGGCGCGGCTTCTGGCCTACGCGGCGCGTTTCGTGAAGCCGGGCGGCAGCCTCGTCTATTGCACCTGCTCGCTCGAGCCCGAGGAGGGCGAGCAGCAGGTCGAAAGCTTCCTCGCGGGCCATGCCGATTTCGCCCGCCAGACATTGTCCCCGGACGAGGTCGGCGGTGCGGCCCAGTTCATCACCGAAGGTGGCGATCTTCGCACCCTCCCATCCATGAATATCGGTCTAGATCAAGGGCTTGATGGATTCTACGCCGCCCGTCTCAGGCGTCAGTAGGGCGGCATTAGCCAATCCTTAACCTTACCCCTCTCCAATAGGGCTCGAGCCCCATTCATCCCAAAATCGAGCCCGTCGAAACCACGCCATGTTGCGCGCCCTTGAGTCCCGTTTCGAGTTGTTCGGCGCCCTTCGCGCCGGCCTGGGTGCGACGCTTCAGCCTTTTGAAAAAGCTCAGGATTTTGGCCGGAGCCTGTTGCGCCGCTGGCGCCCGTCCAGGCTCGCCCGCCCGATCATACCGCTGATCCTCGGCAACCCTGAGCTCGGCCGCCAGATCTATCGCAACCGTTTCGTCCTGGCCGGCCATTCGATATCGGGCGGCACCGACAGCATCTTCCAGAAGCTGGTTCTCGAGCCGGCCTTCCTCATCGAGCTGCATGGCTTCACCTGGCTCGCGCATCTGGAAGCCGCGGGCTCGGCCATGCATCGTGCCTATGCGCGCACCTTGGTCCTCGACTGGCTCACGCATCAGCGCGGCCTGCCGCAGGAAGCGCGCCGCTCGGATGTCGCCGCGGTGCGGCTGATGGCGCTGGTGCGCCATGCGCCCTTCCTGCTGAAAGGGGCGGGCTCCGCATTCGAGGACAAGTTCCTGCGCCTCATCGCGCGCGAAACGGCGCAGATGGCGCATGAGCCCGGCCGCATCGAGCAGGCTTTGGCGCTCGCTTATGCGGTCACCGCTTTCGAGTCGACACTGGCCTTCCGCGCCCAGGCCTATGAACGCCTCGAGCTCGCCATCGCCGAGCAGATCCTGCCCGATGGCGGCCATGTCTCGCGCAATCCGGCGACCCTGCTCAATCTCCTGCTCGATCTCGTGCCGTTGCGCTCGGCCATCATCGCCGCGCGCGAGCCCTTGCCGCAGCGCTTCAGCGCCGGCATCGAGCGCATGCTGCCGATGCTGCGTTTCTTCTGTCATGGCGATGACGGGCTTGCCGTCATCCAGGGTGTCGCCGATCCGGCGGTGCGCCAGATGCGCGCCGTCTTCGGCCAGGACACCACGCTCGGCCGGCCGGTGTCGCTCGCCGCTTATTCGGGCTTCAGCCGCATGTCGCATGGCCAGGCGCTGGTGATCACCGATTTCGGCGCCGATGCCGCCTGCTCGGGCCCGCTCGCTTTCGAATTCTCCGACGGGCCGGCGCGTATCGTCGTCAATTGCGGCTATCCGGCCGATGGCTCGAAGCGCTGGATCTATGCCGCCTCAGGCCCCGCTGCTCACAATACGCTGAGCCTCGATGCGGGTGCCGCCGATCGCGCGCAAAGCGCGCTCGCCCGCTGGACCGGCGCCTTGCGTCAGAAGGAGAGCGAAAGGCGCGGTGTCAGCGAGACGAGCGAGCACGGCACCATCTTCCATGGCGGCGATGTGCTCGACGGCAATCTCCTGCATGAGCGCGATCTCTATCTTGGCGCCAGCGGCGATGACTTCCGCGGCGAAGACCGCTTCATCCGCGATGGTGCCAGCGACCCGGCCTATACCGGTCTTCCCTATACGCTGCGCTTCCACCTTCATCCCTCCGTCAAGGCGACCCTGTCGAAGGATGGCGGCACGGTGATGCTGATGCTCGCCAATCGCGCCGCCTGGCGCTTCGCCGCCAAGGGCTGCGTCGTCGAGCTGACCGACAGCGTCTATCTGGCGGGACTGCCGCAACCGCGCCGCACCCAGCAGATCGTGCTCAAGGGCGTCATCGGCCGGCATGACCGGGTGAACTGGGCCTTCCGGCGTGTGGCCAAGCGTGACCGGCGTGAAGTGGCGCCGAACGCTGAGCCGGAACTGCCGTTTTAGCGCTTCCCGCCAAAGTTGCTCGACTTTGGCGATAAGGAATCGCGCCAAATCATACTGCTATACAATCTGATCGACGGAAATCGGCGAATCCACGGCGGCGGCAAGAAGCTGCAACGCCTGGGCGAGCTCGGCACGGTTGCGTGCCGCGCCCAGCGAGACGCGCACCGCCTGAGGGGCGGGCTGATCCAGTGCGAAGGCGTCGCTCTCGACGACGGCAAGCCCGGCGCGCAGAATATGCGACGCGAAGCCCGACGCATTCCAATGGCGGGGCAGCGACAGCCACAGATGATGCGCATTGGGCCGGCTCGCAAACGACACGCCCTTCAATATTCTGCTGGCGAGCTGCTGGCGGCCCGAGGCTTCATTGCGGATGGCCTGGATGATCTGCTCGGCGGTGCCGGTCTTCAGCCAGTGTATGACGAGCGCCACCATCAGGCGCGGCGGCATCTGGCTCGTCGCCTGAAGCGTGCTGCGCATCGCCTGTTCCGCTGCAGCGTTGGGGGCGAGCAGGAACGACACGCGCAGCGCCGGCGCGATGCATTTCGACAGGCCGGCGGCGAGGTAGGTCCGCTCCGGGATCAGCCGCGCGATCGGCGTCACGATGGGCTCGAGGGGCCCATAGGCATCGTCCTCGATCAGGAAGGTTGCGTTCTCGTCGATGATCCTGGCCACGGCCCTGCGGCGCTCAGGCCCGAGTGTGGCGGTCGTCGGATTATGCTGGGTCGGGGTGAGATAGACGGCTTTGGGCCGATGCCGGCGGCAGGCGCCAGCCAGCGCATCGGGAAGCACACCTTCCTTGTCCATCTCGACGCCGATGAGACGGACGCCCAGTTTCGCGGCGGCCGCCTTGATGCCGGGATAGGTGAGCGCCTCGGTCAGCACCACATCGCCGGGCGAGGTGAGCGACAGGAGCGCATTGAACAGGATCGCCTGATTGCCGGGATAGATGATGACGCGCTCGGTTCTCGCCTCGGGCAGGCGGGCGCGGAGCCAGCTCGCCGCGACCTCGCGTTCCTCGTCGCTGCCGCCGGGGCGTTGATAATTGAGGAACGCCGAAAAACTCGCCGTGCTCTGGATCGAGGCGAAACCTTTGGCGATGCGCATATCGAGATTGGCCTCGACCGGCTGCGGCGGCACATTCATCGACAGATCGATCTTCACCGGGAAGGGAATGTTCTGGGCGCTGCGCGCCGTCGTCTCCGAAACGAAAGTGCCCTGGCCGACGCGCGCTTCGATGAGGCCGCGCCGGCGCGCCTCGCCATAGGCCCGCGTGACCGTCGTCAGATCGATGTCGAGCGCTTGCGACAGGGCGCGCTGGGTCGGCAGCTGCTGGCCGCGCGCCAGCCGTCCATGGGCAATGTCGGCGCCGAGCGCCTCCACCAGGCGCAGATAGATCGGTCCCGACCATTCGGAGAGTGTAGGGGTCCAGTCCATGCAATCCTAATTCCTCAATACGGATACTGGCATATTGTCTGGAATCAGAATCTCGTCAAGGTGCTTGAACTATTTGATTTATCAGAGAATCCCTGAGAGATGGATCTGATATTGTATGGAAGTGATCCATGCAATTGGGCAGATTCTCATTGGTTGCAGGCGAAAAGACACAATATTGTATGGAAACGCAGTGCTGACAAAGGAGCTTTCCATGGCACTCAATCATGAACCGGTTTCTGAGCCGAGCCGGGACCTCTTCACGCGGCAGTCGATCACCTCGACGACCGTCATCGGAACCCTGGTCCTGTCGGCGCTGACTTTGCTGGCGACCTATGTCCTGGGTGGATTCACCGGTCTTTCCGGAAGCGGCGTGGGGGCCTTGATCTTCGGTGTCATCGCCTCCTTCGCGCTGGGTGTCGGTCTGATGGTCGTGGTTTTTCACAGCAGCCGGCAATATGACGACGCCGCCCATTATGCCGCGATGGATCACTTCAAGAAGGTCGCGGCAGAAAATGACTCCAAGGAAACATCGACACCGGCGAAGTGACGGGCGTCCGCTTGCGCGTCGCCGGCGAAACGCGATAAACTTTTTCTGCCTCCGCGTTGTTGCGCTCTGATGCGCATCAGGTGACCCCGAGAACGGCGAGGCGTGGAAGGGGTCCGCCATGCGTTCTGCCAAGCTCCTATCAGTACTTCTGTCCTTGCTCGTGCTGTTGTCGGTGAACGCTTTTGCCGGCGTCAGCGTAAATTTTGTGCATCCCGAGAAATTCCGCGATGAGGATTTCCGCCGCGCGTTCAAGCGCGACGGCGTCATCGCCGAGTTTCGCAAATATTTCGACCGGCTTGGCGCGATCTATCTCAAGAAGGGACAGACGCTCCGGATCGACGTGCTCAACGCCGATCTCGCCGGCCGTTACGAGCCCTGGAATGGGCTCTATGATGTCCGCGTGCTGCGCGACGTGACGCCGCCGAGCTTCCGCCTGCGCTACACCTTGCGGCAAGGCAAGAAGATCGTCGCGCGTGGCGAGGAGACGGTCACCGACATGAACTATCTGTGGGACCTGTCGGCGAGGAGCGCGAGCGGGCGCTTCCCTCATGAAAAGGCCATGCTGCGCGACTGGTTCCGCAAGCGTTTCTCGAGATAGAGCCATCCACAGATTTGGCCGATCCGATAATGGATTCCGGCGGCGCTTGTGCTAGATCACCGGCGATCATCCGCCATATTCCATCGCAAGCCAAAGGCTCCTTCGATGTCCCCACCTGTCCGCCGCGCTTTGCTCTCCGTTTCCGACAAGACGGGGCTCATCGATTTCGCCAAGGCGCTCAGCCAGCGCGGCATCGCCCTCGTCTCGACCGGCGGCACCGCCAAGGCGCTGAAGGCCGAAGGCCTCGCGGTGACGGATGTATCGTCGGTGACGGGTTTCCCCGAGATCATGGACGGGCGGGTCAAGACCTTGCATCCCAAGATCCATGGCGGGCTCCTCGCCGATCGCGGCAACAGCGAGCATGTGAAGGCGCTGGACGTCCAGGCGATCGAACCCTTCGAGCTTCTGGTGGTCAATCTTTATCCGTTCGAGGCGGTGACCGCGAAAGGAGCGGCCTGGGACAAGGCGATCGAAAATATCGATATCGGCGGACCGGCAATGATCCGCGCCGCCGCCAAGAATCATGGCAGCCTCGCCGTCATCGTCGATCCGTCGGACTATGCGAGCGTGCTCGCCGAGCTCGATGCCCATCAGGGCGCCGTCAGCGAAGCGGCGCGCCGGCGTTTCGCGGCGAAAGCCTTCGCCCGCACCGCCTCCTACGATGCCGCCATCTCGCAATATTTCGCCCGCGAGCTGAAGGACGACGCGCCGGATTATGCGGCGCTCGGCGGCAGGCTCATCCAGAAGCTGCGGTATGGCGAGAACCCGCATCAGTCGGCCGCCTTCTACAGAAGTGCTGAAATCCGCGAAGGTGTGGCGACCGCCGAGCAGCTCCAGGGCAAGGAACTCTCCTACAACAACATCAACGACACCGACGCCGCTTTCGAATGCGTGGCGGAATTCGCCGGGAGGGATGCCGCCTGCGTCATCGTCAAACACGCCAATCCGTGTGGCGTGGCGCAAGGTGCTTCACTCGCCGAGGCCTATCGCAAGGCGCTCGCCTGCGATCCGGTGAGCGCTTTCGGCGGCATCATCGCCTTCAACCGTCCGATCGATGCGCAAGCGGCCGAGGAGATCGTCAAGATCTTCACCGAAGTCATCATCGCACCGGGGGCCAGTGACGAGGCCCGCGCCATCATCGCCGACAAGAAGAATCTGCGCCTTCTTGTCACCAGAGGCCTGCCGGATCCGGCGCGCCCCGGCCTGTCGTTCAAGACCGTGGCGGGCGGTTTTCTCTTGCAGTCGCGCGATGCGGGTCATGTGGCGGTGAGCGATCTCAAGACGGTGACCAAGCGGGCGCCGACCGCCGCGGAGCTCACCGATCTGCAATTCGCGTTCACGGTGGCGAAGCATGTGAAGTCGAACGCCATCGTCTATGCCAAAGCGGGCGCCACCGTGGGCATCGGCGCCGGGCAGATGTCGCGTGTCGATTCGACCCGTATCGCGGCGGCGAAAAGTGCTGAGGCCGCCAAGGCACTGGGACTTGCCGAACCTCTCGCCAAGGGCGCGGTGGTGGCGTCAGACGCCTTCTTCCCCTTCGCCGACGGGCTTGTGACCGCGGCGGAAGCCGGCGTCACTGCGGTGATCCAGCCCGGTGGTTCGATGCGCGATGCCGAGGTGATCAAGGCGGCCGACGAATTGGGCTTGGCCATGGTCTTCACCGGCATGCGGCATTTTCGGCACTAATTACCGGTCACACACCTCACTTCAGCTTCTTCGCGATATAGCGCTCTTCCTGCGTGACACCGCCATAGCCATAGGCATAGCCGTTGACGTCATGCACATGCACGTAAGATTCCTCGTGCAGCGGGCCTAAGAGCTTGGCCATGGTGGCGAAGACCTCGGCGATGAAGCGCGCCTTTTCGTCCTTGGTATTGGTGCTCTCGACGATCTTGATATCGAGCCAGAAGGTGGCGAGGCCGTGCTCGGCCACGGATTTGTCGCCGATGAACCAGCTGTCGGCGTCGAGAGACTCGACCGTCACCGCGGTGATCTTGGAATCCTTTTGCAGGATGTCGGCCGAAAGCCGGTTGGCGGCGGCGGCGATTTCAGCCTTGCTGATGGTGTGCTTATGGGGCGAGCTGTAGGCGATACGGATGAGCGGCATGGAAGTTCTCCTGGTGAATGGTCGTCGTGTCATGCGAAATCTAAGGACTTCATCGTCATTGCAAAAGCTCATGAAGACGGATATCTATAATTAGCTTTTGTAATGGAAAATCATGGCGACGCTCGACATCGACGATCTGAGGGCGCTTCTGCATCTTTCCGATCTCGGCAATTTCACCCGTGCGGCGGAAGCCCTGGGCACGACCCAGTCGGCGGTGAGCCTCAGGCTCAAGCGGCTCGAGGAGAAGCTCGGCCGCAAGCTCGTCGAGCGCAGCCCGCGCCTTGTCCAGTTCACGCCTGACGGCGCAGCACTCGTCGCCCATGGCCGTTCTGTCCTATTGGCCCATGACGCCGCCCTTGCGGCGCTCGACCGGCAGCCTCTGCCGGCTTTGACGCTCGGCATCAGCGATCATGTGATGGGCGACCGTCTGCCCGAGCTTTTCGCGCGCCTGAAGGAGATGCTGCCGCAGCTGCGCTTCGCGATCCGGATCGGCCTGTCGCGTGATCTTCTGGCTCAATTCGAGACGGGCGGCTTCGACGCCATCCTGCTGCGCGGTGAAAGCGCGCGTTCCAAGGCCGCAGACGGTGAACGCCTGCTCGAGGACGGGCTCGCCTGGTTCGCCGCCCCGTCCTTCACCTGGACGCCGGAGGAGCCTTTGCCCTTGCTGGCACTGGCCGCGCCCTGCGGCATTCGCGCCGCGGCGGTGAAGGCCCTGGAGAAAAAACATGTACCCTGGGTCGAGAGCTTCACCGGCGGCGGCGTCATGGCCGTCGCGGCGGCGGCCTCAGCCGGATTCGGCGTCGCGGCACTCGGCCGCTCGCTGGCGCCGCCCGGCACCCGCGAGGTGACAGAACGTCTCGGCCTGCCGCCTTTGCCGTCGAGCGCCATCCTCCTGCGCTCGCATGTCTCCGATCCACGCCTGGCGCGGCCGTTGCGCGAATTCGCTTCGGCCGTAAAGCACGTCCTGCGCGGGCGCTGAGCAAATCCCGCCAAAGTTGAAGACTTTGGCGATAAGGATTTGCTCCAGGAACTTGAAGTCCCGCCATCCCGCGTCGCCGGGATGCGCGCCTTCCGTCACTCTGCTACAAGCGGGCCATGCCGACCGATCTTCCTCTCGACACCCCTGACGAACGAAGCTTCCTGCCGGGCCTCGGCCTTGGCGAGCAGGGTCTGCGCCTCAAGACGCTGGTGCGCCTGCGCTGGCTCGCCGTCGCCGGCCAGACGGCGGCGGTGATGCTCGTGCATTGGCTTCTCGGCTTCGACCTGCCGGTCGGCTGGTGTCTGGCGGCCATCGCATTGTCGGCCTGGCTCAACATCTTCCTCACCTTGCGCTGGCGCGGCAACCTCGTCACCGACCGCAATGCCGCGTTGCTGCTCGGCTATGACATCCTGCAGCTGGCGCTGCTGCTCTATCTGACCGGCGGGCTCCAGAATCCCTTCGCCTTCCTGTTCCTGGTGCCGGTCACCGTCTCAGCGACCTCGCTGCCGATCAAATGGACTTTGTTCTTGGGCGCGCTGGCTTTCGTCTGCGCGAGCTTCCTCGCTTATGATCATCTGCCGCTGCCCTGGTTCGCCGAGGCGCCGCTCGAGCTGCCGACCATCTATATCGTCGGCATGTGGACGGCTTTGGTGAGCGGCGTCGTCTTCTCGGCCATCTATGCGCGCCGCATCGCCGAGGAAGCACGCCAGATGTCGGCGGCGCTCTCCGCCACCGAGCTGGTGCTGGCGCGCGAGCAGCGGCTCTCGGCGCTCGACGGTCTCGCCGCCGCGGCCGCGCATGAGCTCGGCACGCCGCTCGCCACCATCGCGCTCGTCGCCAAGGAATTGAAGCGCGAACTGCCGCAAGGCGGTCATACCGGCGAAGACATCGACCTTCTCATCAGCCAGGCGGCGCGCTGCCGCGAGATCCTGTCCCGCCTCGCCAATCGCGACACGCCGGCCGACGCCATATTGGCGCAGGCCAAATTACCGGTGATGCTTGAGGATATCGTGGCGCCGTTGCGCGGCTCCGACGTCATCATCGCGGTCGACGCCCATGCCGCCGATGACGGCAAGCCGAAGCGCGAGGGTGAGCCGGTCTTCGAGCGCAATCCCGCCATCACTTACGGCCTCGGCAATCTGATCGAGAATGCCGCCGACTTCGCCACCACCCGTGTCGATGTCGAGGCGCGCTGGTCGGCGAACGACATCACCATCACGGTGCGCGATGACGGTCCGGGCTTCTCGCAGGACATCATCGACCGGCTGGGTGATCCCTTCGTCACCTCGCGCAAAGGCTACGGTCCGGGCGATTCCGGCGACGCGGCCGGGCGCCATGAGGGCATGGGCCTCGGCTTTTTCATCGCCAAGACGCTGCTCGAGCGCTCCGGCGCCCAGGTGGCGCTGGCCAACCGGACCTATCCCGACCATGGCGCCAGCGTGCGTATTTCCTGGCCGCGAATGAGGATAGATGTGGCCCTGCGTAAACCCTAATGTTCCTATAGTTTGAGGTGGGACAAGTTCCCCCCTATAAGGGGCCCGAAAGGACCGAATCTTGATGACCGAACCGAACTTGCCGCAGGATCTGACGCTGCTTCTGGTGGATGACGACAAGCCCTTTTTGACCAGGCTTGCCCGCGCCATGGAAACGCGCGGCTTTGTCGTCCGCATGGCCGAGACGGTGGCGGAAGGCATCGAGCAGGTCCGCAAGGAGCCGCCCGGCTATGCGGTGGTCGATCTCCGGCTTGGCGACGGCAATGGCCTCGATGTGATCGAGGCGCTTCATCGCTCCAGGCCCGATGCCCGCGCCGTGGTGCTGACCGGCTATGGCAATATCGCCACCGCCGTCACCGCGGTGAAGCTCGGCGCCATCGATTACCTCGCCAAGCCCGCCGATGCCGATGCCGTCTACAGCGCGCTCACCGGTTCCGGCGGCGCGCGCGCGGCGCTCCCTGAAAACCCGATGTCGGCCGACCGGGTGCGCTGGGAGCATATTCAGCGCGTCTATGAATTGTGCAACCGCAATGTCTCGGAAACGGCGCGCCGGCTCAACATGCACCGCCGCACCCTGCAGCGCATTCTCGCCAAACGCGCGCCGAAATGACCTCAGCCGTCACCCCGGCGAAGGCCACAGTAGTATTCATACATCTGATGACGGACGCACTTTCCCTCTCCCCGCTGCGCGGGGCGAGGTAAGCCCAGGCTCTACGCGAGATGTATGAATAGCCACAGGGCGGAAAGCGCTACATCATTTCCGGATCATAAAGCCCATGCAGCCGGAGCGCTGCCGAGCGGGCGAAGCTGAGCGTCATCGCCTTGCGCCGTGACGCATGGAGCAGATGCTCGGCCGGATCGCGCTGGACTTCCGCCCCCCAGGCATCGGCGACGATGAGGCCTGCCTCTGCCGGCATGATCTCAGGCGCCAGGTCAGTGGTGATGGCGAAATAGAGCCGGTCGCAGAAATCGCGATATTCCGGCCATTTGAGATCGGCGCGAAAATCCTCCAGCGACGACTTGATCTCGACGATCCAGATCTGCCCCGAGGGCGACAGGCCGATGACATCGACACGCCGGCCTGACGCCAGGGTGAACTCGGTCAATGTCGCGAATCCCGCCGCGCGCAGATGCCGGCACACGCCTTTCTGGATGGCGGCGGCGGTCTGTGACTGGCGTCCATCGGGGCGGATCTGGGGGTTAATCGAAGGTAGCATGGGCGGCACTCGATTCAGGCTTTTGCCCTGCGGGCTTTGCCTCTAATGTTTCGCCTCAAATCACTGACCCGGTCAACCCGGGCAACGGCGGTGGACGGCACGCTGCTGACAAAATGGCAAATCCCGCCATAAGGGTTTGCCAAAAAGGGGAAGAATACCGGATGGGCGGATTACTCGCTCTGAGCCGCAGGATTGATGCGGTCACGGCCTTTATCGGCCGTCATGTCATTTGGCTGATTCTCGCCGCCATTCTCATCAGCTCCATCAATGCGGTCATCCGCAAGGCCTTCGACATGAGCTCGAATGCCTGGCTCGAATTGCAGTGGTATCTGTTCGGCGCCGTCTTCATGCTGGCCGCCGCTTACACCCTGCAGAGAAACGAGCATATCCGCATCGACATCATTTCGGGCCGCCTGTCGCAGAACGCCCGCAACTGGATCGACCTCTTCGGCCATATGCTGATGCTGCTGCCTTTCACAGCATTGATGATCTATGAGAGCACGCCCTTCGTGCTCAGCGCCATACGCTCGGGCGAGATGTCGGGCTCGGCCGGCGGCCTCATCATCTGGCCGGCGCGCGCTTTCATTCTCGCCGGCTTCTTCCTGCTCTTCCTGCAGGGCATTTCCGAGCTCATCAAGCGCATCGCCATCATGCGCGGCCTGATCGCCGATCCCCATGCGGGGCAAGGCCATCACGCGCCGTTGGAATAAAGGAAGGGGAAACAGTCATGACCGCCTTCCTCATGGAAAATATGGCGCCGATCATGTTCGCGGCGCTCGTCATCTTCCTGCTGCTCGGCTACCCGGTCGCCTTCTCGCTGGCTTTCGTCGGGCTGGGCTTCGGCTTGATCGGCATCGGGCTCGGCATGTTCACGCCGAGCTTTCTGCAGGCCTTGCCAGATCGCGTCTTCGGCATCATGGCGAATGAGACATTGCTCGCCATTCCCTTCTTCACCTTCATGGGCCTCATCCTTGAACGATCCGGCATGGCGGAGGAGCTGCTCGACACCGCCGGCAAGCTCTTCGGCCCGGTCAGAGGCGGCGTCGCTTATGCGGTGATCTTCGTCGGTGCGCTGCTGGCCGCCACCACCGGCGTCGTCGCCGCCTCGGTGATCGCCATGGGGCTCATCTCGCTCCCGATCATGCTGCGCTACGGCTATGACCGCCGCCTCGCCTCGGGCGTCATCACCGCATCGGGCACGCTGGCGCAGATCATCCCGCCGAGCCTCGTGCTGATCATTCTCGCCGACCAGCTCGGTCGCTCGGTCGGCGACATGTATGCCGGCGCCATCATTCCGGGCCTCGTGCTGACCGGCCTCTATATGATCTACGTCTTCATCATGACGGTGATCTATCCGAAGTCGGCCCCGGCATTGCCGGCCGAGGCGCGCTCCTTCGGTCAGGGCGCCGAATACCGTCCGGTGATCACGGCCGCGACCTTCCCGCTCATGCTGGTCCTGTGGGGCATGATCGTGCTTTTCGCGCCGAAACTCGGCATCGACCTCATCAACGGTTTCGTGCCGGGGATAAGCGAATGGATCGAGGCGCGCGTCGTCGATGAAGGCCCGCGCATGCTGGCGATGCTCGGCGCCTTCGCCGCGCTATATCTCGTTTATGTCGGCGCGTTGCGTTACGCGCCGAAAATTCTCGCCACGGCGCTCGGCGCCTTTTTTCTGCTGCTGGCGCTGGGCGTCCTGTGGAAGGCGGCCGGCGCCTTTGTCGCCGGC
Organism: Taklimakanibacter albus; assembly: GCF_016595235.1. GTDB lineage: Bacteria > Pseudomonadota > Alphaproteobacteria > Rhizobiales > Aestuariivirgaceae > Taklimakanibacter > Taklimakanibacter albus. The sequence continues at coordinate 2,403,114 of NZ_JAENHL010000008.1, read as the reverse complement.
TTCGCCACGCTTCCATCAGCTTCCGAGCGCGGCCTCGAATTTCTCCTCGACCTCATTGCCTGGGTCGCCGGCGAATGGGTCTATGCCGTCGCTCTCATGGGCCTCATCGGCGGCGGCGTGTCGCTGCTCAATGCGCCATCGCGCCCGGTTTCGGCCGCCGTGTGGAAGATCATCGCCGATCTTCTGCCGCCGCTCGTCCTCATCTTCCTGGTGCTCGGCACTATTTTCCAGGGCATCGCCACGCCGACTGAAGGCGGCGCCATGGGCGCCACCGGGGCGCTCATCCTCGCGCTGGCGCGCCGCAAGCTGAGCCTCGACCTCCTTCGCCAGGCGCTGGAGAAAACCACCAACCTCTCGGCCTTCGTGATCTTCATCCTGATCGGCGCCCGTGTCTTCTCGCTCACCTTCTATGGCGTCGACGGCCATAAATGGGTCGAGCATCTGCTCGTCAGCCTGCCGGGCGGTCCGCTCGGCTTCCTGATCGTCGTCAACATCCTCGTCTTCATTCTCGCCTTCTTCCTCGATTTCTTCGAGCTCGCTTTCATCATCGTGCCGCTTCTGGTGGGGCCGGCCGAGGCGCTGGGCATCGATCTCATCTGGTTCGGCGTGCTGCTCGGCATCAACATGCAGACGAGCTTCATGCATCCGCCTTTCGGCTTCGCCTTGTTCTATCTGCGCTCGGTGGCGCCGCGACACTCGTACAAGGACCGTATCACCGGGGCGACCATCGCGCCGGTCACCACTGGCCAGATCTATTGGGGGGCCGTTCCCTTCGTCATCATCCAGCTCATCATGGTGGGGCTCGCCATCGCCTTCCCATCCATGATCATGCACTACAAGGGCACAGGGCCGACCGTCGATCCCAACACGATCGAGATCACCGTGCCGACCGACGGGGGCGGCGATCTCACCGGTCCGCCGTCCTTCGATTGACCGGTTCGCCGATTGGTGCCTAACTTGTCGGGGGGGTTCCAGCAAGGGAGAGGCCACATGCCTGATGCCGTGAAGCCACCGGAGCCGGCCCTTCCGCCGGCCATGCAGCTGATCCAGATGGCGAGCGCCTATTGGGTGTCGCGCATCGTCCATGCCGCGGCCGAGCTGGGGCTCGCCGACCATCTGGCGCAAGGCCCGCTGAGCGCCGCCGATATCGCCGGCAAGGCGAAGCTCAATGCGCCGGCGCTGCACCGGCTGATGCGCAGCCTCGCCGGTCTCGGCATTCTCGATGAAGGCGAGGACAAGCGGTTTGCTCTGACCCCGCTCGGCGAGGCCCTCAAATCGGGCAAGGCCGTCGCGGGCTCGGCCCGCGCCGCCGTTCTGACCCTCGCTTCTCCCTGGTTCAGCACCGCCATGGACCAGCTTTCGGAAAGCGTGCGCAGTGGCGCCACCGCCTTCGAGAAGATCAACGGCATGCCGGTCTTCGACTTTCTGGGACAGCGTCCCGAGGCGGCGTCGCTGTTCAGCGAAACCATGGTCGGTATCCATGGCAGCGAGCCGCCGGCCGTCGCCGAGGCCTATGATTTCTCCGGCCTCAAGACCGTCGTCGATGTCGGCGGCGCCACCGGCAACATGCTGGCGGCGATCCTGCTTCGCCATAAAAGCTTGCGCGGCATCCTGGCCGACCTGCCGCATGTGGTGAAGGACGCGCCGGCCTTCCTGTCAGCCAAGGGCGTGAGCGACCGCGTGTCGATCTCGCCGCACAATTTCTTCGACTCCGTGCCTGCCGGCGGCGACGCCTATGTCCTTTCGCATATCCTGCATGACTGGAGCGAAGCGCAGTGCCTGACGATCCTGAGGAATCTGCACAAGGCCATGACGGCCGACGCGCGGCTCCTCATCGTCGAGATGGTGCTGCCCGGTCGCAACGAGCCGCATTTCGGCAAGATCCTCGACATGGTGATGCTGGCCGTGCCGGGCGGCGAGGAGCGCACGGGCGAGGAATATCGCGCCCTTCTCGCCAAGGCCGGCTTCAAGCTCACCCGCATCGTGCCCACCGCCTCGCCGGTGAGCGTCATCGAGGCCGTGAAGGCGTAGAAAACGGGATCGAGCTCATTCGGCCAGGCTCCTTCAGCATTTCCCCTCTCCCGTCCGCAGGATGGGAGAGGGTGGCCGAAGGCCGGGTGAGGGCTCTTTGCTTCAGAGCTACAGATGTTTCAGAAGAGCCCTCATCCGCCCTGTCGGGCACCTTCTCCCATTGCTGCGCAACGGGAGAAGGGGGAAGCATGAAGGGGATTTTCTACAACGCCTTCTTGCGCTGCTGCGCCATCATGAAGTTGTCGAAGGTCGCTTCCGACACCTGCTGCCACAGATAGGCGTCGGCGCGGTAGGCCATCACCGCGTCATGCACCTTCTTGAAGGCAGCGTTGGTGGCGTTCATCTCGGCATAGGTTTCCTTCGCCGCATTGAAGCAGGCTTCCAGGATCTCGGCCGAGAAGGGACGCAATTTGGCGCCGTCGGCGACCAGCTTCTTGAGCGCCCCCGGATTGAGATGGTCGTAGCGCGCCTGCATGTCGGTATTGGCGAGCGCCGCGGCGCCGGTGATGATCGCCTGATAGTTTTTCGGCAGGCCTTCCCATTTCGCCTTGTTGATGAAGAAATGCAGCATCGGGCCGCCTTCCCACCAGCCCGGATAATAGTAGTAGGGCGCCACCTTGTTGAAGCCGAGCTTCTGGTCGTCATAGGGTCCGACCCATTCGGCCGCATCGATGGTGCCCTTTTCGAGGGCGGGATAGATGTCGCCGCCGGCGATCTGCTGCGGCACCACGCCGAGCTTGGCGATGACCTTGCCGCCGAAGCCGCCGATGCGCATCTTGACGCCTTTGAGGTCGGCGGCGGTCTTGATTTCCTTGCGGAACCAGCCGCCCATCTGGGCGCCGGTATTGCCGCCGGGCAGCGCATGGATGTTGTAGGCGGCGTAGAACTCGTTCATCAGGTCGATGCCGCCGCCTTCATACATCCAGGCATTCTGCTGGCGCGAATTGAGGCCGAAGGGCACCGCGGTGGCGAAGGCGAAGGTCGGATCCTTGCCCCAGTAGTAATAGGAGGCGGTATGCGCCATTTCGAGCGTGCCGTCGGTCACCTTGTCGGCGGCCTGGAGGCCGGGGACGATTTCGCCCGCCGGAAAGACCTGGATCTGGAACTTGCCGTCGCTGGCTTCCGCGACATTCTTGGCGAAGACCTCGGCGGCGCCGAAGATCGTGTCGAGGCTCTTGGGAAAGCTCGAGGTCAGCCGCCATTTGAGCTCTGGCGCGGATTGCGCGATGGCGGGGGCGGCAAGCGTGGCGGTTGCGGCGGCCGCGGTCCCGGCCGACGCGAAAAATTTACGGCGATCCATTCCGTTAGTCCTCCCTGGGCGCATCGGCCCGAAAAGTTGCAGACTTTTCGGATCGGCTGATGCGCGATGAATGCGTTTCCTCACGAGACAGCGCGCTCTTATGCCGGCGCGTCCGTCCATCGCTGTTATAAAACAGCCTATTGCATATTCAATGGGGCGTTACCGTCATAATGAAAAAGCCCCGGAGGCGGGACCTCCGGGGCTGATCAGGATAATTTGCCGTAATTCTTACAGCTGCTTCTTGCGCTGCTGGTTCATCATGAAGGTGTCGAAGGTGTTTTCCGACACCTGCTGCCACAGATAGGCATCGTTGCGCTGCGCCGCCATCGCCTCATAGAGCTTCTTGAAGGCGGCATTCTTGGCCGAGATCTCGGCATAGGTTTCCTTGGCCGCGGTGAAGCAGGCTTCCATCACCTCTTGCGGATAGGGCCGCAATTTGGCGCCGTCGGCGACGAGCTTCTTGATCGCCGCCGGATTGACCTGGTCATATTTGGCCTGGGCATCGACATTGGCCGCCATCGCCGCGGCGGTGATGACCGCCTGATAGTTCTTCGGCAGCTCGTCCCATTTCCCCTTGTTGATGAAGAAATGAAGGGCGGCGCCACCTTCCCACCAGCCCGGATAATAGTAGTAGGGCGCCACCTTGTTGAAGCCGAGCTTCTGGTCGTCATAGGGGCCGACCCATTCGGCGGCGTCGATCGTGCCCTTTTCGAGCGAGGGATAGATGTCGCCGCCGGCGATCTGCTGCGGCACCACGCCGAGCTTCTGCATCACGGCGCCGGCAAAGCCGGCGATGCGCATCTTGACGCCTTTCAGGTCCTCGACGGTCTTGATCTCCTTGCGGAACCAGCCGCCCATCTGGGCGCCGGTATTGCCGCCCGGCATGCCGATGAAATTGTAAGGCGCGTAGAATTCGTTGAGCAGTTCATTGCCGCCGCCATGATAGAACCAGGCATTCTGCTGGCGCGAATTGAGGCCGAAGGGCACTGCGGTGCCGAAGGCGAAGGTCGGGTCCTTGCCCCAGTAATAATAGGAACAGGTATGGGCCATCTCGACGGTGCCGTCCGACACCTTGTCGGCGGCCTGCAGGCCCGGCACGATCTCGCCTGCCGGGAAGCATTGGATCTGGAACTTGTTGTCGGTCGCTTCGGCGACGAATTTGGCGAAGACTTCGGCCGCGCCATAGATCGTATCGAGGCTCTTGGGGAAGCTCGACGTGAGCCGCCATTTGAGCTCGGGTGCTGACTGCGCGAGGGCAGGGGCGGCGAGTGTCGTCGCGGCGGCGGCAAGGGTTCCGGAACGGGTGATGAAACGACGGCGATCCATGAGGCTTCCTCTCGTTTGGCCCTGGGACGGGCCAGATGACGATGATTGCGGGCGAGGCCCGGAAGAGCCTTTATAGAGGGCGCCGTGGCGTCCGACCAATACGCCAAAAGACGAAAATCGCGCGGGTGCAATGGAACCCCGTCTCTGGCATCATGTCGTGCCTTCTCTGGTATGCCCGGAGCAGGCTGAAAAAGGCGATCCGCCGGTGGCAGCCGGCGGATCGTCGTCGCAGCCGCATCAGCCCGAAAAGTTGCAGACTTTTCGGAAAAGCTGATGCGCAAGAAGAGCTACTTCTTCAGGGTGATCGTGCCGGGGAAGGTCAGCTTGCCCGACGCGATCTTGTGCACGCCGGTCACACAGAGAAGCGGCGCCTTGCCTTCGCCGTTGACCTGCAACTCGGCGGTGACCGCGTCGAACTTGGCGTTTTCGGCGCCCTTCAGCGGCACCGTGATCCTGACGGTCGACCCTTTAAGCAAAGCCGACATGCCGGGGCTGTCGAGCGCGATCGGTAGGCCCGGCGCCGTCGCCGGGAGAACATCCTGGCCGGGCGAGACGTCCTTCACTTTCAGCCCGGCGCCGCAGGCCTTGTCCTCGCCCAGCACCACCCAGTGCGAATGCCAGCCCGCCCCGTCATTGGCGGGATCGCCGTCATTGTTTTCATCGAAGAGCGGCGTGTCGTCGAAATCGGGATGGGCGGTGATGGCGAGTGCCAGGATGCCCGTGCCCTTGCCGAAACCGACCGTTTCGGGATCGAGCTTGGTCGGCCAGACATAGGCCTCGACCTTCGCACCGGTGAGCTTGCCGGTGGCTTTCGGTTTCATGCTGCCGGCCTCGCCCGTCACTTCCATGGCGAATTCGGCGAGACGCCCATCGGTCGTGGCGGCGGCTTTGGTGATGTCGAAAGCGGGGTCGACCTTGTCGTCCGCTTTGGCGGTGATGTCGTGTGCGGTCGCGGCGGCGGCCGTGAAAGTGAGCAAAGCGGCGCTCGAGATAAGGCGCAAGAATTTCATTCGATCTTCTCCTGTTGATGTGGATGCCCGGAGCCCGGCGCCGCCGCGATGAAGTTCCGCCAGGTGGCAGCCAGACGGTCGGGAGGCGCCGCATCATGTTCGCCGCAATCGATCCGCAAATCCTGGGAGCCGAATGGCGCGCGCACGAAGTCGCAAAAATGAGGGGTGTCGGTTCCGGGCGACACATGCGGGCGGAAATGCCGGCAGGTGACGCACATGCGCTGCATCGGCATCTGGCCGTCATCGAGCAGCGTCCGGATCATCTTGATGAGCAGCTGGAGAAGATCGCCTTGCTCTTGTGCGCTGAGGCCCGACAGCGCCTTGCCGGTGAGCGTCAGGCCGCCGCGCAGGCTCAGGAGCGCCTCGCGGCCCTGCTCGGTCAGGCGATTGCGCACCGCCCGGCGGTCCTGGGTGTCGCTCGCCCGCGCCACTAGGCCCTTGCGCTCGAGCGCGGTCAGCGAATCGGTGATGGTCGGCTGGCTGAGGCCCAGCTCACGGGCGATGTCCTGAACCCGGAGATCCTCGAATCCCGGTCGTCCCAGGAGATTGAGCAGCATGAGCTGGGTCGGGTTGAGGCCGTGGGCGCTGGCGGTGCGCCATTGTTCGACCCGATTGAGGCCCGCGAGCCGCTCGAGCCCATCCTGGAGCCGGTCGGGCAGAGGTGTCCTTGGGAAAGTTGTCATAGGTGAAAATTACATAGGACTCCTATGTTCGTCAATGGGGTGAACGGAACCTTTCTCATGAGGCCGCGTTATCGGGGTGTGCTTCGCCACGCTCACTGAGCTGAGGCTGAAGCCCGGCCCGCCCCTGAAGCTCCGTGGTTTTCCCGGGCGGGCCGACGGCAAATTCTGAAGTTCTCGACGACGGTTTATCCAGCGGGAGGAGTCTATGACTCTGTCGGCTCACAAGGTTTTGTTTTCACTGATCACTTTCGCCGCCCTTCTGGGCTTCGGCTGGGTCTTGATCGTCTATGTGCTGTCCTTCCGCGCCGCCCAATGGGTCGTCGATCGCATCGAGGACGGCATGGCGCCGCGCCGCCCGGCTCTGCGGCCTGTTCGTCGCGCCTATCGCCCGGCTTACCGTACCCCTTATTATCGCAACTCTTATATGCGCTGAGCTACGGTCCGGGGTTTCTCTGTAGCAATAATCCCACGATGAACAGCACCGTCGCCAGAAGCGGCACGGCGGTACGCACGTGATTCCAGAAGGTCCAGTCGCTCAGATAACGCGTCCAGAGCGCGGCGCCCTCCGGGCTCGTCGGTGAGACGGCGGCGAGCGCGTCATTGAGCGGTACATTGAAGATCATCGTCACGACGAACGAGCCTGCCACATAAAGGAGTGCCGCGATGAGGATCGTGGCGCTGCCGGGCGTGCTCCAGTTGAGGACGGCGAGGACGGCAACAACGACGCAGAGAAGCGGCGTGCCCATGAACACCGCCATGAACCACGGATTGATCACGGTCACATTGATCGCATTCATCGCGGCGATGCCTTCCGGCGGCGGCAGGCGGGCGAGGGCCGCCATCACGAAGGTAGAGAAGGCATAGAAGATGCCGGCGGTGAGACCGGCGCCGAGCGCGCACAGGACGGTGATGATGGTGACGAGATTCATGCGGAGATCTCCAGCTCTCAAACCAATATCACGCCCATGACAAAGGGATGTCAGGACTTTTCGATCATCCGTTTCAGGCCGCGATAGATCGTCTCCAGGCGCTCGAAGCCGCCTTCGGTGAGGGTGATCGGCGCCGCATTGTCGGCGATGGCCGCCAGAATCAGGGCCGCATCGTCCGGCTGTGCATTGGGCGCGAGCTCGCCGCGTTCGGCGGCGGTCGACAGCGCCGCGGCGAAGATCGCCAGCAATTCGCTGCCGAAATGATCGAGCATCTGGCGGCCTTTGGCGCTGAGAAGATCGGCATCCTGGCGCAACCGCGAGATCAGGCTCCAGGGCTGGCCGCTCTCGCCCGCCGCGTTGAAATGCTGGAAGCGCTTGCGGCTCACCCCGATCATCGCCTCGATCTTGTCGCCGAGGCTCGAATTCTCCGTCGACCAGACTTGCCGGAGCGCCACGAGCGTTACCTGCGCATAGTCTTCCAGCACCTCCTCGACCAGCGCCTGCTTGCCGCCGAAATGGTAATGGATATTGGCGCGCGTGATGCCGAGCTCCTCGGCGATGTCGCCGAAACTGGCGCCGCGATAGCCGTTGCGCACGAGAAGGTCGAGGGCGATGTCCTTGATGGCCTGGCGGGTGTCGGGTTCGCTCATGGTTTCTTCTAGCGCGCATTCCGGTGGAGTGGAATCACTTCACCGACAAGGATTCGCGCCAAACTGGAGCAATTTCTGTGATTTGCGGAAGGGCCGGTCATTTGACAAGTTACTTACTTACATGTAAGTAAATGAACCAAAGGGGAGGTCGCCTGTGTATCTAGAGTTCTTTCCTGCCAGGGACGGTGGCACGCCCGAGGTCGTGCGGGCCGGCAATCTGGTCTTCATCGGCGGGCTTTATGCCGCAGACGGCGCGTTGGATGTAATGACGGAGGCCCGCACGATCCTCGAGCGGTTGAAGGCGGCGCTCGCCTCCGCCGGCGCCACGCTCGCCGATGTCGTGAAGCACAATGTCTATTTCTCCTGCCCGCCGGGCGATGCCTCAGTGGGACGCTTCCTCGCCGACCTTGACGAGGTCCGCCACGCCTATTTCACCTATCCGGGCCCCACCTCGACCGAGATCAATTGCGGCCTCGAGCGCGAAGGCGCCCGCCTGATGATCGATGCCTGGGCCGTCATCGGCGCCGACCGTGAGTTGCTCGATCCGCCGGGCCATTGGCGCCGCGCCGGAGCCTCGCCCTTCGTGCAGGGGTGGAAGGTCGGTGACATGTTGTTCATCGGCGGCCAGCGCACCCTCGATCGCGACGGCAAGCTTCTGGGCCTGGGCGACATCGAGATCCAGACCGATGAAGCCTTCCGCAATCTCGATACCATGCTCAAGGCAGGCGGCGGCGACCGCAGCAACCTGATGCGGCAGAACACCTATTTCCGCTTCTTCGGCGAAGGCCGCGCCGTCACCGATTATTGGGAGAAGATGACGGCGGTGCGCCGCCGCTACATGTCGGTGCCCTCCGCCGCTGGCGCCGGCCTGCGCATCAGGAGTCTCGGGCTTGCCGACGAGCTCATTCAGGTCGAAGGCATCGGCGTGCTGGGCGATGTGAAGCAGCGCCTGCAGCCCGCCGATCACTGGGACTGGAGCATTCCCGGCAACCAGTTCACGCAAGGCTGGAAGATCGGCAAGCTCGCTTTCATCGGCGGCCAGATCTCAGCCGACGCCAAGGCCCAAGCTGTCGGCCATGATATGGAGACGCAGACGCGCAATGTCTTCACCTTCATCCGCCGCACTCTGGCGGAAGCGGGACTCGACGAGAGCCATGTCGCCAAGCTTTATATCTATTACCATGCCGAAGGCAGCTGGGCCGACATCGCGGCGGAGCGAGCGACGATCGCGCGTGTCCAGCGTGAGTTCTATCCCGAGCCCGGCCCGGTGGTGACCGCGGTCCGGGTCGCCGGTTTTGCTTTCGAGAATCTTCTGATCGAGATCGAGGCTCTTGCGGTGGCGCGCGACTGATGGCGAAGGAAGATTTCACGCTCGCCGAATTCGCCGTCCGTCTCGGACGGGCCCGCGCCCTGATGGCCGAACGCGGCCTCGACTGGCTCATCGCCATTCATCCCGGCTCCATCCATTGGCTCACGGGAAGCGACGCGAAGAGCTATCAGGAGTTCCAGTGCCTGCTCATCGGCGCCGAAAGCCAGCCTCTGATCGTGCTGACACGCCAGGGCGAAGTGAATGAATTCGAGGCCTGCTCGATCGCCGATGAGGTGCAGGGTTTCGGCGGCGGCGAGACGGAAGATCCCATCGCCGCTTTCGCCACGCTCGCGCGCAAGCACAAGCTCATCGGCAAACGTATCGGCCTCGAAGTGCCGTCCTTCTATCTCCATCCCTATCATTATCTCGCTTTGCGCGACCTCCTGGGTGCGGATCGCGTCATCGATGCGAGCGATCTCATCGCCGATCTGAAGCTCGTCAAATCGCCGGCCGAGATCGGCTATATCCGCGCTGCCGCCCGTCTGTGCGACAAGGGCCTCGAACATTTCATCGCCGATCTGGCGCCCGGAAAATCCGAGCTGGCGCTGGCTGGTGCTGTTTATGAGACGCTGCTCGCCGCCGACAGCGGCATCGCCGCGAGCCCGATCAATCTCGTTTCCGGTCCACGCTCAGCCTTCAGCCATGGTGCGCCGACGGAGCGCCGTCTGGCACCCGGCGATTTCGGCAATATCGAATTCGGCGCCACCTGGAAACGCTACACCGCCACCATCGGCCGGCAATTTGCGCTGGGTCCACCGAGCCCGCGCATGCGCGAGCTCTATGACACGGTGCGCCGCGCTTCCGACGCGATGATCGCCGAGATCCGCGCCGGCGTGCCGGCCACGCTTCCCCATGAGACGGCCAAGCGCATCATCGGCGACAAAGGCCTCGAAGCTCACCGTGTGCATCTTTCGGGCTACAGTCTGGGCCCCGGCTTTCCGCCGAGCTGGGCCGAGAGCCTCGCCCTTATCGGCAAGAGCCCGCATCGCCTCGAAGCCGGCATGGTGGTCACGGTCGAGCCGCCGGTCTTCATCGGAGAGGAGGGCCTGGGCGCCCGCATCATCGACAATGTCCTGGTGACGGAGACCGGGTGCGAGCTCTTGAGCGGTGTGTCACGTGATCTCATCATCGTGTAGATATCACCCATATTCTGCCGCGCCGCAGAAAGGGGCTCTGCGCCGATGAACTACAATTTCCGTTTCGAGATCCTGCTGCGCTACCAGGCCGAGATTCTGCAGGGCGTGCTGCTGACGCTGCAGCTGTCCGTGCTCACCATGGTCTTCGGCCTCGTCATCGGCTTGGGCGTGGCGATCGCCGCCGGCTCACCGTCGAAATGGCTGAGCGTGCCGGCGCGCTTCTATGTCGAGACCATCCGCAACACGCCGCTGCTCGTCCAGCTCTTCATCGTCTTCTTCGGCTTGCCGTCACTGGGCGTGCGCCTCTCCGCCGATCTCGCCGCGGTGATCGCGCTCTCCATCAATATGGGCGCTTACGGTGCCGAGATCCTGCGCGCCGGCTTCGAATCGGTGCGCCGCAGCCAGATCGAGGCCGGCCGCTCCCTGGGCCTGACCGCGGCGCAGACTTTCCGCCACGTCGTTCTGTTCCAGGCGACGAAAGCGATCTATCCGGCGCTTGCCAGCCAGTTCGTGCTCATCATGCTCGCCACCTGCGTCGTCTCCTCGATCGGCGTGACCGAGCTCTTCCACCAGGCGGCCTTCATCGATTCGCGCACTTACCGTTCCTTCGAGGCCTATACGCTGATCACGCTGTCCTATCTCATTCTCACTCTGGCCTTCCGCGCACTCTTTTCTTTCATCTACTGGGCGGTCTTCGTCAGGAGGCCGGCCCGATGATCCGCGAATTTGCCGGCGCTGATGTCGTCTATCTGCTGCTCGCGGCGCGCTGGACCGTGGCGCTGGCCCTCGTCGCCATGCTGGGCGGCGGGCTTCTGGGCCTCGTCATCGCCGCCTTGCGCATCGTGCCCTTCAAGCCCGCCAACTGGCTCGCCATCCTCTATATCAACCTCATCCAGGGCACGCCGCTTCTCGGCCAGCTCTTCATCTTCTTCTTCGGCCTGCCGCTCATCGGCATCCAGGTCGATGCCTGGACGGCGGCGGCGATATCGCTGTCGATCTATGCCGCGGCTTTCTTCGGCGAGATCTGGCGCGGCGCACTGCAATCGGTATCGATCCGGCAATGGGAAGCGGGCGCTTCGCTCGGCCTCACCTACGGCCAGCGTCTCTTTTACGTCGTCCTGCCGCAGGCTCTGCGCGTCGCGGTGGCGCCGACCGTCGGCTTCCTGGTGCAATTGATCAAGAATACCTCGCTCACCGCTCTCATCGGCTTCGTCGAGCTGACCCGCGCCGGCCAGATCATCTCGGGCGCCACCTTCGCGCCCTTGCGCGTCTATCTGGTCGTCGCCGTCGTCTATTTCGTGATCTGCTTCTCGCTGTCGCAAATGAGCCGGCGGCTCGAAAGGAAACTTCATGTCGCTCGTTGAGCTCACCCAGATCCGCAAATCCTTCGGTCCGGTCGAGGTGCTGAAGGACGTGTCGTTGAAAGTCGAGAAGGGTGAGATCGTCGCCATCATCGGCCGCTCCGGTTCCGGCAAGTCGACGCTGCTCCGCTGCATCAACGGGCTGGAGCAGGTCCAGGCCGGCAGGATCCTGGTCGCCGGCATCGATGTCACCGCCAGAAACGCCGATCTCAATGTACTGCGCGAGCGCGCCGGCATGGTATTCCAGAGCTACAATCTGTTCCCCCATCTCGATGTCGAGCGCAATGTCACGCTCGCTTTGAAGCTGGTGAAGAAGCTCGACCGTGAGGCGGCGGGCAAAATCGCGCGCGATGTGGTGGCGCGGGTCGGCCTCGCCGAGAAGCTTCATGCCTATCCGGACGAATTGTCGGGCGGCCAGCAGCAGCGTGTCGCCATCGCCCGCTCGCTCGCCATGCAGCCGGCCTTGATGCTGTTCGACGAGATCACCTCGGCGCTCGATCCGGAGCTCGTCGGCGAGGTGCTGCGCGTGCTCGAAGGGGTCGCCAAGGAAGGCATGACCATGATGCTCGTCACCCATGAGATGAACTTTGCCAAGAACGTCGCCGACCGCGTGATCTTCATGCATGAGGGCCGCATCCACGAGGATGGGCCCGCGCGCGAGATCCTGCAGACGCCGCGTACGGCGGAACTCGGGAGTTTCCTGAGCGCCGTGCTTCACTAGAGCATGATCCGGAAAAGTGCGAAGCGGTTTTCCGATAAGATCATGCGCATACAAAAGATAAAGCGTGATGGCGACTCTTCCTGAAGCCATCCCGCTTTAATCGGGAGAATGATATTCAACGAAGCCTAGGGAGATTGAAATGAAACATCTGACGAGACTAATCTTCGCCGTCTTATTGGCAGGTCTCTTCGCCGCCCTGCCGGTGAAGGCCGCCGACCTCCAGCAGATCATCAAGAACGGCGTGGTGCGCATCGGCGTGCCGATCGACGTGCCGCCTTTCGGTTCCGTCGACAAGAACAACGAGGCGGTCGGCCTCGATGTCGACATGGCGAAGAAGATCGCCGAGGCGTTGGGCGTGAAGCTCGAATTGCAGCAGATCACCGGCGCCAACCGCGTGCCTTATCTCGCCACCGACAAGCTCGACATCGTCATCGCCGCCATGGGTGCCACGCCCGAGCGCGCCTTGCAGATCGCCTTCACCTCGCCCTATGCAGCGCTGTCCATCGGCGTCTTCGGGCCGGACAGCATCGCGGTGACGAAGCCTTCCGATCTCACCGACCAGACCGTCGCGGTCGCCCGCGGCACGACGCAGGACCTCGAGCTCACCAAGGCGGCGCCCAATGCCAAGATCATCCGTTTCGATGACGACGCGACCGCCGCGGCCGCCTTCACCTCCGGCCAGGCGCAGCTTCTCGCCACCGCCGACGTCGTCGCCAAGGACATGATGGACAAGGACCCGAAGCTGCAGCTGAAACCCAAATTCATCCTGCAGTTCTCGCCCTGCTATATCGGCATCCAGCAGGCGAGCCCCGAATTGCTGCGCTGGCTCGACACCTATATCCATCTCGGCCTGCTCGACGGCTCGCTGTCGGCGCTGTCGGAAAAATGGATCGGCACCCCGCTGCCGGCCAATTTCCCGAGCATTTGATAACGTTTGCCCTCTCCAGATAATCCCCCTCTCCCGTTGCGAAGCAATGGGAGAGGGTGGCCGAAGGCCGGGTGAGGGCTCTTAGACTTGCCCCCGTCCTCCTCCCCTGTATGCTCGCCCCATGATGACCGAGCGGGGCATATTGCGACTGTCCATTGCCGTGACCTTTATCGTCGCGGGTTTCGGCATCCTCTTCGGTCTTCTTTCCGGCTCCTTCGCCATCGTCTTTGACGGCGTCTATGCCTTGGCCGATGCCGGCATGACCGTCGTGGCGCTGCTCGTCGCCAATCTCATTGCCGCATCGACGGCCTCGGGTACATCGCGCTCGCGCGTCGGCGAGCGCTTCACCATGGGCTTCTGGCATCTCGAGCCCATCGTGCTGCTGCTCAACGGCGTGCTGCTGATGGGCGCCGCCATCTATGCGCTGATCAACGCCATCGGCAGCCTGATGACCGGCGGCCGCCCGCTCGATTTCGACCTCGCCATCATCTATGCGGTGGTGACGCTTGGCGCCTGCTTCGCCATGGCGATGTTCGGCCGTTATGCCAATCGGCGCATCGGGTCCGACTTTCTGGCGCTCGACGCCAAGGCGTGGGCGATGTCGGGCGCCATTACGGCGGCACTGCTCATCGCCTTTGTCATCGGCTATTTCATCCAGGGCACCGCGTATCAATATCTCTCACCCTATATCGATCCCCTGGTGCTGGCGCTGGTCTGTCTCGTCATCATCCCGATCCCCATCGGCACGGTCAGGCAGGCGCTCGCCGATGTTCTTCTCGTGACGCCTGCCGGTCTCAAGCAGGAAGTCGACCGGGTGGCGCAGGCGATCGTCGCGCGCTACGGCTTCCTGTCGCACCGCGCCTATGTCGCGCGCGTCGGCCGCGGCCGCCAGATCGAGCTTTATTTCGTGGCACCCAAGGGCTGGCCGCCGAAACGGCTCGAGGACTGGGACCGCATCCGCGACGAGATCGGCCTTGCGATCGGCGGCGAAGGTCCCGACCGCTGGCTCACCATCGCCTTCACCACCGACCATGAATGGGCGGACTGAGTTCTTTCCGAGAACCTCATGCTGAGGTGCGAGCGTAGCGAGCCTCGAAGCATCCTTCAGGATAAAGCGAGCTTGTCGAAGCAGACCCTTCGAGGCCCGGCTTCACCGGGCGCCTCAGGGTGAGGGCTAAAGCGAGATCACACCCGCGCCAGCGTGATCGCCGCCTGGCGCGCTGCCGCCAATGGATCATCGACACCCTTGATATAGGCCTCGGTCACCGCGCCATCGAGCAGGATGGTGATCTGGTCGGCGAGCAGCGCCCGGTTGCGCCGCTTGCCGTCGAGCATGGCGAAGATGCGCTGGCGCAGTGCTTTCTTGTATGTCTGCACGATCGCCTGCAATTTGCCCTTGGGATCCGCCTCCTGCAGGCTCGCATGGATGAAGGAGCAGCCGCGATAGGAGGGGCTCCCGGCATTGCGGCCGAAATGGCTGAAGAGGCCTGAGATGCGTTTCTCCTCCGTCGTCTCCGACGCGATGACCTCATCGAGGCGGGCGAGCGCCTTCTCCGCCATCTCGCGATAGACCGCTTCGGTGAGCGCCTCCTTGGACGGGAAGTTGTTGTAGAGCGTCATGCGCGCCACGCCCGCTTCCGCGGTCACTTCATTGATACCGACATGCGCCACCCCGCGCAGGGTGAAGAGCTGACGCGCCGTATCGATCAGCTTGCGCCGTCCTTCGCCTCCGGCTTTCTCCCTGTCTTGCGCCATTGTCGAATCATAGGTAGACTGGTCTACCTAGTCAATTATGCGTGCGAGGATGTCCACATGCCCAGCGTAAAACTCTGGTATTCGCCGGGCGCCTGCTCACTGGCGCCGCATATGCTGCTGAACGAGATCGGCCAGGATTTCGAGGCGATCCGGGTGCCCATCCGCGAAGGCGCTCATCTGACCGAGGCGTTCACGCGCCTCAACCCGAAGAAGCGCCTGCCGGTCCTGGCGCTCGACGACGAGGTGATCACCGAGCTTCCCGCCATTACCCTCGCCATCTCGCAGCTGGCGCCGCAGCATCATCTGATGGGCGGGACGCCGCTGGCGCAGGCACGGGTGCTCGAATGGCTGAACTGGCTGTCGGGCACGGTGCATGGCCAAGCCTATGGCAGCCTGTGGCGGCCGCAACGATTCACTGACGACGAGACGCTCTATCCGGCAATCACCGCCAAGGGACGGCAGACGGTGGCCGACTGCTACGCCATGATCGATGCCAAGCTCACCAGCCCGCATGCGGTGGGCGACGGGCTGACCGCCGCGGATGCGTTTCTCTATGTGCTTTATCGCTGGGGTGTCGGCATCGGCCTCGATATGCGCGGCACCTATGCCAACTTCACCCGCTTCGCCGAAAATCTGGCGCACCGCCCGTCGCTCCAGCGCGCCATCGCAACGGAAGGCCTGGCGCCGCTAGAGCCCTACCCGATTTGATCGAATCGTTCCGATTCGATCAAATCGGGTAAAAGGGCTCGAAAGCATATAAACTGGAGCGCTTCCTTATCGCCAAAGTCGAGCGACTTTGGCGGGAAGCGCTCTGGCGGCATGATCTGGTCCCGCGGTAGAAGGGAGCATGACTGATCTCGATTTGCTCGATCTCGAAGGCCGCACGCTTTATGTTCTGACGCCCGAAGGGCGCATCGCGCGTGAAAATGATCCCGACCGGTCGGCAGGCCCGCAATTCTGGCTGGCCGGTTGCAAGAGCGGCACCGTCGCGCGGCTGCATCGGAACCTGGCGCCCGATATCGCCGCCGAGATCGAAGCGCTGGCCGCGCGGGAGCCGCCTTTCGACGAACCAGGCGCGCTGCCACGCTTCATCGCGGACTATGAGAGGCTGCTTCCCGGCGCCACGCTCAGCCGCGAGCTTGTTCATGAGCTGCCGCATGGCCTCGCGGTGGAGAGCGCCGCAAAGCTCATCTCCTCCCGGAGCGAGGAGGGTGCGCGCTTCGTCGCCGATATTGCGAAGCATGGCATGCCGGAAAATCTCGCCGCTCTGCGCATGCGTGTGCCCGAGGATCTCTGGGCGCCCTGGGTGATGCTGATGGTGGACGGCGAGGTAGCCTCTACGGCGTTCGCCGCACGCCTTTCCGATGCCGGCGCCGAGCTCGGCCTCGCCACCGTGCCGAAATTCCGCGGCCGTGGCCTGGCGCGTCTGGTCACCGCCGCCTGGAGCAACCTGCCTGAGCTCAAGACGCGCCGCCTTTTCTACGGCGCCGATCACGACAATCTCGCTTCGCAGCGTGTCATCGCGCAACTGGGCCTGCGCCGCATCGGCGTCAGCATCAGGCTCACATGACGACGAGCAATTCCACCCCTTGATCCGTCGCCTAAAAACTACCTAAAGTCATCTCGAGGGTAGTTGTGGGGACGCGTGCCGGGCATGCCTGCGTATAATCTGATCATCATTCAGGTGCCGAAGCGCCAGCAGATCTCCGACTTCCTCACCATCCGCAACATGATGTATGGCCGGGCAACCGACATCGACGTGCATGTCCTGTCGGTCGCCGAGCCGCCGCCTTCGGGCTTCTGGCAGAAGATGGCCGAGCGGCCGTCGCTCATTTTCTCGCCGATCCCCGTGCCCCTCGATCCGCGTTTGCGCGGCGCCCGGTTGATGGCGGCCAATATCCCCAAATCCGAAGAGCTCCGGCGCCTGCGCATCGCCGGGCTGCCGGTGCCCGAGACCTTGCCGATCACGCCGGATCTCAGGCTCGATGCCGGCAAATGGGGACCGTTCACGGTGATCAAGCCCGATGTCGGCTATCGGGGCCGCGGCGTCGCGCTCAGGCGCACGCGCTTCGTGCGCTGGACCGACACGTCGCGGCTCCCGGAGGACGATCCACGCCGCGGCCGGCTGATGCTCGCCCAGCGCTATATTCATACCGGATCCCGTACCTGCTGCTATCGTGTCATGACCGTGCTCGGCCGCATCATCTATGCGATGCGCTCCCTCGCCGACGTGGACTCGCCGCGGCTCGATCCCGACGGCGAGGACGATGTCGAGCTCGAAGTTGCGGCCAATGGTGTCGCCCGCCGGCTCGACCTCATCGAAGATGCCGATATCCTGGCGCTTGCCCGCGACATCGCGGCCAAGCTCACTTATGTGCCGGTGTTCGGCATCGACATCATCCGCGAGGAGGGCAGCGGCCGGCTTTATGTGCTCGAGCTCAATTCGAGCGGCCGTACCTGGCATCTTTCCTCCGACCACGGGCTCGGCCATCAGCGCGATTTTGGCCTCGATTATTACGGCCAGTTCGATGCGCTCGGGCAGATCACCGATGCCTTGATCGAGGCGACGCGCAAGCTTGCGATCTGACGACATCGAGCCGTTCGTTTTCATCGGCCTGTCATCGCGATGAGATGTGGCGCGCTTAAGCGGCGTCTCCATTCACCCAAAAGACTGGAGGCCACCCATGTTGAACCGTCGCGGATTATTGAAACTGTCCGGCGCTGCCGCCTTGGTGACGCCCTTTGCCGGCTTCGCCGCCCGCGAGGTTCAGGCACAAGGCGCCCCGCTGTTCAAATTCGGCATCGTCGCCGACCCGCAATATGCGCCTTTCCCGCCTGGAGCATAATGCGCCAAGACGGCACGTCTTGGCGCATTATGCTCAGATTCAAAGCGCCGATCACGCTCATGACTTTTGACGGAATCGTCAAAAGTCATCGTGATCGGTGACCAACGGCACGCGGTATTACGCCAACAGCCTGTGGAAGCTCGATGAGGCGGTGAAGGCGCTGAACGGCGAGGAGCTGCGCTTCGTCGCCACATTGGGCGATATCATCGACCGCCATTGGCAGAGCTATGACGACATCCTGCCGATCTATGACCGCCTGAAGCACGAGCATTTCTTCGTGCTCGGCAATCACGATTACGAAGTGGCGCCGGATTATCTCCATGCCGTGCTGCGCCAGGTCGGCCTGAAGCGCTCTTATTACGATTTCGCCGGCGGCGGCTATCGCTTCCTGGTCATCGACGGCAATGACGTGTCGACCTTCGCGCCCCCTGTCGGCGATCCGCGCCGCGCGCTCGCCGCCGAACGCCTGGCCAAGCTCACCGAGGCCAAGGCGGCGAATGCGCAAGTGTGGAACGGATCGCTCAGCGATGAGCAGTTCGCCTGGATGGAGTAGACCATCGTCGCCGCGAAGGCGGCCAAGGAGCGCGTCATCGTGCTCGGCCATTACCCGGTCTATCCCGCCAATGAGCACAATCTGTGGGACAGCGAGCGCATCGTCGATCTTCTGACCAGCCACGACCATGTCGTCGCCTATCTCAACGGCCACAACCATGCCGGCAACTATGGCGAGCTCAAGGGCAGGCATTTCGTGAATTTCAAGGGCATGGTCGAGACGCCGGCCACGACCGCTTATGCGATCGTCGCCGTCCATGACGACCGCATCGAGATCCAGGGTGCCGGCCGCGAGGAGAGCCGCACGCTGAAGATCGGCGCGGTGGGTTAGGTCTATCGCCTCTTGTGGCCCGCTGAGATTCTGCATTATCGTCGCGTCAGTACCTCGGGGGCTACGGGGTTCAGGGCAGATGAGCAGCACATCGGCACCCGCGACGGGTGAAGCGGGCCACCGCGACCGCAAGCGCGTGGTCTGGGCCGGCATCGTCGGCAATGTGATGGAATGGTACGATTTCGCCATTTACGGCTTCTTCGCCCGCACCATCGGTAGCCTTTATTTCCCGTCCGAGGACCCGCGCACCTCGCTTCTCGCCGCTTATGCGGTCTTCGCCGTCGGCTTCTTCATGCGGCCTCTCGGCGCCATTCTCTTCGGCCATATAGGCGACCGGGTCGGCCGCGGCCCGGCCTTGCTGTGGTCGGTGGTGGCGATGGCGATACCCACACTTTTCATGGGCCTGTTGCCGACCTATGCCGATATCGGCATCTGGGCGTCGATCCTGATGCTGCTCTGCCGTATGATGCAGGGCCTGGCGGTGGGTGGCGAATTTACCAGCTCCGCCGTCTTCCTGGCCGAGACGGCGCAACCCGGACGGCGCGGAGCTGCGGCGGCCTGGGCGACTTTCGGCGCCACCGGCGGCATATTGCTCGGCTCCGCTGTTGGCGCCCTTGTCCTCAACATCTTGCCGCTCGAAGAGGTGGTGGCCTGGGGCTGGCGCGTGCCGTTCCTGTTCGGCGTGCTGGTGGGCGTGGCGGGTTTCCTGCTGCGCCGGCGCATGGAGTTCGACAAGCCGGCGGCCACGGAAGGTTCGCCGCTGATGAAGGCCTTGCGCGAGCACCCCGTGGCGATGCTGCAGGCGGTGAGCATCAGCCTCGTCAATGCTGTCGCCTTCTATCTGATCTTCGTTTATCTCGTCACCTGGCTGAAGCTCGCCGCCGATATGGGCGCGCGCACCGCGCTGCAGATCAACTCGCTCAATATGGTGATCCTGCTCGGCGTGGTGCTGTTCATGGCGCGCCTGTCGGACCGCATCGGCCGCAAGCCGATCCTCGCCGGCGCCTCGATCGGGCTTCTGATTTTCGCCTGGCCACTCTTCGCCCTGATGCAGACGGGTGAGGTCCTTTATGTCTTTCTCGGCCAGATGGGCTTCACCTTGCTCATCGGCTCCTATGGCGCGGTCAATGCCATAGCGCTCTGCGAAGTGTTTCCGCGCGAGGTGCGCTGCTCGGCGGTGTCGGCCGCTTACAATCTCGCTTTCGGCCTCGCCGGCGGCACCGCGCCCGCGGTCGCCACCTGGCTCATCGACACGACCGGCGATTTCACCATGCCCGCTTTCTACATCATGGCCTGCGCCGCCATCTCGGCCGCCGCCGCTCTGTCGGTGCGCGAGAGCCGCAGCGGATTGCTGAAGGACGAGGCGATCGCGGCGTAAGGGTCTCTCCCCAAACCGTTATCCCGGCGCAAGCCGGGATCCATTGAACGCCGGCAAATCAGGCAGCGCTGCCCGCGCTGCGCGAGTTTAATGGGCCCCGACTTTCGTCGGGGTGACGGAGAATAAAACCGCTACCGCCACCCGAGCCCCGGCGCCACATGCTTCAGGATCGCTTCGATGACATGTGCATTGTAGTCGACGCCGAGCTGGTTCGGCACGGTGAGGAGCAGCGTGTCGGCTTCGGCGATGGCTTCGTCCTTGGCCAGCTCCTTCACCAGCACATCGGGTTCGGCGGCGTAATTGCGCCCGAAGATGGCGCGCGTATCCGCCTCGATGAAGCCGATCTGGTCGCTCGACGGGTTGCCCTGGCCGAAATAGGCGCGATCGCGGTCGTCCATCAGCGCGAAGATGCTGCGGCTGACCGAGACGCGCGGCTCCCGTGTGTGTCCCGCGGCCTTCCAGGCTGCCCGATAAGCCCTGATCTGCTCGGCCTGCTGGATATGGAATGGCTTGCCGGTCTCGTCGAATTTGAGGGTCGAGCTTTGCAGATTCATGCCGAGCTTCGCCGCCCATTCGGCGGTGGCGTTGGTGGCCGCCCCCCACCAGATGCGCGGCAGCAGGCCTTCGGATAGAGGCTCGACGCGGAGCAGCCCCGGCGGGTTGGGGAACATCGGCCGCGGATTGGGCTCAGCGAATCCCTTGCCCTGCAGAAGCTGGAGGAACACTTCGGTGTGCTGGCGCGCCATGTCGGCGTCGCTTTTGCCTTGCGGAGGCACATAGCCGAAATAGCGCCAGCCATCGATGACCTGTTCGGGCGACCCGCGGCTCAGCCCCAGTTGCAGGCGCCCGCGGGAGATGAGGTCGGCCGAGCCCGCATCCTCCACCATGTAGAAGGGGTTCTCGTAGCGCATGTCGATGACGGCGGTGCCGATCTCGATGCGCTTCGTCCGGGCGCCGATGGCCGCGAGCAGCGGGAAAGGCGAGGCGAGCTGGCGGGCGAAATGATGGACGCGGAAATAGGCGCCGTCGGCGCCCAGCTCCTCCGCCGCCACCGCGAGGTCGATCGACTGCAGCAGCGCGTCGGCCGCCGAGCGGGTCTGCGACTGCGACGAGGGCGTCCAATGCCCGAAGGAAAGGAATCCGATTTTTTTCATGGGGAGACCGAAAGTTTGAGAATGGCCTTAGGTGGGCCCGGCGGCCCGGATCCGCAAGGGCGCCGGATGAAGGGCTGGAATGCGTCGCCGGCAGGCTAGAGCATCGGCCCGAAAAGTGTGCGCGGTTTTCGGGCAAGCCGATGCGCAGAAACAAAGAACTAGAGCGTCGTGGCGATTCCATCGGAACGCCCGGCGCTCTAGGACGCGGGTTCCGTCTTCCCATGTGGCAATTACCACGTGACATCGGCGCAAATCCTGTTATCAAGCCCCGCCGTCGCGATATTGGATAGCGGCGCGGGGCCGGGGAACATCTATCGAAAGTGATGGGACGGCCGGTGTGGTGCGGGCGTGATGCGCGCCGCGTGAACTCCGAATATGTGACGGTGGACATCAACGCATGGATTTTATCCGTTTCAAGACAGTCCTCATGGCAACCATCCTGGTCGCCTTGGCGTCCGGCATGGGGGCCACCCTCCAGGCCCGCGATGCCTCTCTCTGCGCGAGCGGCGGCGTGCCCGCCGGCGCGGCGGAGGCTGGCGCCGGGTGGTGTCTCGATGTGCCTGACGCCGCCGATGCCGCGACGGGAGCCAAATCTGGCAACCCGGTTCTGCAGAGCAACAAGCCGGCGGTGGGTTCCGTCATCCCCGGTCCGGTCACGCGCACCGGGCATTTCGTCTATCGGTGGCTGCGTCCTGAAGTACCGTCCGGCGAAACGATCGTGCTCCTGCATGGGTCGGGCGGCGACGAGGCGAGTTTGTTCAGGCTCGCCGCGCGCATCGCGCCCGATGCGACGCTGCTCGGCGTGCGCGGCCGCGTCGTCCAGAAGGGCATCAAGCGCTGGTATGCGCGGGTGACGCCGACCCGCTTCGACCAGGCCGACATCCGCACCGAGGCGCGCGCTTTCGCAAAATTCCTGACCGAGCGGATGGCGGCCGAGAAGCTCGATCTCGACCGCGCCGTCTTCATCGGTTACTCCAACGGCGCCAACCTGATCGCCGCGCTGACGCTCTTGCATCCCGATCTGGTCCATCGCGCCGTGCTGTTGCGCGCCATGCCGGTTCTCGACAAGGCTCCCGCCGCCGATCTGAAGGGGACGCGGTTTCTCTCCGTCGCCGGTGAGCGCGACAAGATCTACGGCCCCTTTGCGCCGGAACTCGCCGCTTTGCTGCGTGCGCATGGCGCCGTCGTCGACACCGCGGTGGTCGCCCGCGGCCATTTTCTCGGCGATGAGGACGTGAAGGTGGTCAGCGACTGGCTGAAGGCGGCAAATGCGGTGGCGGGCGGGACGGCGGACTCTACCAAGCCCAACTGAAGGATCCGGCGAGGGCCGGCCACAGCATCAGCCCGATGCCGACGATGCTGCTGGCGAAGAGCAGCGACCGCCAGCCGGTGATACCCATGGCATAGACGGGCAGATAGAGGAGGCGGGCGGCGAGCCAGAGGATGGCGCCGGCCGCGGTCCAGAAGCTGTTGAGCCCGCCCGCCTCGACGATGAGAATGGCGGCCGCGGCGATCGGGAAGGTTTCGAAGAAATTGGCTTGCGCACGTTTCATCCGGCCGACGACCGGCGTGGGCGGCGGCAGCGTCGCCTCGCGCGAGGAGAGCGCCCAGTCGAGCCCATATTGCCGGCGCGCCAGCTGTGCCGCGACGAAGATCTGGACGACGCCCAGGACACATCCCCAGGCGAGCACGGACAATTCGATGCTCATCGTTCTCCTTTCCCTGCCGTCGCTTCGTTTATGCTCGATCCTTTGTAAGTACCGCGCTAGCATTCTGTAAATACGGACAAAAAGGGTAGCGTGGAGGAAACGATGGCTGTGGCGGAAGCGACCTCGCAAGGAGCCGGCCCGAAAGTCTCGAGCCTGACGGGATTGGACATGAGCCACATCAAGCTGTGTCCGGCCATCGCCTTCAACCAGATCATCGGCGGCCGCTACAAGCTGCACATCCTCTGCGTCTTGAACCGCGGCGCGTCGCGTTACGGCGAGATCGGCCGATCGCTTCTCCATGGCGGCCTCGGCCGCCCGATCGCGCCACGCATATTGAGCCGCGAGCTGCGCCAGCTGGAAGAGCGCGGCCTCATCAGCGGCGCGGTCCTTTCCGTGGTGCCGAGAAGAGTGGAATACCGCCTGACGGAGCGCGGCCGGGCGATGCTGCCGATCCTGGCGGAGATCATCCGCTGGGGGGCGAGCGGAGCGCATGAGGAGATGATGATACGCACGAAAGGATAGTGCGCTTATACTAGTATCTTGCCTCCGCTCCCTGATACTCCCGGCCGCGGCCGGTGACCGTCATGAAGGCCACTGTCCCGACAATCAGGATCAGAAACAGCAGGCTGGTCAGGATCGTCCCGAAGCCCAGCCCGCCATATTCGACCGGTTGTGACAGGAGATCGCCGAAAGAGGCGCCCAGTGGCCGCGTGAAGATATAGGCGAGCCAGAAGGTGAGAACCGCGTTCGCCTTGAGCAGATAGGCGGCCCAGAAGGCCATGACGATGGCGAGGAAGAGCAGTCCGGTGGCCAGGTAGCCCAGCTCGAATTTCTCCGCCACCAGATCTCCCGCCGCGGTTCCCAGCGAGAAGGTGAAGAGAATGGCCAGCCAGTACCAGATCTCGCGTTGCGTCGTGACGATCGAATGGATCGACAGGGTCTCTTCCCAGAAGTACCAGAGGACGAAGGTGACGGCGAGCGCGGCGGCGAAGAAAATAGTCGTCGTTTCGAGGCGCACGCCGAGATTGTCGACCAGATTGTCCGTTATCAGCGTGCCGACGATGCTGATCATCACCACGCAGGTCCAGTAAGCCCATGGCACATAGCGCCTCTGGCTGAACTGCAGAATGATGAAGACCGCGAGAAGCGCGCTCATGATCACGGACGTCGTCGTCAGGCCAAGCCCGAGATTGACCGCCAGATAATCGGCGGCCGTCTCGCCCATTGTCACTGCGAGCAGCTTCACGAGCCAGAAATCCAAGGTCACGAGCGGGACACGGTTCGCGGCCTCGCCAACGCCATCAAGTGATTCCATACGCATTTGCGCGCCCTCCGGGCAGGTGGTTGAAAGTGGCTATTTCTTCGCCGTGATCTTGAGAGCGTCCTCGAAGAATTTGTCGGCCCGCTTGTCGTCGTCGGCGTTGCACCGCTCGATGCCCTTGGTCTCGAGCTCGGAGACTTGGGCTTTGTCGGCCGCGCTGAGGGTCGCCGTCTTTTCGGCATCGCGCAGTTTCTGGAGCAGATCCTCACAGGGCACGGTGGCGGCATGAGCCGCGGTAAGGCCGGAAGCGAAAAGCAGAGTCGTGGCGGCGAAAGTCGCAATCCTGTTCATGTGTACTCTCCTGAATGCCGGTTCGCCCGGCGCTGTGAAATTGGTGAGATGAGTCCCGTCCCGCATCCTTATCCGACGCGTGCTGACCTCACCTTGTCCGGAACCTTACGGATCGGTAATCGCCCGGTCGAAGTTTTGCGCCACCTTGATGGACAACTGAAAGGAGGAATCCAGGGGATCTCTGAACAATGAAAAACTTTATCCGCGTTGCGGTGGCCGGTGGTGTATTGGCCGTCGCCGCGTCTGCGAAAGCCGCCGATATGGGCCAGGCAGATGAATGTGGCGTGCCGTGTTTCGAGGTTTCCGGCTATGCCGAGCTGAATGGCGACTGGTATTTTCCCTCCGACAATTCGGTGGACAGCTCCCAGGATGTCCATCCGAAGTCCGAGGTCGAAATGAAATTCACCCCATTCGACCATTTTTCGGTATTGACCAACATCGTTACCGAGCCGGTGTCCGATCCGGAGCCCGGTGAGGATCGTTTCTTCAAGGACACCGGGACATATGCGGAAATCCTCCAGGGCCAGGTCGAGATCGGAGCTTTGACCTTATTTGGCGGGAAGATCCATCCGGCCTTCGGCCGAGCCTGGGACGTCACGCCCGGGCTGCACGGGACCGACCTCGCCGAGGACTATGAATTGTCGGAACGGATCGGCGGTGGCGCAAGCCTCGCTTTCGAAGCCCTCGGTCTTTCAAACGCCCTGAGCTTCAGCGCCTTCACGGCCGACCGGACCATATTGAGCGAGTCGCTCTTCACCAACCGCGGCAGGCTGCATCTGTCGGATGGCGGCGCCGGCAATACCGATGGCATCTCGTCAGTCGCGGTTGCCCTCGATGGCTGCCTCGGCGCCGAGATCGACAGCTGCTACGCGGAAGGCACATTCGGCTACCAGATCGCCGGCCGCTATCAGAAGGGGGGCGAAGACAGCGACGGGGATGAAACGGGCATCATCGGCAGCCTCAATAAATCATTCGAGGTCGGCGAGGACATGTCGGTTCTGCTGTTCGGCGAGGTCGGCTGGTTCCAGCATTTCGATGGCGGATCGGACGACGCCTTCACGCTGACGGGCTCCGGCGCCCTCAAGGATGGACCCTTTACCTATTCGCTCGCTTATACGCAGCTTCGCACCGACGCGACGGAGCACCAGGTCGATGCGTCGGCGATTTATTCGCTGGGCGACCTTGTCAGCGTCGCGGGTGAGACATGGTCGCTTGGCGCCGGCTATACATTCGACCGCGCCGATGAGGAGGACACGCACATCGTGGGATTGCGGTTGCGCGCGGACTTTGAGGGGGCGGCATCGCTTGCCAACTAATTCTGTATTCTGGTCGCGGGAAAGCGGACGATGGCGCGCAGCCCCGGCAGATTGTCCTCGAGCGCAACCTCGATCCCGTGCAGCGAAGCGACCGCGGACACGAGCGATAGTCCCAAGCCGTTTCCGGGCGTCGCCCGGCTGGCATCGAGCCGGTAGAAGCGCTCGAAAACCTTCTCCCGCTGATCGGTGGGGATGCCGGGTCCCGAATCCGCGACCTCGGCAAAGATCTCGCTTTCGATGGACCTGAGCCCCAGCTGAATCTGCGTGTCGCGCGGCGTATGATGAATCGCGTTCTCGACCAGATTGGCGAACATCTGAACCAGCAGGTCCTGGTCGCCGACAATGCGGATGCCGGGCTCGATCGCCGCGGCGAAAATCTTTCCCTGATCCTCGGCCACCGGCCGGTACGCCTCGCCGACCCGTTCAAGGACCTCCGAGAGCTCCACCGGCTTGAAGCCTTTGCGGCGCGACCCGGATTCGATCTGCGCAATCCGCAAAAGTCCTGAAGATATGGCCAGCAATCGGTCGGCCTCGTCGATCGCGCTGTTGATGGCCTGCTCCTGGATTTTCTTCGAGCTGCCGGGCTGTATGCTCGCTTCCAGCCCCTGCTTGAGCCGGCTCAACGGGCTGCGCAAATCATGCGCGATATTCGTCGTCACCTGCTTGAGGCTTTCCAGCAGGGATTCGTTGCTGTCGAAAAGCCGGTTCAGGTTGGCGGACAGCCGGTCGAGCTCGTCCGCGGTTCCTTCCGTGGGGATGCGTTCGCGCCGGCGCCCTTCCATGATCGCCGTGCTGGTGACGTTGATGGCGTCGATCTTGCTTAAGAAACGCCGGCTGGCGAAGGCCCCGGCCGCGATGGCGACGAGCAAGGCGATGACCAGCGACCAGCCGATGGAGGCCAGGATCGCTTCCTGCGTCGTGATGGTCGCGAAGGCATCCTGCCCGACGAACAGGAACGCCCCATCATCGAATTTTGTCCCCAGTCCCCAAAGCTCGTGGTCCTCATCCGTGAGGAGGCTGGCATCGTCGGTCTCGGCGGCGGTGAAAGGCCGGGTGATCCAGCCGGCTTGCGCCGTCATCGCCTTCAGATTTCCCGCCACGCGGTTTCCCTGCGCGTCGGCAAGATAATAATACCGCGCCGACCCGGCGGCGCTGCGCAGCCGCTCGTCGATGTCGCTGATGATGGACGAGAGCCCGTCCGTCCTGACTTCCTCCGTCAGGGTCTGTGCGTCTTCCTCCACCGTCTGGCGCACCTGATGGCGCATGGCGGAGCTTGCGGTGATATAGACGATGACGATGAGGATCGCGAACGACAGGGCGAAGACGGCCGCGAAGAGCACCGACAGGCGGAAATTCGTCGTTCTGATCGCTCTAAGCGTCTTTGCGTAGCGCATAGCCGACGCCGCGTATCGTATGGACGAGTGGGAACTTGTGACCCTTGTCGATTTTCCCGCGCAGGCGGCTGATATGTGTCTCGACGACGCTGGACTGCGGGTCGAAATGGAAATCCCAGACATGCTCCAGCAGCATCGTGCGCGTCAGGACCCGTCCGTCGCTCTGCATCATATATTCGAGCAGCCGGAATTCCTGCGGCTGCAGATCTATCGTCGTCCCGCCCCGGCGAACGACGCGCTTCAGCAAATCCATTTCGAGGTCGGCAACTCTGAGCACTGTTTTTGTATTGGAGATCGGCGGCCGCCGCAGCAAGGCGGACAGGCGGGCGAGGAGCTCCGACATGGCGAAGGGCTTGGTCAGATAATCGTCGGCGCCGGCATCCAGTCCTTCGACGCGATCGTCGATCCCCGACATGGTCGTGAGGAATATGGCCGGCGCGCTCGTGCCGGTCGCGCGCAGCATCTTGACGATGTTGAGGCCGTCGATGCCGGGCAGCATCCGGTCGATGATCAGGACATCGTATTTTTCGGTGGCCGCGAGATAGAGCCCATCCTTGCCGTCGGCCGCGCAGTCGACGACATAGCCGCGCTCCTTCAGGCCCTTGCAGACGAATTCCGCCGTCTGCTTGTCGTCTTCTATCAACAATGCCCGCACGCCATCTTCCTTACCGGTTGAGCGTTCTTTCGGGGAGGCCATCACTGTCGCTTAAGCACTCCCGCGCCGCATCTTGCGCCCAACCGCCATGGCTCGGCAATGTCGTTCCGCAAGTTAGGGGATGGCCATCGCCTGAGGATTTCCGGGATCTTACATAATTGTAAACTTGGGCGCCGGCGTGCCGTCTCCAGGCCTCATCCGGCAATGGCGCCGCCGCCTTATATCGACTACGTTGCCGCCTATGAGCAAACTCGAAACAGTGGATATCCGCCGCATCGGCGCCGAGCAGGTTGCCGACTATCGCGCCATCCGCCTCACGGCCTTGCAGCTCGACCCTGATGCGTTCGGCTCCACCTATGAGGTGGAAGCGGCGCGTCCTTTGACGTGGTTCGAAGACGCCACCCGCAACCTGGCGATCTTCGGCGCTTATGCGGACGAGCGGATCGTCGGCATGATCGGCTTCGGGCGTCATACGGGCGCCAAGATCCAGCACAAGGGATTCCCCTGGGGCATGTTCGTCCATCCCTCCATGCGCCGGCATGGCGCGGGGCCGCCTTGCTCCGCGCCGCCATCGAGCATGCCTCTCCCGTGGTGGAGCAGATCATGCTGTCCGTCGTGACGACGAACCAGGCGGCCATTGCCCTCTATGAGAAATTCGGCTTTACCCCCTATGGCCGCGAGACCCGCGCCTTGAAAATCGACGGAAATTATGCGGACGAATTGCTGATGGTCCGCTTTTGCTGAATTCGGCCGTGTCGTATGCGAGCCGGAATTGGATGACAGCGCACCCGCTCTAAGTGGCGTATCCGCCGAGGTGTTCGCCCTACGGCCTCAATCGAAGTCACTGTCACCGAAGCAAGATGTCAGCCTCCACTTGCCGGAGACCATCTCTGTCACGGTTGCAAGACCGTTCTCGGCAAGATTTGCTCATCCCGCCCTCCTCACTTGCAGGTAACCACTTACGCCTGCGTACGTATTGGCACAGCGCTTCTCCGATCATAGCTCTCTCGCGAACGACAAGCCGTCTCATGAGGAGAAGAATCGTGACGAAAGCAAAACCGGATACAATGCAGGCCGCCGCCATCGACCGCTTCGGTGGCGCCGAGCTGATTACCGTGCGCGCCGTTGCAGTGCCGGAGGTCGGGCCGCGCGATGTCCTGATCCAGGTTGAAATAGCGGGCGTGGCCTCGTGGGACGCGGTCGAGCGTGAGGGCCATTATGACGGGGCTTTCGGAATGCCGTCGACATTCCCCTATGTGCTCGGCTGGGACTGCGCCGGCACAGTGGCCGCCATTGGCAGCGAGGTCAGCCGCTTCAAGGAAGGCGACCGGGTATACGCTGCCTCCATGCCGCTCCCCAAGGGTGGAACCTACGCCACCTACGTCGCAACGGATGCGGACAACGTGTCGCTCATCCCCGCCAGGCTCACGATCGAGCAGGCGGGCGTCATGGGCTGGGATGCGTTGACCGCGCTCAGCGGCCTGGAAGAGATTGGCCTGAAGCGGGGCGATACAATAATGATCTTTGGCGCCAGCGGCGGTGTCGGGCATATGGCCGTCCAGCTCGCAAAACGAAAGGGCGCCCGCATATTCGCGGTGGCGTCGGGCGATGACGGCGTGGCGCTGTCGCAGCGGCTGGGCGCCGACGCCGTCGTCAATGGGCGCAAGGACGACGTGGTGGCGGCCGCTCGTGAATTCGCCCCTGGCGGCCTCGACGCTGCCCTCGTCACCGCCGGCGGCAAGGCGGCCGACCGCGCGCTGTCGTCCGTGCGCGACGGCGGCCGCGTCGCCTGCCCCCACGGCGTGACGCCCGACCCAAATGTCCGGCCCGGCGTGGACCTCATTCACTACAACGGCGCCCGCGGCCAGGATGCCACCGACAAGCTTAACCGCCTGATCGACTCTGGCCCGTTCGATGTCCATGTCGCCCGTACATTCCCGCTCGACCAGGTTGTCGATGCGCACAGGATGCTGACCACGCACTACCTCGGCAAGCTCGCTTTACGAGTGAGATGAGCATGTGAATGTCGGTGACAGTGAGCTTAATCTAATTGACGCATCCGCCGAGGCGTTCATTCCGCGGCCTCTATTAAATGCACTGTCACCGAAACCAAACGATGCGTTCAATACCTTGGTCAGGGAGGACAGTGCGGAATGTGACGATGCTGTATCTGGGCCACATTACTTGGAATCTTGAAGAGATTCCTGGCCGCACCTAGCCGAAAGATTGGGCGAGCGCCGGCCACAGCAACAACGCAATGCCGATATTGCTGGTGGCGAGGAGCAGTGAACACCAGTCGCGCGATTCTGATAGACCATCAGTTCCGATCTTAGTGCGAGATATCGACGTCACACTGCTGTTGCGTTAGGCACGTCGAAGTAGCTTTCAGAAAAGGTGGACAAAAGGCGATGATTGAGGAGCGCGCGCATAACGTCGGGACAGGTTTCGGGGGTAATTATGAGACGGCCTTGGGGGTCAAAAACCAGATTGAGCCCGCTTTGCTGATAGGTGTTGCGAAGGCGCGTCATATACACAGGGTCAGAGTAGTAGCCTTTTGCACGGATAGCGCACGCGCGTCGCAAGTGGAGCTTGTTGGTTCCGACATATTGGACAAGCGGTGCCATGTCTCTAAAGATCTCAATAAACGCTGGTTCGGCCTGAAGGGCTACGAAATCCTCCTCGTGCGCCGCCTTGTAGGAGAGAATGCTCTCGAAAGCACCCTTGTCGGTGATAATGATGTCATTGCCAACTATGAAGAAGTCCACATCGCGGGAGATGTTGAAGTCAGGTGCCGTATTAAGACCAAGCCGATCGTCCTCGAACAGAACGTTGAGGAGGTTCGTGGTCTTCTTGGATTTCCATGACTGATCAGTTTTTCGTACAGCATGGATGACCTGGTCACCATTGACGACCTTAACGACATAAAAATCGGTATTCTGTACGTCCTTGAGCCTCGTAGCTTTCTTAGTGGTGACTTCTGCGGCTGCTTCCTGTGTGACTAGCGTCGCGTGGGTTTCCATAGTATCGACATGTAGAGCCTGACCAACCTCGACGTTAGCAAGAAGCCCATACTCCTCAACCTCAAGGATGCTATTGCGTTTGGTGATTAGGGCACTCTTGAGTGCTTGATCAAGGTGTTCGTCGGTTTCGATCCACCGGCCTTTAAACCGGGGGAGGCCATTGGGAAAAGATTTTTTATAGAGCCACATGGACACAGTGGCGTTTGTGAAATCAAACTGCTGGAGAAGCGGCGGAATGGGCATGGAACACCTAGGTGGCAGAGCCGTTAGGTTTCAGGACCAAGACGTCCTCGACTGCGATCTGACTAAGCCGATCGCCAGTGACGATAGGCTCGGAGGAAAGGGCTCTGCTCGTGTGATCAATGGTGTCGGCCCCGTACCGATAGGTTAGGTCATAGAGGCGCCATCCAAATACTATGAGCACGGGATTTAGAAGAACTTGTCCTGATTTGTGAGTTATGAAAAAGACCCACATCAAGAAAATCAGGAATCCCACGAACTTGCCGGGCTCTTGGTAATCCAGACCCATAAACGATACGATGTAGGGCAGGGTATAGTTCATGAGGTCGGTAGGAACATGGCTCGCTGACGTAACCACGATTTCATGCTTTGGCTTGACGATCTTCAGGGTAAGTAGCGTAACAAGAAAACACACGACGCACGTCGCCAGGACCGTAATAGACAATGTGGGATTCTTGAGCGGGAGGGAGCAGCCATCCTCCCAGAAAGCCCAGCACATTGGACGGGACAGCGCTCCTTCGTCATAGTTTTGAGCAAGCAGAATCAAGCTCAGGGGGAGGTAGGAGCCGATAAAAATCATCAGTGAAGCCAGCAACCTAATCCGCATGTGTTACTTGCGCTTCTTGTTGGTAAGAGTGGGTGCTTATAGCACAGAAGTTGTCGTTAAGTTAAGTGTAGATGTTCGAATTTGCGCGAGTTGGCGGCAAACTCGCCGTTAGCGCGCTTTTCCCTCGATGCATTGCTGCAGATCGCGCTCCGCGTCGCGAAATGCCCGTCAATAGGCGCGCATAATCTCTACTTTATGGGTCGCAGGTTTCGGTGAGAGTGCGCTTAATAATCTAATGGGCATAATCTAATTGGCGCATTTGCCTGAGCATTCGCTCCGTGACCTCAACTAAATGCTAGTCACCGAACACTAGCTTCAGTTTGTCGGCGTGTCTTTGTCTGTGAGGTAACACAAAATAGATCTTTTAATAGATCTTTTTTCGAGGTATGACGTTTCCACTATGAACGCCATGCCAGCGCAGCCGCTACGTCCCGAACTAGGGCCTACATCGCTCCCTAAAGTGATCGGAGGATTCTCAACCGTTTTGGCTGACCCGCCGTGGCGCTTTTCCAACCGAACGGGAAAGGTAGCGCCTGAACATCGCCGCCTCGATCGCTATTCGACAATGTCGCTCGATGCAATCAAGCAGCTTCCGGTAAAAGACGTTACAGCGCGTAGCGCTCACTTGTATCTTTGGGTTCCGAATGCCCTCCTTCCCGAAGGGTTGGATGTAATGTCATCTTGGGGCTTTCGCTATGTATCCAACATTATTTGGGCAAAGCGACGGAAAGATGGGGGCCCGGATGGTCGCGGTGTTGGATTTTACTTCAGAAATGTAACTGAGATTCTACTGTTTGGCGTAAAAGGCTCCATGCGAACGCTTTCGCCTGGTCGGTCACAAGTCAACATGATTGAGACTAGGAAACGAGAGCACTCGCGCAAGCCCGATGAACAATATGATTTGATCGAAAGCTGCTCTCCCGGCCCCTATTTGGAAATATTTGCGCGACACCCCCGGCCTACATGGATCGTATGGGGAGACGAATCCGCAGAAGACCTCGTCCCAAGAGGGAAGGTTCATAAAGGATATTCCGGGGGGGAGATTTTGCCTCCGTTGGGTGCTAATGAGCACATCACGCCATCCGTCGCGACTGCCCTTGGCCTCGAATTGAAGCACCGGTATCGGGATGGTGCCAGTGTTCGGGAAATCTCCGAGGAGACTGGATATTCGATCCAGCGAGTCCGGAGTTTGTTGGCGGGGGCTGATACGTCAATGCGCCCACGAGGACGGCGCAGCGCCTAAGTCAAGCGTAAGGCAGCCCGTTCCATGTGTTTTCATTGGCGGCAATAATGAGGATCGGACAGGCTCCCATCACACCGCGCCGTACTCGCAATTGCGCTTTGTCGAAGGCCGTAACAGTTGACGTCGTCAAATCGATGGGCAGTTTTCTGACACGCTCTGCCTCGGGCAAGGTCATCTGATACTCTTCCCAAATACGCCTTGCGAGGGTCAACAATGCCAGTCGATCCTTGGTTATGATGACGCCCGCCGAAATTAGACCGGCATCGAACCATGATCGATAAGCGGCCAAATCGCGATCAAGATTACCGTCCTTGGCGTTCCATTCCACGTCGAGGACGATTCGATTCTTGAAGTTATCGACGAGATAGCCTGCTTGTCGAATTATCGGAAGTTCGCCAAGCGAGCCTCCATCCCTCGCAAAAAGAAGCCCCCTAGTTTCGAGATCCAATCTCGTTTCCCGCCAGCCGCGCTTGGAGAACTCGCCGTCGATCTGTTCTGCAATATCTCCCCTATTTCCGCCCGCCTTGAGCCAGAAGCGGGGGTCAAGACGGTAGGTTTCAAGCACGCTCACTATGTCCGCCCACTCATTGGGGCAGACCGCTTTCATCACTGCCGAAGCGGAGTTCGTCTCCATAAAGGTCCAGTGATCGCGAGCATTCGACGGAAGAACGGCTTGGTCATCATAGGTGAAAGTTTCATACATTCATCGACCATGGAGCTTTTGAAATCGGGAAACAAGCACGTCGGCCCCATCCATCAGCTTAGCCCCGGTTCTATTGAGACACAGCAAATTGTATCCCGCAAATGAACGCCGCTACGCTAATCCTGAGGGGCCGCGCAGTCTTTATCGGCTAACTTCTCGTCGCACGATGACGATTCGACAAATGAAACCACTTGAAAACCCGTTCGGCCCAAACTGTTACGTAATCCGCGTATCCAAAGCAGGATGGCGCACCCGACAGGATTCGAACCTGTGACCTCTGCCTTCGGAGGGCAGCACTCTATCCAGCTGAGCTACGGGTGCTTCTGAAAGGGTCGGGGCGACATATAGCCGAAGCCTTGGGCGCGCCGCAACCCGGCAAAGGTGCTCTCCGCCCCGTCGCCACCGCCCCTTCTTGCATTCGTGGTCGCAGCGGACGGATACCGGCTTCGTCGAAACCGTGCCGGAGACTCATCATGGCCACTCGCAAAATTCCCTGCTCGGCCCACCCGCGGTGCGCTAACCCGTTGATTTCACTCAGCCGACCGCCGCTTTTCCGAAATTTCCCTGTAAATCCCTGTAATTCCCTCTATCCGCCCTGTATCTTGGCGATCCGCCCGGTTGGACCCCGCCTTACACCTTATTCATATTCCTGAATGAGGGTTCATCTTCCCGCGTCCGGTGCTACTTTGACTTATCGGAAGTGGGGAAATCGATGGCGGTGAGACCATCAGCACCGGGACCGGCCGCCCCCAAGCGGGCGGGCAAGGCGGATTTGACGTCGGCCGGCGAACGCCGGCAGGTCACCGCTTTGTGCTACGACCTGGTCCAGTCCACCGACCTCATGCGCCGCCTCGATCTCGAGGACTATCAGGACCTGATGAGCGCCTTCCACGCCGCGGCGGCGGAAGCGGTCACCCGCAACCGCGGCGTCGTCGCCGACACCTATGGCGATGGCGGCATGGCCATCTTCGCTTCCCCCACCGACCCCAAGGACACCGCCTCGCACGCCGTCGAGGCCGGCCTCGCCCTCATCGAAGCCTGCCAGAAGCGGAGCCTGAGCGGCATTCGCTCCAGCGTCCCCCTCGAGGTGCGCGTCGGCATCGCCACCTCCATGGCCATCATCGCCCAGGCGCCGGGCGGCCAGGGCAGCCTCACGCCGGAAAAGGTGACGGGCATCGCCCCGGCGCTGGCCGCCAGGCTCCAGACGGTGGCGCGCCCCAACAGCGTCGTCGTCTCGCAGCTCACCCGCCAGCTCGCCGGGCGGGCTTTCTCCTTCCGCTTCCTCGGCAAGCAGACGCTCAAAGGCTTCGAGCCGGAAAGCGCCTGGCAGGCGCTGCGCCACAAAATGCAGCTCGACCGCTTCTTCGCCTTCGGCAAATTGCGCGCGCGCATCGTCGGGCGCGACCGCGAATTCGCCCATGGCCTCGCCTGCTGGGAACGCGCCGCCTCAGGGCAAGGCAATGTCCTCCTCATCGAAGGCGAGGCCGGCATCGGCAAATCGCGCCTCCTGCATGAGCTGCGCAAGGCGGCCAGGCCCACCCGCCGGCGCCTCCTGCTGTTCCAATGCGCGCCGGGCGGCGTGCATGAGACCTTGCACCCGCTGCTCCAGGCCTTGACCCAGAATGCCGGCCAGGCCGGGCGCAAGGTGACGACCGCCCGTGTCGAGGCGCTGTTCCGCCGCCAGGGCATCACCGCACGCGAGGTGACGAGCCTGTTCTCCTTCCTGCTCGGCGCCGAGGATGCCGACGAGGCCGGCCTCAAGGGCGCTTCGCCCGAAGCGATGCGCGAGAAGGTGGTGCAGGCGGCCGAGCAGTGTTTAAGCCAGCTCGCCGCCGAAGGCCCGCTCCTCATCGCCATCGAGGACGCCCATTGGATCGACGCGACATCCTATATGATCCTCGCCGCGCTGGCCCGCCGGGTGCAGAAATATCCCGTTCTCCTCATCGTCACCTCGCGCAAATTCGAGCCGCAGGCGCGCCCCGGCAATGGCGCCACGAGCCACATCCCGCTCTCGGCGCTGGACCGTGAATCGACCCGCATCGCGCTCGAGCAGAGCTGGCCGGAAGCGGCTCAGCGCCTGCCGCAGGACCTCATCGAGCCGATCCACGACCTCACCAACGGCAACCCGCTCTTCGTCGAGGAGCTCAGCCAATGGATGAGCGAGAACCAGGGCGCGGTCGAAACGCTCACCCGGGGCTCTACGCTGGCCCGCGGCGAAGCCCTGGAGAACATCCTCACCGCCCGCCTCGCCAATCTCGGCCCCGCCCAGGACATTGCGCGTTACGCCGCGGTCGCCGGGCGCGACGTCGACTATTCGCTTCTGTGCAGCATCCTGCCCGACATGGATGCCGTCACCATCCTCGAATCGCTGAAAGCCTTGGGCGATGCCGGCATCCTGTTGCGCAACCGCATCCCCGGTTACCCGTCCTATTCCTTCCGCCATGCGCTCATCCAGGAGACGATCTACAACAGCCTGCTGCGCAAGACGCGCCAGGTCGTGCATGGCCGCATCTTCCACATCGTCACCGAGAACCGCGACCTGGCGCCGTGGATCGGCTCCTCATCGCTCGCCGACCACGCCGAGCGCGCCGGTCTCGTCGAGGAAGCGATCGATGCCTATGTCGACGCCGGCAAGGAAAGCTCGGCCCATTCGGCGCTGGCGGAAGCGAAGCAGCTGCTCGACCGCGCTCTGGCTCTCGTCGAGGCGGCGGAGGAGGACCATCGCGACCAGCTGAAGCTCGGCGTGATCGCGGCTCTGTGCCCGGTGCTCACAGGCATCGAGGGATCGAAGTCGCCCAGGGCATCGGAGCTTTATGAGGAGGGGGTCGCTCTCGCCAAGCGCCAGCCGGCGAAAGACCAGGCGAAGCTCTTTCCGGTTTATTGGGGCTGGTGGTTCACCGCGCCCGATTTCGCCGCCCAGCGCGAGCGGGCCCAGGTCGCGCTCGCCGATCTCAAGAATGTCGAGGACGCGGAGGTGCAGCTCCAGGCCCGCCATTGTGTCTGGGCCATCGATTTCAATCTCGGCCATCACGAGGGCTGCATCGGCGCCGTCGATACCGGCATGGCGATCTACGAGGCGGGCGGCGGCGGCCAGAGTTTTACCTTGTTCGGCGGCCATGACGCCAAGGTCTGCGGCCTCGGCCAGCGCGGCCTGTCTTTGTGGCTCACCGGCCAGGGCAAGCGCGCGCTCGACTCGGTCGAGCAGTCCCTGGCCTGGGCCGAAGCGACCACCCATCTCGGCAGCATCGCGCATGCCTATGACATTGCCGCCATGCTGCAGCGCTATCGGCGCGATTTCGACGCGCTCGCCGCCATCATCGCGCGCATGCGCCGGCTCACCGGCGCGCATGATCTGCCGCCGCTCGCCGCCAAGGCGACGATCTTCGAGGGCTGGCGCCTTGGCGTGGTCGGCGATCCTGTCGAGGGGCGTGACCTGATGGAGCAGGGCCTCGCCATTCACGCCCGCATCGAGACGCCGGAGGATCTGCCCGTCTATAGCGACATGCTGGCGGAATTGCTGGGCCGCACCGGCGAGATCGAGGCGGGCCTGCGCCAGGTCGCCGCCGCGGTGGCGGAAGGCGAGCGCAGCGGCCACCGCTACTGGCTGGCCGAGCTGCATCACCGCAAGCTGCGCCTTTTGGCGCAGGGCGGCGCCCCGGTCTCGACCTTGATCGACGCCGCCGAAGAGGCCTTGCGTGTCGCGCTCGAGCAGAATGCGCTGACGCTGCTCATCGGCGTGCATGACACCATCGAACGGCTCGGCATCTCGCCGGAGCTCGCGGCGCGCTACCGCGCCCATATCGAGCGCGCCCGCAAGGCGGTCGAGCCGGGCAGCGTGCTGATCGTCAATCCGGAATCGCTGCCCGATGGCCGATAGCGGTCGCGACGGCCGCACCGGGCCTTCGCCGGCCGATCTGCTGCGCCGGCTTCTGCCGCGCCTTGCCGATTTCGGCATCACCCGCCTGGGCGATATCACCGGCCTCGACCGGCTCGGCATTCCAGTCATGCAGGCGGTGCGGCCGCTGTCGCTCTCCAACTCGGTGGCGCAGGG
This sequence comes from Taklimakanibacter albus, assembly GCF_016595235.1. Lineage (GTDB taxonomy): Bacteria > Pseudomonadota > Alphaproteobacteria > Rhizobiales > Aestuariivirgaceae > Taklimakanibacter > Taklimakanibacter albus. The sequence continues at coordinate 2,365,104 of NZ_JAENHL010000008.1, read as the reverse complement.
CAAGGGCGCCACGGCTGAAATGGCGGCGCTGTCGGCTGTTCTCGAGGCGGCGGAATGTTTCTTCGCCGAACGGGTCGCGCAATTCGACGTGACCGAGGCGTCGGGGACAAGCCTCGCCGTCGATCCGGCGCGTTTCCTGCGCCATGTGACGGCCGACTGCCCGCCCGGCTGGGCGGATACGGACATCGCCTGGGTCATGGCGGAGGACCTCCTGTCGCCGGTGCGCCGTCCTGTGCCGCTGGCCCTCGTGCATACGGCCTATACGCATCCCGCGCCCCGGCAGGATGCCTGGTTCGAGGCCTCGACCAATGGCCTCGCCGTGGCCGGCACCCGCCATGATGCGGTGCTGCATGGCCTCCTCGAATGTTTCGAGCGTGACGCACTGGCCGGCGCCCAGCGCAGGCATGGCTTCTTCCAGCGCTGCCGTATCGATCCCGCCACGATCGGTGATGCGGGCCTGAACGAGCTCATCGAAACCTTGCGCGCCGCCGGGCTGCTCGTCGCCCTCTGGCGGGCGCAAGCCAAAGGCGGCGTGCCGGTCATCTGGTGTCATCTGCTCGAAGAGGATGCGCATGCCGGCAGTCTGGTCCCGTTCCCGGCGGACGGCTCCGCCGCCGGCCTCGATCCCGCCGCCGCCGCTGTCCGCGCCATCAGGGAGGCGGCGCAATCCCGCCTCGCCGCCATTTCCGGCGCCCGCGAAGACATCACGCGGCTCTCATATCCTCGGTATCCCGACTGGGACATGATCGAGGCGCATCGCCGATTGCTGCGCGACGGCCCGCGCCCGGTTCATTTCGATTCTCTGATCACCGAGACAGGGTCGGATTGGCTCGCCGATCTCCTGGCGCGCGGCGCGGCGGCCGGACTGTCGTCGATCCTCGTCGTCGACCTCGACACCGCGCCCTTCGAAGATCTCGCGGCCGTCAAGGTGTTCGTCCCCGATCTCGAGCCGCTGGGCGAGGGGTGAGCCATGGCATCGTCGCCCGCCATCGTCTTTCTGGGGCCTACGCTGAGGATGGCGGAGGCGCGGCAATTCGCCGACGCGGTTTACCTGCCGCCCGCCGCGCAAGGCTCGATCATCCAGGCGGTGCGCCGTTACCAGCCCCGCGCCATCCTCATCATCGACGGGCTGTTCCAGTCGGAGCCGGCGGTGCGGCATAAGGAGATCCTCTGGGCGCTGGATCAGGGCATCCCCGTGCTGGGGGCGGCCAGCATGGGGGCGCTGCGTGCCGCCGAGCTTCATCGCTTCGGCATGACCGGCATCGGCCTCATCTATCGCTGGTACCGGCGCTGGCACGGCGCGCCCGACGACGCCGTTGCGGTTGTGCACACCCCGCCCGAGCTCGGCGCCGAGGCGTTGACGGTGGCGTTGATCGATCTGCTGATGACCATCAAGCGGGCCGGCCGGCAGGGCGCGGTCACGGCCGCTCAGGCGGCACAACTGGCGCAGGAAGCGCGCCGCCGCAATTTTCGTGACCGCGACATCGCCGCGATCGCGGCCGCCGCCGGGATCGATCCCGGCCGGCTCCAGCCCTATCTTGTCGAACAGAAGAAACAGGATGCCATCGCGGCGCTCCGCCACCTCCATAAGGTTAATCCGGAACCTCGTAAGGGCGCCTTCGTCTGGACGACCAACTTTGTCCGCGACCTCGCGCATGCGAAAATCGAATTGCCCGGCGAAGTCTCGTTCCCAATCGGCTGACCTTATGGTAAGATTTGGGGCATGAGGGGTCTGGGCGGAGATTTCTTGATGATGGAAGAGGACCGCGCGCCCTCCGCTCTCGGCTGCCGTTTTCTGATCTACCCGCAAGCGCCTTATCTGTCGGGCTATGAAAAGCCCGAGCCGGTGTGGATTTCGACGCCGCCCGGCAGCCTGCAGGCAGGCCCGGCCAACCGGCGCATGTATGTGCGCGATCCCATTCTGTCCAAGGAACTCTATGAGTTTCCCTATCTCCCGCCCTTCGTCGGCGCCACGCATCCGCCGGCCGAAGCGGGGCCGGACGGTCATTTCGACCACCTGCTGCCGGGCACCCGCCAGTTCATCGCCGCCCATGCCTTCGCCTCGGCCCAGCGCGTCCTCGATATCTTCGAGAGCTTCCTTGGCCATGAGATCCCCTGGTATTTCTCCGACACCTATGATCGCCTCGAGATCATCCCCTGGGTCGAATGGCGCAATGCCCAGTCCGGTTATGGCTTCCTCGAGCTCGGCGTCGACCGCGAGGGGGAGGACGAGGTTTCGCCTTTCGCCCTCAATTTCGACGTCATCGCCCATGAGGTCGGCCATGCAATCCTGTTCTCGCTGTTCGGCGCCCCGGAAAGCGGCTTGAGCGGCGGCGACTTCGGCGCCTTCCATGAAGCCAATTCCGATCTGATCTCGCTGCTCTCCTTCATGCATTTCGATTCGGGGCTCGACCGGCTGCTGCGCCATTGCGACGGCAATCTTCTCGTCCTCAACGAGCTCAACCGCATCGCCGAGCTGACCGGCAACCGCCAGATCCGCCTCGCCGGCAATTCCCGCCGCCTGAGCGAGGTGACGAGCGAAATTCACGACCGCTCGCGGCCCTTCACCGGCGCCGTCTTCGACACCATCGTCGACGGCTTCCATTGGCGCCTCGTCGAACGCGAGCTCGCCGACGAGGCGCTGCTCGATGTCGATATCCGTGAGCTCGGCGAAGCGCAGATGCGCCGTCTTTCGAGCTTCACCGCCGACGCTTTCCGGGCGCGGCCATATCTGTTCAAGACGGCGCTCATCGAGGCGCGCGACGAGGTCGCCTTGGCGCTGGCGCGTTCCTGGCCGCGCCTCGACCCGAATACGCTGAGCTTCACCGAAGCCGCCGACATCGTCTGCCGCCTGGGGGCGGCGCAATCGGCGGGGCTGGCGGCGCGATTCGAGACCAACTTCCGCTGGCGCGAGATCTTATGAGGGCTGTTTCAGGAGAAGACGATGAGTGATGATTTTCACAGACCGACCTACACCTCGGCGAATGCCGTAAACGAGCCGACCAATACCGACGGTCATTACAACCCGACCCAGGTGCGCCTCTATGGCATTCCCGGCAAGCTGGCGCGCACTTTCGCAGGGCCGCAGGCATCCATTTCGGCCTTCAACGACGCGGCTCAGATCAGGCTCGATCTCAGCAATCCCAAGAAGCTCGGAGAGGACATCGATCATGTGATCGAGGTGCTGAAGGCCCTGAAGAAGGACCCGAAGCGAGCGACCATCGAAGCGCGTGCACCGTGGTCCGGCGGCGATGCCTCCGAAGGCAGGAATTATCAGCTGGGGCTGGTCATGCAGCTGTTCGGCACTGTCTTTCTCGACTCCGAATCCCGCAACAAGGACAAGGAGCTCTCTTCCGGCATCATGTTCGGCTATGCCTATGAGGGGCATACTTACGATTTCCCCAAGCCGAAGATCATGCTCGTGCCGTCGCAGCCGCTGGTGGGCCGCATACCCCACGACGATTCGGGCTATGACAAGAAATTCGACGAAGGCTATCGCGTCTGGCTGGTCGACAAGCTCGATCAATGCGTCGAGGTCGAGGTCAATCAGGGCTTCGTCGATGAGATCGTTCTCGAGGCCAACCTGCCCGGCAAACGTTCGCCCACCATGTACGGCGCCAAGATGGCGCTCGCCCATCGCAGCGGCAGGCTGACGGAGTAGAAAGCTAGGCGGCACGCTTGCGGCTCCTGGAAACATTCAGCGCATATCTGAATGTGACCAGGAGCGCGATCAGCAGGACCGGAAGCACGATCAGGTTCACCGCCGTCCAGCCGAAATGGACGAAGACCGTTCCGGCCGAGAAGGCGGCGACGGTCACCGTCGAGTTGTTGATGAACTCGCCGATCGCCTGCACGCGGGCTCTGACGGCGGCGTCCTGCGGTTGTGACAGCAGCACCGACGCGCTGACAAACATGAAGTTCCAGCCGATTCCGAGCATCAGCAGCGCCAGTGTGAGATGCGGCATGGATGTGCCCTGCAGCGCGGTCAGGAGGCTGGCGAACAGCAAGGCGCTTCCGAGGAACAGGATCCGCACCTCGCCGATCCGGGCGATCAGCAATCCGGTCACCAGCGACGGTCCATACATGCCGAGCAGATGCCATTGGACGACGGAAGCCGCATCCGTCACCGAGTGGCCGAAATGCACCGTTGCCAAGGGTGAGGCGGTCATCACGAAGACCATCACCGAAAAAGCGACGGCGCCGTTGACCAGTCCGGCGACGATATTCGGCTGCCAGTCGATCTGCGGCCGCAGGGCGGCGGGCCTGGCCGGTTCGGCGCGCGGCCGCGGCATGTCGAGCAGGCCCGTGACCAGGAGTGAAACGACGCTCAGGCCGGCGACGATCAGGAAAGAGCTGGTGAAGGGCGGCAGCTGGAACAAGCCTTGGGTCAGGCTGATGAGCAGGGGCCCGACGAAGACGCCGACGATGCTGCTGCCCACCACCACGGAGATGGCAGTGCCTTTCGATGCCGCATCGACGCCTTCGGCCGCCGCATAGCGGTAGAATTGCGCGAAGGCCATGAAGGCGCCCCACAGGGCCACGCCGAGACAGAACAGGCTGAAGCTCGCCCATATGACCGCGAGGCTGGTGACGGCGCCGCTGAGGCAACCGAAGAGCGAGCCGAGCAGAAATCCCCGCTTGCGCCCGAAGCGGAGCATGAAGGCGGCGGCCGGCATGCTGAGCACCGCATTGGCCAGGCACATCAGCGCGAAGGGGAGCGTCGCGAGCGATTTGTCGGTGGCGAGCTGATGGCCGACGAGGCCGCTTAGCGTCAATATGATCGCCCCTGCCGAGAGCCAGATAAGCTGGCACGCCGCCAAGGTTGCGATGAGGCGATATTCCTTGCGCTGTATCATGACGGCGGCTCCCGCGAGCGAAGGTTCAGTTCATGCGGCGCATGATGGCATGCATGGCCGCCAGGAAATGCCGGACTTCTTCTTCCGTGTTGTAGATATACAAGGACACGCGCAGCATGTTCCCGGATATGCCGAGCCTTTCGGCAAGCGGATGGGCACAGAAGAAGCCGGAGCGCGTCATGATGCCGAAATTCTCGCTGAGCGAAACCGCGACGTCGTCGAGATTGAAATGCTGCGACGGGGTGAACAAAGCTCCGACCGGTATATGCGGCTGCCGATGAGCGATGACCGGCCGGCAGCCTTTGATATCGGCGAGGGTATCGCGCAGCACATCCGCCAGCCGGTGCTGATGCGCGTGGAGTCTCTCGAAACCGACGCCCTGGAGATAGTCGACCGCCGCGGCGAGCCCCAGCGCGCCGCTGATATTGGGCGTGCCGGCTTCCAGGCGATAGGGCAGCGCGCGCAGGCTGTAGCCCGTGCGCGTGACCCGCTCGACGGCGCCGCCGCCGAGCAGCAAGGGCTCGAGCCGCTCGAGCGCCGCCAGCGCGCCGGTCAGGACGCCGATGCCGGTCGGCGCCAGCATCTTGTGTCCGCTGAAGGCGAGGTAATCGCAACCGAGCGCGCCGACATCGATCCGCGCATGCGGCGCGAGCTGCGCGGCATCGATCAGAGTCAGGACGCCCCGCGCGCGCGCCAGCCGGCAGATTTCGGCGCTCGGATTGATCACGCCCGTGACGTTCGAGGCGGCGCTGAAGGCGAAGAGGCGCGGTCTTTCGCGATCGAGCGCCGCTGCGACTTGGGCTGGGTCAAGCGGCGCGAGAGGATCATGGTCGAGCCACAGGACGGTCGCTTCGCGCATCCAGGGCAGGATATTGGAGTGATGTTCGCCGATCGGCAGGAGGATCTTGTCGCTTTTGCTCAAGCCGAGGCCGCGGGCGACCAGATTGATCGCCTCCGTCGCATTACGCACGAAGCTGACCGCCGGCGGCGGGACGGACAGAAATCCGGCGATCCTTCTCCGCGCCGTTTCGTAGGCTTCCGAGGCTTCTTCCGACAGCAGATGTTTGCCGCGATGGACATTGGCGGTGAAGTCGGTCGAATACCGGCTTTCCTTGTCGAGAACGCTTTGCGGCTTCAACGTCGTCGCCGCCGAATCGAGATAGATGATCGGCCGGCCGGCGAAACGCCGCTTCAGAACCGGGAAATCCTGGCGAATGCCGATATCCGTGGCCTCATCCGCGCTCATGCGCGCGCCGTCAGGCGAAACTTCATCGACGGTTCCGGATCGAGCCGCTGCGCCGGCCGGATGATGACGTCGTTGACCGGCAATCGCGCCCGCACGAGCCGCTCGATCTCGTCGCGCCGGACAGCTGTTCCCGGCGCCGGCACGACATCGATCGTCAAGGCGGCGTCACCGGTCTGAGTGCAGCGATAGAAGTCGATGTCGGCGATCTCGGCGAGAATATCGTCGATCTCCCGTGTGGTGAACATCCGGCCACCAAGATGAAGCACGTCTTTGCGCCGGCCGTGAAACTCCAGGCATTGCCAATCGGACAAGGCGCAGTCGCAGTCGATATCGGCGAGCCGGGCGAGATCGCCGACCTCATATCTGATCAGCGGCATGAGCCGGCCGGCCACGACGGTCGTCACGACCGAACCGATTCCGTCCGGCGACGACATCCCGTTTTCGTCCATGATCTCGATGATCGCGTGATCCTCATAGACATGCCAGTGCCCGTTTTTGCACTCGACACCTATTCGGCAACCGCCGAGCTCGGTTGCCGAATAGGTGTCATAGACCGGCGCGCCGAATAACGTTGCGAGCGCGCGCTTGTGAATCTTCGATGCATATTGATAGCTGGTCAGGATGAGTTCGATTTTCGGCAGATCGAGCCCGAGTCTTTGCGCCTCGCGGCCGAACCACATGAGGTAGTAGGGATTGACCAGCAGGATTTCAGGTCGGAACGCCCATAATTCATCGGCGATATTCCGGATCAGGGCCTCGGGAGCGCTGAACAGATCTTCGGTCGAGTTGAGATAGAGGACAATCCCATGATGCACGCGCTGCTCGAGCGGCAGCTTGCCGAGATGGCATTCGGTCGCCGAGCACAAGGGCGTTGTCAGGATCGCGGTCCGCGGCGTCCGTCCGCCGAAATCGAGGCCCCAGACTTCTTCGTAATCGGGCGGCACCTGATCGATCGTGGTGTCGGAAATGACCTGGACACGCTCATCGGTGGTGCCGCTGGTGCGGGCGATGCGCAGGCGGCCTGAGGCCAGGCCCTCCGGAATATCGACGGAGTCCGCCAGGAGGCTGTCGAAATTCTCCCGCAGCGCGGCTTTGTTCAGGACCGGCAATGTCCTCAGGCCCTCGACGTCCTCTATGTCCGCGAGGCGATAGTGCGGATTGTTCCGGTAGAATGGCACATCGGTTCCGGCAAAGCGCAGGAAGTCCCGCAAGATCTCGTTGCGCAGCTCGCTCTGCATCTGGTTGCGGAACGGACGTTGACGTTTCCTGAGTTCGGGCTCCGGCAGATCGTCGGTGAATCCGAGATCGGTAAGCGCACGGAGTATTTCAGGATTCGGTTGTCGGCCTCCGTCACTCAATCCCTCTTCATGCTCGATGGAGAGATGGAAGCCGGTGCGGCCGTCGCGCAGCTCAGCCTTCGCCTCATCGAGAGAGACGATCTCGATTGCCTTGTGCAAGCCCCATTCTTTCGATGCGATTGCGAGCCTGTCCGACATATTCTGCAAGCGGAGCATCCCATTCTTGAGTTTGACAATCGAGCAGGCTTGCAACACTATGCTTGGGTTGCAATTCAAGAATCAATACACATTAGCAACTGGAGGAGCCCCATGAAACTCAAGCTTATCCGCAAGAAGCCGGTCACCAAGCCGATCGCCACCACGCCCGCCGCTTAGTCTGGTCTCTCCGCGTCACTCAGTGACGGCCTTTTAATTCGCACAATTGGAATATTCACTCTGCGCGCTGATTGCTTGTGGAGAGAATTGATTATGTTGGGCAAAGATACCTGATTTGACTGATGGAGGAAGCGCATGAAACTCAAGCTCATCCGTAAGAAGCCTGTCATCAAGCCGATCGCCACGACGCCTATCACCTAGTCCTTCCGACTTCGGAGATGGCTCTCCGAGTTCCTGTAATCGAGCGGCCTGCTCTGTGCGGCTTTCGAGTCGCGGAGATTGGATTGATATTTACCATGGGAGCAAACAGATGAAGCTGAAACTCATTCGTAAGAAGCCTGTCGCCAAGCCGATCGCCACCACGCAAGCGATGTAGTTCCTGATATTTGGAGAACAGCCATGAAGCTCAAGCTTATCCGTAAGAAGCCTGTCGCCAAGCCGGTCGCAGCAACGCCGCAGACGTAACCGGTCGGAGTCAGCTCTGGACTCCGTGACGTTCTAGATTTTTCAGCATCTCGATCGCCGGGAGCGTCAAGCTTGCGTTCAATCGCAAGCTAAGCTCCCGGCCGCGCCTGAAGCCGAGCCGCCGATAAAAGCCCTCGGCATTCAAGCTCGCGTGACATTCGAAGTGGGTCATCCGCTGGGCACGGACCGCGTCTTCGCACCATTGATAGAGCTGGCGGCCGAAGCCGTGCCGAACGGCGTCCGGACGGACCGCGAAATGCCTGATATGGGCAAGGCCCTCGACCATTTCGCCCGAACCCGGGCGCTCCAGGCTCCAGCCGCCGCAGGCCAGAAGCCGTCCCGCATCGTCCTCGATCAGGCCATAGCGGCCGGAGGCGAGGAGGACGGGATTGGCCTTGGTGATCATCGGCAGCGCCTGGGCGAGGAGGTCAGCCGGATAGGCGCCCGCCATCAGGACCCGGTAGGACAGGCCCAACAGATCGCTCACGGAAGCCCGGTCGTCGGGAGAAGCCGTCCTTAACCGTTCCATCACCTGATTTGAGCATGACTGTCCGCCGGCTGCCAACCAGGCCTCCGGCACAGGCTTTGCGTGACAGGGCCAAAGTCCGTGCCGCTATGGCACAGGGAGAGAGGCAAAATGTTGGCTGGGGTAAACGCGGCGGAAAAGCGGGTCGACTGGGTCGATTACGCCAAAGGCATCTGTATCATTCTGGTCGTCATGATGCATTCGACGCTGGGCGTCGAAAAGGCGGCCGGTGAGCTCTCCTGGCTCAACGGCTTCATAGAATGGGCGAGACCCTTCCGCATGCCGGACTTCTTCCTCATTTCCGGCCTGTTCCTGGCGGCGCGCATCGACCGCCCCTGGCGCACCTATCTCGACACCAAGCTCCTGCATTTCGCCTATTTCTACATCCTGTGGATGACCATCCAGTTCGGCATGAAGAGTTTGGGCATCATCCAGGCCGAGGGTCTTGGCGCCGCCCTCCAAGCCTATGGAATGGGCTTCGTCCAGCCTTTTGGCACCTTGTGGTTCATCTATCTCCTTGCCATCTTCTTCGTCGCCGCCAAGGCGCTGCGCCGTTTCCCGCCGCTTCTCGTCTTCATCGCCGCCGCCCTGCTTGAAATGGCGCCGATCGAGACCGGCTGGCTGGTCATCGACGAATTCGCCGGCCGCTTCGTCTATTTCTTCGCCGGCTACTGGCTGGCGCCCAGGATCTTCGCTTTCGCCCGTGAGGTCGGCGGCCTCAATCCGCTCGCCATCCTGGCCGGCCTTGTCGCCTGGGGCACGATCAACGCCATTCTGGTCGACAAGGGCTGGTCGCATCTGCCCGGCATCGGCCTGGCGCTCGGCTTCATCGGCGCCGGCGCCGTCATCTCGACCGGCGTCTTCCTGGCGCGCTTCAGGATCGCCGAGCCGATCCGCTATTGCGGCCAGAATTCCATCGTCATCTATCTCGCCTTCTTCATGTTCATGGCCGCCACCCGCACCGTGCTCTTGAAGATGGGCGTCGTCGACGATCTGGCCGTCATTTCCCTCATTGTCACGCTCGCTGGCGTCATCGGGCCGGTACTGCTCTTCTGGGCGGTGCGCAGGACCCCCTTGAGCTTCCTGTTCATCCGCCCACAATGGGCCAAGCTGCCTGCGACACCACGTAAGCCAGAACTTGTCAGCAGTGCGCCGGGAAGGCTGGAAGCCTGATCTCCGGGGTGGCATTATGGGGGCATGTCCCAACATCGCCCCCTTAAGTCCGGCGATCATGTCTATCTGATCGACGGGTCCGGTTACATTTTCCGTGCGTATCACGCACTCCCGCCTTTGACGCGCAAGAGCGACGGCCTGCCCGTTGGCGCCGTCCAGGGCTTCTGCAACATGTTGTGGAAGCTCTTGAAGGACATGAAGGCGGGCGAGAAGCCCACCCATCTCGCCGTCGTCTTCGACAAGTCGGAACAGACCTTCCGCAAGCGCATCTATCCCGATTACAAGGCGCACCGGCCCGACCCGCCGGCCGATCTCATCCCGCAATTCGGCCTCATCCGGCAAGCCACCCGCGCCTTCAATGTCGCCTGCGTCGAGCAGAGCGATTTCGAGGCCGATGATCTCATCGCCACCTATGCCCGTGAAGCGGCCGCCGTCGGCGCCACGGTGCGCATCGTTTCTTCTGACAAGGATCTCATGCAGCTCGTGCGCAAGGGCATCGCACTTTATGACACGATGAAGGACAAGGAGATCGGCGAGCCTGAGGTTCTCGAGAAATTCGGTGTCGCGCCCGACAAGGTCGTCGATGTCCAGGCGCTCGCCGGCGATTCGGTCGACAACGTCCCGGGCGTGCCGGGTATCGGCGTCAAGACCGGCGCCCAGCTCATCACCGAATATGGCTCGCTCGAAGAGCTGCTGGCGCGCGCCGCCGAGATCAAGCAGCCGAAACGGCGCGAAAGCCTCATCCAATTTGCCGAGCAGGCGCGCATCTCGAAACTGCTGGTGACGCTCGACCAGAATGTGCCGGTCGATCACAAGCTCGATACGTTCCTCGTCGATGAGCCGCGTGCTTCCGATCTCATCGGCTTCTGCAAGACGATGGAATTCTCCTCGCTGATGCGCCGCGTCGCCGCCGATCTTTCGGCCGATGCCGCGGCGATCGATCCTATACCCGTCGAGGTCAAAGGCTGGCCGCCGGAAGGTGGTGTGGCGACACCGGCGCCGGCCCCCGCCGCGGCACCCAAGGCGGAGAAAGCCAAGCCCGCCGCCGCTCAGCCGGAAGTGAGGCCGCAGGCCTCGGCTTCTTCCGAGCGCCTGCGCGCCATCGCCGTTAAATATGACGACTATGAAACGGTGACGACCAAGGACGCGCTCGAGCGTTGGGTAGAGCGTATCCGCCAGCAAGGCTTTGTCGCACTCGACAGCGAGACGACCTCGCTCGACCCGATGCAGGCGAATGTCGCCGGCATCTCGCTCGCCACCGATCCGGGCCAGGCCTGCTACATCCCGGTCGGCCATCGCGCCGGTGACGGTCTCGATTTTTCCGGCGCCGAGATCAAGCAGCTGCCGGTCGCCGATGTCATCTCGCTTCTGAAACCGGTGCTGGAGGATCCCTCCATCCTCAAGATCGGCCAGAATCTCAAATATGATCTGCTGATCTTCCGCCGCCTCGGCATCGAGGTGGCGCCGATCGAAGACACGATGCTGATGTCCTATGCCTTGGAAAGCGGCCTCAACGGCCATGGCATGGACGAATTGTCGGAGAAACATCTGGGCCATAAGCCCATCGCCTATAAGGAAGTCGCCGGCTCCGGCAAGAGCGCCATCACTTTCGACAAGGTGCCGCTCGACCGCGCCACTCACTACGCCGCCGAGGATGCCGACATCACGCTCAGGCTCTGGATGTTGTTCAAGGAACGTCTGGCGCGTGAGCACAAGACCACCGTCTATCAGACGCTGGAGCGTCCGCTCGTGCCGGTGCTCGCCAATATGGAGTGCGAGGGCATTCTGGTCGACCGTGCCGTGCTGGCCAGGCTTTCGGGTGAGTTCGCCGCCTCGGGGGCCGAGATCGAGAAGCAGACCTATGAGCTCGCCGGCGAGCGTTTCAATATCGGCTCGCCCAAGCAGCTTGGCGACATATTGTTCGGCCGCATGGGATTGCCCGGCGGGCGCAAGACCGCGACCGGCGCCTGGAGCACCGATTCCGATGTGCTCGAGGATCTCGCCAATCAAGGCATCGAATTCGCCCGCAAGGTGCTCGACTGGCGCCAGCTCTCAAAGCTGCGCTCGACCTATACGGATGCGCTGCCGACTTTCATCAATCCCGAAACGGGGCGCGTCCACACCTCCTATTCGATGGCCTCGACATCGACCGGGCGCTTGGCCTCGACCGATCCCAATCTGCAGAACATCCCGGTCCGCACCGAGGAAGGCCGGCGCATCCGCACCGCCTTCATTGCGCCCAAGGGTTCGAAGCTGATCAGCGCGGACTACAGCCAGATCGAATTGCGCGTGCTGGCGCATGTCGCCGACATCCCGCAATTGCGCAAGGCGTTCGCCGACGGCCTCGACATTCACGCCATGACGGCATCGGAAATGTTCGGCGTGCCGGTGAAAGGCATGGATCCCTTGATCCGCCGCCAGGCCAAGGCCATCAATTTCGGCATCATCTACGGCATCTCGGCCTTCGGCCTCGCCAATCAGCTGTCCATCTCGCGCGAGGAGGCGGGGAGCTACATCAAGACCTATTTCCAGCGCTTCCCCGGCATCCGCGATTATATGGAAGCGACGAAGAAGACGGCGCGCGAGACGGGATATGTCGAGACGATCTTCGGAAGGCGCTGCCATTTCCCGCGCATCACCTCGCCCAACGCGTCGGAGCGCGCTTTCATGGAGCGCGCCTCGATCAACGCGCCGATCCAGGGTGCCGCCGCCGACATCATCCGCCGCGCCATGACCCGCATGCCGGCCGCTCTGGCCAAAGCTGGCTTAGGCGCCCGCATGCTGCTGCAGGTGCATGACGAGCTCATTTTCGAGGCCGTCGATGCCGAGATCGAGGCAGTGAAGGAGCTGGTCAAGAACGTGATGGAAAAAGCCCCCGAGCCCGTCATAAAGCTCGCCGTGCCGCTTCAGGTCGATGCCCGCGCCGCCGACAACTGGGAAGCGGCGCACTGATCCTGTTACGCCGCCACCATCTCCTTCAGCCCCGGCAGTCCGATAACGTCGGTCACGCCGACATCTTGGCCCGCTTGCGTCAGGAGAGTCGTGATCTGGCCGCGATGATGCGTCTGATGATTGAAGAAATGCATCACCAGGACCGAGGCCGGATAGGTGTAGGTGGCGGGGGTCAGGACGCTGGTGAAGGTGAAGGGCTGCGCCAGCCAGGCGGCATCGATGCCCGCCGCCCAGTCCGTGATCTCCGCATCGACCGCGATGCGCTCGGCGCGTAAGGGCTCGAGCGTCGGATGGCGCAGGGATCTGAGGTCGGTGAAGCGCAAGGGCCGGCCTTTGAAACGGTCGATCCACACCATGTCCGCAGCGAGGAGATGATTGAGCGTGCCGAGGATCGATTTGAAGAAGGCGCCGCGGTCGCGGGCGATCTCCTCGGCGCTGAGCTTTCCGGCCGCATCGTAGATCTTGCCGTTCATCCAGCTGTTATAGCTGGCCATGCTCCGCAGATAGGTCCGCGTGATCGGTGTTTCGCTCATGACGTGATGGTCTCCTTCCGCTGGCGCTTGCCATAGCAGCAGTTTTCGCGGTAACCAACAGGCCGGATCAAACATCATACAATTGGGAGCGAGAGGCATGACAGCGGCCATCTATCCGAGCCTCAAGGGCAAGACGGTGTTCATCACCGGCGGCGCCATGGGGATCGGCGAATCCTTCGTCGAGGAATTCGCGCGGCAGGGCGCGAAGGTCGCCTTCATCGATATCGCCAAGGAAGCGGGCGAGAAGCTGAAAAGCCGTCTCACCGGCGATGTCTGGTTCGGCCAATGCGACGTCACCGACATCAAGGCGCTGCAGTCGGCCATCGCCGCCGCCGCCAAGGCGCTGGGGCCGATCACCATCCTCGTCAACAACGCCGCCCATGACGAACGCCATGCCTGGGACAAGATGACCCCCGACTACTGGGACCAGCGTGTCGCCATCAACATCAAGCATCAGTTCTTCGCCGCCCAGGCGGTCATTCCGATGATGCAGAAGGCGGGCGGCGGTTCGATCATCAATCTGGGATCCTGCTCCTGGAAGATCGGCCAGGGCGGCATGGCCGCCTATACCGCGTCGAAATCGGGCGTCACCGGCCTGACCCGCTCGCTGGCGCGCGATCTGGGACCCGACAATATCCGCGTCAACACCATCTCGCCCGGCTGGATCATGACCGAACGCCAGCTGAAGCTCTGGGTCACGCCCGAAGGCGAGAAGAAGATCATGGAGCACCAGTGCCTCAAGCGGAAGCTCTACCCGATCGATATCGCGCGCATGGCGCTGTTCCTGGCTTCGGATGAAGGGTCCGGCTGCACCAACCAGGATTTCACGGTCGATGGCGGGTGGGTCTGATCTCGACCGTCATACTCAAGCCCTCACCCTGAGGTGGCCGCGCAGCTGCCCTCGAAGGGTGGCAGGCGGCAAGAACCTTGTATCTGGATCATGCTTCGAGGCTCGCTTCGCTCGCACCTCAGCATGAGGGCCACTGAATCACCCCTCCCGGAACTGCCACTCGATGCGATGGTGGTAGGTCTCGCCCGGCTTCAGCAGCGCTGAGGGAAAGTTGGGCTGGTTGGGTGCGTCGGGCCAGTTCTGCGGCTCGAGCGCCACCGCGCCGAAGCGGCGCAGGCCTTCGCCTTTTTTGCCCTTGAAGGCGGGTCCCCAATGGCCGGCGGTATAAAGCTGCAGGCCGGGCTCGGTGGTGAAGAGATCGAAAGCGCGTCCGCCGGCTGCAAGCGAGGCCGCGTGATGCAGCGTGTGGCGCTCGCCTTCGAGGCAGAAATTACCGTCGAAGCCGGAGCCGTCTTCGAAGGCCTCTTCCAGGAAAGTCGGCTCGCGGAAGTCGTAATTGGTGCCGGAGACGAAGCTGACCGCTCCCGATGGGATGAGCTCGGCATTGGTCGGCGTATAGGCCTGGGCCGAGATCTGCAATTCGTGATCGGCCACGATCTCGGCGCCGGAGAGATTCCAATAGACGTGATTGGTGAGATTGACGACGGTGGTCTTCTTGGTCGTCGCCTCGATCTCGCAGCTCAACGTGTCGCCGTCGAAGCGATAGCTGCAGCGGGCGCGCAATTTGCCCGGATACCCTTCCTCGCGATTGGGCGAAACGAGCGAGAAGACCAGCGCGTCGTCGATGATCTCGGCGACCCAGTTCTTCCGGTGGAAGGCCTCGACACCGCCATGCAGATGATTGGGCGGCGCGTTGACGGTGAGCTGGTGCGCCGTGCCGTCGATGGTGACGAGACCTTTTTCGATGCGGTTGGCGAAGCGCCCGCAAATGGCGCCGGCATAGACATCGCTTTCGAGCATGTCCTCGATGCGTTCAGGTCCGGCCACGACATCGAAGCCGTCGGGAAATTCGAGCGCCATCAGCCGGGCACCCACCGCATTGAAGGTGGCGCGGAAGCCTTGATCGCTGACGATCTCGAAATTGCGCGCCGCCTCGCTGCCGAAGCTTCCAGGTTCGAGCTCGGCGAGGCGTGCCGGCATCAGTGATTGTCGCGCGGCAGGCCCTTGGACTGCGCGATCTTCTGATATTTGACGGCCGGTTTCAGCACCATGCCTTCCGACAATTGCTCGACATTGGCGCGGAAGATCTCCTGCCACGGCGTCTGGCTCTCCGGAATATTCGTATAGCCGCCTTTGGCCTTGAGCTCGGCGCGCCGCTTCTCGAGTTCTTCCTTGGAGATCAGGATGTCGGCGGTGCCTTTGTTGAGATCGATGCGCACCCGGTCGCCGTCCTTCAAGAGAGCAAGGCCGCCGCCCGCCGCCGCTTCCGGCGATGCGTTGAGGATCGAAGGCGAGCCTGATGTGCCCGATTGCCGTCCGTCGCCGACGCAGGGCAGCGAATGCACACCCTTCTTC
Organism: Taklimakanibacter albus; assembly: GCF_016595235.1. Classification (GTDB taxonomy): domain Bacteria; phylum Pseudomonadota; class Alphaproteobacteria; order Rhizobiales; family Aestuariivirgaceae; genus Taklimakanibacter; species Taklimakanibacter albus. Next base: position 2,349,315 of record NZ_JAENHL010000008.1, on the reverse strand, counting down.
AGGAGATCGGTGGGCGCCCGCATATTGACGACTTCCGCCGCACCCGGATAGCCGAGCGGCCCGGTGCCGCGCATGAACAGGACCGTATGCGCGTCGATGCCGAGGGACGGATCGTCGATCCGCTTGTGATAATCCTCCGGCCCGTCGAACACGACCGCCTTCGCTTCGAAGGCATTGGGGTCCTTGGGGTCGGAGAGATAACGCTCGCGGAATTCTTCCGAGATCACGCTCGTCTTCATGATCGCCGCATCGAAGAGATTGCCCTTCAGCATCTTGAAGCCGGCATGTTTCTTGATCGGCTTGTCATATTCCTTGATCACCTCGCGGTTCGAGGCGAATTTGCCGGTGCAGTTTTCACCGATCGTCTTGCCGTTGACGGTGAGCGCGTCGGTGTGGATGCGCTTCGCCTTGATGAGCTCGGCGACGACGGCGGGCACGCCGCCGGCGCGGTGATAGTCCTCGCCCAGATATTCGCCGGCCGGCTGCAGATTGACGAGGAGGGGAATGTCGTAGCCGTGTTTCTCCCAGTCGGCGACATTGAGCTCGACGCCGATATGGCGCGCGATGGCGTTGAGATGGATCGGGCAGTTGGTCGACCCGCCGATCGCCGAATTGACCGCGATGGCATTTTCGAAGGCCTCGCGGGTGAGAATCTTCGACGGCGTCAGATCCTCGCGCACCATGTCGACGATGCGTTTGCCGGTCATGTAAGCGAGCTGGCCGCGCTCGCGATAAGGTGCCGGGATGGCCGCATTGCCGGGCAGCGTCATGCCGAGTGCCTCGGCCAGCGAATTCATCGAGGTCGCCGTGCCCATGGTGTTGCAGAAGCCGGTCGAGGGCGCCGAGGAGGCGACCAGCTCGATGAAGCCTTCATAATCGATGTCGCCGGTGGCGAGGAGCTCGCGCGCCTTCCACAGGATGGTGCCCGAGCCGGTGCGCTCGCCATTGTGCCAGCCATTGAGCATGGGGCCGGAGGACAGCGCGATGGCCGGGATATTGACGGTCGAGGCCGCCATCAGCGCCGCCGGTGTCGTCTTGTCGCAACCGATGGTCAGCACCACGCCGTCGATCGGATAGCCGAACAGGACCTCGACCAGGCTCAGATAGGAGAGATTGCGGTCGAGCATGGCGGTCGGCCGCTTGAGCGTCTCCTGGATCGGATGGATCGGGAATTCGAGGGGTACACCGCCCGCCGCGGTGATGCCGTCGCGCACCCGTTTGGCGAGTTCGAGATGCGCCCGGTTGCAGGGCGCGATATCGGAGCCCGTCTGCGAGATGCCGATGATCGGCTTGCCGGACTGCAATTCCTCGCGGGTGAAGCCGAAATTGAGCTGGCGCTCGAGATAGAGCGCCGTCATGTCGATATTGTCGGGATTGTCGAACCAGGCTTGGGATCTGAGGCGGGGCGGGGATTTTTTCATGTCATACAAATAGCACGACCCCTGGGCCCCGATGCAAGCCCGGAAATCGCGAAATCCGGGTCGGCTGCAACCCCTTGGCGCAGGCCGTCGGGCCCGCTATTCACTCATCCTATGAAGACCTTCGCCGCCGACCTCATCACCTTGCGCGACCTTTTGCGCTTCGCCGTCAGCCGGTTCACCGAGGCGGGCCTCGCCTTCGGCCAGGGCACCACGGGTGCCGTGGACGAAGCGGCCTTCCTTATCCTTGAAAGCCTGCATCTGCCGGTCGACGACATCAATCCCTGGGCCGACGCCCGCCTGACGGTTCCTGAGCGCGAAATGCTGCTCGCCCGCATCGAGGAGCGCGTCGTAAGCCGCAAGCCCGCCGCCTACCTCACCGGCAAGGCCTATATCCAGGGTGTGCCCTTCCATGTCGATGAACGCGTCATCGTGCCGCGCTCCTTCATCGGCGAATTGCTGTTCACCGATCTCTTCGGCGGCGACGGCTTCACCTTGGTGCCGGACGTCACCGCGGTTGGCCGCGCGCTCGACCTGTGCAGCGGCTCCGGCTGCCTCGCCATCCTGGCGGCGCGCATTTTCCCCAATGCCGAAGTCGATGCGGTCGAATTGTCGGCGCAGGCCATCGAGGTGGCGCGCGCCAATATCGCCGATTCGGGCTTCGCCGACCGCCTCAACCTGTTCCAGGGCGATCTGTTCCAGCCGGTGGCGAGCGAGCGCTACGACCTCATCATCACCAACCCGCCCTATGTCGATGCCGAGGCGATGGACGAGCTGCCGGCGGAATTCCGTCATGAGCCGGCGATGGCGCTCGATGGCGGCGAGGATGGGCTCGACATCGTGCGCCGCATCCTGGCCGAGGCGCCGCGCCACTTGAATCCGGGCGGCGGGCTTCTCTGCGAGATCGGCCGCGGCCGCGAGATCCTCGAGGATGATTATCCCGAGCTCGATTTCTTCTGGCTCGACACCGAGGAGAGCGCCGGCGAGGTTTTCTGGCTGACAGCGGACAAGTTCGGGCGCTGATCGGAGGGGTTGGACCAAGGGGCAATTGCCGGACCTGGACCGTTCGCCGGAAACTGGTTCCTCTCAAGGAGGAGCCCTGCCATGGACAAGCCAGTCTCGAAGATTGATGTCACACGGCGCAGCGTCCTGATGGCGGCGCCCGCCTTGGCGGCGATGCCGCTCGTCACCGCTACAATGCCAGAGGCCCTGGCCGAGGAAGCTTCGGTGCGGGTGCCTGTTTCACCCAATTGGGCCAGGGCCATGCCGCCCGCCCCCGACACGCGGGTCAAGATCACCGCCGAATATGCAAAGCATGTCGGGCGCGACGCCTATTTCTGGGCTTGGCCGCTGGTCAATATGTATAACCGCCGGCTGCATTTCGCACAGGTGAAGGAAATCGGCAGGTCGGGACCGCTGATGCAGGCGCCACTCAACCAGCTTGCCATGTTGACCGATTATGTGGCCCCCGAGGAGCGCTCCATCGCCTGTCCGAACCAGGATGTTGTTTATGGTATCGGATCGCTCGCCCTCGACGTCTCGCCAGTGGTCATCCAGGTGCCCGATTTCGGAGATCGATTCTGGGTCTATCAGATCGTCGACCTGCGCACCGACAGCTTCGTGCAACTGGGCAAGATGTACAATACCACGCCCGGCTTCTATCTGCTGGTCGCGCCGGACTGGCAGGGTGACGTGCCCAAGGGTATCACCAAGGTTTTTCGTTCGCCGACGAATACCGGCCTCGCCGCACCACGTATCTTCATGGACGACACCGACGATGATCGCCGCGCCATTCAGTCGGCGCTTACCGGCATCACGATGTATCCGCTTGCCGATTATGACGGTACGATGAAGAGCAAGGATTGGACGCATCTGCCGGAAGCACCGCCGCCACCGCCCAGCGAAGAAGAATCCCGCTGGGTATTCCCGGACAAGTTCGTCGACGAGCTGCCGCTGGTTCTCGCCGATGCGCCGCCATTGCCGGGCGAGGAGGCGCGTTATGCCCAGGTCCTCGCCGTGCTGGCCGCCGCCAAGGCAAATCCTGAGCTCAAGCAGGCGATGACCGACGGCGCCCAGGATGCCGATGAGAAGCTGGTGACGCCCTTGTTCCAGTTTCGCAATTACGGCCAGCAGCTGCCGCATCATTGGAGCACGATCTCGAATGAATCGGCCTTCGGCACCGATTATTTCACCCGCACCGCCGTCGCCAAGTCGAACATCATGGTCAACTCGCCCAACGAGACGAAATATTTCTATCAGGATTTCGATGCTGACGGTGCGCGGCTCAACAGCGCCAACCGCTACGCCGTGACCTTCGCCAAGGACGCGACGCCGCCGGTGAACGGCTTCTGGTCGCTGTCGATCTATAATGAGCATCATTTCTTCATCGCCAATCCGATCAACCGCTTTTCGGTTGGCACCAAGAACAAGGACCTCAAGCGCGCCGCGGATGGATCGCTCACCATCCATGTCCAGGCGGAAGCGCCGAGCGATCCCGACCAGCGCGCCAACTGGCTGCCGGCGCCGAAAGGCGACTTTTCGCTTTATGTCCGTTCCTATTGGCCGAAGGCGGAGATTACCGAGGGCAGCTGGACGCCGCCGCCCGTCCTCAAGGTGGCATGACGTCGGATCAGACCGCTTTGCGCCCGCTGGGTGAGGTCCCAAAACTCTCGCGGTAGCGCCTGGCAAAATGTGAGCGTGAGACATACCCCGCGGCTTCGGCGGCGCTGAGGCTCGAGGCGCCGGCCGCCAGGGCCGCGCGCCCGGCACGCAGGCGCTCGGCGCGCAGGATGGCGCGGAAAGGCCGGCCCTCCTGGGTGAGGCGCCGGCGCAAGGTCGACGCCCCGAGGCCGGTCGCTTTCGCGACCCGTTCCACGGTCCAGTCTTCGGAGGGCGCGCTGGCGATGAGCCAGGCCACCTCGTCACCGAGCGGTGCGGTGAACAGCGCCCGCGCCTCGGGCAACGGACGCAGCAGCGTCAGCACTTCCCGGAGACGTAACGTCTTCACCTCTTCGCTCATCGCCTCGGCACGGATCGTCGTCGCGGCATGGCTCAGCGCCTCGACCAGGTCCTCCGTCAAGGTGACGCTGAAGGTGGGTGAAATGGTCTCGCGCTCGAGTCTTTCGGCGAGCGTCAGGGGCGGCACGCCCTCGGGCAGCATCGGCACTTCCAGGATGAGTGATTCATAGATGCCGGTCTCGCCCGGAATATTCACGACATCCATGGGAATGTTGCGCGGCAGGATGATCACCGATCCGGGCCCGAAGGTCCGGCCCGCATCGCCGAGCCAGACTTCCTTCCGGCCTCTCAATACGATGCCGATCAGCGGATGCGGCAGCTTGATGGCGGCAAGCCTTTCACGCTCGAGCGCGCAATAGGAGAAGAGATTGTGGGCATGGGTGTGGACACCCGAGGCGGCAGGCGCCTCGAAACTTTTCAGCCGCGCGACAAGGCGCTGGCGCAGCCGGTCTCCGGTCGGAACATGGTGGATATTCATAGGCTGAGCTTAGCGCCGGCGGCGTCCTGAAAAAACCAGAGAGATGAGCGTTTCGGGCTCGAGCCTAGGCGCTTTCGGCCCATGTCTCCAGCGCCTTTCGGGGAGAGTCGCGGGAAGATCCCAAGGAGACTTGTCGATGAAATTCCTCTCTCTGATCCTCGCCGCCGGCGCGGCGGCTCTGTCCTTTGTGAATCCGGCCCGTGCCGCCGATCTGGAATTGTGGCGTCTCGACTGCGGCCGCATCGAGGTGCGCGATCTGTCCTTCTTCTCCGACAGTTTCGCCTATGGCGGAAAGTCGCGCAGCCTGACGGACAGCTGCTATCTCATCCGCCATGAGACGCAATTCATGCTGTGGGATACGGGCCTGCCCGCCGGCCTGATCGGCGCCAAGCTCGACCCGAAGGCGACGCTTGCACCCACACTCGCTGCCGATATTCCGAGCCAGCTCGCCAGGATCGGCGTCAAGCCGGAGCAGGTCGCGTTGATCGGCATCAGCCATAATCACTTTGATCATGTCGGCCAGGCAGCGGCCTTTCCCGGCGCGCGGCTGCTCATCGGCAAGGCCGATTTCGATGCGCTCAAGACCTCTCCGCCGCCCTTTGGCGTCGAACCGGCGCTATTGTCGCCCTGGCTCGAGGGAAAATCGAAGGCCGAGCCCGTCATTGGTGATTATGACGTCTTCGGCGACGGCAGCGTCACGATGCTGAAGATGCCGGGTCACACGCCGGGCGAGATGAGCCTTCTGGTTCGCCTGCCGAAAACCGGTCCGGTCCTTCTGTCGGGCGATGTCGTGCATTTCCACGAGCAGCTGGCGCGTCACGGCGTGCCGCCCTTCAACAGCGACCGCGGCGAGAGTCTCGCTTCGATGGACCGCCTGTCGGCGATCGCCAAGGAGCTTAACGCGCGCCTCATCGTCCAGCATGACGAGACGCATATCGGCAAGCTTCCCGCCTTTCCCAAGAGCGCGCGATAGCGGAGTGAAAGAGGAGGGATTGAAGGTGTCACTTCTTATCAAGAAAGGCACGCACCATTGTGACGGTCGCTTCTGGGTTCTCTTCCATGATCCAATGGCCCGATCCCGGCACGATACCTTCCTCCACATTCTCGGCGGCGAAGCGCATGATCGTGGCCATCATCGGGCCGAATGATTTTTCGCCGCCGATCGCCAGCACCGGCATTTTGAGCTTCCCGCCTTTGCTGAGAAATGCCTGGTTGTCGAGCGCATCCTGATCGAAGGCGGCGAACTGCGAGAAGCCTGAATGCATGGCGCCCGGCAACGCATAGAGCTTGGCATAATGTTCGCGCGCCGCTTCGCTGAAGCGGGTGCGGTCGGCGGAGAATTCGTTCCAGAAGCGATCGAGATAGATGCGTTCGCGCCCGGCCACGAGCCGTTCCATGTCGGGCCCGCCGAAACGGAAATGCCACAGCAACGGGTTCTTGAGGACCTCCTCCCAGGGCCCGATGCCGGGCAGCGGCGCATCGATCAGGACGAAACGTGTGACCCGTTCCGGATGCTGCGCGGCAAAGGCATAGCCCACCATATTGCCGATATCATGCGTGACGAGATCGGCCTTCTCGATTTTCAGTGCGTCGAGGACGCCGGCGACGTCGCCGGCCTGCGTCTTCTTGTCGAAGCCGTCGGCGGGCTTGGCCGAGAGGCCGAGGCCACGCAGATCGGGCACGACCACGGTATGGTCGCGGACGAGATCGGCTGCCATCGGCGCCCACATGTCGCCGGTCTCGCCATAGCCATGGAGCAGGACGACGGCCGGACCGGCTCCCCCGACGCGCACATGGATCGTGGTGCCGTTGGTGGCGATTTCCTGTGTCGTGAAGCTTGCCGGGAAAGGCGGGACCTGCGCCGCGGCGGGAATGGCAAGCGCCATGGCCAGGCTGACGGCGGTGACGAAGTGGCGGATCATGATGAACTCGTGCGCTGGGCGGGCCGCAATGGCGCGTCTTCTGGGGCAGGAGCTTAGGCTCACCCCACAATCCCCGCCAGCCCGCCGGACCGAATGGGATAGACGGTCAATTCATCTCTCACCTTTGCGATAGGGGATCATCAGCGCACGCGGATAGGAAGCGCGCCGCGACATGATGATGAGCGCCAGGATGGAGAGCGCATAAGGCAGCATCAGGAAGATCTGATAGGGCACGAAGGCGCCGGCGAGCTGCTGCAGCCGCAGCTGATAGGCATCGAAGGCGGCGAAGAGCAGGGCGCCGAGCAGCGCCTTGCCCGGCCGCCAGGAGCCGAAGACGACCAGCGCGATGGCGATCCAGCCGCGGCCATTGACCATCTCGAAATAGAAGGAGTTGAAGGCCGACAAAGTCAGGAAGGCGCCGCCGATGCCCATCAGCGCGCTGCCCGCCACCACGGCAAGGATGCGCACCTTGGTGACGTCGATGCCTTGCGCCTCGACGGCGGCTGGATTTTCGCCCGCGGTCCGGACCGCGAGGCCGGCGGGCGTGCGGTAGAGGAACCAACCGACGAGCCCCGCCGCGATGAAAGCGAGATAAGTGAGCGGCGTCTGGCGGAACAAGGCTTCGCCGAAGAAGGGAATATCGGAGAGGACGGGAACGGCCCAGGGCTGGAAGGGCTCGATCTTGGGCGGCGAGGTCACTTCCGGGAAAGCGAGGCGATAGGTGTAATAGGTAAGGCTCGCGGCGAAGAGGGTGATGCCGATGCCGGTCACATGTTGCGACAGGCCGAGCGGCACGACCAGGATCGCATGCAGGAGGCCGAAAGCCGAGCCGGCGAGTGCGGCGACGAGCACGCCGAGCCACAGGTCGCCGCCCTGATAGACGGTGAACCAGCCGGCAAAGGCGCCAACCGTCATGATGCCTTCGATGCCGAGATTGAGCACGCCGGCGCGTTCCGAGATGAGCTCGCCCAAGGTCGCGAAGATCAGGGGCGAGGCGATGCGGATGGCGGCGGCCCAGAGCGAAGCGGAGAAGAGCAGTTCGAGCGCGTCCATGGGTCTATTTCCAGCGCAGGCGATAGCGGGTGAACATCACCGCGGTGACCATGGCGAGCAGAGCGGAGGCCACCATCACTTGCGCGATATAGCTCGGCACTTGCGCCGAGCGGCTCATCGCATCGGCGCCGACGAAAATGCCGGCGACGAAGATCGCCGCGGCGACGACGCCCAAGGGATGCAGCAGCGCCAGCATGGCGACGACGATGCCGGCATAACCGAAGCCCGGCGAAAGATCGAGGGTGAGATTGCCCTTGAGGCCTGAGACTTCCGAAAGCCCGGCAAGGCCGGCGAGCCCGCCCGATAGCAGCGCCGTCTTCAGCATCACCCGGTCGACCTTCATGCCGGCAAAGCGCGACGCGCGCGGATTGAAGCCCACCGCTTTCATCTCATAACCGAGCGCGGTGCGGGTATTGATGACCCAGACGGCGACCGCCGCGACGAGCGCCAGGATGAAGCCGAAATGCAATCGCTTGCCCTGGATGAGCTTCGGCAATTGCGCCTCGGCGATCACCTTTTTGGTCTGCGGCCAGCCCATGCCCATCGGATCCTTGAGCGGACCTTCCAGCAGGAGGCTGACGAACAGAATGACGATGAAATTGAGAAGCAAGGTCGTCACCACTTCATCGACGCCGAAGCGCACTTTGAGGAAAGCGGGCCCGAGCAGCGTGAGCGCGCCCGCCAGCGTCGCGACGATGAGCAGGATGGGGATCAGGACCGGCGACGGCAGCGGCAAGAGCCCGGTGCCGAAGACGACGGTGGCGACGGCGCCCATATAAAGCTGCGCCTCGGCGCCGATATTCCACAGCTTGGCGCGGAAGGCGACCGCCGCCGCGAGTCCGGTGAAGATCAACGGCGTAGCGCGCGTCAGCGTCTCGAAGAGAGCGAATTGCGACCCGGCCGCCCCCTTCAGCACGAGGCCGAAGACGGAAAAGGGATTGGCGCCGCTCAGCGAGACGAGGAAGCCCGCGAATACGAAGACGGCGAGGACCGCCAGCGCCGGATAGGCGATGGTGATGAGGAGCGACGGCTTCTCGCGCGGTTCAAGCCGCATGGGCGTCTCCCTCGGAGAAGCCATGGCCCGCCATCATCAGGCCGAGCTCCTGGATCGTCACCTGCTGGCGGGGCAAAGGCTCCGAGATGCGGCCGCGATAGATCACCGCCACGCGGTCGGCGAGCGCCAGGATCTCATCGAGATCGTCGGAGATCAGCAGCACCGAAGCGCCGCTTTTGCGCGCTTGGATCAAGCGTTCATGCACATAGGAGACGGCGCCGATATCCAGGCCGCGCGCCGGCTGGCACGCCAGGATGAAGCGGGGGGCCAGCGACAGAGTGCGGCCGAGAATGAGTTTCTGCATGTTGCCGCCGGAGAGCAGCCGCACCCGTGTCGTGGGTGACGGGCATTTGACATCGAAGCCCTTGATGATCTCCTCGGCGAAACCTTCAGCGGCGCGCCAGTCGAGAAAGCCGCGTTTGTTGAAGCGCGGCTCGCGATAGATCTCGGCGATGACATTTTCGGTCACCGACATGTCGGCGACCAAGCCTTCGGCGTGCCGGTCTTCCGGAATGCGGGCGATGCGTTTCCGGGTGACGAGGTCGGGCGTCCAGCGCGCGGCGTCCTCACCGAAGATATGCAGCGTGCCGCTCTTGGGAGGACTGAGGCCGCTCAACAGATTGGCGAGCGCCGTCTGGCCATTGCCGGAGACGCCGGCCAATCCCAGTATCTCGCCGCCATGCAAAGTGAGGTCGGCATGATCGAGCCCGTCCGCCGTCGTGACCGCGCGGATCTCGACATGGATGTCGCCGTGCGGCTGCGGCTCGATCTTGGGCTCAGCGATCGGCCGGCCGACCATCAGCTCGGCCAGCTCCTTGCGCGTCGTGCCTTTCGTCGGGCGCTCGGCCACGAGCCTGCCGGCACGCAACACGAAGATGCGGTCCGAGACGCTCAGCACTTCGTTGAGCTTGTGCGAGATGAAGATGATCGAGAGGCCTTGTGCGGTGAGCTTCTTGAGCGTGGCGAAGAGGCTCTGGCTTTCCTGAGGGGTGAGCACCGCGGTCGGCTCGTCGAGAATGAGGATGCGCGCCTCGCGATAGAGCACTTTCAGGATCTCGACGCGCTGGCGTTCACCGACCGAAAGCTCGGCCACGGTCTTGTCGGGCTCGATGGCGAGGCCGAAATCCTGGGCGAGTTTCGTGAGGCGCTGGCGCGCTTCCGATTTGCGCGAGGAGAGGCGCCACGGCTTCTCGGTGCCGAGCATGATGTTGTCGAGCACGGTGAGATTGTCGGCGAGGGTGAAATGCTGATGCACCATGCCGATGCCGGCCTGGATTGCCGCGCGCGGCTGGCCGGGAGGCAAGGACTTGCCGAACACGCTGATCGATCCGTCATCGGCGACATAATGTCCGAACAGGATATTCATCAGCGTCGTCTTGCCGGCGCCGTTCTCGCCCAGCAAAGCGACGATCTCGCCCTGCTTCAGGTCGAAGGAAATCGCGTCATTGGCGATGAGCGCCCCGAAGCGCTTGCTGATCCGGTCGAGGCTGAGAACAGTGTCGGTCATGAGTTACCCTCGCCCGTCGTCAGTTTCCTCCTCTCCGGTAATCGGAGAGGAGGAAGCAGGAGAGGGCTTTGCGGGCCCTTATATCACGACGATTTCGGTTCCGAATCGTCCACCGCGACGGTGAAGGCGCCGGATTTGATCTCAGCCTCACGCGCCGTGACCTTGGTCATCACATCGGCCGGCACCTTGCCGTCGAACGTGCCGAGCGGGGCCAGGCTGCAGCCGCCATGTTTCATGAAGGAATACTGGCCATAGTCATCGGCCTTGAAGGCCTTGTCCTTGATCGCCTTGATGGCGGCATCGAGGGTCGGCTCGAAATGCCACAGCGCCGAGGCGACGACCGTTTCCGGATAATCGGCCTGGGTGTCGATGACATTGCCGATGGCGAGGATCTTGCGTTCCTTCGCCGCGTCCGACACGCCGAAGCGTTCGGCATAGAGGATGTCGGCGCCGGCATCGACCTGGGCGAAAGCGGTTTCCTTGGCTTTCGGCGGATCGAACCACGAGCCGATGAAGGCGACCTGGAATTTGACGTCGGGCTTGGTCTCCTTCACGCCGGCCATGAAGGCGTTCATCAGCCGGTTCACTTCCGGGATCGGATAACCGCCGACCATGCCGATATTGTTTTTCTGCGTCATGGCGCCGGCGATCATGCCGGTGAGATAGGACGCGTCCTGGATGTAATTGTCGAACACCGCGAAATTGGGCACCGCCGCATCGGGCTTGAAGCTTGAGCCGATGAGGAAGGCGCGGTCGGGATAATCCTTGGCGACGGCGCGCGCCGCGTCTTCCACCGCGAAGGCCTCGCCGACGATCAGCTGATGGCCGGCCTCGCAATATTCGCGCATCACGCGCTCATAGTCGGTATTGGCGACCTTTTCCGAGAAGGTGTATTCAATGTCGCCGCGTTCCTTGGCGGTGAGTGCGGCCTTGTGGATGCGGCTCACCCATTGCTGCTCGACCGGCACCGTATAGATGGCGGCGGTTTTGATCGCACCCTCGGCGCGGGCAAGTCCCGAAAATGATCCGATGACGGGCAGCGACGCTGCCGAAGCTGAGAGCTGCAGAATCTTCCGGCGTGACAGACGCATAGTTCCCTCCTCTGTTGTATTTTTACCAGTTGATCAAAAGCCTTCCGTACTGTCAATTGGCCGTCCCAGGTTGTTTGCAGCAAAATATTCTTTTGCCGCGCTTCCCGTCAAAGTTGCTCGACTTCGGCGACAAGGAAGCGCGCCAAAAAAGGGGAATAGAGCCTTCCCGGATATGGAATTCCAATTGGGAAGGCTCTATGGCTCCGACATGGGACGCGCGGGTGAGGCTGCATGGCGAAATTGAATCTGGTGGGCGACATTGGCGGGACCAATTCGCGCTTCGGCCTGGTCGAGCCGGGTTCGATGACGGTCACCCACATCGAGCGGCTCAAGAATGATGATTTCGCCTCATTGGAAGAGGTGGCCGCCGCTTATCTCGAGCGCCAGGGCATCGCCGCTCTGGGGACCGCCGCCCTGGATGTCGCCGGCATCGTCACCGAGGATGATTTCCCGCTCACCAACCGCGACTGGATGGTGCGCCGGGCCCCGCTCAAAGCCGCCCTCAAGGCCGACCGCCTGATCATCCTGAATGATTTCCAGGCTTTGGCCATGTCGCTGCCCTATCTCGACGCGGCCGATCTCATCCAGATCGGTGGTGAGGCGCCGGACAAGCCGTCGGTGAAGCTGGTGCTCGGACCCGGCACCGGCCTCGGCATGGCGTCTCTGGCGCCCTTGCCGCAAGGTGGCTGGATGGCACTGCCGGGCGAGCTCGGCCATGTCACCTTGCCGGTCGTGACCCAGGAGGAATTCGATCTGCGCGCGGCGATGACCGAGCCTGGCACCGTCTTCGAATCGGAATTCGCCATCACCGGTGGCGGCCTGCATCTCATCTATACGACGCTTGCCCGCATGGCCGGCCGCAAGCCGGCGCTGGAGACGCCCGAGGCCATTCTCAAGGCGGCGCTCGCCGGCAGCGACGCTGATGCGGTCAGAACGCTCGACCATTTCATCATCTGGCTCGGCCGCCTCGCCGGCGACGCCGCGATGATGATGCAGGCCCAGGGCGGGGTCTATCTGGCCGGCGGCATCGCGCCGTCGATCGTCGGGGAATTGCAGAAAGGCCCGTTCCGCCACGTCTTCGAGGAGAAAGGCCGTCTCGATCTCCGCCATGTGCCGCTTTACGTCATCATGGACGAATATCCAGCTTTCAAGGGCTGCGCCGCCGCCCTCATTTCCTGATAGGCGTACATCAAAAATTGACAAGATCGCCGCGTTCGGCTCAATTGCCCGGCGATGGGAAAAATCACGATACTCGATGTCGCCCAGTCGGCCGGGGTGAGCGTCGCCACGGTCGACCGCGTCCTCAACCGGCGCAACGGCGTGCGCAAGGTGACGGTGGAGCGCGTCGAATCCGCCATCCGTCAGCTCAATTACCAGCCCGACCGGCTCGCCGCCCGCCTCGCCCGCTCGCGCGATTACCGCTTCTGCTTCGTGCTGCCGACCGGCAACAATGTCTTCATGGTCACGCTGGGCGAGGAAGTGCGCGCCGCCGCCGAGCGCATGGCGCCCGAGCGCGTGGTGATCGACATGCGCCTGACCGACGTCTTCGACGGTCATGCGCTGGCCCACACGCTCGACCAGATCGGCGACATATATGACGGCGTCGCCGTCGTCGCCCTCGATCATCCGAGCGTGCGCGAGGCGATCAGCGGCCTGACCCAGCGCGGCGTCACCGTGGTGACGCTGGTCTCCGACATTCCGGGCTCGAAGCGTGTCCATTATGCCGGCATCGACAACACAGCCGCCGGGCGCACCGCGGCGAGTCTCTTGGGCAAGTTCCTTGGCAGCCGCCAGGGCGAGGTCGGCCTCATCGCCGGCTCCCTCGCGCTGCGTGATCACATCGAGCGCCAGTTCGGCTTCGAGCAGATCATGACGCATGAATTTCCGCATCTCTCGATCCTGCCGGTGCGCGAGGGCCGCGACGACTGGCAACGCGTCGAGGAAGTGACGACGCAGCTGATGAAGGAGCATCCCAATCTCGTCGGCCTCTACAATGCCGGCGGCGGCACGCGCGGTATCATCTCGGCGCTCGAAAAGGCCAAGCGCGAGCGTGATATCGTCTTCATCGCCCATGAGCTGACCGATCACGCCCGCAAAGCACTGATCCGCGGCACGGTCGACGCCATCATCAACCAGGATGCGGGCCACGAGGTCAGAAGCGCGGTGCGCGTGCTTCTCGCCAAGGCCGACAATGGGCCTTTGATCGAGGCGCAAGAGCGTATCCGCATCGACATATTCCTGCGCGACAACCTTCCATGAGATGAACCCATGTATCTCGGTCTCGATATCGGCACCTCCGGCGTCAAAGCGATCCTGATCGACGCCAAGCAGCGCATCATCGCCAGCACCACTGCGCCATTGAAAGTCTCGCGGCCCAAACCCGGCTGGTCGGAGCAGGCGCCGGAAGACTGGTGGAAAGCGTGCGGCGTCGCGGTGAAGGCGATCGCCAGGCAGAAGCCGAAGGCCATTGCCGCCGTCGAGGGCATCGGCCTGTCCGGCCAGCAGCACGGCGCCACCTTGCTCGACAAGGCCGACAAGGTTCTGCGTCCGGCGATCCTGTGGAATGATGCGCGCTCCTTCGCCGAATGCCGAGACATCGAGGAACGCGAGCCGCGCGCCAGAAAAATCGCCGGCAATATTCCACTCGCCGGCTTCACCGCGCCGAAGCTCGTCTGGGTCAAGAAGAACGAGCCGCGGGTTTTCGACAAGGTCGCGAAGGTGCTGTTGCCCAAGGATTATGTGCGCCTGCGCATGACCGGCGAGCACGCTTCCGACATGTCTGATTCCTCCGGCACCTTCTGGCTCGATATCGCCAAACGCGCCTGGTCGGACGAATTGCTCGCCGCCACCGACATGTCGCGCGACCAGATGCCGAAGCTCTATGAAGGCACCGAGGCGACGGGAAGATTGACCGTGGCTGTGGCCAAGGCCTGGGGCATGCCGAAGCGCCCCGTGGTGGCGGGCGGCGGCGGCGACAATCCGGCCTCTGCCTGCGGCATCGGCGCCGTCAAGCCGGGCGAAGCCTTCGTGTCGCTCGGCACGTCGGGCGTGCTTTTCGTCTCCAATGAGCGGTTCATGCCCAATGCGGCGCGCGCCGTTCATGCTTTCTGCCATGCGGTGCCGGGCGCCTGGCATCAGATGGGTGTCATCCTCTCCGCCACCGCGAGCCTCGAATGGCTGGCGGGCCTCCTCAAGACGCCGGCGCCGAAACTCACCTCAAGCTTAGGCAAGACGCTGTCAGGCCCGTCGCCCGCTTTGTTCCTGCCTTATCTCTCGGGCGAGCGCACGCCGGTGGCCGATGCGCAGATCCGCGGCTTGGTGATGGGCATCGGCCATGAAACCGATGCGAAGATTCTCACCCACGCCGTGCTCGATGGCGTCGCTTTCGCCTTCCGCGACAGTCTCGAAGCGCTGAAGGCGGCGGGCACCGATATCGGCCGGGTGATGGCAGTCGGCGGCGGCACACGCTCCGAGCTGTGGCTCAAGATCATCGCGACGGCGCTCAATCTTCCCGTCGACGTGCCCGCCGATGGTGATTTTGGCGGCGCCTTCGGGGCGGCGCGGCTCGGCCTCATCGCCGCGACCGGCGCCGATTTCACTGAAGTCTGCACGGCGCCGCGCATCGCGCGCAGCATCAAGCCCGAGGCCAAGGCGCGCGGCGCCTATGAAAAGGCCTATGACCGTTATGTCGAAATCTATCCAGCCATCCGGGAGATTTGATTCATGCGCTTCTATTCCGTGACCGAGCCGGTCAAATATGAAGGACCGGACAGCACCAATCCGCTGGCCTTCCGCTACTATGATCCCAAGCGCAAGCTCCTCGGCAAGAGCATGGCCGAGCATTTGCGCTTCGCCGTGTGCTACTGGCACACGCTGTGCTGGCCGGGCCTCGATCCTTTCGGTGGCGAGACGTTCCTGAGGCCGTGGCATCAGGCGGGCGACCAGATGGATCATGCCCGCCGCAAGGCCGATATGATGTTCGAGACGCTGCGCCTGCTCAATGTTCCCTTCTTCACCTTCCATGATCTCGACATCGCGCCCGAAGGTTCATCGCTCAAGGAGTTCAACCGCAATGTCTCGACCATTGCGAGCCATCTCCTGAAGAAGATGGACGAGACCGGCGTGAAGCTCCTGTGGGGCACCGCCAATATGTTCTCCAACCGCCGCTTCATGGCGGGAGCCGCCACCAATCCCGATCCCGACGTCTTCGCTTATTGCGCCGCGCAGGTGAAGCATTGCCTCGATGTCACCAAGGAGCTGGGCGGCGAGAACTATGTCATGTGGGGCGGGCGTGAAGGTTATGAAACGCTGCTCAATACGGATTTGAAGCGCGAGCTGGCCCAGGCCGGCCGCTTCCTCAACCTTGTCGTCGACTACAAGCACAAGATCGGCTTCAAGGGCCCGATCCTGATCGAGCCCAAGCCGCAGGAGCCGACCAAGCATCAATATGATTACGACGTGGCGACCGTCTACAGCTTCCTCAAAGCCAATGGCCTCGAGAAGGAAGTGAAGGTCAATATCGAGCAGAACCACGCCATTCTCGCCGGCCATACGTTCGAGCATGAGATCGCGCTCGCTTCGGCGCTTGGCATTTTCGGTTCGATCGATCTCAATCGCGGTGATTATCAATCGGGCTGGGACACCGATCAGTTCGCCATGAATGTGCCCGAACTGGCTTTGGCGCTCTACGAAATATTGAAAGCCGGCGGCCTCACCACCGGCGGCATGAATTTCGACGCCAAGATCAGGCGCCAGTCGATCGACCCCGACGATCTGCTCCATGCTCATGTAGGTTCGATGGATGCCTGCGCCCGCGCTTTGATCGCGGCGGCGAAGATGATCGAGGACGGCCGCCTCAAGGCGGAAGTCGACAAGCGTTATGCCAAATGGGACGAGCCGAAGAACCAGGCGATGCTCCACGGCAAGGAAAGCCTCGCCGACATCGCCGGCCGCGTTCTGTCGGAGAATATCGATCCCAAGCCGCGCTCCGGCCGGCAGGAATATCTGGAGAATCTGCTCAACACATACGTCTAAACAACAAAAACGGGAGAAACGGAATGGCGAAGAACATCAAGGGCCCGGCGATTTTCCTGGCCCAGTTTGCAGGCGATCAGAAGCCCTTCAATTCATGGGACGCAATCTGCAAATGGGCGGGAAATCTCGGCTACAAGGGCGTACAGATTCCGACCTGGGACGGCCGGCTTTTCGATCTCAACAAGGCGGCCCAATCCAAGACCTATTGCGACGATATCAAGGGCGTGGCCAAGAGCCATGGCGTCGAGATCACCGAGCTCTCCACCCATTTGCAGGGCCAGCTCGTCGCCGTGCACCCGGCTTTCGACGAGGGCTTCGACGCCTTCGCGCCGGCGGCCGTGCATGGCAAGCCGAAGGACAGGCAGAAATGGGCGGTCAAGCAGGTCATGGCCGCCGCCAAGGCGTCGCGTAATCTGGGCCTCAACGCCTCGGTGACTTTCTCCGGCGCACTCGCCTGGCCGTTTGTCTATCCCTGGCCGCAGCGCCCGCAAGGTTTGATCGATACCGCTTTCGCCGAGCTGGCGAAACGCTGGCTGCCGATCTTCGATGAATATGACAAGCATGGCGTCGATGTCTGTTTCGAGCTTCATCCGGGCGAGGATCTGTTCGACGGCGCCACTTTCGAGATGTTCCTCGAGCAGGCGAAGAACCATAAGCGCTGCAACATCAATTACGACCCGTCGCATTTCGTGCTGCAGCATCTCGATTATCTGGCCTTCATCGACATCTATCACGAGCGTATCAAGGCCTTCCATGTGAAGGATGCCGAATTCAATCCCGACGGCCGCCAGGGAGTCTATTCGGGCTTCCAGCCCTGGGTGAAGCGCGCCGGGCGCTTCCGTTCGCTGGGTGACGGCCAGGTCGATTTCGGCGCCGTCTTCTCCAAGCTCGCGGCCTATGACTATGACAGCTGGGCGGTGCTCGAATGGGAATGCTGTCTGAAGGACTCTCAGCAGGGTGCCGCCGAAGGTGCGCCTTTCATCGCGAGCCATATCATCAAGGTCACCGAGAAAGCCTTCGACGATTTCGCCGGCGGTTCGGTCGACAAGAAGCAGATCCAGCGGATGCTGGGAATCTGAGCCGGCGCCATGGGCCGAACGCTGATGCGCTATGCGATCACTTTCGCCGTAGTCTATATCGCGGGTTACCTGGCTTTCCGCATGATGCAGCAGGAAGTCTGGACCGGAGACGGGAAGACCTATGTGATTTTTCCCGAGGGCACCCTGGTGCTCTATTATTTCTGGCGGCCCTTGATGTATCTCGACGGCACGCTCACCGGCATGGCCTTCCATATCGGCCCGCACTGACCAGACATTTGCAAATCTCAGGAGGAAACAATCATGGCCATCGAAGGAAGAAGCGACGCCAAGCAAGGCGGGCGCATCAGGCTCGGCATGGTGGGTGGCGGCCAGGGCGCCTTCATCGGCGCGGTACACCGTCTCGCCGCGCGTATGGACGATCAATATGAGTTCGTCGCCGGCGCTCTGTCGTCGAGCCCCGAGCGCTCACGTGCCTCGGGCGCCGAGCTGGGGCTTGCTCCCGACCGCATCTATACCGACTACCGCGAGATGGCGAAGGCCGAGGCCAACCGCAAGGACGGCATCGAGGCGGTCGCCATCGTGACGCCCAACAACATCCATGTGCCGGCGGCGAAAGCTTTCATCGAGGCGGGCATCCATGTGATCTGCGACAAGCCGCTGGCACTGTCGCTGAAAGAGGCGAAGTCGCTCGAGACCTTGCTCAAGAAGAAGAATGTCGTCTTCGCGCTGACCCATAATTACTCGGGCTATCCGATGATCCGCCAGGCACGCGAGATGGTGGCGAAAGGCGAGCTCGGCCAGATCCGTCTCGTCCAGGCCGAATATCCACAGGACTGGCTCACCGAGGACATCGAGAAGTCCGGCCAGAAGCAGGCGGCCTGGCGCACCGATCCGAAGCAGTCGGGCGGCGGCGCCATCGGCGATATCGGCACCCACGCCTATCAGCTCGCCTGCTTCGTCTCGGGCCTCACCCTCGACGAACTCGCCGCCGACATGACCAGCTTCGTGAAGGGCCGCAAGGTTGACGACAATGTCAATGTCATGCTGCGTTTCAAGAACGGGGCGCGCGGCATGTTGTGGGCAAGCCAGGTGGCGCCCGGCAATGAGAACGGCCTGCGCCTGCGTGTCTATGGCACCAAGGGTGGCCTCGACTGGACACAGGCCGACCCGAATTATCTGTGGTTTACACCGTTCGGCCAGGAGAAACGTCTGATCACCAGGGGCGGCGCTGGCTCGGGCGCCACGGCCGGCCGCGTCACGCGTGTGCCGCCCGGCCATCCGGAAGGGTATCTCGAAGGTTTCGCCAATATCTACACCGAAGCCGCCCGCGCCATCATCGCCCGGCGTGCGGGCAAGAAGCCCGACAAGGACGTCAATTTCCCCGGCATCGAGGACGGCGTCGCCGGCATGGCCTTCATCGAGGGCTGCAAGAAGTCGTCGGCCAGGAACGGCAAGTGGACGAAGGTTTGAACATCTCTCTCACCCGTCATCCCGGCGAAAGGCTGGGATGACGGTGAGGGGTCATGTGTCGGCGCGCTTCTCCATCAGCTCGATCCGGTTGCCGAAGGGATCATCGACATAGACCCGGTCATAGCCGGGCAATGGCTCGTCCCGCCGGGCAACGACGCCGCCTTCCGCCAGCCGCGCAACAAGCCCGGCGAGATTTTCCACCAGGAACGCCGGATGCGCTTTTCGGGCCGGCCGGAAATCCGCCTCGACGCCGAGATGGACCCGGATCGTGCCGCGCTCGAACCAGCAGCCGCCCCGCTTCTTGAGATTGTCCGGTTTCTCCACCTCAGCGAGGCCGAGAAGCGCGCCATAGAAGTGGCGCGCCTGATCCTCGCCGCCGGCCGGCATGGCGAGTTGGATGTGGTCGAGCTGAAGCAGCGGCATGTCACGATTCCCGTCTTGCGGTCGACCCCGATTTAGCATAACAGGCGAGCCCCAATCGAGGATCGCGAGGCCATGGCGGTGCGTGAAGGCGAGGTGCTTCTGGTCATCGACGTGCAGAATGATTTCTGCCCCGGCGGCCGCCTCGCTGTGCCCAAGGGCGACGAGGTCATCCCCGTCATCAACCGGATGGCGCGCGGCTTCCGCCATGTGGTGCTGACCCAGGACTGGCACCCGGACGGCCATTCCTCCTTCGCCTCCACGCATCCCGGGCACGACGCCTTTTCGACCATCGCCATGCCTTATGGCCAACAGACCTTGTGGCCGGATCATTGCACCTGGGAGAGCGCCGGCGCCGCATTCCATCCCGGTCTCGACATCCCGCAGGCGGCGCTCGTCATCCGCAAGGGCTTCCGCCCTGAGATCGACTCCTATTCCGCCTTCTTCGAGAATGACCGCAAGACCCCGACCGGCCTTCTGGGGTATCTGCCTGAGCGCCAGCTGACCCGCATCGTCTGCGTCGGCCTCGCTTTTGATTACTGCGTCCGCTACTCGGCCGAGGACGCCGCCCAGCATGGTTTTGACACGATCGTGGTCGAAGAAGCCTGCCGGGCTATCGATTTGAACGGCACCGCCGCCCAAACCAAAGCGGCCTTTCGTGACAAAGGGATCAAGCTCACATGAATCTCCGTGACCGCGTCCTCGATTTCGTCGTCGACCTCGCCCCCTTGCCGGCCGTGCCGGTGGCGGGCACCCGCAAGACTTTCCCGGTGCGCCGGCTTTATTGCATCGGGCGCAATTACGCCGAGCATGCCCGCGAAATGGGCCATGACCCCAAGCATGAAAAACCCTTCTTCTTCCAGAAGGCGCCGGATTCGGTCGTGACCGACGGTGTCTTTCCCTATCCGCCGGCCTCCGCCGACGTTCAGCACGAGATCGAACTGGTGGTGGCGCTGAAAGCGGGTGGCCACAATGTTCCCGCCGCCAAGGCGAAGGACCTCATCTATGGCTATGCCGTCGGCCTAGACATGACACGCCGCGATCTCCAGGCCGAGGCCAAGAAGCAGGGCCGGCCCTGGGAGACCGCCAAGGCCTTCGACCGCGCCGCACCCATCGGCGCCATCACGCCGGTCGAGCAGACGGGCCTTCTCCTCAAGGGGCCGATCACCCTCGATGTGAATGGCGAGCGCCGCCAGTCGGGCGATCTCGCCGACATGATCTGGCCGGTGGCCGATGTCATCGCTGAATTGTCGCAGTTCTTCATGCTGGCGCCCGGCGATCTCATCTTCACCGGCACGCCGTCCGGTGTCGGCGCCATCAAGCGTGGCGACAAGCTCCATGGCGAGATTGTCAAGCTGGCGCCTCTCGATGTGACGGTGACCTGATAAAGCTATCCTCCCTCCGCCGCCCAAGGCGGGGAGGGAGATTCTCCACGCACCGCTTTTCACATCGCGTTGATATAGGACGTCTTGGTCGCGGTGTAGAATTCCGCCGCATGGCGGCCCTGCTCGCGCGGACCATAGCTCGAGCCTTTGCGGCCGCCGAACGGCACGTGATAGTCGACGCCCGCCGTCGGCAGGTTGACCATCACCATGCCGGCCGCCGAATTCTTGCGGAAGTGATTGGCATATTTGAGCGACGAGGTGCAGATGCCGGAGGACAGGCCGAAGCTCGTGTCATTGGCGATGGCCAGCGCCTCGTCATAGGACTCGACCTTGATCACCGAGGCGACCGGTCCGAAGATTTCCTCGCGGTTGATGCGCATCTTGTTGGTGGTGTTCACGAACAAAGCCGGGCTCAGATAGTGGCCCTTGGTGTCGCGGTTGAGGAGTTCGCCGCCCCAGGCGAGCTCGGCGCCTTCATGCCGGCCGACATCGATATAGGAGAGATCCTGCGCCAGCTGGTTTTCGTCGACCACCGGGCCGATCTGGGTGCCGTCCTTCAGCGCATGGTCCACTTTAAGCGCTTTCAGCGCCGCCACCGTCTTGTCGATGAAGGCGTCATGCAGCTTGCTCTGTACGATGAGGCGCGAGGAGGCGGTGCAGCGCTGGCCGGTCTGGAAGAAGGCCCCGTCGACTGCGGCCGCCACCGCGGTGTCGAGATGGGCATCGTCGAGCACGATCAGCGGGTTCTTGCCGCCCATTTCGAGCTGGAACTTGGCGCCGCGGGTGGCGCAGGCCTGGGCGACGCGGGCTCCCGTCGCCACCGAGCCGGTGAAGGAGATGGCACTGACGTCCTTGGAGTCGAGCAAGGTCTGGCCGACCACCGAGCCCTTGCCCATCACCAGATTGAGCACGCCCTTCGGCAGACCGGCGCGGGAGAGGATCTCCACCAGCGCCCAGGCCGAGCCCGGCACCAGATCGGCCGGCTTGAACACCACCGTATTGCCGAAAGCGAGCGCCGGCGCCATTTTCCAGGCCGGAATGGCGATCGGAAAGTTCCACGGGCAGATGAGGCCGACGACGCCCAGAGGCTCGCGCGTTACCGTGATATCGACGCCCGGGCGCACCGAGGCGATGGCGACGCCCTCGACGCGCAAGGTCTCCTGAGCGAAGAATTTGAAGATCTGGCCGGCCCGCATCGTCTCGGCGATCCCATTGGCGAGCGGCTTGCCTTCCTCGCGGGCGAGCAGCTTGCCGATCTCGTCCTTGCGGGCGAGGAGCTCGACGCCCGCCGCTTCCAGGATGTCGGCGCGCTGCTGCGGCGTCGTGGCGGCCCAGGCGGGAAAGGCGGCCTTGGCGGCGGCGATGGCGGCTTCGGCGTCGGCCGCATTTGCCTGCGTATAAGAGCCGATGATGTCGGAGAGGTCGGACGGGTTTATATTGTCTTTGGCATGGTCGCTGCCGACCCACTCGCCATTGATGAAATTCTTGTGCAGTGTCATTAGGGTAACCTCTCCCGATTTGCGGCGGCGGAAGCTATAGCATCTGATTGCCGCGATGCGAAAGGACGCGAGATGAAGGTCGGTTTCATCGGTCTGGGGTTGATGGGGTCCGGCATGGCCGGCCATCTGATGGCGGAAGGCCATGAGTTGTGGCTCATGGCGCATCGCAACCGCAGCTTCATCGATCCCTTGCTGCAGAAGGGCGCGCATGAAGCGGCGGATTTCAAGGCCCTCGCCGCCAATACGCAAGTGATGATTCTCTGTCTCACCACCGCCAAGGTGGTGGAGGAGACCCTCACCGCGCTCAAGCCTCATCTGGGCCGCGGTCAAACGATCATCGACACCGGCACCACCAGACCGGAGACGACGCGGCGCCTCGCCCATGAGCTCAAGATGCTGGGTGTCGCTTATGCCGATGCGCCGATGGCGGGCGGGCCGGAACAGGTGGCGAAGAAGGAGGTGGGCGTCCTCATCGGCGCCGAATGGGAAACCTACGAGGCGATCCTGCCGATCGTCTCCGCCTATGCGAGCCGCGTCAAATATTTCGGCCCGCCCGGTTCGGGCCATGTGGCCAAGCTCATCTCCAACTATCTGGTCATCGGCATGATCGGCCTCGTCGCCGAGGCTTTCCGCACCGCTCATGCCGCCCAGGTCGACTGGCAGGATCTCTATGAGGTGATGCAGAACGGCTCCGGCAATTCGGGTGTCCTGCGCAAGATGATGGATGCGGCCTTGGCCGGCGATTTCGACGGCTACAAATTCTCGCTCGCCAATGCCGCCAAGGATATCGGCTATTATGCGAGCCTCGCCGACGAGCTCGGCCAGCTGACGCCGCTCACTCAGGCGGTGGAGCAGATCTTTGCTGAAGCCGTCGCCACCGGCCATGCCGGCCGCAATGTCAGTCACCTTCTCGATCCAGCAATCGATGATGTGACATAATTTTCAACTCTCCAGGAAAAGTCGCAGGACAATGCTCAAGCTCAATCCCAACATCACCGTCATCGAAGAGGAAGGCGCCTTCGCCGTTCTCGACCGCGCTTTGGCGCTCAAGGCGAAGGGCGCTCCCGTCATCAATCTCGGCATCGGTCAGCCGGATTTCTCGCCGCCGCGCCACATCTTGGAAGCAGCCGAGAAGGCGGTGCGCGATGGGCCGCATGGCTATACGACGCCAATCGGCATTCTGCCTCTGCGCGAAGCGGTGGCGGCGCATATTGCGGGCCGCTTCAAGGTTCCGGTCAGCGCCGATGAAGTCGTCATCGTGCCGGGCGGCAAGGTGACCTTCTATTTCGCCTGTCTTCTTTTCGGTGGGCCGGGCGCCGAGATTCTCTATCCCGATCCGGGCTTCCCGCCCTATCGCGAGGCCATCCGTTCGGGCGGCGCCAAAGGCGTGCCTTATCCGATCCGCGAAGAGAAGGATTTCGGCTTCGATGCCGATGAGGTGCTTTCCCTCATCACACCTCAGACGCGCCTCATCATGATCAATTCGCCCGCCAACCCGACCGGCGGCGTCGTCGATGCCAAGGAGATCGAGAAGCTCGCGCAGGGTCTGGCGAAACATCCCAATGTCGCGATCCTGTCGGACGAAATCTACAGCCATCTCGTTTTCGCAGGCGCCAAGTTCACGAGCTTCCTGAGCTTCCCCGAATTGCGCGACCGCACCATCATCCTCGACGGCTGGTCGAAGACCTTCGCCATGACCGGCTGGCGGCTGGGCTTCGGCATCTGGCCCAAGGCGCTCGTCGATCACGTGCGCAAGCTCATCACCGTCGATCATTCCTGCGTCAATGTCGCGGCCCAGATGGCGGGTCTCGCGGCGATGACTGGGCCGATGGACGAGATCGAGGGTTTCCGCAAAAGCTTCGAGAAGCGCCGCGGCATCGTCGTCGATGGCTTGAATGCGTTGAAGGGCGTCAGCTGTCGCATGCCCGGCGGCGCCTTCTATGCCTTTCCCAATGTGAAGGGCACCGGGCGCAATTCCCGCGATCTCGCGCGTGAGCTACTGAACGAAGCGCATGTGGCGCTCATCCCGGGCGAAAGCTTCGGCGACAATGGTGCCGGCTATCTGCGCCTCTCTTATGCGGCGAGCGAGGCCGAGCTCAAGGAAGCGCTGGCGCGGATGAAGAGCTTCTTGGGATAGGCCCAGCGCCGGCACGCCGCCGTGAACTGATCGCATTTTGGCTGGATGGCCGGGTCAAGCCCGGCCACAAGAAAGGGCCATGCCGGGCGCGCGATCCTTTAAGGGGCTGAGGGTGAAAAGGCGGCGCCGGCATGGCGGGGCAGTCGGGTGATGCCAGGAAATAGGGAACGCAACTGACGCCTCCTGGTGTTCTTAACCTGCCTTTAATTTGTGACAGGGGAATGACGCGCCCTTGCTACAGCGGATGATTCACGCCAGCCTGAGCGCCACGGCCCCTATCACGATCAGGACGGCGCCGAGCAGCCGGAGGCCCGTCACCTTTTCCTTCAGGAAATAGGCCGACATCAACATGACGAACAGGATGCTGGTTTCGCGCAGCGCCGCCACGGCGGCGATGGGCGCCAGGCTCATGGCCCAGATGACGATCCAATAGGCCGCGCCCGAAAAGAGGGCCGCGGTCACGCCACTTTTCCAGGACGGCAGCACCTGCGCGAAGACTTTCGGGCCCCGCATGATGAGCGCGGCCATGATCATGAACACGCCGTCGAGCACGAACAACATGCCGGCATAGGCCGAGGCCGAGCCCGACAGGCGGGCGCCCAAGCCGTCGACCAGCGTATAGGCGGCGATGAAACCCGAGGTGCCGAGCGCGAAGAACAGCGTGAGGCCGTCGAGCCGGATCGACCGGCTGCCCGGCCTGGCCGTGAGCCAGATGCCGGCGACGAGGAGCAGGATGCCGAGCGCGCCGAAGCCGGTCACTGCCTCTCCGGCAAGGACCCAGGCGCCGATGAAGGTGAGAAGCGGCGCCGTACCGCGCGCGATCGGATAGACCTGCGAGAGGTCGCCGGTGCGGTAGCTGCGGGCCAGGAAGATATTATAGCCGGTATGGAGCAGCCCCGAGGCGATGATATAGGGATAGCTTTCGGCTTTAGGCCACGGAAATACGCTGAGCATCACGGCGCCCATGACCACCATGACGCAGGAGATCAGGAGCAGCGCCAGGAAGCGGTCGAGATCGAGCTTGACCAGCAGATTCCAGCTCGCATGCAGGAGGGCTGCGACCAGGACGGCGAGAAAGATGTGAAGTTCCACTTGGGCCCGAAGTCAGATGTCCGGCGTGGGGCCGGATTTCATGATTTGAGCTGCTCTATACCGCAAGTCGCGCCGTCGGCAAATTGCTGGAATACAGGGCTGATCCGAACGTGCCGTCTCAGCTGCAGCCGGCGGTGCAGTCGAGCGTCTTGCCGAGCCGCGGCCGCATGCTGATCTGATAGGTCATGGTCACGGCCTTGAACTTGAAGACGCTCAACACGATGGGCTGCATCGTGGTGCACACTTCGGCGATCAGGATGTCGTTGGCCTCGGTCATCTCGCCGGTTGCGATGGCCAGCAGTCCTGCGGCATCGGGAGCATTGCTGCAATCGGCCCCCCGGCTATAGCTCCATTGCCGTTTGGCGCTGCCGCCGTCCTTGCGAAAGTTGCGAATGGTCAGATTGACATTGGAGAGGGTGAGCGGGGCGATGATGTCGCCGACCGCCGTCCAGTATTGGCCGATCTGCGTGCCCGTCACGGTGCCCGGATTCTGGGTGGTGAGATCGGCGATGGTGCTGCCCGCAACCACCAGCCGGCGATGCGCCATATACCAGTTTGTGAGGTCGACGGCGCCGAAATAGATGAGCAGCAGCAAAGGGGCGATCAGCGCGAATTCGATCGCGGCGAGGCCCTTCTGGTCACGGGCGAAGCGGCTGATCTTGCGGACGGGCTGGCGCATGGTTTCACCCGCCAAAAGGTTCGTTGCGGAACAGGGCGCCGGCGACGATGCGGCGTGTGTTCTCGTCGACATTGCCGAGCATGCTGATCTTCGGAATGAACAGCTTCCAGTCGTAGCTCACCTGCACCAGGGTCCATTCCGAGGCCGCTCCCACCTCCCAGCGCTGCTGCGTCGTCGCGGTCGCCGTCATCAGATTGGTGCGGTTGGTGAAGGTCGGCGTCGAGGATTTGGTGACGAACACCCGTATCTTGGAGCAGTCGAGATAAAAGGCGACATTGCCGCACAGGATCTCGCGGAAGCGCCCCTGGCTGATCCCCTGGGTCTGCACCTGTCCCGTGCGGATGAGCCTGGCGGTCTGATTCACGCCATTCTGCAGCGAAATGTCGGTGAAGAGCATCGTCGCCGTCTCGAAGACAAGGGAGATCAGCGCGAAGAAGGGAAGCGCGATGAAGGCGAATTCAATGGCGGTCGCACCATCGTCCTTGCGACGGAAAAGCCGAAGCCGTTGCTTGAAGCCCTTGATGCTGCGCCGCCCCATGGGAGATTCTGGCCCTGTTCAACCGATGAGTATCGTGGCGGCCGGTGTATCAGCCCGCCATTGCGGTGGATTGAAGAAATTCATTCAAATTTTAGGGAAATCCGGGTGAACGTGGATTACTCCGCCTTGGACGAGCCGTTCGCCAGGTCGGCCTTGGTCTGTATCTCTTTCGAGAGCGGATCGAATACACGCACCACGTCATCGCCCACTTGCAGAGTCTGCTCGCAGGTCGGTGCGCAAGCCAGGCTCATGCGCCCACCCGCCTTGAACACATGGACGGCGTTCTTGTCGGTGATCTGGACCGTGACATCGAGCGCGGCGAGCTGATTGCCTTCGCGGTCGAGAATGATGAGATTGGTCACACCATAATTGCGGCCCATCAGCACCACCTGGTCGCCACGCACCGTGACATCGGCGATATTGGGATTGCCGACCACCACCATGCCGGGCTGGCCGCTGACACTGATGATCTTGGCCTGGTCGGCGTTGATCACCACATCGCTCGCGGCGAGCGCCGGCGCGGTCAGGGCGGTGAGGATGGCGGCACAAGCGAAACTGGTTAAGGAAAGCTTAATCATGGGGAGGACCCTCATAGATCACGATCAGGTCAGGTCGGTTCCCGATCTGAGCTGATAAACGTGATCGAATCTCGATTTGCGCGTAATCGGACGGAAAACCGGCAGCCAATTTTCCTGATCACGCGCTAGCGGGTGCGATTTGACCCGAGAATGGTGAATCTTCCCTTACAGGCGAGGCTTTACTTCCGCCCGATGGCCTTGAACTTCCGCGTCTGCTCGATGAGGGCGCGTTCGACCGGCAGGCGCTCCATCGACGAGGCGCCGTAGAAGCCGTGGCAGCCGGGGCAGGATTTCAGGATGAAGTCGGCATCGGCCGGCTCGGCGATCGGTCCGCCATGGCAGAGGATGATGATGTCGTCGCGGATCTTGCGCGCCGCCTTGATCATCGCATTGATGAGCTTGGCGCTGTCGTCAAGCGTGAAGGCGGTGGATGCCCCGATGGCGCCGCCGGTGGTGAGCCCCATATGGCAGACCAGGATATCGGCGCCGGCTTCGGTCATCTGCACCGCCTCGTCCACGGTGAAGGCGTAAGGTGTCGTCAGCATGTTCTTCCGATGCGCCAGCCGGATGAGATCGACCTCGAGCCCGTAGCCCATGCCGGTCTCTTCCAGATTGGCGCGCATCCGGCCGTCGAACAGGCCGACGGTGGGAAAATTCTGGACGCCGGCGAAACCGAGCGCGCTCAGCCGGTCGAGGAAGTCGTCGAAGATACAGAACGGGTCGGTGCCGTTGACGCCTGCCAGCACCGGCGTCTTCTTGACGACCGGCAGCACTTCGCGCGCCATGTCGAGCACGATGTCATTGGCATTGCCATAGGCCATCATGCCGGCGAGCGAGCCTCTGCCCGCCATGCGGTAGCGGCCTGAATTGTAGATGATGATGAGATCGATGCCGCCCGCTTCCTCGCCCTTGGCGGAAAGGCCGGTGCCGGCGCCGCCGCCGATGATCGGCTCGCCGCGTTTGATCATGTCGCGGAAGCGGGCGATCAGCTCTTCACGTTTGAAACGGCTCATGAGGTCTCCGTGATCTCGCGGAAGGCCGTGACCAGCGCATCGGCGAAGTGAGGGTCATTGATATGAAGCGGCAGCTTGATCAGAAGGTGATCCGGGCTCGCCTCGAAATCCTGCTCGATCGCCCTGAAGAGCGCGTCATCCGCCGCTTCGTCGCAGAAAGGCTTGCCGGCCTCATCGAGCGCGGAAACGCCTTTCATCGGCAGGAGGAAGCGCACTTTGCCCTTCATGCGGTTGAGCTTCTGCGCGATGAACCGGCCGATCCGTGCATTCTCCTGGGGCGTGGTGCGCATCAGCGTCACATTGGCATTGTGGATATGGAATTGCCTTTCGCCGAACTGCGCCGGCACGGTGTCGCGGGCCCAGAAATTCACCATGTCGAGCGCGCCGACGGAGCCGACATACGGAATGGCGTGCTCGGCGAAGACATCGAGGCGCCGGGGCCCGGCGCTGAGCACGCCGCCCACGGTCTCATCGGCGATCTCGGTGGTGGTGATGTCGAGCACGCCGGTGAAGAAGCCCGATCCGGCCAGCGTCTCGAAGGACTGTCCACCCGATCCGGTGGCGTGGAAGACGATGCAGTCATATCGCTCGTCGAGCAGCTTCGTCACCGCTTGCACGCAAGATGTCGTCACCCCGAACATGGTGAGGCCGATGGCGGGCTTTTCGTCGGCACCAGGAAGCGGTTGGGCCCGCATCATGCCGGCAAGCGCTCCCGCCGCATTGGCGAGGACCGTGCGCGAGATGCGGTTGAGCCCCGAAATATCGGTCACCGGATAGAGCATGGCGATGTCGGAGGACCCGACATGCGGACGCACATCGCCGCTCGCGATGGTGGAGACCATGAGTTTCGCGACACCGACGGGCAGCGCCCGCATCGCCGGCGTGGCGAGCGCCGTGGCGCCGGATCCGCCGGCGGAGATGAGGCCACCCAGATCGTCGCGCGATTTGGCGAAGATGGCGAAGGCTTCCGCCATGCGGGCGACGGCGCTGCCGCGTTCGCCGGTGAAGACGGCTTGCGCCGCCAGCGGATGAAAGGTCGCGACCGTCGTCGCGGCGATGTCGGCTTCGGCCGGGCTTTTGGCGCCCGACGTCGAAAGGTCGACGGTCACCGTGTCGATGCAGTGTCCTTTCAGGCAGTCGCGCAAATAGAGCAGCTCACGCGCTTTGGTGTCGAACGTGCCGGCGACATAGGCCCGCTTGGTGTCGTGTTTCCCCGCCATGGGTCGACTGTGCATGAGTGGCGGCGCCTCGGCAATATGACTTCCGTCGGTCGGGGTTAATCTCGTTCGCGGTCGTGATTTTGGCAATGCGGCATCTGCCTGTACTATGCGGACCATGATCAGAACCTTGCTCAGCTCCGGCCTCTTGTTCCTGGCTCTTACCGGCAATGCCCTGGCGGCGCCGCAGAAGGAAACCTTCCGCGACTGGGCCGCCGGCCTGGACGAGGTCAATACCGGCGAAGACCTGCGCAAGACCTGTCGGGCCGAGACATCGACGTCGGCTGATGGCGGCCAGACCGCGACGCTCGCCATCGCGATCGGCGATGGCGATGTGCTGCCGCCCGATGCCTATCCGGCGATCACGATTTCCATGACCGCGCCCGCGCCCGCGGGCGAGGGTATCCCGGTGGCTTTCGAAATCGGCGGCAAGCGCCTCGACATTCAGGCGGTCGGCGACGGCAAGCAGGTGACCATCAATAATGCGAAGGAAACGAGCCTCACGCTGTTGCGCGCCATGGCCGCGGGCAGCACGATCGATATCACCGTGGCGGGCAAGCCGGTTCCGGCTCTGTCGTTGAAAGGCTTCACCGCCGCTTACCGCCAGATCGGCGCCTGGTGCGGATTCCCAACTGGCGACGTCGCGAAATAGGAGAGCTGCCATGTTCCGGTCCAGTCTATGCGCCGCGGCCGTCGTGGCAATCCTTGCCGCGTTGTCTTCCGTCGCTTCGGCCGCAAGCTTCGATTGCGGCAAGGCGGCGAAGCCCGACGAGATTGCCATTTGCAAGACGCCGGACCTCTCTGCGCTCGACAGCGAGATGGGCGGTCTGTGGTTCGCCTTCCGCAAGGTGCCGATGCTGATGGGCGGCAGCGGCGCGCGCATGGACGACGCCCAGAATTTTCTCCAGGCGCGCACTCAATGTGGCGGCGACCTCGCTTGTCTGCGCAAGCTCTACGAGGCACGCATCGCCACGCTGAAGGAGCAGATCGCCCAGGCGATGCAGAATGTCTATGACCAGGAGAATGCCGATCCGGTGATCGAGCCCTGGTCGGTGGGCAACCTGCCCGAGGCGTTGCAGGAGACCGCCGGAACTTATGGCGAGGAGTGCCGCAAGCTCGGGGGCGCCCTGAAAACGGGCGCCGATCTGCCGCGGCTTCTCACCGGCGATCTCGATGGTGACGGCCTGCAGGATGTCGTCTTCGATCCGCAGGCGCTCGACTGCACAGGTGCTGCCACCGCTTTCTGTGGCAATGGCGGCTGCACGATCAAGGTCGCCGTCTCCGGCAACGACTATCGCGATCCGGTCGAGATATTGGGTGCTGCGCCCACATTGACGCTGACCCAGGACGCATCTTCGCTCGATCTCTGGGTCGACAAGACGAATTGCAATTTCACCGGCCAGGACAAAGCCTGCTGGGCCACCTATCGCTGGCCTAAGAGCGGGCGGCCCGAGGTGACATACGCGCTCCGTCCGCTGCCGCAATAAAGAAAGTCAGCGTGGCCTCCTCGTCTCCACGTAAGCGATGGCCTTTGCCAGTGCTTCTTCGCGGCTGAGGTCGGAGGAATCGAGCACATAGGCATCGCTCGCGGGAATGAGCGGCGCGTGGGCACGGCTGCTGTCGCGCGCGTCGCGGGCTTTGATCTCGGCCAGCACGACATCGAAAGCCGGCGCCGCGCTGCGCTCGGCGATCTCGGCGAGCCGGCGTCTGGCGCGCACCTCCGCCGATGCGGTGACGAAAATTTTTGCTTCCGCGTCCGGGCACACCACGGTGCCGATATCGCGTCCGTCCAGCACCGCGCCCGGTTCCTTGCGGGCAAAAGCGCGCTGGAAACCGAGCAGGGCGGAACGAACTTCAGGGTTGACGGCGACGATCGAGGCGGCTTCGCCCACCGCCTCGCTGCGCAGATCCGCGTCATTCACCTTGTCGGGCCGCAAGCTTTCGGCCGCCTTCAGCGCCGCCGCCGCATCGCGCGGATCGCCGCCGGCGCTCACGACACCGAGCCCGACCATGCGGTAGAGCGCGCCCGTATCGAGGAAATGGTAGTTGTAATGCTGCGCCAATGCGCGGGCGAGCGTGCCTTTGCCGGCGGCGGCGGGGCCGTCGACGGCGATGATCATGACAGAGGCTCGATGCGGCAGCCGAGGCCGTTCATGAGGCCGGAGAAGTTCGGGAAGCTGGTGGCGATCATGGCGCCGTCATCGACGCGGACCGGCTTCAGGCTGGCGAGGCCCATGACCAGAAAGGACATGGCGATGCGATGATCAAGATGAGTGGCGACGAGGCCGCCGCCTTGAACCTTGCCGCCTTCGACCTCGAGCCAGTCGGGTCCGGAGCGCGTCGTCACGCCATTGGCGTTGAGACCCGCTTCGACGGCGGCGAGCCGGTCGCTCTCCTTCACCCGCAATTCGTCGAGCCCTGCCATATGGGTGACGCCTTGGGCGAAAGAAGCGGCGACGGCGAGGGCTGGATATTCGTCGATCATCGACGGCGCGCGGCCGGCCGGCACCTTGATGCCTGTGAGCTTCGAGGAACGAACGCGCAGGTCGCCGACTTCCTCGCCGCCCGCCAGTCTCTTGTTCTCGATGGTGATATCGCCGCCCATTTCGATGAGCGTGGTGATGAGGCCGGTGCGCGTCTCGTTCAGCATCACATTTTCGATGGTGATGTCGGAGCCTGGCGCGATGAGGGCGGCGACGATCGGGAAGGCGGCCGAGCTCGGATCGGCCGGCACGTCGATGATCTGCGCCGTGAGCTCGCGCTGGCCGGTGATGGTGATATGGCGGCCGTCAGCCTTGTTCTCGATCGAGATATCGGCGCCGAAGGCCTTCAGCATGCGCTCGGTATGGTCGCGCGTCGCCACCGGCTCGATCACGGTGGTGCGCCCGGGCGTGTTGAGCCCGGCAAGCAGCACGGCGGACTTGACCTGGGCGGAGGCGACCGGAAGCTTATAGGTGATCGGCACGGGATGGCGGGCGCCATGCAGCGTCAAAGGCAGCCTGCCGCCTTCCGCCGTCTCGAAGCGGGCGCCGATCTCGGACAGCGGCACGGTGACGCGGCCCATGGGCCGGCCTGACAAGGAGGCATCGCCGATGCAGCGCGCGGTCAAGGGGGTGGAGGCCATGAGGCCCAGCGCCAGGCGCACGCCGGTGCCGGAATTGCCGAAATCGAGGTCGCCTTTGGGGCTCATCAGGCCCGAAACGCCGACGCCCTGGACGTGCCAGACACCGTCATCCGTGCGCTTCACCTGGGCCCCCAGGGCCTGTACGGCCTTGGCGGTATTGACCACATCCTCGCCCTCGAGGAGCCCTGAGGCGCGGGTTTCACCGACCGCGATCGCCCCCAGCAAGAGCGAGCGGTGCGAGATGGATTTGTCGCCGGGTACCCGCAAGCGGCCTTTGAGGCCCTGGCTGGCTGAGGATTGGAGCGGCGCTGGGCTTGAGCCGTGCACGGAAATATCCACAAATTAACGGGTTTATTTGTCGGGATGGGCTCCTAACATAGGGGTTTTCGCCTGTCACCTTTGCTTTTGACAAGCCAGGCCGGCCATGGCATGGAGCCCCCATCACTCTCATTTTATTAGCCTGTAAAGGATCAACCGTGGTCAAGGCTGAACTCGGAACCAAGCGTATATGCCCGTCCTGCGGGTCGAAATTCTATGATCTCCTGAAGTCGCCGATCATTTGCCCGAAATGCGGGGTGAGCTTCATCGCCGCGCCGTTGCTGCCGTCGAAGGGCGAAGTGCCGCAGGCGGCACCCAAGCGCGAGATACCGAAGCCGGCGCCGGAAGATGCCGAGGAGGTCTCGGAGGTCGAACTCGTCAGCCTCGAGGAGGTCGATGAGGGGGGCGATGGGGATGACGAAACCGCCGCCGTCGCCGATGTCGATCTGGGCGAAGAGGACGATGGCGCCGAGGCCGAAGAGGATTCGACCTTCCTGGTCGAGGACGAGGAAGAGAATTCCGACGTGACCGGCTATCTGGACGGTGGTCCGGGCGGTTCCAAGGAAGGCGAGGAAGAGGTCTAGAGCGCTTCCCGCCAAAGTTGCCCGACTTTGGCGATAAGGAAACGCTCCAGGGGATGGCTCCAAAGCCACCCTTGCCCTGTCGGTAAAACTATCTCGCGCGCCGGCGCAAGTTTTGCTTGATAAATCATGAGGGCGGCACTAGGTTCCGCCCGCTTCGCAAGGCAACCGCCTTGCGGGGCTCCCAATTCGAGGGCCGGACTTAAAGCCCTTGGAAACCCAGTGTGGGGTCATAGCTCAGTTGGGAGAGCGCTTGAATGGCATTCAAGAGGTCGTCGGTTCGATTCCGTCTGGCTCCACCATTTCCCTCTCAAGGGATAAACTCAAAATAATCAGCGATAGATCGTCCGGCGCCTGTTGATGCCGGTGACGGCCCTATTGGCCTTCGCCCATATCGCGAATGAATCTCTGCAAGACATGGACGGCGACGGTGACGTCGGGAGCCTCGACCGCTTCGAGCGGCGAATGGCTGATTCCTTTTTCCGCAGCGCACGAAGATCATCGCGATCCGAGCAAGAGTCGATCCCGGCGCTGCGGATCGCGTCATTCAGTTTGCCGATGTTGCAGTTGGGGAGCAGCGCGGCCGTCGTCGACCTGTTGCGGATGAGCGTCAGTCCATTTTGGGGCAAAAAGCCATATTGTTAGTTACGTAGGATTACTCGCTTGAGTGAAAGCAATTCT
This sequence comes from Taklimakanibacter albus, assembly GCF_016595235.1. Taxonomy (GTDB): domain Bacteria; phylum Pseudomonadota; class Alphaproteobacteria; order Rhizobiales; family Aestuariivirgaceae; genus Taklimakanibacter; species Taklimakanibacter albus. The sequence goes on along the minus strand of NZ_JAENHL010000008.1, from coordinate 2,314,968 downwards.
TCTCTTAGATCGAAGAGGGGGATTCGAGACTGGGCTGACTCAGTAATGCGTCAGCAGAGTTGCAACATGGAGTTGCACCGGGCCTGCGGCGCTTGCCGATAGAGTACGGTTCTTACAGGGGCGGGACAGTCTGAATATGGTGAGGTGGCTCAAAGCTGCGTGGAACATCTGCGCGCAGTTTCAAGGCAAGGCGCACGCCGTGGCGCTCGCGCTGCCGGCGATCCTGATCCTTCTCTCGCCGATCGCGGCCAAGGCCGCCGACGGCGACGGCTGTAACTATCTCAGGAACAATCTCACCTTCTACGACAACGCAAACTACAACGTCAGCAGCACCGGCCCAACCACCATCATCAATCAGGCGCCGTTCGGACCGCAGACCGGCATCACCAACTTCGCGGCGGGAACCGTAGTCTACTACGAATATACGGTTTCCAGTTCTGCGGTGAACGCCAGGCTGAACCGCGCGCCTCTTGCCGGCGTCGCGACCGTCTTCGTCGATACAAACATCAGCGGCAGCGGTTCCATAACATTGCCGGTGGCCACGCGTTCCATGGCGGCTTCGGCCTATGTGCCGGGCGCCGGCTCCGGCACGGTGACCTGGACGATCTATTGCGGCGTCCGCGCAACCCAGGCCGTCGCTTCGACCTCGGGCACGGTGGGCACGGCGCTGAGCTTCACGCCGGTCACAGCCACTTTCGGCCGCGGAACGCACAGCTATGCGCTGAGCGGCGGCACGCTGCCCGCCGGTCTTTCGTTCAACACCGGCACCGGGGCCATTACCGGCACGCCGACCGCTGCGCTCGCCGCCACCACCTTCACCGTCACCGTGACGCACCAGGGAACGGGTTCCGATTCCAAGACTTTTGAGCTTGCCGTCAATGCGTCAGCGCCGACGATCGCTGCAGCCTTCAGCCCGACCTCCATCGTCACAGGCGGGTCCTCGACCCTGACCGTGACGATCAGCAATCCGAATGCCGGGATGCAGCTGACGGGCGTAGCGGTGTCGGCATCGGCGCTGCCGGCTGGCCTCACCGGATCGAGCCCGACGACGACCTGCACCGGCGGCACCGCCACGCTGGCCGGTGGCGCGCTGAGCCTGTCCGGCGCGACGCTGAATGCGAGCGCTTCGTGCACGGTGTCGATCACCGCCTCGTCCGCCACGCCGGGCAATTACAGCTATACGAGCGGCACGGTCTCGGCCACCGGCCCAGCCCCCGTGTCGGGAAGCACGGCAACGACGCCGACCCCGCTCACCGTCACAGCACCCGCGCCAACGGTGACGTCCGTGGCGCCGGCATCCGGCCCAACCGCCGGCGGGACAAGCGTCATCGTCACGGGCGCCAATTTTACCGGCACGACGGGCCCGGGCGCCGTGCGCTTCGGCGGGACCAATGCGGCGACCTACACGGTCGACAGCGATACGCAGATCACGGCGGTTGCGCCGGCTCATGCCGCGGGGGTGGTCGATGTTACAATCACCGCGCCGGGCGGCACCAGTGCCACGAGCGCCGCAGACCAGTTCACCTATGTTGCGGCGCCGGTCGCCAGCTCGTTCACCGCTTCGGCGCTTGCTTATGACGTCAGTGGCGCGACCTTCAGCGTCGCCGGCCATGCGACGAACAGCCCGACCAGCTATGCGGTGGGCTCGGCGACCACAGCCCAGGGCGGTTCTGTATCGGCCGATGCGGCCGGCCTCGTCACCTACAGCGCGCCGGTCGGCTTCCGCGGCAATGACAGCTTCACTTTCACCGCGACCAATCTGGGCGGCACCTCCAGCCCGGCGACGGTCACCGTGCCGATCAGCAATCCGGTGCTGGTCTCCGTCTTCCCTGTCGGTAGCGGCCAGCGCGGCATTGCGCTTTCGGGCGTGCAGATCAACACCACCGGCGGCAGGTCGCCGCACAGCTGCTCGACCACGCTGAACACGGGCGCCCTGCCTGCCGGCACACAGCTCAACAGTGATTGCACCATCACCGGAACGCCGGCGGCCAGCGGCATCTTCACTTTCACCGCCAATGTGACCGACAGCTCGCTCGGCACCGGCCCCTTCACCCAGGCAACCGGTCCGCTTGTGCTGACCATCTCCGCGCCGACGATCACGCTGTCGCCGGCGGCCGGCGCGCTGCCCGGTGGCTCGGCCGGCGCCGCGTATTCGCAAAGCTTCACGGCAGGTGGCGGCACTGCTCCCTACAGCTATGCGCAGACGTTGGGAACGCTGCCCACAGGCATGACCCTGACCGGCGGCACGCTGTCGGGCACACCGACCACAACCGGTACCTTCAATTTCGATATCACGGCAACCGACAGTTCGACCGTGGGCAGCGGCGGGCCGTACACCAGGGTGCAGTCCTACAGCATCACCGTGGTCCAAGGCGACCAGACGATCAATTTCGGCGCGCTGCCCAATGCCTCGCTCTCGGCCTCGCCACTGACCTTGTCGGCGACGGCGTCGTCGGGTCTGACGGTCGGCTTCGCCTCGTCGACCCCGAGCATCTGCACGGTCTCGGGCACCACGCTCACTTTGCTCCAGACAGGCACCTGCTCGATCACCGCCAGCCAGGCGGGCGACACTGACTGGAACGCGGCGAGCGACGTCGTGCAGAGCTTCACCGTGACCCCGGCCAATCTGGTGCTCAGCACGGGCGGCGTGTCGGGCAACCAGGTGGGCGCCAGCTACAGCCAGTCCAACACGGCCTCGGGCGGCATCGCGCCTTATACATATGCGCTTAATGCCGGGGCTTTCGTGCCGGGCACCAGCCTCGATTCGAGCACCGGCCTGGTGTCGGGCACGCCGACCATTGCCGGCACGTTCAGCTACCAAGTCAGGGTGACCGACAGCCAGGGCACGCCCGTCACCACCATCGGCTCGATCACCACGACGACAATCGCCAAGGGCGACCAGACGGCCAGCTTCACGTCGACCGCGCCCAGCAGCGCGGCGGTGGGAGGTAGCGCCTACACCGTGACCGCGACGGCGACGTCCGGGCTTGGGGTGGTCTTCTCGCCCGATGGCGCCAGCACCGGTTGCGCAGTGACGGGCAACTCGGTCACCTTCACCAGCACCGGCACCTGCCAGATCAACGCCAACCAGCCGGGCGATACAAACTGGAACGCGGCGCCGCAGGTCCAGCAGAGCTTCACGGTCGGGCCAGCCGCGGCGATCTCCGCGTCGGTCACCTTTGCGCCGGCCACTGTGAGCGCTGGCGACACCGGGGCGGTCACCATCACCTTCACCAACACCAATGCGTCCAACAGCCCGGCCTTCAACGCGCTGCTCACCTCGCCGTCGCTCGTCGAGCGGGTGATCGGCGCCCCGGGCGGCACCTGCTCGATCGGCTCGACCTCGATCCCGACCGCGACGACCGTCCAGTTCACCAACATCGTCGTGGCGCCGGGCAACTGCACCATCACGCTCGACTATACCGGCGCCACCGCCGGCTCGACCTCGGGCTTCACCCTCGGCGCCTTCACGCCGGGCGGCTACCCGACCACGTCCGCGACCGCCGGCAACGCCTTCACGGTGGCGCCGACGGTGACCGGCGTGTCGCCGCCTTCGGGACCCGTCAGCCAGGTGGTGACGGTCTCCGGCACCGGCTTCAGCACGACGCCGGGCGACAATATCGTGATGTTCGGCGCCGTCGCCGGCTCCGTGACCGCGGCGAGCGCGACCTCGCTCACCGTCACCGCGCCTGCGACCGGATCGGGTGCGGCGACCGTCACGGTCACCGTCAACGGCCAGACCAGCACCGGCTCCGCGACCTACACCTTCATCGACAAGCCGGTCGCGGCGGACAGGCCGGGCGTGGTCGTCGCCTTCAACAGCCCCGGCACGGCGATCGACCTGTCGGGCTCCATCTCAGGTGGCCCGCACAGCAGCATCTCGATCGGCACGGCTCCGGCAAATGGCACGACGTCGATCGCCGGCGATGTCGTGACCTACACCCCGGCCACCGGCTATTCGGGGCCTGACAGCTTCACCTATACGGCGACCGGTGCCGGAGGCACATCCAACCCTGGCACCGTCTCGATCCAGGTGACCGTTGCGGTTCCGACTGCATCGCCGCTCTCGATCAACGCGCTGGCCGGCCGCACGGTCACCGTCGATCTCACTGGCGGCGCGGCCGGCGGACCGTTCACCGGCGGCGCGCTCGTGTCGATTACCCCGGCCGATGCCGCCGACGTGGAGCTGATTGAGGGCGGGACGGCGATGAACCGCACCTACAGCCTGCAATTCACCTCCCGCACCAACACGGAGCAGGCGGTGACCGTACTCTACACTCTGAGCAATGCCGGCGGCACGTCGGCGCCGCTCACTTTGACCATTCAGGTCGGCGCGCGGTCCGATCCGTCGGACGACCCCGAAGTGCGCGGGCTCGAGGCTGCCGAGACGGGCGCCGCCCGCCGTACGGCCGCGACGCAGATCCGCAATTTCGGCCGCCGCATGGAGCAGTTGCACGACGGTCGCTGTACGCAAGGCATGGGCGCGCGCCTCAGCCTTGGCATCCCGATGTCGGACGACGCGGCGCCGCAGCAGCAGGTCGATGACGACCCGACCCAGCCTGAGCGGATCGACTCCGCCGACGGAACGGCGAGCGACAGCCCGCCCGCAATGGCCGGCGCGGACAGCCAGGACCCGGCCGTCAACTGCGACCTGCGTGATCCGGGCAATATCGAGCTGTGGACCGATGGCACCGTGACGATCGGCAGCCGCGACGCGACCGGTGGTGTGAATGGGTTCGACTTCTCGACCTCCGGCCTTAGCGCTGGTGCGGACATCGTCCTGGCCCCCGGCGTCACCTTCGGCATCGGTGTTGGCGTCGGCCGTGACCAGACCGATGTCGGCGACAATGGGTCGGAGGTCGAGGCAAGCTCGTGGGCCGTCGGCGCCTATGGCAGCTTCCGGCCCGTCGAGGACGCGTTCATCGACGTCCTGGCCGGCGTCGGCGGGATCGACTTCGATCTCACCCGCTACGTGACCGATACGGGCGGTTCCGCCACCGCGGAGCGCAAGGCCGACCTGCTGTTCGGATCGGTCCGCGCCGGCATCGACCGCAATGACGGGCCGCTGCGCTGGTCGCTGTTCGGCGGGATCGAGGCCTCGCGCACCAGCTTCGACTCTTATGTCGAGGACGGGCCAGAGAGCTATTCGCTCGCCTATGACGAGCGGGAGATGGATACGATCAGCGGACTCCTCGGCGGACGGTTCGAATACAGCTTCCTGGCGGGCCACACCATCCTGACCCCGCGCGGCCGGTTCGAATATCGCTACGATTTCGAACAGGCCGAGGGGCAGCGCGTGCGGTTCAGCGACTGGCTGACCGGACCGTCTTACCTGATCGAGGCCGACGGCTGGTCACGCAGCCAGGTGGCGGTGGAGGTCGGCATCGGCGCCGCGTTCCCGACGGGCTGGCAGCTGGGAGCCGATGTCACCGGCGACCTGTCGGGCAACAGCCGGTCGATGGGACTGCGGCTGGAAGTCTCGCGGGGCTTCTGAGCTCCGCGAGTTTGACTGCAAGCCTTATTGGCCTTCACCCATGTCGCGAATGAATTTCTGCAGGACCTCGACGGCGACGGTGACGTCGGGAGCCTCGACCGCTTCGAGCGGCGAATGGCTGATGCCCTTCTCGCAGCGCACGAAGATCATGGCGATGGGAGCTAGGCTGGCGATCGCCATGCCGTCATGACCGGCGCCGCTCGGCAGATGCAAGGGTTCGATTCCGGCGCCGCGGACCGCCTCATCGAGCTTGCCGATCAAGTCGGGCGAGCAGGGCGCGGCGCGCGTCTCCAATATCGTGACGGTCTTCAAGACGACGCCGCGCGCTTCAGCGATGCGGGTGACCTCACCATCGATCCGGGCGACCATGCCCGTCAGGATCTCATCGCTGCGCGCCCGCATGTCCAGGCTGATCGTCACATGCCCGGGGATCACATTGATGGCGCCGGGCTTGACGTCGACCTGGCCGACGGTCGCCACGGCGTCGGGGATGCCGGCGGCGATCCGCTCGGCCGCCAGGGCGATCTCCGCCGCGGCAAGAAAAGGATCATGGCGCAGCCGCATCGGCACGGTGCCGGCGTGATTGGGCTCGCTCGTCAAGGTCACGCGTTTGCGGATCTGCGCGCTGATCGAGGAGACGATGCCGACCGGCAGATTGCGGTGCTCGAGAACCGGTCCCTGCTCGATATGCAATTCGACATAAGCAAGAATGTCCTCGGCCTTGCGCGCCGCTTCGCCGATGCGTGCCGGATCGATGCCGAAGTCGCGCAGTGCCGTCGCGATCGACACGCCATTTCTGTCCTCGATCGAAAGCTCGTTCGCAAGGAGCGAGCCGGCGACGGCGCGGCTGCCGATCAGCGTCGTTCCGAAGCGTGTTCCTTCCTCATCGCCGAAAGCGATGATCTCGATGCCGAAGGGCAGGCGGCGTTTCTCCTGGTGGAGCACGCTGACGCAGTCGATGGCGCATATGACGCCCAACGGCCCGTCATATTTCCCCGCATCGATCACACTGTCGATATGTGAGCCGAGGACGAGGGAGGGATTTCCCTGCTGCGCCGGCGCGTAGCGCCCGACGACATTGGCGGCGGCGTCCACATGCACTTCCATGCCGGCTTCGCGCATCCAGCCGGAAACGAGCTCGATGGCGCGCTTGTGCTCGTCGGTGAGATAGAGCCGGATGACGCCGGCGCCGGGCTTGCTGATGGCGGCCAGCTCGTCGCAACGGCGCAGGATGCGGGTGCCGGGATCGGCTTCGCTGAGATAGGAATGCATGTCGGATTAAGGTGAAAGCTGCATGGAGATCATCTTTGTAACTTGCGCCCCGGCTGGTCGCAAGGGAAGGCGGAATCTGGCTCTGCGTTGACTTTTGCGGATGGCCCAATTAGGCCTTGCGCATTCAACGAGGTGGTCATGCGACAGAGTCTTGGCGAAACGCGTTCTTCGGTCGGCACACGGCATGCTTTGATCTGCCCCGACAGCCATGAGCGCACGACCTTGCCCGGCTGGCCCGGTTCGCAGATCATCATTCTCGCCTCGCCGCAGATCGGTGCCAAATTCGTCGAATATTTCGTCGAGATGGCGCCGGGGACGAAGGCCGGTGCTCCGGCCGCGGGCATCGAGAGATTCTTCTTCGTGCTCGAGGGCGAGGCCGCTCTGTCGCTCGACGGCGAGAACCACGCCATGACGGTCGAAGGTTATGCCTTCCTGCCCGCCGGCAAGGCGCACACAATTTCTTCGGCGGCGGGCGCCAAGCTGGCGGTCATCGAGCGCCATTATGTCCGCCTCGAAGGCACCGCGGGTCCGAAGCCGCTCGTCAACAATGCGCGCAACCTGCCGGTGGCCCGCTTGAAGGGCGATGACCGTCTGCCGCTGCAGAAGCTTCTGCCCGAGGACCTGGCCTTCGATTGTGAAGTCAATATCATGGGCTTCGAGCCGGGCGCTTCGCTCCACTATGTCGAGACCCATTTCATGGAGCATGGCCTGGTGATGCTGGATGGCGGCGGCGTCTATCGCCTCGACAATTCCTGGTATTCGGTCAGCGCCGGCGATTTCATCTGGATGGGCCCGTTCTGCCCGCAATGGTTCGGCGCGATCGGCCGCACCAATGCCCGCTATCTCATCTACAAGAACTGGAATCGGACGCCGTTCGAATCCTGACGAAGGTCCGCTTCCTGAAGCGGCAGCGCCCGCGGGAGGAAGTATGTTTCTGAGCGTATTCGAGCTGTTCAAGATCGGTATCGGACCGTCGTCGTCCCATACGATGGGGCCGATGACGGCCGCGGTCCGCTTTCTCGACCAGTTGCGCGACCGCGCCAGGCATGAGCCGGACGCGCCGCCGCCGGTGGCGCTGCGGGCGACGCTTTATGGATCGCTGGCTTTCACCGGCAAGGGCCATGCGACGGACCGCGCGGTTCGCCTGGGGCTCCTGGGCTTTCTGCCGGCCGAGATCGAGATGACCGCTGCCGAACAGGGACTCGGCGAGCTCGCCGTCACCAAGACCTTGCGGCCGCCGGGACTGCCGGCCATGGCCTTTGATCCCGACAAGGATGTCGTCTTCGATTTCGGCCCGGCGCTCGCCGGCCATGCCAATGGCCTCGTCTTCGAAGCCTTCGATGAAGCGGGCGAAGTCTGCTGCGCCGGGACTTATTATTCGATCGGTGGCGGCTTCGTCGTCAGCGAGGCGGAGCGTCTGCATCCGGCGTCGGCATCGGCGGATGAGGCCAAGGCCTGGCCTTATCCCTTCTCATCTGCCGAGGGCATGCTGCTGATGGCGCAGCAATCGGGCAAGAGCATCGCCGAGATGAAGCGGGCGAACGAGCTCGTCGTGAACTCGACTGATGCGCTCGATGACGGCCTGGTCCGGATCTGGGGGACGATGTCGGACTGTATCGATCGCGGCCTGGCGCTCGACGGCGAATTGCCGGGCGGATTGAAGGTCAGACGGCGGGCCAAGAACATTCTCGGCCAGCTGGCGCGGGAGGCCGGCTCCAACCGAATCCAGCCGCATGTCGCCTCCGACTGGCTCAGCGTCTATGCGATGGCGGTCAATGAGGAGAACGCTGCCGGCGGCAAGGTGGTGACGGCGCCGACCAATGGCGCGGCCGGCGTCGTTCCGGCGGTGCTGCGTTATTATCTCGATCACTGCGTCGGCGCCGAACGTGGCCGCGTGCCCGAATTCCTGCTGACGGCGGCCGCCATTGGCGGCCTGATCAAGCACAATGCTTCGATCTCCGGCGCCGAGGTCGGCTGCCAGGGCGAGGTCGGCTCGGCGGCGGCAATGGCGGCGGCCGGCCTGTGCGCGGTTCTCGGCGGCACCCCAGCACAGGTGGAGAACGCCGCCGAGATCGCGCTCGAGCATCATCTCGGCATGACCTGCGATCCGGCCGGCGGGTTGGTGCAGGTGCCGTGTATCGAGCGCAACGGCATCGGCGCGATCAAGGCGGTGGCGGCGGCGTCGCTGGCGCTCAGAGGCGACGGGTCGCATTTCATGCCGCTCGACAATTGCATCGAGGCGATGCGCCAGACCGGCGCCGAGATGAACAGCAAGTTCAAGGAGACGAGCCTCGGCGGCCTCGCGGTCAATCTGCCTGAGTGCTGAACTGGCCGCCGCGCCGCCTTGATTTCGTCGCCAGTGTCCCGGATAGTCGCGGGCTGAGTTTCCGGATCGGACGGCATGCGATCTTCACTCTGCGCGTTGGGCGCCATCGGCGATAGGCGGATGGGCGGGCGGCTGGTTTTGCTGCTTGCCCTGTTGGCGCTGCTATTCGTGAAGACCGCAGTGGCGGAGGAGAAGCCGCTGCGGGGCGTCGCTCTCGTCATCGGCAATGGCGCATACGAGCATCTCGCCAAATTGCCGAACCCCAGCAATGACGCGGATGCGATCGAAGGTCTGCTGTCCGATCTGGGTTTCGATTCCGTGCGCCGGACCGACCGTGGCGGCGCCGAGCTCAAACGTGATCTCGAGCGTTTCGCCGAGGATGCCCGCGATGCCGATGTCGCGGTGCTGTATTATTCGGGCCACGGCATCGAGGCCGCCGGCGAGAATTACCTGGTGCCCGTCGATGCCGATCTGTCGGCGCTCGACGCGGCGGGCGAGAAGCTGGTTCCCGTCTCGGCCCTGATCGCGAAACTGCAGGCCGAGGTCCCGGTCCTCATCGTGATGCTCGATGCCTGCCGCAATAATCCGTTTCCGCCGGATGCGCTGGTGCGGGTCACAGCCGGCGCCGCCGCTGTGCCCATGACCGCGGGCGGGCTCGGCCAGATACGCAGCGCCGCGAGTATCGAAGCCGAAGGCGCCACCGCCGCCGCCACCGAGAATGTCGGGTCCGTCCTGGCCTTCGCGGCGGAACCCGGACAGGTCGCGCTCGATGGCGATGCCGGCGGCAACAGCCCCTATGCCGCCGCCGTGCTGCGCCACTTTTCGGCGATGAATGGCGAGGAATTCGGTCTCGTGATGCGTCTGGTGGCCGAGGAGGTCTATCTCAAGACACAAGGCCGCCAGCGGCCCTGGATGAATGAGAGCCTGCGCCGGCTTTTGCATTTCGGCGGTATGCCCAAGGAGGCCGACGGTGCCGAGGGCGACATCCTGCGCGAGCGCCGCAAGCTTCTCGTCACCATATCCACGCTTCCCGATGCCGAACGCCGTCGCATCGAAAAGGTCTCGGCCGAAGGCGGCGTGCCGATGGATGCCGTCTTCGCCATGCTGAAAGCGATGGGTGAGGAGGCGCCGTCCGATCCGGCCGCGCTCGAGGCGGCGTTGCGCCGCAATGTGGAGGTCCTGCGCGAGATGACCGCCGAGCGCCAGGCGCTCACCACCACCGAGCCCGAGATTACCCGCCTGATGGGGCTCGCCGATCGCGCCGTCGCCGAAGGCGCGCTCGAGGCCGCGATGGCGCTCCAGGCGCAGGCGGCCGAGCTTGCGGACAAGCAGCGCGGCAAGATCGAGGACATCCAGAAGGACATCAATGCGCGTTTACTCGACCTGGCTTCCGTCGACGAACGCCGGGCCGAGACCTTCCTCATCGCGTTCAAGCATCGTTTCGCCGCCGAGGAATATGAATTCATCGCGCGTGACCTGCGTGATCTCGATCCCGACCGGTCCTACCGTCTCGCCCGCAAGGCGGTCGCCGCTTACATCGATGCCGGCCGTTACGGCCGTGGCGCCATCGAGCAGGTCGCCGGCTATGACCTCGCCCGCGAGACGCTCGACCTCGGGCAAGGCAAATATGACGAGATCGAGACCGCGGATCTCAAATCCGATCTCGCTTATCTCCTCTATCTCAATGGCGAGGTGGTGCGGAATACCGCTCAGATCGAGGAGGCGAGGACGATCTTCGCGGAGATTTTGCCCGTCGTGGATCGCGCCGGCACGCTGGCGCAACGCATCGAGCTGCGCCGTCGGCTGGGCGCCCTGCAACTGGCGCTCGGAAAGCTGACGGGCGAGGAGGCGGCGGTTGCAAGTGCGGTCGACCTGCCGGAGCAGGCCTTGGCGCTGTTTCCCGCTGACGGCGCGACGGCGCAACGTCTGGGCGTCGAGCGTGTGCTGGCGACGGCGCTTGCGCGCCTGGGCAGCGTACGTGGAGAGGCCGAACCGATCGAGCGCGCCGTATCTCTGCTCGAAGCCCAGCTCACCGGCCTCACCGCGCAAGATGCATCGCTCGAATGGGCGGCGGCCCAGGATGCCTTGGGCGAGGTCAAGCGGACACTCGGCGTGCTGCGGGGCGACAAGGTGGTTCTCGCTGCGGCGGTCGGGCATTATCGCGGAGCACTCAGCGCGCGTTCCAAGGAGAAGATGCCGCGCCAGCACAATGACACGCTTTTCGCTCTGGCTGAAGCCTTGCGCGAGCTCGGGCTTAGGGAAACCGGTGACACCGCGCTGCGCGAATCGCTGAAGCTGCACCAGGAAGCCCTCGCCGACAGATTCTCCGACTATGAGAACACCCGCTGGACCGACAGCATGATCGCGCGCGGTCTTGCTTTCCAGGCTTTGGCGGAGCGCAGCAAGGACGCGGCCGATGCGGCCGACGCTGTCGCTTCCTTCAACGAAGCCTTCTATCTTTTCCGGCGCGTCGGCGAAATGCCGGACCTTCCACGCTTCATCGACAACTCCATACGTATCGCCGTGGCTTTGGAGGATCTCGTCGCGCTCGACGGCAAGGCGTCGCGTCTGGCGCTTGCCGTCGAAGCGCGCCGCAATGCGCTCGATACCGCTCGCAGCCTGCCGGACCGTGCGGCCGAATTGCCGGCGCTCGAAGAGGCGCTGCGCAAGACGCAAGCGCGGCTTGCCGCGGCGGGTCCCATTTCATTCGCGGCCGATGGCCCGATCCGCGCGCGGTTCGAGACCGAGGCCGATGCCTGGTCGGAGAGCCGGCTCAGAACGGGGCTGGAGCGCATCGACCAGGCGCGCGCTGAGCAGACGGCGCCGCGCTGGAGCGACGCTTCATTGACGCTACGAACGGCGCTCGATTCGAGCTTCGTCGGGGTGACACCGCTCGACCGCGCCCGCATGCGGCTCGGCTTCGCGGAGAGTCTGGCCGGCGCCGCCATGCTCGATCCCAAGGCGGCGGCGATGGACCCGTTGCTCGTGGCGAGCGAGGAGGCCTTTGCCGATGAAAGCACGCTGGGCGCGAACGCACTCGCACCGCTGCGCGTCGATCTTGGCTATCTCCTGGCCACCCGCTTCCAGGCCGCGGCCGATGTCGGCCAGCCGACGGCGCAGGACATGACGGGGCTCATCGCTGCAGCCCGGCATCTCCGCATGGCGCTCACCGGCACGCCGGCCGGCAATATCGGCGCCAACTGGACGGAGCTCGCCGATTTCGTCGTCGACAGGCTGACCTCCTTCAGCGCCGCGGCGGCCGATCAGGATGCGCTGGCCGTCGAAATGGTCGGGCTCGCCAGGACGACGCTGGCGGCGACCGCCGCATCGGATAAGCCGGCGACGGCGAAGCGCGAAAAGATGATGGCCGATGCGGTCTTCCGGGCCGCCTATGAGTCGGATACCGCGGCGGTCGCGCAAGCCGCCGGGCATGCGCGCCGTGCCTTGGCACTTTATGGCGAGCTCGCTGAACCGCTGAACACGGCCTTCGCCCATGACACGCTCTGCTCGATCGTTTCCTTCCAGGCGAAGAAGGCGGCGGACAAGGCGATGGCCGATGAAGCGATCGCGGCTTGCGAGAAGGCCGTCACTCTCGCGGCCACGGACCCGAATGGTGTCAACTGGAAGGACTATCTCGACGGACAATTGGAAGCAGTGCGCAAGATCAAGGCCTCTATCCCCTGATCTCTGTAACTTAAACGTTACATGTCGTGAAAGCGGTTGATCTGGTCCATTTTTTGCCGAATATCCTCGTCATACCTTTCATGTAAGAGAGAAGGAATCTTAGCCATGTCCATCATCGCCGCGGCGCTCTGGTATCTCGTCGTCTTCGATACGGATGGTGGCTTGGTGACGACGCCGATGCCGTTCGAGAACGACGAGCAATGCCAGATGGCGAAGACCGAGTTCCAGGAGAAATATCCGACCGCGACCTGGGACACCGAGTGCATCACGTCCGATCAGTAATCCTGCCGCGCAACAGGCCGAGGGCTTCGTACCGGCTGGCGCGCGTCCGGTCGGGATCTTCACGACAGGCCGTCGCACTGAGGTCTCGCACGATCTTCTCGTCGAATGCATGCTCGCGCGCGCCGGCGAGGATCAGCGCCAGATACCAGTCATAGGGTTGCAGCGTCTCGTCGAGATCGGTGGCGATATAGGTCGCCGCTTGCGTGATCTTGCCCGTGTCCCTTAGGCGAACGATGAAATCATTGGCCCGCCGATAGCCCCGCCCCGCGCCTTCGAAGCCGTCAAGCGCGATGAGGTCATCGGGGCTGAGTGTGAACAGCACGCCTGGCTGCGCCAGGCCGGGGCTTGCGGCGAGATGGCCCTTGCCCGACCCGTCGCGCCCTCTTTTCCAGAAAGTCAGCCGATGGTTATCCGCAAATGCGATACCGGCGGGGCGGGCGCTAGGGCAGCGCGCCTGGAGCCGCGCCGTCATCATGTTCGAGCCATAGGCGAAATAGAGCAGCGTGGACATTGGGGCATTGGTCCGAAAAGTGCAAAGTGGTTTTCGGATAAACGGATGCGTAAAGCAATGCGGTAGAGCGCCGGACCGTTTCCGAGAGAGGGGCCTGCGCTCTACCGGCCGACAACGCCTTCGATCTGCTTGAGAAGGTCCGCATAACGCGGATGCCGCCGCAGCGCGGTAAAATCCGGATCGCTGAGGAACCACAATTTGGAATCGCGCGCCGCGTGATGGACCCAGATGTCGAGCAGATCGAAAGCTTTGTCGAACTCGCCCAGCATCGAATAGACGCAGGCCGCGTTGTAACGCACGTGATTGTCGTCGGGATCGATCTCGAAAGCGCGCTTGATCCATGCCTCGGCATGCTGGCGCTCGCCCAGATAGGCATGGATATTCGCCAGGAGCTGGGCCGGACGGGGATTTTCGGGCGTCTGGCTCAGCGCCTGCTTGGCTCTCTTCACGGCGATCTGTGCGTAGGTGACGCCCTCTGCCCGACGACCCAATGCTTCCAGCGTCATCGAGAGGAAGGTCACCGACTCGTAATCCTCGGGCTGCAATTCCATCGCCCGCAGGAACAGGGCCAAAGCGGACTGGAAATCGCCGATGGTGAAATAGAAACGGCCGAAATGATAGGTGGCTTCCCAGTTGTTCGGATCGCTCTCCAGCGCCTTGCGGAAGGCGGCGATGCTCTCTTCCCGCCGGTCGTCGATGGCGAAGACGATGCCGCGCGCCGCATGGGCTTCGGCCAAAGCGGGATTGATCCGCAATGCCTTGTCGATCGTTGCCAGGATCTCGTCAGCGGTGATGTCGAAGCCATGGAAGGACTTGAGATAGGAGGCGCAATTGGCGAGTCCGACATAGGCCATTGCGTAGGATGGATCGAGCTCCAAGGCGCGCGCATACATCTGCCGCGCCCGCACCAGCGACTGGCGGGTCCCGACCCGGAAGATCTGCTTGCCTTTGAGAAAGGCGGTATAGGCCTCGATATTCTGGGTGGGCGCGTCCTCGATCGCGGCACGCTCGTCGGGCAGCAGCTTGACGCGCAATTGTGCCACGATGGTCTTGGTGATCTCGTCCTGCACGGCGAAGATGTCGGTCAGGTCACGGTCGAAACGTTCGGCCCAGAGATGATGGTCGGTGGCACCTTCGATCAATTGCGCGGTGATCCTCACCTTGCTCCCGGCCTTGCGCACGCTGCCTTCGACCAGATATTCGACGCCGAGCTGCCGCGCCGTCTGCTGCAGATTTTGCGCCTTTCCTTTGAAGGTGAAGACGGTATTCCGGCTCAGCACCTGCAGGCCTGAGACCTTGGAGAGATCGGTGATCAGATCCTCGGTGATGCCGTCGCTGAAGAATTCCTGCTCGGCATCAGAGCTCATATTGGCGAAGGGCAGGATGGCGATCGTGGGTTTGCCGCGATGCGCAGGAAAGGGCGCGTGCTCCTCGGCCCGGACCGGACCAACGAAGTAGACATGTAGCGGTTGGGCGATGTTCTTGACCGCCTTTTCGCCCTGATCGACGAAATCGATATCGAGCTTGTGGCCGACATGGTCGCGCACCGCCGCCGAGCAGGCGATGCCGCCGGGTGCGGCGAGGCCCTCGAGGCGGGCGGCGATATTGACGCCGTCGCCATAGATGTCGTCGCCTTCGACGATCATGTCGCCGACATGGAGTCCGACGCGGAACTTGATGTGGCGGTCCTCGGGAAGCGCCTCGTTACGATGCGGCATGCCCCCCTGCACCTCCATGGCGCAGCGCGTGGCATCGATCACGCTGCCGAATTCCACCAGGAAACCATCGCCGATCGTCTTGAAGATGCGGCCCCGGTGCTTGGCGACCGCCGGATCGAAGAATTCGTGCCGCAGCTGGCGCAGCGAGGCCAAGGTGCGCTCCTCATTGGCCTCCATGAGCCGGCTGTAGCCGACGATATCCGCCGCCATGATCGCCGCCAGGCGGCGTGCAGTTTCAACCTCAGCCAAGCCAGCACTCCACCGCGGGAACCAGGATCGGCCAAGCATATCACCCGGGCCGACCGATCCACAACCGCTGGCCGCAGGCTCGCCAGGCGGTTAGAAGATCGGGCATTGCCGCGTGCGAGGAAGTGCCCCGATGTCCGCCGATCACTACACCGCCATTCTCAATCTGTGCCGGAACCTGCCCCCGGTGCCGACCGCTGTGGTCCACCCGGTGAAGTCCAACGTCCTCGAGGCGGTGGCCGAGGCGGTGAAGGAAAAGCTCATCATCCCGGTGCTGGTCGGTCCACGCGCCCGCATCGAGGCGGCCGCAACGGAAGCGGGCGTCGCCATTGCCGGTTACGAGGTCATCGACACCGAGCACAGCCATGAGGCAGCGGCCCGTGGCGCCGAGCTCGCCGCGCAGGGCAAGGTCGGCGCCATCATGAAGGGGGCGCTCCACACCGATGAATTGCTGGGCGCGGTGGTGCGCATCGCCTCAGGCCTCCGAACCGAGCGGCGCATCTCGCATGCCTTCCTGATGAGCATCGGCAATTATCCCAAACCCTTCATCATCACCGATGCGGCGGTCAATATCGAGCCCGACCTCGCCGCCAAGGCCGATATCGTGCAGAACGCCGTCAATTTGTGGCGTGTCGTCTTCGGCTTCGACAAGTTGCCGAAAGTCGGCGTGCTGGCGGCGGTCGAGACGGTCAATCCGAAGATGCCGGCGACGCTCGATGCCGCTGCTCTGTGCAAGATGGCCGATCGCGGCCAGATCGCCGATGCGGTCATCGACGGCCCGCTCGCCTTCGACAATGCCATCAGCGCCGAGGCCGCGCGCGAAAAGGGCATCATCTCCCAGGTCGCGGGCGATGCCGACATCCTGCTCGTGCCCGACATCGAATCCGGCAACATGCTGGCCAAGCAGCTGGTCTTCCTGTCGGGGGCGGATGCCGCCGGCATCGTGCTCGGCGCCCGCGTGCCGATCATGCTGACGAGCCGCGCCGATGGTCCGCGCTGCCGCCTTTTGTCCTGTGCGCTTGCCGTGTTGATGGCTGACGCGCGCCGGAAAGGTCAAGTGAAGTAAAGATAATCTGCTTTCAAAACAATCAGATAGGACTATTTCTCTCAAGTCTCAAAAAATTTGTTGAACGTCCAACAAATTTTTCATAGCGTTAGGACCAGGCAGGAAACAAAGCGTTCCGCCGAATGGGAGGAGACAATGAAGAAGTTCGCTCTGGCATGTACGCTTGGCGTCGTGCTTTCGATTTCATCCGCATCGGCCGAGGACACGGTGGGTTACGCCTCTTATGGCGGCGCCTATCAGCAGGCGGTGCGCAAGGCGTTCCTGGATCCGATCACCGCCGATCACGGCATCAAGATCCGCGACTACAGCCTGCAGGGCGGCCTGCCCGAGGTGCGGGCCCAGGTGGCGGCGGGCGCTGTCGAATGGGACATTGTCGAGCTTTACGCCGGCCAGTGCCAGCAGGCCGCCAATGAAGGTCTGCTCGAGCCGCTCGACTACACCGTCATCAAGAACACCGCCGGCATCCCCAAGCATCTCGTCGCCGATCATTGGGTGGGCTTCACCGCTTATTCGACGGTTCTCGCCTACAACAAGGATGTCTATAAGGACAATCCGCCGAAGAGCTGGGCCGATTTCTTCGACGTCGAGAAATTTCCCGGCACGCGGGCTTTGAGCGGCGTCTCGCCGGCCGCCAATCTCGAGATCGGCCTTCTCGCCGCCGGAACGCCTAAGGACAAGATCTATCCGATCGATTTCGATGCAGCCTTCAAGAAGCTTTCCGAAATCAAGCCGAATATCTCGGTCTGGTGGGGCACCGGCGCGCAGGCGGCGCAGCTGGCGCAGAGCCAGGAAGTGGACATGCTGGCCATCTGGGCGGCCCGCATTGATGCCGCCATCAAGGAGGGTGCTCCTTATGCCTATACGATGAATCAGGGCGTCATCGACGTCGAATGCCTGATCGTGCCCAAGGGTGCACCCCATAAGGACGCGGCGATGAAGGTGATCAACTATCTGACCTCGCCCGAATACCAGGCCAATCTGCCGCAATATATCCCCTACGGCCCGATCAACCAGGACGCCTTCAAGACCGGCAAGATCACGCCTGAGCAGGCCGAGAATGTGGTGACGAGCGAGAAGAATCTTCCGCTGCAGATCATCATCGACAAGCCCTTCTGGGCTGAGAACGGCCAGAAGGCGCAGGAGATGTGGGACAAGTTCATGCAGCAATAAGGACCTTGCGCCGCCGCGCCAGCGGCGGCGTGATCATCGCTGTCAGGCATTTTTTGCAGGCCAGATCATGAGCACCCCATCAAGGCACGCTCTGCCGGTGAGCATCCGCGCATTGAGCAAGCACTACGGTACCGTCAAGGCCGTCGATGATGCTTCGCTCAATATCGAAGCCGGCGAGCTCATGACGCTGCTCGGCCCTTCCGGCTCCGGCAAGACGACCTTGCTGATGATGATCGCCGGCTTCTCGCGCCCGACGCAGGGCTCGATCCGCATCGGCGCGGAGGAGATCGTCCATCTGCCGCCGCATAAGCGCGATATCGGCATGGTGTTCCAGAACTACGCGCTGTTTCCGCATATGAATGTCGCTGGCAACATCGCCTATCCCCTGCGGATCAGAGGGCTGGGTGCGGCCGAACGCGAGGCGCGGGTGAAGCGCGCGCTCGATCTGGTGCAGCTTGTCGGTTATGGCGAGCGCCGCATCGACCAGCTCTCGGGCGGCCAGCGCCAGCGCATCGCCCTTGCCCGCGCCATCGTCTTCGAGCCGCGCATCCTGCTGATGGACGAGCCATTGTCGGCGCTCGACAAGCAGTTGCGCGAGACGATGCAGATCGAGATCCGCAAGCTGCATGATCGTCTCGGCATGACGACGATCTCGGTCACCCATGACCAGCGCGAGGCGCTCACCATGTCGAACCGCATCGCCGTCTTCTCGCAAGGCCGCCTGATGCAGGTGGCGACGCCTGACCGGCTCTATGCCAGGCCGGAGAGCCGTTTCGTCGCCCAGTTCATCGGTGAATCGCATTTCCTTGCCGTGACGCCTTGCGCGCGCGGCCTTTGCTATCAGGGAACCGATCTGAAGCTCGCCGAACCCGACAAGGTAGCGGTTGTATCGCCGCTCTTGATGCTGCGCCCGGAACGTTTGACGCTGGCGCCCATCGGCGAGCGCGCGACGGCCAATGACTGCAACGTCTTTGCGGGCCAGGTGGTCGAGCGCATCTTCCAGGGCGACAGCCTGCTCGTCACCGTAAGGCTGGGCGGCGGCGAGATGGCGCATCTGCGCCTGCAGAACCGGGCCGGCAATGCCGGCTTCTCGCCCGAGGCCGGCACGCACGTGAATGTGCTCTTGCACCGCGCCGACGCGCATATCGTTTCGGCGGAGGCCTAGATGGCCGGCGCGATCGCCTTCAACACCGATCTCCTAGCGCGCCAGGAAAAGCGCGAGCGCGCCAATATCCTGCGTCTGGCGCTGCCGGCGAGCCTGCTCGTGCTGATCCTGCTTTTCGTGCCGATCGGCTGGCTCATGTCGCTGTCCTTCTTAGGCGCCGACGGTGGCCTGTCCTTCGAGAACTACACGCGCATCTGGACCGAGGGCGCCTATGTCGCCATCTTCGTGACCACGTTCCAGGTGAGCCTGTGGGTCACCCTCATCTGCGTCCTGCTCGGCTATCCGGTCGCCTATACGCTCAATCTCCTGCCCGAGAAGATCAGCAACATCCTGATGCTGGCGGTGCTGATCCCATGCTGGACGTCGCTTCTGGTGCGCACCTATGCCTGGCTCGTCCTGCTGCAGCGCCGCGGCGTCGTCAATTCGGCCCTGATCGATCTGGGCCTCATCGACCAGCCTCTGCAGCTCGTGCACAATATGGCGGGCACCGTCATCGGCATGGTGCATATCATGCTGCCCTTCCTGGTCCTGCCGCTCTATGCCGCGATGCGCGCCATCGACGGCAATCTGCTGCGCGCCGCCGGCAATCTCGGCGCCTCGCCGAGCCGCGCCTTCCGCGACATCTTCCTGCCCTTGTCGGCGCCGGGCCTCATCGCCGGGGCGATGCTGGTCTTCGTCATGTCGCTCGGCTTCTACATCACGCCCGTCATTCTGGGTGGCGGCAAGGTGCAGATGATCTCGCAACGGATCGAGGCGTCGGTCTCGTTGTTCCCGACCTGGGGGCCGGCCTCGGCACTTGCCGTCGTGCTTCTGATCCTCACGGCGGCATTCCTGCTGTTGAGCTGGATCGCGGTGCGCAAGCTGACACCGGTCGAGACGGAGGCGCAATGATGGAAAGCCATGTCGATCCCAAACGCCGGCTCTGGCTTTTCGCCCTGACAGGGCTTGTCCTGCTGTTCCTGGTGGCGCCGACCTTGATCGTCATCCCGATGTCGTTTTCGTCGTCGAATTCGCTTACCTTCCCACCGCCCGGCTATTCGCTGCGCTGGTACGAGACTTTTCTTACCAGCGAGAAATGGCAGCTGGCCACCAGCGTGTCGCTGCGCATGGCGTTGGGCGCCATGGTGCTGGCGACCGTTTTCGGCACCATGGCGGCCTATGGTTTGCATGTCACGCGCCATGCCTTGCGCGGCGCGCTTTATGGCACGCTGGTCCTGCCGCTCATGGTGCCGTCCATTCTCATCGCCATCGGCACCTTCTTCGCCTATGCCGCGTTGGGCCTGCTCAACACCGTCACCGGGCTCGTTCTCGTCAACACGATGATCGCCATCCCCTTCGTGCTGGTGACGGTCGGCGCCGGTCTGCGCAGCTATGACATGAACCAGGAGATGGTGGCGCGGAGTCTGGGCGCCAACCGCCTGGTCGCCTTCCTCACCGTGACCTTGCCGCAGATCAAATATTCGGTGATCTCGGCGGCGCTGCTCAGCTTCATCGTCGCCTTCGACGAGGTCGTCGTTGCCGTCTTCATTTCCAAGGGTGAAAAGGCGCCCCTGACCCAGGTGATGTTCTCGACCTTGCGCGACGAGGTCGATCCGACCATTGCCGCCGTCTCGACCTTGCTGATCGCGCTCGCCACCATCCCGCCGCTCGTGCTCCAATTGCTGGCCAACCGCAAGAAGGAGAGCCGGCCGTGATGCCGAACACGCAAGGATTGATCGAAACGCAGGAATTCGGCGCCGTGCTGGAGATCCGCATGGTGAAGCCCAAGGTCAATGCGATCTGCCGCCGTTTGAGCCATGCCATCTTCACCGCGGCGACCTATCTGCAGCAGACGCCGCATCTGAATGTCGGCATCCTGACGGCGCCGGGCGATCGCGCTTTCTCCGCCGGCTGGGACTTCAATGAGGTCGCCGCCTATGCCGGCGACGAGGCGGGAGAAACGGTGCCCGGCGGCTTCGGCGGCATCACCTCTTTGTGGAGCCTCGACAAGCCGCTGATCGCGGCGGTGAACGGTCCGGCGGTCGGTGGCGGCTTCGAGCTGGCGCTCGCCTGCGACATCATCCTGATGGCGGACCACGCGTATTTCCAGCTGCCGGAAATGCGCCGCGGCATCCTGCCCGATGCCGGCGGGCTGCAGCGCCTGCCCAAGCGTATTCCCTACAATGTCGCGCTGGAAATGATCTATAGCGGCCGCCCGATGCTGGCCGACGAGGCCTTGCGCTGGGGCCTTGCAAACACTGTCTGTGCGCGCGCCGAGCTCGATGACCAGGCGCGCCGTCTCGCCGCACAAGTGGCGGAAGGCGCGCCGCTGGCGCTGCAGGCCTTCAAGCAGGTGATGCGCGCCATCGACGGCATGCCGATCACCGAGGCGATGCGGATCTCGCGCTCGCCGGATGATGGGCTCGCGACCTATCGCGCCATGCAGAAATCTGAAGATGCGATCGAAGGGCCGCGGGCCTTTCTCGAAAAGCGGCCGCCGCAATGGCGGGGCCGCTAGCCACCGAGAGGAGTTTGACCATGGAAAGTCATATCGAGATCGAGCGCCACGGCGATGTCGGAGTCATCGCGCTCAACCGGCCGCGGGCGCGCAACGCCCTCAATACGGCGCTGCTGCTTCAGTTGCGCAAGGCGATCAAGGAGGCCTCCGCCGATCCGAAGATGCGCGCCGTCATCCTGACCGGGCGCGGCGGCGGCTTCTGCGCCGGCGCCGATGTGCGCGAATGGGCCGACAAAAATGCCGGCATCGATCCCTTTCCCAATAATGACTGGGTCGAGGAGTGCATCAAGATGGTGCAGGACGTCGCCCGCTGCCCGAAGCCGACCATTGCGATGATCGATGGCGCTGCGGTCGGCGCCGGCCTCGACATGGCGCTCGCCTGCGACTTTCGCTACGCCTCGGAACGCGCGAAATTCGTCTGCTCCTATATCCGCGTCGGCTTCGCGCCCGACTGCGGCGGCACCTGGCTGATGCCGCGCATCATCGGCGTCGAGCTGGCCAAGCGCTTTGCCTTTACCGGCGAGCTCTGGGATGCGGCCACCGCCAAGGCCAACCGCCTCGTCGGCGACGTGTATCCGGTGGCCGAGCTCACCGACCGCACGCTCGAATTCGCCAGCCGCCTGGCCGCCGGGCCGACAGTCGCCATCGCGCTTACCAAGAAGCTCATCGACAGCGCTTTCGGCCGCAGCCTGCCCGAGCAGCAGATCGAGGAGCAGGCAGCCGGCAGGATTTGCGTCACCACCAGGGACCATGCCGAGGGCCTGGCCGCCGCCAATGAGCGGCGCGAGCCCAAATTCATCGGCGCATGAGGGGGAGTTCATGGATTTCTCACTGACTTTCGAGCAGCAGACTCTTGTCGACGCGCTCACCGACTTCGTCGAGACGGAGCTCTATCCGCATGAGGCGGTCGTCGAGGAAACGCGCGCCGTGCCGCAGGAGGTTGCCGACGACATAAGGACCAAGGCGAAGGCGGCCGGCTATTACGCCATGAACATGCCGGAGGAGCTCGGCGGTGGCGGCCTCGACTACCAGACCATGGCGCAGGTCGAGCGCGTGCTCGGCAAGCCGTCGGCCGCTCTGTCGCTGCTCATCAAGCGTCCGACCAAGATCCTGCTCGGCTGCAAGGGCGATCAGGTCGACGAATATCTGATGCCCGCCATTCGCGGCGACAAGATCGACTGCTTCGCGCTCACCGAGCCGGGGGCGGGTTCGGATGCGCGCGCCATCGTGACCAATGCCAAGCGCGACGGATCGGACTGGGTCATCAACGGCGTCAAGCAGTTCATCTCGCATGCCGATGTGGCCGACTTCATCATCCTCTTCGCCGTGACCGGCATGGACGAGACGCCGAAAGGTCCGCGCAAGCGCTTCACCTCCTTCCTGCTCGACCGCGACCTGCCCGGCCTGCGCATCGAGCCGATGAAGTCGATCTGCACCCGCGGCTACAATCCGAACATGATCTATCTCGACAATGTGCGGGTGCCTGAGACCAAGATCCTGGGCGAGGAGGGGGGCGGCTTCAACTTCGCCAATGACTGGCTCTATTCCGGCCGCGTGATGCTGTCGGCACATTGTCTCGGCCGCGCCGAGCGGGTCTTCGCCATGGCCTGCGACTGGGCCGCCAACCGCAAGGCCTTCGGCAAGACGATCGGCGAATTCCAGGGCACCGGCTTCAAGATCGCCGACATGGCGACCGACATCAAGATCGCCGAGCTGATGGTCAAGGAGGCGGCCTGGAAGATGGATGAGGGCAGGCTCACGCGTGACGAGGCCTCGATGGTCAATCTCTTCGCCTCCGAGATGGTCGGCCGGGTCACCGACAATGCGTTGCAGATCTTCGGCGGCATGGGCGTGATGGAGGATTTCCCGATCCAGCGCTTCTGGCGCGATGCGCGCATTGAGCGTATCTGGGAGGGCACTTCCGAGATCCACCGTGATGTCATTGCGCGCGATACTCTCGGAAAGTACAGGCGTTAATGCCCGGGATCATTGAAGGCGGCTCATGCGAAATCTCCATCCACCCCATTCTCGTCATCCCGGCGAAAGCCGGGATCCACTAAATTCTTGCCGAGCGGACAACGTCGCCCATCTTGCACTTGTTCAATGGATCCCGGCTTTCGCCGGGATGACGGGCTGAGGAAAGCGCGCATGAAACGGGCCATCAAGCGGGTTCTCACCATCGAGACGCGGCGCAACGACCTCATCCTGGGCACGCTGCGCTCGATCGAGAAATACGGCTACCAGAACTCGACGGTCCAGACGATCTGCGAGGAGAGCGGCGTGTCGCGCGGCCTGATCGGCCATTATTTCGAGAGCAAGGACGACCTCTTGATGGCGGCCTTCCAGCATTTGAATGCCGAGCTCGACAAGGAGGCGCGCCTGGCGGTCCGCGCCGCCGGGCCAGATCCGTTCCGCCGCCTCATCGCCGCCGGCCTCATCACCTTCGCCCAGGAGCGCCGCTATTCGCAGGTGACGCTGCATTTCTGGAGCACCGCGCTGTCGAACCCGAAATTGCTCGAGCATCATCGCAATCTCTGGGCGCGTTTCCGCGCCTCGACCGAGCGGCTGATGACCAGGGCGGCGGCCGAGCGCAACATGGAGATCGACATCCGCCACTCGGCGCTGATGTTCACTCAGCTGATCGACGGCCTGTGGCTCGGCTGGACTCTCGAAAAGAGCTACGACCTCGAGACCTGCCGCATGCTGGTGCGTGACTGGATCTGCAAGCTGTTCAACGAGGACCCGGCCAATTATCCAACCACCATGCCGGTCCGGGAGGAAGGAAGCCCACATGTTCAAGGATGATCTCCTCGCCGGCAAGCGCGTGCTGGTGACCGGCGGCGGCACTGGCATCGGCCGCTCGATCACCCAGCGCTATATGGCGCTCGGCGCCCATGTGGTGATCTGCGGCCGGCGCGAGGAGGTGCTGGCGAAGACGGTGGCTGAGCTCGTGGTGCTGGGCCGCGGCAGCGCCGAGTTCAT
This sequence comes from Taklimakanibacter albus, assembly GCF_016595235.1. Classification (GTDB taxonomy): domain Bacteria; phylum Pseudomonadota; class Alphaproteobacteria; order Rhizobiales; family Aestuariivirgaceae; genus Taklimakanibacter; species Taklimakanibacter albus. The sequence goes on along the minus strand of NZ_JAENHL010000008.1, from coordinate 2,290,555 downwards.
CCGCTGCGATATCCGCGATCCCGACCAGGTCGATGCAATGTTGTCGGCGATCTGGGAGAACGGCGCGCTCGACATCCTCGTCAACAATGCCGCCGGCAATTTCACCGCACCGACCGAAAGCCTGTCGCACCGCGCCGTCGATGCGGTACTGGGCATCGTGCTGCATGGCAGCGCCTATGCGACGCTCGGCTGCGGCAAGCGCTGGCTGGCGGCGGGGCATGCCGGCACGGTGCTGTCGATCGTCACCACCTATGCCTTCACCGGCTCGGCCTTTGTCGTGCCCTCGGCCATGGCCAAGGCCGGCGTCCTGGCGATGACGCGCTCGCTCGCGGTCGAATGGGGCGGCCGCGGCATCAGGCTCAATGCCATCGCTCCCGGCCCCTTTCCCACCGAAGGCGCCTGGGAGCGCCTGGTGCCGAAGCCCGAGCTCGCCAAGGAATTCGAGGAGAAGAACCCGCTGCGCCGTGCCGGCCGCCATGACGAGCTCGCCGATCTGGCCGCCTATCTCGTCTGCGACCAGGCCGCCTATATCAATGGCGAATGTGTCACCATCGATGGCGGCGAATGGCTTCAGGGCGCCGGGCAGTTCAATTTTCTCGGCCGGTTGATGAGCGCCAAGGATTGGCAGGACGTGAAGGCGGCGCGCAAATGAACATGCAAGCGCGGCCCGGCGATACCATACTGAGTGCCGCGCGCCGGGCCAATCTCGCCCGCCTGCTGGCGCCCCGGCACATCGCCTTCATCGGCGGCAAGTTCGCCGAGATGGCGCTACGCTCCTTGCGCAAGCATGATTTCGCGGGCGAGGTCTATGTCGTCAATCCGGGCCGCGACGAGATCGCCGGGCATAAATGCTATCGCTCGCTGGCCGACCTGCCGGTGGCGCCCGACGCGTCCTATCTGGCGGTGCCGGCCGAGGCGACCGTCGCCGCGGTGGCCGAGCTGAACCGAATGGGCGCCGGCGGCGTCATCTGTTATGCCGCCGGATTTTCGGAACAGGGCGAGGCGGGCGCCGAGCGCACGCAGAGGCTTATCGCCGCGGCGGGCGATCTCGCGGTGGTCGGACCCAATTGCTACGGCCTGATCAATTATGCGAACGACGCCAGCATGTGGACGTCGGAGTATCTGGCGCTTCCGGCGCGGCGCGGCGCCGCCGTCATCGGCCAGAGCGGCAATGTCTGCATCCACCTGTCCGGCAGCCAGCGCGCGACGCCCTTCAGCTACATGATCAGCGCCGGCAATCAGGCGGTGCTCGGCTTCGAGGACTACATCGATTTCCTCATCGATGACCCGAATGTCACCTGCATCGGCCTGTTCATGGAAGGCATCCGCAGCGTGCCGGCTTTTGCCAAGGCCTGCCTGCGCGCCCGCGCCGAGGGCATGCCGGTGATCATCTGCCGGACCGGAACGTCGGAGCTCGGCGCGCAATTGGCGGTGAGCCATACGAGCTCGCTCGCCGGGCGCAACGAGCTTTACGACGCGCTGTTCCGAAGGCTCGGTGTCATCGCCACCGAGACGGTGCCGCAATTTCTCGAGATGCTGAAGCTCGCTTCCTTCGCGCCGCCTTTCACCGGCAACCGTACCGCCGTCTTCTCGAGCTCCGGCGGCGACAACGGCCTGGCCGCCGATTTTCTCAGCGCCGCCGGCCTCGCTCTGCCGCAGCCCACTGAGGCGCAGAAGGCCGCCATCGCGCCGCAACTGCCGAGTTACGGCCATGTCTCCAACCCGCTCGATTTCACCGCCGGCTATTGGGGCGCCGAGGATCTCCTGACGCCGATCTTCACGGCGCTGCTGTCCGACGGCTACGACCACGGCATGATCGTGCTCGATCCGCCGCCGCTGCAGTTGGGGACCGAAATAGCCGAGCCGCTCACCGCCATGGTCCGCGCTTTGGCCAAGGCGGGCGAGGCCACCGCCAAGCCCGTCATCCTGGCCTCGGTCAATCCGGAATCGATCTCGGGCCCGATGCGCGCGGCGGCGCTCGGCATGGGCGTCGTGCCCTTGCAGGGTCTGCATGACGCCGGCAAGGTCATGGCGCATTGGGCCGATTATTCGGCGATGCGGCGTGCGGATTCCGCGCGCGGCCTTCCCGACTTGCCCTATGCGCTGGCTCCGCTCACCGGATCGGCGGAGACGCTGAATGAAAGAATAAGCAAGCAGGAGCTGGCGGCCTACGGATTGTCGGTGCCGCCGGGCCACGTCGTCACCTTGGATGATCTGCGAAACAATCCGCCGTCCCTGGACGGCCCTGTCGCGCTCAAGGTGCTCGACGACCGCTTGCCGCACAAGACCGAGGTCGGTGGCGTATCACTCAATCTCACGACCGCCGACGAGCTTTGCGCCGCAGCGCAACGGATGGCCACCAATGTGCTGAAGCACGCGCCCGGCATCGCGCTTGATACCTTCCTGATGGAGCCGATGCAGCCGGCGCCCTTGGCCGAGCTGATCGTCGGCGTGAAGCGCGATCCGCTCTTCGGCATGGTGCTGGTGATCGGCGCCGGCGGCATTCTCGTCGAGTTGATGGAGGATGCCCGCCAGCTTCTCTTGCCCGTGAGCCGCGCCGACATCGAAACGGAGCTGCGGCAGCTGCGCAGCTTCAAACTGCTCGACGGCTTCCGCGGCAAGCCCAAGGCCGATATCGCCAAGGTCGTCGACGCGATCTGTGCGATTGCCACCTACGCCGCCGATCATCTCGATGACCTGATGGAACTCGACGTCAATCCTCTGATGGTCTATGCCGACCGCGCGGTCGCCGTCGATGCGCTGATCGTCAAGCAAACACTACGTTAGGGGGCACATAGGATGAACGGTGCGGAAACACTCGTGCAGACGCTTGTCGATTCGGGCGTCAAGGTCTGCTTCGCCAATCCGGGCACGTCGGAGATGCATTTCCTGGGCGCGCTCGATTCCAATCCCGACATTCGCTGCATTCTCTGCCTGTTCGAAGGTGTCGTCTCGGCGGCGGCCGATGGTTATGCCCGCATGGCGGGGACGCCGGCGGCGACGCTGCTGCATCTGGGGCCGGGTCTCGCCAATGCCGGCGCCAATCTCCACAATGCGATGCGCGCCGCGACGCCGATGGTGAATATCGTCGGCGATCACGCCACCTATCATCGCCATCTCGACGCGCCGCTGACCAGTGACATCGAAGGCTTGGCCCGTACCTGGTCGGTCTGGGTCAAATCGGCGCGTGATGCCGCATCGGTTGCCGGCGATGCGGCCGAAGCGGTGCGCCGGGCGCAGGAAGGTGCCGGCGGCATCGCCACGCTCATTCTCCCGGCCGACACGGCCTGGAACCCGGCGCAGGAGCCAGCACCACCGCAAGCCGTCGCCAGACGGCCGGTGCCGGGGCCCGAGCGCATCGATACTATCGCCGCCGTGTTGCGTAGAGGCGAACCGACACTTCTCCTCCTCCATGGTGATGTGCTGAGCGATCCCTCGGCGCTCGACAATATCGACCGCATCGCGCAAGGCACCGGCGCCGAACTGCTCACCGAGACCAGCAATGCGCGGGTCGAGCGCGGCGCCGGCCGTGTCGGCCTGGACCCCGTGCCTTATCCGGTCGATGACGCGGTGAGGCGGCTGAAGCACTTCAAGCGCTGCATCCTGATTGGTTCGCGCCCGCCGGTCGGTTTCTTCGCTTACCCCGGCAAGCCCGGCAAGCTCCTGCCTGATGATTGCCAGGTCCATGTCCTGGCGCATCCCGATGAGGACGGCCGCGCGGCGGTGGCGACTCTCGCCGCCGCTTTGGGCGTCGAAGGCAAGACACCGCGCCATGTGACGGCGGAGAAGGCGCGGCCGCTGCCCAAGGGCAAGCTGACCAGCGCCGCGATCGGCGCGTCTTTGGCCAACCGTCTCCCCGCCGATGCGATCATCTGCGATGAGGCTTTGACGACCGGCGGCCCGATCCATGCGGCCTTGCGCACCGCCCCGGCCTTCACCCAATTGCGCCTGACTGGCGGTGCCATCGGCATCGGCCTGCCGCTCGCCATCGGCGCCGCCGTCGCCTGTCCGGAGCGCAAGGTCGTCGTGCTGCAGGCCGACGGCTCCGGCATGTATACGAACCAGGCTTTGTGGACGCATGCGCGGGAGAAGCTCGATATCGTGACCATCGTGCTGTCGAACCGCTCTTATGCGATCCTGCGTCATGAGCTGAGCAATGTCGGCGTCGTCAATCCGGGCCCCAAGGCGCTCGCCATGACATCGCTCGGCGATCCCGACATCGACTGGCCGTCTCTGGCGAAAGGCATGGGCGTGCCGGGCGGCGCGGCGAAGACGGCCGAGGAATTCGACGCGCTGCTCGCCAAAGCGATGGCGCAGCGCGGACCGTTCCTGATCGAGGCCGACCTCGCGGCTTGAGTAAGGCGAGCTACGTCGAGTTTTTCCCTTCGCCCGTTGCGAAGCAATGGGAGAAGGTGGCCGAAGGCCGGATGAGGGCTCTTTTCTTGATCTAGCTTGCGCAATCGGAAGAGCCCTCACCCGCCCTGTCGGGCACCCTCTCCCATCCTGCGGACGGGAGAGGGGGAAGCCCTGAGGACTTCAATCGATCGCGACGCTCACCGTCGATGTATTCGCCGCATTGGTCTGCACCGTGCCGGAGCGCGCCGACACCTTGCAGTAGATCTCGGCCCGGCTTTCATAGAAGGGCTCGCAGTTGTTGAGCTTGGACGCCGGCACGATCACGCTCAGGATGAATGGCCGCGGCGAGGTGTCGTGCACGCCGATCTGAAAGCTCGTATCGGTGAGGAGCAGATCGTCATCGGCGGTGTCGCTGTCCATCACCCTGACGGTGACGCCCATCAGCCGGCCGGCGACGGCATTGACCGCCTCCTGATTCAACATGATCGTTCCGCCGACCGTGAGGTTGAGCACGTCCCGGGTCGAGCGGCTGGGATTGGCGACGTGAATCCACGAGCTCAGCATTTTAGCCTGTGCGGCCATAGTTCATTCCTTTCCAATGTCTATTTCCTGCAGGACCACCGCTACCCAGCGGTTGCGGAGCATTTTGGAAAGGAATGCTTCAAACCTAGAGGGATCGCTGCAATGACGGGCACGCTAGGCGATCCTGCCTGTCGGTTTGCTGAATCAGTTCTTCAGGTCTGGTTCAGATTTACCACAAGATGAAGCGATGATCAATTTAAGGGTGTGAAGCGGCTAGGTTTAACGGCGTGGTCGTGCCGGACGCTTATGCCGCTGCGGCAACGGGTTGCGCTTTGACACTGCCCGATCAATTCTGTCTAGTGTGCTGAACGCGAAGTTCCTGATATCAGGCGGCTTGCACCGACAGGAACTTCGCGTTCAAAAGCACACTAGAATCATTAAGTTTTCTAGTGTCCTTCCGAATCCGAAGTTCGCTCGGAAGGTGCCGCTGGCAGTGGCGAACTTCGGATTCGGGACACTAGTGCGCTCGTCGTCATGCCGGAAGCGGGAGAAAATTTTGAGCGAATTGGCAACGATCAAGACGATTATCGCGCGCGCCTTTTTTATTCCGGCCGACGCGATAGCGGATGACGCCGATATCGCCGAGATCAAAGGCATGGACAGTCTTACTTTCGAAGCATTGATGCTGGAGATCGAGGAGGCCACCGGTCAGGAGCCTGATCCGGTGGCGCTGATGGATGTCCGCACCGTCGCCGATCTCGCCCGGATGATCGAAGAGATGAAGGCTGCTGCGCAACGTGCATAGCGGCCGCGCTGAGGACGATCTGGCGGAGCGGCTCTTCCGGCTGGCGGATGAGTCTAACGGCCGCAATGTCGAGATCGATTTCGGCGGCCGTTCCTTCCTGGTCGTCCAGGATCCCGCCGACGCCGAGCGCATCCTGCGCCTCAGGACGGAGCGTTACGAAAAGGCGCTCGGCTGGCTGAGCCAGGTCATCGGGCCGTCGCGCCTCACCGAGAATGGCGAGGCCTGGCAGTCGCGCCAGAGGCTCAGTCAGCATCATTTGAGCAAATGCGACCCGGCCCGCATCTTTGCGTTGAGCCGCCATCATGGCCGGCTGGGTGCCGATTTGCTGCTGGCCGAGGCTGCGCGGAAAAGTCCGCGTCTCGATGACGGCCTGTTCCGCATCATCACCAGCGGTATCCTGATGGAGGCCCTGTTCGACCGCTCATGGGCGAGCCTCGGCTTCTCGGATTTCTCCGAAATCGCCGCGATGCTGGATTATGCGGTCGACTATTCCTTCTTCTCGGCGCGCCATCGCCTCGATGCGGCAGCGCGCGTGCCGATCGATCCCGGCCGCACAAGAGCCTTTCTGGCGCTCCGCCATCAGGCCTTGCAACGGCTGAGCTCGATCCGCCGGACCATGACGCCGGCCGACCCTATGCTGTCGGACTTCCTGCGCCACGAGGAGACCGACAAGACATTCAAGCTCGAGCATGAGCTTCTGATGTTCCTCGCCGCGGGCTCCGAGACATCGGCCGCCGCCATCGGCTGGGGCATCTACCTGCTGGCGCGCGAGCCGGAGCTTCAGGAGGCCCTGCGCGCGCGCCTGCGTGACGTCTGGCGCTCGGACGGCGCCACGCTCGCCGGGCTGCAGCGCGATGAAGAGTTCAGCCGCTTCGTGACGGAGACGATGCGCATATTCCCACCGACGCCGGTGCTCATCTTCAGAGCACTGGCCGAGGACCCGTTGAGCGACCGCGTCGTGGCGCCCGGCGATCTCGTCCTGATCTCTATCATTGGCATCAATCATGCGCGCGATCGGTGGCCCGATCCCTGGCGTATGCATCTGCAGGCGGACCCCGCACAAGGCCGCGCGCCGAAGTTGACCTTCTCGACAGGCCCGCGCGTCTGTGGCGGCCGGCATTTCGCCACCGCCGAGGTCATGACCGTTCTGGCCGCCATCCTGAACGAGGTTCGCCTGGAATTGACGTCGCCGGAAGCCCCGTCCTTCCGCTGGTGCCTGAGCCTCAATCCGCGGCACGGTCATCCGGTTCGGGCGGTGCGTCTGTGATCCCTTTACGAATGAGACGAAAGACATGACCCATCCAGGCCGCCGTTTAGTACCGGGCAGCATCCAGGCGACGGGAGGTGGCCGGCGAACTCCGCCCGGCGGCAGGCCGCTCGCCATCGAGACGGAGAATTTCCGGCTGCGCAGCATCGGCGCCGAGGCCGCGAGCGCCGTCATGCAGGGCTGGCTCGCCGACCGCGACGTGCTGGAGGGCATCAATCTGCCCAAGGTTAACTGGACGATCGAGCGTTTGCGCGCTTTCCTTGCCGCCTATGACAATCGCGCGCGTTATGCGATCGGCATCTCCCGGAAAGACACTTCGGCGCTGATCGGCTTCTATACCGTCGACGTCAATCTGCAGCACAAACGCGCCATGCTGACCGCCATCATCATCGACAAAGCGAGCCGCGGCAGCGATCTCATCTTCGAGACCACGCGGGCTTTGAACTTCCATCTTTTCGATGAGCGCGACATCGACAAGGTCTCGGTCGGTGTGCTGGCGACCAATCGCCGGATGCTGTTCCACATGATGCGCGCCACCCGCATCGACGGACCGCGCGAGATGCGCTTCGAGGCGCGTTTGCGCCGCGAGGTCCTGCGCCCGGACGGCGCCCGCCTCGACCTGCTGGTCTTCGCCGCCCATAAATAAAGCGCCCATTCCGGTTCTCGGAATGGGCGCCTGAAGGCTGGGATTGATCAGTTGCCGAGCAGATAGCTGATGCCGACCCTGACCGCATGGGTCTCGAGATCGATCTTGCTCGAATCACCCGGCTGATTGGCGACGGGCGTCGGCAGGAATTTCTCCGAGCCATAATCGGTATAGCGATATTCGACATGGCCGATCCAATTGTCGCTGAAGGCATGGGCGATGCCGCCGCCCACCGTCCAGCCGAACATGGTCCGCTTGTCGTCCTGGTCGAACATCGGTGTCTCGGGCAGGATCTCTTCCGAATAATGCAGCCGGGCGAAGGAAATGCCGCCGGTGACATAAGGCATCGTGCGGTCGAAGGCATAACCGAAGCGTGCTCTGAGCGACGATTGCCATTTGAGCTTGGCCTCGCCATCGGCATCGGGGAACGGATTGAATTCCGGCGTGTCGGTCTGATCCAGCCCGCCATCGGCCCAGACCTTGTCGAAATCGGCTTCAAGGCCGAGAACGAGATTGCTGTCGAATTGATGCAGATAGCCCGCATGCGCGCCGAGGAAGCCGCCGGCAGGATCGTAGTTCTTGCCGAAATCGGCCGAGAGCGTGTCGTGCTCGGCATCGGCATCGCCCCAGAGATAGCCGCCATGGACGCCGGCATAGATGCCGTCCCATGCGAAAGCGTAATCGTCGGTGAGATCGGCGGCCGCCGCCGGCGCCGTGAGCGATGAGCCCAGCAGCAATGCGCCGGCGCAAGCCAAGTAGAATGATTTCATGCCTCTGTTTCCTTGAGTTTGTTGCAAATTCACGGCGCTGCCCGCCGAGTCGCCGTCTCAATCTTCTTGTTTGTAATTACGCAGAGGAATTTGCTGGCATCTGCGTACATAACATTATTCTCCCTCTCTGCGAGTGTCGGTTATTCGTCGCAACTCGAATTCGATGGTGAGCGCACGTGAATCCTCAGTGTTGCATATAGGCAACTCTGTCAACCAACTCAGGACGGAGCCGGCAACGGGTGGTCAACTCAAGGATGTCTGAATCTTATGTGCGACGGCAGGGTAGTCCCGGCGCTGGCGCGGGATGCGAAAAAGCGGATGCCGGCTTTTTCGCGAATCCCGCGCTGACATATGAATCGATCACGCCGATGACTTTGGGTCGATTAGATCCAAAATTCATCGTGATCTAGCGGATGCGGGCGCCCGTCGCCGTGTCGAACAGGAAGACGGCTTTGTCGGCGAAGCCGATATTGATGGGCTCGTCCATCTCATAATGGGCCGATTTATCGGCCTTCACGGTGACGGTCTTGTCGCCCACCTGGCACATGATCAGCGTGTGGTCGCCGATGAGCTCCAGCCCATAGACGCGCGCGCTGATGCGGCCTTTGTCGGCCGTCGTCACCTGGCAGTCCTCCGGGCGCAGGCCCACGGTCACTTTCGAGTGATCGCGGCGCGTTCCGGTCTTGAAGCGCCCTTCCGGCCAGACGAAATCGCCTTGTTCGAGATCGCCTTCGAGAAAATTCATCGGCGGCGAGCCGATGAAGCCCGCGACGAAGAGATTGGCCGGGTCGTCATAGATGCGCCGCGGCTCGGCGATCTGCTGCACCACGCCCTTGTTCATGATGGCCACGCGATGAGCGAGCGTCATCGCCTCGATCTGGTCATGGGTGACATAGATGGTGGTGACGCCGAGCTCGGCCTGCAGCCTTTTCAGCTCCGAGCGCATGGCGCCCCTGAGCTTGGCATCGAGATTGGAGAGCGGCTCGTCCATCAGGAAGACGGAAGGGCGCCGCACCATGGCGCGGGCGAGCGCCACGCGCTGACGCTGGCCGCCCGACAGCTGGCGCGGAAAGCGGTCGAGATACTCCTCGAGATGCACCTTCTGCGCCGCGCCGCGGATCGCCGCCTGGCGGTCGGCGTCGGGCACTTTGCGCATCTTGAGCGGATAGCCGATATTGTCGGCGACCGTCATATGCGGATAGAGCGCATAGGATTGAAACACCATGGCGATGTCGCGATATTTCGGCAGCACCTGGGTCACGTCGGTCTCGCCGATCAATATGCGCCCCGAGGTCACCGTCTCGAGCCCCGCCACCATGCGCAGCGCCGTGGTCTTGCCGCAGCCGGAAGGTCCCAAGAGCACCAGGAACTCGCCATCGGTGATTTCGAGATCGAGGCCTTTGACGACCTGGACCGGCCCGAAGGATTTGTGGATCTGGGAGAGGGTGACTTTCATGGGGTGGACTTTCTCCCTATCCCTTCACCGCGCCGACCAGCAGCCCGCGCGCAATATGCTTCTGCAGCACGCTCGCAATGACGATGACCGGTGCGATCATCACCACGATCAGCACCGACATGTTCCACCATTGCGGGCCCCGCGTTGTATTCTGTGCCGAGACCAGCACTGGCATGGTCTGCGCCTTGGCGTTGGAGAGGAAGAGGGCCAGCAGATATTCGTTCCAGGCGAGGATCAACACCAGCAGGAAGGTCGCGACGAGGCCGGAGCGCACCAGCGGCAAGGCAATCGTCAAGAAGACGCGCAGCTTCGAGGCGCCGTCGATCTCGGCACTTTCCTCGAGATCGATCGGGATGGCGGCGAAGAAATCCCGCGTCAGCCACACCACGATCGGCAGGTTGACCGCCGTATAGGTGGCGATCAGCGCGGCCTGCGTGTCGAGGAGGCGCAATTGCTGGAACATCACATAGATCGGCAGCACCGCCACGATGGGCGGCATGATGCGGTTGGATATGATCCAGAATTCGATGTCGTTGTTGCCGACCGCCGCTTTCATGCGCCCGCGCAAGGTGAAGAGTCCGATGACGAACAGCGCCAGGGCCACGGTCAGGGCCACCAGCCAGCCGACGCCGAAGCTCGTCACCGCGATGATGAGGGCGACGAGCAACAGAATGAACAGCGCGACCGCGGCGAGCTTCACCTCGAAGCGGATGCGCACCAGGGAATAGGCCGCGAGCGCGCCGATCGTCACCGCCAGCACCGTGCTCGCCAGCGCCACCACCACGGAATTGAGATAGGGCCCGAGCGTATTGTTCCGCAGCAGCATGAAGTCCCAGGCGGCGAGCGAGGGCTGGAAGTCGACGAAGGGAATATAGAACGGCCCGTTATCGACCTCGCCCGGCCCCTTGAAGGAGGTGATCAGCACCCAATAAAGCGGCACCAGCACGACGAGCGACCAGACGAACAGCATCGCATAGGTGACGACGCGCCCAACCGGCGACTGCTCGTCGATCGCGGGCGGCTCGATGAGGCGGCGCAGCAGGGACCTTTCGGGAGCGCTGCTCATGTTTCGGACCCTCGCGCCGGCCGCACCACGAAATTGAAGAAGGACACGCAGATGACGGTCGAGATGAACAGCAGAGTGTAGCCGACCGCCGCCGACCCGCCGAGATCCTGGGTACGCCAGGCGATGAAGGAATGGAGCGTCAGCGACTCGGTGGCGAGGCCGGGGCCGCCACCGGTCAGCACATTGGGAAGATCGATGATCTTGAAGGCCTCGATGAGCCGGATCAGCACGATGGTGGCGGCGACGGGCGCGATGGCCGGCCAGGTGATGTCGCGGAAGACCTGCAGGCCATTGGCGCCGTCGAGCCGCGCCGCCTCGACCTGGTCGCGCGGCTGGTTCTCGATCGCCGCCAGCAGCACGATGAACATGAAAGGCGTCCATTGCCAGGTGTCGCCCACCAGCACCATGAGGCGCGCCGACCAGGCTTCCGTCGCCCACGACCATTCGGTGATGCCGAGGAACTGGGTGATGGGCGCGAAGGGGCCTTTCTGCATGTCGGCCAGCATGCGGAAGGTGTAGGCGATGCCGACCGGCGTCACCATCAGCGGAATGAAGAACAGGACGCGGAAGAAATTGCGCCCGCGGATCGGCTGGCCGCAGAGCAGCGCCAGGCTTAAGCCCAGCGCGAACTGAACCGCGACGCCGACCACCACATAGAGCAGCGTGTTGACGACGGTGCCGGGCACGCCGCCGGTGGCGCTGGTGGCGATGGCGAGCGTCGCCAGCCCCATCACCATGGAAGCGGTGATGAGCCTGCCGACGACACCCAGGATCGTCGGCCTGCCGCGGGTGAAATGACGCCAGAAACCATGGACGAGGAGGCCCGCGACGAGCGCCAGCAGCAACCATTGAAAGACGCTCAAGGAACCGAACGTGCCGAGCAGATGATATTGCTGCGACCCGGTGATGAGCTTCCTGAAATTGGCGAGCCCGACGAAACGCAAGGTGAAGCCGCCTTGTGCCAGCGCGAAACGCGACAGCGCCAGATAGGCCGAGATGATGAGCGGGAAGAGCGCGAAGCACAGGATCACGATCACCGCCGGCAGCACCATCACCGGCCCGCAATGCCGGTCGAGCCATTCGGCCCAGCCGGTCGCCTGCGGTGCGGCCTGTGCGCTGTCAGCGGAAGCGGTCAATGGTCCTCCCCTCCGGCCACTGTCTCATGCTTTCCCCGTTTCGTCACGCTGCTTCCCCCTCTCAGTTCCGTCATCCCGGCGAAAGCCGGGACCCATTAAATTCTCGAGTTGCGGGCAGAGTTGCCGGAACAACTCCCACCTGAATGGATCCCGGCTTTCGCCGGGATGACGGATGAGAGTGGGATCGCGGATAAGAGCAGATGACCGACGATGAAGTGACGAAAAACCCGGCGCCGCTCTCGCCGCGCCGGGTCGGTTTCAGATCGTCCTACTTCGCGCCGATCGTGGCCTTGTAGAACTCCAGCTGCTGGTCCTTGCCGATCTCGTCATTGAGCTCGTTCCAGCCGTCGGCGACCGCTTTCACCGTCGCCTCCTTGTCGATCTCACCGGCGAGGAAGCGCGACACCGCCTCGTCCAGCACCACCTGCTGATATTTCTGGTTCTGCGGGATGCGCAGATCGAGGATCATGTTCGGGCTGCTCATGCTCTGATTGATGGCGCCGAGATAGATCTTCGCTTCGTCCTCGCTCATGCCGGCGCCCTTCCACAGGTCGCTATAGGAGAGCTGCGACGTGCGATAGGGGTTGAAGCCGGTGCCGCCGATGGTCACGTCGGAGTTCGACTGCGCCGGCTGCGTCATAAAGGAGAAATAGGCATAGGCCGCGTCCTTGACTTTGTCCTGCGCCTTGGCGTTGATACCGCCGCCCCAGCCGCCGAAGGCCGCGAAGGGCGCGTGGTTGACGCCGTCGACCGCATGCGGACAGGCCTCGGCCGAGCAGGCTTCGAGCTTGCCCGTATCCCAGTTCAGCACTTCCTTCGAGCCCGGCATGATGGCCGCGCCCCATTTGCCCATCACTTTCGACTGCTTGGCGTCGATGGCGATGGTGCCGACATCACCCCAGTCGAGATTGAGGGCGCAGCGGCCGGAAGCGAAGAGCGGGCGGGTGTCGGACACGTCGAGATTGAGCTCATCCGGCGGCCCGTATTGGGTCGACTCCTTCAGGAAGTCGAGTGCCTTGCGGAACGCCTCGTTGTCGACCAGCGGCGTCATGTCCTTGGTGTTGAAGAAGGTGCCTTGATTGGTGCCCTTGGACTGCGTCATGGCGCCGACGACGTCCATCACGAACCAGTAGCTCTGGGCATTGCGCTTCTTGGCGATGCACGAGCCGAAGTCCGGTGTGCCGTCGCCATTCATGTCCTTGCCGTGGGTGGCCTTGGCGACCGCCAGATATTCGTCCCAGGTGGTCGGCACCTTGAGGCCGGCGGCTTCCAGCACATCCTTGCGGTAGTACATCATGTGGAAGTCGCCATCGAGGGTGATCATATAGGTCTTGCCGTTGTACTTCTCCGAGAAGTCGCGGAAGAAGGCGCCGACATCGTCCTGTTGTATGTCCTTGTCGGCATCGACGCGTGGCGTCAGGTCCTCGAGATAGCCGCCGGCGATATAATCGACCATCCATTGCGGCGCGAAGACCGCGGCGTCGACGGAGTTGGTGCCGCTCGCCCAGTCGGTCAATACTTTTTGATAGAGGTCGGAGAAGGGCACCGCGATGACATTGATCTTGGCGCCGGTGAGCTTCTCGAAATCAGGCGCGCGGCGCTGCAGCGGCTCCTGAATGGCGCCGGTCTGGGTGATGACATTGACGGTCACCCCTTCGAACGGCTTGTCCTGCGCCGAGGCGCCCAAAGGCACCAGCGCTACAGCGGCAGCGCAAATGGCCGAAAACCCGGCCAGCAACGATCCAAGCTTCATGCAATCCTCCCATTGAGCGAAGTTCTAAAAGGTCGACTTCTTATCTCCGGGCGACAAAGCACCCCGCCGAGAAACCCCGCCAATGGGCCCGGCCCGGAAGTTTGTCATACAATATGGGAAATGGGAGGGGAGTCCAGGGGGTTGTGGGCGAGATGTTGCTATCGGGAAGATCGCTGCCCATTATTTCACCATCACACTTGGTAGGGCATTAATTGATCCGATTACTTACGCCGCCCGAATATCAGTTGCTTCCAGCGTCAACTTTGTTGACCGTCTTCATTGCCTCGCCAGTCGAGAAGCCCGTGATTCCGATATCGAGATGTAGATCTTCGGCGAGCAGCTTCTCCAATTCGTCACCTAACACCTTCCGTTCCCATCCCGCACACAGCGCCAGCTTGTTATCGGCGATCACATAGGCGCGCTTCTCCGCCTCGCTCATTGTGTCGATACGTAGCGCGGGTACGTCCTCAAGACTCATCGTGCGCGCCGCTTCGACACGACCATGGCCGGCCAGGATCTGGTAGTCCTCATCGATCACGATCGGATTGATGAAGCCGAAGCGCCGGATGCTTTCGGCGATCTGGCGGATCTGTTTCTTGGAATGCGTTCGCGCGGCGCCGGGCCAGGGTTTGAGATCGGCGAGGCTGACATAGCGGATGGGGGGCATGCCACTTCTCCTTGAGAGCAAGGCCGCGTATTTGGGCGGCGCGTTGGGAGCGGCAGGCTGTTTATGGCCGTCGTGAACGGGACATCAAGAGTTATTCGAGGAGGCTCAGAATGCGGTCGACCGTCTCGTTGGTTGGGCCGCTCGTGCTGATCTCATGATGCGCAGCCTCGCGTAGGAGCGGTTCGATGGTCGCGATGAGCGCGGCGATCCTGGCTCGCTCTTCAGTCGTATGGCCGCAGCCGTCAGGGGAACGCTTCTCCAATCGCGCCATGATCGCATCAATCGGCGCCGACAGCAGGAAAATCCGGTCGATCAGTGGATAAAGCCTGTGCATGTTCTCGGCGCAACCGCTGATGAACAGCAGTCCGTCCTGCGGGGCCGACAGCAGCGCCCGCACGCGGTCTTCCTGCCAGATCCAGTCCTTGCCGTCGGCCGGCGTCAGACCGTCGGCGGGAGCGGCGGCCACCCAATGCGACCATTCCGGCGTGTCGAGATCGATCGCCGCGAAGCCACGTGTCTTCAGCTCGCTGATCACCGCTGTCTTGCCGGTGCCGGACATGCCGGTGATCAGGACCTTCACGGCTTTTCGGCGCGGAACTGGCTCGGCGCCTGGCCGATGATGCGCTTGAAGGCGCGGCTGAAGGCGGCTTCCGATTCATAGCCGAGATTGCGTGCCACCACCGAGATGCGCAGGCGGTCGCGCATCAGCCACAGCCGCGCCTGGTGCATGCGCACCTCGGCCACATAACGCGCCGGCGTTTCGCCGACGATCGCCGCGAAACGCTCGGCGAAGCCCGAGCGCGACGCGCCCATGATCTTCGCCAGCGTTTCGACGCTCCAGTCCTCGGCCGGGTTGCGGTGAATGGCGGCCAGCACCTTGCCGATATCGGGATGGCGCGCCGCCGCGATCCAGCCCGTCGCGTCGCCGCAGCCGCGCTCCACCCAGGCGCGGATGATCGCCGCCGCCACCACATCGGCGAGCCTGGCGAGAATGCCGCCCGATCCCGGCCGGTCGAGCGTCACCTCGCGCGCCATCGCTTCGAGGAGATGCGGCAGCGCCGGCTCATGGGTTTCGAGATTGGAGGCGCGCATCAGCTCCGGCATCATGCGGAGCAGCGGATGGGCGCCGTCGATATTGAAATGCAGGCTGCCGCGGAAGAGCAGCGTGCTCTCGCCCTCACCGCCGCCCTGCATGTCATAGACATTGTTGCACACCTTCGTGACATTGAGGCACTGCGTCTGCAGCGTCTGCGCCCCGGGTGCGCTGGCGAGACGGTGCTCGGCGCCACGCGGCAACAGGATCGCATCGCCGGGCTGCAGTTCCACCCATTCCTTGGACGGCGTATAGAGCCAGCAGGCGCGCCCGCCGATGAAATGGAAGCGCGCCGCCTCCTGCGCCGGCATCGTCACGCACCACGGCTCGCGCAGCACGCAGCGGCCATATTCGACGCCGTCGAGGCGCAGGCCGCGCAGCATTTCGCTCAACGGGTCACAGACGATTTCCGACGGCGGTTTGGACGAATGATCATGCATTCTGGGGTATCTATCATGGAAACTCCAGAAACGCATCTCCATTTCCCACCTTCATCTTCGGGAGATCGAAATGGACAGTGCAGCAGCTACCGCAACGGCAAGTCTTGGCGCCGGCAAGGCCGAGACATCAACCGATGAGGCTTCCCCCGCCTGGGCTGCCGTCGTCTCTTTATCCTTAGGGGTTTTCGGTCTCGTGACGGCGGAATTCCTGCCGGTCAGCCTGCTGACGCCGCTCGCCGGCGATCTCGGCATCAGCGTCGGCGCCGCCGGCCAGGCGGTGACCGCCACCGCGGTCGTCGGCGCCGTCGTCGCGCCGACCATGGCCATCATGACCCGCGGCGTCGACCGGCGTTACGTGATGTGGGCCTTCAGCCTTGGTTTGCTGGTCTCGAACCTCATCGCCGCCTTCGCCACCAACTTCGCCATGCTGCTCACCGCGCGCATCATCTTAGGCGTGGCGCTCGGCGGTTTCTGGTCGATGGCGGCCGCCATGGCCATGCGCCTGGTGCCGATGCGGCTGGTGCCGCGCGCCATGTCGATCATCCTCACCGGCGTCTCCTTCGCCACGGTGAGCGCCGCACCCATCGGCGCTTATATCGGTGACGTCTGGGGCTGGCGCACCGCCTTCTTCAGCGCCGCCGGCGTCGGCCTTCTGGCGCTCATCGCCCAGCTCGCCACCTTGCCGAGCCTGCCGCCGATCGGCTCGCCCAGCATCGCGACACTCTTGGCGCTGCTCAAGCGGCCGAGCCTCAGGCTCGCGCTCTTCACCGTGCTGCTCGCCGTGTCGGGCCACTTCGCCGGCTTCACCTATATCCGCCCGCTCCTCGAAGAAGTGCCGATGCTGTCGGTCACCTCGATCTCGCTGGTGCTGCTGGGCTTTGGCATCGGCGGCTTCTTCGGCAATTTCGCCGGCGCCTTCCTGCTCGAGCGCAGCCTCAGGGTGGAAGTGGCGCTCGGCGCCTTCGCCATCGGCCTCATGGCGGTGCTGCTGATCTTGTTCGGTGCCTCACCTTGGCTCGCCGCTATCGCCGTCACCATCTGGGGCTTCGCCTTCAGCATGCTCCCCGTGGGCCTCTCCACCTGGATGGTGCGGGCGGCGCCCGATGAAGCCGAAGGGGCGGGCGGTCTTCTCGTCGCCACCTTCCAGATCGCGATCGCCTCCGGTGCTTTGCTGGGCGGCGTCTTCGTCGACGGCTTCGGCGCGCTCGGCGCCACGACCTATGCCGCCATCGCCGCACTGCTCGGCGCGGCGCTGGTGTTCACCCGCGGCCGCAATGGCGGGGTGCCGAATAGTTGATAGAAACACCCCACCCGGCTCGCTTTGCTCGCCACCCTCCCCGCAAGAAGCGGGGAGGGAGCAGTCTCCTCCCTCCCCGGCACGGGGAGGGTGGCGCGAAGCGCCGGGTGGGGTGACTATAGTCGCTACGCCGCGCGGTCTCTGCGCCCGCTCGCCTGTTCCAGCGCCTGGTCGAGATCGGCGATGATGTCGTCGATATGCTCCAGGCCCACCGACAGCCGCACATAGCCGGGCGTGACGCCGGTGGCGTGCTGGTCTTCTTCGCTCAATTGCGAATGCGTCGTCGAAGCCGGATGAATGGCGAGCGAGCGCGCATCGCCGATATTGGCGACATGATAGAACATCTTGAGCGCGTCGATGAAACCTTTGCCGGCTTCCATGCCGCCCGCCAACTCGAAGCCGACGAGCCCGCCGCGGCCGCCTTTGAGATAGGCACCGGCGCGCCGGTCGGTCTCTTTGGCCTTGTGCATGCCCGGATAGATGACGCGTATCACCGCATCATGCCGGCTCAGATGTTCCGCCACGCTTTGCGCATTGCGGCAATGCTCGCGCATGCGCAGCGGCAGCGTCTCGAGGCCCTGGATGAACTGGAAGGCGTTGAACGGGCTCATGCAGGCGCCGAGATCGCGCTGCAAGGTCGTGCGCGCCTTGACGATATAGGCGATCGGTCCCAGGGGCTTCACTGCTTCCGTCCAGATGGCGCCGTGATAGCTGGGATCGGGCTGGTTCAGCATCGGGAAACGTTTGGCATTCGCTTCCCAGTCGAAATTGCCGCTGTCGATGATGGCGCCGCCGATCGACGTGCCATGGCCGCCGATATATTTCGTCGTCGAATGCACGACGATCGCCGCGCCATGCTCGATCGGCCGGCAGATGACGGGTGCTGCCGTATTGTCCATGATCAGCGGAATGCCGAGGCTCTTGCCGATACGCGCCACTTCCGCGATCGGGAAGACGGCGAGCTTCGGATTGGGCAAGGTCTCGGCATAATAGGCACGCGTGCGATCATCGCTGGCGCGGCGGAAGGCGTCCGGATCGGCGGGGTCGACGAAACGCACCTCGATGCCCATCGTCTTGAAGGTGTGGGCGAAGAGATTCCACGAGCCGCCATAGAGATCGGTCGAGCTCACGATATTGTCGCCGGCCTGGCAGATATTCTGCACCGCGATGGCCGAGGCCGCCTGGCCGGAGCTCATCGTCATCGCCGCCACGCCGCCTTCAAGGGCCGCGAGCTTGAGCTCGAGCGCTTCATTGGTCGGGTTGGTGATGCGGCTGTAGATATGGGCGATCTCTTTCAGCGCGAAGAGGTCGGCCGCATGTGCCGTGTCGCGGAACTGGAAGGATGTCGTCTGATAGATCGGCACCGCCACCGCGCCCGTTTGCGGCTCGGCGCGGGGGCCGGCGTGAAGCACAAGGGTTTCGGCATGTCTGCTGGCAGTCATGTTGGTCTCCGTTGGATGAAGGAAAACGAAAGTGTCAGGCGACGCGCGGCGTGGCGTCGGGCATCCTCGCCTCGACCGCATTGAGATGCGTGCCGATGAGCCGTGCCGCCATCGCCGCATGGGTGACGGGCAGCATGTGGCCGGCGCCGGCGATGGGCAGCACCTTCGCTTGAGGCATCTGGCCGGCGACGAGCCGGATCAGATGCTGGCTGAGCAGCGGTGAGTTCTCGCCATAGAGGCCGAGCATCGGACAGGTCACGCGGGCGCATTCCTCGAGCGGCCAGGTCTCCTGGTGGAGGGCTGAGAAATTGGCACGGATGAGGGGCATCCGCGCGGTCACCCGCTCACGGGTTTCCGGCGCATATACGGCGAAGCTGCCCGGCCCATTCCAGAAGTCGACGAAGCGGGCCGCGCCCCAGTCGGGCCGGCCGGCGGCGGCCGCGATGCCGATCTCCTGGGCGAGGCGGGCGATATGGGCGAACATCTGGCGCTCGACCGGATGGCCGTCGCGCAGGAGATGGAAGATCGCCGGCTCGAACAGCGTCAGGCTCTGCACCATGTCGGGCCACTTGACCGCGATGCGCAGCGCCAGCGCCGCCCCGTAGGAATGGCCGATAAGATGGACCGGCCGTCCAAGTGCCCGTAATTTCTGCAGGATCATATCCGCCTCGGCGCTGAGGCTGCGTTCGGCCTGCGGCACTTCATGGGCGGTGTAACCCGGCAGGTCGAGCGCCAGGTTCTCGAAACCGCCCGGCAGCCGGTCGATCAGATCTTGCCACTGCCGGCGGCTGCCCGCCGTGCCATGCAGGAAGACGACCGGCGCGCGGCGGCTACTGGTGAGGACATTAGCCATGGCGTTTACCCCGGCCATGCGATGCCGCCATGATGTCGGCGCGGGAGACGCCGATATCCTTCAGCATGAAATCATTGAGCGTGTGGGCCGGGCGCGCGCCGTGATTGCGCCCCAGGCGCACTCTCAGTACGCTGAAGACCGTGGTGGTGAAGCCGGAACGCACTTTGCCCGCTGCGCAGGACGCAGGGGCTGCACCGCTTCCGAAGGAAGCTTTGCTCATTGCAATCTCCATAAAGTGTAGTGTATGAGGCCGTTCTTTCCCGAACAGGGAACAACCCGCCTTTGCGCCGCTGCCACGCGGCTCATCTCGCAGGGTGGTTTCTAGGGAATTGGGCGTCGCTTTTGAATGACCGCGACGCCGGAAGAATTGACTGATCAGCCGGGGCAGAAAAGGTATCGCGGGTGTGAAGGACACGCTTTCCGAGATATTTCGCACGCTTAGACTGACGGGCGGCATTTTCCTCGATGCCCGCTTCACGGCACCCTGGTGCGTGATTTCACATGTCACGCCTGATGACGTTCGTCCATTCATCACCTCGCCGAAAAATATCGTGACGCTCCATTATGTCGTTACCGGCCGCACTTATGTCGGTATCGGCGATGGCGAGCGTCTGGAGATCAATGAAGGCGAGCTCGTGCTCCTGCCGCGCAGTGACGAGCACATCATGTCGAGCGGCCTCGACGGTGAGCCGATCAATTCGCATCACCTCATCGAGATGTCGCCCGATGGCGGCCTGGCACGCATCGTTCATGGCGGTGACGGTGAGCCCACACATATCGTCTGTGGCTTTCTCGCCACAGAGGACCGTTTCAATCCGCTGATCGCGGCCCTGCCGCGCATCCTCAAGGTGAATATCAGGGAAGGCGTGTCGCGCGATTGGATCGAATCCTCCGTGCGCTTCGCCGCGGAGTCGATGTGCAAGGGCGAAGTCGCATCATCGCCGATCATGGGCCGTTTGTCGGAACTGCTCTTCGCCGAAGCCGTGCGCGCCTATGTGAACGGCCTCCCGGAGCAAGAGCGCAGCTGGCTCAAGGGCCTCAACGACCAATATGTCGGGCGCGCCCTCGCCGCGCTGCATGACCGCCTCACCGAGGACTGGACGGTCGAGGCACTGGCCGACGTCGCCGGCCTGTCGCGTTCGGCGTTCGTCGAGCGTTTCTCCAACTGTGTCGGCCTGCCGCCGATGAAATATCTCACCCAGTCGCGCCTGCAGCTCGCCAAGCAATTGCTGCGCGACGGCCGCCAGGGCGTGGCGCAAGTAGCGGCAAGCGTCGGCTACGAAGCGGAAGAGGCCTTCAACCGTGCCTTCAAGCGCGAGTTCGGATTGCCGCCGGCGAAGTGGCGCGATCTGCAGTGATTTCTCCCTCCCCCTTGCGGGGAGGGTACGCCCGAAGGGCGGGGGTGGGGGTCGGGCGGTATTTCAGGATTTCGCTTCGATCACCTGACAGACCACCCGACCCCCATCCGGCTCGCTGGCGCTCGCCACCTTCCCCGCAAGGGGGAGGGAAAGGTTGCGTTCACTCCTTCACCGCGCCGGTCATCGACGAGACATAATGCTCGACGAAGAAGGAATAGAGAATGACGACCGGCAGGGAGCCTAGCAACGCGCCGGCCATCAGCGCGCCCCATTCATAGACGTCGCTGCGCACCAGCTCGGTGAGCACGCCGACCGGCACCGTCTTGTTCTCCGATGACTGGATGAAGGTGAGCGCATAGATGAATTCGTTCCACGACAGCGTGAAGGCGAAGATGCCGGCCGAGATCAGTCCTGGCACGGCGAGCGGCAGGACGATGCGGGTCAGGATCTGCCAGCGTGTGGCGCCGTCGATCAGCGCGCATTCCTCGAGCTCATACGGGATGGAGCGGAAATAGCCCATCAGCAGCCAGGTGCAGAAGGGAATGAGGAAAGTCGGATAGGTGAGGATGAGGGCGAAACGCGTATCATAGAGGCCGAGCTTGAACACCATCACCGCGAGCGGGATGAACAGGATCGACGGCGGCACCAGATAAGCGAGGAAAATGGCGAGCCCGACGCCGCGCGATCCCTTGAAGCGCAGGCGCTCGATCGCATAGGCCGCGAAGACGGAAGCCAGGAGCGACAGGAAGGTCGCCGCCACCGAGATGATCACCGTGTTGAGGAGCCAGCCCGGATAGGATGTCTCGAACAGCAGATAGCGGATATGGGCGAGTGTCGGATTGACCACCCAGAATGGGCTGTAGTTCTTGTAGTCGGTCAGCTCCTCATTCGGTTTGAAGGTGGTGATCGCCATCCAATAGAAGGGGAACAGCAGCACGAAGACGAAGATCGCCAGTGGCAGATAGACAGTGACGACACGGCGCGGCAGGCGCTCCAGGTAGTTCATGCCGCCTTCATCGCCGGCGCGTGCGGTCGTGGTGGTGACGTCGGCCATCAGTCGCGCCCGCCTTGTTGCCAGCGTCGCCGCTGCAATCCGAAATAGCTGAACAGGATGGCGGCGAGCAGAAATGGGATCATGGCGACGGCGATCGCCGCGCCCTCGCCGAGATTGCCGCCCGATATGCCGCGCTGGAAGCTCAATGTGGCCATCAGATGGGTGGCGTTCACCGGGCCGCCGCGCGTCAGCACATAAATGAGCTGGAAGTCGGTGAAGGTGAACAAGACCGAGAATGTCATCACGATGGCGATGATGGGCGTGAGCAGCGGAAAGGTCACATAGCGGAAGCGTTGCCAGGAGGTGGCGCCGTCGAGCGTCGCCGCTTCATAGAGCGACGGCGAGATGGTCTGCAGGCCGGCCAAAAGCGTGATGGCGACGAAGGGAATGCCACGCCAGACATTGGCGGCGATCACCGACGCGCGGGCGTTGGTCGGGTCGCCCAGGAAATTGATGGGCCCGGTGATGAGGCCGATCTTCTGAAGCACGTAGGAGAGGATCGAGAACTGCGCGTCATAGATCCACCAGAAGGCGATCGCCGACAGGACCGTCGGAACCACCCAGGGCAACAGCACGATGGCGCGAAAGAAGGCCTTGAAGGGCAGGCGTTCATTGAGCAGCAAGGCAAGCCACAGCCCGAGGCCGAATTTCAGCACCGAGGCGACGGTCGTGTAGAGCACTGTGTTGAAGACCGACAGCCAGAATACGCTGTCATGCCAGAGGAAGCCGTAATTTTCGAGGCCGACATAGATGCCGGGCCGGCCGATCTTTTCGTCGGTGAAGCCGAGCCAGACGCCGAGGCCCAGAGGATAGGTGAGGAAGACGAGGAGAAGAGCCGCCGCCGGCAGCAGGAACAGCAGCCCGAGCCCGAGCCGGCTGTTCTCCAGCCGCTCGAGCAGGGACACGGCGCGCCGTGTTGTTCCTATGGTTGTTGCCTGGGTCATTGCATTTCCAAATTTCCGTCATCCCGGCGAAAGCCGGGATCCCGGGATGACGGACTTTGGAGCCGGCGGTTGCCCGCCGGCCCTTCGATCACACCCGGTAATACCGGTTGGCGCGTTTCTCGGCGCGTTCCATCGCGGCCTGCGGCGTCTGCTGGCCGGTGACGGCTTCGGCGAACATGTCGACCAGCACATAATCCGCCATCACTGCCGCGGATGCATAGCCGAGCGGCCCGGCATAACCGTTGGGCCTGAGTGTTTCCGACGCCTTGGCATAGGGCGCATTCGCGGGATCCGCCGTCCACACCGGATTGCTGGCGAAGGCTTTCAGCGTCTGGCAGCAATAGCCGCTCGATTTGGTGATCCATTCGCTCATCTGCGCTTCCTCGAACATGAATTGCAGATAGGCTTTCGCTGCGTTGGGATATTTGGTGTATTTGAAGATGACGGCGCTGGTCACCTGGTACAGTTCGACGGGCTTGCCCACCGGCCCCACCGGAAGATTGGTGGTGCGGATGTCCTTGGCGATCTCGGCGAGCTTCGGATCGTTCTTGGCCGAATAATAGGCCGAGATGCCGTTGGCGATGACCGACAATTCACCGGCGAGGAACGCGCGGTTGTTATTGACGTCGAGCCAGCCTTCGGTGCCGGGAATGAAGGTCTTGTAGAGCTCCATCGCATATTCGATGGCCTTCTGCGTCTCCGGGCTGTTGATCGTCACCGTGCCCTTCTCGTCGACCATCTTGCCGCCATGGCTCCATAACAACCAATGCGCGTAGTTGTTGCCGTCGCCGACGCCATGGCCGTGGGTGAAGCCGACCGGATGGCCGGACTTCTGCAGCGCCTGGCACAGTTCGAGGAATTTGTCGGTGGTCTTGGGGAACTCGCTGAAGCCCGCTTCCTTCACCCAGCTGTCGCGATAGACGATGGCATTGCCGATGGTGGCGAGCGGCAGGCCGACGAACTGGCCGTCGCGCGTCGCGTAGCTCTTCGGCCCATCATACCAGCCGCCATATTTTCCGCCGAGATAATTGGCGAGATCGCTGACCTCGAGCAGCTTGTCGGGATATTGATGCGGATCGTCGAACCACACGAACATCAGGTCGGGGCCCGATCCGACATTGGCGGCGACCGCCGCCTTGGGCCTGATGTCTTCCCAGCTCTCCTTGTCGACGCGTACCTCGACGCCGGTTGCTTCGGTGAATTTCTTGGTATTGGCGAGCCACTGTTCCTCGTCGCCCTTGACGAAGGGCGACCAGCGCAGAAGCCTGAGGCTGGCACCCTCCTCGGGCTTGAAAGAGAGGTCCTGGGCGCGGGCCCTCAGGGTTAACAGGGAAGGCACCATCAGGCTGGCGGAGGCGCCGGCGGTGGTCTTGAGCAAATCGCGTCGCGTGAAACCCATTTTCTCCTCCTGTTGGATTGTATTTGCTTATTAAATACGCTGCCCGCTTTCCCCATCGAAGAGATGGATGGTGCCGGGCTGCGGGGTGAGCGTGATCGTGTCGCCGGGCGTGAAACTGTGTCTTTCGCGGAAGACCGCGACGATTTCCTCGCCATTGGCGGCGCGGGCATTGACCTGGACTTCGGAGCCGGTCGGCTCGACGACGACCACTTGGACGGCGAGGCCGTGCGGTCCCAGCATCAGATGCTCGGGCCTGACGCCGAGCACAAGCGGATGGCCCGGTGCAAGACCAGTTGGCGCCGTTACGGCGATCCTGACGCCGCCTTCCGCTTCGAAGTTCGCTTGCGCATCGGTGCCGGCGAACCGGCCGGATATGAAATTCATCGCCGGCGAGCCGATGAATCCGGCGACGAAACGATTCTGTGGCCTGTCGTAGAGATCGAGCGGCGCCCCGATCTGCTCGATCCGCCCATCATTCATCACGACGATCTTGTCGGCCATGGTCATCGCCTCGATCTGGTCATGGGTGACATAGACCGTCGTCGTCTTGAGGCGCTGATGCAGCTGCTTCACTTCCGCCCGCATGGCGACGCGCAATTTGGCGTCGAGATTGGAGAGCGGCTCGTCGAAGAGGAACACTTTGGGATTACGCACGATGGCGCGCCCCATGGCGACGCGCTGGCGCTGGCCACCCGACAGCTGGCGCGGATAACGTTCGAGATAGGGAACAAGCCCCAATATGTCGGCAGCCTGGCGAACCTTCTGCACCGTCTCGGCCTTCGGCGCATTCTTGAGCTTGAGCGAGAAGCCCATATTCTCTGCGACCGTCATATGCGGATAGAGCGCGTAGTTCTGGAACACCATCGCGATATCGCGCTCTTTCGGCGCCACGTCATTGACGACGCGCTTATCGATGGCGATCTCGCCGCCGGTGATGCTTTCAAGGCCGGCGATCATGCGCAGCAAGGTCGACTTGCCGCAGCCTGAGGGGCCGACAAGAACGACGAATTCGCCATCCGCGATATCGACGCTCACTCCGTGGAGAACTTGCGCCGTGCCATAGGCCTTCCGCGCATCACGAATCTCGACCTCGGCCATTTCTTCCGCGATCCTCCCATCCCGCACCTCGCATCTTGTTCTGTGCTTTATGTGCGAAACAGGGACGATACGAATGCGACAGGGCCCGTGCAAGCCAAGACGGATGCATTCGACGAAAGACTAATGCCGTTACGCGATGCGAAGATGGTCAAATTTTAGGCAAAGGCGGTGGTCGGAAGCTTTGTGTCCGCCCAGGCCTCGCTGCGACCGGCCGGCCGCCGCTTGCCAATCTATCTATTTGTATGACAATAATCCGGAAGATACAGAGTGAGGATCTGCGCAATGCTGCTGTCACAGATGAAGCATGAAGGTGGGGTCGCGGTGGTCTGCCGCGAGCCAGGGGCGGCCGGGCGGATCGTCAGGAATGCCGGCGGTGTCTATGAGCTGGCGCTGGAGGCGGCCGACAAAGGCCGGCGGCTTGCCGACGTGATAACCGATCACGGCCTCGGCGATACTGTCGATCTCGCCCGCGTCTACGAGTCGGGCGATCTCCTGGCGCCGATCATTCACCTTCATCCGGCCAATCTGCATCTGACCGGCACCGGCCTCACCCATCTGGGCTCGGCGGCGACGCGCGATGCCATGCACAAGACCCTCGCCGAGAAGGACAAGGAGACGCTCACCGACTCGATGAAGATGTTCCGCATGGGGCTCGAGGGCGGCAAGCCGGCGCCGGGTAAGATCGGCGTGCAGCCGGAATGGTTCTACAAGGGCAATGGCGCCACCGCCGCCGGTCCCGGCCAGCCGCTCGTCTCGCCGGGCTTCGCGCTCGATGGCGGCGAGGAGCCGGAAGTCGCCGGCATCTATGTCGTCTCCAGCACGGGCGCGCCTTTCCGTGTCGGCTTCGCGTTATCGAACGAATTTTCCGACCATGTGACCGAGCGCATCAACTATCTCTTTCTCGCCCATTCGAAGCTGCGCCCGGCGAGCTTCGGTCCGGAAATCCGTTTGGGTCCGCCGCCTGCCGATATCCGGGGCATGTCGCGCATCAAACGCGAGGGCAAGGTGATCTGGGAGAAGCCGTTCCTCTCCGGCGAAGCGAACATGTCGCACAGCTTCGCCAATCTCGAGCACCATCATTTCAAATACGGCCTGTTCCGCCAGCCGGGCGATGTGCATGTGCATATGTTCGGCACCGCGACGCTCTCCTTTGCTGACGGGATCAAGCCGGAAGCGGGCGATGTCTTCGAGATCGACTGTCCGGATTTCGGCCTGCCGCTGCGCAATCCGCTGAGCATCGCGAAGGAAGAAGCGGTGACGATCGGGGTGTTGTGATCTTACCCTCCCCCTTGCGGGGAGGGTTGACGCGAAGCGTCGGGGTGGGGGTCTGGCAGTCTATCCTGACAGACTGCCGGACCCCCACCCCTGACCCCTCCCCACAAGGGGGAGGGGATATGGCTCACAAACCCGCCCGTGGCCTCACATCGCTGCCGTCGCCGAAACGCGAAAAGCGGAAAGGCTCAGGATCCACCACCGGTTTCTCGTTCGTGACGATCTGCGCGGTGAGCAGACCCGCCCCCGGACCGATGCCGAAGCCGTGGCCGGAATAACCGGTCGAGATGTAAAAGCCGGGCAGACCCGTGACGCCGGAGATCACCGGCAGGATATCGGGTGTCGCATCGATCATGCCACCCCAGGTGGCTTGCGTCGGCACGGTCTTGAAGGCCGGGAAATTGGCCTCGAGATTCTGCCGCGCGCGTTTGAGATCATGCGCCGAAGGTCGCGGATCGAGCATGCGATGGCGCTCGAAAGGCGAAGGAGCGTCCTTCGTCCAATACCGCGCATAGTTCGCTTCCTCGAAGAAGCTTTTTCCCCCGCGCAATGCGATGCCGCTCCATTCCATTTTGAGCAGCGGCAGGAAATCGCGGAAATAGCGGAAGCTGTCGGGCACGATATCGGCGATCACGCTGCCATGCGACACCGTATAGCCGCCATCGAGCCTTCTGCGCAGCGACAGGCCCGGCCCCCAGGCGGCAGGGCCCGGTCCCTTGTCGGTGGCGGCGGTGCGCAGCACCGAGGCCAGCACCTTCAGCTGCGGCAGGCGCAGATTGAGACTCTTGCAGAAGAGCGATGACCATACACCGCCGGCCAGCACGACGGTCGAGCAGGCGACCCGGCCGTTCTCGGTGACGATACCGGAGATGCGCCCGGCGCTCACATCGATGGAGCGCACCGCGCAATGGGTCACGATCGAGGCGCCACGCCGGCGTGCCGCATGCGCCAAAGCCGGCGCCGCCATATGAGGTTCGGCCACGCCGTCATCCGGGGTGAAGAGAGCGCCCGCCCATTGCCCGGCGGCGCCCGCGAGTGTTTCGTTGACTCGGGCTCCTCGCAAAATGCGCGACGACACATTGTAAGCTTGCGCCTCAGCGAGCCACGCTTCGCGTTTCGCCAGCGTCTTCGCATCGGGACATAAATAAAGAGTGCCGGTCTCTTTGAACCCGGTCTCCGCCCCGATACGCGCCGACAGCCCGCGCCACAGGCGCAAGCTCTCCTGGGCCAGCGGCATCTCGCGCAGATCCCGCCCCATGGTGCGGCACCAGCCCCAATTGCGGCTCGATTGCTCACCGCCGATCTCGCCCTTCTCGCAGAGCAGCACCGACACGCCCTTTTCGGCGAGGAAATAAGCGGTGGCGACACCGATGATGCCGCCGCCGATGATCGCCACATCGGCGCGTTTCGGCAGGTCTGAGTCGGAAGCGACGGGATCGAGCAGGACGGGCATGGTCAGACGCGGATAAGATCGATGTCGCCGGCGCCCGCCAGCATTTCGAGCCCATCTTCCTTCAGAAGATAAGTGCCGCCCTGCACCACACCCAGCTCCTCATCGGGAAGCTCCAGGCAGGAATGCAGGACGAAGACCATGCCGGGTTCGAGCACCCGGTCGAAGCCGCGACTGATCTGCAAGGTCTCGAGCCAGATCGGCGGATAGGCGATGCCGAGCCCATAACCGAAACGCATCATCGCGGCGTGTTCGAGGCCTTCCTTGCGCAAGGGTTCGAGCGAGGCTTCCTCGATCGCATCGACACGCGCCCCGACCTTGGTCGCGGCGAGGCCGGCCTTGAGCGACAGAAGCGCCACGTCATAGAGGTCTGTCGCGCGTTTCGACGGCGTGCCGACACCCAGCGTCTGCAGGGCAGTGGCGTGATAGCGGTTACTGACGCCGGCGAATTCGACATGGACGAGATCGCCCGGCTCGATCGCCTTGGGCCGCGGCGCCGCATGGCCGCCGGCCGAGCGCCAGCCGCTGGCAAGCTCGGTCGGGATCGCCCAATAGTCGCTCCCCGCCCGGCGCATGGCGCCTTCGATCTCGGCAGCAAGCTCGATCTCGCTGATGCCGGCCTTGAGGGTGCGTTTAGCCGCCGTGAGGCCGATCTGCGCGAATTTGCCGGCGGCGCGCAGCATGTCGATCTCGGCCGCCGATTTGACCAGGCGCAGATCGCCGAAAAGGTCGGTTGCATCGGCGAAATCGAAACCGGGCAGCGCCTCTTTCAGCGTGAGCGCCATGCCATGCGGCAGCGCATAGGACTGGAATTCGATGCCGAGCCGGCCGCGGATGAGGCCTTTCTCCTTCAGTACCTTCGTCACGAGGTCGGGCACGCTGTCGGTATGGAGATGATAGGTGCGGATATCGCCAACCCAGGTCGTCTCGCGCGCCAGCGCCAGGTCGACATTGCGCAGGATCAGCGTCGGGGCGTCTTCCTTGGCGGTGAAGATCAGGAATTGCGGGCTGTTGACGCCGACCCAGGTCTCATAGCCGCCGACATAATAGACATTCTCCGGTGCCACCATCAGGCAGGCATCGAGCTTGGCAGCTTTAAGCGCCGCGCGTGCCCGGGCGAAGCGGTCTTTATGTTCGTCGATGGAGAAGACGGCGGATTTGGCGTGCATCATGGCCCCTATGGATGAAGAATCAGGATTTCTGCGCCTTGTCGCCGCGCGCCGAAGCCAGCGCTGCGAGAGCGAGAAGGAAGGTGATGAGGATGAGAATGGTGGAAATGGCGGCGATCGCCGGGCTCACCTGATCGCGCAGCGAGGTGAACATCTTGCGGGTCAGCGTCGAAGAAGGGCCGCGTGACACGAACAGCGCCACCACCACTTCATCGAAGGAGGTGATGAAGGCGAAGAGGGCGGCCGACATCACCGAGGGGCGGATCTGCGGCAAGGTCACCGTCCTGAAGGCCTTGAGCCGCGACGCGCCGAGCGAGCGCGCCACCAGCTCCTGATTGATGTCGAAACGTTGCAGCCCCGCGCTTACCACCACGATGACGAAGGGCAGCGCCAGCACGCTATGCGCCAGCACCAGGCCCGTGAGTGTATTGACGAGATTGAGCCTGGCGAAGAGATAGAACACGCCGATGGCGACGATGATCACCGGCACGATAAGCGGGATGATGAGAAGCGAGCGCACCAGCTTGGCGATGCCCATCTCTGAATATTGCAGGCCGTAAGCCGCGGCGATCCCGAGCGGTGTCGCGACCAGCACGGTCAGCACCGCCGCTTTGAGCGAGATGATCGCCGCCCCCGTCCATTCGGCGCTGTTGAAGAGGCTCTGATACCAGCGCAGCGACAAGGAGCTCGGCGGGAATTCGAGAAACTCCGACGGCGAGAACGACATCGGAATGACGACGAGGATCGGCGCCAGGAGGAAGATCGCCACCGCCAGGCAATAGAGATAGAGCCACAGGCGGCGCAGATGGCTGACGG
This sequence comes from Taklimakanibacter albus, assembly GCF_016595235.1. GTDB lineage: Bacteria > Pseudomonadota > Alphaproteobacteria > Rhizobiales > Aestuariivirgaceae > Taklimakanibacter > Taklimakanibacter albus. The sequence continues at coordinate 2,260,426 of NZ_JAENHL010000008.1, read as the reverse complement.
TCGGATCGGAATCCATGTCCATCATCACGACCTGCCCATCAGCCGGTCGACCGGCACGATCATCTGGATCGCCTTGAAGAGGAGGAGCGTCACGACGAGCAGCACGACGCCCAGCGCGGAAGCGGCGCCCCAGTCGGAATAGATGGTGGCGTTTTCCAGGATCTTCATCGAGACGAGATTGATGCGCCCGCCGCCCAGCACTTGCGGCGTGATGTAGAAGCCGAGGCAATAGATGAAGACGAGCAGGCTGCCGGCGATGACGCCGGGCAGCGACAAAGGCGCGAAGATGGTGAAAAAGGCCTTGCGACGCGGCGCGCCGAGGCTGATCGCGGCGCGCATCAGCCCTGGGTCGATCGAGCGCATGGTGGCATAGAGCGGCAGCACCATGAAGGGCAGCATGATATGCACCATGCCGATCACCACGCCCGACATGTTGTAGACGAGGTTCAACGGCTCATCGATGAGGCCGAGCGACATCAGCGTCGAATTGACGAGGCCCTTGCGCTGCAGCAGGACCAGCCAGGCATAGGTGCGCACCAGAAGCGAGGTCCAGAAGGGCAGCAGCACTACGGTGAGCCCGATGATCGCCGCCCGGCGCGGCAATTGCGACAGGAGATAAGCGAGCGGATAACCCAGCACCACGGTCAGCACGGTGACCAGGAAGCTCGACAGGAAGGTGACGCGGAAGATCTCGAAATAGGCGTCGTTCTGCCAGAGCCGGGCATAGTGGCTGAGCGTGAAGCCGTCTTTGTCGATAAAGGACAGGAAAAACAGCCAGCCCACCGGAATGAGGAGCACGACAAACACGAGCAGGAAGGCGGGGCTCGACAAAGCGAGCAGCCGCAGCCGCTCGCGCCGTGCGTCGCCTTCCATCGCCTCTGCCGCATGCGGCGCCATCAGGCGGCCTCTTCCGGCACGATCAGCGTGTCATTGGCATGGAGACCTACTTCCACCGGCTGGTTGCGCTCAGGCAATGCGGCAAGGCTCTGCTGGTCGGTCGGCTGGCGCAGGAACAAGGTCTCACCGCCCTCGAGCCGCACTGACAACAGCACGCTTTCGCCTTGATAGACGATATCATCGAGCGTGCCGGCGAAGCAGTTCCAGCCGGCATCCTCGTCTTTACCGACGAGACGGATCTTCTCCGGCCGCAGCACGATATAGGAGCCGTTGTCCTGGCTCGCGTCTTTGGTCTTCACGGCGCGGCCGCGGAAGGTCGGCCGCTTCTGCCCGGCATCGAGCGGCAGCAGTGTGGCATCGCCGATGAATTCGGCGACGAAGCGGCTCGCCGGCTTTTCATAAAGCGCCTTGGGGGCGCCGATCTGGGCGAAGCGGCCGTGATTGATGACGGCGATGCGGTCCGACATGGTCAGCGCCTCGCGCTGGTCATGTGTCACATAGATGGTGGTGACGCCGAGCGTCTCATGCAGCCGGCGGATCTCGATCTGCATATGCTCGCGCAATTTCTTGTCGAGCGCCGAGAGCGGCTCGTCCATCAGCAGCACGCTCGGCTCGAAGACGACGGCGCGGGCGAGCGCCACACGCTGGCGCTGGCCGCCTGACAGTTGATGTATGGAGCGATCGCCGAAGCCGTCGAGCTTGACCAGCGCCAGCGCCCATCGGACGCGTTCGTCGATCCGGGCCTTGTCGGCGTTGCGCAGCTTCAGCGGATAAGCGACATTCTGCGCCACCGTCATATGCGGGAAGAGCGCGTAATTCTGGAAGACGACGCCGATATTGCGCTTGTGCGGCTCGAGCCGCGTGACGTCGGTGGCGCCGAATTGCAGAAGGCCGGAATCGGGCCGGATGAAACCGGCGATCGCCATCAGCAGCGTCGATTTCCCCGAGCCCGACGGCCCGAGCAATGTCAGGAACTCACCGCCGGCAATGTCGAGATCGAGCGCATCGAGAGCCCGGTAACTCCCATAGGTCTTGACCAGCTGCCTGATCGTGATCGGAACGCCGGCCTTGCCCGTTTGCTTGTCGCTGGTCATGTCTCACCGGAAATTCTCCCTCTCCCGCTTGCGAGCACAAGCGGGAGAGGGAGTTTCGCGTTTACTGATTGATGAATTTCGCCCACCGGTCGCGGGCTTCCTGGCCGTGCTCGCCCCACCAGTCGCCGCGCACGATCGCCTGCTTGGCGGCGTTTTCGGGCGCGGTGTTCAGCGTCTTGGCGAGTTCCGGCGGGATCTTGCCGGTATCGTAGGACTTCGAATTGGCCGGGCCGTAATCGATATATTGCGGGATATTGGCGAGGATCTCGGGCGACACCGCCTTGGCCAGCGCCTTCATGGCCAGATCCTTGTTCTTGACGCCCTTGGGGATCGCCAGGCAGTCGGCGATGAGCAAGCCCTGATTGAAGGTGAACTTGTATTTGGCGCCGGCCTTGATCGCCGCACTGATGCGCCCGTTCCAGGCGCCGATCATGTCGACTTCGCCATCGGCGACGAGTTGGGCTGCTTGTGCGCCCGACGACCACCATACCGAGATATTCGGCTTGATCTTCTCGAGGCTCTTGAAGGCACGGTCGAGATCGAGCGGATAAAGCTTGGCGGGATCGACGCCGTCGGCGAGGAGCGCCGCTTCCAGCACTTCCGCCGGATCGTTGCGTAAGGAGCGCCGGCCGGGGAATTTCTCGACATTCCAGAAATCGGCCCAGCTCTGCGGACCGGCATCGCCGAATTTCTCGGTGCTCCAGCCGATCACGTTGGAATAGTAGTTGAAGGCGATATAGGTCGGCTGCACCACTACGGGATCGAAGCCCTCGGACTTCACGACATTATAGTCGATCGCTTCGAACAGGCCTTCGGTCTGGCCTTGCGCGCAGCCATCGATGGTAAGCTCGGTGATGTCCCACAACACGCTGTTGGCGGTCACCTGGGCGCGCACATCGGCGAGGCCGTTGGTCGAATCCTCGAGGATCGTGATGCCGAGCTCCTTGGCGGTCGGCTGCCAGATCGCTTTCGAGATCGCTTCCTGATAGTTGCCGCCCCAGGACGAGATGGTGATCTGATCGGCGGCGAGCGCCGATGTGGCGAGAAGTGCGCTCACCGCGACGGGCAGCGCGAAGCGCCCGATTTTCCTGGCACGATGACGAGTTAGGCTGGTCGGCATGGTCCACTCCCTCCGTGGTTCTTGGATTTTTGCGGCCCGCCTTTCGGACGTATCCTATAGGCAAGACGTGCAATCGGAAAATAGAGAGCAGGACAATCAGGTCAATTGCTATATTGTACTGCGACATACAGCCCTTGATTTGCTTGGAGTTCTGGACATTGTGTGGCGCAGCGACTAGCTTGGCGAACCCTTCCACCTTCCAGCGGCGCCTATTGTGTGGGTTCCTGATTACAAATCCAAGCCGGGACGTATCTATGTCGCCATCGCCGATGCGATGGCCGACGACGTCACCACCGGCAAATTGCGCCCGGGCGACCGGCTGCCGACCCATCGCGAGCTCGCCTGGCGCCTGCAGCTATCGGTCTCGACCGTCAGCAAGGCCTATGCGCTGGCGGCGCGCCGCCATCTGATCGAGGGCGAGGTCGGGCGCGGTACCTTCATCTCGTCGCGCGCTTCCGATATTTCCCGCCTCGAGCCCAACCGCGCCCAGAGCAACCTCATCGATCTCACCTTCAATTGCCCGGTGCAGTTGCCGGCGCAGGAACAGGCGATGGCGAGCGCGCTGCGGGCGATCGCTGACGGTCCGCGTTTGCCGTTGCTGCTGCCCTATCATCGCGACTGGGTCGGCATGCCGGAGCATCGCGAGGCCGCCGCGCGCTGGCTGAGCGCGCGTGGCACCACCACTTTCGCCGATGATGTCGTCATCGTGAATGGCGGCCAGCAGGGTGTGTCGGTCATCTTGTCGGCTTTGATCGAACCCGGCGAAACCATCGCCGCCGAGGAACTCACCGATCCCGGCATCAAGTTTCTCGCTGCCAACCGGCATCTCACTTTGCGCGGGCTTCCCATCGATGCGGAAGGCCTCATTCCTGAAGCTTTCGAAGCCGCCTGCCGCAGCGGACCTTTGCGCGCCTTGATCTGCTGTCCCAATCATCAGAGCCCGACCTTGGCGGTAATGCCGGTCGAGCGCCGCAAAGCTATCGCAGACATCGCGGTGCGCCACGACGTGCTCGTCATCGAGGACGATGTCTATGGCGGCTTCCTCGAGCACGCTTTGCCCTCGATCGCGAGCTTCGCACCCGAGCAGAGCTATTATGTGACGAGCCTGTCGAAGATCGTCTGTCCGGGCCTGCGCATCGGTTACATCGCGACGCCGCCCGGCCGCGCCAAGGATCTGATCCCGGGCCTCGGCGCCACCACCTGGATGGCTTCATCGCTCTCGGCCGAAATTGCTTATCGCTGGATCGAGGACGGCACCGCCGAAAAGCTGGCACATCTGCAGCGCGATGAATTACGCAAGCGCCAGCTTTTGGCGGCGCAATCGCTCGCCGGCCAGTCTTTCCGTTCGCTGCCGTCAGGATTGCATCTCTGGCTCGATTTGCCCGAAACCTGGCGCGCCGAAAGCTTCGTCGCGCAGATCAGGACACAAGGCGTCGCCGTCACGCCGGCGGAAGCTTTCGTCGTCGGCCACGGCCCCTCGCGCCACGCCATCCGCGTCAGCCTCGGCGGCGCCACCACGTCGCGCGCCGAGCTGCAGAAAGGCCTCGACATCCTCGCCGGCCTGCTCCGCGGCCGCCCCGCCGCATCTTACGTGGTGTTGTAGCGACGCGCTTTCAGTTTCGTCATCCCGGCGAAAGCCGGGACCCATTGAATAAGCTCGAGCGGGCGGCGCTGCCCGCGCTTTACTAATTTATTGGATCCCGACTTTCGTCGGGATGACGATATGATTGCTCAGCTTCCGCTTGAACCCCTCCATGAACTCCCCGAACCACGGCCACGCATCGGTGCGGGCACTGTTGCGGCCGAGATAGATGGTACGGCCGAAGCGCGGTGCGCCGTCGACCTCGAACAGCCTGCCGGCTTCGATCTGCGGGCGCGCCACGCGATAGGGCAGATAGGCCGAGCCGCCGCAGCTCAGAAGGTGATCGAGCGCCTGGGCGCTGCTCGAGAAAGTGACGATCGCCGTCTCGTCGACCGGAAACGCCTCCGCATGCTGACGGCGGAAATCTTCGCCGAGATCGACATAGACATAAAGCGGGTCCCAGCGCATCAAGCCGCGTTTCACCGTGGCGACCTCGACGAACATGTCTTCGCCCACGACGTCAACCGAGAAGGCGCCGGTGGGTGGCGTATAGGAGAAGACGATGTCGACCATCGCGCGTGCCGGCCGATCCTCCACGCTGATGGCGATGGTGCCGCGCGCCCGGCGCAGATCCCTGACCCAGAGCTCGGCGACGCCGGTCCATAATTGCGGGTCTGAGGCGAGCGCCAGGACATCCTCGAAGCCGCGCGGCAGCGAGGTCTCGTAGCGCGCCTGTCGCCACACCTGCATCAGCACCTCGGCATGGCGCAGGAACTTGACGCCGGCCGGCGTCAGCTCGGTCCCGGATTTGTTGCGGTGGAGGAGCTTCTGGCCGATCAGGTTCTCGAGCGCATCGATGCGCGCCGTCACCGTCGACTGGGTGACATTGAGCTTGACCGCGGTCCGGTTGAGATTGCCGGTTTCGACCGCGGCCACGAAGGTCTGAACATGGGTGAGGTTCATAATTCGTATTTTCCGAACTTTCTGGCCAATTTAATTCGTTTTACAGGATATTCTCGGCCGTCGATAGTGGCCCAGTGACCTGAACCGCCGGTGAGACCGCCGCCATGACCTGCAGCCCCGATGATTTTCGTGCCGCCATGCGCCGCTTTCCGTCCGGCGTGGCGATCGTCGCGGCAGGCTCGGCGCCGCACCGCGCCGGCATGACGGCGACGGCGATCTGCTCGCTCTCGGCCGATCCGCCGCAAGTCCTGGCTTGCCTCAACCGCCTGAGCAGCACCTGCCGCGCGGTGGAAGACGCCCGCTTCTTCTCGATCAATCTCCTTGCCACCAGCCAGCTGGCGCTCGCCCGCATCTTTGCCGGCCTCGAAGGGGGCGTCTCGGCCGATCAGAAATTTACCGCGGGCGTGTGGCGCTTGGGCGTCACCGGCGCGCCCATTCTCGAAGACGCGGTGCTGACCTTCGAATGCGCGCTGGTCACGGCGCATCCGGCGAGCACCCACAATATCGTCATCGGCGAGGTCAGGCACATCACCGGCGAAGTTGCCGAGGACGCCTTGATCTATCGCTCGGGCGTCTTCGGCCGCTGGACCGGCCTCGCCGTAACTCAGCCTCATCTCTCCTGAAGCAACGGGATCCATCGTGGAATTCAATCACTTCCTTTCGGCCTATTATCCCGACAAGTCCTATGGCGGCGACCGTCTCTATGCCGACATGATCGAGCAGGCGAAGCTCGCCGAGCGCCTCGGCTATCGGGGTGTCACCATCCCAGAGCATCATCTGATCAACATTCTCCTGGTGCCCGATCCCTTGCAGATGGCAGTGAAGGTCGCCGCGGTGACGAAACATATCGAAGTCGTCACCTCGGTGTCGGTGCTGCCGTTGCACGACATGCGCATCTTCGCCGGCCAGGCGATCCAGGCCGACATCTTATGCGACGGCCGGCTCATCCTCGGTGTCGGGCGCGGTGCATTCGCGTATGAGATGGCGCGCATGGGCGTGCCGATCGAAACCTCGCGCGAGAAATTCGACGAGTCGCTTGATCTGCTGATGGCGCTGTTCGCCCGCGAGGAAGTTGCGTGGGATGGCAAATATTACAAGTTCGATCCGATCACCGTGATGCCACGGCCCGTATCGAAGACGCGGCCGCAGCTGATGGTGGCGGCTTTGGTGCCGGAGGGCATCTATGCCTCGACCAAACGCGGCTTCCACATCCAGACGACGCCGCTCGACGCCACTTTCGAGAAGATGAAGACGCAGGTCGGCGCCTTCCATCGCGGTAAGGCAGAGCTCGGCAAAGAGGGCGAGCATCTGCGCCTCGCTCTGTCGCGCGTCTGCGTTCTCGCCAAGGACGACGCCGATGCCGCGCACAAGACCATGCTCGCTTACGATTATTACAGCCGCTTCAACAATGTCTTCACCGGTCCCGGCATCGTCGAGAACGGCCAGATCGCGCCCCTGCCGCAGAAGCAGACGATCGAGCAATTGTCGCAGAACCTGATCATCTGCACGAAATCCGAAATGGTCGACCGGGTCGCCCAATATGCCGGCCTGGGCATTGACGACTTCATCATGAATGTGAATATCGGCCATACGCAGGGTGAGGCACTCGATGCCATGCAGCGCTTTGCCGAATTCGTCATGCCGCATATACCTAAAGCGAAATCAAACCGCGCAGCTTAAGGACCCGAAATGCCCGTCATTCGAGTTGAGATGTTCAAAGGCCGTACCGTCGATCAGAAGCGTCAGCTGGTGAAGGAGCTGACCGATGCGTTCATCCGCACCTGCGGCGGCACGCCGGAAAGCGTGCAGATCGTCATCACCGATGTCGCCAAGGAGGACTGGGGCGGCGCCGGCATATTGATGTCCGACAAATATCCCGACAAGAAATAGCGCGAAAGCATCATGGCGAAACCGGTCAGATCGGCATTTTCAGTCGAGGGCGAAGGCCCGCCTCTGTTCATGATCCACGGCATCGGCGCGTCGCGCCAGTCCTGGGACGGCCTCGTCAGGCTGCTGCGCGACCGCTTCCGCTGCATCTCCTATGATCTGCGCGGCCATGGCCGCTCGCCGATGGTGCCGGTGCCGTTCGGGCTCGACGATCTGGTCGACGATCTCGAAGCCTTGCGCGCCGAGCTCGGCATCGAGCGGGCGCATTTCATCGGTCATTCGCTGGGCGGCATGATAGGCCCGGCCTATGCGCGCCGTTATCCCCAGCACGTAATATCATTGGGTCTCCTGAGCACCGCGGCTGGCCGCACGGCGGATGACAGCGCCAAAGTCAAAGGCGTCGTCGCGGCGATGGAAGAGAAGGGCATTCCGCCGGTTCTCGAAACGCTGAAAGACCGTTGGTTCACGCCGGAATTCGGACAAAAGCGGCCCGAGGTCATCGCCAACCGCCTCAAGCAGGTGATCGAGACCGACGCCCAAGTCTTCTTGAATGTCTTCCATATCTATGCCGAGACCGAGATGGCGCCCTGGCTTCATGAAGTGAAAAGCCCGTCACTGGTGCTGACCGGCGAGTTCGACGGCGGCTGCCCGCCGCGTCTCAATGAGTTCATCGCCGGTGAGCTCGACAATTCCGAGCTCGTCATCCTTGAAGGTCTGCGCCACGCCATTCTGCTCGAGGCGCCGGAGCGCGTCGCGGGTCCGGTCGGCGCCTTCTTGGGCAGGCACACTTCAGAATAGATCCGCTTTCGCCGTCGCGTGGCGGATTGCGAGCGGCTCGGCGCGGCCATTGAGCGTCACCTCGCGCGTGGCGGCAAAGCGCTCGAGCAATCGCTCACGCGGATCCATCGCCTGGATCAGCCGGTAGAGCCGGTCCGAGATGACGATATCGGCGCCGATAAGCCGCGTCTGTCGTTCGAGGCGGCTGGCGATATTCACCGTGTCGCCGAACACGCTGGCGCCGCCACCATAACCACCGAGCGGCCGGCCGAGCATGACCGGCCCGGCATGGATGCCGACGCCGACCTTGACCGGTTCGAGGCCGTTGCGCTGCCGCCAGTCGTTCCACTGCGCGATCTCGGCATGCAGCGCGAAGCCGCAGCGCAGCGCCTTGAGCGCCTGGATGGCGAGCGGCGCCTCGTGTTTCCACACCGCTAGCACCTCATCGCCGAAATGATCGATGAAGTCGGCGCCTTCCGCGGTGATGGCGCGCCCGGCATGGCGATAGAACTCGCAGAGCAGCAGGAAGACCTCTTCCGGATCCAGCCGCTCGCAATGCTCGGTATAACCCACGACATCGGCGAACAGTGCCACCGCGGCGGTGGCGCGCGGCAGCCTGAGGCCCGGCACGAAGCGGCCATTGGCGGTTGCCTGGGCGGTTTCGGCGGCGGAATGCTGATACATGGTGATGGCCCGATCTGTTGTGTCGGGGGCTATATGGGCGTGGCGCGTCGCCGAAGTTGGGCGCAAAAGGGCCTGATCTGCCTGCATCTGTCACAGTCCCGGCTTCCGCCATAGTTTGATACACTTTTCACGCTAGTGTGAGCTTTACTTCACCCGAGGGGAGTGTAGATCACCCAACATGAACGCGACGCCTCATATCGCGGTCGTCGACGATCACCGCGACATACGCGACCTGGTGGGAAAATATCTCACCCGGCAGGGCTATCGCGTCACCATTGCCGAAAGCGCCCAGGCCTTGCGCCGTCTGCTCGACCGCAGCGCCTTCGATCTCGTCGTGCTCGACATCATGATGCCGGGCGAGGATGGCCTGTCGCTTTGCCGCCACTTGCGCGACACGACCGACATTCCCGTCATCCTCTTGACCGCCATGACCGAGGAGACCGACCGCATCATCGGCCTCGAGCTCGGCGCCGATGATTATCTCGGCAAGCCGTTCAATCCGCGTGAGCTTCTCGCCCGCATCAAGGCCGTGCTGCGCCGTGTCCACAGCCTGCCGCCGCAGCGCGGCCGGGTGAAGACGCAGCAGCTGAAATTCGATCGCTGGCGGCTCGACGGCGCCCGCCGCGAGCTTATCGGCGCCGATGGTGTGGCGGTGGCGCTGTCGACCGCCGAATACCGGCTGCTCTGCGCCTTTCTCGATCATGCCGGCATGGTGCTGACCCGCGACCAGTTGCTCGATCTCACCGTCGGGCGCACCGCGGAGCTGTTCGACCGCAGCATCGACAACCAGGTGTCGCGCCTGCGCAAGAAGATCGAGCTCGATCCCAAGGTGCCGGCGCTCATCAAGACTCATTGGGGCGGCGGCTATTGTTTCTCCGCCGTGGTGGAAGCGGCATGAAGCGTTTCTGGGATATGAGCATCGCCACGCAGTTCGTCTGCCTGGCGATCGTTGCGCTTATTGTTTCGCAGGCGATCGGTCTCCTGTTCTCGCGGGACGAGCGCGACAAGGCGATCCGCGCCGCCTATCGCGAGGAATTGCTGAGCCAGGCCGAGACCGTCGCCCGGCTGATCGAGGCGACCCCGCCGTCGCTTGCCGGCGACATCCTGCACACCAACAACACGCTCAATTCCCGTTTCTGGGTGTCGGAAGGGGAGCCCACCGATGCGGCCGCCTGGCGCCGGGATGCCTGGAGCCGGCTGGTCCAGCCTTTCTCCTCGACCGAGTCGGCCGTGACCGTCGCCAAGTCGCTCGAGGCGGCCTTCCATGAGGATATCAAGAAGATCACGCCCGCGAATTCCGTGTGGATCGCGCCCAATAAGGAAGAGTGGAAATCTCCCCGCATCGTCAAGTTTGTTTGCCTCGATAGTACCAAGCCCGATAAGATCGAGAAGGCCAATGCCATCGGCATGTCGCTCAAGCTCGATGATGATGGCCGCTGGCTCAATATCGCCTTCGCCAAGCCGTGGAAGGAGCAATTCTGGACATTCCATGTCTGGAGCGTCGCCGTCACCGCGGCCCTTCTCGCCATCCTACTCATGATCGCGACCCGCGGCATCACCCGCCCGATGCGCCGCATGGCCGCCGCCGCCGAGGCGCTGGGCCGTGGCGAGACGGTGACGCTTTTGCCCGAAACCGGTCCCTATGACGTCCGTCATACCGCCCAGGCCTTCAACCGCATGCAGGAGCGTCTGCAGCGCTTCATTGCCGACCGCACCCGTTTGCTCGCCGCCATCGGCCATGATCTGCGCACGCCGATCACCTCGCTCAGATTGCGCGCCGAATTCGTCAATGACGACGAGATGCGTGAGAAAATGCTGGCCACGATCGACGAGATGCAGAAGATGACCGAGGCTACGCTTTCCTTCGCCCGGGAAGATTCGGCGGCCGAGGAAACACGGTCCGTCGATTTGACCGCGCTGATCCAGAGCCTCTCCGACGATCTCGCCGATATGGGCCATGACGTCACCTTCAATAACGGCCTGAAGATCAGCTATCGCTGCCGCCCCGATTCGCTGCGCCGCGCCTTGCGCAATCTCGTCGAGAACGCCACGCGTTACGGCAAAAGGGCCCGCATCAGCGTGGCGACGCAGAGCGACGGCATCGATATCGTCATCGAGGATGACGGACCCGGCATCCCCGCCAACATGGCCGAGCAGGTCTTCATGCCGTTCTTCCGCCTCGAGGATTCGCGCAACCAGGAGACCGGCGGCGTCGGCCTCGGCCTCTCCATCGCGCGCAACATCATCCGCAATCACGGCGGCGACATCCGTCTGGTCAATCACGAAGGCGGTCTGCGCGCGATCGTCACCTTGCCGCTGATCGACATGCGCGCGCATCTGCGCGACGCCGCGTGAGTCATCTTTGTCGCGCTCTGTCGCGATGAGGGACTCTGCCACAGGCTGATACATTTTTCCGCTCACTCTCTTAGCCGCGATCTGTTCTATGAGAGACGCGCTCACCCTGTCGGGAATGCGCATTTTTGAGTGAGGAAGAAATGGGTTTGTCCAGTTCATCAGCGCACCCGGCGCCGCGTCGCTCACGGGCACGTGTGATCACGATCACGGTAAGTCTTGCCGCGCTCCTGCTTCTCGGCACCGCCGGTGCCGTCTACCGGACGGAAGGTCAGGCTCAGACGCCTCGGGCCGCACCGCCGCCGGTGCCGGTGGTCACCCGCCTCGCCGAGACACGCGACGTGCCGCATGTCATCGAGTTCGTCGGTACCTTGCAGCCGCTGCAGGCCGTCATCTTGCGTGCCCAGGTCGATGGCATATTGACGGACGTGCTGTTCAAGGAAGGTGATTTCGTCCGCCGCGGCCAGGTCCTGGCGCGGATCGACGATCGTGCTTTGCGCGCGGCACTTGCCGCGGCACAGGCGCAGCTCGCGCGCGATCAGGCGCAATTGCGCGCCGCCGAGCTCGATCTCACCCGCGCCCGCACGCTGCTGCAGAAGAATGCCGGCTCGCAGCAAGTGGTCGATCAGCAGACCGCCGCGGTCGATCAGCTCAAGGCGGCGGTGGCGCTCAACGAAGCCAATGTCGAGGCGGCCCAAGTGAATGTCTCTTATACCGAGATCGTCTCGCCGATCGACGGGCGCATCGGCATGCGCCAGGTCGATCCCGGCAATCTCGTGCGCCAGGCGGACGCCAGCGGCATCGTGTCGATCACCCAGGTCGATCCCTTGTCGGTCGTCTTCGCCGTGCCGCAGCAGGTCTTTGCCGCCATGCGCGATCATGCCGATGAGCCGGGCGGCAAAGCGGTGGAGATCATCGATCGTGCCTCGGCGGCGCAGCTCGCCGAGGGTGAGATCACGTCTTTCGACAATCAGATCGACACGACGACCGGTACCGCGCGCGTGCGCGCCGTCTTCGCCAATGGCGCCGAGAAAATGACGCCCGGCGCTTTCGTGTCGGTCAGGATCGCGACCGGCGTCAGCGCGGACGCCGTCGTGGTGCCGAAGCTCGCGGTGCGGCCCGGTGTCGAGGGCGATTTCGTATATCGGGTAGCCAACGGCCAGGCCGAGCGCGTTCCGGTCACCATCGGCTACAGCAATGACGACCTTGCCGTCGTTGCGACCGGCGTGGCGTCGGGTGATGCGATCGTGATCGACGGCTATTCGCGCCTGAGGCCCGGTGCGACGGTCGCCACGACCGAGGCGCCAAAGCCCGATCAGCCCGCCCGCACCGCGCAGCAGACCATCATTTCGCGGCAGTGACGAATGAGTGATCGTGAAGAAGCGCCAGGCGGCCTGTCGGCCTGGTTCATCCGGCGTCCGGTGGCCACCGCCTTGATGGCTATCGCCACCTTGCTGCTCGGCATTGCCGCCTTTCCCAATCTGGCCGTTTCGCCGTTGCCGGAAGTGGATTTTCCGACCCTCCAGGTCAGCGCGACTCTGCCGGGCGCCAGCCCGGAGACGATGGCGGCGGCGGTGGCGACGCCGCTCGAGACCGCCTTCACCGGCATTGCCGGCATCACCGAGATGACCTCGACCAGCGCACTGGGCTCGACCTCGATCAACATTCAGTTCGTCCTCGAGCGCGACATCGATGTCGCCGCCCAGGAGGTCCAGGCGGCGATCAACAGCGTGGCGGGACGGCTGCCGGGCGACATGCCGAACCTGCCGACCTGGCGCAAGATCAATCCCACCGATTCACCGGTGCTGATCCTGAGCGTCAAGTCGCCGAGCCTGCCTTTGACCGAGCTCAGCGATATCGCCGAGACGCGGCTCGCCCGCCGCATCAGCCTGATCGACGGCGTGGCGCAGGTCACCATTGCCGGCCAGCAGAAGCCGGCAATCCGCATCCAGGCCGAGCCAGACCGTCTGGCGGGATATGGTCTCACCACCGCCGATCTGCGCGCCGCCGTGCAGGGCGCCAATGTCAATCTGGCCAAGGGCGCCGTCTATGGACGCGATACCGTCGCGACGCTCGCCACCAATGACCAGCTCTTCACACCCGAGGCCTACAGCGAGATCGTCGTCGCCTGGCGCAATGGCGCCCCGGTCAAGGTCGGCGATGTGGCGCGGGTGGTGACGGGGCCGGAAGATGCCTATGTCGCCGCCTTTCCGAGCGGCGAGCCGGGCCTGGGGCTCGTCATCATGCGCCAGCCCGGCGCCAATGTCGTCGCCATCGCCGATGCGATCCGCGCCGCGCTGCCACGCCTCACCGCCGATCTGCCGCCCGATATCGAGGTGAAGGTCCTGAACGACCGGACGCGCACCATCAGGTCTTCATTGGAGGAAGTCGAGCTGACGCTGATCGTCACCTTCTTTCTCGTCATCGCCGTCATGGGTTTCTTCCTGCGCCAGGTGGCGGCGACGGCGATCGTCGCCGTGGTTCTCGCCATCTCGGTGGTGGCGAGCTTCGCCGCCATGTATGTATTGGGTTTCAGCCTCAACAATCTCACGCTCGTCGCCCTCATCATCGCCATCGGCTTCGTCGTCGACGACGCGATCGTCGTGGTCGAGAACATCCATCGCCATATGGAGAAGGGCGAGACGGCCGTCACGGCGGCATTGAAAGGTGTCCGCGAGATCGGCTTCACGGTCGTATCGATCACTTTCTCTCTCATCGCCGCCTTCATCCCCATGTTGTTCATGAGCGGCATCATCGGCCGGCTGTTCCGCGAATTTTCGCTGACCGTGACCATCTCGCTGCTGATCTCGGTGGTGGTCTCGCTCACTCTGGCGCCGATGCTGTGCGCGAAATTCATGCGCGCCCCGAAACATGGGAACACCGGCCACAAGCGGCGCGGCCTCGCCGATCGCCTGCTCGATGTCTATGCCGGCGGCCTGCGCTTCTCGCTGCGCCATAAGGGCCTGATGCTGGCGGGCTTCTTCGCCACGGTGGCGGTGACGGGGGCGGGCTATGTTATGATCCCCAAGGGTTTCTTCCCGCTTCAGGACACGGCCTTCATCTTCGGCACGACGATCGCGCCCGAGGACATCTCCTACACCGAGATGCGCAAGAAGCATCTCGCCATCGCCGACATCGTCAAGGCGGATCCGGCCGTCCAGGATTTCAGCATGGCGATCGGCCGCACCGGCGGCAGCGCCTCGCTCGCCAATGGCCGCCTGTGGGTGGTGCTGAAAGACCGCTCCGACCGCGATGTTTCGGCCGAGGGTTTCATCGCCCGCTTGCGCCCGAAGCTCGCCGCCATCACCGGCATCGCCGTTCAGTTCCGTTCAGCCCAGGACATCAATGTCGGTGTCGGCGGCGGCGCCGCGCAGTATAATTATGTCGTGAGTTCCTATGACCAAAGCGAGCTGGCTTTGTGGACCGAGCGCCTGACCCAGGCGATGACCCAATCACCCACCTTCCGCGATGTGCGCCATGACATGCAGCTCGGCGCCCGCATGCAGGCGATCACCATCGACCGCGCCGCTGCGGCGCGCTTCGGCCTCACCGTCGATGCCGTCGACCAGGCGCTGTACGACGCTTTCGGCCAGCGCCAGATCGGTGAATATCAGACGCAGGTCAGCCAGTATAATATCGTGATCGAGGTGGACCCGGCCTATTTCGCCCGTGTGTCGAGCCTGGATTCGATCTTCCTGCGCTCGCCGCAGACCGGCGGCATGGTGCCCTTGTCGGCGGTGGCCAAATTCGAGCCGCAAAGCGCCGGCCCGCTCACCATCATCCGCAGCGCCCAGTCGCCGGCCGCCAATATCTCCTTCAATCTTCCCGCCGATGTCGCGTTGGGCGACGCCTTGACCGCGATCGAGCGGCTGAAAGCCGAGATCGGCATGCCGGCCTCGCTCACCGGCCGCGCCCAGGGCACGGCGCAGGCCTTCGAGCAGTCGCTCGCCAGCCAGCCCTGGCTGGTGCTGGCGGCGCTGATCGCGGTCTATATCATTCTCGGCATTCTCTATGAGAGCTTCTCGACCCCGCTCACCATCCTGTCGACGCTGCCTTCCGCCGGCCTCGGCGCGCTTCTCCTGCTCTGGCTGTGGCAGCTCGATTTCTCGGTGATGGCGCTGATCGGCGTCATTCTGCTCATCGGCATCGTCAAGAAGAACGGCATCCTGATGGTCGATTTCGCCCTTGCCGCCAGGCGCGAGCGCGGCCTCGATGCCGAGACCGCGATCTACGAGGCGGCGCTGGCGCGTTTCCGTCCCATCATCATGACGACGATCGCCGCGATGCTGGCGGCCATTCCGCTGATGCTGGCTTTCGGCACCGGCGCCGAATTACGCCAGCCTCTGGGTGTCGCGGTGGTCGGTGGCCTGGCGGTCAGCCAGCTCCTCACGCTGTTCTCGACGCCCGTCGTCTATGTGGCGCTCGACCGGCTGTTCGCAGGGCGCCGGCCTGAGAGAGTGCCGGCCTTGCAGCGTTTGATGGCCTCATGAGGTGAGCTCGGCGCCGACACGCAGAAGCTCGCTGAGCAAAAGGTCGAGATCGCTCGTGCGGGTGCGGTGATTGCTGATCGCCACCCTGAGACAATGCTGGCCGTTGATCGTCGTGTCGGACAAGGTGGCGATGCCCTGTTCCTGCAGCCTGAGCATGATCTCGATATTGAGCCCCTTGAGCGCGTCGGCGGTCTTCGCCTGTGCCGGCCGGTAGCGGAAGCACAGGATATTGATCGTGGCGGGCGACAGCAGCTCGAGGCGTGGCTCCTGGGCGATGCGCCGGCTCAGATACTGCGCCTGTGCAATGGCCTGATCGATCAGGCGGCCGAATTTCTCGATACCGTGCTCGCGCAGCGCCAGCCAGATCTTGAGCGCCCGGAAACCGCGTGAGGTCTGCAGGCCATATTCATGCAGCCAGGCGCCGGCGGCGAGGCCGCGCGGCATGGTTTCGAGATATTCCGGCGTCACCGCAAAGGCGGCGCGATGCGCTGCCGCGTTCTTGAACAGGACGCAACCCGCCTCGAACGGTGCATGCAGGCCCTTATGCGGATCGAAGGCGAGCGACTGGGCACGCTCGAGACCAGAAACGCGATAGGCATTCTCAGGCGCGATCGCCATCAAGGCGCCGATGCAGCCATCGACATGGAACCAGAGATCTTCCGCCTGGGCGAGGTCGGCGAGCGCGTGAAGATCATCGATGGCGCCGGTATTGACAGTGCCGGCGGTGGCGATGAGACAGGCGGGTTTGAAACCCTTGGCGCGATCCTTGGCGATTGCCTGGCGCAGCGCCGTGATGTCGATCGTGAAATCCTTGTTCGTGGGGATGCGGCGCAGAGCGCGGTTGCCGAGCCCCAAAGTTTCCACCGCCTTGCGATGGCAGCTATGCACCTGGTCCGATGCATAGAAGCGCAACGGCTTTTCGATAGCCGCGATGCCATGCTCGCGGATATCGACGCCGGCTTTGACATTGCGCGCCACGGTGAGCGCCAGGAGATTGGCTTCCGAGCCGCCATTCGTCAGCGTGCCGCTGGCCGAGACCGGAAAGCCCACGATCTCCTTGCACCAATTCACCACCTGCTGGTCGAGAAGGGCGGCGGCGTGATTGCCGCCGCCCAGATTGGAGCCTTGGATCGCGGCGAGAAAATCGCCGAGCGCGCCGGTGTAATTGCCGGCGCCCATATACCAGGACCAGAAGCGCGGATGATTGTTGCCCATCGGATAGGGCATCAGTTTCTCCGTCACATCGCGATAGATGCGATCGAGTTCTTGGGGCTTGCGCGGCATCGGACCGGTGAAGAACGCCTTCACATCCTCCGGCATCGGGCGCCAGGAGGGGCGCTCGTGGATGTCGCGCAGATAAGCAACCGAATCATCGACGATGCGGTGCGACAGAGCCTTGAGCGTCGCCCAGTCTTCAGGGTCGAGCGTCTCCTCTCGGCGCGCCGTCGCAGCTGCGTTGCGCATGAGTCTCATCTTCTTTTCCTTCCGCGCAACGCGCTCTTTGAAATTTACCGGGGCTGCTTTTCCGGCGCCTGTTTTTGCTTGAGTGCCGGGCGCGGGAAGAGCATGCCTACGTCGCGGCGATAGGTCCGGTATCTGTCGCCGAAGACTGCGATGAGATCGCGCTCTTCGAGAAAGATGCCGAGAAGGATGTAGCCGGTGGTCGCCAGCGAAAACAGGAGATGGCCGACCGTCATGGTTGGCGCCGCCCAGAAGGCGAGCAGAAAGCCGACATAAAGCGGATGACGAACCCATTTGTAGAACAGGGGCGTGTGAAATTCGGGCGCCGGCAGTTTCTGGCGGCGCAGCCGCGCCCAGACTTGCGCGAGCCCGAACAGGTCGAAGTGATTGATGAGGAAGGTGCTGAGCAGCAGGATGCCCCAGCCGAGCCAAAAGATGCCGTGCAAAGCCGCTATTCCTATGGGGTTCTCGACCTGCCACACGATGTCGGGCATTGGCCGCCACTGCCACAGGAGCAGCGCCAGGACGAGGCTGGCGAACAGCACATAGGTGCTGCGCTCGACCGAGTGAGGCACCAGTTTCGTCCAGATGCGCTTGAAAGCGGGACGCGCCATGATGCTGTGCTGTGCGGCGAACAGACCGAGCAGCAGCACATTGACGATGAGCGCCTCGGATACAGGCCCCGCGAGGCCGCTGTCGATCGTCTTGGGTACGATGATGTTGCCGACGAAACATATGGCATAAAGAAATGTGCCGAGGAAAATCGCATAGGCGATGGCGCCATAAAGAAGGGCGATGAAACCTGCCATTGTGTGCTCCTGCTGAAAGATGCGCCCTCGCCACGATGATGATAGGATGTCAGCGAGGGCGCAGACGTTGGAGGAAGCGTGGAAACGCTCATGGAATCCGCTCTGCCCGGCCATGACGAGCCGCTGAGGCTCAGGCTGCTGGGGCCGCTGGCCGTCAGCCGCAAGGACGTGGCTTGTGCGCTTCCGGCCTCGCGCAAGCTCAGGGCGCTGCTGGCCTATCTGACAGTGGCGCCGCAACCCGTCGGCCGCGCCTTTCTCTGCGAGCTGCTCTGGGATGTGCCGAATGATCCGCGCGGCGAGTTGCGGTGGTGCCTGAGCAAGCTGCGCGGTCTTCTCGACGCGGCGGGCCGCGAGCGGGTGGTGACGGCGGATGACAAGGTCGCGCTTGATCTCAATGGGTGTACCGTCGATGTCGCAGAGATCTCCACTGCCATCGCCACGGGACTGGAGAAGCTCGGGGCCTCGCGGCTCGGCGCGCTTTCGGCATTGTTCACCGGCGATTTTCTCGAGGGGCTGGAGGTTGACCGCTGTCCGGATTTCGCCGCCTGGCTGATGGCGCAGCGCCGGCGCTTCCGGGCCTGGCATGTGGCGGTGCTCGAACATCTCGTGGCATGTTCGGACGGATCGGATGACAAGATCTTCGTCAGCCTCGAGAAATGGATCGCGCTCGCGCCCTTCGACCGGCGTGCCCATCTGAGTTTGCTCGCGGCCCTTGCCGCGCGGGGCCGTCTCCAGGAAGCTGACGAGCATCTGGCGGCGACGGTGCGCCGTTTCGATACCGAGGGCATGGATGCCGGCACATTGCGCGAGGAATGGCGGCGCATCAGGACAGGCGCCATGCCGTCGGTGCGGATGGATACCACCCCGCCGCCCGAGCCCAGTGCTCAACGCCGCCGCGCGCTGGCGATCATGCCTTTCATCGGCGAGGCGAAGAGTGACGGCCTCACCCAGGACATCATTACCAGGCTCGCCAAATTGCGCAGTTTCGCCGTCATTGCCCGCGGCTCGGTGGCGGTCCTGGCCGAGCGCGGCGTCGAGCCGGTGGAAGCGGGCCGCCGTCTCGAAGCCGACTATGTCGCGAGCGGAACGCTCAGCCGGCGCTCGGACCGCCTCGTCGTGACGATCGAGCTCGCCGAGACGCGCAATGCCAGGATCGTCTGGACGGAAGTATTCGATGAAGCCCGCGAAGACACGTTTCTCGTGCTCGAGGAAATCGGCGCGCGGATCGTTTCGGCGATCGCCGGTGAGATCGAGGCCGCCGAGCGCGGCCGCGCGGTGCTGAAGCCGCCCGCCTCGCTCGATGCCTGGGAGGCCTATCATCGTGGCCTCTGGCATATGTATCGCTTCACCAAGGACGAGAACGACCAGGCGCGCCATTTCTTCGAGACGGCGGTGACGCTCGATCCTGCCTATTCGCGCGCTTATGCCGGTCTCTCTTTCACCCATTGGCAAAGTGCCTTCCAGCGTTGGGCCGACCGCAAAAGTGAAAGCGAGCTCGCTTACAAAGCGGCGGGCCAGGGGCTCATCGCCGATGAGCATGATCCGGCGGCGCATTGGGCCATGGGGCGCGCGCTGTGGCTCAAAGGCGGACGCGACGATGCGATGGTCGAATTGCGCCAGGCGGTGGCGCTCAGCCCGAGCTTCGCGCTCGGCCATTACGCGCTGTCTTTCGTCGGCTGCCAGTCGGGCGATCCGCGCGAGGCGATCGGCTCATCCGATCATTCGCGCAGCCTGAGCCCGTTTGATCCCTTGCTATTCGGCATGCTGGGGACGCGGGCGCTCGCGCATGTCCGATTGGGCGAATTCGAGGAAGCGGCGGAGTGGGCGCTCAAGGCGGCGGGACGGCCCAATGCCCATGCCACCATCCAGGCGATCGCCGCTTATTGCCTGGCGCTCGCCGGCCGCATCGAGGAGGGCCGCGTCTTCGCCGCCGCGGTCCGCCGCACGCTGCCTTCTTATGGCTTCGAGGATTTCCGAACGACCTTCCAGTTTCCCGCCGATGTCGAAAGCCTGTTCCGCCAGGGCGCTAGGCGGATTGGATTGGAGTAGCGCGCAACCTTCTCCGAGATTTCCCCTTCTCCCGCCTGCGGGAGAAGGGGGAGTTAGGCAGACCGCCGTCCACTCAAAACTCCGGCGTCTCCTGCAAATTTGTAATCACGCGCCGGTTCTGCGACTGGCATTCGATCTCGGGGCAGTCGGTGCCGATCTTGTCGCGGCCATAGCCCTTGGCGAGCAGGCGTTCGGGCGCGATGCCTTGCGAGGCCAGATAGTCGCGCACCGCTTCGGCGCGTTTCTGCGACAAGGCGATCTGTGCTTGCGCATCGCCCGGATCATCCGCGGAGCCCTGCAGCTTCACTTTCCACTGCGGATATTTGTTGAGCCACTCCACCTGCTTGTCGAGCGTCATCAGCGCTGTCTCGTCGAGCGCAGCCGAACCTTCCGCGAAGAAGATGCGGCGTCCGACATTGACCATGAAATCCTCTTCGCTGCCGGCCTCGACGCTGATGCCGCCCTGGAGGGGCGTGGTCTCGGCCTCGGACGCGCCGGGCGGATTGGTCTTTTGCACGATCACATAGGCCGCCACCAGGGCGATCAGCGCCAGCAGCAACCACGGAGCAAGACCGTTCGGCAATTTCTTCACGTTATCCGGCATCAGCCCGGCGGCTCGGTATGGGCCGTCGCGGCCTCATCGATCACCGGTGCCCCCAGATGCTTGAGGACGAGCACGCGTGTGCCGAGCGGACAGCGCAGATAGAGATCGATGATGTCTTCGGGGAACATGCGGATGCAGCCATAGGAAACATTCGCGCCGATGGTCCACGGCTCGGGCGTCCCATGCAGGCGATAGCCGAGATCGACGCCGTCACGATAGAGATAGAGTGTCCGGGGACCCAGAGGATTATCGGGCCCGGGCGCCATCGACACCGGCAGCTCCGGATGGCGCTGCCTGAGGCCCGGCGGCGGATCCCAGCGCGGCCACAGCGTCTTGTGGTCGATGCGGGCGCGGCCATACCAGCGATAGCCATCCTGTCCGACGCCCACGCCATACCGCAAGGCGGTGCGGTTCTCGAAAACAAGATAGAGGAAGTGATTGCCGGTATCGATCACGGCACTACCCGGCGGCTCGGTGCTGAAATACTGCACCAGCTGGCGCCGCCAGCGCGGCTTGATCTTCTTCCAGTTGGTCAGGCGGTAGGCATGCCCATAGTCCTCCTGGTCGCCGGCGAAATAAGCGAGAGCGGCGGGGCTGTAGGCCCGCGCGCTGGCGTCAGCCCGCACTAAACCACCGGCGGTGCAGGCCGCCGCGAAACCGGACAGGAATTGACGTTTGGTCAAGGACATGGCCCGACACCTCAACTCGAGCCCTCACTCAAGCCGGCTTAGTCTACATCATTGCGATGGCCTGCCAAATAGAGCATCGGACCGAAAAGTGCGAAGCGGTTTTCGGAGAATCCGATGCGCAAATAAGAAGATAAAGCGTGATGGCGGCTCTTCCTGAAGCCATCACGCTTTAGGCGTCAGAACTCGGGATTCTCCTGGAGATTGGTGACGACCCGCCGATTCTGCGACTTGCATTCGATCTCCGGGCAATCCTCGCCGATCTTGTCACGGCCATATCCCTTGGCCAGCATGCGCTCGGGCGCGATGCCGCGTGAGGAGAGATAATTTCGTACCGCATCGGCGCGCTTCTGCGACAAGGCCTTCTGTGACGCCACCGAGCCCGGATCATCGGCCGAGCCCTGCAGCTTCACCTTCCATTGCGGATGTTGATTGAGCCACTCGGCCTGCTTGTCGAGCGTCACCCGCGCCGTGTCGTCGAGCTCGGCCGAGCTCTGTTTGAAGAAGGTTCGGCGCCCGACATTGACCATGAAGTCTTCTTCAGTGCCGGCAGTCACATTGATGCCGCCACCGATCGGGGCATTGGTGCCTTCGGTCGGTGACGCCATGTTGCTGGTGCCGCCGCTGCTGGCGCAGCCCAGAAGCGCCAGCGTCAAAGCGAGGGCGGCGATGTTTTTCAGGTTCGTAGCGATCGTCATGGATCAATCCGGCGGTTGGGTGTCGACGGGCGCGCTTTCGTCGATGATCGCGGCGCCCAGATGTTTGAGGACGAGGACACGCGTGCCGACCGGGCAGCGCTGATAGAGGTCGATCACATCCTCAGGGAACATGCGGACGCAGCCCGAGGAGACATTCGTGCCGATCGACCAGGGCTCGAGCGTGCCATGCAGGCGATAGCCGAGATCGGCGCCCTTGCGGAACAGATACATGGCGCGCGGCCCCAGCGGATTGTCAGGGCCACCTTCCATCGATTCGGGCAGCTCCGGCTGGCGCTTGCGCATCTCGGGCGGCGGTACCCAGCGCGGCCACAGCGCCTTGCGGTCGATGCGGGCGCGGCCATACCAGCGGAAGCCGTCGCGTCCGACGCCGACGCCATACCGCAGCGCCGTCTGGTTCTCGAAAACGACATAGAGAAAGTGATTCGAAGTATCGATCACAACGCTGCCGAGCGGCTCGATGCTTTCATATTTGACGAGCTGGCGGCGCCATTGCGGCTTGATCTTCTTCCAGTTGGTCATCCGGTAGGTATGACCGTTATCCTCCTGGGTGCCGCTGAAATATTTGAGCGCCGAGGCGCTGTAGGTCTTGGAATAGGCCTCGGCCTTTTCAGCCAAGCCGATAGTGCCGAGCGCCGCGGCGGCGCCGGTGAGCAGTTCCCTGCGAGTCAAAGACATGGCCCAATATACCCCGTTTGGACCCCCCTCAGGCATCACTCTACATGAACGTAAAGTCTTGCCAAGACAGGACGATCGCCCGCCGGCCGGTCGGGAGCTAGGCCAGGAGCCCGGCAACCCGCTCGATCCGCGCCAGGGCCTCGGTGATTTCGCTGTCCGTGATGGTCAAAGGCGGCGAAAAGCCCATGCCCGTCTGGCCTTTTTCGGTGGCCGACAGCCCCTCCTGCCAGAAGGTCTCGACCAGGCGGTCGGTGAAGCGGGGCCCGGGTTCCATGCCGCAGGCCTCCGGCGCGAAATCGATGGCGAGCAGCAGCCCCTTGCCGCGGGCCCCCTTGATCACCGGATATTTCGTCGCGAGCTTCGCGATCTCGGCAATGACATGGTCACCGAGCCGCGCCGCCCGGGCGGCCAGCCCGTCCTCCTCGATGATCTCGATCGTGGTGAGCGCCGCCCGCGTGGTGAGCGGGTTCTTCTCATGGGTGTAGTGGCCGAGATCGAGATCGGCGGCGACATCGAGGCGCGCATCGGCGATGACCGCGGCGATCGGGGCGACACCGCCGCCCAGCGCCTTGCCGAGCACGACGGCATCGGGAACCACCCCCACATGCTCGAAGGCGAAGAAGCGTCCGGTCTTGCCGAGGCCTGAGGGAATCTCATCGAAGATGAGTTTCGCGCCATGGACATCGCACAGGCGGCGGACCGCCGGCCAGAAGCCCTCCGGCGGCAGATGGCAGTTGGAGCGGATCGGCTCCGCAATGACGGCGGCGATGCCGGTCCGGCTCTCGTCGAAGATCCTGCTCATCTCGGTGAGCGTTATCATCGGGCCGTCTTCGCTTTGCCAATAGCCCGGCACATGGTGGCGGCCAGGTAGGAAAGGGCCGAGCCGCGCATCCGGCTCGGCGCTCGACAGGCCGAAGGCGCCAAAGCCATGGCCGTGATAGGAACCTTCGAAGGATATGGTTTCATGCCGTGCGGTGGCCACGCGGGCGAGCTTGAGCGCGATCTCGATGGCGTCCGATCCGCCGGTCGCAAACAGCACTTTCGCAGGAGCACCGGGCCAATGATCGAGCAGCTTCTCGGCGAGGCGCACCGCTGTCTCATTGGTGAAGCGGCGCGGCGAGAAGGGCAATGTGTGGAGCTGCTCCTTGAGCGCGGCGATGAGGCGCGGATGGCCGTAGCCCAGATGATGCGCCGTATTGCCGTGCAGATCGATGAAGCGTCGGCCTTCGATGTCTTCGAGCCACACGCCTTGCGCGCTTTTGAGAGCAAACGGACAGGGCGATGAGCTCTCCTGATGGAAGAACGCGGCGGCGTCGCGGGCGATGAGATCATGGGTCATGAGAAGGCCTGTTCATTTTTGGATTTCCATCGCGCGATACTGGGAAATTGCCGGAAGCGTTTCTTGCCCGGCGGCTGATCGATGAGCCACACCAGCGTCATGGCAAGGAGGGCGAGCGCCAGGAGGATCACGCTTTTGGCGCCGGCATAGCCGAAATCGCCAGACGTGGCGTGGTTGAAGATGGTGACGGAAGCGAGCTTGTGGTCACCCGAGACGAGGAAGATCACCGAGGAGAGTGTCGTCAGCCCGTCGATGAAGACATACAGCATGCCGAGCAGCAGCGCCGGCCGCAGCATCGGCAGCGTGACATGGACGAAACGTGTGAAGAGGCCGGCGCCCAGGCTTTCCGCTGCTTCGTCCACTGCCACATTGAGCCGCTGCAAAGCGGCGCGCGCCGCCAGCACCCCGACGAACAGATTCGAGAACAGGATATTGAGCACCAGGATGGCGGCGCCGCCGGTGAGCGACAACTGGGTGAACCCGAAAGGCGCGTTGAAGGCGACGATATAGCCGATGCCGAAGATGATGCCGGGCAGGATGGCGGGTAGCAGGGCCAGGAACACGATGAGATTGGCGCCGGGTGGCTTCATGCGCTCGACGACGTAAGCGATGACGACACCCAGCAATCCGCCGATCGGCGCCGCGATGCCGGCAATGGCAAGACTGCTCCAGATCGTATCGAGGCCGCGCTCGGAACTGCCATAGCCGGAGCCGGCAAGACCGACATCGACGCCTTGCGCGGTGAAATAGCCGAGCGTGAAGCTCCAGTCGACGCCCCAGACGCGTGTCACCGCACCCAGCGCCATGGTCGCATAGATGGTGAGCACCAGGAGAGAAACGAGGCCGGTGAGCGTGCCGAGCGTGAGGCGCCAGGAGGCGGGCAGGGGCAATTCGCTGAGGCTTCCCGCCTCGCCGGTCGAATACCGTTTGCGCGCCCCGATCCGCTCCAGGACGAGATAGAGAAGGAGTGGCGGCAGAATGAGCCAGCAGCACAGAGCGGCGGCGAGCGGCATGTTCTGATAGGCAGTGATCTGGTCATAGATGACGCCGGCAAGAACCGGCGTGTCGCGCCACAGCAGCACTGGATTTCCGAAATCGGTGAGGCTCAGGATGAAGACCAGCGCGATCGCCCGCTTGAGTGCCGGCCAGGTGAGCGGCAGCGTGACTTGGGCGAAGATCGTGCCGTGACGGGCGCCGAGCCCCGCCGCCGCCTCGTCGACGCGCCCGCTCTGCCGGCGCAGGCCATTGTCGAAGATGATGATCGCCGCGGGCATATAGGAGAGAGCCTGTGCCAGCATGGTGCCGAAGAAGCCATAGACATTCGTCTGGTCGGCATCGATCAGTCCAAAAGTCTGGTCGAGCAGGCTGTGGGTGAAGAGGCCGCGCCTCCCGAACAGCATGATGATCGCGGTGGCGATCAGCACCGGTGGCGTCACCAGGGGTGTGAGGAGAAGTGCCCGCGTGATAGCCGGCCGGCGCACCCCGCCATGATTGATGGCATAAGCGAGCAGCAGCGCCAGCGGCACGCCGAACAATGTCGTCGCGGCGGCCAGCGTCAGGCTGTTGAGCGCGGCGGTGAAAAGATAATTCTGCTGGAAGAGCGCCAGGTAATTGTCGAGCCCGGTGCGGTTGTCGGCGCCGCTGCGCAATTGATCGAAGCGCGCCTCGCCGATCTGGGCGCGCACCTTGAAGGCGAGCGCGATGCGCTTATGCAGCATCACATGGGCGATCGGGATTTCTTGAGTGACGGCCGGCCGCGTCTCGGTGGGCAGGTTGGCCAGCACTTGCTCCATGGCCTGCGTCTGGTCGGTATAGGAGGCCTTGCGGTCCCAGCCGATCAGCGTGCCGGTGAGCGTGAAGGCCATCGCGGTTGCATCGACGCGTTCGGAGAGGCTCGCGCTGTCGAGCCAGCGCCGCTTGAGCTCAGCACTTTCATCCTGCGGCAGCGCCGCCAGGGCCTCTTCGGTCACGATCTTGAGCCGCTCCGGCGGCAGCGTGCCGCGGATGACGAAACTTTCGATGAGGATGGCGCCGATCGGATAGGCAATGAACAGGCCAAGCGCCACGAGCACGATGCAGGTGACGATCACCTTGGGCAGATGCCTGACGAGATTCGGCATTACGGCATGTCGTCGCGCACGATCACCGCGGTTCCGGCGTCGGGCCGGACCGAGACCGGCATGCCGATGGCGAAGCCTTGCGGATTTTCGAGCGACGGCCGGTCGGCGATGATCCTCTGGCCGGAGGGGAGCGCGACGCCGAGGCGGAGATGGGCGCCGAGGAAAGTCATCGTCTCGATCCGGCCGGTGATCCCTTTCGTGTCGCCCGGAAGCACTTCGATATGCTCGGGACGATAAAGCGCGGTCATCGGCCGCCCGGCATCGCTGGTCTTCATGCGGTCGGCGAGCGGCCAGACGCCATCCGTGGTTTCGAGACCATAGGACAGAGCGCGTCCCTTGATCAGATTGGACGAGCCGATGAACTGCGCCACGAAACGTGTCGCGGGGCGATGATAGATTTCGGCCGGCGTGCCGATCTGCTCGATGCGGCCCTGGCGCATGATGGCGACACGATCGGACAGAGCGAGAGCTTCCTCCTGATCATGCGTCACATAAAGCGTGGTGATGCCGAGCCGGTCGACCAGCGCCCGGATTTCGCTTCTGAGCTTGATACGGATGCGGGCATCGAGCGCCGACATCGGCTCGTCGAGCAGCAGCACTTGCGGATCGGCGGCGAGCGCACGGGCGAGCGCCACGCGCTGCTGCTGGCCGCCCGAAAGCTCATGCGGATAACGCTCGAGCAGCGCCTCGATCTCGAAGAGCCGCGCCAGCTCGCTGACCCGCGCCGCGATATCGGCTCTGGGTTTGGCGGCGATGGTGAGCGCGAAGGCGATATTCTGACGTGCCGTCTTGGTCGGGAACAGCGCATAGGACTGGAACACGAAGCCCATATGGCGCTGTGCCGGCGGTGTGTGGGTCACGTCCTGGCCGGCGACCAGAACGCGGCCTTTGTCGGGATGGACGAAACCGGCAACGATGCGCAGAAGCGTGGTCTTGCCGCAGCCTGAATCGCCGAGCAGCGTCACGAACTCGCCACGCTTGAGGTCGAGCGCGACGTCATTGACAACGGCCGGCCCGTTATAGGACTTGCTGACGCCCGCAATCGCGAGATGTGCGCTGCGGGCGTCAGGCGCGGGATGCGAAAAAGTGAATGCCGGTTTTTCGCGAGAATCCGGCGCCGACAAATGAGAATCGATCACGTTGATGAGTTTGGATCGTGACGATCCAAACTCATCGTGATCGAGCGAGGGTAACGTGCCGTGCATCGGCCCGGCTACTGCTTGAGGATGCGGCTGGCGAATTCCTTGCGGAATTCGGCGATGTCGACGGGCCGGCGCATCTTCCACAGCGTGATCGTGTTGAGATCGACGAGGCCATGGCCGGGAACGGCGGTGGCGCCGACCACCTTGCCGAGCACCGCGGCCGCGTCTTCACTCGCCATGAAGTCGAGGAAGATCTTGGCTTCCGCCGGATTGGGCCCGCCGGCGACGAGTCCGCCGCCTTCCGCGACATTGGGTGTGATACGGCCATAGACGATCTCCACCGGCTTGCCGGAAGACTTCGTCTCGAAGCAGGTCGTGTCGAAGGTGAGGCCGATCGCCACTTCGCCCGAGCCCGCCAGCGCCGCACCGCCCGAGCCGCCATCCGAATATTGATAGACATTCGCGTTGAGGTTTTCGACGAAGGGCCAGCCGAAGGCGTCGACGAAGGTGGTGAGGATGGCGCCGCCGGTGCCGGATTTGAGCGGCGAGGGGAGCGAGATCTCCTTGGCATAGACCGGCTTGATCAGGTCTTCCCAGGTCGCCGGCATCGGCAGATTTTTCTGCGCGAGCCGGTCCTTGTTCACCACCATGCACATCGTGGTGGCGAAATATTTATTGTAGAAGCCGTCGGGGTCGCGGAAATCGGCGTTGATCTTCGACTCCTTGGGCTCATAGGGCTCGAACACGCCGGCCTGCTTGAGCTGTTCCAGCGCGACATTGTTGACGAGATAGACGATGTCGGCCTGCGGTTTGGTCTTCTCCGCGATGGCGCGCTCGGCGATCGGACCGGTCGAGCCCGAGACGAATTTCACCTTGATGTCGGGATGTTTCTTTTCAAAGGCGGCGACGATCGCCGTGTTGACGCTGTCGGAGGCATTATAGACGACGATCTCGCCGGCGAGCGTGGTGCCCGTGCTCAGAGCGAGGGTGAAGGCGGCGGCGGCAAGGCGCCGGATCGATCTCGAATGCGTCATGGTGACTCTCTCCCGTTATGAGGCCTGTTATATTAGTGTTGCTTAAATCTGTGACGGTCGTATGAAGTGTTCCTAATTGGATAGAGGCTAGGATTCGCATGAATTTCGCGCAATTGCGGGCCTTCAACGCCGTCGCGACGCACCGTACTTTCTCCACCGCCGCACAGGCCTTGGGCGTCACCCAGTCGGCCATCACCCAGAACATCAAGTCGCTCGAGGAAAGTGTCGGCACGCACCTGTTCACGCGCACCGCGGCTGGCGTCGAGCTCACTGCCAGCGCCTATGATCTCTTGCCCAGGGTGCGCGAGATCGTGCTCGCTCTGGAGGATCTCGATGCCCGGATGGGCAAGACGCGCGATCTGCGCAGCGGCCATCTGTCGGTGGGCTTGTGCGCGCCCTATGTCGCCATGCCGATCTTCGAGAAATTCGCGAGTGCCTATCCGGGTGTCACCTTCTCGGTCCGGCTCGACAATTCAAGCAACCTCCTCGATCTCGTGGCGCAATATGATGTCGATGTCGCCGTCGTCACCTTGCTCGAGCCCAAGGCGGGTTTCGCCTGCGAGAAGCTGTTCGACCAGGAGGTGCGGATCCTTGTCCATCGGAACCATCCGTTCTGGAAGCGTGGTCACGTCACCTTGGCGCAGTTGCGCGGCGAGCCCTTCATCCTGCGCGAGGCGGGCTCGATGACACGCCAGATCTTCGAGCGCGCATTGGCGAAGCGCGACATCGAGATCGCGACGCGGCTTATGCTCGGCAGCCGCGAGGCGGTGAAGGAGGCGGTGGGCGCAGGGCTCGGCCTCGGCATCGTGCTCAACCGCGAGATCGGCCATGATCCGCGTCTGCGTGGCCTGCGCGTCAAGGATGCCGATCTGTCGGCCGGCGAATATCTGGTGACCCTGGCCAAGAACCGCGACCGCGGCGTGATCCGCGAATTTTTCGCGCTTGCTGCCGCTTATGCGGCGAAGGATGCGGGTTAGCTCAATTCGTCATTTGCCGAGAAGGGCGGCGATCTCCCGTTCCAGCGAAAGCCGGGCGGCGGTTTCACTGAGGATACGTTCGACCGCGGGATGGAGCATGAGGCCCGAGCGCCGGCTTTCTTCGCGCCTTTGCCGGCTGCGCGCTCCGGGAACGACGTCGAGCCTGTTGAGAAACGCCGCCGTCTCGCGCTCATAGATGTCTTCCGTCGTGAAGCGCGCGGCATCGAGATAGATCGAGAGCATATTATTGGTGGCGTCATCCGGCGCATGGCCTTTATGCGTGGCGCCGCCGGTAAGCGCCCCGGCCAGCAGCTCGATGACGACGGCGAGGCCGAAGCCCTTGAAACCGCCAAAGGGCAGCATCGCGCGTTGGCCCGAGAGGAGGAAGTCGGCAGGATCATCGCTGAGCGTGCCATCCTGCTTGAGGATCGAGGCGCGCGGCAGCTTCTCACCGCGCTCATGTGCCTGCTTGATCGCATTGACCGAGAAATCGCCACTGGCGAAATCGACGATGACGGGATCACCCCGGCGACGCGGCAGGCCGAATGCCGCCGGGTTGGCGGTGAGCCGTGCCAGCCGGCCTTGCGGCGGCACGACGCTCGAGGGCGCACCCGGCGCATTGATGAAATGGAGCGAAGCGAGGCCGGCATCGGCGGCGAGTTCCGGCCATTTGCCGTTGCGCCCGAAATGACTGCTACCGGTGACCGCGACCGCCGCGATTCCGTGTTCTTTCGCCACCGCGATGCCATGCCGGGTGGCGAAGGCGCCGGCGACCTGCCCGAAGGCGTTGTTGCCGGCAATCCGCAGGATCGGTCCATCCTGTGAGAGGATCTGCGGCCGCGCCTGGCCCACCGATCTGTCGGCGAGAAGCCGCTCCACATAACGCGCCACCAGCCGCAGGCCATGCGAGCCATGACCGGACGCTTCGGCGTCGGCCAGATTCTCCGCGACATCGCGCGCGATGTCGGGCGCCGCTCCGGCCTTGGCGAGGAGCAGGCCGACAGCTTCCGCCGCCCGTGCTTCGCTCAAGCGCGCGCTCAATAGATTGCCGGCTCACCGACCGGCGCGCCGAAGCCGGTCTCGAGGAAATCGAAATCGCAGCCTCTGTGCGCCTGCGTCATGTGACGGCCGGCGAGCCAGCCGAAGCCGCGTTCATAACGAGGCGGCGGTGCCTTCCATTCCGATCGTCTCTGCGCCAGCGTCTCCTCCGGCACTTCGAGCGCGATCGTCCGGCGCGCCACATCGACCGAGATGATGTCGCCATTGCGCACCAAAGCCAGCGTGCCGCCGACATAGGCCTCGGGCGAGACATGCAGCACGCAGGCGCCATAGCTGGTGCCCGACATGCGTGCGTCCGATATGCGCAGCATGTCGCGGATGCCGGCTTTGATCAGCTTCTTGGGGATGGGCAGCATGCCCCATTCCGGCATGCCCGGCCCGCCGAGCGGCCCGGCATTCTTCAAGACCATCACATGATCGGGCGTGACGTCGAGATCGTCGCGGTCGATTTGGGCCTTCATCTCGGCATAGCTTTCGAAGACGATCGCGGGTCCGCGGTGCTTGAGGAGGCGCGGCTCGGCGGCGGAGGGTTTCATCACGCAGCCATTGGGCGCCAGATTGCCGCGCAGCACTGCGGTGGCGCCTTCGGCATAGATCGGCTGGTCGAGTGGACGGATGACGTCCTCATTATATATGGCGGCGGTCTCCGAGCTCTCGATGATCGGCCGGCCCGTCACCGTGATCGCATTGGCGTGGAAATGCGGTATGAGGCGCTTCAGGATGGCCCTGAGGCCGCCGGCATAAAAGAAGTCCTCCATCAGATAGGTCGAACCCGACGGCCGGATATTGGCGATCACCGGTATGCGCCGTGACATAGCGTCGAATTCATCGAGGCCGTAGGAAATGCCGGCGCGGCCCGCCATGGCGATGGCATGGATGATGGCATTGGTCGATCCGCCGATCGCCATCTGCACCATCGTCGCGTGATCGAAGGCTTCGCGGGTGAGGATCTTGTTGGGGGTGAGATCTTCCCACACCATCTCGACGGCGCGGCGGCCTGAGGCGGCAGCCATGCGCTGATGCGATGAATCGGCGGCGGGAATCGAGCTCGCGCCCGGCAGCGTCATGCCCAACGCCTCGGCATAGGCGGTCATGGTGCTCGCCGTGCCCATGGTCATGCAATGTCCGTAGGAGCGCGCGATGCCGCCTTCCATGCCGGACCATTCCTCCTCGGTGATCTTGCCGGCGCGCCTTTCGTCCCAGTATTTCCAGTTGTCGGAGCCCGAGCCCAGTACCTGGCCGCGCCAATGGCCGCGCAGCATCGGCCCGGCCGGCACGAAGATCGCCGGCAGGCCGGCGGAGGTCGCGCCCATGATCAGCCCCGGCGTGGTCTTGTCGCACCCGCCCATCAGCACCACGCCGTCGATCGGATGGCTGCGGATCAATTCTTCGCATTCGATCGCCAGCAGATTGCGGTAGAGCATGGTCGTCGGCTTGACGAAGGGCTCGCTCAGGCTGAGTGCCGGCAATTCGGTCGGCATGCCGCCCGCTTGCAATATGCCGCGCTTGACCCATTGCACCCGGTCGGGGAAATGCGCATGGCATTGATTGATGTCGGACCAGGTATTGATGATGCCGATGATCGGCCGGTCCCAGTCGACCTTGTCATAACCCATCTGGCGCGCCCGCGAGCGATGGCCGAAGGCGCGCAGGTCGTCGACCCCGAACCAGCGGCGGCTGCGCAGATCGGCAAGCTTTTTGCGTTTGTCCATTATTCTCTCCCAGATGAGTTTGGATCGTTACGATCCAATCTCATAAACGTGATCGATTCTAGTACTTAGCGCGGGATTCTCACGAAAAGCCGGCATCCACCTTTTTCATATCCCGCGCTATGCGCTGATCTGCGCGCCGCGCCACTGGCTGTAGGCCGCGCGCGCCTCGGGCCCCGGCGGATAGAGACCCAGTATAGTCTCGCCGGCCATCACCCTTTCCTGCACGAAGTCCTCGAACATCGTCTGCTCCACCGCTTCCTCGGCGACCGCATCCGCGATCTCGCGCGGGATCACCACGACGCCATCCGTGTCGCCGACGATCATGTCGCCCGGATAGACCGCCACATCGCCGCAGCCGATCGGGACATTGAGATCGACAGCATGATGGCGGATGAGATTGGTCGGCGCCGACGGCCCGCTATGGTAGGCCGGGAAAGGCAGTTTG
The DNA here is from genome assembly GCF_016595235.1 of Taklimakanibacter albus. Classification (GTDB taxonomy): domain Bacteria; phylum Pseudomonadota; class Alphaproteobacteria; order Rhizobiales; family Aestuariivirgaceae; genus Taklimakanibacter; species Taklimakanibacter albus. The sequence goes on along the minus strand of NZ_JAENHL010000008.1, from coordinate 2,227,749 downwards.
GCGATATCGCCGGAATCGCGAAAGCCGCCGTCGGTCACGATGCCGGCGGCGCCGCGCTTCCACAGCCTTGTCACCAATATGTCGCCGGCGGAAGCCGCACTGCGGTCCTTGCGGCTGTCGATCATCATGACATGACCGGCCGGGCATTCTTCGACGCCCTTGCGCTGCGGATGCGCCCGGTCTTCGAAGACCTTGAGATGGTCGAGATCCTCGCGCGCCGGAATATAGCGCAATGTGTAGGCCGGCCCTGCCATCCGCGCCTCGGCCGGATTGAGCGGATGGATGCCGCCGATGAAACAATTGCGAAAACCGCGCTTGAACATGACCGTCGTCAAGGTGGCGGTCGAAACCGTAAGCAGCCTGTCGCGCGTCTTCTCGTTGAATGCCGGTTGTGTCATGTCATTCTCCTTCAGGTGATTTCCCAGCCGCCGCGGGCGAAATACCGGCGCATCCAGTCGCCGCTCAGCCCGATGGCGATGACGACCAATGCTATGCCGAGGCCGGGCAGGGTGGAAATCCACCAGGCATTGTCGAGATAATTTTTGCCATTGGCGATGATCCGTCCCCAGCTCGGCACGGTCGGCGGTGTACCGAGGCCCAGATAGCCGAGTGCTGATTCCGCCAGGATGATCAGGCTGAGCTCGGCGGTGAGCACGATGATCAAGGGAGCGATGAGATTCGGCAGGATGCAGGACCAGATGATCCTGGGCACCGGAAAGCCCAATGTCAGCGCTGCCTCGACATAGTTCTGCTGTTTGGCCTTGACGGTCACGGCGCGCGCGAGGCGGGCGATCTGCGCCCAGCGTGTCACGGCCAGCACCAGGATGACGGCGAGAATGCTCGGTGGCACGAAGGCGGCGAGGAAGACCGCGATCAGGATCGACGGGAAGGACAGCTGGATGTCGGCGATCCGCATGATGAGCGTCTCGGACCGGCCGCCCAGCCAGCCCGCCATGACGCCGATCAGTGTGCCGGCGAGGCCGGCGATGAGAGCGGCCGACACCCCGATCAGGAGTGAGGTGCGGGCACCATGTACGATCTGCTCCAGCATGCCGCGGCCGAGTTGATCGGTGCCGAGGAGGAAGAACGCGCCATTGCGATTATGTGAGAACGGCGCCAGGAGCCGGCTGCTGGTGTCGACCGAAGCCGGATTGAAGTCGATGAAGAATGGTCCGATCGCGGCGGCGAGGCACAGCGCCATAAGCATGACCACGCCGACGGGAAATTTCCGGATCTTGAGGCTTGTGGGCTCTGTCATCAGGCGGACCGGAAGCGGGGGTCGATGAAGCGATAGGCGAGATCGACCAGCAGATTGACGGCGACGACCATGACGGTCATCAGGATGATGCAGCCCTGAACGACGGGATAGTCGCGCGTCGCGATCGAGCGGATCAGCAATTGCCCGATGCCCGGCCAGCCGAAGACGCTTTCGATGACCGCCGCGCCGCCGAGCAGATGGCCGAACTGCACCCCGCCGATGGTCAGCACGGGAATGATGGCGTTGCGCAGCACATGGCGTTTGAGGATGTCGAAGAGGCGCAAACCGCGGGCGCGCGCCAGCGTGACATAAGGTGCCTTGAGCACGCCGATCGTCTCGTTGCGCATGAGACGGAAATTGACGGCGGCGAGGGGCAAAGCCAGCGTCACCGCCGGCATGATAAAAGCGAGCCCGCTGCCGCCCGAGCTCGGCAGCAGGTGAAGCGTACGCGAGAAGATCAGGATCAGCACGATGCCGAGCCAGAAATCCGGCAGCGACAAGGCCACGAAGGCGCCGCCGCTGGTGATCTTGTCGGTCGTCCGGTCGCGCCGGAGGGCGCAGAGAATGCCGAGCGGTATGGCGATGACGATGGTGAGCAGAATGGTGACGAGGCCGAGCAGCACCGAGGGGCCGACACGCGACAGGACCAGCTCATGCACCGGAATGCCTTGTGTGATCGACTTGCCGAAATCGAGCGTCGCGGCCTTGCCGAGATAGATGCCGAGCTGGACCAGCAGAGGCTGGTCCAGTCCATAGGCTTCGCGCCCGCGGGCGATCTCTTCGGCGCTCGCCATGTCGCCGAGCAGCACTTCGATCGGATCGCCGGGGGCGACGCGGACCATGATGAACACGGCGGTGGCCGTGACCACCGTGGTGATCAGGGCCTGGAATATCCGCCGCGCGACGTAGCTCCACATGGGTCTGGTCTATTTGAGATTGAGATAGACGATCACTTTCGGCTCCGTTTTCACCGCATCGATGCGGCGGATCCTGAGCCAGCCACCGAAGTGCTTCACCCGGATGAAGCCGAGATCGGCGCCTTCGGCGATCTCGCATGTGCTGCCCTGGGCGCACCAGCGCATGCCGTCGGGCGAGATCTCGGCCGTGAAGGCGAGCTTGCCTTTGTGGTTCGGATCGAGGACGCGGATGAAAAAGATCGCTTCATCCGCCCACGCGGCCTCATAAGGCTCGCTGGTGAAGTCCCTGCCGCAGACGACATTGCGCTCGACGGCTGCCGTGTAGCTCTCCCGCATGTTTTCAACCCTCCGTCGAATAAAGAACGCTGTCGAGATAGAGATAGGCCCGCTTGTCGACGTCGGTCTCGACGAAGAAGATCGTGTTCAGGAGGCCACGCAGATTGGGCATGATCGCGATTTCGAACGGGGCGAGTGATTCGGCGTTCATGACGATGTCATTGCAGCGCACCGTCTCGAAGCGCATGGTCGCGAGATTGAAGGTCACCGAGAGATAATGCCAGTTCATCTTGCTGGCGAGCTCATTGCCGCACATTTCGTGCTGGCCGTTCGGAATATCGGCGTAACCTTCATCGGCATAGTGATTGATCGAGACGGTCTCGCCGCGCGTGCCGATGTCGCGCTTGCCCGGCTTCTCGACCTTGACCTGCCACTTGCCGATCTTCTGGCCGTCGCGGGCATGGAGATAGCGCACCCGGGGCAGCATGCGCAGCCGGTCGTCCTGGAGGTCGAGCAGGAAGCCGAAGCCACGCACGTCGGTTTCCGACAGGCGCAATTCGGTCGCCTCCGACTTGATGCCGAACCAGGTTTCCATTCGGATGCGCGACAGCTTCGTCCAGGTGAGGCGTTTGGTGCACACCGCGACACTGCCCTTGCGCGGGCGGGTGGCGAGCTTCAGCGCATAAGTCCCGTCGAGCGAGCCTGCCGTGCCCGTGTCCCACATCGGCCGGTTGCTCAGCTGCGGCGGCCGGAAATCGGCCATTTCGGGGATGATCTCGTCGAGTGTGCCTTCGTAATTGCCGATCGTCTCGGTGAAGCCGTTATATCCCGTATCGAAATCGGCGTGGTAGATGATGCGCGGCAAGGGCTCGAACTTGTCGAAGCAGCGCTCGTTCAAGATCATCGGGTCTTCTCCTGTTCTTCTGGATTGTCGGAACGCGCCTGGACGCTGGCGAGCAGCGTCCCGCGGTCTGAAAGCCGCGGCGCCGAGGCGACGAGCTTGCGCGTATAAGGATGGCTGGGTGTGCGGATGGTGGCTGAGGTGTCGCCTTGCTCGACGATGCGGCCGCCCTGCATCACGATGATGCGTTCGGCGATGCGGTTCACCACAGCGAGATTATGCGAGATGAAGAGCAGCGCATAACCCTCGCGCTTGAGATCGGCGAAGAGATCGAGGATCTGCGCCTGGATCGATACGTCGAGCGCCGAGGTCGGCTCGTCGCAGATGAGAAGGCGGGGCTCGGTGGCGAGCGCCCGGGCGATCGAGATGCGCTGGCGCTGCCCGCCCGAGAAGGCATGCGGATGGCGCTCGAGCGCCTCCGCGTCGAGCCCGACCTTGCCGAGAAGCGAGACCGCCTGCTGGCGCCGCTGCTGCTTCGCCATGCCGGGGCGCCATAGAGCGATCACCTCGTCGAGGATCCGTCCGACCGTCTGGAACGGGTTGAGCGTCGCGGTGTGATCCTGGAAGATCATCTGGATTCCATGCCGGGCGGCGCTGCCGCGCCGGTTCGGCAGTTCCTTGCCGTCGATGCGGATATGGCCTTTGGTCGGCGTGACGAGGCCGACGATCGTCCGTGCCAGGGTGGATTTGCCGCTTCCCGATTCACCGACGACGCCGATGGCTTCGCCGCGCTCGAGGACGAGCGAGATATCGGACAATGCATGAAGCCGTCGTACCGCGCGACCTGTGGCGTCGCGGATGTCATAGACGACATCGAGACCGTCGACGTCGAGCAGCGCGTCAGCCATGAGCGCCTCGCCGCCCTGGCGCGTCGCCGATATCGGGAACTGCGGCGATGAGCCTGCGGGTATAATCCTGCATGGGCGATCGGCAGATCTGTTCGGCATCGCCGCGCTCGACGATTTCCCCCTTGTTCATCACCAGCACCTGGTCGGCGAGCTGATAGACGATGCCGAGATCGTGGGTGATGAGGAGCACGCTCATCTTCATCATGCGGCGCAATTCATCGATGAGCGCCAGGATTTCAGCCTGGACGGTCACGTCGAGAGCGCTGGTCGGCTCGTCGGCGATGAGGATGCGGGGTCTGAGCGCGATGGCGCCGGCGATCACGATGCGTTGCTTCATGCCGCCGGAAAAGGAATGCGGATAATCGGACGCCCGCGCGGCCGCGGACGCGATGCGTACCTGGTCGAGGGCGCGGATGGCTTCGTGGCGCGCGGCGTTCCAGCCCATGCCTTGATGGAGTACGAAAAGCTCGGCGATCTGGTCGCCGACCGTCATGGTCGGATCGAGCGAGCGGCCGGGATCCTGGGTGACATAACCGATCGATGTGCCGCGCAGATGCGCGAATCCGGCGTCATCGACCGACGTCAGCTCTCTATCGAGGATCCTGAGGCGTGAGAAGGAGACGTCAAATTGTTCGGTATCGGTGAGCCCGAGCAGGACGGAAGCAGTGAGACTCTTGCCGCTGCCCGATTCGCCGATGAGTGCGCTGATGCGGCCGTGCGGCACGGCGAAGGAAATGTCGTGCACCAGCGGCAGCGGCGTCGCATCCTCGCGGCGCGCGGCGATGGAGAGCCCGGCGGCTTCGATATCGTAGTCTTCTTTCATGTCCGCCGGGCTTGTCATTCTACCAAGGCAATGGTCGAAGGATTACTTGATCTCGACGTCGCGGAAGCGCGGCGCCATGGTCGGGGCGAGCTGGATGCCGGTCACATTGGCGCGATGGGCATAGACCGCCTTGGCTTCCGACGGGAATATGCCGACCGCGTCATCCCAGATGATCTTGATCGCCTTGGCATAGAGTTCCTTGCGCTTGGCCTGGTCGGAGTCGCGGCGCGCCTCGAGGAGCAGCTTGTCGAGGTCCGGATTGGCGTAGCCGTTTTCCTTGTTCTCGCCGAGATAGAGCCGGCCGATCGTGTAGTCGGCGTCTTCGGTGTAGGAAGGGTTGGTGGCGAGCACCATGTCCCAGTCGAGATCGCGCAGCGCCGCCGTCCACACCGCATGCTCCTGCTGCAGCGGCGTGACCTTGACGCCGATCTTGTCCCAGTAGGACACGAAAGCGAGCGCCATCTGGTCGACCGAGGCGCCGAAATTCTGCGAATATTTGAGCTCGGCCGAGAAGCCTTGCGGATAGCCCGCTTCGGCCAGGAGTTTCTTGGCGAGTTCCGGATCGTAGGAATAGGGCTCCTGCGGCGCATAGCCGAAGACGGTCTCGGCGATCGGCGCCTTGCCGATGGATCCCGTCAGCGGCAGAAGGTCACCGACGACCTGCTTCACGTCGACGGCGTGCCACAAAGCCTGCCGCACCCGCGCATCCTTGAACGGGCCGCGGCTGCTGTTGAACCAGTTGTAGTAATAGAGGACCGAGGGAACGATGCTGACGGTGACGTCGCTGTTCGACTGCAGCGACGGGATCTGGTCGTCGGGAACGCCCCAGGTCACGTCGATCTCGTCGTTGAGCAGCGCTGTTACCCGCCCGGTGAGCTCCGGGATGGTCTTGAAGCTGATGCCGTCGATCTTGGGAGCGCCACCCCAGTAATTGGGATTGGCCTTGAGCGTCAGCGTCTGGCCTGGCTCGAAGCTTTCGATCGAAAAGGCGCCAGTACCGGGAAGCCGCACCGCCGCGCCATATTCGCCATTGGCCGCGGCGATGGCTTCAGAGGGCGCGATTTGCAGCAGCGCCACGTTCCTGAGGAAAGGGCCGACCGATTCCTTGAGCTTGACGATCACGGTCTTGGCGTCCGGCGCGTCGACGCTGTCGAGCTGTGTCCACAGGCGGGCAAGGCCGCCTTTGGCCTTGGCCAGTCTTTCGATCGAGGCTTTCACATCCGCCGCATCGAGGCTGGTGCCGTCATGGAAGGCGACACCATCGCGCAAGGTGAAGCGCCAGGTCTTGTCGTCGACCTGCTGCCATTCGGTGGCGAGGCGGCCGACCGGCTCGCCGTCCTTGAATTCGAGGAGTGGATCGTAGATCTGGCGTCCGGCCATGATCGTGTCGCGCACCACCGAATTCGAGCCATGCGGATCGATGTCGTTGATGGGGGCAGGCGCCGAGACGCGCAGCGTCTTGGCGTCGGTAAGGCTCGTGCTGGCGGCGAGCGCGGCCGCGGCGAGGAAGGCGAGAAGTCCCTTGCGCATAATTCACTCCCTTTTTTGATTATCACATATTTGTAAATTTCTGGGGGAATAAATTACATATTGGTCTGAAAGGTCAAGAAAAGAATCGACAACTCTGCAAATTTGTGAGATTTGTCATTACAAATTTGTTCGTAAGGGCAATGATGAACGATACAACTTTTGAGACTTTGCCGGGCCGGCGGCGCAGCGATGTCGTCTATAAGACACTGCTCGACCGCCTCTATTCGGGCCAATATGCGCGCTTCTCGCGACTGCCGACCGAGCGCGAGCTCACCGAGGAATTCGACGTCTCGCGCCCCGTGATACGCAACGCCTTGGCGAAATTGCGCGACAACGGGCTCATCCGCTCGGTGCAGGGCTCAGGCAGCATCGTTCTTTATGAGCATGCACGCGGCGATGATGCCTCCGCCGGCCAGGTGAGCATCGGTGACTTCCAGAAATGTTTCGAGTTCCGAGTTCTGGTCGAGCAGGAGGCCGCCTTCCTGGCCGCCAAGCATTGCGACCGCGCCGCCCTCGATGTCATCCGCCAGAATATCGACGAGGTCGATCGTTATGTTCAGCGCGGCGAGTATCGCATCGGTAAGTCTTTCGACTTCCATCGCGCCATCGCCATGGCATCGGAGAACCCCTTCATCGTTCAGGCACTCGATCGCGTGCAGGACTTCATCGGCTTCAAGATCTATATCGCGCGCTCCATGTCGCTGCCCAATCCGGTTGAGCGTCTGGCGCTGATCAATGGCGAGCACTCCGCGATCCTGTCGCTCATCGAGCGGCGCGAAGGCGAGGAAGCCCGCGCGCTGATGCGCAGTCATATCGAAAGAGCGCGCGATTTGTTCCTGGGGTGCCTGCCGCTCGAGGTCGTGTCCGATCGAGAGGGCCGCTGACCCGGGTTATTTCACCGGCAGGTCGGGGATATCGATCTCCATGAGCGGCGCGAATTGCTGGCCGCCATGAAGATCGCCATCGGCCGGATCGCCGGCGGGGAGCGCCCGGGGGATCGTCGCCTTGAAGGCCAGCGCATTGTCACAGACGAAGAACTGGATCTGATTGGGCGAGCAATGCAGGAGGCTTGCGAGCGCCGCGGGATTGAGCGCGCCCGACGCCTTCACATGCTCGTAGGCTCTGGCGTCCGAGAACATGATGTCGAAAGTGAGCGAGAACGGGCCCGCATTCTTGCTGCGGATGAGGCTCGTCAATTCATGGAGTTTCATAGGCATCCTTGAAATCAGGCGCTGAGCGTCACGACGTCCAGGCGGAACATCTCCATCGGATCATGCGGCAGCACGACATGATGGACGCAGAAACGCCAATAGGGCCCGCGTTCTATATAGGCGCGGTTGAACAGGCAGGCGAAGCCGGTGATCGAGCCCGACCATTCGGGGATCGGATGATGCAGCAGGGGCTGCCGGCTGAGCTCGGCGATCTTGGTGGCGAGCTCCTGCGTCGGCGCGCTGAGGCAGACGACGAGGCCGATCTCATGCGGCGGCTCTTCGAGCTTCGGCTCGCGACCGCCCATCACGGCATTGCGGCCGTAGGCATGGACATCGATGCGCCAGTCGGAAGCGGCAAGGCGATTGCCCAGCAGCTTGCCGACCCGCTCGGTGATCTCCGCCTTCACTTCGCCGATCCAGCGGTCGAATTGCCGGATGATGAAGGGGTCGCGGATGCCGCCGACGATCACCGTCTGGTAGCCCGCGAGCTCGACGCCTTCGAGCTTCACGCTGTATTGATCGGCGGGAATATAGCCGGAGCCCGAGATCTTCACGCTCACCGGATCATGCTGGGTAAAGCGCGCATGAGTGAGATCGAGCGTCCCTGAGCATTCGCGATGCAGATAGGGATCGCCATTTTCATAGAGACTGTGCGAGGCGACACTTTGCGGCGTGCAGCGCAGATCGCGGCCGAGTGGCGTGATGATCGCGTGGTCCTGGGTCAGCTCGCCATACATGGTGCCGCGCCGATAGGTCTCGCAGGTGAGCGTGCCGCATTCGACCACTTTGCCCGCGTGCCAGGCGAGGCCTTCCGGAATGCCGCGTTTGATCGGCAGCGCGGCGAAGAGGGCGGAATCGCTGCAGCGCCCCGCCAGCACGAGATCGACATTGTGGCCGAGCGCCTCTTGCAGCGGCTCGGCGCCCATCATGCCGACGATGCGCGTGCTGCGCTCGATCGTGTCTTCATCGAAGTGCGGCGCGTTTTCGAGCGGCCGGATGCGCCCCTCGCGCAGCATCTTCTTGAGATAGTCCTTGCTCTGCTCGGCGCGGATGACGGCGACCCGCAGGGGATCGAGCTTGCGCGTCGAGACCACGTCGCGCACCACATCGAGCGTCCTCTCGACATGCGGATCGCCGCCGGCGGTATCGGCCGAGCCGATCAGGATCGGCGTGCCGCGCGGCACTTCGCTGAGCAGGATATCGAGATCGTGCCTTATCGCCTCATAGGCATAGGCGCCATTCCCGGCGCCCAGGTGATAGGGCCCGGCATCGATCGTGCCGGCATCCGAGGCGACGAAATCCGGCCCGCGGGCGAGGCCTTCGCGGAAGGAAGGCAGGTCGATTCCGGAGCCGACGGCCCCGGACGAACAGAGGAATTTTACCGGCAAGATCGCTCCTGTTGCGGACGAGTTCGGCTCATCTCTCGCAAGTTTCATTCAGATTGTCGACCAGAATTTCCAAAACTTCACTATTGACAGCAGTTTTATGAAATCTGATAGTCGACCTCATGCAAATTGTCGACAATCAAGTTGCCGAGGACGGCGAAGCGCCTTTGTCCGACCGGATTGTCCGGGCCATCTCGGACGCCATCATTTCGGGCGATCTCCCCGGCGGGGCGTGGCTGCGCGAATCCGAACTCGCCAGCCGGTTCGGGGTCAGCCGGGCGCCTCTGCGCGAGGCGCTCAGGCTCCTGGAGGAGCGCCGTCTCATCGAGCGCCTGCCCTATAGCGGGGTCAGGGTCATCCAGCTGACGCTGAAGATGGTCGCCGATCTCTATGAGATCCGCGCCGCACTCGAGGCGATCGCCTGCCAGCGCGCCGCGCAACGCATCACGCCGGACGATATTGCAGCACTCGAAGCGATGCTCGCCGCCGAAGGCGAGCAGATCGATGGCATAGAGCGCGATCGTCAACGCCGTCTGTCGCCGATTCGCGACTTCCACACGCGTCTCGCCGAGATCGCCGGCAATGACGAATTGCTACGCCTTCTCTCGCGCGATCTCTGGCGTCACGCCCGCAGCTATTATCACAGCGCGTGGAAGACTTTGTCGGAGCGCAGCCGCGCGGCGCATTTCGAGCACGTCGCCATTCTCGAGGCGTTGAAGCACCGCGATGGCGAGCTGGCAGCACTCTTGATGCGCCGCCACATCGACCATTCGCGCGCCATCCTGGAACGCCATATCGCCGAGCAGGATAAGAACGAAGCCTCGGCCGGCGGACAAAAATCTGAATAACAAGGAGGAAGACATGAAGGGCATGAAGGGCGCCTTATTGGCGCTGGCGATTTTCATTGGCGGGGCCATGCCGGCTTTGGCTGAAGTGAAGGACGATCCGGCGGTCGTCGAGGCGAGCAAGGCTGAAGCGGGTATTCTCGTCTATTCGAATCTCGAGCCGGAATTCTGGGAGCCGGTGCTCAAGCTGTTCAACGAGAAATATCCCTGGATCAAGGTCGAGGCCACCAATATGGGCGGCGACCTGTGGGAGAAATATTACGCCGAGAGCTCGACCAAGACGCGCACCGCCGATCTCATCCTGACCGGTGGCGCCGATCGCTGGCTCGAATTCATCGACAAGGGCGAGGCGGTTCCTTACGTGTCGCCGCACACCGCCGATCTGCCCGAATGGAGCCGGCCTTTCCCCGGGCTCTACAGCGCGTCGACCGACCCGATCATCATCGCCTACAACAAATTCGTGGTGCCGGCCGAAAAGGCGCCGAAATCGGTGGCCGATGTTGCCGCCCTCGCGCCCGATCTCAAAGGCAAGATCTCGACCTATGACGCTGCCGCCAATCCTTTCGGCCTGTCGCTGTTCTGGACCTGGGCCCGCGACCGTTCCGAATTGTGGTCGCTGATGGAGAAGATCGGCCCTTCGGCGCGACCCGAGCGCAGCGCCGGCACGATCCGCGACAAGGTCCTCTCCGGCGAATATGGCATCGGCCTGTTCCTGTCGGGCGTCAATATTCCGCGTCTCAGCCGTCCGGATGTCGAAAAGCTGGTCGGCTGGTCCTTCCCGGCCGATGGCACGCCGATCGTGCTGCGTGGGCTTGCGCTCACCAAAGCGGCATCGAGCCCGAACTCGGCCAAGCTGCTGCTCGACACGCTTCTGTCGCGTGACGGCCAGATCGCGCTGGCGCAGAACGGTGTGACGCCCTATCGCCCCGACATCAAGAAGGGGGACGTGCCCTTCTTCAGCTATGGCAGCATTGTCGAGCAGGTCGGCGAGAAGAACATCCTGATCGTCGGTTATGACCGTGATCTCGTCACCAATCGCGACGCGTTCACGGCCCGCTGGAAGGCCGCCTTCACGCCGCAATGACGGTGAAAGACGACGTTTCGTCCGGCGCGGCGGCCGCACTGCCGCGCCGGACCTCGAGATCGCAAGGCGACAGCCTCGCCGAGACGGCGGCGCAATCGGGCATCGGCCTCGTCTGCCTCGCGCTCGTCGCCATCCCGCTGGTGCCGTTGATCCTGCAGGCCTTCAGCGCCGTGCCGCTCTACGCCTGGGACGGCGCCTTCACCCTCGCCAATTTCAGTAATCTCTTCAGCCTGCCGGAGATTCCGGGGCTCGCCACCGTCACGCTGGTCTTCTGCCTCATCTCCATCGGCTTCTCGCTCATCTTCGGCACGGTGCTGGCGCTGCTGGTCGGGCGCACCAATCTTCCCTCCCGTGGTTTCTTCGCCAACATCCTGCTGTGGCCGATCTTCGTATCGCCCTTGATCATCGGTTTCGGCGCCATCCTCACCTATGGGCCGTCGGGTTATGTGAGCGCGCTGTTCGTCAATCTCTTCGGCGGCGAGGCGCCGTGGAACATCTATACGGTCACCGGCCTCTCGCTGATCTCCGGCATCGCCATGGTGCCGATGACCATTCTCTATTGTCTTTCCTCCGCCCAGCAGCAGGACCCGCGGCTCGAAGCGGCGGCGCGCATCGCCGGCGCCGGACCTCTGCGCATCGTCACCCGCATCACATTACCGCTGATGCGCCCGGCCATCGTCTATGGCTTCGTCATGAATGTCGTGGCGGCGCTGGAGATGTTCGCCATTCCGCTGCTGCTCGGCGGCCCGGTCGGCATCCAGCTCATCACCACCTTCATCTATGACAAAGGCTTCGAAGCGGGCCGGCCGGATTATGGCCTCGTCTCGGCCGCCGCCCTCATCCTTCTCGTCCTCGTGTCGCTGCTCGTCGCCTTGCAGCATGTGCTGCTCGCCCGCGCCCACCGTTTCATCAGCATCGGGCCGAAGGGTGGACGCCTTGAGCCGCTCGATCTCGGCCGTTGGCGCTGGCCGGCTTTCGGTGCCGTTCTGCTTTATGTCGGGCTCACCATCGGCGCGCTCGGCTTCGGGCTTCTGCTGCGCTCCTTCGTCACCGTGCTGTCGCCCTTCATCTCGCCATTCGAGGTGCTGACTTTCGAGAATTACCGCGAGACTTTCATGAACGGGACCTATGCAAGGTCCATTCTCAACACGATCCTGCTCGCGGTGGGTGGTGGTTTCCTCGGCACGCTCATCATCGGCGCGCTCGCCTTCGTCGCCCAGCGCTCGGAATTCCGTTTCCGCCGCCTGGTCGATCTTCTGGCGCAGCTACCGCGCGCCGTGCCGGGCCTCATCGTCAGCCTCGGCGTGTTTTATGCCATTGTCCTCGTGCCGGGCTTCGGCTTCCTCGCCGGAACGCTCTGGGTGCTGGCGCTGGCTTACATCATCCGCCATCTGCCGGCGGGCTACGGCATCGTGGCGCCCGCCATGCTGCAGGTGACGCGTGACTTCGACCGCGCCGCGCGCGTCGTCGGCGCGTCCTGGTCGCAGACGGTACGCCGCATCGTGGCGCCCATCCTGAAACCTGCTTTCCTGTCCTGCTACACTTTGCTGGTGATCCTGTTCTTCAAGGAATATGCGGCGGCGATCTTCCTCTATCGGCCCGGCAACGAGGTCATCTCCATGGCCATGCTCAGCGCCTGGGTGCCGGGTTATACCGGCGTCGTCGCCTCACTCTCGGTCATCCAGATCGCCATCACCGCGCTTCTGATCTTCATCGCCACCCGTCTGTTCGGAGTGAAACTTCATGGCTGACGTCGTCGTCGAAGCCTTGGGCCGCCGGATCGGCGTGCTCGAAATCCTGCGGGATGTCACCTTCCGCGTCGGCGAGGGGGAATTCGTCACGCTTCTGGGGCCGTCCGGCTGCGGCAAGTCGACGACACTCAACGCGTTGGCCGGCCTCGACCGGCCGACCTCGGGCCGCATCACCATGGGTGGGCGTGTGCTTTATGATGACGCCGCGAATATCTTCGTCGATGCGCGCTTCCGCGATCTGGGCCTCATGTTCCAGTCCTATGCTCTGTGGCCGCATATGACGGTGGCGCAGAATCTCGATTTCACGCTGGAGATCCGCAAGATCCGCGGCGAGGAAGCGCGCCGGCGCATCGCCGAGACGCTGGCGCTTGTCGACATGGACACCTATGCCGGCCGCTATCCGGGCGAGCTCTCGGGCGGCCAGCAGCAGCGCGTGGCGCTCGCCCGCACGCTCGTCTATCAGCCGCGCGTGCTGCTCCTCGATGAGCCTCTGTCCAATCTCGACGCCAAATTGCGCGACAAGGCGCGGGAATGGCTGCGCGATCTGCAGCAGCGTACCGGCGTCACCACGATCTATGTCACCCATGACCAGACCGAGGCCCTGTCGCTCAGCGACCGCATCATCGTCATGGAGAAGGGGCGCATCGTCCAGGACGGCACGCCGGATGATGTCTATGACCGTCCCGTCAATCCTTTCGTCGCCGATTTCGTCGGCGCCAGCAATCTGCTGCCGGCAGAGCTGACCGCGATCGGCGCCAGTGACATGCGGATTTCCGTCGGCGCCGGCCTCGCGATCACCGCAGCGCGGGCGGCCAGGCGCCTGGTGCCAGGCCCGGTCACCTTGTCGATCAGGCCGGAGCGTGTCGAATTCTGCGCCACGGAAGGCCAAGCGGGGCCGAACGAGTTCGATGTCGATATCGCCTCTTCGAGTTATCAGGGCGCGCGTTTCGTCCACGCCTTCAAGCTCGGTCCGCATCTGCTGCGGGCGGAATCCGCCTCGCGCCCCGCCACGAAGGCGGTGCGCGTGAGATTGCCCGAAGCGGCGCTGCAGGTCTTTCAGGCGGAGGTGGGCCGCTGATGCTGGCGCAGGACTCTCAAATAGTTCTCACCCAGAATGCCGCGCACATGCGCCGGCGAATAGCCTGATTTGAGCAGCATTGCCGCCAGCTCGAGGATCTGTTCCGGCTGGGCATGATCGGGATAGATGGGCGCCGCGCCGTCATTGTCGGGCCACAGATCGGGATTGTCCTGCATCCAGCCCCAGATGGCGTCGTAATCCTTCACATAATCGAGGCCGATGCCGACATGCTGGGGCCCCACCAGATTGGCGATGTAATCCACATGGCGGAACATCGCCTCCGTCGTCGCCTTCGTCTCGCCGAGGAACTCGTTCACGCCATTGATACCGATGATGCCGCCCGTGCGGGCACAGGCTTTGATCTGATCGTCCTTGATGTTGCGGTAATGCGGGACCAGCGCGTGGGCATTGGAATGCGAGAAGATGAACGGCCGTGCGCAGATTTCGATCGCCTCCATGCTCGTGCGGTAGCCCGTATGTGAGCCATCGACGATCATGGCGGCGCGGTTCATCGCCTCGATGAGACGGATCCCATAGCGGCTGAGCCCGGCATCGGTTCGCTCGACGCAGCCGTCGCCCACGAGATTCTTCTGATTATAGGCGAGAAGCACATGGCGGACACCGAGCTCGGCAAAAAGCTCGACGAGCTCGACCGAACCGTCGAAAGGCTCGGTGCCCTGAAAATGGAAGCCGACCGCCAGAAGGCCCTTCTGCTTGGCCGCCATGATCTCATCGGCGGTGGTCGCGAAGCTCAGCGTGTCAGGCCGGGCGGCGATATGATCTTTCACTCGGGCGATATGCCGGATGGTCGAATTCAGCGAATTCTCCGGCACGCTGACCGTGAGCGACACGAAATCGACACCCGCTTTCTTGAAGCGGGGCAAGGTGATGTCCTGGTCTACCATATGATCGGTGAACCAGGGCAGCGTCATGTCGCAGATGATCGGATTATCCAGTGTCTCGATGATAGTCATGATCAGGTGTCGAGCCAGACCTGCTCGGCGCAGCGGCTGCCCATCTGGTCGCTGTTCGGATTGGGCCGGAACCCGCCGACGCGCGGGGTATGGGCATCAATATTGTCGGCGAAGACCGGAATCAGATAGCCGCCGCTTTCCCAGACCAGGTTCTGCATGCGGGCATACATGCCTTTGCGGGCCGCGACATCGGCCGTCGCGCGCGCCTTCACCAGCAGGGTGTCGAATTCCTCGTTCTTCCAGAATGTGTCGTTCCACGGCGAATCGCTCTTGTAAGCGAGCGACAGCATGAGGTCGGCGGTCGGGCGGCCGCCGAACCAGCTCATATAAAATGGCTTCTTCATCCAGATATTGTCCCAGTAGCCGTCATCCGCCTCCTTGACGACATTGACCTCGATCCCCGCCGCTTTGGCCGATTGCTGGAACAGCAAGGCCATATCGACGGCGCCGGCGAAAGCGCCGTCCGCCGCGCTGAGATCGATTGCGAGGCCGGTGAGGCCGGCCTTGCCGAGATAGAATTTCGCCTTGTCGGGATCATAGGCATGCTGCGGCAAAGCGGCGAAGAGCGGATCGCTTGCAGGCACCGACTGATCATTGCCGATACTGCCATAGCCGCCCAGCGCCAGCCTCAGGATGGCGTCGCGGTCGATCGCATGTTTGAGGGCGAGCCTCACATTGCTGTCATTGAACGGCGCGACACGCGTGTCCATGACGAAGCAATAATGGGTGCGTCCAGGCGACGACACGACCTTGGCCTTGCCCGAGCTCGCGAGGCGTGCGGCGGAACGGCTGTCGACGCGGTTGATGATGTCCACCTCGCCGGCCTGCAGCGCATTGAGCCGCGCCGTCCAATCATTGATGGCGATGACCTCGGCCGCATCGACGTAAGGGTGGCCGTCACGGAAATAGCTCTTGTTGCGCTCCGCATAGGAACGCACGCCCGCATCGAAGCTCTTCATGGCGAAGGGGCCGGTCCCGATCGGCTTGCTCCAGTCGCGGAAACCGTGGGGCACGATGCCCAGATGATAGTCGGCAAGGACATAGGGGAAATCCGCGTCGCCGCCGGCCAGCTCGATCTCGACGGCCGTCTTGCCGTCGCTCGCGATGCGCTTGATGCCGCTCAGCAGCGCCTTGGCGCCGGATTTCGAATCCGCCGCGATATGCCGCGTCAGGGAGTAGACGACATCGTCCGCGGTGAGCGTCTTGCCGTCGTGGAATTCGACCCCGTGGCGGAGCTCGAAACGCCATTTGTCGAGCGTGGTATTGCTGCTCCATTTTTCGGCGAGGCCTGCAAGGAGCTCGGTCTTGTCGTCGAGATCGACAAGGCAGCTATAGACCTGCTGGTTCAGATTGGCGCCGACGGAGTTCTGCGTCGTCGCCGGATCCATGCTGTCGGTCGTGCTGGCGCCGCCGAGTCCGAGCCGGAGCGTGCCGCCGCGTTTCGGCTCGCTGGCCTGCACGAAATGTCCGCCCGCAAGGAGACCAAGCCCGCCAATGCCGGCGCCCAGCAGCGCGCGCCGGTTGATGCCCTGCTGCCCTAGTATGTTTCCGCGCTTGTTCTGCGTCATCGCCGTTTCCCTCTTCATCACGTCGGGTGATTTGTTGATTCACCGCAGGGCTTTGGCAAACGAGATTAAGAGCGGCAGGGGTGTGAGCTTTATTCACAGGCGCTTTGATCGTTTCTTCCGCGGGGATTTCCCATCGGCGGGGGTATTTCGCAGGATGGGTTCGGCGGGCGGCCGGCGCAGCTGCGTTTCGGAGAACAGCCAGTCGATGAAGGTCCGCACCAGCGGCGAGCGATTGAGCTCGCGCCGATACACGATATAGAAAGCTTCGGGCGCGACGATGTTGAGATCGAGCGGCACGACGAGGCGGCCTTCGGCAAGCAGATCGACGCCGGTTAGGCTGTCGCACAACGATAAGCCGTGGCCATGGATCGCCGCCAGCGTCGCCAGATGCGCATCCGACATCACATGCTGGGACCCTGTCGCCAGTTCCGGCAGACCCGCGGCGCCGAGCCAGGTGTTCCATTCGCGTCCGTCATCGGCATGCAGAAGCGTGTGTTTGCTGAGATCGGCCATGCTGCGGATCGGCTGCGTGTTGATCAGAGCCGGGCTGCACACCGGAAAGAGTGATGGCTCGAACCACAGCTTCCAGTCGCGATTGGGCCACGCCTCGATCCCATAGGTGATCCAGACGTCAATATCCGGCGCATTGACGCGCTTCTTGTCGTTCGAGGCGATCAGCTTCAGCCGGACTCCCGGATGTCGTTGCGAGAAACGGCTGAGGCGCGGAATGAGCCAGAAGGTCATCAGCGACGGCAGGCAGCTGATCGCGAGGTCTCCTTCGGCGCTGGGCTGGGTGAGGAGCGACACCGCGTCGGTGATCGAGGCGAAGGCCTGGGTCACGCGCGGCAGCAGGGCGGCGCCCTGCGGCGAAAGCCTGATCGCGCCGGCATCGCGGATGAACAGCGCGGTCTTCAAGGTCTTTTCGAGCGCCCGAACCTGATGGCTCACCGCGCCATGGGTGACATTGAGCTCGGCGGCGGCGCGTGACATGGAAAGATGGCGGGCCGCGGCTTCGAAGGCGCGCAGCGGATTGAGCGGCGGCAGTCGCTTCGCCATCGTCACTTCACCGGCAGCGCATGCGAGCGTTTCACCTCGCCGAGCGCGAAGCTCGATTCGATCGAGGCGACGCCGTCGAGCCTGGTGAGCTTCTCCTTGAGAAAGCGCTCATAGGCTTCGAGATCGCTCACCACGATACGCATCAGATAATCGCGCTGCCCGGTCATCAGAAAGCAGTCGACCACTTCCGGCCAGCGCGAGATCGCCTGAGCGAAGCGGTCGAGCTCTTCCTCGCGCTGGCGCTCGAGCTTGACGGAGGCGAAGACGCTGATCGGCAGGCCGACCTTGGCCGGATCGATGACCGCGGCATAACCCTTGATGATGCCGGCTTTCTCCAGATTGCGCACCCGCCGGGCGCAAGGCGAGGCCGAGAGCCCCACCTTGTCGGCGAGCTCCTGCACCGGCATGCGCCCGTCCATCTGCAAGGCGCGCACGATCCTCAGGTCGATATCGTCGAGTTTCATTGTTGGTGATTTCTGCTAATATTTTGATCCTGATAGATGGATATCGCCAATAGCAGCTATCAGACAAGCTGAAATTGGTAAAACTCTCTGCGTCAGTTTTGTTAGCTTGAAGCCCCTTCCGGAGCTGACGATGACCGATCCCCGCTTACCCCTTCTGTCCGATCTCGAGCGCAAGGTTCTGTGGCTCGCCACCTGGACCATCCACAACGCCAACAACATCCGGCCCAAGACCGACGGGTTGAAGGTCGGCGGCCACCAGGCGTCTTCCGCCTCGCTCGCCACCATCATGACGGCGCTTTATTTCGCCGTGCTCGGGCCTGAGGACCGCGTCGCGGTCAAGCCGCATGCGAGCCCGATCTTCCACGCCATCCAATATCTCTTCGGCAACCAGACACTCGAAAAGCTCGAAGCCTTCCGCGCTTATCACGGCGCCCAGTCCTATCCGTCCCGCACCAAGGACATCGACGATGTCGACTTCTCGACCGGCTCGGTGGGCTTGGGCGTCGCCCAGACGCTCTTCTCCTCGCTCGTGCAGGATTATGTGCGCGCCAAGGGCTGGGCGGCGGAACGTCCGGAAGGCCGTATGGTGGCGCTCATCGGCGATGCCGAGATGGATGAAGGAAATATCTTCGAGGCTTTGCTCGAAGGTTGGAAACATGGCCTGCGCAACACCTGGTGGATCGTCGACTATAACCGCCAGAGCCTCGATGCGGTGGTGCGCGAGGGCCTGTGGCAGCGTTTCGAATCGATCTTCCGCAATTTCGGCTGGGATGTCGTCATCCTCAAATATGGAAGGCTGCTCGAGGAAGCTTTCGCCGAGCCGGGTGGTGAACGTCTGCGTGACTGGATCGACAGCTGTCCCAATCAGCTTTATTCGGCCCTGACCTTCCAGGGTGGTGCCGCCTGGCGCAAGCGCCTACGTGACGATATCGGCGACCAGGGTCCGGTCTCGCAATTGATCGAGCGCCGTTCCGACGACGAGGTGGCGCGGCTGATGAGCAATCTCGGCGGCCATGATCTGCCGTCCTTGCTCGAAGCTTTCGAA
The DNA here is from genome assembly GCF_016595235.1 of Taklimakanibacter albus. Taxonomy (GTDB): domain Bacteria; phylum Pseudomonadota; class Alphaproteobacteria; order Rhizobiales; family Aestuariivirgaceae; genus Taklimakanibacter; species Taklimakanibacter albus. The sequence goes on along the minus strand of NZ_JAENHL010000008.1, from coordinate 2,208,735 downwards.
GCGGCGCAGAAACATGATCGGCCGGTCTGTTTCATCGCTTACACCATCAAGGGCTTCGGCCTGCCGCTCGCCGGTCACAAGGACAATCATGCCGGCCTGATGACGACGACGCAGACGGAAACCCTGCGCGAAACCTTGAAAGTCAGGCCCGGCCATGAATGGGAGCCTTTCGAAGGTCTCGCCACGCCGGCGGCTGAGCTCGCCGCTTTTCTCAAGAAGGCGCCGTTCATTCAGAAGGGTGCCCGCCGATTCGCGAGCCCGCGCATCGCGGTGCCGGCCGAAATCACCACGGCGCAGCCGGCGACGGTCTCGACGCAGGCCGGCTTCGGCAATCTCATGAACGAGATCGGCAAGAGCGACGGCGATCTGGCGCGCCGCATCGTCACCACCTCACCCGATGTGACGGTCTCGACCAATCTCGGCGCCTGGGTCAATCGCCGCGGGCTGTTCGCGCGCACCGAGATGGCCGACACCTTCAAGAAGGAACGCATCGCCTCGACCTTCGCCTGGGAATTCTCGCCCGAGGGCCAGCATTTCGAGCTCGGCATCGCGGAGATGAATCTCTTCATCATGCTGTCGGCGCTGGGGCTCTCGCATTCGATCAATGGCGAGCGTCTCATTCCCATCGGCACGTTGTATGATCCCTTCATCGAGCGCGGCCTCGATGCGCTCAATTACGCCTGCTACCAGGATGCACGTTTCATTCTCGCCGCCACGCCGTCGGGCGTCACGCTGGCGCCGGAAGGTGGCGCCCATCAATCGATCGCGACACCATTGATCGGCATGGCGCAGGACGGTCTCGCGAGCTTCGAGCCGGCCTTTGTCGATGAGCTCGCGGTTATCCTGCGTTTCGCTTTCGACTACATACAGCGCTCGGGCGAGGCCGAGGTCGATGAGACGACGTGGCTGCGCGATGCGGTCGGCGGCTCGATCTACTTGCGCCTCTCGACGCGGCCGATCGACCAGCCGACGCGGGCGATGACGCCCGAGCTCGCCGACGGCATCGTCAATGGCGGCTATTGGATGCGCAAGCCCGGCCCCAATGCCCAGGTCGTCGTCGCTTATACGGGGTGCCTCGCGCCCGAGGCGATCGAGGCCGTTGGGCTCATGGCGGAAGACCGCCGCGATGTCGGCTTGCTCGCCATCACCTCGGCCGACCGGCTCAATGCCGGCTGGACCGCGGCGCAGCGCGCCCGCGAGCATGGTCTCGTCCATGCCAGGAGCCACATCGAGCGCCTGCTCGCCGAGGTGCCGTCGCATTGTGCGCTGGTGACGGTGATCGACGGCCATCCGGCGACCCTCGCCTGGCTTGGCGCCGTCCACGGCCACCGCACCCGCTCGCTGGGCGTCGAGCATTTCGGCCAGACCGGCACGATCGATGATCTCTACCGGCATTACGGCATCGACGCGAATGGCATCGTGGCCGCCGCCCAGGCCGTCTCGCCCGGCCGGCCGATCCGTCAGCTCAAGCTGATGAGCTGAGTGACCTCTTCATCACGGCGAGGACGCGATCTCGCGCCAGGTCTGCATCTCGCGCACGCTGTCGATGAAGGTCCGGATGAACGGACTGCCCAGGCGCTCGACCGAATAGGCGGCCGCCAGTGCCGTCGTCTCTTCCAGATCATTCGGCTGATGAAACACGACGCCCGATGCGTCGCGCTTCAGCGAGGCGGGTACCAGGGATACGCCTTGGCCCGCCGCGACGAGCCCCAGAATGGTGAGCATCGAGTCGCCGATCTGATCGATCTCGGGCGAGAAGCCGGCTTTGCGGCAGGCGACGATGATGGAATCGAACAGGCCAGGTCCCAAGGGGCGGGGGAACAGCACGAATCTCTCGCGCGCCATATCGGCGAGCTTCAATTGCGGCCTCCCGGCCAAAGGATGGTCGTTCGCCAGAATGAGCGCCAGGCGCTCCTGCACCAGGATCTCGATATTGATGCCGCGCCCGGGCACCGGCGGGCGCAGGAATCCGACATCGATTTCGCCGCTGCGCAGCATGTCGCCTTGCTGGCTGGTCGAGCCTTCGACGAGACGAAGATCGATCTCGGGATGAGCGCCGCGAAAATTGCGCAGGATCGGTGCCATCAGCGACGTCGCCGAGCTCACGAAGCCGACGGTGAAGGTCTGCGCCGAGTCTCGCTTGGTCAGGAGCAGCGCGATATCGACATCGCTCAAGATGCGCCGCGCGCGCGGCAGAAAACGCCGGCCGGCCGGCGTCAGGCTGACACCGCGGCGATTGCGGACGAACAGCGCGACACCCAGCTCTTCCTCAAGCTGGCGGATCTGCTGCGACAGCGGCGGCTGCGAGACATTGAGCCGCTCGGCGGCGCGGCGGAAATGCAGCTCCTCCGCCACCGCCACGAAATACCTGATATGCCGAAGCTCCATATGGCTTAGTTTTTCTTGTTATGAACGCTAGATTTTCTCAAGAAGGCCCGAAATAGTCAATCTAACTTCTTGAATTCTAAGAATTATATTTGAGAACTGTCTTTCAGTCCAGTGATATTCCATGAATATCACAGCTTCCAAAACCGATATTGGACGATTTTCCCGGCGGCTCATAACGATACAGGCCATCCAAGCCGTTCAGGAGGCCGCTTATGTCCAATCTCGCGCAACAGATGCTCATCATCGACGGGCTGCAGGCGGATGAATGCGACGAGAGCGTCTTCGCCGAATGGCGCAAGGGCGGTGTCACCTGCGTGCACATGACCTGCATGGAATATACCTTCGACAATACGCGCGCTGCCCTGTCCGCTTTGTCGCGTTGGCGCCGCGCCTTGCGCAATCATGCCGACCTGATCCGCCCGGCCCGCTGCGCCGACGACATTCTCTCAGCCCAGGCCGAAGGCAAGACCGCCGTCCTGCTCGGCTTCCAGAATACCTTGCCGCTGGAGGACGATCTGGCGCTGGCCGAGATTTTTTACGATCTCGGCATTCGCGTGATCCAGCTCACCTACAATCATCAGACTCTTATCGGTTCGGGTTGCCAGGAAACCGTCGACACCGGCCTGTCGCTGTATGGCAAGCGGCTGGTGAAGGAGATGAACCGGCTGCGCATGCTGGTCGACACGTCGCATTGCGGCCTGAAGACGACCATGGATGCGATCGAGACCTCCGAGGCGCCGATCGCGGTCACGCATTCCAACCCGGCGAGCTTCGCCAGTGACGTCGAGCTCACCCATCGGCTGAAGAACGACGAGACATTGCGCGCCCTTGCCAAGCGTGGCGGCATGTTCGGCATGGCACTGTTCCCGGCCATGCTGCCGGGCGGCATGCGCTGCACGCTGCAACGCTTCTGCGACATGGTCGAGCATCTCGTCGGTATCGTCGGCATCGAGCATGTCGGCCTCGGTACCGATTTCGTCTGGCAGCGGCCGCTGTCCTACATCAAGCAGGTGCGTACCGGCCGCAGCACTTTCGACTGGGCGCCGGTCGTGCCGCCGAAATGGCCGGACTGGATGAAAACGCCGGCGGACTTCCCGCGCATCATCGACGAGCTCTCCGGTCGCGGCTGGAAGGACGACGATATCGCCCGCTTCATGGGGCGCAACTGGCTGGATTTTTATCGCCGGGTCATCGGCTAAAAAAGGGAGCGCGACATGACACGCAAGGACGTCGATACGCTCATCAAGAATGCCTTCGTGATCACGATGAATCCGCGCCGCGAGATGATCGAGCGCGGCGCCGTCGCCATCACCGGCACCCGCATCGTCGCGGTTGGTCCCACCGATGAGCTCATGCGGTCGCATTCCGCCCGCCATCAGATCGATGCGCAGGGCGGCATCGTCCATCCGGGCTTCATCGACACGCATGTGCATTTCATGAATGCGGCGCGCGGCGCTTTTCCCGACACGATGGACCTGTCGACCTCGATGAACATCTACCGTCAGTGGTGGGACGGCGTCGATGACGAGGATGAATATGCATCGTCGCTCTTGAACTGCATCGAGATGCTGTCGAACGGCACGACCTGCTTCCTCGAGGCGGGGACCGTGCACAACCCGCATGCCGCCGCCGAGGCGGCCGAACGTGTCGGCATGCGTGGTTTTGTCGGCGATCCGTTCCTGTGGGACATGCCGGCCGCACCAGGCGTGCATGTCATGTCGCGCGCGCCCCGGGCACTCGACCGCAGCCTTTCACTGCTCGGCTCGCAATTGAAGCGCAACAGCAAGCCCGACGGTCTGGTGCGCGGCTGTGTCGTCCTGTTCGGTCTCGGCAGCGCGTCGGATGAGCTGGTGAGGACCGCCAAGCGTATCGCCGATGAGAACAATGCGATCTTCTCGCAGCATCAGTCCTTCGGGCCGAACGACGCCGCTGCCGATGAGAGGCGTCTGGGCAAACGGGCGCTCTGTCACTTCGCCGATATCGATGTGCTCGGGCATAATTGCACCTTCAGCCATATGAACGATCTCTCCGGCGACGAAATGGCGATGGTGCGCCAGGCCGGCATGTCGGTGGCCTGGTGCCCCGGCACGGCGATGACGCTCGCCACCGGCGCGACCGTCAAAGGGCCGCATCTCCATATGCATCGCGACGGCGTGAATACCGCGCTCGCTTCCGACGGCGCCAATTCGGCCTGCCGCTATGATATCGGGCTGCAGGGCCTGCTGGCGCTGCTCGCCTCGCGCGAGCGCACCCAGAAGCGCGATTCCTTCTCGGCCGAGGATGTCATGGAGCTTGCCACCGTCAATGGCGCGCGGGCGCTCGGCATGGCGCATGAGATCGGTTCGCTGGAAGTCGGCAAGCGCGCCGATATCGTCATCCGATCGACCGACCTGCCCGAGGCGCAGCCGGGCGTCGATCCGCTGCAGACGCTGGTCTATTGCTGCGGCTCGAAATCGGTCGCCTCGGTTCTGGTCAATGGCGAGACCGTCTGGTCAGCCGGCCGGCCCCGGCGCATCGAAGCGGCGCAGATCTATGAGCTTGCCCGTAAATCGACCGACCGCATGTGGACCAAGCTCGGCCTCAGCCGCCAGTCGCGCTGGCCGATCGTGCAATAGGCGAGGTGCGATATGACCCTGTTGCCCGAAGGTCCATTGGTCGACGCTTCCTGGCTCGCGGCGCATCTGTCCACACCAGGCCTGCGCATCATCGATTGCCGGCATCGTTTCGACGATCCGTCCTACGGCGAGCGCGCTTTTCGGTCGGGACATATTCCGGGCGCCATCCATTTCCGCCTCCAGTCGCATCTCACCGGCACGAAGGGAGACGGCCGCAGTCCCTTGCCGAGCGAAGCTGAGTTCGCTGCGGTGGCGGGTGACGCCGGCATTGGCGGCGGCGATAACGTCGTCTGTTATGATGACGGGCTTGGCGGCATTGCGGCGCGTGCCTGGTGGCTGTTCCGGCACTTCGGCCACGACAAGGTGTTCGTGCTGCGCGACGGCTTCGCCAGCTGGACCGGCGCGGTCGAAACCGGTGAGACCGCAAGGCCCGCGCCTCGGTCATTTCCCATCCGTCCGTCCCTCATGTCGCGCATTCGCGCATCTGAAGTCCTGGCGGGCCCCTCCACCGCGATCATCGATGCAAGGGGCGCGCCGCGTTTTCGCGGCGAGGCGCCGCCGCTCGATCCCGTAGAGGGACATATTCCGGGGGCCATCAACATCCCGGTCACCGCTACGCTTCTCGAAAATGAACGCCTGCAGCGTGTGATCGCCTCGGCGGACCGCATCATCGCCTACTGCGGCTCCGGCATCGTCGCCTGCAACATCGTGCTGGCCTGCGCCGAACTCGGCCGCAGCGATGTCGAGCTTTATGCCGGCTCATGGAGCGACTGGGCCCAGCGCCGCCTTCCCGCCCAAGCGGGCGAAGAAATCGAGCCATTGCAATTTCAGCACGGAGGTTCTTGAGATGACACGCAGGATAGTGCCGGACAGCCACGCTTTCACGCCTTCGATTTCCCGCCGTCGCCTGCTGCAAGGTGCAGCCGCGCTCGGCATGGCCGCAGCTCTTCCTGGCTTGAGCGGCCAGAGCCGCGCCGCCGAACCCAAGCGCGGCGGCCATCTCGTGGCCGGCATCGCCGGCGGCTCGACGACCGACACGCTCGATCCCGAGACCTTCAACGACACTTACATGGTGGTCGTCGGCTCATCGACGCGCGACAATCTCACCGAGATCGCCGCGGATGGCTCATTGCGCGCCGCGCTCGCCGAAAGTTGGGAGCCCTCGAAGGACGCCAGGACCTGGACATTCCGCCTGCGCAAAGGCGTCGAGTTCAGCCATGGCAAATCGCTGGACAGCCAGGACGTCATCGATTCGATCAATTCGCATCGCCGTCCGGACTCGAAGTCCGGCGTGAAGGGCAACCTCACCGACATCGAAACGATCACCGCCGACGGCAAGGATGTCGTCGTCGTCAAGCTTGCCAGCGGCAATGCCGATTTCCCGTATCTCATGACGGATTTCCATCTCAACATCCTGCCGTCGAAGGACGGCAAGCCGGATTGGGCTGCGAAGGCCGGTACCGGCGCCTATGTGCTCGAGGAGTTCAATCCCGGCGTGCGCAGCCGGCTCAAGCTCAATCCCAATCGCTGGGATCAGGCGAGCGGCTTCCTGGAATCGGCCGAGCTTCTGCATGTCAACGACGTCGCGGCGCGCCAGGCGGGACTGATCAGCGGTGAGCTGCAGGTGGTGAACCGGATCGACCTGAAGACGGCCGGCCGGCTCAAGTCGAACAGTGCGGTCCGCATTCTCGATGTGCCGAGCCTGGCACACCACACCATCCCGATGATGGTCGACCAGTCGCCCTTCGATAACAAGGACGTGCGGCTGGCGCTCAAATATGCCATCGACCGTGAGGAATATGTCGCCAAGATCCTCATGGGCTTCGGCCGCATCGGCAATGACCAGCCGATCGGGCCGGGCTCGACCTATCGCTTCCATGCCGATGACGTGCCGCAGCATGCCTATGACCCTGACAAGGCAATGTTCCATCTCAAGAAGGCCGGCATGGACAGCCTGAAGGTCGATCTCCACACGTCGGATGGTGCTTTCACCGGCGCCGTCGATGCGGCCATCTTGTTCCAGGAATCCGCCCGCAAGGCGGGGATCGAAATCAATGTCGTGCGCGAGGCGAATGACGGCTATTTCTCGGACATCTGGCCGAAGACTTCGTTCCGTTATGCCTGGTGGTCGCAGCGCGCGACCGAGGACCAGATGCTGTCGGTGAATTATGCGGCGGATGCGCCGTGGAACGACACCCATTGGAAGAACGAGCGCTTCGAGAAGCTTCTGCATGAAGCGCGCTCTGAGCTCGATGACGAAAAGCGGGCCGAGATGTATCGCGAGATGCAGATCATCGTCAGCGACGATGCCGGGACGATCATTCCCGCTTTCATCAACAATGTTCATGGTGTCGCCGCCGCGGTCGCCACCGGTGACCAGATCAGCTCGAGCTGGGAGCTGGATGGCGGTCATTTCGTCAAGCGTTGGTGGCTGGCCTGATCGGGGAGGCCGGTCATGCCGCTTCTGCCGGACACGGATGGCGACGCGCAGCTGCAGTTCCTGAAGCTGGCCTGGCAAGGCGTGCGCCGGCGTCTCTGTGGCGCGCAAATTTCGATCAGACAGACAGGGAGTGAGGACATGCCTACGATCCACGTTGAAATGCTCGCCGGACGCTCGAATGACCAGAAGCGGGCGCTGGTGAAGGGGCTGACGGAGTGCTTCACCTCGCATTGCGGTGGCACGCCTGCTTCCGTCCAGGTCGTGATCTCCGAATTCGGCAAGGATCAATGGGCGGTTGGCGGCGAACTGATCAGTGATAGAAAGACCTGACCAAAAGAGAGGCCATCCGTTTGCGTATCCTGCTCGTTCTTAGTCATCCGCGGCAAGATTCGCTGACGCATGCCGTCGCCGAGGCCTTTTGCACGAGCGCCCGCGCGCATGGGCATGAGGTCGAATGGGCGGATCTCTATCGCGAAGGTTTCGATCCGCTGCTGCATGAGCCGGACGAACCCGACAGGTCCGTCATCGGCAAGCGGTATTCGGACGCCGTGCAGGCCGAGATGGCGCGGGTCGATCGCAACGAAGCCATCGTCATGGTGTTTCCGGTCTGGTGGTGGTCGGTGCCGGCCATGCTCAAAGGCTGGATCGACCGCGTCTGGAATCGTGACTGGGCTTATGGCGCGAGGACATTGCCGCATCGGCACGGCCTGATGATCGGCGTGGCTTCATCGACCGAGGCGAGTTTTGCCAAGCGGCGTTATATCGACGCCATGCGTATTCAGCTCGAAACTGGGACGATGGCCTATTGCGGCATCGCGAACTCCCGGCTGGAGCTTCTTTATGAATCGACACGAAATCCGGCGGCATCAGCCGACCTGGTGCGTCGGGCGCACGAGCTGGGGAAGCACTTTCCGTCCAGCGCGTGATCAGGAAAAGTGGATGCCGGTTTTCCGTCCGATCACGCGCCAACTAAAGAACCCAAGGGCTTCACACGTTAAGACGATGCTCGAAATAGGCCTGATGCTCGCGTGACAGCCTGCAGGCGAGCTCGACATCCTTTGCTCCAATCGCATCGACGATCGGCTGATGACTCAAGGCCGCCGCCATGAAGTCGATGCCGGGCTCCGACAGCGTGACACGTGTGTGGATCTCGAGATGCAGCGAATCCCATAATTTCAGCAAGAGCTCATTGCCGGCCGCCGCCACGATCATGCGATGGAAGGCGACGCTGTGGCGGATCATCTTCTCGATGTCCCGGGTAGCGGCGGCCTCGCGCATGAGGTCGACCTCACCTTGCAGGGCCGCGATATCGAGCAATGGATTCACTGTGGCGAGCCGGGCCGCCGCTTCTTCGATCGCGCCACGCACCAGATAGATCTCGCGCTGCGCGCTGGTGGCGAAAGGTTTCACGAAGGAGCCGCGCCGCGGTTTGGCCGTCACCAGCCCGGCCATTTCGAGATCACGCAACGCCTCGCGGATCGGCATCTGGCTGGTGCCGAATTCCTCGGCGAGCCGCATTTCGACGAGTCTTTCACCGCTTTTGTAATGGCCGGTTGCGATACGTTCGATGAGCGTCTTGCGGATGCGGTCGGCGAGGGAGGGAGCGCTGGTCTGGGAGGTGTCGTTCATTTGGGGATTGATTATCGATAATCGTTAAGTTAGCCTTGACGCACAATAGCGCATGATCCGGAAAAGTGGAATCCGGTTTTCCGCAAAGATCATGCGCAATCGAAAGAACCGGACGCGCGATGAAAAGCGCCAACCGGCCTGAAAATGGGAGGTTGGAATGTCCGTCACGCTTTCGGCGGCCAAGCAGGCACGCCTCGTTCCAGCAGTGCAGGCCAAAGGTGGCCGCATCATTGCCGGCGGCACGCTCATCGTCGCCGATCTGAATTACGGGGCGGACTCCGTTGCTCTCATCACCCTCGACAGGCTGGGCCTCGACAAGATCGCCGTGAAAGGCGGCAAGGTGACCCTCGGCGCCATGGTCACCATGGCGGCGGTCGCCCGCGACCGGCGGCTCAAATTCCTGCATCCCGTCGCCGATTCCATCGGCGGCCCGGCGGTGCGGGCGATGGCGACGATCGGCGGCAATCTCTTCGCCCCGTCGCCTTATGGCGACATGGCCGCGGCCTTTCTGGCGCTCGATGCCGAGATCTCCTTTCATGACGGCAAGGCGACGCGCAAGCTCCCGATCGAGACCTTTCTCGCGCAGCGCCGCAAGCTCCAGAAGCACTGTGTCGTCTCGATTTCCTTCGCTGCTCCGAGCGCCGGCACCTTTCACTATGTGAAGGTGGTGCGCCGCAAGCCGGTGAGTGCGTCGGTCGTCACCATCGCGGCGGTCATTCCTCAGAAGGCCGGCAAGATAAAAGGCGCCCGTATCGCGCTCGGCGCCATGGCGGCGAACGCCATCCGCGCGCGCAAGGCCGAAGCCGCCCTCGAAGGCCGCAAGCTTGGCGACGACATCATCGCCGCCGCGGCGAAGCTCATCGCCGCGGAAGCGTCACCCGCCGACGATGCCTATGCCACGGCCTGGTATCGCCGTGAGATCGCGCCTGTGCATTTTGCCCGTCTCCTTGCCGCATAAGGGAAGAGAAGCATGACCAAGGTTGCCGTGGAATTCACGCTCAACACGCGGGAGCAGAACGAATTCGTCGAAACCGGCTCGACGCTCCTGTCGGCCTTGCGCGACAGGCTCGGCCTCTATGGCACCAAGGCCGGCTGTCATCAGGGCACCTGCGGCGCCTGCACCGTCATCATCGATGGTGAGCCGCATCTATCCTGCCTCACGCTCGCCGAGCGCTGCCGGGGAAAAGATGTCACCACGCTCGAAGGCCTGGCGCCGGCTGGCGCGTTGCATCCCTTGCAGCAGGCTTTCATGGACGGTTTTGCCGCCCAATGCGGCTTCTGCACGCCGGGCATGATCCTCGCCGCCAAATGTCTGCTCGACCGCAATCCAGACCCGACGCGCGACGAGGTCGTCGATGCGATCTCCGGCAATATCTGCCGCTGTACCGGTTATGAGCCGATCATCGCCGCCATCCTGACGGCCGCCCAAGGCTTGCGCAAGCCAGCCCGAAAGCGCGCGTGAGGGAGGTGGCCATGGAGTATCGCAAGGACTACTTCGCCGAGACGCAGACCCAGGACCTCACCGAGGTCGGTGTCACGCGCCAGCGCTCCGACGCGCTGGGCCATGTCACCGGCAAGACGCAATATTATGCCGATCGTCAGTTCGCCGGCCTGCTTCATCTCAAGATGGTGCGCAGTCCCCATCATCACGCCCGCATCAAGTCGATCGATGTGGCGAAGGCGCTGAAAGTGCCGGGTGTCGTGCGCATCCTCACCGCCAAGGACGTGCCGCAGAATATCTACACCATTCTCTGCCTCATCCAGGTCGAGCCCAATGACGAGCCGGTGCTCGCCTTCGACAAGGTGCGCTTCAAGGGTGAGCAGATCGTCGCCGTGCTCGCCGAAAGTGAAGCCGCGGCGCGCGACGCCGCCGCCAAGGTGAAGATCGTCTATGAGGTGCTGCCGGCCGTCTTCGATGTCGAGGAGGCGCTGAAGCCCGGTGCGCCGCTCGTCAATGAATATCATGGCCGCAACTACTTCACCTATGAAGGCCATCATTGCCGCCGGGTGCGTCATGGCGATGTCGAGCGCGCTTTTGCGAAAGCCGACCATGTCGTCGAGGAGATGTATCAGTCGTCGCCCATCGAGCACGCGCCGACCGAGACCACGGGCTGCATCGTGGTGCCCGACCAGAATGACCGCTACACCTGCTACTCCAACACCCAGGCGCTCTATTTCACCCTCGACAATACGGCGCTGATCCTCAATTCACCCTTCCATAAATTGCGGCTTGTCGGCGGCACGGTCGGCGGCGGCTTCGGCGGCAAGGTCGATGTCATCACCGAGCCGATCGCCTTTCTCGCCGCCATGCTGACGAAGCGGCCGGTCAAATATGAATATAGCCGCGAAGAGGAGATGCAGGTCTCCTCGCCCCGCGCCGCCGAGCGCATCTATATCAAGGACGGCCTGATGAAGGACGGCCGCATCACCGCCCGCAAGGTCACGCTTTATGTCGATGCCGGCGCCTATTCGCGCCACTCGCCCTATGGCACCACCAAGGCCGCCGCCCATATGCCGGGGCCTTATACGATCCCCAATGTCTGGGTCGACTGCCATTGCGTCTACACCAACCGCACGCCGTCGAGCGCCATGCGTGGCTTCGGCGTGACCATCGGCGACTTCGCGCTTGAAGTGCAGATGGACAAGCTCGCCCGTCTGATCGGCATGGACCCGATGGAGTTCCGCATCCTCAACGCCTATCGCGACGGCGACATGAAGGCGCATCAGAAGCAGGTGGAGGGAGCGGCCCTCGTCGAATGTGTCCAGGCGGCGGCCGATCTCGCCCGATGGCCGATCGATGATCGATCCAAAACGGCATCATCCCTGAAGCGGGAGGTATGACATGACCAGGAAACGCGGCCGCGGCATGGCGGCGGTCAATTACCCGACCGGTATGAATCTGGGCGGCGATCCCTCGCAAGCGCTCATCCACGCGACGACGACGGGCAGCTTCGTCGTCACCTTGTCGAGCGTCGATCTGGGGCAGGGCCTCAAGACGGTCATGGCGCAGATCTGTGCCGAGACGCTGGGCGTCCCGACCGACAATATCATCATCGACACCGCCGATACCGATACCGGTCCTCATTGCATGGGCACTTTCGCCTCGCGCGGCACCCATCGCATCGGCAATGCCATCATCATGGCGGCCAAGGAAGCGCGTGCCGTCATGCTCGAAGTGGCGGCCGAGGAGCTGGAGGTCGATTCGAACGACCTCACCACCGACGGCGCCGGCACCATCCATGTGAAAGGCAGCCCGCAAAAGTCTATATCCATATTCAACGTGGCGCTCGCCGCGCATTTCAAGCACGGCAAATCCATCTCCGGCCGCGGCATCTTCCTGCAGCCGCGCTCTTACCCCGAGCCCGAGACCGGCAAGATGACGCCCGCCACCTGTTACGCCCATGCCTGCACCGTGGCGGAGGTCGAGGTCGACACCGAAACCGGCGAGGTCGCTGTCCTGTCGCTCAAAAGCGCTTATGAAGTCGGCCGCGCCCTCAATCCGCGCATGGTCGAGCAGCAGATCATCGGCGGCGCCTGGATGGGCATCTCGCATGCGCTTTATGAGACGACCGAGCCTTATTATCCCGACCGCGCGCATGGGCCTGTCGATTTCAACCAATATCTGATGCCGGGTCCCGGAGATCTGCCGGAATTCGCCAATGTCGTCATCGAGCGCCCGGCGGCGGACGGTCCCTTCGGCGCCAAGGGTGTCGGCGAGATGACCGCCAACTCACCCATCCCGGCGATCGCCAATGCGATCTTCGATGCGGTCGGCGTGCGGGTCGATTCGCTCCCCATCACACCTGAGAAAGTCCTGCGCGGTATCCGCGCCTTGAACGCTTGAAGCCAGAGAGGAAGTCCCATGCTGAAAGTCATGTCCCTGATGAAGCGCCGCGCCGATATGAGCTTCGCCGATTTCCGCCGCTGGGCGCAGGCGGATCATCCGATCCTTGCCCAGAAGCTCCCGGGCCTGCGCGGCTACCGCATGAATGTTCCCAAAGAGGAGAACCCTGACAATCCCTATGATGCGGTGAGCGAAATGTGGTTCGACAATGCCGAGGCGCGCCTCGCTGCCATGGCGACCGACGCCGGCAAGGCGGCCGGCGGCGATGCGGCATCGCATTGCGCCAGCCGCTTCCATCTGCTCGTCGACGAGAAAGTCTTTGTCTGAGCCGGGCATCGCATCGCCTGACGATCTCGCGGCGCGCCTCGCGCGCGAGCTCTATCTCGCCGGCGAGGAGCTGGCGACCGCATCCTTCCTGGCGCTCAAGCTCGGCAAGCCTCTGTTGCTCGAAGGCCTGCCGGGCGTCGGCAAGACCGAGGCCGCCAAGGCATTGGCCTCCGCTCTCGGCGTCGAGCTGATCCGTTTGCAATGCTACGAGGGCATCGATGCCGGCCACGCGCTTTATGAATGGAATTACGCGCGCCAGTTGTTGGCATTGCGCCGCGATGCCGCCACCGATCTCTATTCGGACGAATTCCTGATCGAGCGGCCCTTGCTACGCGCCCTCAAGGCGCCGGAGCGGACGCTGCTCCTGATCGATGAGATCGATCGCGCCGATCACGAATTCGAAGCCTTCCTGCTCGAATTCCTGTCCGATTTCCAGATTTCCATTCCCGAACGTGGCACCTTGAAGGCTGCTTCGCCGCCGGTGGTGATCCTGACCTCCAACCGCACCCGCGAATTGCACGAGGCCTTGCGGCGGCGCTGCGTCTATAGCTGGATTGCCTATCCCGAGCCCGAGCGCGAGGCGCGCATCATCATGCTGCGCACGCCGGAGCTTGCCGAGGCCACGGCACGTGCCGTTGTCAGCGCGGTAAACGGTCTGCGCCGGCTGCCGCTCGCCAAGGCGCCCGGCATTTCCGAAGCCGTCGACTGGGCGAAAGCCGCGCAGATGCTCGAAGCCGGCACCGGCCGCTGGCCGGAAGCCTTCCGCCGCGCCATCGGCGTCGCGCTGAAAGACGAAGAGGATCTGGCCCTGGCGCGCGACGGGCTGGATGAGCTTCTCACCAAGGCTTGCGCGTCATGAAGCTGCCGCGCGCCGCAGCCCTTCTCGTCGATTTCACGCAAGTGCTGCGCCGGCATGATTTCTCCTTGTCGCATGAGCAGGTGGTGATGTTTCTGGGCGCCGTCCGTTTGCTGGGGCCCCGCAGCATCGACAGCATCCGCCAGGCGGCGCTGGCGACCCTGGCGCCACCGGTCGACCGCTTGCCGGAATTCGACGCCTTGTTCCGCGCTTTCTTCTTCGAAGAGGGCGATGCCGTCGTGGCGGCCAGAAGCCTGCCCGAGCAGGACGCACCGGTCCGGGATAAAGGCATTCAGCCGGACAAGCCGCCCGAGGCGGGCGACGAGAGTCGCTCGGGCAAGGCGGCGACGCCAACGGAAATGCTGAACCTCCGCCGGTTCGACGCGCGTGAGGAGAACGCGGCCATTGCCCGGCTGAACAAAATGGCGCCCCGCGCTTTGCCGCGCCGGCGCAGCTTCCGGAAAGTCGTGAGCAAGGACGGCGAGGGAATCGATCTGCGCCGCTCGCTGCGCCGCATCGTCGAGCATGATGGTGATGTCATCGCCGTGATGCGCAGCCGCCGCAAGACCACGATTCGCCCAATCGTCCTGCTCATCGACATATCGGGCTCGATGAAGGCGCATACGGCGGACTATCTCCTTTATGCGCATGCGCTCACCACGCTCGCCGGCAAGGTCGAGACCTTCACTTTCGGCACCCGTCTCACCCGCATTACCGGAGCGCTACGCCAGCGCCGCCGGGAGATCGCGCTGGCGCAGGCATCGGCGCTTGTCGGCGACTGGGACGGCGGCACCAGGATCGGTCCGGCGCTCCAGTCCTTCCTCGCCAATCCACGTTATGCGGCGCTTTTGCGGGGCGCCGTGGTGCTGGTCCTGTCGGACGGCCTCGAGCGCGGCGATCCGGCGCCGATGCGCGAAGCCGTGGCGCGCATTTCATGGCGTGCTTTCCATCTCGCCTGGCTGACGCCGCTTGCCGCCGATCCGCGCTTCCGCCCCGAGACCGCGGCGCTCAAAGGCATCCTGGATTACCTCGACCGGCTCGGCAATGGCGGCTCGATCGCGAGCCTGATCGATAATACATTAAAAATAGGATCCAGATCATGACCGGCATCGTCGATGCGCATCATCATATCTGGCGGCAGCAGGATCTGCCCTGGCTGTCGGGTCCCATGCTGCCGCGCATTTTCGGTCCCTATGAGCCGATCAGGCGTGATTATCCGATAAGCGAATATCTCGCCGACATCGCCGAGGCCGGCGTCACCCGCTCGGTCTATGTCCAGGCCAACTGGGCCAAGGAAGATTTCGAGAAGGAAGTGGCCTGGGTGCAGCGCACGGCAGATGAAAGCGGCTGGCCACAGGGCATTGTCGGTTATGCCGACCTGATGGTCGATGATGTCCGACCGCAGCTCGACCGTCTCAAAACCTATCCTTTGCTGCGTGGCATCCGCATGCAGCTTCATTGGCATGACAATCCACAATACCGTTTCGCTGCGCGACCCGATCTGATGCGCGAGCCCGTTTTCCAACGCAACATGGCCCGTCTCGCCGATTACGGCCTGACCTTCGACCTCCAGGTCTTCACCAGCCAGATGGCCGATGCGGCGGAGCTTGCCGCTTCGTTTCCCACCATCACTTTCATTCTTCAGCATGCCGGCATGCTGGAGGATCTGTCACCGCAAGGCTGGGCCGCCTGGCGCGACGGCATGGCGAGGCTCGCGAAACAGCCGAATATCGTCTCGAAATTGTCGGGCCTCGGCACCTTCGTCCACCAGGTCGACGGCAAGCTCATAACGGACATCGTTCGCGAGACGGTGACGCTCTTCGGGCCGGAGCGTTGTCTCTTCGGCTCCAATTTCCCGATCGAGAAATTATGGGCGAGTTATGCTGAGCTGATCGCCGCGCACCGCGCCGCTATGGCGGGTTATGCGCCGGCCGACCAGGAGATGATCCTGGCCGGCACGGCGAAGCGGGTTTACCGGCTCGGCTGAACCAGTGTATCGGACCGATTGATAATTGGTATCAATATTGATACCAATTTGATTGTGAACAGGCTTAGAAGGTTGGAAGCCGATGCGATCAGTCGATCCTGCATCCGGGAAATACGGACCAAGGAGTCACCGGAAGAAGGAGACAGACCGGATGGTCAAGATCGAAGTTTTTGATAGTGTATGGGATGCCATCGAGGACGATCCCATTGTAGCTCGTGCTTTGGAGCGCCGCGCCAATCTGATGCAGCTCATCCAGGACAAGCTGGAAAAGGGCAAATGGAGCCAGCCCGAAATCGCCAAGATGCTTGGCATCACCCGGCCGCGCGTCTCCGACCTCATGCGGGGCAAGTTGAGCAAGTTTTCCCTTGAGGCCCTGCTCGGCTTTCTCGACCGCATGGGCGCCGATGTGCAGATCAAGGTCGAGATGCAAAAGAAAAAGACGGCCTGAATCATCAGGCCGGCGATCACAGTGAAAGCGGATTACCGGCTCGGCTGAGCCAGTGCCGCCCTCTGGCGGATCAATGCGAGAACCGTGTCGATGGTCGGCGTCGGCTTCTGGGTGAGCTTGCCCAGCTCCTGCACCGCGGTGACGAGCGCGTCGATTTCGAGCGGCCGGCCGAGTTCGAGATCCTGCAGCATCGAGGTCTTGTGTGCGCCGACGGCCGCCGCACCGGCGATGCGTTTGTCGACATCGATGGCGAATTTTATGCCGAGCGCCTCGCCGATGGCCTGCGCCTCGACCATCATCGCGCGGGCAACTGCACGCACCGCGTCATCACTACAGATCTGCTCGAGCGTCGCACCGGTCAGTGCCGAGATCGGGTTGAAGGACAGATTGCCCCACAACTTCACCCAGATCTCGCTGCGGATTTGCGGCCGGATCGGCGCGCGCAGTCCCGCCGCGACGAAGACCTCGGCGAGTTTGGCGATGCGGTCGGTCTTTTCACCCGACGGCTCACCGAGCGGCAGGCGATCGCCTTCGACATGGCGGATGATGCCCGGCGCCTCGATCTCGGCGGCCGGATGCACGACGCAGCCGATGGCGCGTTCAGGTCCGATCGTATTCCAGATGCGCCCGCCCGGATCGACCGCCTCGATGCGTTGATCTTCGTAAGCACCGGGCTGCTTGTAGAAATACCACCAGGGCACGCCATTCTGTCCGGTGACGACCGCGGTGTCGGCGCCGATCAGCGGCTTGAGACTGTCGAGAATGCCCGGAATGGAATGGGCCTTCAGCGCCAGGAAGATATAATCCTGCGGCCCCAGCTCCTTGGCGTCGCTGGTGGCGGTGACTTTCACCACCGTCTCGCTGTCGCCTTCGCGCAGGATGAGCCCGTTGCGCCGCATCGCGTCGAGATGTGGCCCGCGCGCGATGAGGCTCACCTCCGTTTCGCCCTTGAGCGCGAGTTTGGCGCCGACGAGCCCGCCGATGGCGCCCGCCCCGAAGATGCAGATCTTCATTCGCCGAGACCCAGTTTGGCGGCGAGGCCGATGCGCTGCAACTTGCCGGTGGCGCCTTTCGGAATCTCCTCGAGGAAGACGAGCTTGCGCGGCACCTTGAAGTCGGCGAGGCGGCCCGAGGCGAAATCGCGGATCTCGCGCTCGCTCGCCTGATGGCCTTCGCGCAGCACGATCGCCGCCGCCACTTCCTCACCGAGCTTGTCATGCGGCATGGCGAACGTGACGACCTGCTGCACCGCCGGATGATCCATCAGCACCTCGTCGACTTCGCGCGGCGAAATCTTCTCGCCGCCGCGATTGATGATCTCCTTCAGGCGACCGGTGATGCGCACATAACCTTCTTCATCCATCGTGCCCTGGTCGCCGGTATGGAACCAGCCATGGGCGAAGGCCTCGTCATTGGCCTTGGGATTGCTCTCATAACCCGCCGTGACATTGGCGCCGCGGATGACGATCTCGCCGGTCTCGTTCGCTTTGAGGAGCGATCCGTCGAGGCTCATGATCGCGACATCGGGGCCGGCGGCGATGCCGACGCTGCCCGGTTTGCGCGCTTTGGGCGGCAGCGGATTCGACGCCATCTGATGCGCCGCTTCGGTCATGCCGTAGGCTTCGATCACCGGGCAGCCGAAGGTCGCCTCGGCTTCGGCCATCACTTGTGGCGGCAGCGAGGAGGACGAGGAACGGATGAAGCGCAGTTTGGCGCGTTTGATGCTGTCTTCATTGCGCGCGGCGCGCCCGAGGATCGCCTGATGCATGGTCGGCACCGCCGTGTACCAGGAAGGTTTTGCCTCATCGAGCCAGGCGAAGAATTTGAGCGCGTTGAAGCCCGGCGTGCAGGTGATCGAGGCGCCGGCCGAGAGCGAGGAGAGCACCGCCGCGATGAGCCCATGAATATGGAACAGCGGCATGATGTTGAGGCAGCTGTCTTCGGATTTGAGCGACAGAGTGCCCGCGATATTGCCGGCCGAGGCGGTGACGTTCCGCTGGCTCAGGGGCACGATCTTCGGGCGCGACGTGGTGCCCGACGTGTGGAGCACCAGCGCCACATCGTCCGCTTGCGCCGGGCCTTTGAGCTTCGCTTCGCCGACCGCCTGGCCTTCGATGCTGAAATCACCGGCCGCTGCACCTTCCGCCACTTTGAGGCGCAGGATCGGCAGCTTGAGCTTGGCGGCGGCTGCCTCGGCCGCGGGACTCCCGGCATCATCGAGGAGCAGAGCGCGGGCATTGAGATCGTTCAGGTAGAATTCGAATTCTTCGGCGCGATAGGCGGGGTTGAGCGGCGCCGTGGTGGCGCCGGCGCCGATGGCGACGAAAGCGCTCGCCATTTCGGGGCCGTTCGGCAGCACGATGGCGACGCGGTCATTGCGCCCAATGCCGAGCGCATTCAGCCGATCGATCGTCCGTTGCGTCAGGTCACGCAGCCCCTTGAAAGTGAGGCCCGGCCGCCCCGGCGCGCCCAGCGCCACATCCTTGTCGGCGCCGGCTTTGAGAAGTTCAGTCAGTGTCGAAGCAGTCATTATATTATAACCCCACAGCGCAACCGTCGCGGCGCCCTTCCGACGCCGCCACCCAGCCATCCGGGCCAAGTCTATAGATGATTTGCGCGGCGCCAAAGTCGAGATAGGTGCCACCGGTCGTCGCATGCCCGAAAGCCTCGAGTGCCGTTCGGGTCGCCTCGGGCCAGGCCGCTTCCAGCGACAGCTTGCCGTCCTCGAAGCGCCAGCGCGGCGCATCGATCACCGCTTGCGGATTCTGGTTCTTGGCCAGCATGCGGCAGGCGACCTGCACATGTCCTTGCGGTTGCATCGAGCCGCCCATGACACCCAGAGCGGCGACGGTCTTGCCGTTCTGGGTGGCGAAGCCCGGAATGATGGTATTGAGTGGCCGCTTGCCGGGCCCGACGATATTCGGATGATCCTTGTCGAGCACGAAGCAGCAGCCGCGATTATGCAGCGCGATGCCGGTGCCGGAAATCACGACGCCCGAGCCGAAGCCGCGATAATTCGACTGGATATAAGAGACGGCCATGCCGTTCTGATCGGCGGCGGCGAGATAGACCGTGCCATGTGTCGACTGCCGGGCGGGCTCGGGCGCGCTGACGCGGTCACGCGTGATCTGCGCCGCGTGATCGTCGAGCCGCGCCGGATCAAGGAGCTCGGCGGGGGTGAGCCGCATGGTCGCGGGATCGCCGACATGGGCGCGCACTTCCGCCATGCCGATCTTGGTCGCCTCGATCTGCAGATGCACGAACTCCGCGCTGTCGGCAGTGAGGCCGCCGATATCGAGCCGGTCGAGAATGCCGAGCGCGATCAGGGCCGAGATGCCCTGGCCGTTGGGCGGCAATTCATGGATGTCATAGCCGGCGAAGCCGATACTGATCGGATCGACCCAGTCGGGCCGGTGATCGGCGAGATCGGAGAGGGCGATCGCGCCGCCTTGCGCCTTGGCCGCTGCCACGATCTTCTGGGCGAGGCTGCCGCGATAGAACTCTTCGCCCTTGCTGCTGGCGATGAGCCGCAGTGTCTCGGCCTGGCCGGGGCAGCGGAAGAGCTCGCCGGCCTGCGGTGCGCGTCCATGCGGCAGGAAGCTTTCGGCGAAACCCGGCTGGTCACGCAGACGATCGACCTGATTCTGCCAGATCTGCGCGATGACCGGCGAGACGAGAAAGCCTTCGTTCGCATAGCGGATCGCCGGCTCGAACAGGGTTTCGAACGGGAGCTTGCCGAAACGTTCATGCAGCACCACCCATCCGGCGACGCCGCCCGGCACGGTGACGGAATCCCAGCCGACTTCCGGCATCTTGTCACGGCCGTCGAAACGGGCGCGATGCCAGTCCTTGGGTGCCCGTCCCGAGGCATTGAGGCCGTGCAGCGTCTTGCCGTCATGGATAATAGCGAAGGCATCGCCGCCGATGCCGTTCATCGTCGGCTCGACCACGGTGAGCGCGATCGCGGTGGCGAGCGCGGCATCGACCGCGCTGCCGCCTTTCGCCAGCATTGCGAGGCCGGCTTGCGCGGCGAGCGGCTGCGTCGTCGCCACGCAATTGCGCGCCAGTACCGGCATGCGCGACGAGGCGTAGGGAAAGGTCCAATCCATGAGGCTGCCTCCGGTCAGAGGGTTGCGTTGAGCTGAGGGATGAAGGCGTCGAAAGTGCGGCCCAGCCTGAGATACATATCATCGATCTCTTCGCCGGTGATGATCAAGGGCGGTGACAGAGCGATCGTATCGCCGAGCGCCCGCACGATCAGCCCGTGTTTCTGCGCCTCGGTCTGGAACATCATGCCGACGCCGCGCGCCGGCTCGAAGGACGCCTTGCTCTTCTTGTCGCGTACGAGCTCGACGCCGGCCAGGAGCCCGATGCCGCGGACCTCGCCGACAAAGGGAAGATCGAGGAGGGCGCGGGCTTTGGCGAGGAACGGCTTCGCGACTTTCTGAACATGGCCGACGATATTGCGCGTCTCATAGATGCGCAACGCCTCGAGCGCCGCGGCGGCGCAGACCGGATGGCCCGAATAAGTATAACCATGGGCGAAGCTGCCGATCCTGGCGCTGTTGTCGCGCAGGACTTCATAGATCGGCTCCGATATGGCGGTGGCCGAGATCGGCAGATAGGAGGCCGACAGCGCCTTGGCCATGGTCACCATGTCCGGCTGGATGTTGAACGTCTCGAAGCCGAACATGTTGCCGGTGCGCCCGAAGCCGCAGATCACCTCATCGGCGATGAAGAGAATATCGTGGCGCTTCAGGATCGGCTGGATCTTGTCGAAATAGGTCTTGGGCGGAACGATGAGGCCGCCCGCCCCCAGCACCGGCTCGGCGATGAAGGCGGCGATCGTGTCGGCGCCCTCGCGCAGGATCAGGTTTTCGAGCTGCTCGGCGAGGCGCGTGGCGAAGGCTTCCTCGCTCTCGCCCTCCTTGGCGAAGCGGTAGTGATGCGGGCAGTCGCAATGGCGCACGCTCGCCATCGGCAGGTCGAAATCGAGATGGTTGCGCGTGAGGCCGGTGAGGCTCGCCGCGGCGATGGTCACGCCGTGATAGGCCTTCATCTGGGCGATGATCTTCTTCTTGCGCGGCCGGCCGAGCGCATTGTTGTAATACCAGGCGAGCTTGATCGCCGTGTCGTTGGCTTCCGAGCCGGAATTGTTGAAGAACACGCGGCCGTTGGGCAGCGGCAGCATCTTGATGAGCTTCTCGGCGAGATCGGTTCCCGGCTCATGCGCCTTGTGCGCGAAGAGGTGGTAGAAGGGCAGCTTGCGCAACTGCGCGGTGATCGCCTCGACCATGCTCTCCTCGCCGCCGAAGCCGAGCGAGGCGCTCCACAGGCCGGCGACGGCTTCTATATAGTCGCGTCCCTCATCGTCACGGACATAGATGCCCCGGCCGCTCGAAATGACGGTCGGCCCGATGCGCTCATGCAGTTTCAGATTCGTATAGGGGTGCAGGGCATGGGCGATATCGCGGGCCTGCGTGGAATTCGCGTGAATGGTCACTCTTTTTCTCCTGGAAAACGTCTCCTGAGCAAAATGGTATACCAGAAAGTATTTTTTACAAGCATGTTTTGTGTTCAATCTGCTTGACAGCTTTGGAAATCGGGGTCAGATTTGGCATATGATCCTGCATACCAAAGCTGAAAAGCCCACCAGCACGCTGAAGCAGAACGTCTATGACGCGCTCAGGGGCATGATCCTCAGCGGCGAGGTGAGCCCCGGCGAGCAGTTGCGGGAACGTGATCTGAGCGAGAAGCTGGGCGTCAGCCGCACGCCCTTGCGCGAGGCGCTGAACCAGCTGGAGCGCGAGGGCCTGGTCGAAAGCCAGCCGCATCGCGGCTACTTCGTCCCCATTCTCGATCTCAAGACCGCCGAGGAATTGCTCGACCTGCGTCTGATGCTCGACGCCTATGCGATAGCCCTCGCCGTCGATCAGATTTCCGAGCAGGGCCTCGAAGAGCTGAAAGGCGTCATGGCGCGCCTCGCTGAATTCGCCGCCAAGCCCGAGCTCGCAATCGAGGAGCTTGCCGAGGAAGTGCGCGTCGGCATGCAGATCCACGAGATCGTGGCGCGCGAATCCGGTCATCGTTTTCTCTATGAGACCCTGCGCCAGCTTTATGGCCGCCTGTCTCTGTTGATCTGGGTCGATGTGTTGTGGGTCGACAAATGGGACCTGACCCGCGCCGAACATAAGGAAATCGTCGAAGCGATCATTGCGCGCGACAAGGAGCGGGCGGTCACCGCCACCAAGCTCCATGTCAAGCGCTCCCGCGACGACCTGATGCGCGTCGTGCAGGCGCAATCCTTGCTGCACGGGAAGTCGAGGGGACGTCTGGAACGGCCTTGAGGCAAGTGGGACGCACAGTCCCGGTTTAGTTGGAGGAATGAATGCAAATAGAAAAGAAGATCGAATCTCTGGGCATCAAATTGCCCGACCTCGGCGTCTGGGATTCGAATATCGGCACCGCGCAGAAATATTACGGCCAGCAATATGGAAAGATGAAGCCGTTCCATCGTTCCGGCGGCCTGCTCATTCTGTCGGGCCATGTGCCTGATCTGCCCGATGGCACCGTGCTGCATCCGGGCCGCGTCGGTGCCGAAGTCACCGTCGAGCAAGGTTATGCGGCGGCGCGCCAGACCGGCATCAATTGCCTCGCCGGCATCAAGCAGGCGATCGGCGATCTCGACAAGATCACCAATCTCGTGCGCACACTCAATTTCGTCGTCTGCGCGCCGGGCTTCACCGATCCCAATCTCATTTCCAGCGGCCTGACCGATCTCTTCGCCGAAGTTTTCGGCCCCGAAAAGGGCATTGGCTGCCGCGCCACCATTGGCGTCATGTCGCTCGCCAATAACCATTGCTACGAGACCTGGATGGACCTCGAGGTCCGTTCGTAACGGTCCGCCGAACGGAGAGCGGCTCTGCGCGAGCCGCTCTTACTCATCGCGACAAATCATAAGAATAACGAGCTTAGGGAGAAGTACGATGCGTAAAGCCTTTCGATATATGACGGCGGCCGCGGCGCTTGCGGCCATCGCGAGCTTCACGGCGTCTGCGGCCGGGGCCGCGGAAGAAGTGAAGATCGGTTTCACCGCCGCTTTGAGCGGTGACTTCGCCGCCTATGGCGAGAACATGCAGCGTGGTCTCGAGCTGGCGATCGGCGAGATCAACGCCAAGAGCGACAATGGCGGCATCACGCTCGCCATCACCACCGCCGATGACCGCGGCCTGCCGAGCGATGGTGTGCTCATCGCCCAGCGTTTCTGCTCCGACGAGACGGTCGACATCGTCATGGGCTATTCCTTCAGCTCGGTGGCGCTTGCCGCCGCGACCATCATCAATGACTGTCAGCTGCCGGTGCTTGCCTCGGCGGTGACGAGTCCCGATCTTGCCGGCGTCAGCCCGTACTTCCGCCGCAACGTCTTGACCGATGCGGTGCAGGGCGAGCTGGCCGGCACCTATGCCGCCAAAGTGCTGGGCGCCAAGCGCATCGCCGCGCTCAACCAGCAGGATGATTACGGCATCGGCGGTACCGACGCCTTCGTCGCCGCCGCCAAGGCGGCGGGCGCCGAGATCCTGAGCCGTGAGGCCTATGTGCTCGGCACCAAGGACTTCAAGACGCAGCTCACCTCGATCAAAGCGCAGACTCCCGATCTCCTGTGGGTCGGCGGCTTCTATACCGAAGCGGCCAAGATCGCCCAGCAGGCGCGCCAGATCGGCCTCGATGTGCAGATTCTCGGCAGCGACGGCCTGTTGAGCCCGAAGCTTATCGAGCTGGGCGGTGCCAGCATCGACGGCACCATCCTCTATGGCATGTTCGATCCGAGCGTCGCCAAGCCGGAAGTCCAGGCCTTCGTGAAGGCCTATAAGGATAAATATGGCGAGGAACCCAATGCCTGGGCGGCGCTTGCGTATGATGCCGGCTACACGCTCAACGAGGCGGCGAAGCTCGCCGCGGCCAAGAACGGCAAGGTCGACCGCGTCGGCCTCAACGCCGCCTTCGCCGAGATCAAGGCCGTGCCTGGCGTCACCGGCCCGACCACCTTCCAGGAGAACGGCAACCGCGAAGGCACGGTCGTCTATCTCCAGGTGAAGGACGGCAAGTTCATCCTCGCGCCCAAGCAGCTGAACTGATCCCCGTCATAAAGGCGCATCGGAGTGTTTCGCTCCGATGCGCGCAAATCCGGACACGCTAGGCGAGGGCGCTCATGGATATTCTGCTTCAGTTCTTCATCAACGCACTGATGCTGGGGGCGATCTATGCCCTCGCCGCCGTGGCCTATACGCTGGTCTATGGCATTCTGGAGATGATCAACTTCGCCTTCGGCGAGTTGTTCATGTTCGGCGCGTTCCTCGTGGTAAGCTTCATGCTGCCGCAAGTGAGCCTGTTCGGTGTCATGGTGCCCATGCCGGGCCTGCCTTTCCTTCTCGCCGCGCCGCTCGCCATCTTCATCGTGGCGGGGATGGGGTATCTGATCGAGCGCTGCGCTTATCGGCCTTTGCGTTTCGCGCCGCGTCTCGCGCCCTTGATCACCGCCATCGCGGTTTCGGTCGCCTTGCAGAATCTGGCACAAAGTGTCTGGGGCGCGCAGGAGCTCGCTTATCCCTCCTTCTTCCTGCTCGAGGCCAAGCCGATCCAGATCGGCGGCGCCTATATCTCGATGGTCGAGATCGCGGTGATCGTCACCGCCGCGGTGGTCATGACCGCTCTCCACTTCTATGTGAAGAAAACGCGCATGGGCCGCGCCATGCGCGCCGCGGCGCAGGATGTCGAAGCTGCTGCCTTGATGGGCATTCCGGTCAACCGCGTCATCGCCATGGCCTTCATCATCGGCTCGGGCCTCGCCGCTCTGGCCGGCATCTTTTATGGCGCCGTCTATCTCTTCGCCCATCCGCATATGGGTTTCATGCCGGGCCTGAAGGCGATGGTCGCGGCGGTGCTCGGCGGCATCGGCAATATTCGCGGCGCCATGCTGGGCGGCATCGTGCTGGGCTTCGCCGAAACCTTCGGCGCCGCCTATCTGCCCAATGGTTCCGCCTATCGTGATGCCATCGCTTTCGGAATCCTCATCCTGCTCCTGCTGTTCCGCCCGCAGGGCCTGCTCGGCACGCGCCTGCCCAATCGTCTCGCCGACCGCGGCGCCATGGCCTTCAAAGGCTCGGCCTCGGCCATCGATGCGGGGCTCGCGCGTCTGAGCGCCTTCTTCGCCGGCCGCGATCTCGTGCGTTACGCCAGTTGGGGAATACTGGCGGTGGTCGCCGTCTCGGTCTTCTTCATCTTCCCGTCGCCTTATTGGGCGCGTGTCTTCGTCTTCGTGCTCATCTATGCGCTGCTCGCCAGCGGCCTCAATATCGTCGTCGGCTTTGCCGGCCTGCTCGATCTGGGTTTCGTCGCCTTCTGGGCGGTCGGTTCCTATTTCACCTCGATCCTCTTCGTCGAGGTGCTGGCCAAGGGTTATGGCGTCGATGTGAGCTCGGTCTGGTGGCTCTTCTATGTCAACCTGCTGCTGGGCGGCGGGCTCGCGGCGCTCTTCGGCATGATGCTGGGTTACCCGACTTTGCGGCTGCGCGGCGACTATCTCGCCATCATGACCTTGGGCTTCGGTGAGATCATCCGCCTCGTCGCCACCAACTGGGTCGATCTCACCCGCGGGCCGATGGGCATTCGTGGCATCCCGGTGCCGAGCCTCTTCGGCTACAAGCTCGGTTCGCCGGTGCAGCTTTATCTCTTAGGTCTCGTGCTGCTGGCGCTCGCCGTCTTCCTCATCGCCTTGATGGTGCGTTCCTATCTCGGCCGTGCCTGGGTGGCGATCCGCGAAGACGAGGCGGCGGCCGAAGCGATGGGCATCAACACCGCGCGCTACAAGCTTTATGCTTATTCGGCCGGCGGCTTCTTCGGCGGCGTCACTGGTGTGTTCTTCGCCCATTCGCAGCAGTATATCAGCCCGCTCAGCTTCACTTTGTTCGAGAATATCCTGATCCTCATGCTGATTGTGCTGGGCGGCATGGGCACGCTCGCCGGGCCGATCATCGGCGCCGCCATCTGGGTCGTCTTCCTCGAAGTGGCGCGCGACATGCCCTTCATTCAGCAGCACCCCGAATTGCGCTTCATGGCGCTCGGCGTCCTGCTCGTCGTGCTGATGATCTTCCGGCCGCAGGGTCTCCTCGGCCAGAAGCGCCAGCCCCTGATGATGTCATGAACCGGAGAGTGACGATCATGCCGGATCAGGCCACCGCTCTCCCTCTCGACGACAAGGTCCTGCTCGACGTCAAAGGCGTCGGGCGCCGCTTCGGCGGCCTTGTGGCGCTCGCCAATCTCGACGTGGCGATCAGGCCCGGTGAAGCATTGGGCCTCATCGGCCCGAATGGCGCCGGCAAGACGACCTTCTTCAACATCATCGCCGGCGCCATCCCGGTGTCCTCGGGCAGCATCCATCTCGACGGTGAGCAGATTTCCGGCCTCTCGCCCGACCGTATCGCCGGCAAAGGCATCGCCCGCACCTTCCAGAATATCCGCCTGTTCGACGAGATGAGCGTGCTGGAAAATGTGCTGATCGGCCGCCATCGTTTCTTCCGCGCCTCGCTCTTCGGCCTCATCTTCCGCACGAAGAAAGCCCATGCCGAGGAGAACCTCTCAAAGGAAGTGGCGCGCCAGGTCCTCGAACGTGTCGGCCTCGCCGACAAGATGGCGCAGCCCGCCCGCAGTCTCTCCTACGGTGATCAGCGCCGTCTCGAAATCGCCCGCGCGCTTGCGCTCGAGCCCAAGCTGCTTCTGCTCGACGAGCCGATGGCCGGCATGAACCCGACCGAAAAGGCCGATCTCTCGCGCCTCATCGTCGAGCTCAACCGCTCGGGCATGACCATCCTCCTCATCGAGCACGATATGAAGGCGGTGATGGGCATCTCGAAGCGGGTCATCGTGCTGCATCACGGCGAGATCATCGCCGATGGCTCGCCCGACGCCGTGCGCGCCGACCGCACCGTCATCGACGCCTATCTGGGCCGGAGGGGTTAAGCATGACGCTGAAGGTCGAGAACATCAAGGTCGCCTATGGCATGATCGAGGCGCTGCATGGCGTCTCCTTCGCCGTCGCGGACAAGTCGGTCGTCGGCCTCATCGGCAGCAACGGCGCCGGCAAGACCACGGCGCTCAAGGCCATATCGGGGCTTCTGCCGCTGAGCGGCGGGCGCATCACGCTCGATGGCCGGGACATCAACGGGCTGGCGCCTGAGGCCATCGTCAAGCTCGGCATCGTCCATGTGCCGGAAGGCCGCCGCATCTTCCCGCGCATGACGGTGCGCGAGAATCTCGATCTCGGCGCCTTCACGCGCCATCGCGATGCGACCGTCGAGCGCGATCTCGGCTGGGTCTATGAGCTTTTCCCGGTCCTGAAGGAGCGCGAGGAGCAACTGGCCGGCACCCTGTCGGGCGGCCAGCAGCAGATGCTCGCCATGGGCCGCGCTCTGATGTCGAAGCCGCGCCTGTTGATGCTGGACGAGCCGTCGATGGGCCTGTCGCCGATCATGCAGGACAAGATCTTCGACCTCGCCCGCGAGATCAACGCGTCCGGCACCACCTTGCTGCTGGTCGAGCAGAATGCCCGCGCCGCGCTGGAGCTCGCGACCCATGCCTATGTGCTCGACACCGGCGCCATCGCGCTCGACGGCAAGGGCTCGGAGCTCGCCCATGACGAGCGGGTGCGGAAAGCCTATCTCGGCGAAGAATAGCTCAGCTGGATTCTTCGGTGACGAGGCGATAGCCGACGCCGGGCTCGGTCTGGATATAGCGCGGATTGGCCTGGTCGTCCTCGAGCTTGCCGCGCAACTGCCCGATCAGCACGCGCAGATATTGCATATCCTCGGTATGGGCCGGTCCCCAGATGGCGGTGAGAATCTGGCGATGGGTCAGGACCCGTCCGGCATTGCGCAGCAGCAAAGCGAGGAGATCGAATTCCTTCGGCGTCAGCTTGAGCGGCGTGCCGTTTTTGGCGGCGCGGTGATCCGTAACATCAAGCGTGATCTCGCCCTGGCTGAGCATCGGCGCCGCATTGGCCGTCGGATTATGGTGGCGCAGCGCCGTGCGGATACGCGCCAGCAGCTCGCCGATGCCGAAGGGCTTGTTCACATAGTCGTCGGCGCCGAGATCGAGCGCCTCGATCTTCTCCGACTCGCGGTCGCGCGCCGAGACGACGATGATCGGCACCTGCGTAAAGGCGCGCGCCTGCCGGATCACGTCCTTGCCGTCGAGATCGGGCAGGCCCAGATCGAGCAGCACGACATCAGGCGACGTGGTGGCGATCATGCGGATCGCCTCGGCGGCGGTGGCGGGCGCCGACACCACGAAGCCGCCGGCGGTCAGGCCGAGCTTGAGAAAGCGCTGGATCTGGGGTTCGTCATCGACGACGAGAATACGTATGTCGCTGGTCATGCCCCATGATAGCACGGCGCGTTGCCCGGGGTGTAGTCACCGCTTTTTGGTCCCTCACCCTGAGGTGCGAGCGAAGCGAGCCTCGAAGGGTTGCTTCAGCATCACCACTCTATCCCGATGAGGGATTTCGAGAGGTGTTTCTCTACCCCAGATAATTCTTCAAGATCGACGCCCCCAGCGTGTATTTCGGATCGACCATGTTGCCGAGCCGCACCTTGCCCGCCTGGGTCAGGAGGAAATAGGCCTCATACTGGTCGAAGCCGTAATCGGCGACCATCCAGTGGATGAGCTCCTTATAGGCGATGCGCGCCGCATCCTCCATCGGCCTCGTGCTGCCGATCGCCATGATGAACTTCTCGGTCTCGAGCCGCGGCCACGCGATCTGCCAGTTCTTGATGAGATCGACCTGCACCGTCGTGGTCGACGGCATCTCGACCGCGACACCGCACAATTCGCCGTCGCCTTGCGTGCCGTGGCAGTCGCCGAGATAGAGATAGGCGTCCTTGTGATGCACCGGGAAATAGACGACGGCCCCCGGCGCCACGTCGGGCAGGTCCATATTGCCGCCCCAGTAGTCCGGCTGCAGTGACGAAACGGCTTCGATCTCGGGGCTCACCCCCAGCGTGCCGATGAACGGCTCATAGGGCAGCGTGATCTTGCTGTTGAACTTGATGCCCGCTTCCGTCACTTCCATCTTCTTCACGCGCTCGGGCAGCGGCGGATTGAGGAGGGCGGTGTTGCCGGTGGCGACGAGGCCGCCGAATTCCGGGATCAGCGCCGTGGTGCCGACCGGCTGCGGTCCGCGCGGCTTGATGCTGTGGATATGGACGCAGAGCACGTCGCCTTTTTCCGCGCCCCTGACCGCGATCGGTCCGTTCTGCGGATTGACGAAGGGCATGTGCAGCGTCTTCGACGGCATGTCCTGTTCCGTCTTGATGGCGCCCTCGAAAGCGTCATGGGTCTCGGCGATGACGATGTCGCCGGGCTCTATCGCCAGCACCGGGTCCGCATAAGGTCCATAGACATAGTGATATTTGCCCTGCTTCTCGACGGTGAGCTCGTGTCTTTTGCCCGCTTTGCCGCGCGCCACGCCTTTGCGCGCCATGTAGCTCGTCTCAAGCCAGTTGCTCATCAGCGATCTCCCTCACCGGCTTGAATAACCCCCATCGATCGCGATCGCCTGGCCGGTCATGAAGGCGGACGGATCGGAGGCCAGATAGACCGCGAGTTCGCCCATCTCGTCAAGCCGCCCGGCGCGCGGGATGGGATGCATCAGGCGCTTGGCTTGGATCGCCGCCGCGGGATCGGGCTCGGCCTGCGCCACTTCGATCGACAAAGGCGTCTCGACATAACCGGGGCACATCGCATTCACCCGCACATTATGGGGCGCGAAATCGAGCGCCATGGCTTTCACCATGCCGATCACGCCGGCCTTGGCGCCGCAATAAGCGACACGTTCGGCCCGTCCGACCAGCCCGAACATCGAAGAAACGATGATGACCGAGCCCTTGCCGGCGGCGAGTAGATGCGACGCGGCATAACGCACGCTTAAGAAAGCCGGCATCAGCGTGTGATCCATGATGCTCTGGAATTCCTCCGGCTCCGTATCGAAGATCGAGGTGCGCCCGGCGGCGCCGGCGCTCATCACCAGCGTGTCGAGCCCGCCGAGGAAATCGCAGGCCGCGGCGGTGACGCGCTGCACGTCGTCCTTCAAGCTCGCATCGCCCGGCGCACTTCCTGCCTTGCCGATTTTGGCGAGCTGCGCCACCGCTTCGTCGAGCACGGTCTTGCGGCGGCCGGACAGGAAGACGCCCGCCCCTTCCTGTATCAGCGCCTGTGCGATGGCGAAGCCGATGCCGGTGCCACCGCCATAGACAAGCGCTTTTTTGCCTTCGAGACGGTGGCTCATGATCAGCGGACCTCGAACTGCAGGATAGCGGCCTTCTCGACCGCTTTCCAGTCGATGCCGATGCCGAGACCATGTCCCTTGGGCGCATGCACATAGCCTTGCTTGTCGGTGCGGATGACGTCGAACGAACCATATTCGAAAGCGGGATACGGCACCGGCTGCTCGAAATAGGTGCAGTTGCGATAGGCCAGCATCACATGCAGATTGGCCGCCTGGGTCAGCGTATAGCCCCAGCATTGGATCTCGACATCCATGCCCAGCGCTTCGGCAAGCCCCATGATCTTGCGCAAGGGCGTGATGCCGCCGCAGATCGTGGCATCGACGCGCAAGGCACTCCAGGCGCCGGCCTTTGCCGCCTGGGTCAGCATCTGGAGATCGGTCCAGGTGTTGCCGGCGGCGATGACGGGCACCGTGCTCTGCCGGCGGATCTCGCGATAGCCTTCGATATCGCTGTCGACGAGGGGCGCCTCGAACCAGCGGAAATCGAGATCGCTCAACAGGCGCGCCGCCTTGAGCGCGCCCTGGAGGTCGTAGCGCTGCTCGACATCGAGCATCAGCTCCAGGTCCTTGCCGTCGAAATGTTTCTTCACCGCTTCGCACATCGGCAGGTCGCGCTCCGGCACGCACCAGCAGTGGAATTTCACCGCTTTGAAACCCTCATCATGGCGCTCGCCGACATAATCTATGTAAGCCTGGTTGTCGGCGAGGAGTGGCGTCGAGGCATAGGACAGGATCTTGTCGCGCGCTCCGCCGAGGAACTGATGGAGTGGCATCTGCGCCTGCCGTGCCGCCATGTCCCACAGCGCGATGTCGACGAGCGAATGCGCCTGCGGCACCATCGGCGTGCCGAGATTGCGCATGTCCTTCCACACCGTCTCGCGCTCGCCCGGATGCCGGCCCAGCACGTCGGGCAGCACATGGCGCAGGGTCTCGCCGACAGCGCGGTCGAAACAATGTGGCGTGATCATCGCCGCCCCGGCAAAGCCTTGCAGCCCGCTGGCCGCGGTCAGCCGCAGGATGATGTTGGACATGAACTGTCCGGTCATGCCTTCCGCCCAGGTGTAGCGCTCGACATCGGGTCCGACGACGAAGACTTCCGCTCTTTCGATTCTATGTTCGTTCATGATTCCTGTTTCCGTTATTTGCTTTCACCGTGCCAGCCGAGATGGCTGAGGAAGTCGCGGGTGCGCGGCACCTTGGGCGCGGTGAAGATTTCTTGCGGCGTGCCTTCCTCGATCACCCGTCCCTTGTCGAAGACGGCGACACGGTTGGCGACGCGGCGGGCGAAGTCCATCTCATGGGTGACGACCAGCATGGTCATGCCTTCATCGGCGAGCGTCTTCATGACGCTCAGCACCTCGCCGATCGTTTCGGGATCGAGCGCCGAGGTCGGCTCGTCGAACAGCATCAGCGCCGGCTCCATCGCGAGGGCCCGGGCGATGGCGACACGCTGCTGCTGGCCGCCCGACAAAGCCGAAGGGTGAGAGGTTTCCTTATCGGCGAGCCCGACCTTGGCGAGAAGCTTGCGCGCCCGCGCATCGGCCTCGGCCTGGCCGAGTTTCAGCACCGTGGTCGGCCCGATGGTGACGTTGCGGAGCACGGTCAGATGCGGGAACAGCTCGAAATTCTGGAACACCATGCCCATGCGCTGGCGCACCAGCCGCACCGAAGCCTCGCTGCTCCTGACCTCATGGCCGTCGAAGCTGATGCGGCCCTGATCGAGCGGGTCGAGCGCATTGGCGCAGCGCAGCAGCGTCGATTTGCCGGAGCCCGACGGCCCGATGAGACACACGACCTCGCCGCGATGCAGCGTCAGGCTGACGCCGGCAAGGGCGGTGAGCGCGCCGTACCGTTTGACGACATTCTCGAAGACGAGGATCGGGGCGGCAGTCATTCGGCGACCTTGAAACGATGGTGGATCCAATCGACGAGCTTCGCTTGCGGATAGCCCATCAGCCAGTAGAGCGCCGCCATGGCGGTCAGCACTTCGAGAATGCGATAGGTCTCCGCCCGGATCTGCAGCGCCACATAGGACAGCTCCGACACCGCGATGATCGAGACGAGCGAAGTGTCCTTGAACAGCGACACCCAGGTCGAGGCGAGCGCCGGCAGCACGCGCATCAGCGCTTGCGGCGCCACGATGCGGCAGAACACGCTGACGCGGCTCATGCCGAGCGCCAGGCCGGCATTCCACTGGCCTTGCCTGATCGAGACGATGCCGGACCGGAAGGTCTCTGAATTGAAGGCAGAGATATTGCAGGCGAGGCCGACGATCGCGGTGGCGATCTGCGACAGCTGGATGTCGAAATAGGCCGGCAGCACATAATAGACCCAGTAGATCTGCAGGATCAGCGGTGTGGCGCGGAAGAATTCGACGAAGGCGGTGGCGGCCATCGCAAGTGGCTTGATGCCGGAGAGTCGCAAGAGTGCCAGCGCCAGCCCACCCGGAATGGCGAGCAGCATGGTGACGACGGAGAGCCAGATGGTCATCCAGGCGCCGTCGAGCAGGCGCGGCAGGCTCGACCAGACGATGTTCCAGTCGAAGGTCATGACGAGCCCAGATGCGAAAAGCGCCGATACAGCCGGTCGACGCCGCGCGCCACCGGATAGCAGAGGATGAAATAAGCGAGCATGGCGGCGGTATAGAGCTCGAAGGGGCGGAAGGTCTTGCCGGCGACGATCTGCGTCTGGCGCAGAAGCTCAGGCACCGCGATGACGGATGCGATGGCGCTGTCCTTGATGGCGATGACGAACAGCGAGCCGAGCGCCGGCAGCATGCGGATAATGGCCTGCGGCAGAATGATGGTCCTGATCGCCTGGAACCGGCTCATGCCCAGCGCCAGCGCCGCTTGCATCTGGTTGCGGCGTACCGAAGTCAGGCCGGCGCGGATCGTCTCCGACACATAGGCGCCGAGATGCAGTCCGAGCCCCGCAATGCCGGCGGTCACCGCATTGATCGACGCGCCGATGAGCAGCGGGAAGGCGAAGAAGGTCCACACCAGGATGACGAGAAGCGGAATGGCGCGCATGCTGTCGACATAGAAGCCGAGCATGACATTCGTCATGCGTCCGCCATAGGTGCGCAGCGCGCCGACGAGCGTGCCGATGACGAAGCCGAGCGCCGTCGACATCACGCTGACGAAGATCGTCATGCCGAGCGCCTTGAGCAGAAACGGCCAGCTCGTCAGGATCGGTGTGAGGTTGATGTCCAAATTTTATCCTCGCCCCGCGCCCTCTCCAAGATTCCCCCTCTCCCGCTTGCGGGAGAGGGGGCCCGACAGGGCGGGTGAGGGTGTTGGTTCGACCGGTTGTACTTTGTCAGGTTCTAAGTAGGTGTCGAGAGACACCCTCATCCGGCGCTTCGCGCCACCTTCTCCCGCAAGCGGGAGAAGGGGAAGATGACGGGACGGATCGGCCCGCTTACCCGCCCGCCTTCAACAGCTTGATCTCTTCCGCCGTCACCTGGTCTTTCATCTCATCATAGACGGCCTGCAGCCAGGCGAGGAAAGCCGGGTCCTTCTTGTCGACGGCGAGACCGACATCGGTCGCCATCTCGGTGCTCTTGAGGCAGTCATCGCCCGACGGGAAGGAGACGAGACCCTTGACCTGGCGCTCGAGCGCCGGCCAGGCGACATTGTCGATGGTGGCGAAATCGGCGCGCTTGGCGAGAATTTCTTCGACCGGCGCATTGGCGCCCGAGCCCGCCACGCCTTTGAGTGTCGCTTTGGGGAAACGCGTCGGCGCCCAGGTCTCGGGCGGCGTGCCGGTGAAATAGACCATGGTGAGGCCGTCGCGGTTGAGATCGTCGACCGTCTTCACATCCTTGAGCTTGGGATTGTCGGCAAGACCGAACATGCACAGGCTCGAGCGCGAATAGACGACGAAGTTCACCACTTCCTGGCGCTTCGGCGTCACCGCCAGCGGCGCGATCGAAATGTCGGCTTCACCCGTGGCGAGGATCGGCACCTTGGTTTCATGGCTGACCGGCACCACTTCCAGCTTCACGCCGAGGCGCTTGGCATATTCCTCGGCGAGCAGCCAGGCCGGGCCGGAAAATTGCGGACCCGAGCCCGAGGTGTTTTCGGGCAGCCAGGGGAATTCGCCGATCGCCGCGACCTTGAGCGTGCCGCGCGCTTTGATGGCATCGATCTTCGGGCTGGCCCCGGCCGCCGGCACATCGGCGCCGGCGAAAGCGCTTCCCGCAAATCCCACAAGCAGCGCCATGGCAAGCGCCGCCGGACGGAGAAAGTTCAGCTTCATCGTTCACTCCCTGAATGAGCCGGCTTCCGGGCCGGCCGTCCTTTGTGGCCGGGTGGCCCGGCCTTCCTCCCGCGCCGATGGTTGCGCGTGATGGTCTATTTGTATACAATTAGTTTGAATGCGCAATAGGGAATTGAGAATCGCTGCTGAAACCATGAAGAAGATGGGGAATGACCATGGCTGACGCCCCGATTCTGCCCTTTGCCCGCTCGCCGAGCCTTGCCGACCAGGCAGCCGAGGCGATCGTCGGCGGCATTGCCGCCGGCATCTTCAAGCCGGGCGAAAGACTGGTGGAAGCCAATCTCGCCGCCACCTTGCAGATGAGCCGCGTGCCGTTGCGCGAGGCGCTGAAGATCCTCGAGGCGCAGGGCATCGTGGCGAGCACGCCGCATCGCGGCACCTTCATTCCGGCTTTCGACGACAAGCGCATCGATCAGATCTGCGAGGTCCGCATCTCGCTCGAGAAGATCGCGCTCCGCGACGCGCTCGCCAA
Organism: Taklimakanibacter albus; assembly: GCF_016595235.1. GTDB lineage: Bacteria > Pseudomonadota > Alphaproteobacteria > Rhizobiales > Aestuariivirgaceae > Taklimakanibacter > Taklimakanibacter albus. Next base: position 2,173,110 of record NZ_JAENHL010000008.1, on the reverse strand, counting down.
CCGCGCGGCGCTCCCCGCTCTGGTGAAGCAGCTCGATCAGATCATCGCCAGCATGGAGCAGGCCGCTTCCCGCCTCGACTGGATGGGGGTCAGCAAAGCCGATCTCAGCTTCCATCGCGCCATCTGCGAAGCGTCCGAAAACGCCATCGTGCTGACACTGTGGGAATCGCTCGCCCGCCATGTGCTGATCGTCTTCGGCCAGGAGATCCGCGACGAGAAGGACGCGGTGGTCATGGGCCCGCATCACCGCCGCCTGCGCGACCTCATCGCCGCCGCCGACATCGACACGCTGCTGCGCGAGATTCCGGGTCACATATTGCGCCTGCGCGGCAGATAGCGTTTACCCTCGCCCTTCGAAGAGGGGAGAGGGAGGGGCCCAACGCGTCAGCGTTGAGAGGGTGAAGGGCATCTCCTGCGTGAACGTGACAGAGTTTGCGCCGACAACTGGAGGAGTGCGGATGCTAACCCATCCCCAATTCCTTCTTGCGCTTCTGCGCCCAGGCGCCGATCAGCCGGTCGGCGATGATGCCGATGAAGGCGATGCCGAGACCGGCGAGCAGGCCGCGGCCGGTATCGGCGCCGGGCAGCGCCTTGTAGATCTCCTGGCCGAGATCGCGTGAGCCGATGAGCGCGGTGATCGCCACCATGGCGAGCGCCATCATGATCGTCTGGTTGATGCCGAGCAGGATTTCCGGAAAGGCGATCGGCAATTCCACCTTGCGCAGGCGTTGCGCCGCCGTCGCGCCGGCGGCGGTCGCCGCTTCGACCGTCGCCTGCGGCACGCGCAGCAGGCCCAGATAGGTGAAGCGGATGGCCGGCACCGTCGCATAAGCGAGCATGGCGATCACATTGGAGAGATCGCTGGTCTGGAACAGCATGATCACCGGAATGAGATAGATGAAGCTTGGAAAAGTCTGCAGCGTGTCGCAGACCGTGTTGATGATGCGCGCTGCGAGCGGTCGCCGCGCCGCCCAGATGCCGAGCGGTATGCCGATGATCACGCACAGCACCGTCGTGCTGGTGACGAGATAAAGCGTCAGCATCAACGGCGTCCAGAAGCCGGCGAGCATCAGGAATCCCAGGAGACCGACGGGCAGCAGCGCCAGCCGCCAGCCGCCGAAATGCCAGCCGATCATCGCCGGAATTCCGATGACCACCGGCCAGGGCAGGAACAGATAGAAGTCGCGCAACGGCAGCAGCAGCCAGATGGTGATGCTGTCGCGGATAGGCTTCACATAGGGAAACAGATTGCGCGAGATCCAGCGCACCGCGTCATTGATCGGCCCGCCATAAGAGAGCGTCAGCTCCTTAGGATATATGGCGAGCGCCGGGAACATCCGTGCCGCCGCGATGGTGACGACGACAAGGACGCCGAAGGCCACGAGATACCGGTGGCGCCGGACCCAGGGCGTTCCGGGCGCGATGCGTTGCGGGTTGCGCCGCATGAAGGCCTGCGTCATGCGGTCGAGCACGATTGCGATGAGCGTGATGGCCACCCCTTGCTCCACCGCCTTGCCGATCTGCAATTGCTGCAGCGAGAAGAGCAGCTTCTGACCGAGGCCCGAGGCGCCGACCAGCGAGGCGATGACCGCCATGGCGAGCGTCTGCATCACCACCTGGTTGAGGCCCAGGAGTAAGGTGCGCTCGGCCGCCGGCAGCTCGACCTTCCACAGAAGCTGCAACGGCGTGCAGCCCGCCATGTGGCCCGCCTCGATGACATCGCGCGGCACGGTGCGGATGCCGAGGATGGTGCAGCGCGCCATCGGCGGCAGCGCGAAGCCGAGCGTGGCGAGCATCGCCGGCACCTGGCCGAAACCGAACAGGATGACCACCGGACCCAGATAAGCCATATGCGGCGTCGCCTGCATCACGTCGAAGATGACATTGAGCACGCGTTCGGCGCGCCGGCTGCGTGTCGCCCAGATGCCGAGCAGCAATCCGCTGATCGCCGCCAGCGGCACCGTCACCAGCACGATCGCCAGCGTCTGCATCGCATCCGGCCACAGGCCGAACAGAGCGAGATAGAAGCTCGCCAGACCGCAGAGCAGCGCCAGCGGACGTCCGCCGATCCAGTGGCCGAGAAGGGCGGCGCCCAGCACGATGGCGGGCCAGGGCAGCGGCGGCCATTTCCACGCCGGAATGCCGCGATAAAGCAGCGCTTCCACCAGCGCCAGCGGTTGCGCCAGCAGCCAGGCGATGGCGCGCGTCACCGGCTTCGCCGTTTGCGCGAACCAGGCGAAGAAATCGGTGACCCAGCCGCGCACCGGGATCACCAGCGCTTCGGGCCATTTGTCGAAAACGGGAACGAGCTGCGCCAGGACGAGAAGGGCCGCGAGCACCGCCACCATCGCGATGAGATCGAGAGGCGGCGCGCGCGCCGCGGCGGGCCTGACGACCGCGGCGGAGCTCGTCATCTGGCGCCGTCCGGATAGAGCGCCGCGATCATGCGTTTGCGGTCGATCGCGCCGACCGGCTTTCCATCCGCGTCGATGACGGCGATCGCCTTGTCGGAGGACAGCACGAGCGCCGCCGCATCGCCGATCTTGGCCGAGGCCAGCACATTCACGCCATTGACCGGCACGTGCTCGCGTGAGGCAACGGCGCCGACGGTGAGGATGCGGTCGCGCGGCGCATTGCGGGTGAATTCGCGCACATAGTCGTCGGCCGGCGCCGACACCATGTCTTCCGGCGTGGCCAGCTGCACCAGTCTGCCGTCCTTCATGATGCCGATGCGGTCGCCGAGCCGGATCGCCTCGTCGAAATCATGGGTGATGAATACGATGGTCTTGCGCAAGAGCTTCTGCAATCTCAGGAACTCGTCCTGCATCTCGCGGCGGATGAGCGGATCGAGCGCCGAGAAGGGCTCGTCGAGAAACCAGATGTCGGGCTCGACGGCGAGCGAACGGGCAATGCCGACGCGCTGCTGCTGGCCGCCCGACAGCTCGCGCGGGAAATAATCCTCGCGGCCCTCGAGCCCGACGAGCTTGATCATCTCGCGCGCCCGTGTCTCGCGTTCCTCGCGCGCGGCACCGCGCACTTCGAGCGGGAAAGCCACATTGGAGAGCACGCTGCGATGCGGCAGCAGCCCGAAATGCTGGAACACCATGCCCATCTTGTGGCGGCGCAAGTCGATGAGCTCGGCCGGCGTCGCCTTGAGCAGATCGTTGCCGTCGAGCAGGATCTGGCCCTGCGTCGGATCATTGAGACGGGTGATGGCGCGGATGAGCGTCGACTTGCCGGAGCCCGACAGCCCCATGATGATGAGGATCTCGCCCGGATAGACATCGAAGGAGACGTCGCGCACCGCGCCGATATAATTCTCGCGCGCGAAGTCCTCGTCCTTGGGCGCCTCGCCATGTCGCTTGAGGAAGCCCTGGGGATCGGGCCCGAAGATCTTCCACAAATGCCGGCACGAGATCTTGGCGGGTGCGGTCATGGCCTCACTTCAATTGCAAAAAACCGGAAACGGGCGCGGCTGCATGCGCCGCGCCCTTCGCTTTGGTTCAGCGCAGGCTTACTGCAGCCAGGCCTTCCACACCGCCTCATTGTCGGCGATCCACTTCTTCGCGGCATCCTCGGGCGTCATGCCGTCGACATCGACCATCGCGGCTGCGGCGGCGATCTGCGGATTGGTGAAATTGACCTTCTTGAGGAACGCTGCCGCCTTCGGCCATTTCTCGCCGAGCTGCTTCGAGCCGGCCTTTTTCAGATAGCCCTTGGCCGGTGCGCCGCAATCATAGACCGCGTCGGGATTGGAGCCCCATTTCGGATCGCTGAGGCAGGCCGGTTCATAGACCGGGAATTCCACGAACTGCCCGTCGAACTTGGCTTCGATGAAGTTGGGCGTCCAGTTGAACAGCACGATCGGCTCTTTCCGGTCATAGGCCGCCTGCAATTCGGCCCACAGAGTGGCGGCCTGGCCGACCGGCACTTCCTGGAAGTTCATCTTCAGGGCCTGGATGCGCTCCGAATAGTGCTTGCCCCAGTCCGCCGGCGGTCCGACGAAGCGGCCCTTGCTGCCGGTCTCGGCGGTGGCGAGCTTGCCGGCGCAGGCATCGAGCGCCTTCCAATCGGGCAGGCCCGGGCACATCTCATTCATGTATTTGGGATACCACCAGTCTTCGCGGGTGACCGCTTCATGCGCGCCATAATCGACCGCGCCGCCGGCCAGCGCCTTCTCGAAGGCTTCCGCCTGCGAGCCTTCCCAGACCTCGACCTGGAAATCCATGTCGCCGCCGGCAAGGGCCGTATATTGCAGCTGCGTGTCGGACGATTTGTATTCGACATTGGTGCCCTGCGCCTGCAGGATCTGGCCGAGGACATTGGAGAGCACCAGCTGGCTCGTCCAGTTGTTGGTGATGATCCTGATCGGATCGGATGAATCTTGTGCCGAGGCGCCGGTTGCGCCCGCTGCCAGCATGGCCGCGCCCACGACTCCACTTTTCACGAAACGCGTGACTGCTCTCATAATGATCCTCCCCGGCGGACGAGGCTTTGATCGCTCACGCCTCCCGCGCTGCTTTTTGCTTGTGAGCTGATCCGGGAAGGCTATCGGCCGCGTGTTAATCTGTTGGGTGAGCTTGGTGAAAACATTGGCGGTATTTGTGAAAAATTGTTAAAACGAAAGACATGAAGCCGTCCGCCGCTCATATCGTCATCGTCGAGGACGATCCCGTGACCCGGGCGAAGCTCGCCGCCTATTTCTCGGAGGCCGGCTATCGCGTGAGCGAGGCGGAGGACGGCGAGGCGATGCGCGAGATCCTGGCCGAGCGTCCGGCCGATCTTCTGATGATCGACATCCAGCTGCCGGGCGAGGACGGCCTGGCGCTGACGCGTGAGCTGCGCCAGGGCTCGGAAGTCGGCATCATCCTCGTCACCGGCCGCACCGATACGGTCGACCGCATCGTCGGGCTCGAGCTCGGCGCCGATGATTATGTGACCAAACCATTCGATCAGCGCGAGCTTCTGGCGCGCGTCAAGAATCTGCTGCGCCGGGTGCAGCGCGCCGCCTCGGCGCCTGAAGCCGGATCGGTGCGCCGCTTTCTCGGCTGGACGCTCGATCTCGGCAGCCGCACCTTGCGCGGCGCCGATGGTGATTTCGTCGACCTCACCCGCGCCGAGTTCAAGGCGCTGGCGCTGCTCTCGGCCAATCCGGGCAAGGTTCTGTCGCGCGACCGGCTGCTGCATGAGATCGCGCATCGCGATTGGGATCCTGCCGACCGCACTGTTGATGTGGTGATCCGCCGGCTGCGCCAGAAGCTCGGTGACGATTCGCGCCATCCGCGCATCATCGTCACCTCGCATGGCGAGGGTTATCTCTTTGCCGCCGCTCTCGGCCGCTCGTCCTGATATCCGTTCAGCAGCGTGGCCGCCTCGGTGCTCGCCACGCGATAGGCCGCCTCGCAGCGGTCGAGATGCCGAAGCACGGCCTGGTCGTCGCGCTTGCCGGCACTCTGCTCGAGCGCCCTTGCGTCGCGGCCGAGCTGTGTGAAGCCGGCAGCGGTGGCGGTGCTGAAGGTCGCATGAGCCATGGCTCTCAGGTCGTCGAAATCATACCGCTCCAGCGCCCCCCGCATGCGGGCGAAGCGTTTCGGCAAGGTTTCATCGGCGAGCGCCAGGATCCGGCGCATCGCATCGGGGCCGAGCTCTTCGATATCGGCGGCGAACAGCGCTTTGTCTATTGCCGCGCCTGTGTCGCTCACCAGCCCGATCGCCTCGGCGAGCGCTTCGAGATTGAGCGGCTTGGCGACATAGGCATCCATGCCCGATGCCAGGTAGCGTTCCACCTCTTCGGTGAAGACATGCGCCGACATGGCGATGATCGGTGTCTGTGCCCCCCCGCGCCTACGCAACTCCCGCGCGGTGGCGATGCCATCCTTGCCGGGCAGGCTGATATCCATCAGCACCAGATCCGGCGCGATCTCGGCGAAGCGGGCAACCGCCTCGTACCCATCCGGCACGGTTTCCGCACTGTGCCCGAGCATGGCGAGGAACTGACCGGCGACGAGGCGCGTGGCCGCATCGTCCTCGACCACCAGCACGTTCAAGGCCGGCCCCGTGCCATGGGCATTACGGCTAGCGCTCACGCGAATCGGCGTGGCGACCGTCGCCGGCGCCTGAGTGATGTCCAGGGTAAACAGGCTGCCTTCGCCGGGTTTCGAGGTGACGGTGAGACGGCCGCCCATCGCTTGCGCGAGGCCGCGTGAAATGGCGAGGCCTAGTCCGGTGCCGCCATAACGCCGTGTCACCGAGGCATCGGTTTGCGTGAAGGAGTCGAAGATGCGCTCCTGCTGGTCGGGCGCGATGCCGATGCCGGTATCCTTCACGCTGATGCGCAGCCGATCGCCGGCTTCCGTTTTTTCCGTCACGGTGGCTTTCACCGTGATCTCGCCTGTTTCGGTGAATTTGATGGCGTTGCTCACCAGATTGAAAACGATCTGACGTAATTTTCCGGCATCGCCCGCATAATGTTGGGCGAGCTTGCGGTCGACTTCGAGCGCGAGCTTCAGCCCCTTCTCCTCGGCCGAGGGGCGCATCAGCGCCATGACACCGGTCATGAGATCGGAGAGATCGAAGGTTTGCCTGTCGAGCGTGACCTTGTCGGATTCGATCTTCGAATAATCGAGAATGCTGTTGAGGATGCCGAGCAGCGTCTCGCCGGAATTGGCGGCCACCGTCACATGCTTGCGCTGCTCGGGTGAAAGTTCTTCCTCCTTGAGGATCCTCAGCATGCCCAGCATGCCGGTCATCGGCGTGCGGATCTCATGGCTCATGGTGGCCAGAAATGCCGATTTCGCGCGGCTCGCCGCCTCGGCCGCTTCGCGCGCCTGGGCATGACGCGCCACTTCCTGCTCGAGCTCCCCGGTGCGCTGATGCACCAGATCCTGCAGCTCCTCGCGGTGCCGGCGCAATTCCTCATGATTGCGCGCCCGCTCGACCTCGAGCGCCTGGCGCTTGCGCGTCTCGTCGCGGAAGGCCACGACGGCCGAGGACAAAGCGCGCAATTCCTTGGCCCCTTCCTCCGACACCTCGACCGACAGGTCGCCGACGGTCAGCTTCTGCATGGCCCCCGACAGGGCGCCGAGCCGGCGCACGATGCCGCGCTCGACATAGAACCAGACGATGAGGCCGGAAAGCGTGATCGCGATGAGCGAAAGCGCCAGGAGGACATAGAGCCCGGCATCGACCGCCTGCTGCGCCTGGGCCGATGCGGTGCGGGCGGCGCTCTGCGAGGCGTCGAGCATGAGCTGCGCCACCTGGCTCACTTGTGCCGAGAGATTGCGGTTCGCCTCCGCCACGCTTTCGAGATCATCGCCGATCGCGATCAGCCGCAGTCTCTCGCCGAACAGGCTGAGGCCCACCGGCGCATTGCCGGACGCCGCATCGAGGATCTTGAGGAAGCCCTGCGCCTGCTCGCGCCGCACCGGATCGTCGATGCTCGCCACCCGGCGGCGCACCACGCGCAGATGCTCCTCATAACCCCGCGCGATCTCGGCCACTTCATTGCGGTCGGTGGTGCGGGTGAGCTGATTGGCGAGGAGGCCGATCTGCGAGCTCCTGAGGCGCAGCTCCCACATGCGGTCGAGCAGATAGATGTCCTGCTCGATGAGACGGTCGAGCGCCTGATAGGCTTCCTCGCGCCGCGCCGGGTCGTCGATGAGCCCGTAGAGGCCCGAGATCACGGCGGACGTGCCGGCGGATGTATTGGAGACCAGCGTTTCCGACAGATCGACGATCGCGGTGGCGGCGCGGATGGTGCGCTCGGCGCGGTCGGCGAAGCTCTGCTGCAGCTGCAGTCTTTCCTTCACCAGCCGGTTCTGCGCGGTGAGATTATGCATGAGCGCGCCCACCGTGCCGGCGAGCTTATCCGTGGTGGCGCTGTCGAGCGAAGCGAGGCTGGCGTCGCTCACCGACCGCTTGATGTCGGCGGCGAGGTCAGCCAGCTCGGCTTCCTGCGCGGCGCGTGATGTCTCGTTGCGGACCGCGTTCAGCGCCGGCGCGCTGGCGACCAGCCGGGCGCTGGTCTCGGCGGTGCGTTGTGCCGCGGCGACCGCCGGCAACGCTTCCTGGTTGATGCGCGATTGCGTGGCGGAGATGTCACGCAGGATGAGCCAGCCGGCGACGCCCGAGGAAAGCGACAGCGCGGTGATGCCCAGAAAGGCGAAGAACAGACGCGCGCCAATTCCCAATCTTGACAGCATTGCCGCTCCACCGGAAGTTTTGCTGCGAGAAGATGACCGAAGGGCTCATGATAGCGTGATGAGGCTCCTAAGAAAGAAAACTCTGCTGGCTGCGGTCCTGGTGCCGTTTCTCTCGCTGTCGCCTGCGGGCGGGCAGGAGGTCTGGCAGGTCGACCGTTGGACGCCGGCTTTCGATTATGGCGGCACGGCCGAGACCTACTCTTATGCACCGCTCACCGCCGCCGAAAGGCCCTGGCGCATCTGCGCCTCCTACCCGCATCTCAAGGATTCCTATTGGCTTTCCGTCAATTACGGCATGGTCGAGCAGGCCCGCCGCCTCCAAGTGCGGCTCGAAGTGGTGGAGGCGGGCGGTTATCCCAATCTGGAGCGCCAGAAGGCGCAGATCGCCCAATGTGCCGCCAAGGCCGATGCGCTGATCGTCGGCACCGTCTCGTATGATGGGCTCACGCCGGAAATCCGCGATCTTGCCCGCCGCATGCCGGTCATTGCCGCGGTGAACGACATTGACAGCAGGGGCATCTCGGCCAAGTCCGGCGTCTCCTGGATCGCCATGGGCGCCGCCATCGGTGATTATTTCACGCGGTTGCATCCCAAAGGCGGCAAGCCGGTCAAGGTCGCCTGGTTCCCCGGTCCCAAGGGAGCGGGCTGGGTCGATTTCGTGCGCCGCGGCATCGAGCCTGCTCTCGCGAAGAGCTCGGCCAATATCGTCGCGGTCAAATGGGGAGATACCGGTTTCGAGGCGCAGCTGCTTCTGCTCGAGGAAGTGATCGAGGAATATCCCGACATTGATTATGTGATCGGCAGCGCCGTCACCGCCGACGCCGCGGTGAGCCTGTTCCGCGCCAAGAATCTGACCGGCCGCATCGGCATCCTCGCCGACTATTTCACCCACAGCACCTATCGCGCCATCAAACGCGGCAAGGTGATCGCGGCCCCCACCGATCAGCCGGTGATGCAGGGCCGCATCGCTGTAGACCAGGCGGTGCGCGCGCTCGAAGGCACGCTGTCGGCACGCCATGTCGGCCCCCGGATCGAGATCGTCGATCAGGCGAGCCTCAAGCACATCGACGCCGGCAACAGCCTGGCGCCGGCCTGGTTCCGGCCGATATTCGAGGTGAAGTGATGCGTGAAGGGACGGCGCCGGCGCGCCGCGGCCTTACGGAGAGAAGTGCCAGCTCAAGCCCGCGCGCACGGCGTGGAAAGTGTTCTCGAATTCGAGCTTTTCGATCGGCGTCTCCACACCACCTGCTTCCACATCCGTGTTGCCGAGATCGGTGTAGCGATATTCGATCCGGGCACTCAACTCGTCGGTGAAGGCATATTCGAGGCCGCCGCCGAGGGTCCATCCCCATTCGGTATCCGAGTTCGAGTTATCGAAGTCCGACTCGTCTATGAAAGCGGAGACTTCGACCCCGCCGACCGCAAGGCCGCCTGTGGCGTAGATGAGGGCACGATCGAAGGTGAAACCGGCGCGCAGCCGCAGCGAGCCGAGCCAGTCGATTTCCTGGCGCGCGTCGCCGACATCTTCGTTGGTCGTACCATCGTCGGAGTGGATGATGTCGGTATCGCCGTCAAGGTCGGCATATTCGATGTCGCCCTCGACGCCGAGAACCAGGCTGTCGGATTGCCAATTGTAGCCGGCATGGAGACCGCCGAGGAAGCCATCCATCTTGATCGAGCCGTCATCCAACGGGTGAAAAGTTACTGCCCTGGCCGCCAAAGCGGCTTGTTCTTCCCCTTCTGGTTTGACGTCGTTGTCGCCCCAGCCATAGCCGGCCTGCAGGCCGACATAGGGTCCGGTCCAGTCATAGGCGGCAGGTTCGATGATATCGGCCGCCTGCGCCGCCGAAAGCATCGCGCATGTGGCAGCGGCGGCAAGAAGGAGTTTCTTCATAGTGGTTGTCCCCGTTGAATGGCCTCTCCGTAAGGTTTTGTAACACAGGGTAATTTGGAGTTGATCCGGTCTTCGCCCAGGATGAGAGGATTCTGGCCGACTGTGGCCTTTAAGTCACAGCAGCGCTTCGCTGGAAGCAGGGAGTTGTTTCAATCCGATCCATGAGCTGTGCCCCAGAGACGGACAGGCCTGTAAGTGCAGCAGTTTTGACGGAAATCCGGACCGCACCTCGCCGGTCTTCGAGGCGAAGTGATCCGTAGCCCTTGATGACAGCAAAGCGCTCACCCTTTCCCGCTCACCGTGGCCCAGTCGAGATCGAAGCGGGCGAGATACTTGCGCAGGCGGTCGGCATCGTTGCCGCTGGTCTTGGTGGCGCGGGACGCGGCGAAGAGCCGGCGGCCCGCGGCGCTGAGCGACGCGCTGTCGCGGCACACCGTGATCACTTGCGCGAGCTGCGCCTGGTCGAAGAGATCGATGCGGGCAAGGCGCCCTTCGGGGAAAACCTCGTTCAATATGTCGCTGAGCTGGCCGCGCCGGCCACCGGACCACAGGTCTTTCAGCCGTCCGATCTCTTCTGTGACGGTCTCTTCGTCGATGCGGCCCTTGGGCGCCAGCGTCACCATGCGGGTGATCGAGGCGGAGAGGTCGCGGAAATTGGCGCTCCATTCCGCTTGGGTCGAGGTGGCGAAAGTGACGAAGCGGGCGCGCGCCTCCTTGTTGAAGGTGATCTTGGCACCGTCGTCGCGCGCATGGCGCTCGAGCTCGAAATCGATATTAGGCTCGATATCCTCCGTCCGCTCCTTCAGCGCCGGCAGCATGAAGGTCCACAAGTTCAGGCGCGCCAGGAGATCCTCGCGGAATCGTCCCTGACGCACCGCTTCGTTGAGATCGCGGTTGGTGCCGGCGATGAGCTGGAAGTCGCTCGCTGTTTCCTTGTCGGCGCCGACGGGCAGGAAACGTTTCTCCTCGATGGCGCGCAGGATCATCGCCTGCTCGTCGAGGCCGAGCTCGCCGATCTCGTCGAGAAACAGGAGCCCGCCATCGGCCGATTTGAGCAGGCCCGGCCGCGCCGATTGCGCGCCGGTGAAGGCGCCCTTCACATGGCCGAACAGCGAGGACATCGCGGTGTCGCCGCGCAAGGTGGCGCAATTGACGTCGACGAACGGGCCTTCGATCTGATGGCGGCTCTTCTTGAGCTCATGGATGCGCCGCGCCAAGTGCGATTTGCCCGCGCCCGTCGGACCCATGAGAAGGAACGGCGCCCTGGAATTGATGGCGACCTGCTCGATGCGGTCGATCAGCCGGTTGAAGGCCGGGCTGCGCGTGGCGATACCGGATTTGAGGAAAGAAGCGGCGTCACGCTGCTCTGCCCTGAAACGGGTGGCGATGCGGTCATACCGCGACAGATCGAGATCAATGATGCGCATCGGGCTCGTGATGTCGCCGCGCGCTTTGCGGGGCGGTGAGAGCTGCATGAGCTTCGCCGGCACATGGCGCGTCTCGGCCAACAGGAACCAGCAGATCTGCGCCACATGCGTGCCGGTGGTGATGTTGATGAAATAGTCTTCGTTCTCGGTGTCGAAGTGGTGGCCGCGGGAGAAATCATGCAGCGCGCCATAGACCTCCTCGAAATCCCACGGGTCTTTCAGATTGATGATGACGGGTGCCACCTGGGTCTCGGGCGAGACCTGGGCGATGTCGCGTGTGAGCCTCTCGGTCAGGCCGGCCGCATGATGATCATGGATGAGCTCCAACCGGTCGACGATGAAGTCCTCCTGCTGGCACACGGCGATGGTCGGCCGCCAGCGCTCCCAGCGGCTCTCCCATTTGCCGGTATCGAGCGTCGTGCCCACGAAGCCGATGACGACGTTCTTCTTGGTCATAAGGAATTATACGATAGGATAATTTACTATCCAATAGTATTGGAGTTCAGGTAGATCGTTTATCCAAAATCAAAGTTCGGAAAAATAAATCACCAGTTATATCAATGGGATATAAAAAATATCACGCGGCCAGAACCGGTTGGCACGCGCGCTGCAATAGAGGTTTTCGTCAACAGAAGGACGAAGACCAATGGCAAGCAAATCCGTGTTTGCATCGACGATCGGAAAGCTGCTTCCGCGTGCGAATGCCTGGAACCGCGAGAAAGCCCCGGCCTATGGCTTGGAGCCGCGCGCCGCGCTGGCGCAACTGGCCGCCACCGGGACCTTCAACCGGACCTTCTATGCCGAGCCGCGGGAGCAGCTCGCCGAGGTCTTGAAGCTGGCCCGTTTCGTCGATGCCGCCTTCATCGCCAAGACGGCGATCTATGCGCGCGAAAAGGGTCATATGAAGGACATGCCGGCGGCGCTGCTGGCCATCCTCGCCACGCTCGACACGGGTGATTTCGCCAAGGCGTTTCCGCGTGTCGTGGTGAACGGTCGGATGCTGCGCAACTTCGCGCAGGTCATCCGCTCGGGCGCGGTCGGCCGCAAGTCCTTTGGTTCGCGGCCCAAGCGGCTGATCCTCGCCTGGCTGGCCCAGGCCTCGGATGAAGAGATCTTGCGGGCGAGCATCGGCAACGATCCCTCGCTGGCCGATATCATCCGCATGGCGCATCCGAAGCCGCAGTCGAAGACGCGCGAAGCGCTCTATGGCTATGTGGTCGGCCGTCCTTATGACGTCGCCCAATTGCCGCAGATCGTGAAGGACCTGGAAGCCTTCAAGCGCGACCCGACGCTGCCGGTACCCGACGTGCCGTTCCAGTTGCTGACCGCGCTTCCGCTGACGCAGAAGCAGTGGGCGGCGATTGCCGAAACGGCGTCCTGGCAGACTTTGCGCCAAGGCCTCAATACCTTCGCGCGCCACGGCGTGTTCGGTATTGCCGGCATGTCGGAGCGTGTTGCCGAGCGGCTTGCCGATCCCTACGCGATCGCCCGCGCCAAGGTCTTCCCCTACCAGCTGATGGCGGCCTATGCCGCCTCGGCCGGGGAAGTGCCGAAGGTCGTGCGCAACGCTTTGCAGGAGGCGATGGAAATCGCCATCGGCAATGTGCCGAAGCTCGACCAGCGTATCGTCGTGTGCCCGGACGTTTCGGGCTCGATGGCGTCGCCGGTGACGGGTTACCGCAAGGGTGCTTCGAGCGTGGTGCGCTGCATCGATGTCGCGGCCCTGGTGGCCGCGTCGTTCCTGCGCCGCAACCGCGAGGTCGAGGTGCTGCCCTTCGAGCAGGATGTGGTCGACATCGACCTCAATCCGCACGACACGGTGCTGACCAATGCGCAGAAGCTGGCCGGCATCGGCGGTGGCGGAACCAACTGCTCGGCGCCGCTCGAGCGGCTGGCGCGCCGTAAGGAGAAGGTCGACCTCGTCGTCTTCGTTTCCGATAACGAATCCTGGGTGGATGCCGCCAAGGGTGGTTACGCGGGAACGGCGACGATGCGGGCCTGGTCGAAGGTCAAGCGGGTGAACCCTGGGGCGAAGCTCGTCTGCGTCGACATCCAGCCCTACACGACCACGCAGGCCGTGGAGCGTGCGGATATTCTGAATGTCGGAGGTTTCTCCGACGCGGTCTTCGAGATGATCCAGGCTTTTGCCGAGAACGGCTTGAGTGCGGATCATTGGATCGGCGAGATCGAGAAGATCAAGCTGTAACAATAACGGACTTCGGGGCGTCGCCCCCGGAGTCCATCGGATTGGTGAATGCGGACAGGACTACAGTGGTATCTGCAACTGGCCGGAAGGCCGTCTTGTCCGATCTTGTCACCGCCAGCGGGCGAATGCCTGCGGGACTACAGCACCAGGTAGAGTAGAGCGCCTGTCTGTCATGGACAGGAGGTCGGAGGCGCAATCCTCCCGCCGGCGCAAGCCGGTCGTAGCTCAGGAAACGTCTCGCAAATTTCGTCGCCTGATGGATTAATGAAGAAACAGACCCTTACGAATGCCGATGGAACTACAGACTGTTAATCTCCAGGTCGCGGGTTCGAGTCCCGCCAGGTCCGCCATCTATGGACCTGTAGCTCAGATGGATAGAGCGGGTTGTTTCATCACCTCCTTGTCGTAAGGGCCTTGTCTAGTTGAGTGAAGAAAAAGAACATGGAAAAGAACATCACCAGGCTCAGCAAATTCCTGAGCTATGTCTTGCGCCACGCGCCCGAGGAAATCGGCCTCGTGCTGGGCGAGGGCGGCTGGGTCGCGACGGATGATCTCATCGCCAAAGCGCGCGCCAATGGCCAGGATCTGACGCCGGATATCCTGCGCGAGATCGTCGCGACGAATGACAAGAAGCGCTTCACGCTATCTCCTAACGGGATGCGGATCCGGGCGGCGCAAGGTCATTCGGTGGCGGTCGATCTTGAGCTTGCGCCCGCAGCCCCGCCTGCCGTGCTGTATCACGGCACGGCGGCCGCGGTGCTGGACAAGATCCTGGCTGAGGGCCTGAAGCCGCAGGCGCGCCGGCATGTGCATCTCTCCGCCGACCGGGAGACGGCGCGCAAGGTCGGCATGCGGCATGGCAAGCCGGTCGTCCTGCTGGTCGCGGCAAGCCGGATGCGGGATGACGGCCTGTTTTTCTACCAGGCCGACAATGGCGTCTGGCTGACTGAGGCCGTGGCGCCGCATTATCTGACTGTGAAGGACTGACGACGATGGAACGCTCTTACGATTTTCTGGCCGATGCGGCGCCGCATGAGCATGGGGCGCCGGTCAAGATGTGGACGCGCGGCGTGCCCGTCGACGAGGCATCGAAGAAGCAGCTCGCCAACACCGCCAGCATGCCCTTCATCTATAAGTGGCTGGCGGTGATGCCGGATGTGCATTTCGGCAAGGGCTCGACCATCGGCTCGGTGATCCCGACCGTCGGCGCCATCATTCCGGCGGCGGTCGGTGTCGATATTGGCTGCGGCATGATGGCGGTGCGCACCTCGCTTATGGCGGGTGACCTGCCCGACACGCTTCTGCCGTTGCGCTCGGCGATCGAGCAGGTCGTGCCGCATGGCCGCACGGTTGCGCGTGGCACGCGCGACAAGGGTTCCTGGCATGACCTGCCGGAAGCGACATCGGAAGCCTGGGACGGGCTCGCTTCGGGATTCGATGCGATCGTCGCCAAGCACCCGAAGCTCGCCAAGGCCAACACGGCGGTGCATCTCGGCACGCTCGGTACCGGCAACCACTTCCTCGAGGTCTGCCTCGATGAAGTGGACCGCGTGTGGTTCATGCTGCATTCGGGCTCGCGTGGGGTCGGCAACCAGATCGGGTCCTACTTCATCGAGAAGGCGAAGGAGGACATGCGGCGCTGGTACATCAACCTGCCCGATACCGACCTTGCCTATTTCCCGGAGGGCACCGAAAACTTCGCCGATTATGTCGAGGCGGTGGAATGGGCGCAGCATTTCGCCATGACCAACCGTCAGGTGATGATGCGCCATGCCATCGACGCCGCGCGCCGGGTGATCGAGAAGCCTTTCGAGGCGCATCTCGAGGCGGTGAACTGCCACCACAACTATGTGGCGCGCGAGCATCACTTCGGCAAGAACGTGCTCGTCACCCGCAAGGGCGCCGTGCATGCGGGCGAAGGCGTGATGGGCATCATCCCGGGCTCGATGGGGGCCAAGTCCTTTATCGTGCGCGGCCGCGGCAATCTCGAAAGCTTCTGCTCCTGCTCGCATGGGGCAGGGCGCGTGATGTCGCGGGCCGAGGCCAAGCGTCGTTTCACCGTGGCCGACCACATGGCCGACACGGCCGGCGTCGAATGCCGCAAGGACGAGGACGTCATCGACGAGACGCCCAAGGCCTATAAGGACATCGATGCCGTGATGGCGGCCCAGGCCGATCTGGTCGACATCGTCCACACCCTGCGCCAGGTCGTCTGCGTGAAGGGGTAGCCTTTACCTCACGCTGAGGTGCCCGGCGCAGCCGGGCCTCGAAGCGTCCCTCAGAACTAAAGGACAAGACTATGCTGACCATCGACGGGGCCGAGGGCGAGGGCGGGGGACAGATCCTCCGCTCCGCTCTCACCCTCTCGATGCTGACGGGAACACCCTTCCGCATCGAAAATATCCGTGCCGGACGTTCGAAGCCGGGTCTGCTGCGCCAGCATCTGGCGGCGGTACGCGCCGCCGCGCAGATCTGCGGCGGCGACGTAAAGGGCGCCGAGCTCGGCGCGACGGCGCTCGATTTCGTGCCGGGCACGATCACGCCGGGTGACTATCATTTCGCCATCGGCTCGGCCGGCGCCGCCTGCCTCGTCTTCCAGACCATCTTCCTGCCGCTGGCGCGTCAGGCAACGCCGTCGCGCGTCGTCATCGAAGGCGGCACGCATAATATCTCGGCGCCGTCCTTCGAATATCTTGACCGTGTCTTCCTGCCGGCGGTCCGGCCGACGGGTTTCGAAGCGCGCCTCACTCTGTGCCGGCATGGCTTCCATCCGGCGGGCGGCGGCAAGCTCGAAGCGGTGATCGGTCCGGTGCGCCCCGCCGCCAAGATCATGCTGGAGGATCGCGGCGCCCTGCTGTCGCGACAGGGCGAGGCCGTCTTCGCCAATCTCGCCGTCGATATCGCCCGCCGCGAGGCCGTCAAGCTCACGCGGCTTCTGTCGCTGAGCGAGGACGAGGTGAAAATCCGCGAGGTCGAATCCTCAGGCCCGGGCAACATCCTGTGGATCGAGATCCGCCATGAGCGCGCCGTCGATATCTTCAGCGCCCATGGCGCCTTCGGCGTGACGTCGGAAGAGGTCGCGGTCAAGGTGGCGCGCCAGGTTGAGAAATACATGGCGAGCGAGGCGGCCGTCGGCCCGCATATCGCCGACCAGCTGCTGATGCCCCTGGCGCTCGCCCGCGGCGGTCGTTTCACGACCTTGCGGCCGACGCCGCATACGCGCAGCAATATCGCGGTCATCGAGCAGTTCCTGCCCGTCGAGATCACCATCGGGGATACACGTCAGGGGGATCGGTTGATTGTGGTGGTGGTGTAGCTGCCGATCCTTTCCCTCCTACCCCCTTGCATCCCCGCTCACAGCCATTGGAGATTGCAAAATTGCGGCCACGGAGAAATCCGCTGTTCCGCGGCCTTCCGCGAAATCCCTGTAGATCCCTGCAGATCCGCTGCTAATCCCCTGTAGATTCCGCTGTTCTTTTACAGGGGAAGAACAGCGGATCAGCCGAGTTCGCTGACCTTGTGCTGGGCGCGGTCGAGCCATTGCGGATTGACCTCGACACCCCAGCCGGGCCGGTCGGAGATTTCGACATGGCCGTCGACGACCTTATACGGGTCCTCGACGAAGAGCCCGTCCTGCCAGGGATAATAATCGAGGCCTTCGATCGACAGCTCGAGGTATTTTCCGGGATTGTCGATGGCGGCGAGGAGATGCATCGTGCACAAGGTGACGAGCGAGAGATTGGCGCTGTGCGGCGTGCAGGGCAGCCCCGCTTGTGCGCCGAGGCGCGCGACATGCAGCGTGCGCAGCATGCCGCCCAGATACATGACGTCGGGCTGGATGATGTCGACCGCACCCATCTCGATCATCCGCTCCCAGGCGGTGAACTCGCAATCCTGCTCGCCGCCGGTGACATCGAGGCTCAGCGCGTCGCGCACCTCCTTCGTCTGGGCGAATTCCCAATAGGGGCAGGGCTCCTCGAAATGGCCGATGCCTTCATCTTCGAGAAGGCGTCCGACCTCGATGGCGCGTTTCGGCGAATAACCGGAATTGCCGTCGACCAGCTTGTCGATGCCGTCGCCCAAGGCGCGCGAGACGAGCGGCACGATCTTCTCGGTGCGGCCCGGCCATTCATCGACATCGCGGCCGCATTCGGCGCCGACGCGCCATTTGAAGGCGGTGAAGCCTTTTTCATCGCGCAGTTTGAGGAAGCGCCGCGCCTCGTCCTCCGGCGTGATGTCGCGTTTCATCGAGGAGGCATAGGCACGGATCTTTTTAGGCCTGCCGCCGAGCAGCGACACGACCGGCTTGCCTTCGAGCTTGCCGCGCAGGTCGAGCAGCGCCGTATCGAGCCCGGTCGTGGCGCGCCGCAAATAGGAGCCCGGAAATTTATGCTCCTTTTCATTGATGCGCTCGAGCGTCGGGCCGAAGTCGATGGCATCGGTGCCGAGCGCATGGCGCGCCACCTGGCGGTGGAAGATCTCGGCGGTGATGTCGGCATTATAGGTCGAGAGCTGGCCCCAGCCCTGATCGCCGGTATCGGCGGTCACGCGGACGAAGCCGACGAACTCATTGGCGAATGTCTCGAGTTTTCTGATGATCATGCCGTTGCACTTCCCTGAGGCCCGATCTTGGCATAGGCTCCTGTCATCTAAAACTCAATTCCATCAGCATCATGTGGGACTACATCATCATAGGCGCGGGCTCGGCCGGCTCGGCGGTGGCGGGGCGCTTGAGCGAAAGCGGCCGTCATCGCGTGCTGCTGCTCGAAGCGGGTCCGTCCGACCGCAATGTCTGGATCAGGATGCCCATTGGTTACGGCCGCACCTTCTATGACAGCCGTGTCAATTGGATGTATCAGACGGAGCCGGTGCCGGGCTTCAACAACCGCATCAGCTATTGGCCGCGCGGCAAAGTTCTGGGCGGCTCGAGCTCGATCAACGCCATGGTCTATTCCAGGGGACAGGAGCAGGACTTCGCCGAATGGGAGGCGCTGGGCAATGAAGGCTGGGGCTGGAACGATGTGCTCGCAACCTATCGCAAGCTTGAGGACCATGATCTGGGCGCCGGTCCCCATCACGGCGCCGGCGGGCCGCTCCATGTGACGACGATCGACAAGGAAGCCCATCCGCTGAGCCGCATCTTCATCAAGGCGGCTGAGGAAGTGGGCGTTCCCTACAGCCCCGATCTCAATGGCGCGACCATCGAAGGCGCCGGTCTCTATCAGATCACCACCCGCAAGGGCTTTCGCGAATCATCCGCCTCCGCCTATTTGCGCAAGCGGCCCAATCTCGACATCGTCACCGGGGCGCAGGCGACGAAGATCATCTTCGAGGGCAAACGCGCGGTCGGTGTCACCTATCGGCAAGGCGACATGTTGCGTGAGGCCCGCGCCACAAGGGAGATCATCCTGAGCTCCGGCTCGATCGGCTCGCCGCAGCTGCTGCAGCTCTCCGGTATCGGCCCGGCTGCGGTGCTGAAGGCGCAAGGCATCGATGTGCTCCTCGACAATGCGGCTGTTGGGCGCAATCTGCAGGACCATCTCTGTTATGATTTCACCTACAGAACGTCGGCGCCGAGCCTCAACACGGTGCTTTATCCCTGGCACGGCAAGCTCAGAGTGGGCCTGCAATATATACTGACGCGTAAGGGCCCGTTGTCGCTGAGCCTCAACCAGGCCGGCGGCTATTACCGCTCGAAGCCCGGTCTCGCCGCACCCGACATCCAGCTTTATTTTTCGCCGCTCACTTATGAAAAGGCGCCGCCCAAGACCAGGCCTTTGATGAATCCCGATCCCTTTCCGGGCTTCTACACCAGCATCTCGCCCTGTAAGCCGAAGAGCTCAGGCCACCTCGAGATCCGCTCATCCGATGCGCGCGAGGCGCCGGCGATCTATCCGAATTATCTGTCGGCGCCTGAGGATCTCGCGGTGATGGTGGAAGCGGCGCGTTTCCTGCGCAGACTCGGCGAGGCGCCGAGCTTGGCCGCGGTAATCGAGACCGAGCTCAAGCCCGGTCCTCAGGTCGCAAGCGATGAGGCCTTCGCCGATGACATCCGCAACCGGTCCTATTCCGTCTTCCATCCCGTCGGCACCTGCCGCATGGGGCCTGACCCGCGGAGCAGCGTCGTCGACCCGCAATTGCGTGTCCATGGCGTCAGCGGGCTTCGCGTCATCGACGCCGCGATCTTCCCGACCATCACGTCGGGCAACACCAATGCGCCGTCGATCATGGTGGGTGAGAAGGGCGCCGCCCTGATATTACGCGACACTAACTGACGGGCGTCACGATATCGGTCAGCATGATCGCGGCGAGCACGGCCTGCAGGCTGATCGAGGCGGTGCGTGGCCAGTTGTAGCGGATGAGCTCGCCGATCACCTGGAAGTCCTTGCCGTGTTTCTCGAGCAGCGCATGGCGCGGGATTTCGAGGAACAAGGTCACCGCGAGACCGACGAGGCCCGCCGCGACATTGAGCCAATAGAGCCAGGCCGGAACGGAGCCGGGTCCCCAGAAGATCAAGGCCAGCGGAAACAGGAAGCAGGTGAAGCCCGGCAGGATCACCGGCAGTGGAATGTGACTCGCATAGAAATGGTGATAGGTCACATAGTCCCGCTCACCCACCATCTTGAACAGCGGATAGATGACGATCTGCACGAACCAGATCTGGCCGAAGCAATAGAGGACGAGGGCGGTCCACAGCACGAGAACGATGTTTGCGATATCCATGGGGACACATACGGCCCAGGCTAAGTTCTATTCCTCTTCACCTTAACTCCCCCTTCTCCCGCAGGCGGGAGAAGGGAAGCTTCATACAAACGGAAAATGACAGGCCACACCGCCGCGGCCGTCGCCGAGTGGCGTGAAGGCCGGCTCATCTGTCCGGCACAGATCCTGCGCCTTGGGGCAGCGTGAGGCGAAGGAGCAGCCTGTCGGCACATTGATCGGGCTCGGCGGCTCGCCTTCGACCAGGCATTCGGCCGGGTTGAACGGACCCTTGTCGAGCACCGGCACGGCGGAGAGCAGAGCGCGTGTATAGGGATTGCTGGGCTGATCGAAGATCTGCGCATTACCGGCATTCTCGACGATCTTGCCGAGATACATCACCGCCACCCGGTTGCAGACTTTGCGCACCAGCGCCAGGTCGTGCGAGATCACCAGATAGGTGAGGCCGTGTTTCACCTGCAGACGCTCGAACAGGTCGATGAGTCGGCTCTGCTCGGCGGGGTCGAGCGAGGAAAGCGTTTCATCGAGGATAAGCAATGTCGGCTCGAGCACAAGGGCGCGGGCGATATTGACGCGCTGACGCTGCCCGGCGCTCATGCCGATCGGCAGCCTTTCGGCATCCTCGTCCTTGAGCCCGACTTCGTGCATCACCGCGCGTACTTTGTCGCGCGCTTCCGCACCCTTGACGCCGTGAATGTCGAGCGAAGTGCGGATCGTGCGCGCCACCGACAGATGCGGCGGCAGGCAGTTGTAAGGATCCTGTAGCAGCAGCTGGAAACGCCGGCGCATGGCGAGGCGCTCCTTGCCCCTGAGGCTCGCCATGTCCTTGCCCTGGAATACGATGCGCCCGGCATCGGGCTCCTCGATCCAGCTCAGCAAGCGCGACAGAGTGGACTTGCCGCAGCCCGATTCACCGACGAGCCCGACATTTTCGCCGGGCCGGATCTCCAGCGTCACGCCGCGGACCGCTTTGACGTCGAGCGTGCCGGTGAAGCGGGTGCGGTCGGGCACACGATAGGTCTTGACGACATCCGCGACCAGCAGCAGCGGTTCGCTCTTGGCCTCCTTGGCTGGGGCGGGCCGTGGGACATCGACATTCTGCCCCCAGATGCGCGGCGAGCTGTCGATCAATCGTTTTGTATGGGGCGAGACCGGTTTCGCGATGACGGCGCCGATGCCGCCGCGTTCGATGATGCGCCCCTTTTCGAGAACGAGCAGATCGTCGATCAGCTCCTTGGCGACCGGGATCGAGGCGGTGAAGAACACGATGGCCGTGGCGAGATCGCGTTCGAGGCCGCGCAGCAGGCGCACGATCTGCGCCGCGATGGTCACATCGAGCGGCTGGGTGATGTTGTCGCAAATGAGGATCTTCGGCTTGGCGACGAGCGCGTCGACGATGGCCGCGCGCTGCAGCATGCCGCCCGAGAACTGATAGGGATATTCATCGAAGCGGCGCGCCGCGGAAGGAATGCGCACCTGGTCGAGAAGATCGAGCACCCGCTTCTTTGCCGCATCGCGGCTCGTCCCGGGCACGACGGCGCGCAGCTTCTGGGCGATCTGCACGCCGATAGGAATGGTGGGGTCGAAGGACGTGCCCGGATCGGAGCCGATATAACCGATGGTGCGGCCGCGGATCTGGCGCAGCTCTTCCGGTTTGAGCGTCGTCAGCACGCGCCCGTCGATCGACACCGATCCGGCGGTCTGGCGCAGCGGCTCCGGCACCCAGCCGGTGAGGGCGCGCCCGAGCACCGTCTTGCCGGCTCCACTTTCGCCGACAATGCCGATGAGGCCGCGCTCCGGCACGCTGAAGCTGACCTCGTCCAGAATGACGCGGCTCTCCGTTTCGCGCGCCAGCTCGACCGAAAGGCCTGCGACGTCGAGCACCGGCGTGCGCTCAGATCTGGCCGGAGAAAAGTTTGTTGCGGGCGCGTTCAAGCGAGGCTCCCATGAGGTTGATGGACAGCAGAGCGAGCAGCAGGAAGGCGCCCGGCATGGTGGCGATCCACCAGGCATTGATGAGATATTTGCGGCCGTCGGCGATGATATTGCCGAAGGTCGGTGTCGGCGGTTGGACGCCGATGCTCATGAAGCCGAGGATCGCCTCGAAGATCATCATGCGGGCGAGATCGAGCACGGCGACGAAAGCGATGGGCGGCAGGATATTGGGCGCGATCATGGTGAGGATGATGCGCCAGTGCGAGGCACCGAGAATATGGGCGGCGCGCACATATTCCTTGTTGCGCTCGCTCAAAGTCACGCCACGCGCCACCCGCGCATAGACGGGCCAACCCGAGACCGCCAGTACGAAGATGATGAGCGGCACCGTCGGGCGCGACACGGTGAGGAGCGTAATGGCGAGGATGATGAGCGGGATCGAGAGCTGCGCATCGGTGAGGCGCATCAGCAGCGCATCGACCACCTTGCCGAAATAGCCGGAGATGAGGCCTACCGCCGAGCCGAAGAAGAACATCAGGAGCACGGTGGTGAAGGAGATGCCGAGCGCATATTGCAGCCCGATCAGCGAGCGTACGAAGAGGTCGCGGCCCAGATGATCGGTGCCGAGGATATGCGTCCAGTCGCCGCCCGGCAGGAAGATCGGTGGCAAATATTTGTTCTTGATCTGCATCTTGCCGGGATCGATGCCGGTGAGCAGCGGCACCAGGATCGATGCGGCGACGAGCAGCAGGATGACGATGAGTCCGAAGCGGAACTCGCGCTGCCGCCAGGTCTCGCGCCAGAGCCTGGCGCCGGGACTGGCGCCGCGCGCGGCCGCGCCGGCGGCGGCGAGTGAGGTTGCGGTCGTGTCGGTCACCCTGGTCACAGCTCCACGCGCGGGTCGATCTTGGCGCTCACCAGGTCGACGAGGATATTGGCGATGACGAAGATCGCCGAGGAAATGATCGAGATGCCCTGGATCACCGGATAGTCGCGCTGGCTCACCGCCTGCACGGTGAGAAGGCCGAAGCCCGGATAGTTGAAGATATACTCGACGATGAGCACGCCGCCGAGCAGGGCGCCGATCTGCACCCCGAAGAGATTGAGATTGGGTACCGCGATATTGCGCAGCACATTGCGCAGGAAGATGGTGTGGGACGGGATGCCGCGCACATGGGCAAGGGCGATGAAATTCTGCCGCACCGCCGCCGCGATCGACACCGACAGCGAGCGGATGAACAGCGGCGCCATCTCGATGGCGATCACCGTCGCCGGCAGGATCGTATAGGCGAAGCCCTTGTAGCCGATAGAGGGCAGCCAGCCGAGCTGGGCGGTGAGCAGGAAGGCGAGCACGATGCCGAGCCAGAAATTCGGCAGCGAGACGAAGATGGAGGAGAGATAGACCGCGAGCCGGTCGGGCCAGTGGCCCTGATTGAGGCCGGCGGCGACGCCGATCGGCACCGCGATCAGCATGGCGATGAACAAAGCCACCGCGGCGAGCTGCAGGGTCATCGGCAAGGAGCCGGTCATCAGCCGCATGACGCTGGCGCGCTGGGTCTGGATGTCGTCCTGGGTGGCGCCGAGCGACATGCCGCTTTCGGCGCGGATATAGGAGGTCCCGAGATCGCCGCGGAACACATTGGCGATATAGGCCAGATACTGCACCGGGATCGGATCGTTGAAGCCGAGCTCCTCGGTCTTGCGGTCAATGGAATCCTGGGTCGCCATCGGACCCAGGATCAGCCGTGCGGGTGTGTCTTTCTTGCTGTCGTCCCAGCGCAGGATGGTGAAGATGGCCATCGAGACGAGGAGCATGATCACCACGCCCTGTAAGGCCCGTCTCAGCAGAAACCGGAATACGAATCCCAATGGCCGATCTCCCTTAGGGGTACGACGATATCAGGTCGCGCTGTACTGCGCCTTGGTCACGTCGAGCGGGCCGTTCGGGTAGAAATAGGCGCCGTCGAGGCTCGCCCGCATCGCATGCAGGTTGACCGAGGTGAAGAGCGAGAAGGACGGCAGCTTTTCCATGATCTTCGGCGTCGTCACCGTCTGGATGATCTTCTTGCGCTCTTCGGGATCGGCGGTGCCGCGCTCGAGATCGAGCGCTGCGTCGATTTCCTTGTCGCGGATGCCGTTGACGAGGCCGCCTTGCGGGCCGGCCGAGCCGTGGAACATCGAACGCAGAACGAGATCGGGCTCGGGCGAGCCGGTCGACCAGCCGACATCGACCATGTTGTCATGCGGCACGCCTTCCTTGGCCTGGTAGATCTTCTCGACCCACGCCGCCACTTCGAGCACCGTGAGCTTCACCGGAATGCCCTGCTCCTGCAGCATCGCGGTGATGACCTCGCCATATTCCTTGGTCTTGGGATAGAAGCCGGTGCCGGTCAGATATTCGATCTCGGGCAGGCCCTGGCCTTTGGGATACCCCGCCTGGTTGAGCAGCTCCTGGCATTTCGCCGGGTCGTAGCTCGGATAATCGGGCAGGTCGACATAGCCGAATTTGAGCGGCGAGATGTAGTTGGACGAGGCATGGCCGGCGACGCCCATGACACCCATGATCTGCTCGCGGTCGATGGCATGCGCCACCGCGCGCCGCATCAGCG
Source organism: Taklimakanibacter albus (assembly GCF_016595235.1). Taxonomy (GTDB): domain Bacteria; phylum Pseudomonadota; class Alphaproteobacteria; order Rhizobiales; family Aestuariivirgaceae; genus Taklimakanibacter; species Taklimakanibacter albus. The sequence continues at coordinate 2,148,118 of NZ_JAENHL010000008.1, read as the reverse complement.
GATTGTCGAAGGGCGGCTTGTTGCAGCGGAAATGCAGATATTTGTTCTCGGTCGAGATGGTGCGCTGCGTCTTGACCCGATTGTCGGAGACGAGCGTCTCATATTGCTCGGGCTCGAGGCGCTCGATGATGTCGATCTCGCCGCCGAGCAGGCCGAGGACGCGGGTGGTCGCATCGCCGATATAGCTGAAGCGCAGTTCATCGAGCAGCGGCCGGCCGTTCTGGAAGCCGTCATAGGCCTTGAGAACGGTGGAGTTGCCGTCCTGCTTGACGAACTGGAAGGGGCCGGTGCCGTTGGGATGCGCCTGCAGCCGCTTCGGATCCGCCACATCCGCTTTGGACATGATCGGCAGGAAGCCCATGAGGAAATAGAGCGCGCTCGCCGGATAGCCGCCGGCCTTGGTCGAAACACGCGCGGTGAGCCGGTCGACGACCTGCACCTCGACCGGGCCCGGATACCAGGCGGCCGGACGTGTCGCCTGCGAGGCATATTCGAGCGAGGCTTTCACGTCCTCGGCCGAAAAGGCGGCGCCGTCGTGGAATTTGACGCCGTCGCGCAGCGAATATTCGATCGTATAGGGGTCGATGATCTTCTGCCCGGTCGCCAGCTCCCACACGATCTCGTCCGGCTTTTCGGGGCGCATCGGCGTGCGGAACAGCTGGCCGAAGATGAAGCCCTCGAGATTGATCTGGGCGAGCGAGGTGTGGGATGTCGGATCGAAGCTCGCCGTCACCGGCTCGCCCGATCCGAAAATGAGGGTCTTACGGGTGTCGGCATAGGCCCGGCGGATGAAGGGTGTGGCGAGTGTCGAGGCCGCCGCCCCTCCCAGCGCCAATGTGTTGAACGACCGCCGGCTCAGACTCCGTCCCTTGGAAAGGGTCATCGTTTCTCTCCCTATGTGGTTATAAACACACATTTTCCAACATGAGGCCGTGGCGCGAGGCATGCGAACTCAGGCGGAAAACGCGTTTACCCTTTAATTATTGGAGATTTTTATAAGGCAGTTGCACAAGCGGTCAAGAGGGATTATGCCTGTTTCGAAGAAATCTCACATTATCGGGCATTCCGTGAATATCACTCCGACCTCCGGGCCTCACGCCTCGTTCCATGCTTTGCTCAGCGGCTTCTCGCGTTTCGGCGCGACGGCGGCGGGCGGCATCCACCGTCCCGAAGGCACGCCGGCCAATGGCGAGGCGCGCCAGTTCATGGCCGACTGGCTGAAGCAGCGCGGCTACCGGCTGGTGGTCGATCGCATCGGCAACATGTTCGGCATCGTCGATTTCGCCGGGCCCGACGCGCCGATGATCATGACCGGCTCCCATATCGACAGCCAGCCCAATGGTGGCTGCCTCGATGGCACTTATGGTGTCGTCGCCGGCTGCGTCGCCGCCGAAACTATCGCTGCCGATATCCGCGCCGGGCGTCTCGCACCGAAGGCCAATCTCTGCATCGCCGCCTGGACCAATGAGGAGGGCGCCCGCTGGCAGCCTTCGACGCTTGGCTCCGGCACTTATGTCGGCGACTTCAAGCTCGATTACGCATTGGCGCGCCGTGACGGTGACGGTGTCAGTGTACGTGACGCGCTCAGCGAAATCGGCTGGCTCGGCGAAGACGAAGCACCGGCGCTGCCCTCCGCCTATGTCGAGTTGCATGTCGAATGTGGTCCGGTGCTGGAGCGGCGCAATCTGCGCTTCGGCATCTTCAAGCGCTGGTGGGGTTGCCGCAAGATCGAATTGCGCGTCGATGGCGCGCCGTCCCATACCGGTCCGACCTTGATGAGCGAAAGGCGCGACGCGCTCCTTGCGGCGGCGCAGATCATCACCGCGGTCCGGAGTTTCGTCGACCTGGTGCCGAAGGATGTGATGCATTCATCCGTCGGCCGCATCGAGGTCTCGCCGAATTCGCCCAACGTGGTGCCGAGCCGCGTCCGCCTCTTCATCGAATTGCGCTCGGCCGATGAGAAGGTGATCGACGACGCTTATGCGCGCCTCGAAGCGAAGATCGCCGAGACCGCCGCGGCGACCCAGACGCAGATGGAGATCGAACGCGACGAATATCGGCGGCCCGGCCGCTTCTCGGACTCACTTGCCGCGCTTGCCGAGGACGCCGCCCGGGACATGGCGATCGATGTTCTGGCGCTCGATACGATTCCCGCCCATGACGCGGTGCGTCTGGCGCCGTTTACGCCCTCGATCGTCATCGCCGTGCCGAGCATCGGCGGACTGTGTCATACGCCTCTGGAGCGCACCGATCCCGCCGATCTCGCTTTAGGGCTTGATGTTCTCACCAATATGCTCAGGACTCTGGTCACAAAGGGTGGTGTCTAGGATAGATACCGCGCAACAGGGAGGATCGATGTTCACATCGGTTGCGCAAGACAAAGAGAAGCTCGCTGAACGAGCTCGACGATTAGCACAGATCTCTGACCCGTCGCCCGCCTGGCGCGACGGTTGCGCGGCGCATGCCTCGCCGAGCTGGCGCGGCGTCGATGCCACCGGCATCCTTCTTGATGGTGCGCGTCCGGTTTTCGCCAAGGCCTATCATGGCGAGATATCACTCTATGGTCATTGGCCCTCGATCGTCGCTGCCGCGCGGCATGCCGGCGAGATCGGCGTCGGCCCCCGCGTCATTGCCGCCGATATCGAGCATGGGCTTCTGGTCATGGAAGCGCTGGATGATGGCTGGCGCGCCGCGACGCTCGCTGATATGGCGCCCGGCGGTAAATATGGTGTGGCCGCGCTGAAGCTACGCAAGGCGCTGCATGCGGGGCCGAAACTGCCACGCACGCTGACTGTTGGTGCTCATATCGAGGAATTGCATGACGCGCTGGCAGGCGCCGAGGCCTACCGTCCTGCTGATTTCCCTGAGCTGATCGGCAAGGCGCGCCGGATCTCCGCGGGCCTTCGCGCCGCCGGCTATGACCTCTTGCCCTCTCATGGCGACGGCAACGCCTCCAATGTGATGATCCATGAAGATCAGCCGCCGCGCCTCGTCGATTACGATCTCGCCGCCAATCGCGATCCTTATGAGGATCTCGCCTCGCATCTGGTTGAAGCTTTCTGGTTCACGTCCGATATGGCGGCCGTCTTCGAGGAGTTTCATGGCCGCGCCGATGAGAAGCTCTTCGCGCGCGTCCGGCTCTATGGCGTCGCCGATGATCTGCGCTGGGCCATGATCGGGCTTCTGACCTCGCATCTGTCGCCGCGCCGGTCGGTCGAATATCTCAAATTCGCCGAATGGCGGTTGTTGCGCGCCCGCATGGCGATGCGGCATCCCGATTTCGAAACCTGCTTGGGGCGTCTATGAGCGAGAAACTCAAATTTGGCCAGGCGCGGACCGCCGCCGAAAAAGAGGCGGAGGCGATGATCGCCACCATTCCGCTTTTCGCCGGCCGCCCTGTCTCTTATTCGATGGTGAGCGGTGGGCTTTCCAATTCGAACTGGCGTTTCGAGGTCGATGGCGACACGCGTCCTTATTTCCTGAAAATCCCGGGCAAGGGCAGCGAGCTCTTCATCAACCGCAAGGCCTCGAACCAGGCGGCGCGGCTGGCTTTCGAGCGCGGCGTCGGCGCCGAGGTCGTTTATTTCGATCCGGTCTCCGGATTGGAGGTTACTGAATTCCTCGACGGTTACCGCACCTCGACCAATGTCGACTTTCTCGATTCCGAAATCTGGGGAAGGGTGACCGATCTCTATCGCGAGTTTCACGCCTGCCCGCCTTTGATGATCACCCGCACCATCTTCGACATGACTGAGGAGCATATCGAGCAGGCCGCCGAGCTCAAATCGAGCCTGCCGGCCGACTTCGCCGTCCTCAAAGCCAAATATGACGCCGCCAAACGCGCCTTCACCGCCTCGGGCCTCGACATCACGTCCTGCTTCAATGATCCGATGCCGGGCAATTTCCTGCTGTCGCCCGACAATCAGGTGAAGCTCATCGATTTCGAATGGGCCTCGAATAATGAGCGTTATTATGATCTGGGCGTGTGGATCGGCGAGATGTTCTACAGCGAGGCGGTGGTGGAGGAGATCGCCCGGCGCTATTTCCGCTCCTCGTCGCCCCAGCATCCGGCCCGGCTCACCGTGATGCGCGCCGTCGCGGATTTCAAATGGGCGCTCTGGGCCATGGTCCAGGAGCGCATCTCGTCGCTCGATTTCGACTACCATAAATATGGCGCCTGGAAATTCATGCGCGCCCGGCTTTTCATGGATGATCAGCGATGGACGAACTGGCTTCATCTCGTATAATCGAGAAGCGGGGTGAAGGCTGAGATGATCGACCAGGACCTGCCAGCGCTGAGCGTTATCCGGCATCAATCGATCCTGCGTGAGCTGGAGGCGACCGGCCGGGTCAGGGTCAGGTCCCTGGCGCCCGCTTTCGGGGTAAGCGAAGAGACCATCCGCCGCGATCTGAGCGAGCTCGAGGCGAGGGGCCAGCTGCGCCGCGTCCATGGCGGCGCGGTGCGCCACGAGATCGATCGCGAGCAGCCCATTCTCGAACGCTCCCGCGTCAAGGCGCGCGAGAAGATCCATATCGGCCAGATCGCCGCCGGCCTGGTTCAGGACGGCATGTCGGTCTTCATGGATACCGGCTCGACGCCGGTCGCCGTCGCCCAGGCGATGGCCAAGCACAGCTTCGCCAATGTCACGGTGACCACCAATTCGCTCGATATCGGCAAGATCCTCGCCCATGCCGAGGGCTTACGCGTGCGCATGACGCCCGGCATGCTGCGCGAGAACGACAATGCCATCGTCGGCCACGAGACCTGCGATTATGTGCGCCGCTTCGCCTTCGACCTGTCGATCGTCGGCATCGCCGCCTGCGATCTCGAATTCGGCTGGATGGATTACGGCCAGGATGAAAGCGACCTGCGCCGCATCGTGGCGGGCAATGCCCAGCCGGTGGTGATCGTCACTGACGATTCGAAATTCGGCCGCCGCGCCTCGATCACGACCTATGCGCTCGACCATGCGCTTACAGTCGTTACCAACAAGCCGCCGCCGCCCGAATTCGGCGAGCGTTTCGCGGCTTCGGGCGTAAAAGTGATGGTTTGAGCCACGACAAATCAAAGGCTTAGCGTGGAAAGATAGATTGTATAAAATATTCAATAGACAATTTGTGCTCTTTCCGGTAGAAGCAGCGCCATAAACGCCGCTGTATGAGGTTAGCCATGACATCGAGCCGCTGTTCCTGGACGGGCGTGTTCCCGGCCGTCACCACCCAGTTCAAGGATGATGGGCATTTCACCCTCGATCTCGACGCCACCGCCCGCGTCATCGAAGGCCTGATCCGCGACGGCGTGTCGGGCCTCATCATCTGCGGCACGGTCGGCGAGGGCTGCTCGCTCACCGCAGCTGAGAAACGCTCGGTCTATGAGATGGCCAAGTCGGTCGCCAAAAAGCGGGTGCCGGTGATCGGCGGCGTCGCCGAATATACGACGCCGTTCGCCATCGAGACGGCGCGCGCCGCCGAAAAGATCGGCCTCGACGGGGTGATGGTCATGCCGGCGCTCGTCTATTCCGCCAAGCCCTTCGAGACGGTGGCGCATTACCGCGCCGTCGGCCAGGCGGTGAGCCTGCCGATCATGGTCTACAACAACCCGCCGATCTACAAGATCGACGTCACGCCGCAGATGCTCGCCGACCTCGCCGATGTCGAGACCATCGTCTGCTTCAAGGAATCCTCCGGCGACACGCGCCGCTTCATCGACCTGCAGGCGCTCACTGGCGACCGTTTCACCCTGTTCGCCGGCCTCGACGATGTCGTGCTCGAAAGCATCGCGGTCGGCGCGCAAGGCTGGGTGTCAGGCCTGTCGAATGTCTTCCCGCGCGAGGGTGAGACCTTGTTCCGCCTCGCGATGCAGGGACGTTTCGCCGAGGCGATGGCGATCTATCGCTGGTTCATGCCGCTGCTGCATCTCGATGCCCGCCCCGATCTCGTCCAATGCATCAAGCTCTGTGAAGCGATCGCCGGCCGGGGCTCTGCCCTGACGCGTCCGCCGCGCCTGGCGCTGCCTCAGGCCGAAGCGGCCGAGATCCGCGTCATGATGGAAAAGGCGATGGCCACCCGGCCGTCCCTGCCGGAAGTCGGCCTGGCGCGCGCTGCCTGACGCAACTCGCATTTTCTATGCCTCTCCTGTCACGCTGATGGGAGAGGCTTGACATTGGGCGGCCAATTTATCTTATAATATTATATATAATCATGGGAAGGAAGCCTTCATGCCCGACGCGCAGCAGCCGGATTTCAGCCTTGCCGGCAAGACCGTTCTCATCACCGGCGCCTCGCGCGGCATCGGCCGCGCCATTGCCGAGGGCTGCTGGCGCTCGGGCGCCGATCTCCTGCTCGGCGTGCGCGACAAGGAGAGCGTCGCCGACATCGTGCGTGCGGCGCAAGCGGCCGGCCGGCGGGCGCTGGCGCTACGCATGGATGTCTCCAACCTCGGCGAGATCCGCGCCGCCGTCGCCGACGGTCACCAGGCGATGGGCCGCATCGATGTGCTGGTCAACAATGTCGGCATAGGCCCCGAGGCGCCGGCAGAGGATGTCACCGAAGAGGGCTTCGACGAGACCGTCAATGTCAATCTGAAGGGCACCTTCTTCACCACGCAGGCGGTCGGCCGGCTGATGATCGCGCAAGGCGGCGGCCGCATCGTCAATATCAGCTCGCAGGCCGGTACCGTCGCTCTGCGCAACGAAGCGATCTATTGCATGACCAAGGCGGCGATCAATCACCTGACCCGCTGCCTCGCTTTCGAATGGGCAAGCCACAGGATCAATGTGAACAGCGTCGGCCCGACCTTCATCTGGACCGACGGCACGCGGCCCTTTCTGAGCGATGCCAAGTCTCACGACGCGACGCTGAACCACATTCCTCTGGGCCGCATCGGCGAGCCGATCGATGTGGTGGGCGCGGTGATTTTTCTCGCCTCGCCGGCCGCCTCCCTGATCACCGGCGCCAATCTGTTGATCGATGGCGGCTGGTCCTTAGGCTAGCTATTTCGCGCGTCTCCGGCCGTTCTTCAGGTGGCCGGTGATGAATTCGCGCGTCTCGTTCAGGAGTTTTTCCATCGTGCGCCGGGCCGCCTGCGGGTCGCGGGCGCGGATGGCGTCGAGCACCTTGCCATGCTGGGGCAGGAACACCGTGAAGGAGTCACTCGACGTCTGGTGGCTGATATAGAGACCGACGGCGATCAGATGGCCCATCTGGTGGAGGAGGGCATTTTTGCCGGCGGCGAGGATGGCGCGGTGAAAGCGCAGATCGGCGTCGATCGCCGCCGTGCTGTTGGGACTCACCTTCGTCATCTCGGCGAAGGCCTCGGCGATCTCGGCGATGTCGCTGGCGTGAGCGCGTTCGGCGGCGAGCGCCGCCGCCTGCGGCTCGATCATCAGGCGGATCTCGAACAGCTCGCCATAGAACTGCACCGGCGGCATGGCCCCGTAGCGCCAGCTCAGGACTTCGGGGTCGAGCAGATTCCAGTGCGTGGGCGGCATCACCCTGATGCCGGTGCGGGTCTTCGATTCGATGAGGCCGCGCGCCGCCAGCGACTTGACCGCCTCACGGATCACCGACCGGCTGGCGCCGAACTCCCGGCCGAGATCGGCCTCGATCGGGAAGGGATCGTCGGGCGTGAGGTCGCCCTTGATGATGCGGGTGCCGAGGTCCTCGACGACATGCGCGAAGAGGTTGCGCTTCTGTGCCCGCCCCAGCGCGAGCCTTGGCTGCTTGGTCATCGTCTTGCAGTTATGGAGATTCCGCCCTTTTGGCAAGCATGTCTAATTATATGATAATTGGGTAATGTGACTCATGGATTGAATTCCGGTTGCCGCCAGCTCCAAGGACTACAATCATAAATTGGCCCTGGAATTATTACCCAGCGGAGTCTATAAAACACGCCGGGTGCATATTCGGGGATTTCCATGAAGAAGCTGATTAAGCTGTCGGCTACGCCGGCCATCATTGCCGGCATGACGGCTCTCTCGTCCACCGCCTCCCTCGCGGCCGACGCTGACGTTCAATCGTCTTTCGACGATGTGAACTTCTATATCGGCGCCACCGGCGGCTATTTGACGGGCACCGCGAAACACGAGGTCGAATATTCGGGCGGCGGGAGCGATAGCGACACCACCAAAGCTGACTTGGGAATCCTGAGCGCAATTGTCGGTGTCGATGTGCGCAGCAATGGCTGGCTCTTTGGTATCGAAGGTGACATCGGCATACCGCTTGGCGATTTTCCGGACGATAATGATGTCTCCGAGGAAATGCAGTGGTCGGACATGAAGTACAACGCGCATCTTCGTGCCCGCGTTGGTCGCAGTGTCGATAATATCGATCTCTTCATCGCCGGCGGTCTGGCCATCGCCAAGTTCGAGTCGATCGATTGGGACGACGAGAATCGCAATACCACCCTGACCGGCTTCACCATTGGTGGCGGCGTCGATTGGGCTTTCAATGATCTCTTGAAGGCTCGTGTCGAGGTTCTCTATGACGACTACGGTGACGAAGATACGTTTGGTGATAACACTCAGTATTCCGGCGACTGGTCGGACGTGACGGTCCGCGGCGGCCTGCTCTTCACCTTCTGATCAGACACACAGATGCACAGATTTTGCCGGCACAAGGCTCTTGCATGGGCCTTGTGTCTCTTTGCTTTCATCATCGTCGGTGGACGTGCCGCCTCCGCAGCCGAACCTATCGGCATCGGCTCTACGCCGGCCGGCACGCCGTCCTACGCGATGGCACTCGCCGTCGCCAAAGCGGTGAAGGAGGAAGCAGGGCTCGATTTCCTGCCCAAGCCATTCAAGAGCACTGGCCAGGCTCTGCCGCTGGTCGATCGCGGGGAATTGCCCTTCGGCCTCTCCAACGGCGCCGAGCTCGCCGCCGCCTGGAACGGCACTGGTGCGTTCAAGGACCGCAACGCCAAGTCGCTGCGCCTCGTGGCACGACTCTTCCCTTTCCGCCTCGCTCTTGCGGTGCGCAAGGATGATCCGGCCCAAAGCCTCGCCGATCTCCGCGGCCGCACGATCCCGTCGGGCTTCACCGCCACGACGACCGGCGAGCAGCTCATCGCCGCCATGCTGTCGACAGCGGGCCTCACCTATCAGGATGTGAAGTCGGTCAAGATCGCCGACTTCCAGTCGATGCGCGACGCTTTCATCGACGGCCGCACCGATGTGACGATCTTCATCATCGGCTCGGGCGTCGATCAGGAACTGGCGCGCAAGGTCGGCGGTGTCAGATTGCTTGAGCTGCCGGCGGGCGATGAGGTCGATGCGAAGATCAAGGCGGTGCTGCCGGTGGCGCGCACCGAATTGCTCGATCCCAAGGATGGCGGTGAGATCATCGCCAAGCCGACGCGCATCATGTCTTATGATTTCTATCTCTATGCGCATGAGGCGGCACCTGCCGAAGCAGTGACGCCGCTCATTGCCGCTCTGCTCAATCGGCACGACACGCTGGTCGCCGCCTATCCATCCTTCTCTTGGCTTGGACGCGAGACGATTGTCGGCGAGATCGGCATTCCCTATCACCCCGCCGCCGAGCAGTCCTATCGCAGCCTGGGTCTATGGCCGGCGAGCCCGTAACGGGCGGAGCTGTCGCGCGCGCCGACAGGGGGCGTTCGTTTTTCTCGGATGTCCTGGCGGCCTGCCTCATTCTCTGGCCGCCGCTCTGGGTGTTCGATCCTTTCCATCTCATCCAGCCGCACCTCATGGTGGAGCAGTTCGCGGTGCTGGAGCTGGCCTTCTGCCTGGCCTGGGCGGTCTTCATGCGGCTGCCGGCCGGCCGGACCATCGCGGCGCTTGCCGTCATGGCCGTGCTTGTTCTGTGCGGATGGCTCTTCCTTCGTTTTCCCGACCTCACTCTGTCGATCTATGACGGCCGCAGCGAGACGCTCGTTCTTTCCGTTCTGTTGATGTCGGTCTGTTTCATCGCCGGCTGGTTTCTCGCCGGCCGCGGCCTCACGGTGCTGGTAGCTCTCTTCCTTCTCTACGGAATCCTGACCCTGCATTTCCCCAGCACCTTCTCGGCGCTGGGCGGCGGCACCCGCACCTTTCTCACCTACATGACCTTCGGCAGCGATGCGATCATCGGCCAGACATTGATCGTCGTGACGGTGACGGTCTCCTGCTTCGTCTTATTCGGTCGCGCCTTTCTTCTCGCCGGCGGCGCCAAGGCGATCAACGATCTCGCTCTGTGGCTCGGTGGTCGCGATGCCGGCGCACCAGTCAAGACGGCGGTGCTCGCGTCGGGCATGTTCGGCACCATCAGCGGCAATGCCACCTCCAATGTGCTGACCGTCGGCAGCGTCACCATCCCGCTGATGATGCGCTACGGCGTCAGACCCGCCACGGCTGGCGGCATCGAAGCGGTCGCTTCGACCGGCGGCCAGTTGATGCCGCCGGTGATGGGCACCGCCGCCTTCATGATGGCCGAGCTCACCGGTATCCCTTATGCCGAGATCGCGCTTGCAGCCCTTCTCCCGGCGCTGCTGTTCTATTTCGTTCTGCTCGTCGAGGCGCATCGCATCGGCAAAGCCACGGCCAAGCCGGCGGAGGCGGATGCGCCGCATGTCGATCGCGCCGCCGCGCTGCGGTCGCTGGCGATCTTCGCCTTCATCCTCATCGGTGTGAGCGTCCTGTTGTTCTGGTATGGCCGGTCGCCGGAATGGGCGGCGGTCCTCGGCATCCTGCTCTGCGGCCTCGTCGCAATATCGCGTGGCCGTCGCGCGCTTGCCTGGACAGCGGTGCGCCGTGAGCTGCGCGAGGTGGCGGCGATATTGGTGCCGCTGGTGGTGACGGCGGCGATCGTCGGCATCATGCTGGCGGTGATCAACACGACCGGCCTCGGCGTGATGCTGGCCTTTCTCCTCGAGCAGATCGGCGGCAAGGGTCTGTTCCTGTCGCTCCTCGTCGCCGCCGCGGCGAGCTATCTTCTGGGCCTCAGCCTGTCGACGGCGGCGGTCTATGTCATCAGCGCCACCTTGGTGGCGCCGGGTCTGGTGGCGCTGGGCGTACCGGTGATGGCCGCCCATCTCTTCGTGCTGTACATGGCGATGTTATCGATGATCTCGCCGCCCGTTGCCTTCGCCTGCCTCGCGACCTGCGGCCTGACCGGCGCCAGCTTCTCGGCCACCTGCCGCGAAGCCTTGCGGTTTTCGGTTCTGATCTTCTGGATCCCCTTCGTTTTCATCTACAATCCGGGTTTGTTGCTCATCGGTTCGGCCTGGCAGATCTTCGTGGCGTTGGCGACGGCGTCGGCCGCCGCTCTGGCCGCCTCGGCGGCGCTGGCGAGGACGCGCGATCGACTCGTGGAAGCGGTCCTCTATGCAGGACTGGCGATCCTTGTCGTCTGGCCGATGCTGCCGGACTGGTTGCGCCTTGTGGCGGCGGCGCTGGTCGCTCTGTGGTTCAGCCCGATAGCGCGCGGCTTCCGTGATCGGCAACCGTCGCAAAAAGCGCCTTGAGCTTCTGCTTGTCGACTTTTCCCGAAGCGAGCAGCGGGAAGGTCTTGAGGACCAGATAGCGCCGCGGCGTGATCTTGCCGATGCGCCGTGAGAATTTCTCATCGAAAGACGCAAGAACGAAGTCGGGCCCCGTGATGAGCGCCACGCAGACCGTCTCGAAGCCGGCGTCATTGCGCTGGCCGGTGACGGCGGCTTGGACTACGCCGGGTGCCTTGGCGGCGAAATCCTCGAGTGCTGGCCCGGACAGCTTGTTGCCGCCGACATTGATGACATCGGTGGAGCGTCCATCGAGGAACAGGACACCATTCTCGATCCGTCCGAGATCGCCCGGTTCGAACCAACCGTCGGCGTCATAGGGCGATGTCACACCGCTTTGCGCAATCAGCGCATAGGGGCGATGTTTTGCGGCGACGCGGATCTGCACGCGCCCGTTTTCTCCCTCGGGCAGGGCCTCGCCTGTGGGTGACAGGATACGCATCTCGGCCCAGGGCGCGATCCGGCCGATCGCTCCCGCCTGATCGGTAACCAGACCGGCATCGCCGAGCACGGTCGGGCCGGTTTCGGTCGAGCCATAGGCGACCACGATCTCCGGGCACAATGTCAGGCGGGCGCGCTCGAGGAGCGTCGCCGAAACCTGCGACCCGCCGACAATGATCTTCCTGAGAGCCGGCCGCGCCTTTGTCGCCTCGCGGGCATTGACGAGATCGACCAGGAGATTGGGCGTCGTCATGATCTCTTCGATGCCAAGCCGTTCGATCTCCGCCATCGTGTGGACGGCGTTGCGGCCCGGGAAGATGAGAAGTCCGCCGGAACGCAAGGTGCGGAAGCCGTTCTGGAAACCCCAGAGGGCCGCCATGCCGGGCGTGATCAGGCGTCTTGCGTGATCGGCGCCATGCATCTCGTCCTGCAAGGTGAGGCGGGCGATCTGGGTCGCGAAATTGAGGGCGAAAAACTTGCGCTCGCCGGTGCTCCCTGAGGAGGCGCAGATCAGCGCCAGCTCGGCCGGCACGCGGGTAACTTCGTCGTCGAGTTCGATCTCCTCGCCAGGCTGGGCCGCCCAGCTCTGATCGAAGCGGATCGGTTCGGGACCCGAATCGAAATCGAGGCTGTCGCTGATGATGGCGTCGAGCTTGACCCCGGCCTGGATCATATTGCGGGCGCGGTCACCGATGGCGGCGATGGCGCCGATCCGTGACAGGGCCGTCACCATCGAGATGATGGCGGCGGGATGCGTCAGGCTGACGGCGATGCATTGTCCGCGTGTGACACCACGGGCGCGCGCCTCACGCGCGAAGCGCGCAATGGTCTCACCCAGGCGCTGATAGGTGATGTCCTGGCCGTCCGGCGCGACGATGGCGACGGCGTCCGGCTTGGCCTCGATCGCGGGACGCAGGAGGTCGAAGAGATTTCTGGCCGTCATGAAAATCCGGTTGGGCGGGAGGTCTATGCCGCCTGTCCTTCAAGCAAGTCACGGCGTCGCGCAACAGGAATTTTGGGCTTGAGAAGGGCGCGGATCTTGTCGCGGCCGCGTGCGAGCCGCGACATGACCGTGCCGACCGGAATGCCGAGCATGTCGGCGGCCTCCTGATAGCTCAGTTCCTGGAGAGTGACGAGCGTCACGACTTCGCGCTGCTCCTTGGGCAGGAGGGCGACGACGCGAATGGCGCGGTTCAGGTCCGTCACATGTTCCTGCGTCGCCTCGCGTCCCTCGGTGGCGACCTTCATCTGCGCCACGGCATAGGTGGTGCGTACCGCCATCTGGCGGCAATGGCTGACATGAAGATTGTGCATCACGGTGAAAAGCCACGGTCTCAGATTGGCCTCGCTATGGAAGAGATGCCGTCGGCTCAGGGCGCGCGCGACGCAGTCCTGCACCAGATCGTCGGCGAGATGCGCGCTTCTGGTGAGCCGCAATGCATATTTTCTGAGCATCGGCAGTTCCGCGACGATCCTCTGATCGGCATAGCCGCGCGGCAGAGTTTCGGCGTTGGTCCAGTCGGTGCGATAGGCGACATTCATAGGGGGTATCCGTCCATGGCTGACGCAGGAGGGGCCGGAAAGCCGGTTGCCTGTGCGTGGAAGGGGGGAGCAGGGGCCCAGCCGCATGCGGTTCGCCGCGATGCCGGGCTTCGACATATTTCTGTCTGTCAGGACATTTCGACGTGTCTCATGGGACTTTCAGCCGTCTTGCTCACTATGGGGGCTTGGTGCCGGGTTTGCTTGAAGACGACCTTGATTTCTTCTTGAGTTATTCTTGACCTTGGGGCCGAATTCACTGCGCGGCGATCAGTAGAGCCGCGCCGGCCAGAGCCAGGGCGCTGCATTTGTTGAGGATTCTCGTATGCCCGAGCGACCCCAGGCGGCGCCGGGCAATCTCTGCCAGGGCAATGTAGCCGAGGTCGATGGCGGCCAGCACACTGACCAGGACGAGAGTGAGCTCGAGCCAGCTGGCGAATGAGATCTGGCCAAAGTCCACCACCGCCGGCAGCAGCGCAAGATAGAAGGCGATCACCTTGGCATTGGTGAAGGTGACCGCCAGTCCGGCGAGGAAGAGCTTCACGGGTGAGGTGCGTTCGGCCGGCTGTGGTCCCTTCGCGGCCGTCAAATCGAACCACAATCGATAGGCCAGAAAGGCGAGATAGAAGACGCCTGCCCATTTGATGAGTGTCAGCGCCCAGGCGAACTGGCTGAGCAAAGCCGAAAGGCCGAGCACCGCCACCGTGAAGAAGAAAACTTCGCCGATCCACAAGGCCGCGGTGAAGGGCAGACAACTGAAGCCGCCATGACTGATCACCCGCGCAACGAGCGCCACCGCGGTGGGGCCGGGCGAGATGGCGAGAATGAAGATCGCGGCGGCGAATAATCCGAGGGCTGACAATGTCATGGTGACATTTCCGTTGCTGATTGGGCTCGGGCCCTTCACATACGGGTCATCCTGAGGGATATTCCGCCATCGAAGAATCATGTCGCCGTGAAGGAAAAATCCAACAACTATCAAAGCCGGATCAGACTCTCGTCTCTAACCTGCGCCTTGCGTCGTCACTCTTCTCGGGAATTTCCAGAACATGCGGACCTTTTTCAAAGCCTTTGCCTTCGGCTTCGTGCTTCTTTGTCTCCTCGCTCCGGCCGTGATGGCCGAAGAGCGTCCGACATTGCTCTTCTCCTATGAGGTGTTGAATTTCGACATTCACAAGATCGATCCGGCGACAATGCCCTATGAACGGCGCGTCGAGTTGACCGAGGTGGCGCGCAAGAGCGAGCTTCCGGAAATTCTCGGCCTGTTGCAGATCGCTCCGGAGAAGATCTCCACCTTGCTGATGCCGGGCGGCTATAAGCTCGAGACCAATGCCTCGCTGCAATCCGCCATGGACGTGGACAACAAGACGGCCGATCGCTTTGCGGCGTCTTTGGGTTATGTCTTCCGGCAATGGAGTGTATTGATCACCGACTTTGCACCGGAAGGCGCGGGTGATACGGCCTATGGCGTCGTCACTTTCGATCATCCGATCGGCGCCGCCGAGGCGGCCTCCTTCTTCCGTCATGCGGCAAGCGTCAATCCCGCACTCGGCGAAGGCTTCACCGCTTTCGATGAGGAGATGTTTTTCCTCAATGTGACTGATGCGCAGGGCAAGCCTTACAGTGGTGTCAGCGACGAGACTTTCCTCGTCGATCTCAGCAAGGCGGCCGCGAGCTTCAAGGACGCAAAGGTCGAAGTGACCGGCACCGGTCGCGCCGATGCGCGCTTTGTCGAGAACGACTGGAAGGCGTCGCCTGACGGCGACGACTACGCCAAGGTCCTGGGAATGGACCTGGTGAGCCGGCTCGCGCCCCTGCGGGCCCGTTACGACGCAGCCTTGGCCCAGGCGCTCAAATAGCTCACCTCCCAGCGCCGGAATAAAGCACCATTCTGCCGCATATGTGGGTGCCGGGGGCTGTTTCACCGGCATTATTGTCAGGATACAATCCGGTTATCCGGACGCTGGACCGTGATTTGAACCAAGCGCGGTTTTGGACTATCACAACTCCTCGTCTTGGCTGGGAAATTGCTGGGGGCCGTATTGATCTATCGGTTTGGCGAACACCAGATTGATACCGATTTGTTCGAAGTGAAACGCGGCAGCGACGTGGTGAAGGTCGAGCCGCAGGTCTTCGATCTGCTGGTCTATCTCATCAGCCATCGTAACCGCGTGGTGAGCCAGAGCGAGCTTCTCGACGAGATCTGGTCGGGCAAGATCGTTTCGCTCTCGACGGTGGCGAGCCGCATCAATGCAGCGCGCTCGGCGATCGGTGACAGCGGCGCCGAGCAGAAGCTCATCCGCACCATCCAGCGCAAGGGCTTCCGTTTCGTCGGCGAGGTGAGTGAGGCGGCGGTCCCGCTGATGGAGATGCGGCGGCCATTCGAGACGGCCGACGCCCAGGACATTCGTTTCTGCACCACGTCCGACAATGTGCGCATCGCGTATGCGCTCGCCGGCAAAGGGCGGCCCATCCTCAAGGCGGGAAACTGGCTCAACCATCTCGAATATGACTGGAAGAGTCCGATCTGGAGTCATCTGCTCAGATGGATGGCATCCGACAATCAGCTCGTTCGTTATGATGCGCGCGGCAACGGCCTGTCCGACTGGGATGTCGCCGAGATCTCCTTCGCCTCCTATCTGCGCGATCTCGAAAGCGTCGCCGATGCCTCGGGCCTCGAACGCTTCACCTTGTTCGGCATATCGCAAGGCTGTGCCGTCTCCATCGCTTATGCGGCGAAGCACCCCGATCGTGTCGAGAAGCTCGTCCTCTATGGCGGCTTCGCGCGCGGCCGCCGCATCCGCGGCACGATCGAGGAGATCGAGCAGGCGGAAGCGATGCTCACCTTGATGCGCACCGGCTGGGGCCAGGAGAATCCGGCCTTCCGGCAGATGTTCACCTCGCTGCTCCTGCCCGGCGGGACGCCGGAGCAAATGCAATGGTTCAACGATCTCCAGAAGGCAACGGCGTCACCGCAGAATGCGGTCAGGATGCGTTTCGTGTCCGACACGCTCGATGTCAGCGGCCTTCTGGCGCAAGTGAAGGCGCCGACCCTCGTCCTCCACTGCAAGGATGACGCGGTCCAACCCTTCAGCGAAGGCATGTATATCGCGGCCGGCATTCCGGGCGCCCGTTTCGCCGGCCTCGAAGGCCGCAATCATCTCATTCTGGAGGGCGACCCCGGCTGGTCGAAATTCCAGGAAGAGGTCAGCCGCTTCCTGAATGACGGTAATGTTTAGGCAGGTTGGGCCACCGCCGCCGCGATGATGTCGAGTGTTTCGGCGATGCGGTCGGCATGGACGCGGTGCATGACGATGCAGACCCTGATGGTGAAGCGGCCGTCGATTTCGGTGCTCGACAGCAGGATACGCCCGCTCGCATTGATGCGGCCGAGCAAATCCTGGGTGGCCTGGTTTGCGGCACGGATATCATCGGCGCTGCTGCTTCGTGCCTTCATGCGGAAGGCGACGGTGCTGAGCTGCGGCTTCCACGGCACTTCAATCCGGGGGGCCGCGGCGAGCCTTTCATAGACATAGGCCGCGAGATCGAGCTTCTCGTCGAGCGCCGAGCGGAAGGCCGCCACGCCGTGAAGATGGAGCGGCAGCCAGATGCGCATGCCGCGCACGTCGCGGGTGAGCTCCGGCCCCATATGGGCGAAGTCGGGCAGATGCTCACCGCCATAGGTCTGCTTGTGGGACATGTCGCGCAGATAGGCGCCGTCGACCTCATGCGCCGTGGCCAGGAGCTTCGGATCGCGGGCTACGAGGGCCCCGACGCCGAAAGGCTGGAACAGCGTCTTATGCGGATCGAGCGCGATCGTGTCGGCACGCTCGATGCCGGAGAGACGTTCGTGTCCGCGTAGGGTGAGGCGGAAGAAGCCACCATAGGCTGCATCGACATGAAACCAGAGATCTTCGTCGCGGGCGATATCGGCGAGCCTGGGCAAGGGATCGATCGCGCCGGTATTGGTGGTGCCGGCCGACCCGACGATGAGGAAGGGCCGTTTGCCATGTGCCCTGTCGCCGGCGATCATGCGCCTGAGTGCGTCGTCATCCATGGTGAGGTCGCTGCGATGCGGAACGATGCGCAGGGCGGCGGCAGGGAAGCCCGCGAGGCGCGCCGCCTTCGCCACCGAATGATGGGTCTGTGCGCTGATATAGAGCGTGCCGTCGAAGAAATTCTCGCCGAGCCGTGTGTGGCGCGCCGTGATGATGGCGGAGAAATTGGCCAGCGAGCCGCCGCTGGTGAAGACGCCGCCGCTCCCCTCCGGCAGGCCACAGAGTCCGGCGAACCAACGCAGCACGCCGGTCTCGAGCGCCACGAGCGCCGGGGCGACGCGCGCCATGCTGGCAAAACGGTTGGTGATGCGGGCATAAAAGTCCGCCACCGCCGAGACCGAGAGCCCACCACCCGGCACGTAGGCGAGCATGCCGGGGCTGCCCGGCTCATAGGCATATTTCACCGCCTCATCGAGCTGGTCGAGCAAGGGGATGATCTCGCCTTGCGTCTCGGCCGGGGCCGCGAGCATGGCCTGGATGAGCGCGGCGGGCGGCGCCTCGCTCGGCACGGCCGGGCTCGCCGGAAGACTTTCGGTGAAGGCCATGGCGCGGGCCCAGACTTCATGGCCGAGTTCGGCCAGCTGGGCGCGCGTCGGTTCGAGGGGGTGAAAGCTTTGCGGATTGTGGAGCATGGCCCTTTGTGCCGGAAGGGTCGGCCCCGGGTCATGACGGCCATCTGGATTTTTTGTCCAATTTCCGTTGAGGGCGCCACTCAATGTCCTGAAATGCCCCGTCACTCCCAGGGGTCCGCCACGATCCGGCCTTTCTTGCGACCGGGGCTTTGGATAGTTTTGGACCATCTCGGCAGGCATATCGTGACGGCGTTCAAGCACTGGCTGATTTTTATCCTGATCTGTGTCTCGGGCAGCTTCCATGCTTCGGCCGAGGAGGTGAAGCCTTTGCGCGGCGTCGCCCTCATCATCGGCCAGTCGGCCTATGCCCATATCCAGCCTCTGCCCAATGCCGGCCAGGATGCCCGTGCCATCGGCAAGCTTCTGACCGATCTCGGCTTCGAGACCCGTAATGCCCCCGACCGCAATGCCAAGGCGTTGAAGCGTGAGATCGAGCGTTTCATCGAGGACGCCGAAGGGGCCGATGTTGCTTTCGTCTATTACGCCGGACACGGCATCGAGGCGGCGGGTGAGAACTGGCTCGTGCCCGTCGATGCGGATCTGTCTTCGCTCGATGACGCGGCCACGCGCCTGGTGGCGGCCTCGCCGATGGTCGATCGCCTCAAAGAGACCGTGCCGGTGGTGATCTTTCTCCTCGATGCCTGCCGCAACTCGCCTTTTCCGGCGAACGCGCTGCTGAAGCCCGATGCGCAATCGGCGGCCGCCCCTATTGTCCAGACCGGCCTCATGCCGTCGCGGGGCGTGGCGCTCATCGAGGACCAGCCGGCGCCGGTCGAGAATGTCGGCGTAGTGATGGGTTTCGCCGCCGAGCCTGGCAAGGCGGCGCTCGATGGACCCAAGGACGGCAACTCGCCCTATGCGGCGGCCCTGCTGCGCCATCTCTCCGCATCGAATGGCACCGCCTTCGGCGATGTCATGACCATGGTGACCGAAGAGGTCTATCTCGACACCGGAACGCGCCAGCGTCCGTGGATCAATGCCAGCATGCGGCGGCTCCTCTATTTCGGCATGACGCCGGAAGCGGGCGACAAGGATGAGGCGCAAATCACCGGCGAACGGCGCCAGCTGCTCCTGACGATCGCCAGCCTGCCGCAGATGGGCCGCCGCCAGGTCGAGGCGATCGCCAAGTCGGATCAGGTCCCGCTCGATTCGCTTTACGGCATGCTGCGCGCCATGGGCGCCGCGACGCCGAAGGATCCGGCCGAGCTCGACCGCGTTCTGCGCGCCCAGGCGGAAAGGCTCAAGACGATCCTGGCCGAGACAGCCGTGCTGAAACGCGCCGATCCGGAGATCATGCATCTTTCATCACTCGCCGATCGCGCTCTGGCCGAAGGCGCGGTCGCAACGGCCGTCTCATTCCGTGAGCAGGCGAAGCAACGCGCCACGACAGTGAGCGATGCTCTCGCGGATACCGAAGCGTCCTTGAAGGAACGGCGGCTCGAGATTGCCAATGTCTTCGCCAAGAGCGGCGAAACTTATGTGTTGGCCTTCAATTTCGCTGCCGCGGCCACGGATTTCGCCAAGGCCTTCGAGCAGGCTGAACGCTGGGACATCGAACGTGCCGCGCGATACAAGATTCTCGAAGGCGAATCTCTGACCAATCAAGGACTTTACCGAGCGGATTCCGAAGCCCTCAAGGAAGCGATCGAAGCCTATCGGCAGGCTGACCGGATAATTTCGGAGGCGGACGATCCGGCAAACTGGGCGAAAGTCCAGACCGGCCTCGCTTCGGCGATGAAGACGCTCGGCGAACGCGACTCGAATACCGAGACGCTGAAGGAAGCTATCGCCTTCATGGAGACGACGCTTTCCAAGAGGACATTCGAGAATGCCTCTCTTGATCGGGCCGGGCTTCGCAATCAACTGGCGATCGCGCTGTGGAAACTCGGCGAGCGTGAGGCGGGGACGCTGTCGTTGCAGCGCGCCGTCGGCGTTTATGAGTCGGCCTTGACGGATCTTCCCGCCGGCTACGCGCCTCCAGCTCGGGCTCTGATCGAGAACAATCGTGGCGTTGTGTTGATGGCGATTGGTCAGCGTGAGCGTGGAACGCAGAATCTCGAGCAGGCGATTGACGCTTTCGAGCTGGCTCTCACGACATTCAACAAGACCGAGACCCCCTACAACTGGATCATGTCGCAGAATAATCTCGGCCAGGCTCTCCGCTACAAGGGTGAAAGAGAGAGCGGAGTCGAGACGCTGCAAAAGTCCATCACGGCCTTTCGCACCGCCTTGGCCATGCTTCCGCGCCGGGAAATGCCTGTCCAATGGGCGAGCACGACCAGCAATCTCGGCATGGCGCTCTGGCGTCTGGGTGAAAGGGAGGTGGGTAATCAATCGCTCAACGAAGCTGCTGTGGCCTTCTCGGCAGCGCTCGAGGAGCTGGATCGCAAGGAAGTGCCTCTCGACTGGGCCGCGCTTCAGAACAATCGCGGTTTGGTTCTCCTGCGTTTGGGCCAGCGTGAGCTTTTGCCGGCAAGCCTCATGCAGGCCGTATCAGCCTTCGAGCTGGCTTTGCAGGAGCGTCGCCGCGAGGTCGTGCCCCTCCAGTGGGCGGAAAGTCAGAACAATCTCGGCACCACTCTGCTTTCGCTCGGCCAACGTGAGCCGGGAACGGTGTCTCTGCGCCGGGCTGCCCAGGCCTTTGAGGCGGCATTGGCTGAGGCGACGCGGGAGCGCCTGCCGATCGACTGGGCGACGACCTCGACCAATCTTGGGGCCACCCTCGCGGAGATTGGCAAGCGCGATAGAGATACCCTGTCTTTGGATCGCGCGGTCGCCATGTTGCGAGATGCCCTGACCGAGAACACACGTGAGCGCGTGCCGCTCGGCTGGGTTGAGACTCAATATTATCTGGGCAATGCGTTGCTGGAGCGCGGCCGGCTCATTGGCAGCAAACTGGATCTCGAGCAGGCGAGAACAGCAATGATGTCAGTTCTCGACTTCGTGAAGCCAATGGGCGATGCAGCCCAGAATGCACATCTGGAGGCGCGTATCGACGAGATTGATGCCGCTCTAGACGCGCTCCAATAGCTCACGCCGGATTGTGGCAGGCGAAGCGGTGGTCGGCCGACGGCATCTGTTCTTCCGGCATGGCGGTGCGGCAGACTTCGCGTTTGAACAGGCAGCGCGGGTGGAACTCGCAGCCTTTCGGCCGGTTGAGCAGGCTCGGTGTTTCGCCTTCCGCCTCGATGACATAGGAGGCCGCTTCAGGCTCGGCCTTGAGATTGGCGGACAGCAGCGCCGTCGTATAACGGTGGCGTGGCGCCTTGAAGATATCATCGGTCAGGCCTTCCTCAACGATGCGGCCCAGATACATGACCGCCATGCGGTCGGCGACGTGGCGCACCACGTTGAGATTATGGGTGATCATCAGGAAGGTGGTGCCGAATTTGCGCTGCAGATCGCGCATCAGGTTGAGCATCTCACCTTGGATCGAGACATCGAGGCCGGCGGTCGGCTCATCGGCGATGACGAGCTTGGGCCGGAGCGCCAAAGCCCGGGCGATCGAGACGCGCCGCGCCTGGCCGCCCGACAATTGATGCGGATAACGCTGGGCGAAATGAGGTGAGAGGCCCACATCGTCGAGAAGCCGTGCGATCTTGCCGTCGAGATCCGCCGTCTCGCCATGCACCTTGAAGGGCTCGGCGAGGATGGCGCGCACGCTGAGTCGCGGGCTGAGCGACCCGATCGGGTCCTGGAAGATCATTGCGATCTCGCGCCGCACCCCGCGCAAGGCGGCTTCGCTCAGGCCCGAGATCGTCCGGCCGGCGAAATCGACCTGGCCGCCTTCGATCGGCACGAGCCCGGTGATGGCGCGCGCCAGTGTGGTCTTGCCGGAACCTGATTCACCCACCAGCGCATAGGTGCTGCCGGCCTCCAGTGTGAAGGAGACGCCGGCCACCGCCTCGATGGAAGAGGGTTGGCCGGTGAGCCTGGCGGCAATCCGGCTATGTATCGGAAAGCGGATGACGACGTCGCTGACTTCGAGAAGCGGCGTCATGAGGCGACGAGCTCGCGGGCTTTGTGGCAAGCCGCCTGATGGCCAGGCCGAACCGTCACTTCGGGCGGCCGCTCGCCGCATAGCGCGAAACGTTCGGGGCAACGGTCGCGAAAGATGCAGCCCTGTGGCACATGGACGAGATCGGGCAGTTCACCCGGAATGGTCGGCAGGATCTCCTGCCGCTCGGTGATGCGGCCGGGATCGCATTCGAGCAGCTTGCGTGTATAGGGGTGGCGCGGATCGCGAAAGATGTCGCCCGCCGTTCCCTGCTCGACGACTTCGCCCGCATACATGATGGCGACGCGTCCACACAATTCCGCCACCGCGCCCAGATGATGTGAGATGAACAGCACCGAGCATCCGATGTCGCGCTGAAGCTCCCTCAGCAGGTGAATGACCTGCACCTCGAGCGTGGCGTCGAGTGCCGTCGTCGGCTCATCGGCGATGAGCAGATCGGGCTCGGTCAGGAGCGCCATGGCGATGCAGATACGCTGGCGCATGCCGCCGGAAAATTGATGCGGATACTGGTCGAGGCGGCGCGCCGCATCGGGCATGCGCACTTTCTCGAGGAACTCAATGGCGCGCCGCCGCTTTTCGGATGTACTCGCCCGCCGCCGATATTGGATGGCGGTCATTTGCGCGCCGATGGTTAGCACCGGATTGAGCGCCGTCATCGGGTCCTGGAAAATGGTGGTGATACGTTCGCCGCGCAGTTTGCGCATCGCATTTATGGGCAGGCCGACCAGTTCCTGGCCATCGAAGCCGATATGACCCTTCACCGCGCCGGTATTGGCCGGCAGGAGGCCGATGATCGCGTTGATGAGCGTCGACTTCCCGCAGCCCGATTCACCGATGATGCCGACGATCTCGCCGCGTCCCACCTGGAGCGCCACGTCGCGCAGCGCCTTGAGATCGCCGCGCGGCGTGCGGAAGGAGACCGACAGGCCTTTGATGTCGAGGAGCGGGCTCATCCGTCCTGCCTCAGTCGCGGATCGAGATGATCGCGCAAGGTTTCGCCCAGAAAGGTGAAGCCGAGTGTGGCGATGATGATCGGGAGGCCGCCGGCGATGGCGGGCCACGCGCTTTCGCGAATGAAGGCATAGCCGTCATTGAGGATGGCACCCCAGGAGGGTGTCGGCGGCCTCACCCCAAGTCCCAGAAAGCTCATGCCGGCCTCGATGGTGATGACGACCGGAATATCCATCGAGACGAGGATGACCAGGGGGCCGATAAGATTGGGCATGATATGGACGGCGAGGATGCGCCAGGACGGGGCGCCGAGGCTTCTGGCCGACAGCACGAATTCGGTGGTCTTGAGCGACATGGTCTGCGCCCGGACCACCCGCGCATAGCCGGGCAGTGTGGCGAGCACTACCACCAGCACGACGGCGGCGAGGCTCGGGCCGGTCAGCGTGACGAGCGCCAGCGCCAGCATCACGGTCGGGAACGCGCGGAGAGAATCGAAGAGCAACAACAGCAGCGAATCGAGCCAGCGCGGCCCGTAGCCGGCGATCATGCCCAGGATGAGGCCGCCGATGAAGGAGATGCCGGTCGCGACGAAGGCGACGCCGAGCGCGATGCGGGCGCCATGGAGCACGCGGGTGAAGAGATCGCGGCCGAGATGATCGGTGCCGAGGAGATGAGCGAAGCTCGGATCGTGGAAGCGGTCGCGCATCGCGAGCTTCGAGGGACTGTAGCCGGTGAAGCCGGCGAACAGCGCGCCGAGCACGATGAGGAGGACGAGGCCGATGCCGAGCAGTCCCATCGGCTCGCGCAGTATGCGCCCGAGCCGGCTGTCCCGGAAGCTTAACGTATCAAAGGGTTGATCGGACACGGGGATCCAGTCCCGCCGCGACGAGGTCGGCGATCAGGGTGCACAGAACATAGAAGCCGGTGGTGATCATCACCGCGCCCATCACCACCGGATAGTTGCGGGTGCTGATCGCATCGAAGATCAGCTTGCCGACACCTGGTCGCGCAAAGACAATTTCGGCGAAGACGGCGCTCGAGATCATGTTGCCCACCCCCATGCCGAGCAGCACGACGGTCGGGATGATGGCAATCTTCAGCGCATATCGATAGGTGATGGTGCGTTCCTCGAGGCCGAAGGCACGCGCCATGCGCACATGATTCTCGCTCAAGACCTCGAGCATCGAGGCGCGCACCATGCGGGCGAGATAGCCGACCCAGCCGAGCCCGACGGCGAGCGACGGCAGGACCAGATGATAGAGCTGGTCGAGCGGTGCGCCGCGGTCGCCGGCGCCGATGGTCGGGAACCAGCCGAGCTTCACCGAGAAGAGCAGCAGGCCATAGATGGCGATCACAAAGGAGGGAAGCGCGATCGAGCTCACCGACAGGATGCCGACGATGCGGTCGGCGAGCGAGCCGCGATAAAGGGCGGCGAAGCAGCCGAGCGGAATGCCGATGAGCGCCGACCAGGTGATGCTGGCGAAGATCAGCGCCAGCGTGAAGGGCACTTGCTCCATGACCGTGACCAGCACCGAACGGTTGGTCAGCACGTCGGTGCCGAGATCGCCGGTGAGCACGCGGCCGAAGAACCGGGCGATCTGCACCAGCGCCGGCTGGTCGAGCCCCATCTGCTGGCGAAACATCTCGCGCATCTCGGGCGAGGCGAGGGGGCCCAGAAGCACCGCCGCCGGATCGCCCGGAATGAGCTGGATCATGCTGATCAGCAGGATCAGCGCCACCGCCGTGATGATGAGGGCTAAGCCTAAGCGCTTCAGGGCGTAGAGGAGCATTCTGTCGCCGCGCCTTTTACCCTCGCCCCCAACGGGGGAGAGGGAGGGACCCATTGCGCAGCAATGGGAGGGTGAGGGGGAACTGACAGCGACGTCTTCTCAATCTCGCAAATCCCTTCTGCCGGTTCCCCCTCACCCTAACCCTCTCCCCCGCAGGGGGAGAGGGGATTTCTGGTCTAAGCGGTAGCCTTGAACCCATGGAAGATCGGATTGCCATTGGGCATCAGCGCCGGATCGATCTTGTCGCTGTAACAGACACCCACGGCGCCATGGGTGAGGAACACATAGGCGCCCGATTCATCCATCAGGTCCTGCATGCGCACATACATGTCGTTGCGCTTCTGGGTATCGAGCTCGATCTTCGCCTTCTTGTTCAGCTCACCGAATTCCGGGCTGTTCCAGCGTTCCCAGTTCCACACGCCGATCTGCTCGGGCGTGAACCAGTCGGTGGCGAAGGACGGGTCGGGCTGCATCGAGAAGCGGTTGATGATGAGCTGCACCTTCTTCCAGCTGTCGCCGGATTTCTGGTCGCCGAGGCTCCAGAAGGTGCCGGAGTCATATTGCTGGATCGTCACCGTGATGCCGATCTCGGCGAGATTGGCCTGCACCGCCTGCGCCGCGCTGGTGAATTCCGTGGTGTTCAGGATCGACAATGTGCATTCGAAGCCGGATTCCAGGCCGGCCTTCTTCAAAAGTTCGCGCGCTGCATCCAGATCGTAGCTGTAGAGCGTCTTCTCGCGATGGCCGATGAGACCCGGCGCGATGATGCCGGTCGCCGGTTCCGCCGCGCCGAAATAGGCGGCTTCCAGCACGCTCGGCACGTCGATCGCCTTCTGCACGGCCTGGCGCACTTCGAGCTTGTCGAAGGGCGCCGCCTCGACATTCATGCCGAGCCACACATAAGCGAGCGACGGCTTGACGGCGAGCTTGCCGCCTTTGGGCGGCGTCTTCTTGAAGCGCGGGATGGAGCTCGCCTCGACCCAGGTGTAATCGATATCACCCGCTTCGAGCCCGAGCTCGGCGGTTTTCGCATCCTCGATCGGAATGACGTGGATTTCGTCGAAATAGGGCGCCTCGCCCTTCCAGTCGGGATTGCGCGCCAGCACGACGCGCTGCTTCGGCTGCCATTCCTTCAGGAGGTAGCGCCCGCTCTGCGCCGGCGGCTTGGTGTCGAAACGTCCGCCCATGGCCTCGACCGCCTTGCGCGACACGATCTTTCCCGAGCCGAAGACGAGACCGACATTCCACAGGGGCGGGAAGGGTGCCTTGAGCACGATGGTGCCGGACTTGTCGTCCTTCACCTCGACATGGTCGAGAACTTCCCAGTCGCCCTTGTAAGGTGAATCGAGCTTGGGATCGGCCATGCGCTCGAAGGAGAATTTGACGTCGTCGGCCGTCACCGGCCCATGGCCGTCGCTCCAGACGAGCCCGTCCATGAGCGTGAAATCGATATGAGTCGCATCGGTCTGCTCGAGCTTGGTCGCGGCATCGAGGCGCCATTTCCAGGTGTCGCCGGGCGTCATGTCGGCGAGGCCGACGAAGATGTTGCGCATCACATCGTCTTCCGGCGCCCCTTTGCGGAAGGCGGGGTCGAGATTCTGGATATCGGCATAGGATCTGACTTTGAGAACCTTGCCGCCTTGCGCCAAGGCGGCGCTGCGATAGAAGGCCGGCGAGAGACCCGCGGCGGCAAGCGCGGCAAGCATCTGACGGCGTGATAGGCTAATCCCACTCATGGTCCGCTCCCTGTGCTTTTGATTATTAGGCCTACAGGATGCGCTCAGTCGTGCGGGCTTGGCAACCCTGGAGTATGGCTTACGGTTCTGGTTGCGCCATCCGGATGAAGGCTGCGAAACCGGCCATGAAGGTCTTGAGCTGTTCCTCCGTCGCCGGATTGGCGAGCGTGCCGCTTTCGCCGAAGGCGCCCTGCGCTCGGGAGACAAGCAACCTTCCGCCACTCCAGAAATTGACTTTCAGGGTACGGAAGACCGGAAGCCAGGCATTCTGACTCAATATCGTACCGAAGCCGCCAGGCGACGCGCCCGTCAGCGCCACCGGTCTGCCGCCGAACACCCGCTTGATATCGGCATCGGGCCGCGACAGCCAGTCGATGGCATTCTTGAACACGCCCGGGATGGAGTTGTTGTATTCCGGGGTCACGAGCAGAAGCCCGTCCGCCGCCATGATTGCATTCTTGAGCGCCGTCACGCGCTCGGGCAATCCCTCTTGCACTTCAGCATCTGCATCATAGAGCGGAATGCCATGAATTGTCTCGACCGTGACATGTACATCCTCGGGCGCGAGCCGCGCCGCTTCATGCGCCAGCTTCGTATTGAAAGACCCGTGCCGCAGGCTGCCCGAAAGCGCGATCAGCTTCATGTGTCGGCCTCCTCAAAGATGATCGCGCGGGATCCGGTAGGACCATTCACGCGCAAATGCGCTTGTCTCGCCTTCGCGCGCCGTGAGCTTTCCGGTCAGCAAGAGATCGGTTTCGGTCACGCTCATTGTCGTATGCGTCTCGATGGCGATATGGAAGTCGCCGCGCTGATATTCCTTGCGCCAGCTGGTTTCCGCCCTGGCCGAGAGCGGATCGTCCGGGTGAATGCGGTAACGCCGTTCCGCGCGGATCCCATAAGTCCAGTTGAAGTCGTCGATCTGGTTGAGCCCGTCATCCTGCAGCCGATACATCTCGACCTCGCCGGCCTTGAGATCGCGGGTGACGGTGAAAGCGCTGGCGCCCTGGCGCAGCGCCGTCTTGCGCAAGGACGGCGCATTCTCGGCCGGCTCGAAATCACGCAATCGATCGTCTTCCGGGCGTGCCTGGCGCACCGGTAGATCGAGCCGGCTTATCGTCGTGGCGACCGACAGCGTCGTCTTCTCGGGCGACGGCCAGACGATCGGCCAATAAGCGGTCGACAGCGCCAGCCTCAGGCGATTGCCGGCGCCGATGCGTTGGCCCAGATCATTGAGACGTATCGTCACCTGATAACGTGTACCGGGCTCGAGCGGCTTCAAATCCACATGCCCATCACGATGGGTGAGATTGAGCAGGCCATAGGAAAGTCTGGTGGCTGAACCGTCGGGCAAGACTTCCGAAAGTGTCGCGGCGACGAAGGCATTCGCCCGGTCGGCGGCGACATCGAGATGGAGGACCGGCGCGCCCAGGAGATCGAGCGGCTCGGTCATCGGTACGCTGTCGAAGACGAGCGAGCCGCCTGCTTCCTCACGCTGATCGCCCGGCTCATCTGCTTCGAGCCCATAGGGACACCATTTGCCGGCAGCGAGGCCGATGGTCTCGGGCGAAGAAATGGTGAGATGATGCTCGGGCGCCGTCGCTTGCGCGGTGAGCACATGCTCGCCGAGCCGCAAGGTGAGGGGTTGCGCACCGGCGATCGGCCAGGCTTCCTCGGCGACCCAGCGGCCCGGGCGTTCCTTGTAATGCGTTTGGGGCGGTACCGGATCCTGGATCCAGGCGCGCAAAGCGGGCTCGTCCATGATGCCGGTTTCGATGCCCTTCAGCCACTTGTCCCACCAGCGCAAGCTTTCCTGCAGGAAGCCGATGCGCGGGCCGGGCTCGGCGAAGTTCGGGTATTTATGCGCCCACGGGCCGATCAACGCTTTCTTGGGGCAGGTGAGGTGCTCCATCATGCGGAAGATCGGATTGGTGTAGCCGTCCATCCAGCCGCCGACCAGATAGACCGGGCATTCTATGGCGCCATAGTCCTCGCAGACTGAACCGTGCTTGTAGAGATCGTCGCGGCGCTGATGACGGTGCCATTCCTCCAGCCAGAAACCCGATTCATTGAGCCGGCTCATCCACAGATCGCGCCATTTGTCGCCGACGAGCAGCGGATCGGGCGGCGTCGCATTGATGCTGAACATCGTCGAGCCCCAGGCGAATTTGTCGACGAGCAGGCAGCCGCCCATGAAATGCACATCATCGGCATAGCGGTCATCGGTCGAGCACAGCGAGATCACCGCCTTGAGCTCGGGTGGCCGGCGCGCCGCGATCTGCAGGCCGTTGAACCCACCCCAGGAGATGCCGATCATGCCGATCGAGCCGGTGCACCAGGACTGGCCTGCGATCCATTTCAGCACTTCGAGCGCGTCATCCTGCTCCTGCTTGAGATATTCACCCTTGAGCACGCCTTCGGAATCACCAGCGCCGCGCATATCGACACGGATCGCCGCATAGCCGTGGCCGGCGAAATAGGGGTGGTTCAGCGCATCGCGCTCGGTGGTGCCGTCGCGCTTGCGATAGGGGAGATATTCGAGAATGGCCGGAACCGGTTTCTGTTCCGAGTCTCTCGGCAGCCAGATCATCGCCGACAATCTGACCCCGTCGGAAAGCGGAATCTCGGCATGCTCGATGAGATGGATGGCGCTCGGAAACTCGGTTCGTGTCTTCATTCCTCGACGATAGCCTCCGCGTCGATCTCGACATCATAATTGCCGATCAGCGCGCCGATTTCGAGCAGCGTGTTTGCCGGCCTGATATGACCGAAGACGCGGCCATGCGCTTTGGACACTTCCTCGCAGGCGGACTGGTCGCGCAGATAGACGCGGGTGCGTACCACATCCTCGAGCGTGCCGCCCAAGGCTTCGATACTGGCGCGGATCTTGTCGAGAATATAGACGGTCTGGCTCGCCGGGCTGCCGAGCGCGATCACTTCGCCCTGGCCATGTGTCGCGGTGGTGCCGCTCACCAGGATGCGGTCCTTGATGCGCACCGCGCGGCTGTAGCCCGCGAGTGGTTCCCAGATGCTGCCCGTGTCGATGCGCAGGCGCGACGGGCGGTCCGGCATCGGCTGTGCCGCATAGACTTTCGGGAAGCTCGCCAGATGATGGCTGAGATCGCCCGAGGCGGTGAGAAAGGGAGGCTTGCGATATTCATCGCCGCAATCGCCGCCGATCGGTTTTGAATGTGCCAGCGCGGCGTCGAGCAATTGTTGATCTTCGGCATCGAGCGCGAAATCGAAGATCTTCAGATTGTCGGCGCGGTGTTCCCGCTCGCCGAGCCTCGCGCCAATGATGATGCCGGCGACCGCCTTCTGCTCCAGCACCCAGCGTGTCGCCACATTGCCGATCGAGACCTTGTGCTTGCGGGCGATCTTTTCGGCGGCGGCGAGAATGCCTTGCAGGACATCCCAGCCGCCGATCGCCTCGACGAAGCGCAGATATTTCATCAGGCTCCAATTCTGCGTGTCTCTGGGCATTGTCTTGCCGAGCCATTTCTCGGTGAGAAGCCCGCCCGCCAATGTGCCATAGGCGAGAAGCCGGACGCCTGACGTGGCGCAGAAGTCGCTCATCCGTCCCGCCGCGCGGCGGTCGAGCAACGAGAAGCACACCTGGTTGGTGACCAGCGGAATGCCGTGATCATGCAGGAGGCGCAAATGATCGGTGTCGAAATTGGTGGTGCCGAGATGGCCGATGAGCCCTTGGCTCTTCAGATGCGCGAGCTCCTTCATCGCATCGATCCAGCCGGGATGCTGGAACATCCACCAATGGAATTGCAGGAGATCGATCCTGTCGACCTTGAGGCGCTCACGCGCGCGGTCCACCGCGGCCCGCACCACCTCCGGTGTCATGGCGCCAGGCGTCGGGCACCATTTGGTAGCGACCACGCCCGAGCGGTCGAGATCGCGGTAATGGCCGGCAATGACCTCGGCGCTGCCATAGTGATCGGCCATGTCGAATGTATCGAAGCCCGCTTCCGCATAGGCCTTCATCTCGCGCGCCAGCGCCGGATGGTCGAGCACCCTCCCGTCCTTCTCCATATCGGCGATCTGCCACAGGCCGACCAGCAATCGGCTGATCTCGAGATCGGGAGCAAGAGTAAAGCGGTCGGGACGACGGGTCATGCGGAACTCAATTCTGTGTGATTTAAGATTATTACTCCCTCCCCGCTTGCGGGGAGGGTACGCCCGAAGGGCGGGGGTGGGGTGTCAGACGATTAGGCGACCCCCACCCGGTCTACGCTGCGCTCCGACCACCCTCCCCCACGCCGCAAGCGGCGCGTGGGAGGGAGAAGGGGCGCCGCGTGATCGCGCGTGAACGTCATCAATTCCCGATCTTTGCTTTGATCGCGTCGACATCGGCGGTGGTCATCTCGCCGACCGTCGTGACCTCGCCCTTCTGGATGCGCCACAGGCGGAAGGGGCCGGTGATGTCGCCATATTGATCGAAGCTCACCGGGCCGATCACGCCTTCATATTTGATCGGCTTGCCGTCCTTGATGAGCTTGAGCGCCTTGGCGAACTCGTCCTTGCCGGCATGGATGACCTCGCCCTTGGGATCGAGCACCTTGTTGATCGCGTCCTTGATTGCCGCCGAGTCGGCCTTGCCGGCCTGTGCGATGGCGAGACCGACAATCGCGCCCGCGTCATAGGAGCGGTCGGCCGCCGGATTGGACGGCTCGATGCCGGAGAACTCCTTGTAGTTCTTCATGAAGTAGTCGGTCGACGGCGTCGGGTTGGTGCCGGACGAGGTGCCATAGGCGTCGTCCAGATATTTGGCGCCGACATTGGTGATGAATTCCGGGCTGTTCATGCCGTCATTGAGCAGGAACTTGGGCGTGCCGCCCTGCGAGATCCATTGCCGCGCGATGGTGGCGCCGTCGACCGGGTAGGAGATGAGATAGAGTCCGTCGGGGGAGCCCGACATCGCGGCGGTGACTTCCGCCTGATAGCTCGGCTGCTTTTCGTTATAGGGCGTGACCGACACGATCTCGCCACCCAGCGCTTTGTAGGCTTTCGAGAACTCGTTCACCATGTTGACGCCGAAGTCGTTGTTCACATGGATGACGCTGAGCTTCTTGAAGCCCTGGTCGAGCGCATATTTGGCCGCCGCCACACCTTGCAGCGCGTCCGACGTGATGGTGCGGAAGAACACGCCATTGGTCTTGCCTTCGCGCCCGAGCGCCGTCAGCGTCGGCGAGGACGAGGCGGGCGACACTTGCACGACCTTCGCCGGGCCCGTCACCGAAGTGAGGATCGGGATCGATACCGAGGAGATGATGCCGCCGATCAGCGCCGGCACCTTCTTCACCTGCACGAGCTGGGCCGCGACGTCGACCGCCACATTGCCTTGGCTCTGGCTGTCGCGCGTGTCGGTCAGAAGCTTGCAGCCGTCGATCACGCCACCGGCGTCATTGATGTCGCGGAAGGCCATTTCGACCGATTTAGCACCGGCCTGGCCATATTGGCCGGCCGGCCCGGTCAGTTCCATCACCAGCCCGACGGTGATGTCGCAATCGGCGGCCTTGCCGGCGGCCGAGGTGAAAGCCAGACCCGCCAGAGCGGTCATGGCCAGTAGAGCGTATCTCATCTTTTCCTCCCTATAGGGCAGGCCATCCTGCCTCTTGTCAGACTGCAATCCAGGTTTCCTGCAAATAGCGCCAGACGACGCCGCAGGGCGCGTCGGGGGCGGCTTCGAACAGGGCCACCGACACGCGTTTCGACGTCTCGCCGTCACGATACTGTTCCTCGATATAGTGGAGCAAGACGCTGTGTTGGGTCTCGCTGATCGGCCATATGTCGTGGATCGAAATGCGGAAATCGGGCCGAGCCCGGGCTTTCGCCAGGGCGTCCAGGATCTGGAGCCGATTGGCGCGCCGGCCTTCCGGGCTCACCATCACGAGATCCGGTGAAAAGGCCTGCTCGGCGCGGCGGAACTCCCGCTTGCGGCCGGTAAAAGCCTCGACGAAGAAGGCATGGAGCTCGATCACCTCGCGGGCGGCGGCTTCGGCGAGCGGTGTCATGAGGCCTCCCGGTTGAGATTGTATTTCATGATCGAACCATGCCGGCCATGCCGGTCGCGCTCGAGGGTGAAGGTATCGCCGTCCGGTCCTTGCCGTCGCGCGAGCACGCCTGCGATGGCCGCGTGATCTTGCGGCGACAAT
This sequence comes from Taklimakanibacter albus, assembly GCF_016595235.1. Taxonomy (GTDB): domain Bacteria; phylum Pseudomonadota; class Alphaproteobacteria; order Rhizobiales; family Aestuariivirgaceae; genus Taklimakanibacter; species Taklimakanibacter albus. The sequence continues at coordinate 2,115,292 of NZ_JAENHL010000008.1, read as the reverse complement.
TTCAGATCGAAGATGGCGCGGTTGGCGGCGAGGTGATGGCGGTTGCGCGCGCCGACGATGACGGCGCCGACTTGCGGGCGCTCCAGCATGGCGCGGCTCGCCACCGTCGCGATGTCGCTCGCATGCGCGTCGGCGATGCGGCGCAGCGTCGCGAGCAATTCCTGGAACAGCGCCCAGCCGCCGAAATCATCGATGATCAGTTTGTATTTTGTAAGCGACCGGTTCTCGAAGGGCGGTGTGGGCTCGGGCTTGCCGAGCCATTGGTCGCTCAGGAAGCCGCCGGCGACCGAGCCGTAGCAGAGAAGATACACGTCATGTTTCTTGCACAGCGCGACGAGGCTGTTCTCCGCCCGCGCATCGAGCAGTGAATATTGCACCTGCATGCTGGCGAGCGGAAAACCCGCCGCGATCAGTTCCGCCGACCGCGGTGTATCGAAATTAGTGCCGCCGAGAAGATCGATTTTACCGTCCCGTTGCAGCTCCTTGAGCCACAAAGCGGTCTCGATATAACCCGGGACTGCGTAGTCCCACCAATGGAACTGCACGAGGTCGAGCCGTTCCATGCGCAAGCGCCGCAGCGATTGGTCGATGATCGTCTGCACATGGGCTTTGCTGATCTTCGGCAAGAGCTCAAGATCGGGCACGCATTTGGTATGGATCTTGACGCGCTTCAGCGCTTCCGCCCCGTGCTTGTCCCTATACTGCGATCTGAATTCGCCGATCAGTTCCTCGACGCCGGTATAGATGTCGGCGCAGTCGAAGGTGGTGATGCCGGCGTCGCAGAAGAGGGCGAGATCGGCCGCCGCTTCTCGGGGCTCGACGGCGCCATGGCCGCCGGCAAGCTGCCAGCCGCCGCGGATGACCCGCGAGATCTGGTAGCCGGGGCGGAGGTCGAAGAATTCAGTCTTGGTCAATCGTCTCAGTCCTTATCGAGCTTGACCGCCGTGGTTTCGGAATGGCGGAAGCGCCGCTTGGGCCCTCTTATGATGCGCAGGCGGCTCGGGCAATTGGGATCGGGGCAGGCGATCTCGGCATCGGTCGACATCCAGTCATTGGGATGCGTCTCGCGCTGCTTGGCGGCGAGCAGCGGCAGCACCGCGGCGAGCGAATAGATGGAGATGCCTTGGCCCGGCGGCAGATAGAGCATCTCGCCTTTGAGCTCGAAATAATCGCCCACCTTGGCGCCGCAATAGATCTTGGCGCCTTCCGGGGCGGTGACCTCGACGCGCAGGTCGTAAAGCTCGAAACTGTCGTCTGCGACAGCGGCCATGGCAAAAAGCTTCCTGTGGGCTGGTGATGGAGCAGGAGGAATGATAACAGCTGAGGGTCTTGTAAAGGAAGGGGTATGCTGGAAGTACGGTCCGTCTCGAAGCATTTCGGCGGTGCTGAGGTGGTGTCGAATGTGTCGCTGGGGGTCGGGCAGGGCGCCATCGCCGGGCTCATCGGGCCTAACGGCGCCGGCAAGACCACGCTCTTCAATCTCATCGCCGGCAGCTTCGCACCTTCGTCCGGCGACATCCTGCTCGAAGGTGCCGCCATCACCCGGGAAGCGGCGCATCGCCGCCTGAAGCGCGGCCTCGGCCGCACCTTCCAGATCCCCAAGCCCTTCGCCGAAATGACGCTCATCGAGAACATGCTGGCGGCGGCACAAGGCCAGCGCGGCGAGAGCCTTTTCGCCAACTGGCTGACGCCGCGCCGCGTGGCGGCGGAGGAACGCGCCAATGCCGAGAAGGCGATGGCGCATCTCGAGTTTCTAGGGCTGGCGCGTCTCGCGCGTGAGCCGGCGCGCGTCCTGTCGGGCGGCCAGCGCAAGCTGCTCGAGCTCGGCCGCGTGTTGATGGCCGATCCGCGCATCATTCTGCTCGACGAGCCGGGAGCGGGCGTCAATCCCGCCCTTCTCGACACGATCATCGACCGCGTCATCGAGATCAACCGGCGCGGCATCACCTTCCTGATCATCGAGCACAATATGGATCTGGTGGCCAGGCTTTGCGGCCATGTCTTCGTGTTGGCGGCGGGTTGCATGTTGTTCGAAGGCACGCCGTCGGAGGTCGTCCGGAATCCGGAGGTCATCGACGCCTATCTGGGCACCGGCAGCACATGACGAAGACGATCCTCGCCATTAGTGATCTCGAAGCCGGTTATGAACCGGGCGCGCCGATCGTGCGCGGCGTGAGCCTCGCCGTCGCCGAAGGCGAGATCGTCACCATTCTCGGGCCCAATGGCGCCGGCAAATCGACCTTCATCAAGGCGATCGCCGGTCTGGTGCCGAAATTTGCCGGCAGCGTGACGCTCGACGGCCGCGACATCACCAAGAGTCCGGTGCATCTCCTGGCGCGCCAGGGCCTGGGCTTCGTGCCGCAGACCGAGAATGTCTTCACGCTGATGTCGATCACCGACAATCTGCGCCTCGCCGCCGATATCCTGCCCAGGCCTGAGCGCGCGGAAAAGATCGACGCGATGCTGACGCTGTTCCCTGATCTGGCGCGCCAGCATCAACTGGCGGCAGGCCGCCTGTCGGGCGGTCAGCGCCAGATGCTCGCCGTGGCGCGTGCCTTGATTTCAGGTCCTCGCATCCTGATGCTCGATGAAGCGTCCGCCGGCCTTTCGCCCAAGCTCGTCGGCCAGGTCTTCGCCAAGCTCGCCGAGATCCGCCATACCGGCATCACCATCGTGATGGTCGAGCAGAATGCCAAGGCGGCGCTGGCGCTCGCCGACCGCGCCATCATCCTGGTCGAAGGGCGCACCGCGCATGCAGGCAAGTCTGCCGACATCGCTTCCGATCCGGTGATCCGCGAGCTTTATCTGGGCGTCGCCCCGGTCAAGGGGGCGGCATGAATCTGCAATTCATCGCCGACGGCCTCATCATGGGCGCGCTCATCGGCCTCGGCGCCATCGGCGTAACGCTGACCTATTCGATATTGCGCTTCGCCAATTTTGCCCATGGTGAGTTCCTCGCCTGGGGCACGTATTTCACTTTGGCGCTGGCCTCGGGCTTCGGCGCCATGTTCGGCGGGTCGGGAACGATCGGCGCCTTGTCCTTCGGATGGCCGGTGCTCCTGGCGGGCCTTCTCGCCGCTGTGCTCACCGGTCTTCTGGCTCTCGTCCTCGATCGCATCCTCTTCGCCAAATTGCGCGAGCGCGGCAATGCCATCGTCATGGTGATGGCGAGCTTCGGCGCCTCGATGGCGCTCCGCAGCCTGCTCGAATTCCTCTTCACCTCCGAACCGGCTTATTTTTCGCGTGACATCCAGATCGCCTCGCCCTTGGGCCTCGGCATCCGGCTGACGCCCGACCAGGTCTTTCTTTTAGGTTTCACTCTGGTGATCGTCATCGTCATGGAGCGCTTCATGGCGCTGAGCCCGACCGGCCGCGCCATGCGCGCCGTGTCGGAGAATCCGGTCTTGGCGCGCGTCTCGGGCGTCGATGTCGACCATGTCATCCGCGCCACCTGGATGATCGGCGGCGCACTCGCTTGTGCCGCGGGCGTCATGCTCGGCATCACCGTGCAGATCCGGCCCTTCATGGGTTTCGACCTGCTGCTGCCGCTTTTCGCCGCGGCGATACTGGGCGGCATCGGCAGCGTGCCGGGCGCCGTGATCGGCGGGCTGATCGTCGGCGTCGCCGAAGCCTCTGCGGTGCAAATCGTCGGCGCCGATTATCGCGCGGCAATCGCCTTTCTCATTCTGATCGCGGTGCTGCTGGTCAAGCCCTCCGGTCTTTTCGGAGGGCGCAGCTGATGCTCGATATCCTTGCCTATGCCGCCTTCTTCCTGGTGACGGCACTCACTTACGGGATCATCTGTCTCGGCCTCAATGTGCAATGGGGCCAGACCGGCCTCTTCAATGTCGGAGTCGCCGGCTTCGTCGCCATTGGCGCTTATGTGTCGGCGCTGCTCACCACACCGGAGACCGCTGGCCGCTTCGGCGGCCTCGGCCTGCCGGTCTGGTTCGGCTGGATTGCCGCCATGGTCGTCTCGGGGGCCGCTGCGGCGCTCATCGGCGCCATCACCTTGCGTTTGCGCGCCGATTATCTCGCCATCACCACCTTCGGCATCGCCATCGCTATCCAGCTCGTCGCGCTCAATGCCGAGACGGTGACCGGCGGGCCCTTCGGCATCGGTTTCATCCCGCGCGCCTTTGGCGGGCTCGAGGACCGGCCGATCATTTTCAATCTCGCCAATCTCGCTTTGGTCGGCGCGGTTACGGCGCTTCTCTATTATGCGTTGGAGCGGCTGGTGCGCAGCCCGTGGGGACGCGTGCTGCGTGCCATCCGCGAGGATGAAGCCGCCGCTTTGTCGCTCGGCAAGAACGCCAATCTCTTCCGCATCCAGGCCTTCGCGCTGGGCAGTGCCATCATGGGGCTGGCGGGAGCGGTGCAGGCGCATTTCATCGGTTTCATCGCGCCCGAGAATTACATCTCGACTCTGACCTTCCAGGTCTGGGCCATGCTGATCATCGGCGGCTCCGGCAATAATCGCGGTGCGCTTCTGGGCGCCGTGCTGGTCTGGGGCCTGTGGAGTGTCACCGGCGCCATGCTCGCCGCCTTCGTGCCCGGAGAATATCAGGCGCGCGCCGCCGCCTTGCAGATCGTGCTCATCGGCGTCGCGCTTGCCGCTCTGTTGGTGCTGAGACCGCGCGGCCTTCTTGGCGAGGAGAAGATGATTTCGCGCTTCCTGAAGGGCTGAGGTGTGGCGCTTGCCGGTCGTCTTCGTTCTTTGTATGGGGAGACACGGATCAGTGGGCAAGCGAGGGTTAATGTTACCGAAGATTGTGGCCGTCCTCGGCCTGGTGCTGTTGGCGGCTTTGGGCATTTCGAGCCCGGTTCGCGCTCAGGCAACCGACGAGATCAGCGCGGCCATCACCGAATATTCCGCGATGTACAATGTGCCGGAAACGCTGGTGCACCGGGTGGTCAAGCGCGAGAGCAAATACAATCCACGCGCCTATCATCGCGGCAATTGGGGCCTCATGCAGATCAAATACGCGACCGCCCGCACCATGGGCTATCGCGGTCCTGCCAAGGGCCTGCTCGATGCCGACACCAATCTGAGATATGGCGTGAAATATCTTGCGGGCGCCTATCTCGTGGCCGGCGGCAACGAGAAAAAGGCGCTGCGCTACTATACGAGCGGCTATTATTACATCGCCAAGCGCAAGGGACTGCTCGTCGAAACCGGGCTGAAGTCGAAGCGCTAAACCAACAAGGGCCCCGCAGGGGCCCTTGCGGCGTTACAGGGGCCGGCCGTTGATCTCATAGGTCCGGTCGACATCGAGTCTCGCCCGATACTGGGGCGGCAGATTCAGGTCGGCCAGATCGTGATTGCTCAGCCTCAGCGAGTCGAGCCGGGGGACGGCGCGGCCCGAGGCGGAACCGGTCTGAACCAGCGAAAACAAGCGGGAAAAGCGGGTCGCGAGTGTCATTTTGGGCCTCGTGGATTGCTGTAAGCCATCGAACTGATGCTGAATATGAGCCGCATTTCCCTTCATTTCCAACGCGAAATCTGGTATGAGGCATCAACTGTATTGATGGCTCGACAATGGCTGAAACCCCTCCCTTACAGGCCGTGAAGGTCTTTGACGCCGTGGCCCGGCACCTGAATTTCACCAAGGCTGCCAATGAATTGAACATGACCCAGTCGGCGGTCAGCTATCAGGTCAAGCTGCTCGAGGATTTCGTCGGCACTGCTCTGTTCCGGCGCGAGGCGCGGGGTGTCGCTTTGAGCGAGCATGGCCGCACCGTGGCGCCCCTGGTGCGCCAGGCGCTGGGTGATCTGAACCAGGCCTTTCGTTCGGCCAGAGCCGAGACCGCCAATCTCCTGGTGATCTCGACGCTCCATACTTTCGCGACCAACTGGCTGGCCCCGCGCCTCGGCTCTTTCCAGATGGAGAACCCGGAGATCGCGGTGCGCCTCGATATCTCGCAGCATCTCGTCAATTTCCATGATGATGGCGTCGATATCGCCATCCGCACCGGCAAGGGGGACTGGCCGGGTCTCGAGAGCCATTGCATCGGCGGCGGCAACTTCACCGTCGTCTGCCATCCGGCCTATTATGAGCGCATCGGCAGACCGAAGATGCCCGCCGATTTGACCGACTGCATATTCATCGGGCCGACCGACGACTGGTGGCCGGTCTGGTTCACCGCCGCCGGCATCGAACCGCCGGCCGCCTTCAAGCGGCCCGGCATCGATGTCGAGACACAGCAAATGGCGGCGGTCCTGGCGAGCGCCGGCCATGGCCTGGCGCTGGTGCATCTGAGCTTCGTCGCCGAGGAGTTCAAGGCCGGCAAATTGATCCAGCCTTTCGACGTCATGGCGAATTCGGGAACGAATTTTTATCTGGTCTATCCCGAGGGAAAGCGCCTGCCCACCAAGACGCAGCTGTTCCGCGACTGGATCCTCAAGGAAGTTGGGCAGAAGCTCTGAGGCCTATTCGCCGGCGACGAGCTTCTTGTCCTGGGGCGCCGCGTCTCCACCGCCGCGCGTCTCGGCGGTCGGCAGGTTCTGCAGCTTCGACCAGGAGACGAGCCGCTCGGCCACCGCCTGTTTGAGCTTCGGGTCGTAGCGCATGAGGTTGAAGCTCTCGGCGAACCACAGACCGTCATTGGCCATGCGGATGATGGTGGCGAAGACCGGGTCGAGCCCATCGGCCTCGATCGCCGCCTGATGGCGCTGGCCCTGCTGGCGCACCGGCTCGACGCGGTCGGGGAAATTCGTCAAGGCCGCGGTGATCGCACCATTGACCTTGTCGAAGGTTTTCCCGGTGATCGCCTCGCCATTGAAGGTCGCCGTCACATAGGCGCGTACCTTGCGCCCGAGTGTTTCCTTGTCCTCATGGATGGCATCGGCCCAGGCGGTGTCGAAGCGGGCGACGAAACGTTCGATCATTGCGGAGGTCAGGGCCTCCTTGCAGTCGAAATGATAGAGCGTCGTGCCTTTGCTGACACCTGCCTCGGCGGCGAGCGCATCGAAGGTGAGTGAGTTCACGCCATCCCGATCGACGATAATCTCGGCCGCATCGAGAATGAGATCGCGAGTATTCCGCTTGGTCTTGCCTTTCCCCATTTTTTTATTGTACTGTCCGGTCAGTTCAAAATCAAGAGCCTTCATTCAAGCGGGAGACCCATGGCCTATAAATCCTCGCCGCGCCCTACTTTCAGCGGCGCCACCCACATTCCCTATGCCGGGGTGACGCGCTTCCTCTGGGGCGATGAGCAGGCGGGGTTCGTCGATGACTGGATCTATGCCTCGACCGACAAGATCCATCAGCTCGTTTTCGGCCTGCCGCCGCGCGGCGCCTTCCGTCATTCGAAGGACCGTCCCACCGTCTTCGGCGCCGATGAGGTTCTTTATGTATTGGAAGGCACTCTGGGGTCAGCCAATCCCGAGACCGGCGAAGTGCATGTGGCGAAAGCGGGCGAGGCGATCTTCTTCCGCAAGAACACCTGGCATCATGGCTTCAGCCTTTCAGATGAGCCTTTGCGGGTGCTCGAATATTTCGCACCACCGCCCTCGACCGGCACATCGGGTCCCTATGCCCGCACGAGGCCTTATGTAGAGCAGTCGAAATACCAGCAGATCGAATTCATCGGCCGCTGGCCGATGGCCGCCGATGAGCGGCGCCAGTCGGGCACCATGCGGGTGATGGGCGATGCTGATCTCCTGTGGGAACTCGACGGCAAGGACCAGGGCATGCTGACGGGTCTCTATGCCGCGACCGAGCATCTGACCGCTGGTCGCAGCAGCGTCGCGCCGGGCCGCGCTTCTTCGCTCCAAGTCCACGATGGTGACGAATGTCTCTATCTGCTCTCCGGTACGCTCAATGTGCTGGTGCCTGAGCAGGACGGCCAGACCTGGTTCGAGATCCATCCCAAGGATGGGTTCTTCATTCCGGCCGGCGTGAAGCATCAATATTGGAATATGGGCAAGGAACCGGCCGAATTCGTTTTCGGCGTCGCTCCCCACTATCAGGTAAAACCATGACACGCGCGATCGGCATCGACATCGGCGGCAGCAAGACGGCGATCGGTCTCATCGACCTCGCCAAGGGCGAGGTGATCGCCGAGGAGATCCTCGATACGCCTGTGCTTGCCGAAACGGGTTCCGCCTATCTGGCGCAGCTGAAAGACAGCGTTGCGAAACTGCGCGCCGGTTTGGAAGTCTCGAAGATCGGTATCGGCATATGCGAGCTTGTGGACAATGATGGGCGGATCGTCAGCGCTCATCGCGTGCATGTATGCGAGAAGGAGCTGCGCCAGGCCTTCAGCGACTTCGAGACGATCGTGATCGAATCCGATGTTCACGCCGCGGCTCTGGCCGAGGCCCGCTTCGGCGCCGGCCGCGATGCGGCGCAATGGGTCTATGTCAATGCCGGCACCGGCATATCGAGCGTCCTGATGAAGGGCGAGGATTGCTATAATGGCGCTCATGGCTGGGCCATCTGTCTCGGCATGAGCCCGGTCGACCTGGCCAATGGCCATGACGGCACCGATGTCATAGAAGACAGCGCCGGCGGCGCCGGTCTTCTACGCCGGGCGCGCGAGTCGGGGCTTGCGGTCGAAACCGCCCGTGACCTGCTGAGCGCCGCCGAGAGAGGTGAGCCGGGTGCCGTCAATCTTCTCCATCGCGGTGGCCATATTCTGGGCAATGCCATTGCGCTTCTGGTGAACATGCTCGATCCGCAGCGTGTGGTCGTCGGTGGCGGGCTGGCGAGCCTCGACGGGCCTTATTGGCGCGCTCTTGGCGAGGCGGCGCGCCTCGGTATCTGGCACCAGCCGGCCAAGGACGTGCAGATCCACCAGTCATTTCTCAAGGGCAGGGCCGGCATGATCGGCGCGGCGCTGGCCAATGGCCGTCTCTAGGTTTATAGCCGGGCGAGCTGAATTGAGAGAGTGGCAAGACGATGAAGGCGCGCGTTCAATGGCTGGAAGGCCGGACTTTCGTAGGTGAATCAGGCAGTGGCCATGCCGTGGTGATGGATGGCGCGCCGGAAGCCGGCGGCCGCAATCTCGGCATCCGGCCGATGGAGATGCTGCTCGTCGGCCTTGCCGGCTGCACCGCCTTCGATGTCGTGCATATTCTGGAGAAGGGCCGCGAGGCGGTGACGAGTTGTGATGTCGAGGCGACCGCCGAGCGCGCGCCGACCGACCCCAAGATCTTCACCGCCATTCATCTCACCTACAAGCTGAAGGGCCGCAACCTCAAGGAAGCCGCGGTGAAGCGCGCAATTGATCTGTCGGCCGAGAAATATTGTTCGGCTTCGATCATGCTCGCCAAAACGGCGACGATCACTCACACTTGGACGGTTGAGGAAGAGGCCTGAACCTCTTCTCCAGTCTCTTCACCCCATATAGACGCCGCCGGTGACATTGATGCCTTGCCCGGTCATGAAGCGGGCGGCATCCGAGCACAGGAAGGTCGCCAATCCCGCGATATCTTCCGGCGTTTCGAGCCGGCCGAGCGGTGTCTGCCCCACATATTCCTTGATCACCTGCTCCGGTGTGATGCCGCGTAGTTGCGCTTCCCAGGCGACCTCACGGTCCTGCATCGAGGTCTTGACGAAGCCCGGGCATACCGCATTGACGCGGATGCCTTGCGGAGCGACCTCGCGGGCGAGCGACTGTGTCCAGCCCAGCACCGCGAATTTGCTCGCCGAATAATGCGCGAGCAGTGGAGCGCCGACCTTGGCGGCGAGCGAGGCGGTGTTGACGATCACGCCCTTGCGCTCGGTCTTGAGGAAATAGCGAACTGCCGCCTGGTTGGTCAGGAAGACGCCTTTGATGTTCACCGCGAAATTGAAATCCCATTCCTCATCGGTGATGTCGATGGCGCGGTTCATCGTCGACACGCCGGCATTGGCGATCAGGATGTCATAATTGCTGACCGTCTTTTCGATGAGCGCGAAGCTCCGCTCCACCTCGGCGCGTTTGCTGACATCGAGGCCGAAGGCGAGGGCGTCGGGGCTGAGCTCCGCTGCCGCCTTCTTGGCCGCGTCCAGATTGAGGTCGGCCAGCACGATCCGCACCCCATGCGCCGCGAGCGAGCCGGCGATCGCCCGGCCGATGCCGGTGGCGCCGCCGGTGACGATGGCGGTCTTGCCTTTGAGATCGGATGCGAGAAGGGCGGTTGGATTTGGCATCTCAGTCTTAATTCCCACAATTTGTTCGGAAATACACATAGCGTGACAGAATTATGGTGTAAACTATGTTCGAATATGTTTGATATCTCTCTCATTTGTGTTATCTCACACGTGAACTCACGCAAACCGGGGGATTCGGATGGTGTCACCATCGGAAACGCCTGACTCCAACGTCACAGAATCGCGAAGCGAGACCGGCCGGCGCCTGCCGGTCGAATTGCGCCAGGCTCATATCATCGAGCAGCTGCGCAAGACCGGCTTCGTTTCCGTCGCTGAAGTTGCGGCGGCGCTCGCTGTTTCGGAAATGACCATCCGCCGCGACCTCATCGATCTCGAGACCGAGGGCCGGCTGGTGCGCACCCATGGTGGCGCCATCGCGCCCGAAGGCACGGCCGCACTCGCTTTCGATCGCGAGGAGCCCGCTTTCGAGCAGCGCCTGCGTCAGAACAATGCCGCCAAGGAAGCGATGGCCACGGTTGCGGTGAGCCTTCTCGGCACCCGCCAGTCGGTGGCGATCGATGTCGGCTCGAGCGCTTTCGTGCTGGCGGCGCGCCTGCGCGCGCTTCCTTCCATCAAGATCTTCACCAATTCGCTGCGCGTCGCGAGCTTGTTGGGGCGCGAAAGACGCGATGTCTATTTGCCGGGCGGCGAGGTGCGCGGCGATGAGATGTCGATGTGCGGACCGACCGCCGTCGCCCAGTTCGAGCAGCTCTGGTTCGATATCGCCTTCATCGGCGCCGCCGGACTGACCGAGGCCGGCTTCTTCGACTACTCGCTGGAAGACAGCGAGCTGAAGCGCGTCTATTTGCGTCGCTCCAGCCGCAAGGTGCTGCTCTGCGACTCTGCGAAATTCAATCGCCTGTCGCTCGTCCAGGTCGCCGGCCTCGACAGCATCGACATGCTGATCACCGATGCCGCGCCCTCGGGCGAGCTTGCCGAGGCGCTTGCCAAGGCCAATGTCGAGATCCGTCTCGCCAATCCCGCCACCATCACATCTTGAACGATCACTACACGACCAGGAGACAGACTATCATGCCGTTCGAATTCTTTGGCGCCAAGAAGAAGCCCGTTATCGCCATGGCTCATATCGGGGCCTTGCCGGGCGCGCCGCTCTATGATGCGGCAGGCGGCGTCGAGAAGCTCATCGCCGATGTACTGAAGGATGTGGAGAAGCTGCAGGCCGGTGGCGTCGACGCCATCATGTTCGGCAATGAGAATGATCGTCCTTATGTTTTTGCCGCACCACATGAAGGCATTGCCGCCATGACGGCGGTCGTGCAGGCGGTGAAGCCGGCGCTCAAAGTGCCTTTCGGCGTCAATTATCTCTGGGATCCCAAGGCCAGCGTCGCGATCGGCGCCGTCACGGGTGCGGCTTTCGTGCGCGAGATCTTCACCGGCGTCTTCGCCTCCGATATGGGCATCTGGGAGCCCGATTGCGCCGGCGCCGCGCGCTTGCGCAAGAATCTCGGCCGCTCGGACATGAAGCTTTTGTTCAACATCAATGCTGAATTCGCCCATTCGCTCGACCAGCGTTCGATCGAGCTGCGCGCCAAGAGTGCCGTCTTCTCCTCGCTCGCCGATGCCATTCTGGTGTCGGGCCCCTTGACCGGCGAGCCCGCGGTGCAGTCCGATCTGCGCAAGGTGAAGGACACGCTGAAGAATGTGCCGGTCTTCGCCAATACCGGCGTCAATATCGACAATGTCACCGACGTGCTGTCGGTCGCCGACGGTGTCATCATCGGCACCCACTTCAAGGTCGACGGCAACACCTGGAACGCCGTCGACGCTGCCCGCGTCAAGCGCTTCATGGACAAGGTCGCGACCCTGCGTTAACGGATCACGCCCCCATGTCTTACGTCATCGGCCTCGATATCGGCACGACCTCGACGATCGGCATCCTGATCGAATTGCCGGACCGCATCGTTCATATCGCTTCGCGGCCGGTGACGCTGACCGCGCCGCATCCGGCCGGGGCCGAGGAAAATCCCGAGCAGTGGTGGGCGAATGTCTGCGAGATCACCCGCGAATTGCTGGAGGTCGGCGGGCTCAAGCCTCAGGACATCAAGGCGATCGGCACCGCCGGCATGCTGCCGGCGGTCGTGCTGCTCGATGCCGAGGGCCACTTGCTGCGCCCCAGCATCCAGCAGAGCGATGCGCGCTGCGCCGCGGAAGTGGCCGAGCTGCGCCAGCAGGTCGACGAGCAGGCCTTCACGCGCAAGACCGGCAATGGCGTCAATCAGCAGCTCGTCATCGCCAAGCTTCTGTGGATCAAGAAGCATGAGCCCGAGATATTCGCCCGCATCGGCACGGTCTTCGGCTCTTATGACTATATCAACTGGCGGCTCACCGGTGAGCGCGCCGTCGAGCAGAACTGGGCGCTGGAAGGCGGCTTCGTCAATCTCGCGACCCATGAGATCGACGACGAGCTGGTGAAGCTGGCCGGCATCCCGCGCCAGGCGCTGCCGCGCAAGACGCTCTCGCATGAGCGGTTGGGGAGCCTCACCGCCAAGGCGGCCAAGGAAACCGGACTTCTCGAAGGAACGCCGGTGACCGCCGGCGCTGCCGATCACATTGCCTCGGCGCTTGCCGCCGGCATTGCGAAATCCGGCGATGTGCTCCTAAAATTCGGCGGCTCGGTCGATGTGCTGATCGCCACCGATCGCGTGGCGCCCGATCCGCGCATGTATCTCGACTATCATCTGGTGCCCGGCCTCTATGTGCCCAATGGCTGCATGGCGACCGGCGGCTCCGGCCTCAACTGGTTCGTCGCCAATTTCGCCGGCGGCGAGCGCGACAGGGCGGAACGCGCCGGCCTCACTTTGCATCAATGGCTCGACCGTCTGGCGGAAACAGTGCCGCCGGGCGCCCAGGGTGTGCAGATATTGCCCTACTTCCTCGGTGAGAAGACACCGGTCCATGATGCCGATGTCCGCGGCGCCGTGGTGGGACTGAGTCTCGCCCATGAGCCGAAACATCTCTGGCGCGCCTTGCTCGAGGCCTATGCCTATGGCATCGCGCATCATATCGAGGTGTTGAACGACATGGGCCATGCCACCGAGATCTATCTCGCCTCCGACGGCGGCTCGAAGAGCACCGTGTGGATGCAGATCGTCGCCGATGTGTTGCAGAAGCCGGTGCAACGCCTCGCCGGCCATCCAGGCTCCTGTCTCGGCGCCGCTTACACGGCGGCGATGGGCATGGGCCTCGCCACCGATTGGTCGGCCATCTCGCGTTTCGTGAGCCATGCCGACCGGCTTGAGCCCGATCCCGCCAAGGCCGGCGCCTATGCGCAAGGCTACGCCTCTTTCCGCAAGCTTTATCCGCCGATCGCGGCGCTCGATATCAAGGAGACCTGATGACTATTCGCGCTGTAGCCTGGGATGTGGACGGTACGCTGGTTGACAGCGAGCCTTTGCATCACGATGCCTTGCTGGCCGCCTGCGCCAACTGGAATGTCGATATTTCCGATATCCAGGGCGATGAGTTCCGCGGTGTGCATATGGGCGATGTGTGGAAGGCGATTGCGGCGCGCATGCCGGCCACGGCCAGCGAGGCCGAGTGGAACCGCGCCAATGACGATTATTATGTGCGCCACCGCAAGGTCCTGAAGCCGATGCCACTGGCGCTCGAGACGGTCAAGGCGCTCGATGAGGCCGGCATCACCCAGATCTGCGTGTCGAATGCCGGCCGCGTGATTCTCGATGCCAATATCGATGCGCTGGGCCTCGCCGATGTGATGCAGTTCACGCTGAGCCTCGATGACGTGGCGAAGGGCAAGCCCGATCCCGAACCCTATATGGCAGGCGCCGCACGTCTCAAGCTGAGGCCCGATCAGGTGGCGGCGGTCGAGGACAGCGCCACCGGTCGCCGTGCCGCGCGCGCCGCCGGTCTCGTGGTGATCGCCTATGATCTGGGATGCACGAAGCTTCCCGATGCGGACTATGTGACAAACGATCTGTCGCGGATATTATCCGTGCTCGCGGCCCACCGGCCGGAAAAGAAGCGCGGAGCAGTCGGGGTCTGACCATGGTGTACAAGATCGATGCGGAACGTGACCGGCAATTCATTGAAGAGTTCCGTTCGCAACCGATCGGCCATCACAGTCCCGGCCTGCAGCGCGTCCTCAACATCCTTCGTCACGACCCGACCGGCTATCAGGTCATCCTGATCTGCAAGGTCCCCTTCGCCGAATG
>NZ_JAENHL010000008.1:2018913-2100865 GCF_016595235.1 Taklimakanibacter albus | reverse complement strand
GCCGCCTCGACGGCCCGATCGCCGTCGAGGAGGACCGGGTCTTCACCAGCCGCGAAGAGGCGGAATGGGAAATCTTCCGCCGCCGCTGGCGCCAGCATACCGGCGAGGACATCAACTTGCCCTATCGCGATTGACAGGGAAACGGGAACATCATGCTCAAGATCGTCGGCTATCCGGACCGCTACAGTGTGGCGCCAGGCGAGAAGATCGCCTTCAAGGTCTCGCTCGAGGAGGGCACGCATTTCGAAGCGCGCCTGGTGCGCGTCATCCATGGCGACTGCAACCCTGAAGGCCCCGGCCTCAAATTCAAGCACATCCCTTCGCCTGCCGATGGCCGTTATCCCGGCAAGCCGCAGCGCGTCGATGCCGGCTCTTATATGGCGGTCGAAAACTTTCCGGCGCTCGCTTCGGAGCCCTTCACCTTCTTCGCGATGGTCTGGCCGACCTTGTTGCGGCGGCGTGAGCAGACATTGCTCGCTCAGTGGGACGCGAAGAGCGCGAGTGGCTTCCGTATCGAGGTACTCGATGGCGGCGAGCTCGCCGTCACTTTCGGTGATGGTTCGGGCAAGCTCGCCACGCTCAAGAGCGGCCGCAAGATGCTGGAGCGGCAATGGTATGCGGTCGCCGTGTCGGTCGATCCGAAATCCGGCGCCGTGACGCTCGGCCAGCGCCCGATCCAGCCTTACGCGCAGATCGACGACCGCGCGCAGGCGAGTGGCAAGCTGGCGCTTTTGCCCAAAGCAATCGAAGTGCCCTTGATGCTGGCCGGTTGTCCCGAGCCCGACGGCACCATTGGCCGCCATTTCGACGGCAAGATCGATGGCCCGCTTCTTCTTGCAGGGCTTCACCCGTCCGAGCGTCATGATGAGTATCTGCGCCCCGTCATCGATGCGTCGCTCCTCGCGCCCATCATCGCGCGCTGGGATTTTGCGCGCGAGATCCGCACCACACGCGTCATCGATATCGGTCCCTCCGGTTTTCACGGCCGCGTCGTGCATCTGCCGGCGCGCGGCATGAAGGGTTGGAACTGGACGGGTGAAGAGCATAGCTGGCTGCGCAAGCCGGAGCAGTATGGCGCCATCCATTTCCACAGCGACGACGTCTATGATGCGGCCTGGGAGACCTCGGTCGAGTTCACCATTCCTGAAGATGTGAAGAGCGGTCCCTATGCGCTGCATGTGCGGTCGGGCGAGACCGACCGCGACGCGACGCGCGAGCAATATCTCGCTTTCTTCGTCCGCCCGCCGCGCGACCGCAAGAAGCGCCGCAACGGGCCGAAGATTCTGGTGCTGGCGTCGACCGCGTCCTACATCGCTTACGCCAATCACGGCGAGCACATCACCGCGCGTGGCGCCGAGCGGCAGATGGCGCGGCTACTCCAATTCGGCCACACCGATCTCTACATGTATGACCATCCCGAGCTTGGCGGCTCGCTCTATGATTTGCATGCCGATGGATCAGGCGTGTGTTATTCGAGCCGTCTCAGGCCCAATCTCAACTATTCGCCGCAATATCATTCCTGGCTCGGCGGCCACGGCTCCGGCCTTTATCAATACAATGCCGACACGCATCTCTATGACTGGCTCGATCATCATGGCGTCGATTACGACGTCATCACCGACGAGGATTTGCATGAGGATGGTTATGAGTTGCTGCGCGATTATCGCGTGCTGGTGACCGGCACCCATCCCGAATATCACTCGACACCGATGTGGGACGCGGTGAAGGCCTGGGTCGATCGCGGCGGCAGGCTCATGTATATGGGCGGCAATGGCTGGTACTGGCGCATCGCCTATCATGACGAATTGCCGGGCGTCATCGAAGTGCGCCGCGCCGAGGACGGCATCCGCACCTGGGTGGCCGAGCCCGGCGAATATTATCACTCCTTCACCGGCGAATATGGTGGCCTGTGGCGTCGCGTCGGCCGCGCCCCCAATGTCATTTGCGGCGTCGGTTTCATCGCGCAAGGCTTCGACATATCGTCCTACTATCGCCGCGCGCCCGACGCCGATAATCCGCGCGCCGCTTTCATCTTCGAGGGCGTGCCGGATGAGATCATCGGCAATTTCGGCCTGATCGGCGGTGCCGCCGCCGGCATCGAGCTCGATTGCATCACCACCAATCTGGGCTCGCCGCCCAACATGCTCAGGCTCGCCTCATCGGAAAACCATAATTCGATGATGATGCTGGTGAATGAGGAATTCACCGTCGTGCCGCCCAATCTCGGCGGCGATCAGAATGAACGCGTGCGCGCCGATCTCGCTTTCGGTGAGACGCCCTCAGGCGGCGCTTTCTTCGCGACGTCGTCCATCGCCTGGTGTGGCTCGCTTTCGCATAATGGCTACGACAACAACGTCTCCAGGATCACCTGGAACGTCCTCAAGCGCTTCGCCGAGCCGGAGCCCTTCACCTCGGCCTTTTGACGCATGAACGAGATCGGCAAGGCCGAGCTCGTTCGGCAGCTGCGGGAGCTGGGTGTCGAAGCGGGCGATATTCTGCTCGTCCACACGGCTTTCCGTGCCGTACGTCCGATCGAAGGTGGTCCCCTCGGTCTGATCGCAGCGTTGCATGAGGCGCTGGGATCTGAGGGCACGCTGGTCATGCCGTCCTGGTCCGGCAATGACGATGAGGTTTTCGACAGAGCATCGTCGCCCGTGACATCCGATCTCGGCGTGACCGCCGACATGTTCTGGCGCTTGCCGGGTGTCCGCCGCAGTGATCATGTCCATGCTTTCGCAGGCGTGGGACCGGCCGCGGAAGCAATTGTCGCCGATCCCTTGCCGCTGCCACCCCATATTCCGGCGAGCCCGGTCGGCCGCGTCCATGATCGGGACGGCAAGATCCTGCTCTTGGGCACCGATCATTCGTCCAATACGACATTACATCTGGCCGAGCTTCTGGCCGATGTGCCCTACCGCACGACCAGCACTTCGACGATCCTCGAGCACGGCGTTCCACGGCGCATCGACTATGGCGAGAACAATCATTGCTGCGTCCGCTTCGCGCTCGCCGATGACTGGCTGCGTGATGCCGGCTTGCAGCGCGAAGGCCGCGTCGGTCATGCACAAGCGCGCCTGATGCGCTCACGCGATCTGGTGCGGCTTGCTCTTGAGCACCTGGCGAAGGACCGTCTGCTGTTCCTGCATCGGCCGGAGGAGGCTTGCGCGGAATGCGACGAAGCCCGCGCGTCTATCCCGGCCGGCTGAGCAGCGCGAAGGGCCGGCCCGAATTGCGGGCGATCTCGACCGGCATGTCGACACCATAGACATCGAGGATCGCCGAACGATCGAGCACGTCCTGGGGCGCGCCCTGGCGCAGGATGCGGCCTTCCGTCATCATCACCAGCCGGTCGGCGTAAAGCGCCGCCAGATTGATGTCATGCAGGATCATCAGGGCGCCACCGCCGCCCGTCACATGGCGGCGCACCGCTTCCAGTGTCTGCAGCTGATGGCGGATATCGAGATTGGACACCGGCTCGTCGAGGAGCAGGAAGGCCGAGCCGTCGGGCTTGCCGGCCCAGGCCTGGCACAGGACCCGCGCCAGATGCACGCGCTGCTGCTCGCCACCCGAAAGCTGCTGAAGCAGCCGCCCTTCGAAACCTTCGAGGCCGACGGCTTTGAGGGCGCGCGGCAGCAGGCGTAGAACTTCGGCCCTGCTCATGGAACCGCGCCCCGCCTCGAGGCCGAGCCGCACGATCTCGAAGACGGTGAAGGGGAAGTTGAGCCCCATCGATTGCGACAGCACGGCTCTTTCGCGCGCGAGCTCATCGAGCGGAATGCGCGCCAGCGGGCTGCCGTCGAAGCTGACGCTGCCTTGATCGGGCTGAAGATCGCCGGTCAGCACTTTGAGAAGGGTGGATTTGCCGGCGCCATTGGGGCCGAGGATGATGACGAGCTCGCCGCGCGCCAGCGTCAGCGACACGTCGCTGAGGACGGGACGCGCGCCATAGCGTAGCGATATATGGTCGGCGGTAAACATCAGAGGTCGACGAGGCTGCGGTTGCGCAGCAAGATCCACAGGAAGAACGGCGCGCCCAGCATGGCGGTGACGATGCCGATCGGCAGCTCCGCCGGCGAGACGATGGTGCGGCTCACCATGTCGGCGCCGACCAGCAGCACGGCGCCGAGCAGCAGCGAGGCCGGCAGCAGGAAGCGATGATCCGGCCCGATGAAGAGGCGCAACAGATGCGGCACCACGATGCCGACGAATCCGATCGTGCCGCTCACTGCGACCGCCGTTCCGGTGAGGAGCGCCACCGCGACGATCGCCGTGCGCTTGAGGATCTGCACCGGGATGCCGAGATGGCGGGCTTCCGATTCACCCAGCGCCAGCGCGTTGAAGCCGCCGGCAAAGGCGAAGCCGAGCAGCAGGCCGATGATGATGAACGGCGTAGTGGCGATGATCTTGGGCCAGCTGGCGCCGCCGAGGCTGCCGAGGCTCCAGAAGGTGAGCTCGCGCAATTGCTGATCGTTGCTCATGAAGATGAGGACACCGGTCCCCGCCATCATCAGCGCCGCGATGGCGATGCCGCCGAGCAGCATAGTGGCGATCGAGGTGCGGCCGCGCCGCGTCGCGATGAGATAGAGGCAGATGGTGGCGGCAAGGCCGCCGAAGAAGGCGCCGACCGGCAGGAGATAGAGCATCGCCGCGGCGCCGAACAGCGCTTCACCGAGAACAATGGCGGTGATCGCCGCGAAGCTCGACCCGGCGGAGACACCGATGATGCCCGGATCGGCGAGCGGGTTGCGGAACAGGCCTTGCAGCAGGGCGCCGGAGAAGGCGAGCGCGCCGCCGACGAGGACGGCGAGCAACGTACGCGGCAGCCGCACGCTCCACACGATCGCCTGGTCGCGCAATTCGACGGCCTCGGGCGTGAAGATGGCTTTGACCACGGTTTCCGCCGTCAACGGCACCGGCCCGGTCATGATCGAGACGATGCAGGTAAGAGCGAGCAGGACGCCCAACCCGATCAACGCCAATCTGGCGCGATGGCTGCGGTCTCCAGCGATCCCGACCGTCTCGGCAGGCGACGTGTCGAGCACGGTCACAAGGCGATGCCTGGATGCAGCGCCTTGGCGAGCTCGCGCGCGGCGGAGGGTGTGCGCGGGCCGAATCCTAAGAGATAGGAGCCGTCCATGCGGATGAGCTTGCGGGTCTTGGCCGCCGGGATCTTCGAGAAGGGTTCCTGCGCGAAGAGGTCGTCGGCGCCGATATCGCCTTCACGTTCCATCATCACGACAGCTTCCGGCTGCGCCGCGATGATCGCTTCGGCGCTCGCCGGCTTGAAGCCGTCGAACTCGGCCACCGCATTGGCGCCGCCGGCCAGCGTGATGATCTCGTTTGCCGAGGACTTGTTGCCCGCCGCCATGATACGTCCGCCGATGAGGCTCAGCACAAAGAGAGTGCGGGGCCGCGGCGCCTGGGCCAGCGCCTTCTCGAGAGTATCGAGTTCGGTTTCGATCGATTTGGTGAGGGCGATGCCCTTTTCCTTCACATCGAGGATCTCGGCGATGAGCGCGATCTTGCGGCCGATGCCTTGCGCGGTCGGGCTGTAGTCGACGAGGGCGATAGGTACGCCGCTCTGTTTGAGCGCCGCGATGACTTCCGGCGGTCCGGAGCCGGCGCTGGCCAGGATGAGATCGGGCGATTGCGCGAGCACACCTTCGGTCGACAGCGCCCGCATATAGCCGACCTTGGGCAGCGCCATCACCGCCGGCGGGAAGGTGCTGGTCGTGTCGGTGGCGATGACGAGATTGCCGGCGCCCAGCTCATGGATGATCTCGGTGACGTCGCCGCCGATCGACAGGATGCGGTCGAGCTTGCCGAGGTTCACCTCATCGCCGGCCGCGTCCTTGACGGTGCGGGCGAGAAGCGGGGGCGCGGATGTCATGGTGAGAATAGCAGCGGCGCCGGCGGTGAGCAGCCGGCGACGGGAAACGGTCGGCATGTGGGGCGGCCTTATTTGTTGAGCAGGAGCCCGCCGGAGCGGGTGATTCTCAGGCGATACATCTCGCCCTGATGCTCGATGCGGATCTCGGTCTTGTCGCGGAACAGATCGCGCGAGGAATAGGTGGCGGCGCCATTCGCCGTCTCGCCTTCATAGGCGGCCGGCGCCTTCTGGGGGGCCGGGTCAATATGGGGGGTCGGGTTGATCATAGCGCGCCACTCCGCTGGGTTTTGCGGAACGTGGCGATCAGCTAGTTCCGGGAAAGAAGAATAGTTGACTAATTAGGTCGGATATTGCTAATCGTCAAGCATCATCTGGGGTTAGCGATCAAAGTTCGGTATAGTCCAGATGCGCCAGCCCGCGAGCGAGCCCCTCTAGTACCGGTAAGCCAGCCAGCCAGAGCAAATGACGGAACGGAACGAACGGACCTTTGGGCCCGCGCTTTCTGCTGTGTATTTCGAGGCTGGCGCTGAAGCGCCGCCGCAGATCTTGAGGGAAGATGCCTATGACATTCATTGCCATGAACCGTTTCAAAGTGCCGAAGGACGCCGGCGCCGAATTCGAGCAAGTCTGGCTCAAGCGCGACAGCTATCTCAACGAGATGACGGGCTTCGTCGAATTCCACCTGCTGCGTGGGCCGGAGCAGGAGGATCATATTCTTTATTCCTCGCACACCGTGTGGCGGACCAAGGCCGACTTCGAGGCCTGGACCAATTCGGAAGGCTTCCGCAAGGCGCATGCCCGCGCCGGCGACAATTCCAGCAAGAAGCTGTTTCTCGGTCATCCGCAATTCGAGGGCTTCGAAGCGGTGCAGACGCTCACCGCCACGGCTACCGGAGCGGCGGCATGAATGTCGCGGTGAAACCGGCCTCGGTCGCCGAAGCTCTCAAGGCCAAGCCCGACGGCGTGCTCGAAATGATCGCGGCGCAATGCGGCGTGCCGCTGCGCCATGTCTTCGATGAGTTGCCGCACGGCGCTGCTCTTCATGTGGCGGGCAACCGCTTCGAGGAAATCTGGCAGGAACTCACCAAATGGGGTGACGTCCTTTTCATCGTGCACACCTCCGATATCGTGCTCGAATGCAAAGGCCTACTGCCGCCCGGTACGGCTGCGCAAGGCTATTTCAACATCCATGGCGACAGCCCGATCGGCGGTCACATCAAGGCCGACCGTTGTGCCGCGATCTATTTCATCGACCGGCTGTTCCACGGCCGGCGCTCCTGCTCGGTGCAGTTCATCAACGGCGACGGTGAGGCGATGTTCAAGGTTTTCGTCCGCCGCGACGAGAAGCGTGAGCTCATCGCCGACCAGCTGGCGCTGTTCGAAGCGCTGCGCGCGAAGACCGTACAATAACGTCACCCCGGCGAAAGCCGGGGCCTATTAAATTCGCGCCGAATGGATCCCGGCTTTCGCCGGGATGACGGAAGGTTGCTACCCGATCTTCCCGCCGAGCTCGTCCTCGATATGGATGCGGATGATCTCGTCGAAGGTCGCTTCCGCCTTGAAGCCCAGAGCGGCGGCGCGTTTCGTATCGAAATCGCGCGGCCAGCCGGACACGATCTTCATGATCACCGGATCGGGCTCGCGCCGGATGAGGCGGACTGCCTTTTCGCCGGCGATGTGGCGCAGGGCCTCGATCTGCTCGCCGACCGTCGCCGAAAGCCCCGGCATGCTGAGATTGCGCCGGGCGCCCAGCGGTGTCAGGTCCATCGTCATGGCGTGGCGCAGGAACGCGACTGCGGCGCGCGGGCTCGCATGCCAGTGCCGCACGTCTTCGCCGACCGGCAGGATGGCTTCTTGGCCCGCCAGCGGCTCGCGCAGGATATTGGAGAAAAAGCCCGACGCCGCTTTGTTGGGCTTGCCCGGCCGGACGCATATGGTCGGCAGCCTGATTCCGATACCATCGAAGAAGCCGCGCCTGGAATAGTCGGCGAGCAATAATTCGCCGATCGCCTTCTGCGTGCCGTAGGAGGTGAGCGGCGTGGTGAAATAGTCATCGCCGATCTTGTCGGGGAAGGGCGCGCCGAAGACGGCGATCGAGGAGGTGAAGACGAGCCGGGGTTTATAGGGCGACTTCATCCCTTCCTGGCGGATCGCCTCGAACAGCGCCCGCGTCGCGTCGAGATTGATGCGGTAACCGCGGTCGAAATCGGCTTCCGCCTCGCCCGAGACGATGGCCGCCAGATGCACGATGACGTCCGGCCGCGCGGCGACGAGTTTCTCCGCCGTCCCAGGCGTGGCGAGGTCTGCAGCCTCAGCGGTGATGTTGCGAAAGTCGTAGACTTTGGCAGGGACGACGACATCGACCAGGCTTAGCCGGTCGATAGGCTCTGTGCCGATGCGCTGGTCGAGTACCAGTTGTTGGGCAAGTTTGCGGCCGACCATGCCGGCGGCGCCGATGATGAGGATATGCATTGCTCTATAGGGCCACAGTCTGCGTTTTCGCTCAAGTCAATAAGTGGCGGTGAAGCCGCCATCGACGACCAGCACCGTGCCGGTGACATAGAGGCTGTCGTCGCTGGCGAGGAAGAGGATGGGCCCCGCGACATCCTCCACCTTGCCGGCACGCCGGAGCGGCATGCGACCATATTTGAAATAGATGTCCTGGAACCAGTCGGTCTTGTGCTCATGCGGCGTGTCGAGCTTCTGCTCGGCCATGCGCGTGTCGATATAGCCGGGCGCCACCGCATTGGCCCTGATCCCGAAGGGCCCGAAATCCACCGCCATGCAGCGCGTGAGATTGACGAGGCCGCCCTTCGCCGTCGCATAGGCCATGGCATGCGGCTGGCCACGTATGCCTTGCACCGAGGCGATGTTGACGATGCTGCCCGACGGGCTCTGCTTCAGATGGGGCAGGGCCGCGCGCGCCACATGGAGCGCCGAGTCGAGATTGATGGCGAGCACATGACGCCAATGTTCATCGCTCAGTTCCTCGATCGGCGTGTCGTCCGAGATCGCGGCATTGTTGACCACGATGTCGATGCGGCCCCAGTTGCCGGCCGCTTTCGCCACCATGCGTTCGACACTCTGGGGATTCGCGACATCGCAGGCGACAGCGTCGACGGTGAGGTCTTGCTTCCGCAGGTCTGCCGTAACCTCCGCCAGCACATCGGCATCGATGTCGGAGAGCAGGACATGCGCCCCTTCCTCCGCGAGCCGCGTCGCCGCCGCGAGGCCGATGCCGCGCGCCGCGCCGGTTACCAAAGCGACGCGTCCGGACAAGCGTTTGGTCATGTGCCTTCTCCTGAGACACCCCACCCGGCTCGCTGCGCTCGCCACCCTCCCCACGCATTCGCGTGAGGAGGGAGATGTTTCTTCTCCCTCCCCGCGTTTTGCGGGGAGGGTGGCGCGAAGCGCCGGGTGGGGTGGATTGGCAAGTCTCTACTCCGGCTTCAAGCGAAAATCCTTGCCTTCCGGCAAGGTCTGGCCGCCATCGATGATGATCGTCGTGCCGGTGATGTAGGACGCTTCATCGGAAGCGAGGAACAGCGCCGCATGGGCGATGTCGCGTGGGCTCCCAAGCCTCCCGAGCGGGATCGCTTCTTCCATGGTTTTGATGAAGGCCGGTGAGCGGTGCTCGACGATCGCCTCGGTCAGGATATTGCCGGGCTCGATGCCGTTGACGGTGATGCCATAGCCCGAGAATTCGAGCGCCGCGGCCTTGATGAAGCCGTTGATGCCGGCCTTGCTCGCCGAATAATGGCCATGGCCGGGGCTCGTCACGCGGGGGCCGGTGATCGAAGAGGTGAACACCATCCGCCCGTAGCCTTTCGGCTTCATGACGGCGAGCGCCGCGCGCGCCGCGAGGAACGTGCCTTTGAGATTGACCGCCAGCACGCTGTCCCACTCTTCCGGCGTGATGTTCTCGATCAGCGTCCAGGGATAGATGCCGGCATTCTGCACCAATATGTCGAGGCCGCCGAAATGATCGACGGTGTCGGCGACGGCGCGCTCGACATCTTCCGGCTTGGCGATATTGACCGCGGCGAAGCGGGCGCCGAGACGTTTTGCCGTCGCCTTGCCGGCCTCCGCATCATGGTCGGCAAGCACGACATGGGCGCCTTCCTCGATGAAACGTTCGACGATTGCCGCGCCAATGCCGCGCGCCGCGCCGATCACCAGCGCGGTGCGATCTTTAAGTCTTTTGGTCATGCGAGCTTTTGCCGGATCTGGAGTTTGGCGGTGTCGAGGAGGACGGCGGCGAGCACCATGCCCCCTAAGATCATCTGGGTGTAATGCGCCGGCAACCCCATGAGATTGATGGCGGTATGAATGGAATAGATGAGAAGCACGCCGGCATAGACGCCGGGCAACTGGCCGATGCCGCCCTTGAGGCTGACACCGCCGATCACCACCGCGGCGAAGGCGTTGAACAACATGCCGACGCCAAGATTGGCGGTGGCGCCCGAGGTGCGGATGGCGAGCAGCCAGCCGGCAAGGCCTGAAATGGCGCCGGCCAGCACGAAGCTGATGGCGACCAGACGGTCGACGCGGATTCCGGCGCGGAACGTCGCCACCGCATTGCCGCCGATCATGGTGATGTGCCGTCCGAATGGCGTCTTGCGCATGATGAAGGTGAAGATGACGAAACAGATGATCGCGACCCAGGCGATGAGCGGGATGTAGAGGAAGGGCTCGATGGCCATGAAACGGATCTCAGGCGCCAGATCCTGGGCCGAGCGGCCGCCGGAGATCGCCACGACGAGACCGCGCACCCAGATGAAGGCGGCGAGCGTGACGATGAAGGCATTCATCCTGACCTTGACTACGAGCCAGGCATTGAGGGCGCCGATGACAGCCCCGACCGCGACTGCGATGCCGAGCGACAAAGGCAGCACCAGCCAGGCCGGCGTGGTGGTGAAGCCGATGCCGATGCCATGTGAGGCGAATAATATGCCGGTGATCATGGCGGAGAGCGCCATCGTCGATTCGATCGACAGATCCATATTGCCGGCGATGACGACGATGGCGAGTCCGATCGCCATGACGCCGACAAAGGTCGACTGCTCTATGATGTTGACGAAGATTCCGATCTGGAAATAATTCGGAATGGTGAGCGAGAACACCGCCAGCACGATGGCGAGCATGATCCAGACCAGATTGTCGAGCAGGAATTCGACAAGCGCCCTTTGCCGGGAACTGATCATTAGAGAAACTCCGTGAGGGATAAGTCCCTCTCCCATCTTGCGGACGGGAGAGGGGGAAGCGACTGCTAGGATACGATGAGATCGGACGACCGCATGCCCTCATGCTGAGGTGCGAGCGAAGCGAGCCTCGAAGCATGAACCAGCTGCGCAGTTGTTGCCGCTCGCCACCCTTCGAGGCCCGCCTTCGGCGGGCACCTCAGGGTGAGGGTTGTGGGTCGGGCCAATCTCATCGTCACTTCTTTTTATTCGACCGGCTTGATCGGGTCCGACGGGGCCTTCATGTTGCCCCAGAACTGCGGCTGATCGACATTGTCCTTGGTGATCGCGGCGCCCGGAATCTTGAGATTCGGGCCCCAGCTTTCGATGGTCAGCGTCGAGTCGAGGCCGAGCACTTTGTAGGTGCCGGCTTTGATCTCCTGCTTGTTCACCACCTTGTCGGCGAACATGGCGATCGCCGCGGCCTGGGCGTAAAGCGGCTGCTCGACTTCGACATTCTCCCAGCCCTTACGGATGAGATCGAGGCCGACCGGCGCGCCGTTCGACGAAACGAGCATCACGTCACCCGGCTTCTTGCCCTTCGCTTCGAGCGAGGCCACGGCGGCGACGGCCAGATGCGCGGCATGGACGAAGATCAGGTCGATGTCGGGATTGGCGACCAGCTGATCGGCGACGATTGAGCCGGCATTGGACGCTTCCCACTGCATCGCGGGCAGCGAGATGATCTGCACGCCCGAGAACTCCTTCATCTTCTCCTCGAAACCCTTCTGGATGTCGAGCGTGTAGGGATCGGCCGGATCGCCCAGCACTTGCAGGATCTTGCCTTTTACGTCGCCTTTCTTCTCTTTCAGCAGGCGCTGGATCTCGCCCGCCGCGACATAGCCGATCTCGACCGTGCCGGCGACCGAGGTGAGGTCGGACGGCGTCGAGGTGATCTGCCGGTCGAAGATCATGACCGGGATGCCGGCGGCGCGCGCCTTTTCGATCGACGGCTTGAGCGCATTGAAGTCGACGGCGGCGAGTACGATCGCGGCCGGCTTCAAAGCGATGACGTCGTTCATCTGGCTCTGCTGCAGATCGGTCTTGTTGTCGGCATTGAGCGTCACCGGCTCATAGCCGACCTGCTTCAGGAATGTCTCGATCGCCTTGACCGATTCGGTCTGGAACTCGTCGAGCAATGTCGGGACCATGTAATAGATCTTGCCCTTCGATTGCGCGAAGGCCGGCGTGGTGAGCGCGATGGCCGCGATGGCCAAGGCACCCAAAAGGGTACTCAACAGGCGTTTCATGTAAGTCTCCTCCTTGGTTTTAACTTCAGGCGTGTAACTGTGGTTTCTTTTCTTGGGCGCGGCCGATCGAGGCCTCGCCGGTGATCATGCGGATGACTTCGTCGGGGCTGGTGTCCTCGCGCCTCACATCGCCCGCCACTTTGCCCTGGCGGATGACGACCATGCGGTCGGCCACCTGGAAGGCTTGCGCCATGATATGGGTGATGACGACGACGCCGATGCCTTGCGCGGCGACGCGTTTGATCATTTCGAGGCCGCGGCGCGTCTGCTCGACGCCGAGCGCCGCAAAAGGCTCGTCGAGCAGCACCAGCTTGCCGCCCCAATGGACGAAGCGGTTGAGCTCGATCGCCTGGCGCTGTCCGCCGGAGAGATGCTCGACATTGGTCCTGAGCGACGGGATGCGCGTGCCGGCATTGGTGATCGCCTTCTCGACCGCGTCATACATCGCCTTTTCCTGCAGCACCGGGATGCCGAAACAACGCTTCACGATCTCGCGGCCCATGAAGAAATTGGCGACGACATCGACATTCGTGCACAGCGACAGATCCTGATAGACGGTCTCGATGCCGGCCGCCTTGGCTTCGGCGGGCGAGTTGAACATGCGTTCCTCGCCATCGAAGATCATGCGGCCCGAGCTTGCCTCGAGGCCGCCCGAGATGATCTTCACCAACGTCGACTTGCCGGCGCCGTTGTCGCCCAGGAGCGCCACCACTTCGCCGCGCGCAATGTCGAAGCTCACCCCGCGCAACGCTTCGATGGCGCCGAAATTGCGGGTGATGTTGTCGAGCCGCAGGAGAGGGGTCTGTTCGGTCACGCGGCTTTCTCCCGGTTGGGTTTGTGCATCAGGGGATCAGGATCGTCATCGCCGGCGCCGCCGATGCGCGGCGCCATCATGCTGGAGAAGGCCAGCGCCGCCGCCCCGCGCAACAGCGCCGCCTTGCCGGTGATCGACAATATGAGGCGCGGTACTTTGCGCTCGCGGCGGGCCGCAACCGACGGCAAGAGGGGTTCGGCGGCGCGCACCAGCTTCTTCATGACACCTTCGGGTGCCAGGCCGCCGAAGATGATCGTCTCGGGATCGAAGAGATTTTCGATGGCCAGCACCGCGGTGCGCAGCAAGGGGGCGGCTTCGGCGATCCAGCCCTCCTCGCCGACGATCTTCGAGCGCCGGTCGAAGGCCTCGACCGAGAGATAACGCTCGAGGCAGCCGCGATTGCCGCAGGACGGGCAATATTCGCCATCGGGAATGAAGGGCACATGGCCGATCTCGCCGGCATTGCCGCGCGAGCCGCGCAAAACCTGGCCGCCATGGACCAGCCGGCCGCCGGTGCCGACGCCCAGATAGAGATAATAGAATTCCTGCAAGGCGCGCCCGGCGCCGTAGAGGCGTTCGCTGAGCGCCGCCGAGGCGACGTCGCCGCCGACAAAGGCCGGCAGCCCGGTCACGGTATTGAGCCGCTCGGCGATCGGCACGTCCTTCCAGCCTTGCAAGGTGGTCGGCCCGACGAAGCTCATCGCTTCCACATCGAAGGGGCCGGGCATCGCCATGCCGAGGCCGAGCAGGCGGCCTTTCGGGCGCAGGGTGCGTAGCTCACTCGCGATGCGGGCGACTTCGGTGAAGGTGAGTTCGGGGGCGGGATTGGCGATCTCGCGGCTTTGCTGGCCGATGATGTCGCCGGAGAGATTGACCAGCGCCACGTCTATGCCGATGGGGGATACGCTGGCGCCGATGGCGAAGCCGCCTTCCGGATTGAGGGTGAGCGCGGTCGCGGGATAGCCGCGGCCTTTCGGCTCCTCGCGGGCGCCGATGATGAATTCCTGGTCCTCGAGCTCGCGGATGATGGTCGAGACGGTCTGGACGGTGAGGCCGACGCGCCTGGCGATCTCGCCGCGCGCGATGGGGCCATGCAGCCTGATCGCTTCCAGCACGATCCTGCGGTTATATGGCCGTCCCGATTCCTGGTTGGTCCCTCTGAGCACCATGTTCCTGGCGTCTCCGTCTCCCTTGACCCTAAGGCTAGCACCGGAAAAAAGATTAAGTCAATTGGAATTCAAAAAACCCGATACAGGGCGGATACAGGGATTTGCAGGGAAATACAGGGAATTTTCGAGAAAATCCGTGCGACGGCCAATGAGATCAAGGGCTTGACCGCCTCCCCTCCGGTCGAGCAGGGAAATCTCCTGCCACTCGGAGCCGTGCCCCATCTCCCGCCCTCATTCTGATCATTGCGCATCGGCGCCTCCATTTGACTCCGTGAACATAAGTGGATGAGGACAGCCCACGAATGGAAGCAGAAACGGGAGTGCCCAATGACCGACAATGCAAGGGGACCCGAAGGCGGCGAGGCCCGGGTGGGTTATGGCCGCCCCCCGAAATCCGGACAGTTTCGCAAAGGCGTGTCCGGTAACCCTAAGGGAAAGCCCAAAGGCGCGAAGAATCGGCCGCGCGCCGAAAGCGAGCAGCTGCGCGCACTGATCCGCCGCGAAGCCTATCGACCCGTCAAGGTGCGTATCGACGGGACGGAGCTCACCATGCCGCTGGCCCAGGCCGCGCTCAGATCGCTCGGCACGGCGGCACTGTCAGGCGAGACCCGCGCTCTGGCCATATTCCTCAAGATATTGAGCGCCGGCGCTGCCGAGGAGGACGCGGTGATGGAGGAAATACTCGAAGAGGCGCGTGAGACTGAGAAGCCGGTAATCCGGGTGAGGATCGTTGATGCGGTCGATGGCCGCGCCGTGCCGACAGATGAGGTGCTCTATCCTTATGGCGGCGGGCCTGCTCAGAGGGATCGTCAAGACAAGTAGACGACGGCAGTGCGGGAGAATGGTCGTGCGCTAGAGTTCTCGGCCGTGCACCACGCTGCGGATTCCCCGATTGTTATCCTGCATGAGATCTTCGCGGAGGAAGGGCTCCCTTTCATACGGCGGGTCGTAGCTTGGAGTTCCCGGTAGACTGCCAATTCCCTTGAAGACTGCGCTGATCTTATCTAGTCAGCGAAACAATGAGCAGATTAGAATCTATGAACTTCAAATCCGTCCTCGCTAAAAAGCGTTTCGAGCTTGGCGAAGGTCCATTTTATGACGCGGCGGCTCGCGCCCTCTATTGGGTCGATATCATTGCCGGCGAGGCCTGGTCACTGAGCCTCGCCTCCGGCTCTACACGGACATGGAGCTTCGACCAACCGGTATCCGCCGTCGTGCCGCGCCAGAACGATGGACTCTTGGTGGCGCTCGCCGATGGCCTCGCCTTTCTCGATCCCGAAACCGGCGGACACACGGCGTTCGTTGCGCCGGAAGGCAAAGGCAGCGGCAACCGCTCGAACGAGGCGCGTGTCGATCCGCAAGGCCGCTTCTGGCTCGGCACCATGCAGAACAATATCGGGCCTGCCGGCGAGGACCTGCCGATTACGCACTCGCAAGGGGCGCTTTATCGGGTGACGCCCGATGGCGCGGTCACGCGCATGGAGAAGAATATCGGCATCTCCAACACGCTCTGCTGGGACGAGGCGCGGGGGCGGCTGTATTTTGCCGATACGCGGGCCGGGGTGATTTATGTCTATGACTGGAATGGCGCCACGGGTGAGATTGCCAACCGGCGCGTCTTTGCCAGCCCCCATGAGCGCGGTTTTCCCGACGGCTCGGCGCTCGACGTTGAAGGTTGTCTGTGGAATGCGCGCTGGGGCGGCTCTTGCATTATCCGCTACGCGCCCGATGGCCGGATCGACCGCATCATCGATGTGCCGGTGCAGCAGCCGACCTCCTGTGTGTTTGCCGGCGACGATCTGAAAACGCTTTATGTCACCTCGGCGCGAGCCGGGCTTGGCGAGGCGGCGAATGATTTCGATGGTGCCTTGTTGCGTGCCTCTGTCGATGTCGCGGGCCAGGCTTGCACGGCCTTCGCGGGGTAGCTGGCAGGGGCGGGGCGTCAAGGAAGAGCCCTCATCCGGCCTCTCGCCTTCGCGAAGCCGAGGCTTCGCTTCGGCGGAGCAAGGTCGGCCACCTTCTCCCATTGCTTTGCAACGGGCGAAGGGAAATGTGGAGGGACCCGCAACATTAAATCTTATACGTAATCATTCTGCTGTCAGGCAGTGGCCGCGCGGCTGTCTCTCATCCGCATGATCTCCTGCGCCACCAGATGCTGCAGCGTCCACAGATTGCGGTCATGGATGCCGAGCGCCTCGAGCTTGGTGACGGTCTGGTAGAGATAATCGGCGGTCGAGCCCGCATGGCCGCAGGCGCGCGCGAGATTCTTCGCGACTTCGGGCAACGGCCATTTGCCGACATAGGTGTCGAGACGGTCGGGACGCGCATAGAAGGCGAGGGCGCGAAGGGGACCTTCCGTGGTCCTCGCGCTGACCCACCTGACACTCGCCATGGCCTCGTGGCTGCCGAGCTCGCGCTGCAGGAGCTGGTCGAGCTCGCGTGCCTCGCCGCCCTCGGTCAGGCGATAGGCGACACCTTCACAGGCACCACCGCGATCGAGGCACATCATGAGACCGGGCTGCTCGGGTGATCCACGCCAGCGCGTCAGGCTCATGCAGAAGGAGCGGTGCCATCCATGTACCGTGGCGCGCCGCTGCTCGGCATAATGCGCTTCGGGATTCCAGATCAACGATCCATAGGCGAAGATCCACACGGGTCCGGCAGGCCGGCCGGCCAGCAAAGCGGCGGCGGCCCGGCGATAATCATCATCGTCGAAATAATCGTATTTGGCCTCCGGGCCACGATCGGCCTCCGGCCGCGCGCATAACGCAACCAGCTCGGCGGTAAGCGTCATGGTGCGCCTTCTGCCGTTCACGGTGAAGGCTACACTCTCTGGCGCAGCTGATTGAGCTCGATGCGGATATGGAAGATCCGCTCACTATCGGGCCCGGCATCCACCAGCGCCGCCAGCTCATCGAGGCTCTCGATATAATCGACATGCTGGCGCGGGTCGTCCTGATACTGCCGGAACACCACCCATTTGCGCAAAGTCGGTGCAACCGCCCCCGCTCTTTTGATACTCGACATAGCCGTCTTCCCCGCTTGGCTCTGGCGTCGGTAGCAAACTTCGTCCTGCGCCCGAGGCTGCAATCCCAGGTAGAGAAGCCGGCGTCCCTGATCTTTGCTGGATGCAATTTACCCACGAAATTTGTGTTAATTGCACAACGCGGAACAATAGGCAATCAAAAGTGACGCATCGGCAGGTTGCCTCGCCCGAACCCAGGTCCCCCTGATTTCAAACTAAAGTATCCGCATTTCATCCCCGCTCGGCAACCGGCGTGTTTTTATTCGGTTTTTCTTGGTAAATATCCACAGCCCTCATTCCCGCCAGAGGAAACCGGTGCGCGGATCGACGCGGAATATGTAAGTGCGGCCCTTCCTCATCGCGTAGAAGGAATAGACCGGGGTGACGCAGCTCTTGATCCTGACGGGGGAGTAGCCCTTTTCGCGCACCTTGTGGCGGGCCGTATTGCAGGAGAGCCGCCAATTGTCCTTCACGCGATATTTGACCTTGGCATCGGCGTCTGTGCTGGTCCCGCCGAAGGCGAGAAGAGCGGCTATGGCGGCGAGGGCGACGGCTGTTTTCATGGGTATGAACTCCGGGCGGCTGAAGGTTCACCCCTATATACGCGGGAAAACCGGATCGCGTTCCCGCCTCGCCGCATTTCCGGCGAAGCGACAGGGCCGGCAAGAGGCGACGGCTTCCAGTTTAGCGCAGCGGCCCGTTTGCTAAACAAATACTAAACAATAAATTCAGTATCTTCCCGCTCTGCAACAGATATGTCTTCGCATATGCACTGTTACCCGCTTGCATTGTTTAGTAATTGGAATATCAATAAACAAAATAACTAAACAAGAATTCGGCCGTGTGCCTCTGCGGGTCACGGCCGGAGCGCATGACGGGTCGCCATCCGGCGCCCGGATGCGGATGAAAACGGGAGAAACCTCATGAAGACATTGCTGAAGCCTGCAGCGGCGCTGGGTCTCGCCGCTTTTGTCGCCGCCGTCGGCCAGTCGAAGGCCGAAGCCGCGGATCTGACCTTGTGCTGGGCCGCCTGGGACCCGGCCAACGCGCTTGTCGAACTCTCCAAGGATTTCGAGAAGCAATCCGGCATCACCATGAAATTCGAATTCGTGCCCTGGCCGAATTTCGCCGACCGCATGCTCAACGAGATGAATTCGGGCGGCAAGCTCTGCGACCTGCTGATCGGCGACTCGCAATGGATCGGCGGCGCCGCCGAGAACGGCAATTACGTGAAGCTCAATGATTTCTTCGACAAGGAAGGAATCAAGATGTCGGACTTCGCGCCGGCGACCGTCTATGCCTATTCGACCTGGCCCAAGGGCACGCCGAATTACTGGGCGCTGCCGGCGATGGGCGACGCCAATGGCTGGTTCTACCGCAAGGACTGGTTCGCGAGGCCCGAGCTTCAGGCCGAGTTCAAGGCGAAATACAACCGCGATCTCAGCGTCCCCAAAACCTGGGACGAGCTCAAGCAAGTGGCGGAATTCTTCCAGGGCCGCGACATCGACGGCAAGAAGGTCTATGGCGCGGCGATCTTCACCGAGCGGGCGTCGGAAGGCATCACCATGGGCGCCACCTCGGCGCTCTATTCCTTCGGTTTCAAATATGAGACGGAGCCCGGCTCCTACCGCATGGAAGGCGCCGTCAACTCGGATGACGCGGTCAAGGGTCTCGAATTCTACAAGTCGCTCTACAAATGCTGCACGCCGCCCGGCTACACCGACAGCTATATGGGCGAGGGCCTCGACGCGTTCAAATCGGGCCAGGTCGCCATGATGATGAACTGGTTCGCTTTCATGCCGGGCATGTACAAGGACGAGAAGGTCGGCGGCGAGCATGTCGGCTTCTTCGTCAATCCGGCCCAGAAGGTCGCCGCCTCGACGCTCGGCGGCCAGGGCATCTCGGTCGTCGCCAATACCGACAACATGGACGGCGCGCTCGCTTACATCAAATGGTTTGCGCAGCCCGATGTGCAGAAGAAGTGGTGGTCGCTCGGCGGCTATTCCTGCCTGAACGCGGTGCTGAACGACCCGTCCTTCAAGGACTCGCAGCCCTTCGCCGGCCAGTTCCTCGAAGCGATGGCGGGGGTTCAGGACTTCTGGCAGGAGCCCGCTTATGCCTCGCTCCTCCAGGCCATGCAGAAACGCCTGCATGACTATGTCGTCGCCGACCAGGGCACCGCCAAGGAGGCGCTCGACAAGCTGATCGTCGACTGGACCGAGACCTTCAAGGAAGAAGGCAAGATCAACAACTAGCAACAGTACGGCTGTCATCCCGGCGAAAGCCGGGACCCATTCAAGTGAAAGAACCGGGCGGCGCTCTTCAAGCTGCACCGGTTCAATGGGCCCCGGCTTTCGCCGGGGTGACGGTTGAGCGGGATTTCAACGAGCGTGCGGAAATGACCATGGCCAGCACCGAGGAAGGAACATTGCGGAGGATCACCGCACCCGCAAGGACGCGGCGCATCCGCGGTCTTTCCGACAAGGCGATCGCATGGGCTTTCATCGCGCCGACCATGGTCCTCCTGCTCGCCATCAACATCTTTCCGCTGATCTGGACGATCTATCTCTCCTTCACCAACTATCAGGCTAATCGCCCGAACCGGCCGATCACCTATGTCGGCACGAAATGGTATCGCGACATATTGGGCTCGCCCGATGTCTGGGCGGCGATGCAGGCGACGGCGCATTTCGTCTTCTGGACCATCCTGCTGCAGACGCTGATAGGCTTCGGCCTCGCTTATCTCATCGACCGCAAATTCCGCGGCCACGCCTTCTGGACGACCATCATCCTCGTTCCGATGATGCTGTCGCCGGCGGTGGTCGGCAATTTCTGGAAGTTCCTCTATCAGCCGCAGATCGGGCTCTTCAACAGCATCGTCTCCTTCTTCACCGGCATCGAGCCTTCTTCCTTTGAAATGCTGGGCTCGGTCAACCTGTCGCCCTGGTCGATCATCATCGTCGATACCTGGATGTGGACGCCTTATGTGATGCTGATCTGCCTCGCCGGGCTTCGCTCCATTCCCGATTACATCTATGAGGCGGCCGAGGTCGATCGCGCCTCGCTCTGGCGGCAATTCTGGTCGATCACGCTGCCCATGGCGCTGCCTTTCATCATGCTCGCGGTTCTGTTCCGCGGCATCGAAAACTTCAAGATGTTCGACATGGTCAATCTCCTGACCGGCGGTGGTCCGGGCTCGACCACCGAGGTCGCCTCGATCACGCTCAAGCGCGAGGCCTTCGAGAAATGGCGGACCGGCTATTCCTCGGCCTTCGCCATCATTCTTTTCGTCGCCGTCTTCGGCCTCGCCAATATCTATGTGAAGGCGCTCAACCGGGTGAAGCAGAGATGAGCCAGGCCTTGACCACCGCACACTCTGTCGTCGCGCCTTCGCCCTTGTCGAAGCGGATCGCCGGCGCCATCGTGATCCTCTATGCGCTCGTCTCGATGATCCCGCTCGCCTGGATCCTGATGACCGGCTTCAAGACGCCGCCCGATTCGATCGCCTACCCACCCAAGATCGTCTTCGCGCCATCGCTCGAAGGCTACTGCAATCTCTTCACCACCCGCACGCGGCAGACCCAAGAGTATATCCAGTCGCTGGGCCCGCCGCAGACGATCTGTGACGAGATCACCCGCAAGCGCGACATGGTGATCGCGGGGCCCTCCAACTATGTGCCACGCTTCTGGAACTCGCTCGTCATCGCCTTCGGCTCGACCTTCTTTGCCGTCTCGCTCGGCGTGCTGTCGGCCTATGCCTTCTCGCGCTTCCGCATCCCGCTTGCCGACGATCTCCTGTTCTTCATCCTGTCGACCCGTATGATGCCGCCGATCGCGGTCGCCATTCCCATCTATCTCATGTACCGCAAGCTCGGCCTCTCCGACACCGCGCTCGGCATGATCCTGCTCTATACCGCGGTCAACGTCTCGCTCGCCGTCTGGCTGCTCAAAGGCTTCATCGACGAGATTCCCCGCGAATATGAGGAGGCGGCGATGATCGACGGCTATACGCGGCTGCATGCCTTCTTCAAGGTCGTGCTGCCGCAGGCCGCGACCGGCATCGCCGCCACCGCGATCTTCTGCCTGATCTTCGCCTGGAACGAATATGCCTTCGCGGTGCTGCTCACCTCCGGCGAGGCGCAGACCGCGCCGCCCTTCATCCCGACCATCATCGGCGAGGGCGGCATGGACTGGCCGGCGGTCGGCGCCGGCACCACATTGTTCCTGGTGCCGCTGCTCGTCTTCACCGTGCTGCTGCGCAAGCATCTCCTGCGCGGCATCACCTTCGGCGCGGTGCGCAAATGAGCGATCTTCTGAACCGTTTCATGCGCTTTCGCCGCGGCCCCTGGGAAAATCTCGCGACCCTCGTCATCGCGGCGGGCGTGCTGATGCTGATGCAGCCTCTGTCGCTGACGCTCTACACCTGGTCCTTCGCCACCATGCTCGCGGGGACCGTCATGTTCGTCATCGTGTCGAAATTTCCGGAATAGGCCGATGGCGAAGCTCTCACATGGAATCATCAGTTATCCTCACCCTCCCCACCTCGTCATGGCCGGGCTTGACCCGGCCATCCAGCCCCTCCGCGCAATGGCTGAGTGGCGGCTGGACTGGATGGCCGCCTCAAGGGCGGCCATGACGAATAGGAGAAGGGGCCGGCCATGACGGGAACGGACAGAGAGCAAGCTGATGGCTGAGATCCGCGTCGAAAACCTGCATAAATCCTTCGGCGACTTCACCGCCGTCAAAGGCGAAAGCTTCACCATCGCGGACGGCTCTTTCTTCTGCCTGCTCGGGCCGTCGGGCTGCGGCAAGACGACGACCTTGCGGATGATCGCCGGCCTCGAACTGCCAACCTCGGGGCGCATCCTGCTCGGCGGCGAGGATGTCGCCTTCAAGCGCGCCTCCGAGCGCGACATCGCTTTCGTGTTCCAGCTCTTCGCGCTTTATCCGCATATGAATGTGCGCCGCAATATCGGCTTCCCGCTTGTCTGCCAAAGCGTGCCGGCGCGCGAAATCAAGGCGCGCGTCGAGGAGACGGCGAGGCTGCTGCGTATCGACCATCTCCTCGACAAGCCGGTGTCGGGCCTCGCCGGCGGCGACCGCCAGCGCGTGGCGCTGGGCCGCGCCATCGTGCGCCGGCCGCTCGCTTTCCTGATGGACGAGCCGCTCGGCACCCTCGACACGGAATTCCGCGACCTGATGTGCGCGGAGCTGCGCCATCTGCATGAGCGCATCAAGGCCACCACCGTCTATGTGACGCATGATCAGCTCGAGGCCATGTCGATGGCTGACCGGATCGCCATCATGAACAATGGCCGGGTCGAGCAGTTGGGCTCGCCGCAGGAGATCTATGACCGACCGGCCACCCTGTTCGTCGCCGATTTCGTCGGCTCGCCGGCGATGAACCTGATTCCGCTGACGGGGCGTCTCGGCAAAGGTGCGGCACGGCTCGAGGTCGCGGGCTCAGGCATCGCCATCCCCGAGATGCGCGAGGATGCGCCGGGGGAGGAGCTGGTGCTGGGCGCACGGCCCGAGCATATCCGCTTCGATGATGCGTCCGACTATCGCGGCGAGGTCTTCGGCACCGAATATCTCGGCACCATGCAGATCGTGACGGTGAAGGTCGCGCAGGGACGGGTGAAGGTGAAAGTGCCGGCGAGCCTGCGCGTCGAGAGCGGTGAGCAGGTGGGCCTCGCTTTCCTGAGCGACCGGCTGTCGCTGTTCGACAAAAGCTCAGGCCGCGCGCTCAGATCGGCCCTGCATGACGGAGCGGCCCATGGCTGATATCGCGCTGCGCACTGTCACCAAACACTTCCGGTCCGTGACGGCGATCGATGGCCTGACGCTCGACATCGCCGACGGCGAGCTCACCGTGCTCGTCGGACCCACCGGGGCAGGCAAGACGACGGCCTTGCGTATCGTCGCTGGTCTCGAAAAGCCCGATCAGGGCGAGGTATGGATCGACGGCCACAATGCCGCGGATCTCGAGCCCGCGGCGCGCGACGTCACCTTCGTTTTCCAGCAATATTCGCTCTATCCGCACTTAAGCGTCTTCGACAATCTGGCCTTTCCGTTGCGCAGCCCGGCGCGGCGGGTTTCCGAGCCCGAGATCCGCAAGCGCGTTGAGGAGGTGGCGTCGCTCTTGCGCATCGCCCACAAGCTCGCCAACAAATCGACGCAGCTGTCGGGCGGCGAGATGCAGCGCGTCGCCATCGGCCGGGCGCTGGTGCGCAAGCCCTCGGTCTATCTGATGGACGAGCCGCTCTCCTCGCTCGATGCGAAATTGCGCGGCGACCTCAGGGTTGAGCTCAAACGCATCCAGCAGGATCTGGGCGCCACCATTCTTTATGTGACGCATGACCAGATCGAGGCCATGACCATGGCCAACCGGATCGGCGTGATCGACAAGGGCCGGCTCATCCAGGTGGGCTCGCCGCGCCAGATCTATGAGGATCCGGTGACGCTTTATGTCGCCCAGCGTTTCGGCCAGCCGCAGATCAATGTGCTGCCGGCGGGGCTCCTCCCCAATGGCGCATTGCCTGTGGGGGCGGTGACGGTCGGGGCCCGCACCGAGCATCTGGATCTGCGCAAGGACGGAGGTGGCGAGGCCGTGGTCGAATGGGTAGAACATCTGGGTGACCAGAATCATCTGCATGTGCGGCTCGGCGCCCATCGGATCACCACCTTGACGCCGCCCGATACGCCGTTCAAATCCGGTGACCGGGTTGCGGTCGGCCTGACGAAGCCGCTTTATTTCGATGCCCAGGGCTTGCGAGTGAGGAGTGCCTGAATGAAGCCGGATCTTGGCCGATTGCTGGAGGGGGTGGCGGCGCGCATCATCGCCCAGGCGGAAGAACTGACCGCGCTCGATTCGGCCATTGGCGATGCCGATCACGGGCTCAATATGAAACGCGGCTTCGAGGCGGTGCTGGCCGACAAGGCGAATATTCTTGCCAAGCCGCTGCCGGAAGCGCTGAAGGCCATCGGCATGACGCTGGTCATGAAAGTGGGCGGCGCCTCGGGCCCGCTCTATGGCACCTTGTTTCTGACGCTCGGCAAGGAGTTGCCGGAAGATCCGACGCTGGCCGATCTGGCGCGGGCGCTCACCGCCGCGGTCGAGGCGATCAAGGCGCGCGGCAAGGCCGATTTCGACAACAAGACGATGCTCGACGTGCTGGGCCCCGTTGCCCGGCATCTGGGCGACGGCACCGCCACCTTCGCCAGCGTGCGCGCCCTTGCCCATCAGCGGGCGGAAGCGACCGTGCCGATGAAAGCCATCAAAGGCCGGGCGTCTTTCCTCGGCGAGCGCTCCATCGGCCATATGGATCCGGGCGCCCGTTCGAGTGAGTTGATGATCACCACGCTATGTGATGAACTTGAGGCCTGCGCGTGATCAGGAAAAGTGGATGCCGGTTTTCCGTCTGATCACGCGCCAAATTTGGATGAGGGATGAAGCATGAAAGATAAAGTCGGCATCGTCATCGTTTCGCATTCGATCGATGTGGCGCGCGGCACCGCCGACATGGTACGCCAGATGGTGGGCGATACCGTGCCGCTGGCCTATTGCGGCGGCAATCCCGAAGGCGGCCTCGGCACCGATGTCGCCAAGATCCTGAAGGCGATCGATGAGGCCTGGTCGGACAAGGGCGTCGCCATTCTGGTCGATCTGGGCGGCGCCGAAACCAACAGCGAAATGGCGGTCGAATTGCTCGATGCCGGTCGGCAAGGCAAGGTGGTGATCTGCAATGCGCCGATCGTCGAAGGCGCCGTGATGGCGGCGACCGAGGCTTCGGGCGGCGGCTCGCTCGAGGATGTCCGCCGCACCGCCGAGGAGCTGTCGCCGCAATGACCGACTGGACATCGTCATCCGTCGTGATCCGCCACAAGGTCGGGCTGCATGCCAGGCCCTCGGTCAAGCTCACCCAGCTCGCCAAGACTTTCGCCGCCACCGTGCAGATCGCCGGCACGCCGGAAGGACCGTGGATCGACGCCAAGAGCATCGTCAAGGTCATGGCCATGAAGGCGAAGCAGGATTCGACGCTTTACCTGCGCGCGAGCGGTGGCGATGCGGCCGCCGCCGTCACGGCGCTGGCCGGCCTGGTCGAGCGCGACTTCGACGAGGACAGGGCGCATGCGGCATCCGGTTGAGCTCAAAGGCAGGCCGGCTTCGGACGGTATTTTCGCCGGGCCGGTGTTTTTCCTGAGCACCGCCGACGCCGTGCGCCAAGCGTCGGGTGATCCGGCCATCGAGCGCCGGGACTTCGACGCCGCGGTCGCTGCCGCCATTGCCGGCCTCGGTGCGCTGGTCGCCATTGCCGAAGGCGAGGGTGCCGAGATGCTGGCCTTCCAGATCGCCCTTCTCGAAGACGATGCGTTGCTGGCGCCGGCGCGCGATCTGATCGGGCAGGGAAAGCCCGCCGACATTGCCTGGCGCAAGACTGTCGATGCCGAGATCGTCGGTTATGAAATGTCGGATGACGACTATTTCCGCGCCCGCGCCACCGACCTGAAAGACATGCGCGACCGTGTGCTGCGCCAGTTGAGCGGCACAGGCGGCCTCGGATCGCAAGCCGGCGCCATCCTGATCGGCGACGATGTTCCACCCTCGCTTTTTCTCGAGGCCGACTGGTCGAAGGGCGGCGCCATCGCTTTGCGCCAGGGCAGTCCCTCGAGCCATGTCGCGATATTGGCGCGCGCCCGCGGCGTGCCGATGGTCGTCGGCCTCGGCGACATCATCCGCGACGGCCATTCCGAAGCGGCGATCGACGGCGCGGCGGGCCTTCTCGTCCTGAGCCCGGACGCGCCGCAGAAGCGGCTCTGGTCGGCGAAGGCCGACGCGCTCAGCGCCCGGCGCGACCGCGAGGCGCCCTTTCTCGATCGGCCGGCGCGCCTCGGAGACGGCAGCCGGATCGAGCTTCTGATCAATGTCGCCGAGCCGGAAGAGCTTGCGGTTCTCGATCCCGGCCATTGCGACGGCATCGGCCTGATGCGCTCGGAATTCCTGTTTCGTGACGGCCGGCCTCTGCCGGACGAGGAGACGCAATATCGCGCTTATCGCCGCCTCCTCGACTGGGCGGGCGACAAGCCGGTCACCATCCGCACTCTCGATATCGGCGGCGACAAGCCGGTCAAAGGCCTGACGCCGGAAGGCGAGCGTAATCCGTTTCTGGGACTGCGCGGCGTGCGTCTGACGCTTCAGCGCAAGGACGTGTTCACGGCGCAATTGCGCGCGCTGGCGCGGGCCGCCACGCATGGCAATCTCAAGATCATGGTGCCGATGATCACGCTCTCAGCTGAGCTCGACGAAACGGCGGTGCTTCTCGATCAGGTCATGGCCGATCTGGCGCGCGACGGCGTCGCGGCGAAACGCCCGCCGCTCGGCATCATGGTGGAAGTGCCGGCGGTGGCGGTGGCGCCTGAGCTCCTCGCCAAGGCGGCATTCTTCTCGATCGGATCCAACGATCTCACCCAATATGTGATGGCGGCGGGCCGGGACGAGGCTTCCGTCGCTGCCTTGGGCGATCCGGCGCATCCGGCCGTGCTGCGCCTCATCGCCCATGTTGCAAATTATGGCCGCGAGCGGGGCATTTCCGTCAGCCTGTGCGGCGACATGGCAAGCGAGCCCAGGCATCTTGCGGCGCTCATCGCCGCGGGTTTACGAACGCTTTCCGTGTCGCCGGCCTCGATCGCGCGGGTGAAGGCGGCGCTGGCCGAGATCAAACCGATTTGAGGGGAAATGCCGATGAAGAAGCTCATCAACGATGTCGCGAATGTTTTGGCCGAAAGCCTCGACGGCTTCGCAGCAGCCCACGCCGATCTGGTGCAATTGGACGAGGAGCGCAAATTCATCCGCCGCAAGTCGCTGAAAGGCGGCAAGGTGGCGCTGATTTCAGGCGGCGGCTCCGGCCATGAGCCGCTGCATGGCGGCTTCGTCGGCCATGGCATGCTCGATGCGGCCTGTCCGGGCCAGGTCTTCACCTCGCCGACCCCCGACCAGATGATCGCCGCCGCCGAAGCGGTCGACCAGGGCGCAGGGGTTCTCTTCATCGTCAAGAACTATGAGGGCGACCTCATGAATTTCGAGATGGCGAAGGAGATGGCCGGCCGTGATATCGAAACCGTCATCACCAATGACGATGTCGCGGTGGAAGATTCACTCTATACGACGGGACGGCGTGGCGTCGCCGGCACGCTGGTGGTCGAGAAGATCGTCGGCGCCGCCGCGGAAACGGGCCAGGATCTTCAGACGCTGAAAAGCCTGGGCGAAAAGGTCAACAAGCGCTCACGCTCGATGGGGATCGCGCTGACCAGCTGCACCGTTCCCGCCGCCGGCAAACCGACTTTCTCGCTGGGCGACGATGAGATGGAAATGGGCGTCGGCATCCATGGCGAGCCGGGACGGCGGCGCGTGAAGCTGATGCCGGCCGACGCCATCGCCGAGGAGATGATCGTCGCCATCCTGGCCGATCTCGAGGCGGCGAAGAGCTCTCCCGTTCTGCTGTTCGTCAATGGCTTCGGCGGTACGCCGGCGATGGAGCTCTATCTCATGTATCACGCCGCGGCCGGCGCCCTGGCGCGGCGCGGCGTGAAGATCGCGCGCTCGCTGGTCGGCTCCTATGTGACCTCGCTCGACATGGCCGGCTGCTCGCTCACGGTGACGGCGCTCGATGAGGAGATGATATCCTTCTGGGACGCCCCGGTGCACACGCCGGGCCTGCGCTGGGGGATGTAGACACTCAATATTGTCATCCCGGCGAAAGCCGGGATCCATTGAATAGAAAGAACCGGCTGCCGTTCGCCGTGGTTGCGCTGGCCTATTGGATCCCGGCTTTCGCCGGGATGACGGGAGGAGGGCGCGTGCGAGATAGGATGAACGTACTTACCCCTTCCTGACCAGCTTCGGATTTTGTGCGGCGAAGCTGCGGAATTCCTGGTCCACGCGTTCGAGATGCTTGCGCATCGCGTCCTCGGCCTTGGCAACCGAGCGTGAGGCGATCGCCGCGGCGATGGCGCGATGCTCATCGAGCGTGCCCGCCATGCGGCCGCGCACCGGCAGCATCAGCAGGCGCACCCGGTCGAGATGGGCGCGGATCTCGTCCAGCACCATGTTGAATTTCCACAGGCCGCTCGCCTCGATGATGACGCGATGGAATTCGACATCGAGCTCGTAGAAGCGGGTGAGATCGGCGACGCCGCGCGCCGCTTCCTGATAAGCGAGATTGCGCGCCAGAAGCTGCCCGAGATCGGGTGGTGGATTCTTCGTCGTCTCGCACACGGCTTCGACTTCGAGCGCCCGACGGAGCCCCATGAATTGCAGGATGTCGTCGAAGACGATCGGCGCCACGAAGGAGCCGCGCTGCGGCTCGATGACCACCAGCTTCTCGTAACCGAGCCGGCTGATCGCGGCGGTCACGGGCGAAAGCGAGGCATGAAAGCGCCCGCGGATGTCGTTCTTGTCGATGGCGGCGCCCGGCGGCAGCGTGCCGGCGACGATGGCGGCCTTCAGCTCCACATAGATGCGCTCGCTCACCGAGGCGCTGGCGGAATCGCGGGCCGCAAGCTTCGGGGCAAGCTTCCGTCGCGCTCGTGCTGTCGTGCCGTCCACGTTCTCTCTCACCCAATCCCCAAGGTTCCGTATGCCATGCCGGCATCTTGACAGGCAAACCGTCCCTTGAGATACATCCTATATAACTAGAATATTAGTCAGATCAGACGGGAGGAACAAGTGGCGGAACCGGCCTCGGGTCCCGATCACGAACATTTCAGATCTCACCGGTCTGGAATGACGGAGGTGATCGGCTTCCTTCAGGACTTGCATGATCTTGTGGAATGCCGGTGTCCACGCTGCCCGCGCAAATACTGACCGCCGGCG
The DNA here is from genome assembly GCF_016595235.1 of Taklimakanibacter albus. GTDB lineage: Bacteria > Pseudomonadota > Alphaproteobacteria > Rhizobiales > Aestuariivirgaceae > Taklimakanibacter > Taklimakanibacter albus. Next base: position 2,071,605 of record NZ_JAENHL010000008.1, on the reverse strand, counting down.
CGGAAGCGGCCGACGGCCTCCTGCGCGTCCGGCGCATCGGCAAGAGTTTTGGTCCGGCACGCGTGCTCCAGGATGTGTCGCTCGACTTGAAGGCAGGCGAGATCCTCGCCGTCGTCGGCGAGAACGGCGCCGGCAAGTCGACGCTGATGAAGATCCTCGCCGGCATCCATGAGGAATATGACGGCGAGATCGCGCTGTCGGGCGCGCCCGTCCGTTTCACCGGCGTGCGCGACGCCGAGCGCCGCGGCATCGCCATCATCCATCAGGAGCTCAATCTCGTTCCGGGGCTCACCGTCGCGGAAAATATCTATCTCGGCCGCGAGCCGATGCGCTTCGGCCTGCTGGTCGACCGCAAGGCGCTTAGCGCCGCCGCCGGCAAGCTCCTGGTCGAGCTCGGCATCCGCATCGATCCCGCGGCGCAGCTCGGCCGGCTGCGCATCGGCGAGCAGCAGCTCGTCGAGATCGCCAAGGCGATTTCGGTCGGCGCCCGCATCCTGATCATGGATGAGCCGACATCGGCATTGTCGCCCGGCGAGACCGAGACGTTGTTCGCCATCGTCCGCCGCCTCGCCGCGGAAGGCGTGGCCGTCATTTATATCTCGCATCGCATGGACGAGATCATGGCGCTCGCCGATCAGGTCATGATCCTGCGCGACGGACGCCATGTCCTCACTGCTCCAATAGAGGATCTCACCCACGCGAGCATCATCACCGCCATGGTCGGCCGCGAGGTGACCTCGGCGCGCCAGCTCCATGAGATCAAAGCGGAAGAGCCTGTCCTGGCGGTGAAGGGCCTGTGGCTCGACGTCATGACGCGGCGCGGCGCCAAACGTGTCATCGACAATGTCAGCTTTGCCGTCAGGCCAGGCGAGATCTTCGGCATTGGCGGCTTGTTGGGCTCCGGCCGCACCGAGATTCTCGAGACGATCTTCGGCGCAGGCAGCGGACAGAGCGGTGGTGAGATCAGGCTCGCCGGCAAGCCGGTTGTCATCGCCTCGCCGCAGCGGGCGCGGGCCCTGGGTCTCGCTTTCGTGCCGGAAGACCGCTAGCTCAAGGGCCTCGTTCTCGCCGATACGATATCGGACAATATCGCTTTGCCGTCTTTCGCCGAGCTGTCACGTTTCGGCTTCAGACGCGTGACGCGCGAAGAACTGGCCGCCACGCGTCAGATCCGCAATCTCGCCATTGCCTGCCGCAGTCCGCGGCAGAAGAGCGCCACTTTGTCCGGCGGCAATCAGCAGAAGATCGTGCTCGGCAAATGGCTGGAGACGCGGCCGCGGGTGCTGCTGCTCGACGAGCCGACGCGCGGCATCGACGTCGGTGCCAAGCAGGAGATCCATGACCTCATTTTAGGGCTGGCGCGCGATGGTTTGGCCGTCATCGTGGTGAGCTCGGAGCTGCCGGAATTACTTCATCTGTCGGACCGCGTCCTGGTGATGAGCGAAGGGCGTCCGCAAGGCATTCTCAGCCGCGCGCAAGCGAGCGAGGAGGCGATCATGCGCCTCGCCGCGCGCGGCCATCGCGATGCGACCATGGCTCTGGAGGATCTGCCGTCATGACGTTGTGGCGCACTTTGTCGGCGACCAAGCTCTATTGGGGCCTCGTGCTGATCTTCGCCATCGGCGTGTTGTTCTCGCCCGAAACCTCGAGCGGCAAGAACATCTTTCTCTCTTACGGCAATCTCACCGACGTGCTGCGCCAGGTGTCGATCATCGGCCTTGCCGCCGTCGGCATGACCACCGTCATTCTCATCGCCGGCATCGATCTGTCGGTCGGCTCGCTGATGGCTTTCGCCTCCGTCGTCACCGGCATGCTGCTCACCCAGGAAGGCTGGACGCCGGCGGCCACCATGGCGGTGCCGGCGCTGGCTTTCGTGGCGTTCATGATCTTCGCCGGATTGACGCGCTTCGTTTTCACCAATCTGGCGCGCGGCGATGCGGCTGTCGGCCATCATGAAACCGTGACACTCGATCCCTTGCGCCGCATCTGGATCCCACTCGCCGCCGGCGCCATCGCGGCGATCCTCGCCGGGCTTTATGCCGCGAGCCAGGTCTCGACCAAATTCGGCGTCATCGCCGTGCTGCTCGTGGTGCCGGCATTGGGCCTTCTTCTCGGCGCGCTCAACGGCGTCATCATCGTGCGCGGGAAGCTTCAGCCCTTCATCGTGACGCTCGCAATGATGGTGGCGGCGCTCGGCATCGCGCGTCTCACCGCCGGCCAGAACAGCGCCGTGCTGCCGGTCTATCCGGGCTCCAACGCCACCGCCGACTTCAACAATCTGCGCTCCATGCTGTGGGGCGTGGCGCCGGTGCCGGGCCTTTTCTTCATCGCTGCGGCGATCATCTATGCCGCCCTTCTGCGTTTCACCGCCTTCGGCCGTTATGTCTATGCGATCGGTGGCAATGAGGAGGCGACGCGGCTGTCGGGCGTCAAGGTCGAGCGCGTCAAGATCGCCGTCTATGCTTTTTCCGGCATGCTCGCGTCGATCGCGGGCATCCTCTATGTGGCGCAATATCGCCAGGGCAAACCCGATGCCGGCTCGGGCCTCGAGCTCGATGCGATCGCCGCGGTGGTGATCGGCGGCACCAGCCTGATGGGCGGGCGCGGCAGCATCGCCGGCACCATCGTCGGCGTGCTCATTTTCGGGCTGCTCTCCAATATCCTGCAGCTCCACAACATCAATTCCAACCTCCAGCTCGTGCTCAAGGGTCTGATCATCGTGGTCACCGTGCTGGTGCAGGAACGCAATCTCGACGGGCTGTTCGGCCGCTGGTCTCTGAAGAGCCAGGACCGGAAGGCGCAAGCGGGGTCGGCTGCGGTGCAGCCGGACAATGGCAAGAAATCGTCATGACAGGAGGAAGACCCATGAAACGCCGTGACTTTATCAAAGTGTCGATGCTGGCGGCCGGGGCGCCCTTGGCCCTCTATCTGCCGCAGGGTTTTGCGCCCGCGCGGGCCCAGGCGAAGTGGAAGATCGGCTTCTCGCAGGTCACCACTATCGAGCCCTGGCGCGTCCAGTTCAACAAGGACATCGAGGCGGAGGCGAAGAAACACCCCGAAGTCGAGCTCATCGTCACCGATGGCGAGGACAAGACCGAAAAGCAGGTGGCAGATGTCGAAAATCTCATCCGCCAGGAGATCAACGCGCTGCTCATCTCGCCCAAGGAATCGGCGGGGCTGACCGGCGTCGTCGAGCAGGCGATCGACGCGAAAATCCCGGTCATCGTGCTCGACCGCAATGTCGAGACCGACCGGTACGCGCAATTCATCGGCGGCGACAATGTGGTGATCGGGCGCGCCGCCGGCGAGCATGCGGTGAAGCTGCTGGGTGGTGCGGGCGCCGCCAAGGGCAAGCTGGTCGAGATCTGGGGCGGCCTCGGCACCCAGGCCTCGCATGACCGCCACAATGGCTTCCATGAATTCACCGACAAGGAGAAGGGCATCGAAAATCTGCTCGACCAGCAATCGGCGGACTGGAAACAGGCGGCGGCCTATGACGTCATGGCCACCGCTCTGCGCAATCATGAGAAGATCGACATGGTCTATGGCCATAATGATCCCATGGCCTATGGCGCTTATCTCGCCGCCAAGGATGTCGGGCGCGAGAAGGAGATCAAGTTCCTCGGCGTCGACGCGCTGCCGAATGAAGGCGTGACCTGGGTTCACAATGGCGAGCTCGCGGCCACCTTCCTCTATCCCACACCGGGCGCCGAAGGCCTGCGCCAGGCGATCAAGCTCCTCAATGGCGAGAAGATCGAAAAGAAGATCGTGCTGCCCACCCTGACGGTGACGAAGGAAAATGCCGATCAGATCATGAAGGACAACGGCTTGTTGTAAGGCTTCCCGCGTCTTTCCCTTCTGCCCGTCCGGCAGAAGGGAAAGCCTGACACGATCACGTGCGGATGAGGGCGGCGAGCGCGCGAATGCGTTCCGCGCTGGTAAACCCGAACAAACGGCGGGCGATGCGCGCGGCGGCGCGATCGCCGCCCTCGCCGGCCTGATAAGCGAGCAAAGCGATCACCAACTTCAAGGGTGTAAGGCCGAGCTCGGCGGCGGCCGCTTTCATGCCATCCCGCTGCGCCAGTGTCTTGAGCTCCTCCTGCAGCGCCGGTGCAAGCTGCGTGAGATCGCCGGCCAGAAGACGCTCAGGCTCGGACGCCCAGTCCATCTTGAGGATGAGCCTTCTGGTCGTTTCCCGATGGTCCAGCTTCGTCGAGACACGCTCGCTGCGGCGGCGCATGAGCATGGCGGGTGCGGGCGCCATCAGCTCGGCGAAGTCCATGACGGACTCGGCCAGAGCGGGCGCCGGCAGGCCGACCGGCCGCTGGCCGGGCAGCATCTCCTGTGTGACGCCGGCTTCATCGACCAGGACCAGGCTGGTCAGATGCGACACGAGGCCTTCGCGTTCGGCGAGCTCGGCCGCTTCGGCCTCGTTCAAGGTCGGCAGCAGGAAGCTCGCCGCGGCGGCGGCCACGGCGCGGCTCGTGGTGGCCGGCGCGCCGGCCGTGGGAGAAACGTCATGGCTCACCGTCACCATCATGCCGGAGCGCCGGAAGGTCGTCGGGTCCGTCCGGCGGCCGGCACCGCGAAGGCTGCCGAGTGAAGCCGCGAGAAGGTCGTCGAGATCAGCGCCGCCGCTCACGAAGATGTCGCCGCCGGTCAGCGCGGCGAGATGGCCGACATTGGCCTCGAGACTGTCCTCCCCGACCAGCACGACGCTGATCGGGCGACCCATGCGGGCCAGTTCCTGCACGTCGAGCGCGTGGCTTTTGCCGTCGGTGATCAGCAGGATGCTGTCGGCGACAGATCCCTGGATCACCGCCGTGAGGGCCGCGCCGATTTCCGTTCCGCCCGCGGGCGCCGAGAGGTGGTCGATAAGCCGGCCGAGCCTGCCGGTGCCGACCCAGCGCACGCGGCTGTCGAACTCCCACAGATCGACGGCATCGTTGGGCGACAGACCATTGGCGAGCTTCCGCAGGGCCGCCACGACGTGATCATGCTTGCTCGCGGCGTCGCGGCCCGCGCGCACCTGGTCCCGCATGGAGCCTGAATGATCCACCAGGATGGCGATGTTCAGGGAGGCGTCCGGTGCGGGCGCCGGCAGCAGCGCGAGAGACACGGCGCGGCCATCGGCGGCTGTTCCCCGCGCTGTCCCTGAGCGCCAGCCATCGATGACGAGATCGATCGGGCGGTTCAGGACAAGCTTCGCTCTTCCATCGGCGAGAGGTCCGCCGGCGAGACGAACCTGTGCGCCGGGGGCGTGAACCGTGAGGGTGCCGGACAAAAGCGCGCCGCCGGTTTTGAGATCATCCGACTCGGCGAGTGGCGACCTGCCATAGACATCGCCGACGGTGACCGGGATGCGTAAGTGCCCCGTGGCCGCAACGACGGTAAGTGTCGTGACCCATTGCGTCCTGACCTCGATCTCCGCGCCGGCCGGAATATTGGCCACCGAGAGCATATGGATGCCGCGCAGAACTTCCTCGTGGAGAACCGCCGATTTGCCGCGTTCGATGGCGTCTTCATAGGTCGACCGCGCCTTGTTGCGGATTTGCGCCCGGGCGATGAGCGCGCGGCCGGCGATCTTCACCCGGAGATCGAAGAGCGTCGCGTGGACCGGCATCGGAAAAGTGAGGGTGGCCTCGATCGGTTTTTCTTCCGTGTTGCGGAAGAGGCGGGTGGTGGTGACGATGGCGAGGCCGCCGTCGATGACGACATCGAAATCGGTACCGGAAAGCGGAACGGGATGCGCGGCGGCGCGCCGCCCGAGAAAGATCTGCAGCGGATCATGGAGGACGGCGGAGCTAGCGATCGGCATCGGGACTCTCCTTGAGAAGGTCTTCGAGAAGCGCCTGGACCGCCGCGACGATGGGGCGGGGATCGGTCCCGCTCTTGAGCAGTCCGGGGGCGATGGTGAGGGTGACGTCGGGCGTGACCGGAAAGGGGATGCCTTCCTTGGCCTCCAGCATCAGCTTGATGGCGGCGGGCGGAAATCCCAGCTCGCGGAGGCGGTTGTAGCGGTGGATGGCATCGAGATGCTGCTGGCCGTAGCTGGCATTCGCCCTTCCGCCGTCGGGCGGCGGCATGAACCCCTCCGAAATCAGGTAGCGGATCTGGCGTTCGGTGATGTGGGTCGCGGCGATGAGGTCACGGATATTCACGGCGTCTCCTTTCGACAATAAATATGTCGAAAGGAGATCGGCCGCAAGTCTTTTTACAAAGTTTTTGTCGAAAGGGCCAGAGGCGCCTCCACCTTCTGCGCGATCGCGCCGAAGATCGAATGGCCGCTTCGATCCATCATCTCGATCCGGACCTCATCGCCGAAGCGCAGGAAGGGCGTATTGGGTTTCCCGTCGCGGATCATCTCGATCATACGCAATTCGGCGATGCAGGAATGACCGCGCCGGCCCTCCGGATCCTTGTTCGACACCGTGCCCGAGCCGATGATCGAGCCGGCGCAAAGTGGCCGCGTCTTGGCCGCATGCGCGATGAGCTGGCCGAAATCGAACGTCATGTCCTCACCTGCCTCGACGCGCCCGAAAGGTTTGCCGTTGAGATCGACATGGAGCGGCAGGTGGAGTTTGGCCCCATCCCACGCATCACCCAGCTCATCGGGCGTCACCGCCACCGGCGAGAAGGCGGAGGAGGGCTTCGACTGGAAGAAGCCGAAGCCTTTTGCAAGTTCAGCCGGGATCAGGCCACGCAGCGACACGTCATTGACCAGCAGCACGAGCCTGATGCGCGCGCGGGCGTCGCTTGACGAGATGCCCATCGGCACATCGCCCGTCACCACGGCGACCTCGCCTTCCATGTCGATGCCCCAGGCCTCGTCCGCCATGGTGATCGGATCACGCGGGCCTAAGAAAGAATCCGAGCCGCCCTGATACATCAAGGGATCGGTCCAGAAGCTGTCCGGCATCTCGGCGCCGCGTGCCTTGCGCACCAGTTCGACGTGATTCACATAGGCCGAACCGTCGGCCCATTGAAACGCGCGCGGCAAGGGCGATGCGCATTCGTGTTCATGGAAACGGAAGGACGGCACCGACCCATGCTCGAGCTGCTCGGCGAGATCGGTCAGCCTGGGCGCCACCCGGTCCCAATCATCCAGCGCTCTTTGGAGAGTGGGGGCGATGTTGAAGGCCTCGGTGGCGCGTGTCAGATCGCGTGAGACGACGACGAGCTTGCCGTCGCGGCTGCCATCCTTCAGCGATGCAAGCTTCATGGTGCTCCTGTGAATTTCTTGGTCAGCCCCGCCCAGCAGTCGATATAGTCGGTCTGCAGGGTTTCGACGCTCGCCGCATATGAAGTGAGATGCTGCGGAAAACGCGTCTCGAACATGAAAGCCAGCGTGTCGGTGAGCTTGTGCGGCTTCAGCTCGACGGTGCTGGCTTTTTCGAAGGCCGTCGCATCGGGCCCATGCGGCAGCATGCAATTATGCAGGCTGATGCCGCCCGGCACGAAGCCGTCAGGCTTGGCGTCATATTGCCCATAAATCAGCCCCATGAATTCCGACATGATGTTCATATGGAACCAGGGTGGGCGGAAGGAATGCTCGGCGACCGACCAGCGTTCGGGGAAGATGACGAAATCGACATTGGCGGTGCCTTCCTCGCCGGAAGGCGCCGTCATCACCGTGAAGATCGACGGGTCGGGATGGTCGAACAGGATGGCGCCCACCGGTGAGAAGGTTCTGAGGTCATATTTATAGGGCGCGTAATTGCCGTGCCAGGCGACGACATCGAGTGGCGAATGGCCGATCCTGGTGACATAGAACTTGCCACCCCATTTGACGGTGAGCTCGGACGGCGTCTCCTTGTCTTCGAAGGCGGCGACCGGCGTCTTGAAATCGCGCGGATTGGCGAGGCAGTTGGCGCCGATAGGCCCACGATCGGGCAGCGTGAATTTGGCGCCGTAATTCTCGCACAGATAACCGCGCGCCGGACCGTCGAGAAGCTCGGCGCGGAATTTCATGCCGCGCGGGATGATGCAGATCTCGCCGGGCGTGACGTCGATGCGGCCGAGCTCGGTCCAGAAGCGCAAGCCCCCCGATTGCGGCACCACCAGCATCTCGCCATCGGCATTGAAGAAATATTCATCTTCCATCGAGCGGTTGACGAGGAAGACCGCGGCCGCCATGCCGGTCTGGGTATTGACGTCGCCCGCCGTCGTCATGGTGCGGATGCCGGTGACGAAAGTCGTCGCCGCATTGGGCATCGGCGGCGGCCCCCAACGCAATTGCCCGATGGCGAGGTCATGCTCGTCGAGACAAGGGGCGGTCTTCCAGAAGGGAATATCCGTCCTGGTGAAGCGCCCCGTATGTTTGACGGAAGGGCGGATGCGATAGAGCCAGGAGCGCTCATTGATGCCGCGCGGTGCGGTGAAGGGCGAGCCCGACAATTGCTCGGCATAGAGCCCATAAGCACAACGCTGCGGCGAGTTCTGGCCGGAGGGCAGGGCGCCGGTGAGCGCCTCGGTTTCGAAATCGTTGCCGAAGCCCGGCATATAGCCGGCAAGGATCGCGCTCTTCATCGGCGCCTCCATCATAATAGTTTTACATGCAACTATCTAATAGTTGCATCTGAAACTAATTATGTCAAGATGGGCCATGGCCGATTTCGCGCTCACTTGTTTCCTGCCTTTCCGGCTGAACCGGCTGGCGGCGGAGATTTCGGAACAGCTGGCGACGCTCTATGCCGAGCGTTTCGACATCGACATCCCGCAATGGCGGGTGCTCGCCACCTTGTCGGCGGGCGAGACCTGGACCGCCAAGGCCATCGTCGCATCGACCCGCACCCATAAATCGACCATCAGCCGCGCGGTCGAGGCTTTGAGCCGGCGGGGCCTCATCGAAAGCATCCGGGCACCCGACGACAAGCGCGCCTTCCATCTCCGTCTCACCGCAGCGGGCCGTAAGCTATTCCGCCAACTCGAGCCATTGGTGCTCGATTATGAGCGGGATCTTCTGGCACGTTTGAGCGAAAGCGAGGGCCGCGCCCTCGCCAGAGGCATCGGGGCGCTCGAAAAAGCGTTGAAGCTCGAGGAGAGGCGTGATGAAGCTTTATAGCTATTTCCGCTCGTCGGCCGCCTATCGCGTGCGCATCGCCCTCAATCTGAAAGGCATCGAGGTCGAGCAGGTCGGCGTGCACCTGGTGAAGGAGGGCGGTCGGCAGAACACGCCCGAATACCGCGCCCACAATCCGCAAGGCCTTGTCCCGGCCCTCGAGCTCGATGATGGCACCGTCATCACCCAGTCGCTCGCCATCATCGACTATCTGGAGGCCATCCGCCCCGAGCCGCGCCTGGTTCCCGCCGATCCGGTCCTGGCGGCCAAGGCCCGGGCCGTGGCGCTGACGATTGCCTGCGACATCCACCCGCTCAATAACCTTCGCGTGCTCAACTATCTCAAAGGTCCCCTGGGGCATTCGCAGCAGGAGGCGGATGAGTGGTATCGGCACTGGATCCTCGAAGGTGGCCTCGACGCAGTGGAGGCTTTGATCGAGGGCGGGCGTTTCTGCTTCGGCGACAGCCCGTCGGTAGCCGATATCTGTCTCATCCCGCAGGTCTTCAATGCGCGCCGCTTCAAGATCGACATCTCGCACTTGAAGAAAATCGAAGCGGTCGACCGGCACTGCAAGGAGCTGCCGGCTTTCCTGGACGCCCACCCCCGACGGCAACCCGATACTGAAATATAATGTTCAGCTGCCGCCGGCTGGGATAGTCTGGTGAGATCATGGACCTCATCAGCCTTGTCCAGCAATATGGCCTCATTCTCGTTTTCGCGAGTGCTTTCATCGAGCAGCTCGGCCTGCCGCTGCCGTCCTATCCGGTCCTCGTGGCGGCGGGCGCGTTGAGTTATGCCGGCGGTGACTCGCTCGTTCTGATCACCGCCATCGGGATCGCCGGCGTGCTGTTGGGCGATCTTGTCATCTATTCCGCCGGCGCCCGCTTCGGGCAGCGCGCTCTATCGGTGGTCTGCAAATTGAGCTTCGCGCGCGACAATTGTGTCAGGCGGACGCAGGACCGCTTCTCCCATCATGGCGCCTTGGCGCTGCTTTTCGTGAAGTTCCTTCCGGGCTTTGCGCTGGTGCTGGTCCTTCTCTGCGGCGTCTCCAGGCTCGCCATTCCGACTTTTCTCCTCCTCGATGGGCTGGGCGCCGCGGCCTATGTGGCGCTTCCGGTCGTGCTGGGGCATCTCTTCCGCAACACGGTCGATTCCGCTCTGGAGATGGTGGCGCGCTGGGGCGAGTATGGCATCGCCCTCGTCGTCGGCCTTCTGCTTCTCTATGCCGCCTACCGGGTGATCGACCGGCAGCTCTTCATCCGGCGGCTCAAGATGGCGCGCATTTCAGCGCAGGAGCTCGTCGGCCTTATCGATGCGGGGAAAGCCCCGGTCATCTTCGATGTCCGCACCGCCGAGATGCGCCGTAAGGAAGGCATCATACCGGGATCGATCGGCGCGCATCCGGACGAGATTTCTGGTGTCGCCAAAAACTATGCGCGTGATGCCGAGATCATCATCTATTGCTCGTGCCCCAATGAGGCGTCCGCCGCCGTCGCCGCCTTGCATCTGAAGCGGGCCGGTTTCAAGAAGATCCGGCCGCTCCAGGGTGGGATCGAGGCCTGGGCCATGGCCGGCCAGCCGATCCACGATGCCGAACCGCAGAACCGGCCCGCCGAAGGAAGCCTGAGCTACAGCGCCAGCAGGTGATCGTCGCGCAGGATTTCGAGCGCGATCTCGGAGCGCACCCGGTCGACGGTCTGGTGCATCAACAGCACGCCATTGACGAGATCGCGCAGGCCGTCGAGATCGGCGACGCAGACTTTCAGGAGATAATCGAAATCGCCGGTCACCGCATGCGCCTCCAATATGCCGGGTGTGAGGCGCACCAGGTCGCGGAAACGCCGCGCATTGCCGTCCGAATGGCCTTTCAGCTTCACATGCACGAAAGCGGTGACGGCGAAACCTAAGGCCCGCGCATCGAGATCGGCGCGATAGCGGCGGATCAGGCCCGATTGCTCGAGCGCCTGACGCCGCCTCACCGCCTGTGATTCCGACAGGCCGACCTCCTGGGCGAAATCGGCTCGCGCCAGGGCGCTGTTGCGCTGGAGGGAGTTCAGTACTTTCCGGTCGAATTCATCCATATGGCGCTCGTTTCCGTGCAAATTTGAGGAAGATGAGCACTATTATGCCCGAAAACGACAGGTCTGGCGACTTATTATGGACATTCGCAACCGTGAGGACTTCCCATGGGCCCTTATCCGCATGACGCACCGCCGCCCGAGATCGGCCCCGACAATCCGGCCGGCACCGACGGTTTTGAATTCGTCGAATTTGCGCATCCCGAGCCCGAGAAGCTCAGCCTGCTTTTCGGCAAGTTCGGCTTCACCCCCGTCGCCCGCCACAAGACCAAGAACATCACCGTCTGGCGCCAGGGCGACATCAACTACATCCTCAATGCGGAAGCCCACTCCTTCGGCATGAATTTCGTCGGCCGGCACGGGCCGTGTGCGCCGTCCATGGCCTGGCGTGTCGTCGACGCCGAACATGCATTTCGCCATGCCGTGTCGCTTGGCGCCGAAGCCTATGAAGGGGCCGACAAGACGCTCGATGTCCCCGCCATCAAGGGCATCGGCGGCAGCCTCCTCTATTTCGTCGACCGCTACGGCGCCAAGGGCTCGCCCTATGAAGCGGAATTCGACTGGCTGGGCGAGAAGGATCCGAAGCCCAAAGGCATCGGCTTCTATTATCTCGATCATCTGACCCACAATGTCTTCCGCGGCAATATGGACAAGTGGTTCGGCTTCTATGCCAAGCTCTTCAATTTCCGCCAGATCCGCTTCTTCGATATCGAGGGCAAGTTTACCGGGCTCTTCTCACGCGCGCTGAATTCGCCCTGTGGCAAGATCCGCATCCCGATCAACGAAAGCGCCGACGACAAAAGCCAGATCGAGGAATATCTGCGCAAATATAAGGGCGAGGGCATCCAGCATATCGCCATCGCGACGGAAGACATCTATGGCGCCACTGACGCGCTGGCCGACAATGGCGTGAAATTCATGCCGCCGCCGCCCGCGGCTTATTATGAGAAATGCGCCGAGCGCGTGAAGGGCCATCAGGAACCCATCGAGAAGCTCAAGAAACACGGCGTCCTCATCGACGGTGAAGGTGTCGTCGATGGCGGCGAGACCAAAGTGCTGCTGCAGATCTTCTCGAAAACCGTGATCGGCCCGATCTTCTTCGAGTTCATCCAGAGGAAGGGTGACGACGGTTTCGGCGAGGGCAATTTCCGCGCTTTGTTCGAAAGCATCGAGGAGGATCAGGTGCGCCGCGGCGTGCTGGGGCCATCCAGAGCCGCTTGACGACCACCGTCACAACGGGGGCAGCCGCCGCTTCAAGGTCTGCGCTTTGACGATGGCGGTGTTGGTTTCGGCCTTGTCGCCGATACGGTCGATGATCTCGTCCATCTCTTCGATCGAGCGCACATGCAGCCTGGCGACGAGGCAGTCGTCGCCCGTGACCTTGTCGCATTCGGTGAATTGCGGGATCTCCTCGATCATCTGCTGCACGCGCGCCATCTGTGCCGGTAATGGCCTGATGCGCACGATCGCCTGCAGTGCGTAGCCGAAGGACTGCGGATTAACCTCCACCGTGAAAGCGCGGATCACGCCGCGCTCCTCCAGCCGCTTCAGCCGCTCGGACGCGCTGGGCGAGGACAGGTTCACTCGGGCCGCCAGCTCTTTCAGCGACAGGCGGGCATTCTCCGCCAGGAGATCGATGATCTGCCGATCCACTTCGTCGATCATGTAAATCCTCTATTCTGCCTCTGTAAATGAGGAGTGTAGCACGATTTGCCTTATTTTATCCATATAAATCCCCTTCGCAGCCGAATAGAAAAGCGTTAGATCACGATCAATTCAGGTCTTTACGACCTGAATTGATAAACGTGATCGGAATCTTAAGTTGGCGCGTGATCGGGCGGAAAACCGGTATCCACTTTTCCTGATCCCGCGCTAGAAGCTGGCCTTCTCAGGAGTGGACCGTGCAGAACAACGCAAATTGCGCCGTGGCCGAAGGCGGACCGTCGCCCGCCTCGCAGACGGGCCTTGCCGCGCTCATGGCGTTGACCGCGATGATCGTGGTGCAGGCGGGCGCCGCCTTTGCGCAGCCGACCATGGCCGCTTACGGGCCTTTCGCCACCACCTGGGGCCGGCTCGCCTGGGCGGCGATCATGCTGTTCATCATCGTGCGTCCCGATATTCGCCGCTATCGGCCGCGGGAGCTTCTGCTCACCCTGGCGCTCGGCGCCACCATGGCGGCGATGACACTCACCTTTTTCGTGGCGATCATGCGCGTGCCGCTCGGCCTCGTCGTCGCCATCGAGCTGCTGGGTCCGCTCACCGTCGCGGCCTTCGGCTTCGCGAGGAGCTGGCGCATTCTCTGGCTGGTGCTGGCTTTCGCCGGTGTTCTCCTTCTGGCGCTGAATCTTGAAGGCTGGACCATCGATGTCCTGGGCTTCGGCTTCGCGCTCCTCGCCGGTGTCGGCTGGGGCACCTATATCGTTCTGAACAAGAAGGTCGGCCGGATCTTCCGCGGATTGGACGGGCTCGCCATATCCTTCGTCGCCGCCGCGGTGATCGCAACACCCTTCGGTCTCTATGAGACCGGCTTCACCTTGCCGTCGGGCCTTGTTTTCGAGACCATGGGCCTTGCCATCCTGACGCCGCTTCTGCCCTATGCGCTCGAGATGATGTCGCTGCGCCGCCTGTCGCAGGCGAGCTTCGGCATCCTGATGAGCATCGAGCCCGCTGTCGCGGCCCTCGCCGGCTACATCATTCTGAGCGAGGCCTTGAGTCTGCAGCAGCTCGCCGGCATTGCGCTCGTCGTCTGCGCCGGCGCCGGGGCGGTTGCGAGCTCGCGTGAGCATTAGCTCAGCCCGCCCTGCTCGCCGATCCATAAGTATCACCGACACCATCGTATAATGGTCTTGGCGTCGTTGCCGCCCGACCTTTCATCGCATCCGACCAATCTGGAGAACCTAGGAGGTTGTCATGTCGATGAAATCGCTATCGCCTACACGTCGTGAGCTTCTTGCCACGGCAGTTGCCGCAGGTGCCCTGAGCATGCTTCCCGGAGCGCTTCAGGCAGCGACAGGACGCGACGCGATCCGCCCCTTCGCGATCGAAGCCGCGGAAGCGGATCTCGCCGATTTGCGCCGGCGCCTCAAGGCGACGAAGTGGCCCGAACGGGAGACGGTGAAGGATTCATCGCAGGGCGTGCAGTCCGCGACGATCAGGAAGCTCGCGCAGTATTGGGCGACCGATTACGACTGGCGCCGGATCGAAGCGAAGCTGAAAGCCCTTCCGCAGTTCGTAACCGAGATCGACGGGCTCGATATCCATTTTATTCACGTGCGCTCGCAGCATGAAAATGCGCTGCCGGTCATCATCACGCATGGTTGGCCGGGCTCGATCCTTGAGCAGCTCAAGCTCATCGACCCACTGACCAACCCGACCGCCCATGGTGGTAGTGCCGCCGATGCCTTCGACGTGGTCATTCCGTCACTGCCGGGTCATGGCTACTCTGCCAAGCCCGAAACGACCGGCTGGGACCCCCAGCGCGTCGCGCGGGCCTGGGTCGTGTTGATGGAGCGTCTTGGCTACAAGCGCTATGTAGCGCAGGGCGGCGACTGGGGCGATGCCGTGACGGAGCAGATGGCCTTGCTGACGCCGCCGGGACTGCTCGGCATCCATGTGAACATGCCGGCCACTGTTCCTGACGACGTGGCGAAGGCTCTCACCGTTGGCGGCCCGCCGCCGTCCGGCCTCTCGGCCGATGAGCAGAAGGCCTATGACCAGCTCAACACTTTCTACAAGCACGGTCTCGGCTATGCGATCGAGATGTCCAACCGTCCCCAGACTCTCTACGGGATCGTCGATTCCCCGGTCGGCATGGCGGCGTGGATGATCGATCACGACGAGAAAAGCTATCAGCTCATCGCGCGGGTTTTCGACGGACATCCTGAAGGCCTGACGCGGGACGACATTCTCGACAACGCCACGCTCTACTGGTTGACCAACAGCTCGATCTCGGCGGCGCGGCTCTATTGGGAAAGCAAGCTCGCCTTCTTTGCACCGAAGAACGTCACCATCCCCGTGGCGGTGAGCGTCTTTCCGGACGAGCTCTATGAAGCGCCGCAGAGCTGGGCGGAACGGGCCTATCCCAACCTCATCCATTACAACAAGCTCCCCAAGGGTGGTCACTTCGCCGCCTGGGAGCAGCCGGCGCTGCTGACGTCCGAGCTTCGCACGGCGTTCAGGCCGTTGCGCAAAGCAAGCTGAAACGACAGGACGGTGGAAGGATGATGGACCGGGTGCTAAGCCCGGTCTATCGCTGTTTGGGCCGGCACCCATCCAGGAAAAGCCGCGCGCAATTGCGGGCCCGCTTGACGATCTCGGCGTGATCCGGCGGCGGCTTGAGGCCGAGCATCATGGCGCGCTGCGGCTCCATCACCATCATGCCTCTCAGCATGCCGACGGCGGTTGCGGTGTCATCGATTTCGATCATGCCGCGATCACGTTGCTGCCGCAGCCATCCTTCCATGGTCTGCGTCGTGCGGCGCAGCGCAAGCTCGTCGAAGGCGGCGGCGATCTCGGGAAAGCGGTCGCATTCCGCAAGCACGAGGCGGAGGCTCGACACCGTGTCCGGGTCGAAGGTCAAGGTGCCATAGGCGATCAGGATGTGCTCGAGCGCCTCATCCACCGGCAGCCCGTCGAGATGCTCCTCGTCCATTTCCAGAATGAAGCGAGAAATCCGCGCCGAGATGACACTCTGAAACAATTCGGCCTTGGTCGGGATCAGGCGGTACATGGTCTTGGTCGACACACCGGCGCGCTCGGCCACCCGGTTCATGCTGGCGCCGGCATAGCCGCTGGCATGAAATTCCTGGCGGGCCGCCTGGAGGATCATCTGCCGCGTCTCGTCATCGGGCCGGATTTGCGGCCGCCCGCGGGGGCGTTTTGAGACTTTAGTATTATCGACCATAGTCATTTTCCAAATTCTATTGACAACGGGTCTGGCCAGGCATATTTAGGAAAATATCAGTTTTCCTAAAAAGAGCAAGCCGGATTTTCGGCCCTCGCAGTGCAGGAAAGGTTCGGGCCATGAGCAAACATGAAGCAGCTTTTACAGCGGAAAAGACCATTCCAACCGCCGAAGCGATGCCCGGTTTGAAGCTGCCGGAAGAAGTTCCCCTTCCGGTTCCGGCAATAGCGGTGGATGTACCCAAGGCCGGCCTGAAGCGCTGGCTGCGCGCCGCACTGTTTGCCGGCGTCGCTCTTGCCGCGCTGGGAGGCGCCGCCGATTACGGCTGGACCTATTGGACGTCCGGTCGCTTCCTGGTTTCGACCGATGACGCCTATGTCAAGGCCGACAGCACGACGATCGCCCCCAGGATCTCCGGCTATATCGCGGCGGTTTTGGTCAATGACAACCAGCCGGTGAAGGCCGGAGGGATCCTGGCCCGCATTGATGACCGCGACTTCAAGGTCGCCCTCGAAAAAGCCCAGGCTGATGTCGCGGCGGCGGAAGCCAATATCGCCAACAAGCAGGCGGCGCTCGTCGCCAAACAGGCCGAGATCGACGCTGCCCGGGCGACGGTCGTGGTCGATGAGGCGAATGAGACTTTCGCCGAGCAGGAAAACAAGCGTTATGCCGAGCTTGCCAAGAAGGGTTTCGGCACGGTTCAGAACGCGCAGCAGGCGGCCTCCCGCCTGGACGCCGCCCATGCGGCGGTCGCGCGCGACACGGCGGTGCTCGCCAATACCACCAAGCAGCTCGATGTCGGCAAAGCCGAGCTCGCCCAGGCTGAGGCCGCGCTCGCCGGCGCCAAGGCGGCGGAGGACCAGGCCCGGCTCAATCTCTCTTATACGAGCCTCGTCGCTCCCATTGACGGCCTGGTCGGCAACCGGACCTTACGCGTCGGCCAGTATGTCCAGGCGGGCACGCAGCTTATGGCGGTCGTGCCGACCCATGATGCTTACATCATCGCCAATTACAAAGAGACCCAGCTCACCGACGTCCGTGCCGGACAGCTGGTCGATGTCGAAATTGACACGTTCCCGGGTCAGGTCTTCAAAGGCCATGTCGACAGTCTCTCGCCGGCCAGCGGCCAGGAATTCGCCTTGCTGCCGCCCGACAATGCCACCGGCAACTTCACCAAGGTGGTGCAGCGCATTCCGGTGAAGATCGTGCTTGATGAGAAAGGCCCGCTTTCAGTCGTTCTGCGGACCGGCATGTCGGTCTATCCGACGATCGATACGAGGTCCGAGCCGACCCAGACCGCGTCCATATCCAAAGCGATCAACTGAGGCGTCCCCACGAGGAAATCATGGCGGGAGGCTATGATGTCAACCCAGACCAATATTTCTTCTCCTCCGGCGTCCTCCGAAAAGGCCAGCATGGCGACCTGGATTGCGGTGCTCGCCAGCATGATCGGCGCCTTCATGGCGATCCTCAACATCCAGATCACCAACGCCTCGCTGCTCGACATCGAAGGCGGCATCGGGACCGGCGTCGATAACGGCGCCTGGATCTCGACTTCCTATCTCATCGGCGAGATCATCGTCATACCGCTGACCGATTATCTGAGCCGCGTCTTTTCCTTCAGGCGCTACATGCTGGCGAATGTGGTTCTGTTCGCGCTGTTCTCGGCGGCCTGTGCCTTCGCTCATGATCTGAGCTCGATGATCGCGCTGCGCGGTCTCCAGGGTTTTGCCGGCGGCGTGCTGATCCCGATGGCCTTCACCATGGTGTTGACCCGGCTGCCCAAATCGCAGCAGCCGATCGGCCTCGCCATGTTCGCGCTGTCGGTCACCTTCGCGCCGGCCATCGGGCCGACCATCGGCGGCTATCTCACCGAGAATTATGGCTGGCAGACCATCTTCTTCGTCAATGCGCTGCCGAGCCTGCTGATGTTCGTGGCGCTCTATTTCACGCTCGAGCGGAAGCCGATGCAGCTGTCGCTGCTCAAAGAGGGCGACTGGGCCGGCATCGTCACCATGGCCATCGGGCTTGCGGCGCTGCAGACCGTGCTCGAGGAAGGCAACAAGGACGATTGGTTCCAGTCTCCTTTCATCGTCAAGCTGGCTTTGACGGCGGCGCTGTTTCTCACCGCCTTCATCATCATCGAGCTTACCGTCAAGAAGCCGCTCGTCCAGCTGCGCCTTCTCAAGCAGCGTAATTTCGGCATCGGCATATTAGTCAATGTGCTGGTCGGCGTGGCGCTTTTCGGCACCGTCTATATCCTGCCGCAGTATCTGGGCCAGGTGCAGCGTTACAATGCCGAGCAGATCGGCTTCGTTCTCGCCTGGACCGGCTTGCCGCAGCTTCTCATCATTCCGCTCGTGCCGCTGCTGATCAAGCGTTTCGACGTGCGTCATGTCGGCTTCGTCGGCATCAGCATCTTCGCGGCGAGCGCCTTCATGAACATCAATCTGTCGCTCGACAGCGCCGGCGACCAGTTCTTCCTGCCTAATATCGTGCGCGCCATCGGCCAGGCCCTGGTCCTGACACCGATCAGCGTGATCACGACCGCGGGCATTGCACCCGCCGAGGCGGGTGCGGCCTCAGGCCTCTCGAACATGCTGCGCAATCTGGGCGGTGCGGTCGGCACGGCCACGCTGGCGACGGTGCTCACCAAGCGCGAGCAGTTCCATTCGAATATCATCGGCCAGTCCGTCACGATCTATCGGGACGAGGTGCGTGACCGGATCGCCGACCTGACGCAGTATTTCACCGCTCATGGGGTGACCGATATCGCGCTTGCTCAGCACAAGGCGATCGCCGTCATCGGCGCGACCGTTCATCGTCAGGCGTTGATTCAGGGCTTCAGCGACACTTTTGCCGTGATCGGGACGGTCCTGGCCCTCGCGGCGGTGGCGCTGCTCTTCACCCGCAAGATCAAGGTCGGTGGCGGCGGCGCTCATTGAGCGGCGGCGTTGAACCCATCCCAGCAACGGAGGTGACGGCAATGTATTCGTATCAGTCGATATATTCGGACGCCAGGCCGAAGCCGGCCGCTCTTGTCCACGAGGCACCCATCATATTCATCATCGATGAAGATTCTGCCACGCGCCGATCCCTGGAAGTGTTGGTCCGATCCGCCGGCTGGCAGCCGGAAGCCTTCTCATCCGCGTACGAATTCCTGACTCACCCGCGGCCGTCGGGTCCCAGCTGCGTGATTCTCGATGTCGACCTGCGCGATCTCGGTGGGCTTGAGGTGCAGAAGCTTGTCTCAGCCGAACGCCGCGACTTGTCCTTTGTGTTCGTCACCGACAATCGTGATCTCTCGACGGCCGTCAAAGCGATGAAAGCGGGCGCGGTCGACTTCCTGACCAAGGCGGAGGACGAAGAAGTCCTGCTGGGCGCCATTGACGAGGCACTGGCGCGCAGCCGCTCAGTCCTGGCCGGCGATACCGAAACACGCAATTTGCGGGATCGCCATGCTTCGCTCAGCCGCCGCGAGCAGGAGGTCATGGCCCGGGTCGTCGCGGGCCTGCGCAACAAGCAGGTGGCCTACGAGCTCGGCATCAGTGAAATCACGGTCAAGGTGCATCGCGGCCACGCCATGCGCAAGATGCTGGCGCGCTCGCTGCCGGACCTCGTCCATATGGCGTCGCAGCTCGGCATTGCTCACCAGTGAACGATGGCAAGAGGGCGGTCACATGGAGTTGACAATTGCCACGATCCTGGTCGCCCTCGCCGGCGTGTTCCTGATCTCTTTTATGCGGGGTGCGTTCGGGGGCGGATTCGCCATAATCGGGATTCCACTCCTGTCGCTGGTGATGGACCCGGTCACCGCCGGCGGCCTGCTCGCGCCTCTGTTCATCGCCATGGATCTGGTCGCGTTGCGCTACTGGAGGCCCTCGACATGGTCGAAGCCCGACCTTGCGCTGCTTTTGCCGGGACTCCTGATCGGCATCGGGATTGGCTATCTGCTGTTCCGTATACTGGACCACCGCGCCATCGCGATCATGATGGCGGCAATCACGTTGATTTTTGTCGGACTCTGGTTTGCCGCCGGGGCCAAAGTGACGATCCGTCCGCGTTCGTCGCCGAAGGCGGTCACGGCCGGCTTCGCTTCCGGAATCACCACCATGGTGGCGCATTCGGGCGGACCGCCGCTTGCGATGTATCTGTTGCCCCTCGGCCTCAGCAAGGAAATCTATGCGGGAACGACGAGCCTGTTCTTCACCGTCGGCAATGCAGTCAAGGCAGTGCCGTGGCTGCTGCTGGTGAGGCCGACCGCTCCCGTCTGGATATTGATGGCGGTCTGCCTGCCCGTCATTCCTGCCGGTATCTGGCTTGGCTGGCGGCTTCACGGCCGGCTGGACCAGCGCCAGCTCTATCGGGCCTGCTACGGACTGCTGGTCGTGACGGCCTTGAAATTGTTGTGGGATGGGGTTTCGGGCTATCTCGCCTGACCCGATCCAAAGCTTTAGCCGCCACCATCGTATAATGGAATTGACCTCGGCCTGTGACGATCTTTGGTATGATGCATAGGGCGGCGATGCCATTTTCCGTCGTTCCCTAATGACCAGCTCGTCGCATTGCAATACGAAGAGGATACCATGGACAAGCCCCGCGAAACCATCGATCAGCGCCGCCGCCTTCTCGTCGGCGCCGCGGCCATGACCTTCGCCGCGATCGATCTCGGCGCCAAAAAAGCCGCCAGGGCGGCGGTAACTTCCTTCGGTGCGATCAAGCAGATCGAGGCTGGCATGCTCAATGTCGGCTATGCGGAGGAAGGTCCGGCCGACGGTCCGCCCGTCATCCTGCTGCATGGCTGGCCTTACGACATTCACACTTATGTCGATGTCGCTCCCTTGCTGGCGGCTAAAGGCTATCGTGTGATCGTGCCTTATCTGCGCGGTTACGGACCGACGCGTTTCCTGTCGGATGAGACGATACGGAATGGCCAGCAATCGGTGATCGCCGTCGACATCATCAATCTCATGGATGCGCTGAAAATCGAAAAGGCCACGATCGGCGGCTGCGACTGGGGCGCGCGGACCGCCAATATTCTGGCCGCCCTCTGGCCCGAGCGCTGCAAGGCGCTGGTCTCCGTCAGCGGCTATCTCATCGGCAACCAGGAGGCGGGCAAGCAGCCGCTGCCGCCCAAGGCCGAGCTGCAATGGTGGTATCAGTATTATTTCGCGACCGAGCGTGGCCGCGAAGGCTATGAGAAATATACCAATGACTTCGCGCGGCTCATCTGGCAGCTGGCGTCGCCCAAGTGGAATTTCGACGAGGCGACCTTCGCGCGCAGTGCCGCCGCTTTCGTCAATCCGGATCACGTCGCAATCGTGATCCATAATTACCGCTGGCGCCTCGGCCTCGTCGAAGGCGAACAGATATATGATGCATTCGAGAAGCGGCTGGCGAAGGCGCCCGTCATCCACATCCCTACGATTACGCTCGAAGGCGACGCCAATGGCGCCCCGCATCCCGAGCCTGGCGTCTATGCGAAGATGTATTCAGGCAAATATACGCATCGCAACCTGACCGGCGGCATCGGACATAATTTGCCACAGGAAGCGCCGCAGGCTTTCGCTGACGCCATCATCGATGTTGGCGAATAGGCTCCGCACTTTCCCAGCTCGTCATCCCGGCGAAAGCCGGGACGACGATGGGGAGCGGAGATGCGTATTCACGCTGCCTTCAGCAGTGTCTCCATGGTGCGGCCGATCTCCGAAGGTGACGGCGAGATCGCCACACCGGCATCGCGCAACAGTTCCACCTTCTCGCTGGCGCTCTCACCGAAAGCCTGAATGATGGCGCCGGCATGGCCCATGCGCCGGCCTTTCGGCGCCGAGAGACCCGCCACATAAGCGGCGACCGGTTTCGTCATATGCTCTCTGATATAGGCGGCGGCTTCGGCTTCCTGCGGTCCGCCGATCTCGCCGATCATCATCACCGCATGGGTGTCGGGATCGTTTTCGAACAATTCGAGGATGTCGCGGAAGGACGAGCCGTTGATCGGATCGCCGCCGATGCCGACGCTGGTCGAGATGCCGATGCCGAGGTCCTTCATTTGCGCCGCGGCTTCGTAACCGAGCGTGCCGGAGCGCCCGACGACGCCGATATGACCGGGCAGATAGATATGTCCCGGCATGATCCCGAGCAGCGACTTGCCGGGCGAGATGATGCCGGCGCAATTGGGCCCGACGAGCTGCATGCGGTTCTCGCGGGCGTAGCGGCGCATGTAGCGCTTCACCCGGATCATGTCCTTGGCCGGAATGCCGTCGGTGATGGCGACGCAGAGCTTCAGCCCCGCGTCGGCCGCCTCCATGATCGAATCGGCCGCGAAAGGCGGCGGCACGAAGACGATCGCCGCGCTGGCTTCCGTCTTCTCCACCGCTTCCTTGATCGTGTCGAAGACCGGCACATTATGGACCATGGAGCCACCTTTGCCGGGTGTGACGCCGCCAACGATATTGGTGCCATAGGCGATCATTTCCTGGGTGTGGAAGCTGCCGATCTTGCCGGTGATGCCGAGGACCAGGACGCGGGTCGCGCGATCGAGAAGGATTGTCATGAGGCCACCTTTGTCAGGCTGTCATTGCGCCACGCGGCGACCGCGCGGCTCGCCGCTTCGGCGAGTGTGCCGGCGCGGATGATGGGAAGGCCGGAGCGCGCCAGGATCTTGCGCCCTTCTTCGACATGGGTGCCGGCGAGGCGCACCACCACCGGCATGTTGAGGGGGGTTTTCTGCAGCGCCATCACGATGCCTTCCGCCACCCAGTCGCAGCGGTTGATGCCGGCGAAGATGTTGACGAGGATGGCGCGCACATTCTGGTCCGAGGTGACGAGCCGGAACGCCTTGGCGACACGTTCGGGCGTGGCGCCGCCGCCGATATCGAGAAAATTCGCGGGCTCGCCGCCCGCCGCCTTGATCATGTCCATGGTCGCCATGGCGAGGCCGGCGCCATTGACGATGCAACCGATCGAGCCGTCGAGCCCGACATAGGAAAGACCGCGGTCATTCGCACGTGTCTCGCGCGGATCCTCCTGCGACTTGTCGCGCAGTTCCGCGATATGCGGCAGGCGGAACAGGGCGTTGTCGTCGAAGGTCATCTTGGCATCAAGCGCGATGAGCCGGTTGTCCTCGGTGACGACCAGCGGATTGATCTCGACCATCGTCGCATCGAGCTCCTCGAAGGCTTTGTAGCAGCCGAGAATGGTGTTGACCGCCTGCTGCGTCAGCGCCGGCTCGAGGCCGAGGCCGAAGGCGATCTCGCGCGCCTGGAAGGCCGGCATGCCGACCGCCGGTTCGACGACGCTGCGGATGATCGAGTTGGGTTCGCGCTGGGCGATCTCCTCGATTTCCATGCCGCCGGCGCTCGAGGCCACTACCATCACGCGCTCCGACTTGCGGTCGAGCACCAGGCCCAGATAGATCTCGCGCTTGATGGCGACGGCGCCTTCGACATAGACGCGATAGACGGTCTTGCCTTGGGGCCCGGTCTGATGGGTGACGAGGCGTTTGCCGAACAGTTCGTCGGCCTCCTCCTCGACCTGATGCTCGGAGGAGCAGAGTTTGACGCCGCCCGCCTTGCCGCGGCCGCCCGAATGGATCTGCGCCTTGACGATCCATTTGCTGCCCCCGATGTCGCGGGCGCGATAGGCCGCCTGCTCGGGGCTGTAAGCGAGACCGCCTTGCGGCACCGCGACGCCGAAGCGCGAGAGGATTTCCTTCGCCTGATATTCGTGGATGTCCATCTTCAAGCCGCCTTTGCGAGCTGTGCCGGTTGGGTGCGGTGGAAATGCTCGATCGCCGCGGCGACACCACTGCCGGCGGTGAAGGGAACGCCCTGGTCGCGCAATGTGAGCTCGACGCCCGACAAAGCGGTCAGCACCATCAGCTCGTTGAGATCGCCCAGATGGCCGATGCGGAAGACGCGGCCCGCGACCTTCGACAGGCCGACGCCGAGCGAGAGTCCGTAAGCTTTGTAGGCATGGCGCACGAAGGCGTTGGAATCGAAGCCGTCCGGCAAATAGATCGCGCTCACCGTGTCGGACTGCCAGTGCGGTGCTGCGGCGCAGAGCTTCAGGCCCCAGGCGGAAACCGCCTGGCGCACGGCTTCGGCGAGGCGGTGATGGCGCTGGAACACATGCTCGAGGCCCTCGGCGAAGAGGAGATCGAGCGAGGCGCGCAAGCCGCGCAGCATATGGGTCGGCGGCGTATAGGGGAAATAGCCGTCCTTGTTGACGCGCGCCATGTCGGCGAAGTCGAAATAGCAGCGCCGCGACTGCGCGTCTTGCGCCTGGGCGAGCGCCTTCTGGCTGACGCAGAGAATGGCGAGGCCGGCCGGCATCATGAAGCCCTTCTGGGAGCCTGAGACGGCGATATCGACGCGCCAGTCCTCCATGCGGAAATCGATGCTGGCGATCGAGCTGACGCCGTCGGCGAAGAGGAGTGCCGGATGGTCTGCTTCATCGAGCGCCTTGCGCACGCCCGCGATATCGCTGGTGACGCCGGTCGCGGTTTCATTGTGGGGGACGAGCACCGCCTTGATCTTGTGGTGGCGATCGGCCTTGAGGCGGGCGGCGAAAATATCGACCGGCACGCCTTCGCCCCAGGGCGCATCGACGACGTCGACCTCGAAGCCGAGCCGGATGCACATGTCGATCCACAGATGCGAGAACTGGCCGAAACGGGCGGCGAGCACCTTGTCGCCGGGCGACAACGTGTTGGTGAGGGCGGCTTCCCAGCCGCCGGTGCCGGAAGAGGGGAACAGGAAGGCCTGACCGGTCCTGGACTTGAAGACCTTCTTCACGTCCTCGAACAGCGGCAAGGTGAAGGCTGGTAGGTCGGGCGCCCGCTGATCCTCCATAGGGACATCAACGGCCCGGCGCACCGCATCCGGCACATTGGTAGGCCCTGGAATGAAAAGGCCGCGAACACCTGGCATGGTTTCCTCCCTCGCTGGTGATTTGCTTATGTGTGCATTATCTCACCGGGTAGGGTCCCGCGCACAACGTCCCTATCACCTGCTTTTGGATGTCCATAAGGATAGGAGATTTCCTATCCTTTAGAATGGTGGTGTGCTAATTGTAAGCCAAGTGACCTACCCATCAGTATGGGATTTGATCAAATGGCCGATCAGGCGCCTATCGACATCGCCCTGGGGGACGGCAATCCCCTGATGCTGGCGGCCCTGTCCGACTTCATCGATCGCGACAAGGCCTTCAGCCTGGTGGCGACCGCCGCCTCGGCGGAAGGATTTCTTGCCGCCGTCACGCGGGTGCCGGTCCGGGTCGGGCTCATCGACTGGAATCTCCCCGTGATGGGGGGTGAGCGCCTCCTCGATACGCTGCGTCTGCGGCCTTCGCCGCCGCGGCTGATCGTCTATGGGGCGGCTGAGGAGCCCGAGATCCTGCGCCGCGCCATGGCGGCGGGCGCCGCCGGTTTCTCACCACGCCACCAGTCGCCGGAGCAGCTTCTGGTGATGGCGCGCGCCGTGGCGCAAGGCCAGATGATGTTTCCCTTCATCGATGTGCGCGAACTTGCCCGCGATCCCGCGAGCGCTCTCACTCTGCGCGAGCGCACGCTGCTCGCCGCTTTGGCGCGCGGCCTCGACAACAAGTCGCTAGCGCGCGAACTCGATATTTCGGTGAACACGGTGAAATTCCACCTGCGCAATCTCTATGAGAAGCTCAATCTCTCGAGCCGCGCCCAGGCTATTGCGTTTTATTACTCTTCCGGTGCGCATCGGGATGATGGCGGCCGCTGAGCACCCTCGCCCCGCTTCAGCGGGGAGAGGGTAGGGGCCCGCCGCGCAGCGGCGGGAAGGGGGAGGGGCCTGTCAGCAGCATCATCTCTTCCCGATCAATCGGAAAAATCACTTTATCTCACATCGAGATCAATCACGAAGAGGCCCCTCACCCTCCCGTTGCGTTGCAACGGGTCCCTCCCTCTCCGCTCTGCGAGGGGCGAGGGTAAAAATCATCCGCCAACGGATGAATTCGT
This sequence comes from Taklimakanibacter albus, assembly GCF_016595235.1. Lineage (GTDB taxonomy): Bacteria > Pseudomonadota > Alphaproteobacteria > Rhizobiales > Aestuariivirgaceae > Taklimakanibacter > Taklimakanibacter albus. Next base: position 2,045,575 of record NZ_JAENHL010000008.1, on the reverse strand, counting down.
CACTGCGACCGAATTGCCGCTTGACGTGATCCCGCTTCCTCCTGTTGTCTCATCGCCCTGTCACGTCACCCGAGAGGTCTTCCATGAGCTTCCACACCGTCGAACAGGCCGCCGCAAGGCTCAACCGCAGCGAGCTCGCCGTGCCCGGCAGCCAGCCGCAGCTCTTTGAAAAGGCAGCGAAATCGGCCGCCGACGTGATCTTTCTCGATCTCGAGGACGCGGTCGCACCGGACGACAAGGAGCAGGCGCGCAAGAACATCATCCAGGCCATCAACGATATCGACTGGGGCCGCAAATCACTCTCGGTGCGCATCAACGGCCTCGATACCCACTATATGTATCGCGATGTCGTCGACGTTCTCGAGCAGGCGGGCGACCGTCTCGACCTCATCATGATTCCTAAGGTCGGCACCGCCGCTGATGTCTATGCCATCGACATGATGGCGACGCAGATCGAGACCGCCAAGGGCCGCAAGAAGAAGATCGGCTTCGAGCTCATCATCGAGACGGCGCTCGGCATGCAGAATGTCGAGGCGATCGCAGGCGCCAGCCGCCGCAATGAATCGCTGCATTTCGGCGTCGCCGACTACGCCGCCTCGACGCGCGCCCGCACCACCAATATCGGCGGCGCCAATCCCGATTATTCGGTGCTGACCGACAAGCTCGATGACGGCTCACGCGCCACGCATTGGGGCGACATGTGGCATTATGCGCTCGCCCGTATGGTCGTCGCGGCCCGCGCCAATGGCCTGCGTCCCGTCGATGGTCCTTTCGGTGACTTCTCCGACGCCGATGGCTACAAAGCCGCCGCCGGCCGCGCCGCGGTGCTGGGCTGCGAAGGCAAATGGGCCATCCATCCCTCGCAAGTGACGCTCGCCAACGAGGCGATGGGGCCTAGCGAGAAGGATGTCGCACGCGCCAAGCGTATTCTTGTCGCGATGGAAGAAGCGGCGAAAGCCGGCAAGGGCGCCGTGTCGCTCGACGGCCGCCTCATCGATTACGCCTCGATCCGCCAGGCCGAGGTCTTGGTCAAGAAGGCCGAGCAGATCGCCAAGGGGTGAGAAGTCTCAGTTAGGCGAAGCTGCTTCCAACTTTCCCCTCTCCCGTTGCGTAGCAATGGGAGAGGGTGCCCGATAGGGCGGGTGAGGGCTCTTCGCTCCGCAAAGATCGTTGGAAGGAAGAGCCCTCATCCGGCCTTCGGCCACCTTCTCCCACGCTTCGCGCAGGAGAAGGGGAAAATCTCGAAAGACTTCGTGTCCTCTCCTACAGCTTCACCCCATTCAGCTGGCACATCAGATTGACCAGGCGCGGCACATATTTGTCGCCGTAGCCATGCGTCGAGCCGAGCACCAGCGTCTGGTGCACCGCTTCCGCCACGAAGGAGGATAGCGGCATCGCCTGCGTCATGGTGGTGTAGTAGCGGACATCCTTGCGGGCGTTGTCGATGGCGAATTTGGCGGCCGAGTCGTCGTCGGCGAGCGGCACCTTGATCAGGCGCTCGAACATCACCGAGCGGGCGCCGCCCGCCATGGCGATATCGTTGAGCGCCTGCATGTCGACCTTGGCCTTGAGCCCGGCGGCGATGCCCTCCGCCACCACTGCCGCGGTGCCGATGGCGATGTAATTGTTGATGAGCTTCAGCGTATGTCCGGCGCCGACGCCGCCGGCATGGATGATCGTATCGGCGAAACATTCGATGACCGGCCTGATCTCGGCCAGTATCTTCTCATCACCACCCGTCATCACGCCGAGCTTGCCCTCTTCCGCTTCCTTGGGCGTGCGGACCAGCGGTGTATCAACGAAATGCGCGCCCTTCGCTTCGATCGCCGCCGCCACTTTGAGCGTCGAGGACGGTTCCGCCGTCGAGCAGTCGGCGATGATCATGCCGGGGCGGATCCCCTCGAGCAGCCCGTCCTTGCGGAACAGCGTCTCCTCCACTTGCGGCGAGCCGGTGACGCACAGAAATACGACGTCGCTCTTCTCGGCGACCTCGCGCGGGCTTTTCGCCTCCTTGGCGCCCTTGGCGATGAGATCGTCGATCGGCGCCCGGTTGCGGTGCGCCAGCACGGTGAGCTCATAGCCCTTGGTGACGATATTCTTGCCGATGCCGTGGCCCATCAGGCCGGCGCCGATCAGTCCGATTTTTTTCTTCGTCATGGCCGTTGTGCTCCTGCTTTTCGAATGGATTAGCGTTGCTGCCGGTCGCCGCCGGCGATGGTGATGACCGCGATGATGATCACGCCCGTCATGATCAGGCGGATGCCGGCGCTGGCGCCGAATGTATTGAGCATCGTGTCGAGAAGATAGATGAAAAGCGCTGCCCCCCAGATGCCCGGCACATTGGCGCGCCCGCCCGCCACCGAGGTGCCGCCGATGACCACGACGGCGATCGAGGCGAGGAGGAAGCCTTCACCCATATTGAGGGCGGCGCCGCCGGAAAAGCCCGACAGCACGATGCCGGTGACGCCGGCGAGAAGCGCGCTCAAAAGATAGGTCGCGAAACGGGTGAGATCGACATTGAGCCCGGCGAGCCGTGCGGCGCGCGGATTCTGTCCGATGGCGAGCACGGTGCGGCCATAGAGCGTACGTTTGATCAGGAGGGCGATGCCGATCGACAAGGCGAGGACGAAGATCGCCAGCAGCGGCACCCCCAATATGCGCGTGGTGGCGAAATCCGCCAGCATCGGCGGCGGCTTGATGCGGATGCCGCGGCCATAGGAGATCGCCGTCGACAGGATGAGGAAGCTCGACGACAGCGTCGCGATGATCGGCGGAATGCGCAGCAGCCGGATCAGCCCGTAATTGAAGAGACCGACGACAAAGCTCGCGCCCAAGGCGGCCAAGATGCCGATCAGCAGTCTGGCATTATCGGTGTCCATTACTTTCGTCGCCACGACGCCGGCGAGTGTGATCGTCGCCGGAATGGAGAGATCGACATTGCCGGGCCCGGTGGTGATCACCATCATCTGGCCGAGGCCGATGATGATGGTGAAGGTGGCGAAAGAAAGAGCGGCAGTGAGGATCTCGCCCGCCCCCTGGCCGCCGGTGAAGGCGATGGTGGCGAGCCACACCGCGATCATCGCGATGAAGGACCAGATCCAGGGCTGAGCGCGCAGTTTTGTCCAGATGTTCGTCATCGCCGTGCCTCGCCGGCCGAGATGAGCGCCCGCAGCGCCAGCACGATGATCAGGATCGCGCCTTGCGCGCCGATCTGCCAGTCGGGCGAGATACGCATGAAGATGAGGAACGAGCCGGCGAGCGCCAGGGTGAGCGCGCCGATCACCGCGCCGAAGGGCGACACCCGGCCGCCGACGAATTCACCGCCGCCCAAGATGACGCCGGCAATGGCATAAAGCGTGTAGCGGTCGGCGATATGAGCATCGGCCGAGGTGGTGAGGCCGATGAGGGAGAGGCCCGACAACACGCCGAAGAATCCCGCCAGCCCATACATCACCATCTTGGTCTTGAGCTCCGACCAGCCGGCCCGCGCCATGGCGCGCGGATTGCCGCCGGTGCCGCGCATGATGACGCCATAGGAAGAGGTCATGAGCCCGATATGGACGAGAAGGGCGATGAGGAGGGCGGCGATGATCGGAAAGGGGATGAGCGGCACCTGCAGCGACATGATCGCCTTCAGCCAGTCTGGCGCCTTGCCGCCGGGCGAGGGCAGGATCATCACCGCGATGCCGAGCCAGATGAAGGAGGCGCCGAGCGTCACCACGATCGAGGGCAGGTTGCGCAGATGGATGAGCGCCGCCATGGCGGCATAGGCGCCGATGCAGAGCAGCAGCGCCAGGATGCCGAGCACCGGCGTGTCATGAAGGTAAGTCGCGCCGATGCAGCCGACCAGGCCGACGAAGGGACCGATCGACAGATCGAGATCGTTCACCGTGATGATGAACATCTGGGCGATGGTGGCGAGCGCGATCGGCACCGCATATTGCAGCATCAGGTTGAGGCCGAAATAGCTCATGGTGCGCGGCTGCGCATAGAAGGTAGCGGCGAGCACGAGGGCGAGCGAGGCCAGGGGTAGGAGCGCCCGCAAGGTTTTGCGGTTGAGCGCGAGCGCCGTCATGTATCCCGGCCTCTCCTGTTCTCCCCCTCTCCCGTCCGCAGGATGGGAGAGGGTGCCCGATAGGGCGGGTGAGGGCTCTTCCGATTGCGCAGATAGCTCAAGAAAAGAGCCCTCATCCGGCCTTCGGCCACCTTCTCCCATTGCTTCGCAACGGGCGAAGGGAAAACGTGGGAGTAGCTCGCGCTCTCACGAGATCCCATATGAGACCGCCCTGACATCACGCACTCTCCGCGAAGGACGCGTGCAGCACCTTGTCCTCGCTCAGCTCATCGCCCTGAAGCTCGGCGACGATGGCGCCGTTGCGGAAAATATAGGCGCGGTCGCAATGTTTGAGCTCGTCGATCTCGGTCGTGTACCAGACGAAGCTGCGGCCTGCTTCCGCCTCGGCGCGGATCATCTCATAGACTTCGAGCTTGGTGCCGATATCGACGCCGCGCATAGGGTCGTCCATCAGCACGATATCGGCCTTGGATCCGAGCGCCCGGGCGAACAGCGCCTTCTGCTGGTTGCCGCCCGACAGCGTCAGAATGTTGTTGTTCATGTCGGGCGTGCGGATTCCGATGCGCTGCTTCCAGTTACGCGCCATATTGTGCTCGTGCTCCGGCCTGATCAGCGGACCTTTTCTCAGATGGCGAAGCGCGCTCACCGTTACATTCTCGCCGATGGACCACAGATTGAAGACGCCGTCCGACTGTCGGTCGCCGGCGATGAAGGCGGCGCTGTGCTTGCGGGCGCCGTCGAAAATCTGGATCAGCATACGTGTCTGGCCGTGCCCGGCGAGACCCGCGAGACCGACGATCTCGCCCTTGCGCACCGAGAGTTTCCCGGTTTGCGTCGCGGTGAGCGGCGTCGCCTCGATGGTGAGCGCGCTCGAAATCCGCCGGCGCGCGGTGGTCCCGGGGCCCGCCTTCTCGGCGGTGGCGCCCATCGCGGCGACGAGCGAATGGCGCGTGAAATTCTGGGCCTCCTTCTCGGCGACGACCTTGCCGTCCTTCATCACCGCGATGCGGTCGCAATAATCGAGCACGTCGCCAAGGAGATGCGAGATGAGGATGGTGCTGGTGCCGCGCGCCACTTCCTGGCGCATGAAGGTCAGGAGCTGCCGGGCGGTCACCGCATCGAGCGAGGAGGTGGGCTCGTCGAGGATGACGACGCGCAGCGGCTCGTCGGTGACGGTGAAGGCGCGCGCGATCTCCGCCATCTGGCGCTGGCCGATATTGAGATCACCCGCTTCCTGATCGACATCGATGCCATGGCCGGGAAAGATCTCGTCGAGCTTTTCGCCGATGAGCCGGCGCGCCTTCGCCTTCCAGCCGATACCTTTAAGGGCGCGGTGGACGATGCGGACATTCTCGGCCAGCGTCAGATTGGGGCAGAGCGACAATTCCTGGAACACGCAGCGTATGCCATGCGCCGAGGCATTGCTGGCGCTGTATTGCCGGCTCACATCCTGCGTGCCGATGACGAGGCGGCCCTGGTCGGGTTTCAGCGTGCCGGCGAGCACATGCATGAGCGTGCTTTTGCCGGCGCCATTATGGCCGACCAGCCCCAGGCATTCGCCGGGCTTGAGCAGGAGATCGACGCCGGCGAGTGCGCGGACGGCGCCGAAGCTCTTCTCGATAGCGGTGAGGGTGACGGCGGATTCGAGGATGTCTGACATAAGGCCCGTCATACCCTCGCCCCCAGCGGGGGAGAGGGAGGGCCCCAATGCAGAGCATTGGGAGGGTGAGGGGGAACGGACGGCAATTTCTTCTGGCTCTTTGCAACGAATTCGATGCCGGTTCCCCCTCACCCTAACCCTCTCCCCCGCTGGGGGAGAGGGGATTCTCTGCGAATTCGGGAAAGAGAGAAGCCTTGTCGGTTACTTTCCGGCGACGACCTTCTCGGCGTCCGCCTTCGAATATTCGACATTGGCGACGCCGCCCTTTTCCGTCGTCTCGAGGCTCTTTTCGAGGTCGGCCTGGTTGATCTGCAGGAACGGCACCACCAGGTCCTTCGGCACTTCCTTGCCGTCGAGGATCATCTGCGCCACCCAGAAGGCGAGCGTCGAGACGCCGGGCGCGATCGAGACCGACATGGTCTCATAGCCATTGGCGTCCTTCTGCTCCTTCCACCAGGCGAGCTCGTCCTGGCGGTTGCCCATGATGATGAGCGGCGTCGGACGGCCGGCCGCCTTGAAGGCCTGCGCCGCGCCATAGCCGTCGCCACCTTGCGTCACAACGCCCTTCACTTCCGGCAGCGAGGGCAGGATGCCGGCCACCGCCTTCTGTGCCACTTCCTGGGCCCAGTCGCCATGCACCGAACCGACGATCTTGAACTGCGTGTGTTTGCCCACACCTTCCTCGATGCCCTTGTGGATTTCGTCGTCGACGAACACACCGGCGAGGCCGCGGATCTCGAGCAGATTGCCGCCGTCTTTCATCTTTTCAGAGAGATAATCGAGTTGGACAGCGCCCATTTTCTTGAAATCGACGGCGATGCGCCAGGCGCAGGGCTCGGTCACGATGCCGTCGAAGGAAACGACGATGATGCCGGCGTCGCAGGCTTGCTTGACCACGCCATTGAGCGCGTCGGGCGAGGCGGCATTGAGGACGATGGCATTGTAACCTTGCAGGATCAGATTCTGGATCTGCGCCGCCTGCTCGGTCACCTGGTTTTCCGAGGTGGTGAAGGGGTCGGCCGCCGCGACGATGCCGTCGGCCACCGCTTGCTTGGTCACCTTGTCCCAGCTCTTCAGCATCGATTGCCGCCAGGAATTGCCGGCATAGTTATTGGAAAGCGCGATCTTCTTGTCTTTGGTGTCGGCCGAGGCAGGCATGGCGAACGTGATCGCGGCGAGTGCTCCGGCAACTAAAAGCGAAGTCTTCTTCATGATGATGGACTCCTCCCAAGGGTATTTGTTGACTGAAGGCGTTTTTCTTAAAGCTTGCCCGCTAACATGTTAGCAGAGCCGCGCATCCGCGCAACGCCCATTTGTCATACTTATGCGCGAACCTTATCTTTTTGTTTTCGCACCGGCTTTGCGCGCCCGTGGCTTGCCGGCGGAGTTGAGCTTACCACCCTCGTCGATGGTTTTTTGCGTGGTCTGCAGGAGCTTGCGCACCGCATCCCGGGCGCGGTCGGGCTTCTTCGTCCGGATCGCCTCGAGAATGGCCAGATGCAGCGGCAGCACTTTCATCCGGTTGCGTAAGTGGGCGACGGTCACCGAGAAGAGATTGGCGAGCAGCGATTCGATGACGCGGCCGAAAGGTGGGATGAACTCATTGCCGGACGCGTTGAGGACCGCGAGATGGAATCTGACATCCGCCGCGTTCCACGCCGCTTCATCGCCGACCGCTTCCGCCATCGCCTGATAGGCGGCCTCGATCTCGACGAACTGCCCGGCGGTGCGATGCAGGGCGGCGAGGGCGGCCGCTTCCGGCTCGATCATCATGCGGATCTGCTGCACGTCATTGGCGAAACGCTGGAAATCGACGGTGGTGCAGTACCAGCTCAGCACATCCCGATCGAGCAGATTCCAGGCGTTGCGCGGCTCGACGCGCGAGCCGATCTTGGGACGCGACTGGATGAGCCCTTTGGCGGAGAGCATCTTCACCGCCTCGCGGACCGCGGTGCGGCTCACCTTGTAGAACTGGCCGCATTCCGCCTCATTGGGCAAAAGCGCGCCCGGCTTGTAATCGCCGCGCACGATGCGCTGGCCCAGATCATGCGCCACTTTGTTATAGAGACTTTTGCGCGCCGCACCTTTATCCGCCGGCTTGCGTTTCGTCCCCGCCATGATCAACATCCTCGACTTGTCTAAAACCCCGCTCCAGCATAAAGCAGTTCAATCATCAGACAAATGAGTTTTCTCAAGGTTTCGCGATGACTGCAGAGTTGAGCATGATCGCCGTCGACTGGGGCACCAGCAACCGGCGCGCCTGGGCGCTCGATGGGGCCGGCCATGTGCTGGCCGAGATCGGCGACGGCGAAGGCCTGCTCGCTGTCAAGCAAGGCGGCTTCGCCCGCTCCTTCGCCGATTTCGCCGCACCCTGGCTTGCCGCCGGCCGGTCCGTGCCGGTTCTGATGTGCGGCATGGTCGGCAGCAAGATGGGCTGGGCCGAGGTGCCCTATATCGCCGCCCCCGCCGATCTGGCAAGTCTTTCACGCAATCTCCAGCACGTCGCCTTCGACGGCGGCGCGCGCATCGCCATCGTGCCGGGCGTCTCCTGTATTCATGACGGCGTGCCGGATGTGATGCGGGGTGAAGAGTGCCAGGTCCTGGCCGTGCTGGCCGAGCGCAAATTGCGTGATGCCTGCCTGCTGCTTCCCGGCACCCATTCCAAATGGGTCCAGGTGAAGGACGGCAAGCTCGCTTCCTTCCGCACCTACATGACGGGCGAGCTCTATAACGCGCTCACCTCCTCGGGCACGCTGGCGCAGCTCATGGAGAAGAGCGCGCCGGATCGCGACGCCTTCCTGAGCGGTCTCGCCCGGGCGCGACAGGCGGATGCCGGCGCTCTTACCCACGCCCTCTTCGGCGTGCGCACGCTGGGCCTCTTCGGCAGCCTGCCGCGCAGTGGCTTGAGCTCCTATCTGTCGGGGCTGCTGATCGGCACGGAAATGCAGGATGCAACTGCCTGGTCCGGTGCGGATGCGGTGATCGCCGTCGGCTCGCCGAAGCTTCTCGACAATTACCGGATCGCCGCCGAGGTCTTCGGCCTCGCTTTTGAGGCACATGACAACGCAGCGCTGCTGCCGCCGGCACTGTTCATGATCGCCCGCGATGCGGGCCTCGTGACCTGATGAGTGGTATTTATGCCACATACGGCGATATTGAGTATTTGTAATGCCCTCATGCGTCGGGCGCGTGTTGTGTGTGAAGCCCGTCTCTGCCAGAATTTACGCAACGACGGCGAGGGGACCATGAAAACCATAAAAGCTCTGGGTTGCGCGGGCCTTCTTATTTGCACGACTTTGGTTGCGCCTTCCGTAAAGGCAGCCGACCTTACCGAGACGGAGCCGTCCTGGACCGGTCCCTATATCGGCGTGAATATCGGCTATGGCTGGGATGAAGGTGAGGCCGACTTCTCACCATACCTTACCGACCCTACAATCGAAGGTCTTCCTGAGGCTTTGCAGGCCGTGGTCGATGCTGGCTCCTTTCCCAAGGATCTGTCGCCCGGCGCCGATGGAATCCTGGGCGGTGGCCAGGTCGGCTACAATTGGCAGCTGTCGTCCGACTGGGTCGTGGGCATCGAGGCGGACCTGCAGGCGTCCGACATTGACGGCTCCAAGTCCGAGCGCAGATCACCGATGTTTTTCGACGAGACGGAAACAAGTGCTGGCAAGCAGGTCGACTGGTTCGGCACGCTTCGGGCCCGCGCCGGTTATCTGGTCAATCCGCAGTGGCTTCTCTTCGTGACCGGCGGCCTGGCCTATGGCAAGACCAGCCTGAGCTTTAAGGAAACCGACATCAGCCAGGGCTGCACGGCCTTCAACATATGCGCGGACGATGACTCATCCGGCGTCAAAGTGGGGTGGACGGTCGGGGCCGGCGCAGAGCTGATGCTGGCGCAGGACTGGAGCCTCAAGGCCGAATATCTTTACATCGATCTGGGCGAGCGGTCCTTCAACGCGGAAACGACCGTTCCCGAGGTTCCTGTCGATTTCGACGTCTCTGCCGATTTTCACGAGCATATCGCGCGGTTCGGGCTGAACTATCACTTCTTTTGAGCCGCGGCGCTCGACAGCGATCTAGTTTTGCAGGAGATCCGCCATCGCGTCCCGCGCGATGACGGCGCCTGGATATTGGATGACGCGGCTTGCCAAGGCATGCGCCTTGCGCACGCTGTCGAGAACCGAAGCGCCGTTCAGCCTGGCCGCCAGATAGCCGGCATTGAAGCTGTCGCCGGCGCCGGTCGTGTCACGCGGCTGGGCGACGCGGTCGAGCATCACGCTGCCCTGCTTGGTGAATACCGGGCCGCCGCCGGTCTTGACCACGATTTCCTCAGGCCCCAGGGCGGAGAGCTCGCCGATCCACTCTTCCGCACTCTGCGTCCTGGCGAAGATCGCATCGAGATCGTCGGAGGAGGGCAGAACATGAGATGCGGCCGCGATCGCCTGCTGCATCCACTGCGCCGCTTCCGAACGGTCGGCCCACAAACGCGGGCGGTAATTGGTGTCGAAGGCGGCGAGGCGTCCACTCGACTTGAGCCGCCGCATCAGCTCGATGAGGCGCTTGCGCCCGGTTTCTCCGAGAACGGCGAGCGTGATGCCGCTGGTGAAGATCGCATCCGAGCTTGCCAGGGTTTCGGCAAGCTCAGGCGCCTCGAACATCTGCCGGACCGGCGCCTCGCCGCGCCAATAGCTGAAGGAGCGTTCGCCCGTGTCGTCGGTGTCGATGATGTAGAGCCCGGGCCGGCGGCCGGGCACCCTTGCGATATGGCGGCAATCGATGCCTTCATTCTCGAAGCTTTCGATCATCCAGTCGCTCAGCGGGTCATCGCCAAGCCGGGTGACATACTGGACGCGCGCCGTCCGAGGATTGAGCAGCCGCGCCAGATAGACGGAGGTGTTGAGCGTGTCCCCGCCGATACGGCGGTCATAGGTGAGCGGCCCGCTCAATGAACGGGCCAGCTCGATCATCGGTTCGCCGATGGCGGCGAGGGTCAGGGGCTTGGCCATGTGGCGTTCATAACCTGTGATCGGGTGAATTGGGTATCGGTTTTCGGTTCTACCGACCGCTAAACCAAGGATTCCGAACAGGATTTTGCGTTTGAGATCCGCCGCGCCGCCGATCTAGAACGCTTCTAATCTATTGAACATGCTGGATTTTTTGCCGCGCCCCTGGAATCGCGATTGACAGGAGCGGCTCCCATCGAATAACTGACTAAATCAGTCGGATTATTTGGTTCCCAATGGTCTCGTCATGAGTGCCCAATTCTGCCCCGCGAGCTGCCCCTTGAAGCTCCTCGACCGCAAGCCCGAAAGGCTGGTGGTGACGGGCCTGCGCTGCTGCATGGCGGGTTATGCCTATGGCGACATCGAATGCTGGGAAACCGCCTGGCGCAGCTATTCCATGGAGCTCGGCACCGACGACGCCCGCAAGCTCATGGGCGAATTGCAATATTGGGTGCGCACGCTCCGGGCGCACAGCACTCGCCCGCTTTCCGTCTTTCCGCATGGCTGCGGCCATGTCTGCCGCGACGAATGCATGGCGCTGTCGCTGATCGCGGCGCTCCAGGATCATGATCAGCCGGCGGCGTTGCTGGCGGCGCGCCATCTTTCGGGCGCCCATGAAGGCGATGCGCCGCTGGAGCTCGCGGCCGCCGGGCGGAGCTATGCCGACGCGTTGATCGCGGCCGGCCAGAAGCTGTTGAGCGTTCCCGCATCCGTCATCCACTCCATCGCCGCCTTTGGCAGCGGGCCCGCTGCGGCGCAGGAGACACTCCATTGAGCTACCCATGCAGCGCGATCTCAGAAGGGGACTTACCATCATGAAGCGGCATCTTTTGGCGTTCACCGCCGGCACAGTCCTGACACTGGCCTCGGTCATTTCGATTGCGCGGGGCGCCGAGGCGACGCCCGACGCCGTCGTCAAGCACTATGGTGACGTCGCCGAGGCGATGTATACCGACGCCCAGTCAGCGGCCGCCGATCTCGGCAAGGCCATCGACGCGCTGATCGCCAATCCTACCGAGGATACGCTGAAGGCGGCGCGCGCCGCCTGGAAGGAAGCGCGTCCCTGGTATCAGCAGACCGAAGGGTATCGGTTCGGCAACAGCATCGTCGATGACTGGGAAGGCAAGGTGAATTCTTGGCCGCTCGATGAGGGCCTCATCGACTACACCGACAAGGGCTCCTATGGCGAAAGCTCGGATGAGAATCCGCTCTACACCGCCAATGTCATCGCCAACAAGTCGATCCGCATCGGCAATGACACGGTCGATGCGACGACGATCGACGCCGCTCTCCTGGAGAAGCTGCAGGGCGCCGGCGACAATGAAGCCAATGTCGCGACCGGCTATCACGCCATCGAATTCCTGCTCTGGGGCCAGGATCTGAACGGCACCAAAGCGGGCGCCGGCAACCGTCCCGTCACCGATTACGACACCAAGAACTGCACCAATGGCAATTGCGACCGCCGCGCCGCCTATCTCAAGGCCGCCAGCGATCTGCTGCAGTCCGACCTCGCCGAAATGGTCGCCAACTGGAAGGCCGATGGCGCCGCCCGCAAGGATCTCGGCGGCAAGGGCGTCGAAGGTGGTCTCTCGACCATCCTCACCGGCCTGGGCTCCCTCTCTTATGGCGAGCTCGCCGGCGAACGCATGAAGCTCGGCCTCATCCTGCATGATCCGGAAGAGGAGCATGACTGCTTCTCCGACAACACGCATAATTCGCATTATTTCGACGAAGCCGGCATGATCTCGATCTATGGCGGCACGCTCAAGCGCCGCGACGGCTCGACGCTGGAAGGCCCGGGCCTCGCCGCCCTTGCCACTGCCAAGGCGCCCGCCGAAGCCAAGAAGCTCGACGCGCTGATGGCCGATGCCGAAAAGAAACTGGGTGCGATCCGCGACCGGGCGGAAAGCGGCAAGGAATCATACGATCAGATGATCGGCCAGGACAATCCAGAGGGCAATGCACTGGTGCAGGCGGCGATCGACGCCCTTGTCGCGCAGACGCGCGGCATCGAGGCGGTGGTCGCCGCCCTCAATCTCAAGATCTCGGTCGAAGGCTCCGACAGCCTCGATGATCCGTCCAAAGTTCAGTGAGGCCAGCGCCATGCTCAGATACCGACGCCACGTCCAGTCCTTCACCGAAGCCGAGATCGCCGAGAAGCTCAAAGTCGCCGAGGCGCTCAGGGGCGAAGGCAAGCGGGTCTACGAGATCGCCCGTGTTCTGGGCGTCACAGACACCACTTATTACAACTGGCTGAAGCGGGCCGAGAAGCCGTCCCGTTCCGGTGAAGCGGAATTGCGCCGCCTGCGCCGTGAAAATGCGCAGCTCAAGCGCGCGGTCAAGTCGCTGGCCGGCATTGCCGGGGTCGCGCAAGGGTAAGCCATGATCGTCTGCCAGTGCAACGTCATCACCTCCCGTAACATCAAGGAGGCCGTGGGCCGCCTGATGGAGCTGGACGAGCTCGAGGTGGTGACGCCGGGCGCGGTTTTCCGCTGTTGTGGCCAGCGCCCGCAATGCGGCGGCTGCATGCCGCACCTGGTTAAGCATATGGAGGCGGCGGTTCTCGAAATTCGGGCCTCGGCTTGCCAAGATCACCAATCTGCACCATTCTCCGCCGAAGAGTCGGGACAAGTGGAGAAGGCGGATGAAGGGTCACAAGAAGGTCATCGAATATCTGAACAAGGGCTTGCGCAGCGAGCTGACCGCGGTGAGCCAGTACTGGGTTCATTTCCGGCTCCTGGAGGATTGGGGCTTCACGAAGCTCGCCAAGAAGGAGCGCGAGGAATCGATCGAGGAGATGCATCACGCGGACAAGTTCATCGCCCGCATCGTGTTTCTCGAAGGGCACCCGAATTTGCAGACGCTCGACCCCTTGATGATCGGGCAGAATATCAAGGAAGTCCTGGAATGCGACCTGAAGGCCGAATACGGCGCCCGTGATCTGTATCGCGAGGCCTACAAGGCCTGCAACGAGGTCGGGGATTACGTTTCCATGGAGCTCTTCAAGGAGCTTCTCGCCGATGAGGAAGGCCATATCGATTTCATCGAAAGCGAGCTCAGCCTGCTCGAGAAGATCGGGCTGGAGAATTACGGCCAGCTGCAGGCTGATTCCACCGACAAGAAAGAGTAAGACGCAACGCGAATTCTCCCTCCACCGCCGAAGGCGGGGAGGGTGGCGCGCGGAACGCGCGACGGGTGGGGTTTGTCCGCCTGACAATCTTTTCAAACATGCAATGAGCGAGCTCATCAGCTTGACTGCGGAGCGCTCTCTCGCGGAGAGACCCCACCCGTCCGCCCTACGGGCGTCCACCCTCCCCACGCTTCGCGTGGCGGAGGGAGGTTGCTCGCCATGCTGACGCGCAGGGCCGTTCTCACCGCAGTTGCCGGGGGCCTCGCTGCCCCCGCTTTGCTGTCGCTGTCGCGCGCCGATACGGGAAGGCCCTTGCTGCCGGCGCCTGCTTCCGCCGGCACGCCGGTAACCCATGAGGTGACGCTCGAAGCGAAGCCGCGCGCTGTGAAGCTCCTGGGCGACGATGGGCCGGCGAGCACGCTGTGGACGTACAATGACGAGCTCTATCCGATCCTGCGCCTGAAGCGCGGCGACCGTCTGCGCGCCACGCTGAAAAACGGCCTCGCCGAGCACACCTCCATTCACTGGCATGGTGTGCGGGTCCCGAACGCGATGGATGGCGTCCAATATGTGACGCAGCCGCCGGTCGAGCCCGGCCGGAGCTTCCTCTATGATTTCACGCTTCCCGATACGGGCACCTTTTTCTTTCATCCCCATTGCAACGAGAGCGGCCAGGTCGGCCATGGGCTGGTCGGCGTGCTGATCGTCGAGGGCGACGAGAGCCGGCCTTTCGATCATGAGCTGGTGCTCGTCGCCAAGGACTGGCGGCTCGATTCCGCTGGCGGCTTCCTGCCGTTCTCGACCGACAGCGGCGCCGCCCGCGCCGGCACCTTCGGGACGCTGCGCACCGTCAATGGCCAGCGAAAGTTCACCGCCAAAGTTCCGGCCTCGGCCGATATCCGCCTGCGCCTGCTCAATCTCGATGCGACCCGGATGATGGATGTGGGCGTCGAAGGGGCGGATGCCCGCATCATCGCCGTCGACGGCAACCCGCTTCCCGCTTTGCATCTCGATTCCTGGCGGGTCGGCGCAGCCTCGCGCGTCGATCTGGTGCTGCGTACCCCCAAAGCGGGGAACAAGGTGCTGCTGCGGGACTATTTCCCGGCCGAGATCTTCGATCTGGCCGAGCTCGAAGCGGAAGGGCCTGACCGGCAATCAGGTGCCTTCGACCCGGCGCCGCTTTATGCCTCCGACATACCGGAGCCCGATCTCAGGGCGGCGGAACCGCAGGCCTATGTGTTCGGCGCCGCTTCCGATTCGATCGCCAGTTTCATCGACACGCTCGATCCCAACGATCCGCTGTCGAAAATCATATTGGATGAACTGTGCACCGCCGAGCGTACATTCTGGGCGATCAACAAACGGTCCTGGCCGAATGATGGGCATCGCAACCTGCCGCCGCCGCTGGCGCGGCTCCAGGCAGGCAGGAGCTACCGGTTCATGCTGCAGAATGCGACACCACATCCGCATCCGATCCATCTGCATGGGCATACGTTCAAGGTGCTCTCGTCCTCGAAGCGCAGCCTGCCCGTCCATCATGCCGACACAGTTCTGGTTCTCCCTAAGGAACGTATCGAGATCGCCTTCGTCGCAACGCCCGGTCGGTGGATGTTCCACTGCCACATATTGGAGCATCTGGAGACCGGCATGATGGGTTATTTCGCGAATACATGACGGCGCTCCGTTTCGCTCTCGCTAGCCTCCTAGGATTGGCCGCAACATCATTTGCTTCTGCCGATGAGCTCGATCCGGCGGTGGGCAAAGCCTTGTTCGATCGCAAATGGGTGCAGGCGCCGGCCTCCACCAATTCGGCTGACGGCCTGGGCCCGCTTTTCAATGCCGGCTCCTGCGCCGCCTGCCACAAGAACGGCCAGGCCGCGCGCTTCTCGAGCGTCGACGGTGTCCTGGGCAGCGCCGGTTTTGTCGTCCGCCTCGGCGATGCGCAGGGTCATGCCGATCCGCTGCTTGGCCGCCAGCTCCAGGAGCACGCCATTCCGGGTCTCCTCCCCGAGGCTCGCATCGAGCCTTATCTTGAGAAGGGGACCGACGGCCTGCCGCTGATGCGCGCCAGGATCACCTATAATGACGCGCAACCGGCGCCGGGAACCCATACGGAGTTCCGCGTCGCGCCCTCGCTGGTCGGCCGCGGCCTGATCGCCCGGGTTGCCGAAAAAGAAATTCTCAACCATGCCGATCCCCAGGACCGTGATGGCGACGGCATCAAGGGCCGCGTACGCATCGTGTCGACGCCGGAAGGCTCGCGCATCGGACGTTTTGGCTTGAAGGCGACCGGGGTGAGCATCGCCGACCAGACCGCCGACGCCATGATGCTGGATATGGGCCTGTCCTCGCCTTTCAGGCCCGATCCCTATGGCGATTGCACCGCGGCGCAGATCAAATGCCTCGCCAATGCCAATGGCCGTAGCCCCAGTTCTGACGGAGAGGAAATTTCGCGGGCGATGATCGAGATGGTCGCGGCCTATGTCGCCACTCTCACGCCACGTCCGGTTCCCGCCAATGCCGACGGTGCCCGTCTCCTCGCCGCAACGGGCTGTGCCGCCTGCCATGTCCAGACGCTGAAGTCCGAAGCCGGCGACGCTTTGCCAGTCTTCACCGATCTCCTGTTGCATGATATGGGCGATGGCTTGGCGGGTGGCTTTCCCGATGGTTATGCCACCGCGCGGGAATGGCGCACCGCCCCTTTGATCGATCTGGCGTCGCAGAACGGCAAGCGACGCTATCTGCATGACGGGCGTGCCGCCACATTGGATGAAGCCATACGCTGGCATGGCGGCGAAGCCCAGAAGGCGAAGGAACTTTATATGAATCTGTCCGCCGCGGACCGGACCAAACTGATCGACTATCTGGGATCGTTGTAATGCGGTTTGTCCGGGGGCTGCTTCTGTGCGTTACGCTGCTCTTCTGGGCAGTGCCTGCGCATGCGGCCGAGGATGTCCTGGGCCGGCTCGTCGAGCGTTTCATCATCCCGCATTACCAGGCGCTCGCTCTGACCGCCGATGCGCAGGAGAAAGTCTGGGCGGATTTCTGCGCCAAGCCCGATCCGGAAGGGTTCAAGCTCCTCAAACGCGCCTATCTCGCCACCGCCGACACATGGTCCGGGATCGAGTTCCTGCGGTACGGGCCGATCAGTGAGGAGTTCCGTGCCGAGCGACTGTCCTATTGGCCGGAACGAAAGAACGCCACCGCCAAGAGCCTGGCGCAGCTGCTCGAAAAGGATGGCGTCGCCGATCTGACGCCCGAACTCTTCGTCAAGAACAGTGTCGCCGCGCAAGGTCTGCCGGCGCTCGAGCGTCTGCTGTTCGATACAAATGCCGAGACCGAGATGCTGAGCGGCGAGCGCCGGGCGCGCCGCTGCGCGGTGGGCCAGGCGATTGCCTGGAACGTCGTGATCATTGCGCATGATGTTCGCCTCGGCTGGATCAATGAAGTGGTGGGCCAGCTCGCCGATCCCGCCATCGCCAAGGAGGCGACGTCGCGCATCGCCACCGACTTCCTCGCGTCTTTCGCCTATATCCGCGATTCGAAATTGCGCCCGGTGCTCGGGCGTGAGATCGGATCGGCGCGCCCGCAATTGGCCGAGAGCTGGCGTAGCGGACGCTCGAAACGCGCGCTGGTGCTCAATCTCGAAGCGCTTCTCGATGTCGCCAAGCTCATCATGAAGGGCAAGGACGGCTACACGCCCGAGGCCATCGCGACGGCGGCAAGTGTCGCCGACGAATTGCCTGAGGATTTCAGCAAGGCGGTGGTCGAGGCCAAGCAGCGGCCGCCTTTCTTCCTGCTGCTCGACGCGGTGGCGGCGGCGCGCGACAAGGCGCATGACGAGATTCCGGGCGTGCTCGGCATCACGGTGGGGTTCAACAGCCAAGATGGTGATTGATCGCCGCGCTATCCTGAAAGGCCTGGCGGCCGCTGTTGCCGCGGGCCTGGCGCCCGGCCGTGCTTCGGCCGCGCGGCGCCCGCCGCTTTATGTCTCCTGCCGCATGGATGCCGAAGGCAAAGCCTCGGCCACCATGTTCTCGCTCGATGGCCAGGAGATCTTTTCCACCCTTCTCCCCACCCGCGGCCATGATGCGACGGCGCGGCCCGCTTCCTCCGAGATCGTCGTTTTCGCCCGCCGGCCCGGCAACTGGTTCGCCGTCATCGATGCCACGAAGGGCGGCGAAGCGCGCACGATCCTCGCCGCCAAGGACCGGCACTATTACGGCCATGGCGTCTTCACGCCCGACGGCCGTCTCCTCTACGCGACGGAGAACGACATAACGAGCGGCGCCGGCCTGCTCGGCATCTATGATGCGGGCGACGCCTATCGCCGCATCGGCGAGATCTCGTCGCGTGGCATCGGCCCGCATGATCTGGCCTTCCTGCCCGACGGCAAGACGCTGGTCGTCGCCAATGGCGGCCTGCGCACCGCGCTGGAAACGGGTCGTGAAGTGCTGAACCCGGACGACATCCAGCCCAATATCGCGCTCATCGAGGCGGCGCATGACCAAACCCTGGCGGCGCTCCAGCTCCACCAGCCCTATCGCGCTCTGTCGATCCGCCACATGGCGGTGGCGCGGGACCGAACCGTGGCGTTCGGCTGCCAGTATCAGGGTGATCCCAATGATCTGCCGCCGCTCGTCGGCACGGTGAGCGCCGACGGCAAGATCGGCCTCTTCGAAATGCCGGAGGTCGAGCTGATGGGCATGTCGAACTATGTCGGTTCGATCGCGCTCGACAAATCAGAGGACATCGTCGCGGCGACGAGCCCGCAAGGCGGCAGTGTCGCTTTATGGAACCGGCGCACGGGTGAGTTTCTCACCACCGAGCGCATGGGCGATGTCTGCGGCGTGGCCGCCCTTCCCGAAACCCACGATTTCCTGCTCACCTCCGGCAATGACGGCGTGCGCTCTTACGTCGAAGGCGCGGAGACTATGGCGCGCGTGACCGGCGACAAGATGCAGAAGTGGATCTGGGACAATCACCTGCTGCCGATCGACGTGTGAAGCCTTCCCGGCCTCACCTCAATACACATGCCCCTTCACCGCCGTCAGCCGCACGGGTGCGCCGACTTCGATTCCGGCGCGGGTCAGCCGATGCGCCG
This sequence comes from Taklimakanibacter albus, assembly GCF_016595235.1. GTDB lineage: Bacteria > Pseudomonadota > Alphaproteobacteria > Rhizobiales > Aestuariivirgaceae > Taklimakanibacter > Taklimakanibacter albus. The sequence continues at coordinate 2,026,603 of NZ_JAENHL010000008.1, read as the reverse complement.
GCATATCGACCTCCACCGGCTTCTCGAGTCCGGCGACTTCCACATCGACGCGCGCGATCGGACCCACCACCGAGAGGAAGCGCACCGTGCCGACGCCCGCGGCGTCCTTGACCATGTCGATGTCATGCGGGCGCACATAGATATTCTCGGCCCCGACCAGCGCCGGCCTGACCGTGATCGCGTCGAGATCGATGGCCGGATGCGCCATCTTGCCGTCGGCCCAGGTGAGCGGGATGCGGTTGGCGCTGCCGAGGAATTCGCAGACGAAGGGATTGGCCGGATTCTCGTAGATCTCGGCCGGCTTGCCGATCTGCTCGATGCGGCCCTGGCTCATCACCACCACCCGGTCGGCGATCTCCATCGCCTCTTCCTGGTCGTGGGTGACGAAGATCGACGTCATGCCGGTCTCTTCATTGAGACGCCGGAGCCAGCGCCGCAATTCCTTGCGCACCTTGGCGTCGAGCGCGCCGAAAGGCTCGTCGAGCAGGAGCACGATCGGCTCGATGGCGAGCGCCCGCGCCAGCGCCACCCGCTGCCGCTGGCCGCCTGACAGTTCGGACGGGTACCGTTTGACCAGGCGTTCGATCTGCACGAGTTCGAGCAATTCATGCACGCGTTTGGCGATATCGGCCTTGGACGGGCGCAGATGCCGGGTTCGCACCGTCAACCCAAAGGCGACATTGTCGAACACCGTCATATGGCGGAACAGCGCATAATGCTGGAAGACGAAGCCGACGCCGCGCTCACGCGCATTGACGCGCAGCACGCTCTTGCCTTCGATGCGGACATCGCCGGCATCCGGCCATTCGAGCCCGGCGATGATGCGCAAGAGCGTCGTCTTGCCCGAGCCCGAGGGGCCGAGCAGCGCCAGCAGCTCGCCGCGATTGACCGACAGGCTCACGCTCTTCAAGGCGACGAAGCCGTCGAAGTCCTTGGTGATGTCGATGGCGTCGATGCTCATGCGTGTCCCTTTTTCCATTCGAGCAGACTCTGCGCGGCGAGCGTCACGAAGGCGAGTAGCGCCAGGAGGGAGGCGACGGCAAAGGCGGCAGTGAAATTATATTCGTTGTAGAGGATCTCGACATGCAGCGGCATGGTGTTGGTCTTGCCGCGGATATGGCCGGAGACGACCGACACGGCGCCGAACTCGCCCATGGCGCGCGCATTGCAGAGCAGCACGCCATAAACGAGGCCCCATTTGATATTGGGCAAGGTCACAAGGAAGAAGGTCTGGAAGCCCGAGGCACCGAGCGACACGGCGGCTTCTTCATCTTCGGTGCCTTGCTCCTGCATGAGCGGGATGAGCTCACGCGCGACGAACGGGAAGGTCACGAACATGGTGGCGAGCACGATGCCCGGCAGCGCGAAGATGATCTTGATTCCGGTGCCCTGCAGCGCCGGGCCGAACCAGCCTTGCAGCCCGAACATCAGGACGAAGACGAGGCCGGCGATGACGGGGGAGACCGAGAAAGGCAGGTCGATCAAGGTCAGCAGGAAGCTCTTGCCCCTGAATTCGTATTTGGCGATCGCCCAGGCCGCCATCACGCCGAAGACGAGATTGACCGTGACCGAGATGAGCGCCGTAATCAGCGTGAGGCGGATGGCCGACAGCGTCGTCTTGTCGAGCAGCGCCAGGACATATTCGCCCCAGCCTTTCGAAAGGGCTTGCGCGAAGACGGTGATGAGCGGCAGCCCGATCAAGAGCGCCATCACCAGGAAGGCGAGCGCGATGAGCAGGATGCGAATGGGCAGCGGGTCGCGGTTCATGGATCTCAGCCGGTTCCCTGGCGTTTGCGGCCCCAGGCCTGCAGCACATTGATGAGGAAGAGCAGAGCGAGCGAGGCGAGGAGCATCGCCACCGCGATGGCGGTCGCCTGCTCATATTCGAATTCCTCGAGCTTGATGACGATGAGCAGCGGCGCGATCTCCGACACCATCGGCAGATTGCCGGCGATGAAGATCACCGAGCCATATTCGCCGACCGCGCGGGCGAAAGCGAGCGCGAAGCCGGTGAGGAGGGCAGGCAGGATCGCCGGCAGGATGATGCGCCGGAACGTGGCGAAACGCGTGGCGCCAAGGCAGGCGGCTGCTTCCTCGGTCGCCTGGTCGATATCGGCAAGCACCGGCTCGACGGTGCGCACCACGAAGGGCAGACCGATGAAGATGAGGGCGACGAGAATGCCGAGCGGTGTAAAGGCGATCTTGAGGCCGATCAGTCCGAAGAGGAAGCCCAGCGGCCCATTGGGCGCATAGAGGCTGGTGAGCGCGATGCCGGCGACGGCGGTCGGCAGCGCGAAAGGAATGTCGACCATGGCGCTTAAGATGCGGCGCAGCGGAAATTCGTAACGCACCAGCACCCAGGCGATGAGAAGCCCGAGCACCAGATTGATCGCCGCCGCGATGAGCGACAGGCCGAAGCTGAGCTTGAGCGAGGCGAGTACGCGGGCGGTGAAGATCGTGTCGAAGAAACCCGAAAAGCCGAGCGTCGCCGCTTTCAGCACGAGGCCCGACAGCGGGATCAGCACGATCAGGCTGAGCCACATCAAAGTGAGACCGAGCGTGAGTCCGAAGCCCGGGATCACGCTCGGCTTGCGCCATCGGCTGGAGAGAGTTGTCACTGTGGGATCAGGCCCAAAGAGAAGAGGGGAGGCGCACCTTTACCCTCGTCCCCTTCAGGGGAGAGGGAAGGGCCCAATGCGAAGCATTGGGAGGGTGAGGGGGACAGGGCGGTAAGGTTCTGCAGCTTCTGGCGGAAGCTGTTCCACCGGTTCCCCCTCACCCTAACCCTCTCCCCCGTGGGGGGAGAGGGGATATCATCGAGATGCGCCACCTCAATTGCTCGGCTTGTAGATCTGGTCGAAGATGCCGCCATCGGCGAAGTGGGTTTCCTGCGCCTTCTTCCAGCCGCCGAATTCATCGTCGATGGTGAAGAGCGAGATCTTCGGGAAGGCGTCCTTGTACTTCGCCGCGACCGCGGCGTCGCGCGGACGGTAGAAGTTCTTGGCCACGATCTCCTGGGCTTCCGGCGTATAGAGGAAGTTCAGATAGGCTTCGGCCTGCTTGCGGGTGCCCTTCGCATCGACGACCTTGTCGACGACGGTCACCGGCGGCTCGGCCAGGATGCTCTCGCTCGGCACGACGATCTCGAACTTGTCATTGCCGAATTCCTTCAGCGCCAGGAAGGCTTCATTCTCCCAGGCGAGCAGCACGTCGCCAATGCCGCGCTCGACGAACGTGACGGTCGAGCCGCGGGCACCCGTGTCGAGAACCGGCACGTTGCGGTAGAGATCGGCGACGAAGGTGCGCGCCGCAGCCTCATCCTTGTTGTTCTTGTGCAGCGCATAGGCCCAGGCGGCCAGATAGTTCCAGCGGGCGCCGCCGGAGGTCTTCGGGTTGGGCGTGATCACCTGCACGCCTTGCTTGGTCAGATCGGACCAGTCCTTGATGCCCTTGGGATTGCCCTTGCGCACCAGGAAGACGATGGTCGAGGTATAGGGCGAGCTGTTGTCGGCGAGCCGCTTCTGCCAGTCGGCGGCGATCAGGCCCTTCTTGGCGATGGCGTCGATGTCATAGGCGAGCGCCAGCGTCACCACATCGGCTTCGAGACCGTCGATGACGGCGCGCGCCTGCTTGCCCGATCCGCCATGCGACTGCTGGATGGTGATCGCCTCGCCGGTCTTGGCCTGCCAGTCCTTGGCGAAGGCCGTGTTCAGCTCCTGATAGAGCTCGCGGGTCGGATCATAGGAGACATTGAGGAGCTCGCTGTCGGCGAGCGCTGCGGTCGAAAACAGTGCCGACACAGCGGCAAAGGCGAGGAATGTACGTCGAAACATGAGCTTACTCCTTGTTTGAGTTAGTCAAAGCTTCGCCGGTTCAAGGCGCATGGAATTGCACCTTAAGCGGCAACGTTCAGAGGATTTGGAGGTTCCGGGGCAACCCCGGGGCAGGCTGAAATCAGGCCCGACAGCTGCGGATGGGGAACAATGCGTCGCGCGGCGCGGTCGGGTCGTCCATCAAGCGGTCGAACTGGAGCTCGAAACCGCAAGCCGTGCCGAAGTCGTCGGGCGGGGCCATGATGGCCTCGCTTTCGGGAGCGGAGGCCTTATGCCGCCAGAACGGCAGAAAAGATTTGATAGAGGCCATCGGATTTCTCCTCAGCGGTGAACACGATAATCTCTACTGGCTTTATAGAATTAGTCAAGCAATACATCAGTAACAAATTTTTCTCAACGAAATCAGGATATTACGTCCTAAAAACCGGACGATCGTTCTTTAAAAAGATCGTGAGTCTGAAAAATCACGCCATTTGCGGCAGGGATTCCAGATCGATGGCGCGTCCGGCGGCGGCATCGGCGATCGTGGTGCGCTCCAGCACCTGGCGGGTCGGCTCGATGACTCGGGCGAAGACCTTGCGGATCTCGCAGGTAAACTCGTCCTTGCAGTCCTCGCAGCGCGCATAGGCGATGATGCTGAGGCAAGGCAGCGGCGCGATCGGCCCGTCGATGGTGCGCAGCACCTGCGCGAAGGTGATCTCGGAAGCGGGCTTGAGCAGCGCATAGCCGCCGCGATTGCCGCGCCGGCTCTGCACCATGCCCTGGTTTTTCAGGCGCAGCAGGATCTGCTCAAGGAACTTCTTCGGGATCTTCTCGGTCGTGGCGATATCGGAGGTCTGGGCCGCACTTCCTGGCGTGATGCGTGACAGCGCGATGAGGGCGCGCAGTGCATATTTGGCTTGGCGTGAGATCATGACAGTTACCTAAAGCATTTTACGCGTAAATAAAATCATTCAGCCCGGCCGAGGCCCATAGAGATGGCATTCCGCCCGGGCGCTGCCGCCTTGGGCGATGGACGGTGGCGGCGTATGCCGGCAGATGTCCATGACCTTCGGGCAGCGCGGATGGAAGCGGCAGCCCGCCGGCACCGCTTCGGGTGAGGGCGGGTCGCCCTTGAGCACGATACGCGGACCTTTCTTGGCGCCGGGCACCGCCGAAACCAGCGCCTCGGTATAGGGATGGCGGGGCTGGCGCAGCACTTGCGTCGCCGTGCCTTCCTCGACGATGCGGCCGAGATACATGACCAGCACCCGGTCGCTCACATGCTCGACGACCGAGAGGTCATGCGAGATGAAGATATAGGAAAGGTCGAGGCGCGATTTGAGGTCGATCAGCAGATTGAGGATCTGCGACTGGATCGACACGTCGAGCGCCGAGACCGGCTCATCAAGAACGAGGAGCTTGGGCTCGAGCGCGATGGCCCGGGCGATGCCGATGCGCTGGCGCTGGCCGCCGGAGAATTCATGCGGATAGCGGTCGAGCGCCGAGCGGTCGAGGCCGACCATGAGGAGCAGATCCTCGACCTTGCGCTGGCGCTCCTGCGGCGAGCCGACGTTATGAATATCGAGCGGCTCGGCGATGATCCGGCCCACCGACATGCGCGGATCGAGCGAGGCGAAGGGATCCTGGAACACGATCTGCATGTCGCGCCGCCTTCTGCGCAAGGCGCCCGGCTTGAGCGCCAGTATATCCTCGCCATCGAGCAGCACCCGTCCCGAGGTTGGCTCGATCAGGCGCAGCACGAGGCGCGCCAGGGTCGACTTGCCGCAACCCGATTCCCCGACAATGCCGAGAGTCTCGCCTTTTCTGAGCATGAGGCTGACGCCGTCGACGGCACGCGCGAGCCCGTCGCCATCGCGCGCCTTGTAATGCTTGACCAGGTTCTCGGCTGTGAGGAGCGGACGGCCGGTCATGGCACCGGATTCCAGCAGGCGGCGAGATGACCGTCGCCGGTGAGCGGCGGCACATCCTGCCGGCAGCGCGGCAGGGCCCGGACACAGCGCTCGGCGAAGCTGCAGCCTTGGCCGCGTTTGCCGGGCGGCGGCACCGTGCCCGGAATGGTGATGAGCGTCTGGCCACGCTTGGCATTGCGCGGCGCCGCGGCGAGGAGGCCGGCGGTGTAAGGATGGCGCGGATTGGCGAACAGCTCTTTCGCCGGCGCCTTTTCGGCGATACGCCCGGCATACATCACGACGACATGGTCGCACATCTCCTCGACCACGCCGAGATCATGGGTGATGAGCAGGGTCGCGATCCGGCTCTCGCGCTGCAGCGCCTGCATCAATTCGAGGATCTGCGCCTGGATCGTGACGTCGAGCGCCGTGGTCGGCTCATCGGCGATGAGGAGCTTCGGCCCGCAGATCAGCGCCATGGCGATCATCACCCGCTGGCGCAAGCCGCCCGACAATTCATGCGGATATTGGGCGTAACGTTTCTCCGGCCGGCCGATGCCGACTTGCGTCAGCATCTCGAACACCTTGGGCCTGGCATCACGGGCTCTGAGACCACGGTGCAGCAGCAGCACCTCGCCGATCTGCTCGCCGATCGTCATGGTCGGGTTGAGGCTCGTCATCGGCTCCTGGAAGATCATGGCGATCTTGTCGCCGCGGATCCTGCGCATCGCCGCCTCGTCGGCTTGCGCCAGGTCCTGGCCGTCGAAATCGATGCTGCCTGCTTCGATGCGCGACGGCGGCGAGGGCAACAACCGCATGATGGTCTGCGCCGTGACGCTTTTGCCGCAGCCCGATTCACCGACAAGGCCCATGGTCTCGCCGGCGGCGACCGTGAAGGAGACATCCTCGACCACCCGGATCGGCCCCTCTTCCGTCGCGAAGCCGATCGAGAGGCCCCGGACGGAGAGGAGTGCCGGCTTCGTCTCCGTCATTCAAACACGACGCGCGGGAAATAGAGCGAGACGACCCAGTTCGGCATGTCGACGATTTCGCTGATCCGGAGATCGGCGCAGACCGAGCACAGCATATAGGCTTCGACGGCGCTCATCTTGTGGCGTTTGGTGAGGAGATCGACCATGCCCATCACCGCTTGCCTGGCACCTTCGAAGAGATCGGGACCGATACCAGTCGTAACCTCGTAGCCTTTGCTATCGAGATGGCGCGATACCGGGCCCGGCGTCGTGAAACGCGGGAAGGCGAGATGGGCGCCTTTGATCAGCTCGAACTTGGCGGCGACCTTGCACGGGCTTTCGATCGCCGTGCCGCAGACTTCACCGTCGCCTTGCGTCGCATGGGTGTCGCCGACGCTGAACAATCCGCCTTTCACCTCGACCGGCAGATACAGCTCGGTGCCGGCCGAGAGGTCGCGGATGTCCATATTGCCGCCCATGCGCCGGGGCGGCACGATCGAATGTGTGCCGGGCTCGGCCGGCGCCAGGCCGATCGTGCCGCAGAAAGGTTTCAGCGGCACCCGCCCGCCCGGGCCATACATCGCCGGGGCGAGGGTCGAGGGATCATATTTCCAGATATGCAGCGCCGGGTCCTTGAACTGATCGGCGAGGAGCCCGAAGCCCGGAATATTCGCGGTCCACCCCCAGCCGGAAGGCGTGAAGGAGAGCAGCGTCACCTTGATCGCATCGCCGGGCTCGGCCCCGTCGATATAGACGGGGCCCGCGACCGGATTGACCTTGCCGAAATCGAGCTGGCTCAGATTGGCCAGCGTCGATTGCGGCGTGATCTGGCCGCCGGAGCTGTCGAGCGGATCGAATTCGATCGATTCCCCGGGCGCGATCTTGACCACCGGCTGGTTGGCATTGGACCAGCCGAAATGGCACTGATGGATAGTGTGGTTGTGTTTATGCGTCATGCTCATCAAGCTCTGGAGTTTATCCCCTCTCCCCCTCC
>NZ_JAENHL010000008.1:890623-2018810 GCF_016595235.1 Taklimakanibacter albus | reverse complement strand
GAACCGGCGGAAGAACTCCGCCGAAATGCGACAGGCTTCTCGGTCTGTTCCCCCTCACCCTCCCGATGCTGCGCATCGGGCCCCTCCCTCTCCCCCGTTGGGGGCGAGGGTAAAGATGGGATCGCGGAAGACAGATAGGCCATCGCGAGATAACTCATCCTGCTACTGGGCGTCTTTCGCGAAGATGTAATCGTAGTTGACCGGGATATGGATCGGGTCGGTGAAGAGCGAAGGGGCGCCGCCGAGCCTGGCCGAATGATAGGTGAAGCGCTTCTCGTTGAAGACCGGCGCCCAGGGTGCGTCCTTGAGCACGTCGTCGAACACGCTCTTCCATTCATTGATGCGGGTTTCGGCCTGATCGGCCTTCACCATCGCATCGGCATTCTCGGCGCGCCCGTCGAGCTCCTTGTTGCAGTATTTCGACCAGTTCCAGCCGCCTTCGACGGCGCCGGCGCAGCCGAGGATGCCGTAATAGAAATTGGCCGGATCCGGGAAGTCGGCGATCCACGCCATGCCGCCCGACCAGATCATCGGCGCTTTGCCGGTGCCGCCGGCGGCGATGACTTCGGCCTGCGCCAGCGAGCGGATCTCGGCCTTGATGCCGATGGCCGCGAGATCCTGCTGGATGGCTTGCGCGATGCGCGGATTGGGATCGACATTCATCGCATAGAGCTCGGTGGTGAAGCCTTCCGGCTGTCCCGCCTCGGCAAGCAGCTTCTTGGCGCCGTCCGGATCGTAAGCGTAACCCTTATTGTCCTTGTTGTAGCCGGGCATCGCCGGCGGCAGCGCCTGGCTGGCCGGTACGCCGCGATTATTGATCAGCCTGACGATACGGTCCTTGTTGATCGCCATGTTGACCGCCTGCCGGATCTTCAAATTGTCGAAGGGCGGCTGGGTCACATTCATGGTCACATAGCCGGTATGGAGCTGGTCACCTTCGGCGATCAGGTCCTTATTGGCGGGATCCGCCATGATCTCGGTGAACTGTGCGGGCGGGATGCCGTCGCCGACGATATCGACCTCGCCGTTCTTCAAGCGCAGAATGGCGACCGTCGGGTCCTGGCCGAATTCGAAGGTGAGCTTGTCGAGATAGGGCACACCCTGGCGGTAATAATCCTTGTTGCGCTCGAGCACGATGCGCTGGCCCGGCACCCATTCGCTGAATTTGAAGGCGCCGGTGCCGACCGGCTTCTTGCCCCAATCGGCGCCGGCCTTCTCGACCTCTTCCTTGGGCACGATATAGGCGAAGTTGATCGCCATCAGATGCAGGAAGGTGGCGTCGGGCCGGGTCAGGGTGAAGGAGATCGTCTTGTCGTCGATGATGCGGATGCCGGAAAGCTCGGTGGCCTTGCCGCCGGCCAGCGCGTCATAACCATCGATGGCGCTGAAATAGCCGCCGCCCGGGCTCTGCGTCGCCGGGTTCACGGCGCGTTCGAGCGAATATTTGACGTCCGCTGGCGTCATGGCCCGGCCATTGTGGAATTTGACGCCGTCGCGGAGCTTGAACGTGTAGGTCAGGCCGTCATCGGAGACGGTGTAGCTTTCGGCGAGATCGGGTTCGAGCTCGGTGGTGCCCGGCTTGTAGTCCATCAGCCCGTCGAAGATCGACTTGATGACCGACCAGTTCTGCCAGTCATAACCGACCTGCGGGTCGAGGGTGGTCAGGTCGTTATTGAAGGTCACCACGGCGGCGCCCCCCTGCTTGGGGCTTTGCGCCAGGGCCGCCGGAGCGGCGGCGAAAAGGGCCAAGGCGGCGGCGGTCGAAATCAGCAAGGCTCGCATGTCTGTATCTCCCGGTTATTTTATATATGAACTAATAAAGGCGTATATCAGCGCAAGCGGATGCGCGGGTCAATCAGGGGGGCGACGAGGTCGGCCAGAAGATTGCCGGCCACGATGAACAAGGCGGCGACGGTCGTTATTCCCATGATGATCGGGATGTCGAGCGACTGGATGGCCTGCCACATCAATTGCCCGATGCCCGGCCAGCCGAAGACATTCTCCACCACCACGACGCCCGACATGAAGATCCCGACATCGAGGCCGATCATGGCGATGATGGGCAATATGGCGTTGCGCAGGCCGTGGACGAGCATCACCCGCTTCTCGCTCATGCCCTTGGCGCGGGCGGTGCGGATGTAGTCCTGGCGCAGGATCTCGATCATCGAGGAGCGCATCATGCGTGAATACCAGCCGCCGCCGGCCAGCCCCAGGGTGACGGCGGGCAGGATCAGGTGGCTGAGCGAGCCATAGCCGCTCAACGGGAACCAGCCGAGCAGATAGGCGAAGAAATAGAGGAGGCTGAGGCCCAGAACGAATTGCGGCGTCGACACGGTGAGGAAGGACAGTGTCATCGCCACCTTGTCGCCGGTCTGGCCGCGCCTGGCCGCGGCATAGAGCCCGGCCGGAATGCCGATCAGGAGCTCGGCGATGATCGCCCCCAGCATGAGCAGCAAGGTGGCCGGAAGCCTCGACGCGATGAGCGGGCCGACTTCACTTTTCCGGGCATAGGAAATGCCGAAATCGCCCTGCGCCAGGCGCTGGGCATAGGCGGCGTATTGCTGGATGAGCGGCTTGTCGAGGCCGAGCTGAATGCGGATCTGCTCGCGCATTTCGGGCGTCGAATTGCGCCCGGCGATCATCGCCACCGGATCGGCGGGGATGAGGAAAGTGAGGCAGAAGGTGACGATCGTCACCCCCACCAGGATGAGGGCCGAGGCCGAGAGCCGCTTGGCGAAATAGAACAGCATCAGCGCCGCCCCCGCTGCGTCGGGTCGAGCGCGTCACGCAAGCCGTCGCCGGCGAGATTGAAGGCGAGCGCCACGATCAGGATGGCGGCCCCCGGAATGAAGACGAGCCACGGCGCGTTGAGAAAATAGGACTGGCTTTCGAAGATCATCATGCCCCAGGCCGGCGTCGGCGGCTGCACGCCACGGCCGAGAAAGGAGAGCATCGCTTCGAGCAGCACCGTGGTGGCGATGCCCAGTGTGGCATAGACGATGATGGTGGGGACGAGATGCGGAATGAGATGGTGGAACAGGATGCGCGGCGTCGAGGCGCCGAGGGCGCGCGCCGCCTCGATATATTCGCGTTCGGCGAGCGATGTCGTCTCGGTATAGATGACGCGGGCGATCTGCACCCAGTTGACGAGCGCGATGACGACGATGACGATGGAGAGGCCTGGCTTCAGGATGGCGGCGAGCGCGATGGCGAGCAGCAGCGGCGGAAACGCCATCATCAGGTCGGTGAAGCGCATGATGGCGGCGCCGATAAAACCCTTGGCATAGCCGGCGATGACGCCGAGCAGCGTGCCGATGAGCACCGCGATGCCATTGGCGACGAGGCCGATCAGCAGCGAGGTGCGCGCACCATAAAGGAGCCGCGAGAGCTGGTCGCGGCCATTGGTGTCGGTGCCGAACCAGAAACGCTCATTGGGCGGCAAGGGCGAGCCTTCGAGGGTGAGCCCGTCGAAAAACTGCTCGGACGGATCATAGGGCGCCAGCACCGGGGCCAGCAGAGCCGCCAGCACGACGATGGTGATGACCACGAGCCCGAACAACGCGACCCGGTCTTTGCTGAATCTCTTCCAGAAGGAGGACATGCCGTCTGAGTGAGGCTGAAGGGCTTGAGACTGTCAATAGTCACCCTCGCCCCGCGAAGCGGGGAGAGGGAAGGGGCCCGCCGCATTGCGGCGGGAAGGGTGAGGGGCACCCGGTCTCTTGGTGCAATGACAAGCAAACTTATTTCGAATACCGCGTCGGCTGGAAAGGGTAACAGGGACGCCCCTCACCCTCCCAACGCTGGCGCGTTGGGTCCCTCCCTCTCCCCTCTTCGAGGGGCGAGGGCAAAAATCCCTACCGCAAGCCCCGCAGATGCGCCACCAGTCCCTGGGTCGACGCGTCGCGCGCCGAGGCGTCTTCCTTGCCTTCGACGATCGGCAGGAGGCCGGTCGCCAGCTCCTTGCCGAGCTCGACGCCCCATTGATCGAAGGCATTGATGTTCCAGATCGCCGCCTCGGTGAAGACGCGGTGCTCATAAAGCGCAACGAGCCGGCCGAGCGTCTGCGGATCGAGCTTCCGGTAGGCGATGGTGAGCGACGGCCGGTCGCCGGTGAAGACGCGATGCGGGGCGAGCCTCGTCGCTTCCGCGTCGCTCTTGCCCTGGGCGAGCACTTGCGACTTGGCTTCGGCGAGCGTGCGCCCGCGCATCAGCGCTTCCGATTGCGCCAGGCAATTGGCCATCAAAAGATCGTGATGGATGGGAAGGCCCGGCTCATGCGACTGCGCGCCGATCAGGAATTCGACCGGGATCACGCTGGTGCCCTGGTGGATGAGCTGGAAGAAGGCATGCTGGCCATTGGTGCCGGGCTCGCCCCACACCACCGGGCCGGTCTGGGTCTCGGCCGGCGTGCCGTCGCGTTCGACGCCCTTGCCGTTCGATTCCATGTCGAGCTGCTGCAGATAGGCCGGAAGCCTGGCGAGGCGCTGGTCGTAAGGGATCACGGCGCGTGTCGCATAGGCGCAGATATTGCGGTGCCACACGCCGATGAGGCCCAGCGTGATGGGCAGGTTCTGCTCGATGGGCGTGATGCGGAAATGCTCGTCCATCTCATGCGCGCCGGAGAGGAAATGAGCGAAATTCTCAGGCCCGATGGCGATCATCAAGGGCAGGCCGATGGCCGACCACACCGAATAACGACCGCCCACCCAGTCCCAGAAGCCGAAAGTTCGCTCCTCGCCGATGCCGAAGGCCTTGACTTTGTCGAGCGCCGTCGAGATCGCGGCGAAATGTTTGGCGACCGCCATCTCGCCCAGATGTTTGACGATCCAGTCGCGCGCCGAATGCGCATTGGTCATCGTCTCGATGGTGGTGAAGGTCTTGGACGCGATGAGGAACAAGGTGCGCGCCGGGTCGAGAGTCTTCAGCGTATCGGCCAAATGCGCGCCGTCGACATTGGAGACGAAATGCAGCCTTGGCCCGTCATGATAGGGCGCCAGCGCCAGCACCGTCATGGCGGGGCCGAGATCCGAGCCGCCGATGCCGATATTGACGACATCGGTGATGCGCTTGCCGCCCGCCGTGGCGATGGCGCCCGAGCGCACCCCGGTGGCGAAATCGCGCATCTGGGTGAGGACGTGGTTCACCTCGGGCATGACGTCCTTGCCGTCGACACGGATCGGCCGGTTCGAACGGTTGCGCAGCGCAATATGCAGCACGGCGCGCTGCTCGCTGGTGTTGATGAGCTCGCCCGCGAACATCTGGTCGCGCTTGCCCGTCACGTCGCTCGCGACCGCGAGCTCGCGCAGGAGCTTCATCGTCTCGTTGGTCACCGCGCATTTCGACCAGTCGAGCAGCAGGTCGTTCAGGCTGAGCGAGAAATGCTTGAAGCGCAAAGGATCGTCGTTGAAGACCTGGCGCATGTCGCGCAACGGCTTCTTGGCACGATGCTGCATCAGGGCATCGAGAGCGCGTTTCGAGACGGTCATGCTTTATCCTTCGCGTAAGTGAGCCAGCTCATGGGCCCAGGGTGGATCGGCGCCGGGTCGCGATACCGTAACCGCGGCGGCCGTAATGGCCAAGTTCAATGCCGCGAGCACGCTTGTCCGGTCAAGTGCCGCTATGGCAGCCTTGCTCAGGAGGTTTCCGCCATGGAGCGAAGCGAGAAGCCCGGCGGTGAACGTATCGCCCGCGCCGATCGTGTCGGCCACCGTCACTTTGGCCCCGGGAATCTCGCATTTGAACTTGGACGTGAAAGCGACGGCTCCATCTTTGCCGCGGGTGACGACGACCAGCTTGGCGCCGCGCTTCAGCCAGTCCTGGGCAAAGGCCTCGATGCCGCTCTCCGGCGCCATCCAGGCGAGATCTTCATCGCTCAGCTTGATGATGTCCGCCATTGCCACGATGCGTTCGACGCGGGCGCGGTGCTGGCCACGGTCCTTGATGAGATTGGCGCGGATATTGGGATCGAAATGGATGACGCGTTTCTGATGCTCGCGCCGGCACAGGGCTTCGAAGGCGGAACCGCATGGCTCGAGAGCCAGGGGAAAGGAGCCGAGATGGAGCGCTGCGACGGCATCGGGCAAGGCCGGCAGGTCTTGTGGCGCCAGCATCCGGCAGGCCGAGCCCTCATCGATGAAGGAATAGCGTGCCTGGCCGCCCTCGAGCTTGACGAAGGCCGCGATCGTGTAGCGCTCGGAGACGGGGCTGAGCGAAATATCGACATGGCTGGCCGACAGCGCCTTGCGCAGCTCATCGCCGAAGAAATCGCTGGACAGGCCGCCGAGGAAAGCCGAGGCGATGCCGAGCCGGCCGAGCGCGACCGCGGTATTGAAGACCGATCCGCCGACCTTGGGCTCGAAGGCCGCGGCGCCTTCCTGCGTGAGGCGCGGTATGAAATCGGTCAGCGCCTCGCCGCAACAGAGTATGGTACCCGCCTTCATGTCATCCCCTCACGTCGTGACGGCCGCACTAGCCGCCCGATTGCCACTCAACACATAAACCGGGGCAAGTTCATTTGTCGATTGGGAAGAGATCGTGCTACGCCGCGACGCGTTTCGGCTCGATCGCGAACGGGCTGAGCCCAAGCCACGACTGCATGCTGTCCGCGATGCCGCGATCGCCGGTCAGGAGGACCTTGTCGCGCTCTTTCTCGACCGTCGTATGACCCATCCAGATCGCCGTCATCGTGTGCAGGTCCGTCGCGACATAGAGATCGACATCGAATCCGGGATCGGACCAGCAGAGATCCACCTCGCCATGCGGTTCGACGACCAGCCACCAGAGCCGCTTCGAAGCCGGAAGCTCCTTGTACAAAAATTGTATCACTGCCCGCCTGGCAGGCAGCGGAGACGGGTTCAGATTGCGCCGCATGTCCCACATCAGCAGGGACGGATCGAGATTCTTGAGAGTCTGGCGCGCCTCGACCCATTTCTGTCCCCAGAACCCCATCGCTTCGACGACGGAGCGCAGGTCCTTGCCCGATTCCGTCATGTGGTACTCGAAGACGCCCCGGTCCGAGCGGTGGGCTTTCCGCTCGATCACGCCGGCGGTCTCAAGTTCTTTGAGTCGTTGCGATAAAAGCGTCGGCGACATCTTGGGAACGCCGCGGCGCAGATCGTTGAAGCGCGTCGTTCCGGCCACCAATTCGCGCAGCAGCACCATGGTCCAGCGCGTGCACAGGAGTTCGGCGGCCATGGCGACGGGACAGAACTGCTTATATCCGGGATGCGTCATGTTTTCGGCCTTTCAGGGCGTTGTGGCGAAACCATAGGCGCTGGGGTCAAAGCGCAGCTAGTAAGGAAACTGTACCGGCCCGTTACTCTTCGTGGACTGGAAGCTGCCGGCCTTCTTCTGTCAGGCTTGGGTCAGGTCACAGGACAAATCCTGTGCCGGACAACCGACTGCAGGAGATGAAGACTATGACGGTTTATGTGATCGCGGACATCAAGGTGAACGACGCGGGCTGGGTGCCGGCCTATGCGGCTTCGGTGCATGATCTCGTGCACAAGCATGGCGGCAAATATCTGTCGCGCAGCGGGAATGTGAAGACGCTGGAAGGCCGGCCGCTCGAGACCAGCCTCATCGCCCTCATGGCGTTTCCGTCGGCGGAAGCCGTCAAGGCCTTCACCTCCGATCCTCAATACGCCCCTTATGTCACCGCCCGTCAGAAGGGCAGCGAAAGCCGCTTTCAGCTGATCGACGACACCGATCTGGCCGGAACGATTCCCTATCTGGCCAAGGGCTGAGGAGCGCAGAGATGGCCCGCAATCGCTTCGGCACCTTCCCGCTTTCGACCAGGGACGTGCCCGAGGCCGACCGCATCAGGTTCCTGCGCGACGAGCTCGGGCACCTGATGCGGCTCGATGTCGAGGCATTGCCCGGCGTACCCTTCCACGCCGATCTGACACTGCGGATACTGCCTGGCCTCGGTGTGATCTCAGGACGCCATGCGCCCTGTCGCGTGGGGAGGTCGCGGGCACTGATTGCCGATGGCAATGACGATCTGGTTCTGCTGGTGAGAACGGGCGCCGGCATCCTGTTGCGCCGGAATGAGGAAATTCCGATCGGCCCCGGCGAAAGCATCCTGCTGTCGAATGCCGACGTCGGAGCCTGCCTGTTCTCGACGGAGGCGAGCGTGCTGGCTCTCAGTGTGCCGCGCGCCCCGCTGAAACTGCTCTTGGGCGATATCGATGCATCCCATCGCAAGCCGGTGCCGCGCAACGATGCCTTGCGGCTGCTCGAAAGCTATCTGTCGGTGATGGGCGGCGATCAGGCTCTGACCAGCCCTGAATTGCACCGTATGGCGGTGGCTCATGTCCATGACCTCATCGCCCTGGCCATAGGTACGAGACGTGACATTGCCGATCAGGCCGGCCAGCGCAGTCTGCCTGTGGCGCGTTTGCGCTCCATCAAGGCGGACATCGCCAATTGCCTTCACCGTGGCTGCGCCATATCGGTTGGAGAGCTTGCGGCCCGTCAACGGGTCACGCCTCGTTATGTCCAGATGCTGTTCGAAGGGGAGGGCACGACATTCACCCAGTTCGTGCTCGCCGAGCGGCTCGCCCGCGCCCATCGCATGCTGACCAATCCCAATGTGCCGGACCGCGGCATTGCCGCGGTTGCCTTCGATGCCGGCTTTGGCGATCTGTCCTACTTCATCCGCAGCTTTCGCCGGGCCTATGGCGCCAGACCGTCCGACATACGGTGTCGGGCGGCCGCGGCGCGATGAGCTTAGTTGGGATCTAGAGCTTCTTCTTCAGCCCGTCGAAACCGGCCTGGTAGATTCCGCTTATGGTCTTCACGACATCGGCTTCCGGGGCGCCCTTGGGATCGAAGCTGGACGACCATTCGACCGTGCTGGCCTTGCCTTTGCCCGATACTTTGATGGTGGCGATATAGTTCTCCATCGGCAGCGGGCTCGACTGGATGCGGTAGGTGTAGGACATGCCGGCATCGTCCCAGCGCTCCAGCGATTCGACCAGGACGCCGCCGTCTCCCGTGGTCAGGGTGCGGACCTTCTTGCCACCCGTTTCGGTCATCTCGCATGTCGCGACGATCGGCAGCCACGACCCGATATCGCAGAACCCGCCGATCGCTGCCCAGACTTTGTCGGGCGCGGCGGCGATCTCGACCTTCTTCGATACCGAGGCCGCTTCTGCGGCCAGTGGGGCAAGACACGCCGCGCTCGCGGCGGCGACCAGTGCTATCAAACGCATTTCCGTCTCCATCTTGTCAGGCGATCCTTCGAGTCTTCGAATTCGCGGGGATGATATCTATTGGATCCGGCGCCGCCGGGCTTGGGCGGGAACGAAGCCGCGAGCTGGCCGCAAACGAAGACGGTGCTGACCCGGGTGCAATTTGCTCTGGCTCAATGGGAATCGGTTGATTAAGGTGCTGATAGGAAAAGTGGCCTTAGATCACGATCACTTTAGGTCGGGTCGACCTAAAGTGATAAACGTGATCGAAATTTTTGGTTTAGCGCGTGATCGGACGGAAAACCGGTGTCCACTTTTCCTGATCACGCGCTAGGGAGACGCGCCATGAAGACGGCCAATGGCATCCCTGTCCTGGGATATGGCACTTACCCCCTGACCGGGGTCGAGTGCCGCGACGGCGTCGCCATGGCGCTCGATCTCGGCATCCGTCATATCGACACCGCCCAGCTCTATGACAACGAGAAGGACGTCGGCCAGGCCATCGCCAAATCCGGCGTAGACCGCGATGAGATCTTCCTCGTCACCAAGGTGGCCCGCGACAATCTCGGCCGCCGCCATTTCATGCATTCGGTCGAGGAAAGCCTCGACAAGCTTGGCGTCAAGCAGGTCGACCTCCTGCTCATCCACTGGCCGCCGTCCGAGGCGGATTTCGACCAGGCGCTCGACTCGCTCTGCGCCGCCCAGGCCTCGGGGCTGGCGCGTGAGATCGGGGTCAGCAACTTCACCATCGCCCTCATGCGGCGGGCGGCCAAGCGGGCCGGCCAGAAGCTCATCAACAACCAGGTCGAATTCCATCCCTTGCTCGACCAGTCTGAGGTCCGGGCCGAAGCCGAGAAGCTCGGCATGGTGCTGTCGGCCTATAGTCCGCTCGGCCGCGGCGCGGTGCTCAAGGACCCGGTGGTCGTCGAGGTGGCGACGCGCCTGAAGCGGCCGCCCTCCGAGATCGCGCTGCGCTGGATCATCCAGCAGGGTGTGGTGGCGGTGCCGATGACGACCAAGCGCGACAATGCCCGGAGCAACCTCAGGGTTCTCGATTTCGAATTGTCGTCGGCCGACATGGCGAAGCTGTCGGCGGCCTCACGGCAGAACCGCCGGCTCGTCTCGCCTTTGGGCTGGGCGCCGAAGTGGGATTCCTGAGTATCGGCCCGAAAAGGTGTGAGGCGGTTTTCGGATAAGCCGATGCGCAGCTAACAAGTCAGAACAGAGTGTCGAAGGGCGTGGGCCTCGAGATGGCGTAACCTTGCGCCCGGTCGACGCCCATGGCGCGCACCAGCTCGAGTGTGGCTTCGTCCTCGACCTGCTCGGCGACGGTGACGGCGCCGAGACGATGGCCGATGGCGTTGATCGATTCGACGATGGTGCGGTCGATCGGGTTCTCGGTCATCTGGCGGATGAAGCTGCCGTCGATCTTGACGCCGTCGACCGGAAATTGCCTCAGATAGATGAACGAGCTCAGGCCGGTGCCGAAATCATCGAGGAGGACGCCGCAGCCGGCGGCGCGCGCGCGCGACAGGAATTGCTTGGCGACCGCCAGGTTGTTGATCACGGCGGTCTCGGTGATCTCGAAATTGATCCGCCCCGCCGGCAGCCCCGAGGCCGCGAGCTCCTCCTGCAGGAACGGCCATAAGAACGGATCGTTGAGCGAATTGGCGGAAAGATTGAGGGCGATCGTCATATCCGGCGTCTGACGCAGGCGCGCGCCATAGGCGCGGAAGGTGGTGCGGATGACCCAGCGGTCGATGCTGCCCATCAGGTCGTAGCGTTCCGATGCCGGGATGAAGCTCGCCGGCTCCATGACGGCGCCCCTCTCGTCCAGCATCCTGAGCAGGATCTCGAAATGCCGTCTTGTGCCGCTCGCCGGTTTCAGGTCGATGACCTCCTGCGCGAAGAGACGGAAGCGGTCACTCTCGATGGCATTGCGGATGCCGGCCGCGACCTGCACCTCGCGATGGTGCCGTTGCGCCGGGCTGCCGGCGCCGCCATAGACCGCGATCTGGTTGCGCCCCGCGAATTTCGCGGTGTAGCAGGCGATATCGGCCTGGCTCATCAATTCGTCCGTCGGTGGGGCGTCCGTCGCGATGAGGGTCAGGCCTATGCTGGCGCCGATCTGATAGGCGCGATCGTTCCAGGTGAAGCGCAGATCGGCGAGGTTCTTCAGGAAGCGCTGGGCCAGCCGCTCGCCGTCGCTGACGCCGCAGTCGTGCAGGAGAAGCGCAAATTCGTCACCGCCCAGGCGCGCGGCGACGTCATCGGCGCGGCAGGCCCGGCGCAACAGATTGGCGACGTCGCGCAGCAGGGCGTCGCCCGCCGCATGGCCGGCGTCGTCATTGACGATCTTAAAGCGGTCGAGATCTATGAAGCACAGGACGTGCTCGCGTTTCCTGGATATGGCCTCGCGCGCCGCCTGAAGATTGCGTTCGAAGGCGGTGCGGTTGGGCAATCCGGTCAGGCCGTCATGGGTGGCGGAATGTTCGAGCGCCTGCTGCAGGCTGCGCGCCTTGGTCACGTCCTGGAACACCAATACGGCGCCGATGATGTCGCCCGAAGTGGCGCGCACCGGCGCCGCCGAATCGCGGACATTGCGCCGTTCGCCGTCGCGCGCGATGAGCACGGCGCCGTCATCGAGGTGATAGGGGCGCATCTGCGCAAGGCATGCCGCGACCGGATCGGTAAACGGCGCGCCGGTGATCTCGTCGACGATCCGGAAGACCTCGCTGAGCGGCCGGCCCGCCGCTTCGGCCGCCGGCCAGCCGGTCATCTCCTCGGCGATCGGATTCATGAAGGTGATACGCGCCTCGGCATCGGTGGTGATCACCGAGTCGCCGATCGAATGCAGCGTGATGCGCAGGCGCTCCTTCTCCTCGAACAGCGCCTCCGCCAGCTCCTTGTGATCGGTGATGTCGAAATTCATGCCCACGGCGCGCACCGCCACGCCGGCTTCGTCGCGGATCACCCGGGCGAAGGAGCGTATATGCCGCAATTCGCCTGAGC
Source organism: Taklimakanibacter albus (assembly GCF_016595235.1). GTDB lineage: Bacteria > Pseudomonadota > Alphaproteobacteria > Rhizobiales > Aestuariivirgaceae > Taklimakanibacter > Taklimakanibacter albus. The sequence goes on along the minus strand of NZ_JAENHL010000008.1, from coordinate 2,006,604 downwards.
GCTGCCGGCGGATCCGGAAATCCATGCTGAAGACGAAGGTCTCGTTGAGCGCGGCCTCATAGGCCTTGAGCACCTTGGGCACGTCGTCGGCATGAATGAAGCTCAGCATTGCTCGAGCGTGCCGTCATAGGCGTCGCGAGGAAGGTCGTAGAGCTCGTACATGCGCGAGCCCCAGCGGAATTCCGGCTTCGTCATGTCGGCGTCGAAGACGCCGCCGCCCGAGGCCTCGATGGCGATCTGCAGCCGCTGGTTCAGCGCCATGACCGCGGCCTCGGCCGTCTTCATGTCGGTGATATCGCGGGCGATGCCGATGATGCCGATGACATTGCCGTGCTCGTCGCGGCGTGGTGCCTTGGTCGACAGGAAGATACGGGAGACATCGTCGACGAGGATGGTTTCCTCGATCGTCTGGGCGGCGCCGCTCGTCATGATCCGGCGGTCATGCGCCATCAGCTTTTCGGCGACATGCGGCGGATGAACATCGGCCGGCCGCAAGCCCAGCATGTCCTCGGTCTTGCGGCCAAGCACCCGCCCGAGCGCCTCATTGGCGACGAGGTAGCGGCTGTCGCGATCCTTGACAAAGATGAGGTCCGGCGTGCCGCGCATCACCGCATCGAGCAGCTCGAGCGTCTCGCGCAGCGCCGTCTCGGCCTTCTTGATCTCGGTGATGTCACGCGCGACGCCGACGAGACCGATGACATGGCCATGGGCATCGCGCAGCGGCGCCTTGTTCGTCAGCCATATACGCGGCACGCCGTCGGTGACGCCGGTCTCTTCGACCGTATGGGGCTGGCCGGTGGCCAATGCGTGGCGATCATTGGCGATGTAGATCGCGGCAGTCTCGGCCGGGTAGATCTCCGTATCGTCCTTGCCGACGACATCGGCGACGGAATGCCCGGTGACCTTCTCGGCCGCCTTGTTGGTGATGAGATAGCGGCCGGCGAGATCTTTGGCGAAAACCAGATCGGGCGTGGCGTTCATGATCGCGTCGAGCAGGGACAGTGCCTCGCGCAATTGCCGGGCGCGCTCGACGTGATCGGTGATGTCCCAGCACGCGCCGGTGGCGCGCAGTGCCTTGCCCATCTCGTCACGGATCAACCGGGTCAGGGAACGGATATGCCGGATGGCGCCGCTGCGCTTGTGCACCACGCGAAAATCATACTGGGCGGACGTTACTGTCGACGCCAGGTTTGCCGCGAATTCCTGCTCGATCCGTGGGCGATCCTCCGGGTGGATGGCGCCCATCCAGGTCTCCACCGTGTGACCGGCATCGCCTGGCTCTCTGCCGAGGAGGGTGAGGGTCCGGGCGTCGAGCATGTGCCTGCCGGCGACGACATCGGTGTCGAACGTGCCGACATCGCCCGCCTCGAGAGCGAGATTCAATCGGTCGGTCGTGGTGGCGAGCCGGGCGGCCGTCTCCAGCAGCCTGGTTGTCTGCTCGACCTCGCTTGTGACATCCCAGCTGACGCCGACGACGTTCTGCACGGCGCCGTCGACCGCGTGGATCTGCCGGGTTATGGAGCGGATATGGCGGACGACGCCCGAGCGCGGGTGCACGACACGGAAATCATAGTGCTGCGAGGCCTCGCCCGAGGCCCGGTCGGCGGTGATCTGCTCGATGAGCCGCGCCCGGTCATCAGGGTGGATGGTCTGCGCCCAGGCCTCGCGCGAGCCGTCATAATCCTCGCGGCTCAGACCATGGAGCGCCAGTATCCGGTCGTCGAACCGGCGTTTGTCGGCGGCGATGTCGACGTCGAAAATACCGATCCCACCGGCTTCGAGAGCGAGCTCCAGCCGTTCGGTGGTGGCGGCGAGTTGTGTCAATGCCTCCTGCAGCCGTTGTGTCCGTTCGGCCTCCTCGGTGACGTCCCGGCACACGCCGATGACGCGCAGTGCTGCGCCGTCGGGCGCCCGGATCAAGCGGGCGATGGCATGGATGTGACGGATCGCCCCCGACGGATGAATGACACGATAGTCATATTGCGTCGTGTTCTGCTGCGATGCGCGGGTGGTAGCGATCTGCTGCAGGACCCGGGCGAGGTCGTCAGGGTGGACGGCGTGTTCCCAGGCTTTCTGCGTGCTGTCAAATGTCGCGCGCTTGAGCCCATGAAGCGCCAGCGTCCGGTCATCGAAATTGCGCAGGCCGGTGCGGACATCCACGTCATAGATGCCGACGCCGCCGGCAGCGAGGGCGATGTCGAGCCGATCGGTCGTGGCGGCGAGCAGCGCCTCGGTCTCTTTCTGCCGCGTGATATCCGCGGTGGTGCCGATGATGCGCAGCGCTGAACCGTCGGGTGCGCGGTGGGTGACCTTGCCGCGTGACAGGATCCAGATCCAGACGCCGTCGGCGCGGTGCAGCCGGTAGGTTTCATGGGTTTCGGAGAGACTGCCGCCTCTCAGGCCATCGATCGCGCGTTGCATATGCGCGCGATCGTCGGGATGCAGGCGGGCCAGCCATTTCTTCCTGAAGACGTCGGCCTTGTCCGATCCGAAGCCGAGCACGCCTTCCCAATAGGGCGAGATCCAGATCCGGTTGTTCGCGATGTCGATGTCCCAGACGCCTTGCTCGGCGCTACGCAGAGCCTGGTTCCAGCGCCATTCGTTCTCGGCCAGCACCTGGTCGCGCTCCTTGCGCGCTTCGATGGGCGTCAGTTGCAAAATTGCGTCGAATTTTCCATGGCCCTTGCCCAGCTTTGAAAGACTGGTCAGCGCATGAAAGAGTGAGCCGTCCCGGCGCACATAGCAGAGCTCGACGCCGTCCTTGCCGCGCGCGGTGGGCCGGAGCTTTCGCTGCTCTTGCGGATGCGTGATGTCGGCGAGCTTGAGTCCGGCGGATTGCCTTGCCGTATAGCCGGTCTGTGTCTGGAAGGAGCGGTTCGCGTAAAGGAGACGACCATCCTTGCCAAGCAGCGCCATGCCGATCGCAGCATGGTCTATGATCCGGCGCAAAGACGTCACATTGCCCGGAAGAATCGGTACTTTGAGCCGTCCCGGCCTCTGCACGGCATCCCTCTTCATCCCACGCGATCCTCCACCCGGGTCGGGACAACCGCAAGGGGCAATCTGCGCGGATGATTAAGGGGGATGCGCAATTAATGATTGTGGCGGACGCGCGCCTGGTTAGCACTGTCCGGTCAGTCAGGATTGCGTGCTGCCTTCGCTGAAGCTCGTCAGGTCGAGGCGCTGCAGGGTGCTCACCGGCTCGCGGCCTTCGATGCGCTTGAGCAGGTATTCAGCGCAGTCATGCCCGGCGCGGATCAGGTCCTCGAAATACTGCAATGTCGGCATCTGCACCAGATCGAGGATGTTGGACGTCTTCTTGTTGGCGATGTCGACATCGCGCCCGATGACGAAGCCCGCATCCTGAAAGCCCAGCATCATGCCGAGCGCCTGCATCTCCGAGCCGCAGATGATGCCGTCGGGCGCTCCGGCCTCGCGCGCCAGCCGGTTGGCATAGGCGCGCAAGGTGAAGGCCGGTGAATAGAGGTCGACGCCTTCGGCCATGCGCGGCTCGAGCCCGGCTTCGAACACGGCGCGGCGATAGCCGGCCTGCTGATGGCCGCTATAGGTGAATTGCTTGGGCGGCAGCACGATGACGATGCGTTTCCGCCCGCGCGCGAGCAGCGCTTGCGCGGCGCGATAGGCGAAGTCGAAATTGTCGGTGTCGATATAGGGATGCGGCGTCGCCAGTTCGGTGCGCCCGAAAGTGATGAAGGGGAAATCGCGCTCGAGCAGCATCTTGACGCGCAGATCCTGCGGCTCGGAATGGGTGAGGATGAGACCGTCCGCCGCCGCCGTGTCGACGATGTAGCGCACCGGATCGATCGGGTCCTGGTCGATATTCTGCGGCAGGACCTGCAGGTGATATTGCGTGCCGCGCAAGGCATCGCTGATGCCCATGATCAGGCGCCTCGCGTAATCGCTCATATCGTCGGCCTGGTTGAGCACGAAGGAGATCACGAAGGTGCGCCCGGTCTTGAGGCGCACGCCGGCGCGATGCGGCCGGTAGCCGATCTGGTCCGCCACCGCGCGCACCCGGGCCTTGGTCTCATGCGAGAGTTCCGGCCCGTCTTTCAGCGCCCGCGATACCGTGGTGACGCCGAGGCCGGTCAGTCCGGCGATCGTGCGCAGCGTCGGCGGCCCTTGCGAAGGGCGGTGCGGCGGCTTGCTGCGGGAGCGGTCCATGGGGCTTGTAACGTTTCAGAAAATGGGCGCGATCATATTGATTCTTCTGACTCCCATGTCAATCATCCAACAATTAAAGGGTGTTTTCATCAACAGGCTTCCGGCCCTGTTGACAAGGAAAATCTGTAACGTTACAGGTCTCGGCACGGTTCCGGGATCAACAAGAACAACCTAGGCCGAGGGAGGAGACTATTCATTTCATTTGCCAGGGCTGTCGCGGCGCGCGAAGCTTCCCGCTTCGAAGACTTCCGATTACGGCGCTGAAGAGCCCGGGCTTCTAGCTTTGCCGATGATTGACCGGTGCCTGTGCGGGCGCCGGAATGCGTATCGCAACTCAGGGAGGAATTCATGTTGCGTAGATTGCTGCTGACCAGCGTATTTGCCTCTGGGCTCGCTTTGAGCGCCCAGGCGGCCGACCAGGTGGAAGTGCTCCACTGGTGGACCTCGGGCGGCGAGGCCGCGGCCCTAGATGTTTTGAAAAAGGATCTCGAATCCAAGGGCGTCACCTGGCAGGACATGCCGGTCGCCGGCGGCGGCGGTGAGCAGGCGATGACCGCCTTGCGCGCCCGCGTCACCGCAGGCAACCCGCCCACCGCCGTGCAGGCGCTCGGCTTCGACATCACCGACTGGGCCAAGCAGGGCGTGGTGGGCGATCTCGGTGCCGTGGCCGACAAGGAAGGCTGGGACAAGGTCATCCCGGCGGCGCTGCAGGGCTTCGCCAAATATGACGGCAAATGGATCGCCGCCCCGGTGAACGTGCACTCCACCAACTGGGTGTGGATCAACAAGAAGGCGCTCGATGCCGCGGGCGGCAAGGCGCCGGAGAGCTGGGACGAGCTCGTCGCCCTTCTCGACAAGTTCAAGGCCGCCGGCATCACCCCGGTCGCCCATGGCGGCCAGCCCTGGCAGGACGCGACGATCTTCGACGGTGTCGTGCTCTCGCTCGGCAACGACTTCTACAAGAAGGCGATGATCGATCTCGATCCGGAAGCCTTGGGCTCGCCCAAGATGAAGGAAGCTTTCGACCGCATGGCGAAGCTGCGCTCCTATGTCGATGCCAACTTCTCCGGCCGCGACTGGAACCTCGCTTCCGCCATGGTCATCGAAGGCAAGGCCGGCCTGCAATTCATGGGCGACTGGGCCAAGGGCGAGTTCCTCAAGGCCGGCCAGAAGCCGGGTGCCGACTTCGTCTGCATCCGCTTCCCCGGCACGCAAGGCTCGGTCACCTTCAACTCCGACATGTTCATGATGTTCAAGGTCGGCGAGGACAAGCAGAAGGCCCAGCTCGAGATGGCTTCGGCCATCGAGAACCCCGCCTTCCAGTCGTCCTTCAACGTGGTCAAGGGCTCCGTCCCGGCCCGCACCGACGTGCCCGACACCGCTTTCGACGATTGCGGCAAGAAAGGCATGAAGGATCTGGCCGAAGCGGCCGGCGCCGGCACGCTGATGGGCTCGATGGCGCATGGCTATGCCGCTCCGGCGGCGGTCAAGAACGCGCTTTATGACGTCGTGACCCGGCACTTCAATGGCGAGCTCGACTCCGATGCCGCCGTGAAGGAACTCGTCACCGCCATCGCGGCTGCGAAGTAATCGATACAGAGAACAGCGAGGCCCCGGTCCACACGCCGGGGCCTTTGCTTTCTCTCTGGCACACGGCCCGAAAAGCGGGCAAAGTTTCAACCGTCATCTCAAGAGTAGGGGGGTGAAGCCATGGCCCAAGCCGCCACGGCGCCATCAGCGAGGAATTACCTGCAGGAGCTCTTGCCGCGCCTCGTGCTGGCGCCGAGCTTCGCCGCGGTTCTGATCTTCGTCTATGGCTTCATCCTGTTCACCGGCTATCTCTCCTTCACCGACTCGAAGATGCTGCCGTCCTTCGGCTGGGTCGGTCTTGAGAATTATTCCAAGCTCTGGGCCTTGCCGCATTGGTGGCGGGCGCTCGGCAATCTCGGCATTTTCGGCTCGCTTTATATCATCATCTGCTCGGTGCTGGGCTTAGGCCTCGCCATATTGCTCGACCAGAAGATCCGCGCCGAGGGCGTGCTGCGCCCGATCTATCTCTATCCGATGGCGCTCTCCTTCATCGTCACCGGCACCGCCTGGAAATGGTTTCTCGACCCCGGCATCGGTCTCGAGCACACGATGCATCAATGGGGCTGGGAAAGTTTCTCCTTCACCTGGATCAAGGACCGTAACTTCGCGATCTACACCGTGGTGATCGCGGCGGTCTGGCAATCGTCGGGTTTCGTCATGGCGATGTTCCTGGCGGGCCTGCGCGGCGTCGACAATGAGATCATCAAGGCGGCGCAGATGGACGGCGCCTCCAATCTCACCATCTACCGCCGCATCATCATTCCGATGATGCGCCCGGTCTTCCTGTCGGCTTTCGTGGTGCTGGCGCATCTCGCCATCAAGGCTTACGATCTGGTGGTCGCGCTCACCGGCGGCGGGCCGGGCCAGGCCACTGAGCTTCCCGCCACCTTCATGTATTCCTACACCTTCACCCGCAACTCCATGGGCATCGGCGCCGCCTCGGCGACCATCATGCTGATCATGATCGCGTCCGTCATCGTGCCTTATCTCTATTCCGAACTCAGCACGGGGCGGAAATCATGAGCGCCGCCGCCCCCGATACCGCGGTCAGGACGGCGTCGCTGACGCGCATCCTGATCTATTGCGCTCTCATCCTCTTCGCCTTCTATTACCTGCTGCCGCTTTACGTGATGCTGGTGAATTCGGTGAAGCCTCTGGACGAGATCCGCCAGGGCGACATGCTGTCCTTGCCGCAGCAATTCACGCTCGATCCGTGGTTCAGCGCCTGGTCGACGGCGCAGATCGGCGTCCAGCCGACCGGCTTGAAACCCTATTTCCTCAATTCGATCCTGATGGTCGTGCCGGCGGTCGCTGCATCGACGCTGCTCGGCGCCCTCAATGGTTATGTGCTGACCAAATGGCGCTTTCCCGGCGACAATCTGGTCTTCACGCTGATGCTGCTCTCCTGCTTCATCCCGTTCCAGATCGTGCTCATCCCGATGGCCAAGGTGCTGGGGCTTCTGGGCATTGCCGGCACCACCTGGGGCCTCTCGCTCGTCCATGCCATCTATGGCATCGGCTTCACCACTCTGTTCTTCCGCAACTACTACGAAGCCTTCCCGACCGAGCTGGTGCGCGCCGCGATGATCGATGGCGCCAGCTTCTTCCAGATCTTCCGCCGTATCCTGCTGCCGAGCTCGGGCCCCATCATCGTCGTCACGGTGATCTGGCAGTTCACCAATATCTGGAACGACTTCCTGTTCGGCGTTTCCTTCGCCGATTCCTATTCGCTGCCGATGACGGTGGCGCTCAACAACCTCGTCAGCTCGTCGACGGGCGTCAAGGAATACAATGTGCATTTTGCCGGCGCCATTCTCGCCGCTTTGCCGACCCTCATCGTCTATGTCGTGTCGGGCCGGTATTTCGTGCGTGGATTGATGGCGGGCGCGGTCAAGGGGTGAAACATGCCGTTTCTTGAAATCAAGAGCCTCGAAAAGCGCTTCGGCAATGTCGATGTGCTGAAGGGCATCGATCTCGCCATCGAAGAAGGCGGCTTTCTCGTCCTTGTCGGTCCCTCGGGCTGCGGCAAGTCGACCTTGCTCAACACCATTGCCGGTCTCGAGACGATCACCGCGGGCGAGATCCACATCAATGGCCGCAAGGTGAACGATCTGCATCCGTCCGAGCGCGACATCGCCATGGTGTTCCAGTCCTATGCGCTCTATCCCAACATGACGGTGGCGCAGAACATCGCCTTCGGCATGGAGATCAAGGGCGTGCCGAAGCCGGAGCGCGACAAGGCGGTGAACGACGTCTCCGAGACCTTGCAGATCAAGCATCTGCTCGACCGCAAGCCGAGCCAGCTGTCGGGCGGCCAGCGCCAGCGCGTCGCCATGGGCCGCGCTCTGGTGCGCCGGCCTCTGGTCTTCCTCTTTGATGAGCCGCTGTCCAATCTCGACGCCAAACTGCGTGTCGACATGCGCACCGAGATCAAGCGCCTGCACCAGTCGATGAAGACCACCATCGTCTATGTGACGCATGACCAGATCGAGGCGATGACGCTCGCCTCGCGCATCGCGGTGCTGAAGGACGGCATCCTGCAGCAATTCGGCACCCCGGCCGAGATCTACAATCATCCGTCCAATATGTTCGTCGCCGATTTCATGGGCTCGCCGGCGATGAATCTCATCCCCGCCAGCGTCGAGGCGAATGGCCACGGGCTTCGCCTCTCGATGCCGCAACGCTCGGGCGATCCTTTGACGCTGGCCTTGCCCGAGGGCGCCGGCCGGATCGCCAAACATGCCGGCGGCAATGTCATTTTCGGTATCAGGCCGGAAGCGCTGACCGATCCCGACGGGGCGGACCGCAATTCCGCCGGTGTCGTTCTGTCGGAATGCCAGATCGAGGTGGTCGAGCCCGCCGGCTCAGACACTTTTGCCGTCACCCATCTGGGCGGCAAGCAGGTGGTGGCGCGGCTCAGGGCCGATGCCCGTGTGGCGGCCGGCAGCCGCATGAAGCTCGCCTTCAATCTCGACAAGGCGGTGTTCTTCGATCCGGGCACCCAGCTGCGCATAGCTTAGAGCAGCGCGTGATCAGGAAAAGTGGGCGCTGGTCTTCCGTCAAGATCACGCGCCACTAAATGAGAGAGGTTAGTTTGATGTATAGTGAAACCCGTCCCTGGGGCTCCTTCCACGTGCTCGACGAGGGCAAGAGCTTCAAGGTGAAGCGCATCGTCGTCACGCCGGGCGGCCGGCTCTCCTTGCAGAGCCACAAGCATCGTGGCGAGCATTGGACCGTCGTCTCCGGCACCGCCACCGTTACCGTCGACGACAAGGTCGTGGCGCTCACCCGCGCGCAGTCGATCGATATTCCCCAAGGTGCGAAACACCGTCTCGAAAATCTCCATGACGGGCTGGTCGAGGTCATCGAGGTGCAGTTCGGCGATTATCTTGGCGAAGACGACATCGTGCGTTATGACGACATCTACAACCGCGCCTGACCGCATCGGCATCGATCTCGGCGGCACCAAGATCGACGCGATCGTGCTCGCCGATGACGGCCGCGTCCGGTTCGAGAAACGCGTATCGACGCCCAGGACCTATGACGCGATCCTCGCGGCGATCGCAGGCATGGTGCGCGAGGCGCAAGAGCATGCGGGCGCAGGTGCCACCATCGGCGTCGGCGCGCCGGGCTCGGTCGCGCCCAGGACCGGCCTGTGGCGCAATGCCAATATCCTCGACTGCAACGGCAAACCGATGCCGGCCGATATCGAACAGCTGCTGGGCCGGCCGGTCCGGCTCGAGAACGACGCCAATTGCTTTGCGCTGTCGGAGGCCCATGACGGGGCCGGGGCGGGCCACGGCGTCGTCGCCTGCTTCACCATCGGCACGGCGCTGGGTGGCGGCCTCGTCATCGACGGCCAGGTGCGCCACGGTCCCAACAACGAGGCGGCCGAATTCGGTCATACGCCGATGCCCTGGCCCAATGACAGCGAATGGCCGCTCATTCCCTGCTTCTGCGGCAAAGCGGGCTGCGTCGAGCAATATGTGTCGGGCACGGGCCTCACGCGTGACTATGCCAAGGTCACGGGCGTGGCGCTGAAGGGACCTGACATCGTCGCCAAGGCGCGTGCCGGCGACGACATGGCGAAGGCCGCGATCGACCGCCTTGCCGACCGGCTGGCGCGCCTCACCGCCGCCATCGTCAATGTCGTCGATCCCGACATCTTCGTGATCGGCGGCGGGCTGTCGGGCCTGCCCGAGCTCGTCGAGGAACTGGGACTGCGTGCCGGCCGTTATGCGTTCTCCGGCGCCGCCAGCGTCAAGGTGGCGCGCGCCCGGCATGGCGAGAAAAGCGGTGTGCGCGGCGCCGCGCGGCTGTGGTAAGCAAGGCCCCGCAACGTCGAAAGGATCGCGATCATGGACATCAAGCGCATCGGCATGCAGGCCTCGGCCAAGGGACCGGCTGACTGGTTCATCGGCACCGTCCGCATCGATCCGCTGTTTCAGGCGGCGGCTCCTGCCCGCGTCGCCGGCGCCAGCGTCACCTTCGAGCCGGGAGCGCGCACCAACTGGCACACCCATCCGCTCGGCCAGACCCTGATCGTCACGGCGGGGCTTGGCCGGGCGCAGCGCGAGGGCGGCCCCATCGAGGAGATCCGCCCCGGCGATATCGTGTGGTTTCCGCCCGGCGAACGCCACTGGCATGGCGCCTCGCCCAACACCTTCATGACCCATATTGCCATCCAGGAAGCGCAGGACGGCAAGACCGTCGACTGGCTGGAGAAGGTCAGCGACGAGCAATATCATGGGTGATCGTCGCGACGACGAGCCGATCGTCTTCGAAGCGGCGGTGCCGATCGTGCGCATCTTCGACGTGCCCAAGGCGCATGAATTCTATCTTGGCTTCTTGGGTTTTGCCGTCGACTGGGAGCATCGTTACGGCGACAACTCCCCGCTTTATACCCAGATCTCGCGTTCAGGGCTCAGGCTGCATCTCTCCGAACATGCGGGCGACGCGACGCCTGGCGGCAATATGTGCGTCTACATGAAAGGCATCCGCGCCTTCCAGCGCGAGCTCATCGGAAAAGACTACCGCTATATGAGGCCCGGCCTCGAGGATCAGGACGGAAGGCTCGAGGTCGAGGTCATCGACCCGTTCGGCAACCGCATCCGCTTCATGGAATTGATGAAGGACGTGTAGTCTGAAGCTGCGGGATCAATTCGAGGTGGTGAACCCGCATTGCTTCTGCTCCATGGCAATCTGCTCGGTAATGCGGATGGCATTCTCCGAATAGGCTTGCGTCACCGAGCCGTGATTTACGGTCTTGCCGCGCAGCGGACTCACGGCTTCGCAGAGGTGGAAGACATGCGGGGTCGAAGACTTCTTGGCCCCGGCTTCAGGCGCGATCCAATACACGACATCCTGACCATTCGGGTTCTGGGTGGTTTTCGTGGCGTCGGTCACGGCCTGCGAATCCCGGGCGATGTCCTGCGCCTGCGCCGCGACTTCCGGTGAGCAGGCCGTGGTCGGCTGGCCGGCCCTGATCTGGGTCGCACACTGATTCATATCTTCGGTGTATTGCTCGACCGACGGCGGCTGGAAATTCACCCCGATGAGTGCCGCGACCACGGCGAGGACGGCGCCGATGCCGCCGGCGATCTTCTTGTTCTTGGGATCCATGTCCTTGTCCATGAAGATCAGGATCACCAGCGGCAGGAAGGCGATCAGCGTGATGATCGCCCCGAGCTGGTTCTGGACAAAGAACCGGAAAGCATCGGCCTTGCTGGCCGGATTTTTCCTGTTGGCAGCTTTCCACAACAAGCTGCCGGCAATGGCGAAGATCGCGATCCCGACCAGAATGCCGATCAGCAGCCCGAGATTGCCTTCATCGAACTTGTGCTGCCTGAGCAGGACAATGCCGGCGATTTCGCCGCCGATGGCGACAGCCCACGACAGCAGGGCGAAAATCCGAAGCCGTGTGGCGGCGCCCTTCTGATCCTGCGTCGCCTGCCAGGCTTTGGTGACGTCCACGTCTCCTGCCGGTTTCTTGTCGGCCATGCTCTGATCTCCCTGTCAACATTCCCGCCGACAAACGTCGAGAGGAAGCCTATCCCGCGTCACTGCGCCAAGCTTTGCACAATCTCCCAGGCGCGTAAACTCTCATCAATCCGGGCCGGCTTTCACACTTTCTCCCATTTCCGGCTCTTTTCCGAACGGAAGAACGCATCGATGATCTTCATGCTCTGGATCGCGTCCTTGACGCCGTAATCGGCCTTTTCCTTCTTGCGGATGACGCGGTTGAAGGCTTCGCCCTGCAATTGATACTGATCGCTCACCGGCAGTTCGTGCGTCTTGCCTTCATTCATCACCATGCCCTGCACGAAGAAGCGGTTCGGCTTGTCGGGCGGCGCGTTGAACGGGATCTCGATCTCGATGCGGCCCTTGGTGCCGAGGATCTGCACGCGCTGGAACGGCGCCGTCTGCGTCGCGATGGCGAAGGAGAGCTGCCGGCCTTTGCCGAAATCGGCAAGCCCGCTCATGATGCGGTCGATCTTGAATTTGGGGTCGCGGTCGAAGACGCCGGTCACGCGCTTGGGCTCGGCATCGAAAATGAAACGCGCCACGGTGATCGGATAGCAGCCGATGTCGAGCAGCCCGCCGCCGCCGATCTTGGCGTCGTTGCGGACATTCTTCGGGTCGTCGAGAAAATAGGAGAACAGCACCTGGATGAGGCGCGGCTCGCCGATCTCGCCCTTGGCGATGCGCTTGCGCACCTCCAGCCATTGCGCGGCATGGCGCACCATGAAGGCTTCGGCGATATAGATGCCTTTTGGCGCCTTTTTGAGCTTCTCCGCTTCCTTGGCGGTGATGGCGACCGGCTTCTCGCACAGCACATGTTTGCCGGCCTTGGCGGCGGCGAGCGTCAGGGGAACATGCAGGTGGTTGGGCAGCGGATTATAGACCGCCTCGATCTCGGGATCGGCGAGCATTTCCTCATAGGAGCCATAGGCCTTGGCGATGCCGAGCTCCTTCGCCCATTTCTGCGCCGTCTTCTTGTCGCGCGACGAGATCGCCGTGATCTCGATCTCCTTGCTCTTCAGCATGCCGGGGATGACTTTCTTGACCCCGATATTGGCCGTCGAGATGATGCCCCACTTGACTGGTTTCATGTCCGCGTTCCTTTTTGAGAGACTTTTATGCTGCGATCATAGCGTCGGCATAGGCGCGTGTCATGGCGCGCGGCACTTCGGCATCGTCCGGCCGCCCGGTCAGCGCATAACGCAGCCACAGCCCGTCGATGAGGGCGCCGATGCCGAGCGCCACGTCCTCGGCGCGCGGCCGCCCGATCAGCGGCACGAGATTATAGACGAGATTGCTGTGCAGCCGCCGGTGATAGATGCGCAGGATGCGCTGCAGCTTCTCCGACTCGCGCGCATTGCCGTAAAGCGCCAGCCAGGCGCTGAACACTTCCTCGGCGAATTGCGCATCGCCGAAGGAGGCGTGAATGATCGCATAGATGCGCTCGATCGGCGTGTGGGCGTTGCCTATGCGCTCCACCGCCTCGCGCCTGAGCACGTCGAGCATCGCCCGCATGGTGGCGGCGAGCAGGTCGGTCTTGTCGGCGAAATAGTGATGCACGATGCCGGTCGAGACGCCGGCCTTGCGGGCGATACGTGCCACCGTGGCGCTGGCGAAGCCATGCTCATGGATCGACGAGATCGCCGCATCGATCAGCTGCTGGCGCCGGATCGGTTTCATTCCCCTCTTGGGCATTGGTGCCTCTTTATGCCTGGACCGCCTAGTGTGCTGAACGCAAAGTTCCTGATATCGGGCGGCTTGCACCGACAGGAACTTCGCGTTCAAAAGCACACTAGAATCATTAAGTTTTCTAGTGTCCTTCCGAATCCGAAGTTCGCTCGGAATGTGCCGCTGGCAGTGGCGAACTTCGGATTCGGGACACTAGCCTATCGTTTTCCTTGGACGTCCGTCCAATAAAAAGCTTGACGATCCCCCCGCAAATGAGAGTAGTCTTTCCGGCAAAGATAGCCATAGGGAGGATAAGATGACCACGAAGTTCCGGGCTTTGCTGGGCGTATTGGCGTTGAGCGCCAGCTTGGGCCTGATGGCCGAAGCGGCCGCGGCGGGTGATGCCGAAGCTTGCAAGAAGGTGCGCTTCTCGGATGTCGGCTGGACCGACATCACCGCCACCACCGCGACCGCGAATGTTCTCCTCGAGGCGCTGGGCTATGAGCCCGAAGTGCAGCTCCTGTCGGTGCCGGTCACCTACAGCTCGCTCAAGAGCAAGGACATCGATGTATTCCTCGGCAACTGGATGCCGACCATGGAAAACGACATCAAGCCTTATCGCGAGGATGGCTCGGTCGAAACGCTGGGCGTCAATCTCGAGGGCGCCAAATATACCCTCGCCGTTCCCAAATATACGTATGACGCCGGCCTCAAGGATTTCGCCGACATCGCCAAGTTCAAGGACAAGCTCGACAACAAGATCTACGGCATCGAGCCCGGCAATGACGGCAACCGGCTCATCCTCGATATGATTTCGGGCGACAAATTCGGACTCAAGGGCTTCGAGCTGGTCGAAAGCTCGGAGCAGGGCATGCTCGCCCAGGTCGCCAAGTCGGGACCGAAGAAAACCGATATGGTCTTCCTTGGCTGGGAGCCGCATCCGATGAACGCCAATTTCGAAATGGCCTATCTGTCGGGCGGTGACGACGTCTTCGGCCCGAATTTCGGCGGCGCCACGGTCGCCACCAATGTGCGCAAGGGTTATGTCGCAGACTGCCCGAATGTCGGCAAATTCATCTCCAATCTCAAATTCACGCTCAAGATGGAAAATGAGATCATGGGCGGCATCCTCAATGACAGCAAGGAAGCCAAGGTTGCGGCGACCGAGTGGCTCAAGGCCAATCCCGACGCGGTGACGCCGTGGCTCCAGGGTGTCACGACCTTCGATGGCGGCGACGCCGCGGCTGCGGTCAAGGCCAAGCTCGGCGGCTGAGGCTGGACCATAGACAAACCAAGGCGGCTCGTGACGGCGGGCCGCCTTTTTGTTAGGGTCTGTGTCAACAAGCAGAAGAAACGATTTAGAAGGGGAGGGCTGAGGTGGATCCGGTCACGCAATTCATCACCGCCTGGAAGATTCCGATCGGCGCCTGGGGCAAGGCGTTTTTCGGCTTCCTCACGACCAATTTCGAATGGTTCTTCGACGGCATCGCCCGCGGTTTCACCGTGGTGCTGGAAGGCCTGATCGGCCTCGTATTGATGCTGCCGCCGATCGTCGTCGTTCTCCTGATCGCCCTTCTCGCCTGGTATTTGCAGCGCTCGGTCAAGCTTGCGATCGCCGTGGTGATCGGCCTGCTGCTCATCATCAATCTCGGCTTCTGGAAGGAAACCATCGAGACCCTGGCGCTAGTCATCGCCGCCGCCGGTGTGTCGATGGCGATCGGCGTGCCGCTCGGCATCGCCACCGCCCACAGGCCCTGGCTGTTCCGGGTCTTGCGGCCCGTACTCGACCTCATGCAGACCATGCCGACCTTCGTCTATCTGATTCCGGTGCTGGTGCTGTTCGGCTTGGGCCTGGCGCCCGGCCTCATCGCCACCGTGATCTTCGCCATTCCGGCGCCTGTGCGCCTCACCCATCTCGGCATCACCTCGGTGCCGAAGCAGCTCATCGAGGCGGGCGAGGCCTTCGGCGCCACCAAGCGGCAGCTTTTGTGGAAGGTCGAATTGCCGGCGGCGCTGCCGACCATCATGGCCGGCCTTACCCAATGCATCATGCTGTCGCTCTCCATGGTGGTGATCGCCGCTCTCGTCGGCGCCAATGGTCTCGGCAAGCCGGTGGTGCGCGCTCTGAACTCGGTCAATATCCCGCTCGGTCTCGAAGCCGGTATCGCCATCGTGGTGCTCGCCATCATTCTCGACCGCGTCTGCCGCGTCGGCGAAAGGAAAAAAGCCGCATGACCACCGCCGTCGAATTCAAGAATGTCGACATCGTCTTCGGCGAACGCGAGGCGGAAGGGCTGAAGCTTCTCGATCAGGGCGCCTCGCGCTCGGAGATTCTCGAAAAGACTGGCGCGGTGCTGGGCTGCGCCGGCGCCAATCTCGCCGTCAAGGAAGGCGAGATCAGCGTGTTGATGGGCTTGTCGGGCTCGGGCAAATCCACTCTGCTGCGCGCCGTCAATGGCCTCAACAAGGTGTCGCGCGGCGAGGTCGTCGTGAATGACGACGGCAAGCCCGTCGATGTCGTCACCTGCAGTCCCGAGACATTGCGGCGCCTGCGCCAGCACCGTGTCGCCATGGTGTTCCAGCAATTCGGCCTTCTGCCCTGGCGCACCGTCGCCGAGAATGTCGGCTTCGGCCTCGAGCTCGCCGGCATGGCGGATGGCGAGCGCGCCCAGCGCGTCGACAAGCAGCTGAAGCTGGTCGGCCTCGATCAATGGTCGAAAAAATATGGCCATGAATTGTCGGGCGGCATGCAGCAGCGCGTCGGCCTGGCGCGCGCGTTCGCCACCGAGGCGCCGATCCTGCTGATGGACGAGCCCTTCTCGGCGCTCGATCCTCTGATCCGCACCAAATTGCAGGACGAGCTTCTGTCGCTGCAGAAGACGCTCAAGAAGACCATCATCTTCGTCAGCCACGATCTCGAAGAGGCGCTGAAGCTCGGCAACCGCATTTCCATCCTCGAAGGTGGCCGCATCGTGCAGACGGGCCGGCCCGAGGACATCGTGCTCCGGCCCGCCAATGACTATGTGCGCGAATTCATCGCCAATGTGAATCCGCTGAGCGTGCTCACCGCTTACAATGTGATGCGCGATGCGCGCGATCTCGAGGAGGCGGGTGAGGGCTGGATCTGGCTCGACCGCCGCCGCACCACCCGCTTCAAGATCGGCGCCGACCGCAAGGTCGTGGCGGCCGAGCGTGAGAAACAGCCGGCCACCTGGGTCGCCTGCTCGGAAGCCGAGAAACCGGTCGATCCGTCGACGCGTCCGGTCTTCTGGGCGACACCCGGCACGCCTCTGCGCACCGTGATGCTTGCCATGCACCGCGCCGAGACAGCGCCGGTGGCGCTGTTCGACGAGACTGAGCGTTTCGTCGGCGCCATCGGCGTGCGCGACGTGCTGCAGGCGGTGCTGCGCCGCCAGCCGGACTGATATGGCGCGCCGCGACTTCAACATGCGCCCATCGGGCTTCGAGGGCGTCGACGCCGTCGAGGCGACGACGCGTCACGTCTTTCCGCGCCACACCCATGACCAGTTCGGCATCGGCGTCATCCACCAGGGCGCCCAGAAGTCGGCCAGCGGCCGCGGGCCGGTGGAAGCGGGGCCGGGCGATGCCATCACCGTCAATCCGGGCGAGGTCCATGACGGCATTCCCATCGGCGATCTCGGCCGCTCCTGGCGCATGCTCTATTTCGATCCGGAGGTGATCGCCGGGGCGGTCGCGGATATGAGCGAAGGCGGAACGAAGATCTTCGAGTTCCATGATCCGGTGATCCCCGATGCGCGCATCGTCCATCGCTTCCGCGCGCTTTATGCCGCCATGACGGAAGGGGAGGCGGGAAAACTTCAGCGCGAGGAGATGATCTTCATTCTGCTCGCCGCCTTGCGTCCGCGACGGACCGGCGAGGCGGTCCCGGAAGGCATCGCCAAGGCGCGTGAGCTGATCGAGGCCGATCCGGCCTTGCCCGTCACGCTGGACGATCTCGCCCGTGAATGCGGCCTCGGCAAATTCCAATTGCTGCGCGGCTTCTGCAAGGCGACCGGCCTTACGCCGCATGCTTTTCTGATGCAGCGCCGTGTCGCTCTGGCACGCCGGCTGATCACCGGGCGCTTGCCGCTCGCCGAGGCGGCAATAGCCGCGGGCTTCGCCGATCAGAGTCACATGACGCGCCTTTTTGTCCGGACCTATGGCGTATCGCCCGGCCTTTACGCTGGCATGCACTGACCTCCTGCAATTTCGTTCAAGACCGCGAAGGCCGGATCGGGTTTTTTGCGGCGATGTCTCAGAAGCTTCAAGGTTACATCCTTCTCACCGCCGCCATGGCGACGGTCGGCAGCACCGTGATCGCC
The DNA here is from genome assembly GCF_016595235.1 of Taklimakanibacter albus. GTDB lineage: Bacteria > Pseudomonadota > Alphaproteobacteria > Rhizobiales > Aestuariivirgaceae > Taklimakanibacter > Taklimakanibacter albus. The sequence continues at coordinate 1,988,797 of NZ_JAENHL010000008.1, read as the reverse complement.
AGCAAGATCGCCGGCTCAGGTCTGCCGCCTTTCACCGCCACCGCCTTACGCCTGGCGCTGGCGCTTCCCTTCTTTCTCATTTTGATGCGTCTGACCGCCAGCCGCTGGCCGCGGCCGGACCGCCGTGATCGTATTCTGCTGCTTCTGCAGGCGACGGCGGGCAGCGTGCTCTACACGTCCCTGTTGATCCTAGGGCTAAACTACACCTCCGCCGCCAATGCCGGCGTGATCATCGGCACCTTGCCGGTCGTCTCGGCGGCGATCGCCATCTTCATCTTAGGGGAACGGCCGCGCCCAGCCGTGCTCTTCGCCATTGCGCTCGCGGCAGGCGGCGTTTTCGTGATCGCCTTTGAGCCGGGTGCGCCCGGATCCTCTTCGCTCCTAGGCAATGCATTGATCTTCGCCGCCATCCTCTGCGAAGGCCTGTTCATCCTCCTCAACAAGAGGCTGCGCGTGCCGATCGAGCCTTTGGCGCAGTCGACGCTGATGACCGGCATCGGCCTCATGGTGGCGCTGGTCCCGGCTCTCCTTGAAACGCCTTGGACGGCGCCCATGATCACATCATCGCTCTGGGCGATCGTCTATTACGCCATCGTGCCGACGGTCGGCGGCTATTTGCTCTGGTATGCGGGCCTGGCGCGTGTCGCCGGCAGCGAGGCGGCCCTGTTCACCGCCATGGCGCCCGTCACCGCCGTCCTGCTGGCCTTCGTCATACTGGGTGAAACGGTGAGCCTCCATCAGCTCATTGGCATCGGTGCCGTGCTGCTCGCCGTGTTCAGCCTGGCTTTCTCTCAGGCGAAAGCCAGCTGATGATGAGCGTCGCCAGATCGTTGGCGGCTTGCTCCTTGCTGATGGCGCCGCGCACCATCTCGACCGACAGTGCATCGGCCGCACCCAAGATGCCGAAGGCGCGCCGCCGCACCGTGTCCTCAGGCAGCGACGTCAGCGGCGCCATTACCGCGCAATAGGACTCGGCATAGTGCTCGATGAGCTCGCGCTGATAGGCGCCCATTTGCGCATCACCCTTCTGCGCCGCGGCGATGGCGTGGAATTCCGCTCCGACCGCGATGACGCAGTCCATATAGGCGGTGGCGACCACCCGCGCGACATCGGCGAGCCGTTTCGGCGTGTGTTGCAGCGCCTCATCGAGGGCGATGCTCTGGCGCTCGTTGATCTCCTTGTAGAGCGCCGTCATCAGGCCGGAGCGCGTTTCGAAATGGCGATAGGCGATGGGCTTGCTCACCCCGGCGCGCTCGGCCAGCGCGCCCAGTGTCAACGCGTCAGTGCCTTGCTCGCGCACGATCGCATGTGCGGTCTCGAGCAGCTGCGCCCGCCGGTCGGCATTCGATAATTTTTGCACCAAGCTCTCTGCCCTCCTTGACAGGTCCGCCTGCCCTCACATATTACAACTAGTAACTTACTATCTGTAACATGAAAATCAACCCGGAAAACAGAGGGTTTCCGGGCAGGAGGACCCTTATGCCCAAAATTGCCCGCGAAATTCATCTGGTGAAACGTCCCACAGGTCTGCCGGGGCCTGACAGCTTCCGGCTGGCCGAACGCCAGCTTGCCGAACCGGTGTCCGGCCAGCTCCTGGTCCGCAACCAATGGATCTCGGTCGATCCCTATATGCGCGGCCGCATGACCGAGAAGAAAAGCTTCATCCCGCCTTTCGCGCTGAACGAGGTGATGGAAGGGGCGGCAGTCGGCATCGTCGAGGAAAGCCGCGATCCCGCCTTCAAGCCGGGCGACACGGTCAGCCACTTTGCCGGCTGGCGCGACCTGGCGCTCATCGACGCGGCGGGCGCCGCGGTGGTCGATCCAGCCTTCCCCTTGCAGGCCTATCTGGGCCCGCTCGGCTTTCCTGGGCTCGCTGCCTATGCCGGCTTCCTGCGCTTGGGCGAGCCGAGGCCCGGCGAGACTGTCTTCGTGTCGGCCGCGGCGGGTGCGGTCGGCTCGCTCGTCGCCCAGATCGCCAGGATCAAGGGCAATCACGTGATCGCCTCCGCTGGTTCGCCGGACAAGATCGATTGGCTGCTCAAGGAAGCGGGTGTCGATCAAGTGATCAACTACAAGACCGAGAAGGACATCACCGCTGCCTTGGCTAAGGCAGCGCCCAGAGGCATCGACATCTATTTCGACAATGTCGGCGGTGATCATCTCGAAGCGGCGATCGCCAATGCCAATGACTTCGCGCGCTTCACCCTGTGCGGCATGATCGCCCAATATAATGGCGAGCCGATAGGCCCCCGCAACATCTATGCCGTCATCGAAAAGAGCCTGAAGCTCCAGGGCTTCATCGCCTCCAACCATCTCGATCTCTGGCCCGACTTCCAGCGCGACATGAAGCAATGGATCACCGACGGCCGCATCAAATGGAAGGAGACGGTCGTCGAAGGTCTCGAAAATTCCCCCCAGGCTTTCCTCGACATCTTCGCCGGCGCCAATGCCGGCAAGATGCTGGTCAAGCTCGGTTGAGATTAAGGAGCATCACATCATGACCAAATCCCTCCTCATCATCGGCGGCTCAGGCTTCGTCGGCGCCCAGACCGCACGCGCCTTGCGCAAGCTCTATCCGGATACGCCGATCACCATCGGCGGCCGCGATCTGCAGAAGGCAGAAGCCGTTGCCGCGACGCTCGGGAACGCCGATGCCGTGGCCATCGATCTCGACCGGCGCGATCTGGGCCTCGATCCGAGCCGCCGCTTCTCGGCCATCGCCATGTTCGTCAAGGATCACACACTCAACTCGATGCGTTACGCGCAAGCGACGGGTGCCGCCTATGTCGGCGTCTCGACCGGCGCCTATGAGATAGGGCCGGAAACGGCGCTTTACATGCATCGCCCCAATGCCTCGGCCATTCTCTTCAACAGCACCTGGCTTGCCGGCGCCGCTCTGCTGCCGGCGCTCCATTTCGCCAGGGACTTCGACCGCATCGACGGCGTCACGATTTCCGCCGTGCTCGATCCGCGCGATATGGGCGGGCCTGCCGCTTCCGCCGATTTCGACCGCTTGCTGATGGCGGCACCGCAGAGCACTTATCTCAAGGACGGCAAATGGACCTGGACCACGGAAGAGGACAAGAAACGCGTGGTGCGCATGAGCGACGGCGTTGAATTGCGGGCCACGCCCTATACCCCCTTCGATCTTCTGAGCCTGTCGGCGTCGACGATGGCGAAAAACCTGCGCTTCGATCTGGCAGTTGGCCAGCCGGATGAATCGTCACCGGATGTCGTCGCCGAGATCATCATCGAGATCGACGGTGAGAAGAACGGCAAGCCACACAAGGCCCGTCATGTTCTGTCGCATCCGCAGGGCCAGGCGCCGGTCACGGCAGCGGGCATCGCGGTAGCGCTCGAACGTCTCGCCGGGCTTGACGGCAAGGATCCGCCGGCGCCGGGTCTCTATTTTCCCGACCAGTTGATCGCGCCTGAGCATCTCATCGCGCGATTGAAGGAATTCGGCATGCGTATCGAGGTGTAGCGCACGGCATCAGGAAAGGTATTCGCCGACACGCAGCAGCGGGGCGGAGCAGTCCGTCTCCTCGCGGAACAGCCTGGTGGCGAGGTCAAGAAACTCGTCCTGCGTCATCAGGTCTGCATTCCCCAGATTCGAACGTGAGCCGGCGCAGTCAAAAATACCCAGCATGCGGCTGCCAGTGAGGCTCTCTTCCAGGCTGATGAACCTGACCACCCGCTGCTTTTCGGTGTCGAGTACGGCGAGCGAGAAGGGATAGCTGATCATGCCGGGCCGGCCGGTCCTCGACTGGACCACGGTTGGCGGGTCCTTGAGCAGCAGGAGAAGATACGAGCCGCAGGTGAAGACCGCCGCCGGCTGGGCAACACGTAAATCGGGCATGCTGCCGACCGCCTCGAACGGCTGGCCATCGCTGCCCAGCCTGTATTGCGGAATTTTGAAGAGAGTCTTGGCGCCCATGAGTTTCGATCCTAATCCGAAACAAGGATCGAAACCAGCCTGCTGCAATTCGAACACGATAGATTTATTTCAGCAGGCCCTTGAGCGCGGCGCGCGAGATGCATTTGCCGAAATTGCGTCCGGGCTGGATCACGCGGGTGAAGCAGCCGCTGCTGCCGCCGAGCCTGACCCGGACGCGGCCTTTGACCCGCACCGAGCCGGAACTGCCAGCGTTGAAGCCGAAAGTCGCCTTCGGCACATCGCCGGTCACCGGATAGCCGATCGCCACGAGGTGCTGGCGCACTCTTTTGCAATAGTCGACCGACTTGACCGAGAACCGCGTCTCGCCATGGCCGGCGCGGTATTTCATCACCGTGGTGCAGATGTCCTTGTTGGAGAGGCGCCATGCCCCTGCCAGATATTCCGTGCCATAGGCGATGTTGTTTTCAGGCTTGGCCAGCGCCTCGCGGCTGCCCTTGAAACCCAGCATGTCGGCGGTTGAAGGCAGGATCTGCATGAGGCCCACTTCGCCGACATCGCCGACCGCTCCCGGATCATAGCCGCTTTCGACTCGCATCACAGCATCAACAATCGCGAAGGGGATCTGGTTGCGCTGCGCTTCCGCCTTGCCGATGCGCTGATAGAGCACCTTGCCGCTGGAGGTCTCCTCGAGCGGCGGGCGCGCCGAGGCCATCCCTGCGCTCACGAGGAAGGCCAGGCCGGACATGATTACGAGGATTGCGCGCGCCATTGCCTACTGTCTCGCCGGTTCCATCGCATCTGAATGGTTCGAATTTAGGGCCGGATCCAGGGACCATTGTCGCCCTTCCAGCAGGTTCAGGCATTCGATGGCCATCTCTCGAACCTCTCGCCAAAACGGTTCCCGCTTGAGCGCGAGACCCGTCCACGATTCGGCGCTCTCTTCTCCTCGTATCTCATCAAATTTGTCGTCGAGCCTGGTCAAGGCCTCGATCTGCTCCGGCGTCAGGCCAAGCGCGTGCCGCCAACCGAGCGTTCCCCGCTCGGGGTCGCCGCACGCGCCTCTGAACGAATCATCATATTCCAGTACAAGCTCTTCCGCGCTGATCCAGTCATCTTCCTGTTTCATCTTCATGAAACGGAAGATATGCTGAAGATACGCAATCTGCTCACTGGCGGGCCGGGCGAGGTTAGCCAGGCTGCGGAAAAGTTCACGCTGAAAGTAACTGACGCTTTGCGCGTCACGTTCCGCCTGTGCAAGGCGCGCCCGCACATGTTGCTTCATCCGCTGGCGCTTCTTCCAGTTCAGCGGCGACAGAGCGCGATCGAGCGTTCGATAGGCCCGGCTGTCCTTAATTCTCGTCCATCTTGAGCGCCGCAATGAAGGCCTCCTGCGGGATCTCGACCTTGCCGAACTGGCGCATCTTCTTCTTGCCTTCCTTCTGCTTGTCGAGAAGCTTGCGCTTGCGCGAGATGTCGCCGCCGTAACATTTGGCGGTCACGTCCTTGCGCAGCGCGGAAAGCGTTTCACGCGCGACGATCTTGCCGCCGATCGCCGCCTGGATCGGAATCTGGAACATGTGGCGCGGGATGAGCTCTTTCAGCTTCTCGCACATCACGCGCCCGCGCTGCTCGGCGCGGCCCCTATGCACGATCATGGCGAGCGCGTCGACCGGCTCGGCATTGACCAGGATGCCCATGCGGACGAGGTCGCCCTCTTCATAACCGACCATCTTGTAGTCGAAGCTGGCATAGCCGCGGCTCACCGATTTGAGCCGGTCGTAGAAATCGAACACCACCTCGTTGAGCGGCAGGTCATAGACCAGCATGGCGCGCGTGCCGGCATAGGTCAGCTGCTTCTGCCGTCCGCGCCGGTCCTCGCAGAGCTTCAGGATCGAGCCCAGATATTCGTCCGGCACCAGGATGGTCGCTTCGATCCACGGCTCCTCGATCGAGGTGATGTAATTGGCCTCCGGCAGGTCGACCGGATTGTGCAGTTCGATCTGGTCGCCGTTGTTGAGATTGACCTTGTAGATGACCGACGGCGCCGTGGTGATCACATCGACATTGAATTCGCGCTCGATGCGCTCGCGGATGATTTCGAGGTGAAGGAGGCCCAAGAAGCCGCAGCGGAAGCCGAAACCGAGTGCCGCCGAGGTCTCCATATCATAGGAGAAGCTCGCATCATTGAGGCGGAGCCGGCCCATTGCCTCGCGCAGATCCTCGAACTTCGCCGCATCGACCGGGAAGAAGCCGGCGAAGACGACCGGCTGCGCCGGCTTGAAGCCCGGCAAGGCGGCGGCCGCCGGATTCTTCTCATCCGTCACCGTGTCGCCGACGCGTGTGTCGGCCACTTCCTTGATGGCGGCCGTGAAGAAACCGATTTCGCCCGGACCGAGCTTGTCGATCATTTCGCGCTTGGGTCTGGAGATTCCGACACGCTCGACCTGATAGGCGCCGCCGGTCGCCATCATCTTGATCTTCTGACCTTTGCGAATCTCGCCATCGATCACGCGCAGCAGCACGACGACGCCCAGATAGGGGTCGTACCAGCTGTCGATGAGCAGCGCCTTCAAGGGGGCATTGCGGTCGCCCTTGGGCGCCGGCAGCCGGTTGACGATGGCTTCCAGCACATCCGGCACGCCGAGCCCGGTCTTGGCCGAGATCTCGACCGCGTCCGAGGCATCAATGCCGATCACGTCCTCGATCTGCTGGCGGATGCGCGCGGGCTCGGCGGCGGGCAGGTCGACCTTGTTGAGGACGGGGATGATCTCGTGATTGTTGTTGATCGCCTGATAGACATTGGCCAGCGTCTGGGCTTCCACGCCCTGGCTCGCATCGACGACGAGGAGCGAGCCCTCGCAGGCGGCCAGCGAACGCGACACCTCATAGGCGAAGTCGACATGGCCGGGCGTGTCGATCAGGTTCAGCACATATTTTTCCCCCGATTTCGCCGTGTAATCGAGGCGCACCGTATTGGCCTTGATGGTGATGCCACGCTCGCGCTCGAGATCCATGGAATCGAGGATCTGGTCGACCATTTCGCGGTCGGTGACGGCGCCGCACAGCTGGATCAACCGGTCGGCGAGGGTGGACTTGCCGTGGTCGATATGGGCGATGATGGAGAAATTGCGAATATGGCTGAGATCGGTCATTTGAAGGGCTTGATGGCAGGCGCACCCCGCCCCGTCAAGCGCCGCGCATAACGCGCGCAGGCCGCCGCCGGCATTCCGAAAAGATCATGCGCAAACAAAAAGATAGAGCGTGACGGGCGGGACCTGCCGAAGCCTTGGTACTTTCCCTCTGGATTGTAGTTTAGAGCTATTCTAAACAAGAAACATGAAAGCCTTTGCCGACCTCACCGAACAAGAGATCCTGGCGCTCGCGATTTCGAGCGAAGAGGACGATTCCCGTACCTATCTGGCCTTCGCCCACGCGCTGATGGAGAAATTCCCGGCCTCGGCGAAGGTTTTCGTCGAAATGGCCGAGGAAGAGCAGGCGCACAAGGCCACCCTGACCGACGCCTATCTGAAGAAATTCGGCGATTTCATCCCACTCATCCGGCGCGGCGACGTCCGTGGCTTCGTGCGCCACCCCCCGGTGTGGCTGTCAAAGCAGATGACGCTCGAAACCATGCGCCAGCGGGCCGAGGTGCTGGAGCTCGAAAACATGCGCTTCTACACCAAGGCGGCGGAACAGGCGCAGGATCCGGCCATCCAGAAACTCCTGACCGAGCTCGCTCTGGCCGAGAAGGAGCATACCTCGCTCGCCGACCGGCTCGGCCTCAAGCATCTGACCCCTGATGCCAGGCTCGATGAGGCCGATGCGAAGCAGAAATTGTTCCTCCTCCAGGTGATCCAGCCGGGCCTGGTCGGCCTGATGGACGGGTCCGTCTCGACCCTGGCCCCGCTTTTCGCCGCGGCCTTCGCGACCCACAATACCTGGGAGACCTTCCTCGTCGGCCTTGCCGCCTCTCTGGGCGCCGGCATCTCGATGGGCCTTGCCGAGGCGCTGTCCGACGACGGCAAGCTCTCCGGCCGCGGCCGGCCTTTGATCCGCGGCCTTGCTTCCGGGTTCATGACGACGCTGGGCGGCCTCGGCCATGCCTTGCCCTATCTCATCCCGGATTTCTGGACCGCCACCGTCGTCGCCATGATCGTGGTGTTCTTCGAGCTGTGGGCGATTTCCTGGATCCGCTGGAAATACATGGACACGCCGTTCCTGCGTGCCGCCTTCCAGGTGGCGGTCGGCGGCGCCCTGGTCTTCCTCACCGGTATCTTCATCGGCAGCTCGTGATTGGCAGGTCGCCGGCACCTGTTTATAATCTGCCACGAGCATGATCACGCGGCTTGCCATATCCGGGTACCGCTCGCTGCGTGACGTCACGCTGGCGCTCGGCCGGCTGAACATCGTCACCGGTGCCAATGGCAGCGGCAAATCGAGCCTCTATCGCGCCTTGCGTTTGTTGTCGGATGTCGCGCAAGGCCGCGTGATCGCCTCGCTCGCCGCCGAGGGTGGCCTGTCCTCGACGCTTTGGGCGGGGCCTGAAAAATTCAGCCGCGAGATGAAGACCGGCCGGCATCCGGTCCAGGGCACGCGCCGCGGAGGTCCGATCAGCCTCCAGCTCGGCTTCTCTTCGGAGGATTACGGCTACGCCATTGATCTCGGCTTGCCGCCGCCATCGACCTCACGTTTTGCGCTCGATCCCGTCATCAAGGTCGAGGCGGTGTGGACCGGCGAGCTTCTCGGCCGCGCCAATGTCATCGCCGAGCGCCACGGCGCCCACTCCCGCTTGCGCGAAAGCAAATCCGGTACCTGGCGCGACTGCGCCGAACATCTGTCGCATTTCGACAGCGTGATGACCCATCGCGCCGATCCGCTCGACGGCTGGGAGCTGCTTCTGCTGCGCGAGCGCATGCGGCAATGGCGCTTCTACGACAATCTGCGCACCGACCGTGAGGCGCCAGCGCGCCGGCCGCAGGTCGGCACCTTGACGCCTATCCTCGCCGGAGACGGCAGCGACATCGGCGCGGCATTGCAGACGATTATCGAGATCGGCGACCGGGATGCGCTCGCCGACGCCGTCGCCGACGCCTTCGACGGCGCCAGCCTCGATGTGAATGACCGTTTCGAGGTGGAGATGAGTCAGCACGGGCTCTTGCGCCCGCTGAACGTCGCCGAGCTCTCCGAAGGCACGCTCAGATATATTCTGCTGATCGCCGCACTTCTGTCGCCCCGCCCGCCCGAGCTGATGATCCTCAACGAGCCGGAGGCGAGCCTGCATCCCGATCTCATCGCGCCGCTGGCGCGTCTGGTGACCAAGGCGGCCGAGCGCTGCCAGATCATTCTCGTGTCGCATTCGTCGCAGCTCGTGGCGGCGCTCGACCGGCATCCGGACGGCTGGCTGGTCCAGCTCGAGAAACAGCTCGGCGAAACGATCGTCATGGACCGCACCGCGCCGCCATGGAAATGGCCGTCGCGATGAAAAACGTTCTCTTCGTCTGCAGCCAGAATCGCTTGCGCAGTCCGACCGCCGAGCAGGTCTTCTCGCGCCGCCCCGATATCGAGGTCGCCTCGGCAGGCACCAATCACGACGCCGACACTCCGCTCACCGCGGAACTCGTCGAATGGGCCGATATCATTTTCGTGATGGAGAAGACGCACCGTAACAAGCTGCAGCAGCGTTTCCGCGCATCGCTGAAGAAAGCGCGCGTCATCTGCCTCGATATTCCGGACGAGTTCGAATTCATGGACCCGATGCTCGTCCGCCTGCTCGAGACGAGGGTGTCGCGCTATTTGCCGTGAATGCGGTGGCTCTCGGGCATTTTCCCCCTCTCCCGTCCGCAGGATGGGAGAGGGTGGCCGAAGGCCGGGTGAGGGCTCTTAAGACGTTCCGTAGCTCTTGCAGAAGAGCCCTCATCCGCCCTTCGGGCACCTTCTCCCATTGCTTCGCAACGGGAGAAGGGAAATTTCTGGGAGCAGGCTAGCTTGCTCAGCTCCGCAGCACGCCGCCGGTCGCCTTGTGGACCTGCGCCACGATCTTCTGCGACAGGGCCTCGATCTCTTCCTCGGTCAGCGTCTTCTCGCGCGGCTGGATCGTCACCTCGATGGCAAGCGACGCCTTGCCGGCTTCGAGCGTGCCGCCGGCGAAGCGGTCGAACACCACGACATCGGAGACGAGCTGCTTGTCGGCGCCCTTGGCCGCCTTGACGATCTTGTCGGCCTCGATCGCCTCATCGACGACGAAGGCGAAGTCGCGCTTGAGCGCCATGAGATCGGAAGCCTTCAGCGCGGCGCGGGTGCTGGTTCTCGTCTTGGTGCCCGGTATGGCGCTGAGATTGACCTCGAAGGCGACCAGCGGGCCCTTCACGTCCATTTCCGCCAGGATGCGTGGATGGATCTCGCCGAAGGTCGCAAGTTTGTTCTGCGGGCCCATCTGGATCGTGCCGGAACGGCCGGGATGATACCAGGAGGGCGCCTCCGCCACGACCTGCATGGTCTGGACCTGTGCGCCTGCCGCTTCGAGCACCGCCAGCGCGTCGGCCTTGGCGGTGAACACGTCGACGGCGCGCTGGCCGCCTTGCCAGTTGCGCGGCACGACATCGCCGCGCCGCGTGCCGGCAGCGCGCAGGGTTTCATCCTCGGGCTTATCACCCGCATAGGCCTGGCCCACCTCGAACAGCGCCACGTCCTGGAAGCCGCGCGCCATGTTGCGTCCCGTCGCCGCGATGAGATTGGCGAGCAGCGACGGCCGCATGTCGGAAAGCTCCGACGAGATCGGATTGGCGAGCACGAGGTCGCGGTTGCGCTGGCCGTTGTTGAAGAGACGCGCATGCGCCTCGGGCAGGAACGACCAGGTGACGGCTTCATTGAGGCCGCGCGAGGCGAGCGTGCGCCGCGCCTGGATCATGCGTCGCTGCAGCGGGCTCAGCACCGGCTTGGCGATCGGCGACAGCCTGGGCATCTCGGCGAAGGGCACATTGTCGAGCCCGTAGATGCGGCAGACTTCCTCGACGAGATCGGCCTCGCCATGGACATCCGGCCGCCAGGACGGCACGGCGCAGAGAAGGCCGTCCGGCTTCTCCGTCACCTCGAAGCCGAGCGCGGTCAGGATTTCCTTCTGCTGGGCTTCCGAGACCTCGACGCCGCCGAGATTGGCGACGCGCCGGCGCCGCAGGAGATAGCTGCGCTGTGTGTCCGGCACATGGCCGGCGACGACGAGCTCGGAGGGTTCACCGCCACACAGCTCGAGGATCATCTCGGTGCCGAGCTCGGCGCCCGTCTGCGTGAAGGCCGGATCGACGCCGCGCTCGAAACGGTAGCGCGCATCGGACTGGACGCCGAGCTTGCGCCCGGTGGCCGCGGTGCGCAGCGCGTCGAAGTAAGCGGATTCGAGGAAGACATTGACGGTCTTGTCCGATACGCCCGATTCCTCGCCGCCCATGATGCCGCCCAGGGCTTCCGGGCGGCGTTCATCGGCGATGACCGTCATATTGGCGTCGAGCCAATAGGTCTTGCCGTCGAGCGCGCGCAGATATTCGCCACGCTTGGCGAGCCGGGCATGGATCGAGCCCTTGATCTTGTCGGCATCGAACACATGCAGCGGCCGGCCATAGGTGAAGGTGATGTAGTTGGTGACGTCGACCAGGGCCGAGATCGGCCGGAGCCCGATCGCCTTCAGCCGGTTCTGCAGCCATTTCGGCGACGGGCCGTTCTTGACGTCCTTGATATAGCGCCCGACGAAAAGCGGGCAGGGGCTGACATCGCCGCCATCGAAGATCAAAGACACGCCGATCGGCGATTTGAACTTGCCGGCGATGGCCGGAATCTTGATCGGCTTCAGCGTGCCGAGGCCCTTGGCGGCGAGATCGCGCGCGATGCCGTGGATGCCGAGCGCATCCGGGCGGTTCGGCGTGACCTTGATATAGATCATCGGATCGGAGAGGCCCAAGGCATCCGCCGCCGATGAGCCGATCGGCGCCGTCTTGTCGAGCTCTATGATGCCGTCATGCTCGTCGGAGAGCAAAAGCTCGCGCTCCGAGACCAGCATGCCGTTCGATTCGACGCCGCGGATGACGCCCTTTTCGAGCGTGATCTTGGTGCCGGGAATATAGGCGCCGGGCGGCGCGAAGATCGCCTTCATGCCGGTCTTGGCATTGGGCGCGCCGCACACGACCTGGACCATGCCGGAGCGGGTCAGGACGTCGCAGACGCGCAGGCGGTCGGCATTGGGATGCTGGCGCGCTTCCTTCACATAAGCGACGGTGAAAGGGGCGAGCCCCTTCGACTTGTCCTCGACCGCTTCGACCTCGAGGCCGACGCCGATCAGGCCGTCGACGATCTGGTCGAGGGTGGCCTCGGTGTCGAGATGATCCTTGAGCCAGGAGAGGGTGAATTTCATCAGGAGAGCCCTCCGGCGAGAGTGGGAACAGCGAGCGAGCGGAAGCCGTAATGGCGCAGCCAGCGCAGATCGGCCTCGAAGAAGGCGCGCAGATCGGGGATTCCGTATTTGAGCATGGCGATGCGGTCGAGCCCCATGCCGAAGGCCCAGCCCTGATAACGCTCAGGATCGAGGCCGCCGGCCTTGATCACGCTCGGATGCACCATGCCGCTGCCGAGAATCTCGAGCCAGGAAGAGCCTTCGCCGATCTTCACCTGGCCGCCTTCCCATGAGCAGTTGATGTCGATTTCCATCGACGGCTCGGTGAACGGGAAATGCGAGGCGCGGAAGCGCATCTTGACGTCGTCGATCTCGAAGAACGCCTTACAGAATTCGGCGAGCGCCCATTTGAGATGGCCCAGATGCGTCTCTTCGTCGATGACGAGACCTTCGATCTGGTGGAACATCGGCGTATGGGTCTGGTCCGAATCCGAGCGGAAAGTGCGCCCCGGCGCGATGATGCGGATCGGCGGCTTGCTTTCCAGCATCGAGCGGATCTGCACCGGCGAAGTGTGGGTGCGCAGCAACATGCGCGACCCGTCGGCCTTGGGCTGCAGATAGAAGGTGTCGTGCTCCTGGCGCGCCGGATGCTCGGGCGGAATGTTGAGCGCGGTGAAATTGTAGAAATCGTTTTCGATATGCGGACCTTCGGCGACGGAGAAGCCCAGATCGCCCCAGATCTGCACCACTTCTTCCCACACCTGGCTCACCGGATGGATCGAGCCTTGCGCTTCGGGCCGCGCCGGCAGCGTGACGTCGACCTTTTCGGTGACGAGCCGGGCTTCCAGCGTCTTGGCCTGGAGCGCTGACTTGCGCGCCGAGAGCGCCTCGGTGATCTTGTCCTTGAGCGCGTTGAGCTCGGCGCCCGCCGTCTTGCGCTCTTCCGGCGCCATGCCGCCCAGCGTCTTCATGCGCTCGGAAATGGCGCCCTTCTTGCCCAGCGCCGAAACGCGCAAGGATTCGAGCTCGGTTTCATCCGCGGCGCTGGTGATGCCGTCGATCAGCGATTGTTCGAGGTTTTGCAGACTCATCTTTTGGGTCTTTCAACGAAAAAGGCCGGGCCGATGACGCTTCGTGAAGCGCCAGCGAAAGCCCGGCCCGAACCGATGGATGCTGACGAGGCTCAGAGAGCCGCTTTCGCCTTGTCGACGAGAGCAGCGAAAGCCTGAGGCTCGTGCACGGCGAGATCAGCCAGAACCTTGCGGTCGATCTCGATACCGGCCTTGCCGAGCCCGTTGATAAATCGGCCGTAGGTGAGGCCGAGTTCGCGGCTCGCCGCATTGATGCGCTGGATCCACAGAGCGCGGAAATTGCGCTTCTTGGTGCGCCGGTCGCGATATTGATACTGTTGCGCCTTCTCCACCGCCTGCACGGCGACGCGGAAGATGTTCTTGCGGCGGCTGAAATAGCCGGCGGCGCTCTTGATGACTTTCTTGTGGGCGGCTCTGGCCGTTACACCACGCTTGACGCGGGACATGTCTTAACTCCTTGCAGCAGCTTAGCGGGCATAAGGCATATGAATCTTGACCAAGCGCTCATCGCCCTCGGCCAGAATCATGGAGCCCCGCTGGTTACGGATCTGCTTGTTGCTGCGCTTGATCATGCCGTGGCGCTTGCCGGCCTGGCCGGCCTTGATGCGGCCGTTCGCCGTGACCTTGAATCGCTTCTTGGCCGACGACTTCGTCTTCATTTTGGGCATTTCGCTATCCTTTCGGTGCACAATAAAAGACCGCCCTGGCATGCCCTTTACAGGCCAGGCGGTTTGAACGGGCCGGGTTATGACGGAAGCCCAAGGAAAATGCAAGCGGGCTGCTGATATGACCTAACGGCATGACTTGCCGGAGGGAGCCCGCCGGCCCCACATTCGGGAACCACCATAGGCAAGGGAGGCCCCATGTCCAAGCTCCGCTTCACCACCGCCCTCATCATCGGCTCAGGCGCGGGTCTGAGCGCTTCCCTGGCCCGGCTCCTGGCCGAGCAGGGGCTGAAAGTGGGGCTCGCCGCCCGCAATCCCCAGAAGCTGGCCAGCCTTGCCGCCCAGACCCGGGCGAAAACCTTCGCCTGCGACGCCGCCGATCCGGCCCAGGTCGAAGCCCTGTTCGCCGAGGTCGACAAGGCCTTGGGCCCCCCGGATGTGGTCATCTACAACGCTTCCGGCCGGCTGCGCGGCCCCCTGGTCGACCTCGACCCGGAGGACGTGGCCGAGGCCATCGCCGTCACCGCCTATGGTGGTTTCCTGGTCGGCCAGCAGGCGGCCCGGCGCATGGTGAAGCAGGGCTCCGGCGCCATCCTGTTCACCGGCGCCACCGCCAGCATCAAGGGCTATCCGCTCTCCGCCCCCTTCGCGATGGGTAAATTCGCCCTTCGCGGCCTCGCCCAAAGCATGGCGCGGGAACTGGGACCGCAGGGCATCCATGTCGCCCATTTCGTCATCGACGGCGCCATCCGCAATCCCGGCCGCAGCGAGCCCGCCGACAAGCCCGACAGCATGCTCGATCCCGACGCCATCGCGCGCTCCTATCTCGACATCCTGATGCAGCCCCGCAGCGCCTGGAGCTGGGAGCTCGAGGTCCGCCCCTGGGTGGAGAAGTTCTAAAAGATCACACCTCTGAGAAGTGAGGCGGCTCTTCCCCTCGCCCCGCGAGAGCGGGGAGAGGGAGGGGCCCATTGCGCAGCAATGGGAAGGTGAGGGGCACCCGGTCCCTTGGTGCAACGAAAAGCGGGTCTACCGCAAAAGTTGCATTAGTCAGAAATGGGTAACAGGGATGCCCCTCACCCTCCTAACCCCTCTTCGAGGGGCGAGGTGTAGCTGCATCACTCCGCCGGCTTCGTCTTCCAGCCGGCCATCCACAGATCCCTGAGCTTGTCGCCCTCATTGCGGAAATACGCCCCCGTCGCCTTGCAGTCCTGCGTACGGTCGAGGCGGAAATTGCGGATCGCCTTGCGCAATTCACACCAGGCGACGATCATCGCGGCATCGAGATAATAGATGAGCGCCAAGGGCCGGATGACGCGCGTCGTGAGCTTGCCCTGCTCGTCGCGATAAGCGAGCTCGAGCTTCTCCTCCTCGCGGATCGCCCGCCGCAGCAGTGTGAAATCGACATTGGCGGGCTGGGGCGCGATCGGTCCCCAGGCATGCAGCGCGCCCGCCGACACCAGCTGGCGCAAGGGGGCGGGCACCGCCGCGGCGATCTTCTGCTTCACTTTCTTCGCCGCCGCCGTGAGCTCCTTGTCGCCGGTGCGCTCGATCAAGGCCAGTCCCAGCACGACCGCCTCGGTCTCCTCGATGGTGAACATCAAGGGCGGCAGGTCGAAGCCCGGGCGGATGATGTAGCCGATGCCGCGCTCGCCATCGATCGGCACCCGCATCGCCTGGAGGGCGCCGATATCGCGATAGATCGAGCGCACCGTGACCTCGAGCCGTTCGGCGATGACCGCCGCCGTCACCGGCCGTTTCGCCACCCGGAGGATCTGGATGATCTCAAAGAGCCTCGATGCTTTCCGCATGGTCCACAAGATCGCGATGAGTTTGGGTTGATTCAACCCAAACTCATGAACGCGATCGATCCTTATCTGTTAGCGCGGGATTCCTGCGAAAAACCGGTGTCCACTTTTTCGCATCCCGCGCTGCCGCAACTGACACTGCCCTGGCCATTGGCCGGTCTTATAGCCCGCCGAGACTGATTGAGAAACGGTGGACTCTATATGACCTATCCCGAAGCTTTGTGGATCTTCTTCATCCTGCTCGCCGGCATCATCATCGTGCCGGGCATGGACATGATCTATGTGATGGCCAATGCATTGACCGGCGGCCGCAAGGCCGGTCTCACCGCCACTTTCGGCATCATGGCCGGCGGCGCCTTCCACACTGCTTTCGGGGTTTTCGCGGTCGTCGGCATGAGCCAGCTGGTGCCGCAGATCTATGCCCCGATGCTGATCGCCGGCGCGCTTTATATGATCTGGATCGGTGTGACGCTGGCCCGCAGCAGCATCGTGATGGGGAAGGTCGACGGGAGCAGCGCGCGCTCGCTCCTGACAATTTTCGCCCAGGCCGTCGTCACCTGCATCCTCAATCCCAAGGCCTGGCTGTTCGTGCTTGCCGTCTATCCGCAATTCATCAGGCCGGCTTTCGGCCCCTTGTGGTCGCAGGCGCTGGTGATCGGCATCATGGTGGCGGCGGTGCAGTTCGCCGTTTATGGCGGTCTGGGCCTCATGGCGGCCGCCGGGCGCAATGCGATGGCCGGCAGCCCGGCCTTCACCATCTGGTCGGGCCGCGTTGCCGGGCTGCTTCTGATCGCGGCGGCGCTCTTAACTTTATGGCGGGGCTGGCAGGGCCTTTGAGCCGGCGCAGATGCGCGACGAGGCTCAAGGCGCCGATCGTATAGGCGCTCGCCAGGAGAATTTTGATGATGCGGGTCGCGAACAGCTCTTCCGAGCCGCCGGGGAGCGGTGCGACGCCGAGGCCGAGGATCAGCAGGAAGGTCGCAAAGGCGATGGCATAGACGGGCGCCTTCGGTCCGCCGATCGCGATCCGCTCGCCGAACCACAGGCCCAGCGCCAGGACGATGAGGACGAAGAAGACGAGGCTGCCGCCCAGGACGACGAATTGATAGGCGAGTACGCCCACGGCGCCGCCGACGACATTGCCGAGGATGATCGCCGCCGCGATGCGGCCGCTCTGCTCCGGCTCCACCGCGCGCAGCAGGTTGAGCGCGATCATCAGGACGATGATGTTGTCGATGTCGCCGCGCATGATGAAGGCGACGAGGACGGGAAGCAGGATAAGCGTGTCGGACAAGGCGATGCGTGCTGCCAGCACCGGCTCGTGAGCCGGCTGAGCGGGCGGCGGCGTGGCGCTCGCGTCACCGATGGCGGGCGCCGGGATGAGCCAGTAGATGATCCAGACGGTGACGATCGCGGCGATGCTGCCTTGGATGAGCGCCGTCATGAACAGCCAGGCGAGATCGAACGAGATCGTATGGATCACCGGAATGCAGCAGAAGGCGATCTGGATCAGCAGCATGAGGGCGCTGGGCGCGCCGCGCCGCTGGCCGTAGAAGCTCAGGCAGATCACCAGGCTGATCAGAAGCAGAAGAACCACCGGCGTGAGCGAGGTGAGTGTCGAGATGCCGAGCGCCACCGACGTCGCGATCAGGATGACGAGGGGGACGGCGGCGCCTTGCAGGAATCCGGGTGCTTTTCGAGAGGCCGCCAGAAACTGAACGGCGAGCATCGGGGCGAGGAAGCTGAATTCCCAATCGGCCAGTTCGGCGATGGTGAAGGCGAGCGTCGCGGCAAGTGCGATCCTGAGTGCGTGCCGCCGGGCGGCGATCTCGATCCCGCGTGGCTGCGACGCGTCCATGTCAGCCGAGATAGCTGAAGTAGGACACCAGCGTGATCCACAGTCTTCCGATGGCGTCGGTCAGCGCTGATCCGCCGGTATAGACGACGATATTGGCCTGCGAGCCGAGCCGGATTCCCTTGGGCTGGCCGTCCGGCTCGAACTGCACGCGCACCGGGAAACGTTGGGCGTCACGTATCCATCCGGTGGAGTTCCTGACCACGGGTAGGCCGGTGGCGGGGTCGATGTCGCGGCTGTCGACGCCCCAGCCGATGCTCTCGATCTTGCCGGCATAGACGCGTCCCGGGCGTATATCGAGGACGATGTCGGCGCTATCGCCGGTCGCGATATTCTCGATGCTGTTCTCGCGGAACTGCGCATCGATCCAGATCACCTCGGCATCGATGAAGGTGAGGACCGCCTGGCCGGTCGAGACATATTGACCGGTCGCGAGCTGCAGATTGGTGACGACGCCATCCGATGGCGCCCGCACGATCGTGTCGGTGAGATCGCGTCTGGCCTTGCGCAGGCTGGCCTGTGCCTGGCGAATCTGCGGATTGTCGGCGCCCTGCGGACCCAGATTCTGCCGGGCCTGCTCCACATCGGCCTTGGCGCGATCGGCATCGGCGATTGCCGCGTCGAGGGTAGCGGTGGCCTGGTCGCTTTTCGCTTTGGCGTAAATGCCCTTCTTGACCAGTTCGAAGATACGCGCCGTCTGCTCGCGGATATTGATCAGCTTTGCCTCGGCCTCGGCAAGGCGGGCTTCGGCGGAAGCGAGTGCCGCCGTCGAGGCTCCCACCGATTGGCCGGCGGCGGCCAATTGCGCTTCCGCCGTCTCCACGGCGATCTCGTAGCGCTCGCGGTCGATCTCGAAGAGGATCTCGCCGGTCTTGGCGATCTGGTTGTCGATGACATTGACGGCGCTGATGCGGCCCGACACGTCGGCGGCGAGACGCACGACATAGGCCTGGACGGTCGCCTGCGCCGTATAGGGCGTGAGACGGTCGGCGAAGAGGCTGTAGGTGAAAAAAACGGCGCAGAGAAGCAACACGATGCCGGTCAGGCGCCGGATCGGGTTCTTGGGCGCCGGTGGGCTGGCGGCGGTGGACTCCTCGTTGTCCGTGCTTTCGAGCCTGGGCTTGCGGGCCATCGCGGCGCCTCTAGCTGTGCGGCAACGGCTTGGCGATCAGTCCGAGATCGGTGCCGGCCGATATCATCAGCTGAACCGCGAGGCCCGCGAGCAGGATCCCGACGACCTTGCCGACGATCATGAGGGCTCCCGGACCGACGAATTTGATGATCTTGTCGGCGAGCAGCAGGACGATGAGGTTGATCGCCAGGACGATCAGGGCCAGCACCAGCAGGATGGCGATATCGCCCATGGTTTGGGCGCCCGCTGCGACCGTCACGATGGCGACGATGCCTTGCGGTGTCGCCATGAGCGGCATGGCGAGAGGATAAACGGCGATATCGGCGGAGGGAGGGACATTGTCCACCTGGCCCTTTTTCTCCTCGCCCAGGACCATGTGCAGGGCGAAGAGCAGGAGGATCAACCCGCCGGCGATCTTGAGCGCCGGCAGCGAGATATGGAAGACTTTCAGGATGAACTCGCCGGCCAGAACGAAGAGGACGATCACGATCGTGGCCGTGATGACGGTCTTGATGGCGACATGCCGACGGAATGCCGCGTCGGCCTTGGCGGTGAGCGTCGCATAGACGATGGCCGCCTTCAGCGGACCGATGGTGATCAGGAGAATGACAAAGAT
Source organism: Taklimakanibacter albus (assembly GCF_016595235.1). GTDB lineage: Bacteria > Pseudomonadota > Alphaproteobacteria > Rhizobiales > Aestuariivirgaceae > Taklimakanibacter > Taklimakanibacter albus. Next base: position 1,969,355 of record NZ_JAENHL010000008.1, on the reverse strand, counting down.
GTCGGCTATCCCGAAGGGCATTCCCGCCTCCCTTTTATATGCGCGTCAAGGTATTTGACGTAAGGAAAGCGGAATAGTTGGACCATAGCCCTACAGGCGAGCTACCGGGTGCCTTATTCCAGGATGGCGAGGACCGTCACGTCTCGTTGCCGCGCAACGGCGTACGCCGTGGCCTTTCGCGGAAGGCGATGATGACGCCGGCAACGACGACGAGGCCGACGCCGGCCAGCGTCGAATAGCCGGGCAGCTGGGCGAAGAACAGATAGCCCCACAGGATCGCCCAGGGCAGCGCCGTATATTCGAAGATGGCGGCGAGATTGGCCTCTGCCATCCGGTAGCCCTGGCCCAGGCAATAGATGCCGATCGACGCCGCGGCGCCGCAGCCGAGCATCAGCAGGAAATCATGCGGTGTCGGCCACGTCCAGGCGCGCAGCAGGAAGGCGAGGCTCGGATGGCTCCATTCGGCGAAGGCGCCATTGCCGATGACGATACCGGCGAGGCCCGACAGGATGAGGAAGGCGATATTCACATAGAAGGACATGGTCGCCCCCGTTTCGGTGGCGCCGATATGCCGGCCATGTATCTGCGCCAATGCGTAGAAGAGAGCCGAGAGCACCGGCAACAGTACCGCCCATTCGAGCTGGCCGAGCCGGTCCTTCATGACGATGACGACGCCGAGAAACCCTAGGAGCACCGCGAGCCAGCGGATCTTGCCGACCTTCTCGCCCAAAAGCGGTCCGGCGAAGGCGGTGATGAAGAGGGGGGCCGCGAAGGAGATCGCCACCGCCATGGCGAGCGGCAGCGCCGCGATGCCCAGATAATAGGTGGTGTAGGCGAGGAACAGCATGACGCCGCGCACGCTGTGGGCGCCGAGCCGGTTTGTCCTCAGCTGTTTCGGTCCGCCGTCCAGCATGACGATGAGGAGGGTGATGGGCAGCGCCAGCAAGGTGCGGACGAAGACGATCTCATGGGCGGGATAGGTTCCCGATATGCCCTTGATGATGAGATCCTGGAAGGTGAAGGCGAGCACCCCGGCGCACATGAAGGCGACGCCCGTGAGCTGGCGGCGGCGGGCTTCCTTGTCGTCGGTCATGCGGGGAAGGCGCTCCAAAAGAAAGACCGCCCCATCGCGACGATGGAGCGGTCCATGTCATCCCTAATTAGCAGAGCCCTTACTTGGGCGCCAGCACCATGACGATCTGGCGGCCTTCGAAGCGCGGTTCCGATTCGACCTTGGCGATCTCGACGGTGTCGCCCTTTACCCGGTCGAGCAATTGCCGGCCGAGTTCCTGATGCGCCATCTCGCGGCCGCGGAAGCGCAGCGTGACCTTGACCTTGTCGCCTTCCTCGAAGAAGCGTTTCACCGCTTTCATCTTCACGTCGTAATCGTGGTCATCGATCATCGGGCGCATCTTGATCTCCTTGATCTCGATGACCTTCTGCTTCTTGCGGGCCTCGTTGGCCTTTTTCTGTTCCTGGTATTTGAACTTGCCGTAATCGAGGATCTTGGCGACCGGCGGCTTCGCATCGGGCGACACCTCGACCAGATCGAGACCGGCCTCTTCGGCCATCATCATCGCCTGGCGGGTCGGAACGACGCCGTGATTCTCGCCCTGGGCGTCGATCAGGCGGACTTCACGCGCATCGATACGGTTGTTGATCTTGTGGCCCTCTTCTTTGTTCGGCTGGGGCTGCGCCGAGCGGCTGTTGACTGGCCTGCGGGGTGGTATGCTCAAGTGGTCGTCGTCTCCTGAATGGCGCTGGGATATGGCTAAGACCCCGGGGCGCGTTGCGAAGCCTGTATAGACCGTGAAGATGGGTCGCAAGTCAAGGAGAGAAGGCTGATGCCGCAATTCGAAATGATGGAAGCCCGGCCGGGGCTTCGCATCGCCTTCGACCTCCGGGAGGCGCCGCGAGGGGACGAAAAAAGGCCGGGATTCCTGTGGCTTGGTGGATTCAAATCCGACATGATAGGCAGCAAGGCCGAACGGCTCCGGGAACTTTCGGGGCGTGACGACCGGCTGTTCATCCGTTTCGACTATTCCGGCCATGGCGCCTCAGAAGGGCGCTTCGAGGACGGCACCTTGTCCCTCTGGCTCGCCGAGGCCCGCCACGTCCTGCGCCTCGCGGGTGGCCGGCCGATGATCCTGATCGGCTCCAGCATGGGTGGCTTCCTGGCGCTGCTCCTTGCCCGCGAAGGTTCAGGCAACATCGCCGGGCTCGTCCTGGTGGCGCCCGCCGCCGACATGACCTTCAATATGGAGGCCGAGATCGCCAAACGCCCCGACGCGCAGGAAGCGCTGGCGCGTGACGGCGTGTGGCGGAGGCCCAGCCGCTATGGCGATCCCTATCCGATCACCGCCAAGCTGCTGGAGGATGGCCGCCATCATCGTCTCCTGGAGAGGGGCCTCGATCTCGTCTGTCCGTTACGCATCCTGCATGGCGATCAGGATCCCGATGTGCCCTGGCAGCATGGCCTGAAGACCTTTCAGGCGATCCGCGCGGCTGATGCGCATTTCACCTTGATCAAGGACGGCGATCATCGCCTGTCGCGCGAGCAGGACATCATCACCATTCACCGCGCGGCGGAGGAGCTCGCCCTTCTTCACGAGGGCAAAGTCGAAAGCAGCGCCGCCAGTCCCTCGCGATAGGTCGGATAAAGGAGCTTGTAGCCGAGCTCCTCTTTCATGCGTTGGTTGGAAACGCGTTTCGATTCGGCATAGAAGCTCTTGGCCATCGGCGACAGGTCGGCATCGGCGAAGGCGATCTCGGGCGGTGCTTCGCGTTTCAGAAGTGCCGCGGCATAGGCGACGACGTCCTGCGGCGGACAGGGCTCGTCGTCGCAGACATTATAAGCCTGCCCAGGATGCGGCCTTGCGATCGAGGCCCAGAGCACGCCGGCGATATCCTCGACATGGATACGGCTGAAGATCTGGCCCGGCTTCACGATGCGCTTCGCGGTGCCATCGAGGATCGACACCAGCTGGTTGCGGCCCGGCCCATAGATGCCGGCGAGCCGGAAGATATGGAGCGGCATGCCGAGACTCTGCCAGTGTGTTTCGGCGGCGAGCCGACGATGGCCGCGCTCGGTGGAGGGTTCGAGCGGCGATGTCTCGTCGACCCAGTCGCCATGGCGGTCGCCATAGACACCGGTGGTCGAGAGATAGCCGGCCCAGTGGAACTGCGCCGCCCGTTTCTGGAGATCTTCGGCATGGCGGTTCAGCACCGGATCGCCCTGGGTGCCGGGCGGAACCGAGATCAGGAGATGGGTGACGCCGTCAAGCGCGCTCATGGGCAGCGGCGCGCTGCCGTCGAAAGCGAGCGTGCCGTCGCCGCCGGCGCGGCTGGTGCCGGTGACCGTCCAGCCTTGCGCGCTGAGGCGGCGCGCCAGGGCCTGGCCGGTGAATCCTAAACCGAAGCAGAAGAGATGGGGCATGTCAGGCCTTCTGCCATTCGGCCGCGACCGCGTCATCCGTTTCCTGCTGCGCATGTTTGTCACGCAACGTGGCGAAGTCTTCCGCATCGAGAAGTCGTGACAAAGCCCACACCGCCATGGCGCGCACCAGAGCGGATTCATCGCCGAGCAGCCTTTCGGCTTCCGGCGCGAGGCCCGCGTCACCTGAATTGCCGATGGCGATCAGGACATTGCGGATGAAGCGGTCGCGGCCGCTGCGCTTGACCGGCGAGGCGGTGAACAGCTGGCGGAAGGCCTGGTCGTCGAGGCGGGCGAGATCGGCGAGCTTGGGGGCAATGAGATCGTCCCGCGCCTTGAGCTTCGCTTCATGGGCGGCGCCGGCGAATTTGTTCCACGGGCAGGCCGCCAGGCAGTCGTCGCAGCCATAGATGCGGTTGCCGATCGCTTCCCGGAATTCGTCCGCGATATGGCCCTTATATTCGATGGTGAGATAGGAGATGCAGCGGCGCGCATCGAGCTGATAGGGCGCCGGGAAGGCCTTTGTCGGGCAGATGTCGAGACAGGCGCGGCAGGTGCCGCAATGGTCGCTTTCGCGAGGATCGCGGGCGAGCTCGGCGGCGCTCAGGATGGCGCCGAGAAAGAACCACGAGCCGAGGCTGCGCGACACGAGATTGGTGTGTTTGCCCTGCCAGCCGAGGCCCGCCGCTTCCGCCAGCGGCTTCTCCATGAGCGGTGCCGTATCGACGAAGACCTTCACCTCTTCCTGCGTCTCGCGCGCTAGCCATTGCGCCAGCTGCTTGAGCTTGCCCTTGATGACGTCGTGATAGTCGCGTCCCAGCGCATAGACCGAGATGACGCCGGTGTCCTTGCGCGCGAGCCTCTCGAGCGGATCGATCTCCGGCGCATAGCTCATGGCGAGGAGGATAGCCGAACGGGCGCCTGGCCACAGGACGCGGGGATCGGCGCGCCGCGCCGCCGTTTCCTTGAGCCATGCCATGTCGCCTTCACGGCCGAAGGACAGGAATTCCTGGAGCCTGCCGCCCGCCTGCGCCGCGGCGCCGGGATCGGCGATGCGCAGATCCGCGAAGCCTTCCTCGCGGGCCTTAAGGCGCAATCTGTCCTCGAGCGGTATCATGCCGCCCAATCTACATCACTTCGGGACAAGAATCAGAAATCGAGATCCGTATAGGACTTGGACGCCGGCATGCCGCGCACGCTGTCGGTGAGCAGCGGGCGGTAGGAGGGGCGCGATTTGAGGCGCTGGAACCACGCCTTGGCGGATGGAAAGTCAGCCCACGGAACATCGCCGATATAGTCGATCGCCGAGAGATGCGCCGCGCCGGCGAGATCGGCGAGCGAGAGATGGTCGCCCGCCAGCCAGTTGCGGCCGTCGGCGAGCTTGCCGATATAATCGAGATGCGCCTTGAGGAGGTCGAGCCCTTTGCGCACCCGCGTCATCTCGGGCGAGCCGCCGCCCTGTTCGCGCTGCATGAACCGGCGCACCACTTTCTCGGTGAGCACCGGCTCGGCGACCTCGGCATAGAATTTGGTGTCGAACCAGCCGGTGAGGCGGCGCACTTCGGCACGCGCTCTGGCATTGCCGGGAATGAGCGAGGCGCCGCCATTGCGGGTCTCTTCGAGATATTCGCCCAAGGCCTCGACGCCGCTCACCGCCGAGCCGTCATCTTCCACCAGCACCGGCAAGGCGCCCGCCGGATTGAGCCGGGACAGATCCTGCGACGGCGCCCAGGGCTGCTCGTCGACCGCTTCGGCGGGAGTGCCATATTCGTTGAGGGCGAGCCGCATGCGGCGGGAATAGGGATCAAGCGTGAAATGATAGAGACGGGGCATCAGCGTCCTTGTAGCTTACGAAACTCGCGCCAGGGCATCGGACCGAAAAATGCGAAGCGGTTTTCGGATAATCCGATGCACAGATCAAAGGGATAGATCAGCTTGTGATCCTGGCGGAATTCCATCTTAAATCGTCGTCATGCAGCGGCGAAATACCGCGCCGCCATTGCCGGGCCGTCATGTCGCATATAGAACCCCGGGGGGCGGGCGGCAAGCGATTCCCCCAAGGACTGGTCTCGATATGCCCATTGAACAAATCCTGATTCTTGCCCTGATCCAGGGCATCACCGAGTTTCTGCCGATCTCCTCGTCCGGGCATCTTTTGCTCGTGCCGTTGATCACCGGCTGGCCCGACCAGGGGCTGATGACCGACGTCATGGTCCATATGGGATCGTTCCTGGCGGTCGTCGCTTATTTCTGGCGCGACATCCTCAAGCTCATCGGCGGCGCCTTCGATCTTCTGCGCGGCCGCATGACGGTGTGGGGCAAGCTCGCTTTGTTCATCATCGCCGCCACCATCCCGGCGGTGATCGTAGGTCCCATCCTCGACAAGATCGGCTTCATGGACGCGGCGCGCAGCATGCCGCAGCTCGTCGCCTGGAACGCCATCATCTTCGGCATCCTGCTCTATCTGTGCGACCGCTACGGCCTGTGGGTGAAGCGCATGGAGAACATGACGCTCGGCCAGGCGATGATCATCGGCACGGCTCAGGCGATCGCCATCATTCCGGGCACCAGCCGCTCCGGCATCACCATGACCGCCGGCCGCGCGCTGGGTTTCGAGCGTCCCGAAGCGGCGCGCTTCTCCTTCCTGCTCGGCATCCCCGCGATCGCCGGCGCCGGTGTGCTCAAGCTCGGCACCGCCATCAGCGAAGGCCACGCGATCTCGGGCGATCAGTTTCTCACCGCCTTCTTCACCTTCATCGTGGCGCTCGCCACCATCGCGATCCTGATGAAGCTGGTGAAGGTCACGAGCTTCCTGCCTTTCGCCATCTACCGCGTGGCGCTCGGCGTCATTCTCCTGGCGCTCGTCTATTCCGGCTACAGCTTCGGCACGGTGCATTAACTTTAACGGGCAAATTTCCGAAACAAAAATGGCCGCCTCGAAAGAGCGGCCATTTTCCATTCTGGAAGAGGGGCGGGCTTTCTCAGCTCAGATCGACGATCTCTTTCGGCTTCTCGCCGGTGCCGGAGAATTCGCCCGCCTTGCGGTAGCGGTAGAGATAGCTCGGCACGATGGCCTCGATGCCGCGCGGCGTGATGCCGAGGCCCTGCAGGGTGCGCCCGTCGCGAATGGCGTCTTGGCTCACCACATTGTCGTGCTTGAGCAGCTCCACCTGGTCGCTGGTGAGGAGTGGCTTGGGCAGGAGGCCCATGATCATGCCCTGGATACGCGCCACCGGCCACGGCACCGGCACCAGGAGCCGCTTGCGGCCGATCGTCTGGAGGGTGAAGTCAAGGAGCTGGCGGAAGCTTTCGACCTCGGGACCGCCGAATTCGTAGGTTTTTCCCGAAGCAATATTGGCGTCGATCAGCTGGGCGACCGCCTTGGCGATGTCGCCGACGAAGACCGGCTGGAATTTCGTGGTGCCGCCGCCGATCAGCGGCAAAGCCGGCGAGAACCGGGCCATGGCGGCGAATCGGTTGAAGAACTGGTCCTCCGGGCCGAAGACGATCGACGGCCGGATCACGATGGCGCCCGGGAAATTGGCGCGGGCGCGGGCTTCCCCTTCCGCCTTGGACTTGGCGTAGTCGCTCGCCGAATTGGCGTCGGCGCCGATCGCCGAGATCTGGATGAAGGTCTTCGCCTTCGCCGCCTTGGCCGCCCTGGCGGACGCCTCGGCGCCAAAAACATGAATAGCATCAAAGCTTTGCGCCCCGGCGCTGTAGAGCACGCCGGTCAGGTTGACGACCGCCTGGGCGCCTTCGCACACCGCCGCGAGCGAGTCCGGATAGCGCACATTGGCCTGCACCGGCATGATCTGGCCCGGCACGCCAAGCGGCTGGACATGGCCGGCGAGATCGGGTCTGCGGCAGGCGACCCGGATGCGATAACCCCGTTTGGCAAGGGCCCGGACGACATGCCGGCCGAGGAAGCCGGAGCCGCCGATAAGGGTGATCAGTGTTTCGGAAGGAGCAAGCGTCACGCCGTCAAATCCATCATGTTGACAGGATTTGGGCCTTTTACCGGCCGGACGCCGCCTTTGCAAAGCCCAAATCGCCCGGCACAAGGCAGTCAGTTGACACTGATGCAATCGGTATTTATGAAGCGCCGCAATGCCCAGATGGCGGAATTGGTAGACGCACTAGTTTCAGGTACTAGCGCTGAGAGGCGTGGAGGTTCGAGTCCTCTTCTGGGCACCAATTTTCACTCCCCGAGCTTCGGCCCGGCGAGCCCTCGATCTGACCGAAGCATATGGAACAGGGCAGCTGCACCCCTCTAGCGGGTGCCGCGATCGATTGACGGATGGCGACAAAAATCTACAAGGGCGATTTACCGGCGGGGCTCGATCTCGGCTCGGAAGTCGCGATCGACACCGAGACGCTGGGCCTCAACCCGCTGCGCGACAAGCTGTGCGTCGTGCAGTTGTCTTCGGGCGACGGCAATGCCCATCTCGTCCAGCTCGACCGCACGACCTATGACGCGCCCCGCCTCAAGGCGCTGCTCGATAACCGTTCCGTGCTGAAGATCTTCCACTTCGCGCGTTTCGATGTCGCGACACTCAAACATCATCTGGGCGTGGTCACCGGACCCGTCTACTGCACCAAGATCGCCTCCAAGCTGTCGCGCACCTATACCGACCGCCACGGTCTCAAGGACCTCGTCAAGGAGCTGCTCGGCATCGAGCTCAACAAGCAGCAGCAGAGCTCCGACTGGGGCGCCCATGTGCTGAGCGATTCGCAGAAGCAATATGCCGCCCAGGACGTGCTCTATCTGCATGAGCTGAAATCCAGGCTCGACCAGATGCTGGAGCGCGAGGGCCGCAAGGGCCTGGCGCGCGCCTGCTTCGATTTCGTGCCGGTGAGGGCCGACCTCGATCTTCTCGGCTGGACCGAAGACGATGTCTTCGCGCATTGACGCCATTCCGCAAGGATCGCGCCGTCGCCGCCCGCTGCGCGCCGCCCGCCGCGCGCGGCTGGCGCCCTATGTCTCGGGCGCCTTCGGTCTCATCGCGGTCGGAGTCCTGCTCGCGTTTCTCTATCAGACCGGCGCCTTCACGACCAAGCCAAAGCCCGTCGAGGAAGCGGTCGTGCCGGCCGACCATGTGACCGTTTCGACCTCGACCATCACCGGCCTAGACAGCCAGCAGCGGCCTTATTCGATCTCGGCCAAGACCGCCATCCAGGACAAGGACGAGCCGAAGTTCATCAAGCTCAACGACGTCTCGGGCGCCACCAACCGCAAGAACGGCGAGGCCATCACCTTCCAGTCCCAGAAGGGCCTCTATAATTCGGACGTCAAGACGCTCGATCTCGACACCGAGGTGGTCATTCAGTCCAAGGACCGTTTCACGGCCCGGATGGACAAGGCCCATGTGGTGGTGGGCGAGAAGCGCCTGACCAGCGACGTGCCGGTACAGGTCCAGCTGTCGAATGGCACGATCAACGCCAATGGCGTGCAAATAACCAATGACGGCAACAATATTCTGTTCTTGAATGGGGTGAAGGCCCATTTCGGAAGCTCGAAATCTCAAGGAGACAGCACCCCATGATCTGCCGCGCCAGCCTTGCCGCCATTGCCGTGCTTGCCGGGCTCGCTTTGGGCGGACTCCCGGCGTCGGCCCAGACCGTCGACACCTCCACCGCGGCCACGGAATCGAAGACGCCGCGCAATGTCGATATCGAAGCCGATACGATGGAGATCCTCGACGAGCAGAAGAAGGCGATCTTCAAGGGCAACGTGAAAGCCAAGCGCGGCGATGTCACCCTCAATGCCGAGCTTTTGACCGTGACCTATGAGGAGCAGCCTGACCCCAAGAACAAGGACGAGAAGAAGACCGAGGTCACGCTTCTCGATGCCGAGGGCAGCGTGGTGATCGTCACCGCGAAGCAGACGGTCACCGGCAAGACCGCCCATATGGACGTGAAGGCCAACAAGCTTTGGGTGAAGGGCGGCGCCAAGGTGGTGCAGGGCAAGACGGTGATGAATGGCGAGCAGCTGTTCGTCGATCTCAAGACCAACAAGAGCGAGATGACCGGCGGGCGCGTTAAAGGCAGCTTCGTTCCGGGCCAGTGACAATTTCACCCAATATTAATCTAAATGGGCGGTAATCAGGTGACGCAGAAGGGTGAGGCAATGACGGCCGCACGGCCCCGCAAGCCGGAGAAGGTGATGGGGCCAGGCCAGCGGACAGCGGAACGGGCGCCAAGGCCCCGTGCCGATGATTCGCACACCGACGACGGTCTGGTCGCCGTGGGGCTCCGCAAGAGCTTCGGACAGCGGCCGGTGGTCAGAGGGGTCAACCTCTCCGTGAAGCGTGGCGAGGCCGTGGGGCTGCTTGGACCCAATGGCGCCGGCAAGACGACGGTGTTCTACATGATCACCGGTCTCATCGCGTCGGACCAGGGTACGATCAGCCTCGACGGGACGGATATCACCACTTTGCCCATGTATCAGCGGGCCAGGCTCGGTATCGGATATCTGCCCCAGGAAAGCTCGATCTTTCGCGGTCTCACGGTTGAGGACAACATTCGTGCCGTGCTGGAGCTCGCAGAGCCCGACCGTCAGCGGCGCGAAAGTGAGTTGCGTGAGTTGCTCGATGAGTTTTCCGTCTCCCATTTACGACATTCGCCAGCTGTGGCGCTATCTGGCGGCGAGCGTCGCCGGGTGGAAATCGCCCGCGCCCTCGCCACGCACCCGCAATTCATGCTCCTCGACGAGCCCTTCGCCGGAATTGATCCGATTGCGATCGGTGATATACGCCAGCTGGTGCGACAGCTTACCGCTCGGGGAATCGGGGTGCTTATTACGGATCACAACGTCCGTGAAACCCTCGAGCTCATCGACCGCGCGCTCATCATCCATGAGGGCGAGGTCCTGACCGAGGGAACCCCGCAGGAGATCGTCCACAATCCTGACGTGCGGCGCTTCTATCTCGGCGAAGGCTTCAGTCTATAATTCCGTTATTGGCCGCATCGCCCCGAAAAGTTGCAGACTTTTCGGACAAGGCGAGGCGCAAAGAAAGGCCGCACCAACCCGTGATCGCGGGCTTTAGTGCATTTTAAAACCGGCTGTGCTACGCGCTGGGCCTAGTTGCGGGCGTTTCCGGTATTCCGGGATCGCGGTTAGGCAGGAAGGAGCGCTGGATGGCGCTGACTCCACGGTTGGAACTCAGGCAGGGCCAGTCCCTGGTCATGACGCCCCAGCTGCAGCAGGCGATCAAGCTTCTGCAGATGTCCAACCTTGAGCTCCAGACCTATGTCGAAAGCGAGCTCGAAAAGAACCCGTTGCTGGAGCGCGACGAGAAGCGCGAGGCGCCAGCCGCCGAGATGCCGGCCGCTTCCGAGGCGTCGGAGGAGCGCGACGTCGCGAGCGCTTTCAAGGACGGGGCGAGCGCCAGCGAAAAACTCGCTACGCTCGGTACCGATCTCGACAATGTCTATCAGGGCGAAAGTCGCGCCGATGCGGCGAACCGCAGCGCGATGGCGCAAGGCGATTCGGGCTGGGCCTCGCTCAAATCGTCGCGCGCCGTGTCGCTCGATCAGGACGATCTCGAATTCGGCGCGACGCTGACGCGCGAGACGACGCTCGCCGAGCATCTGACCGAGCAGTTGATGCTGGCCATCGCCGGTCCGGCCGACCGGCTCATCGGCCAGAATCTCATCGGCATGGTGAACGAGGCGGGCTATCTCACCGCCGATACCGCCCAGGTGGCCGAGATGCTCGGCACCGATGTGGCGCATGTCGAGCGTGTGCTCGCAGTGCTGCAGGGCTTCGATCCCGCCGGCGTCTTCGCCCGCGATCTCAAGGAATGCCTCAAGCTGCAGCTCAAAGAGCTGGACCGGCTCGACCCGGCGATGATGGTTCTCGTCGATCATCTCGATCTCGTCGCCAAGCGCGACTTCGCCGCGCTGAAGTCACTCTGCAGGCTCGATGCCGACGACATCCGCGACATGATCGCCGAGCTGCGCCGCCTCAATCCCAAGCCCGGCCATATCTTCGGCGCCGAGCCGGTGCAGCCGGTTGTGCCGGACGTGTCGGTGCGGCCGGCGCCCGACGGCAGCTGGCTGGTCGAGCTCAACAGCGATACGCTGCCGCGCGTTCTGGTCAACAACCGCTACATGGCTCAGGTCTCGCGCGGGCCGATGCGCGCGGAGGACAAGACCTATCTCTCCGAGTGCCACGCCAACGCCACCTGGCTGGTCAGGAGCCTCGACCAGCGCGCCAAGACCATCCTCAAGGTGGCGCGCGAGATCGTGCGCCAGCAGGACGCCTTTCTCGCTTATGGCGTCCAGCATCTGCGTCCGCTCAATCTCAAGACGGTGGCGGAAGCGATCGAGATGCACGAATCGACGGTGAGCCGGGTGACGTCGAACAAATATGTGGTCACCCCGCGCGGCATCTTCGAGCTGAAGTACTTTTTCACCACGGCGATCAATTCGGCCGAGGGCGGCGAGGCGCATTCGGCCGAATCCGTCCGCCACCGCCTGCGCGAGATGATCGAGCGCGAAACCTCAGCCAACATCCTGTCCGACGACACACTCGTCGACATGCTCAAGGCGGACGGTATCGACATCGCCCGCCGGACCGTTGCTAAATATCGGGAATCGCTTGGAATTCCTTCTTCCGTGCAACGCCGGCGGGAGAAGAACGCCTTCGGCTCGTGAGGGCCGCAGGTGGGCTCGGATTAAGGTTGACTTAACCTCTGCCCACGACTAGTTTCCGCGCCGTTTTAGAGGGGGCTGGTCCTCTCTTGTGACATAGCGGAAGCCGAAAGCCGGAATTAGGAACTTTCGGCAGTTGACGTCGGACGCCGCACCGCCCACATTGGATGGGCCAAGTCGATAAACACTGTCAGGTAAAATGCAGGTCAAGATCACTGGCAAAAATCTGGACATCGGCGCAGCATTGCGGGCGCATATCGAGAATCGGATTTTCGATATCGCCGAGAAGTTCTTCAATGGAACCGTCTCCGCCCATGTCACGCTCGAGAAGCAGCGCTCGCAGTTCACCGCCGACTGCACGTTGCATCTGGCGACGGGGCTCGTGCTTCAGGCTCACGGTCAGGGCGCCGAGGCCACGCAATCCTATGACAAGGCGGCGGGCCATCTCGAAAAGCAGCTGAGGCGCTACAAGCGCCGGCTCAAGGATCACAATGACAGCCGCGCCGAGCCGGTGCGCCGGCGCGCTGCCGCGGACTACATCATTGCGAGCGCGGGGGAACACGATGTCGAGGAACCGAAAGACCTCAACCCTGTCATCATTGCGGAAAGCTCCGCCGATGTGCCGGAGCTTTCGGTGGGCGAGGCGGTGATGCAGCTCGACATTTCCACCGGCCAGTTCCTGTTGTTCCGCAATGCGCGCGATGGCGGTCTCAACGTCGTCTATCGTCGTTCCGACGGTAATATCGGTTGGATCGATCCCCATCTCGGCGCGGCTTCCTGAAGCCAGTCGCCTCGCCACGAGCGCAACAAGGAATACCAAGACATGAACTTAGCCGAGATCATCGATTCGCATTCGGTCCTGCCGAGTCTCAGGGTGCAGAACAAGAAGCAGCTTCTGCAGGAGGTCGCGCACGCGGCGGGCAAGCTCACCGCCATCGATCATCGCGTCATCTTCGAGACGTTGTTGCAGCGCGAGAAGCTCGGCTCCACCGGCTTGGGTCACGGCATCGCCATTCCGCATGGCAAGATCCCGACGCTGACCCGCGTCTATGGCCTGTTCGCGCGCCTCGCGGCGCCGGTCGAATTCGACGCCGTCGACAATGAGCCGGTCGATCTGGTTTTCCTGCTGTTGGCGCCCGAGCATGCCGGCGCTGATCATCTGAAGGCGCTGGCGCGCATCTCCAGGCTTCTGCGCGATCACGACATCGTGGCGAAACTGCGCGGCACCGACACCGCCGAAGGCCTCTACGCCATCCTCACCGAACCCGCCGCCACGCCGCACGCGGCTTGAGCGAAGTCGTCCTCCGAAGAGGGGGCGGATTCACACTTTGCATCTCCCTCCGCCGCGCGAAGCGCGGGGACGGTGTCCGCCCATAGGGCGGACGGGTGGGGTCTCTCCGCCGACAAATGCTCATCAATTGACCTGACGGCTTGCGCGCCACCCTACCCGCCTTCGGCGGCGGAGGGAGAAGTACAAACGAAAACGCCCTTCCGATTTCTCGAAAGGGCGTTTCGACGTTAGTCCGTAAAACCCGTCAGTGCACGGTGACCGGCGTCAGCTCATGCTCGGCCGCGGCGGCGAAGGCCGCTTCGACGCTGTCCGAGATCGACATGGGCGTGCCGTCGGCGCCATAGAGGCAGTACAGCCTGATATCGCCCGGCACGTTGATCTTTTTCGGCCCCAGAAGCTTGGCGGCATGGCCAGGCTCGATTTCGCGAATATAGCCAAGCGCGCCATTGCCGAGTACCGCCAGCTCTTCCGTGGCGATTTCGAGTTTCTTTTCGGTTTCGGGTCCGGTCATGGCTCAGACTCCTTTGATGTCGATCTTACGCACGATCTTTTGAGGCTCGGGCCGCTCGAGATCGATGGCGAGCAGGCCATTCTCCAATTGAGCCCCCTTTACCTCGACACCGTCCGCCAGGACGAAAGCACGCTGGAACTGGCGGGCGGCAATGCCGCGGTGGAGATAGGCCCTGGAACCGTCGTCTATTTGACGGCCCCTGATAATGAGTTGGTTTTCCTCGACGGTGATTTCAAGCTCGTCGCGCGAGAATCCGGCGACCGCCAGGGTGATACGGAATTTCTCCGGCGCGTTGTCGCCGCGCGCCACGCGTTCGATATTGTAGGGCGGATAGCCGTCATTGGCGGATTTCGCCGCCCGGTCGACGATGCGTTCGAAATCGTCGAAGCCAAGGAGATAGGGGCTGGAGAACAGCGATAGGCGAGTCATGACGGGCCCTTCGGAAAGCAGCTCAAGTTATCCGGCCCTCGATAGGCACCGGATGGTTGACCCTAATATGTTGCCGGAACCCTATGGTTTCAAGCCTGTGGGCTCCGCACAAAGGCCAGCTTGCAAATGACACGCGGCTGGCGTCAACTGGCCATTCCGGGGTCGGGTGACCCGGGACGTAGGTCTGAAACGGCGTCGGGCGGGACGAGTTCCGCTTTTCCCGGTTCCGCGCTAGGCTTACCGCAACGATAAAGATCAACAGGGAGGTTTTCATGATCAGGAAGCTGTTTGCGGCCGTTGCCATGACGGCATTGATGACGGGCGCAAGCTGGGCTGCCGATGACAAGCCGGCGGTCGCTTACGACCTCGGCGGACGCAACGACAAGTCCTTCAATGAAGGCGCCTTCATGGGCGCCGAGAAATTCAAGGCCGACACGGGCATCGCTTTCAAGGATTTCGAGATCCAGAATGACGGCCAGCGTGAGCAGGCTTTGCGCAAATTCGCCGAAGCCGGTTTCTCGCCGATCGTGGCCGTCGGCTACAGCTATGAGCAGGCCCTGAAGAAAGTGGCCGCCGAGTTTCCCAACACGCATTTCGCCATCATCGACATGGTGGTCGAGGCGCCCAATGTCGCCTCCATCGTCTTCAAGGAGCAGGAAGGCAGCTATCTCGTCGGCGTACTGGCGGCACTTGCCTCCAAGACCGACAAGGTCGGCTTCGTCGGCGGCATGGACATTCCGCTGATCCGGCGTTTCGCCTGCGGCTATGTCGGCGGCGTCAAGGCCACCAAGAGCGGGGCCGAAGTCTTCCAGAACATGACCGGCACCACCGGCGAAGCGTGGTCGGATCCCGCCAAGGGCGGTGAGCTCGCCAAGTCGCAGTTCGATCGTGGCGCCGATGTCGTCTATCACGCCGCCGGCGGCACCGGCATCGGCGTGCTGCAGGCGGCGGCGGATGCCGGCAAGCTCGGCATCGGTGTCGATTCGAATCAGAACGGGCTGCATCCCGGCAAGGTATTGACCTCGATGCTGAAGCGCGTCGATGTCGCGACCTACAATGTCTTCAAGGCCGGCCAGGACGGCGCCTTCAAACCGGGCGTCACGGTGCTGGGCCTCGCCGAAGGCGGCGTCGGCTGGGCGCTCGACGACAACAACAAGGCGTTGATCACGCCGGAGATGAAGGCGGCCGTCGACAAGGCGGAAGCCGACATCAAGGCCGGCACCGTCAAGGTCCACGACTATATGTCGGACTCCGCCTGCCCCTATTGATCAGGCATCGCTCATGACATCCGACAAGGCGATGGCGGCTCACCCCGCCATCGCGCTTGCCCATATCGACAAGCGTTTCGGGCCGGTCCACGCCAACAAGGACATCTCGCTCGAGGTCGAGAAGGGCACCATCCATGGCATTGTCGGCGAGAACGGCGCCGGCAAATCGACCTTGATGTCGATCCTGTTCGGCTTCTATCAGGCCGATTCGGGTGACATCCAGGTCGACGGCAAGCCGACGCGTATTGCCAGTCCCACCGACGCCATCAAGGCCGGCATCGGCATGGTGCATCAGCATTTCATGCTGGTCGGCAAATTCACCGTGCTCGAGAATATCATGCTGGGCGCCGAAGGCGGTTTCCTGCTCAACAGCGGCCGCGCCAAGGTCCGCCGCGAATTGGAGCGGCTCGAGAAGGACTATGGCCTGACCGTCGATCCCGACGCGCTCATCGATGACCTGGCCGTCGGCCTGCAGCAGCGCGTCGAAATCCTGAAGGCGCTTTATCGCGGCGCCGAGGTGCTCATTCTCGACGAGCCGACCGGCGTGCTCACGCCGAGCGAGGCCGAGCATCTCTTCCGCATCCTCAGGCAGCTGAAGGATCAGGGCAAGACGATCGTCCTCATCACCCACAAGCTCAAGGAGATCATGGCGATCACCGATCGGGTGTCGGTCATGCGCCGCGGCGAGATGGTCGCGACGCTGCCGACCCGCGAGACGTCGCCCGAGCAGCTCGCCGAGCTCATGGTCGGACGCCGGGTGCTGCTGCGCGTCGTCAAGGCCGAGCGCCAGCCTGAGCGCATCGTGCTCGAGGTGAAAAATCTCGTGGTCAAGGACTCAGCCGGCACGGTCAAGGTCAATGGCGTCTCCTTCGCCGTGCGCGCCGGCGAGATCGTCGGCATTGCCGGCGTCGCCGGCAACGGGCAGAGCGAGCTTCTCGAGGCGATCACCGGCATCAGGCCGCCTTTCTCCGGCGAGATCCTGCTCAACGGCACGCCACTGCCCTGCGATGCGGCGCTGGCGCGGGCGCAGAAGCTCGCCCATGTGCCGGAGGACCGCCATCGCCTCGGCATCGTGACGTCCTTCGATGCCTGCGAGAATGTCATCCTCGGCTATCATGGCGACGAGATCTATCAGAGGGGCATTTTCCAGGACCGCCGCGCCATCGTCGCCGACACCGAAAAGAAGATGCAGGATTTCGACGTGCGTCCGCAGGACCCGCATCTGCGTCTCGGCCTGTTCTCCGGCGGCAACCAGCAGAAGATCGTGCTGGCGCGCGAGATCGAGCAGGATCCCGATCTTCTCATCGTCGGCCAGCCGACGCGCGGCGTCGATGTCGGCGCCATCGAATTCATCCATCGTCGGCTCATCGCCATGCGCGACCGCGGCAAGGCGGTGCTGCTCGTTTCCGTCGAGCTCGACGAGATCCGTGGCCTGGCCGACCGGGTGCTGGTCATGTGCGGCGGCAATATCACCGGCGAATGCGCGCCCGAGACCTCGGAGAAGCAGATCGGCCTGATGATGGCGGGAGCGGCGGCGTGAGCGGGCCGTCGCGCGAATTGCCGCGCTGGGTCGATATCGGCCTCATCCCGTTCGTCAATCTCAGCGCCGCTTTCCTCGTCACCGGCCTGGTCTTTCTGGCCATCGGCGAATCGCCGGTCGACAGCGTCATCATCATGCTGAACGGCGCCTTCGGCTATGGCACCGGGCTCGGCTACACGCTGTTCTACACGACGAATTTCATCTTCACCGGTCTTGCCTTCGCCGTCGCCTTCCATGCCGGCCTGTTCAATATCGGGGCGGAGGGCCAGGCCTATCTCGGCGGCTTGGGCGTGGCGCTGGTCTGCCTGTCGCTCGGCTTCCTGCCGATGGTGATCATCATTCCGCTCGCCATCATCGCCGCGGCGCTGTTCGGCGCCGCCTGGGCTTTCATCCCGGCCTATCTGCAGGCCAAGCGCGGCAGCCATGTGGTGATCACCACCATCATGTTCAATTTCATCGCCTCGGCGTTGATGATCTATCTGCTCGTCAACGTGCTGTCGCCCAAAGGTTCGATGAATCCCGAGACGCGCACCTTCGATCCCAATGCGCATCTGCCGCTCATCCATGACGTCCTGGCCGGCCTCGGCATGGCGGTCGCCCGCTCGCCGCTCAATCTCTCTTTCATCTGGGCGCTCGTCTGCGCCGTCGCCGTGTGGCTGCTGCTCTGGCACACGACGCTCGGCTATCAATTGCGCGTGCTCGGCGCCAATCCGTCCGCCGCCGCCTATGCCGGCATGAAACCGCAACGTCTCATCGTCATCGCCATGATGATCTCGGGCGGCCTCGCCGGCTTCCTGGCGCTCAACGAGATCATGGGCGCATCCAACCGGCTGCTGCTCCAGTTCACCGCCGGTTATGGATTCGTCGGCATCGCGGTCGCGCTGATGGGGCGCTCGCATCCTTTCGGCATCGTGCTGTCGGCGCTTCTTTTCGGCGCGCTCTATCAGGGCGGCGCCGATCTCTCCTTCGAGAAGCCGACCATCACGCGTGACATGATCGTGGTCGTCCAGGGCCTCATCATCCTGTTCGCCGGCGCGCTCGAGCACATGTTCAGGCCGCAGATCGCGCGGTTCTTTGCCAGCTCATGGTTCAAGGCGAAGGAGGCATGATGCGCGCAATATCCTTCATTCGTCATCCCGGCGAAAGCCGGGATCCCCTAAAATGCCTCAGAACAATGAGCGCTGCCCGCCTCGCGTCTATTCAATGGATCCCGGCTTTCGCCGCTATCACATTCACACATCTTGCGCGGCGCCTGAGATTTGCCTCGCCCCGCGTAGCGGGGAGAGGGAGGGGCCCATTGCGAAGCAATGGGAGGGTGAGGGGCGCCCGATCTCTTAGTGCAAAAATGATCACCGGATCTATCGAGAAGGCTGCGTTGGTCAGAAAGAAGGGTAACAGGGATGCCCCTCACCCTCCCAACGCTGACGCGTTGGGCCCCACCCTCTCCTCGCTGAAGCGGGGAGAGGGAAAGGCGCGTCCTCTCGTGAGATGTGTGCACACGATAGCGGCTTTCGCCGGGATGACGAAGATTGGTTGGCGCCATGGAATGGCTTGATCTCTTCGCCCAGATTTTCGGCTCCGCCATCCGCGTCTCGGTGCCGCTGCTGTTCGCCTGTCTCGCCGGGCTCTATTCCGAGCGCGCCGGCGTCTTCGACATTGGCCTCGAAGGCAAGATGCTGGTCGGGGCCTTCGCCGCCGGCACCGTCGCGGCCCTCACCGGCTCGGCCTGGGCCGGACTGATCGCCGCCATCCTGGCCTCCGTCTTCTTCGCGCTCATTCATGGTTTCGCCTCGATCACCCATCGCGGCAATCAGATCGTCTCCGGCGTGGCGATCAATTTCATCGCCGCCGGCCTGACCGCGCAATTGGGCGAGACCTGGTTCGATATCGGCGGCCAGACGCCGCAACTCCCCAATGACGCGCGTTTCATGGGGCACGCCTGGCCCTTCGCCGCCGAGCTGCGCGGCGTACCGGTCATCGGACAGATCTATTCGCAAATCCTCTCCGGCCAGAACATCCTCGTCTACATGGCCTTTCTCGCCGTGCCGATCACCTGGTGGCTGCTCTACCGCACCCGCTTCGGCTTGCGCCTGCGCGCGGTGGGCGAGAACCCGGCCGCCGTCGACACCGCCGGCATTTCCGTGCCGGCCATGCGCTATGCGGCGGTGACCTGCTGCGGGGTTCTGTGCGGTTTCGGCGGGGCCTATCTCGCCATCGCCCAAGGCGCCAGCTTCATTGAGAACATGACGGCGGGCAAAGGCTTCATCGCCCTGGCGGCGCTGATCTTCGCCAAATGGCGGCCCATACCGGCCATGTGGGCCTGCCTGCTGTTCGGCGTGCTCGAAGCGGTCGCCAACCGCCTGCAAGGCGTGCCGATCACCGGCATCGGCGAAGTTCCGGTGCAGCTGATGCAGGCCGTGCCCTATATTCTGACCGTCTTCCTGCTGGCGGGTTTCATCGGTCACGCGGTGGCGCCCAAGGCCGGCGGCGTGCCCTATGTGAAGGAAAAATAAGATGCCTGACGCAGCGCTCATTGCCGCGGCGGTCGCGGCGCGGGCCAAGGCCTATGCGCCTTATTCGCGTTTCCTGGTCGGCGCCGCGGTGAAGGACGAGACCGGCGTGGTCCATCCCGGCTGCAATGTCGAGAATGCCGCCTATCCGCAGGGCACCTGCGCCGAGGCCGGCGCGATTGCCGCCATGGTGCTGGCGGGCGGCCGCAAGATCGTCGAAGCCGCCGTCGTCGGCGCTGGTGACGGGCTGGTGACGCCCTGTGGCGGCTGCCGCCAGAAGCTGCGTGAATTCGGCGCTGATGATCTCGCCATTCATGTCTGCGACGAGACCGGCCGCATCAAGCGGAGCTTCACGCTCGGCGAGCTGTTGCCCGCCTCCTTCGGTCCGGAGAACCTGTCCTCATGATCAGGTCCGTCGATGTTCTGCGCCAGCGGCTCGGCACGTTGCGTCCCGACACCGCCATCATATTGGGCTCGAGCCTGGGGCCGGTCGCCGAAGCGGTCACTTCGCCCATACGCATTCCCTATCGCGATCTGCCGGGTTTTCCGGTGCCGAGCATCTCCGGCCACACCGGCGAGGTTTTCGCCGGCCATCTGAGCGGGCGGCCGATCCTTGTCCTGCGCGGGCGCGGCCATCCTTATGAGCGCGGCGACGCCGCCATCATGCGCCCCGTCATCGAGGCGCTACAGGTCCTGGGCGTCACAACGCTCATCCTCACCAATGCGGCAGGCTCGCTGAACCCTGAGATGCGGCCGGGCAGTCTCATGCTGATCACCGATCACATCAATTTCTCCGGCATGAATCCGCTGGTCGGCGAGGAAGGTGACAAGGGCTTCGTGCCGATGACCGCCGCCTATGACGCGGAGCTTGCCGGCACGATGCGCCGCGCCGCCGAGGCCGAGAAGATCGCGCTGCATGAAGGTGTCTATGTGTGGTTCTCGGGCCCCAGCTTCGAGACGCCGGCCGAGATCCGCATGGCGCAGAGCTGGGGCGCCCAGGCGGTCGGCATGTCGACGGTGCCCGAGACCATCCTGGCGCGCCGCTTCGGCCTGCGGGTGGCGGGCATATCGGTCATCACCAATCTCGGCGCCGGCATCGAGGGCGCGAGCCCCAGCCATGAGGAGACGAAGAGCGAAGGCGTCAAGGCCGTCGGCGACATGACGCGGTTGTTATCGCGCTTTGCGGCGCTCCAATCGGTGATGAGCCGCTGATGCTCGCCCAGGAGTTCATCCGCCGCAAGCGCGACGGCAAGGATCTGGCGCCGGCCGATATCGCCGACTTCATCCAGGGCCTCACCACCGGCAGCGTGTCGGAAGGCCAGGCGGCTGCTTTCGCCATGGCGGTTTTCCTGCGCGGCATGTCGCGGGCTGAGGCGGTGGCGCTCACCGAGGCGATGCGCGATTCGGGCACCGTGCTCGACTGGCGGGATCTTGGCCGGCCGGTCGTCGACAAACATTCGACCGGCGGCGTCGGCGACAATGTCTCGCTCATGCTGGCGCCGATGCTCGCCGCATTGGGCTGCGCCGTGCCGATGATCTCCGGCCGCGGCCTCGGCCATACCGGCGGCACGCTCGACAAGCTCGACGCCATACCGGGTTATGTCTCGCAGCCCGATCTCGCTCTCTTCCGCAAGGTGGTGCGTGAGGCGGGTTGCGCCGTCATCGGCCAGACCGCTGACCTGGCGCCCGCCGACAAGCGCCTTTACGCCATTCGCGATGTGACCGGTACGGTCGAATCGGTGCCGCTCATCACCGCGTCCATCCTGTCGAAGAAGCTCGCCGCCGGCCTTGAGCAACTGGTGCTCGATGTGAAGACCGGCACCGGCGCCTTCATGGCGACGGCGGAGGAAGCGCGCGAGCTCACCGAAAGCCTCGTCTCCGTCGCCAATGGCGCCGGCCTCAAGACATCGGCGCTCATCACCGACATGAACGAGCCTTTGGCGAGTGCAGCCGGCAATGCCGTCGAGATCGCCAATGCGCTCGATTATCTGACCGGCGTCCGCCGCGATCCGCGCCTGCATGAGGTCACCGTCGCGCTGGGCGCCGAGCTGCTGCATCTCGCCGGCCTGGCGCGCAGTGACATGGAGGGCAGGGCCATGCTGGAGGGAACCCTTTCATCGGGCAAGGCGGCCGAGCATTTTCAGATCATGGCGGCCGGTCTGGGCGGGCCTAAGGATCTCATCGAAAATTACCGCGCGCAGCTGCCGAAGGCGCCGATCATCCGTCCGGTTTCGGCGGCGGGAGAGGGCGTCGTTGCCCATATCGATACCCGTTCGCTGGGCCTCGCGGTCATCGAACTGGGCGGCGGCCGCCGCGTCGCCAGCGACAAGATCGATCATGCCGTCGGCCTGACGGAACTTGCGGGGCGGGGCGTTTCCGTCGGCCGCGATCGCCCGCTGGCGCTGATCCATGCGCGCGACGAGGCGTCCTTTGCCCGCGCCGCGGAGATGGTGCGGGGTTCCTATCGCTTAGGCGAGGCGCCTCCTGTATCATCGCCGGTGCTCACGCGCATCGGAGCTTGAGATTTCATGAGCCGCACTTTCCTCTTCATCCTCGACTCCGTCGGCATTGGCGGCGCCCCCGATGCCGACCGGTTCGGCGATCGCGGCGCCAACACGCTGGGTCACATCGCGGCGCATGTGCCGCTCTCCTTGCCGCATCTCGCATCCTTGGGGCTGGGCCACGCCGCTTTGGCGGCGAGCGGCCATTTGCCGAAAGGTTTCACCGCCGAAACGGCACTCAAAGGCCAATGGGGATTCGGCGTCGAGAAATCGAACGGCAAGGACACGCCTTCCGGCCATTGGGAGATTGCCGGCGTGCCGGTCAGTTTCGACTGGGGCTATTTCCCGAAGACCGTTCCCTGCTTCCCCAAAAGCTTCACCGACGCGCTCATTGCGCAGGCCGAGCTGCCGGGGCTCCTCGGCAACAAGCACGCTTCCGGCACCGACATCATCGCCGAGTTCGGTGAAGACCACATGGAGAGCTCGCGGCCGATCATCTACACCTCGGCCGATTCGGTGATCCAGATCGCAGCGCATGAGGAGACTTTCGGCCTCGACCGTCTTTATGAGGTCTGCCAGGTGGCGCGCGAGCTGTCTTACGATCTCAATGTCGGCCGTGTCATCGCG
Source organism: Taklimakanibacter albus (assembly GCF_016595235.1). Lineage (GTDB taxonomy): Bacteria > Pseudomonadota > Alphaproteobacteria > Rhizobiales > Aestuariivirgaceae > Taklimakanibacter > Taklimakanibacter albus. Next base: position 1,946,587 of record NZ_JAENHL010000008.1, on the reverse strand, counting down.
AGACCTTTTGTCGGCGCTGATGCGGGCGATTTTACTCGCACCGGCAACCGCAAGGATTATTCGATTTCACCGCCGGCGCCGACTTTGCTCGACCGTCTGACCGAGGTCGGCCGCGAGGTGATCTCGATCGGCAAGATCGGCGACATCTATGCCCATTCCGGAACCGGACGCGAGATCAAGGCGGTCGGCAATGAGGCGCTGTTCGAGGCGTCGCTCGCCGCCCTGCCGGGACTGGCCGAAGGTGGCCTGCTCATCACCAATTTCGTCGATTTCGACATGCTCTACGGCCACCGCCGCGACCCCAGGGGTTATGGCGCGGCGCTGGAAGCCTTCGACGCGTTATTGCCTGAGGCACTCGCACTCCTGAAGTCGGGCGATCTCCTGGTCATCACCGCCGATCACGGCTGCGACCCGACCTGGCGCGGCAGCGATCACACGCGTGAATGTGTGCCGATCCTCACCTTCTCTCCCGGTGCCGCGCCCGCGAGCTTCGGCCGGCGCGACGGCTTCGCCGATATCGGCCAGACCATAGCCGCCCATCTCGGCATTGCCCCTCTTGGGGCAGGCAAATCGTGGCTCTGAACAATCCGGCGGACGTCTCGAGCAGCTCACCAATCTGGATTGCGGCCTTCGATATCCTTGTCCGGAATGACCGGCGGCCGGCGGTTGGTATAGGGAGCCACATAAGCCAGATGGAGGGCGTTACTCCAAAGCCTGGCGATTGCGTAAAGTGATGCTCCCATATCGATTTTCGGCAAGCTCAAGCGTGGCAGGCTGGAGCGGCGGATGGAGATTGGGGCAGTGGGAATGATGTCGGTCATGGCATCCTCTTGTAGCCAGTAGAATGACGCCGCCTCCCACTCAGGTCCTTGGCTTGGGCCTGAAGAGTCCTGAAAGGCCCTGAAGTTCGCTATGAGGGCCGACTTGGGTTATCCTCGGCTCAAGGAACGGGTTCGCGGCAAATGGACTTGCAGTTTGGGAGCTATCGCCTGAAGCGCGCTGAACGGCTGCTGTTGGGGCCTGAGGGGCCGGTGGAGCTTTCGGCGCGATCCTTCGACATCCTGGCCATGCTGCTGGGGAGGCCGGACGAGGTGATCGGCAAGTCCGAGCTCTTCGATGCGGTCTGGCCTGGCGTGGTGGTGGAGGAGAACACGCTGCAGGTGCATATATCGGCGCTGCGTAAGACGCTTGACCCCGGCATGATCATGACGGTGCATGGCCGCGGCTACAAATATGCCGGCCCGAGGCCAGCCTTGGCGCAGGCATCAAATGGCGCGGGCGAACCGGCGAGCCAGACGGCAGCTGAGAAATCGCACAAACCATCCATAGCTGTCCTGCCGTTCGACAATATGAGCGGCGACCCGGAGCAGGGCTATTTCAGCGATGGGATCACCGAAGACATCATCGCCGAACTCGGCAGGTTCAAGGAATTTCTGGTCATTGCGCGGAACTCGTCCTTCCAGTTCCGCGGCAAGGCGAATGATGTGGCCGAGGTGGCGAAGAGGCTCGGCGTTCAATATGTCGTCGAAGGCAGCGTGCGCAAGATCGGCAACCGTGTCCGGGTCACCGTGCAACTGATCGACGCCGCCTCAACGGCCCATGTCTGGGGCGAGCACTATGATCGCGAGCTCACCGATATTTTCGCCATCCAGGACGAAATCACCCAGATGATCGCCGCCCGTTTGGCCCGCCAGGCCAGAACCGCGATTGCGTCCTACACCAGGGCCCGGCCGACCGACAACATGTCGGCCTATGACTTTTACCTGCGGGCACTGCAACTGGCGGCCACCTATGACACGGTGCGCGAAGCGGAGCCCTTTCTGCGCCAGGCGGTAAGGCTCGATCCGCGGTTTGCGGCCGCCCACGCCATGCTCGGCTTTGTCGAGTCCATCAAGTTCTACTGGACCAACTCCGATCATGATTATCTGCATGCCGGATTGGAGATGGCAAAGACCGCGTTGCAGCTTGACCCCGACGAAGCCTATGGGCATCTGGCCGCCGGCTTTGCCCTCTTGTACTTGCATCGATTCAAGCAGGCGGAAATCAGTCTTGACCGCGCGGTTGCCCTGAACCCGAACGACCCGTTCATTCTGAGCATCCGCGCTCTCCTGCTCAATTACACGAGCCGGCCGGAGGAGGGGCTTCGTGAAATACACGAAGCCCAGCGCCGTGACCCGTTCGCCTTGGGCTGGTACGAAGACTTTCGCGGCCTCATATTGACGACGGCCGGGCGATATCGCGAGGCAACGGCCTGCTATGCGAAAATGGAAACGATGACATCGTGGTCGCTCGCTTATCTCACCATCTGCCATTTCGAATTGGGCGAAATCAAACAGGCGCAGGACACCCTGGCAAAGCTCAAGGCGATCTGGCCTGAACTGGGCATCGACGAGATCGCGGATAATGAAGTCGGCTACTTTGAGGACCCGGCAGTCTGCAACCGTTATGGCGCGATCTTAAAGAGCGTCAATGCTCGCATGACCTAGTTCTTCAGCCGGTAGCCGGTCTTGAAGATCCAGGCGACGATGCCGAGGCAGGCGACGAGAAACAGGAGGGTGATGGCGAGGCTGATCTCGATCGCGACATCGGACTTGCCGAAGAAGCTCCAGCGGAAGCCGCTCACCAGATAGACCACCGGATTGGCGAGTGAGATCGTCCGCCACAAAGGCGGCAGCATGTCGATCGAATAGAAGCTGCCGCCCAGAAAGGCGAGCGGCGTCACGATGAGCATCGGGATGACCTGCAGCTGCTCGAAGCTTTTGGCCCAGATGCCGATGATGAAGCCGAACAGGCTGAAGGTCACGGCGGTGAGCGCCAGGAAACCCAGCATCCATAGCGGATGCTCGATATGGAGCGGCACGAACAAGGCCGCGGTGCCGAGCGTGATGAGCCCCAGCATGATCGACTTGGTCGCCGCAGCACCCACATAGCCGATGACGATCTCGAGCGACGAGATCGGCGCCGACAGGATTTCATAGATGGTGCCGATGAATTTCGGGAAATAGATGCCGAAGGAGGCATTCATGATGCTCTGCGTGAGGAGCGACAGCATGATGAGACCCGGCACGATATAGGCGCCATAGGTGACGCCGTCGATCTCGGCGATGCGCGAGCCGATGGCGCCGCCGAAGACGACGAAATAGAGCGAGGTCGACACGACCGGCGACACGACGCTCTGCAGGATCGTGCGGAAGGTGCGGGCCATCTCGAATTTATAGATGGCGCGGATGGCGTGAATATTCATGACCGCTCTCTCACCAGATCGACGAAGATGTCTTCGAGTGAGCTCTGCTTGGTGTTGAGATCCCTGAACCGGATGCCGGTCTGCGCCAGATCCTGCAGCAAGGTGGTGATGCCGGTGCGCTCGCCCTGCGTATCGTAGCTGTAGGTCAGCTCATGGCCGTTGCCCGAGAGCTCGAGCTTGTGATGGGCGAGGCTGTCGGGAATGGCGCTGATCGGCTGAGCGAGCTCGAGGGTGATCTCCTTCTTGCCGAGCTTGCGCATCAGCGCCTGCTTTTCCTCGACCAGGATGATCTCGCCCTTGTTGATGACGCCGACCCGGTCGGCCATCTCCTCGGCCTCTTCGATATAATGGGTGGTGAGGATGATGGTGACGCCGTTGGCGCGCAGCGAGCGCACCATTTCCCACATGTCGCGGCGGAGCTCGACATCGACGCCGGCCGAAGGTTCGTCGAGGAACAGGATCGTCGGCTCATGGCTCAGCGCCTTGGCGATCATCACGCGGCGCTTCATGCCGCCCGACAGCGTCATGATCTTGCTGTCTTTCTTCTCCCACAGCGACAGGTCCTTCAGGATCTTCTCGATATGGGCCGGATTTTGCCCGCGCCCGAACAGGCCGCGGCTCAAGGTGACCGTCGCCCACACCGTCTCGAACGCATCCGTCGTCAGCTCCTGCGGCACCAGGCCGATCTTGAAGCGCGCCTTGCGGTAGTCGTCGATGATATCGTGCCCGTCGGCCGAGATATGACCGGTCGAGGCGCGCACGATGCCGCAGATGATGTTGATGAGCGTGGTCTTGCCGGCGCCATTGGGCCCGAGCAGCGCGAAGATCTCGCCCTTATGGATGTCGAGCGAGATGTTCTTCAGCGCCGTGAAGCCCGAGGCATAGGTCTTCGAGACGTCGGAAATGGAGACGATCGCGGTCATGGCTGGAAATCGGATATGTCGGTGCCCTGGAAATGCCGGGCCCTTTTATACGGTTCGGCATCGTTTGGCGAATGTTCCTTTCAACCCTCCGTCGGCGCCCTGTGGCTGGCGACGATGGTAAGGATCTGCACCTTGTGAGGAAGCTCGATCAGGAATTCCTCATCGCGCGGCAGGTGATGGATGCGGCGTGGGTCTGATCCTGCAAAGCGCGACATGGCCTCGACATTTTCCCAATAGGAAATGGTGACGAATTCGCTCTCTTCGGGCCGGTCCTCGCGCAGCATCTCGACGCCGAGCGCCTTCTCCTCGAGCGGCCTGATGCCGATTTCGTAGAGATAACCGGCATATTCATCGGCGCGGGCGCTGAGCGTGCGGCCGCGCCAGATCCGGGCGATGGTGGCATTCTTGGGTGGCATGACGGACTCCTATCGCAGGCAAATGCAATGGTCTGTCAGCATCAACCCACCGGAGACGGATGAGGTTCCTTAGTTACCTGATGCGGTTGGGCTTCACCGCGGGTGTGTTCATCGGGTCTTCCGGCCAGGGATGTTTCGGATACCGCCCGCGCATCTCTGAGCGGACCTGAGGATAGGCATTGGCCCAGAAGCTCTTGAGATCCTGCGTCACCGCCAATGGCCGCCGCGCCGGTGACAGCAGCTCGATGCGTAAGAGCGCCCGGCCGTCGGCGATGCGCGGCGTGTCGGCGAGGCCGAACATTTCCTGGAGCCTCGCTCGAAGAACCGGATCGCCGTCGCCGTCGTAATCGATGGTGATCTCGGCGCCGGACGGAATGGCGACATGGCGCGGCGCCAATTTGTCGAGCCGTCGCTTCAGCTCATGCGGCATGAGATTCGAGATGATGGCGAACATATCGAGCCGGTCGAGATGGGCACGCCGCGTCATGCCGGCGAGATAGGGCGTGAGCCAATCGCTCAAATTCGCGAGCAGGGCGGCATCGGAAAGATCGGGCCAGCCCACATCGGGCAGCACGCGGCTGAGAAAACGCAAGCGGTTCCGCAGGCTGTGCGTCGCATCGCTCCAGGGCAGGGAGCTGAGGCCCATTTCGGCGATGCCCTTGGTCATCGCCTCGGCGATCTGCTCCGGATCGGGCGTTGCGAGCGGCTTGTCGTCGAGTATGAGGGCGCCGAGTTTGCGCTGCCGGTTGGCGACGACGATCTGGGCGCGGCTGTCCCAGCGCACGATGTCGGCCTGTTCGATATGGGACGCGAAGGTGCTTTCGAGATCTTCGCGGGCCAGCGCCGCGGCGAGGAAGATCTTCTGGTCGCCGCTCGTGCCATCGGTCGTCGCCACCGCGAGGAAGGGCTCGCGCGCCAGCGGGTCATGCTCGGGCAGGATAGCGCCGCCGCCGCCCGACAGGCGGAAGCGGCCGCGGGCGCCGCGCGCCTGTGCGATGCGGTCGGGCCAGGCGAGCGCCACGAGCACGCCCGGCGCGACATCGCCTTCCTCGTCGCGAATATCGGCGATGCCGCGGATCTGCCGCGCCGCCGAGTTGATGCGTTCGCGCAAGGCTTTGCTGGCGTTGCCGCGCCGGAGCGCCGCCAGTCTTTCGCCGAGATCGGCGCCGGCCTCGCGGCCCAGGAGATCGCGCTCGGAGAGGAGAGCGGCAAGATCGGCCGCCATGGTGCCGGCTTTGAGCTCTCGGGCGCGTGCGATCATATGGGCGAGACGCGGATGGAGCGGCAGCCGCGCCATCATCTTGCCCATCGCTGTCACCGTACCTGTGCCGTCGAGCGCATCGAGCTCGCCGAGGAGATCGCGTGCCTGCGCGAATGCGGCGGCTGGTGGCGGATCGAGGAAACGCAACGAGCCCGCGTCCCTTACACCCCAATTGGCGAGCTCGAGTGCCAGAGGCGCCAGATCGGCGATGAGAATCTCAGGCTCGTCATGCGCCTTGAGGGCGCGCATTTCCTGCTCGGGCCACAGGCGGATACACAGACCTGGGCTTTGCCGGCCGGCGCGGCCGCGCCGTTGATCGGCGGAAGCCTGCGAGACGCGAATGGTCTCGAGCGCCGTCATGCCGGTGGCGGGATCGAAACGTGGCGCCCGTTTGAGGCCGGAATCGATCACCATGTCGATGCCGTCGATGGTGAGGCTCGTTTCGGCAATGGTGGTGGCGAGCACGATCTTTCGGGTGCCGTCGGTAGCGGGTTTGAGTACCTGGTCCTGATCGGCGAGCGCCATCGCGCCATAAAGCGGCATCACCTTGGCATTGGCGGGCAGCGGCGTTTCCTTCAGTGCGTCCTCGGTGCGCCGGATCTCCGCTTCGCCCGGCAGGAAGGCCAATATGCCGCCTTTGGCCTCGCCAAGGTGGCTGCGGATGGCGCGCGCCATGTCGCGGGGAAGCGTGGCGCGCTCGGGCCGGTCGCCATAGCGGGTCTCGACCGGAAAAGTGCGGCCGGGCGCCGAAATGACCGGCGCGTCGCCCAGATGTTTTGACAGCCGCACCTCGTCGAGCGTCGCCGACATGACCAGGATCTTGAGATCCTCGCGCAAGGCGGCTTGCGCATCGAGCGCCAAGGCAAGGCCCAGATCGCCGTCGAGGCTGCGTTCATGGAACTCGTCGAAGATCAGGAGGCCGACATCCGAGAGCGTCGGATCGGTCTGCAGCCGCCGGGTCAGTATCCCTTCGGTTACCACCTCGATGCGGGTCTGAGCCGACACTTTGCGGTCGAGGCGGACGGCGTAGCCGACGGTCGCGCCGACAGGCTCATTGAGGCTTTGCGCCATGCGGGCGGCGGCGGCGCGCGCCGCCAGCCGGCGCGGCTCCAGCATCACGATCTTGCGGCCCTGGAGCCATGTCTCTGCCATAAGGGCAAGCGGCACGCGCGTCGTTTTGCCGGCCCCGGGCTCGGCCGCCAGGATGACATTGGCATGACCGGCCAATGCTTTGGCGAGGCTCGGCAATATTGCGGTGATCGGCAGGTCGGTCATGATGTGCGGTCAAACAGGCTTAACCTCGCCCCGTCAAGCCCGCCTTTCCAGTTGTCTCAAGGGCTTGCAGAGACTAATACAAACGGCCCTCTATTTTTTGCATTGCACAAAAAATGACCACACGCATCATTCCCGTCGATATTTTCGATCTCGCGGTCTTTGGCGCCACCGGCGATCTCGCCCAGCGCAAGCTCCTTCCGGCCCTTTTTCATCGCGACCTGGCAGGCCAGATTCCGCCCGGCGCCCGCATCATCGGCGTGTCGCGTCGCGCCATGACCGATGCCGAATTCATCGCTTTCGCCAAGGCGGCGCTCGAGGCCCATATCCCGGCCGAGGAGCGCAAGGGCGGCGAGGTCGAGGCTTTCCTCAAGCGCCTCTCTTATGTGACGCTCGACGCTACTCAGGATCAGGGCTGGGACGCGCTCGCCAAGGCTTTGAAGCCGGGCGAGGACCGTATCCGCGTCTTCTATCTCGCCACCTCGCCCGATCTTTTCGGGCCTATCTGCGACAGGCTCGGCAAGAACAAGCTGGTCACGCCGAAGAGCCGCGTGGTGATCGAAAAGCCGCTCGGCAAGGACCTCGAATCGGCGCGCGCCGTCAACGACTCCATCGGCAAGGTGTTCCCCGAGAGCAGCGTCTATCGCATCGATCACTATCTCGGCAAAGAGACGGTCCAGAATCTTCTCGCGCTGCGCTTCGCCAATGCGTTGTTCGAGCCGATCTGGAACAGTGCCCATGTCGATCACGTGCAGATCACCGTCGCCGAGACACTGGGTGTCGAAGGCCGCGCCGGTTATTACGATACCGCCGGCGCGCTGCGCGACATGGTGCAGAACCATATGCTGCAGCTGCTCTGCCTCGTCGCCATCGAGCCGCCGACTTCGATCGCCGCCGATGCCCTGCGCGACGAGAAGCTGAAAGTCCTGAAATCGCTGAAGCCGGTGGTGGCGCATAATGGCGCCAACAACACGGTGCGCGGCCAGTATCGCGCCGGCGCTTCCGCCGGCGGCGCCGTGCCGGGTTATCTGGACGAACTCGGCTCGCCGTCGAGCAAGACCGAAACCTTCGTCGCGCTCAAAGCCGAGATCGGCAATTGGCGCTGGAACGGCGTGCCCTTCTATCTGCGCACCGGCAAACGTCTGCCCGACCGGTTGTCGGAGATCGTCGTCACCTTCCGGCCCATTCCTTATTCAGTGTTCGACGATTCGGCCGGGCCCATTGAGGCCAATCGCCTTGTCATCCGCCTGCAGCCCGATGAGGGCGTCAAGCTGTGGCTGATGATCAAGGATCCGGGCCCGGGCGGCATGCGCTTGCAGCATGTGCCGCTCGATATGAGCTTCGCCGAAGCCTTCAGCGTGCGCAATCCGGACGCTTATGAGCGCCTCATCCTCGATGTCGTGCGCGGCAACCAGACCCTGTTCATGCGCCGCGACGAGGTGGAAGCGGCCTGGACCTGGATCGATCCCATTCTTGACGCGTGGGCGGAATCGACCGATCTGCCCAAGCCTTATACGGCCGGAACCTGGGGGCCTGCGGCGGCGGTGGCGCTGATCGAGCGCGACGGCCGGACCTGGCATGAGGATGGAACGAGTTGATAGCTGAGCGGAAGCTTTTTGAATCGAAGAAAAAACTGGCCATGGGCCTCGCCGCGGATGTGGCGGCGTATCTCTCGAATGCCATAACCGATCGCGGCAAGGCGCTGCTCGCCGTTTCGGGCGGCACGACGCCGACCTTGTTCTTCAATTTCCTGGCGCGTGCCAAGATCGACTGGGCGCATGTCACCGTTACTTTGGTGGATGAGCGCTGCGTGCCGGAGACCGACGAGCGCTCCAATGCGAAGCTGGTGCGCGAGAATCTGCTCGAGGCCAATGCCGCGGCGGCGAAATTCGTGCCGCTGTTCGGCAAGGGCAATGCCGACAAGCTCGGGCCCTTCGACGTGGTGATCCTCGGCATGGGCAATGACGGCCATACCGCATCCTTCTTCCCGGGCGGCGACCATCTGGCCGAAGCCTTGGAACTCGAAGGCAGCAAGCGCATTTTGACCATGTCGGCGCCGGGCGTGCCGGAAAAGCGCCTGACCTTCACTTTGCCGGTGCTGCTCGACAGTGGCTTCCTGGCGCTCCATATCGAAGGCGCCGAGAAGCAGAAGACGCTCGCCACCGCGGAAGGACCGGGTCCCGTCAAGGACATGCCGATCCGCGCCGTGCTCCGGGCCCGCGAGCCTGTCGTTCTTTATTGGTGCCCCTGATCAGGAGGCCTGTCATGTCCGTCACTGAAAAAATTTCCGCCGTCACCGAGAAGATCATCGCGCGCAGTGCAGCCTCGCGCCGGCGTTATCTCGACCGCATCGAAAAAGCGGCGAGCAACACGCCGCGCCGCGCCAAGCTCGGCTGTGCCAATGTCGCTCATGGCTTCGCTGCCTGCGGCCCCACCGACAAGGCACTGCTGCGCGAGGGGGCTTGCGCCAATCTGGCGATCGTCACCGCCTACAACGACATGCTCTCGGCGCATCAGCCTTTCGAGCGTTTCCCGGACATCATCCGTGAAGCGGCGCGCCAAGCGGGCGCCACCGCGCAGGTCGCGGGCGGTGTGCCAGCCATGTGCGACGGCGTCACCCAGGGCGAAGCCGGCATGGAATTGTCGATGTTCTCGCGCGATGTCATCGCGCTCTCGACCTCGGTGGCGCTCTCGCATCAGATGTTCGATGCCGCCGTCTATCTGGGTGTGTGCGACAAGATCGTGCCGGGTCTCGTCATCGGCGCTTTGAGCTTCGGCCATCTGCCGGCGATCTTCATTCCGGCGGGGCCGATGACGTCGGGCCTTCCCAATGACGAAAAATCGCGCATCCGCCAGCTCCATGCCGAAGGCAAGGTCGGCCGCGACGCGCTCCTCGAAGCGGAATGCCAGTCCTATCATGGTCCCGGCACCTGCACTTTCTACGGCACCGCCAATTCCAACCAGATGCTCATGGAGATCATGGGCCTGCATCTGCCGGGCACGACCTTCGTCAACCCCAACACATCCCTGCGCGACGAGATCACCCGCGCAGCGACGAAACGGGCGCTTGCCATCACGGCCTGCGGCAATGACTACACGCCGATCGGCCGCATCGTCGATGAGCGCACCGTGGTCAATGGCGTCGTCGGGCTTCTCGCCACCGGCGGGTCGACCAATCACACGATCCATCTGATCGCCATGGCCGCCGCCGCCGGCATTCATCTCACCTGGGACGACATGGCCGAGCTGTCGGCCGCCGTGCCGCTGCTCACCCGCATCTATCCCAATGGCAAGGCGGATGTGAATCACTTCCATGCCGCGGGCGGCATGGGCCTTCTCATTCGCGAATTGCTGAGTGCCGGCCTGCTGCATCAGGATGTGAAGACGGTCTGGGGTTCGGGGCTCGACGGTTATCTGGTCGAGCCGCGCCTCGCCGACAGCGGCCTCACCTGGACCGACGCGGCGGCCAACAGCGGCGACCGGGCGATCCTGCGCGGCTGTGACGAGCCTTTCGACCGGACCGGCGGCATCACGCTTCTCGATGGCGATATCGGCCGCGCCGTCATCAAGAGCTCGGCCGTGCCGAAGGACCGCCATGTCATCGAGGCGCCGGCGCGCGTCTTCCATTCGCAGGAAGAGCTGCAGAAGGCTTTCAAGGCGGGCGAGCTCAATGGTGATCTGGTGGCGGTGATCCGCTTCCAGGGCCCCAAGGCCAATGGCATGCCGGAATTGCACAAGCTGATGCCGCCGCTCGGCGTCCTGCAGGACCGCGGCTTCCGGGTCGCGCTGGTGACCGACGGGCGCATGTCGGGCGCATCCGGCAAGGTGCCGGCCGCCATCCATGTGACGCCCGAGGCCGCCGATGGTGGTGCCATCGCCAAGATCTGCAATGGCGACATGATCCGCCTCGATGCGGTCGAGGGCCGTCTTGAAGTGCTGGTCGACGCGGCCGAATGGGCATCGCGCGGCAATGCCACGGCCGATCTGTCAGGCAATGATTTCGGCGTCGGCCGCGAGCTGTTTTTGCCCTTCCGGGCCCAGGTCAACCGCGCCGATGAAGGCGCCACCATTTTCAGAGTGCAGTGATGAGCGAACGCCAGGCGGGTCTCGAAGCGATACTGAAGCAGGCGCCGGTCGTGCCGGTGCTGGTGATCGATGATGTGGCGTTGGCTGTGCCGCTCGCCAGGGCATTGGTCGAAGGCGGCCTGCCGGTGCTCGAGATCACCTTGCGCACCAAGGCGGCGCCCGACTGCATCCGCGCCATCCGGGCGGAAGTGAAGAACGCCATTGTGGGCTCAGGAACCGTGCTCGATGCGCAAGGCCTCGAGATCAGCGAGGAACTGGGCTGCGCCTTCGCCGTATCGCCCGGCGCCACGCCGGCTCTGCTCGATGCCGCCAAAGGGAGCAAGACGCCTTTGCTGCCGGCTTCGCGCTCGCCCAGCGAGACGATGTTTCTGCTGGAAAAGGGCTATGCCTTGCAGAAATTCTTCCCCGCCGAGCAGTCGGGGGGTGCCGCCTATCTGGGCGCCCTGGCCTCGCCCTTGCCGCAGGTGCGCTTCTGCCCGACCGGCGGCATTACGGCTGAGATCGCGCCATCCTATCTGAAGCTCGCCAATGTCATCACGGTGGGCGGCTCCTGGATGGCCCCCAAAGCCTTGCTGGCGGCGAAGGACTGGGCTGCCATTACGAAACTTTCGGCCGCCGCCGCCAGCCTGAAAGCCTAGTTGCACCTCTGGGCAGGGCAAACTACGATCTCTCTTCGTTAGGGAGTGATTATGTCTGTAACGGTCCTGCCATTGGCGAAATCCGGCCATAATGCCTTGCCCCGCAATGAGGGCATGAAGCTCGCGCTCGATGTGATCGACGATATCAGGCTGAATTTTCCGGCCGCCGAAAGGCGCATCGCCGCTCTGCCGGGCCGCCGCTCGGTGAAGAAGGACGCCCAGGCCGCCTGGCTGCTCAAGGCCATCACCTGCATCGATCTCACCACTCTGTCCGGTGACGACACGGTAGCGCGGGTCGAGCGGCTCTGCGCCAAGGCGAAGAACCCGGTGCGCGCCGATCTGCTCGAAGCTCTGGGCATGGCCGACCGCCGCATCACCACCGGAGCGATCTGCGTCTATCACCGTTTCGTCGCCACCGCGGTCGAAGCCTTGCAGGGCACCGACATTCCCGTCGCCGCGGTCTCGACCGGCTTTCCGGCCGGCCTCGTGCCGCATGATGTCAAATTGCGCGAGATCGAGGCTTCGGTCGCCGATGGTGCCCGTGAGATCGACATCGTGATCACCCGCGAATATGCGCTGACCCAGAACTGGCAGGCGCTTTATGACGAGATGCGCGACTTCCGCGCCGCTTGCGGCGACGCCCATGTCAAGGCGATCCTGGCGACCGGCGATCTCAAGACATTGCGCAATGTCGCCAAGGCGGCGATGGTCTGCATGATGGCGGGCGCCGATTTCATCAAGACCTCGACCGGCAAGGAAACGACGAACGCGACCTTGCTCGTCACGCTGGCGATGCTGCGCATGATCCGCGTTTATCAGTCGCTCACCGGCTTCAAGGTCGGCTTCAAGCCGGCGGGCGGCATCTCGGCCGCCAAGGACATCCTCAACTATCAGGTCCTCATGAAGGAAGAGCTCGGCCGCGAATGGCTCGAGCCCGATCTCTTCCGCATCGGCGCGTCTTCGCTGCTCGCCGATATCGAGCGCCAGCTCGAGCATCACGTCACCGGCCGCTATTCGGCCTTCAACCGCCATCCGGTCGGGTAGGAAATGAGCGTCGCACATTATTTCGAGACGATGGATTACGGCCCGGCGCCGGAGAGCGATGCCGAGGCGCGCGCCTGGCTCAGCAAGCACGACAGGGGCTTCCGCCATTTCATCGGCGGTCAATGGGTCAATGGCAAAAGCCATTTCGATACGCTGGAGCCTGCTACGGCCAAGGTGCTGGCCAAGCTGTCGCAAGGATCGAACAGTGATATCGATGCCGCGGTGAAGGCGGCGCGCAAGGCACAAGCGGGCTGGGCCAAGCTCGGCGGCCATGGCCGCGCGCGCTATCTTTATGCGCTGGCCCGTCTCATCCAGCGCCACGCCCGTCTCTTCGCCGTCATCGAAAGCCTCGACAACGGCAAGACCATCCGCGAGACGCGCGATCTCGACGTGCCTTTGGCGGCGCGCCATTTCTATTATCACGCCGGCTGGGCGCAGCTGCAGGAGACAGAGTTCGCCGACTATCAGCCGGTGGGCGTCGTGGGCCAGGTCATTCCCTGGAACTTTCCGTTCCTGATGTTCGCCTGGAAAGTGGCGCCGGCTCTGGCGCTCGGCAATACGGTAGTGCTGAAGCCTGCCGAATTCACCTCGCTGTCGGCGCTGTTCTTCGCCGAGCTCGCCGAGCAGGCGGGCCTGCCGCCGGGCGTGCTCAATATCGTGACCGGCGACGGCGATACAGGTGCCGCTCTCGTCAAGCACAAGGATGTCGACAAGATCGCTTTTACCGGCTCGACCGAGGTCGGCCGTCTCATCCGCAAGGAGACCGCCGGCACCGGAAAGTCCCTCACATTGGAACTGGGCGGCAAGTCGCCTTACATCGTCTTCGACGACGCCGATATCGACGGCGCCATCGAAGGCCTGGTCGACGCCATCTGGTTCAACCAGGGCCAGGTCTGCTGTGCCGGCTCGCGTCTGCTGGTGCAGGAAGGCATAGCGGAAGATTTCATCGCCCGTCTCAAGGCGCGCATGGCCAAGTTGCGTGTCGGCTCTCCGCTCGACAAGGCGGTGGATATGGGTGCCATCGTCGACAAGGTGCAGCTCGAGCGCATCAGCGCCTTGGTGAAGCAGGGCATTGCCGAAGGTGCCCAATGCTACCAGTCGCCGGGCGCCGCCACCGACAAGGGTTTCTTCTACCCGCCGACCTTATTGACCAATGTCCATCCGGCCTCGACCGTCGCGCGCGAAGAGATTTTCGGACCGGTCCTGGTGACGATGACCTTCCGCACGCCGGACGAAGCGGTAATGCTCGCCAACAATACACGCTATGGTCTCGCGGCGAGTGTGTGGAGCGAAACCATCGGCCTCGCCCTCGACATCGCGCCCAAATTGCAGGCAGGCGTCGTATGGGTGAATTCCACCAATCTCTTCGACGCCAGCGCCGGCTTCGGCGGCTACCGCGAATCGGGTTTCGGCCGTGAAGGCGGACGCGAAGGCGCCTATGAATATCTGAAGCTCAAAGCCTGGGCGAAGCGAAAGGCCCGCCCGGCCTCGAAGCCTCTTCCGGCGGCGAAGGCGAAAGCCGATGCCGGCCTGCCGATGATCGACCGCACCGCCAAGCTCTTCATTGGTGGCAAGCAGGCGCGTCCAGATGGGAATTATTCGCGTCCCGTGCTCTCGCCCAAGGGCGAGATCCTGGGTGAAGTGGGCGAGGGCAACCGCAAGGACATCCGCAATGCCGTGGCGGCGGCGCGGGGCGCCGAGGCCTGGTCCAAGGCGACCGCCCATAACCGCGCGCAGATCCTCTATTACATCGCCGAAAATCTGAGTGGGCGGCGCGCCGAATTTGCCGGCCGCGTCGCGGCGATGACCGGTTCGCGCATGGCTGCGGCGCAGGCTGAAGTCGATGCCGCCATCAAGCGGCTCTTCACCTATGGCGCCTGGGCCGACAAATTCGAGGGTGACATTCACACACCGCCTTTGCGCGGTCTCGCTCTGGCGCTGAAGGAGCCGATCGGTGTCGCCGGTATCGTCTGCCCGGATGAGGCGCCGCTTCTCGGTTTCATCAGCCTGGTGGCGCCGCTCATCGCCATGGGCAATCGCGTCGTCGCGGTGCCGAGCGAGCGTCATCCGCTCGCCGCCACCGATTTCTACACCGTGCTCGAAACCTCGGACGTGCCGGCGGGTGTCGTCAACATCGTCACCGGCGACCGCCTGAGCCTCACCAAGACCTTGGCCGAGCATGACGATGTCGATGCGCTCTGGGTCTTCGGTTCCGACAAGGCCTCGGCCGAAGCCGAGCGCCTGTCATCGTCCAATCTCAAACGCACTCTGGTCGATCATGGCCTGGCGACCGACTGGTTCGATCCCGCGCAAGCGGAGGGACCGGTCTTCCTGCGCCAGGCGACGCAAGTGAAGAATGTCTGGATACCTTACGGGGAATAGCGCGTGATCCGGAAAAGTGGATTCCGGTTTTCCGAAAAGATCACGCGCAAATGACAGGGAATTCCTATGTTGAAAGCGATCGATCCGGCTCTCAATGCCGATGTGCTGTATGCGTTGCGCGCCATGGGCCATGGCGATGACGTCATCATCTGCGACACAAATTTCCCGGCCGACTCGGTGGCGCGCCAGACGGTGCTCGGTAAGCTGCTCCGCATCGACAATGTGACGGCGGCGCGTGCCACCCGCGCGGTCCTTTCCGTCATGCCGCTCGACAGCTTCGTCGAACATCCGGCCTTGCGCATGGAGATCGTCGGCAAGCCGAATGAAATTCCGCCCGTCCAGGCCGAGGTACAGGCTGAGGTCGACAAAGCCGAAGGCCGGTCCTGGCCGATGGGCTCGATCGAGCGCTTCGCTTTCTATGACCTCGCCCGCAAGGCCTATTGCGTCATCGTCACCGGTGAGCGCCGCTTTTATGGCTGCTTCGCCTTCAAGAAGGGCGTCATCCCGCCCGATGCCGCGTGACATTACGTTCCTGTGAAGGGCGTGGTTTCTTCTGGCAGAATGCCCTGAGTCCTCCTAACTGATCGCCATGCCCTCACGCCAGAAGCTCATCTTCGCCCTCGTCGTCCTGTTCATCGCTTTGGTGACCGGGGCGGGTGCTCTGTGGCTTACCCGTTCGGGCGGACCGATCGGCTCGGGCGAGGCCCTGGTCGGCGGGCCCTTCACCTTGACCAACCAGGACGGCAAGCGGGTTACCGACCAGGATTTCCGCGGCAAATATATGCTGATCTTCTTCGGCTTCACCTTCTGCCCGGATGTCTGTCCGAGCGAATTGCAGGTGATGTCGGCGGCCCTCGATCAACTGGGACCGCAGGGCGACAAGATCCAGCCGGTCTTCATCACCATCGACCCCGAGCGCGATACGCCGGAGGCGATGAAGGTCTATATCTCGAATTTCCACCCCCGCATGGTGGGCCTGACGGGCTCTGCCGACGATATCGCGAAGGTCGCCAAGGCCTATCGGGTCTATTACGCCAAGGCCAAGCAGGCCGAGGGCGCCGCCCCTGGCGACTATCTGATGGACCACTCGACCATCCTCTATCTGATGGGGCCGGACGGGAAGTTCGTGAAGCATTTCACTTATGGGACCGATGTGAAAACGCTGGCCGATGGCTTACGCGCCGTCGTCCAATAAGCGGTCTTGTTAGGAAAGTTTCATTAATTTCAGCGTGTTATCCTGAATCTTGCCTCTCCGTCGGCTACTCGTTTTTTGCATGGCTCTAGGATGTTGGTCGGGTTGCCCGGCGCAGAAGGCCTTGTTAACGTGCTGACATGTTGCGCCGCACCCTTACCCACAAGGAAGTTGGGAATTGCTCTATTATCTCTATGAGATGAATCACGCCGCCATTGCCCCCTGGCGGGCAGCGGCGGATGCGGCGAACTTCTTCTGGAAGAACCCCGTCAATCCCTTCGCCCAGACCTATATGGGCCGCTCCATGTCGGCCTCGCTCGACCTTTTCGAGCGGGCCACGCGGCGTTACGGCAAGCCGGGCTTCGGTCTCGACTTCACGGTCGTCGCCGGCGACGAGGTTCCCATCGTCGAGGAGCGCGTCTTCGACAAGACCTTCTGCTCGCTCCTGCATTTCTCCAAAGCCTGGGCCGACGAAAAATCCAAGGTCAAGCAGCCGAAGCTCCTCATCGTGGCGCCGATGTCGGGCCACTATGCGACGCTGCTGCGCGGCACGGTCGAAGCGATGCTGCCGCATGCCGATGTTTACATCACCGACTGGGTCGATGCCCGCCAGGTGCCGCTGGCGAGTGGTGACTTCGATCTCGATGACTACATCGATTATGTCGTCGAGATGCTCACTTTCCTCGGCCCTGACACTCATGTGATGGCGGTGTGCCAGCCTTCCGTGCCGGTGCTCGCGGCCATCGCCTCGATGGCGAAGCGCAAGGACCCCAACCAGCCGAAATCCATGATCCTGATGGGCGGCCCGATCGACACAAGGCGCAACCCGACCGTCGTCAACCGGCTGGCGGTGGCGCGCGGCGTCGACTGGTTCCGCAAGAACGCCGTGGTGAAGGTGCCGTTCCCGCATCCCGGCGCCATGCGCGACGTCTATCCGGGCTTCCTGCAGCTCACCGGATTCATGACCATGAATCTCGACCGCCATATGAGCGCTCATCGCGAATTGTTCTGGCACCTGATCGAGGGCGACGGCGACGCGGCCGAGAAACACACCGATTTCTACGACGAATATCTCTCGGTGATGGACCTCACCGCTGAATTCTATCTGCAGACGGTCGAGAAGGTCTTCGTCAATCACGAGCTGCCGCGCGGTATCTTCCGCCATCGCGGCGAGAAGATCGAGCCGGGCTTGATCAAAAAAACGGCGCTGATGACGATCGAGGGTGAGCGCGACGACATATCGGGCGTCGGCCAGACCGAAGCGGCGCATGATCTCTGCGCGTCGCTGCCGGCTGAAAAGAAGCTGCATCTCCTGCAGAAGGGCGTCGGCCATTACGGCGTGTTCAACGGCTCGCGCTTCCGCGCCGATGCCGTGCCGCGTATCGTCGACTTCATGCACAAGCAGGCGTGAGCCGGTTCCTCGAAGCATTGGGATTGGTCAAGCGACCGAAGACGATCGAGCCGGCGCAACTCGCCATCGAAGACAAATCCATCTCCGTCACGTTCAGGCGCCATGCCAAGGCGCGCCGTCTGGTTCTGCGCCTGTCGCGTGACCGCTCCGGCGTTATCGTCACCTTGCCGCCGCGTGTCGGGCGTAAGGAAGGGCTCGATTTCGCCAAACGTTCATCGCAATGGATCGCCGATCGCCTCGCCACGGAGCCCGCCAAACGGCCGGTCGAGGCAGGTGCCACCATTCTGTTGCGCGGCGAGCAATTTCGCATCGTGGCGACAGGAAGCCGGCGCGGCGCGGTGACGATGCAGAGCGGCACGATCCAGATATCCGGCGATGCGGCGCATCTCGAACGGCGCCTCGTCGACTGGCTGAAAGTGGAGGCGCGTCACGATCTCGTCAAAGCGAGCGAGGCCTATGCAAGGGCCATGGACGCCAAATTCCACCGGGTCGTCGTGCGCGATCAGAAGAGCCGCTGGGGCTCATGCTCGTCCGACGGCACGCTGTCCTATTCGTGGCGCCTGGTGCTGGCGCCGCCTTTCGTGCTCGATTATGTGGCCGCGCATGAAGTGGCGCATCTCAAGCATATGAATCATGGACGGCAATTCTGGCGGCTGGTGCTCACTCATTGCCCCAATGCCGCGCGCGCCAAGACCTGGCTCAAGCAGCATGGCGCCGAGCTGCACAGCTACGCGACGGGCAAGTAGGTCGGCGCCGGCGCGGGCGTGAAGGACCTTGCCGGTGTCTCGACACGGCCCTGCTCAGCGAAGCGCTGACCGCTTGCCGCAAACAAATGCAGCTCGTGGGGAGCGATGGCGAAGGGCAGGGGATCGCCGGGTCGCAAGCCGGTATTTCCGACCGATTGCACCGTCACGGACTTTCCGGCGACGGTGCCATGCAGCAGCTGTGCTGAGCCCAGCTCTTCCGCGAAATCGTAGCGGGCGGAAAAACCTCCGGGCGCAAGTCGTGCCACCTCGGCGCGGAAGCCGACCGTGATCTCGCCGGGCGCGATGTCGCGCCACCGGCTCTTGTCATAGGCCAGCACCTGTCCATCCGCCAGCCGCACGATCCCGGTGCCGGGATCGGCCACCGCCGGCAGCAGGTTCATGCCGGGATTGCCGATGAAGCGCGCGACATAGGTGGTGGCGGGCCGGTGATAGACCTCGGCCGGTTTGCCCACTTGCTCGATATTGCCCTTGTTCATGATGACGATGCGGTCGGCGAGCGTCATCGCCTCGACCTGATCATGGGTGACGAACAGGGTGGTGGTGCCGAGGCGTTGATGCAGCTTGCGGATCTCGACCCGCATGGCGACGCGCAATTGCGCATCGAGATTGGAAAGCGGTTCGTCATAGAGGAAGATCTTGGGCTCGCGGATCATGGCGCGCCCCATGGCGACGCGCTGGCGCTGGCCGCCCGAGAGCTGGCTCGGCTTGCGGTCGAGGAAATCCGAAAGGCCGAGCGTGCCCGCCACTTCTTCCACCTTCACCGTGCGCTCGGCGCGCGACATGCCGGCGACCTTCAGCGAATAACCGATATTCTGTCTGACCGTCATATGCGGATAAAGCGCATAGTTCTGGAAGACCATGGCGCAGCCGCGTTCGCGCGGCTCGAGCTTGTTGACGACCGTCGGGCCAATTGCGATCTCACCTGCGGTGATGCCTTCGAGGCCCGCCACCATGCGCAGCAGGGTCGATTTTCCGCAGCCCGAGGGGCCGAGGAGAACGATGAACTCGCCATGCTCGATGGTGAGCGAAACGCCATGGACGACCTCATTGCGGCCGTAGCTCTTGCGCAGATTGGTGAGCGTGACCTTGGGCATGGGCGCCCCCTATTTTTCCGTGACCATCAGGCCGCGCACGAACCAGCGCTGCAGCAGGATGGTCACCAGCACCGGCGGTGCGAGAACGATCAGATTGGCGGCCATGGCGATGTTCCACACCGGCGGCTCGCCGAACAGCGGACCCGGGATGAGCTTCTGGAGCTGCATGGTCGCGGTCGCGAAATTCTGGTGATCGGTGACGACGAGCAACGGCCAGAGATACTGGTTCCACGACCACACGAACATGATCGTCGCCAAGGCCGCCATGTTGGTCCGTGATAGCGGCAGCAGGACTTCCAGAAAGAACCTGACGGCGCCGGCACCGTCCATCTTGGCCGCCTCGGCGAGCTCATCCGGCACGGTGAGGAAGAACTGCCGGTAAAGGAAGGTGCCGGTGGCGGTGGCGACGAGCGGCAGGATCAGGCCGGAATAGGAGTTGAGGAGATTCCACTCGGGAAGATTTATGCCGATGCCAAACAGGTCGATCATCGACTGGAAGGGCCGCAAGGCATCGGCGGCCACCGCATAGGTCGGCACGATGCGCACTTCGAGCGGCAGCATCAGTGTGATGAAGATCAGCCAGAACATCACCATGCGCAGGCGGTATTTGAAATAGACGATTGAGAAAGCCGAGAGCGCGGCGAGGACAATCTTGCCGAGCGTGACGCCGCCGGCCACGATGAGCGAGTTGAGCATCACGCGGCCGAAATTGCCGCGTTCCCAGGCGACCGCCATATTCTCGAAGAAGCTGTCGCCCGGCCAGAGCGGCATCGGCACCTGATTGACGGTGTGGAAGTCATGGCTCGCCGCCACGAAGACGATCCAGAACGGGATCAGCAACGCCACGAAGGAGGCGAGCAGGAGCAGATGGGTGAAGAGGTCGAGAAGCGGCGTGCGTTCGATCACCGGCCGGCCCTCATGAATAGTGAATGCGCCGCTCGACGAAGCGGAACTGGATGAAGGTCAAGGCGATGATCAGGAGCATGAGCACGATCGACTGCGCCGCGGCGAGCGAGTAGTCCTTGCCCTCGAAACCGTCGAAATAGATCTTGTAGACCATCAGATCGGTGGCCCGTGCCGGCCCGCCGGAGGTCGTCACATCGACGATGCCGAAGCTGTCGACGAAGCTGTCGGTGATGTTGATGATGACCAGAAAGAACAAGGTCGGGGCGATCAGCGGCAGCTGGATGTCCCACATGCGCCGGAGTACCGAGGCGCCATCCATGGCGCCGGCTTCCGTGACGCTGCGTGGGATCGACTGCAGGGCGGCGAGGAAGAAGATGAAGTTGTAGCCGACCATCTTCCAGCTCTGCGCGAAGACGATCAGCAGGAAGGCGTCCCAGCCGTCGAGGGCCGGATTCCATAAGTTTGGCCAGACCCGGTTGATGGCGGAAACGAAACCCGCATCGGGTGAGAAGATGAAGCGGAAGGCGAGTCCGACGCTGGGCGCGGCGAGCGCATAGGGTAGGAAGAAGGTGAATTTATAGAGCTGATGCCCCGGCAGGCGCCGGTCGACGAACAGAGCGAGCATCGCGGCGATGACGAGCGAGAGCACCGTCGCAAGGCCGGCGAAGGCGATCGAGATGCGCACCGAGTTCCAATATTTGGGATCGCTGAAGACGGTCTCGAAATTGAGCCAGCCGACCCATTCATTCGACCCGCCGAAGGGTGGCTCGAGCGTCACCGCCCAATAGAGGGCTTCGCCCGTCGGCCAGTAGAAGAACACGAAGACCAGCAGCATCTGCGGCGCGATGAAGGCCGCGGCGAGCCAGAGATTGGAGAATGTCGCGCGCTTTTCCATGTGGGGCTCGATTGTCGGGGCCGGCCGGCAATGTCATCCGGCCGGCCCGACGATCATGTTGATCAGGGCAGCGCCGCGCCCTTATAGGTCTGCTCGTAGCGGCGCAGGATCTGGTCGCCACGTTCGACGGCGGCATCGAGCCCGGCCTGTACGTCCTTCTGGCCGGTGAACACCGCCTCCAGTTCCGAACGCAGCTCGGAGCGGATCGAGGTGAAGTTGCCGAGGCGGATGCCGCGCGAATTGGGGCCGACGGCCGAGGCGGTCAGCGAGGCGATGGCGACCTCGCGGCCGGCCATTTTCGGATCCTGGTAGAAGCCTTCCGACTTCAGGAGCTCGAAGCCCTTGACCGTCACCGGAATATAGCCGGTGTTCTTGACGATGTATTTCTCGCCGGTCTCGGGCGAGGTGACATATTTGAGGAACGCGGCCGCCGCTTCGTACTCTTCCTTGGACTTGCCTTGCATGACCCAGAGCGAGGCGCCGCCGACCAGCGAGTTGGTGCGCTTGGCGGCGTCGAGCACCGGGATCATCGCGACGTCCCACTTCAGATCGGGAACTTGCGTGTTCTTCACCGTGCCGTGGTTGGCGATCGAGGTGATGGTCGAGGCGCAGCTGCCGTCAGCGAAGGCCTGAACGAGGTTCTTGCCGACCTGCGTCGTCTGGATGCGCGCATAGCCGGCATCGAGCCAGGCCTTGTAGTTCTTCATGTGGTCGACATAGGCCGTCTTGTTGAAGACGAGCTCGGCGCTGAGGCCGCCATAGCCGTTGTCCTGCGTGGCGATGGGAATGTTGTTGGTGGCGGAGAATTGCTCGAGATTCATCCAGGTATCGCCATCGAGCGCGAACCCGCATTCGACGCCCGCCGCTTTCAACGCCTTGAGATCGTCCGCGAACTCGGCCCAGGTCTTCGGCGCCTCGTTTTTTCCGATCTTCGCCCAGGCGTCCTTGTTCCAGTAGAAGACTGCGGTCGATGAGTTATAGGGGAAGGACCACATTTCGCCGCCGGCCGTCGCATAATAATTGGCGATGCCGGGGAAGTAGCTCTTCCAGTCGACATTCAGGCCGTAATCCTTGTCGAACTGGTTGGCTTTGTAGATGGCGCCCGAGAGCATGAAATTGAGCGTGCCGGCGTCATAGATCTGAACGATGGTCGGCTGCTGCTTGGCGCGATAGGCGGCGATGGTGTTCTGCTCGGCCTTGTCATAGCCGCCCTGGCCGGTGCACACGGCCTCATATTTGGTCTGCGATTCGTTGAAGAGCTTGCAGTGATTGGCCACCACTTCGCCGAGGTCGCCGGTCAATCCATACCAGAATTCGAATTTGGTACGCTCCTGCGCGGCGGCGCCGGCGAGCGTCGTCATGGTCATGGCGGCGACAAGTATCGATCGTTTCATCGTCATCTCCCCATAGAGCCCTGCCCACTTTGATCGAAACGAAAAGTTTCGATCAAAGTGGGTAAAAGGGCTCGAAAAACACCTAATCTGGAGCGCTTCCTTGTCGCCAAAGTCGAGCAACTTTGGCGGGAAGCGCTCTGGTCGCAAGGGCTCAGGGGCCCGTTGGACCTGCCTAGTTTGAGGACATGACAGTTTCGTCGTTTGGCCGTGACAGTCGAATGACGATGCACAGCCTAGTGACGCTCAGACGCCGGCTTCCTGAATCTCGAAGATGTTGCCGCCGCTGGTGAGGAAGCGGCGGCTATTGTCGCGCGTCAGCCGATAGCACTTCTCCTGCGCGCGCAGCATCCGCCACTTGGTGCACAAGGTGCCGTCGCGAAGCTCCCAGGTGCCTTCATCGTGACTCTTGGCGCCGGGGCCGGCAATCGTTATGTCGGCAACGCCGCTGGCGCCGAGCGTCAGAGTGCCGTTCTGCCAGCCATCCGCCTGCCACCACAGGATCTGCCGCCCGACGAGCTCGGCTTCGATCTCACGGCCGGTCAATTCGCCGGCGCCGGCGGTTCCCGGTGTTGCGACGAACAGCAAAGCGGCGGCGCCAAGCCTCACGAGCACGCGAATCATCCTTTTGTGACAATCACGCTAAGATTCAATGGCATTGGCGTGAAAATGTCGAGGGCGGCGTCGCGCAACCGTCAAGGGACGATCAAATCGCTGTCATGCACCACCACGACATTCGCGGCATTCATTTCCTTCCGCATCGAGGAGTCATCGAGAATGCAGCCCCGCACCGGCATATCCGCCCATAAGCGCCTGGACGATCTCTCGGATTTCGGCGCCGAGCTCGACATGATCGAGGAGCTGGGCGTCGATGCGATCGAGCTGCCGATCTACGACATGGACATCGTCGTCGGCGGCAAGATCCGTCAGGCTCAGCTCGCGATGCTGAAGACTGCCTGCGCCGGCCGGGGTGTCGATTATTCGGTGCATGGGCCGCTCGCCATCAACTTCATGGACGAAGCCTGGCGCCTGCCACGCCATTTCGAGGTGCTGAAGGCCTCGCTCGAAATATCGGCGGAAGTCGGCGCCGAGAATTATGTGATCCATGCGGGCCTGATGCCGCAGCAGCAGGCCGAAGGTGTGGCGGCGGGATATGAGCGCCAGCGCGACTGGCTGGCCAAAGGTGGCGACCTCGCCCGTGATCTGGGCCTGACCTTGTGCGTCGAGACATTATTCGGCGGCTATGAGGGCAGGCAGCTGGCATCGACGCCGTCGCGGCTCGCCGCCGAGCTGGCGATGATCGGCCATCCGAATGTCATGGCCACGCTCGATTTCAGCCATGCCCATCTCAATCTGGATTTCCTCGGCCGCCGCGACGACTTCGTCGACGAGGTCGCCGCTCTGGCGCCCTTCGCCAGGCATCTCCATGTGCATGACAGCTTCGGCCGCCAGGACGACATCTGGATGTTCACCGAAGGAGAGCGTGTCGCCTATGGCCATGGCGATCTGCATCTGCCGGTCGGATGGGGCGATATCCCCTGGGAGATGCTGATGGCGGAATGCGCTTTCCCGGCCGATGTTCTGTTCAATATCGAGCTCAAGCCGCGTTACTGGTATGCAGCGCGGGAGACGGTCGCCGCGACCAAGCGGCTCGCCGGCATGGCCCGTATCGGCGCTGAGGCCGAGGCGGCGTAACAAATTGCTTGCGTTCCTCGCCCGGCGATGAGGTAGTGTTCTGCCGGGACATGAGGAGAAACAACGTGAAACTCGCACGGCGGAGGTTCATGGGCCTCGCCATGGCGGCGGTGGCCTTGCCCGACATGTCGCTCGCCGGCGCCTTTCCCAAAGCACTCATCGGCCGCTGGCATGCGGAATCGATTCGCCGTCGCGGGGTGATCTCGAATGTTCGGACGGTGATCGATATCGCCGCCGATGGAAGGGTAACCGGCAGCGGTGGTTGCAACCGGATCAGCGGCGGCATGACGATCGACGAGGCCCGCGTCAGTTTCAGTCCCATGATCTCGACCAAGATGGCCTGCGCGCCCGAGATCCTGAATCAGGAGCACGACTTCCTGTCGGCGCTTGGCGAGGCGCGCCTGTGGCGGATCGACGAGCAACGCGACAAGCTCATCCTGGTGGATGCGCATGGCGTCACCGTCTTGCGGCTGATCCGGATGTGAGGCGCGCGATAGATTCGCGCTAGCCGAACCACCAGCGGTCGAAGAACATGCGGCCGTCGCATTCGTAATTGTCGGCCAGCCTGCCGTGCCTGACCTTGGTGCTGGTGGCGAAGACGTCATTGGCGAAAAGCGGAATGACGACACCGCCCTCGTCGCGGACCAGGAGCTGCAGTTCGCGGTACATGCCGGCGCGCTTGCCGGCATCGAGCTCGGAGCGCGCCGCGACCAGGATCTTGTTGAATTTCTCGTTGTTCCAGGCGCTATCGTTCCAGCTTGCGCCGGCTGAATAGGCCTGTGTCAGGATATCGTCCGGCGTCGGCGTGCCGAACCAATAAGCGGCGCACCATGAGCGCTTCTGCCAGATATTCGTCCAGTAGCCGTCATTGGGCTCCTGAACGACAGTGATCGAGATGCCCGCCTTCTTGGCCTGTTCCGCGTAGAGTACGGCGGTATCGACGGCTCCGGTGAACGCCGCATTGGCCGCGCTCAGATTGACGGCGAGTGCGGAGAGGCCGGCCTGTTTGAGATGATATTTGGCCTTGTCCGGATCGTAAACCCGCTGCTCGATGTCGGTGGCGAAGAAGGGATAGGCCGGGGTGAGCGGATGGTCGTTGCCGACCGTGCCGTGTCCGAAGAGGATGGTCTTGAGCAGCGCCTCGCGATCGATCGCGTATTTGAGCGCCAGGCGCACATTGTTGTCGTTGAAGGGCGCGACATTGGTGAGCATCGGAAATGTGTAATGGAGCTTGCCGCGCACTTCCTCGACCTTGATGCCGGCGGCCTGCTTCAGCCGGTTGACGGTCTTGAGATCGAGACGGTCGATGCCGTCCACCTCATTGGTCAGAAGCGCGTTCTGGCGCGCCGCCGTGTCCTGTATCGACAGCAGCTCGCCGCTGCCGAAATGACCGCGGCCCGCCTGCCAGAAATTCCGGTTCTTCTCCAGCTCGGTCCGTTCGCCGGGCCTGAACGATTTCAGCCGATAGGCACCGGTGCCGATGCCGGATTGCCAATCGATCGTCCCGTCATCCTTTCCCGGATACATGCCGAAGCTGAAGGTTGACAGTTTGAACGGAATGTCGGCGTCGCCGGATCTGAGCCTGATCACGACGACATGGTCGCCGTCGGCTTCGACCGAGGTCATGGGATCGACGATCGGTTTGACCGAGGAGGTCGACTTCTCGCCGCGATGGTGATTGATCGAAGCGACGACATCCTTCGCGGTGAAGCTCTTGCCGTTATGGAACTCGACGCCCTTGCGCAGCTTGAAGGTCCATTTGGTGGCGCCTTCCGAGGCTTCCCAGCTCTCGGCGAGCTTGGGCTCGAGCGCGCCGTCGGTGCCGACTTCGGTCAGCATGTTGGTGATCGCATAGGCAACGACCGTCACATAGCCGTTGTTCACATGCGCCGGGTCGAGCGTGTCGGCGGCCTCGCCATGCGCCATGGCGAAGCGCAGATGGCCGCCCGGCTTCGGCGTCTCCTCGGCCCGCGCCGGCATCGGGAAGGTCGAGCCTGCCGCGGCCGACAGGCCGAGCAGGCTGAGCCCGCCCATGAAGCTGCGCCGGTCCATCCGTCCCGGCTTCATTTCATCCGCCCGCAGGAGCGGAAGTCCGATATCGTTCTTCATTCTTGTTTCCTCCTTGAGCCTTTGTTTCTTTAATTACCAGAGCGGCACGGTGCGCCCGATGCCGCGCGCCACGGCGCGGTCATAGAGATGACGGCCGAGCACGATGTCGCTGACGGCGAAGCCCCGGTGCCAGAAGACGATTCGCTCGTTATCCGTTTGCCGCGCCGGACGCTTGCCGGCCACGATCTCTCCGATCTCGGCATGCACATGCTCGCGCCGCAAGCGGCCTTCCTTGATGAGCGTGTGAAACGTTCCGCCCTCGCAGCACTGGCGCCAGTCGTCGACGATCATCTTGTCGGCCGTGAGCGGAAGCGCCGGGTCCACCGCCATGATCCAGCCATAGGTGATCAGCAGCGCGCCCGGCTTGATCATGCATTCTCCGATCAGGATCTCCGGCTTCTCCAGCCGCGTCGCCTCGACGACGATATCGGCATCGGCGACCGCCTCCTCGATGCTCGCGGCGCTCACCGCCTTGACCCCAAGCTCCGCCTCGATGAGACGCGCAAGCTCGTCGCGCGTCTCGCGCCGCTTGCTGGCGATGCGGACTTCGTCGAGATCATATGTCTCGGCGATCGCCCGGATGTTCGCCGCCGCGGTGCCACGCGCGCCGATATGGGCAAGGATCCTGGCGCCGGGCCGCGCCAGCCGGCGCGCGCCGATGCCGGTGACCGCTCCGGTGCGCAGCCAGGTCAAGTCCGTCGCGTCCATGATGCAGATCGGAATCCCGGTTTGCGGATCATAGAGGGTCAGGACCGCGATCTCGGACGGCAGATCATGACGGTAGTTGTCGACATAGTCGCCAATGACCTTCACACCGGCGGTATCGATCGGCCCGGCATAGCCCATCAGAATGTTGAAATGCCCATTATACCGGTCATCGAGATGGATGTGGCCCTTGGGCGGCAGGACGACGTCGCCCAGGCCATGGGCCTTCAACCCGGTTTCGACGATGTCCATCACCTCCGGCATGGCCGGTGTCAGCGCCGCCACGTCGCGGCGGTTGAGGAACAGGAGGTCGAGCGTCTGTGATTTGGACATCAGCGCCTCGGCTCCTGCTTCTTGGCATCGAAGAAGGGACGTTTGGCGACGCACGCATCTTGCCGTCCCGTCTTGCCCTCGACGGAGAGCCGTATGCCGAGCGTCGCTGCTGCGGCATCGATGCGGGCATAGCCGATCATGCGCTTGAGCCGGGGCGAATAGACCACGACCGTCGTCCTTCCGACGGTCACGCCGTCCCGGTTCACGGCGCGTCCGCCGAAGCTCGCCGCCTCGCCGTCGGTGGCGCTTTCGTCGAATTCGAGGCCGACGAGCTTCCACGCCACACCTTCGGCGGCGATCCGGCGCAACGCCGTCTTGCCGATGAAGTCCACTGGCTTGTCGAGATCGACGAGGTGTTCGAGGCCGACATGGAAGGGCGTCGCCTCGGCGGGAAAGTCCGACCGCATCGCGATGATCCCGGCTTCCACGCGGCGTATGGTGTTGGGGCCAGTGACGCGCAGATTGGAGGGCTTGCCCGCTTGTTTCACCCTTTCCCACAAATCGCCGGCGCGCGCTGTGTCGCGCAGATAGATTTCATAGCCGAGATCGCCGCTCCAGCCGGTCCTGGTCACAACCAAGGACATGCCGTCGAGTTCGGCCTCCATCAGGTGGTAGTATTTGAGGTCCGCAACCTTGTCGCCGAGCAGGCGGATCATGACGTCGCGCGATTTGTTGCCTTGGATCTGGATGGGCGCCGCCTCGGGCTCGGTGATGGCGACATCCATCCCGGCAAAGCAGGCCACGCCTTTGGCCCAGAGGAGCAAATCGCTGTCAGCGGCAGACAGCCAGTATTTGTTCTCTTCCAGCCGGTTGAGCACCGGGTCGTTGAGGATATGGCCGTCCGCGTCGGTAATCACCACATAGCGGCACTGTCCGACGGCGCAGCGCTCCAGGCTACGCGGTACCAGGAGGTCGACGAAACGCCGCGCATCAGGGCCTGAAATTTCGACCTGGCGTTCAGCGGCGACGTCCCAGAGTGTCGCGTCATTGACCAGCGCCCAGTATTCCTCGGTCTGGTCGCCGTAACGATACGGCATGAACATGTGGTTGAGGACGATATAGGACGCCGCGCCGTCGCGCTTGGCGCAGTCGAAGAAGGGAGATCTCTCCAGGGATTGGTCGAGTACACTAAGAAGCACGATAGATCTGCCTTTCACACAGCAGATCGCATCGTGGACAACAAAAAGAACTTTACTCGAGCGCGAAAAAGCTAGGCGAGGCGCACCTGACGGTCAACTAAATTGTTTCGTCGCCGGCGGATTGCGCCGTAATCTCGCTCTCTGATGGTACCTTGACGGTCGGATCCATGTCTCGCAGCAGTGCAATCTTCGCCGAAAATCTCCGATATCTCTGCGCTCATTTCAATTCTGTCGCCGAGGTCTGCCGCAACCTGGGCATGAACCGGCAGCAGTTCAACAAGTATCTGAGCGGCCAGTCCGAGCCGTCGCTGCACAATCTCAAGCGCATCACCGACTTCTTCGGCGTCGATGAATATGAGATCACTCTTCCTCCCAAGGAGTTCGTTCGCCTGGTCCGGCCCAAACGCGCGCCGGTGCGCGAGACCTTGCTCCTCGAGCAGCTTCTCACCCAGATCGACATGGCGGATGCCGAATCGCAAGGCGCGCTCGCCGCCTATGAGGGAACCTATGCGGCTTATTTCTGCTCGCCGGTCTGGTCCAATCACATCGTGCGGTCCTTGACCACGATACGTTTCGAGGCGCCGAACTGCCTGACCAGGAGCGTGCAGCGCCTGTATCTTCCCGGCGGCAGCCGTTCCATGAGAGTCACGCAGAAGTTCAACGGCGTCGTCAGGAACATCGTCGACCGGCTCTATCTCGTCGAATATGAAGCTAATTCCAAGGACTTGGCGTCGTTCACCATCCTCTATCCGTCGCATCGCCGGCAGCTGCAGTTCCTCACCGGCATCATGGTCACCGTCGCCAGCGGCGGCGCCCGCCAACCCTTCTCGACGCGCGTCGCTTATCAGTATCTCGGCAAGGATGTCGATCTGCGCAAGGAGATCGCGCGCTGCCACCTCTATCCGGTCGACAGCCCCGATATACCCGAGGAGGTTCGCAGCCGGATCACCGATCGAGCCGACTCGGCGCGCAATTTTCTGCTGGCGCAGTCATTCTGATCTTTCGATCTCTGAAGCGACCTGACGCGCATGCACTGCGATCCGCTGCGGTGCTTTCGAGCTCGCGAAATGGTGGCGCCCGGTCCCACCCGCTAGGTTGACGGTGATGGATCGGTCGTGGACAGCGCTTTACTCGAGCAAGATCGTGCTGATCGCTAGATTCCGTCATCGGGAGTGCCAGACGTGACGACGCCACTTGATTGCGCCCGCTTGTTTCTTGTGGCGTGGGAGGCCTCAGCGCCGGAGGCGATCGGCGCGCTTTTCGCCGATGATGGTGTCTTCACCAATCCGCTGCAGCCTCAGCCGCTGGTCGGCCCACGGCAGATTTCCGATGCTGTTTCCGTGGGCCTGGGAAAAATCGAGGACGTTACGATCCGGGTCACGAGCGCCGTCGAGCATGCGCAGACGGCCTGCGTCGAGGGCGAGTTCCTGTCGCGCAAGCGTACCGGCGGCGGGCGCTTCGATTTCCCGTTCATGCTCATACTCGAGCTGCGCGACGGCAAGATCCGACGCCTGAGCGAATATTTCGACACCACACCGCTGCGGTAGAAGCCTCGTCCCGCAGGCACGCCCGGCTCGTCTACTTGCTGTTGCCGCGCTCTCTGAGCCGCTCCGCCGCATTGCCGCTGTCGCGCTGGCGCTGCCTCGGCACATATTCCTCGTCGCCTTCGTCATCCGAGCTGCCGAACAGGCTTTCGAAGAAGCCGCGCCGTCTTTCGCGTTTGCGCGGCAGATACTCTTCGTCGGCGCCGGCATCGTAATTTTCGGAATAGGAGGCCACCGCGCCGCCGGTCCCGTCATTATAGGGATTGTCGTCGCCGGGCAGCGGCAGATTGGAAAGGCCATTATGAGCGTCGGCCATCACGTCCTTCCAGATGGCGGCGGGGATCGAGCCGCCGGTCATCTTCTTGGTCGGCGAGTTGTCGTCATTGCCGGCCCACACGCCGGCGATGTAATGCGCCGTGTAGCCGATGAACCACGCGTCGCGATAATCCTGGCTGGTGCCGGTCTTGCCGGCGATCTCATAGTCGCCGAACTGCGCGCTGCGTCCGGTACCTTCCGTGACCACGGCGCGCATCATGCGGTTCATGGCGCCGAGATCGTAATTGGAGACGACCTGACCGAGCCCGTCGCCCGAGCGCTGATAGAGAAGTGTGCCGTCGCGCGTCATGATGCGCGAGACGATATAGGGCTGCACCGGCGCGCCGCCATTGGCGAAGGGCGTGAAGGCGGCGACCATTTCGAGCAGCGTCACTTCCGAGGTGCCGAGCGCGATCGAGGCGTTGTTGGCGAGATCGGAGGTGATGCCGAGACGATGCGCAGTGGCGATGACGGCGGTCGGCGACACGTTGAAGGCGAGCTTAGCCGCAATCGTGTTGAGCGACAGCGCCAGCGCCCGGGTCAAGGTAACCGGTCCCATATATTCGCGCTTGTAGTTTTCGGGCTCCCAGTCGCCGATACGCACCGGCTCGTCGACCTCGACCGAATCCGGGCCGTAACCCTGCTCGACCGCCGCCAGATAGACGAAGGGCTTGAAGGCCGAGCCTGGTTGGCGCTTCGCCTTGGTCACCCGGTTGAACTGGCTTTTGACATAGGACTTGCCGCCGACCATCGAGATGATGGCGCCGGTCGGGTCGAGCATCACGAAGGACGCCTGCGAGACGTTGAATTTCGGCCCGTCCTGATTGAGCCGCTTGCGCAGCGAGCGCTCGGCGACCGTCTGGATCTCGGGATTGATCGTCGTCTCAACAACGATCGACTGGTCGTAATTGCGCACCAGCTGCGGCAGGATCTCACCGACATAATCGACGATATACTGCGTCGAAGGCACATAGTCGGAGGCCTTCACCGTCGCCGGCGCGGTCAGCGCCACTTGCGCATCGCCCGGCTCGATGAAGCCTGAATCGACCATGTCGTTCAGCACTTCATGGGCGCGTTTGGTGGCGGCCTCGGGATTGGCGATCGGGTTGTAGTTGGAGGGCGCCTTCAGCACGGCGGCGAGAATAGCGGCCTCGGCCAGCGTCACGTCGCGCGCCGATTTGCCGAAATATTTCTGCGCCGCTTTTTCGATGCCGGTGGCGCCGGCGCCGAAATAGACGCGGTTCATATAGAGTTGCAGGATCTCGTCCTTGGTGAACTGCGTCTCGAGCCAGATGGCGAGCACCGCTTCCTGCGCCTTGCGGCCCATGGTCCTGTCGGGCTTCAGAAACAGATTCTTGGCGAGCTGCTGGGTGAGCGTCGAGCCGCCCTGGACGACGCGTCCGGCGCGCAGGTTCTCCACCATGGCACGGATGAGGCCGAGCGGATCGACGCCGAAATGCGAGCGGAAGCGGCGGTCTTCGATGGCGATGATCGCCTGCGGGACATAGGCCGGCAGGTCGGCGATACGCACATCGTCACCGAAGAAGGCGCCGCGCTCGGCGAGCACCGTGCCGTCGGCCGCCAGCACCATGATGCCGGGCTCGCGCGCCGGGATCTGGAACAGGCCCTTCTGGTCGAGGGTCAGCCACAGATAGCCGAAGCCGGCAGCGCCGGCGAAAATGCCCCAGAAGACGAGGGTGAGGAACAGGCTGAAGATGCGAAATCCGGAACGGCGCCGACGCTTAGGGATACGGCCCTGCGGAACCTGGCGGTTGCCGCCACCACCGCTCGGGCGGCCGCCGAAAAGCGACGGTTCCCGGCGCTCCTGCCGTTGGCCGCGCTTATTCCCACCCCTGCCGTTTGAATTCATCGCCGATCGTTGCCCTAAAAGATCAGAGCCGGCAGCATCGCCGAGCCGGCTTAAGCCCGTCTAAATGCCGCGCCTGGTTACGAATGACGTTTAATCATGTCGTCATGATGGCCTGATTTTGCTGAGATTCAGCGCGTCGTTGCGGGGGTTGCCCGCGCATGTCACAGTCATCGTGGACGGAACAGAGGCCGACTTATGGTAAAGATCGAGGCGGAAGGTCGTGAGATCGTCTATTCACTCGAGCGCCTGTCACGGCTCATGCGGGCGGGCGAGTTCGCCGATGGCTTGAACCCGGCCCAGTGGGAGGCCCTGCGCTTTCTGGCGCGCGCCAACCGTTTCTCCAATTCACCGGGCGCGCTGACCCGTTATCTCGGCGCCACCAAGGGCACGATCTCGCAGACCGTGAAGGCGCTCGAGCGCAAGCAGCTCATCGCCAAGACCGAACGGCCGGGCGAGAAGCGCTCTATCGTCCTGGAGCTCACCGAAGCCGGTAAGGCGATGATGGCGAAGGACCCATGGGGTGTGCTCGCCGCGGCGTGTGAAGAGCTCGGCGGCAAGACGCGCCGCCGCATGGACAAGGGCCTTGGCGATCTGCTGGCAGGCGAGATCACGCGCCGCGAGGCGCCGTCCTTCGGTGTGTGCCGGTCATGTCGCTTCTGGCGCGAAGGGGGCCGCGGCGACGATGCCGCCAGCCCGCATCTGTGCATGCTTTATGATCTGCCGATCAGCGCCGCCGAAACGGCGCAGATCTGCATCGCTCATGAACCTAGAATTTAGGCGCTCAACGCGGCCGGCGCGCAGGCGCGCACATCGTCGCCGACATATTCTTCGAATCTGGCGAAGTTCTTGATGAACATCTGCACGAGCTTGTGCGCCTGCGCATCATAGGCGGCCTTGTCGGCCCAGGTGTCGCGCGGATTGAGCAATTTGGCATCGACGCCCTTGACGGCGAGCGGCACCTCGAAACCGAAATGCGGGTCCTTACGCATCGGTTGCTTGTCGAGCGCGCCCGACAGCGCGGCATCGAGAAGCGCGCGGGTATCGGCGATCGGCATGCGCCGGCCCTGGCCGTAAGATCCACCGGTCCAGCCGGTATTGACCAGCCAGCATTGCACCTGATGGCGCGCGATGAGATCGCGCAGCAGCGCGCCATAGACGCTCGGATGACGCGGCAGGAAGGGCGCGCCGAAGCAGGCCGAGAAGGTCGCCTGCGGCTCGACGACGCCGCGTTCGGTGCCGGCGACCTTCGCGGTGTAGCCGGAGAGGAAATGATACATCGCCTGCGACGGCGTGAGCTTGGCGATCGGCGGCATGACGCCGAAGGCATCGGCGGTGAGCATCACGATCGTCTGCGGAATGGGCGCCTGTCCGCTGGCGCTGGCATTGGGAATGTAGTCGAGCGGATAGGCCGAGCGGGTATTTTCGGTGAGCGAGCCGTCATCGAGATCGAGCTTGCGGGTCTGATCGTCCATTACGACATTCTCGAGCACCGTGCCCCAGCGCCGCGTCGTTGCGTAAATATCGGGCTCGGCCTTCTCAGACAGGCGGATCACCTTGGCGTAGCAGCCGCCTTCGAAATTGAAGATGCCGTCATTCGACCAGCCGTGCTCGTCGTCGCCGACAAGGGTGCGGGCGGGATCGGCCGAGAGCGTCGTCTTGCCGGTGCCGGACAGGCCGAAGAACACGGCACTGCGGTCTTTCGCATCGACATTGGCCGAGCAGTGCATCGGCATCACGCCCTTGTCGGGCAGCAGATAATTGAGCGCGGTGAAGACGGACTTCTTCATTTCGCCGGCATATTCGGTGCCGCCGATGAGGACGAGGCCTTGCGTCAGATCGCAGGCGATGACCGTCTCGCTGCGCACGCCATAGCGTTTCGGATCGGCCTTGAAGCTCGGCAGGTCGATGATCGTCAGTTGCGGGACGAAGCCGGCGAGATCCTCACGCGCGGGACGGATCAACAGATTGCGGATGAACAAAGCGTGCCAGGCATATTCGCACACCACGCGCACCGAAATCCGGTGCGCCGGATCGGCGCCGCCATAAAGATCCTGCACATAAAGATGCTTGTCCTGGGCATGTGCCAGGAAATCCTGCTTGAGCAGCGCGAAATGCTCGGGCGAGATGGCCTTGTTGTTGTCCCACCAGACCGTCTTTTCGGTTGTCTTGTCGCGCACGACGAACTTGTCATTGGGCGAACGGCCGGTATGCGCGCCGGTCGAAACGACAAGCGGGCCGCCCTCGGCAACACGTCCTTCGCCCCGGCGCAGCGCTTCTTCATAAAGCTGGGCGGCGCCCAGATTGAAAGCGGCGGAGCGCGGCTCCTTCACGACCAGAGCGATATTCGCGTTGAAACGGCCCGTATGATGCACGCAATCCTCCCACAGTTTTTTGCCGGAACGGCGAAAGTAGGGGGAAGGATAGCAAGAAACAAGCCAGAAAGATGGTATTAAGTCACTGTTTTTGCGGTATCGAACCTCATTTATCTGATGGTTTCACATCAGATTCTCTGGCCCTGCGCGCCAGGGCGACAAAGGCCTGGCGCAGGCCATCCGGGCCCGACACAGGTTCGTCGAAGGCCAGCCTCAGGGCCTTGTCGCCGAGGCTCAGATGGGCGCCGTCGGGGTCGATGGCGGTGATTCGCCAGTTTCCAGGGGCCGCGGCGAGGAGCCGGGTGGCGTAGAGCTCGACCGCGTCGGCATGATCCTCATTCATATGGGCGATGGCCGAGGGCGCCCCCGCCATGACTGCCGCCGCTGCGCTTTCTGGCAGGAATACCTCATCAGGCTCCATCGTCTCGATCCGCCCGAAACCCGCCACAGCATGGATTTTTTGCGGGAAAAGCCGCCAGAAGGAGAAATCCGGGAATTCCAGGTAGAATCGGGCCGCCGGATGGTGCTGGGCATAACGTTCGGCGATCTCGGCCGCGGGAACCGGCTGGAACTCGCCCATGAGGGTAACTCTGGGGCCGGTCAGGGCGTCGCCCTCGGCCGGAATTTCGCTCACCATGAGGCTGCCGGAAGGGTTGGCCAGGATATTTCGGGTGTGCCAGGCCAGCTTCGAGATGAAGATGACGGGATGGCCCACCGCGTCCGTCGCGACATTGGCGAGCGAAATATAAGGTCCCGTAGGGTCGAGATTGTTGGTGCCCAGGGCGCCGGTCCGGCCGCGCCTCAAAAGCTGGCGGGCCTCGGTTCCAGTGAAGCTCCGCCGTGCAGGAGTTGTCATTAAGAGATGATTTCCCTAAGAGAGAGGGCTTGGGGCTGGGAACGGTGCGCCATATTTTACGCCAGTTCCGTGGCTAGAGCCGCAGTATTGTTAACTTCAGACGAATAGGGCCATATGCCGACGATCGCTCTTGTCGATGACGACCGCAACATTCTGACCTCCGTCGGGATCACTCTGGAGGCTGAAGGTTACCAGGTCCAGAAATATTCGGACGGTGCCGCTGCTTTGCAGGGTCTCCAGGACACGCCGCCCGACATGGCCATCTTCGACATCAAGATGCCGCGCATGGACGGCATGGAGCTCTTGCGCCGCATCCGTCAGAAATCCGATCTGCCGATCATCTTCCTCACCTCGAAGGACGACGAGATCGATGAGCTCTTCGGTCTCAAGATGGGCGCCGACGACTTCATCAAGAAGCCGTTCTCGCAGCGCCTTCTGGTCGAGCGCGTCAAGGCGGTGCTCCGCCGCGCCACACCGCGCGACGGCACGGTGACGCCGCAGGAAGCCGCCAAGACGATCGATCGCGGCAAGCTCTCGATGGATCCGGACCGTCACTCCTGCACGTGGGATGCGAAGCCGGTGACCTTGACGGTGACCGAATTCCTCATCCTGCAGTCGCTCGCCCAGCGCCCCGGCATCGTCAAGAGCCGCGATGCGCTGATGGATGCGGCCTATGACGACCAGGTCTATGTCGATGACCGCACCATCGACAGCCACATCAAGCGGCTGCGCAAGAAGTTCAAACTCGTCGACGACGATTTCGATGGCATCGAGACGCTCTATGGCGTCGGCTATCGTTTCAAGGAGGCGTGACCGATAGGCTGGGCACGGCATGGTGACGGGCGTCGAAACACCCGACCGGATCGAGGTCGAGGACACTACCGCTACTGAGACGGTCGTCGAGCGTGATCGGGGTCTGGCCTGGTGGATTCACCGTCTGGCGCCGGCGAGCCTCACCAGCCGCATCGTCCTTCTCAATATCGCCGGCCTGATCGTCCTCGTTCTCGGCATCCTCTATTTCAATCAGTTCCGCCAGGGCCTGATCGATGCCCGTGTGCAGAGCCTGATGCCGCAGGCGAACATCATCGCCGCCGCGGTCGCGGGCTCCGCGACCGTCGATACCGGCTCGAT
Organism: Taklimakanibacter albus; assembly: GCF_016595235.1. GTDB lineage: Bacteria > Pseudomonadota > Alphaproteobacteria > Rhizobiales > Aestuariivirgaceae > Taklimakanibacter > Taklimakanibacter albus. The sequence goes on along the minus strand of NZ_JAENHL010000008.1, from coordinate 1,909,596 downwards.
CGTCATCGATCCCGACGCGCTGATGGATTCCGGCGACGACAGCGCCGCCGACGCCGAGCAGCTGCGCGATCTCGATTTCCCGATCAACCCCGAAAATGCCGGGCCGATCCTGCGCCGGCTTCTCGCCTCCACCTCGATCCGCGCCCGCATCATCGATCCCGACGGCAATCTGGTGGTCGACAGCCGCTATCTCTATGGCCGCGGTGAGATCACCCAGCGCGAATTGCCGCCCTTCGACGCCAAGCCCGACTCGATCTGGATGCGCTGGTGGAAGCGCCTCAATGATTGGCTGTTCACCAACGACTATCCGCATCAGAAGGATTATGGCGTCGACAACGGCAAGGAATTTCCGGAGATCCTCGCCGCCTTGAACGGCGCCTCGGTCTCGATCGTGCGCGTCAACGATCAGAACGAGATCATCGTATCGGTCGCCGTGCCCATCCAGCGCTACCGCGGCGTCTTGGGCGCGCTCGTGCTCTCGACATCGGGCGGCGAGATCGACAATGTGCTCCTGGCCGAGCGCAAGATCGTGCTGTTCACCTTCGGCTTCGTGGCGCTGGTCACCATTCTTCTTTCGGTGTTTCTCGCCGGCACCATTGCCGAGCCGATCCGCCGTCTGGCGGCGGCGGCCGAGCGGGTACGGCGCGGCGTCAACAAGCGCGTCGAGATCCCCGACTTCACCCAGAGGCGCGACGAGATCGGTCATTTGTCGGGCGCGCTGCGCGACATGACGACGGCGCTCTACAACCGCATCGAGGCGATCGAGGCTTTCGCCGCCGACGTCTCGCATGAGCTCAAGAATCCTTTGACCTCGTTGCGCAGCGCCGTCGAGACACTGCCTTTCGCCAAGACCGAAGATCAGCGCAACCGCCTGGTCGAGGTGGTGAAGGACGACGTGCGCCGGCTCGACCGCCTCATCACCGATATCGCCGGCGCGTCGCGGCTCGACGCCGAGCTGGCGCGCTCGGAAGTCCAGCCGATCAATGTTGCCGAAGTGCTCGATACGCTTGTGTCCTTCGCCAATGAAACGCGCAAGGACAATCAGGCGGCGATCGCGCTCGAAGTTCAGCCGGCGCCAGCCGCCATTGCGCGCGAGAGGGCCTTCGTCATCTTGGGCCACGACACGCGTCTGGGTCAGGTGGTGCGCAATCTCATCGACAATGCGCGCTCCTTCGCACCGGAGACCTCGACCATCCGGGTGCGCGTCAGGCGCCTGCAATATTACATCGAGTTCCGCGTCGAAGACGAAGGCCCGGGCATTCCGCCTGAAAATCTCGAACGTATCTTCGAGCGTTTCTATACCGATCGCCCGGAAGGCTCCTTCGGCAAGAATTCGGGCCTCGGGCTTTCGATCTCGCGCCAGATCGTCGAAGCACATAAGGGCCGCATCTGGGCCGAGAACCGCTATGGCAAGGCGCCGTCGGGCGGCGAGCGCCCGATCCTCGGCGCCCGTTTCATCGTGCGCATTCCGGCCATTCCGCAGGACTGGGTCGCCAACGATGCCTGAGGCCGTCACTCTCCATGCGAGCTGCGTGGCGCTGGGCGATGCCGGCATATTGATCGAGGGACCACCGGGATCCGGCAAGTCGGATCTGGTGCTTCGCCTCATCGATGAGCCGGGCTATGGCTTCGGCCATCTCGTTTTGCGCGGCAAGCTCGTTTGCGACGATCAGACCGTCATCGAACGGCGCGGCGACGCGCTCGTCGCTTCATGTCCGAAACCGATCGCCGGGCTGTTCGAGATCAGAGGGCAGGGCGTCGTGAAAGTGGATCATCTGCCGGAAGTGAAACTCGTTCTCGCGGTGAAGCTCGCCAAGGCGGCTGAAATCGAGCGGATGCCGGAAGCGGCCTTCCGGCATGTCGCCGGCATTGCATTGCGCCAGATCGGCATCGATCCGGGCCAAGCCTCGGCCCCGGCGCGCATCCGCGCCGCTTTGACCGCGGTGTCTCACGCATGAACTGCGGCAAATTCAGCAGGATAATGCCCGATGTTGCATATGGCAGCACTTCCCGGCACATTCGCGGCCCCTGTAGTAAGGTAGGTATGTTCCGGTGGAGCATTTGAATTCATGATCGGACTTGTTCTGGTCACCCATGGGCGGCTGGCGGAGGAATTCCGGTCTGCGTTGGAGCATGTGGTCGGTCCCCAGGATCATCTGGCCACGGTCTCGATCGGCCCCGATGACGAGCTGGAGAAACGGCGCGCCGACATCATGGCGGCGATCCAGTCGGCCGATGCCGGCCAGGGCGTCATCGTCCTCACCGACATGTTCGGCGGCACGCCCTGCAATCTCGCCATCTCGCTGCTCGAGAACGGGCGCGTCGAGGTGCTGGCCGGCGTCAACCTGCCGATGCTGGTCAAGCTCGCCCGCATTCGCGGCGATTCCAGCCTCGAAACCGCTGTCGTCAAGGCCCAGGAGGCCGGGCGCAAGTATATAAACATCGCGAGTCAGATCTTGAGCGGATAGATGGCCGAACCTCATACCCGTCATTTCATGATCATCAACAGCCGCGGGCTCCACGCCCGGGCTTCGGCCAAATTCGTGAAATGCGCGGAGCAGTTCGACGCCGATATCCAGGTCAGCCGCGACAGCCAGACGGTCCCCGGCACCTCCATCATGGGGCTGATGATGCTGGCCGCGACCCCCGGTTCCTCCATCCAGGTTACCGCCGCCGGCCCCCAGGCGATTGCCGCCCTGGAGGCGCTGGGCACCCTGATCGCCGAGAAATTCGGCGAAGAATGATATAAAGATTTCTTTATATCCTTATGGACAGGCCCTGGGACCCCTGCTATAGGGGCGCCATTCCATTAACGATGCAGGGATTGAACATGGCGAGCTCCAAGGATTTTCACGTTGCCGATATCGGCCTGGCCGACTGGGGCCGCAAAGAGATCGGGATGGCCGAGGTCGAGATGCCGGGCCTCATGGCGACCCGCGAGGAGCTGGGGCCCAAGCAGCCGCTGAAGGGGGCTCGCATTTCGGGCTCGCTCCACATGACCATCCAGACCGCCGTTCTCATCGAGACGCTGGTGGCGCTGGGCGCGGAAGTGCGCTGGGCCTCCTGCAACATCTACTCGACCCAGGACCATGCCGCCGCCGCCATCGCCGCGAAGGGCATTCCGGTCTTCGCCTTCAAGGGGGAGAGCCTCAAGGAATACTGGGAATATACCGGCCGCATCTTCGACTGGCCGGGCGAGCCCGCCAATATGATCCTCGACGATGGTGGCGACGCCACGCTGTTCATCCTCCTCGGCTCGAAGGCGGAGAAGGATCCCTCCCTCATCGCCAATCCGAAGAACGAAGAGGAAGAGTGTCTCTTCGCCGAGATCAAGAAGCGTCTGGCTTCGAGCCCGGGCTGGTTCTCCAAGATCAGGGCCTCGATCAAGGGCGTTTCGGAAGAGACGACCACCGGCGTGCATCGTCTCTACGAGCTGCAGAAGAAGGGCGAGCTTCCCTTCCCGGCGATCAATGTCAATGACAGCGTCACCAAGTCGAAGTTCGACAACAAATATGGCTGCCGTGAATCGCTCGTCGACGCGATCCGCCGCGGCACCGACGTGATGATGGCCGGCAAGGTCGCCGTCGTCTGCGGTTATGGCGATGTCGGCAAGGGCTCGGCCCTGTCGCTGAAGGGCTCGGGCGCCCGCGTCGTCGTCACCGAGGTCGATCCGATCTGCGCGCTGCAGGCCGCGATGGACGGCTTCGCCGTTCAGACCATCGAGGACGCGCTGCCGACCGCCGACATCTTCGTCACCGCGACCGGCAACAAGGACGTCATCACCGTCGATCACATGCGCGAAATGAAGGACATGGCGATCGTCTGCAATATCGGCCATTTTGACAATGAGATTCAGGTTTCCGATCTCAAGAACTACCAGTGGACGAACATCAAGCCGCAGGTCGACATGGTCCATTTCCCGAAGGGGAACCGGATCATCCTTCTGTCGCAGGGCCGCCTGGTCAATCTCGGCAACGCTACCGGCCATCCGAGCTTCGTGATGTCGGCCTCGTTCACCAACCAGACGCTGGCGCAGGTCGAGCTTTTCGCCAATGCCGGCAATGGCAAATACAAGAACGAGGTCTATGTGCTGCCCAAGGCGCTCGACGAGAAGGTTGCCCGTCTCCATCTCGCCAAGCTCGGCGTCAAGCTGACCGAGCTCAAGGACGAGCAGGCCGCCTATATCGGCGTCACCAAGCAGGGTCCCTACAAGCCCGACTACTACCGCTACTAAAAATCGCGCAATACGGCGCCGGGATTCCGGCGCCGGAATTTTGCTTGTATATCTGCCTCTCAGCGGGCGGCCGGTGATTCGGCCGGCCCGCTGAAGTGTTAGCGCGTGATCAGGAAAAGTGGCCACCGGTTTTCCGTCCGATCACGCGCTAAATGTAAGTATACGATCACGTTTATCACTTCAGGTCGTGTCGACCTGAAGTGATCGTGATCTTGTGCATGCGTCGCGGGCTGGGGTTGGCGGACGGGCCCAGCCTTATTCAGGGGAAATTCGGAAAACGTGATGCGGATAGATGCTGCCTCCACATCCAGGCTTGCCCATAAAGGGGCGACGGGGTTTGTGGTGACCGCGTTTTTCGCAGCGCCAGCGCGCGCCGAAGGTTTTTCGGCGGGCACGATTCTCAACAATTTCGCCGATGATCCGTTGATCTTCACCGCTCTGTTTGCCGCCGTGGCGGTGTTCTTCTGGGCATTTTTCGTCATCCGCAAGCTGACCCGCGAGGAGCAGGCGGCCGAGCGGCGCGCCCGCGAGCTCGAAAGCGCGCTCAATGAGAGCGAGGCGATTCTGACCGCCGAGCCGACCATCCTCATCATCTGGCATGGCCGCGACGGCGCCCCCGACAAGATCACCGGCGATATGAAAGGCGTGGTCAAGCTTCCCGCCGACAAGACCGCGCTCCTCGATTTTCGCTCCTGGCTCGATCCGGAATCGGCCGCGGCACTCCTCGACGCCATCGCGCTCATGCGCGACCAGGGGGTGCCCTTCAATATCGGCATCCGCTCGGCTCAAGGCGAGCTCCTCGAAGCCGACGGCCGCACCGCCGGCGGCTCCACCACTTTGCGCCTGCGCCCGCTCGCCGGTGAGCGCCTGCAGGTCACCGAATATGCCTATGATGCGCGCCGCCTCGGCAAGCAGGTGGAGCGCCTGAGCGCCGTGCTCGATGCCGCGCCCTTTCCGATCTGGCTCAAGGATACGGCCGGCGAGACGATCTGGGTGAACGAATCCTACATCAAGGCGGTGGAAGCCCCCGATGTCGACGCCGTCATCGCCAATCGCATCGGCATCGTCGACGACGCGAAGATCGAGGCGCCCGCCGAGGGCCAGCGTCCGACGAGCCTCAAGGGCCGCACCCATGCGGTGATCGGCGGCACCAAATGCGCGCTCGACGTGCATGAAATCCAGCTTGCCGACGGGTCCGCCCGCTTCGCCATCGATGTCACCGCCATCGAATTGGCGCGCAAGGAGCTGAAGCGCCATATCCAGGGCCACGCCAACACGCTCGACAAGCTCGACACCGCCATCGCCATATTCGGCCCCGATCAGCGGCTGCGCTTCCACAACTCGGCCTATGCCGAATTGTGGTCGCTCGATTCCGACTGGCTGGCGCTCGGACCCACCGACGGCGAGATCCTCGACCGCCTGCGCGAATTGCGCCGTCTGCCCGAGCAGGCCAATTACCGCGACTGGAAGGCCAAGCAGCTGCAGGCCTACACCACGCTCGAGACGCGCGAGAACTGGTGGTATCTCCCGGACGGCCGCTCGCTGCGCGTCATCTGCGAGCAGCATCCTTTCGGCGGCACCACCTATCTCTATGAGAATGTCACCAAGGAGATCCAGCTCGAAAGCCGCTATAACGAGCTGATCGGGGTGCAGCGCGAGACGCTCGACAACCTGCATGAGGGCGTCGCGCTTTTCGGCACCGACGGCCGCCTGAAGCTGCACAATCCGGCCTTCGCCCGCTTCTGGTCGCTCGACCCGGCTTTCCTCGACCGCCAGCCGCATATCGATCCGGTCATCGATCAGTGCCGCAAGCTCCTCACCAACGACGCCGTCTGGGACGAGCTCAAATACAGCATGACCAGCCTCGACACCGGCCGCAAGCCGCAGAAGGGCAGGCTCAACCGGCCCGACGGGCTGGCGCTCGAATATGCCTTCGTGCCTTTGCCCGACGGCAATACGCTGCTCACTTATGTCGACGTGACGGATTCATCGCGCATCGAAAACGCTCTGCGCGAGCGCGCCGAGGCGCTCGAAGCCGCCGACCGGCTGAAGACCGGCTTCATGTCGAATGTCTCCTACGAGCTGCGCACGCCGCTCACCAATATTCTGGGCTTCGCCGAAAGCCTGTCGCTCGGCATCGCCGGCGAGCTCAAGCCCAAGCAGCAGGAATATCTGCGCGACATTCAGGACTCCTCGCAGGACCTGCTGGTCATCATCGACGCCATTCTCGATCTGACCACGATCGATGCCGGCGCCATGGAGCTGAAGCTCGCCGATATCGACGTGATCGCCATCATGCAGGAATCGGGCGAGGGGCTTGGGCCTTGGATGACCAAGCGCGACCTGACCTTGAATATCGAGGTCGCCGACGATGCCCAGCATTTCACCGGCGATCCCAAGCGCGTGGCGCAGATCCTGCACAACCTGCTCGCCAACGCCATCGGCTTCTCCGCCGAGCGCGGCACCATCCGCATGGGGGCCGCCCATGACGGCGACGACATCCTGCTCTGGGTGGCCGATACCGGCCGCGGCATCGATCCCGAATTCCAGAAGCGGGTCTTCGACCGCTTCCAGTCGAAACCCATGCCGGGCGGCCACCGCGGCCCCGGCCTCGGCCTTGCCATCGTCAAGAGTTTCGTCGAACTGCATGGCGGAAGAGTCTCCTTGCGTTCGCAGGTCAATAAAGGCACGACGGTCATCTGCCGCTTCCCGTTGCGTGGCCCGCACGCCCAGGATCGCGGTTCCCTCCAGGAGCACCGGCGTGGCTCCGTCGCCGCCTAGATATCCTATTGTTCGGACAGCATGATTTCCTTCCAGAGACCCTTAATAGACACCGAAGCGACGCAAGCCCTGGGCACCGAGCTGGCGCTGATGGCCAAGGCCGGCAGCGTCATCTGCCTCCATGGCGACCTGGGCGCCGGCAAGACGACGCTCGCCCGGAGCTTCATCCAGGCGCTGGCGGGGGACGAAATCGAAGTTCCCTCACCGACCTTCACGCTGGTCCAGACCTATGACGCGACCCGCATCCCGGTCGCCCATGTCGATCTCTACCGCCTGTCGTCTGCAGGCGAATTGGACGAACTTGGCCTCGATGAATTGCTGACCACTCACCAGCTCATCGTCGAATGGCCGGAGCGCCTCGCCGGCCGCCTGTCGGCCGACCGGCTCGATATCCGCCTCACATCCAAGGGCAAGGGGCGCGAGGCGGCGCTCGAAGGCCATGGCGCCTGGGCGCTGGCGTTGAAGCGCCTTGCCGCCATTGCCGATTTCCTCAAGGACACCGACTGGGCCAAGGCGACGCGCCTGTTCCTCGAAGGCGACGCCTCGTTCCGGCGGTATGAGCGCCTGGTGAAGGGCGACGAGACGGCCGTGCTCATGGACATGGCGGAGCGGCCCGACGGTCCGATCGTCAAGCACGGCAAGCCCTACAGCGCCATTGCGCATCTGGCCGAGAACATCAATGCGGTGCTGGCGGTGAACAATTGCCTCACCGAGCGCGGCTATAGCGCGCCGCGCATCCTGGCGGCGCGCGCCAAGGAAGGCCTCGCCGTCATCGAGGATATGGGCTCAGACGTCTATGGCCGCATGATGCTGCGCGGCGAGGACATGACGGTGCCGCTCGATGAGGCGATGCGGCTCCTCGTCGACATGGCGCGGCTCGACTGGCCGGCCAAGGCGCCGATCCCCGACAATGGCTGGCATCATGTCTCCGACTACGACCGCGAAGCGATGACCATCGAGGTCGAGCTGGTGGTCGATTGGTTCTGGCCCTTCGCCAAAGCCTCGACGCCGTCCGACAAGGACCGCCGTGAATTCCTCGACATCTGGAACGAGCTGTTCCCGCTCAGCGACACGACGCGGCCGGTGTGGATCATGCGCGACTATCATTCGCCCAATCTGATGTGGCTGCCGGAGCGCGAAGGAATAAAGCGCGTCGGCCTCATCGACACGCAGGATTGCGTGATGGGCCATCCCGCTTTCGACCTCGCCTCGCTGCTCCAGGATGCCCGCGTCGATATCGATTTCGCCATCGCCGATGAATTGCTCGACCGCTATTGCGCCTTGCGCAAGGACGATCCGGGTTTCGACGAGGCGGCCTTCCGCTCGGCCTATGCGTTTTTCGGCGCGCAGCGCTCCTCGAAGATCCTCGGCATCTTCGCCCGTCTCGCCAAACGCGACGGCAAGCGCGGCTATCTGCGCCATATTCCGCGCGTGTCGCGCTATCTCGAGCGCAATCTCAATCATCCGCGCCTGGCGCGCTTGCGCGACTGGTATGACCGCCATCTGCCGCAATCCTTGCGGGATTCGCTGCCGCAATGACCAGCCTCGGAAAACGCGCGATGATCATGGCGGCGGGCTTCGGCCAGCGCATGCGGCCTTTGACCAATGGCAAACCGAAGCCGCTGGTCGAAGTCGCGGGGACACCGCTCATCGATTACGGCCTGGATCGCCTGCGCGAGGCCGGCTGCGATCTCGCCGTCGTCAATGTCCATTATCTGCCCGACCAGATCGAGGCCTGGGCCAAGAGCAAAACCTCGCCGCACATCGTCATTTCCGATGAGCGCGGCGAGCTGCTCGATACCGGCGGCGGCATCGTCAAGGCGCTGCCGCAATTGGGCACCGATCCCTTCTTCGTGGTGAACAGCGATTCGATCTGGATCGACCGGAATACGCCGGCGCTCCAGCGCCTGCAGGCGGGCTGGGACGATGCGGCCATGGATTGCCTGCTCCTTCTGTGCCCGCCCGAGCGCACGGTCGGTTATGATGGCCATGGCGATTTTCGCCTGGATGCGGAGGGCCGGATCACCGGCAGGGCGGCTAAGGGCGAGACGGGTCTCGCTTATATCGGCGCCTATCTTGTGCATCCGCGTCTCTTCGCCAATATAGGTGTCTCCAAATTCTCCATGAATCTCCTGTGGGACAAGGCTATTGCGCAAGGACGCCTTTTCGGGATCGAGCATCACGGCCAGTGGCTGCATGTCGGCACGCCTGAAGCTATTCCCTTGGCCGAACGGGCTCTTGGCGCCTGAGTCCGAAGCGCCGGTGCCGGCGTGACTCTCCGTCTCTTCAACATACCGCCCGACGTTGCGTTTCTGCCTGCTTTGACGCGCGCCATCCTCGCCGGGAATTTTCCCGCCGACCTGCCGCCGCCGACGCTCGCCGATCTGCCGCGCTGGACCATCCTTTTGCCGACGCGCCGCGCCGTCAGAAGTCTCCAGCAGAGCTTCCTCACCGTGGCGGGACGTGATGCGATGCTCCTGCCGCGCATCCGCCCGATCGGCGATGTCGAGGAGGATCTCCTGGCGCCGGGCGATGCCGCGCCGGATGATGATCTTCTCGCCCCCGCCATCACCGCGCTGGAGCGTGAAGCACTGCTCATCCGCCTCATCGACGAATGGGTCGTGGCCTATCCCGATGAGCGGCTGTCGCGTGAGATCGCGGGTTCGCCCTCGCAAGCCATCGCGCTCGCCGAAAGCCTGAGCGAGCTCGTCGACACATTCGAGACGGAGGAGGCCGACCTCCAGAAGCTCTCCGATCTTTTTGCCGCCGATCTCGCCGAGCATCGCACGTCTATCCTGGGTTTCCTCGCCATCATCCGCGAGCGGCTGCCCGAGGAATTGACCCGCTTGCGTCTCCTGGGGCCGATGGAACGGCGCAGTCATCTCCTGCGGCTCGAAGCGAAACGCCTCGCCGACTTGCAGCCCGAAAGCCCGATCATCGCGGCGGGCTCGACCGGTTCCATTCCGGCGGCCGCCGAGCTTCTGAAGGTCATTGCAGGACTCCCCAATGGTGCAGTTGTCCTGCCGGGTCTCGACCAGACGATGAGCGAGGAATCCTGGCAGCATGTCGGACCGCAGCATCCGCAATTCGGCCTGAAGCGCCTGCTCGAGTCCTGGCATCAGGCGCGGGAGGATGTTCTCCCTCTGCCGGGTATCGAAACGGTGCGCCGCAACCCGTCGCGCCCCTGGCTCGCTTCCGAGATCATGCGCCCCACCGCGGCGGCCGGCGGCTGGCGTGATGCGCTGTTCGCCGGACGCGCCGAGATCGCTCGCGGCATGGATGGCGTCAGCCTGGTCGAGCTCGCCGATCATCATCAGGAAGCCCAGGCCATCGCCATCATCCTGCGCGAGGCGCTGGAGACGCCGGGCAAGACCGCCGCTTTGGTGACGCCTGATCGCGATCTGGCGCGCCGCGTCGTCAGCGCGCTGAAGCGCTGGGGCGTCGAGATCGACGATTCGGCGGGTGTCGCGCTCATCAGACGGCCCTTGGGCTCGCTGCTCTCGGCGCTCATCGACTACCGGCTCTCGGGCTTCGCCATCCACGAATTCGCCAAGCTCCTGCATCATCCGCTCGCTACGTTCGGGCAGACGCCGGAGCTGGCGCGCAAGGCCGCCGGCATCATCGACCTGGCGCTGATGCGCTCGGGCCGCGATCAGCTTCCGCCCGAGACGATGGTTGAGGCCCTGGTCAAGGCGCGGCGCGAGGCCGAGAAGGACTCCCACGCGCTGATGGCGCTGAGGCGCCTCGGCGAGGCGGACTGGGCGCTGGCGCGCGACCATGCTTTGGCGGTGAGCGCCGCACTGGCGACCCTTGCGGAAAACGAGGAGGCGACGCTGGCCGGGCATGCCGGCCGTTTCATCGCCGCTCTCGAACGCATCGCCGACAAGGACTCCGATGCGCCGGCGGCCGATGCGATCGATCTCATCGTCCAGTCCTTCACGGCGGCAGAGCGTTTCCTGCCTGCATGCGGCATGGAGCGCGCCGCTTTGTTCCTGGCCGGCTGGCTGCGTCGCCTGCCGGTGCGGCTGCCGCTGCATCATCCGCGCCTTGCCATATTGGGTCTCCTCGAAGCGCGCCTGATCGATCCCGATGTCGTCGTCATGGGCGGCCTCACCGAGGCGAGCTGGCCGGCGCAGCCTGATCCGGGTCCCTGGATCAACCGGCCGATGCGCGAAAGCCTGGGCCTCACGCCGCCCGAGCGCAGCATCGGCCTTACCGCGCATGATTTCGCGCAAGGCTTCGGCGCGCCGCAGGTCGTCCTCACCTGGTCGAAGCGCGTCAAGGACCAGCCGGCCGTCGCCTCACGCTGGATCCTGCGCTTGAAGATGATCCTCGAGGCGACGACGACCGCCTTCGACGATGGCGCCCACTGGCGCCGGTGGGCGCGCAGCTTCGACAGCGCCGAGGGCGACCGCCGGGTCGTCATGCCGCGACCGAGGCCGCCGGTCGATGCGAGGCCGCGCAATCTGAGCATCACCCAGGTCGAGAAGCTGATGCGCGATCCCTATCGCATCTATGCCGAAAAGATTCTGGGCCTGCAGCCGCTGCCGCCGATCGGCGCCGCCGCCGATCTGGGGCTCAGGGGCAATCTCATCCATGAGACGCTCAACCGCTTCTCGGTAGCCTATCCGACCATCCTGCCGCTTCTGGCCGAGGACGAGCTCATCCAGATCGGCTCAGATGTCTTCGCGCCGCATATGGCGGATGCCGATGTTGCGGGCTTCTGGTGGCCGCGTTTCCTGCGCATCGTGCCATGGTTCATCGCCGAGGAGCGCCAACTGCGCCGGGGCCTCCTGCGCATTCATGCCGAGGTGGGGGCGGCGCATCAGTTCGACGGCTTCACGCTCACCGGTCGCGCCGACCGCATCGACATTCTGACTTCCGGCAAGGCCCGGCTCATCGATTACAAGACGGGCCGCATCCCGACCGGGGCGCAGGTCAAGGCGGGCCTGGCGCCGCAATTGACGCTCGAAGCCGCGCTCGTCGCCCATGGCGCCTTCCGGGGCGTCGAGCCGGTCGAGACCGATGCGCTTCTCTATATCAAGCTCTCGGGCGGCGCGCCGCCGGGGCTTCTGGTGCCGATCAATGATCTCGAGGTGATGGAGAAGGCGGAGGAGCATCTCGAGAAATTCAAGACGCTGATGCGTGCCTATGACGATGTCACCCATGGCTATCTGCCGCGCGCCGCGATGGAGAAGGAGCAGGACACATCGCCCTTCGACCATCTGTCGCGCTGGCGCGAATGGTCGATCGCCGAGGACGCCTCATGAAGCTGCCGCAAGCGAGCTACGATCAGCGCCGCGCTTCCAATCCCCAACGTTCCGTCTGGGTGGCGGCCAATGCCGGCTCCGGCAAGACGCATGTCCTCGTCGACCGTGTCATCCGCCTCATGCTGTCGGGCACGCCGCCGGACAAGATCCTGTGCATCACCTTCACCAAAGCGGCCGCCGCCGAAATGGCGAGCCGCCTCCATGGCCGCCTGAGCAAATGGGTCGTGCTCGAGGATGACGACCTCGTTGCCCATATCCACGCCATGGGCCATCACGATGTGACGGCCGACACGTTGCAGCGGGCCCGCGAGCTTTTCACCTTGGCGCTCGAAACGCCGGGCGGCCTCAAGATCCAGACCATTCACGCTTTCTGCGAAAGACTGCTGCAGCTCTTCCCCGTCGAGGCGGGTGTCGTGCCGGGCTTCGAGGTGATGGATGAGAGGAGCGCCGCCGAGCTTCTCGACCAGGCGCGCCGGCGCATCATCGCCGAGGCCGAGATGGCGGACGATCCGGCGCTCAAGCGCATCGTGGCGCGCGCCCAGGCGGAAGCCTTCGAGGATTTGCTGCGCACCATCCTCTTGAAGCGCTCCGATCTTTCGCTCGATCTCGATTATCTGCGCCACGAGCTGGGCTTGCGGCCGGAGGATACGGCGGAAAGCCTCGATCAGCGGCTGATGGATATCGACGTGCCGCTTTACGATCAGATGATCGCCACGCTGGCGCAATCGGCAGGCGCTACCGACCAGAAGTCGGCGGTGATGCTCGGCCGCATCAAATCGGGTGAGCGCGACGTCTTCAAGGATCTGTTCCTCAAGAAGGACCTCAAGCCGAAGGCGCTGTCCTCGATCGCCAGCAAGAAATTGCAGACGGCCGAGCCCTGGCTCGCCGAGGCGATCGAGCGCGAGATGGATCGCGTGGTGAAGCTGCTCGGCAAGTCGGCGACGCTCGATATGATGCTTGCCACCGAGGCGCTGGTGGGGCTCGCCGCCCGCATCATCAACGACTATGAGCGGCTGAAGCGGCTTTATGGCCGTTATGATTTCGAGGATCTCATCCTGCGCACCAAGCGGCTGCTGGTCGAGCAGGTCTCCGCCGCCTGGGTGCTGTTCAAGCTCGATGGCGGCATCGACCACATACTGGTCGATGAGGCGCAGGATACGAGCCCGGCGCAGTGGCAGATCGTCAAGGCGCTGGCGGGCGAGTTCTTCGCCGGCGCCGGCGCCCGCATCGACATGGTCCGCACGCTGTTCGTCGTCGGCGATCGCAAGCAGTCGATCTTCAGCTTCCAGGGCGCCGACCCGGCCGCCTTCGAGGAGACGCGCACTTACTTCGAAGCGCGGCTGAGTGAAGCCGATGGCCTGGACACGGTGTCGCTCAGCATTTCCTACCGCTCGACCGAGACGGTGCTGGACGCCGTCGATGCGGTCTTTTCGGGCGATGTGGCGCGCCGCGGCCTCATCACCGACAGCGACGGCGACATCCTGCATGAGGCGGTTCGCAAAGGTCATGCCGGCCTCATCGAATTGTGGCCGGTCACGCTCAAGGACGAGAAGCCGGACTATGATCCGTGGCTGGTGCCGGTCGACCGCATCGACCGCAATCATCCCGCCCGCAAGCTGGCGCAGCGCATCGCCGAGACCATCGCGCAATGGCTGCGCGAGAAACGTTTGATCACGGCGCTGGGCCGGCCGGTTACACCGGGTGACATTCTCATCCTGGTGCGGAGCCGCAATGATTTCTTCTCCAGCATGCTGCGCGAGCTCAATCGCTGCCGCGTGCCGGTGGCGGGCGCCGATCGCGTGACGCTCAATGATCATATCGCCGTCCAGGACCTTCTGGTGCTCGGCCAGTTCATCGTGCTGCCCGAGGACGATCATGCGCTGGCCTGCCTGCTCAAGAGCCCGCTGATCTCGCATCCCTCGGGCCGCGCCTTCAATGACGACGATCTCTTCGCTTTGGCGCATGGCCGCGGCCGCAAGAGCCTGTGGCGTCGCCTGGAGGAAAGCAAAGCTCTTTCACCCATTGCCGACCGGCTGCGGCGCTGGATCGACTGGGGTTCCAAGGAGACGCCTTTCGGCTTCTATGCCCGCGTGCTCGGCGAGGACATGCCGAGCGTGCGCCAGAACATCCTGTCGCGGCTCGGGCCGGAAGCGATCGACCTCATCGATGCCTTCCTCAATCTGGCGCTCGATTATGAGCAGCGCGAGACGCCGAGCCTGCAGGGCTTCCTGCACTGGTTCACCTCGGCCGATACCGAAATCCGCCGCGACATGGATCAGAGCGGCGATGTGGTGCGCATCATGACGGTGCATGGCGCCAAGGGTCTCGAGGCGCCGATCGTCTTCCTGCCCGACACCTGCACACCGCCCGATGACCGGAACGAGGTGCAGCCGCTGCTGCTGCCGGCGCCCGAAGGCAGGCTCATCCCGTTCTGGCGCTTCAGCGGCGGCGTCGAGGCGCCGGAAGTGTCGCGCAAGCGTGATCTCCTGCGCGATCAGCGCATGGATGAATATCGTCGCCAGCTTTATGTGGGCCTGACGCGGGCGCGCGATGAGCTTTATGTGTGCGGCTATACGAGCGACGACGTGCCCAAGTCCGGCAGCTGGTACGCGCTGATCGAGGCGAGCCTCGCAGGCGAACGTTCCAGCGAGGGTGTCCTGCGCATCGAGGGCGCCCAGACGGCGGAGCTGATCCCCGCGACCCGGGCGGAACCCGCCCCGCCAGCCGTAACCGAGACCCCTGCCTGGCTCAGGCAGAAGCCGCCGCGCGAGAGCGCCGGAAACGACTGGATCAACCCATCCCGCCTGGTCCGCAAGGGGCCGGTGGTGGCGAGCGCCGCCATGGAGCAGGGGCGGGCCCTGCACCGCCTGTTCCAGCTCCTGCCCGACCTCCGCCCTGAGCGCCGCCGGGCGGCCGCGGCCGAGCTTCTGGAGCGCCGCGGGATCACCGGTGAAGCCGCCAGGAGCCTCGCCGAGAAGGTGGTCGCCATCATCGAGGACCCGGCCTTTGCCGCCTGGTTCGACGGAACAGGCCTCGCTGAAATCCCTCTGATGGCCGAGCTTGGCCCCCAGGGACTGCTGGCCGGCCAGGTCGACCGGCTTGTCGTAAGGGAAGACGAGGTCCTGATCCTGGATTACAAGAGCGACCGCTCGCCACCCGACGACCCTGCCGGGATTCCGGAGGCCTATATCGCCCAGCTGGCGGCCTATCGGGCGGCCCTGACCCGCATGTTTCCGGGGCGCGCCGTGACGGCGGCGCTCCTGTGGACCGAGACCCCGCGGCTGATGACCATCCCGCCAGAGCTGCTCGACCGGGTCATGCCAGCCATGTAACCCCTATCACCCGGCCTTGACCCTAAGGTCCCCGGTCCCTACCTTTCCTGTAACCGATTCCTATTTTCCCCATGAGGTCCCCATGTCTACCCACAAGGTCTCCGACTCTTCCTTCGACGCCGACGTCCTCAAAGCGGATGGTCCGGTGGTTGTCGATTTCTGGGCCGAATGGTGCGGGCCGTGCAAGATGATCGCTCCGGCGCTCGAGGAGATCGCCAAGGAGCTCGGGCCCAAGGTTAAGGTCGTCAAGATCAATATCGATGAGAACCCCAAGGTCCCGTCGCAATATGGCGTGCGCGGCATCCCGACCCTCATGCTCTTCAAGGGTGGCAAGGTCGCCTCGACCAAGGTCGGTGCGGCGCCCAAGGGCCAGCTTCAGTCCTGGATCGAGCAGTCGATCGCCTGATCCGCGCGGAAAGTTCGAGAATTCACAGCACGGCCCGGTTTTCCGGGCCGTGTTTTTTTGCAGCGGAAGTCCGCTGTAAACTGCAGGGGAATTTGCAGCGGATTAACAGCGGATCTGCAGGGAACTACAGGGAATTCCGCAAAAGCCGTAACAACAGGGAATTCCAGATCCGGCCAGCCTGACAATTTCCATCGCGTCAGCGTGCCCATGATTGCAAGACAAAAAACTTTTCACCTCTTTGTCGAAATGGGGAATCATCATTCGTCGGGATGGTGAAGCGGGCTACAGCAAATCCCGCCAAAGTTGAAGACTTTGGCGATAAGGATTTGCTGCAGGTATTGATTTGGCGCGCATCCCGGCGAAGTGATTCCACTTCGCCGGGATGCGCGCTAGCCGCGCCAAACCAAGGAGAGAGAGAATGTTGCGAACCACGTTGATCGCCTGGGTCCTGCTGTTGCTGGCAGGCCCGGCGCTCGCCCAGACGGACGCCAAGGGCGACCGGGTCGAGGTCAATGGCATGCAGATGTATTATGAGGTGTCGGGCGCGGGCGAGCCGCTGGTCGTGCTGCACGGCGCCTATATGAATATCCCGAGCATGGGCAAGATTGTCTCGAAGCTTGCCGAGACGCATAAGGTCTATGCGCTCGAATTCCAGGGCCATGGCCGCACCACCGATATCGACCGGCCGATCACCTATCCCAATCTCGCCGACGATGTCGCCGTCTTCATGGACAAGGTCGGGCTCAAGAAAGCCGATGTGTTCGGCTATTCGATGGGCGCCGCCGCCGGCCTGCAGCTCGCCATCCGTCATCCCGACAAGGTGAACAAGCTCGTCGCCGCCTCCGCCGCTTACGACGCCCAGGGCTGGCAGCCGGAATTCACTGCCTTCATCCCGCAGATGACGGTCGAGATGTTCGTCAACATGCCTTTCGCGCAGGACTACAAGAAGCTCGCCGCCAATCCCGACGGCTTTCCGGCGCTGGTCAAGAAGCTGATCGCCCTCGAGCATGAGCCGATGGCCTGGGGCAACGAGGTCAAGGCGCTGAAGACTCCGGTATTGATCATCGCCGGCGATGCCGATGTGGCGACGCTCGAACATGCGGTCGCGATGTTTCGTCTCTTGGGCGGCGGCGGCATGGGCGACATGGGCAAGCCCTTGCCGGCGTCGCGCCTCGCCATCCTGCCGGCGACGTCGCACACCGCCGTCATCGGCCAGGCCGACCTGCTCTTCGCGCTCATCGAGCCCTTCCTGAAGGGCGAGACGCCGAAGGGCATGTTCCAGTAAAATGCCGGGCGATGAGATTGGATTGGGACCGCTCCAATCTCATTGCTTAATATTCGCTGCGGCCCTGCAGTTCGGCCGCGACGCGCGCGAGTGGAAAGATCAGTGTCAACGCCTCGTCTGTCGAGCGTTGCGCACCGAGCGTCATATACCAGGCTGCCGCTCGTTCGCTTTTGGCGTCGATGATCAGAATCAGCCCGCCAACTTCGCTGGCGGCACGAATGCAGCGCCGTGCCGCCGCGCCGAAAAGCTGTGCACCAAGCCCTCGCCCTTGCTGGCTACGATCGACAGCAAGCCGCGCCAATCGAAAGCCGGGCACTTCGTGCCGCGCCAAGCCGCGCTGGATCGTTTTTGGCGCACGCTCGTAGGCAATCGTCGCCGGCGCCAGACTATAGAAACCGAGACCTTTGCTGGTGTCCGCGGTCGGGTCGATCGCGACGAACGTACGAGCACTGCCCTGTTCATGACTTTGTCGCGCATAGCGCTTCAAAAAGTCGTTCAAGACTGGTTCACCGCAGTCGAAGGCTGCGCGATCATGAGCTTTGGCGATTGCAACTTCTCGCCAAGCCGGAGGCATCATTCTTCGAACTTGGGCAGAGCCGCGACAGCCGCCCTCATTTTGTCGGTCAGCGGTGGCGGATTATCCAAGAGGTCCAGAATCCGTCGGAACTCACGCTCTGAAACGACCAGTTTTTCGGCATCGGCAATCACCGCATCGGCCTCGCGCAAGGCCGACTGCATGACGAAGTTGGTCAGATCCATATGGCGCAACGAGGCCGCCCGCAGCAGCCGCGCCTTCGCGTCGGGGCGGACCCGCAAATTCATGCGCTCATTGTCGATCGCGATTCGCGGCATCAGTTCTATCCTTTGTACGTATAGAATACGCACGTGAGCAGGAGGGAAAATTCAATGGGCCGTTCCGATCCGGCACGCGATCGGCCATATGCGGCATTTTTCCAAGAATAATTTAATATAATCAATTAATTAGAGAGCAAGTAGATCGGCCAAGCCCGCCTGCCACGGCCAAGTATCAGCGCCTTCCGGCGCCCGTCACTTGCGACATGGCCTCGCCGGAATGGGTGGCGAGCACGCGGCCGGCGAGATAGAGCGAGCCGACGATCAATATGCGCGGCGCCGGCGTGATCTGGGCCGCCTGCTTCAAGGCGTCTTCCAGATTGTCGGCGGTCTCGGCGCTGAGGCCCTGGAGACGCGCCGTCTCGGCGAGATCGCGCGCGGCGATCGCATTCTCCTCGTCCGGAATGGTGAGCGTCACGACGCGATGCGCGATATCGGCGAAGGGCGCGATGAAATCATCGGCCGCCTTGGTGTTGAGCATGCCCCAGATGAGGACGAGCGGCCGCGACACGCGCTCATTGAGCTCGCTGAAGGCGCGGGCAAGCGCCCGGCCGGCGGACGGGTTATGCCCGCCATCGAGCCAGAGCTCCGCCTCCTTGGGGATGAAGGACCACAATGCACCGGGCCCGAGCCTTTGCATGCGCGCCGGCCAGGACGCCGTCTTGAGACCGTGCGCGATGTGGCTCTCTGCGATACGCGCGTCACTGAGGCTGCGCAGCGCGGCGATGGCGGTGCCGGCATTGTCGATCTGATGGCGGCCCGGCAATTGCGGCAGCGGCAAATCGAGCAGCCCGCTTTCGTCCTGATAGACGAGCCGTCCATGCTGCTCGTAAGCCTGCCAGTCCTGATTGGCGATGAGGAGAGGGGCACCCACTGTCTCGGCACACCGCTCGATCTCGGCGCGCGCCTCATCGGGCTGAGGGGCGATCACCGCCGCCACATCGTGCTTCAGGATGCCGGCCTTCTCGCGCGCGATTTCGGTCAGCGTGGTGCCGAGATATTGCTGATGATCGTAGTCGACCGGCGTGATGATGCTCAAAGCCGGCCTGGCGATCACATTGGTGGCGTCGAGCCGGCCGCCCAGGCCCACTTCGAGCACGAGATAGTCGGCCGGATGACGCGTGAAGGCGAGGAAAGCCGCCGCCGTGGTGATCTCGAAGAAGGTTATCGGCTCGCCGCCATTGATCTCTTCGCATTCCTCGAGCAGGCGGTTGAGCTCCTCCTCGGCGATGAAGGCGCCGCCATTTGGATGCCCAAGCCTGATGCGCTCGTGGAATTTGACCAGATGCGGTGAGGTATAGCAGTGGACGGAAAGCCCCGCCGCTTCCATCGCCGAGCGCAGATAGGTGACGGTCGAGCCTTTGCCGTTGGTGCCGGCGACATGCAGCACCGGCGGGAGCTTCCGTTCCGGATTGCCGAGGCGCTCGAGGATCCGCCACATGCGGTCGAGGCTCAGATCGATGATCTTCGGATGCAGCGACAGAAGTCGCGTCAGGATGGCGTCGCTGACGGCCATGGCATCAATTTTCGACCGGCACCAGCGCCGTTTCGCTGCTGCTGTTCTTGAGGATCGGCGGCGCCTTGGCGAGGAGGCGCACCACGCGGCTTACCGTCTCGCGCAGCTGGTGGCGATGCACCACCATGTCCACCATGCCGTGATCTTGCAGATACTCGGCGCGCTGGAAACCCTCGGGGAGCTTCTCGCGGATCGTCTGCTCGATGACGCGCGGACCCGCGAAGCCGATGAGCGCGCCGGGCTCGGCGATATGCACATCGCCCAGCATCGCATAGGAGGCGGTGACGCCGCCGGTGGTCGGATTGGTCAGCACCACCACATAGGGCAGCTTGGCTTCGCGCAGCTCACGCACCGCGATGGTGGTGCGCGGCAATTGCATGAGCGAGAGGATGCCTTCCTGCATGCGCGCACCGCCTGAGGAGGCGAACAGCACATAGGGCACCTTGCGGTCGACCGCGGCGCGCATCGAGGTGATGAGGCCTTCGCCGGCGGTCATGCCGAGCGAGCCGCCCATGAAGGAGAAATCCTGCACGGTGATGACGAGGGAAAGCCCGTCCAGCGTGCCGACGCCGGCGAGGATCGCATCCTCGGCGCCGGTCTTCTGCTTGGCTTCCTTCAGGCGGTCGGTATAACGCCGCTCGTCGCGGAATTTGAGCGGATCGACAGCCGCTTGCGGCAGCGCGATCGTCTCATAGGCGCCATCGTCGAACATCGCTTTCAGGCGCACATCGGGCGCCATGCGCATATGGTAGCCCGAGCTCGGAATGACGAACTGGTTGTTTTCGAGGTCGCGGTAGAACACCATCTGCCCGGTCTCCGGGCATTTGACCCACATATTTTCCGGCGTCTCGCGCTTGGCGCCGAGAAGGCCGCGGATTTTCGGGCGGACGAAGTTCTTGATCCAGTTCATGGGGCTAGCTCCGCACGCCTTGGGCGATCTCGCTCACCAGCCGGTGCACGGCCTTGGCCGTTTCGGGAGTGGCCTTGCCGGCCTTGAGGCTGGTCTTGACGGCATTGACGAGGGCGGAGCCCACCACCACGCCGTCAGCGCTTTTGGCGATGCTGCGCGCCTGCTCGGCCGTCTTGACGCCGAAGCCGACGGCGATCGGCAGTTTGGTGTGGCCTTTGAGCCGGGTGACATTCTGCTCGACGCTTTTGAGGTCGGGCGCCTTGGTGCCGGTGATGCCGAGCACCGAGACATAATAGACGAAGCCTGAGGTGTTCCTGAGCACCGTCGGCGCCCGCTTGTCGTCGGTGGTGGGGGTGGCGAGGCGGATGAAATTGAGCCCCGCCTTGATCGCCGGCAGGCACAGTTCGTCGTCTTCCTCGGGCGGCAGATCGACGATGATGAGGCCGTCGACGCCCGCCGCTTTCGCATCCTTCAGAAAGCGCTCGACGCCGTGGATATAGATCGGATTGTAATAGCCCATGAGCACGACCGGCGTCCGATCATCGCTCTTGCGGAAATCGCGCACCAGATCGAGCGTCTTGATCAATGTCTGGCCGGCATGAAGCGCGCGCAGGCCCGCTTCCTGGATGGCCGGGCCGTCGGCCATCGGATCGGTGAAGGGCATGCCGAATTCGATGATGTCGGCGCCGGCCTTGGGCAGCCCTTTGATAATCTCGAGCGAGGTGGCGTAATCGGGATCGCCCGCCGTCACGAAAGTGACGAGGGCGGCGCGGCCTTCCTTCTTGAGGTCGGCGAAACGTTGATCGATTCGTGTCGTCACAATTTCACCCCGAGATGGTCGGCGACGGTGAAGATGTCCTTGTCGCCGCGCCCCGACATGCAGATCACCATCAGATGGTCCTTCGGCTTCGTCGGTGCAAGCTTCATCGCATGGGCGAGCGCATGCGAGGGCTCGAGCGCCGGGATGATGCCTTCGAGCTGGCAGCAGAGCTGGAACGCTTCGAGGGCTTCCTTGTCGGTCGCCGAGACATAGGAAACGCGCTTCGTGTCGTTGAGCCAGGCATGCTCGGGCCCGATGCCCGGATAATCGAGGCCGGCCGAGATCGAATGCGCCTCGGTGATCTGCCCGTCATCGTCCATCAGGATATAGGTGCGGTTGCCATGCAGGATGCCCGGCCTGCCGCCGGTGATCGAGGCCGCATGTTTGCCGGTGTCGACGCCGCTGCCCGCCGCCTCGACGCCAATGATCTCGACGCTCGCGTCGTCGAGGAAGGGATGGAACAGGCCCATGGCGTTTGAGCCGCCGCCGATCGCGGCGATGAGCGAATCCGGCAGGCGGCCTTCATGCCGGTGCATCTGCTTCTTCGTCTCGTTGCCGATGATGCATTGGAAATCGCGCACCATTTCGGGATAGGGATGCGGGCCCGCCACCGTGCCGATGCAGTAGAAGGTGTCCTCGACATTGGCGACCCAGTCGCGCAGCGCCTCGTTGAGCGCGTCCTTCAGCGTGCGCGAGCCCGACAAAGCCGGCACCACTTCGGCGCCGAGCAGCTTCATGCGGAACACATTGGGCTTCTGCCGTTCGATATCGACCTCGCCCATATAGACGATGCATTTGAGGCCGAAGCGGGCGCAGGCGGTCGCGGTGGCGACGCCATGCTGGCCGGCGCCGGTCTCGGCGATGATGCGCGTCTTGCCCATGCGCCGCGCCAGCAGGATCTGGCCCATCACATTGTTGATCTTGTGCGCGCCGGTGTGGTTGAGATCCTCGCGCTTGAAATAGATCTTGGCGCCGCCCAGATGCTCGGTCAGCCTTTCGGCGAAATAAAGCGGGCTCGGCCGGCCGACATAATGTTCGAGAAAACCATCGAGCTCGGCCTGGAAGGTGGGATCGGCCTTGGCCTCGTCATAGGCCTTCTGGAGATCCAGGATGAGCGGCATGAGGGTCTCGGCGACGAAGCGGCCGCCATAGATGCCGAACAGTCCTTTTTCATCGGGACCGGTGCGATAGGAATTGGGCGCGATCTGGTTCATGGGTGTTTTCTAGCGAGCCCCCTTGGCCGCCGCAATGAATTCCCTGATCAAGGTTATGTCTTTGATTCCAGGAGATTTTTCAACGCCGGAGGAAACGTCGACAATGCGCGCGCCGGTCACTTTGACGGCTTGCGCCACATTTGCCGGATTGAGCCCGCCCGAGAGGATGAAGGAGGGGAGCGACTTGCCCGACCCGACCAGCGTCCAGTCGAAGGCGATGCCATTGCCGCCCGGCAGGGCGTTTTTGAGCGTCTCTGGCGCCTTGGCGTCATAGAGAATGAGGGCGGCGGTCGTCTCATAGGCCTTGGCCTGCGCCACGTCCGCGTCGGATTTGATCTTGATCGCCTTGATCACCGGCCGGCCGCTGCGCCGGTTGATTTCGGCGATACGCTCCGGCGTCTCGCCGCCATGCGCCTGGAAGAGATCGGGCGCCACCTCGCGGGTGATCTCGTCGATGAGCGCGTCTTCGGCATCGACGATCAGCGCCACGATCTTCGCCTTGCCGCGCGCGATCCGGGCCAGGTCCTTCGCGGTGGCGGTCGAGACGTTGCGCGGGCTCTTCGGAAAGAAGACGAAACCGACAAGGTCGGCGCCGGCGGCGAGCGCCGCCGTCACCGTCTCGGGTGTCGAGAGGCCGCAGATCTTGACGTCAGTGGGCATGGCTCGCTTCGATCGAACGGGCGATGTCATGGGCCGCCACCGCGGGATCGGCGGCGCCGGTGATGGGCCGGCCGATCACCAGGATATCGGCGCCTTCATCGAGGGCCGAGCGTGGTGTGGCGATGCGTTTCTGGTCCTGCACCGCGGCGTCGGCCGGACGGATGCCCGGCACCACGGTGACGAAGTCGCGGGCCGTCGCCTGCTTGACGGCGCGGACATCGGGGGCCGAGCAGACGACACCGTCGAGGCCGCATTGACGCGCCAGCCTGGCGAGCGCCGCGGCATGGTCGCGGCCGGAAAGGTCCTTGGCGAAACCCGCTGCATGGATATCGGCATCGGCGAGGCTGGTCAGGATGGTGACGCCGATCAGTATGGCGCGGCCATCGACCGCTTCGGCCGCGGCCCGCATCATGTCGGCGCCGCCCGTCGTATGGATGTTGATGATCGCCGGCGCCGGATCGAGGCGCATCAGCGAGCGCAAGCCGTACGCGACCGTATTGGGAATGTCGTGCAGTTTGAGATCGAGGAAGATCGGCAGACCTTCCTTCGCGACCGTTTCATAGCCTTTCGGGCCCGCGGCATAGAAGAACTCCATGCCGAGCTTGGCATAGCCGGCATAAGGCTTGACGAGACGGGCGAGCTCCTGGGCGCGCGCCACATCCGGCGTGTCGAGGGCGACGCAGATGGGGTTCTTGATCATGGCGAAGGGCCCCTTACTCCGAAACGGGGTGAGGTGCAAATCTGCCCTCGCCACGCGTCACAGGACAGGGGGATCATTCCTGTCCTGAATATCCGATGAACCCTAACCTCAGGAAATCTACAAGGTCGGTCCGGCATGCTCTCACCCTGTCTGGGGCATTGCATGAGAAGGAATGACCATATGTCGAGACATCGTCTTCTGACAGTTGCATTGCCTTTGGCCGGCCTGGTTCTTTCGACGTCGCAGGCCTTTGGCGGCCAATGGCCGGTATTCGACCACATCAGGCTGACGCCCACCGGCATCCCGGCGCGGATCACCGTCACGTCGGAAAACGGCAAGACCTGGACCAAGCTCGAGAAGCAGGATTTTCTGCTGTCCGGCAAGGTCGACATCAAGATGGACAAGGGCAAGGTCACCTGGTTCTGGGTGAAGCACGGCAACAAGGAAATTGCCGCCAACGGCACCGGCCGGGCGAATTCGCACAAAAGCGAGGTCAATCTGCCGACCTCCACCGCCAATATGGGCATCGCGGCGATCGCGGCGGTTTCGGCCTGCAATGCGAAGATCAAAACCGGCGCCGAGATCTACAAGGACCAGCTTGTCGGCATCACCACCGATTTGGAGCTCTTCGCGGCGGCCGAAACCAACTCGGAAAAACTGACCCGCAGCGCCTTTGCGGCTTTCCCGGTGACCGTCAAATGCGTCGGCGTGCCGCTCGACGCGCAGGACCCCAAGGGACCGGTCGCCGATACCGATGATGTGAAACAGCCCGAAGAGAAGTTCAAAGTGCGCGCCGCCGCGCTCGGCATTCACAAGCCGCAATCCCAGGCCTGCCCGACGAAAGCGCAGATCAATGCGCGCTTCGAAACCAATTTCGCCGGCAAGGTGACCTTCATCTATCGCCAGGCGGGTGGCGGCAAATCGGCGCCCATCACCGTGATGTCGGCCAAGAAGCCGAACGGCAAATTCTATGCCGTGCACAACCAGGTCGTCGACATCAAGAAGGCGGTCGACACCAAATACATGGTCGAGGTCGTCGGCAAGGGCGTCATCTCCGACTGGCAGGCGCTGAAAGTGCCGTGCAAGATCGGCCTTGGCGGCGACGGCGATCTGGCCAATCCGAGTCCTCAGCCTTTCAAGGTGCTGAGCGCGCAGCTTGGCATCAAGGGACCGAAGACGAAGGTCTGCCCGAACAAGGCGGTGCTGACCGCCTGGTTCAAGACCAACAAGCCCGGCAAGGTCGGCTTCCGGCTGATGCGCAAGGACGGACCGGCAGGTCCGATGATCTTCGCGACCGCGGTCAAGGCGCCGTCCGGCTACATGGCGACCTATACGCGCACGATCGCGATCACCAACCCGATCAACACTTCTTACTCCGCCATTGTCCCGGGATCAGGTGGTCTCACCAGCAACTTCGTGCCGCTCAAGGCCAGCTGCTCGCTGAGCCAGCCTGGCGCCATTCTGGGTGAATGACAAAATGCGGCAAGAGCCTCGCCCGCTCGGGGCGGGGCTCAACTCCGCGAATAGATGAGCGTGGCAGCAGCCAGGTCTTCGAGCGCCGTGCCGCAGGATTTGAAGAGCGTGATCTCCTCGCGGTTGCGCCGGCCGGCGGTCTCACCCCGGCACAGGCCGAAGAGATCGCCCTGGACGTTTTCCATCCGGAATTTGCCTTCCGCCTCAGCCTGCAGGAGGTCGCCGGCTTCGGTCTCGGCCCCCTCGCGGGTGTCGACATAGACGCGGGCTTTGGCGACGGTGTCGCCGTCGGTCTCGCGCATGGTCGGCTTGAAGGCGCCGGCGAGGTCGATATGGGTGCCGGGCTTGAGCCAGGCGCCACGCAGAATGGGCGTGGTCGAGGTGGTGGCGCAGGAGATGATGTCGGCTCTGCCCATGGCTGATTCGAGATCGGAGGCGATCTCGATTCGGAAGCCGTCGCCGGCGAGCTCACGCGCAAGCGGCTCGGCCTTGGCGGGGTTGCGGTTATAGAGCAGCACCGTCTTGAGCGGGCGCACCGAGGCATGGGCGCGAATGAAATGCGGGGCGAGCGCGCCGGTGCCGACCATGAGCAGCGTCTCCGCGTCCTGGCGGGCGAGATAGTCGGCGGCGAGCGCGCCGGCGGCCGCGGTGCGCCGCCGCGTCAGCTCGGTGCCGTCCATCATGGCGACGGGCGCGCCGGTGCGGTTGTCGATGAGCAGGTAGCTGCCGATGACGGTGGGCAGACCCAAAGACGGGTTGTCGGTCTTGATGACCACCGATTTGAGGCCGGTGAAGGCCTTCGACCAGGCCGGCATCAGGAGGAGTGTCGCCACCGGCGAGGTGTCGTGGTGATGGCGGGGCGGGGTGGCGATGTCGTCACGAAAACCCTGGCGTAGGGCTTCGACGACGTCGCGATAGGGGGCGGCTTCGGCCAGTTGGTCGGCGGAGATGATTTTCATGATGGGGGAGGCGGAGCGTTGAGCAGGTCCTGGTGTTCGCGCTTGAAGCGCTGGGCTTCGTCCTGGGCGCCTTGCAGGTCGGCGCGCGCCTGGCGGGCGGCGCGCCGCCACTTGCCTTGCGCGAACCAGCAGGCGATCCACCCGGCGATGAGGCCGAAGAAGATGCCGGCGAAGAACAGCGCCCAGAGCGGGATGAACATGGTGGCGAAGGGCGCGGCCTTGGAGAACGGATCGAAGGAGACCTCGATCCATTGCCGGTTGGCCACGCAGAAGGCGATGACGATCACGACGATCGGCACCCCGATCGCCCAATTGATGATCCGGCGCGCGGTCACGTTTCGGTTCGGTTGAGCTGCTCGCGCAGTTCCTTGCCGGTCTTGAAGAAGGGCACGTGCTTGGGCTCGACCGTCACCGGGTCGCCGGTGCGCGGATTGCGGCCTTGCCGGCCTTGCCGCGATTTGACGGAAAAGGCGCCAAAACCGCGCAATTCGACGCGATCACCGCTTTTCATGGCGTTGATGATCTGGTCGAAAATCGTATTGATGATGCGTTCCACATCCCGGTGATAGAGATGTGGGTTCTTCTCAGCGATCTTCTGGATCAGTTCCGATTTGATCATTGTGGTCCCCGCTCCCTCGTCTTACTGGAATGAAGGGTGCCAAACGGAAACGAGACCGTCAAGTTTCTGTAATTGCGCCTGTTTCGCGAGGTCCGGCAGGCCCATCGCCTTGAGCGCCCCGGAGGTGATCCTGAGGCCCAGGCCGAACAGGCCCTTTTCCTCGGAAGGAAGGGCCCAATCCTTGACCTCGATACCGTCGGAAAGCTTCTTTTCCTTCTTTATCCAGGCGACCGCCTTCTCCTCGCCGCCCAACTCGTCGATGAGTTTTTCGGCCACCGCCTGGCGCCCGGTATAGACGCGCCCGTCGGACAGGATCTTGACCTTGTCGAGCGGCAGCTTACGGCGCTCGGCGACGAGGCCGGTGAACCAGGCGAAGCTGTCCTGCACCATGAGGGTCGAGACCTCGCGGGCCTTTTCGGAGAGCGGCTTGAAGGGCGAGGGCTCGGCCTTGAGGTCGCCGGACTTGATTTCTTGCATTTGGACGCCGACCGTCTCGAGGAGCTTCGAGAACTCGGCCCATTGGAAGATCACGCCGATCGAGCCGGTGATGGTGTTGCCGCGGGCGACAATGTGGTCGGCGGCGATGGCGGTGATATAGCCGCCCGAGGCCGCGACCGTGTCCATGACGGCGGCGACCGGCTTATCCTTGGCGATCTTGCGGATCGCCTCATAGATGGCTTCCGAGCCGGCCGTCGTGCCGCCGGGGCTGTCGATGCGGATGATCAGGCCCTTCACATTGTCGGCCTTGGCGATGTCCTCGAGGAGATCGAGGGTCGGCTGGTCGCCGGTGATGAGGCCGGTGACCCAGACGCGCGCGATATGGTCGCTGCGCTTTTCGAGATTGAAGCCGCCCGTGGCGGCGGCGAGCGCCAGGACGGCACCGATGAAGAGGAGGACGGACGCCACGCGCCAGAAAGTGAGACGGCGCTTCAGCCGCCGCCGGTCGATGATGAGTTCAGCTTCGCTGGCCATGACGTGAAGTCCTTATGATCATCGGGATAATCCGACTCTAGGACAGGCCCGAAGAGGAAATTAAGGCACCGGTTGCGAGAACCGGTGCCATCAAACAAAGAGGCCGGGCGTTGCCGCCCGGCCATTATATCGTCAGTCCTTGGTCTCAGCGTCCTTCTTGGCCTTGTTGAGCGCGGCGCCGAGAATGTCGCCGAGCGAAGCGCCCGAGTCGGACGAGCCATACTGCGCCACCGCCGCCTTCTCGTCGGCGATTTCGAGCGCCTTGATGGAGACGTTGATGCGGCGGTTCTTGGTGTCGATCAAGGTGACCTTGGCGTCGACCTTCTCGCCGACCGCGAAGCGCTCGGGGCGCTGCTCGGAACGGTCGCGGGCGAGATCGGCGCGCTTGATGTAGGCGGTCATCTCGGAGCCGGTGACCTTCACATGGAGGCCCATCTCCTCGACGGCGGTGACTTCACAGGTAACCGTGTCGCCCTTCTTGACGCCGCCCAGCGTTTCGAGCGGATCGCCGGAAACCTGCTTGATGCCGAGCGAGATGCGCTCCTTCTCGATGTCGACATCGAGAACCTGGGCGCGCACGTGATCGCCCTTCTTGTAGTCCTTGATCGCCTCTTCGCCGGAACGCTTCCAGTCGAGGTCGGAGAGATGGACCATGCCGTCGACATCGCCGTCGAGACCGACGAAGAGGCCGAATTCGGTGATGTTCTTGATCTCGCCTTCGACGGTCGAGCCGGTCGGATGCTTCTCGGAGAAGCTGTCCCACGGATTCTGCTGGACCTGCTTGAGGCCGAGCGAAATACGCCGCTTGGCCGGATCGACTTCGAGCACCTGCACCTGGATCTCTTCCGAGGTGGAGAGGATCTTGCCCGGATGCACGTTCTTCTTGGTCCAGCTCATCTCGGAGACATGGACGAGGCCTTCGATGCCGTCTTCCAGCTCAACGAACGCACCGTAATCGGTGATGTTGGTGACGCGGCCCTTGACCTTGGCGCCGATCGGGTATTTGGCGGCGACGCCATCCCACGGATCCTTGTCGAGCTGCTTCATGCCGAGCGAGATGCGCTGCGTCTCGGGATTGATGCGGATGATCTGCACCTTCACCGTCTGGCCGACCGACAGCACGTCGGAGGGATGGTTGACGCGCTTCCAGGCGATGTCGGTGACGTGGAGCAGGCCGTCAATGCCGCCCAGATCGACGAACGCGCCGTAATCGGTGATGTTCTTGACCACGCCGTCGACCACCTGGCCTTCGGTGAGGTTCTGGACCAGCTCGGAGCGCTGCTCGGCGCGGGTCTCTTCCATGATGGCGCGGCGCGACACGACGATATTGCCGCGGCGGCGGTCCATCTTGAGGATCTGGAAGGGCTGCGTGACATTCATCAGCGCGCCGACATCGCGGATCGGACGGATGTCGACCTGGCTGCCGGGCAGGAACGCCACGGCGCCGCCGAGATCGACGGTGAAGCCACCCTTGACGCGTCCGAAGATCACACCATCGACGCGTTCATTGTTGGCCGAGGACTGCTCGAGGCGGGTCCAGGCTTCTTCGCGCCGCGCCTTGTCGCGCGACAGGACGGCTTCGCCCAGCGCATTTTCGATGCGCTCGAGATAGACTTCGACTTCGTCGCCGACCTTGATGACGACGTCCTTGCCGGGCTGCGAGAATTCCTTGAGGGCGATGCGGCCTTCGGTCTTGAGGCCCACATCGATGATCGCGAAGTCGTTTTCGACGGCGACGACGTGGCCCTTGACGACCGAGCCTTCGGCGGAGGCGCCGGTGCCGAAGCTTTCGGCGAGCAGGGCTTCGAAGTCGTCACGGGTCGGATTGAGGCTTTCGGCAGATTTTGCCATGTGTTTCGGTTTCCTGAGTAATCGAGGCTGGCCCACGGCTATATCCGCAGGACCTCCCGCTAGGCGCCGTCACCAAAATAGGTGCCAGGCGGGCAAACCACGTCATTTCCGGCACACAGGGCCAACCAGGCTTTGGGCGCGAGTATGGTCCGGAAACAGTTGAGGGCGCCTGGGTGACCGAAGCGCCCCGTGAGCGCGCCCTCAAAAGGGCGGCCTGGAACGGGGGGTCATATAGCGAAACGAGGGCCCCGGGGCAAGTCTTGAAGACCACTTGAACCCCATTCGTGCCTGCTTCCCCTCCCCCTTGTGGGGAGGGGTCAGGGGTGGGGGTCGGGTGGTATCAATAAGACTGGCCGAAAGACGCAGGGGCAAATTTGCGATACCACCCGACCCCCACCCCGGCCCTATCGGGCCGACCCTCCCCACAAGGGGGAGGATAAAACGTCACACGTCCAGATTGGCCACCGACAGCGCGTTTTCGCGGATGAAGTCGCGCCGCGGCTCGACCACATCGCCCATCAGCTTGGTGAAGAGGTCATCCGCCTCGTCGAGCTCGCTCACCTTCACGCGCAAGAGCGAGCGGACATTGGAATCGAGCGTGGTTTCCCAGAGCTGCTCGGGATTCATCTCGCCGAGGCCTTTGTAGCGCTGCATGGTGATGCCCTTGCGCCCGGCGGCGAAGACCGCTTCGAGCAGATCGATGGGGCCGTGGATGACCTTGTCGGAGTCCTTGCGCCTGAGCTTCGCGGGCTTGGCATAGATCTCCTGGAGATGCGCCGCCTTCTTATCGAGGCGGATGGCATCGGCCGAGCCGATGAGCTTGGCATCGATGCTCCAGCTTTCCTTGACGCCCCTGACCTCGCGGGCGAAGACGAGGCTGCCGTCTTGGGCGTGAACGCCGGCCCAGCCGCGCTCGGTCTCTTCCGCGATCGCATCGAGCCTTTTGGCGATATAGCTCGCCGCGGCCAGCGCGTTCTCGTTGTTGGAGAGCACTTCCGGATTGAGCACGCCGGCGATCGCCGCCTGCTCGATGACGGTGCGCGAATAGCGTGAATGGAGGCCGTCAAGGGCGGCCCTGACCGAGAGCGCCTCATCGACGATCTGGCGCAGGTCGGCGCCGGCGCGCTCGGCGCCTGAGGCCAGCGCCAGGCTCGAGCCTTCGAGACCGGTCTCGATCAGATAGTTCTCGAGCGCCTTGCCGTCTTTGAGATACTGCTCGGACGAGCCGCGCTTCACCTTATAAAGCGGCGGCTGGGCGATATAGAGATGGCCGCGCTCGATGATCTCCTGCATCTGCCGGTAGAAGAAGGTGAGCAGCAGCGTGCGGATATGGGCGCCGTCGACATCGGCGTCCGTCATGATGATGATCTTGTGATAGCGCAGCTTGTCGGGGTTGAACTCCTCGCGCCCGATGCCGGTGCCCAGCGCCGTGATGAGGGTGCCGATCTCGGCCGAGGACAACATCTTCTCGAAGCGCACCCGCTCGACATTGAGGATCTTGCCGCGCAACGGCAGCACCGCCTGGTTCTCGCGGTTCCTCGCCTGCTTGGCGGAGCCGCCGGCCGAGTCGCCCTCGACGATGAACAGTTCCGATTTTGCGGGATCGCGTTCCTGGCAGTCGGCGAGCTTGCCGGGCAGCGACGAGATGTCGAGGGCGCCTTTGCGCCGTGTCAGCTCGCGCGCCTTGCGCGCAGCTTCACGCGCCGCGGCGGCTTCCACCACCTTGCCGACGATCTGCTTGGCGTCCTGCGGATGCTCCTCGAACCAGGCGGCGAGCTCTTCGCCGATCAGGCTTTCGACCACCGGGCGCACTTCCGAGGAAACGAGCTTGTCCTTCGTCTGGGACGAGAATTTGGGATCGGGCACCTTGACCGAGAGCACGCAGGTGAGGCCTTCGCGCGCATCATCGCCGGTGAGCGCCACCTTCTCCTTCTTGGCGATGCCGCTTGAAGTGGCATAGCCGTTGATGACGCGGGTGAGGGCGCCGCGGAAGCCGGCGAGATGGGTGCCGCCGTCGCGCTGCGGGATGTTGTTGGTGAAGCACAGCACGTTCTCGTGGTAGCTGTCGTTCCACCACAGAGCGCATTCGACGGTGATGCCGTCCTTTTCGCCCTTCACCATGATGGGCTCGGTGACCAGCGCCTGCTTGGTGCGGTCGAGATAACGCACGAAGGCCTGGATGCCGCCCTCGTAATAGAGCTCGACTTCCTTGGGCTCGACGCCGCGTTTGTCGGCGAGCAGGATGCGCACGCCGGAATTGAGGAAGGCCAGCTCGCGCAGGCGATGCTCGATCGTGGAGTAATCGAATTCGGTCTTGGTGAAGATTTCGGGCGACGGCAGGAAGGTCACTTCCGTGCCGCGCTTGTCATGGCTGTCGCGCACCACCGCGAGCGGCGCATCGGCCTCGCCATTGGTGAAGCTCATCGCATGCTCTTTGCCGCCGCGCCAGACGCGCAGTTTGAGCCAGATCGACAGCGCGTTGACGACCGATACGCCGACGCCGTGGAGACCGCCGGACACCTTGTAGGAATTCTGGTCGAATTTGCCGCCGGCATGCAGCTGGGTCATGATGACCTCGGCCGCCGACACGCCTTCGGATGGATGGATGTCGGTGGGAATGCCGCGGCCATTGTCGAAAACGGTGCAGGAGCCATCGGCATTGAGCGTGACGATGGCGCGGTCGCAATAGCCGGCCAGCGATTCATCGACGGCGTTGTCGACCACCTCATAGATCATGTGATGGAGGCCCGATCCGTCATCGGTGTCGCCGATATACATGCCCGGGCGTTTGCGCACCGCATCGAGGCCCTTCAGGACCTTGATCGCGTCGGCGCCGTATTCCTCGGCCTGTTTCTTGATCGGATCAGCCATTATTGCCTCGTTACTTTTCCACCCTCCACATGGAGGAATTCACCTGTCTTGCCAAGCCCGTCGAACAGCGCCCGATCAGTCCCCGTCATGAGGCTCTGGGCCCCAAGTTGACGAAGCGTCTCGAACAGGCCGGCACGTCTGACCCCATCCAGATGCGCCGCGACTTCGTCAAGAAGAAGGACGGGAGCGGCCCCGCTTTCCTCCTTCACCGACGAGGCTTGCGCCAGGATCAGTCCGATGAGCAGCGCTTTCTGCTCACCCGTCGAGCACAGAGCCGCGGCCATCGCCTTGGGCTCGTGCGTTACCAAGAAATCACTCCTATGCGGACCGTTGAGCGTGCGTCCTGCCGCTCTGTCCAGCCCCCGCGATTCGAGAAGGAGTCTACGATATTCGTCTTCCGCCTGCACGGCCGGCATGATGGCGATGCGATCTTCGAGTTCACCCTGGAGGCCTAGGATGCTGGCAGGAAAAGCACTCCCCTTAAGTAGGAATTTTATGTGATTTTGCAAGGCGGCAATGGCGTGGAGACGGGCCGCGGCAATGGCCGCGGCAGCCTCCGCCATCTGCGCTTCGAGGCCTGAAAGCCATAAGGGATCGGGGCGTGGTTCCTCGAGCAGCAGATTGCGCTCACGCATCAGCTTCTCGAAGACGAGGACGCGCGAGGCATGTTCGGGATCATTGGCGGTGACGAGCCGGTCGAGGAAGCGGCGCCGGTCGGATGCGGGACCGGCAAAAAGCCGGTCCATGGCGGGGGTGAGCCAGATCACCCGCATATGATGGGCGAGGATGCCGGGACTCTTCTGCGGCACGCCGTCGAGCACCACTTGCCGCGTCTGGCTCGCTGTATCGCCTTCCGGCATCCATTGCGTGCCGAGCCTGACCTCGCCTTGGGCCGAGGCAACATGGGCGGCGACGGCCCAGCCGCGCGGCGCGCCCTGCCGCGCCAGATCCTCGAACAGGGCGCCGCGCAGGCCCCGCCCGGTCGAGAGCAGCGACACCGCCTCGATGAGATTGGTCTTGCCGGCACCGTTGGGACCGGTGAGCGCCACGAGCCCCGTCCCCGGATCGAGCCGCAGTGTCTCGTAATTGCGGAAGTCGGTCAGGGTGAGGCGGGTGACGGTGTAGGAAGAAGCGGACATTCAACGCCTCTCATGTCTTCGCCCCGAGCGAGCGGGGGGAGCGAGGGTGAGGGGCCTCTCATGAAGCAAGGTTTGCATTCCAGATCGATGGGTAAGACTGACACTTTGGGATAGCAACTCCCCGCCGGATTCGCATCCGGTCTTCGAGGCCGCGCACCCGACGCCCTCGCCCCGCGATAGCGGGGAGAGGGAGGGACCCATTGCGCAGCAATGGGAGGGTGAGGGGCACCCGGTCTCTTGGTGCAATGGTCGTTTGAATCTGGTGATCGCCGCAGCAGAATGAGAAGAGACAACAGGGATGCCCCTCACCCTCCCAACGCTGGCGCGTTGGGCCCCTCCCTCTCCCCGCTGCGCGGGAGAGAGGGGAGAAATCACACCCGCATTGGCATCAGGACGTAGAGCGCCTGGTCGTCGGAGGGATCGAGCACGATGGTGGGCGAGCCCGCATCGGCCAGCTGGAACCTGGCGGTATCGCTCTTGATCTGCGAGGCGATGTCGAGGAGGTAGCGCGAATTGAAGCCGATATCGATGGGCTCCGCGTCATAGGTCGCGGCGATCTCTTCTTCCGCCGAGCCCGAATCCGGATTGTTGACGGTGAGCACCACGCGGCCATCGCCGACATTCAGCTTCACCGCGCGGCCCTTCTCGAAGGAGATGGTCGAGACCCGGTCGACGGCGCTCGAGAACAGCTTGGTGTCGACATCGAGCGTCTTATCGTTGTTGCGCGGGATCACCCGTTCGTAATCGGGGAAGGTGCCGTCGATGAGCTTGGAGGTCAGCGTCAGGCCGTTGCAGGAGAAGCGGATCTTGGAGGCGGAAAGCGCCACCTCGACTTCGCCGTCATCGCCTTCGATGAGCTTGACGAGCTCGAGCACAGTTTTCCTCGGCACGATGATGCCGGGCATGCCCTTGGCGCCCTCGGGCAAGGGCACCTGGGCCCGGGCGAGGCGGTGGCCGTCGGTGGCGACGGCGCGCAGTGTCTTGTTGGCCGCGACCTCGTGCAGATAGATGCCGTTCAGATAATAGCGGGTCTCTTCGGTCGAGATGGCGAAACGGGTCTTCTCGACGAGGCCCTTGAGATCGGAAGCCTTCAGGGTGAAGCGGTTGGCGAGCTCACCCGCATTGAGATCCGGGAAATCTTCGGGCGGCAGCGCCTGAAGGGCGAAGCGCGAGCGCCCCGCCTTGATGGCGACGCGGCCGGTATCGGGCCCCTGGTCGAGCTCGAGCTGGGCCCCGTCGGGGAGCTTGCGCACGATGTCGTAGAGCATATGGGCGGCGACCGTGACGGCGCCGTCCTGGGCGACTTCGGCCGCCACCGTCTCGATGATCTCGATATCGAGGTCGGTGGCGGTGAGCTTCACCGCCTCGCCCTTGGCCTGGACAAGCACATTGGACAGGATCGGTATCGTATTACGCCGCTCCACCACACTCTGCACATGGTTGAGAGCCTTGAGAAAGGCCGATCTTTCGATAGTCACCCGCATAGTATCGCAATCCTGTTAGCTCATTGGGCCGGATACATTGGCGCCTTTGATCGCGCTACGCAAGGCTTGCAAGCAAGGCTTAGCCGAGATCTGGCGGCAGGTCAGGCCTTACGAACCTCTCTCCGCCAGTTTCTCGCATGGGCGATCAGGGAGATCGTCCAACTCAGTACGAAAATGCCGGACAAAGTCAGCGTGGTTAGCCAGTCAATGTTGTCCACGCCTTGCCATACCGATATCCGGTAGAACCAGATCGCACTCGTAAGCAGTCCGAGTAGCGAAATCAGGGTCTTCAGCTGTTCAGTCGTGGCAACGCCTATAGCGCCGAATAAAATTGAAGCCGGGACCAGGTACACCTGGGACACTGACATGAGATCCGACAGTGCACCGGCCACGGTTCTCTCCGCTGCTATTGCTGCTCGATGAGGCGGACGAGCAAGGCGACTTCGCGGGCGAGCCGGTCGTCGCTCTTCATCAGCTCCTCGATCTTACGCACGGCGTGCAGGACTGTACTATGGTCCCTCCCCCCGAAGCGGCGGCCGATTTCGGGCAGCGAGCGCGGCGTGAGCTTCTTGGCCAGATACATGCCGATCTGGCGCGGCACCACCACCGAGCGGGCGCGGCGCGGCGACAGGAGGTCGGCGCGCGCCACATTGTAATGGCGCCCGATCACTTTGAGGATGTCGTCGATGCGCACCCGGCACTGGTCGGGATTGGCCGACATGTCGCGCAAGACCATCGCGGCCAAGTCGACCGAAAGCGGCGCATGCGAGAACTGCTGATGCGCGATGACGCGGTTGAGCGCTCCTTCGAGCTCACGGCCGCCGCCCTGCACCTTGTTGGCGATGAATTCGACGACATCGGGATCGACCCGGATCTGCGGGTCGCGCTTCGCCACTTCGGCAAGGCGGCGCGCCAGGATCTCACGCCTGAGGTCGAGCTCGGGCAGCTCGATGTCGACGACGAGCCCGCCCATCAGGCGCGAGCGCATGCGCTGGTCGATGGCGTCGAGCTGGGCCGGCGGCGCGTCGGCGGCGATGACGATCTGGCGCTTGGCGTCCACCAGCGAATTGAAAGTGTGGTAGAATTCCTGCGTCATCGACTTGCCCTGCAGGAACTGGAAGTCGTCGATGAGCAAGACGTCGATCGACTGGAAGAAGTCCTTGAAGCCGATCGTGTCGCGCGACCTGAGCGCGCCGATGAAATGATACATGAAGCGTTCGGCGGTGATGAACAGCACCTTGCGCTCAGGATGCCGCTCGCGCACCCGCCAGGCGATCGCATTGAGCAGATGCGTCTTGCCGAGCCCCGCCGCCGAATGGATGAACAGCGGATTGAAGCTGACCGGCAGGCCCGGTTGCGATTCCGAGATGCGCTGCGCCGCCGCGTGGGCGAGCCGGTTGGAGCCGCCGGTGATGAAGCTGTGAAAGGTCTGATGGGGATCGAGCGGCGAGCCGCGCTCACCCGTCGGCTGGTGCAGCAAGGCTTGCGCCGGCTGCGGCTGCGCCATGCGTGTTTGCGGCTCCGGCTGCATCTCATCGCGAATGATGCGCCGTTCGGCGACATCCTGCGGGCGCTGCGGCACGCCGCGCGTGCGCACTTTCACATGAACATTATCGAGATGGCCGAGCTCGGCCTCGCTCGCTTTCAAAAGTTTCTGAGCGTAATGCGTCTCGATCCAGTTTCTGAGGAAACGGGTGGGGACTGAAACCGCAAGGCGCCCATCGACGCATTCCTCCGGCTCCATCCGCGCAAACCAGCTTGTGTAAAGATCGTCACCCAATTCCGCCTTGAGCCTTTGGGCTATCCTGCCCCAGCTCTGCTTGAGTTCGATCACCGCCGCATCTGTCATCACACCTAAACCCCTATTTTCTTGTACTCACAGCGATTGGCCGCGCTTTCGGCACGCAACTACCCTCTTGCGGATCGACTGATCCGCAAGCCAAACTCCTTTCCGGTTCGATAAAGAACCTAAGGCGACCCTGATTTAGAAAACTTGGTCACTAAGTGCCCCTATGGTGACCTTCACTGACTTACCCATCACTTCGTGCCGCAACCCCTCAGGCAGCGCCCAATGACCATACTCACAAGCCCTCCGCCGTGACAACAGAACTTGGACGCTTCTCCGTGTACGGAATTTTCTTTGGACGGTGCCCGATCTGCCCTTCACGTCATGGGCCTGATCGACAAGTCGTTGACTCGCATGCCTGAATCAATCGACCGCGCGGTACAGGTGCAGAAAAATCACTACCGCCACAAAAATTGGATTCCCATATTCGGCGGCCCATGGATTCATCGGCCTTCGTCCAACTCTTTCGCTTCACTCTTCTAAGTAATTGAAAAGTAATGCCAATTTTTGCGCCAAACCGTCAGTAGCCTGAACAAGAAAAACGGCGCGTCCGGGGTTTTCCGTCGCGCCGTCTGTGGATGGCCGGAAAATCGGCCAAATATCAGTCTGTTACTTGATCGCCTTCACGCGCTTGGCGAGGCGGGACACCTTGCGGGACGCGGCGTTCTTATGCAGCACGCCCTTCTGGGCGCCGCGCATGAGTTCCGGCTCGGCCGCCTTGAGGGCGGCTTCTGCGACGGACTTGTTGCCGGACGCGATTGCCTCTTCGACTTTACGTACCGAGGTGCGCACGCGGCTGGTGCGGTTCTTGTTGATGACGGCACGGCGAGCCGAAACGCGTGTCGCCTTTTTCGCCGAACTTGTGTTCGCCATGAATTGACTTCCTGAAGTTGAAACCGGTCGATTCGGTTCAATGCAATAATGCCGCTGCGCCGGAAGCGCGCGCGGCTGCCTATCCCCTTATCGGATGGGGGGGCTTATAATCGCCCGGGGTCAGCCCGTCAATTGCCGTGTCTTGCGGCTTTTAGGACCGCCGCCAGGGCGGAATGGAGGCCGGGATCGGCTTCCCGGGCCATCAGGCCCTCGAGACGGGCGATAAGGGCGTCCTGGTCCAGCTGCGCCAGCCTGGGCCGGATCACCGGATAGGAGACCGCCAGCGCCTGTGCCAGCATTATGAGCTTATCACTAGGGAAAGTATGGGCTTCGGCCAGCGTATCGAGCGTGCCGTGGAGCGTCGTGGCGATGGCGCTGCCGCAGCAGGCTTGCGCCTCGTCGATGAGCGCCAGCCGGTCGATCAAGGCAAGCCGGAAGATCTGGATGTCGACGAGCTCGTTCTGGACGTCGTCGCCGAGCGCCACCGCATAGCCATAGCGGCTGCGGAATTCACCGGTCGCCGACAGGATCAGCAGAATCTGCTGGTGCTTCCGGGAGGCGCTTTCCGCTCCCGCCATCAGCTGGTCGATATTGCCGCGGTCGATCAGGCGGTCGAAGAAGGCTTCCGTCTTCGGATTGCCGCGCCGCGGCAAGGTGATCTTGCCGTTCTGGACCGCGAAAATCGCGGTAACATAATCATCCGGCGCCCAAGGGCCCTCGACGGGAAGCATTTGCGTATTGGCGACAGCGGGAGCGGCGAGGCCGGCGGAGGCCAGCACGATGGCGGCGATCCAGATGCGGAAGCGGGGCATGTCTCAACCTCTGCTCCGGCGTAATTTAGCGCATTTTCGCCGCCCATGCATCTAAAGCGTTGCGCTCGCCGATTGTCATAGCTATGGAAGCCGCCCCAATCTCCAGAGACAATCATGACCAGCGCCCCCGACGACATATCGATCGGCATCGATTTCGGCACGACCAATACGGTCATCGCGCTTGCGGGACCCGAAGGTGCCGCCGAAGCCTTGCACTTCACCCAGAATGGCGTCGTCCATCGCACGTACAATTCGGCTTTGTGCTTCTGGGAGGACCATCAGGGTGCCGGCACCCAATTGCGCATGGAAGGCGGGCCCTGGGCGGTCGAGCAGTTCCTCGTCGGGTCGGCGGCGCATCGCTTCATCCAGTCCTTCAAGACCTTCGCGGCGAGCCCTTCCTTCGCGCAGACCCGCATCTTCCGGCAGAATTTCCGCTTCGAGGATCTGCTCAGCGCTTTTCTGCGCAGCCTCCTGCGCCATGCCGACCGTCCGCTGTCGTTCGATGCCGGCAAGATCGTCATCGGCCGTCCGGTGCGCTTCGCCGGCGCCAGCCCCGACGAGGCCCTGGCGATGAAGCGCTACCGCACCTCCTTCGGCCGGCTCGGCGTCGAGCACGGACATTATGTCTATGAGCCGGTGGGGGCGGCCTTCTTCTATGCCCGCCAGATCAAGGAGGACGCGACCATCCTGGTCGCCGATTTCGGCGGCGGCACCAGCGACTTCTCGGTGATGCGCTTCGAGCGCCATGATGGCCGCATCCAGGCGACGCCGCTCGGCCATAGCGGCATCGGCATCGCCGGCGACGCTTTCGACTACCGCATCATCGATCGCGTCGTCTCGCCCCGCCTCGGCAAGGGCTCGGACTATGTCTCCTTCGGCAAAAGGCTCGCCATCCCCAATGGCTATTACGCCAATTTCGCGCGCTGGAACCAGCTGGCGATGATGAAGTCGAATGGCGATCTGAAGGAGCTCATCGAGCTCGAACGCTCCGCCGTCGACCCGGCAGCGCTCCAGAAGCTCATCGACATCGTGGAAAACGATCTGGGCTTTGCTCTGTATCGTTCGGTCTCCGCCGCCAAGGTAGCGCTGTCATCGGCCGACCAGGCGGATTTCCGCTTCCGGCAGGACGGGATCGACATCGAGGAGACGATCGCGCGCGCCGATTTCGAGGACTGGATCGCCGATGACGTCGCGCGCATCGCCGAGACGGTGGACGAGGCCCTGGCCAAGGCCGGGCTCGGCGCACATGAGATCGACAAGGTCTTCTTGACCGGCGGCTCGTCTTTCATTCCGGCGATCTGGAGGGTCTTCGGCGAACGCTTCGGCGAAGACCGGCTGATGACCGGCGATCAATTCGAGTCTATTGCCTATGGCCTGGCGCTGATCGGGCGCGCCGAGCGGCCCGAGGATTGGGCGATGCGGAACTAAAGCATCGACCCGAAAAGTACGACGCGGTTTTCGGACAAGCCGATGCGCAAAGAGGAGACTCGGCAAGGGGAGGCCTGATGCTCGACGGCGATGTGAGCCTGCTGCACTACGCCCTGGTGGCGCTGGCCGCTTTCATCGCCGCCATCATCGGCGGGGTCACCGGCTACGGCACTGGCCTGCTGCTGCCGCCGGTATTGGTGCCGATCATCGGGCCGCAGGCGGTGGTGCCGGTGATCGCAGTCGCCGCCTTGATGACCAATTCGAGCCGGCTCGTCGCCTTCCGCACCTCTTTCGACGCACCGCGGGCACTTCTCATCACACTCTGCGCGGTGCCCTTCTGTTTCATCGGCGCTTATCTCTACACGCTTCTGTCGGGCGGCCACGTCGCCATGCTGATCGGTTTCGTGCTGATCCTTCTAGTGCCGGTGCGCCGCATCCTCACCCGCTTGCGCGGGCATCTGCCGAATAAGGGTGTCGCCGCGGCGGGGGCCGCTTATGGCTTGCTCGTCGGCGGCACCACCGGCTCGGGCGTCGTGCTGCTGTCGATCCTGCTGGCGGCGGGTCTCCAGGGGCCGGCGGTGATCGCCACCGACGCCGGCATCTCGATCGTCATCGGCGCCGTCAAGACACTGGTCTTCCAGTCGGCCGGCATGCTGTCGCTGTCCTCCTGGATCATGGCCGCGGTGATCGGTGTTGCGGCGCTGCCCGGCGCCTTCATCGCCAAACGCCTGACACATCGTCTCTCGCTCAAGGCGCATACCGCGATCCTCG
Source organism: Taklimakanibacter albus (assembly GCF_016595235.1). GTDB lineage: Bacteria > Pseudomonadota > Alphaproteobacteria > Rhizobiales > Aestuariivirgaceae > Taklimakanibacter > Taklimakanibacter albus. Next base: position 1,868,518 of record NZ_JAENHL010000008.1, on the reverse strand, counting down.
ACGCCGTGGTGATTGTCGGCGGCGCGATCCTGATCGTGCAGGGCTTTAGCGGTTCTTGAAAGCCGGTTTGCGCTTCTCGACGAAGGCGGTCATGCCTTCCTTCTGATCCTCGCTGGCGAACATCGCGTGGAACAGGCGGCGCTCGAAGCGGATGCCTTCGGCGAGTGTCGTCTCGAACGCGCGGTTGACCGATTCCTTGGCCATCATGGCGATGGGCTGCGAGAAGGAGGCGATCTTCTTCGCCGCGGCGAGCGCTTCCTCGACCAGCTTGTCGGCCGGCACGACGCGTGAGACGAGGCCGCAACGTTCTGCTTCCGCAGCGTCCATCATGCGCGCGGTCAGCACCATGTCCATCGCCTTCGACTTGCCGATATAACGGGTGAGGCGCTGGGTGCCGCCGGCACCCGGCATGACTCCCAGTTGGATTTCGGGTTGCCCGAATTTCGCCGTGTCGGCGGCGATGATGAAGTCGCACATCAAAGCGAGCTCGCAGCCGCCGCCGAGCGCGAAGCCCGCCACCGCGGCGATGACCGGCTTGCGCTGGTCCGCGACCTTGTCCCAGGCGGAGAGGAAGTCGCCGAGATAGGCTTCCATATAGGATTTGGACGCCATCTCCTTGATGTCGGCGCCGGCGGCGAAAGCCTTCTCGCTGCCGGTGATGACGATGGCGCCGATCTTCTCATCCTTGTCGAATTGCGCGAGCGCCTGGCCGAGCTCGGCGACGAGCGTCGCATTCAGCGCATTGAGCGCCTGCGGCCGGTTGAGCCGGATGAGGCCCACCGCATCATGGGTTTCGACAAGGATGGTTTCATAGGTCATGGCAAGTCTCTCGGAAGAATACGAATTTCGTATGGGAGAGATAGGCTATTTCTGGCACTTGGGACAATAGAAGGTGGAACGGCCCGATTGCACGATCCGTTTGACGGTGCCGCCGCAGCCGCGTTTGCGGCATTTCTCGCCTTCCCGGTCATAGACGGCGAAGACCTGCTGGAACGAGCCCTTGTCGCCTTGCGGATGGACGAAATCGCGTAAAGTGGAACCGCCGGCGGCGATCGCCTCGGTCAGCACGGCGCGGATATGGCGCGCGAGATCCTCGAGGCGCGGATCATAGCCGCTCTTCTTGACCAGGCTTCCGGCCTTGCGCTTGGGTGACAGGCCGGCGCGGTGCAGCGCCTCGCAGACATAGATATTGCCGAGGCCGGCGATGAGCGTCTGATCGAGCAGCCCCGCCTTGAGCGGCGCTTTTTTGCCGCGAAATCCTTCCGCGAGATAGACAGCGCCGAATTCATTGCCGAGCGGCTCGATGCCGATCTGGGCGAGAAGCTTATGGGTGCCGAGACCTTCCTCGGCGACGAGATCCATGAGGCCGAAACGGCGCGGATCGGTATAGACGATGCGCAGGCCGTCGGCGCGGGTAAAGACGACATGGTCATGCGGGCCCTTGCCGCTGTCGGGCGTCGCCGCCTCGTCATAGAACTCGCCGAGCCCCGTCATGCGGCCGCGGACGTCGATGATGGTGAAGCGGCCCGACATGCCGAGATGCAGGATCAGCACCTCGCCGCCATCGAGAAAAGCCAGGATGTATTTCGCCCGCCGCTGCAGGCGCAGCACCAGCCGTCCCTCAATGCGTTTGGCGAAGCCGGGCGGGAAGGGGAAACGCAAATTGCTGCGGGCGAGCGTCACTTGCGTGATGCGCTGCCCGGTCAGCACCGTTTCGAGGCCGCGCATCACGGTTTCGACTTCTGGAAGTTCCGGCATGGCGGGGTCAGATCCGTTCGAACGAAAACGATCCTTTCCTAATAGCCGTTCGCGACGGTGAGTGTCAGTAGGGGATCAGGCCAGGGCCGTCAGGATCCGATGCGCCGCCTCTACCCGCACCGGATTGGGATAGTTCCGGTTCGCCAGCATCACGATGCCTGTGGCCTTGGCGGGAATGAAGACGGCATAGGCGCCGAAGCCATTGGTGGAGCCGGTCTTGTTGAAGAGCCTGTCGGGTCCAGGCGCCAAGGGCGGGTCGAGCTTTTCCGCCGGATTGGCCTTGAAGGCCATGTCGCGGGAATTGCCGTCGAGAAGGCGCGCGCGGCTGATCGGCCAAGGATAGCTTTCCCAGCCGAGCCCTTGCGTCATCGGGCCGACCCGGTAGTAGCCCTTATGTGTCGCGGTGACGGCGCGCCGGAAAGTTTCATCGAGCCCGGCACTGTCGATATTGGCTTCGAGGAAAGCGAGCATGTCCGCGGAGGTCGTCTTCACACCATAGGCTTGCGCGTCGAGGACGCCCGGCGTCACCCTGACCGGCTTGCCGCTTTTCGAAGTGCCATAGGCATAGCGGCCCATCTGGTCCTCAGGGACACGGATATAGCTGCGCTTCAGGCCAAGCGCTGGAAAGATCCTGCCTTCCATCACTTTATCGAAGGGCTCGTTCAGGCTTCTGGCGGCGAGATAGCCGAAAAGTCCGATGCTCGGATTGGAATAGCGCCGATAGGAACCGGCGGGAAAAGCCGGCTGCCAGTTCTTGAAATAGGCGATCATCTTGTCCTGGTCGGTGACCTCGTCGGGAAACTGCAAGGGCAGGCCGCCCGCGGTGTAGGTGCCGAGATCGAGCACGCGGATGCGCTCGAAACTCGAGCCTGAAAGGGCCGGGAAATATTTGCTCGCGGGATCCGAGAGCGAGAAGGCGCCTTTGGCGAGCGCATAACCGCCAAGTGTTGCAGTGAAGGTTTTGCTGATCGAGCCGATCTCGAACAACGTGTCCTCGGAGACTTTCGCGCCGCTTTCTTTCGAGGCGATGCCGAAATTGAAGAAGTGACGCGCACCCTTGAGCGTGAGGCCAACCGCCATGCCCGGCACATCGTGTTTCTTCATGACCGGCCGGATCGCCTGAGCGACGATGCGCTCGAGATCGCCGCTCGCTTGGGCGGCATGGCCTGGCCGCGCAAAGGCGGCGAGAGTCGGGATGGCAAGCAATCCGGCAAGCGCCTGCCGGCGTGACAAATACATCGTCATTCTGTCTTCCATGTCCATTGAGGTCTGAGGGAAGCGCCGCGCGCCGCCGCAGGATCATGCGTGCTTCGGGCCGGACTATGACGAGGCCGCTTGCCCTAGACAAATGATCAATTCTGGACTCAGACATGAGAAAAATATGGGCTAAAGCGCTTCCCGCCAAAGTTGCCCGACTTTGGCGATAAGGAAGCGCTCAACAAAAGAGAATCCATGGATATTTCGCAACTGCCGCTCAATGCGCTGCGCGCCTTCGAAGCCTCGGCGCGCCATACGAGCTTCACCCGCGCCGGGCTCGAATTGCGCGTCACCCAGACGGCGATCAGCCATCAGGTCAAGGCGCTGGAGGATGCCCTTAACGTCATTTTGTTCAAGCGCCTGCCGCGCGGGCTCACCCTCACTGATGAGGGCCATGCGCTGCTTCCGGTTCTGACCGACGCGTTCCAGCGCATGAGCGCCACGCTGAGCCAGTTCGAGGAGGGGAATTTCCATGAAATCCTCACCGTCGGCATGGTCGGCACTTTCGCCATCGGCTGGCTGCTGCCGCGCCTCGCCTCGTTCAAGGCGGCGCATCCCCATATCGACCTGCGCCTCAAGACCAACAACAATCGCTCCGACATTCTCATCGACGGTCTCGATTTCTTCATCCGCTTCGGCGACGGCGCCTGGCACGGGACGGAGGCCATCCATCTCATGGACGCGCCTTTGTCGCCGGTCTGCGCCCCGGACTTGCGGGAAAGGTTGCGCCGGCCGGCGGATCTGGCCGGGGTCGAGCTGCTGCGCTCCTACCGCATCGATGAATGGCCCATGTGGTTCAAGGCGGCGGGGGTCACAGCCCCCAATCTGCGCGGCTGGATGTTCGATTCGTCCCTGACCCTGGTCGAGGCGGCGGCGCGGGGCGTCGGGGTGGCGCTGGTGCCCGTCGCCATGTTCGGCCAGGAACTCCAGGCGGGGCGGATCGTCCAGCCTTTCCCGATCACGATCGCGACGGGTGGCTACTGGCTGACGAGGCTCAAGACCAGGGCCGAAACCGCCGCCATGTCGGCCTTCCGCCACTGGCTTCTGGCCGAAATCGAGGGCGCGCGCCAAGCCATGGCGCGGTAAGCGAAATTGTCGCCCGCCATGGCATTTGGGGCCGGCCTGTTCTATGGTCCGCCGCCATGACAGAGCCCCAGAAAGAAACCGCGCCTTTCGGCTTTCGCGAGGTCGCGGAAGGTGAAAAACAAGGCCTCGTGAACGAGGTCTTCTCGAAGGTCGCCTTCCGTTACGACCAGATGAACGACCTCATGTCGGCGGGTTTCCATCGCCTGTGGAAGGACGATTTCGTGACGCTGCTGTCGCCGCCCAGAAGCGGCCAGGGCTTCGAGGTGATCGATGTGGCGGGCGGCACCGGCGACATCGCCTTCCGGATCGCTCGCGCCGGCGGCGCCGGCACCCGCATCACCATTGCCGACATCTCGCCCGAAATGGTGGCGGAAGGGGCGAAGCGCGCCGAGGCCGAGGGGCTCCAGAGCCAGTGCCGCTTCAGCGTCGGCAATGCCGAGGCGCTGGCTTTTCCCGACAAGAGCTTCGATGCCTATACGATCGCCTTCGGCATCCGCAATGTCACCCATATCGACCGCGCGCTGAAGGAGGCCTATCGGGTGCTGAAGCCCGGCGGCAAATTCCAGTGCCTGGAATTCTCGCATGTCGACGTGCCGGGCCTCGCGTCGATCTATGACGCCTATTCCTTCACCGCCATTCCGGCCATCGGCAAGGTGGTGACGGGCGACGGCCAGCCCTATCGTTATCTCGTCGAAAGCATCCGCACCTTCCCCGATCAGGAGAAGTTCGAGACGATGATCCGTGAGGCGGGCTTCAGCCGCGCCGGCCATCGCTCGCTGTCGGGCGGCATCGTCGCCATCCATTGGGGTTGGCGCATCTGATGGCATTTTTCGGCCACGTCTTCCGTCTCGCCCGTGCCGGCTGGGTGCTCGCCCGCCATGACGCGTTTCCGCCGCCCGAGGATGCGGCGGCACTGCCGTTGCCGGCGCGTATCGGCTTGCGCCTGGCGAAGCTCGTCGCGGGCAAATCGCATGGCAATGGCAAACTGAGCGCGGCGCTTGCCGAATTGGGGCCGAGCTATGTGAAGCTCGGCCAGTTTCTGGCGACCAGGCCCGACATGGTGGGACCGGCGCGTGCCGCCGAATTGCGGTCCTTGCAGGATCGCTTGCCGCCTTTCGATATGGCGACGGCGCGCCAGGTGGTCCAAGCCAATCTCGGCCGCGACACCGATGAGCTCTTCGCCGAATTCGGCCCGCCTGTTGCCGCCGCCTCGATCGCACAGGTGCATCGTGCGCGGACGCGCGAAGGCCGCGATGTCGCGGTGAAGATTTTGCGACCCGGAATCGAGCAGCGTTTCGCCCGCGATCTTTCCGACTTCTTTTTCGCCGCGCGGATGATCGAACGGATGAGCGCCGTGGCGCGCCGCCTGCGCCCGGTCGATGCGACGGAGACCCTGGCGCAATCGGTCAAGCTCGAGATGGATCTGCGCATGGAAGCCGCGGCCATGAAGGAGATGGCCGGCAATGTCGCCGATGATCCGGGCTTCCGTGTGCCGCAGGTCGAATGGGCCTTCACCGCCAGGCAGGTGCTGACCACCGACTGGATCGACGGCACGCCGCTGTCGGATCTGGCGGCGCTCAAGGCCACGGGCCTCGATCTCGACCGTCTCGCCGACACGGTGATCCAGAGTTTTCTCCGCCATGCCATTCGCGATGGCTTCTTCCATGCCGACATGCATCAGGGCAATCTCTTCGCCGATCCGAGCGGCAATCTGATCGCCGTCGATTTCGGCATCATGGGCAGGCTCACACCGAAGGAGCGCCTGTTCCTCGCCGAGATCCTCTATGGCTTCATCCGCCGCGATTATGCGCGCGTGGCGCAAGTGCATTTCGATGCGGGTTACGTGCCGCAGCATCAGGACCCGGCGGTCTTCGCGCAGGCCCTGCGCGCCATCGGCGAGCCGATCATGGACCGCCCGGCGCATGAAATCTCGATGGCGCGGTTGCTGACCCAGCTCTTCGAGGTGACCGGCCAGTTCGACATGGCGACACAGCCGCAATTGCTGCTGCTGCAGAAAACCATGGTGGTGGTCGAGGGCGTTGCGCGTATGCTGAACCCCCATTTCAACATGTGGGTCGCGGCGGAACCGGTGGTGCGCGAATGGATCGAGAAGAAGCTCGGACCCTTGGGCCAGATCGAAGGGGCGGCGGAAGGTGCCGCCTCGCTCGGCCGTCTCTTTACCGCCTTGCCAGAAATGCTGGGCCGGGCCCAGGCCGCCACAACGATGCTGGCCGACATGGCGAATGCCGGCGGCATCAGGCTCGACAAGGCGACGACCGAAGCGCTCGCCGCCGCCCAGGCCCGCCATTCGCGCGCGGGCCGCTATGCGCTCGTCGCAGGGGCGGCAGCCTTGATCGCCATCGCTGTGAACCTGATCTTTTGAACTGCACCTCCGGCCTCTTAGATAATGGCATGATCACATGATGACCAATCTCTCCGGCAGAAGCGTTCTCCTCATCATCGGCGGTGGCATCGCCGCCTATAAGAGCCTCGAGCTCATCAGGCTCCTGAAGCAGCGCCAGGCCAAGGTCACGGCGATCATGACCAAGGCGGCGGAGCAGTTCGTGACAGGGCTTTCGGTGGCGAGCCTCACCGGCGAAAAGGTCTATACCGATCTCTTCAGCCTCACCGACGAGGTCGAGATGGGGCATATCGAATTGTCGCGCTCGGCCGATCTTCTGGTGGTGGCGCCGGCGAGCGCCGATCTCATGGCCAAGATGGCGCAAGGCCTCGCCAATGATCTCGCCTCGACGACTCTGCTGGCGACCGACAAGAAGATCCTCATCGCGCCGGCGATGAATGTGCGCATGTGGCAGCACCCGGCGACGGCGCGCAATCTGGCGACACTCAAGGCCGATGATGTGCGTGTGGTCGGCCCCAATGACGGCGAGATGGCCTGCGGCGAATATGGACCTGGCCGCATGGCCGAGCCGGTCGAGATTCTGGCCGCCATCCAGGGGCATTTCGCCGGCGGCGTGCTGCCGCTGGCGAGCGGGGCCTCGAACCGTCCTTTGACGGGCCGCAAGGTTCTGATCACCGCCGGTCCCACCCATGAACCGATCGATCCGGTGCGTTATATCGCCAACCGTTCTTCCGGCAAGCAGGGTTATGCGCTGGCGCAAGCCGCTGTGGCGCTCGGTGCCGAGACGATCCTCGTATCAGGGCCGGTGAATCTGCCCATCCCGCCCGGCGCCCAGATGATGCCGATCGAGACGGCGGCCGAGATGCTGAAGCTCGTCGAGGCGGAGCTGCCCGTCGATATCGCGATCTTCGCCGCCGCCGTCGCCGACTGGCGCGTCGCCACGGCGGCCGATCAGAAGATCAAGAAGGGCACGAACGGCCTGCCCGAGCTCAAGCTCGCCGAAAATCCCGATATCCTGAAGACGGTGGCGACCGCCAAATCGAAGCGACCGAAGCTGGTCGTCGGTTTCGCCGCCGAGACGCAGAATGTCATCGACAATGCCAAGGCCAAGCTCGCCAAGAAGGGCTGCGACCTCATCGTCGCCAATGACGTGAGCGCCGACAGCGGCGTCATGGGCGGCAATCGCAACAGGGTGCATCTGGTCTCCGCCGATGGCGTCGAAAGCTGGCCCGAGCTCGACAAGAGCGAGGTGGCCCGCCGCCTGATGGAAGATTTCGCCCGCCGTATCGGAGCTTTGACATGACCGACGTGAAAATCCTGAGACTCCCGAATGGCGAAGGCCTGCCCTTGCCCGCTTATGAAAGCGAGCATGCCGCCGGCATGGACCTGCGCGCCGCCGAGGATGCTATTCTGCCGCCGGCCGGGCGCGCTTTGGTGGCGACCGGTTTCGCCATCGCGTTGCCGCATGGTTTCGAGGCGCAAGTCCGGCCACGCTCCGGCCTTGCCGCCAAACATGGCGTCACCGTGCTCAATGCGCCGGGCACCATCGATGCCGATTATCGGGGCGAGGTGAAAGTCATCCTGATCAATCACGGCGCGGACGCCTTCGCCATCAAACGCGGCGACCGCATCGCCCAGATGATCGTGTCGCCGGTCACGCGGGTGACGCTCGCCGAGGCGGCGAGCCTTTCGGACACGGCACGCGGCTCGGGTGGTTTTGGATCGACGGGACGTGGATAATGAAACTCTCGCCTGAAGAGCTCGAACGCTACGCCCGGCACATTGTGCTGCAGGAAGTGGGCGGGCCCGGCCAGGCGAAGCTGAAAGGCGCCAAGGTGCTCGTCGTCGGCGCGGGCGGCCTGGGCGCCCCGGTGCTGCTTTATCTCGCCGCCGCCGGCATCGGCACGCTGGGTGTCGTCGATGACGATGACGTGTCGCTCTCCAATCTGCAGCGTCAGATCATCCATGCGTCGTCGCGCATCGGCAGGCCCAAGACCGACAGCGCCGCGCAGACGCTCAACGATCTCAATCCGCATGTGAATGTGATCGGCCACAAGACGCGCCTCACCGCCGCGAACGCGCTCGACATCATCGGGCGATATGACATCGTCGCCGACGGCTCCGACAATTTCCCGACCCGCTTCCTGGTGAGCGATGCCTGCTATCTGGCGAAGAAGACGCTGGTCGCCGCCGCGGTCGGTCAGTTCGATGGCCAGCTCTCGACCTTCAAGCCGCATCTGAAGGACGCTCAAGGTGTGCCTTATCCGACCTATCGCTGCCTGCATCCGGAAGCGCCGCCGCCGGGTCTGGTGCCCGCTTGCGAGGAGGCAGGTATCGTCGGCGCGCTCACCGGCATCATCGGCTCGATCCAGGCGATGGAAGTGATGAAGGAGATTGTTGGGATGGGCGACAGCCTGGCCGGCCGGCTCTTTATGTATGACGCTTTGTCGGTGCGCTCTTATGTGACGACGCTGCCGTGGAACCCCGACAATCCGCTCAATGGGCGGAATGCGACGATCAAGGATCTGTCGTCGCACGCCTGAGCAAGTAGCGCAACTTATTGAAAAGATAGATGATTTCGCCGGCGAAGATGCGTTCGTGTGTAGAGCGAGTTGTTCTAAGCCGACATATCGCCTATATTACCGGTAAATGGATTGGGGTTCGTCCCGGTCGGCGCTGTGGCCTCAGGAAACTGGGGCCCTTCGCTTTTAAGGAAACACCTTCAGGCCGTATAGCGGCCCGGCCCACGGATTGCTCTTAGGTCCATTCCAGATTTTGGGTGCGATCCGATCGAAGGCTCGATTCTTTTGCTGCGGTCTAAGTATGCTCAGGCCTATTGGTCGCGCCAACAAATCAGCGAGTTGAAGTCCTGTCGAGTTGGCCTGCTTTGAGGCAAAATTTATCTCGAAGCAGGGCATTGCGCCATTTGGACTCTGCAACGGGTGCCGCCCCTGGACAATTCTCCGGAAGTGCAGCTCAAGCTCCATATCTTCCTTTCCAAAACCTCCTTTTTCCCTCGGGCTTCGGGCCTCGCAAATCAAATGTACGCGTTTCGCGTGCTCTCCATGCTCTTTCAGAAATTCGTGAGCTTTCTCAAGACAGAACAACAGCGCCAGATTGTAGGGATGTTCGGGGAATTTGTAGCGCCGCTTCAATTCCTCTTTCCGGATGACGGCGGTGAAGAGCGTCATGGGAGCCTGATCAAGCAGACTATCAAGGTCTGTCATGAATTCGTCGCGCTTGTCATCGAACTGGAGGAAGCCGAACGGCTTCCTTTTCCGCACGATGTCGTTCTCGTGAAACACGACCAAGTCGTGCCCAAACCATTTGAATTTCAGGCGCTGCATGGACGGGACGATCTTGTCCACATAGTCGCTCTTTCTGAAGGCGCAGAGGGTGAGGACAAATATCGGGTATGTTTGGTCTATCGATGTGAGGCTATGGTCGCCACTCTCGTCTAGATAGATAATGAAATCACTGTCTTCCATGTCAGATATCCTGACATAGCGGAAGTGCAACGACCAGCGCCTTCCGGTCGAGGAAGCTCAGTTCATTCTCAAATGATGCTCAGACTTACCCTGCCGCTCTGGCGACGCCGACCATGGCCGGGCGCAGCACGCGGTCGCCGATCTTGAAGCCGGCCTGCATCACTTGCACGACGGTGCCGGGGGCGGCGTCATTGGTCGGCACTTCGAACACCGCCTGATGATAATGCGGATCGAACTTCTCGCCCATCGGAAAGACGCGGGTAATGCCATGGCGCTCGAACACCTTGAGCAGCTCGCGATTGGTCATCTCGACGCCGGCGACGAGATTCTTGACCGGCTCGGTCGCCTCTTTGAGATGATCGGCTTCGGCGGTGGCAAGCGCGCGGTCCATATTGTCGCTGACGCTCAAGATGTCGCGGGCGAAATTGCTGGCTGCATAAAGCGTGGCTTCCGCCTTCTCGCGCTCCATGCGTTTGCGCAGATTGTCCATCTCGGCGAAGGTGCGCAGCAGCTGGTCCTTGAGCTTGCCGGCTTCTTCTTTGAGACCCGTGATTTCGGCCTCGCGCGGATCGGCCTCCATATCGAGGGTCACGGGCTCGGCTTCCGGAATGTCCGTTGCCGGGATCTCTTCAGCCATGGTGTCTTTGCTCGTTTTAGCAGTCATAACGATCCTGGATTATCGATCGATGGATTGGGTTTCGGGCTCGGATATCAGGGTTCGGGCCGGAAAAATCAAGTCTTTCGGGTCAACTGACACAAGCCGACCCTAAGCCGCCCTAGGGTAGGGCAGATGTCCAGTTTGGGGAGAAACCTATGTCAGAGCCTATCCGTCTCTATTCCGGCCCGTTGAGCATGTTCGGCGCCAAGACCGAGATCGCCGCTTTGGAAAAGGGCCTCGCCGTCGATCTGGTCATGGTGCCTTTCGACATGGCGAAGCTCTATCAGCCGAAACATCCCGAGGTGCAGCGCATCAATCCCAAGGCCCAGGTTCCGGTGCTCGTCCAGGGGGACGTGGAAATCTTCGATTCGACCCAGATTTTCGAGTATTTCGAGGATCTGAAGCCGGAGCCGGCTTTGTGGCCGAAAGTGCCCGGTTCCCGCGCCAAAGCCCGCCTCCTCGAGCTCAGATCGGACGAAGTCTTCTTCCCGCCGATCGTCCGGCTGATGGGCCTGCAGGACCGGCTGGACGACCCAGCGGCGGTGGCGGCGCAAGGAGCATCGGCGCGGTATTATGAGGAGATGGAGCGGCAATTGGGGATAAGCGAGTTCCTCGCCGGGGCCTTTTCCTATGCCGACATCGCCTTCTACATGGCGCAGCTTTTCGCCGCCCGGATGAGCGCGCCCATGACCGACGCCACACCGAAGCTCATCGCCTGGCGCGCCCGCATGTCGAGCCGCCCGGCGGTGCGCCAGGTCGCCGGCGCCATGGCGAGGTTCCTTTTGAGCCAGGGCCGGCCGCTGCCGGATTTCATGAAAGAGCTGGTGACTTAACCCAGGCGCTCGATATCGGGGAGGTCTGCGAGATCGACCCAGTCATGCCGGCGCGACTCGTAGACCGAGACACGTGGCGCCGGGAAGGTGGGATCGGCAAAGGCGCCGACCGCGACCGCATAGGCCTCCGGCACGCCGCTCAGTTCCCAATAGACGGTCGAGCCGCAATGCGGACAGAAATGGAAACTCACCGTGCCGCCGCTGTCGCCCTCGCGGGTGAAACGCGTGCTGTCGCCGGCGATGTGCCGCACATTTCCTTTCAGAAAACGCGCCTGCATGCCGAAGACGCTGCCGGTGCGCTTCTGGCAGGCGAGGCAATGGCAGATCGAAATGCGGATGGGCTCGCCGCGGCAGGCGATGCGCAACTTCCCGCAGGCGCAGGAGGCCTCGCGCTCCAGCGTCACGTGATCAGGCGTCCGATGATACGCGCGGTGTAATCGACCATCGGGATGATGCGGGCATAATTCATCCGCGTCGGCCCGATGATGCCGAGCGCGCCGACGATCTTCTCCTCGCTGTTGCGATAGGGCGCGACGATGAGCGAGGAACCCGACATCGAGAAGAGCTTGTTTTCGGCGCCGATGAAGATGCGCACGCCTTCGCCGATCTCGGCCGAGCCCAGAAGCTGGATCAGCCCCTTCTTGTTCTCGAGATCGTCGAACAGGCGGCGGATGCGCTCGAGATCGTCGAAGGCGGTGAGATTCTCGATGAGATTGCCCTGGCCCTTGACGATCAGCGTGCGGTCGTCCTCCTCGGCATTGCCCGACCAGGTGGCGACGCCGTCGGCGACGACCTTGGCGGTGAGTTCATCGAGCTCGGTCTTGAGCGTCGCGATCTCGTCATGCATGTGGCGCTGCAATTCACCGATCGTCTTGCCCTGCATGCGGGCCGAGAGATAGTTCGACGCCTTGATGAGCGAGGAGGGCGGCAGGCCGGGCGGCAGATCGATGGCGCGGTTCTCCACCGTGCCGTCCTCGGCGACCAGGATCACGAGGCCGCGGCCGGGCGACAGGCTGACGAATTCGATGTGCTTGAGCCGGGCATTGAGCTTCGGCGCCATCACCAGGCCGGCGCAATGCGACAGGCCCGAGAGGAGCGTCGTCGCCTCGCCCAGCACCTCCTCGATGCGGCGCGAGCGGTTGGCGCCGGTCATCTGCGCATCGATGCGGGCGCGCTCCTCGGGCGAGATCGAGCCCACTTCGAGCAGCGCATCGACGAAGAAGCGCAGGCCCGCATTGGTCGGCATGCGCCCGGCGCTGGTATGGGGCGAATAGATGAGGCCGGTCTCCTCGAGATCCATCATCACATTGCGCACCGAGGCCGGCGACAGGCTCGACGGCAGGATGCGCGAGATGGTGCGCGAGCCGACGGGCTCGCCGGTGTCGAGATAGGTCTCGACCAGGCGCCGGAAAATGTCGCGTGAGCGCTGGTCGAGCTGGGCCAGGCCCTGCAGGCGTTCATCGACCAGAGGTCTCTGCGAATGGATGCTCATGGGGATGACTGTAAAAACGAGACCCCCCGGGGTCAATGAAAGCAAAGGGCTTGCGTCCTCTTCTTTTACTGTTATGTTATAACATAACATTTATTGAAATGAGGGGAATGAATATGAAATCCTTGCGTCTCTTGGTTTTGGCCGGCGCCGGCCTTGCCATTTTCGCCGCCGGGGTCGCTTCGGCGGCCGAACAGGAGCATTGGCGGGTTTTCGTCGCCGACCACAGCGCTCCCACGGTACGTGCCGTTGACGTAAAGACCGGTTCTGTGCTGGCGACCGTGGGCGTGCAGGCGCCGGCCGCCCTCGAGGCCAGCAGAAGCGGCCGTACTGTCTTTGCCGTGCAATCCGACGCCGACCGCGTTTCGGCGATCGCCAGCGGCGTTGCGCTCGACGATCATGGCGATCACGGCGATCTCAAGCTGACGACGCCCTATCTGCTCAATGCCGTGTCGAAAGGTGCCAGGCCGGTCCATCTCGTCGAGCATGACGGCAAGATCGCGATCTTCCATGACGGCGATGGCAGCGTCGCCATCCTCGCCGAAGCGCAATTCGCCAAAGGCAAGCTCGCGCCGCACCGGCTGGTGACGGCGGCGCCGCATCACGGCGTGGCGGTGCCACTGGGCGACAAGGCGCTCGTCTCCATCCCCAATCCCAAGGATGCGGATGAATTGCCCATCGGCATGCGGCTCATCGATGAGCAGGGCAAGCCGGTCGCCGATTATGCCTGCCCCGATCTTCATGGCGAGGCATCCTCGGGGCCTCTGCTGGCGATCGCCTGCGCCACCGGCCTGCTCGTCGTCGATTCGCAGAAGGTGGAGCCGCGCATCACTTTCCTTCCCTATTCGTCGTCACTGCCCGAGGGCAAGGCGACGACGCTCCGTGGTGCCAAGTCGCTGCGCTATTTCATCGGCAATTACGGGCCGGAGGCGATTGTGCTTGTCGATCTCTCGGCGCCAGAGCCGTTCCGGCTGGTGAAGCTCCCCGCCCGCCGCGTCGATTTCACCATCGATCCCGAACATTCCGACCGCATCTATGTTTTCACCGAAGACGGCTTTTTGCATCGCATCGACGCGATCAAAGGCGAGATCGTCAAAAGCGCCAAGCTCACGCAGGCCTACAGCATGGATGGCCATTGGCGCGATCCGCGTCCGCGTCTCGCGGTGGCGGGCGAGGAGATCGTGGTGAGCGATCCCTTGGCCAGCACTTTGCGCGTCGTAAATCCCGAAACCCTGGCCGAGAGCCGTAGCATCGACATCGACGGCATGCCCTATGGGCTGGTGGCGCTCGGCGGTTCGGGCGAGATCCATTGAGGCGCGGCATGAAAGACACACGTATTCCCGTCACCGTGCTGTCGGGCTTTTTGGGCGCCGGCAAGACGACGCTGCTCAATCACATCCTCAATAACCGCCAGGGCCTCAAAGTGGCGGTGATCGTGAACGATATGAGCGAAGTGAATATCGATGCGGAATTGGTGCGCGCCGGCAACAGCCTGGCGCGCACCGAGGAGACATTGGTCGAGATGACCAATGGCTGCATCTGCTGCACCTTGCGCGACGATCTTCTGCAGGAAGTGCGCCGCCTCGCCGCCGGCGGGCAGTTCGATTATCTGCTGATCGAGGGCACCGGCATTGCCGAGCCGCTGCCGGTCGCCGCGACTTTTGCCTTTCGCGACGAGAACGGCCTGTCGCTGTCGGATGTCGCGCGCCTCGACACGATGGTGACCGTCGTCGACGCGGTGAACTTGCTCAGCGACTATGGCAGTTCCGATCGCCTTGGCGAGCGCGGTGAAACGGCGGGCGAGGGCGATGGACGCCTGCTGGTCGATCTCATCGTCGATCAGATCGAATTCGCCGATGTCGTGGTGATCAACAAGATCGCCGATGTCTCACCCGAAGACCGCGCACGGGTGCGCAAGATCGTGCGCGCGCTCAATGGCGATGCGCATGTGATCGAGACCAGCCATGGCCGCGTCGCGCCGGCCGAAATTCTCGCCACCGGGCGCTTCGATCATGCCAAGGCCGAGGAGCATCCTCTGTGGTTCAAGGAACTGTACGGCTTCGCGAGCCATAGTCCCGAGACCGAGGAATATGGCATATCGAGTTTCGTCTACCGGGCGCGGCGGCCGTTTCATCCGGGGCGCTTCAATGCGTTTCTCGAACGGACATGGAAGGGCCTGATCCGCGCCAAGGGCTTCTTCTGGCTGGCGACACGGCCCGATTGGGTCGGCGATATGAGCCTTGCCGGCGCGATCTGCCGTACCGAGGGTTTGGGTCTCTGGTGGGCGGCGGTGCCCGTCGAGCGCTGGCCCGACCATCCCGACTGGCAGCGCGAACTGGGCGCGAAATGGGCGGCGGGTTGGGGCGACCGCCGCCAGGAGCTGGTTTTTATCGGCGCCGATCTCGATGAAAAGGCGATGCGGGAGGCGCTCGATGAGTGCCTGGTCGGGCCGGAGCAGCCCTTGAATTTCGAGGCTGACGACTATCGGAAGCTCGCTGATCCCTTCCCCGAATGGCGGCGCGAAATGGCCTGAATCCATCTCTGTTCATCGGGCAGCGGAGCCGCTAGATACCCCCATTCAATCGAGTGAGGAGTTTCTATGCGGCCGTCCGGGCGAAAGCCCCATGAATTGCGCAAGGTGAGTTTCGAGCGTGGCTTTTCCAAACATGCGGAAGGCTCCTGCCTCGTCCGCTTCGGCGACACCCATGTGATGTGCCTCGCCACCGTCGAGGAAAAAGTTCCGCCATGGCTGAAAGGCGCCGGCAAAGGCTGGGTTACCGCCGAGTATGGCATGTTGCCGCGCGCCACCGGCGATCGCATGCGGCGCGAGGCGGCGCAGGGCAAGCAGTCGGGCCGCACCCAGGAGATCCAGCGCCTGATCGGGCGCTCGCTCCGGGCCGTGGTCGATCTCGTGGGGCTCGGCGAAAAGCAGATCACGCTCGATTGCGATGTCATCCAGGCCGATGGCGGCACCCGCACCGCCGCCATCACCGGCAGCTGGATCGCGCTCTATGACGCGCTCAAATGGATGGAAGCCCGTGAGATGTTCGCCAAGAATCCCTTGCGCGATCATGTCGCCGCCATTTCCTGTGGTATCCACAATGGCGAGGTCGTGGCCGATCTCGATTATGACGAAGATTCGAGCGCCGAGACGGATGCGAATTTCGTGATGACCGGCAAAGGCGGCATTGTCGAAATCCAGGGCACGGCGGAAGGTGAGCCTTTCTCGCAGGAGCGTTTCCTCGAATTGCTGAGCCTCGCGCAAAAGGGCATCGGCGAATTGGTGGAGCTGCAGAAGAAGGCCATCGCATGAGAGCCAAGGCGATCCTCGAGACCATCCTGTATGGCGAGGACATCGCCGCGATGCGCCGCTTCTATGAAGACGTGATCGGGCTCTCCGTGCGCCGTGAGCTCGAGGATCAGTTCGTCTTCTTCCATTGCGGCGAAAGCATGCTGCTGATCTTCAATCCGGCGACGTCGGCGGTGAAGCCGAAATCCTTCACCTCCGCGCCGCCGCATGGCGCCACGGGTGCCGGCCATGTCTGCTTCTCCGCCACGGCGGAGGAGCTCCAAGGCTGGCGCAAGCATCTGAGCAAACATGGCATCGCGCTCGAAGCCGATTTCGAATGGCCGGGTGGTGGGCATTCGATCTATTGCCGCGATCCCGCCGGCAATTCGGTCGAATTCGCCGAGCCGCGCATCTGGGGCTTGCCGCGACGATCTTTGCGCAATCAGAAGCTCGTCGTCGCCTCGCATAATCCGGGCAAGATCAAGGAGATCAATGAGCTTCTCGGGCCCTATGGCGTCGAGGCGATCTCCGCCGGAAGCTTAGGGCTCCCCGAACCGGAAGAGACGGGCACGACCTTCGAAGCGAATGCCCTGCTCAAATCGGAAGCGGCCGCGCAAGGTGCGGCGCTGATCGCGCTCGCCGATGATTCGGGCCTCTGCGTCGAGGCGCTCGACGGCGATCCCGGCATCTACTCGGCGCGCTGGGCCGGTCCGTCCAAGGACTTCGCGCTCGCCATGCGTAATGTCGAAGAGAAATTGCAGGCGCTCGGCGCGACCGCGCCCGAAATGCGGCGTGCTTATTTCGTGAGCGTGCTGTCGGTCGCCTGGCCAGACGGCCATGTCGAGAATTTCGAGGGCCGTGTCCATGGCACGCTGGTCTGGCCGCCGCGCGGCAAGCGCGGCTTCGGTTATGACCCGATGTTCCTGCCCGATGGCCGCACCGAAACCTTTGGTGAAATGGATCCCGACGCCAAGCACGAGATCTCGCATCGCGCCGTGGCCTTCCGGAAGCTCGTCGATGCACTCTTCTGAACCAGGCTTCGGCATCTATGTGCATTGGCCTTTCTGCAAGGCCAAATGCCCTTATTGCGATTTCAATTCGCATGTGCGCCATGAGCCGGTCGACACGCTGTCCTTCGCCGATGCTTTGGCGCGCGAGCTCGCCTGGTTCGCCGCGCGGACGGGAAGCCGCGAGGTCGAAAGCATCTTTTTCGGCGGCGGCACGCCGTCGTTGATGCCACCTGAGGCCGTGGGCCACGTGCTCGACGCGATCGCGCGCCTGTGGCCAGTTTCATCCGATGCCGAGATCACGCTCGAGGCCAATCCGACCAGCGTCGAGGCGGAAAATTTCGCAGGCTATCGCGCCGCGGGCGTCAACCGCGTCTCGGTCGGCGTGCAGGCGCTCGATGAGACCCATCTCAAGGCCTTGGGCCGCCAGCATTCGGTGGAGGAAGCGCTGGCCGCCTTCCGCCTTGCCGCGAATATTTTTCCGCGCGTTTCCTTCGATCTCATTTATGCCAGACCCGGCCAGACGCTTGCCGCCTGGCGCGACGAACTCACCCGTGCGCTTTCCGAGCAGCAGGGTCATATGTCGCTCTATCAGCTCACCATCGAGGAGGGGACGCGTTACGCCGATCTCCATCGCGCCGGCAAATTGATCGTGCCGGATGAGGAGCTTGCCGCTGATCTCTATGATCTGACGCAGGAGCTCACCGCCGAAGCCGGCCTCAATGCTTACGAAGTCTCGAACCATGCGCGGCCCGGCCATGAATCGCGGCACAACCTCATCTACTGGCGGTATGGGGATTATGCCGGCGCGGGGCCGGGCGCTCATAGCCGCATCACCGAAGCGGGCAAACGCCTGGCGCTGGCGACCGAGCGCCATCCCGAGACCTGGCGCGGCCTTGTCCAGGCGAAGGAGAATGGCGTGATCGAGGAGACGGTGGTCGCGACGCCGGATCAGGCGGCCGAGTATCTCTTGATGGGCCTGCGTATCGCCGACGGCATCGACATCGCCCGCTACCGCGCCTTGAGCGGCCGCGAGCCGTCACATCTGCCGGAGCTTACCGAAATGGGCCTGGTCAGCCGGCATGGCGACCGTCTCGTCGCGACCCAGGCCGGCCGCCGCGTGCTCAATGCGGTGATCTCGCAGCTGGCTATCTAAGCCGCATCGGCCCGAAAAGTTGCAGACTTTTCGGAAAAGCCGATGCGCTACCATTAGAGCCCTTCCCGTTTTGATCGAATCGTTCCGATTCGATCAAAACGGGTAAAAGGGCTCGTAAACATATAATTCTGGAGCGCTTCCTTATCGCCAAA
Organism: Taklimakanibacter albus; assembly: GCF_016595235.1. GTDB lineage: Bacteria > Pseudomonadota > Alphaproteobacteria > Rhizobiales > Aestuariivirgaceae > Taklimakanibacter > Taklimakanibacter albus. The sequence continues at coordinate 1,849,983 of NZ_JAENHL010000008.1, read as the reverse complement.
GTCGAGCAACTTTGGCGGGAAGCGCTCTAGAATCCCGCGCCGAAGCGGCTCGGCGCCTGCGCCACCACTTGCGGGCCGGACGGCGTCATTTCGAGGATCGACAGGCCGCGTTCGATGAGGCCGTTGGAGCGGAAGCGGAACAGGCCGTTCTGGCCCTGATAGCCGCCCGCATCGGTGATGGCGCCTGAGGAGAAGTCGCCCTTGCGGGCAAGGCCCGCGGCGAGGCTCACCGCATCGTAAGCGAGGCTCGCGATGCGCGGCGGCTTCGCGCCATAGACGCTCGAATATTTGCTGTCGAAACGTTGCACCATGTCGGGCGACACACCGGCATACCAGCCGCCTTGCGCGATCGGCGTCGCGCGGGTGACCGTGTCGTCCCACAGGCCGGTGCCGAGGATCTTCGCCTTTTCCGGGGTGACACCGTTCTGCTCAAGCGCGGCGCTCAAGGAGCGCAGCGCCTCGCCGCCTTCTGGAATGAGGATCGAATCGATGCCGCGGCTCGGATCATTGAGGTCCTGGGCGATGCGCTGCGCCGCCGCCGCGCTCGACTGGCCGCGGGCGAAGGGCTGTGATGCGGCGATCTTGACACCGCTCGGCCCCGCCGACCGGTTGAGGGCGGCCTGGACGTTGTTGCCATATTGGGTCTGCGGATAGAGCAGCGCCAGATTGCGTTTGCCCTGGGACGCCGCGTAGCGCACCACATTCGCCACTTCCTCCTCGGGGAGGAAGCTCATGAGATAGGTGCCCTGGCCGGCGACGCCGCTTTGCGAGGAGAAGGCGATGACATTGGCGCGGCCTTGGGCGACGGTCTTCACCGCCTGCACTTCGGGGGCGAGAAGGGGCCCCAGAATGAGCTCGGCGCCTTCATTGAGGGCAGCCTGGGCCGCGGCCTGCGCCGTGCCGGCATTGCCGCCCGAATCCTTGGTGATGAGGGTGATGCCGGAGCCGCCGGTATCGGTCAGAGCGAGCTCGGCCGCCTGCTTCATGGCCTGGGCGATGCGTTTGGTCTCGCCGGGACCGGACAGCGGCAGAAGCAGCGCCACTTTGCGCCCGCTGGCGGCCTGTTTGGTCAGCTGCTGGCCTTTGACGCCCGCGTCACTGAACATATCGCCCATTTTGGAGGAGGTGCAGGCGGAGAGGACCAGGGCAACGAGGCCGATAAGGAAAATGCGCCACTGCCAAAGAGTTGCGCGAGGCGCTATTGTCCCTGCCACCATAGATCCACTCAGTCCGTTCAATGTCCCCAACTCCACCTGTTCACACGAAATCCCCGTCCGGCCGTCGCTATACCATAAAGGGGGTCGTTTTCGAGGCGGAAAGCCTGGCGCCCGGCCTTTACGTCACCGCCACGCCGATAGGTCATCTTGCCGATATATCGTTAAGGGCGGTTAACGCCCTGGCGGCGGCCGACGAGATTCTATGCGAGGACACGCGGGTCACCGGAAAGTTGCTCCATCGCTACGGTATTACAGCCAAGCTGCTTCCCTATCATGATCACAATGCGGCGAAACTGCGGCCCCGCATTCTGGAGGACTTGAAGGCGGGGAAGAGCCTGGTTCTGGTGAGCGATGCGGGGACACCCCTGGTGTCGGATCCGGGCTACAAGCTCGGCCGCGCGGTCATCGAGGCGGGGCTGCCGCTGCATGTCATTCCGGGGGCTTCGGCGCCTCTGGCGGCCCTCACTCTGTCGGGACTCCCATCCGACCGCTTCATGTTCTGCGGTTTCCTCCCCGAGAAGCAGGGCGAGCGCCGGCGTGTGCTGGAGAGCCTCAAGAAAGTACCGGCCACTCTCATCTTCTTCGAAAGCGCGCGCCGCATCACCGCCGCTCTGGCCGATATCGCCGAAGTCCTGGGCCCGCGTGACGTGGCCGTCACCCGCGAGCTCACCAAGCTTTTCGAGGAGGCGATCCGGGGCGACGCCGCGATGGTCCAGGCCGAGCTCGCCGGGCGCCAGACGATCAAGGGCGAGATCACGCTCGTGGTGTCGCCGCCGGGCGACGAGGCGCCGCCGGCGCAGGACGAGATCGATGAGGCCTTGCGCGAGGCCGCCCGCTCGATGCCAGCCAGCAAGGCCGCTGCCGAGGTCGCGCATCGTTTCGGCCTGCCCAAGAAGGAGCTCTATGCCCGCCTCCTCGCCCTCAAAGACCCGACGGCGCAATGAGCGCCGCGGCCGCTGGGCCGAGGCGGTCGCCGAAGCGAGCCTGCGCCTCAAGGGCTATCGGCTCCTGGCGCGCCGTTTCAAAGCGGGGCCGGGCGAGGTCGATCTCATCATGCGCAAAGGCGAGGTGACCGCCTTCATCGAGGTGAAGATCAGGGCCGACGCCGACCGCGCCGTCGAGGCGGTGACCAACTACCAGTCGCGCCGCATCGCCGCCGCTTCGCGTGTCTGGATGGCGCGCGACCCCAAGGCGGCGCTCGGAATTTGCCGCTTTGACATCGTCGCGGTCTCCCCCTACCAGTGGCCGCGACACATCCCCAACGCCTTCATCGTGGAAGACTGATATGAAGCTTCGTGTTGCCGTGCAGATGGATCCGATCGAGAGCATCAACATAACGGGCGACTCGACCTTCGCCATCATGCTCGAGGCGCAATCACGCGGCCACGATCTCTTCTATTATCAGCCCAAGGGCCTGGCGCTGAAGGGCAACACGCTCTTCGCCACCGGCCATCCGGTGACGGTGCGCGACGAGAAGGGCAATCATTTCACGCTGGGCAAGGAAGAGCGCGTCGATCTGGGCCGCTTCGACGTGGTGCATATGCGCCAGGACCCGCCCTTCGACATGAACTACATCACCATCACCCACATGCTGGAGCAGATCCACCCCAAGACGCTGGTGGTGAACGACCCACGCGAAGTGCGTAACGCGCCGGAGAAGCTTTATGTGATGCAGTATGGCGACCTGATGCCGCCGACCCTCATCACCCGCGATCCGAAGGAGCTCCAGGCCTTCCGCGTCGAGCATGGCGAGATCATCCTCAAGCCCCTTTACGGCAATGGCGGCGCCGGTATTTTCCGCCTCGGCGGCGAGGATCAGAATTTCGGCGCGCTGGTCGAGCTCTTCACCCAGAGCTTCCGTGAGCCTTTCATTGCGCAACGTTATCTGCCCGAGGTGCGCAAGGGCGACAAACGCATCATCCTGGTCGACGGCGAATTCGCCGGCGCCATCAACCGCGTGCCGGCGGCGAACGAAAACCGCTCCAACATGCATGTCGGCGGCAGGCCTGAGCCGACGGAGCTGACGAAACGCGAGCGCGAGATCTGCGAAAGGCTGGGGCCGGACCTCAAGGCCAAGGGCCTCATCTTCGTCGGCATCGACGTGATCGGCGACTGGCTGACCGAGATCAATGTCACCTCGCCGACCGGCATCCGCGAAGTGAAGCGTTTCGGCGGCGCCGATATCGCCGCGCTGATCTGGGACGCGATCGAGCGCAAGCGGAAGCCCTGAACCCGATCCGGACAATGATCGTCATCTGCCTCAACGGCCCGATCAATGCGGGCAAGAGCACGATCGGCCGCGTTCTGGCCGGAATGTTGCCCGACGCCGAATTCATCGAAGGCGATGATCACGGCATTCCGGAAGGCGTGCCGTTCGAGGAAATGATCGAGCGGGCGACGGCGTGGCTGGCCGGGCTCATCGCAGAGAAGCAGCGCTCCTTCCTGGTCATCGCTTATCCGCTGCGGCCTGAGGACTTCGTCCTTCTGCGGGAGGCGTGCGCCAAACGCGACGCCCGGCTTTTCGTCGTGACGCTGGCGCCGCCGATGGAGCTGGTTCTCAAGGATCGCGGCGACCGCAAGCTGGACGCCGAAGAGCGCGCCCGCATCCGCGAGATGTATGAGGAAGGTTATGCCGCGCGGGATTTCAGCGACGTGATCGTCACGGATGTCGAGAGCCCGGATGTCATGGCGCTGCGGATCGCTGGATTGATAGGTCTGCGGTCGTAGTTGTTGTGTTTGATCATTTAGTTGGGCCGACCGCCGCGTTGATCTGTTGTTCATTTGTAAGCTGCCGTCGCTTTCCAGCGAAAGTATTCACGGCCTGGGCCACCAGGAATCCAATGCCGATGCCCGCGAATGTCGCTATTGTTCTGGGGAGTATTGTGCTCTCAATGCCGCTTTGGAGTGCCGATGGGAGCGTCGGTAGAATCTTGAGTACCACAAAAAACACATACTGAATGGCGAGCATGGATAGCAGGCCGACCGCAAAAAATAGTCCGTAAACGGATTTTGAGATAATGTCAGTCGGGTCTTGGAATAGGGTCAGTGTTGAAAGCCCGATCCACCATATGATGATCAAGCATCCGTAACCAACGCTGCTATATATTGTGGAGAATGCTGAATCTCCAAAATATGCGTAAGGGTTGAAGGGCCATGGGTGGGAGCCGAGAGCGGTGATGGCTGCAACAGAGTTTTCACCAGCGGTAAGTTGTAAAAGGTCTGCGACGCGCAGGAATAGAATGAGTGCAGCAAAGTTGACGCCAATAAATATGGCAGCGAGAAGAAAGAATGCCTCGCGCCGAGTGACGGTCATTCCGAGAAGAGAGATTGTTTCAGTTCGTTGAAGACCGGCCCAGCCAGATAACAATGCCAAACCGACGGTTGAGCCGACAAGTCCCGACAGAATATCAAGGTGGTCTTTTAGGCTGGATATCAGCGAAATCTGATCCATGACGATTTTCTCCGACAGGCCGCAGGGAGATTACGTTACGGAATCATGCTTTTAAAGGGCGATTAGGTCTTCAGCGACATGATCGTCACGGATGTCGAGAGCCCAGACGCCATGGCGCGGCGGATCAGGATGAAAGTCATGCCTCCAGACGCTGCATGAAGGCGTCGAGATGCTTGCGCCACAGGAGTGGCTTGAAGAGAAGGCTGTGACCCATCGGCGCGGCGTTGAAGGTGCCCTTCCCGCCCGCCGCCACAAACCCATCGAAATTCCGGCGGCAGTGGGCGATGCGGTAATATTGATCGTAGCTGCCATGCAGCCAGATCGTTGGCGCTTTGTTGGCGGCGCCCCGTTTGAAGATCAGCGGATTGACGGTCTCATGCGAGGGGCAGGCTCTTCCGAGCCAGCCGCCATTGAAATTGACGGCGCCGACTAAGCTTTCCGGTCGCATGCCCGCATAGGCGATCGACAAGATGCCGCCACGCGAGGCGCCGCCGATGGCGATGCGCCCGAAATCGACATCTTTGCGGGTCTTGAGATGGGCCATGACGGCATCGATATCGGCGACGGCTCTCTCGAAACCCGCCAGCGCGATATCGGGCTGGCAAGAATAGCCGCTGCCATCGGCGGCCAGGCCTTCGCCATAGACACCTTCCGACCCGCCACGGCCGCGGCGTTGCGGGAACACGACCATCCAGCCGCGCTGCGTGAAATAATCCTGCATGTGGGACGGACACCATCGCCGCGAATACACGGCCTTGTTGACGCCCCTGCCGGTCGAGCCGTGATTGAAGATGATGGTGGGGACGGGATCATCGGTCGGCGGGCGCGCCACAAAGAGCTTCAATCTCACGTTCGGTTCAGGCGAGGGAATGAAAATGGACGATGCGGGCATGCGCGCAGTATAGGCATTTCATTCCTAAAGATAAGCAGGAGATGCCGCTATGCCAGCTTCACCCACAGGCTTTTCCCGACCGCTGTCGCGGCCTTGACCAGAGTGTCCAGCTGCACGCGGTCATTGTCGGGATCGAGCAGCCTTCCAAGCTGAGTGGCGCTCGTTTTCATGCGTCGCGCCATTTCGGATTTGGATATCTTCTGCGCGGTCATCTCATGAGCGATCTGGAGCGCGATGGTCCGCTTGATGGCGGTCGCGGTGACCTCTTCGTAAATGCCTTCATCCTGCAGGAAGCTCTCGAAGCTTTCACCAGTATGCGGGTTCCTAATCTTTTTCATAGTGCCGCACTTCCTTCAGGCGAGCTGATGCCAATTTGAGTTCTCTGTCCGGCGTCTTCTGCGTTTTCTTCGCGAAGCCATGCAGAAGCACCGTTTGATTGCCGGTCAAGACGAAAAATATGCGGGCGATCCGTCCCGATGAGATGTTGGATCGAATTTCATAGAGACCTTTCACATTCTTCATCGGGGAGCATTTGGGCATCCCGACCGGCCAGCAGAATTCCAATGTCGCTATGTCCTCGCCAATGCTCTTCCGGTCCTCTGGCGCCAGCTCCATGAGCCATTCGCGCACCGGCCGCTTTCCGGTGCTTGAAGCATAAAAGGCCGCCTGCAGGATTTTCGTGGGCCGGCTCAATTCTATTACCTTTTAAGGTATACCTTATGAGGTAATAACGCAAGTCTGATCGAGGCGACAAGTATGTTCTCTTAATGTTCTTGAACTTTGTAGCAGGCCGGTTTACGTTGTGAAAGTGCAATAGAGGGGCCTTCATGACGGCGCATGCAACAACGGTCGCCTTTCAGGGCATCGAGGCGGTGCCGGTCGATGTCCAGGCCCAGTTTCTGTCGGGCCAGGTGCAGTTCAATATCGTTGGGCTCGCCGACAAGGCAGTGGTGGAAAGCCGCGAAAGGGTGCGGGCGGCGTTGTTCGCTGTCGGCCTGGCGCTGCCGGGCAAGCGGCTGGCGGTCAATCTCTCGCCCGCCGATCTCCCCAAGGAGGGCAGCCATTACGACCTGCCCATCGCTTTGGCGGTGCTGTCGGCTCTGGGCGTGCTGCCCCAGGATTTCCTCAACCGCTATATGGTGATCGGCGAGATGGGCCTCGATGGGGCCCTGGGCGCCGTCACCGGTGCGCTGCCCGCCGCGATCGCCGCCAATGCCCGGGGTCTCGGCCTCATCTGCCCCCGAGCCTGCGGCCCGGAAGCCGCCTGGGCGGGTGACGAGGTCGATATCATCAGCCCACAGACGATCATCCAGATCCTCAATCATGTGAAGGGCACGCAGGTCCTGTCCAGGCCGGCGCCCGGCATCGCCGAGGATCATGGCCGCTTGCCCGATCTGAAAGACATCAAAGGCCAGGAGGCCGGCAAACGCGCCCTCGAAGTGGCGGCGGCTGGATCCCACCATTTGCTGATGGTCGGGCCGCCGGGCGCCGGCAAATCCATGCTGGCGCAGCGCCTGCCGTCGATCCTGCCGCCGATGGATGCACGCGAGATGCTGGAAGCGAGCATGATCGCTTCCCTCGCCGGTGAATTGGCGGAAGGCAAGGTGACGCGCAAGCGGCCTTTCCGGTCGCCACATCATTCGGCCAGCATGCCGGCGCTGGTCGGCGGCGGCTTGCGCGCCAAGCCGGGTGAGATTTCCTTGAGCCATCATGGCGTGCTGTTCCTCGATGAATTGCCGGAATTCCAGCCGCGCGTGCTTGAAGCACTGCGCCAGCCGCTGGAGACGGGTGAGACGCAAGTGGCGCGGGCTAATTATCACGTGACTTATCCCGCGCGTTTCCAGCTCGTCGCGGCGATGAACCCGTGCAAATGCGGCATGGCCGGCGAGCCCGGTCATGTCTGCGCCAAGGGCCAGCGCTGTGCCGGTGACTATCAGGCGCGTTTGTCGGGCCCGCTGATCGATCGCCTCGATATTCAGATCGAGCTCGGCGCCGTGCGCGCCGCCGATCTGGCCAGGTCCGCGCCTTCGGAAGGGAGCGCCGAAGTGGCGGCGCGGGTGGCGCAGGCGCGCGACCGCCAGCGTGCACGCTTCGCGAGATTGGGGGTGCGCCATCTGACGACGAATGCCCAGGCCGATGGCCAGGTTCTCGATCAGATCGCCACGCCCGACGATCCGGGCCTGCGCATCCTGCAGGAGGCTTCCGATCAGATGATGCTGTCGGCGCGCGGCTATCACCGCGTGCTGCGCGTCGCCCGTACGCTCGCCGATCTCGACGGTCAGGACCGGGTCGGCCGCATCCACATCGTCGAGGCGCTGAGCTACCGCCAGAAGCTCGCCGCCTTCCGCCAGGCGGCGTGATCCGCTGGAACAGGCGTGCATCATGATCCCCGCCGGCTATATGGCAAAGTTTGTGGCCGATCGCCCTGATTGGCTTGGCGCTGCTCGCGTGAAAGACGTCTATTCCGTCAGCGCCTGCGTATCGAGCTGGTTTGTCGACGACTGTCACACCGAGTGGAAACACAACGGGTTCTGGCTCTTCGATTCCATCGACGTCATTCGGGAGATTGCGGCAAAGAAATCGGTCGACCTCAAGGATACGCGCTTCTTCTATTATGAGATTTATGAGCGGCAATTCGATGATGAAGGCCGTGAAGGACCATTGCAGGCACCTCATCACACCGCTGCCGCCAATGTCACTGTACCGGGGATCAAGACACTCGAGGGATTTGATGCCGTCACATTCTATGCGGGTGCGGGGCCGGAATGCTCTCCACTTTCATGCAACAGCATGGCCCTGAAGCTCAGCGTCAATCAGCATTGCCTCCTCCCATCGCTGGAGGAGGCGATTGCTCATCTGAAGAGGGGAGCCTTCAAGGACTGCGAGCCAGGCCCTTATCGAATATTCTCTGTCTTCTCCGTGTAGGCAGAACTTCCCGCTTATCACGCTGCGTGAAGTGCACACCAAGCGTCGGGAACGGGGCAATTCTCCAGCAACGGAAAATCCGCTATCATCTGATTCTGGCACGGCCCATGCCTCCCCCCTCCAACGGGAAAGCACATTTCATGCGGGGCTAATTTGATTTCGGACCGACTGTTCGGGCACCCAGCATGCGGAGGGATTGCGAAAGAGGCTCGCATAGGAGGTTTGAGATGAAACTGTCCGCTCCCGTCTATCATTTGAAACGCAGCGCCAAGCGTCTGTCGCGCGAGAAGGGCATTCCCCTTCATGATGCGCTCGACCGCATCGCCGCCGGCGAAGGCTTCGCCCGCTGGAGCCTGCTCGCCGCGAAAAGCACCGCGACCCTGTCGCCGCGTGATCTCTTCACCCAGCTGAAGCCCGGCGATCTGGTGCTGATCGGCGCGCGTCCAGGTCACGGCAAGACCTTGCTCAGCCTTGAGCTGACCGTCGAAGCTATGAACGCCGGCGGGCGTGGCGCCTTTTTCAGCCTGGAGGCGGCGCAAGGGGATATCGAGAAAAGCTTCCGGACCATCGGCGTCGACTGGACGGATTTCCGTCCGCTCTTCGATTTCGACAGTTCCGATGCCATCAGCGCCGATTACATCATGTCGAAGCTGGCATCGGCGCAGCGCGGCACGTTCGTCGTCGTGGACTACCTCCAGCTGCTCGACCAGAAGCGCGAGAAGCCGGCGCTGATGATCCAGGTCCAGGCGCTCAGATCCTTCGCGCAAGCCCGCGGCCTGATCATCGCCTTTCTCTCGCAGATCGATCGCTCGTTTGATCCGGCGAAAAAGCCGCTTCCCGATCTCGACGATGTGCGATTGCCCAATCCGCTGGATCTGAGGCTCTTCGACAAGACCTGCTTCATTCATGATGGTGATGTCCGGCTGCGCTAAGCGCGCTAACGATCTGAGCGAGCGCATGCAAGTCTCGTCCGGCAGTGCTAATCTCGCTCCATGAGCAGGATGCGCGACAGCCACGATTCATTCGACGAGCTTCCCGGCACGCCGATCAGCGATGTCGCGGCGGTGAGGGCACTGCTGATCAAGGCGGCGCGGGAGCGGCGCGACGTGAGCTATGCGGAATTGCTGATGGAGCTCGGTCATCGCTTCACGCGGCCCAAGATGCGGGCGTTGTGCCGAACGCTCACCGCGATCGACGAGGCCGGCCACACCGCCCGCGAACCGGAGCTCGCGGCCCTGGTGGTTCGAGAATCCGACCGGCTGCCCGGTCAGGGTTGGTGGATCGATAAGCTCCATCGCCTGGGTTACGAGGGGCCGTGGACCGGCAAGGAGGCGCAGACTTTCGTGCGGCGCCGGCAGAAGCTCGCTTTTGACTATTGGGGCAAGCGTTCAGCCGGCTGATGCAGGCCGACTCCCAGAACGACCAGGAGAATGCCCAGGAGATCGGCGGGCCCGGGTATCTGCCGGAGCACGACGGCGCCGGTCACTGCGGCGATGGCGGGGAGCAGGCTCAGCATGAGCGCGAAGCTCGCCCGCGGCAGCCGCGCCATCGCCAGCTGGTCGCAGATATAGGGAATGACGGAGGAAGAGAGGCCGACACCGATGCCGGCCAGGATCAGAAGCGGATGCGCCAGCACGGTGGCGACATCGCCGATGCCGAAGGGTGACGCCAGGATGAAGGCGACCGTCATGGCGGCGGCGAGCCGCATTACGCCGGAGGCGCCGCCTTCTTCGGCGAGCGCGTGGCCGACAATGATGTAGAGGGCGAAGAGGACCGCATTGGCGAAGGCGAAGATGAGGCCCAAGGGATCGCCCGCGGCGGTGAAGCCGATGAGCAGGAAGACACCCGCGACCGCGAAGGCAAGAGCGGTCAGGTTGCGCAAGTTCCGCAGCCCGAAAAGCGCCACCGCGATGGTGGCGGCGAATTCGATCCCGGCGACCGTGGCGAGCGGCAAACGGGCGATCGCCAGATAGAAGCAGATATTCATGGCGGCCAGAATGAGGCCGAGCAGCAGGATGAGGCGGCGGGACCGGGACGTCGCTTCGCCGAGTGTCCGCAGCGGGCTGCGCCAGAGGGCGAACAAAGCGGCGGCGGCGGCGATCCGGAGCCAGGCGACGCCCTCAGGCGACAGATGGGCGAACAGCAGCACGGCGAAGGACGGCCCCAGATAATGGAAGACGGCGCTGATCAGGAAATAGACATGTGGCGGCAGCCGCTCTGCGAACCCGTTCATACCTTCAGAATGAAGGAAATTTCGCCCGAAGCGACTTAAGAATAGTAGTATAAACGGACAATATCCAGGCATTCGGAGGTCAATGTGAAAAATAATCGTAGAATCTCAGGCGTTGCTCTCGACGCCGCCGACCATCAGATTCTGACCGCGCTCGCCGGCAATGCCCGCATTTCCATGGCCGATCTCGGCCGCCTCATCGGCATGTCGGCGCAAAGTGCCGCCGACCGGGCGCGCCGCCTCGAGGATCTGGGTGTCATTTCAGGCTATACGGTGAAGCTCGATCATGTGGCGCTCGGCCTCGCCCTCGGCGCCTATATAAGGGTGCGCCCGGCGATGGGGGAATTGCCGCGGGTCGCGGCCCTTCTCGCCGACATTCCCGAAATCGTCGAATGTGACCGCGTCACCGGGGATGATTGTTTCATCGCTAAGGTCTTCGTCGCCCGCATCGAGGATCTCGAGCGTGTCATCGACCGATTATTGCCCTATGCGCAGACCAACACCTCGATCATCCAGTCCTCGCCGGTCTGGCGACGGACGCCGAGATTGGGCTGAGTTTACTCTTTATTGACGCTCATCTTACGCGGTAGGCTTTTGCTAATCCGGCTGTGCGAGTTTGCCGGACAACAGGCGTCAAAAAAACGAAGTGGCAGGCCCTTATGGAGTCTTCCCGCAAACAGGATGGTCTGGCCGACCGCACCGCAGCGCTCACCCAAGCGCTCGGTGTGTTGGCCAGACCCGGTATTCGCTTCAGCCCGCTGCAATTCGCGGGCGGCACGCTGCTGCTCGCGGCGGGCCTCGCTCTGTGCGTGCATTTCATCTTCGGCGGCGACGGTCTGAACCGGGCCTGGGCGCCGATCGGCGTCTTCCTCACCTGCGTCGTGGCGCTCGCCGTCTATTTCGGCCGGCGCGCTTCCGACATGCGCCGCGAAAGCATCGAGACGGTGCTTACCACCTTGCAGCAGGCGCGCGAGGAGGCCGAGGCCGCGAGCCAGGCCAAGAGCCGCTTCCTCGCCGCGACCAGCCATGAGATCCGCACCCCGATGAACGGCATCATCGGCATGAACGGACTTCTGCTCGACACCGATCTCAATCCCGAGCAGCGCAATTATGCCGGCGCGGTCGATGCCTCGGCGCGTTCGCTGCTCTCGATCATCGACGAGATCCTCGACATCTCGAAGATCGAATCGGGCCGCGTCGCGCTCGCCCCCGATTGGATCGATCCGTTGATCCTGGCCGAAAGTGTCACCGAACTTCTGGCGCCCCGCGCGCATGCCAAGGGTATCGAGATCACCTGCTCGGGCGCCGTCTCGCTGCCGCCGCGCATCCTCGTCGACGAATTGCGCCTGCGTCAGATTTTCCTCAATCTCGCCGGCAACGCGATCAAATTCACCGATCATGGCGGCGTGGCGATCACGCTTTCATCGACATCCTGTGACGGCGATCCCGAGAAGATCACCTTCATCGCCGAGATCGCCGATACCGGCATCGGCATGACGGCCGAGGAGCAGGCGCGCATCTTCGAGGAATTCGCGCAAGCGGGCGAGGATACGCAGCGCCGTTATGGCGGCACCGGCCTTGGTCTGTCGATCTCGCGCAATCTCGCCCAGAGCATGGGCGGCGGCGTCACGGTGGATAGCGAGCGCGGCAAGGGATCGCGCTTCCGCGTCAGCCTGCCTTGCGTCAGCGTGCGCAACGAGAAGCCCAACGAGCCTTTGAAGGGCCGTATCTATGAGCTCGCCGTGCCGGCGGGACCGACCTTGGCGAGCCTCGAGGCGACGCTCAAAGGGCTCGGCGCCGAGACGCGCCCCGTCGCCGGCGATACGGCGTTGCGCCAGGCCCTGCGCAAGCCGCATTCCGCCAATGGCCTCATTTGCGATTCGAGTTTCGCCGCGACACTCGCGGTCTGGCGCGCCGCGCATGACGGCAAGCGCCCGCCTGGAAAACCCATCTTCACGCTGCTTCAAGCCGAGGAGCGCCGGGCATTGCGCGATTTTCTCGGCAGTCCCTTCGCCGGCTATCTGCTGAAGCCGTTGCGACGCACCACCTTGCTGCGTCAGCTGCTGCAGAGCGACGATCACACCATCGCCAGCGCCGTCAGCGATCTGCGCCGCGTGGCGTCGGTCAAGAAGAAGACGGCGCATCTCAATGTGCTGCTCGCCGAGGACAATCCGGTCAATGCGCTCCTGACCCGCACCTTGCTGGAGAAATCCGATCACGCCGTCCATCACGTGACCAACGGCAAGGCGGTGCTCGATTATATCGAGAACGGCGGCCGTCCCGATCTCATCATCATGGATGTCCAGATGCCGGAGCTCGACGGTCTCGAAACCGCGCGTCGGCTCAGGGCCGGCCAATTCATGCCGGATGTTCCCATTCTCGCTTTGACCGCCAATGCCAGTTCCGCCGATCAGGCCGCCTGCCTGGCCGCCGGTATGAACGGTCATATGGCGAAGCCCTTCGATCGCCAGGATCTCGACGAGGCGATTACCGCGCTGACCGCCCGGCGTCCGGCGGCTTGACGAATGGGAAGGTGGAGTGCCGTCACCGGTCTGTGAACTTTCTTTGTTCTTCGGTCTGTGGCACTGTGCGGCGGCCGGCAGCAGGCCGGTTTGCGGAGGCAGGGCTTGATGGCCGTACATTCTCTAGCACCACGCCCCCGCGGCGGGGCGCCCGGGCGCGATGGGATTGATCCGGGCTTCGTGCTCGGCACCAAGGCTGACTTGACCGTCAGGCTGGCCGACGGTGCGGCCGACATCGATGCCGCTCAGCATCTGCGCTACCGCGTCTTCTACGAAGAACTCGAGGCCAAGCCCGATGCGAAAGCGTTGGCGAGCCGGCGCGACGCCGATCGTTACGACGCGATCTGCGATCATCTGCTCGTCGTGCGCAAGGGCGCGGCGGTGGGACCCGATGAGATCAGGGTCGAGGATGGCGAGCTCGTCGGTACCTACCGGCTTCTGCGCCAGTCGGTCGCCGAGCATTCGGGCGGCTTCTATACCCAAGACGAATTCGATATCGCGCCGCTGATCAAGCGCCATAGCGGGCTCAAATTCCTCGAGCTCGGCCGGTCCTGTGTATTGAAGCCCTATCGCACCAAGCCGGTGGTCGAGCTGCTCTGGCAGGGCATCTGGAATTATGTCCGCCTCTATGATCTCGACGTGATGCTGGGCTGCGCCAGTCTCGAAGGCACCGATCCCGCGCATCACGCGATGGCGCTGAGCTTCATGGCGCAGAACAGTGCGCCGCCGCCCGAATGGCAAGTGAGCGCGCTGCCCGGCCGCAAGGTGGAGATGAATGTCCTGCCGCCCGCCAAGGTCGACGCCAAACGCGCCTTGCGCATCTTGCCGCCGCTCATCAAGGGCTATCTGCGGCTCGGCTGCTATATCGGCGATGGCGCGGTGGTCGATCACCAGTTCAATACGATCGACGTGCTGATCATCCTGCCGATCTCGGCGATCAATCCGCGCTACTTCTCCTATTTCGGACAGCCCGGCGAGAATCCCCTCACGCAATCGTGACCGCATCGGCCCGAAAAGTGCGAAGCGGTTTTCGGGCTAAGCCGATGCGGAAAAAGAGACCGGACGACGGTGAGACCGCCGCCCGGGAGCATTGTGATCAACGATTGATGTCGTAAGCTGCGATCGCCGCCAGATTGACGATGTCGGTCGCCGTCGCAGACATCGAGGCGATCTGCACCGGCTTGTCGAGGCCGGTGAGAAGCGGTCCCACCACCGTGACGCCGCCCAGCTGTTGCAGCATCTTGGTCGAGATCGAAGCCGAATGCGCCGCCGGCATGACCAGCACATTGGCGGGTCCGGTGAGGCGGCAGAACGGATAAAGCGCCATCGCCTCGCGTGACAGCGCGACGTCGGCGCCCATCTCACCGTCATATTCGAAATCGACATTGCGCTTGTCGAGGATGGTCACCGCCTTGCGTACATATTCGGAGCGCTCGCCCTTCGGATAACCGAAGGTCGAATAGGACAGGAACGCCACCTTGGGCTCGTAGCCGAAGCGGCGCGCCACGCCCGCGGCCTCCTGCGCGATATCGGCGAGTTCCTCGGCCGACGGCAGCTCGTGGATCGAGGTGTCGGCGATGAACACGGTGCGCCCGCGCACCAGCGCCATGGAGACGCCGATCGGCTTGTGGCCCGGCCGGTTGTCGATGGCGCGCCTCACATTGTCGAGGGCGACGGAGAAGTTGCGCGTGAGGCCGGTCACCACCGCATCGGCGTCGTTGAGCGCCAGCATGCAGGCGGCGAAGACGTTGCGGTCGTTGTTGACGAGGCGCTGGCAGTCGCGGAACAGGAAGCCGTTGCGCTGCAGCCTTTCATAGAGGTAGTTGGCATAATCGACATTGCGCGCCGAGAGCTTGGCATTGGTGATCTCGACATTGTCGGCCAGCTCGACGGCGCTGATCTTCAACGCCTCCTCGATCTGCGCCTCGCGTCCGACGAGGATCGCCTTGCCGAGGCCGTTATTGGCGAAGCTGTTGGCGGCGCGGATCATCCGGTCTTCCTCGCCTTCGGCGAAGACGACGCGCTTCGGGTTGGACTTGACGCTTTCGTAGATGTTCTGCAGCGTGCCGGCGATCGGGTTGAGGCGGGCGGAGAGCTCGCCCGCATAGGCATCGAGATCGGCGATGGCTTTACGGGCCACACCCGATTCCATCGCGGCCCGGGCAACCGCCACCGGAATGCGCGAAATGAGACGCGGGTCGAAAGGCACCGGGATGAGATAGCCGGGGCCGAATTGCATCCGCGAACCGTGATAGGCGGCGGCGACTTCGTCCGGCACTTCTTCACGCGCCAATGCCGCCAGCGCCTCGGCGGCGGCGATCTTCATCTGATCGTTGATGGTGCGGGCGCGCACATCGAGGGCGCCGCGGAAGATATAGGGGAAGCCCAAGACATTGTTGACCTGGTTGGGATAGTCGGAACGCCCTGTCGCCATGATGGCGTCATCCCTCACCTTGGAAACTTCTTCCGGGGTGATTTCGGGATCGGGATTGGCCATGGCGAAGATGATCGGGTTCTTCGCCATGCTCTTGACCATCGCGGGCGTCAGCGCGCCGGCGGCGGAGAGGCCGAAGAACACATCCGCCCCTTCCATCGCCTCGGCGAGGGTGCGCGCCTTGGTCTCGATCGCATGCGCCGATTTCCACTGGTTCATGCCTTCGGTGCGGCCCTTGTAGACCACGCCCTTCGAGTCCGCGAGAATGACGTTCTGCGGCGGCACGCCCATGGATTTGATGAGCTCGATGCAGGCGATGGCGGCGGCGCCGGCGCCATTGCAGACGAGCTTGAATTTCTTGATGTCGCGCTTGGTGATGGCGAGCGCATTGATGAGGGCCGCGGCCGAGATGATGGCCGTGCCATGCTGGTCGTCATGGAATACCGGGATGTCCATGAGTTCGCGCAGCCGCTGCTCGATGATGAAGCACTCCGGCGCCTTGATGTCCTCGAGATTGATGCCGCCGAAAGTGGGGCCGAGATAACGCACCGCGCCGATGAATTCGTCGACATCCTTGGTGTCGACCTCGAGATCGATCGAATCGACATCGGCGAAGCGCTTGAACAGCACCGCCTTGCCTTCCATGACCGGCTTCGCGGCCAAGGCGCCCAGATCACCCAGGCCCAGAATGGCGGTGCCGTTGGTGATGACGGCGACGAAATTGCCTTTCGCCGTGTAGTCATAGGCGGTGTCGGGGTCTTCGGCGATCTTACGGACGGGTACAGCGACGCCGGGGCTGTAAGCCAGCGACAGATCACGCTGCGTCGCCATCGGCTTGGTCGGATTGATTTCCAGTTTTCCCGGTTTGCCGCGCTGGTGGAAGAGCAGCGCCTCCTGTTCGGTAAAGCTCGGCCGGGCCGCCCGTTTATCAGTACTCATAATTTCCCCATGGAGCCCTACCCATAGCGGTCGGAATAACCCTGGGGATCAAAGGCTCAGCTAGACTGTTCTTAATCTTCAGCGCGTGATCGGACGGAAAGCCGGTATCCGCTTTTCCTGATCCCGCACTGGTGCCGGAAAGCGTCTCCCCAGCATCCGGGCAGACAGTAAAGGCAGCTTTGCCCGATCTCAAGGTCATTGATTCCGCCGCGATCTGTCGTATCAAGACGCGATGAACGACATGAACGCGCCCAGGGATGCTGTCGCTGCCACCCCGATGATGGCCCAGTATCTCGAGATCAAGGCCGCCAATCCCGGCTGCCTGCTTTTCTATCGCATGGGTGATTTCTACGAATTGTTCTTTACCGACGCGGAAGCCGCTTCGCAGACCCTAGGGATTGCGCTGACCAAGCGCGGCCGCCATCAGGGCGAGGAAATCCCGATGTGCGGCGTGCCGGTGCATTCGGCCGACCAGTATCTGGAGCGCCTGATCCGCGCCGGCCACCGCGTTGCCATCTGCGAACAGATGGAAGACCCGGCCGAAGCCAAGAAGCGCGGCTCGAAATCGGTCGTCCGCCGCGACGTCATCCGCCTGATCACCCCCGGCACCTTGACCGAGGATTCGCTCCTCAAAAGCGCCAAGAATAACTTCATCGCCGCCTTGGCGCGCATCAAGGCCGATGAGAGCCTGGCGCTCGCTTATGCCGATATTTCATCGGGCGAATTCGTCGTTTTGCCGGTTTCGGCCGATCGCCTCGCCGCCGATCTCGCCGGTCTCGAGCCGGGCGAGATCATTCATCCCGACACGGTCGGCGAAGCCGGCCTCGACGCTCAGCTCGAGGCGACGGGCGCCGCCCTTACTCCGCTGCCGGCCAGCCGTTTCGACAGCACCGAAGCCGAGCGGCGCCTCAAGACGCATTTCGGCGTTTCGGCCCTTGACGGCTTCGGCGCCTTTACGCGCGCGGAAGTCTCGGCTCTCGGCACGCTTCTCGATTATGTGCTCCTCACCCAGGTCGGCCGCGCGCCGGCTCTGCGCCCGCCAAGGCGCGAGGAGCCCGCGGGCCAGATGATCATTGATCAAGCCACCCGCAGCAATCTGGAGCTGACGAAGAGCCAGAGCGGCGAGACGGGCACGAGCCTGCTGGCGATATTGGACCGTACCGTCACCGCGGCGGGGGCGCGGCTTCTGGCGCGCCGGCTGGCGTCGCCGCTGACCGATCCCGACATGATCGCGCGGCGGCTCGATTCGGTCGGTTATTTCGTCGAGGCGCGTGACCTGCGCGAGCAACTGCGCAAGAGCTTGCGCCAGTTTCCCGATATCGAGCGCGCTATGTCGCGTCTCTTCCTTGGCCGTGGCGGTCCGCGCGATCTGGCGGCGATCTGTGACGGCCTCATGGCCGGGGCGGAACTGAACGAGGCTTTGGGCCACCCGCAAGGCCTCGCCTCGCTCTCGGCCGAGCTCGCTGAGGCGCAGGCCGTCCTCGCCGATCCGCCGGCTTTACTCCTTGCCGATCTCGCCGCCGTTTTGGGCGACGAGCTGCCG
The DNA here is from genome assembly GCF_016595235.1 of Taklimakanibacter albus. GTDB lineage: Bacteria > Pseudomonadota > Alphaproteobacteria > Rhizobiales > Aestuariivirgaceae > Taklimakanibacter > Taklimakanibacter albus. Next base: position 1,831,830 of record NZ_JAENHL010000008.1, on the reverse strand, counting down.
CTCAATGCGCGTGACGGCGGCTTTGTCCGCCAGGGCTTCTCCAAGGAGCTCGACGATCACCGCCAGCTGCGCGACGACACCAAGAAGGTCATCGCGCAATTGCAGGCCGACTATGCCGCGGAGACCGGCGTCAAGTCGCTGAAGATCCGGCATAACAATGTGCTGGGCTACTTCATCGAGGTCACCGCGCAGAATGCAGCCCAGCTGCAAGCCGCACCTCACAATGCGAAATTCTTCCACCGCCAGACGATCGCCAGCGCGGTGCGTTTCGTTACCCAGGAATTGTCCTCGCTCGAGGAGCGCATAGCGTCCGCCGCCAATCGCGCTCTGGCGCTGGAGCTCGAGATTTTCGAGCGGCTCAACGAGGCGACCAAGGATGAGGCGCGCCGGCTCGCCGCCATCGCCGAGGCCGTGGCACGCGTCGATGTCGCGGCAGGTCTCGCCGAATTGAGCGCCAGGCGTAATTATGTTCGGCCCGTCGTCGACCGTTCCTTGCGCGTCGAGATCGAGCAGGGCCGTCACCCGGTGGTCGAGGCGATGCTGGCCCAGAAGGACGCCGCGGCTTTCGTCGCCAATGATTGCCGCCTCGCCGGCGACGACAAACGCATCTGGCTGCTCACCGGTCCGAACATGGCCGGTAAGTCGACCTTCCTGCGCCAGAATGCGCTGATCGTGATCATGGCGCAGATGGGCTCCTTCGTGCCGGCCAAAGCGGCGCATCTCGGCATCGTCGATCGTCTGTTCAGCCGCGTTGGTGCGGCGGATGACCTGGCGCGCGGCCGCTCGACCTTCATGGTCGAGATGGTCGAGACGGCAGCGATCCTCAACCAGGCGACCGAACGCTCCTTCGTCATCCTCGACGAGATCGGGCGCGGTACCGCGACCTTCGACGGCCTTTCCATCGCCTGGGCGGCGGTCGAGCATCTGCATGAGATCAATCGGGCGCGCGCCTTGTTCGCCACGCATTATCACGAGCTCACCGCTCTGGCGGGCCGGCTCGGCGGCGTCGCCAATGCCACCGTCAAGGTGCGCGAATGGCAGGGCGACGTCGTCTTCCTGCATGAGGTGACGCCCGGCGTCGCCGACCGTTCCTATGGCATTCAAGTGGCGAAGCTCGCCGGGCTTCCTCCGGCGGTCATCGCGCGCGCATCGGAAGTGTTGACGCTCCTCGAAAAAAAAGACGAGCCCGGCGCCCATGCCGACTCGCTCTTCGCCGATCTGCCGCTGTTCTCCGCCGCGCGCCCGAAGGGAACGGCGGCGGCGCCCGCCGGGCCGAGCGATGTCGAGAAGCGGCTTGCCGACATCTCGCCCGACGAGTTGGCGCCGCGCCAGGCGCTCGATCTGCTTTATGAGCTGCGTGCTCTGCTCGCGGCCAAACGGCCGGGGTCATGACCTCAATCAAAAAGTCAGTCCCTCTCATCGATGGTCCGGCTCTGCGGGCGAGGCTTGCGGAGCTTCAGCCCGGCAAGGATCTCAGGCCGCGTATCGTCGCCATCCTGAAGGAGACATTGGCCACAGCGCGCGCCGAGGCCGAGCGCCAGCTGATGGAAGACGGCCGCGGCACGCTCTGCGCCATGCATCTGGCGCAAGCGCAGGACGAAATCATCCATGCGCTTCATGATTTCGCGGTGCGCAAGCTCTATCGCGCCTCGACCCCGTCGGGGGCGGAGAAGCTCGCCATCGTCGCGGTCGGCGGCTATGGCCGCGGCACGCTGGCGCCCGGCTCCGACATCGATCTGCTTTTTCTGCTGCCCTATAAGCAGACCGGCTGGAGCGAGAGCGTCATCGAGTTCATTCTTTATGCGTTGTGGGACACGCGCCTCAAGGTCGGCCACGCCACCCGCAGCGTCGATGACTGCATCAGGCTGGCGCAGTCGGATTCGACCATACTCACCTCCATTCTCGAGGCGCGCTACATTTGCGGTGAGGAGTCGCTGTTCGACACGCTGAACCAGCGCTTCCGCAAGGAGATCGCGGCGAAAGGCGCCAAGGCCTTCGTCGCCAGCAAGCTCACCGAGCGTGACGAGCGTCATTTCAAGGCGGGCGAGAGCCGCTATCTGGTCGAGCCCGATGTGAAGAACGGCAAAGGCGGGCTGCGCGATCTCCATACTCTGTTCTGGATCGCGAAATTCCTGTCGGGCGCCAATTCGACCAAGGAGCTCGCCGAGAAGGGCGTCTTCACCCGCGAGGAGCTGGCGCTGTTCGAGAAGAGCGAGGACTTCCTCTGGGCCGTGCGCTGCCATCTGCATTTCGTGGCCAAGCGCGCCGAGGACCGCCTGAGCTTCGACCGCCAGCCCGATCTCGCCGAGCGTTTGGGCTACAAGGCACATGGCGGGTTGAAGCATGTCGAGCGCTTCATGAAGCACTATTTTCTCGTCGCCAAGGATGTCGGCGACCTGACCCGCATCTTTTCGGCCTCGCTCGAAGCGCGCCAGATGAAAGCGACGCCGGTCTTCGGCCGCGTGCTTGGCCGCTTCAGCGCGAGGCGTTCGGGCGCCATTGCCGGGGCACCCGATTTCCGCATCGAGGCCAACCGCCTGACCGTCGTCGACGAAGAGGTGCTGATCTCGGCGCCGGTCAATATGATCCGGCTTTTCGCGCTCGCCGCCGAGAAGGATCTCGAGATCCATCCCGACGCCTTGAAAGCGGTCAGGCGCAATCTGGCGCGCATCAACAAGGAGGTCTGCGCCGACCCGGAAGCCAATGCGCTGTTTCTCAAGCTCCTGACGGAGTCTCGCGATCCCGAGACGGCTTTGCGGCGCATGAACGAGGCGGGCGTGCTCGGCCGCTTCATTCCCGAATTCGGCAAGATCGTCGCGATGATGCAGTTCAACATGTATCATCACTATACGGTCGACGAGCATCTGATCCGTTCGGTCGGCATCCTGGCGGCGATCGAGCGCGGCCGCTTCTCCAACGACCATCCGCTGTCGACCGAGATTTTCCCCACCGTGTCGAGCAGGCGGGTGCTTTATGTCGCGGTGCTGCTGCATGACATCGCCAAGGGCCGCAAGGAAAGCCATTCGATCGCCGGCGAGCGCGTGGCCAAGACCTTGTGCCCGCGTCTGGGGCTCACGGCGCCCGAAACCGAGACCGTCGCCTGGCTCATCCGCTATCATTTGCTGATGAGCGAGACGGCGCAGATGCGCGATCTCAACGACTTCAAGACCATTCTCGATTTCGCCAATGTGGTGCAATCGCCGGAGCGCCTGAAGCTTCTGCTCATCCTCACCGTCGCCGATATCCGCGCCGTCGGGCCATCGGCCTGGAACGGCTGGAAAGGCCAGCTTCTGCGCACGCTTTATTTCGAGACCGAGCCGGTTCTGTCGGGTGGCCATACCAGCATCTCGCGGAAAGAGCGTGTCGCCGAGGCGCAGGCGAAATTCTTCGCCCACTATCCGGACTGGACGCCTGAGCAGAAGACGGCTTATGCGGCGCGCCACTACGACAATTACTGGCTCAATGTCGACACCGACAAGCAAGTGGCGCATGAGCGGCTGATGGCGCGCGCCAAGGCCGAGGGCGAGCCGGTCGCCACCGAAGTCCGGACCGATGAATTCACCGCCATCACCGAGCTCACCATTCATGCGCCTGATCATCCGCGTTTCCTGGCGCTGATCACCGGCGCCTGCGCCGCCGCCAATGCCAATATCGCCGGCGCCCAGATCTTCACCACCGCCGACAGCCTGGCGCTCGACACGATCCTGATCCAGCGGCAATTCGCCAATAGCGAGGATGAGGGCCGGCGCGCCGAGCGCGTCGCCACTCTGGTGCGCCAGGTCCTGAAAGGCGAGGTCCGGATCAAGGACCTCATCGCCAAGGTCCAGCATCCGGAAACGCGGCTCCAGGCCTTCAAGGTGGCGCCCCGGGTCATCATCGACAACGACTCGTCGAACCGCTTCACCGTCATCGAGGTCAACGGCCTCGACCGTGTCGGTTTCCTCTACGACCTGACGGAAGCTCTCTACCGCCTCAATCTCAATATCGGCTCGGCCCATATCACCACCTATGGCGAGCGCGTCATCGACGTCTTCTATGTGACCGATCTCACCGGCGCCAAGATCGTGAGCGCCACCCGCCATGCCCAGATCGAACGCCAGCTTTTGGCCGTACTTGCCGACCAGAAGGGGTGACCTTGTGGGAATCCGCTTAGCCAAATAGAACCATTTCATGTCCCTCTTCAAATCGGCAGCGACCGTAGGCGGGCTCACTCTGGTGAGCCGCGCGGCGGGTTTCATCCGCGATATGCTGACCGCTTCCGTGCTCGGCACCGGGCCGGTGGCGCAGGCTTTCGTCGTCGCCTTCCGCTTCCCCAATCTGTTCCGCTCGCTTTTCGCCGAGGGCGCTTTCAATTCGGCTTTCGTGCCGATGTTCGCCAAGAAGCTCGAAGGCGGCGGTGAGGCCGAGGCGCGCGGCTTCGCCGAGGACATCTTCGCGGTGATGTTCGTCTGGCTTTTGTTCTTCACGGCGGTGGCCCAGATCGCCATGCCGCTGCTGATGTATGTGATCGCCCCCGGCTTCACCGGCGATCAGGACAAGTTCGACCTGTCGGTGGATCTCACCCGCATCGCCTTTCCTTATCTGCTCTTCATGTCGCTGACCGCGCTGCAGTCGGGCGTGCTCAACAGCCTGCGCCGTTTCGTGGCGGCGGCCTGCGCGCCGATCCTGCTCAATCTGGTGATGATCGCGACCTTATTGTTCGTGCACTACATGGGCTGGGGCGACAGTGCCATGACGGGATACGCGCTGGTCTGGGGCGTATGCGCCGCCGGCGTCGCGCAATTCATCCTGCTCTGTGTCGCCTGCAGCCGCGCCAATATGCGCATGCGCCTCAAATGGCCGAAGCTCACGCCCGATGCGAAACGGCTGATCCGGCTCGGCATACCGGGTGTCATCGCCGGCGGCATCACGCAGGTGAATATCCTGATCGCCACGATGATCGCGACGACCATCGACCGCGCCGTTACCTATCTCTATTACGCCGACCGCGTCTATCAATTGCCGCTGGGGGTCGTCGGCGTCGCCATCGGCGTCGTGCTTCTGCCGGAAATGTCGCGCAAATTGCGCGCCGGCGACGAGGCCGGCGCGGTTCTGAGCCAGAACCGCTCACTCGAATTCGCATTGTTCCTGACGCTGCCGGCGACCATCGCGCTGATCGCCATTCCCTTCGCCATCGTCAATGTCTGCTTCGAGCATGGCGTCTTCACCAGGAGCGACTCGGTTGCCACGGCTTACGCGCTCGCCGCTTTCGCCATGGGGTTGCCGGCCTTCGTCATCAACAAGGTGTTCTCGCCGGGCTTCTTCGCGCGTGAAGACACCAAGCGGCCGATGATGTTCGCCATCACCTCGGTGGTGATCAATGTGGTGTCGAGCTTCGTTCTGTCGCGTTACATCGGCCATGTCGGCATCGCGGTGTCGACGGCGCTCGCCGCCTGGGTCAATGCGACCTTGCTGGGCGTCACGCTGGCGCGCCATGGCCATTTCACCGCCGATGAGCGCCTGCGCCGCCGTCTGCCGCGCATCATCGCCGCGAGCCTCGCAATGGGTGCCGTCCTTCTGGGCGCGTTCTATTTCACCGCACCTATCTTCACCGATGGCCATCCGCTCTGGCTGCGGGCTCTCGTGCTCATGGGTCTCGTCGGTTTGGGCGTCGTCGTTTATTTCATCTGCGCCCATGTTTTCGGCGCGATGAAGTTCGACGAGCTCCGCAAGATGACGCGCCGTGGTCCGGCGCCCAATTCTAACGGTTGAGCCCCAGCGCCCGTTGCATCAGCACCGTGTCGACCCACTGATCGTGCTTGAAGCCGACCTCGCGCAGGACGCCGACGAGGCGGAAGCCGAGGCTTTCATGGAGCGCGATCGAGGCGTTGTTGCCGCTATTGCCGATAATGGCGATCATCTGGCGCCACGATCCTTTCTCGCAAAGGACGATGAGCTCCGTCAGAAGGGCGCGGCCGATGCCCTGGCCGGCGCATTGGCGATCGACATAGACCGAGTTCTCGATGGTGAAGCGATAGGCTGAGCGGGTGCGATAAGGCCCGGCATAGCTGTAGCCCAGGACCCGGCCTTCTCTTTCGGCGACGATATAGGGGAAGGACTGGTTCTTGAGCGTGCGGAATCGGCTGCGCATCTCCTCGATGCCGGGCGGCGTCTCCTCGAAGGAGGCAAGGCCATGGGCGACGTGATCGGCATAGATGCGCTGGATGGACTCCAAGTCGGCTTCGGTCGCGGGGCGCAAGGCGGGCGGGGAGGTGAGCGGCTTCATGGTGAAAGGGTCTATACCGATATCGATCAGATGGTGAGGCTCGATCTCGCGGAGCAGGGCCTTTTGCCGCCAGCGCGAGCGGGCCGAACCCGTGAGATAGCGCCAGGCTTCGGCACGAAATTCCCTGATCTCCCGCGCGACGTCCATGGGCCGGACGATTGCGCTCGCTTACATCGAAAGTAAAATTTATACTATTTATACGAAGCATAAGGAAATATTTGAATGCAGAGGCCGAGTCTCAGCCAGCTGCAGACCCTGGCCGAGGTGGCTGGATCGGGGAGCTTCCTTGCCGCCGCCCGCAAGCTCGGCCTCACCCAGCCGGCAGTCAGCCTGCGTATCCGCGAGCTCGAGCAGACGGTCGGGCTGAGGCTCATCGAGCGGGTCGGCAAGAAGGCCACGCTCACCAGGGCGGGGACGACGCTTCTGGGCTTCGTGCGCGAGATCGAGGCGACCCTCGATGAGGCGTTGCGTGTGCTGGCGGACCAGGCCGGCAGCGTGTCGGGCCAGGTGCGTCTCGGCACCGGCGCCACCGCCTGCATCCACCTGCTGCCGCCGGTCCTGCGCCGCCTGAAGGAGCGCTATCCTGAGATCGAAATCACCGTCCGCACCGGCAATTCGGCCGAGATCCTCGCGGCGCTGGGCGACAATATACTCGATGCCGCCGTCGTCACCTTGCCGGCGCAGGGCCGCAGCTTCGCGGTGACGCCGCTCGTCACCGACGAGTTGGTGGCGATCTTCGCGGCCGCCGACGCGCCGTCCGAAGACGTAACGCCGCAATTCTTCGCCGGCCGGAAGGCGCTTCTGCTCTACGAGACGGCCGGCAATTCGCGGGGGCTCATCGATCAATGGTTCCGCCAGGGCGGCGAATTGGCGAAACCCGGCATGGAGCTCGGCAATATCGAGGCGATCAAGAAAATGGTAGGAGCCGGGCTTGGCCCCAGCATCGTTCCCGCCATGGCGGTGGCTGATGACCATGAAGGGCTCGCGGTCAGAAGCCTCGTTCCCCGGCTCGAACGCCGCCTCGGCCTGGTCCTGCGCCGCGACAAGGTGCCGGACCGGGCGCTCAAGGCGGTCATTGCAGCGCTGGAAGGCCTGTCGGGGAGCCCGCTCGACGGCCCTTCACTTGACCGGATTTTGCGGGCATAAGCAGCCCCGCTTTCAAGGGAATCCACGAATGACCGCTCCGACACTTCGCGTCTTTTCCGGCATGCAGCCGACCCATAATCTGCATCTCGGTAATTATCTTGGCGCCATGGTCAACTGGATCAAGATGCAGGACACGCATGAATGCATCTATTGCGTGGTCGACCTGCATGCCATCACTCTGTGGCAGGAGCCCAAGGATCTGCGCCGGCATATCCGCGACGTGACCGCGTCCTATCTCGCTTGCGGCCTCGATCCCAAGCGCTCGATCATCTTCAACCAGAGCCAGGTCGCCCATCATGCCGAGCTCGCCTGGATCTTGAATTGCGTGGCCCGCTTGGGCTGGCTCAACCGCATGACCCAGTTCAAGGAGAAGGCCGGCAAGGACAAGGAAGCGGCCTCGATCGGCCTCTATGACTACCCGGTGCTGATGGCCGCCGACATCCTGCTCTATCGCGCCACCCATGTGCCGGTGGGCGACGATCAGAAGCAGCATCTCGAGCTCGCCCGCGATATCGCGCAGAAATTCAATGTCGATTACGCCGGCGAGATCGAAGCGGCCGGCTACAAGGACGGCTTCTTCCCGCTGCCCGAGCCTTTCATCACCGGCCCCGCGACCCGCGTGATGAGCCTGCGCGACGGCACCAAGAAGATGTCGAAGTCGGATCCTTCCGATCTGGCCCGCATCAATCTCGTCGACGATGCCGACACCATCGCCAAGAAGTTCCGGAAAGCCAAGACCGATCCCGACGCCTTGCCGAGCGAGGTCGAAGGACTGAAGGGCCGGCCCGAGGCCGACAATCTGGTCGGCATCTATGCGGCGCTGGCCGGCAAGACGGCGGCCGATGTGCTGAAGGAATTCGGCGGATCGCAATTCTCGGCCTTCAAGCCGGCGCTGATCGACCTGGCGGTCGCGAAATTGAGCCCGATCGCTGCCGAAAAACGTAGGCTTGAGGAAGATCCCACCTATATTGATGGGGTCCTGGCCGATGGCGCGGCGCGGGCGCGGGCGATCGCGTCCCCGATCTTTCGGCAGGTGAAGGAGATTGTCGGCTTCGTGTCGGCCTGAGGGGTTTACCCCCAAGGGATTTGACACAGCTTAAAATCATTCTAAATTAGCCCGGTGAGCGGCTTTCAAGCCCTCGAAAGGATTTGCCCATGTTCATCCAGACCGAAGCCACCCCCAATCCGGCCACTTTGAAATTCATTCCCGGCAAGCCTGTGCTTCCGGGCGGCACGCGGGATTACCGCTCGGCCGGCGAAGCAGTGGAATCGCCTTTGGCCGAACGCCTGTTCTCGGTCCAGGGCGTATCCGGCGTGTTCCTCGGCCAGGATTTCGTCACCGTCACCAAGAAGGACGGCGAGTGGCAGCATCTGAAGCCGGCGATCCTCGGCCTCATCATGGAGCATTACCTGGCCGACGCGCCGATGCTCGCCAAGCCGGCCGCCGGTGACTTGCCGTCGGATGAAGATTTCGATGAAGCCGACAAGGAGATCGTCACCACCATCAAGGAGCTGCTCGACACGCGCGTGCGTCCGGCAGTGGCCCAGGATGGCGGCGACATCACCTTCCAGGGCTATCATGACGGCGTCGTGTTCCTGAACATGAAGGGATCGTGCTCGGGTTGCCCGAGTTCGACCGCCACGCTGAAACACGGCATCGAAAACCTGCTGCGCCACTTCATTCCGGAAGTGACCGAGGTCCGCCCGGTCTGATCCGGCGCACGGGCGTTTCGCGAAACCCGCTTTCTTCTGTTGCGGATCATGCGATAAGTCGCCCGCATGCTGTTGGTCTTCGATACATCCCTGGCCGCCTGCTCGGCCGCGGCCTATGACATGGCCGCGGGCCGTGTGCTGGCGTCGCGCTTCGTGATGATGGAGCGCGGCCATGCCGATGCTTTGGCGCCGATGATCAAGCAAGTCATGGACGAGGCGGGGATCGCCTTCCGCGATCTCACTCGCATCGGCGTGACGCTCGGACCCGGCACTTTCACCGGTGTGCGCACCGGCATCGCCATGGCGCGGGGCCTCGCTCTGGCGCTCGATGTGAGGATCGCGAGCCTCGACACGCTCACCGCCATCGCCGCCAATGCAGGCTCCGACAAGACGCCGTTGGTGATCGCCGCCGATGCGCGCCGCGACGAGATCTATTTTCTGCGCGCAACCGGCGAGGCCCCGATGGTGCTGCCGGTCGCCGAAGCGGCGCGCCGGCTGCCGGAAGGCCGGAGCTTCGTACTCGGCACCGGCGCCGAGGCGCTGATCGCGGCAGCGCCGGAAGGGCGGCTGATCCGGCTGAGCCAAGGTGAGATGCCGGACGCGAAGAATTTCGCGAGGCTCTGTGCAACACGCCCTCTGTCCGAGCTTGCCCCCGAGCCGCTTTATCTGCGTCCGCCCGACGCCAAGCCGCAACATCAGGTGGCCGCCGACACGGCTGCCGTGACCTTGCGTCCCGCATCGGTCAATGAGGCCCCGGTCCTCGCGGCGATGCATGCCGAATGTTTCGACAATGCCTGGAGCGCCACCGAATTCGCCAAGCTGATGGCAATGCCGGGCGCGCTCAGCTTTGTCGCCATTGACGGCGGCGAGCCCGTGGCGTTTCTTCTGGCGCGCCAGGCGGCCGGTGAGGCGGAAATCCTCTCCATCGGCACAAGGCCATTCGCCCGCCGTCGCGGGATCGCCAAAAAACTCATGTCTCATCTGGCCGCTGAGTTACGCCAGGCGGGTCTGGCGCAGCTCTTCATCGAGGTGGCGGCGGGCAATGACGCGGCGCGCGCGCTCTATGCCGAGCAGAAATTCGCTGTGACGGGACGGCGCAAGGCTTATTATGAGAAGCCCGGTGGCAAGCGCGAGGATGCGATCGTGATGATGAAGGCGCTTGACGCATGACGACCCTCCGCGCCGCGGTGAAGCTTGCGGGCTTTGTCGCCATGACGCTTCCGGGCTTGCCGGTTCAGCGCGCGCTGATTGCGCTGTCGGCGCGAGGAGCCCGGCGCTTCCCGCATGTCTATCATCGCGCCGTCACCCGCTGGCTCGGCGTCAAGATCAACATCATCGGCGAACCGGTGCGCGACAAAGCCTGCCTCATTGCCGCCAATCACGTCTCGTGGATCGACATCACGGTCTTGAGCGCGGTGACGCCGCTCTCCTTCATCGCCAAGAAGGAAGTCAATAACTGGCCGGGCTTTGGCACGCTGGCGCGCCTGCAGCGCACCGTCTTCATCGATCGCGACCGCCGTCACACGACCGGCGCCTCGCGCGACGAGATGCAGGAAAGGCTCGCCGCCAAGGAGACGCTCGTCCTTTTCGCCGAAGGCACATCGAGCGACGGCTATCGCGTGCTGCCGTTCAAGAGCGCCTATTTCGCCGCCGCCGAACGGCCCGATGTGGTGGTGCAGCCGGTGACGCTCGCTTATCGCGGCCATTGGGGCGCCCCCATGCTGCGCCGCCGCCGGCCCTATTTCGCCTGGTATGGCGACATGGAGATGGGCCCGCATCTCTGGCAGGCGCTGGCGCTCGGCCCCATCGAGGTCGACGTCATCTGCCACAAGCCTCTCACCATCGCCGAGGCCGGCAACCGCAAGCTTCTGGCGAAGCAGGCGGAGGATATGGTGCGCAAGGGCCTCATCGAGTCCTTGTCGGGCGTCCGCGCCTGATCGTCACGCGGCCCCTTTGCAATGGCGCAGGATGGCTTCCGCCAGAAGCCGCGCGGCGCGATTGGCGCGCTCGCGGCTGAACACGATCTGGAATGTGTCGTCATAGGTCATCCGGTCGGGCGCCAGCGCGCGCAACGCACCGGCACGGACCGAAGCCTCGGCATAGTGGCCCGGCAGGAAGCCGATATAGGCGCCCGACAGAAGCATCAGCAGCGTTCCCTCCATATGGGCGGTGACGGCATGCCAGTGGAAGTCGACGCCGCAGATCGGCGCCTCCTGCATATAGGAACGCCCGGCAAAAGGCTGGCCGGCGAGCAATTCGGGCGTCAGCTCCGCGTCGGCGACGGAAAAGAGTGAATTGCCGCGCCCGCAATAAAGATTCTGCCGCTCGGCGAAGACGTCGATCGCCTGCATGGTCTGGGCGCGCGGCTGCGCCGGCACCAGCACGATCTGATAGCGGCCGCTGAGCAGGCCCTGCATCAAGGCCTGCGGCGTGGCGATGTCGATATCGAGCAGCACCTTGGGCGCCGCTTTGGCGAAATCCCCGATCGCCTGATCGAGGCCGAGCGTCCGATTGCTCTCCATCGCATCGACCGTGCCGAAAGCCAGCCGACCGACAAGCTCGCCCTGGATGTCGCTGACGGCGGTTAGGAAATGTTCGATCGAGCCGAAAAGATCGCGCACCGCCTCATGCAATTGCTTGCCCTCGGCGGTGAGGAAGAAGCCGCTGCGGCCACGCTCGCACAGCCTCAGTCCCAGCCGCTCCTCGAGATTTCGCATATGGAGCGAGATCGTCGCCTGGGTCATGCCGAGGCTGTCCTGGGCGGCCGAGAAGCCATTATGGCGCACGATCTCGGCAAAGACCCGCAGCAGCCGGAGATCCGTGTCGCTGAGGGTGCGGCGGCTTCTGGGCAGGGCGGCGGACATTCATAGATAATCTGATATGTAAACGTAGAAAGATATATCTTTTTCAACGCAACGACCTTTGCTGTCCTTCTCTGACCCAAAAGACAGGGCTTAAGCCTCAAATCAGGGAAGGAAATCGCAATGCTGGACCCCGCCAGTGCCTGGTCGCATGAGCTCGACCGCCGGATCGCCCTTTACGAAGACCTGGAAGCCGCGGGAAAGCTCCCCGGCCGTCTGACCGCCCTGGATTATTGGGCGATGACTCTCCTGAGCGTCGCTCTGGTCGCCGGCTTCTGGCTCTGGGGGCGCTGACATGGCGAGCGTCGAGACGGACGAGTTCCAGCTGGCCGCCGAGCGCGGCGATGCGCCCTTGCTGCCCTCTGAAAGACTCTGGGGCTTCTGGGAATTCACCTATGCGAATTCGGCCCTGGCGATCGCCACCTGGGCCTTTCTGATCGGCGGCGCCGTCGGGCTGTTTGTCGGCCCGAAAGAGGGCATCGCCGCCATCGTGATCGGCAACATCATCGGCGTCGTCCTGACCGCGCTCGCCACCTGTGTGGCGACCGGGCGTTACGGCATCGAGCAATTCGTCTTCCTGCGCAGCATGTTCGGCGCCAATGGCAGCCGCGTCGTCTATTTCCTCGCCGTGGTCTTCCTCACCATGGGCTGGCTCGCGGTGCTGGGACTTATGTTCGGCCGCTCGATCGAGGGCCTCAAAGGGCTGGCGGCCGGCGCCGCGGCGACGCCGCAAAGCGGCTCAGGCCTTTCGGTGCTCGTCGCCGCGGTCGGCGCCATCCTGCTCACCTGGTTCATCGTCGCCAAGGGGCCGACCTCGATCAAGTTCTTCAACATGGTCGTGGCGCCGGCGCTGCTCGCGCTGATGGTCGTGATGATGGTGCTGATCCTGTCGAAGCACTCCTTCGCCGATCTGATGGCGATGAAGGCGCTTGATCCGCCTTTCGAGGACAACACGGTCAACTTCATCATCGCGATCGAGGTCAATATCGCCGCCGGCATGTCCTGGTGGCCTTATGTCGGCAATCTCGCGCGCCTCACCAAGACCGAGCGCACGGCGATGTGGCCCAATCTCATCGGCATCTTCGGCGCCGCCGCCTTGGGCGAAACCGTCGGCCTTCTCGCCGCGGTGGCGCTCGGCAACAGTGATCCCACCATCTGGATGGCACAGATCGGCGGCATCACCATCGGCATCATCGCGCTGGCCTTCGTCGCCTTCGCCAACATCACCAGCATGACCAACATCCTCTACACATCGGTCATCGGCCTGCGTCAGGTCGGCACTGGGTCTTTACGCGCCATGCGCTGGGAAGTGCTGGCGCTGCTCTTCTGCCTGGTGCCGCTGTTCCTCGTCCTGTTCATGCCCGGAATCTATGACGGCTTCTTCAAGTTCCTGGTCTGGACATCGGCCTTGAACAGCGCCTTGACCGGCATCGGCATCGCCGACTTCTTCCTCCTGCGCAAGCAGAGGCTCAATCTGAGAGCGCTCTTCGCCAGCCCGCATGATCCGGCCTATCGCTTCTGGCAGGGCTTCAATCCGGCCGGGCTGATCGCACTCGCCGTCGGCTTCATCGTTTATGTCTGGGTGTTCAACCCGCAGACGCTGAGCCATGCCCCGGTCTTCGTCTATCTCACCGCCTCGATCCCGTCCTGCGTGGCGGCGGGCCTCGTGCATGTGCTCCTGACCTGGGCCTGGGTGCGCCGGCGCGGCTGGGGCGACTATCCGCAATCATAGAAAGTGAAGCGAGGCCATGTCCGACATCTATGATTACATCATCATCGGCGCCGGTTCGGCGGGCTGCGTCCTCGCAAACCGGCTGACCGAAGACGCGGCGACGAGCGTGCTGGTGCTCGAATTCGGCGGCAATGACCGCAGCATCTTCATCCAGATGCCGAGCGCCTTTTCGATCCCGATGAATGGCAGCAAATACAACTGGCGTTATTACACCGAGCCCGAGCCCGGCCTTAACGGGCGGCGCATCCATTGTCCGCGCGGCAAGGTGCTGGGCGGCTCGTCGTCGATCAACGGCCTCGTTTATATGCGCGGGCATGCTCACGACTATGACGAATGGGAGAAGCTCGGCGCCCGCAACTGGGGTTATAGAAACTGCCTGCCTTATTTCCGCAAGGCCGAGACCTTCGCCGGCGGCGGTGACGATTATCGCGGTCAAGACGGGCCGCTCCATGTCAACAGCGGCAACGACATGGCCAACCCGCTCTGCAAGGCCTTCGTGGCGGCGGGGCAGGAGGCCGGCTATTCGATGACCACCGATCCGAACGGTTATATGCAGGAGGGCTTCGGCCCGATGCATATGACGGTCAAGAACGGCGTGCGCTGGTCGACGGCCAATGCCTATTTGCGTCCCGCGATGGCGCGGCCAAATCTGCGTGTCGTCACCCATGCCCTGACGCACAGAGTGATCATCGGCGAGGGCCGTGCCGAGAGCGTCGAATACTCCGTCAACGGATCACTTCGTCAGGCCCGCTGCCGGCGCGAGGTCATCGTGGCGGCGGGAGCGATCGGCTCGCCGCATCTCCTGCAGCGCTCGGGCATCGGCCCGGCCCAGGTGCTCAATGCCGCCGGCATCGAGATCGTGCACGAACTGCCGGGCGTCGGCGAGAATCTGCAGGATCATTCCGAGATCTACATCCAATATGCCTGCAAGCAGCCGATCACGCTCAACGGCCATATGGGGCCCTTGGGCCGGTTGCGCATCGGGCTCGAATGGCTGTTGTTCAAGCGCGGCCTCGGCGTCACCAATCATTTCGAGGCGGGTGGCTTCATCCGCTCGGACGTGTCCGTCGCCTGGCCCGACATCCAGTATCACTTCCTGCCCGCCGCCATGCGCTATGACGGCAAGCAGCCGCTCGACGGCCATGGCTTCATGGTGCTGACCGGCCCCAATAAGCCGAAGAGCCGCGGCCATGTGCGGGTGCGCTCGGCCGATCCGAATGAGCACCCGGCCATTCTCTTCAATTATCTCGATCGCGAGGAGGACCGCGAGGGCTTCCGGCGTTGTGTGCGGCTCACCCGCGAGATCATCGCGCAGCCCGCTTTCGATCCCTATCGGGGTGACGAGGTGGCGCCCGGTCCCGATGTCCAGAGCGATGATGAGATCGATGACTTCGTGCGCCGGACGATGGAGACCACCTATCATCCTTGTGGCAGCTGCCGCATGGGCGAAGACGGAATGGCGGTGGTCGACAGCGAGCTCAGGGTGCGTGGGCTTTCCGGTCTCCGGGTCATCGACTCCTCGGTTTTCCCAAGCGAGCCCAATGCCAATCTGAACGCGCCGACCATCATGCTGGCCGAGCGCGCCGCCGATCTTCTGCGCGGCCGCCCGCTGCTCCCGGCCTCCAATGCGCCGGTCGGGTTGGCGGAGGGCTGGCAGAGCCGCCAGCGCCCGGGCCTGCCCCTGCGTCCGCTGTCGCCGGCCTGATCCGGCCGGGCCGGTTCACAGACGGGGGGAAATGGTCTAGATCACGCGCGGCTTCCGGAGATGGAAAAGAGGCGCGTGAAGAAGGTCCACATCAAATCCTATGGCTGTCAGATGAATGTCTATGACAGCCAGCGCATGGGCGATCTCCTGGGTCCGCTCGGCTACGAAGCCGTGGCGGGGCCGGAAGAGGCCGATTTGATCATCCTCAACACCTGCCATATCCGCGAAAAAGCGGCCGACAAGGTCTATTCGGAACTCGGCAAATTGCGCCTGCTCAAGCAGGAACGGGCGAAGCAGGGCGGCGAAACGGTCATCGCGGTGGCGGGCTGCGTCGCCCAGGCCGAGGGCGAGGAGATCGTGCGCCGCGAAAAGTCGGTCGATCTGGTCTTCGGTCCGCAGACCTATCACCGTCTGCCCGATCTCCTCAAGGCGCGTGTGGCGACGGGCAAAGCCGTCGTCGAGACCGAGTTTCCGGCCGAGGACAAGTTTGCGCATCTGGCGCGAACGCTGCCCAAACGCGGCGTCACCGCCTTCCTCACCGTGCAGGAGGGCTGCGACAAGTTCTGCAGCTTCTGCGTGGTGCCTTATACGCGCGGCAGCGAATTCTCCCGCCCCGTGACGCAGATCGAGGCCGAGGCACGTGCCCTTGTCGATGCGGGCGTGCGCGAGATCACCTTACTCGGCCAGAATGTGAATGCCTATCATGGCGCCGGACCGGACGGTGAGATCTCCTCGCTCGCCGGGCTCATCACACATCTGTCACGCATCGATGGCATTGAACGTTTGCGTTTCACAACTTCGCATCCGCGTGACATGTCGGACGATCTCATCGAGGCCCATGCCGAGAATCCCAAATTGATGCCCTATCTGCATCTGCCCATCCAGGCCGGCAGCGACCGGGTGCTGAAGGAGATGAACAGGGGCCATCGCGCCGAGGAGTATCTGAAGCTCATCGCCCGCATCCGCAAAGCCAGGCCCGATATCGCCGTGTCGGGCGACTTCATCGTCGGCTTCCCGGGCGAGACCGAGGCCGATTTCGAGGCAACCCTGGCGGTTACCCGGGAGGTCCGTTACGCCGGTGCCTTCTCCTTCAAATATTCGCCGCGGCCAGGGACACCGGCCGCCGACCGGGCCGATCAGGTTCCTGAGGAGGTCAAGTCCGATCGCCTGGCCAGGCTCCAGGCGCTGCTCGGAACCCAGCAGAAGGACTTCAACCAGGCCTGTCTCGGCCGCCAGATGCCGGTTCTCCTGGAAAAGCCGGGCCGTCATCCGGGCCAGCTGATCGGTCGTTCACCCTATCTGCAGGGCGTCTATCTTGACGCTAAGGGACATGCTATTGGGGACATGGTGAACGTGACCATCGACGCAGTTGGATCGAACGCCCTTTCGGCCCATATTCATCCCTGAATGTCAGTGATTCTCCAGTCCAGAACCCCAGCCGAAGGAGCAGCTTCTCATTGAGTGCGCGCGCCAATGCCCGTGACGCGGCCGGCCAGAAATCCGGCCCCATGACAGAAGATCGTGACATCACCACGCTGGTTTTCGACGACAATCGCCTGTTGGCGCCCCTTTTCGGCGAGCATGACCAGCATCTGGCCCTCATCGAGCACCGCCTGGGCGTCGACATCACGCCGCGCGGCAACCGCATCTCGGTGAAGGGACCGCAAAATGCCCGCGACAATGCCCAGATGGTCCTGACCTCGCTTTATGAGCGGGTGCGGCGTGGGCTCGAGGTCGCGCGCGGCGATGTCGAAGGTGCCATCCGGATGAATCTCACGACCAACGGCGATGTGGCGGCGGACGAATCGGCGGTGCGGACCAAGCGCAAGCTGGTGACGCCCAGGACGCCGATGCAGAAGGCCTATGTCACGGCCATCCGCGCCCATGAGCTCGTCTTCGGCACCGGCCCCGCCGGCACCGGCAAGACCTATCTGGCGGTGGCCTGCGCCGCCGCAGCCTTGATGAACGGTGAAGTGGACCGCATCGTGCTGTCGCGCCCCGCGGTCGAGGCGGGTGAGCGTCTGGGCTTCCTGCCCGGCGACATGAAGGAGAAGGTCGACCCCTATCTGCGCCCGCTCTATGACGCGCTTTATGATGTGATGCCGGCGCCGCTGGTGCAGAAGGGCCTTGCCGAGAATTTGATCGAGATCGCGCCGCTCGCTTTCATGCGCGGCCGCACGCTCGCTTCCGCCTTCATCATTCTCGACGAGGCGCAGAACACCACGCCGCAGCAGATGAAGATGTTCCTCACCCGGCTTGGCGAGGGCAGCCGCATGGTGGTGACGGGCGATCCCTCGCAGATCGACCTGCCGTCCGGCGTCCATTCCGGTCTCGACGACGCGCTCGCCATTCTCCAATCGGTGGAAGGCATTTCGCATGTCGCCTTCACCGCCGCTGATATCGTGCGCCACGCGCTGGTCGGCCGCATCGTCACCGCCTATGACAAGCACGGCCAGAAGGCGCAGGGCTCCCGCGGCACAAAATGATCGCCGCCATCGATATTGCCGACGACGCGTGGGCGCGTGTCGCGGATCTTGGATCCCTCACCGAACGCGCCATCCAGGCCACTCTGGCCCATATCGGCAGGGACAAAAATGTCGAAATAAGCGTGCTCTTTGCGGGCGACGCAGAGGCGGCTACAATGAACGCACAATGGCGCGGGAAGGGCTATGCGCCCAATATCCTGTCATTTCCCGCGCCGGCCGTGCATGATCTCCCTGAGGGAGAGGCGAGGCCGCTCGGCGATCTGATCTTGGCCGCCGGAACCGTGGCCCGCGAAGCGGAGGAACAAGGAAAGACATTGACGTCACATTTAACCCATCTCATCGTCCACGGAACCCTGCATCTCCTGGGGTTCGACCATATTGAGGATCAGGACGCCAGCCGCATGGAGGCGACGGAGATCGCCATCCTGAAAGGTCTCGGCGTGCCGGACCCGTACAACTCATGAGCGACATAGGCCCCTCTCCCAAGCCCGACAGCCTGTTTTCCAGGCTGAAGGGCCTCTTCTCGCCCGACCGCGACGCCACGCTGAGGCAGAGCCTCGAAGGCGTCATCGCCAGCCACGACGCGCAGAATCCGGCCGACATGATGCGCGCCGAGGCGAAGTCGATGATGCTCAACCTCATCAAATTCGCCGATCTGCGCGTCGATGACGTGATGGTGCCGCGCGCCGACATCGTGGCGATAGAGAGCAGCGCCACCATCAAGGACCTGCTCGAGCGTTTCATCGACGCCAATCATTCGCGCATGCCGGTCTATCGCGAAACGCTCGACGATCTTTCCGGCATGATCCACATCAAGGATCTGGTGCGCTGGCTGGCCCAGAAGGGCGCCAAGACGCGCCGCCGCAAGGGCGCCAAGGACGGCAAGGACACGGTGCTCGCCGGCCTGTCGCTGTCGGCGACCGATCTCGCCATCGAGGTGAACGCAATCGGCATCGTGCGCGAGGTGTTGTTCGTGCCGCCCTCGATGCCGACCGCCGATCTTCTCATCAAGATGCAGTCGACGCATATCCATATCGCCATCGTGGTCGATGAATATGGCGGCACCGACGGGCTGGTCTCGATCGAGGACCTGGTCGAAGAGATCGTCGGCGATATCTCCGACGAACATGACTCGGATGAGGAACTGGTCGTCAGCAATGGCGACGGCACCTTCACCGCCAGCGCCCGCGCCGATCTCCAGGAACTCGAGCAGCTTTTAGGCGTCGACTTCCTCCCCGAGGAGCGCGACGAGGAGACCGACACGTTGGGCGGCCTCATCTTCTCGATGTTCGGCCGCGTGCCGGTGCGCGGCGAGTTGCTGCGTCACAACAGCGGTGTCGAATTCGAAGTCCTCGACGCCGATCCGCGTCGCGTCAAGCGGGTGAAGATCCGTCCCGCGCGGCCGGAGCCCGAGCCGCAGGCGGCCGTGGAGCCGGTCCCGACAGAGAAGGACACGACGGGATAGCCGTCAGAGCCAGATCTGCAGTCCGTTCGCCAGTAGCTGCAGGCCGAAGAAGGCGAAGATCGCGCCGGCGCCGCCGGTGATGGCGCGTTCCGAGCGCGCATAGGCGGCGAGCGCACCGGGCCTCGTGAAGAGCCACAGGCAGGCGAGATAGTAGCTGAGCGACATGGCGATCATGAGCGCGACGCTGATGAATCCCAGCCACAGCGGCCCGTGGATGACCGAGGTGGTGGCGAACAGGCTCGCCACGAAAGCCAGCGTCTTGGGGTTCGACATGTTGGTGAGGAAGCCGGCGCGATAGGCGCTTTGCGGCGTGAAGTCCTGGGCCGGGCGCAAGGTTCTGAGCGCCCCGGGCCCGCCAGTCCAGGCTGAGCGCACGAGTGCCAAACCGCGCCAGATGAGATAGAGCCCGCCCACCACCTGGACGGCGCGGAAGGCGCCGGGAAACCGCTCGATGAACCAGGCGAGGCCGAACAGCCCGGCAAAGGCCCAGATCAGCATGGCGCTCTGGATGCCGGCGACGGCCGCCACCGCCACCTTGCGTGGCGCGCTCACCGCGAGCCAGGTGAAGAGCAGCATATTGGGGCCGGGCGTCAGCACCGCCACCAGCCAGAAGGCGGCGAATGGTAGAAGGCTTTCGAGGCCGGGGGTCACATTACAGCATGGAAGGAAGAACGCGATCAGGCGGCTTGTGTCCGTCGACCCAGGTCTTGATGTTGATGATGACCTTCTCGCCCATGTCGACACGGCCCTCGATCGTCGCCGAGCCCATATGCGGCAGGAGCACGGCGCGTTTGGCCCGGAGCAGGCGCGGATTGACCGCCGGCTCGTGTTCGAACACGTCGAGGCCGGCGCCGCCCAGTTCCTCGGCTTCCAGCATGCGGGCCAGAGCGTTTTCGTCGATCACCTCGCCGCGCGCCGTGTTCACGATGATCGCGTCCTTGCGCAAGAGCTTGAGGCGGCGCGCCGAGAGCAGGTGATAGGTGGCGGGCGTGTGCGGGCAATTGACCGACACGATGTCCATGCGCGCCAGCATCTGGTCGAGGCTTTCCCAGTAGGTCGCGTCGAGCTCCTCGGCGATCTTGGGATGGACCGGCTTGCGGTTGTGATAGTGAATCTGGAGGCCGAAGGCCTTGGCGCGCCGGGCGACCGCCTGGCCGATGCGCCCCATGCCGATGATGCCGAGCCGCTTGCCCCAGATGCGATGACCGAGCATCCAGGTCGGTGACCAGCCCTGCCAGCTGTTGTCGGGCCCGATGACGGCAGCCCCTTCGGTGATGCGCCGGGCCACCGCCATGATGAGCGCCATGGTCATGTCAGCGGTGTCTTCGGTGAGGACGCCCGGCGTGTTGGTGACGGTGATGCCGCGCGCGACCGCGGTCTCGACATCGATATTGTCGACGCCGGTGCCGAAATTGGCGATGAGCTTCAACTGGTCGCCGGCCTGGCCGATCACCGCCTTGTCGATTCGGTCGGTGACGGTCGGCACCAGCACTTCGGCCTGCTTGACCGCTTCGATCAACTCGTTGCGGCTGAACGGATGGTCGTCGGAGTTGAGCTTGGCGTTGAACAGCTCCATCATCCGGGTCTCCACCACATCGGGCAGTTTGCGGGTGACGATGACCAGGGGTTTGCGCTTGGACATAAAATGTAACTCCGCGAGGCCGGCCATTGAGATAATCTTAACCTTGCATAGCCAAGGCTAGGCGGAAGGTTTATAGTACCGTTATCCGGCTCGTGTAGACGACATTTGCTGTCTAGCAGAGGGCATGGCAAAGACAAGCCCGGAGCCGGAAACGGCCGTGCATCGACCGAGGGGAATGCATATGGTCAAGACTGCCGCGCCGCGGCGCAGAATCGGACCTGCGATTCTGGGGATAGCATGTATTGCTATCGCCGCTGCAACGGCGTGGTCGCTGGCGGCCGGTCAGCCTGACGGGCCCGGCTCGGCCAAGGCGGCTGCCGACATCACCGGATCAACGACGCCGATCGACAAGGCCAAAGGTCCCTCGGGCCTGCCGCTGCCCCGATTCGTTTCCCTGAAGGCCGACAAGATCAATGTCCGGCGCGGACCCTCGAGCGAGCACCAGGTCGCCTGGGTCTATCAGCGCAAGGGCCTGCCGGTCGAAATCACCGCCGAGTTCGAGAACTGGCGGCGCATCCGCGACAGCGACGGCGATGAGGGCTGGGTCTATCAGAGCATGCTGTCCGGCAAGCGCATGGCGCTGGTGGCGCCCTGGCGCAAGCAGGAAGCCGTACCGATGTATGCGAGCCCGACCAATGCCGCCGGACTGGTTGCCATGGTCAAGGCCGGCGTGGTGGCGACGATCGAGGATTGCACCGGCGATTGGTGCAGCCTCAGTGCCTCCGGCTATCAGGGCTGGATCTCCCAGGCCATGCTCTGGGGCGCCT
Organism: Taklimakanibacter albus; assembly: GCF_016595235.1. Classification (GTDB taxonomy): domain Bacteria; phylum Pseudomonadota; class Alphaproteobacteria; order Rhizobiales; family Aestuariivirgaceae; genus Taklimakanibacter; species Taklimakanibacter albus. The sequence goes on along the minus strand of NZ_JAENHL010000008.1, from coordinate 1,810,048 downwards.
ATCCGGGCGAGCAGATCGAGAAATAAGCGTCTAGCTGCGATTGGACTGATGCCCGACGCCTGTCGGTCGGATAATTGCGTATATTGCGTAGAATACATATTTTACGTATAATGCAAATCTCTTGTTTCCAGGGGATCCGCACATGGCGTCACCCAAGCGAGTTACAGCAACGGCAGGGGAACTCGCCCGGCAGTTCTCTCATTTCAGCGATATCGCATTGGCGCAGCCCGTCGTCGTGACCAAGAATGGTCGCGCCCGCAATGTGCTGATCTCGATCGAGGAATATGAGCGACTGAAACGGCGGGATCAGGAGAGCTTTCTGGCTGCCGACACGCCGGAAGCGTTTCTCGCCGATATCGAAGCCACGGCGACCAAGGGCAAATAGCAATGGGACTTCCCCGCCCCGAGCGCGGGAGTGTCATTCGCTATTCATATCTTTGGGCCGACGAGCGGGCGCGAGGAAGGCATCAACGACCGTCCGGCATTGGTGCTTGCACTGGCAGTCGTTGCCGACGACGCGCAATTGCGCGTGCTTGTTCTGGCGATCACCCATGTGAAGCCACGTTTGGTGTCAGAAGCGGTGGAGCTCCCTTCCGCAACGAAGCTCGCACTCGGGCTGGACGATGTGCCCTCGTGGATTGTCACGACCGAGGCGAACTCATTCATCTGGCCAGGCCGGGATATCCGGCCGGTGCCTGGTCGCAAACCGTCCTCGCCGTTTTACGGGCGTATCCCAGCGACATCATTAGCGAGAGTAGCCCGATCCTATCTGGACAATCGGGAACGCCAGAGAGCGCGGATCGTACCCGGCAGCTTCTAGTTCTGGCGGGTCTTGAGCCGGACGATGATGTCGATCCGGCCGACTTCCATGCCGGGCGGCGGCTCGGGCAGGCCCTTGATGGTCAGATTGTCGGAGGCGATGTCGAACAGCCGGCCCTCGCGCTCGACATAATAGTGATAATGATTGGACGTATTCGTATCGAAATAAGTGCGGTCGCCTTCGATGGCGACTTCGCGCAGGAGACCGGCGCCGGTGAACTGGTTGAGCGTGTTGTAGACGGTGGCGAGCGATACCGGCACCGCGGCGGCGACCGCCTCGGCATGCAGCTGCTCGGCCGTGATATGGCGATCGCCTGATCCGAACAGGATCTCGGCCAGCGCCAGACGCTGACGCGTTGGGCGAAGCCCCGCCCCGCGCAATCTCGTCGCAACAGTCTCGGAATTCATCAAATACCCTTTTAATCCAGCGTAATAAGTATAGCGAATATCACCCTGTGCCTGCAATGGTGCCGAAAAGGGGTATTTTGGTGACCGAACCGTTCGCCTTTCATGCCGGGGATCGGTATGTTAGGAAGCTGTTCGCGGTGTTGGACTGAGAGCGGGGAGCGGAATAGCGGAACAGATGGCCGAACGGAAATCGCGTTTTCTTTATGATGAGTTGATCGCCTGTGCCCGGGGAGACCTGTTCGGGCCGGGCAATGCCCAATTGCCGCTGCCGCCGATGCTGATGTTCGACCGCATCACCCATATTTCCGAAGACGGCGGTGAATTCGGAAAAGGCCAGATTGTCGCAGAGCTGGATGTAAAGCCCGATCTCTGGTTCTTCCCGCCGCATTTTCCGGGCGATCCGGTCATGCCGGGCTGCCTCGGCCTCGATGCCCTCTGGCAGATGCTGGGCTTCTTCCTGGGCTGGCTGGGCGCCCCCGGCAAGGGCCGCGCGCTGGGCGTCGGCGAAGTGAAATTCACCGGCATGGTCGTACCTACGGTCAAGAAGGTCGAATATGTCGTGAACCTCAAGCGCGTCATTCTGCGCAAGCTCAATCTCGGCATCGCCGATGGTCTTCTCAAGGCTGATGGGGAGACTATCTATACAGCGGCTGATCTTCGCGTCGGCTTGTTCTTGCCCGCAAAGGCCTGAGGGAGGCTAAAACCGTCATGCGCCGTGTCGTCGTTACCGGTCTTGGTATTGTTTCGAGCATTGGCAACAATGCCCAGGAAGTCCTGGCATCGTTGCGGGAGGCCAAATCCGGTGTGGTAAAGGCCGAGGATTACGCCAGGCTCGGTTTCCGCTGCCAGGTCCATGGCGCCCCCACTCTTGATCTCGACAGCGCGGTCGACCGCCGCGTCCGCCGCTTCATGGGTGATGGCGCCGCCTGGAACTGGGTGGCGATGCGTCAGGCGATCGGCGATTCCGGTCTCGAGGAAAGCGACGTCAAGAACGAGCGCACCGGCATCATCATGGGTTCGGGCGGCCCTTCCACCCGCACTATCGTCGCCGCCGCCGACACGGCGCGCGAGAAAGGCCCCAAGCGCGTCGGCCCCTTCGCGGTGCCGGCCTCCATGTCGAGCACCAATTCGGCGACGCTGGCGACCCCCTTCGGCATCAAGGGTGTGAATTATTCGATCTCGTCGGCCTGCGCCACCTCGGCCCATTGCATCGGCAATGCCGCCGAGCTCATCCAATGGGGCAAGCAGGATGTGATGTTCGCCGGCGGCGGCGAAGAGCTCGATTGGACCTTGTCGGTCCTCTTCGACGCCATGGGCGCCATGTCGACCAAGTTCAATGCGACGCCGGGCACGGCGTCTCGCGCCTATGACAAGAATCGCGACGGCTTCGTCATCGCCGGCGGCGCCGGCACGGTGGTGCTCGAAGAACTCGAGCATGCCAAGGCGAGAGGCGCCAAGATCTATGGCGAGATCGTCGGTTATGGCGCCACCTCGGACGGCTATGACATGGTCCAGCCTTCCGGCGAAGGTGCGGCGCGCTGCATGCGCCAGGCGCTCGCCACCGTGAAGGAGAAGGTCGACTACATCAATCCGCATGCGACCTCGACCCCGATCGGCGACAAGAAAGAGATCGAGGCCATTCGCGAAGTCTTCGGCAAAAACATTCCGCCGATTTCCGGCACCAAGTCGCTGACCGGCCATTCGCTGGGCGCGACCGGCGTGCAGGAGGCGATCTACTGCCTCCTGATGATGAAGAACGGCTTCATTTGCGAGAGCGCCAATATCGAGGAGCTCGATCCCGAATTCGCCGACATTCCCATCGTCCGCCAGCGCCGTGACAATGTGGATGTGAATGTGGCGATCTCGAACAGCTTCGGTTTCGGCGGCACCAACGCTACTTTGGCCCTGCAGCGCTACAACGGATAGCGTGTGGGAGCAGGCGGCAATTCTTTGAATTTGATTTCAGCGCACCGGGCGGTTTCGGCCTGGAGCGATCGGAAAGTGTAGGGGAGTGATGACGAACGGGTTGATGAAGGGCCGGCGCGGCCTCGTCATGGGGGTGGCGAACGATCATTCGATTGCCTGGGGCATCGCCAAGTCCCTGCATGATCAGGGTGCCGAGCTCGCCTTCACCTATCAGGGCGAGGCGTTCGGGCGTCGCGTGAAGCCGCTCGCCGAGACCGTCGGCTCGAAGCTGGTGCTGCCCTGCGACGTTGAGAATGTCGCGACCGTCGATGAGACCTTCGCCGCCATCGCCAAGCAATGGGGCACCATCGATTTCGTCGTTCACGCCATCGCCTTCTCCGACAAGGCCGAGCTCAAGGGCAAATATGCCGATACGAGCCGCGACAACTTCGTCCGCACGATGATCATTTCGTGCTTCTCCTTCACCGAGATCGCCCGCAAGGCGGCGGCGCTGATGCCGAATGGCGGCTCGCTGGTGACGCTCACTTATGGCGGCTCGGTCAGGGTGATGCCGAATTACAATGTGATGGGTGTGGCCAAGGCGGCGCTCGAATCCTCGGTGCGTTATCTCGCCGCCGATTATGGCCCGCAAGGGGTGCGGGTGAACGCCATCTCGGCCGGGCCGATGCGCACGCTGGCCGGCGCCGGCATCGGCGATGCGCGCGCCATGTTCAACTTCCAGAAGCGTCATTCGCCGCTGCGCCGCACCGTGACACTCGACGAAGTGGGCGGTGCCGCATTGTACCTGCTGTCGCCGCTCTCGGGCGGTGTCACCGGCGAAATCCATTATGTGGATTCGGGCTACAACATCATCTCGACGCCGCGCCCGGAAGACTTGAAGCGCGCTTTCGAAGAAGGCGACGACTGAAAACTCTGGACAACAGCCGCCGACTGTATCGAAACTGCACAGGGCGGGAGATGAGTCGTCTCCGGCTTTGAATGGATCGGAGGCAACTCAATGGCTGAGAGCAAACTCGAATATTACGAAGACAAGGCCGGCGAATGGCGCTGGCGCCGCAAGGCGGGCAATGGCGAAATCATCGGCGCGTCATCGGAAGGCTACAAGTCGAAGGCCGACTGCGAGGCCAATGCGACGCGCGACACGTCCAAGGACAAGTGGGAATTCTACCAGGATGACGCCGGTGGCCATCGCTGGCGCTGCATCGCCTCCAACGGCAAGCAGGTCGGCAAGGCCAGCGAGGCCTTCTCATCGAAGAAGAACTGCGAGCACAATGCCGGCCTGAATAGCTGGAAGGGCTAAAGCATCGGCCCGAAAAGTTGCAGGGGCGGGGTCTAAAGGACTCTGCCCTATTTCTTGCGCCGGGTGAGCTTGAGGCCGGACCAGTCCTGATCGAGCGCGCAGACCTTGATATCGACGAGGCCCGCGGCCAGCGCGACCTTGCGGATATCGTTCTCGCTGAGGCCGGTGGAGAGGCGCGAAGACAGTTTCGGCCACGACACCCAAAGCATGCTGGCCGGCGGCAGGTGCACGGCCAGCTTTGTGATCAGGGCAAGGCCTTTGGTATCACCGATGAAGAGATGGATGGCGTCGCTCGCTTTGGCCGTCTGGCCGAAGCTCAAGCCCTCGGGCGCGTCCGCCATCAGGCTCGCATAATGAGCGGGGGCATGGATGAGGGCGATTTTCATGCCGGGCTTGAAGCCGAGCTTCTTCCACAGAGGCGTTCCCGAATAGCCGGCCATGCTCATGGCTTGGTCACCCGCCGCAAGGTGAGATTGAGGCGGCCGCCTTGCTTGAGAAGCGTCGAGGTCCCGCTGAGCACCCGGTCGATGCCGTGATAGCGCAGCCGCGAGGCGCCGCCCAACACCAGCACATCGCCAGAGGAAAGCTTCAGGGTTTCCGTCTTGCCGCTCCGCTCGGTTCCGCCGATGCGGAAGATGGCGGTGTCGCCGAGCGAGATCGAGACGACCGGGGCGGCGAAATCCTTCTCGTCCTCATCGCGATGCAGGCCCAGTTTGGCGCCTTCGCGATAATGGTTTACCAGACAGGCTTCCGGATCATGCGGATAGTCCGCCACCTTGCGCCAGAGCGCCAGCACCTGGTCCGGGATCTCCGGCCAGGGCTCGCCGGTTTCGGGATGCTGCGCCTGATAGCGGTAGCCGTCCCGGTCCGACACCCAGCCGAGCTGTCCCAGATTGCTCATCCGGACGGTGAAGGGCCGGCCGCTCCTTGGCATCACCGGCGTGTAGAAGGGAGCTTGGGCGACGGCTGCCTCGATCGCGGTGATCAGGGCCTCCTGCGCCGCCCGGTCGAAATAGGACGGCAGATATTTAAGGCCGCTGCTCATACGAGGCGGGTCTCTCTGTCGAATGTACCGTCGAAAAGACCGTCTTTGCGGATCATGAATTCCAGAGCATTCCACAAGTCGACATTGCTCAGCGTCCCGGTCTCGCGGGCGAGGCGGCCGTAATTGAAGAAGGCGGTTTCGCGGGCGAGCGCGCCGAAATCATGCTGAGTCATGGAGCGCGGGAACTCGGCAAACCGCAGGACGCCGAAGGCGCCAAGGCCGAGGAGAAGGGCGACCAGTCCGGCAGTGGTCGTCACGCCGAGATAGAAGGCGGTGAGACAAGATGCGATCCCGACCAGGAACAGAAAGCTCTGATCTGCAGCATAGGGGACGGGAGGCAGCCTGAGGCCGGTTTGATCGCCAAGCGCCTTTATCCGGGAGGCCAGGGCCCTCGCGGGAAAGACATCTGAAATCGCCGTCCGTGGCCCCACCTCGATGCCGGTGGCGGCGGCGACCGCTTTCTTGAGCCGGTAGAAGGTAACGGCACTGAGGCAGCGCTGGCGGCGGTGCGAGGTGGTTCCCATCTTGGCCTGAAGAACCTCAAACAGGTCTCCCACGGTGCTGACCTTGTCGGCATCGCTCTGGACGAAGCGGACCTCGAAGGCCTTTTCCAGGGTCATGAGAAGATCCTCGACATCCTCGGGATCCGGCAGGTAAGGGGACGCCATGGGTGTACTCCTGTGGCCCTAGCTTTCCCATGCTGGGACCGGGACGGCAATCTGGCGCGCCGGCGCCTTTCCGGCCACCCGGAAACCTTTCGGAACTTGGGCTTCAGCTCTCACCAAAACTTGATAGGGCCGGCTTCCAACCTTATATAGCCCCCGAACGCCGGATTCACCTCCAACCCACGGGGGAGGTCCGGTTCAACGTAATAGGGGACCCGCACCCCACTTTCGAGTCCGGGGCGGAAGTGCCGGATAGGGCTTCCACCAGGGTCTGCCGCTAGGAGGTTTTGTAAATGGGAAAAGTCATAGGGATCGACCTCGGTACCACCAATTCCTGCGTTTCCGTGATCGAAGGCAAGCTGCCCAAGGTCATCGAGAATGCGGAAGGGGCGCGCACCACCCCGTCGATCGTCGCTTTTAATGCCGACGGTGAACAGCTCGTCGGTCAGCCGGCCAAGCGCCAGGCGGTCACCAATCCGGAGAATACCTTCTTCGCCATCAAGCGCCTGATCGGCCGGCGCTGGAACGACCCGATGGTCGAGAAGGACAAGAAGCTCGTCCCCTATCACATCGTGAAGGCGGACAATGGCGATGCGTGGGTCGAGGCCCGCGGCCAGAACTATGCCCCCTCGCAGATCTCGGCCTACATCCTTCAGAAGATGAAGGAGACGGCGGAGCGTTATCTGGGTGAAACCGTCACCCAGGCGGTCATCACCGTTCCCGCTTATTTCAACGACAGCCAGCGCCAGGCCACCAAGGATGCCGGCAAGATCGCCGGCCTCGAAGTGCTGCGCATCATCAACGAGCCGACGGCGGCTGCTCTCGCTTACGGTCTCGACAAGAAAGAGGCCGGCACCATCGCGGTCTATGACTTGGGCGGCGGCACCTTCGACATTTCCGTTCTGGAGATCGGCGACGGCGTCTTCGAAGTGAAGTCGACCAATGGCGACACCTTCCTGGGTGGCGAAGACTTCGACATGCGCATCGTCGATTATCTCGCGGACGAGTTCAAGAAGGAGCAGGGCATTGACCTGCGCAAGGACAAGCTCGCTTTGCAGCGCCTGAAGGAAGCCGCTGAAAAGGCGAAGATCGAACTCTCGTCTTCGACCCAGACCGAAATCAACCTGCCCTTCATCACCGCCGACCAGGCCGGTCCGAAGCATCTCACCCTCAAGCTGACGCGCGCCAAGCTCGAAGCCCTCGTGGATGATCTCATCCAGAAGACGGTCGAGCCCTGCCGCCAGGCCTTGAAGGATGCCGGCGTCACCGCGGGCCAGATCGACGAGGTTGTCCTCGTCGGCGGCATGACCCGCATGCCGAAGGTCATCGAGGTGGTGAAGCAGTTCTTCGGCAAGGAGCCGCATAAGGGCGTCAATCCGGACGAAGTCGTGGCCATGGGTGCCGCGATCCAGGCCGGCGTCCTCAAGGGCGAAGTGAAGGACGTTCTGCTTCTCGACGTGACCCCGCTGTCGCTGGGCATCGAGACCTTGGGCGGCGTGTTCACCCGCCTCATCGAGCGCAACACCACGATCCCGACCAAGAAGAGCCAGGTCTTCTCGACGGCTGACGACAATCAGACCGCCGTGACGATCCGCGTCTTCCAGGGCGAGCGTGAGATGGCGGCCGACAACAAGATGCTCGGCCAGTTCGATCTCATGGGCCTGCCGCCGGCGCCGCGCGGCATGCCGCAGATCGAGGTCACCTTCGACATCGACGCCAACGGCATCGTCAACGTGTCGGCCAAGGACAAGGCGACGAACAAGGAGCAGCAGATCCGCATCCAGGCCTCCGGCGGTCTTTCCGATGCGGAAGTCGAGAAGATGGTCAAGGACGCCGAGGCCAATGCTGCCGAGGACAAGAAGCGCAAGGACCTGGTCGAAGCCAAGAATCACGGCGAGAGCCTGATCCATTCGACCCAGAAGTCGATGACCGAGCTCGGCGACAAGGTCTCCGAAGCCGACAAGTCGACGGTCGAGGCCGCCATTGCCGATCTCAAGACGGCGATGGAAGGCACCGATGTCGAGGACATCAAGGAGAAGACCAACGCTCTGGCGCAGTCCGCCATGAAGCTTGGCGAGGCGCTTTATAAGGCGCAGAGCCAGCCTGGTGCGGATGCCGGCCCCGATGCCGGCGGCCAGGGTGGTCAAGGCGGTGCCGACGATGTCGTCGATGCCGACTTCACCGAGGTCAAGGACGACGACAACAAGAAGTCGGCCTAAGAAACGTGTCCTGTTTCCAGCCCGAAAATCTTCTCCCCGCGCAACCCGCGGGGAGAAGCATCTTTTTCGGGCGTGCGGAAACAGGTTAAGAAGAGCTGGGCGGACGGGTCAGAATGGCCAAGCGCGACTATTATGAAGTTCTGGGAGTGCAGAAGGGCGCCGACGAGAAGGAGCTGAAAGGCGCCTATCGTAAGCTCGCCAAGCAATTGCATCCCGACGCCAATCCGGGCGACAAGACGGCCGAGCACAAATTCAAGGAAATCACCGAGGCCTATGAGGTCCTGAAGGACCCGCAGAAGAAGGCGGCCTATGACCGCTTCGGCCATGCTGCTTTCGAGGGCGGCATGGGCGGACGTCCCGGCGGTCCGGGCTTCGGTCCCGAATTCACCTCCTCGATGTCGGACATCTTCGAGGACCTGTTCGGCGAGTTCATGGGCGGTGGCCGTGGCCGCGGCCGGGGCGGCGGCCGGACATCGGCGGCGCGCGGTTCGGACCTGCGCTACAACATGGAAATCAGCCTCACCGAAGCCTATTCCGGCAAGACGGCGCAGATCCGGGTGCCGACCGCCACCGCTTGCGATGTCTGCAAAGGCTCGGGCGCCAAGCCGGGCTCCAGCCCCAAGACCTGCGGCACCTGCGGCGGCCAGGGTGCGGTCCGGGCGGCCCAGGGCTTCTTCACCGTCGAGCGCACCTGCCCCACATGCCATGGCAACGGCCAGGTCATTTCCGATCCGTGCAGCAATTGCGGCGGCCAGGGCCGGCTCACCCGCGAGCGCACGCTGTCGGTCAACATTCCGGCGGGCGTCGAGGACGGCACCCGCATCCGGCTTGCCGGCGAAGGCGAAGCGGGCCTGCGCGGCGGCTCGGCCGGCGATCTTTATATCTTCCTGTCGGTGCGCCCGCATGAGTTCTTCCAGCGCGACGGCGCCGATCTCTTCTGCAAGGTGCCGGTCTCGATGATCGTCGCCTCGCTCGGCGGCGACATCGAAGTGCCGACCATCGACGGCAAGAAGGCGCGCGTATCGATCCCCGAAGGCGCTCAGACCGGCAAGCAGTTCCGCCTCAAGAGCAAGGGCATGCCGGTGCTGCGCTCGAACCAGATGGGCGACATGTATATTCAGGTGACGGTCGAAACGCCGGTCAACCTGTCGCGCAAGCAGCGTGACCTGCTCAAGGATTTCGAGAAGGAATCCCGCAACAACTCGCCCGAATCGGAAGGCTTCTTCGCCAAGGCCCGCGCCTTCTGGGAAGGTTTTGGCTCGTAGTCGAGCGTCCGCGAGTTCTCGTCCCGCTCACACCGCGCCTTCGTCCTCGATATGCAGGACCCGGCCGCAATGTTTGCAATGGACGGCATCGGCGTCATGGCGTTTGAGGCCGCAATCCGGGCATTTGTGCTCGACCTTGTGCGGCCGGATCAGGATCTGGATCAGGCGCAGAAACAAGGACACGCCGAAGATCATGATCAGCACCGACAGCATGCGGCCCCAATGGCCTTGCAGCGTGATGTCGCCGAAGCCCGTGGTGGTCAGCGTCGAGACGGTGAAATAGAGCGCATCGGCATAGTTGGTGATGTGCTCGTTGAGGCCGCGCTGGCTTTCATAGACGATCCCCGTGGTCACGAAGATGAAGAGCCCGAGATTGAGCGCGGCCATCACCGACTGCTCGTTCTCGCGGAAGAGCCGCGAGTCACGGCGCATGCGCATGAGAACGAGGGGGGAGCGCATGATGCGCAGCACCCGCACCACGCGCAGGAAGGCGAGGCCTTCGCCGGCGACTGGCGCCAGGAGCGAGACGATGACCACGATGTCGGCGAGATTGCCGGGGTGCATGAGATCGCCGAGGCGGTCGCGGCTGATCCAGAAGCGCGCCAGGAAGTCGGTGAGGATGATGATGCCGATAATGACGTCGATCACGCCGATCAGCGGCGTGCGCGGCAGGAAGGACGACACCACGAGAAAGACGATTGTCGCGATATCGAAGGTGATGAGGCCGTAGCGGAAGCGGTGCGCCCGGCTCGAGGCCCCTTCATAGAGTTCCCGAACGAAGTTTTTCAGCGCCATTGACCAGTCCGAACCTTTAACTTAGAGCCTGTCCCCGAACTTGAAGGGGAGAAGGCAGCATGCCCAAGGCCTATTGGATTGCGCAAGTCGTCGTGTCCAATCCCGAGCAGTATAAGCTTTACGCCGAAAGCGCGCCCCTGGCGTTCAAGAAATATGGCGCCAATATCCTGGCGCGCGGCGGCCGCTCAGGCCAGATGGAAGGCGAGGGGCGTCCGCGCAATGTGGTGATCGAATTCCCGTCCTATGAGGACGCGGTCGCCTGCTACAATTCCCCCGAATATCAGTCCGCCAAGGCCAAGCGTCAGGGCGCCGGGTCGGCCAATATCGTCATCGTCGAGGGTGTGTGATGGCCGGTTCCGCTAAGGGCTATTGGATGGTGCGCGTCACGGTGAAGGATCCTGAGCGCTACAAGGACTATGTCGCCGCCAACAAGATGCCGCTCGAGACCTATGGCGCCAAATTCCTGGTGCGCGGTGGTCCTTATGAAGTGGTCAAGGGATCGTCGCGTGACCGCCATGTGATCCTCGAATTTCCGTCTCTCGAAGCCGCCAAGGCCTGCTTCCGTTCGCCCGAATATCAGGCGGCGCTGAAGATCTTCGAGACCTGTGCCGAGAGCGACGTCGTCATTGTCGAGGGAGTGTCATGAAGATCGCCATCGCCGGAGCGGCCGGCCGCATGGGCCGCGTTCTCACCCGCATCGTGCATGAGACGGAAGGTCTCGAAGTCGCGGGCGGCATCGAGCCGAAAGGCTCGAGTGCCGTCGGCGCCGATATGGGCGAGCTTGCCGGCTTGGGACCGCTCGGCGTCAAAATCACCGACGAGCCCTTGGCGCTGTTCACCAGGATCGAAGGCTTGATCGACTTCACTGTCCCGAAGGCGACGCTGGCGCTGGCCGAGCTCTCGGCGCAAGCCCGTATCGTCCATGTCATCGGCACCACCGGCATCGACAAGGAGGGTGACGAGAAGATCAAGGCGGCCGCCCGCCATGCCCGCATCGTGAAATCGGGCAATATGAGCTTAGGCGTCAATCTGCTCGCCGCCCTGGTGCGCAAGGTGGCGGCGACCTTGGGCCCCGATTTCGACATCGAGGTCCTCGAAATGCATCACAAGCACAAGATCGACGCGCCCTCGGGCACCGCTTTGCTGCTGGGCCAGGCGGCGGCCGAAGGCCGCAAGCTCGATCTCACGAAATCCTCGGTGCGCGCGCGCGACGGTCACACCGGCGCCCGTCCTGAAGGCCATATCGGCTTCGCCACCTTGCGCGGCGGCAGCGTCGTCGGCGAGCACACGGTGATGTTCGCCGGGCCGGACGAGCGCATCGAGCTCACTCATAGGGCGGCGAGCCGCGACCTCTTTGCGCGCGGCGCCGTGCGTGCCACCCTTTGGGCGCAAGACAAGAAACCCGGTCTCTATTCGATGGCCGACGTATTGGGACTGGAGTAATCGATGGATCGCATATTGGTGCTTGTCCGCCACGGACAGAGTGAGTGGAATCTGAAGAATCTGTTCACCGGCTGGAAAGACCCGGGCCTGACCGAGAAGGGCATCGCCGAAGCCAAGGCGGCGGGCGAGCGCTTGAAGCGCAAAGGTCTCAAATTCGATATCGCCTATACGAGCGTGCTGACGCGCGCCCAGCACACGCTCGATTTGATGCTGGCCGAGCTCGGCCAGACCGGTCTCAAGACCGTCAAGGACCAGGCGCTGAATGAGCGCGACTATGGCGACTTGACCGGCCTCAACAAGGACGATGCACGCAAGAAATGGGGCGAGGAGCAGGTCCTCGTCTGGCGCCGTTCCTATGACGTGCCGCCGCCCGGCGGCGAGAGCCTCAAGGACACGCTGGCGCGCGCCCTGCCTTATTACATGACACACATCCAGCCGGATGTGTTGTCGGGCAAAAGCGTTCTGGTGGCGGCGCATGGCAATTCATTGCGTTCTCTGATCATGGCCATCGAAGGCCTGACGCCGGCGGAAATCCTGAAGCGCGAACTCGAGACCGGCGTACCGGTCTTCTATCGCCTCAAGGCCGATTCACGCCCCGAGAAGATCGAGATACTCAACGGGTGATCAGCTGATCACGCCGCTTTGGCGCTGATCCCGGCCTCCCAGCCGAGGATGGCGCGTTTGCGGGTAAGTCCCCAGTGATAGCCGCACAGGCTGCCGGATTTGCTGAGCACCCGGTGGCAGGGCACCACGAAGGAGACCGGATTGCGGCCGACCGCGGCGCCGACCGCGCGCGCCGCTTTGGGGTTGCCGATATGGGCGGCGACGTCGGAATAGGTCGAGCGTTTGCCGAGCGGGATGCGCAACAGCGTCTCCCAGACGCGGATCTCGAAATCGCTGCCGATGAAGACGACGCGCAAGGGCTCGTCGCGGCGCCAGTTCTCCGGCTTGAAGATGCGGTCGGCATAAGGCTTGGTGGCGAGCCAGTCCTCGATATAGGCGGCGCCCGGCCAGCGCGACTGCATGTCGATGAGCGCGTCCTTCTCCGCCCCGTCATCGGCGAAAGCGAGGCCGGCGAGGCCCTGGTCGGTGATCATCACCAGCGCGCGCCCGAAGGGGCAGTCATGGAAGCCGAAGCGCAAGGTGAGGCCCTTGCCGCCCGCTTTGTAGAAGCCGGGGGTCATGCCTTCATGGGTGACGAAGAGGTCGTGCAGCCGCCCCGGTCCAGACAAGCCCACTTCATAGGCCGTGTCGAGGATCGATGCGGATTCGCGCAGGAGGCCGCGCGCATGGTCGAGCGTCACCGCCTGCAGGAAGGCTTTGGGCGAGAGGCCGGCCCAGCGGGTGAACAGCCGCTGCAGATGGGTCGGACTCAGTTGCGCCTGCTCGGCGATCTCTTCGAGCGAGGGCTGCTCGCGCCAGGTCTCGTGAATGAAGGCGAGCGTCTTCTTCACGATCTCATAGTCGCGGGCGGGGGTGGACAGGGTTTCGATCTCGGTTGTCATGATCGGAATCTAGGAAGCTCCGGGCGCCGAAACCACCCGATTCTTGCGCAATCTAAGCCATTGTAATCACGGTACTTTCAAATACGCGGTCGAGCCAGCGCGCCGCGCAGCGTATCGGCGAAGGCCTTGCGGTCATGGGCGGCGAGGAACTGGCCGATCTCGGTGCGCCGACCTTTGAAGCGCAAATAAAGGCTGCCGATCAATTCGCGGTCATGGTCCTCTTCCAGCTCGACCTTGACCCAGCCGCGGGTGAAATGCAGCTCCTCGTGTTGCCGGTCATGGTCGAAACGCTTGAGGATCAGCTCATGGTCCGTCACCTCGATCTGCTCTTCCTTCAGCGCATCGGCGTAATTCTTGCGGAAGGCCCACCAGACGAGCGCGACATCGAGGCCGAGAAACGGGGCGATCGGCCAGGCGCCGAGCAGATAGAAGGCGGTGCCGGCCGCGAAATTGAGGCCGATCAACACGCTCATCAGAATCAGAAAGCCTTTCTGGCTCAGCGAGCGATAGGGCTTGAGCGTGGCGCGGAAGGTCTGCTGCATGGCTTGATCTTAGGCTCCAACTGGGCTCAGGTCACCTGAAACAGATGAGAGAATCATGGCGCCGCGCAGGCTCAAACCGGATCAGATCACGGAGATGTTCCGCCGTTTCCAGGCGGCGGATCCCGCACCCGAGGGCGAGCTCGATTATGTCAATCCTTACACGCTCCTCGTCGCCGTGGTGCTTTCGGCGCAAGCGACCGATGTCGGCGTCAACCGCGCCACCGGTCCCCTGTTCAAATTCGTCGACACGCCGGAAAAGATGGTCGAGCTCGGCGAGGCGGAGCTCATCTCCTATATCCGCACCATTGGTCTCTATCGGATGAAGGCCAGGAATGTGATCGCGCTGTCGCAGATCCTCATCGACAGATATGGCAGCGAAGTGCCGCGTGATCGGGCCGCGCTCGAGGAACTGCCGGGGGTCGGGCGCAAGACGGCGAATGTCGTGCTCAATATCGCTTTCGGCGAGCCCACCATCGCCGTCGACACGCATCTCTTCCGGCTCGGCAACCGCACCGGGCTGGCGCCCGGCAAGACGCCGCTCGAGGTCGAGCTCAAGCTCGAAAAGGTGGTGCCGCCCGAATATAAGCGCCACGCCCATCACTGGCTCATTCTGCACGGCCGTTATGTGTGCAAGGCGCGCAAGCCCGAATGCCCGCGCTGTCTCATCAACGATCTCTGCCTGTTCAAGGAGAAGACCGTTTCAGTCCCTTGAAGATGTGCACGAAGTAGCTCGTCGAGAACAAGGGCACGGTGAGGTTGACGAAGGGCACAAGGGCAAGTGCTGCGGGAACGAAGCCGGCGATGAAGATATGCGGCGTGTTCTGCCGGCGCAGTTCCTTGGCCTCGTCCACCGCCATGTGGCGCATCGCCGCCATCTCGAAATATTCGCGGCTGATCAGATAGGCGTTGACGATGAGCAGCACGATCGCGCCGACGCCGAAGAGCAGCATCGGCAGCACCGCCAGATTGACGAGGAGCACCAGGAGGCCGAATTGCACGCCAAGCAGGATCGCCTTGGTGGTCGGCAATTCACTGCCCGGTGGATCTGACGGATAGTGCTTGCGCTCGACGAGGCCGGCGATGTGATCCAGATAGAGGCCGGCGAAGAGGGCAGTGACCGGCGGGATCATGAAAAAGGCGAGCACCGCGACGCCGAGGCCGCCCACCACTTCGATGATGCTGTTGCCCCAGCCCCAGGGGGTGAGCTTCAGCATGTCGAGCAGGAACACCGTTCCGGCGACGATGGCGATGAGCAGCACGATGGCCAGCCCGACCGCCTTGAAGAGAACGCTGCGGAAATCGGGGGAGAGGACATCGCCAAGGGCGGTGAAGGCGGCTTTGATCATGGCGGCATAGATAATCGACCGGCGCCCCGGTTTGAAGGGCCGGTAAGCATGCTGTAATCCCTAAAGTTGCGGAGAATGGCTTTATCGCTTAGCTTCAAGGCCATAAATGTGGCGCGGTGCGGAAGTGAGGCGAAATTGAGAAAGCTGGCAAGCGGTCTGCTCTTCGCGGTGG
The DNA here is from genome assembly GCF_016595235.1 of Taklimakanibacter albus. Classification (GTDB taxonomy): domain Bacteria; phylum Pseudomonadota; class Alphaproteobacteria; order Rhizobiales; family Aestuariivirgaceae; genus Taklimakanibacter; species Taklimakanibacter albus. The sequence continues at coordinate 1,794,598 of NZ_JAENHL010000008.1, read as the reverse complement.
CTCTTTCCATTATTCCTTCCTATGCCCAGCAGCAGGCAGCGCCACCGCCGGCCGTGGTCGTCGAGCCGGCCCGGATGGAGGTGATCGCCCAGCGGGTGGATTTCGTCGGCCGCATCGAGGCGATCGAGAAGGTCGAACTGCGCGCCCGGGTGACGGGTTTCATCAAGAAGGTCGATTTCAAGGACGGCGACGACGTCAAGGAAGGCCAGACGTTGTTCGAGATCGAGCCCGATTCGTTCCAGGCGACGATCGACCAGAGTCAGGCCCAACTCGCTTCCGCTCAGGCGGATGCCCAGAATGCCAATCTCAATCTCCAGCGCGGCCTCGACCTCGTGAAGACCAATGCGCTCGCCAAAGCCCAGGTCGACCAGCGCCAGGCCGATGCCGACAAAGCCCGCGCCGCGGTCATGCAGATGCAAGCGGCCCTGCGCGAGGCCGAGATCCAGCTCTCCTACACGACGATCAAGGCGCCGATCCCCGGCCGCATCGGCAGAACGACCTTCACGGAAGGCAATCTCGTCGATCCATCCTCGGGTGTCCTGGCGACGATCGTGCGCGACGACGAGGTGCGGGCGCTCTTCAACGTCACTCAGCGCGAGATTCTCGAATACAAGAAAAGCGGTGGCGGTGAGGTGAACGTCAAACTGCGGCTCGCCGACGGCAGCTTCTACGACAAGCCGGGCAAGCTCGATTTCATCGACGTGGTGGTCGATCAGAAGACTGACAGTCAATTGGTGCGCGCGGTGTTTCCCAATCCCGACCGCATCCTCACCGATGGACAGACGATTCGCGTCGTCCTCGAGCGTGCGCAGGAGGCGCCGTCGGTCACCGTGCCGCAGGCGGCGCTGGCCGCCGACCAGGCGGGTTCCTATGTCTTCGTCGTCGACACCGCCAACAAGGTCGAGCAGCGCCGGGTCAAGACCGGCCAGCAGCGCGACGGCCGGATCGCCGTTACCGAAGGTTTGAAGGACGGCGATCTCGTCATCGTCGAGGGCCTGCAGCGCGTGCGGGCGGGCATGGTCGTCGCGCCGCAGCGTGCCGAAGCCTCTAACTAGGAGCGGGCGATGATCTCCTCCGTCTTCATCCACAGGCCACGCCTGGCCTTCGTCATTTCGATCGTCATCTCCATCGCCGGCCTCATCGCTTATTACGCACTGCCGGTCGCCCAGTTCCCTGACATCGTGCCGCCGCAGGTGCAGGTTTCCGGCGTCTATCCGGGCGCCGATGCCGCCGCCGTCGAGGCCTCTGTCGCGCAGATCATCGAGCCCGCCGTCAATGGCGTCGACAAGATGATCTATATGAAGTCGACCTCGGGCGCCGACGGCACCTATGGCCTGAGCGTCAGCTTCTCGGTCGGTTCCGATCCCGATCTCAACGCCGTCAACGTCTCGAACCGCGTCAATCAGGTCCTTTCGCAACTGCCGGCGGAGGTGCAGCGCAACGGCATCGTGGTGAAGAAGAAGTCATCGGCGATGTTGCAGGTGATGAGCTTTTATTCGCCCAAGGGCTCGCGCGACGGACTCTTCCTGTCGAACTACGTGACCATCAACATTCTCGACCGCCTGGCCCGCGTGCCGGGCGTCGGCGAGGTCATGCTATTCGGCGCCAAGGACTATTCGATGCGCATCTGGCTCGACATGGATCGTCTGGCCAGCCTGGGCCTGACGTCCGCGGATGTGGTGACGGCGATCCAGCAGCAGAATGTCCAGGCCGCCGTAGGCCGCATCGGCGCCGCACCGCTGGTGAAGGACACGGCGCTGCAGATCAATCTCAACGCCAAGGGCCGGCTCAGCGATCCGGCCGAATTCGAGAACATCGTCATCCGCGCCACCGAGAGCGGCGGCCTCGTGCGCGTCAAGGACGTCGCCCGCGTCGAGCTCGGCGCCAAGACGCTCGATTCCGATGCGAGCTTCAATGGCGGCCCGACCGCCGGCGTCGCCATCTATCAGGCGCCGGGCGCCAACGCGCTGGCGACCGCCGCGAATGTCCGCAAGGCGCTCGAGACCTTGAAGGCGGATTTCCCGGACGACGTCGACTATGCCGTCGCCTACGACTCCACCGTCTTCGTCGAGAAGATGATGGAAAGCGTCATGCACACGCTGGGCGAGGCCTTCGTGCTGGTGGCGCTGGTCGTCCTGGTCTTCCTCGGCAATTTCCGCGCCACGCTCATTCCGATCATCGCCGTGCCGGTCGCTCTCATCGGCACCATGGCGGTGCTCTTGGCCTTCGGCTTCTCGCTCAACACCATCTCGCTCCTGGCGCTGGTGCTGGCCATCGGCATCGTCGTCGATGACGCGATCGTCGTCGTCGAGAATGTCGAGCATGTGCTGCAGGAGCATCCCGAGCTCACCCCCGCCGAGGCGACCGAGAAAGCGATGGGCCAGATCACCGGCCCGATCATCGCCATCACTTTGGTGCTGCTGTCGGTCTTCGTGCCGACGGCGTTCATTCCGGGCATCACCGGCCAGCTTTATATGCAATTCGCCGTCGCCGTTTCGGTGTCGATGGTGATCTCGGCCATCAACGCGCTCACTTTGTCGCCGGCACTGTGCTCACTGCTGCTCAAGCATCGCGGTCCCCCGCGCGGCATCTTCAAGTTCTTCAACCGCGGCGTCGAAGGCGCCAAGGGCGGTTATGTAGCGCTGGTCAGGCCCTTGGCGCGCCGCGCCCTCCTGGCGCTTCTGCTGGTCGGCCTCTTCGCCGGCGGCGCCGGCTGGCTCGCCAAGACGATCCCGACCGGCTTCCTGCCCGATGAGGACCAGGGCGCCTTCATGGGTGAGATCCAGCTGCCGGATTCGGCCTCGACCGAGCGCACCGCCGCCGTCGTCAAGCGCGTCGAGGAACTGATCGCCAAGAAACCTTGGGCGGAAGCCTATTTCACGGTGTCGGGCTACAGCATCCTCGACGGCCTGGCGCTCCCCAACAAGGCCTTCTTCGTCGTGCTGCTGAAGCCGTTCGAGGAACGCAAGGCGCCCGACATGTCGGCTTTCGCGGCCATCGCGGAATTGCGTCGCGACCTGCAATCGATTGCCGCCGCCAGCATCTTCCCGTTCAACCCGCCGCCGATCCAGGGCCTCGGCACCGGCTCCGGCTTCGAGTTCCAGCTGCAGAGCAATACCGGCGCGCCACCCGCCGACATCGCCGCCGTGGCTCGTGGCTTGAGCATCGCCGCCAATCAGGATCCGCGCCTCGCCGGCGTCTTCACCACCTTCAGCGCGGCGACGCCGCAATTGACCGTCAAGGTCGATCGCGAGCGCGCCCAGACCTTGGGCGTGGCCGTCGTCGACATCTACAACGCGCTGCAAGTCGCCCTCGGCGGCACCTATGTGAACGACTTCAACCTGTTCGGGCGCACCTGGCAGGTCAAGGTGCAGGCCGATGCGGCGAGCCGCATGACGCCCGACGATATCTATCTGGTGCGGGTGCGCAGCTCCTCTGGCGAGCTCGTGTCGCTGCGGGCACTTGCCGATGTCGAGCTCTCCTTCGCGCCCGCCGGCATGACCCGCTACAACAATCTGCGCTCCGTCACCATCAATGGCGCGCCGGCGCCCGGCCGCTCCTCGGGCGAGGCCATCGCCGCGATGGAGGTGGTGGCCAAGGCGACACTGCCGGTTGGTTATGGGTATGAATGGACGGGCACCGCGCTTCAGGAAAAAGAAGCCGGCGGCAAGACGGCCGGCATCCTGATGCTCGCCGTGCTCTTCGCCTATCTCTTTCTCGTGGCGCTTTATGAAAGCTGGACCGTCCCGCTGGCGGTGATCGTCTCGGTGGCGGCTGGCCTCCTCGGTGCCATGCTGGCGCTGAAGTTTGCCGGCCTCGACAACAATGTCTATGCCCAGATCGGCATCGTCGTGCTGATCGCGCTCGCCGCCAAAAATGCGATTCTCATCGTCGAATTCGCCATGGAGCAGCGCCGCAAGGGCGTCGGCATCGCCGACGCCGCGATCGAAGGCGCCAATTTGCGCTTCCGCGCCGTGATGATGACGTCCTTCGCCTTCATCTTGGGGCTGGTGCCGCTGGTGATCGCCTCGGGCGCGGGGGCGGCGACCCAGCGCGCCGTCGGCACCGCCGTCTTCGGCGGCATGCTGGCCGCGAGCCTGCTCGGCATCTTCGTCATTCCGGGGCTTTACGTCCTCGCCCAGAGCGGGCGCGAATTCACCCATCGCCTCGTCGGGCGCGGGGCCAAAACCCCCGTGGCACCCGCGGCCGAGGAGGCTCCGCCAGCCCCCAAACCTGAGGCATGACGGCGAAAACCGCCGTCTTGCGGCGACCGGACCGATCCTGTAGGGGCTCGGTTTCCCGCCCATTTTTCCCATAGGAAATCATGACCAAGCCGACTTTCGATGTCCTGACCATTGGCAATGCCATTGTCGATGTCTTCTCGCGTGTGGAGGAGAATTTCCTCAGCCGCCACAATGTCACCAAGGGCATGATGCGGCTCGTCAACGAGACGGAATCCTCCGAGCTTTTCGAGGACATGGGGCCCTCGACCCGGATCTCCGGCGGCTCGGGCGCCAATACGGCGGTCGGCGTCGCTTCTTTCGGAGGCTCGGTGGCTTTCATCGGCAAGGTCAAGGCCGACGAGCTGGGCCGGGTCTTCACCCATGACACCCGCTCGGCCGGCGTCCATTTCGATACCGTGCATGCCACCGCAGGTCCAGGGACGGCGAGCTCGCTCATCCTCATCACGCCCGATGGCGAGCGCACCATGAACACCTTCCTCGGCGCCTGCGTGCATCTGTCGCCCGGCGACATCGACGAGGCCGTCGTCGCCGCCGCCAAGGTCACCTATCTCGAAGGCTATCTGTGGGACCCGCCGCTCGCCAAGCAGGCCTTCAAGAAAGCGGCGCAGATCGCCCGCGCGGCGGGGCGCCTCGTCTCCATCACGCTTTCCGATTCCTTCTGCGTCGACCGTCATCGCGACAGCTTCCTCGAGCTGATCCGCAACGACATCGACATCGTCTTCGCCAATGAGAAGGAAATCACCTCGCTCTATCAGGTCGAGCATTTCGACGAGGCGTTGCAGCGCGTGCGCAAGGATTGCGCCATCGCCGCTCTGACGCGTTCGGAAGCCGGCTGCGTCATCGTCAAGGGTGATGAGGTCCATGTCGTCGAGGCGCATCCGGTCGACAAGGTCGTCGATGCGACGGGTGCCGGCGATCTCTTTGCCTCGGGTTTTCTCTATGGCTTCACCCGCGACCTGTCTCTGGTCCAATGCGCCAGGCTCGGCGCGCTGGCGGCAGCCGAAGTGATCTCGCATGTGGGTGCCCGCCCGGAGATCGCGCTCAACGCGCATGCCAAGGCGAATGGACTCTTATAGGGTTTAGAGCATCGGACCGAAAAGTGCGAAGCGGTTTTCGGCTAATCCGATGCGCATAAAATTGAGATAGAGCGCCGGAGCGCTTCTATGCCCGGTGCTCTAGTCCGCGCCGCAGGGCCAGTTGGTCGGCATCGTGAGCCCGGCCGGCAATTTCGTCTGCGCATCGCCGCAGGACATGTTGAGCTGCGTCTGGGTCAGGTCGACGGCCTGGCTGAGATCGGCGCCTTCGAAACGCGTCCAATAGAGATAGGTGCGCTTGAAGGAGGCGCCGGCGAGCGTGGCGTCCTTGAAATTGCCCCGCTGCAGCATGGCGCCGGAGAGATTGGCGCCGGAGAGATTGGCCTTGACGAAACTGTTGCGCGAGAATTCGCCGTCGGACAGGTCGGCGCCGGTGAGATCGGCGCCGTCGAAACTCACCCGCAGGAATTCGGCCTTCACCAGGCGCGCGCCCTTGAGCGTGGCGCCTTGGAAGTCGGCGCGGCTCGACAGGCTCTTTTCGAGATTGGCGCCGGTGAGGTCGGCTTGCTTCAGCGAGGTGCGGACCAGTTCGCTGCGTTGCATATTGGCCTTGGCGAGACGCACCGAGGTGAGACCGGTCCCCGACAGGAAGGCACCCTCGAGATTGGCACCGGTCAGATCGCTGCCGTCGAGCTGCAAAAGCTGCTTGTTGCAATTCGACCAGTCGACCGCCGGCGCCGGTCCTTCCTTGCAGCCAGCATCCGCCGCCTGAACGAAGAGGCCGAGGAACACAAGCGACAGTCCCGTCCTGCCCAGATATCCACGCAACACCCGATCCTCCGCACCATTTGCTCCCGGCCGAATCGACCTCGAGCGATCATGACCTTCAGACATGATTATACGCATGGAGCCTGCAAAGCTCCATGCGTTTCAATCACTACAGAGTCGGTCGCTGGAGGTCAGCGGCCGGCATATTTCAGGTGGAGGCCGGCGATGCCCGCCGCGACATTGAGGCCCTTCTGGCCCTGGATGCTGACCGGCTGCAGCGCGATGGTCTTCTTGAAGCCGCCGACCAGCACATTGGCGCCGAGGCCGACGCCGACGGTCGCTTCGGCCGAGGCGCCGCCATAGGAGCCCGCCAGCGCGCCACGCTTGGTGTTGCCGCCGGCAAAAACCGCCCAGGTGATATAGCTCTTCTTGGTGAAGCCGATATCGATGCCGATCTTGGTGATCGAGCCGGTATAACGCTCGACCTTGCGACCGGTCACCGAGACGAACTTGCACTTCATCTTCTTGGACGAGCCCAGGATGAGGCCGACGCCGCCCGAAACGGTGCAGTTCAGCGAGCCGATCTTGATGCCGCTCTTCGCCGAAGCAGGGCTGGCGGCGAGGAGTGCCATGGCCACGGCGGCGGCGCCCGCGGAAATCATCCATTTTTTCATGAGGTAGTCCCTTATTTTGAGTTTATTCCATCTACCAGAACGGTCTGGCGGCCCGCCGGTTCCCGGCCGGGGTTGAAAAGCCTCCAACACCTTGGCGGAATTGTGGAGGCCCGGATGCCACATTTGTGACGATTTCTATTCAATTTCCGGGGCTTGCCCGGCGCGGCGTTTCGCCGGTCGCACATGAAAATTTCGTCATGTGCAAAAGCTCAGCCGGAGCAAAAAAATATCCGCGTTTGCGGATCAGGCCGTCTTGCCTTCGCGCGCCACCTCCTGTAGGCCGCCACCTATCTTGAGAGGGCGCGTCTTAAGAGGAGCGGAATGCGCGGTGGCCTCCAGCTTATATGCCGGGGCTGGCGTGATCCGAGGATCACATGGCGGGCTTCATCAGGTCTCTCAAGCGGGCCGTTCTGGGCGAGCTTCTGCAAAAGACGGCGGTACCGATCGATGACGGCAATGTCCGCCTGACGATGCGCCTCAAGCGCGACAGGCTCACGCACGAAAGATATGTGGTGCTGGGACTGGTTGCCGCCACGAACTACAAGCACGCCGAATTGAGCCCGGACGAGTTTCAGGATTTCCTCGAAGCGGTCAAGGCGATGCAGAAGGCCTTGCATATTCCCGACGTGCCGCCGCCACTGAAGAGCTGAGCCGCTTCAGGTCTGCAACAATACGACACTTTCCTGTTCATTGGGGTCGGTGCGCGCGATGAGCGCGCGAGCGATCTGCTCGGTCGGATTATAGGGCTGATGCGGAACGCCGGCCGGAATATAGATGAAGTCGCCGGCTTCGACGCGGTCGACAAATTCGAGCTGCTGCCCGTGGCGGAATTCAGCCGCGCCTTCGAGCATGTAGATCGCCGTCTCGTGCGACTCATGGTAATGCGGTTTGGCCTCCGCACCTGGCGGCATGGCGAGAAGATGCAGGCAGATGGCCTTGGCGCCGGCCGTCTCGGCCGAGACGCCGGAGAAATAATCGAGGCCTTGCTTGCCGTGGAAGCCTTCGCTGCGATTGCGGCGGATGATCTTGCATGTGCTCATGCGCGCCATCTTAGCGATGAAAACCATTCGCCTCAATCGTGCCGGCGGCGGTCCTTGCGAAAAAATCCCCTCATCTCGGGCGGAATGGAAATGCCGCACGAACGTATTTTGTTTCTCGACCTCTAGCCTATCGCCGTGTGAGCCGCACGCCGCGCCTGATCGCCAGCGCCATCAGTTGGAAGGTGGTGAGCCGGTTGCCGTTCACCCAATAGAGAGAGGTGCTGGTCGCGTCGCCGAGCACGATATAGCCCCGCTTGCGCAGGCCCGCATAAGCGATGGCGACGGCGGGCCTCTTTCCGAGATGCAGGTCCCTTACGATTCGATCCATGATCCGCATGCTGAGTTTCGCATGCCGTTCCATAAAGCGCCGCTTTGCCAGAAGCTGTCAGGAACCGGGCGGGGACGCACGCAGTCGGTGTTGCCTAAAAGTTCTCATTCAATGAGGTCGATGAAGCACTCTGCGGGTCGGCTTGGCGGAAGATTCCCAACTCCTCGCGCAGGAAGCTGGCGAGATGCCGTGTCTTGTCGGGAACCTTTTCGGATCGCGCATAGAGAAGCCGCAGATTGAAGCCGGGGACGTCGTAGTCCGGGAGAACGCGCTTCAGATGTCCGGCGGCCAGCGCCTCGGCACAGCTCGGCATTTGCAGGACCCCGATCCCGGCACCCGCCAACAGCAGGGAATGCAGCGGCCGCCAATTGCTGACCGTCCATGTCGTGTTTATCGCGACGCGGATCATGTCGTCGCGACGCTGCAGCGGAAGAACATTGTCGTTGAATATGCCGGCGACCCGCAGGAACGGATGCGCTTTGAGATCGTTCGGGGTCTCCAGCGTCCGGCATGTCGTCAGATATTCCGGCGAAGCGACAAGCATGCGCTGCACAAGGCCGATCCGCTCGGAAACGCACCCGCCGGCGGGAGCATCGCCCAGCCGCACGGAGAGGTCGGCGCCTTCGGTGACCGGGTCGGCGATCCGATCGTTCAGGAACAGATCGATATTGAGATGGGGATGTTTCTTCCGGAACCGCATCAGGATCGGCGGCAGGACCATTTCGCCCAGGCCATGCGGCGCCGCCACGCGCAAGGTCCCGCGCAGCGACGGGGCGTCGGTATCGCCGACACTTTCAGCATAGGCGGCGGCATCGAGGGCCTTCCTGCTCCGCTCATAAAAGGTAGCGCCGATATCCGTCGGTACGATCGAGCGGGTGTTGCGATGAAGGAGACGTTGTCCGAGATGGGCTTCGAGGCGCGTGATGCGCTCGCTGACCGCCGGCTGACCCATGCCCAGGTCCCGCGCGGCGGCCGACAGGCTCCTCCGCTCCACGACCCTGACGAACACGCGCATCGCGGCGAACATATCCATGGACAAGCGATGGAACTCCTGATGGCTGAGAGCGCCGGCCCGGCGCGGCGCGGACGCTATATCGAATCTGCCGGTCGGCAGCAACTCGGCATCCGACGATTTCAGATATCGGAGCATCCGATGAATGACGATCGGCATGATTCGGTGCGGATCTGGCGGTACGAGATCTCCAGTCACATGCGCCGTGCATTAGTGCGTGGGCTGATCAATGACTGTGATCGGCATGCACGATGAGTAGATGATAATTCGATGATCTTACCATGCGATATTGTTGCTTATATGATACATAGTCGAGAAAATCGACGTGATGCGCGTGAGAGTGTTTGACTGTCGGGGATGTGGCGCGGTTATTTCGGCTGTCAATTCTTTGGAGTCCGGGGAATGTTGAAGAGAGTTCTTTTGGTGATGGTTGCCGCGATCGCTTTCGGTGGCGCGGTGAAAGCGGCGGATCTGGCCGAGCCCATGGCGTTTGACTGGGCGGGGGCCTCAATCGGGCTTCAGGGCGGTTATGCCTGGGATGGCGGTGACGATACCGAGACGACGTGCAGCACCGGCGGCAGTAGCGGCGGCCTGTTGTCGGTTCCGAGCGACTTCTGCGGCGGTGGCGGCTCAGGCGGATTGCTCCTGGCCGGCAGAAGCGCCGATGTGACGCTGAATTCCGGAAAGGGCTCGATCGGCCTTGAGGGTTTTGTCGGCGGCTTGAATGCCGGCTATGCGTGGCAGATGGACAATGTCGTTCTCGGCATTGAGGGCGACATTGAATTCGCCGGTCTGAAAGGCGACACCGATCTTGTCGACGATACGGGCGCAAAGATCGGCAAGATCGATAAGGAGATCGACTGGCTGGGCTCGCTGAGATTGCGGGCGGGGTATGCCTTCGATCGTGTGTTGCCCTATGTCACCGGCGGTTTGGCCGTCGGCGGGGCGGATCTTTCGCTCCATGATCTGAACGGCAAGGTCGCGGAGAATAACGACACCAGATGGGGGTGGACCATCGGCGCGGGACTCGACTACGCGCTGACCGACAATCTCACGGCGCGCGTCGAATATCGTTACACCTATCTTGGAAGTATCGCGGCCGGTGACGAAGCGACGAGCGGCGAGGTCGAATCCGATCTGTCGTTCCATGCCGTGCGCGCCGGCCTCGGCTGGCACTTCTAGATCTCTCGACAGCGACCACACAGTCTCGCTCCGCCGGGGGGCGGCGGGATGGCGTGTCGCCGGGGAGCCCGGTTGCCGGAACAGGCCGCCGGGCTTTTCCCGTTTTTTGCTCGCTTTGACTCCCGAACAGAGGCCGGTCAATGCGGCCGCGGCTGCTCCAGGGTCAACCGTTTGAGATCTTCGCGATAGGACGCCAGCTGGTCGCGAAACCGCTGCAGCGTCGTTTCCGCGTGTTTCGGCTGATAGCCGATCGCCCGGGCGACGCGCACGAAATCGGTCAGATTCGCCTCGAGCTTCCGGGTCAGCTTGATCTTGTTCACGGTGACGAGAATATCGGTTCGTCTTGTCATGGGAAGATAACGACAGCGTGCCGCCAATGTTCCGGCCCGCATCTCGCTCCGATCGTGTGATCCCTGTGGCGACGACCATATCTTGATTGAGCACTCAAGGAGGTGGCGATAATTCAGTCGCCGCTACGCCTCTCAAGCTCCTCGGCGAAGGCCGTCATGTCGCGCCCGCTCCCGAAGGCGCGCGTGGGGAGGATCAAGACACGGCCACTGACGCAAATGAATACGTGTGTTGGTGTCTTGATGATTGCGTTGATTGTCTCGGGTGCAACGAAAAATGGAACTCCATTCTCACGCCATTCGAGATGGTCGACGTGATCCAGCACCTCCACGGCAATGGGATGCGGCAGGCGCCGCGCCGCTCGCCAATGTGCATAAAGATGCATGACGACCATTGCCAGGCCATATTGGGCGAATCCGCTTGCGGCTATGAAGGCCCAGAACCGCCAGCCGCCTTCCTCCCCGACCCAGCCCTCAGGAAGCATCGCCACGGCCAAGCCCCCAAGACCGACCCAGACGAACAGCAGGATGAGGCGCCAGCCTCCGATCTCCCGCGGGAGTGTCTCGTAAGCTAAGGCGTCGGCGCGTGTCAGCATGAAAGAAAGATGTCGAAACGGCTGCGGACCGTTGGATGTCGCCTCGCTGGCGGTCGTCATTGCGCCGGGCCCGACGGTGGCATGACAGGCTGACTCATCCGGGCGCTGAAATTAGGACGCGAACGGGAGGAAATCCATTTTCCATTACAAATCAATCAAATAGCTTATGAATTTTGGCGGAAGAGGAGGGATTCGAACCCTCGATACGCTTTCACGTATACACACTTTCCAGGCGTGCGCCTTAAGCCACTCGGCCACCCTTCCGCAAACGGCAGGTCATATCCATGTCCTGCCGGACGGGCGTGCCGCCCGAATTCGGGGCGCACTATAGCCAGAGCGCGCCGCGGTTCAAGCCTCTGTTACAGCCCTCACGCCGACGATCGCATCCTGGACCAGGTCTGCAGCGGTTTTATTTTGTCCATGAGCCCTGGCCGCAAGGTCCGGCAAAGAATTGGCCGGACTATCCGAGAACTTTGCGTTGCGGCAAACAGTCCTCTTCACCGGATCGACTGGTGACTGATCTTCCTGGTTACGAGCTTCATTTCAGCGAATATTGAAGTAACTGAAGTATATATTCAGGAAATTGAGAGAGAACAGAATATTTACCAAGTAAATACTAGAATAAATTGAAGAGCTGAAATAGATATTCATATAAATGAATGGTGTATCAAGTAGATTATTCAAATTTTAGATATTCCGGAAACCAGGGGCTAACCATTTATCTTAGAACCTGCACTTGGAAGGCCGCAAAGCCGCCCGATTTACTACCCGTTAAAGGGTGGAGCCTAGGGTTGTCCTCGGTTCACGAAAACAGCCGTGCAAAACGCATCCTGACGTGAGCCGGTGCTGTTTACAGAGAAGCTAACTGGAGAATCAGATGAACACTCTTATGCGTTTTGTGAAAGACGAATCCGGCGCGACCGCCATCGAATACGGCCTCATCGCCGCCGCCATCGGCCTCATGCTCGTCGCCGTGCTGCCGGGCCTTCGTACCGCTCTCAGCGGCGTCTATACCGGCATCACGACCGGCGTGGGCACTGTTTCGCCGTAATCGAGCTCGCTGGCCACACCAGCGGAATCTTACGACTTGAGGCCATTGGCATTGTCCGATGGCCTCAAGTGCTCACGAAGACAGCTGCGGATAACGCAGGCGAGAGTGAGACAGGTAGACGGACAACTAAGCCAAAATGGAGAATCGGGTGAATAAGTTTGTGCGCTTTTTGAAAGACGAATCCGGTGCGACCGCCATTGAATATGGCCTGATCGCCGCCGCCATCGGCCTCATGCTCGTCGCCGTGCTGCCGGGCCTGCGTGACGCCCTCAGCGGCGTCTATACCGGCATCACGACCGGCGTGGGCACCGTTTCGCCGTAACCGGCTTCGCGACCACAGTTGATAAGAGCCGCTTTACAGGGAGGCTCGGAAAACCGCCGGCGACCGCCGGCGGTTTTTTCTTTGTGTTGCAGGCCTGTGCGGTAACGCCGTTTTTACGCCGGCCATGAAACTGTGGGCGAAACCAGAGTTTGACTTCCCCAGCACACAGACACGGGGCAAGGCCGAAAGGACGCAGAGCATGATGAGTTTTCTGGGCCAGATACTTCTTCCTTTCCTGGTGGTGGCCGCGGGCGTCAGCGATCTCCTGACGATGCGCATCCCCAACTGGTTGAATATCCTGATCGCATTGGCCTTCTTCCCTATGGCGCTGGCGACCGGCATGCCGATGGAGGCGCTGTTATGGCACTGTCTCGCGGCCGTTGCCGTCCTAGGGGTCGGGTTCGGTCTCTTCTCAGCTGGTTTCATCGGGGGCGGCGATGCCAAGCTCTTCGCCTCGGCAGCGCTCTGGCTCGGCTGGGCGCAACTTCCACAGTTTCTCATTTACACGGCGATCGCCGGTGGTGTCCTGGCCGTCATCGTGCAGAGCTGGCATTTGTTCCGGGTCGAGGGGGAAGTGCACGAGATCGGATGGGCCAAACGCCTGTTCGGCCGCAAGATCGACCTGCCCTATGGCATCGCGATCGCCGCGGGAACCATTCTTGCCTTTCCCGGCAGCTGGTGGATGCCGCTCGCGTCATAAGTTTCAAAAGACAGCAAAAGCTTAACGGTAATTTGACCATTCACGGCGATTGTCAGGGATAAAGCGCGCCATCGTGATCGATGAGCGGGTGAGTGAGGTGTAAAATGAACAGGACGCGTCTTCTTGTCTTGGCCGTGGCGATCGGTTCCGCCGGCCTGGCCATCTATATGGCGAAAGGCCTCGTCGGCACGAAGACCGAAGTCCAGACCGTCGAAGTCACCAAGGTCGAAACCGTCGACGTCCTGGTCGCCACCAAGAATGTGCAAATGGGCGAGAAGCTGATCGCCGGCTCGATCGGCTGGCAGTCCTGGCCGAAGTCGAGCGTCGCGGCGACCATGATCACCAACGAGGCGCAGCCCGACGCCCAGACAAAATACGAGACGGCGCGTGCCCGCGCCGCGATCTATGAGGGCGAACCGATCAACGATAAGAAGCTCGTGATGCCGACCGAAAACGGTTTCATGTCGGCCATCCTGCCCAAGGGCATGCGGGCGATCTCGGTCCCGGTCTCCGCTGAAACCGGCGCCGGCGGCTTCATTCTTCCCAATGATCGCGTCGACGTGCTGGTGACCCGCAAGATCGACGATGGCACGAATCAGAAATCCGCGATCAGCGAAACCGTGCTCACCAATGTGCGCGTCCTGGCCATCGACCAGACCTTCCGGCCGAAGGGCGACGACGACAAGGAATTTGTCGTCGCCGACAAGACGGCGACGCTCGAGCTCGATCCGCGCCAGACCGAAGTGATCTCTATGGCGCAGGATGTCGGACAGCTTTCCCTGACCCTTCGCTCGATCCGCGAGAATGACGGCGTTCCGCTCGCCGATATCGTTCCCAAGCTTAGCGACAAATACGCGAATGGAACGGAAAGCAACGAGATGACCATCATCAGATATGGCATTCCGCGGCGTGTGACATTGAATTGAATGGTTGGGACATGGCAGGGATGAGGAAGTATCTATCGAATACGAGCTGGCCCGGGGTGGCCATGCTCGCGCGCAGACTGGTCGGTGGCCTTGTCCTGGCGGCTGTTCTCTTGCTCGCACCGTCTTTGGCGACCGTCACACCGGCTAGCGCCGGCGATTATGGCGCATCGGCTGCCGGTGGCGACGGCGGACGCCTGGTGCGCATCGGTCTCAACAAATCCATCGTCATCAAGCTGCCGGGCCAGGCGCGCGACGTGCTGGTAGGCAATCCCGACATCGTCGATGCGGTGGTGCGCACCAAGAACACCGCCTATCTCTTTGCCCGCGCCGTCGGCCAGACCAACATCTTCTTCTTCGACGCCAGTGGACAGCAGATCCTGGCGCTCGATCTCGAAGTCGCGCAGGACATGACGGCGTTGCAGAAGCTGGTGCGCCGCACCATCCCGGGCTCGCGCATCGTGGTCGACACGATCGGCGAAAACGTCGTCTTGAGCGGCTCGGCTAAGAGTCCGGCAGAGGCCAAACTCGCTCTTGATCTTGCGGTCAGATATACCGGCGACGAGAAGAAAGTGATCTCCAGCATCAATGTGCGTGGCAGCGAGCAGGTCATGCTGAAGGTGCGTATTGCGGAAGTTCAGCGCAATGTGCTGAAGCAGTTCGGGATCGATACGACGGCGGTGTTCTCGATCGGCAAATTTGCTTTCAATCTCGCCAATGTCAATCCGTTCCCGACCCTGCCCATCAGTCCGCTTGGTGTCTATCAGGGCGGGTTCTCGAGCGGCGGCGACTCTATCGATGCCTTCGTCCGTGCCATGGAACGTGATGGTCTCTTGCGCACCTTGGCTGAGCCCACATTGACGGCGGTGTCGGGCGAGGCGGCGAATTTCCTCGCCGGCGGCGAGTTCCCGATTCCTGTCGGGCAGGAAGACAATAAGATCACGATCGAGTTCAAGAAATTCGGCGTCGGCCTGGGCTTCACGCCACTCGTCCTGTCGGAGGGGAGGATATCGCTCAAGATCAGCACCGAGGTCAGCGAAATCTCGAAGGACGTTTCGATTGTCTTGCAAGATATCACCATTCCGGGCCTGAGCGTGCGCCGCGCCGAGACAACCGTCGAACTGCCGAGCGGCGGGTCGATCGCGATGGCCGGCCTGATCAAGGATAGCGCGCGCGCCGATATCACCGGCACACCGGGACTCAAGGATCTTCCCATTCTGGGTGTCCTGTTCCGCAGCCGTGACTTCCAGCAGAATCAGACCGAGCTCGTCGTCATCGTGACGCCTTACATCGTCAATCCGGTGAATGAGCAGCAGCTCGCCATGCCGACCGACGGCCTATCCAACGCCACCGACACGCAAGGCATATTCTTCGGCCGTCTCAACCGGGTCTATGGCGCGGCAGGCAAGAAGCCTGACGGCGTCTATCACGGCAATGTCGGATACATCGTCGAGTGACGCAAAGTAGAGAGCTATGAACATGAACATGCTGATCTCGGTTGATGGATTTGTGAAAGCGCTGGCGCTCTCCGGGGTGGCACTGCTGGCCGTCGGATGCAAGAAGGACGGCCCGACCCTCGATGACCTCTATGCGCCGCAGGAGGCATATTACCAGCGCCACCCGATCGTCGTGACGAAGTCGGGCGCTCATGCCAGGGAATGTGGCAATTGGCCGAAGGACCTGACCCGCGACGCGCAAAACAATGAATATCAGAATTTCGGCTGCGCGCAGCAGAACAATATCGCCGCAATGGTCGCTAATCCGGAAGATCTGATCAGGCCGAGGATACCGACTCCGTCGGATCCGATGCGGCGCTCGAAGGTCATCGATAACTATAGGACCGGAGAAGCGACGTCGGCCGCAACTGAACAACAACAAGAGAAATCAAAGATCGCCGACGTCGCCAAGTGACGGGCAAGGATGCATACGATATGAACCAGGCTGTATTGAACACCGAGTATGACCCTCATCTCGCCTCGCCGGTCGTGGCATTGGTGCCCCATATCAATATCCGCGCCTTCTGCGAGGACCAGCGCACGATCCAGGCCGTCCAGGCCGCCGCCGCCGACCGGCGCATGGCACGTGCCCATGTCCAGATGCATATGGGCGGTGTCGGTGCTGCCGTTCAGACTTTCCAGAGCGAGCTGACCCCGAATGTCCTGATCGTCGAGACCGCCGGCAACCGCGACACGGTCCTGGCGGAGCTGGGGCACCTGGCGCAGGTCTGTGGGCCGGAAACCAAGGTCGTCGTCATCGGCCACTTGAACGACGTGCTGCTCTACCGCGAGCTGATGCGCCAAGGGGTGAGCGAATATATGGTGGCGCCGGTTCATCAGCTTCAGCTGATCGAAACGATCGCCGCGCTGTTCCACGACCCCCATGCGAAGCCGCTCGGCCGCATATTCGCCTTCGTCGGCTCGAAAGGGGGGGTGGGATCGAGCACGCTCGCGCACAATGTCGGCTGGTATCTGTCGCGCCATCTCGATACCGACACGGTCATTACCGATTTCGATCTGGCCTTCGGCACTGCCGGGCTCAATTTCAATCAGGAAACCTCTCAGGGCATTGCCGAGGCGCTGGGCCAGCCGGATCGCGTCGACCAGACACTGCTCGACCGTCTTCTGACCAAATGCGGCGACAAGCTGAGCCTGCTCGCCTCGCCCGGCGCTATCGATCGCGACGTTCATATCGACGCCTCCTCCGTCGAGGTTATTCTCAACACGGTCCGCCACAGCGTGCCCTGCGTGATCGTCGACGTGCCGAACATGTGGGCGCCGTGGATCAAATATACGCTGCTGGCGGCCGACGAGGTGGTCATCACCGCGACGCCGGAGCTGGCCAGCCTGCGCAACACTAAGAACATGGTCGACCTGCTCAAGCAGGCGCGCCCGAACGACCGCCCGCCGCGTCTGGTGATGAACCAGGTCGGGATCCCCAAGCGGCCGGAGATACCCGTCGCCGACTTTGCCAAGGCGATCGGCCTGGAGCCGACCTTGATCATTGCCCATGACGCGCAGACTTTCGGCACCGCGGCCAGCAACGGCCAGATGCTGGCCGAGGTCTCGGCCAAGGCCAAGGCCTCGGATGCCGTCGCGAGCCTGGCGCAGACACTCATCGGCCAGGAGAAACCGGTCAAGCCGACGAAGTTCTCGTTGCCCTTTGCCGGCATGCTGTCGAGGAAGAAGTAATGTTCGGCAAACGCGGCGATCAACCCCAAGTCCCGCAAGGCGGGATAAGGCCGCCTCATCCGGCGAACGGGCAGTTCACCCAAGCGGGCGCATCCTATCCGCCCATGCCGGATCTGAAAGTCCAGCCCGGCGCTGTGCCGCAGGCGCCACGCGCCGCGCCAACGCTGTCCCAGGCTCCTCGCGCCGGCCTGCCGCAGACCATCGCGCCGGCGGCACCGAAGCCGCTTGCCGGAGCTCCACCGCGCCGCTCGGACAATTATTACGACATCAAGTCGACGATCTTCAACGCGCTCATCGACGCCATCGATCTGACCCAGCTCAGCCAGCTCGATCGCGAAGGGGCACGCGACGAAATCCGCGACATCGTCAACGAGATCATCACGCTCAAGGACGTGGCGATGTCGATCGCCGAGCAGGAGGACCTGCTCGAGGACATCTGCAACGACGTGCTGGGCTACGGCCCCCTGGAGCCTCTCCTGGCACGTGACGACATCGCCGACGTCATGGTCAACGGCGCCAATACCTGCTTCATCGAAGTCGGCGGCAAAATGGAGAAGACCGGCGTCCGCTTCCGCGACAACGCCCAGTTGCTCAATATCTGCCAGCGCATCGTGAGCCAGGTCGGCCGCCGCGTCGACGAGGCTTCACCGATCTGCGACGCGCGCCTCGCCGACGGTTCGCGCGTCAATGTGATCGTGCCGCCTCTCGCCATCGATGGTCCGACCCTCACCATCCGCAAGTTCAAGAAGGACCGGCTCAAGCTTCCCGACCTGGTGAAATTCGGCACCATCACGCCGGAAGGCGCGACAATCCTGGAGATCATCGGACGGGTGCGCTGCAATATCCTGATCTCTGGTGGCACCGGCTCCGGCAAAACGACATTGCTCAATTGTCTCACCGGTTATATCGACCTGGATGAGCGCGTCATCACCTGCGAAGACGCCGCGGAGCTCCAGCTCCAGCAGCCGCATGTCGTCCGCCTCGAAACCCGGCCGCCCAATCTCGAGGGCGAGGGCGAGGTGACGATGCGCGATCTCGTCAAGAACTGCCTGCGTATGCGGCCCGAGCGGATCATCGTCGGCGAGGTCCGCGGACCCGAGGCCTTCGATCTTCTGCAGGCCATGAACACCGGCCATGACGGCTCGATGGGAACGCTGCACTCCAATAGCCCGCGCGAGGCCATTTCACGTCTCGAATCGATGATCACCATGGGCGGCTACGCTTTGCCGTCCAAGACGATCAAGGAGATGATCGTCGGCTCGATCGACGTCATCATCCAGGCCTCGCGCCTGCGCGACGGCTCGCGCCGCATCACCCACATCACCGAGGTTATCGGCATGGAGGGCGAGGTGATCATCACCCAGGATCTCTTCGTCTATGAGATCGTCGGTGAGGATGCGAACGGGCGCATCATGGGCCGGCATCGTTCGACCGGCATCGCCCGGCCGCATTTCTGGGATCGTGCCCGCTACTACAATGAAGAGAAACGCCTGGCAGACGCGCTTGAGCGCGCCGAGTCGCGCAATGATGGTCAAATCTAGGTTAGGGGCCGGCGTTAGGGAGTGCGTTGATGGAGTTGCCTGACGGTCTGCAGCAAATGGGCTTCCTCGCTCTGGTGGCGCTCGCCGTCGGCGGTCTTCTGCTGGCTGTCCTGTTTCCATATTTCTCCGGCGCCAAGCAGACGGAGAAGCGCGTCAAGTCGATAACGACCGATGCCAAGGCCCCGGCGCGCCAGGGCCTGCGCGCCCGTCTGATGACGGAGGATCCGAAGGATACCCGCCGCAAGCAGCTTCAGGAATCCCTGCAACAGCTCGAAATGCGCGAGCGCCAGCGCCGTCAGAAGCGGACCTTGCGCGTCATGCTCTCGCAGGCGGGAATAGAGAGCTCGCCCCGCGTCTTCTACGTGCTTTCTCTGATCGTTGGCGCACTGATCGGATTCGGCACGCTCGTCGCCGGCGTGCCGTGGTATGTGGCGCTCGTCGCCGGCATCGCCGGCGCCCTTGGGCTTCCGCGCTGGGTATTGAAGTTCCTGGTCAAACGCCGCCAGCAGATCTTCCTCAATGACTTCGCCGACGCCATCGACATCATGGTGCGCGGTCTCAAATCCGGCCTGCCGATCAACGATGCCATGAAGGTCATCGCCGGCGAAACGGCGCCGCCGGTCGGTCCTGAGTTCCTCGAGATCGTCGAGGGCCAGCGGGTCGGCATTGCCATCGATCAGGGCATCGAGCGCATGTATGAACGCATGCCGCTGGCGGAGGTGAACTTCCTCGGCATCGTCATGAACATCCAGTCGAAGACCGGCGGCAACCTTGCCGAAGCCTTGAACAACCTGTCGAAGGTCCTGCGCGACCGTAAGAAGATGAAGGGCAAGATCAAGGCGATGAGCCAGGAGGCCAAGGCCTCGGCGGCGATTATCGGCTCATTGCCGTTTTTCATCATGGGCGCGCTGACGGTGCTCAACCCGGCCTATCTGAATCCGCTCTGGGAAACGACCCTCGGCAATGTCCTGGTCATCGGTTCTGGATTCTGGATGCTGATGGGTGTGCTGATCATGCGCAAAATGATTAATTTCGATTTCTGACGAAGGGCTGTTGTCATGGATCTTGAATATTTCATGAAGCCCGAGGGACTGATCACTCTTCTCGTCGGTCTCTCCGCCTTCGCGACGATATTGACCATCGCCGCGCCCCTGCTGCAGGGCGACCAGATGAAGGCGCGCATGAAAGGCATTGCCACGGAGCGCGAACGGTTGCGTGCCGCGCATCGCGCCACCCTCTCCGAAGGTGCGCGTTTGCGCGATCGCGCCAAGCCAGGACTGATTTCGCAGCTCGTCGAGGGGCTCAACCTCAGGAAGGTCTTCGAGGCCGAGACGTCGCGCGAAAGCTTGCGTCAGGCCGGCTATCGCAGCGACAATCATCTGGTCTATTTCCTCGCCGCGCGGGCCGTCATGCCGATCGCTCTGGCGACGATCTTCTTCGTCTATTCGGTGCAGGTCTTCGGCGACAGCATTCCCTCGAATATGCGTTTCGCCGCGATGGCCATCGGCCTGGTCGCCGGTTTTTATCTGCCGAGCGTCTTTATCAGGAACAAGATCGGCCGGCGTCAGCTGTCGATCAAGCGGGCCTGGTCGGATGCGCTCGATCTGCTGCTGATCTGCGTCGAATCGGGGATGTCCATCGAGGCGGCCCTGCAGCGCGTGTCGCGCGAGATCGGCAGCCAGTCGGTGCCGCTGGCCGAAGAGCTGACTTTGACCTGTGCCGAGCTCTCCTATTTGCCCGATCGCCGCAAGGCCTTCGAAAATCTGGGCAAGCGCACCGGGCTGCCGATCGTCAAGTCGGTCGTGACCAGCCTCATCCAGTCGGAGCGCTATGGCACGCCGTTGGGCCAGGCCCTGCGTGTTCTGGCCCAGGAGAACCGCGACATGCGCATGGCAGAGGCCGAGAAGAAAGCCGCTGGCCTGCCGCCGAAGCTCACCGTGCCGATGATCCTGTTCTTCCTGCCGGTGATCTTTGTCGTGATTCTCGGGCCGTCGATGATCCTGGTGCTCGCGGCCAATAAATAGGTCGCGCGGTCAGCCCGCCGGCTTGTCGGTGAGCTGCTGCCAGGTATTGGGCTGCGCCAGCATCTTCTGCAGATAGGCCATGTTCTCCTCGACCTGATCGGCGGGAAGATCGGCGCTGGCGATCTGGCGCGCCTCCTCGAAGCGTCCCTGCAGTCCGACGACGAGCGCCAGATTTTGCCTAAGACGTGGTTCCTTCTGACCCGCCGGCGAGGCGGAAGCGTCCTTCAGGACCGTCTCGGCCTGTTTGAGATTACCCTCGAGAGCGTAGGACATTCCGAGATTGTTGAGCACCGCGGCATTGCCGGGCGAAAGCTTGAGAGCACGCTGATAATAATCGCGCGCTGGCACATATTTGCCCTGCTGGTCGAGGGTCGATCCCATGGCCGAATAGGCCTTCCAATCGCTGCTGCCGGCCTCAATCGCCTTGCTGAGGACCGTCTGCGCCTGGTCCGCTTGCCCGGCCTGGACGAGCTCGCGGCCATACACCGTCAGCAGTTTCTGATCATTGGGATGATATTGCGTGAGGGTTCCCAGCACCTGCAATTGCTGATCATTCTGGCCGAGCTTCTTCAGCTGATCGGCATAGGCAAGACCAAGCTGCAGATTCTTGGGGTCGGATTGCCAGCGCCCGCCGAGCTTGGCGGTTTCCTTGAGGGAGCCTGGCGATGTGCTGCCCGTGGTCAAGGGATCGACGCCATCGAGCCCGTCCTTCTTCTGGCAGGCGCCGAGCGCCAAAGCGGAGGTGACGAGAAGGGCGGCGAGACTGATGCGCCGCATGTGAGAGGATCGTGAGGGACCCGGCATTCGCCATACTCCGATATTTTATTGCGGCGATCGGGGAAGGTCCGGTATCCGCGCTTACACGCGCATTGTCGGAAACAGACATCAATAAACCATTAACCATGAGCGGGCTTTGCTTTAGCAGAACCCCGCCACACAGCTCGCCAAGGACATTCCATGCCAGAGACCTCGCTTCCGCTTCTGCCCGCCAATCGTGCCCAGGGCGCCATCCCCATTCTTCCGGTGACGCTCAAATCCTGGCCCGGCATCGAGCGCTCGCTCGACAAGGCCGCGCGGACATGGCTCAAGGCGTCGGGCTTCGTCGGCCAGCCAGGCCGGCATGCGCTGGTACCGGACAAGGCCGGCAATCTCCATCAGGTGTTCTACGGCATCGCCGAGACCGCGAAACCGGGCGAGGCCTTCGATTTCGCGCGGCTGGTGCGTGTCCTGCCGGATGCGGCCTATCGCATCGACGGCGAGCTGCCTGATCTGCGCGGCGCCGTCATGGGCTGGCTGCTCGAGACCTATCGTTTCGAGCGCTACCGCAAACCCTCCACACCGGCGCCGCGTCTGGTCTGCCCGTCGGAGCTCGACCGCGCCGCGTTGCTCACTGCCGCGGAAGCGCATTTCATGGTGCGCGATCTCGTCAACACGCCGTCCGCCGATATGGGCCCCGACGAGCTGGAGAAGGCAGCGCGTCAGGTGGCGTCGCGCCACCGCGCCAAGCTCCGCGTCATCGCGGGTGAGAAGCTGCGCCGTGACTTCCCGATGGTGCACACGGTCGGTCAGGCGAGTCCGCGCCGGCCGCGGCTCATCGATTTCACCTGGGGCCCGGCGCGCGCGCCGAAAGTGACGCTGGTCGGCAAGGGAGTGTGTTTCGATACCGGCGGCCTCGACATCAAGCCCGCTTCCGGCATGCTGACCATGAAGAAGGACATGGGGGGCGCCGCGAATGTGCTGGGCCTCGCCCAGATGATCATGGCGGCGCGGTTGAAGCTGCGCTTGCGCGTGCTCATTCCGGCGGTCGAGAACTCGATCGCGGGCAATGCCTTCCGGCCGGGCGATGTACTGACGAGCCGCAAGGGCATCAGGGTCGAGATCGGCAATACCGATGCGGAGGGCCGCCTGGTCCTGGGCGATGCGCTGGCGCTCGCCGATGAGGAAAGCCCCGATCTCCTGATCGACATGGCGACCTTGACCGGCGCCGCCCGCGTGGCGCTCGGACCCGACCTGCCGCCTTTCTACACCGACGACGAGGGACTGGCCGCCGATCTCGCCCGCCATGCCATGGCGGTGAACGATCCCATCTGGCGCATGCCGTTCTGGGCGCCTTATTACGCGCTGATCGAATCGAACATCGCCGAGCTCAACAATGCCGGGGAATCGGGCTTCGCCGGATCGGTCACCGCAGCTCTTTTCCTCAAACGTTTTGTCGAGCGGGCGCGCTCTTATGTCCATTTCGACATCTTCGCCTGGACGCCGGCCGCCAAGCCCGGCCGGCCCAAGGGGGGCGAGGCGCAGGCGATCCATGCGCTTTTCGGGGCGATCGCCGAGCGTTACGGGAAATAGGCCGGCGCCAAACAGGAGCTTGCAGCCTGTGCCGCACTGAGGCAGAATGAAACGGCTCCGTAACGATCCTCGGGCGGAGCAGTAGGTCGGTTTCATGAGCGTCACTCTATCGGCGGCGCAGGCTCTGCAGCTCTGGCATGACGTGCATCTGCATCTGGTTCGCGACGACGAGTCGGATCTTTCGATGCGGCAGATCACCTTGCTGCTCACCGTTTATCTGGAAGCGCCCCCGCATACGGTGCGCGACCTGGCGAAGAAGCTCGGCGTCTCCAAACCGGTGATCACCCGGGCGCTCGATTCGCTGGGCAAGCTCGAACTCCTGCAGCGCCGCCGCGACGAGGCCGACCGCCGCAATGTCCTCGTGCAGCGGACCGTGAAAGGTGTGCTCTATCTCGAGCGCCTGGCCGAAACGGTTGGCAAGCTCGCCAAGCAGGTCTAGATCGTCTTTTTATGAACAAGCTCGATCCGCGTCTCAATGCCATCCGCTCCGATCTCGCCGATGCCCGCCTGGGCGCCGCGGCGGGCTCTGCACGCCTCATCAATGGCGAGGCGCGCGTGGTGGCCGCACCGGTGCTGTCGCTGCACCGCGAGCCGCGCTTCGACGCGCGCATCGACACCCAGGCCTTGCTCGGTGAACGGGTGCGCGTCTTCGAGACGCGTGAAGGCTGGGCGTGGCTGCAGCTCGAGAAGGATGGTTATGTCGGTTATGCGGCGCTGGACGATCTGGCGCAGCCCACGGCGCCACCGACGCATCGGGTCGCCGTGCCGTCGACCTTCATGTTTCCCGCTCCCGACATCAAGGCGCAGCCGGTGGTGACGGTGACGCTCAATGCCGAAGTCGCGGTGCTGCGCGAGGATGAGCGCTTTGCCCATCTCGCCAATGGCCGCTTCATCATCGCCCGCCACCTGAAGCCGCTCGGCGATCACGAAGCGGATTTCGTCGCGGTGGCGGAGGCCTTTCGCCATGTGCCTTATCTGTGGGGCGGCAAGTCGGTGCTGGGCCTCGATTGCTCAGGCCTGGTCCAGCTCTCGCTCCAGGCGGCGGGCCGGATCGCGCCGCGCGATTCCGACATGCAGGAGAACGGGCTCGGTGACGCCTTGCCGATCGATGATTTCGACGGCCTGCGGCGTGGCGATCTCATCTTCTGGGACGGCCATGTCGGGATCATGGCCGATGGGCGCCATCTGCTGCATGCCAATGGCCATTTCATGCAAGTGACGCTCGAGCCTCTGGCCGATGCGGTCGAGCGCATCGCCAAGCGTTACGGCAAGATCACCGCGATCAAACGGCTTTAGGAGGCGGACGCATCGGCTTGTCTGAGAACCGCACGCACTTCTCGGGCCGATGCTCTAATACCCACGCTTGCGATCGACGATGTTTTCGACCGACAGGCCCTGCTGATGCCGGCGGATCTGGCGCAGCACATAGGCGGTGATCATCTCCGGATCTGAATCGGCTGCCGCATGCGGCGTCACCGTCACCTTGGGGTGGAGCCAGAACGGGCTCGACTCCGGAAGGGGCTCGGTGGCGAAGACGTCGAGCGAGGCGGCATGGAGCGCGCCCGAATCGAGCGCCGCCAGGATATCGCCTTCGACCTGCTGCTTGCCGCGCCCGGCATTGATGATGACGGGCGCGCCGAGCGGACCTTTGCGCGACAGCTTGGCGATGAGGTCGCGGTTGATGATCCCCGTCGTCTCCGGCGTATGCGGCAGAAGACACACGAGAATATCAGTTCGTTCCAGGAACGAATCGAATTCTTGCGGGCCGGCGAAACAGTCGATGCCCGGAATGGATTTGCGGCTGCGGCTCCAGCCGGCCACCTTGAAGCCGAGGAGCTTGAGCTTTTGCGCCGCATCGGTGCCCAGCACGCCGAGCCCCATCACGCCCACCGACACCGCCGAGGCGGAGCGTTCCGGGAAGGGCTCCCAGCGCCTGTGGCGCTGGTTCTCGTCATGCCGGCGCTGCTGGCGATGATGCAGCAGCACCTGCAACACGACATATTCGCTCATCCGCATGGTGAGGTCGGGCTCGGCGATGCGCGCCAGCGGCACGTCGTCGGGCAGTGTCGGGTCCTTCAATATGGCATCGACCCCGGCGCCCAGCGAGAAGATCAGTTTGAGATTGGGAAGGCTCTTCAGCACATTGGCGGGCGGCAGCCAGGCCATCGCATAGGTGATGTCCTCGAGCCTCCCGGCATCCGGCCATGTCCTGATGTCGAGATCGGGCGCCTGCCGGCGCATCGCGGTCGTCCATTCCTCGACCGGCCAGGAATTGATGAGATAGATGAGAGCCATGGTTATTGCTTGACGATCCCTGAGGGGGCCGTGCGCAGATGCAGCGCGGCGGCGATGAGGGCCTTGGTATAGTCGGTCTGCGGCTGATCGAAAATCTGCGCCGTCGGCCCATGCTCGACGGCCAGCCCGTTGCGCATCACGATCACTTCATTGGCAAGCGCGCGCACCACTTTGAGGTCGTGGCTGATGAACAGGTAAGCGAGATTATGCGTCTCCTGGATCTGGCGCAGGAGGTCGACGATCTGCGCCTGCACCGACATGTCGAGGGCGCTGGTCGGCTCGTCGAGGACGACGAATCTGGGCTGCAGCGCCAAGGCCCGCGCAATGGCGACGCGCTGGCGCTGGCCGCCTGAAAATTCATGCGGATAGCGCTCCATCGTGGAGGGATCTAGGCCGACCTCGCTGAGCGCCTGGGCGACGCGGTCGCGCCGTTCATCCGCGCTGAACGCCTTACCCTGTACGATGAGGCCCTCTTCGACGATCTGACGGATCGAGAGCCGGGGCGACAGCGACCCGTATGGGTCCTGGAACACGACCTGCATCTCCTTGCGCAGCGGCCGCATGCTGCGCGCATTGAAGCCGTCGATGCGCTGTCCGGCATAGGTGATCGGCCCTTCCGAGGCGATGAGGCGCAGGATCGCCAGGCCGAGCGTGGTTTTGCCGGAGCCCGATTCGCCGACGACGCCGAGCGTCTGGCCGGCTCTCACCGTCACGTCGACACCGTCGACCGCCTTGATATGGCCGACCACCTTGCGGAAGAAGCCGCGTTTGATCGGGAACCAGATTTTGAGCTTGTCGGCGGACACGACGACCGGCGCCGTCGTATCGCTTGTGGGCGGCTTGCCCTTGGGCTCGGCGGCGAGCAGCATCTTTGTGTAGGCATGCTGCGGATCGGTGAAGATCTTCTCCGTCTCGCCCGCTTCGACGATCTTGCCGCGCTGCATCACGCAGACCTTGTTCGCCATATGCCGGACGATGCCGAGATCATGGGTGATCAGAAGAAGCGCCATTTGGGTTTCGGCCTGGAGCTCCTTCAGGAGCTTCAGGATCTGCGCCTGCACCGTGACGTCGAGCGCCGTGGTCGGCTCGTCGGCGATGAGGAGGTCGGGATTGTTGGCGAGCGCCATGGCGATCATCACGCGCTGGCGCTGGCCGCCGGAGAGTTGATGCGGGAAATCCTGGAGCCGCGTCTCGGGATCGCGGATGCCGACCTTGGTGAGCAGGTCGATGATCCGGTTGCGCCGCGCCGCGCCGCCGAGATTCTGGTGCACTTCCAATATCTCACCGATCTGGCGCTCGACCGAGTGGAGCGGGTTGAGCGACGTCATCGGCTCCTGGAAGATCATCGAGATGTCGTTGCCGCGCACCTTGCGCAAGGTGTTCTCGTCGGCATGGAGCAGTTCCTGCCCCTTGAAGCGGATCTCGCCCGACGGATGCGACGCCGGCGGATAGGGCAGGAGCTTGGTCACCGACAGCGCCGAGACCGATTTGCCCGAGCCCGATTCACCGACCAGCGCCAGCGTCTCGCCTTTGTCGACACTGAAAGAGACATGGTCGACCGCGAGCGTCGTCCTGCCGCCCTGGGTGAAGGCGACCGAGAGATCTTTGACCTCGAGAAGGGGCGCGCTCATTGGAAGGTCTTTCTGGGGTCGAGCGCGTCGCGCACCGCCTCGCCGATGAAGACAAGGAGCGATAGCATGATGGCGAGCACCAGGAAGCCGGTGATGCCGAGCCACGGCGCCTGCAGATTCTGCTTGCCCTGGTTGAGAAGCTCGCCCAGCGACGGCGAGCCCGGCGGCAGGCCGAAGCCCAGATAATCGAGCGCCGTCAATGTCGTCACCGAGGAAGCGACGATGAACGGCATGAAGGTGACCGTCGAGACGAGCGCGTTGGGCAAAAGATGCTTGAACATGATCTTGGTGTTCGAGAGGCCGAGAGCGCGTGCCGCCCGCACATATTCGAGATTGCGTCCCCTGAGGAATTCCGCCCTGACGAGGCCCTCGAGCGCCGTCCAGGAGAACAGCACCAGGATGAACAGCAGGATCCAGAAGGTCGGTGCGATGAAGGCGGACAGGATGATGAGCAGGTAGAGGCTGGGGATCGCCGTCCAGATGTCGATGAAGCGCTGGAACAGAAGATCGGTCCAGCCGCCGAAATAGCCCTGCACCGCGCCGGCGGCGATGCCGATGATGGAAGAGATGCCGGCAAGGATCAGACCGAAGAACACCGATATGCGGAAGCCGTAGATGAGCCGGGCGATGACGTCGCGGCCCTGGTCGTCGGTGCCGAGCCAGTTGAGATTGCCGGCGACGCAGTTGGGATCCTGGGCCGCTAGCGGATATTTGGCGCACGCCTCCTCGCGGCTCATCTGGAAGGCGGGCTTCGACGGGGCGGGTGTCGGCAGCTCGTTATTGACCGAGTCATAGGTATAGCGCAGCGGCGGCCAGATCATCCAGCCATTGGCCTTGACCTCGTCCTGGATGAAGGGGTCGCGGAAGTCGGTGCGCGCCAGGAAGCCGCCGAACTTCTCCTCCGGATATTCGGTGAAGGTCGGGAACAGGAGTTCGCCCTTGTAGGAGGCGAGGATCGG
This sequence comes from Taklimakanibacter albus, assembly GCF_016595235.1. Classification (GTDB taxonomy): domain Bacteria; phylum Pseudomonadota; class Alphaproteobacteria; order Rhizobiales; family Aestuariivirgaceae; genus Taklimakanibacter; species Taklimakanibacter albus. The sequence continues at coordinate 1,766,390 of NZ_JAENHL010000008.1, read as the reverse complement.
GCGGTCATTGGCGAGGAGGGGCGCGAAGACGCTGATCACGAACAGCACGAGGAATATCCAGAACGACCAGTAGCCACGCTTGTTCACCCGAAACAGGTGCAGGCGCCGCTCGTTCAGTCCGGAGAGCTTGATCAATGGCATTGATTAGAGACTTCGGGAGTCGAAATCGATTCGGGGATCGACGAAGGTGTAGGTGAGATCGCTGATGAGCGCTATCAAAAGACCGACCACCGCCACGATGTAGACATTGGCGAAGAACACCGGATAGTCGCGATTGAGCGCGGCGGTATAGGTGAGAAGGCCGATGCCGTCGAGCGAGAAGATCTGCTCGATGAGGAGCGAGCCGGTGAAGAAGGCGCCGAGGAACGCGCCGGGAAAGCCGGCGATGACCAGCAGCATCGCATTGCGGAAGACATGGCCGTACAGCACGCGCCGTTCGGTGAGCCCCTTGGCCCTGGCGGTGACGACATATTGCTTGCGGATCTCGTCGAGGAAGGAGTTCTTGGTGAGCAGCGTCGTGGTGGCGAAGCCGCCGATGCCCATGGCGATGAGCGGCAGCACCAGATGCCAGGCATAGTCGGCGATCTTGCCGAAGAACGACAGGCTGGCGAAGTTGTCCGAGGTCAGGCCGCGCAAGGGGAACCAGGAGAAATAGCTGCCGCCGGCGAAGACGACGATCAGAAGGACGGCGAGAATGAAGCCCGGAATGGCGTAGCCGATGACGATCACGGCCGAAGTCCAGATGTCGAAATTGGTGCCGTCCTTCACCGCCTTGCGGATGCCCAAGGGTATGGACACGAAATTGGTGATGAGGAGCAGCCAGATGCCGAGCGAGATCGACACCGGCATCTTCTCGAGCATGAGATCGACCACCGGCCGGTCGCGGAAGTAGCTGTCGCCGAAATTGAAGGTGAGGTAGTTCTTCATCATCAGCACGAAGCGCTCGATCGGCGGCTTGTCGAAACCGAACTGGACTTCGAGCTTCTTGATGAATTCGGGATCGAGGCCCTGGGCGCCGCGATATTTGACGGCCATCCCGGCATCGCCGAAGGAGCCGGGCTCGGCGCTCCGGACCCCGCTGTCGCCGCCCTGGCCGCCGCCGAAGCGCGCCGTCGCATCGACGGCGGTGCCCTGGATCTGCGCGATGATGCGCTCGATCGGCCCGCCCGGCACGAATTGCACGATGGCGAAGGTCATCACCATGATCCCGAACAAGGTCGGGATCATGAGAAGCAAGCGTTTGATGATATAAGCGCCCATTCCTGCCGTCCTACGGCATCGGCCCGAAAGCCGCGCGCGGCGTTGCGGAGTTCCGATGCATGAAACTAGTTACCACGCCTCAATGTCTTCGCCTTCTCGGCATTGACCCACCAAGTATCGGTGATCCCTCTGTCATATTCGGGTTTGATTTGGGGCTTTTCGAAGATATCCCAGTGCACGATCCAGTGACTGGCCTTGCCCCAGTTCGGCACCCATACATGCTCAGCCCTGAGCACCCGGTCGAGGGCGCGTCCGGCATACATCAGCTCCTCGCGCGATTTCGCGGCAACCATCTTGTCGATGAGCCCGTCGACGGCGGGGAGTGCAATGCCGGAAAGATTGTAGCTGCCGATGGTCTTGGCGGCGTCCGAGCTGAACTGGGCCTTGAGCTCGTCGCCGGGCGTCTGGCCGCCGACCAGGCGCACGATATCGACATCGAAATCGAAATCCTTCATCCGCTGTTCCTGCTGGGCGGGATCGATGCCGCGCAACGTCGTATCGATGCCGAGCAGCCGCAGGTTCTTGGCATAGGGGGCGAGAATCCGCTCGCTGGTCGGGCCATCGATGAGGAATTCGACGGTGAACTTCTCACCCTTGGCATTCACGAGCAAGGTGCCTTCGCGCTTCCAGCCCGCTTCGGCGAGAAGTTGTGAAGCCTGCCTGAGGAGCTTGCGGTCCTGTCCCGAGCCGTCCGAGATGGGTGGGAGATAGGCGTCTTCGAAGACCTCCGGCCGGAGCTCCTTGCGGAACGGCTCCAGGATCTGGAGCTCTTCCGGTGAAGGTTTGCCTTTGGCCATCAGGGCCGAGTTCTCGAAGAAGCTCGTGGTGCGCTTATAAGAGCCGTAGAAGAGATTGGTGTTCATCCATTCAAAGTCGAAGGCAAGATCGAACGCCTTGCGCACGCGCACATCCTGGAATTTCTCGCGCCGCATGTTGAAATAGAGACCTTGCGCGCCGGATGGCGTATTGTCGGGCAGGACCTCCTTGATGAGGCGGCCTTCCTCTACCGATTTCGTGTTGTAGGCGGTGGCCCAGTCGCGCGAGGTGAATTCCTCGTGGAGATCGAGGACGCCGGCCTTCAGCGCTTCGACGACGGCGGTGCGGTCCTTGAAATATTCGTTGCGCACCTCGTCGAAATTGTAGCGGCCCTTGTTGACCGGCAGGTCGGCGCCCCAATAATCCGGACGCCGCACATAGGAAACATACTGACCGGTCTTGAAGCTGCCGATCTTGTAAGGCCCCGAGCCTAGCGGCGGATCGAGCGAGGTCTTGGTGAAGTCATGCGTCGCGTAATAGGCCTTGGAGAGGATCGGCAAGGCGGCGACGCTGAGCGGCAGGTCGCGCGTATTGTCGCCCTTGAACGAATAGCGGACCTCGTAGGGCGCCAGCACATCGCATTTCTCGATGTCGCGAATGGCGATGCGGATGCGTTCGTCGCCATAGTCCTTGATCAGCCGGAAGCTGTCGCACACGTCGTCGCCGGTGAGCTTCGATCCGTCGGAGAACCGGGCCTCTTCGCGCAATTGGAAGGTGACGCTCTTCTTGTCGGGGGCGAGATCGGCGGTCTTGGCGACGAGCCCATACATGGCATCGGGCTCGTCGGTGGCGCGCGCCATCAGCGTGTCGAACAGGAGCCCGATATTCTCGGGCCAGGTGCCCTTGAGGATGAAGCCGTTGAACGAATCGAACGTGTCGCGCGCCAGGATGCCCCGGCTGGCCAGCCTGCCGCCTTTCGGCGCGTCCGGATTCACATAGTCGAAATGCTTGAAATCAGGCGGATATTTGAGGTCGCCGAAGGCCGAAAGCCCGTGCCGGGGCTCGGCCTGCGCAGTGATGGAGAGAAGGCCGAGCGCCACGCAGGCGGTGAGCGCGATTCTCATTTATTGGCCGCCGTCTGCTTGGCTTTCTCTTCATCCCACCACCACAGCGATGGGAAGCCGACACTGTAGGGCGGGGTGGGATCGGGATAGCCGAAGCGGTTCCAATGCGGAAGCCACTGCTCGGCCCGGTAGAAGTCGGGCACCATGTAATAGTTCCACAACAGAACGCGGTCGAGCGCTTTGGTTGCGGCGATGAGCTCGGCGCGGTTATTGGCGAAGATGATGAGATCGATGATCTTGTCGACCACCGGATTCTTGATGCCGATCACATTGCGGCTGCCCTTCTGGTCGGCTGCCGCCGTTCCCCAGAATTCCCGCTGCTCGTTGCCGGGCGAAAGTGACTGGGCGAAGACCGAGGTGATCACGTCGAAATCGAATTCGCGGATCCGGTTCTGATATTGCGCCGAATCGACGGTGCGGATCGTGACCTGGATGCCGAGACGTTCGAGGCCCGGCTTGTAAGCGAGGTTCATGTCCTCGAAGGATGGATCGTCGAGCAGGAACTCCATCGTCATCCGCTCGCCGGTCGTGTCATTGGTGAGCGCGTTGCCCTTGATCGACCAGCCCGCCTCTTTCAGCAGCCCAACCGCCTTGCGCAGATTGTCGCGGATATTCTGCGGCGTGCCGTTGACGGGATTTTTGTACTCCGTCGTGAAGACTTCTTCCGGAATCTGGCCCTTGAATTGAGTGAGGATCTCCAGCTCGCGGCCCTGCGGCAGGCCGGTGGCGGAGAGCTCGGAATTCTGGAAGAAGCTCTGGGTGCGCTTGTTGTAGTCGCCGAAGGACAGCACCCGCATGCGGCCTTCGAAATCATAAGCGAGATTGAAGGCGTGGCGCACTCTGGGGTCGGCGAATTTGGCCCGCCTGGTATTGAAGACGAAGCCTTGCATCTGCTCGGCGTCCTTGGTGAAGAATGTCGCCTTGATGACATTGCCCTTCTTCACCGCCGGGAAATCATACTGGGTTTCCCATTCCTTAGTGCCGGCGCCGGTCCTGACATCGAGCTGGTCGCCCTTGAAGGCCTCGAAGATGACGCCGCGATCGCGGAAATAGATGATTTCGATCTCGTCGAAATTATCCTGGCCGACATTGACCGGCAGATTGACGCCCCAATAATCCTTGACCCGCTCGAACAGGATGGATTGCCCGGCCTTGAAGCTCTTGACGCGATAGGGACCGGAGCCGAGCGGCGGCTCGAGCGTCGTGTTATTGATGTCGCGCTGCTTGCCGGACGCGTCCTTGCCTTCCCAGTAATGCTTCGGCAGGGCATAGGTCTGGCCCATGATGCCGGGCAATTCGCGGTTGCCCTTGCTGTCGAAGACGAAGGTGACCTCGTTGGGCCCGGTCTGCTCGGCCTTCTGAACATTCTTGTAATAAGCCTGATAGAAGGGATGGGCGCCCTTGAGGAAGTCGAAGGCGAAGATGACGTCGGCGACGGTGAGAGGTTGGCCGTCCTGCCAGCGCGCCTCGGGACGCAGCCGGAAGATCACATAGGAATGATCCTCAGGCTGGTACATGCTTTCGGCTATCAGGCCATAGGCCGAGGTCACCTCGTCGAGGGCGGATGAGGTGAGCGTCTCGAAGACGGTGCCGGCATAGGCGGCGGGATCGCCCTTGATGATGAAAACGTTGAAATTATCGAAAGAGCCGGTGGTGCCGAGCCGGAGCCTGCCGCCTTTCGGCGCGTTGGGATTCACATAGTCGAAATGCTTGAAGTCGGCTGGATATTTGAGCTCGCCATAGATATTGTTGCCGTGGCTGAAAACCTTCTCCTGAGCCCTTGCCGGCTCGACCGAGAGTATCTTCAATCCGGAGACAGACCCCAATCCCAAGAGGGATGCCGTTTTAATAAGGCCACGCCGGGTTAGGATCATTGCTGACGGCACTCCGCTGATTTGGTTTCCCCGAAGATACGCATTCCTGGCCGGAAAGCAAAACCTCAGCACCCCGCGATAGCGGTTAAATCTTTGTGAGATTTGCGTTATTTCCGCGGCAAAACGAAAAGGCCGGCGTTTCCGTCGGCCTCTTGGGCAATAAGATCAATAAATTCAGCCGTTTACGGCGCCGGGAACGGCTTCGGGCTGTCCGAGAGCGTGCGCAGATAAGCGAGCAGGTCGGCGCGCGCCTGATCGCGCTTGATGCCGCCGAAAGTCATCTTGGTCTTCGGCGCAAAGCCCTTCGGGTTGGTGATGAACTTGTTCAGGTTCTCGAAGGTCCACTTGTCGCTGGCATGCTCTTTCATCGAATCCGAATAGGCGAAGCCCTCATGCGCGGCGATCGGGCGGTCGACCAGGTCCCAGAGATCCGGACCGGTCTTGTTCGGGCCGCCCTTTTCGAAGACATGGCAGGCGAGGCAGGCCTTGGCCTGCGCCTGGCCCTTCACGGGATCGGCCTTGGCGAGGAGGGTGCCCAGCGATTCGGTCGGCGTGGTTTCACCACCGCCGGTCCCGCCGCCAGTTTCGGCGACCTCGATGGCATAGCCCTGCTTTTCCGGCTTTTCCGCGTGATAGATCATGCTCTTGGCCTGGTTGAGGCCGAACACCACGAGCGCCGTGGCGAGGACCGCGCCGGCAATCTTATTGAATTCAAAACTGTTCATATTGGTAGGCCGGCTCCCCGGTTCCCTCTATTTCGCTATTCGCCGCGGAAACTAATTGGTTCTCGAATGGCTCGCAATACGTTAAAGCTCGCCTGACCAATTTGCCGCGCCCCGCCTTAAGCCCATGATCGAACACCAGAATACTATTGTCATTATCCCCGCCCGGATGGCCTCGACCAGGCTGCCCGGCAAACCTTTGGCCGATATCCATGGCGTCCCCATGATCGTCCATGTGTGGAAACGCGCCATCGAGGCCAATGTCGGCCAGGTCCTGGTGGCCTGCGCCGAGATGGAGATCGCGCGCGCCATCAAGGCGCATGGCGGCGACGCCATCGTGACCGAGCCGAGCCTCGCCTCGGGCTCGGACCGCATCTTGGCGGCGCTCGCCTTGCGCGACCCCGAGCGCCGTTACCGCTTCATCGTCAATCTGCAGGGCGATCTGCCCACCGTCACGCCCCTCGATGTGCAGCGCTGCCTGGGCGGCCTGGTCAACGAGACGATCGATATCTCGACCATCGCCGCCCCCATCACCGAGGAGGCCGATGTCGCCAATCCGAATATCGTCAAGGCGATCGCGCCGCTGACCGATGAGCGCGAGGTCGCCTTCGCGCGCGACTTCCAGCGCCTGCCGGGGCCTGAGTTCGGGCCCCGTTACTGGCATCACATCGGCATCTATGCCTATCGCCGCGAATCGCTCGAGCGTTTCGTCAAGCTGCCGCAGAGCGCGCGCGAGATCGAGCGTCGCCTCGAGCAGATGCGCGCCCTCGATAACGGCATGAGCATCGCGGTGGTGCGCGTGGACTCGGTACCGCTCGGCGTCGATACGCCGGCCGATCTCGAAGCGGCGCGCCAGATGCTGAAGGCAGGCCGTTTTTGAATTTTTAGGGACTGAATCAAGATGACATCCAAGATCGCCTATCAGGGCGAGCCCGGCGCCAATTCGCATATTGCCTGCCGTGAAGCCTATCCCGATCACGAGCCGGTGGCCTGCGGCACTTTCGAAGACGCCTTCGCCGCGGTGAAGGAAGGTGAAGTCGATCTCGCAATGATCCCGATCGACAATTCGGTGGCGGGCCGCGTCGCCGACATCCACCATCTTCTTCCCGCCTCCAATCTCTACATCGTCGGCGAGCACTTCCTGCGCGTCCATCACCAGTTGCTCCTGGTGCCGGGCGCCGATCCGCAAGGATTGACCTCCGTTCACAGCCATGTCCATGCGCTGGGCCAATGCCGCAAGGTGATCCGCGCGATGAAGCTGAAACCCGTTGTCGCCGCCGACACGGCGGGTGCGGCGCGCGAGCTCGCCGAGGCCAAGGACAAGAGCCGCGCGGCCATCGCCACCAAGCTTGCCGCCGAAATCTACGGTCTCGAAATCCTGAAGGAAAATGTCGAGGACGAGGAGCACAATACCACCCGTTTCATCGTGCTGTCGGCCACCCCGCATGACGCCGAGCCCGAAGACGCACCGGTGGTCACGAGCTTCGTGTTTCGTGTGCGCAACGTTCCCGCCGCTCTCTATAAGGCGATGGGCGGCTTCGCCACCAATGGCGTCAACATGACGAAGCTGGAATCATACCAGCTCGAAGGCCAGTTCTCGGCGACGCAGTTCTATGCCGATGTCGAGGGCCATCCGTCCGAGCGCAATGTCAGGCTGGCGCTCGAGGAGCTCGAATTCTTCACCTCGCATCTGCGCGTTCTGGGTGTCTACAAAGCGAGCCCGTACCGCGCCGAAATCGCGCGTCGCATGGCGAATTTCGGGAAGTAGCATCGGCCCGAAAAGTGCGCAGCGGTTTTCGGATAAGCCGATGCGCAAGACAAAACATCGGCCCGAAAAGCATGTGGCCGGGCTTGACCCGGCCATCCACGAAATGCGCGGGTGTTAGCTACTTCAGTGCGTCGATGAGAATTTTGTGGGCGATCGCCATTGGGGGCGGCACGCTTAAGGCATCGGCGTGGCGTTCATCGAGCATCGCCTGCGCTTCTGAACGCGAGAACCAGCGCGCCACTTCGATTTCCTTTTCATCGATCACGATGTCGCGATTGAGCGCTTCGCCGATGAGGCCGATCATCAGGCTCGATGGATAAGGCCAGGGCTGGCTCGCCACATAGCGGATGGCGCCGACGCGGATGCCGGTTTCCTCGAACACTTCGCGCCGCGCCGCTTCCTCGATCGTCTCGCCGGGCTCCATGAAGCCGGCGAGCGCCGAGAAGCGTCCCTCAGGCCATGAGCTTTGCCGGCCGAGCAGGACATCGTCGCCCGAGCGCACGATGATGATCACCACCGGGTCGGTGCGCGGAAAATGGTCGCTGGTGCAATGGGAACAATGGCGGCGATAGCCGCCGTCCTTCATTTCGAGCTCATGCCCGCAATTGGAGCAGTAGCGGCGGCGCTGATGCCAATGCAGCAGCGAGCGCGCCTGGGCCAGCATCGCCAGATCGCTGGCCGGGAGCTTGGCCTCGATGGCGAGGTTTCTGAGATCCTGTGCATTGTCGAGCGGCTCGACCGCTTCACCGGCGAAAACGGCATTGCCATGGGAATCTATGCCGAGGAAAATGGCGTCCCCGTCGACCGTCGTCTCGTAATGAAGGGCCCCCGCTTCGATGCGCACCTTGTCGCCATTGAGGCGGATGAGCCTTGCCGTCGGCTCGGCGCGCTTCCTGGCGACCCAGTCCGGCTCGCCACGAAAAACGGCGGCTCGGTCTAACGAGCCGCCGCAGAATCCTAGAGAACGGGAGCCGGTAGGCGCCCCCGTATCATTCGCCATTGGCGGCGCGCCGCGGGGCGGTCGTCTCGGCGGCTTCGCGCTCCTTCAGCATCCCGTCGACCACCGTGATGGTCTTTTCGAGATCGCTGATGGCATCTTCGAGTTCGAGGCGCTGCTTGCGGAGCGCTTCGAGCCGTTCGCGGAACTTGGTCGAGGATACGCGCAGCTGGGTCAGCTGGCCGTCGCGCAGATTGTAGAGATCGAGCATCTCCTTGATCTCTTCCAGCGAGAAACCGACCTTCTTGCCGCGCAGGATAAGCTGCAGACGGGCACGGTCACGATAGCTGAAGAGGCGGGTCCAACCACGCCGATCGGGGTGCAGGAGGCCTTTTTGCTCGTAAAAGCGCAATGTACGCGGGGTTACGTCGAACTCTCTGCAGAGTTCCGTAATGGAATAGGTTCGATCCCGATTCGACCGGTCAGCAACCGTCGACTGAGCCATTTTTGCTCTCCGTTCGTTTTTAGTGCCCTAAGGGGCGATTGCCGTCGCGTCTGAGTATATAGGCAGCGCGACGCGATTCATAACCCCCAGCGCCTTAAATTATGGATAGACAGCACAAGGCTGCCATAGGGGAACCGCATGGCTAACCATGGGTTGTCCCCTGGGTAGAGATGAAAAAAGGCGAAGGCGTGGCAACAAGCTTAACGGAAATTTTACCTAAAACATTAACTTTTAGGAGGAGTTAGGGGACGCAATCCGCCATGGGGGTCGAGACGCGGACCAATAAGGTAAAAACGGGCATGAAGCCGGGTATTCCGTGGAGCGTGAAGGGCATCGACAGCGAGGCGCGCGAGGCGGCCAAGCATGCCGCGCGCCGCTCCGGCATGACTTTGGGTGAATGGCTGAACACCGTCATTCGCGAGCAGGCCGACGACAACGAGCCGCAGCCTCAGCCGCAACAGCAACCACAGCGCCAGCCCCGCTCGCGCAATGCGATGCAGGACATACAGGACAAGCTCGACCACCTGTCCGACCAGCTGACCCGCATGGTACACCGCGAGCAGGACACCACCGCCGGGCGTTATTACGAGCGCGCCCGCCCGGTCCAGGACAATTCACTCGCCGACATATTGGCGCGCGTCGAGGCGAGCGAGCGCCAGACGGCCGAGAGTTTTGCCGAAGTCGGCGAACGCCTCGAAACGCTGGGCGACAAGCTCGCCAAGGATGCCGGACGTTTCCCGCAGAATCCCGAGGACGTGCCGGGCTACCGCTCGCTCGAGACGGCGGTGCGCAATATCGTCGATCATATCGAGGTCAGCGAACGCAAGACGCGCGAGACGCTGAAGGCGGTGCAGGAGCGTCTGCACGAGGTCGCCTATGCCGCGACCGCGCCCATCGACAGCGACCGTCTCCTGGCCGATGCTCCGGTCATCACCAGGCTCGAAAGCCGCCTTGCCGATCTGACCAGCCGGGTCACCGGCCATCAGGAGGTGGCGGAAGAGGATCTCCGCAAGCTGGTCCAGGGCGAATTCGGCAAGCTCACCCAGCGTCTCGATTCCGTGAAGCAGGCCTCCGAGGCGGCAGCCCAGCGGGCCCAAAGCCAGGCCGTGCAGCAGGTGCAGAAGGAGCAGCGCGATTTCGAAGATCGCATGCTCGACTTCCTGAAGCAGCAGCAGGCGGAGACGCAGCGCCAGGATGGCGACGACATGAGCCGGCTGCGCGCCGAGATGGAGAGTCTCGGCCAGCGCGTCGACGATCTCAAGGCGGAAGCCGCCTCGGAGCATGATCTGCGCTCCTTGCGCGTGGTGATCGAGCAGCTCTCGGCCCGGGTCGCACAGGGGCCCGATCTCAGGCCGCTCGCCGATCTCGACCGGCGCCTCACCGAAATCTCCAAATGGCTGGAGCAGGGCCGCGGCGATCAGGTCGGCAATCAGATCGCCGATCTCGAGCAGCGCGTCTTCGATCTCGACAACCGCATCGCTCAGGCGATGCAGCAGGATCAGTCGGCGCAGGCCTGGGCCAATGTCGAGCGTGAATTCGCCGGCGTCTCCGACCGTCTCGCCCATACCGAGCAGCAGCTCCAGCACATCCAGACGCTCGAGCAGTCGATCAATCAGCTCTATCAGAGCATGGAGCAGAATCAGGGCTGGGCCCGCGACATGGCCGAGGACGCCGCCAATCGCATGGCGAGCCGCCTCATGCAGGAATGGCCGGCGCGCGCCGCTCAGGCCGAGCCGTCGCCCGAATTGCAGGCGCTCGAAAATGCCCTGGTCACGGTCAGGACCAATTACGAAACCGCCGACCAGCGCAACCAGGAAACACTGGGCGCCTTGCATGAAACGCTCGAGCAGATCGTCAACAAGCTGACCGAGCTCGAGGATCTGCGTGGCGAGCCTGCCCCGGTCGCGGCCGAGCAGGTTGCGGCCTTCGTGGCGCCCGAGCCTGAAATATCCGCCGAGCCCGCGCCATCGCAGGCCTGGCCCGAGATCAAGATCGAAGCGGCGCCCGAACTCTATCGGCCGCTCGACCCGCCGCCGGCTACCGGCCAGGCAGAGCCCACGCAAGCCTCCATCCAGGCCGACATGATCGCCGCCGCGCGCCGTGCCGCTCAGGCTGCCTCGTCGCAGCAGACGTCGGATCTCTCGGCCGGGGGTTTCCTCGGCCGTAAGAGAGCGGCCGAAACTTCTGCCGAGAAGAAGCCCTCGCGCTTCTCTTTGCGCTTCCGCCGGAAAGATAAACCGGCCCAGCCGAAAGGCGCGATGCCCGCTATGGCGGCATCGGCCAAGCTCGAGGCGACGCCGGCCGCCAAGCCTGCCGATACCGGCAAACGGCGGCGTCTGATCCTGATCGGCATTCTGCTCCTCGCCGCCGCCTCGGCCTTTGCCTACAACACGCTGAGCAAGCCGTCCGCCACGCCGCCCGCTGCCGAGCAGCCGAAGACCGGTGACGCGACCAACTTCGAGCATCTGAACAAGACGCTCGCCAAGTCTGACGCCATGTTCGGCACCGGCATCTTCGCGAGCTCGTTGCCGGGAACCGCGAAGACGGCGGCTGCCGAGATCGCCATCACCGACGCCGATGCCTTGCCGGCCGGTATCGGCACCGAGGCGCTGCGTCAGGCCGCGCTCGACGGCGATGCGCGCGCCGCTTTCATCGTCGCCACCCGTTTCGCCGACGGCAAGAATGTGCCGCAGGACCGGGCCGCCGCGGCGCGCTGGTTTGCCGTGGCTGCGGCCAAGGGCCTCGCCCCGGCGCAATATCGGATGGGCGCCATTCTCGAACGCGGCACCGGTGTTCCGATCGACATCGAGAAAGCGCGCCAATGGTATGAGCGCGCCGCCGCCGCCGGTAATGTCCGCGCCATGCACAATGCCGCCGTGCTCCTCGCCAATGTGCGCAGCCCCAAGGACAGTTATGAGAAGGCGGCCCGTCTGTTCGTCGAAGCCGCCAGCCACAATCTGAAGGACAGCCAATTCAATATCGCGCTCCTTTATGAGCGGGGCCTCGGCGTCGGCCAGGATCTAGGCGAGGCCCTGTTCTGGTACACGCTGGCGGCCCGTCAGGATGATGCCGATGCGGCCGCCAAGGCCAAGACGCTCGAGAACACCTTGCCGAAGCAGGTGACCCAGCAGGTCAAGGCGCGCCTCGCCGCCTTCGTGCCGAAGCGGGATATCGATGCGGCCAATGTCGTGGCGGTGTCCAACCCCGATTGGCAGGACCGTCCGGTCGCGGCGCCGGCGAAATACGACCTGCCGATCGTGGGCGCGGCGGTTGCCGCCGAGACGAGCGGGGACAATCAGATTCTCGAGGCGCAGCAGCTTCTCAACCGTCTCGGCTTCGATGCCGGCGATGAGAACGGCGCCATGAACACCCGCACCAAGAACTCGATCCGCCTGTTCGAACTGCAATCGGGCATGCGGCTCAGCGGTGAAGTGACGCCGGATCTGCTGGTCAAGCTCAGAGCCAAGCTCGGGTGACGGCCGCGTACCGGGCATTCATGCCCGGTTTCCGCCGGAATGCGGGCTAGAATGTCCCTATGCCGGTGGGTCCTCCCATACCGGGGCCGATGCGCGTGATCGCCGTCCTCGCCCTGTTGCCGTTTCCAGCGCTTCTGGTCCTGGCTTGGCTGTCGCCGGCGGGACTGGCGCCGGCGCTCCTGTCTTACGCCGCCCTTATCGCCGCCATGCTCGGCGGCGCTCATTGGCTGGTGGCGACGGGACCTTATGGAAGGGCGCGGATTGCCGCCGAAGGTCTTTCAGGACTCGCCGTACTGGCGGTCGCCTGGCTGGCGCTGATTGCGCCGGCCTATCTCGGCTTTCTGCTCCTGATCGCCGCTTTTTTCGTCCTGATCCTGCGCGATGCGCTCGCCGAGGAGGCTGCGGCTTGCCCAAGCTGGTTCACGCGCTGGCGCGCTTATATCGCCGCGGGTGCCGCCGCGACCTGCGTCCTGGGTGTGTTCCCGGTCCTCATCTGATCCGGCCGGCCGGGAAGCGGTGGATCGCCTTGCCGCCGATCATCCACACATCGAAACGCCCGTCGGGAAAGATCGCCTGGAAGGGCTCGGCCGAGACGCTCAAGCCCCCGGTAAAGCTGCCATAGGCCGGCATGACGATCCGCCGCTCATGACCGATGAAACATTTACGCCGGAGCGCCCGGCCGCGCTGGGCGAGCGAGGCGGCGGGATGCAGATGGCCGGCGATCTCGAATTCCTCTTCCGCCAGCGCCGCGGGAATATGCCGGAGCGTGATGGGGCCGAGCGCGATCTCCTCGGCAAAATGCCCGCCCAGCGCTTGAGGCGGCGAGGGATCGTGATTGCCGGCGAGCCAGATGACGTCGATGCCGCGGGTCAGGCGGGCGAACTCCGCGATGTCACTCGGGTCGATGCGCAGATGCGCTTCGTCGTCATGGAAGGAGTCGCCGAGCAGGATTAGCCGCTTGGGCCGCGCCGCCGCGAGCGAGAAGGAGAGATGCTCGAGTGTGGCACGCGTGTCGTAAGGCGGCAGATGCACGCCGCGCCGCGCCAGCGAGGAGGCTTTTTCGAGATGGAGATCGGCGACGAGCAGCGCCTCGAAGTCCGGAACATAAAGGGCGCCGGCGAGATCCGGGAGGAGCTCGAGCCCGCTCAAGCTTATGCAGGCCGCTCTAGACAAGGCGCATGGCCTCATCGATGAGTTCATCTTCGGCTTCGGCAAGAAGAGCGTCATCGGCCTCGCCGTAAACGGATTCTTTCCCGATCTCAAGCATGACCGGCACGGCAAGCGGCGACACCGTGTCGAGCGCGCGATGCACGATCTGGCCCCGGATGCGCTTGAGAAGGGCACCCAGCCGGTGCACGTCGATGAGTCCGTCCGCCGCGTCATCCCAGGCGGCACGCAGCAGCAGATGCTGCGGCTCGTGACGCAGGAGCACGTCATAGATGAGATCGGAATTCACCGTCATCTGCCGCGCCGTCTTCTCTTTGCCCGGCCATCGCCTTTCGATCAGCCCGGCGATGATGGCGGCGTTGCGGAAGGTGCGCTTCATCAGATTGGATTCGGCGAGCCAGGCATCGAGATCATCGCCCAGCATATCCTCACCGAACAGATGAGCGAGATCGAGCCGGCCGGTCGAGATCAGCAAGGACAGATCGCGCAGGCACCAGACGACGAGCGCATATTCCGACGCGACGAAGCCCATGGGCTGCGCGCCCATGCGCTCGAGCCGGCGCGTCAGGAGCATACCGAGCGTCTGATGCGCGAGACGGCCCTCGAAGGGATAGCACACCATGTAATGGCGCTGCGCCCGGGGAAAGGTCTCGATCAGCATCTGGCGCGGCGACGGGATGATCGATTTCCAGCGCTGCACCGACAGCCAGTCGCGCACTTGCGCCGGCAGCGCCGGCCAGGCCTTAGGATCGGCCAGCATCTTGCGCACCCGTTCGGCGAGATAGGTGGAGAGCGGAAACTTGCCGCCGGCATAAGAGGGAATGGCGGGATCGCTCGCCTGCGTGCGCGATGCAAGCGCACCGAATTCATCGAGCCCTTCGAAGCGCAGGACCTCGCCGCCGAAGAGGAAAGTGTCGCCGCCCGAGAGCTGGCTCAGGAACCATTCCTCCATCTCACCCAGCACCCGCCCGCCGGTGACGACGCGCCGTCCGAGCCGCTTCTTGATGCTGGCGAGGCGCACTTTGAGCATCTCTTCTTCGACGATGGTGCCCATATTGAGCCGGTATTGCTGGGCGAGCCGCGGATGGGTGAGGCGCAGTTCGCCGTCGCCCCATGGCTTCAGTTTGGCATAACGCTCATAGGCCTTGAGCGCATAGCCGCCATTGGTGACGAACTCGACGGCGCGGTCGAAATCCTCACGCGTGAGGTTGCGATAGGTCCAGGCGGTCTTGACCTCACCATAGAGCTGATCGGGATGGAAGGGGCCGGCGCAGGCGCGGCACATGATGTGCTGGGCCAGCACGTCGAGCTTGAGCACGGAAGGATATTCGGTGTCCTGGGCGCCTTCGGCGGCGGCCTGGCGCGCCGCCTCGCATTCGAGCACCTCGAAGCGGTTGGAGGGCACCAGCATAGCCTGCGAGGGCTCGTCGAGCCGGTGATTGGAGCGGCCGATGCGCTGCAGGAGCCGGCTCGATCCCTTGGGCGCGCCGACATGGATGACGAGATCGACATCGCCCCAGTCGATGCCGAGATCGAGCGTCGAGGTGCAGACCACGGCGCGCAATTTGCCGGCCGCCATTGCCGCCTCCACCTTGCGCCGCTGTCCGACATCGAGCGAGCCGTGATGCAGCGCGATCGGCAGATGGTCCTCATTGGCCGTCCACAAAGACTGGAAAGTCATCTCGGCCTGGGCTCGCGTATTGACGAAGACGAGCGTCATGCGCGCCTGTTTGATCGCTTCGTAGATTTCCGGGATGGCATAACGCGTCATGTGACCGGACCACGGCACGCGCTCGGCCGATTTGAGAATGCTGATCTGCGGCGCCGCACCCGCCTTGCCCATCACCAGCTCGGCGCGCTGGTTTTCACCTTGTTGCGGAGTGAGCCAGGCGCGCAGCGCATCGGGATCGGCGACGGTGGCGGAAAGCCCGATGCGGCGCACTTGCGGCGCGAGGCTTCTCACCCGCGAGAGCGCCAAGGATAGGAGCACGCCGCGCTTCGAGGTGACGATCGAGTGCAATTCGTCCAGCACGATGGCGCGCAGATCCTTCAGCATATGCGCGGCTCCGGGGTCGGCGACGAGGAGCGAGACCTGCTCTGGCGTGGTGATCAATATGTCGGGCGGCTTTTCGCGCTGGCGCTTGCGGCGCGAATGCGGCGTGTCGCCGGTGCGCGTCTCGACGCGGACCGGCAGCTGCATCTCGCTGACCGGCGTTTCGAGATTGCGTGCGATGTCGACGGCGAGCGCCTTGAGCGGCGACACATAAAGCGTGTGGATGCCGCCACGTTGGGGTTCCCGGGTCAGCTCCACCAGGCTCGGCAGGAAGCCCGCCAGCGTCTTGCCGCCGCCGGTGGGCGATATCAGCAGGACATCGTAGCCGGCCTGCGCCTTTTCCAGCACCTCCAGCTGGTGCGGGCGCGGGCTCCAGCCGCGCGTCCGGAACCAGTCGGTGAAGACCTGGGGCAGCCTGGTCGGTCGGTCGTCCATGCCGCAACCATAGCCGGATTTGCCGCGCGGCTGGTGCCAGATTTTGTCAGCAGCAGGCAAGTTCCCGACTGTGCGGCACTCGGAATCGATCTAATAATGACGGCCCATGCACTCCCCGCAATCGACACCCGTCACGCATAGAGGCGTACTCGCCATCGCCGTGCCGATCATGCTGTCCAATGTGACGCAGCCGATCATCGGCATCGTCAATGCGGCGGTGATCGGGCAATTGCCGGGCGCCTATTACATCGGCGCCATCACCGTCGGCGCCTTGATCTTCAATTTCATCTATTGGGGCTTCGGCTTTCTGCGGCTCGGCACCGGCGGGCTCAGCGCCCAGGCGACCGGGCGCGGCGACGCAGCGGAACTGGTGGCGGTGCTGATCCGCGCCCTCATCATCGCCGTGATCGCCGGGGTGGCGATCATCCTGCTGTCGCCACTGATCGGCAAGCTCACCTTCAGCCTCATCAACGGCTCCGAGGAGGTCGAAAGGCACGCCGCGCAATATTTCTATATTCGCGTCTTCTCCGCCCCTTTCGCGCTGATGGACTTCTGCCTCATCGGCTGGTTTGTCGGCCAAGGCCGCGCCCGCGTCGCCTTTCTCCTCCAGATCTACCTCAATCTTACCAATGGCGCCTTGAGCCTGTTCTTCGTCTTAGGGCTAGGCATGACCTCCGACGGCGTGGCGCTCGCCGTCCTCATCGCCGAGGTCACGGCGGCTTTGCTCGGGCTCATCATCGCTTTTGGGCGCCTGAAGGAAATGGGCGCCCGTTTCGAGCGGGCGCGGGTCTTCGATCGCGCCCAGCTCATCCGCACCTTCGTCATCAACCGCGACATCATGATCAGGACCGTCTGCCTGGTCCTGGTCTTCTCCTGGTTCACCGCCAGGGGCGCGCAGGCCGGCGACGTCATCGTCTCGGCCAATGCCGTCCTCATGCATTTCTTCGATTTCGCCGCTTTCCTGATCGATGGCTTCGCGCTCGCCACCGAGGCTTTGGTCGGCCAGGCGGTGGGCGCGCGCGACCGGCAGCGTTTCAACACCGCGATCCAGCTCACCTGGGTGTGGCTGACACTCACCGGCGTCGCCGCTGCGGCACTCATCTGGTTCGGCGGACCGTTCTTCATCGACCTGATGGCGGCGAATGAAGACGTGCGCGCCACAGCCCGGATTTATCTCTTCTGGGTGGCTCTGACGCCCTTGGCCGGCATCGCCTGCTTCCAATATGACGGCATCTTCACCGGCGCCACCCAGACCGCCGACATGCGCAACATGATGCTGCTGTCGATGATCATCACCCTCATCGCCTGGTGGCCGCTCGAGCTATATTACGCCAATCACGGCCTGTGGGCGACGATGATCGTCTTCTTCGTGTCGCGCGGCATATTGTTCGCCCTGCGCATGCCGGCGTTGAGAAGAACTGCGTTTGGGTAACTCTCCCTCCGCCGCCGAAGTCGGGGAGGGTGGCGCGCGGAACGCGCGACGGGTGGGGTTTCTCCGCTAGAGAGATCTATCACGCAAGAATCTGATGGATACCTGGCGGTGGAGAGACCCCACCCGTCCGCCCCTAGATCGCGATCAATTCAGGTCGTTCGACCTGAATTGATAAAAGTGATCGGAATCTTAGTTTGGCGGGTGATCGGGCGGAAAACCGGCATCCACTTTTCCTGATCACGCGCTAAGGGCGGACACCCTCCCCGCGCTTCGCGCGGCGGAGGGAGAATACGCCTATGAAGCTCAACTGAGTTACTCGGTCTGGTATCTCGCGATGGCGCCGCGCTCGATCGCCGCGGTGACGAGCTTGTCGAGGCCGAGATGGTCGCGCAGCATGGCGAGGAAGCGCAATTCCTCCTTGCCGACCGCGAGGTCGGAGGCCGCGATCTCGACCGCCAACGCATAAGCGGTCTCGCGCAATTTCGGCGTCAGCGCCTCGGCGGCGAGGCCGAACACCGCTTCGAGGCCTTCCTTGTCCTGCAGGATCTCACCGCATTCCTGCGCCACATGGGTCAGCTTGTCGGCGTCGAAGGCGCGGAAGATCGGCAATTGCTTGACGATACGGCCGATCGCCTTGAGTTCGCGGTCGCCGATATCGCCCTGGACGCCGGCGGTCGTGACCATGACATAGATCAAGGCATGATGGGTGCTGATGGTTTTGCTCACCGGAAACTCCACTGTTCCGCCGACTGGCTAGCGGGAGAAGGGCATTTTGTCCAGTTCGCTCAGACGGGGTGAAGGTAACGTTCGGAAGGGGAGGATTTTCATCTTTCAGGATGGGTGAAAAACGGAGCCCCCATCTGCCGCCCCGGAAACGACAAGAATCCGCATCAGTTTCGCCTCAGCACCATCATCTGAGGGGATGACGATGACCTTGCGAATTCTGCCCGCCATAGGTCTGGCGGCCTGCCTGTCGCTTTGGCAGCAGCCTGCTTTGGCGGATGAGAAGGTCGAGCTTTGCGACGCCACGCCGTTCAAGGAGAGATTGGCGCAAGCCGCGACGCGCCATCTGGTCGAGCAGGGAGCTGCCTTCAAGAGATTCGGCGTGCATGCGATGCCGGCGGAAGATTTGGGCGACAACTATCCGCCGGGCACCTGGATCGTCTATTTCTCGTCGAGTTTTCGCTGTGGTGAGCTGGGACTCGACGGCGGCGGCTGGGAAGTCGCCATCGACCCTAAGACCCTCAAGGTCCTGAAAAGCTTCCACAGTCCTCTTTGAGGCATCATCGGCCTTACGCCCACCATTCGCCCCGCATGACGACGCCATGCGCCGAGATGCGTTTGGTGCCGGCGAGATGCTCACCGGTAACGTCGACATAATCGAACTGGCCGTCATCGATCCTGATGAGGCTGGCGTCGCCCAGCGCGCCCGGCTTCAGCGTGCCGAGATCGAGCCGCTTGATGGCGCGCGCCGGCGTTTCGGTGGCCGAGCGGATGATGTCGTTGAGCCCCATGCCGAGGCAGAGGAATTTCGACATGGTGGTGACGAGGTCATGGGCCGGCCCGTCGATGCACAGAGCATGCACGTCGGAGGAGATCGTGTCGGGCAGGAAACCATTGGCCAGCATCGCGCGCGCCGTCTTGAAGGCGAAGGAGCCCATGCCGTGGCCGATATCGAACAATACGCCGCGCTTGCGGGCGGCGAGCACGGCGGGCTTGATCGTGCCCTGCGCCGTCACCGGCGCATTGGGGAAGGGGCGGAAGGCGTGGGTCAGCACGTCGCCGGGGCGGAGCCTCGCCAGCACGTCTTCATAGGTGGGCGGCGGCTCGTCGATATGCGCCATCAGCGGCAGGCCTGATTCATTGGCGGCATCGAGCGCCACATCGAGCGGCGCCACGCCCTGATCGCCCGATGCGTGCCGGCCGACCCTGACCTTGATGCCGATGATCTCTTGCCGGTATTTCGCCGCGACCTCGACGGCGCCGCGCGGATCCATGAGCCGCATGTCCTCGCTCTCGCCCACATGCACGAGGGTCGAGAAGCCATAGATGCCGGCATGCGAGACATGCAGATAGGCATAGATGCGCGAACGCGCCGGGGCGATCACATGTTTGGCGAAGCCGGCGAAATTGCCGGGACCGGCCGAGCCCGTATCGACCGAGGTGGTGACGCCGCTTTTGAGCGCATAGAGATCAGGATCGACGCCGAGCGAGGTGCCGCCCCAATAGACATGGGTATGGAGATCGATGAGCCCCGGCGTCACGATGAAGCCGCTCACATCCTTGATTTTTGTCTGGGTGTCGCGCTTGAGGCCGGGGCCGATGCCCGTAACCTTGCCTAGGGCGAAGCCCACTTCAGTGACGGCATCGAGCGCTTGCGACGGGTCGATGACGCGCCCGCCGGTGAGGATGAGGTCGTGAGCCATAGTCTTCGTGCTTTGCTTTAGTGGGTTCTTTTGGGCGGGGCGGCGAGCGGGAGCTCGTCGAAAAGGGAAGGCGCAGTGTCGGTCTTTGCGCGCTCGATGGCAAGCATGCGGAATTTGGTCTGGACTCCACCTGGCGCCGAGAAGCCGCCGGTCTTGCCGCCGGCCGCCAGGATACGGTGGCAGGGCACGATGATCGGATAGGGATTGCGCCCCAAGGCCTGGCCGACCTCGCGGGCGAGATGCAGCCCACCCATTTCCTTGGCGATGTCGCCATAGGTGCGGGTGGCGCCGGGCGGAATGCGCCTTGCGATTTCATAGACCCGCCGGCTGAATTCCGAGAGACCGGTCTCATCGAGCGGTATGTCGGCGAGATCGTCGGCGGCCCCCTGGAGCAATGCCTGGATCCGTCGGATCGCGTCCGCGATCTCAGACGGTGGTGTGCCTTCCCGCGCCTCCGGGTGGCGCGCCGTGAACCGTGCCGTGAGATCGTTGGCGCTGTCTTCCGGCAGGCTGGCGCCGACAATGCCGGCGGGACCCCAGGCGATGCCGCAGCGGCCGATGGCGGTGTCGAAGACTGTGTAGAGGACAGGCTGGCTCATGGAGGACTCTGGATAAAATCGCGGACCATGTCGATCGCATCGACGAGGCCGACACGTTCGATGCGCATGCCGGGCGGGAAGGCGGTGCAGAAACGCGAGGCGAGGCGGGGATCGAGCACCACGAAGGCGCCGCGGTCCCCTTCGCGCCGGATGA
Organism: Taklimakanibacter albus; assembly: GCF_016595235.1. Taxonomy (GTDB): domain Bacteria; phylum Pseudomonadota; class Alphaproteobacteria; order Rhizobiales; family Aestuariivirgaceae; genus Taklimakanibacter; species Taklimakanibacter albus. The sequence goes on along the minus strand of NZ_JAENHL010000008.1, from coordinate 1,745,702 downwards.
GGCGGCCGAAGGCCTGGCGCAATCTGAGGCGCACCGTCATGTCGGTATAGGCCTGGCCGCCAAAGGCCTGCTTGCGGGCGCGCTCCAGAATGGTGGGCGTGCCCCACGGCACCCGGTCGAGCACGATGAGCCTCAAGGAGTCTCCCGGTACGTCGACGCCGTCCCGCACCGCATCGGTGCCGAGGAGGCAGGCGTCCCGCTCGGCGCGGAACATGTCGACCAGCGTGCCGGTGTCGATCGGATCGACATGCTGGGCATATAGCGGCAGGCCCTTTTGCGCCAGCGGCCTGACCAGCCGCTTATAGACGGCGCGCAGGCGCGAGATGGCGGTGAACAGCCCGAGGCTGCCACCGCGCGCGCCCAGGAACAATTCGCGATAGGCGGCGGCCAGCTGGTCCATGTCCTCGCGATTGACGTCGTTCACCACGATGATGCGGCTCGAATTCTTGTAGTCGAAGGGCGAGTCATAGCTCACCCGCCGGACCGGATATGGCAGGTGCACGGCGCCGGTGCGCATCTCGGCATTGGTCCAGTCTTCCGGCGCCTCGGGCGGTCGATCTTTCAGCGTCGCCGAGGTGATGACGACGCCATCGGCGGGTTTGAGCACGACAAGCGCCAGAGGTTCAGTCGGGTCGATCCAGTGGCTGTGAAGGCCGACATCGGCCTCGCGCCCGAACATCTGGTCGACCGAGAACCATTCGACGAAAAGCGGATTGGGCTTGTCGAGCAGCCTTTCGATCATGTCGATCCAGCTGCCGACCATCAGCTCGCCGCGCCGCCTGAGCGAGCGCGCCACGGCTTCGATGCGGCCGCGATCATAGGTCGTGAGCTCGGCGGCTTCATCGTCGAGCTTCTTGGCGAGTGTATTGGCGAGCGACGCCATCGGGCGCTTGAGGTCGATGAGGGCGGCCGCGAGCTCGCCGGCGGCCGTCGAGAGCCCTTCGACCAGCGGCATGCAATCGGTCTCGAGCGTCTGGCCGGAATTCTGCTCGGCGCGGGCCAGCACCTGCTGGCGCACCAGGGTGAGGAAGCTTTCGGCCGCCCCTTCCGGCGTGCCGGCCTGGATGCGCCGCGTCCAGCCGGGACCGGGCAGCGCATAAGCGGCGCTGAGCACGGCATTGAGATGTTTCTCCGCCGTCTCGTCGTCGCTGACCAGATCGCCGACACGCTCTTTCAAGCCGCGGCCGCGCCGGCCGGCGGATTCCGGTCCCCTGAGCCAGCGCCTGAGCTCCGCCGTCTCGAGCGCGGTCAGATGGCCGGAAAAAGCCGAATCCGAGGCATCGAAGAGATGATGGCCTTCATCGAAAACGAGCCGACGCAGATCCTGGGGCGCTGAGGATTCTTCCTTGGTCTGGGTATAGCCGATGGCCTGGTCTACCGCCGCCTTGCGTAAGACCAGCGCGTGATTGGCGATCACGAGATCGGCCTTGCGGCCCTGGATCATGGCGCGTTCGATGAAGCACTTTCGGTAATGCGGGCAGGCGGCATAGATGCATTCGCCGCGCCGGTCGGTGAGGCCGAGTGCGGCGGGCGACAGCGCCCGGTTTTCACCATCGAGCGCCACGTCGTTGAAGAGCGGCAGGAGCCAGGACGGAAAGTCGCCGCCCACCATGTCGCCGTCGCGGCTGGCCCTGACCCAGCGCGCCACGAGTGCCGCGAGCAGCGCCGAGCGCGGATTGGCCGAGCTCATCTTGGCGAAGGCTTCCTGCAGATTGAGCAGGCAGACATAATTCTCGCGGCCCTTGCGGATGACGATGCGATCGCGCCGCTCGGCCGGGTCGGCGACGATGCGCTGTGTTTCCTGGTCGATCTGGCGCTGCAGGTTCTTGGTGTAGGTCGACACCCAGACCGGCGCGTTGTTCTTGCGCGCCCACAACCACGAGGGCGAGAGATAGCCGAGTGTCTTGCCGAGGCCGGTGCCGGCTTCGGCGAGGAGGATGTGGTTGGAGGTCTCCTCGTCACGCGGCTGGAAGGCATGCGTCGTGGTCGCGGCATAGTCCTTCTGCTCGACCCGTGTCTCGGCGTCCGCGCCCAGCACCTGGGCGAGAAAGTCCTTCGCCTCGTCGGGGCTGACGCCAAGATGCGAGCCGGGCGGCCGGCCGCCATCGTCCTCCCATTCATCGATCCGGTCCCACACATTGAGGCCGGTGACGAAGGTGCCGACATCGAGGCGCGGATTGGCCTTCATCAGCGCCGTCATCACGGCGCGCGCCCAGGGCCAGTTGGCGCGGGCGAGGAAGGTGGCGTTTTCCGCCGTCTCGCGCAGCAGCGGGTAATTGGGGCTGGTGAGCCGGGCGATCAGATCATCGGCGATGGCGCGGAGAAGCTCGGTCTCCTCCGTCTCGGGATCGAGGCCCAGAGCGCGGGCGATGCCTTTGGGTGTCGGCGTGGCGAAGCGTGCCGGGCAGACGAAGGCGAACAGCTCGGCGACGTCGACATGCTTCTGCTCGCGCGCCTGGCGGATCACCGCGCGCGGCGCCTCGGCGGCGAAGCCCAGCCGCTCGATGACGAAGGCGGAATGGCAGAGGAGATGCGGCTCACGGATGAGATGGGTGAGCGCTTCCGCCGCCTCGACCCGCTTATCGGGAGCGAGCTTGAGCGCAATGCCGTCGAGCACGGCGACGGGCGCCGTTTCGTTCTGGGGGAAGAGCAGGGAGGAGGACAAAGACATTGGGCGTGAACATACAGTGATCAAATCAGCCGGTACAGCAAAGTCTTTACGCCATGCTCAGCAGAAAGTGATCCGGCCATGCTGGAACATGACGTAAGCGCCCGGCATTGTTCCCTCTTCAGCAGGAGGAAACCCCATGGACCAGAAATATATCGATCTTTTCGACCGTTATACGCATGGCCAGATGAAGCGCCGTGACTTCCTCGAAAGGCTGGCGGCACTGGCCGGAAGTACCGCCGCGGCGGTGGCCCTCTTGCCGGTGCTCGAGAACAATTACGCCAGCGCCGAGATGATCGCCGAGAACGACACCCGCATCCTGCCCGAGACGATCACCTATGAATCGACCGCCGGCAAGGTGTCGGGCTATCTCGTCAAGCAGAAGCAGTTTCCCAAGGCCGGGGGCGTCGTCGTCATCTCCGAAAATCGCGGCCTCAATCCGCATATCAAGGATGTGGCGCGCCGCCTCGCCACTGAAGGTTTCCTGGCGCTGGCGCCCGATTATCTGAGCATCAAGGGCGGCACGCCCGACGATGCCGACAAGGCGCGCGACATGATCGGCACGCTCACCTCCGACGAAACGGTGGCCATCTCCCGCGCCAGCCTCGCGGCTCTGGCGGCGCGCGCCGATTGCACCGGCAAGGTCGCCGCCATCGGCTTCTGCTGGGGCGGCGGCAAGGTGGGCGAGCTCGCGGTGGCGGAGCCGTCGCTGGCGGCGGGTGTCGTTTATTACGGATCGCAGCCCAAGGCCGACCAGGTCGCCCATATCAAGGCGCCTTTGATGCTCCATTATGCCGGGCTCGACGAGCGCATCAATGCCGGCATCCCGGCCTTCGAGAAGGCGCTCAAGGACAATGGCAAGTTCTATGAGCTCTTCATCTATGACGGCGCCAATCACGCCTTCAACAACGACACCAATGAGGCGCGCTACAACAAGGATGCCGCCGAATTGGCCTGGAGCCGCACGGTGGAATTTCTCCGCAAGAATCTCGCCGTTGCCTGAAAATCAGGCAGTGCAGCATCAGACCGAAAGTGCGAAGCGGTTTTCGGATGATCTGATGCCCTTATAAATACGGATAGCTCCCTTCCGCATTTCGCTCTTGCCTCGGGCAAGGCCGCCTGCATCATGGCGCCTCCCAATTGGATCGACAGGAGAGCGAGATGGAGTTCAGGCAGCTAGGCGGCTCGGGATTCAAGGTGCCGGCCCTCAGTTTGGGCACGGCCACATTCGGCGGCGGTACCGAATTCTTCAAGGCCTGGGGGGCCAGCGGCGCCAAGGAGGCGACCAAGCTCATCAGCATCTGCCTCGAGGCGGGCGTCAATATGTTTGACAGCGCCGATGTCTATTCCAAAGGTCTTTCCGAGGAAGTTCTCGGCAAGGCGATCAAGGGTCGCCGCGACAAGGTCCTCATCTCGACCAAAGCGACCTTCCGTTTTTCCGACGAGCCGAATGATGTCGGCTCGTCGCGCTCTCATCTCATCAAGCAGGTCGAAGGCAGCCTGAAGCGTCTCGGCACCGATTACATCGATCTCTTCCAACTGCATGGCTTCGACGCCGTGACGCCAATCGAGGAAACGGTCTCGACGCTCGATGATCTCGTGCGCGCCGGCAAGATCCGTTATCTCGGCTGCTCCAATTTCTCCGGCTGGCATCTGATGAAGTCGCTCGCCGTCTCGGACCGTTACGGCTATTCGCGTTATGTCGCCCATCAGGCCTATTATTCGCTGATCGGGCGCGACTACGAATTGGAGCTGATGCCGCTGGCGCTCGACCAGGGTGTCGGTTGCGTGGTGTGGAGCCCGCTCGGCTGGGGCCGCCTGACTGGCAAATTGCGCCGTGGCGCCAGCCTGCCGAAGCAGAGCCGCCTGCACAAGACCGCCGACAACGGCCCGCAAGTAACGGACGAATATCTCTACAAGGTCGTCGATGCCTTGGACGATGTCGCCAAGGAGACCGGCAAGACCATCCCGCAGATCGCCATCAATTGGCTCCTGCAGCGCCCCAGCGTATCGACCGTGATCATCGGCGCCCGTAATGAGGAGCAGCTGCGCCAGAATCTGGGCGCCGTCGGCTGGAATCTGACGAAAGAGCAAGTGGCGAAACTCGACGCCGCCAGCCTCACCAAGCCGCCATATCCTTATTGGCATCAGCTCGAATTCGTCGAGCGCAATCCCTTCCCGGTCGAGCGAGGTTGACGCAGCCTGATACGGCTTATACAGCAAGGGCCCGGCAAATATGGATTTGCCGGGCTTTTTAACCTTTTCCAAAAAGACAGGACAATGACCGACCAACTCCTTCGCGCCGCCGCTCTCGACAGCAAGGCGTGGCCTTTTGAAGAGGCCCGCAAGCTTTTGGAGCGCGTGAAGGGCAAAAAACAACCGGTCAAGGAAGTCCTGTTCGAGACGGGCTACGGGCCCTCGGGGTTGCCGCATATCGGCACCTTCGGCGAGGTGGCGCGCACCTCCATGGTGCGCCATGCCTTCGAGACCATGTCGGATATTCCGACGCGGCTCCTGTGCTTCTCCGACGACATGGACGGCCTGCGCAAGGTGCCGGACAATATTCCGAACAAGGAGCTGATCGCCCAGCATCTCGGCCGCAAGCTCACCACCATTCCTGATCCGTTCGGCAAATATGAGAGCTTCGGCCATCACAACAACGCCATGCTGCGCCGCTTCCTCGACGCCTATGGCTTCCAATATGAATTCGCCAGCGCCACCGATTATTATACATCGGGCCGCTTCGATAAGGCGTTGCTCAGGGCGCTCGAATGTTACGACGAGATCATGGCGATCATGCTGCCGTCGCTGCGCGAGGAGCGTTCGCAGACCTATTCGCCCTTCCTCCCCGTTCATCCGGAATCGGGCGTCGTCATGCAGGTGCCGATCGAAAGCCGCGACGTGAAGGCGGGCACCATCGTGTGGCGCGATCCGGCGTCCGGCAAGGCCTATGAGACGCCGGTCACCGGCGGCCATTGCAAATTGCAGTGGAAGCCGGACTGGGCGATGCGCTGGTATGCGCTCGATGTCGATTATGAAATGTCGGGCAAGGACCTGATCGATTCCGTCAAGCTCGCCAGCCGCATCTGCAAGGTGCTGGGCGCCCCGCCGCCCGACGGCTTCAATTACGAGCTCTTCCTCGACGAGAAGGGCCAGAAGATCTCGAAGTCGAAGGGCAATGGTCTCACCATCGACGAATGGCTGACCTATGCCGACCCGCAGAGTCTGCAGCTCTTCATGTATTCGAAGCCGCGCGAGGCGAAGAAGCTCTATTTCGACGTGATCCCGCGCGCCGTCGACGACTATCAGGCGTTTCTCGACGCCTATGGCCGCCAGGATCAGGCGCAGAAGCTCACCAACCCGGTGTGGCACATCCATATGGGCTCGCCGCCCGCGCCGGAAGTGCTGGTCTCTGAAGCTGGCGGACGCACCCAAGCCGTCTCCTTCGCGCTTCTCCTCAATCTCGTGGCGGTCGCCAATGCCGAGAGCAAGGACGTTTTGTGGGCCTTCCTCAAGCGTTATGCGCCTTCGGTGTCGGCCGAAACCCATCCGCGTCTCGACGCGCTGGTCGGCTATGCGATCCGCTACTTCCAGGATTTCGTGAAGCCGCAGAAGAAGTATCGCCAGGCCACCGCCGATGAGCGCCAGGCGCTGGAGGATCTGTCGGCCGCGCTCGAACGCCTGCCGAAAGAGGCAACTCCCGAAGAGATCCAGCAGGCCGTCTATGATATCGGCCGCCGTGATCCCTATAAGACCGTACAGAAGGACGGCTCGACCGGTGTGTCGCTCGCCTGGTTCAACACCCTCTATCAGGTGCTGCTCGGCGAAGAGAAAGGCCCGCGCTTCGGGTCCTTCGCGGCCTTGTATGGTCTCGACAACACCCGCGCGCTGATCGGCAAGGCGCTGAAAGGCGAGCTCGGCTGAACTTCGGCACAGGAGAAGTCCGACGCCCACGGTTGAAGAGTTGCAGAAGAAACTGGACGATCAGGCCAAGGCGCTCGAAGCGTTGGCTCTGAGAGTCCAGCAGCTCGAGGACTTCGTGGTCTCCGCCAATGCCGTGAACGTGCTGAAGAACAGCCTGCCGCCGCCGAGGCGGTAACAAGTCGAGATACTGGCGCGTATCAACGCGCCAGTACGTCAATCCGTTTCCGCGGTCATCGCTGTCACGGCGATCACTACCCCGCCCAGCCAGAATCCATAACTTCCGAAGACCCGCAGGAATCCGCTGGCGATCAGGCTCAGATCGTCCTGGACATAGCAGGCTGCCGAGAACAGGCAGTCCATCGTCAGCCCACGACCCGAAGTGGAGCCGAATTCCAACCAGCCCAGGAAGATCGCCAGGCCGGCCAGAATCGCAAACGGCATCATGATCAGCATTGAGCTGGGTGACGACATGAACCGGCTCGGGCGCATCTCCATCGACATCCGGTGCGCGGCCTGTATTTCCTGGCTCGGCATGAAAAGCAGATAGGGCGCGAGAGCGATGAAGCAGATGGCGCCGGCTGCGAGGAAGAGCGTCGTCACCGCCTGCGTTTCGTACAGCGTTTGCACGTCGAGCGGTGGTGTCACCCGCGTCGCGTATTTGCCGATGAGGGGAAAGATCGAGTCTCCCCATTGCACAATCAGAATCGTGCCGTGCCAGAGAAGCGGCCGGTCAGGCGTCGCATAGGTGGCAGCGACGGACAGCAACTCGGCGATCAGAAGAGCGCTCAGGATGACGGCAATGACCACTGGCCGATAGCGGCGGACATGGGGGCCTCTTCGCTGCTGCTCGGCATATTTATGCAGCTCGGGATTTGTCTGCTCCTGCAGGTTGGCCATGAAACCAAGAAAGCCGCCCATGGCCAGGATGCCGATCCAGGCGATCCGCATGCCCCAAGAGGTGGTGTTGACGGCGAGGAGCGGAAAGACGGCCAAGAAGGCGGCCATCGCCCAAAGCACGTGACGTGGGATAGTCTCCGGCTGTGTCTGATCCGATACTGGAGTCAAGCTGATCGCCGCGCCATTTCCTCGTCCGGAGGAAATATGCGAAGAGCGCTCAGCCTTTGAAAGTGCGCCGGCGAGATTTATTTGTCCTTGCCTTTGCTCTTGCCGCCATCGCTGTGCGGCCCACCATGGCCCTTGCCGGGATTGTGCGATTCATTGGGCCCGCTGTCATCGGCTTCGCCGCCATTGCCGAAGCCCTTGTTGGATTTTCCCGAGTTGCCTGGAGGTCCACCCGGTGATCCGGGTGGGCCTGGCGTGTCCGGCGTATCCGGTGTGTCCGGCGCGGCGGCGGCCGCCGCGGCATTGACAGCGGGCGAGATCGATTTGTTGGGGGTGCGTTGTGCCGCGCGGCTGAAACAGTTGCGCGTGCCTTGCCGGAACTGCGAATTGAGCTTGCTCTGATTGACCACGAGCGGGAAGACCTCGCCGATATTGAGGCCTTGATCGATACCGGCGCTCAGCGCCTGTGGATCGCTGATCTTGCCGCCGCCCGCGACGAGATAGTCGCAGCTGCTTCTGAGCGTCTTGCAGTTGCCGCCTCTGCAGAAGCTGACCGCGCCGCGGAACAGGAGGATGTAGACGCGGCCGTTCCTGATGGTGAAATCGAAGGCGGTGCCGCGGATGCCGATCGTGCCATAGGGCGTGTTGATCTTTTTCACCGAGAAGGCGCCGCTGATGAAGCGGAAGGCGCCCTTCGACGCCTGGATGCTCGCCTGCTGGACCGACTTGCCGCCCTTGTAGATTGATTTGTCGATGGTCACCGTGGCGGAGGGCCCGATGGCCAGCCGCCCGCCATCATTGAAGATGAATTGGCCGATGCCGGTGGCGTTCGAGCGCAAGATATCGTTGAAAAAGACGGGCGAGGATTTCTCGAGGACTCGTCCGCTGGCGCTGACCGTCGTCGAGGTCTGCACCGTATTGCCGATGGGACTTGCGGCGATTGCCGGGTCGATGGCCGACAGGGCCGCGCAAGACAGCGCGGTAAAAAACAGGCGCCAGTTACGCATGACACCACTCCGATCTGGGCTTTCCGCCCGCGCCCTCGAATTATTAACCTTAGGTTAACTATAATGAATTGTCAAATTACGGATGTTCGCCGGACTTGCGCGCCTCGATCAATGTGCGCCGAAGGTCGTCGGGATGTCGCGGCTCTCGATGATCTTGAAGATGCGCAACAAATCCGAGACCGCCGTGGCGCTGCGGCGGACCTGCCTGGAGAGTCTTGCGCGAAAGGATAGTCGCCGTTGTCTTACTGGCTGGCCCAGATGATGCGGGCGATCCAGTCGATGTCCTTCATCTCGATGCTGCGGACTTCTTCGGCCGGGTTGAAGGAGGAGAGCTCAACCGTCTTGGCCGACTGGCGGTGCAGGATGCGCGCCATCACCTCGCCATTCGTCATCCTGACGATCACCCGGTCGCCCTTGCGGATCGAGGTCGAGGGCGAGACGATGACGATGTCGCCCTCGCGATAGACGGGCAGCATGCCTTCACCCTGGATCTCGACCGCATAGGCATTCTGGTCGATGACGCCAGGCGCTTCGATCTCGTCCCAGGCCGTGCCAGTCGGAAAACCGGAATCGTCGAAGAAACCTGGCTTGCCCGCTTGCGAATAGGCGATGAGCGGAATCTGCCGCCGTTTCGGCGGCTGGCCCTTGCGGCCGCTCAGGAGATCGCTGAATTCCTCGATCGAGGCGCCTGAGGCCTCGAGCACGCGCGCGATGCTTTCGGTCGTCGGCCAGCGCGGCCGCCCGTCCGGCCCATGCCGTTTCGAGGGATTGAACGATGTCGGGTCGAGCCCGGCCTTCTTGGCAAGGCCCGAGGCCGAGAATCCATAACGCTCGGCGATGACATCGATGGCGGTCCAGACTTGCTTATGCGTGAACATGCCGCGCTCCTCGACAATACCTAGGGCGTCCGGTGTGGTTCTGTGTTTTCGCAACTATAGGAATAATACCTTAAGTAAACACCTTTGTCGAGTCTCGCCAAACTCCCCGTTCCGGCTGCGCTTTTTATGGTTTATGGCTCGCCCCAGCAAGGAGTGCATATGGCGACGATCTATAAGATTCTGGGCCGCGACGAATGGGAAAAGGCCCTGGCGCAAGGCGTTTTCGAAGGCTCGGCGGTCGACCGGCAGGACGGCTTCATCCATTTCTCCGCCGCCCATCAACTGCGCGAGACAGTGCGCCGGCATTTCGCCGGGCGTTCCGATCTCATCCTGGCCGCGGTCGATGCGGAGACGCTCGGCCCCGAGCTCAGATGGGAAGCCTCGCGCGGCGGCGATCTTTTCCCGCATCTTTATGCGCCGCTCGCCATCGCCCGCATCCGCCATGCCGCTCCCTTGCCTTGGCAGGGTGGCACTCACAATTTTCCGGCGGATATTCCCGCATGAGCCTCTCCCGCCGGAGCTTCCCGCTCATCCGTCCGCTGCTGCATGCCTTCGATGCCGAGACGGCGCATCGCCTCACCATCACCGCGCTGAAGCTGGCGCCCGCGGCTCAGGCCCAGGCCTTCGCGCCTGAACTCGCCGCGAGCCTTTTCGGTCTCTCCTTCGCCCATCCCTTGGGACTTGCCGCCGGCTTCGACAAGAATGGCGAAGTGCCCGACGCCATGCTGGCGGAAGGACTGAGCTTCGTCGAAGTGGGCACGGTGACGCCCTTGCCGCAGCAAGGCAATCCGCGCCCGCGTCTCTTCCGGCTCAGCGAGGATCAGGCGGTCATCAACCGCATGGGCTTCAACAATGAAGGCCATGACGCGCTGCGCCGCCGCCTCGAGGCGCGGCGCGCCAGAGGCGGCATCGTCGGCGTCAATATCGGCGCCAACAAGGACGCCGCCGACCGCATCGGCGATTATGTCAAAGGCCTCGAGGCCTTCCGCGATCTCGCCAGCTACCTGACGGTGAATATCTCCTCGCCCAACACACCGGGCCTGCGCAATCTCCAGTCCAAGGCCGAGCTCGAAACGCTGCTGGGAAGATTGAACGAAGCGCGGGCGCGCAAGGCTACGCCGCCGCTCCTCGTCAAGATCGCGCCCGATCTCGCCGAAGCGGATCTCGACGACATCGCGCAAGTCTTCCTGACGGAAAAGGTGGACGGCGTCATCGTCTCGAACACGACGATCACCCGGCCGCATTTGCGCTCGACCCATGCGCGTGAGACCGGCGGGCTGTCCGGCCGCCCGCTCTTCGACCTCGCGACCTATATGCTGGCGCAGCTTTATCTGCGGCTCGAAGGCCGTATCCCGCTCATCGGCGTCGGCGGCATCGACAGCGCGGAAGCCGCCTTCGCCAAGATCGCGGCCGGGGCACATCTTCTGCAGCTCTATTCAGCGCTCGTCTTCGAGGGGCCGGTGCTCGTCACCCGGATCGTCGACGGGCTCACGGCGAAATGCCGGGCCTCGGGCTTCTCGAACATCGGTCAGGCGGTGGGGCGCACCGCCCGCGACTACCAGAAGCGGCCGGGAATATAGCGCCCGAAGATACGGGCATAGCTGCCCGATTCCTGCAGCTGGTCGAGCGCATAGTCGAAGGCCTGACGCAATTCGTCGTCGCCGCGCCGCACCAGGAAGACATAGGGCCGGCTGAACAGCGCGTTGTCGTAATAGGCGCCTTCGATATATTTGCAGCAATTCTGCGAGGCTTCGCCGCGCATCCAATATACGAGTTGCAGCCCGTCGCCGAACAGAAGGTCGACCTTGGCGCCGCGCAGCGCGTCCTCGGCCTCGCCGAGCGTCGGGAAGGGCACGATTTCCGCGTCGGCGAAATTGCGCGTGAGCCAAGTCTCATAGCCGCTGCCGCCAATGACGGCGATACGCTTGCCGTCGAGCTCGTCGGGTGTGATCGCCGTGAGCTCATTGTCCTTGCGCGCCACGAACCGGCCGATGGCGCGATAGATCGGCCGCGTCGGCTGGAACTGGCTGAGGGTCTTGTCGTCAAGGCGCAAGCCCGCCACCACGCCGCCGCTATTGCTGGCGCCGCCTGAGAGCTTCTCCCAGGGCATCAGCACGACATTGCATTTGGTGCGCAATTCGGCGCACACCGCTTCCGCCGTCTCGACCGCGATGCCTTTGGCTTCACCCGCCGCACCCGCATAGCTGAAGGGTGCGAAATCATCGTCGACCAAGACGATCACCGATTCGCGCGTGAAGGAGGTGGGCTTGCCGGCGAGATCGATATGCCGGAAGCGCGGCAAGGGGGGCGTTTCCTCGGTCGTGCTTGCCGTGATGGCGGCCTGGTCCTGCGCCCATAAGGAAGCCGGCCCCGTAGCACTTGCGGCGAGGAGAAAAGCGAGAAGGGCGGATCTGACCGCAAACGAATCCCGGAACATCGCCGCCAGACCTACAACCTCCCTGCGGCAAAAAAAAGCCGGCTCAAATGGTGAGCAGCTGTTCGATGAACCCGCTGAGGGCGCGACGATAGCGGCTGGCATCCTCGTGCCAGGATTGCAGATGGCCCGCTTCGCTCCTGATGAAGGTGGTGGGACCCTGCCTTGCCGCGAAAACGGCATCGCTGATGCTCGACGGTACCAGCCGGTCGCCGGTGCCATGGGCGATGAACAAGGGGCCCGGAAAGGCCGCGACGGCCGCAATGCTGTTGGCGTCGGTCAGCGGTACGGTGAGCTGCAAGGCCAGGAAACTGTGGGCCACCGGCTCGATGGCCGCCGGTAGCGGGAAACCGAACTGGCTGATCAGGTTGCGGATGATGGCCCGGCTGTCGAGGGCGGGTGAATCGAGGATCAGCGCCGCGATGCTCTTCGCCTGCCCGGAATGCATGAGGAATTGTCCGACGATGGCGCCGCCCATCGATTCGCCCACCAGGATGATCCGCGTGACGCCACGCTGGCGCAGGAAGCTCACGGCGGCATCGAGGTCCTTCCATTCGGTCAATCCGAACGCATATTGCCGCTCGAGGGACACCGGCGCATCAGCATCGTTGCGGTAGGTGATGAGCAGGACCGGAATGTCCGCCTTGTGCAGCACCGAGAGGTGGCGATAGCCGTTCTCGCGCAGGCCCGCTATGCCATGGACATAGATGGCCGCCATATTGCCCGCTCCTCCGGCCGGCACCAGCCAGGCGGGCGCCAGGCCGAGCTCGGTCGCGATCTTCACTTCCTCGAAGGGATAGCCGAAGGCCATCTGCGGATCGCCGCGGAACCCGATGGCGAAGGGGTTGAGCACCGGGTGCGCGGGGCGCTCCGTCTGCGCCACCGTGAGCAGATCGCGGGCATTATGCGCGATGATCCACCCGCTGCCGACGATATAGACGAGGAACACCGCAGCGAGGATCGATATGAGGGTGACGAATTTCTTCACGACGGCCGCCGTCGGGTTGCGTCACATACGGGCGAGGAGCAGCACCTCGCCGCCTTGTCCGTCGAGAAGATAGAGCTTGCCGCGCCGGTCGTCGATCCGCCATTTCCGCGCATCGCCCAAGGCGGCGAGGAACTTGGCTTCCTGGTCCATGGCGGCGGGCACGCAGGCCATTCTGGTCGAGGCCACCGGCCCGAAGCTGATGCGGCTGCCGGAGATCTCCGCCTTGCCGCTGATCCGGTTGCAGCCGCCGCTGCCCGACACCCGCCCGTCGCGGCCGATTTCGAGCACCGTCTGCAGATTGTCGATCACGCCGCGCCGGCGGATCGATTCCGCCAGCCATTTGCCGCGCGGATCGCCCGCCTCGTCGCCGCCGCCGGACACGCGCTCGACCTTGATGTCCGTCTCGTCCCGGCCGCCGGTGAGGACTGAATGCCGGGTCGTGGTGACGAACCACAATTTGCCGTCGACCGTGATCTGTGCCTGTAGCGCATAGGTGTGGTTGCGGCGGATGCGGCTGTCGTCATAACGCAGCCGGTAGGGGATGGGCATGCGGTGGCGCGTCTTGACGCGGGTGACGGCGAGGGTCTTCGAAGGGGCATCGGCGAGCGATACGTCGAGGAGGCGCACTTCCAGCACCGCATGGGGTGGCAAGGCGATGCGCTCGCGATAGGAGACGCTGCCGGTGAGCCGCCGCGTCGCGGCGAAGGCCGGCGCAGCCGGCACCAGGGCGGCAAGCGCGGCGAGCCCGATGAGTCGGCGCCGCGAGATGGGGTTAACGCAGTTCCGGTCGCTCATGCCTCTCTCCTTCTTATTCTTCCTATACAACAAAATAAGGTCGGAAGGTGGCTGGCCCGTAAGCCGGGTAAATTCTGTTGCAATTGCCGCCAATTGCTCCAAGCTCCGCGCGAGATCACGGGACGGCAAAAGTGGCGACGGGGCCGAAAGAGACGGCGCGAGGCGAAAGCGGGGACAAGAAGTCCACGCCGCGTTATGTGCTGCCCACAATTCCCACCACCGCGCAGCTGCAGGAAGCCATCCAGCGCCTGACGCCGGTCGAGGCGCAGCAGGCCTGCCGCCATCGTGTGCTGCCGATCGCCTGGGAGCCGGGAGCCACCCGCTATGTGGCGTCGGGCGAGCGCGCCAAGGCCTATGCCACGGCGCAAGGGCTCACCGTCTCGGCGGTGACCAATGAGCGCACCTTGCTTCGTGAGTTGCAGCGCGGCCGCGAGAATGAGCTCCTTCATCACGCCACCTCGGGTCTGAAGGACCGCTTTCCACAGCATTCGGCGGCGCAGGGCTTCACCGCCGACCAGGCGCTCTGGCTGGTTTTCGGTCTGGGCGTCATCGCCTTCGCCGCGATGTGGGACCGCCCGACCGGCGAGGTCGCCGCCTTCGCGACGGTGCTGGCGCTTTTCGCGCTGATGGGCGCGCTCAACATCTGGTGCCTGCTGCCGGCCAAGCTGCCGCAGACCCCGCCCGCCAATGCGGTGCCCGACGATGTGCTGCCCGTCTATACGGTGCTGGTGCCGCTGGCGCGCGAGGCGAAGCTCGCCGAACGGATCGTGCAGGTCTTGAGTGCGCTCGATTATCCCAAGCCCAAGCTCGACATCAAGCTGGTGCTCGAAGAGAGCGACCGCGCCACGGTCAAAGTCTTCGAGGATATGCGCCTGCCGTTTCATTTCGAAGTGATCGTCGTGCCGAAGCGGGCGCCCGAGACGCGCCACAAGGCGTTGAACTACGCTCTGTCCTTCGCGCGCGGTGATCTCCTCGCCGTCTATCATGCCGACGACATGCCGCCCGCCGACCAGCTGCGCCGCATCGCCGGCGCCTTCGCGCTGGCGCCCAAGACGGTGGCCTGCCTGCAGGCGAAACTCGGCTACTACAACCGTGCTGAAAACTGGCTGACGCGCCAGGTCGCGATCGAGCAGGCGTTCCGCTTCGGTCTTCTGTTCCCGCGCCTCGCCCGCTTCGGCGCGCCTTTGCTCTTCGCCGGTGCGGCGAGCCACTACCGCGTCCAGGCGCTGCGCCAGGTCGGCGGCTTCGATGCCCATAATCTGGCGCCCGATTCGGGGTTGTCGATGCGTTTCGCGCGCTTCGGCTTCCGCACCGCGCTCGTTCCCACGCTGACGCGCGGCGAGGCGCCCTGTCGCCTGAGCGATTGGCTGTCGCAACGGGTGCGCAACATAAAGGGGACGCTGCAGACGGCGCTCGTCAACACCCGCACCCCGCTCAGGATGTGGCGTGATCTGGGCTCGCGCAATTTCCTCATCACCCAGGCGCTGACCGGCGGCGCCATCATCAATGCCTTGCTGCAGCCCTTCTTCCTCGTCTGGATCGTGGCCGCTTTCACGCTCGAGGCGGTCGGCCGGCCGATGGCCGGGCGGCTCTGGCTGTTCCTGCTCGCCCTTTACGGCCTCGTCGCGATCTTTGCCGGCCTCGCCGCCCTCGCCTCGTCGATCCGCGCGTCACTCTTCCTGGGGCGCGGTTTCTCCTGGGCGGTGGCGCTTATCACACTGCCGGCCTATTGGCTCATGATCTCCCTCGCTACCTGGATTGCGGTGTTGCAATTCTTCGCCAAGAAGCGGCGCTGGACCAAGACGGCGCATGGCGTGAGCCGCATCAAGCCGCAAATGACGGCATCGACGGCGGTGCCGGAAACGAAGCCGGCACCGGCGCCGAAGCCACCGGCTGCGCCGGTGGCGCTGCCCGAGGCGAAATTGAATCCCGCCAAATAAGGCTGTGCTAGACTGACCGGCGCGATCAACCGTTCACAGACGAGGTCCGCCTATGAAAATCATCCGCCCTGTCCTCTCCGTCATCGGTGCCCTGATGATTCTGCTCGGCCTCGTATGGATCGGGCAGGGCAGCGGCTATTTTCCCTATCCGGCCGCAAGCTTCATGATCAATCAGACGCCCTGGATCTATTGGGGTCTGCTGCTCGCGGTAGCGGGGGTGATCGTTTTCCTGATCGCACGCAAGCTCGGGCGGGCGTGACCTGAAGCGCATCCAAAGGGGGGGGGCGCGCTCCAGGTCCGGCACGGCGCCTGTCGCCGCCGATCGGGTCAGCGCCGGCTCGTCTGGCTGGCGACGAACAGGGTCACGCCGAACGCCAGGAACGCGGCGATCACCAGAGCCAGATAAAATCCTTCGCTTGTCATGGTCGGTCTCTTCGAAACTGAATGATGCTCATAGTTAACCGGCAAGGACAGGAACGGCATTGATCTGGATCAAGCTGATGGGCGCTTCGCGATGTAGGTCCATGGGCCAATAGTCCTTCCCTCTCGGCTGATCTAAGAGAGAGATCTGCGCATGGGAGGAGAGAGTTGTGAAATCTCATCTGAAAATGTGCGTCCTCGCTGCGGGCCTCGTCGCTTCCTGCGGTTTCGCCGCCAAAGCTCTGGCCGATGCCGTGCCGGTGACGGTCGATAATTTCATCCGCGCCGAATCCGATCTCTATTTCGGCAATCTGGTCAAGGAAGGCGGCCTTGGCAAACTTTCGCATCGGCGTGAGCCGGCCGCGATCGATAATCAGTCCGTCATCCGCCTCAACCGTGACACGCTCTATTCTTCCGCCGTCTTCGATCTCGATGCCGGGCCGGTCACCATCACACTGCCTGATGCGGGCAAGCGCTTCATGTCCATGCAAGTGATCAGCCAGGATCACTATGTGCCGGAGGTCATTTATGGCGCCGGCACTTACAAGATCGACAAGGACAAGATCGGCACGCGTTATGTAGTGGTCGGCATCAGGACGCTGGTCGATCCGGCGAATCTGGAAGACGTGAAGAAGGTTCATGCGCTGCAGGATGCGATCAAGGTCGAGCAGGCAGGTGCCGGTAAATTTGAGATTCCAGACTGGGATCAGGTGAGCCAAAAGAAAGTGCGTGACGCGCTGCTGGCGCTGGGCTCCACCATCCCCGATTTCAAGAAGGCCTTCGGCACCAAGGCGGAGGTCGATCCCATCCGCCATCTTCTCGGCACCGCGATGGGCTGGGGCGGCAATCCCGACAAGGACGCCACCTATCTCAACATCGTGCCGGCCGGCAATGACGGCAAGACCGTCTATACGCTCGCCGTGAAGGACGTGCCGGTCGACGGCTTCTGGTCGGTCAGCCTCTATGATGCCGAGGGCTATTATCAAAAGAACGATTACAACGCCTATTCCGTCAACAGCGTGACGGCGAAGCGCCAGGACGATGGCTCCGTCGCGATCCAGTTCGGCGGCTGCGACGGCAAGATTCCCAATTGCCTGCCGATCATGACGGGTTGGAATTACACCGTGCGCCTGTATCGGCCGCAGGCTCAGATCCTTGATGGCAGCTGGATGTTTCCGGAGCCCCAGCCGAAGCAATAGCCGCCGCTCAGCTGTTCTGGGCCTGCGCCTGGGTGATGATGCTGCCCGGCGGCACGCTGTGCGTCAGCCAGACATTGCCGCCGATGACGGAATCTCGTCCCACCGTGACGCGGCCCAGCACCGTGGCGCCGGCATAGATCACGACATTGTCCTCGATGATGGGATGGCGCGGCACGCCTTTGACCAGCGTGCCGTCGGCGCTCGTCGGAAAACGTTTGGCGCCGAGCGTGACCGCCTGATAGATGCGCACCCGCTTGCCGATGATTGCCGTTTCGCCGATCACCACGCCGGTGCCGTGATCGATGAAGAAGCTCTCGCCGATCTCGGCGCCGGGATGGATGTCGATGCCGGTCCCGGCATGGGCGATGTCGGCGATGAGCCGCGCGATCAGGCTGGCGCCCAGCCGGTGCAGCGCATGCGCCAGGCGATGATGGATGATTGCGGTGATGCCGCGATAGCACAGCAGGATCTCGGCGATGCTGGTCGCCGCCGGATCGCCGCTCAGCGCCGCCTTGAGGTCGCTCACCAAAAGCGCCCGCACCGCCGGCAGCTCCTGGGCGAAGGCCCGGGTGATCTCGCGGGCTTTCTCCTTGGGATCGCCGGCCGGCTCATGCGCCTCGGGCGCGAATTGTAAGCCCCGGCGCAGCTGGTCCTGCAGATGGGTCAAAGCGCGCGCCAGGCTGTTGCCGACGAAATAGTCGATGCTGTCGTCGCTGAGCGTGGTCCGTCCGAAATGGGTGGGGAACAAGACCGCGGTGATGTCTTCGAGAAAGCGCGCCATCACATCGCGCGACGGAAGCTCGCGGACGACGCCCCGATGGCGGATATTGTTGGCGATCTCGCGCGACTGCCGCAATTCCTCGACGATCGCCGTCAGATCCCACTCATCGGTCGGGGCCTCCGTCGCTGTCAAAGCCTGCGCCATTGCCGTCATCCTCATCGCCCTGCACGGATGAGGCATATGGGCAAAGGAGGCGGCCGTCAGTCGAGATTAAGTTCTTCCCGGATTTAGTTTTTCTGCGGGTGGAAAAGAAAAGGCGCTCGACCATGAGGCCGAGCGCAAGTCTAGGGAGGAAACAGCCACGACGGCTGTCACATGATCTCTATCACGCCGAGAGAATGCCGGGCTTGAGAAAACCGGAACCCTGGGGTTAGTTTCTCTCTCGCTTTACCGCATCGTCGGCATGACGAATTCCGAGCCGGCGCGGATGCCGGTCGGCCAACGCGTCGTGATCGTCTTGAGCTTGGTGTAGAAGCGGATGCCTTCCGGCCCGTGCATGTGGTGATCGCCGAACAGCGACGACTTCCAGCCGCCGAAGGAATGGAAAGCCATCGGCACCGGGATCGGCACGTTGATGCCGACCATGCCGACCTGGATCTGATGCGCGAATTCGCGCGCCGCATCGCCGTCGCGGGTGAAGATGGCGGTGCCGTTGCCGAATTCATGCTCGTTGATCATGCGGGCGGCGGTGTCGAAGGTGTCGGCGCGGGCGACCGACAACACGGGGCCGAAGATCTCTTCCTTGTAGATCTTCATCTGCGGCGTGACATGGTCGAAGAGCGAGCCGCCGAGGAAGTAGCCGTCTTCATAACCCTGCATCTTGAAGGAGCGGCCGTCGACGACGAGCTTGGCGCCTTCGGCGACACCGGCATCGATATAGCCCTTCACCTTGTCGCGATGCAGCTTGGTGACCAGCGGGCCCATTTCCGCTTCGCGGTCGGTGCCGGGGCCGATCTTGAGGCCGCGCACGCGTGGCTCGAGTTTGGCCATGAGAGCATCCGCCGTCTGGGCGCCGATCGGCACCGCGACCGAGATCGCCATGCAGCGCTCGCCGGCGGCGCCATAGGCCGCCCCCATGAGCGCGTCGACCGCCTGGTCCATATCGGCGTCGGGCATGATGATCATGTGGTTCTTGGCGCCGCCCAAGGCCTGGCAGCGCTTGCCGGTCTTCGCCGCCGTCTCATAGATGTAGCGCGCGATCGGCGTCGAGCCGACGAAGCTGACGGCGCTGATGTCGGGATTGTGGAGCAGCGCGTCGACGGCTTCCTTGTCGCCATGGACGACATTGAAGACGCCGGCGGGCAGGCCCGCTTCCTCGAGCCACTTGGCGAGGAGGAGGGCGGCGGACGGGTCGCGCTCCGACGGCTTCAGGATGAAGCAGTTGCCGGCGGCGAGCGCCACCGGGAACATCCACATCGGCACCATGGCCGGGAAGTTGAACGGTGTGATGCCGGCGACAACGCCGAGCGGCTGGCGCAGCGAATGGCTGTCGACGCGGGTGCCGACATTTTCAGTGATCTCGCCCTTGAGCAGGGTCGGCGCCGCGGTGGCGAATTCGACGACCTCCATGCCGCGCTGGATTTCGCCGACGGCATCCGAGAGCACCTTGCCGTGCTCATGGGTGATGACGGCGGCGAGCTCGTTGGTGCGTTCCTCGAGGAGACGCAGGAACTTGTTGAGGATGCGGGCGCGCCTGAGCGGGGTGGTCGCAGCCCATTCCGGGAAGACCTTGCGGGCGGTGGCGACGGCCTCATTCACTTCGGCCGTCGAGGCGAGCGCCACGGTGCCGGTCTCTTCGCCGGTCGCCGGATTGAAGACCGGGGACTGGCGCCCGGAGCGCCCAGCGACTTCGCGGCCACCGATATAATGAGGAATGTTCTTTGCCATTACTGTTCTCTCCCGAGGGTTGTCAGGAGCGCTTATCGGCTTTAGGCTGGTGCACAACAATGAATGAAACTGCAGTATCGTTGTGCAAATTTAGTTATCGCCATGGATTGGGACCATATAAGGGTATTTCTGGCGGTGGCGCGCTCCGGCCAGATCCTGGAGGCGGCCCGCCAGCTCAAGGTGAACCACACCACCGTGGGACGCCAGCTCAGTGCCCTGGAAGCGAGCCTCAAGACCAGGCTGCTCGAACGGCGCACCAATGGCTGCGTGATCACGCCGGCGGGTGAAGTCCTGCTGCGTGCCGCCGAGCGGGTCGAATCCGAAATCCTTCAGGCGGGTACGCAGATTTCAGGGGCAGGCGAAGGCCTGACCGGCACGGTCAGGGTCGGGGCGCCGGACGGGCTCGGCAATTACTTCCTGTCGCGCGAGCTGGGCGTTCTGGCGATGGAGCATCCGGGGTTGACGATCCAGCTGGTGCCGCTGCCGCGCACCTTCTCACTGCCGCGCCGCGAGGCCGATATCGCCGTCACCCTCGACCGGCCGAAGCAGGGCCGGCTCATGGTCAAGAAGCTCACCGATTACACGCTGAGCGTCTATGCCGCACGGGATTACCTGGCGCGCTCCGGGCCGATCGTGTCGCGCGACGATCTGGCAGGGCATCTCTTCGTCACCCATGTCGAGGACTTCGTCTATAGCCGGGCGCTCGATTACGCCGCCGAGCTCGGGCGCCTGATGCACCGGCATTATGAATGCGGCAGCGTGGTCGCCCAGATGGAGGCGGTGCGCGCCGGCCACGGCATCGGCATCCTGCATGATTACGCGGCGAGCCAGTTCCCCGAATTGCAGCGATTGCTGCCGGATGTTCGCTTCACCCGCACCTACTGGTTGATGTCGCATCCCGACACCCACCACATGCGCCGCGTGTCGGAAGTCTATGGCTTCATCGCCAAGGCGGTCGCGGGCGCCAAGACGACCTTCATTCGGCAGCCTCTGGACTAGGCATCGCCTTTGAGGAATTGTGGGCCGGGATGCGACAGGGAATTGACGATTTCGACGAAGACCGCGTGGCGGCGATCAGCCGGGATGTCGCCGCGGCGATCGATGCCGCGACTTTCGGCTCAGGCTCCTGGGATGAGGTGCCGCTGGCGCTGAGCCGCGCCTTTCCGGGCTCCTTCGGCATTCTGTACAACATGAATTTCCCGGAAAAGCGGCTGAATTTCCTGTCCGTCCAGAATACCGATGCGGCCTTCGCGACGTCGCTCGCCGAGCATTTCGCCTATATCAATCCCTGGGCGCCGTATTGGACATCGGTCAAGAGCACCTTCATTGCCGCGTCCGAGGAAGTGTTTCCCGCCCGCACCTTCGCCAAGTCGGAATTCTACAATGACTGGCTTCTGCCGCAGAACCGGGCTGAAGCGGCCGCCGGCATGAAGATCGTAGGCGAGCGCGACGAGGCGGTGCATCTTCTGCTTCACTTCCCGCTGGCGAGATCCGAGCTCTATGACCGGCTGGGCAAGGACGTTCTCAATCGGGTGCGCGGAAATTTCGAGCGCTCGGTCAATCTGGCACGGCTGTTGCGCGCCGACACCGAAGCGGCGCTGGCCGAAACGGCGCTCCTCGAGCGTGGGCGCTGCGCCGCTTTGGTCGTGGATGGCGGCCGGCTGCTGCGCGATGCGAACGCACAAGGCGAGCGGCTGCTGGCGCGGGGTATCGGTGTCGGCGTGCGCAATGGCCGTTGCCATCTGATGGACAAGGAGGCCGATGCCCGCTTCGGCGCGGCGCTCGAGAAGCTGGCCGGCGAGATTCCGACAGATATGTCGCGCATCGCCTTCCGCACCGCCGCAGGCGCCTGGCAGGTTTCACTCGCCGCCATTCCGCCGCCGCCATCCTCCAGTGCTATCGCCGCTTTGCTGCCGCCACGCCGGATGATCCTGGTTCTGGTCACCGATCTCGGCCAGCAGGTCGGCGAAGCCGGTGACCTCGGCGCCCTCGCCACGTTGTTTGCGCTCACGCCCGCCGAGATCGCTTTCTGCCGGCGGCTGATGATGGGGGATTCGGTGGCCGAGGCCGCGGAACGGCTCAGCCTCACCGAGGGCACCGCGCGCACGCGGCTCAAGGCCATTCTGCACAAGACGGGTACCACGCGGCAGGGCCAGCTCATGCTGCTGCTGGCGCGGCTCGGCTGACTTCCGCCTGCCCACTCCCATTTGGGAGTGGCCGATATCGTCCCGGCCTCTAGAAGCTGGATCGATCAGGAAGGAAACCGATGCTGCCAACCCTCCGTCGAATGCCGTGGGCTGTTCTTTGTACCATCATGCCGGCCAGTCCGGCATTTGCCGCCGCCGATTGCGAGTTCACCGATCCCGGCAAGGCGTTTTCGGTCGAAGGCGCCGTGCTCAATGTCGGCGCCGCCAATGATCTCGTCGTCGAGATGGGCTATCGCAAGGTGGTCGCCATTCAGGACAGGAAGCGCGGCTGCATCGCTTATGTGCAGGCCCGTAAGGCCGCAGGATGCGCCAAGGGCAAGGCTGCGACAGCCAAGGGCAAGACCTTTGTCATCACCTTCACGCCCGTGGTGCTGCCCGGCGCCGACAGCGTCAAATGCCGCTAGCGGACGGATCGACATGATGAAACTTCTCCTCGTTCTTCTGTTCTGCACCGCTGCGAGCGCGGCCCAGGCGAAATGCCCGAGCGACTCCGACGACGGCAAGCGGGTGACGGTCACCGGCAAGATCTCCTATGCCGATCGCCAGGGCGCCAAATATTTCTTCGGACTCGAGGAGTGCGGGATTCTCGTCCACGCGAAGAGCAACGGCAAGGGCGCCTGCAAGCTCGGCCGGACGTTGACGGTAACCGGAACCTTCTATGCCTGTGACTTTCTCGGTGACTGTATGAAAGAGCTCGGCGACGCGGATGTGATCGAGGCGAGCAAGCTGACATGCCGGTGATGACGATGTGGCGAAGCCTTTCTTTTATCGCGGCTCTGCATGCGGGGTTGATGGCTCTGCCCGCACGGGCGGCCGAGGAGATCCGCGTCGGCTTCCAGGAAGTCTCGAGCGAGACCGGGCAGCGCCGGGAACGTTTCGATGCGGCAATCGCGCGGGAACTGTGCCAGTCCATCGGCAAGCCCTGCCGGACGGTCGCGATCAGCACGATGCCCGCCGGGAAGGAGCTGCTCGAGGGGCGGGTGGATGTGCTGGTTTCCTATTTTGACAGTATCACCCGGGACAAAAGACTTGCGGGAACACGCAGCTATGCGCGCATGCCGCTTGCTTTTGTCGTGCGCAAGGATGCTGGACCGAGCGAGATCAGCCCGGCGGCGCTTGCGGGCAAGAAGATCGCTGTCGGCGACATGGTGGGCAAGAGTTTCGTTACCACCAGGCTGCCCGGGTCTCTCCTGAGCCCGAACGGGGATTTTCTCTCGGCGCTCGCCAGCGGCGACGCCGATCTGGCGATAGCGCGGCTCGATCTGGCGGTTTACGAAATCGACAGGGCGTCCGACGTGTCCTGCTGCAAGATTGTCCAAGTCCTCAATGACGCCGCCACGATCCCTCCCGACGACAGAGCCCTGGTCAGAACCTCCGACAAGGCGCTCAGGAAGCTGGTCGACAAGACCATCGACGCGATGGAGCGGAGCGGCAAGATCAAGGCCACCGCCTTGGCCACGTTCGGTTTCGACGTGTCACCCGGGGCAAAATCGGACAATCCATTTTTCCCCACGGCACCGCAGAGTTCATGGGAGATCGAGCCGGCGATCGCCGTGCGGGCGGTCAAGCTGATGGCGGACCGGCGCATGTGCTCCGGTGTCCTGATCAACGGCCGGGCGGTCTTGACCGCGGCGCACTGCTTCACCAACGAGAAACGCATCGTCGCCGTAAAGCCGCGCCAGGTCACGCTCTATCAGAATGACAGGAAGCTCGCCCGCAAGGCCGCGCGCATCGTCATCCACCCCGACTATAGCGCCAAGTCGGCCACGACGGATGCCAGCGACATAGCCCTGCTTCTCCTCGACGAGGATGGGTCGACCTTGCCGCCTGTCAGGTTCCTGACCGGGCGCGAAGCGTTTCTGACCGCCGACATGATGGATCTTCTTTTTATCGATGCCGCTCTCTATGGCTATGGCAACCACGAGAGCAAGGACGAGCGGCTTCTGAAGGTCCGGGCAATATTGAGCCTGATGGTGCTGCCGCCCAACTCCTTTCTCGGCCAATCCGAGAAGGTCTTTTTGAGAGCGCCGGAATTCTGTCGTGGCGACTCGGGTGGCGGCGTGTTCCTGGCGCCTGGCGGTGTCGTCGGCCCGGACGAACCGCCTTTGCTGCTGGGAATAGCGAGCGCCATCGGGGATGGGCCGTGTGATGACTTGGGCGAGATCATGCGCGCCGACTACTTCGCCGAGTGGGTGGCCGCCACCCTCAAGGAGCACGGTTCCGACTGACGGTTGATCCGGCGTTTTCGCCCGAGTATGACGAAAACTGATAGACATCATACTCTCGCCTGTATAGGTTTCCGCTCAGCGTAAACGGGCGAAGCGGGGAACAGGCGATGCGTATGGCGAGGATCCTGGCCGGCCTGGCCATTCTGGCGCTGCTCGTCTCCGGGCCGGCGCGTGCCGAGACGACGCTGACCTATTCCTGGACCGCCAACGTCGGGCCGCTCAACCCGCATGCCTATGCGCCGAACGAGATGTTCGGACAGGCCATGGTCTATGAGCCGCTGGTGAAGTACCAGGCCGATGGCACGGTGGCGCCCTGGCTCGCTACAAACTGGACCGTTTCCGGCGACGGCCATGTCTATACCTTCACCTTGCGCAAGGACGTGAAATTCTCCGACGGCACGGTGTTCGACGCCGACGCGGTCAAAGCCAATTTCGACACCGTCCTGGCGAGCCGCGACCGCCACAACTGGCTTGAGCTCGCCAACCAGATCAGGAAGACGGAAGCTCTCGATGCGTCGACCTTCCGCCTCACCCTGAAGGAAGCCTATTATCCGGTCCTGCAGGAACTGGCGCTGATCCGGCCGTTCCGGTTCATTTCGCCGGCCGCCATCCCCGCCGAAGGCACCGCCGACAAGATCATCGCGCCGATCGGCACCGGGCCGTGGAAGCTCGCCGAGACGCGGCTCGGCGAATATGACCTCTTTGTCCGCAACGAGACCTATTGGGGACCGAAGCCGGCCTTCGACCGGATCCTGGTCAAGGTCATTCCCGATCCCAACAGCCGCGCCGTCGCCTTCGAGACCGGCGACATCGATCTGATCTATGGGGCGGGGCAGATTTCGCCCGATGTCTTCGCGCGCTTCCAGGCCATGTATCCGGGCAAGACAGCGATCTCCCATCCTTTGACGACCGAAATGGTGGCGCTCAACACCAATCGCGCGCCGACCAATGATCTTTTCGTGCGCAAGGCGATCAATCATGCGGTGGACAAGGACGGGATCGTGAAGAGCGTCCTTTATGGCACGCAGAAACGCGCCGATGCTTTGTTCGCGCCCAATTTTCCTTATGCGGATGTCGGGCTCCACCCCTACGCCTATGATCCGGCCAAGGCGGAAGCGCTTCTCGATGAAGCCGGCTGGCGCCGCCTCGACGGCGAAGCGATACGCGCCAAGGACGGCGTGAAGCTCAGCATCGAGCTTTGTTATGTCGGCAACAATGCGCAGCAGAAGGCGATCGCCGAGGTCATCCAGGCCAATCTGCGCCGGATCGGCATCGACGTCGTGCTGGTGGGCGAGGAGGCCAATGCCATCGAGACACGCCAGCGCGAGGGCGAATTCGGCATGATCTTCGGCGAGACCTGGGGTGCTCCCTATGATCCGCATTCCTTCATCAGCTCGATGCGGGTGCCGTCGCATGCCGACTATCAGGCGCAATTGGGCCTGCCGCTGAAGGGCGAGCTCGACGCCAAGATCGGCGAGGTGCTCGTCACCGTCGATGAGACCAAGCGCCAGCGGCTCTACCGCGACATTCTCACGGCGCTCCACGAAGAGGCGGTTTATCTGCCGCTGACCTACAGCACATCCCCGCTGGTGGCGGGACCGAAGCTCGGGGCTGTCGGCTTCGGCCCGTCGGTCTCGGAGATTCCGTTCGAGACCTATCGTCCGGCGAATTGATGCTGCGTTTCATCGCCGGTAGGCTCGCGCTGATCCCCTTGATGCTGCTGGGCGTCTCTGCTGTCGTCTTCGCCATGCTGCGGCTCGGCCGTGGCGATCCGGCGCTCGATTATCTCAGGCTGTCGCAGATCCCGCCGACCGATGCGGCGATCGCCAAGGCGCGCGTGCTTCTGGGTCTCGACCGCCCCTTGGTCGAGCAATATCTGACTTGGTTATGGGATGCGGTGCGTCTCGATTTCGGCGTGTCCTATGCGACGCGGCGGCCGGTGCTCGACGAGTTTCTCTATTATCTGCCCGCTACGCTGCAGCTCGCCGCCGTGGCTCTCGTGGTGACACTCGCGGTGAGCCTGCCGCTCGGCATCTGGGCGGCGCGCCATCCCGACAAGTTGCCCGATCAGATCGTGCGCGGCATCGCCTTCATCGGTGTCTCGATGCCGAATTTCTGGCTGGGATTCCTGCTGGTGATGGTCTTTTCGGTGTGGCTGGGCCTGTTGCCGCCGCTCGGCAAGGGCGGCGTCGAGCATATGCTCATGCCCGTTCTGGCGGTGTCGCTGATGTCGCTGTCGATCAATGCGCGTATGCTGCGCACCAGCATGCTCGAGGCCGGCGGCCAACGGCATGTTCTCTATGCGCGGTTGCGCGGCCTGTCCGACGGGAACGTCACGCGCCATCACATCCTGCGCAACGCGCTTCTGCCCATCGTCACCGCCACCGGCATGCATATCGGTGAATTGATCGGCGGCACGCTGGTGGTGGAGAACATCTTCGGTTGGCCGGGGCTCGGCCGCTATGCGGTGTCGGCCATCTATAATCGCGACTTCCCCGTCCTCCAATGCTTCGTCCTGCTGATGACGCTGATTTTTGTTCTGTGCAATCTCGTCATCGACATCCTCTATGCCTGGCTCGATCCCCGGATCCGTATGTTCGCGGAGAGATCGCGATGAGCATGGAGAATACCTTGCTGGCGCCGGTCCTGGCCGCGCCACGCCGCCGTGGCGTCTGGCAGGTCCGTATCGCTGTGGCGATCGTTGCGCTGCTCGCTCTGTTCATTGTCGCCGCTCCGTTCATCGCGCCGCATGACCCGGACCTCGTGGACCTGGCCGCCAAGCTGCAGGGACCGAGCGCCGCGCATTGGCTCGGCACCGATCATCTCGGCCGCGACATGCTCACCCGGCTGATCTATGCCACGCGAATCTCGCTCGGCTCCGTCGCCATCATCCTGCTGCTGGTCCTGGCGCTAGGCATCATCGTCGGCGGCGCCTCCGGCTTCATCGGCGGCCGGTTCGACCGGATCGTCATGCGTTTCTGCGACGTCTTCCTGACCTTCCCGACTTTTGTGCTGGCGATGTTCATGATCGGTGTGCTCGGCATCGGCATGGTCAATGTCATCGCGGCGGTGGTGTTGTCGCACTGGGCCTGGTATGCGCGCATCGTGCGCGGCCTCGTCCTGTCGATGCGCGAGCGCGATTACATCGCCGCCGCGGAGATCGCCGGCGCCGGGCGTGTGCGGATCTTCACCGAGCACATCATGCCGGGCGTGCTGGCGCAGCTCCTCGTGCTGGCGACGCTCGACATCGGACATATGATGATGCATGTCGCGGGCCTGTCCTTCCTGGGGCTGGGCGTCGCGGCGCCGACACCCGAATGGGGCGTGATGATCAATGATGCGCGCCAGTTCGTGTGGACGCAGCCGCTCCTCGTTCTCTGGCCCGGCATGATGATCCTGATCAGCGTGATGGCCTTCAACCGTTTGGGCGATGCGCTGCGCGACCGGCTCGACCCCGCCTTCAGGATCGAGCACTGCTGATGGGCAGGATGCTCACCATCGAGGGCCTCAGGCTGGCGACGCGGCGCCATGGCGCGCCGGTCGAGCTGGTGCGTGGTCTCGATCTCAGTGTTTCCGCCGGTGCGGTGACCGCTTTGGTCGGCGCCAGCGGCTGCGGCAAATCGCTGACCTGCCTCGGCATCCAGGATTGCCTGCCGTCCGGCGTGACGCGCCTCGCCGGCCGCGTGGCGGTCGACGGGCAAGTGAAAGCGGGCCTCGAGCTACGTGGCCGGCTGGTCGCGACCGTTATGCAGAACCCGCGCAGCGCCTTCAATCCGGTGCTGTCCATGCGGGCGCATGCGCTGGAGACGCTGAAGGCGGCCGGTCGTCAGGGGCCTGACAGTGACAAGCGCATCCTCGCCGCTTTCGCGGAAGCGGGTCTCGACGAGCCGGCGCGGATCCTGGCGCTTTATCCCTTCCAGATGAGCGGCGGCATGCTGCAGCGGGTGATGATCGCGCTGGCGCTGTTGTCCGAAGCGCCGTTCCTCA
This sequence comes from Taklimakanibacter albus, assembly GCF_016595235.1. Taxonomy (GTDB): domain Bacteria; phylum Pseudomonadota; class Alphaproteobacteria; order Rhizobiales; family Aestuariivirgaceae; genus Taklimakanibacter; species Taklimakanibacter albus. The sequence goes on along the minus strand of NZ_JAENHL010000008.1, from coordinate 1,717,297 downwards.
TCGCCGATGAGCCGACCACCGATCTCGACCTCGTGCTGCAGGCGCATGTGCTCGATCTGATCGAGCGGCTGGTGGCGAGGCATGGTCTGGGCGTGCTGCTCATCACCCATGACATGGGCGTAGTGGCGCGCGCCGCCCGCACCGTCGCCGTGATGGAGAGTGGCCAGATCGTCGAGCGTGGTGATGTCCACGACATATTCACAGAGCCCCGGCACGCGGCGACCCAGGCCCTCGTGGCGGCGCATCTGGCGCTCTATCCCGAGGAGCAGGTGGCATGAGCCTGATCGCGGCCGAGGCGGTCGGCAAATCCTATCGCTCCGGCGCCTGGCTCGCGGCGCCTGAGCCCAAGACAGTGCTGCGGGATGTCGATCTCGCCATCGCGCCCGGTGAATGTGTCGGGCTGCTCGGCCGCAGCGGCTGCGGCAAGAGCACTTTGGCGCGGCTGCTGCTCGGCCTCGAAAAGCCCGATGCTGGGCGGATCACCTTTCGCGGCCGTGACATTGCCGGCATTGGCGGTGAGGGGCGGCGCGATTTCCGCCGCGCCGTCCAGCTCGTCTTTCAGGATTCGATCGGCGCCGTCGATCCGCGCCATACGGTCGAGCGGACGGTCGGCGAGCCGTTGCGGCATCTGACCGATCTCGACCACCTGGCCCGCAAGGCGCGCGTGGCGGAATTGCTGATGCTTGTGGGGCTCGACCGCCGCGATGGCGAGAAGCTGCCGGGGCAGATGAGCGGCGGCCAGCTGCAGCGCGTCTGTATCGCCCGCGCCTTGGCGCCAAAACCGGAATTGATCATCCTCGACGAGGCGGTTTCCAATCTCGATCTGGTTCTGCAATTGCAGATTCTCGATCTGCTCTCCCAGCTGCGCCGGCAACTGGGCACGGCTTTCCTGTTCATCACCCATGATCTGCGTCTCGCCCGGCGCCTATGCGACCGGGTGCTGGTCATGGAAGAGGGCCGCATCGTCGATGCCGCGAAGACGGTGGCGGGCCTTCATCATCCTGCGTCGCGGGCGCTCGCGGCGGCAGTCTTGCCGGCACTGCCTACTTCACCTTGATGTGCATGTGCCGGTGTGGCGAGCTCTCGCCATGGCCGTGGCTGTGCGCTTCCATCTCGACCGGGATCAGCACCAGCTGACCATGGCGCACGCCGCGTTCGGCGATGACATGTTCGGCGCTGTGGCGGATTTCCTCCGTCGGCCCTTTCAGCACATTGATCTCCATGCAGTTGTCGTGATCGAGGTGGATATGCAGTGTCGACACCGACAGATGATGGTGATCATGGAAGGTCTGCACCAAGCGCTTCGACAGCTCGCGGGCCGAATGGTCATAGACATAGATCAGCGCGCCGACGCAGTTGCCGGTCTCCGGCACGCTGACGGTCGCCTCGCGAATGCCGGCGCGCGCCAGGTCGCGGATGGCCTCGGAACGGTTCTGATAGCCCTTCATCTCGATCACGCGATCGAGCTCGCTCATGAGATCGTCGTCCAGGGTGACGGTTACGCGCTGCATCGGCCGGCCTCGCCAGGAAATTGCATGGTGGGGCTGTGATCGCAGGTTAGGCAAGGGTTCGTCAATCGACTTCGACTAAGCTGTGAGAAGCGTGTCCACGCCTCTGCTTAGCCCTTTTCCCTTGCCTATTTTCGTTGCTCTGATGTTCATTCTGGGAGGGCGGGGCAGTGGCTGTTTTCCGTCCTGCCTTGAGCCTCATGGTCGAACCAGGTGCTGTAGAACACAAGGGCTTCTGATCAGGGAGTACTGGCCGATTGTCAAAGGTATGGAGGCTGGCATTTGCTCTGGCCGCTCTTCCGGTAAGACCTTCCTCGTTCACTAAAAAGGGGCGGCCAATAAGGATTCGTATTTTATGTCACTTGCGAACAGCGTGCGATTCCCTGTCGCCATCATGTTGGTCTGGTTAGAGTTGCTCAGCGGCAGGCTCTGTCAGATGGCGAACATTGCGCCAAAACTGGGTTTGAGTTTGCGAGTACGGTTGCCGAGAATACGGAGAGAATAATAATTATTGCCATCGATGCACGATTTGTCATGGACTTCTCCCTTTTTCAACGTTTTGTAGCGAGGCAGCACTGCTGCCTGATGGACTAATAAGTTCAGCAATTAAGATTTTCCACTAATAGAACTCTTTGCCGCTGAGAGGATGTCTGCAAAACTCCAAGAGGCAACATCGTCTCCAAGAGGTTCTGGAGTGTAGAGTGCGATTACTTCCTTTACCGTGCCGGGAAGCACACGCATGGATCTGAAGGCATCACTTCGCGCCTGATAAAAGGCCGCGCGGTTTGTGTGATATCTGTAGAGTGACACCAGAAATCTGATTATGAAGAACATCATCACCACGATGGCCGCACGCGAGCCAGTTAACCACCACATGAATTCACCCGTGTTTATCGGGGTGGTGGTGAGAGTTGCTTCGCGGCGCCCTTTCGTATTCTCAAGGTCTTTGTTGAGTTCGCTAATATCTTGGTCAATTCTCTGAAGATCGGCGATCATATTCGATAATATGGATTTTTCATCTGGTGTAGTTGGAATGTTCTCGAAGAACTGTTTGCGCAACGCCACCCCTCTGAATGTTTCCGGATCCAGGTCAGCAAATGCCGCCAGATTACTGGGCTCGCGGCGTAAGATCATATCGCCAACTGCGACTTGTTCTTGCTGATTTCGTGGAGAAATTTGATAAAGCAGGGTGTCCTTAATTGGAGAGGTCTCTCTGGTTATCTTGGAGCGATCGCCCTTGAGACCCAGGGATAGTTGAGCGATGTATCCATCATCGCCTGTTATTGTCACGCGGTCCAGCGCGGTTGCTTGTGCGTATAATAGGCGAGGTCTATCTCCCTCATTTGGTTCCGGCTGCCAATTCGTCCCGGAATCGCGCGATATGAGTATTGCGCCGTTGTCGCCCACGGCGATCATGTTGGGGCTAGCTCCAAAACGTTCGATCCATCGGATCGTGTCTTTGCTCTTCTGGGGGATTGTGCTCTCTCTCCAGGATATGTCGCGCTGTCCTCCGGCACTTTCAGTGATCTCGCCATATATTACGGTTTGATCCGCCCCACCGATCACAATTCTTTTTGATTCTGAAAGCGGCCGCTGTGAGTCAACGTCGAAGGAAGTGAAGCGAAGATCTGTAACATCACGACCGGAGAACAAAGACCGGACTTTGTCGCTCTGATTGGTCCAGTTCTCGCCTCCGTCAAAAGACGTTAGTATTGTTAACCCGCTGCCGAGAATTACGCCGACATTGTCGGTGTAGAAATTCACTTGATACAACATGGCCTCGGTATTGATACCCCGAAGCGTCCATGTATCGCCACCGTCAATCGTTTTGGCTAGCAAACCGCCACCGCCAACTGCCCACCCGGTTTGTGGGTCTTTGAAAAATATGTCCAGAACGCTCTCGGCTTTCTGCTGAATGCTTGTGACTTTCCATATCGAACCTATACCAAGACGGGTATGGGCAATCTGGCCTCGGGTTCCGCCTACCCACGCAACAAGACTGGGGCCAGTGCCTAGCGCAAAGCCAGAACCGGCTGCTTCAAACGTGGCTTGGCGTTGTTCGATGCGTGGGAGTTGCCACGTCTTTCCGCCATCAGTGGTGTACACAAATTGCTTCTCGCCGACTGCCAAGCCGTACGAACCTCTGAGATCCACCCAATAGAGGCGCGAAGTTAGTTCAGGGGGAATCTGAGCTTTTACCCAGTAGTTTTCGCGCCCCACTATGAAGGTGTCTTCAAAGTTCTTTTTGATCTCGCTGGTCTTCTTCAGTCTTTGGTCGAGTTTTGCGCTGATGCCACTTTGTTGAGTATCGAGTTCCTTCAACATGGGCTCAACAAGTCTTGATTTTTCCAGATCGCTACCAAGAATGTTGCCAGAGGTGGCAATCAGAGCGATGGCGCCGATTGTCGACAGCGTAAGGGCCGCCAACATTGTATATGCTGCTCGCTGATGTTGTTTCCCGCGTTGTTCGAGGCGAGCAAGTGCCATGCGGTATCGCGGAAGCTCTTCAGCGTCGAGAATTCCCAGAGGCGGCGTGTCACCGCTATCGGCTTTGCCAGCCGGTTCGTCATCTTTTGCCCTATTGTTGCTCTCAGCCCCAGGATCGTTCATCGCGGTCATCTATGTCAGGCTCAGAAATGCAACTTATCACAAGATATAACCTTAGGGAAATTTTTGATGATAGGTGCAAAATCCTGGGTGATCGTTGGGGGTAATCGAAGGACTGGACGACGTTGGGCGGCGTGGCCAAGGCATTTTACGCAGCACCGTCTGAATGTAGAATTCGGAGCTGCGTTCGATGAATTATGTTTTGTTCAGATGCTCTGAATCCACTTCAGCCGGTGATGACCATGTCCATGGCAATGTCATGCGGCTGGGGATGGATGGTGGCGATCCGGCTTTGCCCATAGCCGATGCCGATGGCGAGCGGCTTGCGTTTCATGGCGGCAAGGGTGCGATCGAAGAATCCGCCACCATAACCTAGTCGGTAGTGCAGGGCATCGAAGCCGACCACCGGCGCGATTACGATGTCGGGTTCGACCGCCGGGCCGAAGACCGGAACCAGGATGTTCCAGACGCCACGCTCGAGGGGATCTCCCGGCCGCCAGACGCGATAGTCGAGCGGTTGTCCCTTGGCGATGACGACCGGCAAAGCGATATGGCCGCCTCGCGCGATGAAGCGGAGGCCCCAGTTGCGCAGATCGGGCTCGCCGCGGAACGGCCAGTAGGTGCCGACGATGCGGCCGCCCGGCTTGCCTAGTCTCTGGTCGAGCAAATTCGCGATCCGTTCGGCGCCGGCCTCGCGATATTCCGGGTTTAGGGCGAGGCGCTCATCGATGAGGCGCCGGCGCTCCGCCTTTCTCCATCTTGAGATATCGCTCCAGTCGTCAGGACGGGGCGGGGTGGCGCTGAGCGCCGGGGCCTGATCGTGCAGGACGTGCGGAGTGGACGCTGTCTCAACGGGGTTGGTTTGCGTCTCGTCCTGCACGATCAAACGTCCGGCTTAGTTGCGACACCAGGCTGCGCGCTCAGAAACAATAAGGCAAACGGAATTAAATGCAGTATAAGTGCAAAATAATTGCATCATTCGGACGAGATTATGGATATCGACCGCGCCCGGACCTTTCTGGAGATCGTCCATACCGGCAGCTTTCTGAAGGCGGCCGAGCGTCTGCATGTCACCCAGACCACGGTGAGCGCCCGCATCCGCACCCTCGAGGAGGAGCTCGGCCGCCAGCTCTTCACCCGCAATCGCAATGGCGCGGTCCTCACCGCGGCGGGGCGTGAGTTCGAGCGTTTCGCCCAGTCCTTCGTGCAGATCTGGGAGCGCGCCCGCCAGCAGCTGCGGCTGCCGCCGGGTCGCGCCGGCGCCATCGCCCTGGGGGGCGAGCTCAGCCTGTGGAGCCCGCTGCTGCTCGACTGGCTGGTCTGGATGAAGCGGCACCAGCCGCTGATCGCGATCCGCGCCCAGATCGGCATGCCGGATCAGCTGCTGGAGCAGCTGCGCACCGGTGTGCTCGATGTCGCGGTTCTCTACGCGCCGATGATCCTGCCCGGCTTCACGGTGGAGCTTATCGAGGAGGAGCAACTGGTGCTGGTGAGAAGCGCCAAGGGTGATGATGAGGCGCGCGACTATGTTCATGTGGACTGGGGCCCGCATTTCGCGGCGCTTGGCGGTCTGGGGCAGGCCGCTTTCGAGGGGCCGGGACTTCTCGTCGGCTATGGGCCATTGGGCCTCGCTTACATCCTGCGCACCGGCGGCATGGGTTATTTCCGCAAAGGCGCGGTGACGCCCCATCTGCAGACAGGCGAGCTGGAGCTGGTCGCGGGCGCGCCGGAATTCACCTATCCGGCCTATGCGGTCTATCCCGAGTCGTCGGAAGATCGTGCCGATATGCGGGAGGCGTTGCGGGGGCTGAAGGCGGTGGCACGTTGATATGCGAACACCACCCGAAAGACCCTGCAGTCGCGTTCAGGCGCGGTCGTGCGGGAAAACATTCCTTATACGGATGAGTGGGAACTGTGATCGAAAGGCCACAGTCTCGCGGAATATCGGAATCTGAACTGCCTGCAATTGACCGCTGGTAATGTTGAATCTATCCTCGGCGACAGCGGTGGAGGGAAGCAACATGTTCAAGCGGATTCTTGTTGCCGGTGCGGTCTCGATCTTGGCTATTTCTACCGCACAGGCCGCTGATATCGAGGTGCCGGCCGCCTTCGACTGGACCGGTCCCTATGTCGGCGTGCATCTGGGCTACGGCGATCCGTCCTTCGATGGAATTTATGATTCCGGCGAACTTCCCGACAGCCCGGAAGACGCGACCTATGTCGACGACATCAACGCGGACGGAATTCTTGGCGGTCTTCAGGCCGGCTACAACGTCCAGATGGACAATATCGTCCTCGGCATCGAAGCCGATATCAGTTTCACCGACTTTTCCGGCGACGCAGAAGATGAGGATGGCTTCGACGTGGTCGAGGCCGATGTCGATTTTCTTGCCTCGCTGCGTGCCCGGCTCGGCTTCGCGATGGATACGCTGCTGATTTATGCGACCGGCGGCCTTGCCTATGCGGACGGAGAGTTCAAGGTTACCGATGCCGATGAAGAAGTCCAGAGGGCCTCGTTTGACATCGACGAGTTCGGTTATGTCGCGGGTGGCGGCCTGGAATGGGCGGCGAACGAGACCTGGAGCGTCCGGGTCGAGGGCCTCTATTACGGCTTCGGTCACGAGGAAGACATTGACGGCGCCACGGATGATGCCGACGAGGACGATTTCGTGGAGCTGAAGGACGTCGTCGTGGTTCGCGGCGGGGTCAACTGGCGCTTCTAGATCTGCGGACATCCTAGCCGGCATTGCCTCGCATTCGCCCTGAGCCGCCCTTCAAAGGCTGATGCGAAAGCGGGCGCCGCGATCGCTGGCTATTATCGCCACCTCGCCGCCGTGACGTTGAACGATCTGTTTCACCAGATTCAATCCCAAGCCAGCGCCGCTGCGCTTTGGCGCCGTCCGATAGAACGGCTCGAACACATCTTCCCGTTGATCGGCGGGTATTCCCGGTCCCTCATCGGTGACCTCGATGATGTTCGGAAAAACGGCTACGACCTGGATGAGGCCTTTTCCGCCACCGTGTTCGATCGCGTTCCTCACCAGGTTGGAAATCGCCCGCTCAAGCGCGCCGGCATCGCCTGACACGGGAATACGATCACGATTGGTCGAGAAGGACAGCTCATATCCTGCAGCGATGGCATTGGGCGCCAGGTCTCCGGCGACAGACTTGCAGAGCTCTACCAGATCGAGTTCCTCCATGCTTTGCATGTTGTTGTCCATCCGGTGCAGATCGAGGAGCTGCTCGGCGGTGTTTGCAAGGCGTCCGACATCGTTCAGGAGTTTGCGCTGTTGCCGGCTGTCCGGCATGGCTTCGAGATTCGTATGAAGGATGGCGATAGGCGTTCGCAATTCATGTGCGGCGTCGGCCAGGAAGCGCTTTTGCTGGGTATAGCCATGGTCCAATCGCTCGAGCGCCGCGTTGATCGCCGTCACGAGCGGCAGCATCTCCTCCGGCACGTCATCGGGAGGAAGCCGTTGGCCGCGGCGGTCGATGTCTATGCTGGTGGCGATTTCCGTCGTGCGGCTCAAACCCGCCAGCGCCCGCTTGACCAGGATGGGCACCGACAGGAATGCGGCGATCAATGTGAAGGCGAGGAAAGGCAGATAGATGATTTTCATTCTGCTGAGCAGTTCGACAGCAAAAGAATCGGCCTGGAGCCGGCCTCCGAACATGATGCGCAATTCGCCGGCAGGCGAGGGCAGTCGCGCGATTTGGGAAGTCAGCGCCGAGGCTCCTTCAGCGCGTAGGTCTCCGTCAAGAATGTTGCCGAGTTGTGCCGCGATTGTCTCCAGTCCAGGCGGAACTTGTCCGTATTGAACTTTGCGATCGCCTTCGGCGCGGGCGATGAACCAGAGATCGGGGCTTTCCTCCTGGAGCCTGGCGAGCTCCGGCGTGGGCAATAGCAGGAGCCGGCCTGCGCTGTCCTGGTATATCGAGCTGGCAATGTGCGGCAGCACCGTTTCATCGGCGGATCGGCTGTTGGTCATCACGGTCATCAAATAAAAATATAGCCCCGCTGCGACGATGATCGTGACCAAGGTGAGGACGAAGATCAGCGGCCAAACGATTCTCCATCGGAGGCTGTGAGTCGTCATTCGGAGGCCTTCAAAAGATAGCCAATGCCCCTGATGGTGTGAATTGCAGCTCCGGCGTTCAGGCCCGCCAGCTTCTTTCTGAGACGTGAGACATGGGCATCCAAGGAGTTTGATTGTATCTCGACGTCGAAACTATAGACGGCGTTAACAAGGGCTTCACGGATAACCGTCCGGCCGCTGCGTTTCATCAGGGCCGCGAGAACCAGGAGCTCACGGCGCGGCAGAAGCAATTGCTTGCCGTCGAGCGACGGCTCCATATGAGCCACGTCGAAGGCGAGGCGGCCGACCCGGATGATGTCCGGCGACAGGAGTGTCGGCCGACGGAGGACCGCCCGCAGCCGCGCGATCAGCTCTTCGACGACGAACGGTTTTCCCATGTAATCGTCGGCGCCGAGATCGAGGCCGCGGATGCGGCCCTCATGGTCGTTGTGAGCCGTCAGTACGATGATCGGGGAATCGATGTTGTCGGCCCGGAGCTCGGGAATGAGGCGCAGGCCTTCGCCATCCGGCAGCTGCCGATCCAGGAGGATTGCGTCATAGGACCGCCCGTGAACGGCCTCGCGTGCATCCGCGATCGATGCCACGTGATCGATGACGATATTATGCTTCGACAAGGCGTCGTTGAGCGCGCTGGCCATGTCCAGTTCGTCTTCGACCAGAAGGATTCGCATAAGGCACCTGTTCGTTCCTGCGCAAGCCTATTCGGCATAAAGATTGCGGTAACATTGCGCAAATAGCCGGCCAGGCAGGGGCGGGCCCCCTAGGCAACTGAACTACCCACAGTTTTTGCGGCTTCGGATGCGCTTATCAACCGCTCACGCGATTCCAACATTGCAGAAACATTGCGCGAATATTCCGTGGTTTCAGGGCGGCCGGCAATGTTGGCGCAATCTGGCGAAGCGAGATTTCATGTCGAGGCGGCAAGCAATCGTATCGAAATGAACTCAAGCGGAATTGAAGGATGCTCCAATTATACCGTCTCAAGTGCTTGTCGATCGTTCCTTGAAACCTCAGGAGACTGAAAGTCGCTCCCTCAGAATTCTCGTCTGCGGCGGGGGGATCGCGGGGCCGGCACTCGCCTATTGGCTGGCCCGAAACGGTAATCGGGTCGTCGTAGTCGAGCGCTTTCCAGCTCTCAGGGCCACGGGGGCGCAGGTGGATCTGCGCGGTCAGGGCATCGCGGCCGCCAAGCGCATGGGGCTCATCGGCGCCATCCAGAGCAAGCTTGTCGATGAAGCCGGCGTCTCGTTCGTCGACTCCCGCGGACGGACCAAGGCGACGATAATGGCCAATCGATCTGGTCGTGGCGCCCAATCCTTAACATCCGAATGTGAGATCATGCGCGGCGATCTCGTGCGCATTCTCTATGACGCGACCAAAGACGACGTGGGATACGTCTTCGGCAAGACCGTGGAGCGGTTCGAGCAGGACGATCATACGGTACTCGCTCACTTCTCCGATGGCACCTCTGACACGTTTGATCTGCTGGTCGGAGCCGATGGTCAGGGATCGCGCATTCGGAAGGATATCCTGCCGTCCGATGCAGGGGATCCTTGCCTGCGAATGGGAATCCACATGGCCTATTGGTTTATCCCACGCACACCGGCCGATGACGGCAACCTTCGCAACACATATCTCGCCCCTGGTGGTCGGATGATCATGCGAAGAAGCCACAACTTGACGGAGACGCAAGTCTATTTCGTGCTCAGGGAAAGCTCCGAAAAGGCGTCAGCCATTCACAGGGCGCCGCTGGATCAGCAAAAGCGATTCTGGATAGAGCGGTTCCAGGATGCCGGCTGGCAGATCGATCGGTTTATCCAGGGCATGATGACGACCCCCAATTTCTATTCTCAGGAAGTGGTGCAGGTCCGCACGGGCACCTGGTACAAGGGGCGTGTGGTTCTCGTCGGCGATGCCGCGCATTGTGCATCCCCGTTCAGCGGCATGGGTGTATCCGGAAGTCTGGTCGGAGCCTATGTCCTGGCGGGTAAGATCAATCGCAACAAGGCGAATCTCGCGCGAGCCTTTGCGCTCTGCGACAAGACGCTGCGGCCCTTCGTCAACGAAATCCAGAACGTAAATACATCTCTCCTGCGCTTGGGAATGCCTAAGTCGAGATTCGGGATAAGCGTTTTTCTTGCCCTGACGGGTTTGGCCGCACGACTTCGCATCCCGGACCTGGTCGCCAGACTTTCGCCGGACGACAGGGATGGCGGTTGGCGGTTACCCGATTATGCGGACCCAAATCCGGCCCATCAGACTATGCAACTCGGATAGGAGAGAACTCAGGATGCTGGCGCGCCCAAAGAGCCGGATCAGGGTTCTGATCGCCGACAGTGATTCCCGTAGTCGCGAAGCACTTGCGCGGTTTCTGTCCGAACACGGCGTGTCTGCCGGTCAGACAGGAAGCGGGGATGAACTCCTGCGTGTCCTTGAACGTGATCGATACGATCTTGTCGTTCTCGACATCATGCTTTCCGGAGAAAGTGGGATTGACCTGTGCCGCAAAGTCAGAGCCGTTTCCGCAATTCCGATAATCCTGCTGTCGGCGACAAGTGAAGAAGCCGATTGCATTGTCGGACTCGAGGTTGGTGCCGATGACTATTTGGCTAAGCCGGTCAATCCGCGAGAAGTTCTTGCGAGGATCCGGGCGATCCTGAGGCGCACCGCTCTAATGGTGGAACCCGTTCCTCACTCGTCATGTTTCGGCTTCGACGGATGGACCATGGATCTGGGGCGCAGGACCTTGTCCGATCCCAGTGGAAGCTGGATTGCGCTCACATCGCACGAGTTCGATCTTCTCGCCGTATTTGTCCAGCGGCCGCAAACCGTCCTGTCCCGCGCCCAGTTGCTGGATTTATTGCACGGTAGGGTTTCGTCGCAGTTCGATCGCAGCATAGATACCCAGGTCAGTCGAGTGCGCGGAAAAATCGAAGCAAATCCGCAGTCTCCTCGGATCATAAGGACGATGCGGAACGAGGGATACATATTCGCCGCTGAGGTGGAGAGGATGAGCCGGTGAGTCGACTTGGCGACAGCTGGCTCAAAGAAATTCCGATCTAGCCAGGAATGGAGCGGGCGAAGGGAATCGAACCCTCGACATACAGCTTGGGAAGCTGTCGTTCTACCACTGAACTACGCCCGCTCAGCCGGCGCGACATTAGAGCAGGCACAGGCAATCTTCAACGCCCGGATTCAGCCTTCAACAGCCTTACGCGCCGGCCTGTGCAACTGCCCGGAATTCATCCGCCATCATGTGGCAGAGGCCAGAGGTCGCCGGGCCGAAGGGCCGGTCGACGCGGCGGATGATATAGAGCGGCATCCGGTCCGGTGCAGATGAGCGGCGCACCGCCAGCGCCATGCGCGCCAGCCGCCCTGCGGCCAGATCCGCCTCGACCATCCAGAGCGGCAGGTTTCCCCAGCCGGCGCCGGCCAGGATGAGGGCGTGTTTGGTGGTGAGATCGCCGACGCAATAGGTCTGTTGCGACAGCACGCCGAAATTGCGGCCCAGCGAACGCTCGGACGGATCGGCGACGACGATCTGCACATGGTCGGAGAGATCGACCGTCGTCCACCGCGCTTTCGGGCGCGGCTGCGCCAGCGCGTGATCGCTACGACAGACCGGGATCATTCCGGCGATATCGCCGATCGCTTCGGAGACGACATGGGCGTCCGGCTCATCGGCGGCCGTGAGGCCGATATCGCAGGTGCCGTCCAAGACCATGGCCAGCGCCGAGGTCAGCGGCGCCGTCTTCAGTTCCAGCCGCACGCTCGAAAATTTCGCCTGGAAGCGGGCAATGACCGCAGCGACGAGCGGCAGCGGCAACAATGGGTCCAGCGCCACGCTGAGCCCCGCCTCGACGCCCTCACCGAAGCTGGCGGCGCGGGCGCGAAAGGAGTCCGCCCTGATCAGCAAGCTGCGGGCTTCCGCCAGGAGCGTCGTGCCGGCCTCGGTAAGAAACGGGCGGTGCTGCGACCGGTCGAAGAGTGGAAGTCCGAGCTCCGCCTCGAGATTGGCGATGGCGCTGCTCAGGCCCGATTGCGCCCGCCCCAGCGACTTGGCCGCCGCCCGGAACGAGCCCTTGTCGGCCACCGCGACGAAGACCCGCAGCTGATCGAGGGTGAGGGCATCCAGCATGATCGTTTTTCCTGATCACTTCGATCATTATTTGAGCAATTACATGGATCGATTTCAAGCCCCAAATCTCCGGAAGACAGTCCAGGAGGATGCCATGAAAAAAGCGATCATCTTCGAGGCGGGCGGCGCCGATCCGGCGCGCGACCGTTTCGAGCGCAAGGACCTGACCATCGTCGTCGTCGACCATTCCGACCTTTTGCCGGAAGTCGCGGCCGGGCTGGCGCGTGACGGAGCCCGTCTGATCGAGCTGTGTGGCGGGGTATCGCCGCGCTGGCGCCCGCTGGTCAGCACCGCCGTCGGCCCCGAGGTGCGGGTGAGCTCGGTGACCTTCGGCATCGAATCGCTGGGGCCGGCCGCCAGCTTCAACCAGGCCTATATTGCCGGCACGCCACCGCGCGCCGCGTTCATCTTCATCGAGGAGGGTGCGGATCCGGCGCGCGACCGCTTCGACAAATCCTTCCCGCCCCAGGACACGACCTTCGTGCCGGTGCCGGATGAGACGGCGGCGGTCGCCGTGGCACGGGCGCTCATCGCCGAGGGCGTTGGCCTGATCGAGCTCTATGGCGGCTTCACCAGTGCGGGCGCCGCCGCCGTCATCGATGCGGTCGATGGCCGGGCGCCGGTCGGTGTCGGCAGCTTCACGCTCGAGGCCACCTTCAAGGCGGAGAAAGCCGCATGAGACAGCGGCCACAGCCAACGATCGCCGATGCGGCTGCTGCACCGCGCTCGCGCGGTGGCGATATCGCGCTGATCGATGATGTCGTCGCCCAGATCGAAGCAATGCAGTGGCGGCGCGACGCCGAAGGCTTCGTCGGCTTGCTGACGCCGCAGGCCGTCTGGGTGACAGCCTTCGGACGCCGGTTGACCGGTTGGCGGGAAATCCGTGATTTCACCAGGTCGGTGCTGACGCCGGCACAAGGCGACGAATATGCCTTCTATGACGTCGAGCACATCACCTTCCTCAGCGACACGATCGCCGCCGTCAATATCCGCCAGCGCCCCGTCGGTCCGACCGGCGAGCCGCTGCACGGGCAAGCGGAAGGCCGGCCGCTTTATGTGATGAGCAAGCAGGAGGCCGGCTGGAAGATCGCCGTCGGCCAGAACACGAAGTTCCACGCGACCGAAATCGCCGCCCAACAGCAGGCGATCGCGGACCGCAACACCAAGACAGAGGAATATTCATGACCCAACACTCAGTCCATCACGCCACTTTCACCGTCGCGCGACACTATGGAGCGAGCCCGGCGCGCGTCTTCGCCGCTTTCGCCGATCCGGTCGTGAAGCGCCGCTGGTTCATCGAAGGCGAAGGCTGGACCATCGATGAATTCACCCCGGCCTTCATGGAAGGCGGCAGTGAGCGGAGCCGTTTCCGCTTCGGCGACGGGCCGCCGATGCGCAACGAGACGGTCTATCACGAGATCGTGCCCGATGAGCGCATCCTGCTCAGCTATGCGATGATCACCGACGGCAAACGTATCTCGGTCTCGCTGGCGACGATCACATTGAGCCCGGCCGGCGCAGGTACGAAGCTTGTCTATACCGAGCAAAGCGCGTTCCTCGACGGCGCCGATCAGGCGGCCGAGCGCGAGGCGGGCATGCGCGATCTCCTCGAAACACTGGCGGCGGAGCTCGATCGCCAATCCGCCGCGGCCGCCTGAGCTTCAACCCATCTGTTCCGCGAAGCACTCCGTCAGGGCTTCGACGATGCCGTCTTATTCGACTGCAAGGGCCGGCGGACCGCGATGGACCTTGGTCCAACTATGTCAGGAAAGCGGGCCGGTGTTAGGGAGAGAAGGGGCCTGAAGGGAAGTCGGCTGCGCATGCGCGGAGCCGAACACAGGTTTTATGGGCGGCAGGTCCCGAGCATTGGCGATCATCGTCTATCTGCGAAGCGGCATGCTGATCGCTGCCGTCTTCATGGCCCTAGGTCTGCTTGCACCGCATACGATGGCGCAGACGGAACCCGCGGTGCCGCCGCAGAAGGTCCAGGATCTGCTTAAGCTGATGGGCGACCCGGAGGTGCAGAAATGGGTCGATGCCCAAAAGGCAGTCCAGCCCCAGCCACCATCGGGCCCTGCCGGCGCGGCGGATGACGGCATGCTCTTCGCTACGGCTTTGGCGCGGATACATCGGCATTTTACCGACCTCGCCGCGGCGATCCCGCGGCTGCCCGACGAATTCGCCACAGCCGGCGCCGCCATCGGCGCCGCGCTGGAGGGTTATGGCCTCTTGGGCTTCGCGCTGATTTTCGCGATCTTCGTCGCCGCCGGATTCGGGGCGCAATGGCTGTTCTGGCGCTGGACCTCGGCGCTTCGCGCCTGGATCGCCGCATCCGAGCTCGCGACGGTGCGCGACCGGCTGACCGCCATGGCGGCGCGTCTCGTTTATGGCGCCGGCTCCGTCGCGATGTTCGCGCTGGGCAGCATCGGCGCTTTCCTCGTCTTCGGCTGGCCGCCGCTGCTGCGCCCGATCCTGCTGGGTTATCTCCTGGCCGTGCTCGGCTTCCGGCTGGCCCGCGTGGTGCTGGAATTCCTGTTCTCGCCGCCGGAGCTCGCAGGCTTCGGCGACGCGGCTCGTTTTCGCGTATTGCCGGTCTCGGATCCGAACGCCTCCTTCTGGGTGAAGCGTCTGTCCTATGCGGTGGGCTGGTTCGCCTTCGGCTGGGTCACCGTTCTCCTCTTGTCGATGCTCGGTTTTGCGGTCCCGTCGCGCCAGCTGATCGCCTATGCGCTCGGCCTCGTGCTGCTGGTCATGGGCATCGAGGCGGTCTGGCACCGGCCCGGCCACACATCAGCGCCGCTCCAGGAGGGTGCCCCCGCGCGGATCGGAGAGCGGGCGATGACCTGGCTGCTGTCGGCCTATTTCCTCCTGCTGTTCCTGCTCTGGGTCGCCGGCGCCATGAAGGCCTTCTGGTTCCTGGCCGTGATGGTGGCGCTGCCGGCCGCCGTGGTCATGGCGCAAAGGGCTGTGAACAACATCTTCAGGCCGCCCGGAACCGCACAAGGCGGCACCGAAGTCCCGAGCGTCCTGGCGGCAATCGTCGAGCGTGGGGTGCGGGCGGCTCTCGTCATCGCCGCCGTTCTCTTCCTGGCCGACCGGCTGGGGGTCGATTTCACCGCGATGACGGCGCAGGACACGTTCCTCACCCGCGTCATGCGCGGGGCATTGAGCGCGATCGTCATCCTTCTGGTGGCGGATTTCATCTGGCATGTGGCCAAGACCCTGATCGACAAGCGCATCGCCGCCGCCGGCGTTCAGGGCGAGCCGGGCACGGAACTGGCGCGGCGCAATTCGCGCATCCGGACCTTGCTGCCGATCACGCGCAATGTGCTGATGATCGTCGTGGCGATCGTGGCGCTGCTGATGGCCTTGTCCTCGCTCGGCGTGCAGATCGCCCCGCTGATTGCGGGCGCCGGCATCGTCGGTGTGGCGATCGGCTTCGGCGCGCAGACGGTGGTCAAGGATGTCATCAGCGGCGTCTTCTATCTGCTCGACGATGCCTTCCGGGTCGGCGAGTATATTCAGAGCGGCTCCTACAAGGGGACGGTCGAATCCTTCAGCCTGAGATCGGTGAAGCTCAGGCATCACCGCGGCTATATCTACACCGTGCCTTTCAGCGATCTGGGGGCGGTGCAGAATATGAGCCGCGACTGGGTCATCGAGAAGATCACTCTCACTTTGACCTACGATTCCGACATCGACAAGGCGCGCAAGATCGTCAAGAAGATCGGCCTCGAACTGGCGCAGGATCCGGAATTCGCCCACAGCATCATCGAGCCCCTGAAGATGCAGGGCGTCGATCAGTTCGGCGACACCGGCATGCTGATGAAGATGAAGCTCAAGACACGGCCCGGCGAGCAGTTCGGCATCAAGCGCCGCGCCCTCATGCTGATCAAGCAGGCCTTCGACGAGAACGGCATCAAGATCGCGGTGCCGACCGTGCAAGTCTCCGGCGATGACGATCCGAAAGCCGCGGCGGCGCATCGGTTGCGCCTGAAACAGCAGGCCGATGCCGCCGCAGCCGCGGGATCAGGGGCCTGATTGGGGTGTTGTTCGCCGCCGTCGTTGCGTCAATTTCGTTGACCTGAGCGCCGTCCGATGCTCAGCTGAAGCCGGCGCCAAAAGCGAGGCATCGCATGAGCGTGCTGTTCGTGAGTCATGCGAGCAAATCGGATGCTGGGGCGAGCACGATCCTGGCATGGCTCAGGGAATGGGGCTACGACGCCGTCTTCGTCGATCATGACGTGGCCGAAGGGCTGATCGGCGGCGAGCCTTGGGAGGAAAGGCTCTATACGGAGCTGCGCCGCTGCCGCGCTCTGATCGCCCTCGTCGATTCCGCCTGGCTCGGCTCCAAATGGTGCATCGCCGAGGCCAACCACGCCCAGGCACTGCGCAAGCCGGTGATCCCGATCTATCTCGAGGATCGCAAGGCGAGCGAATCTTTCGCCAAGCTGCTCGCCGCCAACGCGCCACCGGTTTTCGCGCGCGTCCAGAGCCTGACCACGGTGGCGCTGGAAGACACCAAGGCGCGCCTCAAGCAGGCGCTGTCCAGCCTCGGCCTCGATGCGGCGAATGTCTTCAGCTTCAAGGGAAGCCGCCCGCCCTATCCGGGACTTCCGCCTTTCGAGAAGGATGATGCCCCCGTCTTCTTCGGGCGTGATCAGGAGATCACCGATCTTCTGTCGCTTCTGAATTCCTGCCGCGCCGCCAATCGCCCGCGCTGGATTCAGATCCAGGGCGCCTCGGGATCGGGCAAATCCTCACTCCTGCGGGCCGGCCTGCTGCCCCGGCTCGAGCGCGATAAGGATCATTGGATCATCGTTCCACCTTTTCGGCCGCTGGCCGATCCACTGCGCGAGCTCTCCCAGGTCTTGCTGGCGCCACTGCCGGCGCCCGAAGGGGCGGAAGCCGCGGTCGTGGCCGCCTGGGCGCAATGGATCATCGATGCGGCCGCGACGGTCCGGGCCGGAGCACAACGCCCGGAGGCGACCGTGCTGCTCTCCGTCGACCAGCTCGAGGAGGCGGTCAATCCGAGTCGCGCCGGTGCGTTGCGCGACGAGGGCGGGCTGGATCGCGCCACGATCTTCCTCATCGCGCTCAGGGAAGCATTGGCGCGCAGCGATCATCGGCTCCTGGTGATCTCGACGTTGCGGGCGGACACGATTGGAGATTTCCAACGCCATCGCGCCATGCGCGAGCGGTCCTCGCAGGGCGACGTCATTCGCGTCCAGGCCTGCCAGCTCGACGCGCTTCCGAAAGCGAGCTTCTTCGCGATCATCCAGGGACCGGCGGATCTGGCGGGCCTGCGTTTCGACGACGGCCTCGTCGGGCGTATCGTCGATGAGACGGCCACCGACGATGCCTTGCCGCTCCTCGCTTTCGCGCTGCGCGAATTGTGGGACCGTTATGGCAAGGCGGATCTACGCATCTCGAAGGACGAATATGACCTGTTCGGCGGCATCGAGAAATCGGTGGGGGATCGCGCCGAGGCGGAATACCGCAACTGGATGGACAAGCTCGCCTCGACGGGCATCTCCCCGGCGGAGATCGAAGCGCAGAACGAGCAGTTCCGCCGTCTGATGCTCACGCATTTCGCCGGGATCACCGATGACGGGCGATTGATCCGCTCGCCCGTCGCCTGGGTGGATGTCCCGGCGGGACTGAAAGGCGTCGTCGAGGCCTTCCGCGATGCGCGCCTCATGTCGGCCGATCAGGAGAAGGTCGAAGTCGCGCATGATGCGCTGTTCCGGCGCTGGGACCGGTTGGCCGAATGGCGCAAGCAGATCGGCGGGGCGCTTGCCGATCTGCGGCTCGTCAAGCGGATATATGCCGAGAGAACGGACCAGGCGGATCTGATTCCGGAAGGCCATCAGCTCGAGCAGGCGAAGCGTTTGCTGACGAGCGGCCTGATCCAGAGCGACAGCCCGCTCGCAACCTTCGTGACGAGCAGCATGAAGCTGGCGGAATTCCATGAAGAGCGCCGCCGCTTCTGGAAGAGGCTGGGCCAGGCGGCCAGCGTCGCCGTGGCGCTGGTTGGTGTGATCGCGACGGCTCTGTTCCTCGTCGCCTCTGACCGGCAGCGCGCCGCCTTGGCCGAGCGCGATCGCGCCTTCTCCAGCGAGGCGACGCGGCTTGCAGCGCTGAGCCGGGCCGAGCTGGCGAAGGGCAATATCCGTGGCGCCATCGAGCTTGCGCTGGAAGCGCTGCCGAGCACGCGCGCCGAGAGCGAGGAGAATTCCCTATCGCTGGGCTGGCTTGGCCATGTCTTCGCAAACCGGCCGCCGCCGGTCTCGAAGATGGTTGAGGCGACACTCATGGATGCGCTCATCGCGCGGCCTGTGAATGAGCCGTGGCTGATCGGACATCAGGAGCCGATTTATGATGTCGTGTGGAGTCCGGATGGCGCAAGGATCGCGACGGGATCCACGGACGGCACCGTGCGCATTTGGAACACCGCGACGGGCATGGTGGAGAAGTCGCTGGAGGTGAAGAAAGGGTTCCGCCCGAAATTGCAATGGAGCCTGCGAGGAGACCGCCTGTTCGCTTCGTCCGAGGGAATGAACAGAGGCATCTATATGTGGGATATGTCGTCGGGCGAAGGCGTTTCCATGATGCCGGAGGGGGAGGCCGATTACATACGTATTGCATGGAGCCCCGACGCTACATCGGTTGTGATGGTTACTCTGAGGGGAGAGGCGAAGCTGTGGGATGCGACAACGGGAAAGCTGAAGGCGCGTATTGAAATCCCGAGGGTTGCGATCAAGGAAGTTGCCTGGAGCGTGGAAGGCGGGAGCTTGGCACTGGCGGTTGGCGGCGAGGTCTGGATCTGGGACGCCGATGGAAATCGGTCGCAAGTCGTCCTGCGCCACGAAGATGTGGTGTCCAAAATCGCCTGGGGACCGAATGGAATGCTGGCAACGGTATCCGGGCGCATGATCCGAATCTGGAACACCGACAAGGGTGAGCTTGCGGCATCACTCCCGCTTGCGGGCAAGGCGACCGCCATTTCCTGGAATCAGGACGGGTCGCGACTGGCGATAGGCACGATGGATCGCGGTGGCAGCATTTGGCAGGCTGACACAGGTAAGGTCACTGATCTGGCCGAACGCGTTCCGGTCGAGATGATTGCCTGGAGTCCCGACGGCACGAAACTGGCAACACGATTTTATGGGGCCGCGTGGCTGTGGGATCCGGCGAGTGGCGCGAAAATTGGCCCGCCGCTGGCAGCTCCGGAGAAGGTTGCGTTCAGAACGGTGTTGCGGCCTGCGCGTTCAGATATACCGGCCACGCCGGAAATGAAATGGAGTCCGGACAGCAAGCAGATCGCAATAGCGCTAGGTCCGGTGGGCGCGGTCTGGGATGTGGAGCGCAATGAGCGCTTCCTGCTGATCGGGCACCAGGAGGCAATTTCCGGACTGGCATGGAAGGGCGACAGTGGTTTGCTTGCAACGGCTTCCGTGGACGGCATGGCGCGAATATGGAATTTGGGAAACGGAAGCCAAGGCATGCGGAGGAAACTTAGCGACAACGCCGATGATGTGCATCGGATTGCCTGGGACCGGACTGGCGGGCGGATACTGGCTTTGACAACGGGTTCTCTCGCCATATGGGAGGCGTCCACCGGTGCGACGATCGCAGTGATGGACGCGCAGCCCGCTGGTTATGCCGAGTGGGATCCGGCCGGGTCGCGAATTGTGGCAGCCCTCGACGACCGCACACCCGGCATATGGGACGCCGGCAGTGGCAAACTGCTGATGCGTCTCGAGGGGCACACCGACACCGTGAACGCCGCAGCCTGGAGTCCTGACGGTCTTCGGCTGGTCACGGCTTCCAATGATTTGACGGCCAAGATCTGGGACGCCACCTCCAAACTCACGCGCGAGCTGAAGTTCAGCCGTAAAATTCAAGAAGCCTATTGGAGCCCGGACGGGCGGCGCATTGCGCTGGTCGTGGAGGATGGACTCTTTATATGGACGCCCAAGGCGACGCAGCCGGAAAGCCAACTGGTTCTCACGGGTGGAGTGCAGGCGGTTTCCTGGAGCCCGGATGGATCGCGGCTGGCCACCTCAAAAGGGGGCTGGCCAAGATCTGTCTGGAATGACGAAGACAAATTTCTGACGATTCGATCGGTTACTCGAACATCATGGAGTCCGGATGGGAAACGTATGGCGACCGTTTCTGATGATGGGTTGGGGCGGGTATGGGATATGGAAACGCGCACGGAAGTTCCACTCAGAGTGCCTGACAGTGACGTTCTGGACATCGCGTGGAGCGGCAATGGCCGATGGATTGCAACGGTATCCGATGACTCGACCGTGCGGGTCTGGGATGCCGCGAGCGGTAAGGAGGTATCCCGTTATATGGACCGCAAGCCGAAGATGGCGTGGGACTCGACAGGCCAGCGTCTGGCTTCACTGCGGGCGGATGGAGTCGTCGAAGTCAATGTCATGCCACGGGAGAATCTATCGACCTTGCTGGCTTGCGCATTGGGCCAGCTGCCCTCTGTGAGCCCAGCCGTAATTCGCGGCGATTTCTTTCTATCGCCGGCACCCCAGGAGGGCTCGGCTGCGGCGCATTTGAGCGAG
Source organism: Taklimakanibacter albus (assembly GCF_016595235.1). Lineage (GTDB taxonomy): Bacteria > Pseudomonadota > Alphaproteobacteria > Rhizobiales > Aestuariivirgaceae > Taklimakanibacter > Taklimakanibacter albus. Next base: position 1,696,362 of record NZ_JAENHL010000008.1, on the reverse strand, counting down.
CCATATATCGCGCGTTATGCCGCCGCGCAGGAAGCCTGCACGGCCCTTCTGCAATAGGCGGGCTTACGGCACAAACGGCTTGAAGTGCTTCGACAGCTTGAGGCCCTGGCGCTGATAGTTGGAGCCGATGCCCTGGCCATAGACCTGGTTCGGGATCTGGGTCAGAGGCTCGTAGATGAGCCGGCCGATGATCTGGCCATCTTCCAGAATGAAGGGCACTTCATGCGAGCGCACTTCGAGCACGGCGCGCGAACCTTCGCCGCCGCCCGACTGATGGCCGAAGCCCGGATCGAAGAAGCCGGCATAATGGACGCGGAACTCGCCGACCAGCGGGTTGAACGGCACCATCTCGGCCGCATGGGTCGGCGGCACGCGCACCGCTTCCTTCGAGGCGAGAATGTAGAACTGGTCGGGATCGAGAATGAGCGAGCCCTTCTGCCAGATCGGCTCCCAGTAATCGAGCACCTCGAGGACGCCCACCTTGTCGACATCGACAAGGCCCGAATGGCGTTTGGCGCGGAAGCCCACCGGGTGGCCGGGTGGCTGCGGCGACAGGTCGACCGACAGCGCCAGGCCGTTATCGATATTGGCGTCGGCGGACGAGATCAGCGCCTCGCTTTCATGCAGGAGCGCGATGATCTCGTCGGAGGCGAGCGGCGGGCCGGAGCGGAAGCGGATCTGCGACAGGCGCGAGCCGGTGCGCGCCAGGATGGAAAAGCTCCTGGGCGAGATCTCGGCATAGAGCGGGCCTTCATAGCCCTCCGGGATCTTGTCGAATTCGCGCGCATCATCGGCAATGACGCGGGTGAAGATGTCGAGCCGCCCGGTCGAGCTCTTGGGGTTCGCCGCCGCCGAGATGCGGGATGGCAGCGCCAGGGTTTCGAGCAGCGGCACGATATAGACGCAACCGGCTTCGAAGACGGCCCCTTGCGCCAGCGAGAATTTATGGAGCTGCAGGGTTTCGAGGCGCTCGGCCACCTTTTTGCCGGGACCGGGCAGGAAAGAGGCGCGCACCCGATAGGCCCATTCGCCGAGCCTGAGATCGAGGCTCGCCGGCTGGATCTGTCCCGGGGCCAGCGGCCGGCCGGTCCGGATGAAGCCTTTTTCGCAAAAATCGGCGAGCGTCATCGCGGGGAGTATCCCGCGCGGCATTTCGAGGGCGGAAAGCTTGGTGTTGGGCTGCGGCATGGCGCTATTGAGAGGCTAATCGAGCATTAGGCAAGCGCAATCTGGCGCCAGTGGAAAACCTCCGCTGGGTCATCCTGCCTGCCGGATCTTCGACGGCGTCTTGCCGAACTGACGGCGATAGGCCCGGGTGAAGGCGGAGGCGCCGGCGAAACCGACTTTGGCCGCGATCTCGGCGACCGGCAAAGGACTGTTGCCGAGAAGCCAGTGCGCGCGCTCCAGCCGCAGCCTCGTATAATAGCGGCTCGGCGACGTCCGGAAGTGTCGTTGGAACAAACGATTGGCGGTGGCGGGCGGTATCTCCGCCATGGTGCAGAGGGCGGCGACATCGGCAGGTTGCTCGATATTAGCCTGCATGAGCTCGATCAAACGCGCCAGGCGCCGCTCGACGCGGGCGACCATGCCGTCGGGAGACGTCTCGGCGGACTTCGCGTCGGCGGCGAGCGGCCGGTAGTTCAGCACATGGGCGACGCGGTCGGCCAGGGGGGTGCCGTGGAAGCGTTTGATCAGGCCCAGCATCATGTCCATGGTCGCGATGCCGCCGGCGCTGGAGACGATTCTGTCGTCGCTCGAAAACAGCTGATCCAGAAGCACCGAATCCGCCAGGAGCTCGCGATAGGCGGAGATGCTCTCGCGATGGACCGAAACCTTGTGCGCGCCGAGGATCCTGGCCTTGGCCAGTATGTAGGATGCGGTGTCCACACAGCCGATGACGGCGCCCTGGCGATAGTGTTTGCGCAGCCAGCCGAGAAGCGCCGGCTTGCACGCCTCTTCGGGCTTGTAGGAGGACAGAACGATGATCACCGGCGCGAAGGGCATGTCGGCCAGCGCGATGTCCGGGGCGATGGGAACGCCGCTGGAGGAGGAGACGGGAGCATCGTCGGGGGTCAATATCTTGCGGATGAAACAGGCCTGGCCGTGCTCACGGTCGGCGACACGAAGGCTCTCGAGACATGCGGCCAATGACAGGAGCGGGAAGCGCTGAGCCAGGACGATCGCAACCGTGACGGCAGATACAGGCAAGCTGGAATCCTCGTTTAGTGATCAGGTCGCGCCAGTTCGCGATAATCTCGGCACATCGGAGCATGACTCGTCAATGCATAATGCGCCGCAGGACAGGCCGCATCACAGGAGCGACGGACATGCTGGCAACTCGAGAACAAACAACCCCGACCGCATGCAGCAAGGAGGAGTGGGAAGCCCGTGTCCATCTGGCGGCGCTCTATCGCATCACCGCGAAATACGGCATGACCGATCTGGCGAATGGCGCGATCGGCGCTCGGGTTGCCGGCGAGCCTGATCATTATCTCACCCATCCCTATGGATTGTTCTGGGAGGAGATGAAGGCGAGCGATCTGGTCAAGATCGACAAGAACGGCAAGCCGGTCGATGTTGGCGCGCCCTGGCTGAATGACGGCGCCGTCAATCTGTGCAAATGGATCTTCGGGCACCGCCCGGACATTAATTTTTTCATTCACGGTCATGACGAAGAAGTCATGGCTGTCGGCTCGATCGAAGACGGGCTGCTGCCGCTCAATCAGCCGGCCATCTATCTGGGGAATATCCTCGACTATATCGAATACACCTTTGAGGAAGATGAGGACTATGCCCGGCATTTCGTACAGAAGCTCGCCGACCGGCAGATCCTGATCACCCGCAATCACGGGTACTACGTCATGGGAGACACGGCCGCCGCCGCTTTCTTCCGGGCCTATTTCCTGCGCCAGACATGTTCCGCCCAGATCAAGACGATGTCGATGGGCCGCAAGCTTCATATGATCGACCCGCAGCGGGTTGCCCGCTACCAGGACGAAATGAAGACCTCGCCGGATTACAACTACAATGGCGAAACCGAATGGCCGGGCCTCATCCGCATGCTCGAGCGCACCCAGCCCGACTATCGCAATTGAGGAACATACATGCCTCCGGCTGCCGGAGCTGGGACATGCCCGATGCGAGCGCCGCCCGCCACGATCCGCATCCGGGCGACGCCATCGCACGTTATCTCGCTGCGACGGGTCCGGTCTATGGCGCGCTGACCAGGCTGGTGAGCCAGGTATCCTTACTGCTCCTGTTGTCGGACGATCGCAGGCTCAGTTACACCGGTGCGGCCGCGGCGCGGACGCTGGCGCAAGAGACCGAAACGGCGCTCGCCGCGTTGCCGGTGCCGGCCGCGGTGGGCCGTCACCATTGGATGCTCAGCCAGGCGATGGATCGTCTGAGCCAAGTGTTGAAGCGACTGCGGCGCGGCCGAATGGACGCTGCCGCCTTCGCGCGCCTGATCCGATTGGTGCGCAGCGCCCATGAGCTGCTGCGGCTGGCGGCGCTGCCGGAGGCTGGTCTCTCCCTCGCAGATCTCAGGCGAGCTTGTTGCAGCTGCGTGCGATAGGAGTCCAACGCAATGGCCGATTATTCGATTCATGTGCTCGAATATGCGCGCACGCGCAACTACCCGAAAGCCGCTCTTGTCTATGGCGCCTTCGAGGAAGTCCGTGTGACGCTGCCCTATTCCTATATCCTCTTGCGTGGGCGCGGGCATGTGGCCCTCGTCGATGTCGGCTATTCGCACAAGGATCACGGCAAGTACCTTGCCGAAAAATACGGCATCGAAAACTGGCGCCCGCCGCGCACCGTGCTGTCTGAATGCGGTATTGCGCCCGAAGATGTCGACACGGTCTTCATCACCCATGCGCATTTCGATCATTTTGGCAATGTCGAGGATTTCCCCAATGCCACATTTTATATCCAGCGCGAGGAGATCGAGCGCTGGAGCTGGGTGCTCTCGCTTCCCGACCGCATGCGCTGGATGACGGCTTCGCTCGACCCGGCGAGCATCCTTCACGCCGCCGAGCTGTCGGCGGTTGGCCGGTTGAAATGGGTCGATGGCTGCTGGGAAGACGTCATTCCGGGCGTCGACCTGCATCTCGCCCGCGACAGCCACACCTATGGCTCCATGTGGGTCGCGGTGCGCAATGACGGAGCGAAGGTTTCGCAGGATGTCTGGGTGCTGGCCGGCGATCTGGTGGTTCAGTTCGACAATATCGAAAGGGACGGGAGCCTGATCGATGTCGAGACGATGTACAATCCGGGCGCGCAGACCGTCGGCAGCTATACCAATATCATTATCGCCATGGCGGCGATGATGAAGCTCGTGGGCCACGAGGCCCGGCGCATCATCCCCGTCCACGAGGCGCGGCTCGGGGAGCGATTCCCCTCCCGCATCTCCAGGGAGGATCTGCGCATATCCGAGATCTGCCTGGCCGATGGCGCGGTATCGGCCGTCAAAAGCTGAACCCGAGGCCGTGCAAAACTCTGCCGCTTCGTCTAAAGTGGCGCCATGTATGAACGAATTACACGTAATATAAGAGTTGTCGTCCAGCCGCGGTACTTGCAGAGCCAGTCGCGGCCCGATGATGATCATTTCGTCTGGGCCTATACGATCACCATCGCGAACCAGGGCCTGGAAATCGTCACCTTGCGCAGCCGCCACTGGCAGATCACCGACGACCGCGGCCGGCGCGAGGAGGTGAAAGGCGAGGGTGTCGTCGGCGAGCAGCCCACCCTGGCGCCCGGCGAAAGCTTCGAATATACCTCCGGCGTCCCGCTCGCGACGCCGTCCGGCATCATGCTCGGGACCTACCAGATGGAGACGTCGGGCGGCGAACTCTTCGATGTCGACATTCCCGCCTTTTCACTCGATTCCCCGCAATCCCACCGGCAGATCAACTGATTTCCCATGACTGGAACCCGTTTCACGCCACGCGACATGCTGGCTCGCCTCATCGCTTTCGACACCACGAGCCGTGACGGCAACCTGCCGCTGATCGATTTCGTCGAGGCCTATCTCGCCGACTGGGGCATCAAGAGCCTGCGCGTCGATTTCGAGGCCGGCAAGAAGACCAATCTCTATGCCACGATCGGGCCTGAGGACCAGGGCGGCATCGTGCTGTCGGGCCATACCGATGTGGTGCCGGTCGACGGCCAGCCCTGGGCGACCAATCCCTTCGAGCTGACCGAGAAGGATGGCCTCCTTTATGGCCGCGGCACCTGCGACATGAAGGGTTTCCTCGCCACCGCTCTGGCGCTGGTGCCGGACTTCAAGGCGGCGAAGCTCAAGACGCCGATCCATCTGGCGCTGTCCTGTGACGAGGAAGTGGGCTGCATCGGCGTGCGTCCGCTCGTCGCCTATATCAAAGAGCATCTGCCCAAGCCCAAGGCCGTCATCGTCGGCGAGCCGACTTTGATGAAGGTGGTGAACGCCCATAAGGGCGCCCATACTTTCGCAACTGAAGTGACCGGCCTCGAGGCGCATTCGAGCTGCACGCATCTGGGCGTCAATTCCATCCTGGTGGCGGGTGAGCTCCTTTCCGAGATCGGCCGCATCGCCAGTGACATGCGCGAGCGCGGCGATCCGTCGGGCCGGTTCAACCCACCCTATACGACCGTGCATGTCGGGCTCATCGAGGGCGGCACCGCCAAGAACATCATTCCACGCCGCTGCGCCTTCAAATGGGAGACGCGGCTTCTGCCGGGCTCCGATCCGGACGAAGTGCCGACGCGCTTCAACGCTTTCGCCAGGACGCTCGAGCCCGCGATGCATGAGGTGTCGCCCGAGACCGGCGTGCGCACCGACCGCACCAATGTCGTGCCGGGCCTGCGCCCCGAGCCCGATTCACCCGCCGAAAATCTGGCGCTGCATCTGGCCGAGGCCAATGGTACGGAGGCCGTCTCCTATTGCACCGAAGCGGGCCTCTTCCAGGAGATCGGCATCCCCGCCATCATCTGCGGCCCGGGCTCGATCGAGCAGGCGCACAAGCCGGATGAGTTCATCGCCATCTCCGAGATGGAGAAATGCGAGACCTTCATGCGCAAGCTCATCCAGCATTGTGTGAATTGATTCAATCGCGATCAATTCTCCCATTCCGTTATCCCGACGAAAGTCGGGATCCATTGAATAAGCGTAATCTGGGCATCGGTCCTCGCGTGGAAGGAATTTAATGGGTCCCGGCTTTCGCCGGGATGACGGAGTTTTTTCGGCGGTTGCGTGGGACGCCGGCCATCACCATATTTACGGCTGACTTTTGCAATATGAGGCCGGCATGGCCCTGCTGCTCAACATCCTCTGGTTCATCCTGGGCGGATTTTTCTCCGGCCTCGGCTGGCTGTTGGCCACCGTGCTGATGGCGCTTTCCATCATCGGGATCCCTTTCGTGCGCTCCTGCTTCAATTTGGCGATGTTTTCCTTCTGGCCGTTCGGGCGCGACGTGATCTCCCGCAAGGAGCTCACCGGCCAGGACGATCTCGGCACCGGCGCGCTAGGACTCGTCGGCAACATCATCTGGTTCGTGTTGTGCGGCTGGTGGCTGGCGGTGTGGCACATCACTGCCGCCGTGGCGCTCGGCATCACCATCATCGGCATACCTTTCGCCCTGCAGCATCTGAAGCTCGCGGTCGCTTCGCTGCTGCCGGTCGGCAAGACGGTGGTCGATTACGACACGATCGACCGCGCCCGCGGCAATGCTACTGGGCCTGCGCCCGCGCCTCGGGCGCCGGCTCAACTTCCTCCGGCGCGAACTGGTAATGCGTAGAGCAGAACTCGCAGGTGACATCGATCACGCCATTGCTATTCATATGGGCGCGGTCGTCATCTGAGAAGCTCTTGAGCAGGTCGCCGACCTTGTCGCGCGAGCAGGTGCAGTGGCGCTCCAGCGTCACCGCCGGATAAACCGTAACCCCGTCTTCGTGATAGAGCCGGTAAAGCAGCTCCTCGGGCGTCAGCATCGGGTCGAGCAGCTCATGATCCTCGACCGTGTCGAGGAGCAGGCGCGCTTTCACCCAGTGATCGTCTTCGGTCACTTCTTCTTTCGAGCCCTCCGGCGCATCGCCGGAATCGAAGGGCTGCGGGCTGATGCCGCCATCGCGCGGCAAATGCTGCACCATGATGGCGCCGGCCCGCCAGGCCTCGGGCCTGAGGCCGCGCTGCGCCAGCGCTCCGGCCGCGAGCCGGAGCCTGGTCGGGATCTGCTCGGACTGCTGGAAATAGCCGAGCGCCGCCTCGGTCAGCGACACGCCGCCCAAGGCCACGATGCCCTGATAACGTTCCATGCCCTGGCCCTGGTCGATGGTCATGGCGAGATGGCCCTTGCCGAGCAGCGCCTGCGGCGTCGGCTCCTTGAGCGCCGCCACCATGTCGGCGTCGAAGCGTGCATAGCCGCGGATGCCGCTGGGCGAGGAGAAGTCGGCGACCAGGAGGTCGACCGGCCCGTCGCTGTTGGTCTGCAGGATGAACTTGCCGTCGAATTTGAGCGACGCGCCGAGCATGGCGGTGAGCGCCACGGCTTCGGCGAGAAGTGCCGAGACCGGGGCCGGATAATCATGCTTATGCAGAATATCGTCGACCACGGCGCCTAAGCGCACGATGCGTCCACGCACGCCCAAGGGCTTGATTTCAAAAGGCATCACGATGTTGTCAGGCATATCGGTCATGCTGTTCACGTGTTTCCGCAGGGGCAGGGAAGCTTTGCCCAAGCCAAGTAAAAATGATTTATGGCGTCATTCCGTGCCGAGGCACCGGAGTAGAATGCTTTTCTGGATATGGAGACGGTTCTCGGCTTCGTCAAATACCACCGATTGCGGACCATCCATGACTTGGGCGGTGACCTCCTCGCCGCGATGGGCGGGCAGGCAATGCATGAACAGCGCATCGGGCCGCGCTTGCCGCATCAAGGCGTCGTTCACCTGATAGGGCTTCAGCATATTGTGGCGCGCCGCCGCGTCGGTGTCGTGCATGGAAACCCACACATCGGCGAGCACGCAGGACACATCCTTGACCGCCTCCTCGGCCGAGGTGGTGACCTTGACCTTGCCGCCCTCACGCCTGGCCCAGGCGACCGCGTCGGGATCAGGCGCGAGTTCCGTCGGGCAGCCGAGCCGCAATTCGCCGCCGAGCTTGGTCATCGCATGGATCCAAGAGGTCGCGACATTGTTGCCGTCGCCCACCCAGGCGACCGCATGCCGGTCGATGGAACCGCGATGCTCCTCGAAGGTCATGATATCGGCCATCACCTGGCAGGGATGCGATTTATTGGTGAGGCCGTTGATGACCGGAATGCTCGCATGTTCGGCGAGCTCCAAAAGGTGATCATGCTGCTTGGCGCGGATCATGATGCCGTCGACATAACGCGACAATACGCGTGCCGTGTCCGCGATCGTCTCGCCGCGGCCGAGCTGCATGTCATTGGCGGAGATGACGAGCACCTCGCCGCCCAATTGCCGCATTGCCACTTCGAAGGAGACGCGGGTACGTGTCGAAGGCTGCTGGAAGATCATTGCCAGCACGCGGCCCTTGAGCGGAGCGCCTTGCTCGACGGCGCCTTTCGGCCAGCCCTTGCGGGCGCTTTTCATCGCCTGCGAGCGATCGAGGATCGCCCTGAGCTCAGCGGCGGAAAAATCGGAAATATCGAGAAAATGACGAATATCGCCAGCCATCGGAGATCGCCTCAACCGCGCTTGGAGGTGAGGGACTGGCAGGCCCGGTCGAGCTTCGCCACCGCTTCCGAGAGATCCTCATCGGTGACGATGAGCGGCGGCAGCAGGCGCACTACATTGTCGCCGGCGGCGATGGTGAGGAGCTGCTGGTCGATGGCCGCCGCGATCAGGTCGGTATTGGGCACTTTGGTCTTGAGGCCCATCATCAGGCCGTCGCCACGAATATCCTCGATGATATCGGGATGGCTGTCCTTCAGCGCCGCGAGCTTCTGCTTGAAATTGAGGCCGCGCGTCTGGACATTGGCGAGGAAGCCGTCGGCCAGCACGACATCGAGCACCGCATTGGCGACCGCCATGGCGAGCGGATTGCCGCCGAAAGTCGAGCCATGGGTGCCGGCCGTCATGCCTTGCGCCGCATTTTCGGTGGCGAGGCAGGCGCCGACCGGGAAGCCGCCGCCAATACCCTTGGCGATCGCCATGATATCGGGGGTGACGCCCGCCCATTCATGGGCGAAAAGCTTGCCGGTGCGCCCGACGCCGCATTGCACCTCATCGAGGAGCAGCAGGATACCGTGCTCGTCGCAGATCTCGCGCAGCCTTTTCAGCATCTTAGGCGGAACCGGGCGCAGGCCGCCTTCGCCCTGGATCGGCTCGATCAAGATGCCGGCGGTCGCCGGCGTGATCGCTTCGAGGAGGGCTTTCTCGTCGCCGAAAGGAACCTGGTCGAAACCGGCAACCTTGGGGCCGAAGCCTTCGATATATTTCGCCTGGCCGCCCGCCGCGATGGTGGCGAGGGTGCGGCCATGGAAGGCGCCGTCGAACGTAATGATGTGAAAGCGTTCAGGGTTTCCCTTGGCCGCGTGATATTTGCGCGCCATCTTGATCGAGCATTCGAGCGCCTCCGCACCCGAATTGGTGAAGAAGACGGTGTCGGCGAAAGTGGCGTCGGTCAGCCTTTTGGCGAGCTTTTCCTGGCCCGGGATCACATAGAGATTGGACGTATGCCAGAGCTTGTTGGCCTGCTCGGTCAAGGCCTCGACGAGGCGCGGATGGGCGTGGCCGAGGCTCGTCACCGCGACGCCGGCGCCGAAATCGAGAAACTCCCGCCCATCTTCGGTATAGACGCGCATGCCCTTGCCGCGATCGAAGGCGAGCGGGGCGCGTTTATAGGTCGGCAGGACAGGCGTGATCATCGTGTTGGCCCAAATGAAAATGCCGCCACGAGGCTCTGTGGCGGCGCAGCAAATCCCTGTCTCTGTTTATATGAGTTCCCTCCCTGAGGGTCAATCGCGGCTCTCTCCCGCTTTTTTGGGTCTTGAGTCAAACCGACGCAGGCCGCCTGAGTCAAACCGCCGCATGGACCCCTGATTCCCACGCCTGTTAGGCTTTCCTTAACCACACGGCGTAGGGACAACTTGCAGGGGAAAACTCCGGAAGTTGGGGAAAACCTCTTAAAGTCGGCGCCGGATTCTTGATGGCGAGTCAAGGCATATAGTATGGTTAGGCCATCAAGCTACGAGATGTAGCGTCAATCTTGTCAGTTCAGGGCAAAGCGCGCTGGTCATGCGGGACCAGCGAAAGGTGAAGGATTCGAAGCGGTGAATAGCGAAATTGGGGCGAGCCACGGAGGCGATAAGATGTCCTGGACGGATGAGCGGGTGGATCTCTTGAAGCGGCTATGGACCGAGGGGCTGAGCGCCAGCCAGATCGCGGGGCGCCTCGGCAATGGGGTGACGCGCAATGCCGTCATCGGCAAAGTGCACCGGCTGAACCTGTCGGGCCGGGCGCCACAGCCCCGGAGTTCCGTGCCGCGGCCGCGCCGGGCGCGCGAGCCGAGCCCGCCGGGCCGGGTGACGCCCTCCATCCATCTGCCGACCACCGGCGCCACCGCGCTCAAGCCCACTTTGCGCCACGAAGTGCAGCCGCGGGCTCTGCCGATGCCGGAACCCCAGCCTTTGCGGCTGGTCGACCTGCCGAAGGACGGCCGTGTCACCATCCTCCATCTCTCCGACAAGACCTGCAAATGGCCGATCGGCGACCCGGGAGCCGAGGATTTCTGCTTCTGCGGTCACAAGCCGCGCGATAGCTCACCCTATTGCGAATACCATGCGCGCCTGGCCTACCAGCCGCTGCAGGACCGCCGTCACCGCAAGGTGGTCAACGGCTGATCCATATTCCTCTCTGAGGGGACAGAGGCCAGCCCGCTTGGGCTGGCTTTTTTGTTTCCAGCTCAGCGCCCGCCCGAGACATCCAGAATAGCGCCGGTCGTATAGGAGGCGGCGTCGCTGAGCAGCCAGACGATCGCCTCGGCGACTTCGCGCGCGGTGCCGGGCCGGCCCATCGGCGTCGTGACGCCGAGCCGGTGTGCCCGGCCGGGCTCGCCGCCGCTCGCATGGATATCCGTTTCTATCAAACCCGGCCGGATCGCGTTGACCCGCACACCTTCGGCCGCGAGCTCCTTGGCGAGGCCGACGGTCAGCGTGTCGACGGCACCTTTGGAACCGGCATAATCGACATATTCGAAGGGTGAGCCGAGCCGGGCTGCGGCGGAAGAGAGAAGCACCACCGAGCCGCCCTCGCCACCGCGGTTCTTCGGCAGTCGCCTCGCGCATTCGCGGGCGCACAGATAGGCGCCCAGCACATTGACCCCGAAGATGCGCTGCATCCGCTCGACACTCATATCGGCGAGCGGCGATGCCGGCGCCACGATGCCGGCATTGATGACGACGCCGGTCAGCCGGCCGAAAGCGTGCTCGGTCGCCGCGAACATGGCGACGACGTCCTTCTCCGCCGCGACATCGCCTTGGGCGAGAACTGCCTTGCCGCCGGCCTTGCGCACGTGCTCGGCCGTCTCCTCGGCGGCGGCGCGGTTGCCGACATAATTGATGCCGACCGACCAGCCTCTTTCACCACACAGAATGGCCGCTTCCCGGCCGATGCCGCGGCTTCCGCCGGTGATCAATATGGACTTCATCGGATGTTCTCCTTCTTCGACCGGGCGCGGGCGACCGGCATGATGTGGTCGCGGCTCAGGATCGCCAGCGGCAGGTCGAGTACGAAAGGATCGATCCAGCGGATCTCCTCGATCTCCGCATTCGCGGCGACGGAGCCGGTGAGCGCTACCTCGAAGACATCGGCCTCGACCTCGCGGCCTTGCTCATGCGCCGCCTCGGCGCGGAATTTTCCGAGATAGAGGAATTGGCCGGTTGGGGCCGCCAGAGCGATCTCTTCCTTGAGCTCCCGCGCCAGCGCTTCGGCGGGTGCTTCATGTGCTTCGATCTTGCCGCCGGGCTGCATGAAGACGGAGGAACCGCGCTTGCGCACCACCAGCACATGTCCAGCTTCATTGAAGATGATCGCCGCTGCGATATGGATGGGAGTGTCGCTCATTTTCGTTCGATCAAATCCCAGCGGTTGCCATGAAGATCCTCGAAGACCGCCACCGTGCCATAGGCCTCGTGCCGTGGCGCTTCGAGGAAACGCACGCCGCGCCCGATATAGAGAGCGTGATCGCGCGCGAAGTCGTCGGTTTCCAGGAACAGGAAGACCCGCCCGCCACTCTGATTGCCGATGGCGCCGGTCTGCCGCTCATCGGCGGCCTGCGCCAGCAAGAGGCCGGTTCCCTCCGGCTTAGGGGCCACGACCACCCATCTCTTCGTCGGACCCAAGCGTCGGTCTTCGCGCAGCACGAAATCGAGCTTATCGACATAGAAGCCGATGGCTTCGTCATAGTCGCGCACGACCAGCGTGATGAGGCCGAGTTCGCGGGACATCGTCAATTGAGCTTGCGCTCGACCTGCTCATTCCATTCGCGGCTGAAGACCTGGGTCTCGCCTTCGAAGGCCTCGATGCGGCCCCAGATGATCCAATGCGTCTTGGTCGCCTCATGGCGCGTATAGGTCTCGACACGCGTCTGCCAGTCGCCGCGCCCGACTTCCTCGGTCCAATGGGTTTCCATCCGGGCCGACAAGGGATCATCCTGCTTGATGCGATAGGTCTTCTCGGTGGCCGAGCGGATCGTGAGCCCATGCGGCGCGATCTCGAAGCGGCCATTGTCGTCCTTCTCCTCGATGATCGTCTCACCCGTCGCTTCATCCATGCGCACCGTGCGGCTGGCGTCGGGTTTGGCGAGCTCCTTCAGCTTCGCGGGCTCGGCCGCTTCCGCCGGCTTGAAGCTCGGCGCGATCTCATTGGGGATATCGCGCCTGATCGGCACGAACACACGCGAGGCGCCGGCATAGACCGTGAGCCGCACCGGCTCCGGCGCCGGCCACATCAGCGGCCAGTAGGTGGTCGAGATCGCGACCCGCAATTTATGTCCCTTGGGGATGCGCCAGGCGATGTCGTCGAGCGCGATCTTCATCTTGTAGCGTTTGCCGGGCTCGAGCGCCGAAGGATAGTCGCGGCTCACCCGCTGGCAGAGATTCTGCAGCTGATAGGTGATGCGCGTGACCTCGCCCGTGGGCCACACATCGTTGAGGCGGATCGCCACGAAGGCGACCGGCCTGTCGACCGAGAAGTCGAGCTCGACCGCGGGACGCCCGACAATGTCGATGTCGCCGGCGAGGGTGGGAGAATCGAAGGTCAGCGATCCGGCATCGTCGCGCCTCTGGTCGCCCGGAAAGCCCGAGCCGTTGAACATGATGCAATAGTCGCCGCTGTCGAGGCCGATATCCTGGGGCGACGAGACGGTGAGGGCCGTTTCCGCTTGCGGCAGGCCGCCGATGCCGTCTTCATTCAAGTGCCACTGCTTGATTTCCGTATTGCCGGCATTCCACAGATCATCCTTGATCCAGCGGCCTGGCCATTCATCGGGCCCTTTGGTGGGTTTTATCGACTCCATCACATAGACGCGAAACGCCGGATCGCGCATAACGCCGGTGGGCTCGCCCTTGAGCCAGAAATCCCACCAGCGCAGCGCCTCCTGCAGGAAGCCGATGCGCGGTCCCACCATCGAGAAATGCGGGTATTTGTGGATCCATGGACCGATGATCGCCTTGCAGCTCGAGCGCAGGCCCGCCATCAGCCGCGGTATGGCGTTGGAATAGGCATCGTTCCAGCCGCCGACCACCAGGCAGGCGGCTTCGATGGCGCCGAAATCCTCACAGACGCTCGCATGCTTCCAATAGGAGTCGCGATGGGGATGTGAAAGCCACGGCACGATCAGCATCGGCAGGTTTTCGAGGCGGTCCATCCACATCTGCTTCCAGGCCTCGCCGACGATCGCCGGATCGGGCGGGCGGGAGGAAAAGGCGAACATGGCGGCGGCCCAGGCCATGTGCTCATTGATGACGCAGCCGCCTTTGTAATGGATGTCGTCCTGATAGCGGTCATCCGTCGAGCAAAGGGTCACGATGGCCTTGAGGGCAGGGGGCTTGCGCGCCGCAACCTGCAGGCCGTTGAAGCCACCCCAGGAGATGCCGATCATGCCGACTTGCCCTGAGCACCAGCTCTGCCTGGTGAGCCACTCGATCACTTCCAAGGCGTCGTCCTGCTCCTGCTTGGTGTATTCGTCGAACAGGAGGCCTTCGGAATCGCCATTGCCGCGCATGTCGACGCGGATCGCCGCATAGCCATGGCCGGCGAAGTAAGGATGGGTCAGCGCGTCGCGGATGATCGTGCCGTCGCGCTTGCGATAGGGCAGATATTCGAGGATCGCCGGCACGGGCTTCGCGTCCGCGTCCTCCGGCAACCACAGCCTCGCCGCGAGCCGCGTGCCGTCGGCGAGCGGTATCCAGATATTCTCGATTTCCTTCACCGGACGCGGGAAGGTCGTGACGGTCTGCATGGAGGGAAATCCTTCTGGGCGGGGCTCATACCCGAGATAAAGCCCCGGCGCGCGCCTGTCAAAACCGCTAGCGCGCCGGACGCTCTCGTGGAACTGGTCCGGCGCTCTATCTCTTTGATTTTGCGTATTGGCTTACCCGAGAACCGCGAACACTTCTCGGGCCAATACGCTAAACACCAGATGAATGCCGGTTTCAGAACGGGTTCAGTCCGCCCTCTCTATGTTCCACGTCAACTTGAGAGGAGATTTTCCGTGACCACCCGTTTCGCCACCCTTTCCCGCAACCTCATCGTCGCTTCGGTCCTGATGGCTGCAGCTCTCACCGGCACTGCCGCCAAGGCCGACGCGCCCCAGTTCAAGCGCGGCCAGGTCGTGAATTTCGCGTCGAAGCAGCAGCCCGGCTCGATCGTGATCGTCACCAAGGACCGCGCTCTTTATTATATATTGGGTGACGGCAAGGCGGTGAAATACAAGGTCGCCACCGCCAAACGCGGCTTCGAATGGGCGGGCAGCAATACGGTTTCGGCCAAGGTGAAATGGCCCGACTGGCGCCCCCCGGCGCAGATGCGCAAACGCCGCCCCGATCTGCCGGCCTTCATGGCCGGTGGCCCGGAAAACCCGCTCGGCGCCCGCGCCATCTATCTGGGCAGCACGATCTACCGCATCCACGGCACCAACGAGCCGGCCTCGATCGGCAAGGCGGCATCGTCCGGTTGCATCCGCATGCTCAATGCCGATGTCAGCGAGCTGTTCCAGCATGTGAAGATGGGCGCCAAGGTGACCGTTGTCTAATTCACCAGAAGGGCGGGGTGGGATGACCATCCCGCTTTTGTGTCACTCTATCTCTATCGTCAGGAATTTGTCATAAGCAAAGCCGACTGTGCGGACAACTGATCCGCTTTGCCGAGTATGATGATCTGGCCTTGGAAAAAGACGAATGGGACGGCCGCCGTAGCGGCCGATCTGCGTGAACGGAACTCCGCTCAGGACGCCTTGACGGCCTTGATTGGCGCTCTGCCCGATCCCGTGATGCTGCTCGATGATCACAGCGTGGTCTATTCCGCCAACACGCGGGCGAAGGATCTGCTCAATATGGATCCGGTCGGCCAGCATCTATCCTCGGCGATCCGCGCGCCCGCTATCCTGGAGGCGGTGCAGAACATCCTCGAGCATGGCGGCTCGATGCGCGTCGACTATGAGCTGCATGTGCCGGTGCCGCGCCATTTCGAGGCCTTCATTTCGGCCATGAGCATCATCGGCCCGGAAGTGGCGGCTCTCGTCCTTCTCCGGGATCTGACGCGCGAGCAGCAGACCGAGCGCATGCGCGCCGATTTTGTCGCCCATGCGAGCCATGAATTGCGCACGCCCTTGGCCTCGCTCCTGGGCTTCATCGAGACCTTGCAGGGTGCCGCCAAGAAGGACGAAGTCTCGCGTGAGCGCTTCCTCGCGCTGATGCAGACGCAGGCGCAGCGCATGAAGCGGCTGATCGACGATCTCCTGTCCTTGAGCCGCATCGAGATGAACGCCCATCAGCGCCCGACTGGCACCGCCGATCTGACGCAGATCGCCCTCCATGTGCGCGACACGCTGGCCGGGCTCGCCCGCGATGCCGAGGTCGAGATCAAGATTGAGAGCCCAGGCCCCCTCGCGGTGCAGGGCGACTGGGACGAACTCGTCCAGGTTATCCAGAATCTGGTCGAGAACGCCATCAAATATGCGGCCAGCGGCAAGCTGATCGAAGTCACCGGAATGAGGGTGGGCGAGGATTGCGAATTGGTGGTGCGCGATCATGGGCCGGGCATCGCCGAACAGCATCTGCCGCGCCTAACCGAGCGCTTCTACCGCACCAATGCACAGGAAAGCCGCTCGCGCGGCGGCACCGGCTTGGGTCTCGCCATCGTCAAGCACATCCTCAACCGCCATCGCGGCAAGATGCGCATCCAGTCGCAGCTCGGTGACGGCTCAAGCTTTACGATCAGGATTCCGGCCGCTTCATCAAAGTCAAAATAACTTAATTATTTCATATAGTTGAATTGTCATATTTCTGTATCGTATGTGTCACATAACACTCATGCGCGATGCCTAATGGAAGCCAGGCGTCACACAGAGGAGACACAAATGAAACGCTTTCTTTTGGCCGCGAGCCTTCTGGCCCTGACGGCCGGCATGGCTGAAGCCCGCGACCAGATCCGCATCGTCGGCTCGTCCACCGTTTACCCCTTCACCACGGCCGTTGCCGAGCAGTTCGGCAAGACCTCCGGCATGAAGACCCCGGTGGTCGAATCGACCGGCACCGGCGGCGGCATGAAGCTGTTCTGCGCCGGCATCGGCGCCGACCATCCCGATTTCACCAATGCCTCGCGCCAGATCAAGAAGAGCGAGTTCGAGGATTGCGCCAAGAACGGCGTGACCGACATCGTCGAGATCAAGGTCGGCTTCGACGGCCTGACCGTCGCCAATTCCAAGGCCGGCCCGGACCTCACCTTCACCAAGACCCAGCTGTTCCTGGCGCTCGCCAAGGAAGTGCCGGACAAGGACGGCAAGCTCATCGCCAATCCCTACAAGACCTGGAAGGACGTCGACGCGTCGCTTCCCGATGAGAAGATCGAAGTGCTCGGCCCGCCGCCGACCTCCGGCACGCGCGACTCGTTCGTCGAGCTTGTCATGGACAAGGGTGCTGAAGGTATCGACTCGCTGAAGGCCCTGAAAAAATCCGACGCCAAGGCCTTCGAGAAGGTGTGGAAGTCGATCCGTGAGGACGGCGCCTATATCGACGCCGGCGAAAATGACAATCTGATCGTTCAGAAGCTCGAGGCCAATCCGCAAGCGGTCGGCATCTTCGGCTACTCCTTCCTCGAGGAGAACCAGAACAAGATCAAGGGCGCTGCCATCGACGGCAAGTCGCCGAGCTACGAGACGATCGCCAGCGGCGAGTACAAGGTTTCGCGTCCGCTCTTCGTCTATGCGAAGAAACAGCATGTCGGCACGATCCCCGGCATGGTGGAATTCGTGAAGGAATATGTGTCGGACAAGGCGCTGGGCGAAGACGGTTATCTGGCCAGCAAGGGCCTGGTGCCGCTGCCGGGCGACGACTTCAAGAAGACCAAGGCCGCCGCGGAAGCGATGGAAACACTGAAAGGCGACCAGCTGATGTAAGCTGGAAGTCTGGAGCAAGTATTTGCTCCTCTGCAATAAGCGTGTTTGCCCTGGCGAGGTGTCGTCACTTCGCCGGGGAGCTCGCGGGGGCGGTCCGCGGATGTACCGGCTGCCTCATTCTCTCTTCTCAATGACCAATGCCGGGCAGACCGTAAAACGGCAGGCGAAATAGAACAGGGCGCGTTATGTCGGGGACGTATTTCGCAATCATGGCAGCTCTGGTGCTGGCGGGCTTCTTCCTGGGAGCCCAGCGGGCCCGGGGGGTGCGCGGCGATCAGGCCGGCATGCTCCATTCCTTGCCGGCCTATCATGGTCTTTATATCGCCGCCGCCGTCCTCACCGTCATGATGGTGATTTTTGTCGTCGGCGCCCCTTTGGCCTCGCATTATGTGGTGAGCCAGGGCCTGGGCGCCTTCGATCCCTCTGAGGTTGCCGAGCAGCTTCACCGCGACGCCGCGCTGCGCGACATCCAGAACCTCATCGCCGGCATCTATCAGGGCGAACCAAGCGACAAGCTCAAGGCCGCAGCCGCCGCCTACAGCGCGGCATCGAGCCTCGTTTATTGGGGACTGAATATTTTCGGCGTGCTCGCCGGCGCCGCCGTCATCTTCTGGGGGCTCGGCCGCATCACACCCGAGCTGCGGGCCCGCAACCAGTTCGAGCGCTTCGTCAAATATGTGCTGCTCGCCAGCTCGGGCGTCGCCATCCTCACCACCATCGGTATCGTGCTGTCGGTGGTGTTCGAGGCCATGCATTTCTTCAGCAAGGTCTCGCCGATCGACTTCCTCTTCGGCCTGCAATGGTCGCCGCAGACCGCCATGCGCGCCGATCAGGTCGGCTCCTCCGGCGCCTTCGGCATCGTGCCGCTGATCGCCGGCACATTGCTTATCACCGTCATCGCCATGCTGGTGGCCGGCCCCTTGGGATTGTTCTCGGCGATTTACATGGCCGAATATGCAACGCCCAGGATCCGCTCCGTGGTCAAGCCGATCCTCGAGATCCTGGCCGGCATCCCGACCGTGGTGCTGGGCTTTTTCGCCGCCTTGACGGTGGCGCCGCTTATCCGCGGCTGGGGCCAGTCCTTCGGTCTCGATGTCGCCTCCGAGTCGGCGCTCGCCGCCGGCCTGGTGATGGGCATGATGATCATTCCCTTTGTCTCCTCGCTCTCCGACGACGTCATCAATGCCGTGCCGCAGTCGCTGCGTGACGGCTCCTATGCCATGGGCGCCACCAAATCCGAGACCATCAAGAAAGTGGTGCTGCCCGCTGCCCTGCCGGGCATCGTCTCGGCCTTCATGCTCGCCATCTCGCGCGCCGTCGGCGAGACGATGATCGTCGTGATGGCCGCCGGCCTCGCCGCCAATCTCACTTTCAACCCGCTCGCCGCCGTCACCACCGTCACGGTGCAGATCAAGACGCTTCTGGTGGGCGACCAGGAATTCGACTCGGCCAAGACACTTTCCGCCTTCGCCCTCGGCCTGGTGCTGTTCTTCTTCACCCTCGCTCTGAACTACATCGCGCTCAAGATCGTGCAGAAATACCGGGAACAATATGACTGATACCGCGATCTCCGCCGCTCCCCGCCGCGTCAGCGACAACGCGGCCCTCGTCGCCAAGCGTTATCGCTCCGAGCGCCGCTTCAAGCTCTACGGCATCGCCGCCATCGCGGTGACGGCGGTGTTCCTCGTGCTTCTCTTCGCCGACATCCTGGTGAAGGGCCTGCCGGCCTTCTTCGAGCATCGCATGATGCTGCCGGTCAGCGTGTCACAGGAAGCGATCGATCCGCAGAATTCGAAGGACCCCAAGATCATCCGTACCGGCGACTTCGACGGACCGATCCGTGAATCCTTCCGCGCCATGTTCCCGGATGTCACCTCACGCGGGGACCGCAAGAAGCTTTTGGGGCTCCTGAGCTCGGGCGCCGCCGATGACTTCCGCGCCATGGTGGTGAACAACCCGTCACTCATCGGCACGGATGCCAAGGTCCCGGTGCTGCTCTCCGACGACGCCGATCAGTATCTGAAGGGCCGCCAGACCGGCGTCGCGAAGATCGCCGGCCAGGGCACGATCACCGCCAGCGCCGATGGCGAGAAATTCAAGCTGGTGACCGACAAGACCCCGGTCCTGACCGCCGGCGACATCGTCCGCCTGAATGGCGGCGCCTTCCGGGTGGTCTCGGCCGACAATGGCGCCTATCTCGCTGAACAGGTCACGGCGCCCAAATCGCTCGATCCGGCCAATGCCGGCGCCTGGGATATCGTCCGCTTCACGGTCACGGAGCACAATCGCCGCATCGACGACCAGGAAGCCTTGTGGCTCGAGCAGTTGAAGGAAAAAGGCGTCGCTGAAAACGGCATTGCCTGGCGCTTCTTCTCATCGGGCGACTCGCGTGAGCCCGAGCTCGCCGGCATCAGGGGCGCCTTGACGGGCTCGATCCTCACCCTTCTGGTGACCTTGTTCCTCTGCCTGCCGATCGGCGTCGCGGCGGCCATCTATCTCGAGGAGTTCGCGCCCAAGAACCGCCTGACCCAGCTCATCGAGGTGAACATCAACAACCTCGCGGCGGTGCCGTCGATCGTCTTCGGCCTT
Source organism: Taklimakanibacter albus (assembly GCF_016595235.1). Lineage (GTDB taxonomy): Bacteria > Pseudomonadota > Alphaproteobacteria > Rhizobiales > Aestuariivirgaceae > Taklimakanibacter > Taklimakanibacter albus. Next base: position 1,676,156 of record NZ_JAENHL010000008.1, on the reverse strand, counting down.
CTGGGCCTCGCCATGTTCCTCAATTTCTTCGGCCTGCCGCGCTCGGCCCCGCTGGTCGGCGGCCTGGTCCTGGCGCTTCTGGTGCTGCCCACCATCATCATCGCGTCGCGCGCCGCACTGCGCGCCGTGCCACCCTCGATCAAGGAAGCGGCACTCGGCGTCGGCGCCTCGCATCAGCAGGCGATCTTCCACCATGTTCTGCCTTTGGCGATGCCCGGCATCATGACCGGCACCATCATCGGCATGGCGCATGCTCTGGGCGAGACCGCACCACTTCTGATGATCGGCATGGTCGCCTTCATCGTCGATATACCGGGCGGCTTCACCGACGCCGCCACAGCACTTCCGATCCAGATCTATCTCTGGTCGGACCTGCCGGAAATCGCCTTCCAGTCCAAGACGGCGGGCGCCATCATCGTTCTTCTCGTTTTCCTGTTCGTCATGAACGCCGCCGCAATTCTGTTGCGTAAGCGCTTCGAGCGCCGCTGGTAAGTTATGAAAGGGTCACCGTCCATGGATACCATGATCAAGACGCCGGTCGCCGATAGCGCTCCGCGCATCGCGCGCGAGCGCCCGTTGAAGATCAAGGCGCGCAATGTCGACGTCTATTATGGCGAGAAACATGCCATCAATGATCTGAGCATCGACATTCCCGACAGCGCCGTCTCGGCCTTCATCGGTCCCTCGGGCTGCGGCAAGTCGACTTTCCTGCGCTCGATCAACCGCATGAACGACACCATTCCGTCCTGCAGGGTCACCGGCAATATCGAGATCGACGGCCGCGACATCTACGACAGGACCCTCGATGTGGTGCAATTGCGCGCCCGCATCGGCATGGTGTTCCAGAAGCCCAATCCGTTCCCCAAGTCGATCTACGAGAATGTCGCCTACGGGCCGCGCATCCACGGCTTCGCCAGGAACAAGACCGATCTCGAGGAGATCGTGGTGACCAGCCTCAAAAAGGCCGGCCTCTTCGAGGAGGTCAAGGACCGGCTCGATCATTCGGGCACCAGCCTGTCGGGCGGCCAGCAGCAGCGCCTGTGCATCGCGCGCGCCATCGCCGTCAATCCGGAGGTGATCCTGATGGACGAGCCGTGCTCGGCGCTCGACCCGATCGCCACCGCGCGCATCGAGGAGCTCATCGATGAATTGCGCCAGAATTTCTGCATCGTCATCGTCACCCATTCGATGCAGCAGGCGGCGCGCGTTTCGCAACTCACCGCGTTCTTCCATCTGGGCAATCTGGTGGAGGTCGGCGATACCGACGACATCTTCACCGCGCCCAAGGACAAACGCACCCAGGATTACATTACCGGCCGCTTCGGCTGACCGCGGAGATCACGATTATGTCGGACCATATCGTCAAGGCCTATGACGAGGACCTCGCCAATCTCAAGACGATGCTCGCCCAGATGGGCGGCCTCGCCGAGGATCACCTTGCCAAGGCCATCGAGGCGCTGGCCAGGCGCGACACCAAGCTTGCCGATTACGTGATCGCGCAGGATGAGAAGATCGACGCGCTCGAGCTGCAGCTCGAGGAGCGCGCCATCCTCACCATCGCCAAGCGCCAGCCCATGGCGCGCGACCTGCGCGAGATCATGGTGGCGATCCGCATCGCCTCCGACCTCGAGCGTATCGGCGATCTCGCCAAGAACATCGCCAAGCGCTCGCATGCCATTTCGGAAGCGCTGCCGCGCAAGCTCGCCACCGGGCTCACCCGCATGGGCCGTCTCTCGCTCGAGCAGCTGAAAGACGTGCTCGACGCCTATACGACGACCGACGACGCCAAGGCGCTGGAGGTCTGGCGCAATGACGGCGAGCTCGACGCCCTCTATAATTCGATCTTCCGTGAGCTCCTCACTTACATGATGGAGGATCCGCGCATGATCGGGCCTTGCACCCATCTTCTCTTCGGCGCCAAGAATTTCGAGCGCATCGGCGATCACGCCACCAACATAGCGGAGAACATCCACTATCTGGTGTCGGGTCAAACGATGCGCGAGGAGCGTCCGAAGAAAGATACCACCAGCACGACGACTTTTGATTCACTGAATGAGCGCTGATGACTGCTTCCATCCTCATCGTCGAAGACGAAGAACCGATCCAGATCCTTCTGACCTACAACCTGCAGGCCGAAGGGTTCCGGGTGCGCGCCACCGCCAATGGCGAGGACACGGCCCATCTCGTCAATGAAGAGCGCCCCGACCTCATCCTGCTCGACTGGATGCTGCCGGGCATATCGGGCATCGAGGTCTGCCGGCTCCTGCGCTCGCGCCCCGAGACGCGCGACATACCGGTCATCATGCTGACCGCGCGCGGCGAGGAGAATGAGCGCGTGCGCGGCCTCGCCACCGGCGCCGACGACTATATCGTCAAGCCGTTCTCGGTGCCGGAGCTGCTCGCCCGCATCAAGACGATCCTGCGCCGCGTCAATCCGGACGCCATCGCCGAACGCCTCAAGGCCGGCGATATCGCCCTCGACCGCCGCACCAGACGGGTGACGCGCGCCACCCGCGACATCACTCTGTCGCCGACCGAATTCCGCCTGCTCGAATATCTCATGCAGAGCCCGGGCCGGGTCTATAGCCGCTCGCAGCTTCTCGACGCCGTCTGGGGTCGCGACATCTATGTCGATGAGCGCACCGTCGATGTCCATGTTGGCCGCCTGCGCAAATGCCTGAAACGCGGCCGCGAGATCGACCCGATCCGCACCGTGCGCGGCATGGGTTATTCCTTCGATGAGCGCTTCGGGCGGGGGTGAGCCTCGCCAGCCCGCGCAAGCGTGGAACCCGGCCCGCCGACGCTACTGACGCATACTGACACCGGCATGGTCTCAATAGCGGTGAAAACCTATATTGAGGTTCCCATGCCGACACCCCGTCCGGAAAGCTGGCTCTATCCGACCGAACGCGGCCTTTTTTGCGCGCCGGGCCAGTTCCATATCGATCCGCATCTCCCCGTGGAGCGCGCCGTCATCACCCATGGCCATGGCGATCATGCCCGCTCAGGCCACGGCTCGGTGCTTGCCACCCACGAAACCATCGAGATCATGAAAGTGCGCTATGGCGCCGATTGCGCCGGCGCGTTCCAGCCCGCCAATGGCGCCCAGAGCATCAATGGCGTCACGGTGAAGCTGGTGCCGGCCGGGCACATATTGGGCTCGGCCCAGATCGTGCTCGACTGGCAAGGTTCCCGTGCCGTCGTCTCGGGCGATTACAAGCGCTCGCCCGACCCGACCTGCGCGCCTTTCGAGCTGGTTCCATGCGATCTCTTTATTACCGAGGCGACTTTCGGCCTGCCGGTCTTCCGCCATGAGCCGGCGGACAAGGAGGCCCGCCGCCTGCTGGCCTCGCTGGACGCCAATCCCGAGCGCACCCATCTTCTGGGCGCTTACAATCTCGGCAAATGCCAGCGCATGATCGCGCTGACCCGTGAGGCGGGTTACGACCGCCCGATCTATCTGCATGGCGGCATGCGCAATCTCTGCGATCTCTATGTCCAGCTCGGCGTCGATCTGGGCGATCTGCGCAATGTCATGGACAGCGAGCCCGCCGAGCTGAGAGGCGCCCTGGTCATGTGCCCACCTTCCGCTTTGAGCGACCGCTGGTCCAGGCGCCTCGCCGATCCCTTGACCTGTTATGCCTCGGGCTGGATGCGGGTGAAGGGCCGCGCCCGCCAGCATGGCGTTGAATTGCCGCTCGTGGTGTCCGATCATTGCGACTGGCCGGAGCTTCTCACGACGATCGAGGAGACCGGGGCGGCCGAGATCTGGGTCACCCATGGCCGTGAGGATGCGCTGGTGCATCAGATCGGCCTCATGGGCCGGCGCGGCCGGGCGCTGGCGCTCGTTGGATTCGAAGATGAAGGCGACTGACGTCAGTTCTACCCACCGTCATCCCGGCGCAAGCCGGGATCCCCTAAACTGGTGCAATAACTTCGACGCTGCCGGTATGGAGAGGCTTCAATGGATCCCGGCTTTCGCCGGGATGACGAATAATGAGAGGGCCGTGGACAACTCTTATCCCTCTGATTGCGAGTATGAGTAATGCAGCCCTTCGCCGAGCTTCTCGATCGGCTGGTTTATACGACGGCGCGTAACGCCAAACTCAAGCTGCTCGAGGACTACTTCAGAGAGGTGCCTGATCCTGATCGCGGCTGGGCGCTCGCGGCGTTGACCGACGGCCTGCCTTTGCGCCTGCCCATCCGCAAGACGCTTGCGACCATTCTCGAGCCGCATGTCGACCCGCTGCTCTACCGCCTGTCACGCGATTATGTCGGCGACACCGCCGAAACCGTCTCGCTGCTGTGGCCCGATGTGCGCGCCAATGCGCCGCCGCCCTCGATCGGCGATGTCGTCGCCGAGGTGAGTTCCGCGTCCTCCCGCGAATTTCCCCGCGTGCTCGAGCGCCTCCTCGACCGGCTCGATGTCAAAGGCCGCTTCGCGCTCCTGAAGCTGCTCTCGGGCGCCTTGCGGGTGGGCGTTTCGGCGCGCCTCGCCAAGACCGCCATCGCCCAGAGCTTCGGGCGCGCGGTCGAGGAGATCGAGGAAGTCTGGCATGCGGTGACGCCGCCTTACGGCGACATGTTCGCTTGGCTGGAGGGCAGGGGCGAGCGGCCCGATCCCGGCCGCAAGGCGACGTTCCGGCCGGTGATGCTGGCGCATCCGATCGAAGAGGGTGACTGGCAAGGCTTGGCGCCCGCTGACATCGCCGCCGAGTGGAAATGGGACGGCATAAGGGTGCAGCTGTCGGCGCGGCCTGGTGATGTCAGGCTGTTCTCGCGCGCCGGCGATGACATATCGGGCGCCTTTCCCGATATCGTCCAGGCCTTCGCGCATACGGAAGGCGTGCTCGACGGCGAGCTCCTGGTGCTGCGCGATCGTGCGGTGGCGCCTTTCAACGATCTGCAGCAGCGCCTCAACCGCAAGAGTGTCACGGGCAAGATGCTGCAGGATTATCCCGCTCATATCCGTCTCTATGACATTCTCTTCGATGCCCAGGAGGATGTGCGCGAATTGAGCTTTCTCGAGCGCCGCGTCCGGCTCGAGGCCTGGTATGAGCGTTTTCTCCCGAGCCTTGCCGATGTGAGCGCGCTGGTGCCATTTGCCGCCTTCAGCGAGCTCGAGGAGAAATGGCGTCAGGCGCGCGAGAACGGCATCGAGGGGCTGATGCTGAAGCGCAAGGACAGCCCTTATCTGGCCGGCCGGCCCAAGGGCCATTGGTACAAATGGAAGCGCGCCGCGCTCACTCTCGATTGTGTCCTGATGTATGCCCAGCGCGGCTCGGGCAAGCGCTCCTCGTATTATTCCGACTACACCTTCGGCGTGTGGAAGACGCCCGACGAGCTGGTGCCGGTCGGCAAGGCCTATTCGGGCTTCACCGACGAGGAGCTGTTGCGTCTCGACCGCTGGATCCGGACCAATACGGTGGAGCGCTTCGGCCCGGTGCGCCAGGTTGCCCCCGGCCTGGTGCTCGAAATCGCCTTCGATGCGGTCCAGCCGTCCTCCCGGCACAAATCCGGCGTCGCCTTGCGGTTCCCGCGCGTGCACCGCATTCGCTGGGACAAGCCGGCTCGGGAAGCCGAGACCCTGGCGGCGGTCCAGGCGCTCATCCCATCCTGAGACGGTTTTCGCATTAACATGTCGGAATTGGGCTTCGGCCCAAAACTTGTCGCAGGACAAGCGCCTGAAAGCGTCAGAACCATTGACGAGGTGCTGCCATCATGACAGTTTTGTTCAACCAAAATAATAAAAACGACACAGGGCTTACTGGACGGTATCGGGGAGGAGACGGTTGCTGCGTGCCGGCTAGGCAGTGAGCGCAGGAGCCGTTGTGAGGCGCATGACCTGCGGCCGCTCCTCGATTTGGAAATGCACCTATCGAAGGAGACATTCGCAATGAGCGAACTAGAACAAAAACTCAAGCAGGCCACCAGCCTTGCCGGCAAGGGCAAGGTTTCCCGTCGCGACTTCATCCAGCTCGCCATGCTGGCCGGCTTCACCGCCGCGGCCGGCAATGCGATGTTCGTCAAGGCCGTCCGCGCCGAGCCGAAAAAAGGCGGTTCCGCCCGTTTCGGCCTGGCCCACGGCGCCACGACCGACACGCTCGATCCGGTCGGTTATCCCGACACCTTCACCCAATGCGCCTTCTGGGGCGCGCTGTCGAACAGCCTCACCGAGGTCGACGCCAAGGGCAATGTGGTGCCCGATCTGGCCGAGTCCTATGAGCCCTCGGACGGCGCCAAGAAGTGGGCGTTCAAGCTGCGCAAGGGCGCCACGTTCCATGACGGCAAGACGGTGACCCCTGACGATGTCGTCGCCTCCTTCCGCCATCACATGGGCGCCGATTCCAAATCGGCGGCGAAGTCGCTGCTCGACCCGATCGCCGACATCAAGGCGGATGGGCCAGAGACGGTCATCTTCACGCTGAAAGACGGCAGCGCCGACTTCCCTTATCTGGTCAGCGACTATCATATCCCGATCATGCCGGTGAAGGACGGCAAGTCGGACTGGCAGTCGGGCGTGCGCACCGGCCCCTTCGTGCTCGAGAAATTCGAGCCGGGCGTGTCGGCCAAGTTCAAGCGCAATCCGAACTACTTCAAGTCGAACCAGCCTTATCTCGACGAAGTCGAGTTCATTGCCATCACCGATGTCGCGGCGCGCACCAATGCGCTGACCACCGGCGATGTCGACTGGATCGGCCGCGCCGACCTGAAGACGCTCGAGCTCCTGAAGCGCAATCCCAATGTCGAGATCCTCGAGCTCTCGGGTTATGGCCATTACGTGTTGCCGATGAACACGACGATGGCGCCGTTCGACAACAACGACGTGCGCACCGCCATCAAATATGCGATCAACCGCGAGGAAATCCAGAAGAAGATCTTCCTCGATCACGCGACGGTCGCCAATGACAATCCCATCGCCAAGGCGGTGAAATATTCCATCGATCCGGAGCCCAAATACAAATACGATCCGGACAAGGCGAAATTCCACCTGAAGAAGGCGGGTTACGAGACGCTGAAGGTCGACCTGTCGGTCGCCGATGCGGCCTTTGCCGGCGCCGTCGATGCGGGCGTGCTCATCAAGGAGACGGCGGCCAAATGCGGTATCGACATCAATGTCGTGCGCGAGGCCGAAGACGCCTATTGGGACAATGTCTGGCTCAAGAAGCCATGGTGCGCCTCCTATTGGAGCGGCCGTCCGACTTGCGACTGGGCCTTCTCCATCGCCTATGCGAAGGACGCCGCCTGGAACGAGACCTATTGGAAGAACCCGCGTTTCAACGAACTGCTGATCCAGGCCCGCGCCGAGCTCGACGACGCCAAGCGCGCCGCGATGTATGGCGAGATGCAGCAGCTTGTGCATGATGACGGCGGCACCATCGTGCTCGTCTTCAACAACTTCGTGACCGCGAATTCCAAGAAGCTGGCGCATGGCGACGTCGCTCCCAACTGGGAGAATGATGGCCTGAAGATCGCTGAGCGTTGGTGGCTCGCATAATAATGGCGGTTCCGGGCCGTCCCCTGAGGACGGCCCGGCCTTTTGGATTGTGTCGATGCATCCCCTTCTGAGAACGGTACTGCAGCGTCTGGGTCTGGGCCTCATCACGCTCTTTGTCGTGTCTCTCATCATCTTCTCGGCGATCGAGTTCCTGCCCGGCGACTTCGCCAAGGCCATATTGGGTCAGTCGGCGACGCCGGAAACGGTCGAGGCGTTCCAGAAGGAGATCGGCCTCGATAAGCCGGCGCATGAGCGTTATCTCAACTGGATCGGCGGCGTGCTGCAGGGCGATTTCGGCTCGTCCTTCTCGTCCCGTGTCGGTTTCCGCCGTTCCGTCATGGAGATCATCGGGCCGAGGCTCCTCAATACCCTGTTCCTCGCCGGCATCACCGCGCTTGTGGCGATTCCTCTGGCTTTGGGCCTGGGTCTGCTCGCCGCCCTCTACCGCAACAGCATCTTCGACCGCGCCGTCAATGCGGTGACGCTCACCACCATTTCCTTTCCGGAGTTCTTCGTCGCCTACATATTGATGCTGTTCCTGGCGGTGAAATTCCCGATCTTCCACTCGCTGTCCAACGTGTCGGCGGACATGCCGTTCTTCGAGAAGCTGCAGCGCACCGCTTTGCCCGTCCTCACTTTGACGCTGGTCATCGTCGCTCATATGATGCGCATGACGCGCGCCGCCATCATCAGCCTGCTCGCCAGCCCCTATATCGAGATGGCCAGGCTCAAGGGCGTGTCGCCCGGCCAGATCATCCTGCGCCACGCGCTGCCCAATGCCTGGGCGCCGATCGCCAATGTCATCGCCTTCAACCTGGCCTATCTCGTCGTCGGTGCGGTGGTGGTGGAGGTCGTCTTCGTCTATCCGGGCATCGGCCAGGCCATGGTCGATGCGGTGCGCTCGCGCGACATTCCGGTGGTGCAGGCCTGCGCGCTGATCTTCGCCGTCACCTATATCCTGCTCAATCTCCTGGCCGATGTCATTTCCATCGCCACCAATCCGAGGCTTCTGCATCCGAGATGAGCATGGAACAGACAGCTCCATCTGCCCCGCAGCGCATCGTCAAGGCGCGGCGCACCTTGGCGCAGAATATATGGCGCACGCTGAAGAAGGCGCCCTACAGCGCCTGGTTCGGCATGATCGTCATTGCGCTTTACATCTTCGTGGCGCTCTTCGCGCCGTGGATCGCGCCCTATGGCGAGGCCGAGATCGTGAGCCAGGTGCCCTTCGATGCCTGGAGCTGGGCACATTGGCTCGGCACCGACCAGCTCGGCCGCGACATGTTCACCCGCCTGCTCTATGGTGCCCGTAACACGCTCGGCATCGCGCTCGCCACCACGCTGCTCGCTTTCGCCATCGGCGGCGGGCTCGGCATCATCGCCTCGATCTTCCGCGGCTGGATCGACCAGCTCCTGTCGCGCGCCGTCGACACGCTGATGGCCATTCCGCAGCTCATTTTCGCGCTTATCCTGCTGTCGATCTTCGGCTCCTCGGTCCAGAACCTGATCATCATCATCGCGGTGCTCGATTCGACCCGCGTCTTCCGCCTGGCCCGTTCGGTCGCCATGAATGTGGTGGTCATGGATTATGTCGAGGCGGCTAAGTTGCGCGGCGAGAAATTGGGCTGGATCCTGTTCAGGGAAGTCCTGCCCAATATCATGCCGACCATGATCGCCGAATTCGGTCTGCGCTTCTGCTTCGTCTTCCTTACCATCAGCGCATTGTCTTTCCTCGGCCTCGGCATCCAGCCGCCGACCGCCGACTGGGGCTCGATGGTGCGCGAGAACGCCACCCTCATCACCTACAACGATATAACGCCTTTGATACCGGCGGGCGCCATCGCGCTCCTCACCGTGGCGGTCAATTTCGTCGTCGACTGGTTCCTGCACAAGACAAGCGGATTACGTGATGAAAAGTGAGCGCACCAAGGGCGAGGTCCTGCTCGAGATCAGGGACCTCAAGATCGAAGGCCAGAGCGACGATGTCTGGCACGAGATCGTCAAGGGTGTCGGCCTCACGCTCCGACGCGGCGAAGTGCTGGGCCTCATCGGTGAATCGGGTGCCGGCAAGTCGACCATCGGCCTCGCCGCCATGGGTTTTGCGCGGCCCGGTTGCCGCATCACCGGCGGCAGCATCGTGTTCGACGGCATGGACCTGCGCAAGGCGAGCGAGGAGGAGCGGCGCGCTCTGCGCGGCTCGCGCATCGCCTATGTGGCGCAGAGTGCCGCAGCGTCCTTCAATCCGGCGCATCGCATCATCGACCAGACGGTCGAGACGGCGGTCGGCCATGATGTGCGCCCGCGCAATGAGGCGGAGGCCGACGCCAAGGATCTCTATACAAGGCTCAAGCTGCCCAATCCGGCCACGATCGGTAACCGTTACCCACATCAGGTCTCGGGCGGCCAGCTGCAGCGCGCCATGACCGCCATGGCCATGTCCTGCCGGCCCGACCTCATCATCTTCGACGAACCGACCACCGCGCTCGACGTCACCACCCAGGTCGATGTGCTGGCGGCGATGCGCGACATCGTCGAGCAGTTCAACACCGCGGCGATCTACATCACCCATGATCTCGCCGTCGTCGCCCAGATGGCGCATCGCATCATGGTGCTGCGCCATGGCAAGCTGGTCGAGGAAGCGCCGACGCGCGAGATGCTGACGCAGCCGAAAGAGGCCTATACCAAGACGCTCTGGGCGGTGCGCAGCCTCGCCATGCCGGAGCGTACCGCCAAGGACGTTGTGCTGCGCATCCATGATGTCGATGCGACCTATGGCGGCGTCATCAAGGTTCTGGAGAATGTGACGGTGCAGGTGCCGCGCGGACGCACCGTAGCGGTCGTCGGTGAATCGGGCTCCGGCAAGTCGACACTGGCGCGCGTCATCACCGGGCTCCTGCCGCCGAAGAAGGGCGAGGTCTATTTCAACGGCAAGCCGCTGCCGCGCGCTCTCAAGGATCGCGACAAGGAGACGTTGCGGCGCGTCCAGATGATCTATCAATCGGCCGACACCGCGCTCAATCCGCGCCAGCGGGTGCGCGATGTCATCGGCCGGCCACTCGAATTCTATCTCGGCCTCAAAGGCCAGGAGCGTGACCGCAAGGTGGTCGAGCTCCTGGAGCAGATCGAGCTCAGCGAGGATCTGATCGACCGTTTCCCGGGCGAGCTCTCGGGCGGCCAGAAGCAGCGCATCTGTATCGCGCGCGCGCTTGCCGCCGACCCGGAGCTCATCATTTGTGACGAGGTCACCTCGGCCCTCGACCAGATCGTCCAGGAAGGCATCCTCAAGCTGCTGCTGAAACTGCAGAAGGAGACCAATGTCTCCTATCTCTTCATCACCCACGACATCGCCACGGTGCGCGCCATCGCCGATGAGATCGTGGTGATGTATCAGGGCCGCGTGGTGCAGCAGGGCCTCAAGACGGAAGTACTGTCGCCGCCGCATCCGGCCTATACCGAGCTTCTGCTCTCCTCGGTGCCGCAAATGGACCCCGATTGGCTGACACATCTCCTCGAGAAACGTGCCGCTGCCAAGGCCAAGGTCAAAGCGTAAACTATAGCTGTCGCGATTTGGTCAGCCTTGTAACCGTCGGATCAGTTCCCTCCTTCGGCCATTTCGCTGTCAAGCTGGGCCTTTTCCTGGACTGTAAGATCTGTTCTGACTCTCGGAAGATAGGCGTGTGCGGTTTCGTTGCCTTGCGCGGCACTGAGCAGAAGAAACCGCATTGCGGCGAGCCTGTTCACTTCAACGCCTATGCCCAGATGATAGAATCCGCCAATCATGACTTGTGCACCAGGATGTCCGCGCTGCGCGGCCTGGAGCAACCATACTGCGGCCTGTGCGGGGCTTCGTTCGACGCCTTGCCCTTCATGGTACATCATGCCTAACCGCATTTGCGCAAAGGCATGGCCGTCATTCGCGGCTCTCTCGGTCAGGAAGAGCGCCAGATCGTAATGCGATTCGATTTCCTTCTTGAGGATGAGATCGCACAGCGCTTCCTGTGAATCGAAATTGCCACCACGAGCACCGCGATCAAGGATCTCGAAAGCACCGCTGACATCGTTCATCTCTTCCAGAAGCCTGCCTAGTGGGCACATCGAGTTGAGCCAGTTCCGGGCCGCGGCCTTGCCGAACCATTCGATTGCAAGGTCTTTATTCCCCATTTCATACGCCACGACGCCCAGATTATGCATAGCCCGCAGCAATCCTTGATCGGCGGCGCGCTGGAACCAAGACCATGCGTGAGGAGACCCCGGCAGGTTCTCGGCATACCAGCGGCCGAGGTTGGTCTGCGCCTCCGCATCGCCTGCTTCCGCCGCCGCGAGAAGGTCCCTGGGAGGTGTAGGGGTTTCCAAGCCGGACATCGCATCATGTTCCAAAAGCTGTTTGGAACATAATAGAAACATACCTTGATCGGATGTCAAGTTTTAAGCTTGCAACCGATGATGGATGTTTACAACATCAGCTGATAACTCGCCGGCACGAAGCGATAGCCACCCTCCGTGCTTTTCTCGACGAAGCCTACGGCCGGGAACGGCATATGATAGCTGGTGAAGGGAATGCGGTCGGCGCTCAGCATGTCGAGCAGCCTGAGACGCGTCTCGACCGCCTTGTCCTTGTCGGCATCGAAGCTTGCATGCCATTTCGGATAACGCAGCGACAGCACATAGTGGTTGCAGAAATCGGCGCCGATCAGAAGTCTCTTGTCGCCGTTTTCGACATGCCAGGCCATATGACCCGGCGTGTGGCCGAAGGCTTCCACCGCGCGGATGCCCGCTACCGCCTCGCCGTCTTTCTTGACGAAAGTCATCTTGTCCTTGAGCGGCACGACATTGGTCTGGACGATTTTGGCGGCATTGGCGGTCGGGCCATTGGCCCGATCCGGCGACGACCAGAAGGCATATTCCGCTTCGCCGATCACATAACGCGCCTTGGGAGCAAGGGCAGCACCGTTCTCCATCAGCCCCCCGATGTGGTCAGGGTGGCAATGGGTGATGACGACGACATCGATCTGGTCGGGTGTGAAGCCGGCAGCCGCGATCTGGCTGGCGAGGTGGCCGGTGGCGGGACGGCCATTGGCGCCATTGCCGCTGTCGAACAATACGAGTTCCTTGCCGGTATTGACGAGAACCGGCGTGAAGCTGCTGACCAGTCTGTCCGTCGGCAGGAAATTCGCCTCCGCCGCGGCGGCCACATCTTCCGGTTTCTGGTTGATGCCGAAGGTCTTTTCAGGATTCTGGCCAACGCGGGTGCCGTCATTGAAGGCCGTGATCTCGAACTCGCCGAGCTTGTAGCGCATATAGGGCGCGCCGACGCTGTTGGTCAGGGGCGCGGCGGCCCGCGCCGCGGGCGCCAAAGCGAGGGGCGAAAGGCCAAGAGCGGCGCTGCCGGCGAGCAAAGTGCGACGGTCGAGTTGCATCGGCATGTCGAGGTCCTCCGTAATGATGTGGGTAGGTGTTTTACGCTGTCCTTCAGCTTAAAATCCTGGCGATCCGACCGCTTCACGCTGTTGTGAGCGGAAATGAGAGAGTGAGCAGGCATATGCCGACACCGGCGGTGATGTGGTTTCGCCAGGATCTGCGCTTGGCCGACAATGCAGCGCTGAAGGCCGCGGCGGAAGCCGGGCCGTTGGTCTGTGTCTATGTGCTCGATGACGCCACGCCCGGCGGCTGGGCCTGGGGAGCAGCTTCGCGCTGGTGGCTGCACAACAGCCTGGTACGCCTGGCGGAGGGACTGGCACGTTTCAACGTGCCGCTCGTGCTCAGGCGCGGACCGGCCGACAAGGTCATCGCGGAGATATTGCACGAGACCGGTGCCGCCTCGCTCCACTTCACCCGCGATTATGCGCCCTGGTCGGGAGCACTGGAGCAGCGCGTCAAAACGATCGCCACAGAGGCGGGTGCTGCCTGCCACCGTTATGGCGGCTTCCTGCTGCATGAGCCCGAAGCGATCCGCACCGGCCAGGGTCAGCCCTACAAGGTCTTCACACCTTTCTCGCGCGCCTGCTTCGCGTTAGGAGATCCGCGTCCACCGCGCCCCGCGCATAAAAATCTCAAAGCTTGGGAAGGCAGGATCAAGGGCGACAAATTGGAGGACTGGCGGCTTCTGCCGCGCCGCCCCGATTGGTCGACGGGCTTCGCCATCTGGACGCCGGGCGAGCAGGGCGCTCGGCAACGGATCGAAACCTTCATCGATGATGCCCTGTCGGACTATGCCGAAGGCCGCGACCGGCCGGATCTCGCGCGCACCTCCCGCCTGTCGCCGCATCTGCATTGGGGCGAGATCAGCCCGGTCCAATGCTGGACCGCAATCCGCAGCGCCATGGCTGCCGCCCATGGCCGGCTCGACCGCCAGGGTGAGAAATTCCTGAGCGAGCTCCTGTGGCGCGACTTCTCCTATCATCTTCTGCATCACTGGCCGGATCTGCCGAGTACGGCGTTTCAAGAAAAGTTCGCTGCCTTTCCCTGGCGCCATGACCCAAAGGCCTTACGCGTCTGGCAGCGCGGCGAGACCGGCTATCCGATCGTCGATGCGGGACTGCGCGAATTATGGGCCACGGGCTACATGCACAACCGGGTGCGCATGATCGCGGCCTCCTTCCTGATCAAGGATCTCCTGATCGACTGGCGCCAGGGCGAGACGTGGTTCTGGGACACGCTTGTCGATGCCGACATCGCCAATAATGCCGCGAGCTGGCAATGGGTGGCGGGATCGGGCGCCGATGCAGCGCCTTATTTCCGCATCTTCAATCCGGTGCTTCAGGGCGAGAAATTCGATCCCGAAGGTGATTATGTGCGCAAATGGTGCCCTGAGCTGCGGGATCTCCCTAACGCCGTCATTCATCGGCCGTGGGAACACGAGGCAGGTGTCAAAGGCTACCCGGCGCGCATCGTCGATCACGCCGCGGCGCGCCATCGGGCTTTGCTGGCGTTGAAAAGTCTGAGTTAAAGATTTGCAAGCATCGGTGCGAGCCTGCCGCCATTCGCGGCGAGATCGAGGAAGGTATAGCGGTTGCGGATCTCCCGGCAGCGCAGCAGCGCCTGATCATAGAAGGCGCGCGGCAGATGGATCGCTTCCGGTGTGATCTCTGCGCCAGCGGCCTTGAGCACCTTTTCGAGATGATCGGGCGCGAGCGATATGGCGGCGATCTTGTCGGCGATGTCCGGCCATGACCGGGCGATGTGGTCATTGAGCGCTTCGGCTTTTTCGGCGCTGAGGCGCTTATGAGCGAAATCCGCCCAGCAGGAAGGTCCGAGCGTCTCGCCATAACGGGAGGTGAAGCTCGCCTCGGTTTCGCTGTCGGGGCCAAGGCGGGGAGGGCGCTTGAGCATCTCCTGCTGGAGCCGCGCCATCGACAGGGTCGTCACGCCAATCTGCTCGCCATGATAGACGAGCGGGCGCGCCGGATCGCCCAGCATGTCGATATAATGGCTGATGAGATGCTCGCCCTGGCTCGCCGGCTGGCTGTTGCCATGGATGGCGGTGCCGAAGCCCGACAGCACCAGTGTGCGCACCAGCCGCTCCATGGCGGCGAGGTCACCCGCCATTAGCGCCGCCGACTGGGCGAAGAGCGGCGCCTCGTCGTCCTTGAGAAGCGCATAAGGCAGCCGCCGGTAAGGCTGGTCGAGGAGGAGATGGGCGAGCAGCCAGTCGGCCTGCGAGGTCGCCCGGCACAGGCTATCGCCGAGACCGGAACGGATGAGGCGTTTGGGAGCGGCGGCAAGGATCGCCAGATCGAAGAAGGCGCCGCGCGGGGCCTGCGCCGCCAGCGACTTCTTATGACCGTGCACGGTGATGGCGGCATTGACCGACGTATAGCCGTTCATCGACGGCGCGGTGGCGAAGACGGCATAGGGCTTCTTGTCTTCGGCACTCGCATATTTGCAGAGATCGTTGATGGTGCCCGAGCCGATGGCGATGAGCGCGTCTGCGCTTGTCGTCGCCTTGCGGATCGCGCTCACCGTCTCGTCATCGGGATGCGGCGCTTCGGGCAGAACGAGGCTCTGCACCCTGCACAGGCCGGCAAGTGCCCGCTCCACTCTCTGCCCCAATATCGCATGCGTGGTTTGATCGCTCACCACCGCGACATGGCGGCCGAGATCGAGCGCCTTGACGAGGTCGCGCTCCATGCCGTCGAGCTTGGGCGCGATGATGAGCGAGCGTGTATCGACGCGTTGCTTGCCGAGGCCGTCCGGGTCTTCATAGGTGCCGTCGAGAAGCTGGGTTATCTTGTCTGGCGCGAACATTCAGGTGGACTCGCTGGGTTGGGGAAACATGTCCTTGAGCGCGGTGAAAAGCTGCCGATAGCGCCGATAGGCGTGATCGAGCCTGGCAGCCGCGATTGCGTCGGGCGTCACTATGTCGGAAGGCCGGGCGATGAGCCCGGCCGCCTGCCGGAGATCGCTGAAACGGCCCGTGGCAACGCCCGCCAGCATGAGGGCGCCCATGACCGAGCCATGTCGCGACGGCGAGATCGCCACCGGCAACCGCGCGATGTCGGCGCGAATCTGCGCCCAGACTCGGCTTTGGCTGCCGCCGGCGAGCATCACCAATTGCTTTGGAGCGGCGCCGAGAGCGCTGAGGCGATCGAGCACGTCGCGCATCGCGAAACCGCAGCCCTCGAGGGTAGCGCGCGCGAGATGCGGCGCGCCATGGGCGGGCGTCATGCCATAGAAGCAGCCACGCGCCCCGGCATTCCATTCGGGGGCCATCGCGCCGGTGAGCGCCGGAAGAAAGAGGAGATCTTCCGAGCCGGGCGGCGCCTTGGCCGCTTCCGCGTCGAACGCCGCGAAGTCGGGCAGGCGCAGAAGGTCTTTCAGCCAGGCGACGGCGCCGCCCGAAAGCCAGCCGGGATTCTCGACGAAAAAGCCGCCGGCCGGATAGGCGTGTGTCTCGACCAGGCGCTCGGGATCGATGACGGGATCGGCGAACAAGGCGCCGACCACCTCGCCGGTACCGACCGCGACCGAAACCTGGCCCGGCTCGATGACGCCGGCACCGAGCGCCGCGGAAAAATCATCTCCGGTGCCGACCGCGACGGCTATGCCGGGGGAAAGGCCGGTGAGGGCCGCACCCTTGCTCGTCAGGCCGCCTGCAATTTCATCGGGGCGTGCGATGGCGGGCAGCTCATCCGCCGTCACGCCGAAGGCAGACAGCAGCGCCGGGTCATAGGCCTGTGACGCGAGGCCGTAGAGCATGCTGGTCGAGGCCTGGGCGTGATCGATGACGGCTTCACCGGTCAGCCTTTCGACCAGATAGGAGACGGGCTGGTGATAACGCGCCGCCTTGTATTCGCGATGCCGCTTGAGCCAGCGGATCTTGGCGCCTTGGTGGCTCGCATCGGGAACGACCCCCGTCAGACGGTGCAGGTGATCATGATCGAGACCGACAAGCTCTGCAGAAGCGCGGCGGTCCATCCAGGTGAGGCAATGCCCCAGCGCCTCGCCTCGGTCTGAGATTGGAATGCAGCCGTCGAGCTGGCCGCAGACGGCAAGCGCCGTCACCTGTGACGCCGTCACATTGGCGGCGGTGAGCGCTTCGGCGATGGCAGGCCCGAGCGCTTCCTCCCACAGGCGGGGATCCTGCTCGGCATGGCCCGCCGCCGCGAAATGGGCGCGATAGGAGCGTTGCGCCTGGCCTTTCACGGCGAGCGTCGCATCCGCCACCGCGACCTTCAGGCTCTGCGTGCCGATATCGACGCCGACCAGCATGATCAGCAGCAGGTGGGAACGCGTTTCTCTTTACCCTGGCCATAGCTCTTGAACTTCTCCAGGACGCGCTGGATCTCGTCGTCAGGCAGGATATGCGGCACGCCGATCTGCAGCGCCCGCCAATATTGCGCCGCGAGCGCCTCGATCTCGACCGCGAGCCAGGCGGCCTTCTTGAGATTGGGCCCGACACAGACCATGCCGTGATTGGCGAGAAGACAGGCATGCCGGGTCGCGAGCGCCGCCAATATGTAATCGGCGAGCTCCTGGGTGCCCCAGGTGACATAAGGCACGCACGGAACTGTCGGCCCGCCGGCCGCCGCGATCATGTAATGGACCGCGGGAATCTCGCGCCTGAGCATGGAAAGCGAGGTGCAGAACATCGAATGCAGATGGATGACGGCGCCGACTTCTTTTTTCTTCTTCATGATGTCGCGGTGGAAGCGCCATTCGGTCGAGGGTTTGCGTGGTCCCGTATGCGAGGCATCGAGCTTCATATGGACGATGTCTTCCGGCTGCATGTCGGCATAGGGCACGCCAGAGGGCGTGATCAGGAAACCGCCTTCGACGCGCACGCTGATATTGCCGGACGTGCCTTGATTGATGCCGCGCTCATTCATGAAGATGCAGGTGGCGATCATCTCGCGGCGCAGCTTTTCGTCTTTCATCGGTGTCTCCCATTCAGGTCTTGATTGTTTGGCTATTCGTGGGCCACCAGCACCTCGATGCTGAGCGGCGACAGCGCTTCCGCCATGTCGGCATCGGGCTCGCGGTCGGTGACGAGATAATGCGTGCGCTCGAGGCTCTGCACCTGCACCGGCGCATAACGCCCGAATTTCTGCTGATCGGCGACGACGATCACCGTCTGCGCCGACTGCAGCATGAGATTGTGCAGCTCCGCTTCCTCTCGGCTGAAATCCATGAGCGTGCCGCGCGGCGAGATGGCGCCGGCGCCGATGATGGCGAAATCGGCGAAGTAATTGGCGAGCATCTGCGTGGCGTCGCGGCCGAGGCAGGCCTGGTTCTGCGCCTGGATCTCGCCGCCGATGAGATGCACCCGGTTGCCGTTGCGGCCGGAGAGCTTCATGGCGCTTGCCAGGCAATTGGTGAAGACGGTGAGATTCTGCCGCGTCACCAGATGGTCCGAGGCGCTCTGCACGGTCGTGCCGCCGGCCAGGATGATCGAGGCGCCGTCGGGAATCATGCTGGCGGCGAGGCGACCGATCGCCTGCTTGCCGGCGACATTGGTGGTCTGGCGCACCGCCATGTCCGGCTCGTGCGTTTCGAGTGAGATCGCCCCGCCATGGGTCTTGCGCAATTTACGCTGCTCGGCGAGCACCACCAGATCGCGCCTTATCGTCTCGCGCGAGACATTCAGTCGGCGTTGGATTTCGGTGATCGAGATCGACCGATGGGCCTTCACCAGGGAGAGAATGTGGTTCTGACGCTCCTCTGCAAGCACGGCTATCTCCTAGTCACTTGAAAAGATTGGGCAAAATTGCGACGTTGTGGTTTGTTGTGTGATTTATAGCATTTTCTTGCATTATGTAGCAATAATGTTGTAGTTTGTGGAAAAAATAAACAGCACCAAGGAGGGAAGGAACATGCCGACCGTGAAGGAAGGAACGTTATCGCGCCGTGCCGTGCTGAAGAGGGGCGCCGCCACGGCGGCATTGGGCGCGCTCGTTCTGGGCCGCCCGGGGCCGTATATTGGTAATGCGCAAGCCGCGACGCCGACATTGCGGCTGCTGATGTGGCAGCCCTATGCGATCAAGGAGACGATCGCCGCCTTCGAGGACAAGTTCAAAGCGAAATTCGCGCCGACTTTCTTCGATGGCAATTCCGAAGCCTTCAACAAGCTGAAGGTCGGCGGTACTAGGGACTTCGACATGGTGATGGCCGACGGTTTCTGGCCGCGCCTGTATTTCCGCCAGGGCCTCACCAAGGGGCTCGATTACGGCAAGATCCCCAATATGAGCGGGGTGTTCGCCGACTTCCATCCCGACAAATTCGTTCTTCTCGCCGACGAGGAGGGCAAGAACAAAGTCGCGGCTCCCAATTGCTGGGGCGGCTATGGAATCACCATCAACAGCTCGATGATCGCCAAGGAGGATGTCGGCTCCATCGATCTTCTGCTGAACAGCAAATATGCCGGGCATTTCTCCACCAATTCGCGCTTCGAGGAGAATATCGCCCTGATGGGCATCCTCGCCGCGACGAAGCTCGGCACCAGGGACGGCCCGCGGCCCGATGGCAAGCCGTTCAATCCCTATCAGCTCACCGATGACGAACTCGCCGAAACGAAACGCCTGCTCATCGAGCAGAAGAAACTGCTGCTCACCCGCTATCAGGACTATGACGCGCTCGACCGCCTGATGCGCGCCAAGTCGGTCTGGGCGGCGCCCGAATTCGCCGAGAGCTATCGCAAGCTTACGGTGCTGCGCAAGGAGCGCAAGATCGACTTCGATGTCGAGCACGTGCTGAAACCAAAGGAAGGCGGTCTCGGCTGGGTCGATACCTGGATGGTGAGCGCCGACGCCGACAGCGAACGCACCGAGCTCGCCCATGCCTGGATCAATCTCTTCCTCGAGAAAGAGAACTATGTCCGCGTCGTGCGCTCGACCGGCTATGGCGGCGTGGTCGATGTGCGCTCTTTGATGTCGGAAGACGAGATCGCGCTCTATTTCCAGAATCGCAGCGCCGAGGCGAGCCAGCTCCATATGTTCGATCAGCCTTCGTCGCCGGAGAAATGGGAGCGCATCTGGTCGGATGTTGAAGCGTCTTAAGAACGATCCACCGCAGGCAACGGGAGAAGCGATGACGAAGGCAGACGATCGGCCGGCATCGCTGTCGCTTCAATCCGTCTCGAAGCATTTCGGTCCGGTCAAGGCGGTCGACGGGATCGATCTCGATATCGGCCAGGACGAGTTCTTCTCGCTCCTGGGGCCCTCGGGCTCCGGCAAGACCACGATGCTGCGCATCATCGCCGGGCTCGAGCGCCCGACTGCGGGCCGTGTTCTGGTGCGCGGTCAGGACGTCACCGCCATGCCGCCCTACAAGCGGCGCATCGGCATGGTGTTCCAGAATTTCCTGCTTTTCCCGCACAAGACGGTGGCGGAGAACATCGTCTTTCCCTTGCGCATGCAGAATGTGGGGCGCGCCGAGCGTGGCGAGCGGCTGGTCTGGGCGATGAAGCTCTTGCGGCTCGACGGCCTTGCCGAGCGTTATCCCAACGAGCTCTCGGGCGGCCAGCAGCAGCGTGTATCGCTGGCGCGTGGCCTCATCTCCAGGCCGGCTCTTCTCCTCCTCGACGAGCCGCTCGCCAATCTCGACCGCGAGTTGCGCGCCGAAATGGAAGTCGAGATTCGCCGCTATCAGAAGGAGCTCAACATCCCCTTCGTCTATGTGACGCATAATCAGGAAGAAGCCTTGACCATGAGCGATCGCATCGCCGTCATGCGCAATGGCGTCTTCGAGCAGATCGGTCCGCGCAACGACGTCTACCGCAAGCCGGCCACCGCCTTCGTTGCCGCCTTTGTCGGCCAGTCGAACCAATTGACGGGGCGCGCCGAG
Organism: Taklimakanibacter albus; assembly: GCF_016595235.1. GTDB lineage: Bacteria > Pseudomonadota > Alphaproteobacteria > Rhizobiales > Aestuariivirgaceae > Taklimakanibacter > Taklimakanibacter albus. The sequence goes on along the minus strand of NZ_JAENHL010000008.1, from coordinate 1,655,380 downwards.
ATGGTCGGTCCGGACAGTTTGACTATGACCTGGCGCGGACATCGGCTGCATCTGCCGCATCCGGATGGCATCGCGGCCGGGGATGAGGTTCGCTTCTTCATCAAATATGAGGATGTCGAAGTGACGCCCGAGCGCCCGGCGCAGGGCAATCATCTCGGCGGTCGGCTGCGCGACATCATCTTCAAGGGCCAGACCGCCAATTACATTGTGAGCCTCGCCGATGGCAGCGAGATCATCGCCAGCGCCTCCTCGCGCGACCAGAAAGTGGCGATCGGCGCAGCCGTGTCGGTCACCTGGCCGGCGACCGCAGGCATGTGTTTCAAGTCGTGAGGCGCATTCCGCCATTGCTGCTGCTGGCCGGGCCGGGTGTGCTCTTCATCCTGGTGACCTTGCTGCTGCCGCTCCTGGCGATCTTCATGTTCAGCTTCTGGCGCACCGCGAGCTACGAGCTTTATCCCGACTGGAATCTCGACAATTACCACGTGCTGTTCACTGAAGCAGCTTATCGCACCTTCCTGCTGCGCTCAGCTCTCAGCGCCGTGGTGACGTCGCTGCTCTGTCTTCTCTATGCCTGGCCGGTTGCCTATTTCATCGCCCGTCATGGCGGACGTTACCGCCTGCTGCTGGTGTTGTTGCTGGCGGCGCCTTTCTTCACCGGCGTCATCCTGCGCATCGCTGCCCTCCAGGGTATTTTCGGTCCGGGCGGCTTGATCAATATGGCGCTCGGCATCTTCGGCATGCCACCCATCGCCGCCTTGATGTACACGCCACTGGCCGCCACCATCGGCCATGTCTATCTCTTCGTCCCCTTCATGGTGACGGCGATCTATCTATCTCTGGTCAATTTCAACTTCGACCTGCTCGAAACGGCGAAGATCAACGGCGCCGGCCCGTGGCGTGCTTTCGTCGAGGTGACCTGGCCGCTTAACTGGATCGGCACCGCCATCGGCCTGGCGCTGGTCTTCATTCCCTGCCTCGCTTCGGCTGTAACGCCGCGGTTCCTCGGCGGCCCCAGCGCCACGTCCTTCGGCATGAGCCTTGGCCAGCAATTCGGCGAGACCGGCACCTGGGCGCTGGGCTCGGCCATGGGCGTCGTTCTCTTCGCCTTTTCGCTTCTGGTGCTCGCGGTGATGGGCTTCACCGTCAATCTCAAGCGCAGCGGCTTCACCGGCATGGGGGCCAGATGACCTCGGTCGGCGATCGGGCGGAGAGCTGGCGGCGCTTGGCGATGAGCGTCCTGCTCTGCCTCCTCTATGTGTTTCTCTATGCGCCGATCCTGTTCGTCATCTATGCCTCCTTCTCCGAGGACATCGTCTGGCCGTTCCCGCCATCCTTCACCACCGACGCCTATGCCGAGCTCTTCGATAATTCGCTCTATTCCGACGCGCTCAACAACAGCCTCATCATCGGCCTGGGGAGCGGCGTCCTCTCGACCCTGCTCGCCACCGCCGGAGTCATCGGCGTCCTGCGCTTTCCCTCGCGCCGCCGCGCGCTGATCCTGATCACCTTCCTGGCGCCGCTCTTCGTGGCGGAGTTGCTGATCGGCATATCCTCGCTCGCCTTCAACGCCCGCCTGCTCGGACTTCCCGGCAATCTCTTCTCGGCCATCGCCGCCAATGCGGTCGAAGGCACCGCCTTTGCCTTCCTCATCGTGCTCGCCCAGTTGGTGCGCTACGACTGGCAGATGGATGACGCCGCCATGGTGTTCGGAGCGAGTCCGGCCCGCTGCTTCTGGGAAGTGACGTTGCCGACCATCTGGCCGAGCCTCTTCGGCGCCTTTCTCATCAGCTTCATCCTCGCCTTCAACAATCTCGAAATCTCCTTCTACAATCTGGGCGCCATCCCGACCTTGCCCTCGGTCGCCTGGGGGTCGCTGCGCTTCGGCCTAGGCCCCGAGCTGTTTGCGCTCGCCGCCCTCACCAACGGCTTGGTCTTCGCTGTCTTCGCCTTGATGTATGTCCTGATGCGCACTGGTATCGTCAAATTCGGCTATCGCGGCGTGTAGCCGCCATCTTTCTTGGCACCTTGTTCCATCTGTTGACCGTTTTGCGAAGAGCGGTGAAAACTGTCGACTGCGCCGAATAGGAGACCTTACAGATGCGACCTGCCGACCGTCGGAGCAAGATCCTCGAGCTGGTGCAGCAATCCGCCCGCGTGACGGTGGACGAGTTGGCGGAAGGTCTCGACATCTCACGCGAGACGGTGCGGCGTGATCTGGTTCTTCTCTCCGAGCAGGGGCTTTTGCGTAAATTCCATGGCGGGGCGACGACGGCGCCCACCACCCAGTCGGCGCATGAGAGCCCGCTCGATGAGCGTCGTGCCACCGCAAGGCTGGAGAAAATCCGCATCGGAAAAAAGGCGGCGAAGCTGTTCCAGCCCGGCGACAGCATCCTCATCAATTGCGGGACGACGACCATCTTCTTCGCCGAGCAGCTGGCGCAGCACGGACCATTCACCATCATGACCAATGCCACGCCGGTGGCGGCCGAGATGTGGAAGGCGCCGCAGCGCGGCCCCGTCTACCTGATGGGCGGCAGCTATTTTGGCGATGCCTTCGAGACGCTGGGCGCGCAAGTGGTGGAGCAGATTCAGAAGATCCATGCCGACCATGCGGTGCTGGCGGTGGGCAGCGTCAGCTCGGCCGGCAAGATCATGGATTACAGCGTCGACGAGGCCCATGTCGCGCGCGCCATGACGGAGAGCGCCAGAAGCATCACCGTGCTGGCGGATTCGAGCAAGCTCAACCGCAATGCACTCATTCAGATCTGCGGGCCGGAGCGGATCGACCGCCTGATCACCGACAAGCCCGTCGAGGCGGCGCTCGCCAGTGTCCTCAAGCTCGCCGGCGTAGAGATCATCGTGGCGGACGAAGAGGCCTAAATGGTGAGTTCCTCCCCATCCAAGGAAATGATCAGTCCCGGCCAAGGAATAATGTCCGAACGGCCATTGTCGTCAAATATTCATGACTGAATAGTCATTTTGAATTGACAGATTGCCCGTTTGGGCATTTTATCGGTGTGTGCACAACGCACTGCACGCGGTGGCCAGTCCGCCGCACGCTCAAGGGGAAGACTCAATTTTTGCTCGCGGGTGGATTTAAACGTTCGTGATTTTCATTCTCCGTCTGCCCACTTGCCGGAGAATGATCCCAATTGCCTGCCGGGCTTTGTTCAGCGCCCTCCCTCGCCCGGCAGGCCATTGGCGAACGCTCGACTTCTCCCATTTGCGGCCCGCGAGGCCAGCCGTCACCAACCCCACATGCAACTGACATGCGGGTGGCAAATAGGGTTCGCCGTACCGTCAACCGGAGTCATTCAAGATGCTGATCACACGCAGGACCATACTTCTCGGACTTCTCTCGACGACCAGCCTTGCTTTCCTTCCCGCGCCAGCCGGCGCCGAGACGCTCGCCGAACTGGAAGAGGCGGCGCGCAAGGAAGGCGAGATCGTCAGTCTCGGCTGCCCCGACGATTGGGCCAATTGGGGCGCCCAGTGGAAGGGCATCATGGCCAAATATGGTGTCAAGCACACCGACACCGATATGAGCAGCGCCGAGGAGCTGCAGAAATTCGAAGCCGAGAAGGCCAATGCCTCGGCTGATTTCGGTGAGATTGGGATCGAATTCGGACCGATCGCGGCGAAGAAGGGCATCAGCCAGCCCTATAAGCCGACCAACTGGGAGAAGATCCCGGCCTGGGCCAAGGATGAGGAAGGTCACTGGATGCTGGGTTATACCGGCACGATCTCCTTCATCGTCTCCAAGAAAGTCGCCAACCCGCCCAAGACCTGGAGCGATCTCGCTTCGGGCGACTACAAGGTGGCGGTGGGGGACGTCGGCAAGGCGGCGCAGTCCAATGCGCTGGTGCTGGCGGCGGCGATCGCGCTCGGCGGCGGTGAAGACAACCTGCAGCCGGCGCTCGACCTCTTCGCCAAGCTCGCCGAGCAGAAGCGCCTCCTCACCATTGGCGCCAATCCCGGCAATATGGAGAAGGGCGAGATCGAGGTCGGCATCGTGTGGGATTTCAACGCGCTCAATTACCGCAATCTGGTCGGCAAGGACAAATTCGACGTGTGGATCCCGTCGGAAGGCTCGGTGATCAGCGGTTATACGACAACGATCAATGCCTACAGCAAGCGGCCGAACATCGCCAAGATGACACGCGAATTCATCTTCTCGGAAGAGGGACAGATCAATTTCGCCCGGGGTTTCGCGCGGCCGATCCTCATCGATCACATCACGCTGCCGCCCGATGCGGCGGAAAATGTTCTGCCCAAGGAGCAATATGCCAAAGCGCGGCCAGTCAATTCCGCGCTGTGGATGGACGCGGCCAAGAAGCTCGGGCGCGCCTGGCAGGATCAGGTGCTGTCGAAGATGTAGCGCGCCGCGACTCGATGAGCCTCGTGGCACGGACCGGAAAGGGTGAGGGGATGGAGCGGGTGTCGACCGTTCGGCCACCTCACCCGTCAGGCTCCGCCCCTCTCTCGGTCGAGGGGCGGGGATGATCGACATATCGGCAAAGACGCGGATTCTGGCATGGCTCGCCGCCATGCCTTTCCTCCTTGTCGTCCTCATGTTCGAGATCGCCCCGTTGCTCGCAGTTGCGGCCAACAGCATCCAGACCGAGACGAGCTTCTCGCTCTCCAATTATAGCGAGATCCTCACCAGCAAGTTCTATCTGGGCTCCTTCAAGGTGAGCTTTCTCATTTCGATCGCCACCGCCCTGATTGGACTCGGCATCGGTCTCCCTGCCGCCGTGCTTCTCAAGCGCATGCCGGGACGGGTACAGCAATTCGTCGTCATCTGCTCCAATATCGGGGCCAACTTCACCGGTTTCCCACTCGCTTTTTCCTTCGTCATCATGCTGGGGGTGAGCGGCTCCTTCACGCTCCTGCTGCAGCGGATCGGCCTCCTCGAAGACTTCAACATCTATTCGACCTCGGGTCTCGTGATCGCCTATTCCTACTTCCAGATCCAGTTCGCGATCCTCCTGGTGCTGCCGAGCCTCGCCGCCATCACCGCCGAGATCGAGGAGGCGGCCCATCTGGTGGGCGCCAGCCGCTTCGCCTTCTGGTGGCGTATCGGGCTTCCCATTCTGGCGCCGAGCCTCCTCGGGTCCTTCCTCCTGCTCTTCGCCAATGCGATGGGCACCTATGCCACCGCCTGGGCGCTGGTCGGCGGCAGCGCCAATGTCGTCACCATCCGCATCGGCGAGCTCACCGCGGGCGATGTATTCTCCGATCCCTATCTCGCCGATGCGCTGGCGATGCTGCTGGTGGTGAGCCTCATCCTACCGATCGTCGTGGAGCAGATGTTCCTGAGAACCAAAGACAGGGATCGGTGACGCCGGATGCATGAGCGCAGCGCAAGAGATTGGATCTGGGTCGGGCTGCTGGGCTGTCTGCAGCTTCTTCCCATCTTCGCCATCTTCCTCAACTCCGTCGCCGTCGATTGGGCCGGCACGATCCTGCCGGACGGCTACACGCTCGCCCATGTCCAGAACATCCTCAAGGATCCGCGCTTCCTGCAGTCGATCCAGAATTCGCTCATCGTCGGCTTCGGTTCGCTCCTGGTGACGCCGTTCATCGTGGTCCCGGCGATCCTGGTGGCGCATTGTTATTTTCCGACGTTGGACAAGTATCTGGCGGCGCTGGTGATCCTACCCTATGCGGTGCCGGGCATCGTGCTGGCGCTGGGCCTTCTGCGGATCTATTCCGGCAATTACGGCATCGTGCTCAATGGCTCACCTTGGATCCTGATCTTCGGCTACATGCCGCTCGCCGCACCGCTTTATTATGTGCCGATCAAGAACAATTTACGCGCCTTGCGGGTGACCGAGCTCTTCGAAGCGGGACGGCTGCTCGGCGCCTCCGATGCCTTGATCCTGTGGCGGGTCGTTCTGCCTTGCGTGCGACAGGGGCTCATCATCGGGCTGGTGATGAACTTCACGCTGGCGATCAGCGACTTCGTCTATGCCAATCTGCTGGTCGGAGGCCATTTCCCGACACTGCAGATCTTCATGGGTGTCCTCAATGGCGGCAGCGGCCGCAAACTGAGCGTGCTCATCACCACCTATTTCGTCGTCATCTTTGTGGCGACGGCCATCGTCGTGTGGGTGACGTCGCGGAGAAGCGAAGCATGAGTTATGTCGAGATCCGGGAGCTCACCAAAAAATTCGACACGACCACCGTGTTCGAGAACATCAATCTCGACGTCGACGAGGGCAAAATCTGCGTGCTGGTCGGCCCCTCGGGCTGCGGCAAGACCACGCTGCTGCGCGCCGTGGCCGGTCTTACCCATCCCGACAGCGGGGTGATCAGGCTCGACCAGCGCGACGTGACGAAGGTCGAGGCCAAGAATCGCGGCGTGGGCATGGTGTTCCAGCATTATGCGCTCTTCCCGAATATGACGGTGGAGCAGAATCTCGCTTTCGGGCTCGAGCAGAAGAAGCTGCCCAGGCCGGAAATCAGGAAGAAGGTCGACGGCGTCATCGAGCTGATGGGCCTTGGGCCTCGAGCAAAGGCCAGGCCCGCGGCGCTGTCCGGCGGGCAGAAGCAGCGCGTGGCCTTGGCCCGCGCTTTGGTGCTCGAGCCCAAGCTGCTGCTTCTGGACGAGCCGCTCTCGGCGCTTGATGCGCAGATCCGCAAGCGCCTGCGGGACGAGTTGAAGCGGCTGCAGCATGATGTGGGCTTCACGGCGATCTTCGTCACCCATGACCAGGAAGAAGCGCTGATGCTGGGCGATCAGGTGGCGATCATGCAGGCGGGGCGCTTCGTGCAGATCGGCGCGCCGGCCGAGATCTATAACCGCCCGGCCAATCTGGCGGTCGCCAACTTCGTCGGCGACTTCAACATTTTCGATCCCGCGACGGTGGAGCGCCTGTTCGGTGTCGCCGCGCAGACTTCCTCATGGGCGGTGCGGCCGGAGGCGATCGACATTTCACCGGCGGATCGCAAGGCTTCGGCCAATGGCGGGGCCGTGGAGACAGAGGTCACGGTGATGGCCGTGCAGATATTGGGCGCCATGGTGAGGCACTATACCCGGGCGCAGGATGTCATGATCAAGGTCGATCTCCTGAACAAGCCGGACCAGCGCTTGTTCCAGATAGGCGAGAAGGCCCGTATATCCATCGCCAGGAACGCCATAGCCGAGATGAACGAATGACCTCTGCGACTTTCAAGCCCAATGTCCTTCTCATCTGCGCCGACCAATGGCGGAGCGACTGCATTTCAGGGTTAGGGCACCGGAATGTACGCACCCCTCATCTCGATGCGCTGATGAAGGAGGCGATGACCTTCCGCAACCATTTCGGCCAGTGCACGCCTTGCGGTCCCTCGCGCACCAGCCTACTGACCGGGCTCTATCTGATGAACCACCGCTCGGGGCGCAACGGGACGCCGCTCGACGGGCGGCATACGAATCTGGCGCTCGAGGCGCGCAAGCTCGGCTACGAGCCAGCGCTGTTCGGTTATACTGATACGTCGCCCGATCCACGCCGGCACCATCCGAACGATCCGGCGCTCACCGCCTATGATGAAGGCGTGCTGCCGGGCTTCATCACGCCCTTGCATCTGCCGGAAGATATGGGGCACTGGATCTCGGAATTGATCGCGCTGGGTTATGACTTGCCGAACGGGCGCGCCGATGCGTTCCGGCCGCGCCGCGGCTTCGTCAAGCCGCCGGATCGCGGCTTCCGCTTCATTCCCACCCAGCACAAGGCCGAGCACAGCGAGACCGCCTTTCTCACCGACGAATTCATCAAATGGCTGTCGATCCGGCGCACGCGGCCATGGTTCGCGCATCTGGTCTTCTTCCGGCCGCATCCGCCGATCATCGCGCCCGAACCTTATAATGGGAATGTGCACCCGAAGGACGTCGATTTCCCGCATCGTGCGGCAAGCCCGGAAGCGGAAGGGCGGCAGCATCCGCTGTTGGCGCATGAGATTTCAAACGTGGCCCGGCCTGACGCCTATGACGAGCACAATCCGCTCGATCTCGTGCGCGCCGCCGATCTCGAGATCCGCCAGATGCGGGCGACCTATTACGGTCTCATCGAGGAGACCGACCATCATCTCGGCCGCGTCATCGCCCACTTGAAGGAGAGCGGGCAATATGATCGCACGCTCATCATCGTGACGAGCGATCATGCCGAGATGCTGGGCGATCATTATGTGTGGGGCAAGGAGATCTATTTCGACGGCTCCTTCCATCTGCCGCTGGTGATCCGCGATCCACGCCCGGGAGCGAAAACGAGCCGGGGCAGCATGGTCGAGGCCTTCACCGAAGCCATCGACATCATGCCGACCATCCTCGACTGGCTGGGCGCCGATATTCCGCGCAGCTGCGACGGGCGCTCGCTCCTGCCGTTCCTCGAAGGGAAGACACCGGATCACTGGCGCGATGCGGTATTCTTCGAGCATGATTTCCGCAATGTGCGCAGCCAGCGGGTGGAGCAGGCTTTAGGAATCCCGTCGGATGAATGCTCTTACGCCGTGGTCCGCGACAACAAGTACAAATATGTGCATTTCGCCGCCCTGCCGCCGCTCCTCTTCGACGTCGTGAACGATCTGCACGAATTCACCAATTTGGCCGGGCGGCCCGAGCATCTGGGCACAGAGCTCCGCTATGCGCAGAAGCTCCTGTCATGGCGGCTCGTCAACCAGGAGCGGCTGCTCACCAACATGCATGTCGGTGAAGGCGGCGTGTTCGAACGAAAATAGTCCAGAGCTAGAAAGCGACGCCGAACCGCGCCGTGACTCCATTGTCGGCAACGCCGTCGCCGAAACGGCCTTGATAAGCGGCGCCGAAACTCACGCTGTCGGTGAGCGCCAGATCCAGGCCCGCCTCGAGAAGTGCCGTATCACGCGCCATCGGCACACCGCGAATGGTGAAATCGTCGCCGCCGGCAAAGGCAAAGCGGCTTTCGGACGCGATGTCGCCGAAGGCATGCTGCCAGCCGATGAGGCCCGAGAGGCGTGCCGCCATGTCGCCAAGCCCGAAGTGCGCTTCAGGCCGAAACCCCAGTGTCGTGGTGAGAGTGTCGGTGCTCTCCGATCTGGCCGCGAGCGCGGCGCTGCCGCCTGTCTCCTCGAAGCTTTCGGTATGGAGGTTCACATAGGCCGCCTGAAGGAAAGGCGTCAGCGTCAGGCCGGCGAGTTCTGTATCATAGGCGATTTCGCCGAAGACCTGCGCGGCACCGGCGCCATAATCGGCTTCGAGCTCCTGATCGACTGGATTGGTGATGCTGCGCCGGGTCTCGATGTCGTTCCAGCTGTAAGCGGCGCCGGTTTGGAAGGCGATGCCTTGCCACTGGGTGCCGCCATAGAGACCGATATGATAACCGTCGGCACTGCCGGTGGAGTTGCGGCCATCGGCATCGAAGCGCGTCCGGCTGTAGCCGCCCAGGAGACCCAGCCGCCAGTTGCCCACTTCCGTATCGGCGCCGACGAGGCTCCCGCCCACCGAACGATCGAGCGTTGCCGCATTGCCGTCATCGTCCCAATCTCCCCAGGAGCCGAAGCCCGACATCCAGAAGCCGGAAGAGGGCCCGGCGACGCTGAGATCGGCCACGGGCTCGATCCTGCCCTCGGCGGTCAGGGCGGCAACATCCGGGGTGCGATCGCCTTTGAGCGCCTGCAGGCGGCCCATGACAGCCTGGCGCAGAAAGCGGCTGTCTTCGCTGAGCAGGGTCTTGGCTGAGCTATGGATCTCACCCGACAGCTGGTCGAAGGCGTCCGCGGCATCCGCATCGGTAAGCAGCAGGATGGCGTCATAAAGCTCATGGCCGAAGCCCACACTTTCGGCGCCATTGGCCGTGGCGATCTGATTGCGCGACGAGGCCTTGTCGGCGAAGTCGATGTCATTGCGCAGCAGCGTCAGCTGCACGTCATTGCCGACATAAAGGAGATCGGGCGTCAGAAAGGCGAAATCCGAGGTCACGCCGCCGAATGTGCCGGCGAGCCCGCCATCGGCGGTGAGGATCGTATAGGTCGAGAAGGGCTTGTAGGCGCCGTCCGCTCCGATATGGACGACGGAACCACCGGAGAGTGTCGCCGTGCCGGTGACATGGATGAGACTGCTGTCGGTCGAAGCGGGATCAGCCTCGACCTCGTAGCGGGCGCCGCTATTGAAGGTGAGGTTACCGCTGACGGTAAGCGTGGTGGCGGGGCCGCCAGCCCGGATCGCCGCGCCGGAATTGAGCGCGGTGGCGCCGACCGTACCTTTGCCCATGAGGGTCGCGCCGTCCTCGACGGTGACGGCGGAAGCCGCGATCGACCCGTCGACGGCCAGAATGCCGCCGGTCACCGTCGTCGCGCCGGTATAGGTGCTGGTGCCGGTGAGAGTGAGCTTTCCGGCGCCCGCCTTGGTCAGAGCGAGCGTGCCGTCGCCGCCATCCTCGATCACGCCCTTGAACAGTGAATCCCCCAGCTCGGACGTATCGACGGTGAGCGTGGCATCGTCCTCGCCGCCGTTTCTGATCGTGCCGGTGCCCAAGAACATGTTGGAGAGCTTGCCGACTTTGGTGCTGTAGCCGTTGAGGACCAGGGCGCTGCCGGTCGAGCCGAACTGGATCTCGGTCTCGTTGCTGAGGGCATTGGTGGCGCCGATCTGTATATCGGCGCTGCCCGACAGCATCACGACGATGTCGCCGAGCGCGCCGGTCGCCGTGGCGTTGAGCGTGCTTGTGCCTTGGAAGGCCTGCATGCCGCCACTCACGGCATTGGCGACAGATGCGTTGAGTGTGCTGTCGCCACTGAAGATCTGTACGCCGCCGCTCACCGCATTCGCGGCTCTGGCATCAAGCATGCTGTCGTCATTGAAGAACTGCATGCCGCCGCTGACCGCGTTGGCGACCGAGGCATCGAGCTTGCTGCTGTCATTGAAATATTGCTCGCCGCCATTGAGGGCATTGGCGGCCGACGCCTCCAGCGAGCTGCTGTCATAGAAGTATTGGCTGCCGCCGGTGATGGCGTTGCCGACGGATGCCTTGAGGATGCTGCTGTCGTAGAAGTCCGGAAAATTGGCGGCCGTCAGAGCGTCCGCCGCGAGAGCGTTGAAGATGCTGTTGTCGTGGAATTGCTGAATTCCCCCGCTGATCGCGTTGGAGGCGGTCACATTGAGGGTGGCGTCATCGTTGAATATCTGCCGTCCGCCGCTGAGCGCGCCGGCGATAGAGGCGTTGAGCACACTGCTGTCATTGAGATTCTGCTGTCCGCCGCTCGCCGCATTGGCCGCATTGGCGTTGAACTTGCTGCTGTCCCAGAAGTTCTGACTGCCGCTGGTGAAGGGGCCGGAAGTCTCCTGGGTACCGGTGAAGGTCTGTGCCGAGGCGCTGCCGGGCGACAGGAGCAGGAGTGCTGTGACGGCGGTCGAGGCGAACAGGGGCCACCGTGCCTGATCACCTGTTTTTGAAGCGCGACGCTTGCACGTCACGCTGGAATTTCCCGCCGCCATATCGACCCCCAGGTTGAAAGATGTTATGAATCAACAGCTTCGCTGCGGAAAGCGCCATGGCATGGCGTCTCAAAGCGTGGTCAAGACGTCTCAAAGGGGGCTCGCTCAACGTAAACTCATGTCCGCTTCATTTGCTGAATTCACCACTGATGATGTGCCGGCGCGCGAGCGTGGCGATTATTGGGGCCGCCAGGTTCTCCAGCGCATGACGATCGCCAGATCCGTGCGCGATCAGAGTTTTGCCGCGCGGCTGCGCCGCTTGCGGGGACCGGAGGGTGAGTTCTGGGACCATTTTTCGGACGAGCTGCCGGTCGCGCGCGATGGTGCACGCTGCCGTCGCGATGGCGGTGATGAGATTTATGTCGGCATGCTGCTCGACGGGCATTCCGATGTCAGCCAGGCCGGCCGTGATCAGCGGCTCGGTCCGGGGCGTCTTTATGTCGTCGACATGAGCCGACCGGTCCGGGCGCATTGGGCGCGGCATCGCGAGGTCGCGATCGTGCTCAGACGCAAGCAGGTGGCGGCATGCCTCGGCGGACCGCTCGATGACCTGGCCGGTCTCGTGCTGCCGCGCCAGGGCATGACGGAGTTGCTCGCCTCGCATCTGCGCCTTCTGGCGCTGGGGCTTCCGGCGCTGACGGCTCAGGAGCGCAATGTGGCCCTCGCGACGGCGGTCGCCATGACCTGTTCGGCTTTGCGGTCCGGCATCGAGGCGGAAGACACGCCCGAAGGACTCAAGGCCGCGGTACGTCTCGTCATTCAACGCCGTTATGCCGATCCGGGACTTTCTCCCAGCCAGATCGCGGCGACGCTCGGCTACTCACGCGCGCAGCTCTATCGTGCTTTCGCGGATGAGACAATCTCGATCGCCGGCCTGATCCGCGAGACGCGCCTCGCGCAGGCCCGCGAAATGCTGATTCACACAGCGCCCGCGCCCGAGACGGTCACCCGGATCGCCGAGCTTTGCGGCTTCCTCGACCCGTCGAATTTCAGCCGCATGTTCAAGGCGCGTTTCGGCATCAGGCCACAGCAATTGCGCGACGAGATTACGGCCTCAGTCTCTGGAAGCGCTCGGCTAGGAAGTCGATGAAGACCCGGACTTTGGCAGCGAGGAAGCGGGTCGGCGGATAGATGGCATAAAGCGTGATCGGCTTCGGCTCGAATCCGTCGAGCAGCGTCACCAGCGTGCCTTTCTGCACTTCATCGCGCACCAGGAAGGCCGGGATCATCGCGATGCCGAGGCCCGCAACCGCGGCCACCCGCAGCGCGTCGCCATTGTTGGAGCAGAGGCGGTAGCGAATCGCGACCGATTGCTCGGTGCCACCCCGCAAGGACCATTCGGGATTGGCGGCGGGGCGGCCGTAATGCAGCGCCCAATGCGATTTGAGATCCTTGGGCTCACGCGGCCGGCCGTGTTTCTCTAGATAGGAAGGCGCAGCATAGAGGCCCATTTCGACCAGCGCCAGCTTGCGCGCGGCGAGGCTCGAATCCTCCAGCTCGCCGATGCGCAAGGTCACGTCGAAACCCTCCTCATAAGGGTCGACGAAGCGGTCATTGAGGATGAGCGCCACCTGGAGGTCGGGATAGCGGGTCATGAAATCGGCCACCGCCGGGGCGGTATGGCTGACGCCGAAGGACATCGGCGCATTGATCTTGAGCAGGCCCTTGGGCTCGTTCTGCAACGCCGCCACCGCCCGGTCGGCCTCGTCGAGATCGGCGAGGAGGGCCCGGCAGCGCTCAAGATAGGCATAACCCGAGTCGGTCAGCTTCACGCTGCGGGTTGAGCGCTTGAGCAGCTGAGCGCCCAGCGCTTCCTCCAGGGCCGAGATCTGCCGACTGGCCGCTGATTTCGACAGGCCGAGCTCCTGGGCGGCGGCAGAAAAGCCGCCTTCCTCCGCCACCGAGACGAAAACCCTGATTGCTGCAAGCTTGTCCATATTGTTGCGTTTGTATCAACAATTAATTCCAAAGTGAATAGATTGTTCTATTTCGCGCCGTGAATATCTTGGTTTGCATCACTTTACGGAGACCGGACCATGATCATCCATCGCAAAGCCAATGAACGGGGCCATGCCGATTTCGGCTGGCTCGATAGCCACCACAGCTTCTCCTTCGGCCAGTATTACGACCCCAAGCATTTGGGCTTCGGGGCGCTGCGCGTTATCAATGACGACCGCGTCGCCGCGGGCGGTGGCTTCGATACCCATGGCCATAAGGACATGGAGATCGTCTCCTATGTGCTGGAGGGCGCCCTGGCGCACCGGGATTCCCTCGGCAGCGGCTCGGTGATCCGCCCGGGCGATGTGCAGGTCATGTCGGCTGGAACCGGCATCCGCCATTCGGAATTCAATGCGTCCAAGGCCGATCCCGTCCATTTCCTCCAGATCTGGATCATTCCGGAGAAGCAGGGGCTGAAGCCCAACTATGCCGAGAAGCATTTCCCGGAAGCGGAGCGCCTGGGCCAGCTGCGCCTGATCGCTTCGCCCGATGGCCGCGACGGTTCGCTCACCATCCGTCAGGACGCGTCGATCCGTGCCGCGGTGCTCGACGCCGGGACCGAGCTGACCCATCCCCTAGCGGAAGGTCGGCGCTACTGGCTCCAGGTCGCCAAAGGCGCGCTTGACGTGAATGGCAAGACTGTCCTGGAAGGAGACGGGCTCGCCATCGTAAAGGAAACGAGCCTCACCCTCAGGGCCACCTCCCGGTCCGAGATTCTGATTTTCGATCTGCAATAGGAGACCATGGTATGAAGATCCTCGCCATCAGCGGCGCGCTCCGCAAGGACAGCCATAACACTCAGCTCCTCCGCGCGGTGCGCGAGCTGGCGCCCAAGGGCATGGAGATCGAGATCGTCACCTTGCACGGCATCCCGCTCTATGATGGCGATGAGGAAGACAAGCATGGCGTGCCTGAGAGTGTGAAAGCGCTCCAGGCCCGCGTGCGCGCCGCCGACGGCATCATCATCTCGACGCCCGAATACAACTTCTCCATTGCCGGCGTGCTGAAGAACGGTCTCGACTGGCTGTCGCGATCGGGCAATCCGTTCAAATGGAAACGGGTCGGCGTGATGGGTGCGTCGGGCGGCCCGGTCGGCACGGCGCGGGCGCAATATCACCTGCGCCAGAATCTCGTCGGCCTCGAGGCGATCACCATGCCGAAGCCGGAAATCTTCGTCGGCAACGCCGACACGAAGTTCTCCGGAGGCAAGCTCACCGACGAGGAGACGAAGAAGGTGATCCAGACCTGGCTCGCCGCCTTCCAGGAATTTGTAACGAAGGCCTGAAGCACCCTCATCTGATATTTGCGTAAACCTGCGTCAGATTTCGATCTGACGCGAAATTGTTTGCCGGCAAGCGCGATGCTTCAATGCTGCCAGCTATCGCAACAGGCTTACGGAGACATGATGTCCGCCTCTAACAACAAGACCAGGGACCTGGCCTTCGCCGATGATTTCATCCAGGCGGTGCTGGTCGACAACCCGCGCGACTACAAGGTCGAGGACGGCATCGTCGTCAATCTTTCAGCGAAGCCGATGATCACCACGGGTGGCAAGGTGGCGGCGATCGTGCCGGCCTGGAAATCGACCATCCTGCGCGGAGCGACCATCGTCGAGGCCGAGCGCGCTGCGATCCTCAAGATGCGCAAGCTGACCAATCTCGGCGGCGTGGTTTTCCGCGGCTGGGACTGGCTCGGCAACCGCATCAAGAGCTTTCCGCGCGACACGCCGCTCTACATCTCGGCGCAGGACACGGTGGGCGAGGTGACGACCGATCCCCTCGCTTTCACCAATGAGAAGCCCACCGGAACCGCGGCCCAACGCTTCACCTTGAAGCTTAACCTCTGGTGGTCGCCCGGCACGACCGACTGCTTCATCCACAATGAGCATCCCTTCCTCGAAGTGCACACCCAGATTCATGGTCTCGGCCGCATGCAGAAATTCCACGAGCGGCGCGAAGAGACACTCTACGAAGATGTGCTGATGCCGGTCGGCTACACGCATGATCCGTTCTGCCGTGTCGCCGGGCCGAACCAATGGGAATATCCCTGGCATCGTTATTACGCGGATACGGATTCGGTCTGGCTCGCGATCGAGCTGCATCCGGTTGGGTAGTACGCCAGCTCTCTCTGACTTTCCCCTTCTCCCGCGCGGCACGCGTGGGAGAAGGTGGCCGACAGGCCGGATGAGGGCTCTTCTTTGAGGTCGTAAAGGTCTGAAGCAAGAGCCCTCACCCGCCCTTCGGGCACCCTCTCCCATTGCTTCGCAACGGGAGAGGGGGAATGTTGGCGAGAGTGAGTAAGGCGTAGCTCTATTCCGGCACCTTGATCTCGACGCTCTTGCGCGTTTTCACCGCGCGCGCCACGGCCTCAGCACCGGCGAGAGATGCGAGCCCGTCGCGGCCCGTTGCGCGCGGCTCGCCGCGGCCTTCGATCGCCGCGAGGAACTGCTCCACTGTGTCGGCATAGATGTCATTGGCGCGCAGCGGGATCGCTTCATTGCGTCCGCGCAAGCGCCGGACGAGCGTGCCGGTCGATCTCTGCGCCAGCGTGCCGGATGCGATGAGGATGCCTTCCGAGCCATAGGCCATGACCTGGCTTTCGACATCCGGCGTCACGAAACTCTCATTCACCTGCACGAACGCGCCACCGCTCATGCGCAACGCATACATCGTATGGTCATGTGCCGACGCATCGCCGAGTGCCAGCGCATCGCCGATGCCGATCGCGGTCCGGGGCTGCTGCTGCAGCAGGAAGCTCGCGAGATCGATGTCGTGGACGCTGAGATCGAGATAGATGGCGCCTTCATCCGGATCCTTGATGCGCCAGGTCTGCAGCACCGGCCGCAGCAGCCCGGCATGGATGATGATGAGGGAACGCACCTCGCCGATATCGCCGGCGGCGATCATCCGCCGCATCGTCTGATGCACCGGTGACGAACGGAAATGATGATTGACCGCCAGCACCACACCGGCCTTGTCGCAGGCCTTGACCATCTTGAGCGCATCGGCGGCGCGCGTGGCGAGCGGCTTGTCGCAAAGAATATGCTTGCCGGCCTGTGCCGCCTTGATCACTTGCGGCCGGTGCAGCGAATTGATCGAGCTGACATAGACGGCCTTCACCCTCTCATCCGCCAGCATGCCGGCGAGTTCGGCGCTGTGCTGCGGAATGCCAAGCTCATGGGCGAAGCCGGCCCGATGTGTATCGTCGCGGCTCATCAGCCAGAGCGGCTCGCCGCCGGTGCGTCGGATGGCATCGACCATATATTCACGCGCGATCGTGCTGGCCCCGATCACGCCCCAGCCGATTGCAGGGGCGTCTGCCGCCTTCGTCGCGTCCACAACGTCCCCCGTAAATTCGTGCTTCACCGGATCTGTACCCATTGCCGAAGTTTCGAGGATTCGAGGCAGGCATCGACGATCTGCACGATGTGATGACCGTTTTCGAAAGTCGGCCACATCGCTTCGCCCGTCGCGATCGAGCGCACCACCTCGGCCACCTCGATCATCTTCGACTCGTTATAGCCCAAAGCGAAATTTGGGATCGGCAGGAAGGCGGCGTAATTGGCGTTCTCCGGTCCCACATCGATCTCCCGGTAACCCTGGCGGCCGAGCCTGTCGGCGCTGGAGTAGAAGCGCAGCCGGTTCACTTCATCGTAATTGTAAACCAGGCTGCCTTTGGTGCCGTAGATCTCATAGGTCTGCAGGAATTTGCGCCCCGTCGCCACGCGACTGAAATCGATGAGGCCCATGGCGCCATTCTCGAAATGACAGATGAGATTGGCGGCATCGGGATTGGTCACTTCCGCCATCGGCTCGTTGCCGGTGAGCTCGGCGCCTTTGCCATAGTTGAAGCCGCTGACCACCGGGCGCTTCGCCGTCACCACCCTGCAATCGGCGATGAGCTCGGAGACCCGGCCGACGAGACGCTCCATGAAGCTGAAGACATGCGAACCGGTGTCGCCGACGATGCCGGTGGGCGCCAGCTTGCCGTCGGCCCGCCACATGAAGGGTGCGTTCGGATCACCCAGCACATCGACATGCTGCGAGGCCTTGAACATCTTGATCTCACCGATCTCGCCCCCATCGATGATGCTCTTGGCCACATCGTGAATGGGATTGCGCGGAAAGGCGTGGCCGACCCGGGTGATGCGGCCCCGGGCCTTGGCGAGGTCGGCGAGCTCGCGCGCTTCCGGCGCCGTATTGGTCAGCGGCTTTTCGCAATAGACATGTTTGCCGGCCAGAAGCGCGGCCTTCGCCACTTCATAGTGAAGCTGGTCGGGCAGGCAGATATCGACGAGATCGACGGACGGATCTGCGAGTGCGTCGCGCCAGTCGGTCGAGCTTCGGGCAGCTGGAATGATCGCGGCCGCCTTGGCGAGGCCTTTGGGGTCGCCGTCGACCAGCCAGGCGATCTCGGCGGTGCCGTTGTCGGAACCGAAGAGAAACGGGATGTTCTGATAGGCCATGCTGTGGACCTTGCCCATCCAGCCGCAGGCGCCCAGTACCGCCACTCTCGTCTCTTTCATGTCGTGCTCCTGCTGCCGCTGGCGCGGTCGATCTCGCTGCGAAGATGGTCGGCGGCGCGCATGGTGACGGCCGCGATGGTGAGCGCTGGATTGACCGCCGCCGAGGTCGGCAGCACGCTCGCATCCATAATGTGAAGATTGTGAACGTCATGAGCCCGGCACCAGGGATCGACCACCGAGGTTGCCGGGTTCGTTCCCATGCGGGCGGTGCCGCATTGATGTGATGGCGTGCGCCGGTCGAAGGCGCGGGCGAGCACGATCGGGAAGCCCGCCGCACGAAACACTTCGCGGCTGCGCTCGACCAGTGCCGCATGGCCCTTCATGTTGGAGCGCTGCCAGTCGAGGACGATCCGGTCGTCCTTCAGCATCACGCGGCTCTCCGGGTTCGGCAGATCCTCGCTCATGACATACCAGTCGAAACTGTAGCTGGCGAGCAGCCGGGTCGCGAATTCCGGCACCGACGGCAGATTGGCCTTGAAGATCGGGCCGGTGATCTTGCCGAGCGCCTGCACATTGCCGAGCGGGAAGCCGGTCTTCGGGTCCTTCAGATAGAAATCGTTGAAGCCGAAAGTCTTTTGATGGATCGAGCGGTTGCGCAAGCGCGGATCGAGTGTGATCATCGCCGTGCAATTGTGGTTCATGAAATTGCGGCCGAGCTGGTCTGAGCCATTGGCGAGGCCATTCGAGCGCAGAAGCAAGGCGGTCGAATTCACCGCGCCCGCCGCCAGGATGAAGTGCTTGGCTTTGACCTTCGTCACGCGATCGCCCAGCCGGACACTGGCGGCATCGATCGACTTGCCGTCGGGCGCCGCCTCGAAGCGCAGGACCTGTGCGCCGGTGAGAAGCTTCACATTGTCATGCGCCAGCGCCCGGTGCAGCGGTCCGGTCTCGGCGTCGATCTTGCCGGTGAACGTATCGGGGAAGGCGTCCCACGGCGTCTTCGCCCGGGCGAGCCAGGCCTCGATGTCGATGGCGATCGGCAGCGAGCTGGCATTGATGCCCTGGCGTTTGAGCCTGTCGCGTACCACGGCGAGCGACGGCTCATCGGCGACCGCCGGATACGGATAGGGCGACGAATGACGGGGCTCCGTCGGATCATCGCCGATGGCGCCACGCACCTGATAGAGCTGTTCGGCTTTGCTGTACCAGGGCTCGATCTCGTCATAGGAGAAAGGCCAGCCGGGTGTTGAGCCTTCCATATGCTCCATCGCGCTGAAATCTTGTGCGCGATAGCGATAGAGGATAGCGCCGTAATATTTCGAATTGCCGCCGACATTGTAGTAGTTGTTGGGGCTGAAGGCCTCGCCCTTGGCGTCGAGCCATTGCTCCTTGGGACGGAAGAAACCTTTCTGAAAGATGGCGCGGTCGTCGCGCGTCTCGGGGCTGTCCGTGATCCGCTCGCCGCGCTCGAGAATGAGGATCTTGGCGCCCGTCGGCGCCAGCATAAAGGCCGCCGTGGCCCCGCCGATGCCGGAGCCGATGATCACGATATCGGCGGTGATATTCTCCATCACACCGCTTCGACCGCCTGGGCATAGCCGACATTGCGCTGGCCATGGCGCCGGACGCGCACATTGGCCTGCTCGGCATGGCCGGAGAAGCCTTCCATCATGCAGAGTCTGGAGCAATATTCGCCGATCGACGCCGAAGCCGCATCGGTGAGGATCTTCTGATAGGTGCAGGTTTTCAGGAACTTGCCGACCCACAGGCCGCCGGTATAACGCGCCGCCCGTTTGGTCGGCAGCGTGTGATTGGTGCCGATGACCTTATCGCCATAAGCGACGGTGGTGCGGGCGCCTAAGAACAAGGCGCCGTAATTGACGAGATGCTCCAGGAAATAATCGGGATCGGCGGTCATCACCTGCACATGCTCGGAGGCGATGAGATTGGCCTCGGCCAGCATCTCGTCCAGCGTGTCGCACAGGATGATCTCGCCGCAATCTTCCCAGGCTTTGCCGGCGATCTTCGCGGTCGGAAGAATGGCGAGCAGCCGGTCGATCTCGGCAAGGGTTTCACGCGCCAGCTTCTCGGAATTGGTGATGAGCACGGCCGGCGAGTTCACGCCATGCTCGGCCTGGCCGAGAAGATCAGTGGCGCAGAGCTCGGCGTCGCTCGTGTCGTCGGCGATGATCAATGTTTCGGTCGGGCCGGCGAAGAGATCGATGCCGACCTGGCCGAAGAGCAGGCGTTTGGCTTCGGCGACATAGGCATTGCCGGGACCGGCGATCATGTCGACCGGCTGGATGCTCTCGGTGCCATAGGCCATGGCGGCGATCGCTTGCACGCCGCCGAGACAATAGATCTCATCGGCGCCGGCGAGATGCTGGGCGGCGACGATCAGCGATGCCGGCTCACCCTTGAAAGGCGGCGCGGCGGTGATGACGCGGTCGCAGCCCGCGACCTTGGCGGTCAGGACCGACATATGGGCGGAAGCGAGAAGGGGATATTGCCCGCCCGGCACATAGCAGCCGACATTGCTGATCGGGATATTGCGATGGCCGAGGATGACGCCCGGCAGCGTCTCGACTTCGATGTCGAGCAGCGCATTTTTCTGGGCGATGGCGAAATTGCGCACCTGCGTTTGCGCGAATTCCATGTCGTCGCGCTCGCGCACCGTCATGCGGTCGAGACAGGCCTGAATCTCGGCCTTGCTGAGAAGATACGACTTGCGGTCGAGGCCGTCGAATTTAACGGCGAGCTCACGCACTGCCGCATCGCCGCGCGTCTCGACATCGGCGAGCAGCGCCTCGACCGTTTCGGTGAGGCGGCGATCCTTGGAGATCGCCGCCACCGGCTTTGCCGCTTTGACACGTCTGATCATCGGTAAACCTGTAAAAGACTAAGGGTTAGGCGTGCCGTGGCGGCGGCGTGTTTACATATGCTGTTCGAGCGCGCGGCCGGCCGAATATTCGGCCTGTTCCTTGCCGTAGTAAGCGGGCGAGGGGAAATCCCACCAGCCGGTGACGAAGGGGCCCGCCGCATCGCGCGACGTGGTGACTTCGACAAGCGCCGGGCCGCCGCAATCGAGCGCCTTCTTCAGCGTCTTCTCGAGCTGATCGGACTCCTCGACCTTCCAGGCTTCCATGCCGAAGTTCTTCGCGACTTCCGCGATATTGGCCGTATAGGGCTCGCCATTGCCCTTGTGACGGTTGAACTCGCTGGCGATATGGCGGCCCATGAATTTGCGCTGGCCGCCGCGGATCGACATGTAGCCGCGATTATTCTGGACCAGGAACACGGCGGGAATGCCGTTCATCACCGCGGTGCCCATTTCGGGCAGCGACATCATGAAGTCGCCATCGCCCACCACCGCCACGACCTGGCGGTCGGGCTGCGCCAGCTTGGCGCCCAGCGCCGCAGGTACCGCCCAGCCCATCGGCGAAAAGGAGCCCGATGTGATGTGGGTGCGCGGCTCATAGACCGGAAAGGTCTGCTTGACGGCGCCTTGCGTATTGCCGGAGCCGGCGAGGATGATGCCGCTGCGGTCCATCACCTTGCGGAGCGCGCCCAACGGACGCTGCGAGGTGAAAGGCGCCTCATGCGAGTCGCGCCGGGGCGCCAGCATCGCTTCCCATTCGGCTTTGGCGATGCGGATATCGGTGAGGAATTTCTCGCGGCGTGCCAAAGCGCGGGCCGATTGCTGGTCGGAGATCGCGGCGATGAGCGCTTCCAGCGTGGCGCGCGCATCGGCGACGATGCCGACTTCGGTCGGATAGTTCTTGCCGATCTCGTGATGGTCGAGATCGATATGGATGAGCTTGCCGGGCGGGATGGAGAAGCTCGTGCCTTTCCGATAGCTCGACGCCGACCAGTCGGTGAAGCGGCAGCCGACCGACATCACGACATCGGCGCTGGCAGTGATCTGGTTGCCGCAGGAGGTGCCGGTCTGGCCGACGGCGCCGATGGCCAGCGGATGATCTTCGGAAATGGCGCCTTTGCCGTTCCAGGTGGAGGAGACGGCGGCGCCGACTTTCTCGGCGAGCACGGTGAGGGCGGCCGAGGCATTGGCGCTGATGGCGCCGCCACCGGCGACGATCACCGGACGCTCGGCGGAAAGGAGGAGGGCGGCCGCTTTTTCGACGGCGACCGGATCCGGATAGGCGACGCCGACTGCCATGCGATGGGCGAGGGGATGGATATCGACATCGGCCGCTTCGGTCTGGATGTCCATCGGCACTTCGACATGGACGGGACCCGGACGGCCCGACAGCATGGTGTTGAAGGCGCGATGCATGATGAAGGGCAACTCGTCGACACGGCCGGCCTTATAGGCGCGTTTGGTCACCTGCTCGGTGATGCGCGGAAAGGCGTTTTCCTGCTGGCGTTCGAGCTCCTGCATTACGCCATGGCCCTTCATATGGGTGGCGGGGCCGCCCGAGACATAGAAGGCTGGGATCGAGTCGGTGTAGCAGGTGGCGAGACCGATGATGGTGTTGGTGGCGCCCGGCCCGATCGAGGTCGAGCAGGCCATGGGCCGCCCTCCGGCGCGGAAATAGCCGTCGGCCATATGCACCGCGCTCTGCTCATGCATCACCTGGATGAAGGGGATCTCGGAGCCCTTCTCGAGGAAGGCGTCGAACAGCGACCAGATGCCGTGTCCCGGCACGCCTGCCACATAGTCGACGCCATATTCCTTGAGCGCGCGTGCTACGATCTGTCCGCCGGTGAGCTTCATGGGATTTTACCTCTCCTGTCTTGCTGGGGCTTAAGGCTGGTGCCCGCTTCACCATCAAGTTTCGGGAAAAGCCGTGCGCATGACAATTTCGCACGCACTTGATTACTGAAGCGGCTTAGCGCATGTTGTGCGCCACCTCGCGTCAGGATTGCCGCTTTTTATGGAACAGCCTTCGGATCAGATCGTCAATTTTGCCGCGAATCTGCGCCTTCTCTGCGAGCGCCAGGGCTCGATCTCGGCGGTCTGCCGCAAGATCAATCTGAACCGGCAGCAATTCAACAAATATCTGTCCGGGCTGCATATGCCCTCGTCACAGAATTTGCGCCAGATCGCGAATTTCTTCGGGCTCAGCGTGCCGATCCTGTTCACCGATCATGCCGAATTCCGCACGTTGGTCGAGGGTAATTTTTTCCACGCCATGGAGACGGTGCGCTCCTCGCCCGAGCTCAACCGCTTCATCGAGAGCATGATCGTCGAGGCGAGCGCCGATCATAAGGACATATTGGGCGTCTATGACCGCTACCAATATTCCTCGATCTATAAGGGTTTCGTGCTGCGCTCGGCGCTGTGCATCTACAAGAACCGCGAATTCCTGCAGCATTATTACATCGAGCGTTTTCCCAGCCACGACGATCCGACCAAGACCGAATATGTGTTCAAATATTATGGTTTCGTTTTCCCCGTCGCCGGCCGCCTGTTCACTGTCGATTTCGAGGGCATCCAGAACAACGAGATGACCTTCGGCGTTTTCGCGCCGGTCAAGCGCAGCTCCAACAATTTCATGTTCGGCATCGGCAGCGGCATCGCCGCCACCATGTTCCGCCAGCCTTATTCGACCAAGGTGGCGCTGCATTACCGCGGCCCCGGCCTCATCACCCGCGAGCATCTCGACAAGCTGACCGTGCTCGACCGCGGCGATCCCTCCATACCGCGCGAGGCGATGCAGTTTCTGGGCGATGCGTCCGAGATGATTCATCTGGGGTGAATCTGACGCACTGCGACGCAAAATCCGCGTTGAGTCACGCCAGTAAAGCAGCGGTCGCGCAATGGCATTGGTCACGCGCCCGACTTATGGTCGAGGGTCGGAACAGTGAGATATCCCAATGACCATCAGCACCATGATGCCTTTTTCGAATGTGGCGCATCTTGCCTTCGAGGACAAATTGAAGGCAACGCAACTGGCGGATTTTCCCGAATTGTCGCTGATGCCGATCGAGGTTGAGCGTATTCTGGCCGGCGGGCTCTCCTTCGCCGACATGAAGGCTAAGGCGGCCGATCACGGTGTGCGCATCACGAGGCTCGATCCGCTCAACACCTGGCCGCGCCTCTGGCGGCCCGACAATATGGACGAGGCCTATATCCGTACCGTCGACACGACGCCCGATGCTTTCTTCAAGCTCGCAGACGGGCTTGGCATTACCCAGATGAGTCTCAATGCGACCTTCCCGCGCAATGCCATGCCGGTGGCCGAGATCACCGAGCATTACGCCAATATCTGCAAAATGGCGCGCGAGCACGGGCTTGTCTGCGACCTCGAATTCATACCGCTCTGGGGCGTACCGACGCTCGATCTCGCCTGGGAGATCGTGAAGGGCGCCGACGCACCCAATGGCGGTCTCGTCTTCGATGTCTGGCACTTCGTGCGTGGCGGGTCGACAGCCGATCTTTTGCGCGAGATTCCCGGCCATCTCATCCATTGCGTCCAGCTCAATGACGGCCCGCTCGTTTTGTCCCCAGGCGTGTCGATCAAGGACGATTGCTACAACCGCTTTTTCCCCGGTGACGGCGAGTTTCCCAATGTCGAGCTCGTTCGCATCCTCACCGCGACGGGTGGGCTCAATGGAGTCGGCCCCGAAGTCTTCTCGCCGATGCTGGCGAAAATGAGCGTCGAAGAGGTCGCGCGCAAATCGGCGGACTCTGTCGCCCAAGTCCTACGCGCCGCCGGTGTCGACGCCTGAATTGAGCAGGCCTGCGCAGTTACCGCGTCATACCGCGTCAGGAATCACCGTTTTGCGAAATTGTGAGATGCGCCGTTCCGCGTGACTATTCCTGCCAATGAGCAGGGCCGGAGCCCCTGCCGACATTAGGGAGTGGCGAAGGATGACGGTCGACGACGGCGGATTACCGGCATGAGCCTGTCCAAACCAGTGACGGGTTCTCTGCTTTCCGCGCCCACCGTCCTTTACATGGCGGTGTTCTTCATCGTCCCGAGCCTCATCCTTTTTGCGTACAGTTTCTGGTCGGCGGCCTCCTATCAGGTCGTACCGGATTTCGTGCTCAAGAATTACCTGGGCTCGCTCACCTCGCCGCTGTTCTGGAAGGTGACCTTCAACGCCATCTCCATCGGCCTCTGGACCGCGACGATCACCCTCATTTTGGCGATCCCGGTCGCTTATTACCTCGTTTATGTCGCGCGCTCGCAGACCATTCTCTATCTGATCCTGCTGACCTGGTTCTCGAGCTATCTGGTGCGCATCTATGCCTGGCGCACGCTGCTCGGCACCAATGGCGTCCTGAATACGGTGCTCCTGCAGCTCGGCATCATCGATCATCCGGTCGGCGCCTTCCTGTTCAGCTCTTTCGCCGTGACCATCACGCTCGTCCATATCTACCTGCCCTTCTGCATCCTGCTGGTCGTCGCTTCGCTGAGCGAGATCAAGCGCGACCTGATCGATGCGGCGCGTGATCTCGGCACGTCGTCGATCGGCGCCTTCTGCAAGGTGATCGCGCCCAATGCCGCCAATGGCCTTATCGGCGCCTTCATGCTGACCTTCATCCTGGTGGCGGGCGACTATGTGACGCCGCAGATGCTGGGCGGCTCCTCGGGCCAGACCACCGGCCTTCTGATCGCCGATCAGTTCCGCAAGACCGGCAATTGGCCGCTGGGCGCGGCGCAGGCCTTCCTGATGTTCCTGGTGTCGCTCGCCATCTATTTCGCGCTCCTCACGGCGGGTCGAATGTCCGGCCTCGTCGTCCATCGCCCGCGCAAGAAGAAGGAGGCGTGAATGCTGCTCCGTCTCGTCGTCTGGACCATCCTCGCTTTCCTGGTCGCGCCGCTGATCATCATCGTGCTGTTCAGCTTTCACGCCTCTGCCTCGCTCTCCTTTCCCTTCACCGGCTTCAGCCTGCGCTGGTATCAGGAGATCTTCGGCAATACACAGCTTGCCGGCGCGGTGACGAAGAGCCTGGTCATCGCCTTCTTCACCGCCCTGGTGACGCTGGTTCTCGGCGCCTCGGCCTCGCTCGGCTGGCTGCGGCTAGACCGCGTCGGTCGCGCCGTCATCGAGGCCATGTCGGTCACGCCGATCGCTCTGCCGGGACTGTTCGTCGGCGTATCGCTGCTGGTGCTTTTCGCCCAGGCCGGCATCCGGCTGTCGACGCTCACCATCGTGATCTCGCATGTCGTCATCGCCCTTCCGATCCTTATCGTGGCCATGAAGGCGAGGCTCGCTCTGTTCGATCCTTCTCTCGAAGAGGCGGCGCGTGATCTGGGCGCCAGCCAGCGCCAGACTTTCGCGCGGGTGACCTTGCCGCTTATCGCGCCGACGCTCATCTCCTCGGCGATCCTCGCTTTCGCCGTCTCCTTTGATGAGTTTGTGGTGACCTCTTTCGTCGCCGGCACCGAGACGACCTTGCCCATGTATATCTGGTCGATGATGCGCCGTACCGTGACGCCCATGGTCAATGCCATCTCGACGCTCGTCCTCCTTTTCTCTGTCGCCATCCTGCTCGGCGCCTGGCTCATCGGCCGCTTGCGCCGCCAGTCCGCCATTTCCGCCCGCGCCGAACCCTGAAGGAAGCAGCCATGAAAGCTCCTACCCCCATCATCGAGATCCGCGACGGCAAGAAGAGCTTCGGCTCCTTCGTGGCGCTGGAGAATATCAATCTCTCCATTCATGAGGGCGAGATCCTGACGCTGCTCGGGCCGTCGGGCTGCGGCAAGACCACCCTGATGCGCCTCATCGCCGGCTTCGAGGGACTCACCTCCGGCACCTTGCGCGTCAGTGGCGAGGATGTCGCCGCAGTGCCGCCGGAACGCCGCCCGGTGAACATGGTGTTCCAGCGTTATGCGCTGTTTCCCCATCTCGACGTCTTCGAGAATGTCGCCTTCGGGCTCAAGGTGAAGGGGCTGGCGAAATCAGAGATCACCGAGCGGGTGAAACGTATGCTGCATATCGTGCAGCTCGAGAGCCTGGCCAACCGCTATATCGACGAGTTGAGCGGTGGCCAGTGCCAGCGCGTGGCGCTCGCCCGGGCGCTGGTCAACGAACCCAAGGTTCTGCTGCTCGATGAGCCGCTGGCGGCCCTCGATCTCAAGATCCGCCAGCATATGCTGGCCGAGATGAAGCGCATCCATGCCGAGACCGGCGCCACCTTCATCTATGTCACCCATGACCAGGACGAGGCGATGATCCTCTCCGACCGCGTGGTGCTGATGGAGAAGGGGCGCATCGTCCAGATCGACCGGCCGGAAGACATGTATGCGCGTCCCAAGAGCCTGTTCGCCGCGAAATTTTTAGGCGAAACCAATCTCTTCGAGACGGCGGTCGCCGACAGCGGCGCGCAAGGAACGGTGGCGAAGACCGCGTCCGGCATCGGTTTCCTCAGCCGTAACGGGGTGGGCCACAAGACCGGCGATAAAGTCGTCGTGTCGATCCGCCCGGAATCTTTCAGCTTCGCCAATAATGACGAGGGCTCGTCGCAAAAGACGCAGGGCCAGGTCGAGGATGTCGTCTTCATCGGCAGCCGCTCCTTCTACACGGTCCGTCTCGACGATCAGGCCAAAGTCCGCATCCAGGTGCAGCGCAATGGCCGGGTGAAGCCGCCGGAGCCCGGCAGCCGCGCGACGATCTATTGGGACGCCGACAATGTCGTGATGCTGCCGCAGGCCTGAGCCTGTCGCACTCTGAAGCACAAAACGCACAAGCGAGCGCCGACTATCTGGCCTTTGCGAAATTGTCGGGTCCAGGCCGTCGCCACATAATCCGCCTACTGAACGTCAACCAATAATCAATGGGGAGTTGAAATGAAGACCATCTGGTCACCCGAACAAATCATGCAAGCCGCCGCGATGAGCCGCCGGTCCTTCTTGGGCGGCGCCGCCGCGGTAACCGGCGGCCTGGTCGCCGGTCCCTTCCTTCCCAATGCCGCGCGGGCCGCCGCCTCGGGCGATATCCAGATCATGGCCTGGGAAGGCTGGGAACTGGTCGATGAGCTCAAGGACTGGCGCGAGAAGAACAATGTCTCCATCGAAGTGAGCGCCATGGGCAATCAGGACGATGTGACCAATAAGTTCAACATGCCCAATCCGCCGGCTTTCGACGCCGCCGAATACAATCAGGGTTATTCCGATCTCTATATCGACGTGATCAAGATCACCAAGCCCTTGGACAAGGCCAAGCTGCCGAATTACAGCGCCGACAATCTCTTCGACGTCTTCTATGACAAGCCGACCTGGTATCGCGATGGCAAGCTGCATGGCGTGCCTTATGCCTGGGGCCTCAACACCATCGTCTACAATCCGGCGCTGATGGAGAAGCCGACCTCCTATCAGGATCTTCTCAAGCCCGAGCTCAAGGGCAAGATCGTGCTGGTCGACGACACGCTCGTCACCTGGCCGGTGGCGGCGACACTGGCGGGCTTCGGCGCCAAATTCCCCAACCTCACCAAGGAGGAAATGGCGGCCACTTTTGAGCATCTGAAGCAATATCGCGCCCAGGCTCGTCTGATCAGCCTCACCTATGGCGACGTCGTTTCGCTGATGGTGTCGGGCGAGGTCCTCGCCTGCTTCGCCGGCTGGACCGGCATACCGACCGAAACCGCCAAGCAGGGCGTCAAGACCGAATATACGATTCCTAAGGAGGGTGCCGCGACCTGGTGCGATGCCTGGTTCATGCCGCCCTCGGTCGACAATGAAGAGACGGCTTATGAGTTCTGCAATCTGGCGATCTCGCCCGAGGTGCAGGCCAAGATCGCCACCCGCAATGCCGCCGGTGTCGTGTCGTCCAAAGCGGTCGAGCTGCTGCCGCCCGAAACCAAGGCGCTGTTCGACTATTCCGATGTCGACGGCATCTTCAAGTCCTCGCCGCTGCTCGGCATTCCGCCGCTCGAATCGACGGAGCACGCCACCTATGCCGACTGGGTCGCGGCCTGGAACGAGTTCAAGGCCGGCTGATCGCTCTTTCCATGCCCGACTACATTGTCGTGGGCGGCGGCTCCGCCGGATGCGTCGCCGCCGCCCGGCTTTCGGAGGACGCGGCAAGCTCGGTGCAGCTGCTCGAAGAAGGCCCCGAGGACCGCAGCATCGCCATCCATCTGCCGGTGATGGTCTACAAGACCGCCACCGGCAATCTGCTGCAGCGGCTGGAACAGGAGCCGACGGCGGAGAATCCCAAAGCCAAGACACCGACGATGGTGCAGGCGCGGGTTCTGGGCGGCGGCAGCTCGGTCAATGCCATGCTGTATGTGCGTGGCATTCCCTCCGACTATGACCGCTGGGCGGAAGCGGGTGCCGAAGGCTGGGCCTATGACGATGTCCTGCCTTTCTTCAGACGCGCCGAGGACAATGACTCCTTGAGCGGACCTGCACATGCGACCGGCGGTCCGCTCAAAGTGTCGAGCCCCGAATATGTGAGCCCGCTGACGCGCGTCTGGCTGAAAGCCTGCCAGGAACGCGGCATTCCGCCGGTGCCCGACTTCAACGCCGGCAACCAGGCGGGCTCGGGTCTCTATCAGCTCACCTTGCGCAATGGCCGCCGCGCCAGCGCCGCAGTCTGTTATCTGAAGCCGGCGCGTAAACGGCCCAATCTCTCCGTCTCGACCAACAGCCGCGCCGTCAGGCTCATCGTCGAGAACAAACGGGTCACCGGCGTTGAATATATGAAAGGCGGCGAACGCATAATCGCCAGAGCAGAGCGCGAGGTGATCGTGGCGGCAGGCGCCATCAACTCGCCGCGCCTTCTGATGGTGTCGGGCATCGGCCCCGGCAAACATCTGAGCGAAGTCGGCGTTCCGGTCATCCATGACCTGCCGGGCGTGGGCCGCAATCTGCAGGATCATATGGACGTCTATCTCGTCTATGAGCTTTCCGGTGACCACGGCTACGACAAATACAAGAAGCTCCATTGGAAGGCGTGGGCGGGCCTGCAATATGCGCTGTTCCGCCAGGGACCGGTCTGCTCCAACATCATCGAAGGCGGCGCCTTCTGGCGCGTGAATCCGGATGATCCATTCGCCGATGTGCAATATGCCTTCCTGGCCGGCTCGGGCGTCGAGGAGGGCGTACGGCCTGTGAAGGGCGCCAGCGGTTGCACGCTCAATGCCTGCCAGACCCGGCCGCGCTCACGCGGCTTCGTCGAATTACGCTCGCCCGATCCCTTTGCGCCGCCGCGCATCGTGCCCAATTATCTTTCCGATCCTTATGATCTCGAGACCATGGCACGCGCCGTGAAGCTCGGCCGTGAGATCATGTCTCAGCCGGTACTGAAGCCTTATATCCGGCGCGAGATACTGCCCGAGCATCCGCTCGCGACCGCGGAAGATTATCGCCAATATGTGAAGGACCAGGCGCAGGGCGCGTTGCATCCGACCGGCACCTGCCGGATCGGAGCCGATCCGATGGCGGTGGTCGACAGCAAGCTCAGGGTGCATGGGTTGTCGGGCCTTCGTATCGCCGATGCCTCGATCATGCCTTATGTGCCGTCCGGCAATACCAACGCACCGGCGATCATGGTCGGCGAGCGTGCCGCCGATTTCATCCGCACCGGCCGCAACGATATGAGGACCTGATGCGCCTCTCCGCCTGTATCGAGATGTTGTTCGTCAAGGAAGAACCGGACGTCGCGAGTCGTATGCGTCTTGCCGCCGAGGCGGGATTCGACAGGATCGAGTTCTGGCACTGGCGCAACAAGGACATTGAGGCCATCGACAGAGCACGACGTGAGCTCGGTCTCGCCATCACCGGTCTGCTGGCCGAGCCGGTGGCCGACCTGACCGATCCCGCGTGCCACGATGAGTTCCTGGCCGGCCTCGAACTGAGCATCGCCGTGGCTCGGCGTCTCGCGGCGCCGGTGCTGATCGCGCAGGCCGGGAATGAGCTGCCGGGACAGCCGCGCGCTGAGCAGCACCAGGCGATCATCGTCGCGCTCGGCCGCGCCGCCGGCCTCCTAGCCGGTACCGGCGTGGTCCTGGCCCTCGAGCCGCTGAACACGCGCATCGATCATCCGGGTTATTATCTCTCCTCGACCGAGGAAGGGCTCGATATCGTCGATGCCGTCGGCCACCCGGAGATCAAGCTGCTCTACGACATCTATCATTCGATGGTGATGGGCGAAGAACCGTCACACGTGCTGGCGGGCCGGATCGACCGCATCGCGCATCTCCATATCGCCGATCATCCCGGCCGGCATCAGCCGGGCACCGGCGGGCTCGCTTTGGCCGAGGCACTCGCCTGGATCGAAGGTCAGGGTTATGCCGGCGCGGCGGGCCTGGAATTCGTGCCCAAGGGGGCGACGCTACCGGCGGTTGCCGAGACACGCGCTCATCTAGCGACGTGACGCTGGCGCGGCTCTTCCGACTCGGCTAGCGTCAGCCGGCCGGGGAAGGGGTCGATCATGTCCAGCTATGTTTGGATTCTCACGGTCGTGCATACGCTTCTGAGCTTCGTCGCCATCGGCTTCGGTATCAGCGCAACCTCAGGGCTGTTCGGCGGACACCATTCAACCGTCTGGACAAGGTGGTTCTTTTTTACGGCCGTCGCCGTCACCTTGACCGGCTTCATTTTTCCTTTCACCGGCATCACGCCGGCCTTCGCGACTGGCCTCGTCTCGACGGTGATCCTCATCGCCTGGCTCATCGCGCATCGGCAAGGCCGCGTCGGCGCTTGGCGCTGGATCTATGCCGTCGGCATCGTGGCGAGTCTTTACCTGCTGATCTTCGTCACCATCGCCCAGGCTTTCCAGAAGATTCCGTTCCTGCAGGCAATGGCGCCGACCGGGGCCGAGGCGCCTTTCGCGGTGGCGCAGGTCATTGCGCTCATCGTCTTCATCGTCATCGGCGTGCGCGCGGTGAGCCGCTTCAGGCCAGCACGCGCTTAGAAGATGCGCCATATTCCTCGGCAAGGAAGTCATCGATCAGCGTGAGTGCCTCACGCAGCGCCTCGGCTTCGCCGCCGATGCCGAAGCGCAAATGATTCTCCATAGCGAACCAGCTGCCTGCCACCACGAAGACGCTCTTCTTTTCCCTGAGCTTGCGGCAAAGATTCTCTGAACTGTCGGGCAAGGTATAGCGCAGGAAGGCCATGGCGCCGGCCTGGGGCGGCACCCAGCTGAACAGCTCCGGCCGGCCTTCGATCCATTGCCGCATCTGGTCGAGATTGCCGGCGAGCACCTCGCGGTTGCGCGCCAGGATCCTGGCGCGTTTTTCCGGCTGCAGGGCATGGAGCGCCACGCGCTGGCCCGGAATGTTGCTGCCGATCGTCGTATAGTCCTGGTGCCGCATCGCCTTTTCGATGATGGGCTCGGGCGCCACCATCCAGCCGATGCGCAAGCCGGCCAGCGCCATGCCCTTGGCGGTGCCGCCGGTGACGATCGTCTTGGGTGCTGAGCCATGGAGTGTCACGATTTCATCGCCGGCGAGCTCGGTGCCGCGATAGATCTCGTCTGAATGAAGGTGGATATCGCGCTCGGC
Organism: Taklimakanibacter albus; assembly: GCF_016595235.1. Taxonomy (GTDB): domain Bacteria; phylum Pseudomonadota; class Alphaproteobacteria; order Rhizobiales; family Aestuariivirgaceae; genus Taklimakanibacter; species Taklimakanibacter albus. The sequence continues at coordinate 1,623,043 of NZ_JAENHL010000008.1, read as the reverse complement.
GCAGAGAGCAATCAGGGCGGCGCGTTCGTCAACGCCCAGGATTGAGCCGGTCGGGTTGTTTGGATTACACAGGCTGATCAGGCGTGTCTTGCCGTTGAGCTTCTTGCCCAACTCATCGAAATCGAGAATCCACCGGTCGTGGTCGAGCCGTAAGGGGCAGAGATGCACCTTCGCACCCAACGCCTTGGCGAGGCCGGGCGCCTGCATGAAGGTCGGCGTGATGATGATGGCTTCATCGCCCGGCTCCAGCGTGCTCATCACCGTCAGCATATTCGCCTCGCTGCTGCCGGTGGTGACGAGGACATTTTCTGCCGTCGCACCCGGATGCAGGGAAGCGATGGCCTCGCGCAGAGCCGGCTCGCCTTCGGTATGGCCATAGCCGAGCGGCAGATCGAGCAGCGCCTCGATCTCGTCGCCGGACAGGATTTCACGCAGCGTGAAGGGATGCAGCCCGCTTTCGGTCAGGTTGTATTTGACCGTGTTCTCCCAGATCGACTGGTTTCTTTCGAGCTCGAACAGGTCAATGCGCATAGGTCACCTTGGATGCCGCTGAGATGATGCAGAGAGGTAGCGAGTGGATGCGAAAGATTTCTCTCGAATTCCGGGAGGGGCCGGAAACATTCTGCCGAAGCCGCGAAGCAAAACAAAATTGCATGCCGGACCCGTCGCGTATCACGGGGCCTGGGAATCTTCTTGCAATCGAGAGCGGGCATGGACAGCAGCACATCCGGGATCAGGCCGAATTACATCAATGGCGAATGGCGCCCCGCGGAAGCTTATAGCGAGCGCCGCAATCCGTCGGATCTCTCGGAGAGCATCGGCCGTTTCGCAATGGCGAGCCCCTCGGATGTTGCCGACGCGGTGACCGCCGCGCATCAGGCGCTGCCGGGCTGGAGCGCCGAAACCCCGCAGAAGCGCCAGGACATTTTGAACAGGGCGGCGGACATCGTCATCCGCCGCAAGGACGAGCTTGCTGTCCTCTTGTCGCGTGAGGAAGGCAAGACCTTGGTGGAAGCGAAGGCCGAGGTCATGAAAGCGGGCGAAACCTTCCGTTACTTCGCCGGAGAAGCCGTGCGTATGGCGGGTGCCAGCCTGCGCTCGGTACGGGCCGGCGTCGATATCGACATGCGCCGCGAGCCGGTCGGCGTCATGGCGCTGATCACGCCGTGGAATTTTCCGTTCTCCATTCCGGTCTGGAAATCGGCGCCGGCGCTGGCCTATGGCAATTGCGCCATCCTGAAGCCCGCCGATCTCACTAATGCCATTGCCTGGGAGCTGGCGAAGATCCTGCATGAGGCAGGCGTGCCGCCGGGCGTCTTCCAGCTGGTGATGGGGGGAGCCGAGACAGGTGCCGCGCTGGTGTCTGACCAGGGCATCGACGGGGTGAGTTTTACCGGTTCCGGCGCCGTTGGCCGGCGTATTGCCAAGGATGTCGTTGATCGCGGCGTCCGTCTTCAGCTCGAGCTCGGCGGCAAGAACCCGCTTTATGTCGCGAGCGATGCCGATATGGCGAAAGCGGTCGATGCCGTGATCAAGGGCGGTTTCTATTCGACCGGACAGCGCTGCACCGCGTCGAGCCGCATCATCGTCGACGCCGCCATCCATGAGCGTTTTGTCGAGGAGCTTCTGGTGCGCACGCGGGCGCTGCGCATCGGCCACGCGCTCGATCCCAAGAGCGATATCGGCCCGCTCGCCAGCGCGCCGCAGTTGCAACGTGTATCGGGCTTCGTAGCGGAGGCTGAGCAGGACGGCGCCGAACGCCGTTACGGCGGAGATCGTCTCGACCGCGAGACGCAAGGTTATTTCTTCTCGCCGGCGATCTTCACGCGCGGCGACATGCGCCAGATCATCAACCGCGAGGAAGTCTTCGGCCCGGTCATTTCGATCTTCAAGGCACAAGACTTCGATGCCGCGGTAAGGATCGCCAATGCCACCGAATATGGCTTGAGCGCCGGCATTTTCACCTCATCCCATGCCAAGGCCCGCGCCTTCATGCGGGCGAGCACCGCCGGCATGGTGATGGTGAATCTCCCGACGGTGGGCTCCGACTATCATGTGCCCTTCGGCGGCCGTGGCGCCTCGGCCTATGGGCCGAAGGAGATGGGTCTCGGCGCCGTCGAATTCTTCACCGAGACGAAGACCGCCTATATCGCCGACTGAGGCGATGCGCCTGCCTGTTTCATTCCCGCCTGGGCCTGAAAACGGCAAGTTCTTTCCGATGCCCTGCTTAGTCTGGGCGCGACAAATTCAAGGAGTTGCGTGATGCGCAAGAAGATCAGTCCGATCGACCCGTCGAGCCTCGAGGCGGACACCAAGTCGACCTATCCCGAAGCCTTTCAGCAGCCGGTGAACGGGCGCCGCAAGCGCCGCATCGGGCCGCTCGCCCAGCTGAAGCATCTCTCCGCTGTTCACGTCGAACTGCCGCCCGGCTGCGCCTCGTCGCTGCGCGTCTGGCACAGTCATGAGGATGAGCTCATCATCGTCACCGAGGGTGAATTGACGCTCGTCACCGATGACGGCGAAGAAATCATGCGCGCCGGCCATATTGCGGGCTTCCCGGCTGGTGCCTCCAACGGCCATCAGATCGTCAATCGCAGCGGGCGGCCGGCTGCCTTCGTCGAGGTGGCGAGTTTCGATGAGCAGAATACCTCGACCTATCCCGACCACGATCTCCTGCAGATCCCGGACGGCCGCGGCCGCCGCTTCGTCCGCAAGGACGGCACACCTTATTGATCCCGTGACCCAGCAGATCTCGCCCCGTCTGTCGGAGCCACTGGCGCCGGAAATTCTCGATCTGGTTTTCCGGCCGCGTATCGAGCGCGAGCTTGGCGGCGGCATCGACGATCTCTGCGCCGTCAACGAGGCGCATCTGATCATGCTGGAACGCATGGGGCTGGTATCGGCACGCGACGCGCTGAAGCTCGCCGAGGCGCTGACGGCCATCCGTGGCGAGGGGATCGCCGCCATTCCGCGTGATCCCTCCCGCGAGGACGGCTATTTCAATTTCGAGGCGGCGCTGATGGTGCGGGCCGGCGCGGAAGCAGGCGGCAGGCTTCATATCGCCCGCAGCCGCAACGACATCAACGCCACGCTCGACCGGCTCGCCATGCGCTCTTTGCTGGCGGAGATGATCGCCGCCGTGATCGACTGGCGGCGTGTCCTAACCGAGCGTGCCCTGTCTTTCGCCGACATGGTGATGCCGGGCTATACGCATCTGCAGCTGGCGCAGCCCATCACCTTCGGCTTCTATCTCGCCGGCATCGCGACGGCGTTGACACGTGACGCGGAGCGCCTGTTCCGCGCCTATGAAGCGGCGAACAGCTGCCCCCTGGGCGCCTGCGCGCTGGCCGGCACGTCCTTCGCGATCGACCGCGATCTGGTCGCCGACCTGCTCGGCTTCGACAATGTGCGCCTCCATACGCAGGACGCCGTCGCGTCGCGCGATTATGCCTGGGACGCGGCGCTCGCCATGCTGAGCCTCGCTTCGACCTGGGGCCGTTTCGCTCAGGATCTCTATGTCTGGGCGACGCCGGAATTCGGACTGGTCTCCTTCCCGGACAACATCGCCGGCATTTCCAGTATCATGCCGCAGAAGAAGAACCCGATCGCCGTCGAGTTCCTGAAAAGCGCCTCGGGCGAGGTTCTGGGCGGCCTCACCGCAACCTTCACCATCTTCAAAGGCGGGCACTTTAGCCATGCCGGCGATACGAGCCGCGGGGCTTTGGCGCCACTCTGGCCGGCGCTGCGCCTGAGCCTGAATGCGGTGAAGATCGCGGCGCTGGTGGCCGACCGCATCGAGCCACGGCCCGGCGTCATGGCCAAGCGCGCCGCGGAAGGTTTTTCGACCGCGACCGATCTTGCCGATGAGCTGGTCCGCCAATGCGGCCTGTCCTTCCGCCAGGCGCATCATGTCGTCGCCGATCTCGTGCGCGACGCGATAGCGCGCGATCTCGGCGCGATGGATATGCGTGAAAGCGATCTGTGTCAGGCCTTCGAGCGCGTGATGGGCCGATCCTTACCGGTCGCCGCTGCCGATCTGCTTGGCGTGCTCGACCCCGCCAAGGCGGTGCGCCGGCGCCAATCGGCCGGATCGGCCTCGCCCTCCGAGACACGCAAGCTCTGCGCCACGCTCGAGGAGGAAGCCGATCGCGATGCCGACGAGCTGCGCGCGCGTCTGTCCGCCGTCACGGCGGCGCGGCAACGTCTCGAATCGCAGATTTGCACCCTCATGAAAACCGCAGAATCCTGAAGCGCTTTTGGAAGATTTTGCCGCGTTTCAGGCTCTCTTCGACACAAAGCGGCATGCCGCAGACGCTTAGATGCTCCCATGAAGGATGAACAAAATATCGGAGGCGGCCAATTCGTGCGACTCGGCGAGCAGGCGCGGCCGGCTGTCGAGATCAAGATCGATGGCAAGCGGTTTTCTTGTCTTGCCGGCGACACGGTGCTCACCGCGGTGCTGCTCGCCGGGCGGCATCTGCGCCAGTCAGAATTCGGAGACGGTCCACGCGCCGGCTTCTGTAATATGGGCGCCTGTCAGGATTGCTGGATGTACCGCGCCGACGGCGAGCGCGTCCGCGCCTGCACGACCTATGTCGAGGGCGGAATGGACATCTACACGGCCGACCCGCAGCACCATGTCGCTTGAGAAGATCGTCATCATCGGCAGTGGCCCGGCCGGCACACGCGCGGCCGAGACCTTGCTCCGCCAAGGCTGTCGGAACATCACCGGCATCAGCGAGGCGCCGGCGAGCGGCGGCCAGATTTACCGACGTCAGCCGGCGGGCTTCGGGCGCCAGGCCGACGAAGTCTATGGCAGCGAGGCGGAGAAAGCGACGGCACTGCATCGGAGCTTCGATGCGCTTGCCGGCAGCATCGACTACCGGCCCAATGCGCTGGTCTGGAACATCTTCGACCGCAAGGTCTTCACCAACGGTCCGAAGGGCGTCGACGAAATTCCCTTCGATCGCCTGGTGCTCACCACCGGCGCCATGGACAGAATCCTGCCAATACCGGGCTGGACCTTGCCGGGTGTGTTCACTTTGGGCGGCGCCCAGATTGCCTTGAAGCATCAAGCTTGCGCCATCGGACGCCAGGTGGTTTTCGCCGGCGCCGGTCCGCTGCTTTATCTCGTCGCCTGGCAATATATGAAGGCGGGCGCCCATGTCGTGGCGGTGCTCGACACGTCCGCTTTCGCCAATAAGATCGCGGCAAGCCTCAAGCTGCTCGCTTTGCCGCGCCTCATGTTCAGGGGGCTAAAATTCCGCCGCGACCTCAAGGCGAAGGGCGTGGCCCTTCATGAAGGCGTCCGTCTCGCCCGTGTCGAGGGGACACAATCGGTGACGGCCATCAGTTTCGAAAAGGGTGGAAAGAAGCAGTGGCTCGCTTGCGATGCAGTCGGCCTGGGCTTCGGCCTCAATCCCGAGATGCAGCTCGCCGAGCTGGCGGGAGCCCGCACGCGTTTCGATCGGACATTCCGGCAATGGGTTCTCGCCCATGACGGCGAGGGCCGGGTGGCCGAGGGTGTCTATGTCGCGGGCGATGGTCATGCGATCGGTGGCGCCGATGTGGCCGAGCTCACGGGCGAACGCGCCGCCTGGGCGGTCCTTGCCGATCTGGGGCTGCCGGTTTCCGCGGAACGGCAAAGTGTCATTCGCCGTGCGCTCAAGCGCCAGGCGATCTTCAGAGAGGGTATCGAGCAAAGCTTCCCGCTGCCGGCCGAATGGCTGGCCGATACGCCGGACGAAACCATCCTCTGCCGCTGCGAGAATGTGACCTTCGGCGAGGTGCGCGCCGCCATCACCGAGCTGGAGCCAAATGACGTCAACCGGCTCAAGGCCTTTGCACGGCCAGGCATGGGCCGTTGCCAGGGCCGCGTCTGCGGTCATGTCCTGGCCGAGCTTCTCGCCGCCGAAACCGGCCGCCCGCTCGAAGAGGTCGGGCGGCTGCGCGGCCAGGCACCGGTGAAGCCGCTTCATTACAAGGCGGCTGCCGGCAAGGCGGAAGGCGCCGTTCAGGTTCAGCAATGGCTGGAGCAGGCCGACAAGGTTCTGGAAGATGGCTGAGACGACCGAAACCGATATCGCGATCATCGGCGGCGGCATTGCCGGTGTGGCTTCGGCCTATCATCTGGCGCTCGCCGGCAAGCGCGTAACCGTGCTCGAGAAAGGTACGGTCGGCGCGCAGGCGAGCGGTGTGAATTTTGGTGGCCTGCGCACCAATGGCCGTGCCATGGCCGAGCTGTCGTTGAGCCTCAGGGCGCGCGAGATCTGGCGGAAGCTCAAGGATCTGATCGGTCATGACTGCGAGACGGAATTCACCGGCCATGTCGAGATCTGCGACCGTGAGGATCATCTGGCCGCGGTGGAGAAATGGGCGCCCGAGGCGAATGCGTTTGGGGTCGGCGCCGAAATGCTGTCGGGCGCCGCTGTCGCCAAACGTTTCCCCTGGATCGGCCGGCGCATGCTGGGCGGCATTTACGTGGCGACCGACGGTGCCGCCAATCCACGCCTCGTGACGCCGGTCTTCGCCCGTGCCGTGCGCAAGCTCGGCGTGACGATCCGCGAGCAAGAGCCGGTGACCTCGCTCGGTTATCACAATGGCCGCTTCGAGATCGCGACCGGCAAGGGCGCGGTCATTCGCAGCCCCATTCTCGTCAATGCCGCGGGCGCCTGGGGCAATCGTATCGCGCAGCACTTCGGCGAGGACTATCCGCTCGACGTGATGGCGCCGCAAATGGTGGTGAGCGAGCCTTTTGCGCGCCAGGTGACGGCGACCGTCGACTATCCGGTCAATGGCCGTTTCTTCTATGCCCGCCAGATCGGCCGCGGCAATCTGCTGTTCGGGCGTGGGCCGGGCCGCGCCGATCTCGATACGTCGCGCGCCTCTTATGTGCCGCAGAATGTCTTCGACGCCTCGCGGATCGCCATCGACATCCTGCCGATGCTGAAGGGCCGAACCTTCCTGCGCACGTGGTCCGGCGTCGAAGGCAAGACGCCGGACTCGCTCCCCATTCTGGGGCCGAGCCCGGTGCGCGACGGCCTCATCCATGCTTTCGGATTTTCCGGCCATGGCTTCCAGCTCGGGCCGGCGACCGGTGCGGTCGTCGCCGATCTCATCCTGAGGGGAAAGACGGCGACCGACATATCGGGCTTCAGCCCGCGCCGCTTCAAGACATCATGAATTCAGGCGACGCGCTTGAGTTCGATCCGGGTCGGGTCCTGCACGGGACCTGGCAGCACCGGTTCGTTCTTGATCTCGCGCAGTACGACGAAGCTGTCATAGCGCGAGAACTGCACTTCGCCGGCGAGCATCTCGCGTGACAATTCCTCGTACGCCGCGAGATCGGCGCAGTCGAAGCGCAGCATATAGTCATAGGGGCCGGCCAAGCCGAAGCAGCTGGTGATCTCGGTGATCCGGCGCACGATACGCTCGAAGGTCTGGAAGTCGTGCGTGCCGTGATTTTTCAGCGACACCGCCGCCAGGACGGTCACATTGGAATAGAGCTTCGTCCAATAGATCTGGGCGCGGTAGCCCTTGACGAGGCCCAGCCTCTCGAGCCGGCGCACCCGCTTGTGGCAGGGGCTGGGCGAGATGCCGACCAAAGTTGAGAGGTCCTGATTGGTGATCCGGCCGCTCTTCTGCAGCTCGACCAGGATCTTGAGGTCGATGCGGTCGACCTTGTTCTGCAGCGGCATTCCTTCGGTTTTCTGGAAATGGGCGTTCATAGTACTATCCTCACCGGATCTCCCTTAAGCATTCTCGCCAAGTCATCACCGGAGCGGCTGGTCAAGCAAACGAAAAGATGGAAGCTCTGAATGAGAAATTTGCACTCTGACGTCCCGATGATGGCCTGGCTGCACACGCTGGTCGCCTTCGAGGCAACGGCGCGCCATGGCAGCGTCAAGCAGGCGGCCGATGAGTTGTCGCTCACCCCCGGCGCCGTCAGCCGCCAGATCAAACATCTGGAGGAATCGATCCGCGCCGTTTTGTTCCAGCGTGGCCACAATTCGATCGAGCTGACCGAGGCGGGCCGGGTGTTCCTGGCCAAGGTCAATGTCGCGCTCGCCGCGGTGCGCACCGGCGTGCAGGAGGTCTATGGGCTGGCGACGCGCCTGACCGTCAAGGTGCCGTTGACCTTGATGCAGCGCTGGCTCATCCCGCGGCTCGGTGAATTCCGCAAGACGCACCCGGCCACCGATCTGAGACTGCGCACCATGCCGCCGCCGGCCGGCGACCAGACCGATATCGAGATCGTTTATCTGCGCGGCGAGCCGCGCCTCGATGGCGAATTCGGCGCCTTGTTCCTGCTCGACCGGACGGTGCCGATCTGCCGCGCCGATCTCATTGCGGCGAAGAACGCCTCGCTCACGCCGGAGCAGCTGATGTCCTATCCGATCCTGCAGGACACGCCCGACGGCTGGTCGTGGCATCAATGGTGCCGCCAGCAGGGCGTCGCCTATCAGCCGCAGAAGAATGTGCTGATCTTCGATACCGACGAGGCTTCGATCGATGCCTGCCTCGCCGGCCTCGGCATCGCCCAGGCGAATATGGCTTTCATCTCACCGATCCTGGCGCGCGACGATCTCGCGATGCCATGCGGCGCCAAAGGCGCTGTTTTGGGCGGTTACTATGCTGTGATCCGCAACGCCAATCCGGCGGCGGAGACTTTCGTCGAATGGCTGAGGACGGCCGGGCTGGAGTAGCTCCGGTGGATCAAGCGGCGATGCTGACGGCGCTGGTGCGGATAGCGGAGATGTTGCGGCCATAGGCCTTGGCGTCGCCCTTGAATACGGCGGAGCCGGCGACCAGCGCATTGGCGCCGGCCTTGACGACGAGCGGCGCCGTTTCGGCGGTGATGCCGCCATCGACCTCGATGTCGATATCGCGGCCCTGGACGAGATCACGCGTCTCGCGGATCTTCTCGATCATCGCAGGGATGAAGCTCTGGCCGCCGAAGCCCGGATTGACCGTCATCACCAGGATGAGATCGAGGCGGTCGAGCACATGTTTGATATGGGCGACCGGTGTCGACGGGTTGAGCGCCACGCCGGCTTTCTTGCCGAGCGCCCTGATCGTCTGCAGGGAGCGGTCGAGATGCGGACCTGCTTCGGCATGGACAGTGATGATATCGGCGCCGGCCTTGGCAAAGGCTTCGAGATAGCGATCGACCGGCGCGATCATCAGATGCACGTCGAAGATTTTCCTGGTCACCGGCCGGATCGCCGCCATCACCGGCGGACCGAATGTGAGGTTGGGCACGAAATGCCCGTCCATCACGTCGATATGGATCCAGTCGGCGCCCGCTTCATCGATCGCGCGCACCTCCTCGCCGAGTCTGGCGAAATCGGCGGAGAGGATGGACGGCGCGATATGAAGCGGACGGGCCATTTGTCGGACTTGCCTGATCAGATGAATTTGCTCACCGCGACGGCCGTGTCGGCCATGCGGTTGGAGAAGCCCCATTCATTGTCGTACCAGGCGAGCACGCGCACCAGCGTGCCGTCCATGACCTTGGTCTGGTCCATATGGAAGGTCGACGAATTCGGATTGTGGTTGAAGTCGATCGAGACATTGGGATCGTTGGTGTAGCCGAGGATGCCCTTGAGCTGCTGCTCGGCGGCACGCTGGATGGCGCCGTTGACTTCCTCGACGCTCGTCGCGCGCTTGGCGACGAATTTGAAGTCGACCACCGACACATTGGGGGTCGGCACGCGGATCGAGACACCGTCGAGACGGCCCTTGAGCTCGGGCAGCACCAGGCCCACGGCCTTGGCGGCACCGGTCGAGGTCGGGATCATCGACAGCGCCGCGGCGCGGGCGCGATAGAGATCCTTGTGCATCGTGTCGAGCGTCGGCTGGTCGCCGGTATAGGCATGGATCGTCGTCATGAAGCCCTTGTCGATGCCGATCGCGTCATTCAGCACCTTGGCGACGGGCGCCAAGCAGTTCGTGGTGCAGGACGCGTTCGAGATGACGACATGGTCCTTGGTGAGCTTGTCGTGATTGACGCCATAGACGACGGTGAGGTCGGCATTGTCGGCAGGCGCCGAGACGATCACCCGCTTGGCGCCGGCGGTGATATGGGCCGAGGCCTTCTCTTTCGAGGTGAAGATGCCGGTGCATTCGAGCGCGATGTCGACGCCGAGCTCTTTCCAGGGCAGCTGCGCCGGGTCCTTGATGGCGGTGACCTTGAACTTTTCCTTGCCGATCGAGATCGTGTCGCCGGAGACCGTCACTTCATGCGGGAAGCGGCCATGCACGCTGTCGTAACGTAAGAGGTGGGCATTGGTCTCGACCGGGCCCAGATCGTTGACGGCCACGACGTCGATATCCTTGCGTCCCGATTCGAAGATGGCCCGTACGATATTGCGGCCAATTCGGCCAAATCCGTTGATCGCGACGCGTACAGCCATGTCTCTCTCTCCTCTTCGGCAGACTTAAATGAGCAGGGCCCGCTTTATAGACGACTGGCCGGCGGGGGGAAGGGAAAATGGCCAGGGCGGGACGAAGGGCCGCCCGTGCCAAAGGTCATGCGTTGGCAACATAGCTGAGCTTACATTAGCCATAGATAATATAAGCTTGCTTATTATATGCCCGAACCTTAGATGTCTGTGGCTATGAAACCCGAACATGCATCCATTGGCCTTCTGCTGATCGATACCGGCCGCCTGTTGCGCAAGCGGTTCGAGCAGAATGTCCGCGGCACCGGCCTGACCCGTGCGCAATGGCAGGTCTTGAAAGAGATCTATCTCAAGGAAGGCCTCAACCAGGGCGCCCTGGCCGAGCTTCTCGAGGTCGAGCCCATCACCGTCGGCCGCCTGGTCGACCGGCTGGAGCAGGCCGGCCTCATCGAGCGCCGCCCACACCCGACCGACCGCCGCGCCTGGTCACTTTATTTATTGCCGGCCGCGCATCCGCTTCTGGAGACTCTCAAGCACATTGCCGGCGAGACCCGCGCCGAGCTCCTTCAGGGCATGAGCGACACCGAAATCGACGAGGCGATGCGCCTCTTCGCCAAGATGAAAGACAATCTCATCGCCATCATGAGTGACACGGCCGATGAGAGGAGAGTTGGAAATGGCCGCCGTTGAAGCAAAGACCGAAAAGCGTGAGACCCTCGAAGCCCGTGAACCCGCCAAGGTCGTAGACCTGCCGGTCGCGCCGAAGCGGCGCAACAAGCGCAAGCTCCTGCGCATCAGCCTCCTCACTTTGGGCCCGCTGGTGGCCCTGGCCGTCGCCGGTGAAATGTATCTGGCGGGCGGTCGTTATGTCGAAACCGACAATGCCTATATCCAGGCGGCGATCATGAATGTGGCGACCGACGTGCCTGGCACCGTCGCCGAGGTCGCCGTGCATGAAAATGAAGCTGTCGAGAAGGGCGCTCTTTTGTTCAAGCTCGACGACGAGCCCTTCCGCATCACGCTGGCCGGCGCCGAAGCGCAACTCGGCATGGTGCGCAACGATCTGATCGCGCTGCAGGCCACCTATCGGCAGAATCTCTCCGCTATCGACCAGGCGAAGTCGTCGCTCGATTATGCCCAGACGACCTATGACCGCCAGCTCAACTTGCAGCAGCGCGGCGTCGCCGCCCAGGCTTCGCTCGATCAGGCGCGTCGCGATCTCGACACCGCCCGGGAACAATTGCGCGGCGCCCAGCGTGCCGCCGATGCCACGCTCTCGCAATTGGGCGGCAATGCTGATGGCCCGGTCGACAATCATCCGCGCATGCTAGAAGCCAAGTCGGCGATCGACAAGGCGCAGCGCGACCTGACCCGTTCGACTATTCTGGCGCCCTGGTCCGGCACCGTCGCCAATGTCGAGAATCTGCGCGTCGGCTCCTATGTCACCGTCGGTCAGCCGGCGCTGAGTCTCGTCGCCAGCAACGATCTCTGGGTCGAGGCCAATCCTAAGGAAACCGATCTCACTTATCTCAAAGTGGGTGATGAAGCCGAAGTCAGCGTTGATGCCTATCCGGGCAAGACGTGGAAGGCGAAGGTCACCAGCCTCAGCCCCGCGACCGGGTCCGAATTCTCCGTGCTGCCGCCGCAGAACGCCACCGGCAACTGGGTGAAGGTCGTCCAGCGCGTGCCGGTGAAGCTTGTCATCGAGAATGAAGCGGACGCACCGCGGCTCACCTCCGGCATGAGCGTCGATGTTTCGATCGACACCGGCCATAGCCGCAGCCTGTGGTCGCTCTTCGGCTCGTCGGCCAAAGCGGCGGAATGATCCAGAGATATCGCCATGAGCGACACCGTTCCTCATAGGGGCATCATCACGGTCTGCGTGATGCTTGCCACCATCATGCAGGCGCTCGACACGACCATCGCCAATGTCGCGCTGCCTTATATGATGGGCTCGCTGTCGGCCACGCTCGACCAGATCAACTGGGTTCTTACGTCCTATATCGTCGCCGCCGCCATCATGATCCCGGTGACCGGCTTCCTGGTGACGCGTTTCGGCCGCAAGCCGGTCTTTGTGATCGCCGTCCTGGGCTTCACCATCGCCTCGGTCCTGTGCGGCCTCGCCGCCTCGCTCGAGCAGATGGTGCTCTATCGCCTGCTGCAGGGCATATTCGGCGCGCCGCTGGTGCCGCTGTCGCAGTCGGTGCTGCTCGATTCCTATCCGCGCGAGAGGCATGGCTCGGCCATGGCCATCTGGGGCGTCGGCGTCATGGTCGGCCCGATCCTCGGTCCCACTCTGGGCGGCTGGCTCACCGAATATTACAACTGGCGCTGGGTGTTCTTCATCAACGTGCCGGTCGGCATCCTCACCATTGCCGGCCTCATGACCTATCTCACCGACTCGCCCCGCACCAAGACGAGCTTCGACTGGACCGGCTTCCTGCTGCTCGCCTTCTCGATCGGCGGCCTGCAGATGATGCTCGACCGTGGCGAAAATCTCGACTGGTTCTCCTCCGTCGAAATCATGATCGAAGGCGGCATCGCCATCACCGCCTTTTATATGTTCATCGTCCATATGATGACAGCGGACAACCCGTTCATTGATCCCAAGATCTTTGCCGACCGCAATTTCTCCATCGGCCTCATCGCCATCTTCATCGTCGGCATCATCCTGCTCGCCACCATGGCGCTGCTTACCCCGTTCCTGCAGCAGATCATGGGCTATCCGGTGCTGACCGCCGGTCTCGTAATGGCGCCGCGCGGCATCGGCACCATGGTCGCCATGATGATCGTCGGCCGGGTGATCTCGCGCATCGACCCGCGCTTCCTCTTCGCCTTCGGTCTGGTGCTGATTGCTTTCACTCTGTGGGAGATGATGTATTACACGACCGACGTATCGCAGGCGACGATCATCCGCACCGGCATCATCCAGGGCGCCGGTCTCGGCTTTGTCTTCGTGCCGCTGTCGACCATCACCTTCGCCACCCTCGATCCGCGCTACCGCACCCAGGCGACGTCGTTGTTCAGCCTGATGCGCAATATCGGCTCGAGCATCGGCATCTCGATCGTCATCTTCATGCTGACCCGCAATACCGTGATCGTGCATGCCGATCTCGCCGCCCAGGTGACGCCGTTCAATCTCGGACTCCATATGCCGGGGCTGAACCAGATCTGGGACATGACGACGCTGTCCGGCAAGGCGGCGCTCAATGCCGAGGTGACCAAGCAATCGGCCGTCGTTGCCTATGCCAATGACTATCTGCTGATGATGTATGTGGCGCTCGCCACGCTGCCTCTGGCTTTCCTGCTGTCGAAGCCGTCCAAGCGGGGCGGCGGTGGCGCTCCCGCCGTCGCCGCCGATTAGTTATCCTTTCTTGACGATGACTGCCTCGAGATATTCGCTCGGAATGACGAGGCTTCCATCGGTGACCGTGTTCAGCTCGGTGAGCAGGGCATAGATGTCCGTCTCGAGATTGCTGCGCGCCTCGGGCTCGATCGCGGCGAAGGTCTTCAGCACCGGGCCATAGTAGCCTCGGAATATCTCCAGCCAGTGCCTCGGCGACTTGTAGCGGAAGACGAAGTTCCGGCTTTGCGCCGTGACCGTGACGCCGGCGCCGAACAGCGTCTTGAGATGCTCCTCCTTGCCCCATAAGGCCGGTGATCTTAGGCCCGGCGCCGGCGGGACATATTTGCCGATGATCCTGAACAGACGGCCGATGAAGCTATCCGGTGTCCAATTGGCCAGGCCGATCTTGCCGCCCGGCCGGCAGACGCGCAGCATTTCCCGCGCCGCCTGCTCCTGATGCGGCGTGAACATCACGCCAAAAGTTGAAAGAATGACATCGAAGCTCGCATCGCCAAAGGGAAGCGCCTCGGCATCAGCCTCCTGGAAGGTGACGGCGAGCCCCTCGGCCTCGGCCCGCACGCGCCCCCGTTCCAGCAGCGCGCCGACATAATCGGTCGAGATGACGTTGGCGAAGCGGCGGGCGGCGGCGAGCGTCGCATTGCCGTTGCCGGCGGCGACATCGAGCACGCGCTCGGTGCTGCGCAGATCGACGGCTTCGCACAGAAGCTCGCCGACGATCTGCAGCGTGGTGCCGACGACGGCATAGTCGCCGGAGCTCCAGGCGCCCTGCTGGCGGCCTTTGATCGCGGTGAAGTCGGTGACGTTGTGATTTTGAATATTCATGATCTCACCCTTCGTCATTCCGCCACGGCCTGGCCGGAGCCGCCGAGCTCGGCGGGAAAATCACTGAGCTTCGGCAGCCCGTCGCGCATGCGCAGCACCGTCTCGGCATAGTTGACATGGACGCCTGGCTTGAAGTCGAGCGTCGGAATGGTCGCGGCGAAGACATCCACGAGGCCGAGCGGCGGATGGTCGGTCATCAGATGCCCGCCGCATTTCTTGCAGTATTTCCGATGGCTCAATGGGGTCTTTGCGAAGCTCGCCACATGCTCGGCGCCCGCGGTGACTTTGACCGCTTCCGGTTTCCACAGGCTGAAGGCGTTGACGGGACCACCCGACCAGGAGCGGCACGAGCTGCAATGGCAATAGCCCATCGCCTCCGGTGATCCGCTGATTTCGAGTGTGACTGCGCCGCAGAAGCAGCTGCCTTTGTAGGTCATGATGTTTCCTCAGGATTTTGGTTGCACTCTATTGTTGGAAGAGCAGGACTCTTCCGGTGGATTCTTCAGTGGTCTGAACGCGGGTGAAATCGGCGGCGCATAGGATCGGGCCGGGCGCGTGATCGCCCGACGCGGCCGCGCCGGACTTCTCTTCAGTTATTGGCGGTCAACGGGTCGACGATCTGGGTAATCTCGGTGATGCGTGTGACCGGGATGCCGCTCAGCTCCGAATGCCTCCGGATCGCGGCTTCATCGCTGGCCAGGTAGACACAGAATGACTTGTCGCCGGCGACATAGCTGTGTTGCCACTGGATGCCGGAGCCGATCTTGTCGATGGCCTGATTAGAGGCGCGCGCCACGCCGCACAGCTCGACGATCGACATTGCGCCGACGCCTGGAATGTCGCGCTCGATCACAAAACGCTTCAAATACGCCATTTTGTTTTCCTCCGCCGGTTATTCATGAAGTCATTTTGCTCGGGATCACCGCCAAAGCAAGCTAAGTGTTCTTTACATGACTAAAGAAAATCTTTATTAATGGAGGAGTGATTATCGCCCATCTCAAATCGCTCCAGGCGCTCGAGCTCGCGGTCCGAACCGGTTCGCTCAAGGCGGCGGGAGAGCATCTGGGTATTACGCCGGCCGCGGCCGGTCAGAGGATCAAAGCGCTCGAAGATTATCTGGGGCTCGATCTCCTGGTGCGGGGGCGCTCCGGAATCCGCCCCACCCGTGAGCTTTCCGCCGCACTTGCCCATCTCAGCGCGGCGTTCCGGGAGATGGAGACGGCGGCCAAGATTCTTGATTTTCAGCGTGTTCACGAAATTCATGTCGTTGCCGATACGGATTGGGCCGATCTCTGGCTGAAGCCCCGGCTTTCCCTCTTCAAAGCGGAGAATCCCAACGTGCTCTTCTGCGTCAACGGCGTCGGTGACGTGCCGATGCGCGTTGGACAAGCCGATTGCGAGATCTGGTTTGGTGAGCCAAGGGGCGGCGCTGAAGAGGACGAATTGTTCAAGGATTACCTGCTTCCGATCAGCTCTCCCGGAATCAAGACGCGGGTTTCCGGCTTGACCTCCGCCGAACGACTGGAAGGTTTTCCCCTCCTTCATCTCGATTGCTACAGAAGTGATCCAACCGCGATCGGCTGGCCGCAATGGGTGAACAGATACGGCTATCGCAAAACCGCAGCCGAACGCGGCATACGTTACGCCCATGTCGTGCAAGCGCTCGAAGCGGTCTATTCGGATGTCGGAATGCTGATTTGCGGGCTGGCATTGGTGCAGGCGCAGTTGGAGAGCGGGAGATTGTCCCTGCCGTTTCCCATTTCGCAAGGCGCGTGGACCGGACATGCCTATCGGGTCGCGTTCAGAGAAAGTGCGGTGCGACGCGCCCAGGTCGGCCAGTTTCGATCCTGGCTCCTGGATATGAGCGGCGAAACCGCGGCCCATCTTCGCCACCAAACAGCGGCGTGAAACCACCGCCTTGCGCGAGCTCGGCGTCAGCGCTCCTCAGGCGGAATGTCTCTGATCCGACAGCTATGAGCCTCGATGTCTGCGTGACTGTAAGATAGGGCCATGCGCTTTTGCGAGGCGGGGCGTTTGGCGAGCGAAAGTCCGAGCCGCCATTCGGTCTTGGGCCGGATCGGCCGCGGGGCGAAGCCGCCGCCGCAATTCGGACAGACATTGGCGAGCACCTTCTCGGCACAGTCGGCGCAGAACGTGCACTCATAGGTACAGATCCGCGCCAGCGTCGAGGCGGGCGGAAGATCCTTGTCGCAATATTCGCAGTTCGGCCGCAACTCCAGAGCCATCGGTATGATCCTCATTCGTGACAGAGGCAGATTATCCTTCTATGTTCTGGCGTGAATGCCAAAGAACCCTCGAATTCCGCCACAGCCCCGGCCGGTTGAGATCGTCGCTTTTCCGGACCTGCAATTGCTCGATGTCGCGGGTCCGTTGCAGGTCTTCGCCTCGGCGAATGATTTCGAGCGCCAGGCCGGACGCCCGCCGCCTTACGCCATTAAGGTCGTAGCACGCGCGTCGCCCGTGAATACCTCCGCCGGTCTCGCCTTTCTGGCCGCGCGTCTCCCGCCACCGGGCAAGCCGGTCGACACTTTGATCATTGCCGGCGGATCCAGCGTTCAGGACGCGTGCCAGGATAAGGCCTTGCTCCGCTGGCTCTCCGCGCGTGCCGGCAAGGCGCGGCGTGTCGCGTCGGTCTGCACCGGCGCATTCCTTCTGGGCGCCGCGGGTTTGCTCGATGGCCGGCGCGCCGTGACCCATTGGTCCGACTGCGAACGGCTTGCCAGGATTTTCCCGAAAGTGCGCGTGGACATGAACGCCATCTTCGTGCGCGACGGGGCATTGTGGACCTCGGCCGGCGTCACCGCTGGCATCGACATGTCGCTTGCGCTGGTCGAGGAAGATATCGGTCATGCGGCCGCCGCCGCGGTGGCGCGCGAGCTCGTGGTGTTTCTCAAGCGTCCGGGTGGCCAGGCGCAATTCTCGACCGTGCTGACCTATCAGGAGCGTGACGACACATTCGACGCGCTGCATGGTTGGATGGCGGGCAATCTCGCCCAGGATCTTTCCGTGCCGGCGCTGGCCAAGCGCGCCGGCATGAGTGAGCGCAGCCTGTTGCGGCATTATCGGACCAATCTGGGCGTCACGCCGGCCCGTGCGGTTGAGAAGATGCGGGTCGAAGCAGCGTGCCAGCTCCTCGCCACGACGCGCGACCCGGTGAAGCGCATCGCCCGGCGCTGCGGCTTCGGATCGGAGGAGACCATGCGGCGCAGCTTTTTCCGCCAGATGGCGATCGCGCCCCAGGATTACCGGGCACGCTTCTCGTCGGCGGGCAGGCCTTAGCGCCCCTGCACCAGTCGCAGCTGGGCTTCGTCGCTGGCGATTTTTGCCGGCTCCTCGACATCGAGCTGCTCGATGCGCAAGCCGCGTTTGGTGATCTTGTCGGCCGACAAGCCGAGCTTTTCGAGATCGCTGTTCGCCTGGCCGAAATGGCGCTGCAGGTCGAGCACCCGGTCCTTGAGCCGGCCGACATCTTCCAGCAGCCGCACTACCTCGATCTTGATGACGCCGGCCTGCTCGCGCATGCGCGCATCCTTGAAGATCGCCTGCATGGTCTGGATCAGCAGCATCAATATATTGGGCGAGGCGATGATGACGCGCTCGCGATGCGCTTTCTGCAGCACATCCTCGAAGCGCTCATGGAGATCGGCATAGATCGATTCCGATGGCACGAACATGATCGCCGTCTCATGTGTTTCGCCGGCGATGAGGTATTTGCCGGCGATGTCCTTCACATGCAGGGTGACGTCGCGCCGCAGCCGCGTCTCAGCGGCGCGGATTTCGGCCTCGCCGGTCGCGGCCTTCAGTGCGTTGAAGGCCTCGAGGGGGAATTTCGCGTCGAGCACCAGGCGCAATTCGGATTCGGGCAGCTTGATCACGCAGTCGGGCCGCGAGCCGTTCGACAAGGTCGCCTGGAACTCATAGGCCTTGGCATGCAGGCCGTCGCGGATGATCGCCTCCATGCGGCCTTGTCCATAAGCTCCACGCGCCTGCTTGTTGGACAGGATATCCTTGAGCGAGACCATCTCGGAGGAGAGCTGGGTGAGATTGGCTTGCGCCGTGTCGATGACCGCCAGCCTCTCATAGAGATGCTTCAGCGACTGGTGGGTGCGCTCGGCCTGCTCATTGAGCCCACGGCCGACCCGGTGGCTCACCTGGTCGAGGCGCTCATCGAGGGTGCGCGCCAGATGCTGCTGGCCGCTCGCCGCCTGGTCGGTGAAGCTCCGGAGCTGGCCCGCCATTTCGGCGAGGCGGAATTCGAGCTCGGACGCCCGGCGCATGGTCTCGAGACCTTCCTCGCGCCGCTGCTTCTGGCCGCGCCAGGCCATCACCGCGGTGACGATGAGGAGGAGGAAGGCCAAGGCGGCGCCGGCGAGCAGGATCTGGCCCAGGTTGAAGGTCTGGCCGCCAATCTGGAGAACGGTCTGGTCGAGGGTCATGGCTCATCCTACGCGATTCGGGCGGTTAAATACAAAACATGAACGGCCTTTATCCGCGAATGTCACAAAGCCGGCAGGATTCGGAGTAACATTGAGGCCGAAGGAGACCTGCCATGCTGCGCCCCTTGTTCCTGTCATTGACCATCGCGCTCGCGGCCTCCGGCGTCGGGGCGGCGGAGATCACCGGCCGCTATGTGCTGGAAAAGGTCGAACAGGGCTTTCTGCGGCTCGATTCCCAGACCGGCGTGATGTCGCTCTGCGCGGTCTCCTCAGGCGTGTGGGAATGCACCGCCGTCAAGGACGAAGGCCTTGATGGGACTAAGGAATTGGGTCGGTTGCGAGATGAAAATGAGAGCCTGAAGAAGCGCCTGGCCGAGCTCGAAAAGGGGGGCGCTACAGCCAAGCTGCCGAGCGATCAGGAAGTCGATCGCATGATGGACATCTTCGGCAAGATGTTCGACCGCTTCCTCGATTTCGCTCGCGAAATGGACGGCAAGGACAAGAGCGGCACCCAGCTCTAATCCTTCATTCACTGCAGATCGGAATGGCAAGCCGCGGGCGGGGCTCGCGGCCCGGTTATGAATCTGCTTTCGGAATGAAGGGTTTAGCGTAAGTGTCGACATATTTTGCGACAATAGCGAATAATCGCTGGCTTAGGCATAAAGAAATCCATATTGTGTCGACATAATTCACTGCAGGGGAGGGGCGGCTTCGTGTCTGTTTCGATCAATAATGAGCGTCCAACGCCGGATGGCGTGCTTGTCGACATTGCCGACTATGTCCTGAATTATCGCATCGACAGCGCTCTGGCCTATGAGACGGCGCGCAACTGCCTGATTGACACGCTGGGCTGCGGTCTCGAGGCACTTGATTATCCGGCCTGCACCAAGCTGCTGGGCCCGGTCGTTCCGGGCACCATCGTTCCCCATGGCGCGCGCGTGCCGGGCACACCCTATCAACTCGATCCCATCCAGGCCGCCCTCAATATCGGCACCATGATCCGCTGGCTCGACTTCAACGATTGCTGGCTCGCGGCGGAATGGGGGCATCCTTCTGACAATCTCGGCGGCATCCTCGCCGTCGCCGACTGGCTGTCGCGCACGGCGATCGCCGCCGGGCGACCGCCTCTGACGATGCGCGACGTCCTCACCGCGATGATCAAGGCGCACGAGATCCAGGGCTGCTTCGCGCTCGAGAACTCGTTCAATAAGGTCGGCATCGACCATGTGATCCTCGTCAAGCTCGCCTCGACCGCCGTCGTTTCGGGTCTGCTTGGCCTCACGCGCGACGAGATCATCAACGCCCTGTCGCTCGTCTTCGTCGATGGCCAGGCGCTGCGCACCTATCGCCACGCGCCCAATGCCGGTTCGCGCAAGAGCTGGGCGGCGGGCGATGCGACCAGCCGCGCCGTGCGTCTGGCGCTCACCGCGAAGACCGGCGAGATGGGCTACCCTTCGGCACTCACCGCCAAGACCTGGGGCTTCTATGACGTCTCCTTCCGCGGCCAGCCCTTCCGCTTCCAGCGCCCCTATGGCTCCTATGTCATGGAGAACGTGCTGTTCAAGATTTCCTACCCGGCCGAATTCCATGCCCAGACCGCCGTCGAGGCGGCGATGTCCTTCCACGAGCAGCTGAAGCGGATGGGCCGCAGCAGCGACGACATCGCCAGGATCCACATCCGCACCCATGAGGCGGCGATCCGCATCATCGACAAGCGCGGGCCGTTGCACAATCCGGCCGATCGCGATCACACGATGCAGTATATGGTCGCCATCCCGTTGCTCTTCGGACGCCTGACTGCAGCCGATTATGAGGATGGCATCGCCGCCGATCCGCGCGTCGATGCGTTGCGCGCCAAGATGGAATGCGTCGAGGACGAGGCCTTCACCCGCGACTATCACGACCCCGACAAGCGCTCGATCTCGAATGCCATGACGCTGACGCTCAACGACGGCACCGTGCTGCCCGAGATCGTGGTCGAATATCCGATCGGCCATAAGCGCCGCCGTACCGACGGCATTCCGCTGCTCGAGGCGAAGTTCCGCACCAATCTGGCGCGCCGGTTCGTCGAGAAACGCCAGCGCCAGATTCTCGATGTCTCGCTCGACCAGAAGCGGCTCGAGAGCATGGCCGTCAATGACTATGTCGATCTTTATGTGAGCTGAGAAAGCCTCATGCCATATCTTCTCGGAACCGATATTCCGGACCAGCCCGCGGGCGAACGCTTCCGCGCGCTCGTCGAAGCGGGCGCCATCGTCCGGATGCCGGGCGCCCATAATGGCATGGCGGCACTTCAGGCGAAGGCCGCCGGCTTCACGGCGCTGTATCTGTCGGGCGCGGCGATGACCGCCTCGATGGGCTTGCCCGATCTCGGCATCATCACGGTCGATGAGGTCGCCTTCTTCATCCGCCAGATCGTGCGGGCTTCGGGCCTGCCGGTTCTGGTCGATGGCGACACCGGCTATGGCGAGGCCCTCAATGTCATGCACATGGTGCGCGTCTTCGAAGAGGCGGGCGCCGGTGCTGTGCAGATCGAGGATCAGCTCCTGCCGAAGAAATGCGGCCATCTCAACGACAAGAAGCTCGCCGAGGCCAATGATATGGCGGCCAAGGTCGCCGCCGCGCGGCGCGCACGCCGCCATCTCTACATCATTGCGCGTACCGACGCGGCGGCGAGCGAGGGCATCGACGGTGCCGTGGCGCGCGCCAGGCTTTATCTCGAGTCCGGCGCCGATGCGATCTTCCCCGAGGCGCTGACCTCGGCCGAGATGTTCCGTGAATTTGCGCGGCGCATGCCGGGTGTGCCGCTGCTCGCCAACATGACCGAGTTCGGCCGCACACCTTTCTTCACGGCATCCGAATTCGAGGAGATGGGCTACCGGATGGTGATCTGGCCGGTCTCCTCGCTGCGCGTGGCCAACAAGGCGCAGGAGAAGCTTTATGCGGCGCTCGCCAAGGACGGCGGCACGCATTCGATGATCGATGAAATGCAGACGCGCGCCGAGCTCTACGAGGCCATCGGTCTCGCTGACTATGAAGCACTCGATGCTTCGATCGTCGCGACCATCACGCCCGAAAGCATGCCGCAGCGCAAGCGCGGTTCGTGAGTACAACCATAACGGCCTCCGCGCCTGGCGCGGCAACAAGATGACCAGCCTAGGACAGTCCAAAGGCGGCATGAAAACAAAAGATGAGGAGACGATGCTCAAAAAATCATTTCTGACCGGCGTTATCGCGCTGGCCTTCAGTGCAGGATTGGCCGCGGCCGAACCGGCGAAAGTCCTGATCCCGGCCAATCCGGGCGGCGGCTGGGATGGCGCCGGCCGTGAGACCATGGCGGCCTTCAACAAATCCGGCGTGTTCACCGACGGCGTGTCCTTCACCAACAAGGGTGGTGCCGCGGGCACCATCGGGCTCGCCGAGTTCGTCCGCACCGCGGAAGGTGACGACAATGCGCTCCTGGTGACGGGCGTCATCATGGTGGGCGGCGTGATCAGCAACAAGACGCCGGTCTCGCTCGACAACACCACGCCTCTGGCGCGCATGACCAACGAATATAATGCGATCGCTGTTCCGGCCGATTCACCCATCAAGACTCCGCAAGACTTCCTCGCGGCGCTCAAGGCGGATCCGGGCGCGTTGTCGGTCGGCGGCGGCTCCGCCGGCGGCGTCGATCACGTGCTGCTGGCACTGCTCGCCAAGCAGGCGGGCGCACCGGTCGACAAGATCAATTTCGTCTCCTTCTCCGGCGGCGAGATCCTGGCGTCCCTGGGCGGCGGCAAGATCAAGGCCGCGATCTCAGGCGCTTCCGAATTCCGCGACTTCGCCAAATCGGGACGTATCCGCCTCATCGCCGTCACCGGCCCGACCCGTGTCGAAGGCCTCGACGTGCCGACCCTCAAGGAATCGGGCATCCCGATCGAGATCGGCAACTGGCGCGGCTTCGTCGGTGCCCCCGGCATGAGCGAGGCCGGCCGCAAGACCTGGCTCGATCGGTTCGAGAAACTACATGCGAGCGATGTCTGGAAAGAGGCGCTCAAGGCGCATGGCTGGGAAGACGCTTATCTCGCCGGTGACGAGTTCAAGGCCTTCATCAAGGCGGAAGAATCGAACTGGACGACCGCGCTCAAGGATGTCGGTATCCTGAAGTGATCTTGGAGCCCCGTTGGTATTTCACCGGCGGGGCCTTCAGCCAGGTGGAATGACAGGAGTCGTCATGTCTTCTCTTGATCAGCGGAAAGCCGCGCGTCCGTGGTGGCTGGGTGTCGCCGTCTTCGCGATGGGGGCGCTCTGGCTCTATGGCGCGGCGGGCATCGCCTCGACGACCAATTATATCGGCCTCGGGCCGGCGGCGATGGTCCAGGTCGCGGGTGGCGGCCTGGCGATCCTCGGCATCCTCCTCGTCATCCAGGCCTTGCGCGGCGAGACTTTCGCAGCCCAGGAGGAAGAGGGCGCCGATGCCGCCGCACCGCCTTCGCGTTCGGCCTTTCTGCTGGCGCTTGCCGGCGTGGCGATGCCTTTGCTCACCATGAAGATGCTGGGCTTTCCGATCACGGCGATGCTCGCTTTCACCCTGGTGACACATGCCTTCGGCTCGCGCCGCACGCTGCTCGATCTCGCCATCGGTGCCCTGATCGGGACATTCTCCTGGTATGGTTTCGAGTTGCTCGGCATCGAGCTCGGGCCCTTCATTCCTCTGCTCCGGTGAGATGATGGACATTCTGCAACAGCTCCTTGCCGGCTTTGCCATCGCCCTTCAGCCGATCAATCTGTTCTGGGCGCTGGTCGGCTGTCTGCTCGGCACCGCGATCGGTGTGTTGCCGGGCATCGGCCCGGCGCTGACCATCGCATTGCTCCTGCCGGTCACCGCGCAGGTGGCGCCCGAATCCGCCTTCATCATGTTTGCCGGCATTCTCTATGGCGCACTTTATGGCGGCTCTACTACGTCGATCCTGCTCAACATGCCGGGCGAGAGCGGCTCGGTGATGACGGCCATCGAAGGCAACCGCATGGCGCGCAATGGCCGCGGCGCCGCAGCCCTGGCGACATCGGCGATCGGCTCCTTCGTGGCGGGCACCCTCGGCACGCTGGCTTTGACCTTTCTGGCGCCCACCATTGCCGAGCTCGCTTTCATCTTCGGGCCTGAGGATTATTTCGCGCTGATGATCCTGTCCTTCACCTCGGTCGCGGTGGTGATGGGAACATCGAGGGTCAGGGGATTTACCGCGCTTTTCTTCGGCCTGGCCCTCGGCACGATCGGCATCGACACGCAGACCGGCCAGTCGCGCATGACCTTCGGCACGCTGGAGCTGCTCGACGGCATTTCTTTCACCGTCGTGCTGGTTTCACTCTTTGCCGTTGGCGAGACGCTTTACGTGGCGAGCCGGCAGACGCGCGCCGCCGGCGTCGTCTATCCGCTTAAGGGCGGCGCCTGGATGACGCGCGAGGATTGGAAACGCTCGTGGAAGCCATGGCTGCGCGGCGCCCTTATCGGCTTCCCGATCGGCTCGCTGCCGGCGGGCGGCACCGAAATTCCGACCTTCCTCTCTTACACGGTGGAGCGCCGCCTCAGCGAGAAGCCCGAGGAATTCGGCAATGGCGCCATCGAAGGCGTGGCCGGGCCCGAGGCCGCCAACAATGCCGCGGCGGCCGGCATATTGGTGCCGCTTCTGACCCTTGGTCTGCCTTCGACCGCGACGGCGGCGGTGCTGCTCGCCGCCTTTCAGAATTACGGCCTGCAGCCGGGGCCATTGCTTTTCGCCACCAATCCCGGCCTGCTCTGGGGCCTGATCGCCTCGCTGTTCGTCGGCAATGTCATCCTGCTCATTCTCAATCTGCCGCTGGTCGGCATGTGGGTGCGCCTGCTGCTCATCCCGAGGCCTTACATCTATGGCGGCATCGTCATCTTTGCGCTGGTCGGTGTGTGGGGCCTGTCCACGTCCTGGATGGATCTCTTGTTGATGTGCGGCATCGGCCTCATCGGTTATGTGGCGCGCGTTTATGATTTTCCCATCGCGCCGGCGCTGATCGGGCTCATTCTGGGGCCGCAGGCCGAAATTCAGCTGCGCCGCGCTTTGGCGGTGAGCCAGGGCGACTGGAGCGTGCTGGTCGGCACGCCGATCGCGGCGACATTGCTGGCGATCGCGGTGCTGGTGATTTTCCTGCCGTTCCTGGTCGCGAGATTCCGTGGGGCAATGCAGGAGTCCAAGGCGTGACGGCATCCGGCCGTCACGTCTTGGCTCATTCTTCGGAAACCTTCGCCAACTGCGCCGAACGCGCCGCTCCGCGCCGCTGCGGGCGCTGACTCTCCGCCGCCGCGGCCAGCGCCGTCTGCAGCGCCACCTTGGCGGACCGGATATGCCGGCGCATGAGGATTTCAGCGAGCTCGCCATCGCGCTGGACGATGGCATCGGTGATGCGCAGATGTTCCTTCCAGGCCTCGCGGCCGCGACCGGGCACGGTGCGATGGAGGCGCCGGCATAGTCTCAGGCGCGGATAAAAGTCATCGCACAGCAGCTTCGACAGGATGAGATTGCCGCTGCCCCTGGCGATGCGGATATGGAAATCCGTATCGGGCTCCTCCTGCAGATAGGCGCCGAGCGGATTGCGTTCGATCTCGCCGCGATGGCCGGCGACCAGTTGCTCGAGCGCCGCGACGTCGGCTTCGGCCATATTGCTGGCGGCAAGCCTTGCGGCCATGCCTTCAAGCGCCTCGCGCACATCGAGAAGGGCGAGGAACTCGGCGCCCGTCGGCTGCGAGACCCGCACCCCTTGATTGGCGACATAGGTCACGAGCCCGCGTTCCTGGAGCCGGCGGATGGCTTCGCGCACCGGCGCGCGACTCGCCCCATGCTGCGCTGCGATAGCGGGCTCGCTCAGTTTTTCGCCGGGTTGGATCTCACCGGCGAGAATAGCCCGGGTGAGTTCGTCATAGAGGCGCACCGTGAGGCCGAGTGAAGCCGCGTTGTCCTGCATAATGTCCTTCAGCCTGCAAACCCAGTCATCGGGATTATATAAAGCATCGGAGCCGAAAGCGCGCAGCGGTTTTGAGTAAATCCCGACGTTTAAACAAAGAAATAGGGTGCCGACGCGAGAACTGGGCGCGCTTCTCTGCCGAAATTGTATGATTAAAGTCACAGGATGAGGCGCGTCATTCACCCGTTTGTGACTTGAAACTGGACGGTGGTCCAGAAAAAGTGAGACCCGTCCATCCTCACGGGACGGACGGGTCCTTGGCACACGCAAGCTCGGGACGGCGACAGGAGCCGCGCGCGCCAACTGGTTCATACGAAGGGATCACGACAGGAAGCTCTGCTTCCCCGGCACATCAAGTTACCTGATGATCCCCCGCTGGATCGAGAGTCAGGTTGATCTCCGTTCGTGGTCACTTCGGGGTGAGACTGTGGCAAACATCGGGCATATTCGCGTCAGGACCAAGGACATTTGGTTGAATATTCAACTAAAAGCATCCGTAACGTTAATAAGCACAGAGGCGAGACCCGGTTCGGTGCCCGTATGTCCGGCTTCGGTGACGAGCTCGAAACGCGCTTTCGGCCAGGCTTTATGCAGCGCCCAGGCACTCGCCATGGGGGTCACCACGTCATAGCGGCCCTGGATGATGGCGCCCGGAATGTCCTTCACGCGCCAAACATCCTTCAGCAACTGACCATCCTCGCGGAAGAAGCCGTTATTGACGAAATAATGGCATTCGATGCGGGCGAAGGCATAGGCGAATCGGTCGTCGGCGGCCTGGGCGATGCGCTCTTTGTTCGGCAGCAGCGAAAGACAGGTGCTCTCCCACACGCTCCAGGCACGCGCGCAGGCCAGCAGGATAGCTTCATCCTTGCCGGTGAGGCGCTTGTGATAGGCGGCGATCATGTCATGCCGCTCGGCCTCGGGGATGGGCGCCTGATAGGCCTCGAAGGCATCGGGAAAAAGCCAGCCGGCGCCATCCTGATAAAACCAGCGCAGCTCCGCCTCGCGCAAGAGGAAGACACTGCGCAGGACGAGCTCGCTCACCCGCTCCGGATAGGTCTCGGCATAAACGAGGCCCAGCGTCGATCCCCAGGAGCCGCCCAGCACTTGCCAGCGCTCGATACCGAGCATCTTGCGCAGAGCCTCCATGTCGGCAACGAGGTCCCAGGTCGTGTTTTCGGCGAGCTCGCCGAAAGGTGTCGATCTCCCGCAGCCGCGCTGATCGAACAGAATGATGCGATAGGCCCGCGGATTGTGGAATCGGCGCAGGAAGGGCACGATGCCGCCGCCCGGCCCGCCATGCAGCACGACCACTGGCTTTCCGGTGGGATTGCCGCATTCTTCATAATAGATTTCGTGGAGGTCCGAGACCTTGAGCCTGCCGGTACGATAGGGCTCGATTTCGGGATAGAGCAGTCTGTGGGCGGTCATGCGGGCGAGCCTTGGCCTTTCGGAAGTGAAGCGATAGATTGCGGAAAAACAGAAAATGCCTGCCGGATTGGCGGGTGATGGGAGGAATGGGCGCAATGCCAATTTATAGGGTCATCATCGTCGATGATCATCCACTGTTTCGCGCCGCCTTGAAACAGGCCCTGAGCGGCGCCTTCAAGGGCATCGAGCTCGACGAGGCAGGAACCCTCGACGCGGTGACGGCGCGCCTCGACCGCGACAGCGACGTCGACCTGGTCCTGCTCGACCTCAAGATGCCGGGGGTTCAGGGGCTTTCCGGCCTCATGTTCCTGCGCGCCCAATATCCGGCCGTCCCGATCGCCATCGTCTCGGCGAGCGACGAGCCCCATATCATCCGCCGCGCCCTCGATCTCGGCGCCTCGGGCTTCATCCCGAAATCGCTCGCCGTCGAGGAGATGCGCCGGGCGGTGGCCGTCATTCTCGAAGGTGGCGTCTGGGCCCCGGAAGGTGTCGACGCCGCGAGCCCTGCCGACCGCGAAGGCGATGCGCTCGCCCAGCGCGTCGCCTCGCTGACGCCGCAGCAGATGCGCGTCCTCATGATGCTGAAGGAGGGACTGCTCAACAAGCAGATCGCCTTCCAGCTCGGTGTTTCGGAAGCCACCGTCAAGGCGCATGTCTCCGCCATTTTGCAGAAGCTCGATGTCGGCAGCCGCACCCAGGCGGTCATCGCCGCCGGCCGCATCGACGGCGAAAATCACGTGACGATGTCATAGCCTACAGGTCGCGACTCATGAGGACCTGCGCGACGCCATGAGACACGAAGCGCTCGGCAATGCGCCATCCGTACTTCAGATAGAGGTCTTCCGCATCGACCGTATATAAATGTAGCTTGCGTATGCCATTGCGACGCGCATGCTCTTCGATGGTTCGGATCAGATCGCGCGCCAAGCCCAGCCCGCGGAATTCAGGAGTGACATAGAGGCTGGCGAGCCATGGCGAGACGTCATGCAGAGGTTCGAGCTCGTGGAGAACCAGCAGGCAGATTCCGGCGATCCGACCGTCGGCGCGGGCGATGAGGGCGGTTTCGCATCCCTCGGGCGCTGTTGTGAGCTGACCAAGCTGCGCTTCGCTGTCCGCGATAGAAAACCCATCGTCCTTCAAGAATGCTTCATATCGCCATAGGGCGGTTATCCGCAGCTCTTCGGAACCGGCTTCGAGGGGTGTGATCGTGACTCGCATCTGGCTCCTATTCCGCCGCCTGTGCCTGCGCGGCGAATTGCGCCAGCGCGGCGCGCAGCGCTGCGGGCTTCACCGGCTTGCGCAGATACTGGACGCCTTGTTCGGCGGCGTTCTCCTGAACCAGGCGTGAGCGGTCGGCAGTGATGAGGATCGCCGGCACCTGCCGGCCGGCACGGCTGCGCAGGCGTTCGATCAGCTTGAGCCCGTCGTCGCTGTGCAGATGATAGTCGGCGAGGATCACGTCGACCCTGTCGGCTTCCGCTGCGAAGCGGTCGAGTGCCTCGGCCGCACTGCGCGCGGTGATCACGCGCGCGTCCCAGCCACCGAGCAGCGCCTGCATGGCCTCGAGGATCTGCGGCTCGTTATCGACGACGAAGATGGTGAGCCCGCCGATGCGGTTGCTGAGCCGGGACGCGGCGCGCGGACTGGTCTCCACCAGCTCGGTGCGCGCCGCGCGGGGCACGGTGATGGCGAAGCAGGAGCCGTGCCCGGGCCGCGAGACGAGGCGGAGCGGATGATTGAGCATCCTGGCGATGCGCTCGACGATCGAAAGGCCCAGACCCAGGCCGGGCTCGACGCCCTTGTCCTGGCCCAGGCGCTCGAATTCCTGGAAGATCACCGCTTGACTGTGCTCGGCGATGCCGGGGCCTGAATCATGCACTTCGATGCGTAAAGCATCGCCCTTACGGCGGCAGCCCATCAGCACTCGGCCGCTACGCGTATATTTGATCGCATTGGAAACGAGATTCTGCAGGACACGGCGCAACATCCGGCGGTCCGTATGCACCACCAGCGAGCACGGGATGACGGTCAGCGTAAGGCCGCGCTCAAGTGCCGCCGGCGCGAATTCGAGTTTGAGCGCCTTGAGCAGGTCATCGATCAGGAACACCGAGGGCTCGGGCTTGAGCGCGCCCGCATCGAGGCGCGATATATCGAGGAGGGCTGAAAGAATGTCTTCGACGGCGCCGAGCGAGGCGTCGACATTGCGTACCAGTTCGCCGCTTTCGCCCCTGACCTTGCGCTCGACGAGACTCGCGGTGAAAAGCCGCGCCGCATTGAGCGGCTGTAATATGTCGTGGCTCGCCGCCGCGATAAAGCGGGTCTTGCCGAGATTGGCGGCTTCCGCTTCCGACTTGGCATGCGCCAGCTCGCTGTTGAGGCGGGTCAGCTCCGCCGTGCGTTCCTCGACCCGCCGCTCCAGCGTCTCATTGGCGCGTTTCAAGGCCTCGGCCGCCTGCACCGACTGGGTGATGTCGGTGAAGGTCACCACATAGCCGCCGTCTTCCGGCATCTTGCTGGCATGGAGATCGAGCACCATACCGCGCCGGTCGAGATGCTCGACGAGCGGACCACGCGTCGCGGTGATCCGGTTCAAGCGGTCAAGACGCATCTGCGGCAGGCGCGCCGGCTCGATCGCCTGGGCGCGAAGCATCACATCGATCACTTCCTCGAGCGGCGTGCCGATGCGGCTCATATCGGCGGGCAGAGCGAGCAAGGTGCAGAAGCGCTCGTTCCAGCAGACGAGCCTGCCTTCGCTGTCGAACACCGCGATCCCCTGGCCGACATTATCGATCGCCGATTGCAGCAGGTCGCGGTTATATTGGATGGCGGCGGAGGCGTCGTCGAGGAGCTTCATGGCGCCGCGTGGGTTCTTGGAATGGCGCTCGAGCAGCAGCGCCATCACGAGGCGCGACGATGCGGTGCCGACCGCGCTCGCCAGCAGATGCTCGGCGAAGCGCAGCATGCGGATATCGGCTTCCGACTTGCGGTCATGCGGTATCTCGCGCTCTGCCGCCGCTTCGGCGAAGGCCCGCGAGGTGCGCTCGGCGCCGAGATAACGCGCCACCGTCGCTTCCACCTCGCCGACCGTTACCGCGGTGCGCCACAGCCGGAAGCCGGGGGCGACGCTGAGAGGCATGTCGCGGGTGAGAAAGACAGCCGCCTGCATGCGTTCGATCGGCGACGGCGCGCGCAGCAGCGACACCGCGACATAGACGGCGCTGTTGACGAGGAGGCTCCAGATGACGCCATGGGTCAAGGGATCGAAGGCGAGGTTGAACAGCATGCGCGGGCGGAACAGGCCGATGCCGAAAGGCCCATCCGTGATGAGGCTCCGGTCGATCCAGCCGGCATCGGCGAAGGAGGGCAGGAACAGCGTATAGGCCCACAGTGCGAAGCCGGCGGTGACGCCGGCCATGGCGCCCCGCGCCGTGCCGCGCTTCCAGACGAGGCCGCCAAAGAAGGCGGGCGCGAACTGCGCCACCGCGGCGAAGGAGATGAGGCCGATCTGGGCAAGCGCCGCGGTCGACCCGATCATGCGGTAATAGCTGTAAGCGAGAAGCAGGATGACGGCGATGGCGATGCGCCTTATGGCGATCAGCACCTGGCCCATGTCGTGATGAATCTGTGCCCGCTCCATGCGCCGGCGCAGCATGATCGGCATCACCAGATTGTTGCAGACCATGATCGAAAGCGCCACCGCCTCGACGATGACCATCGCGGTCGCCGCCGACAATCCACCCAGAAAGGCGATGAGCGCGAAGGTCGGACTGCCGGCGAGCACCGGCAAAGCGAGCACGAAAGTATCGCCATCGGTGGCGCCGGGCTGGAAATGCGCGAGGCCAGCAATCGCGATCGGCACCACGAAGATATTGATGGCGACGAGATAGAGCGGAAACAGCCAGGCGGCGCGTTTGATGTCGCGCGAGCTCGCATTCTCCACCACGGTCACGTGGAACTGGCGCGGCAGCAGCATGATGGCGATCATGGCGAGCAGCGTCTGGGTGAGCCACGAGCCGCCGGCGAAGCCTTTGCTGAACAGAGCGGAGATATCGGCCGTCTGCCGGACATGCTCGATGAGGGCGGAGGGACCGCCCATCATCGCGAAGGTGATGAAGAGGCCTACCGCGATGAAGGCGAAGAGCTTGACCACCGACTCGACCGCGATCGCCATGATCAGCCCGTCCTGATGCTCGGTCGTGTCGATATGGCGGGTGCCGAACAGCATGGCGAAGGCGGCCATGGCGGCGGTGACGAAGAAGGCGATGTCCTCGGTGATCGGCAAGGGCAGGGCGCCCGCCGTCGACCAGCCGGGCGCAGCCATCATGGTCTCGAGCGCGAAGGACACCGCTTTGAGCTGGATCGAGATGTAAGGAATGATGCCGACCGCGGCGATGAGGGCGACGATGGCCCCCAGCATCTCGTTCTTGCCGTAGCGCGCCGAGATGAAGTCGGCGATCGAGGTGATGTTCTGGCGCTTGGAGATGTCGACGATGGTCTGCAGCAGCTTCCAGCCGACCAGGAAGACCAGGATGGGGCCGATATAGATGGGCAGGAAATCGAGCCCGGAGCGCGAGGCGACGCCGACACTGCCGAAATAGGTCCAGGAGGTGCAGTATACTCCAAGCGACAGGGCATAGATGAAGGGCCGCGGTGTCCCGGGCGCGCGCCCGCGCGCCTGGCGGTCCCCGAAGCTCGCCACGGCGAACAGCAGGCCGACATAGGCGAGGCCGGCGAATAATACGGTCCAGCTATGGAACATCGGCCCTCAGGTCAGCTTTTTGTGCATCTTAGCGTGCAATCCGGCGAAGTGGAAACGCTCCGCCAAAGGGGATTCGCGGTCAATCAATGTCTTGGCGCAGTTCCTAATCACCAAAGTCCTTTGGCGGGATTTGCGCGGGGAATGTGCAGCCATGCCTTTCAACCGGAGCGTGACTGAGGTACAAATTCCTGGTTTGGGGGCCGGGCCAACCGGCGCATCATCTGAAAGGCAAACAAGATGAGCATGTGGCAAGAATTCAAGAGTTTCGCTTTCAAGGGCAATGCCTTCGATCTCGCGGTGGGCGTGATCATCGGCGCGGCGTTCGGCAAGATCGTCCAATCGATCGTGGACGATCTGATCATGCCGATCATCGGGTCTTTCGGCAGCCTGGATTTCAACAACTACTTCTTCGGCCTGTCCTCGGCCGTGAACGCGACCACCCTGGCCGCCGCCAAGGATCAGGGGCCGGTCCTCGCTTATGGCAGCTTCATCACCGCTCTGGTCAACTTCCTGATCGTGGCCTTCATCCTGTTCCAGCTGGTGAAGGTCTCCAACCGCATGCGCAAGGCCGAGCCGCCGGCGCCGCCTCCGGCCCCGACGCCGAGCGAGAAGCTCCTGGGCGAAATCCGCGACGCGCTGGTCAAAAAGTAGGCTTCCCGATATACCCTCGACCGGACCCGGGTGCTCGTCACCCGGGTTCTTTTTGGCCGGGACTTTCCAATGACCGCTCTTTCCGCCTCAGCCCTTCTCGCCAGCATCACCAAGGCCAGCCGCGATGAGCCCGATTCGGGCATCTCGGCCGCGGTCAATCACGGCATCGGGAGGCCCGGAATCATCCCGCTGTGGTCGGGCGAGGGCAATCTGCCGACGCCGGAAGCTTTCTGCCGTCCGGCGATCGAAAGCCTGCTCAAGGGCGAGACTTTCTATACCTGGCAGCGCGGCATCCCGCCTTTGCGTGAGGCTTTGGCGCGTTATCATAGCCGCCACTATGGCCGCGCCTTCGAGGCCGAGAATTTCTTCGTCACCGGCGGCGGCATGCAGGCGATCCAGACCATTCTGCAGATGATCGCGGGCGAGGGGGACGAGATCGTCCTGCCAACACCCGCCTGGCCCAATTATGCCGGCCCGATGCGGATGATGGGCGCCAAGCCCGTCGAAGTGGCGCTCGATTTCGCCAATGGCCGCTGGCATCTCGATCTCGACAAGCTCTTCGCGGCGATCACGCCCAAGAGCAAGGCGATCGTGCTCAATTCACCCTCCAATCCGGTGGGCTGGACGGCGAGCCTCGAGGATCTGAAGGCGGTACGTGACGAATGCCGCAAGCGCGGCCTGTGGATCGTCGGCGACGAAGTCTATTCGCGCTTTTATTATGGCGACAAAGGCGAGCCCCGGGCCCCGTCTTTTCTCGATATCTGCGACACCGAGGAGCGGCTTCTCCTCGCCAACACCTTCTCCAAGAATTGGGCGATGACCGGCTGGCGGGTCGGCTGGCTGCAGGCGCCGAAGGCTGTCGGTCCCGCCATCGAGCGCATCATCCAATACAACACGTCGGGCACCGCCGCCTTCCTGCAGCAGGGCTGCGCCGTGGCGCTCGATGAGGGCGAGGATTTCATCGCCGCGCAGGTCGTCAAGGCGCGCGCCAACCGCGATCTCGTCGCCGCCGCCTTGCGTGCGCATCCGCAAATCCGATTCGAATTGCCCCGCGGCGCTTTTTACATGTTCTTTGCGCTCGACGGCATGACCGACTCGCTCGCCACCACCTATCGCATCATCGATGAAGCCGGTGTCGGGCTCGCCCCCGGCGGCACCTTCGGCCCGGGTGGCGAAGGTTTCCTGCGCATGTGTTTCCTGCGCGATCCGGCGAAGCTCGGCGAAGCCATGGACCGCTTCGGCAAATGGCTGAAGACGTCGAAGCCGATTTGATCAAAACTTTTGCAGGCGCGAAGGCGTGCTGCCCGAACGGGCGCTGCATTGCACAATGCGAAGGCATAAGGTGATTTTCGAGTTCTGCTTCTGATTTTTAGGTTTTATATTTTACTGTTTAATATCAGATAGATATGAGAAATATTAGGTGCCTCGACCAGCTTGGCACGCCCGTTGCTATGAATACTGCATCGCAATATGTCGATTGGGGTTCCTCCCATCTCCTCAGGAAACAATTGCGCAAACTCAGGTGCTCGTGGGTTCCCCCCAACTTCGCACCAGGGGGCAGGCAGGTGAATGGTTGCGCCAGTCTGCCCCCGCCCATTTTTTCACGAAATGCTCTGCCGGATGTCTTTGGCGATGGCTTTCTGCGCATCGAACTGGGCGCGCCGTTGCGCGATCTCTCGGGCTGAGAGCCTGTCGATATTGCTGTAATCGAGCTTCCACGCGGCGGACGCGCTCCAGCGCAAGGGCGACTGCACCGTGGTCCTGGCCGCCGGCGCTTTCTCGAGAAGCTCCAGCGCCAGAGCGAGCGTGAAATCCTGGGACGCCTCGTCCTTCGGCCGCCCGGCTGAATTGCCGAGCGGAAAATCCGAGAACAGGAAGCGCGGCACGCCGACATATTCGACAATGTCCTTGGCCGCACCCATGACGACGGTCGCGACGCCTGCCGCTTCGAGCGCCCGCGCAGCGAGGCTCACCGTCTGATGGCAGACCGGGCAGTTCGGCACCAGGATCGCCGCGTCGGCCTTGTCCGCGCGGCAACGCTGGACGATCTCCGGGCAGTCGGTTTCAAGCGTCGTCCGATGGCTGCGATTGGTCGGCGCGCCATGGAAGTGCTGCGTGAGAGCGCCGAACCGGCCGCGCGCTTGCGCCCGCCGCATCGCGGCAAGCGGGAAATAAGCGCCCTGGTCTTCCGCCGTCGTATGGGCGCGGTCGATGGCGATATGCGAGATGCGCAGATCGTGGTCTTGCGCCGTGTCGCCGGAATAGACCCGATAGAATTTCGCCGCCGCATTGTAGGGAGCGCCCGGCCCCTGGTCGCCCTTATCCGGCTGATAAGGGGCGGCGGTGGTGATGAGCGCGATGCGGCAGTCGGTCAAGGGCCGGCTCAAGCGCGCGAAGGGCGCATCCGCATAATGCGCCCAGCGATAGGGCGCGCCATAGCCCAAGGCCGAATAATAATCACGTATCCGGGTGAGATAGGGAATGGGCGCATCGAGCGCATCGGCGAAGCCGAACTCCTCGCGCGCCTCGCCTGTTCGATCCGTGCTGGTCATGTTAGGAGCTTGCCACTGTGACGGACGGGGCGCAAATGGCGGCGGCGATGATACGGAGCATCGATCAGGGCATGGATGAGGCGGTGGTCGCGCGCATCGAGGCGCGCCTTGCCGATATAAGCCGCGACCATCGCGTGGCGATCCCGCTCGCCATCGAAAGCGGGAGCCGGGCCTGGGGCTTTCCCTCACCCGACAGCGACTATGATTGCCGTTTCGTCTTCGTCCGGCCAGTCGAGCATTATCTGTCCCTGTGGCAGCGCCGCGATGTCATCGAGACGCCGATGGATGGGATTCTCGACGTCAATGGCTGGGATCTCGGCAAGGCTCTCAAGCTGTTGCTCAAGGGCAATGCGGTGATCATCGAATGGTTGAATTCATCGATCGCCTATGGCGTCGATCCGGACTTCCGCAAGGAGTTTCTGGATCTCGCCCATCAGGTCGTCGATCGCCGCCTGGTGGCGCGCCATTATCTGCATCTGGGCGAGCGTCAGCGGCGGGTCTATTTCGGAGATGATAATATCGTCGCGCTGAAGAAAGTATTCTATGCGCTCCGCCCGGCCGCCGCCTTGCGCTGGCTCCGCCATCACTCTGACGCATCTGTGGCGCCCATGCATTTCCCCACCTTGCTCAAGGGCTGCGAGGCGCCCGCCGCAATCGTCGCGATCATAGAGGAACTGATGGCGCGCAAGGCGGTCACGCGCGAGCTGGGTTCCGGCCCGCTGCCCGAGCCGGTACTGGCCTTCATCGACACGGAGTTCGAGGAAAGCCGGAAAGCGTTTCCCCAGAAGCCGCAGGTCATCAACCCGGACTTCCGTGCCCGCGCCGAGGCCTTCTTCCAGGCGATGATCCGGCGACTCTCGTTCTAATTCACGCTGTTCGGCAATTCCCGCTCACGCCTCGCGATGAAGTCGCGCAAAGCCTCGTCGATCGCTTCGTCGAGCTTCGGCTCTTCATATTGGGTGAGCATGGCACTCGCTTTTTCGCGCCCGCGCTGATCGTGATCCTTGGCGCCCTCCGCCGACCATTGCTCGAAGGAATTGAAGTCCATGAGGCTCGGCATGAAAAAGGCGCTTTCGAAATGCTCGAGCGTGTGCTGGGTGCCGAGGAAATGGCCGGCGGGCCCCACTTCACGCACCGCCTGCATGGCGTCCTTGAAATCGGCGAAGGAAAGGCCCTGGCCATATTTGTACCAGGAGGCGAGCTGCTCGGTGTCGGTGACGAATTTGGAATAACCGGCGCACAGGCCCGCTTCGAGCCAGCCTGCGGCGTGCCAGATGTAATGCGCGCCCGACAGAATGGCGGCATGCATCAGCATATTCGCTTCATAGCCGGCCTGCGCGTCATTCACCTTGGAGCCGATATGGAAGCCCGAGGTGCGCCAGGGCAGATTATATTTCCGCGCCAGCGCCCCCATCAGATACATCATCTGCGCGGCTTCCGGCGTGCCACCCATGGGGGCACCCGACTTCATGTCGACCGTCACCATGAACTGGCCATAGAGCTGCGGGCTGCCCGGCCGCACCAGCTGGGTGAAGGCGAGGCCGGCGAGGGCCTCGGCATTGACCTGCGCCACGGCGCCGACCGACGAGGCCGAGGTCGAGGCGCCGCACAACGCGAAGGGCGCCAGGATGCAGGGCTGGTTATGCGCCGCATAGACCTTCAGCGCGTCGAGCATGGTCGCGTCCCAGACCAGCGGCGAGTTGCAATTGGCGATCGAGACGACAACGGTGTTGTCGCGCACAAAGTCGTCGCCGAAGACGATGCCCGCCATCTTCATCACATCCTGCGCGCGCTCCTTGGCGGTGACGATGCCCATGAAGGGCTTGTCGGAATATTTGAGCGCCGAATGGATGATGTGGAGATGCCGCTTCGGCACCGGGACTTCCATCGGCTCGCAGATGATCGAACTCGAGGAATGGAGCGTCGGCGACATGTAGCTGAGCTTGTGGAAATTATTGAGATCGGCGAGCGAGCCATAACGGCGCTGATTGTCGAGATCGCGCACATAGGGGGCGCCATACATGGGCACGAAGACCGAATTCTTGCCGCCGATGGTCACCGAGCGGTCCGGATTGCGCGCATGCTGGGTGAATTCCGACGGGATCTGGCGGACCAGCTCCATGAGCAAGGCGCGGTCGATGCGCACCCGCGTTTCGCGCACATCGGCGCCCGCCTTTTTCCACATGTCGATCGCTTCGCTGTCGCGGAACTCGCAGCCCACCTCTTCGAGGATCTTCAGTGATTCCTCGTGGATGAGCTCGATCGCCTCTTGCGGCACGATCTCATAGACCGGGATATTGCGGGTGAGGGCCGGAAAGGACGGCACCGCCTTGGCGC
Source organism: Taklimakanibacter albus (assembly GCF_016595235.1). Lineage (GTDB taxonomy): Bacteria > Pseudomonadota > Alphaproteobacteria > Rhizobiales > Aestuariivirgaceae > Taklimakanibacter > Taklimakanibacter albus. The sequence goes on along the minus strand of NZ_JAENHL010000008.1, from coordinate 1,585,289 downwards.
GCAAGGATCGCCGGCCTTCGCGCCCGCCGCTGCGCCGCCCATGGGCCGAAACCTGCTTGGACATTTCGTTCGTGTCGATGGCGGGGCGGGTGTTTTCCATGGGGGGAGCCTAACCTTGCCGCGCGCCGCCTGTCTTCCGTAAAACGACGCTACTCCTCACTTCCCGCCCTCGGGGTCGGTGTCGAGGCCGCGCGAAATGGAGGCGACAAAGCGCGAGAACAATTCACCCTGCGAGCCGATATCGAGTTTCGTGTAGATGTTCTTGCGGTGGATGCGCACGGTTCCGGTGGCGATGCCGAGAATCTTGCCGATCGCTTCCGAGGAATTGCCCTTGAGCACGAGCTCGGCGATCTCGCTCTCCCGCGGGGTGAGCCGTCCCTCGCCGAAACGGTGGAAAGCCGAGACGAGCAGGCGCTCGGTCGCCTCGACCTTCGGATCGGAGCCGCCCAGGCCTGAGAACCGGCTCTCAATGTCCTTCCAGTGATGGGCCGCGGCGGCGACAACCAGCGGCGCTATGCTCTGCAGCCTTTTCCGCTCCCTGGTGGCGAAGGCCTGCAGCCGTCCGGCGTCCCGCATCAGCGAGATGACGATGCGCGTTCCAACCTTGATCGGCACGAAGAAGGCGATCTCTTCCGAAAGTCCGGTCTGCACATAATAGGAGCGGAAATATTCGCTTTGCGGAAAGCGGTCCGGCGCCAGGTCGGCGACCCGGTGCGGACCCGGTCCCCAGCTTTCGGGCTTGGCGATGAAAAGGGGATCGAGCAGATAAGGGCCGGCCTGATAGTCATCGACGAAGACGCGCCGCTTCACCGCCGGGAAAGTATCGAACAGGTCGATCGGCCGGGCGCTGTGGCAATAGGCGAAGATCACGCAATAATTGAAGGGCGCCACATGCTTGAGCGCGTCGATCAACGTCGGGGCGAAATCGGTCGTGCCGATGGCGGCGACGGTCGCCGCCAGGCTGTCATTCCAGGCCTTTTCGCCGATATCGGCTACATTGGCCATCGTCCTATCCCATTTAGGATATATACAGTTCAGGCCTCGACTGCGATCATTTTACCACTTGTGGGATATATCGCTAGAGCCTCGTCGCGGACTCATATTGTTCATGACCCAGACAATTGTCCCGGACATCTCCTTCCGCGCCGTGTCGAAACGCTATGGCGAGGTGCGCGCCGTCGACCGGGTCGATCTCGATCTGCCCAAAGGCTCTTTCGTCTCGCTGCTGGGCCCCTCTGGCTGCGGCAAGACCACCTGCCTGCGCATGATGGCGGGTTTCGAGCAGCCGAGCGAAGGCGAGGTCTTCATCCGCGGCGACAATGTCACCGGCGTCCCGGCCTATAAGCGCCCGGTCAATATGGTGTTCCAGCATTATGCGTTGTTCCCGCATCTGAATGTCGCCGACAATGTCTCTTATGGCCTGCGTCAGCGCTCGCCCAAGCCGCCGCGCGAGGCGGTCGCCAAGGCGGTCGATGAGGCGCTGGCGATGGTCCGCTTGCAGGGCTACGGCCAGCGCCGGACCTGGGAATTGTCGGGCGGCCAGCAACAGCGCGTGGCGCTTGCCCGCGCTTTGATCAACCGTCCCGCCGTCTTGCTGCTCGATGAGCCGCTGGCGGCCCTCGATCGCAAGCTGCGTCACGACATGCAGATCGAGCTACAAAATTTGCAGCGCAATGTCGGCATCACCTTTCTCCTCGTCACGCATGATCAGGAGGAGGCGCTGTCGATGTCGGACCGCGTCTGCATCATGAAGGACGGCCGGCTCGTCCAGACCGGCACACCGCGCGAGCTTTATGACGAGCCGGTCAACGGCTATGTCGCCGATTTCGTCGGCAAGTCGAATTTCTTCGCCGGCATCGCCGGGAATGCAAGAAGCGGTCTCATCGATGTGGCGCTGGCCGACGGCATGAAGGCGACCGGGCGCGCCTCGCGGTCGACGGTGTCGCCTGAGGCGGGCGAGGCCGTGCTGGTCAGCGTGCGGCCCGAACAGATCCGGCTCGCCGCCGCCGAGACAGATCTGCCCAATCAAGTGGCCTTCCGCACGCAAGCGAAGGTGCTCAACCGCATCTTCCTTGGCGAGCAGACGGAATATCTCGTGGCGCATGAGAAGCTCGGCGAATTCATGGTCAGGAGCCCGCGCCAGGGCAACCAGGCTTTGGCCTTCGAGATCGGCGACAGGGTGGCGGTCGGCTGGCCACCCGATGCCGCTTTGATTCTCGCCAAGGATTGAGTGCGTAGAAAAACAAACACGGAGGAAACAATGGCAGACGATAAGATCATCACGCCGCAGAAATTCATCGAAGAGCTGCGCCGCTTTCAGAAGGGCTCGGTCACCCGCCGCCATTTTCTCGGCGTCACCGGCTTAGGCGTGGCGACGGCGGTATTGGGCGGCGCCATGCCGGGTCTCAAGCCCCGCAAGGCCTATGCTGCGTTGTCGGGCACGGTCAACCTCACCACCTGGCCCAACTACCATAATCAGGAAAATCTCGACGCCTTCACCAAGAAGACCGGCGTCACCATCAATATGAATGTCTTCGGCTCGAATGAGGAGATGCTGGCCAAGCTCCAGGCGGGCTCGACCGGCTGGGATGTCTTTGTGCCGACCAACTATACGATCAGCACCTATAAGGGGCTCGATCTCATCGAGCCGCTCGATCTCAAGCTCTTGCCCAATTACGATGTCGCGAGCCAGGACCAGCGCTTCACCTCGGAAGGCACGATCGACGGCACCGTCTATGCGGTGCCGAAGAATTGGGGCACCACCGGCTTCGTCATCAACACCAAGAATGTCACCCAGAATCCGACGAGCTGGAAGGAATTCTGGGACCTGACCAAGGGCCCGCTCTCCGGCCGCGTGATGGTGCATGACTATCAGCTCACCACCATCGGCAATGCGCTCAAATATTTCGGCTATTCCTTCAATTCGAATGACGAGAAGCAATTGGCCGAAGCTGAGAAGCTGATGCTCGAGGCGAAGCCGCATCTCTTCGCCATCAATTCCGACTACCAGCCCTCGATGCGCAATGGCGATGCCTGGGTGTCGGTCGCCTGGACCGGCGATGCGACGCAGCTGCATCGCGATCTGCCCGAGATCCAGTATGTGCTGGGCAAGGAAGGCGGCGAGATCTGGACGGACTATTTCGCCATTCCGAAGGGGGCCGCCAACAAGGACGCCGCTTATGCGCTGATCGACTGGCTGCTGACGCCCGAGATCAACGCTAAGGAAGTCCAGGCGCATGGCTATCCCTCGACCGACGCGCGCACCAACAAGCTGGTGTCGAAGGAGATGCTGGAGAACCCGATCCTTTACCCGGCCAAGGATCTGCTCACCAATCTCGAATTCGGTGCGGCGGCGACACTGACCAATCCGTTGCGCGCCGAGATCATGGCGCGCTTCAAGTCGGCTTGACGACTAAATTTCCCCCTCTCCCGCAGGCGGGCGAGGGGGAAATCTGCCAAGGTTTGCATGCCTCAGCTCGCGCCCATTTCCCGATCGAAGACCGTCACCGCTCTCCTGGTGGCGCCGGCAGGGCTGTTCTTTTTCTTCCTGCTTGTCCTGCCGCTCATTGTCGTCGTCATCTATTCCTTCGGCGCGCGCGCCGATGCCGGGGGTTATGCGCCCGCTTTCACCCTCGACAATTACGCCAACCTGCCGGCGCGCGGTCAGGCCTTCTTCAACACCCTGACGCTGGCGCCCCTGGGCACGCTGCTCACCGCGCTCTTCGCCTATCCCCTTGCGTATTTCCTGGCCGTCAAGGCGAGTCCCAAATCACGCACCTTGCTGCTTGTGCTCGTCATCGTGCCGTTCTGGACGAGCCAGCTTTTACGGTATTACGCCTGGATCATGATCTTGGGCTCCAAGGGCATTCCGAGCTGGCTTGCCTATCTGGGAATTTCGGATCTGCGCATCATCAACACACCCTGGGCCGTATTGATCGGCGCCGTCTATGGTTTCCTGCCGCTGATGGTGCTGCCGATCTATGTGAGCCTTGAAAAGCTCGACAAGCGCCTCCTCGAGGCCTCCGCTGATCTCGGCGCCAATTCCTGGCGCAGCTTCCTGCAGGTGACGCTGCCTCTGTCGCTGCCGGGTGTCGCCACCGGCTCGATGCTCGTCTTTATCTTGCTGATGGGTGAATATATCCTGCCGCAGCTTCTCGGCGGCGGCAAAGTCTTCTTCATCGGCAATGCGTTGGTCGACCTCTTCCTGCAATCGCGCAACTGGCCCTTCGGCGCCGCCGTCTCGACCGCGCTCGTCGCCATCATGTTCGTGACCATCGTGATCTATATGCGCTTCGTTCTGAGCCGTGGCGATGTGCGCCGCGCCGCCTTGGTGTAGCCCATGTCCATGCGCCTCTACGCCGTCTTCATCTACATCTTTCTCTACGCGCCCATCGCGCTGATCGCCTTCTTCTCCTTCAATGCCGGGCGTTATGCGATGGACTGGCAGGGTTTCTCGCTCGACTGGTACGGCAAGGCCTTCACCAATCCGATCATCACCAAGGCGCTGGTGACAAGCCTCATCATCGCCGGCTGCACGTCCGTCATCGCCACCACGGTGGGCACGCTTTGCGCGCTGGGTCTCGAGCGGATGAGGGGCTCGCTTCGGCAGCTCTTCGACGCACTGATCTACATCGCCATCATGGTGCCGGGCGTGGTCATCGGCATATCGACGCTGATCGCTTTCGTGACCGTCTTCGACGCCGTCAATCCGGCGCTCGAGGCCATCGGCATGGCGCGCCTGCAGATGGGCCTGTGGACGGTGATCGCCGCCCATGTCCTGTTCAACCTCGCGGTGGTCGTCCTCATCATCAGGGCCAGGCTCGCCGGTATGGACCGAAGCCTGGTCGAGGCTTCAGAGGATCTCTATGCGACGCCATTCGCCACCTTCCGGCAAGTGGTGCTGCCGGCGCTGATGCCGTCTATCCTCGCCGGCCTGCTGCTGTCCTTCACCTTCTCATTTGAAGACTTCATCATCGCCTTCTTCGTCGCCGGTCCCAACACGACCTTGCCGATCTATGTCTTCTCCTCGATCAGGCGCGGCGTCACACCCGAGATCAATGCCATCGGCACGACCGTTCTCCTGACTTCCCTGGCGCTTCTGGTATTGGCGCAGTTCCTGCTGCGCCCGAGCGCCAAGGCACGATAGGTCCCGAAACAGACCAGGCGGCCTGGCGGAAATATTTCCAGACCGCCTGACTCCCCGTGCCGCGCGCGCACATATTCCGCGGCGAGAAGCGCCTTACATCTTGATGAGCGACAGAGCGTCCTTCGCCGTGGCGACGGATTGCGCATGTTTGCCGGCGTCATGCTCGGCCTTCGCCTGGGTGATATGGTCGGTGATCTTCTGTTTGGCCGCGTCGTCTTGCTTCGACATCTTCAAATTCTCCTCGGCCTGCTGGATCAGGCTGGGGCATTCGGCGGCGAAAGCGGGCACTGAAAGTGCCGACAGAATGGCGGCGGCGGCGAGTAGTGATTTCATCTCTGTATCCTCTATGTTGCGTTGGTCGTAAGTTTCCGGCCTTGTCAGTTGCGAGTGTGAGGCAGATGCCGTCAGGCCGGGACCAGCAGTGCCGAATGTCATTCCCTTTCGCTATCGCCCACACTCTCCCGCCGTCAGCGTGGCGTCTGCGATTTGCTGCTGGTCGGGATCGAGTGCGCCGTAGAAGGCCTCATAGCGCGTCTTGAGAGCAGCCTTGGCGAGGAGCCGGGCTGTCTGCCGATCCTTGAGAACCGCATCGTCGGAGCCCTCGATCGCATGGGCGCCGCCCATCAGCTCGATCTCGGCCTCGCGCACGTCACGCACCGCTTGGCGATAGGTTTCTAGCGCCGCGACATAGTCGGACCAGGGGCCGGCCTGCGTGTCCTTGACGCCGAGCTCCGCCTTCACCTGCCGGATGCGCTCGGGTGAGCCGAGCTCGGATTGTGCCAGCACAATTGTCGGAAGGACGGTGAGCGAAAGGAAACCCGCCGCGACTTGCAGGAGATATCGGCGTCTGATTGCTGAGGTCATCGATCGCGCCCCCGCTGGCTGCGGCCGAATTGCGGGCCCTCCTGGGCGGCCACCCGCCGCGCCGAAGGCAGGACGACAACCTTAGTGCCGACCGGAACCCGCTCGAACAGGTCGGCGACATCGGCATTCAGCAATCTGATGCAGCCGGAGGAGACCGCTTTGCCGATGCTTTGCGGCTGTGAGGTGCCATGGATACGATAGAGCGTGTCGACCTCGCCCTGATAGAGGTAGAGCGCCCGGGCACCCAGGGGATTATCCGGGCCGCCCGGCATGCCGTTCGCCCATTGCGCCGCGAGATGGTCGCGCGCCACCATTTCCTTGGGCGGCACCCAGCGCGGCCATTTGGCCTTGCGCCGGATGACCGCCGCGCCCGACCATTCGAATCCCTGTTTGCCGACGCCGATGCCATAGCGCTGCGCCCGTCCGCCGGGCAGCGTGAAAAAGAGCTGGCGCGCATCGACATCGACGATGATCGTGCCCGGCACCTCGCTGGTCTCATAGGCGACTTCCTTGCGCCGGAATCGGCGCGACACCTTGCGGACATCGTCATGGGCGATCGGGAACAGCTCCGCCTCGCCGTCAACCGGGAGGTTGGGCCGAGCCGTGTCCGGATGGTTCGCCGGTGCGGCGACATCGGCCGCCGCGAACGCGGCGCGGCCGCCAGCGGTGAATGTCGCGAGGCCTACGAGGTAAGGAAACGAACTGCGCAGCAAAGCGCGCCGGCTCGTTTGCGGTGTCCTTTGTAGTCCTGGTGAATTGGGCATCGGGAACCTCATATTGAGATCAAGAGGTGATATCTAGCGGGCTTCGAACTGGGCTTGCAGTGTCTCGCCGCTCGCCAGCTCGACGAACACCGAGATCGACGCGCCGAGGAGCAGCGGCGCGGGCAGATTGGCCGACAGCCAGTTTTCGCCGTCGGGCGCGAGCGGGATGCGCAATTGCTGCTGCTGCTGGATGATGGTGGCGTAAGCGGCGCTGCCGGCCGCCCGGACCGGCTTCTGGCGCGCATCCGACAAAGCGAAGATGATCGATTCATAAGCCGGTCCGCCGATGAACTCGATATGCCGGTTCGCCACTTGGCTGAGCTGGCCGCCATTGACGCCTATGCCCGAATGGGCGAGCGCGGGCGAAGCTAGAGCCGTGCAAAGCCCAAGACCAAGGGACCGGATGGTGGATAACATGGCAGGATCCTCGTTGAGACGGCGTCGCCCGAAGGCACGCCGGTCCCTTCGGGATCAAGCGTGCCGGTCGTTGATGAGGCTCGGTCTCGGAGGGCGCTCGAGCCCGTTGCCCGCCAATGTGTCCGGCGATTGCTCAGACAGGGGCAACGTCTCGTGCCGATGGAGGACAGCCATGTCGCCGGTGCTGCTCGTAACGATGAAACCCGGCGCGCAGGTGAAGCTGCAGCAGGCGATCTTGCCATGGGAAGATGGAGCCTGCTTGTGCAGGTCATCCGCGGCGCTGACCGTGGGCGTATCCGGACCGGCGAACCCAGCCGTGATCACGTTGGCCGCCGACAGGCAGGATGAAGAGCCGGCCTGCGCCGCGCCGGCGAACAGCAGGGCGAACAGAATCATGACCGACAGGGATAAGGCCATCCCTCTGTGCCATGTTTCGGTGAGCCCTGGTGACATCGTTTCCTTGAGTGCCCGGCGCCTGTGGCGGAATTCTGACAAGCCAGAGCGGTCGGATATGACGGCAATCGCCTTCCGGCGTCAAGGTTCGATCGGCCAACTGTCGATCACGCCTGGATGATCGCCTGCGTCACCGAGAAAGCCGCGGAAGGTGCGCACTTCGCTTTGGCTTCGACAAACGAGGACGAGCAAACCCTCCAGCAACAAGCGGCCGGTTTCCGGACCATCGGGAAGATGTGACTCAAATAGTACAGGGGGCGCACCAGTATCCGCAAACAAAAAGACAAATTGTAGTTTTATCCCACGCGGTAATTTTGTTTCCGCACAGTACTTTTGTTCGCGCCTAGTATTAAAGTCGTAGGCTGTGAAGTAATCGCGTTTCACTACTGCTGGAAAAAGGGATAAATACATATATTATTAAGTGCGGTTATCTAGAGTTCTTCATGTAAATCGCATTCGGGCTTTGGGGGCAGGCCAGGAGATTGGTTCGGGAGGAACCATGAACCGACATGACCCTGAAGTAGCTGCTGCCTACGCGGCGGAGCATCTCTCTGACGTTGCATCCGCGCCGGGACGAGACCATGGCGGCATTCAATCCGTAGATATCGGCATGAGCGTGCTCAAGGCCCTGGCTGTGGCCAAGGGTCCGATGTCGCTGAAGGAAATCGGCGCGGCCTGCGGCATGGCGCCCAGCAAGGCGCATCGCTATCTGCACAGTCTGGTCGCCGGCGGTCTCGTGGCGCAACAGAAGCGGTCAGGAAAATATGATCTGGGCCTCTTCGCCCTGCGTCTCGGCGTGTCCGCCATTCGCCGCATCGATGTCGTCAACCGGGCCAGCGATCATCTCGAGGATCTGGTCGACCAATTGGGCATGCCCGCCCATGTCGCGATCTGGAGCCATGAGGGACCGATCGCCGTGCGCTGGCAGCGCACCGCCGATTCGCTGATCTCTCCTGATGTGCTGGGCTCGACCTTCCCGCTACTGCGTTCCGCCACCGGAAACGTCTTCCTGAGCTACATGCCGGAACGCATCACCCAGCCCTTCGTCGACGCCGAGGTCCAGAAGGAAAGTGAGCTTGAGGACGCCATAACATTCGATGTCGAGGGCATCATCCGCACGGTGCGCGAGCAGGGCTATGCCATGGCACTGGGTACATTCGTGCCGAACTATATCGGCATCTGCGCGCCGATCGTGAATTGGGACGAGGAGATCTGCGCGGCGGTGACGGTCGTCGGCCGGCTGACCCGCGATCCCGAGCAGCGCCGCGCCGCTGCCATGCGGCTGACATCCTTCTGCAAGACCTTGTCGGCCGCTACCCGCTAGAGTCCTTCCGGTTTTGATCGAATCGTTCCGATTCGATCAAAACCGGAAAAAGGGCTCGAAAACATATAATCTGGAGCGCTTCCTTATCGCCAAAGTCGAGCAACTTTGGCGGGAAGCGCTCTGCGCATCACCTTTCCGCATTGCGTGCCGGATCGTCATTGGACGACGACCGCATTGTTGCAACGCACGCCATGCACCGTGACATCGGCTTCGCCGAGTTTGATGCCGAGCGTGGTGAGCGCCGTATAGACGATCTTGTCCAGTGCCGGTGTCACCGGCGCGACCAGCGCACGGACCAGGTCCTTGAGCTGTCGGGTCAGGATGCCGAGCAGATCGGGCAGGCCCAGTATATCGACGCCGAGATCGAGCTCGCCCACCAGAGAGGAGACGAGCGTCTCGGTATAATTCTGGGTAACCGCCGATTTGAAGCGTTGCTCGGCGATGTCCGTCGCGTTGAAGACGAGATTTTGCGCCGAGTTGTTGCCGACATTGACGTGAGCGCTGGCGGTGATGCGCGCCAGATTGAGCGCATTGACGATGACCGCCGTCCTGACCGTTGGCGTGTCGTTGACGGCGGTGAAGTTGCTGACGTCGCCGATCCAGGCATTGAGGATGCCGGGTTGCGTCGCGACGGTGACCTGATTGCTGGCGGGCGTCACGCCGCAGGTGACGTTGGTCAGCCGGCCTTCCGCATAGGCGACATCGATGAAGATGGGGAGCCTGATCGCGGTGCCGGCAAGGAGGCCGGTGCCGCCGATCTCCACGCTGAGCTTCAACCGCGTCTGCGCGGTGCGCACGAAGGCGCCCTTTTCACCGACCGTGATCCACGAGGAATGCTGCGGCGGCTCGCCGATCACCAGGCTGAGCTGGGTATTGGTCAGCCCCGGAATGGTGGCGCCGAGATTGACGTCGACTTGATGGTTGCCATTGGCGACCAAGGCCAGTGCGTTGACCAATTGCAGGGCGTTGACGGCGGCGGCGAGTCCATATTGCGTGGAGGTGCTGACCTGCGCGGTGGCTGCCTTGCCGAGATCGAGCATGCGGGAGAGATTGATGGATGTCGTGCTGTCGATGGAGCGGGCGAGATCCTCGAGGGTGCGCGCGACGTCGAGCTTGCTGTCGGCGCGGGCCGTCTTCGCCATGGCGTTGAGGATCTGACCGGCCTTCACATTGGCGTCGAGCACATCGCGATAGGAACCGGCATGGATGTCCGCATCGATCGCCAGCTGATCGAGGAATTTGAGCAGGTCGATATTGGCATCAGCGAGGCCGCGATAGTCCATGACCCGCAGATTGACGTTGCCGCCCAGCATCTGGCCCAGTAGCGCATTGATGATGCCGCCTTCGAGCGACAGGAGGCGCGAGCCGATGGAGAAGGCGGCTTGTGACGGACGGGTGGCGATCGCCGCGGCGGCAATCTCTACATTGGCCGCATTGGTGAAGACGCGTCCAAAATAGACGGGCGACGGCGCCCGGGCGACCACGCGCGCGGCATTGATCGGCTGCTGGTTGGCAACGAAACGCAGCGCCTGCGCCTTGGCCGGATCGGGGTCGTAATTGCCGGTCTCGACGACGAGCGAGTTGAGCGTCCAGCGGCCATTGTCGGTGAAGGTCGAGCGCGCCGCCAGCGTGGCGTTGGCAGTGTTGCTGGCTGCGGCGATCGCGGCGAGATCCGCCGCCCCCTGCAGCCTGCGGCTGTCATAGTGGAAAGAGGCGACATCCACCGCGATGGCGGCGAATCCGAGCAAGACCGTCAGGATGACCGCGGTAATGACCGCGACCGCGCCTTGCTCCGACCGTAGGAACGGTCGAAGCCTATGCCGAAATGTCATCAATATCCTCCGATGCGGACGACCGCCGTCCTTTGGATGACGGCCGACGGCATCGGGAAAAAGCCGGTCGTCATCTGAAGGGGTAGATTGGATATATCGGTGCGCAGCGTGACGCTGTAGCGGGTCGGATCGCCCGGGAAAGGAGCGGTCGTGACCGTGATGGTGCTGCGACTGAGCAGCCGATAGTTCGGGCTCGATTGGGCGACATAATTGGTGACGATGGTCTGCCGCTCAGTGGCCGAAACGCCGGCGACCGAAGCCCGCGCCGCGTCGGCCGTCAGCTCTTGCAGGCTGCTGACCGCACTGAAATAAATGCCATAGGCAGAGATGCCGAACAAAATCATGATCAGGACCGGCGCAATCATTGCGAACTCGATCGCCGCCACGCCGCGGCAGTCCTTCCCCATTTGTTTATTCCAGGCCATGCAAGACAAACCCATCCACCAATGATGTAACGTAAGCTAGGAAGTATACTCTAACGAACGCCAAGTGAAACGCAGCCAAGCTGCCTTAAATACTGTGAAAACTTGAAATGTTCTGGACGTGCCCGAAGTAGAACATGCTCAGAGATTGCAGTCTGACCGCAGTTTGTTCCGGTAGTATTTGGAATTTCACCGACAAGTCGAAGTATTGATGAAAATGGCGAGATCGTTTCTGCAAAGGTGAATATCTGAGGGGTCATTCGGGCCGCCAATATTGAGCGATTATTAACCATGGGAGCGGGTTTTACCGCTGCGCTGGCGGCTTGTAAGCGCCGCTAGGCCGTGCAAACTGGCGTCATGCAGCCTTTGCGCTTCCTGATCGTCGATGATCATCCGCTTTTCCTGGAGGCCCTGGAGATGGCCCTCCACGTTGCCTTCCCGGCCGCCCGGGTGGAAACGGCCGATTCGATCACGGCGGCGCATCTGGTATTGGCCAGGGGAGCCAGGCCGGATCTCATCCTCCTCGATCTCAAAATGCCGGACATTGCCGGCTTCGAGGGCGTCGTCAGCCTGAAGGCCGCGAGCCCGCGCACGCCGCTCTGCGTCATATCCTCGATGTCGGGCCAGGAGATCGTGCATCAGCTCCGTGATCTCGGCGCCGCGGGGTTCATCAACAAGAGCGAGAAGCGCGAGAAGATCATCGCCGCCGTGCGGCAGTTGATCGACGGCAAGGATCATTTCGGCGCTGCCGCAGAACATCCGGTGGCAGCCGGCGTGCCGGCGCATCAGCGCGAACTCGAGATCCTGGCGCGCCTGCGCGAGCTCACGCCCCAGCAATACAAGGTCCTGACCCTCATTTGCGAAGGCAAGCTCAACAAGCAGATCGCCTTCGAGCTCGACATCGTCGAGACGACGGTGAAGGCGCATATCACCTCGATTTTCAAGAAGCTCGCCATTCATAACCGTACCCAGGCGGTGCTGATCATGCAGAAGCTCAAATTGCAGGGCCTCATCGTCGATCAGCCGGAATCCGTTTTGGAGCAAGAGCGCCGCCATGCCGGCTAGGAAGGGCTTCTCCGCCGAGGCCGATCCCGCCGCCGCGGTGGCTGAGCTTTTGAGCCGCATCGAGCAACCGGACATGACGCTGGTGATCCTGTTCGCATCGCCGAGCTATGATCGTGACGCGCTGGCGGAAGCGGTCCGCCGCCGGTTGCCGGATACCCCCGTCATCGGCTGCACCACGGCGGGCGAGATCACGTCGGAAGGCTATCGCGAGAATACGCTGACCGGGGTCAGTTTCGGCGGCGCCGATTACCGCGCCAGCATCCGCCTCATCGAGGACCTCGACCGCTTCCGCATGGAAGCGGGCAATATCGTCGTGCAGGATCTTTTCACCGATCTGGGACTGGCACCCTTGTCGGCGCGCGCCATTCCGCATCAGGTTTTCGCCATGCTGCTCATCGACGGCATGAGCCGGCAGGAGGAAGTGGTCGTCTCCTCGATCAGCCGCTTCCTCGATCCGGTACCGCTTTTCGGCGGCTCGGCCGGCGACGGGCTGGATTTCGGCACGACCTGGGTGTTCGCCGACGGTGCCTTTCGCACCAACGCCGCCGTCCTGGCGCTGATCGAGACGGATTGCCCGTTCAGCGTGTTCAAGCTCGATCACTTTCGCCCTACCGACAAAAAGATGGTGGTGACCGAGGCCGATCCGGTGCGCCGGCTGGTGACCGAGATCAATGCCGAGCCCGCGGCGCCGGCCTATGCGAAGATGGTCGGTCTCGACGAGCATCAGCTCAATCCGATGACTTTCGCCGCCTATCCCGTCGTTGTGAGGGTCGGCGGCGAATATCACGTGCGCTCGATCCAGAAGGTCGAGGAGGACGGCTCGCTGCGATTCTATTGCGGCATCGACGAAGGCCTCGTGCTGACCGTGGCCGACGGCGACGACATCGCGCGTAATCTCGATTCCGCGTTGACGAAACTCGCCGCCGAGCTGGGCTCGCTCGATCTCATCTTGGGCTTCGATTGCATCCTGCGCCGGCTCGAGGCCGAGCAGAAGCAGCGGAAGCTCGATGTGTCGCAGGTGCTCAAGCGTCACGGCGTCGTCGGCTTCAGCACCTATGGCGAGCAATACCGCTCGATGCATGTCAACCAGACCTTCACCGGCGTCGCCATCGGCCGGGCCAGGCGCAAAGTGGATGAGCGCCGGGTTCCATGACGCGAGAGCCGGAAGGATTGGAAGACCGCCTGCGCAAGCTCGAGAAGATCAACCGCGCCTTGATGAGCCGCGTCGAGCGCTCGACCGATTTTTCCGGCAACGGCTTCTCATTGTTTCAGACGGCGATCGTGCTCGAAGGCCAGGTCAGCGCCCGGACCAGCGATCTCAAGCGCACTTTGGAGGATCTGTCGGATGCCTATGCGCGGCTCGAAGACGCGCGTGACGAGGCCGAGACCGCCAAGCAGAATCTGACATCGGCGATCGAGGCGGTGAGCGAGGGCTTTGCGCTGTTCGATGACGCCGAAGATCTGGTGATGTGTAATGCGCCGTTCCGGGCACTCTTGCCCGATATCGCCGCCAGGCTGGTGCCCGGCACGCCCTTTGCACGGATCGCCGACTATTTTTCGCAGAGCCGGTATCTCGTCCTTGATCAGCAGCGCAATGCCGAGGCGTGGCGGGCGGCCCGCACCGAGCTCTTCCGCAAGCCGCATGCCGCCTTCATCCAGCAGCTGTCCGGCGACCGCTGGATCCAGGTCTCCAACAAGAAGACGGAGACGGGCGCCACCGTCGTCTTCCAGACCGACATCACCGATATCGTGCGCGGCGAACGCTTACGGCGCGAGCGTGAGCTCGACGAGCAGGCGCAGCTCCTGCAGGCGACCCTCGATCATCTGCCGCAGGGCATCTGCATGTTCTCGCGCGATTTGCGCCTCAAAGCGTGGAATCATCGTTTCGTGGATCTTTTGAGCTTGCCGGTGCGCCTGGTCGTGCCTTTGGCCGGCTTCGATCGTCTGTGGGACTGGCTCGGCAAGTCGGTCTTTGCCTTCGATCCCGTGGGCGCGGGCAGGGTTGCCGGTTGGATGCGCACTCCATCCGCCGATCTCGATCCCATCGAGCTGACCAAGAGCGACGGCACGATCCTCAGCGTCAGCGGCAATGTCATGCCCGACGGCGGCATCGTGGTGAGCTTCGCGGATGTCACCGCCGCACGGCACGCCAGCGACGCATTGCGTGAGGCGAAGGAGACGCTGGAGGAGCGGGTCGAGGAGCGTACTGCCGCCTTGACTCGCGAGGTGCTGGAGCGGCGCGCCATCGAAGTCGAATTGATCAACGCGCGGGATAAGGCTCAAGATCTCACCAAGAGCAAGACGCGTTTTCTCGCGGCGGCGAGCCATGACGTGCTGCAGCCGCTCAATGCGGCGCGGATCTTTCTGTCGCTCCTGAGCGGAACCGGTCTCGATACGCGCCAGCTTCATTTCGCCGGCAAGGTGGACATGGCGTTCGGCTCCGTCGAAGAGGTGCTGGGCACGCTGCTCGACATTTCCCGTTTCGACAGTGGCAGCGTCGAAGCCAATATCGTGCCGCTCTCGGTGGCCGAGATCCTGACCACGCTGACCGCCGAATTCCAGCCCTTGGCCGACCAGAAGCAGCTCAAGCTGCGCTGCGTGCCGACGGGGTTGTTCGGCCTGAGCGATGCCAGGCTTTTGCGCCAGATCGTGCAGAATCTGATCTCCAATGCCATTCGCTATACGGCGACGGGCGGTGTGCTGATCGGGGCGCGGCGGCGCGGCGCCATGATCTCGCTCCAGGTCTGGGACACCGGCCTCGGTATTCCGGAGGACAAGCGCGATTTCATCTTCGAGGAGTTCCGCCGTCTCGGCCGGGATCTGCCCGACGCGCCCAAGGGGGCGGGACTCGGTCTCGCCATCGTACGACGCGTCGCCAGGCTTCTGGACCACCGCATCGAAGTCGTCTCCGAGCTCGGCAGAGGCTCCTGCTTTGCGATCGAGTTTCCGGCCTGTCCGGCGCCGCAGCGCGAGGCCAGGCCACCGACGGCGATGGAACGGCTGCCGGTGGATCTGGCGAGCTTCACCGCCATCGTCATCGAGAATGATCTCGTCATCCTCGAAGGCATGATGGAGCTGCTGCAGGAGCGTGGCATGCGCGCCATTCCGGCGGTATCGGCGGGCGAGGCGCTGGAGACCCTGCAGAGCCTCGACAAGACGCCGGATCTCATCATCGCGGATTATCATCTCGATCAGGGAACCGGCAGCGACGCGATCGCGGCCTTGCGCCATGCGGTCGGCCACCAGATCCCGGCCATCGTAGTCACGGCGGACCATACGGCCAAGGTGCAGGCCGAAATCCGCGACAGCGGCATCGCCTATTTGCGCAAGCCGATCAAGACGGCCGAGTTCTTCGCCCTCATCCACAAGGTGATCGCGGAGTAGCGAGGGGTCAGGCGGCAGCTTTCGCTGTCGGGATTTTCTTTATTTCGTCAGCCAGCTTCTGCTGCGCTTCCCAGAGATCGCGGGCTTGCTGCATGCGCAGCCAGATTTCCGGCCCATTGCCGCAGAATTTTCCAAGCCGTACCGCCATTTCCGGGGTGATTGGGGCGGTCTCGTTGAGTATTTTGTGCAGCATCTGGCGTGAAATGCGCAATGCTTCGGCAGCAGCAGAAATGCTGATGCCGAGTTCTGGAATAACATCTTCTCTGAGAATGGCGCCCGGATGCGTGGGCTTGCGGGTGCTCATCTGACGCTCCATTGTCGGCATTCAGTGATATTGTTCAAAATCCACATTATATGCATCGCCCTCTTCGAACTCGAAGGTAATGCACCATGGTCCGTTGACATGAACCGTGTAGCGCCTGGGATCGAAGCCCTTCAAAAGCGTGGAAATTGAAACTTGGAATATTCATGTCCTCCGGCTTTGCCGCCATTGTCAGAGTATCAAGCCTTCGGATTATGCGGGAATGAAAGCTCGGTTGAATGTGACGGGTGTTCCCCGTCGCATCAAGTTCTCGAAGTCCTTTGTGCTTCCAGCTTCTGATCATGATGTAAATCATCAATTTACAAATGTCAAGTAACGTTTTACAGCTCTTGTTGAAATTCAACCTTTATCCATTGCTTGTTCTCCATTGGCAGTGAAGTGACGGCAGACATTCCGCAGCGGGCAGTCACTGCATAGCGGTACACGGTGGCGGCAGACTTTCTGCCCATGCGATTTCATCAGCCAGTGGAGCTGATAGTGGTCGCGTTCGGTCCAGTCATTGGGAATGAGGCCGTTGAGCAGGCGATGGGCGTGAGCGAAACCGGCTTTGGCGGGAAGAAGTCCCAGGCGCTTGGCGAGCCTGAGAATATGCGTGTCGACGACGAAGATCGGCTTGCGCAGGCTGCTGAAATTGAGGGTCGCGGCAGCGATCTTGGGGCCGACGCCGGGGAGGTTCTGCAGCCATCGCCACGCAATGCCGACCGGCCAGTCCGCCAGGAAGCCGAGATCGAGCGTGCCGCGTTGTCCGTGAAGCCTGTGCAGAGTGGCGAGGAGATGTTCGGCCTTGATGGGGGCATACTGCACATCGCCAAGGAGAGTGGTGATGGCGGCGGGTTTGGCCGACAGCATCATCTCCCAGCGCGGAAATCGGGCACAAAGCCGGGCGAAGGCGTCAGCCGCAACCTCATCCCGGGTGCGTGAGCCGATGAAGGAAATGACGAACTGCTCGGTCGGCTGGTAACGCTCCTCGCCTTCGAGGAGGCCATGAAGCGGGGTGAGACCTTGGCGGATCAAGAGCAGGATCGGGTCTGGAAAAAGCTGGAGCTGCATGCTGTCTCCGCAAAGGACTAATGGAAATCCCGGCTCTTGATGAGGGCGGGTGGTACGGTGTCGAACAGATCGCCTTGCCGCAGCGTGCGCAGATCCACGGTGAGGTCGATGAAACGTTCGGCGACGACATGGATGACGAGGCCCTCGCGCTGCAGCCGCCCGCTGATGGCGAGGAACTCACCCGTCATCACCACGCGCCGGTTCTCCGCCAGCACCTGTGGCCAGACGATGATATTGGCGATGCCGGTTTCGTCTTCGAGGGTGATGAAGACGACACCTTTGGCGGTACTGGGCATCTGCCGCATGAGGACGAGGCCTGCGACGGTGACCTTGCGGTTCTGCTTCAGGGTCGGGTCACGATGCGCCGCGCTGGTGATGGCGCCGAGCTTCGTGAGATCGCTGCGGAAGAAGCTGCAGGGATGAGCCTTGAGCGACAGGCCGGTGGTTCCGTAATCATCCATCACCTCCTCGCTGAGTTGCATCTCGGGCAAGGTGATGGAAGGCTCGTGAAAGAGACCGTCTTCCATATGCGGCGCGAAGAGCGGCAGATTGCTCTCCTGAGCCGAGCCTGGCGCCTTTTCCAGATCGATATCGAGCCGGCTCAGGCGCCGCATGGCCCAGAGCGCCTTGCGGCGGTCGAGCCCTAAGGAAGTGAGCGCATCGGCTTCCGCGAGCCTTTCCAGCGTGAAGCGCGAGACGCCGCTGCGCCGCGCCACTTGCTCGAGACCCGAATAGCTGTTGCCGCGTTTGGCGATGAGTTTCTCCTCGATCTCCTCCTGCTTGAGACCGGAAACCTGGCGGAAGCCGAGCCGCACCGCCGATCGTATGTCCGAGGTGCCTTCGAGCGTGCAGTCCCAGTCACTTTCATTGATATCGACCGGCAGCACTTCGACACCATGCTCGCGCGCATCACGCACCAGTTGCGCCGGCTGATAGAAACCCATGGGCTGGCTGTTGAGGATGGCGGCGCAGAACACATCCGGATGGTGGCACTTGATATAGGCCGAGGCATAGACGAGCAAAGCGAAGCTCGCCGCGTGGCTTTCCGGGAAGCCATATTCGCCGAAGCCCTCGATCTGGCTGAAGCAGCGTTCGGCAAAGTCCGGATCATAGCCGCGTGCGGTCATGCCGGCTACGAATTTGCCACGGAAAGTGCTGACCGTGCCATTGTTGCGGAAAGTTGCCATCGAGCGCCGCAACTCATCAGCCTCGTTATGCGAAAAGCCTGCTGCCGTGATGGCGATCTGCATCGCCTGCTCTTGGAAAAGAGGCACGCCGAGTGTCCGTTTAAGGACTTCTTTCAACTCATTTGCAGGGAAGCCTGAACCTGGTGATGGATAAATGACGTCTTCTCTGCCGTCGCGCCGCTTGAGATAGGGATGAACCATATTGCCCTGGATGGGGCCCGGCCTGACGATCGCCACTTCGATGACGAGATCGTAGAACTCTTTCGGCTTGAGCCGCGGCAGCATCGACATCTGCGCCCGGCTTTCGACCTGGAACACACCGACGGAATCGGCCTTCGACAACATGTCATAGGTCGCCTTGTCCTCATATGGCAGGTCGTCCAGCGTGTAATAAGGCTTGCGATAGCGGATACGCAGCATTTCGAGCGCTTTTCTCAGGCAGCTCAGCATGCCGAGCGCCAGCACATCCACCTTCATGAGGCCGAGCGCGTCGATATCGTCCTTGTCCCATTCGATGAAGGTGCGGTCATCCATCGCGGCATTGCCGATGGGCACGGTTTCGCACAGCGGCTTCTGGGTGAGCACGAAGCCGCCGACATGCTGGGACAGATGGCGCGGAAAGCCGATGAGCTCATTGGCGAGACCGACGGCCTGGCGGATCTTCTCATTGTCGGGATCGAAGCCGGCTTCCCGCACATATTGATCGGGCATATGGCTGCCATAACCCCAGATCGTCTTGGCGAGTGCCGAGGTGACGTCCGGCGTCAGGCCCAGCGCCTGGCCCACTTCACGGATGGCGCGGCGCGAGCGGTAATGAATGACGGTGGCGCAGATGGCGGCGCGCTCGCGTGTATAGCGGTCATATATATGCTGGATGACTTCCTCGCGCCGTTCATGCTCGAAATCGACATCGATATCGGGCGGCTCCTTGCGCGCCTGTGAGATGAAGCGCGAGAACAGGAGCTTGGTCGAGCGCGGATTGACCTCGGTGACACCGAGGCAATAACACACGGTGCTGTTCGCCGCCGAGCCGCGTCCCTGACAGAGAATATATTTGCTGCGGGCGAAGGCGACGACATCATGCACGGTGAGGAAATAACGGGCATATTCGAGCTCCTCGATGATGCGTAATTCCTCACGGATATTCTGGGCGACATCTTCGGGTACATTTCCCTTGTAACGCTTGGCCGCGCCTTTCCAGGTGAGGTCGGTGAGATGCTCCTGCGGCGTCTTGCCGGGCGGCACCGGCTCGTCGGGATATTCATATTTGAGATGTCCCAGGGAAAACCGGCATCGCGCGGCAATCTCAGCGCTGCGTTGGACGGCGTCCTCATAGCCGGTGAAGAGATGCAGCATCTCCGCTTCCGATTTGAGATGACGCTCGGCATTGGCGTAAAGCCGGAAGCCCGCTTCGGCGATAGTGCATTTCTCGCGGATGCAGGTCAGCACATCGCAGAGCGGGCGCCGTTCCGGTCGATGATAGTGAACGTCATTGAGAGCGACGAGTGGTGTGCCGTGCCGCGTCGCGCAATCGGCGAGGCGGGCGAAGCGCTGCTTCTCGTCGCCTCTATGGTGATGAATGGCGCCGAGAAAGACGCGCCCCGATGCCGCTTCAGCAAGCTTGGCGAGCTGTGCCGGGAGGGCGTCATCGAGCTTGTCCGGTGGCAGCACGATCAGCATCTGGCCGTCGCTCGCGGCGCAGATCTCATCGAGAGTGATATGACATTCGGCTTTCTTGGCGCGCCGATTTCCCGCCGTCAGCAACCGGCAGAGACGGCCATAGGCATCGCGGTCGGTCGGATAGGTGAGCACTTCGAAACTGTCGACCGTGACGAGACGCACGCCGGGAAGATATTGGATCTTGCGTTTCTTGGCCTCGGAATAAGCCCGTACCACGCCGGCGAAGCTGTTGCGGTCGGCGAGGCCGATGGCGGCGAGGCCGAGTTCAGCGGCACGCTCGACCATTTCATGCGGATGCGAGGCGCCGCGCAGGAAGGAATAATTGCTGGTGACGGCGAGCTCGGCATAGGCCATGACGGCACCTCACGCGAAGAAGCCATGGACGAACCAGCGCGGCGTAGTGCTCTCGCGCGCATAGAGACCGTCGCGATAGAGCCAGAAACGCTGCCCCGCCGTGTTCTCGACGCAATAATAATCGCGCGTCAACGCGAAAGCACTGCTGCGCCACCATTCGGGAGCGATGCGCTCGGGGCCAAGGGCTGCGGCGACATCATGCAGCTTGCCGCGCCAGCGGAAGCGTCGCGGTGGTCCGTCGGGGATGAGCGCAGTGACGTCCGCCGGCTCCGCCTGAGACAGAAGCAGAGGGGGGCGGGCGCGTTCCATGTCATGGGCCCAGCTCGTTGCCGCGCGGTCCGCTTTGATTTCAGCGCGCTCCGGAATATGGCTTTCGACCGGCTTGATGTGCCGCACGCTGTCGGCGCCGAGACGCTGGCGCAACGCATCGAGAAGGCGCGTTTGAGCCTTTGTGTCTTCCTGATTGTCAGAAGGTGAGGCGAGGTCGCCTTGCTCGCTCTGCAAGATCTCGGCGGACGTGATGGAGAGGCTGACGCAGTCGAAGCCGAAGCCGGCTTCGAGCCCGCGCGTCAGACCGTCGAGCTTGAGGGTGATGAGACGCATGACATGGGCGGGATCGCGCGTCGGCGCCGCGAGCCCCAGATCGAGCTGCCGCATGTCGCCATCGACGCGATATAGGCCGAGCCGCAAGGACCGGATGCCGACGCCGTCCCGTTCGAGGGCGGGAATAAGACTTTCCATCAATTTGTGCGCCGCCGCGACGACGATCTCCTGGGTGAAGATCGGGTCGAGAAAGGAGCGCCGCGCATCATAGACAGGGGGCGGCGTTATATAATGCAGAGCCTCCGGCCTTGCGCCGAGTGCCTGGTCGAGGCGGGTGAGCAATTCCTTCTCGAAGCGTGCCGCAAAGGGCGCGCGCGGCGCGTCGATCAGCATGCCGATACGCTTGAAGCCGAGGCGGTGCAGAGCTTCATGGGTTTCGGAGCCGAGCCGCAAGGCCTTGATCGGCAGTGGTTTCAGCGCGTTTTTCTCGTGTCCATCCGGCAAAATGAAAAGCGAAGCCGAAGCCTGGTGCGACAACGCCCAGGCGGCACCTGGTGTACCGGCAATGGCGCAGCGCGCGGTGAGACCGAATTTGCGCAGGCGTTTGACGATGTCCTTGAGCAGGGCTTCTTCGCCACCGAAGAGATGTGAAGCTCCGGTGATGTCGAGGAAGAAACCGTCGCTGCCATTCTCTAGCCCCCAAGGCGCGACGGACGGCGTATAACGCGTGGCCCACAAGGCCAGGTGGCGCAAGGCGCGGGCATCCTTGTCGGCCTCGAGAGGGCGCGCCTGCAAAAGGCCGCCGGCTTTGGCGCGCGCATCGCTCAAGCCCTGGCCGGCGAAGAGACCGATCTTCTCGGCGGACGGATTCGTGGCGGCGATGCGCGGGCCGCCCGACGCATCGAGGGTCAGGACGAAAGGCCGGTCAGGCGCTATATCGCCCGATGGTGTCTGCGCCGCCAGAAAGCGCAGGATCGGCCATCGCGGCAGCCAGACTGAAACGATGCGACGCATGTAACCACTCCAACACCCACTCACCACTCGAACCATTGCGGCAGCGCTCCAGCGCTAGCCGCCAGCTTGTCGCCAGAAGACCGCCCGTCGCATCGCGCCGGGCCGGTGCCGCGGCGACGCGCCAGCGCGTTTCGGCGGCACTGGCCGCCATCGATCCGGGCGGCCGCAGCACTAGAAGCGGCCGCTTCGCCTCGCGCGCCGCGAGGCTCAAGCGCTGGCTCGTCTTGAGATCGAAATTCTGCGCGATGAGCCCGAGCGTGACGGGAACGGCGCCCGAGCGCAAAGTTTCCTCGATCGCCCAGAAGGCTTCCGTGTCATGGCGCGCCTCGACCAGCGTGAGGCGGCCGGGATCGAGGCCAAGTCCGTTCAAGCCATGACCATATAATTGGCCGGTCGCCGCAAGGCTCTGCGCCGAGCTGATGACGAAGACGGGGCCTGAGGGACTGGCTGAAACCGTGAGGGCTGCGAGAAAACCGAAGGCCGCCGGCAGGTCTTCCGGTGTGGCGGCATGGACCTCATGCAGGCTTTCGAGCGACAGACCTTGCCGGGGCAGATTTTTGTCGAGCGGAAGCCCGAAGGAGAAGAACCGGCTCTTGCCTGTGCGGGGAAGAGGCGGGGCCAGAAACCGGCGCAATTCCTCCAGGCTGGCAGGCTTTGCAGGCCGCCGGCGGGCAGGGGAAGGGGGCGCCGAGATAGGGATCATCAGGAAAGACTAGAACAAAAAAAGAACATAAACAATACAGAAGGAGGCTGACGTTGGGGTCAGTTTATCTCTCTGGAATCGTTCACTTTTGTTCTTGGCTATTCCTGCGGACCACGGGCCTGCATCAAGGGCGTGGGATCTGTCGCCGGTGTCGGGATGGCGATGCCGATCCGGGCGAGGGTATAGCGCACCCGGCGGAGTGCTTCCCGCGCCTTGGCGCCGAGCTTCACCGCGACTCCGGCGGCGAGCGTGTCGATCACCGCCAGATGCGCGTAACGCGACGGCGTCGGCACCAGCACATTGTCGCCCTCGGCGATGGTGATGGCGATGACGATATCGGCGACTTGGGCGAGCGGCGTTCCCGGCCGGGTCAGCACGATGGTGCGGGCGCCGAACGATCGCGCGATCTCGATCGCCTCGATCACCGGCTTCGAGCGGCCGCTATTGGAAATCGCGAAAGCGGTGTCGCCGGGCTTCAAGGTCGCCGCCGACATGCGCTGCTGATGGCCGTCGCTATAGGCGGAGACCGGAATCCCGAGCCGGAACAGACGCAGTTTCGCATCCTCGATCATGGCGGCCGATCCGCCGCCTTGCCCATAGAGATCGATCCGCCGGCTTTCGGCCAGGGCATCGATCGCCAGGCCGATCGTCTTGGTGTCGAGCTGGTCGAGACATTCGCGCACCGCGCCTGCCGCCCGCATCATGATCGTCTGGGCGAGCTGGCCGATATCGTCATCGAAAGCGCGGTCCGATTTGAGATAGGCCGAGGCGACGGTGAGCGTGGTGGCGAGCCTTATCTTGAATTCGGCGAAGGAACCGCAGCCGACCGATCGGCAGAAGCGGGTGACGGTCGGCTGGCTGACCTTCGCTTTCTTGGCGAGATCGGCGATGGTCAGGCGGGTGGCCGCCTCATAATCGCGCCCCACAATGACCGCGACGCGCCGCTCGGAGGGCGACAATTCGCTTTCGATACGCTCGATGCGCGAGACGATATCGATCGCCGGAGGCTGTTCCGATGCCTTTTCGCCGCGCCGCTGCACCATGATCCCGTCCTGTGGTTGCGGGCCCCCGTCTCGTAATTAAATTACAGGCTTTTGACGGTTGGGCAAGTGCGAGATGCTTGTGCGCCGCAACTTTCTTCATTTGCCGCCATTTGAATGTCGAATGTTTTCGACATGGCTATTGCGAACTCTGAAATTTTGTAACATGATTTGAGAAAATAACGATAAGCGGCGAGTCAATCCTCGCCGCAGGCCAGGAAACATGATGGATGCGACGCCCATGCGCAATGTAGCCGGCGCTTCGGACAAGAAGGCGCCCAAGATGGTCATTGCGGGCGCCACCAAATATTATCAGACTCGCACCGGCTCGGTGCATGCGCTCGACAATGTGTCGCTCGATGTGCGGGACGGCGAGTTCCTCTGCATATTGGGGCCGTCGGGCTGCGGAAAATCGACCTTGCTCTGGTCGATGGGCGGACTGCACGGTCTGACCGATGGTGAGATCAGGCTCGGCGCGGAAAAGATCATCAAGCCGCATCCTGAGATCGCGATGATCTTCCAGGATGCCAATCTTCTCCCCTGGCGCAATCTCGCCGCCAATATCGCGCTGCCATTCGAGCTCAAGCGCAAGCCGGTCGATCAGCAGCGCATCGACATGCTGCTGAAGCGCGTCAATCTCTGGGGCTTCGAATCGAAATTCCCGCGCGAATTGTCAGGCGGCATGCAGCAGCGCGCCTCGATCGTGCGCAGCCTGTCGGTCAACCCGTCGCTGCTCCTGATGGACGAGCCTTTCGGTGCGCTCGATGCCTTTACCCGCGATGAGATGAACCTGCTCATCCAGGAAATCTGGATGGAGACCGGCAAGACCATCGTCTTCATCACGCATTCCATCTCCGAGGCGATCTTCCTCGCCGACCGCGTCGTCGTGATGTCGGCGCGTCCGGGGCGCATCGCCTCTGTCTTCGACATCGACATACCGCGTCCGCGCCCGGTCGACATCCAGACGCGGCCTGATTTCATCGAACGTGTTTTGCATATCAAGGCGAGCATCGATCACGGCCGCAGCCCCAGCGACGGGCTGGCGATTACTTAAGCCGCGGGCAGGATCGGGACATCGCTCAAGGGAGGAATGGAAGTGGATAAGGCGCTGGGCGACAAAATTCCGGAATTCAACCGGAAGAAGGCCGGCGGAGGCGGCGACGGTGTCGGCCTGTCCGGCACGTCACTGGGGCTCGGCGATCACCGCACCAAGCTCGAGACGCTCGCCATTATTCTGGTCGCGGTGGTGATCATCGGCGGCGCCGAATTGCTGCTCAAATGGTTCAATGTGCCGCAATATGTGCTCCCGACCCCGAGCCTGATCATCATGGCGCTGTTCACCGAATGGGGCTTCATCTGGCCGCATCTTCTCGTCACGCTGAAGGAATTGTTGCTGGGCTTCGCCATCGGCGCCTCGATCGGCTTCGTTCTCGCCGCCGTCATCACCCAGTTTCCCTTCGTCGAAAAGATCGTCACCCCCTATATCCTGCTGCTCGTCACCACGCCGATGCTGGCGCTGGTGCCGCTCCTCATCCTCAAGCTCGGCTTCGGCAGTGAGCCGCGCATCATCGCGGTGGCGCTGGCCTCGGGCCCGATGGTGATGATCAATTCGGCGACCGGTTTCCGGCGCGTCGATCTCGCCAAGATCGCGCTCGCTCGCTCCTTCGGCGCCTCGACCTTCCAGATCTTCACCAAGATCCGCATCCCGATGGCGATGCCGATGATCATCGTCGGCCTGATGGTCGGCTCGATCTTCGGGCTTCTGACCACGGTCGGCGCCGAGATGGTGGGCGGCGCCGAGGGCCTCGGCAACCGGCTCACCTATTATTCAGCCTTGATCCGCATGCCGCAATTCTTCGCCATCATTCTCATCCTCGCCATTATCGGCATCTCGATCTATGTGCTCTTTTATTGGATCGGCAAGAAATGGGCGAGTTGGGAGACATGACGCATCAGCCCGAAAAGTGCGAAGCGGTTTTCGGACAAGCTGATGCGCAGAATAAAGTGCGTGACTGAACAACTGCACATAAGAGGAGGAAACCAGACATGACTCAGATGATGATTGGACGGCGCCGCCTGTTGAGCTTGACCGCCGCGGGCGTATCGGTCGCGGCCTTGGGCGGCCTCGGCTCCCGCAAGGCCTATGCGGCCGACACGGTGCGCTGGGTATCGCCGCGTGGCACCGTCGAGGTGCTTGACGACTATCCCTATTGGGTCGGCAAGAAGTTCGGCTATTTCGGCGACATCGAGACGACGCTCGAACCTGGCCCGTCCGATGCGACGGCCTGCGTCAAGCTCGTCGACCAGAACCAGGCCGATATGGGTTATCCCTCGCCGGGTGTCTTCTCGCTGGGCCTTGCCCAGGGCATCCCGCTCGTTTCAGTCTTCCAGATGGGCGGCGCCGATGTGTTCGACTTCGCCTTCCGCAAGGGCGAGAAGCCGGCCGACATCAAGGGTCTCGAAGGCAAGACAATCGTGCTGGGCTCGGCCGGTTGGCAGTCGATCTGCGATCCGATGCTGAAGGCGGCGGGCGTCGACATCACCAAGGTGAAATATGTCGATGGCGGCTGGCCCGCCTGGGGCACCGTGCTCTCGCAGGGCAATGGCGATGCCGCTCTGTCGTGGGAAGGCTGGCGCGCCCAGTGGAAGGGCCAGGGCCTCGATTTCGATTATTTCCTCGGCCGTGATTTCTCCAAGCTGCCCGCCAACAGCTTCGTCATCCGCAAGGCGGATTTCGAGGACGCGGCGAAGAAGGATGTCTATGCCCGTTATCTGAAGGGCTGGGCCGCCGGTCTCGAATTCGGCCGCATCAATCCGCGCGCCGCGACGCAGATCGTGATGGAGCAGTTCCCGGGTCTGTCCTCGCAGATGAACCCGGCGGTGGCGACCGAATCCATGATGCAGCTTGCCAATGTCTTTGGCGGCCGCTGGGAAGAGCGCAAGAAATGGGGCTACCACATTCCGGAAAGCTGGCAGCTCTTCTTCGACACCGCCAAGGGGATCGGCCAGATCTCGGGCGACTTCAAGGTCGACGAAGTGGTGAAGAACGATCTTGTCGATGCCGCCAACGGCTTCGACGCCGCCAAGGTCAAGGCCGATGCCGATGGCTTCGCCCTCTCCGACGACTACAAGAAAGTGAATGTCGAAGAGATCTCGAAGGCCATCTGACCTGAATCGATAAAGCGGCGGCGGCTAAAATAGGCCGCCGCCAACCTCATCTGTCCATCCGGAGAGAGGCCCATGTTCGTCTTCGACCATGTCGGCATCACCACCACTTTGCCCCAGCCCGACGAGAATTGGGTGGAGCAGAGCCGCGTGTGGGTGACCAATCCGCGCAATCACCCCGAGCAGATCGAGTTTTTGCGTTACGCCGAAGGCACGACCGTGCCCGATGCCGTCCGCAACAATCCGCATATCGCCTTCCGCGTCGACGACCTCGCACCGCATATAGAAGGGCAGGAGATTCTGATCCCGCCTTTCATCGTCGGTGATTTCCTGGAAGTCGTCTTCATCCGCAAGCACAACACCGTCTTCGAATATATGCATTATCTGAAGGAAGGCTGGTTCGGGAACTGAACCGGCCGTCTCTCTCATCCGGACAATCCGCCCCATGAGCTATCGCGCCATCTACACCTATGCCTGGGATCTGGCCGAAGCGGGCGTCGGCCGGGCCATGGATCAATTCCTGAGGCTCGGCCTCGATACGGTAACCTATGCCGGAAGCTATCACGCCGGAAAGTTTCTGAGACCACATGGGCGGACGGGCAAGGTCTACTTCCCGCAAGACGGCACGGTCTATTTCCATGCCGATCATGCGCGTTACGGCGCGATCAAGCCGGTCGCGAACTACCTGCTCAAGGAATGCGACATCCTGCGCGAGCTGACGGATGACAAACGTCTGGCGGTCAATGTGTGGCTGGTCCTGCTGCACAACACGCTGCTCGGCAGCGCACATCCCGATTCCGCCGTCACCAACGCTTTCGGTGACAAATACATCTATAACTTATGCCCCTCGGCGCCGGCGGCGCGCGCCTATGCGGTGGGCCTCTGCAAGGATGTGACCGAAAGCTACGATGTCTCAGGCATCTCGCTGGAGACGCCGGGCTTTCTCCCTTACGCGCATGGCTATCACCATGAATTCGCGCTCAACACGCCCAATCGCTGGCTCGACGGGATGCTGGGCCTGTGTTTCTGCGACCATTGCGTGAAAGGGGCAAGCAAGGCCGGCATCGACGCGGCGCGCCTGAAGGCGGAAGTCGCGCGCGATGTGAGCGATTATCTTGGAAGCGATGTCGATTATCCCGCCGACATGGCGGAAGCCTTCTGGCATGCCGACATGCTGGACGACAACGGTCTCGGCGCCTTCCTGCGCTGGCGGATGAGCGTCGTCACGTCGCTCATCGCCGAAATCCGCGCAGGCGTGCGCCAGGATATCAATGTCGCCGTCATTCCCTCGGTGGCGCGTCCAACCAGCGGCGCCTGGTATGAAGGCAGTGACCTGAAAGGCCAGGCCGAGGCGGCCGGCATCATCGAGGCCTGCTTCTATGAGCCAGGCGCTCAGCGGGTGAAGGCCGATCTCTTCGACATCAAGCGACGGTTACGCGGCAAAGGTAAACTGCGCGGCATCCTGCGGCCGGCCTATCCCGATTTCACCGGCGAAGCCGAATTCCTCACCGCGATCGAAGCGCTGGCTTCCGGCGGCGTCAACGAATTTGCTTTCTACAATTGGGGCCATTTGCGTGAGGCCAATGTCGGCCGGATCGCCAAGGCCATGAAAATTCTGGATGGGTATGCATGAGCTTCAAGGGAAAAGTTGTCGCTGTCACCGGTGCCGCGGGTGGCATCGGCCAAGCGGTCTGCCGGTACTTCGCCGGCGAGGGCGCGGTGATCGCCGCGATCGACAAGAAGGACACCGTCAGCTCCTTCGCCGATGAACTGAAGCGGGACGGCGTGAAGACGGCATACGCCGTGGCCGACATCGGCGACGCCGAGGCGGTGGCCAAGGCCTTCGCCCATCTCGCCGCCGCACTTGGCCCGGTCGACATTCTCATCAACAATGCCGGTTATTCCGATCATCCGACCTTGGCGCGGACCGATCCCAAAGGCTGGCAGGCCGATATGAACGGCAATCTCAACGGCGCCTATAATTGCGCCCATGCCGTGCTGCCCGGCATGCAGGAGAAGCGCCAGGGCTCGATCATCGCGGTGGGTTCGGTCAATGGCTTGTCGGCGCTGGGCGATCCCGCTTACAGCGCGGCGAAAGCCGGCATGATCTCGCTCACCCGGTCGCTGGCGCTCGAATATGGCCGTTATGGCATCCGCTCCAATATCGTGCTGCCGGCGACGGTGCGTACACCCTTATGGGACGCGCGCGCGAAAAAGGACCCGAAAGTCCTGGCGACACTCACCCGCTGGTATCCGCTGGGGCGGATCGTCGAGCCCCTCGATGTGGCGAAGGCCATCGGCTTCCTCGCCTCCGACGCGGCGGCGGCCATCACCGGTGTGGCGCTGCCGGTCGATTGCGGCCTGACATCCGGCAATATCGTCATGACGCGTGAATTGACGCTTGAGGATTTTTGAGAGCGCTTCCCGCCAAAGTTTCTCGACTTTGACGATAAGGAAGCGCTCAAAACTAAAAAGGGAAACACATGGACAGATTGCGCATCGGTGTCATCGGTCTGGGCTGGTTCGGCGAAATCCATTGCGACACCATTGTCGGTGTTCCCAATCTGGAGCTCGCCGCTCTGTGTACCCGCAAGCCCGACCGTCTGGCGGAACTCGCTAAGAAATATGGGGTCAAGAAAACCTATCGCGATTATCGCGATATGCTGGCCGATCCTGAGATCGACGCCGTGTCGATCGTGACCATGTGGGACCAGCATACCGAGCCCGCCATCGCCGCGCTCGAAGCGGGAAAGCATGTCTTCCTTGAAAAGCCGATGGCCTCGACGGTCGCCGACTGCAATAAAATCATCGCGGCGTCGAAGCGGTCGAAAGGCATTCTGCTCGTCGGCCATATCTGCCGCTTCAATCCGCGCTATCGCATGGCGAAGCAGGCGATCGCGGCGGGTAAGATCGGCAAGATCGTCGCCATGAGCTCTAGGCGCAACATCCCCGCCGCCTGGACGCCCGAAATTCTCAACAAGATCGGACCGATCGTCGGCGATGCCATCCACGATACCGACCTCATGCTGTGGTTCACTGGCGATCGGATCGTCAGCGCCTATGCCCAGACGGTCGATGTGCGCGGGCTCAAATTCCCGGATATCGGCCAGACGATGTATCGCTTCGCCGGCGGCGCCTCAGCGACCCTCGAAACGGTCTGGTGCATGCCGGAAAAGACGCCTTTCGACATCGATGAGCGCCTGTCGATCATCGGCACCGAAGGCATCATCCATGTCCAGGACACCTTCCCCAATCTCGGCATCGTGTCCAAGGACAAGCTGCACAGCCCCGACACGACCTACTGGCCGGAATTCGACGGCGTGCGCGGCGGGGCGCTGCGCGATGAATTTGCTTATTTCGCCACTTGCGCCTTGAATGGAAAGACGCCGAGCATGGGGCGGCCGGAAGACGCGGCCGCGGCTCTGGAAGCGACGCTCGCGGCGGAAGAATCGGCGCGCACCGGTAATGTGATCAGGATCGGAGGAAACTAGACATGGCAAATAAACGGGTTTTGGTGGTCGGCCTCGGCAATATGGGCATGAGCCACGCGCTCGCCTATACGCGTATTCCGGGCTTCGAGGTGGTCGGCGTGTGCGAAAGGCGCATTGCCCAGCGCAAGCTTCCCGAGGCGCTGAAGGACGCAAAGAAATTTGCGGATTTCGACACGGCGCTGAAAGAGCTCAAGCCCGATGTCGTGTCGATCAACACGCTGCCCGACACGCATGCCGACTTCGCCATCAAGTCGATGGAAGCGGGCGCCCATGTCTTCGTCGAGAAGCCGCTCGCCGATTCGGTCGCCAATGCCGAGAAGGTGGTGGAGACGGCGAAGCGCACCAAGCGCAAGCTGGTGATCGGCTATATTCTCCGCCATCACCCGTCCTGGATCAAATTCATCGAGATCGCCAAGAAGCTCGGCACGCCTCTGGTCTTCCGCATGAATCTCAACCAGCAGTCCAATGGCGAGACTTGGGAATGGCACAAGCGCCTGATGGACAGCTTCCCGCCGATCGTCGATTGCGGCGTGCATTATGTCGATGTCATGTGCCAGATGACCAAGGCCAAGCCCACCAAGGTGCATGCGATCGGAACGAGACTTACTGATGAAGTGGTCAAGCAGAATTACGGCATGCTGCAGGTCTCCTTCGATGACGGCTCGGTCGGTTGGTATGAGGCCGGCTGGGGTCCGATGATGAGCGAGACGGCCTTTTTCGTGAAGGACGTGATCGGCCCCAAGGGCTCGGTATCGATCGTGATGGCCGAGACCGCGGGTGCTGTGAAGTCCGACGACATCAACGCCCACACCAAGACCAATCAGATCCTCTTGCATCATGCCGACATGTCGAAGCCCGACGAGCGCATCGACATGACGGATGAGCCCGATCATGACGGCCTGTGCGAGCGCGAGCAGCGTTATCTTCTGAAGGCGATCGAGGAGAACATCGACCTCACCGATCATATGAATGACGGCGTGAAGAGTCTCAAGATCGTCGTCGCCGCCGACCGGTCGATTCATGAGGGCCAGGTCGTCACCCTGTAACTGTCTTAACCGGCCTTGCGCAGCACCGCCTTAAGCCGCGCTAGGCCTCTCGGTACGGCTGCCGTCTCGACCGCCGCATAGCCGAGAATGATGCCCTGAAGCCCGGGGCCGTGATGATAGTGCTCGGACAGCGGCGTCACGCCGAACGAAGCTTCGCTCGCCAGATCGGCGATGTGCTTGTCCTTGAGACCCTTGCGCAGCTTCCACACCGTCTGCAGGCCGGATCTGCCGTCGATCGGCGTCAGCCATTCGCCGAGTTGCTCTTCGACACGGGCGACGAAGCTGGCGCGCCGCGTTCCATAGATACGTTTCATGCGGCGCAGATGTTTGGCGAAATGTCCTTGCTCGATGAAGTCCGATAACGCCGCCTGCAGAAACAAGGGCGCGCTTTTGCCGGAGAGGAACAAGGCCTTGTTCATCCGCTCATCGAGCGCGCGCGGCAGCACCATGAAGCCGATGCGCAGCGACGGAAATAGTGTCTTGGCGAAGGTGCCGACATAGATGGTGCGGCCATTGCCGTCGGCGCCCTGCATCGCCGGCACCGGCTTGTTGGCGAAGCGATATTCGCTGTCGAAATCATCCTCGATGATCCAGGCATTGGCGGCCTCGGCAAGCTCGATGACCTTGAGGCGCTGCTCCATGCGCATGGTGAGGCCGAGCGGGAACTGGCACGAAGGTGTGAGATAGATGAGCCGCGGCCGGGCCTTCGCGATATCCGGCAATTGCCAGCCGGTCTCATCGACGGGAAGCGGCAGCAGCCTTGCGCCGGCGGCGAGAAAGGCGCCTTGGGCGCCCGTATAACCCGGCTCCTCGAGCAATACCGTATCGCCCGGATCGAGGAAGAGACGGGCAAGGAGATCGAGCGCGCCTTGCGCGCCGGTGGTGACGATGACCTGCTCAGGTGTGCAGCGCACGCCGCGTGCCGCTTCGAGATAATTGGCGATGGCCGCGCGCAGCGGCGCATAGCCGGTGAAGCTGTGATAGCCGAAGATATCGTCGGCGCTGGGCCGCAGCCTTTGCGTCAGAAGCCGGCGCCAGGTGGCGAAGGGAAAATACTTCACATCCGGCAGGCCCGGCTGGAAGAGGATCTGGCTCGCCGGGCTGGAGCGATGGGTCTGCTCGAGCAGCACATGGCCGCGCGCCGACAGGCTGTCGGCCATGCTCGGCAGGCGCGTGGCGGACTTCGACGATTTGTCGAGCGGCAGATCCGCGACCCTGGCGCGGGCGCCATGCCGGGTCTCGATATAACCTTCGGCTTCGAGCTGCTCATAGACGGCGATGACGGTGTTGCGGGCGATGCCCAGATCGCCGGCGAGCGCCCGGGTTGCGGGCAGGTTCGTGCCGGGGCGCAGGGTTCGCTTCAGG
Source organism: Taklimakanibacter albus (assembly GCF_016595235.1). Lineage (GTDB taxonomy): Bacteria > Pseudomonadota > Alphaproteobacteria > Rhizobiales > Aestuariivirgaceae > Taklimakanibacter > Taklimakanibacter albus. The sequence continues at coordinate 1,552,658 of NZ_JAENHL010000008.1, read as the reverse complement.
ATGAGCGCGCGCATCTGCCGGTAGAGCTGCTGATATTGCGGAGCGCCGGCCTTCCGGTCGAGCAGGATCAAATCGAGAAGGACGGAAGCTCCCGCCAAAGTGGTTCTAACTTTTTTCATCGCTCTGGTTCTTCTTATGAGACCACATTGACCATAGGCTCTTTCCCGACGAGGTGGAAGGAGCGCAACGCTATGGAACCGAAGACGAAAGACGCGGCCAACTCACGCGATCTGGCGAGTCTGGCCTATCAGCACACCTTGTTTTCGATGGTGCCGCAGAGCGAAGTCCAGAGCGACGGTCCCTGCATCTATGTCGAGGGCAAAGGCGTCCATGTCACCGATCATGAGGGCCGCCAATTGCTCGACATGATGAGCTCCACGTCGCGGGCCAATTCGCTGGGCTACGGCAACGAGGAGATCGCCCGCGCGATGTATGAGCAGGCCCTGCGCATGCATTACTCAGGCACGACCCGTTTCCTGAGCGAGCCGACCGTCACGCTTGCCGCGAAGATTGCCGAGCTGGCGCCGGGCCGTCTGTCGAAAGTCTGCTTCGTCAGCGGCGGGTCGGAGGCGACCGAGACCGCGCTCAAGCTCGCCCGGCAATATCAGCAGAACACCGGCAAGCCGCGTGCCTTCAAGGTCATCTCGCGCTGGAACGCCTATCACGGCTCGACGCTCGGCGCGCTTTCGGTCACCGACTGGCTGAATGTGCGCGATATTCCGGATCCGCGCGCGGTGGGCCACAGCTTCGTCGCCAATCCGATGCGCTATCGCAACCCCTATGGGATGAGCGAAGAAGATTATGCCGATCACTGCGCCAGCCATCTCGAGCGCCAGATCCAGTTCGAAGGGCCTGACCTGGTGGCTGCCTTTATCGCCGAGCCGATCATGCAGGCGAATGGTGTGCAGATCCCGACCAAGAGCTATCTGCAGAAAGTGCGCGAGATCTGCACCCGTTATGGCGTGCTTCTCGTCATCGATGAGGTGATCACCGGCTTTGGGCGCACCGGAAACTGGTTCGCCAGCGAGCATTTCGGCATCGAGCCGGACATCATGACCATGGCCAAGGCGATGAGCGCCGGTTATGCGCCCCTAGGCGCCGTCATGACGCGCGACGAGATCGCCGATGCACTGCCGGTCTTCCGCCATGTCCATACCTTCTCCGGCCACGCGGTGGCCTGTGCCGCCGCCAATGCGGTGATCGCCATCAAGGAGCGTGAAGGCCTCATTCCGCGGGCGGCCAAGATTGGTGCCGAATTCGGCGCCAATCTCGCCGAAGCCGTCGCCCATCTCCCGATCGTCGGCGATGTGCGGGGCTTAGGGCTATGGCATGCCGTCGATTTCACCCGCGACAAGCAGACCAGGGCGGTCTTCACCGACGATACGGTGAAAGCGGTGGTTCGCCGCATGCGCGACCTGGGCGTGGTGGTCAGCGCCATCGGCTCGGCTCTGGAGATCGCCCCGCCGCTCATCGTCGGCAAGGAGCATCTCGACCGCACGGTGGCCGTCTGCGCGCAGGCCATCACCGAAGTCGCGAAGGAGCGAGGGCTCGCCTGATGGTCCTCTATAATGAATATGCGCGCCTCGGCGCCGCGCAAATGGCGCTGCTCGTCAGGCGGCGCGAGATCTCGCCGGTCGAGCTCGTCGAGACGGCGATCCAGGTGATCGAGGCGCGCAATCCGAGTCTCAATGCCATCGTGATTTCGGGTTTCGACGACGCGCGCAAACGGGCGCGGGAAGCCGAAGCGGCGGTGGCGAGAGGCGAGGCCCTCGGCCATCTCCATGGCGTCCCGGTCGCCATGAAGGACTGCTTCGACTTCAAACCTGGCTGGGTAAACACCTTTGGCGGTGTGCCGGCACTCAGGGACTATGTCGCAAGCAATTACTGCAATTTCGCCGAACGCATGGAGCGCGCCGGCGCCGTCATCGTCGGCAAGACCAACAGCCCGGCGCTCGGCTTTCGCGGCACCTGCGACAATTATCTGTTCGGGCCGACGCGCAACCCGTTCAATACCACCAAGAATTCCGGCGGCTCATCGGGTGGCAGCGGCGCCGCGGTCGCCGACGGTTTGGTGCCTTTGGCCGAAGGCACGGATGGTGGCGGCTCGATCCGTATCCCCGCGTCCTGGTGCGGCGTCTATGGCTACAAGGCGTCCTTCGGGCGCGTGCCCAATGTCACGCGGCCCAACGCCTTCGCGACGACCTCGCCTTACATCTATGAGGGACCGATCACCCGCACCGTCGAGGATGCGGCATTGGGCATGGAAGTGCTCGGCGGCTATGACGCCCGCGATCCTAACAGTCTCGACGGCTCAGTCGATTATCTGGGCGCGCTTCGGCGCGGCATCCGCGGTCGCAAGATCGCCTACAGTCCCGACTACGGTATCTTTCCGATCGATCCGCGCGTGCGCAAAGTGGTGGACGCGGCGGTGAAAGCGTTTGCCGAGCTCGGCGCCCATGTCGAAGAGGTGAAGCTCGCCATTCCCTATGCGCAGAAGGAGTTGAGCGATCTGTGGTGCCGCTTCTCGGCCCACAATGCGCTCCAGGCCATCGCCTACTTCAAGACTTTGGGCGTCGATCTCGAAGGCAAAGACAGTGCCGGCCTGCCGCCTGAGCTGCATCATTGGCTCGATATAGCGAGGCGTCAGTCGGCGCAGGACTGGCTCAATGACCACCACATGCGCACCGGCGTCTATGAGGCGATCGAAGCGGTGATGGCGCATTATGACTTCCTCGTCACCCCGACACTTGCCGCCTTGCCGGTCGACAACGCCACCGACGGCAACACGGTCGGCCCTCGCGAGATCAATGGCGAGGCGATCGATCCGCTGATCGGCTGGTGCTGCACCTATATCCAGAACTACACCGGCCATCCGGCGGCAACCGTGCCGGCCGGCCTCGCCGAAGGCAATCTGCCGGTCGGCATGCAGATCGCCGGGCGCCGCTTCGCCGATGAGGATGTGTTCGCGGCGAGTGCTGCCTTCGAACGCGCGCGACCCTGGACCCGAACCTACGACATCTGCGCCGGAAGATCGCTGGCGACGTAAACGAAAGGCCGCATCCAAGCGGCCTCGTTATAACTCAAGGAGGAAAGTATGTTGAGAAAGTACCTGTCGTCTATTCTATTGGCCACCGCCCTTTGTACTGGAACGGCCTATGCCGGCGACGTCCGTTTCGTCGTCCCGCCCTATTCGAGCGAGACCGAGCCTTTCTTTAAGGAAGTCGAGAGGGATTTCGAGGCCGCTAATCCCGGCATCAATCTCGTTCTCGAATTCACGTCATGGGAGACGCTGAACCAGAAGCTCACCACCGATATTGCCGCCGGCTCGCCGCCCGATCTGGCTTTGATCGGCACGCGGTCGCTCACCGACTACGCCGCGCAAGGCGTCGCCGAGCCGCTCGATGCGCATATGACGCCGGCCTTCAAGGACGTGTTCATCGAGTCCTTCTTTTCGCCGTCGATGATCGACGGCAAGCTCATGGGTCTGCCTTTCGCCGCTTCGGCCCGGGCGATGATCGTCAACACGGAGCTGTTCGAGAAGGCCGGCGCCAAGCCGCCCACGACCTGGGACGAGTTCATGGGTGCGGCCCGTCAGATCTCCAAGCTGCCCGGAACTTATGGTTTCGGTCTGCAAGGGCAGGGCGTGGAGGTCGACGCCTATTACTTCTATGCGCTGCTTTCCTTCGGCGGTCGCATCCTGAAGGAAGACGGCATGAGCGCGCTTAATTCGCCGGAAGCCATCGCTGCCGCGCAATCTTACAAGCAGCTGATCGATGACGGCGCCACCCAGCCGACGCCGACGAGCTACGGCGAGGCCGAGACCTTTGCTTTGTTCAAGCAGGGCAAGGTCGGCATGGTCTTTACCTTCCCGATGCTGATCCCGCAGATCAAGAAGGAAGCGCCCAACCTCAAATATGAGGTGCTGCCCATTCCGGTGAAGACGACATCGGCGACCTATGGCATCACCGACACGCTGATGATGTTTTCCGGCGCCAAGTCGAAGGACGAAGCCTGGAAGGTGATCGAGTTCCTCTATCAGGACAAATACCGTGCCGCCTTCGACGAGCGTGAGGGTCTGTTGCCGGTGACCAAGGCGGTGGCGGCGTCCGACTATTACCAGAAGGATCCCGACATGAGGGCCTTCACCGCCCTTCTGCCGGTCGCGCATTTCGCCCCGCTGATCCCGAATTTCGATCAGATCGCCGATATCACGGTGCGTGCGCTGCAGCGGGTCTATCTGGGCGAGGAGACGTCCGAAGTCGCGCTCAATCGCGCCGCCACGGAGATCGACGTGCTGCGGAAGAAATGAGCACGGCTCTCTCACACCCACCCCTTCTCCCGCTTGCGGGAGAAGGGAAGGTCAGGGGCATCTTCCGGATGTTCCGCATGAGTCGCGCCTTCTGGCTGATCCTGCCCGGCCTCCTGTTGACCGCTCTGGTCATCGGCTTACCCATTCTGATCCTCATCTGGACCGCTTTCCATGAAGTGAGCCGCTTCGGCGTCCTGCTCTCTTTCAATGGCTTTGCCAACTTCGCCGATGTTTTCGCCGATCCACTGTTCTATGCGGCACTCCTCCGTACCATCGTCTGGACCGCCGCGGTGGTTCTCGGAACGCTGCTTCTGTCGCTCCCGGTGGCGCTCATCCTCAATGAGGATTTTGCCGGCCGTGGCTTCGCCCGGCTTCTGATCCTGTTGCCCTGGTCAGTCTCGCTCACCATGACGGCGGTGGTCTGGCGCTGGGCGCTCAACGGGCAATCGGGGCTTTTCAACCATTTGCTGCTGCAGCTGGGCATCATCGATACGCCGATCGAATGGCTCGGCACCGCGCCCTTGGCCTTCATGGTGCAGATCGCCATCGCGATACTAGTGTCTATCCCCTTTACCGTCACCTTGCTGCTCGGCGGCCTGTCGTCGATCGCCGGTGATGTCTATGAGGCGGGTGCCGTCGACGGGGCGACCGGCTGGAAGAGCTTCCGCCATATTACCTTGCCGCTGCTCAAGCCCTTCGTGAACATCGCGATCGTGCTGAATGTGATCTATATCTTCAACTCCTTCCCGATCATCTGGGTCCTGACCCAGGGCGGGCCGGCCGACGGCACCGACATATTGGTGACCTATCTCTATAAGCTCGCCTTCAAATTCGGGCAGCTCGGCAAGGCTTCCGTCGTCTCGCTGATGATGTTTGCCGTACTCCTCGTCTTCACCGTCGTCTATGCGGCGCTGCAGATGCGCCGCGAGGAGACCTGATCATGGGTCTGTTCACGCGCTCGCGCCCGATCCGCAGCCTTCTGTGCTGGTTGCTGCTGGCGCCGCTGATCGCACTCAATCTGTTTCCCTTCGCGGTGATGCTGTCGACCGCCTTGCGCCCGCGCGATGAGATTTTCATCAACCCGCAACGCTGGCTGCCCTCCAGGCTGGCGGTCGAAAATTTCAGCGACATGTGGACGAGCGTCGACTATGGCACCGCGGTGCTGAACAGCCTTTATGTCGCCGTGGCCTCGGTGGCTTTGGTTCTGCTTGTCGGCATTCCGTCGGCCTATGCCTTGTCGCGCTACGATTTCCGCTGGAAGCGCAAATACCAGCTATTCCTGCTCATCACCCAGATGGTCTCGCCCATCGTCCTGGCACTCGGCCTGTTCCGGCTGTTCGTCTGGCTCGGCTGGATCGACTCCCTCGATCCGGTGGCGATCGTCGTCGCCGCCTTCAATCTCGCCTTCTCGGTGATGATGCTGTTCAACTATTTCTCGACCATTCCGCGCGATATCGAGGAAGCGGCCTGGATCGACGGCGCCAGCGCCACGGCCTCGCTCATCCGCATCTTCCTGCCGCTGGCACTGCCAGCCTTGAGTGTCACGGCGATGTTCACCTTCGTCGAGGTGTGGAACGAGTTCGTGATCACTTTGACCTTGGTCAGAAGCTCGGAGCATTTCACCTTGCCGCTCGAGGTGCATGCTCTGGCCTCCAATCTCTATGAGCTCAAATGGCACCACATCATGGCGGCCGTGCTGGTCGCCACACTGCCGGTCACCGCGCTGTTCATGTGGCTGCAGCGTTACCTGGTCGGCGGCATGGCGGCCGGCGCGGTCAAGTAGTTCCGCCTAGAGCCATTTGTTTTTGCGGAAGCGGTAAAAGAGGAAGCCGCACAGCGCCACGATGACGCCGATCACGGCGAAATAGCCATATCGCCATTTGAGCTCGGGCATATGGTCGAAATTCATGCCGTAGATGCCGGCGATCGCCGTCGGCACCGCGAGGATCGCGGCCCAGGCGGCGAGCTTGCGGGTGATGGTGCTTTGCTGCGCCTGGCCCATCATCAGACTTGCTTCGAAGGCGAACGCCAGCACCTCGCGCAGCGAATCGACGCTTTCGCGGATGCGCTGCACATGGTCGGTGACATCACGGAAATGTGGCCGCATCTCGGGATCGATCGGCAGCAATTCGACATGTTCGAGCCGGCGGCAGATATCGACCAGTGGGACGACGGCGTTGCGCAGCTTCAGCAGATCACGCCGCAGCGCATAGAGCCGGCGCACCTGCTCGGTGCTGATCGACTCATGCAGAACTTTGTCTTCCAGCCCCTCGATTTCGTGACGCACCGTCTCCAGCACCGGCATGTAATTGTCGACGATGAAATCGAGGATCTTGTAGAGAATGTAGTCCTCGCCATGCGACAGCATCTTCGGGCAGGACTCGCAATGGGCGCGCACCGTCGAATAGGTCGCTGATGCGCCGTGGCGGACCGACACGATATAGCCACGCCCGACAAAGAGATGCGTCTCGCCGAAGGCGATCTTGCCCTCGACCATCTGCGCCGTGCGCGCCACGATGAAGAGCGCGTCGCCATATTCCTCGATCTTGGGATGCTGATGCGCCTTCTCGGCATCCTCGATGGCGAGGGGATGCAGATTGAGCTGCTCGCTCACCCGGGCGAGGAGGTCGCCGCTCGGCTCGAACAGGCCGATCCACACGACGTGGCCGGGCTTCTTGCGCCATTTGCCGGCATCGTCGATCTCGATGTCGCTGACACGTTTGCCCTTGGCATAGACGCCGGCGGCGACGACGCCAGGTTCGAGCTTGGGCGGGGCTTTGGGCGGCACTTGGTCTGGCATGATCAAGGTCTAGCGAACCTGGCCGCCCCGTGCAACTTTACCTCAGTCTTTCGATGCCGCTGGCGGCCTGGCGCACCGCCTCGAGGTCGCGCGTAAAATGCTCCTCAGTCTCGGCTCGCGACACCATCAGATGCTGGCGCATCAAGGCCGAGGCCCAGGCCTGGTCGCCGGCGAGCAGGGCGTCGAGGATGGCGACATGTTCCAGCATCGAGGCGCGGATGCGCTCGATACGGGAATAGCTGAAGAATTCGGCGAGCCGGCGCAGCCGGTTCTGCCGCCTTATGATGTCGACGATGAGATCGTTGCGGCTGCCACGCGCCACGACCTCGTGGAATGTCGCGTCGAACTCGAAGATCTCGCGCCAGGACGAGTCTTCCGAGAGGGCGGCGAGAGCGGTTTGATGATCGGTCTTCAGTCTTTCGAGCGCCGGGCGGTCGATGACATAGAGGCGGTCGATGAGCAGCGCCGGCTCGATGATGCCGCGCAGGTGATAGCTCTTCAGCATCTGGTCGCTGTTGAATTCCAGCATCATCCAGCCTTTGCCGGGCAAGGGTTCGGCGAGGCCTTCGCGCATCAGCCGGCGCAGCACCTGCAGGACTTCGCCGCGCCCGGCCTTGTAATGGCGCATCAGCGCGCTTTCGGTGGCGGGAGCGGGGACTTCGTTCAGGATGATGTCGCGCAGCAAGCGGCCATAAAGGCCGGCCGCTTCTTCGCCAGGGTTCATGCTGTCGGCGGCGGCGGGCGGCATCTGCAGCACCGTATAGCCGCCGAGCTCATGCGGATGGAGAACGCCTTCACTCACCAGATGCTGAAGCGCGGCGCGGATCGGGGTGCGCGACACGCCGAGCTCGCGCGACAGCACCGCCTCGCGGACCCGGATCTTATCGCCTTGATCCTGGTTGCGGACCCATTCACTGATCCGGCTGACGAGTTCGGTCTGGAGCTCGCTTTTAAGTCTTTTGGCACTGTCCATTTATGTACTTTACATAGTTCAAAAGACATTATAGCATATCTGTATCGCAAGGAAATGCCGTTAGAAGCATTTAAATGCAAACAGGGAGTTACGCCGCGGGATGAGGCAGGTCTCCGAGCAAGAAGTGCTGCGCGTCGATGGCGCGCGCAAGTCCTTTCGCACGCCGGAAAGCGGCGTGGTGACGCCGCTCGACGGCATCACATTGTCGATCCGCAACAACGAGTTTCTGACCCTGCTCGGGCCGTCGGGCTGCGGCAAGACGACCTTGCTCAAGACCATCGCCGGCTTCGAGGAGCTGGACGAAGGCGAGATCTTTCTCGAAGGCCGCGCCATGAGCGCCGTGCCGGCACATCGCCGGCCGTTCAACACCGTGTTCCAGAATTATGCGCTGTTCCCGCATATGACGGTCGCCGGCAATGTCGGCTATGGCCTGCAGGTGGCGGGCGTGAAGCGGGCCGAGGAGACGGCGCGGGTCACCGACGTGCTGCGCCTCGTCGGTTTGAGCGGGCTCGAGCGGCGAAAGCCCGCGCAGCTGTCAGGCGGCCAGCAGCAGCGTGTCGCGCTGGCGCGTGCGCTCATCAACCGGCCGCGGGTGCTGCTTCTCGATGAATCCTTGTCGGCGCTCGATCGCAAACTGCGCCAGTCGATGCAGATCGAGCTCAAGAATCTGCAGAACACCGTCGGCATCACCTTCATCTTCGTCACCCATGACCAGGAAGAAGCGCTTACCATGTCCGACCGTATCGCGGTCATGGACAAGGGCCGCATCCTGCAGCTCGGCACGCCGGCGGAAATCTATGACACGCCGAAAAACCGTTTCGTCGCTGGCTTCATCGGCACCAGCAACATCTTCAGCGGTACGCTGGCAAAGGACGGCGGCACCTCGCGTGTCGACATCGAAGGCGGTCCGGCCATTGCCGTGACGGCGGATGGTTTCGCCTCCGGCGACAAGGTCGATGTCATGCTGCGGCCGGAGCATTTCGCGCTTGCCTCCGGCAGGACCGGCGCCGGCGGCAGTCTCGATGCGGTGATCGAGAATATCGTCTTCGTCGGCACCGATCTGCATCTCCATGGCCGCCTCGCCAATGGCCTGCCGGTGGTGGCGCTCGAACGCCATGCCCGCGGCGCCGGCGCTCTGTCGCTGGCGCCGGGCCAGACCGTCACGCTGCATTATCAGGCGACCGCCCCGCATCTCATGAAGAGCCAGGCGGCTTGATGGCGGAGCGCAGCACCATAAGCAGCCAGCGGCGGAAGGCGCTTTTCGTCCTTCTCACCCCCATCACCCTTCTGCTCGGCGCCTTCTTCCTGATCCCGCTCGGCATCATGGTGGTCTACAGCTTCCTCGAGCCCGGCCTCTATGGCGGCGTCGTCTGGTCCTTCTATCCCTATAATTACGGCCGCATCTTCGGCTGGCCCTTGGGCGGTGGCGAGGAATTCGAGCCGCTTTACATCCAGATCATCCTCAACTCGCTTTATTATGCCGCCCTCACCGTCATCGTCACGCTGGTCGTCTGCTATCCGGTGGCCTTCTGGGTGAGCCGCATGGGGCCGCTGGCCAAGAACATCGTGCTGTTCGCCATCACGCTGCCCTTCTTCGCCAATCTCCTGGTGCGCATCTATGCCTGGCTGCTCCTGCTGCGGCCGACCGGCGCCGTCAACACGGCGCTGCTGTCACTCGGTATCATCGATCAGCCGCTCAACATGATCTTCACCGAATTCGCGGTGATCGTCGGCCTCGTCTATGTGCTGACGCCTTTCATGTTCCTGCCCATCTATGCGAGCGTCGAACGGCTCGACTGGTCGCTGGTACAGGCCTCGCAGGATCTGGGCGCCACGCCCTTCCAGACCTTCCGGCGGGTGATTCTGCCTCTGACCGCACCGGGCATCGCCGGCGGCTGCGTTATCGTGTTCATCCCGGCGCTTGGCAATTTCATCGTGCCATCCTTCCTCGGTGGCTCCAAGGTGCAGATGACCGGCAATGTCATCGAGCGCCAGTTCCTCCAGGCGCGCAACTGGCCCTTCGGCTCGACACTGGCGATGATCGTGATGGCGAGCGTCCTGCTTCTGGTGCTGGCCTACACATTGTGGATGCGCCGCGCCGCCAACAATGAACGCCTCGCGGGGGCCGGCCATGTCTAAGCGCCGCTTCTCATCAGGCTGGACGGCGCTCCACATCTATGGCGCCGCCTTCCTCATCTTTCTCTACGCGCCTTTGGCCCTCATCACTGTCTATTCCTTCAATTCCAACGCCCTCAACATGGCGGTGTGGACCGGCTTCACCTTCGACTGGTACCGCACCTTGTTCGGCATGCAGCCGGCGGGCGCGGCCTTCGATGCCGCCTTCACGGAGAATCCGGACCGCATCTTCGGCGTCCTGCGCAACAGCCTGATCGTCGCGCTGTCGGCGAGCGCCATTTCCACCGTCATCGGAACCGCGACCGCGCTTGCCACCGCGCGCTACGACTTCGTGGGCAAGCGCATCTATCAGGCTCTGCTGTTCATGCCGATGATCATGCCCGACATCGTGCTCGGCATCGCGCTGTTGATCTTCTTCGTCGGCGTCGGCTTCAAGCTGAGCCTCGCCACCATCATCATCGGCCACTGCACTTTCCTGTCGAGCTATGTCTATATCATCGTGGCGGCGCGCCTTGCCGGCATGGACAATACGCTCGAGGTCGCTTCGGCCGATCTGGGCGCGGGGCCGGTGACGACCTTCAGGCGCGTGACCCTGCCCTTGATCATGCCGGGCGTGATCGGCGGTTTCCTGCTCGCCTTCATCATCTCGCTCGATGACGTCGTCATCACCTATTTCATCGCCGGCGTCGACACCCAGACCTTGCCGCTCTTCATCCTCGCCATGGTCCGGCGCGGGATAAGACCGCAGATCAATGCCTTGGCCGTGCTGCTGATCATGTTCTCCTTCGTGGTGGCGAGCGCCGGCCTCTATTTCAGATCGCGTAGAAACTAGAAAGAAAGAGGAGGAAGTGATGAAGTGGCTGAAGAACATCGCATTGACGGGTGCCGCTCTGATGGCGCTGGCCGCCGGTCCGGCGCAGGCCGCCGGCGAGCTCCATCTCTATAATTGGGGCGACTACATAAACCCTGAGATCATCGACAAGTTCTCCAAGGAATATGATGTGAAGGTGTCGCTCGACACCTATTCGACCAATGAGGAGATGCTGGCCAAGATTCAGGCCGGCGCCACCGGTTATGATCTCGTCTGGCCGTCGGTCCATATGGCCGATATCATGGTCCAGCTTGGCCTCGTCGAGGAAAGCAAGATCAACCAGTCCAAGGGCTTCGAGAATATCGATCCCGGCGCGCTGCGCGCCAAGCAGGACCCCAAGGCCGATTTCTGCCTGCCCTATGCCTGGGGTCCGGTCGGCATTTTCTACAACAAGACGGTTGCCGGACAGGACTTCAAGTCGTGGAAGGATCTGTTCGACTATGCCGCGAAGAACCCGGGCCGTGTGACGCTGCTCGACGATCTGCGCGAGACGCTCGGCATCGGCCTGATCATGAACGGCAAGTCGGTGAACACCCGCGATCCTGCCGACATCAAGCTTGCCGAGGAATTCATCCTCAAGCAGAAGCCCAATATCGCGGCCTTCCGTTATGACGTGATCCCGCTGATCGAAGGCGGCGACATGGCGGCGTCACATTATTATGTCGGCGGCGTTCTCTATGTGAACAAGCGGCCGAAGGATCTGGGCTTCGTGATCCCTGAGGAAGGGGCGACGATGTATCAGGAAAATGTGTGCATGCTGAAGACGGCGCCCAACAAGGACAACGCCAAATTGTTCATGGAATTCCTGCTGCGTCCTGAGATCGCGGCGCAAAATTCCACCATGCTGACCAATGGCGTGGTCAACAAGGCGGCGCTCGAACTGCTGCCGCCCGAGCTCAAGAACAATCCCGCGATCAACCCGCCGCCCGAGGTGCGCGCGAAACTGCAGATATTCGAGGATCTTGGCGCCGACCTGAAGGTCTATGACCGGGCCTGGTCGCGCATCAAGGCGAACTAGATGTCGAAGGTGTGAGGGCGGGAGAGAAAGCTCTCCATATCCCTCACGCTGAGGTGCGAGCGCAGCGAGCCTCGAAGCGTCCATCAGGATAGAGCGAGTCTACTGCGCCAACCCTTCGAGGCCCGGCTTCGCCGGGCACCTCAGGGTGAAGGTGAAAGAAAGATCGCCCCCGGTCCGCCGGGGCGAACGGGAAACTATTGTCCAGTGCCAAGAGGCCATTGAGCCGGGAGCAAGCAAATGAGCAGACGCAATTATCCAAGTGCCTTCATGCATCCTTTCTCGCATATACCGACGCTCGAGGAGGAGGGGCCGGTCATCGTCGACAGGGGCGAGGGCGTCTATATCTATGACGACCGCGGCCGCAAATATCTGGAAGGCAATTCGGGCCTGTGGAATGTCGTGCTCGGCTTCGACAACAAGAAGCTGATCGAGACGGCGCAACGCGCTTATGCCAAGCTTCCCGCCTATCACGCCTTCTTCGGCCGCGTCGGCCAGGCGGCCCTTGATCTCTCCGAGCGTGTCGTCAAGCTGGCGCCGATGGAAGCGAACCGCGTCTTTTATGCAAACTCCGGGTCCGAGGCGAATGACACGGTGGTGAAGCTCCTGTGGTTTCTGGCGGAGCAGGAAGGCAAGCCTCATCGCCGTCTGCTGCTCAGCCGCAAGAACGCCTATCACGGCATGACGGTGATCACCGCGAGCCTCACGGGCAAGGACTATGTGAAGTCGGCTTCGGGGCTGCCGGTGAAGGAGGTGCGTCATCTCACTTGTCCGCATCATTGGCGCGAAGCTTTGCCGAAGGAGAGCGAAACGGATTTCTCGCAGCGTCTGGCGCTCGAGCTCGAGCAGACGATCCGCAATACCGGCCCGGATTACATCGCCGGTTTCTTCGCCGAGCCGGTGATGGGCGCCGGCGGCGTCATTCCGCCGCCCGAAGGCTACTTCCAGGCCATCCAGCCGGTCTTGAAGAAATACGGCATTCCGCTCATCGCCGATGAGGTGATCTGCGGCTTTGGCCGCACCGGCGAATTCTGGGGCTCGCAGACATACGGCATGAAGCCCGATATCGTGGTGGCGTCGAAGGTCATCACCGCCGGCTTCTTCCCGATGGGCGCCATCATCCTGTCGCCCGAAATGACCGAACGCATCGACAAGGCCTCGGCCAAATATGAGGAGCTGCCGACGGGCTTCACCACGGGCGCGCATCCGGTCGGCTGCGCCATCGCCATGGCGGCACTCGATGAGATCGAAGGCGGCGCCTTCGCCAATGTGAAGGCCCGGTCGCCGGAATTCCAGAAGCAGTTGCGCGCCATGGCCGACCACCCGATGGTGGGCGAGGCGCGTGGCGTCGGTTTGATGGGCGCGCTTGAAATGGTGGCCGACAAGAAAACCAAGGCACCTTTCGCCGGCAATCTCGACGTCAGCGAGCGCGTGTCGCGCCAAGCCTTGAAGAACGGCCTGATCTGCCGCCCACTCGGCGCGTCGATCGTGCTGGCGCCGCCTTTCATCATTACCGACGCGCAGATATCGGAATTGTTCGGTATCCTGCGCAAGACGCTGGATGAGGTGTATCGCGATATCGCCAAGAAGGCGGCGTGAGCCGTCCCTTACGTGCCTTTTCCTCCCCCTAGCGGGGAAGGTGGCTCCCACGGCCCAAAAGCCGTGGGAGCCGGATGGGGTCGGGTGCTCCAACAGAATTGAAGAAAAAGATTCTGAGGGACCACCCGACCCCCACCCCGGTCCTTCGGACCGACCCTCCCCGCAAGGAGGAGGGAGAATAATGTATGAGCCTGGCCGTAAGACTAAGGACTAAGCATGGCGCGTTATCAGATCACGGCGGACGATGTGCCCTTTGCGCGGGAATTCATGGCCGATCCTTTCGGCTATCGCAGTCCCGGCCTACAGCGGGTGCTCAATGTCATGCGCGGCCTCGGTCCCCAAGGCAAATATGTCATCCTGTGCACGGAGCCTTACCGGCGCTGGCAACTCGCCCGGCTGCCGGCGCGACGCGGTGAGGCCATCGAAGCGGTCGAGGGCGTCAACTATGATGATCTCGGCACTGCCGAGCGTGATGTGTTCCTTCGGCGCTGGCGTGATCTCGGTGGACCTGAATTGCCCCTGGAACTTCTGACGATGCGGCGCTGATCCCATGCTTTCCCTCATTGCCTATACGAATACACTGAGTGCCGCGCCCGGCGAGACGATCGCCGTGAAAGTCGGCTCCTATGGCGCGCGGACCTACCGCGCCGATCTGCGCCGCATTATCCAGGGCGACCGCCATCCCGATGCGCCGGGCTATAAAGACGAAGCGATCGCGCTCGATCTCGGCGGTGAGCGGGTGGCCCGCCACCAGGCGATCCGTGCCGGCTCCTATGTTCAGATCGCCGATCGCGGCAATGTGCTCGCCGAACTTTCAAGCTTCACCCTGGCGGTCCCGGTCTTGCCGACCCTCATCGGCGACACGGAACGGACGATCTTCCATCTCACCGGTATTGGCCTCGAACTGCTGATCGATGCGGAAGGCCGAGCCTGCGCAAAGCTCGGCGATGCGCGGCTGACGCTTGCAGCACCGCTGGCTGTCAAGCAATGGATTCTCCTGATCCTGTCTTTCGACAAAGGCGAGCTGTGTCTCTCAGCGCTCACCCGGGAAAGCGAGGTAATCGCTGCGGGAAAGACTTCCGCCGCGCTGAGTCGGAATGCTCCCGTCGCCGTGATGATCGCGGCCCGTGCGCCGGGAGAGAATCATTTCGACGGCAAGATCGATTCACCCGTTCTGTTCAGCCGTGCGCTCGAGCCCTTGGAAGCCGTGGCGCGCCTGGCGCTGCCGCAGAATTTAAGCCGCTTGCCGGATCTCGTCGTCTTCTGGGATTTCTCCCGCAGCATCGACGGCACCGAGGTGATCGACGCTTCGCCGCATCAGCTTCATGGCAGGACAGCGCAATGCCCGGCGCGCGCCATGACCGGCTGGCGTTGGGCCGGGCAATGCCAGGACTGGCGGCAGATCCCGGAGCTTTATTCGGCGATCCATTTCCATGCCGACGACATGACGGATGCAGAGTGGCAAACCGATTTCGAAGTGACGTTGCCGAAGAGCCTCAAGAGCGGCCTCTATGCCATCCGCCTCGTGCCTGATGGCGATGAAGCGCAGGCCTATCATTGCGTCTTCGCTGTGCGGCCACCGCGCGCGACAGCCTCAGGCAATACGGTCTGCTTCCTGCTGCCGACGGTAAGCTATCTCGCTTACGCCAATCACCGGCTCGGCCTCGATGTGCCGGGAACAGAAGTAGGCATGGGCCGCCTCGTCGAGATCGACCGGCATCATGCCTTTCTGCAGGAGCATCCCGAACTCGGTTTCTCCTTCTATGAAGTCCATGGCGACGGCAGCGGCGTTTTCCATTCCTCGCGCAACCGGCCGGTCGTCGATCTTCAGCCGGGCATCAAAGGCTTTCTCGGCGGCCTCGGCTCCAATGTCTGGCAGCTCACCGCCGACACCCACATCACCGGCTGGCTCGAGCATCAGGGTGTCGCTTATGATGTGATCACCGATGAGGATCTGCATCGCGATGGCTTGGCGCTTCTGCGTCAGTACAACGTGGTGCTGACCGGCACCCATCCCGAATATCATTCGCTTCAGATGCTCGACGCGCTGCAGGGCTTCGTCGATCGCGGCGGCCGGCTCATGTATCTGGGCGGCAATGGCTTCTATTGGCGCATCTCCTTCAGCGACGCGCATCCGGGCGTCATCGAATGCCGCCGCTCGGAAGCGGGCATCAGGCCTTGGGAACCGGGGCAGGGTCAGTTCCATCATGCCTTCACCGGCGAATATGGCGGCCTGTGGCGGCGTAACGGCCGGCCCTCGACCGAGCTTGCCGGCCTCATTATGAGCTCGCAGGGTTTCGATCTCTCCGAGCCTTACGAGTTGGGCGAGGCCGCGTCCGATTCACGCGCCGATTTCATTTTCGACGGGATCGATCGCACACTGGGCCGGAAATTCGGCGCCTTCGGCCTGTCGGGCGGTGGTGCCGCCGGCATGGAGATCGACCGCGCTGATTTCGCGCTCGGCACGCCCCGCAATGCGCTCATTCTCGGCAGCTCGAAAAAACACACCGACATCTATCTGATGACGCCCGAGGATATGCTCGATCCCACGCCCGATATGTCGGGCACCCAGAACGACACGATTCGCGCGGATCTCGTCTATTTCGAGAAGGAAGGTGGCGGTGCCGTCTTCTCTGTCGGGTCGATCGCCTGGGCCGGTGCCATGGCCTGGAACAAATATGAGAACGAGGTCGCGCGGATGACCTGGAATGTGCTCCGGCGCTTCGACAAAAGGAACTAAGCCGCGAACATCGAATAGCTGAAGTCAATCGCCGATTCCAATTTCTGGATCACCGGCCGCATCAGATCGAGGACGGTCTCGATATGCTGTGGGCTCATGCGCGGCGAGATCGAGCTGACGCTGATCGACGCGAAAGGCTTACGTGATTTGTCACGGATCGCCATGGAAAGCGTCGTGACGCCGAGATCGGCGATGTTGCGCACCACATGGCCGCGCGCGCGTGCATCCCGTACCTGCTCGAGCACCTGCTCGACGGTTTTGCCGTGATGCGGGTATTTCTCGGCATTAGCGTCGACGATGCGCACCACCTGTTCCTTTGGCATCGCCGACAGCACGGCGAGGCCGCCGGCGCCGACACCGATGGGCCGGCGCAGGCCGACATCCGTCACCAGTGCCTTGACCGGAAAGGCGCCTGACATCCGGCTCACGCAGATCATGTCGTCGCCGCTGATCTTGGAAAAGAAGACCGTGTCGCCGGTCTGCTCGGCGAGATCCTCGGTCGTCTTCTTATAGAGCGACTGCAGATCGAAGCGCGGCGCCGCCGTCAGGCCGAGATCGTAGATCAGGGGGCCCAGGAAATAACGCCGGTCATTCGACTGCTGGAAGGTGAGGCCGGATTCGCCGAAAGCCCGCAGCATGCGGTGCACGGTCGGGACGGTAAGGCCGGTCGCGGCGGAAAGCTCGGTGAGGCTACTGCCGGTGCGGTTGCGTTCCGCCACGGCCTTCAGCACCGCCACCGCCCGATAGATGCTTTGAGCGCCTTGCTCCATCTCAGACTTCCATAATATGGATTAAAGATTCTCTACGCAGCTGGTTGACCGTCAAATTCTTTTCATATACGCAGAAACTCAAGCGTATCGCAGAATAATACTTCCACAATATGGAGTCAATAGTCGTGCTCACCAATGTTCCCTCGCGCGTATCCGCCGGTGCCCGTTTCCGCCAAGCCCTGGCTGAGGAAGCGCCGCTTCAGATCATGGGCACGATCAACGCCTATACGGCGCTGATGGCCAAGAGCGTTGGCTACCGGGCGCTTTATCTCGCGGGCGCCGGTGTCGCGAACGCCTCCTTTGGCCTGCCCGATCTCGGCATCACCACCATCAATGACGTCCTGACCGATCTGCGCCGTGTGTCGGACTCGGCCGATCTGCCGGTTCTCGTCGATGTCGATACCGGCTTCGGTGGCGCCTATTCCATTGCGCGGCTGGTGCGCGGCCTCATCAAGGACGGCGCCGGCGCCATGCACATGGAAGACCAGGTGGCGCTCAAGCGCTGCGGTCATCGCCCCGGCAAGGAGATCGTCAGCCAGAGTGAGATGCTCGACCGCATCAAGGCGGCCGTCGATGCGCGCTACGACGAAGACTTCGTGATCGTCGCGCGCACCGATGCGCTTGCCCTCGAAGGCCTCAATGGCGCGATCGACCGTGCTTCGGCCTATATGGAGGCGGGCGCCGACATGATCTTCGCCGAGGCCTTCACCGAGCTCGGTCAATATACGAAGCTCGCCACGGCGCTCAACCGCCCGCATGCGGTGCTGGCCAATATCACCGAATTCTCCAAGACGCCCAATTTCACCACCGAGGAATTGCGCGATGCGGGCGTCTCCGCCGCACTTTATCCGCTGTCGGCGGCCCGCGCGATGAATGCCGCGGCGCTCAAGGTCTATCAGACCATCCGTGGCCAGGGCACGCAGAAAGACATCCTCGGCACGATGCAGACGCGTGAGGAACTCTACGGCTATCTCAACTACCACGCTTACGAAAAGAAGATCGACGAATTGTTCGCCGCCAAGAAAGGCGCCTGATCGGCGCTGATAAAATGGGAGAGAGACATATGAAGCAGATGATCCAGAAAACATTGGGCATCGCCGCGCTATTGGCCGGCATCGCGATGGGCGCGTCGACGGCGCTGGCCGATTACCCCGAGCAGCCGATCCGCCTGATCGTGCCGTTCTCGGCCGGCGGCGGCACCGACATCACCGCGCGCATCGTCGCCGAGGACATGTCAAAGACCTTGGGCCAGCCCGTGCTCGTCGATAATCGTCCGGGCGCCCAGGGCATCGTCGGCACCAAGGAGGCGGCGGGCGCCAAGCCTGACGGCTACACCATGGTCTTCGTGCTGCAGGCCACGCTGGCGCTCAATCCGAGCCTCTATTCGGCGACCAATTACGATCCGATCAAGGATTTCGAGCCGATTGGCCAGATCTCGGAATCGCCCTATGTTGTCGTGGTTCATCCCAATCTCGGCGTGAAGACCTTGGCCGAGCTCATCACCAAGGCCAAGGCGGCCCCGGGCAGCATCAATTTCGCCAGTGGTGCGGCGGCTTCCTTCCTGGCTTCCCGTCTGATGCAGCAGGCGGTCGGCATCGAGCTGACCCACATTCCTTATAATGGCTCAGGACCGGCGATCACCGATCTGCTCTCCGGCCGCGTGAGCCTGATGCTCAGCAGCCCGGTTTCCGTGCTGCCCCATATCAAAGCCGGCAAGCTGATTCCGCTCGCCGTCACCGGCGCGAAGCGCTCGCCGTCGCTGCCCGATCTGCCGACGGTCGCCGAGCTCGGCTATCCGAATTTCGAAGTCTCCGGCTGGTATGGCTTCGCCGCGCCTGCCGGTACGCCCAAGGAATTCATCGACAAGCTCAATCAGGCACTCGTCCAGGCGCTGGCCAAGCCGGAAGTCCAGGCGGGCCTCGAAAAGTCGGGCGTCGAGGGCAAGGCGAGCTCGCCCGAAGAATTGAAGGCACTGATCGCCAGCGAGCTCACGCGCTGGACCACGATGATCAAGGAAGCCGGCATTCAGCCTGAATGATTACACGGCAGAGGGCGCGCTCCGGCGGCGGAGCGCGCCCGCCCATCGACCAACTTTTCTCTGGAGTAGAAATTGCCTCATATCTGGATCGAGACTTCCGCCAATATCGCCGCTCAGCCGGAAGTGCGGGCACTCAAGGACTGCGTCTATCAGGCGGCCCTCGCCACCGGCCTTTTCCCGCTCGGCGGCATTCGCCTGCGCTTTCAGGTGATCGACGACTACATCATCGGCGATGGCCATCCCGACAACAGCTTCGTGCATGTCGTGCTCAGGATCGGCGTCGGCCGCGATGCCGAGACCAAGCGGAAATCGGCGGAAGCGGTCTTTCAGAAATTATGCGGCCTCCTGGCGCCGCTGCAGCAGCGCCGCCCGCTCGCTGTAGCCTTTGAGCTCCAGGAGATGCATCCTGAGCTGAATTTCAAGTTCAACAATCTGCACGAACATATAAAGCGCCGGCAAGAGTCGAACTGACCGCATCCGGCTGGATTCTTCGGGAGGAATGAAATGAAGGCGACAAGGGACCTGATCGCGGGCCTGGTGTTTTCCGGCATCGGACTCGCGGCATTGATCATCGCCCGCAACTATCCCTTCGGCTCGACCCTCAATATGGGGGCGGGATACTTCCCGGTGATCGTGTCGACGCTCATTCTGATATTCGGCATCGTTCTCGTCATCCAGGAAATCATCAGGGGCAATGGCCCGGCATTTGGCGACATCGCCTGGCGGCCGCTCCTCATCATTACCGGCGCCGTCATCGGCTTCGCGCTGCTGATCGATACGGCCGGCCTGATTCCTGCCGTCGCCTTTCTGGTCGTGGCCGGCTGGTTCGCCGATCCGGCGC
This sequence comes from Taklimakanibacter albus, assembly GCF_016595235.1. Lineage (GTDB taxonomy): Bacteria > Pseudomonadota > Alphaproteobacteria > Rhizobiales > Aestuariivirgaceae > Taklimakanibacter > Taklimakanibacter albus. The sequence continues at coordinate 1,532,566 of NZ_JAENHL010000008.1, read as the reverse complement.
GGAAGTGGCGGCATTTGCCGGTGCAGATCGCCATCGGCATTGCCGTGCCCATTCTCATCTTCCGCCTCGGCCTCAACATGCCGATCAATCTCTGGGCCTTCTGATGATCGACGGACTCCTGCTTGGATTTCAGGTCGCCTTCTCGTTCGACAATCTGCTGTATTGTCTGATCGGCGTGACGCTCGGCACCTTCATCGGCATGCTGCCGGGGGTCGGACCGCTGGTCACCATCGCGATGTTGCTGCCGATGACCTATGGGCTGCCGCCGGAAGGCTCGCTGATCATGCTGGCCGGCATCTATTACGGCGCCTCTTATGGCGGGTCCTCGACCGCCATCCTGGTCAACCTGCCGGGCGAATCCTCTTCCGTCGTCACCTGCCTCGACGGCTATCAGATGGCGAAGAAGGGCCGCGCCGGAGCCGCTCTGGCGATCGCGGCCATCGGCTCTTTCGTGGCCGGCTGCATCGGCACGCTGGCGATCGCCTTGTTCGCTCCCTGGCTCGGCAGAGCCGCGCTGGATTTCGGCGCGGCGGAATATACCGCCTTGATCGTCATGGCCTTGGTGGCGACGTCCGTGCTCGTCCAGGGCGCCTTCATCAAAGGTCTCTTGATGGCGCTGCTGGGTATCCTGATCGGCCTCATCGGCATGGACACCAATTCCGGTGCGCTGCGTTACACTTTCGGCCTTACCCCGCTCATGGACGGCGTCAAGTTCGTCGTCGTGGCGGTCGGCATGTTCGCCTTCACCGAGATCATCATGCAGCTCAGGTCCCATACCGCGCAGCCGGTCGAGGCGACCAAGGTCGACAGCCTGATGCCGACGCGCGAAGAGCTTAAGGCTTCGGCCTTGCCGATCCTGCGCGGCACCGGCATCGGCATGTTCTTCGGCATCCTGCCCGGCATCGGGCCGACGATGAGCTCCTTCGCCTCTTACATGCTGGAGAAGCGGGTGGCGCGTGATCCTTCCCGTTTCGGCCACGGCGCCATCGAGGGCGTCGCGGGCCCCGAAGCCGCCAACAACGCCGCGGCACAGACCTCCTTCATCCCGACCTTGACGCTCGGCGTGCCGGGTAGCGCCACCATGGCGTTGATGCTCGGCGCCTTGATGATCCAGGGCATTACGCCCGGACCCAATGTCATCACTGAACGCCCGACCTTGTTTTGGGGGCTCGTCGCCAGCATGTGGATCGGCAATGTGCTGCTGGTGATCCTCAATCTGCCGCTCATCCGCCTGTGGACGGCGCTGCTCAAGGTTCCTTATTCCTGGCTGTTCTCGCTGATCCTCATCCTGTCGTGCTTCGGCATCTATTCGCTGGCCAACAGCTACTCGGACGTTCTGCTGGGCGCCTTCTTCGGCATGCTGGGTTATCTCTTCCTCAAGCTCGACTGCTCGCCGGCGCCTTTCATCCTGGGACTCGTCCTCGGGCCGATGCTCGAGGAGAATGTGCGTCGCGCCCTTCTCATCTCGCATGGCGATCCCGCTACTTTCATCGCCAGCCCGATCAGCATCGGCTTCCTCAGTGCGACGATCCTGCTCGTCCTCTGGATTCTTCTCCCCGCGGTGCGGCGCCGCAAGGAGAAGATCGAGCTGGAAACGAACTGACGCCCGCGTTTTTCTAGAAGGACCAGCCTATGCGACTTTTGAGTTTTCGTGCCGACGGCAAGGACCGGTTCGGCGCCGTGATCGATACGGGTGTCGTCGATCTGTCGGCGCGCCTGAAGCAGCAGAGCCTGCGCCAGCTCATTGCCGAGATGCCGCGCGCCGATATCCAGGCGGAGATCGCCAGAGTGAGCGCCGATTTCTCCCTCTCCGACATCGACTATCTCGTCCCGGTTCCCGATGCCGACAAGATCATCTGCGTCGGCGTTAATTATGCCGACCGCAATGCCGAATATAAAGACGGCTCCGAGCTTCCCAAATTCCCGAGCCTGTTCCTGCGCAGCCGCGGCTCCTTTGTCGGCCATGGCCAGGCTTTGTTGCTGCCGCCCGAGTCGCCGCAATTCGACTATGAGGGCGAGATCGTCCTGGTGATCGGCAAAGGTGGGCGCCGCATCCCGGCGGAATCGGCGCTGGATCATATTTTCGGTCTCACCATCTGTAATGAAGGCAGCGTGCGCGACTGGATGCGCCACGCCAAGTTCAATGTCACGCAGGGCAAGAACTTCCACGCCTCGGGCAGCATCGGCCCGTGGATCGAGGTTCTCGACGATCGCGCCACGCTCGCGGCGCTCGATATCCGGACCTGGGTCAATGACGAGTTGCGCCAGGAGGAGAGCATCGCCCGCATGATGTTCCCCTTCACCTACCTGATCAATTATATCTCGACCTTCATGGAGCTGGTGCCGGGCGACATGATCGTGACCGGCACGCCGACCGGATCCGGCGCGCGCTTCGACCCACCGCGTTATCTGGTCGATGGCGATGTGGTACGCGTCGCGGTGGCGGGCGTCGGAACGCTCGAAAACCGCGTCCAGGCGGAGAGACGATAGAGGAACATCTTCATGATGACGTCCGAACAGATCACGGCGGCTGCCGCGGCGCTCGACCAGGCCGAGCGCGACCGCCGCCAGATCGGCCTCTTGAGCCTAGCCCATCCGGGCATCGATCTCGACGACGCCTATAGAATCCAGGCGGCCTGGATGGATCGCAAGCAGGCGCAGGGCCATCGTCCTATCGGCTGGAAGATCGGCCTGACCTCGCGCGCGATGCAGCAGGCCCTCAATATCGATACGCCCGATTCCGGCGTTATCCTCGAGTCCATGGCTTTCGACGACGGCGCTATCATCTCCCCCGACCGCTTCATCCAGCCACGGGTCGAGGCCGAGATCGCTTTCATCATGAAGTCATCCTTGCGCGGGCCGGGTGTGACACTCTTCGATGTGCTCGACGCGACGAACTACATTTCACCGGCGCTCGAGATCCTCGACACACGCATCCTGCGCAGCGACCCCCAGACCGGCAAGATGCGGACCGTCTTCGACACCATTGCCGACAATGCCGCCAATGCCGGCATCGTGCTGGGCGGACGGCCGATGCGGCCGGTCGAAACCGATCTGCGCTGGCTCGGCGCCATCGTCTCGCGCAATGGCGCGGTCGAGGAGACGGGCCTCGCCGCCGGTGTCCTCAATCATCCGGCCCGCGGCATCGCCTGGCTGGCCAATCGCCTGTCGGCCTATGGCGGTGAGATCGCGGCCGGGCAGGTGGTGCTCTCGGGCTCCTTCATTCGCCCGGTGGAATGTCCGCACGGCTCCACCATTGTTGCCGATTTCGGCGCCCTGGGCAGCGTCAGCTGCCATTTCGCGTGAGGATGTCGATGCCGGCCCCGCAGAACCAGTTCAAGCAGCGCCTTCACGCGGGCGAGCGCCAGATCGGCCTGTGGCTTGGCCTCGCCGATCCTTATGCGGCGGAGCTCATCGCCGGCGCCGGCTTCGACTGGCTGGTGATCGACGGCGAGCATGCGCCCAATGACCTGCGCTCGACCTTGGCGCAATTGCAGGCACTGTCGACGCACACCGTCAGCGCCGTCTGCCGGCCGCCGGTGGGTGAGAGCTGGATGATCAAGCAACTCCTCGATATCGGCTGCCAGACAATCCTTGTCCCCATGGTCGAGACCGCCGAACAGGCAAAGGATCTCGTGCGCGCGGTGAAATACCCGCCGCACGGCATAAGGGGCGTCGGCGCCGGCCTTGCGAGGGCGTCGCGCTTCAACGCCATTCCGGACTACCTGGTGACCGCCGACGAGCAGACCTGCCTGCTGGTGCAGCTCGAGACTCTCGCCGGCCTCGATCAGCTCGAGGCGATCGCGGCGGTGGACGGCGTCGACGGCATCTTCATCGGCCCGGCCGATCTCGCCGCCGATATGGGGTATCTGGGACGGCCGGGTCATGCGGAAGTCCAGGCGAGGGTCGAGGACGCCATCACCCGCATCGTCGCCACCGGCAAGGCCGCCGGTATCCTCACCTCGGATCAGCAGCTGGCGCGCCGTTATCTGGAACTCGGCGCCCGCTTTGTGGCGGTCGGCTCCGATATCGGACTGATCGGCACGGCCGCGCGCCAGCTCGCCGCCGCCTATCGCTGACGCACGATCGTTCAAGACCGCCTCGATCGTCCGGGACTAGCCTGGGCCGGTGCTGCAGGAATTTTCCCTTTCCGGCCTTGTCACCCTGCTGGTCTCTGCCGCGGTTCTGATGGCCAGTCCGGGGCCGACCACCGTGAGCATCACCGCCACGGCGGCCGCCTTCGGCTTGCGCCATTCGCTCGGCTATTGGGCCGGTATCAATCTCGGCACTATCCTGGTGCTTCTGGCGGTCGCCCTGGGCGCCACCGCTCTTCTTCATGAACTGCCGCGGCTTTCCTTCACCGTCAGCCTCGCCGCCACGCTCTACATGCTGTACCGCGCCTGGCGCATCGCCACGGCGCCGCCTTTGTCCGCGGCTGCGGCTGCGGGCAGGGCGTCCGGGTGGTTGGCGGGGCTCAGCCTGGCGGTTGCCAATCCCAAGGCCTATCTCGCCATTGGCGCCGTCTATGCCCAGTCGACCCTTCTGGCCGGACGGCCGCTGCCGGATGCATTGCTCAAATGCGTAGTTCTCGCTGTCGCGATCATCGCCATCCATACGCTCTGGGCGCTCGCCGGATCGTCCCTCACCAGCATCCTCAGCCATCCCCTGGCGGCGCGGATACTGAATATCGGCCTTGCCTGTCTCTTAATTCTGATCGTCCTGATCGGGTTCCTTTAGGTCATGCATCTGTTGGCGTGGCGCTACCCCCCAAATGGGGGGTGCTGACTGGCGCTCGATTCACGCACCTTGATGGCAGAGGGCTTGGGGGGCGGCCGGAAGGCCGACAGGAGATTGCAATGGCGACACAAGTGCAGTTCGAGAGGGACTATGCGGCGTTCGGCAGTGAGGCGCGGCCGTTCGAGATGGAAGACGCGGTGGGTTTCGTCATCGCGGAATTTTCGCTTCATGATGGCTGCCCGTTCTATCCGATCGGCGCCGTTCTCGGGGCCAAGATATCGACCGTCTGGCTGGGCGAAGGGGTGTCGCCCGAAGGCGATGAAAGCCGTCACGCCATCATCTTCAAGATGCGCGAGGACTATCCCTTCTTCGAGATCGTCATGCGCGGCAAGGACGGGGCACGCTGGGGCGGCAGCCTCTATGGGCAGGTGCTGGAAGTCACCGACGAAGTGATTGCCGGCCACCGCGTGCTCATCGTCACGGCCGATGACACGAAGGTGCGGTATGAATTCAATGCGCGCCTGGGACAGTATGTCAGCTGCATCTGCTGCGATGATGTGATGCCGACGATGCGGATCGCCAGATCCCAGCTCCACTGACGGTTGATCCAAGTCTTCTCTGCGATCTCTCGACCGCTGCGGTCTCCCCTGATTGATGATATATCAGGCCGCCCGCAGCGGCCCCGCCAGCACGCGCTCCCGCGCATTACCGGATGGCGACCCTGCGTCCCACGCGGGTTGATTTGGCGCTTGCCTTAAGTCATCATGATAACATACATAGTACTCATACACTGAATAATAACGAGGAAATGCCCATGGAGAAACTGCGATTGGTCCTCGCCGGACTTTGCGCGCTGGTGCTGCTGGCGTTCAGCCAGGCGCTCGCCGCCGAACCGCCTGAAAAAGCCAAGATCGACTGGCAGCAATTCAAAGGCCAATCGATCGAGCTCTTCCTTGTGAAGCATCCGTGGACCGAGGCGATCGAGCCCTTCCTGCCGGAATTCGAGAAGCTCTCTGGTATCAAGCTCAACCTCACCACCGTCGCCGAGGACGCTTATTGGGACAAATCCCAGCTCGGCCTCGCCTCCACCAAGCCGCCTTTCGACGTCTTCTTCCTGTCGATGGGCCTCAATGGCTACACCGCCTATCAGAACAAGTGGCTGGCCAAGCTCAACGACGCGTTCGATAATCCCAAGCTGACCGACAAGGCCTGGTACCAGTATGAGGACTTCTCGCCCGCCGCGGCCTCGGCCTTCCATCTGCCGGACCCGTCGAGCCCCGACATGTATGGCGTGCCGATGTCGACCGAAGTCTACATGTTCTTCTACCGCAAGGACCTCTTCCAGGAGAACAATATCGACGTCGCCAGCCTCACCACGATGGACCAGTGGCTGGAGGCTCTGCGCAAGCTCAAGCTGCCGGAAGGCACCTATCCGGCCTCGTTGCGCGGCGGCGGGCTCGGCATCCTGGACGAGCTCAATGCCGTGGTCGCCAACAGCTGGGGCAATGCGCCATACCCTAAGGACCGCTTCGTCTATTTCGACGACAAATGGGCGCCGCGCTTCACTGATCCCAAGGTGAAGGATGGCTTCGCTGACTGGGCCGAACTGATGAAGATGTCGGCGCCAGGCGTCACCTCCTTCGACTGGTACGAAGCCACTACGCAATTCGCGCAAGGCAAGGCCGCCACTTTCGGACCCGATGCGAGCCTCTTCGCCTCGATCTTCCTCGATCCCAAGCAGTCGACGGTCGCCGACAAGGTTGGTTTCAAGGCTCTGCCGGCGGGTTCCGCCGATGGCGCCCGCACTGCCATGTGGTCCTGGGGCCTGAGCATTCCGGAACGCTCCGAGAAAAAGGATGCCGCCTGGCTGTTCGTCCAATGGGCGACGAGCCCCTATATCGCCGCACGCGTCGGCGAGAAGACCATGGCCTCGGCGCGCCAGTCGACCTGGGCCGATCCTGACTATCAGAAGAAGCTGCCCGAGGGCTTCGGCGCCGCGGTGGGCGACTCCCTGAAAGTGGCCCAGCCCTCGATCATGTATCTCGCCTCTGCCGACCAGGTGGTGCAGGGCATGCTCGACGCGCTGCATGCGATCTATCAGGGCACGCCGGTGGATGACGCGATGCAGGAGCTGCAGGATAAGGCGACCGAGGTCGTCACCCAGGCCGGGCTCTACAAGCCGTGAACAAGCTGGGCGCGGCGGATCAGTGGTCCGCCCGCCCTTCCCCTCTTTTTTAGAAGCCTTTCTTTTTCCAGGCAGGCATGAAGCGCCGCATCCCCATTCTTTTCCTGCTGCCCGCGGCCGCCGTCCTCTTTCTGATCGCCGCCTATCCCGTGGGCTTCGGCCTGTGGGCGGGCCTTCATCAATGGAACTGGGCGCTGGGCCAAGCCGAGAGCTGGAGCTTCATCGGCCTCGACAACTACGCCCAGGTCTTCGCCAACAAGGCCTTCTGGAATTCGATCAAGGTCACCATCACTTTCACGGCGATTGCCGTGACACTGCAGCTCATTCTCGGCCTCGGCATCGCCATCCTGCTGCACAATAATATGCGGGCATCGTGGTTCTTCCGCTCGGCTGTGGTCTTTCCGCTGATGGTGTCGGATATCGTTGCGGCCGTCATCTTCTCGACCATCCTCGATCCCAATCTGGGGATACTCAACTATGCCTTGAGCGTGGTCGGGCTGCCGGGTCCGAACTGGATCGGCAATCCGAACCTCGTCATCATTACTTTGTCGCTCGTCGACACCTGGTGGCAGACCGGCAATATCATTCTCATCCTGCTCGCCGGCATGACCAGCATTCCGCAGGACCGCATCGACATGGCCTCGATCGACGGCGCCAGCGGCTGGCGCATGTTCTTCCACATCACCTTGCCGGCTTTGAAACCCTTCATCCTGGTGGCGCTCGTCTTCCGCACCATCGACGCACTTCGCGTCTTTGCGCTCGCCTGGGCCATCACCAAAGGCGGCCCCTTGCGCGCCACCGAAGTGTCGCAGCTCTATATTTTCAAGCAGGGCATCGGCGGCGCCTACAATATGGGTTATGCCTCGGCTGCTGCCACGGTCTTCGCGATCTTCGTCGGTCTCGTTGCCGGCATCTATCTGCTCGCCATGCGGAGGGCGCCGGCATGAGGATCAAGCGGCGCACCTTAGGCCAGATCGCCTCCTTCACGACCCTGGCGCTGATTTCCGCCGTATTCCTGGCGCCCGTCATCTGGATCGCGCTGACCGCGCTCAAGACGCAGCGCGAGGCGCTGGCGCTGCCGCCGGTCTGGTCCTTCACACCGCAATGGCACAATTTCATCGAGGCCTGGCAGTCCAATGACTTCGCCAAGTCTTTCCTCATCACGACATCGGTGTCGATCTTCTCGGTGGCGCTGACGCTGGCGCTTTCGATTCCCTTAGGATACGTCCTGGCGCGTTATCGCCGCGGCTGGCTCTCAGCCTTCGAGGTCGCCATCATGGTGGTGCGCATGCTGCCGGAAATCCTGTTCATGCTGCCGCTTTATGTGATCTACCAGAAGACGGCGTTGTTCGACACGCAGATCGGTATCATCCTCGCCTTCCAGATCTTCAACATTCCATATTGCGCCTGGCTCACCCGGCAATTCATCTCGGAAGTGCCGCCCGAGCTCGACGAGGCGGCGCTGCTCGATGGCGCCTCGCTCTGGCAGGTCCTGTGGTTCGTCATCGTGCCCACCATCAGGCCGGGTATCGTCGCGGCGGCGGTGTTGTCCTTCATTGCGGTCTGGACCAACCTTCTGCTGCCGCTGGCGCTCACCTACAGTGAAACGCCGATGGTCGCGACCACCATCGCCAATTTCAAAGGCTACGGCTCCTTCAACTGGCCGGTCATGGCGGCCGCCGCGATCATTTCGCTGTTGCCGCAATTCATCTTTTTCCTCTTCGCGCAGAAATACATCGTCAAGGGCCTGACCCTCGGGGCGGTCAAAGGTTGATGGGAGACAGCATGCTTGATTTGTTGAAAATGGATGGTCGCATCGCCGTGGTGACGGGCGCGGGCCAGGGCATGGGCAAGGAGATCGCCAAGGCGCTGGCCTCGCTCGGTGCCACGGTGGTCGTCGCCGAGCTGTCGCCGAAGACGGGCGAGGCGACGGCGCGTGATATTATCGCTGCCGGCGGCAAGGCCGAGTTCCGCCAGATGGATGTACGCGATACGAAATCGGTGATTGCCGCCGCCGACTATATCAAGGAACGCCATGGCCGCCTCGACATCGCGGTCAACAATGCCGGCATCGTCAAGAATGCCGCGACGCTTGAAACTTCGGATGCCGACTGGCTCGAGGTGATCGAGGTCAATCTCAATGGCGTGTTCCGCTGCTGCCGCGAGTTCGGCCGGCTGATGGTGGCGCAGAACAAGGGCGTCATCGTCAATATGTCGTCGAACAGCGCCGTCATCGTCGACCGCCCGCAGGTACAGCCCGCTTACAACGCCTCGAAGGCCGGCGTATCGCAGCTGACCAAGTCGCTCGCCGTCGAATGGGCGCCGCATAATATCCGCGTCAACGCGATCGCGCCCGGCTATATCGACACCGCGCTCACCGATGCCGGCAAGGGCCAGGCCGAATGGATCAAGTTCTGGATGAGCATGACGCCGATGAACCGCTTCGGTAAGCCGGAAGAAGTAGCGCCCTTGGCCGCCTTCCTCGCTTCCGATGCCGCGAGCTACATCACCGGCGCCGTCTATCTCATCGATGGCGGCTATACGGTCTGGTAGGCTCGATGTTCAAGGTGGATCCGAGCCGCATCGATCTCGCCCGCGAATTCAGGGCGAAGCCCTTTGGCCGTCACAGCGACGAGTTGCAGCGCATCCTCAATTTTTTCCGCTCCGACCCGGTAGCCCATAATTTCTGCGTCGTCTGCACCAAACCGCATCAGGAATGGGCGCTGGCCCGTTTCAGGGCGACAAGTCGCGAGCCGGTCGATCTCTTGGGCCCCGTCTATGGCTCGCTCGAAGACGCCGAATGGGACATCTTCAAATTGCGCTGGCGCCGCCATACCGGCCAGGCTTTGGAGATCGACTAGATGATCGAAATCCTCGGCTATACCGACCGCCTGGCGGTACGTCCCGGCGAGACCATCGAATTCAAGGTCAGCCGCGAGACGGGCGACGGCTTTTATCGTGCCGACATCGTGCGGCTGCGCTGCGGCGACGACCGGCCGGACGGACCCGGCTTCCAGGAAGAGCTTGTCGTCGACGCCGTGGTGAATGGCGATTATCAGGGCCGCAAGCAGGAGATCGATTGCGGCTCCTATGTCAGTATCCCGCCGGCCGCCGCTTTCAATGCACTTGCAGGCTTCGAGCTCAGCTGCCTCATCTGGCCGACCTTGCCGGGCGTCGGCGAGCAGACGGTGATGGGAAGATGGTCGGGTGATAGCGAGACGGGAATGGGCTACGCCTTGACCATCAACAGTGATGGCAAGCCTTGTTTGCGGCTCGGTGCCGACGGAAAAGTCTGGCGGTTGGCTTTTCCGACTCCGGTCACCGCGCGGCGCTGGTACCGGGTGACCGCGCGTGTAGAGTCGAAGACATCCGAAGCCCGGCTTCTCTGTGTGCCGCTCGAGGAACGCTGGGGTGATCGTCCAGCCGTTGCGTGCGACGCCACAGCGCCCTTCGTCGCTGTGACAGAGGACACCCCTTTCACCATCGCGGCGCATGTCGTCCGCGACGCAAGACGAGGCTGGCGCGGCGCCGGTCACTTTAACGGCAAGATCGAAGCGCCGGAGCTGCGCGACGATGAGGGTCGTGTCGTCGCGCGGTGGGATTTCGCCCAGGACATTTCCGGCATCGCCATTCGCGATACCGGCCCACACAGGCTCGACGGCGTTTGCATCAATCTGCCGACCCGCGCGATGACCGGCCATAACTGGACGGCCGAAGTGATGAATTGGCGCCAGAGGCCGCAAGAATATGCGGCGATCCATTTTCATGAGGACGATCTTTATGATTGTGCCTGGGATACAGATTTCACCTGGACCATTCCACAGACTCTGAAGAGCGGCATCTATGCGGCCCGCCTGCGCGCTGGAGCGGGTGAGGACTATGTGCCCTTCTTCGTGCTGCCGCCTAAAGGCGTGGCGCGGGCGCCCGTCGCATTCCTGGCGTCGAGCGCCACTTATCTTGCTTATGCCAACAGCCATGACCATTATGAAGACCCGGTCGCCGAACGCTGCCACGGTCTGGCGGTTCTGAGCCCGGCCGATCTCTTCCTGATGCAGCGGCGCGATTTCGGCCTGTCGACCTATGATCATCACCGCGACGGCAGCGGCTCCTGCTGGAGTTCGCGCTTGCGCCCGATCCTCAATATCAGGCCCAAGCGCGCGCTGTGGTCGCTCAATGCGGACCTCCATATCACCGACTGGCTGGAGGCGATCGGCCAGGCCTATGACGTCATCGACGATGAGACCTTGCACAAGGAAGGCCTGGCGCTCCTCGAAAATTATTCCTGCGTCATCACCGGCACCCATCCCGAATATTTCTCGACCGCCATGCTGAAAGGCGTCGCGTCCTATCTCGATGCGGGCGGACGGCTGATGTATCTGGGCGGCAATGGTTTCTATTGGCGCGTCGCCTTTCACGAGGAATTGCCGGGCGCCATGGAGATGCGCCGCGGCGAGGCGGGCACCCGTATGTGGACGTCGGAACCCGGTGAGACGGGGCTCGCCACCACCGGCGAGCCGAGCGGCATGTGGCGCCATTCGGGCTATGCGCCGCAGCGCCTTGTCGGTGTCGGTTTCATCTCCGAAGGCTTCGACAGCGGCTCCTTCTATCGCCGCCTGCCGGCGAGCCATGATCCCCGTGCGCAGTTCATCTTCGCGGGCGTCGCGGAGGAGATCGTCGGTGATTTCGGCGTCTTCGGCGGCGCTGCGGCGCTCGAGCTCGATATAGTGAATCCGAAGGTCGGCACGCCGGCGCATGCGCTGCGTCTGGCGAGCTCCGAAGGCCACAGCAATGTCTATGTCGTGGCGCAGGGCGAGGTCGGCGCCAATCATCCCGGCATGGACGGCATCGAATCGCCTCTGGTGCGTGCCGACATGGTCTTCTTCGAGACGCTGAACGGCGGCGCCGTCTTTTCGACCGGCTCGATCGGTTGGGCCGGAAGCCTGGCGCATGACGGCTACGACAATAATATTTCGCGCATCACCCGCAATGTGCTCGAGCGTTTCATCGCGCCCGCGCCATTCGCGATGCCTTGAAGGGAAACTCCCATGGCCAGTGTCGACATCTCAGCCATCGCCAAGAATTACGGGCCGGTGCGTGTGCTCAAGGGCGTCGACATCGCCATTGCCGATGGCGAGTTCATCGTGCTGGTCGGGCCGTCGGGCTGCGGCAAGTCGACCTTGCTGCGCATGATCGCCGGGCTCGAGGAAGTGAGCGAGGGCACCATCTCCATCGATGGCGCGGTGGTGAATGAGGTCGAGCCCAAGGACCGCGACATCGCCATGGTGTTCCAGTCCTATGCGCTTTATCCGCAGATGAAGGTCAAGGACAACATGTCCTTCAGCCTGCGCATGCGCGGTGTGGACAAGCCGCGGATCAAGCAGGAAGTCGACGCCGCCGCCGGCATATTGGCGCTCGACAGCCTGCTCGAGCGATTTCCGCGCCAGCTTTCGGGCGGCCAGCGCCAGCGCGTCGCCATGGGCCGCGCCATCGTGCGCAAGCCGAAAGTGTTCCTGTTCGACGAGCCGCTCTCCAATCTCGACGCCAAACTGCGTGTCGTGATGCGCAGCGAGATCCGCGCGCTGCATCAACGGCTCGGGACTACCTCGGTCTATGTCACGCACGACCAGCTCGAAGCGATGACCATGGCCGACCGTGTCGTGGTCATGCATGACGGGCGTATCGAGCAGATCGGCCGGCCGCTCGAGCTCTACGACCGGCCGGTGAATCTCTTCGTCGCCGGCTTCATCGGCTCGCCGACGATGAACTTCATCAAGGGGACTGCGAAGAGTGATCATGTCGATGCCGAGGGCGTGAGATTGCCGCTTCCACCGAGCCTCGCGACAGAAATGGGTCGTCCGGTCGTCTTCGGGATCCGCCCCGAGCATCTCGCCGTCGTGGCAGAAGGCCAGGGCATTCCAGCCAAGGTCGAGGTGGCCGAGCCCACCGGCGCGGTCACCTACATCTATGCCCATATCGGCACGACGCCGGTTTGCGCTGCTTATATGGGTCGCGATCTGCCGCGTCCCGGCCAGATGATCGGGCTTTCACCTGAGCCCGATCGCATCCATCTGTTCGACGCCGGCAGTGAGGCGCGCGTCGATCAGGCGAGATAGGCGGCGTCCTCGCGCACTTCGATGAGGGTCGGCTTCTTCTTGGTGAAGGCGCTGGCGATGGCGGCTTGCAGATCGGCGGGGCTTGCGGGCCGCTCGGCATCGCAGCCGAAGGATTTCGCGAGCGCGAGGAAATCCGGGTTACGCGGCTTCACGCTGATGAGCGGCAGGCCGCGCGCTTGCATGAAATCCTTGATCTCGCCGAGCCCGTCATTGTTCCACAGCACGATGGCGAGCGGCAGCTCGAGCTCGACGGCGGTCGCGAGTTCCTGCACGGTGAACAGCAATCCGCCGTCACCCGCAAGCACGACGCCGGGACGCTCCGGCGTCGCAAGCTTGGCGCCGATCGCCGCCGGCAGCGCATACCCCATCGTGCCGTAGCCCATCGGGAAGAACCACGTGCGGGGTTGTTGCGTCTGATAGTGGACGCAGCCCGTATAGGCGATCTGCGTCATGTCGCCGACGACGAAGCCGTCAGCGGGGAGCGCCGCCCGCACCGCGTCGAGCACCTTGATATGTTTGGCTTCGAGTGGCGTGACGGCCTCGCGCATGCGCCGGCGCAGCGCCGCAATGTCACGGCGTGCCGGCGCCTTTCCGGCGGGCAGCAGAGCGAGAAGGGCGCGCAAACTGAGGGCGCTGTCGGCGAGAATGCCGAGATCGAGCGGCTGATCGCCGCTGAGGATCGAGGGATCGATGTCGATACGAACAAACTTGCCTTTCACCGTCAGCTTGCCATGGACCAGGGCGTCGCTACCGCCCGTCTTTTCGGAATCGGCCGTCACATAGAGATCGGGCTCCGACAATTCGCTGCCCAGCACGACGACGAGATCGGCCGCGGCGATGAGCTGGCGCGTCTCCGGCCGCTGCAAGGTCGTGCTGAGCGACAGTGGATGGTCGTCGGCGATGACGCCCTTGGCGGCGATCGAGGTGACGACGGGCATCGCGAGACGTTCGGCGAGCTCGATAATCTCAAGGGAAGCATGAACGGCGCCACCCCCGGCGATGAGAACCGGCTGCTGCGCCGTCTTGATCAGTTGCGCCAGCTCGGCAATCTGTTCGGGGGCAGGGCCTGGCGGCGACAGCCGCGGCGGCTTCACCGCGCGGGCAGTAGCGGGCTGCGGCAGGAGGTCGAGCGGAAAGGCGATGTGATTGGGACGCGGCCGCGTCGACATGAAGAGCGCGAAAGCCCGTTCGAGCAGGACCGGCACCTGATCGGGTGAAAAGGCCGTGGCGCTGAGCGCGGTGATCGGCGCGGTCGCGGCGCGCTGGTCGGTCATCTCATGCAGCATGCCGCGGCCCATGCCGAAATCGCCCATCGCATTCACGCTCGACAGCGCCAGAACGGGGATCGAATCGCTATAGGCTTGGCCGAGCGGGGTGGCGACATTGGTGACACCCGGCCCGCTGATGACAAGGCACACGCCGGGACGACCGGAGGACCGCGCATAGCCGTCGGCCATGAAGCCGGCACCTTGCTCATGGCGCACGCCGACATGCCGGATGCCCGATTGGTCCATGGCGCGGAAGAATTCCAGCGTATGCACACCCGGCAGGCCGAAGACGGTATCGACGCCCAGATCCTTGAGAAGAAAGGGCAGGCTTTCGCCAACAGTGCGGCTCATGTAACATTCCATTATTCGAAAGTAATTTCCGATTTATAGAATTTCATGCTTGCGCTAGTCTTGTCAAGCCGTGCTGGAAAATGAGGACTAAATGCGAGCGAGCGAAGCGAACCTGAAAGCCTGCCTGGCCGAGCTCAAAAGCTTTCTGGGCGAGCGCTGCTCGACCGGGCAGAGCATGCGTGAGCTACATGCGCGCGACGAGGGCTGGCATCCGCCGGGCTTGCCGGATGCGGTGTGTTACCCGCGCGAGGCGGCAGAGGTCGCTCGGATCGTCGAGATTTGCCGGCGTCACACTGTGCCGATCATCGCCTTCGGCACCGGCTCCGGCATGGAAGGCCAGATCAATGCATTGGCTGGTGGTGTCTCGGTCGATCTGGCGCAGCTCGACCGCATCATCGAGATCAATGCGGCCGATATGGACTGCTGGGTCGAGGCCGGTGTCCGGCGCATGACGCTCAATACTCATTTGCGCGATACGGGCCTTTTCTTCCCAGTCGATCCGGGCGCCGATGCGAGTCTTGGCGGCATGGCCGCGACGCGCGCCTCGGGCCCCAATGCGGTGCGCTACGGCACGATGCGCGAGAATGTCCTGGCGCTCGAAGCGGTCCTCGGCACCGGCGAAATCATCCGCACCGGTGGGCGGGCGCGCAAATCCTCCGCCGGTTATGATCTGACGCGCCTGCTTATCGGCTCGGAAGGCACGCTCGGCATCATCACCAAATTGTGCCTGCGCCTGCAGCCTGTTCCGGAGGCGCTGCGCACCGCACGGATCCAGGCCGATGACGTGCAAAGCCTTCTCGATTATTCGATCGCCCTGATGCAGGCGGGACTGGGCATCGCCAAGCTCGAACTCATGGACGAGGTGGCGGTATGTGCGGTCAACCTCCATGCGAAGCTTGGGCTCGCCGAGCAGCCGACTTTGCTGGTTGAGTTCTCTGGATCTGCCGCTGCGATAGATGCGGATATCGCTTTTGCCCTAAGCTTGGCCGAGGACTTCAACTTGCCGAAGCCGGTCTGGGCGGCGACACCGGAAGATCGCAGCCGCCTGTGGAAGGCGCGCCATGAGGTGGCGCATGCCGAGCCGCTGCTGCGACCCGGCGCCCGCATTTTCGTGACCGATGTCTGCGTGCCGGTGTCGCGCATCGCCGACTGCATCCGCGCGACGCGCGCCGATCTCGCCTCGGTGGATCTCATCGCCTCGATCGTCGGTCACATTGGCGATGGCAATTTTCATGTGAGCCTCTTGATCAACCCTGATGATGAAAACGAGGTCAAGCTCGCCGAGGCGGCGCATGATCGGCTGGTCGAGCGCGCGCTCGCCATGGACGGCACCTGCACCGGCGAGCATGGCATCGGGCAGGGCAAGAAGGCTCATCTGCGCCGCGAGATGGGCGCGAGCGTGGATATCATGCAAGCGATCAAGACCCAGTTCGATCCGGCCCTGATCCTCAATCCGGGAAAGATCTTCTGATTATACGTTATGCCGGCGCGACGGATCAGCCTGGTGCAGATAGACGGCGAAAGTATCCCAGGGCGGCATGATCGAAAGCTGCGCCAGGATGCGCCCGACTTCGCCGCGGTGATAGCCGCCATGGGTGGCGACATGCATCAGCATTTCCTGCCGCGACATGGCGCCCTGATCGCCGTCGGTGAAGCGGAAGGCGACACGTTGTGAGAGCTCTTCCGGCACCACGCGGTCCAGATAATCGAGAAACCACTTGTCCGACGCCGCGAGATTGGTGCGCAGCTCGGACAGCGTCGGCGTCTCCTCAGTGTTGCTCGACGCATAGCCATGCTGCGCGCCGGTGAGATGGGCCGCGAAGATGCGGCCCACCACATAAGCGTGATTGATTAGCCGGATGGCGCTGTGAAGCTCCGGCGCCTGCCGGACGGCGTCGAGGCCGTCCAGCTTGCCGAGCAGGTCGTCATTGGCCCAGGCCTGATAGCGGAACAGGGGGCGAAGCAAGTCCAGGCTGGTCATGGTCGGCACTCCCTTTCGTTTGGTGGATGGCGTTCAGCTGCGTTTCGCGCGGCTGTCGGCGATCACGCACAACATCTCGAAAAGCAGATTGGCGGCATTGAGCGCGGTCTGTCCGGTCGGATCGAAGACCGGCGCCACTTCACAGATGTCGGCGCCGACGAGATGTTTGCCCTGCAGGCTGCGGATCATCACCTGCGCGTCGCGCACCGAATAACCACCGACCTCCGGCACACCGGTGCCCATCGCATAGACGGCATCGAGCCCGTCGATGTCGAAGGTGATATAGGTGCGCCCGGTGCCGGTGACGCGGTCGATCTCGCGCAGCACTTCATCACGGCCGATCTTCTCATATTCGTCCATGGTGATCAGGCGGAAGCCAGCATCGGCGCCCCATTGGATGTCGTTCTCGCTGAAGCGGCTGCCGCGCAGGCCGATCTGGATCACCCGCTTGGGATCAACCAGCCCTTCCTCGACGGCGCGCCGGAAGGTGGTGGCGTGATTGATCTTGGTGCCCATCAGCTCGTCGAGCGTGTCGGCATGTGAATCGAAATGCACGACGCCGACCGGATTGTCCTTGGCGATGACGCGCAGGATCGGCAGCGGCACGGTGTGATCGCCGCCGATGGCGATCGGCAGCGCGCCGGCCTTGTGGATGTCGTGGAAGAACGCCTCGATGAGGCCGATGCTGGCGGTGGGATCAAGCGCATTGACGGTGGCATCGCCGACATCGGCGACATTGCACAGGCGGAAGGGCGCGATGCCACTGGTCGGATGGATCTGGCGGATGATGCGCGAGGCCTCGCGCACCGCGGCCGGGCCGTGGCGGGCGCCGGAGCGGAAATTCACGCCCATGTCGAAGGGAACGCCGGCAATGGCGATATCGATCTCCGAGCTGATCGGCAGACGCGGCGTGCGCAGGAAGGTGGCGATATCGGCGAAACGTGGGGTTTTGGCGGAGTCGAAGGGCTGGAAGCGGGGGTCGTTCTTCACTGGGTTTTCCAATATTCCGATTATTGAAAGTAAATTCCGGAATATAAAATGTCGAAATCCGAACCTTCTGTCAATGCACGACGGAAAGTTCAGGTGATCGGTTCGCTGCCGAGATTGGCCAATTGCGGTCCGAGACGGTCGGCGATGTCGCCCAGCATCGCCACGCTTTCGCGGATTGACAGCGTGTCGAGGAACGCGTCGCGCAAGCCCAGAAGACCGAGGCTGAAGACGACGCCGGCATCACCGGAGCGCACCGGCACCGCGACGGCGAGCGTCGCTTCATCGAGCTCGTCGTCGGAGAGCGCGTAACCCTTGACCCGCGCTTCTTCGATGGCGCGCCGCACATCTGCCGGCTTGGTCTGCGTGCCGGGGCGATATTTCCGCATCGGCTGCGCGATGGCGCGGCTGATGACGTCGTCCGGCTGATGCGCGAAGAGGACGCGCCCGACCGCCGAAGCGTTGATCGGGAAATTCTGGCCGGGATGAACCGAGGTGCGTGCCGCATCACGCGGCATGAAGGTGCAGCACAGATCGACACGTTCATCGCCGAAGCGGGCGAGATAGGCGGTCAGATCGAAGCGGTCGGCAAGCGCCTGCAGTTCAGGGGCGCAGATGCCGCGCAGCCTTTCGGTGCCCAGGCTCATCTGGAACATGCGCTGCATCCGGGTGCCCAGGCGATAGCGGGCGCGCCGTCCTTCCGTCGCCACGAAACCGACATCGACGAGATTGCGCAGCAGCCTGAGCGCCGACGGCATCGGCAGCCCGACACGTTCGGCGACTTCGCTCAACGACAGGCCGTCCGGCGCCGCGGCGATAATTTCGAGAATACGTGCCGCTCTTTGCAGAGGCGTGGAGGCCTGGCCTGTCATCGTCTTGAGAATCCTTGAGCTTCGAGCATGTGCCATAAAAAACCGCGCGTCAAAAGAGTGGCCCTTCCCCCCATCGGGAGCGCCTGAAACAGCCTCCGCAAGAAAAGGCCGTTGACAGACCTGCCTTGTCTAGACCAAAATATCAAAAAACGGAAGATAATTCCGAAAAACGAAATTTGTAAGTCCAACGGCAGGAGGAAGGACATGAAGACGATTTTCCGCATATTGCTGGGTTCGATCGGGTTTGCCGCATGTGCGGCGGCGGCGCAGGCCGAAGGCACGGTGACGGTCGTGTCTTGGGGCGGCCTCTATACCCAGGTGCAGACCACCTCATTCTACGAGCCTTTCGGCAAGGCGACCGGCATCACCGTCAAATCGGAGGACTGGAACGGCAATCTCGGTCAGATCCGCGCTCAGGTCGACGCCAAGAACGTGACCTGGGATGTGGTGATCGGCGATTCCGCCTTCGCCAAGAAGGGCTGTGAGGAGGGCTTCCTCGAAAAGATCGATGCCTCGGTCACACAAGGCATGGAGAACGACTTCCTGCCCGGCAGCATCACCGACTGCGGCGTCGCCAGCGTCGTCTGGGGTTATGTCATCGGTTATGACGAGCGCAAGGTGCAAGGCAAGCCGACCTCGGTCGCCGACTTCTTCGACCTGCAGAAATTTCCGGGCAAGCGGGCGCTGCCCAAGCGCCCTGAATCGACTCTCGAATTCGCTTTGATGGCCGACGGCGTTCCCGCCAAGGATGTCTACACGGTGCTGGCGACTCCGGAGGGCGTCGACCGCGCCTTCAAGAAGCTCGACACGATCAAGGGCGATGTCGTGTGGTGGGAAGCCGGCGCCCAGCCGCCGCAGCTCCTCAATGACGGCGAGGTCACCATGGCGGTCTCCTTCGCCGCCCGTCTCGTCGGGCCGATCCTCGACGACAAGAAGCCCTTCGGCATTCTCTATGACGGCATGCTCTACGACCTCGACACCTGGATGATCCCGTTGGGCTCGCCGCACAAGAAGGAAGCCCAGGAGTTCATCCGCTTCGCCAGCGCGCCCGAACGCCTCGCCGAGCTCGCCACGCGCGCCGGTTATGCGCCGGCACGGCCTTCCGCCATCGCGCTGGTCGGTAAACATCCGACCGCCAATGTCGACATGAAGCAATATATGATGACCAATCCGGAGAACCTGACCAACGCGCAGCGCATCGATGCGCAATTCTGGTCGGACAATCTCGACGACCTCAAGGAACGCTTCAACGCCTGGCTCGCGCAATAACCGGGGCACTGCCGTGGCGGCCTCTGCCGCCACGGTTTTTCTTTGATCGGATTTTCAACTGCACATGACCTCGCTCGTTTCCCTCCGCGGCATCCAGAAGACCTATGACGGCAAGCAGCTCGTCGTGAAGAATCTCGACCTCGAGGTGAGCGAGGGCGAGTTCCTCACTTTGCTGGGGCCGTCGGGCTCGGGAAAAACCACGGTCCTGATGATGCTGGCCGGCTTCGAGACGCCGACAACCGGCGAGATCGTCATTGCCGGGCAGCATATGACGCGTCTGCCGCCGCAGAAACGCGGCATCGGCATGGTGTTCCAGAACTATGCGCTCTTTCCCAATATGAGCGTGGCGGAGAATCTCGCTTTCCCGCTGGAGGTGCGCAAGCTTCCCGCAGCCGAGCTCCGTGACCGGGTCGAGAAATCGCTCGCCATGGTGCGGTTGACGCCTTTTGCCGATCGTAGACCCAGCCAATTGTCGGGCGGCCAGCAGCAGCGCGTGGCGCTCGCACGGGCGCTGATTTTCGAACCGCGCCTCGTGCTGATGGACGAGCCGCTTGGGGCGCTCGACAAGAATCTGCGCGAGCAGATGCAATATGAGATCAAGCAGATCCATGCCCGGCTTGGCGTGACTGTCGTTTATGTAACCCATGATCAGTCCGAGGCCCTGACCATGTCGGACCGGGTCGCCGTCTTCAA
Organism: Taklimakanibacter albus; assembly: GCF_016595235.1. GTDB lineage: Bacteria > Pseudomonadota > Alphaproteobacteria > Rhizobiales > Aestuariivirgaceae > Taklimakanibacter > Taklimakanibacter albus. Next base: position 1,512,110 of record NZ_JAENHL010000008.1, on the reverse strand, counting down.
TGACGGCATCATCCAGCAGATCTGTCCGCCCAAGGAGCTGTATGAGCGCCCCGGCAATTCTTTCGTCGCGGGCTTCATCGGCGAGAACAACCGGCTGCAGGGAGTCGTGCGCAAGATCATCGACGACGACTGCCTGGTCGAGATCGCGCCGGGCGTCACGGTCAGGGCCCGCAAGGTCGGCGTCCATGCCACCGCCGAGCCGACGACCTTGTCGATCCGCCCCGAGCGCGTGAAGATCTCGCCCCAGGCGGGGGAGGTCGACACGGTCATCGCCGGCGAAGTCGAGAGCGTCCTCTATCATGGCGACCATATACGCGCGCATTTGCGTGGGCTGGGGCCGACGCCTTTCGTCGTCAAGCTTCCCAACACCAATGGCGCCGCGGCGACACTCGTCGCCGGGGCGTCCGTGTCGATCGGCTGGGCATCGCGGGACTGCCTGGCGCTCGATCTGATGGAGGCCTGAATGTCGGCGCCCCTCTCCGCCGCGCAGATGGCCGGGGCGAGCCCGGTCGCCATGCCGGCCGATATCGAAAGAGCGGCGCGGCGGGTCGAGCGCCGCCAGACCTTTAGCGCGGCGATGCTGGTGCTGCCGCTGATCGTCCTGATCGCTTTCGCCTTTCTCATTCCGGTCGGTCTTCTTCTGTTCAAGAGCATCGACAATCCCGTTGTCGCCGAGGGCCTGCCGGAGACCTTGATCGCGCTCCAATCCTGGTCGCCGGCCGATGGCCTGCCTTCCGATGCGGCCTATCTGGGACTGAAGAGGGATATCGAGAAGGCCAAGGCCAACGGCTCGCTGGGCGTCATCGGCGCCCGCCTCAATCAGGACACGCCCGGCGCCCGCAGTCTTCTGCAGGCGACAGGCCGCAAGCTCGATGCCGTGACGGACGCTGATCCACGCCAGGCTTTCATCACCATCGACAAGCGTTGGGGTGAGCCTGAGATCTTCGGCGCCATCCGCAATGCCGGCGATCGTTATACGTTCAACTACTATCTGAATGCGCTCGATCTTACCCGCAATACGGCGGGCGACATCATCGCCAAGCCGGAAGGACAGCGCCTTCACATCAATCTGTTCATCCGCACCGTCTGGGTGAGCGCGCTGACCGCGTTCGTCTGTTTCCTGCTGGCCTATCCGATTGCCTATCTGCTCGCGCATCTGCCGGCGCGCCGTGCCAATCTTCTGATGATCGTCGTGCTCCTGCCGTTCTGGACATCGATCCTGGTGCGCATCACCAGCTGGATCGCGCTTCTGCAGAAGCAGGGCGTGGTCAATGACGCGCTGGCGAGTCTGGGCGTGATCGGCGAAGCGGGCAGGCTGGCGCTCATCTACAATATGACCGGCACGATCATCGTCGGCACTCATATTCTCCTGCCCTTCTTCGTGCTGCCGCTCTACAGCGTGATGAAGACGGTCAATCCCAATCTGGTGCGCGCCGCGACATCTTTGGGGGCGAGCCCGTTCACCGCCTTCAGGCGTGTCTATTTCCCACTCACCGTGCCCGGCATCTTTGCCGGATCGAGCCTCGTCTTTATCCTGTGCACCGGCTATTTCATCACCCCGGCGCTGGTCGGCGGCCAGAACGGCCAGCTCATCAGCAACATCATCGCCTATCATATGCAGCAGTCGTTGAACTGGGGCCTCGCCGCGGCGCTCAGCACCTTGCTGCTGGTGATGATCGGCATCGTCTATTTCCTCTATACGCGCCTCGTGCGCGACCAGCGGTGAGCCCTCATGTTCCTCCCCGTGAGCCCCACCGCTGGCCCGCTTGAAAGACTATGGCATGTCGTCTTTTCCGGCCTCTGCCTTGCCATCTTTGCCTTCCTCATCCTGCCGCTCGTCATCGTGGTGCCGCTGTCCTTCAATGCGGAAGCCTATTTCACCTTCACCCGTGAAATGCTGTCGCTGTCGCCCGAGGCTTTCTCACTGCGCTGGTACCGCGAGCTCTTCACCAATCCGCAATGGGCGGCCGCCTTCCGCAACAGCCTGTTCGTCGCTGTCGGCGCAACCCTCATCGCCACGACCTTGGGCACTGTGGCGGCGCTGGGGCTCGCCAAGCTGAAGCCGGCGCTCCGGGCCTCGGTGATGATCCTGCTGCTCTCGCCGATGATCATCCCGATCGTCATCGTCGCCGCTGCGCTCTACTTCTTCTTCACCGCCATCGGTCTCGCCCAGACCCTGACCGGCCTCATCCTCGCCCATGCGATGCTGGGGGCGCCCTTCGTGGTGACGACCGTGCTCGCCACTCTGTCCGGCTTCGACTGGAACCTGGTGCGCGCCGCCGCAAGCCTGGGCGCCGGGCCGGTCCATACATTCCGGAAGGTGACGCTGCCGGCGATCGCGCCGGGCGTCATATCGGGCGGGCTTTTCGCCTTCATCACCTCGCTCGACGAGGTGGTGGTTGTCATGTTCCTGGCGAGCGTCGACCAGCGCACCGTGCCGCGCCAGATGTGGAGCGGCATCCGCGAGCAATTGAGCCCGACCATTCTCGCCGCGGCGACACTGCTCATCGTCGCTTCCTTCCTGCTGCTGCTCTTCGCCGAGATGATCCGCCGGCGCAACGAAGCGGCGCGTGCCTCCACTTACAAGGACTAGACATGAATATCGCAGTGAAACCCGACCTCGAAGCCAGGGTCGATCAGGCGCTCGACAGGGACGGCATGATCGCCGCCTGCCAGGAGGTCATTCGCGTGCCGAGCCTTTCCTATGAGGAGCAGGCGGTCGGCTTGGTCTATGCGGCACATCTGCGCAAGCTCGGTTTCGACGAGGTCGAGATCGACGGCAATGGCAATGTCGTCGGCCGCCTGCGCGGCGCCGGCAATGGGCCATCCTTGATGATCAATGGCCATATCGATCACGTGCCGGCGGGCGAGATGGCGGATCCGCATTCTGGCGCCATCGTCGATGCGGCGCGCTGGGGCGAAACGGGCCAGGCGATCTATGGCCGCGGCACCTGCGACATGAAATGCAATGTCATGGCGAGCGCCTATGCGGTCGCAGCCATCCGGCAGGCCGGAATCAATCTCAATGGCGACATCGTCTTCGTCGCCGATGTCGCCGAGGAAGTTGATTCACCGACCGGCGTCGTCTCCGTCATCGAGCGTGGCATACGTGCCGATTACGGCCTCAACACGGAATCATCACGCGGCCATGTCCATATCGGCCATCGCGGCAAGATCGATGTCGAGCTCGAGGTGCATGGCCGCACCTCGCATGCCTCCGAGCCCGGTAACGGTCTCAATGCCGCTTTCCAGGCGGTGCCTTTGCTGAAAGCGCTCGAGGCCTATGCCGGCCGCCTTGGCACCGACGAGCTTCTGGGCCCCGCCACCGTGACCGTCATTTCAGTGCGCACCACGCCCGACAACGGCACCGCCGTCGTGCCGGACCGCTGCATCGTGCGCGTGGACCGCCGTTATGTGCGGGGCGAAACGGCGGAAAGCTGCGAAGCCGAGCTGCGCGCGTTGATCGACCAATTGGCGCAAAGCGTTCCCGGCTTCCGTTACGACTTCCGACTGATGACTCACTATCCGCTGATGTATGTGGCACCCGATAATCCGGTCGTCGCGGCGGCACTCGCGGCGCGGCAGAGCGCTACGGGAAAGGACAACGCTCCGGCCGCCTGGCGTTTCGGCGTCAATGGCACCTTCATGTGCCGGGCCGGCATTCCGACTGTGGGCCTGGGCCCGGGCAATGAGAAATGGGCGCATACGCCCGACGAGCACATCCTCATCGAAGATCTGACCGAGACCTGCCGGATCTGGACGCGCTTCATCCTGCGCGTCTGCGGCGTCGCCTCGGCACCAACCTGAAAGGACACGTAGAATGAGCAGACTTCTTCAGACCGGCCTCAATGCCGGCAAGGAACCCTTGGTCAAGGTCGTAGGCGGCGAAGGCGTGCGCTTCATCCTCGATGACGGCCGCAAGGTCATCGATGGCAGCACCACCGGCGGGCCTTTGGGCCATGCCCATCCCGACATGGTCGAGGCCATCCACAAGGCGGCCGAGAATCCGGTCATCAATGAAGGCTGGTTCTGGGCTGAGCGTGAGAAGGCGGCCGAGGACCTGATCGACATCGCCTTCGCAGACGAGAAGAGCTGGGTTGGTGCGGTGCGTTTCTTCCTGAGCGGCAGCGAGGCGAATGATCTCGCCCTTACGCTGTCGCAGGCGATGACCGGCCGCACGCCGCTTGCGACCCGCGAGCGCGCCTATCACGGCATGGCAGGCCTGGCACGCCAGATGACGGTGCAGCCGCATTGGCATGGCGGCCTCGCCATTCAGGGCGGCGGCTCGCGGCCGGTGCCCAATCCGGTGCCGGTGCGTGTCATTCCCGCACCCCTCAACGCGAAATACGGCGTCATCGACGACAAAAGACCTCTGGCCGAGCGCCTCGCGGGTGTCGAGACGACGCTCTCCGACACGGCGGCGACCCTCATCGATTATACCCAGGGCGGCATTTATTATGACGCGGCCTATCAGGATCTCGTCGCCGACGCCGCGCGCAAGGCGGGCTCGCTGTGGATCGCCGATGAAGTGGTGACCGGACTTGGCCGCAGCGGCCGCTGGTTCGGCTTTCAGGGCGGCAAGACCCGGCCCGACATGGTGACGCTCGGCAAATGCCTTGCCGGCGGCTCGTCGCCCGCCGGCGCCGTCGTGCTGTCGAAGGATCTCGTCGCCGAGCTCAAGGACAAGAGCTGGCAGACCTACAGCACCTTCCGGGCGCATCCGATGGCGGTCTCCTGCATCCGCGCTTATTTGCGGGTGGTTCAGCGCGACAAGCTGCTCGCCCGTTCGCGCGACATCGCCGAGCGGCTCGAAAAGGGCCTGATGGCGGTCGCCCAGAAACATCCGAGCGTCAGCCGCATGGATGGCTTCGGCCTGCATTGGACGGTCGAGCTGCATGGGCCGGACTGGCGCAACTGGTATGCCGACACGATCGAGCCGCCGGTCGCTTCGCGCGTCGCCGCGCGGGCCTTGGAGGCGGGCGCCGTGATCGGCACCAGCGGCGAGCAGACCTCGCTGTTCCTGTGCCCGCCGATGGTGAGCACCGATCGTGACATCGACGACCTGCTGGCGGCGCTCGATCACGGTCTCGAGCTTGCCGATGATGAATATGCCCGCGCGGCGGCTTGAGGAAAGGTGATGCATATGAGCAGTGATCTCCGCAAGGCGGTGCAGACCTATCTCGATGGGCTCTATCAGGGCGACACGGATCTGTTCCGCGAGGTGTTCCATCCCGAGGCGCGGCTCTTTTCGGCGACGGGTGGTCAGCTGACCGCCCTCAGCCTCGCGCAATATCTCGACATCGTGCTGGGCCGGCCATCGCCCGCCTCACGCGGCGATACACGCCGGGATGAGATCGTGAGCCTCGTCGAGGCGAGCCCGACCACGGCGCATGCGCGGCTCAGGAATGCCTATCATCCCAAGTTCTTCACCGACGATCTGACTTTCATCAGGATCGACGGCGCCTGGCGCATCATCGCCAAGGTCTGGCATTTCGATCTGGTCAGCTAGAGGGGCACCGGGCCATTCGTCTTGACGTTCTCCATCGAGACGCAGGTCCGGAAGCTCTTCACATTGCCGCCTTCGAAGAAAAGCGCGCGGGTGAGCTCGGTATATTCCTCCATGTCCCTGACATTCATGATCAGGATGAAATCCATATCGCCGGTGACGTAATAACACTGGCGGACCTGCGGGCAGGCGAGGAAACGCTCCTTCATCGTATCGAGGAGGTCGAGCCGCTCATTTTCGGTGGTGACCTCGACCACGATGGTCAAAGGCCGGCCGACCGCCGTCTCGTCGAGCACCGCGATGTCGCGCGCGATGACGCCCATCTCGCGCAAGTTTTGCAGCCGGCGCGCCACCGCCGGCGCCGACAGGCCGATGCGCTCGGCGATGATCCGCTGCGGCATCTGATTGTCGAGCTGGACGACATTCAAGATCTTCAGGTCGAAATCGTCGAGCGCCACGGGTTGCGGGTGTCGGGCCATGCAGGTCTTTCTCGCATCTTACGGCTTTGACGAGATTTCTTTGCAGAGAATGGCGCAAAATCAAGCGCAATCCTCGAGTATCTTGCAATATTCTCTCGACACATGAGCAATAGAGTACATCTCAACACACTACCGGCCTTCGGTTCGCCTCTGAGCGAGGCCGACCGGGCTACCGTCGGCCGCAGCGCCCCGGACCTCGTCCGCCCCTTTCTGGGCCTCTGGGGGCCGATCGAAACGACACCACTGATCGCACTGCCGGGGATCGCCGCGGAGGCAGACGTCGGCCAGCTCTTTCTCAAGAACGAGGCGCTGCGCCTCGGCCAGGGCAGCTTCAAGGCGCTGGGCGGCGCCTATGCGGTGATGGTCCTGTTCAAGCGGCTGCTCGAAGCCCATCTCGGTGGTGAGGTGAGCGTCGCCCAGCTCCTGTCGCCGACGGCCAGAGAATTCGCGCGAACCGTCACGGTCTGCTGCGCCACCGACGGCAATCACGGCAAGTCGGTCGCGGCCGGCGCGCGCCTCCTCGGCTGCCGCTCGGTGATCTTCGTGCATCAAGGCGTATCGGACGCGCGCACCCAGGCGCTGGGCGCCGATGAGATCGTGCGCGTGCTTGGTTCCTATGACGACTCGGTCACTGAATCGGAACGTGCCGCTCAGGAGAAGGGATGGCATCTCGTCTCCGATACGTCCTGGCCTGGCTATGAGGAAACACCCGCCTTTGTGGGGCAGGGCTACACGATCCTTAGCGATGAGGCGCTTCAGCAGATGCAGGCGCCACCGACCCATGTCTTCCTGCAGGCGGGTGTCGGCGGTTTCGCCGGCAGCATCGCCGGTTATCTGGCCGACCGTCTCGGCGCCGCCAAACCCGTCACCATCATCGTCGAGCCGGACCGCGCCGCCTGCGTCATCGCCAGTGCCAGAGCAGGCAAGCTGGTCAGCGTCACGCCGGGTGAGCCGACGGTGATGGCCATGCTCGAATGCTTCACGCCCTCGCTCATCGCCTGGCGCATCCTGGAAAAGACCGCCGACGCCTTCATGACCGTCTCGGAAGAAGACGCGAAGCAGGCCATGCGGGCGCTGGCTTTCCCCAAAGCCGGCGATCCGCCGGTCGTCGCCGGCGAAAGTGGCGCCGCGGGCCTTGCCGGGCTTCTGGCGATCGTGGGCGATAAGGACGCTCGCGCGGCGATCAAGCTCGATAAAGATAGTCGCGTCCTCGTCATCAACACCGAAACTGCCACCGATCCCGCCTCCTATGAAGCGATCGTCGGCTTCTCTCCCGAAAGGATAATTCATTGAAGATCCCGCAGCGCGGCTTCACGGCCGCCGAATTCGAGAAACGCACGGCACGCGCGCAGAAGATCATGGACCGTCATGGCTTCGATGCGCTGCTTCTCACTGCACCTCCCAATGTGCGTTATTTCACCGGCTTCGACTCGCAATTCTGGGAAAGCCCGACACGACCCTGGTTCGTCGTCGTGCCGCGCGAGGGCGCACCGATCGCGGTGATCCCGGAAATCGGCGCGCCGGAAATGGCGCTCACCTGGATCAAGGACATCCGCACCTGGGCGGCGCCGAACCCTGAGGATGACGGCCTGTCGCTGCTCAAATCGACGATCGAAAGCCTGCCGCGCAAACATGGCAAGGTCGGCGCCGAGATGGGGCGCGAAATGGCCTTGCGCATGCCGGTCGCCGAGTTCCTCCAGCTGCGCGGCAGCTTGGGCTTGAGCCTCGAAAACGGATCGCCCTGCATCTGGGAGATCCGAATGGTCAAGACCGAAACCGAGATTGCTCATATCCATTACATCTGCCAGATCGCCAGCGACGCCTATGAGGCGCTGCCTTCGCAGATTTCGATCGGCGAGAGCGAACGTGAGATTGTGCGCAAATTGCGCATCGATATCGCGCGCCGCGGTGCGGATTCGACGCCCTTCATGCCTGCCATATCGGGGCCGGGCGGCGTCGCCCAGATCGTCTGCGGCCCGCATGACCGCCTGATCGAAAAGGGTGACATCCTGTTCATCGATACCGGCTCGACCTTCGATGGCTATTTCTGCGACTTCGATCGCAATTATGCGGTGGGCCAGGTGTCGGACGACGCCAAACGCGTGCATGAGGCCTTGTGGCTCGCCACCGAGGCGGGCATCGCCGCCGCGGTGCCGGGCGCCAAGACCGATGATGTCTGGCGCGCCATGGCGACGATCATCGAGGCGGCGGGCGCCATCGGCAACAATGTCGGCCGCCTGGGACATGGCCTCGGCATGCAGCTCACCGAGCCGCCGTCGCACCGTTTGGGCGACGGCACCCTGATCGTCGAGAACATGGTTCTCACCATCGAGCCCGGCATGGAATACGCGCCGGGCAAGATGATCGTGCATGAGGAGAATATCGCGGTGACCAGGGATGGCCCGCGTCTCCTGACCAAGCGGGCGCCGCGCGAGCTGCCGGTCATCTGCTGAGCGAAGCGTATCGAGAATGTCAGCGTCCGAGCAATTGGGCGAAGGCGAAGCGCTGTCTGAAATCATAAGAGCAAGGGAGTGAAATATGAAACTGATGAAGAGCCTTCTGTGCGCTGCGACATTGCTGCTCGGTATTGCCGGCGCTCACGCGGCCGAACTGGAGACGATCGAGAAGGGCACATTGCTGATCGGCTCCGACCAGGTCTATCCGCCCTATGACTATATCGAGGATGGCGAGACCAAGGGCCTCGATGCCGATGTCATGGCGCTGATCGCGCCGAAGCTCGGTCTTTCGGTGAAATTCGTCGATACACGTTTCGCCAATCTGATCTCAGGCCTCCAGGCACAGCGTTACGACATGATCGCCTCGGCGCTTTACGTGACGCCCGCCCGCGCCAAGGTTGTCGACTATATCCCCTATGCCAAGACCGGCGGCTCGCTGATGGTGCGGGGGGATGACAGCTTCGCGCCCAAGAAGCCGGAAGAATTGTGTGGCAAAAGGGTAGGCAATCTGAAAGGCGCCGCCTGGGTGCCGGAGCTTCAGAAAGTGTCGGATGCGAGCTGCGCCTCATCTCCCATCCAGGTGCAGGAATATGCGACCTCAGCGGAAGCGGTACAGGCCTTGTTCTCGCGCGGCGTCGATGTCGTCTTCGACGATGCCGGCGTCTCGCAGGCGGCCGTTACCACGGCGGGCGGCGATCGTCTGCGTATCACTTCCGACGAGATCCTCTTCCCGATCGTGATGGGCATCGCGGTCAAGAAGGGCAACAGCGCTCTGGCCGAGCGGGTCGACGCCGAGCTCAAAGGGCTCATTGCGTCAGGCGACTACGACAAGCTCCTCAAGAAATACAATCTCGCCATGCCGACCCCGGAAGAAATCCAGAAATCTCTGACCGAGTGAGGCCTGAGATCTCATGGAATTCGATTGGACCTATCTGTTGCGGCTCTTCTGGAGCCGCGACTTCTGGAAGGCGACACTGCTCGTCGTCGAATTGAGCCTGGCCGCCTGGGCGTTGAGCGTCGTGCTGGGTTTCCTCGTCGCGTTGGCGCGCCAGTCTCCTTATGCGCCGGTGAGCCGGCTCGCCTCGGCCTATATCTGGTTCTTCCGCAGCCTGCCGCTGCTGGTGCTCCTGATCTTCGTCTACAACCTGCCGCAGGCCTTCCCCTCGACCGGCGCTTTTCTGTCCCTGCCTTTCGTCTCCGGCCTCATCGCTCTGGTGCTGAGCGAGACGGCCTATATCGCCGAGATCCATCGCGGCGCGCTGATGGCGGTCAATCGCGGCCAATATGAAGCGGGCCGTGTGCTGGGGCTGGGCAAGCTCGGCATCCAGCGCCTGATCGTCATTCCGCAGGCCTTGCGCATCGCGCTGCCGGCGCTTGGCAATGAATTCGTCTCGATCGTCAAATTGACCTCACTCGTCTCGGTGATCTCGCTGTCGGAAATTCTTCTCGTCGGCCAGCGTTATTACACGCAGAACTTCAAGGTCATGGAGACGATGCTGGCGGTCGCCTTCTATTATGTACTGATCGTCACCGTCTTCGACCGTCTGCTCAAGCTGCTCGAGAAGCGTCTCGATTTCTCCAAGAAAGAGGCGGAATTGTCGACGGCGCCGGCTGACGGGCAAGCGGTGGCGGCGACACAATTCACCGCTTCATCGCAGCAGCCGGCCATCAGCCTCGAGCGTGGCGAGAAACGTTTCGGTGAAAGCACCGTTTTCAGCGACCTCTCGCTGGCGGTAAAGCAAGGCGAGGTGGTGTCGATCATCGGACCGTCGGGCTCCGGCAAGACGACCTTGATCCGCTCCTTGAATGGTCTTGAAGCCCTCAATCGCGGCGTGGTGCATCTCCATGGCGTCGCCATCCTGGCCGGGAGCGAGGAGAGCCTGAAGCTGCCGAAGCTCAAGCATGAGATGCTGGAAATCGGCATGGTGTTCCAGAGCTTCAATCTCTTCCCGCACAAGACCGTTCTCGACAATGTCATGATGGCGCCGCTCTATCACAAGCGCGGCGGCCGGCCGGAGACCGAGGCGAAAGCGCGTCTGCTGCTCGATCAGGTCGGCATGCTCATGCATGAGAACAAATATCCGCATCAATTGTCGGGCGGCCAGCAGCAGCGTGTCGCCATCGCCCGGGCGCTCGCCATGGAGCCGCTGGTGCTGCTTTTCGACGAGCCGACCTCGGCGCTCGATCCTGAGACGGTCGGCGAGGTCCTGCGCATCATCGCCGATCTGGCGAAGTCGGGCCGGACCATGGTCATCGTCACCCATGAGATGAAATTCGCGCTCGACGTCTCCGACCGCGTCGTCTTCATGGAAAAGGGCCGCATCGCCTTCAATGGGTCACCCGATGAGCTGCGCCGGCAAGTGGCGCGGGGCGACCGGCTGGCCGATTTCGTGCGTTTGTAGGAGAATGGCGCATGGCCCTCACCAATCTCACGATCGACCCTGACCGTCTCCTGGCCCGCCTCAAGCAATTGGGCGAGATCGGCCGTGACGGTGAAGGCCGGCTCATCCGGCTCGCCGCATCCGATGCCGACAGGCTGGGCCGCGACCGGTTCGTCGCCTGGGCCAAGGCCTCCGGCCTCGCGGTCAAGGTGGACCGGATCGGCAATATCTTCGCGCTGTGGAGCGAGCCCGAGAATGCGCAAGAGGCGCCTTTGATGCTGGGCTCGCATATCGACACGGTGATCGATGCCGGCATCTATGACGGCTGTTATGGCGTGCTGGCCGGGCTCGAAGTGGTGGCGACCTTGAAGGAAGCGGGCCTCACACCGAAGCGACCCGTGGTCGTCGCCGCCTTCACCAATGAGGAGGGCGTACGTTTTTCACCTGATATGCTGGGCTCGCTCTGCTTCGCCGGCGGCATAACGCCGGAAGAGGCGCTGGCGGCGCGCGGCACTGACGGCAAGATCCTCGGCGAGGAGCTGGCGCGTATCGGTTATGCGGGCAGCGATGAAGTCGCGCGGCCGGCCGCCTATATCGAGCTGCATATCGAGCAGGGACCGGTGCTGGAACGCGAAGGCGTGGCGATCGGGGCCGTCGAAAACCTGCAAGGCATTTCCTGGCAGCGCATCATACTCGACGGCGTCGCCAATCATGCCGGCACGACGCCGATGACGATGCGCCACGACGCCGGCGCCGCGGCCGCGTCGGTGATCACCTTCCTGCAGGCGCGCGCCAGAGCGTCCAAGACCGGCACGGTGGCGACGGTCGGCACCATCGCTTTTGAGCCCAATGCCATCAATGTCATCCCGGCCCGTGCCGTCTTCACCGTCGATCTCCGTGATCCCGACGAGGCGAGCCTCAAGGCGCATGAAAAGGCGTTGGCTGATCATCTGGCCAAGCTCGAAGGCATCACGGTCACGGTCGAGCGCCTTGCCCGTTTCGAGCCCGTCGTCTTCGACCAGGACCTGGTCGCTGAGATCGAGATGGCGGCGAAGGCGCGCGGCCATTCGGTGCGCCGCATGACCTCGGGCGCCGGGCATGACGCGCAGATGATCTCACGCATCACGCCCGCCGCGATGATCTTCGTGCCAAGTATTGGCGGCATCAGTCACAATCCCAAGGAACTGACGCCCGATGCCGATCTCGTGGCCGGTGCCAATGTGCTCCTCGATGTGGTGCGGACCTTGGCCTTTCGCTGAGAGCAGCGGAATAGCAGCGGAATTTCTGCAGCGGATTAGCAGGGGAAGAGCAGCGGATCAGCAGGGATCTGCAGGGAATTTCAGAAATTCAAAAACAACAGCGGGGCGCGTGGCCCTGGTATTTCCCATGGCACGCGCCCGTCCGTGACAGCAAGAGTACATTTCCCCAAACCCCTCATGCTGAGGTGCAAGCGCAGCGAGAAGCATCCATCAGGATAGAGTGAGTTCGTTGCGAGAGACCCTTCGAGGCCCGGCTTCGCCGGGCACCTCAGGGTGAGGGGAATAGACGAGCTCCTCTCATCGCCCTCTCGGGCGCCCGCGCGGCAGGACACGCCCGATCGGCTCGTCATATTGCGGGATCGTCTCGACGCGCGGTGAATATTTGCCCTGGTCGATGAGCGTCTTCACATGGGCAGCGATCTCTTCCAGAGGCGCGAACCAGACATCGCCCTGGGCGACCAGCTTCTCCAGGAACTCGGCGAAGACATGCCAGCGCGCCAGACGGCCGGTGGCGAAGGGATGGACGACCGGCATCCACAGGCCGCCATATTCATAAGCCGCCTCGAACTCCTGCTTATAGATCTCGAAGCCTTGGCGCGGCGCCCTGACCGGCATCATGTAATGGAGATCGAAGGACTGCACCCATTGCGGCCAGTCATCGACACCCCAATGTGCCGGCAGTTCGATCAACGTGCGCCCGTCGACCCGACTCTTGATCACATAGGGAATGTCGTCGCCCATCAGGGAGGCGTCATAGACGAAGCCGCGCTCGAGCAGGAGATCGATCGAATTGGCCGAGAAATTATAGAGCGGGGCCCGCCAGCCGCGCGGCTTCTTGCCGGTGGCGCGCTCGATCACCTCGATGCCGACATCGAGCCAGTGCGCCTCGTCGGCGCGCGTCTGATCGAGCGGATTCTCGTGGATATAGGAATGATGGCCGATCTCGTTGTCGCCTTTGAGAATGGCTTCGACGGCTTCAGGATATTGCTCGATGCACCAGGCCGGCACGAAGAAGGTCTGGCGGATGCCGAGCTGCTTATAGGTGTCGGTGATGCGCGGCACCGCGACCGTCGGCCCATAGCGCAGCATCGAGATGGCCGAGACGCGGTTATGGCCATCGGTCGGATAGTCGACATGGATCAGGCTGTCGGCATCCATGTCGAAGGTGAGGCAGGCGGCGCATTTGGCGCCATTGGGCCAGGGAATGGGATTGCGGATCATTGCTATCGCACCTCTATGATTTGAAGCCGGGGCTGTTGGCCATGACGCAGAGAAGCTCGAACATCATCGTCGCGCCGGCGAGCGCCGTGGCGCCGGTCGGATCGAGCGGTGGTGAGACTTCGACCATGTCGGCGCCGATGATGTCGATGCCGTCCAGCATGCGCACCATGCTTTGAGCCTCGCGCGTGGTGATGCCGCCGATCTCGGGCGTGCCGGTGCCCGGGGCGAAGCACGGATCGAGCGCGTCGATATCGAAGGTGACATAGGTCGGGCCGCTGCCGACCAGCTCGCGCGCTTCCTTCATCACCGATTTCGGTCCGCGCTCGGCGAATTCCTCGATAAAGACGATGCGCACGCCGGCTTCGCGGGCGAAGTCGTAATTGGCAGCATCGGAAATGGCGCCGCGAATGCCGATCTGGATGAAGCGCTTGGGATCGATCAGGCCTTCCTCGATGGCGCGCCGGAACGGCGTGCCGTGATTGAAGCGGCTGCCGAAGAAGCTGTCATAGGTGTCGGAATGGGCGTCGAATTGAATCAGGCCGACCGGACCGTCGGTCGCGAGCGCGCGCAGGATCGGCAGGCTGATCAGATGATCCCCGCCCGCCGTCAACGGCCGCGCGCGGGCCTTGTGAATTTCGGCGTAGAAGCTGGTGATGCTGTCGAGCGTCGCCATGAGATCGAGCGGGTTGATCGGCGCATCGCCGCAGTCGCCGACCTTGACCTTGTCGAAGGGCGACAGGCCGGTGACATGATGGACGCGGCGCACCAGGCTCGACTGGCTGCGGACCTCGCGCGGGCCATGGCGGGCGCCGGTGCGGTTGGTCGTACCGCCGTCGAAGGGAATGCCGACCAGCGCGATATCGACCTCCTCGGGACGCGCGATCGACAGGCGCATGAAGGTCGGCAGGCCGGCGAAGCGCGGCACCACGCCTGAATCGAGCGGCTGGAAATCCGCATTGCTGAGTTTCTTGTTCATTTGCTGCCTCTCGTTACTGCTTTAGAACATCGCCGCGCCGCCATTGGGGCTGACGCATTGGCCGGTCATGAAGGTGGAGCCGGGCCCGGCGAGGAAGAGGGCCGCGGCGGCGATCTCTTCCGGCCGGCCGAGGCGGCCGAGCGGGTTGTTCGTTTCCTGGGCCAGCGTCTCGGCCGAGGTCTGCTCGATGCCGAGCATCGGCGTGTCGGTCGGGCCGGGGGCGATCGTGTTGACCAGAATCTTCGGGGCGAATTCGCGCGCCCAGGACCGCGTCATCGACAGCACACCGCCTTTCGAGGCGCAATAAAGCGAGCAGTTCTCGCGCCCGAGATAAGCAAGCTCGGAGGCGATATTGATCACCCGTCCGCCGCGGTCCTGCGCCACCATCAGCCGCAGCGCTTCGCGTCCGACCAGGAAGACGCCCTTCAGGTTGACGCCGATTTGCCGGTCGAAATCGGCGACGCTGGTTTCGAGCAGGGGCTTCTCGACCAAGATGCCGGCGCAGTTGACGAGAATGTCGATGCCGCCCGATTTGCCGACCGCGTCGAAGAGCTGGACGACGTCCTTCTCATCCGCGACATTGACGCGCCGGCCTTGGGCGCCGTTGCCCGCCGCCTTGACGGCGTCGGCAATGCTTGCCTCGCTCGCATAATCGGCGATGGTGACGGTGCCGCCTTCCTTCGCGAAGGCGAAGGCGATCGCCCGGCCGATGCCGCTGGCGCCGCCGGTGACGACTGCGTGTTTTCCGTTGAGCATGCCCATTACGCCATCACCTCGCCGCGATCGACATTGACGGCCTGCCCGGTGATGTTCTTCGCCAGGTCGGAGGCCAGAAACAGATAGAGATTGGCGACGTCATCGGGCTCCATGAGACCGGGAAGCGCCTGGCCGGCCAGGATCTGGCTCAGCATTTCGTCTTCGCTGATCTCTGCATGCGCCGCGACTTCGGTCAGGGAGCGCAGCGCGGCGCGCGTCTTCACCCAGCCGGGACACACCGCGTTCACCCGGATATTGCGCGGACCCAGCTCCTTGGCGAGGACGCGCATGAAGCCGAGATTGCCGTGCTTGGACGTCACATAGGCGGCGAATTCGGGTGCTGCGCTTTTCGACCAGACCGAGCCGGTGATGATGATGTTCGAGCCCGCCGGCATCTGGGTCAGCGCCTGGCGCGTGACGTAATAGGTGCCGATGAGATTGATCTCGATGATGCGGGCGAAGAGCGCCTCGACCTCATCGCCTTCCTCATACATCGGGGTGAGGCGCTCGAGCCCGGCATTGTTGATCAGGATGTCGAGCGGTCCAAGCCCACCGACCGATTTGCGTACTTGCGCGCGATCGGTGATGTCGCAGATTTCGGCCCTGACCGGCTTGCCGGTGGCCTTCGTCATCTGCCCGGCGGCCTCCTGGATATCGGCGGTGCTCGACAGGATCGTCACCTCCGCACCGGCGCGCACGAAACCTTCAGCCACGGCGTAGCCTATGCCGTGGCTGGCCCCGGTCACGAGCGCCTTTTTGCCTGTGAAGTCGAAAGCCCCCATTTATTCTGCTGCCTCCATGCTACGTTCTTCATTGCGGATCAGCGCCAGCACGTCGCGGCGGATCTTGCGGAAATCGGAATGATCGAGAATGTCGAGCCCGCGCTTCTCGGGCAGCGTGGCGCTGACCGGAATATCGGCGAGGATACGGGCGGGACGTTTCGAGAAGACGACAATGCGGTCGGCGAGCAGCACCGCTTCATCGACGTCATGGGTGACGAAGATGACGGTCTTGCGCTCGGCCCGGCGCAGATCCATGAGCTGGAGCTGCAGCCGTTCGCGGCTCAAGGCGTCGAGCGCGCCGAAGGGCTCGTCCATCAGCAGCACCAACGGATTGGCGGCGAGCGTGCGCGCGATGGCGACGCGCTGGCGCATGCCGCCCGATATGCGGTTGATCGTGTAATCGGCGAAAGGCGTCAGCCCGACGAGATCGAGATAATGACGGGCGATCTTTTCCTTCTCGGCCGCCGAGATGTCGCTCCGGTATTTGAGGCCGAAACGGATATTGCCGAGCACGGTGAGCCAGGGAAAGGACGAATAGGACTGAAACACCATACCCTTGTCGCGGCTCGGTCCCTCGACGAGCTTGTCTTTGAGATAGATCTCGCCCGACGTCGGCGTCTCGAGCCCGCCCACCATGCGCATCACGGTGGTCTTGCCGCAGCCCGAAGGCCCGACGAAGACGACGAACTCGCCTTCCTCGATGTCGAGCGAAAGCGGCCGCACCACCGGAATGGTGCCGCCATCAGGTGTGGTGAACTGCTTGGCGACGTCGCTGATGCGGATAAAGCTCATGCGTGGCCTCCTCTTTCACCCTCGCCCCGCGAAGCGGGGAGAGGGTAGGGGCCCGTCGCGAAGCGACGGGAAGGGTGAGGGGCTCGGGGACAATCACGACGAGGCCCCTCACCCTCCCATTGCTGCGCAATGGGGCCCTCCCTCTCCCCGCTGAAGCGGGGCGAGGGCAAGAGCGCCGTGGCGGGTTCGTACAAGCCCCTCATTGCAAATACCGGAACCAGCGCCGGTGCAGATAGCGGATCGCCTGGTCGGAAACGAGGCCGATGATGCCGATGGTGAGGATGCCGGCGAAGACTTCCGGTGATTTGCCGTAGCGCCGCGCCGTCCACAATTCGTAGCCGATGCCGGAGCTCGAGGCGACGATCTCAGCGACGATGAGATAGGTCCAGCACCAGCCAAGCGTGATGCGCAGGCTGTCGACCATATTGGGCAGCATGGCGCGCAACAGGACATCTTTCATCAAAGACGAATCGGAGGCGCCGAGGGTGCGCCCGGTCTCGATGAATTCCTTCGGCACTCGCCTTGCGTCGTCGGCGACGAGCAGGATGAGCTGGAAGAAGGTGCCGATCCACAGAAGCGTGATCTTTGAGCCTTCGCCGATGCCGAGCCAGATCAAGGTGAGCGGCACCAGCGCCGGTACGGGCAGATAGCGCACGAAATCGATGATCGGTTCGAGCAGAGCGGTGATGGCGCGATAGCCGCTCATCAGGATGCCGAGCGGGATGGCGATGAGGGCGGAAGCGAGGAAGGCCGCCCAGACGCGCCCGACGCTGATGCCGATATCGCCGATATAGCCGTCGGCGAAGAGCCGGCCCCAGGCCGCCACCACAGCGAAGGGGGACGGCAGGATCTGCGGCTGGACGAGACCGGTTTCGGCAACGAGTGCCCAGGCGCCCAGCACTGCCAGGAAGGCGGCGATGCTGAGCCACAATTCAAGCCCCGGCTGCGGTGGTCCGCGGAAGGTGACGACATCGCGCCACGCCGGCCGGCGCGCCGGCGGAGCTGCATTGCGCTCCGCCGCCGGCTTTCTGGCTTCCTCGCTCGCCACGGTCGCGCTGCTCATTTGACCTGGTTGACGATCGTCCGGTCGATATGGTCTTCCGGCAGGAGCTTCACGTCGGAAGAGCCGAATTCGAGATTGAGATCCATCGTCTCCTTGAAGATCTCATAGACGCGGCCTTCCTTGTCGACCGAGCCGATGAAGTCTTTCGATTCGGCGAGCGGCGTGTAGCGGAAATTCGGCAGCGTCGCCTTGAAGTCGTCGGGCGTGATCGAGAAGTGCTTGGCGATGATCGGGATCGCTGCTTCCTGATTGGCGTTGAAATAGTCGACGGCGCGATAGACCGCGCGCAGGAACTTCACATATTTGTCCGGGTTGGCCTTCAGCTCACCCGTATGCGCCATCACGATGTCGAGGATCAGGTCTTTCTGGTCCTTGGACGAGGTGAGGATATGGGCGCCGCGCTCCTTATGCGCGATGACGACCTGGCTCAGCACCGGCTCATAGGTGCCGATCGCCGCCACCTTGGGGTCGCTGAACACGCCGATCGCATCCGCCGCCGCGATATCGGTCAGCGTCGTGTCCTTGATCGACAGATTGCATTCCTTCTTGAGCGCCATCTGCATGATGAGGCGCGCCGGCAGGTTCGGCTCGACCGCGATGGTCTTGCCCTTGAGATCGCAGACCGACTTGATCGACTGGTCGGCCGCCCAGCCATCGCCGCCGGTCGACAGATCGATCGTGCCGATGATGATGCCTTGCGTTTCCTTGCGCCGGCCGAGCCCCTGATATTCACCGACGGTGCGCAGATAGCAGTCGATATCGCCGCGCTCCATGGCCGCCACGGCGTTGGGCATGTCGTCATCGAGGATCTCTTCGACCTCGATGCCTTCTTCCTTGAAGTAGCCGAGCTCATTGGCGAGATGGACCGGCCCGAAGCCGACCCAGACCGGATACATGCAGGTCACTTTTTGCGGATTGCCGACGCCGGCCTCCGCCGGCGCGCCGGCGAGGCTGATGGCCGCCCACGCGGTGCCGAGGCATAAAACAAGTGTTCTGAAAGACTTCAGCATGGTCGTTCTCCCTGTCCCGCGCGGTCTCTGGAGGCTGCCGCGCTGATTGCTAGCGAGCCGATCTTATTTGCTTCCGAAACCATCGGAAAAGAGGCAAGATCAGATCATTACATTCGGAAAACGGAAGTATTCATGCGCCAGCTTCTCGATGTCGATTTGCGGCTCATCCGCATCTTCCGGGTCATCGCCGAGTCCAAGGGTCTGGCCGGCGCCCAGCTCGTCCTCAATCTCAGCCAGTCACGCATCTCGACCAGCCTCGCCGAGCTCGAGGCGCGGCTCGGCGCGAGATTGTGCCGGCGCGGCCGCTCGGGTTTCGCGCTGACCGAAGCCGGGCGCGCCGTCTATGACGCCTCGCATGATCTCTTCGCGGCGGTCGACCGCTTCTGCAACGAGGCCGGCACGGTGTCGCTCAATCTGCGCCGGGTGGTGAAGCTCGGCGCCGTCGACGCGCTCGCCACCAATGCCGAAATGGCGCTGGCCCGCGCCGTCGGCCATTTCCGCCAAGCAGCCCCCTCGGTGCAGATCGATTTCACGATCTCGGGCCCGGAGGAACTGGAAAGCCAGCTCATCGCCGGGGCCCGTGACGTCATCATCGTGCCCAGCATCACCAAACGCGCCGATCTCGCTTATTTGCCGGTCTGCGCCGAGAAGCAGTCGCTCTATTGCGCCAAGGGTCATCCGCTGTTCGGCGCGGAGGAGAAGACTGCCGAGCGCGACCTGCCGCGCCATGCCATCGTGGCGCGCGGCTATCTGCACAGCCAGGACCTGAAGCGGCTCGGTTATCGCCAGGCCGATGCGACGGTGGAGATGATGGAGGCGCAGCTCATTCTCATCCTGAGTGGCGGCTTCATCGGTTACCTGCCCGCCCATTATGCGCTGCCCTGGGTCGAGCGCGGCGAGCTGCGCTGCCTGTGCGACGACAAATTCGGCTATGAATCGACCTTCTATGCGGTGAGCCAGAGGAGCGCCCGCGAGAACCCGCTTCTGCGCCGCTTCCTGGCGAGCCTGACGGAAACGAAGCGCCAGCGGGCAGTTCTCGAGCGTGTTGATTGATCGAACAATCAAAATTATTGACTCGGCCAGACTGGGACGCCTATCCTCGGGCTGAATTCAGAAAGAGCCATCAAAAGCCCTCATGCTGAGGTGGCCGCGAAGCGGCCCTCGAAGCATCCCTCAGGATAGAGTGAAGGGTGAGGATGATGAGTGGCCCGGATCAATAAGAGGAACCTCATGTCCGACACACCTGGCGCGCAATGGAATGCCGGCGACACGGA
This sequence comes from Taklimakanibacter albus, assembly GCF_016595235.1. GTDB lineage: Bacteria > Pseudomonadota > Alphaproteobacteria > Rhizobiales > Aestuariivirgaceae > Taklimakanibacter > Taklimakanibacter albus. The sequence goes on along the minus strand of NZ_JAENHL010000008.1, from coordinate 1,492,155 downwards.
AGCGGATGCGAAATCGCATCTCCTGTCGCCGTCCGAGGAGATGGCGAAGCTTGGCCAAAGCATGCGGCCCTTGATCGCTTATGGCGAGGGCATCCATGTCGTCGACGCGCATGGCCGGCGCATCATCGACGGCCCGGCCGGCATGTGGTGCACCCAGATCGGTTATGGCCGCAAGGAGATCGCCGACGCCGTGTCGGCCCAGGCGCTCAAGCTCTCTTATAATTCGCCCTGGTACACGACCAACTCACCCTCGGCGGAACTTGCCAGGCGCATCGCCGAGGTGACGCCCGGCGATCTCAACCGCGTCTTCTTCACCACCGGAGGTTCGACCGCGGTGGATTCGGCACTGCGTTTCACCGAATTCTACAACAATGTGCTGGGCCGGCCTGAGAAGAAGCACATCATCGTGCGCCGCGAGGGCTATCACGGCAGCACCAGCCTCACCGCCGCCTGTTCCGGCCGCTCCTTCAACTGGCAGAATTTCGATATCGCGTCGCCGCGCATCACCTTCATCTCGAGCCCCAATATCCGCCAGGCGCCGGGACTCAGCGAAGCGCAGTTCCTCGATCAGCTGGTGCGTGAATTCGAAGACACCATTGCGAAGATCGGCTCCGACAAAGTGGCCGCCTTCCTGGCCGAGCCGCTGCTCGCCTCGGGTGGCGTGATCATCCCGCCCAAGGGCTATCATGCCCGCATCAAGGCAGTCTGCGAGGAGCACGACATCATCTATATTTCCGACGAGGTGGTGACTGCGTTCGGCCGCTGCGGCGAATGGTTCGCCTCCGAGAAGGTCTTCGGCGTCGTGCCCGACATCATCACCTTCGCCAAGGGCGTCACCTCAGGTTATGTGCCTCTGGGCGGCTTCGCGGTGTCGGAGCGTCTGATCGCCAAGGTCTCGGGCGAGAATGCCAAGGGCAGCTATTACAGCAACGGTTATACCTATTCGTCCCATCCGGTGAGCTGCGCCGCGGCGTTGGCCAATATGGATGTGATCGAGAAGGACGGCATACTGGAGCATGTGCGTGATGTGGCGGTCCATTTCGCCGAAGGCTTGCGCAGCCTCAAAGGTCTGCCCCATGTCGCCGACATAAGGGTCGAAGGGCTCGTCGGCTGTGTCGAATGCCTGGTCGATCCGTCCTCGCCGGAGGTGACGGATCGCGACAAGAAGCTCGGCGGCCGCATCGATACGCATTGCTTCGATCTGGGCCTCCTGGTGCGCCCGCTCGGCAATATCTGCGTCCTGTCGCCGCCGCTCATCATCACCAAGGCGGAGATCGACCAGATGATCGGCATCCTGCGGCAAGGCATCCTCAAGGCGGCCGCCGACCTCAAGGAGCCGGTCGCCGCTTGACGTGAGGACCGGACCCGCATATCGGGGGCTTTCGTCAACAAGGTAAGACGGACTTGGCTGTCAAAGCCCGCATCGCCTCGCGCGAGGATCAGGTTCAAGAACGCCGGCGTTCGCTGCTCGACGCTGCGGCCAAGGTCATCGCGCGCAAGGGCCTGACCGGCATCACCATGAACGACATCGCGCAGGAAGCGGGCTGCAGCTATGGAGTCGCCGCCTTCCATTTCAAGTCCAAGGACGGTCTCATCCAGGCGGCGCTCGATCATCTCGTCGCCGAATATGACACGGCGCTCAACCGCCCGGGCACTGAGAACGAGACACCCGCCGACCGGCTGAAAGCGATGGTGCTGCTCGACTTCGACGCCAAGATCTCCAATGCCGAGCATGTGGCGGTATGGAGTGCCTTCTGGGCGGAATCGGCGCGCAATGCCGAATATCGCCGCCGTCTGGTCGAGCTCAAGGCGCGTTACCATGCCTTCGTGAAGGCGGAAGTGGTGGCGCTCGCCAAGGCGCGCAAGCTCAAGGTCGACGCGGCGGTGATCGCCAGCACGCTGAACGCCATCGTCGACGGCTTCTGGATCGCAAATCAGGTCCAGGCCTCAGGCCTTCTCGGCCAGAAGCAGGCGCGTCATGCCTGCTTCCTCTATCTCAGGTCGATCTTCCCGGAAGATTTTTAGGCAAAGGCCTCGGCATCGGCGCCGATGCAGGACACCTTGCGCAAGGCCGCGAGATATTTGTCGAAGTTGGCATGGAAGCGTTCGGTCGGCACCGAGATGCCGAGCGCGAAACCGCTATGGGGGCCCTCGAGCGGAACGGCCAGGCAGCACAAGCCGTCCCAGAACTCCTCATTGTCCAGCGCATAGCCTTGCTGCGCGATCTGCTGCAGCTCAGTGTCGAGGCGCTCGCGTGAGGTGATGGTGTTGGCTGTCAGCGCCACCAGCGCCGTGCCGTCGAGATACTCGGTGCGCCGTTCCGGACTCGCCAGCGCCAGCAGCAGCTTGCCGGCGGCGCGGGCATGGGCATGCTCGCTGTAGCCATGCGGCACTTCGGCGGCCTGCACCGGCGATTTGCCCCTCGCCGTCGCCAGCACGGCGATACGGCCGTCGATCCACCCACCCGCATAAGAGGTCTCGCCGGTGGCCGCGACCGCGGCGCGCACGCGTGGCGCCAGATGTTCGGGCGGCGCCAGCTGGCGGCGGAAGCCATCGGCGATCGTGGCGGCCGACAGGCCCAGCACGTAGAAGTTCCGATCGTTGCGGCGCAGGATGCCGGTCATGCACAGCGTGTGCAGCAGGTGATAGGTCACTTGCCGCGGCAGGCCCACCTTCTGGCTGATCTCCATTGCCTTGAGACCACTGGCGCTTTGCGCCACGGCGAGCAGGACGGAGATGGTCCGCGCCGCGGTCTGCACCCGGGGCTTCTTGTCTTTCGTATCGTCTTCCAGAGTCATGTCAGCCGCCAATATGGGATCCGCCATTGGGATGCAACGCCTGGCCGGTCATGAAGGCCGCGCCATCGCTGCATAGAAACGCCGCCACCGTGGCGACTTCCCGAGGCAATCCCAGCCGCTTCAGCGGCGTGGCGGCGAGCATACTCTCTCCCCATCGGCGCATAAAGCCGTCGATCATCGGCGTATCGATGCAGCCGGGAGAAATGGCATTGACCCGGAGCCGGGGAGCAAGCTCCTTGGCCAGCGCCTTGGCGAGGCCGAGGACGGCGCCCTTGGAGGCACCGTAATGCGCATGGCCGGGGGAAGCGCCTTCATGGGCCGCGTCCGAGGCGATGATCACGATCGAGCCCTTGTCGGCCATGACCGGAACGGCGCGCCGGCAGATATAGAAGACGCCGTCGAGATTGATCGCCAGCGTTTTGCGCCATTGCGCGTCGGTCATCTCGGTGAAGGGATGATCCTCATAGATGGCCGCTGCCGGAATGACGAAATCGAGCCGCCCGAACCGGCTGAGACAGGTTTCCACCGCCGCCGCCGCATCCTCAGGAACCGCCGCGTCGTATTTCACGGCGATGACCCGTTCGCCGCCCGGATCCAGTGTCCGGGCTGAAGCGGCGAGGCGCTCCCCATCCAGATCGGCGAGCAGGATGCGCGCACCAAGCTCGTGGAAATGCTCCGCGATCGCCTTGCCGATGCCGCCGCCGGCGCCGGTGAGGAGCAGAACGCGGTCTTTCAGATCATACATCGAGGACTCCTTTCAATTCTGGGGCGGTTGCAGGAATTCCAGGATGAAATCATCCGGATCCCGCAGATAGCAGGCGAAGCCGCCTTTGTTCTTGCCGGCGGCGATGGCGACCGGCGTGCTGATGAAGGTGACGCCGTGCCGCGACAGGCGCTCATAAAGTCCCTGGCAATCATCGGTATGAAAGGCGAAATGCGCCGAGCCCACATCGCAGGGGCGCGTCGTTGCTTTGATGCCGGGTGGGCTCAGATATTGCAGGAGCTCGATCATGTGGCCGGATGGGTCGCCGGGCAGCTTGAGTATTGCATATCTGATATTGGCGCCCGGAAGGCCGACCAATGTCTGGATATAGGGATGGTCCTGGGTATTGCTGTAGACGACTTCCAGGCCGAGAAGATCGACATAGAAATGCAGCGACCGGTCGAGATCGGCCACCGTCCATCCGGTGTGGAATGCTGTCAGCGCCATGTCCTCTCCTCCTTCATTGCGCGTGGATCATGGATGGAGCGTTCTGCGCGCTTTTTCTGCCTTCGATCAACTCCCGGAGTGCGGCGACAATCTGGTCCACATTGGGGAGCAGTTCCGCCTGCAAAATGGGCGAGGCGGGCATGCGGTTATTCGCGCCGGCGAGCCGCTTGATGCGCAAGGGAGCGTCATCTTGATGGAATTCCCGGATGCGCATGGCGATCTCGGCGCCGAAGCCGCCGGTCTTGACGGCTTCATGCACGATCAGAACCTTGCCGTCCGATTGCGCGACGGCTTTCATGAGCGCGGTTTCGTCGAGAGGCGACAGCCAGCGCAGATCGAGCACCGAAACATCGATGCCGTCTTGCGCGAGGATCGCCGCGGCGTCGAGGGCCGGTTTGAGCATGGTGCCCCAGGTCACTATCGCCGCATCCTTGCCGTTGCGATGGAAGCGGGCAAGGCCGGCGGGTTCGGGAGCCGACGACAAGGTGACGGGCCCGCGCGTCTGGTAGAGGCTGCGCGCTTCGATGACGATGCAGGGATCGGGGTCGGCGGCGGCGGCACGCAGCAGCGTATAGGCATCCTGCGCCGTTGCCGCGAGCGCGACCTTGAGTCCGGGGAAATGCGCGAAGACCGCTTCGATCGATTGCGAATGCTGGGCGCATGAACCAGGCGTGGCGCCTTGTTGCATGCGCACCACCAGGGGGACGGACTGGCGGCCTTGCGTGATATAGCGCACATTTGTCGCCTGGTTGACGATCTGGTCGAGCGCCACGAAAACGAAATCCGCCCACATGATCTCGACAATGGGTTTGAGGCCCGCCAGGGCGGCGCCGACAGCCGAGCCCAGGATCGCGCTTTCGGCGATCGGGGTGTCGAAGACACGGGTCGCGCCGAAATCACGCTGCAGATAGCGCGCGGCGCCGAAGATGCCGCCGGACTTGCCGACGTCCTCACCATAGACGACGGTCGCGGGATCGCTTTCGAGCTCGGCGCGCAAGGCCGCATTGACCGCTTCGATATAGGTCATCTCGCGCGTTTCGGCAGGTTCCGCGCTGGCGCGGGAAGGCCGTGCCGGCGCCGTCACATGGAGGCGCGCCTCATGCGGATCGGGGAGGGGGGCCGCGAGCGCGACCTCGGCGATGCTGGCGACCGCGCTCTCCTGCTGGTCGATGACCGCTTGCGTTTCTTCCTCCGTCATGAGGCCCGTCTCGATAAGCCGCGCGGTGATCAGCGTGATCGGATCCTGCGCTTGCGCCTGCTGCTTGTCCGCTTTCGAGCGATAATGCTCGATATCGCGATTGTAATGCCCCCACAGGCGCGGCACGCGAAATTCGATCAGCCTTGGACCTTCGCCCGACCGGCACTGCTCGGCGGCGACGGCGATCGTGTCGCGCACGACGATCGGATCGGTGCCGGTGACCGTGGCTGCCGGAATGCCATAGCCTGATCCGCGCTTGGCCAGCCGGTCGATGAGGAACATGTCGGCGGTCGCGGTCAGCTCCGACCAGCCATTGTTCTCGCAGATGAAGAGGATCGGCAGCTTGCGTACCGCGGCGAAAGCCATGGCTTCATGCACCGAGCCCTGGTTCATGGCGCCGTCGCCGATCGAGGTGATGACGATGCGTTCGTTACCGGCATGAAGATTGGCCATGGCGATGCCGCAGGCGATCGGGAAGCCGGCGCCGACGATGGAGTTCTCGCCGATGAAGCGGGTACCGGGCGCCATGAAATAGGCGGAACCGCCGCGCCCGCCATTGAGGCCGGTGCGGCGATGGCAGATCTCATCCATCAGGGCCTGCGGATCGAGCCCGGCGGCGAGCGCCCAGCCATGGCCGCGATAGGTGGCGAGGATCTGGTCGTCGGGCCGCATGCCGGCGACGGCGCCGAGCGGAACTGCTTCCTGGCCGGCGCAGAGATGAGTCGAACCCATGAGCTGCGGCGGGTTGGTCTGGGTGAGAGACAGGATCTTCGCCTCGAAGGCGCGGATGAAGCTCATGCGGGCGAGCATTTCGCGGGCGAACTCGGCGTCGTTCTCATCGATCAGATCGGGCTTCAAGGTCTTCTCCGTGCACGGGCGGTTGCGGTTCGGCGCGGAACGCTAGCGGAAATATCTTGTGTATGTCAAATATTTGAGTAATCATCAGGTAATGATAATAAATAACCGAAAATAAGGCAATACTGTTAGTTTATATCATTACCTGATGATTATAAATTTACTTGACACTATTTGGTCCTTTCATATGATCCGCGCACTCGCCGAAAGCGAGGTGAAGAGGCGGCAATCATGCGCCGCGTTGTCAAGAAAAGCTCCGGGAGAGAAAAACCATGAAGAAGCAGCATCGTTTCAAATTTCCGACGCGCCGTGCCGTGCTCGTCTGGGCGGCCCTGTCGCTCGGATCGGCGACCGCCTTCGCCGAAACCACGCTGACCATCAACGGTTATGGCGGCGCGTCATGGGACGCCATCGCCAAATACATCCACGCGCCTTACACGGCGGATACGGGTGTCAAAGTGGTCAACACGACCCAGCCCAATCTCGCTCAGCTCAAGGCCATGGTGGAGAGTGGCGAGATGATCTACGAGGCTCTCGAGCTGAGCACCCAGGAATATGTGACCGCCGTCAAGAACGGCTGGCTCGAGGAGATCGATTACAGCCTCGCCGATCCCGAGAATGTCCAGCCGCCCGAGGCCAAGAAAAGTCACGGTGTTGTCTTCTCGACCTTCTCGACGATTTTCGGCTACCGCACCGACAAGTTTGCACCCGGCAAGGAGCCGAAGAGCTGGGCCGATTTCTGGAATGTGAAGGACTTCCCCGGATCGCGCGCGATGCAGAATTCGGTGACGACCAATCTCGAATTCGCCCTGATGGCCGATGGCGTGCCGAAGGAGGATGTCTACAAGGTGCTCGCCACCGATGAGGGCATCGACCGTGCCTTCCGCAAGCTCGACGAGATCAAGCCTCATGTCGTGAAATGGTGGACTGCCGGCGCCGAGCCGGTGCAGCTCCTGGCCGAGGGTGAGGTGACGATGACGACGTCCTGGAGCGGCCGTATCTTCGATCTGGCGAAGACCAAGCCGGTCAAGGCCGTGTGGAACCAGGGAATCATCGACTATGCGATCATGGCTATCCCTAAAGGCAACAAGCTCGCCAAGGAGACGATGAAATATCTGACCGCCTGGAACCATCCCGAGCGCATCGCCGAATTCGCCAAAGTCACGCCCTATCCCAATCTTGTTCCCGGCGTCGAGAACTTCCTGCCGCCCGAGGTCGCCGCCAATCTGCCGAGCACCAATGCGTCGATCCAGCTCGCAGCCGACAGCGATTTCTGGGATAGCCGCCGTGATGCTCTGCTGGAACGCTGGAACGCCTGGCTGCTCGAATAGAACTCACGATCGCCGTCTCTGAGCGCGGCCGCCAGGCGCGGCCGCGTTTCTCGTCAAGGAAAAGCCGATGATGATGAATGAGCAAAAACAGGCCAGATCGGAAGGCAGCGCATTCTGGCTCCTCGTGCCGGCCATATTGCTGCTGATCGGCCTGTTCGGCTATCCGCTGCTCAAGGTGCTGATCACCAGCATTCTCGATCCTGGATTTACACTGGCGCACTATCTGCGCATCCTGGATCGCCCGATCTATCTCACCGTCCTCGCCCGCACCGTCGAGGTGTCGCTGATCGTGACCGCGCTGTGCTTCCTCCTGGGTTATCCAGCCGCTTATTATCTCGCGCATTGCCCGCCGCGGCTCAGGACCTATCTCTTCCTTCTCATCCTGCTGCCGATGTGGACGAGCCTCTTGATCCGCTCCTATTCCTGGATCGTCGTGCTCGGCAAGAATGGTGTCATCAACTTGGGCCTGATCCAGCTTGGCCTCATCGCGGAGCCACTGCAGATGCTCTACACCACGGGCACCGTCTATCTCGCGATGGTGCAGATCCTTCTGCCGATCATGATCCTCACCTGCTACGGCGTGATGATCAAGATCGACCAAGGCCTGGTGCGCGCGGCGCGCGTTCTCGGCGCCTCGGCCTGGCGCGCGTTCGCCACCGTCTATTTCCCCTTGAGCCTTGCCGGTGTTTCGACCGGCGCGGTCATTATCTTCATCCTGGCCATGGGGTTCTTCGTGACGCCGGCTTTGGTCGGCAGCCGCCAGGATATCATGCTCGGCAATCTCATCGAGACGCAGATCAATCAGGCCGTAAATCTGGGCTTTGCCTCGGCCCTCGGCCTTCTCCTGCTCGCCGCCACCATCGCCGTCGTGATGCTGTTCCGGGCCGTCATGCGCTGGAGGTTCTCCCATGCATCCGTCTGACGACCCGGGCTGGGCCGGCAAGGGCTGGTCCATGGCCTTCACAGCCTATTTCATACTGCTCCTCATCTATCTGCTGCTGCCGCTCCTCATCGTCATCCCGGTATCCTTCGGCGAGGATCAGTGGCTGCAGTTCCCGCCCACTTCCCTGTCGCTGCGCTGGTATCGGAGCTATTTCTCCGACCCGGGCTTCATCGCCGCGACCTTCACCAGCTTCTGGATCGCCTGCGTCGTGTCGGCGCTGGCGACGGTGATTGGAACTGTGACCGCGCTTGGTCTCTCCCGCACCCGCTTCCGTGGCAAGAGCCTGCTCTACGGCTTCATCATCGCGCCCATGGTCATCCCGATCATCATCTTCGCTCTGGCGCTGTTCATCCTGTTCAATCAGCTGAAGATGACGGGCAGCGTCGCCGGCCTGATACTGGCGCATGTCGTGCTGGCCCTGCCATTCCCAGTGCTCATCGTCTCGGCGGCGCTCGAGCAGTTCGACACGACACTGGAGCGTGCCGGCCGCATTCTCGGCGCGACGCCTTTGCGGGTCTTCCTCCATATCACGCTTCCCTATCTGGCACCGGCGGCGCTCGCCTCGGCGATCTTCTCCTTCTTCGTCTCCTTCGACGAGCTGGTCATCGCGTTGTTCATCACCGGGCGCTGGGACACGCTGCCGAAGCGCATATGGAGCGATCTCAGGCTCGAGATCGATCCCACCATAGCGGCGGTCGCCGCCATTCTCATCGCCATCACCCTCATCGGCATCACCGCGGGCGAGCTCCTGCGGCGTTGGGCGATGGCGCGCGCCGCCAATTGATCACGATGGAAAAAATGAGTATGAGAAAAGCAGACATCCAGACCGGCGCCACCGTCGATTTCCAGGCGGTGGGCCGCAGCTTCGGCAAGCTCGACGTGCTGAAGGATTTCTCGCTCGCGATCGCGGCCGGAGAATTCCTCACCTTGCTAGGCCCTTCGGGCTCTGGCAAGACGACGGCGCTCAATATGATCGCAGGTTTCCTGCAGCCGACCAGCGGCGACATTCTGATCGACGGCAAGTCCATCGCCAGCCTGCCGCCGGAGCGACGCAATGTCGGCATGGTCTTCCAGAACTATTCGCTCTTTCCCCATATGAATGTGTTCGACAATGTCGCTTTCCCGCTCAAGATGCGCCGCGCGTCGGCGCAGCTGATCAAGGAGAAGGTGGAAAAGGCGCTGGAGCTCGTTCATCTCGCCGATTATGCCGCGCGCATGCCGACACAGATTTCCGGCGGCCAGCGCCAGCGTGTCGCTTTCGCCCGCGCCATCGTCTTCGCGCCGCGCGTCCTCCTTATGGATGAGCCGCTGGGGGCGCTCGACCTCAAGCTGCGCGAGCATATGCAGCTCGAGATCAAACGCTATCGCGACGAGATCGGTTGCACCATGATCTATGTCACCCATGACCAGGGCGAGGCGCTGACCCTGTCCGACCGCATCGTGGTCATGAACAACGGGCGGATTGTGCAGATCGGTGGCCCGGAAGAGATCTATGACCGGCCGGCCAACCGCTTCTCCGCCGAATTCATCGGCGAGAATAACATCCTGAGGCTCCAGCCCAACGGCAAGGCCGGGCATTGGGTGATCGAGGAATTGAAGCAGCCTTTCGCGTCTCCCGCGGCCGCGGGCCCGGCGCCTCAGGCCCTGTCGATCAGGCCGGAGAAGATCGCGCGTCTGAAGGCCGGCGAGGCGCGGGGACCTGGCAGCATCGCCTTCGACGCCACCATTGCCGAAATCCTCTTCTTCGGCGATGTGATCAAATATTCGGCCCGTCTTGCCGATGGCGCGCTGATCAAGTTCAAGGAGCATCGCGCCGCCGCGACGTCGGTGATGCGCGTCGATCAGAGCGTGACCCTGGCCTTCGCGCCCGGCGATGCGGTGCTGCTTGCCGATGAATGAGATTTCCGAGGAGGCGAGTATGGTGCTGAAGGGACAGCTGGCGCTGGTGACGGGCGCCGCGCAGGGCATTGGCAAGGCTATTTCCCGCGCTTTGGCGGCGGCGGGGGCCAGGGTGATCATGGCCGATATCAGCGCCGGAAAGGCAAGACAGGCAGCCGCCGAGCTTTCGGAACAAGGCCTCGACTGCCTGGGCGATGAGCTCGATGTCACGCGCCGTGACGCCGTCGACGCCTTCGCCGCGCGGATCGGCGCCGGTATGGGGCCGATCGCGATCCTGGTGAACAATGCCGGCATCGGCATCAACATGCCGCTCGATGACGATCAGGCGCCGAAAGTGTGGGACGACACGATTGCCGTCAATCTGACCGGCGTGTTCAATGTCTCCCGCGCCCTTCTGCCGGCGCTGAAAGAGACCCGGGGATCGATCGTCAATATCTCGTCCGTCGTGGCTTTCACCAGCGGCTTCGCCGATGCCGCCTATGTCGCGTCCAAGGGCGGCGTGCGCGCCCTGACCCAGAAAATGTGCCGCGACCTCGCCCCGCATGGCATTCGCGTCAATGCCGTAGCGCCGGGTTATGTCGATACGGCGATGGGCGGACCCAGCGATCCCGTCTATGTGGACTGGCTCAATTGGCATTGCCCGATGAAGCGCTTCGGCCGGCCTGAGGAGATCGGCGGACCGGTCGTTTTCCTGGTTTCTCCGGCCGCGAGTTTCGTCAATGGCGTGACGCTGCCGGTCGATGGCGGCTATCTGGTGATCTGAGGGAGTAAGCAATGATCAAAAGTGTCTTTCACACCTCCTGGACGGTCGAGGATCTCGAACGCTCCGTCGCCTTCTATCGCGATCTGCTGGGCTTCGAGCTCATCGGCAGGCGCGAGCGGCAGGGGACCGCGATCGAAACCGTTGTCGGTTTCCCGAAGACCGATCTGCGCATGGCTTTTTTGCGTATTCCCGGCGCTCCTGTCGGCACCTCAGGTCATCATCTGGAGCTGATCGAATATCGGCATCCCAAGGGCCGGAAGCTCGACATCCGCACCTGTGACACGGGATCGGCGCATCTGGCGCTCGAGACCACCGACATCCATGCCGACCATAAGCGGCTGCAGGCGGCGGGAGTCACCATCGTCTCCGGGCCGGTCACCTTCGATGGCGTGGCGGGCAAAGTCCTTGCCTGCTATCTGCGCGATCCCGACGGCTTCACCATCGAGTTGGTTCAACTGGCCTGACTCTGCGGCCTGGCAGGCTTGGCTACCCAGAATGCCAAAGCGGCGGCGACGAAGCTGACCGCGATGCTGGCAAGGATCGGCACCCGGTAGCTGTGGCTGATGTCGAAGGCGAAGCCGGCGGCGCTGGGTCCGATCAGCGTGCCGAAGGCGACGCTGGTATAAAGCACGCCGAGAATGCCGCCGATATGGCGCCCGCCGAAATAATCGGTGGCGACGGAAGGGATGATCGCCACCCAGCCGCCATAGAAGACGCCGAACAGGAAGGCGAACAGCGCCAGCGTCCAGAAGCTTCCCGCCAGCGCCCAGATGATGAGCGACAGAGCGATGCCCGCATGCATGGCGACGAGCGAGGCATGGCGGCCCATCCGGTCGGCAAGGCCGCCCAGGAAAAATCGCCCGGCGGTGCTGCCGACGCCGATCATGCCGAGCAGCAGCACCGCCGAGGTCGGCGCGATGCCGAGATCGAGCGCATAGGGGACGAGATGAACGAACGGCACGAAGACGCCGAAGGCGCAAGCGAGGCTCGCGGCATAAAGCCCGATGAATTGCCGGCTCCGCACCGCTTCGCCGACTGTGCTGCCGGAACGCGCGCTGGAAGCCGCTGCGGCGGTGAGCGGATCGCCATCAGGGCCCAGGCCCTTGTCGCGCGGATCATTGACCAGCAGCCATGACATGGCGATGCCGAGCAAGGCGGCTGCGAGGCCGAGCGTGATATAGGCGTGGCGCCAGCCGATGAGGTCGATGAGCCAGGCGGCGAGCGGCGGCATCACCAGCGTGCCAAGCCCGATGCCGCTCACCGCGAGACCCGAGGCGAAGCCGCGCCGGCGCACGAACCAACGTTGCACCGCGCCGACCGCCGGCACATAGGCGCAGCCGACGCCGATGCCGACACCGAGCCCATAGGCGACATAGACTTCCATGATGGTGCGCGCCAGGCCGGCGAAGACCAGCCCTGCGCCGACCAGCAGCATGCCGAGCACCGCCATGGTGCGCGCGCCGTAACGATCGGCGAGCGGCCCGCTGATGATGCCGAGCGCGAAATAGAGGAAGCCTGCCAGCGAGAAGACGAGCGATACCTCGCCGCGCGAGGCGCCGAATTCCTGTTCGAGCGGCGTGAGGAAGGCGCTGAATGTATAGGCGCTGCCGAAGCCCAGAAGCGTCACGGCGAAAGCGGCGCCGACAATGGCCCAGCCATAGAAGAAGCGTGTGGGAGCGGAGGTCGGGGTCATGTCAGGCGAGTGGATGCTGTTGATGCCAGGACGTGACCGACTGGAAGGCGGCGCCGGCGCGCACCAGCCTGGCTTCACCCAGATGCGGTGCGACGAGCTGGAAGCCCATCGGCAGGCCTTGCGCGGTGAAGCCGCCGGGCAGCGTGATTGTCGGATGACCGGTCATGTCGAAGGGGCAGGTGTAACGCTGCAATTTTGCAATAAGCGCCGGCTGCGCGCCGAGCGACTGGATATCGGCGAGGGTCAAAGGCGCAAAAGGTTGAACAGGGGTGAGCATCACGTCGATGGTTGTGAGGAGGGCATTCACGCGGCCGCGGAACTCGGCGCGCCGGAGCAGGATCTTCTGATAGTCCGTAGCAGACAGCGCCCGCCCCGTCTCGATGACGGCGCTGAGGATCGCGCCATACTGATCCTTGTGTTTCGCATAGGTCGCTTCATGCGCGACGGCGGCTTCGATGGCGCAATTGGGTGTCCAGTCGGCGATCGCCTGGGTGACGTCGGGCATGCGGATGGCGACGAATTCGGCCCCGAGCGCGGTGAAGGTTGCGATCGCGTTGGCGATCATGCTCGCCGTTTCATCATTCACATCAGCCGTGTTCCAGTCGGCATCGATACCGATGCGCAAGCCTTTCACGCCATCATCGGCGAGGCTGAGATAATCGGGCACCGGGTCCTGTAAGGCCGTCGGATCACGATCATCGCTGCCGGCGATCACGCCGAGCAGGAGGCCGGCATCCTTGGCGCTGCGCGCCATGGTGCCGATATGATCGAGCGAGGCGGCGAGCTCGGCGACGCCGTGACGGCTGACCCGGCCCCAGCTGGGTTTCAGTCCGGTGACGCCATTGGCGGCGGCGGGCCAGCGGATCGAGCCGCCGGTGTCCGACGCGATCGCGCCGTAACAGAGGCCGGCGGCGGTCGCGACGCCGGAGCCCGAGGAGGAGATGCCGGTCCAGTAATCGGCGTTCCACGGATTGGATGGCGGCGTGATCGCCGCATGATGGTCGGAATAGGCGCCCTCGCTGAGCTCGGTCTTGCCGATGAGAACGGCGCCCGCCTGTTTGAGGCGGCGCACCAGCGTCGCATCTTCGGTCGCGATCCGGCGCAGGCCGGGCGCCATGCCGGCGCCGGTCGGCGCACCGGCGATCCAGCACAGATCCTTCACCGCGATCGGAACACCCTGCAGGGGGCCACGATGGATGCCGCGCGCAATCTCGGCATCGGCGGCCCGGGCCTGGTCGAGCGCCCTATCTGCCGTCACCAGCGCGAAGGCATGGAGCTCGGGCTCCAGTTTCGCGATGCGGGCGAGCAGGGCCTGCGTCGCCTCAAGCGACGAAATTTCGCGCCGCGCGATATGCCGGCCGAGCTCGGTCATGTCCAGATAATGCACGGTATTTCCTTTAGAATACTTGAGTCATATAGATACTGTGTTATCGTTATATTCTCTCAGTAATGGCCATTTCAAACCATGATTTCTCTTCTTTTTGAATTAGAATTTCTAAATGAATAGATTGCCGCCTCTGAACGCGCTCAAGGCCTTCGAAGCGGCTGCCCGGCATCTTTCGGTCAAGGCGGCGGCCGAGGAGTTGTCGGTGACGCCGGGCGCCGTCAGCCAGATGCTCAAGACGCTGGAATTGCATCTGGGGCGCCAGCTTTTCGACCGGGTCAATCGCGGCATCGTTCTCACTGAAGCGGGACGCAACTACCTGCCGCCGGTCCGCAACGCCTTCCGGCAGATCGCGGAAGCGTCCCGCCGCGTCGCCGCGGAGGAGGAAACGGGTGTGCTGACGGTCAGCACGACGCCGTTCTTCGCCTCCGCCTGGCTGGTGCCGCGGCTCGGCTCGTTTCGTGCGGCACATCCCGACATCGATCTCCGGATTCTCACCGGCAACGGCCTTGCCGATTTCACCCGCGACGGCGTCGACGTCGCCATCCGCCATGGTCTCGGCCGTTATCCGGGACTCAAGAGCGATCATGTCCTCGCGGTGGCGATGATTCCGGTTGCCGCCCCTGATCTCGTCACGCGTTTGGGGAAACCTGCGAATCCTGCCGAGCTTCTCGACTGGCCGCTGGTGCAGGATGCTGATCGCAAGGGTTGGGCCCTGTGGTTCGAGGCACAGGGCCTCACCGAGTCAGGACCGACGCGCGGTCCTTCCTTCGATGATCCGGGTCTGCTGCTCAGCGCCATCATCGCCGGCCAGGGCGCCGGCCTGCTGCCGGATGCCATGGTCGAGACGGATGTGAAGGAAGGCCGGCTCGTACGTCTCGCCGAACCGAAGGAGATCGAGGTCTTCGCCTATTATCTTGTCTATCCTGAGCTCGCGCAGGGCCGGGCGAAGATTCAAGCCTTTCGGGATTGGATTCTTGGTGAGGAATAGAGGTTCACATCCCCCAGCCGTCATCCCGGCGAAAGCCGGGATCCATTGAAGTCTTTCCGCAATTGCAGCTCTGCCGAGCTTGCATCTATTCAATGGGCCCCGACTTTCGTCGGGGTGACGAATGCTGATTCATCCGCCAAATCGCGACTCCGGAATTCCCTTGATGCCGAGGCCGGTGATGGCGAAGAGGCTGCCACGCAGCACGCCGTCGCCGGGGAACCGCGGCAGAGGCGGCTTGGCCATCGATGTCACATAAAGAGTGTCGAGCTTCGGGCCGCCGAACATCACGCTCGTCACCTTTTTCACCGGCATGTCGATGACACGTTCGACCTTGCCGTCAGGCGTGTAACGGATCAGCTTGCCGTTATAGACCTGCGCGTTCCACAAGCAGCCTTCGGCATCGACGGTCGACCCGTCGGCGGCGCCGCCGGTCGATGTGTCGAGCTTGGTGAAGGTGCGCCGGTTCGAGACCTTGCCGGTTTTCTTATCATAGTCATAGGCCCAGATCTCGCCCGACCAGGAATCGGCGAAATAGAAGATGCGGTCATCCGGGCTCCAGCACGGGCCGTTCGACACGATGATCCCCGTATCGACCTTCGTGACCTTGAAATCCGGATCGAGACGATAGAGCGCGCCATTGGGGCCTGATTCCTGGCTGTCCATCGTGCCCGCGAAAAATCTGCCGGCGCGATCCACCTTGCCGTCATTGATCCAGTTGGCCGGGCGGTCCGGCTCGATCTCGGCGATGAGCGGACAGTCGCCCGTCGCAAAGTCGAGCGCATGGAAACCTTTCGCCAGGGAGCAGATCGCCCCCTTGCCGTCCTTGCGGATGGCGATCGAGCCGACACGCGACGGCACATCCCAGGCGCGGATCTCGGTGCCTTGCGCCGTCGCCCGGAAGACCCGCATGCCCGGTGCGTCGATCCAATAGAGCCGCTGCTGCTCGACATCCCACAAGGGGCCTTCGCCGAGCGTCGTCTTCACATCGACCAGAACGTCGATCTTCATATCGTGTCCTCCTGTGTCATCCCTTGAAACGTGGTTCCGGCAGGCCGCGCACGCCGAGGCCATGAATGGCGAAGACGCATCCCGCCTCGCGCTCGCGGTGATATTGGTTGTTGAAAGGCCGCGCCATCGAGGTCACGAAGGCGATATCGAGATCGGGACCGCCGAAAATGAGGCTCGTCGTCGACTGCACCGGCAGGCCGACGATGCGGTCGATGACACCATTGGGATCAAAGCGGATCAAGCGGCCGGAATAGACCTCAGTGCTCCACACATAGCCATCCGCGTCGACGGTGGCGCCGTCCGGCAGGCCGCGCAAATTCTCGAAGCTGGTGAAGACGCGGCGCGAGCGGACCTTGCCGGTCTCCGTGTCATAGTCATAGGCATAGATCAGCTTCTTGCCGGTATCGGCGAAATAGAGCGTCCTGCCGTCGGGGCTGAAGCATGGGCCGTTGGAGCAGATGATGTCACGGTCGAGCTCATGCACGGAGTGGTTGGGATCGAGGCGGAACAATTTGCCGACGCCGTTGCGCTCCTCGAAGTCCATCGAACCGGCGATGAAGCGGCCCTGACGGTCGACCTTGCCGTCATTCAGGCGTGGTGTCAGCTCACCCGGCTGCGTCTCGGCGATGAGCGTCACCTCGCCGGTGGCGAAATCGAGTTCATGGAAGCCGCTGCGCAGCGATACGATGGCGCCGCCATTCTCGCGCAGAGCGAGCGAGCCGACGGGCTCGGGCAACGGCCAGTGGCGGCGGTTCCCGCCCGTCACATCGGCGGAATAGACGGCGGGACCGTAAGAGTCGATCCAATAGAGCCGCTGCTCGGCGACATCCCAGAGCGGGCCTTCGCCGAGCGCGTCGCGTTCCGCGCTGAAGATCTCGATGCGCAGCATGAGCGGGCTCCCTAGAAGGATACTTTGTCACCACCCTTGAGCGCGAGGATGTCGCGCGCCTCATCGGGGGTAGCCACCTGCATGCCGAGGCCTTCGATGATCTTGCGTGCCAGCGCCACCTGCTCGGCATTGGATTTGGCGAGCTTGCCCTTGCCGGCCCACAGGCTGTCTTCGAGGCCGACGCGGATATTGCCGCCGAGCGCCGCCGCTTGCGCCGCGATACGCAATTGCGCTGCGCCGGCGCCCAGCACCGACCAGCGGAAGCTGTCACCGAACAAGCGGTCGGCGGTACGTTTCATATGGGCGACGTCTTCCGGATGGCTGCCGATGCCGCCCAACAACCCGAATACCGACTGCACGAACAGCGGCGGCTTGACCAGGCCGCGATCGAGGAAATGTGCGAGATTATAGAGATGCGCGATGTCGTAGCATTCGAACTCGAAACGCGTGCCGTTGTCGTAGCAGGTTTCGAGGATGAATTCGATGTCCTTGAAGCTGTTGCGGAAGACGAGATCGCGCGTCGCCTCGAGATGTGGCTTCTCCCAGTCGAATTTGAAAGTCTTGTATTTGTCGACCAGGTGATAGAGGCCGAAATTGATCGAGCCCATATTGAGCGAGGCGACTTCCGGCTTGAACTGCGCGGCGGGCTTCACCCGCTCCTCGACTTTCATATAGGGGCTGCCGCCGGTGGTGATGTTGATGGCGGCCTTCGTCGCCTGCTTGATGCGCGGCAGGAAACGGGCGAAAGCTTCCGGTGTCTGGTCGGGCTTACCGTTTTCAGGGTTGCGCGCATGGAGATGCAGGATTGCGGCGCCCGCTTCCGCCGCGGCGATGGCTTCCTTGGCGATCTCGTCCGGCGTGATCGGCAGATAGGGCGACATGGTCGGCGTATGGATGGCGCCGGTCACCGCGCAGGTGATGATGACTTTGCCTTTATTGTCTTTCGTCAATTTCCGATCTCCTTCGCGGCGCGCTTTTTATGCGCGGCCAATGCCATCAGTCTCTTGTCGCGCCAGACCTGCCGGTCCTGGAGCTTGTCCTTGCCGACGCGTTTGCGGCGCTCCGGCTCGATCACGTTCATGACCTCGCCGGCCCAGTCGACGCGGCGCTGCATCTGCGGGAAGAGGTTCTCATAGATACCCTGGTAGCGTTCGGCGTAGTCGCGCACGCCGCCCGGCGCATTGAGGTCGATGGTCTCGAAAGGGCCCATGAAGGACCAGCGCAGAGCCAGGCCGTCGCGGATGCCGATATCGACATCCTCGACGCTGGCATAACCATCGGCCACCAGGCGGAAGGCTTCTTCGAGGAGGGCGCCCTGCATGCGGTTCATGATGAAGCCGTCGAGCTCCTTCTTCATCACGAGCGGCGCATGGCCGGCCGACAGCAGGAACTGACGCGTACGCTCGACCGTCTCGGGCGAGGTCCAGGGCGCCGGCACCACTTCGGCGGCGGGGATCAGATAGGGTGGGTTGATCGGATGCACGACGATGCAGCGCGCCCGGCCTTTGAGGCCTTCGGTGAAGCGCGACGGCAGGATCGCCGAGGTGGAACTGGCCAGCACCGCATCGGGCCTCGATGCGGCATCGAGCGCCTCGAACACCTTGATCTTGGTGGCGAGCACTTCCGGCGTGTTCTCCTGCACATGCTGGGCCTCGGCCACCGCTTCCGCAAGCGTCGTGGCGGGCGTGATGCGGGCGAGGACCGTTGCCGGCTTGGCACCATTGAGCAGATCGTTCTGCGCCAGGTCTTCCAATACGCCGGCGATATAATCGAGTGCTTTCGCAGCGGCGCCGTCGGCCTGGTCCCACAGGCGTACCGTGGAGCCTGCGCGCGCGAAGCTGATCGCCCAGGCACGCCCGATAAAGCCCGAGCCGATGACGGCCGTCGCCGGCGGATCAGAGGGTTTCGACATTTCCATCCACTCCAAGTGATTGTCCTGAAACATTGATGCCGGCATCGGAGAGCAAGAAGGCCACCATGCTGGCGACGTCATAAGGGCTCACCATACGCCGGAGCGACACTTTCTCGAGATAGGCCTTCTCCATCTCGGCATGGCTGATGCCGATCTGCTTGGCGCGATCGCCGATCACCTTGTCGATGCGCGGGCCTTCGACGATGCCGGGCAAGATGGCATTGACGCGGATGCGATGCGGTCCGAGTTCCTTGGCGAGGCTCTGGGTGAAGCCGACGACGGCGAATTTGGCCGAGGAATAAGGCGTGCGGAACGCATAACCATGGCGGCCCGCGGCGGAGGACATGTTGACGATCGACCCGCCGCCTGACGCTTTGAGCATCGGCACGGCGAGGCGGGCGCAAAGAAATTGTCCGGTCAGGCAGACATCGATGCAGCGCCGCCAGTCGGCGATCGAGATTTCATCGACGCCGCCGGTCGGCCCGGCGATGCCGGCATTGTTGATGAGCGCATCGAGCCCGCCCCATTCCTTGGCGAGGAGCGCGAACATCCGCTCGACATCCTCGTCCTTGGCGACATCGGCCTTGGTGGCGAGCGCGTTGGGCAGGGACTTTTTCGCTTCGGCGATGGCAGGGTCGGCGATGTCGCAGATGGTGATACGGGCGCCGAGCGCCGCCAAGGTGCTGGCGATGGCAAAGCCGATGCCCGAGGCGCCGGCGGTGATGAGGACACGCTGATCCTTGAGGCCTGACAGGAAATCCGCCGGTGAAGAGGGTGCTTTATTGCTCATGGAGTCTCCTTAACTTCGTCTGTCGCGCAGCGCGATCACGGCGCCCAGAACCACGAGCCCGAACAATATGGCGCGGGTCGCATAGGGCAGTGTCGTGCCGGCGAGGAAGGTCTGCAAGGCGGTGAGCAGCAGCACGCCGCCCAGCATGCCGAGATAGTGGCCGCGGCCGCCGGTGATGAGGGCGCCGCCCACCACCACGACGGCGATGGAAGGCAAGAGATAGTCATCGCCCATGCCGAGGCTCGCTTGCCCCGAAAAGCCGGTGAGCAGCACGCCGACCAGGCCGGCGCAGAGCGAGGACAGGACATAGACGAGCACCAGGTGACGCCCGACCGCGATGCCGGATAATTGCGCCGCGCGCACGCCATTGCCGATGCCATAGATGCGCCGGCCGAAGGCGGTGCGCCCCAGGAGCGCCACGGCGAAAACGACGAAGGCGACCATGAACAAAACGACGGGCGTGAAGATCCAGATTCGCCCCGTCATGAACCAGCGCAGCATCGGCGAGGAGAAGCCATCGGGCGTGCCGTTGGAATAAAGGAGGGCGACGCCCTGCAGGAGGCCATTGGTGGCAAGCGTCATCACGATCGGTGACAGCCCGAGGAACACGATGCCGAGGCCGTTGATGAGGCCGATGAGGCAGGCGAGCAGCAGCACGGCCGGCAGCGCATAGAGGAGCGCCGCGTCGGAGCCCTTCACCATTCCGGCGAGAATGATGCCGCAGAGACCGATGGTCCACGGCACCGAGAGATCGAGCCCTCCGGTGAGGATCACGGTGCCTTGGCCGAGCGCCAGGATCGCCAGGAAGGACGACAGCACGATCAGTGAATTCCAGTAACCCGGATTGAGCACCGTATTGCCCAACCAGAATTGCGTCACCAGCACCACCAGTACGAAGCAGATGTAAGCGGGCAGCGCGTAGCGCAGTGTCTCGGCATTGCGGGTGAGGAAGGACGGCGGCGTTCCCAGCGCAATGGCCTTGGTGGAAGGCGCGAGAGCTAGCCGTCTGTCCTGCTGCGGCAGTTGCGAGACAAGCGTGCCGGCGCGGCGCGCCTGCAGTCTAGTCTTCAAGGCGCGCAATTGCTGCGCCAGCGTCGAGCTCTCCGAGATCGAGCCGGCCAGCACCGCGAGCAGCAGGATGGCCGCTTCGGCGATGGTCGAATAATAGGCCGAGATATTGAGGACGAGCAGGATATTGACGACGATCATCAGCACAAAGGCGCCGATGGCGCTGCCGAGCGGCCCGCCGCGCCCGCCGCCGAGCCTGGTGCCGCCGACCACGACGGCGGCGAACATCGACAGCAGCAGCGGATTGCCGACCAGCGGATCGCCGCTGCCTGTCTGGGCGCTGATGAAGACGCCGGCGAGGCCGTAGCAGCCGCCGGCGATTACATATACGAGGAAGCGCGTCAGGACGGTCGAGACGCCGACCGCCGTCGCCGCCTCCATGTCGCTGCCGACCGCATAAATGGCGGTGCCAAGCCTGGTATTCTTGAGCCAGGCCCACAGCAGCAGCACGACGCCGATCACCGCGATCGGCATCGGCAGGTAGCCGGTGATCGCGTCACCCAGATAGAAGGTGCCGAGCGAGGGCGAAACAAAGCCGCCGGGCTTGTCCATGATCAAGAGCGTCACGCCCTGGATGATGAACATGGTGGAGAGCGTCACCACGATCGGCTGCAGCCGCAGCACCGCGATGAAGAAGCCGTTGACGGCGCCGGTCGCCATACCGATGCCGATCCCGACGGCGGTCCACAGCATGATGCTCGCTTCCATGTCGGCCGGGTCCATCGACTGCGCCAGGACCACATTGACGAGCGAGATGACGGCGCCCGCCGAAAGATCGAAGCCGCCCGACAGGATGACGATCGTCTGGCCGATGGCGGCGAGCGCCGAGGTGGCGCCGCCGCTCGCCAGGAACGAGATATCGAAATAGCTCAACGGCCCGGCGCTGATGAGATCGACCACCGCGAGCAGGATGAGGAACACCACCGCCGCGACGGCAACGCCGCGATGCTGGGCGAGGAAGCGGCGGGCGGGCGCTGCGCTGACGGCCATACTCATGCCGCCGCCCCCGTTCTTGCATGTGCGGTTTTGGAAGAGATGAGGTCTCTCCTATTTTCCCCCTCTCCCGTCCGCAGGATGGGAGAGGGTGCCCGATAGGGCGGGTGAGGGCTCTTCCTATCGCACAGAAAACTCGAAGGAAGAGCCCTCATCCGGCCTTCGGCCACCTTCTCCCATTGCTTCGCAACGGGCGAAGGGGAAATGTGGGGAGACTTCCCGCTTTCACATATACTCATATGCGATCGCCCTTCGTCACCGCTTGCTCCTCATGGCCGAGCGCCGGGCGCATGATGGCGCCTTCGCTGAGCTTGTGTCCGTCGATCTCGGCGACGATCCGTCCGCCGTAAAGCACCAGCACGCGGTCGCAGAGATGGACGAGCTCCGGCACTTCGGTCGAATGGAACAGGATGGCGCCGCCTTTGTTGGTGAAGTCGCGCATCATCACATAAAGCTCGTGTTTGGTGCCTACATCGATGCCGCGCGTCGGATCGAAGAGCAGGAGGATGCGGCTCTGCGCCACCAGCCATTTCGAGATGGCGATCTTCTGCTGGTTGCCGCCGGAAAAGGCGCCGGCCCTGGTCCACAAAGCGCGCTCATTGACTTCGACGGTCGAGAAAGCCTGGCGCACTGCCTCGGCCTCACGGGTCTTGTCGATCAGGCCCAGACGCTGGAAGCGCTCGATCACCGGGATCGAGGCGTTGGTGCGGCCCGACAGCTTGAGAAAGAGACCTTCCGTCTTGCGGTCTTCCGGCACGAAGCCGATGGCGATATTGGGCCGCATCGCATCGACGGGCGAGGTGATGCTCGCCTTGCGGCCGTCGACCTCGATGCCGCCGGCCTTGATTTCCGCCATGCCGAAACAGGCGAGGAAAAGATCGAGCTGGCCCATGCCCTGCAAGCCGGCAATGCCGAGGATTTCGCCCTGGCGCAGATCGAAGCTCGCCTCGCTGAGCTTGTCGCCGGCCTTGAGATTGCGCGTCGACAGGACCGGCGCGCCGAAAGCGGATGGATCGCTCGGACGCTTGGGGAAAGTCTGGGCGATCGAGCGGCCGACGATCTTCTCGATGACGTCATTGTCGGAAATGCCGGCGACGGCGCCGGTCATGATGTGCTGGCCGTTGCGCAGGATGGTGAGATGATCGCAGAAGGCACGCACCTCGCGCATGCGGTGCGAGATGAAGACGATGGTCTTGCCTTGCGCTTTGAGCTTGGCGATCAGCTCGCCGAGCCAGGTGACATCGGCGCCGGACAAGGTCGAGGTCGGCTCGTCGAGGAGCAGGATGTCGGGATCGCGATAGGTGGCGCGCGCGATCTCGATCTTCTGCTGCAGAGCGAGATCGAGCTCGCCGGTTTCGGCGTCGAGATCGATATCGAAACCGATCCTGTCGAGATGCTCGGTGATCTTGGCGCGCGCCGCCTTGCGCCGGATAAGGCCCGAGAGGCCCGCTGGCGCGTAAGGCAGCATCATATTGTCGAGCACCGAGAGGTCCGGCACCAGCGTCATTTCCTGGAAGGCGGTCTGGATGCCGTGCCGGTGCGATGAACGGGGCGAGGAAAGTTGCGCCACCTTGCCGGCGATCTCGATATGGCCGGTATCGGGCTGGACGAGCCCCGACAGCAGTTTCACCAGCGTCGACTTGCCGGCGCCGTTCTCGCCCAGCAGCGCATGTACGCTGCCGGCCTTGATGTCGAAGGAGACGTCATTGACGGCGACGGTCGGGCCGAAGGCCTTGCGCACGCCTTTGACGCTGACCGCGAGTTTTTCGCTGTTCATCGGCCCGATCATGCTGAAGGAAGGTCCGCGCGGCAACTCGAGGTCGCCGCGCGGTGAAAATCAATTTTCCGGTTGGCCGACCAGCGCGGCATTCAGGCCGATCTCGGGCGTCTCGGCCGAGAAGATCGAGGCGAACCAGCCCGGATTGGAGACGAGCGACGGCAGGAACACGTTGCAGCCGTCCTTCATTTCCTGCCAGGTGCCTTCCTTACAGAGCTTCACCGTGTCGTTGGTGACGAGCGGCAAGGGCAGTGTGACCCGCTTCGGCACGTCCTTGCCTTCCAGCGCCTGCACCGCGAGCTTGAGGGCCAGGCCGCCGGAATAGGGCGGCGAGGCGTAGGAAATGCGCGGCGCGCCGAGCGGTGCATAGGGGCTGGCGGCACCTTCGACCTCAGTGCCGGCCGGCAGCATCTGGATGCGGCCGCCATTCGAGCCTTCACCGGCGCAGGGCAGCAACTGCTCGGCCGTCTTGCCTGCCTCGAGCTGCATCGCATTCGCCGTGTAGCAGCCGGCCTGCATCCACAGGCCGTTGATCTGGTCCCAGCTCCTGGTCGCGGTGATCTTCGAGAGCTCGGTGCGCGCCACGGCCTGGCTCCACATGCCGACTGCCTCACCGACGATCTTGATGTCGGGATGTTTGGCGAAGACTTCCTTGGCCGCCTTGGTGCGCAGATTGTCGACCGAGGTGCCGGGTACGCCGGTGACCAGCACGATATCGCCCTTGCCGTTGAGCTTCTTGACCAGCCATTCGGCGGTCACGCGGCCGGCCTCTTCCTGGTCGATCGAGATGTTGTGGGCGCAGGGCTCGGTGATCTCGCCGTCATAGGCGAAGACCTTGACGCCCTTGTCGCAGGCATTCTTGACCACCTGATTGAGGGCGGTCGGCGAGATCGGGAAGATCACGATGGCCTGGGCGCCCGCTTGCACCATGGCGTTGATCTGCTGGATCTGGCGCTGCGCATTGGGACCGGCGACCTGAACCTGCAAGTCGACCTTGTCGGCGAGGCTCTTATGCGCCGCCATCGCTTTGACCATGTTGGCGGCTTCCGCCTGCCAGTCATTGCCGATGAAGCTCATGCTGAGGAAGATCTTGAACTTCTCGGCGGCCTGGACGCCAGTGGCGCCGCTGATGAGGCTGGCGGCAAGCGCCGTGCCGAGAGCCAGAGTCTTGAGACGGGCAGTAATCTTCATGTCGTTAACCTCCCATGGTTGATGTGTCGTGCGCCCGGTTTGTTGTCTTGTTCCGGGAGCGAGGCCGGATAATTTCCTTGTTTTGATCAAAGATCAATGATTAATTTTGAAAGGAGAATCCCGGGCCCTTGCGGCGCAGCCGATTCAGCTTGAAAGAGCAGGTGAAATTACCGGGGGCGGGACTTCAGAGACGACGAATGACAGGCGTGCCCAGAACCAAGACCAGCCTGAAAGTGGTGCCGCTCAACCGCGAGACGCTGCAGGACCGCGTCTATCGCCGAGTCTGCGACCTGATCCTCGACGGCGAGATCGCGCCCGGCCAATTGGTCACCATCCAGTCGCTGGCGGATGCCTGCGAGGTGAGCCACATGCCGGTGCGCGAGGCGTTAAAGCGGCTCACCGCCGCCAATGCGCTGACCGTCGTCTCCGGCCGCTCGATCGGCATTCCGCCGTTGAACCGCGCCAGCCTCATGGATCTGCGCAATGTGCGCGTCGAGGTCGAGGCGATCGCCGCCGTCTGGGCCTGCCGCAACATCACCGACGCGGAGCTCGGGGATCTGGGCGCGGTCTATGACCGCCTGACGGCGGCCAATGCGACGGGCGACGCGCGGGCCTTCCTGCGCGCCAACCACAATTTCCATTTCACTCTCTATCGCGCCGCCCGCTCGGAAACGCTCCTCACCATTATCGAGAAGCTCTGGCTGCAGATCAGTCCCTATTTCAACCTGCTGCGTGGGTCGGGCAATTACATCGTCTCCAACACCCATCACCAGGCCATTGTCGATGCGCTGAACGCCCGCGACGAAAAGTGCGTCGCCGATGCGGTGCGCGCCGATATCGACGACGCCTATCTGGTGCTGCTGGATCTGGTTAGTCCATAGCTAGGAAAGGTGCCTCTTCGCTGAAGATAGGGGGCTAATTGCCCTAGACCAATTGACAGAGAATGCAAATAATGTCTCCTGTTCGGCAGATCGCTCCGAGGGCTGGGCGATTATGAGGTGATTTTTTGAAGCGAGAATTGCTGGAACTGAAGATGAATTCAGAAGCTGAGATCAAGGCCGGTGTCCTTCAGCTTCTGACATCGAGAGGGCTCGTGCAAGAAGGTGATGTCCTCATTGCGGAGTTTCCGGTTGCCTCGGCTGCAGTTCGTGCGGACTTAGTCGTCGCATATTGTGATCGATTGTTGTGTTTTGAGATAAAAACAAAAAGAGATACTTTGGCACGATTGAGTAATCAAATGCGCGGATATATGCCGGTTTTTGATGAGATTGTCTGCGTTGTAGATGAGCGCCACGTTGTGGGCGCGTTAAAAATCCTCCCGAAGCGTGTGGGATTGTGGAGCGTTGAGGCTGGCCGAATTGTGGTTGTACGAGAATGCGCCGCTAGGCGGCCCCCTAAGGATCAAATGTGCTCGGTTCTGACCGTGTCGGAGTTAAGGCGGTGTTGCCGGGATCTCGGATTGACTCAGGGTGGGGATAGAGCGCGGTTAACGCAACGGTTAAAGGGAGGGGCTTATGACTCTTTGAGGCTGGTGGCGCTTGAGCGGATTAGGAGGCGTTACGCGCGAACGAGCGGTGCTTTCTCTAGAAAGACCGCCGGTCATCCTATTGTTGGCGCCCACATTCGATTGCTCAGTCCTAGAGCAGCAAAGAGAAGCCGATTAGAGGCGCTTGTGAAGAATGAAATTGCTCGGTGGTCAGCTTGGTCGAGCGCTTAATGTCAGTTTTTAGTCAACCCAATCATCTTCTATTTCTTGAAGCGCGAGCGGTGGGTCGTCAAAATACAGTTGATGATGCAAATGAAGATTTATCCGTGTCGCCGTTGATCTGACTGGCGACACGATTGCATACGGATCGCCCTTTGCGGTTCGCTCAATCATCTGAGTGCCCCAAATTTTCATCTTTGGTTCCCATGATTTGTGAGTCATGGCGGCCTTCGCTGCTGCTTGGTACGTCGGTATCTTTTCTGGCTTAAAGAAGTACCAATTCTTAAAACTGGGATAATCAACTCGCGGAGGCGGTAAGCCTCCGCCACCTGTGCGTTTCTCTGCCCGAGCACTCCCTCGGTCGCTGTAGATCAAGCGAAATTGCCCAAGTTGGGCCTTTATCAAAGAAAAAAAGCCACGCTCTGCAATCGCTTGCTCTTTCAGGCCATTGAATGAGTCGGGGAAAGTTGTTGCAGATATAGCGATTTCTGCTCCCGGTATTTTTCCTTTTATAGTGTTGATAAGCCCGATGGCGGCGGCGGCATTGCTGAGTTCGTTCATGGTCGCCTGCTCGAAATCGAGGATAAAGAGAACGGATGTAACATTCTGCGCATTTAGAATGTCTGCAATCTGACCAATGCCTCCAAAGCCAGCTCTCGGGATTCGAAGGCAAATGCCTCGTTGCATAGCCGAAAACGTTATAATCTCCTGAGTTAAGGCGTTGATATTATTGGGGTCCAATCGAAGACAGGGAATTGCTCGCGGGTCGGCCTCAATAAATGCGCACCAATTTGAGTATCCGTTTGCCGGATCCTGAAGAGCCTCTATTTCTGAGAAGACCTTCTTAGGGTCTGCTTCGTCGTCGTCGTCATCATCATTGGCCAATGCAGCTGCGTAGAAGGGGTCTATGTCTGCGAGCCAAGGCCTCGTCTCGCCATACGCTTCCTTAAAGCGGTTTATTGACTTGGATAGAGTGTTCGCGGACAGCCAGGGTCTTATCAAGATGAGCGGAAGCATCGAATCTTTGTCAACTTCTGGAAGCTCTTCCAAAGCTTTCATCTCTGCAGGGCGGATTGCCAATATTGGCACATAGCGACAGGGCATTTGATCTGACAGCAAAGTCACTCTTCTACCCCGTTGATGCCGAGCCGAATCTTCAGCGCTACCTCAGAAACCTCAAGATAACTTGCTAGCTGTGGAGCTAGCGATCTGATGTCAACTCCCTTCAATCCTGTTCTCCAAGAGTCGACGAGAGACCAGGGCATCAGTATGTCGGCAGCTAGGCGGTTTGCCTCTGCCTCTCGTTTATTAGTCAGCTTTGAGCGATAGAGGATGCTGTCCGTTAGGCCATCCTTGATGAGGTGCTTGTGCAACAGAAAATGTGCAATTTCATGCGCAATCGTAAAACGCTGACGCGTCTTCGCCTCATGCTTGTTTACTCTAATCTGAAAGCCGGCCGACGCGTGGGTGTCGGGCTTGATCTCACCCGATATGTCTACGGGCAATGTTGCGACCTTAACCGCAAGCCCTAGGCTTTTGGCGATTGCGCCGACAGGAACTGGCGCTATTCCTTGGTGTTCAGCAATTAGTGCGATCTGACTTTCTGGCAATGCCAGCCATTCCGCGGAAGGACGATTTTTCATGGCGCTCTTCCTTTGGTTGAGGCTGTCTCGCCATATTCATCGGCTTCATTGCCCCAAATTGCATCTCCTCGCTGGACACGAAGTTGGGCCAGTTGCGCCCTAATCTTCTCGTCAATCGCTCTATCGATATAGGCCCTGATAGTTCCTTGCTCATCGGATATGGCGGATTGAATGGTTTTGTTCGCAGCTACACTGAGTTCACCACCGTCTTTCATTGCATCGACTATACATTCATTGGCTTTATCGAGTGCCTCGCGTCTCGCGAAGACAAATGCAAAAATGCCGGCTAACGGAATGACTACACCAACCACTAGAGTTAGGGCTCCCAGAACTAAGGCAATTACCTCTCCTGAATTCATGGTTTCACCAAAAAAATTGCCCCGCGGGAGCACTAGGCATGCCGACACAAAGCCGATTAGGACACCGCAAGAAATCGTTCCAAAGACAGCCGAATGTGTGAGGTCTTTCTGTCGCATCCGGCAAACCGTATCCGAATCGATTTAACTCAAGAGTGCCCTGGCGTTAGGAAATTATCAATATAGCCACGTTGGCTGCTTGACATCAACCTGTATCAGATAGGATGTCAGGGAAAATCCAACCCGATATCGAGCGCCGGGGCGCTGTGGGTCAGCCAGCCGACCGAGATGAGATCGACGCCGGATGCGGCGATGGCGGCGACCGTCTCGCGGGTGACGTTGCCTGAAGCCTCGGCGAGGCAGCGTCCATCGATCATCTTCACAGCTTCACTGAGCGTCGCAGGCGACATGTTGTCGAGCAGCACGACATCCACCTTGAGGGCGAGAACCTCTTCCAATTGCGCCAGCGTGTCGACCTCGACTTCGATCTTGGTGAGATGGCCGGCATGCTGGCGCGCCCTTTCGACCGCCGGGCGGATGCCGCCGGCAATGGCGATGTGATTGTCCTTGATCAGCACCGCGTCATCGAGCCCGAAACGGTGATTGCCGCCGCCGCCCATGCGCACGGCGTATTTTTCGAGTGCCCGCAGGCCCGGCGTGGTCTTGCGGGTGCAGACGATGCGCGCTTTGTGGCCGGAGGTCGTGGCGCAGAGATCTGCCGTCGCTGTCGCGATGCCGCTCAGATGGCAAAGGAAATTGAGCGCGGTGCGCTCGGCGGTGAGCAGAGCGCGGGCCTTGCCGGTGAAGCTGGCGATGGTCGCGCCGGCGGCGATCTTCGTGCCGTCCGGAGATTCTATCCTCACTGACATATTCGGATCGAGCAGACGGAAAGCGTGAACCGCGACATCGAGACCCGCCACGACGCCGGGCTTGCGCGTGACGAGGGCAGCGCTCGCGGTGAGAGCTTCCGGCACGATGGCGTCGGTGGTGACATCGCCAGCTAGGCCCAGATCCTCGCGCAAGGTGGCGCGGACGAGGTCATCGAAAAGAAGGGATGCGGTCATGACTGTACCTGACGGGCTAAAGGCGAGGGGGCGAGGACGGATTTCTGCGGGAAGTCTGTGCGGTAATGCGCGCCGCGGCTTTCCCGCCGGGCGAGCGCCGCCTCGGCGATCATCAATCCGACGAGCGCGGGATCGGCTGCTTCGGTGTGACCTTCAGCGAGCGGCTGCAAAGCCGCAATGGCGGCGCGCAGGCCGGTCTCGTCGCGCGTGACGCCGAGATGTTGCGAGAGAAGCGGGCGAACGGCCGACGGATGGGAGGCGCGCGGCAGGTCTTGCATCCGGGGCTTGCGCAAACGCTTGGGCGAGGAGCCTGAGAGATCTTCGCCGACCCTGAGGCCGGTGATCAGCGCCTCGGTGAGCGAATTGCTGGCGAGGCGGTTGGCGCCATGGAGACCGGTGCGCGCCACTTCGCCCGCTGCCCACAGGCCGGCGAGCGAGCTGCGGCCGGCTCGGTCCACCGCGATGCCGCCCATGTGATAATGCACGGCCGGCCGCACGGGCAGCGGATCGGTCGCGGGATCGATGCCATTGGCGCGGCAGGCGGCGGTGATCACCGGGAAATGTTCGGCGAAGCGGGCGCCGAGGCACTGTCGCGCATCGAGGAAGACGCGTTTGCCGTGTTGGAGATGTTTCCAGATGGCGCGCGCCACGACATCGCGCGGTTCGAGCTCGCCGCCGAGACGGGCACCCGTCTCATCGATCAGGATCGCGCCTTCGCCGCGCACCGCCTCGCTGATGAGCGGCATGGGCCGGCCGGGACCGTCGAGCGCGGTCGGATGAAACTGGATGAATTCGAGATCGCAGAGCCGCGCACCGGCGCGCGCCGCGAGCGCCAACCCCTGGCCGAAGCTGCCGAGCGGATTGGTGCTGTCGAGAAAGAGGCCGCCAATGCCGCCGGTCGCCAGGACCACGCGGTCGGTGACGATTTGGACGGCGCCATTTGGGCCGTGCGCCAGGATGCCGGTGACGTTGCCGTCCTCGGTGAGGAGACGGCGCGCTTCGAGCCCTTCCAGCACCGTGACTGATGGCGTGTTCTTGACGGCGTCGGCGAGCGCCCGCATCACTTCGCGTCCCGACCCGTCGCCCTGGGCATGAACGATGCGACGACGGCTATGTGCGGCTTCGAGGCCGAGGCGCAGGCTGCCATCGGGATTCGCATCGAAACGGGCGCCATGGCGGATTAGCATCTCGATCGCGTCCGGCGCCGCCGCGAGAATATCGCGCACGACATGCGGGTCGCACAGGCCGTCGCCGGCGGCGAGCGTGTCGGCGACGTGAAGATCGACACTGTCGTCGGATCCGAGGCTCGCAGCGAGGCCGCCTTGCGCCCATACGCTCGACGCCTCGCGCCCGACCGGGGCTTTCGAGAGCAGCAGCACGGGCTCAGGCGCCAGCGCCAGCGCCGTCATCAATCCGGCGACGCCGCCGCCGATGATGACCAGGCGCCCCGAGAGATGGAAAAGCTCGGCGCTCATATCGCCAGCATCCTTTCGACGGCGCGCCGCGCTTTGCCGGCGATAGCGGGATCGATCGTCACCTCATGCCGGTTGTGCTCGAGCGCCTGGCGGATGTTCTTGAGCGTGATCCGCTTCATATGCGGACAGAGATTGCAGGGGCGGACGAACTCGACTTCCGGATTGCCGACGGCGATATTGTCGCTCATCGAGCATTCGGTGAGAAGCGCAACGCGTGGCGGCTTGCGGCTGCTGATAAAGTCCGACATCACCGCGGTCGAGCCCGAGAAATCGGCTTCCTTCACCACCTCCGGCGGGCATTCGGGATGCGCCAGCACGATGACGCCCGGATGAGCTTCGCGCACGTCGCGCACATCGGCGGCGGTGAAGCGCTCATGCACTTCGCAGCGCCCTTTCCAGGTGATGATCTCGACATCGGTCTCGGCCGCGATATTGCGGGCGAGGAACTCGTCCGGGATCATGATCACCCGTTTGACGCCGAGCGACTCGACCACCTTGCGGGCATTGCCGGATGTGCAGCAGATATCGGATTCGGCTTTGACGGCCGCCGATGTGTTCACATAGGTGACGACCGGCGCGCCTGGATGAAGCGCGCGCAGGCCGCGCACGTCTTCCGCCGTGATCGATTCGGCGAGCGAGCAGCCGGCCTCTTGATCGGGAATAAGCACGGTCTTCTCGGGATTGAGGAGCTTCGCCGTCTCGGCCATGAAATGCACGCCGGCCAGCACGATGATGTCGGCCTCCGTCGTCTGGGCGAGACGCGCCAGCGCCAGGCTGTCGCCTACCAGGTCGGCCACGCAGTGATAGATTTCCGGCGTCTGGTAATTATGCGCGAGGATCACCGCGTTGCGCTGCCGCTTGAGGGTGAGGATCGCGTCGATGTCGTCGGCGAAAACCGGCCATTCGGCGGCCGGGATGAAGTGGCGGACTCGGTCGTGTAGAGGGGCGGTACGGTCTATGGAGAGTGTCATAACTATAATACTCACTTTGAGCATTTATAGCTTATACTTATCCTGAGCATAAGAAATGTCAAGGTCTGAGAAGCGGTAATTTTGTCCCGGCGGCGGCCCTTTCCGCCAACACCGCCTGGCGGAAGCGGAACAATTTGGCCGGCCGGCCGCCGGTCTCGAAGCTGGACAGGCCGGTTTCCTCGACCAACTCCTGCTGCTCGATCAGGCGGCGGAAATTCTGCTTATGCAGCAGCCGGCCGGCGAGGGCCTCGACGCTGCGCTGAAGCTGCAGGAGCGAGAAGGCGGGTGGCATCAGCTCGAAGACGACGGGGCGGTATTTGATCTTGGCGCGCAAGCGTGCAATGCCGGTGGCGAGGATGCGGCGATGATCGGCGAGCATGGCGCGGCCCGGCAGCACCGGCTTCTGTCCGCGCTCCGCTTCGGTGACGAGGCCCGCTTCATAAAGAAGCTCGTAGCGCTGCAGCACCAGCTCTTCGTTCCAGGCGAATTCGTCGAGACCGAAGGTGATGGCGGCACGTTGCCAGCGATCGGCACGCGCCGCTTTGCTGGTTGACTCATCGGCCCATTGCTTGAGGCGCGGCGCTACCACCGCCTCGAAAAGCTCGGGCGTTCCCTTGCGGTGGTCTTCCCAGGGGAAATAATCATACCAGTCGCGCCATTCGGAATCGCGGGCGTCGGCCCGGCTTTCCTCGCGGGTGAGGCCCAGATAGCTGATCGAGATGGCGCTTTTGCCCTCATGCCCGCGGTCGCGGTCGGCGAAAGTATAGAGCTGCTCCATATAGCCGATCGGATGGCCGGTCTGCTGCTCGACCCATTCCCTGAGGCCCGACTGCAGCGACCGATGGCTCGATTCGAAGGGGCCCGAGGGAAGCGCCCGGGCGTCGCGGATGGTCATGATATGCGGCGCTTCGCCGATCACCGCGACCAGGACGGCGATGAGCTCGGCGGCGATTCCGCGGCCGGCCGGGATATGCAGCGGGTCTTTCGTTTCCATCGTCATCAGAGCCATTGCTATAGCATGACGCTGGGAAACGAAACAAAAGAGCGAACCGGATCGCTCCGGTCCGCTCGCCTATGGAAGGTTAGATGCCGATCCAGATCCAGACCGGACGTCTGCGGCACCGGCGCCGCCAGCGGCCATGCCGCCAATAGGTCCGGCAGGTCCGCCGCCATCTCCGCCGCCGCCACCTGCGCCGCCGGCGGCGACGCCAGTGATCCCAGCGATGCGATGCGAGCTCGACGCCCTCATCGAGGCCGGTTTCCGGATTGGCTTTGAGTTCTTCGAGATTGGGCAGAACGCTCGAATCCGGCTTCTGACCCAGGGACGGAATACCTGCATGCGCCTCGGATTGTGGTAGAACTGCAGCAACCGCCGCAGCGCCAGCAAGACCGAAGATGCCCTTGAGCAGCAGTCTTCTATCCATGCTTCACCCCTTTCAGTTGAAAGCATTGCCTGTGTGCCCGCAAAGCGTCCACGACACTCGTGGCAACGTCATGGCAAACGAAAGGTTCCCGTACGAAAGGTATTCCCGCGGCGATCACGGTCCTTTTATCACGTTGCGTAATTGGCGTGCGCTCCTTCACCAGCAGGTATAGCCTCCGTCGATGACCAGGATGCTGCCGGTCGCGAAGCTGGCCGCGTCGCTGGCGAGATACAGCATGCCATAGGCGACCTCTTCGGGCTTGCCGAGCCGGCCCATGGGCGTGTTGTGGGTCCAGATGTCATACCAGCCCGACTTGGTGATCATATCCTTGGTCATGTCGGTCACGATAAAGCCGGGCGCCACCGCATTGACGCGGATTTTGTGCGGCGCCAGCTCGACCGCGAGCGACTTCACCATCTGATGCACGGCCGCCTTGCTCGCATTGTAATGCGCCTGCGGCTGCGGCCGGTCGACGATGAGGCCGGAATTGGAGCCGATCGCCACGATGCTGCCGCCGCCCGTTTCGGCCATGCGCTTGGCGACCGCCTGCGCGATGTAGAACTGCGCATTGACATTGATGTTCATGACATCCGCCCATTCCTGCGCCGGGATATTCAGGACATCCGTATTGGGTCCGATGCCGATGCAGTTCATCAGCACATGGAGGCGGCCGAAATCATCGGCAATCTGGGCGGTGACCTCTTCCGCCTTGCGCCAGTCGGCGAGATCACCGCCATAGAAGCGCACCTTGCGGCCCGATGAGGTGGCGAGACGCTCGGCGGAGGCGCGGCCCTGGTCTTCCAGCCGGTCGATGATGGCGATGTCGGCGCCGGCCGCGGCGCAAAGTTCGGCGACGGCGAGGCCGATGCCGCGCGCCCCGCCGGTGACGATCACGCTGCGGCCGTCGAGACGGAATTTGTCCATCGGAGTCATGGCTGTTCTCTCTTTCTCTCTAGGGATCTCTGTGAAGTTCCTGTGGGAAGCCGCCGAGATGCAGGCAGGTGCGGGTCGCGATCTCGCGGCCTTGTTCCAGGCACTGCAGCAGCGGCAGCGCCTTGAGGCGTGCGTCGAGGAAGCCGGCGATGAAAGCATCACCGGCGCCGGTCGTGTCGACCGGATCGATCGGCAGAGCGGGGAGCTCGACGACGGTGTCGCCATCGCTGGCGAGACTGCCGCGCGAACCGCGCGTGATCACCACGAGCCTGGCGCCGGCCGCGATCAGCTCGCGCGCCCTCGCGGCTGCTTCAGCGCTGGGACCGTCCGATGTCGCGAAGGCGATGGCGAGCCCGGCGACGCCGAGATTGCGTGCTTCGGCATTGACGGAGGTATCTTGCGAGACGCTGATTCCAGCCCCGGCCAAGGCCATGCGCAAGGCGCCATCGTCATTCAGCCAGCCGATATGGACATGGCGCGCCGATTTCAGGATCGCGAGATCCCGCGCATCGGTCCGGTAGTCCTCGACCACACCGAATTCCTCATGGACGAATTTACGGTCGCCCTCTTCATTGCGCGCCACTTCCGTATAGGCGGTGATGCCGGGAACCGTGCGCACATGATCGACATCGACGCCGTTTTGGCTGAGGATACGGACGGTGCGTGTCCCCGCCGCATCGGTGCCGACGGCGCCGAAATAGGCGGCCTTGCGGCCGAGCCGGCAGAGCTGCACCGCGACATTCACTGCATTGCCGCCCACCAGCGAGAAACGTTCCGCGCCGGTGAAGCGGTCGATGCAGTTGTCGCCAACAGCGGCGATCTCGAGGCCGGCCATCGGCAACCCCGTCAGTAAGCGACGCGGTTGTAATAGCGCCTGGTGGTCAAAGGATGGTTGCGCTTGACCTCGATATGCGCGTTGACGCGCTCGAGGAGGGCGGCGAGCACCACCGGCGAGACGAGGGCGCGCAGCTCCGGCCCGATGCCATCAAGCTTGATCCCGGCCGTGTCGAGCACATGCAGCTGATCCGTATATTGCTTGGCGAAATTGATGACCCGCTCGGTCAGGGGCCGATATTGGTCCTCACCCTGGAAGACGAAGAGGCTGACGCCCTTTTCGACCACTTCCAGCGTGCCGTGGAAAAAGTCGGAGGCGTGCACCGGGCGGGTGCGGATCCACTGCATCTCTTCGAGGATGCACATGCCGTAATAATGCGCCTCGGGCCAGGTATTCCCGGCGCCGGTGAAGATGTGATAGCTCGAGGCGGCGATGATGCCGGCAACCCGGTTGGCTTCGTCCTCGAAGGCGCGCTTGGCTTCGAGCAGCGCTTTCGGCAGTGCGGCCATCTCACGGGCGAGCGTGGCGTAATTCGCGATCTCCTTGCGCTGCGCCATGATCGACAAGGCGATCAGCAGCGACTGGACATAGAAGGATTCGCTCGACGTATCGTCGGCGACGAAATTGACGAGCACGTGATCGCCTTGCTCGCCGAGCGGCGTGTCCTTGTGGCCGACCAGCGTGATCACCTTGGCGCCGACCTTCCTGGCGGCGGCGAGCATCGCGATGCTCTCCTTGGTTGTGCCCGAGCGCGACGGGATGACCACGATCGAGCGCTCATTGAGATTGACCGAGCCTGAGATGATGAGCTCGGCCGAATATCCGGCATAGGCGCGGAAACTCGACTGCCGCTGCAGCAGCGCCACCGCCGGCTGCATCAGATAGGCTGCACCGCCGGTGCCGAGGAAATGAATGTTGTCGGCGCCACCTTTAAGCAGTTTGCCGATCACGGCATCGATCTCCGGCGCCAGCGCCACGGCGCCGGTCTGGATCTTGAGATAGCGGGCTTCGTCGAAATTCAGCATGATGTTCTCCTTGAATTCTTTCATTCCATCCAGGCGCCGCCGCTCACGGTGAGCGCGATGCCGGTCATGAAGTCGGCCTGGGGCGAAGCGAGGAAGCCGACGACGCCGGCGACATCATCTGGCGTCTCCAGCCGCCCGAGCGGCGTATCCTTGATATAAAGCTCCTTGACGGCCTCGGGCGTGAGGCCGCGCAACGACGCCTCCCAGTCGATCTCGCGCTGCTGCATCGAGGTGCGCACATAGCCGGGGCAGATGGCGTTGACGGTGATGCCGTCCGGCGACAATTCGCTGGCCATGGCCTGCGTCATGCCGACGACGGCGAATTTCGATGCGATGTAATGCGACAGGAAGGCCGCTTTGCCGGTCTTGCCGGCGACGCTGGCGATATTGATGATCTTGCCGCGTAGGCCGTCCTCGCGCCGCGTCTGGGTGAGCATCTGGCGCCCCGCCGCTTGGCCGCAGAAAAACGCCCCCTTGGCATTGACGTCGACATTGAAGTCCCAGTCGGCCTCGCTGACATCGACGAAGCGCTTCATCGAGCTCACCCCGGCATTGCTGCACCACAGATCGATGCGGCCGAGCGCGCCGGCGAGCTTCGCGACGGTGCCGGGAAGCGCCGCTATGTCGGTGACGTCGAGCTCAGTGGTGATGGCCTTGCCTTTCGCGGCGGCGATCAGGCTCGCGGTTTCTTTCGCCTTGGCGAGATCGCGGTCGGTGATGGCGACCTCTGCGCCGAGTGCCGCCAAGCGGAGGGCGATGGCGCGTCCGATGCCGTCGCCGGCGCCGGTCACGACCGCGGTCTGGTTCGCCAGTGTCTGATTTTCCGTTTTCATCATCACGCTACGATTACATTGGTGAGTTTCTGGAGACCGCCAAGGATCCGGGGATCGGCATCAGCGCTGGTGATCAGCGTATGCGCCGAAGACAGCGTGTCGATGACGCCGAGCGAGTTGCGCCCGAGCTTGCTGTGATCGGCGAGCACCACGACGTCGCGCGCGGCGCGCATCATGCTCTGTTTGACCAATGCCTCTTCGACATCGGGAACCGTCAGCGTGCCGGCGTTGTCGATGCCCTCGACGCCGAGGAAAACGCGGTCGCAGCGGAAGGATTCGAAGAAGCGCGCCGCCACCTGGCCCACCGCCGCGACGGGACCGCGCCTTAGCGCACCGCCGCAGAAATGCAGGTCGATCTGGCGGCAATCGATGAGGTCGGTCGCGACATTGAGAGCGTTGGTCACCACCGTGATGCGCCGCTCCTTCAGGCAGCGGGCGAAATGGCCGGTGGTGGTACCCGAATCGATGATGATCCGGTCGCCGTCACGCACCATCTCGGCGGCGCGCTCGGCGATGCGTTTCTTCTCCTTGACGAACTGGGTCGTCTTGGCGGCGAAGGAGATTTCGAAAAAGGCCGTCTCCATCAGCTTGGCGCCGCCATGGGTGCGGATGAGAAGGCCTTCGCGCTCGAGCTCCGACAGATCACGCCTAATGGTCATCTCCGACACGCCGAAGCGGCGGCAGAGCTCGTCGATGCTGGCGGTGCCGGTCTCGCTCA
This sequence comes from Taklimakanibacter albus, assembly GCF_016595235.1. Lineage (GTDB taxonomy): Bacteria > Pseudomonadota > Alphaproteobacteria > Rhizobiales > Aestuariivirgaceae > Taklimakanibacter > Taklimakanibacter albus. The sequence continues at coordinate 1,454,480 of NZ_JAENHL010000008.1, read as the reverse complement.
GATGGTCGAGCAAGGCCTTGTGGCGGTCGTTGCGCCCAATCGTCATATCGTTGCTCGATCCATAAGAATGTTCGGAGAATGGTAGTTTCAAACATTCAATAGCGACTGTCTAGCTTATTCTCAAGGAATAATGATTGATTTATGGTTGTTATTGACAATTATCGAACATCGGTTCAGCCTGAAGGCAGTCTTGAACAAAACAAGGGAGGTATCGACATGCGTATCAACAGGCGGCTGGTCAGCGCCGCGCTGGGCTTGACGGCCGGTTTCGGCCTCATGCTGGGCGGCGGCGCGTCAGCCGAGGACGCCTTCAACTGGAAACAGGCCGAAGGCCAGACATTGCGGGTGCTGCTCGATTCGCATCCCTGGCAGGAATCGATCGAGAAGCGCATTCCGGAATTCGAGGCGCTCACCGGCATCAAGGTCGAGGTGTCGGCGCTTGCCGAGGCGACCTTCTGGGACCGGCTGACGCTGGGCCTGAGCTCGGGTGAGCCGCCCTTCGACGTCTTCATGCTGTCGCCGAACCAGACCGGTTTCACCGGCTATCAGAATGGCTGGATCGAGCCGCTCGACGATTATATCGCCGACAAGAAGAAGACGAATCCCGACTACGATTTCGATGACGTCTATAAATACACGGTCAACGGCTTCCGGCTGCCGACGGCGGACGGCAAGGCCTATGGCATTCCGATCTCGCTCGAGACCTATATGCTGTTCTACCGCACCGATCTCTTCGCCGAGCAGAAGATCGACGTGCCGGCGCTCAAGACGGTCGACGACTGGCTGGCAGCGCTCGCCAAGATCGATGCCGCCTATAAGGACAAGGGCATCGCCGCCGTGGCGATCCGCGGCCAGGACCCGACCATGCCCGACGAATTGCTGGCGGCCGTCGCCGATTATTGGGGCGAGCGTCCCTTCATGGCCCAGCGCATGTTCTATTTCGACGAGAACTGGACGCCGCGCTTCACCGATCCTGCCGTCGTGAAAGGCTTCGAGCTGTGGGCGAAGCTCCTCAATTATGGACCGCCCGGCGTCGAGAATTTCACCTGGTATGAAGTCTCCAACAGCTTCGCCCAGGGGCGCACCGCGACCATCTGGTTCGACGCTTCGGTCTTTGCCGGCATCCTGAACGATCCCAAGCAGTCGACGGTCGTGGGCAAGGTCGGCTATGCCGCGGTGCCCAAGACCGAGACCGGCCACGCCACCACCCATTGGGGCTGGGGCATCAGCATGGCGGCGAAATCGCCGAACAAGGATGCGGCCTGGCTCTTCATCCAGTGGGCGACGAGCAAGGAATCCGACCTCGACACCGGCAAGGCGACCTTCGGTCCAGTGCGCGCGTCGAGCTGGGCGAAGCTCTCCCAGACCTTCCCGCCCGAATTCACCAAGGCGGTGGACGAATCCTTCAAGATGTCGGTGCCGGGCTACATGTATTTCGACGGCGCCCGCGAAGTCGCCGACCGGATCATCGACGCGGTCATCCGCATGAAAGGCGGCGAGGACTCCAAGACCGTCATGGGCGAGCTCAATGACGAGGCGGCGAAGATCGTCAAGAAGAATAACCTGACCAAGTAACTCGCAAATGCCAGCCAGGCCGGAGGCTCTCCTCCGGCCTGGGGCGTTTCAGGGCCTTCATTGATGTCTCAAGCTGCAAGCCAAGTGCTCGATCCGCGCCGGTCCTTCGTCGGCACGCGGGCCTTCTATGGCTATCTGTTCACCGTTCCGGGCTTCCTCGCGGCGTCGGCGCTCATCCTCTATCCGCTGCTCTTCGGGCTTTATGTCAGCCTGAACGACTGGAACTGGAGCAGCGGCACCGGCCGCATGACTTTCATCGGCCTCCAGAATTATGTGGAGATCGCAGGGGACAAGCTGTTCTGGAACGCGCTCCTCAACACCTTCTATTTCACCGGCGGCGCGCTGGTCGTCGAGATGGTGCTCGGCACCGTCTGCGCACTTCTTCTCAATGCCATCAGCACCGGCTCGGCCTTCTTCCGCACCATCCTCATCTTCCCGTTGATGATCTCCGACATCGTCGCCGCGATCATGTGGAAGATGCTGCTCGATCCGAGCCTCGGCTTCGTCAATTACCTCCTGTCGCTCGTCGGCATCCCCGCCATCAGCTGGCTGTCGGACGCGCATCTTGTCATCCCGGCCCTCATCCTGGTCGATGCCTGGTGGCAGACCGGCGTCATCACCCTCATCATTCTCGCCGGCCTGCAAAGTCTGCCCGAGGAGCCGCGCGAGATCGCCCGCGTCGACGGCGCCAGCGCCTGGCAGATCTTCGTCCATGTGACGCTGCCCGCCATCACGCCTTTCCTATGGACGGCGGCGATATTCCGCGTCATCGATCTCCTGCGCGTCTTCGCCATTGTCTGGGGCACGACCGGCGGTGGCCCGGCGCGCGCCTCGCAGGTCGCCCAGCATTACATCTACGCCCAGGGTATCGGCGGCTATCTCCATATCGGCTATGCGACCTCGCTCGCCGTCACCTTCGCCGCCTTCATCTGCATCACGGTGGTCGTGCTGCTCGGCGTATCGAAACGGGCGGAGGCGACATGAAAGCGTCTCGCATCGGCATCTATGCCAGCCTCATCCTGCTGGCGCTGCTTTTTGCCTTGCCCGTGGTCTGGCTGGTCTGGACATCGCTCAAACTTCCCGTCGAGGCCGCGGCGATCCCGCCGGTCTGGGTCTTCACGCCGCAATGGTCGAACTATGTCGACGCGTGGTCCGACCGCGGCTTCGCGTCGGCCTTCCTCAACACGGTGGTGATCGGCATCGGCACGGTCATCGTGTCGATCGCCTTCGGCCTGCCGATGGGGTATGGCCTGGCGCGCTCTCCCATTCGCGGCAAGCAGGCGATCGGTATCGGTATCCTGTTCCTGCGCATGCTGCCCGAGATGATCTTTCTCATCCCGCTTTATGGCATCTATCGCAGCCTCGGCCTGTTCGACACCTGGACGGGCATGATCCTCGCCTTCCAGATCATCACATTGCCCTTCGCCGTCTGGCTGCTGCGCGGCTTCGTCGAGGGTGTGCCCGTCGATATCGAGGACGTGGCGCGCGTCGACGGCTGCACCGATTTCCAGGTCCTCACCCGCATCACCATGCCGCTGATCCTGCCGGGCATCGTCGCCTCCGCGATGTTCACTTTCGTGTCGGTGTGGGGCGGCCTCCTGTTCCCGCTGGCGCTGGGCTATTCGCATGCCGAGACGATCTCCGTCGCCATCGCCAATTTCCGCGGCTACAGCAATTTCCAATGGCCGGTCATGGCGGCCGGCGCCATCATCGCAACCATTCCGCAGATTCTCTTCTTCGGCTTCGTGCAGCGCCATCTGGTGGCGGGGCTCACAGTCGGCAGCGTCAAAGGATAACGCATGATCCGGAAAAGTGGGGACCGGTTTTCCGACAAGATCATGCGCAATGTTTAAGATAGGAATGTTCAGTGGCAGACATCACCTTTGACCGGGTCGGCAAGTCCTATGGATCGACCAAGGTCATCACCGATCTGAGCCTCAAAGTGGCCGATGAGGAATTCATGGTCTTCGTCGGTCCGTCAGGCTGCGGCAAGTCGACCGCCTTGCGCATGGTGGCGGGTCTCGAAAGCGTCAGCGAGGGCAGGCTTCTCATCGGCGACCGCGTCGTCAATGATCTGGAGCCGCGCGAGCGTGACGTCGCCATCGTGCTGCAGAGCTATGCACTCTATCCGCATAAGACGGTGCGCCAGAATATCGAATTCGCGCTGAAGATCAGGGGTATGCCGAAACCAGAGGTGGATCGCCTCGTCGCCGAGGCGGCGGGCATCCTCGAATTGACGCCCTATCTCGACCGCAAGCCGCGCGCTCTGTCCGGCGGCCAGCGCCAGCGCGTGGCGCTGGGACGCGCCATTGTGCGCCGACCCAAGGCCTTCCTGTTCGACGAGCCGCTCTCCAATCTCGATGCGGAGCTGCGCGTCACCATGCGCGCCGAGATCGTCAAGCTGCGCAGGAAATTCTCGACCACGACGATCTATGTCACGCATGACCAGACCGAGGCGATGACCATGGGCGACCGCATCGCCGTCTTCGCCCCGCTGGCTGAGGCGGGTGCCAGCAATCTCATGCAATGCGACACGCCGATGAAGCTCTATCGCGAGCCCGCCAATGTGTTCGTGGCGCAGTTCATCGGCAGTCCGAAGATGAACATCCTGGAAATGGCCGTCGACACCGAGAAGGGCCGCTTCATTGCCGACGGTCAGGCCGTCGCCATTCCGCCGGCCTGGAAAGGCGCCGTTTCCGGCTGGCCCAAGGTGCTGGTCGGCATCCGGCCGGAACATCTGCGTATCGAGCCCGCCGCCGCGGCAGGCACTTTGGCTGCCGAGGTGGAGATGGTCGAGGTGCTGGGCGATGAGGCGGTGGTTCATCTCAAAGCCGCCGGCCAGCCGATGAGCCTGCGCACCACCCGCGGCGAGCCCGTGCCCACGGTCGGCGATGTCATCCGCCTGCGCCCCGACCCGGCATCGGTTCATGTCTTTGATCCACAGACAAGACAGAGACTGCGTGCCGCCTGATCCGGTGCCGACTGAGGGATCGGCCATGGTATTTGTCTCACGTCGAGGCGGTGGTTCGTGACAAGGGACAGCGCAAGGTCTGGGCGAGCACGACGCCCGCCAGCGTCAGGCCACCTCCGATGAGGTGATAGGATCTGAGCGGTTCGCCGAGCAGCATGATAGCAGCGCCCGCCGTCATCACCGGCAGGAGATTGATGAACGCCGCGCAGCGGCTGGGCCCCAGCCGGTCGATGCCGCGCAGCCAGAGAAAGGGCAGCACGACCGAGGCCACCCCGCCGGCATAGAGAATGAGCGGCAGGGTCTCTTCATTGACGGCGCGCGCCGGAGCCGGCGTCGCGAGGAAGGCCGGAAACATGACGGCGAGAGCGCACAGCGCCTGCTGATAGGTCGACAGCCAGCTCGACACCGGGATCTGCCAGCGTTTCACCAGAACACAATAGAGCGCGTAGACGATGGCCGCGGCGAGCATCAGCGCATCGCCGATACGCATGCCGTTCTCCATCAGCTTGAGCGGCATGCCCCCGCTGACGAGATAAACGAGACCCGCGAGCGACAGGGCGCCACCGACGAGCATGCCGACGGTCGGCTTCTCGCCCAGCACCGCAGCACTCAACGCCACGGTGAGGAGGGGCGTCAAGGACGTGAAGATCGCCATATTGGTCGCCGTCGTCGTTTCGGCGGCGACATAGGAAAGGCTCTGGAACAGGCACATCGCCAGGAAGCCGAGGATGAAGAACTGCCCGAGATGCGGCCAGCTGGCTTGCCGGTTGCGCCACAGCGGCCGCGCCAGGAACAGACTCATCAGAGCGACGGCAAAAACCAGCCGGTAGAAGGTGATCGCCTGCGGGCCGATGACATGAGCCGACAGGCGGGACACGACGACATTGCCGGCCCAAATCGCGATGGCCGTGAAGGGATATAAAAGAGCGAGCTGTTTTCTGAACATGGGACTGCCGGGGAATTGTGGTGGGCCGGCACGTCTAGTCGATTGCGCCTGGGTCAGTATCTCGCTAATGGAACAGTTGTTATCGAGTTTGGGACATGGAAAGCGACAGGCGAACCCGTCATCTCGATTTTCATGCCACCGCCCGGCCGATGGCGGCGATGGAGATCGATTATCCGGACGGCAGCTCGACCGGCCGCCACGCCCATCCGCGCGCCCAGCTGCTATATGCGATCGCGGGCGTGATGATCGTCAGGTCTGCGGCCGGAATCTGGGTCGTGCCGCCCAATCGGGCAGTGTGGCTGGCGCCCCATCTCGACCATGACGTGTTCATGCGCGGTGATGTGAAGATCAGGACCGTCTTTGTTTCCGAGGATGCCGCGCCCAATCTGCCGCGAGCGAGCTGTGTCATTACCGTCTCGCCGCTGCTGCGCGAGCTGCTGACGGCGGCGATCAAGGTGCCGCTCGATTATGCGCCGGGCTCACGCGATGAGCATCTGCTGCTTCTTCTGCTCGACGAATTGCGCCAATGGGAGACGCTTCCGCTCCATCTGCCGATGCCGGCGGAGCCGCGTTTACGCAGGATCTGCGAGGCGCTGACCGCCAATCCCGACGACCGGTCGACGGCAGAGACATGGGGGCTGAGCCTCGGCGTGACCGCCAAGACCATTCATCGGCTGTTCCAGCGCGAGACCGGACTTTCCTTCGCGCAATGGCGCCAGCAGGCGCGCCTCCTCAAGGCGCTGGAGCGACTGGCGCTGGGCGAGCGCATCATCGATGTGGCATTCGATTGCGGCTATGCCAGCCAGAGCGCCTTTACGGCGATGTTCCGCCGCCATTTCGGCATTCCGCCCAGCGCTTTCTATAAATGATCCTGGCAGGCGTTGACGCCGCCGGCCTCCCCCTTATAACGCTTGGTTTCCGGCAGGCCGGTTTAGCCCGGCCACCCCCCTGTCCGTAAGGCTGGCCCTGCGTCGAAGGAGGTCCGCCTGAGGGTTGCAGATGACCGTCCGTCCCTCTAAAATTCGGCATCCAATAGGAATGCACATGAAACCCTGTATCTACATTCACACGAACGAGAAGCAGATCATCGGCGCGCTCGTTTCCAAATATTCCTTCGAGCGCTTCGCCTCCGACAAGAACGCGTTCGACGTCAAGCTCATCCACACCAAGGACTATCCGTTCCTCGACGCGCATGAGGGCCGCAAATATCTGCGCGGCGGCCTCACCCGCGAATGGGTGAATGACGACCTCCAGTCCTTCACCGTGCTGCGCTTCATGCCGCCTGAGCTGATGAGGTATGAAGGCCGCTCCGTCGTCGTCGATCCGGATGTGTTCGCCGTCTCGGACGTCATGCCGCTGCTCAACCGCGAGATGAACGGCACGGCGATCATGGCGCGCAAACGCGGCGCCTCGACCGCCAAGGAATTCGCCTCGAGCGTCATGCTGCTCGACAATGCCAAGCTCAAGCATTGGCAGGTCGAGAAAAGCTTCGAAGAGATGTTCGCCTTCAAGCGCGATTATTCCGACTGGGTCAATCTCAAGCTCGAGCCCAAGGACTCGATCGGCATCCTCGAGCCGGTGTGGAACGACTTCGACACGCTGACGCGCGAGACGCGCATGATCCACAACACGCATCGCCGCACCCAGCCCTGGAAGACCGGCCTCAAGGTCGACTTCCGTCCCGCCGAGCGCGCCGGGTCCTTCAAACTGTCGAACATCATTCACCGCACGCGCCGTGCGCTGTTCGGCGAATATGGCCTTCTCGGCAGCTATCACAAGCACCCGGACAACAACCAGGAGCGGCTGTTCTTCGCGCTGCTCAAGGAATGCGTCGATAAGGGTATCGTGACCCAGGCCATGCTGGACGAGCAGATGAAGCTCAACCATGTGCGCCACGACGCGCGTGACGTGCTGGCGCGCACCCGCACGCTCGCCGAGCAGCCGCTCTTCGCAGCCTGACCCATTGCGGTGGGCGCGCGGACGGTCTGGATCCTGACGCATAGCCGGTTGGGCGACCGCCAGCAGATGGAAAAGCTGGCGGCCGCTCTCGGCTGGCCTTCTACTGTGAAACAGCTGGTCTTCCGGCCGCCCAACGTGCCGTTCCTGGCGCGGCTGCTGCTCGACCGCGGCGCTTCCGATTCTCTCGATGCGCCCTGGCCCGATGTCGTTCTATGCGGCGAGGCGCGCACCAGCGTCATCGCGCGGGATCTCAAGCAACGATCGGGTGGGCGCATTAAGGTGGTCTGCCTCGGCCGGCCCGCCGGTGATCCGGCACAATTCGATCTCGTCTTGACCACCGCGCAATATCGCCTGCCGAAAGCTGCGAATGTCGTCGAGCTGGCTCTGCCGCTGGTGGTTGAGGCGCCCGCTCTTCAGCCCGATGCCGGCGGCGATATGCCCGATCTCGCGCGGCCGGTGACCACGGTTCTGGTCGGTGGCACGGCGGTCCCCGAGCGTCTCGATGGCGCGGCGGCGACTTCCTTGGCGCGCGATCTCCTGGCCCATCAGCACAAGACGGGCGGCACATTGCTCGTCGTCACCAGCCCGCGCACCGGTGCTGAGGCGGGCGAGGTGCTGGCCCGCGCCATTCCGTCTCCGCACCGCGTGCATCTGTGGCGTAAAGGCGAGGACAATCCCTATCGCCGCTTCCTGGCGCTTGCCGATGAGGTCGTGGTGACCAGCGACAGCGTCTCGATGGTTGCCGATGCGCTGGCGGCGGGGAAAAAAGTATCGGTCTATCGCCTGCCGCGCCGGGCGACGGTCAAGGATGCCGTCGTCGAAAACCTGTTCGCGCGTGTCTATGGCGAAGCTCCCTGTCCCTTCTGGCTGAAGCCTGCCAAGTGGCTGTTCGACGCGGGCCTGATCGAGGTGCGTGCCGATCGTCCGCGCCTCTTCGAGAGGCTTGTCCGGGAAGGCCGTCTCGGCTGGTTCGGTGCGGCGCGCGCGGAAAAGCGTTTCACCGCGCCCGATGAGCTCGACGTGATCTTGCCGCGCATTCAGGCGTTGTTCTGATGGCGCGCTACGACGTGGCGATCATTGGCGGCGGCTCGGCCGGGGCGTTGCTGGCAGCCCGGCTCAGCGAAGATCCGGCGCGCCATGTGGTGCTGATCGAGGCCGGTGGCGAAGCCACCGATCCCGACATCTGGAAACCCGCGGCATGGCCCGCCTTGCAGGGCCGCAGCTTTGACTGGGACTATCGCACCGAGCCGCAGGCGGGGACCGCGGGACGCATTCATCCCTGGGCGCGCGGGCGCATCCTCGGCGGCTCGAGCTGTCTCCATGCCATGGGCCATATGCGCGGCCATCCGGCGGACTTCGCCGCCTGGGAGGAGGCGACCGGCGACGCGCGCTGGAGCTGGGAGAGACTTCTGCCGGCCTTCATGGCGATCGAGGATCACAGCCTTGGCGGTGATGGCGTGCATGGCAAAGGCGGACCGCTCCCGGTGTATCTGCCGTCCGAGGAAGTGAGCCCCGTCGCGCGCGCTTTCATCGAAGCGGGCGCCGCTCTCGGCCTGCCACGTATTCGCGGCCACAATACCGGTGAGATGGTCGGCGTGACGCCGAATTCCCTCAACATCCGCGCCGGAAGGCGGGTGACGGTGGCGGATGCCTGGCTGACGCCCGCGGTGCGCCGCCGGAAGAACCTGACGATCCTCACCGGCCGTTCCGTCCGCCGCCTGAAGCTTCGGGGAAGCCGGGTCACCGCGCTGGACATGCACGGTCCGGAAGTCACGGCCGACAATATCATTCTCAGTGCCGGGTCACTCGAAAGCCCGGCTCTCCTGATGCGTTCGGGCATCGGCCCGGAGGATGTCCTGACCGATGCGGGCGTCGATTGTGTGATCGCAGCACCCGATATCGGGCGCAATCTGCAGGATCATCTGCTCGGCGCCGGAAATCTCTATGCCGCAAGGCGCACCGTGCCGGCGTCCCGGCTGCAGCATTCCGAATCCATGGCCTATATGCATGCAGGCGATTTCACCGGAGGCGGCCGGCCGGAGATCGTCGTCGGCTGCGGCATCGCCCCGATCGTGTCAGAGCGTTTCACGCCGCCGGCGGCCGGATCGGCTTATTCGCTTCTCTTTGGCGTGACCAATCCGACGAGCCGCGGCAGCCTCAGCATTACCGGGCCTGAGCCCGGCGACCGCTTGCGCATCGATCCGGCCTATCTCCAGACCGAGCACGACCGCAGCCTGTTCCGGCAAGCGCTTGCCGCGGCGCGCGAGATTGGTCATAGGCCCGAACTCGCCGAGTGGCGCGAAAGCGAGATCCTGCCGGGCCCGCTGCAGACGCAAACGGAGATCGATCGCTTCATCGCTGAGGCCGCCATCACCCATCATCATCCCTGCGGCACCTGCCGCATGGGACATGACCTGCGTTCGGTGGTGGATACGGAGCTGAAGCTGCGCGGGCTCGACAATCTCCACATCGTCGACGGATCGGTGCTGCCCAGCCTGACCGCCGGGCCCATTCACGCCGCTATTCTGGCGATTGCCGAGACTTTCGCCCGTCAGATGATCGGCTAGCCCATTTCTCCGCCAGCGGCTTGCTCAGGATGACGAGCTCGCCCTCGAAGCGTTCGAGCGTATCGAGGATGAAATCGAGCTCGCTGGTGCGCTCATGGACGACGACATAATCATTGGGCGTCTGCGTGTCCCCCGGATAGGCGCCGGCCGGATCCTCGAAAAGATCGATCCCTGAGATCACGAGCCGCTTCGGTTGGAGCGCCACGGCGACCGCCAGCATCGTCGCGCCATTGGTCGGGCGCACGCCGTCCCAGTCGAGCTGGCCGAGGATCTGCAGTCGTTCCAGCGTCACGAAGCGCATATGGCGGCAGAGCGGATTGAAGATCTGATGGGTGACGAGCAGCGCCTCGGCGCGCCGCGTCTGGAAGGCGAAGATCGGCCGGCTGCGCAAGGTGAAGAGCGTGCGCTTCTGTCCGGTGAAGACGACCTGCGGATCGGCATAGAGACCGCGTTTGAGCCAGCGGTGATTGACGCGGAACAGGCAGTCATGGCTCTGCTGCGCCAGCGCCGGATCTTCCGAGGACGGGCCGTTGCCGAGGCAGAGGATCGCGTGAGGATGCTTGAGCGTGGCGCTGAGCTCATCGAGCGTCTCGATGCGTTCGGTGCGGAGTTTCAGAAGGTGCCGTCCGGCGGGTTTGTCGAGCCAGCCCGCGACCAGCGCCTGCAGCGGATTGCGGGCGGGCGGGCGGCGCGCCAGGAGGAAGTTGAGGCGCTGCATCGTCGCCGACTGCAAATCGAGGGAGGCAGGGTCGCCCATCGGCGCCAGCACGATGCGGTCCGGTGCGACGCCTCGCGCTTGCAAGGCCTTCTCGACCTCTGCCGATTGCGCCAGCCACATATCGACGGCGGTGAGCCGCGTGGTGTCGGGCGCATCGGCATCGGACCTGTCGCCTGCGATGAAGGCGACGCCGATCCCCATGAGATAGGCCTCGCGCACCAGGCGCTTGGGCAAGGCGTCGATCCGTCCGGCGCCGATCAGAAGGCGGGCGCGGGACATCAGAAGGAAGATCACGCTGCTCACGCGGTTGTTCCAGGGCGCGTCGATCACCGCCGCGTCGCCGAAGCGGGTGATCAGCTCCTGCTTCACTTGCGGATTGCCAGGGATGAAGAGGACGGAAATCCGCTCGCGCCGCAACGCGGTGAGCAGCGGCTCGATGGTCGCGAGCGCCGGCCGGTCGGCGACCGAGACCAGGATCGAGCGGTTCGAGGGGATCGGAACCCAGCCGCTGCGCTGGAGCGCCGATCGCGGCTTAAGACGGATGGCCATTATGTCCTTCGGCGTGGGTCCTGAATTGTCGGGTCTCCGCCAGCATATGCGCGAAGCGCGCCTCGAATGCAGCAAAAATATCGGGCATATCGTCGAGCGCCACCAAGAGCTCGTTATTGAGGTAGCGCGAGGTGAGGGTGAGATTCATGCTGCCGAACAGGACACGCCGGACGCCTCCCGCTTCGAGCAGGATGAACTTGCAATGCATCGGCAATTTTTCCGGATGCGCATAGCGGATGAAATCGATGCCTTGCGCCTGGGCGAAGGTCTCGATGCGTTTGGGCACGCGTCGCAGCGTGTCATGGGTGATCACCGTGACGGAGGCGCCATCCTTGACCTGGCGGCCGAGCAGCCTTGCGATCGACCTGTCGCGAAAATGCGACGCGGCGATTCGGATGCGGTCATATTTGTGTTCGCCGATCAGCCGGTCGACGACCGCATTGTCCCAGCGCGGATAATGAAAGAGGCCGAGCTTGCCGCTGCTGAAATCGGATTTTGCCGCCCGGTTGAAATAGAAGGGCCAGCCTTGCGCGCCGGCATGGAGCGACAGCACATGCTGCCTGAGGCTCGCCACGGCGGCGGGATCGTCGAGGGCGACGAGGCAGTTATGACCGCGATCCTGGTCACCGATCCGGCGCACCACCTCGGGGTCTTCCGGCGTGTTGCCGGACGGATTGAACGAGCCGACGAGGACGACCGGCCAGGGGTGGCTGAAGTAGTAGATCTTTTCATGCAGATGCGCCGGCAGCAGATGTTTGACGGGCTTGAAGCCGTCGCCCAGGCCATCGGCGGCAGTGAGGCGCGCCCGCACCGCCTGGTTGGCGGTGGAGAGCTTCGGTGACGCCTCGAGGCAGAGCTTGACGGTGACGCCCCTTTGCTTGGCGCGGACAAGCGCCTCGGCGAGAGCGAGATCGCGGAAATAATAGGTCGTCCACAGGATCTCGCCGCCCTGGGGCACGGCGTCCACGAAGCGGGCCAGAAGATCACGGAGGAGGCCAGGTGGCTGATCCGGGCCGCCAAAAAAAACTTGAGTCATTCCGGGCCTATATAGGTGACCGGTTCCAGGTGGGTCCAGACTTTCAAGAGCCGGACTGGTTGGGCTATTGACTCTATCCTAGCGTAAGATACTGTTGCGAAAGAAGACTGCATGAAAATGCCCGGTTGCCCGAGCTGCTTGGGCTCCTGATTTCAAACGCATAGCGTCGGTTGTTGGTCCGTTGGAAGACGTAAGGTGGCGATTCGCTGTCGGACGCCTCGCAGCGTGCCGGAATAGCTGAGGGCGTGGAGGCTCGCGATATGAAAGCCTCTCATCGATGAGACTGGGCGCGCAATGCCATTCACAGCCGAACAACTGGATCGTCTGACCGGCATCATCAGCGAATATGTGCCTCTCGCGATCGTGCTGGACCTGCCGCAACCCGGCGCAGCGCTGCCCATCAACGAGTGGCGGAAGAAATTCGTCAACGACTATCCGGGTTTTTCGCGCCAGCTCGTAGACGCTTATCATCGCCGGCACATGATCCCTCTCCTGGCGCGTGCGCTCTATCGCCGGTTCCATCGGGACGATCTCATCGCCACGAAATTCGTTGAGTTCTGCAAGGACCCGGCCAACAAGGATATCGCCTACCAGGCCGCTTTCGTTCTGCGCGCGAACATGCTGTCGGCAGCCAAGCTGCGGCACTTCATTGCCGATGTCGAGCCGAGGATGTGTGTGGTTCTCGCCGACGCGGGACCCATGGGGCTGCGGAAGGGAACCGGCTTTCTCATCGGTCCCGATCTCATCATCACGGCATATCACACGCTCAAATATCACCTGCACGATGAGGAGATGCTTGCCGATCCGCCGGGAGACTGCCGCGCGGTCTTCGATCACCTCTATGGTGACCCCATTGATACTGTAGATCCCGATGACCCTGACCTGCGGTGCATTCCATTCGCAAAGGAATGGCTGAAGAGAGCGAGCAACGAGGACAAATTCGACTATGCCCTGGTCAAGCTCGCCGAGAAGATCGGCGACGAGAGTTACGCCGCCAATGGTGGGCGACGGCGCCATTGGTTCAGCTACGCGGACTGCAAGCCTGGCCCGGATGAGCGCATCATCATTCCTCAACACCCCGAAGGCTCGAATCTGCAGCAGGATTTCGGGCGTTATGTCGAGTCCGACGACAAGGAAATCCGCATCCGCTACACGACGGAGACTTTCCCCGGCTCCTCGGGCGCCCCCTGTTTCGACGGCAAACATCGCCTCGTCGGAATGCACCATGGTGTCTACAAGCCCAACGACGTCGAGGTGTTGAACCAGGCAATCCGCTTCGATCATATCGCCCATGAGATCGACGAGTATCTCAAGGAAAGCTGCAAGGAGGCCGAGCGAGCCGAGATCTGGAGCGTCACGGCGAGCCCGCAGCCGCCCCGGCCTATTCTCGGCCGCAGAGCCCTGATCGACTGGATCAGCTCAGCCGAAGCCGTCGCAATCAAGCCAGGCAGCCGGGTTCTGGTGGTCGAGGCATCGGCACCCTATGCGGGGCGGGGCTTTACGATCGAAATTCTAAGGGCCGCGCGGCGGGAGTCGCAGGATCCCGTCGTGGTCCTCGGCAATGAGCGCGGCGCGGATGGCAAGCGCCAGCCTCTGCCGCAGCTCGCCGACGACGCGCTCAGGATCATTCTGCAGCAATTGCCATTCGCGGTCCGGTCCAATCCCTTCCCGCCGCGGCCCGGAATTGGGACGCCCGGCGAGTCGAAGCTGGAAAAATGGGTCTCCGACGATTTGCTCCGCGCCCTCGAGGAAACCCTGGCCTCCAACCGTCGGCAGACCGTCGATGAGCGGAACGTGGCGGCCGAGACTGCCCGGCAGATCAAGGTACTCGTCGAAGATGCGCGCAAGCAGGTGCAAGGGGAAGCCGAGGAAAAGCGCGTTGCATTGATCGAGGAGCAGGGGCTCAAGCTCGAAGCTTCGGCCCAGCAGGTAAATGCCCAGCCGGTGTCGCAGACCCGATGGGAGCGTATCTGGATCGCCGTGATCATGACGAAGGACACGCATCTTTCGAAGGAATTGATCGAGCTCCTGGCTGGATTGGCAAAGGCCACGAATGACGAGCTATCGCGCCTTCGGCTTCTGTTTATCGGCGACGTCCCGCAGTCTTTGAAATCGCTCAGCTTGAATACGGCCGAGGCCCTCGACCCTGCCAGCATTGGCATCGGAGATTATTCCCGCTGCGTGCAGCAGATTGCCTCGAGCCTGGGCCGCCATCCCACACCTGAATTCATCAACGGCATCGTGGCCGGCTCGAGCGAGTTCATCGATGAGAGCAAGATGAGGCCGGACCGGCTGACCTTTCTTCAAGGGGCGCTGACGCGCACTTCTACCAACCGCAAACTGTGGGATAGTTTGCAATGACCGACTGGAAAGCCATCTTCAAGGACATTGCCGACGCGACGGCCAAGGAGTCGGCCACGAGCGATGGTTCCGGACCGGCGAATACACCTCCACCGCTCCCGGAATTGACCGATGCGGTCATTATGGCTGCGATCACCGATACGTTCCGCTCGATTCCATATGGGCCGCCCCTTCCGGACGACATCCTGGCGGGCGATGAGGAGGCCGCACTTCTCACCCACTCGGTTGTGGTCACCATTGGCGGCCAGCGGCGCCTGCGATTGAGCGACGGCGCGCGAGCGGATCTTCTGCGTGAGGCCGCGGAACTGCCGCGGGTCGGCGAATTGCTCAGGCAGGCCGTCGACTATGATAGCCGTCCCGACATATTCGATGAGATCACCGGCAATCCCGCCCGCCAAGCCAGTGCCTGGCTTCGCTGCTTCCTGGCGGGCAGGCTGGGCGATATCCACAGGGCACCCCCTGACGAGCTGCGTGCCGCGTTGACGGCGCGCGCGAGTCTGACCGGTTGCCCGATGCCGGACGGGATCCCGACCATGGAGGATCTTCGTCGCGCGCTGAGCTATGCGGAGCTGCTGGAGCCTTTGCGCATCCTCATCGGATCCGAAAGCGGCTGGGCGGGCCGTGAGCCATGGGACCGGTTTGCCGGACGGAAGAAGGAGCTGGAGCGGCTGCGAAGCTTCGTCGACGAGCTTGAGTCGCTCTCGATCGGAGAAACGATCAGGCGTGGTGTCGCACGTGGCGTCGAGACCGCCGCGGGCTGGTTCGGGTTGACCAAGGCTTCGCTCCTGACGGTCATCGCGGGCGGAGGGTTGGGCAAGTCCGCCCTCATCGCAAAATTCGTGCTGGAACATGCCGTCCGCCATAGTGAGCCCGATCGCCGGACCTTTCCTTTCGTCTATATGGATTTCGATCGCGCCACCGTGCGCACGACCGATTCCCGTCTGCTGCTGCTGGAGGTCCTGCGCCAGTTGTCCTTCCAGTATCCGAGCGCTGCCGGAGACCTTGGCGAGCTCGCCGAGACCTTGCGGTCGACGCTTGGTGGAGCCCTGACGCCGGAGCGCGAGCCATATGCGGAGCTGCGTCGCATCCTGCGTGATTTCGCCGGCGTCGGCGAACGGCGCTTCCTGCTGGTTCTGGATACATTCGAGGTTGTGCAATTCGACCAACAGACCCTCGAGGCGGTCGACAACTTTCTCGCCAGATTGATCGGTGCCGAGGGATTCCCGGAGTTGCGCATCGTCATCGCCGGGCGCGAGGCGCTCGAACAGGGAATGCTCTTTCCAGTGCTGGTGGTAACGGCTCAGCCCCTTTCGCTGCGACCGCTGAATGTTTCGGATGCGATCGAGATGGCGAACAAGCTGGGCGAGTCGCTCATGGGGCAGGAGTGGAACCCCCGCTGGGCGCGACGGATCGCAGGTAAGGCGACAGAGGACAAATCGGGTCGCCGGGAGCCGTTGTCGATCCGCGTGGCGGTGGACCTGTTGAAGTCAGAGAGTCCGGAGAAACGCGACGAGCTTTCCCTTGAGATAAAGGCGAAAGGCGAGAAGGCACATGCGAGCTTTGTGGGGACCCTGTACCAACGGCGCGTTCTCGGTCATGTCAGGGGCGGATCCGACGTCGGCAAACTCGCTTGGCCCGGACTTGTCTTCCGCAATGTCACGATCGAGATCGTCCAGGAAGTACTCGCGCCGATGTGCGGTCTCACGCGCGTGGCCGCGGAGGAGGCTTTCGATCTGCTCGGAAAGGAAGTGTGGCTCGTCGATGTCGTCGAGGAGGCGACGGGCAAGGTGCTTCGCCACAAGCGGGAGCTGCGGGCCAGGACCCTGCCGCTCATGCGCCGCCACAAGGAGAAGACGGCGGAGGGCAAGGTCCTTTCATTCGACGACGTGAACAATCGCGCGATCGAATATTACCATGACCGGCGAACCCTGCCAGGCAGTCGCGCCGAATGGATCTATCATCGCCTTCTCGCCGGAGAGAGTCCGGAATCGGTCGATGAGCAGTGGTCCGATGAGTGCCGCACGCGGCTGAGTGATGCCGCCTTCGACTTCGAGCCGGACGATCGGGCGCAATTGTATATCCTCGGCAAGACGACGAGCCGCCTGGTGACTCCGCGCAAGCTTGCCGGCATGCGCCAGGCCGGCGCGTGGATCGTATTCGACCATGTGGAACGGGTTGCGCCGGAGCTCGGCGACTTCGACGACGTGGCGATACGGCCGGAGGTGATCGAGCTTGCCAAGACGCAAAAGGCTGGTCGCTTGCGGCCGGAAGCTGAGGCTGTGCGCAGGACGATCCTGGCGAAGGCGGGGCAATGGGGAACGCAGCCATTGACCGTTGGCGCCGCCTCGCCATGGGCCTCGCGGATCGATTTCGCCAGTCGCTATTTGCGTGCGCATAACGCTCTCTACGACATCGGTGAGTCCGAGCTTGCCGAGGCGGTCCACGGCGCGCAGGCGGAGGTCTATCGAAGTCTCGCCCAGGATCTCGCCACGGCCGCGATGCTCGGCAATGTATCCTACTATCAAGTGATCGATGAGAGGCTGTCCTATTGCATCGAAGACCTGCGGCCCATGACACCCAGGCTCGATGGCGGGTCGCTTCGCATGGCGGCCATCTTCGGAAATCGCTCCTGTACGCCCGCGGCCCGATTGCTGCTGGCCACGATGGGGAACTCGCCCACCTGCAGCGGCGATGAGCTGCGCCTGATCGTGAGCGAAATGGGAGCGGATTTCGTGCTGCAGGTGCTGCCCGACCAGGCGGACTTGATCGACGCGGCCCTGCAGGCGACCGGCCCGTTGCGGATCGAGGGCCTGAAGCTGGGCAAGTTGCTTTCCGAAGCTTACGACGTCATGCCGACAAAGGGCATCCAGCGTATCCGGAAATTCTTCTCATTGCGGCGCGAGGATTGGGTCACGGTGTTTGGTTACGCTTGCGCGCGGAGCGTGCCGAAGGTCGACAACGCGCTGTCAGACCAGATCAAGGAACGCCTCGATCAATATGTGTCTCATATCGGACGATCCTGGTATGATCGCTCCTTCTGGCGAAGCCCGGATGAGCTTTGGGATTCGTCCGCCGGTCGCGATTTCATTTCGCTCATGCGGATTGCGGATGAGGCCAGCGATCTTGCGGGAATGGCGCGCGTCATCGAAGAGGCGATTCCCCAGCCGGATGGCGTCGATCTGCGCCGGCTGCTGCATGCGGAGAGAACCTGGAGCGGCAATATCGAACGGCTGGTGGTGGCTGAAGGCGGCGATACCGCGGAGCGGCCGCCTTCGCCTGGGCCGATCATCGATGCCAGTGATCCCCAGAAGGGGCGCTGGGGCGGCTTGGCTGAGCGGGACGGCAGACGTTTGCTGGCAAAGTTCACGGACACGAAGTCGTCCTGGACCTTCCAGGTCGACCTGATCGTCGAATCGGCTGATGGGAGCGAACTCGTTGGACCCGTCGTGTTCCATTTGCATCATACGTTTTCGAGCAGCGCCATCCATATCCGCCGCGTCCAGGAGAAACGCCGATGTGTGCTTTATGATGTACGCGCCTGGGGGGCGTTCACGATCGGCGCGCAAGTGCGAGATAAGGACGATCAGTGGATCGGGCTCGAACTCAATCTCGCCGATCTCAGCGAGTTGCCGCGCAAGTTTCGCGAGCGCTAGAGGTGTTGAGGAGTTTCAAACGTATTTTGCCCCTTGCGCTTTCATCTGCTCTTTGAGCGCGGAGAAGGCATGCGCCCAGTTGGCCGAGCGGGCGAGGCCGCCAAAATGAAGCCCGACGACGCGAGCGCCTTCCGTCGCGAATTCGACGACAGCGGAGCCTGAATTTCCGCCCAGCGTCGAGCAGTCATGCACGAATACCCAACGATTTGCCTTGTCGTCATCGAGTGAGCCAGGCGACTTCCTGATCCGGCCGGGGGCGAATTTCTTGCACTCGAAATCATCGTCGAAAACCTTGGCGATCACCGAGGCGACTTCGTAACCTGGCGGCGGTTTCGTCTTGATCTTCCAGGGTATCGGGCGTCCCGGAAAGCCGACGGCGTAGACCCAGCTCTTCGCCTTCACCTTGTCCTCGCCGCCGTCGAACATCACAGTGCTGGGCCATGGCGCATCTGCGATCGGCGCGATCTCCAGAACCGCCAGATCCAGGCGCGCGAAATCAATTTCCCGGTTGATCCGCTCGGCGCCGCAGAACTTTACATTCACGATCTTGAAGCCCGGCTCGGGCTTGCGGCCCGCCTCACCGACAAAATCGATGGTCGTCTTGCCGGGTGAGGTAAAAGACCAGCGGCCGTTTGGTTTCTGGGTCGCGATCTCCTCGAGCACATGACGGGCCGTCACCACACAGCCTTCGGCGAAATGGACGGCGGTTCCGACAAGTGTGCCGTCCGGCTTGCTGATCCGGCCGACGGCGGCGGCGACGTTGCGGATCTCGTCCTGCATCTGCAGCAGCTTGAACTCGAAGGGCTTGTATCCCGGCGCCGCCGGATTGACGAACCCGTCCTGAATATTGAGGCTGGGCCGTTCGAATATCTGCACGACCGCCTCGAGGCCGAGAGCTTCACGAAAATTGAATTGCGCCTTGGGGTCGCCTGCCTTGCTCAGTGCCGATGCGGCGCCTTTGGCGATTTCGTGAGCGAGCTCGGGATCGCGCGTCGTGGCCAGGCGCTGCGCCAGCAGGCCCATCCGGTCCTTCGGATCGAGCCCGGCGCCGCTCGATTCCTTTCCGCCCGCACTTCCCCCGAGCTTCAAAAGCTCGGTCGAGCCTTTGTCGATCGCAACAAGTTCATCCAAGTCGAGCATTAGCGTTTCCACTCGCCGCACCAACCGATGGAGTTCAAAATATAACCCAAGGGCATATTTGTGCGCAGCTGAAGTTTACTTAGATTTCTATCTAACCAAATATTATTACTTTCGGATATTTCAAAGAGTGGAGCGGCGTTAGATATCGCGACGAGACAAACAGATGCAGTCGGGAGGAAACCATGACCAATGCATCGTCGCGCCGTGCCTTTCTTGCCAAAGCGGGAGCCGGTGCCGGTTCTCTTGCTTTCCTCGCCGGTCTTAATCGATCGGCCGAAGCTCAAGACAGCTCTCCGGTCATCGTCGGCGGACCTCTGCCCTTGACTGGCGCCGTTGCCGCCGACGGCGTCGAATTCAAGCGCGGCCTCGAAATGGCGGCCGAGGAGATCAATGCGCTGGGCGGAATATTGGGTCGTCCGATCCAGCTCGCTTTCGAGGACACCGAATCCAAGGGTGATGACGTCATCATCAGCGCCGGCCAGCGCCTCATCGACAAGCACAATGCCAATGTTCTGATCTCGGGCTACAATCTGGGCTCACAGACGGCCTTGCAAGGTGTCGCGTCGGCGGCGTCTCTCATCTATCTCCATGCCGATACGGCGCGGGCCCATACCGATCTCGTCGCCAAGGAGCCGGACAAATACTGGAGCTGCTTCATGTATTGTCCCTCCGAGCTCTATTACGGTTTCGCCTATCTCGATTTCGTCAAACATCTCGAAACCTCAGGCCAGCTCAAGCTGCCCAACAAGAAGCTGGCGCTGATCACCGGGCCCATCACCTATTCGATTAACATCGCCAAATCCATCGAGGCCAAGGCAGCCGACTATGGTTATGAGGTCTCCCTTTATGAGACCGTGCAGGCGCCGACCTCCGAATGGGGACCGACGCTCGCCAAGCTCCGCGAGAATCCGCCGGGCCTGATCGTGGTGACGCATTTCTTCCCGCAGGATCAGGCGCAGTTCATGATCCAGTTCCTCACCAACCCGACCGATAGCCTGGTCTATCTGCAATACGGCGCCTCGCTCGCCGCCTTCCGCGACATCGCCGGTGACGCCTCGCAGGGGGTTCTCTATGCGACCAATATCGGCGTTCTGCAGGACGAGATCGGCCTCGCCTTCACTAAGAGCTATATCGCCCGCAACGACCAGAAGGCCTCGCCCAATGGCGGTGGCCAGACCTATTCGGCGTTGCATCTCTATGCTGTGGCCGCGGCCCTCGCCGGAGGTCCGGGCACTCCTTATGAGGAAGAGCAGAACCGCAAGATCGCGGCGCGTCTCAAAGCGATGACGTTCCGTTGTCCGATGGGCGTCATCCGCTTCGACCAGCAGACTCAGGCGGCGCTGTCCTATCCTGTGCAGACCAAGGATCCGTCGCTCGGCATGGCGCACATCTTCAGCCAGATCAAGAACAAGGCGGAGAACGGGCATATCATTTCGCCGTCGCCCTATGACATCGCCAAATTCGAGAAGCCGGCCTGGATGAAGTGACGGAGTAGGATTTGTGCCCGGCGCCCCGCCTCTTCTCGAATGCCGCAATGTGGCCAAGTTCTATGGCGCGCTCGCTGCCGTCGATGGTGTCGATCTCGCGATCAATCGCGGCGAGACGGTCGGCATCGGCGGCCCCAATGGCGCCGGCAAGACGACCTTCTTCGATCTGATCTCAGGATTGACCAAGGTGAGCTCAGGCGCGGTGCTCTATCAGGGCGAGGACATCACGGGCAGGGCGCCTTACCTGCTGTTTCATGACGGCATGGCGCGCACCTTCCAGGTGACCAGCGGCTTCGGCGGCCTCACCGTGCTGCAGAACATGCTGGCCGCCGTCATCTATGGTGGCGGCCGCACCAAGCCCGGGCTTCTGATCGGGCGCCGCGACCGCGAAAGAGCGATGGCCTCGCTCGAGAGTTTCGGCTTGGCCGGTCTCGCCGAGAAGCGGGTGTCCGATATCACGGTGCTGGCGCGCAAAAAGCTGATGGTCGCCACGGCGGTCGTACATGAGCCGAAGATCCTGCTGCTCGACGAGCCGGTCGGCGGTCTCTTGCCGACGGAGGTCGATGAATTCATCGATCTGATGCGGAAGCTCCGCGACCGCGGCATCTCCATCGTCTTCATCGAGCATGTGATGCGCTTTCTCACCGCCGTCGCCGATCGTGCTCTGATCATGCACCAGGGCAAGCTCATCTATGACGGCGCGCCACGCGGTCTCGCCAAGGATGCGCAAGTGCGCTCGGTCTATCTGGGCTCGGAAGCGGACAGCCTGGAGATGCCGGCATGAACGCGCTTCTTGCCGTAAGGGGCCTGACGACCGGCTACCGCCATATCCGCGTTCTGCATGAGGTGAGCTTCACCGTGGAGCAGGGCGGCATCACCGCGATCATCGGACCGAACGGCCATGGCAAATCGACCTTGCTGCGCGCCCTTTCCGGGTTGCTGCCGGCCTGGTCGGGCGAGATCGCATTCGACGGCGCCGCCGTCGCGCAAAGCGCGCCGGGCCGCGCACGCGCCGGTCTGGTGCTCGTCCCGCAAGGCGACCAGCTCTTCGCCGGCATGACGGTCGAGGAAAATCTGATGATGGGCGGTTATGTGCGCCAGGACATGGCGGAGATCCGCGCCACGCTCGCTCAGGTCTTTGAGCTGTTTCCGCGCCTCAAGGAGCGCCGCGCCCAGCGTGCCAGCAGCCTGTCGGGCGGTGAGCGCCGCATGGTCGGCATCGGCCGCGGCCTTATGGCCAAGGCCAAATTGATGATGATCGACGAGCCGTCGCTCGGTCTGGCGCCGCTGATCATCGAGCAGATCTATCAGGCGCTGGCCGAGCTTGCAGCCCGAGGCCAGTCGATCCTGGTCGTCGAGGAGAATCCGGGCCGTGTCGCCAAGGTGGCGACCACTTTCCATCTGATGGATGGCGGCCGCTTCGCCTGGAGCGGCTCTTCGGCCGACCTCAAACAGTCAGGCCATATTCTCAATACCTATCTCGGCGGACACTGACATGCAGGCCGTTCTCCAGATCCTCATCACCGGTCTCACCCTGGGCGCGATGTATGCGCTCGCCTCCGTCGGCCTCGCTTTGACCTATGGCACCATGCGCATGTTCAACATGGCGCATGGGGTCTTCATGACGGTCGGCGCCTATGCCACCTATATGGCGGCTTCCCTCTGGGGCCTGCCGCTGCCGCTGGCTTTCCTGTTCGGTCTGGCCGCCGGCGGACTGATCGGCGCCGTCATGCATCTGCTCGTCATCCGCTTCATGCTCGACACCGAAGGCTTCGAGGTTAATATCATCGTGGCCACGGCGGGCGTCGCCATCCTGCTGCAGGATCTTCTCCTCAAATATTACGGCGCCTATCCATTTCGCCAGCCGGCACAGATCGAAGGCGTGTTCCGCATCGGAGATATCGCCGTCACCTATCAATCGGTCGGTATCCTGGTCATGGCGGCGGTGCTCATCGGCGGCATCGCCTGGCTCCTGACCCATACACGTTTCGGCCTCGCCATCCGCGCCACCGCCATGAACCGCGAGGCGGCATTGCTCATGGGTGTCGAGGCGGGCCGCACTTATCTGCAGGTGCTCATCATCGCCGGCGTGCTCGCCGCCGCCGCCGGCATCCTCATCTCGTCGCTGGCGACGCTTTCGCCCGACATGGGCGCCAATCCGCTGCTGCGCGCTTTTGTGATCTGCGTGGTGGCGGGCCTCGGCAGCGTGACCGGCGCCGGCATCGCCGCCCTGGCTCTCGGCCTGTGCGAGGCGGCGATCCAATATTATCTTGGTGTCCGCTACGGCTTTCCCATCATGCTTCTCCTCGTCATCGTCGTCTTGATCTGGAAGCCGGCCGGTCTGTTCGGTCAGCAGGAGGTCGTCCGCTCATGATGCCGGCGCAAGAAATGAGCCGGCATCTCCTGGGCGCCGTGCTTCTCCTCGCTGCTTTGTCGGCCTTGCCCTTCCTCGTCACCGAGCGTTATGCCCTGGGTGAGTTCATCACCTTCCTCATCTGGGCTTCGGTCGCGGTGCAGTGGAATGTGCTGACCGGCCATGCGGGAGTCTTCTCGCTCGGGCAGATGCTGTTTTTCGCGATCGGCTCTTATTGCGTCGCGATGTTCGCGGTCTATTTCGGCCTGCCGCCCTGGGCATCCATGCCGGTGGCGGGACTCGCCGCAGGCGTCGCGGCCTTGCTCATCGGCCTTGCCTGTCTCAGGCTTGCCGCCGCTTATGTGGCGCTCCTCACTTTCGCCATCGCCTATATGGTCTACACGCTCATCATCACCGATTCCGCCTGCTACATCACGACCGGCGGCACCTGCACGCCCTTCTTCGGCGGCACCAATGGCTTCTCCCAGTTCGTCGATCTCGGTTTCCGCAAACTGCTGAAAGGCAATTGGATCGTCGGCAACTACTTTTCGGTCCTGGCCGTCTTTGCGCTCTCTTTCATCGCCTCGATCATCGTGATCCACGGCCGGCTGGGTCTCGCTTTCCGCGCCACCAGCGACAGCGCCATCTATGCCGCGGCACGCGGCATCAACCGGACCAAGTTCCAGCTCATCGCCTTCGTCGTCACCGCTTTTTTTACCGGGCTGGCAGGCGCTTCCTATGCCGCGCATTTCCGCTTCGCCGGCCCCAGCCTGTTCGAGCTGTCGACACTCATGTTCGTCCTTTCGATGGTGATCGTCGGTGGCCTCAAATCGACCTGGGGGCCGATCTTCGGGGCGGCCCTGATGATGATCCTGGTCGAGGTCGGCAAGAGCATGGGCGATGTGCGCAATACCCTGATCGGGCTCGTGCTGGTGATTTTCGTGTTGCTTCTGCCGAAGGGCGTGGCGGGAGCCTGGGCCATGCTTGTGGACAGGCTGCGTCGGTCACATGCAGCGTCATCCGGGCTCGAGCCTGCTATTCCATCGCATCTTCAGGCGCCGCGCACCCGCCCACTCGCCGCGCCCGAAGGCTTTGTGCCGGCGACGCCGTCTTATTCCGCCCGCTTCAGCCCAGAGGTAACGGCACTGCCGATGGCGTTCTTCGGCGTTCAGTTCAGCGAAACTTCGCCGGCGAGCACCAGCGCGATCGCGTTCCAGCAGCAGGGCTTCGCGAAACCCTTCGGCCCTTCCTTCTGGGATCGCGCCGAATATGTCGATGAGCGGGGCTGCATCAACAGTGTTCTCGTCGGCTATTGGGACGATCGGCAGACCTATGATCGCTGGTGCGCGAGCCTGCCGGAAGACTGGTGGCGGGCCGGTGCGCCGCTCGACGGTGCACTGGGCTTCTTCCGCGAATGCTACACACCCTCCATCGCCGATACCGAAACGACGTTCTCGCATCCGCATCCGGAGGGTTATGCGACGATCGCCACCGCGATGAGCGGGATGACCGACACCCATGGCTATTGGGGAAGTGCGCGCGACCGGATACCGCGCGCCCAGACCGACGATCTGGCGCCCCAGGGGGCGCCGAAAGCCGCGCTTGCCGGTAGCAACGACACATTGCGCCGCCACATCGTCGTGACACCACACGACAATCTGTGCCTGCTGCGCTCCGGCCAGGACTGGACGGACACGGACGCAGAGGAACGCCACTTCTATCTGCACAGTGTGAAACCGAAGCTCGACGAGGGCATGGAGTTCATCCGCGACGAGGGTGGGAGGGTTGGCTGCTATTTCAATCGTTATATGACGCTGTGCGCGTCGGCGGGGCCGCTCGACAAGACCTACAGCCTGAGTGCCTGGCGCAGCCTCGGTGAGCTCGAGGCCTGGGTGAAGACCGACAGCCATCTCGCGATCTTCGCGGCCGGCACCCGGCACTACCGCACGTTCAAGGATGGGCGATTGCGCCTCTATCACGAGATGAGCGTAATCCGGGCCAAGGACCAATCCTTCGAATATTTCAACTGTCATGACCGCACCGGCATGCTCAATACTCTGAACCGGGCCTAGCGCGCATGCCGCATTTCACGACGTTGGTTTCGGCAGCCGAGGCTTTGCATGCGAGGGAAGTCTCCGCACCTGATCTGCTGCGCGATGTTCTCGACCGGATCGGCAGGGATGATCGCTTCATCCGCGCCTTTAGCGACCTGACGCCTGCGACCGCCGAAGCGGAAGCGAAAGCTTCTGAGTTCCGCCATGCGCGAGGGGACATTCTGGGGCCGCTCGACGGTGTCCCGATCGCCATCAAGGATCTGATCGACACGACACCGGCCATCTGCCGTGCCGGGCTGCCGCATCTGGCGGACTATCGCCCGAGACGCGACGCCGATGTCGTCACTCGGCTGCGTCGCGCCGGCGCCGTCATCATCGGCGTGCTCGAGACCGATGCCGGCGCATTTGGGACCCGCACGCCGCAGGTCATCAATCCGATCGCGCCCGATCTCATCGCCGGCGGGTCGAGCGGCGGCCCCGGAGCGGCGGTCTGCGCGGGGCTCGCTTATGGCGCGATCGGCACGGATACGGGCGGCAGTATTCGTATTCCGGCGGCCTGCTGCTCGGTGGCGGGCTTCAAGCCGAGCTGGGGACGGGTGAGCGCGAAAGGCGTGCGTCCCTTGGCGCAGTCCTGCGATCATGTCGGGCCATTGGCCCGCTGCGTGGCCGATCTGCAGGCGATCCAGGCGGTTCTCGATCCGCCGCGGGAGGAGGTAGCGGAGCCGGCACCCAATTTGCGGATCGGCATTGCCCCCGATTATTTCGCCGACGCCGACCCGCTGGTGCTGCGGGCGATGGCGCATCTCACATCGGCGCTCGCGGACGCTCGTCATCGGATGGTCGATCTGCGGATGCCCGCACCGGACGACATCATGGACTCGCACATGATCACCGTGACGCGCGAGGCCGCCCGATACCATACCGAGCATTTTCCCGGCCTGTGGCAGGCGCATCCCGATATTGCCCGTGACGGCATCGAGCTGGGCCGGACATTCAGTGATGTGGACTATGGCTTGGCACAGGTACGTCGCCGCCGGATCGCCGATGCGGTGGAAGGGCTATTCGAGGCCGTCGACATTCTGATCCTGCCGACCTTGCCGATGGATGCGCCGGCGCGCGAGGCCGACACCGTGTCCTTGCGGGGCCGCAGGCTGCCGGTCCTCGAAGCCACCATCCGTTATACGGCACTGTTCAACCAAACCGGGCATCCGGTGGTGTCGATTCCGGCCTTCCGCCTGGCAGACGGCCGGGCGCTCAGCGTGCAGATCGTCGGCGCCCGCCACAACGACCAGAGATTGCTCGCCATTGCCCGCTATTTGGAGGATATATTCGCCGTGACCATCGACTATGACGAACTGGCCAGAGCCGCGCAGATGGATGTGCGCCGTTTGCGCCGCCGTTACGCGTGAGGAGACCTGCATGCCGCATGATCATGATGACCACGACCATGACCACGATCCGCTGGAACAGGGCCCGAGCCTGAGGGTGCGGGCGCTCGAGGAGCTGATGGTCGCCAAGGGCCTCATCGATCCGGCGGCGCTCGACCGCATCGTCGAATATTATGAGCGCGAAACCGGCCCGCGCAATGGCGCCAAGGTAGTGGCGCGCGCCTGGCTGGAGCCGGATTTCCGCGACTGGCTGCTCCGCGACGGCACCGCCGCCATCCACGCGATGGGCTTCACCGGCTATCAGGGCGAGCATATGCGCGTCGTCGCCAACACGCCCAAGCTTCACAATGTCGTCGTCTGCACCTTGTGCTCCTGCTATCCCTGGCCGGTGCTCGGTTTGCCGCCGGCCTGGTACAAGGGCGCTGCCTATCGCTCGCGCGTCGTGCGCGAGCCGCGCGCCGTGCTGAAGGAATTCGGTCTCGACATCGGCACCGATATCGAGATCAAGGTGTGGGATTCGACGGCGGAGATCCGCTACATGGTTCTGCCCCTGCGCCCGGCCGATACGGAGGCCTTCACCCTCGAACAGCTGGCGGGGCTCGTCACCCGCGACGGCATGATCGGCACGGCGCGGCTTTAGGTCGGAGGAAGACTATCATGGACGGAATCCACGATCTGGGTGGCATGCATGGCTTCGGCCCGGTTCCCATCGAGACGGGGGATTATGTCTTCAAGGCGCAGTGGCAGCGCCGGGCCTTCGCACTGGCGGAATTGCTTGGAGGCCCCGTGCCCTATAGCGCCGACCAGCACCGCCAGGAGATCGAGCGGATGCCCGCCGCCGACTATCTGAAGTTGGATTATTTCGAGAAATGGATCGTCGGAGCGGAAGCCCTGCTGCTGCAGGCCGGGCTCGTGAGCGAGGAGGAGCTGCGCACCGGGCGCAAGCTTTTCGACGTCGATGTCGCCCGCCATCCAAAGGTCGATGCGGAAAATCTCGTCGCCATCATGCGTTCCGGCGCGCAGCTGAATTTTCCTGATGATGCGCGGAGGCCGCGTTTCACGGTGGGACAGACTGTGCGCGTGACGAAGGACTCGCCCTCAGGCCACACACGCGCGCCGCGTTATCTGCGCGGCCGGACGGGACAGGTCGTCGCCGGTCACGGCGTATTCCAGTTCGCCGATGCGGTCGCGGCGGGCAGGGGGCCGGAGCCGCAGCATTGTTACACCGTCGCCTTCACCGCCCGCGAGCTCTGGGGCCGCGATGCCGAAGCCGCGGATATGATTCACGCCGATCTGTGGGAGAGCTATCTTGAGCCAGCCTGATCACCATCGCCTGGCGATTGCGGCGCTCGAACAGGCGCGGCCGCAGCATTCCCAACTGTTTCAGGCGCCGTGGCAGGCGCGCATCTTCGCCCTAATCGTCGAAGCGGTCAAAGAAGGTCACTTTCCTTGGACCGATTTCCAGGCCCGTCTGGTCGCCGCCCTAGCGCGCAACGAAGATGCCGACGGCTGCGAGACCGATGAATATATCGAAAGACACTATTTCGATGCCTGGCTCATCGCCGCCGAGGAGACGCTTCAGGCGCTGGGATTGATCGCGGCCGGAGAGGTCGAGCGGCAGATCGAAACCGTGCGCGCCGAGGTCGACAGGATCCGCAGCATCCAGCAGCCTTTAGAGCCCTTTCCGTTTTGATCGAATCGTTCCGATTCGATCAAAACGGGAAAAAGGGCTCGTAAACATATAATCTGGAGCGCTTCCTTATCGCCAAAGTCGAGCAACTTTGGCGGGAAGCGCTCTAGCCTTCATTCACAAATGAAGATCACACGACGGCCATGGTCATGAGCAGGTCGTAGAACTTCACTTCGGCGGGCGTGCGCGCGGCGGATTTCCGCCGGATCACCTCATAGATCGAGTCATAGGCATAAAGCTCGGGCCGGATCGAGCGCATCTGCTTCTTCGCCGTCCATTGCTCGGCATAATGAACCGGGAGGAAGGCTAGATACTGTCCCGACAGGATAAGATGGGCGAGGCCTTCGATACTATGGGCCCGCGCGGTGAAATTGAGATTGCGCTCGTTCTCGGGCAACTGGTCGGCCGACACATAGCCGCGCTGGGCATGTTCGCAGGCCTCAATGGCGGCGAGGTCGATTTTGGGTGCCTGTTTGTAGAGCGGATGTTTCTTGCCGCAGAACAGCTCCATGCGCGAGGTGAATATCGGTGCATAGCTCAGCTGTGACAGCCGGCGCGGGAAGAAGCCGATGGCCATATGGGCCTGGGCGCCGAGGACCATCTCCTCGAGCTTGTTCGGCGGCGCGACATGGACGGTGAAATCGACCGAATGAGTGAGCTTGCCGAAGCGCTCGATGGCGTCACCGAGCTGGAATTTGTGGTGAAAGACGGCATTGTCGATGATGCCGATCTGCAGCTCGCCGACCAGCCTGTCATGGCCGAGCGCCACGCTGCGGAAATCCTCGATGTGATTGAACAGCGCATTGGTCGCGTCATAGACGCGCTGGCCGTCTTCGGTGAGCGCGAAGCCGGCGCGGCCGCGTTGGCAGAGCGACATTCCGAGCCGCGTCTCGAGATTCTTGATGTGGATGCTGATCGTCGCCTGGCTGACATTGAGCTCGGTCTGGGCCAGCGCGAAGCCGCCGCTGCGTGCCACCGTCATGAAGACATGCAGGAGCTTGAGATCGACAGTGCTGATCGAGGGAATGGTCATCGCCGTAAACTTAGAGAATGTTCTAAGCGAATATTATCACTTTCGAATGGGTCAATATAGCGGCTTCTGCGAGAAGTGGAGATGGTTCAACGGGGCAATGCGTGTGGCGGTGGGCAAGCTGAACAGGATCGAGATCGACAGCGCACGGCTCTGGCGCGATCTCGACGCCTCGGCGCGGATCGGACCGGGCCGGGCCGGTGGCCTCAGCCGTCTGGCCTTGAGCGACGACGACAAGGTCATGCGCGACACGTTCGTGAGCTGGTGCAAGGAAGCGGACCTGAGGGTGCGGGTCGATGCCTTCGGCAACATCTTCGCGCGCCGCGCCGGACTGGAGGAGTCCTCGCCCGCGATATTGATCGGAAGCCATCTCGACACCCAGATCGCCGGTGGGCGTTATGACGGCATATTGGGTGTGCTCGCCGGGCTCGAAGTCATCCGGACATTGAACGATCACGCTGTGGCGACGCGGCGCCCCATCGAGGTCGTGAGCTGGACCAATGAGGAGGGAGTCCGCTTCCAGCCGCCGATGCTGGGATCAGGGGCCTTTGCGGGTATATACGACCCCGACTGGGTTCATCGCCAGCTGGATGGCGGCCGTGCGACCTTCGCCGCCGAACTGGAGCGTATCGGCTATCTCGGCCCGGATCATTTGTGCCCCACGCAGTACGACTCTTATTTCGAGCTCCATATCGAGCAGGACGATGTGCTCGACGCCGAGGGGCTTCATGTCGGGATCGTGACCGGCGGTTTCAAATCCTTTGGCCTGGAGCTCTGCGTCGCCGGCGAGAATGCGCATTCCGGGCCGACGCCGATGCGCCGGCGCCGGAACGCTTTGGTGGGCGCTTCCCTGCTGATCGCCAGGCTCAACGAGATCGGCTGGTCGCATGAGCCGGAAGGGCGCACGACCTGCTCCCGCCTGACGGTCGAGCCGAACCGGTATGGGATCATTCCGCATCTTGCCGAGTTGACCGTCGATCTGCGGCATCCCGATGCGGCGACGGCGGCGGAGATGTGTTCGCAATTCCGTGATTTCCTGCCGCTCGCGGCGCTGAAAGCGAATGTCGAGATTGCGGTTGCAAGGGAATGGAGTTTCGGCGACGTCGCCTTCGATGCGAAGCTGATCAATCTCGTCCGCAGCGTCGCCTCGGACCTCGGCGTATCCCACCGGCATCTCATGAGTGCGGCCGGACACGACGCCTATAATATCTCGAAGGTCATCCCGACCGTGATGCTCTTCACGCCGTGCCGGGATGGCGTCAGTCACAACGAGAGAGAGCATATCGAGCCGGCCTATACCGCGCCGGGTGTGAATGTTCTTCTCAACGCGGTCCTGCGCCGCGCCACTGCATGAGGCAACCTCGCGGAACCAAGAGGGACTATGCGGCGTTGTTCCCGCGTCCATAAAAATAAGGGAATGGCTCAATGCTCAAAGGTGGCTTGTTGTGGCTGATCGGTATCCCGATTCCGGTGATCGTCGTCCTCTATTTCATGGGCTACCTGCATTGAGGAATCGCGCTGCTAAGCCGGCGTGAGTCCAATTCTCTCGTCGCGCCGCCGGAGCCATGCGATGACCGGCAATGACAGGAGCACCATCCACCCCTTGCCGATCACCTGGCCTTCGAGAAAGGCGAGGCTGCCGAAGGCCAGATAGAGAAACACCAGGCTGTCGATGACGAGGCCGATGGCGCTGCTGACGGCGACCGCCCGTACGAGCCCCTTCTTCTGCAGTGGTGTATAGACGAGAAGATCGGCAGTTTCCGACAGAAGAAAGGCTGCCGCCGAGGCGATAACGAGATGCGGCGGCGCGAAGAATGCCGACAGGAGCGCACCGGCGAGAATGCCGGCCGCCGCCACCTTGAGGCCGAGACGGCGCTGGATGAGATCGCGCAGGATCAGAGCGAGGCCGACCATCAGCACGCCGGAAGGCGCCAGTATGCCGGGCGCCACCGGAACGAGGCACGGCCCTTGCGGCGTACACACCGTGCCGACATGCAGGATGAGCCAGTTCGCCGCCGGTATGCACAGAGCGAAGGCGATGAGGAAGATGATGCCTTCGCGCCGGCGCAGTATCTTGAGATCGTCCTCCATGGTCACTCTCCTTCAGCCGCGGCCGCGATAGGGGGCGACGCCCTGGTCGGGGAGCCACAGCCCCTTGGGTGGCTCGCCGGTCTGCCAGAAGACATCGATCGGAATGCCGCCGCGCGGATACCAGTAGCCGCCGATGCGCAGCCAGATCGGCTTGGCGGCGTCGCAGAAACGTTTCGCCACATAGACGGTGCAGTGCTCGTGGAAGGCGCCGTGATTGCGGAAGCTGTGCAGGAAAAGCTTCAGCGACTTTGATTCGACCAGCAGTCTGTCGGGCGCGTAGTCGATGACCAGATGGCCGAAATCCGGCTGGCCGGTCACCGGGCACAAGGAGGTGAATTCCGGACAGGTGAAGCGGGTGAGATAAAGTGTGCCTTCCTGCGGATTGGGCACGACGTCGAGCTGCGCCTCTTCGGGCGAGGCGGGAATGCCGGCGCTGCGGCCGAGCTGCGGAGGTGGAACGGGATTGCTTGTCATGGCGGTTTTCTACCACTTCCGGCTGAATCCGAATACGGGTCATTGGCGGGAGTGATGGTCACCGGTTATGCTCGGGCGATCTTTGGGAGGCGAAGATGCTGGCGCGGTTATTTGGATTCCTGGCTGTGGCCCTGTGCTTATGCACATCGGCAGTCTTTGCCGCGGACAGCGAGGTTCTGCGCTTTTCGGTCCGCGGCAAGCCCGTCGCGCAAATGAGCATGGCGGAGCTGAAGCAGAAGCTTCCCGTCACGGAGATCACCGTCTGGGAGCCGCATGAAGACAAGAACGTGACATATGAAGGCTTCGAAATCGGCAAGCTCTTCGCCGCCGTCTATGGCGACACATGGAAAGAGATCGATGAGGTGCTGTTCACCTGCGTCGACGGCTATCAGCCCGTCCTGCCGATGGACCGGTTCACCCGCCATGCCGGCTATCTCGTCTACCGGCGACAGGATCAGACGGTGTTCAATGTCCAGAACCGCTTCCAGAATGAAAAGGACGTGCCGCTCGGGCCCTATTATCTGGTGTGGGACAATCTCAATTCTGAGGAATTGCGCGCCGACGGCGCCAATGGCTGGCCTTATCAGGTGGTCGGCATCGATCTGGTGAATTTCGTCGACCGCTTTCCGCGGCTCAGCCCGCCGGAAGACGCCTCGGCCCAGGCGAAGAAAGGTTTCGTCGCCTTCCGGGAAAACTGCATGGCTTGCCACACGGTGAATGGCGAAGGCGGCGACAAGGCGCCCGAACTCAATTACCCGGTGAGCGTCACCGAATATGTGCCCGATGCGTGGCTGCGCAAGTGGATCATGGATCCGCGCACGATCCGCTACAATGCCACCATGCCGGCTTTTGCCGCGCACCCGCAGCGGGACGCCCTCATCGACGACGTGCTCGCTTACCTGAAGACGATGGCGGGTCACAAGCAGAAGCCCGACTAACCAACTCTCTCCAAAAGGGAACTTTGTGCTTCCGGCGTGGTTAACCAGACGGCCTGCCAAAGCGGGGCCGCGCTTTTCCGAGCCGGAGTGTGCTGATGAGCAAGCTGTGGCCGTTCTTAGCCGTGATTGTCGCCGCATGGATCTTCCCGGCCACCCCGCGTTTCGTCCTGGCGCATGACTGGTACGGCTACACAGCCGATCCCGTATATCAATCGAACTGTTGTGGCGGCCATGATTGCGCACCGGTGGATCCGGCCTGGGTCAGCGAGGTGCGGGAGGGGTATCGGCTGACCATGACCGTCGACCAGGCGCGGACGGTCAATCCCGATGCGCAGGCGCCTGTCGATGCCGTCGTGCCCTGGAAGAGGATCCAAAGCCCGCCCGAGGCCGAGCATCCTTTCTACGCCTGCATCTATGACATGGACCGCACGGCGCCGCGTTATGGCGTGATCTGCTTCTTCGCCACGCCGGTCATGTAGCAAGCGCGCGCGTTGCCTCCGTCAGGGCTTCTGCCATCGTCTCGAGAGCGTGGAACTGGCTGTAGTAATTGATCCCGTTGTCACGTTGATGACTGCAGCCGATTTGCGAGGAGAGATGCCAGACGAACCCATGCGAGTTGAATTCGAGAAGATAGAGCCGGCCGGTCGCGTGCTCGCGAATGATGTCGACGCCCATGACGGGCAGATGCGGCAGGGACGCATGGAGTGAGGTGGCGAGCTCGATGACGTCCTCCTCATAGCAGAGGGTCATCTTTCTCTTCATGCTGTTGGCCGCGATCGGAATATTCAGGGGCTCGCTGCCTGCGCTGTCGAATTCGGGATGTTTTTCGGTCGCCGTCGAGGCCACGCAGTAGATCGGCCGGCCCAGCATGGTCATCACGCGATGACAGGCGATGAAAGGCCCTGTCTCGATATAGCGCTGCGCCACGAACTCATGCCCGAAAAGGGGATGATCGGCGGGCAGCTTGGCGGTATCGACCCAGCCGACATCCCGGGTGCGGACCAGCCGGACGCCTCGCCCTCTTATGCCGCGGTTCGGCTTGACGACGGTGAAAGGCCCCCAATCCGCTTCATCGAGCGTCAGGCCGGAGGATATCAGCCGGGCCTCCGGGACTGCAAATCCGGCTTGCTTCATCAAATTGATTTCTTCCATCTTGCTGACGGCGCGAGAGATGAGCCGTCGCCCGCGCGCCGCGGGATCGATGGGTGTCGGAGCGAAGGAGAAGATGAGCGTTGGCCGCTTGGCCATCGTGGGCCAGAAATTGGCGGGCGGGGGCGTGGCGACCGACAGGACATAGACGTCTATGTCGGGGGCCGGCCCGACCATCATGTTTCGGATCGTCAGATAGTCCGAAACGGACTGGCGATCGGGAAAGTGAACAAGGACGAGATTATAAGTTTCGGCCATGAAACCTGCCTCCGGTAGAGGCGGTTTAACATAAAAGTTGACTTTAGGTAAATGTCGTAATTGGTGCGCTGTGACGGCGTTGCGGTCGACCGGCTCCGGACACGCCCTGTACATTTTTAGCAGCTTCACTTGGCTGTCGTACCACTGTGGGACAATAGCGACATCGATCGCGCAGTATTTGTCAGCGCCCGCAAATAACGATGTGATTTCATTGTTTTGACTGGACGTAAAATCAATGAGGGTATACTTAAGAAATAAATAACGGCGACAGAGTTGCGAGCGATTCTGGGGGCAACGCTGGCGGCGGGCAAAGGGGAAAATGAGGCACGCATCAGGGTTCGTGTTTTTCACGACGGCGAAAGCTATTGCGCCTCCATCCCAGGCCGATCATTTCGGTAAACTGCTTCTAGGTTCCGTCGCCACGGCAGCGCTGTGGCTGGGCGCGCCGTCGATCGCCATTGCGGGCTGCACCGTAGCGCCCGGCGTCATCACCTGCACCGGCGACATGCTGGCCGGCGCCAACTATTCGCAAGCCAATACGACGCTCACCGCGAATGGGCTGTCGACCAATGCCGGCGTGATCATCCTCAATGGTTCGGGCGGCAATGGCAGCAACGGCACCGATGGCATCGGTGAAAATGCCGACGGCGGTGGCGGCGGCACGACGACGATATTGAATTACACCGGCACGCCCCATACCGGTGCTGGTCTCATCGCGCGGGCGAATGGCGGCAATGGTGGCGAGGGTGGAACCGGCGTCTCCTTCATCGTTCCCATACCTATCCCGCCCTTTGTCGCGCCGGTGATCATAAATGCCGGACATGGCGGCGCGGGCGGGAATGGCGGCTCCGTAACCGTCAACAGCAGCGGCGACCTTTCGACGTCCGGCGAAAAGGTTCACGGCATCCTTGCCGAAGCGAATGGCGGCAATGGCGGCGATGGCGGCAATGTAACCTCGATTCTCGGTGTCTGGGGCGAAGGTGGAGACGGTGGTAAGGGCGGCGCCGGCGGCTCTGTCGCCGTAACGACGACCAGTGGACTCATCACCGTGCAGGGCAAAGGGGCTTCCGGCATCTTTGCGCAAAGCAATGGCGGCGTTGGCGGTAGCGGCGGTTCTCTCAACGGCGCCGCGATCGCCGGCCAAGGCGGCAGCGGGGCCGCGCCCAAGGACGGCGGCACGGTGAATGTGAGCAACGCCGCGGGCGTCGATACCTTTGGGATAGGCGGCATCGGTATTTTCGCTCAGAGCATCGGCGGTTATGCGGGCTCGGGCGGCAGTGCCACGGGGGCGTTCGCCTATGGTGGCAGCGGCGCGAGCGCCGGCAATGGCAACACGGTTATCGTCGGCAATTCCGGATTGATCCATACGCGGGAGGTCGACGCCCATGGCATCTTCGCCCAGAGCGTCGGCGGCGGCGGCGGCGCTGGCGGTTGGAGCGGCGGCGTCGTTTCCCTCGGCGGCAGCGGCGGCTTCGGCGGCGCCGGCAAATCGGTCACGGTCACCAATTCGTCGGCCGGGGTGATCACCACCGACGGCGCGCGCTCCATCGGCATCTTCGCCCAGTCGGTGGGCGGTGGCGGCGGCGATGGCGGCAATAGCGGTGGCCTCGTCTCGATCGGCGGCAGCAGCACGGGCGGCGGTGCCGGCGGCATCGTCGTGGTCAACAATTCCGGCAAGATCGTCACCAACGGCGTTTCCTCGCAGGCCATTCTCGCCCAATCGATCGGCGGCGGTGGCGGCAATGGCGGCACCAGCGGTGGGATGGTCACGATCGGCGGTGCCGGTGGCGGCGGCGGCAATGCCGATACCGTCACGGTCAATAATTCCGGCGACCTCGAAACCTGGGGCAATGATTCGACCGCCCTCCTGGCGCAGAGCGTCGGCGGTGGCGGCGGCAATGGCGGCGGCGCCTATTCGGGCTCCGCTTTCGTCGGCTTTTCCCTGGGCGGCACCGGCGGCACCGGCGGCGAAGGCAAGAAGGCGACGGTCAATCTGTCGCAAAATTCCAACGATCCGGCGATCATCAAGACGCATGGTGAGCGCTCGAATGGCGTGACCGTTCAATCGGTGGGCGGCGGCGGCGGCAATGGCGGCG
This sequence comes from Taklimakanibacter albus, assembly GCF_016595235.1. GTDB lineage: Bacteria > Pseudomonadota > Alphaproteobacteria > Rhizobiales > Aestuariivirgaceae > Taklimakanibacter > Taklimakanibacter albus. Next base: position 1,417,997 of record NZ_JAENHL010000008.1, on the reverse strand, counting down.
CCAGCGTGCAGACCACTGTGGGCTACGCCGGCAGTCTGGCGATCGCCATTGGCGGCAAGGCCGGGGGTGGCGGCAAGGGCGGCGAGGTCGAGCTCACGGGCTATGCGGATGTCACCACCACGGGTGTGAATTCCGACGGCATTATGGTGCAGTCGGTCGGCGGCGGCGGCGGCAGCGGCGGCTATGCGATTGCCATTTCGGCGGCGGCCGGCGAGAGCGCGGCGATTGCCGGCTCGATCGGCGTCGGCGGCGCGGGTGGCGGCGGTGGTAATGGCGATCTGGTCACCGTCAATGCCGGCGGATCGATCAAGACGACCAATGACTTCTCCGAGGGCCTGATCGCGCAATCGGTGGGTGGCGGCGGTGGCTCGGGCGGATATTCGGTGTCGATTGCCGTGGCGGGTGCGGGCGCCACCGCGGGCGCCGGTGCGATCGGCGTCGGCGGATCGGGCGGCACGGGCGGCACGGGCGGAACCGTGATCGCCACCTATACGGGCAATGTCGAGACCGGCGGCAAGGAATCCGATGGCGTTGTCATCCAGTCCGTCGGCGGCGGTGGCGGCAATGGCGGCTTCTCGGTTGCCGCCGCAGTCGCGGGTTCGGGCACCGGCAGTGGCGCGGTGGGCATCGGTGTGGGCGGCTCGGGTGGCTCCGGCGGTAATGGCGGCATCGTCAATGGCACGGTGACCGGCAATATCAAGACCACGGGCGCCGGGTCGAACGCTCTCGTCGTTCAGTCGGTGGGCGGCGGTGGCGGCAATGGCGGCTTCAATGTCACCGGCACCATCGCGGGTGCCGGCACCGGATCCGGGGCGATATCGATCGGCGTCGGTGGCTCGGGCGCCGGCGGCGGTCATGGCGAGGCGGTCACGGCGAAGCTGACCGGCAATGCCACCACGAGCGGAACCGACGCCGATGCGGTCGTCGTTCAAAGCGTCGGCGGCGGCGGCGGCAATGGCGGCTTCAATGTCTCGGGCACCATCACCGGTGCGGGAACCGGATCGGGCTCCGCCGCCGTGGGCGTCGGCGGCGCTGCGGGACTTGGCGGCAATGGCCAGGTGGTCATCGCCGACGTCATCGGCAGTATCACGACGACCGGCCTCGATTCGAACGGCTTCACCGCGCAATCGATCGGCGGCGGCGGTGGCAATGGCGGCTTCAATGTTTCAGCGGCGATTTCGGTCTCCGGCAAAGGCGCGGGCGCGGTTGCCGTCGGCGTCGGCGGTGCCGCGGGCGGTGGCGGTAATGCCGAGAAGGTCGATGTCAGCGTCACCGGCAATATCGAAACCACGAAAGACGGTTCCACCGGCTATCTGGCGCAGTCGATTGGCGGCGGTGGCGGCAATGGCGGCTTCAACGTATCAGGTGCGATCGGCGCCGCCTCGACGGGCGCCGGCGCGGTCGCGGTCGGTGTCGGCGGCGCGGGCGGCAGTGGCGGCACGGCGGGCATCGTGATTGCCGATCAGACGGGCAACATCACGACCTCCGGCAAGTCGTCGAACGGATTTGTCGCCCAGTCGATTGGCGGCGGCGGCGGCAATGGCGGCTTCAATGTCTCGGGTGGCATCGCCGCCGGGGGCGACGGGGCGCTCGCCGTCAGCGTTGGTGTCGGCGGCATGGGCGGCGGCGGCAAGAACGCCGAGGCGGTGACCGCGACGATCATCGGCAATGTCAAAACCAGCGGCGATAAATCCCAGGGTGTCATCGTCCAGTCGATCGGCGGCGGCGGCGGCAATGGCGCCTTCAATGTGACGGGCAGCATTTCCCTCTCGCAGAAGCTCGCAGGTGCGGTGGGTGTCGGTGTCGGCGGCTTCGGCGGCGGCGCCGGCGATGCCCGCAAGGTGACGTCGACCATCACCGGCGATATCGAGACCAAAGGAAAAGACGCAACGGCGCTCTTCGTGCAGAGCCTCGGCGGCGGCGGCGGCAATGGCGGCTTCAATGTGACGGCCGGCATTTCGGGATCTTCCGATGATGGCGGCTCGCTGGGCGTCGGTGTCGGCGGCTTCGGCGGCGATGGCGGCAAGGGCTGGGATGTCGTTTCCAACTCCACCGGCAATATCACGACGGAAGGCGACGGCGCGAAAGGCGCCGTGATCCAGAGCCTCGGCGGCTCCGGCGGCTCCGGCGGCATCAATGTCACCGGCAATGTGTCGCTCACCGGCGGCAAGTCCGCGGCGATCGGTGTCGGTATCGGCGGCTTCGGCGGCAAGGGTGGCGACGCCCTGACCGTGACCGGCAGCCATACCGGCAATATCACCACGCAAGGCCACGATGCCGATGGCATCCTGGTGCAGTCGCTCGGCGGCGGCGGCGGCAATGGCGGCCTCAATGTCACGGGCTCTGTCAGCGCCTCGGTCAGCGACGGCGGCGCCCTCGGCTTTGGCCTCGGCGGCTTCGGCGGCAATGGCGGCAGGAGCAATAATGTCGATTTCGATGTGATCGGCAACGTGACCACGCATGGCGATCTGGCCGATGGTGTGACGATCCAGAGCATTGGCGGTGGCGGCGGCAATGGCGCGATCAATGTCACCGGCAGTCTCGGTTTGTCCTTCGCGGCCGATGCCGGCGCCGCCTCTATCGGTATTGGCGGCTTCGGCGGCAAAGGCGGCGATGCCGGCAGCGTGACGGCGGTCGTGACCGGCAACGTCATCGCCGATGGCACAATGGGTGTGAATGGGGGCGCGCCGACGCTCGTCGACGGCGTCAACCGCTGGGCGAACGGCTCGAACGGCGTGATCGCCCAGTCGATCGGCGGTGGCGGCGGCAATGGCGGCCTCAACGTGTCGGGCTCCATTTCGGGCAGCGCGGTTTTCGGCAAGAGCTATGCGGTGTCGCTTGGCCTCGGCGGCTTCGGCGGCGGCGGCGGTGACGCCGAGTTCGTCAATCTCACCGCCAAGGCGCCGATCATGTTCCAGTCGGTCGGCGACTATAAATCCGCGGTCATCGCGCAATCGATCGGCGGCGGCGGCGGCAACGGCGCCACCAACGTCTCGGGCAGCATTACCCTGAACGGAAATCTGACGGCGGGTGTCGGCGGCTTCGGCGGCGATGGTGGTTTGGGCAAGCGCGTCGATGCCGATGTCGAGGGCAAGCTCAAGGCCAATGGCTATCAGGCCCGCGGCCTCGTGGCACAGTCGATCGGCGGCGGTGGCGGCGACGGCGGCATCAATATCAGCGGCGGCATCAATATCGCCAGCGATGGCAAGAGCAATCCGTCGCTCGTCTTCGGTCTCGGCGGCTTCGGCGGCGACGGCAACAAGAGCGGCATTGTCGATGTGAAGCAGGTCGGCGAGGTCGAGGTCGGCGGCACCGATTCCATCGGCATATTGGTTCAGTCGATCGCCGGCGGCGGTGGCAGCGGCGGTCTGAATGTTGCCGGCAATCTCGCCTTGGGGCCGGGCTACAGCGCCGCCATCGGCATTGGCGGTAATGGCGGCACCGGCGCTGATGCAGGCGCGGTGACGCTCGACAGCGATGGCAAGGTCGTGGTGTCGAGCAACGTCGCGATTGCGCCGGACGACGAAGATTATGATCGGGCCAAGCAGACATTCGGTGAGCGTGGCGGCGGCATCCTGGTCCAGTCGATCGGCGGCGGCGGTGGTGTCGGCGGCCTCAATGTGGCAGGCGTCATTTCGCCGAAGGGCAATCCCATCGTCGTCGGTGTCGGCGGCAGCGGCGGCGCTGGCGGCAATGCCGGTACGGTGACGGTCAATCGCGGACTTGTGACGCAAGCCTTGCTCAAGACGACTGGCGATGAGTCGAATGGCCTGACCGTCCAGTCGATCGGCGGCGGCGGCGGCAATGCCGGCATGAATATCGGCATCTCCCTCAATGGCAGTGCCGGAGACAGCCAGCCGAAGCAGATCTCAGTCGGCATCGGTGGTTCAGGTGGCGCCGCCGGCATCGGCGGCGATGTCACGGTGAACCAAAAGGGCGACATCGAGACTCACGGCGACCGCTCCGACGCGCTTTTCGTGCAGTCGATCGGCGGCGGCGGCGGCAACGCCAATATCAACATCGTGGGCGGCATCAACAAAGACGCCACCGGCGTGAATGTAGCCGTAGGCGGCGGCACCGGTGACGGCGGCAAGGGTGGCGTCGTCATCGTCCACCACACCGGCAATATCTCGACCGAAGGCGATGATTCGGGCGCGATCTTCGCGCAGTCGGTCGGCGGCGGCGGCGGCAATACCCGGACCAGCACCGCCGTTGCGGTGAAGTCGAAGAACGCCATCAATGTCGGTATCGGCCGCGAAGGCGGCACCGGCGCCGATGGCGGCGACGTCACGGTGACATCGGATGGCGACCTGACGACCAAAGGTGAGCGCTCGGTCGGCGTCCTGGCGCAGAGCGTTGGTGGCGGCGGCGGCAAGAGCGGCACGATCGCGATCGGCGTGAAGGCGACGCAAGGCTCGGGCGATGAGGCGCAAGCGGGCAGCGCCGGCATTCAGGTCGGCTTGAAAGGCGGCGACAGCGGCATTGGCGGCGACGTCCTCGTCGAGACGTCCGGGTCGATAGGGACCGGAGGCACCGGATCGCATGCGATCTTCGCCCAGTCGGTGGGCGGCGGCGGCGGTATCGGCGGCGGTGTGCTGACACCCGTCATCAAGGAGAATTTCTCGGCGCGTGTCGGCGTCGGCGGCGAAGGCGGCACCGGCTCCGATGCCGGCACCGTCACTGTGAAGAACAAGGCGCAGCTGACGACGACAGGCGCCAGCGCCGCCGGCATCACAGCGCAATCGACGGGCGGTGGCGGCGGCACCGGCGGCCAGATCATCCAGGTGACGCTCGCCAGCGGCGGCGAGGGCAAGGATAACAATTCGGGATCCGTCAATATCGGCGGCAAGGGCGGTGAAGGCGCCAATGGCAAGAAAGTCTGGGTGACCAATTCCGGCCTCATCACCACCGGAGGCAAGGATTCCTTCGGCATCCAGGCCCGCTCGGTGGGCGGCGGCGGCGGCGATGGCGGCCTGGTCTTTACCGGAACCCTGGCCTTCAAGGGCAACAGCAACTCGCTCGAGATGGCTGTCGGCGGTGAAGGTGGCAAAGGCGGCACCGGCGGCATGGCCGAGGTGCTGAACGAAGGTACGATCTGGACCAAGGGCGAAGGGGCCTTCGGTATTCAGGCCATGTCGCTCGGCGGCGGCGGCGGCGATGCCGGTCTCGTCGCCAATCTCTCGCTCTCCGTTCCGCAGGGCGAAAACGGCTCGAAGCGCATCGTTGCGAATATCGGCGGCACTGGCGGCGAAGGCGGCATAGGCGGCGAAGTGCTGGTCACCAACCGCCCGGACGCGGACGACAAAGGCGGCGTGATCTACACCGAGGGCAAGAAAGCCCATGGCATCTTCGCGCAGTCCGTCGGCGGCGGCGGTGGCAATGGCAGCTCGGTGGTCTCGCTGAACTTCGCCGGCACCGGCAAGAACAGCGCGCTCATCGGCCTCAATATCGGCGGCAAGGGTGGCACCGGCAATGATGCCGGCAAGGTCACCGTCATCAATGAAGGCAAGATCACCACGACCGGCGAAGAAGCCTATGGCATCCTCGCCCAGTCGATCGGCGGCGGCGGCGGCAATGGCGGCATTGCGCTGGCCGTCAATGCGGTGATCTCTTCGAAGAGCATGGCACCGGTGCTGGCACTCGGCGGCCTCGGCGGATCGGGCGGCGATGGCGGCGTGGTCAACGTCGAGAACAGCGGCGAGATCATCACCACCGGCAAAGGCTCGCATGGCATCGTGGCGCAGTCGATCGGCGGCGGCGGCGGCAATGCCAATGTCGGCATCGGCATCGGCGGCCTGTCGACGCTCATTGCCAATCCGTTGTCCTTCGCGCTCGGCGCCGGCTGCACCGCGCTTGAATGTTATTCGGGCGGTGAAGGCGGCAGCGTGACCGTCATCAATACGGGCAAGATCACCGTCTCGGGTGAAGGCGCACAGGCCATCAAGGCGGAAAGCCTGAATGGCGGCGGCGGCGATTTCGTCATGGACTTCACCGGCATCACCAGCCTCGCCGGCGGCAATGCTCTGCCGGGCGTCGATGACGACAACACCCAAACCCGCATCACCGAAGATCCGGTTGTGACGCTGCTGGCGGGTGGTGACCGTACCACCAACAGCACGGCGGGCGCCGTCAAGGTCGTTACCAATGGCGGCAGCTATGCGACCGGCAATTTCGCCACCGGCGCCGGCGTGCAGGCCGTCGGCGGCGGCGGCGGCAATATCTTCGCCAAGCTGGCGCTCAACGACGAAAGCGAGATGGATCCGCTCAAGATCCTCCAGCAGCTCGGCGGCAAGGACGGCAGCAACAACAATGGCGGCGACATCACCGACAGCACGCTGACCGGTGAAATCGGCATGTGGGGCGATCTGGGCTCGGGCCTCTTCGTCCAGACGGTCGGCGGCGGCGGCGGCCGCTCGAATATCCAGCTCACCTCGATACAGGGCATGGTTGCCGGAGGCATCGATCTGCGTCTCGGCGGCACGGACGGAACCAACGAGTCCGGCGGCGACATCAAGATCACCCAGTCCGGCGTCATCTTCACGGATGGCAAGGCGTCCTTCGGCAGCCTGACCCAGTCGATCGGCGGCGGCGGCGGCTATGGCACCTTCAACATCAAGGACGGGGCTCCGGCTCCGTTGGCGGCGCGCAGCGCCGGCCCGATGTCGGCGGCCTCGGTCATGGCGCTTCTGTCGTCGGCGACCGTGACGGCCGGCGCGGATGGCGGCAGTACTCTCGATGGCGGCGATATCGATTTCACCAAGAATGACGGCACCGGCACTGCGGGCGATCTCGCCGTCGCCCTCATCAAGCAGAGCGTCAGCTCCGGTGGTGGCACCCAAGTGGTTCTCGCTGTCGATGAGCTCTTCGTGAATCTCGGCGGCACCAACGGCGCCAGCGGCAATGGCGGTTCGGTCAAGCTCACCAATAACGGCGCCGTCCAGACCGCGGGTGCTCAGGCACATGGCATCCTCCTGCAGTCGATCGGCGGTGGCGGTGGTTTCGTGACCACCGATGCCAGCGCGGTCACGACCACATTGCGCAGTGACAATACCGGCAATGGTGGAGCTGTCACGCTCATCCAGAACAACGACGTGGTCACCAAGGGCGGCGACGCCTTCGGCGTGATCGCGCAATCGATCGGCGGCGGCGGTGGCCTCGTCAACGGCGCCTTTGCCGGACTCGTCGGCACCGGTGGCTTCGTCCACGACACGTTCTTCGCCGGCAGCGCCGGCGGCACCGGCAATGGCGGCACCGTAACGCTCGATCTCAACGGCTCGGTCGTCACCGAGGGCGCCCGCTCGACGGCGGTCTTCGCCCAGAGCGTCGGCGACGTGGGCGGCGACATCAAGGTCACGCTGGCGGCCGGCAAATATGCAGTGGGCGGCACTTCGGGCACATCCGTCGCTTTCGACGGCGGCGCGACGAACTTGTTCACCAACAACGGCTATGTCTTCACCGACGATGAGATCGAAGGTTATGCCGTGACCGGCACGTCGGGGAACGACTCGATCCTCAACAACTTCTACATGGCTGGCATCGTCGATCTCGGAACCGGCGCCAATGGCTATACCAATGCGCAAACGGCGCGCTTCGACATGGGCAAGCTCGTCAACCTCAATGACGGTACGAACAAGCTGCTGAACAACGGCATCCTGGCGCCCGGTGCCAGCAACGCCATCGACACCGTCTACACGACGGCGCTGAAGGGCAATATCGAGCAGTCGACAACGGGCTTCTATGAAGTCGATCTCGACTTCGTGGCGGGTAATGCGATCACCGGCCTTGCCGATCGTATCAATGCCACCGGTGAAGCCGCGCTCAAGGGCACGGTGGATCTGAAGATCGTGAATCCGACGCAGGTTTCGCCGGGTTATCACGAGGTGACCATTTTGAGCGCCGATGGCGGCGTCACCGACAAGTCGCTCGGTCTCAAGGCGCCGGCTTCCGCCGTCGCCAAATATGAGATCCTTTATCCGAATCCCGAGGATGTCGTGTTGAGCTACGACATCGATTTTGCCGGTATCGGCGGCGGAATGAATCGCAACCAGACACGGGTCGGCGATTATGTCAACCGGTTCCAGATTGCCGATTCCAAGACCCAGCTGGCGCCTCTGGTCGGTTACCTGTTCCTCCTGCCGACGCTCGAGGATCTACAGAACGCCTACGCCATGCTGACGCCGGAGGTCTATGCGAGCAATCTCGCCTCGACCCTGATGGCGGTGGACGATTTCAGCCAGGCGTTGATGAGCTGCCGCCAGGTTTCCGGCGAGTTTCATTTCGTCGCCCAGGGCGAATGCGGCTGGATGCGCGTCTCAGGGAGAACCACAAGCTACGACAAGTCCTTCCAGTACAGCGGCTATGACGAAGACGTCTATCAGGTCGCGGGCGGCATCCAGAAGAGCATCGGCGACGACCGCTTCGTCGGCTTCGGTCTTTCCTATGAATCGACCGACGCCCAATTGGCGGATCTCGCCAATGTCGAGGGTGATCGCGTCCAGGCCGGCGTCGTGTTCAAGGGACGCGTCGGCGGCACCACCGCCGCGGCGTCGCTCATCGGCGGTTATGGCTGGTTCGACACCACCCGCCGCGTGGCGCTTGCCGATCTTGGCGGCAATGCCGAAGCCACGCAGCAAGTGGGCATTGCGGCGACCCGTATCCAGATCGCGCATGCCTACGACTTCGACGACAGCTACTTCCGCTTCGGCGTCGATGCTGCCGTCTCCGCGCTTTTCCAGGACGACTTCACGGAAAAGGATGGCGGGCTCGGCAATCTCGCGGTTCAGGACCACATCAATGCGAATGGCTTCGTCATGCCCTTCGTGGAGTTCGGCGGCGAGACGTCGATGAGCGACGGCGGGGCTCTGCTGCGCGCCTGGTCCAAGCTCGCGGTCGTGCAGTACATCGATCCCGATACGCGGGTCTATACCGGGCTCGTCGGGCCCTCGGGCGATGTTTCGCCCTTCTATGCCGATGCCGAATTCGACAGCACGCTGGGCCGGCTCGAGCTCGGTCTCGATGTGCTCTCGCAAGGCGGCCTGGTCATCGGCCTGAGCGGTGTCGGCGTCATGGGCGAAGACGTCGAGTCCTATCAGGGCAATGCCAAGGTCTCGGTGCCGTTCTGAGCTTTCTAGTCTGCTAGTTGGGTATAGGTCCTGGCGGCAAGGCTCGCAAAGAGGCTTGCCAAGGCCAGCCAGAAGAGGTTCGCCGAATAGGTCTCGATGCCGAAAGGATGTTTGGCGCCGCACAGCGCCATGGCGAGGTCGCAGGCGGCCGACGAGGTTCCGGCGCAGAGCACGGCACCACTGAGCGACATATAGCCATTGTCGATGACCTGCCGGAAGACGAGCCACCACCATCCGGCGGCGATCGTGAGCGCCGCGGCGCCGAGAAGACCCAGGACGCGTGGGAGCGTCATGAGACGGCCCGCTTCTGGATATTGGGTGCGTCCGCGGGCTCGAGACCGAGCTCGCCGGCAATCTCGCGGCGCAGATTGATGATGGCCGGATCGTCGCGGCGGCGCGGATAGTCGAGATCGATGGTGAGCTCGTGCAGGATGCGCGCCGGCCGGTCGCTCAAGACGATCACCCGTGAGGCGAGAAGCAGCGCCTCCTCGATGTCATGGGTGACCAGGATCGCGGTGAAGGCCTGCTGCAGCCAGAGCGCCAGCAGTTCCGACTGCATGCCCATGCGGGTGAAGGAGTCGAGCTTGCCGAAGGGCTCATCGAGCAGCAGCAGCTTGGGGTCATTGACGAGGGCGCGCGCCAGCGCGACGCGCTGTGCCATGCCGCCCGACAGCTGATGCGGATAGGCGGTGGCGAATTCGCTGAGCCGTACCAGCGCCAGCGCATCGTCCACCCGCTTGCGGTGACGCTCGAGCGTGCCTTGCGCCTCAAGCCCGGTTGCGACATTCCACCAGACGGTTCGCCATGGAAAGAGGGTCGGATCCTGGAAGGCGAGGATGCGCGAGCGGTCGGGCGCCGTGACCAGCCGATTGTCGGCGCGGATATCGCCTGTCGCCGGGCGGTCGAGGCCTGCGATGAGTCGGAGCAGGGTGGATTTTCCGCAGCCCGAGGGGCCGAGAAGGGCGACGAACTCGCCGGGCGCCACCGCAAGGTCGATCGTGTCGAGCACCGGCAGGCTGGTTCCGAACAGGTCGAAATGATGGCTCACCTTGTGAATGTCGACGGCGATGTTGCGCCGCTCGAGCACATTCAGGGGCGTGATGGCGCTGGTCATCAGATGAAGCCTTTCTGCCAGCCGAGCAGGCGATCGCGCACCGCGAAGAGGAGCCGGACGATCGAGGCGCAGAGGAAGGCCATGATCAGCAGCGCCGCATAGACATTGGCATAGGCCGAATAGGCGGTCTGGAACTGGATGTACCAGCCGAGCCCATATTTGGCGCCGAGCATCTCGGCGACGACCAGCACGGCGAAGGAATAATAAAGTCCCATGAACAGGCCGACAAAGACATGTGGCAGCGCCGCCGGCACCGCGATATTGCGGATGAGATACCAGTTGGATGCGCCGAGGATCCGGCCGACATCGTAATAGGACCGGTTGACCGCGCCGACGCCCGAGGCGGTGAGGATTGCGACCGGGATGCCGGAAGCCAGCGCCACGATGAAGCAGCTCGCCGCGAAAGTGGTCGGAAAGAAAAAGAAGGTGCAGGGGATCCAGGCTGTCGCCGGCACCGGTCCGATGAGCTTGAGCACCGGCATGCCCCAATAGCTGACACCGCGCGACCAGCCGAGCGCCACGCCGATGACGTAGCCGACGACAATGCCGCTGCCGAAGCCGATGGCCCACAGGCGCAACGTATAGGCGATGCACAGAAGCAGGCGCTGCCAGTCGACCACATAGACATTGAGGAGGCCCTGAGGTGGCGAGAAGAACGGCTTGGGCAGCCAGCCGAGCTTGGCGGTGGAGATCTCCCAGAAGGTGAACCACAGGCCCAGCGCAATGAGCCAGGGCCCGTAATGGACGATCAGGCGGCCGCCGGCGCCCAGGCGCTGAACGACGAACGACAAAACCAGTAATATTGCGGCGCCGGCGCCGATCAGAGTGGCGAAGAGCTGCGTCGCGCCCCAGGGAACGACATCGGGAAAGGCGATCGTGACGATGGCGCCGAGCCCCCAGGCGCAAGCGGCGAGGAAGCCAGTCGTCCATAGAGGCCAGGGGCTGGCCCGGTCCTGGAGCTTCCCCGCTTCGATGATCTGGGTCAGATCGCTCACGCAAAGATATCCAGGGTGATGCGGTTGGCGAACTCTTCCGGATCGGTACCGGGATCGATGACCTTGGTCAGCTTCAAATCTTCGACCGAATGTTTGATGTGCTTCACCAGCTCCTTTCCGACGGGATGGTTGTGGAACACCAGGGTCGACAGATTGGCGGTCAGATCCTCCTTCGAGATGCCGGGCTTGAGCGTGTCGGCATACCACTGCGCCACTTCGTCGGGATGATTGGCGGTATATTCGTGGATCTCGAGATTGGCGGCGGCGACGCGCTGCACCGCATCCTTGTTCGCCGCGAGGAAAGGACCATTGGCGCCAAGCACGCAGCAGACGCGGCCTTCATAGACGCCCGTCTGCGTGTCGGCGAGCTGGACGAGATTATGCTGCTTCTGGATGGAATAGGCCCAGGGGTCGAGATGGGCCGCCGCATCGGCGTCACCGCGCGCCACCGCTTCGCCGAGAAGGTCGAAGGGGAACACCTGCCAGGTGAAGTCCTGCTCGGGATCGAAGCCGGCCTTGGCGAGCGTGACCGCGAAGGCGATCTTGGGCGGCGAGCCCGGATCATAGATAGCGATACGTTTGCCCTTGAGGCCGGCGAGATCGGTAATCCCTGAGGCCGGTGAGGCGAGAAGGCGCTGGCAGCCGCCATGCGAGCCGACGAAGAGTTTGACGTCAAAGCCCTGCTCGAGCGGTTTCAGCCAGTCGAGCACGAGACCGGCGCCGACATCGGCCTTGTTGGTGGCGAGCGCCTGGATGAGGGTCTGGCCGCTGGCGCCCTGATAGAAGAGTTCGACATCGACATTGTGCTTGGCATAGAAGCCCTTCGCCAGGCCGAAGCCCAAAGGCGAATGGCAGGCGGCAACTTCCGTCCAGGCGAGGCGCACCTTGGGCGCCGGCCCGGCGATCGCCGGCGCGAAGAGCCGGCTGCCGGCGATGCCGAGAGAACCTGCGGCGCCCGCCGCGGCTGAAACCTTGAGAAGCTTGCGGCGCGACACGCCGCCTGAACGTCCGGCTGGAATGGTCATGCGATGTCTCCTTGGCTCAACGAACGGATTCGGGATCAGGCGGCGCGCGAGACGCCCGAGGGCTCATGCGCTTCTTTGGCCGCGTCGAGCGCCTGGCGAATATCCGCGATGATGTCGTCGGGATGCTCGATGCCGATCGCGAGGCGCACATAGCCGGGCGTCACGCCGGCGGCGAGCTGCTCTTCCGCCGACAGCTGCTGATGTGTCGTCGAGGCCGGATGGATGGCGAGCGAGCGGGCATCGCCGATATTGGCGACATGATAGAGAAGCTTGAGGCTGTCGATGAATTTCCGCCCGGCGTCGATGCCCCCCTTGAGCTCGAAGCCGATGAGCGCGCCATAGCCGCCTTTCAGATAGTGATCGGCGCGCTGGCGTAGTTTGCCGGTCTGCAGGCCGGGGAAGATGACCTGGGTGATGTCCGCCCGCTTGGACAGGAAGTCGGCGACCTTGATCGCATTTTCATTGTGCTGGCGCACCCGGAGCGGCAGGGTCTCGAGGCCCTGGATGAACTGCCAGACATTGAAGGGCGAGGCCGCGGCGCCAATGTCGCGTAAGAGCTTGACGCGCACCCTGAGGATATAGGCGATGGGGCCCAAGGGCTTCGCCGCCTCGGTCCAGATCGCGCCGTGATAGGCGCCGTCGGGCTGGGTGAGGAGGGGAAAACGTTCGGCATGCGCCTCCCAGGGGAAATTGCCGCCGTCGATGATGACGCCGCCGATGCTGGTGCCGTGGCCGCCGATATATTTCGTGGCCGAATGGACGACGATCGCCGCGCCATGATCGAAGGGCCGCAGGATCAAGGGTGAAGCGGTGTTATCGATGATCAGCGGCACACCGAGCTCGCGTCCGATCGCTGCCACCTCACGGATCGGGAAGACATGCAGCTTCGGATTGGGTAATGATTCGGCGTAGTAAGCGCGCGTCTTGGCATCGGTGGCGCGGCGGAAATTTTCAGGGTCCGACGGATCGACGAAACGCACCTCGACCCCGAACTGCTTGAGTGTCTGCGAGAACAGCGTGACTGTGCCGCCATAGAGGTCGGTCGAGGAGACGATATTGTCGCCGGCCTGCGCGAGATTCAGCACCGAATAGGCGGACGCTGCCTGGCCGGAAGCGACCGCGAGCGCCGCGACGCCGCCTTCGACGGCGGCGATGCGCTGCTCGAACGCATCTTGGGTCGGGTTCTGGACGCGGGTATAGATATTTCCGATCTCTTCCAGCGCGAAAAGCCGCGCGGCGTGTCCCGTATCCTGGAACTGGTAGGACGTCGTCTGATAGAGCGGCACCGCGACGGCGCCCGACACCGGGTCGGAGCGATAAGTTCCGCCGTGAAGGGCGAGCGTCTCGGGATGTTTCGAGTCGGCGGTCATGATAGTTCTCCCTGATGATCGGAATGAAAAGCTCAATAGGCGGAGGCGACGGCCGGGGCGCCGTCTCGCTCACGTGGCTCCAGCAGGTCGGCATGATGCCGGCGCGCCACGTCGGGATGCGATCTGAGCCGGCTTTTGAGGTAGTTCTTGCCGACATCGCGGAAGAGCGGGTTTTGCGGATCCTGGGTGACACCTTGCGCATGGGCCGAGAGATGCGGCGGCAATGCCAGGACCGGAATGGTCGCGTCGAGCCTGGCGCCGAAGAAAAACGGCACCGACAGGCGGTCACCGCCGGCGGGCGGCGACACGACGCGATGGACATTGGCGCGCAGATAACCGTTGGACGCCATTTCGAGCACCTCGCCGATATTGATGACGAAAGTGCCGGGAATGGGCGGTGCATCGATCCAGCCCGACTTACCCTCGACCTGCAGGCCTGATTGGGTGTCCTGCAGCAGGACGGTGACGAAGCCGCTGTCCTTGTGGGCGCCGACGCCCTGGTCGCCTTCGCTTTTCTCGCGCCCCGGATACCGTACGATCTTGAGGAGCTGATTGGGCGCCGGTGTGTAGATCGGCTCGAAGATATTGGCCGGCTGTTCAAGCGCTTCGGCGAAAGCGCGCGTGATGCGCACCGCGAGATCGGTGACGAGGCCCAGATAGTCGAGAATGACAGGACGCAGCGACGGCAGGGCGGCCGGCCATTGATTGGGCCCCTGCAGCCTTGTCCAGGGCGGCGCGGAACGGTCGATGGCGCGCTCCGGCAGCTCGGCGCCGATATCGATCTGCTCGCGCCAGTCGGGCTTGCCACGTGTGTGCTCGAGGCCGGCGCGGTTGTAGCCGCGGAACTGCGCCGAGTTCACCATCTGGATGGCGAGCTTGTCGGCTTCTGGAAGCGCGAAGAACTGGCGCGACTGGGCAAGCACATCGCGGATGAGATGCTGCGGTACGCCATGGCCTGAGACATAAAAGAAGCCGATGCCATGCGCGGTCTCGCGCAGGCGGGCGAGAAACGCCTGGCGCCGGTTGGCCGCCTCGTCGAGCTCGCTCAGATCCAGGATGGGGAGTTTCTCGGTATGGAGTTCCGGCATGGCACATCTCGCACAAACGATCGGTGCCTGTTTGGATCGCATGCGCGAGCCACGCGGAGCAAAGGACTTATGCTAAACTATGCCTGTAGTTTTTCTTGCGCGCGCCAGCGATAGCGGGCCGCCGGATGCTCCGGCCCAAGGCGGGCTTGGCCCTGCCTGAACAATTTCTCGCGCAAAGTTCCTGGCGCATAGTCGCGCTTGTAGCGGCCGCGCTTCTGCAGGACGGGAACAACGAGATCGACCACATCGCTGAATGTCTCGGGCCTCACCGCGAAAGCCAGATTGAACCCGTCGATATCGGTCTCGTCGATCCAGGATTCGAGCTCGTCGGCGACATGGTCGGGAGACCCAACGATGACCGGGCCGATGCCCCCGATCGCCACGTGACTGGCGACTTCGCTCACCGTCCAGGCCCGTTGCGGATCGGCGCGCGTGATATTCTCGAGCGCGGTGCGCCCGGCCTCGCTCTCCACATGCTGGACGATCTGGTTCGGATCGAGGCGCGAGAAATCGACACCGGTCCAGCCCGACATCAGAGCAAGCGCCCCTTCGGGATTGGCATAACGGCGGTAATCGGCGAGTTTCGCCTGCGCATCGGCATGGTTGGGTGCGGTGATGACGGTCATCAAGGCGAAGATCAGCAAGCTTTGCGGATCGCGCCCGGCCTCGGCGGCGAGCTTGCGGATCGCCGCGACCCGGGGCGCGATGACCTGCTTGGAGGGGCCAGAGATGAACACACATTCGGCATGACGGGCGGCAAAGGCGCGGCCGGCGGGCGACGAGCCCGCCTGATAGAGGACGGGCGTGCGCTGCGGCGACGGTTCGCCCAGATGCATCGCGTCGAGCCGGTAATGCGGACCGCGATGTGAGATCCGGCGCACCCGTCTCGGGTCGGTGAACACGCCGCCTTTGCGGTCGCGAAGCACGGCGTCGTCGGCCCAGCTGCCTTCCCACAGCTGATAGACGACATCCATATAATCTTCGGCGACCGCATAACGCTCGTCATGGGCTTTCTGCTTGTCGCGGCCCATGCTGCGTGCCGCGCTGTCGAGATACCCCGTGACCACGTTCCAGCCGATCCGGCCTTGCGTCAGGTGGTCGAGCGTCGTCATCCGCCGCGCGAAGGGGAAGGGCGGCTCATAGGAGAGAGTGACGGTCACGCCGAAGCCCAGATTCCGGGTTGCCTGCGCCATGGCCGGCACCAGGAGCAGCGGGTCGTTGACCGGCACCTGGATGGCGTGCTTCAGCGCGGCATCGGCGGTGCCGCCGAACACGTCATAGACGCCGAGCACATCGGCGAGGAACAGGCCGTCGAACTTTCCCCGCTCCAGCGTCTGCGCCAGCTCCACCCAGTAATCGAGCCTTGCATAATCCTTCGACCGGTCGCGCGGATGCTGCCACAGTCCCGGCGACTGATGCGCGACGCAATTCATCTCGAAGGCGTTGAGGCGGATCTGTTTCGGCATGAGTAATCCAGGGCTCGCGCCGGCCCGTCAGTTCCACGCGTGACGCGGCGGCCTGACACCATTGAGCACGTGATTGCCGATATGGAAATATTTCCAACGCACCGGATCATGCAGCGTATGGGTGCGGGCATTGCGCCAGTGCCGGTCGAGATTGTGCTGGCCGAGCACCGTGCGCGTGCCGCCGAGCTCATGCAGCTTGTTGGTGGCGAGGATAGCGATCTCGGTGGTCAGCACCTTGGCCTCGGCGACTTTTACGGCTGTCTCCGCCACATTGTCGTCGGTCGGCTGGTGAACGATCCGGTCGATGGCTTTGCCGGCCTCTTCGAGCACCGCTTCGGCGGCTTGCAGCCTGATCTTGAGATCGCCGATCTGCGCGATGGTGAACACATCCTCATGGCCGTGTTCCTGGCCACTGTCGATCCAGGGCCTTGTGTGCTCACGCACGAAGCGGATGGTTTCCTCGACCGCGGCCAAAGCGATGCCAGCATCGACGGCGGCCTGGATGATCTGCGAGACGGCACCGTTGGAGGAGGGGTTCTCGCCGCCGAGATAGGCCGGGATCACGCCCGACGGGTCGACGCGGACATTGGCGATCGAAACATTGCCGCTCGCCGTCGTGCGCTGGCCGAAGCCCGACCAGCTGTCGGTGATGGTGAGGCCCGGCGCATCGCGCGGAACGATGGCGAGATGGACTTTGCCATGGGGGTCGACGGCGCCGATATGGATGTAATGGGCGAACAGCGCGCCGGTCGCGTAGAATTTCTCGCCATTGACGACATAGCCGTCGCCCTCGGGTCGGATCGTCGTCTCGAAGGCGCCGACATGCCGGCTCTTGGCCTCGGAAAACGCATTGCCCAGCCGATAGCCTTTGAGCACGCGCCCGAACCACAATTTCTTCTGTTCCTCCGAGGCCGAGGCGCGGATCGCATCGAGCGCGGCCAGATGATTCTGCGGCATCTGGCCGATCGAGGGATCGGCGGCAGAGACGATCTTGATCACTTCGGCGAGCGTTGCGAAAGAGACTTCGGCGCCGCCATAGGCTTTGGGAACCGTGATGGCCCACAGGCCGGTGCTCGAGAACCGGTCGATCTCGGCGGCGGGCAGGTGCCGTGTGCGGTCACGCTCGGAGGCTTCGGCGGCGAACTCGACCGCCAGGCTGCGCGCCAGTGCCACGGCTTCTTCATCGGACGTGATCACATGGGCGGTGGGCGCCGGATCGAAGCTCGGCGCTGTGGCAAGGCTGGTCATGGAGGCCTCCATCGGAATGTTCGCGCTTTATATCTATCGGCGCGGCCGACAGGGGTCAGCTCAGATAAATTCCGGTCTGCCTTTAGTTTTTTGTTCTGTCGGTTACAGTGGGCTGTTTACAAGCCGTTGAAATGCCAGCTTAGGCCGGCGCGAACGGCGTGGAAATCCAGATCCGCCTCGCTTTCTCTCTGGCCTTCGGGAAGGTCGAGCTTGACGTCGATCTTGCCGAGATCGGTATAGCGATATTCGAGGAACGCGCTCAGCTCGTCGGTCACGGCATATTCGACGCCGCCACCGATCGTCCAGCCCCATTTGGTCTCCTGGTTGTCGGCATCCGCGTCCGAGAGATTGTTATCGATCGAGAGCTCGGCGCCGCCGACCGCGAGGCCGCCGGTGGCATACAAAAGAGCGCGATCAGCCGCAAAGCCGGCACGCAGCCTGAGTGAACCCAGCCAGTCGATCTTGCCCTCGAGATCTGAAAGGGGGAAATCATTGATCGAGACTTCGGTATCGCCCTTCAAATCGGCGAATTCGATATCGCCCACGACGCCGAGGACCAGGCTGTCCGACTGCCAGTTATACCCGGCATGCAGGCCGCCGACGAAGCCATCGAGATTCAGGGACCCGCTGTCCTCTTCAAACGAAAAGACGGGCGGACCATTCTCGGAATTCTCGGTTGATGTATCATTGTTGCCCCAGGCGTAACCGCCTTGCAGGCCGATGAAGGGGCCGGTCCAGTCATAGACCGCGGGCTCAACGATATCGGCGGCCCGCGCCGCATTCATGCTGGCGCTCACCAGAAGGAAGCCGGCACCTGTCAAAAGAAGCTTATTCACCATGAGAAGTCCCCTGGAGACCTGACGATTCCCTCGTCCGTACTCTGACGATACGGACCGGAACCGTCAACTGCCACGGGATGGATCGGGGCATTTCTACCGACGGTGTAACATAAAAGGCACTGTCGCCATTCTCATCGCAGTGTCCGAAGCCCCCGGCACATGCGGTGAAGCCAGGGCTCGGACTCCAGATCCAGGAGCTTCTTGAAGCTCTGGCGAAAGGGTTCTTGTCGCCAGGTGAAATAGGCCGAATAGGCCTCTTCATCCGCGGCCAGTTCTTTGAGATATGCAGCCAATTTTCTAGGCTCGGGAAAGTCGGCCGCCTTTATGAAGCAGTTTTCGCCAGGGGCGAAATCCTCGATATTCGGCGCCCCGAGATAGACCGGCACGGAGCCCGCCTGCAGCGGCTCGAAGAATTTCTCGGTGACATAGTCACGGCTGCAGGCGTTCTCGAACGCGATGGTGAAGCGGTAATGCGCGATCGCGGCGAGCTTTGACGGGATGCCGCGATCATTGGCCAGAGTGCGGTTGCGCATGAAGGATCCATAGGAATCGATCGCCATATGCCGTGCCAATTCCTGCAAATAGGCTTGGCGTCCGCTATGATCATACCGGCTCGACACGAAGGACGCGGCGAGCACCGGCTCATGCTTCGGGACCGGCGGCCGGCGGAAAGCCTCGACCATCACATGCGGGATCACATAGGTGACCGGCGCGTCCGAGGTGAGCCGATAGGTCATGGTCAAGTCGAAATGGCGCATGAACCTGATATTGCGCGACCAGGGATAATGCTCGTCGCATTCCATCGACCAGCCGATCCAGCGCTGCCCCGGCCGTTTCTCGAAAGGAAACCGCCAGTCCCATTCGGACCTGGCGATCATCTGATCCTGCCGCCAGTCGGGGATGTGAAAGACGACGGCATCCGCTTCAGTAAGGCGCGCCCGGTCGGTGGTGACCTCCACGTCCGGCGGAAATGGCGCCGCGGGTATGTTTCCGCCCATCGAATCGTGGATCAGGACCAGCATGGTGAGAACCTAGCGAGCAGAGTGTGATTGCTCAATCAGGGGCAAGGCGGTTAGAGTTCCATCACATGACGAAAGCTGACCCGTTCTACCGCCGCATCGAAGGGCTCGTCCGCAATGAGATCGAAGGCGGCTATTTCGTCAGCGACGTCGCGCGCGGAAAGGTCCACTTTCTGAACCCCACCGCGGCAGCAGTGTTCGAGCTCTGCGATGGCGCGCATGACGCCGATGCCATCGCTTCAGTACTTACCGCCGCTTTCGGTCTCGCGGCTCATCCCACGTCCGATGTCGAAACCTGTCTCGCCTCTCTGCGCGATGAAGGACTCATCGAGGCCGTGCGTTGACAGTCCGGAGCGGCGCAATTACAAGTGGCGGTCGAGGGATGATCTGTGCCGGAAAGGGTATGATATGGCTGCTGCCCATACAAACGCGATCGACTCTACCAACGCACTTAAGAAGGTGGCGGCACTTGCCGGCGCAAGATATGAAGCGCCGAGAATTCTCTCTTACGCGCTCGATGACGTGAAGCCGCTCGCCCAGATGGCCTCGACCGGCAACGGCTGAAGAGTCCCGAGCACAGCGGCCGCGCCATGAAAGGGCGGGGCGCGCCATGACCGGCCGGGTGAGTGTCTGCGCCGCCATGATCGTGCGGGACGAGCAGCATTTCCTGCCAGGCTGCCTGGCCTCGCTCACAGGAACCGTCGATGAGATCGTCATCGTCGACACCGGCTCGCGCGATGCAACCATCGATATCGCCAGCAGCACCGCCAATGTCCGGCTGCTGCATCACCCATGGACGGGGGACTTCGCCGCCGCGCGCAACAGGGGCCTCGATGCGGTGCGCACCCAATGGGTGCTCTATATCGATGCTGATGAGCGCCTGAATTTGCCGTCCGGCGGCGCGCTCGGTGATTATATCGATGCCGGCGCGCTTGCCGGCCTCGTACGTTTCAGGCCGAAAACAGGCTATACGCGCTATCGCGAATGGCGCCTCTTCCGCAACGATCCGCGCCTGCGCTTCGAAGGCCGGATTCACGAGACGGTCGAGCCCGTCATCCGGGCGATCAGCGCCCGCGAAGGCCTTACCATCCAGCAGACGGAGGCCGAGATCGATCATCTGGGTTATGACGGCGTGCAGGCGCACAAGCATGCACGCAACCTCGGCCTTCTCGAAGAGGCGGTGCGCATTGATCCCGACCGCGCCTATTTGTGGCAGCATCTCACCGAGACGCTGGCGGCGATGGACCGTCCGGAAGAAGCCAAGACCGCGGCGCTGGCAGGCCTCGCCGCCGCCGCCCGCCGGCCTTCCGACAAGCAGAACGCCGCCGCCAGCCTGATCACACAGTTCCTGGCGCGCCGCGCGCTCGAAGCGGGTGAAGATCCGCTGGCGCTTGTCGAGGACGGCCTGGCGCGTCTGCCGGAAGATCACGCTTTGACCTTCCTGCAGGGCCGCGCGCTCCTCGCCGCCGGTCGGCCGGAAGACGCGCTCGCCATTGCGGGGCGCCTCGCCGCCATCGATCCCGATGCGCTGACTGCCAGGATGCTTGCTTTCGATCGTCGCATCTTCGAGGAGCAGGCCTGCGAGCTGGCGGCGGTGGCGGCGTTGCGCCTCGGCCGGCAGACCGAGGCCGCGGCCTGGTTCGACAAGGCGGCACGTTTCGCGCCCGATGATCTCTCCTACCGCCTGCGGGCCAGAGCGCTTGCGGCGAGCACTGCCCCATGACGGCGAAATTCAATCTCGTCCTGGTCCATAGCGCGGGATGGCAGGCGGTCGCCGACTTCGAGGCGATCAAGCGCCATGTCGAAGAGCTGGCGCCCGACATCGAAGTGTTCGTCGTCTCGAACGAGATGCCCTCATCCTATACGCGCAAGAAGGCGGCGGCGCGGCCGAGCCTCGTCTTTTCGCCGATCAGGCTGCTTGCCTTCGCGCCGGCGCGCGGCAAGGTCTATGCCGGGCAACCGATGTCCAAGCTCGTCGAGATGCAGAAGCTCGCCGCCGGCGGCATGCGGGTGCCGCGTTTTACGGAGATCCGGCCCGACACGATCCTGTCGCCGAAAGACTACGGGCCCCATACGATCGTGAAGGCGTCCTACGCGTTTGCCGCCTGGGGCCAGGGCATCGAATTGCAGCTGACCGAGAATGTGCGCTACCGGCCGCCGGAAGACTATCCGAAAGACCATCCCGGTCGCCGCGCGCCGATGGTGGCGCAGGCCTATATCGATTGCGGCCATGCGATGAGCTGCCGCGTGCTCACGCTTTTCGGCGTGCCGATCTTCAGCTATCTGCGCCGCGCGACGAAGCCTCTGGCGCTCGCCGGAAAGACCGGACCCTTCGAGGTGCCCGATTTCCTGCCGGCGCCGCCCGACATGACGGCCCATGTCACGCAAGAGTCCGACATGCTTGCCTTCGCGGCCAAGGCCTATGGCGCCATGCCGGAGGTGGCGCTGCAGGCCTGCGATATCCTGCGCGACAAGGAGGGCGGGCTTCATCTTCTCGAAATCAACCCGGGTGGCGGCACCTGGATGTTCTCCAGCAAGAATGCGCAGGTCTACAAGGATCGGCTCGGCACCGATGATCTGGCGGCCTATTTCGATGCCTTCCAAGTCTGCGCCCGCGTTCTCGTCGAGCGCACGCGGGCCGAGGCGAAGTGAGCCTTAGTCGGGAGGAAGCTCAATCTCGACAATCCGCAATGCGCCGGGCCCTATATTTTCCAGGGCGCATTCGGCTTCCGGCGGGATCTGAATGGATTCGGCTTTCTGCAACTGCCGGGTTGCTCCCGCAATCGTCACACCGGCCGTGCCCATGAGAACGAGCCAATGCCTGGCGCGATCGAGGACGCTCGGCACGGAAATCCGTTCGCCAGGCAAGAGATCCATTTGGCGAATCCCCGGGTGGCCAGAAGATGAGGAATGTTGCTTCAACTGCTCCACGAGCTTCTTCACGCCGGATGAATCATCGCGGCGGGAGACGAGCACCGCATCGGAGGTCACCACGACGGCAAGATCGTTGACGCCCGCCAAAGCCACGAGAGGACCGTCGCTGAGGACAAGATTGTCTCTGGCCGCAACGAAAGCGGCATCCCCCTTCACGGCATTGCCGGCCGCATCGCGCCGGGACAGCTCATGGATCGTCGCCCAGGAGCCGACATCCGACCAGTCGAACGAGGCGCTGACCACCGCCGCCCGGGAGGTCTTCTCCATGACGGCATAGTCGAAGGACAGGCTCACCGCCCGGTCGAAGGCGGTGGCGTCGAGATGATGGTCCTGCCCCTCTGTCCGCGTATGACTCACGGCCTCCCGCAACGCGGCCAATGTCGCGGGATCGGTCTCTCCATAGGCATCGATCACCGCTGTCGTTTCAAACAGAAAGTTGCCGGAATTCCAGAGATAGCCTTGGCGGACATAAAGAGCGGCCGTTTCCTCATCCGGCTTCTCCACGAATCTCTTCACCGCCCGAATGCCGGGCTCCATGGCGGCACCGGCCTCGATATAGCCATAGCCGGTCGCCGGGCGATCGGGCGCGATGCCGAAAGTGACGATATGGCCCGATCGCGCCGCGCCGAGCGCCGCGCGGCAGTCGGCCCGAAAGGCTGCGATATCGTGGATCACATGGTCGGCGGCAAGCGCCAGGATAGGCGCCTCGTTACCCCGGCTGAGCGCAATGAACAAGGCCCCGGCCAATATCGCGGGCCCCGAAGCGCGGGCGTCGGGCTCGAGCAGGATATCGGCGCGGACACCCAGCTCATCCAGCTGCGCCGCGGCGAGCGACCGGTAGCTACGATGGGTGATGATGACCGGCGGGGTGAACAGCGTGGCGTCCGTCGCGCGCCGCACGGTCTCCTGGAACGTCGACAGGCCGCCGTCAAAGAGTGAAAGAAACTGCTTCGGCCGGCTTTCGCGCGAGGCGGGCCACAGCCGTGTACCGGCGCCGCCACAGACGATGAGGGGAGTAATCAGCACGGCAAAAGCATGGAGGTGTTTGTCTTTGTCGTCAATTGCCGGGAGGCTGAGCTTTCTTGCGGTCCATGGCGATCTCGATTATGTCTCGAAAGATGACATCAGGGGCCAGGCGCGCTCTCATTACCGGCATCACCGGCCAGGACGGATCCTATCTGGCCGAATTCCTGCTCGGGAAGGGCTATGAGGTGCATGGGATCAAGCGCCGCGCCTCGTCGATCAACACACAGCGGATCGACCACCTCTATCAGGACCCGCATGTCCCCGATCCAAGGCTGATGCTTCACTATGGCGATCTCGGCGACAGCTCCAATCTGACGCGCCTCCTCGCCGAAATCAGACCCGACGAAGTTTACAATCTCGGCGCCCAAAGTCATGTGGCGGTGAGCTTCGAGATGCCCGAATACACGGCCGATATCGATGCCTTGGGCACGTTGCGTCTGCTCGAGGCGATCCGTTTCCTGAAGCTGGAGACGAAGACGCGCTTCTATCAGGCCTCGACATCCGAGCTCTACGGGCTCGCGCAGGAGACGCCGCAAAACGAGGCGACACCGTTCCACCCGCGCAGCCCCTATGCGGTGGCCAAGCTCTATGCCTATTGGATCACGGTCAATTATCGCGAGGCCTATGGTCTCTTTGCTTGCAACGGCATCCTCTTCAACCATGAGAGTCCGCGCCGCGGCGAGACCTTCGTGACGCGCAAGATCACCAGGGGGATGACGAGAATTGCGCAAGGGCTCGAGCCCTGTCTCCATCTGGGCAATCTCGATGCCAAGCGCGACTGGGGACACGCCAGGGATTATGTGCGCATGCAATGGCTGATGCTTCAGCAGGATGAGCCGGAAGACTATGTGATCGCCACGGGTGAGCAATTCTCCGTGCGTGACTTCATTCTCTGGACAGCTGGGGAACTGGGCGTCGTGCTGCGTTTCGAGGGCAGTGGAGTCGAGGAGCGCGGGGTCGTGGACGCCGTCACGTCGGATCTGGCGCCGGGGATCAAGCCGGGTGATGTCATCATCCGCATTGATCCGCGCTATTTCCGCCCCGCGGAGGTCGAGGACTTGCTTGGCGATCCGTCCAAGGCGCGGGAAAAACTCGGCTGGCGCGCCGAAATCACCGCCCGGGAGACCTGCGCCGAAATGGTGGCGGAAGATCTGAAAGTCGCCCGGCGCGATGCCTTCCTGAGAGACCACGGCTTGGCGGCGGATAGCTGAATGCGCGCCACGAAACTCTATCTCGCCGGGCATGAAGGCATGGTGGGATCGGCCATCTTGCGCCGGCTGGTTGCGCGCGCGGACATCGAGTCCGTAAGCCGCAGCCACGCCGAGCTCGATCTCACTGACCAGGCCGCGGTGCGTGCTTTCATGGAAAGCGAGCGTCCTGACGTCGTGATCCTCGCCGCCGCCAAGGTCGGCGGCATATATGCCAATGCCACCTATCCCGCCGAATTCATCTATCAGAACCTGATGATCCAGAGCAATGTGATCCATCAGGCCTATGCCGCCGGCGTCAGGCGATTGTTGTTTCTCGGCTCGTCCTGCATCTATCCGCGCGCCGCGCCACAGCCGATGCGCGAGGACGCTCTCCTGACCGGAGAGCTCGAAGCCACAAACGAGCCTTATGCCGTCGCCAAGATCGCCGGCATAAAAATGTGCGAGAGCTACAACCGGCAATATGGCGTCGATTATCGTTCGGTGATGCCGACCAATGTCTTCGGCCCCGGTGACAATTTCCATCCCGAGAATTCCCATGTGCTGCCCGCACTTCTCCGCCGGTTTCACGAGGCGGCCCGCGCCGGCGCCCCGGAAATCGTGGTCTGGGGCAGCGGCACGCCGCGGCGCGAATTCCTCTATGTCGATGACATGGCCGAGGCTTCCTTGTTCGTCATGGATCTGCCGCAGGAGACCTACAGGGCGAATACGCAGCCCAGGCAGTCTCATATCAATATCGGCACGGGCGAGGATATGAGCATCGCCGAGCTGGCGCAGGCGATCGCCCGCCTCACCGGCTTCACCGGCCGCATCGTCTATGACACGACGAAGCCGGACGGCGCGCCGCGCAAGCTCATGGACACTTCCCGGCTCGCCGCGATGGGGTGGAAGGCGCGAAGGCCTTTCGAGGCTGCTCTGCAGGCAACCTATGCGTGGTATCTGCAAAACCGCGAGAGATAAAGTCAGATCTGCCTTTAGTTTTTTGTTCTGTCCGCCGGCATCGAATTGCGCGAGCCTGTGGGTCGGGCAAAAGAAGGGCGCAGGCCGATGACACCGCAGGATTATCAGCACGAGCCGACTGATGGACCACCGCTCGGCCTGCTCATCATCTTCGCGGCAACCTTCGTGCTGGGCCTCGCCGTGACGGTGCTTCTGCCGTTTCTGGTCTAGCCATCTTTGCGCCGCTCGGCGATCAGCCGGCGCGTCAAGGGTATGAGCTCGCGGCCATAATCGATGGCGTCATCGAGGGGATCGAAGCCACGAATGAGGAAGGTCGTGATGCCGAGATCGTAATAGTCGATGAGCGCTTCGGCGACCTGCGCCGGCGTTCCCACCAGCGCGATCGAATTGCCTTTGGCCCCGGTCAGAGCGGCCATGTCGGTCCATACGCGCTTGTCGAGACGCGAGCCTTGGGCAGCAGCCTTGAGCAGTCTGAGCGAGCCTTCATTGACGGGCCCGCTCTCCCGCTTGAAGCCTGAGCGTTCGATGACGGCGCGGGCACGGGCCAGCGTATCGTCGGCGCGTGCCCATGCCTTTTCTTCCGTGTCGGCGAGAATGGGCCGGAATGAGATGCTGAAGCGGATGCTGCGGCCGAGCGCTGCCGCTTCGGCGCGCACGCGCGCCGTCAGCTCCTTCACCTGCTCGAGCGATTCACCCCACAGCGCATAAATGTCGGCATGCCGGGCCGCAACCTTGATCGCGGCGTCGGAGGCGCCGCCGAAATAGACCGGCAGATGCGGCCGCTGCACCGGCTTGATGGTGCTGAATGTCCGCTCGCTGCGATAGAAGCGGCCGTTGTGATCGAAGGGGTGCTCCGCGGTCCACACCCGTTTGATGACCTCCAGATATTCATCGGTGCGCGCGTAGCGTTCCTCCTTGCCGAGGAAGTCGCCATCCTGGCGCTGTTCCGCATCATCGCCGCCGGTGATGATATGGATGCCGGCACGGCCATGAGTGAGATGATCGAGCGTGGCGAACTGGCGCGCCGTGACCGAGGGCGCCGTGAAGCCGGGCCGGTGCGCCACCATCAGCTTGAGCCTGCGGGTGACGGCCGCGATATGCTGGGAAACCAGCAGGCTGTCCGGTATCGTCGCATGATAGGCGACGAGCACACGGTCGAAGCCGCTCGCCTCATGCGCCTTGGCCGAGGTCTCGATGAAATCGACATCGATGGCGCCGCCGCGTGCAACGATGGTTTCCGAGGCCTCGCGCATTTCGACAAGCCCGATGAACTCGATACTCATGATCTCGCATCCTGGAGCGCGCCGCGGCCGGCGGCGATCCGCACCGAATCCTCTTGCGGCGAGTGCACGCGGCCGCAGAGCACATCGCGATAGTGGCGCTCGAGCGGGTTGTTCAGGCTGAGACCGGGATTGCCGGTCGCCTTGAGCGCCGCCTCGACCGCGCTGATGGCATTGCCGGTGACGGTCACTTTGATCGCGCCGGCCTCCTGCGGATCGGGTATCTCGCCGGCGTCGGCTTCGGCGGCGGCGGTGCGGATGAGGCGGCTATTGATGGCGAGCAGCGTTGCGATCTCGCCGGCGATCTCCTGAAAACGCGGCAGCGTCGCGAGCGGCTTGCCGAGATTGGCCGGCACGCGCTCGCGCAGGAAATCCAGGAACCAGCTCTGCGCCGAGCGGGCGATGCCGTCATAGACGGCCGCGATCAGCAGGCTGCTCCATATGGCCTGCTGGGAATCGCGCGCCGGAAGCTCATGGGCCGGCCGCAGCTCGCCGACATTTTCCGCCGGAATGAACACGTCCTGGAAGATCACGTCGTGGCTGGCGGTGGCGCGCATGCCGTGATGCCGCCAAGTCTCGACGATACGGATGCCCGGTGACGCGGCACGCACGAGCGCGGTGCCGATGCGCGGCTGTGGTTCATCCGTCGCCGCCCATACGGCAAGCCAGCTCAGGAGAGGAATGCCGGTCGAAAATATCTTGTGGCCGGAAAGCCGCCAGCCATTTTCGGCGGGTTTGAGCACCGTGGCGGGAATGCCGCCGCGCATCGGTGTGCCGAGCTCGGGCTCCACCCGCAGCGCATTGATGAGCGACAGCCCCATGATGGCGTCCTTGCGGATCCGCTCGATGATCTGGCCGGAGAAGCCACGCGTACCGATCGTGCCATGTTGCAGATAATGCATGGCGAGGATCAAAGCCGACGCGGGCTCCGCCTCGGCGATGCGGCCGATGACATCGCTCGCAGCACTGAGACCATAGCCATAGCCGCCGGCAAGGCGGGGAATGACGAGACGCAGGAGGCCCGCATCGGCGATCCGCGCGAGATTGGCGGCGGGAGGCTCGCCGGTCCTGTCATGCTCGGCCGCGCTCGCGGCGAGTTGTGGGAGAATGCCCTCGACGCGCGCGCGGATCGCATCGAGCGCGCTCTGATGCGGGCGGTCATTGACTCGTCTGGATTCGAACGGCAGCAGCATGGCCGGGATCATGACATGCGGGCGACCCGCGCCGGGCTTCGGAATTCTAATCTACGATGTGAGAAAATCTTCAGCGGCGGATGGTCGGACCAGGGCAGGCGGGTGAGATTTTCTTACGTAATGCGTAAGAAAAAATGGGTCGGCAGCTCTTTCCTCAGCCGCTAGTGCTCCCCACATATCTCAACCTTCGCTGGTCATCAGGACCAATCTCAGGAGTTACTGTCGTGTCTCTTCATTTTTCCCGCCGTGCGCTGCTGGCGGCTGCGCTGGCCATTTCCTCTCTCACTCTCGTCGATCGCGCCATCGCCGATCAGTCAATTCGCGTCGGCATCATGAGCGCCGAGGACGAGGATGTCTGGGCCGTCGTGTCGCAGGAAGCGGCGAAGAAGGGACTGACCATCGAGCTCGTCGTCTTCAACGACTATACTCAGCCCAACGAGGCTTTGGAGAACAACGAGCTCGATGCCAATGCTTTCCAGCACAAGCCCTATCTCGACAACCAGATCAAGACGCGCGGCTATCACATTGCGCCGGTGGGTTACACTGCCGTGTGGCCGATAGGCCTCTATTCGAAGAAGCACAAATCCCTGGCCGAGCTGCCCGACAAGGCAGTCGTCGGCGTGCCGAACGATCCGAGCAATGAAGGCCGGGCACTCCGCCTTCTGGAGGCGCAAGGCCTCATCAAGCTGAAGCCGGAAGCGGGGATCCTGGCGACGCCGGTGGATATCGTCGAGAATCCCAAGCAGCTCGAGATCCAGGAGCTCGATGCCGGCATCGTCGGCCGCTCGATCGATGATCTCGACGCCGCGGTCGTCAACACCGACTGGGCCATCAAGTCCAATCTGACGCCCGCGGACCGCGTCGCGACGGAAGCGGTCGACGACAATCCCTATCGTAACTTCATCGCCGTCAAGCAGGGCCGCGAGAACGAAGACTGGGTGAAGACGCTCGTTGCCGCCTATCAGAATGACACGGTGAAGGAGACCTTGGCGAAGGTTTATAAGGGTACGGCCTTGCCGGCCTGGTGAAACCTTCATTAATCGAATTGCTCTCGATCATGCGCCCGAATGGGCGCATGATTGTTTTCCGGATACCGATATCATGAACAATCCAACCATGCTGCGCTTGTCCGGCGTGACCAAGAAGTTCGGCGCCTATGCGGCGATCGAGGATATCTCGCTGGATGTGCGGCGCGGCGAGATCCTGGGTGTCATCGGCCGCAGCGGCGCCGGCAAGTCGACGCTGATCCGTTGCATCAACGGGCTGGAGAAGCCGGATACGGGCTCGATCGAAGTGCTCGACAGTGACGACGTGTTGCGGGACATCGTGCCGCTTGATGAAAGCGAGCTGCAGAAAGTGCGCCGGCGCATCGGCATGATCTTCCAGCATTTCAATCTGCTCTCGGCCAAGACGGTCGCGGATAATGTCGCCTTGCCGCTGAAGATCGCCGGCAGGAGCCGCGCTGAGCGGAAAGCCCGCGTCGAAGACCTGCTGCGGCTGGTCGGACTCGATGCCAAGGCGGATGCCTATCCGGCGCAATTGTCGGGCGGGCAGAAGCAGCGGGTCGGCATTGCCCGCGCCCTTGCCGCGTCACCGGCGCTGCTCCTCTCCGATGAGGCCACCTCGGCGCTCGATCCCGAAACCACCACCGCGATCTTAAGCCTTCTCAAGGATATCAACCGCAGGCTTGGTTTGACCATCCTGCTCATCACCCATGAGATGAGTGTGATCCGCGCCGTCACCGACCGGGTGATCGTGCTGGATCATGGCCGCATCATCGAGCAGGGGCCGACCGAGCGCGTCTTCGCGGCGCCTGAGGCCGACCTCACCAGACGTTTGCTCGCCGCGGCGCAGCTTGGCCTGGAGTAAGACTGAAATGATCGATCTTCCTTATCAGGCACTCCTCGTCTCGCTCGGACAGACGCTCACGATGACTTTCGTCGCGGGCGCCATCAGCTTCGTGCTGGGTCTGCCGCTGGGCCTCGTGCTCGTCGGCACCGCCGCTGGCGGCATCTGGGAGAACCTTTGGGTCAACAAGATATTGGGCTCGGTCGTCAATGCGGTGCGCTCGCTCCCCTTCATCATCCTGCTCGTCGCCTTGATTCCCTTGACGCGGCTGATCGTCGGCACGTCGATCGGCACCGCCGCCGCCATCGTCCCGCTCGCGATCTCGGCCATTCCCTATTTCGGGCGCGTCGCCGAGGTGGCGCTGCGCGAGGTCGATCGCGGCCTGATCGATGCGGTCAAGGCGATGGGCGGCAGCCGCTGGACCATCGTGCGCGAGGTCCTCGTGCCCGAAGCCCTGCCGAGCCTCGTTTCCGGCTTCACGGTGACGCTCGTCCTGCTGATCGGTGCGTCCGCGATGGCGGGGGCGGTGGGTGCCGGCGGCCTCGGCGATCTCGCCATCCGTTATGGCTATCAGCGCTTTCAGACCGAAGTGATGATCGCCGTCATCGTCGTGCTGATCGCCCTGGTTTCTCTCATTCAGGCAATCGGTGACCGGGTCGCGCGGTATTTCGATCACCGGTAACAGGAACCTGTCCGCGCGCCAAGGGTTAGACCTTACACACTCTTCAGTCTGCGAGGTCGAACATGGCGAAGGAACGGGAACTCAGGGAAAAACTTTGGCGCGCGCTCAAGTCGGACAGGACGGTCATGCTGGGGCTCGCGGGCGAGGACAGCGCCCGTCCGATGACGGCGCAGATCGAGAGCGAGGGCGGCCCGATCTGGTTCTTCACCGCCAAAGACACCGAGATCATGCACCGGCTGGCCGAGGATCACGAGGCACTGGCCACTTTCGCCTCCAAATCGCATGATCTCTTCGCCACATTGCATGGTTCCCTGCGTGAAGATACCGATCCCAAAGTCATCGAGCGGTTGTGGAACCCGTTCGTCGCGGCCTGGTTCGAAGGGAAGGATGATCCCAAGCTGGCGCTTCTGCGTTTCGACGCGGAACGCGCCGAGGTCTGGATCGATGCATCGAGCCTGATGGCCGGCATCAAGATGCTGCTCGGCTTCGATCCGAAACAGGAGTATCGCGACAAAGCGGGTGAAGTGACGCTCGGCTGACGATGCCGCGGGCGAATTACGGTTGCTCATCCAATAAGTCTTGAAAAGAACAAAAAGAGAACATAGACTGACGCAATGCCGTTGTCCCTGCTGCGTAAGCTCGAAATCCTCGCCGATGCCGCGAAATATGATGCGTCCTGCGCCTCATCGGGCGGCGCCAAGCGCAATGCCCGCGACGGCGGCATCGGGTCGACGACTGGTGCCGGCATTTGCCATGCCTATACGCCTGATGGCCGCTGCGTTTCCTTGCTCAAGATCCTGCTCACCAATTTTTGCCGCTATGACTGCGCCTATTGCGTGAGCCGCCGCTCCAGCAATGTCGAGCGCGCGAGGCTCTCCGTCGCCGAGGTGGTGCAGCTGACGCTCGATCTCTACCGGCGCAACTGTATCGAGGGCCTGTTCCTCTCATCGGGCATCGCCCGCAGCGAGGACGACACGATGAGCGATCTCGTGGCGGTGGCGAAAACGCTGCGCCTCGAGCACGGCTTCAAGGGGTACATCCATCTGAAGACCATTCCCGGCGCCGATGAGCGTTTGATCGGCGAGGCGGGGCTTTATGCCGACCGGCTGTCCCTCAATATGGAGCTGCCGACCGAAGCCGCGCTCAAGGCCTATGCGCCCGAGAAGGACGTCGGGGCGATGAAGAAGGGGCTCGCCACGACGCGCAGCTGCATCGAGGCAGCGCTTGGCGAAGCGAAGCCGGCGCGCGGCAGGATCGGTCGCGCCGCCCCGCGCCGTTTTGCGCCGGCAGGCCAGTCGACGCAGGTCATCGTCGGTGCCGACCGGAGCAGCGACATCACCATCCTGCGCAACAGTACGGCGCTTTATTCGTCCTATGACCTGAAGCGCGTCTATTATTCGGCCTTCAGCCCGACCGGGCATCCCTCTGCCGCGCTGCCCGACATCGCGACACCGCTTTTGCGCGAGCATCGCCTTTATCAAGCCGATTGGCTGTTGCGCTTTTACGGCTTCGATCTACGTGATCTCGAGCAGGCGACGCCCGAGGGCATGCTCAGCCTCGAAATCGACCCCAAGCTCGCCTGGGCGTTGGCGCATCGCGGCGACTTTCCGCTCGATGTGAACAAGGCGCCGCGCGAGAGGCTGCTGCGCGTGCCGGGGTTTGGCGTGCGTGCCGTGGACCGCATCATCGCGGCGCGCCGCTTGGCAGCGCTCGGCCTTGCCGATATCGCGCGTCTTGCCGGTGCGATCGGCAGAGCGCGGCCCTTCATCGTGACGAGGGACTGGCGCCCTGGAAGTCTTCTCGATGATGGCGCGCTCCGGCGCAAGCTTACGCCGCCGGCGAAGCAGCTCGAGTTGTTCAGTTGATGTATTGGGCGCCCATGCCGATCGATGCCCATGCGGTGCAGTTCCGTGCCATGGCGCGGCGCTGCCTGACGCTCGACATCGCGCCGGCCGGGGTGAGCTTTGCCTCGCCCGACGCGGCGCCCTTATTCGATCGCGTGCCCGAGGTGGACGCGCCAGCCTCTTTCTCGGTGCCCAAGGCCTATGCCGAATTGCTCAAACTTGCCATTTGCCATCAGGCGCCCGATCGCTTCAGTCTCCTTTATGACGTGTTGTGGCGCATTCGTCATGGCGAGGCGTCGCTTGCCGACAATCCGGCCGACGCGGCGGTGGCGCGGCTCAACGACTATGCGCACAATGTCCGTCGCGACATCCATAAGATGCACGCGTTTCTCAGATTCCGCGAGCAGCGGGTCGACGACCGGACGGTCTTCACCAGCTGGTTCGAGCCCAAGCATTTCATCTTGCGCCAGGCCATACCTTTCTTCGTCGATCGCTTCAGCACTATGGAGTGGTTTATCGCGACGCCCATCGGCACGGCGGCGTGGAACGGATCGGAGCTCGTTTATGGGCCGCCGGCGGAGCGCGCCCCGCAGCCCGCCGATGCCGTGCTGGATGAGACTTGGCTCACTTATTACCGCACCACCTTCAATCCGGCGCGCTTGCGGCTGAAGGCGATGGCCGCCGAAATGCCGCGGCATTATTGGGCCAACATGCCGGAGACCCGGCTCATCCCGGCCATGGTCTCAGGTTCCGGCCGCAGGCTCCAGGACATGGCGGCGCGGGCGCCGGATCCGGTGCCGGGAAGATCGCAGCGCGTCCGGCCGCGCCCGTGACTCCCGTGGCCGACGCGGTCTCGGCGCTCAAGGAAGAGATCGCGCATTGCCGCCGCTGTCCCTTGCATTGCGCCGCGACCCAGGCCGTGCCCGGCGAGGGGCCGGCTGATGCCGCGATCATGCTTGTGGGCGAGCAGCCGGGCGATGCCGAGGATCTTGCCGGAAGGCCTTTCGTTGGACCGGCGGGGCAGCTGCTCGACCGTGCTCTGGCGGAGGCCGGGCTCGACCGTGACCGGCTATATCTCACCAATGCGGTCAAGCATTTCAAATATGAGCCGCGCGGCAAGCGCCGCATCCATCAGAAGCCCAATGCCGGAGAAGTGCAGAGCTGCAAATGGTGGCTCAACCGCGAGATCGCGCTCGTCCGGCCGCGCCTGATCGTGGCGCTGGGCGCCACCGCTGCCGGTGCGCTTTCAGGCCGCGCGGTTTCGGTGACCAAGGAGCGCGGCCCGATGTCGTTTGGCGAGGCGCAAGGCTTCGTGACGGTGCATCCGTCCTTCCTGCTGCGCCTGCCGGATGAAAGCGCCCGGGAGCGCGAATATCGGAACTTCGTCTCTGACCTGGGGCGGGTGAGGAAAGAGTGACCGGCATGCGCGTGTCGTCGCCAGCCTAGCGCAGGCGTTCTCCCAGTTCGGCGAAGAGGGCGATCACCAATGCGGTGAACCACAGCAAGCTGGCAGCGGCCGCCATTGGCGCGAAGAGCATCGCTCCGGTCAGGGGCGATGCGGCTGCGCCCAGTGCTGTAAGGCCGATCGGAAGGAGGATCGAAGTCCCCAACAGGAGCAACACTTCGATGATCGGAAGAAGTCTTCCGGCGCGTGATACGTGAAGGAGAGGGATCAGCCATAGAAAGACGAATAATATGATTCCCGCTATGACCAGGGCGTCTTTACCCGGTGCGGTTCCAATAGTGTCCATTGCAATGCTCCCACGGCCCCCTCAGAAATTTTTTTGTCTGTTGGAGTTATCCTGCACTGAAGTGGCCGCTTGGGTCAAATGTATCAGGTCCGGCGGTCGCCGCGGATGTCCGGCCACGTCCATCATCGTATGAAAGCCGTTGGCCAGGCGCAGTTTGTTGGCCAGGTCGCGGCCCAGCAATTGATGGATGACCCCGGCAACCTGATTATCCGATTTGCACAGCTTGATGAGCCGCGCGCGGGAAATGGCCAGGACGCGGGATGGTTGCTCGACGATCACCGATGCGGTGGCCGGGTGTCCGGTCAGAAAGGCAACCTCGCCTGCAAAGGAGCCGCTTTCCAGATGCGCCACCGTTTTGCCGCCCACATCGACGCCGAAACGGCCCGAGAAGAGAAAGTAAAGCTCATTGACCTCTTGGCTTTCGCGCATCAGATGCGCCCCTGCGGAGAGCTCGCGCCACTGGCTGGCGTCGAGCAGCCGCGATATTTGCACATCGTCGAGCCCGGTCAGCACGCGCCTCAGTACTGATTTCTCTTCTTGCGGCAACCGCAGCCGCAAGCGGTCGCGGAGCAGCCAGAAGAGTTGATAGGCATTGATTGCAATGAAGATTACGCTCCAGGCGATGCCTGTATAGAGATCGGAACTCACCAATACGAAATAGACGACCTCCAAGGCGAGGCCGATGACGGCAAAGACGCGTAACCAGAAGATGCTCGTCAGATAGTATGAAACGGCGATAACAACATAGGCGACATGCCCTGGAATATCAGGGATGCTCACATACTGGGAAAGGGAATCCATGCGCCCGCCCCTTTATGTTTGTGTCTCGATCGTCGTTGAACGGAAACTCTATTCATTGCCGGGACGTGGCGTGGTGAGAAAACTCACTTTGATATCAAATCTGAATCAGGTGACCCATTGTGGAGCTTCCCGCTTCGCGCGATGATCTCCCCCGCACCGTGCCTGCGCATCTGACCCTGGAGGGAATGTGGCATGTCCGAATTCAATGTCGGTTTCGTGATTTTCCCCGCTATCAACCAGCTCGACTTCACGGGGCCATTCGAGGTCTTGAGCCGGCTTACGACGCCCGCTTCGCTCACCGTCCCGGCAAAATTCACTCAATCGAAAACCCATATCGTCGCAAAGAACATGCTTCCCGTTCTGAGCGACCGCGGTCTCGGCATCATGCCACCTGCACATTCGCGGATTGTCCGCCGCTCGATCTGATCTGCGTGCCGGGCGGCGCCGGGATCGTGCAGGCGCTTGCGGATGAGGAGACGGTCGACTTCATTCGCCGCCAGGGTGCCGGCGCCCAATTCGTGACCTCCGTATGTGTCGGCGCCTTTCTTCTGGGCGCGGCC
This sequence comes from Taklimakanibacter albus, assembly GCF_016595235.1. Lineage (GTDB taxonomy): Bacteria > Pseudomonadota > Alphaproteobacteria > Rhizobiales > Aestuariivirgaceae > Taklimakanibacter > Taklimakanibacter albus. The sequence goes on along the minus strand of NZ_JAENHL010000008.1, from coordinate 1,382,624 downwards.
GGATTCCTGAAGGGACGCCGGGCGACGACCCATTGGGCTTATGTCGATCTGTTGTCTTTTGTCGGCGCTAGGCACGAAAAGGCACGTATCGTGCGCGACGGCAATGTCTTCACCTCGGGTGGCGTCTCGGCGGGAATTGATTTCGCCTTGTCCATTGTCGCCGAAATTGCCGGACCGGACGTCGCCCGGGCGATACAGCTCGGCATCGAATACGATCCCGCCCCGCCTTTCGATGCCGGCCATCCTGACAAGGCATCCGAGGCGGCGGTAGCGCTGATGGCTCACCGAAACAAGACGGCCCATGCCGGCCTTCGGCAGGCGGTCGAAACCCTGGGCTATGCATATTGATTGCCCATAAGCTTCAACTTTGCCGGGATTCGATCTAATCTCCATCGAGTCGGGTTTGACGTTAGGAAAAGGTCGGGGCTTAGCCGATGATGCTTGATCGACGCCGCATGGCCGTTTTGGCCGTCGCCGTGGGAGTGCTTGCTGCGAGCTTGGGCGCGGGGCCGGCGCTTTCTCGCCCGCTCTCGGACAAGAAGCCGCATAAAGGCGTTGCCGCGGCCCACAAGATGCCGGTTCAGGGCATCGACGTCTCCTATTACCAGGGCGACATCGACTGGCGAAAAGTCCGCGATGCGGGAATCCATTTCGCGTACATCAAGGCGACCGAAGGCGGTGACCGCGTCGATGAGAAGTTCCTCGACAATTGGCGCGCGGCGAAAAAAGCCGGCGTCGCCCGCGGCGCCTATCATTTCATGTATTGGTGCAGGCCCGCGAGCGAGCAGGCTGCGTGGTACAAGTCGCATGTGCCGGAAGACGACGATGCGTTGCCGCCAGTGCTCGATGTGGAGTGGACCACTCATTCCAAGACCTGCGCGCGCCGCATTCCGCGCGCCGCCGCCATCGCCAAGATCAAGGTCATGCTCAAGGCGCTGGAGGCGCATAGCGGCAAGCGGCCGGTCATCTATACCGACCCGAAATTTCACCGCGAGGTGCTGGAAGGCGAGTTCACCGATTATCACTTCTGGCTGCGCTCGGTGGCGGCGAAGCCGGAAGAGATATACAGCGCGCGCAACTGGGCGTTCTGGCAGTTCACCACAACGGGACGGGTGAGCGGAGTCGCTGGGCCGGTCGACCGCAACAGCTTCAACGGCACGCGCGCCGATTGGAAACGCGTGCTGAAAGAGCGATGTCTCTGTGGGACCGCAACATCGACGTCCTTGAACGAGTGATGCCCGGATCCGCTATGACCGAAATGACTTTCTCCTTGAAATCGTCCAAACCTACTCCATATACCATCCAGATGGATGGTAGGAGGATGGCGGATTGGACAAATTTCCCGATAGTGAAAAGCTGACGCTCAATATCGGCTATGTCGATCTGGGGAAAATCGACCTTCTTGTTCGGGAAGGGTTTTACTCTAACCGATCCGACTTCATCCGGACGGCGATCCGCAACCAGCTGTCAGCGCAGGCAACCGAGGTCGAGCGTGTTGTCGTGCGCCAGATCTTTGATGTGGGCTTGCGTGATTTCAGCAGCGCTGAACTCATATCCAAGCGGAAGGCAGGAGAGCGCCTGTCCATAAATGTCGTCGGACTGGCAAGAATAGCGAGCGATGTGACGGGAGAACTGGCCGCCGCAACCATCGAATCCATCACTGTGCTGGGCTCCCTGCAGGCCAGTGCCGAAGTCAAGACGGCCCTTGCCGGACGTATCCGCTAATTCAGAAGGAAAAGATCGTCATGAAAGATGCAACGGCCATCGGCCGGGCGTTGGATGCCGTCAGGTCGTCAAATCCCCTGGAGGCAACCCGTCTGATTCAGGAAGCGCTTCGTGGATCGGGGCGCCCGGAAGCTCACGCATCAGAGCCGCCATTATTGACCTTCCGCGCCGCCGAAACCAAACGACGCGGTTCTGCAGAATTACACCCGAGCAAGTCAGAATGGCTCGCGGGACTCGGCAAGACGATCGCGGCTCTGCGCGCCTTCAAATCGCCGATCGATATCAAGTCTCATATCCCCGGCGTCAGTATTCCCGAAAGCCCCAACTTCGCGAAACGCCACTTCGCCTGTGCCAGCGGGCAGCGCGACTTCCGGCTGTTCGTCCCGGCCTGCGTCAAACCCCGCGGCCTGATCGTGATGCTACATGGATGCCGGCAAACCGGGGAAGACTTTGCCGTCGGCACCAATATGAATGCGCTGGCCGAAGCACATGATCTCCTGGTTGCCTATCCGCGTCAGACTTCGGCAGCCAATACGATGTCCTGCTGGAATTGGTTTCGTCCGCAAGATCAGGCGCGCCTGGGTGGCGAAGCGGGCATTATCGCGGGGCTCACCCGGGAGGTGTGCGCAGAATTCGAAGTCCCACCCGATAACGTATTTGTGGCGGGTCTGTCCGCCGGTGGCGCCATGGCCGCCGTCTTGGGATCCACCTATCCCGATCTCTATTCGGCAGTCGGCATACATTCCGGCCTGCCTTACAAATCCGCGCATGATGTCAACAGCGCCTTTGCGGCAATGCGGGGACAAAATAGAAATCGACCCCACGCATCCGAGGGGGACGGCTTTCGGCCAAGGCTGATTGTTTTACACGGCAGCGCCGATCAGACGGTTGATGCGGCGAACGCCACGCTTCTATGGAACGACGCGGTGCGATCGAAAGGTCAGGGCGAGGTTCTCGAACTGACTGTCTCGGCCGGAGGACGCACGGCCGACCGGCGAATATTCTCCGCATCCGCCACCAATGCCTCATCCGTGGAGCAGTGGATTATCCACGGGTTGGGGCATGCCTGGAGCGGCGGAAATCCAAACGGCTCCTATACAGATGGCGATGGTCCCGATGCCTCCGCGGAGATGATCCGTTTCTTTCTGGCCGGGGGGGCGTCACGCGCAAACAAAGAAGATGATGCGTGAGGAAGGATTTGTTGATCGCAACAGCTACGTCGGCGCGCTGACCAATCTCCTCATGGTCATATGGACGATCGATTCATTCGGACTTAGCTCGTTCTTGCACGCGAACTGGGCGCGGACAATCTCGTCATAAGTAAAATCGCCATAGCCGCGCCGGCCCAAGAGGATCTGCGTGTAGCGCGCAGCCCGGTCGATCAGCTTGCCGTTGGAGGGGTAAACCCAGGTCATCAGATTGCTTTCGAAACGGCCGAGCCGGCCCATGACCAGCGTCGAGTGCATGTTCAACAAGAGCTTCAGCGTCAGGTGATCCAAGAGCGCGACGGAACCCGGGAGATCGAAACGCTCGTCCAGCCCGGCGAACTTCAGTTGCAGGCGGGGTCCGGCGGTGGCGATCTGAAAGATATGATGCCGGCTATGCTCGATCATCCGCCGGCGGATATCCAGAGCCTGGCGGCTGAAATCAAACCCCAGCAAATATTCCAGGGTCGTTTTGGCATGGATGTCGGGCCATTCGAGGGGCCGCGGGTCGCGGGCCAGGAGATGGCGCCAGCTTTCCTCAGGCTTATCCGTGGAAGGGATCATCAGATAGGTGAGAGAATGGCGGTCGGTCGGATATTTGGGGCTATCGAACGGCGCCAGGTTGAAGGTAGGCGCCCGCTCGGTGGTGTCGGTGAGAACCGTGATGGCGTAGTCATCGCTGGTATAGATCGTGCGGTTATTGTCGCGATAGGTGTCCGCCTCAGCGATGACAAAGGGCTCCAGGGGCACGACATCCTGCCGGGCGAGGAAGTCGATCCATTGTTCGAGCACCGCGAAGGCGCCGTCGACATCTCGGCCGAATTCCAAGGCCAGTCCGATCACCAGCATCAGAACGGTGCTGGCCTGCATACGCGTACTGCCCGTCAAAGCCATCGGCCCGACATCAAGACTTAAAGAGTGGATGCGGGAATTGGTCAAAACCCGGCGCGAACGTTCCACCCGGTCGACGAGAATCTGCCGCGTATTGCAATAGAGGAACTGCGGCGGTCGGGTAGAGATCTCGGCCGCCTTTTCCACCGCGCCGATCACGTAAGGGGTTTCCCCGCCTTCCGTCGAACCGATCAAAAGGTCGTTGGGACCGAAACCGAGCTCGAGCAAGTGACGGGCGCCATAGTCGGGAAAGTCTTCGAAGCCTTCCAGGGAATGAACCAGGGCGACGTCGCCTCCAGCCATGAGAGAGCACACCTGCGTCGAGGCCGGATGTCTTTTCCGCCACAGGAATTCAAGCGATAGTGAAAGCCGTCCCGTGGCCCCGCAGCCGACCAGGAAGATCCGGTCGCCTTGCTCCAAGGCAGCGGCCACGGCGTGAAAGAAATCGCGCGCCTCCCGGCGCAGCCTGGTGATCCGGCGCAGCGCGTCCAGGTCCACTTCGCGTAAGACATTGAGGCCGCGGGCCACATCCTCTTTCGCCCAATCGGACAGATGGGTGGTCTTGGGATGCGGGGACTCGGTCGGCAAGTCGCCGAGCTGGAACTTTTCCTTTTGCTCTAAGAACTCGTCCGCCGTGGTCATGGGAAGTGCTCTATGCGGCCAGCGCGCGACTCAAAGACTGCGAGCGGCCGGCCATGTCCGACAATGGCACCCGGCGCGGGCCTTATGCAAGCTGCGAGGAGGGTGGTGCGGCGTTCCCCGCTCAGAGGAAAGGTGGCCCGACCTTCGGGCCACTTCGATTTGTCGCGGATCAAACTTCCTGGCGACCGACAATCCGTCCGGTGCGCGAATTCAGGAATACCTTGAACGTATCGCCGTTGCGGCGACCCAGATATGTGAATGTCCCGCCGCCGCATTCGATGGCTCGAACGCGGTTATAGCCGCTGTCGTCGACAATGCTGCGGCCTTCCCTGCAGCTGACCCTGTATGACTGAACGCCGTAGGTCTCGCCCGCCCAATAGGGCTGCGCATAGTAAAAGCCGCCGAAATAGAAGCGGAATTGCGAATTCTTGCTGCGCCGGCGATCATGCCGGTTGGAATCATATTTCCAGTTGCGGTTATCGTTCTGGGCCGACCGCCTCTTGTGCATCCGCATCGTTTCGGGCTGATCGCCGTCATTGTAACCCTGGCTGTTATTGTGCCGCAGCTTCTTGCGTATCTGCATATCGCCGGGCTGATCTTCGCCTTGGTCGTAACCCTGGTTATTCTGCGAGCGCTGCTTGCCGGAGTTGCGCGGTCCCTGATCGCCGCACTCCTGCTGATCGACGCAGTCATTGAGACCTCTGTAGTTTTTGCTGTTGTCCTGGGCGGCGGCCATGCCGGCGCCTGCAAACGCCATGAGGGCGATCGACGACGCCATGGCGGCATTTCGAAACATCATAGACATGCTATTTCCTTTCAAAACTTGGAGTGGATGTAATCCGGTAAGGCCGGACTACATCCATCGTGATGACGCGAAGCGATTACAGCTTCACGCTGTCGAATGTGCCGGCTTGGCAGCTTTTCAGAAATTCGCCGGACTGGAGGGACTTGCCCGTGCTGTCCATGGGCTTTTGCTTCGCAACGGTCATGGCTTCGATAAAGGGCTTGGCTTCCTTGCCATCCATCTTACCGTCGCTGTTGACGTCGGCCTTCTTCCAGGTCGCCTGGCAATCGGCTTGTGACATCTTCGCCATGGCCAAAGGCGCAAAGGAGATGCTGGCAACGAGCATGCTCGCTGCTAAGAACGTTTTCATGTATCCTGCTGGGTTGTGGCGCCAATGGGGTCAGATGCGCCGAATGGAAAGACCCTGTGACGTGAATTGCCGGCGAGCTGGAAGGTTCCTGCCAGGCACATATATATTTCTGGGCGTGATCTTTTCGAGATGAACGATGATGCACAGCCTACGCCTTATGAGCGAAATTGAACATCGCGCCGGGTGAAAACGGTGCAGCCTGTCGTCGGCAAGTCTCAAAATTCGCCTCGTATTATCATCCCACTGGCATGCACCTCCGGGAGCCGAACATGGACACCAACACTTTGCTCATCATAGTCCTTATCCTAGTATTGCTCGGCGGAGGCGGCTGGTATGGTCGCGGACGCTGGTACTGACGAATAAGGTCCAGACGAATAACAAGTAGATTCCCGCATCGGGTAATCGGACGCATCGAGCTTCACGACCGGTGCTCGCCAATGGCGGCGTGCCGTTCGATCGAACCTGAGCAGGATCAGGAAAAATGGGCGGCCGTTAATGTGTAGGAACCCTCACGGTGTCGTCCATAGGCCCGGGCTGCCACCGCGTATATGCGATCGCGATGACGATCGAATACCGCGAGAAGGGCCGCTCCGCCTCTCCGCGCCATGGCATCCAGGCCGCAAAGCGCCTCTTCCTCGATGAAGAACGGCCGTTCCAGCGCTCCGTCATAACCCGAGAATCGAACGCATCGGCGCGTCGCATCGTATCGGCGGCTGAGATTGGGGAATGCGATCGTCATTTTTCACCTGACCTTCATGGGCTTGCCGGCGCTGGTTTCAAAAGCCTGGTATGGGTCCCGTCGTTCTGAACTGGGCGCCAGTTGAGCTCAAACGGGTCAAAAGTACGGGGATGCGGCGTCCATCGCTGATCTGCAGTGTATGCTCGCTGTCCATGTAGGTTTCGCGCAGAAGATCGCCATCTCCCAGTAGGAACCCGTCTCCGACCTGAGTTCCGTGTGCTTGCCGGATCGGAAGATGGTAACGCATCGCGCCGACTTCTCCCGTGCTGGCGTGGAGAGTGCCGAGACCCGAAAGGGTGGGGAGCAGGCGCTTCAGCGATCTCCTCTGCCTGCCCATCCTGACCAAGGGATGAAGCGCAATTTCCGCTTTCGACGGGCTCGCGCGCCGCTGATAGCCGGGAAATTTCATTCCCCGATGCGAGCCGCCGGTGCCGCTCGTGGGTGGGTGAACCATTCTACCAACTGCCAAAAATAATGGCGGCGATGGCGATGGCCAGCGCCATTATGGCGAAGATCGTGATGTCATTGGCCTGCAGATTGAGCCAAGCGAGCGCCTGTTTCATTTAGGGTGATCCTTCTTCAATAGATATGGTCATGCTTGCGGGCACCTACAACGTAAAGTACGCGAGGGCGGAACAAACGATGGGTTTGTTGGCGTTGGTGTCGGCCATCAGCTGGCTAGCGATCCAACGATCAGTATTGCACAGCCAGGAACACCGGCAGATGCGATAGTCCGAATGGAACTCTTATAGAGCCAGGTTCCCGGGACAATTCCGTAGGCCGCCAAATGACGTCAACCGACAAATGGATCATGAAAGAGCATATCCTGCGCAAACGCGCATCCAGCTCTCCAGTTTTTATTCTCTCATGGATATTGGTGTTCGTGATCTTGGGTCTTGCATTTGGGTATTTCTGGGCATTCTGACATCGCTAGGCGAGGAATTGCCAAGGCATATTCCGCCGTAACCTCATCTCAGCGGGTCCGCGGCATTCAATAAGTCGAAAGGATGCTGCAAGGCGGACTCGTTTACTGAGAGCGTCGAAATCCTCCTCGCCCGTCTGTGCCAGCCCGACAATTCGAGCCGCCGCAAGTTCACGCTCGCTGTCCTCGACGATGCCCGCCTCCCGACAGGCGCACTCCAGAACCGCGGCCAGGAAGGTCAGTTCCCGAGGCTCGAAATATGGCTTGTACATGTGATGTCTCCTGGGGGCTTTAGCCCGTGGTGATCTCAAAGCCCAAGCACCAGCCTAACTCTTGGCACACGGACACATCGCAAGCTGTGCCACATTGCTCACATCACAGTTATGTAATCTCGCCGACGCTCGTATGTCGTGCGCTGCACCAATCGGAGAAACCTGTATAATAGGCTGTTTCACCCTCAGCAGCTGAGGCAAGGGACCGCATGGCACGTAAGCGGCAATCATTTGATCCCAAATCCTTTCTGGCCAGGATTGGCGAGGGCCGGACTATTGCCAATTATCCCAAGGATCAGACCATATTCCGGCAAGGCGACCCGGCCAATGCCGTCTTCTACATTCAGAAGGGCAAGGTCAAAGTCACTGTCGTTTCAGAGCAGGGCAAGGAAGCCATCGTTGCGTTTCTGGGAGTGGACGAGTTTTTCGGGGAAGCATGTCTTGCCGGCCAGGCACAACGTATAACGACGGTGACCGCGATCGCTGACTCGGTCATCATGCGCCTCGAAAAGGCGGATCTTGTCGACGTGATCCACAAGGAGCCGGCCTTCTCGGAGATGTTCATTGCCCATTTGCTGGCGCGGACCATCCGCGTGGAAGCCGACCTTGTCGATCAGTTGTTCAATTCCAGTGAGAAGCGGCTTGCACGACTTCTTCTGCTCTTGGCGAATTTCGGCAAAGAGGGGAAACCGGAGCCGATCATCGCAAAGATCAGTCAGGAGACGCTGGCCGAGATGATCGGCACCACCCGATCGCGGGTCAGCTTCTTCATGAACCGGTTTCGCAAGCTCGGTTTCATCGATTATAACGGCCATATCGAGGTTCATAGCTCGCTATTGAACGTCATCCTGCACGATCAGCCGGAGATCAAGAATGTGTTGGAGTAGGCGCCCAGGGAATCAGACGATGGCGTGCTAACTATTTGAATTATAAGGTTTAGTAGCGCGCAGCGCCGGAATCGAACCAACGATATGCAGATTTTCATCTATGATTAGCCGAGTTCCAGCTTTCCCTCTAAGCTTCATGATGTTGGGCGGAACTTTTTTACTACCAATTTCATGCCTTATGCCCCCAAAATCCCGTCCTCGCTGCTACCTGTTTGCTGCCTAGAATTCAGGATGCAGAAGCGTGGAGCGAAAGAAACGTACAAAGACCATGGTCGAAAGCATCAAAGCTTGCACGGCGAGTTCAAACGACGTCGCGATATTCTAACCAAGTTACAAGCGATTAGGGGGATAGCCAGCACCGCGTCTTGCTTACGCCTGGATGGTTCTACTTTGATTGTTTGATAGCCGTTTTCCGCCCGAATGGAACTATTCCTTCTGTAGCGCTTTAATCGCGGTTAGGCTTGCTCAAGGCGGTGCGCGGTGGTGGCCTCTCGATTGAAAATTGTGATCTTGCTGGTCGAAGACGAGCCCATAATTCGTATGGGCGTTGCCGATCACTTGGAAAGTATCGGCTATAAGGTCGTTGAAGCAGGAAATGGTGGTCAGGCAATACGAATACTTTCCGAGCGGCGAGATGTGCATGTTTTAGTAACCGATATTCACATGCCGGGAGAGATCAACGGGATAGACCTGGCTTTATGGACCCGGGATAACCTCCCATCCACCAAGATCATGGTGATGTCTGGTGCTCAATCCGATGCGCCGCGCCTGCGTCCTTTGGGTGACGAAGGTTACATATATTCCAAGCCAATCTCTAATGCTTCTCTGACAAAGCGTATCCGCGAATTGGTCGAAAAATGAAGTTCAATGTATCGGAGCTTCTGCAAAAGTGCGTCAGCGAGTCATGGGCGGGGCATTGTAGAGGACCACAGCGTGACTGAGTCAAATGATAGGGCTGCCCCGGTTGAGACGCTTCTTACGACGCCAGATTTGGCCGGTGCTCTGGAAAGCGAGCAGTTCAGGCAGTTTCTTGACCAGATACCTATCGCAATCGTCGTAGCGGAAATGAAAGCTGACGAACGTATCGTCTATTCTAACCCGGAGTTCGAGAAGCTGACCGGACAGACCAGCGCCGCCATTCAGAGCCAATCATGGTCTGCCCTTCATGGCGAGAGTATCGGCGAGAAACCTGGTCTGAAGCTGAGCGATGCGTTGGCAAATGCCAGCGAATATGTGGGCACCTTCCGAATTGAGCGGACTGAGAGTGAGCCATCATTGGTCGACGCATACTCCAACGTAATCGTTGACGACGATGGAACACCTGCATTCAGGCTTGCCGCGCTTGTTGACGTAACTGCCCACGATCAGCCCGCGCGTGATGAGCTTGAGAAGCAACTTCGTGATAAGGACACGCTTCTTCGGGAAATTCAGCATCGCGTTAAAAATAATCTTCAGATGATAACGGCGTTGATTCGACTTGAAGCTCGCAACGCGTCCAGTAGGGCGAATAGCAAGCCCTTCGATCGGCTTGCGGGTCGAATTGAATCGCTGCAACTTTTGTACAAATCCCTTTCGGAAGGCGACCAGCGCCAGGAGATCGACCTCGGCACTTATCTGAGCCAGATCGCCTCAAATGTGATGAGAACGCATGCCACCGAAGGCATACGCCTTGACTTGAAAGTTGATGCGTATCCGGTCTCGGTCAATGTAGCGATGCCCACAGGTCTAGTTGTGAATGAATTGCTGACCAATTCCCTGAAACATGCATTTGAAGGGCGGGATGGCGGCACTATCACCTTGCATTGTCTCACAGATGAGGTCGGCTGTCGCGTCCTTGTTGCTGATGACGGGGTTGGACTCCCTGCTGGCAAGGAATGGCCTGAAAAAGGTAAGCTTGGGGCGCTTATTATCCAGTCGCTCCGTGAGAACGCTAAAGCTCGTATCGAGGTCTCTTCGAACGCGCGAGATGGAACGCGTGTGACAGTCGTGTTCACGCGTGCCGCTGCTGCGGATAAGCACTCAATTCACGCATCCGCGCTGAATTAAGGGTGTCCACGGTGACCGCGATAGCCGACTGGGTCATCATGCGCCTCGAAAAGGCGGATATTGTCAATGTGATCCATGAGAAGCCGGCATTCTGCAAGCTCGGTTTCATGACTATAACGGCCATATCGAAGTTCATAGCTCGCGATTGAACGTCATCCTGCACGACCAGCCGGAGATCAAGATGTGATGGAGCACGTGCCCGGGGAATCAACAAGGGCGTGCTAACTATTTGAATTTTTAGATATAGCGGTGGGATTGGATGCAGGGTGATGTGAGCGGCTCAAAGAGCCTCGTCCGTCCACACTTTAAAACTCACCAGCGTGTTAGGCCCGAAGGTGAGTGTTATCGGCACATCCGCCGCATCGCGCCCCTGAGCGATGAGGACGCGCCCGATCCTCGGTACATTGTTGCGCGGGTCAAATGTGTACCAGCGTCCATCGAGATAGGCCTCGAACCAGCCTGCGAAGTCCATTGGTGCATTCGGCGGCGGCACGCCAATATCGCCCAGATAACCGGTGCAATACCGTGCCGGGATATTCATGCAGCGGCAGAATGCGATGGCGAGATGCGCGAAGTCGCGACACACACCTTTGCCTGCGTTGAAGACGTCGAAGGCCGTCATGGTCGAGCGCGCATGCTCATAGCCGAAGGTGATGTGATCATGGACGAAATCGCAAATCGCCTGGACGCGCTCCCATCCGGGCTTCGTTTTCTCGAATAGTTTCCATGCCGCACCCGACAACTGGTCGGTCTCGCAATACCGACTTCCGAGAAGGTAGACCAAGGTGTCGGCCGGCAGGTCTTCAACATTGTGCTGCTTGGCGGACAGAGCGGTGATATCAGGCCGTCCGCTGTCGCGTACCAGGCCGTCGGCCATGAGCTGCATGCGTCCCGCCGGTGCCACGATACGACTGCACCAATTACCAAACCCATCGCGATAGGGCGTCACCGGCACGGATGGTGTGGTGGTCAGATGATCCGGCGTGATCACGTCGGACGCCCGGGTGAAGTGAACGCCTAAGACCATGATCATCGGTGTCGGTTGTGGAAAATCGTAGATCAGTTCGTAACCGACGCGAATCTTCATGAAGCTTCCTCTTTGCCCGCGACCTCTTCGTCGCGGATCAGGCGAACATGTACGTCCATACCAAGGTGGTCGGCAGCAGCTCCGAAATAGGTGCCATGTAATGGTAACGCATGATGAGGGTCATGCGCCACAGCAACGGTAACGAGGGCGGCCGGGCCGGCAGTGCCGTTGGTCGGGTCGAAATCGACCCAACCAACGCCAGGCAGATAGACTTGAGCCCAGGCATGCGTTGCTCCACTGGCCGGATGGTCCATCGGGGCAGCAAGATAGCCCGAAGCGAAACGCGCGGCGAAGCCGAGGCTGCGCACGCCTTCGATCATCAGCATCGCAAAGTCGCGACAACTGCCTTGGCCTTTATGCAGCGTTTCCTGTGGCGTCTGGATACCTTTTTCTTCGCGGCGCCGATAGCGCAAGCCATCACGAATGCCGCGTGTCATCGCGACCAGAAGCTCGAAGTTCCCGATGCGGGCGTCGGTCGGCAGGAATCCGGACGCCCAGACGTCGATCATGTCGCAAGGATCGGAATAATAGCGTTCCATGAAGGTTGAAAGCTGGGATATCTCGGTCGCGGCATATGTGACCGGAAATACTCCGCTAGGCATGGCCTCGAGGCTTAAATTCGCTTGTGGTGAGCGTTCTATATCGACGACGCTTTCAAATCGTAGTTCCGCCGCGTTGGCCGAAAACCGCGCTACCCCGACCTGATTACCAAAAATGTCTTCAATGAAATCTAGGCTCGAGGGTGCCGGGCTGATCGCAAGATGAGTCGTTTTGACTTTCTGGTCATCGGTATCACGTGGCCGGAACATCAGGCGGTGTTCGCCGAAGGCGACGGGCTGGCGATAGCGATAGGTGGTCACGTGCCGGATCGTCAGAAAAGCCATTTGATCTCGCAACTGTTTCGCCCCTCTGTAATAGGCCTTTTGGCTCGCGATACAAGCGCTGGACGGCGTGGCGGCTGCACAGGAATTCATCAGCTTGCTGATTGACGGATCCCTTGAGCAACTGGCGTCAGAACACCTGCAGCCAATTCCCATGGCGCACCCGCGCCGGACTCTCAAATGGAACTTTTTACCTTGCCTGCCGCTTGAAAGACCGTGCGACAGACATCTTCAAATCTTGTGAGCCAGACCGCGGCGCTTCTGTCGCCCAGGGTCATAGACGCGAATGGGCGGATCGCTCAGAGCGAAGGATCGAGCAGCGCTGACGAATGAGAGGAAGACCAGTGCACGATGTGTGACACGGTGAGAATCCATTTTAATTCTTCTGATGAAAGACCATGAGGCTGATCGATGAGCTTCAGGTAATAACCCGCGACGGAAGGGGCCATTGAGGTGGAGAAGATATTCACAATAGATTGGGCCGAGCTTTGGATCCCAACTCATTCTATCGCTGAAATGATGCTCAGGGGGTCGCTGATGTATCTGGGCCTTTTCGTCCTGATGCGGTTTTTCATGAAGCGGCAGGCTGGATCATTCAGCCTTTCCGACCTTCTGCTGATCGTCCTGATTGCGGATGCGGCTCAGAACGCTTTTTCAAAGGAATACCAGTCACTCACTGAAGGTCTCATACTCGTCTTGACTATTGTTGCCTGGGATTTTGTGATCGATTGGCTTGCCTACAAATCACCGATTTTCAATAGGCTCATCAGCCCACCGCCCCTGTTGCTCGTGCAAGAAGGTAAGATGCTGAGACAAAATCTGCGGCAGGAGCTAATTACGCCCGAGGAGATAATGAGCCAACTTCGACAGCAAGGCGTCGGGGACCTTACGGATGTGAAGCGCGCCTACATAGAAGCGGACGGGCAGATTAGCGTCATCAAAAATGATGGCGCTGCGTCGGGTAAAAAGCGCAAGAAGCCGGCCGGCTGACTTGTTGTCTGGATCAAACGCACGCCCTCCAGAGACGTATTGGCTTGAGGCGATCTCTCAGAACAGGAGTGGGTGTTCGGGCTGCTCGGCGATCGCGGCTAGACGATGGCTTCCAAGCCCGACATGCGTTTTTGCCGCCCAGGAATGGCGCAGCGAGCGTGCGAAAGAATAAGCGCGTGCTATAACTTATTGAACAACTTGGGAAAAATGGTGCCCAGGGGCGGAATTGAACCACCGACACGCGGATTTTCAGTCCGCTGCTCTACCAACTGAGCTACCTGGGCGCCGAGGCCTCGCGGGAGCGGAGGCCGATATGAAGCGGGCCGGTTTATAGGCGAGGGTTTTTGCCTTGTCCAGTTTCAAAATCTCGCGTCGTCCGAAGCTCAAATCGTGTTGAAAAACCGGCTCCGCAACGCGGGTCTTCACGGCCGGCCGCTCCTCATCATGTCGCGGCGCGGCAGGCTTCGGGCCCGATAGCGGCCGGTCGATTCGTGGCGCCGCTCGGAAACGGTGCCGCGCAATTATGCGTGAGTTTAAGCTGGATCAGGAAGTGCACGCCAATTCTTGAAAATATTTGATCAAAAAAATCGTTGATAATCAATGTGATGAAATTTTCACCCTCCGAAATCGAGAAAAATAGGAAAAAGGAAAAAAATAATTTACACGATGGGATGTTTGCGGCTAGGTTTTCCTCGACGGGACAAAACCTCGTCACAGCACCATCGCGGGGTCATGTCGTCGTCGACCGGCCGCGCGATGGCGCAAAGGGGCGTCACTCGAATGCGCCCGAGGAACCGAAAACAGAACGCCGGAACCAGGTTCATAAGCTGCCGGATGGGAGGAATTCATGTTTTACGTGCCGAAAGACGCCGTCTTCAGCCGTGTAAGTCGCCGAAAATTTCTCGAGCTTGGCGGCGGTGCCGCCACGGCGCTGGGCGCCGGGTCGCTGACGCTCGGTCTCGGATCGACGGTCACCCGCAGCCGGGTCCAGGCTGCCTCGTCGGATGCCGCCAAATGGAAGCAATATGCCGGCTCCAAGCTCGTTTTCATGTCGGAGAACACGCCGCCGTCCTTTGCCATCCGTGACAATATAAAGGCCTTCACGGATCTGACCGGCATCGATGTCACCATCCTCACCGACGACCTGCCGGTCGTGCAGCAGAAAGTCGGCATCGATCTGCGCGGCGGCAAGTCGGACTATGTTCTCAACTATGTCCAGGACAAGCCGATCGGCGCCCCCTTCGCCGACTTCTATGCCGATCTTACCCCGATGTTCGGCGACGATACGTTGCCGCAGGATCCCGATGGCTATGGCGACGATGCCTGGTTCGAGAACTTCCTGTCGGCCTGCGGGCGCTTCTACAGCGAAGGCAAGATCATTGCCTTGCCCTATGACGCCGCCATCGCCTGCACCTTCTATCGCCAGGATCTCTTCGAGGCGAACAGCAAGGATTTCGAAGCCGAATTTGGCTATCGCCTCGAATTCACCAAGGACACGACCTGGAAGCAGGTGATCGATATCGCCACCTTCTTCAAGAAAGCGAAGGAGGCCGGCAAGGACGTGCCCTATGGCTATGCCCAGCATCAAGGGTCATTCGCCTGGACGACGCAGCTCGACATCCAGCGCATGCTCTTCGCCAATGGCCGCTGGATCGACTGGCCGGTCGACGACAAGCTCGGCTCCAAGACTCCCGGCAAGACGAACTGGGGCGACGAGCAGTCGATCGTGACCATGACCAAGTTCAAGGAGCTGGCGGATGTGTCGCATCCCGACAACCTCGCCAACGGCACCCTCGAGCTGAACACCGTCTACCAGTCCGGCAATATCGCGATGCAGGTCCAGTATCATGAATTTGCCGCCTCGATCGAGGACGAGACGAAATCGCGCGCGGCCGGGGGCAAGACCGCCTATGCCGTCTGTCCGAAAGGCGAGGCGAGCTGGATCAAGAATGGCGGCGAGGCCGTCAACGGCACCAATTGCGGCATCGGCGGCATCGGCATCAACGGCAATGCGTCCGAGGATCTGAAGCGCGCCGCTTATATCTTCGCCATCTGGTCGGTGTCGCGCGAGAACCAGTTCAACGTGCTGAAGGGCCTCGGCGGCACGCCGACCCGCAAGTCCGTGCTGGCCATGGATGAGGTGAAGAAGGCCACCGTGCGCCCGACCACCATGCCGAACGCGCTTACCTTCGATCCGGTCTACAACTACGGCATCAAGGACCCGCATTTCGTGCTTGGGCCTAAGATTCCGCAGGCCAACGAGTATCACTCGATCCTCGCCGCCGAGGTGCAGAAATGCGCATCCGGGGAGCAGTCGCCGGAGGATACTTGCAAGTCGCTCCAGTCGCAGCTCGACGAGCTGAACGGCGCGGGCTAAGTTTCCTCGACTGTGCCGGCCCGGCGGCCACATGGTCGCCGGGCCGGGCTCTCGGTCCGATGCTCAAGCAAGGACCTCTTGTCGCCGCGACCCGCCGCGCCGGTGACGGCTGCCGATACGAGATCGATGACAGACATTACGCTTTCACCCGAAAACTCCCTGCGGCATGGCGAAAGCCTCTTCCGCGTCCGCCAGCTCCAGGACAATGTCGAGGCGCGCCCGGCGCCCTCGCGCATCGCCGAGCCGGCCAGGCTCAATCCGCTGCCGTCCAAGGCTTATTTCTTCTGGCTGATGGCGCCGGCCATCATCCTGCTCGCCTGCATCTCGATCTATCCGTTCTTCTGGATGATCTATATGAGCCTCCACGAGGTGGATATCGGCTCGGCCACCTGGAACAACTTCGAGAACTTCACCAAGCTCTTCACCGACACGCGTTACCTCAAGGGCTGGGCGCTGCTCTTCCAATACAGCCTGATGTGTCTCGCCTTGCAGATCGGCATCGGCGTGTTCCTCGCCGTCGTGCTCAATGGCGCGCGCTTCGAGAAGGTCCTGGTGACCGCGCTGCTGATGCCGATGATGATGGCGCCGATCGTGGCCGGGCTCGTCTGGTACTTCCTCTATAACGGCACCTTCGGCTGGTATCATTGGCTGTTCCAGAGCCTGGGGCTGCTCGATGCCAAATCGATCCTCGCCAGTCCCAATACGGCGATGCTCGGCATCGTGCTCGTCGATGTATGGCAGTGGACACCGCTCATCACGCTCATCACGCTTGCTGGCCTCAAGCGCGTGCCGCAGGACCAGCTCGAGGCCAATATGGTCGACGGCGCCTCGCCCTTGCGCAATTTCTTCTCGGTGACGCTCCCCAATCTCTATCCCGTGCTGCTGATCGCGGTGATGCTGCGCTTCATGGACAATTTCCGCTTCATCGACTCGGCCCTCGTCCTCACCGGCGGCGGTCCCGGCAATGCCACCAAGATCCTGCCGATCTATCTGTTCGAAGTGTCCTTCAAGTTCTTCAAGCTCGGCCGCGGGGCGGCGATCGCCCTGACGCTTCTCGTCGTCACCATCATCTTAGGCATGATCCTGGTGAAGGTCTTCGATCGCCAGCAGACGAGGAAAATCTGAAATCATGGCCTCTCGTGACGTAGTCCAATATGAAACGCCGCTCACCCGGGGCTTCCGCTGGTTTTCGGGTGTGTTCATCGCGCTCTATCTCGTCTGGACGCTGCTGCCGATCCTCGTGATGTTCGTGTCCTCGTTCAAGGACCTGCTCGAGGCCTTCAAGATCCCGGCGGTCGGCGACTGGTCCGGCGTCGGCGTCTTCTTCGACTTCACCCCGACGCTGAAGCACTATCGCGATCTCTTCGTCAATCTCGACTTCAGCCGCTACATGGCGAACAGCCTGGTGGCCGCCGGCGGCTCGGCGGTGATCTCGGTGATCCTGGGCTCGATGGCCGCCTATTCGCTCTCGCGCATCGACTTCCGCGGCAAGAGCGACCTGTTCTTCTGGATCATCTCGACCCGCATGGCGCCGGTGGTCGCGGTGATGGTGCCGCTTTATGCGATCTTCCGCTCGCTCGATCTGGTCGGCACCTTGCCGGGCCTGATCCTCGCTTACACGACCTTCAACCTTCCCTTCGCCATCTGGATCCTCAAAGGCTTCTTCGACAACGTCCCTTACGCGATCGAGGAGGCCCAGATGGTTGACGGCGCCACGCGCTTCCAGGCCTTCGTGGCGATCCTGCCGCTGGTGGCACCCGGCATCGGCGCGTTCATCGTGCTGTGCATTCTCTTCGCCTGGAACGACTTCCTCTTTGCCGCGATCATCGGCTCGGGCGGCGCCAAGACGCTGCCGGTCGCCACGCGCGAACTCGTCCAGCCGCAGAATATCCAGTGGGGTTCGATCATGGCGGCGGGCGTCGTCACCACGCTGCCCATGATGCTCCTGGGGTTAGTCATCAGAAGATATCTCGTCACCGGCCTGACCATGGGCGCGGTCAAGGAATAATCGGAGAATACCATGGCCAGAGTAACGTTCCGCAATGTGTGGAAGAAATACGGCGACTTCGCCGCGGTGAAGGACTTGAACATCGATTGTCCGGACGGGACCTTCCTGTCGATCCTCGGTCCCTCGGGATGCGGCAAGTCTTCGACCATGCGCATGGTGGCGGGCCTCGAGCATATCAGCGCCGGCGATATCCTGTTCGACGACAAGCGCATCAACGACCTGGCGCCCAAGGATCGCGACGTCGCCATGGTTTTCGAGAACTACGCCCTCTATCCGCATAAGTCGGTCTTCGAGAACATGGCCAATCCCTTGAAGCTCAGGGGCCAGGACACGGGCCGCATCAAGGACCGCGTCACCCAGGCGGCGCAGCTCCTGGAGATCGGCCACTTGCTGGAACGCCGCCCGCAGGAGCTGTCGGGCGGCCAGAAGCAGCGTGTCGCCATTGGCCGCGCCATCGTGCGCGAGCCCAAGCTCTTCCTCTTCGACGAGCCGATCGCCCATCTCGACGCCAAGCTGAGGGCGCATATGCGCGGCGAGATCAAGCACATGCAGCGCACCCTCGGCACCACGATGGTCTATGTCACGCATGACCAGCTGGAAGCCATGTCGATGGCCGATCAGATCGCCGTCATGCATGAGGGCGAATTGCAGCAGCTGGGCTCTCCGCGCGAGGTCTACAACAAGCCGGTCAATGCCTGGGTGGCGGGTTTCGTCGGCGAGCCGGCAATGAATTTTCTCACCTGCGAGCTCTCGCGCGAGGCCGACCGGCTTTCGCTCTCCCATCCCAATTTTTCGCTGGCCCTCAAGCCTGATCAGGCCGGATGCCTGAACGGGACCACCGGCACCGTGCGCATGGGCGTCAGGCCGGACGCGCTCGCCATTTCGATGACGCGGCCGGCGGAGCCGGTGATCACCGGCGAGGTCTTCGTCACCGAGCTCTTGGGCGGCGACATGATCGTCGAGGTGCAACTCGCCGATGCGCGCATCAGGGTCAAGACGGCGCCCGAATTCGCCGGCTCTCCGGGCGAGGCTTGCTACCTTTCGGTCAATCGCGACAAATGGCACGCTTTCGACACTGGGACGGGCAGGGCCTATTTCTAACCTTCGTCTTCAGAAGGAAATTTTCAGGGGCTGCGATTGTGGGCGACTTCCTAACAGCAGTGGCAAATCTGCTTCCTAAAATATCAGCCGAAATCGTGAAAAGAATTTGCATGAATAGGTGAATCCTGCTGGACGCTGCATTGCCCTTCGTGCATAGTCTTCTCAAACACAGCCAATAAAAAAATTGCTTTCAGGGAGGCGCGTATCATGGGCAGGAACTGCCGGATATTCTGCAGGACAATCGCCGTGGCACCAGCACGGCCATGAGCGCATCCTATCCGGGGGATCTCGATGCCTTCCTCGCCCGTCATGCGGGCGGTGCCGCGCCGCCTTCGGTTCCGGCGATCTATCATGCGGTGCGCAATCTTAGCTACGCCTCCGACGGCAACCGCGATCCCGCCATCGTCCTGAAGAACGGCAGGGGAGCGTGCACCGGCAAGCATATCCTGCTGCGTGATCTTTTGCGCCGCGTCGGCCGCGGTGCCGAGGTGGAATTCGCCGCCGGCGATTTCGCCGCCGGCATGCCGGTTGTAGCCTCGATGCCGAAGGCGCTCGCCGACTGGGTGCGCTCGGGCGGCATTCGCGATTTTCATTGCTATGTGGTGTGGGATGACGACGGGCGTGAAGTGACGCTCGACGCGACCTGGCCCGACAGCTTGGCGCCGCTCGGCTTCCCGGTGAATGCCGGCTGGGACGGAACCGGCGACACACGCATCGCGCTCACCCCCGACGGCCACAAGTCACGTGCCGAGGATGTGATCGAACACAAGGCAAGGCTCGTGGCGACCTTGTCCGAACAACAAAGAAAAGATCGCAGGGGTTTTCTCGAGCTCCTGACGAAATGGATGCCAGAGGAAGCTTAGGGAGGAAACATGCCAGCGGGACGCGTCAACGCGTTTGTCGGCATCGATGCCGGTACGACCGGCTGCACGGTGATGATTTTCGACGAACGTGGCAATGCCTTGGGGCACGGATATGAGGAATATCCCTGTGTCTCTCCCAATCCGGGCTGGAGCGAGCAGGACGTCGAGCTCGTCTGGGCCGGCATCTGCGCGGCGTCGCGCCAGGCAGTGGCCAAGGCCGGCCTGCCGGCCGAGGCCTATCGCTCGGTCGGCCTGTCGAGCCAGCGCGGCACCTTCTGCGCCCTCGATGCCGACAAGAGGCCGCTTGCCAATTCGATTGTGTGGAATTGCGGACGCGCGCTCAAATATCGCGACATCTTCGCCAAGGAAATCTCGCCGGAGGAGCATCAGGTCCATACCGGCATGCAGCTGAGCCCATTATGGGCGGCGGCGAAGATCGCGTGGCTGCGCGACAATGAGCCGACCCTGTTCGACAGGACGCGCTGGTTCGCCAACGGCCAGGAATATTTCCTGCATCGGCTCGGCGCCGAGGAATGGGTCACCGATCCGGCCTCGCTGACGCTCAACGGCATGATGGATATCCGTAAGCTCGACTGGAGCGACCGTATCCTGGCGCTGTGCGGCATTGGACGCGACCGGCTTCCGCCGGTGGGCATACCGTCGGGCCAGGCCGGCGTGTTGTCCAAGGCGGCGGCCGAGGCGACCGGATTGCCGGCCGGCATCACTCTGTGCCGGGGCGCCGGCGATCAGCAATGCGCCGCCATCGGCGCCGGCGTGATCCGGCAGGGCATGGCCGAATTCACGGTTGGTACGTCGGGCGTTATGGTGGCGCATCTCGACAGCCTCGACCGCATCAAGGGGCGCAATCTGTGGTGGGGCGGCCACGGCGTGCCCGGCGCCTGGGACATCGAGGGCGCCGCATTCAGCCTCGGCGCCTGCCTCAAATGGTGGCGCAACAATCTCGGCCGCAACGAGCTCGATGAGAGTTCGCGCCAGGGCCGCAGTCCTTATTCGGTCATGGTCGAGCAGGCGGGCAAGTCGCCGCCCGGCGCCAAGGGCGCCATCTTCCATTCCTTCCTGACGAGCCAGGTCACGCCCTATTATGACGCGGCCTCGCGTGGCGGCTTCCTTGGTCTCGGCCTCTATCATGAGCGTCAGGACATGATCCGCGCTCTGCTCGAGGGCTGCGCGCATGAAATGCGGATGGTGGTCGATTCCTTCGAAAGCGACATCGACGGCGGTATCACCGATTTCCGCCTGACCGGCGGCGGGACGAAATCGGACGGCTTTGTGCAGATCATGACTGACATCATCGGCAAGCCGGCGCGCGTCACGCGGGAGCGCGAATGCACGGTGCTGGGCGCGGCAATACTCGGGGCCTATGGCTCGGGCGCCTTTGCGTCGATCGACGAAGCGGTCGACGCCATGGTCCAGGTCGAGGCCGAATTCGAGCCGAATGGCAAGACTGGCAATCTCTACAACGACCAGCACCAGATCTATCGCGGCTTCTACGAGGCGATCGCCGCCGCCGGACAATATCAGCAGCTCGCCGATTTCGTGGCGCGCCATTACTGAAAAATCGCAATTGAAGAGGAGATAACAATGCCAATTCCGGGAATGCGCGGCATGGAGCATATCGGCTTCACGGTGCCCGATATCAACGAAGCCTGCGACTTCTTCGAGAAGATTCTGGGCGCCGAGGTCCTGTTCACCGCGGCCACCAACTTCAAGGCCGACGGCGACTGGATGAAGGTTCATCTGAATGTCGACCCGCGCTGCGTCATCACCGAATTCCGCTATCTGCGCTGCGGCAATGGCACCAATCTGGAGGTCTTCCAATATCAGGCGCCAGACCAGAATCCCCTGCCGCCCAAGAACAGCGATATCGGCGGACACCATCTCGCCTTCTATGTCGACGACATGGCGGCGGCGGTCGACTTCCTGAAGAAGAACGGCGTCAAGGTGCTGGGCGAGCCGACCTCCTATACCGATGGACCCAATCTCGGTTTGACCTGGTGCTACTTCATGGCGCCCTGGGGCCAGCAGCTCGAAATCGTCTCGGCGCCCAAGGGCACCGTCTATGATGATGAGGCGAAGAAGTCCGGCAGGACGCGGCTGTTCCATCCCAAATATCTGGACGAGACGAAGATCTGATCCCTCGGCCTTCTCGTCTCCATACATAAACAAAACGGCCGGGAAGCGTGATCGCTTCCCGGCGTGTAAATTCTTCACAGTCAAGGAGAGGTCCAATGCCCCTCATTTCGATGCGCCCAATGCTCAAAGAGGCGCAGGCCGGCCGTTACGGCGTCGCCGCCTATAACATGATCGATTACAACAGCGCGCGCTCGATCATCGAAGGTGCCGCCGAGCTCAAGGCGCCGGTCATCGTCCAGGTTTCGGTCAAGACGGTGCGCCATTGGGGTTATGCGCCGATCGCCTCCTGGGTCGGCATGCTCGCCGCAAGCGTCGACATACCGGTCGCCCTTCATCTCGACCATTGCAGCGATAGCGACGTCATCAAGCGCTGCATCGATGCCGGCTGGACGTCGGTGATGTTCGACGGATCGGCCTTGCCCTTCGAGCAGAATCTGGCGCGCTCGCTGGACATCTATCGTCTGACCGAGGCGGCCGGCATCGGCCTCGAGGCCGAGATGGGCGCCATCGGCGGCACCGAGGACGACAAATTTGTCGCCGAGGACAAGGCGCTGCTCGCCGATCTTGCCGACTGCGTGGCCTTCTGCAAGGAAATGCCGCGGCTTGCGGTCTTCGCGCCGGCGATCGGCACCGCGCATGGCTTCTACAAGGGCGAGCCCAAGATCGCCTATGACCTGTTGCGCGACATCACGGCGCGGATCGATATCCCGATCGCGCTGCATGGCGGCACCGGCCTCGCCCAGGAGCAATTCGACCGCTGCATCGCCGGCGGCTGCGCCAAGGTCAATATCTCGACCATGCACAAGCGCTGCTATATCGACGGCTTCGCCGATCTGAAGGTCGAGAAGCCGAAGCTCGGCGAGCCCCTGCCGTTCATCGTCAGCCAATATGAAGCCATGAAGCGCGACGTGATGGCGATGGTGCGCGCCTTCGGATCGGCCGGCAAGGCGGGAGCATGAAATGAGCATGCTCGCGGCGCTGATCTTCGACTGCGACGGCGTGCTCGTCGATACCGAGCGCGACGGTCATCGCGTCGCCTTCAACCGCGCCTTCGCCGATCAGGGCGTTGCCGCGCAATGGTCGGTCGAGCGTTATGCCGAGCTTCTGTCCGTCGCCGGCGGCAAGGAGCGCATGATCCGCCATTTCGACGAAACCGGCTGGCCCGGCGCGGCGGCGGACCGGGAAGCGCTGATCAAGGCGCTGCACAAGCGCAAGACCGACCTGTTCATGGAGCTGATCGAGGCCGGGAGCTTGCCCTTGCGCCCAGGCATTGCGCGGCTTGTCGACGAGGCGATCGCCGCGGATATTCGCCTTGCCGTGTGCTCGACCTCCAATGAGCGTGCGGTGACAGCCCTGGTCAAGGTGATGCTGGGCGCGGAGCGGGCCCGGCACATCGCCATCTTCGCTGGCGATGTGGTTGCCGCCAAGAAGCCGGATCCGGCGATCTACAATCTGGCGGCCAGCACGCTGGTGCTCGATCCTGGCCGCTGTGTCGTCGTGGAAGACAGCCATATCGGCCTCACCGCCGCCAAGGCCGCCGGCATGCGCTGCATCGTCACGCGCTCGGCCTTCACGGCCGAAGAGGATTTCCGCCTCGCCGATATCGTCGTGCCGGATCTCGATGTCGGCATCGGCCTGGCGCAATGCCGGGCGTTGGTGGCGCGCAGCGTCTGAGTCTCCCTCCGCCGCCGAAGGCGGGGAGGGTGGCGCGCGGAACGCGCGACGGGTGGGGCATCTCCGCAATGGAGATCTATCAGACAAGAAATGATGAGCACGTGTCGGTGGAGAAACCCCACCCGTCCGCCCTGCGGGCGTCCACCCTCCCCGCGCTTCGCGCGGGCGGAGGGAGAATATCGCGCACCACTTCAGGCGGATCAGCGCTCGCTGCCGCGCTGGCGATAGTGCTTCTCGAGGGCGAGGCCGGTGGCCTTGAGCTGTTTCGATGTCTTGGCGCCGAGGCGGAACAGCAGGCCCAGATAGAGCAGGTCGATCAGGAACAGCTGGCTGATGCGGCCCTCGAGGAAGTCGCCATAAAGCGGTATCGAGGGCGTCGATGAGTTCCATGTCGTCAGCGTGACATGCGCGGCTTTGGCGACGGGCGAGGCGGCGTCGCTGGTGATGGCGATGGTCGTGGCGCCGTTCTCGCGCGCGATCTCGAGCGCCACGGCGACGGTCTCGGTCGTGCCGGTATGCGACACACCCACCATGACGTCGGACGGCGTCATATTGGCGGCCCCGATGGTCTGCGTGTAGCCGTCGCGATACGCCATCGCATCGAGCCCGGCTTTGATGAAGAGATGCGCCGCCTCATCGCAGATGGAGGCCGCGCCCCCGACGCCGACAAAGAGGATCTTGCGTGCCGCGCACAGCGCCTCGACCGCGCGCTCGAGCCTGGCGCCGTCCAGCATGCGCTGCGTGCCTTGCAGGCTGGCGGCCAGAAGCGAGGCGAGATTGCCGCTGGTGGTGACCAGCGAGTCGTTTTCATCGATCTCGACGGGAACATTGGCGAAGGCGTTGCGATGGCGCGAGCCCTCGGCGAGCGACAGCTTGAGATCGGGATAGCCTTGATAGCCGAGTGCCCGGCTGACCCGGCTGATCGTCGCTTCGCTGACGCCGAGCAATTGCCCAAGTTCGGTGATCGAGGCATTGAGCCGGCTGCCGGAATGCTCGCGCAGATAGTCGGCGACCACGCGCTCCGATTTCCTCAGATTTCCATAGCGCTCCTGGATGCGGTGAAGCAGGTCGTCATTGGATGTCGTTGACGTCAAGTTTGAGTCGGTCATGCCGCTGGAACAGTAACGAGTTTGGTCGGCCCGCAACTTAGCGCCATGGCGCTGAGAAAGCAATTTTCCTCCATAGAACCCCACATGTTTTGTGGAGACGAAGGGTTTTGAAGTAAATTATTATTTAAAATCAAGTGGTTGATTGAATTTTTCATATGCCGGATGCATTTGCAGGTTGTGGAGCGACCATCTTCACCTCAATCAGTAAGAAGAATTCTGTGCAAAAAATTTTCTCGACAAGTTAGGCGCTTCAGTTGTAGGAGAGATCGAACCAACCATATGTTTTCGCACAGAAACGATAGAGCGGGGAGAGCGTGTCGATGGACGAGGCGGTCAAGAGAAACGCGCCATCACGTGAATTTCTGGAGAAAATTTTCCGCACAGCTTACAAAATCCGGGTCTTTGAGACGGAAGGAATCAAGCTTTACCGGCAAGGGCTGATCCGCGGTTATTTCCACCCTTATCTCGGCCAGGAAGGCATCGCGACCGGTGTATGCGCGGCCTTGCGGGAGGGCGACTACATCGCCTCGACCCATCGCGGACATGGCCATTGCATCGCCTGGGGGGCGGATGTGAAGCGCATGGTGGCCGAGCTTCTGCAGAAGGAGACCGGCTATTGCCGCGGCTATGGCGGCTCGATGCATATCGCTGACATCGGCAAGGGCAATCTCGGCGCCAATGGCATTGTCGGCGCCGGCACGCCGCTCGGCGTCGGCGCGGCGCTCGCCGCCCAGATCCGCGGCTCGGATGCGGTGACGGTCACCTTCACCACCGATGGCGCCTCCAACAACGGCACCTTCCTCGAATCCCTCAATCTCGCCGCCATCTGGAATCTGAACTTCATCCTCGTCATCGAGAACAATCAATATGCCGTCTCGACGCCGATCGAAGAGGCGACGCGCGACACCGATCTCTACAAGCGCGGCCTGAGCATCGGCGTCGAAAGCCATCAGGTCGACGGCAACGATCCCTTGGCCGTCTATCATCTCACCCGCGAGGCGGTGGAGACATGCCGTGCCGGCAAGGGGCCGGTTCTCATCGAGGCCAAGACCTTCCGCCATATGGGCCACCATGTGAACGATCCCGGCAAATACATGCCGGAAGAGCGCCTCGCTTTTTACAAGGCGCGCGATCCGATCGACCGGGCGCGTGCCGCGCTCGTCGAGATGTCAGGCGTCGACAAGGCCGACATCGATGCGATCGAAGCGGAGATTGCCGCCGAATTCGCCGAGGCCGTCGATTTTGCGAAGGAGAGCCGCGAAATCACCGCCGCCGAATTCCGGCAATTCGTGGCCGCTTACTAAAATACTCAAGCCTTGGAGGAATCGTGACAATGCGAGAGATCATGTATCGCGAGGCCTTGCGCGAGGCCATCGACGAGGAGATGCAGCGCAACAGCGACGTCTTCATCATCGGCGAGGGCATCGCCGAACGCGGCGGCTCCTACAAGGTGACCGAAGGCCTGTTGGCGAAATACGGCCCCCGCCGCGTGCGTGATACGCCGATCGCCGAAGCCGGCATGATCGGTGTCGGCGTCGGTGCGGCGATCGCCGGCGCCCGTCCGATCGTCGAGATCCTTTATGTCGATTTCGCCATGCTCGGCATGGACATGCTCGTCAATCAGGCGGCCAAGTTCCGGTTGATGACGGGCGGCGACGGCCGCGTGCCCTTCGTAATGCGCACGCAAGGCGGCGCCGGCGGTGGCGTCGCGGCCCAGCATTCGCAGAGCCTCGAGGCGTTGTTCTACCACATACCGGGCCTCAAGGTGGTGATGCCCTCGGCGCCCGCCGACGCCAAGGGCCTGCTCAAATACGCCTTGCGCCAGGACGATCCGGTGATGTTCCTCGAGCACAAGCATCTCTACATGACAAAAGGGCCGGTGCCGGAGGGCGAGCATATCGTCGAGTTCGGCAAGGCCGACATCAAACGCCCGGGCCGTGACGTGACCGTCATCGCCTGGTCGAACATGGTCCCGCGCGCATTGGAGGCCGCCGCCGCGCTGGCCGAGGAAGGGATCGAAGCGGAGGTCGTCGATCCGCGCACCCTCGTGCCGCTCGACACCGAGACGATCCTCGCTTCCGTCGCCCGGACCAATCGCGTGGTCATCGTGCAGGAGGCGGTGCGCCGCGGCGGCGTCGCCTCGGACATCGCCTCGATCATCCAGGAGGAGGCGTTCTACGAGCTCGACGCGCCGATCGAGATCGTGGCTGGCCTCAATATACCGATCCCCTTCAATCTGGAGCTCGAGAAAGCGAGCGTGCCGCAGAAGGACGACGTGATCAGGGCGGCGCGGCGCGCGCTCCATATCCAGCCCATGGCCATCGCCGCGAAGTGACCGCACGAGGAGGACGAGATGACGCCGCATATTCTCGAAAGGCTCGCCGCCACCAATCCCGACAGTGAGATCTGGTGGGATTCATCGCCGCTCGTCTATCCGGGCTGGAAGGCGGATCTCCTGCGCAGCGCGCCGGGCGGAAAACAGGAGCTGTGGACAGCGCAGCTCACACGTCTGTTCGATGAAGATGCGGCGCGCCAGGGGGTGATGGGCTTTCGCGGCGTGACCACCAATCCACCCTTGTCGCTGCAGGCCATTCAAGCCGATCCCGGTTTCTGGATGGCCGAGATCGGCCGCATCGCCGCCGAGCGCTCGACGAGTGATGTCGAGACGGTTTATTGGGCGCTTTATCTCGAGATCGTGCGTCGCGGCGCCATGATGATCGCACCGGTCCATGAGAAATCGGGTGGCAGATACGGCTTCCTCTCCGGTCAGGTCGATCC
The DNA here is from genome assembly GCF_016595235.1 of Taklimakanibacter albus. GTDB lineage: Bacteria > Pseudomonadota > Alphaproteobacteria > Rhizobiales > Aestuariivirgaceae > Taklimakanibacter > Taklimakanibacter albus. The sequence goes on along the minus strand of NZ_JAENHL010000008.1, from coordinate 1,355,119 downwards.
GCGGCATGTGACCAATGGCCAGCGCATGCTGGAGCAGGGGCTCGAGCTTGCCGCATTGGGGCCCAATGTCATGGTCAAGATTCCGGGCTCGCAGGAAGGTTATCAGGTCATCGAGGAACTGACGGCGCGCGGCATCGCCACCAACAACACGACGTCCTTCACCGTTGCCCAATATGTCGCCTGCATGAATGCGGTGTCGCGGGGGCTGGCGCGCGCCAAGGCCGCCGGTATCGACCTCACCCGCTGGCGCTCTGTCATCACCCATATGTCCGCCCGTCTCGGCAATATCGGCGACCTCAAGATGCAGGCCGAGGCGCGCGGCATCGCCCTTTCACCGGAAGATATCATGCTTGGCGAGCTCGCGGTGATGAAGCGCGCTTATCATCTCGGCAAGCAGATGGGCCATCCGAGCAAGATGCTGCAATGCTCGATGCGCGTGATCGATCCGGGACCAGGCCACCCGGCATCGAGCTGGCATATCGAAAAGCTTGCCGGCGGCGACTTCGTCTATACCTGCCCGCCGGGCTACATCGCGCAGCTCATGCAGGTCGAGGATCGCTTCAGGCCCTTCGATCCCGACGCCATCCACGAAGAGGCGCCGCCGGACGTGCTCGGCAAGCTGATGCGCGTTCCCTATTTCCGCCAGGCCTATGAGCCGGACGGCATGAAGCCGGAGGAATTCAGCCAGTTCGGCGCCTTCGTCGCGACGGCCGCGGAATTCGCCGCCGCCACCCGCAAGACGGTGGATTTCGTCGCGCGCGCTGTCGAGCAGTCCGCGCGCCGCGCCGCGTAGCGCAATTCAGGAGACAGTCTTATGGCCGAAGCAATACTCGTTCCTCAGGTCGGGCAGGATTTGACCGAGGCCAAGATCGTCGCCTTGCATGTGAAGCTCGGCGACAAGGTGAAGAAGGGCGATCTTGTCGCCGAAGTGGAGTCCGAAAAGGCGAGCTTCGAGGTCGAGGCCTTCGCCGAGGGAACCGTCATTCATTTGCCTTACAAGCTCGGCGATATCGCGACCGTGCTCGCCCCTTTGCTGCTTCTGGGCGAGCCTGGCGAAGCGGTTGCCGACGCACGGGATGCTGCGCCGGCGGTCGTGGGCCCGACGGCCGCTATGCCGGTGGCGCCGCAATCGGCACCGGGTGATGGCATTCTCAGGTCTTCGCCATTGGCGCGCCGGCTCGCCGCCCGGAACGGGCTCGATCTGCGCCGCTTTGCCGGCAGCGGTCCGAAGGGAGCGATCATCCGCCGTGACATCGAAACACGGATGGCGGCGCCCGCCTTCGGAACGGCAGCGCTGGCGTTCCGCGGTCTGAAAGCCGGCACCGGCGATCCGGTCGTCTTCATTCACGGCTTTGGTTCGGACCTGTCGTCCTGGCGGCCGTTCCTGAGCCATCTGACGCTCGCCAATCCGATGCAAGGGCTCGATCTGCCGGCGCATGGCGCCTCGCCGCCGCTGGATGACGCCGATTTCGAGAGCACCGTGGCCCATGTCGCGCAGGCCCTGACGGAGCAGGGGCTGGACAATGTCCATCTCGTCGGCCATTCGCTCGGCGCGGCTGTCGCGGCGGCGATCACCCTGCACGGCAAGCCGCGCGTACGGTCGCTGACGCTGATCGCGCCCGCTGGTCTCGGCCCCCGCATCGACGGCGATTTCATTGCCGGCTTCCTGGCCGCGCAATCGGAAGCGGCGCTCAGCCTCTGGCTCGGCGGCCTCTTTCACGATCGCGCGAGTCTGCCGCAGGCCATGATCCGGGCGACGCTGGCGGCGCGGGCGGACGGCCAGCTTGCCGCCGGCCAGAAGCGCGCCGCGGCGCGGCTGTTCGAAGGATCGACGCAGCTTTTCTCCATTCGCGAGGCGCTCGCACTCTATGCCGGTCCATGCCGCGTCATTGTCGGTATCGAGGATGCCATCATCCCGGCCGCGCAGGCGACGGGCCTGCCCGGCCATGTGGCGCTCCACCGGCTCGCCGGCGTCGGCCATCTGCCGCAGGTCGAGGCGGCGCCTCTCGTCGGCAGGCTGGTCATGGAGACGGTCAGGGCCGCCGGCTGATGGGCATCGTCATTTTCGATCTCGACGGCACGCTGGTCGACAGCGCGCCCGATCTCGCCGATGCGCTCGACGATCTCCTCGTCGAGAATGGCCGCGAGCCCTTGGGCCTCGCGGTCGGGCGCGCCTTGATCGGCCATGGCATGGACAATCTGGTGCGCCAGGGCCTGGCGCGGCGCGGCATGACTGTCAGCGATGATGCGCTGCGCCCGTTCGCCGATCGTTTCCGTGCGATCTATGCGACGCGATTGTCGCGCCGGACCCGCCCCTATGACGGTGTGGAAACGGCGCTCGACAGGCTTGCCGCTCAAGGCTGGCGGCTTGCCGTCTGTACCAACAAGCTCGAACCTTATGCCCGCCGGATTCTCGCCGATCTCGGCCTCGCCGCACGCTTCTCGGTGGTTTCAGGCCCCGACACGTTCGGTGTCGCGAAACCCGATCCTCGCCAGCTTCTGCGCACGATCGAGGCCGCCGGCGCCGGCGGCATGCCGGCGGTGATGGTCGGTGATTCCGAAGTGGATGTGGCGCTCGCCAAGGCCGCGCGCGTGCCGATCATCGCCGTGACCTATGGCTATGCCAAGACGCCTTTGGCCGATCTTGCGCCCGACGCCCTTGCCGGGCGTTTCGACGAGGTGCCGGCGCTGGTCGAGCGGCTGGCGCGCTCCTGAAACGGAACCGGGCGGCATGAGCCGCCCGGACCGATCTTGCCGATGTGACTTGCGTCAGGTCTTCGAGATATCGACGTCCTTGGTCTCGCGCAGGAAGATGAAGCCGATGACCGCCGTCATCAACGCCACCACGATCGGATACCAAAGGCCCGCATAGATATTGCCGGCCGCCGCCACGATGGCGGTGGCGAGCAGCGGCAGCATGCCGCCGAACCAGCCATTGCCGATGTGATAGGGCAGCGACATCGAGGTGTAGCGGATCTTGGTCGGGAACAACTCGACCAGGAAGGCGGCGATCGGGCCGTAGACCATCGTCACATAGACGACCATGATGACGAGGATCAACTCGGCCATGAACCAGTTGACCTTGGAGAGGTCAGCCGATGCCTGGTAGCCGAGTTCCTTGAGCTTGGCGCCCCAGGTCTCCTGGCGCACCGCGAGATCCTTCTTGGCCGGATCCGTCGAGGTGATCGTCGCCCAGCCCGGCATCTCGGTCGTGCCCACCATCACCTTAACGGGCTCGCCCGGCGTGTTGACGGAGGTGAAGGACAGACCTTGCTTGGTCAGGTAGTCCTTGACGCTGTCGCAGTCGCTGAATTTCGACCACGGTCCCACGAAGATGTGGAAGTTGCAGGTCGAGCTGTCAGCCGACACCGTGATCGGGTTCTTCGCGTTGAATTCCTCCAGCGCCGGGTTGACATAATGCGTCAGAGCCTGGAACAGCGGGAAATAAGTCAATGCCGCGATTACGCAGCCGACCAGGATGATCTTGAGTCGGCCGATCCTGTCGGAGAGCTTGCCGAAGAAGATGAACAGCGGCGTGCCGATGAGCAGCGACACCGCGATCAGCCCGTAGGCCGCGAGGAAGTCGAGCTTGAGCGGGCCGATCAGGAAGAACAGCGCATAGAACTGGCCGGTGTACCAGACGACGCCCTGTCCCGCCGTGGCGCCCAGAAGCGCCAGTAGCACATATTTGTTGTTGGGATAACGCAGGAATGAATCGGTGAGCGGCGAGGTCGAGCCTTTGCCCTCTTCCTTCATCTTGGTGAAGATCGGCGATTCATTGAGCTTCAGCCGGATATAGACGGAGAAGGCGAGCAGCACGACCGACACCAGGAACGGCAGGCGCCAGCCCCATTCCTTGAACACCGCCGCATCCATGCCCCACCGGCACAGGCCGATGACGAGGAGCGACAGGAAGAAGCCCAAGGTCGCGGTGGTCTGGATCCAGCTCGTTGCATAACCGCGCCGGCCATGCTGGGCATGTTCGGCCACATAAGTTGCGGCACCGCCATATTCGCCCCCGAGCGCCAGGCCTTGCAGGAGGCGCAGGAGCACGAGCAGCAAGGGCGCGAGCCAGCCGACCGAGGCGAAGGTCGGCAAGAGGCCGACCGCGAAGGTCGAGATGCCCATCACCAGGATGGTGACGAGGAAGGTATATTTGCGCCCGACGAGATCGCCGATGCGGCCGAAGAAGATGGCGCCGAAGGGACGCACCAGGAAGCCCGCGGCATAGGTGGCGAAGGCCGAGAGCAGGGCTGCCGTGTCGTTGCCGGGCGGGAAGAACAGCGAGGCGAAGAACGGCGCCAGCGTGGCGTAGAGATAGAAGTCGTACCATTCGAAGACGGTACCGGCGGATGATGCAGTGACGACGAATCTCTCGTCCTGCGTCATGCCCTTTCCGCGACCGGAAAGTGTAGCTTCGGCGTGGGCCATATTGTTTCCTCTCCCGTTTTGGGTCTGAATCTCCGCCGCAATCCATCCCCCGATGGAATCGTGGCTGGGCGGAGCTGACCCTGAGTCGTAGGGATGAGGAGGGCGTGTCGCTAGATCAACCTTCGTCGTGAGTCTTTAGTCGTACAACGGAAGTCGATGATCTACGGGCCGATGCCTTAGTTGTTCCCAAACAGGCCTTTCAGGAGCTTCTGACCTTGTTGTTCAACGGCATTACCGATCTCTTGGCCGGCCTGATCATTGCCCAGCGCCTTGCCGATCTCGTCGGCGACCTTGCCCTTGACCTGCTGCTTGATGGCTTCGCCCTTTTCCTTGAGGCTCGCCGTCGTGCCTTCGCCGATGATCTTGCGCAGCGTGTCGTAGGCGGCCTGCGGATTGTCGAGGATTCCGGCGATGTCGGGATAGATCTTCGGGTTCGACCACGGCCCCTTGACGATGATCGGAACCGCGAGGCCGGCGAGGTCGACAGTCTGCGCCGCGGCTAATGTCAGCGTCGGATTGACCTTGAGATTGAGGGTCTGGCGCGGCAGATCGACGAGGCCGCCGCCGCTCACGCTGAGAACCGGGCTGGTGAAATTGAGGTCATTGGTCGTGGCGATGCCGTTCACCACCGTGAAACCGGCGCTCAGCGCATCGAAAGGCGTCTTCGCATCGGGCCCCTGGCGCCAGCCGGTCAGGATATTGGTGCCCACGTCTTTGACCATCGCCTCGATGTCGATGCCGCGCACCGCGCCATTGGCGAAGCTGAAGGACGCGGTGCCGTTGAGCGATGAAACGAGCTCCTGCTGCGAGCGGCCGCGGCCGGAAAGATTGAGCATGGCGCCGGCGACGCCCTCGAAGCGGTCGAGCCCGGCATAGTCCTTGAGCAACCGCAAGCCGTCGAAGCCTTTCGCCTCGAGCGTCATCTGCACCGCCGGCATCTTGGCGGCACCATCGAGCACCAGGCGGCCCTTGGCCTTGCCTCCATAAAGCGCGATCTGGCCCAGCGTCGCGTCGAGCTTGCCGCTTTTGAGCGTGGCGTCGATGGCGATCTTGCCGGTGGTGAGCGTGCGGTAGAGGAGCTTGTTGGCGCTGAGCTTGAGCTTGGCGTCCACTACGCCGAGCCCGGCGAGGGCGATCGGCGCAGTGCTCCATCCGGTCTGGCCGGCCACGGCTTCGGGTGACGCCGCTTGTGGCGGCAGATAGCGGTTCACATCGATCGTATCGAAAGCGAGAGTGGCGTTGACCTGGGGGCGTGTGCCGAGATCGAGCGCCACATCGCCTTGCGCGGCGAGTCCGTCGAGCGTGATCCTGGCCTTTCTGAGTTTGAGGCTCTTGCCGGCGAAGGCGATCTGCCCGTTGATCTTGGCGGGGCCGAAGCCCGGCCCGTCCGGCACCTGGATCTTGGCCCAGCGGCCGAGTTCGCGCAGCGAACTGGACGCCGCCGTGATGGTACCGTCGAGGGCGAGCCCATCCTGCATGGCGGCGAGGCCCGAGAAGGCGAAGTCGAGCCGCTTGCTCTTGACCGCGAGCGACAAAGCCGAGCCGGCGGCGGCGAGCTCGGTGGGCGTCTTGGCCGAGAAAGCGAGGTCGATATCATCGCCCAGCGCCTTGAGCGATCCCTTGACCGCGACGGGGCCGGTGAGCGAGCCGAGCGTGATGGTCAGGTCGACATTCTCGGCCATGAAGGCCTTGCCGGAACGCTCGTCGAGGAAGCGTACATCGCCGTCCTCGATGGTAACGGGGGCGATCGAGCCGGTCTGGATGCCGGGGCCGCTACCGCCGCCATTCTCCTCGGGCCTGGCCATGATCCAGTTCGGCCGCCCTTCGCCATCGATGATCAGCGACAGTTTCGGGCGGATGAGATGCAGTTCCTTGATGTCGAGCCGCCGGTCGAACAGCGAGGCGACCTCGACGCGGATGCGCATCTCGTCCATTTGCGCCACCTGGCCCTCATACATGTCGGGCGGGGTGGAGAGCCGCACGTCCTTCAGCGTCACCGCGAAATCCGGCCAGAAGACGAGTCTCGGCGCTTCGCCGATGGTCAGCGTGCGGCCGGTCTCGGCCTTCACCGCCTGCTTGAGCTGGCCGGCAATGAAATCATGCGGAATGACGAATGGGAGGGCGAGCACAGCCGCAACAAGGAGCGTCAGCAAGGCGCCGCCGAACATCAGAATCCGTTTCATGGGAACCTCTCCCCCAGGACGACGGATTGAGCGTAACTGATTCGGTATACGAATGGTTAAAGCGGAGAGAGCTCAAGCCTTATTGCGGGGAAGCTTACCTTGGTCGGCAAAAGCCTTGCGCAGCCAGAGCACGCCCGGCGCCGCCCAATTGGGCTCGCGGCCGCAGACCAGGTCGAAGAAGCCGACCGCGGTCTCGGGATCCTCATGGGTGTTCTCGCGGAAGGAGCTCCAGAAGCCCGGATCATCCGCCACCTCGGCCGGCATCGGCTCGTCATCGCCGAGTTCCTTGAGGATGGCGGCGGCGACCGACAGGCAGAAGCTCGTATAGGCATAACCTTCCGGCCAGCGCGCCAGCGGATGGTCGATGCCGCCCGGCAGCGACGGCAGTTCTTCTTCCTTGCTCGCCTTGAGCGGCGCCGCGACGATGAGCTCGCGCAGCATGAGCCCTGCCGCATAGATCACATAGTCGTTGCGGTTGACATCGGCGAGATGCTTCGACTGGTCGAATTTCTGCCGCCAGCGCGCGAAAGCCTCGGCGAGTGCCGCATGATCGACCTTGGCGGAGAGACCGGTGCCCTTGAACAGAAGGTCGAGATTGCGCTGGAACGACCAGACGATGGTGCGGAAGCGCCGCGCCTCGTGGCTGAGATCGTCGACTTTCAGGACTTCCGGTTTGAGGGGGGTGAGCATCATGGCGCCGTCACGTCTTTCGGATCAGCAATTCGCGGGCGGTGGCTTCATTGGTGATCAGCACGTTGCAGTCGATCAGTCGGATCGCGCCCAAGAGCGAGTCGACCTTCTCATTGCCGCCCGAGGCGATCATGCGTTTGGGCACGTCGCGCAGCTGGTCGATCGGGATCGACATCACCCGCTTGTTGAGCGGATGATCGACCAGCCGGCCTTCGCGGTCATAGAAATTGAACAGGATATCGCCGACGGCGCCGAGCCTGATCAGGCTCGTCCGGTCCTCGTCGGACAGAAAGTCGAAGCGGAAAGCGGTCGAATCGGGCGCCATGGTGCCGACGCTCAGTATCGCCAGATCGAGCCTCTCGGCGCGGCGCAGCACGTCGCGCAGGCCGCATTTCTCGATCAGCGTCTCCTTGGTCTCGGGTGAATCGACCACGGCCGGCGCGGTGAGGAGATAGCAGTCGGCGCCCACCATGCGGGCGACCTGCCAGGCGAATTCCGACGGATTATAGCGGCGCGCCTGCACGATGCCGCCGAGCAGCGAGATCACCTGCACATTTTCGAGCTCGCGCGGGGCCAGCGTCTGCAGCGATTCATAAAGCGTGGCGCCCCAGCCAACGCCGATCGACATGTCGTCGGTCAGATTGTCGGTGATATACATGCCGGCGGCGACGCCGATCGCCTTGGTGGTGAGGGCCGGATTGGAGGGCTCGGGCACCACCATCGCCTCCTTGAAGCCGAAGGCCTGCTTCAGTTGGCCCTCGAGCTCGAGACATTCGGCGACGTCGCCCTCGATCCAGATCTTCACTTCGCGCTGGCGGATGGCTTCATTGATGTTGCGCACCACGGTGACGCGCCCGATGCCGAGCCGGTCGGCGATCTCATTCTGGGTCAGGCCCTCGACATAATACATCCAGGCGATGCGCATGCGGTTGCGCGCCACGCGCCCCGGGCTCGCTTCGGCGGCGGACTTGCCTCTTCTTGTTGGTGTCTTCTCGAGCATTCTGGCCTGTCGCTTTTCCTCGCTGGGAATAGCCTACCATAAAGTATCCGTCTCGGCTTTATGTTCACTTCGATGAAGATACATATTGTGATCTTAGTATACGATTGTATCTCATAATTGTCCAATTTCGAGGCTGTTTGGGGGAGGGAAGAGCTAGAATTCCTCTGGATATCGCGCGTTCATGCTGCAAAGCAGCATGGAATTTGTTCCGGATGAATTGCGAAACATTTGCATTCGCAATTGCAGTTTAGTACTCTCACGCTCAATCGAAGAATAAACGCCGTCATCGAACGGTAAATGGGAGGAGCCTGTGCCATCAGCCAGCATTGTCTTGCGCTCGTCCCCAGAAGCTCGTGCCGTCAAGCCGGCCTGATCAGGCCATTTCCAGGGAGGAGATAGAGTGATGTTGCATAAACCATCGGGCCGCCTGTCGCGCCGGTCCTTGCTGAAATCGACCGCCGCCTTTGGCGCCGCCGGCCTCGTGGGCGTGGGTGGGGTCAGCCTCTTCAATGTCCGGCGCAGCCTCGCCGCCGAGCTGCCCGATCCGGCGAGCGTGCTCGCCAGGATCAATGTCGGCAATTACGTGAAGAAGGACTATCGCGATCTCTACAAGCTCGCCGATGACGAGCAGCTGTGGGACCCCGCCAAGGACTGGATCCGCACCGTCGACTGGGAGCAGGTGCGCAAGGAATTCGCCGGCAAGACGGTGAAGTTCGCCATCGGCGCCGCCGACGCCGAATCCGCTGCCGATGGCCTCAAGCCGTTCCAGGAATTGTCCGGCATGACGGTCGAGCTGGTGCCGATCCCGGATGACTCGCTCTATGACAAGGTGGTCGCCGAATTCATCTCCGGCAATGCCAGCTTCGACGCGCTGCAGTTCTTCTCCCCCTGGCTCGGCGATTTCGCAGCGCCAGGCTTCCTCGCCAAGCTCGACGATTATGCGGCGAAGTGGAAGCTGCCGATCGACGACTTCTACGACACCTACAAGCTCAATTACGGCATGTGGGGCGGCAAGGGCCTCTATGGCATTCCCTTCGACTGCGACATCCAGCAGATTCATGTCCGCGCCAAATACTTCAAGGAAGTGACGGGCGGCGACGTCGACGCCAAGAGCACCATCAAGACCTATGACGATCTGATCCGCTTCTCGGCCGAGCTCAACAAGACCGACAAGGGCGTTGCCGGCGTCGGTTTCATGGCGGCGCGCGGCTTCTGGTCGACCTATACCTGGGAGCATCTCGCCGCCCAGTTCGGCGTCGATCTGTTCAACGACAAGTGGGAGCCGGTCTTCAATTCCGACGCCGGCGTCAAGGCGATCGAGACCATCCTGGCGCTGCAGAAAAACGCACCGGCCGGTGTCGCCGGCTGGGGCTGGGGCGAGAACCGTGCCGCCTGGCTCGGCGGCCAGCTCGCCAGCAACATCTCCTGGCAGGATTCCGGCACCCAGGCGACGCGTCCCGATCAGAGCAAGATCGTCGGCGACGTGATCACCATCTATGAGCCGCGCGTCGACGGCGGCCGTTTCGCGCCGCCCAATATTGCGGGCTCGACTTCGGTCGTCACGGCCTCGTCGAAGAATCCGGAAGGCGCCTTCCTGATGCTGGCCTTCCTCACCACCGCCTCGATCATGGCGATGAACGAGGCCAATGCCAATGGCGTGGCGCCGGGCTACCGCTCGGTGCTCACCAACCCCAATCTGCGCAAGGTCTCGCAGCCCGCCGAAGTGTGGTCGACCGAGCTCGATTATGCCTGGTGTGCCCCGCGTCTGCCCGGCATGTTCGAGATGGAGCAGGCGCTCGGCAACGAGATCAACAAGGCGGTCGTCGGCCAGTCGACGCCGAAGGAAGCGCTCGATGCCGGCGTCAAGGCCTGGCGCGAGATCATGGACAAGAACGGCTTCTATTCCGGAACGCCGCCCATGGATTTCGCCGCTGTCGCCGATGCCACCTGGGTCGGCAAGGGCAAGACGCCGCCGGTGTGATAGGTTCAGCCCATCACCCTCACCCTGAGGTGGCCGCGACCTTGCTCCGCCGAAGCGAAGCCTCGGCTTCGCGAAGGCGAGAGCGGCCCTCGAAGGTGAGGGTATTTGAAGAGAAGTATTTGAGAAGTAATGGCTGAAGCCATCGCAGCAAATCCGGGACGGGCGGCGCAGGTCGCCCGTTCTCCTCTTAAGCGCCGCCGCAGCCCGCTGCAGCGCAAGGCCTTCCCCTATTTGCTCGTCGCGCCGGCGGTGATCTATCTTCTCGGCATCACCTTCTATCCCGGCCTCTATGCGATCTATCAGAGCCTGTTCCGGGTGAAGTTCAACAGCTGGACCTTCATCGGGCTCGACAACTATTCCAAGCTCCTGGGCGACAATGAGTTCTGGGCCAGCCTGTGGAACACCTTCCTCATGGGCTCTGGCGCACTCCTCATCGAATTCGTCATCGCTTTGACGCTCGCGGCCTTCGCCTATCGCGATCCCTTCATCAGGAGCTGGCGCATCCTGTTCCTGCTGCCGATGCTGTTCATGCCCTCGGCGGTCTCCTTCCTGTGGAAGCTCGCCTTCAATGACGGCCGCGTCGTGTCGGACATTCTGATGCGCATCGGCTTCATCGAGCGGCCGCTTGATTTCCTGGGCGATGTCTGGCTCGCCCGTCTCTCCCTCATCATCACCGATGTCTGGCAGTGGACGCCGTTCCTGTTCGTCATCTTCGTCGCCGCCCTTCAGGGGCAGGATGCCGAGATCGAAGAGGCGGCGCGCCTCGACGGCGCCCGCTGGTCGCAGATTTTCTGGAACATCTCGCTGCCGATGCTCAAGCCCATCATCGCGGTGGCGCTGGTGCTGCGCGGCATCGACATCGTGACGATGTTTACCTCGATCTTCATCATCACCGGCGGCACGCCGGGCGGCGCCACCGAGACGATGAGCTATTTCATCTATCGCACCGGCTTCAAGCGTTTCGACTTCGGCTATGCCTCTGCCGCGTCCGTGCTGCTGCTGGCGCTCACCGTGATCATCGCCCAGACATTCGTGAAGCGGTTCTTCCGCTCAGGCAGGGATTAGGCCATGGCGAGACGCCGCAAATCAGGCAAGGCCGGGTCACTCGCATTGCGTTATCTCGTGCTCGGCTCCTGGGCGCTGTTCTGCGTCGTGCCGATCATCTGGTTCCTGACCATCGGTTTACGCCCGCGCACTGAGATCGTGCTGCCGCAGCCCCTCTATCTGCCGACCTTCACGCTCGATGCCTGGAACATGATCTGGTCGTCCTGGCCGATGGGCAGCTATTTGCGCAACTCGCTCATCGCCATTTTCGGCAGCGTCGTCATCGACCTCCTGCTCGCCATTCCCGCCGCCTATTCGCTGGCGCGTTACAAATACCGGTTCCGCGAGGATATCGGCTTCTACATCCTCTCCACCCGCATGATGGCGCCGGCCGTCGTCGCCATTCCGATCTTCTTCCTGTTCAAGACCTTCGGCCTGCTCGATTCGGTCTGGGCGCTGATGCTGATCTATGCGGCGATGAATCTGTCGCTCGTCACCTGGATCGTGCGCTCTTACATGCTCGACATTCCGCCCGAGATTGAGGACGCCGCGCGCACCGACGGCGCCTCGGATCTGCGCATCCTGGTGGCGATCATCGTGCCCATGTGCCTGCCGGGCATCATCACCGCCGGCGTCATCGCGGTGATCTTCGCCATCAACGAGTTCCTGTTCACGCTGCTCATCGCCTCGACGCAGAACGCCTATACGCTCTCGGTGGCTCTCGCCAACTTTACCGGCGGATCCGACGGCATCATATATAATGCCATCGCCATGGTCGCCTTCATCGCCTTCGTGCCGGTGCTGCTTCTGGTTGTGGCGATCCAGAAGCACCTCTCGCGCGGCTTGACGATGGGGGCCGTAAAGGGCTGAATGGGCCTATGACAACTGCTTCGCGCCATCAGGACACCCTTGCCTCGCATGCCGTCTGCGCTGCCGCTGGGGCACGTGACAGCCTGCGCACGGCGCAATTCTTCATGCGGGTGCTGTCCGGCGCCGAATATTGGGGCCATCCCGCCGAACAGACGCCTGCCGGGCCTGCCCGTCCACCGGTAGAAATGCGGCCCGGCGGTTATTTTCTGACGGCCTTGGTGTCGCGGCTGGCGCGCATTGCCGACCGGCTGACCACCTGGTCGGTCAATCTGTCGATCACGCTTTTCGCGCCGGAATGGCGCAAGCTGCCGTCGCCCTTCACCCATGGCATCATGAATGAGGTGGCGGCCGCCATCCGCGCCGACAGCTTCCTCGTCAATCCGCTGTTCAATGCCTACTTTTATCGCGCCACCATTCACATCCTCAGGCGTTACCGCACGCCGCCTTTCCTTGTGCTCGAGCATCGCGTCGATGCGGCGCGCCGCACCTTGCTCGCCGATATCGGCGCTGGCTTAAACGGTTCGGAGCCCGATTTCCTCGCCCATGCCATCATGGCGCTCGTCGATGTGGCGCCGATCGCCCGCTCCGGCAAACCGCGAGACGCTTCCGTCATCGCCAGGGGCGACGACCAGAATCTCACCGTCTATGCCATCGCCTGCGTGGCGCTCCTGTTCGCCGAGCAGGGCAAGCCCGCCGAGGAGCTCGACGAGGATCAGTTCTTCGCCATTGTCGGCGCCCTGATCGCGCCGCGCCTGCCCGCGATCGCCAGCCTCGTCGCCAAGCGCGACATCGCCGGCCTCGCCGCCGAGCTCACCGAAATCCGCGGAATGTATTGACGCTTGTCATGAGCGCGACCGTAGACGCCAAGGGACGGGTCACAATTCCAAAGTCGATGCGCGAACGCTTGGGCATCGTTCCGGGCGACAGGATCGATTTTGGCGTAGCCGCAAATGGGTCTGTCGTATTGGCGAAGGCTCGGCGCGAGCGGCAAATCGGTCGTTTCGCTAAACTGCGTGGCCACGCCGGCAAGGGCCTATCGACTGACGCTATCATGGCGCTCACCCGCGGTAAGTGAGCTGCCGGATACTCAGATCCTGTTCCCGCTCTCTCCATCGAACAGGAAGACACGCCCCGGTGCGAATTTGAAGGCGATCGGTGTGTCGACCTCTTGCCGGAAAACACGTGAGCCTTTGGCGACGACGAGCTGCTCGCCGGCCCAGGCCGTCACCAGGGTGACATCGCCGGTCGGCTCGAGCGAATAGAGCTTCGAGATGAGATGGCCGTCCTGGGTGGGGACGATCTCCATGTCTTCCGGCCTGACGCCGAGGACCACATTGGCGCGGCTGCCTTGGCCCGCACCCTTCACGCGTGTGTCGGGTCCGACGAAATCGCCGTTCTCAAGCGCCCCCGGAATGAGATTCATCGGCGGCGAGCCGATGAAGCCGGCGACGAACAGGTGGTTCGGATTGTTGTAGACCTCGTCCGGCGTGCCGAGCTGCTGGATCTTGCCTTTGTTCATCACTGCGATGCGGTCGGCGAGCGTCATCGCCTCGATCTGGTCATGCGTCACATAGACGGTCGTCGTCTCGAGCTGCCTTTGGATATGCTTGAGCTGGGCCCGCATGGTGAGGCGCAGCTTGGCGTCGAGATTGGAGAGCGGCTCGTCCATCAGGAAGACCTGCGGCTGGCGCACGATGGCGCGGGCGAGCGCGGCGCGCTGGCGCTGGCCGCCCGATAGCGCGCGCGGCTTGCGGTCGAGATATTGGCCGAGCTCGACCATGTCCGCCGCCTGGCGCACCAGCCGGTCGTGATCGCCGGCGGGGATACCGCGCATCTTCAGGGGAAAGCGGATATTCTCGTAGATCGACATGTTCGGATAGAGCGCATAGCTCTGGAACACCATCGCGACGTCGCGGTCGCGGGCGTCGACATCGGTCATGCTCTCGCCGTCGATGCTGATGTCGCCGCCGGTCGGATCCTCGAGGCCGGCGATCATCCGCATGGTCGTCGTCTTGCCGCAGCCCGAGGGACCGAGGAAGACCATGAATTCCTTGTCCCTGATGTCGAGATCGATGTTGTCCACGCCGATGAAATCGCCCCAGGACTTCGACACTCCGCGCAATTTGATCTCAGCCATGGCGTCCCTGCATCTGCTTCCCCGGCACTTTTATGGAAGCAAACACTATACGGTCATCCTGAAAATGCAACAGTTCAGAGTTGTGGATACATATGTTCCATATTCAGTTTTGGGCAGTAGAGCCATTAAACAGCGGGTTTCTTGAGAAATCTTATACTGCTCTGCACAATTTCCCTGCCGCAAAGCAGCAAAATCGTATTACATATTGACAATAGAGAGCATAAAAGTATCTATTCTCCCATCCAATAACCAGAATGCAGTGGGAGGCAGAATGGCTGTCGCAGCCCGTCAATTGCCAGGCAGCAGCTTTTCCGGCGCGCTCGCCGCCGATCTCGCGCGCCGGCAGGCGGCGCAGGGCCGTCCGATCCGGGTCGGCCTCATCGGCTCCGGTGAGATGGGAACCGACATCGTCACCCAATGCGACCAGATGGCGGGCATCACGGTTGCCGCCATTGCCGAGATCAACATCAAGGCCGCCGAGCGCGCGCTCGCCATTGCCGGCCGGCCGGCTGGCAGCCATGTCGTCGCTTCCGGCAAGCCCGCTTTCGACGCCGCCCTGAAGCAGGGCCTGACCGCGATCACCGAGGATGCACAGGCGGTTTGCACCAGCGATGCGATCGATGTCGTCATCGACGCGACCGGGCGCCCGGCGGTCGGCGCCGAGATCGGCCTCACCGCGATGGAGCATGGCAAGCATCTGGTGATGATGAATGTCGAGGCCGACGTCACCATCGGCGCCTATCTGCAGCGCGAGGCGAAACGGCTCGGCGTCGTTTATACGCTGGGCGCCGGTGATGAGCCGAGCTCCTGCATGGAGCTCATCAATTTCGTGTCGAGCCTCGGCTATCCGATCGTCGCCGCCGGCAAGGGCAAGAACAACCCGCTCAATATCGACGCGACGCCCGACGCCTATATGGACGAAGCCCGCCGGCGCAACATGAACCCGCGCATGCTGGTCGAGTTCGTCGATGGCTCGAAGACCATGGTCGAGATGGCGGCGATCGCCAATGCGACCGGTCTCGTGCCCGACTGCCCCGGCATGCATGGCCCGCAGGCGACCTTGCCGGAGCTCGAAAAAGTGCTGTGTCCCAAGGTCGATGGCGGCCTGCTGTCACGCAAAGGCGTCGTCGATTATTCGATCGGCAAAGGTGTCGCCCCCGGCGTCTTCGTCATCGCCGAGATGGCGCATCCGCGCTTGCGGGAGCGCATGCATGATCTGAAGCTCGGTGCCGGACCTTACTACACGTTCTATCGGCCCTATCATCTGACGAGTCTCGAAGTGCCGCTGTCCTGCGCCCGCGCCGTGCTCTACGGCACCGCCGACATGCAGCCGCTCGACCGGCCGGCGGCGGAAGTCTGCGCCGTCGCCAAGAAAGATTTGAAACCCGGCGACGCGCTCGACGCGATCGGCGAATATACCTATCGCGCCTGGATCATGACCTATGAGGGCGCGGCGGAGGCAAAGGCCGTCCCTTGCGGCCTTCTCGAGCAGGGCAAGGTCACCAGGCCCATCCGCAAAGGCGAATTGCTCACCGCCGACAATGTCGCGCTCGATCAGAGCTCGCGCATCGTAGGCCTGCGCCGCCGACAGGACGAGCTTCTGGCAAAGGCCTCCGCATGACCCAGGTGACCCAGGAAACCGTCGCGGTTTCGAATCTCCGCGATTTCTATCGGCATTTCGACACCACGGCGCTCCGCGATGCACTGCGCCGCATGTATCTGATCCGCCGTTTCGAGGAAGGCGCTGAAGAGGCTTATACGCGCGGCCTCATCCACGGCACCATGCATCTCTCGATCGGTCAGGAAGCCAGCGCCGTCGGCTCCTGCATGGATCTGCGCAAGACCGATTACATCACCTCCACCCATCGCGGCCACGGCCACTGCATCGCCAAGGGCGCCGACCCTAAGCTGATGTTCGCCGAGTTCTTCGGCAAGGAGGAGGGCTATTGCCGCGGCCGCGGCGGCTCGATGCATATCGCCGATGTCGAAAGCGGCAATCTCGGCGCCAATGGCATTGTCGGTGGCGGCCTGCCCATCGCGGTCGGCGCGGCGCTCGCCATCCGCAAGCAGAAGCGCGACGACGTCGCGGTGTGTTTCTTCGGCGACGGCGCCTCCAACGAAGGCGCCTTCCATGAGGCGCTCAATATGGCGGCGATCTGGAAGCTGCCGGTCCTCTTCATCTGCGAGAACAACAAATACGGCATGTCGGTATCGACCGAACGCTCGATGGCGGTCCGCAATGTCGCCGACCGGGCGCCTGCCTACAACATGCCGGGCGAGATCGTCGACGGCAACCGCATCGAGGATGTCTCCGAAGCCGTCATGCGGGCGACGGCGCGCGCCCGGAACGGCGATGGCCCCTCGTTGATCGAAACCAAGACTTATCGCATTCGCGGCCATTCGAAGAGCGACCGTAACCGCTACCGCACCAAGGAAGAGATCGAGGAGTGGAAGGCGCGTGACCCGATCGGCCATTTCGAGGCCAATCTCGAGGCCTTCGGAATCTTGCGCAAGGACGAGGCGGAGGCGATCCGTGTCGCCGCCGAGGTGGAGATCGCCGCGGCGGTCGAATTCGCCAAGGGCGGCACCGATCCGCTGCCGGCCGATCTGATGCGCGATGTCTATACCAAGGGAGCGGCCTGATGTCGGCGCGTGAGTTGAGTTATGCCGAAGCAGTGCGCGAGGCGCTCGCCCAGGCCATGGAGGCCGATGAGCGCGTCTTCCTCATGGGTGAGGATATCGGCGTCTATGGCGGCGCCTTCCAGGTGACGGGCGATCTCGTCCATCGCTTCGGCGAGGATCGTGTCATGGACACGCCGATCGCCGAACTGGGCGCCGCCGGTGTCGCCGTCGGTGCGGCGCTCGCCGGCTCGAAGCCGGTCTTTGAATTCCAGTTCTCCGATTTCGCCACGCTGGCGATGGAGCAGATCGTCAACCAGGCGGCCAAGATCCGCTTCATGCTTGGCGGCAAGGTTTCGGTGCCGCTGGTGATGCGTTTCCCGGCGGGCTCCGGCACTGGGGCCGCCGCCCAGCACAGCCAGTCGCTCGATGCCTGGTTCGCCCATGTGCCGGGCCTCAAGGTGGTGCAGCCGGCAACGCCGCATGACGCCAAGGGCCTGCTGCTGTCGGCGATCGACGATCCCGATCCGGTGATGGTCTTCGAGCACAAGCTTCTCTACAAGATGAAGGGCGAGGTTCCCGAGGAAGCCTATCGCGTTCCGATCGGCAAGGCGCTCGTTCGGCGCGAGGGCCGCCACGTCACCATCGTCGCCACCGCCATCATGGTGCATCGCGCCCTCGAGGCGGCCGAGATCCTGAGCGGCGAAGGCATCGATGTCGAGGTCATCGACCTGCGCACGCTGCGCCCGCTCGACACCCAGACGATCATCGAAAGCGTGAAGAAGACGACCCGTCTCGCCTGCGTCTATGAAGGCGTCAAGACGCTCGGTATCGGCGCCGAGATCAGCGCCATGATCGCCGAGAGCGAGGCCTTCGATTATCTCGATGCGCCGATCCTGCGTCTGGGCGGCGCCGAAGCGCCGATCCCCTATAATCCGGTGCTCGAAAAAGCGGCCGTGCCACAGACCGACGGCATCATCGCATCTGTGCGCCGCCTCGTGACGGGCCGGATCTGAATCATGCCCATCGAGGTCATCCTGCCGCGTGTCGATATGGACATGGCCACTGGCAAAATCAGCAAGTGGTATGTCACCGAAGGCGCGACCGTCGCCAAGGGCGCGCCGATCTTCGAGATCGAGACCGACAAGGCGGCGATGGAAGTGGAATCACCGGGCTCCGGCGTGATCCGCAACATCTCCGCAAGCGAGGGTGTCGATATTCCGGTCGGAACGCCGGTCGCCTTCATTTATGGGGAAGGCGAGACCGCCCAGACACTAGCGCCGGCTCCGGTGAAGCTCGCGCCGGCCGCGCAGAGTATCCAAGCCGCACCTGTCGCCCCGGTGATCGATACGACGCCGATGCCGCAATCGGGCCTGCCGCGCGCCACGCCGCTGGCGCGCCGCCTCGCGCGTGAACGCGGCCTGAAGCTGCCGGAGATCGCCGGCAGCGGTCCGCGTGGCCGCATCCAGGCCGAGGACGTGAAGAACTTCCGTGCCGTGCCGCCGCCGCCGCAAGCGGAGCTGCGGCCCGCTGCGCCGGAGGTCACCAGCCTCTATCAGTCGGGCAGCTACGACATCGAACCTATCAGCGGCATGCGTCGCATCATCGCCGAGAGGCTGGTGCAGTCGAAGCAGACGGTGCCGCATTTCTATCTGTCGCTCACCTGCGACCTGGGCGAGCTCCTGCATATCCGCGAAAAGCTTAATGACAGCGCGCCGCGCAATTCCGACAAGCAGCCGGCCTGGAAGCTGTCGATCAACGACTTCGTCATCAAGGCGCTGGCGCTGGCCTTGCAGCGCGTGCCCAACGCCAATGTCACCTGGACCGATGCCGGCATCCTGAAGCACCGCGCCAGCGATGTGGGTGTCGCGGTCGCCGTCGAAGGCGGGCTGTTCACGCCGGTGATCCGCGCCGCCGAGACGAAATCCCTCTCCGTCATCTCGCTCGAGATGAAGGAGCTGGCCGCCAGAGCGCGCGCCCGCCGGCTGACGCCGTCCGAATATCAGGGCGGCACGACTGCGGTTTCCAATCTCGGCATGTATGGCATCGAAGAGTTCGCGGCGATCATCAACCCGCCGCATGCGACCATCCTCGCCGTCGGCGCCGGCATCGAACGTCCGGCGAAATATGAGGGTCGCATCGAATTGCGAACTCAGATGACCTGCACCTTGTCCTGCGACCATCGCGCCGTCGATGGCGCGCTCGGCGCCGAGCTCCTCGCCGCTTTCCGGACATTCATCGAAGAACCGGCCTTGATGCTGGCGTGAGATATTGAATAGGCTGTCACCTCTTACGGCGAGGGCAGGGAACCCAAGGCATGAGATACGACTATTCATCGATCGGCTTCTATACTTTCGATTGTCTGGGCTGGCCCTTCACGGCGGTGCCGGACGGCGGCGGCACCAATTTCATCGATGAATTGACGCTCGCGGTTTCAGGCGCCGCCGGCACGGCGGCGATCGCCGCCGCCAAGATGGGCCTCAAGGTTCTGGCGGTGGGCGGCGTCGGCCCCGATCTCATGGGCGATTGGGTGTTTCAGCGCCTGAAGAGTTTTTCCGTCGACACCTCCGCCATGCAGCGCCTCGCCGGATCGCGCACTTCGTCCTCGATCGTGACGACGCGCGTCGACGGCACGCGCCCGGCGCTCCATATGAAGGGCGCAACCGGTGATTTCTTCGTCGACGACACGCTGCTGAAGCAGGTGATCGATGCCCGCGTCGTCCATATTGGCGGCATCGGCCTGATGGACCGGATGGACAAGGGCCGCAATGCCGAATTGATGCAGGCAGCCAAGGCGCATGGCGCCACCACGACGCTCGATGTTTTCGCCAGCTCGCCGGCCGATCTGCCGGCGGTGGCGCAGGTGCTGCCGCATGTCGACTATTTCATGCCCTCGATCGAGGAGGCGGGCGCGCTCACCGGCCTGTCGGGCCTTGCCGACAATGCGAAGCATTTCATCGGTCTTGGCGTCAAGGCCTGCGTCTTCACGCTCGGCGCCGACGGCGCCTATTACCACGATGCTGAGGGCCGGCATTTCCAGATTCCGGCCTTCGATGTGAAGGTCAAATGCACCTGCGGCTGCGGCGATGCCTTCAATGCCGGCTTCGCCGTCGGCCTGGTGCGCGGCTTCGATCCCGAAACCACGGTGCGTTTCGCTCAGGCGACATCGGCGCTCAATGCGACGGGCCTCGGTTCCCAGGCCGGCGTCACCTCCTTCGAGCACACGATGGAATTCATGACACGCACGCCGACGAGGGTTAAGGCCTAAAGCTTCATCATCCGGAGCCGTAGCGCATTGCCGATCACGCTCACCGAGGAGAGCGCCATCGCCGCCGCGGCGATCATCGGTGACAGGAGCAGGCCGAAGGTCGGGTAGAGCACGCCTGCCGCCACCGGAACGCCCGCCGCATTATAGATGAAGGCGAAGAGCAGGTTCTCGCGGATATTGCGCATGGTGGCGCGCGACAGCCGGCGCGCTTCGGCGATGCCCATGAGATCGCCCTGGAGCAGCGTGACACCGGCGCTTTCGATGGCGACATCGGTGCCTTTGCCCATGGCGATGCCGATATCGGCGGCAGCGAGCGCCGGCGCGTCATTGACGCCGTCGCCCGCCATGGCGACGACACGGCCTTCGCTCTGCAGGCGCTTGACGATCGCCGCTTTCTGGTCGGGCAGCACATCGGCCTCGACTTCGGTGATGCCGAGCCGGCGCGCCACCGCTTCCGCCGTCGTGCGGTTGTCGCCGGTCAGCATCACGATGCGGATATTGGCCTCGCGCAGCGCCTTCAGCGCATCGGGCGTCGTCGCCTTGACCGGATCGGCGATGGCGATGACACCCGCCGCCGCCTTGTCGATGCCGATGAAGATCGCGGTGGCGCCGTCCTGGCGCAGAGCCTCGGCTTCGGTGAACAGCGCGGTCGCATCGACGCCCTCGGATTTGAGAAACGCGGCATTGCCGAGGGTGATCTTCCTGCCCTCGACGACACCCTTGGCGCCCTTGCCGGTAGGCGAGTCGAAATCCTTGACCTCGGGCAGCTTGAGCTTCTTCTCTTCCGCCGCGACGACGATCGCATGGGCGAGCGGATGTTCGGAGGCGCGTTCGACGCCGGCCGCGAGGCGCAGAAGCTCTGTCTCGTCATGGCCCGTCGCCGCGACGATGCTTGTCACTTTGGGCTTACCCTCGGTGAGCGTGCCGGTCTTGTCGACGACCAGCGCATCGGCTTTTTCGAGCCGCTCCAGCGCCTCGGCATTCTTGATGAGGATGCCGTTCTCAGCACCCTTGCCGACGCCCACCATGATCGACATCGGCGTCGCGAGCCCGAGCGCACAGGGACACGCGATGATGAGCACCGAGACGGCGGCGAGCAGCGCGTAAGCAAGGCGCGGCTCAGGCCCCCACAGCATCCAGGTGGCGAAAGCGATCAGAGCGATGGCGATGACGAGCGGCACGAACCAGCCCGACACCTGATCGGCGAGGCGCTGGATCGGCGCGCGCGAGCGCTGCGCTTCCGACACCATCTGCACGATGCGCGCCAGCATCGTCTCGCGACCCACTTTGAGCGCGCGCATGGTCAGCGCCCCGGTCTGGTTGAGCGTGCCGCCGGTGACCTTGGACCCTTGTGTCTTGCTGACCGGCATGGATTCGCCGGTGATCATCGATTCATCGACCGAGGACCGTCCGTCAATGACCTCGCCGTCGACCGGCACCTTTTCACCGGGCCGCACGCGTAGCACATCGCCGGCCTGGACGAGATCGAGCGCCACTTCCGCTTCCGCGCCATCGGCGCCGATGCGGCGCGCCGTTTTGGGGGCGAGGCCTAAGAGCGCCTTGATGGCGCCCGAAGTCTGGTCGCGGGCGCGCAATTCCAGAACCTGGCCGAGCAGCACCAGCACGGTGATGACCGCGGCGGCTTCGAAATAGACCGGCACGCTGCCATCGTGACTGCGCAACGAGTCGGGGAAGAGGCCGGGCAGCAGCGTGGCGATGATGCTGAAAGCCCAGGCGACGCCGGTGCCCATGGCGATGAGCGTGAACATATTGAGTTTGCGCGTGACGAGTGAACGCCAGCCGCGTTCGAAGAAAGGATACCCCGCCCACAGCACGACCGGTGTCGCGAAAGCGAGTTGTACCCAGTTCGAGATGCCGGGCGGGATCGCATGCAGCAGCGCCGGGAAAAGATGGGCGCCCATTTCGAGCACGAAGACCGGCACGGTAAGAACGAGGCCGATCCAGAAGCGCTTCTTCATGTCGGCGAGCTCGGGATTGGGCCCGCTGTCGGCGGTAGCGATCTCGGGCTCGAGCGCCATGCCGCAGATCGGGCAGGAGCCGGGGCCGACCTGGCGGATCTCGGGATGCATCGGGCAGGTATAGATGGCGCCCGGATCGGCGGGTTTGGTTTCCGCCTTGGGTGCCACATAACGTTGAGGATCAGCCTCGAACTTCGCTTTGCAGCCGGGCGAGCAGAAATAGAAATGCTGGCCTGCATGGGTGAGCGTGTGTTTGGCGGTGGCCGGATCGACATCCATGCCGCAGACGGGATCCTTCACCTTGCCGGCCGGTGTCGCCGCGCCATGGCCATGATGCGCGTGATCGTGATGGGCATGGCCGCCATGGCCGTCTGACTTCTGCATGATGCACTCCAAAACTGGATACCCCCAAGGGGTATTTGTTCTTGCTATATATACCCCCATAGGGTATAAGGCAAGTCATGAAAAACGAGACCAAGCAGGCCTGCCTCAAGCGGTTGGGCCGGATCGAGGGCCAGGTGCGCGGCGTCGCGCGCATGGTCGAGGAAGACCGTTACTGCATCGATGTGATGACCCAGATCTCCGCCATCCGCGCCGCGCTCAAGCGCGTCGAGGAAGAGGTGCTGAAGGACCACGTCGCCCATTGCGTCGAGGACGCGATCGTCTCGGGCAAGAAAGACGAGCAGCGCCGCAAGCTCGCCGAGCTGCTCGACGTGCTGGGACGCTTGCAGAATTGAAGCCAGCGTCGTCTTGCTTTTGCCTTACTGTACGTTAGGGTAACCGTCCACTCGGACGGTACCCATGCGAGTCTTCTCTACGGCCATACACCTTTGTGCGGCGGTGTTTATTGCTGCTGTCATCGGAAAGTGCAGCACGCCGGCGCAAGATCCGCAATTGCGTATCGAATCCGGCATGCATATAGCGCCCATTGTCGGCGCCGTGACGACGGCGGACGGGATGCTGCTGCTGACCGGATCCACCGACAAGTCCGTGCGTCTCTGGTCGCTTCAGGACGGCAAGCTGATCAAGACTTTCGCCATCCCGAGCGAGCAGGGATATGATGGAAGAATCGACGATGTCAGCATTTCACCTGATGGCCAGAAGATCGCGGTCAGCAGCTTCGGCGATGGCGGACGAATCTATATTCTCGATACGGCGAGCGGCGCCGTCACCAAGAGCCTCGGCTCCTTTGTCAGTGGCCCGCGTATAGCGTTCTCTCCTGACGGCCGTTACCTCGCGGCCGGGTTCATCGACAAAAAGGGACTTCAAGTCTGGACAACGGATTTCGCCGGCCCGCCCGTTGTCGATGCCGATTACAGTATCATCAACCTCGCGTATGACGGCTCCGGTTCGGGTCGATTGGCGACCGTCGCCTATGACAATCAGGTCAGGCTCTATGAAAGAGATCTGACCAAGCCTCCCAGAATATTGAAGATACCCGGTGACGGTGATGCCGCCCGGCCGGTCCGGCTCGCCTTTTCACCTGACGGCGCCTTGCTCGCCTTTACCTACGAGAAGAGCAACAGGATATCGGTGATCGACGTCGCGCAGATGCAGCTCAAAGGCCAGTTCGACACCGCCCTGCTGAAAAACGGCGGGGTGTTCGACATCGAATTTTCGGCCGACGGGAAAAACCTCTTTGCCGCCGGTTCGATAATGACCACCAAGCAGCGCTACCCCTTGATCCGCTGGGATGTCGCCGGTCTCGGCAAGCCCGTCGTTCTGGAGGGTGGTGCGGAAGAGGCGGTCACCGGACTGGTGGCGACCGCGACGGGCGGCATCGCTTTCGTGAGCGCCGCGGGCGAAATAGGGCTTTATGGTCCCGATGCGCGGATCGTGTTCAATAAGAGCTCGGTTCGCGCCGACATGCGTATGAAGACCGTGAACAACTTCGCCGTCGCGCAGGACGGAACGGGCGTGTGGTTCGGTCTAAAGCTGGGCGCGAAGGACCCCTGGCGCTTCGACGTCGAGAAGCTCGCCTTCAACGCCATGCCGGCGCGGCCGAGCGATTATATTCTGCCCATCACCGATACGCTCGACATCAAGAACTGGACCCAGTCGCAACAGCCGACATTGAACGGAAAGCCCGTCGAGGTCTTCGCGGGCTCGCGAAGCCTGTCGATCGCGCCCGACGCGCGCAGTTTCGCCATCGGGACCGACCTGTATTTGTTTCGCCTCGACGCGACTGGAAAGCGCTTGTGGATGACTTCCGGTGGCTGCACGGTATGGGGCGTCAATCATTCCGCCGATGGCAGCCTCATCATTACCGCCAATGACGATGGCACGATCAGGTGGCACCGCGCATCCGACGGCGTCGAGCTCCTCGCCCTTTTTGTGCATGTTCCCGACAAGCGCTGGATCGCCTGGACACCGTCAGGCTACTATGCCGCATCGCCAGGTGGTGAGGATCTGATCGGCTGGCACATCAACGGCAAATCCTGGAACGACACGCCGAGCTTTTTTCCGGCGTCCTTGCTGCGTGAGAAGTTCTACCGCCCCGATATCGTGCAACTGGTGCTCAAGACGAAGGACGTGGCCGCCGCGGTTATTCAGGCCAACGAAGCCGCCAGGCGCAAGGAGGAGGAGACGAAACTGCCGGCCGTCGTCGAGATCGTCTCCGATCCGCGCGGCATCGAAACCGACAGGCCGGAGCTCGAGCTTACCTACCGCCTGCATTCTCCCTCCGGCCGCGCGGTGACGCGTCTTGAAATGCGCATCGACGGTCAGCTGACCCAGGCCCGGGCGATGCAGGAAGTGAATGAGGAGCTGGAGCTCGAGCGCGACAACCGGATGTCGCTGCTCCTCCCGCCCCGCGATGCGGTCGTTTCGCTCACCGCCTTCATCGGTGACCAGCCCAGCGCCGCAGCGTCGGTGCCGGTGAAATGGACGGGCGCCAAGCTGTCGGGCGACAAGCCGAAGCTCTATGCGCTGCTCGTCGGGGTGAGCGCTTATCGCGAGCCGTCGCTGAGGCTCGATTACGCCGCCAAGGATGCGATCGATGTCGAGGCGGCGCTCAGGGCCCAGAAGGGCAAGTTCTTCGGCGATGTCGAGACCGTATTGCTGCTCGACGACAAGGCCGATGAGGACAATATCGAAATCGAGCTCACGCGCTTGAGCAAGAAGGTCGGGCCCAATGACTATGCCTTCGTCTTCATGGCGGGGCACGGCGTCACGGATCGACGCGGCAGTTTCCACTTCCTGCCCGCCAATGCCAGCCTCGCCGAGGATGAGCTCGCCGCGAAATCCTTGAGCGGGCTCGTCATCCGCGACAATCTTCGCACCATCCAGGGCAAGGTCCTGTTCTTCATGGATGCGTGTAATGCCGGAAGCGGCATTGCCGGCGGTCAGGCGCTCGCCGACATGACGGGCTTCGCGAATGAATTCGCGCAGGCCAATGGTGTCGTGATGTATGCCTCATCCACCGGACGGCAATTCTCCTATGAGAAGGCTGAATGGGGCAACGGCGCCTTCACCAAGGCCTTGCTCGCGACGCTCGAGGACAAGGAAGCCTTTGGTGGTGATGGCCGGCTGTCGATCTTTGAACTCGCCGAAAGTCTGGGGACGCGGGTGGAGACAATGACGGAGGGATTGCAGACGCCGGTGATGACAAAGAGCGCCGCTATTCCGAATTTCTATCTGGCGTCAATGCAGTAAGACTTTTCACGCCATCGTGTGGCAGTCATCCACCGGGCATTTGTCGATGAGGACGCGCAGCTTCTCGAAAGCCTCGCGCACCAGTTCGCGTGACGGCGCCGGGCCGAAGCAGGCGCGGATCGCATTCTGCTGCACCGATGCTTCGGTGACGAAGACGGTGCCCGGCGTGACCTTGATGCCGGCGGCGAGTGCCGCAGCGACGAAGTCGGTCGGCCGCCAGTAATTGGGCAAAGTGATCCAGGCGAACATGGCGCCCGGCCGGCAGTCGACCTTGAGGCCGCGCAGATGTTCGAGCGCGATGTCGCGGCGGGCATGGAGCTCGGCGCGGATATTGGCGAGGGTGCGTTCGGCGCTGCCGTCCATGATCCAGCGGCTGCCGAGCTCGGCCGATAGCCCGTTGGGCCGGCCGCCGATGATCATCTGCTGGCGGTTGAGCGCCTCGGTGGCGCCGGGCGGCGGCGCCAGGAAAGCCAGGCGCAGGCCAGGCGCCGTCGTCTTCGAAAGGCTGGTGATGTAATAGGTGCGCTCCGGCGCGAAGTTCCGGATCGGCGGCGGCGGGTCGTCGGCGAGCAGGCGGAATACATCGTCCTCGATGAGGGTGAGATCGTAGCGCCGCGCGATCTCGGCGATCGCTTGTCGTCGCTCGAGCGACAAGGTGGCGGTCGTCGGATTCTGCAGGGTCGGCACCACATAGACGACGCGCGCTTCGCCGCGCTTGGCATGATATTCGAGCGAGTCCGGCGTGATGCCTTCCGCATCGCTCTCCAGCGGCCGCGTCTGCAGGCCGAATTGCCGGCACAGCGGCTGCATCGTCGGATAGGTCAAAGGTTCGATGAGGATGCGCTCGCCGGGCGTCGTCGCGGTCGAGAGGCAGGAGATGAGGGCGGCCTGGGCGCCGGCGCTCAGCACCACCTGGTCAGGGGCGATGTCGATGCCGCATTTGGCGAGCCAGTGGGTGGCCGCCTCGCGATGACGGGCGAAGCCTTGCGCCGGCGGATAATCGAAGAGCTCGATCCAGTTCGGCTCGCGGGTGATGGCGGCGAGGCCTTCTTCCACTTGCGCCAGGCCGACGGCGCGCGGCGGCGCCGACATCTGCATGTCGAGAATGCCGGCTTCGGCGCCATTGGCGATGCTTTGCGCCGCCGCATAATTGGGGCGGGGGTCGCGCAGATAGCTGCCGCGCCCGACTTCTCCCGACAGGAAGCCGCGCTTGGCCGCTTCCTGATAGGCGCGGGTGATTGTCCCGATGGTGACGCCGAGACGCCAGGCGAGCTCGCGTTGCGGCGGCAGCCGGTCTCCCGCCTTGAGTTTTCCGTGCGTCAGATCTGCGGCGATTGCATCGGCAATCGCGACATAACGCGGTTTGTCAGGGGCAAGAGCGGGTATCCAACTTGTCATGGTGACAATATTCCGTTTGACGGTAACAATGATGACATTGTATAACATGCATCAGTGCAATCGGCAAGTTTTATTGTCATTGAATTGAGACAATAGAGACAATTTCTTGTGAATGCACTGTCAGTAAGTGGTCTGCTGCTGACACAATCAGGTCGCCTGCCGTTCTATCCTTCTACCTGTCCGAAACCTGTCCGAAAGAGGTGTGCCATGCGCGATTATATCCTGAACCAGGCTGAGACTGCTGGGAAGACATTCACGTTTCCCGCCCTGCACCGGATCGTCGCCAATTGGCGCAAGCGCCGGCAACTGCGCCAGCTCGAGCTGCTCGATGACCATGTCCTCATGGATATCGGTCTCACCCGCGATGAGCTGATCCGCGTCCAGCGTGTGCCGCTGGCCCGTGATCCGGTGAGTGAGCTTCTGAATATCAGGCCGACGAGCCGCGGCCTGCGCCACAAGTAAGTTTCAACCTACTCCCCCCGCGCGGTCCACCCTGCCGCGCATCTAGCACCCGGCCTCCCCTCGTGGAGGCCGGGTTTTTCAATCCACCAGGAAGTAGGTGATCGTCGTGACGACGCGCACTTTCTTGTCGATCTGCTTGTCGGGACGGTCATTGGGGATGGCGACCGCCGGATTGACTTCGATGATGCCCTGATTGGCGGTCTGGATATCGCCGACCTTGGCGCCCGACTCGGTGGCGAAATTCTCCGCCGCCTCGCGCGCCCGCTTGGTCGCCTCCGTCAGCATCTCGCCTTTCAGATCGGCGATCTTGGTGAAGATGAAGGACGGACCGGCATTGTACGCATCCGATGAGAACACGACGCCTGACTTGAGCAGGTCGCCGATGGCGCGCGACGTGTCGGCGAGCTTCTGCACGTCGGTGGATTTCACCAGCATGTCCTCGGTGAGGACGAAGCGGGTGTCCTGCGGCGTCTGTTGCGCATTGTAGCCCGCCATCCGGTCCTCGACCTGGATGTTCTGGACCGAATAGTCGGCTTCGGCGAAACCTCTGCCGGTCAGGAAGGCCTTGACCGATGTCTCGCTGGTCTCGAGCGCCGTGCGCGCTGCTTCGAGCGTCGGCCCGGTGGCGACGAAGCGGATCGGCCAGAAGCCGAGATCGGCTTTGGCCTCGCGCTCCGACAGGCCTTTGACCGTCACGGTCCGGAAGCCGAGCCGGCTCTTGAGCAATGCCTCGCCGGCGAGAAAGCCGCCGGATGCGACACCGAGGCCGATCAGGCCGCCGGCGATAACCCTGGAAAATGCTGACATGGGTGACTGTGCTCCGCGAAACCCCTCGCGGCTTCAAGATTTGCTGGCGTTTTGTGAAGGAATTGCGGCGGGCGGGCGACGCAAAAGGCAGCTGATATCCGGTAACATGTTGAGCCCGCTTGGAAATCACATCTGGTATGTGCCAATTCCGCGCCCTGGTGCATTTCCTTTGCCCGTGCGCTTCTGCTAGATGTCGCCCACCGCAACCGAGGAGCCTCTCATGAACAAGCACGCGGGCGCTGCCCAGTGGGATCCGTCACCCAACAATCTCGAACCCTTCTGGATGGGCTTCACCCCCAACCGCGCTTTCAAGAAGAAGCCGCGCCTCATCGCCCGCGCCAAGGACATGCATTATTACGACATGACCGGCCGCCCGGTGCTCGACGCCACGGCGGGTCTGTGGTGCTCCAATGCCGGCCACTGCCGCGACCGTATCGTCGAGGCGATTCAGAAGCAGGCCGGCGAGCTCGATTTCGCGCCGACCTTCCAGTTCGGCCATCCCAAGGTGTTCGAGCTCTCCTCGCGCCTCGCCAATCTGGCGCCCGGTGATCTGAACTATGCCTTCTTCTGCAATTCGGGCTCGGAGGCCGCCGACACGGCGCTCAAGATCGCGCTCGCTTATCACCGCGCCAAGGGCCAGGCCTCGCGCACCCGTCTCATCGGCCGCGAGCGCGGCTATCACGGTGTCAATTTCGGCGGCATCAGCGTCGGCGGCATGGTCGCCAACCGCAAGTTCTTCGGCACCATGCTGGCCGGTGTCGATCATCTGCCGCACACCTATAACCGCGCCGAGCAGGCCTTCACCAAGGGCGAGCCGACATGGGGCGCCCATCTCGCCGACGAGCTCGAGCGTCTCGTGGCGCTGCATGACGCCTCCACCATCGCCGCCGTGATCGTCGAGCCGATGGCGGGGTCGACCGGCGTGCTGCCGCCGCCCGTCGGCTATCTCAAGAAGCTCCGCGAGATCTGCGACAAGCACGGCATCCTGCTCATTTTCGACGAAGTGATCACCGGCTTCGGCCGTCTGGGCTATCCCTTCGCCGCCGAGCGTTTCGGCGTCATCCCCGACATGATCACCTTCGCCAAGGGTGTCACCTCGGGTGCCATCCCGATGGGCGGCGTCATGGCGCGGCAGCATATCTATGATGCCTTCATGAGCGGTCCCGACCATATGATCGAGCTGTTCCACGGTTATACCTATTCCGGCCACCCGATCGCCGCCGCCGCCGGTGTGGCGACGCTCGAGGTCTACAAGGAAGAGGGCCTGTTCGAGCGCGCGCTGAAGCTCGAGGACAAGTGGGCCGATGCCGCGATGACGCTCAAGGGCAAGCCGCATGTCGCCGACATCCGCACCATGGGTCTCGTCGCCGCCATCGACCTCAACTCGATCGACGGTTCACCCGGCAAGCGCGGCTATGACGCGATGGAGAAGGGCTTCCATGATTTCGGCATCATGCTGCGCATCACCGGTGACACCATCGCGCTGTCGCCGCCGCTGATCATCAAGGAAGAGCAGATCGGCGAGATCTTCGAGGACAAGCTGCCGAAGCTCCTCGCTGCTATCTAGCGCTTCCCGCGAAAGTTGCTGGACTTTCGCGGTAGGGAATCGCCGTTGTGTGAAATTAGTCATTCCGTCAATAGACTTCGGCCCGAGTGTGTTACTCTCGGGCCGAGGTGTGATTCGTGAGACGGGGTATATGAAACAGCCAGCGCTGCCTTTGGGCGTCGCGGCCATTTTGGCCGTTGCGATCAGTGCCGCGGCAGGCGCCGGTGTAATTCTCTCCGGCCAGCGCATCGAATTCGCCCTCGCTCTGGCCGCCATCGTGCTCGCTTCATCGCATCTGGCCATCTTCCTCTATCGTGACTGGCAGCATCGGCGCCGCTTCGCCGGGCTGAGCGACCTGCATCAGCGCAGCCGCAAGCTCACCGAGGAGCTGGTCCGCCTCAATGCCCGCATGGATGCGGTCGAGGAACGCACCGACGGCATCGAGGCGCGCGCCGTCACTGCTGCCGCCTTCGCGGCCGCGCCGCCGCCGGAGTCCGAGCCTGAGGACGATTTCGAGCGCAACGATCTCAACCGCGAATTCGAAGAGCTGCGCCGTTCGGTCAAGAAGCTCGCGGAGGAATATGACCGCGCCGTCTCCTATCGCGACCGGAAGTCTGAGCCGCGTCTCGACCGGGACGCCGAACCGCGCCTCGACCGCGGCGCCGAACGCAAACCGAAGCCCGCCGATCATCGCCTGGAATTCTTCCTCGAGCCCATCGTGTCGCTTGCCGACGACGTCACGCAGCATTATCGCGCCTCGCTGGTGCTCGAGGGGCAGGGCCAGCGCGTCGCCTTCGAGGATCTGGCGCGCCAGGCCGCCGCCAATGGTCTGCGCCCCGATCTCGATGGCCATGCGGTGAGCCGCGCGCTGGCGGTCAGCCAGAAGCTCGGCGCCAAACGTCCCGAGACCTGCGTCTTCGTGCCGGTCGGCCCTGAGACGCTCGCCTCCCAGGAAGCGCTCGCCGCCATCGAATGGCAGATGCGCCGCGCCGGCAAGATGGCCGGCACGATCGTCTTCGAGATCGACCATGTCGCCATGGCGGCCTTGAGCCCGCGCGGCATCGAAGGGCTCGCGCGCCTCGCCCGCAACGGCGCCGGCATGGCGCTCGCCCGCGCCCATGGCATGGGCATCGACCTCGCCGCGCTGCAGGCTTTGCATTTCCGCTTCATCACCTTCAGCGCCGCCGCTTTGCCGGCCGAGCGCCATGCGGTTCCGGCCTGGGCGTCGACGGCCAGGCGCGCGCCCGACTACGGCGTGAAGATCGGCGTGCAGGGGCTCTTCTACGACGAGCAGATCAATGTCGCGAGCCGCTGGGCCGATCTCGGCAGTGGCCCGATCTTCGCGCCGCCGCGCCGCGTCAAGGGCGAAGCTGTTTCGATTGACCAGATTCGCTCGGCTGCCTAAACCTCCGGCCGAACGATCAAAACGGTTTACCGGACAAAATGATGAAAGACCTGTCGGCGCGCTACCCCATTTGGCTGTGCGATATCTGGGGCGTCGTCCATAATGGCGTGGCGCATTTTCCGCCTGCCGTGGCGGCGCTGAAAGCGCATCGCGACGCGGGCGGCTTCGTCACTCTCCTCACCAACGCGCCGCGAAGCTCGGCCAAGGTCGAGGGCCATCTAGCGCAACTGGGTGTCACCCGCGATCACTATGATCTCATCGTGACCTCGGGCGACGTCACTCATGAATTGATGAAGCCCTATGACGGCCACCGCATTTATTATCTGGGCCCTGAGCGCGATCTGGGCGTGCTCGACGATCTCAAGATCGAACGCGCCTCGCCGGAAGAGGCCGAGGTGGTCCTGTGCGTCGGCCTCGTCCATGACGACCGCGAGACGCCGGATGACTATGCCGAATTGCTGCAGCGGCTGGCGCGCCGCAAGCTCCCGATGGTCTGCGCCAATCCCGACAAGGTCGTCCGCCGCGGCAGCCGGCTGATCTGGTGCGCCGGGGCGCTCGCCGAGGCCTATGCGGCGTTGGGCGGCGAGGTCACCATGGCGGGCAAACCCTATCGGCCGATCTATGATCTGGCGCTCACCCGGGTGGCGGCGCTACGCGGCATTACCGACAAGCGGAGCTTCCTCGCCATTGGCGATGGGCCGGAAACCGACATCAAGGGCGCCGCCGATTACGGCCTCGACGTTGTGCTGATCGCCGGCGGCATTTCCGAGGAGGGGATCGATCCGGCGAAGCTCGAGGCCGATATCCGCGCCAAGCTGCCGGAAGCGCGCATCGTCCGTAGCC
Organism: Taklimakanibacter albus; assembly: GCF_016595235.1. Classification (GTDB taxonomy): domain Bacteria; phylum Pseudomonadota; class Alphaproteobacteria; order Rhizobiales; family Aestuariivirgaceae; genus Taklimakanibacter; species Taklimakanibacter albus. The sequence continues at coordinate 1,322,802 of NZ_JAENHL010000008.1, read as the reverse complement.
TGCCGTTCCTGGCCTGATCCTGATTATCTCTTTGATTCAGCGGGTTAACCATCGGAAACAAGCTCCTGGTCCTGCGACCTAAGGGGAACTATCCTTGTGCGGCGCAATATGATTATTTAGCGCACGCAATATCCAATTCGAGGAGCTTGGCGAATGTCCGGTGCTCACTATTGTATCGAGGATCTCGAAGTCGGCATGGAGGCCGCCCATGAACGGGTGGTCACCGGCAGCGACATCGAAACCTTCGCCGAATTGTCGGGCGACAACAACCCGGTGCATCTCGACGCCGATTTCGCCGCCAAGTCGCCCTTCAAGGGCCGCATCGCCCACGGCATGCTCACCGCCAGCTTCATTTCCACCATCCTTGGCACCAAGCTGCCGGGTTATGGCTGCATCTATCTCTCCCAGACCTTGCGCTTCAAGGCGCCGGTCCGCATCGGCGACACGGTGCGCGCCTCGGCCCGCATCGCTTCGCTCGACCGCGACAAGCGCCGCGCGGCCCTCGACTGTTCCGTCTCGGTGGGCGATAAGGTCGTGCTCGAAGGCGAAGCCCTCGTGCTCGTGCCTTCCCGCGGATGAACCAACCTTTTAGACTTGCCTGATGACCACACGGATCGTTGAGGCCGGGGCACCGCTCCCGGCGGAATTGCGCGGCGCCGTCGTCGCCATCGGTAATTTCGACGGCGTCCATCGCGGCCATCAGCAATTGCTGGCCGCCGCCGAAGCGGAGGCCCGCCGCCGCAACACCCATTGGGGCCTCGTCACGTTCGAGCCGCATCCGCGCACCTTCTTCCGCCCGGCCGAGCCGGCTTTCCGTCTCACGCCCTTGCCTTTGAAAGCGCGCCTCGTCGCCGGCCTCGGCGCCAGCTTCACCGCGGTGCTTTCCTTCGATGCGGCGCTGGCGGCGATGGACCCCGAAGCCTTCGTGCGCAAGGAACTGAGTGAGCGCTTGGGCGCCGCCCATGTCGTCACCGGTTATGACTTCCATTTCGGCCATGGCCGCAAGGGCACACCCGAGACGATGCGCGAGCTCGGCCGGCAATTGGGATTCGGCGTGACGGTGATCGACCAGGTGACCGATGATGACGGCTTCGCGCCGTTTTCCTCGAGCGCCATCCGCGACTCGCTGCGCCATGGCCATGTGAACGAGGCCGCCCGCCAGCTCGGCTATTGGTGGACGGTGATGGGCGAGGTGGTGCAGGGCGACCAGCGCGGCCGCACCATCGGCTTCCCGACGATCAATATCGTGCTGCCTGACGGCGCCGAGCCGTTCCAGGGTATCTATGCGGTGCGGGTGCGCGATGTCAGCGTAGCCGGCGCGCCACGCTGGAAAGGGGCCGGCTATTTCGGCCGCCGCCCCACCTTCGCCAGCGAGAAGACCTTCCTCGAAGTTTTCCTTTTCGGCTTCAGCGGCGATCTTTACGGCAAGACGATGCTGGTCGAATTCATCGACCTCATCCGCCCCGACCGGCGCTTCGACACGATCGACGATCTGGTGGCGCAGATGAAGCTCGATTGCGCCGAGGCCGAACGCCGGCTCGACGCGGCGGATCAGAGCACCATGCTCGCCGCTTTCCCGCTCGCCCAGGCGCAGAAGGCCGGCACGCTCTGACGTATAGCGAGCGCTCTGTCCAGTATTCCCCCTCTCCCGTCCGCAGGATGGGAGAGGGTGGCCGAAGGCCGGGTGAGGGCTCTTCGCTTGAGAATAGTGCTCTTTCAGAAGAGCCCTCATCCGCCCTATCGGGCACCTTCTCCCATTGCTTCGCAACGGGCGAAGGGGAAATAAGGGCCAACAGCTTGACGACTGGCGGCAGCCGCTGTCATTTTGCGGTGATGATGACACGCACCCTCGCCGCCATCCTGCTGTCGCTGACCTTGTGGGTTCCGCAGGCCTTCGCCGCCGACCGGCTCGATGGGCGCGAGATGCGCAAGGTGATGCCCGGCAACTGGTCGGGCACCTGGAAGGGGACTGCGCTCGTACTCTCGATCGGCGCCGATGGATCCGTCAAAGGCACCTATAACGGCATCAACGCCACCGGCAGCTGGTCGGTCAAGCGGGCGCATGACGGTGACCGGATATGCCTGACCTTCTCGGCGGTCGTCAGCGCCACGAAATGCGGCGAGCTGTTCCGCAGGGGCAATAACTCCGTCTATGGCTATATCAACCATGACCAGCCGCGTCTCTATCTCAGGCGTAGCTAGAGCATCGGCCCGAAAAGTGCGAAGCGGTTTTCGGATAAGCCGATGCGCAGACAAGAGTCACGCATCGGCCCGAAAAGTGCGAAGCGGTTTTCGGATAAGCCGATGCGCAGACAAGAGTCACGCATCGGCCCGAAAAGTGCGAAGCGATTTTCGGGTAAGCCGACGCACAGGCGAGAATCAAGGAAAGCGCACCTTCTCCGCCAGATAATCGAGCAATGCCCTGACCCTCGCCGGCAGATGTCCGCCCTGGCCGACATAGACCGCATACATCGTCTCGATATCGCCGGGATTGTAGTTTTCCAACAAGGGAACGAGCCGCCCGGCCTCGATGTCGCGGGTGATGTGGAAGCTCGACAGCCGCGCCAGGCCGAGGCCTGACAGCACGAGCTGGCGCAGCGCCTCGCCGTCGCTCACCAGCGCATTGCCGGTGAGCGGCATGGTCGTGCTGCCGCCATGCTCGTCGCTGAACGGCCAGCCCTCGATATGGCGGGTGAAGCAGAAGCCGAGCTGATTGTGCCTTTCGAGATCCACGAGATGCTCCGGCGTGCCATGTTTTGCCAGATAATCGGGCGCGGCCACGATGATCATCCGGCTGTCGCCGAGCTTGCGCGCGATGAGGCGCGACTCCCGCAACGGGCCGGTGCGGATGGCGATGTCGGCGCGCTCCTCGATGAGATCGACCACCCGGTCGGTGAGCGCGACATCGACCTTGATCTTCGGATAAAGCGCCAGAAATCCCGGCAGCAGCGGCAGCAGGTAATGTATCCCGAAAGGGACGTTGCTGTTGATGCGCAACTGACCCTGCGGCTCGGCGCCGGCCGCCGCCTCGCGCTCAGCTGTGTTGAGATCCTCGAGGATCTGCCGACCGCGCTCGAGGAAGGACGCACCTTCGGCGGTGAGCTCGAGCTTGCGGGTCGAGCGGTTGATGAGCCGCACACCCAGCCGGCTTTCGAGCCTGGCGACGAGCTTGCTCACCGCCGAGGGCGTCATGTGGAAGGCGCGGGCGGCGGCCGAGAAGCCACCCAGCTCGACGGCCCGGACGAAGACCTCGATCTCGCCCGAGCGGTTGACGTCGAGCCGGCTCACGACGCCATCTGATCCTCGGGCTCATCCAGCAAGCCAGTTGGCAGGCCGTCCATGCTGGTGAGGTTCTTTTCGCGCCAATAGGCGTCGAGACCCTCCTGGCCTTTGGCTTCGGCCCAGCGGTCGAGATTGGGCCGCTCGGCGCGGTAGTCGTAGAGCGGCACCGCGTAGCCGCAGGAGGTTTGCACCAGATCGATGTCGAGGCGGATGATCTGGCGGGCGCCCAAGGGCTCCTCGCCGCCATAATGCTCGGCGAGCAGGCTCAGATATTCCGGGCTGTTGCGCCTTATCATGCGGCCCTGGCCATAAAGGCGCAGGATCACCGGCGGCCCGTCAAAGGCGCAGAACATGATGGTGAGCCGCCCGTCGGCCAGGAGATGCGCCGCCGTCTCATTGCCGCTGCCGGTACGGTCCAGATAGATGGCGGTCAGGTCATCGAGGAGGCGCAGCGCCTCGGTCGAGCGCGGCGAGACATTGACCCGCGTCCCTTCCGCCGCCGAGGCGGTGAAGAAGATGTGCTGGCGTGCGATGAACTTCCGATGGGGGTCTTCGATGCGGGCGAATTGCTTGGCCATAGTGAATTGAACTCACAAATCCTGTTCCATTATGCATTCTAGTTCATGAATGCGAGGCCGTCCATCTAAAGCCCATCCGGCATCGGGCCGGAAGTGGGATAGATCATGCCTCTTGCACTTTATGCGCTCACCGCCGGCGCTTTTGGAATAGGCGTCACCGAATTCGTCATCATGGGCCTCCTGATCGAGGTGTCGGGAGACTTGGGCGTCTCCATTCCGGCCGCCGGCCTTCTGATCTCGGGCTACGCCTTGGGCGTGGTGCTGGGCGCGCCCATCCTCACCATGGCCACAAGCCGCTGGCCGCGCAAAAGCGTGCTCCTGGCGCTGATGGCCATCTTCATTTTGGGCAATGCCGCGGCCGCCCTGGCGCCCGGTTATGGGACCCTGATGGCGGCCCGCATCCTCACCGCCTTTGCCCATGGCACCTTCTTCGGCGTCGGCTCCGTCGTCGCGACCGGCCTCGTCGCTCCCGACAAGAAGGCGTCCGCCATTGCCATCATGTTCACCGGGTTGACCGTCGCCACCATTCTGGGCGTGCCTTTCGGCACCTGGCTCGGTCAGCTGGCCGGCTGGCGCTCGACCTTCTGGGCGGTGACAGTGGTCGGCCTCGCGGCTTTCGCCGTGATCTGGGCTTTCGTCCCGCGTGATACGGCGCCTGAGCAGCAGAGCAGCTTCCGCAACGATCTCGCGGTGTTCCGCCGGCCGCAGGTCCTTCTCGGCCTGCTCACGACCGTGCTCGGCTATGCCGGCGTCTTCGCCGTCTTCACCTATATCGCGCCGATCCTCACGCGCATCTCCGGCTACTCCGAATCTGCCGTGTCGCCGCTGATGCTGGTCTTCGGCGCCGGACTCCTGATCGGCAATCTGGCCGGCGGCAAGCTCGCCGACCGCAAGCTCACCCCCACGCTCATCGGCAGCCTGATCACGCTGACTTTGGTGCTGGGCCTGATGAGCTTCGCCATTCATGACCGCATCGCTTCCGCGCTCTTTGTCTTCCTGCTCGGCGCCGCCGCTTTCGCGACCGTCGCGCCCCTGCAGATGTGGGTGCTGGAGAAGGCCGCGGGCGCCGGACAGAATCTTGCCTCGAGCTTCAACATCGCCGCCTTCAATCTCGGCAATGCCGGCGGCGCGTGGCTGGGCGGTATCGTCATCGATCAGGGACCGGGCCTCGGCTTCGTCACCTGGGCGGCCGCACTCGTCACACTGTCGGGCCTCGCCGTCGCTTTCATCGCGCTCTGGCTCGATGCCGGCAAGCGCCGCGCCGTCTGCCCGGCGCCGGCCGAATGAGAGGAGAGATAATCATGAACAATGGAACCGCTCTCATTGCCGGCGCGCACGGCGTCATCGGCCGCAATCTTATCGCCGAACTCAAAGCGCAAGGTGGCTGGAACATCATCGGCCTGTCGCGCCGCGGCGGCGCCGATGCGGAGAAGGTCAGGCATATCGCCGTCGACCTGCTCGACCCTGACGACACACGGCGGAAGCTCGCACCACTCACCGCCGTCACCCATGTCTTCTATGCCGCCTATCAGGAGCGCGGCAGCTGGGCCGAGCTGGTGGCGCCCAATGTCGCGATGCTCACCCATCTCCTCGACGGCATCGAGGCGGCGGCACCCGGCTTGCGTCATGTGAGCCTCATGCAGGGCTACAAGGTCTATGGCGCCCATCTCGGCCCCTTCAAGACGCCGGCGCGCGAGACCGACCCGCCGCCGATGCCGCCCGAATTCAACGTCGATCAGCAGCGCCTTCTCGAAACACGCCAGCAGGGAAAAGCCTGGAGCTGGTCGGCGCTCAGGCCCAGCGTGGTCGGCGGTGTGGCGCTCGGCAATCCGATGAATCTGGCGGTGGCGATTGCGGTCTATGCGTCGATGTCGAAGGAGCTGGGATTGCCTTTGCGGTTTCCGGGCAAGCCCGGCGCCTATGACAAGCTCATCGAGATGACCGATTCAGGTTTGCTCGCCCGCGCCACGATCTGGGCGGCGCGTGAGGCCGGTGCCGCCAACCAGGCCTTCAATATCAATAATGGCGATCTCTTCCGCTGGAACGACATGTGGCCGAAGCTGGCCCGTTTCTTCGACATGGAGGCGGCGCCGCCCATGCCGTTACAGCTGAGCTCGGTCATGGCCGACAAGGAGCCGCTGTGGAACGCGATGGTCGAGAAATACGGCCTTGCCAAGACGCCCTACAAGGACGTCTCGTCCTGGCCTTTCGCCGATTTCGTCTTTTCCTGGGATTATGACTTCTTCGCCGATGGCGGCAAGGCGCGCCGCTTCGGCTTCCATGACTATGTCGACAGCGAGGAGATGTTCTTGCGGCTGTTTGCCGACCTGCGCCGGCAGCGGATCATTCCTTGAGGCCGGCGAGAAAGGCCAGCACCGCATCATTGAAGAGATCGGGCTGCTGCAGCGGCGCGAAATGGCTGACCCCTTCGAGCAGGATGAAGCGGGCACCGGGAATGCTGCGTGCCAGATATTCGGCATGCTCACGTTTGATGAACTCGTCGCGCTCACTCTGCGCGATCGCCACCGGTACCGTGACGCGGGCGAGATCGTCCGGCCCGTAATTGGGCTCGGTCTTCATCATCTGGCTGACGGCGGCGACGAAATCATCGAAGGCGTCGGGCGTCGCCGACAGGCGGGCATAGTCCTTGGCGTGGCGGGAGAAGCAGCGCCCGAGGAGGGGATCGCTTTCATCGATCTCCTTGGTGCCGCTCGGATCCATGTTGCAGCCGAAGAAGAAGACGCCTCTTGCCCGCGTGGGCGCCTTCAGGGCGAGGACGAGCGCGATGCAGGCGCCGTCGCTCCAGCCGACGAAAGCCGCCCTGCCGATCGCGAGATCATCCATCACCGCGACGACATCGGAAGCCATCAGCTCATATGTGTAGGGCCGATCGTCGCGGGTGCTGCTTCCATGGCCGCGGCTGTCGATGAGGAGCACGCGGTAGCCGGCGGAGAGGAGGGCAGGGACCTGGGCGCCCCAATTGCCGCCATGACCGAGACCACCATGCAGCAGGATCACCACCGGGCCTGCGCCGTAGGACGAATACCAGATGCGGGCGCCGTCATGCGCGACGAAGCCTTGCGCGCCGGCGGTGGGCAGCGGCTCGCCGCCTTCTGCCGCGAAACGCGTCAGATCGTCGTCGCGGCGCAAGGTGTCAGCTCTTTTTCTTCTTCGTCGTGTCGGTCGCGGGATCGAGCAGGCGGTGCAGATGCACGATGAAATAGCGCATCTGGGCGTTGTCGATGGTCTCGCGCGCTTTGCCGAGCCAGGCCTTCTGCGCCGTCTCGAAATTCGGGAATATGCCGACGATGTCGAGCCCCGCGACATCCTTGAAGGTGATGCCGTCGAGATCGGTGAGTTCGCCGCCGAAGACCAGATGAAGAAGCTGTTCCGGCTGTTTCTTGGGTGACTTGCTCATGATGGTGAAAGATGCTCCAGAAGTTTCGCCTGCAACTGCGGCGACGTGGCCACGTAATTTTCCTGCCGCGTCACAGCGCGGTTATAGGTAAAAACTTTTCCGCTCAATCCGGTGACGATGCCTCCCGCTTCGTGCACCAGAAGATCGCCCGCCGCAAGGTCCCAGTCATGCTTGGGCGTCGTCGAGAGCGCCGCGTCGAGCTTGCCTTGCGCCACGAAAGCGAGCCGCAAAGCGAGCGGTATGTTGCCGCTCGGCACCGCTTCCACCGGGGCCTGGGCCTGAAGCTGCTTCAAGGCCGAGACATTGCCGAGGACACGGGCGCCGGCGAGGCTGGAGGTAGCGTCGATATGGAGCGGCCGGCCATTGAGCCTGGCGCCCTTGCCGGCCGCGGCCTGATAGAAGTCGTCGGTCATCGGACGGTAGATGGCGGCGAGCGTCGGCCGACCGTCGGTCAGCAGTGCCGCGGCCACGCACCATTCATCCGCCCCGTGGGTGAAGGCGCGCGTGCCGTCGATCGGATCGACTATCCACACTTTTGCGCGCCCGAGACGGTCCGGCGTGTCCGGCGTTTCTTCCGAAAGCCAGCCATAACCCGGCCTTGTATCATGGAGCCGCTCCTTCAGCAGTCTGTCGACCGCGAGATCGGCCTCGGTGACCGGCGAGCCGTCGCTCTTCGTCCAGTGCTTGACCTTTCGGAACAAGGAACTGGCCAACGCACCCGCTTCACGCACCGCGTCTTCGAGAAGTTCAGCGTCCGCCAAGAGTCATTCCTTCGAGGCGGCAGGAGGGCGCATTGATCGAGCCGCGATAGACGAGATCATTGGCGGGCTCGAGGTTGCGGAACATGTCGGCGAGCTTGCCGGCGAGCGTCACCTCGCTGACCGGATAGCTGACTTCGCCATTTTCGATCCAGAAGCCGGAAGCGCCGCGGCTGTAGTCGCCGGTGACAATATTGGGTCCGTGACCGATGAGCTCGGTCACATAGAAGCCGGTGCCGATTGATTTGATCATGTCGTCGAGCGACAGGCTGCCGGGGCTCAAGATGACATTGGACGAGGAGGGCCCGGGCGGGCCGGCAAGGCCGCGCGCCGCGTGGCCGGTGGTCTGAAGTCCCAATTGCCGGGCCGAGCCGAGATCGAGGATCCAGCTCTTGAGCACGCCCGCCTCGATGAGCGGCAGCACCTTGGTGGCGATGCCTTCGGCATCGAAGGGTTTGGAGGCGAGGCCGCGCGGGCGCAGCGGGTCGTCGATGATGTGGATGTTTTCGCCGAAAACCTGTTCGCCGAGCTTCTCGCGCAGGAAGCTGGTGCCGCGCGCGATCGCCGAGCCCATGATCGCCGACAGGAAATGCCCGACAAGGCTCGATGCGATGCGGCTGTCATAGATGACGGGCACCGCCTGCGACTTCACCTTGCGCGGATTGACGCGCCGTACCACGCGGCGGCCGGCTTCGCTGCCGATATCCTCAGCGCTACGCAGATCCTCGCGGTGGATGACGGAGGAATAATCATAGTCGCGTTCCATCGCCGTGCCGTCGCCGGCGATCGCGGTGGCGCTGAGCGAAAGGCCGGTGCGCTGATAGGTGCCGGAAAAGCCGTTGGAGGCGGCGAGCGCCACGCTGCGGTCGGAGGACGATGCGCCGGCGCCGCCCGACTTGCTCACGCCCTTTACGGCGAGCGCGCTTTTTTCGGCGGCGAGCGCCATGTCGCGCAATTGCGCCGCATCGAGCAGCGTCTCGCCGGCGATATCGGGCATTGCCCAGTCGTGCGCTATCTGGTTGGGGTTGGCGATGCCGGCATAGGGATCGGGTGGTGCCGCCTTCGCCATGGCGACCGCCTGCTCGGCGATGCGGTCGATGCCCGCCGCATCGATCTTGCTCGTGGCGATTGCTGCCGAGGCCTGGCCGACAAAAACGCGCAAGCCGACTTCGATCGCTTCCGACTGTTCGAGATTTTCGATCGCGCCGTCGCGCACCGCCACTTCGAGGCTGCGGCCGTCGACGACGAGCGCGTCGGCGGCGCTGGCGCCGAAATGTCTGGCACGCGCGAGCGCGGTATGAGCGAGAGCGAGAAGGTCTTTGGTCATCTGATCAATGTGTCGAGAAGAAGCCCTAGGAGAAGCAGCAGCCCCAGATCGCGATTGGAGCGGAACAGCTTCAGGCAGTTTTGCGGGTTGTCGATATCGAGCCTGGCGATTTGCCAGGCGGCATGGAGCGCCGCCGAGGCCACCCCCATATGGGCGAGAAGCCCGGCATGCGCAAGCCAGAGGCTCGTCTCGATGAGGATAAGCGCGATGATGAAGAAGCCGGCGATCCAATAGATCGACGCGGCGCCAAGCTTGAGTGCTGTCGATTTCACCCCGATCAGTACATCGTCCTCTTTGTCCTGGTGCGCGTAGATCGTGTCATAGGCGAGTGTCCAGGCGATGCCACCGAGATAGAGCAGGATGGCGGGCCAGGCGATCTCGCCGTGAATGGCGCTCCAGCCGACCAGCGCCCCCCAGTTGAAGGCGAGGCCCAGAAAGACCTGGGGCCAATAGGTGAAGCGCTTCATGAACGGATAGATGGCGACGAGGATGAGCGAGGCTGCTCCGAGGACAACCGTCGGCCAGTTGAACTGCAGCAGGATCACGAGGCCTAAGAGGCACTGCAGGATCAGGAAGGCGAGGGCCGCCTTGACGCTGACCTGCCCCGAGGGGATCGGCCGCGAGCGGGTGCGCGCCACCTGGGCGTCGAAGTCGCGGTCGGCGAGATCGTTGAGGGTGCAGCCGGCGCCGCGCATGACGAGGGCACCCAGGAGGAAGAGCAGGCCGTACCAGAGATTGGGCATGCCGCCGCCTGCGGCGATCTGCGCCAGGACAAGGCCCCACCAGCAGGGGATCAGCAGCAGCCACAGCCCGATCGGCCGGTCGAGCCGCATGAGCCGCGCATAGGGGCGCCAGGGCCTCGGCATAAACCGGTCGACCCAATTGTCGGGGGGCGCATCGGCGACATGGTCGGTCATGGGGCTGTGTTAGCCCGGGAGGTCCGGGCGTGCAAATAGGCCCATTGCGCGCAGCCGCTGGGGGAGGTTAGGTACCGCTGATCCGGAAAAGTGGATGCCGGTTTTCCGAAAAGATCATGCGCCAATAGAAAATGAACTTATGAAAGACACGCCGCGCCTTTACGTTGCCGAAAAGCTTGCTGAACGAGCCGAGCATCAGCTGGGGCAGGATCAGGCCCATTATCTGCGCGATGTGATGCGGCTCAAGCCCGGTGACCCGGTCAGGCTCTTCAACACGCAGGATGGCGAATATCTGGCCTATCTCGGCACCGTCGCCCGCAAGGCGATGAGCGTCATCTGCGAAAAGCAGCTCGCCGAGGCGGCCCCGCCGCCCGATATCGATTTCGTCTTCGCGCCGCTCAAACATGCCCGTCTCGATTATCTGGTGCAGAAGGCGACCGAACTCGGCGCCCGCCGCCTGCGTCCCGTCTATACGGCGCGCACCATTGTCGACCGCGTCAACCTCGACCGGATGAAGGCCAATGCGGTGGAGGCGGCCGAGCAGTGCAATCTGGTGTATGTGCCCGAGGTGTTTGAGCCGGAAAAGCTCGACCGGCTGCTGGCCAAATGGCCGGCCGATCGTGCTCTGATCTATTGCGACGAACGCTCGGACGGCGCCGACACGATAGCGCTCCTCAAAGGTCTCAAGCTTCCCGCCGCCCTTCTGGTCGGCCCGGAAGGCGGTTTTACACCTGAGGAGCGGGAGGGGCTGAAGCGGCTTCCTTTCGTGACCGTCATCTCGCTGGGGCCCCGGATCATGCGGGCCGATACCGCCGGCACCGCCGCTTTGGCCGTGGTCCAGGCGGTCCTGGGCGACTGGCATTCATGATTTTTTGCCGGGGCGCCCATCACAATCTTTGACTTGTCGGAAGGTGGGCCGCCGCCTAAACGCTTCCCCAGGCAATATCATGGGAATTGATCGTGAGCGGACCTACACCTGACAGCCCGGAAGCACGCGCCGCCATCACCAGCAAACGCCAGCTGGTCGACTATATCGCCAAGGGCGAGAAGCCCGAGTCGGAATGGCGCATCGGCACCGAGCACGAGAAATTCCCTTTTCTGACCGATACGTTGAACCCCGTCCCCTATGACGGTCCACGCTCGATCAAGGCGCTGCTCGAAGGGCTCAAGGCCCGCTTCGGCTGGACCGGCGTCTATGAGGAGGGCAACATCATCGCGCTCGCCGATCCCACGGGGCTGGGGTCGATCTCGCTCGAGCCGGGCGGCCAGTTCGAATTGTCGGGCGCGCCCTTGGCGACCGTGCATGAGACCTGCGACGAGGTGCATAACCATCTGGCCCAGGTGCGCGAGATCGGTGATGCTTTGGGCATTGGCTTCCTCGGCCTTGGTTCATCGCCCATCTGGACGCGGGCCGAGACACCGGTCATGCCCAAGGGCCGCTACAAGATCATGGCGCCCTATATGGACAAGAAGGGCAAGCACGGCCGCGACATGATGTTCCGCACCTCGACGGTGCAGGTCAATCTCGACTTCTCCTCGGAAGCCGACATGGTCAAGAAGCTGCGCGTCTCGCTGGCGCTGCAGCCGGTGGCGACCGCGCTCTTCGCCAATTCTCCGTTCACGGAAGGAAAGCCCAACGGCTTTAAGAGCTTCCGCTCGGCCGTCTGGCTCGATACCGATCCCGACCGCTCCGGCATGCTGCCCTTCGCTTTCGAACCCGGCATGGGCTATGAGCGTTATGTCGATTATGCGCTCGACGTGCCGATGTATTTCGTCCATCGCGACGGCCATTATCACAACACATCGGGCGAGAGCTTCCGCGCCTTCATGGAAGGCAAGCTGCCGCAATTGCCGGGTGAGCGGCCGACGCAGCAGGACTGGTCGGATCATCTGACGACGATCTTCCCGGAAGTGCGACTCAAGAAATTCCTGGAGATGCGCGGCGCCGATACCGGTCCCTGGCGCACGCTCTGCGCGCTCCCCGCACTGTGGGTCGGCATCTTCTATGACCAGACGGCGCTCGACGGCGCCTGGGAGCTGGTGAAGGACTGGTCGGCCGACGACCGGCAGAAATTGCGTGAGGCGGTGCCGCGCGAGGCGCTGCAGGCGACCGTCAAGGGCCGCACGGTGCAGGACGTCGCCAAGCACATGCTGGCGCTGTCGCGCAAGGGCCTGGGCGAGCGCCGCATCGTCGGCTGCAAGGGCAAGACCGAAACGCGCTTCCTCGACGATCTCGACGATATCGCCGCCTCGGGCCGCACCCGCGCCGAGGACCTGTTGCAGCTTTATGACACGAGCTGGAACCACGACGTGCGCCGCGTTTTCCGCGACTTTGCATATTGAGGCCTGCGTTTCGTGACGAGTGAAACGGCGATGGATGGCGAGGCGCAAGATGAGCCTCACCCGGCGTCACCGGCGCCGCGTCCCCAGGGCATCGGCGGTTGGCTGGTTATCCCCATCATAAATCTCGTTACGACGATATGGTTGACCGGCGTCAACATCTGGCCCGCCTGGCGGGACTGGTCCGGCCTTCTGGAGCTTCTGCTCAATCCTGAAAGCAGATGGATGTTCATACCGGTCGTCATCTCGCTGGCTTCCGGCGTGGCGATCATTTTTCTGGCCGCCGCGGCGCTGGCCTTGATGTATCTCAAGAAGCGGATGCTGCCTCGTCTGATGATCGGCTATTATTGTCTTGGCCTGGCAGCGTTGATGTACGAGATGTGGCTGGCCTCCACCTTTTCAGAATTCAGCGGCACACCCGAGGAAGAAGCGCGTGCTGCGCGGGATCTCTTTTGGACGGTCGTCGGGACCCTGATCTGGGCTCCCTATTTTATTGTTTCGAAGCGCGTCAAGGCGACCTTCGTGAACTAGGGCTCTATTCGGCCTTCTCTCTGATCCGGGTCAGGCAGCACCCCTCCTGTCCGGGAGACCAGAGTTCGATCTCATACTCGAAACCCGCCGCTTCCAGGGTGGCCGCGTCAAATGCGGAAGCACAGTGCAGCAAGGTGACGATTTCCTCGTCGCTGCAGCCGGCCTCGACCCAGGCGTCCTTGATCGGGCAGGCCATCATCTTCACGTCGAGGCCCGAGCTGTCGAGCCGCCTGATGTCCGGGCAGAACACCGAGCCGTCATCGGGTGATTTCGCGAAGCCTTTCGCCATGCCTTCGAAGTCTCTCGGCGCGCAGCCCGCCAGCGATTTGCCGACGTGGAGTCCGTGGGCGCGGCTTGCGCTTCGCATCACATCCTTGGCTTCATCCTCGCCATAGCGGGCCTTGAGTTCGCGAAACGCCATCAGATAGGCCATGCCGCGATCCTTGATGGCGTCATACAGCAATTTGTTGGTGGGCTTGTGGGACAGACGTTCTCTCCGAGTTTGTGCCTTCCGGAAGTTAGCCGATCTCAATGCCCGCGCGCGACGTGAGCAAGTCTTCGGCGTCCGCCGCTATCGTCCGCACGATTTCGCCGGCGGGCTTGATGTCGTGAATGAGATCGAGGCCTTCGCCGGCGAAGACGACGGATGTGTTGGTGTCGCCGGCACGCGCCGCTGTCCAATAGGCTTCCGTCTCGCGCGTCAGGTTCTTTTCAAGCGCGCCTTCGTTTCCGTGCCACTTCCGGCTGAAGTCGTTGACGAGCGCGCGGCCGGTATAACCGTCGGGCCAGGGCAGCTCGCGCACGATGTCGAAGACACGGGTGCGCTGCGTGTCGTCGCTGCGCGCCAGCGTCAGCAATTGCTTCACCCGGTCGCTGCCGAGCGCTTCGGGCGTTGCCCAGAAACGCGTGCCGACCAATATTCCGGAAGCTCCCAGCATCAGCGCCGCTGCGAGGCCGCGCCCGTCGGAAAGTCCTCCCGCCGCCACAACCGGTATCTCGCCCGCAATGTCGACCACTGCCGGGGTGAGGGTGAGCGTCGTGCGCCCCGACTTGCCGTGGCCGCCCGCTTCCGTGCCTTGCGCCACGACGATGTCGGCGCCGGCATCGAGCGCCCGTTTGGCGCCGTCGAGATCCTGCACCTGGCAGAGGAGCTTGACGCCGGCCGCCTTGATGCGTGGCGCGAACTGCATTTCGTCGCCGAAAGCGAGGCCGAAGACTTTCGGTGAGCGTTCCATCGCCTGGTCGAAGAGTTCGGGAAATTGCTGGAGCGACCAGGTGATGTAGCCGACACCGATCTGCGCATTGCCAGCGGCGCGGAATTGCTCGTCCATCCAGCTGGTGCCGCCATAGCCGGCTTTCGGATTGCCATAGCCGCCGCCGATCATGCCGAAGCCGCCCGCCTGGCTCACCGCCGCTGCCAGCCTGCCGCCGGCGACGCCGCCCATCGGCGCCAGAATGATCGGATGGGGGATGCCGAGCAGTCTGGTCAGCGCCGTGGTGATCGCCATGATCTCAAGATCTCCTTCATATCGGGAGGATCAGTATGCGCCCGGGCATTGACGGAAAGTCATGCAGTTTTTCGGGAGCGGCTATTCCGCCGCCATCAGCTGGCGCGGCATATTGGAGATGCTTTCCGAGATATGGCGGCTCAGCGCCTCGGCCGCCGAGCTGCGCCGGCCTGGCCGGTGCACGATACCGATGCGGAATTGGCTGAGCTTCGGAAAGCCGTCTTTCTCGGAGAGGAGACGCATGCCCGGACGCAGGCAGATTTCCGGTATCGCGCCGACCGCGAGCCCGGCCAGCACCGCGGCATTCACCGCATTGGAATTGGGACTCGAATAGGCGATGCGGTATTTGCGGCCCTGGCGCTCGAGCGCGCCGACCGCCAGCGCCCGCCATTCGCA
This sequence comes from Taklimakanibacter albus, assembly GCF_016595235.1. Lineage (GTDB taxonomy): Bacteria > Pseudomonadota > Alphaproteobacteria > Rhizobiales > Aestuariivirgaceae > Taklimakanibacter > Taklimakanibacter albus. Next base: position 1,307,747 of record NZ_JAENHL010000008.1, on the reverse strand, counting down.
GCCTGTATGCGACAAGGCGACGGGCAGCGTATCGAGCATATGGGCGCTGTGGCGCTGCGAGGTCACCCAGACCAGATTTTCGGTGCGCACGATTTCGTCGGCGATGATTTCCGAGCAGGCGGTGACGAGTGCCAGATCGAGCTCGCCATGGCGCGAGCGCTCATAGAGAACCGGACTCATGGCGCAGTCGACATTGACCGTCACCAAGGGATGGGTGCGCGAGAAGCGCGCCAGGATCTCGGGCAGGAAGCGGTCGGCATAGTCGTCGGGCGTGCCGAAGCGCAGCGTGCCGGTCAGCTCGGGCTTGGTGAAGGCGGCGACCGCCTCGTCATTGAGATTGACGATACGACGGGCATATTCGATCAGCCGTTCGCCATCGGCGGTGAACCGGCTCTGCCGCCCGTCGCGCGTGAAGAGGGGACGGCCCACCAGTTCCTCGAGCCGCTTCATCTGCATGGACACAGCCGACTGCGTCTTGTGCACTTCCTCGGCGGCGCGGGTGAAATTGCCGGTGTCGGCAATGGCCAGGAATGTCTTCAGGAGGTCGACGTCGAGATTGGGGATCATGCCACATCTCCATCAATAGTATTGATGGAAAGTATAAGACATATTCGTTGGATTTATCAATAGCGGAAGCGCAGATTAAGGACATTCAGATGAACCGCTTGAGCCGCTTTCGGGTGGCCGGCCCGCCAGGGGAATGATTTTCTGGCGCTACGGAGGATCGTGTCATGAGAGATTATGCCCTGAACCGCGCGATTTTCGAAGACCGTATCGGCAACCGGTCGCTGTTTTCGAGGCTCTTCCACAACTGGAGGGCGCGCAAGGAAGTGACCCAGCTCACCGAATTCGATGATTTCCTGCTGGCCGATATCGGCGTCAGCCGGGCCGATCTGGAATGGGCGGCGAAGCTGCCGATCACCACCGACCCGACCCGGGCCCTGGAAGACCGTGCCGTGCTGCGCGATCGCCATCAGCCCCGCAACCGCCCCGGCTGGGGCGCCTACTGAACCTGACTCCCCCCGACTGACTGGCAGGCGGTTCCCACCCCTGGGCCGCCTGCTTCTTTTTGTGCCTCAGCCGCGCCGGCGGGATCGGGAAGAGGGGCCCTGGCGTACGATTTCGTTCATCGCCAGCGACTCATGGGGTTCGATCCGTCCATACATGTCGGCGCGCATGACGTTCTTCGGAAGCCTGATGAAGTCGGCCAGCGCCTGGATGTCTTTGAGAGGGGTTAGTTCCTCCACCCATTCCGAATCGACCTTGAACTCCCAGTCGACCGTTTTCAGGTCCTGCTTCAGGATGAAGCCATAGGCCTCGAGCCCTTTGGGCCCGTCGGCGACGACGATCTTCCAGAACTGCGATGGAATTTGCACGATCAGTTCATCGCCGTTCTCGTCCTTGCCTTTGAAGGGCCTGTCCTTCTTGTCGTCGAAGACCGGCCCGGCAAAGATCACGACCTTTTCGCCTTTGGCCTGTTTGAGGATCATGTTCTCGAGACGGCCCCAGTCGCCTCCCAGTTTGGATTGGTTGAAGGCCGCCACCTGCGGCGAGCAGTTGGTGACGTGGTAGCTGTCGCCATTGGCGCGGCGCACTTGCGCATAGGTTTTGCCCCACACGACATCGTCACGGCGAACGATATGCCCCTTGTCGAAGGATTTGCGGTCATTCTTGAAGAAGGCGTCCGGCAGCTGATGAGCGGCATCGATGCGCTCTTCGGGAACCCATTTTTCGATGTCGCCGTCGGCCAGCCCGCCCAGCGCCTTGCGCGAATAGCTTTTGGACGGTTCGGGTCGCCGCGCCTTCTCTGTGGCATCGACATTGCTGGCTGTGAACATCGCCAGCCGCCGCGCCTTGTGCATGACAATCGAGAAGTGCTCATAGGGGATGGCCGTTCCGCCGCTGGACATTTTCGCCGCCAGCGCCGGCTTGGTCACCCGTGGCAACGCGATGACCTCGCTGAGAAAGTTCTTGTCGTAGCCCGTCCGGTTTTCATATTTCGAATCGATCACCGGCGCCTTGTAGGCTTCGGTGGCGGCGATCACATCGGCACCGCCCGCCGGCGTGGTTGGCGTTGGCGGCGCGCTTGAGCCGATATGTTCGATCTCGGCGGCATAGCCGATCGGCAGATCGATGCGGGTGCCCTGAGCCATCGCTGTGACGCGGAGCCTGGAGATACTGGATGTCCCCGCTTCGACCGTCCGCGGGCCATCGGGAGGGATCGAGCCCGGCGGTGGTGACGACAGAGCTTTTTCTCCGCTGGCGGTCGCCATGAACTCATCCAGCAACGGGCTTCCCGGCGCTTCGCCGAGCGCCGCCACGATCCGGCTGGCGCGTATGCCGCGATTGCCGATCCAGTCGATCTCGCCATCGTCGGTCGAATTGTCGGCGACGGTGCCGGTCTTGGTCAGCCATTGCCCCTTGGCGTTCTTCCGGGGAACACCGGCGCTATGCAATCCGACCACTTGCCATGTGTCGTTGAAGAGCGGCGATCCCGAAGATCCTTGCGCCGTGTCCGAATGGTAGACGAGAAAATTATCCTCCTTCTTGAGCAGCTTGTTCTCGCGCAGCGCCACTTGTTTCGGCAGACCCGACGGATGCTGGATGATGGAGATGAATTCGCCCTCATTGATTTTGCCGTGATTTGGATTGAGGCGCAGATATCGATATGTCGTGAGCCCCGCATTGCCCGGATCGCCGTCCGGGGTCTGGTCCACCGCGACGATGGCGAAGTCGAGCTCCTCATGGGCGAAGAAGTAGATGTCGGGACGCGTCCTGAATGAAGGTCCGCGCCGTTCTATGCCTTCGATATCGAGCACATAGTCGAACTGCGCGAGCGCAAGCGCCGCCTCCCCGGCATGGGGAAAGACATGATGATTGGTCAGCAGGAGCGAGGGCGACACCATGAAGCCGCTGGCGGCGCCGATCTGCCGCTCGGCCTCGTCGCGCAGGATGACCCGGCACACCGACTTTGCCGCGAAAAGACCGCGCTCGAAGAAGTTGAGATCGACGAGGTCGTTGTCGCCCAATATCCGCTCCTTCTCGGACTTGGACGGACGCAGGACTGTTTCGGTGAGCGTTCGCCGCCGCAATTCGAGTTTGGCGGGGGAGTTCATGTCGCGCGGCTTGACGAATTCCCGGCCGCGCAGGCCGGGCAGGCTCGCAGCCATTTCCTGCGTGGTGCGATCGACGATTTGTCTCAGATCACGGACTTTCATCTGTTTCGCTTTCGCAAATGGAGTTGTGTGGCGCCCCCGAAAGACGGAATGGAATGACAGAATTCGAGAGGCGCTCGGGGCAGTGGCGGCTAGGCACGCTTATCGATGGTGCGATCCAGTAAGGGATCGACCTTACACTGCCCTCACGTCAATATTATCACGGTCCTCGCCGTGAGTCTGCGTCTTTTTCAGTGTCTGGGCTGAAACGTCCGGAGATTGATGGGGCGCCGGATCTACCTGGCGCCCCCTGATGCTTTTATCCGGCGTTAGCGCCGCTTGGTCATCCGGTCGACCGAATTGAGCAGGTCGTCAGCGGCATTGCCGCTGGATGTACCGCCGCCCAGGACGTCGTCGAGTCGCTTGCGGCTGCGCTGAGTGATATCCTGATTGTACCCGCCGCCGGCTCCACCTCCACCCTGGCCGCCGCCCATCATCTCACGCAGCAGGTCTTCGATACTGACGCCGCCGGGTCCGCCTTGGCCGCCGGCTTGCGGCCGTGGCGCTCCGCCGGCTTGGCCGCCACCGGCCCCGCCGCCCAAAATATCGCCGAGAATGTCACCGAGGCCACCACCGCCTTGGCCGCCCCGGGGGGCCGCTTGGCCCTGCTGACCCTGGGCGCCGCCGCCCAGTATGTCGCCGAGGATGTCACCAAGCCCGCCGCCGCCCTGGCCACCGGCCGATCCGCCGCGTGGTGCGGCCTGACCCTGGCCGGCGCCGCCGCCCAGTATGTCGCCGAGGATGTCACCAAGCCCGCCGCCGCCCTGGCCGCCGGCTGGCCCGCCGCGTGGTGCCGCCTGACCCTGGCCGGCGCCGCCGCCCAATATGTCGCCGAGAATGTCACCGAGGCCGCCGCCGCCCTGACCGCCGGCTGATCCGCCGCGTGGTGCGGCTTGGCCCTGGCCGGCGCCGCCGCCCAAAATGTCGCCCAGAATATCGCCGAGCCCGCCACCGCCCTGGCCACCAGGTGCCGGCGCAGGGGAGGGCGTATTGGCCGACGCCGGCTTGCCGCCGCCGAACATGCCCTTGGCGAGCTGGCCCATGATGATGGCGGCGATGACCGGCAGCATCTTCTTGAGCACCGCCGATGAGACGCCGGACAGATCGGCTGCCTGATTGGCGACGCCACGGCTCACATCCTTCGAACCGAAGACATGGCCCAATATGGCATTGCCGTCGTCGGCGACCTGGTCATAGCCGAGCGCCGAGGTGTTGTCGGCATATTGGCTGTGATTGCCCGCCTGCAGCGCCTTCAGGAGATTGGCGAGCCCGTCATCCGACTGGTTGTTGCGCCGGATGCCGGCGGCGACGACGGGCGCCAATTGCTCGAAGGCGGCGCGCGTCTGTGCTTCGTTGAGGCCGAATTGACGGCCGATTTCCGCGATATCCATGATCTGCCTCTTTCTGCTCTGGTTAACGCCGAAGGTTGCCGAGAATCTCGCCGAAGATCTGATCGAGCGAGAACGTGCCGCTAAGCTTCTTGCGCGTCGTTCGCTTGCGCGGCGTGGATTTGCGCGTGGTGCCGAAAATGCTGGTGGTACGCCGGCGCCGCCGCTTCGGCGCCAGTTGCCGCGTGGCGCCCTGCACCGCGCCTTTGACCACCGCTTCGATGATGGTCGAGAGAATTCCGCCGTGCTCTTCGCCATTGCCCGCCGCGCGCTGCTCGCCCATCAGCCCCTGCCTCTGCGGTTGCGCATATTGGCGCGCCAGAACCGCGAGGACGGCGCTCGCCGCGATCGCCGCCAGCTTGTTCATCGCCGCGTCCTTGGGTGCGATGGCGAGCGCCTTGCGCGCCGTCGTCGCCGAGCCATAGATATCGGCGAGCACCGCCTCGCCGTCCGCGACGAGCTCGGGATCATCCATAAAATTGGAATCATCGAGAAAGGCGTCGCCGTCGCCGTCCTCAAGCAGATCGAGAAGCTTCTCCAGGGCCTCGGGGTCCTCGGCCCGCTTGTGCAATTGGCCGGCGATGGCGGCGCCCATGCGCCCGAGTGCCTCTTCCGCGCGTTTCGGATCGATGCCCGCCGCCTGTCCGGCATTGGCGAAGAACTGCCCATCCTGGGCCGAGCGCAATATGTCCATCAACCCCATTTCACCAACCCAAAGTCACAAACTCATGTCAGGTTTTCTGCTGCGCGACCTTGGCCACGATCCTATAGGCCCAGGCCACGGAGGCAACACCGAAGATGATCGACCCGATCGCCACCCCGACCATCACGCCTTCGGGGCCGGCGACCTCAGCGCCATAGATCGCGAAGGGAATGGTGCCGATCGTCGCCTTGGCCCAGTTGAAGACCGTCGACGTGTTGGGATGGCCGAGATTGTTGAAGGCGGCGCTGGCGACGAATTGCGCGCCGGCGAAAGCCCAGCTCGCGGCGATGAAGCTGCAGAAGAACAAGACGAGCTCATGGGTGCGGCCGCTGGCGCGGAACAGCTCGGCGATTTCGTGGCGGAAGGCGAACAGAAGGGCTGACGTGATCAGCGTGTAGATGGTCGCGAAGATGAGCCCGTCGGTGAGCGTGCGGCGCACCCGGTCATAAAGGCGGGCGCCGTAATTCTGCCCGATGATCGGACCGACCGATCCCGACAGCGAGAAGATGATGCCGAAGGCAACCGGGATGACGCGCCCGATGATCGCCGCCGCGGCGACCGCCTCATTGCCGAACGGCGCCACGGCGCGCGTCACATAGGCATTGGCGAAGGGTGTGGCGAGCTGCGTCAGCATCGCCGGCACCGCGATCTCGGAGATCTCGCGTATATCCGCCTTGAGCCTGGCGAGGCTCGGCGGCGCGAAGAAATTATGGACGCGATGGACGCTGTGAAGGCCGACAGCGAGCGAGCAGATATCGGCGATGACGCCGGCCAGCGCCGCGCCCTGGATGCCCCAGCCTAGCCAGAAGATGAAGATCGGGTCGAGAATGGCGATGACGATGGCGACGACCAGGGTCACATACATCGCGCGCCTGGCATCGCCCAGGCCCCGGAGCGTGAAAGAGCAGGCGACCCCGCCCGCCAGCACCACGAAACCGGGGGACGCGATCCAGACGAACTGCTTGGCGAGATGGAGTGCCTCACCCTCGGCGCCGAGCAGACGCAGGAGCCAGTCGGCGCCGAAGGCGATGAGGCCCGAAAAGATCGCCGACAGGATGCAGGAATACATGAAGCAGCTGGTGGCGAATTCACGCGCCCGCTCCGGCCGCCCGGCGCCGAGATTGCGCGCCACCAGCACCGCGGCGGCTATGCCGGTGCCGATGCACAGCGACAGATTGACGAAGACGACGGTGCCGGCATAACCGATCGCCGCGGTGATCTCGGTCTTGCCCAGGAGGCTCAGATAAAAGAGATCGAGCAGATCGACCAGGAACATCGACATGAGGCCGAGCGCGCCGGTGAAGGTCATCACCACCACATGCCGCATGGTCGAGCCCGTCACGAAGCGGGCTTCGCTTGTCGCTGCCGTGCTCATGCGGACAGAAGACCCAGTGCGCGGGCCTCGCGCTCGAAGCCGGTGCGCCCGGTGAAATGATGGGCCGTGAGGCCGGCGATCCGCGCCCCGTCGACATTGGATTTCTTGTCGTCGGTGAACCAGGCCTTGCCGGCATCGATGTCGAGACGCCGCATCAGCCGGCGATAGCTTTCGGGATCGGGTTTCTTGGTCATGAACTCGAAGGAGAAATAGCAGTCGGCGCCGAAAATCTGCGCGGCGTCCGGAAATACCTCGGCGATCCCCGCCTTCATCAGCGGCCCGTTATTGGTGAAGAGCGCCACGCGCCGGTGCCGGGCGATCTCACGAACCAGCGCCAGCATATCGGGCCAGGGCTGAATGGCGGCACGGCGCGCCGCGATCCATTCGTCCTGGCTGATCGGATGGCCGAGGCGGCGGGCGAATTCGGCGAGATAGTCTTCCGCGCTCTGATAGGTGCCTGAATCGGCGGCATCCTCGAAGCCCGAATCCCACAGAGCGGCGCGGATGTCGCGCGGCGTCTTATGGGAAATCCGGCCGAGCGCCCTGAGCCTTGCGCCGAGATCGTAGCGGCACAACACGTCGTCGAGGTCGAATATGACGATATCGAAGGTCATCCTTGCGGCAATTCATCGAGTCTTCTGATTCTGGGCCGGGCTCCGCATGCTACACCGAGGCGAAGGTATTTTGACAGCGGCGCCTTGCGATTGACTTTTATCCACATCACCTGCTTGTGTCTCCTGAACAATCTGAGAGTGAAGCGACGTGATGGATTTGGATCGGATCAGGGCCGATACGCCGGCGACGGCGCGGCGCGCTTATTTGCACAATGCCGGGGCGGCGCTCATGCCGCGCACCGTGGTCGACACGCTCAAGAACCATATCGATCTCGAAGCGGAGATCGGCGGCTATGCCGCCTTCCGTCAGGAGATCGGGCGCTGCGAGGCGGTTTATGGCTCGGTGGCACGCCTCATCAACGCCAAGCCCGAAGAGATTGCGCTGGTCGAAAATGCGACGGTCGCCTGGCAGATGGCTTTTTATTCGCTTGAGTTCGCCCCGGGCGACCGCATCCTAACCGCCGAAGCCGAATATGCCGCCAATTATGTGGCATTTCTGCAAATGGCGAAGCGCACCGGCGCGGTGATCGACGTGGTGCCGAGTGATCCGACCGGTGAGCTCGATGTCGCGGCGCTCGAGCGGATGATCGATCATAAGGTGAAGCTCATCGCCATCACCTGGGTCCCGACCAATGGCGGCCTCGCCAATCCGGCAGCCGTTGTGGGGCGGATCGCCAAGGCGCATGGCATTCCCTATCTGCTCGATGCCTGCCAGGCGGTAGGCCAGATGGTGGTCGATGTCGAGGCGCTCAATGTCGACATGCTGTCGGCGACCGGGCGCAAGTTTCTGCGCGGGCCCCGCGGCACCGGCTTTCTCTATGCGCGCAAAGGTTTTCTCGACCGCATGGAGCCGCCGGTGATCGATCATTATGCGGCGCCCTGGGTGGCGCGCGACCGCTATGAGCTGCGTCCAGACGCGCGCCGCTTCGAGAATTGGGAGAACAACTACGCCGCCCGCCTCGGCCTCGGCGCCGCAGTCGACTATGCGCTGGAGATCGGCATGGAGCAGATCGCGGCGCGCTGCCTTGCGCTCTCCGGACGGCTGCGTGCCGGTCTTGCCGCGACCGGCGGCGTGACGCTGCTCGATCTCGGCCGCACCCCGTCCGCCATTGTCAGCTTCAATGTCGATGGCATCGAAGCGCGAGAGGTTGTACGGCAAGCCTTGGCGGCGGGGATCGTCATTGGCGCCTCCGAGCCCGAAAGCACCCGTATCGATTCAGAGAACCGCAACCTCGCCGACACGGTCCGCGCCTCGCCGCATTATTACAATAGTGAGGCGGAGGTCGACCGGCTGATCGACCTCTGTTCAGGAATGCGCGGGAAGCTTCATGCCGCGGTGCCGCCGACGGTGATCTGATCGAGCCTGAGGCTCGGCTGGCCGACGCAGACCGGCACGCCCTGGCCCTGCTTGCCGCAGGTGCCGATGCCGGGATCGAGCGCCATGTCGTTGCCGACCATCGAGATGCGCTTCAGCGCATCGGCGCCGTTGCCGATGATGGTGGCGCCCTTCACCGGCGTGGTGATGCGGCCGTTTTCGATCAGATAGGCCTCAGTGCAGGAGAACACGAACTTGCCGGAGGTGATGTCGACCTGGCCGCCGCCGAAGGATTTGGCGAACAGCCCGTTTTTCACCGAGGCGAGGATCTCGTCCGGGTGCTTGTCGCCATTGAGCATGTAGGTGTTGGTCATGCGCGGCATCGGGCTGTGGGCGAAGGACTGCCGCCGGCCGTTACCGGTGGGTTTCATGCCCATGAGCCGGGCGTTGAGCCGGTCCTGCATATAGCCGACCAGGATGCCGTCTTCGATCAGCGTGGTCGAGGAGGAGGGGGTGCCCTCATCGTCGATGGCGATCGAGCCCCGGGCGCGCGCCACCGTGCCGTCATCGACGACGGTGATCCCCCGGGCGGCGATCCGCTCGCCCATCAGCCCGGCAAAGGCGCTGGTCTTCTTGCGGTTGAAATCGCCCTCGAGCCCGTGGCCGATGGCTTCATGCAGCAGGATGCCCGGCCAGCCGGGTCCCAGCACCACGTCCATTTCGCCGGCCGGCGCCGGTTTCGCCTCGAGGCCGACGAGCGACTGGCGCACCGCCTCCCTGACCGCGTCCTGCCAGGTGGCCTCGGTCACATAGTCGCTGTAAAGCCCGCGCCCGCCGAAGCCATAGGAGCCGCTGGCGCGCTCGCTGCCGTCGCTCGCCATCACGCTGACCTGGAAGCGCACCAGGGGGCGGCTGTCGCGATAGATTTCGCCTGCCGTCCGCAGAATCTCGATCTCCTGCCAGTCGCCGGACAGCGAGACGCTGACCTGCTTGATGCGCGGATCGGCCTTGCGGGCGAAATCGTCGACCTGCTGCAGGAGCGTCACCTTGTCGGCGAAGGCGAAATGGTCGGACGGATTCTTGGCCGGGTAGAGTTCCCGATTCGTGCGCGCCGGCGCCTGGGCGACGGCCGAGGCGGGGCCGCCGATAATGGTGCGGCAGATGTCGGCCGCCCGTTTCATGGCGGCAGCCGAAAGCTCGGTCGAATGGGAATAGCCCTGGGTCTCGCCGCTCACCACGCGCAGGCCGAAGCCTTGCGCCTCATCGAAGCTCGCCGATTTGAGCCTGCCGTCATCGAAGACCGCATGTTCGGACAGGCGCTGCTCGACGAAGAGCTCGCCGTCATCGGCACCTTTGAGGGCGGTATCGAGGATTTGGGCGGCTTCGCCCCGGCCGATGCCCGTCTTGTCGAGAAGGGAGATCATGGCCGGTCGGACCTTATGCGTCAGAGCTTGCCGAGGGCGGTAAAGGCGGCGGCAAAGCCGTTGAGGGACACCTTGATCGGCATGCTGATGCCGGGCGCTTCATAGATGATGAAATTGGCGGCGGAGCCCTTGCGGAACTTGTCGAGCGTCTGGGCGCCCGCTTCGCCGAACGCCACGCAGATCTGGGGCAGGCAGCGGGTGAAGGGGATGCGGCCGACCGCGCCGCCATCGATCTCGAGCGCGATGCCGGTCGGCAGATAGACGCCGATCGGGGCCATGATACGCATCATGGTGACGTCCTTGCCGTTCTGCTTGCCGCGCACGAAGACGGTGGTGAGGCCGACTTTGGCGTTCTTCTCGCTGCGCGCCGCCTGGATCATGCCGCATTGACGTTCCATCTCGCCGGGCTGACCGCCGGCCTTCTGCTCGTCATTGCACTGGATCTTCCAGTCGCCATGGGTGGCGATGATCTGCGGCGCCTGGGCTTGACCTTGAGCCTGGCCCTGGGCGCGCGGCCCGGCTTGTCCCTGGCCCTGCTGCGCCTGCGGGTTCCGCGGGCCGAAATTGTTCTTCTGGGGCGCCTGTTCCTCCTGGGCCAGTGCCGGGGCGATCGCGATGAGGGCGGCGACCGTCAAAGCGGGCCAGCGCAGCATGTTCTTGGAGAAGATGGGCACGGGGCTATCCTTGTTCTGTCTCGATTCGCGGGGCGGCTCTTAGCGCTATGAGGCATCTTGGGCAATCACCAAAGCAGCGCCGGGGCGTGTTTGTTCGCAAAAAATGAGGCAGAATTCCGGTTGCGGCAATGCGTGGGGATGCCACGACGTTTTGCCGCGCCGGGTCTGGTTGCGGCGGCTTGGCGAATGTGGTTCACAATTGGTTCCAGAATACGGGCAAGGCGCGCTTCGCACCATTTTGTGCGGAGCAGCAAGGCATGAGGAAAGAGGCGGGAATGAGATTCGCGAAAATTTGGGCCGGCTCGGCAGTGATGTTGGCACTGAGCGCCGGAGCGGCTCTTGCCGAAGGCGGCGGCGGTCATGCCGTGCCCTGGCAGATGGGGTTGCAGCCGGGTGTGACGCCGGTGGCCGAGTTCATCCACTGGTTCCACAACTATCTGCTGCTGCCCATCATCACGGTCATCACGCTCTTCGTTCTGGGCCTGCTCATCTATGTGATGGTCAAGTTCAACGCCAAGGCCAACCCGGTCCCGTCCAAGACCACCCATAATACGACGATCGAGGTCCTGTGGACCGTCATCCCGATCGTCATCCTGGTGGTCATCGCCATCCCGTCCTTCCGCCTCCTCTATCTCCAGCGCGACATGCCGCAGGGCGACATGACCATCAAGGTCATCGGTAACCCGTCCTGGAACTGGACCTACGAATATCCCGATCTCGGCACCAATGAGGACGGCTCGGCGAAGGTCTCCTTCACCGCCTATCTCAAGGCCAAGGACAAGCTCGAGGCGACCGACACCTGGCTGCTCTCGACCGACGTGCCGGTCGTCGTTCCGGTCAACAAGACGGTCCGCCTCCATGTGACGTCGGATCCCGAAGGCATCATCCATGCCTGGACCATCCCGGCCTTCGGCATGAAGATCGACGCCATTCCGGGACGCCTCAACGAGGACTGGTTCAGGGCGACCAAGGAAGGCGTCTATTACGGCCAGTGCTCGGAACTGTGCGGCAAGGACCACGCCTTCATGCCGATCGAGGTTCACGTCGTGTCGCAGGCCGACTTCGACGCCTGGTCCGAGAAGATCAAGACCGCCGGAGCGGATGAGGCGCGCAGCTTTTTGTTCGCGCTGCTCAAGGCCAAGGGCCAGCTGGCGCAGAAATAAGGGGACGGCCGCCAAGGCGGTCAGCACATTGAAGGTTTACGAACATGGCACATGCCGCAACCGCTCATGACGATCACGGCCATCCGACCGGATGGAAGCGCTACCTCTATTCGACGAACCACAAGGACATCGGCACGATGTATCTGTGGTTCGCGATTTTCGCGGGCGTGATCGGGGGCATCCTGTCGATCCTGATGCGTGTCGAGCTCGCTGAGCCCGGCATCCAGATCTTCCACGGCCTGGCGGCCATGGTCTATGGCGGCGAGGCCGACGCCTCGATCGACGCCGGCAAGCACATGTTCAACGTGTTCGTCACCGCGCACGGCCTGCTCATGATCTTCTTCATGGTCATGCCGGCGATGATCGGCGGCTATGGCAACTGGTTCGTGCCGTTGATGATCGGCGCGCCGGACATGGCCTTCCCGCGCATGAACAACGTGTCCTTCTGGCTGCTGCCGCCGGCTCTGGCGCTGCTGCTCATCTCGATGTTCGTCGAAGGTCCCGCGGGCGCCCATGGCGTCGGCGGCGGCTGGACGATCTATCCACCGCTGTCGACCACCGGCCAGCCCGGTCCCGCGATGGACTTCGCCATCCTTGCGCTCCACATCGCCGGCGCGTCGTCGATCCTCGGCGCCATCAACTTCATCACCACGATCTTCAACATGCGTGCCCCCGGCATGACGCTGCACAAGATGCCGCTGTTCGTGTGGTCGATCCTGGTGACGGTGTTCCTGCTGCTGCTGTCGCTGCCGGTTCTCGCCGGCGCCATCACCATGCTGCTCACCGACCGCAATTTCGGCACCAGCTTCTTCGTGCCGTCGAAGGGCGGCGACCCGGTGCTGTTCCAGCATCTGTTTTGGTTCTTCGGCCATCCGGAAGTGTACATTCTCATTCTTCCGGGCTTCGGCATCGTCAGCCAGATCGTGTCGACCTTCTCCAAGAAGCCCGTCTTCGGCTATCTCGGCATGGCCTATGCCATGGTCGCCATCGGCGTCGTCGGCTTCGTCGTGTGGGCCCACCACATGTACACGGTCGGCATGGACGCCGACACGCAGGCCTATTTCGTCGCCGCCACGATGATCATCGCGGTGCCGACGGGTGTTAAGATCTTCTCGTGGATCGCCACCATGTGGGGCGGGTCGATCGAGTTCCGGACACCCATGCTGTGGGCGATCGGCTTCATCTTCCTGTTCACCGTCGGCGGCGTCACCGGCGTGGTGCTCGCCAATGCCGGCGCCGACCGCTCGCTGCACGACACCTATTATGTCGTGGCGCATTTCCACTACGTGCTCTCGCTCGGCGCGGTCTTCGCCATCTTCGGTGCCTGGTACTACTGGTTCCCGAAGATGACCGGCTACATGTATTCCGAGACCATCGGCAAGGCGCATTTCTGGATCCAGTTCATCGGCGTGAACCTGATCTTCTTCCCGCAGCACTTCCTCGGTCTCGCCGGCATGCCGCGCCGCTACATCGACTATCCGGATGTCTATGCCGGCTGGAACATGGTGTCGTCGATCGGCTCCTATATCTCGGCCTTCTCCGTGCTGATCTTCCTCTATGGCGTGTTCCAGGCCTATGCCCGTAAGCAGAAGGCGGCGGACAATCCGTGGGGCGAGGGCGCCACGACGCTCGAATGGACGCTGTCGTCGCCGCCGCCGTTCCATCAGTTCAGCACTCTGCCGGTCATCCGGTAATAACAACCAAGGCGAGGCCGCCTCAGTCGGGCGGCCTCAGCCGACTTGAAAGACAGGAATGAGCGATATTCACGCCGATATTTCCGACAAGAGCGAAGCCGCTCTGGGCGGGCAGGGCACGGTCCGCGACTACTGGACCTTGCTCAAGCCGCGCGTGATGTCGCTCGTCATCTTCACCGCGCTTGCCGGCCTCGTGGCCGCGCCCGGCGTCATCCATCCCTGGCTCGCCGCGGTGGCGCTGCTCGCCATCGCGGTCGGCGCCGGCGCCTCGGGCGCCCTCAATATGTGGTATGACGCCGATATCGACGCGCTCATGGCGCGCACCGCCAACCGGCCGGTGCCGCGCGGCGCCATCCTGCCCGGCGAAGCGCTGGGCTTCGGCATGGCGCTGGCGGTGGGCTCGGTTCTCGTCCTCGGCCTCCTCGTCAATATCGTCGCCGCGGCGCTCCTCGCCTTCACTATCTTCTTTTACGCCGTCATCTACACGATGTGGCTCAAGCGCTCGACGCCGCAGAACATCGTGATCGGCGGCGCCGCCGGCGCTTTCCCGCCGATGATCGGCTGGGCTGCCGCGACGGGATCCGTATCGCTCGCCTCGATCGCGCTGTTCCTCATCATCTTCATGTGGACGCCGCCGCATTTCTGGGCGCTGGCGCTGTTCCGCGAGGGTGACTATGCCCGCGCCGGCGTGCCGATGATGCCCAATGTCGCGGGCGCCCGGGAGACGCGCAAGCAGATCCTGCTCTACAGCCTCATCCTCGTGCCGATCACCTTCCTGCCGTCGCTGCTCGGCACCACCGGCATGCTCTATACGGTGGTGACGGCCGGCCTCGGCGTCGCCTTCATCTGGCATGCCGTCGATGTCTACCGGATCACCGAGGGCGATGCGGCGCGCCGCGCCTGCCGCCGCCTGTTCGGCTTCTCGATCCTTTATCTCTTCGCCCTCTTCGCGCTGATCATCGCCGAGCGTATCCTCGGCCTGGCGCCTTTTGCCCCGGTTTTCGGATGAGCCAGACCATGGATCAAAGACCCTTTTCGCCTGAGGATATGAGCCGCCGCCGCAAGCGTTCCATCGCACTCGCTCTGGTGCTCGCCGGCCTCGTCGTCCTGTTCTTCGTCACCACCATCGTGCGCCTCGGCGGCGAAGTGGCTCTGCGGAATTTCTGACATGCAGCGCACGCCTTCGACACCCGACAGCACCAAGAACCGCAAAGTGGCGATGATCTTCGCCGCCGTGGTGGTCGGCATGGTCGGCCTCGCTTATGCGTCCGTGCCGCTCTACCGGCTGTTCTGCCAGGTGACCGGTTTCGGCGGCACCACGCAGCGCGCCGAAGCCGCACCCTCGAAGACCGTCGACCGGCGCATGACCATCCTGTTCGATGCGAATACGGCCGGCAGCCTGCCCTGGACCTTCGAGCCGGTGCAGCGCTCGCTCGACGTCAAGGTCGGCGAGGAGAACTTCGCGTACTATCGCGCCACCAACAATTCCGATCACGCCATCACCGGCTCGGCCGTCTTCAACGTGACGCCCGACACGACCGGCGCTTATTTCAACAAGATCGAGTGCTTCTGCTTCACCGAGCAGACGCTCAAGCCTGGCCAGACGGTCGAAATGCCGGTGTCTTTCTTCATCGATCCGGCGATCGTCGATGATCGCGGCCTCGACAAGATCAACACCATCACGCTGTCTTACACCTTCTATCCGGCGGACGAGCCGAGCAATGTCTCGTCGACCGAGAAAAAACCTTCAACCGATACCAATCTGAATTGACGCCTGAGGAGCAGGGGACATGGCCGACTCACACGCTAAGAACCACGACTACCATCTGGTCGATCCAAGCCCATGGCCGGTGGTCGGCTCGGTCTCGGCTTTCATTCTCGCCGTAGGCGCCATCATCTGGATGCACGGCTCCGCCCCCTGGGTGGCGCTCGTCGGCCTCGCTCTCGTCCTCTACACCATGTTCATGTGGTGGCGCGACGTCATCAAGGAGAGCCACAAGGGTGATCACACCGAGATCGTGTCGCTGCATCTGCGCTACGGCATGCTGCTCTTCATCGCCTCGGAGGTGATGTTCTTCGTCGCCTGGTTCTGGGCCTTTTTCGACGCCAGCCTGTTTTCGGGCGATGCCATGCAGGCTGCTCGTTTCGAGGCGACGGCGGGCGTATGGCCGCCCAAGGGCATCGAGGTCTTCGATCCCTGGCATCTGCCGCTCATCAACACGCTGATCCTGCTCACCTCGGGCACGACCGTCACCTGGGCGCATCACGCGCTGCTCAACAATGACCGCAAAGGCCTGAAATGGGGCCTGGCGCTCACCGTCGGCCTCGGCCTCATCTTCACCGCGGTGCAGGCCTATGAATATGCCCATGCCGCTTTCGCCTTCAACCGCGACAATGGCGGCAACATCTATGGCTCGACCTTCTTCATGGCGACCGGCTTCCATGGTTTCCATGTCATCGTCGGCACGCTGTTCCTGATCGTCTGCCTCTTCCGCGCGCTGAAAGGTCATTTCCGCCCCGAGAAGCATTTCGGCTTCGAGGCGGCCGCCTGGTACTGGCATTTCGTCGACGTCGTCTGGCTGTTCCTCTTCGCCTGCATCTATGTGTGGGGTTCGGCCGGCGTGCAGTTTGCTGCCGAGCACTGACAACAATAAATTCCCTCTCTCCCATGGGGGAGAGAGGGGACCAGCTTGGGGACCCGGTGGAGTAATGTCGTGACCGAGCCCTATTATCCCGATCTCTCCCCGATCAAGACCGGCCTCGCCGGCAAATGCCCGCGCTGCGGCCGCGGCCGCCTGTTCGCGGGCTATCTCAGCGTTGCGAAGAACTGCAGCTCCTGCGGCCTCTCCTTCGATTTCGCCGATGCCGGCGACGGCGCCGCCTGGTTCGTCATGCTGTTTGTCTGCTTCTTCGGCGTCGGCAGCATTCTCGGCATCGAAGTGGCCTATTCGCCGCCCTTCTGGGCGCATTTGCTGATCGCCATCCCTTTCATCATCCTGTTGCCGCTCGTGCTGCTGCGCCCCGCCAAGGGCATTCTGCTGTGCCAGCAATGGAAGACCAAGGCCCAGGAAGGGCGGCTCACCCCCAAATGACCGGCAGGATCTGGCAGGTCGTCATCGCGACCGTCCTCGGTGTCGCTCTCCTGCTGGGATTGGGGGCGTGGCAATTGCAGCGCCTCGCCTGGAAGGAGGCGCTGATCGCCGAGCGTGAACAGCGGCTCAGCGCGCCGCCGGTGTCGCTCGATGCGGCGCTCAAGGAGTTCGATGCCGATCGCTCGGTCGAATTCCTGAAAGTGAAAGCGCAAGGCACGTTCCAGCACGATGCCGAATTGTTCGTGCTCACCACCGAAGGCGGTGTGCCGGGCTTCCAGGTGGTGACGCCGCTCGCCAGCAAAGAGGGCGTGATCGTCCTCGTCGATCGCGGCTTTGTCCCTGAGCCTCTGAAGGATGCGAAGCGCCGCCCCGACAGCCAGCCCGCGGGTGACATCGAGGTTACCGGCATCTTGCGCCGCCACGTCCAGGGCCGCGGCGCCTTCACGCCCGACAATGATACGGCGGGCAATATCTGGTACTGGTGGGACATACCGGCGATGCTGGCATTCGCCCATGTGGCGCCCGACCAACGCGTGGCGCCGTTCGTTCTGCATCTCGAGCCTGACTCCGCTGCCGGCAGGACATTGCCGAGCCCCGTATCGGTCGATGAGAACCTCACCAACAATCATCTTCAATATGCGCTGACCTGGTTCGCGCTGGCTGTCCTGTTGATCGTCATGTCGGCCCTCCTGATCCGCCAGATTCGGCGGAAAGGAGACTGATTCCACTTCGTCGGGAAGCACGCTATGGTGCGCGGCCCTCCACAGAAGGATCTCTCCGCTTTGCGTTACGTTTCTACCCGTGGTGAAGCCCCGGAACTCGAATTCGAGGATGTGCTGCTGACCGGCCTCGCCCGCGATGGCGGTCTCTACGTGCCCGCCGAATGGCCGAAATTCTCGCAAAGCGAGCTGCTGGCCTTGCGCGGCCGGCCCTATACGGAAGTGGCCTTCGCGGTGATCCAGAAATTCGCCGGCGATGCGGTGCCGGAGGCCGATCTGAAATCGATGATCGAGGGAGCCTATGGCGCTTTCGGCCATGCCGCGGTCACGCCGCTCAAGCAGCTCGATGCCGATCAATGGCTGCTCGAGCTCTTCCATGGACCGACGCTGGCCTTCAAGGACGTAGCCATGCAGTTCCTGGCCCGCGTGATGGATTGGGCGCTCGAGCGCCGCAAGCTCAGGGCCACCATCGTCGGCGCCACTTCGGGCGACACCGGCGGTGCCGCCATCGAGGCCTTCAAGGCGAGCCGGCACGCTTCGCTCTTCATCCTGCATCCCAAGGGCAAGGTCAGCGAGGTGCAGCGCCGCCAGATGACGACGGTGATCTCGCCGTCGATCCACAATATCGCGCTCGAGGGCACTTTCGACGACTGCCAGGCCATCCTCAAGACGCTGTTCAACGATCACGCCTTCCGCGATCAGGTGACGCTCGCCGGCGTCAACTCGATCAACTGGGCGCGCATCATGGCGCAGATCGTCTATTACGTCGCCGCGGCTCTCGCTCTGTCGGCGCCGGGGCGTCTCGCCAATTTCACCGTGCCCACCGGCAATTTCGGCGACATCTTCGCAGGCTTGGTGGCCAAACGTATGGGCGCGCCCATCGGCCGCCTGGTGATCGCCACCAACGACAACGACATTCTCGACCGTGCCCTCAAGACCGGGCGTTACGAGGTCAAGGGCGTCAAGCCGAGCTCGAGCCCGTCGATGGACATCCAGGTGTCGAGCAATTTCGAGCGCCTGCTGTTCGAGGCCTATGGCCGCGATGCCGGCGCCATCCGGGGCCTCATGGCAGGCCTCGCCCAGTCGGGCGCCTTCACCATCGAGGACAAGCCGCTCCAGGCAATCAGGGCGGAATTCACCTCGGGCGCCACCACCATGGACGAGACGGCCGCGGAGATCGGCCGCACCCTCAAGGAGACCGGCGAGCTGCTCGACCCCCATACGGCGGTGGGTTATGCGGTGGCGCGCAAGGAACGCGGCTATCTGGGCCCGATGATCACGCTCGCGACCGCCCATCCTGCCAAATTCCCCGATGCCGTCGAGGCTGCCGCTGGCGTAAGACCGGGCTTGCCGCCGCGCCTCGCACCCCTCATGATGGCGGACGAAAAGGTGAGCGTGCTGGCCAATGATCCGCAAGCGGTCAAGGCCTTCATTCTGGAACGGGTAGCAGGGTAAGGGTTGGGTCTGGGTGCTGTATGAGCGTTGAAATTTCGCGTCTTGATAACGGGCTGCATGTCGTAACCCACCACATGCCGCATCTCGAGACGGTGGCGCTCGGTATCTGGGTCAAAGCTGGATCACGCGACGAACTGCCGGAAGAGAACGGCATCGCGCATTTCCTCGAGCACATGGCTTTCAAGGGCACCAAAAGGCGCTCCGCCCAGGCCATCGCCGAGGAGATCGAATCCGCCGGCGGCGAGATCAATGCCTCGACCGGCATGGAGACCACGACTTATTACGCCCGCGTCCTCAAGAACGACTGGCCGCAGGCGCTCGACATCCTGGCCGACATCCTGACCGAGTCGGTTTTCGACGCCGACGAGCTCGAGCGTGAGCGTCACGTTATCCTTCAGGAGATCGCCGCCGCCGGCGACACGCCCGACGATCTGGTCTTCGATCTGGCGCAGAGCGCCGCCTTCGGCTCGCATCCACTTGGCCGGCCCATCCTCGGCGTGCACGACCTCATCGCCAATGTCTCGCGTGACGAGATCCTGGCCTGGCGCAACCGCAATTACTGGGCGTCGCGCATGGTGGTGGCGGCGGCCGGCAATATCGATCACCAGGCGCTGCGGCGCGAGGCCGAGAAGCTGCTCGGCAGTCTGAGCCCGGGTGGCGCGCCCGGCCGCAACCGGCCCGAATTCGTCTCCCATATGGAGCTGGCGCAAAAGCCGCTCGACCAGACCCATATGGTGCTCTCCTTCGCCGCGCCCGGTTACCGCAACCCCGAAATCTATCGGCTCCAGGTCCTGTCGAGCCTCTTGGGCGGCGGCATGTCCTCGCGCCTCTTCCAGGAGGTGCGCGAGAAGCGCGGCCTCTGTTACAGCGTGTTTTCCTTTGCGTCGGCCTACGAGGATGCCGGCCAGTTCGGTGTCTATGCCGCGACCTCGCCCGACGACACGCCGGAGCTCGTCGATGTCACCGCCGATGTCATGCTGTCGGCGGCCAGGGGCGTCACCGACGTCGAGGTGGCGCGCGCCAAGGCGCAGCTCAAGGCGAGCCTGGTGATGAGCCTCGAAAGCGCCACCGGCCGCGCCGACCAGATCGCCCGCCAGTACCTGGCTTTCGGCGAGGTCCCCGCGATGGAAACCCTGGTTGCCAAGATCGACGCGGTCACCGCCGATCATGTCGCCGGCCTCGCGAATTCCCTGTTCCGGGGCAAGTCGCCGGCCTTGAGCGCGGTCGGCCAGCTCTCGACATTGACCCCTTACGATAAGATCAAAGCCCAGTTCACCTGATGGTCTTTCTACGCAGCCCCTTCGCGCGCGATCTGCCCCCCATCCTGATGCAGGATGGCGTCGAGCTGCGCGTGCCGGAAATGGCGGATTACGAGACCTGGGCGGCGCTGCGCCTCGAAAGCCGGGCCTTTCTCGTGCCGTGGGAGCCGGCCTGGCCGCAGGATGATCTGACCCGCACCGCCTTCCGGAGCCGGGTCAAGCGTTATATCCGCGACATCGAAAGCGACAGCGCCTATCCCTTCTTCGTCTACCGCGCCCATGACGACCGCCTGATGGGCGCCATCACGCTCTCGAATGTGCGCCGTGGCGTGGCCCAGGCGGGCTCGGTCGGCTACTGGATCGGCAGCCCCTTCGTGCGTCAGGGGTATATGACATCGGCCCTGAACGCCCTCATGCCCTTCGCTTTCGGGCATCTCCATCTGCACCGGATCGAGGCGGCCTGCCTGCCGGTCAATCAGGCATCGATCCGCCTGCTGACGAAATGCGAATTCCGCCAGGAAGGGCTCGCCCGGCGCTACCTCAAGATCAACGGGCGGTGGGAAGATCACCTGCTTTTCGCCCGTCTCGCCGACGATAGATAAAACCCGCTAAACTTGCCATTATCGGCGCCTGACGATACCAACAGGATTTGATTCGCATTTTAAGGCGGGATTCAGAAAGTGTATGCCGGTTCTTATTGTGATGCCCGCTTGACCAGTCTGACCGGAAAGGCAGGTTGAATGGCGCTGCTGCGCGTTGCCATTGCCTCCATTTTGTTCCTCGTCCTCGCCATGCCGGCCATGGCGCAGGACAAGGCGGTGGATTCGGTTTTCGAAGGCCAAAGCATTGATCTGTTTCCGCATCTGCTGGCGGTCGATACCGACAAGCCGGTGGTGACGATCAAGACCGCCGAGGATCAGACCGGGCTGCTCATGGAGCTTCCCGCCAAGGGAAGCGAACCCGTCCATCGCTGGGTGGTGGTGACCTTGACCAATAGCGGTGCGCAGGCGCGCGAAGTGGTCGTCGCCACGCCGCATCAGGGCTTCGCCGGGTCGGGTGTCTTCTGGCCGAAACCGATCGGCTCGCGCATCCAGAATGTCGTGGCGGCGGGCCAGGCCACCATCGCCCCCTTGCGCGTCACCAATTCCGACGCCTTCGCCTTGCGCATCGAGCCTCAGGGCCGGGTGACCGTCGCCATGGAGCTGACCCGCGCCGGCCTCGACGAGATCGAATTATGGCAGCGCATCGCCTATGACTCCAAGGCCGAGCAGAACGGCTTCTATCGTGGAGTCATTCTGGGCATCGCCATGCTGCTCGGTGTCGTCGCGCTGTCGCTGTATGCGGTGCGCAGCATCTCCGTCTTTCCCTTCGCCTCGGTCTTCATCTGGGCCTCGATCGGCTTCATCGCGCTCGAGGCGGGCTACCTGCCGCAGATCAACGATGCGCTGCCGAAGGCATATGTGCTCGGCTCCGAGATCCGCGCCGTCGTCGAAGGGCTCATGCTCGTCGGCCTCATTCTGTGCCTCGCCTCCTTCGCCGATCTGCGCAAGCGCCGCCCCGTCGCCGGCAATGTGCTGCTGCTGGCGGCGGGCCTGCTGCTGGCTTTGCCGGTCTATGGCTGGTTCGAGCCGGCGCGCGCCTCCGGTATCGCCAGGGTGTGTTTCGCCGCCGTGGCGATTTTCGGCCTGTTCATCATCTTCGTGATGTGGCGCGAGGGCGCGGCGCGCGCCCGCGCCTCGCTCCTCAGCTGGGTCATGGTGGTCGCCTGGACGATCCTGGCGGCGGTCGCGGCTCTCACCCCCGCCACCGACAGCTTCACCAAGCCTTTGCTGTCGGCGGGTCTGCTGCTCGTCCTCCTCACCATGGGCTTCACTCTGGCGCAATTCGCCTTCGGCCAGGGCTTCATGGCGCAACGCTTCTTCTCCGAGGATGCGCGCCGCGCTTTGGCGCTCGCCGCCTCGCAGCAATGCGTGTGGGACTGGCAGGTGGAGGCGGGGCATCTCCATGTCGGCGAGGACATCGAGAAGATCCTCGGCCTGCGCAAGGGCGCCCTCAAGGACAACGCGCCCGAAGTCTGGCTCGACCTCATCCATCCGGCCGACCGCGGCGCCTATCTCGCCGCCGTCGAGGAGGCGGAGCGGCGCGGCCAGGGCGGCTTCACCCAGGAATTCCGCCTGCGCCGCGGCGACGGCACCTATCGCTGGTTCCTGCTCAGGGCGCGCGCCATTCCGGGGCCCGATCAGCAGGCGGCCCGCTGCATCGGCACATTGTCCGACATCACCGCGACGCGCCGCGCCCAGGATCAGCTGTTGAGCGATGCGGTGCATGACCGCGTCACCGGCCTTCCCAATCGGGCGCTGCTCGTCGACCGCATCGAGCGTGAGATCAGCGCCGCCGGACGCAAGCCGGTCAACAATCTCTATCTGATGCTCATCGACCTCGACCGCTTCAAGGCGGTGAATGACGGGCTCGGCCACGAGACCGGTGACGGCCTGCTCAAGATCGTCGGCCGAAGGCTCGCCGCCATCGCCAGCGAGCATGACACGGTGGCGCGCATGCCGGGCGACCAGTTCGCCATTCTCTTCCATGGCGACCGGCCGACGCGCGATATCCTGCCCTTCACCGACAAGGTGCGTGCCACGGTATCGAAGCCGGTGAATATGCGCCCGCAGGAAATTTTCCTCACCGCAAGCATCGGCGTTTCGGCGTTGCGCGAGGGCAGCCTCACCGCCGAAGGGCTGGTCAAGGATGCCGCCGTGGCGCTTTACGAAGCCAAGCGGCGCGGCAAGGACACGGTCGAATTCTTCCGCGAGGCGATGCGCGACGACCGTACCGAGCTCGTGGTGCTGGAACAGGAATTGCGCCGGGCGCTCGAGCGCAACGAGATCGAGGTTCTCTATCAGCCGGTAGCGCGGCTCGCCGACATGGGGCTCGTCGGCTTCGAGGCCTTGGTGCGCTGGCGCCACAAGACCCTGGGACTTCTCTCGCCGGAAGCTTTTCTGGGCGTCGCCGAGACGACCGGCATCATCAAGGATATCGGGCGTTACGTGCTCAACGAGGCCGGCCGCCAGCTCGGCTCCTGGCAGCGCGCTTTCCGGCCGCATGATCCGCTCTTCGTGGCCGTCAATGTATCTTCGACCCAGTTCCTCGCCGCCGATCTGATTGATGATGTGAAGTCGCTGCTCACCCGCGAGAACCTGGTGCGCGACACGCTCAAGATCGAGGTTACTGAATCAGTTGTCATGGAGAGCCCGGAAAAGGTGATCCAGATTCTCGACCGGCTGAAGCAGATGGGCATCGGCCTGGCCTGTGATGATTTCGGCACCGGCTATTCGTCCCTGTCGACGCTGCGCCGGCTCCCCTTCGACACGCTGAAGATCGACCGCAGCTTCGTCGAGGTTGAAAGCGACGACGCCAAGGCGGCGCTCATCCTGGAATCGATCATTCTGCTCGCCCATGATCTGGGCCTCATCGTCGTCGCCGAAGGGATCCAATCGCAGGACGATGTCGACCGGCTGGGGGCGCTCTCCTGCGATTTCGGCCAGGGTTATTTCATCGGCGAGCCGATGACCTCGAAACAGGTCGTCGATGTATTGGCCGGCGTGCCGTTCAGCGCCGCGCGCCACAAGACCGCCATCGACACCTTGTGGGAGCGCATGGCGGGCACATCCAATGTACGCGTGCCTGAGCCTTTGTCGCCGGTCCAGACACCAGCGCCCGCCAAGGCTCCGGCGCCGCAGTCCGTCCCGGTTGCCGAGAAGCCGGAGGCTAGCGCCGAGCCTGCCGAGACCGTCGCGCCGTCGCCCCGCAAGGTGGAGAAGCCGCCGGTGGTCATGCTGCCGCCCTTGACGCCGCCGGTCTTCGGACGAACCGCCGCCGCCGCGCGCAAGGCGCCGGAAAACCCGCTTGCGCCGCCGCCCCGCCAGCCGTCGGCCCCGGTCGAAACGGCCGAGGAAAGCACGGATCTTTTCAGATCGGACCCGGCTCCGGGAACGCATCGCCCCATGCCGGGTATCGCCCCCATGGCGCCCCGGTCCGGAGCCCGCGTGAAAGCGGCGGAACCGGCCGAAATCCCCGAACTCGATGATGTCGCGGCAGAGACGGACCTGCTGGACGAACCGCCCGCGGCTCTCGAATCTCCCGAGCCGGAAGAGCTGCTCAGCCTCGACAGATTGCGCGAGCTGGACCGGGCGCCTTTGCCGGAAGAGCCCCTGGAAGCCGAGGAGAATGCTGGAGCGGAAGACGAGCCGCCCGTGCTGGAGGAGGGCGAGGCTGCAATCGATGAGGCGCCCTCGGCCGAAGCGGAAACGACGCCCGAGGACGAGGCTGCGCAGAAGGAAAGGGCGAGCCGGCTTGGCCGGAAATTGCGCCGCAAGGCGCAGAACAAGGATCAGTCGCCGGCTGAATCTTAGAGGCCCGGGATTTCTATGTTGGAGCTTTGTTTCGTATGATGCGTTTCCCCACCGCTGCCATTCCCAGGGTGCGTGCATGAGCTTCGCTCAGGCGGGCCGCGTCACCGGTCTCTTTCTCTATCCGCTGAAGTCGGGCGCCGGCATTGCGCGCGGGAGTCTCGACATCATCGGCGAAGGTGTCGCGGGCGATCGCGTTTTCATGGCGGTTGATGATCGCGGCACCTGCATCACCGCGCGCGACACGCCGTTCCTTCTCAATGTCGAAGCGACGCCGCATCTGGGCGGCCTCCATCTGCGCGACCGCGCCGGCGGCACGCAATTGCTGGTCGCCGACACCGCCTCCGGCGGCGCGCTGCCGGCCGTCATCTGGGGCAGCGACGTTCTGCTCGATGACTGCGGCGATCGGGCGGCGGAATGGCTGTCTTCCGTCATCGGCCGCAGCTGCCGTCTGGCGCGCTGGACCGCGCGGTCCTTGCGCGATGGGCGCTTCGCCTCCGTTTTCCTGCCTGACACGGCGCCGCTGCTCCTCGCCAACCGGGCGTCGTTGCGCGAGATCGAGGCGCGCGCGGTCGAGCCTTTCGAGATCGAGCGTTTCCGTCCCAATATCCTCGTCGAGGCAAGCGAGCCCTTCATCGAGGACCGCTGGGCGCGCATCCGCATCGGCGAATGCATTTTCGATTGTGTCGGGCCCTGCGACCGCTGCGTCATGACCACCCGTGATCCCGCCGGCGGTGATGGCCATCCGCGCCATGAGCCGTTGCGCACCCTGCATAGTTTCCGGCGCGGCGATGACGGCAATGTCTATTTCGGCCAGTTTCTGGTGCCGCGCGTGCTCGGCCGCATCACCGCGGCGGATGAAGTCGAGGTTCTCGCCTGGCAGGAGCCGCGCATCGCGCCGCCGCCGCGGCTCTATCACCGTGACTCGTTGCGCCTGGCGCTGCTCGAGGAAAGCCGTGGCGCTCAGCGCACCGATGCGCTGACCCTCGTTTGCGCCGAGGTGGTCGAAGAAACGGCAGACTGCCGCAGCTTCCATTTCACCGCGCCCGACCGGCCGCTGCCGCCCTATCGGGCCGGCCAGTTCATGGTCTTCGACATTCCCCATCGGTCCGGCGCCCTGCGCCGGTCCTACACGATTTCATCTTCGCCCCATTATCCGGAGCGGATTTCCATCACGGTGAAGCGCGGCAGCGATGGCGGCGCCTCGCAATGGCTGCATGAGACGATGCGGCCCGGAATGCGGCTCGCCGCGCGCGGGCCTTATGGCCAGTTCACCATCGAGGATCATCCCCACCCGAAGCTCCTGATGCTGTCGGCGGGCAGCGGCATCACGCCGATGATGTCGATGGCGCGCTGGCTCCTCGAGCGCGGGCTGCCGGTCGATATCGTGTTCCTCCATTCGGCGCGCGACGGCGGCAATGTCATTTTCGCCGAGGCTATCGCCGACCTGGCGCGGCGTTTCCCTGATCGCTTCACGGCGGTCGTCACCATCACGGGGGACGGGGCGGCGGCGCCTGCGCGGCGCGGTCGCCTCGGCCTCGCGCTGCTGCAGGAGACGGTTCCCGATCTTGCCGGGCGTCAGGTCCTCGCTTGCGGGCCGGAACCCTTCATCGAACATGTGCGGGCGCTGCTCGCGCAGGTTCCGGGCTTCGATTTCGCCCGTTTCGCGGCGGAGAGATTTACGGCGGCGCCGCGCGCCCATGTCGAGGCGGGGACCTACGAGGTGACCCTTGCGGTGAGCGGCAAGGAAGTCTGCGGCCAGGGGGCGCCGGTGCTGCTCGAGGTGATGCGCCAGGCGGGCCTCGCCGTCGCCTCGTCCTGCGAGATGGGGCTGTGCGGCACGTGCAAGTGCAAGGTCACCCGGCATGAGGGGATCGCGCTCGCCGAGACCGCGATCGACCCGGAGATGAGTGTGCTCACGGCGCAAGAGCGGGCCGAGGGGTGGGTATTATCCTGCGTCACGGTCGCAAAAGGGGCAATGACCGTCGAGCGCTGAGCGACTCTTCCTAAGCCATTACGCTTAGATCAGGCGTGGCCCGCTTGCGAAGAGAGCATGGCCGGGTCGACCCCGATCTTGTGCAGCGCGCCCACATATTTGCTGTCGAGATCGCTGCCGAAGAGAAGGTCTTCATCGGCCGCGCAGGAGAGCCAGCCATTGCGTTGAATTTCGTCCTCGAGCTGGCCTGGCGCCCAGCCGGCATAACCAAGCGCCAGCAGCGACCGCCGCGGTCCCTGGCCGCCGGCAATGGCGCGCAATATGTCGAGCGTCGCCGTCAGCGCCACACGCTCATCGATCGGCAGCGACGTGTCGGCGGAGAAGTAATCGGATGTGTGCAGCACGAAGCCCCGGCCGGGTTCCACCGGCCCGCCGAACTGCACCAGCATGGATTGCACGTCGTCGGGCAGCTTGATCCGGCTTTCCTGGGGCATGATGTCGAGCCGCTCGAGGAGCTCGCTGAACGAGATCATCGGCGCCCTTTTATTGACGATGATGCCCATGGCGCCATTGTCGGAATGCGCGCACATGAAGATGACCGATCTGTCGAAACGGGGATCGCTCATGCCCGGCATGGCGATCAGCATCTGCCCGTCGAGAAAGGATGATTTTTTCATGGAACTCCACCCTTTGCTACTGCCCTTAGAATAGGACTATTTGGGCCCGGCGCAAAGCGGTCAATCTGACATTAAGTTGATGGGCGTATATTCGAAGTTGATTTGGCCCCGGCGCCGCCACATTTTATGGAACAATCTGGATAAGAGCCACAGATGAAGAGACGCCAGCTCCTTATTGCCGCCTTCGGCCTGCCGGCCCTGTCGCTCGCCGCGCGCGCGGAAACGGGCCGGCATTACACGGTACGGCTCATCAGCGGCGAGACGCAGAACGGCATCTGGCGCGCCGGTCTCGACATTACTCTCGAGCAGGGCTGGAAGACCTATTGGCGCATGCCGGGTGACGCCGGCGTGCCGCCGCAATTCGATTGGGCCGGCTCGAAGAACGTCAAGTCGGTCAGTATCCTGTGGCCGGCGCCCAAGCGTTATAGCGACGATGGCGGCGAAACGGTCGGCTACAAGGAACGTGTCGTCTTCCCGCTCGATGTCACCCCGGAACAGGCGGGCCGGCCCATGGATCTGGCGCTCGAAGCCTTTTTTGGCGTCTGTGATGTCGTCTGCATCCCCGCCAAGTTCGACGCCGATCTGTTGCAGAAGGACGCGAGCCCCGCCGATGCGAGCCTCATCGCCGCCTTCGCCGCCCGCGTGCCGCAAAAGGCCGATGCGGGTGCGCGCTTCCGCGTCGCCCGCGCCACGATCGGTGAGGCGGGCGGCAAGCCGGCTTTGGCGGTCAGCCTTGCCGGCGAGGGTTTCGATGGCGATCTCGACATCTTCGTCGAGGGTAATGATTTCGCCTATTTCCGTGCCCCGCGCCGGACCGCCGACAAGGCGGTCGTGCAGTTGCCGGTCGACGGGCTGAAGGACCCGGCCTCCCTCAAGGGCAAGCCTTTGACCCTCACCATGGTCGCCGGCGATATTCACCTTGAACAGGTAGTCGTGGTCGACTAATCCTTGCCTCCTTTCAAAGCGTGAGGAGCAATCATGATCAAGGTTGGCGATCGTTTGCCGGAAGCCGAATTCATCACCATGACGGGCGACGGCACGCAGAGATTCACCACCGCCACGGTATTCGCCGGCCGCAAGGTCGTGCTCTTCGCGGTGCCCGGCGCCTTCACGCCGACCTGCAGCATGAATCATATGCCGGGCTTCGTGAAGGAAGCCGACGCCATCAAGGCCAAGGGCGCCGACACCATCGCCTGCACGGCGGTGAACGATGTCCATGTCATGAATGCCTGGGGCCGCCAGTCGGGCGCCGACGGCAAGATCCTCATGCTCGCCGACGGCAATGGCGCCTTCGCCAAGGCGGTCGGCCTCGATGTCGACCTCACCGCCCACAATATGGGCCACCGCTCCAGGCGTTATTCGATGATCGTCGAGGACGGCGTGGTGAAGACGGTCAATGTCGAAGACAAGCCGGGCGTCAATGTCTCCGGCGCCGACACGATCCTGAAGCAGCTCTGAGCTTCGATACCTCCCCTCCACTCGTCACCTCGGCGAAAGTCGGGGTCCACTAAATTCGTGCAATGCGGGCAGCATTGTTCGCGTGGTGAGACTTTTGTGGATCCCGGCTTGCGCCGGGATGACGAGAATAAGTTAACTGCGCGCTTCTTTTGAACGGCGCCATGCCCATCCGTGCCAGTTCGCCGGCCCGTACTGTCAGGATTTCCATTCACCTTCTGGAGGGGAAGTTCATCCCCTCGAATTCAAATCTGAATCTGGTGAAAGAGGACATGCTCAAAACCTCTTTGGCCAGTTCTGTTGTGATCCCGGCGGCTTTCTCCGCTGAGTGTCCCAGAACCACGACATTCGTTGATTTTGCTCTCTTTGATTTCTTGCGGGTCTCGACCTTCAGGCCGCGCGATTCGAGAAACTCACGCACTTTCACCTCCTCGCTGGCCGACAGCTTCAGCCTCTGGGTCACCAGGAGTATTTGCTGAACGCCGCCAACGATCTCTTTTCTGAAGACTATTTCTCTTCCACTGCGCCTGTGAATAAATCTGATTTCTGCTTGATCCGCGCCATAGGCAGTCAGGGCATTCAGGCTGTCCCTGATTTTCCGAAGCCCTGGCCGCAACTCAACATAAAGCCAGGCCGCGGCCAGGCAGACGACGATAAGACCCAGCATCAGAAATATATGCACTGGCCGCAGGCTCCCCTGGTGCAAGCAAGCCAGACGTGAATGTCCCCGGCGCCGTCACAATCCTGAAACAGATTCAATCCGTCGCACAGATTCTCCACACTGTCACGATTTCAGAACTCACCTTCATTTCCCCTTCTCCCGCTTGCGGGAGAAGGGAAGTGGGTTAAGCGGTGCGAGACACCTAGTGCCAGTTCACTTGATCGCGGGCGAGCAAAACGATCCCGAATAAGCTTCAGTCGGCGATTTTCACCGCAGGGTATTTTTCAATGCTGGCTTTCGTCGGCTCGCTGGGCGGACAAGCGAAGATTGGCAGCTTGCGTTTGGCCCGCAAAGGTTTTTCGAGGTCTAGACAGTCCTGCGCAACGGCTGCCTGTTCGCTCACGGCGGACCAGCACGCGGCGAGTTCCGGCGCGCGGCCTGGACCCGGAAGGCGCGGCGTTTTCCTGCCGCCGACATAGTCATTTTCATAGTACTCGACCAGGAACGACGCCGGATATCCACTGCCTTCGATCACAACGCTGCAGCGCAGCCAATCCATTTCCCAATCGACTGGTGGCATCGGATCGCGGCCTTCACGAGCAAATTGCTGTCGCCACGCAAACAGCAGGGTGGCCAGATAAAGACTGGTCTCAGCCGAATCCTTCGCCGGTACCCGCAAGGAGTCGACTGCGGCGCCGATGTGTCCTTGTTTGGCCTGATCAAAAGCGATCTGCACTTCGCGAGGCGGCAGGCTGTGCGCCGGCGGCACATTGTTCAGCTCAATCTCTTGCGCCCGTGTTTGGCTGGCAACGAGAAGGGCAACCGCGAAGGAGACGAGGCGGCTGGCCCGGCGCATCATCAGCGCGTTCTCTTGAACGGCGCCATGCCCATCCGCGCCAGCTCGTCGGCGCGTTCATTGTCGTCATGGCCGGCATGGCCCTTCACCCAGTGCCAGCTCACCTGATGGCGCGTGAGCGCCTGGTCGAGGCGCTGCCAGAGCTCGGCATTCTTCACCGGTTTCTTGTCGGACGTCTTCCAGCCATTGCGCTTCCAGCCATGAATCCATTTGCTGATGCCGTCTTTCACATAGACGGAATCGGTATGGATCTCGACGGTGGCCGGGCGCGTCAGCGTCTCGAGCGCCATGATCGCGGCGGTCAGCTCCATGCGGTTGTTGGTGGTATTGGCCTCGCCACCCTGCAATTCCTTCTCATGGCCATTATAGCGCAGGATCGCGCCCCAGCCGCCCGGTCCCGGATTGCCGGAACAGGCGCCGTCAGTGTGGATGACGACAGGTACAGAAGTCATGCGGCGGGCTTCGTCTCGCGCAATTCCCGCGGCAGCTTGAAAGAGACATTCTCCTCGCGCAGCACGACCTTCTCGACCGTCACGTCGTAATGGCCGCGGAAGGCATCGATGATCTCGTTGACCAGCACTTCCGGCGCCGACGCGCCGGCGGTGAGGCCCACCGTGCCGAGGCCTTTGAGCTTCGACCAGTCGAGATCGGCGGCGCGCTGCACCAGCTCTGCGGAGGGGCAGCCATTCTTGAGGCCGACTTCGACCAGGCGTTTCGAATTGGACGAATTGGGCGCGCCCACGACGAGCAGGAAATCGATCTTCTCGGCGATCGACTTCACCGCTTCCTGGCGGTTGGTCGTCGCGTAGCAGATGTCTTCCTTATAGGGACCGCGGATCTCAGGGAAACGGCGCTTGAGCGTCTCGACGATGTCGCGCGTGTCGTCGACCGACAAGGTCGTTTGGGTGACATAAGCGAGCTTCGCCGGATCATGCGGCGCGAAGCTCTGCGCTTCTTCCACGGTCTCGATGAGTGTGATGGCGCCGTCGGGCAATTGGCCCATCGTGCCGATCACTTCCGGATGGCCCTTATGCCCGATGAGCACGATATCGAGGCCTTCGCCATGATGGCGCTGCGCCTCCATATGCACCTTGGTGACGAGCGGGCAGGTGGCGTCGATCTGGAACATCTGGCGCAGACGCGCCGCCTGCGGCACCGCTTTCGGCACGCCATGGGCGGAGAAGATCACCGGACGGTCGCCATCCGGAATCTCGTCGAGCTCATCGACGAAGACGGCGCCCTTGGCTTTCAGATCGTCGACCACGAATTTGTTGTGCACGATCTCGTGGCGCACATAGACGGGCGCGCCGTAAAGCGCCAGCGCCCGCTCCACGATGTCGATGGCGCGCACCACGCCGGCGCAGAAGCCGCGGGGCGCTGCCAGCAGGATGGTCAGTGGAGGCTTGTTCATGAGGGTTAGATGGCGAAGGCGGCCCGCTTTTGTCAAGGAAAGCAAGGTCGCTGCCGCACCGGCATTCTTGCGTGGGTAGAAAATTATTGTAAATCAATAGGTTATTGGGCGCAATTGGGGCTGGAAAACTTGCCGGAAATGCCCGCGGTGTAATGGAGCTGCAGCACTTTTATGCGTAAGGCGTCATCACCTGTAAGAGCCCGCCGTGCAGTGTGTCCTCAGACGTTGTTCTGCAAAGCCAGCCAATCCTGCTGCATCACGAACGAGGAGAATATGAGCACGAGAGCCTGGCGGCGTGATTTCTGAACAACGGTGCCCGATCCGACCTGCCGGGCTGCACGGTCTATGATGACGCCTATGCCTCCTTCGCGGTGAGCGGGAATCTCGACGTCTTCCTCAATCCAATCGAAGGCCCAATCAATCTGAGCGACCACCAGACCCCCACCCTTGATCCGTCCCCACAAAGGGGAGGGAAAAGTGAATGCGGCGGCGGGTGTTTCTCATGCGGAGCGAACATGCGGCCCCTGCCATCTCGCCCCTTGCCTTTCCGCACGGGGCCCACTAGGTTCCGGGCGTTCGTTAGGACATACGCGGGAGAGGCCGGTTAAGACCGGCGCCGAAGGAGCAACCGCCCCGGAAACTCTCAGGCAAAAGGACCGCGTGCGTTCGCCGACTCTGGAGAGCAGGGGAAAACCCCTCACCGAAGGAGCTAAGTCCATGTGTCGGAGCGACATGGGCGAAATCTCTCAGGTTCTCCGACAGAGGGGGCAGGCTTGGCTGTTGCCGGGTCTCGCTCAACCTTGTCGGAACCGGGAAATTGAATGGCAACGCCGTCTGAGACGCTTCTCCGCACCCCCCTCTACGATCTTCATGTAAAACTGGGCGCCCGCATCGTGCCCTTCGCCGGCTACGAGATGCCGGTGCAATATCCGACCGGGATCTTGACCGAGCACAACTGGACGCGGTCTTCCGCCGGCCTGTTCGACGTCTCCCATATGGGCCAGGCCTATCTGACCGGACCCGATGACGAAACCGTCGCCAAGGCTTTGGAAAAGCTCGTGCCGGGCGATCTGCTCGCTCTGGCGCCGCAGCGCATCCGTTACTCGCAGCTCACCAATCCCGCGGGCGGCATCATCGACGACCTGATGATCACCCGCACCGGCGAGACGGGCCGGCTCTATCTCGTCGTCAACGCCTCGCGCAAGGATGTCGATTATGCCTGGCTCAAGGAGCATCTGCCCGCCAATGTGAAGCTCGAGCCGATCGAGGATGCGGCACTTATCGCCCTGCAGGGACCGAAAGCGGCCGCCGTGCTGGCCCGTCATTTGCCGAAGGCCGCAAGTCTCGCTTTCATGAGCGCGACCCATGACAGTTTCAACGGCATTCCCTGCCATGTCGCACGTTCGGGTTATACCGGCGAGGACGGTTTCGAGATTTCGGTCACCGCCGACAAGGTCGTGGCTTTGGCCGAGGCGCTGCTCGCCGATCCCGATGTCAAGCCGATCGGCCTCGGCGCGCGTGATTCGCTGCGCCTCGAAGCGGGGCTTTGCCTTTACGGTCACGATATCGACGAAGAGACGAGCCCGGTCGAGGCCGATCTCGTCTGGTCGATCAGCAAGCGGCGGCGCGGCGAAGGTGGCTTCACCGGCGCCGAGCGCATCACCCGTGAGATCACGCAGGGACCGAAGCGCAAGCGCGTCGGCATCAAGCCGGAAGGCCGCGCCCCGGCGCGCGAAGGCTCGGTCATCACCGACGACAAGGGGCGCGCCATCGGCATCGTCACCTCGGGCGGCTTCGGCCCGACCGTCAACGGACCGGTCGCCATGGGATATGTCGAGACCGCCTTTGCGGCCCCCGGCACCAAGATCAATCTGGTGGTGCGCGACAAGCCGATGCCGGCTGCCGTCTCAGCACTGCCGTTCACACCGCACAATTACAAACGCTAACTTCAGGGGAGCAGCTCGATGAGCAAGCACTACAGCAAAGAACATGAGTGGATCAGCGTCGATGGCGACATCGCGACGATCGGCATCACCAACCATGCCCAGGAGCAATTGGGCGACGTCGTCTTCGTCGAATTGCCGGCTATCGGCAAGCAGGTGAGCAAGGGCGGTGACGCGGCGGTGGTCGAATCGGTGAAGGCCGCGAGCGAAGTCTATGCGCCGGTCACCGGCGAGGTCGTCGAAGTGAACAAGGAGCTCGAAGGCGACCCGGCCCTCGTCAACCGCGAGGCGGAAGGCGCTGCCTGGTTCATGAAAGTGAAGCTCAAGGACAAGGCTGAGCTCGCCGATCTGATGGACAAGGCCGCTTACGACAAATTCGTGGCCGAGCAGTAATTCCCCTCAAATTCCCTTCTCCCGCTTGCGGGAGAAGGTGCCCGAAGGGCGGATGAGGGTGTCAAAGGAACCTTAGGAACATGTCGACCAAACGCGCAACGCTTGCCGAACTCGAACCGCAGGCCAATTTCGTACCGCGCCATATCGGCCCCAATGCGGCCGAGACGGCGGAGATGCTGAAAGTCGTCGGAGCCGCCTCGCTCGAGGGCTTCATCGACAAGGTGATCCCCAAGAAGATCCGCGCAGCGAAGCCGCTCGATCTGCCGAGGGGCAAAGCCGAGCGCACCACGCTCTCCTATCTGCGCCAGATGGCGTCGCGCAACGAGGTGTTCACCTCGATGATCGGCATGGGGTATTACGGCACCGTCACGCCCAAGGTGATCCTGCGCAACATTCTCGAGAATCCGGGCTGGTACACCGCCTATACGCCCTATCAGGCCGAAGTGAGCCAGGGCCGCCTCGAGGCGCTGCTCAACTACCAGCAGATGATCATCGATTTCACCGGCCTCGAGCTTGCCAGCGCCTCGCTGCTCGATGAAGGCACCGCGGCAGCGGAAGCGATGGCGATGGCCAAGCGCGTGGTGAAGACCTCGGCCAACACATTCTTCGTCGACCGCGACACCCATCCGCAGACCATTGGCGTCATAGAGACGCGGGCGGAAGCCTTCGGCTTCGACATCGTCATCGGTGATCCGGCCAAGGACCTGAAACCCGCCGAAGTCTTCGGTGCGCTTCTTTCTTATCCGGGTTCATCCGGCGAGATCCGCGACTACCGTGCCATCATCGACAAATTGCATGGCGCCGGCGCCCTCGCCATCATGGCGACCGATCTTCTGGCGCTCGCGCTCCTCACTTCGCCCGGTGAATTGGGGGCCGATATCGCGGTGGGCTCGGCCCAGCGCTTCGGCGTGCCGATGGGCTATGGCGGTCCGCATGCCGCCTTCTTCGCCACCCGTGACGAATATAAGCGCTCGATGCCTGGCCGCATCATCGGCGTCTCGGTCGATTCACATGGCGCACCCGCTTTGCGCATGGCGATGCAGACGCGCGAGCAGCATATCCGCCGCGAGAAGGCGACCAGCAATATCTGCACCGCGCAGGTGCTGCTCGCCGTCATTGCCTCGATGTTCGCCGTCTATAACGGCCCGACCGGCATCCGCAAGACGGCCGAGCGCACCCATCGCCTCGCCGCCATCTTCGCCGAAGCGGTGAAAGGCTTCGGCTATGAGGTGACGACCAAGGCCTTCTTCGACACCGTCACCATCAATGCCCCGGGCCGCGCCCAGGCGATCCTGGCGCGTGCCAAGGAAAAGCGCATAAACCTGCGCTTCGTCGATGCCGATCATGTCGGCATCTCCTTCGACCAGTCGACGCGCCGCCAGGAGCTGGAGCGCTTGTTGACCGTGTTCAAGACCGATGCCTTGGAGCGCGTCGATATCGACAAGCTCGACGCGAAGGTCGCCGACACGATCCCGGTGGCGCTCGCCCGCAAGTCACCCTATCTCACCCATCCGGTCTTCGAGATGTATCATTCGGAAACCGAGATGCTGCGTTATCTGCGCCGCCTGCAGGCCAAGGACGTGGCGCTCGACCGCTCGATGATTCCCTTGGGCTCCTGCACCATGAAGCTCAATGCCACGAGCGAGATGATCCCGGTCACCTGGCGTGAATTCGCCATGATGCATCCCTTTGCGCCGCTCGAGCAGGCGCAGGGCTATCAGCAGCTTTTCGAGGAGCTCGAAAGCATGCTGGCCGAGATCACCGGCTTCGACACGATCTCGCTGCAGCCCAATGCCGGCAGCCAGGGCGAATATGCGGGCCTGCTCGCCATTCGCGGCTACCATCACGCCAGGGGCGACACGCATCGCGATGTCTGCCTCATCCCGGTCTCCGCGCATGGCACCAATCCCGCCTCCGCGGTGATGGCCGGCATGAAGGTGGTGGTCGTCGCCTGTGACGAGAAGGGCAATGTCGACGTTGCCGATCTCGAGGCCAAAGCCAAGCAGCATGCCGCCAATCTCGCGGCCCTGATGGTCACCTATCCCTCGACCCATGGCGTGTTCGAGGAGAGCATCAAGGACATCTGCGCCATCATCCATGCCAATGGCGGTCAGGTCTATCTCGACGGCGCCAATCTCAACGCGCAGGTCGGCCTCGTGCGCCCGGCCGAGCTCGGCGCCGATGTCTGCCACATGAACCTGCACAAGACCTTCTGCATCCCGCATGGCGGCGGCGGTCCCGGCATGGGCCCGATCGGCGTCAAGGCGCATCTCGCTCCCTATCTGCCGGGTCATCCGGTGGTGCATGGCGTCAATCCGGCAGCGGGGCGCGACCAGTCGCAGGGCCAGGTGTCGTCGGCGCCCTGGGGCTCGGCCTCGATCCTGCCGATCTCCTGGACCTACATCGCCATGATGGGCGGAGAGGGCCTGAAGGAAGCGACGATGATGGCGATCCTCAACGCCAACTATGTCGCCAAACGTCTGGCCCCGCATTTCCCGATCGTCTATTCGGGCCCGGGCGGCGTCGTCGCGCATGAATGCATCATCGACCTGCGCTGGCTGAAGGAACGCACCGGCCTAGCGGTCGAGGATGTGGCCAAGCGCCTGGTCGATTACGGCTTCCATGCCCCGACCATGTCCTTCCCCGTCGTCGACACGCTGATGATCGAACCGACCGAATCGGAAGGCAAGCGCGAGCTTGACCGCTTCTGCGACGCGATGATCGAGATCCGCCGCGAGATCGCCGAGGTCGAGGAAGGCAAGGCCGACCGCACTGACAATGTGCTGAAGAACTCGCCGCACACCCATCAGCTGCTGCTCGCCGACTGGACGCGACCCTATTCCAAGGAGAAGGCCTTCTTCCCCTTGAGCTACATCAATGCCGACAAATACTGGCCGCCGGTCGGCCGCGTCGACAATGTGTATGGCGACCGCAACCTGGTCTGCACCTGCCCGCCGATGGAAGCCTATCAGGAAGCGGCGGAGTAAGAGAGAGGCCAGAAGCAGGCACACCTCTCCCCTCGAAGAGGGGAGAGGGAGGGGCCCAACGCGTCAGCGTTGGGAGGGTGAGGGGTATCCCTGTTACCTCTTCCTTCAAGCGTGGCATCGCGCCAAGCGACCGGGTGCCCCTCACCTTCCCATTGCTTCGCAATGGGCCCCTCCCTCTCCCCGCTTTCGCGGGGCGAGGGGAAGAACCGCGTCACTTCTCGGATGTCTGAATAGGACAGCGCTGCGAGAGGGGCCACTTGACATCTCCGCCGCAACGACCCGACCTTATGTTATCGAGGCGGGAGCGGTTGAATGGAATTGACCAGGACAGGGGAAGCGTCGGATGTGCTGATCCGGCATTGGCAGGACGGCACGACGTTGGATCACCTGCCGCCGCCGCTCTGTCCACAGGACCGCGCCGAAGCATATCTGATCCAGTCACATCTTGATCATCTGAGCACCAGGCCGCTCGCCGGCTGGAAGATCGCCGCCACGAGTCTGGCGGGCCAGCGGCACATCGCCGTCGATGGACCGCTGGCCGGCCGGCTTCTCGCCGAGATGGTCCATCCCGACGGCGCCGTCCTGACCTTCGGCGCCAACCGCATGCGGGTCGCCGAAGCGGAATTCGCCTTCCGGATGGCGCGCGATCTGCCGCCCCGCGTCAAGCCCTATGAGCAAGACGAAGTGCTCGCGGCCGTGGCGGCCTTGCATCTCGCCATCGAGATCCCCGATTCACGTTACACCGACTTCACCTGCGTGGGGGCGGCGCAATTGATCGCCGACAATGCCTGCGGGCATCAATTCGTGCTCGGACCCGAAGCGCCGTCCTTCTGGCGCGATGTCGATCTCGCGGGGCATCGGGTGGTCGGCCGTGTCGGCACGCGGCTGGAGCGCGAGGGCATCGGCGCCAGTGTTCTGGGCGATCCCCGCAATGCCCTCGTCTGGCTCGCCAATGAGCTGTCGCAGTACGGCCTGACGCTCGCCAGGGATCACATCGTCACCACCGGCACCTGCCTCGTGCCGCTGGAGATCTTACCCGGCGATGATGTCTCCGTCGATTTTGGCTCGTTTGGCCGAATGGCCATGCGGTTCGCCGACTGAGGCGCGATTCCCACTACCCCTCATGCTGAGGTGCGAGCGCAGCGAGCCTCGAAGCATCCATCAGGATAGAGCGAGAGCGCTGAAGCATACCCTTCGAGGTCCGCCTTCGGCGGGCACCTCAGGGTGAGGGGAACGTTCGGCGACTAATATCCCGGCAGCACAAGCAGCTTCGGCTTCTCCGGCAGCGTCCTGGCCGAGACGGTGACCGAGGCTTTGCCGCTGATCTCGACATCGAGCTCGCCGCTTAGGCCGTTGATGAAACGCTGCAGCGTCTCCGGCGTGAAATAATGCATCGGCAGGACGAGGCGGGCTTTCAGCTCCTTCAGTACATTCAGCATGTTGGCCTGCGCCATCGTATAAGTGCCATCGACCGGCACCAGCACGATGTCGAGCCGGCCGATCGCCGCCAGCTGCGCGTTGCTCAGCTCGTGATGCAGATGGCCGAGATGGCCGATGCACAGGCCCGCCACCTCGAAGATGAAGATCGAATTGCCGTCCGGCACGGCGCCGCCCATCGCGCGGATGTCGGTGGTGACATTGCGGATGCGCACATCGCCCACGGTGAGGTCATGGCGCGCCGGCCCGCCCTCCGGATTCCAGCCGCGCAGCACCTGTTTGATCGCCGGGTCCGGAAAGTCGGTGTAGTGCGAGCGATGCGCATGGTTCATGGTGGCGACATCGGGCACGATGCCGCCGGCATAGCCCGAATAATCGGTGGCGATCTTCACCCCGCCGGCGCTTTCGATGAGGAAGGTCGAATGGCCGAGAAAGGTGAGCTGGACCTCATCGGCCGCGAGTGTCGGGGCCGAATATTGCACCGGCACGAAGCCCGGCGCCTGCGCCATGGCGAGGCAGTCGCTCGCCATCGCCTGGGCGCGCGATGCCGCCTGTGGCGAAAGGAGGATCAGGAGAAGTACCAGAAAGCGTACTGCTGACATGTCGTTGCTCCGGATGCGGCAACAAGATGCGTCCCGGTGCTCAATCTATCGGCTCGCGAAAGACTCCCCGATCAATTCTTCGTCAGCTTCGGCTCAGTCCTTGTAGGGGATCGCAAAGCTGAGCTCGGGGTCGCGATGGGCGTCCCAATAGGCTTTCCACAACGCCTTGCTGATCGGCCCCACGTCGCCGCTGCCGACCGGCTGGCCGTCCAATCTGGTTATCGGCATGACGCCGCCGGCGGTCGTCACGAAGAGGATCTCGTCGCAATCATAAGCGAGATCCACCGGGACGTCGTCGATGATGTGGGGATAGCCGAGCTTTTCGGCGATGGCGAGGACGGACAAACGCGTGACGCCTTCCAGCACGCCCTTTTTCGGTGTGTGGAGCTTTCCATCCTTGATCAGGATGACGTTGAAGCCGGATCCCTCGGTGATATTGGCGTCGCCGTCGGTCAGGATCGGATACATGGCGCCGCGATCGCGCGCTTCGAGGAGCCCGCGGGTGAGATCACCCCATTGCAGGTTCTTGACCGTCGGGTCGATGGCGCCCGGCGGCACCCGGCGCACGGTGCGCGCGATCACTGCGCTGCCGCCCGTCTTCTGGGTCTCCTCGTCCATCACCCACAGATAGGGCATGACCATCAGGTAGCAGAAATTCTTGCAGTCCTCCGGCGCATATTGGCGGACATAACGCAGGCCCCGGGTCACGATCAGCATGACATAGGCGTCGCGGATGCCGCTTTTCGCCGCCATCTCGATCAGCCGGTCGCGCATCTCCTGGCGTGGCAGCGGGCTTTTGAGCCTGAGCTTCGCGCAGCTGCGCTCGAAGCGGTCGAGATGATCATCGAGACGGAAGAAACGGCCGTCCCAGATGGCCGGCACGTCATAGGTCAGGTCGGAATGCAGGAAGCCCTGGTCGAGGAGCGGGATGCGGGCTTCGTGCAGCGGCACATATTGGCCCTCGACATAGGCGACGCCGCGGGCAAACGGATTGTTGCTGGCTTCGAGCGCTTTCACGCGGCGGCGGTAATCGACGAAGATATGATCGGTATAGGACATGGCTCTTCCAATAGGGGAGATATCAGATACGGGGCGGGGTGATGCCGAGGGCGGCGATGTCCTTGAACGTCGTCTCCGCCGCTGCGATGGCGCGGTCGATATCGGCGGGCTGATGCGCCGCCGAGAGGAACATATTGTGCCGCGGGTGTAGATAGATCCCGTGGCGCAGAGCGGCGACGCAGAAGGCGTTGCCGATCCGGAGCTCCTGGTCGCCGGCGAAGCGGACCATCGGCATTTGCGCCGGTCCCGTCTGGCTGAGCGTGAAGCCATGGCGGCGGGCCACCATGTCCAGTCCCTCGCGCAGGCGTTGGCCCATCGCCGCGCTATGGGCGAGCGCGTTGGTGTCGCGCAAAATCTCGATCGTCTTGACGGCGGCGGCCATGGCGGCGGCGCCGTACCAGAACGAGCCGGTGACGAAAATCTTGGCCGCGCCCTCGCGCATGCGCTCGTTACCGGCGATGGCGGCGAGTGGCCAGCCATTGGCGATGGCTTTCGAATAAGCGGCGAGATCGGGCTTGACGCCATATTGCGCCCAGCTGCCGCGGACATCGAGCCGGAAGCCGGCGCGCACATCATCGAGGATCAGCGCCGCGCCGCTTTGGTCGCAATGGCGCCGCGCCTGCTGGAGGAAGGCCGGGTCCGGCATTTCCTGGTCGCGATTGACGTCGTGGCGGAAGGCGGTGAGCAGGATGGCGGCCAGATCGTCGCCGGCGGCGGCCACCGCCGCATCGAGGCTGGCGATGTCGTTGAACTCGAATTGCGCGAGATGGGCGCGGTCCTCGGCGGTGACGCCCACCATCGAGGGCGAGCACCAGGGCACAGCGCCGTGATAGGCGCCGCGCGCCACCAGGATCTTGCGCCGTCCGGTGGCGGCCCGGGCGATCGTCACCGAGGCCGTTGTGGCGTCGGTGCCGTTCTTCTGGAACAGCGCCCAGTCGGCGTGATCGATCGTGTCGACCAGCAGCTCGGCGAGCTCGACCATCACCTCGGTCGGGCCATTGCCGATATCGCCCTGCTTCATCCGGGCGAAGGCCGCCCCGTCGACTTCTGCGTGGCCATAGCCCAGCACATTGGGGCCCCAGGCGCACATGAAGTCGATATATTCATTGCCGTCGGCATCCCAGACGCGGCAGCCGTCCGACTTCGCGAAGAATTGCGGATAACCCGGCGCGATCGAGCGGGTCGCCATATGGCCCCACACGCCATTGGGCACCACGCGCTGCGCCCGTGCCAGAAGCTCGGCGTCGCGGCTGTTCTTTAGGCTGATGGTCATGATCCTCTCCAGCAAGCGGGAAAAGGGAGTGCCAGAGCACTCCCCTTTTTATTTTGTCAGTTCGAAATTTCGGCCAGCGGCAGGTTGCAGCAGGCGCTGTAGCGCACGCCCTTCACATTGGGGCCGTAAGCGAGGATCAGATCCGGGCTCACCATCGGGATGATGATGCGGTCCTTGGCCATCATCTCACCCGCTTCGAACCAGATCTTGTTCGCTTCGTCGGCGGTGGGTGCGGCCAGCGCCTTCTTCATCAGCTTGCCGGTTTCGTTGTTGATGATCGTTGGGTCGACGGCGCCACCGGCGCGTTTGGCCCACACGCTTCCTTCCGACAGGCCGAACACGTCGACATATTGCGAGCTGCCATAGAAGTCCGGCGCGAAGAACACCGCCGTCAGCGGGATGTGATCGCCATTGGCCGCCTCGCGCCAATTGGCGAAGGGAACCGGCGAGAGCTTCACCTTGATTCCCACTTTTGCCAGGTCCTGCTGGATCTTCTGCATCATCAAGGAGAAGTCGACGCCATAGACATTGAGGTCGGGATAGATCGACTGCATCTCGAACCCATCGGCCGCGCCGGCTTTGGCGAGCAGCTCCTTGGCCTTCTCGACATTATAGGCCGGGATCTCGTGGCCATCGCCGCCTGGAAAGCCGAGCGGAATGGGCGTGGCGATCGGACGGCCGGCACCGCCGAGCGTGAAGTCGATCAGCGACGTGCGGTCGATGGCGATCGAGATCGCCTCGCGCACTTCAGGGCTAAGCTTGACGGTATTGGCCTTGGCGCCGGGCGACAGAGCGACATACACATAATTGAAGGACGGCACGCGCTCGACCTTGACCTGGCTGCCCTCGAGGGTCTTTGCCGTTTCGGGATCGATCTGCATGGCGATGTCGGCCGCGCCCGATTGCAGCATCTGGGCCTGCGCCACGGCATCCTTGACTTGCCGGAAGACGACGGCCGGCACTGCCGGCGCCTTGCGCCAATAGGCGTCGTTACGCTTCAGGCGCAGCTCGGCATTGGGTTCATAGGATTCGAGAACGAAGGGGCCGGAGCCCGCCGAATGGGTGAGGAACCAGTTTTCCGACGTGTCCTTCTCGGCCGCGGTGGCGTCCGACAGGGCGCCATTGGCGGTGGCGACATCGCTGTTGAGCACCGACAGGAAGGCGGCCGCCACCTGATTGAGGAATTCCGAATTGGGCGCCGCGAGCTTGATGACGGCGGTCTGCGCATCCGGCGTGTCGATCGAGACGATCGGATCGGCCAGGAAGGCGCCGTTGCCCTTGATGTTCTTGAGGCGCTCGAACGACCACTTCACATCCTTCGATTCGACCGGTGAGCCGTCGGAGAATTTCGCCGCGGGATCGAGCTTGAAGGTGAACTGCGTCTGCTCGGTGTTGGCTTCCCAGCTTGCCGCCAGCAGCGGCACGAC
This sequence comes from Taklimakanibacter albus, assembly GCF_016595235.1. Lineage (GTDB taxonomy): Bacteria > Pseudomonadota > Alphaproteobacteria > Rhizobiales > Aestuariivirgaceae > Taklimakanibacter > Taklimakanibacter albus. Next base: position 1,265,131 of record NZ_JAENHL010000008.1, on the reverse strand, counting down.
CTTGTTGTCCTTGTCGAGCGTGACGAGCTGCTCATAGACGGACGTATTGTAGATCTGGCAGGTGTCGCACCAGGCGCGCGCCGGGTCGAGCGAATTGACGTCCATGTCGCGCGCGATGACGAGCGGGCGCTCCTCGGCCATGGCCTTCGGCAGCGGCCCGGTGAGCACCGTCGCCGTCAGTGCCAGCGATAGTGCGATGAAGCTGGATTTGAGCAAGCGTAGTCTTTTCATTGTTTCCTCCTGTGTTTTGTTAGTGTTCCGCAATTCTCAAAAGTGCCTCGCTGACATCGCCAGCCGAGGCGAGCGCTGCGCGGTTGAGGACGGCCGAGACGGTGGGCGCCGCCAGGCCTCCGGTGACGCGCAGGATTTCGTGGTCGAGACAGTCGAAGTAACGGTCCTGGATCTCCGCCGCCCAGCTGGCGCCCAGGCTCATGCCGCGCGATGTCTGCTCGGCGATGACGACACGGCCGGTCTTGTCGATCGAGGCGCCGATCAGATCCCAGTCGATGCCGTGGCGATCGATATTGCGCAGATCGATGATCTCGGCGTCGACACCGGTATCCGCAGCTGCCTTGACCGCATTCTGCACCATCACCGAGCTGGTGAGGACCGTGCAGGCCGCGCCCGGTCGCACGATGCGCGCCGCGCCGAACGGAATGCAGAATTCACGGTCGCCCTTGGGGACCTCGAATTCGCGCTGATAGAGCTCGGTATGCTCGAGGACGAGGACCGGGTCGTCGCAGGCGAGCGCCGAATTCAAGAGGCCGATATAGTCGAAGGCCGTCGCCGGCGTGACGATGCGCCAGCCGGGGAACAGGCCGAAGAGCGCCGAGGGGTCGGTCGAATGCTGCGAGCCGTAGCCGGTATGCGGCGAGACGCGCACGCGCATGACGATCGGCACCGGAAAGCCGTCGCCGAACATGTGGCGCACCTTGCCGACGCCATTGCCGATCTGGTCGGCGGCGGTGAAGCAGAAATCGCCGAACATGATCTCGACCACCGGGCGCAGCCCGTTGAGCGCCGCGCCCAGCGCCACGCCGGTAAAGCCGTTTTCGGCGATCGGCATCGGCAGGACGCGGCCCGGCCAGCGTTCCAGCGCGCCCTTGGTGAAGCCGCTGACGCCGCCGCGCATCTGGTGGACGTCCTCGCCCATCACGATGATCGTGGGATCGCGCTCCATCGCCGCGGCGAGAGTCTCCGATGCGGCGGTGACGAATTTGACCTTCTCGACGGCCTGGTTGCGCAAGTCGGCATGATCGAGAAAACGCTTGCCGTTCAGCTCCGAGAGATTGCCGACGATGCCGTGGTCGCGCGTGGCGGGATCGGGCCAGAGCTTTTCGAGAATGCGCAGCGCATTGCCGCCCGGCACCGGTTCGGTGAGACGCGCCGCGGCGGCGGCGACCCGCTCGGTCACCACCTGGTCGATATGGGCGAAGTCCTTGAGGGTCAGATGGCCAAGCGCCGTGAGCCGCGCCTCGGCCAGGGCGACGGGGTCGCGCTCACGCCAGGAGGTTTCCTCTTCCTTCGTGCGATAGCCGAAGTCGCTGCCATTGCGGCTGCCCGACTGATGGAAATGCCGGTAGCACATCGCTTCGATCACCACCGGGCCACCCTCGTCGCGGATGACCTTGAGCGCTTCCGCCATGGCGCGGTGCACCGCGACGACATCCATGCCGTCGCATTCGAAGGAGGTGATGCCGAGCATGGCGCCCCGCGACGACAGGCGCGTCTCGCGCGTCACGTCCGAGATATGCGTCGCCACACCATAGAGATTGTTCTCGATGAAGAAGATCACCGGCAGCCGCTGGGCGGCCGCGATATTCATCGCCTCGTAGCTGGCGCCGTTCTGGGCGGCGCCGTCGCCGAAGAAGGTGACCGAGACCTGGTCGCGGCCGAGCATCTTGTCGGCGAGCGCATAGCCGACCGCATGCGGCGGGTTGCCGCCGACGATGGCCGACGTGCCGACCACGCCCGCATCGGCATAACGCATATGCATCGAGCCGCCGCGGCCGCCGCAATAGCCGGGCGAGAGGCCCATGATCTCCGCCATGAAGCGGTGGATCGCGTCATCCATGCCGGCGGTGAAGGCGTCGCTCAGGATGTCGAAGCCGGCCGGCATTTCGGCGTTCACCAGCTTCATCAGAACTTGGTGATGGGCGCGGTGCGTGCCGTTGATCTTGTCGCCGGCGCGGAGCACCGACATGGCGCCGACGGCGCCAGCTTCCTGGCCGATGCTGGCATGGGCCGGGCCATGGATCAGCCCGACTTTCTCCAGCTCGAGCAGCTTTTCCTCGAAGCGGCGGATCAGCAGCATCTGGCCGTACCAGTGAATGAGGTCCTGCGCTTTTTCATTGCCCCAGTCGGCGTCATCGAGTTCGAGGCGAACCCAAGTCGCTGCGGGAGAAAGCGGAGTCTGACGCACCCTGGCCTCCTGGACGGGAGGTGGAGCCCTCCGCGCATTTCTGGAAATAAATTCCAATTTTGATTGAAGGGCAGACTAAACTGTGCCAGCCTCGGGATGCAATAGAAATTTTCGGAAAGGTTCTGAATGATCAGGGACAGCGACGTGCTGAGCACCTTGACCGCGACGGTGCGCCGCTTCGTGCGTGAGCGGCTGCTGCCGGCCGAGGCGCGCGTCGAGGACGACAACGCAATTCCCGCCGAGCTGGTCGCCGAGATGCGCGCGCTGGGACTGTTCGGCATGTCGATCCCGGAAGCCTATGGCGGCCTCGGTTTGACCATGGAGGAAGAGGTCATGGTCGCCTTCGAGCTCGGCTATGCATCGCCGGCTTTCCGTTCGGTGATCGGGACGAATAACGGCATCGGCTCGCAAGGGATCATCGTCGACGGCACCGAGGCGCAGAAGCAATACTGGCTGCCGCTTATGGCGAGCGGCGCGGTCATCGGATCCTTCGCCTTGACCGAGCCGGATGTCGGATCGGACGCCGGATCGGTCAGGACCGCGGCCGTCCGCGACGGCGATCACTATGTGCTGAACGGCACCAAGCGTTACATCACCAATGCGCCGGTCGCCGATGTCTTCACCGTCATGGCGCGGACCGGCGGGCCGGGGCCGGGCGGCATAAGCGCTTTCGTCGTTCCGCGTGACAGCATTGGCCTCAGCCTCGGCCCGGTCGACAAGAAGATGGGACAGCGCGGCACGCGCACCTGCGATGTGATCTTCGACAATTGCCGCGTGCCGGCCGTTGCCGTCATTGGCGGCGTCGAGGGCAAGGGCTTCAAGACTGCGATGAAGGTGCTCAATCGCGGCCGCCTCCATATCGCCGCGGTCTGCACCGGGGCGGCCGAGCGCCTGTGCGACGAGTCCGTCAGCTTCGCGCGCACGCGTGTGCAGTTCGGCAAGCCGATCGGCGAGCATCAGCTGATCCAGGCCATGCTGGCCGACAGCGCGACGGAAGCCTTTGCCGGCCGCGCCATGGTCGTCGAGACCGCGCGGCGCTTTGATGCCGGCGAGCGCATCGTGCAGCATGCGGCGAGCGCCAAGCTCTTCTGCTCGGAAATGGTCGGCCGCGTCGCCGACCGGGCGGTGCAGATCCATGGCGGCGCCGGTTATATGCAGGCCTATCCGGTCGAGCATTTCTACCGTGATGTCCGGCTGTTTCGCCTGTATGAAGGCACCTCGCAGATCCAGCAGATCATCATCGCGCGCGAGCTGCTCAACGGCTGAGAGGATACATGAGCGATAAGCTCGGCATCATCGCGGATGATTTCACCGGCGCCCTCATGGTGGCGGGTTATCTCGAGGCCGCCGGAATTCATTGCCCCGTGGTGTTCGATTCCCTGGCCGTCACCGGCGCTGCGCCCGTCATCATCGCCGGAACGCGGACGCGCACGGTTCCGGTGCCGGAGGCGCTGACGCAAGTGAAACGCATGGCGGAGGCTTTCCTGGCCGCGGGCTTTACGCGCCTCGCTTACAAAGCCTGCGCCAGTTTCGATTCGACCGCGGAAGGCAATATCGGCCCGGCCGCCGACCTGCTGGCCGATCTGCAAGGACTGCGGCCGGTGCTGATGAGCGCCGGCTTCCCGCGTTTCGGTTCGACCGTGCATCAGGGTTATCTCTTCTATCGCGGTCGCCTCGTGTCGGAATCGATCAAACGTTTCGATCCGCTGACGCCGATGCCAGATCCCGACCTCGTCCGTTTTCTCGCGCTCCAGACGCCACACCGTATCGGCCTCGTGCCGCATGCGACGCTGCGGCGTGGGCGCGATGCGGCATGGGCCGCGGTCGACGCGCTCAAGGCTGACGGGGCAGGGCATGTCCTCTTCGATACGACCGACGACGATGACGTCGAGATCGCGGCCGATCTCGCGGCGGCGCGGCCCGCCATCCTTGCCGCCAGCGATCCCTTGATCATCGCTTATGCCGAGAGGCTCGCGCGCGGTGCGCCCGCCGCACCGCCGCTGCCGCCTTTCGGCGCCGGTCCCGCCGCGGTGCTGGCCGGCACCGTCGGTCCCGTCATTCTGAGCCAACTCGCGGCCTTTGGGGCGGTCCATCCGGTGCTGACGCTCGATCTTCTCGATCCGCGCGGTGAGGCGGTGGCGATCGCCGCGGCGCTCGACTGGGCGGCGCCGCTGATCGGCATGCAGCCCTTCGCCATCTCGACCGCGACCGATCAGCAAGGCGTCGGTCGCACGCAAGGAGCGCTCGGGCCGACCGGTGCGGCGCGCCTGGCCGAGTTTCTTCTCGGTTCGATTGCCATGGGCCTACGTGAGCGCGGCGTGAAGCGCCTGGTGGTGGCGGGCGGCGAGACCTCCGGCGCGGTGGTGACCGCGCTCGGCATCGCCTCGGTGCGCGCTTTGCCGGAAGGACCGCTCGGCACCGGCTTCTGCGTCACCGATGGTCCGGATCCGCTCTCGCTCTATCTCAAGCCCGGCAAGCTCGGCGCCGATGACGTTCTGCTGCGGGCGCTGGAAGTGATGCGTTAAGCCGCGCGCCAGACTTCACTGAGAATGCGCAAGGCGAGCTCGGGATGTTCGATATGGGGCACGTGCCCGCAGGCATCGAGCGCATGCAAAGCGACATTGCCCGGCAAGCCGGTCGTCGCCGCGAAGGGCAGGATGCGGTCCTGCCGGCCGAACACCACGCGCACGAGATGCGGCAGCCTCGCCAGCTCGGCGCGCACCGACAGGCTCTGCGTGCCGTCCGGAAAGAACCGGCCGGCGAAAGCCCGCATCGCCGCCATCAGCCCATCGTCGCTGCGCTGCTGCATCACGGCGCGCAGGAACGCGTCCGAAATCGCTGCCGGGTCATGCACCAGGAGCTCGAGCCACGGGCGCAGGCTCTCCGGCGCCTTGGCTCTGAGAATCCCCTCGGTGAACGGGCCATTGATCTCAGGGCCGAGTCCACCGGGAGCGAAGAGGCAGAGGCCGCGAATGTCGAGCCGCGCCCGGTGCGCCAGCCTGACCGCCAGCGCGCCGCCGAAAGAATGGCCGGCGAGCACCGCGGGGCCAACCTGCTCTGCCGCGAGCGTCGCTTCGACGAGTTCGGCGATCTCGTCCAGATGGTCGGGGATCGCGCGCGGCGATTGTCCGTGGCCGGGCAGGTCGATCGCCAGCGCCGGCCAGTCGCTGCGCCCGCCGGCGAAAAGACCGCGCCAATTATTGTGGTCGGCGCTGAAGCCATGCAGCATCACCACCGGCACGCCCGAGCCGCGACGCAGCCATACCGCGTGCAGCGGCCGCTCCTTGGCCGCATCCGGCACGGCCGGCGCGGCGAGGCGGGCGAGCACATCCTTGCGCTGGATACGTCCGCCGGGGCCTGAGCCGCTGAGGCCTTCGAGCGACACGCCGCGCTCGCGCGCGATGCGGCGGGCCAGCGGGGTGGGATTGGGGCCTTTGCGCGATGTTGACGTGGGAACGGATGGCGCGCTGATCGCCGGCGCCGCCGCGATCACGCTCTCGACCGTCTTGGCTGGCGCGCTGGCGACAGTTTCGCCGGATGCATAGATGCGCGCGACTTCCGCACCGACATCGACCTCTGTCTCCGCCCCCGTGAGAGTGCGGATGACGCCGGTGCCGGGCGATTCGACCTCGACGGCCGCCTTGTCATTGTCGATTTCGAACAACACCTGTCCGGCCGTGACCGCGTCGCCATCGCCGACGCACCAGCGCGCGATGCGGCCGCTGGCCGCCTCCAGGCTAACCTTTGGAAAGAGGACGTTGACGGGCATTCTCGGTTCTCCTGGAGCCGGCGGACGCGGTGGTATCGGACTGGCCGGCGAGGCCGGCGCGAAGATCCTGGACAAGGCGCACGAGATCAGGCCCGACGCTTTTGAGGCACAGATCCTTAGGGACGATATCGACGATGCCGCCGCAGGTGATCGCGACGAGCGGCGAGCCGTCGGTCGGCCGGAAGGCGACGCCGACCGCATTGATATAGCTGTGCCACATGCCGAAGGCGGCGACGAAGCCTTGCCGGCGGTAGCTCGTCACCGCCTCGTCGACGAGCCGCGGCAGCGTCGTCTTTTTGTCGGGCTCCGCCTTGATGAGATCGGCGATGATGGATGCGCGCAGGTCCGGCTCGGTCTCGGCCAGATAAGCGAGCCCCATCGCGGTGCGATAGATCGGCAGGCGCGAGCCGACATTGAGCCGCAAGGAGACGGGCGACATCGACCGGCAATTGGCGAGATACACCATTTCCAGGCCGTCGCGCGCGCCGAGCGCGACCGCGGCGCCGGTCTTGTCGGCGAGGGACTGCATCAGCGGATGCGCGATATGGATCACCGGATTAGTGCTCAAGGCCGAATAGCCGAGCGACACGGTCGCCGGGCCGATGCTGTAGCGGCCGAGCACCGGGTCGTAATGCAGATAACCCAGGCTGGCGAGCGTATAGGTCAGGCGCGAGATCGTGGCTTTCGGAAGTCCCGTCCTTTCGATCAGATCCTGATTGCCGAGCGAGGCGTCGTCGGCGGTGAAGGCGCGCAGGATCTCCAGCCCGCGCGTCAGCGAGGCGGCCGAGCTGCTGGCTTCGCCGCCATCGCTCCCGTCCATCGGCTTGGTTCTTTTGCGCATGTCGACTTATTCTCCTGATGCCGGACGCCGCGCCCGCATCCACGCGCAAGCCGACAATCTAGAAATGGAATTTAATTTCATTTATGTTGACGGCAGCCCCCGCTGTTGTCAATACTAACTCGACACCCCGTGAGTGCCCATGGCGTCAGAAGAGGGTGAAATCAGGCAGGAAGGACTGGTGCGTGGCCCGCTATATCTTAAGACGGCTGATTGCGATGCCCTTTCTCGTGCTCGGCATCGTCACGCTCGCCTTTCTTTTGACCACGGTCACCAAGGGTGACCCGCTGACCGCCATCGTGTCGGACCGCCAGATGAACGATCCCGAAGCCGTGGCGGCCGCGAAGGCGCGCTGGGGCCTCGATCGCAGCCTGCCGGAGCGCTATCTCATCTATGTCGGCAATCTTCTCAGCGGCGATCTCGGCACATCCTTCATCACACGGCGTCCGGTTGCTCAGGATGTGCTCTTCCGGCTGCCGGCCACGTTGGAGCTCGTCATCGCCGCGATGCTCGTCGGAACCACGATCGGCATCACGCTGGGCGTCCTTGCCGCGTATTTCCACAACACCGGCATCGATCATCTGGCGCGGTTCTTCGCGCTGTTCGGATCGTCCATCCCGGTCTTCTGGCTGGGCCTCGCTTTGCTTTATGTCTTCTCGGTGAAATGGGGGATATTGCCGGGTCCCGGCCGCATCGATCCGCGCGCCGACTTGCCGGCGATGGTGACCGGCTTCATGACCATCGATACGCTGCTTGCGGGCAAGATCAGACTTTTCTTCGATGCGCTCTGGCACTTGATTCTGCCGGCCTTCGTGCTGGGCTGGGCCGTCGCCGGCACGATCTCGCGCCTCGTCCGCGCCAACATGCTGGAAGTCCTCGACCGCGAATTCATCCTGACGGCGCGCGCCAAGGGTGCCGGAGAATTCCGTGTTGTCGTCCGCCACGCCTTGCGCAACACGCTGGTGCCGACCCTCACGGTGATCGGCTATTCCTTCGCCTATCTGCTGACCGGCGCTATTCTCACCGAGACGGTCTTCTCCTGGCCCGGCATGGGCTCCTATGCGGTGGATGCCGCGCGCGGGCTGGACATGCCCGCCATCATCGGCGTGACCATCGTCGGCGGCGTCGTTTTTCTGCTGACCAATCTCATCACCGACATCGCTTATGTCATCGCCAATCCGCGCGTGAGGCTGGGATAGGTCATGACCGCTCTCTCCATCACGCCGATCCGCCGCCCGAGCTGGCTCACGCTGCCTCTGACAATCGGCGCTGTCATCATCCTGTTCTGGCTCGTGGTTACGGTATTGGCACCGGTGCTGAGCCCCTATGATCCGTTGGAAATGGCCGGCCGCCGCCTGCAGGCGCCGAGCTGGGCCCATTGGCTTGGAACCGACGCGCTCGGCCGCGACGTGCTGAGCCGGACGCTCTATGGCGCTTTCCACTCGTTGCCCATCGCGGTGATCGTGGTCGCTCTGTCCGTCGCAATCGGCGCCACGCTTGGCGCTATTTCGGGCTTCATCGGCGGCATAATCGGCGCCGCGATCATGCGTCTCGTCGATGTGACCTTGTCCTTTCCGCCGATGCTGCTCGCCATGGCCGTCGCCGCCTCGCTGGGGCCGGGGCTCGAAAATGCCGCGGTGGCGATGGTCATTGTCTGGTGGCCCGTTTATGCGCGGCTGATGCGGGCCCAGGTGCTGGAGGTGCGCGAGCGCGAGCATGTCGAAGCCGCGGTGGCGTCGGGGGCCAGTGATTCTCGCGTTCTCACCAAACATATCCTGCCGCTGTGCTGGACCCCGGTGCTCATCTCCGCGACCATGGATCTGGGCCAGGTCATCCTGCTCGCCGCCTCGCTGAGCTTCATCGGCCTTGGCGCGACGCCGCCGACGCCCGAATGGGGCTCGATGATCTCGGACGGCGCGGCACAATTCTATTCCTGGTGGGTGGCCTTGGGCCCCGGCCTCGCCATCCTGACCATCGTGCTCGGCTTCAACTTCATCGGGGACGGGTTGCACGACTATTTCGATCCGAAGTCGAAATGACCCGGCAACCGCTCTTCGCCGTTCAGGACCTCCGCGTCGCCTTCGCGCGCGACGGCGAATATTTCGAGGCGGTGCGCGGCATCGGCTTCCATGTCGATCATGGCGAGGTGCTGGGCATTGTCGGTGAGTCGGGATCCGGCAAATCGGTCGGCGTGCTCGCTGCGTTGGGATTGCAGGCCAAGACGGCCAGGGTCCGGGGCTCAGCCCGCTTCCAGGGACGCGAGCTCATCGGCATGCCGCGCCATGAGCTGCGCCAGCTGCGCGGCTCGCGCATCGCCATGATCTTCCAGGACCCGCTGTCGTCGCTGAATCCGGTAATGACGGTCGGCGCGCAGATCGCCGAGACCATCCTGCTGCATAATCCCGCCGTCTCGAAGAAGCAGGCGATGGACCGCGCCATTGCCTTGCTCGAGCTCGTGGCCATTCCTCAGCCTGACCGCCGCGTCGCGCAGTTCCCGCATGAATTCTCGGGCGGCATGCGCCAGCGTGTGATGATCGCCATGGCGGTGGCCAATGATCCCGATCTGCTCATCGCCGACGAGCCCACCACGGCGCTCGACGTCACCGTCCAGGCGCAGATCATGGATGTTCTCGCCGACCTGCAGAAGCGGCTGAATCTCGGGCTCATTTTGATCACCCATGATCTCGGCGTGCTGGCCGGCCATGCCGATCGCGTCGCCGTCGTCTATTCGGGCGAGGTGGTGGAGGAGGCGGGCGTCGATGATCTTTTCAAGCGCCCAAGCCATCCCTATACACGCGGCCTCATCGCCTCGATCCCCAACATGCTCGTAGAGAAGGAGCGGCTGTTCTCGATCGACGGCGCGCCGCCGCCGCTCGGCAAGCTTCCCGGTGGCTGCGCTTTCCATCCGCGCTGCCCGCAGGCCCAGGCCATCTGCAGCGAGACGGCGCCGGTGCTCGAAACCTTCGGCGATCATGGGGTCGCTTGTCATTTCGGACGTTCGGCATGACTGCGCAGGAGCCCCTTCTGTCGGTCAGGGACCTGACCAAACGTTTCGCCATCACCGGCGGCTTGCTGGTGGCGCGCCGGATCGCCGAGGTGACGGCGGTCGCCGGCGTCTCCTTCGATGTGAAAGCGGGCGAGACTTTGGGCCTCGTCGGTGAATCGGGCTGCGGCAAGTCCACGCTCGGCCGCTGCATCCTCAGGCTCATCGAGCCGAGCGGCGGTGAAACGCTTTTCCGCGGGCTCAATATCAATGAGGTCAGCGCGCCTGAGATGCGCCGGCTGCGCCGCAAGATCCAGCTCGTCTTCCAGGATCCTTACGCATCGCTCCATCCGCGCATGCGCGTGGCCGACAATATCGCCGAGCCTTTGCGGATCAGCGATCTGTCAGGGCCTGAGCGCAAGGCGCGCGTCGCCGAGATGCTGGAGCTGGTGCGCTTGAACCCCGAGCATGGCCAGCGTTATCCGCATGAGCTTTCCGGCGGCCAGCGCCAGCGCGTGGTCATCGCGCGTGCTCTGGCGCTCAAGCCCGAGCTTCTGGTGCTGGATGAGCCGGTGTCGGCTCTCGACGTGTCGGTCCAGGCGGGCGTGCTCAATCTCCTCAAGGACATCCAGCGCGATTTCGGCACCGCTTATGTGTTCATCGCGCATGATCTGTCGGTCGTCCAGCATATCTCCGACCGCGTCGCGGTGATGTATCTCGGCAAGATCGTCGAGATCGCCGCCAAGCGGCAGCTCTATTCCGCCCCGATGCATCCCTATACGCAGGCGCTGATGTCGGCGGTTCCGCTGGCCGACCCGGAACGCGAAAGGAAGCGTTCGCGCATCGTGCTCAAGGGCGACCTGCCGAGCCCGATCAATCCGCCCTCCGGCTGCCGTTTCCGCACCCGCTGCCCCATCGCGCAGCCCCTTTGCGCGCAAGTGGAGCCCGTTCTCACCGATCGCCAGGACGGCCATCTGGTCGCCTGCCACTTTCCGAACGCCCTCGACACGAGCCTGTCGGCCAATGGCTGATTTGAGGCTGGGAGAATTGAATGACTGAAACTAGCTTGCCTCTTGCCGGCCTCCGCGTGCTCGATCTGACGCGCGTGTTGGCCGGCCCATGGGCGACCATGAGCCTTGCCGATCTCGGCGCCGATGTCTGGAAGATCGAGAACATCAAGGGCGGCGACGATACGCGCGCCTGGTCGGTGCCCAATTACAAGGGCGTCAGCACCTATTATCTCTGCGCCAATCGCGGCAAGCACAGCATCGCCCTTGACCTGAAGGCGCCGGAAGGCCGCCAGATCGTGCTCGATCTCGCGGCCAAAGCCGATATCGTGGTGGAGAATTTCCGCGCCGGCACCAGCGAGCGTCTCGGCATCGGCTATGAGCAGGTCCGCAAGCTCAATCCCGGTGTCATCTATTGCTCGATCTCGGGCTATGGACAGACGGGCCCGGAGCGCGACCGTCCGGGTTACGACTTCATCATGCAGGCCGAAAGCGGTCTCATGTCGATCACCGGTCAGGTCGACGGACCGCCGAACCGTCTGGGCGTCGCCTTCACCGACGTCGTGGCGGGCATGATCGCCACCCAATCCATCCTGGCGGCGCTCTATCAGCGGCGCGACACCGGCCGCGGCCAGTATATCGACGTCGCCCTGCTTGACTCGACGCTCAACATGCTGATCAATATCGGCACCGGTTATCTCAATGCCGGGGTGGAGCCGGTGCGCTACGGCAACGCGCATCCGACCGTCGTGCCCTATCAGGTCTTCGACACCGACGACGGTGTTTTCGCTCTCGCGGTCGGCAATGACCGCATGTTCATCGACTTCTGCGAGCAGGTGATCGACCGCCCGGACCTTGCGCGCGATCCGCGTTTCACGTCCTCGCACCAGCGCGCCCTGAACCGCGAGGCGCTTCTGCCGCTGCTTGCGGATATAATGCGGCAACGCTCCTGCGAATATTGGCTCGATGCCTGCCACAAGGCCAGCGTCCCGGCGGGCCGGGTCAAGACGGTGGCCGAGGCGCTGCAGAGCTCGACGGTCATCGAGCGCGGCGTGATCCAGAAGCTCGAGCATCCCGAGCTTGGTACCATTGCCCTCATCCGCCCGGCCCACGGCCTCGCCGCGCAAAGTACACATCAGGCCAAGGCGCCACCGATGCTCGGCGAGGATACGCGCATTATCTTGCGGGATGTCCTCGGATTGGACGACCCCGCGATCGACAAACTCGCTGCGTCGGGCGTCATCGCCTGTCGCGACAGCATGTCGCCGGCGCCGCGGCATGAGCTGGTGAGGAGTGTGCCGCATGAATGAAGCCTTTGTCATCGATGGCCTGCGCACGCCCTTCGGCCGTTATGGCGGCGCCCTTGCTTCGGTCAGGGCGGATGATCTGGCCGCACTTCCCTTGGCGGCCCTCAAGGAGCGTCATGCCGGTCTTGACTGGACGAAGCTCGACGATGTCATCCTCGGCTGCGCCAACCAGGCGGGCGAGGACAATCGCAATGTCGCGCGTATGGCCGCCCTTCTGGCCGGACTGCCGGCAACCGTTCCGGGTGTCACCCTCAACCGCCTCTGCGGCTCGGGCCTCGATGCGGTGGGAACCGCCGCGCGGGCGATCCGCGCGGGCGAATGTGACCTGATGATCGCCGGCGGCGTCGAGAGCATGACCCGCGCGCCCTTCGTGATGGGAAAGGCGGAAACGGCCTTTTCACGCGCCGCGTCCATTCATGACACCACCATCGGCTGGCGTTTCGTCAATCCCCGCATGAAGGCGCTTTACGGCGTCGACTCCATGCCGGAGACCGCGGACAATGTCGCGGCGGATTTCGGCATCGCCCGCGCCGATCAGGATGCTTTCGCATTGCGCAGCCAGCAGCGCTGGGCAGCGGCCCAGGCCGAGCGGCGTTTCGATGCCGAGATCGCGCCGGTCACCTTGCCGCAGAAGAAGGGCGAGCCCATTGTCATCACCACCGACGAGCATCCGCGACCGGACACCCGCCTGGACCAGCTCACCAAGCTGAAAGGCATCAACGCACCGGATCTCACCGTCACCGCGGGCAATGCATCCGGCGTCAATGACGGCGCCGCGGCACTTCTGTTGGCCTCAGGCGCCATGGCGAAATCGCTCGGACTCACCCCGCGCGCCCGTGTCGTCGGCATGGCGGTCGCCGGTCTCGAGCCGCGCATCATGGGGTATGGCCCGGTGCCGGCGATCCGCAAGCTGTTGCAGCGGACCGGCCTCACGCTCGACCAGATGGATGTCATCGAGCTCAACGAGGCCTTCGCGGCGCAAGCGCTCGCGGTTTTGCGCGGCCTCGGTCTGCCGGATGACGCGCCGCATGTGAACGCCAATGGCGGTGCCATCGCCATCGGCCATCCGCTCGGCGCCAGTGGCGCCCGTCTGGCCCTGACTGCCGTGAACGAGCTGCATCGCCGCGGCGGCCATTATGCGCTGTGCACCATGTGCATCGGCGTCGGCCAGGGCATCGCCCTCATTCTTGAACGGGTCTGATAATCGACATGACAGTGAAGCTCGAAAGGCGGAACGGCATTGCCGTCGTCACCATCGACAATCCGCCGGTCAACGCGCTGGGCCGCGCGGTGCGCGAGAAATTGTGGGCGTTGGCCGGCGAGCTCGACGAGGACCCGTCCGTTCGCGCCGTGGTCCTCACCGGTGCCGGCAAATTGTTTGTCGGCGGCGCCGACATCACCGAATTCGACCGCCCGGTCGAACCGCCGGGCCTGCCGGAGCTGATCGCCCGCATCGAAGCCGCGGCAAAGCCCTGGGTCGGGGCCATTCGCGGTGTGGCACTTGGTGGCGGGCTCGAGATCACGCTCGGCTGCTGCTTTCGTATCGCCACCGCCGATGCGCGCTTCGCCCTTCCGGAGACCACGCTCGGCATCATTCCCGGCGCCGGCGGTACCCAGCGTCTGCCGCGCCTCATCGGTATCGACCATGCCATTGGGGTCGTCGCGGAGAATCTGACGCTCGATGCGGCGCATGCGGTCGAGCTCGGTCTTGTCGATCGTTTGGTCGATGAGCCGCTGGTCGATGCCGCCGAGGCTTTTGTCCTCGAGGCGCTCGAGCGGCCTTTGCCCGAGCCTGTCTCGCGCCGCCCGGTCGCGGCAGTCGATCCCGCACGGTTGCAAGAGGCCGAGGCCCGCATCCGCCGTGCAGCAAGAGGCGCGGCCGCCCCGCCTCTCGCGCTTGCCGCACTGCGCTTTGGTCTCGAACATGGTTTCGCGTCCGGCATGGCCAATGAACGCGCGGTTTTCCTCAAACTCCGCGCCAGCCCGGAAGCCGCGGCGCTGCGTTATCTTTTCTTCGCCGAACGTGCGGCGTTGCGGCCGGCGGATATGCGCGGCATCACGCCTTTCGCCATCGGCCGCGTCGGCGTGGTCGGTGGCGGCACCATGGGCGTCGGCATTGCCGCCGCCTTGCGGAATGCGAATCTCCCCGTTGTCCTTGTCGAGCGCGACGAGACGAGCCTGGCGCGGGGCATGGCCGCGCTGGCGGCGGTATTCCAGGCTGCTCGCAAGAAGGGCGGCCTCTCCGAGGCGGAGGCTGAAAGGCGCATCGGCGCTGTCACCGGCGCCGTCGGCTACGCGGCACTTGCCGAATGTGATCTGGTGATCGAAGCGGTCTTCGAGGATCTCAGCGTCAAGCGCGCGGTCTTCGCCGAGCTCGGCCGCATTTGCCGCCGTGATGCCGTGCTCGCGACCAATACCTCCTATATCGATCCGCGCCTGATCGCCGCAGGCCTCCCCGAGCCCGGACGTTTCATCGGCCTGCATTTCTTCAGTCCGGCGCAGGTCATGAAGCTCCTCGAGATCGTTCCGACGCCGGCGACACGGCCGGAGGTGCTGGCGACGGCGTTCGATCTCGCCCGTAGGCTGGCCAAGATCCCGGTGCGTTCCGGCATTTGCGACGGCTTCATCGGCAACCGCATTCTGCGCCGGTATCGGACCGAAGCGGAGGTCCTGCTGCGTGACGGCGTTTCCGCCGCCGCTATCGATGCGGCGATGCGCGGCTTCGGCTTCGCCATGGGGCCCTTCGAGATGCAGGATATGGCGGGCCTCGATATCTCCTTCCTGTATCGGGAGGCGGCGCGGTCCAGGGGCGAGACCGTGCCCGAAACGCCGGGCGATCTCCTGGTGCGTGCCGGGCGCAAGGGACAGAAGACCGGCGGCGGCTGGTATGATTATGCCCCGGGCGACCGTACGCCGCAGCCTTCGGCGGAAGCCGCCCGCATTCTCGCGCCGATGCAGGCGCCGCCGCAGACGCTTGCCCCGGAGGCAATTGTCGAACGGCTTCTCGCCGCCATGGCAGCCGAGGGCCAGGCGATCCTCGCTGAAGGCATAGCAGCCATCCCTACGGACATTGATCTTGTCGAGGTGCACGGCTACGGCTTCCCCCGCAGGCGCGGCGGACCGATGTTCCAGGCGTCCCGCGCGGCCAACCGAACTCAAGACGGGAATTGAAATGACGAATTACTCCGACACGCAGCTCTTCATCGATGGCGCCTGGCGCCCGGCCACTGGCGGCCGCACCATTCCCGTCCTCAATCCCGCCACCGGCCAATCGATCGGCGCCGTCGCCTGGGCCGACAAGAGCGATCTCGATGCGGCGCTTGCCGCCGCGGCGAAGGGCTTCGAAGTCTGGCGCAAGATGTCGGCCTATGACCGCGCCAAGCTCATGCGCCGCGCCGCCGACAATCTGCGCGCCCGGGCGGAAGAGATCGCGGTGATGATGACGCTGGAGCAGGGCAAGCCGCTCGCCCAGTCGCGCATGGAGACGCTCGCCGCCGCCGATATTATCGACTGGTTCGCCGGCGAGGCGCCGCGCGCTTATGGACAGGTGATCCCGTCGCGCGCGCCCGATGTCGTCCAGATGACGCTCAAGCTCCCTGTGGGCCCGGTCGCTGCCTTCACGCCCTGGAACTTCCCCATCAATCAGGTGGTGCGCAAGATGTCGGCGGCCCTTGCCGCCGGCTGCTCGATCATCGTCAAGGCGCCGGAAGAGACGCCGGCCTCACCCGCCGCCCTCATCAAGGCCTTCGCCGACGCCGGCATTCCGGCGGGTGTCGTCAATCTGGTTTACGGCGTGCCGGCCGAGATCTCCGAATATCTGATTCCGCATCCGGTCATCCGCAAGATCAGCTTCACCGGCTCGACGCCGGTCGGCAAGCAGCTTGCCGCTCTGGCGGGCCTGCATATGAAGCGCGCCACCATGGAGCTCGGCGGCCATGCGCCGGTGATCGTGGCCGAGGATGTCGACGTGGAGTCGGTGGTCGGCATGATGGTGGCCAACAAGTTCCGCAATGCCGGGCAGGTCTGCGTCTCGCCGACGCGTTTCCTGGTTCAGGAGCGCATCGCCGATGAATTCACCGACCGCTTCACCGCCGGCACCAAGGCGATCCGCGTCGGCGACGGCCTCAAGGCTGATGTCGACATGGGGCCGCTCGCCAATGACCGGCGCATTCCCGCCCTCGAGGCGCTCATCGGTGACGCGGTGGACCACGGCGCGCGTCTGACCACCGGCGGCCGCCGCATCGGCAATGAAGGATGGTTCTTCGAGCCGACCGTTCTGGCCGACGTGCCGGTGAAGGCGCGCATCATGAACGAGGAGCCTTTCGGGCCGGTCGCGGTGATCAATCGTTTCGGCACGCTCGACGAAGCGATCGCCGAGGCGAACCGTTTGCCCTTCGGCCTCGCGGCTTTCGCCTTCACCCGCAACAGCGCCACCGCTACGCGTTTCGGCAACGAGATCGAAGCGGGCATGACGACGATCAATCATCTGGGCCTGGCTCTGCCGGAGGTTCCCTTCGGCGGCATCAAGGATTCGGGCCACGGCACCGAAGGCGGCTCGGAAGCGCTCGACGCCTATTTCGATACGCGTCTCGTCACCCGCAAGGGCTGAGTTCTAGCTGGAGCATCGGACCGAAAGGTGCGAAGCGGTTTTCGGATAATCCGATGCGCAAATAAGAGATACTGCGCCGGCGCGTTCTGATGAACGTGCCGGCGCCTTTCATCAAACCTGCGGCGGCTTGCGCCGGAAGAGTTTGGTGATGGCGCCGCCGCCCACCGCGACGGCGATGAGGATCACTTTCCAGAATTTGGCGAGCGCCAGGCCGATCACCGCGAAAAGACCGAGCTTCTTCGCCGCCGCCCCGCCGATCAGCGCCGCGAGGCCGAACTCGGCCAGCCGATCGGTTGAGGCATTGTAATCCGTGTAACGCTGGCCAAGCTTGTAATCGAGCGCCGCCAGCAGCGCGCCGGCATGTTTCTTGTCGTCGGCGATGGTGTCCTCGCCGGTCACCAGATTGAGCTCGAAATAGCCCTGCCGTCCCAGCGCGTAGGTGTTGTAGTTGATCGTCGCGGCGCTGGTGGTGCCGCGGTCGCGTGCCAGGATCGACCACACCAGGCGATGGGTTGCTTCGTCATAAGCCGGCTTCTCGGCCCAGCCGACGACGTCGAAGGGCGGGATGCCGCGCTCGGCGCGTGTCTTGTTGTCGAGTTCGGTGCCGTCCTTCAGGGATTGCAGCAGGTCGTCGGCATTCCAGGTCTTGGCGTCTTCGTCGGCGATGTGGCCGCTGTCGGTGTAATTGACCGTCACGAACCAGAAGGGATCCTGCTTCGGAATGATGAGGCCGAGGAAGTTTTCATTGGTCGTGTTGCCCAGCGCCCGCATGAAAGCCGACGCTTCGGCGACGGGAATGAAGCTGTAGGAATCGGAAAGGCGGATCGTCGCGAGCTCGCGCAGAGCGACGTCAGCGGGGCCGTTGGTCGCCGCCTTCACCGCCGCGACATAGGCCCGGTCTATTTCGGCTTGTGCCGGCGTCGGGGCGCTGTCCTGGGCCATGGCGGCGGGAAGCCAGAGGAGGGAGAGGAGCAGGAGGGCAAGCAGGCGGGAAAGGCGCAAAGTCATGGCGATCACATGCTTCCGGTTGCAGGTCGAAAGAATGCGAAGAGGTAGCACGTCACGGAAAATTGAATCAACGGTCAAACGTTGTCTGGCGCAGTCCTGCGACGGCACCCCCCCTGGGCCTGGATGCGGGCAGGGCTTGGCGGTATCCAGCCGTTTCAATTTTTGCTGGATGACTGTGCGCCTGACGGGGAGTGAGCACCCAGAATACCAGTGTAAATTCGACAGTTCAGCCCCGCCGGTCGGTACTGCAAGTCGATCGTTCCAGACAGCGTGTCCGAGACCATCCGGGTCAGAAGCCTGGTGCCAAACCCTTCTCGTTCCGGTTTTACCACCTCTGGTCCGCCCTGCTCACGCCAGTCGAGTATCATCCGGCCATCGTCGCTTTTGGTCCAGCTCAGGAGAACTTGCCCCTCCGGACGTGATAACGCGCCATATTTGAGGGCATTGGTGCATAGTTCGTGGAGCACCATGCTGAAACCCGTGACGACTGGCCCTCCGATCTCGATTGATGGGCCGCTTAAAACGATGGAATCTGGTCGAACTTCACGATAGGGCGCGGTGATGCGTTCGGCGATGTCCCTGATATCCGCGGCGCCTGCCTCGGTATCGAGAACAATTTCATTGGCGAGTGAAAGAGCCTGCAAACGTCCAAGATAGCTCTGCAATGCCGCTTTCTGGTCCGTTCCTTGGCTGAATATCTGCCGGGCGAGCGCCTGAACCACGGTAAACGAGTTCCTCACCCGATGGCGCAGCTCGCGCGCCACAATTCCCAATTGATCTTCAATCCGGCGTTTTTCAGTGATGTCGACCAGGAAGCCTGTGATTTTAGGCCGTCCCTTGTGGGAATAGACATATTGGGCACGATACAGGAGATGCTTGGTGATGTTCGGCGGCACAATGATCGAAAGATCGGCCGTGACCTGGGTTCGATCCTCTTCTCTTCCTGCGTCGCCGAGAGGACGGGGGGTCAACTGCCCTTTGGAAATGAGTTCCCTGACAACTTCCCAGCTGGCGCCAAGGCGTGCGACCTTTTCAAGCTCACCAGGCGCGTATCGAGACCGTAGCTCGGCAAGCGACGGCTTGTAGTCTCGGGGAAAGCCGAACATCTCGTTCAATTCTGGCGTAATCGTCACCGCGCCAGTTTCCAGGTCGATCTCCCAGATCGCCATCTTGCCGGCTTCGACAGCGAACCGGAGGCGCTCCTCGCTCTCGAGCAAAGCCAGATCCGCTTCGATTTTATCGGAGATGGACGTCATGGGCGGGTCATCGTCGCTAGAGAGAGATTGGATTATCGAGGCCTTTGCCTCGAATGCAAATAGTGCTGCCCGCCAAGTTCATCCCAATGCCGGCACGGCGACTTGTCAATAGGCCGTCGCTTTTCAGCCGTCGGAGCGAGGCATGGGAACCCGATCCGGAGTTGATCACGCGGTTTCGGACGAAGCCTGGATGATCCCGTGTTTCTTCAGGAGCGCCTCTTCGTCGCCTGCCACCCATCCGAAGACCTTCGCCTCGCCGCCGAGCTTTTGCACCAGATAGTGCACGTCGAAGTCGATCGTCACGTCGGGCGCCTCCTTGCGGGCATAGCTTGCCGTCCAGGCGACATGAGCGATGCAGTGATGCTCGTCGATCGGTGAGGTGCGGACGTGCCTTATCCGCATCTCCTGGGTTTCGATCTCACGGTAGCGGGCATAGCCTTGAGCCATGACTTTCTGGAGTCGTTCATCGTTCTTGCCGCTCGTGACCCCGGCGGGGGAGGCGGCGATGAAGTCGGTGGCATAGAGTGAAGCCACGGCATCCATATCCGCATCTCCGCCCAGCGCTTGGTTGAACAGGCGTTCATAGCGCTCGAACAGCTCCTTTACCGTACTCTCCATCCTGCTCTCCCGTGGGCGACGCGACCCCAAAACAAATACCGGGCGCACCGGCCGGGTTCCATGTTGGTCTGAGATTTTTCGCTCAGTTGAGGCGGGACTCGCGAGGCCTGAGGACAGGAAGCCTTTGTCCGCCGCGCCATCCGTGGCTGCGTGGTCCTGCATCGAACCGAAGCGCCAAATCCCTAACGCGCGGTCGCTCTGATGAGAGTTTCCCTGGCTGACGTCAGATGCGCCCGGCAGGCAAGCTCCACCATGGCGCGACTGCGGCTGAGAAGCGCCTCGATATAGGTCAAATGTTCCCGGATGGCGACCTCGTTGCGTTGCCTTTCGTCACGTTTGTTCCACTGATAGTGGTAGTGAAAGATCAACGTGATGATGTCGTAAAAGTCGTCGATGAACCGGTTGGACCGCGCCGAATTGATGAGCCGGTGAAACCGATTGTCGAGGTCGGAAAAATCATGATAGCGCCGATCGATCTCATTCAGCAGCGACAGATGCTCTTCGCGCAATGCCTCGATCTGGCGCCAAAGCGGGGAGTCGTCGGAAAGCGCGGCGAAAGCCATCGCCGATCTCAGTTCGAACATCTCGCGGATCTCGAACAGCTCCAGGGCGAAGCTCGTCGTAAAGCCCTTGAAATCCCAGCCGGCATTCGGCCGCCTCTCGATGAGGCCGAAGCGCTGGAAGCGATTCAGGAATTCGCGAATGCTGGTTGTCGCCACTCCGAACTGGCGCGCCAGTTCGAGTTCGTTGATGGTCGTTCCTGGTCGCGCATTGTCTCGAAGCATCCACTCCATGAAGCCCTTCTCCACTTGCGCCGATAGTGGAACGGTTTCAGCCTCCGCGAAACGCCGGCTCGTTGCGACCGTGGATCGAACATGACGTTGTCGCCCGCTCCCTTTGACGCCGCCTTGTTCGGTCAGCATCGCCAGCACCTTGCGTACCGTCGTCCGGCTCACATTGAGCCTGACGCTCAAGGCGTTTTCCGACGGCAACGCGTCGCCGTCGCGGAGTTCTGCAATCAGATCCAGAGTGTCGTTGAAGGCGCGTTTGAAGACGGTATCGGTTTTCATATCGTCGGCTTCCTCTGTCGTCTGACTTTTAATCCATAAAAAACAAATTGACCAAGCGATAGTTATTGGCTTTTGTCCATAATAAACCAAATTCGTGAAGATCATGGACAAGGCACGATGGCTGAACAACCAGAAATGGCTGTGCTCAGATCGAGAGGCGATGGCCTGTTTGCCAGGGCATCCGTCATTCCGCTCGCTTTGCGCCTGCTGAGCATCGGCCCGGTGCTGATCCTCGTTCTCCTGGCTGTTCTCTTCAGCCTGCTGACCCCGAATTTCCTCAAGCCCGGCAATCTCGGCAACATTGCCGCCCAGACGGCCGTCATCGCGATCGTGGCGATCGGTCAGCATCTCGTCATCCTGACCAGAGGCATCGACCTTTCGGTGGGAGCAAATCTGGCCCTGGCGACGGTTATCGGCGGCCTGGTCTTCCGCTCATTCGATTCGGCGATATTGGTGATGCTGGCGATGCTTCTGAGCGGCTCGGCCGTGGGAGCGGTCAACGGCCTCGTCTATGTATTCGGCCGCCTGCCGCATCCCTTCATCATTACGCTCGCCAGCCTCAGCATCTGCAGAGGGCTCGCTCTCGAATTGGCGATCGGCCATACCACCATGCGCGGCATGCCCGAATTGATCACGACGATCGGCGGCGCCTCGACTTTCGGTGTTCCCAACTCGCTCTTTGTGGTGCTCATCGTTACGGGCCTTGCCGTGCTCATGGCCAAGGCGATGGTGTGGGGCCGTTGGATCTACGCGGTTGGCGGCAATCCTCAGGCGGCGTTGGGAATGGGCATTCCCGTCAGGGCCGTCCTGGTCTCGACCTATGTGATATCCGGCTTATGCGCCGGTATTGGCGCCATCATGTTGGCGGGGCGGACGGCGGCGAGCTCGCCCCTTTACGGCAACCTGCTCGAGCTCGACACGATTGCGGCTGTCATCATCGGCGGCGCGAGTTTCCTTGGCGGCCGCGGCCATATCGGCCACGCCCTCGTCGGCGCGGTAATGATCGGCGTGATCCGCAACGCTCTGAACTTGCTGAATGTAGACGTGTTCTTCCAGATGATCGCGCTTGGCCTCATCATTGTTATGGCGGTTGAAGCGGACGTCTTGCGCAATCATCTGGAGGCCCGGGCCCGGGTCGTTCAGGCGTCGAGGACCCAATGACAGAGGCTCCCGCTGCGCCGGTACTCGCGGTCCGCCATGCCCAGAAGCATTTCGGCGCCGTTCATGCCTTGAAGGATGTCAGCATCGAAG
Source organism: Taklimakanibacter albus (assembly GCF_016595235.1). Taxonomy (GTDB): domain Bacteria; phylum Pseudomonadota; class Alphaproteobacteria; order Rhizobiales; family Aestuariivirgaceae; genus Taklimakanibacter; species Taklimakanibacter albus. The sequence goes on along the minus strand of NZ_JAENHL010000008.1, from coordinate 1,242,993 downwards.
CCTATCGCGGCGAGGTGCTGGCTCTGCTGGGCGACAATGGCGCCGGCAAGTCGACGCTCGTGAAATGCATCAGCGGCATTCACCCCCTGGATGAGGGCGAGATCGTGCTTGACGGCCAGGTCGTCGCCATCCGCTCGCCGGCGGCCGCGCGCCGCGTCGGTGTCGAGACGGTCTACCAGGATCTGGCGCTTTTCGACAACCTGACGCCGGCCCAGAACTTCTATTGCGGCCGTGAGATCGCTTTTCCCGCGTGGCTTCCGCAAGGGCTTCGTTTCCTCCGCGGCCGCGCCATGGATCAGGAGGCGGCGGCGGTCATCGAACGCCTCAAGGTCAAACTGCCGAAATTCGACGCGCCGGTGGCCCTGATGTCCGGTGGTCAACGCCAGGCGATAGCGGTGGCGCGCGCGACTGTTTTCGCGCGCAAGGTCGTGATTCTCGATGAGCCGACTGCCGCCCTTGGCGTGCGCGAGTCGCGCAAGGTTCTCGACCTGATCGTGCAACTGCGTGCCGAAGGCAACGCTGTAATCCTCATCACCCACAATATGGAGCATGTGATCGAGCTTGCCGACCGCGCGGTGGTCCTGCGCCAGGGCCGAAAGGTTGGTGAAATGAAACCCGATCGCGACAATCAGCGCAAGCTGGTCGCGCTGATCGTCGGCGCGGAGGTCTAGAGCATGATCCGGAAAAGTGCGAAGCGGCTTTCCGGAAAGATCATGCGCAAAGAGAGCATGATCCGGAAAAGTGGGAAGCGGTTTTCCGGAAAGATCATGCGCAAAGAGAGCATGATCCGGAAAAGTGGGAAGCGGTTTTCCGGAAAGATCATGCGCAAAGAATGAGATAAAGCGCGATGGCGACTCTTCCTTGAGCCATCACGCTTTGGAACCATTTCGCTGTCCTGTTGGCCGGCGAGACGAGGGTCGTTTCATGACGGAGCGATCCAGATAGGGAGGAGAAGCATGAGACTGACAAGACTGTTGGGAGGGTTGGTGCTGGCTGCTGCGATCACCAGTCCCGCGCTGGCCGACGAGAAGATAAAGATCGGCTTTATCACGAAGTTCCCGGTGCCTTTCTTCACAATCATGGAGGATGCGGCCAAGGCCTATGCCAAGGCGCATCCCGAAGTGGAGATCACGTTCGGCCAGGGTACTTCCGCGACTGACATCGAGGGGCAGATCGCGCTCATCGAGTCCATGGTGACGCAAGGCGTCAAAGGCATCGCCTTGACGCCAGTGGATCCGACCGTGGCTCCGGCGCTGGACAAGGCCATAGCGGCGGGCGTGAAAGTCGTCCTGATGGACAACAACATTCCCGACTGGCAGGGCCGCACGGCTCTGGCAACGACCGACAATTACAATGCCGGCAAGATCGCCGGTGAGTATCTGAAATCGGTGCTCAAGGAGGGCGATACGCTCGGCATCCTCGAGGGCGTGCCGGGCGTGCCGGCGCTCGATGACCGGGTCAATGGCATGCTGGAGGGGCTCAAGGGCGTCAATGTGAAGATTGTCGGCCGCGGCACCACCAAATGCACGGAGGAACTCGGGATCAGCGTCGCTGAAGACCTGCTGACCGCCAACCCGCATCTCAAGTCGATCTATGCGGCCTGTGGTCCGCCGGCGGCAGGCGCAGCCCAGGCGATCAAGAATGCCGGCATTGCCAATGACGCGATTGTGCTTGTGGGCTTCGACTTCTGTTGTGGCGAGGAGGAGGCCCTGACGGCCGGAATAGAAGATGCGTCCGTGGCGCAATTCCCGGCCAAGATGTCTGAACGGGGGGTAGATGCCCTGGTCAAGGCGATCCGCGGCGAAAAGGTGGAATCGCTCATCGACTCCGGCGCGGCCTTGGTCACCAAGGAAAACATGGCGCAGTTCAAGTAGTGAGCGAGGGGGCCGGATATGACCGGCCTCCTCCTTTTCAATTCAACGGCCGGCAGGTGGCAAGTGCAACTCACGGAAACTCTCGTCTGTATCGCACCCGGGACGCTGCGGCTGGAGAAGCGGCCGGTCCGCCGTGACGTTCCAGGTCATGTGCTTGTTCGCCCGCGCCGGATCGGTGTTTGTGGCACCGACTATCATATCTACGAGGGTAAGCATCCCTTCCTCCAATACCCCCGCGTGATGGGGCATGAACTCGCGGTCGAGGTCGTCGAAGCTCCCGCGGAATGCGCCGTCACCCCGGGCGAGATCTGTGTCGTCAACCCGTATCTATCCTGCGGACGATGTATCGCCTGTCATGCCGGCAAGCCGAACTGCTGCGTGAGCATCTCGGTCCTCGGCGTTCATCAGGACGGCGGCATGGCGGGTCTGCTGTCGATCCCGGCAGGAAATCTCATTCAAGCGGATGGCCTGAGTCCCGACGAATGCGCCGCAGTTGAATTCCTGGCGATTGGCGCTCATGCGGTGCGCCGTGGCACGGTGGCCGGTCGCGATAATGTCTTGGTGGTCGGTGCCGGGCCGATCGGCCTCGGCGTGGCCCTTTTTGCCCGTCTCGCCGGTGCCGGCGTCACCGTATACGATCGTGATTCGGAACGGGTCGCGGTTGCCCAGGCTATCGCCGGTGCGAGCCCCTTGATCTCGGAGGCCGATGTCTCACAAGCTGTGCGGGCCCACACGAATGGTGATGGTTTCGATGTCGTTTTTGACGCAACGGGCAATGAGAAAGCCATGCAACAGGGGTTCGACTTCGTCGCCCATGGCGGCCGGTATGTCCTCGTGAGCGTGGTCACGGGTCAGATCACTTTCATGGATCCGGTTTTCCATCGCAAGGAAATGACGCTCCTGGGCAGCCGCAACGCCACATCCGAGGATTTTGGGCGGGTCATCGCCGCCATCCGTGACCGTACTGTTCCAGTGGCGCGGCTGGTGACGCACCGGACAGATCTTGCGGGCGCGGTCCGCAATATCCCCATATGGGCAACTGAGAAGTCGGGGCTCATCAAGGCCCTTATCGAAATTGACTGACGCCCGCACAACGGCGCGTCTCTCGGCCGGTTGCAATTCCGTCCGGCTGCCATATGACCGTTCGCGCGTCAGTCCTGGCATCGTGCATCTTGGCGTTGGTGCGTTTCATCGGGCTCATGTCGCGGTCTATGTGGACGAGATCCTGAAACGTGATTCCTCCTGGGGGATCATCGGCGCCTCACTCCGCCGATCCGACACGCGCAATGCTCTTGCCCCGCAGGATTTTCTCTACACCGTCGTCGCGCGCGACGGCGCCGCCACGACGATGCGGGCTATCGGTTCTCTCTTGGATGTTCTGGATGCCCATAACCAGAATCGTGAGCTTATCGCGGCAATGACTGACCCGCGCATCCGTATCGTTTCACTCACCATCACGGAGAAGGGCTACTGTCACGATCCGGCCACAGGCGCGCTCGATCCAGGCCATCCGGACATCCTCCACGACCTCGCAAATCCGACGGCGCCGGTCAGCGCTCCTGGCCTCTTGGTCCGGGCGCTCGAATTGCGCAGGGCGGCCGGTATTCCTCCCTTTACGGTTCTCTGTTGCGACAATCTGCCGGCCAATGGCGAAGTGACGGCCCGGGTCGTCGGATCGTTCGCTCGTCTTCGCGACACCGGGCTGGCCGACTTCATTGCCGGCGAGGTGGCGTTTCCGTCGTCCATGGTGGATAGGATCGTTCCGGCCACGACGGATGACGATCGCAGGCTCGTCCGCGAGACCATCGGGTTGCACGATGCCTGGCCGGTCGTGACCGAGCCCTATTCGCAATGGGTGATCGAGGATCGCTTCCCCACTGGAAGGCCGCATTTTGAGGCCGTGGGCGCTGAACTCGTGAAGGACGTGCGGCCATACGAGCTCATGAAGTTGCGCCTCCTGAACGGCAGCCACTCGACGCTCGCTTATCTCGGCTACCTGGCCGGATATGAATTCGTCAGCCAGGCGATCGCCGAGCCCGCTTTTCGGACACTGATCGACGAGCTTATGACCGAAGAGGTCATGGAGACGCTTCCCCGCAGCGTCGGAGATCTCTCCTTCTATCCCGCCGCGTTGCTGCAGAGATTTGCCAACCCCGCCCTGAAGCATCGTACCTGGCAGATCGCAATGGACGGCAGTCAGAAGCTGCCTCAGCGGTTGCTGGGCACGATTCGTGACCGCCTCGCACGCGGCAAGTCGATCACGCGCGCCGCGCTCGGCGTGGCGGGATGGATGCGCTACGTCGCCGGCGTTGATGAACAAGGCCGCCGGATCGACGTCCAGGATCCCCTGGCGAAGCGGCTCAGGGCAATTGCCGACGAGGCGGAGGGCTTACCCGCCAGGTATGTCGACGGCATGCTTCGCGTGTCGGAAGTCTTCGGTGATGAGCTGGCGGAGAGCCATGTCTTGCGCGAGAATCTCACCGGCCACCTTGCGTCACTGTACCGGCACGGCGCGCTGCAGACAGTTCGCAATGTGATCGGCGTCGGGCGTTAGCACCATTGTCGTGAGACCTGCTTCGGTGGATCAATTTGCCGTCCGGAAGCAACAAAAAACCCGGCGCTGAGGCCGGGCTTTTTATTCGTATGAGATCTCGCTCAGTTGAGGCGGGACTTCACCGCGTCGATCGATTCCTCGATCAGCTGGGCACCCTTGGCGCCTTCGCTGGCGGCTGCCAGGAGCTCGGTGGCGGCGCTGACCGCCACATCGGTAGCGGCGGTGCGGACATCCTTGACCGCCTGCTGCTCGGCCTGGGCGATCTTCTGCTCGGCCTGCTTGGTGCGGCGCTCCAGCGTCTCGGTGAGCTTGGCGCGGGTCTCATGCGCCAGCGCTTCGGCTTCCTTGCGGGCGAGGGCCACGATGTCCTCGGCGTCCTTCTCGGCCTGGGCGCGCTTCTTCTTGTATTCGTCGAGCAGCGCCTGCGCTTCCTCGCGCAGCTTCTTGGCCTCGGCCAGTTCCTTGGCGATGCGCGCCGAACGTTCGTCGAGCATCGCGGCAACCTTCGCCGGCACCTTCAGATAGATGAGAAGGGCGATGAAGAGCAGGAAGGCGACGAGGACCCAGGTTTCGGGTTTTGCAAGCATGATCAGTTCCCCTGCGCCTTGGCGACGGCCTTGGCGGCATCGGCGGCGCTCGCCTTGGTGCCGGTGAGCCGGCCGACGATCTCGGCCGCAATGTCGGTGGCGAGATCGGTCACGCTGGCCAGCGCCTTGGCGCGCGTCGCCTGGATGGCCTTTTCGGCCTCGGCGATCTTGGCGGCGAGCTGGCCGTCAAGCTTGCTGCGCTCCTTGTCCACCTCGGCGGAAAGTTTGTTGCGCGTCTCTTGCGCGATGCCATGCGCTTTGCTGCGCGCATCGGCGAGTGACTTCTCATACTCGGCGACGGCCTTGTCGGTATCCGCCTTGAAGCGCTGCGCCGCGGCCAAGTCGCTGTCGATCTGGTTCTTGCGGCCCTCGATGACGCCGCCGGTGCGCGGGATCACGATCTTCGAGATGATGAAATAGAGGACAAGGAAGGTCACCGCGAGCCAGAACAGCTGCGGCGGCCAGGTAGTGACGTCGAGTTGCGGCATGGCTCTAGCGCCTCATCATGATCCAAGCGCCGGCGAGGGCCTTGTCGGCCCTGCCGGTAAGCGAAGACTTCGGTTCGATCAACCGAAGAGAATGAGCATGGCGACGGCGAAGCCGATCAGGCCCGTCGCTTCGGCGAAGGCGAAGCCGAGGAACAGCGTGCCGCGCTGGCCGGCGGCGGCCGCCGGATTGCGCAGAGCGCCCGCGAGGTAATTGCCGAAGATGTGGCCGATACCGACGCCCGCGCCGCCAAGCGCAATGGCCGCGATACCCGCACCGATCATCTTTGCTGCTTCAACTTCCATCTGACTTCTCCTGTTGAATGGATGGATTAAGATCCGATTGAATGAACTAAAAGGCGAAAATTAGTGGTCCACACCCATGGCGTCGCTGAGATACATGCAGGTGAGGAGGGCGAAGACATAGGCCTGCAGCGCCGCCACCAGAACTTCCAGGGCATAGAGGCCGACGAGCGCGGCGAGCGGCAGCCAGCCGGCGGTGACGCCGAGCATGACGACGAAGCCCGCCATCACCTTCACCATCATGTGGCCCGCCATCATGTTGGCGAACAGACGGATCGAGAGGCTCAAGGGGCGGATGAAGTAGGACACGACCTCGATGACGACGACCAGCGGCAGCAGCAGGCCCGGCACGCCCGACGGCACGAACAGCTTGAGATAACCGAAGCCGTTCCGATAGAAGCCGATGAGGGTGGCGCCGATGAAGACGACGAGCGCCAGGGCCAGCGTCACGATGATGTGGCTCGTCACCGTGAAGGAATAGGGGATGAGGCCGAGGACGTTGCAGAAGAGGATGAAGGTGAAGAGGGTGAGCACGAAGGGGAAATAGGTGCGGGCATTTTCATGCAGCACTTCCTTCGTCATGTTGTCGATGAATTCGTAGATGCTCTCGGCGACCGACTGCAGGCGCGTCGGGATCAGGTGCTTGGGCGCCAGGAGGAAGAGCAGGGCGGCGCAGGCCACCGCGATGATGGCCCAGAGACCCGAATTGGTCAGCGAGAAGGGGCCGAGGTCGATGAGGGTGTTGATATGGAACTGATGGATCGGATCGATGATCTTCTCAGCATGCTCAGGCGCAGCGCCGGCTGCCACTTCCGTAGTGCTTGTTGACACGTTCAATCCTCGTCATCGTCCTTGACCGACGGCGCTACCGGGCCTTTGCCGCCCAGTATCTCCTCGGCCTGTTTGCTCTTTGAGAGCCGCATCACATTGACGACCCCCGCAGCGATCCCGAACGGCATCAGAGCCAGCATGACCCACGGCGCCGTGCCGAAATACTTGTCCACCATCCAGCCGAGCCCCATGCACACCGCGAGACCGACGAACATCTCGGTCACCGCCCGCATGGCGAGACCCGCCGCCGATCCTTCGGTCTTGTCAGGCCCTTCCGGGCCCTTGCGCTGGTTCAGGCTGGTATCCAGCCGCTTTTCCAAATCCTTGAGCCGGTCATCGAATTCTTTCATGATCCTGCTCTGATTGATGGTTGTTGCGGTCTGAACGCCCCTCAAAATCGGCCGCACCATAGAGTTTGGGCAAAAACGTGTCAAGGAATGGCTGGCCGATTCAAACCTTTGATTCGCAAGGGCTTTTGAGGCTCCACTGACGATGCGGCGATTCGCGCGCCAGATTGGGCGCATGGCTGTGAAAATAGAGATTCTCGGGCGGCCTGTTTCGCGCTTCTCGATTGGAGGGGCCGGGCTGGCGCAATCACCTTGAATACAGGATGCCGATCCGTCTGGACGCGGTCCAGGCAACTGCGTATCCATCGTGAGCGAGCTTGCCGAACTTTCCGAATCAGCGTGGGGCAATAAGGACTTGCGATGGCTGAAACCGTTTCCGTGAAGAAGGACTGGTGGTCGTCGATCACCCCTTATCTCACGCCCCGCATGCTGATCATCCTGGCGATGGGTTTCGCCTCCGGCCTGCCATTGCTGCTGACGCTCTCCACTTTGTCCTATTGGCTGTCCAAGATCGGCGTCGACAAGACCACCATCGGGCTCTTCGCGGCGGTTGGCACACCTTACACGCTCAAGTTCCTGTGGTCGCCGATCATGGACCAGGTGCCGCTGCCGGTGCTCACGCGCCTGCTCGGACGGCGGCGCAGCTGGCTTCTCGTCACGCAGCTGCTTCTGGCAGCGGCTATCTTCGCCATGGGGCAGGTGGATCCGCGCCTCGATCCGTGGACGACCGCGCTTATCGCCGTCATCGTCGCTTCTCTCTCCGCCAGCCAGGACATCGTCATCGACGCCTACCGCATCGAATTCCTGCCTAAGGACGAGCAGGGCCATGGTGCCGCCGCCACCCAGATCGGCTACCGCATCGGCTTGCTGCTCGCCGGCGCCGGCGCCGTCGGCCTGTCTGACTTCTATCCCTGGTCGGTGGTGTTCGGCGTGCTCGCTGCCGTCATGATCGCCTGCGCCGTCCTGACCCTGTTTGTGCCCGAGCCCAAGATCGCGGCGGAGCCGGGCGAGCGCGATTATATTCAGTGGGTCAAGGAATCGGTCATCGACCCCTTCGGTGACTTCGTCAGCCGCCGCGGCTGGGTCGTCATCCTGCTTTTCGTTCTCTTCTACAAATTCGGCGACGCGCTCGGCGGCACCATGGCCAATCCCTTCTATGTCGAGATGGGCTACACCGGCCTCGAGATTGCCAGCATCAGCAAGGTCTGGGGCATCTGGATGACGATCGTCGGCGCCGTGCTCGGCGGCATCGCGGTGGCGCGCTGGGGTGTATTCCGGGCGCTGCTGATCGGCGGCGTCCTGCAGGCCGTCACCAATTTCGCCTTCGCCTATGTGGCCGTTCGGGGGACACAATATGGCCTCTGCGCCAAGGAGGCGCTGGCTGCCGATCCTCAGGCGCTGGTGAGCACCTTATGCGCCGCCTTCCCGCATGATCTTCCGGCGCTCGCCATCGCCATCACCGCCGACAATGTCGCCGGCGGTGCGGCCGGCGCGGCGCTCGTCGCCTATCTGTCAGGTCTGTGCAACGTCGCGTTCACCGCCACCCAATATGCGCTGCTGACGTCCTTCATGGCGCAGGGACGCACCTGGCTGTCCGCGGGCAGTGGCTGGCTCGCCGATCACACCGACTGGTTTACCTTCTGGAGCGCGACCGCTTTCCTTGCAATCCCGGGCCTGCTGCTGCTTCTATGGATCATGCGGCTCTATCCAAGCGGCGCCGTCATCGAGCGTGGTCCTGTCTCTCGCCCGTGATGCGCGTCCCGGGATCAAGCGCGGGATGCGAAAAAGTGGATGCCGGTTTTTCGCGAGAATCTTGCGCTAACATATGAGAATTGATCACGTTTATGAAGTTGGATCGATTCGATCCAACTTCATCGTGATCAAGTGCTACAGTAGTACATTGTGACCGAAACCCGGAAGCTCGTGGCAATTCTGGCGGCCGACGTCGTCGGCTACAGCCGGCTTACCAGTGTTGATGAGGACCGCACTCTGGCACGCCTGCGCGCCCTGCGCAGCGATCTGATCGATCCCACGATTACGGTCCATATGGGCCGGGTGATCAAACGCACCGGCGATGGCGCGCTGGTCGAGTTTCGCAGCGTCGTGGACGCGGTGCGGTGCGCCACCGAGGTGCAGAATGCCATGGTCGAGCGCAATGCCGGCCTGCCGCCCGACCGGCGCATCGAATTCAGGATCGGCATCCATCTGGGCGACGTAGTGGAGGAAAGCGACGGCGACCTGATGGGCGAGGGCGTGAACATCGCCGCGCGCCTGGAGGGGGTGGCGCAGCCGGGCGCCATTTGCCTTTCCGAGGACGCCTATCGGCAAGTGAAATCCCGCCTCGACCTGAAGATCAACGATCTCGGCGAGGTCAGGCTCAAGAACATCATCGAGCCGATGCGGGTCTACTCGCTGCATGTCGGCATCCCCGCTGACGTGAAGCCCGCTTCCGTGCCGCAAGCCACCGTGGCCGAAGCGCCTGCGCCCGGGCTCGCCCTTCCCGACCGGCCCTCCATTGCGGTGCTGCCGTTCCAGAATATGAGCGACGACCCCAGCCAGGAACATCTGGCGGATGGCGTCGTCGAGGACATCCTGACCGCGCTGGCGCGCCTGCGCTGGCTGTTCGTCATCGCCCGTAATTCGAGCTTCACCTACAAGGGGCGAAGCGTCGACGTGAAGCAGGTGGGGCGCGAACTCGGCGTGCGTTATGTGCTGGAAGGCAGCGTGCGCCGGTCCGGCAACCGGGTGCGCATCACCGGCCAGCTCATCGATAGCGCGACGGGCACACATCTTTGGGCCGACCGCTTCGACGGCGCGATCGAGGATATCTTCGATCTGCAGGACCAGGTCACGAGCCGCGTCCTCGGCGCCATCGCGCCGAAGCTGCAGCAGGCGGAGATCGAACGGGCGGCGCACAAGCCGCCGCAAAACCTCGATGCCTGGGAGAGCTTCATCCGCGGCCTGCATCTCTTCAGCCAGCATTCCGATGCCTCGACCAGGAAGGCGATTGATATGCTGGATCACGCCATCGAGCTGGATCCGGATTATGCCCGCGCCCATGGGCTGAGGGCCGTCTGCCTGGCCTGGCGGGTCTTCCAGGGATGGGAGAACCGCGACACGGCCTTCGCGGCGGCCACCGACAGCGTTCACCGGGCCTTCGCCAGTGATTCCGACGAGCCCTGGGCTTTCATAGCGCAGGCCTTCGTCAGCCTCGGGAAACGCGACGATCAGGCGGCCGTGGCGGCGCTCACCGAGGCAGTGAATGCGAGTCCCAATTTTGCCTTTGCCCACGCCTTGCTCGGTGCCGTACACGCTTTCGGCGGACGGCCCGCGCAGGCGATCGAATGCATCGAGCGGGGGGCACGTCTGAGCCCGCGCGACATCTTTGCCGAGGAATACCAGCTGTTTTATTCCTTCGCGCATTTCCAGGCCGGGCGATATGCCGAGGCGGCGGCGGCGGCCGAACGGGCCATACAACTGCGCCCCGAACATCCGGCGCTTTATATCATGGCCGCGTCCTCCTACGGACAGGCGGGCGAGATCGGGAAATCGAAGGATATGTTGGTGCAGCTGTCGAACCTCGTCCCGACAATTTCGGCAGCGGCCATCGCCGAGACTTTTCCCTACACCAGGCAGGACGATCGGGATCGGCTTGTTGCGGGCTTGCGCGCCGGAGGGCTCGCCGGCTGAAGCGCGGTCGCCGGGCTTGCTATCCCGGGCCCGGTGGTGATCTTATGGGAAATGGCAATCCGCTGTTGATGGCGGTGCCCTGCACATCCCTGTAGATCCGCTGTTATTCCCCTGCTAATCCGCTGTTGATCTGCAGCGGATTAGCAGCGGTCAGCCGACTTCCGCCACCAGTTGCTCGGCGGTCTGCAGGTCGACGGAGACGAGCTGCGACACGCCGCGCTCCATCATGGTGACGCCGAACAAACGGTTCATGCGCGCCATGGTGAGCGGGTGGTGGGTGATGATCAGGAAGCGCGTCTCGGTGCGCTCCAGCATCGCGTCGAGCAGGTTGCAGAAGCGCTCGACATTGTGGTCGTCCAACGGCGCGTCGACTTCGTCCAGCACGCAGATCGGCGACGGGTTGGTGAGGAAGACGGCGAAGATGAGCGACATCGCGGTGAGCGTCTGCTCGCCGCCCGACAGCAGTGATAGCGTCGTCGGCTTCTTGCCCGGCGGATTGGCGACGATCTCGAGGCCCGCTTCCAGCGGATCATCCGATTCGATGAGCTGCAGCTCGGCCTTGCCGCCGCCGAACAGTGTCGTGAACAGCTGGCCGAAATTCTCGTTCACCGTGCCGAAGGCGTCGAGCAGGCGCTGACGGCCTTCGCGGTTGAGGCTCTGGATGCCGCCGCGCAATTTGGCGATGGCCTGCACCACGTCGTCGCGCTCCTTGGTGAGCCCGTCGAGCTGCTTGGCCACTTCCTCGGCTTCCTCGTCGGCGCGCAGATTGACGCCGCCGAGCCGCTCGCGATCCTCGCGCAGAGTGTTGAGCTTGCGCTCGACCTCGTCGAGCGGGAGCATATTGGCCTCTTCGAGACCGGCGGTCTCGATGATCTCGGTCGGCGCGCAATGCAGCGCCTCGGCGATGCGCCGTTCGCTTTCGCTGTGGCGCTCGCGCGACGATTCGAGGCGGGCTTCGAGACGCGCATGGTCTTCGCGCGCCCGTGACGCCTGGTCCTGTGCGGCGCGCAAAGCCTGGTCGGCGGCACGCACATTGTTCTCGGCTTCGGCAAGAGCGTCGGCGGCCGCTTTGCGCTCGCTTTCCGCCTCATGCAGTGTGTTCATCAGCTTGAGGCGCTTGTCGGCGAAAGCCTGCGGCAGATCGGCCATTTCGGCGAGCGTCGCACGGGTCTCGTCGGCGCGCCGCGTGAGGGTTTCGACCTGGGCGCCGGCACGGCGGGCACGTTCCTGCCACTGTGACTGCTCGGCGACGATGGACTTCAGCCGGTCGGCGCGGTTCTGCGCCTCGCGCTCGACGCCGTCATGGCGGGCGCGCGCTTCGGCATAGACGGCGCGTTCGCGGTTGACGCTGTCGCGATGGGCGCCGATTTCCTGCGTGAGGCCGTCGAGCTCCGGCAGCTCGGCGAATTCGGCTTCGGCCGCGGCAAGCTGCGACTGCGCTTCGGCGAGATTGGCTTCGACGCGGCGCTTGGCTTCATCGAGGGCGCCCGTCTGCTGCAGGCGCTCGGCCACTTGCCGCTCATGCTGGCTCAACGCCCGGCGCGCCACTTCGACGGCCGAGGTGGCGGCCCGCCACGCTTCGCGATGCTCGCGCTCGGCGCGCACGAAGGTGTCGACCGAGCCTTTGGTCTGTTCGGCCTGGAATCTCGCCGCTTCGGCGGTCTTCTGGGCTTCGATCATCTCGGCTTCGAGCGCCACCAGGCGGTTGCGCTCGGCGAGCCGCTTGGCGGCGGCGCTCGGCGCATCGGCGGCGGCGGTGAAGCCGTCCCAGCGCCATACGTCGCCTTCGACGCTGACCAGCCGCTGCCCGGGCTTGAGTTCGCTCTGCAGCGCCTGGCCGAGAGCCCGGCTGACGATGCCGATATGCGAGAGGCGGCGCGCCAGAGCCGGCGGCGCGTCGACGAAAGTGGTGAGGGGTTCGGCGCCGTTGGGAAGCGGATGCGTTTCCGCCAGTGGCGGCAGGCCACGCCAATGCACGGGGGCCGCCTCGTCCGCCGAGGCGTCGATATCTTCGCCAAGCGCCGCACCGAGTGCTGCCTCATAGCCGCGCTGCACTTTGAGCGCGTCGATCAAGGGCGGCCACAGATCGCCGTCACTGGCGCGCAGCAGATTGCTCAGCGTGCGCACTTCGGTCGACAGCCGTTCCGATATGCGCCGTGAATCCTCGTAGGCCTGCCTCGTGTCGGTCTCGTTCTGGCGGGCCTGGCGCAATTGCGCCTCGGCCTCGTTGCTCGATTCCTCGGCGGCGGCGACGACCATCAGCGCGGTCTCGACCGCCTCGGCCAGCCTTTCGCCTTCGGAGGGCGGCGCCACTTGCGCCATCAGCGCCTGGAAGCGTGCCGCGGTCTCTTGCGCCTCGCGCTCGAAGCGGCCGATACGCTGGCGCTGCTCGTCGATGACGCGCTGCGCCGCGTTGCGCTTGGCGGTCAGGTCGGAGAGCTGCACATTCGCCTGGTCGAGCGCTTCCTGGGCACGGGCGAGCGCTTCGGCGGCTTCCTGCAGCTTCTGCGCCGCTTCGGCGCGATGCTGAGCGTCGCCTTCCTGCGCGGCATTGAGCTCGGCTTCCTCGCCGGCCAGGCGCTCGAGCACACCCGTCGTGTCGTGGATCGTCTCTTCCTCGCGGGCGAGGTCCGCCACTGCCTGGACCAGGCGGGCGTCGAGTTCCTTGCGCCGGTTCTCGGCGCGCTTCTCTTCCTCGTCGAGATTGGAACGCTCGATGGTGAGACGCTGCAGGACGGCGGCGCGCACCGTCTCGTTCTCGCGCAAGCTCGGCAGCTTGTCGCCCTGATCGTCGCGATGGCGCAGAGCTTCCGATGCGGCCTGGGTCAGTTCGGCGAGAAGGCGGGTCGCTTCGTCGAGCGCCTGCGCGTCGCGCGTGGCATGGTCGGCGGCGTCCTTCCAGGCGAGATAGAGGCCGGTGGCCTCGAGCCGGCGGATATCGGCCGACAGGGCTTTGTATTTCGCTGCCTGGCGCGCCTGGCGCTTGAGGCTCGACAACTGCGTCTGCAGCTGTCCGATCACGTCTTCGAGGCGCGACACATTCGTCTCGGCGGCCCTGAGCTTGAGCTCGGCCTCATGCCGGCGGGTATGGAGGCCGGTGATGCCGGCCGCTTCTTCGAGGATGAGGCGGCGCGCCTGCGGCTTGGCATTGATGATCTCGCCGATCTGGCCTTGCCGCACGAGGGCGGGCGAGCGGGCGCCGGTCGAGACGTCGGCGAACAGCAATTGCACGTCGCGGGCGCGCACATCGCGGCCGTTGATGCGATAGGCCGAGCCCGCTTCGCGCTCGATGCGGCGCGAAATTTCCAGCGTCTCATTGTCGTTGAATTGCGGCGGGGCGGTGCGCTCGACATTGTCCATCGTCACCAGCACTTCCGCCATGTTGCGGGCCGGGCGGTTGGAGGTGCCGGAGAAGATGACGTCGTCCATGCCGGACGCGCGCATGTTCTTGTAGGAGCTTTCGCCCATCACCCAGCGAAGCGCTTCGAGCAGGTTGGACTTGCCGCAGCCATTGGGGCCGACGATGCCGGTCAATCCTCTTTCGATGACCAGCTCCGTCGGTTCGACGAACGACTTGAAGCCCGAAAGCCTGAGTCGTGAGAACTTCATAACCCCACCCCTTGCAGTCCAATAGGCGGAAGGAGACGCCCGTCCTTACAGGAGCGGGTCGATCCTCTTCCGGAATTCCTCGATTGATGTTTCACCCTTGAGCAGCTCGCCATTGATGAAGAAGGTCGGAATCGAATCGACGCCGAAATCTTTCTCCGCTTTGTCACGCACCGCGATGATACCCTTCGCCACCTCTTCGTTCTTGAGGCAGGCGTCGAAGCTTTCCTTGGTGAAGCCGGCGAGCTGAGCGATCTTCTGCAGGCCCTCGAGCGGGGCCGCGAGCCATGTGTCCTGCTGCTCGAAGAACATGTCGATCAGCGGGAAATATTTTTCCTTGGGGGCGCAGCGTGCCAGCATGAACGCGGCGAGCGCCGGCTGGTTGTGCGGGAACTCCCGGAAGATGAAGCGGATCTTGCCGGTGTCGATATAGTCCTTTTTGAGCGCCGGGAAGGTTTCCTTGTAGAAATTGGCGCAATGCGGGCAGGACGCCGAGGCATATTCGACGACGACGACTTTGGCGGTTTCCGGCCCCAGGGCCATTTCGCCCTCGGCCGGCGGGGCGTGCAGCGCGGCGATGTCGACGGCGGCATGGCCGGTCGAGGCAAAGGCGGCGGTACCGGCCAGCGCGCTGGCCCCGAGAATCAGTTGGCGGCGATCTAGGTACATAATGGCTCCTGACTACTAGATATTGGGGGTTATGACCAATAGGTCATTTGGCCTGTGGAGAACGGGGGCTGAGGACCCCTTTTCCCAGCTGGCGCAGCGCCTCTTTCAAGGCGGGGTCGTCGACAGTTTCAAGCCGGGATTCAAGGGCCTGGGCATCGGCCGGCCGCAACGGGGCGAGGGCGGGGCGGGACGGCTTCCGGGCGGTCAGCGCCCCTTGCACGATCTTGACCGAGGCGATGGCGCCATAGCCGTAAAAGGCGTTGATGCGCTCGATGATCCGGGGCGTCTCGTGCTGAATGTCGAGGCCGCGGCCGGGAACCACCCGGATCACCAGGGTGCCGCCCTGTTTGCGTTCGTCCGTTGCGGCGCGCGGCCATTTGATCCGCTCGGGCTCGCTCCAATTGGCGATCGCTTCCCCGGCGATTGCCGGCCATTGCGTGATGAGGTCGGCATAGGCAAAACCATAGCGGGCAAAGGCGGCGCGCGTCAGGGCGCGGAACTCTTTGTCGAGCGTTTTCATAGAGGCATCATGTCGTCGCGAACCATGGCGGAACAAGGGCTTTCACCGAGGCGTGATGGCAAAATACACCGGCTCCTGGCCTGGTATGACCGCCATCGCCGCGACCTGCCCTGGCGGGCCCGACCCGGCGAGACGCCCGATCCCTACCATGTCTGGCTGTCCGAGATCATGTTGCAGCAGACGACGGTGGCGACGGTCGGAACCTATTACCGGAAGTTCTTGGAGCTATGGCCCACGGTCGAAACCCTCGCCGCCGCCCCGCGCGAGGATGTGCTCAAAGCCTGGGCGGGGCTCGGCTATTACGCCCGCGCCCGCAATCTTCATGCCTGCGCCAAGGTGGTGGCCGAGGAACTGGGCGGCCGCTTCCCCGACAGCGAGGAGGGCCTGCGGGCGCTGCCCGGCATCGGCCCCTATACGGCGGGCGCTATCGCGGCCATCGCCTTCGACCGGCCGGCCGCCGCGGTCGATGGCAATGTCGAGCGGGTGATGACCAGGCTTTATGCCATCGAGACGCCCTTGCCCGACGCCAAGCCGGAAATCCGCAGCCGGACGCTGGCCCTGGTGCCCGAGAGGCGCGCCGGCGATTTCGCCCAGGCGCTGATGGATCTCGGCGCCACCATCTGCACGCCGAAGCGCCTCAACTGCATGATCTGTCCGTGGACGGAAGACTGCGCCGGAAGGAAGAGCGGCATCGCCGACGGATTGCCGCGCAAGAAGGAGAAGGCGGAGCGCCCGCGCCGTAAGGGCATCGCTTTCTGGGTCGAGCGCCAGGACGGCCGCGTGCTGCTGCGCGAGCGTCCCGACAAGGGACTGCTCGGCGGCATGATGGAAATCCCCTCGACCGAATGGGCGGCATCGGTGGCGAGGCCGGAAGTCCAGGCGCCGCTCGATGCCAAATGGACCAGGACCGGCAAGCGCATCGAGCACACTTTCACCCATTTCCATCTGGAACTCGACATCTGGTCGACGCGTGTGCTGGCCGACACCGATGTGCCCGACAAATCAGCGCGCTGGGTGCACAAAAGTGAGCTGGACAGCGAAGCGCTGCCCAGCGTCATGCGCAAGATCGTTGATCAGATGAGGTAGCTATCTTGTATCGAGATGATACGGCTTGAGTAGAACTTCGGCAGGAATATTCCACTCCACCGAAAGCTTGTGCGCCATTTGCATCGTCAAAGGACGTTTGCGTTTCAGGATTTCCGACGCGCGAGAACGTGATCCGATGAGCTCGCTCAGATCCTTCTGAGTGTAGCCGGAGATTTCCATGCGATACTCAATCGCCTCGACAGGATCAGTTGGTTCGATCGGCCAATTCTTCGCCTCGTAAGCTTCGATCAGGCTCGCCAGAACATCGAAGCGGTCGGCGGCCACCGTTCCAGGTGCTGGCTGGTTTTCAAAGTAGTGGGCAATTTCGGCGAGCGCCCAGTCGTAGTCCACCTCGTTGCGTATCGCACGAATATTCCTCATCACACAGTCTCCGCGTCGATGGCGTCATATTCCATGTGTGTGCCCACAAACTTGATCAAGACGCGTTTGTAGGCATAAGCCACATGCACCACCAGCCTGTACTTGTTCCCGCCTATGTCGAAGATAAGGCGGTTGTCTCCTATGAAGTCGACGGTCGTGCCGAACATCCGCTTTACGTCTGCGGGCGTGTTCCAACTTGCCTTGTCCACGACCTGATACCAGTTCTTAAGGGGAGTTTCCGCCTTCGGGTGTCGCACCCAGAACAGCTTCAGTGTTCGCTTGGCAATGACCTGCATTGCCCAATATAGGGTGTTCCCGATTTGGGAACAAGAGGGTGAGGCGCGCTGGGTGCACAAAAGCGAGCTGGACAGCGAAGCGCTGCCCAGCGTCATGCGCAAGATCGTCGCGCAGATGATCCCGGCGTCCGCCCCGCGAAGTGGGAGAAGCGGTGCGAAGCGCCGGGTGGGGTAAGGGGCTCAGTCCGCCGCCGGTCCCATTTCCAGGCGCACCTGCTGGCGCAGCATGTCGATCGGGATCAGCGACTTGCCTTTGCGCATATGCCAGAACGTCCAGCCATTGCAGGCTTCGGCACCCTGCACATGGGCGCCGATCTTGTGGATCGAGCCGGACGCATCGCGGCAGGCGATCGAGCCGTCCGCCCTGACCTTGGCCGCCACGCGCTGCGCCGGATCATAGAGCGTGTCGCCGGCCTTCACGAGGCCGCGCTCGATCAGCGAGCCGAAGGGGATGCGGACCTCGGCGCGTTTGCTGGTCGAGACCTTGAGCGCCTCGGGCGGCAGCGTTTCGGTCAGGCCGATGCGCGCTTTGGCAGCCTTGGCATAGCCCTTGTCGCGTTCGATGCCGATGAAATTGCGGCCGAGCTGCTTGGCGACGACGCCGGTCGTGCCTGAACCGAAGAACGGGTCGAGGACGACATCGCCCGGATTGGACGAGGAGAGCAGCACGCGGCGGAGCAGCGACTCCGGCTTCTGCGTCGGATGCAGCTTGTCGCCCTTGTCGTCTTTCAGGCGTTCGCCGCCCGAGCAGATCGGCAGCAGCCAATCGGAGCGCATCTGCAGCTCCTCGTTCAGCGCCTTCATCGCATCATAGTTGAAGGTGTAGCGCGAGGATTGATCGCGTCCGGCCCAGATCAGCGTTTCATGCGCATTGGTGAAGCGCCGCCCACGGAAATTCGGCATCGGGTTGCTCTTGCGCCAGATCACGTCATTGAGGAGCCAGAAGCCCATATCCTGAAGCAGCGCGCCGACACGGAAGATGTTGTGATAGGAGCCGATCACCCACAAAGCGCCGTCGGGCTTGAGCGCGCGGCGGCATTCGCGCAGCCAGCCGCGCGTGAAGGCGTCGTATTCGGCGAAGGAGTCGAACTTGTCCCAATCGTCGTCGACCGCGTCGACCTTGCTCTGGTCGGGCCGGTGCAGATCGCCATTGAGCTGGAGATTATAGGGCGGATCGGCAAAGACGAGATCGACCGACCCGGTCGGGATCTTGGTCAGCTGCTCGATGCAGTCGCCGACCAGTATAGTATTGTTAAGCGGCTTGATTTCAGCCTTCGCCTCGAACCCCATGGTACTCCCCAACGCAAACCCAACACACTCACGAATCCTTTATGAATCAAAGGGATTCACGGGTGAATCGGCAACTGGGGAAATGGTTAACGAGCTCTGTTTTGAGCCATTTTCGCGAGGGCCTAGAGACTGGCCGTTGCAGTTTCGAACAGGACGCGGATCGGCTCGAAGGAGCGCCGGTGATGTGTCGTGGGACCGAGCCGCGCCAGCGCTTCCTGATGTTCGGCGGTGCCGTAGCCCTTGTGCTTGGCGAAGCCATAGCCTGGATATTGCTGGTCGAGATCGACCATCATCCGGTCGCGCGTGACTTTGGCGATGATCGATGCGGCCGCGATCGACAGGCATTTGCCGTCGCCCTCGATGACCGTCTCGACCGGGCAGGCGAGCTTGGGCGCCCGATTGCCATCGACCAAGGCGAAGAGCGGGGCGCTGGCGAGTGCAGCAACCGCCTGGATCATCGCCGCATAGGTCGCCTGCAGGATGTTGTCGCGGTCGATCACCGCGACATCGACGATGCCGATGCCGACTTCCGCTTTGGCGAGAATGATGTCGTGCAACTCCGCACGCCGTGCATGGGTGAGCTTCTTCGAATCATTAAGTCCATCGGGCAGGTCGTCGGGATCGAGAATGACCGCGGCGGCGACCACCGGACCCGCCCAGGGACCGCGTCCGGCCTCATCGATGCCGGCGACGCGCGCGAAGCCGCGCGTCAGAGCCTCGCGCTCGAAGTCGAAATTAGGCAGCAGGCTGGAATCGATTCGCACCATGCAGCCAATCTGGCTGCATCAGAGGGCGGTCGTCAATTCTTCGGCCAGGCGGCGAAGATGGCGTTGAGCTCGCCATGCGGCGTCGCTTCCTTGGCGAAGGTGAAAGTTCCCTTCGTCTGCACTTCGCGCGCCGCCGCCAGGAAGGCGCCGATCGCCGCGCGGGTGAAGGAGCCGCCAACGCTGATGCGTCTGACGCCGAGGCGGCCAAGCTCCTCGACCGACAGGGGCACGCCTTTCAGGCCCATGACCACATTGACCGGACGGTCGACTTCCCGGACGACCGTCTCGATATCTCGCGGGTTGGTGAGGCCCGGCGCGAAGAGGACGTCGGCCCCGGCATCCTGGAAAGCCTGCAGCCGCATGATCGTGTCGGCGAGATTGGGCCGGTCATGCAGGAAATTCTCCGACCGTGCGGTAAGCGTGAAGCGGAAGGGCAGAGCGCGCGCCGCTTCGGCCGCCGCCGTGACGCGCTCGACCGCCGCTTCGAAATCATAGATCGGATCGTCCTTGCGTGTCGTGGCGTCTTCGATCGAGCCGCCGACGATGCCGGTCTGGCCGGCGAGACGAATGGTCTTGGCGCAGTCTTCCGGCGCATCGCCGAAGCCGCCTTCGAGATCGGCCGAGACCGGCAGGCTTGTCGCCTCGGCGATCGCCCGGGCATTGCCGAGATGCTCCTCGCGGGTGACGGCGCCGGTGCCGTCGGGCTTGCCGATGGTGAAGGCGAAGCCGGCGCTGGTCGTGGCGATCGCCTGGAAGCCCAGATTCTGCAAGAGCCTGGCGCTGCCGGCATCCCAGGCATTGGGGATGACGAAGATGCCGGGCTCCTCATGCAGGCTCGCGAACAGTTTTCCTTTTTCCGCCTGGGTGATCATGATGTTCCTCTTCAGAAAAGCTTGAGCTGCTCGCCGGGCTGCGGCGGCCGCCGGAAGGCGTCGGTCGAAAGCTGGCGGCGGTTCTTGTTATAGCCTAGCCGCTGCGCCGCCATCTCGAAACGCCGGCCGATCGTCCAGGCATAAGGTCCGGTGCCGGTGAAGCGGCGCCCGAAAGTGGAATCATTCTCCTTGCCCTGGCGGATCTGCCGGACGAGCGACATGACCTTGGCGGCGCGGTCGGGCAGCGCCTCCTCGAGCCAGGCGCGGAAGATGTCCTTCACTTCGAGCGGCAGCCTCAGCACGACATAGCCCGCTTCGCGCGCTCCCGCCGCGTAGGCCGCTTTCAGGATGCCTTCGATCTCGCTGTCATTGAGGCCCGGAATGATCGGCGCCGACATCACGACGGTGGGGACGCCGGCTTTCGACAGCGCCTCGATCGTGCCGAGCCTTCTGGGCGGCGTCGCGGCACGCGGCTCCATGGCGCGCGCGAGCTTGGGATCGAGCGTCGTCACCGACACCGCCACCTTCACCAGATTGCGTTTCGCCATGTCTTCCAGGATGTCGAGATCGCGCAGCACCAGCGCCGATTTGGTGACGATGCCGACCGGATGGTTGAATTCCGACAAGACTTCCAGGATCTGCCGGGTGATGCGGTATTCGCGCTCGATCGGCTGATAGGGATCGGTATTGGCGCCGAGCGCGATGGTCAGGGGCTGGTAATTGGGGTTCGCCAATTCGGCCCTGAGCAGGCTCGCCGCATTGGTCTTGGCGAAGAGCTTGCTTTCGAAATCGAGCCCGGGCGAGAGGCCCATATAGGCATGGGTGGGCCTCGCATAGCAGTAGGTGCAGCCATGCTCGCAGCCGCGATAGGGATTGATCGACTGGCGGAAGGAGATGTCGGGCGAGTCGTTGGTGGTGATGATCTTCTTCGGCGTTTCCGCATAGACCGTGGTCTTGAACGGCGGCAGCTCCTCGAGCGTCTGCCAGCCGTCATCGAAGATCTGGGTGCCGTGCCGCTCATAGCGTCCCGGCATATTGACGAGGGCGCCCCGTCCGCGCTGCTGCTGCGGCAGGGTCGCGTAGCGGGCCGCTCCCAAGGCGGAGAGGTCGAGCCCGCTTGTCTGGCGTCTGTCGATGAGGGTCGTCATGGGAGAAATATAGGCGTTCTCCCTGAACAAATCAAGAACAAGAACGGCCAAGCAAAACCATCGCGCGCCCCGCGGGGGCGCCGACGGCTCAGCCCGCGGTCTCAGGGCTTGGGTGTGGTGATGGCGTCCTTGAGCTCGGGATACTTGGCGGTGATGCGGTCGAACTCGCCGGACTTCGCCACGTCCTTGATGGCGGCGTCGAGCTTGGCCTTGAGAGCCGCGTCGCCCTTGCGGATGCCGGCGCCGATGCCTTCGCCCAGGACCTTCGCATCGGTGACGCTGGCCTTGTATTCGCAGCAGCCCTTGCCGCCGTCGGTTTCGAGGAAGCCCTTCATCACCGCGGCGCTGCCGATCGTGTAGTCGATGCGTCCGGAAGCGAGGTCCTGATTGGCCTCATCCTGGGTGGCATAGGTTTTGATCGTGGCGCCGGCCGGCGCATAGTCATCCTCGGCATGTTTGGCCGAGACGGTTGTGCCCTGGACGCCGATCGTCTTATCGGCGAGATGCGCCGGCGTGACGTCGAGATCGCCATTCTTGGGACCGACGACGAACAAAGTGGTGCGGTAATAGGGATCGGAGAAATCGATGACTGCCCGGCGCTTGGGCGTGATCGACATGGCGCTCCAGATGACGTCGATCGTGTTCGACTGCAGCGCCGGGATGATGCCGTCCCAGGCCACTTCGACATAATCGCATTTTTCGTTCATCGCCTTGCATACGGCGTCGATCGCATCGACTTCCCAGCCTACCCACTGGCCGGAAGCGTCCTTCGAACTGAAGGGCGGAAAAGGTTCAGCCGCAAAACCAATCTTCAGATCGGCATGTGCGAGACCCGTCTGCAGCGCCGTTAGGCCGGCCGCCAGAACAAGTGCTTTGAACATTTTATGCATCGTCAACTCCAGAAGGGCTTGGATAGAATCGGGCGCCGTCCGACATGCCTTAGCGCGCATCCCGGCGAAGCGGAATCGCTTCGCCGATAAGGATTCGCGCCAAATCAATATCTTGGAGCGAATTCTTATCGCCAAAGTCTGCAACTTTGGCGGAATTAGCTCTAAGGCATCTACGACGTTGTATATGACAGTATCTGTACGGGTGGTTAAATCGGCCGTCCGATATAAATTGATCGTTTGCCGCGCTTCGAAGTGATCGTTTTAAGGCGACGGCGGAGGGCTGAAGCTATGACCGCTTGCCGCCATGGAGAACGGCTCCGGCGAGGAGCGCGCTGAGCTCGGCCTGGCGGCTGACGCCGGTTTTCGCGAAAATCGCCTTGAGATACCAGCGCACCGTTTCGCGTGTGAGCTTGAGGGCGCTGGCCGTTTCTTCCGTGCTTTTGCCTTCGGCGATGCATCGGGCGACCCGCGCTTCGGTGGGGGTCAGGTCGAAGAGCCCGCCGAGCAGCTCCGCCGCCGGCGCGCTCGGACGGTCGAGCTGCGTCACCACCAGGAGGGCCTGGGCGCAAAAGAAGATGTCGGCCGCCTCACCGGGCAAAGGCAGGATATGGGCGACCGCCGAGGGTGATCCGGGACTGGCGGGAATAGGGATCGACCGCGTCGTCGCGGCCGAGGAAATCTGCTCGAGCGCCGTGCCGAGAAGCGTATTCGCCCGACGATCCGCGGCCGCGATCTTGTCATGCGCGAGGATCATGAACTGCTCGGAGAGCCCCTCCAACCGGTCATTGGCGGCGATCACCCGCCCGCTCTTTGCCAGCACCGCGGCCGCCAGCCCGGAGGTTCCGAGCGCCTCGACCACGGAATTCGCTCTTTCGAGATTGAGACGGGTGGCGATGACGGCGGCACGGCCGAGATGCGGGCGAATGCCGTCCAAGGCGGCGATCTTGTCGTCGGGAACCGGCCCGTCAGTATAGCGCCGTTCGAGATTGAAGACGGCGATATCGCCATTGGGCATGGGAATGACGGTGCCGGCGCAGTAGCCCAGACCGCGCGGATAGAAGAACTTCGAATAGGACAGATTGCGTTCCAGCTCTTCGGCGCCGTAGAGCTTGTCATTGCCCACAAAACCGTGATGTTTCGCCGCCATGGCGCGCTGGAGCCACAGATTATTGGCCTGCAGCTCGCTGTCGCGCGCGAAATCCTCCATGAGGTCGCGCAGCGCCGGCGAGCTGATCCAGCGCCCGACATTGTCGGTGCTTGCCGTCGTGCTGAAGACCGCCCCGAAACACCCGGCCATCTCCGATACGTCCTGGAGAATGCGGTCCCAGAGGTCGGGAACAATCGCAGCTTCGTAGATGCGGTCGATCAGTCTATCGTGGTCCATACGCCGTCCCGGAAAAATACTTCGGCCCGCCAAGCCGTCTTCATCTGATCGCCTCCCGGATGGGAGGTCAAGTCTCGCTCCGCATCGGGCATGCTAACGCGGGGGCGGCTGGATTGCATGGCCCATATGGGTCATGCCGGCACTGGTCCGCCACCGGAACCCTGAAGCCTCCCGTCTGAGAGGTGCGGTTTGCCCTGGATTTGGCACTCTGGCGGTCATGACCAACTCTCAACGTTCACTGGCCCGGATGCTATTCGCCATCCTGGCGGCATCGTTCCTGATGGCGCAGCCGGCCGCTGCCGCCAAACCGATTACGATCCGGGACAAGCTCAATGGCCTTGATTTCCGGTACATCATCTCGCTGGATCAAAAGAAATTCACCTGCTCGAAGCAGCAAGTCGCCGATGTGCGAAAGAAGGTCAAGGCATTTGCCCGCGCCGATCTCGGCCCGAAGACTCCGATCATCAAGCAAGAGGCGATGCGCGTCCACAAGACGAAGAGCCTGAAAGGGGTGTTCTTCGAATCCGCGTTTCATGCGGCCTGCGACCAAAGTTCCCAGAAGATTGTCATCTGGGCCCTCGGCAACGCAAACAAGCCCCGCATGTCCATCAGCTATTTCTCTTACATGGGCTGGTCCTGCAAGGACCTGACGGAGGGTGAGAAACTCGTGCCTTGTCCGGACGAAGCAAAGTAACTGATGCGCAGGCTGATCGGGCTTCTCGTTCTTCTCTCCATGTGGTCTGTCCCGGCATCCGCCGAGGACGAGAACATCACGCCGAAGCTCGAAGGCGCGCTTGTCGAGTTCCACAGCGGATCGGTCTATCAGTTCCGCCCCAAGGGCCGATTCGCTGCGAAGGTGATGGGCAAGGATTTCAAAGGCAAGTGGTGGTTCAAATCAGGCAAGTCGCTCTTCTGCGCCACCATCACCTTCAGCTCGGGCCCCGACACATCCTGCTACAAGATCGTCAAGCGTGGCGAGCGCTATATCGAGATCAATGAGAAAGGCGAGGCCACCGGCTCGCCGATCAAGAGCATCACGTTCAATCACTTCAAGAAGTGATCTGATCTACCCCCTTGCGCCGCAGCAGATGCTCGTCGAGCTCGGCATGTTCTCGAACAAATTGCTGCGGAGGCCTCTCGTCTGAGAGGTGTATTCGCCTACCTCTGTGGCACATTTGGAGATATCGCGATGGACGCGAAAGCTGGCCTGCGTCCTTGCTGTTGGAAGTTATTCCGTATCCGGACAAATGAGGTGGTTCATGCGCATCGTGTGTCTATTGTCGCTCGCCCTTCTGGCGACCCCGGTTCTTGCCGCACCCGCCGAAGAGAATGTGACAGTCAAGCTTCGCGGTGCTCTGGTCGAATTCGAAAGCGGGGCGCAATACGCTTTTTATCCAAGAGGCAGCATCCTCGTGTCGCGCGACGGCCAAAGCTATAGCGGCACCTGGTCATTCAAGCCGGACAGATCCGCCTACTGCATCACCATCAGCCTCGATCCGGGGCCCGAAGCGACCTGCAGCAGGATCGTCAAGCGTGCTGAACGCTATTTCGAACTCGCCGAAGACAGCGAGGCCCCTGGTGCGTCTATCAAGAGGATTACGTTCAATCGCTTCAAGAAGTGAGGCGGGGAGCCATCATCCCTTGCGCCGCTTGAGGTGCTCGTCGAGCCTCGGCATGATCTCGACGAAATTGCACGGCAGGTGACGATAATCGAGCTGGCTCTTGAGGATGCCGTCCCAGCCATCGCGGCAGGCGCCGGGTGAGCCCGGCAGGCAGAAGATGTATTTTCCTTGCGCCACGCCCGCGGTGGCGCGCGACTGGACCGTCGAGACGCCGATCTTCTGGAACGAGATCATGTGGAAGGCGACGCCGAAGCCTTCGATCTCCTTCTCGAACAACGGCCGCATCGCTTCCACCGTGACGTCGCGCCCAGTGAGGCCGGTTCCTCCGGTCGAGATGACGACGTCGAGATCCGTGCGCTTCAGCCATTTGCGCACCAGTGCGCGGATGGCGCGGACATCGTCCTTGACGATCTGGCGATCACTGAGCGTGTGGCCGGCTTCCGTGATGCGCTCGGCGAGCGTATCGCCTGATCTGTCGGTGGCGAGTATGCGCGTATCGGACACGGTCAGCACCGCGATGCGCACCGGAATGAAGGGACGGGGAGATGAGGTCTGCGTCATGAGATTCAGCGCCGTTCGAAAGCCATGCGGGCGGCGAGGATGAGGAACAGCGAGGCCGAGAGAAGAGAGAAGACGCGCGCGATGGTGCGGCTCTGCGCCAGCATCTCGCCGATCTTGCCGGCGAAGGCGGCTACCAGGCAGTTGATCGCCGTGCCGCCGATATTGAAGATCATGCCGAGAATGAAGAGCTGCATGAGCGGCGCGCCGTTCTCCGGCCGGATGAAGGGCGGCAGGAAGGCGAACATGAAGATGATCGTCTTCGGGTTGAACACGTTGACCAGCACGCCGTCGCGCCAGGCGGCGAAGAGGCTGCGTTGCCGGCCTTCCGTCTGAAGATTGCCGATCGGCGTGGTCAGCGTCTTGTAGGCGATCCAGACGAGATAGGCGGCACCTGCCCAACGGATCGCATCGAAGATGGCGGGATATTGCGTGAGGACCACCGCGATGCCGAGCGCCACCAGCACCAGATGGATGAACGAGCCGGTGGCGATGCCGAAGCTCGCGGCTATCCCCGATCTGGCGCCGCCTTTGATCGACTGGCCCAGCACATACATCATGTCATTGCCGGGCGTGAGATTGAGGGTCAGCGCGGCGGTGAGAAAGACCAGGAGGTCTGTCGTGTTAATGGGCATCGGCTTTGAGCTTCTGCTGGAGGGAAAGAAGATCGCGCCAGGCGAGGCGCTTCTGCGCCGGCTGGCGCAGCAGATAAGCCGGATGCAAGGTCGCGAGGAGGGGAATGCCGCCGAAATCAAACCAGCGGCCTCTGAGCTTCAGGATGCCCTCGGATTTGCCAATGAGACGCTGCGTCGGTGTGGCGCCGAGGCACACGATGTAGCGCGGTTTCTTGATTTCGATGGCGCGCTTGAGGAAGGGCAGGCACATCAGCGTTTCCTGGTCGGTCGGCGTGCGGTTGCCAGGCGGGCGCCAGAAGATGACATTGGAAATATAGACCGCCTCTTCCGGCTTCTCATTGTGGCGCGCCAGGCCGATGGCCTTCAGCATGCGGTCGAGAAGCTGGCCGGAGCGGCCGACGAATGGCTTGCCCTGGATGTCCTCGTCGCGCCCGGGCGCCTCGCCGATGAGCATCACCGGCGCGTCCGGATTGCCGTCGGCGAAACACAGATTGGTCGCCGTCTTCTTGAGCGGGCAGGCGTCATAGCGCATCAAGGCCTGCTCGATATCGGCGAGCGTCGCGCATTGCGCCGCCAGTGCCGCTGCGTCGCTGTTGCCGGCGGAGGCCGGCGTGGCGGCACGCATGTCGGTGGCCGGCGCGGCGGGCCGGATCAGGCTGGGGCGGGCGAGGGCAGAAGTCGCGGGCCGCACCGCTTGCGGGGCCGGCGCGGCCTGAGGCGGCGGCGCCACGAGACGGTTCACCGGCTCCGCACCGATGATTTCGTCCGCGCCCATCTCGACCAGCCACTCGATGGCGGCCGCTGCTTCCGCTGCCCTCATGTCGTTTTCTTCGCCTCAAATGTCCATAAACGGTGGCTTGCGCCTCCGGGGCCTGACACTATAACAGGCCGGAAACGATTGCGCCTATAGGGAGAAGACTGTGGAAGACGTCCAGCGTGAAGCCATGGAGTATGACGTCGTTATCGTAGGGGCGGGGCCTGCCGGGCTCTCGGCCGCCATACGATTGAAGCAGCTCGCCGCCGAAACCGGCCATGACGTGTCGGTCTGCGTACTCGAAAAGGGTTCCGAAGTCGGCGCCCATATCCTCTCCGGCGCGGTGATGGACCCGATCGCCCTCAATGAGCTGATCCCTGACTGGAAGGAAAAGGGAGCGCCGCTCAATACCGAGGTCACCGACGACCGCTTTTATGTTCTGGGCCCGCAGGGCGCCATGCGCCTGCCCAATATCATGATGCCGCCGCTCATGAACAATCACGGCAATTATGCCGTCTCGCTTGGCAATGTCTGCCGCTGGCTGGCGCAGCAGGCCGAGGCGCTGGGTGTCGAGATCTATCCGGGCTTCGCCTGTTCCGAGGTTCTCTATCGCGAGGACGGCTCGGTAAAGGGCGTCGTCGCCGGCGTCTTCGGCATCGCCAAGGACGGTTCGCACAAGGCCGATTTCCAGCCCGGCATGGAGCTTCACGGCAAATATGTCTTCATCGCCGAAGGCGTCAGGGGCTCGCTCGCCAAGGAGATCATCGCCAAGTTCAATCTGTCGGAAGGCAAGCAGCCGCAGAAGTTCGGCCTCGGCATGAAGGAGCTCTGGGAAGTGCTGCCCGAGAACCACAAGCAAGGCCAGGTCACCCACACGATGGGCTGGCCGCTCGGCCTCAAGGCGGGCGGCGGCTCCTTCATGTATCATCTCGAGAACAATCTCGTGTCGATCGGCTTCGTCGTTCACCTGAACTACGAGAACCCGCATCTCTTCCCCTATATGGAGTTCCAGCGTTTCAAGCATCACCCGCTGATCGAGCCGGTGCTGCGCGGCGGCCGCCGCGTCGCTTATGGCGCGCGCGCCATCACCGAAGGCGGCCTGCAATCGGTGCCGAAGCTCTATTTCCCCGGCGGCGCGCTGATCGGCTGCTCGGCCGGCTTCGTCAACGTGCCGCGCATCAAGGGTTCGCATAATGCGATGAAGACCGGCATGCTCGCCGCCGAAGCGGCCTTCAAGGCGCTCCAGGCGGGACGCGCCGGCGATGAGCTCGAAGCCTATGAGCAGGCTTACGAGAAGTCATGGGTCTATGAGGATCTGAGCCGGGTGCGCAATGTGAAGCCGATGTGGTCGAAGCTCGGCCTGGTCGGCGGCCTGGCGCTGGGCGGCGCCGATATGTGGCTGAATCAGCTCTTCGGCTTCGGCTTCGGCACCTGGAAACACAGCAAGCCCGATTATGCGACGCTGAAGCCTGCGTCCCAGATGAAGCCGATCGACTATCCCAAGCCCGACGGCATCATTTCCTTCGACCGTCTGACCAATGTGGCCTTCTCGGCGACCAATCACGAGGAAGACGAGCCGTCGCATCTGAAGCTCAAGGATCCGTCCATCCCGATTGGCGTCAATCTGCCGAACTGGGCGGAGCCGGCGCAGCGTTACTGTCCGGCCGGCGTCTATGAGGTGGTGGGCGAAGCCGGCAAGGACATGCGCTTCCAGATCAACCACCAGAATTGCGTCCACTGCAAAACCTGCGACATCAAGGATCCCTCGCAGAACATCAACTGGGTGGTGCCGCAGGGCGGCGAAGGTCCGAACTACCCGAATATGTAGCTTCCCATCTCGGCTCCATCTGAGCTGGCTAGGAATAAACTGCGAATCTTATTCGCGGGGTTTCAACACCGCTTAGTCACACGGTCAATAAGCGCGGGTTTTCCACGAGTTGATTAAAGTTTTAATCAAACTGGCAAGCCCTCGCACATGATGCCTGCCTAGTTTGCGCCCATGCGATGGACGACTTTCCAAAGGGCGCAAGACAAGTGACGAACCATTCCTCGAAATCGAAAAGCGCTCGCCTTCTGCACCGTTTTGCCGGTGATGCGCGCGGCAATGTCGCGATATTCACGGCGCTCGCGGCGCTTCCGCTGCTGGTCGCGGCGGGCGTCGCCATCGACACGGCGCGGGCGTCGCGCAGCCATAATACTCTGCAGGTGGCGGTCGATTCCGCTGCCCTGGCCGCCGCCTCCTCGGACAAAGTCAACATGGCGGGCCTCACCACGGCGCAGAAAGCAACGCGCAAGAAGGAACTTGAGAATCTCGCGCGCAATTACGTGAAGAGCAATTACGCCGACGAGGGAGCCGAAGCCACCATCACGGTCGACGTGACCGACACGACCCTTACCGTCACGGGCCAGAAGCTCTATCCGACGACGCTCATGGGGCTCGTCGGCTACAAGACCGTCGATATCGACGCACGCGCCGAAGTGAATTTGCAGGGCGGAATCTCGGAGAATATCGAGATCATTCTTGTGATGGACACCACGGGATCGATGGATCAGAACAACAGGCTCCGCGATGCCAAGCAGGCCGCGAAGGATCTCATCACGACGGTCCTGGGCGATGCGAAGTCGGACAGCAAGGTCAAATTCGCGCTGGTTCCCTTCTCGGGATCTGTGAATGTCGGTGCCGACAAGCTCAATAGCGGGTGGATCGACACGACGGGCAAGGCCTCGGTGTCCAAGGTCAATTTCACCGACACGAACTATCACAATATGCAGGCCTGGAATGACATGAAGTATGTCAACTCCAAGGGGCAGACGGTTCCCTTGCCATGGAACGGTTGCGTCGAAGCGCGCCTCGGTAATCTCGCTGTTAACGACACGGTGCCGACTGCTGCGACGGGAGACACGCTGTTCACGCCCTATATGGCGCCCGATGAACCCGATTCATTCTACAATAACTACATTTCGCAGAGCAACGAGGAGAAAGACCTGACGGGCTCGAAGACCGACGCGAAGCGTCAGGCCAACCAGGTGAAATATGCCACGAAGACCTTCACCAGCCTGACCGGGGCGACTGGTCCGTGGTCCAATTGCGCGGCCTCGGCGATCGTGCCGCTCACCACCGATCGGTCCGTTATTGAATCCGGCATCGATGCGATGCAGGCGCGCGGCAGCACGGTCCTCCCGGAAGGACTGATGTGGGGCTGGCGCGTCATGTCGCCGAACCTGCCTTTCACGGAGGGGGCCGCCTATACCGACAAGAAATGGCGTAAGGTTCTCGTGTTCATGACCGATGGCGAGAACGATGTTGGCGCCGGCCTCAACAGCCTGAACGGCTCCTATTATACCGCCTATGGCTTTGCCACGGCGCCAACCGCCAAGAATCGCTTCGGCACCACCAACTCGAGCAGCGCGAATAGCCAGCTCGATTCCAAGCTCACGACCGCTTGCACCAATCTCAAGGCCAATGCCGAGCCCCGCGAAGATCCGAAGAACAAGGCCAAGACTATTCCCAGCATCGAAGTCTACACGATCGCCTTCCAGGCCCCCTCCGCGGCGAAAACGCTCCTGAAGTCCTGCGCCACCAGCGAGGGCTATTACATCGATGCCGCCAATGGCACGGAGCTCAAGGACGCCTTTAAAGCCATCGGCGCCCGTCTGAAGACCATGTATCTGAGCAAGTAACCCTTACCACCGGGGGCGACTTGCAGACTCGAGGGGCGTTTCCAGGTGAAACGCCCCTTTTTCTTGAGTATATAGCGTCCCAGACAGGCGCCTCTTGCGGCGATCCTGAAAAAACCTCATTTTATGTCCTGAATCGCGAAGCATAGCGCTTCTGCGAGCAGAAAGATTTCTGATGACAAAGCCTCTTAGCCGGATGCTGCCGGCGCTGGCCTTCGGCCTGTTTTTTGCCGCCCTCCCCGCCCAGGCGGGTTACGAAGATATCGACGTCGAAGGAACCTCGCTCTCCGGCAGCTATCTGGCCGGCCGTTTCGCCGGCAAGCAGCGCGACATGGATGCCGCCGGGCAGTATTTCCAGCAGGCCCTGCGTGACGATCCCAACAATGCCGTGCTCATCGAGCGGGTCTTCATCTTCGACCTCTCGGACGGCAAGGTCGCCAGCGCCGAGGACTATGCCGAGCGGGTCCTGAGCTTCAACAGCCAGCACCGCATGGCGCGTTTCGTTCTGGGGCTGCGCGATGTCCGCCTGAAGCGCTTCGTCAAGGCGCGCGAAAACTTCAAGAAGGCCGCCTATACGCCGATCGGCGAATTGACCGCCACATTGCTCACCGCCTGGACCTATGCGGCGCAGGGCAACCAGGCCCAGGCCTTCAATACCCTCGACAAGCTCGACCAGAACGAGTCGCTCGAGAACTTCAAATCCTATCACGGCGCACTGATTGCCGATTATCTCGGCGCCAATATCCGCGCCGACAGTTTCTACAAGAAGGCCTTCGCCCAGGCCGGCAATTCGTTGCGCGTCGTTCAGGCCTATGGCAATTATCTCGAGCGCAACGGCCGCAAGGACGAGGCGCGCAAGGTCTATGAGCAGTTCCTGCAGGCGTCCGAGAAGAACCCCCTGGTCCGCCAGGCCTTGGACAGTCTCGACAAGGGGACGAAGCCGGAAGCCTTCGTGAAGACGCCCGAGGCCGGCATGAGCGAGGCGCTGTTCTCGGTGGCGAGCGCGCTGTCGGACGACCAGGGGCTCGAAGTGGCGCTGGCCTATGCCCAGCTCGCTTTGTCGGTGTCCGGCGACCGCAACATCAATCTGACGCTGCTCGGCGACATCTATGAGAGCATGAACTCCTATCAGCGCTCGATCGATGCCTATGACGCGATCGACAAGACTTCGGTGCTCAAGCCCAATGCCGATCTCGAAGTCGCGGTCAATCTGCAGCGGCTCGAAAAGAAGGACGAAGCCAAGGCCCGGCTCAAGGCGCTGATCGCCACCGATCCGAAGGACTATGACGCCCAGGTCACGCTCGGCAATCTCTATCGCAACAATGAAGAATTCGCCCCCGCTGCCGATGCCTATAACGCCGCCATCGCGCTGATCGCCAAGCCGGAGCGCGAGAACTGGACGGTCTTCTATTATCGCGGCATCGCCTTTGAGCGCACCAAGCAGTGGGACAAGGCGGAGCCCGATTTCCGCAAGGCGCTCGAGCTCGAGCCCGACCAGCCGATGGTGCTCAACTATCTCGGCTATTCGATGGTCGATAAGAAGATCAATCTCACCGAGGCGATCGCCATGGTGAGGAAGGCCGTCGAGCTCAAACCGAATGACGGCTATATCGTCGACAGCCTCGGCTGGGCGCATTTCCGCCTCGGCGAATATGAGGAGGCGGTGAAGCAGCTCGAGCGTGCCGTCGAGCTCAAGCCCGCCGATCCGGTGATCGCCGACCATCTGGGCGATGCCTATTGGCGCATCGGCCGCCAGCTCGAGGCCCGCTTCCAGTGGCAGCACGCCAAGGACAACAAGCCCGAGCCCGAAGACCTCGCCCGTATCGAGAAGAAGCTGAAGGAAGGTCTGGCCGACGACCCGCCGGTGACGCCGGCGCAAGGCACCCCGACCGGAAACAACGGCTGAAGCATCGGGCCGAAAAGTGCGAAGCGGTTTTCGGACAACCCGATGCGCAAAGCAAAAGACCCAATGCCGCACACCGAGCTGGCGCGCGCCAAGATCAACTTGGCGCTGCACGTTCTCGGCCGCAGGCCGGACGGCTATCACGAGCTTGACAGTATCGTGGCCTTTGCCGGCATCGCCGACCGCCTGACTTTCGAGCGGGCGGACGACTGGTCGCTCGATATTGCCGGCCCCTTCGCCGCCGGGCTCGGTGGCGCGCCCGACAATCTCGTGCTGAAGGCGGCGCGCGGATTCGCGCAAACCTTCGCAGACGAGGCCAGATACCGCATCACGCTCGAAAAGCATCTGCCTGTCGCGTCGGGCATAGGCGGCGGATCGGCCGATGCCGCCGCAACCTTGCGGGCGCTTCGCACCCTGTCGGCTGAGAACATCGACTCCGGCAAGCTTTCGGCGCTCGCAGCCTCCCTGGGTGCCGACGTGCCGGTCTGCCTGGTGGGCAGGAGCTGCCGCATGCGCGGCATCGGCGAGCGCATCGACCTGCTGAATGATCTGACTCCGATGCCGGCCGTGCTGGTCAATCCGCGCCGCGAAGTGGCGACGGCGCAGGTCTTCGCCAAGCTCGCCCTCAAGCCGGGCGACAAGGTCTTTGCCGGGCTGGAAGAGGGGGCCGATCCGGCCTCCTGCCGCAACGATCTCAGCCCGCCCGCTCTGGCGGTGGCGCCGGTCATCGGCGAGGTGATCGCCGCTTTGCAAAACAGGGCCGGACTGCGCTTCGCCCGCATGTCGGGATCGGGCGCCACCTGCTTCGGCATCTTCGCCTCGACCGCGGTAGCGGAGGCGGCGGCCCGCGACATCGCCGCCGCCTATCCCGGTTGGTGGGTCATGCCGACGGTGATCGGGTAGCCCATGGTCTATCGGAGCATGCTCCTTCTCATGGCGATCTTCGCGACATCGGCCGCCGCCGAGCCGACCGTCGAGGTGCTCAGGGTCGATCCCGTTGAGGTCACGGCGGAGCCGGATAAGGCGCTGGTCGAGGCTTGCCGGTCATGGTCGCTCAGTAAGGAGCAGGTCGCGGAATTTTTCGGTCTCGCTCAGGAATATGAGATCTCGCCCTATGCGAGCTACTACCAGACGCCATGCTCGATAACGGGAGAGCTGACGAGCAGCGGCGAGGTCTGGAAATATTCGATCAATGGCGGCGCAACCGCCGTCTGGATGAAGGGCGACGTGACCCGTTATTGGGGCTGCAGCAAGCCCGAATGCGAGAAGCTCGTGCTTCTGCCGACCGACTTCATGCGCGGAGACTAAACTTTTGCACCCGCCAGATCGGCATAAAGCGCGTCGCGCGTGTCCTTGGTGAATTGACCATTGCAGCCTTCGAGCGCCGTGTTGCTCATGCTGATGACGCTTATGCCTCTGGCGATATCGACGAACCAGTCATTGCCATAGACCCCACCCCACAACAGCGATCCCTTCGACTGCGGCGTGTTGGCGAGCTTCGCGTCGTCGATGACCGCGCTCACGAAACCGAAACGCTGTCCTTCACTGCCGACGCCGCGGTCGAGCGTGCCGACCTGGTTGGTGATGGCGGCGCGGCCGGTCTCGGGATTGAGCACGCCGGCGCCGCCCTTGCGCAGCGCTTCGAGCAGAGCCAGCACGCCGTCGGCGGTGCCGACCATGCCGGCGCCGCCCGACTGGAACGCTTTCGGGTTGAAGGCGCGTGTCGGCGCGAAATTGAAATAGCCGTTCTCGTCGCTGCCCAGTGTCACCCGGTCCGGCATGCGTTGGGCCACCGGCGTCGCATCGGCATAGGCGGTGGCGAGGCGGGCGCGGTCGGCGATGTGGAAGCTCGTGTCTTTGATACCGAGCGGACCGGTCACGTGGTGTTTGACGACGTCGTCGAGACTTGCGCCCGCGACCTTGGCAAGCACGGCGCCCAGCACATCGATCGCCACCGAATATTCCCATTTCGAACCCGGCGCGAATTTGAGCGGACGTTTCGCGAGGCGGGTGAAATTCTCCTCGAAACCGAAATCGCCGTCCGACAGGCCGTCGGAGAAATCGGGATCGGGCCCGTAATCATAGCTCAGGCCCGATGTGTGGGTGATGAGATGGCGCAGCGTGATGGCGGGCGCGGGGCCATCGGCGAGCTTCGGCGTGAAATAGGGCAAATAGCGGGTCACCGGATCATCGAGCCGGATCAGGCCCTTGTCCATCATCGCCAAGGCGGAGATGGCGACGAAGGGTTTGGTCACCGAGGCGAGACGGAAGATCGTGTCGCGGCGCACCGGTTTACCGGCCTCGCGATCGGCGAAACCCTTCTCGGATGCGAAGACGACCTTGCCGTCCCGGGCGACCAGATAGACGATGCCGACGATACGGCCATTCGAAACGGCATCGTCGATGACGCGTTGCAGTCGTGTGAACATAGGCGCTTATTCCCTAAACCAGCCGCCGGTCGTCTTCGCCGAGCAGCACGCAGTCGGAGGGCGCAAAGGCGATATCGACCGTCTCGCCCTCGCGGAACACCTGATCGTCGATGATCGTGTTGGCCTGCAATTTCAGACCCTCGGCGTCGATGGCGTAGATGGCGGTGCCGCCCAGATAGGACGTGGCCGCGATCTTGCCTTTGAGCTTGTTGGCGCCATTGGCCGCCTTCTTGCCGACTTCGAGCCGCTGGGCGCGTAGGATGACCGTCACTTTGCTGCCGGCTTTGGCGGAAGCGGGCGCCTTGGCCTCGATGCTGGCGCCATTGTCGAGGGTGATCCGGGCGCTGCCATTGCCGGTCGCGGCGATGGTGCCGGCCATGAGGTTGGACTGGCCGAGGAAGCTCGCCACGAATTTCGTCGCCGGCATGCGATAGACGTCCTCCGGCGTGCCGTTCTGCTCGATGAGACCATGATTCATCACCACGATGCGATCCGACATGGCGAGCGCTTCTTCCTGGTCATGCGTCACGAAGATGGTGGTGATGCCGACCTCGCGCTGGATGATCTTGAGCTCGGTGCGCATCTCCTCGCGCAGATGCGCGTCGAGGGCGGAAAGCGGCTCGTCGAGGAGCAGCACGTCGGGCTCGATCACGATGGCGCGGGCGAGCGCGATGCGCTGCTGCTGGCCGCCCGACAATTGCGAGGGCAGCTTCTTCTCGACGCCCGGCAGGCGCACCATGTCGAGCGCGCGCTTCACCTTGCGCTCGATGTCTGCCTTCGGCACGTCGCGGTACTTGAGGCCGAAGGCGATGTTATCGGCGACCGATTTATGCGGGAAGAGGGCATAGTTCTGGAAGACGAGGCCGATATTGCGCTTGTAGATCGGCACATCGTTGATCAGCCGTCCGGCGACGACGATCTCGCCCGAGGTCGGCGTGACGAGGCCGGCGATCGAGCGCAGGATCGTCGTCTTGCCGCAGCCCGAGGGGCCGAGCAAGGTCACGAAGCTGCCCTTGTCGATCTTGAGATCGACATCCTTCACCGCCACGAAGGCCCCGTAGGTGAGCGTGACGCCTTTGAGATCCACGGCGATGTCGGTCATGCGCAGGACTTCACTTGAGGATGAGTGAATGGAGAGCATCCCGGCGCTGGGCCGGGATGCTCCGTGATGGACAAGTCAGGTTCACGCCCCTTTCGAGATGCGGTCCCACTGCTTCTGCCATTCGGTGTCGTGCTCGGCCCAGTAGATCGGGTCGGCGAAGGTGAGCGTCTTCATCGTGCCCGTCGGGTCGAAGGCCGGCATCTTGGCGATCTTGTCGGTGAGCTTCACCTTGGTCGGATCGAGGGCGGGCGGATAGTTCTGGCCTTCCGCCACCGCGATCGAGGTCGCCGTGTCGAGCATGAAGTTGAGCAACTCTTCGCATTCCGCCATCGGCGAGCCCTTGAGAACGAGCATGTCCTCCATCCAGGCATAGCTGCCCGGCGGATCGAGATAGCCGATCGGATGGCCCTGTTCCTGCAATGCGGCGACACGGCCTGACCAGGCTTCGGTGACGACGATCTCTTCCTTCGACAGGAGGTCCATGAGCTCGGCGCCCGAGCTCCAGTATTTCTTCGTCATGTCGCGGCCTTCGCGGACTTTCGCCCACACGGCCTCGATGTCCTTGATGTCGTTCGGGCTCTGACCGGACTGCAGCGCGCCATACCAGACACGCGTGTTCTTGTCGCCGAAGCCGCCGATCTTGCCGGCATATTTCTTGTCGATGAGGAGATTGGCGCCTTTCTCCTTGGCTTCCTCCGGCGAGATGACCTTGGTGTTGTAGGCGATGCCGGTGGTGCCGTAGTCGTAAGGCACCGCCGAGAGCTTCGGCGTCATCTTGCGGAACGGCTCGATCATCGCCGCCATGACGTTGACGAGATTGGGGATGTTCGCTTCGTTGAGCTCCGACGTCCAGCCGCCGTCGACATATTTCTTGTAGTACTCGACGCCGGAGGAGTGGATGACCTGGAAGTCGCCCGGATTGGCGGTCTTCACCTTGGTGATGATTTCGTTCTCGTCGCCGAACGTGCCTTGCACCACTTTGAGATTGGTCTTCGCCGTGTAGGGCTGGAAGGCGAATTTATCGATCGCTTCCTGCACCGTGCCGCCCCAACCGTCGAAGCGCACTTCGGAGACTGCCGCGAGCGCAGCGCCGCTCCAGCGCGTCATGACACCGGCCGAGGCCGCGGCCGCCGCGGTGAGCCCCAAGAACGTGCGGCGGTCCATGCCGCCATTCTGGTAGCGCTCTTTCATGCGCTCCAGTCTTTTGGTCTGTGTAAGTTTCATTGTCGTTTCTCCCAGTTGTTATTGTCGATTGCCGGATAGAATGCGCGCGATGGCGCCGCCCAGCAAGGGCAGGCCGACCGTGATGACGATCATCAGCGTGCCGAGCGCGTTGATCTCGGGACTGATCGAGATCTTGAGCATGGCGAGGATCTGCGTCGGCATGGTCTCGACGCCGGGCGGCCGCCAGAACAGGCTCGCCGTGATGTTGTCGAAGGAGATGGTGAAGACGAGCAGCACGGCGGCCACGATGGCCGGCATCAGGAGCGGCAGCGTCACCTCGCGGAAGGTGTTGAAGCGGTTGGCGCCGAGCGACAGCGCGGCTTCCTCGTAGACACGTTTGATGCCGATGAGCCGTGCCTGGACGACGAGAACCACGAAGGGCAGCGCCAGCATGATGTGGCCGAGCACCAGGAGCAGATAGGTGCGCGGCTGGTTCGCCCATTTCATGAGCAGCAGCAAGCCGACGCCGAGAATGGTCTCGGGCACCAGAGCGGGCAGGATGACCAGTGTGTTCATCCACTGCTTGCCGCGGAACTCGTAGCGGGTCAGCGCGATCGCCGCCATGACGCCGATGACGGTGCAGACGGCGGCGGTGAGCAGCGCGATCCAGATCGAGGTCTTGAATGCGCGCAGCACCGACTCGTTCTGGAACAGCTTGCCGTACCATTGCAGGCTGACACCCGTCATCGGGAAGCCGCCGAACATCGAGGCGTTGAAGGAGAGGATGACCGTCACCAGGATCGGCGCGAACATGAAGATATAGACGAGAATGGTGACGATCTTGACGGCGCGCCAGCCCCAGACGCCGCTTGCATCTTCGGCCTGGCGCGGCTGCCTCATCGGCTCAAACCCTTGAAGATGGTGGAAAGGCCCATATAGCGGCTGTAGATCGCCGACACGATGCCGAGCAGGACGAACAGCACGATTGAGAGCGTCGAGCCCATCGGCCAGTTGAGCTGCTCCATGATCGTGTCATAGACCAGATTGCCGAACAGGGCGTCGCGGTTGCCGCCGAGGATCTGCGGCGTCACATAGCTGCCCGCCGCCAGCACGAAGCAGAGCAGGAGCCCGGCGCACAGGCCCGGCAGCGACAGAGGCAGCGTCACTTCGCGGAACGCTTGCGCGCTGGTGCAGCCCAATGTGCGCGCCGCCGAGAGGAGGTCGCGGTCGATGCCCTCGAGGCTCACATAGACATTGAGGATCATATAGGGCAGCAGGAAATGGATCATGCCCATGATCACCGCGCCCTCGGTATAGAGCATCTGGATCGGGCTATCGATGATGCCCAGCGTCTTGAGCGTGACATTGATGGCGCCTTGCTCGCCCAGGATGTGGATCCAGGAGAAGGTGCGGATGGTGAAGGAGATCCAGAACGGCACGATGAGCAGCAGCAGCAGCAGCCATTTGTGCCGGAACGACGTCATCCAGATGAAATAGGCCGGGATGTAGCCCATGACCGCGCAGGCGAGCGCGGTGATGGCCGCGACCCGGGCCGTCTTCCACAGGAAGAGGTGATAGTAGCTGTCGGTGAAGAACTCCTGCCAGTTGGCAAGCGTATAGTTCGCCTTCTCGACGCCGGCGGTCACGAACTCATAGAACGTGTAGATCGCCATGATGGCGATCGGCAGCACCAGCAAGACAGCCAGCAGGATGATAGCGGGCGCAAGCAGATACCAGGCAAACCGCGTCTGCTGCATGATCTGGTTCGTCACTCCTCCCTTTATTCTTTTGGGAGGAGCTTAACCTGATCAATAAGCGCGCGCTACGCAGAAATCGACGGCTTCCAGCAGGGCGGACTTGTGGTCGCTGTCGGGAAAGATCGCCAAAGCGTCGCGCGCGATGTCGCCATAGTGGCGGGCGCGCTCGACCGTGTCGGCGATGGCATTGTGCCGATCGACCAGTTTCTGGGCATAAACGAGGTCGTCGGCCGTCTGATTGCCGTCCTCGAGCGTGCGCTTCCAGAAATTTCGCTCCTCCTGGGAGCCGCGGCGATAGGAGAGCACGACCGGCAAGGTGATCTTGCCTTCCCGGAAATCGTCGCCGACGCTTTTGCCCATCAAGGCCTGCTTGCCCGAGTAATCGAGAGCGTCGTCGACGAGCTGGAAGGCGATGCCGAGATTGCGGCCATAGGATTCGAGCGCCGCCTGCTCACCCTTGGGCCTGGCGGCGACGACCGCGCCCACTTCGGCGGCGGCGGCGAACAGGGCGGCCGTCTTGGCGCCGATCACCTGCATATAGGCATCTTCGGTTGTAGAGGTGTCATGCGAGGCGGAGAGCTGCAGCACCTCGCCCTCGGCGATCACCGCCGCGGCATGGGACAGGATGCGTAGCGATTCGAGTGAGCCGGTCTCGACCATCATCTTGAAGGCCTGGCCCAGCAGATAATCGCCGACCAGCACGCTCGCCTGGTTGCCCCAGATGAGCCGGGCGGTCTTCTTGCCGCGCCGGAGGTCGCTTTCATCGACCACGTCGTCATGCAGCAGGGTCGCCGTATGCATGAATTCGACCGAGGTGGCGAGCTTGATATGGGCGTCCCCCTTGGCCGCGCACATGCGGGCGGTGGCGACGGTCAGCATCGGCCTGATGCGCTTGCCGCCCGAATTGATCAGATGGCCGGCGAGCTCCGGGATCAGTTCGACATGCGAGGCGGCGCGCGCCAGGATGGCCTCGTTCACCTTGACCATGTCGGCACCGGTGAGGGCGATCAGCGGGTCGAGGCTCGGCTGCTTTTGCTCACTGCCTTCGAAGGGAATGACGACACCCACAGATTGAACCTTTTCAGTTATGATACTGAGGGCGACAATAGGGGGCGGGCATACCCCAGAGCAAGCGCGACCGGTTGACGCTTAGATCACGGTCAATTCAGGTCGTAACGACCTGAATTGATAAACGTGATCGAAATCTTAAGTTTAGCGTGTGGTCGGACGGAAAACCGGTGCCCACTTTTCCTGACCACGCGCTAGAATAGAGGAATGGGACGATGAAGGAAGTGCTCAGGACCAACGATCTCGTGCTCCTGTCCTATGCCACTCATATTCTGGCGGAAGCCGGGATCGAGGCCACGGTCTTCGATGCCCATATGAGCGCCGTCGAGGGCTCGATCGGGGCCTTCCCGCGCCGCCTGATGGTCGGGGATGACGACATTATCAAAGCTTTGCGCGAATTGGGTAACGTTGCGATAACCCCGCAGCTGTAGGTTGGCGCGCCATGCAGGAACCCTCGCCCGCCCATGCCTCGTCCCCCGCCTCAAGCGGGGCCATTCCC
The DNA here is from genome assembly GCF_016595235.1 of Taklimakanibacter albus. Taxonomy (GTDB): domain Bacteria; phylum Pseudomonadota; class Alphaproteobacteria; order Rhizobiales; family Aestuariivirgaceae; genus Taklimakanibacter; species Taklimakanibacter albus. The sequence continues at coordinate 1,202,244 of NZ_JAENHL010000008.1, read as the reverse complement.
CCGACCTTGACCGAGGACGGCTTTCTCAATGGCCGCCTGCGCATTCTGCAGCCGGAAAAGGGCTACCGGGCAGGCATCGACGCCGTTTTCCTGGCGGCGAGCGTGCCCTGCGCCCCGGGCGACAAGGTCTTCGAGGCCGGCATGGGGACGGGGGTCGCCGCTCTCTGCCTTGCCCACCGGGTGCCCGGCGTCCAGATTACCGGCGTCGAGGTGGCCGCCCGCTATGCGATGCTGGCCGAGGAAAATGCCCGCCGCAATGAGTGTGGGGCCGGCGTCAAGGTCATCCATGCCGATATCAAGGACGCGCTGCGCCGGGACGTCGCCCATATGCCGGCCGCCGGTTCCTTCGCCCATGCCTTCGCCAACCCGCCTTATTTCGAGGACGGCAGATCGACCCCGTCGCCGGTGGCGCTGAAGGCCGGCGCCCATAATTTTTCGCCTGAGGATCTCGACCTCTGGATCAAGGCCATGCATGCGATGCTCGAGAGCAAGGGCACGGCCACTTTGATCTACCGGGCCGAGGCCTTGAGCAAGGTGCTCAGCCTCTTCGAGGGCCGTTTCGGAGATATCGTCATCGCCCCCTTATTCCCGCGCCATGGCCTCGCCGCGACCCGCATCATCGTCCAGGGCGTCAAAGGCTCGCGCGCCCCGGTCCAGCTGCTGCCGGGTCTCGTGCTGCATGGCGATGACGGAAAGTTCAGCTCTGTCGCCGAGGCGGTGTTGCGTGAAGGCGCCGCCTGGCCGGTGCGCTAGCGCGTGATCAGGAAAAGTGGGCCCCGTCCGACGCGCCAACTAGACTTCCAAAGTCCCGACCAGCCCGCGTAATTTCTCGAGATCGGGCACCTTCAGGGCCCGGCCTTCCTTTTCGATGAAGCCTTGCGCTTCGAGCCAGGCGAACTCACGCGTCACCGCTTCGCGATGCGTGCTGATGCGGCTGGCGAACTCGGCATGGGTGGGGGCGGGCGAGAGACGCGCCTGGCCCTTGCCCTTGGCGGCAGCCTCCGCCATCCGCAGCAATTCCGACCACAGCCGCTGCCGCACCGCCATGGTGCTGAACTCGAAGACGCGTTGGGTGAGGACGCGCACCTGGCCGGTCAGATGCTTCGCCACCGCCATGGTAAATTCCGGGTGATTGGCGACCGCGGCGAGGAATTGCGGCCGCCGCATCACCGCGGCGACGCAGGTTTCCATGGCTTCGACACTGGCCGAGCGCGGATGGCCGTCGATCGCCGAGAGCTCACCGAAGATCGTCCCGGCGGCGATGTCGCGGAAGCCGACACGCTGCCCGTCCGCCGAATAGATGCTGACCCGCGCCTGGCCCTCCAGCAGGAAGAGGACGTCGAAAGTCTCGTCATTATGGCCGATAATCAGCTCTTGCGCGGTATATTCGCGGAGCGCGCATTGCTGCGCCAGCTCGGCGAAAGCGGCATCGCCGAGCGACTTGAAATAGGCGATCGTCCGCAATGCATCCTTCGAGTGCTTTACCATGTCGGCATTTTCCCCTCTCCCGAAATAATGGAAGCTCCGCCGTATTTGGTCAACGGACGCTTCGCGCAATCGACGCCGCCTGACAATAATGTTAGGAGGGCGACGGGGGAGAGAAAAAACAAGGGGTTCGCATGGCCCAGGGATGGCGGCAGTTTCTCGTTCTGGAACCTGTGCAGGCCGAGGAACACGAGCCGACATCGCGTGCGGGCAAGCATCCGGGCCTGACTTGGCACGACCATCTCGTCATGCTGCTGCATGTCGCCGCCGAGATCGAGCACGGTCTCATGGTCCAGTATCTCTATGCCGCCTATTCGCTGGGCGGTCCCGACGCCGCCACCCCTGAGCGTCAATCCCTCATCAAGCACTGGCAGACGAGCCTGATCAAAATAGCCAAGGAGGAGATGGGCCATCTCCTCACCGTCCAGAACATCCTGTGTCTCTTGGGTGCGCCGGCGCATTTCGGACGCGAGGACTATCCCTGGACCGTTCCCTATTATCCTTACCCCTTCCGGCTCGAGAAGCTCACCCGCTCGTCGCTCGCCTGCTACGTCCATGCCGAGATGCCGCCGTCCATCACCGCGATGCTGAAGAAATATCCCGAGCTTTCCCAGCGCTTCGCGCACTTCGTCGCGACGGACAAGGCCGAGATCGACCGCCTGATCAAGGAGCGCGCGCCAGGCTCGGTGCATACCGTTGCCGCCATATATGACGACATCATCGGCATCATCGGCAACGAGAAGCTGATCCCTGATCAGGCTTTCGATGAAGAGAGTTATGTCTACCAGGCTTCCTGGGACGATTGGGGAAGGAGCTATGGGCCCGAGGCGCGCCTCCTCGATGCGAGCGGATCGTCAAAGGAGGATCCGCATCGCCAGCGCGAGGCGAATGTCATCATCATGCGCGCTGCCACGCGCACCGACGCGCTTGCGGCGCTGAAGGCGATCGGCAGCCAGGGCGAGGCCATTCACCTGGCACCGGGGCGCGTCGACGAGCTCTCGCATTTCGAACGCTTCCTCAAGATCTTCCAGCAATTTCCCGAGGACTGGGTGCCGACGCGCGACATTCCGGACAATCCGACAACCCGGAAGTACAACAAGGATGACGCCGTCTATATCGACAACAACCATGCGCGCGACTGGGCGACGCTGTTCAATTACCGCTACCGGCTGCTTCTCACCTGCCTCACTCATTCCTTTCGTCTGGCGCGCAGTGCGAAGGCGGGCGAGCCCAATCTGCGCGGCATGGTCATGCACCGGGTTTTCGGCGAGATGTACAACATCAAGACGATCTCCGGCATTCTCGTCGGGCTCGACCTGCATGAGAGCGGCACCGATGCTTCGGGCGCCAAATTCGCCGGCCCGCCCTTCGAGATGCCTTACTCGCTGATGCTGCCCGAGAGCGAATCCGATGCCTGGCGGCTGCATCGGGAGTTTCTCCAGGGTTCGATCGAGGTGATGGAGCTTCTGCTGGAGACGGCGGCCGGCACGGGGCGCGACTATCTCCTCGCCTTGAAGGCGCTCGACCACAAGGCCATCGCCTCGATCGACGCAGTGATCGACGGCCAGGGGAGTAAGCGCACGTGAAGACAACGATAAAAGAGCTTCGCATCCTGCCGCCTTTCGCCATCGGCAGGCTCGGTTCGGCGCCCGATCCGCTCGACAATTACACCATCGAGGCGGACGCGACGGCGCCCCTGGACTTCCGCACCATCAAGCCAGTCAAGACGCTGACCGTCGACGACGTGACGGGCGAGATCTCCGGCAGCCATACGCCCGCCGAGATGCAGTTCAAGCAGGATGGCCGGATACGCCCGGTGGCGCCGTTCCTTGAGGTCTTCGCACTGACCGACGACGACAGGCTGGTGCCGGTGACGCTGGACATGCTGGCAGGCGCTGAACTCGCCTGGCGCGTCAGCGTCGCCAACCGTAAGGTCGTCCGGCGCACCCGCGACGAGAACGATCTCGTCGCCGCCCACACCGGCTGGTTCTCCGATCACGCGCCGCAGCCGCTCAAAGGTTTTTGCCGGAACTTCATCTCGGATGACGTTTTTGTCGATTTCGGCAGTGCGCGCTTCATCAGGCCCAATCAGCGCTATCCACAGATCCGCCTGCGCTTCACGCCGGCCAAGGGGCTCATTTACGGGACACATGCGCCCGACGGCAAAGATCGCGTCATCCCGCCCGAGCGCGCGATCTATGATCGCGGCAAGGGCAACTGGTATCATTTTAAGTCCGATGGCAAGGATGAGACCATTCCCCCATCGCTCTTCGCCATCGAACCGCCGGCGCCGTCCTGGCTCAATGACAACATCGCCATCAGCCGCGGCTATTTCGACGATGCCTGCGACGGCTTCGTCGAGGTGAGGCTGACGCTGCCGGGCGGCAAGGTACTCACCGCCATGGCGCGGGTCTGCGCGTCGCCGCCCGCCGTGGTGCCGGATTCGCTCTTCGTGCGCAGCCTCGCGGACGATCTCGAGCAGGTCATCCACGGCCCGACGGTGGCGAATGACGAGCCGCCGGAAGTCACCCAGGCACGGGCCGAGGATATCGTGCGCCGCGCCTTCGAGACGGTGCGCTTCCTCAATGTCGCGGTGCTGAACGGCAATGACTACAAAGGCCGCTCGGCGCTGTCGCTCGATTCCATGCCCGAGGAGGAGGCCGCCGATACCGAGCGTGCCATCCGTCCGGTGATCACGCCGGAAGGGGCCGACACGCTGGCCATTCTCACCTTGCATCAGCAGGTTTTCGCCGCATTGCGCGGCGGCGCGGCGCCGTGGTTCTTGCGGTTGCTGCGCAAGCCGGAAGAGGTCTCCGATTTCACCGATCGGGGCCGCCGCAAGATGCCGGCTTTGATGTGCGGCGCCGACAACAGCTATCTGGCTCTCACCTATCGCCAGATCGATACCATCCGCAAAGTGGCCGAGGGCATGCTTGGCGTTACCGCGGCAGCGCCGAAGACGCCCGCCCTCACGCCGCGCAATCTCACCGCCCAGCTCCATTATGAAGCGGCGGGCAATCCGGTGAGCTCGCGCCCGGTGACGTCGGTCGCCAATTGCTGTCCAGGCCTCGAGGTGGATTTCCGCGCCATCTGGCGGCGCATGTTTGAAGGCCTGGAGCTGCGCGAATATGACAATCTCATCGTCAATGCCGACCCGGCCTTCGCGCAATTGAAGGGCCATCGACTGCTGCGCATCAATCTGCCGGACGGCCAGCCGCCGATCGAGCCTATGAACTACATCAAGGGGCCGGCGGCGTCCGATCCCGACGGCCACATCATCCTGACGACGGATGAGAATCCCTATGGCCTCGCCCCGCTCGAATGGTCGAACGCGCTGGCGCGCCTCCTCGACGGTTTTCAGGGCCGGGAAGTCGACTGTGACATCTCGCGCGCTGAGGAAGATGCGCAAGTGCCGCGTCTCGACGGCGATGACAGGAATTACGAGACTCATCGCTTCAAGGTCCGCCATTTCTTCGTGCCCGACACGGCGGTCATCTCCGCGGCCCTGGCCGAGGCGGGCGAACTCACTCAAGGCCTGTGCTCGCCCTGGCAGAATGATTACCGCGAATGCTCCTGCTATTACTGGGCCTCGGCGCGGCCCGATTATGTGAATGTCGAGCCCGGTCCCAAGGGCCTCAGTCTAGGCGACAACTGGCTGCAGAAGACGCGCACCGGCCAGTATGTGCCCGATGACTATGTCGATTCCCGCCTCGTCTTCTACGACGACCTGTTCACTGAGTGGGAAACATGGCTGCGCTTCCAGGTGAAGGGCCGCGACGCACCGGGCGAGGAACCATCGTGAGCAGTCTCGCCCGCCAATATATTAAGGCCTCGGGCCCGCGCCTGCCGGCGGCGCATCTCATCGCGACGCAAGCCGGGCGGCATCTCTTCGTCGCCGACGGCAGCCGGCTGTTCGATATCGATGCCGATCTCTTTGCCGAATTTGAAGCGGCCTTGACCGGGCATGATGCCCGCAAGGTTGCAAGCCTGCTCGCGTTGGCGGGACTCGACGGCGCCCCGCTGATCGACGACGTGCCGCTGGCGCCGCCACCGATCCATGCGCTGTCTCTCGCGGTGGCGCAGAAATGCAATCTCGGCTGTACCTATTGTTATGCCGAGCAGGGCGGCTTCGGTGGAGCGCCGAAGAACATGCCGCAGGAGACGGCGCTTCAGGCGGTCGAGCAGCTCATCGGCCATGCGGCACCGGGGGCGAAGCTCAATCTCTCCTTTCTCGGTGGCGAGCCGCTGGTCAACCGGCCGGTGCTCCAGGCGACGACCCGCCATGCCGCCGATCTCGCGCGCCGCAAGGGGACGCCGATCACCTTCTCGATCACCACCAACGGCACGCTGGTCAGCGAAGCCGATGCGGACTTCTTCGAGGAGCATGGTTTCGCGGTGACGATCAGCCTCGACGGCGTCGGCGCGGCGCATGATGCCCAGCGGCCATACCGCGACGGGCGAGGAAGTTTCGACCGCATCATGCGCCGGATCGAACCGCTTCTCGCCCGCCAGCGCCGCATGCAGGTCTCGGCGCGTGTCACCGTCACGCCGCGCAATCTCGATCTGCGCCCGACGCTCGACGCCTTCATCGCCGCGGGCTTTCACAGTGTCGGCTTCTCGCCGATGCTCGCTTCGCCCTCGGGCCAAGGCGAGATGCAGGCCGAGGATCTGGCACTCATGCTCGAGCAGATGATCGGCTGCGGCCGCGAATTCGAGCGCCGCACGTTGGCGCATGAGCGCTACCCCTTCGCCAACATGCTGAATGCGATGCGCGAGATCGGACGCGGCACGCATCGGCCTTATCCCTGCGGCGCCGGCGCCGGCTATCTCGGCGTCTCGGCTTCGGGCGACCTCGCGGCCTGCCACCGCTTCGTCGATGATGCGGACGGCGCCATGGGCTCGCTCGAGCAAGGGCTGGACGTCGCACGCCAGGCGGCGTGGCTCGCCGACCGCCATGTGCACCGCCAGGAGCCCTGCAACGGATGCTGGGCGCGCTATCTTTGCGGCGGGGGCTGCCATCATGAGGTGACGAAGCGCGGCCGCCCGGCCTGCGACTATATCAGGGGTTGGCTGCATTACTGTCTGGAAGCCTATCTGCGTCTCGGCCAAGCCGCCCAACAGCCATTGGCGGGCTAGAGCCATGGCCAGGGTTTGCGTCATGGGCGGCGGTCCGGCGGGGAGCATCTTCGCCATCCGCATGGCCGAGCTCGGCCATCAGGTGGACGTCATCGAAGCCGCCGCCTTCCCGCGCCCGCATCTGGGGGAATCCCTGAGTCGCGGGGTTCAGGTGCTGCTGCAGAGCGTCAGCGCCGCCGGCGCGCTCGATGGTGCCTTACCGGTACGCAAAGTCGAGGTCGCCTGGGACGGCCCGGCGCTGATCCGCAATGATGAGCGCGAAGCGGGATTGCTGGTCGATCGCGGTTATTTCGACGGCGCGCTGCTCGATCGGGCGCGCCGGCTTGGGGTTCGTGTTCATCAGTCGGCCAGGATTGTCGATCGGAAGCAAACCGAGAACGGCTGGCGTCTCGCCGTCGCCGCGGCAGCGGGAAAGGAAATTCTCCAGGTTGATTTCCTCGCCGATGCCCGCGGCCGCGCCGGCGCCGCTGCCTGGCGCAGAGACACGACCGGGCCTGCCACCTTGGCCCTTCATGCCTATTGGAAAGGCGCCGCGCTGCCCGCCCATCCGGTGATCCGGGCCGGCGATGCGGCCTGGTATTGGGCTGTGCCGCTTCCCGACGGTACCTGCCATCTGCAGGTCTTCGTCGATGCCAAAGAGTTCGGCGCCCTTCCGAAGGCCACGCTGGAGGCGCGCTATCTGGAGCTTCTCGGTCCTTCGGGCTTCAAGACCGGCGCATGTCAAAGCCCGGTCCAGGCGACCGATGCGACGCCCTCTGTTGCTCTCAATGCGGCGACGCCCTCCAGCATCGCGCTCGGTGAAACGGCTCTGGCGCTTGATCCCTTGTCGTCGTCGGGTGTGCAGAAGGCGATCCAGACGGCACTCGCCGGCGCCATCGTCGCCAATACGCTCGTGAAGTCCAGGGCCTCGGCCGCCGCGGCCATGGCCTTCTATGCGACGACTCTTGGCGAGGCCTCGGCCCGTCATCGCAAGTGGGCCATGAGCTACTATGCCGAGGCCGCACGCGCGCGGCCGGATGTCTTCTGGCGACGGCGCGCCGGGCCCACCGCCGACGAGGCGTCCCGCCGGCCGGTGGTCGCGGCCGATGCGGCAAGTGTCGCGTCGCATCGCGTCGAGCTGTCGCGCGATCTCGTCATCGAAGACCTGCCCTGCATCGACGGTGAGTTCGTGACGCTCAAAAAGGCGCTGCGCCATCCCGGGCTGGCGGCGCCCGTCGCCTATCTCGGCAATCAGCCGCTGGCCCCGCTCCTGAGCGAGCTCAATTCGAGTGCGACGCTGGTCGAGATCGCGCAGGGCTGGTCGCATCGCATGCCGTTCAAATCCGCTTTGTCGATCGCCATCTGGCTGCGCAACAACGGCGTCCTGGTCGAGGCCCGGCCATGACCGTGCTCACCCGATGGCTCGAGGCGCATGGCTTCGCCGAGCATGCCCAGCTCTTCGTCGAGAACGATGTCGACTTCCCCACTTTGCTGCTTCTCACCGACGACGATCTGAAGGAGCTCGGCCTGTCCTTCGGCGCCCGCAGGCGTCTGCTGAACGCGCTCGCCGCGGCCAAGGTGCAGAAGCCCGAGCCGGACACGCGGGCTGAGGAGCGGCGCCAGCTCACCGTGATGTTCTGCGACATGGTGGGCTTCACCGCGCTCGCCCAGCGCGTCGATCCCGAGGTTCTGAAGGACATCGTGCGCGGCTATGAGGATGCCTGCGCCGCCTGCATCGCCCGCTACGAGGGCTATCTGTTCCAGCGCCTGGGCGACGGCATCGTCGCCTTCTTCGGCTTTCCGCTCGCCCATGAGCGCGAGGCCGAGCGCGCCATCCGTGCCGGGCTCGACATCATCGACGCCATGGGGCGCTTCAATGCGCCCGAGGGGGCGAAGCTCGAGGTCCGCATCGGCATCGCCACCGGCATCGTCGTCGTTTCCGCCGATGGCCGCACCGCCGTCAGCGAGACGATGAATCTCGCGGCGCGTCTGCAAAGCGCGGCTGAGCCCGGCGCTATCGTGGTGAGTTCCAAGGTGCGCAAGCTCGCCGGTGATGTCTTCGACTACGAGGATATGGGCGCGCACAGCCTCAAGGGCATCACGCTGCCCGTACATCTCCACCATGTGCTGGGCCTTGCCGCCGCCGAGAGCCGCCAAGGCAACGACAAGCCGCTCATCGGGCGCGGTGCCGAGATGGAGACGCTGCTCGACAAATGGCGGCGCGTCCACGATGCGGGCAAGGGCTTCACCGTCAATGTCTGCGGCGAGCCGGGCATCGGCAAGAGCCACATCGCCGATGCGCTCTGCGCCAGCCTCGAGCATGAGCACGCACAGATCTGGCGCTTCCAATGCTCGCCCTTCCATCTCAACAGCGCCTTCTACCCGATAAGGACGCATCTCGACGAGGTACTGCAGATCGGCGACGACAGCCCGGCCGATATGCGGCTCGACAAGTTGGAGGCGCTGATCGTCGGGCGCTATGGCCTGCCGCTTTCCGATGTGCGTTTCATCGCCAACATGATGTCGATCCCGTGCGAGGAGCGCTATGGTCCTCTCGACATATCGCCGAGGCTTGCCAAGCAGGAAACCGTCCGCGTGATGGAGGACATGGTGGCGGCCGCCTCGCGTTTGCGTCACACGCTGCTGCTGTTCGAGGACATGCATTGGGCCGATCCGACGACGCTCGAGACCCTGGAGCGGCTGATCGGCAAGCTCGCCGGCATTCCCTTGCTGATCGTCGCCACCTATCGGCCGGAATTCGAGCCGCACTGGTCGAGCCATGTCAATGTCGCTCTGCTCAACCTCGCCAAGCTCACCGGCCAGCAATGCGGCGAGATGATCTCGCGCATCGCCGAGGGCAAATCGCTGCCGGCGGAGATCGTCGAGCAGATCATCGCCAAGACCGACGGCGTGCCGCTCTTCGTAGAGGAGCTGACGCGCACGATCCTCGAATCGGGCGGGCTCGCCGAAGCCGGCGGGCGCTATGTCTATGCCGGCACAACGCCGGGCTTCGCCATCCCCGAGACTTTGCGCGATTCGCTCGCGGCGCGTCTCGACCGCCTCGCCAAGGCCAAGGCCGTCGCCCAGATCGGCTCCGTCGTCGGGCGCACCTTCAGCCACGAGATCATCCAGGCCTTGCATCACATGGACGAGCGGGCTCTCGCCGAGGGCCTGGCGGAACTGACCGCATCGGGCCTCGCGGTGAGCTCAGGCGTGGCGCCGGGGCCCGTCTCCTACACATTCAAGCACGCTTTGATCCGCGATGTGGCTTATGACTCGCTGCTGCGCAGCCAGCGCAAGCCCTTGCATGCGCGGATCGCTCAGGTGCTGGAGGAGCGTCATCCCGAGACGCGCATCCGCGAGCCGGAACTGCTCGCCCATCATTATACGGCAGCCGACGATCAGGCGGCCGCGGCGCCGCTCTGGCTCAAGGCGGGCGAGGTGGCGATGCAGCGCTTCGCGGTGCCCGAGGCCGTCAGCCATTTGCGCAAGGGCATAAACCTGCTCGAGACCGCATCGCCGGGGCCTGAGCGCGATCTCCTGGAACTGCGTTTCCGCGCGTCGCTAGGGCCGGCCCTCGTCGCCGGGCGCGGCTGGGGTCATCCGGAATTGAGCGCGGCGCTGGAGCCCGCCTGGTCGCTGGCGCATCGGCTCCAGCATCGGCAGGGTTATCTGCCGATCCTGAATGCGCTCTGGGTGCATTACATGTGTGTCGACCGTCTCGACGTGTCGCTGCGCTGGGCTGAGAAGCTTCTGGAGGTCGGCGCCGAGACCGGTGACGACAATCTGGTCATCGTCGGCCACCGCGCCGTTTCAGGCTCCGCTTTCTGGCAGGGCCGCTTCGACGTGGCCAAGGCACATGGCGACAAGCTGCTCGCAATGTATGACGCCGGGCGGCATTGGCATGTGGCGCAGCTCACCAACACAGATCCTCTCACCGGTGAAGGAATCTACCGCGCCCAATATCTGTGGATCATCGGCTATCCGGATCAGGCGGTGGCGGCGAGCAACGACAGGGACGATCATGCGCGCCGCCGCAATCATCCCTTCGATCTCGCTTTCTCGCTGACGCTGGGCGCCCAGGCCTTCGATTTCCTGTGCGAGCCCGACGAATTGATGCGCCGCGCCGAGGAGGCCGACAGCGTCGGCCGCCGCTTCGGCGTCTCGCTCTTTTTCGAGGTGATGGCGGAAGTGAGCCGTGGCATCGCCTGGCTCAGAGCCGGGCGTCATGCCGACGCCGCCATACGCCTCGACCGCGCCATCACCCGCCTCGCCGCCACCGGCCATCGCATCTGGATCGGTTATTTATGTGCTCTCCAGGCCGAGGCGCTGGCGCTCAGCGGTGATATCCAGGCCGCCGAAAAGCTGCTCGATGTGAGCATCGCCAGGATTTTGGCGGGCGAGGAGCGCTGTCATCTGGCCGAGGTGCTGCGCCTTAAAGGCTGGCTGCTGATCGAGCAGGCAAGGCCGGACGAGGCCGAAGAGCAACTGCGCGCCGCGCTCGCCGTCGCGCGTGCGCAAGGGGCCAGGTCATGGGAATTGCGCATAGCGACGACGTTGGCCCGGCTTCTCGCCGACAGGGGCGATCATGCCCAGGCCTTCGATTTGCTGTCGGCGGTCCATGGCTGGTTCACCGAAGGCTTCGCGACCCGCGATCTGAAGGACGCCAAGGCTTTTCTCGACGAGCTTCGGTCCCATTTGCGCAACAGAGGAGTGAAATATGCAGGGTGAAAAGCACAAGGCCGATGAAGCGGCGATCCGTCGGCTGGATGAGGAATGGGGCAAGGCCGCGTCGGCCAAGAAGCTCGACGCCGTGGTCGGCTTCTACGCCCATGACGGTTCATTGGTGTGGCCGGGCGAACCGGCGGTGCATGGCACCGCGCATATCCGCGCCAGCTGGAAGAAGATGATGGACACCATTCCCGGCCTCAATCTCCGCTTCACGCCCGAGCGCATCGTGATCTCCGACGACGGCTCGCTCGCATCCGATTTCGGCAAAGTCGAGTTCGGTCACGAGGTCGATGGCAAGCCGGTCATGGAAATCGCCAAATATGTCGTGGTCTGGCGCAAGGAGAAGGGCGGCTGGAAAGTCCTCTATGACAGCTACAACATGAACACCGAGGCGTGACCAGGAAATAGAGGCAGGGCTGCCCGGAGAGGGCATTACCGGACAGCCCTGCACGGGCCGAGTTCGAGATGGCCTAGAACTCGCCGCGTTCGGTCGGCTTGGACATGGACAGCGAATCCATGGCGATCAGATGCGGGTTGCAGATGGCGATGGATTTCGGTGGTTTGCCGGCCTTATGGATGGTCACGCCGACGTCATCCAGGAGCTCGGGGCCGAGTGCTGTCAGCGCTTCGATATTGGCGCGCTCGATTTGCTGCGCCCGCCAGGTCTTGAATCCGGCGCCCAGCCACGTGGTGAATCTGCTGAGCAGAGAAAGCTGGGGTGGACGGGCAATGGCGCGATGCTCGACATGCGTGCTCATGGGTCTCTTTCCTTTGTTGCCCCGGTTCTCGAATGGCCGGCTTGGAAATTGATGGGATGATTTAACGGCGAAGCGCCGCCGCCGTCTGTGTGGAAACTCACAGGCTTCCGCGAACGGCTTTGACAGGGGGCCCGGCGCGGCAAATAGTGGTCGCCATGGACAGCCACCTGTCGAAAGAGGGCCATCTTTCATTGCCGGGAGAAACGGCGCGGCGCGTTCTGCACTGGGCGCCGGTCGCCTTGGGCGTGGTGCTGTTCGCGCTCTCCGCGGCTTTCCTGCACATGACGCTGGCCGAAGTTACCTTCGCCGACATCAGCGGCAGTTTCTGGTCCGCTTCCTGGCGTGCCCTCGCTTTGTGTCTGGCTTTTACCTGCATGAGCTATCTCGTGCTGATGGCCTATGATGTGCTGGCGTTGCGCAGCATCTCCAAGAAGCTGCGGTCATCGGACGCCGCCTATGTCGGTTTCATCGCAAGCGCCATGAGCCAGACCCTGGGCTTCGGTGCCTTGACCGGTGGTGCGGTCAGGTTCCGCATCTATGGCAGCCTCGGGCTTTCCGCCGCCGAGATCGGCCGCATCGTCGTCATTACCGGCCTTTCCTTCTGGCTGGGGCTCGCGGCGGTCGCCGCGCTCTCGATGATCGCCGAGCCGGACTTCCTTGCCCGCATGCTGGCGGCGCCGCGCATCGTCGTGTCGTTGTTGGGGGCAGGGCTCGCGGGATTGGTTGCGGCCTACCTGATCTATCGCTGGAACTGGCCGGCGCCCTTGACCATCGGCGGCTGGTCGCTGCGTCTGCCGGGCCTGCCCATGAGCGCGGCGCAGATCCTCCTGGGCGCCATCGACATGCTGGTGAGCGCGTCAGCCCTCTGGGTGCTGCTGCCGCCGGAAGCGGATATGAGCCTCATCGCCTTCACCGGCCTCTTCGCGCTCATCGTCGTCGCGGGCTTCATCTCGCATATACCGGGAAGCCTCGGCGTGCTCGAGGCCGGCATGCTGCTGGCGCTGCCACAGGTTCCGCCGCATAGTCTTCTGGCTGCGGTCCTCCTCTATCGCTGCCTCTATTACATCTTGCCGTTCCTTATTGCCGCGGCGCTCATGGCGGTGCGCGAGGCGCAGCCGCATCTCTTCAGGATCAAGGCCGCGACGCTGGCAGCGCGGCCGATCTTCCATGCGCTGCTGCCGCCGGTCATCGCCATCGCGGTCTTCACCGGCGGTCTCGTCCTGCTGGTCTCCGGCGCGACACCGACGCTCGAGATCCGCATGGAAATCCTTACCGATCTCGTGCCGCTTCCCTTCATCGAGCTCTCGCATCTCATCGGCAGCGTCGCCGGCTTCTTCCTCCTGCTGCTGTCGATCGGACTGTACCGGCGCCTCGACGCCGCCTGGTCGCTGGTCGTCCTGCTGCTCGGCTGCGGCATCGTGGTATCGCTCGCCAAGGGGCTGGATTGGGAAGAGGCGAGCGTCCTCGCCGTCGTGCTGGTGCTCGTTCTCCTGAGCCGAAGCGCTTTCTATCGCCAGTCGTCGCTCCTCAATGAAGATCCCTCGCCGATGGCCGTGGTCGCCGTAACGCTGGCCTGCGCCGCTTCGATCTGGGTGGGTAATCTCTCTTACAAGCAGGTCGGCTACTCCAATGAGCTCTGGTGGCAGATCGCCTATTCGGCCGATGCGCCGCGCTTTCTACGGGCCAGCCTGCTGGTGGTACTGATCGCCGGTGGCCTCGGCGCCTATCTGCTGCTGCGCCCGGCGCGCGGCCGCCTCACGCGCTCCTACGCAATCTCGCCGGATGTGGTGCGCATCGTCGCTCAGGCCGGCAACACGGAAGCCAATCTGGCCCTCACCGGCGACAAGCAATTCCTGATCGCGCCCGAGCGCGATGCATTTCTCATGTATGATATCCAGGGGATGAGCTGGATCGTGATGGGCGATCCGATCGGCGCCGAAGAGCGCTTCGACGATTTGCTCTGGCGCTTCCGCGAGCTTGTCGACCGGCGTGGCGGCAAGCCGGTCTTCTATGAGGTGAATGCCGCGAACCTGCCGCGATATCTCGATCTCGGGCTTTCCCTCCTCAAGCTCGGCGAGGAGGCGCTCATCGATCTCCAGGCCTTCTCCCTCGAAGGCGGCGCGCGCGCCAATCTCCGGCAGTCGAGCCACAAGGCGGAGCGTCAGGGGCTTGCCTTCGCCGTCGTGCCGGCCGGTGGCGTTGGAGCGCTCATCCCTGAGCTGCGCGAGATTTCGGATGAATGGCTCGCCGCGAAAGGCGCTGTCGAGAAGCAATTCTCGGTCGGTCATTTCGATCCGGCCTATCTCTCGGGCTTCGATCTCGCGGTGATCCGGCATGCGGGCAAGATCGTCGCGTTCGCCAATCTCTGGCAGAGCGCCGGCAAGCGCGAGCTTTCCGTCGACCTGATGCGCCATCGCACCGATGCGCCGCGCGGCCATATGGATTTCCTCTTCGTCCAGCTGCTCCTGTGGGGCAAGGCGCAGGGCTTCAAATGTTTCAGTCTCGGCATGGCGCCGCTTTCAGGTCTCGAAGGCCATCCTTTGGCGCCGGCCTGGCACAAGGCCGGCAATCTCATCTTCCAGCATGGCGAGCAGATCTATGGTTTCGAGGGGCTGCGCGCCTTCAAGGAGAAATTCCGCCCGGACTGGCGGCCGCGTTATCTGGCCTGCCCGGGTGGATTGTCGCTGCCTCTGGTTCTGCTCGATGTCGCGGTGCTGATATCGCGGCGGCGCAAGGCTTCCGTCGTCGCGGCGAATGGAGAAGGAGACGTTCCGTGAAATGGGATGGTGCTCGCAGGGAGTGGCGGACAATGAAACGTGTGATTGCCTTTCTTCTCGCCGGAGCGGCGCTCGGCGCTGCCGAACCGGCAAGCGCCGAGAAAATCACCGTCGCGCCTTTTGGCGATATCGAAATCATCCGTCCATCGGGCGAATCGAAATCGGTCGCCTTCTTCTTTTCGGGCGAGAAGGGCTGGGATCAGACGGCGGTGACGATGGCCGGCTATCTGAGCGATGCCGACACGCTGGTGCTCGGGATCGACATGGCGGTCTTCACGAAGAATCTCGGCTCCTACGGCAAATCCTGCCTCTATCTTGCCGGTGTTCTCCAGGACACGGCGCGCGCGATCGAGAAGCAGCTCGATCTCAAGGATTATATCGAGCCGATGGTCGTCGGCTATTCGGCGGGAGCCACCATGGCCTATGCGGCGGTCGCGGGATCACCACCCAACACCTTCAAGGGCGGCCTGGCCTTGAGCTTCTGTCCCGATGCGACGGTCGCGCATGCGCTCTGCAAGGCGGTGAATTTCCCGGCCATTCAAGCTGCCGGGAAACTCCCGTCGACGGCGGCGCTCCCGGCTCCCTTCACCGCGCTTCAGGGCGCCGACGACCAGACCTGCGCGCCCGACAAGACCCATGCTTTTTTCCAGTCGATGAACGGCGCGACCGTCGTCGATCTGCCCAAGGTCGGGCACGAGTTCCTGAATCCGCCCGATTATCAGCCGGCCTTGATCGACGCATACTGGACCATCGCCGGGGCCGATTCCGGCTTTAAGCCGGCTCTCAGCGACGCGCTCGCGGATTTGCCGATCACCGAGATCCGCGACCCGTCGGTGAGCGAGAGCGATACTTTCGCGATTTTTTTGTCGGGCGATGGCGGCTGGGCCGATCTCGACGATGGCGTCGCGCGCAGCCTCGCGGCAAAGGGCATACCGGTCATCGGCATTTCGTCGATCAAATATTTCTGGGAAACCCGCACGCCCGAGGGGCTTGCCGATGATATCGGGCGCATCGCGCGTTATTATCTGAGCCAGTGGAACAAGAAGAGGATCATCCTGGCCGGCTATTCCTTCGGCGCCGATGCTCTGCCCTTCGCGGTCAACCGGCTCGGCCCGGACGTGAAACCGGCGCTGGCCGCTGTCGCGTTGCTCGGCTCTTCCCCTAATGCGAGCTTCGAATTCCATGTCGCCGACTGGCTGGGGGGCGACAATGCGGGGCCTTCGACCAAGCCCGAGATCGAGAAGCTCAAACCCACGCCGGTGCTGTGCGTCTATGGCGACAGCGAGACCGACAGTATCTGTCCCGATCTCGCCAAGGGCAGTGTCATCGATTTCAAGCTCGCGGGCGGCCATCATCTCGGCGGCAGCTTCGATGAGGTGGCCCAGGCGATCGCCCGGCTTGTGGCGAAATAGCATTCTAGCGGGTGGTTTGGCCCAGCATTAGGGAGGAGCGCCGGCCCGGACTATCTCAAGGGACGGGCCATCCCACCTTGAAAAATCTCTCATTCGAGTACATTCATGCACAAATGAGCTTTTTGAGAGAGTGGAAATGACCCGCCGTCCCCTTCAACGTGTGCAGGCCGCGCTCGTTGCGAAGCGGTATTTCGTTGGCCGGCGCACCAAGTCGCAGATCGCCGATGAGCTCGGTATATCGCGATTCAAGGTCGCACGGTTGATCGATGCTGCCATTGAGAGCGGCATCGTGCGTTTCGTGATCGCCGAGGAGGGCGATCTGGATACGGAATTGGCGCAGGCCATCCGGCAGAAATTCAACCTGAAAGCCGCGCTGGTCCTGAGCGGTCCCGACCTGCCGACCAACGCGCTGACGCAGCCCTTGGGCA
Organism: Taklimakanibacter albus; assembly: GCF_016595235.1. Taxonomy (GTDB): domain Bacteria; phylum Pseudomonadota; class Alphaproteobacteria; order Rhizobiales; family Aestuariivirgaceae; genus Taklimakanibacter; species Taklimakanibacter albus. The sequence continues at coordinate 1,185,538 of NZ_JAENHL010000008.1, read as the reverse complement.
TCCTGGCGGCACAGCTGCTCGAGGAAACCTTGGAGGATGGCCAGTTGCTCGGCGTTGCCTGGGGCCGGACGCTGGCGGCGACGGCGCGCGCCGCCGCCAGATTGCCAAAGGTGGATGTTATTCAGGCAGCGGGCAGCCCTGCCGGGTTAGACTTCACCCAAAGTCCGGTCGAACTTGTTCACCGGCTTGCCAGCGTCAGCGGCGGAGCGGCTTATCCGGTCTATGGCCCGATGTGGGCCGAGGACTCCCAGCTCATCGAGAGGCTGCGCAGCGAACCCTCCATCGCCAGTGTGATGGCGCGCTACGATGCGATCGACGTTCTCGTCGTCGGCATAGGGTCCTGGCATCCCGAGGAATCCTGCCTGTGTTCCGGCTTTCCACCGGCATGGCGGGAGGCGGCGCTCGCGAAAGGCGTCCGCGCCGACCTGTGCGCAACCCTGATCGATGATGCCGGCAACGCCGTGCCGAACCTGCTGGATGAAATGGGGTTGAGCATCACAACCGCGCAATTGCGCCGCATCCCCGAAGTCATCGGCATCGGCGGCGGGCTGGAAAAGGCCGAGGCGATAGCCGCAGTGCTGCGCGGCGGGTGGATCAATGTTCTCGTCACCGACGCCGGTGTGGCCCGCCGGCTGCTGGCCTGACGGCCTATCTCGGTCCTGATTTCTCGAGGTGCAGTCTGACAAAGGGCAAGTTGTGCCTCATATTCGCTCAAATGAGCGTAATATTGCTCACTTGACGATATTTGATACAGGATTTAATGATCTCGGCTCGGGACAAAGGGATCATTCCTGGCCGGATAATGGGAGCCTATCGATGTCGTCTGCGGAGTTGCTGGATCGGGCGAGGCGGGTCATTCGTGCGGATGCGGACGCCGTGCTGGCGACTCTTGCAGCAGTTGATGATGCGTTTCTCGAAGTCGCCGGCCTTCTCAGCACCTGCGCGGGAAAGATTCTGGTCACCGGCAGCGGCACATCCGGTGCGGTCGCCAGTCGCGCCGCGCATCTTCTCTCGGTCGGCGGCACGCCGGCTTTCTACCTGCCGCCCGCCGACGGCCTTCATGGCGGGCTTGGTGTATTGCAGCCTGGCGATATCGTCCTGGCCCTGTCGAAGGGCGGCAGCTCCGCCGAATTGAACAGCTTCTGCGCGCGTGCCCGAACGCTCTGTGGCTGCCTGGTTTCGATTACCGCGGTGCCCGAGTCCGAACTGGGCCGCATGTCTGATCATGTGATCCGTCTGGCTCTGCCGGACGACGCCGATCTCGGGTCGGTCGTGGCGACGGGAAGCTCTCTGGCATCTGCCGCCGTCACCGACGCTCTGGTCGAGGTGACGCGCGTGGCGCGCGGTTACGGCTGGGACAAGATCCTCTTCACTCATCCCTCGGGTGCGGTCGGCCGCGACGCCGAGGCGAGCCTCAAGCGGCTGGCCGGAGCAGGAGCCGGAAGCTGAGGCGATGGCGCGCGATCTCGTAGCCGGTATCGACTCCTCCACCCAATCCTGCACGGTGATGTTGCGCCGGCTCGATGACGGCGCGGTCGTTGCCGAGGCCCGCGCACCGCATCCGCCAACGACGCCGCCCATCAGCGAGCAGGACCCGCAAGCCTGGTGGAGCGCATTGCAGGCATGCCTCGAACAGGTGAATGGGCATCTGGCGCGCATCGCCGCGATCTCTGTCGGCGGCCAAGGCCACGGCCTTGTCATGCTGGACGGAAGCGACAGGCCGCTGCGAAAGGCAAAACTCTGGAATGACACGGAGTCTGCGCCGGATGCCGAAGCCCTACTGCGCCGCCGACCGGCACGGGAATGGGCGGTTCTCACGGGATCCGTTCCCGCCCCGGCGCTCACTGTTGCGAAGCTCGCTTGGACCGAGCGCGTCCATCCCGGCCTCGTTGCGCAGGCGCGCCGCATCATGTTGCCATTCGACTACATCATCTACCGGTTGAGCGGGCATGCCGTGACGGAGCGGGGCGGATCTTCCGGCACCGGCTACTTCAATCCTTTCACCAACCGCTGGGAACCTGCTCTGGCCAGCCTTGCGGTCTCTGACATCGACTGGGCGGCTGTGTTGCCCGAGATCATCGGTTCCGGCGCTGTGGCCGGCAAGGTCACGGCGCCGGCCGGCCTTGGCGCTCTTGAGGGCGCCGTGGTCGGGGCTGGCACCGGCGACAACATGACTGCCGCGCTGGGCATGGCCATCCGTGCCGGCGATACCGTCATTTCGCTGGGAACCAGCGGCACGATCTATGGCGTGACACCGCATGGCGTGCGCGACGGCAGTGGCGCGATCAACGGCTATGCCGACGCAACGGGTGCCTTCCTGCCGATGGTGACGACGCTCAACGCCGCCAAGGTCACCGATACATTCCGCCGTCTGCTGGGCACCGGCGTCGAGGAATTCGACCGTTTGGCCCTTGCTTGCCCCGCTGGATCGGGCGGCCTCACCCTCGTGCCTTATCTCGACGGCGAGCGCACTCCCAATTTGCCGCACGCCACCGGGCATCTGGCTGGGCTGCGCAGCGACACGACGCCGGCCCAGATCGCCCGGGCGGCCGTCGAGGGCGTGCTGTGCGGCCTGCTCGAAGGGGGAGATCTGCTGAAGCAGGCCGGGGTTGCGGATAGCGGACGCTTGATTCTGACTGGCGGCGCATCGCGGTCCAAGGCTTACCGGCAGATCCTTGCCGATCTTACCGGTCGCGCCGTCTGGACCTGCCCCATGGTCGAGAGCGCCGCGGGCGGCGCGGGCGTCCAGGCCGCCGCCGCGCTCACCGGCGCGCCGATCCAGGAAATCGCCGATGCCTGGGCCGTGCCCCTCGAGCTCGTTGCCGAGCCCGCCGCGCAGGCCTCCGCCGAGGGCGTGCGCGAGAAATACCGCAAGACCATCGAGCGGATCTGAAGCGTCCGGCGAGAGGATGGAGAGAAACATGGCAGTGCTGGCCGAACCGACGCAGACCCCCGACAAGCGCATCCGGCTGCCGGCCGAATCCGGCATCGCCTTCGTTCTGCTGGTCGTCCTGATTTCGGGGGCCCTGGCGTCGCCGAACTTCTTCACCATGTCGAATCTCTTGATCCTGCTGCTCAACGGTGCCGTGATCGGCTTTCTTTGCCTGGGCCAGTCCTTCGTGCTGTTCACCGGCGGGATCGATCTCTCCTGCGGCTCGATCGTCGCCATGACCTGTGTGCTCGCGGCCGTGCTGATCCAGACGGTGGGGCTGCCCTGGCCGCTCGCCTGCATCATCGTGCTCGGCATCGGTGCCCTGGCAGGCGCCGTCAATGGCCTCATCATCGACCGGACCGGCGTTCCGCCCTTCATCGTCACCTTCGCCATGATGGGCGTGGCGGCTTCGATTCCCCAGATCATCACCGGCGCGGAGTCGATCCGCGTCCTGCAGCTCGGCTACCGGATGATCGGCCAGTCGCGCATTCTGGGCATTCCTTTTCCGGTGATCGCCCTTGCCATCGCCACGGCCGTCGCCGCGCTGTTCCTGCGGCGCACGATCACCGGCACGCACATCTTCGCCGTCGGGGGCAATGCGGATGCCGCTCGGCTCGCCGGCGTCAACATCTCGCGGATCACCGTGCTCGTCTACGCGATCTCCGGCTTCTGCGGCGCCTGCGGCGGGTTGATCTATGGCTCCCGGCTGATGACCGGCTATCCCACCGCCGGGCGCGGCGATGAACTGTTCTTCTCGATCGCCGGCGCGGTGGTCGGGGGTGTCAGCCTGTTCGGCGGCACCGGCTCCATCTATGGCGCGATGATCGGCGCGACGCTGATCGCCACCATTTCGAATCTCATGAACGTTCTCAACGTCAATGCCTACTGGCAGCCGCTGGTGATCGGCGTGATCATTCTCGTCGGCGTCACCTTCGACACCATGCGCTCCTCGCGCCGGCTGTCCTTGCCGTGGAAGAGGCTTCTGAAACGAAAGATTTCGACCGGCAGCTAAGGGCCGGCGAAGCGGGACGGATTTTCAACCGATGCCGTCCCTGGACCATCATCATCACTCAAAAGGGAGAACAAGATGACTGATTTTTGGAGGAACTGCATCTCGGCCGCGGCGGGAGCGTCGTTGCTGGCCATCGCGAGCCAGGCGCAAGCGGCGAATGGCAAGACGCTGGGCGTGGCCCTGCCCAATCTCACCAATCCCTATTATGTCGCAATGAAGAAGAGCTTCGAGGAGAATGGCGCGGCCCAGGGCTTCACCGTCAAGGTGCTGATCGCCGACAATGACGATGCCAAGCAGCTCTCGCAGGTGCAGAGCTTCGTGCAGCAGGGCGTCGATGCCGTGGCGCTAAATTGCGTCTCGTCCGGTCCCTGCGTCGCCTCCGTGGCGGAATTGAACCAGGCGAAAATTCCGGTCTTCACCATCAATCTCCTGCCTGATCCGGAGGCTTTGAAGGCGGAGAAGCTCACGGTCGTGCAGGCGGTTCAGACCGACCAGAAGGCGGGCGGCACCTATATCGGGCAGCAGCTCCTCAAGGACATCGGTGCGGACGGCAAGGCCATCATCGGCATCGTCGGCGAACCGACATCGGTCTCCGCCAATTTGCGTGATGAAGGCTTCAAGGAGGCGCTGGCCTCCAATCCGAATGTGAAGTTCGTCGCGCTCGTCAATGGCAAGGTCGAGGAAACCACCTCGCTCAAGGTCACGACGGAGATGCTGCAGGGCAATCCCGAAATCACCGTGGTCTATTCCGATACCGAACCATCGGCGCTGGGCGCCATCGCGGCGATCGAGCAGCTCGGCCGCACCGATGTCACGCTCTACGCCTTCGTCGACAAGCTGGGCGTGCAGCACATTCAGGGCAATTCCATCCTAAAGGCGGGAGCAATCCAGGAGCCGGCGAAGCTGGCGCAGATCCAGGTCGAGAACATCAGGAAGCACCTGGCCGGCGAGACGCTCGAGGCGGTGATCAACAGCCCCCCGCTGCTCGTCAACAAGGACAATGCCGCCGACACGATCGACAAGGCCTACTGACCTTATGAAACGGGACGCGGCCCCCCCGGGGCCGCGTCCCGCAACCCCGCGTGGAGCAGGACATGACATCGGACGGCGCCTACCGGGCAAGTCGCATCACCAAGTCGTTTGCCGGCGTGGGCGTGCTTCACGGTGTCGATTTCGTGGTGCGGCCGGGGACCATTCACGGATTGTTCGGGCACAATGGTGCCGGCAAGTCCACGCTCCTGAAGATTCTCGCCGGCGCGCAGCCGCAGGATGATGGAGCCCTGTCCATAGCGGGCAGGGCGATCACGCTTGCCTCGCCGCGCGATGCGCTCGAACAGGGAATTGCCTGTGTCTACCAGGAGCTGCGCCTGATCTCGAATCTCACCGTGGCGGAGAATCTGTTCCTCGGCCGGGAATTGCGCAGGAACGGCCTGAAGGACGGCAACGGCATGGCCGCCTACACGCAGTCGCTGCTCGATGGCTATGGGCTGAGGACCGCCGCCTCGGCGCGCGTGGGGACATTGTCGCATCCCGAAAAACAGATGGTCGAGGTGATCGCCAATCTCGATCGCAAGGCGCGTTTCCTGTTTCTCGACGAACCGACGACGGCGCTCGATGGCGGGCAGGCGGCGAGCCTCCTCGCGGCGATTCGCCGGATCGCTCTCGAGCGGCAGATTGGTGTCGTTCTCGTCTCGCACAAGCTCGATGAGGTGCTCGGCGTGTGTGACGAGGCCACCGTGCTCTCCGGTGGGCGCGTCATTCTCCATGCGGAGCGCGAGAAGCTGAAGAAGGAGACGATCGTCGACGCCATCGTCGGCGACGCGCATCACGCCGGACCGGCGCGGCTGTCCAGGGCGCCGGCGGATGGAAAGACATTTCTGGAAGTGCGCGGACTGGTCGGACGGCGTCTTTCCGGGGTGACGCTTGCGGCGAAGACCGGCGAGGTGCTTGGCGTCTACGGACTTGTCGGCTCCGGCCGCACCCGTTTCCTCCGATCCTTGTTCGGCACCGAGCCGGTGACGGGCGGAGAGATCCTGATCGACGGCAAGCGTTATGAGCCGCGCTCGGCCAGGGATGCCCTGGCGGCCGGCATTGCGCTCCTGACCGAGGAGCGCAAGCGCGATGGCTTCATTCCCCTGATGTCGGCTTATGAGAATGTCGTGCTCTCCACTTTGAAGCGGTACCGCATGAACGGGTTGATCGACCATGCCGCCGCCGCAAGATCCGCACGCCATACGCTTGCCCGTATCGGCACACGCGGGCGGCTCGATGCGCCGATCAAATCGCTTTCCGGGGGTAATCAGCAGAAGGTTCTCTTCGGCCGCATCATCGAGCAGGATGCGCGCCTCATCCTGCTCGATGAGCCGACCAAGGGCGTCGACATCGGGGCCAAGCAAGACATCTATGAGATCATCCGGTCGCTGGCGGATGAGGGGCGGTGCGTCGTGGTCGTCTCCAGCGAGGAAGAAGAACTCCTCGAGATCGCCGATCGTGTCACGGTGTTCCATCACGGTCGCTGTGAATACGCCCCGGTTCCGGTGAGCGATGTCACCCTCGCGGCGTTGCGGCAAGCGGCCTGGGCGGCCCCTGCATGAAATTGTCCGCCAGCCTCTATGCCGCGAATCCGTTTCGCCTGGCTCACTCAGTCGCCGCCGTCGCCCCGCATGTCGGTTCCTTCCATATCGATGTGATGGATGGCCGGTTCGCACCGGCATTCGGCTGTGACGAGCGCCTGGTGAGCGGTCTGATGCGCGAATGCGATGTGCCCATCGACATGCATCTGATGATCTGTGATCCGGCGAGCTGGGCGGTTCGCTTCGCAGGTCTGGGCGTGCGCAGCGTCGCCTTCCATTTTGAGAGCGGCGTGGATGTCGAGAAACTTGCCGTCGAGATCAGGCGGGAGGGCGCTCTGGCCAATCTGGCGCTGCGCCACACGACGCCGGTCGAGCAAATCGCCGGGATGCTCGCTGCGGTCGACGGTATTTTACTGCTGACCGCGCCGGCGGGCGGCGGCGGCTTCGACGCGAATGCCTTTCAGCGGCTCGCGAGCCTGCCGCGGAATCTGCCCGCCATCGTCGACGGCAACATCGATCAAACCCATTTCGATCGCCTGCGGCGCCAAGAGGTCGATCTCGCTGTGATCGGCAAGGCGCTCTTTTCGCATGCGGATATTGAGCGCCAGGCGCAAGATCTGGCCGCGGCCGCATCATGCCGCGAACAGGTTGACTGAGCGGTTAGCAGGCGCGCCGGGGAGCGGCTCGTCTTGTCGTCAGCGTGCCGAGGTCCTATCTGTTGCTAATGCCCAATTTGCTGCACCGTCTGATCCCGCGCCGCTGGCGTAAAAAAACGCCTCTCGTCCATGTCGTGCGCCTGCAGGGCGCCATCGGTGTCGGCACGCCTTTCAAGCCGCCGTTGACGCTCGAAGGAATAGCCGGGACTTTGGAGCGCGCCTTCGCCCGCAAAGGCATCACCGCCGTCGCCTTGATCGTCAATTCACCAGGCGGTGCGGCGGTCCAGTCGGCTTTGATCCATGAGCGCATCCGCGCTCTGAGCGCCGAAAAGAACATCCCGGTCTACACGTTCTGCGAGGATGTCGCAGCGTCCGGCGGCTATTGGCTCGCTTGCGCCGGCGATGAGATCTATGCCGATGCCAGCTCGATCGTCGGCTCGATCGGCGTCATCGCCGCGGGCTTCGGCTTCGTCGAGGCGATCCGCAAGCTCGGCATCGAGCGGCGCGTCCATACCGCGGGCGAAAGCAAATCGATTCTCGATCCTTTCCAGCCTGAGAAGCCGGAGGATGTCGAACGCCTGCTGGGCCTGCAGCGCGACGTTCACGAAGAGTTCAAGACGCTGGTCCGGACGCGCCGGCAAGGCAAGCTCAAGGGCGAAGAGGCCGAGCTTTTTTCGGGTGCCTTCTGGTCCGGCCGGCAGGCTCTGACTCTGGGGCTGATCGACGGGATAGGCCATATGCGCGACGTCATGCGCGGCAAATTCGGCGACAAGACCGAGTTCAAGGTCATCGCCAAACCGGCCGGCTGGGGCTTGCGCAGGCTGGGTTTCGGCACCACTTTAGACCCCGCGTCAGGCCTCATTGATGCCATGGAATTACGTGCATTATGGGCCCGTTTCGGTTTATGATGCCACTGGATTGAGACTGGAAGGACCGTTTCATGTTGAAAGCGTTGACGATTACCCTGGTCGGCCTCCTGGCCGCCGCCGCCCTGAAGCAGCTGGTGGATGGTCTTAACGCCGCCAAAGCCCGGGTTGCCGTCAAGCGCCGCCCGGTCGATCCGCGCGCCGTCACCCGCCTCCGGCAGGACCCGAGGACCGGCATTTACTATCCGGACGCCTGATACGAGGACTGCCTCGGATCGGCCTTATCCGAGGTGCTGGACCACGGATAATTCTCGCTTAAGTTGTTCGATTACCGTCGTTTTCGACAAAAATCGACGTAAGGACACTTTTCCGCCCTTAAATTATTGCCGCCGGGTCTAGTTTTCGCCGCGCGAACATGGCTAGATTGTCATGTCGTATAAGCGACATACCCAATCAGCAACCGTTAAGGACGGCCCATGATTCGATCTCCATCGATCACCTCCCTCGTTTTGACCAGCTCGCTCCTCCTCGCCACGGCCTTGGCCGGCCCGGCAGTCGCCCAGGAGGGCGCCAAGCTCAAGCGCGGCCAGTGGCCCGCGGTGGAAGCGGGGGCAGGTGCTGCGAATGCGCCCAAGACCGGTGACGCCAAAGGGCCGACCGCCAAGCCGGGCGCCATGAACGTGACCCGCAAGGGCGCCGGACAGCAGGCGCCGGCCGCCCAGCTCGACGCCTTGACCGGCATGTCGATGAGCCGCGACGGCAAGGCCGGCACCGTCAAGGTACCGAGACGCCTCAAGGGCATGATTCTCAAGGGCAAGGGCGCCCAGGCGATCCAGGAAGCGCCGAAGCCCGGCAAGCTCGTGCCCATCAAGGACACGACTCAATATCCCTATACCGCCGTCGGCCTGCTGTCGAATGGCTGCTCGGGCACCCTCATCGGCAAGCGTTTCGTGCTCACCGCCGCCTATTGCATCTTCAATCCGGAGAACAAGCAATGGGACCAGAATCTCGATTTCTATCCGGGCATCAATGGTGAAAGCCGTCCCTTCGGCGGCGTCCAGTGGAAGAACGCCTGGGTGACCAAGGGCTTCGCTGAAAAGGCTGACTGGACCATGGCCTTCGGCCTGGTCGAGCTGCAGAGCGATGTCGGTGAGCAGAATGGCTGGTTCGGTTTCGGCCACCTGCCGCAGATCCCCAAGGGCCCGGCTATGACCGGCTATCCGGCGGGCGTGCCCGACTTCACCATGTGGGAGACCACTTGCCCGGTGAAAGGCGCCGACAAGTCCTTCATCGTCTATAACTGCCCGCTCAAGAAGCCGCTCGAAGGCATGGCGGGCGCGGGCATCTGGGTCGTCGACAAGCAGTCCAACGGTCCGATGCTGATCGCCCTCCATGGCGGCCCGCTCAAGGGCGCCGACCTGTGGGGCCAGCGCATCAATGAAGAGGCCTTCTACACGCTGCAGGCCTGGATGAAGGACGCCGACAAGGGCGGTGACGATGGCGGTGAGGTCACCGACGACGACACCCAGGGCGATGACGTCGACACGACCGACACCGGCGGTGACGAGGTCAATCCCGACGACACCCAGGGCGATGAGGACGAAGAGTCCCAGGCGCCGAAGAAGAAGTAAGACGACTTCTCCTTGACCCATAGGGGTTAGCCCCATAGTTTGCGCCCGCAACGGAACCCATTCCTGCGGGCGCAAATGTCTTTGAATCCACGCAAATCCTTCCAGGACCTGATCCTCACCCTGCATCAATATTGGGGTGAGAAGGGTTGCGTCATCCTGCAGCCTTACGACATGGAAGTGGGCGCCGGCACCTTCCACCCGGCGACGACCTTGCGCTCGGTCGGGCCGAAGCCCTGGGCAGCGGCCTATGTGCAGCCCTCCCGGCGCCCGAAGGACGGCCGCTATGGCGAGAACCCCAACCGGCTGCAGCACTATTATCAGTATCAGGTGATCATCAAGCCGTCCCCGCCCGATCTCCAGGAGCTCTATCTGGGTTCGCTCTACGCGATCGGCATCGAGCCTGACCTGCATGACCTCCGCTTCGTCGAGGACGACTGGGAAAGCCCGACGCTGGGCGCTTGGGGCCTCGGCTGGGAAGTGTGGTGCGACGGCATGGAAGTCTCGCAGTTCACTTACTTTCAGCAGGTCGGCGGCCTCGATTGCGCGCCGGTCTCGGGCGAGCTCACTTATGGGCTCGAGCGCCTCGCGATGTATGTGCAGGGCGTCGACAATGTCTATGACCTGAATTTCAACGGCCAGGACGGGGCGAAGCGCATCAGCTATGGCGATGTGTTCCTGCAGGCCGAGCAGGAATTCTCGCGCTTCAATTTCGAATATGCCGACACCGACATCCTGCTTCAGCATTTCAAGGATGCCGAGAAGGAGTGCCTGGCGCTGTTGAAGGCGGGCGACAAAGGCGGCCGCCACGAACTGGCGCTGCCCGCCTACGACCAGTGCATAAAGGCGAGCCACGTGTTCAATCTGCTCGATGCCAGGGGCGTGATCTCGGTCACCGAGCGCCAGGCCTATATTCTGCGCGTGCGCGAATTGGCCAAGGGTTGCTGCGAGGCCTGGGCCAGGACCTCTGGCGGTGGCGTCGGTATGACCGCCGTGAAGGAGGCCGCCCATGGCTGAGCTCCTTCTCGAACTTTTTTCCGAGGAAATCCCGGCGCGCATGCAGGCCAAGGCGGCCGAGGATCTGAAGTCGCTCGTCACCAATGCGCTGGTCGAGGCGGGCCTCGTTTATGAAGGCGCCCAGGCCCATGCGACGCCGCGCCGTCTCGTGCTGTCGGTCGAGGGCCTTGGCACCAAGACCAAGGACGTGCGCGAGGAGCGCAAAGGCCCGCGTGTCGATGCGCCGGAACAGGCGATCCAGGGCTTCCTCAAATCGACCGGCCTTTCGCTCGACGACCTCACCATCCAGGACGACAAGAAGGGCAAGTTCTATATCGCGGTGATCAGCAAGCCCGGCCGCGCCACAACGGACGTGATCGCCGCGATCGTGCCGGACGTCATCCGCAAATTCCCGTGGCCCAAATCGATGCGCTGGGGCTCGGGTGATCTGCGCTGGGTGCGTCCGCTGAAATCCATTCTGTGCTGCTTCGATGGCGAGGTGGTGGACTTCGAGATCGCCGGTCTGAAGAGCGGCGCCGTCACGCGGGGCCATCGTTTCATGGCGCCGCAGGAAATCACCGCGCGCCGCTTCGAGGATTACGCCCAGAAGCTCTATGATGCCAAGGTCGTGGTCGATTCCGGCCGCCGCGCCGAGCTCATCCGTGTCGAGGCGAAGAATTTGAGCTTCGCGCAGGGCCTCGAGCTGATCGAGGACGAAGCGTTGCTGAAAGAGACCGCCGGCCTCGTCGAATGGCCGGTGGTGCTGATGGGCTCGTTCGAGGAGAGCTTCCTCGACGTGCCGCCGGAAGTGATCGTCACCTCGATCAAGCAGCACCAGAAATGTTTCGCGCTGAAAGACGGCAAGACCGGCAACCTCGCCAACCGCTATCTGCTCGTGTCCAACATGATCGCGCGCGACGGCGGTGAGCAGATCGTCCAGGGCAACAACAAGGTCATCGCGGCGCGCCTGTCGGATGCGAAATTCTTCTGGGACCAGGACAAGAAAGTCCCGCTCGAAAAACTCCTGCCCAAGCTCGACCAGATCACCTTCCACGCCAAGCTCGGCACGCAGGGTGAGCGAGTGAAACGCTTCGAAGGCTGGGCCAACGATCTCGCTGGCTTCTGCCGCGCCGATAAGGCGTCGGCGCAATTGGCGGTGCGCCTGACCAAATCCGACCTCCTGACCGGCGTGGTTGGTGAGTTCCCCGAATTGCAGGGCCTGATGGGGCGCTACTACGCGCTCAACGAAGGCAAGAACGAGGACGTTGCCGCGGCGATCCAGGAGCATTACCGCCCGCAGGGGCCTAATGACGCGGTGCCGGCGAAGCCGCTGTCGATCGTCTCGGCGCTCGCCGACAAGCTCGACACGCTGGTCGGCTTCTGGGCCATCGACGAGAAACCCACCGGCTCGAAGGATCCTTACGCCTTGCGCCGCGCCGCTCTCGGCGTGATCCGCATCGTGCAGGAGAATAAGGTCCGGCTGCCGCTTCTTTCGCTTTTCGATGCCGGCCTGCAGCTCTATCGCAACCAGCGCGGGGCGGAGTTCGGCGCCAGCTTCGACCGTACCGATCTTCTCTCCTTCTTCGCCGACCGTTTGAAGGTCTATCTGCGCGATCAGGGCATGCGCCATGATCTCATCGACGCGGTCTTCGCGCTCGGTGGCCAGGACGATCTCCTGATGATAGTCAAACGCGTCGAGGCTCTGTCGAAATTCCTCGAGACCGATGACGGCAAGAATCTGCTCGCCGGCGTCAAGCGCGCCACCAACATCCTCAAGATCGAGGAGAAGAAGGACGGCCGTGGTTTCGACGGCAATGTGAACACCAATATTCTCATCCAGGGCGAGGAGCGCGAGCTCAACACCGCGGTCAACGCGGCCGCGGCCCAGGCCCGCAAAGCCGTGGCGGCCGAGGACTTCGAGGCGGCGATGCGCTCTATCGCCAAGCTCCGGGCGCCGGTCGATGCCTTCTTCGACAAGGTCACCGTCAATGCCGACGACCCGTCCTTCCGCGAGAACCGACTGAAGCTCCTGAACCGCATCCGCGCCGCGACCCGTGAAGTCGCGGACTTCTCCCGGATCGAAGGATAGATGCGGCGGCGGCCTCAAAGCTGCCTCGCGAGATTCAGTGAAGCCGCCCGTCGTTCCACCGGACTGGATGATTTCGGTGATCCTTACTACCGCACGGGATTGCGCGTTCTTCTGCGCGCCCTGCGCCGCGACGTGCGGCTCACCTTCATCGGCCGCACACTGCTCAAGCGCAGCATCGCGCTGGCGCTTGAACAGCGCCTGCTGATCCAGGAGCTGAGGAGGACCGAGCCCGGACTGTTCGGCGCGCCCCTGCTGCCGCCCGTCATCATCACCGGCATGCCGCGCAGCGGCACGACCTTTCTCCACCGTCTTCTCGCCGCCGATGAAACGATGCGCGCGCCGACGCTCAGCGAGCTGGTCGAGCCGGTCGCGCGCAAGCGCGGCCTGCGCCGCTTCCTGCGCGATCTCCGGCTCGATATCGAGCTCTGGGTGATGCGCTTCCTCAATCGTGAGCTCGATGCGCGGCATTTCACCCGGAGCGATGAGCCGGAGGAATGCATGTTCGCCTTGGCGATCTCCTTCCGCACCATGCTGCCCTGGACATTGGCGCCGGTGCAGTCCTACCTCGCCTGGTATGCGGGTGCCGATCGCCGGCAGAAATACCGTGAATATCGCGACATCCTGATGCTCCTGCAGCGCCGCGCGCCGGCACGGCGGCTGCTGCTCAAGGCGCCGGATCATCTGGGCTCGCTGGCCGAGCTCATCGCCGCCGTGCCGGAGGCCCTCATCGTCGTATGCCGGCGCGATCCCGCCGTCTCTTTGACGAGTTTCAACAGCCTCATCGACGGCTTGCATCGGGTGACGGCGCAGGACGCCGACCGCGTGCGGCTGGGGCGGTCCAATCTCGCTTTCTATGCTGCCGAAACGGCACGTTACGTGTCGGCACGCCGGACATGCCCCGGTCATATTCTGGAAGTCGACTATGAGGCGTTGACACGCCGGCCGCTCGATGTGGTTTCGGTCATCTATCAGCGCCTGGGTCTGGTGATCGGGGCCGATCTCACACAGCGGTTCCAGGCGTTCATCGCCGGGAACCCCAAGGACAAACATGGCCGCCACATCTATTCAGCCGCCGACTTCGCCCAGACGCCGGAAGAAATCAGACAACGGCTGGCCCATTTTTGTTGATGCGTTAAGGCTGCGGCCGCCGCAGCGCAACTGCACACTTGATTTCGCATCTGCGATATGGCTAGTGCGCCTCACGAGCAGCGCTCGCTACTGAACCGACCGATCCTGTCTTAAAGGGAGCACTAAGGGTGAATCAGCAGGCGAATGGGAAACTCGTATTCCGCTTCGGCGACGGCAAGGCCGATGGCGAGGCGGGAATGAAGAATCTGCTCGGCGGCAAGGGCGCCAATCTGGCCGAGATGGCCAATCTGGGACTGCCGGTCCCGCCCGGCTTCACCATCACCACCGAAGTCTGCACCAACTTTTACAAAAACGACCGCACCTATCCCAAGGCGCTTGGTCCCGATGTCGATGCGGCGCTGAGCGAAGTCGGCCGTATCGTCGGCGCGACCTTCGGCGATGCCGGCAATCCGCTTCTCGTATCGGTCCGTTCGGGTGCGCGCGCGTCGATGCCGGGCATGATGGACACGGTCCTCAATCTCGGCCTCAATGACGAGACCGTCGAAGGCTTGGCCAAGCACGCCAAGGACCGCCGCTTCGCCTATGACAGCTATCGCCGCTTCATCCACATGTATTCCGACGTCGTGCTCGGCGTCGAGCATCATCAGTTCGAGGACATTCTCGGCGAATACAAGGACGAGAAGGCTTTCGGCCTCGACACCGATCTCACCGCCGAGGACTGGCTGAAGGTCATCGCCAAATACAAGGCCTGTGTCGAGAAGGCGACCGGCAAGCCCTTCCCGCAGGATGTGAAGGAGCAGCTCTGGGGCGCCATCGGCGCTGTCTTCCAGTCGTGGATGTCGGCGCGCGCCAACACCTATCGCCGGCTGCACAATATTCCGGAAGACTGGGGCACCGCCGTCAATGTCCAGGCAATGGTGTTCGGCAATCTCGGCGACTCGTCGGCCACGGGCGTCGCCTTCACCCGCAATCCCTCGACCGGCACGCATGAGCTTTACGGCGAGTTCCTCGTCAATGCGCAGGGCGAGGACGTTGTGGCCGGCATCCGCACGCCGCAGAACATCACAGAGGCTGCGCGTATCGAGGCCGGCTCCAAGGCGCCGTCGCTCGAGAAGCTGATGCCCGAGACCTATACCGAACTGGTCCGCACCTTCGCGCAGCTCGAGAAGCATTACCGCGACATGCAGGACATGGAATTCACCATCCAGAGCGGCAAGCTGTGGATGCTGCAGACGCGGGCCGGCAAACGCACCGCCAAGGCGGCACTGAAGATCGCCGTCGATCTGGCCAATGAAGGGCTGATCAGCCGCGAGGAAGCGGTACGCCGCATCGATCCGGCCTCGCTCGACCAGCTTCTCCATCCGACCCTCGATCCCTCCGCCAAGCGCGACATCATTGGCCAGGGCCTGCCGGCCTCGCCAGGTGCCGCCTCGGGCGAGATCGTCTTCGATTCAGACGAGGCCGAGAAGCTGAAAGAGCAGGGCCGCAATGTCATCCTGGTGCGCGTCGAGACGTCGCCGGAGGATATTCACGGCATGCATGCGGCGGAGGGCATCCTCACCACGCGCGGCGGCATGACTTCGCATGCGGCGGTGGTGGCGCGCGGCATGGGCAAGCCCTGCGTCTCGGGCGCCGGCAGCATCCGCGTCGATTATCGCCAGGCGACGCTCACAGCACTCGGCACCGTGCTCAAGAAAGGCGATATCGTCACCATCGACGGCTCGACCGGCCAGGTGATGAAGGGCGCCGTTCCCACCATCAAGCCCGAGCTCTCGGGCGATTTCGCCATCATCATGGAATGGGCGGACAAAGCGCGGCGCATGAAGGTGCGCGCCAATGCCGAAACACCGCTCGATGCCAGAGCGGCGCGCGATTTCGGCGCCGAGGGCATCGGGCTCTGCCGCACCGAGCATATGTTCTTCGAGGCCGACCGCATCGTCGCGATGCGCGAGATGATCCTGGCCTCGGATGAGAAGGGCAGGCGCGCGGCCCTTGCCAAGATCCTGCCGATGCAGCGCCAGGATTTCATCGAGCTGTTCGAGATCATGGCCGGCCTGCCGGTCACCATCCGTCTGCTCGATCCGCCGCTGCACGAATTCCTGCCACATAGCGAGGAGGAAATCGCCGAGGTGGCGGCGGTGATCGGCGTCACACCGGACGTGCTCAGGGCACGGGTCGCCGATCTGCATGAATTCAACCCGATGCTCGGCCATCGCGGCGTCCGCCTGGCGGTGTCTTATCCTGAGATTGCCGAGATGCAGGCGCGCGCCATTTTCGAGGCGGCGGCCGAGGTCGGCCGCAAAACCGGCGCGCCGCCGATCCCGGAGGTCATGGTGCCGCTGGTCGCCAGCAAGGCCGAGCTCGACATCGTGCGCGATCGCATCGTCGCCATTGCGGACGAGGTCCGCAAGGAGACCGGCGCCAAGCTCGATTATCTCGTCGGCACCATGATCGAATTGCCCCGCGCCGCCCTGAGAGCCGCTGAGATCGCTCAGACGGCGGAGTTTTTCTCCTTCGGCACCAATGACTTGACCCAGACCACCTTCGGCATCAGCCGGGACGATTCGGCCCGTTTCCTCGGCGAATACACCGCCAAGGGCGTGTTCAAGACCGATCCATTCGTGACGCTCGATACCGAAGGGGTGGGCGAACTGGTGCAGATTGCCGCCGACCGTGGCCGCTCGACGCGCGCCGATATCAAGCTCGGCATTTGCGGCGAGCATGGCGGCGATCCGGCCTCGATCCAATTCTGCGAGACAGTCGGGCTCGATTATGTGTCCTGCTCGCCCTTCCGCGTCCCCATCGCCCGGCTTGCGGCGGCTCAATCAGCCCTCGCAAAACGTGGCTGAATTATGGCAATACACCTATCTAAGGCCTTGTTAACCTTGAAGCATTTAGTGGCTGATTATAGGCGCCTTTGTGTTGCTGGCATGGTTAACCTATGCTAAACGCTCAGGGATCATACTACCGCCTGTTCGGGAAACTTTAAGAGTTGAGACGGTAGCGCGAGGGGAAGTGAGACCATCAAGGCGAACGCATAGGCATTTTGAGCCGGACTATCACGAGCCGTTGCAGCCGGAAGAGCGCAATGGTGTCCTGAGTTACGTGCCTTATGTCTTCGGTGGCGCCATGCTGGTCGCGAGCTTTGCTTTCGCCGGCCACTATATGGGCCGCAATGCCGACGCTCACGGACTCGTCCCTGAAGACACCGACATCGCCGTCAGTTCCCCTGTTTCGACTTTGATCCAGAAGGGCTCGCTCATGCCGAGCGATGCGACTCTGGATCTCATCACTCTGCCGATCATCCGCGAGCAGGAAGTCGTGTCGAACGGCAAGAGCGACTACATTTCGCCGGAGCCCGATGTGCCGGTGCTGGCCGCTTTGCCGGCCCAGCCGACACAGCCGGAAAAGGTCGAGGTCGAGAAGCGCCTGGCCATGACGCCGCCGGTGTGGAAGCTCGAATCGACCTTCAAGCTCAAGCGCAACGAGAAGCAGAAAGTCGTAGCCCAACGCCGCATCCGCCTCGCCGAAGAGAATTGCCTCGCCAAGGCGGTTTATTTCGAGGCCCGGTCCGAATCGGAATTGGGCCAGCTCGCGGTGGCGAAAGTCGTGCTGAACCGCGTCAAGGATCCGAACTATCCCAAGACGATCTGCGGCGTGGTCTATCAAGGTTCGGATCGCCGCAATTCCTGCCAGTTCTCTTTCGCCTGTGACGGCGTCGCCGACGAGGTGAAGAGCAAGGCGGCCTGGGACCGCTCCAAGAAGGTCGCCCAGAAGGCGATCGCCGGCGACCAGACGATCCGCGTCATCGGTGCTGCCACCAATTATCATGCCGATTATGTGCGCCCCAAATGGGCGAAAGAGATGCGCAAGCTGATCAAGATCGGCCGCCACATCTTCTATTCCGACAGCTAGGCCCTGTCCCCATTGACAATGGGTTGACGTTTCGCCAAATGCGACGCGGCTAACAAAAATTTCACATTTGCGTATAAGCCTTTAGGCCCCTTGTGCCAGCATTTGGGGCGTGAAATTATTGGGTCGGTTGCGGGCGTTAGTGCGTAAGATAAGGATCGGATTTTGTTCGGGGCGGCTTCTTTAGGAACGACAAAACGCCAAACGGCGGAGGCTGAAATCGAAAAGGCGAGCAGCGGATATCCGAGGCTCTTGGCTTGCGTAGCGGCACTTGCTTGCGCGTGCCTCTCAACAGCTGCCAACGCGGAGCAACCGAACTCGCCCAATGCCGTCACCTTCCTCGTCGGCCGCGGCACCGATACGGATTTCACCACCATCGTCAGCCAGCCCTGGAAGACGAATTTCGTCGACCTGACGATGCTCGGCATCACCTATTCCTATCGCCTGGGCACGCTCAACGAATTGTTCGATTCGGGCACGCTCGGTTATTTCGGCGATCATCTGATGGTCGAGCCGGAGGCGGGGGCCGCCTATCGTTTCGGCGAGGAATCGCAGGGCGAGTTCTGGGGCTCGCTTTATTTCCGTTATGACGGCCTGCCGTGGAACGACACGATCTACACGACACTTGCCATCAATACGGGCCTCAGCATCCTCACCGAGTCGTCCGACTTCGAGCGTGACCGCAGCGACGGCGATTCATCGCTGGTGCTGCATAATTTCTCGCCCGAGATCACGTTCGCCAGTCCCGACTACAAGGACATCGAACTGGTGCTGAGGCTGCATCATCGCTCCGGCATTTTCGGAACGATCGACGGCGTCTATAGCGGCTCGTCCTTCATCACCACCGGTCTGCGGGTGAGATTCTAGTTTTCGCTGAGCTTGCTGCCGTCGACGCTCGCCTCGCGCGCATAGGCGACGAAGCTCATGCCCTGCAGCTTGCCGGTCGCGAGCACCGGCACATACATGGCCTTGCCGGAGCCGGCCGGATCGATGGCTGCGAACCAGATGTCGAATTTGGACGGCACGCCGCCCTTCTTCTTGAACTTCACCGCCGGGCGCCCCGCCACCGGCGTATAGGTCATGCTGCATTTGAGCGCCTTGCCGCGATAGACGCCGGGGCTTTTCGAGCCGAGCTTCACTTCGCCGGAGAGCGTGAAGCGCAAGTCATAGACTTCCCGCCCGTCGACAACGCGCTCGACGCTCGGACAGGGCTGGCCCTCTTGCAGGACGGCCTTGCGCAGCAGCATGGACAGTGGATCGACGAGGCCGGAGGTGAGGCCTGGCGCGACCAGTGCGTCGTCGTCCTTGTCCTTGGGCGTCGAGGCGACGGCGGGATTGTCGCCCTTCCAGCGCACTTCGAGGACCTTCGTCTTCTTGCTGTTCTTCGATTCGGAGCGGTAATGCGACGGTTTGAGGGCGCCGGCAGCGAAACCGCCGGCACTCGCCATCTCCATCCGGTAATCCGAGAACAGATCCGCGAGTCCCTTCGTCTTGATCGAGGCGGTCGATTCATAACCATCTGCGGTGAGGGCCGCTTTGTAGGCGATACGCATCGCCGAGAGGCTGCCGACCTCGACCTCATAAGTGACGGCAAGCTCGCTTTCGGCGGCGTTGGCGCCGACAGGCGCAACACTCGCCATGGCTCCCATGGCCAGCGCTGAGGCCAGAGACAGAATCTTCCCTTTCGGCATCGCCATATTCCTCGCCGTTGTCATCGGGAGAGGCATCGACCAATTCTGTGACCATTTTTTGATCTCCCGTACTTTGTCTTTTGTCAGCGTTGAGCCTAAGCTTATGGACAATGGGAGAACGAAGAATGGCAATTTCACAATACGACAACAGCAAATGCTGGACTTATTTCGAGGGCGAGTGGCGGCAGGGCAATCCGGCCCTCATGGGGCCGTGGAGCGATGCGTCCTGGCTCGGTTCGGCCATATTTGACGGTGGACGCGCCTTCGAAGACGTGACGCCCGATCTCGATATGCACTGCCAGCGCTGTGAGCGTTCCGCCCTGGCTTTCGGGCTCACCCCCTTGAAGGCCGGCGCCATCGAAGAGCTGATCCGCGACGGCATCGGCAAGTTCGCGAAGAACACGCCACTCTATTTGCGCCCGATGTTCTGGGCCGAAACCAATTTCCTCGATCCCGGCCCGGTCGAGACGCGTTATGCGATCTCGGTCTATGAATCGGCGATGCCGGCGCCCAAAGGCTTCTCGGCCGCGCTGTCGAGCTTCCGCCGCCCGTCCTATGAATATGCCCCGACCGACGCCAAGGCGGCCTGCCACTACGCCAATTCCGGCCGCGCCGTGCGCGAGGCGCAGAAGCGTGGCTTCGACAATGCGGTGCTTCTCGATCCGGTGGGCAAGGTGTCGGAATTCACCACCTCCAATCTGTTCTATGCCAAGGACGGTGCCGTGCACACGCCGATCCCCAACGGCACGTTGCTCAACGGCATTACCCGCCAGCGCGTCATCAAGCTTCTGCGCAAGGCCGGCATCGAGGTGTTCGAGCGCGTCGTCTCATGGCCGGAAGTGCTGGCCGCCGATGAAGTCTTCTCGACCGGCAATTACGGCAAGGTTATCCCGGTGACGCGCCTCGAAACGCGCGACCTTCAGCCCGGACCCTTGTTCAAGAAAGCGCGTGAGCTCTATTGGGAATTCGCGCATGGCGGCTGAAGCACCGTAGCCTTTTCCCACATTTGACCTTGTTTTGGTTCCGCCACGTTGCGGACAGATCGAGTGCGGCCGGACATCAGCCAGGCCGATCAAAGGAACTCTCCGCGTCCTCCGGATAACCTCTCCGCAGGGATGCTTCTTGCATTCTTGACAAATGACTGACAGTCAGTCAATAAAGAGGAGGCAATGATGGAGTGACGTGATGAGCAGGCAGCTGCTGGACCTGGCTTGGCCGGTACGATCGAAGATCGCCATGAGTGTCATGATCGGGGCGCTAATCACCGGGTGTTATCTCCTGCAAGGTGTGCTTCTTGCCCTCATTCTGGCGGCGTTGATCGCGGAAGGCGGTCTGGCCGGCGCCGTGCCCTGGCTGTTCGGCTTTGCTTCGGTCGTTCTGATCCGTGGCGGCCTGGCCTGGCTCGCCGAGATGGCTGCCCAAGCGACGGCGCTCGCCACCAAGGAGGAGCTCCGCCGCAAACTGCTCACCCGTCTGATCGAGATCGGGCCGGGGGCCGCCGCGCGGCGCAAGACAGGCGACTTGCAGACGACCATCGTCGCCGGCGTCGAGGCGCTGGAGAGCTATTACAGCCGTTATCTGCCGGCGGTCTTTGTCGCCGTCTTCGGGTGCCTTTCGGTGCTTCTCGGCCTCGCCTTCGTGGATTGGCGCTCTGCCTTGCTGCTTGGCGCATTTGTCGCCGCACTTCCGATCGCCGACTTTTTCTGGCTGCGTTGGCGCATGCCAAAATCCTCCGGCATCTTCGTCGCGATGGGGGAGTTCGGCGCCTATCTGCTCGACAGCCTGCAAGGCATCGTCACGCTGAAGGCCTTTCATGCGATCGACAGGCGTCGCGCCGCGCTCGCGGACCGCGCCGGCGATCTGCGCCGTGAAGCGATGGCGGCGCTCGCCGTGACTTTGATGCGCACGGGCCTCACCGGCCTCATCACGCTTCTCGGTATTGCCGTCGTTCTCTCCTTCAACAGCTGGCGTGTCGCCGCCGGTGATCTGGCGCCCGTCGCACTTTTCATGGCATTGTTCCTGGCGCGTGAAGCCTTCCGCCCGCTCGAGCGCCTGGAGAAGGAGTTTCACACCGCCTGGTCGGCAAGCGGCGCCGCGGCGCCGATCGCCGAGCTCTTGGCGGCCGCACCGCTGGTGAGCGAGCCGGAGCGGCCGGCTTCACTGCCCAGGCACACGGACATTTCCTTCGAAAGCGTGGCTTTCAACTATGAGGACGACGCCAAGCCTGCCCTGAGTTCCGTCTCCTTCACCGTCAAGGAGAATGAGTTCGTGGCGCTGGTCGGCCCGTCGGGTGCTGGCAAGTCGACGGTCATCTCGCTGCTCCTGCGCCTCTTCAATCCTCAAGCGGGTGTCATCCGCATTGGCGGCACGAATATTTGTGACCTGCCGCTCGATACGCTGCGCTCGTTGATAAGTGTCGTATCGCAGGACACCTATTTGTTCCACGGCACGATCGCCGACAATCTGCGGCTCGCCAAGCCGTCGGCCACGATGCCTGAGATCCAGGCGGCGGCGCAGGCCGCGCATATCGACGCCTTCATCCTGAGCCTGCCCAAAGGCTACGAGACGGAGATCGGCGAACGTGGTGCGCATCTTTCCGGCGGCCAGCGTCAGCGCATCGCCATCGCCCGCGCGCTCCTCAAGGACGCGCCGATCCTGCTGCTCGATGAGGCGACCTCCAGCGTCGATCCGCGCAATGAGAAGGCGATCCAGGACTCGCTCGACGCCCTGGCCCGCCGCCGCACCACTTTGGTGATCGCCCATCGTCTCTCCACCATCCGCAAGGCGGATCGCATTCTGGTGATGGCGGACGGCCGCATCGTCGAGGAAGGCCCGCATGATCAGCTCGAAAGACGCGGCGAACATTATTCCAGATTGATGCTCGCGCAGGGAGAAGCCGCATGACCGACACTGTGATGACTCATGAGCGCACCGGACTGCTGAATCTCATTCCTCTGATGCGCAGCCGGAAGCTGGTCCTCGTCCTCACCATTCTCGCTGGAATATTGGCGCAGCTCGGCCTGCTGGCGAGCCTTGCCTTCGGCGGCTGGCTCGTGGGCCATGCGATCTCAGGACCGGCGCCTGAGAGCCTGATACCAGGCTTCTGGCTTCTCGCTGTGCTGGTCCTGGCGACGGCGGCGGCGCGCTGGTGGCAGGCCTATATCTCGCATGATCTCGCTTTCGCGCTCATCGAGACGCTGCAGGTCGGCATCTATGACGGCCTCGCTTGTTCAGCACCAGCTTATGTGCTCGGGCGGCGGACCGGTGAGCTGGCGGCCGTAGCGACCGCCGATGCCGAGCTGATGGAGATGTTCTACGCCCACACGCTTGCCGATTACATCGGAGCCATCGTCGTGCCGTTGGTCGCTCTTGTTGCGCTCGCTTTCGTCCATCCCCTTATCGCCATGGCTTTGTTCCCCTTCTTGCCGCCTGTCGCCTCGGTGCCCTTCTGGCTGGCGCGCCGCGCTGGCGATCAGGGCAAGCTGGTCATGGAGAAGCTCGGCCTGCTCAATGCCGAGACCGTCGAGATGATCCAGGGGCAGCGCGAGCTCGCCATCTTCGGCCGGGCGCGCGATTTCCTCGATCGCCTTCTTGCCCAGACCAGGCTTCTGGCCGCGGCGCAACGCCGCTACGGCTCGCGCGCCGGGCTCGAATATGCCGCCATCGACATGCTCACCGCATTGGCCATCCTGGTCGCGACACTCGTGGCGATCAGCTTGATCGAGCAGGGGAGACTCGACCGGTCGCTGCTGCCTTTCGTGATCGTCGTCGCGGGCGCGGCGTTGACGCCCATTGTCGAAGTCACCCAGACGGCCCGCAAGCTCGGCGAACTGCGCGCCGGCGCTCAGCGAATTCTGACTATATTTCACCAAAGGCCGCAGATCGCGGACAAAGGACGGCTGGAGCCCGCGGCGGATACAGCGGTGCGTTTCGAGAAGGTTGGATTCTCTTATGGTGGCGATCGCGCTTCGGTGCTGAAGGGAGCGGATTTCACGATCGGCGCCGGTGAAACCGTGGCGCTCGTCGGCTCATCCGGCGCCGGCAAGAGCACCAGCGCCAATCTGCTCCTGCGTTTCTGGGATGTAGCGTCAGGCAGCATCAGCATTGGCGGCCGCGATATTCGTCATTTGCCCATCGCGGCCTTGCGTAAGATCGTCGCTTACGTCCCCCAGGACGTGCATCTGTTCAACGAGACGGTCGCCGACAATATCCGTCTCGGTCGTCCCGATGCGCCGATGGCCGCGGTCGAGGAAGCCGCCCGGCTGGCCCAGGCGGATGGCTTCATTCGTGAGCTGCCTGATGGTTATGCCGCCTCATGTGGTGAAAGAGGGGCGCGGCTTTCCGGTGGTCAGCGCCAGCGCATCGCCATTGCCCGTGCTTTGCTGCTCGATGCGCCGATCCTGATCCTCGATGAAGCGTCATCGAGCCTCGACACCGAGAATGAGCGCGCCTTCCAGATGGCGCTGCAGGAAGTGCGCCGCAATCGCACGGTCCTCA
The DNA here is from genome assembly GCF_016595235.1 of Taklimakanibacter albus. Lineage (GTDB taxonomy): Bacteria > Pseudomonadota > Alphaproteobacteria > Rhizobiales > Aestuariivirgaceae > Taklimakanibacter > Taklimakanibacter albus. Next base: position 1,161,597 of record NZ_JAENHL010000008.1, on the reverse strand, counting down.
TCATCGCGCATCGGCTGTCGACCATCCGCAGCGCCGATCGCATTGTCGTTCTTGATCAGGGCAGGGTCGCCGAGGAGGGAAGTCACGAAGAGCTGATGGCGCGCAACGGAGTCTATGCCCGGCTCGTATCTCTTCCGGAGGACCTGGAATGATCCGCCATGATCTGACATATTGGCCGCTGGTCGTCTCCCGCGCCCGCGGCACCACCACCCTCGATGACCAGCTCGATTTCCTGGCGCAATGGACATGCTGGCTGGATCGCGGTGAGCCTTTCGTCGCGCTGCGTGCGTTCGCCGACGACGACGCGCATTTGCGGCCGCGCGGCGGGGCTCAGGAGATGAAAGCCTGGCTCTGGGAGAATCGCGGCCGCCTGCGCCGTCTCGTCGGCGGCATCGCGACCGTCGTGCTGCCCGGCCACTATGAGCGGATGAGCCGCATCGATGCCGAGCGGCTCTTCGGCGTTCCGGCCCGGCTCTTCATCGATATCGGCGCGGCGCTCGACTGGATCGAGGAGAACGGCCTGTTGACCCGTCGCATCAAGCTGGACCGTTCGAGGATCGCCAGGAGTCTTGAGAATCCATAAGATTGCATTCTTTCCCAACGCCAGCCAGATTAGCCAGCATGATCGCCAGCACCGCCAAGCGTCCGCGCACCAAGCCAGCCGAAATTCGCCGTGAGGAGCTCATGGACGCCGCCCAGGCGCTGTTTCTGGAGAAAGGCTTCGCCGCCACCAGCGTCGATGAGATCGTGAAGCAGGCGGACGTTGCCAAGGGCACGTTCTACTTGCAGTTCAAGACCAAGGAAGACGTGCTTGTCGCTTTGCGGGAGCGCTTTGTCGCGACCTTTTGCGCCCGTCTGACCAAGGCCATGGACGGACCTCCGGTAGAGGCCTGGAGCGACCGTCTGGACGCCTGGATCGAAACCGTGGTCCACGGCTATCTGGATCATGTGGCGTTGCATGATCTGGTGTTTCATGAACATGTTTCGTCGCATCTGCGCATCGGACATGACGATCCGGTGATCACGCAGCTTGCGGCCCTCCTCGCGGCAGGGGCGCGCCGCGGGGCGTGGACTACAAAGGATGCGAATCTATCGGCCTTGATGCTGTTTCACGCCGTGCATGGCGCGGTGGATTCGGTGATCGTCAGTCCCAAGCCGGCCGAGCGAGAGGCTCTCATCGACGGGATCCGCGCCTTTTGCCATCAGGCCTTGAGGATTAGATCTTCCACTGGAAGATGACGCCTTCATAGGCGTCCTCGCCGCGCCCGATCGCATCGATCGCATCGACCATGCGGCCCTGGCGTCCCATCATGTCGTCGGCGAAGGCGACGATGCGGCGGTTGGGGGTGGCGACATGCGAGAGCGCGCGCAATTGCTGGGCGAGCTTGTACTCATCGGCATCGGGATTGTAGAGGCACATGGCGGTGAAGGCCGAGGCCGTCGACCGGCTGATTCCGGCCCAGCAATGGATGAGCATCGGATCATCGCCCTGGCGTGACTTCAGAAAGCCGATGAGCTGCTCGACATGATCCGAGGCAGGTGCGGTGAAGCCTTCCGCCGGCGCCGTGATGTCGTGGAAGGTGAGCTTCAGGTGATTGCCGTCGGTGATGCCGGAGAAGGTGCGATGCGGCGTCTCGGGGCCGAGAAGGCTCACCACATGGCTTACCTTGTGGCGGTTGACCAGGAGCTGCACGGCGGAGAGCGGGCTGACGATGATTTCCATCTGACTTTGCTTACAGGAGCTGCTTGAACTTGCGCACATATGCCGCTTCCGCGTCATTGGGCGCAAGGGGGCGCAGCGCATGGAAGCCGCGCGCCCCATCGAGGCCCGTCGGCCTGCCGAAGAATTTCCCAGCCTCTTCCACGCTGAACCCCGCCAGTTGGGTCGCCTCGAGATAGGCGGCGATATGGTCGGCTTTCTTGATTTTCTTGTTGAGCGCCTCGGAACAGTGCGGCGGCAGCCCGAAGCGCAGATGAATGGCGGCGAGAAGCTTATGCTCGAAGGCTTTATAATCGACGCCGAGGGCGGCCTTGAAAGGCGAGATCATGTCGCCGATCACATATTCGGGAGCATCATGGAGAAGGGCTGCGAGCCTTGCCTGGCGGTCGAGATTGTCATGCGCATGGACGAGCAGCGCCTCGACCAGGAGGCAATGCTGCGCCACCGAGAAGGCATGCGGCCCTTTGGTCTGGCCGTTCCAGCGCGCCACGCGCGCCAGTCCATGGGCGATGTCCTCGATCTCGATGTCGAGCGGCGAGGGATTGAGGAGGTCGAGCCTGCGTCCCGACAGCATGCGCTGCCAGGCGCGCGGCTCATCGCTTTTGCGCGGCGGCATGGTTATGTCGGCCGCTTGCTGTCGATGTGAGCGCCATGGCGGTGGCAGGTCACCATATGGTCGTTGACGAGGCCGCAGGCCTGCATGAAGGCATAGACGATGGTCGGACCGCAGAAGCGGAAGCCGCGTTTCTTGAGATCCTTCGAGATCGTCTCCGCCAAAGGCGTGGCGGCCGGCACGTCCTTGCGGCTGCGGAAGCGATGCTGCAGCGGTCCGTCGCCGATGAAGTTCCACAGATAGGTCGAGAAGTCCTGGTGCTCCGACAGCGCCAGATAGGCCTGAGCGTTGGTGACGCTGGCCTCGACCTTGAGCTTGTTGCGCACGATGCCTTCGTTCTTCATCAGGCTCGCCAGCTTGCGCGCATTGTAGCGCGCCATGATCTCCGGCTCGAAGCCGTCGAAGGCCTCACGGAAGGCGTCGCGCTTGCGCAGGATGGTGATCCACGAAAGACCGGCCTGAAAGCCGTCGAGGAGCAATTTCTCGAACAGCGCACGGGAATCATATTCGGGCACGCCCCATTCATCGTCGTGATAGGCGACATAGACGGGATCCGTGCCGCACCAGAAGCAGCGGTGGATGCCGTCTGCATGTTTGATCACCGATTCGGTGGTCTTGCTCATTCGTCCTCATTGTCCTTCGGAAGGGCGACGTCGAATCGCGCCCAGGCCGGCTTCCTAACATGGACGGGCCCGGTCTCTGTCAGCAGCCCGATTCCGGACTCGACCGCGTCCTTCAGCCGGTCGAGCCGGATGAGGGCCAGCCCGTCGCTGCCGGCGGAGGACAGCAGCGTGCCGACAAGCTTGTCGCCGGCCTTGATCTCGGTGCCCTTGGCGGGAGCGCCCTTCGGTGCATAGACCGGCACGATGCGATTGCGTGCCGTGCCGCGATGCTCCATGCGCGAGACGACTTCCTGGCCGATGAAGCAGCCCTTCTTGAAGCTCACCCCGCCCAGCTGGTCGAGATTGGCCTCATGCGGAAACAAGTCGCCTGAGCCGATATCCTCGTCCGTATCGGCGAGGCCGAGCCTGATGCGGCCGCCGCGATAGGCGTCATCTTCGCCCGCAGGCAGGCTGCCTTTGGCAGCGATGAGCCTGGCGCCGAGCTGGGCCGCGCGCGGGTCGGTGAAGGAGGCCCCGTTGGCCGGCTTGACCGGGGCTACACCCACCTCCTCGTCGCTCTCGGCGATCGTCACCTTGGCGCGCAATCTGTAGAAGGTCAGCCGCTTGATGAGATCGGCCCGCTGGGCGGCGGAACAGTCGATCAGATAATGTCCGTCCTGGGCCAGGATGAAGAAATCGAACAGGATCTTGCCTTGCGGCTGGAGAAGGGCGGTATAGGCCGCCTCGCCGGGTTTGAGCCCTTCGATGTCGGTGGTGATCAGATTTTGCAGGAAATCCTTGGCGCCCTCGCCGCTGACTGTGATGACTGCGCGGGATGGGAGTTTCTGGGTGGCGAAAGGCAGGCGTTGCATGGATATTGCACCTCCGGAAGGACACATCTACGAATGCTGCCGAATCTATTCAAGGAGCTCCGATGACCGCCAGCTATGATCTTGTTTTGAAAGGCGGAACCGTCGTCAATCAGGATGGCGTGGGAATCCGGGACATGGGTGTCAGGGCCGGGCGGATCGCCGCCATAGGGAACCTTGGCCGGCCGAGTGCCGGAGAAGTGATCGATTGCACCGGCCTGCATGTCCTGCCGGGCGTCATCGACAGCCAGGTGCATTTCCGTGAGCCGGGGGCCGAGCATAAGGAAGATCTCGAGAGCGGCAGCCGGGCGGCGGTGGCGGGCGGCGTCACGGGCGTCTTCGAAATGCCCAACACCAAGCCCTTGACGACGTCGGCCGAGACCCTGGCTGACAAGGTCAAGCGCGCCACCAACCGGATGTTCTGCGATTTCGCCTTTTACATGGGCGGCACCCGCGAGAACGCGAAGCAATTGCCCGAGCTCGAGCGTCTGCCGGGCTGCGCCGGCACCAAGGTCTTCATGGGTTCGTCCACCGGAGATCTTCTGGTCGATGACGACCAGGGCATCGATCTGATCATCTCGCAGATCAGGCGCCGCGCCGCTTTTCACAGCGAGGATGAGTTTCGCCTGAAGGCCCGCAAGACCGAGCAGCGCGCCGGTGATGCCTCGAGCCACCCGATCTGGCGTGACGCGGAAGCGGCGCGCTTATGCACCGAACGTTTGCTCAGGATCGCCCGCAAGCATGGCAAGCGCATCCATGTGCTGCATATCTCGACCGCCGACGAGATGCCGCTGCTCGCCGCCAACAAGGACCTGGCGACGGTTGAGGTGACGCCGCACCATCTCACCCTCGTGGCGCCCGAGGCCTATGAGCGTCTCGGCACAAAGGCTCAGATGAATCCGCCGGTGCGTGATGAGCCGCATCGCGCCGCGATCTGGCGGGCGCTCCAGGCGGGCGTCGTCGATGTGCTGGGATCCGACCACGCGCCGCATACGTTGGCCGAGAAGGCAAAACCATACCCTGAGTCACCTTCCGGCATGACCGGCGTCCAGACCCTGGTACCGATCATGCTCGATCATGTGAACAAAGGCCGCCTGACGCTCGAGCGTTTTGTCGATCTGACGAGCCATGGACCGGGCCGCATCTTCGGCATTGCCGGCAAGGGCCGCGTCGCTGAAGGCTATGACGCCGACTTCACCATCGTCGATCTGAAGCGCCGCCAGACCATCACCAATGGCTGGATGGAGAGCCGGGCCGGCTGGACGCCCTATGACGGCGTCGAGGTCCAGGGCTGGCCCATCGGCACGATCATCCGTGGCCGGCGGGTGATGTGGGAGGCTGAGATTCTGGGGGCTGCCCAGGGACAACCCATCGCTTTCATGGAAGCGCTCCCCTCTGTATAACAAAACGATGAAACCCGTCCGGAGAGAGGGGTTGATCGAGGGGAACCAATATTTATGAGCAGCCAATTCCGCGCCATTCTGGTCAGCAAGACGGAGAAGGGGCAGAAGCTCGATTTCGTGACCCTCGGCGAGGCCGATCTCATGCCGGGCGATGTGACGGTCGCCGTCGAGCACTCGACCGTCAATTACAAGGATGGCTTGGCGGTCACCGGCCGCGCCCCGATCATCCGGCACTATCCTTTGATCCCAGGCATCGACTTTGCCGGCACCGTGGTCGAGTCGGGCCATCGCCTGATCAAGGCGGGCGACAAGGTCATCCTCAATGGCTGGGGTGTGGGCGAGGGCCATCATGGCGGCTATGCCGGTCTTGCCCGCGTCAAGGGTGATTGGCTGGTCGCGGTGCCGGACACCATGACCACCGCCCAGACCATGGCCATCGGCACGGCCGGCTACACCGCCATGCTCTGCATCATCGCGCTCGAACGCCAAGGGGTGAAGCCTGAGGATGGCGAGATTCTGGTTACCGGCGCCGCCGGCGGCGTCGGGTCGATCGCCATCGCCGTCCTGTCCAAGCTCGGCTACAAGGTGGCGGCCTCGACCGGCCGGCCGGAGGAGGAGGCCTTTCTCAAGAGCCTCGGCGCCTCGACCATCATCGACCGCAACGAGTTTTCCGGACCGGTGAAGGCGCTCGCCAAAGCCCGATTCGCCGGCGCCGTCGATGCCGTCGGCTCGACGACGCTCGCCAATGTGCTCTCGCAGATCCTGCCCGAAGGTGCTGTCGCCGCTTGCGGCCTGGCGCAGGGCATGGACCTGCCGGCATCGGTGGCGCCTTTCATCCTGCGCGGCGTGAAGCTCATCGGCATCAATTCGGTGACCGCCGCGCTGACCCGCCGGGTCGAAGCCTGGTCGCGTCTCGCCCATGATCTCGATATGACCAAGCTCAAGGAGCTGACGAGCCATGCGAAGCTCGATGATGTGGCGGCGCTTGCCGCCGACATCATCGCCGGCAAGATCCGCGGCCGCGTGGTGATCGACCTCTGATGGATCCCGAACTCATCGCCATCGGCATGGCCATCGGCATCGCGGTCACCGCGCCCCTGGGCCCGGTCAATCTCACCGTCATCCGTTCGGCGCTACGCGCCGGCATGGCGGGTGGCATGGCGGCCGCCTCGGGTTCGATCGCCGGCGATGCGCTCTTCGCCACCCTCGCCGCCTATGGCGTGCGCTGGGTCGAGGACTGGGTTCATGCCCATTCGCAGGCCATCCAGATCGTCGGCGGGCTGCTTCTCATTTTCATCGGCGTGCGCACCGCGATGCATCACGTCAAGGATGCCGAGCTCTCGCTTTCCGATCTCGGCCGCGGCGCCTATGTGCGCAAGGGTTTTACCTGCTTCTTCCTCACCGTCACCAATCCGGGCGCGCTTCTGGGCTTCTTCGCCATCTTCAGCGGCCTGGGCGGCGTGCTTGACCTGGGCAGCGTGCCCTATCGCCCGCTCAATGCGGTGGTGGGCGTCATTCTCGGCACCTTGCTCTGGTGGGGTTTCGTCACCTATCTCGTCACCCATATCAAAGGCCGTGTCACCAGCTACACGCTGGTCCGGCTCAATATCTGGGCCGGCGTGGCGATCGCCGTCTTCGGTGTCGTCATCCTCGGCAATCTGATCCTGCGCTACTTCGCCATCACGCTCTAGCCTTCGGTCATTTATTCGCCGCGATCGCCATCTGCACATCGCGTTCGCGCTTCTTGTCGGCCCGATGCATGATCCAGCCGGCGATGGCGACGCCGCTGCCGACCAGGACGACGATGATGGTGGCGAGAGCATTCATGTCGGGCGTCACGCCGAGTCGTACTTTCGAGAAGATGTAGAGCGGCAAGGTGGTCGATCCCGGCCCGTTGGTGAAGGCGGTGATCACCACATCATCGAGCGACAGCGTGAAGGAGAGCAGCCAGCCGGCGATGATGGCGGGGGCGATGATCGGCAAAGTCACATCGAACAGCACCCGCAAGGGTTTCGAGCCCAGATCCATCGCCGCCTCTTCGACCGCGCGGTCCATCGAAGCGAGCCGCGATTGCACCACCACCGTCACATAGGACAGCGAGAAGGTGATATGGGCGAGCGTGATGGTGGTAAAGCCTCGGGTTGGCCAGCCGATCATGCCGTTGAGCGCGATGAAGAACAGCACCAGCGAGATGCCGGTGATGACTTCCGGCATCACCAGCGGTGCCGAGACGAGACCTGAGAACAATGTGCGGCCGCGGAAGCGCGCGAAGCGGGCGAGCGCCATGCCGGCCATGGTGCCGAGGATTGTCGCGACGGTCGCGCTGACGAAAGCGATGCGTAAGGAGAGCCACGCCGCGTCGAGCACCTGCTGATTGTCGAGGAGCTTGCCATACCATTCAGTCGAAAAGCCGCCCCAGACGGTGGCGAGCCTCGACTTGTTGAAGGAGTAGAAGATCATCGACGCGATCGGCACATAGAAGAAGGCGTAGCCGAAGATCAGCGCGAAGATCAGGAAATAGGGACGGCGTTTCATGATGCGCTCCTCCGCGCTTCGCGCGCCTGGAAGAAGTTGTAGATCATGATCGGGATGACCAGCACCGCGAGCAGCGCCACGGCGACGGCCGAGGCGACCGGCCAGTCGCGGTTTTGGAAGAACTCGTCCGCCAGCACGCGCCCGATCATCGGGCTGTCGCCACGGCCCATGAGCGAGGGGATCACATATTCGCCGGTCGCCGGGATGAAGACCAGCATGGCGCCGGCGATGATGCCGGGCAGCGACAGCGGCAGGGTGATGTCCCTGAAGACTTCCCACGGCTTGGAGCCCAGATCCATCGCCGCTTCATCGAGCGTGCGGTCGAGTTTTTCGAGCGTTGCGTAGAGCGGCAGGATCATGAAGGGCAGATAGGAATAGACGATGCCGAGCACGACGGCGAAATTCGTGTTCATCATCTGTATGTGGTCGCCCGTGACCCAGAAGGGAAAGAAAGTCGCGAGGATGGAGGTCAGGCCGCGATTGAACCAGCTGGTATTGCCGAGCAGCCCGATCCACGCATAGACGCGCAACAGGAACGAGGTCCAGAAGGGCAGGATGACGAGGAGCAGCAGCACATTGCGCCAGGTGCTTGAGGCGCGGGCAATGCCGAGCGCCATCGGATAGCCGATGAGGAGCGCGAAGAAGGTCGAGATCGCCGCGTTCCTGAGCGAATTGAGATAGCCCTGCCAATAGATGTCGTCCTGGGTGAGAAAGACATAGTTGTCGAGCGTGCCGAACGGGAACGTGCTCTTCCAGATGACGGGCGGGATGCCCACTTGCGAGGTCCCCGCGCTGATCGCCAGCACGATCAAGAAGGGGGCGATGAAGAAGAACAGCAGCCACAGATAGGGTATGGCGATGATCGTCTTGCGCCAGGCCTCGCGGTCAAGCCATTGCCGCCAGCTATGGGCTTTCGGCAGATGGCTTTCATCGCCTTGCACGGCTTGCGGAGCGGGAGCGAGCGCGGCCATGGTCTACTCCGTCAGGATGATGACGGAGGAGGGCGCGAAAGTGAGCCAGACATTGTCTTCCCACACCGCCACGCGTTCATTCTCGTCGGCGCGCCGGCTGTTCACCGCGTTGACGCGCACCATGGTGCCGGAAGGAAGCTTGACCCGGTAAAGCGAATCTTTGCCGAAATAGCCGAGATCGATGACCTTGCCGGCGATGGTGTTGCCGGTCGCGTCGGCTCCGGGTTCCTTGCGCTCGATGGCGATCTTCTCGGGGCGCACCGCGATCGAGACTTTGGCACCGGGAGCGGGCATTGTGCCAGTGTGCTCGACGATCACATCGGCGCCCAGCGCGGGCGCTGCGACGGTGACCTTGTTCTTGGCCACGCTCTTCACTTCGCCATCGAAGATATTGATCGAGCCGATGAAGTCGGCGACGAAGCGCGTCCTTGGGAATTCATAGATCTCGGTCGGCGTGCCGATCTGGCGGATGAGGCCCCGGTCCATCACCGCGATGCGGGTGGCGAGCGTCATCGCCTCTTCCTGATCGTGGGTCACGACGATGAAAGTCACACCGAGCTTGTACTGGATGTTGATGAGCTCGAACTGCGTCTGCTCGCGCAGCTTCTTGTCGAGCGCGCCCAGAGGCTCGTCGAGGAGCAGCACCTTGGGCCGTTTGGCGAGCGCCCGGGCGAGGGCCACGCGCTGGCGCTGTCCGCCCGACAACTGATGCGGCTTGCGCCCGGCGAGCGGCGTCAGTTGCACGAGATCGAGCAGCTCCTTGACGCGGTCCTTGCGCTGGGCGTCGGTCAAAGCCTCATGTTTGAGGCCGTAGCCGACATTCTTCTCCACCGTCATATGCGGGAACAGCGCATAGGACTGGAACATCATGTTGGCGGGACGTTCATAGGGCGGGAGCTCGGTCATGTCCTGGCCGTCGAGAAAGAGACGGCCCGCTGTCGGCGTCTCGAAGCCGGCCAGCATGCGCAAGAGCGTGGTCTTGCCACAGCCCGATCCCCCGAGGAGGGCGAAGAGCTCGCCCTTGAAGATATCCAGGCTGACATTGTCGACGGCGGTGAACTCGCCGAATTTTTTGGTCACGCCGTCGATGCGGATGAAGGGTTTAGCTTTCTGATCGAGCCAGGGTTTGTCGCCACTTTCGCTGCCGGGGGGCTTCGTGTCTACGTCCATTGTCTGCTGCGCTCCTGTCGCCTGAACGTGAAAACCCGGCATCTTGCGATACCGGGTTTCGATACAGTGGGGTTATGAGCCCGACTTTATCCTGTTCCAGGCGCGGGTGCGGAGACGTTCGCCCTGCTGCGACAGCATCTTGGGCACGAAGAGGGTCTTCATGATGTCATCGCTCGGATAGACCGCGGGGTCTTCGAGCACGCCCTTGTCGATGAACGGCTTCGCCGCGACATTGGCATTGGCATAGTTGGTGAAGTTCGTGCATTTGGCGATGACTTCCGGATCCATCAGGTAGTTCACGAACTTGTAGGCGGCCTCCTTGTTGGGCGCGTCGGCCGGAATGACGAAGACGTCGAACCAGGCGGGCGAACCGGAGGAGGGCACTTCATATTGCAGCTTGATCTCGACGCCGGCTTCCTTGGCGCGGGTTGCCGCGGTGGCATAGTCGCCCGACCATGTGCCCGACACGCACAGTTCCTTGTTGGGCAGCGCGTTGAGATAATTCGCCGAGTCGAACGTCTTGATATATTGGCGGATCGGCTTGAAGGCCTCGACCACCGCGTCATAGTCCTCCTGTTTTTCGGAATCGGGATCGCGGCCAAGATATTTGAGCACCATCGGCACGATGTCGCCGGGACTCTCCAGCATGTTGATGCCGCAGTCGGCAAGCTTCGAGATGTTCTCAGGCTTGAACAGGGTATCGAGCGACTTCAGATCGGCGCCGGGCAGCCGCTCCTTGACCAGGTCGACATTGTAGGTGGTGCCTACCGTGCCCCACATATAGGGGACTGCATATTCATTGCCCGGATCGCGGTCGGCGAGGACCGCCATGATCTTCGGGTCCATATTCACGATATTGGGCAGTTTCGATTTGTCGAGCTTCTCGAAAGCGCCGCCCGGAATGAAACGCGGCAGGTTGACCGAAGCGATATCGATGACGTCATAGCCGGTCGAGCCCGCCATGACCTTGGCCTCGACCGTCTCGGCCGAGTCATAGGTGTCGTAGACGACTTCGATCCCGGTGGCCTTCTTGAAATCCTCGAGCGTCGTCTCGCCGATATAGTCCACCCAGTTATAGACATGGACTTTGCCTTCTTCGGCGCGCGCCCTTTTAACGAAAGGCGCTGAGATGATCGTGCCACTGATAAGCTGAATCGCGGTGCGTCTGGTAATCGCCATTATGCTTGCTCCCTGGTTACCGGCTCTGCGGCCGTTTCATTGAATGATCATTCAATCATAGTTCGGGCCGCAGGGTGCCTCAAGTGGTTTCAATTGGACCGGATTCCTTCTCCTGCGGGTGGGTAATGCTTGGGAAAGAAAGCATGCAGGCAGGCGGCGATCGTCTGCTTGGCGTCATCCAGTGAATAGGGCTTGGCCATGGTCATGAGATCGAGCCACAGGCCTTCGAGCACCGCATCGAGGGCGCGCGCGATGAGCTCGGGCGACAGAGGGTAGCGGCCCTTTTTGATGATCTTTCCGCATAGATCGAGCACGATGGCGGAATATTCCTCGTCATTCGAGCCGCAATGTTCGAGATAGGTTGGTCGGCTTTGCGCTTCGGCCCAGAAGGCGCACCAGGCGGAAAGCTTGCGCGGCGAGCAGATGTCGGGATTGAAATCGGAGAACAGGAGTGCCACGAGCTGCTCGGCCGGGCCTGCGCCGGCGGCGTTCAGCGCCTTGTGCCAGTTGGCGCGATATTCCTCGGCCAGATATTTGAGCGTCTCGACGAGGAGCCGCTCCTTGGTCTCGAAATGAAAATTGACGATGCCGCTCGACAGCCCCGCCGCCTTGGCGACGTCGAACATGGTTGTGCCGGAGTAACCCTTGCGCGCCATCACATCGATGGTGGCTTCGATCAGCTGCTGGCGGCGTACTTCCTTCGAGGCCTTGCGGCCGATGACGGTCGTCGGTTCGAATATAGCCATCACACAGGCATGCGCCCTCTGGCGGCCGATGGGGATTCGGGGCCGCTCGAAAGGCAAAGCTAGGATCAATGGCCCGCCTTCGTCAATCCGGCATTAAGCGCTTTGCCGGGTCAGGGTGTGAGCGGCCGATTCGAAGAACAGAGCCTGGCTGATCACCGCTTTCACCGTTTCCGGCTGGAACGGCTTGGTGATGAGGAAAGTCGGCTCCGGCCGCTCGCCGGTCAGCAGGCGCTCGGGATAGGCGGTGATGAAGATCACCGGCAATTCGATATTGCGCAGGATCTCGTTCACCGCATTGATGCCCGAGCTGCCGTCGGCGAGCTGGATATCGGCCAGCACCATGCCGATGCCGCCCTTGCGGGCGAGAGCCACGGCCTCATTATGGGTGCGTGCGATGCCCGCCACCTCATGGCCGAGCGAGCGCACGATATGTTCGATATCCATCGCGATGATGGGCTCATCCTCGATGATGAGGATATTGGTGGCGATCTGCTCGGCGATCTCGCGGCCGGCCTGGGCCATCAGCCCGTCGAGCTCCTTCGGGCTGACATCAAGGATGGCGGCGGCCTCTTCATTGCTGAAATCCTCGATCGAGAGGAGAAGGAAGGCCTGGCGCGCCGGCGGCGTGATGATGTCGAGCCGGCTGTCGATGTCATGGTCGAAATTCGTGCTGCCGGATTTCTGGCGGTTCACGCTGAGCGAGCGCCAGAGCTTGGTGAAGACCTGATAGAGCGCAACCTTGGGATTTATTTCCGTATTGAAGGATTGCGGCGAGGTCAGCAGAGACTCAATCACTGCCGCGACATAGGCATCACCTGATTTCTGGCTGCCCGTAAGAGCCCGGGCATACCGTCTAAGATACGGAATATGCGGAGCAATTTTCTGTGCGATGGCCATGCCGTTCCCTCGATCCTCTGGCGTATTTTTCAACATAACTGGTCCTCTATAACGCCCGCCGAGCCCACTGGTTCCGACCCCTAAAAAAATTTTCCCTACCCTAGGAAACCTGACGGGGGGATGAGAGTTAAGGGGATGTGGTGCTGAAATTACAATCAGAAGGGGTGCTGCCGAGGCAGGCCAAATTCATAGATGTCGAAAGATGAAACCGGGACGGCCGGAGTAGGCCGGCCTCTCAAATCAGGAACTAAACCCGTGCTCGATCGTCAGGTCCAGGTTCATATCGGCCGAAAGTTGAAGGCCGTCTATGACGAGGTCGCGGCCGAGCCGTTGCCGAAGGAAATTCTCGATCTTTTGGCCAAGCTCGAAGGTCGTACCAAGGAATGAAGCTGACGCCGCAAATAACCGATGAGATGCTGCAATCGGTGCGTTCACTGCGTGCTTTTGCGGTTTCGCTGTGCGGCCGCACCGATCTGGCTGACGATCTGGTCCAGGAGACGATCGTCAAGGCATGGTCCAATCTCGACAAGTTCGAGGAGGGCACAAATCTGCAGGCCTGGCTCTTCACCATCCTGCGCAATCACTATTACTCCGAGATCCGCAAGCGCCGGCGCGAGATCGAGGATGTCGAGGGTCGCTATTCCGCTACGCTCGCCACCCATCCTGCCCAATACGGCCATCTTGACATGGTGGACTTCAAAGCCGCCTTGCAGAAGCTTCCCGACGACCAGCGCGAGGCGCTGATCCTCGTGGGTGCTTCCGGCTTCTCCTATGAGGATGCCGCCAAGATCTGCGGCGTGGCGATCGGCACCATCAAGAGCCGTGTCAACCGCGCCCGCACCCATCTGGCCAAACGCCTCAATATCGAAAGCACCGCCGATATCGGTCCTGATCCGACCGCTGAGGCGACTTTCTCGGCGTTGCGCCAGAGCGGCACTTCCGGCAAGTCGGAGTAAGACAGTCAAAGAGAGAGCGCCGATTTCCATCGGCGCTCTTGCCATATCAAAGCCGGTCGGTGATCAGGTCGAGGCGACGGGCTCGACTTCGAGTGCCCGGAGTGCCGCCTGGACTTCCGGCAAGCGACTGCGCGGCGGGCCCCGTTCGGCAATCATGTTCTCGTCACCCGATGATACCAGACGCCGTGCATCGAGTTCCCAGTTCTTGAGGATCTTGATTTTTTCGTCACGTGAAAGATCTTTGGCATCGACCACCGCCATGGGTGTGTCGAAGACTTTTGACGCATCGGCAATCGCCTCATTGACGATCGATTTTGTCATTGTTGTACCCTTTCACAATGTTGTTTAATAACAATGCGGGGATAACGGCAGGGTTCCCGGCCGGAAGGAAGAACGACACGTGTCTTCGCCAAGCCGTATCGGATCGCTCCTGACTAAGAGCAGCTTTTGGCGCATGCGCGAGGAGGCGAGCAGCGCAGCGCTTCTGCTTGGCCTTGGCGTCTTGCTGCTGGTCGCGGCTCTCTCCCTCTATCTGTCCTGGCAGACCGCCAATCGCAACGCGCAGGCGGGCGAGGCGAACGAGGTCCGCGTGGCGAGCCTCGAGCTCCTCAATGCGGTGCGGGCCGAGGAGATTGCCGCCAAGAACTTCATCATTTCCGGCGATGAGGCGTCTCTGTCAGAACATGCCCGCGCCGAGGCGGCGCTGGAGGACAGGCTTGCTGACCTTGCCGCGCTGGCGACGCGCTCCAAGCGCTATCTGGGCGTCGTCGAGGTGCTGAGAGACAGGTTGGCCGGGCGCGCCCAGCGCTTCCAGGGAGCGGTGACCGGACGGCGCGCCAGCGGTATCGACTTCGCCTATAATACCGCCTTCAACCGCGCCAACGAGGCCTCGCTCGACGAAGTCGAGCGGCTTCTGAACGAAATCGCCGGCAGCGCTACGATCAAGCAGGAACTGAATTTGAGCGACAGCGAGAGCGGCCGCTGGTGGCTGGCGGCGGCCTCGGTGGCCTCATTTCTGTTGTCCGCCGCGCTATGCATCGGCGCCTTATTCGGGCTGCGCCGACGGGTCAATCTGCTCAAGGCCAGCGAACGCGTTCTGTCCGCGTTCAATACGCAGCTCGAAATGAGCGTGCGCCAGCGCACCGCTGAGCTAGAGACCGCCAAGGCCGAGATCCAGCGCGAGAAGGATCGCGCCGAAGCACTGCTCGCCGATCTCAATCACCGTGTCGGCAACAGCCTGCAGATCGTTTCATCGCTGCTCGGCATGCATGGCGCGCGCATCGAGAGCCAGGAGGCCCGCGAGATCCTCGAATCGGTACGCGGCTGCGTTCACGCCATTGCCTCGGCGCAACGGCGCGTGCGCCTCACCGGCAGCAATGATCTCGTCGAGGTCAATCACTTTCTCGACAGCCTGCTCCAGGACTTGCGCTCGGCTCTGGGTGGTGATGACCGCGTGACGATTTCGCTGAGCGCCGATGAGGTGGTGGCGCCGAGCCACGACGCGGTGAGCATGGGAGTGATCGTCACCGAGGCGATCAACAACGCCATCAAACATGCGGGCAAAGGTCCGGTGGAAATCAAGGTGACGCTCGCGGGTGACCGCGACAAGAAACCCTTGCGCCTCACCGTTGAAGATGACGGGGCCGGCTTCGAGGAGGGCAGCGCCAATAAGGGTGGCCTCGGCAGCCAGATCACCGAAGCCCTGTCGGCGAGCCTGCGCGCCAATGTCAGCCGCGATCACGTGCAGCCGACGGGACCGCGCCGCGGCACCCGCATTCAGCTCGATTTCGGCAAGGATGCGCTCGCGGCGTAAAGCATCGGCCCGAAAAGTGCGTGCGGTTTTCGGGCAAGCCGATGCGTAAGAGCAAGCAAAAAAACGCCGGCTCAGATGAACCGGCGCTCCAGGTAGTCGCCTTGTTCTGTCTTAAAATACCTTGCGATCCTTTTCCCACAGCGCCACTTGTTTTTCCGCTTCGTCGCGCGCGATGCCGTAAGTATTCTGGATCCGACCGACCAGCTCCTCGCGATTGCCGGCGATGACGTCGAGATCGTCATTGGTGAGCTTGCCCCACTGCTGTTGGGCCTGGCCCTTGAAGATCTTCCAATTGCCTTCGATGCGATCCCAGTTCATGGGGTCCTCCAATGCTTGCAAGCTGCTGATGATGAGCGAATGGAAACCGCTCGCTCCTGGTGTCAACGGAGCGGCGGTGCAATGGTTCCAGAGCAAATCCCGCCAAGTTGAGGGCTTTGGCGATAAGGATTTGCTCTAACATACTGAGCTGGCGCGGGTCCTTGCCGGTGAAGTGATTCCACTTCACCGGGACGCGCGCAAGCGCGTGGCCAGGAAAAGTGGGCGCCGGTTTTCCGTCCGATCCCGCGCCAAACTAAGAATCAGATGAGCTCGCTTTGCGGCATGGTCAGGCTGTAGCTGATGCCATCAGGCGTGAAGCTGAGCTTGGCCTTGCCCTGAACTGACAGCGGCACGACCTCCTCAAGCAACACCCGGCCGAAATGCCGTGTATTGGGCGGCGTGACCTTGGGGCCACCTTTTTCATTCCACAGGATCTGGAACATGGCGCCGGCGGAACTCTTGCGCAAAGCCCAGCTGATCTCGACTTCGCCTGTCTCGGCGGACAGGGCGCCGAATTTGAGGGCGTTGGCGGTGAGCTCATAGAGAGCGAGCGCCACATGCTGCGCCGCCGAGGGCCTGAGCGAGACCTGGTCGCCCTTGTAATGCACGCGTTCCGCCGCCTTGCCCGCAAAGAGCAGCACCTGGGTGCGGATGAGCTGGCTCATCGCCGCGCCGCGCCAATTCTCGTCGGTCAGAATGTCATGGGCGCGTGACAGCGACATCAGCCGCCCGGAGAAGCGCTGATTGAACTCATCGATGGTCGAGGATGTCTGGGCGGTGCGGTTGGCAATGCCCTGGATGACCGCCAGGAGATTCTTGGAGCGGTGCGCCAGCTCGAGCAGCAGGACGCGCATGTGATATTCCGTCTGTTTGCGCTCGCCGATGTCGATGGCGGCGCAGAGCAGACCCTTGCGTGATTTCGCTTTGCCGAGGGGAGCGATACGCAGCTCGAACCAGCGCGGCTTGCCGTCCACCGCCATCTGGAATTCGACCGTTTGCGTTTCGCCGCTTTCGAGCGCCTTGCGTTTGGCCGGGACGATGATGTTCACCGTTTCGGTCGAGAAGACATCCTCATCGCCAAAGCCGACGAATTGTGCCGGCAGATAACCCGACGGCGGGTTGTTCACCCAGACATATTTGAGGTTCTTGTCCTGATGGTAAAGCATCGCGCCTGAAAGATTGGCGGCGGCTGCGATATCGTCCGGCATCGCGACCGTGGTGGCGGCGCGTTTTCTTTTTCCCGTTTTGCTGCCCTTGGCCGTCTGTCGCACGATGTTCGCTTGCGGTCTGTCACTGGAAAGCACGGCACACTACTCTATACACATTCGCATACAAACCAATTTGTCTCACGCTTTCTTGGGAAAAGTCCGGCGGGTTCCGCCCGCCGGACCAGTTCGATTACTGTTGAGGTGTCGTCGTGGATCCGCCCGGACTTGGCAAGGTCGTGTCGGGCTTCGGCGTCTTGACCAGGAACAGGGTCTTGTCGAACGCCGGCGCCTTCTCCAGCTCCTCGCGCGAGGCCATGATCGTCAGCTTGATCGCGTTGGTCTCGTCACGCATCGCATTGATCTGGCTGAGCGGCACCGCGACATCCTTCTCGCCCATGCCGAGGAAGCCGCCGACGCCGATGATCGCTGCCTGGATCGTGCCCTTGTCGTCGAAGATCAGATCGTTGACGTCGCCGACATTTTCGTCACCGGCATAAACGCTGCTGCCGATGATGCGCGTCACCAGCATGGCTTTGCTGGCGTCGATGGTCACTGCCGAGGCCGCGCTGGCATCCGGCGACGGAGTTGCCGGCTGCTGCGCCTGCGGCTGGGTCGGGCAGCCTTCCGCCTGAGGATTGGCGACGCAGTCCTGCTTCTGTTGCGTATCCTGAGCGGGCTGCTGGTCAGGTGTGGTTTGCGCAATAGCGATTCCGCTCGCCATGAGAGCCGCGAGCGAGATTGCCGAAAGGGCAAATCTCTTCATGATGAAACTCCTTTTGATCGTGGCCGTCATGGAGCTAACGCCTCTTCACGAGCGAGGTTCCTTCGCCGTGTCGCAGCTTTGCGCTTGCGAGTCCGTGGGCGAACGCGCTTTCCGCGCTGGAGAATTTCCTTCTCTGCCTCCATGCCGGCGACGACCGAGGCAAGATCGAAGCCTTTGCTGCGCGCATGCTCGGCCAGCTTGCGATAATGATCGCGAAAAGTGTCGAGATTGTCCTGCGGAAGGTTTTCGAGATCGAGCAGCGCATTCTGGGCGCCTTCAGTGGCACGGATCAACTCGTCTATCTTGATCTGCAGGGCTTCCGTGTCGCGGTTCTGCGAATTCTGCAGCACGAAGACCATCAGGAAGGTGACGATCGTCGTTGCCGTGTTGATGGTCAGTTGCCAGACGTCCGAATAGCCGAGAAAGGGACCGGCAACCGCCCAGAGAGCAATCAGCAACACAGCCGCCGCGAACGCCAAGGGGCTGCCGGCCTGGCGGGCGATGAAGGATGTCGCTTGCGCGAATTTCGTCTGGAGCGTGGAGCTCATCTGGATTGCGAAAGAAAGGGGCGCCGAAAACGGCGCCCCTCTGAATCGTTAGCGGCTCTGATCCGGCTGACGGATCGGCTCGTCGCTGCCCTGCTGGCGATCCTTGTTAGGATCGAATCCGCCCTGCTGCTTGTTGCGGTCCGGATTCTCCGCCTGGTGCTGCTTCTGGCGTTGATCCTCCTGCGGCTTCTGGCCCTGAACGTGTTTCGGGTCCTGCATCTTGGGATCCTGCGGATTACGATTGGTCATGATCGTCTCCATTTTGGGAAAGAGGGGAGAGCATCCAGGCCGTCTCCGGGCCGGAAACTCACTTCGTCAACGCCCGCTTTCCGACTTGGTTCCGTATTTTTCCAAGATGACGTGGAAGGCCAATGCCTTAGCCGTAAGATCTGGTTGCCATAAGTTCCACGTCCGGAACCTGTCAGCCTGCCGGATCGGATTATTCTTGTTCTGCGCCCGTTGACAGACGCGAAATCCCTAGTATTCTGCCAAGTAGCTAATTAGCTGATCGGGAGAATAAGAAGTGGACCAGCTCAGTCTTACCTTTCACGCGCTGGCGGACCCGACTCGCCGGGCCATCCTGGCGCGCCTCGCCCAGGGCGAGGTCACGGTGAACGAGCTGGCCGAGCCCTTCGATCTCAAGCTTCCGACCGTGTCCAAGCATCTCAAGGTGCTGCAGCGCGCTGGGCTCGTGTCGCAGGGGCGCCGCGCCCAGTGGCGGCCCTGCCGGATCGAGCCCGAGCCGCTGAAAGAGGTCTCCAAATGGATGTGGGACTATCGCGCCTTCTGGGACGAGAGTTTCGACCGTCTCGACGAGTTCCTCACCAGATAGTTCAAAAGTTCAATCAAGGAGTAGCGTTGATGAGTAAGACTGAGTTCATTGCTGAGCCCGGCAAGCAGGAGATCGTTATGATCCGCAGCTTCGCCGCCCCGCGGGCCAAGGTGTTCGGCGCCCATGTCGATCCCCTGGCGATCCCCAAATGGTGGGGACCGCGCATCGTTACGACGGTGGTGGACAAGCTCGACGCGCGCCATGGCGGACTCTGGCGTTTCATCCAGCGCGATCCGTCCGGCAATGAATATGCCTTCCGCGGCGTCTTTCATGAGAGCCGGGCACCCGAGAGACTGGTCCGCACCTTCGAATTCGAGATGATGCCTGAGCATGTGCTGCTCGAGACGGTGGATTTCGAGGAGACGGGTGGTGCCACCAAGGTGACGACGCGTTCCGTCTTTCAGACCCTGGCGGCGCGAGACGGCATGCTGCAATCGGGCGCCGAGGGTGGCGCGGTCGAAACCTGGGACCGCCTCGAAGAATTCCTCAAAGCCTAGCTCTGCTGCGTTTGAGCAGGATCAGCCCCGCGGCGATGATGAACCCGGCGCCGATGATCGTATAGGCGTCGGGTATTTCGCCAAAGGCGTAGTAGCCGATGAGCGCCGCGCCGATCAGCTCCAGATATACGAGCGGCGCCAGGAGCGACGCCTCGGCGAAGCGGAAGGCGGCGATTGACATCATGTGGCTGAAGGCAGAGAAGAGCCCGAGGCACAGAAAGAAGCCGAACTCGTTCCACTGCGGCGTCGTCCAGGTCAAGGCCGCCTGGGGCGTCAAAAGCAGTGTGCCGATCACGCATTGAAAGGCGAGGGTCTTGATCGGATCGCTGCTTTGCGAGGCCCAGCGTGTCGCGATCAGATAGAGGCCGAAGCATAAGCCGGCGCCGAAGGCGAGCAGAATACCGGGATTGAGGGCCGCGCCCGGTCTGAGGATGACGATGGCGCCGATGAAGCCGAGCGCCAGGCTGGTGACTTTGGGCCAGGTCATGCGCTCCTTCAGAATGAAGATGGAGAGAACCACCGCGATGATCGGACCGATGAAGAAGGCGCTGATGGCGGTGGCGAGTGGAATGCGCGCCAGCGCCAGGAAATAGAGCGTCATCGACAGGGCGAGGAAGGAGGTGCGTAAGAGATGCGAAGCGCGCCGCTCGGTCGGAAAGATCCGCCGCCCGTTGCGCAGGAACGCGAGGGGCAGCACGATGAGGCCCGCCACCGCATAACGCGCCCAGCCGACGAACAGCGGCGAATGGGTGGCGGTCAGATATTTGGCGATGCCATCGACCAAAGGAATCGACACCATCGCGGCGGTCATCAGCAGGATGCCGGTGGCCTGACGTGAAGACGAATCGCTCATGCCCGTACTACTGGCTGATATAAGGGCTCAGCGATAGCCCGTCGCATCCGCCGACTTGCCGGCATCCTGCACCTCCACGACATAGCGCCAGGCATCGGGCCGGGAACCATCGAGATCGGTGAAGCCATATATCTGCGCGAGGCCACCGCTCGACAGCGATTGGCCGTTGAACCGCGCCTTGTCGGGGTCGCCGGCAAGGGTCGCGACCGCGCGGCCGACGAAATGCGGCGTTTCCGAAATGATGAAATGCGGCTCTATCTTCGTCGCGTCGCGCCAATTCAATTCCGAGACCTTATAGGCTTCCAGCATCATTTCCGAGCGCAGCCAGCCGGGTGTGATTGACACCGCGGTGGCGCCATGGGGCGCCAGATCCTTGGCATGGGCCCAGGCCATGCGGTTTACCGCCACCTTGGCGAGATCGTAGAAGGGCGACAGCCGGTAATGCTGGGCATTGTAGTCGGCGGTCCCGTCCGTCACCTCGACGAGAAGCCCGCCTGTGTTCTCGATCATCAGCGGCAAAGCGTGATGCGCCGTGATGAGATGTGTGTCGATGCCGCGGCGCAGCAGCGTCAGGCCATTTTCGAGATTATGGTCCCAGACCGGCTTGTTCCATTCGAACAGATGCTCGCCGCCCCATATGTCATTGACCAGAATGTCGAGCCGGCCTTGCTCGGCGCGGATGCGGCGCACGAGATCCGCGACATCGGCGGAGATGAGGTGATCGACCTGGACGGCGATGCCTTTGCCGCCGGCTGCCGAAACGAGTTCAGCGGTTTCCTCGATGGTTTCGGGCCGCTGATAATCGGACTTCTGCTGGCGCGTTGATCGGCCCGTCACATAGACGGTGGCGCCGGCAGCGCCGAGCTCGACCGCGATGCCACGTCCGGCACCCCTGGTGGCGCCGGCGACGAGAGCGACTTTTCCCTGCAAGGTCATCAGATACTCCACGGACTGGTTTTGGACTTGTTTATAAATGATCGTTCGTTTATAAATAAGAGTCAAGATGCCTCGACCGAAGACGCAGACCGACGCCGATGTTCTGGATGCCGCGCACCGCCTTCTCCATGCGGAAGGACCTGAAGCGCTGACCTTTGCGCGGCTCGCCTTTTATTGCGGCCTCGCGCCAGCCACGCTGGTGCAGCGTTTCAAAAGCAAGGACGGGCTGAAGCAGGCCGCCTTGCTCCATGCCTGGGATAAGTTCGACGCCCGCACCGCCGAGCTCGCCCGGCAAGTGCCCAAGACGCCCGCCGGCGCGATCAAGCTCCTCTCCGCTTTGTCCGGAGGCTATGGTGGCATCGAAGCCTATGCCAGAGGGCTTCTCGTCTTGCGCGAGGATCTGAGCGATCCGGTCTTGCGCGCGCGCGGAGCTGCCTGGCGACGCGCGCTTTCGAAGGCGCTCGATCAGTGTTTCGCCTCGAGTGCCGGGGTGCCTAAGGATATGGGACTCCTCACCGCATCGCATTGGCAAGGTTCATTGCTCTGGTGGGGTTTCGAGCCGACGGATGATGTACGGCGTTATGTGGAAGCGAGCCTCAAGCGTTTCATCGCGGCGATGTTGAGGGACTAGGCTTTAGGCAGCTTCTGCTTCAGCTCGAAGAAGCCGGCCCAGGCGTCGCGTCGGCGATGGCTGAGACGCTGGCGCAGATTGTCGATGCTGAAATGATTGGCGCGGATCCCGGTCTCGAGCTCGCTCCAGGTCAATGGCACCGACACTGCCGCGCCTTTGCGGGCGCGGGTCGAATAGGCGGCGACCGCGGTGGCGCCGCGCCCATTGCGCAGATAGTCGACGAAGATGCGGCCCTTGCGGCGGGCCTTGGTCATCACCGCCAGATATTTGCGCGGCGTATCTGTCGCCATCGCCTCGGCGAGCTTGCGGGTGAAGTCCTTCGCTCTGTCCCAGTCGGCCGCGGGTGAGATTGGCGCCACCACATGCAGGCCCTTGCCGCCTGTCGTCTTGACGAAGCTTTCGAGGCGCAGCTTTTTGAGCCGCTCGCGCACTTCGAAGGCACCTTCGATCACCTCTTCCCAGGCGACGTCCTCGCCCGGATCGAGATCGAAAATGATCCGGTCCGGCTTTTCCAGCGTTTCGACGCGCGAGCCCCAGGGATGGATTTCCAGCACATTTGCCTGCACCAGGGCGATGAGGCCGTCGAGATCGCGAATGGCGAGCATCGGCTCGGCCTCGCCAATATCGACAGGCAGCAGCGACTTGTCGGCGCCATCCCAGATGTGTTTGGCATAGAAGCAGGACTTGCCGACGCCGCCGGGACAGCGCACCAGGCTCAGGACGCGCCCGGTGATATGCGGCAGGATCCACTCCGCGATGTCGGTGTAGAATTCGGCAAGGCCTTGCTTGGTGATGCCGTCCTCGGGCCACAGAATGCGGTCGGGATGGGTGAGCTTGACGTCGCTTGTCACCGTTTTACCCCCTCTGTTCGTCTGCTCCTGCGGGATCTCCAGCTTCACGTCTTTGGGCGCCTTGTCCTCGCGCAGGCCCTTGAAGGCGGCCTGGCGTAAGAGCTTGTCCGGGCTCCAGCCACGGAATTGAATGTCGGCGACGAGCCTCGGCTCGACCCAGCGCACATTCTGCAGCGACTGCTTGTCCACCGGGCGCTTGAATTTGGGCTGCTCTGTTTCGATCGTGGCCAGTCCGCTTCTGAGCGCCAGCGCCGTTTCGTCGGTGAAGCCGGTGCCGGCGCGTCCGGCATGGACCAGTTCCTTGCCGTCATAGAACCCTAAGACCAGCGAGCCCACCGCCTGTCGCGATGTCGTCGAGGGGACATAGCCGATAATGACGAATTCCTGACCGAGCGCGCATTTGCTCTTGATCCAGCTGTCGCCGCGGCCGCTGCGATAGGGGGCATCGGCGCGCTTGGAGAGCAGACCTTCAAGTCCCATCTGGCAGGCATGGGCGAAGATGGTGCGGCTGTCGCCCTCGTCCATATGGGCGCTGTAGCGCAAAGGCAGCGAGCCCGGCACGGCCCGCAGAATCTCTTCGAGCGCTGCCTTGCGATCCGCCAGCGCCACGCCGGCGAGATTGACGCCTTCGCAATAGAGAAGGTCGAACATAAAATAGACGAGGCGGTCGCGCCGGCCGCTTTTGAGATCGGTCTGCAGCGCGGTGAAGGTGGAGATGCCGCTGTCTTCCTGGGCGACGATCTCGCCATCGAGCAGGGCCGAGCTTACCGGCAATTGCGCCAACGCCTTGGCGATGGTGGGGAAGCGCTTGGTCCAGTCGAGGCCGGTGCGGGTGAGCAGTTTCACTTTGCCGCCATCGAGCCTCGCCTGCATGCGATAGCCGTCATGTTTGATTTCATGCAGCCAGCCTTTGCCTTGTGGCGGCCCGTCGCGTTCCTCGGCGAGGGCCGGCTCGACAAAGACCGGCAATATGCTCTTCCTGGCCCCCTTTAGCTTGCTATAGGCCGAAGCTTTCGCGCCGCTGGCGCGTCTTATCTTTTCACGCGCTTTGTGGTCGGGGCGGATTTGCTGGCGCTCCGCCAGATCCTCATTGGTGAGGCCGGAAATGACGGATGTGAGCTCGGTTGCCGCCGGCTCGAGATCGCCGGCACCCAGTGAATAGTCGTCTTCGCCCTTGAACAGCAGCCATTGCTCCTGGCGCTCGCCGGGCCTGCGTTTCATGCGCACGAAATGCCAATGGCCTTTCAGCCTCTCGCCATTGAGCGCGAAAATGAGCTTGCCGTTCTTCAGGCCCTCGCGCGGATCGCCATCGGCGAGCCAGGTGCCCCGGTCCCACACGATCATCGTGCCGCCGCCATATTCGCCCTTGGGGATGACGCCTTCCCAGGTGAGATAATCGAGCGGGTGGTCCTCGGTCTCGACCGCCAGCCGTTTGACGCCCGGCACCATGCTGATGCCCTTGGCGACGGCCCAGCTTTTCAGCACGCCGTCGAGCTCGAGCCGCAGATCGAAATGCAGACGGCGCGCTTCATGGCGCTGCACGGCGAAGCGCCACTCGTTCCTGGGGCCGATTTTGGCGGGAGGTTCCGGCGTCTTGCTGAAATCGCGTTTGGCGCGATAGGTCGCGAGACGGCCTGTGGATTTTTTGGGCGTCTTGGCTGCAGAGCGTTGCGCCGGCATTCAGCGGTCTAACGGCGTCCGCCGCTGGCCTTCTTCTTCGCCGCCGATTTGTCGCCGCCGTTCTTCGGCGCGCCGCCGGCCGTCTTCGCCGGCTTGTCGTCCGTCACGCTGCGCCGCAGCGCGTCCATGAGGTCGACGACATTGGCGCCGCTCGGCCGCTCTTCCGCCGTGGCGACGATCTTGCGGCCTTTGGCCTTTTCGCGCACCAGCTCCTGAAGCGCGATGGCATAATGGTTTTTATAGTGCTCGGGTTTGAACTCCGTGGCCTTGCGGCCGATGAGCTCGCCCGCCAGGGTCACCATTTCCGCATCGAGCTTCTTATCCGGCAAGTCGGAGAAATACTGACCCGCCGCCCTGATCTCGTTGGCGTAGCGCATCACATGCATGCCGAGGCCCTTGTCCAGGGGGCCGACGGCGACGAGATATTCGCGTCCCGACATGGTCACCTGGCCGACGCCGAGCTTGCCGCTCTTCTTGAGCGCGTCGCGGATCACGAGATAGCCTTCGACCGAATGCTCATCGGTCGGCACGATGTAATAGGGACGTTCGAAATAACGTGGATCGATTTCCTGGGTGTCGACGAAGAGCTGTAGATCGAGCGTCTTCTTGCTTTCGAGCTTGATCGCCTCGAGCTCTTCCGGTTCGAGCATCACATAGGTGTCTTCGTCGATCTCATAGGCCTTGACGATGTCGGCATTGTCGATCGGACCCAGGCCCTTTACCGTCTTGGTATAGTTGATCCGCTGGCCGGTCGGCTTATGAATCTGATTGAATTTGATCTCGGAGGTCGAATCGACCGCGTTGTAGACGGCCACACCGATGGAGACGAGCGAGAGCCTGAGGAAGCCTTTCCAATAGGCGCGGCCGGGAACTGCCATGATACTCACCACTGACCAACTGACTTCTAATTAAAGTGTATCCTGTGCACCCTGGTTCCTCTACGGAAACAAACCGAAAACACACTAGGCGGTTACTAAATTCAATCCACAACATATGGGTGGATGGAACTTGCCTGCCGCTGCGACATTGAATTCGCGAAACGGAGATGCGACCCTTATTTCAGAACGGCAGTCGAAAGGTTGAAGCGCCATGTCCCTGAACCGCCTCGCTCTATGCTGTGCTGCTCTCATTGTTTTTTCCGGTCTGCACGTGGCCCCCGCCAGCGCTGACCTGTTGGGCGATATCGGAACGGGCGTCCGCAAGACCGGCAAGGCGATCGAGCGCGGCGCCAAGAAAGCCGGGAAGGCAGTCAAGGAAGGCGCCGAGGATGCGGGGGAAGCGATCGGCCGTGGCGCCCGCAAGCTCGGCCGTGACCTCGAGCGCGGCTATTGCAATCTGACCTCCGACCGCGATTGCCGTGTCAATGCCAGGGTCGGCCGCGACAAGCAGGGCCCCTACACCTATGACCCCAAGAACCCATCCAAGAAATATCGCGGCGATGAAACCGATCCGGCGCAGACGGACCGCGACAAGCAGCTGAGCGGCTTCGCTGCCTATGTGAAGAACAAGGACCTGACCGAGGCCGAGATCGATGACCGCGACGTGCACGGCTTCCGTCGCTTCCTCGCGCCCAACGCAAAACTGGGCGTAGCCTATCCCGATGCGCAGAAGGCACTGAAGGCGCCGACCAAGTCGGGCGAGATTCGTCCGTGCTGCCAGAAAGGTGGCGGCGGCCCGTTCCTCACCGACCGGCTCGATAAGTCCAAGCTCTTCTTTGCCGGCGGCACCGAATATCTCACCAAGGTCGACGAGCCGGTCTATGCGCCACTGACTGGTTGGGTGGAGAAGGAAGAGGATCCGCGCAATAATTTTGCAGGGCTCGTCCTGCGCGACGACAAGGGATACCGGGCAACGGTGTCGTTCCTGCGCCTGACGCCCGAGATCGAGCAGGCCCTCAAATCCAATACCCGTTACACGGTGAAGGCGGGCGAAACCGTCATCGGCCATGCGCAGGATCTGCATCCGGCCTATCCGCCGGAAGTGCCGAACCATGTCTATGTGACGATGTCCGATCCGAAGGGCGATCTGATCGATCCGGCCGGCAAGATCACGCTGAAGCGGGTGCCGAAGTCGATTCCGGCGAAGGCGCCCACCACCGCGGCGAAGCCCTGATCATCACTGCAACCACTGATCGCTCTTGCCAAGAGACGGCAAAGCCGCTCTTTTGAGATGGGGGTCGGCTAGAGGCAGATAAGATGACAACGCTGCGTTCGAGCTGCGTCAGTCGTCGGGGATTTCTGATTGGCGCATCCGCTCTGTTGAGTAATGTGGTCGGGGGCTCGGTTCCTCCGGCCTGGGCAAAATCGCCATCCGCGACAGCCATTGCCGCTCTGCTCCGGAAATATAAAGTTCCCGCCGTGAGCTTCGCGACTTTCGACCGCGACGGCCTCGTGCTCTGTGCCGCTCATGGGCGACGGCAGGCGGATAGCGCGAAAATCACGACCGAGACACGCTTCCAGGCCGCTTCGCTCAGCAAGACGGTCAATGCGCTTTGTGTGTTAAGTCTGGTGCGCGACGGCAGGATCAGCCTGGACGATCCGGTGAACAAGCGCCTGTCCGGCTGGCGATTGACCGGTAAGGATGCGGAGAATGTCACGATCAGAATGCTGCTCTCCCATACGGGGGGAACGACGATAGCTGGATTTCCGGGCTATCAGCGAGACGACGTCATTCCGCGGCTGGACGAGGTCCTCGATGGTGTCAGGCCGGCGAATACCCGGCGGATCGAAGTGATCGCGCCGGTGGGACAATATCGATATTCGGGCGGTGGCGTCGTCGTCCTTCAGAAGCTCATCACGGAAATCGAAGCGGCGCCCTATGAGGAGACCGTGGCGCGGCGTGTTCTCGAACCGCTCGGCATGTCGAACTCCTCGATGCGGCAACCTTTGCAGTCGATCAAGGGCAAGCTGGCCTCCGGTCACACGATCGATGGCGATGTCATTCGCATGGATTATTTCATCTATCCCGAGATGGCGGCGGCCGGCCTGTGGACGACGCCCGGCGATCTGGCCCGCATGTTGATGGCGATGCTCGATTCCGCCGAGGGTAAGGAAGGGGCCTTTATCCCGAGGACTCTCGCCATTGAAATGATGACATCGGTGCAGAACGGTGCCGGACTCGGAGTCTTCATCAATTCCAAAGGGCTGATCCATCACGACGGCGCCAATTGGGGCTTTCGCGCCGTCTATTTCGTCGACCCTAAGTCCCGACGCGGCAAGATCGTGATGGCGAACGGCCAACGTGGCGACATGGTCTATAATGATTTGCTGAAGCGTCTTTGACCATCTTGCCAAACCGCCACAAAGCCGGTTTGCTGGCATTTGATCGAGTTCCAGGGACAGGCGGGATATCATGACATGGCAGCGGTTGGGCCGCGCGAGCAGGCGTGGCTTTCTGGTCGGCGGATCGGCCTGGATGGGTGCCATGAGTTTTGGCGCACTGTCGCCGGCCTCGGCGGCGAAGTCGCCGGGCCGCGGGGACGTCGAGGCGTTGCTGCGGAAATATCGCGTTCCCGCGGTGAGCGTTGCGGCTTTCGAAGGCGATGAGATCACCCTCGAGGCAGCCTATGGCCACCAGAAGGCCGGAGGCGATCCCGCAACGCCCGAAACGCGATTCCAGGCCGCATCGATCAGCAAGACGGCCAATGCGCTCTGTGTGCTGAGCCTGGCGCGTGACGGCAAGCTGGATCTGGACGAGCCGGTGAACCGGCGCCTCACCAGCTGGCAGGTCACCGGCAACGGTGCGGATAAGGTCACTGCCCGCATGCTGCTGTCGCATACCGGTGGTACGACGGTGCATGGCTTCGCCGGCTATGAGCGCGACGACGTCATTCCCTCGGTGATCGATATTCTGAACGGGCAAGGGGCGGCGAATTCGCAACCCATCGTCGTCGATACGCCGCCAGGAAGAAAGTTCCGCTATTCGGGGGGCGGCATAACGATCCTGCAGCGGCTGATTCTGGATATCGAGACGACCTCCTATCACGAGGTCGTCGCGCAGCGTGTGCTGCAGCCGCTCGGCATGTCAAATTCGTCCATGCAGCAGCCGCGCCAGCCGCTGTCCGGCAAGCTGGCCTTCGGACATACCGACAAGGGCGAGACTGTCCGCATGGACTATCACATTTACCCTGAGATGGCGGCGGCTGGCCTGTGGACGACACCCGGCGATCTGGCCCGCATGCTGATGGCGCTGGTGGGAGCCGCCGCGGGCCAGGACGGTGCATTCCTGCCCAAGAAGCTGGCGCGCCAGATGATCACGCCGGTCAAGAGCGGTGCGGGCTTGGGCGTCTTCATCGACAATGCCGGCATGATCAATCACAGCGGCGTCAACTGGGGCTTCCGCGCCATCTATGTCGCCAACCCGCGCAAGCGGCGGGGCAAGATCGTCATGTCGAATGGCGAGAACGGCGAGGCTTTGAACAATGCGATACTGAAGCGAATCTAGACGAACTCAATTCCTGCCCGGCCATCAGCACCGGCAATCGAATTTGCCTTGGCAACTGAAACTCGTATACACGGGACAGATGCGCCATTAGTTCGAGTTTCGGCTGACAATTGATGATCCGAGTTCCCTCTGCTTCCGTTGATCCGGCTCCATCCTTGGGTTCCAGCGCTTGCGACCGGGAGCCTATCCATATCCCCGGTTCCATTCAGCCCCACGGCCTTCTGTTGATTGCGGATTCCGCGACATCGCGCATCATTGGCGGTGCGGGACAGATCGAGGACAGGCTGGCCCGCGACTGGCTGGATCAGCCGCTCGAAAGTGTAATAGGCCGGGAGGGAGTAGTCACGCTGAATGCACCGGCGCAGCAAGTGCTTGCCTCCTACCAGCTCGCGGAAATAGCGGGCAGAAGCGAGCGTTTTGCGCTCTCCTGCCATCGTGCCGCGGGTCTGCTTCTGGTCGAGCTCGAACCTGTCGATGAGAACAGGGGAGCAC
Source organism: Taklimakanibacter albus (assembly GCF_016595235.1). Taxonomy (GTDB): domain Bacteria; phylum Pseudomonadota; class Alphaproteobacteria; order Rhizobiales; family Aestuariivirgaceae; genus Taklimakanibacter; species Taklimakanibacter albus. The sequence goes on along the minus strand of NZ_JAENHL010000008.1, from coordinate 1,132,071 downwards.
TGACGCCGACGCTCGACTGGCTGGACCAGAGCGGTGCTGCATTCGAGGCTGCCGAGGACCTGACCTCGCTGTGCGCCGTGGCAGCGAAGATTTTCCGGACTCTGACTGGTTTCGACCGCGTGATGGTCTACAGATTCCTCGAAGATGGCACCGGTACAGTGGTCGGGGAAGCGCGTGATCCCGGGCTGTCGACCTTTCTCAATCATCGTTTTCCCGCGTCGGACATTCCCGCTCAGGCGAGAGCGCTTTATGTCCGCAATCGCGTACGCTGCATCCCCGATGTGAATTATCTGCCACAACCCTTGCGGCCCGCTTCCGCGGATCTTGCCGCGCTCGATTTGAGTGACGTGGCGTTGCGAAGTGTTTCTCCCATTCACGTTCAGTATCTCCGCAACATGAAACTCGCCGCTTCGGCGTCCGTTTCGATCGTGATAGACGGAGTCCTGTGGGGGCTGATCGCTTGCCATCATCTGACGCCGCGCCGTCTTGGCTATGAGACGCGATTGATCGCGCGCACCCTGGCGGGTGGCTTGGCCCGGCAGATCAAGGCCAAGCAGGAGGCCAGCAATCATCGTCAGATGACGCGACTGAGGCAGGAACAGGATGATCTGGCCGCGCTGATCTCCGACAGGTCCTCACTGGCGGCATTCCTCGCCGAGGCGGGGCCAAAGCTTCGTGCAATACTTGGTGCATCGGGGTTGGCGATATGTATCGGCTCGGTGGTTCATCGCTTCGATGCTGTGCCTCCGGATGATTTCATCCGGGCGCTTGTCGTCTGGTTGCGCGAAACTGACGTGCCGCTTTTCGGTAACCGCGAGCTCCGGGTGGAATTTCCCGCGGCGACGGCGTATCAGGAGATCGCCAGCGGCCTCGTTGCCTTTTCACTGCCGGCAAACCACGATATCTGGCTGCTTTGGTTCCGACCTGAGCTGCTTGAGGAGGTGAACTGGGCCGGTAACCCGCATAAAGCAGGACCGGGAAATCCTTCAATCCCCTTGTCACCCCGCGCATCCTTCGAATCCTGGAAAGAGATTGAACGCGGCCGTTCCGAGCCTTGGACCGAAGCGGAGATGTCCGCGGCTGCCCGTTTGCGGCAGATGTTGAACGAGGCTCATCAGCAGGAAATGCTGCGGCGCCTGGTCACCGATAAGGACTATCTCATCGGGGAGATCAATCACCGGGTCCAGAACAGCTTGCAACTGGTTTCCGCCTATCTGAACTTGCAGATGCGCTCGACCGAAAATGCGGAAGTCTCGGTGCATCTTTCCGAGGCACAGCGCCGGATCGTTGCGGTCGGTCTGGTTCATAAGCGGCTTTACAAGGATGATCAGCCGCAGACAGTGAATCTGGCTCAACATCTTGCCGAATTGTGCAACGAGCTCAAGACCTCGATGGGCGCGGAATGGAGCGATCAGTTTGCCTTGGAACTGAACCATGTGGGCGTTCCCGCAACACACGCTGTTTCCTTGGGACTCGTTCTGACGGAGCTTATCATAAACGCGCAGAAATACGCCTATGAGGGCGCGGCAGGTCCCATCAATATTGTCCTGTCCGCCGACGCCGTGGCTTACTGGCTGGTCGTATCGGACCAGGGCAAGGGCAGGCGCGAGGCGGTCGGACAGGGGTTCGGCTCGCGCATGATCGAGGCATTGGTTCAACGTGTTTCGGGCAAGCTCGAATTTTACGACAACAATCCGGGCCTCCGCACCGTCATCACCGTGCCGCGCCCGGCACCGTGACCACCGCCGCTTCGGCGAAGAGATGGAAGCCCGCTTCCGCGCCCGCAAGCATGTCTTCAATCGCTCCTGTGTGTTCATTGGCGAACTGATCGCAGGCAGCCAGCAGCCGCCGCCATTCGCCGGGATGATGCCCGTCTTCCAAGAAGCGTGTTGGAAGATCGTCGGCAACTGCGCGAAGCAACAGTCGTCCGCCAAGCCGCGAGCCTTCCGTGACATAGAGGAGCCCATGGGCTCGCGCAGGTGACGACAAGAGATCAATGCTGAGTGGAACCGGAAGCGGGATACCCAGGGAGCGTAGGTCAGTCGCCACAAGGTCGGCGCGTTGGCGCCAGGTCGGAAGAGCGGGAAAAGCCTTCAGTGCCTTCTCGGCTGCAGCAACGGCTCGGTACTGCGCTTGAAGAAACTCTCCATAAGACCCGCAAGTTCCGAGGTCATAACGGGAATAGAGAGCGTCCACAGCCTCATGTTGGCCGCGGGTCCGCGCGCGCAGCTGAGCGGCGGCGGGCTCTCGGCTTATGTCATTAGTTAAGTCCATGAAATAGATCCCGGCTGGGCCTCATTAACGCGATGAGTCTCGATCGGCAATCACGATCTGAGATCATCTCAATCCTGCCGCATCTCGAAATCGCCGGCTTGCGGCGGCGCGATCGGTGTGAAAAGGCTGCGATCCGGCTTGAGATCGAGAAGCGGTGTGTCATCGAGACAATCCAGCCCTTGGACCTTGAGCACCGCGCCTTGCCGCTCCACCAGCCTGACGATCGAGGTGCCGATCGGATTGGGGCGCGCCGGTGAGCGCAAGGCGAAGGTCCCGCGCGCGCTGCCATCATTGGCGGGGCTTTGCCGCACGAGGTCGCGGCGCGACAGATGCAGCCAGTAGAGAACTTCCAGACGCTCGAAGTGCTCAATCCCGTCAAGCGCTTGCTCCCAGGGTGGGAAGATCGTCATGCTGCAGACCGGCCCATCGGGCCGGCCTTGCCGCGGACAGGTTAGGCGCGACGTCCAGGGCGTATTGATGCGCCCGATGAAAGTCACGCCGGCATCCGTTCGGGATGGAAAGTCGATGGTGGTTTCACCCGCACGAATCTCGTTCTCGCGCACCATATGCGTCAGCAGCCTCCACTCTGTTCCGATAGGCCGGCCGACCGTAAGGCGGTGACGACCTTCTCGAATTTTGCCGGATCGCGATAGGGCTGCGACATGCGTATCTCGGTCAGGCCGAAATCGAGGGAGTGTCTGCGCAGCTCCTTGATCATGTCCGCCGCTTCCCTCTGCCGCTCCTGAAAGGCGAAGATCGTTGCCATGAGCGCATAAGCGAAGGGTTCGTTCGGCTCTTGCCGTAGATATAGCTCGCCATGTTCATGAGCTGCAGGAAAATTGCCCGCCCACAGATGGCTCCAGGCCAGATAGTAGGTGTACCAGGACGGATATTGCGGACAAAGCCGGATCGCAATCTTGAGCGTTGCTATCGATTTCTCATATTCGCCGGCATACATGTAAATCATGGCGAGGAAGCCGACGGAGTGAGCATCGCTGGGTGACAGGCTGACGGCCTGTTCGGCGAGCTCCAGGGCCTGGTCATGCTGGCTTCTGAGCGACGCTATTCCGCTTCTGAGCATATAGGCCGGGCCGAGATCAGGATTGAGGGCGACAACCCTAGCGGCATCTTTCTCGGCGAGCTGAAGCGAATATTCCGGATCGACCGCCTTGTTGAAGCGGGCATCCCACCAGAACGTCATGCCATGCAGGATGAGCGCGCCGGTATAATTCGGGTCGATGAGAGTTGCCTCTTCGAGCAATTTGCGGGCATTGAGATTATCGGCTCGGTTGAAGCGCAGAAAAGCATCGCGCGCAGCGACCATCTTCTCCCAGGCTTGCAGATTCTGCGTCTGCCCCTCCCACAGCCTGGCCATGTCACCGCTGGTGAGCTTGACCTGCATTGCGAGCGCGATGGCCTGGGTGATCTGGTCCTGAACGGCGAAGATGTCGATGAGATCACCCTCGTAACGCTCGCTCCAGACGTGTTTCCCGGACTGATTATCGATCAGATGCGCCGTCACCCTGATGCGGTTGCCGGCGGCGCGCAGACTGCCTTCGAGCTTGAAGCGCGCTTCCTTGTCGGGTGAGTCTGGTCTGCTGCTGGAGATGACGAACAGATCGCTGATCTTCGACAGCGCGGCGATGATATCCAGCGTCAGACCTTCGGCGAAGAAACCGTGCTCGCGATCGCTCGACAGATTGGCGAAAGGGAGGACGGTGACCGAGGGCTTGTCGGGGAGCGCGTGACTGGCTTTGAAATCGGCCCGCGCGGGAGTTTCGCGCCGGCGCGCCTTTATCGCGCGCATGAGCGTTTCGGTCTCGACATCGGGCTTGACGCCGAGCTGATTTGCCAGCTCACGCTCGCAGCGCTCATATTGCGCCAGCGCAGCGTCGGGCCTTCCCTGCGCCGCATAGAGGCGCATCAGCATCCGGTGGACATGCTCCTGCAACGGATCGAGCTGCAGGAGCTTCAGTCCGTGGGTGATCGCTTCTTCGGTCCTTCCGGCGCCCTCTGCCGATTTTGCCAGCCGTGTGTATATCGTCGCGACAAGCAAGCGAAAGCGTTCGCGCTCGCTGACGAGCCACTGGTCGAAGGGAAGCTCATCGATCGCCAGGCCCTCAAGAAAGTCACCGCCATAGAGCGCGGTAGTGGCGCGGAGGAGGCTGTCGTCATCGCTCTTTGCGGCAAGCTCAAGGGCCATGGTGTCGAGCCACGCGGCACCGGCCTTCCATGCCACAGATTCCTTGTTGGCGATCAGCGCATCTGCCGCCTCGCCCAGCGCCGCGCGTAGCTCCGAAAGAGACTGCCGCAGGCTGGCGCGCGCCTGCGCCTCACCGCGCTCTCCCCACAACAGGCCGGTGAGGACGGTGCGGGCCATATCGACGCCCTCACGCTGCACTAGATAGGCGAGGAGCGCCCGGACCTTCTTGGCGGCAAGGGTTACGGCCTGGCCGTCGACGTGGACCGTCATCGGTCCCAGAAGCCGGATTTCGACGCCGGTCCCTGAGGGCTCGAAGTGCTGATTTTGCGGTGCTTTGACGGTGCTCATGACGGTTGCCTGACGGCCGCTTCCTACCCTGCTCTGAGTAGAGGAGGCAAGTTCATGCATGACGTCAACCCAATGGGTCCGCTGAGGCATCTGGAAGAGCTGGAAAGAAGGGCCGTATCGCGGTTGCGGGCGGCGCGGGCAAAACCTGCGAGGCAGGCCCGGCTATGGCCATTGATCCTGGTTCTGGTGACGCGTATGCGGGCGGCGATCGCGCGGAAGATGCCGGCCGGCTGATCAGGCGTCGGCTGATCCGGAGACGACGGCGGGAAGCCCGGCAACTTCGTCGTCGCTGAAGACGCGGCTGCGGGTCAGGAAACGAAAGCCTTCCGGCGCCTCGAGCGAAAAGCCCGAGCCCCGCCCTTTGACCACATCGATGATGAGCTGCGTGTGTTGCCAATATTCGAACTGCGCGGCGCTCATATAGAAGGGCGAGCCGCCGATGGTTCCAAGCTTCACATCGCTGCCGCCGACACGGAATTCGCCCAGGGGGTAACACATCGGTGCCGACCCGTCGCAGCAGCCGCCCGACTGATGGAACATCAACGGTCCATGCCTGTCCTTGAGCATGCCGATGAGATCGAGGGCCGCCTCGGTGGCGAGAACACGTTCGATCGTGTGCGCTTTCATGGCGGCCCTCTCCTTCGATCAGTATTTCAGCGCAAGACTTGTCAGAAGAAACCCAGCGCCTTCGGGCTGTAGCTCACCAGCATGTTTTTGGTCTGCTGATAGTGATCGAGCATCATCTTATGCGTCTCGCGTCCGATGCCCGACTGCTTGTAGCCGCCGAAGGCCGCATGCGAGGGATAAAGGTGATAGCAGTTGGTCCACACGCGCCCGGCCTGGATGGCGCGGCCGAAGCGATAGGCGCGGTTGATGTCGCGTGTCCATACCGCCGCACCGAGTCCGTAAAGCGTGTCATTGGCGATGGCGAGCGCTTCCTCGGGCGTATCGAAGGTCGTGACCGAGACGACAGGTCCGAAGATCTCCTCCTGGAAGATGCGCATCTTGTTGGTGCCCTCGAAGACCGTCGGATGCACGTAATAGCCATCCTTCAACTCGCCCTCGAGGAGGTTGCGCTCGCCGCCGGCGAGGACCTTCGCCCCTTCCTTCCGGCCGATGTCGAAATAGGACAGGATCTTCTCGAGCTGGTCATTGGAGGCTTGCGCGCCGATCATCGTCGAGGCGTCGAGCGGATGGCCCTGCTTGATCTTCTTGACCCGTGCCAGTGCCTTTTCCATGAACTTGTCATAGATCGACTTCTGGACGAGCGCGCGGCTCGGGCAGGTGCATACCTCGCCCTGATTGAGGGCGAACATGGTGAAGCCCTCCAGCGCCTTGTCGACGAAATCGTCGTTCTCGGCCATCACGTCGGCGAAGAAGATGTTGGGCGATTTGCCGCCGAGCTCGAGCGTCACCGGAATGATGTTCTCGGACGCATATTGCATGATGAGGCGGCCGGTCGTGGTTTCACCCGTGAAGGCGACCTTGGCGATGCGCTTGTTCTGGGCCAGGGGCTTGCCGGCCTCGATGCCGAAGCCGTTGACGATGTTGATGACGCCGGGCGGGAAGATGTCGGCGATGAGCTCCATCAACACCATGATGCCCATCGGCGTCTGCTCGGCGGGCTTCAGGATGACGCAATTGCCGGCGGCGATTGCCGGGGCGAGCTTCCAGGTCGCCATCAGGATCGGGAAATTCCAGGGAATGATCTGCCCGACCACGCCCAAGGGCTCGTGGAAGTGATAGGCGACGGTGTCGTCGTCGATTTCCGACAGCGCCCCCTCCTGGGCGCGGATGCAGGCGGCGAAATAACGGAAGTGATCGACCACCAGCGGCAAATCGGCATGGGTCGTCTCGCGGATCGGCTTGCCATTGTCGATCGATTCCACCAGCGCCAGGAGGCCGAGACGGCTTTCGACCACATCGGCGACCTTGTTGAGGAGCTTGGCCCGCTCGGCGGGCGCGGTCTTGCCCCATTTCTCGCGCGCTTTATGCGCGGCGTCGACGGCAAGCTCGATATCCTCGGCGGTCGAGCGCGCAATATCGCAGACCTTCTTGCCGGTAATCGGGCTGATATTCTCGAAATATTGGCCTTTGACCGGGGCCACCCATTTGCCGCCGATGAAATTCTCGTAGCGCGGCCGGATGGCGACGGTTTTTTCAATCTCTTTAAGGGCTTGGGCGAGCATAGCGGGACCTCCCATGGTTTCTGCCGTTTCGACGTTATACCCCGTCGGGAATGACGACAAGGCGACGTTAGTCCCAATTGAAAATAACGAAGCCATAAAACAGAACAGAGTGTGATTGGTGCGATTTGGTCTGGACCTGGCACGAACTTCGCAGGATTATGACGCCAAGGAGCACCAATTGGCCAATCTGAGTATCCGCATTGACTTTGACCCGGAACATCGACTGGGGCCTGGCAAGATTCAGTTGCTCGAGCAGATCGCTTCGCTGGGTTCCATTGCCGCCAGCGGTCGCGCGCTCGGCATGTCCTATCGGCGCGCCTGGGAGCTGATTGACGAGCTGAATTCAATCTTTGGTGAACCCGTCGTCATTCCGAGAAGCGGCGGCAAGAAGGGCGGAGGCGCCGCCTTGACGCCTTTGGGGCTCACCATCATCTCGCGCTACCGCGCCATCGAGCGTGCCGCAATGTCCGCAGCGGAAAGTCATGTCGCCGCACTCGATGCCGAGATCAACGGCAGGAGCAAACGCCAGAAACGTGCCTGATCGGCTTGCGGCCGCGCATTCGTTATGGTCTATTGGGCATAGCGAGTGCCCTGATGAGTAAAACCCAGACCGTTGCGAATTTCACCTCTTGCGAAGTCTCTGGCGATGGCGAGGCCATCCGTCTGTCCTATTGCGACGATGCCGGCGCCACCCGTGATCTCAATATCTCGGCCGAGCAGGCAGGCGCCTTGGCCATGACCTTGCCGCGTTTGCTTAGCGCCGCTTTGCGGGCGCGCAGCCGTGATCCCAATCTCAGATTCGTCTTCCCGCTCGCCGAGTGCAATCTCGAGGCGGCGGCGGGCAGTTCGCATCGGATCTTGTCCTTGCGCACCCCCGATGGCTTCGAGGTCAGCTTTTCGCTCTCGCAGGAGGCGCTGGCCGAGATGAGCGAGTTGATCGATCTCGGCGCTGAACCGGCGGGCGGGCGCGGCGCCATGCACTGAAATTGCGAACAGGGCGGATCTATCCGTTCCTGTTTGTTTGCCTATCGTTATTGTCATTTGACTATAACGCATCGTCCACATGATCCGAAAGGGAGGTTGTCATGAATATCGCCGTCCGTAAGCCGCTTCTGGGATCCGCGCTGAGCGGGTTCCTGGGCCAGAACCGCAAGATCCTGATCGATGGCAAATGGGTCCAGGCCCAGAACGGCCAGACCTTCGAGGTCGAGGATCCCGCCACTCAGGAAATCATCGCCCATGTGCCCTTGGGCGACAAAGCCGATATCGATCTGGCGGTCGCCGCTGCGCGCCGCGCTTTCGATAGCGGACCCTGGTCGCGCATGTCGCCCGGCGAGCGTTCGCGCATCGTCTGGAAGCTTGGCGACCTGTTAGAGAAATATGCCGATGAATTCGCCGAGCTCGAGGCGCTCGACAATGGCAAGCCGGTGACCAATGCCCGCAAGGGCGACGTCCAGGGCTCGATCGAGATGTTCCGCTATATGGCGGGCTGGGCGACGCGCCTCAATGGCGAGACTATCCAGGTGTCGAGCCCGGGCAACTGGCATGCCTATACGCTACGCGAGCCGGTCGGTGTCGTCGGCCAGATCATCCCGTGGAATTTCCCGCTGATGATGGCGGCCTGGAAGCTGGCGCCGGCGCTGGCCTCGGGCTGCACCATCGTGCTCAAGCCCGCCGAGCAGACGCCGCTGTCGGCGCTGCGTTTCGGTGAACTGATCCAGGAGGCGGGTATTCCGGATGGTGTCGTCAATATCGTCACCGGCTTCGGCGAGACGGCGGGCGCAGCTCTGGCCGCGCATCCCGATGTCGACAAGGTCGCCTTCACCGGCTCGACCGAGGTGGGCAAGATCATCGTGCGGGCGGCTGCCGGCAATCTCAAGCGTGTGTCGCTCGAGCTCGGCGGCAAGTCGCCGGCCATCGTCTTCCCCGATGCCGATCTCGATCTCGCCATCGCTGGCACGGCGGATGCGATCTTCTACAATCAGGGTCAGTGCTGCACCGCCGGCTCCAGGCTCTTCGCCCACAAGTCGGTCTATGACAAGGTCGTGGCCGGCGTCGCCGCGGCGGCGGGCAAGCTCAAGATCGGCCATGGCCTCGATCCCACCGTCAATCTGGGGCCGCTCGTCTCCAAGGAGCAGCATGACCGGGTCAAAGGCTTCCTCGATTCCGGCCGCAAGGAAGGGGCCGAGGTGGTGACCGGTGGCAAGATCGCCGGCAATCAGGGCTATTTCGTCGAGCCGACGGTGCTCGCCAAGACCAACCGCGACATGCGGGTGGTGCGCGAGGAAATCTTCGGGCCGGTGGTCTGCGTCCAGTCCTTCGACGACGACAGCCTCGAAGCGGTGGCCAAATTCGCCAACGATACTGAATATGGACTGCAGGCAAGCGTGTGGACCCGCAATCTCAAGACGGCCCATATGATGGCGCGCAAGATCAAGGCCGGCACCATCTGCATCAACACCCATAATTACGGCGATCCGGCCTGGCCCTTCGGCGGTTACAAGCAGTCGGGCTGGGGCCGCGAGATGGGCAAGGAGGTCATGGAGCATTACACCGAGACCAAGTCGGTGGCCGCCAGACTGTAACGCTGCTTGCTGCGCGCCGGTTTGCGCAGTAACGTTGCAGGTCACGAATTCCGAAAAGTGCATGATGAATGGGAGGCCGATCCGGCCTCCCTCCTTTATTAAAAATCATCAACCAGGGAGGAGTTCAATGCCTGTTGCCATCCATCCATCCGTCGACAAAGGCTTCAAGCCGGCGGGGCGGAAATTCTCCGGCGGCACGCTGACCTGCAAATGCGCGAAGGATCCGGTGACCGTGAAGGTCACCAGCCAGAGCGCGCATAATCACGCTTGCGGCTGCACCAAATGCTGGAAGCCGGAGGGCGCGACGTTTTCAGTCGTCGCCGTCGTTCCGCGTGACAGTCTGAGCGTCTCCGCCAACAGCCAGAAGCTCAAAGTGATCGATGCCAGCGCCGCGATCCAGCGCCACGCCTGCACCGGCTGCGGCGTCCATATGTATGGCCGTGTCGAAAATACCAAACACCCGTTCTACGGCCTCGACTTCATCCATACCGAATTGTCCGCCGAAAAGGGCTGGTCGCCGCCCAAATTCGCGGCCTTTGTCTCCTCCATCATCGAATCCGGCACGCCTCCCGATCAGATGAAGGCGATCCGCGCGCGCTTGCGCACGCTCGGTCTCGATCCCTATGACTGCCTGTCGCCGCCGCTCATGGATTTCATCGCCACCCATGTCGCCAAGGCCAAGGGTGTGCTGAAAGCCTGAGGCCGTTCAGGCTCTGGCCTTAGGCAACCGGCCGGGCTAGATCGTTGCCAGGATGAATGAAGGAGAATCGTGGACATGAAGACCCGCGCCGCTGTTGCTTTCGAAAAAGCCAAGCCGCTTGAGATCGTCGAGGTCGACCTCGAAGGACCGCGTGAGGGTGAGGTACTGGTCGAGATCAAGGCGACCGGCATCTGCCATACCGACGAATTCACGATCTCCGGCGCCGATCCGGAAGGCCTCTTCCCGGCGATCATGGGTCATGAAGGCGCCGGCGTCGTCGTCGACGTCGGCCCCGGCGTCAAATCGCTCAAAAAGGGCGACCATGTCATTCCGCTCTACACGCCCGAATGCCGCGAATGCGATTATTGTCTCAACCCCAAGACCAATCTCTGCCAGAAGATCCGCACGACTCAAGGGAAGGGCCTGATGCCCGACGGCACCAGCCGTTTCTCCTACAAGGGCAAGATGGTGCATCACTATATGGGCTGCTCCACCTTCGCGAACCACACGGTGCTGCCCGAGATCGCGCTGGCCAAGGTCAGGAGCGACGCGCCCTTCGACAAGATCTGCTATATCGGCTGCGGCGTCACCACCGGTATCGGCGCGGTGATCAACACCGCCAAGGTGGAAACGGGCTCGAACTGCATCGTCTTCGGCCTCGGCGGCATCGGCCTCAATGTCATCCAGGGCCTGCGTCTCGCCGGCGCCAATATGATTGTCGGCGTCGACCTCAACAATGACCGCAAGCCCTGGGGCGAGCGCTTCGGCATGACGCATTTCGTCAATCCGAGCGAAGTGCAGGGGGACCTCGTCGCCCATCTGGTCGAGCTGACCGGCGGCGGTGCGGACTATACGTTCGAATGCATCGGCAATGTGAAGGTGATGCGCATCGCGCTCGAGGCCTGCCACAAGGGCTGGGGTGAATCGATCATCATCGGCGTCGCCGGCGCCGGCCAGGAGATCGCCACGCGGCCGTTCCAGTTGGTCACCGGCCGCGTGTGGCGCGGTACCGCCTTCGGCGGCGCCCGCGGCCGCACCGACGTGCCGAAGATCGTCGACTGGTATATGAACGGCAAGATCGAGATCGACCCGATGATCACCCACACGCTGCCGCTCGAGCGCATCAACGAAGCCTTCGACCTCATGCATGAGGGCAAATCGATCCGGAGCGTGGTCGTCTTTTGATACGCTGACCGGACGAACGATCAAGCGGCGGGGGCCGGCTTCCTGCTAAACGGGCGGCGTGGAGGAGATGCCATGCCACTTGCCGACAATGCCCTCTGGGTCATAGAGCGCAACTTGCGCCAGCCCATCACGCTGAGTTCGATTGCCGAGGCCTGCGGGGTATCCCGCTCGCATCTCGCCAATGCGTTCGGCATGGCGACCGGCTATCCGGTGATGAAGTATCTGCGCGCCCGGCGCCTGAGCGAGGCGGCGCGCGCGCTGGGTGGTGGTGCGCCGGACATATTGGCGGTGGCGCTCGATACCGGCTACGGGTCGCACGAGGCCTTTACCCGCGCCTTTCGCGAGCAGTTCGGCAAGACACCCGAGACGGTGCGCGACAGCGGCAGTCTTGCTGATCTTGAAATCGTTGCGCCATTGGAGTTGAAGGCGCGGGCGCCGGTCAGCAACCTGGCCTCTCCTCGTATCGTCGACGAAGGGTCCGTGCGCGCGATCGGTCTCGCGCAAATCTTCTCTTTCTCGACGACGATCGGCATTCCTGCCCAATGGCAACGATTCATGGATTTCTACGACGCCATTCCGGAAAAGCTCGACGGCATTCCCATTGGCGTGACCGAGGCGCCCGACGACGATGGTGAGTTCAACTATGTCTGCGCGGCCGAGGTTTCCCGTTTCGGCAAGGTTCCGGAAGGGCTGCGCAAGGTCGAGATACCGGCGCGGAGATATGCGGTGTTCGAGCACCACGGCCATGTGTCGCGCCTCTATGAAACCTATTCCGCGATCTGGAATGAAGGCCTCGCCTCGCAAGGCCTGATGCTCGCCGATGCCCCCATCATCGAGCGCCACAATCCACAATTCGATCCCCGTACCGGCGAGGGCGGGCTCACTTTGTGGCTCCCGCTGGGCGCGTGATGGCGAAACGCCTGGCCATGCCGGCTGTCGTCTCGCCCGCCGACTGGCGGGAGGCCCGTATGCGTCTGCTGGACAAGGAGAAGGCGGCGACCCGGACGCTCGACGCCTTGGCCGCCGAGCGGCGCCGTTTGCCGATGGTCCGGCTCGATCAGGACTATGTCTTCTCCGGCGCACGGGGAAAGGTCTCGCTGGCGGGACTCTTTTCGGGACGCCGGCAATTGATCGTCTATCACTTCATGTTCGCACCCGATTGGTCGAGCGCCTGCGCCGGTTGCGCCCGTCGCATCGATGATATCGGGCATCTGGCCCATCTTCATGCCCGGGAGACGAGTCTCGTCGCCGTGGCGCGCGCACCTTATTCACGCCTCGCCGAGCTTCGCCGGCGAAAGCGATGGACTGTTCCCTTCTTCTCGTCGGCGGGCTCCTCCTTCAATGCCGATATGGGAGTAGGCGGAGAAGGGGAGGATGATTTCGGCATCAGCATCTTTTTCCGTGACGACGATGCCCTGGTCTATCGCAGCTATTTCACCACCGGTCGTGGCGTCGAGCCGTCGGGTTTCCGGCATTTGCTCGACATGACCCCTTATGGGCGTCAGGAGGCGTGGGAGGAGTCGCCCGAGGGCTGGCCGCAGTCACCCACTCACGGCTGGGGATCCGCCCGGGACGAGTAACTTGAAGCCATGCGTTCAGTTACATAATTAACCTAGAGGAATTTTCTTGCCAAACTTGCATACAAGATATATACATCCTGTCTATGACAAAGGTCGAGCGCTCACAGAGCTTCCCATCGACCGGCCGTAGAGCCGAAGCGGCCCAGGATGTCGTTTTCAGATGGCTCAAGCAGCACATCGCGACGCTCCCTAGGAGAGACGGGGTTTTCCTCACCGAAGCGGAGGTTTCTCAGGCGACCGGTACGTCGCGCACCCCGGTGCGCGAGGCCTTGCTGCGGCTCGAGGCTGACGGCGTCCTGCAGATCGTGCCGAAAAAGGGCGCCTATGTTCCCCCGGTGACCGAAGCCGATATCGACGCCGTCATGCAGGCGCGCGGATTGGTCGAGGAATGGTGCGCGCGGCGCGCCGCCGGTCTCGGCGCCGCACTGGCCGAGCAGCTCGATGAGCTGGTCGCGCGGCAGGCGGCACAGAAGGACGATCCGGTCGCCTTCATCGAGAGCGATCGCGAGTTTCATCGCGCCATCGTCAGCGCCGCCGGCAATCCGGTGCTCGCCGGCTTCTATGAGAGCCTGAGGGATCGTCAGCTGCGCATGGGTGCCTATGCGCTCACCACCTCAGGCCGGCGCATCGATGAAGTTCTCGCTGAACATGCGGCGATCGTGGCGGCGCTGCGCATGCGTGATGGCGAGCGCGCCGCTGAAGCGGTGGCGCGGCATCTGGAGACGACGCTCGCCGCCTTGCGGCTGCCGGCGATGCCGAAATGGGGACGGCCGCCATCATGACCGCCGTGGTGGAAACAGCCTTCGACACGAGGGCGTTCCGGCAAGCGCTGGGACAGTTTCCAACCGGTGTCTGCATCGTGACCGCGAAGGTTGAAGGCGAGCCGCTCGGCATGACGGTCAGCTCGTTCAACTCTCTGTCGCTGGCGCCGCCTCTCATCCTGTTCAGCATCGACCGGAAGGCCGCGAGCCTTCCGCTCTGGATGAAGGCGGAAGCCTATGCCGTCAATGTGCTGGCCGAGAACCAGAAGGACCTCTCCAACAGATTTGCCCGCTCCCTTGCCAACAAATGGGAAGCGACCAGTTATAGCGATGGTTTCATGGGCGTGCCGCTCTTGCCAGGCGTGATCGCGGTCTTCGAATGCGCCGCCTATGCCCGGCATGACGGAGGCGACCACATGCTGTTCATCGCCGAGGTGAAGCGTTTCCGCGACCATGGCGACCGACAACCGCTTGTCTTCGGCAAGGGGCGTTATGCGGCGCTGCAGCCGACCGAGTTCGCGGCACCTCTGTGGCCGCTCGACATCCATTACTGAACGTCTGGAGGGTACCATGATCAAGACAGGCTCCCAGCATATCGCGTCGCTGAAGGACGGCCGGCAGGTCTATATCGACGGCGCGCTTTCCGGTGATGTCACCGAATGTCCGGCCTTCAGGCGCTCCATCGCCACGGTCGGCGCGCTCTACGACTTCCAGTCGCGCCCGGAAAATCTCGAACTGATGACCTTCGATGCGCCGGAAACGCAAGGGGACCGCGCCAACCGCATCTGGCAGCTGCCGCGCAGCTATCAGGAACTCGTCGAGCGCCGCCGGGCGTTGGAGGCCTGGGCCGAGCTGCATGGCGGCTTCCTCGGGCGAGCGCCTGATCATGTCGCTTCCTGTCTTGCCGGCATGTATATGGGGATCGATACCTTCCGCTTCTATGACGCGGCGCGCGCCGGAGCGCTCGCTGACTATTTCCACTTCGCCCGCGCCAATGATCTCTATCTGACCTATGTGATCATCAATCCGCAGGCCGATAGATCCCGCCCGGCGGGTGAGCAGCAGGATCCATTCCTTACCGCCGGCGTGGTCGATCAGGACGGCACGGGCCTCACCATTCGGGGCGCCAAGATGCTGGCGACCGGCGGCATCATGGCGAATGAGGTGCTGGTGACCTGCATCCAGCCGCTGCGCGCCGGTGAAGAGCGTTATGCCGTGTCCTTCGCCGTGCCGATGAATGCCAAGGGGCTGAAGATCCTGTCGCGCAAATCTTACGAAGCGGGCGCGCCGAGCGTCTTCGACAATCCGCTCGCCAGCCGCTTCGACGAGAACGACGCCGTCCTCTATTTCGACGATGTGAAGGTCGAGTGGCCGCGCGTCTTCATCAACCAGGATATCGCGATGTGCCAGCGGCAGTTTCATGCCACGCCGGCGCATGTCTATCAGAATTACCAATCGCAGATCCGCCTGATGGTGAAGATGCGTTTCCTGGTCGGCATCGCGCGGCGGATCGCCGAGACCAACGGCATCATCGGATTCCCGCAGGTGCATGAAACACTGGGCGCGCTCGCGGCGCAGAATACGATGGTCGACGCGCTCGTACACGCCATGGAGATAAAGGGCAGAATGCAGGGCGGGTATTTCATCCCCGACAGCCATACGCTCTATGCCGCTCAGGTGCTGACTCAGGAGCTCTACGGGCAGGTGATCACGGCGCTACGCGGCCTGGCCGGTGGCGGCCTCATCATGCTGCCGTCCTCCGTCCACGATTTCGCCAATGGCGAATTGCGCGGCCTCATCGATCGGACGCAGCAGTCACCCGTCTGTTCCTCGGAAAGCCGGGTCAAATTCTTCAAGCTCGCCTGGGATGCGGTCGGTTCGGAATTCGCGTCCCGGCACACACAATATGAAATGTTCTATGCCGGGGCCACGTTCGTCACCAAGGGACATAGCTTCCGCACCTTCGACTGGGATCGCTGCACCGGCTTCGTTGACCGCATGCTCGACGGCTATTCTCTGAGCGACGAGATCGGCGGCGTCTCGCCGCTGGCGGCGTGAGGGCCGGCATGGCGATCAACAAGGAGCATCTGGAGTTTCACGCGCTCGACATGGCGGGCGGCTGGCATGTCCCTGCGGGCTATCCGCCGGGCATCGAGCAGAAAATCCTGTCGGGCCGGCTCGATGAAGAGGCGGCGAGCGGTCATCGCACACGGCTTTTGCGTTTTCTGCCCGGTGCCTTCACCACGACGCCTTTCACCCATGAATACTGGGAGGAGGTGTATCTGATCGCGGGTGATCTGATCGTAGGCGCCGCCCCAGGTGAAGAAACATTTGCCGCCAATACCTATGCGTGCCGTCCGCCCGGCGTCGCACATGGGCCGTTCCGCTCGCAAGGCGGCTGCCTCCTGCTCGAAGTCCATTATTATGATTGAAACGATCGGCGGTGCCGATCGTCTCCTTGTTTCACTGATCAGATCTTGATCAGCATCGCCGTTCCATACATGAGGGCGAGGCCTGCCGCTGCGCCGGCAAGCGTGACCGGCGCCATCAGAGCCTTGACCGGATCCTCCGACGAACGGGCGAGGAAGGCCGAGACCTCGATGATGACCTGGAGGATGGCGCCGGCGCCGATCGCCAGCGCCAGCGCCGACCAATGTGGCGCATAAGCGAGGCTGCCCATCCACATGCCGAGCACCGCCGGACCGCCGGCGATAAGGGCGAGGCCGGCGAAGCGCGCCAGCGACGGCTTGATCTTGAGCAGGGGGGCCGCGATGCCGATGCCTTCGGTGATGTTGTGGAGCGTGAAGCCCATGACCAGGAAGGTGCCGAGGCCCGCCGCGCCGGCGGCGAAGGCGGCGCCGATGGCGAGACCTTCGCCCAGATTATGCAGGCCGATGCCGATGGCGATGAAAGTGGCGAGCGCCAGGCCGCTCGGATGGCCTTGCCGGCGTGAAATGCCGAGGAGCAGGATGAAGCTCGCCGCTGCGGCGAGGAGAACCATCATCGGCCCTTGGAAGATCGTGGCCGAGCGCCCGGCGAATTCGAAGGCGTCCTCCAGCGTATCGATGAACAGGAAGGCGAGGAGGCCCACCGTCAAGGCGAGCAGGAAGTTCATGACCTGCGGGCCGGCGCCACGCAGCGCGGGATAGAACATGAGGCCGATCACCACCGGCACGATGCCGACAAAGGCGCCGAGCATCCCCTGCGCGGCGAAATTGAGCGAGGAGCTTTGCGGCGTTTCGACCGCGACCGGGATATCGTGCTCGAAAGTGGCGCCCGTATTGGTGACGAAGGTCACCTTATGCGCCTCACCCAACACCCAGGGGAAGGGAATGGCGATCCAGGCCGAGGCGCCGCGTTCGATCGCGCCGGGCGGGTCCTGGGTGAAGCGCCAATAAGCCGCGTCGACCTGGACCTGCGCGATCTTCATCGCTTCCGACCCACCGCCCCTGACCAGGAGGCGAAGGCCGTTCTGATCGAGGATGGTGCGCTCGACGGTGAGATTCTCGACCGGCGGCGCGCCGTTGTTGAAGCTGCCGAGAAGATTGCCGGCGATGAGCCACCACAGAGCGAGGCCGAGAACGACGAGCGGCGCCAGCACCCAGAGGAGCTTCTGCCATGGACGCGTGGCGGGAATGGACGAGGCCTGATCGGTGCTCATGACAGCGCCTCGACGACGTCGAACATGCCCATCCAGCCGAGCTCGGTGAATTCCGACTGATGCGCATGGAACATGTAGAGGCCGGGCTCGTGATCGGGCTGCTCGGCGAAAGTGAATTCGAGGATGCCGCGTTGCGCCTGGCATTGCATGATCACGTCGACGGTCTTGAGCGTCGGCGTCAATGTCGTTCCCTGGTCGTAATAGTCGAAGAAATTGCCGTGCAGATGAAAAGAGTTGATCGGGTCGAACTCGGTGACATTGACCAGGTAGATGCGCACCGGCCGGCTGCGCACCACCTTGATCGGCTGCTTGGCGTAACAATGAGCGATGGTGTTGCAGGCATAGAACTCGTTCTCACCGTCGAAATTCGTGTCGAAGGCGTTCATCACCATCGCCATTTCCTGCCATTGGGCATTTTCCGGCGTGCCGTAGAGGCGTGAGCTGGCGACCGCCGCCATCTCCGGATGCCGCGCCGGATCGGGATCGATGACGAACAGGCCGTACATGCCTTTATGGATATGGCGCGCCAGCGGCAGCGCGTGACAATGATAGAGATGGCAGCCATAGGGCCGTGCATCGAATTCATAGACGAACTCACCGCCCGGCGGCACGAGGCCGGCACCCGGAATGCCGTCCATGCGCGCCGCATGGAAGCCGTGGAAATGCATCGAATGCGGGTGCGAGCCGAAATTCTTGAACACGACGCGTACCCGGTCACCCTCCGTCGCGCGCAGCGCCGGGCCGGGCACGCGGCCATTGAAGGTCCAGGCCGGAAACATCACACCAGGCGCGATCTCGATTTCCTTGTCTTCGGCGGTCACCTGGAAGGTGCGCAGCCTGCGTCCGTCGGGAAGAGTGGAGACCTCGCCTGTCTCCCAGTCGGTCAGCATGGCGGTCGGATCGAAACCGTTTCGCGCCGGATCGACATCGCCAATGGTGATCATCTCGCCATGGGCGTTCATGTGATTGGTGGCGTCATAGGTCGACGTGCCGCTCGCCGGCGCCTGATGGCCCTGGTGCCCGGACGTCTGTTCGCCTTGCCCGAGTGCTCCTTTGGCGCCGAAAGCGGCGGCGCTGGCGGCTACGAGGCCCGCACCGATGAATCCCCGTCGTTTGAGATCGAATGGCAACCAACCCGGCATGACCGCTCCCTTTTTTAGCCCCTACAAACAATAAGAGCATAAGGGAGTTATTATAGCAATGGCTATAATTTGCTTGAAGCAACAGAATATCCTATAGCCTCGGCTATGATCTTTAATTGCGAAGTCTACTGATTCACCGATGATGAAACCGACAAAAGCACCTGCTCCCGAAAGCACCCTGGTCGATGCCGACACCCATATGGAGAGCTTCCGCCAGACGCGTCATAACCGGCGCACTGAGCTTATCGAGGACTATGTCGAGCTGATTGCCGACCTTATCGCCGATCGCGGCGAAGCGCGCCAGGTGGATATCGCACAACGTCTGGGTGTGGCGCAACCGACGGTCGCCAAGATGCTGAAGCGGCTTGCCGCCGAGGGACTCATCCAGCAACGGCCCTATCGCGGCGTGTTCCTCACCGAGGCGGGCGCCGGCCTCGCGGAGAAAAGCCGCGAGCGCCACCAAGTTGTCGAGAGCTTCCTCTGCGCCTTGGGAATCAGCCCGGAAATCGCGCGCGTCGACGCCGAGGGCATCGAGCATCATGTCAGCCTGGAGACGCTCAACGCCTTTCGCGATTTCCTGCGCAAACGGGAATAATGCCGCCGTCGGTCCGTTTCGCCTCCAGTGGAGGAGAGACACATGACCATCGCCAAGGTGCTGAGCTTCCTGCGTAAGGGCGAACCGGATTCGGAAGTCGCAGATCCCGTCATCAGCTTCATTTGCGCGCCTGAGGACAAAGGCGTTATCGCCGAACCTGTTCCGGCCAAAGCGAGCTTGCCGGATTGGTTCCGCCGCCTGCCCGCTATCGACGGCGCCAGTGTCTCGGCCACCAATAACGGCCTCACCGTCAAGCGCTGCATGCCCTTCCTCGACGCCATGACGCTGGGTTTCATCCTGCCGCTCGCGGCGACGACCCGGCTTGAGATCAGAGACGGCGGCAAGACGGTGGAGGCCGGCTGGGAGTTCGACAAGGTCATGGTCAGCAACCATGGCAGTCATCAGATCGCAGGCCACCCGATGGCGGACCGGCCGCCGATGAAGTTCCACAACTACTGGACCATCATGACACCGCCGGGATGGAGCTGCCTGTTTGTGGCGCCGCTCAACCGGCCCGTGCTGCCGGTCGAGATCATTGCCGGTGTCGTCGATACCGATAATTATCATGCGTTGATCAACTTTCCGTTTCTCGCCACCGGTGACGATGGCGTGCACATATTGGAGAAGGGAACGCCGCTCGTTCAGGTCATTCCGTTCAAACGCGCCGATGCCGCTCTGACGCCGTCACTCACCCCGCGTGCCGAGGATCATGAGGAGAGTGCCACGCGCGAACGGATACGCCG
The DNA here is from genome assembly GCF_016595235.1 of Taklimakanibacter albus. Classification (GTDB taxonomy): domain Bacteria; phylum Pseudomonadota; class Alphaproteobacteria; order Rhizobiales; family Aestuariivirgaceae; genus Taklimakanibacter; species Taklimakanibacter albus. The sequence goes on along the minus strand of NZ_JAENHL010000008.1, from coordinate 1,112,105 downwards.
CAACACGCTCGCCAGCGAGGGCTGGTACCGCAAATTCGCGCGCGCCAGGAGATAGAGCATGATCCGGAAAAGTGCGAAGCGATTTTCCGGAGAGATCATGCGCAAGCAAGAAAATAAAGCGCGATGGCTAAACCATCGCGCTTTAGCGGGAATAGGGGCGGGCATCGTCCGTTCATCACACGGGTGCGCATGAGGCCGCCCGCGAACAGATGAAAGGAAGCCATATGAAACGCACAGCAATTCTCACTGGAGTCCTGGCCCTGGGTCTTGGCGCGAGCGCGGCGGATGCCGTGACGCTTGCCAAGCCTGATTATCCAAGCGCACAGACAGTGACCGGCAGGACTGGCCAGATCATCCTCGCGGGCAACAGCTCGTCGAACTCGTCATCGAATTCGAGCTCCAACAGCTCGTCCAATTCCTCTTCGAATTCAAGTTCGAACAGTTCGTCAAATTCATCCTCCAACTCGAGCTCAAACAGCTCTTCGAATTCGAGCTCGAACCGCTCATCCAACAGCTCGTCGAATTCCTCGGGCTATTCGAAAAATTGGACAAGCAAGGGGTCGGCGAAACGAAAGAACTGAGCAATTGCCGAAGGTGGCGGAGAAGGGCTTGGGGCGACCATGCCCTTCTTCATTTTTCATTTTGGCTTCACAGAGGCCGTTTCTTCCGCCCGGCTTTCACCTGCTTCTTCTTGTACTTTACCGGCGACGCGCGTTTCGCCTTGCCGTTCGGCATGTATGGATTCTGATAGCCCGGATCGCGGGGATGTCGTGGGCGTCCGCCGACCGGATCGTTACGGTGGTCTTGATAGTGCGGCGGGTCGTTGCGGTGATCTTGATAATGTGACGGCGCATTTGGCGTGAAGCTGTGGCCGCAAAACGGAAGGATGCACCTGATTCGAATGCCGGAGCTGGCCGCGCCGCCGAAATTGCGATCATCCTGTTGCGATCGATGATCCTGATAATGGTCGTTGCGATGATCCTGATAGTGATTGCCGCGGCTATTCTGCTGGTTTCCGATCTTGGGCGGCTTGCCCTTGCCGCCCGCTTCCGCTTCGCTAGCGAAAGTCAGCCCTGCGGTGAGCGCCGCCGCCATGATCGCGATGTTTCGACGAACACGCCTGAAATCGAACATGGTTTACTCCGATGAGAAGCCCTCCCTCGTCGGTCATGGTAGTTTGCCCGAACGGCATCTGTCGTCCGCCGCGCGGGGGATGTTGGCCGGTTAGGAGCGGATGACGGCCGGCGAAGTGAGGCTGGCGACGAGCTTCGCCAGCTCCGACTGCTCGGCGGTTCTCGTCTTCGCAAACACGCGGGTAAGATGGGTCTTGACGGTCGAGTCGGCTATGCCCAGTGCCGTCGCGGATGCCGCGCGGTTCTTGCCTGAGGCAATTTCGATCATCACGCGCGCTTCCATTGGCGTCAGATCGTAAAGGGCGACGAGTGCGTCGAAGGGAGGCGACACATGTTCCGCGAGCGGGGTGATGAAAATGGCGGTTGCGGCGCCCAGCGAGAGGCCAGGACGCAACATTCCCGATTTCAGCGGCAGCACATGGGCGACGGCGTGCAGGGGATCGTGCGGTTCGAGACTCCTGATCGGCACGCCAATGCCGCCATATCCGAGCTCGCTTTCATCCAGGGCAGCGCGATTGATCGCTTCCCTGATCGCCGTGCTCGCGTTGATGTCCTGCGCCGCCAGCACGCCACGCTGCGAAAGCACCGGCTTGCCGGCGCTGAACATAGTTCGGGCCGAGTGATTGGAATAGAGAATGCGGCCGGACGCATCGACCAGCACGACGCCGACCAGCAGGGTTTCGAGGATTGTCTCGAATGTCGATGTCGCAAGCGAACGCATGCCCAAAAGGTCACCAATGGAGACCGCGCGCCGCATATGAGGTGTCAATAACGAGACGACGGCAAGATCATCCGGCCCGACGGGAGCGCGGCTTGGCGGCGTATAGAGTTCGAATGTCCCGCTGCGTGTCGGGCTGCGCAAGAGAATACCTGCGGCGACATCGCGATAGCCGGCAGGTTCCGCCCACTCGGTAAAGAAGGGGAGTTGCCGAATCTCGTCCTCGTCGGCGCCTAAACGCTCCAGAAGGATCGCCGTATTGGCGACATCGCCGACCTCAAAAGTGGGATAGATCTCCCAGAACGGGTCCAGCCTGGCATATTTGGAGTGGAGGAGATCCATCCAGTAGGGATCGCCGCCCCACCGTGCGGTGTAGCTCTTCTTCTGGTTCTCCAGATCATACAGATCTATGCCGCCGAATGTTGCGCCGATCAGACCGCAGCAGGCTTCGAGAGCTTCTGGCCACAAGGCAGGTTCGACCGCGCTGTCATAGATCTTGCCGATTGCAGCGGAAAGCTGATCCGCCGACATGTCTGAGCGCATTGGTCCATTCCCCGTCTGCCAATCAGCTTTTCAGAGACCAGACAGGAAATCCAGGGCAATAACATCCCCCGTGCGGGGGATGGCGCCGTCTACCTTCTTCAGTCGCACAACCCCTTGGGATTGAGCAGGCCCCAGCCGAAGGTATCGTCGCGGCCCGGCGCGCCCAGATCCTCGGCCGTCGTCGTGAGGCGGGAGAGAATGTCTTCCATGCGGGCTTCGGGATCGTTCTTGCGGGCGAGTGCTATCGCCGCCGTGACGAAGGGCGCGGCGAAGGACGTGCCGGTGCGCGGCCGAGTGCCCTGGACCGAGGCGGCGATCCAGACATCGACGCCGGGTGCGGCGAGATCGATATGCGGCCCTCTGACGGCACGCCGATAGGCGCGCTTCTGCCGGTCGACCGCAGTGACGGCGACGACTTCGGGATAGGCCGCCGGATAGACGGGTTTTGCCTTGGGACCGTCATTGCCGGCCGCCGCCACCAGCACGATACCTTCTTCCGCCAGGCGCTTGACGGCGCTCTCCAGCACGCTGTTGGCCGGGCCGGAGAGGCTCATATTGATGATCGCCACGTCGCGGCTTTCGAGATAGTCGAGCGCCTTGACGAGGCTGTAGACATCGGAAACATCGCCCTGGCCTGACCGCTGGTGGAATGTGTCGACCGCGATCAGCTCGGCGCCCGGCAAAAGGCCGGGAGAGCGGCCATCGGCATCACCGATGAGCAAGGCGGCGATGGCTGTGCCATGCTGCCTGCCGGAGGCGGGCAGCGTCGCGGCCGCGAGCCGTTTCACTTCGACCTTGCTGCCCGCCAGCGCATCGTGTTTTGCATTGATCGCCGTGTCGATCATGCCGATGCGGATGCCGCCGCTGTTGCAGGATTGTGCGTTGTCGTTCACCGGCGTCCAGCCGATCATCCGGCGCGCCAGGCACTCGCCCGCACCGCAGGAGTCGCCGATATTGGGCCGGTAATAGTGATTGAGATCGACGGCGGCCTGGGGGGCCTCCGCCTGGACGCGGGCCCGCGCCTGAGCCAGCGTCACCCGCCGGGGAATGCGTAGGCGATGGACGGTCCGCCCTTCGGTGAGCGTGGCCTGCTCGAGAACCACATAGCCTTCGCGGGTCAATCGCGCCAGAGCCGCAGGCGTGAGATCGCGCCCGACCAGCTCGGCACGCGCGAAGCGCAAGGGTGCCGGCGCCGCGACCCGGCGCCGTTCCATGCGGGAGGGGCGGTTGCGGTTGTTGAAGTTGGTCTTCGTCCGCGACCTGCCGATGCCCGGCCGGTCATCCTCGTCATCATCCGCGTCGTCGTCATCGTCGCCGCGACCGTCGTCCCCATCATCGCCGTCGTCCCCGCCGTCGTCGCCGCCATCGTCACCGTCATCATCCGCGAAGGCGGGTTTGACGAGGCCGAATCCGTCGGCGCCGTTGCCCAACAACGACGGACCAATGGTGAAGATCGCCAGTCCGCACAGCACCGCACACAATCTTTTGATCTGTCTGGACGGCTCGTTCATCGCATTCTCCACATATTGACCCTTCGACGTCTCCGGGCTTGCCTTGGCGGCAAGGTCATGCGATCCGGTCAGCCGCAGGATTTATTGATAACGGATCCTGAGATCAACTATTCCAACTGGCGGAAAGATTTTCCAAGGATTGCATGGCGGGACTTTCTGACGATTTCGGCGACCGGCTCATCGCGTTTCTGCCCAATCTGCGCCGTTTCGCGATCTCGCTTTGTCGTGCGCCCGACACAGCCGATGATCTCGTGCAATTGGCCTGCGAAAGAGCCATCGCCAATGCTGCCTCTTTCGAGCCGGGTACTAGGTTCGATGCCTGGATGTTCCGCATCTTGCGCAATTTATGGATCGACCAGTTACGCCGCGACCGGACCGCCGGGCCCAAGGACGATATCGAGCTCTATGAGGGCAAGCTCACGGGCGATGCCGGCACGACGCCGGAACACCGGCTGCTGCTTTCCGATGTCTGGGAGGCGATCGGAAAGCTGCCGGACGAGCAGCGCGAGGTGCTGCTCCTCGTTTGCGTTGAGGAACTTTCCTATCGCGAGGCGGCCGGCATATTGGGCATTCCGATCGGCACGGTGATGAGCCGCCTGGCGCGCGCCCGGGCGAATATTGCCGTTGCGACGGGAATAAACGATGCCGCGGGCCGTTCATCGGCCCAGGACAAGGTTAAGATCGATGACTGACGATTTCAGCGACGAGGAATTGATGGCCTATGCCGACGGCGAGCTGGCGCCGGAGCGGTCGGCGCGTCTTGTCGAGGTTTTGTCCAGCCGGCCGGATCTCGCCCGGCGTGTCGCTTTGTTTGTGCGTACAGGAGCGCTCACCGCCGAAAGCGTGAAGGCGCGGACGCATGAGCCGGTGCCGGACAATCTGAAGGCCTCCGTCGAGGCGATGATCCGCAAGGCGGCGCCGGCTTCGGCTACCGTCACGCCCTTACGTCCCCGCAAGGCCGCGCTGTCCGTCTCTCCTTTCGGCCATTGGGCCATGCCGATCGCCGCTTCGTTCCTGGCCTTGGTCGCGGGTGTTCTCGGCTACTGGCTGGCCTCGGGCGGGGCGCCGAAGCAAGGTTATTACCAGGTCGCCGGCATCGCCGATCCTGAGCTGGCGGCCATCCTGTCGAAGCTTCCTTCGGGCGAGAAGGCGCATCTGAACGCGGGTGAGGAGGTCTCCATGACCAGCTCCTTCTATCGCGGCGACCAGGTTCTTTGCCGTGAATTCGCGATCGCCGGGCCGGAAAAGGGCGATCATCTGGCCGTGGCCTGCCGCAGCGCCGGCGCATGGAGCATCGATCTGGCGCTGCGCACCAGTGGCGGCGGCGCCGATGCCTACAAGCCCGCCTCGTCGGCGGAAACGCTGGACGCCTTCCTGAATGCGCTGGGCGCCGGGCCTGCGATCGAAGGCCAGGCGGAACTGGACGCGCTGAGCAAGTCGCCCTGAAATCACATCAGATCGATCGACCAGAGCGCCGGCGACAGCAGCGCCGCGGCAACGCTGGTGAATGTCGCGACCACCCGATGCCCGCGAGGGGCCTGGCGCTCCCGCGCCAGCTGCAGGAACAAGGCTGCCGCGAGGAGCGCGCCCAAGACCCAGGCTGTTGCGACGAGGCCCGAGCTCAGATTGAGGCTCAGGCAGTCCGCCGCAATCTCGCCGATGGTTACCGCCGCCAACCTGGCCAGCCGCAGGTCATTGAATGCCGCTTCGGCCATCATGCGCAGTTGCGGCACCGTGGTCGGACAGATCATGGCAAGAAGGAGAGCGACGACTTTCATGATGGGCTCCTGTCGAAGTGATGAGAGCCCTCACGAGGCGCCCGCCGTCCGGCGGAAACAAGGAACGATCCTTACGAAATTGTATGTAGGGCGGAACTCGGGCCGGCTTGTATAGTGCGCCCCGCATCGGAGGCGTTGGAGCATCGGCCCGAAAGGTGTGAAGCGGTTTTCGGGAAACCGATGCGCAAAACTAAGAGATAGAAGCACAATGGTGCGGCATGAAGCTTCTCATCATCGAAGATGATCAGCATACGGCGGATTACATTCGCCGCGGCCTGCGCGAGCATGGTTATGAGAGTGAGCATGCCGACAATGGCCGCGACGGGTTGCTGCTCGCCGCGAGCCGGAAATATGACGCCTTGGTGATCGACCGCATGCTGCCCGGTATTGACGGTCTCAGCGTGGTGAAGACGCTGCATGCGGCGGGGCCGCATCCGCCGGTCATGTTCCTGACCACCATGGATGGCATCGATGACCGCGTGGCGGGGCTCGATGCCGGCGGTGACGATTATCTCGTCAAGCCCTTCGCCTTTGCCGAGTTCCTGGCCCGGCTCGCCGCCATATTGCGGCGTCCGCCCATCGCGCCGGAACGAACGGTTCTGTCCTTCTGCGACCTCGAGATGCGGCTTCTGACGCGTGAGGTCTATCGGGCCGGGCGCCGAATCGAGTTGCAGCCCTTGGAATTCAAGATCCTGGAATTCCTGTTGCGCAGCGACGGCCGCGTCGTCACCCGCACGATGCTGCTCGAGAAGGTCTGGGGTTTTCACTTCGACCCACAGACCAGCGTGGTGGAAACCCATATGAGCCGGCTGCGCGCCAAGGTGGATAGGGATTTCAGCACGACCCTGATCCGCACCTTGCGCGGTGTCGGCTATTGCCTGAGGGCTGATGCTTAGGCTGCTGCGCACCGCGAGCTTCCGTCTCGCCGCCGCCTATGCGGTGGTCACGGCGACGGCCTTCCTCATTCTTTATCTGGTTACCGGCTGGATATCGGGCCATGCGCTGGACCGTCAGATCCGTGCCGGCGTCGAGGTCGAATTCGCCGATCTCGTGAACGAATACAATGATTCCGGTCCCGCCGAGCTGCTGAAGGAGCTGAATGCGCGTTCAAACGTCAAGGGTGAATGGTCTTTCCTCTATTATTACGGCGATCAGTCCGGCCGCAGGCTCGCCGGCAATATCGACACCATCAAGACGTTCGAGGGCTGGCGAACCGAGCCGCTCGATACGGCGACGACCGGACAGACCCCGGTGCGCGGTGACCACGAGATGATCGCCTATGGCCGCCACCTGCCGGACGGCTCATTTCTGCTGGTGGGCGATGACGGCTATGGCGCGATCGCCACTCAGCGGGCGATCAACGAGGCCTTCGCCTGGGCATCCGTCCTGGCTTTGGTCCTGTCCATTCTCGCCGGCATCGTCATCAGCCAGCGCTTTCTCAGAAGCATCGACCGCATCAACGCGACGAGCAAGGCGATCATGCGCGGGCAGCTCAAGGAGCGTATTCCCGTCTATGATACGTCCGACGAGATCGACAAGCTCGCGGCGAATCTGAACCAGATGCTCGACAGCAACCAGGCCTTGCTCGAGCTTCTCAAACAGGTTTCGACCAATATCGCACATGATCTGCGCACGCCGATGGCGCGCTTGCGCCAGCATCTGGAGGAAAGTGTGCTGGTCGGGCGTTCGGTCGAGGGGTATCAGGCGGTCATCGGCGAGGCGATCGACGAGATCGATTCCATTCTCGCCACCTTCTCAGCCCTGCTGCGCATTGCGCAGATCGAATCCGGCACCCGCAAGACGGCATTCAAGCCGGTCCATCTCTCCGCCGTGGCCGAGAGGCTGGCGGATTCCTATCGTGCCGTCGCCGAGGATGAAGGCAAAGCGCTCGGCACCACCGTGGCGCAAGGGGTTGTCTTCAAGGGCGATGAGGAGCTCTTGACCCAGATGCTGGCCAATCTCGTGGAGAATGCCATCAAGCATACGCCGGCAGGCTCCACCATCAGGCTGGAGCTGGGGAACGGCGATCGCCTGACGGCGGTTGTGGCCGATGACGGGCCCGGCATTCCCGAGGCGGAGCGTGAGCGTGTCTTCGACCAGTTCTATCGGCTCGATCGCAGCCGCACCACACCCGGACAGGGGCTCGGCCTCGCTCTCGTCTCCGCCGTGGCCCAGCTTCATGACATCGAGGTGCGGCTCGAGGATAATCAGCCCGGTTTGCGCGCGGTGGTCGATTTCGGCGCCCTGAGCCTCAGGTGAGCAAGCCGCTTTTGCGCGCCTGCACGAATCCGGATAGGCCTGGATCTCATGCAGGACGATGTCGATATCCTTCTTGTCACCGGACCGGCAGGGGTGGGGAAATCCACTTTGTGCTGGGAGGTCGGGGCAATGCTTGTCGCCGCGGGGATGCCGCACGCGATCATCGAGACGGACGAGCTCGACCGGGTCCATCCGAAGCCAAGCGCTGAAGAGCTCGAAAGGCTGAAGCCCGGCACGCGGGATGTGTCGAGCCTCAATCTGGCGGCGCTGTGGTCGACTTACCACACGCTCGGTCATCGCCGGCTGATCATGTCCGGGGTCATGCTGCATCTTAGCTTTGACCGCCGTTGGATCCTTGCAGCTATCCCTCAGGCGCGCTTCACGATCGTCCGCCTCATGGCGGCGGAAGCGACGCTTCTGGCGCGGCTGGAGCAAAGGGAGACTGGTTCAGGCCTCGCTAGCCAGGCCGAACGCACCCTGCGCCAGGCCCGGCGCATGGCAGAGGAGAAACAGGACGGTATCCTTTTTGTGCCGACGGATGGCCGGAATCCGTCGGAATTGGCGCAATCTGTCCTTGCGGCCTGGCTGGGTAATTGATCCGCCGGCTGAAATCTTCTGCAACATTCGGGACATCTTTGGGAAAAAATCCAGTGTTAGCTTTGCCATGCCTCGTCGAAGCAACCAGCACCGCAGGTTCTTCGGCTTCCGATCATCAGGTTCCAACCGCCTGATGCAGAAATCAGGCGCCCGATTCCCCGTCGGGCGCCTGACATTTTAGGGCAAGGCCAACTTTATGGCCCGTTCCACCGGAGAGACACCATCGAGCGAGAAAGTGCCTTTCGGCAAGAGCGGCGGCTGCGCCATGAAACGCGGCTGTGTTCCCTGATGCGGCTGCGCCGCATGAACCAGGAACGGATGGCAGAGATAGACCGTTCCGGCAGGCCCGGTCGCCAGCATTTCAGGTCGATGCGCGCTTTCCGTGAAGCCGGTCTCCGCCAGGTGCCTGAGTGACAATCCTGCATCGCCTGCCGGCAGCAGCCGGCGGGCAATATCGTGGTGCGACCCGGCCAGGATGCGCGTCGGCGCGTCCGTCTCGCCGACATCGGAAAACAGGAACAGCATCAGCAGCGCCCGACCCTTCGACACAATATTGGCGCGCCAGCTCATGAAGTCGCTTGCGTCGCCGCCGGGCGCCATGAAGCTCACATCGATATGCCAGCCGGCATCGCCGGGATCGTCCAGCGAGGGGAAACGCACCGGAAACGAGCCCAGACTGCCGCGCGGCAACCAGCGGCCCTGACCGACGAGCTGGTCGAAGGCCAGGTGCAGCATTTCGGTGTTGGCGGCGCGTCGGAACGGCTCCTGGGCATAGTCCCACAAGCGTATGACGGGTTTCGTCCAGGTTGCAGGATCGGCGGGATCACAACCGGTATCGCGCCAGAGAATGGCGCGTCCCTCATCTGCGAGTGCGCGGGGAAAGGCTTCGTCGAGGCGGACGAAACCCCGGGTGATGAAATGGTCGATTTGCGCGGCATCGAGCGCGCGCTCTTTCCTGTGATCAGGCATGATGGTCTCTCTGCATTAGCCAGCCATATAGGCGCCGTGGTCAGCGCGATCGGCCGGAGACAGGTCTGGACATCGCGATGTCCGGTGCAAGCGTTCAAGCGGCGTGCAGGAAGACCGTCTGGAAATGGCGAATGGACATCATCATGACGCACCTATTTTGCATCGGGCGTCGCGATTTTCAATAGTCATTGCGCAACCCGGCGGCTGCGCATAGAAACTTTCATACATTCGACGGCGGATCCGGATACATCATGAGCATGCTGGCCATCAGCAAAAGCACCATCGCCACGCAGATCGTCGAGGAGCTGCGCCGCCGCATCATCAAAGGCGAATATCGCGCCGGCATGAAATTGCAGCAGGAGCAGATCGCCCAGGAGCTCGGCGTCAGCCGCAGCCCGGTGCGCGAGGCATTGCGCCAGCTCGAGGCCGAGGGCCTGGTGATCCTGATCTCGCAGAAGGGCGCCGAGGTGGCGCCGATCTCGGCCAGCGAAGTGGCCGAGATGTTCGAGATCCGGCTTCAGCTCGAGCCGCATCTCCTGGCGCTCGCCATCCCGCAGATGACGGCGGCGGATCTTTCCGAGGCGGCGCGCCTCATCGCCCTGATGGAGACGAGCGATGTGGGCAATTGGGGCATGCTGAACTGGGACCTGCATCGCACCCTCTATAGCCCGGCCGAACGGCCGACCATTCTGCGCATGCTGGAGCGCGTGCACCAGAATATCGATCGCTATCTGCGCATGGAAATCACCCGTTATGACGGACGCGCCACCGCCAAGGCCGAGCATCAGACGCTTGTTTCTTTGTGCCGGGCGGGCCAGGTGGAGCGGGCTGTCTCGCTCCTGCGCATGCATATCCTCAACGCCACCGCGCACCTGCCCGAGATGGCGAAGCCCGATAATGGGGGTACTTCATGATCAAGAGCGATGGCCGCACCGCGGTGGTGACCGGCGGGGCGAGCGGCATCGGCGAAGCGGTGCTGCGCCGTTTCGCCGAGGCAGGCTGGCGGACGATCTCGGCCGACATCGACGCCAAGCGCGGTGTGCCGATCGTCGATGAGATTACGCGAGCAGGGGCCGACAGCCTCTTCATCCGCGTCGACATGGCCGAGGAGAAGGAAATCACGGCGCTCGCGGAGCGCTTCGGTGCCGTGGATGCCCTGATCAACTCTGCCGGGCTTTTGCAGAATGCCGTGCGCGTCCTCGACATGGACATCGCCGAATTCGATCGCATCCAGGCGGTCAATGTCCGTGGCACCTTGCTGGCCGCGCGCCATTTCGGCAAGGCCATGTGCGCCAGGGGCTCAGGCAGCATCGTCAATCTCTGCTCGCTCACCGGCATCAGGCCGTCGGCGCAACCGGCCTATGCGATGGGCAAAGCCAGCCTCGACATGCTGACCCAGATCCTCGCCGCCGAACTGGGCCCGCATGGCGTGCGGGTCAATGCAGTAGCGCCCGGCTATACGCTCACCCCCGCGATGCAGGCGCGCATCGATAGCGGTGCCCGCGATCCCAAACGCGTGACCGATAATTCCGCGCTCGGCCGCTTCGTCGCTCCACGCGAAGTCGCCGATGCGATCCTCTTCCTTTGTTCCGATATGGCCGCCGCGATCACCGGCGTGACACTGCCGATCGATTGCGGCTGGCTCGCCACCTCGGCCTATAAATCCTACGCCGCTCAGCCTTAGCACGTGACTATGATGATCTCAATCGAGGGGAAACCTGAATGACCAACTGGCGCGGCGTGTTTCCGGCGGTGACGACGAAGCTCGGCAAGGATGGCGCGATCGATCTCGACGCCACCCAGAAGAGCATCGACCGTCTCATCGTCAACGGCGTTTCGGGCGTCATCGTGCTGCCGATGCTGGGCGAAAATGCTTCGCTCACGCGCGACGAGCAGGAGAAGGTGGTGCGCGCCGGCAAGGAAGCGGTGGCGGGCCGGGTGCATTTCCTGAGCGGCCTTGCGGAGATCTCGACCGAAGCGGGCAGGGCGTCAGCCAAGCGCTATCAGAAGCTCGGCGCCGAAGGGCTGATGGCCTTCCCTTCCATCGCTTACAAGAGCGATCCGCGCGAGACGGCGCAATGGTACAAGGAGCTCGCCGGCGCCTGCGATATTCCGATCATGATCTACAACAATCCGATCGCCTACGGCGTCGATGTGACGCCGGCGGTTCTGCGCGAACTCATCGGCACGCCCGGCATCGTCTGCATCAAGGAGGAGTGTGGTGACATCCGCCGTGTCACCGATATCTACAATGAAACGGGCGACCGTTTCAGCGTCTTCTGCGGCGTCGACGATCTCATTCTCGAAAGCGTGGCGCTCGGCGTCACCGGCTGGGTCTCAGGCATGACCAATGCATGGCCGGCCGAATGTGTGGCGATCTATGACCTGGCCCAGGCCGGACGTTATGAAGAGGCGCGCCGGCTCTATCGCATCACGCCGGCCTTCCATCTCGATACCCATGTGAAGCTGGTGCAATATATCAAGCTCGCCGAGCACATGGTCTATGGCGCGCCCGAATGGGTGAAGCCGCCGCGTCTGCCGCTCGTCGGCGAGGAGCGCGAGCGGGTGAAAGGCGTTATCGAGGCGACGATCCGGGCGCTCGCCGGCACCAGGATGGCGGCCGAACAGATTGACTCCGCCTGACTTTCCCGCGCGCTGGCGCTTGAGCGCGCCCTCGCTTTTGACCGAGACATTTTCGAGTCGCATCTGGAAGGCGCGGCTCGATGATGGCGGCGTTGCCATCGTCAAGGATCTGAAGCCCTTCGACGATGTCGAGGATGAATTGCGCGGCGCCCATTATCTCAGCTGGCGTCAGGGCCGGGGCGGCGTGCGCCTGTTCGACGGCGATAACAATCTCATGCTGCTCGAATTTGCCGGCGCGCGGCATTTGCGCGACGTGCTCGACAATGACGGCGATACCGCGGCGACGGAGATTGCCGCTTCCGTCCTGGGCGAGCTGACCGCTCCATCCGATCTGCCCTATCCCGCCGGTCTCCAGCTCTTGCGGATTCGTTTCGCGAGCCTCTTCGCCAAGGCGGCCGCCGATCATAGGATGGGGCGGACAAGCCTCTATGTCGAAGCGGCGCGGACTGCCGAGCGCCTCTTAGCCGTGCCGCGCCGGCTCTGCCCGCTGCATGGCGACCTTCATCACGACAACATCATCGAGGGCCCGCGCGGCTGGCTGGCGATCGATCCCAAGGGTGTGCTCGGCGATCCCGCCTTCGATGCCGCCAATATGCTCTATAATCCGTTGGAGCGTGATGATCTTTGCCTCGCCCCGGATCGGATCGCCCATATGGCCGAGGTCTTTGCAAAAGTGCTGGATCAGGACCCGCGCCACATCCTCGATCATGCGATCGCCTATGGCTGCCTGTCGGCCGCCTGGCACGAGGCCGACGGCAATGCGGAGGACGAGGCGCGCGAGCTCGCAGTCGCATCCGCTATCTGCGCTGTCAGAGCGAGAATCTAGTACATGACCCAGAGATAGGGTCGGAAGCCGCAGCTATTTCCGCTCGTAAGCGGCGACAATGCCTTCCGCCATCCGCTTGAAGCGGGCGCATGGTCCTTCCGGGCCATCGCTTTGCCGGCTGATGCGGGCGCCCTCGAAGAGGAGGCACAGCGTGTCGGCGGCGAGCTCGGGCTGTGTCAGGTCGGCGCGCTGGCACAGACCGACGAGCCGGCGGCGGTGCTCTTTCTTGCCTTCCTCGATCACTCGCCGGCCGGGGTGATCGGGTTCGGTGAGCTCGACCGCCGCATTGGCGATCTCGCAGCCGCGCTTGTCGGAGGCGATGCACTGAGCGCCGGCGCCGATCCAGGCGATGAGCTGTGCTTTGGGGTTGTCGGGATACTCAAGCTCGAGCTCGTCCCATTTGCTCATCGTCTCATTGATGGCCTTCTGCAGGCACTCGACGATGAGATCGTCCTTCGAGCCGAAGTGACGGTAGAGCGTCATCTTATTGGTACCGGCTGCCTCGGTGATCGCTTCGACGCCGATGCCCTTGATGCCATGCTGATGGAACAGGTCGCGAGCGGTGTGCAGGAGTCGGTCGCGCGGTTTGAGGTCGGAAGCAGTCGCCTCTTCGGGTTTCTGCAAAATTTTTACACCCATGGTCTTGACTCTGTTGTGACCGATCGGTAACAGTATGCTCGTTAATGACCGGTAACACCCTGTCAGAGTTTAGTCAAGACCCCGATGCCCGCCGGCATCCCGTTACGTCAAGGAGGCAGAAATGTCATTCTATTACAAGGGCCCCACCATCGATCAGCTGATGAGCGATCCCGTGACGCTCGCCATGATGGAAGCGGACCATGTCGATCCGGTCGTCTTCAAGCAGATGCTTGACCGCACCAGTCGGCGCTTGCGCGCCGACCGCACTGCCTGACGACCAATAGGATATTCCCATGGTCGGCTTTTTCATCGAGCGACCGATATTCGCCTCGGCCATCGCCGTCATCATGGTGCTGGCCGGGGCCATCGCTTATTTCCTGCTGCCGGTAGCGCAGTTCCCCAATATCACCCCGCCCCAGGTGGTGGTGAGCGCCAGCTATCCGGGCGCCAGCGCCCAGGTCGTCGCCGACACGGTGACGACGCCGCTCGAACAGTCGATCAACGGCGCCGAAGGCATGACCTACATGTCCTCGGCCAGTTCCAATGACGGTTCATCCCGCATCACCGTGACCTTCGATGTCGGCTTCGATGCCGATCTCGCCGCGGTCGACGTGCAGAACCGTGTCTCCCAGGCCGCGTCCTCGCTGCCGGCGATCGTCAATCAGGCCGGTGTGACGGTCAAGAAGCAGAATCCGAGCTTCGTGATGGTCGTCAATCTGATCTCGCCCGACAAATCGGTAGATGCTGTCGGCCTGAGTAACTATGCCTTTTTGCAGATCGCTGATCCCCTGAAACGTGTGGCGGGTGTCGGCGACGTCATTATCTGGGGTGAGCGGCGCTATTCGATGCGCATCTGGCTCGATCCCGACAAGCTCGCCAATCTCGGCATTACCGCTGTCGATGTGCAGAACGCCATTGCCGAGCAGAATGTCCAGGTCGCCGCCGGCAAGATCGGGCAGTCGCCGGCGCCCTCAGGCACCGCATTCGAAATGCAGGTCAACGCCACCGGCCGCCTCGCTGACCCGCAAGCCTTCGGTGAAATCGTCGTGCGCGCCAATTCGGCGCAAGGTTCCCTGGTGCGCTTGCGCGATGTCGCGCGCATCGAGCTCGGCTCGCTGCTTTATTCCACCTCGGCCTTCCAGAACGACAATCCGACCATCTTCATCGGCGTCTTCCAGATGCCGGGATCGAACGCGCTGCAGCTGCAGAAAGCCGTCGAAGACAAGATGCTGCAGCTCTCGGCGCAGTTCCCCAAGGGCATCACCTACAACATCAAATACAACACCACCCGTTTCGTCTCGACGGCGATGGAGGATGTGGTCAAGACGCTGTTCGAGGCGCTCGTGCTCGTCGTCGCCGTCGTCTTCATCTTCCTGCAGAACTGGCGCACCACGCTCATTCCCGTCATCGCCATCCCGGTCTCGCTGATCGCCACCATGGTGGTGATGCTGGGCCTGGGCTTCTCGCTCAACATGCTGAGCCTCCTCGGCATGGTGCTGGCCATCGGCCTCGTGGTCGACGACGCCATCGTGGTGGTCGAGAATGTCGAGCGCCAGCTCGAGGCCGGGCACAAGCCGCTCGAAGCGGCGCGTCTGGCCATGAAGGAAGTGACGGGACCGATCATCGCCACCACCGCCGTGCTGATGGCGGTGTTCATCCCGGTCGCCTTCATTCCTGGCGTCACCGGCCAGCTCTACAACCAGTTCGCGCTGACCGTCGCCATCTCGGTCGGCATCTCGGCCTTCAACTCGCTCACTTTGAGCCCAGCTTTGTCGGCCGCGTTCCTGCGCCACCGCCCGCCCTCGCAGTTCTTCTTCTATCGCTGGTTCAACTCAGGCTTCGGCTGGTTGTCGCATGTCTATTCCGCTTCGGTGCGCAGCTTCATCAGATTGCGCTGGCTGATGTTCGGTTTCTTCGCCGTCCTCATCGCCGCGACTTACCTTGTGTCGACCCGCATCCCGTCGGCCTTTCTGCCGGTCGAGGACCAAGGTTATTTCTTCGCCGTCGTGCAATTGCCGGACGGGGCCTCGCTCGAGCGCACCGAAGCGCTGGTCGAGAAGGTCCGTCAGACGCTCAGCGCCGAACCCGGTATCGACACGGTGATGGGCATCAACGGCTTGAACTTCCTCACTTTCGCCAACCAGTCGAATGCCGCCGCCGTCTTCGCCGTGCTCAAGCCGTGGGACGAGCGCGGGCCTGGCCTCTCGGCGACCGATATCGTCAACAAGGTGAGGCCCAAGCTTTTCGGTATGCCGGAAGGTCTCGTCCTCGCTTTCGAGCCGCCGTCGATCAATGGTCTGGGCACCACCGGCGGCTTCGAGTTCCAGGTCGAGGATCTGACCGGCCGCGGCACCGCCGCCGTCAACGAGGCGACCCAGGCCTTGCTGGCGGAGGCGCGCAAGCAGCCGGAGCTCAATCCGCAAACCTTGTTCACGACTTTCTCGACCGTTACGCCGCAATTCAACTATGAGCTCGACCGCAACAAAGCCAAGCTCCTGGGGCTCAATCTGCCGGATGTGTTCAACACCCTGCAGATTTATCTGGGCTCGCTCTACGTGAACGACTTCAATATGTTCGGCCGCACCTTCCGCGTGACCTTGCAGGCCGAGCAGGGGGCGCGCGCCTCCGCAAACGATCTGAGCCGCCTCTATGTGCGCAACAATACGGGCGAGATGGTGCCGCTCTCCACCCTGGGCGCGCTGAAGCCGATCGTCGGGCCTGAGACCGTGACCCATTACAACAATTACGGCTCGGCGCTGATCAACGGCAATGCCGCCCCGGGCTTCAGCTCAGGGCAAGCCATTGAGGCCATGCAGCGCGCGGCCGCCACGTCCTTGCCGAAGGATTTCGGCTTCGAATGGACCGGCATCACCTATCAGGAGCTGAAAGCGGGATCGGTCGCCATCATCGTCTTCGCTTTGGCGCTGGTCTTCTGCTTCCTCATCCTGGCCGCCCAGTATGAAAGCTGGTCGATGCCCTTCATGGTGCTGCTCTCGGTGCCGACGGCGATCTTCGGCGCGCTGCTCGCCATCTGGCTGCGCGGCATGCAGATGGATGTCTATTCGCAGATCGGCTTCGTGATGCTGATCGGCCTTGCCGCCAAGAACGCCATTCTGATCGTCGAATTCGCCAAGCATCTGCGCGAAAGCGGCCTCGGCATCGTCGAGGCGGCGATGGAAGCGGGCCGGCTGCGCCTGCGTCCGATCCTGATGACGGCTTTCGCATTCATCCTGGGCGTCGTGCCGTTGATGCTGGCCTCGGGGGCGGGTGCCGCCAGCCGCCAGTCACTCGGTACCGCCGTCTTCGGCGGCATGCTCGCCGCCACCGTGCTCACCCTCATCTTCGTTCCCGTTTTCTATGCGGTGATCGAGGAATGGCGCGAGCGTAAGCAGAAAACCGAACCGGACCTGGTGCCGCACGCCCAGCCGGCCGAATAGGAACCACGCCATGCGCATCTGGAAAATCGCCACTGCCCTGACCCTTATTGCCGCTGCCGGTGCCTTCGCTTATTTTCGCGGCGACCCGCAGCTTCTCGCCGGCCTGTTGAGCAAGCCCGCCGATGCGGCGGTGGAGCCGGCGCCGATGCAGGCCATGCCGGTGCCCGTCACCGGGGTCGTCAAGAAGACCATCCCGATCTATCTCGATTATGCGGCGCGCACCGAAGCGATCCGCGGCGTCGCGCTCCAGGCCAAGGTCTCCGGCTACATTCTCGGCCAGCCGGCGATCGACGGCGCCGATGTGAAGCGGGGTGATCTCCTTTATCGGATCGATCCGCGCGATTATCAGGCGGTTCTCGCTCAGGTGCAGGCGCAGACGGAGCGTGACCAGGCCTCGCTCGATTATGCCAAGGCCAATCTCGACCGCGGCAGCGACCTCACCAAGACGGGCTTCCTGTCCAAGGACAGCTTTCAGCAGCGCGCGAGCGCCGTCGCGCAGGGCGAGGCCACCGTCGTCGCCGGCAAGGCCGCGATCCAGGCCGCCGAGATCAATCTCGGTTATACGGTGATCAAGGCGCCCTTCGACGGCAGGCTCGGCCGCAACCAGGCGCCGGTCGGCACGCTCATCAATGTCGGCGGCGCGGCGTTGAACACGCTGATGCAGATCAGCCCGATCTATGTCACCTTCGCACCGAGCGAGGCCGAGCTCGTCCTGATCCAGAAGGCGAAAGCCGAAGGACCGGTGACGGCCGAGGTCACCGTGCCGGGCGATCAGGGCCCGCCGCGCAAGGGCGAGCTTACATTTCTTGACAATCAGGTCGATCACACGACCGGCACCATCATTG
Source organism: Taklimakanibacter albus (assembly GCF_016595235.1). GTDB lineage: Bacteria > Pseudomonadota > Alphaproteobacteria > Rhizobiales > Aestuariivirgaceae > Taklimakanibacter > Taklimakanibacter albus. Next base: position 1,094,207 of record NZ_JAENHL010000008.1, on the reverse strand, counting down.
CGCGCGCCACCATCGCCAATGAGGATCTGAGCCTGCTGCCCGGCCAATATGTGAATATCCGGCTTTTGGTCGGTGAGCGGCCCGATTCACTGATGGTGCCGCAAGTGGCTTTGGGCTCGAACCAGCTCGGCAAGTTCGTCTATGTGGTCGATCAGGGCAAGGTCGGCATGCGTCTCGTCGATCTGGGGCCGACCGAAGGTTCGCTTATTTCCGTGACGAAAGGCATTGCCGAAGGCGATCAGATCATCAGCGGCAATCTGCAGAAGATCGGACCCGGAATGCCGGTCACGCCGATGTCGGTGCCGGAATCTTAAATTCCCCGATCGGCGTCTGATATGCCATCATGGCGCGGGTTGGCGCTTGGTGGCTCGCATGGCGCTGAGAATGCTGAAATCGGTAATGTGTCTGGGGCTGGGTCTGTGGCTCACGGGGGCGTACTCCTGTGGGGCTCGCTCGGCGGAGATCGTCGTGTCGCCCTCGACCGAGACGGTGGCGCTCGTCAGCATCACCGGTGAGCTCGAATTCGGCGATGCGGCCGCCTTTCAGCGCCAGACCGAGCAGGTCAGGGAAGCGGTCGTCGTGCTCCAAAGCCCGGGCGGCAATGCCGCCGCTGGCATTTCGATCGGTCGCGCCATTCGCAAGAAGGGGTTCGTGACCATGGTGCCGCCATCGGTCAATTGCGCCTCGGCTTGCGCCTGGGCCTGGCTTGGCGGCGTGCAAAGGTTGATGGGCGAGAGGGCGCGGATCGGCTTCCATGCTGCCTATCTGCTGCGCGGCGGCAAAGCGCGCCGCAGTGCCGCCACTAATGCGATGTTCGCCGACTATGTGGGCGGCCTCGGCCTGCCGCCCCAGGCTATTGCGTATGTCACCGGCGCGCCACCGGAGCGCATGTACTGGCTGACACTCGCGACCGCGCAGGCAGTGGGGATCAAGACCAGTCTCTATGCCGCCGGCGGAATCGCCGATTTGCTGGAACAGGCCCACCATGCGCCCATGATGATCCAGGAAGCGACGGACTATCCCGGCAATGATATCGGCCGCTTGAAGCAGACGACACTCGATGCCTGCCTGATCGCCTGCAGCGCGGACAGGACCTGCAAGGCTTTCACCTTCATCACCTATCGCAGCGAATGCTGGCTCAAGAACGAAACCGGCTCGGCCGAGCCGCGCAACGGGCTTGTCTCTGGGATCAAATAGTCAGGTAGCCGCGCTGTTTTCGTAGCCCGCCTTACGGATCGCTTCGCCGATGCTCTGCTGGGCCGCGCTGCTGCGGACTTCCACGAGCTTACGGCCGAGATCGACCGTGACCTCCGCCTGGGCATCCACCAGCTTGACGGCGCGCTGCACCATGCCGGCGCAATGGCCACAGGTCATGTCGGGAATGTTGAATTTATACATGGTGGTCTCCATTTCCGCTCCGGATATAGACATTCCAACGATAGGAAGGTCAATGTGATTTCGGCCTTGACCCTCCTATCATGGGAAGGTCTATCTAGGGTGCGGTTGATCGATTTTAAGGATTGGAATGATGGCGACTGCGACCGCATTGAAGAACAACACGAGCTTCGGCATAGACGGCATGACCTGTGCCTCCTGCGTCGGGCGTGTCGAAAAGGCCATCCGCGCCGTGCCGGGCGTCACCTCCGCCTCGGTCAATCTGGCGACCGAGCGGGCTGAGGTTGCCTTCACCACCACATCCAATGTTCCGGCGGTCATCAAGGCCATCGAAACGGCGGGCTATCAGGCGCGTGCCATCGGCGCCGACGTTCAGGAGGACAATCACGCGGCGCAAGCGCGGGCGAGGGAACTCGTGAGCTTACGCTGGTCGCTTGCGATTGCGGCAGTCCTGACCTTGCCGATCTTCATCGTCGAAATGGGCTCGCATTTCATCCCGGCCATGCATCTCGTCGTGATGGACTATATCGGCATGGAGGAAAGCCGTTATCTGCAGTTCGGGCTCGCCACCCTGGTGCTGTTCGGACCGGGTCTGCGGTTTTACCGCAAAGGCGTCCCGGCGCTTTTGCGCGGCGCGCCCGACATGAATTCGCTCGTTGCGGTAGGCACATTCGCCGCCTGGGGTTACTCGGTCGTCGCCACTTTCGCGGACCATTTCCTGCCGGCCGGCACCGCCAATGTCTATTACGAGGCCGCCGCCGTGATCGTCACCTTGATCCTGCTCGGCCGCCTGCTCGAGGCGCGCGCCAAGGGCCGCACCAGCGAGGCGATCAAGCGGCTCGTCGGCCTTACTCCCAAGACGGCGCGTGTCCTGCGTAACGGCGAAGCAATCGAAGTACCGCTCGAGGAGGTCAAGACCGGCGATGTCCTGCAGGTTCGCCCCGGCGACAAGATCGCCGTCGACGGCGAGGTGATCGAAGGCTCGTCCTATGTCGATGAATCGATGATCACCGGCGAGCCGGTGCCCGCCGTCAAGAGCGCCGGCGCGCAAGTGGTCGGCGGCACCATCAACAAGACCGGCTCCTTCACCTTCCGCGCCACCAAGATCGGTGCCGATACGGTGCTGGCTCAGATCATCCGCATGGTCGAGGCGGCGCAGGGCGCCAAGCTGCCGATCCAGGCTTTGGTCGACAAGGTCACGGCCTGGTTCGTGCCGGCGGTGATGGCGATCGCCGCGTTGACCTTCGGCATCTGGCTTGTCTTCGGCCCGGATCCGGCGCTCGCTTTCGCGCTCGTCAATGCCGTGGCGGTGCTGATCATTGCCTGCCCCTGCGCCATGGGCCTCGCCACCCCGACCTCGATCATGGTCGGCACCGGACGCGCCGCCGAGATGGGCGTGCTGTTCCGCAAGGGCGAGGCGCTGCAGGTTTTGCGCGGCGCCGGCATCGTGGCGCTCGACAAGACCGGCACCTTGACCGAGGGCCGGCCCGAGCTCACCGATCTGGTGACCGCCGACGGCTTTGCGCGTGACGAGGTTCTGGCGCTGGTCGCTGCCGTCGAGGCACAATCCGAGCATCCGATCGCCGAAGCCATCGTCAAGGCGGCGAAGCGCTCGTCCGTGGCACTCGGCAAGGCGCTCGATTTCACCGCAACGCCGGGCATGGGCGTCAAGGCGTCGGTCGATGGCCGCATCATCGAGGTGGGCGCCGACCGTCTGATGACAGCGCTGGGCTTGTCGCTGGCGCCCTTCAAGGCGGCGGCCGAGCGGCTCGCTTCGGAAGGCAAGTCGCCGCTTTATGCCGCGATCGATGGCGAGCTGGCAGCGATCATCGCCGTCGCCGATCCGATCAAGGCGACGACGCCCCAGGCGATTGCCGCCCTTCATGCGCAGGGGCTGAAAGTGGCGATGATCACCGGCGACAACCGCCGCACCGCTGAAGCCATCGCGAAGAAGCTCGGCATCGACGATGTGGTGGCGGAAGTGCTGCCCGACGGCAAGGTGGCGGCCCTCGAAAGGCTGCGCCGCGACGGCGTGAAGCTCGCTTTTGTCGGCGACGGCATCAACGACGCCCCGGCGCTGGCGGCGGCCGATGTCGGCATCGCCATCGGCACCGGCACCGATGTGGCGATCGAAGCCGCCGATGTCGTGCTGATGTCGGGCGATCTCACCGGCGTGCCGAACGCCATCGCGTTAAGCCGCGCCACCATCCGCAATATCAAGCAGAATCTATTCTGGGCCTTCGCCTATAATGCGGCATTGGTGCCGATTGCCGCCGGTGCCCTTTACCCGCTTTATGGCATCCTGCTGTCGCCGGTTCTGGCGGCCGCCGCCATGGCTTTGTCGAGCGTCTTCGTGCTTGGCAATGCGTTGCGGCTCAAGGCCTTCCGGCCGCCGGTCAGCAACGCTGCCCGCAACGGCAAGGCGGGCGATCTCGCGCCGGCTCTGGCGTCATGATGAAGAGGAGATGAGACATGAATATCGGTGAAGCCTCTTCCGCTTCCGGCGTATCGGCCAAGATGATCCGTTATTACGAAACCATTGGGCTGATCCGCGCCGCCTCGCGCACCGAGTCCGGCTATCGCATCTATGGCGATGACGACATCCATACGTTGCGCTTCATCCGCTCGGCTCGCGATCTCGGCTTCTCGGTCGAGCAGATCGAGGAGCTGCTGGCTTTGTGGCGCGACCGCTCGCGCGCCAGCGCCAGTGTGAAGAGCGTGGCGCTGCGCCATATCGAGGAGCTCGAGCAGAAGGCGCGAGAGCTGCACAATATGGCGGCGACATTGCGCCATCTCGCCGAGAATTGCCGCGGCGACCAGCGCCCGCATTGCCCGATCATCGACAGCCTGGCCGAGCCGACCCAGCGCGCCGCCAAGCCCAAGGCGCCGCCGCGCTTCGGCAAGCCTGACCTGATCTCCGACCGCGCGGCGCGCAAAGCCCGCGCCCATCGCCCGTCCGGAATGCGTTGACCCCACTCGTCATGGCCGCCCTTGAGGCGGCCATCCAGCCTCTCCGCGCAGCAGTTATAGGGTGTCGAGTCTGGATGGCCGGGTCGAAGCCCGGCCATGACGGATAGGGGAGTTGCGCGCGCACGCTTCAGCGTGATGGCGCGCGCCAGACTCGTGACTCCTTGGGATCAGTGCATGTTCCGCAATGAGGGAATGAGCAGGCAGGCATAGTTCCAGCAGATACGGCGCGCCCGGATGAGATCCTCAGGCGCGCAGTCGGTTGCATTTTCCCAGAAGAAGCCGTCGATGAGGGCGGCGATCCCGTCGACAATGTCGTCGACCTGATCCGCCGGCACCAGCCGCTTCACCGCATAGCGGATGTTGGAGACCACGCGTTCGCCGGTGATGCGGTAGAGATAGAAGATCCGACCGCCCGACATGGCGTTGACCAGAAACTGCACCCAGGCCTTGCGCGAGGCGAGTGTCAGATTATCGGGCTGGAACGATCCCTCGATGATCGCGCGCAGGCGCTGCGCCGGTGTCGGATCGGCGGGCATCAGGGCCATGATCTCGCCGCGGTAGCGCCCGGAGAGCCGCCGCATCGTCGCCTCGAGCAGCTCCTCCTTATTCTCAAAATAATGATTCACCAGGGCCGTCGACATGCCGGCCTCGACCGCGATTTGCGAGAGCGTCGCGCGCTGCAGGCCTTCCTTGGCGACGACGGTGATCGCCGCCTCCATCAACTCGTCGCGGCGCATGTCCTTGAGAGAGCGCTTCTTTCTTAGGCCAGTCATGAATCACCCTCGCGGATCATCGCGCATCCTGTCATTGGACAACAATTTCATTTATTGATTTCAAAATCAATATATCATATGGAGAGACAAATAACAACTTTTGGGAGAGGGATGGAATGGATTTCGCGACACCGCAGCAGGTGAAGGTCTCCGGCGTCACGACGGTCGAAACCCATTGGATTCCCTTGCAGGACGGACGCCGGCTGGCGGCGCGGTTGTTCCTGCCTGCCGATGCCACGAAGACTCCGGTACCGGCCATTCTCGAATACATCCCATACCGGCGGCGTGACGGCACCCGCACTGGCGACGAGCAGATGCATCTGTGGTTCGCCGCGAATGGTTTTGCCGGCGTGCGTGTCGATATCGCCGGCATGGGCGATTCCGACGGCATTCTCGAGGACGAGTATGTCAAGCGCGAGCAGGATGACGCGCTCGAGATCATCGATCATCTCGGCCGCCAGCCCTGGTGTTCGGGCGCGGTCGGCATGATCGGCATTTCCTGGGGTGGGTTCAGCGGGCTTCAGGCCGCCGCGCGGAGGCCTCCCAATCTCAAAGCGGTCGTCACTCTGTGCTCGACTGACGACCGTTATGCCTGCGATGCACATTATGAAGGCGGGCTTCTCATCAACGACAATTTCGGCTGGGGTGGCGCGCTGTTCGGCTATGCCGCGCTGCCGCCGGATCCGGCGATCGTCGGCAAGGAGCGTTGGCGCGAGCTGTGGCGTCAGCGCCTCGACCATCATTCCCTGTTTCCGGCCACGTGGCTCAGGCATCAGCGCCGCGACGCTTTCTGGAAACATGGTTCGGTCTGCGAGGATTATAGTGCGATCACCTGTCCGGTGCTTGCCGTCGGCGGCTGGCTCGACGGCTATACCTCGGCCATCTTCCGTCTCGTCGAGAACATGCCGGGGCTCGCCAAGGGAATTTCCGGTCCCTGGGGACATACCGAGCCGCAAGCCGGCACGCCGGGTCCATCGATCGGTTTCCTGCAGGAATGCAAGCGCTGGTTCGATCACTGGCTGAAGGGCATCGACAATGGCGTCGAGGCCGATCCGGCCATGCGGCTCTGGCTGATGGATGATGCAAAGCCCGCTTCGCATATGGACATGCGGCCCGGCCGCTGGCTGGGTTTTCCTGCCTGGCCGTCGCCGGCCATTTCTCACACCACGTTTCATCTGACGGAGTGGGCGCTGACTGCGGGCAAGCCTGAGAGTCCGGCGAATGTCCGGTCTGTCTGCTCGCCGCTCACCACCGGCCTCCACGCGCAGGAATGGTGCCCTTATGGGCAGGGCCGCATCGCCGCCGAGGGCGCCCGCGATCAGCGCCCCGATGATGGCGGCTCTCTCTGCTACGATACCGAACCGTTGCGTGCGGACCTGCCGATCATGGGGCAGGCGCGTCTCACGCTGCGCATCGCCGCCGACACGCCGCAGGCGATGGTCGCCTGCCGCCTCACCAGCGTGGCGCCCGACGGCACGTCGGCTTTCGTGACCTACGCCATCCTCAATCTCGCCCATCGCGAGAGCCATGAATTCCCCAAGCCGATGACACCCGGTGTCTTCGAGGAGATCTCGCTCGTCATGAAGCCGGTCGGCCAGATCATTCCGAAAGGCCACCGCCTGCGGCTTGCCATCTCGTCCTCCTATTGGCCGATGGCGTGGCCGTCGCCGGAACTGACGACGATCACCGTGGACCCGAATGGCGCCCAGCTCTCTCTGCCTCTTGTCAGCGATGAGTCGACACTAGCGGCCGTCAGCTTCGAGCGCCCCGTCATGGCGCAGCCGGGACCGGTGACGGTGAAGGCACCGGCGCGCCAGCTGCGGCATATTGAAACCGATCTATCCACCGAGCGTACCAGCCTGGTCGCCTTGAGCGACGACGGCCGTTATGTCTTCGACGAGACCGGCACCGAGATGACGTCGTGGCGCAGGAAGGAATACGCCATCACCCATGGCGATCCGGCGAGCTGCGCGACGACGGTGACCTTCGGCGAAAGCTTCGATCGTCCCGATTGGCGCGCCCGGGTCGAGAGCCGGATCGAGATCACCTGCGACCGCACCACATTCCGGGTCACCGGCTCGGTGAAGACTTATGACGGCGATGAGCTGTTCATGACGCGTGATTATGACGAGCTGATACCGCGCGACAATATGTGAAACTCGAAAAAACATAACAGGGAAGGGCGTCCATCATGATTTCATTTATGAATCGCAGATCGTTTCTGGCCGGTGGCGCGGTCTTCGCCGCCTCGCCACTGCTGCCGCCTTTCATGTCGGTCGCCCTTGCGGAGCGCAAACAGGCTGTCGTGCGGGTCGATGTCGATATCGCCAATCTCGATCCCGGCAATCGCATCGGCACCGTCGACGGCAACGTGATCCTTTCGGTCTGCCAGACCTTGGCCCGCTTCGATGCGGGCAAGCTCACCTGGTCCAATGACGCGGCCAAGGAGATCAAGCAGATCTCCGAGACCGAATACACATTCGAGCTCAATCCCGGTCAGATGTTCACCGACGACTATGGCGAGATGACCGCCGAGGACGTCAAGTTTTCATTCGACCGTTTCATCACTGGCGACGCCAAGGGTAAGAAACTCGCTTATGCCGAGGATCTGGGTACGCTCGACAAGGTCGAAGTCACCGGCAAATATACCGGCCGCCTTCTCCTCAAGCACCCTTCGCCCGCACTCTGGCTGATCGGCCTGTGCGATGCATCGGGCGCCATTCTGTCCAAGAAGGCGACCGAGGCGCTCGGTGACAAGATCGCCACCCAGATCATAGGCTCAGGGCCTTACCGGCTGGCCGAATGGCGGCCGAAGGAGCAGTTCGTCCTCGAGATCAATCCCGATTATAAAGGGGCCGCAAAGGCGCATTTCCCGCGCATCCTCGCCAAGTTCATTGCCGAGCCGAAAACGGCGCTTCTGTCTTTCCAGGGCAAGGAGCTCGATTTCACTGCGGTCGATCCATCCTCGGCGGGCGAGGCGCGAAAGGTCGAGCAGGCCAAGGTCATCGAGATCGAAGGCATCGATTACACCTGGATCAGCCTCAATGTGGAGAAGGGCGCGCTCGCCGATCCGCGCGTGCGCCAGGCCATCCGTCTCGGCATCGACATCGACATGATCATCGCCGGCGCTTATGGCGGCGCGGTCTCGCGTGCCAAGACTTTGCTGGCGCCGGGCCTCATCGGCGCCTGGCCGGAGGCGCCCCTCTACAACCGGGATCTGGAGAAGGCCAAGGCGCTTCTCGCCGAAGCCGGACAGACGGGATTGAGCGTCAGCTTCACCTGCCTCAATGAGGCGGTGCCGATGGCGACCGCGCAGATCGTCCAGGCCAATCTCGCGGAGATCGGCGTCACGGTTACGATCAACGCGATGGATTCCGGCGCCTATTGGGCCATGGGGTCGGATGACAAGAGCAAGGATCTCGAGCTCACCCTCATCCAATATCTCTCGAAATTCGATCCGAGCTTCCAGACGCAATGGTTCCTCTCGGCGCAAGTCGGCTTGTGGAACTGGCAGCGCTGGAAGAGTGCCGATTTCGACCGGCTGCATGCGGAGGGCCTCGCCACGACCGATACGGCCAAGCGCACCCAGATCTATGTCGACATGCAGAAGCTCCTCGATGAGTCCGCGTCCTGCGTCTGGATCACCCACGGCCGCAATTTCTTCATCCATGCCGACTGGCTCAAGCCGTGTTTGCTGCCCAATGCCATGAACTGGCAATACGAATATTTCGGCGAGGCATGAGAGGATCTTAGGCTAGGAAGAGCGCCATGGCCTTCTTGCTTCGCCGCGCCCAAGCCGCGCTCTTCACCATCGCTTGCGTGATGTTGATGCTCTTCGTGCTCGTCCGATCGGTGCCGGGCGACATGGCCTCGATCATGCTGGGGCCGCGCGCGACGCCGGAATTGCGGGCGCGGATCGTTGCGGAGATGGGCCTCGACCAGAACATCTTCACGCAACTCTGGCTGTTCCTGACGCGCGTCGTCAGGGGCGATTTCGGCGAGGATGTCATATCGCGTCGCCCGATCTTCGACATCGTCGCCGAAGTTCTGCCCAATACGCTCATTCTTGCCGGGACCGCACTTTTCCTCAGTCTGGTCTTCGGCATCCTTCTGGGACTGATCGCCGCGAAGTCGCGGGGATCCTGGGCCGACAGTCTGCTCGGCCTGCTGTCGGTCGCCTTCGTCTCGACGCCGAGCCTCGTCGTATCCATCGTTCTGCTGCTCCTCTTCTCGCGCGCTCTGCACTGGTTCCCGGTCGCGGGCGTGGGTGACAGCGGTGATGTACTCGACCAGCTGGCACATCTCGTCCTTCCGGCGACAGCGCTCGCGCTGGGGTGGATCGGTTATATTGCGCGGCTGGTGCGTGCCGCGCTGCTGGAGACCTTGACCGAGCATCACATCCGCACTTTGCGCGCCTATGGCGTACCGGAATGGCGTATCGCCGGCATCTACGCCTTGCGCCTTGCCTTGGTGCCGCTCGTCTCGATCTTGGGGATTGGGCTGGGCGATCTCATCGGCAGTGCCGTCTTTGCCGAGCTGATCTTTGCCCGCCCAGGCATCGGCAGCCTGATCTTCAATTCGATCGCGGTGCGCAACTATCCCGTCGTGCAGGCGGCCGTGCTGATCATCGTTCTCATCTATATCCTGGCCAATATGGCGGTCGACCTGATCAACAGCCGGCTTGATCCCCGGATCGCGCGTGCTTTGCGCGAAGGGCGGCAGGCATGAAGGCGGTGGCGGCAGACATCTCTGACAAGCCGTCACCGGCAAGATGGCGTCGCATCTGGCGTGATCGCAATGGCCGCCTCGGTCTTCTGTTCATGGGCCTCGTGCTGCTGCTGGCGTTGTCGGGGCTCATTCTCGGCGCTGATCCCAATCGTATCGACATTCCGCAAAGGCTGGCGGCGCCGAGCCTCGCGCATTGGCTGGGAACCGACAATCTCGGTCGCGATCTGACCGCTCGCATATCGGCGGGGACGCGATCGGCTCTGACGCTGGCGCTCCTCATCGTGGCTGCGTCGGCCTTTCTGGGCGCGGTGATCGGCACGGCGGCGGGCCTGTTCGGCCGCTGGCTCGATTGGATCGTGACGGCGATATTCGACACGCTGAGCGCCTTTCCGGCCTTGATCCTCGCTTTCTCCCTCGTGGCGCTTTACGGCACCGGACGGCAGACCTTCGTCATCCTCGCCATTCTCATCTTCCTGCCGCAATTCGGCCGACTCGCGCGCGCCCGCGCACAAGCCTTGCGGCATCAGAGCTTCGTCGAGGCGGAGCGCCTTCTGGGCGTGCATCCGATGGTGATCGTGCTGCGCCATATTCTTCCCAATATCGCGGGTCCCCTGATCGTTCTCGCCGGCATGAATATTCCTGTCGTGATCACCTTCGAGGCGGGACTGTCCTTCCTGGGCTTGGGCGTGCAGCCGCCGGCCTCTTCGCTCGGCACGCTGATCAAGGATGGTTTCATCTATATGAGCGAATCCTGGTGGCCGACCATTGGCGCGGCCGGCACGCTCGCTCTCGCCACCTTGGGATCGACGCTCCTCGCCGAAACCTTCCGCGATATCCTCGACCCGAAATCCGCTACCGATGTCGAGGGCCGCGCATGAGTGTCGCCGTCAGCAATCTTTCCGTCGACTACCGGGGCCACGGACCAGACCTGCATGCCGTGCGCGACGTATCCTTCGTGATCCCGCCGGGGAAGATGCTGGGGCTCGTCGGCGAATCCGGCAGCGGCAAGTCCACCGTCGCTTTCGCGCTCATGGGACTGCTGCAGGCCAATGCGCGCATCATATCCGGCGACATGCAAATCGGCGGTCGGAGCTACGACCTGACGAAGAACGCCACGGCGCCGCTGCGCGGCCATGGCCTGGCGATGATCTTCCAGGACCCGCTGCTGTCGCTCAATCCCGTCTTCACCATCGGCGCGCATCTCATCGAGATATTGCGGGTGGCGGCGCCTGGCGAAAGCGCCGGACGCCGCCGTGCCATGGCGGAAGAGGCGCTGGCCAAGGTCAAGCTCACCGATCCGCGCCGGCGTCTCGATCAGTATCCGCATGAGCTCAGCGGCGGCATGCGCCAGCGTGTGGTGATCGCCATGGCACTTCTGGCAAAGCCGGTCCTGCTCATTGCCGATGAGCCGACGACGGCGCTCGACGTCACTGTCGAGGCCTCGGTCATGCGCGAGATCTGCGCCCTGCGCGACGAGCTCAACTGCTCGGTCCTGCTGATCACCCACAGCCTCGGTTTGGTGACCAAATATTGTGACGACATGGCCGTTCTCTATGCCGGTGAGATGCTGGAGCAGGGGCCGGCCCGCGCGATCCAGCGCCGGCCTGGGCATCCTTATTCCCGCCTGCTGCTCGATTGCGAGGTGGCGATCGACCAGCCGCGTCGGGAGCCCGCAATGGCGAACAGCTTCAAGGTCATAGGTGGCGAGCTTCCGGATCTGAGGAGACCGGTATCGGGCTGCGTCTTCGCCGCGCGCTGTGATCGGGCGGTTGCTGACTGCGCTGTCACCGTCCCGTCGGCCGTCCGGCTCGACGAAGAAGGGCGGCACAAGGCGCGCTGCCTGAGGATCGGCGCATCATGACGACTGCCGTCTCTATATCCGGCGTCAGCATCGGCTTTGGTCCGGTGACGGTCATCGACGATCTGTCGCTCGATGTCCCCGCAAGTACGACATTCGGCGTCGTCGGCGAGTCGGGCTCCGGCAAGACGACGCTGCTGCGCGCCGCACTCGGGCTTCAGGACGTAAGACGGGGCGAGATCCGGCTCATGGGCGAACGTTTCGGCGGATCGCTTGCCGAGACGCGCCGACGGGCGCGGGTCATCCAGCCGATCTTCCAGGATCCTGCCGCCGCCCTGTCGCCGCGCTGCCGCATCGGCGTGCTGATGGACGAAGTGGCGAAGGTGCTGGGCGAACCGCGCGATGCGCTGCGCCAGCGCCTCGATGAAATCTTGCGGCGGCTTGGGCTTCCGCGCGCGATCCTCGACAAATATCCGCATCAGATCAGCGGCGGACAGGCGCGCCGCGCCGCGATTGCCCGTGCCTTGCTCATGCGGCCGCGGATCCTCGCCGCCGATGAGCCGACCGCGGGGCTCGATGTTTCCGTCCAGGGCGAGTTGCTCAATTTGCTGCAGGAGCTCCGCCGGACGGAGGAGATTACACTGCTGATCATCACCCACAATCTGGCGGTGGTGCGGCTCATCGCCGACCGGGTCGCCGTCATGCAGTCCGGCCGTATCGTCGAACAGGGCGAGGCGAATGCGGTCTTCGCGCGGCCGCAGCATGCCTATACGCGCGAGCTTCTCAATTCCTGGCCGGCCACTTCCTAGCTCAGCAGTTCCGTGAAACTGTCGGGCTGCGGTTTCGTCTCGCGAGGTTGTGCCGCATAATGCAGCCAGACGACGCCATTCTCGTAAGATTCTCTGGCGATGAGCTTTAGGCCGTGATCGCCCGGCCATCGCTCGAACCAGACGGAGCCGGATGAAACGGCCGGATAGAGAAAGAAATGATACTCATCGATCAGACCGAGGCCGATGACAGATTGCGCGAAGCTCGCCCCGCCGGATAGATGGATATTTCCGCCCGGCTGCTCTTTCAGATCGCTGAGAAAATCTCGTAGCGCCTTGTCGTCTGCCGCGATGACGTGCTCGACATTTTGCCAGCCGGTCAGCGCCTGGCCTTTCCGCCGCGAAAACACCAGCTTGCGGTAATCGCGCATCCGGCGCGCCATCTTGCGATTTGTCTCAGTGCCTTCGGTTTCCGAAAGCGCTGTCGGCCAATAGGCCGCCATCTCTTCATAGGTCACGCGTCCCACGAGCACGGTGTCATAGGTCGAGTAGATCTGGTCAATTCTCCGATACTGGCCCTCGCAGACGCTGTGGAGCCACTCATAGGGCTGATCGAGGCGGCCATTTAACGTCGCCATCATCTGGAACACGATCTTGCGCATCTGCTTTCCCGCTACCGGCTCTGCTCGACGAGCCGGGCGAGCTGTTCCGTCACAGTGCCCCAGCCGTCATGAAAGCCCAGCTCCTCGTGCTTCTTGCGCTCGGCGCTGCTCCTGTGCATCGCGAAAGCCGCATAGTCGGTGCCTTGCGTATGGTCCTTCATCGTGATGATCGCCGTCATGAAGGGCTGATCGCCCGGCCGCCAGCCGCCTGTCAGCGTATCGGTGAAGACGATGCGCGACTGATCCTCGACGGAGAGGAAGCAGGCCGTCACATGCGGCATGAAGGCGCCGCCGTCTTCGCTCATGCGTGTCTCGAAGGCGCCGCCCGGCCTGAGATCGAGCTTGACCACCTGGCATTTGGCAGGGGCGGGGAGCCACCATTGCTCGAGGCTTTTGGGTGTCGTCCAGGCGCGCCAGACGGCGGCGCGCGGCGCCTTGATGATGCGCGTCACGGTGAGATCCCGTTCGGGATCGAAGACAACGGTCATTACTCTGTTTCCTTTGCGTGTTGAGCGAGGACGAATTGTTCGAGCCGGTCGGTGCGGCCCTCCCACAACGCGCGCTGCTGCGCCAGCCAGGCTTCGACCATCTGAAAAGGTTTCCTTTCGAGGGTGCAGGTGCGGATGCGGCCATGCTTATGGGTGTTGATGAGCCCGCTCTCCTCCAGAAACCGGATGTGTTTCATGAAGGAGGGCAGCGCCATGTCGAAGGGCTGCGCCAGGTCGCTGATGCTGGCGGGCCCTTGCCCCAGGCGCCCGATCACGGCGCGGCGTGTCGGATCGGCGAGGGCTTGGAAGATCGGGGTCAGTGTCTCAGAATGGTAATCCATAAGGCTAAGTATCATCGGTCGATACTTAGCGCAAGAGCTAAGTGATGGAAATTGATTGACTCATACCAACTAGTGGGTATGTTTTGCCCTGAAGAGTCGGTACGGACTTTATATTAGGGAGGGAACAGCCATGGCGCAGTCCTATCGCTGGGTGATCGTCGCTTTGGGCGCCTTGATGACCTGCGTGGCCATCGGCGCCATGTTTTCGTTGGCTGTCTTCCTTGAGCCCATGTCCGAAACCAGCGGCTGGAGCAGGGCCGGCATATCGAGCGCGATGACGCTCGACTTCCTGGTCATGGGTGTTGCCGGTTTCGCCTGGGGTGCCGTGAGCGATCGCTTCGGTCCGCGCATCGTCGTGCTCGCCGGTGCTGTTCTTTTGGGCGCCGGCCTGGTTCTGGCGAGCCTCGCCACGAGCCTCATCGCCTTCCAGCTTTCTTATGGCGTGATCGTCGGCCTCGCCGCCGGCGCCTTCTTTGCCCCAATGATCGCCACGGTCACCGGCTGGTTCGACACCCAGCGCGGCCTTGCCGTCTCGCTGGTCTCGGCCGGCATGGGCGTCGCTCCCTTGACCGTCTCGCCTTTCGCCGGCTGGCTGATCTCCACCTATGACTGGCGCACCGCCATGGCGGTGATCGGTATCGGCGCCTGGATCCTGCTCATTCCGGCGGCGCTTTTCGTGCGCCGGGCGCCGCAAGGCGAAGCCGCGCCCGCCGCGACCAATGCCCAGCCAGGCGAGGCCGGCAGTTCTCTAGGCAAGGCCTTGGCCTCACCGCAATTCATCGTGCTGGCGGGCACCTTCTTCCTGTGCTGCGCCGCGCATTCGGGGCCGATCTTCCACATGATGAGCTATGCCATGTTGTGCGGCATGTCGACTTTGGCGGCGGTGAGCATCTACAGCGTCGAAGGCCTCGCCGGCCTCGGCGGCCGCCTGCTGCTCGGCGTGCTGGCCGACCGCTATGGCGTCAAGCTGATCCTCGTCCTCGGGCTCTTCGTGCAATCGCTCGCCATTGCCGCCTATCTCGTCGTCAGCCAGCTTGGCGAATTCTATCTGCTCGCCATCGTGTTCGGCACCGCCTATGGCGGCGTGATGCCGCTTTACGCCGTGCTGGCGCGCGAATATTTCGGCCAGCACATCATGGGCTCCGTATTCGGCGCGGCGACGATGATGTCGAGCCTCGGCATGGCGCTTGGGCCCTTGGGTGGCGGCTGGATCTTCGACAGCTTCGGTGAGTATCGCTGGCTCTATATCGGTTCGGCCGCTCTGGCGCTCGGCGCCGTCGCGATCGCCTTGGCCTTCCCGCCGATCCCACGCCTCAAGCTCGAGGGGCAAGCCACGGCCTCATGAGACGCATGGAAGCCATGTTGGCATGAAGCGCCCTTGAAATGGGCGGACGCTTGCCCGATAGTTGCAGGTCTTCATTGTAGGCTAATCCGGGATATCAGCACAATTTCATCGGCCTGTTTTCTTGCCTAGTCAGCCTTCATCCATGGCGCCGCTCCAGCAACCGGTCTTCAGGGCCGTCTGGATCGCGAGCTTCGTGTCCAATCTGGGCTCTCTCATCCAGAATGTCGGCGCCGCCTGGATGATGACGGCGATCGCCACTTCGGTCGACATGGTGGCGCTGGTCCAGGCGTCGCTGGCGCTGCCGATCATGCTGTTCTCCATCCCCTCCGGCGCCATTGCCGACAATTTCGGCCGCCGCAAGGTGATGCTGGTCGCGCAATGTTTCATGCTCGTCGTTTCGGTGATGCTGGCGGTGTCGGCCTTCACCGGCACCATGACGCCCTGGCTGCTGCTCACCTACACATTCCTGCTCGGCTGCGGCAACGCGTTGAACAACCCGGCCTGGGGCGCCGCGGTTGGCGACATGGTCCCGAGAGCGGATATTCCGGCCGCCGTGACGCTCAACAGCATGAATTACAATCTCTGCCGAAGCGTCGGACCGGCGCTCGGCGGCATCATCGTCGCGGCGGCGGGCGCCGTCACCGCTTTCACCATCAACGCGCTGAGCTATCTGGCGCTCATCACGGTGCTCGCCCGCTGGAAGCCGGCGCTCCCGCAGAGCAAGCTGCCGCGTGAGTCGATGGGCGCGGCGATGTCGGCGGGCCTGCGTTATCTCGCGATGTCGCCCAATATCGCCCGGGTGATGAGCCGGGCTCTGGTCTTCGGCTTCGCCACCATCGCGACGCTCGCTTTGCTGCCGCTCATCGCCCGTGACCTGCTCAATGGCGATGCGCTTCTCTATGGCCTTCTGTTCGGTGCGTTCGGCATGGGCGCCGTCGGCGGCGCGCTGGCCAGCGGCAAGCTGCGCGAGCTGCTCTCCAAGGAGAGCTGCGTGCGCCTGGGCTTTTTGGGATTCGCCGTCTGCCAGGCCACCGCCGCCTTGAGCCCTTATCCCTGGCTCACCCTTCTCGCCTTGTCGCTGGGCGGGGCGAGCTGGGTGATCACCTTGTCGCTCTTCAACATCACTCTGCAGCTCTCGACCCCGCGCTGGGTGGTAGGACGCATTCTTTCCCTCTATCAGACGGCGACGTTCGGCGGCATGGCGCTCGGCAGCTGGGTCTGGGGCCTGATCGCCGAGGAGCATGGTTCCGCTACCGCCCTTCTGATCGCGGCGGGTGGTGCGTTGTTCGGGCTGGTCATGGGATTTCGCTGGTTCGCCATGCCGAGCAAGGACGAGCTCAATCTCGACCCGCTCGACCGCTGGCGCGAGCCGAGCCTGGCGCTCGATCTGAAGGCGCGCAGCGGGCCGTTCCGCATCATGGTCGATTATCTGATCCGCGAGGAGGATGTGCGCGAGTTTCTCGACGCCATGGCCGAGCGCCGCCGCATCCGCCGCCGCGACGGCGCCCGAAACTGGGCGCTTTTTCGCGATGTGCAGAATCCGCAGCTCTGGACCGAAATGTACAATGTGCCGACCTGGGCCGATTATGTGCGTTTGTTCCAGCGCGTCACGCAGGCCGATGAGGCCGTCGGCGAGAAGATCCGCAAATTGCATCGCGGCGCCGAGCCGCCCAAGGCGCGCCGCCTCATCGAGCGTTCGACCGCCAATGCCGATTTCAGCGCGGCGCCGAAAGAAGTCATCGACCAGCCCTGATCAAGCGAGGCGGCGGAGCGCCTGGCTCAAAAGATCGGCGGCGGAGACGAGCAGCAGCACCAGGCGCCTTTCGAGCCTTTCGTCCAACGTTGCGTCGCTCACGACCAGGCTGAGGCTCGCTGAAATGGCGAGCTCCGAATTCGAAACCGGCACCGCGATGCCGACGAGCCCCTTGTCGACCTCTCCGCGTGTGATGCAATGGCCGCGCTTGCGGATGGCGGCAAGCTCGCCGCTGAGCTTGGCGGGCGCGTCGGCATCGGCATCGGCGAGCAGCTTCTTCAACCGCCGGCCGGGAAGCTGCGACAGGATGGTCTTGGACGTGGCGCCACGGGTTAGCGGCATCGGCCGCCCACGCTCATAGCTGGTGGGAAGCTCGGCGCCGTCATAACGCTCATCGGCGGCGCAGATCACCCGGTCGCCATAGAGTCTGGCCAGCACCGCGACGCATGGGTGGCGCACCTCCGCAACAAGGTCGCGCAGCAGGGGGCTTCCGACTTTGACCAGGGGATCGGTCAGGCGGATCATGCGGTCGAATTCGATGAAAGCGGAACCCAGCCGGTAATGCGCTTCGGTCGAAGGCTCGAGAAAGCCCTGCGCCACCAGTTCCCGCACGGTGCGATAGACCGTGCTGGCCGGAACGCCAATGGCTTCCGCCAGCTCCGGCACCGTCCAGTTCGCCTTGGCTTCCGTGAAGCACCTGAGAACGCTGAGAAATCTGCTGAGCCCCGACATAAACCCTCATCCGCATCACGTCTGATTCCGGGCGATCTTGCCGTGTGACCAGCGCTTTTCCTAGCCTTATTGCAGGTAGGAGAGGCGGTAATTATCGAAAAATGAGAAGTCGGAAGCTGATGGTTTCAACCAAATACCTGTGCTTGACAAACGGTCAGCGTGTTTTCGCTTTTTTGCAATAGTGCTTTCCAAGAATATCAATAAATTATCAAAAAACGATAATTTGATAAGAAATTGGGAGGCCATCCAGGCGTCCCTCAAAGGAGGATGGCATGACATTGCGAAAATCATTGGCTTGGATGCTCGGCCTGTCGCTGGCGGTCGGCATCGGCGCCGTCGCTGAGGCGGGGACCCTGGATGAGGTCAAGCAGCGCGGCAAGCTGATCTGCGGCACCTCCGGCTCGACGCCGGGTTTCTCCACCCCCGACAGCAATGGCAAGATGCAGGGGCTCGATGCCGATTTCTGCTATGCCATCGCGGCGGCGATCTTCGGCGACCGTGAGAAGGTCGAGTTCGTGCCCTTGACCCTGGTCGAGCGTTTCACCGCTTTGGCGGCGGGTGAGGTGGATGTGCTGGCCCGCAGCGCCACCAACACGCTGACCCGCGACGCCTCGCTCGGCATCGATTTCAGCTATTACAATTTCATCGACGGCCAGGGCTTCCTCGTCCGCAAGTCGCTCGACGCGAAGTCCGTCAAGGACCTGAACGGCGCCACCATCTGCATGCCGTCCGGCACCACGACCGAGCCTAATCTCGCTGCCTATTTCGCCAAGAACAATCTTACCTATAAGCCGGTGAGCTTCGATACCGAGCCGCAGGTGCGCGAGGCTTTCGATGCCGGCGCCTGTGACGTGATCAGCTCCGACAAGGCGATCCTCGCCGCCATCCGCACCGAGCTCGCCGATCCCAAGGCCGTCGACATCCTGCCCGACACGATCTCGAAGGAGCCCAACGGCCCCTGGGTGCGCCAGGGCGATTCCGAATGGGGCGATGTCGTGCGCTGGGTGTTGTATGCCACGCTCACCGCCGACGAGCTCGGCGTCACCTCGCAGAATGTCGATGAGATGAAGGCCAAGAGCGACGGCAATCCGCCGGTGCGCCGTCTGCTCGGTCTCGAGGGTGATATCGGCAAATTGCTCAAGCTGCCGAATGACTGGAGCTACCAGATCGTCAAGCAGGTCGGCAATTATGACGAAAGCTATCAGCGCAATGTGACACCGCTCGGCCTGCCGCGCGAAAACACGCCCAACGCGCTGTGGAACAAGGGCGGCGTGCTGCTCTCGCCGCCCTTCTGAGCCATTTGCCTGACGTCGATTTTCCCGTCCGGATGAGCTCGTCCGGGCGGGAACACGTGCTATGATCGTTCCATGCAGCGCATCGACATTCAGACCCGCGACGGAACCTGTCCCAGCTATGTTTACCGTCCGGATGGTATCGGCCCTTGGCCGGCAGTACTCGTTTTCATGGATGGCGTCGGAATCCGTCCCGCCATGCTTGAGATCGGCGAGCGGCTCGCCGCTTACGGCTATTTCGTCCTGCTGCCGGATCTCTATTACCGCTCCGGCCCTTATGCGCCGATGAATCCGCACACCGTCTTTTCGGTCCCCGAGGAACGCAAGGTGCTGATGGAGAAATTTTTCTCGCTGGCGACGCCCGCCAATATCATGTCCGACACCAGCGCCTTTCTCGACTTCCTCGCGCATGAGCCGGATGCGAAAAAGGGCCGGATCGGCACGACCGGTTATTGTCTCGGCGGGCTCCTGTCTTTGACTGCCGCCGGTACTTATCCCGATCGTATCGCCGCCGCGGCGTCCTATCACGGCGGCCGGCTCGCCACCGACGCACCCGACAGCCCGCATCTTCTGGCTCCGAAAATCAAGGCGCGCGTCTATGTCGCCGGCGCCATCGAGGACGGATCCTTTCCCGACGAGATGAAGGCACGCCTCGACAAGGCCTTGACCGAAGCAGGCGTCGACCATCTGATCGAGACCTATCCCGCCAAGCACGGCTGGGTGCTCAGCGACACGCCGGTCTATGACGAAGCCGCCGCCCAACGCCACTGGCGGACGGTGACGCAACTTTACGCGGAGACGCTAGCCTGAGTTCACACCGCCAGCTCGACCCGGTTCCGCCCTTGTGACTTGGCGAGATAGAGCGCCTTGTCGGCGCGCCGCAGTGTTTCGGTGAAGTTCCGGTCATCGGCATTGTACAATGCGACACCGATGGAGATGGTGAGCGGCACCATGTCGTCGCCGATGCTGAACATGTCCTGCTCCACCGCCAGGCGCAGCCGTTCGGCGGTCGCCTCGGCGCCGGCGGGCTGCAGGTCGCCGAGCAACACCACAAATTCCTCGCCGCCGGAGCGGGCGATGAAGTCGCCCTTGCGCGTCTCGACCTTCAGGCGGAAGGCGACATGGATGAGCGCATTGTCGCCGTCCGCATGGCCATATGTGTCGTTGATGGCCTTGAACCTGTCGATGTCGAGAACCGCCACCGCGAAGCCCGGGCCCTGACCCGCGGCTTTGGCGAAACACTCATTGCCGGCATCGGTCAAGGTGCGCCGGTTGGGCAGGCCGGTCAGATGGTCGGTCGAGGCGGCATGCTCCCATTGCCGGCGGATGCGGTCGGAGCACATCAGGGCGAAAGCCGTCGTGCCGATGACCGGGAGCAGGGTCATGAATATCGGCGTCGCGAGATTGAGCCAATGCGCGTTACCGGTGATGCTGAAGTCCGGCGCGATCCTGAGTTGCGCATAATAGAGCGCGCGCGCCGCGGTGAATGCCAGCACCGCGACGAAGATCGAAAGCAGCATCTTGCGGCTGAGCGCCCATTCGGGATGGAGCTTGGTGGTGAGGGTCATCACCGACGCCACCATCAGCCAAAGCCATGCCGCCGATATGATCAGGATCCGGACTTCCGTATTGGGATGAAAGGCCGAGAACCAGAAGACGCCGAGAATGGCGAGGCCCGCCGGCAGCAGAAGCAGGGGCTTGTGGCGCATCCCGAAGAATTTCTGCAGCGACCAGAGATAGGCGGTGAGCCCCAGCAGGAACAGCCCATTTGCGAGGACGACCGTCACGGGCATCGGCAGGACGGTCGGAAAGGCGAAGATCGTGCAGCCCAGCGCGATCAGCAGCGTGCCGGTCTGCCAGCTTTTCGCCGAAGGCCTGAGTGTTGCCGGGAGATCGCGGTGGATGAGGCCCAGAACACCGCCATTGGCATACATGATCAGCGAGATGGTGATGAAGACGGTACTGGGGTCCATTCTCGCTGAAAGGCCTCTGGAATTTCCTGTGGTGGCGCGGGCGGTCCGTGCACAGCCCATATCCGAAAATCCTCCCCGCTGTCACCTGTTGCGCGGCGCGCGCCAGCCTTGCAACCGCTTGCGGCATCAGGCTGGAGATGATATCCGGCGCCCTGAAAACAAGTTTGCCGATAGACCGGAGACTGCAATGGAAGGCGCCAAGTCAGCAGCCAAGTAAGCCGCAACGACGATTGAATGTTGTTGCGGCGTCTGTCTCGGTCATCATTAAAATTTTAGACGCATCAGACCGAAAAGTGCGAAGCGGTTTTCGGGCCATCTGATGTGCAGACGCATCGGACCGAAAAGTGCGAAGCGGTTTTCGGATCATCTGATGTGCAGACGCATCGGACCGAAAAGTGCGAAGCGGTTTTCGGATCATCTGATGCGCAGATTAATGTGAACCAGAGCGCCGCCAAATCCTTTTTGCGCGGAGTTTCTGCTCGTGTCTTCTCCTGTTCACCAGAACTGGGCCTACGCCCTGCCGGCCGCTTTGCTGCTGCTGGCGCCCTTCAACATCCTGGCCTCGCTCGCCATGGACATCTATCTGCCCGTCGTCCCCGCGATGCCGGGCATTCTCGCCACCACGCCTGCGGTGATCCAGCTCACTTTGAGCCTCTATATGATCCTGCTCGGCGTAGGCCAGATCGCCTTTGGGCCACTCTCCGACCGGATCGGGCGGCGTCCCGTGCTGCTCGGCGGGGCGCTGCTCTTCGCGTCGTCGTCTTTGCTTCTCGCCGCCACCAGCTCGGCCCCGTTCTTTCTCGGTCTGCGTGTCACGCAGGCGATCGGCGCCTCGGCGATGCTGGTAGGGCTGTTCGCCACGGTGCGCGATGCCTATGCCGATCGGCCGGAAAGTGTGGTGATCTACGGCTATTTGAATGCCATGCTGGCTTTCGTTCCCGCTCTGGGGCCGGTGCTCGGCGCTCTGATCGCCGAGTGGTTCGGCTGGCGGGGACTCTTCATCGCCTTGGGAGCCCCCGCGATGATCGCCGTGGCATGGGCCTCGATGCGTTGGCCGGAGACCGCGCCGTTGCAGGCGACGAAACGGAAGGGCGTTTTACGGCGCATCGTGCGGAGCGGCGCCTTCTGGGCCTATACGCTGGCCTTCAGCGCCGCGATGGGGTCGTTCTTCGTCTTCTTCTCGACCGCGCCGCGTTTCCTCATCATGCGGGCCGGCCTCAGCGAATTCGCCTTCAGCCTGGCCTTCGCGACGGCGGCCCTGGTGATGATCGCGGCCACACGCTTCGTGTCAGTGGCTGTGAAGAAATGGGGTGTCGACGGCTGCGCCCGCCGGGGAATGGCATTGCTGCTTCTGGGCTCGGCGCTTCTCGTTCTCGGTGAACTCTTCCTGTCGCCCTCCTTCTGGAGCTTCATGCCGCCGATGTGGATCATCGCCCTCGGCATCGTGATGACGGCTTCGGTCACGGCGGATGGCGCACTGGCCGAGTTTGGCGACGTCGCCGGAACGGCGGTGGCCCTCTATTTCTGCATCCAGAGCCTGATCGTCGGCCTCGTGGGCACCGCGGCGGTGGTGCTGCTGAAGGGTGACACGGCCTGGCCGCTTGCGGTCTACGCGGCCGGCATGGCGCTGGCGACACTTGCGGCTCTGCGGCGGCGGTGATGAGAGACCGCTCCCGCCGCCGCGCAGGAGCTCAGCTGAGTTCCTGGGCAAGTCCGATGAGAAGCCCTTCGGGTCCCCGGATGTAGCAGAGCCGATACGCGTTCTTGTACTGGACGACATCGCCGACGACCTGCGCGCCGCGTTTGCGGAGCCTTGCAAGCGTCTCGTCGATGTCGTCCACGGTGAACATGACGCGCAGGTAGCCTAGGGCGTTGACCGGGGCGTTCCGGTGATCGGCGACGACAGGCGGCCTGAGGAAACGGGAGAGCTCGAGCTGGCTGTGGCCGTCCGGTGTGCGCATCATGGCAATCTCGACATGCTGATCGCCCAGTCCAGTGACTCGTCCGGCCCATTCTTCCTCGATCGTGGCCCGCCCTTCGAGCTCGAGGCCGAGCTCGCGAAAGAAATCAATCGCCCCTGCGAGGTCTTCGACGACGATTCCGACATTGTCCATCCGCTTGAGCGCCATGTTTCCAATCTCCAAAGGGGCGTTCCAATCTACAGACTGTAGTCTGGCACAACAACGGGCCCAGATTCTCCAAGGCTGCTGTCAAATTCTGACATCAGATGAGATAGTGTCTGTTGTCGTTGAAGGAACGCGGGGACAGATGGCGGAAGAGCTCAAGCATATTCTGGGCGAAGCGGCGATTCGCGCGCTGGCCGGCGAAATCAAGCGCGTTCTTCCGGCCTTTCGTTCAGGCCCCTTCGTCAAAGCGTGTCTCACGGGGCTGGACGATCTCGCCCTCGTTGCGCGCGCCTGGCAGATTGCCGATGCGCTCGATGCCCATCTGCCGCGTCCTTTCGCCACCGCAGTCGACATTCTGCTGGCCTCGCTCGGACCTAAGTCGGACGCGGAGACGGGCCTATCGCCTCTGCGCTACATGCCGCATCTGTGTTTCGTGCAGAAATACGGGATAGATGACTTCGAAACGGCGATGCGCGCCCAATATGAGCTCACGCAATGGTTCTCCGCCGAATTCAGTATCCGGGCCTATCTGACGAAATATCCGGAAGCCACCTATGCGCGTCTTCTCGACTGGACGCGCGACGGCAATGTCCATATCCGCCGTCTGGCCTCGGAGGGAACACGGCCGCGGCTGCCCTGGGCGTCGCGCCTGCCGGCCTTTCAGGCTGATCCGCGCCCGGTGATCGCCGTGCTCGAGCGCCTGAAGGACGATCCCGAACGGTATGTCCAGCGTTCCGTCGCCAACAATCTGAACGATATCGGCAAGGATCATCCCGATCTTCTCGTCGACCTTTGCCGGCAATGGCTGGTCGGCGCCGCGCCGGACCGGCAATGGATCGTGCAGCATGCGCTGCGTTCGCTGGTGAAGAGCGGCCATGCGGGCGCACTGGCGTTACTGGGCGTTGGCGCGAGGCCGGATATCCGCATCGCCGATGTGACGCTGGCGCCTGGCCGCGTGAAAGTCGGCGACAAACTGCGTTTCTCCTTCACCATCGCCAGCACGGGCAAGGGACCGCAGGATCTGCTCATCGACTATGCCGTGCATTTCGTGAAGGCGAATGGCGACACACGTCCGAAAGTGTTCAAGTTGCGCCGCATCGAATTGCCGCCCGCTGCCGAGCTGCCCCTGACGAGCACAATCTCCTTCGCCGATATGACGACCCGGAAACATTATCCGGGCCGTCACCGCATCGATCTGCTGGTCAATGGCGTCGCTCATCCGCTGACCGAGTTCGATGTCCGGTCGGGGCGGTAGCCCGCCTGACGATGCGTCGATTGACTATCCCTTGACGTCTATCCCTGACGCGCCGGCCCGCCTTTCCCATCTATAGAGGACGTCTGGCTCACGCTCTTCATTTTCGCTGCCATCGGTCTTCTTCGTCGCCACGAAGCCTTTCGCTTCATAGAAACGACGCGCACGGGCATTCCGTTGGAATGTCCAGAGCTCCAGTTCATCCGATTGCGACATCGCCACAGCGAGCAGGGCGCTGCCGGCGCCCCGTCCTTGACAGTCCGGCAGCACATAGAGCTGTTCGATCATGCCCGGCCGGAAGGCGATGATGCCGATGAGGTCCTGAGCGATGGCGCCCCATATCTGGCAGCTCGGATAGAGGATCTCACGAAAGAAATATCGATCCTCGTCGGGCGTGTGGAGGCCGCTCAGCCAGGGATATTGGGCATCAAAGGATAGCCGCAGGACTCGTGCGGCCTGATCCATCTCCGTTTCGGCCAGACGCCGAACGGTGATTGCCGCAGATGCTGGTTTGCTCATGGCAACGATTGGAGCGCATTTGCCGGCCCGGGTCTAGGGCAGGACTTCCCTGCAGAGAACCGCGAGAACATCGCAGAGCACTTGCGCGCCAGCCGCGACATGCTGCGGTTCAGCCCACTCGCTTTCATCATGACTGACGCCGTCGCGGCAGGGAATGAAGATCATTGCGCTCGGGCAGAGCGGTGCCATCTGGCGCGCGTCGTGTCCGGCATAGGAAAGGACCGGCATCGCCGGGAAACCCCGCTGCCCGGCACTTCGGGCGATCAGTTCCTGCAGGCCTGCGTCGAAATCATTGGACGCCGCGGAGACCAGCGGGGTCACGTTGGCGTTACAGGGCTTGGCCGCCGCGATGCAGATCCGCTCGACGAACTCCCCGCATCTGTCCAGAACCGCATTATCGGGGTGGCGAAGGTCGATGCGGAAGCGCACCCGCTCCGGCACGATCGAGGGCGCATTGGGCTCGACCAGCAACTGGCCGACAGTGAACTTGATGTGATCGTGGCGGCCTATTTGCGCCTGGAGCCGTGACATGACTTCGGCAAAGGCGACGACGGCGTCACGTCTGTCACGCATCGAGAGCGTGCCGGCATGACCCTTGGTCCCTTCGATCTTGACCTCATAGGTTTTCTTGCCCTGAATGCCGGTGACGATGCCGATCGTCATTTCTGCCTGTTCGAGCAGCGTGTGCTGCTCAATATGCGGCTCGATATAAGCGAAGAGCGGAAAGCCGAGCGGACGCCTCGCGAGATTAGGAAAAGCGGCCAGTTGCCGGTCGATCTCGGCGCCGGTGCTGATGCCCTTCGCGTCCTTCACGGCATGGATCGTCTCGATCGGGCGCACGCCGGCAAAGGCTTCCGATCCCATCATGCCGGGTGCGAAACGCGAGCCTTCCTCATTCATCCAGGCGACGACGATGATGTCGCGTTCGGGCCTCAAACCCGCTGCGGCAAGTGTGATCACCGCTTCGAGCGCCGCCATGACGCCGAAGGCGCCGTCGAACTTGCCACCGGTCGGCTGGCTGTCGAGATGGCTGCCCGCCATCAGGGGCGGGAGCGTTCGGTCGCGGCCTTCCCAGACGAGGAACAGATTGGCGGCCGGATCTGTTTGCGCGACGAGGCCGGCTTTGTGTGCCCAGTCGATGACGAGACGCCACGCCTCTGTTTCTCCCTCGCTCAGCGCCTGCCGGTCGACGCCGCCTTTCGGCGTGGCGCCGATCTCCGCCAGGCGCATCAGCCTGTTCCACAGACGGTCGGCATCGATCGACGGGGCGGCCATGTCAGTCCGTCCGCATGATCTGGCTCGGCATGGCGCGCGGATCACGCTTCTGCCATTTGCCGGCTTCCACTTGCGCGAAGAATTCGGCGAGGAGCGCGTTGAACCAGGCCGGTTCCTCGAGATTGAGCGTATGCCCGGTCTTGGGGAACACCGAGAGGCCGCAGGCCGGGATGGTCTTCTTGAGGAAGATGCCGGGCTGCAGGCAATGATCGTCCTCATCGCCGGCGATCACCAGCGTCGGCACGTCCATGGCCTTGAGCTGGTCCTCGAGATCGTAGAAGGAAGGCCTTCGCGCCTGGACGCCCCGCATCGTCATCGCCGCGCCGGTATCGGAATGGGTGGCGAGGCGGTCGGCGAATTCACGCCAGCCACGCGGGTCCTTGTTCTGATACTGCACCCGGCTGGCACCGAGCGCATAGACCTTGGAGAATTCCTTGGCTCCCTTGGTCTCGAAATTACGCGCCACTTCGAGCGAGACGGTACGGAAATACTCCTCGAATTCCTTTTCGCAGCCATAACCGGCGCCGGCGACCGTGAGCGACAGCGCCCGCTCCGGCGCCATCAGCCCGAAATGCACGGTAGTGAAGCCGCCCATCGACAGGCCGACGATGTGAGCCTTGTCGATGCCGAGTCCGTCCAGCACCGCCAGCGCATCCTCGACCGCGATCTTCTGCGAATAGGCCTCGACTGAAGAGGGAATGTCGGAGGGCGCATAGCCCCGCGCTGCATAAGTAATGCAGCGATAGCGGCGGGCGAAGAAGCGCATCTGCGGCTCCCAGCTCTGATGGTTGCCGCCGAATTCATGGATGAACAGAACCGGCTTGCCGTCACCGGCCTCCTCGAGATGGAGGTTCAGGCCGTCTTTCGTCTTGATCAGCATGGAACCTCCTCAGAATTGCGCATCGACGTCGTTGAGCGTCCGGGCAGTGGCGACGAGCGCCGGCAGCTTGGCGCACAACGTGTCGACCCATTCGGGTGGCACGGTGGTGCTGACCTTGATGAACCGGTCGCCGAAACGTTCGGTGTGATAGGTGCCCTGGCGGATCATGATGCCTTCGCGTTTGGCCGCCGCGACCAGAGCCTCCGGCCGCACACCGGCGGCGAGTGTCTCGATCACCAGGAAATTGCCATGCGAGGGGGAGACCGGAACCGTGAATCCTTGCGCTTCCACCGCACTTTTGAGCTTGTCTTGGTTCGCCTTGTTGATCCGGCGAACCTCCCCCATCCATTCCTTCTTGACCGTGAGGCCGGCGATCGCGGCGCGCTGCGCGATCACGCTGCCGCCGAGCACGCCGGTCGAGAAGGAGGCGATCTCCGCCGCAAGCTCAGGCTTGGCCACGAAAGCGCCGATACGCAGGCCCGCAAGCCCCAGCCATTTGGAGAAGCTCATCGACAAAACGACATTGTCGGTCGAGACATTGAGCGCCGGATAGTGGCCATCGGCGAAATCGCGATAGGTGCAGTCATGGACGAGGAGGGCGCCATGCCGCTGGGCGATCTTCACGAAAGCCTCGATCTCGGTTTTGGAATAGCAGATGCCGAGCGGGTTGTTCGGATCGACGATATAGATGATCGCGGTCCGCGCATCGACGGCCTCCTCCAGCGCTTCCGGCGTCAGTCTGTACTGCGTGGCGGCATCATAGATCGGCAGCTCGATGACTTCGGCACCCTGCTGGCGGGCGAACAGGCCCGGCCATTTCCAGGTCGGATCGGTGGTGACGAGCGTCTTGCCCGGCCGGCAACGGGCGCGGCAGATCGTGGCGAGCGCATTGACGCCGCCCTCGGTGACGACCGCCTCGACGCCGGTGAGGCCCAGATCGGTGACGATCGCCTGGCGCAGGCTCTCGAAGCCGAGCGGCGGCGCATAGGCGTTGAATTCGAGGGCGGTGATGGAATCGATCATCGCCTGCTTCACCGCCGGATGGGCCGGGATGTGGTTGGTGTTCTGGCCCATCCACAGGAGCCCTTCGGTCGCAAAGAGCTCGTCGAAATATTTGTTGCGGCTGTTGAGAGTGCTCATCGTACAAATTCGCCTTCAGATGACCGAGCCACGCGATGCGATGCCGCCGTCGATCGTGACGATGGCGCCGGTGATGTAGCCGGCCCGCGGCGAAGACAGGAACGCGCAGAGATCGGCCACTTCCTCGGCGGTAGCCGGGCGCTTGCCCGGATATTTGTCGAACAGCTCTTCCCAGCGGCCTTCATCGCCCAGCATGTCGGTCGCCTTGCGTTTCATGATCTTGAGCATGCGGTCGGTGGCGACTGGGCCTGGATTGACGCCGACGACGCGAATGCCGTCATTGAGGCTGGCACCGCCGAGCGCCTTGGTGAAGGACATCAGCGCCGCATTGCCGGTGCTGCCGGCGATATAGCTCGCATCCCAGTTCTCACCGGAATTGCCGATGACATTGAGGATGACGCCGTCCTTGCCCTTCATCTTCTTGTAGAAAGCGCGGGCGAGGGTGATGTAGCCGAACACCTTGAGGTCGAAACCCTTGCGCCAGGCCTCGTCATCGACGATTTCGAGCGAACCCGCCGGAATGTCGCCGGCGTTGTTGATGAGGATGTCGATCTCGCCGGCATCCTTGGCGAGCTTCTCCATCGCTTCGGTGCTCGACAGATCGAGCGCATGCACCGTGACTGACACTTTGTGCGTCGCCTCGATCTCTTTTTTTGCCGCCAGCATCGCTTCGCCATTGCGGGCGGCGAGATGCAGGTGGCAGCCTTCCTTGGCCATGACATGCGCGAGCGCCAGGCCGATGCCTTTCGATGCGCCGGTGATGAGGGCGGTTTTGCCGGTGAGGTCGAGATTCATATGTGTACTCCAATAGGCAGTTGCTCTGCCCTGTTTGCGTTCGATGTTCAGGTGTCGAGCACGGCGATGAGTTTTTCGGCGAAGCGATCCGTGTCCGCCTTCTTGATGACGCGGCAGTTGGGCTTGCCCGCGGGCCACAATTTGTCGATCTTGGCCTGCTCCTCGTCGAGCGGCACGCAGATGCTGGAATAAGCGCGTGTCAGCTCACTGCCCGTCTCGACATCGACCAGGCAGTCGGCGGCTTCGAGAATGAGGCTTTCGTCGATGGCACAGGCGCAGGTGAGTGAATCGGGATGGGTGCTGAGGGGCGAGCCGTAACGCACCTTGGTACGTTTGAACGGCGCCTGGCTCACCGTCATGAAAAAGCGCGACAGCGGCGTATTCATCGCCTCGATGCGGGCCAGCGCTTCCTGCGGCAGGATCCCGGAATTCATCGTCAGCGTCCAGGTCGACAAAGTCTGGCGGAAGCCGGCATTGATCACCATCTTCGCGGCCTCTGGATCGACATAGAAATTGAACTCGGAAGCGGGCGTGGTGTTGCCGAGCGAATTGTCGGTGCCGCCCATGATCCACAAATGCCGGAGCGCCTTCACGATGCGCGGCTCCTTGGCATAGGCCGTCGCGATATTGGTGAGCGGCGCCTGCGCCAATATGTCGATCTCGCCCGGATTGGACATTACGAGATCGATGATCGCGTCGACCGCATGTTTTGATTCCGGCCGCTGCTTCGCTTTCGGGAAATGCGCGTCGCTCATGCCGTCGACGCCGAAGAATTCGGTGGCATCGACCTCTTTGCGCAGCAAGGGCAACGGACAGCCTTGATAGACCGGTACCTTGTCCGAATAGCCTGCCACTTCCAGCGTATAGAGTGCGTTTTCGGTCTGCTGGCTGAAATCCACATTGCCGTTGCAGATGGTGATCGCCTCGAGCGTGACGCCCGGTGTCTTGAGCGCAAGCAGGATCGAGAAGGCGTCGTCGCCTGCGGTGTCGGTATCGATAATCAGTCTCATGTCAGCCTCAGTTGTGTCGCGCCAGCCAGTGGTCGGCGAAGGAAGAAGGGGTAAGACTTGCGGGCAGGCCGAGCGCCGCCGAAAGCCTGAGTGTGTCGGGTGGCTCGACGCTTGCCGCCGCCATCGCCGGGGCATCGCTGAAGAAATCGACCGGCGCCATATCGGCTGAGAGCCGGCCTTCCGACAAAGCGATGATGCGGCTGGCGAGCCGGGCGACGAATTCCATGTCATGGCAGACGATTATGATGCAGCGCCCCGCCGCCTGTTCCTCACGGATGATCTCTTCGAGCAGGTTCTTGCCGCGCTGATCCAGGCCGCGCTGCGGCTCATCGAGAAGCAGGGCCGGTGGCTGCGAGGCGAGCACCGAGGCGAGCGCCACGAAGCGGCGCTGTGCCTGGTCGAGATCGAGCGGATGTTTGCCGGCGAAGTCGGTGAGACGTGTTCGTGCGAGCGCGCGGACCACACGCTCCTCGCGCTGCTGTGGCGTGAGCGGCAGGTTGTTGGGGCCGAAGGCCACCTCGTCGCGCACCGTGGCGTTGAAGATCTGCTGTTCCGGCGTCTGGAAGACAGTGCCGATTGAATGCGAGATGATATGGGGCGGCGTGTCTCGGGTGTTCTTACCGGCGATGACGACCGCCCCCTGTGTCGGTTTGCGTAGGCCGTTGAGCAGCCTGAGCAGCGTGCTCTTGCCGGCGCCATTGCGCCCGACCAGCGCCAGGATCTCACCACCTTCAGAGCGGAAGCTCACCTCACGCAGCACCGGCGTCGCCGCGCTGTAATGGAACGCGACCTGATCAACCGTGAGCATGGCTGACCTCCTTGAACAGGGCTTCCGCCTGGCCATAGGTGAGGGGCAAAGGCTTGCCTTCGGGCCAGCGTCCGGCGGCGCGGATCGCCAGTGCCGCTTCCGTCACCGCCGGCGCGCCGAAGACTTCGAGCGTGCGCGGATGGGCGAGGATCGCTTGCGCGTCACTGTCGGCGACGATGCGGCCTTCATCGAGCAGTAGGAAGCGGCGGGCGATGGCGAGCGCCGGCTTGAGCGCCATGTCGCACAGGATGACGGTCAGGTCTTCCGGCAGCTGATTGATCTGGTTCAGGAGCTTCTCGCGTGATTCAGGATCGAAATTGCCGGTCGGCTCGTCGAGCACGAGGGCCTTGGGCTGCATCACCAGGGCGGCCGCGATCGACAGGCGTTGCTGCTCGCCGCCCGACAGCGTGAAGGGATCGCGCTCCACGAGATGGCGCAGATTGCAGGTGTCGAGCGCCCAGTCGGCCCGTTTGCGGATCTCAGCCTCTTCGAGGCCGAGATTGCCGGGGCCGAAGACGAGTTCGTCATAGACGGTGAAAGCGAAGCCCGAGATCTGCTGCGACGGGATCTGGCCGACGAACTGGATCGTCTCCGCGCGTTTGAGCGCGTCCCAGTCTGACCACGGCTTGCCTTCGGCATGAAGGGTTCCGCTGCGCGCCGTCATGCCCGGCCGGGGAAGGCTGCCGGCGATCCATTGCGCCAGGGTCGTCTTGCCCGAGCCATTGCCGCCAAGAATGGCGATGCGTTCGCCATGCGCGATGGAGAGGCTCACGCCGTCGAGGACAGGGGCTGCCTTGCCATAGCCGAAAACGAGATTGTCGATATCGATCAGAGCCACAGCAGCACTCCGATCTGAAGCGGGATGGCGATGAGAAGCGCGCGGCGCAGCCAGCGTTCATAGGGCCGGTCGACCGGCGCATCGAGCACGACGCGGAAGGGGCGGGCGCGGAAGGCGCGGCCGTCGAGCACTGTGGCGCGGTGATCGAGATCGGAAAGCGCGAGCGTGACCAGTGGAATGAGAAGGGCCGGGAAAGCTTTCACGCGGGCCTTCCAGCTGCCGGTGAGATCGAGGCCGCGGGCCTGCTGCGCATCGCGGATGGCGCGGGCGCGGGCGGAAAAGGGCTCGAGCAGAAGGAGTGGACTGGCGATCAGATAGGCGATGCCCGGCGGAACGCCGTGGCTGTCGAGGGCCTTGAGCAGGTTGGCGGGATGTGTGGTGGTGACGAAGAGCATGGAAGCGGCAAGCAAAGCGGCGACCCGGACGAGGATCTTCAACATGTACTGGGCACCCTCGGGGCTGAAGGAAATCCACTCATGCTGGATCGTGTCGTGGCGCTCGATGAGGACGCCATGGATGACGAACAGGAAGATCGCGAAGGGGCCGAGTGTCAGGATCAGCCTTTTGATGAAGGCCTTTCCGGCGCCCGCGAGGACGCCGAAAAGGAAGGTGGCGACGAAAATCGTGGCCATGCCGCCGGGGGGGAGCATGAACGTTGTCGCCGCGAGCCAGAGAAGCCCCACGAGCTTGGTCAGCGGATTCATCCGGTGGATGAAACTATTGCCCGGCACATAAAGCAGAGCCGTGCCCGTTTGTGAGCTTCCCTGGGTTATCATGTGAGATCAGCTCGCCGAGTGCTGATAGAACGGGAAGCTGGCCGTGAAGCGGTTCGGCATCCGGCTGGCGATGACCCAGGCGATCACGCAGGTGAGAATCTTGTCTGCGAGGTTCGTCGTGAGATTGGCGATCGCCACGGATTTGAGCAGCTCCTGACCGACCGAGACCAGGAATGTCGTGGCGAAGTCGGTGCCCGCACCCGTCACGCCGCCGAACATGTAGACGATGATCGGAATGGCGACGAGCGTGCTGATGATGCCGATGACGATGCCGGAGACGACCGTCATGCCGATATTGCGGAACCAGCCGAGTTTGGCCAGGTAGCCGGCGAGGAGGCCGATGACCAGCGACACCGGGAAGAAGGCCATGGCGGTCGGATCCGACACCAGGCCCCAGATGACATTGGTGAGCACGCCGGTAACGGCGCCCGCCAGCGGGCCGGCGAGAATGGCGACGAGCACGGTGCCCACCGCATCGACATAAAGCGGCAGTTTCACCCAGACGGCGATCTGCCCGACGACAATATTGATGACGATGGCGATCGCCATCAGCACCAATGTACGCGTATCAAATTTCATCTCAGTTCCCTCCTTGTTGTGAACGGTTAGATGTTTTGAATGCCAAGCTCGTCGTACCCTGAGAGTGCGCAGGGAACGCGCGTGAAGACGAAGTCCTCGAGATGCGCGAGCACGATCTCGGCGGTGGTGTAGACGAGGCACCCCGGCAGCATATGGCCACCGAACATTTTGCCTTGCCCGTCCGAGAGCGAGATGTGGACATGGGCGCCGGTCGGCTCGACGGTGCCGACCATCGACACGATCTCGAAATGGCCTTGCGACAGCGTGCCGCCCGGCTGGTTGGCATAGCGGATCACCGCATCGGTCAGGCTGCCGACGACGGTGACGATCGCCACCGCCTTGAGGTCGTTGTCGCGCACGAAATCCTGCACGGCCTGCAGCACGTCGGTGCCGGGCACGAGGCGCATTGCGTAGCAGCGCGCCCCGCTGGACAAAGCGGTCGTCATGTTTCAACTCCATGGGGAAGATCGGCGAGCGCCAGCGCCGCTTCGGCCGCGGCCAACGGCACCGGGCGCAGTGGCATATGTGGCCGGTTGTAGCCGGCTTCGGCTGCCGGTTTGCCGAGCGCGCTCGCAACGAGATGAGCAAGGCCTGAGCCGCAGACGCGGCCCTGGCACGGGCCCATCCCGGCGCGGGTCCACATCTTGACCGAGAAGACATCGCTTGCGCCATCGGCGATGGCGGCCTTGATCTGCGCCCGCGAGACGTCCTCGCAGCGGCAGACAAGCTCGTGATCGGGAAGTGCGTCGGCGATATGGGCCGGGAAAGGAAAAAGCCGGGCGAGCCTGGCGGCGAAGGCGCGCGCCTGGATCATATCGCGATGCAGCTTGTCGATGCCGAAATGAGGCAACGGGCGTCCGGCCGCTTGCGCGGCATGGAGGCCCGCGAGCCTGCCGCTGAGGCGCGCCGGGCGGAAGCCGCCAATGCCGGCCGTCTCGCCGGCGGCGAACAGCCCCGCCACATCGGTCGCCTGTGTCCGCGCATCGGTCACGCAATACCAGCCGCCCAGCGCATCGTCATGGCGGTGTGCCGCCTTGAGCAGGCTGGTGAAGTCGATGACCGGCTGGAAACCATGGCCGACGCACAGGCAATCCACATTGTCGATGGTGAAGGCGCGGGATTTGTCCGGCAGGCCGTTCTGTCCAAGCGGCGCGATGCGGACCGCTTCGACACGCTCCTTGCCGAGTGCGGCGATGATGCCATGTCCGGTGTAACGATGCGCGCCGGTCGCCCGCAGGCTGCGCAACAGGCCGAGCGCCTCGCCAAGACGGGATGGATGGCTGATGAAGAGATCGATCGTGCCGATGCCCGGCTTCTGTCTTTCGACATAGGCACGCAAGGAAATTTCGGCTTTGGCGAAAGTGTCGGCGACGGCGAAGAGGAAGGGGCCGGTTCCGGCCAGCACGATATTTTGGCCGGGGCGTGTGCCATTGGCTTTGACGAGACGCTGCGCCGCGCCGGCGCTGATGACCCCTGGCAAGGTCCAGCCCTCGAAGGGGATTGGGCGTTCCATGCCGCCCGTCGCCGCGACCACCGTCTTGGCCCTGACCGTGATGGCCTCGCCCTTCTGATGGGCAAAAATGACAAAACCAGGCTCGGCCCAGAAGATCTCGGTTTCGAGCAGCATCCGGACGCCGAGCGCCTGGCAATGCGCGATGGCTTCACGGCCCTGCCTCACTTGTGGAGCGGCGTGGAATGGGCTGTCGGATGCCGCCGGCTGCATGGTGTATTGCCCACCGGCACGGGCGAAAAGATCGATGCAGATAACATCGGCGCCGCTTTCGCGTGCCGCTGCGGCGGCAGCAAGCCCGGCCGGACCGGCGCCGACCACCAGCACGTCACAGGTGAGGAGCCGGGCGTTCACGACGCCACCTCGACCACCATGCCGTCGCGCACTTGCGTGATGCACGCGCGCTGCGTCTGGCCGTCGATCGTGACGACGCATTCGAAGCACACACCCATGCCGCAATAGAGGCCGCGCGGCGCCTGGAGCCTCGGGCTTACACGCAACGCCGGTCGTTGCCGATGCAGCACGCTGGCGACCGTGACACCCGCTTCGGCCTCGATGGGCGCGCCGTTGATAAGGAGTGTGACCACGGGGCTCATGGCTTGCCTCCGGCGAAACGGAGCGGGTTGTAGAAACCGTCGCGCGCGTCCGTCGCCGCGCGGGCCGCCCGGCTGATCAGCTGGGCGAGGAACAGCGCGCGGGTGAAGCCGGTGCCGTTGTCGCCGGCGGCGATGAGAAGGCCATCCTGGAGGCGTCCGGCCATGAAGCGGTCATCCGGTGTCACCCCTTCGAAGCGCACCCAGGAACGCAGCATGAGGATATTGGCGAGGCTCGGAAACAAGGTGGTGAGCATGGCGATGGAGTCGCGCACGAAACGGCGCGGTACTTCATTGATACGGTCTTCCGCGCCGGCCGGCGTCTGCTGCGGCGCCATCACGGTGTTGAACAGGATCTGGCCGCTCGCCGCCTGCTGAATCTGGGTATAGCCGCTTTCGACGCCGCCGGCGGATTCGCAGGCCCCGATCACCCGGCGTATCGAGGGCGGCAGGCGCACCGAGGCGAGGCATTGCGCTTGCCGTGCCACGATCGGGACAGTGAGGCCGATGCTGCGCGCGACCCTGGCGCTCCACGGGCCTGCGGCCAGGACGATATGGCCGGCGCTGATGTCGCCGCGCGACGTCCGGACGCCGGTGATGCGGTCGCCATCGAGCAGGAGACGCTCGACCGGCGTTTCGGCGAAGGCCATGACGCCGGCTCGTTTGCCGTCGGCCAGAAGGGCGCGCACGGCGAGGAATGGATTGACGGTCGCCGAATCCGGCGCCCAGGTCGCCGCATGGATCGGCCCGGTGAGCAGCGGCTCGACCTCTTGCGCCTCTTTGGGCGACAGAAGCTCAGGCGCGAGGCCGGCGGCCCGCTCGCCGGCGATCCAGCGTTCGGCGATCGCGACATCTTCCGGCTTCAGGATGAAACGCAGCTGGCCGCTGCGGTTATATTCGAAGCTGTCGCCGAGCTCCTCCGACAGCGACTGCCACAGAGCACAAGCCTCGAGGAGGATCGGCAGTTCCTCGATATTATGCATATGCGTGCCGAGACAGGCGAGGCTGGCGCCGCTGACCGCGCCGCCAAAGGCCTTGGCCTCAAGCAGCACCGTCTTGAGCCCGTCCTTCGCCGTTTGGCGCGCCACGGCAGCGCCGACGACGCCACCGCCGACGACGACCACATCCGCAGCCTTGGGCAGGCTCTCGCTCAAGCCCAGTTCCTTCCCCGGAAGGCTTCCGGCGCCGCTTGCCAGAAGCGCGCATCCCCAGTTTCTTCACACGGCACGCTCTTGTTCTCGACCTCGGCCATCGCCTGGGCGGCGCGCGCCACATGGCGAGGATCGGGATAACCCAGGCCGTGGCTCAGCGTGGCACCACGGATGGCGAGCGCGCGGATATCGGCGAGCTGCTGGCGATGCTCTTCGTCGCTCATATCCGGCCGAGCCTCACGGCACGCTTCGACGGCGCGTTCGGGCTCGCTGAAGGCGATGGTCCAGCCTTCGAGCACCGCATCGACGACGGCCTGCACGGCCGCCGGTTTCTCGGCGGCGAAATCGCGCGCCACGACGAGGCCGTCCTTGATCAGCGAGCAGTCGTAATCGCGCGCCGAGAAGATCGTCAGCGCGTCGTGGCCCAGCGCTTTCTCGACCACATGCAGCTCATGATAATTTGTCATCTGCGCCGAGGTGAGATCGCCCTTGAGGAAAGGACCGACCGTATCCGGCATGGCGATACGCTCGACCGCGTCGGGGGCAAGGCCGGCCCGCTGTAGCATCCAGCGCAGTTCGAGATCTTCGTGACCGGGCCATACGCCGATCTTGCCGTTCTTGAGATCGGTCGGCTTGGTGAAGCCTTTTGTCTTGCGCGCCGGATAGACGAGTGGACTCTCCTGCTGGATGGTCAGGATGAAGCGCAGCTTCTCCGGTGCCCGGCTCTCCAATATGTGAGCCGGGCTCGCGACGGACATTTGCGTGGCGCCGGAGAGGACCGCCGCCACGTGTTTCATGTTGAAATCGAGGCCTTCGCAGACGATCTCGACGCCGCTTCTGCGCGCCAGGCCAAGTTTCTCCGCCAGCAGAAAGCCCGCGAATTGTGCCTGTTTGTGCCAGAGAAGACGGATGCGAACGGTCGTCATGGAATGCCTGTTGTCCTTTATTTGCAGTCGAGCGTCTTGTAGTCGGCGGGCGCCTTCTCCCAGAACGCGTTGGTGAAGGCCTTGTTCAGATCGATCGGCTGATCGATGAGTTTGGCGCCGACCAGGATCTTCTGCGCCACTTCGTAGATTTTGAGCTCCGACTTGCCGAACTCACCTTTCAGCGTCGGGCCGGCGCAGAAGAGATCGCCCATCGCCTTGATCTGCTCGACCTGCTCGTCGAGCTTGAGCTCGCTATTGTATTTGAGCACGATCTCGGCCGCCGCCTTCGGGTCGGCGAGCGCTTCCTTCCAGCCGCGCAAGGTGGCGTCGACCACCGCCTGCACCGCTTTCGGATTCTCCTGGATCTGCTTCTCGGTGGTGAACAGGCCGCCGCTGACCAGCGAGGCGTCATCGGGCGGATCGATGAAGACGAGATCTTCTTTCTTGAAACCCTGGCGATAGACCTGCAGCAACTCGTTATAGAGCGTGACCTGCATGACTTCGTAATCCTTGTTGAGCCAGCCGATGATGTCGTAGCCCTGGCTGATGATTTTCACCGCCGACTGGTCGATGCCGGCATTCGCCAGCATCGCCAGGAATTCCTGTTCGTCGCCGCCGAACCACAGGCCGACGCTGTGGCCGGCCATGTCCTTGATCGAGGTGATGCCGCTGTCCTTGCGGGCGATATAGGTGGTGGCGCTTTTCTGGCCGTGCTGGCTGATCATGACGAGCGGTGCGCCATTGGCGCGCGCCGAGATGACCTGATTGGCATGGCCGATGCCGTAGGTGTCGGCGCCGGTGGCGACCGTCACCGAGGCCTTGATGTCCGGGCCTGCCGGCTGGAGCTGCAGGTCGACGCCCGCTTCCTTGTAATAGCCTTTCTCGAAGGCGACGATCGGGCCGGCGAACTGGCCCTGCATCACCCATTCGAGGCGCATGGTTTCGGCCATGGCCGGCAGGCTCGCCGCGACGAGCGCCGCCGTGGCAAAGAGCGTCTTGAGAAATCTATTCATTTGCTACTCCCTAGTTGCTTGTTATCGGTTGTCCTGCGCCGAGGCGTGCCACGGCACGAAGATGCGTTCGAGCAGAGCGATCAGCGCGAAGAAAGCGATGCCGATGAGCGCCGACATGAGCATCGCGGCCCACAATCTCGGCATGGCCAGCGTGCGGTAGGACGTCATGATGACGAAGCCCAGGCCTTTGTCGGCCTGCACGAATTCGGCGACGATGGCGCCGATCACCGAGAAGGTGACATTGAGCTTCAGCCCAACGAAGACATAGGGCAGCGCGCTCGGCAGGCGCATCTTGAAGAAGCGCTGCGGGCCGTTTGCCGCCGCGATATGGAACACGTCCATGATCGTGCGGTCATAGGATTGCAGCCCCTTCATCATGTTGAGCGCCAGTGGGAAGAAGGACAGGAACGCCGTGACGGCGATCTTCGAGCCGATGCCGTGGCCGAACCAGATGATGATGATCGGCGCCACCGCGACCACCGGAATGGTGTTGGCGGCGATCACATAGGGAAGCAGGCCACGGGCGATGATCTTCGAATAAGCGAAGACCGTGCCGAGCACGGCGCCCATCAGGGAGCCGATGATGAAGCCGGCGACGGCTTCATAAAGCGTGATGCCGGCATGGCCGAAAAGCGGACCGGGATTGGTGGTGATCGCCAGCCAGATGCTCGCCGGCGAGGGCAGTATGTAAACCGGAATTTCGAAGACCGCGATCAGGCCTTCCCACAGGATGACGATGGCGATGAAGGCCGCGACCGGAGGCCAGGCCAGGTCGACGAAGCCGTTCGGCCGCAGAAGCTTCTGAACCGTATCCGACATCACATATAACCCTTTTCCAGCTCGCGGTTGCCGAGGCGGACGAGGTCGTCGAAACGTTCGTCATTGCGCACTTCGAGGCCGCGTGGGCGCGGCAGGTCGACATCGATAAAGCGTGAGATGCGGCCCGGGCGCGGCGTCAGCACCACGATACGGTCGGAAAGCAGCACCGCCTCGCGGATCGAATGGGTGACGAGCACCACGGTGACGCCGGTCACTTCATGGATGCGGGCGAGTTCCATATTGAGCCGGTCGCGGGTGATCTGATCGAGCGCGCCGAAAGGCTCGTCGAGCAGCAGGATGCGCGGATTGGTGGAAAGGGCGCGGGCGATCGCCGCGCGCTGGCGCATGCCGCCCGAAAGTTGACGCGGCCAGGCTTTCTGGAAGCCATCGAGGCCGACAAGCTGGATGAGTTCTTCCGCCTTGCGTTCGCGTTCGGCTTTCGGCGTGCCGCGCAATTCGAGCGGCAATGCGATGTTCTCGCGGATGCGGCGCCATTCGAGGAGCGCCGCGTCCTGGAAGACGAAGCCGATCTCACGGTCGAGGCGCGCCTCGCGCGGCTCACTGCCGCCGATCAGCACCTTGCCGGTGCTGGGCGACAAAAGATCGCCGATGATGCGGAGGAGCGTGCTCTTGCCGCAGCCGGACGGGCCGATGAGCGAGACGAATTGGCCCTTGTCGATGGCGATGTCGATATCCTGGAGCGCATTGACCAGCACCTGGCCAGGTGCGCCATAGGTAAGCGACAGGCCGGCGATGCTGACGAAGGCTTCCGGCGCCGGTGGTGGGACGCGCCGCGGCTCAGCCATAGCGATGGCCTCCGGCGAACCAGTCGCTGAACTGGGCTTCGGTGCGCACCACGACGCTGCTTTTGGTCAGATAGCTCTTGAGTGCGTCCCAGCCATTTTCCTTGCCATAGCCACTCATGTCATAGCCGCCCCAGATCGAGCGTGGATCGTTCTTGTGATGGTCGTTGATCCAGGTCACGCCGGCGCGGATTTTGCCCGCCACGCGATGTGCCCTGAT
This sequence comes from Taklimakanibacter albus, assembly GCF_016595235.1. GTDB lineage: Bacteria > Pseudomonadota > Alphaproteobacteria > Rhizobiales > Aestuariivirgaceae > Taklimakanibacter > Taklimakanibacter albus. The sequence continues at coordinate 1,054,157 of NZ_JAENHL010000008.1, read as the reverse complement.
GATGTCACGGCTCCAGATGGCGGCGCCGAGCGCGAAGTCCGAGTCGTTGGCAAGCGCCAGGGCGTGCTCCTCGTCGCGGAACGGCGTGACGCTGACGACCGGGCCGAACACCTCGTCGCGGAAGAGCCGCATCTTCGGCGTGACATCGGCGAAGACGGTCGGCGGCACGAAGAAGCCGTCGCTAAGATTACTTGAAAGCGCCGGCCGCTCGCCGCCGACGAGCAGGCGGGCGCCATCGGCCTTCGTTTCGGCGATGAAAGCGAAGCAGCGGTCGCGCGAGGCAGCCGAGATGACGGGCCCGATATCGGTATCCGGCAGGGCCGGATCGCCGATCTTGAGACGTTTCACCCGCTCGGTCAGCTTGGCGATGAACTGTGGATAGATGGAGTCCTCGACCAGGAATCGTGAGCCCGAGACGCAGGTCTGGCCGGCCGCGACGAAGGCTGAGAACAGCGCGCCGGCAACCGCTTCGTCGAGCTGGCTGTCGGCGAAGATGACGACTGGCGTCTTGCCGCCGAGCTCCAGCGTGCAGGGCACCAGCCGTTCCGCGGCTGCGGCGGCGACGCGTTTGCCGGTGGTGGTGCCGCCGGTGAGATCGATGCGCGCAACTTGGGGATTATTCACCAGCGCCGCGCCGGCGGTGGCCCCGCCGGTGACGACATTGACCGCCCCGGCAGGCAATCCCGCTTCGCGCGCCCATTGGGCGATGAGCAGCGGCGAAACCGGCGCCAGTTCCGACGGCTTGATGACCAGCGTGTTGCCGGCGGCAAGGGCCGCCGCGAGTTTCTTCACCAGGATGAGAACCGGGTGGTTCCATGGCGTCAGCAGCGCGCAGACGCCATAGGGGCGGTATTGCGTATAAGTGAGGAAGCCGCCTTTGACGCGGTTCGCTTCGCCTTCGAGGCCGAGAATGATGCCGGCGAAATAATCGAGCCATTCCGGAATACGGCCCATTTGCGCCCGCATCTCGCGGATCGGCCTTCCGGTCACGGCAGATTCGAGCTCGGCCAGGCCGTCCATGCGTTCGGCGATGATCCGTGCGAGCCCACGCAGCAGGCGGGCGCGTTCGGCCGTGTCGGTCGCCGCCCAGGCCGGAAAAGCCGCTGCGGCCGCATCACAGGCCGCCGCCACATCGTGATCTGTTGCCTCGGTGACGGTGGCGATCAGCGTGCCCGTGGCGGGACTGCGCACTTGCCGACGCTCGCCGGTGCCGGTCTGCCATTCGCCAGCGATATGAAGCTTGAAATCCCGAATGTCGGTCAAAGGCACGGACGCGCTCACATTCTTGGCCTTTCTCCAAGGCGGGCCGCGAGGTTTTTGTGCGGAGCGTCGGGAATGAATTGCATCAGGGCGGCATTTCCGTCATAATTTGTGCGTACGTCGTGTATACACGAAGCCTAATGACTCAGCGTAGCGATTGCAAGCCCATTGGAGCCGATCTCACCAGGAGTCTGGAAAGCACCCGCGCGGGGGCGTTGTGGATGTGCTCCAACATATTGATTCGGCGCGATTCCTGCAGCGGGGTGTTCCCACGCCGCGGCAAAGCGCGCTACACAGGAAGAATACGGGGAATCACATGAAGAGTGTTCTTGCCGCAGCGCCAGGGCCCGCGAAGAAGGGAAGCCCGCGTAAGAAGGGCTGGGCTCTCGGCAGTGATATCGGCGCCGATCTCGAAACGCAGATCATCGAAGGCCGCCTGTCCCCGGGCGCCAAGCTCGACGAAGTCACCATCGGCAATCATTATTCCGTGTCGCGCACGCCGGTGCGCGAGGCCTTGCGGGCGCTCGCCGCCAAGGGGCTGGTCGAATTCCAGCCGCGCATCGGCGCCATCGTGGCGCGCCCGACGGTCGGCGAGGTGATGGACCTGTTCGAGGTCGTGGCCGAACTCGAAGGCGTGGCCGCCCGTCTCGCGTGTGAGCGCATGGATGAAGCGGATGAGAAAGTGATCGTCGAGACGCACCACGCCTGCATCGAAGCCGCCTCATCGCTCGATCCCAAGAAATACTATCAGACCAACGGGCAGTTCCACGAGGCGATCCAGAAGGCCGCTCACAATCAGATGCTGAGCGAGCAGATCGAGCATTTGAACAAGCGCCTGTCGCCCTATCGCCGCTTCATCACTTTCCGCCCAGGCCGCACCGAGACGGCGCTGCGCGAGCATGAGGAAGTCTTCAGCGCGCTCCTCAAGCGCGACGGCGCCGCCGCCTCGACCGCCTTGCGCGATCATGTGCGGGTGCTGGCGGAAGATACGCTGGCCTTGGCGCGAAGCTTGAAGTTCTGATCTCTGGCCGGGGATTCCGCTCCTTACTTGACCAATCTCTTGCCGTTCCGATCAACGATGACGCAGGTATGCGTGTTGGTGGCATCCAGAAAGGCATCACCGCCGGCGGCTTCGTCACAAGCGAACAGGGCCATCTCTTCGCTGTCCAGCATGGTTTCGCCTTCCGGATACCACGACCACACGCCGGTCTTCGCGGCTGCGATGGCCTTGGGATGTTTGAAGTCCTGATATTGCTTCAGATCTGCGGGCGTGATGTAGGGAAATTTCACATCTTTGGTTTCATTGCGCTGCACGGTGATCGGCTTGACCTTCAGGAATTTGCTGACGGCGTCGCGAACGCCGGGCCACCAAAGCGCCGCGTAGTGACCCAGGCCGGCGACCGAGACAGTCGTCATCTTGCCGTCTCCGTCTACCTTCCTGCAATAAGAGGCAAGTTGCTTCGCTGATCGCGCATTCCAGATGGACGCGTCCTTGGTGCCGGCGATGAACATGATCGGCGTTCCCTCGCCGGCCCGATAGGTCCTGGCGGCGCCGAACCCACATGGCGCGCCGGTTACGATGATGCCGTCCAGCCTTTCACCCAGCGCCTGAGCGACATAGCCGCCCTCCGACTGTCCGTGCACATAGATCGGCTCGCCCGGATATTTCTGGCGAATGGTGGCAAGGGTGCGCAAGGTTTGCGCGATGCGAAATTTGACATTGCGCGATTGCACATCGATTCCGAACTCCCCGGGATCGCCGCACATTTCCGGACCGCGCGGTTCAACGAATGAGTTGGGGAGGACGACCCGAAAGCCGTTGGCGCGATAGAAGTTGATCCAAGACCGCAGCCAGCCGCCGACATCCTGGAGTTTATTGCAGCCATGGAGAAGAAGCAGCGTGCCGCGCCGCGGCATGCTGGTGGCTTCCCACTTGCCTCCGTAGTCATAGGGGAGGTCCGGCCCGCTGGCTGCGGTGCCGAAGGGGATGCCGACGGGACTGCCTTTGCCGGTTCTTTCGCCGTCGACATCGAACAGGACACAACGCCGTTTCGCCAGACTCTTGTAGGGCGCGGTGCGTAATACCTGATTGCAACCGGCAAGCGCGGCTTTGCGGGCGGCCGCGGCCGATGCCAGACCGTCGATGTTGCTCCAATAACCGCCCGGCCCGACCGCCAGTGCCTTGTGCTTCTTGCGCTTCGAGTAGCTGTGTATGGCATAGAACTCGGCGATCGCCGATATGTGGATATCGTCGTCATTGGGCGATTGAGCGAAGCCGGCGGTTGCGGCGAAGATGTTGAAAAGCACGGAGAGGACGACGCACACTGATCCAGACAGAAAGCGGCGCATGCATGTCACCTGGTTGCTCAGGAAGCCCTGAGATGGCCGATAACAGCATAGGGCGAGCAGGCAATCAATCACAAATCGGTATCAGTAATCCAACATGTGAGTTGGCAAGCGGCGGATCGGTCAACCCTTGACCCCATAATAATCCCAGTCTTCCGAAATTCCCTTAAGTGTGCGGCGTCCGGCCGGCGTGAAAGCGATACCGGACCCCACCACGAGGTCCTTCACGGTGCGCGAGACGAGTGTCTTGCCCGGGCTCGCTTCGGCCATGATCCGCGGGGCATGACCAGGAGACTAACTTATTAGTGCGAAACCGCCAGACTCTGTTCGATAGCCAGCACCAGCCGGTCGAAGCCCCATCCAGTGCCGCTGCTGCGGATATCGGCATCGGCAGCATCCGCGAAGACGGCCTGCTCGGTGTAGGTCATGCGTGTCTGCTGGTCCGCTGGTGTGAATTCCACCGTGACCAGCGATGCCGAAATCTGCCTCGTGCCGCTGTTCATGGCATAGCCATAGACGATACGTTCGGTCGGCACGATGTCGAAATAGGTGGCGCGGAAGCCGTTCTCGGTGCCGTCCGGTGTTCGCCAGCGCACCCGTTCCGAGCCGTCGATGCGGAAGTCGAGGTGATCCTCCTCGACCGTCCAGTCCGGATGGCAGCTGGTCCATTGCCGCTTGTTTTTGTGTTCCGACCAGAAGCGGAAGGCATGGCGTGGGCTGCCCGGCAGGTCGCGCTCGATCACGAAATTCGTATGGTGGACAAGAAGACCCATGTCAGTCGTCTCTCTCAGGTGTTTCGGTCATGGCCTCGACCAGGCGGTCGAAGGCCTTGTTCATCTGGGCTTCGCGCTGGCGCACCCACTGCGCGACGGAAGTGAGCGCATCGGGCCGCATGCGGTAGGTGCGCACCCGCCCGGCCTTTTCCGAGCGCACCAGGCCGCCATCCTCGAGCACCTTGAGATGCTTGAGCGCCGAGGGCAGCGCAATGGCGATCGGTTCGGCCAGCTCGCTGACCGTGGCCGGCCCGCGCGAAAGCTGCTCCACCATGTTGCGCCGATAGGGATCGGCCAGCGCATGGAACAGGCGGTCGAACTGCTCTGGTCTCATCATCGCCTCCTATCCGTTGAGAAAGCGCGCCGGCATCGCCTCGCGATAGGGAAACATCGAGAAATAGGGCCGCGCCTCGGCGATGACGCGCTGCACCGACGGGCGCTCCAGCAACTGCTCCAGATAACGGGCGAGGTGATGCTGTGTGTCGCCGAAAGGCTGCACGATCGAGGCATAGAAGAGCGCCGGGGCCGCCGCGCAGTCGGCGAGGGTGAAGTCATCACCGCTCGCCCAGCGATGCGCCGACATCTGCCCCTCGATCATGCCATAGGCCGTGTCGAGCAGGCGGCGCGCCTCGGCCACGCCATACGGATCGGACTGACCCTCGGGGCGGATGCGGTCGGTGACGATCTTGCCCACCGGCACATTAACATAGAGATCGAAGAAGCGGTCCCACAGCCGCGCCTGAAGCCGCGCTTCAGGATCGGCCGGCAGCAGGGTGACCGGCCCGGGATAGTGATCTTGCAGATATTCGATGATGATGCTGGTCTCGGGGATGACGCGCTTCGCCGCCGCATCGAACAGCACCGGCATCTTGCCCACCGGCCAGCGCTCTATATGGGCCGCGGCCGATCCCGGATCGCCGAGATCGACCATCTCGGCCCGAAACGGCGTGCCGTTCTCATAAAGTGCGATCAGCACCTTGTGGCAGAAGGAGGCGAGCGGGTGGCTGTAGAGCGTGAGCGACATCGGCTGTACCAGATAGTTTCCGAATTCGGAAACTATAATGCCAATATCCGGCGCTCACGCAAGTAAATAGTTTCCAAAATAAGAAACTATTACCCGGCGACTTACCGCGTCTTGTTCGATCCGTTGAAGCCCGCCTGCCGCAAGGCGTCCGCCAGCGCGCCACCGGCGGAGGAAGATGACTTGTCCTTGCCGCCTTGCGGGCCGGCATAGCCGCGCTTCGGCGTATTGCGGTCGCCGGCGCTTGAGTTACGCGTCGGCTGGCTGCCCACTTCATCGTCGAGCCGCATCGTCAGGCTGATGCGTTTCCGCGGCTTGTCCACTTCGAGGATCTTCACCCGCACGATATCGCCGGGTTTTACCACCTGGCGCGGGTCTTTCACGAAGGTCTTCGACAAAGCGGAAATATGCACGAGGCCGTCCTGATGCACGCCGACATCGACGAAGGCGCCGAAGGCGGCGACATTGGTAACCACGCCTTCGAGCACCATGCCGGGTTCGAGATCGTTCATCGTCTCGATGCCGGCCTTGAACTCCGCTGTCTTGAAGGCGGGGCGGGGATCGCGGCCGGGTTTCTCCAATTCGCGCAGGATATCGGTGACGGTCGGCAGACCGAATTTTTCGTCGACGAAGGACCTGGGCGCGAGGCCGCGCAGCACCGGCGCATTGCCAATCAGGAGTTTGATGTCGTTCTTGGTCGCCTCGATGATCCGGCGCACCACTGGATAGGATTCGGGATGCACGCCCGACGCATCGAGCGGATCATCGCCGCCATTGATGCGCAGGAAGCCGGCGCATTGCTCGAAGGCCTTGGGACCGAGCCGCGGTACTTCCTTCAGCGACTGGCGCGAAGCGAAGCGGCCATGCGAGTCGCGATGGGCGACGATATTCTGTGCCAGCGACTCGCCGATGCCGGAAACGCGCGCGAGCAGGGGCGCCGACGCGGTATTGAGATCGACGCCGACGCCGTTCACGCAATCCTCGACCACCGCATCGAGCGAGCGCGACAGTTTGTATTCGCTGAGATCATGCTGATATTGGCCGACGCCGATCGATTTTGGATCGATCTTCACCAGCTCCGCCAGCGGGTCCTGCAGTCTCCGCGCGATAGACACGGCGCCGCGCAAGGTCACATCGAGGCCGGGCAATTCCTCAGAAGCATAGGCCGAAGCGGAATAGACCGAAGCGCCCGCTTCCGACACCACGATCTTGTTGAGCTTTGGATTGGCGAGCCGTTTTACCAGCTCCGTCGCGAGCTTGTCGGTCTCGCGCGACGCGGTGCCGTTGCCGATGGCGATCAGCTCGACTTTGTGCTCGAGCACCAGCTTGCCGAGGATGGCGAGAGACTCGTCCCAGCGCTGCTGCGGCTCATGCGGAAAGATGGCGGTCGTCGCGACGACCTTGCCGGTGGCATCGACCACCGCCACTTTGACGCCGGTGCGGAAGCCCGGATCGAGTCCAAGTGTCGGCCGGGCGCCGGCGGGGGCCGCCAGGAGCAGGTCACGCAGATTGGCGGCGAAGACACGCACCGCTTCTTCTTCGGCCGCCGTCCACAGCCGCAGGCGCAGATCGATCGACAGAGTGATGAAGATCTTGGTGCGCCAGGCCCAGCGCACCGTTTCGGTGAGCCATTTGTCGCCGGGGCGCCCCTGGTCGATGATCGCATAGCTGCGCATGATGCGCTGCTCATAGGTGCTGACCGTCGGTCTTGTCGCCGGATCGTCCGGCTCGACGATGAGGCTCAGAATCTCCTCGCGCTCGCCGCGGAACAGCGCCAGCACGCGATGCGACGGCATCTTGGTGAAAGCTTCCGAGAACTCGAAATAATCGCTGAACTTGGCGCCGGCTTCCTTCTTGCCGTCGCGCACTTCCGACTTGAGCCTGGCATTGGCCCACAGCTCCTCGCGCAAGGTGCCGATGAGATCGGCATTTTCGGCGAAGCGTTCGATGAGAATGGAACGGGCGCCATCGAGCGCCGCCGCCACGTCGGCGACATTCTTGTCGGCCGAGACATAAGGCTCGGCGGCGACCTTGGGATCGTTCGAGGGATCGCTCAACAGCAGGTCGGCGAGTGGCATCAGGCCGGCTTCCTTGGCGATCTCGGCCTTGGTGCGGCGTTTGGGCTTATAGGGAAGATAGATGTCCTCGAGGCGGCCCTTGCTGTCGGCGGCCATGATCTGGGCCTCGAGCGCGGCGTCGAGCTTGCCTTGCTCGCGCACCGACTCGAGGATGACCTTGCGCCGGTCCTCGAGCTCGCGCAGATAGCGCAGACGCTCCTCCAGCGTGCGCAATTGCGCATCGTCGAGCGAGCCGGTGATTTCCTTGCGGTAGCGCGCGATGAAGGGCACGGTGGCGCCGCCGTCGATCAGCTCGACCGTGGCGGTGACCTGCTGCTCCCTCACATTAAGTTCTTCGGCGATGCGCGCGTGAATGGAAACCACTGATGACACCTCTTCGACTGGATGGGCGAGACTGCCGCCACATCAAGGCGCGGTTATGGACGCCGCCGCTTTGATTCTTCAAGGCGATCATTTTGCAGCCAACAGCTTGATCTTGGGCCCAAATTATGGGGTGGAAGAGCGGGACAGATGGCTACATATTGTCTGCCGTAGAGTCTGCACATGACCCGAGAGAAGACAAAGCGATATTTCCAGAGTCCCTTGCAGCAGATTCTCAAGAGCGAACTGGGGCGCGGAAACAGTATCCGGTCCGCGTCCGATTGGCCACCGCATTGCGTCATGCTGGTGCTGCTCGATCGTCCCTTCAAGCGACGGCATGCGCTGGCGCCCGGCATGGAATACAACAAGCTCGATGATCCGCATTATTGGCAGGCGGAATACAGTATCGAGATCGAGCCTGGCAAATGGGAGAGTCTGGCCTGTGGCTTCTAGCCTTCAGGCATAGGCCACCCAGCCGCGCCAGGTGAAGGCGGCATAGAACAGGCTGACTTTCGTGAAGCCGGCGTCACGCAGGATCGCTTCGTCCTCTTCCGGGTCGAGTATTTCGAGACGGGCGGCGATGGCAGCCCGCGCACTTTCGGCCTTGTCGGGCGGGGCGCCGGAGGCGATGGCGAAAGCGGCGTAGCGTGACAGCCATAGCGCCCGCTCATCCGCATGTTGCGGAAAGCTCGAATGCGCGGCCACAAAGGGTGCGCCGGGCTTCAGGCGGCGATGGATCTCCGAGAGCGTGCGCCGTCTTTCGGCCGGCACCAGGAAGTGCAAGGTCAACAGGCAGGCGGCCGCGTCGAACGGACCTTCCGGCGCATCGTCGATATACCCTTGATGCAGGCGTGTGCGCGCCGCATGCGGTCCGAGCGTCTGCTCGGCGAGCTTCAGCATCTCGGCGGCCGGATCGACGCCATCGAAGGTCCATTGCGGCTGTGCGTCCGCGAAGGCTCTCAATTCCAGACCGCCACCGGCGCCCAGAACCAGCAGGCGGGCATGGCGTGGCGCCCGCTCGGCGAGGAGAAGGCTCGACATGCGGTGCAGATCGGCGAAGCCCGGCACGAAACGCGGCGGCCCTTCGGCATAACGCGCCACGGCATCGGGGTCGGAGAAATGGGCCAGCAATTGCGTATCGTTATTCATGCGTGCGCCTTGGACCGGGTAAGGCCGCGGGCAACGAGGCGGCGATGGAAGTCGGCGCTCAATTGGGCAAGTGTCACATCACCGAGACGCGCCAGGAGCATCGCTTCCACTTCATGAAAGACCGGACTCAGCGCGGCATTGACCGCCTGCTCGACCAGGCAGCCGGGCTCCGCCGAGCGGTTGCCGATGGCGAGCAGCGGCGGACTGTCGAGCGCCGCATAGACATCACGCAATGTCAGCTTCGTGAGATCGCAGGAAAGCGTCCAGCCGCCGCCATGTCCCTTCTCGGAGCGGACATAACCCTGGTCTCTGAGGCCGGCCATGATCCGCCGGATCACTACGGGATTGGTCTGCATGGCCTTGGCCAGCATCTCGGACGTGGCGGCCTCCGGCCTTTCGGCCATGTGCAGCAGAATGTGAAGTACGCCCGACAGTCGGCTGTCCCGTTTCATGTAACTTCATATGTTACATGATGTCGCGAGAATCAAGCTTTATCGTTTGGCGCCGAGTTTCTCGAGCCTTTCGACGACGTCCTGGTGCCGGTGGTTGCTGGCGAGTTTGAGCGGCGTCCAGCCGCTTTCGTCGGCTGCGTTCACTTGCGCCCCGCTCTGGATCAGGAAATCGACCATGCCGATGGCACCTTTATTCGCCGCATAGTGGAGCGCCGTGCTGCCATTGCCTTTGCCGGCGCTGTTGATGTCGACGCCGGCCTTGAGCAGGAGGCGCATGGTCTCGATATCGCCCGAGCAGGCGGCGTAGTGCGCCGGCATGTCGCCCCATACGCCATCCTGCGCATTGGGATTGGCGCCGTTGGCCAGCAGCAGCTTGGCCATCTGGGGATGGAGGAAGCCCGCTGCCACCATCAGCGCGGTCCGCCCCGCGGCGTCGCGGGCGTCGACTTTGGCGCCGCGATCGATGAGGAGGGCGGCGACCTGTGCCTGCCCGTTCAGAGCCGCGGTGTGCAGCGGCAGCGCACCCTCGGGTTCGCCCGGAGCTTCGAGATCGGCGCCGCGATCGATGAGGATGACCGCGATGCCGGTGCGCCCTTTGGCGGCCGCCAGATGCAGAGGCGTGCCGAAGAGATCATAGGCATTCACATCGGCGCCTTGCGCGATGAGTTCGACCACGCGCGCCACATCGCCGGCATTCACCGCATCATGAAGCCCGTCTTCATGCGCACCGAATTTCAGAAGCCGCTCGACGGCCTGTTTCTGGAGTCTGAGCCGCGCATATTGCAGCGGGGTTACACCCTGATTGTCCTTCATGTCGATGCCGGCGCCGCGGGCCGCCAGGAGATCGATCGCTTTCAGGCGGCCATAAAGTGCGGCGAAATGGAGCGGCGTTTCGCCTTCATGCGGCGCGCGGATGGCGATATCGGCACCGTGATCGAGAAGAAGCCGCAGAATATCGGCCTGGCCGGCCAGTGCCGCGATATGAAGCGGCGTGTGACCGGCGGGATTGCGCGCGGTGATATCGGCGCCGAGCGTGAGCAGCACGTCGGCCACTTCGACATTGCCGAAGGTCGCCGCCACCATCAGGGGCGTCAAGCCGGCTTCGTTGCGCGTGTCGACCGGGATGCCGCGACCGACCAGGAATTTTGCCGCTTTAGGCCGGTTGTAGATGGCTGCCGTATGGAGTGCATGGGCGCTGGTGACCTTGGCTGCGCCATCGAGATTTGTCCCGGGCTCGGCCGCGGCGAGTTCGATCGGGTCGCCGACACGATCCGTCAGCGCTGCGGTCGCGCTCAGGCCCAAAGCGAGTGCGCTCGTGAGGAGGGTGGGGATTGCCTTGTAGGCAAAGGCTTTCAGCCTTGACCAATTGATCTGGACGCGGGCCTTGCTCATGGCGTGCCTCACGCATTTGAGAGGATCGCTCAGTCTGCGCCGGTACGGCGTGCGTGAAAAGTAAACGGCGGTTACGCAATTTTCCGCATGTCATCATTGCCCATGGATATCGGGAAAATTGGCCGTCGCATGGGCAGCTGGACAGGCGGCATGGTGAAAAGCATAGTGCCTCTCATGAAGCAGGATGACACCTGGAACGACGAGACCGCCGCCGCCTATGACACCGAGGACGCCGGTATGTTCTCATCCGATGTGCTGGGACCGACGATCGATCGCCTGGCTGATCTTGCGCGGGGCGGGCGCGTGCTTGAATTCGCGATCGGCACTGGCCGTGTCGCCGTGCCTTTGCGGGCCCGTGGCGTCGCCGTCACGGGCATAGAAATGTCGCCTGCGATGGTCGCACAACTTCGGCGCAAGGCCGACGAAGCGACGATCCCGGTGATCCTCGGCGACATGGCGACGACGCGCGCCCCTGGCGACTTCACGCTCGTCTATCTCGTCTACAACACGATCTCGAATCTCTTGACCCAGGCCGCGCAGGTCGCCTGCTTCCGCAACGCGGCGCGCCATCTGAAGTCCGGCGGCCATTTCGTGATCGAGCTTGGCGTGCCTGAGCTGAGGAAGCTGCCGCCTGGCCAGGATGCGGTCGTCTTCCGCTCGGACCCCGATTATATCGGCGTCGACACCTATGACGTGCTGAACCAGCATCTCACCTCTCATCATTTCCGCTTTGGCGCCGGTCGCGAAGCGCGCCTCTTGCGCTCGCATCACCGTTATATCTGGCCCGCCGAGCTGGATCTGATGGCCGAGCTTGCGGGGTTCAGGCTCGAAAGCCGGCACGCCGACTGGGTGAAGTCCCCCTTCACGGCCGAGTCGCCATCGCATGTGTCTGTTTACCGCCTGACGGAGCGGATCGTCTCCGGATAGGTCCCGTTATATCCGCTTCGTCCGATCTTTCACGTCATCGCTCAGCTGCCGCACGATTTCGGTGGTCTGGCGGATATCCGCTTCGCCGAGAGGGGCCACCAGCGTCGCGGCGATCGCCAGAAGCTCGGCATTCATCTCGCCATACTGCGTCTCGCCTTTAGGCGTCAGCTTCACCAGCTTCGAGCGCTGATGCCTGGGATTGTCGATGAAGGTGACGAGGCCGTCAGCCGCCAGCTCATCCGCCAGCCGCTGCATGCGCTGCCGGCTGGTTGGGCGCATCCGGGCGATCTGCGGAATGGTGAGGGGGCCCAGCAAAGCGAGACTGCGCATGAAGCCGAAGGCGCCGCCGCCCCAGCTGGTGATGAGTCCCGTCTTCTGTCCGAGCGCCCTGATCCTGAAGAAACACTGGGCCACTTCGAGCATCAGCTCGGTGACCGCCTCGGCCTTGCCGCCGCTTTCTACCTTGCGGCTCGCACCGCTTTTCTGTCGCGCCGATGTCATGGCCTCAATCTCCCCGATTGACAACCTCATTGTCAATTCTTAGATTGACACCTTAGTTGTCATATCTGCGGAAGTGGACATGGAAACATCCGACAGCGAAACCGCCGGCGTTATCGGGCGGCCGATCCTCTTCGTTCCCGCCACGCTTCTGGCCGGTCTCGTCCTCGACCGTCTGCTGTCCTTGCCCTTCGCTGTTGCAGAGTTTGGCGGACTTCGCTGGCTGGTTGCCGGCTTTCTTATCCTGATTGGTGTCGCGCTGTTTGCGGCGGGCGTGCGCAACTTTTCACGGGCCGAGACACCTTTGCCCACCAACCAGCCGGCCCGCGTACTGGTGACGACCGGCATCCACCGCTGGACCCGCAATCCCGTCTATCTCGGCCTTCTTCTTATCTATGTCGGTATTGGGATCGCGGCGCAAAGCCCATGGAGTCTGCTCCTGGCGCTTCCGCTCGCTCTCGTCATTCATTATGGCGTCGTCAAGCGCGAGGAGGCCTATCTGGAGCGGCGCTTCGGCGACGCCTATCGCGACTACAAGGGCCGTGTCCGCCGTTGGCTGTAAGACGGATGCGGCGATCTCACCGCATCCGCTTCAGTGCAGGTCAGGCCGCGATGCCCCAATGAGTCTTCCGCTTCTGGCCGTGGCGGCACACATGCGCCTCCGCCAGCAGGCAGACCGTCTCGAAACCGAGCGCCGCGCTGATATTGGCGGAGATGCCATTGGGATCGTAAGGCGGGCAGAGCTCGACCATGTCGGCGCCGACGATATCCATGCCATGCATGCCGCGGATGATCTGCACCATCTCGCGCGTGGTGAAGCCGAAGGGTTCCGGCAGTTCGGTGCCGGGCATGAAGGTGGCATCGATCCCGTCGGTGTCGAGCGTGAAATAAAACGGCCCGTCGCCGATGACGCGGCGGATCTCCGCGATGACACCTTTGACGCCCAGCTCATAGACCTCATGCATCGGAATGAGGCGCATGCCGGCCTCGCGTGAGAAGTCCCAATAGGGACTGAGCGAGCCGCGCATGCCGATCTGGATCGTGCGCTCCGGATCGATCGCCTCGTCGAGCACCGCATTGAGGAAGACGCTGCAGTCATTGAAGCGGTTGCCCTGGAAAGTGCCGCGCGCCGTGTCGGCATGGGCGTCGATCTGCACGAGCCCGATCGGTTCACCCGCGGCGAGCCCCGACAGGATCGGATGCGTCATCGTATGGACGCCGCCCACCGAATAGGGCGTGATGCCGCGCCGGCGGAATTCCGCGAAGGTCGCGCGGATGGTCTCCACACATGAATTGACGTCATGCGGGCTCTCGAAGCTGATATCGCCGACATCGGCCATGCTCAGAAGCTCGAAGGGAATGGTCCGCCACACGTCGTGCACGGGACCCCGCACCTTCGACCATTCGCGGAACGACCTCGGCCCCAGCCTTGTGCCGCCGCGCACCGGCGCGCTCGCCTCGAAGGGAATGCCGATGCAGGCGAGGTCGACATCGTCGAGATTGGCGCGCCGCGGCGCGTTGAAGAAGTTCATCTCGCCGGCATAGACATCGGCGAAGACCGGCGCCTTTTCCGCTTCCATGCGTTTGAGGAAGGCATCGATCCGGGGATCGCTGCTTTGCAGGAACTCTCCCTTGGCCAAAGCTTCCAGGCGCGCGCGTTTCTCAGGTGAAAAACCAGACATCAGATACTCTCGGTTTATTTCTTGAATTTCTTGGAATTGGCGTTGCCGGCCAGCGCTTCGAGGATGAGGCGCACCGCCAGCCGGCTGGTGATGCCGTCATGATCCCAGGAAGGCGACACTTCGACGAGGTCGAAGCCGGCAATGCCCATGCGTCCCAGCTCATAGGCCATGGTGAGGGCTTCCCGCGAGCTCATGCCGCCGGGCGTCGGCACGCCGGTTCCCGGCGCATAGGCGGCATCGATGGCGTCGATATCATAGGTCAGATAGACGCCGTCGGCGCCTTTGCTGGCGACCGCCGCCGCCTTTTTGGCGATCGTCTTGGCGCCTTGCGCCCAGATGTCCTCGATGGTGAAGAGCGTGATGCCCTGCTTCTTGATATAGGCCAGCTCGGATTTCGGGTTCATCCAGCCGCCGGTGCCGACGATCGCGATACGTTTGGGATCGAAGCCGGCATCGACGGCGCGGGTGATCGGGCAGCAATGGCTGAGCGTCTCGCCGCCGACATCGAGCGCCGTGTCGAAATGTGTGTCGACCAGCACGAGGCCCGGCTTCTTATAGGCTTTGGCGAAGGCCCTGACGCAGGCGATGGTGATCGAATGATCGCCGCCGATCGTCACCGGCATGGCGCCGCTTTGCAGGATCTGCGAGACCATGGCCTGCGCCCGGTCCATGGTGGTGACGGCGGCACCCGGCACCACCGGCACGTCGCCGCAGTCGGCGAAACGATAATGCTGGGTGAGGTCCATGCCGGTCGAGGCATTGTAGAAGGAGAACTGGTCGCTCGCCTCGCGGATGGCGCGCGGCCCATAATTCGTACCGGTGCGGCTGATGCACATGGCGTCCCACGGAAAGCCTAGAAACGCCGCCGAAATCTTCGCGTCCTTGAGCTTCTTGGCGTCCGCCGCAATGGCCGGCAGCCGCATGAAGGTGCCATGCGTCCCGGCATGGAGAAGGCCGGCAAAGGCGTTCTCATTGAAGGTGACGGTGCTTGTGTTTCCCATCTTCAATCTCTCTGTTGTGTGGTTGTCGGGCGACCCATCATGCGGTCGAGATACTGGCGGAACTCGTCGACATAGATTTCGAGCGTCGAATGCAGATAGCCGGGCTCGGCCGCGTTGAACTGGACGCCCTGCTGCACCCAGGCCACGACGCGCTTGTCTTCGAGCGTGGCGGTATGGATCACCTCGCGGACTTTCTCCGCGAAAGCTTCGGGATCCTTCATCCCCTTCATCGCCTTGGGCGTGAAGGACAGGCCCCAGCGGCCATTGGTGCGGTCCACCGCTTGCGGCTCGAGCGTCATCCACCAGACGAAATTGGCGTCGATGGCGACGAGCGCGTTCGGATAGATGCCGATGACGAGGAGGCGCCGCCGCTCGTCCTCATCGAGATCCTCATTATGGACCTCAGGCAGATCTTCCGGGCGATAGGGATTGTAGTGGACCGAGAATTGCTGCTGGCCGCGCGGGCCCAGCTCGGCCAGCCGCGTCGGGTTGGTCGGCCCGATCGACTGCTTATGTGCGTAGGTCACATGGTAGCATTCGACGAAATTCTCGTAGACGAGCTTCCAGTTACCGGTCCAGATCTCCTCGTCGAACACATAGCGGTCCTCGTAGGACGAGAGATCGTAACGGGCGAGATGGTCGGCCAGCGGCTTGAGCTTGCTCGCCATCGAGGGCAGATCGTGGCGCAAGGCCACGAAGATGAAGCCGAGCCAGACTTCGCAGGCGAGCTCGCGCAGGCCCATCTCGGATTTGCAGGCATCGCCGAAGCCTTGCGGATTGGCGATGCCGATCAGCCGGCCGCTCATCTCATAGGTCCAGGCGTGATAGGGACAGACGATCCGGCCCACTTTGCCGCGGCCCTCGAGCAGCTTGGCATAACGATGCAGGCAGAAATTGGCGAAGGCCTTGATCGAGCCGTCCTTCTGGCGGATGCACACGATGGGACGCTTGCCGATCGCCGCCGTCATATAGCTGCCGGGCTCGAGGATGCTGTTCTGCCGGCCGACCATCACCCAGTCATTGTCGAAGACGTCGCTGAGCTCCTGCTCGAAGATCTGGGGGGTGATATATTCACTCTGCTTGGCGCCCCGCAGCGCTGCCGGTGTTTCGCCGATTTGCGGCTTCGGCATTTTTCCATCATCCATGGCCAAACTCCTATTCTTTCAGCTTGGTTCGCGCCTTGTGCTTGCGCCGCGATACCCGCTCCCAGATCGAGGCAAGCCCTTGCGGCAGCAGAAGCAGGGTCAGGACCACGAGGATTCCGAGGATCAGGAGCCGGTATGTTCCGGCGTCACGCAGCAACTCATTGAGGATGGTGACGACGAAGGCGCCGAGCACCGCGCCGGGGAAGCGGCCGATGCCGCCGATGGCCAGCATCACGATCGCCAGCAGGATGAATTCGTTGCCGAGGATCTTCGGCGTGACGACCGAGGTGTAATGCGCATAGAGGGCGCCGGCGAATCCGGTCACCAAAGCAGAGAGGACGAAGGCCAGCAGCTTGTATTTGAACTCGTTGATGCCGAGCGAGCGGGCGAAATTGGCCGAGTCGCGCAAGGCGACGAAAGCGCGTCCGGTACGACTGCGCAGCACGACATAATAGATCACATAGACCGAGATCGCCGCGGCGGTCAGCGCCAGATAATACCAGCCGATCTTGTTCAGCGGCCCGAAAGTGAGGCCGAAGAATTTGATCGGCGGCACGCCCATGAGGCCCATGGTCCCGCCGGTGCCGAGCCCCTTGGCGAGCTGGATCAAGGGCGGCATGGCGAGGTGGATGGCGAAGGTGAACAGCGCCACATATTCGCCCTGGAGCCTGAGACACGGTAGCGCGATCGCGAGTCCCAGAAGCGCCGTGATGGCGGTGGCCGCGATGATGGCGGCGACGGGCGGCACGCCGAATTTCAGGGTGAGCATCGCGGTCGCATAGGCGCCGGCGGCGAACAGCGCGATCTGCGCATAGTTGAAGATGCCGGCATAGCCGAGCGTCAGATCCCAGGCGGCGGCGACCATGCACCACAGGAAGCACAGGATCAGCACATGCTGCACATAGCTGTCGGTGATCAGCATGCCGGCGAGCGCCAGCACCCCCACTGCGGCCCAGTAGAAGGGCACGCTCGTACCGGCGAGAAGCCGCTTGCCGCCGGCCTGGGCTGTCATCGTGGCATCGCTCTGCGTCATCCGGCTGCCTCGCTCTGGCCTTTGCCCAGCAGTCCTTGCGGACGGATCATCAAAACCAGGAGCAGCGTCACCAGCCAGACCGGCATCGTCCAGCTGGCGCCGAGCTGATAGACCACCATCGCCTCCACCAGTCCGAGAAAGAAAGCGGCGGCGATGGCGCCGCGCGTGCTGCCGAGGCCGCCCAGCACCACGATCACGAAGGCTTTGAGGAACGGCTCCCAGCCGCCTTGCGGCGAGATCAGGAAGATGGGCGAGAGCAGCAGCCCGGCCATGCCGGTCAACACCACGGAGAGGCCGAAAGTGAAGGCGAAGATGCGGTTGACATCGATGCCGACCTGGCGGGCGCCCTGGATGTCCTGTGCCACCGCGCGCACCGCCCAGCCGAAGCGGGTGCGGTTCAGGAACACTTCGAGCAGCGCCACAATGACGAGCGCGATGATGAGCACCGCGACCCGGTAGGCCGAGACGGTGACACCGAAGATCGAGACTGTGCCTTCGATGAAGGCCGGCATCGGTTTCGCCACCGCGCCGAACAGGATCAGATTGGCGTTATCGAGCACGAAAGCGAGGCCGAGCGTGACCATCATGGCCGTCACCCGCCAGTTCTTGCCGCCCCGCAAGGGGCGCAGCATGAGAGTTTCGATGGCGACGCCGATGCTGAACAGGATCGGGATGAGCACCAGGACGGCGAGCCATAGAGGCAGGCCCAGATAGCCGACAGTGAGGATCCAGGAAATATAGGCGCCGGTCGTATAGAGCGCGCCATGGGCGAAATTGAGCGTGCGCGCTGTGCCATAGACGAGCGACAGGCCGACCGCGATGATGCTGTAGGCCGCAGCCTGGGCGATGCCGCCGAAGATCACTTCGAGAAACTGGGTCATCGGTGATCCGCCATGGCCATGGCGGCGCGTGCCGCGCCGCCCGAAATGATGCCTTCCTCGAGCCGATAGACCCGGTCGACGATGCCGTCGATGAGCCCCAGGCTCTGCTCGACCAGCAGGATCGTCGTGCCGGTATTCTTCAACTCCGCGATCGTCTCCAGCATGGTGTCGACGAGCTTGGGCGCCAGGCCCAGCGACGGTTCGTCGATGGCGAGAAGCGCCGGGGCCGACATCAGGCCGCGGCCGAGCGCCAGCATCTGCGCCTCGCCGCCGCTCAAAGTGCGGGCGAGCTGCTCCTGCCGTTCGGCGAGCCGCGGATAGAGGTCGAAGACGCGCCTCAGCGAGGTTTGCTCGTGACCGCGTCCGCGCGCCAGGAAGGCGCCGAGCAGCAGGTTTTCCCTTACCGTCATGTCGGGGAACAGCCGGCGATCCTCGGCGACATAGACGAGGCCGCGCTCGACGAGCTCGGAGACGCTCCGGCGCCTGATGCTTTCGCCCGCATAGAGGATGTCGCCGGAAGCGACGGGGACCAGGCCGCACACGGCCTTGAGAAGCGTGCTTTTGCCATGCCCGTTGGCGCCGACGACGCCGACGAGCTCGCCTTCGCCGACTTCGAGCGACACCCCATGCAGGATGTGGAGATCGTCATAGAAGACGTCGATATCGCGCACGCTAAGCAAAGTTCCGCGCTCCGAGATAGATATCGATGACGCGCGCATCGCGCAGCATCGCTTCCGGCCGGTCGAGGCAGAGCAGCGTCCCGGCATTGAGGATCAGGATCCGGTCGGAGAGGTCGGCCAGCGCCCGGACCTTGTGCTCGACGACCACCAGCGTGAGGCCTCGCGCGCTGTGCAGGCGGCGGAACAGCGCCACGAAGATATCCACTTCCTCGCCATTGAGGCCGCTCAAGGGCTCGTCGAGAAAGACCAGCTTCGGCTCCGTGGCGAGCGCGGCGGCGAGCATGATGCGCTTGCGGGTGAGGAGATCGGCCTGGCCGGCGGGCTGGCGCCGCTGCGAGGCTAAGCCGGTGATCGCCAGCGCTTCGTCGACCCGATCCTTGATCGCGCCTGAGGCGAGGCGCTCGGTCGGACCGAACAGTGCGCCGGTCGCGACATTCTCTTCGACCGACATGGATGAGAAGATTTGCGGGATCTGGAAGGTGCGGGCGATGCCGAGGCCGCAATAATGATGGGCGGCAAGTCCCGCAACGGCCTGACCCTCGAAACTCAATGCGCCGCTTGTGGGTTTCAGTACCCCGGTGCAGACATTGAGGAGAGTTGATTTTCCCGCCCCGTTCGGCCCCGCTATGCCGAGAATCTCACCGCTTCGGATGTCGAAGCTCAAGCCATCGAGCGCCTTGAGGGGGCCGAACTGCTTGCTCACCCGATCGAGCGCCATGATCGGTGCCGCCGCGACTTGCGCGGCGGTTCGTCCTGAATGCAGGGACTCGGCTTGCATCAGCCGCGTACCGGCTTACTTCGCCCAATCCGGCATCACGAAATCGCCGGTCTTGCGCGTGCCGATCATCAAGGGCTTCAGGGCCTTGTCATGGACCTGGAAGAGGAAGGCCGGCTGGCTCGCATCGCTGGTCGGGATCTTGAACTTGTCGTCGAATTTGAGCGTGCCGGTGAGGCCTTTGAAGCTCATTTCCTTGAGCGCCTTGACGACGGCGGCGTGATCGGAGGCGCTGCCCGCGGTCTTCACCGCCGCCGCCCACATGTTCACTTCATCATAAAGTTGCGCGGCGAGGCTCCAGGGCGGTGTCTCGTTATAGGCGGCTTGCCATCTCTTGATGAAGGCATCGCCCTCGGGGCCGGGCAATTGCGCCGACAGCGTCATGCCGAGCACGCCCTCGACCTTGCCTTGCGCGACCACGTCGCCGAAAGCCGGCACGCTCGCCGCATAGCCGGCATTCACCACCGCACCTTTGACCGGATTGTCGAAATATTGCTGCAGGAAAGTATAGGTCAGCCCGGCATCCAGCACTTCGATATGGACGAGGGCCGGCTGTGCTTCGCGAATCTTGCTGAGGATGCCTTGCCACTGCACGCTTTCATACGGCACCTCTTCATTCATCACGACTTCCCAGCCCTGCGCCGTGGCGGCGTCGGCCATCGCCTTGGTGAGGCCCGATTCCCACTCATAGGGGCCGTGCACGATGGCGATCTTCTTGTTGGGGAACTGGTGGCCGAGCGCTGCGAGCTGGTCGAACATGACCTTGCCATAGGAGGCTTCGACGTCGGACGCGTTGAAGATGCTGGTGCAGCCCATGCTGTTCATCATGTCCACGACGCTGGTGAAGGCGTCATTGTGGATGAACGGCACGCCTTGCGGGCAGAAGGCCGGAATATCGGGACCGAAGCCGCCATAGCCGGTGACGATGAAATCGGATTTGCCGCGGTCGATGAGATTGGCGGCGGCCGCCTGCAGCTTGTCGGGCGACAGGTCGCCGATATCGAAGAAGGTCACTTCGACCTGCTGGCCAAGGACGCCGCCAGCCTTGTTCAGGTCTTCCACCGCGAGCTTGATGGCCTTTTCCATGACGCCGCCGTCGCTGGCGAAGGGGCCGGTCTGCGGAATGGGGGCGCCGATTTTGATGGTGTCGGCTTGGGCCGTGACGGGCGCGGTTGCACCGACGATTGCCGCCAGTGCTGCACCGGCAAGGCCATGCGCTGCATTTTTCAGCAGTGATTGGACGCTCATTGAGATTTTCCTTCCCTATCGACGCTTGAATTCCCAGCTCTGGCGGCTGGCGCTCAACGTTCGGGATGCAAGTAGATCATCGCCCTCAGGCACTGACAATGGTGACAACTGATACTATGGCGCCTGGGTCCGAGAAGCTTGTGGTCGGGCTTGACCCGACCATGTGTGCGGTTCTCAGATAAGCCGATGCGCAACTTAAGAGAGTGTCACGCCTGGGTGAGCTGGTCCTTGAAAATACGATCAAAAATCAGCGAGGTGATCTCGCGTTCCGAGGTGACGTCGAGCTTGCTGTAGAGCCTATGCTTGTGGTTGCGCACCGTTCCGGCGCCGATATCGAGACGCTTGGCGATCGCCGCCGTCGACATGCCGCGCAAGCCATGCCGGAGGATCTCGCATTCGCGCGGCGTCAGCTGGTAGTCCGTGATCATCTGGCTGAACAGATTGTCGATGGCGAGATATCCCGGCGAGCGGCGCTCGACGACGAAGACGCGGCCGCCCGGCGCCACCGCATTGCCGTCCTCGAGCTTTTCCCAATGCACGACATCGAGTTCGTCGAGCGAATGCACGCCTTCGCTCGAATCCTGCGAGACCGCGCAGATGGCGTCTTCCGCCGCCGCGGTCACCTTGCCGCTCCATACCCCGTTGCGGAAGCAGGGCTTGCCCTCGTCGTCGACCACCATGACGGCGAGCTGGCTGTCATTGAGATAGCCGCCGCGATGGCCGGAGAGGCTGCTCACAATGTGCAGACGGTGCAGGTTTTCGAGAAGCGGATAGATGTGCCTGACGAACTCCACTTCGCCGGGCTCGAAAGGCCGGTCGTCGAGATCGAGGCAGAGCGCCACCCAGACGCCGCCCACCGCCGGCAGGAGGACGACGATCTCGTCATAGATGCGGGCCGAGTGATAGAGATTCTCGAAATAGAGGTTGTCGTTGCCCTCGCGCCGCATCTGCAGTGCCGTCATCACGCGGTCGGGAACCTGGGTGCGCACCAGATGCAGCAAGGGGTCGATGCGGTAGAGCTCCCGCATATAGGTGACCTCGGCTTCGGCGGTCAGCGAATAATTGGCCAGGAACTGCGGCTTGGCGAATTGCGCATAACGCACCGCGATCTGCCGTTCGCAACCGAGGAGGCGGCCGAGCGCCGCCAGGGCGGCGCTGTAGAAGTTGCGTGCGCCGATGACCTCTACCAGGCCCGCCATCTCGGTCATGAGCTGCGGCAGGTCGAGGCTGTTGTCCGCTGGCAAGGGAAGCGATGAAATCTGCGCGAGCACGAAAATGTCCGGTATCGACGTATGACCCTTCAGGAGCGAAAGCCTAGGAAAATTATATACTCAAATCAATGTCTTTGCGTCTTTGGACGACATTGTTGACGGGTCATCCGGCCGTCCTTATCGTGACCTAGGAATTTCGCGAAGAAGCCGGCAAAGGATGATCGCTTTTAATGCTGCTCGGGGTTGTAGCGGACGACTTTACCGGTGCCAGTGACATCGCCAACACGCTGGCGAAGGGCCTGGCCGGCCAGGGCGGTCTGAAGACCGCGCAATTCCTCAATGTGCCGAGCCTCAAGGCGCCGGCCGATATCGAAGCCGGCGTGGTCGCGCTGAAGAGCCGGTCCATTGCCGCCGCCGATGCCGTCGCCCAGTCGCTCGCGGCGTTGCGCTGGCTTCAGGACCAGGGCTGCCGGCAGATCGTCTTCAAATATTGCTCCACCTTCGACTCGACGCCCGACGGGAATATCGGGCCTGTGGCCGAGGCGCTGGCCGCTGCGCTCGATCAGAAAAGCGTGGTCGTGTGTCCTGCTTTTCCCGGGGCGGGACGCACCATCTATCAGGGACATCTTTTCGTTCATGACCGTCTCCTGAGTGAGTCCGGTCTCGAGAAGCATCCGCTCAATCCGATGACCGATCCCGACATCCGCCGCTGGCTCGCCCGCCAGGCGAAACATCCGGTCGGCCTCGTTGCCTGGCCTTCGGTGCGCCAGGGGCCCGAGCGGATCGCCGCGGAATTGCAACAGGCGGTGCAACGCGGCCAGCGCCTGGTCATTGTGGATGCCATCACCGACGACGATCTGGTCGCCATTGGCCGCGCTGCCGCAACGGCGCTGCTTTTGACCGGCGGCTCGGGCATCGCGCTCGGCCTGCCGGGGAATTTCATCGCCGCCGGTCTCGCGAAAGGAGCGCGGCCGCAAGTCGCTGGCATGAGCGGGCCCGAGGCCGTACTCGCCGGCAGCTGCTCGGGGGCCACGCGCGGCCAGATCGAGCATCACAGGCGCCGGCATCCCGTGCTCGCGATCGATGTCGACAAGGTGATGCGCGGCGCGTCCGGCGCCAATGACATCGTGACATTCGTCCTCGCTAATGCGGGCAAGGCGCCGCTCGTTTATTCATCGGGAGCGCCCGAGGACGTGAAGGCGCTTCAGGACCGTTACGGCCGCGAGAAGGTCGCCCATAGGCTGGATCGGCTCTTCGCCGATGCGGCGCAGGGCCTCGTGGCGAAAGGTATTCGCCGTCTCGTCATCGCCGGTGGCGAGACGTCGGGCGCGGTCGTGTCCGCCCTGGATCTCGGCGCCCTGACTGTCGGACCGGAGATCGACCCGGGCGTTCCCGTGCTGGTCGCCGAGGGAAAGTCTCCGATCGCGCTGGCGCTCAAATCAGGCAATTTCGGTGCGTCGGACTTCTTCGCCAAGGCCCTTGCGCGGCTGGCAGGCGCATGACGGCGGAAACCCAGATCCGCGAGGGCATCGCCCGCCTCGTGAAGTCGCTTTATGATCGCGGCTTCTCGGTGGGCTCGGCCGGCAATCTCAGCGCCGCCGTCGCCGACGGGCTGCTCATCACGCCGACCATTCCTGTCTGGGCTTCCTCGACCCGGCACGTATCTCCAAGCTCGACACGGACGGGCGCCACATTTCCGGCGACAAGCCGTCGAAGGAGATTTTCCTCCACCGCGCCTTCTAGAGCGCTTCCCGCCAAAGTTGCTCGACTTTGGCGATAAGGAAGCGCTCCAGACTACATGTATTTCGAGCCCTTTTACCCGTTTTGATCGAATCGGAACGATTCGATCAAAACGGGAAGGGCTCTATGAGACACGGCCCGCGACCGGCGCCGTGGTCCATCTGCACGCGACCTATGCCACGGCACTTTCCTGCCTTGCGGACATAGATGCGGAGGACTGCGTTCCTCCGCTCACCCCCTATGTGATCATGCGCGTCGGACAGGTGAGGCTGGTGCCCTATGTCAGGCCCGGCGATGCAAAGGCGGGCGACCTCATTCGCGCCCTCGGTGGTTGCCATTCCGCCGTTCTGCTCGTCAATCATGGGCCCGTGGTGGCGGGCAAGGACATCGCGTCCGCGGTCTATGCCGCCGAGGAGCTGAAGGAAACGGCGAAGCTCCTGCTTTTCCTACGCGGCATGCGGACGCGTCTGCTGACGGTGGAACAGATGAACGAGCTGAAATCAGTGTTCGGCTGATCCGATGGGAAACCGCCATCGGGCGCGCAGCTTCTATTTCAGGGCGGCGAAATTCGCATGAGCGGAGATGAGCCACTGGCCATCCACCCGCCGGAACACCGATAGCCGTGGCGAGTTTGCTTCGACGGTTTTCCCCTCGATGGACTGATCCGTCTCGATCCGGTAGCGCAGGACCATGACGTCGCCCGCTCCCCTGGCTACGATATCGCTGAATTTGGAGCGGATCTTCTGGTTCGGGAGAGATTTGAGGTAGCTCGTCTTGTCATGGCCGGTGCCGTCCGATCGCAGGATCTGGTATTCCGGTGCCAGGACTTTTTCGACCTTGGCGGGATCGCCGGAAAAAAGCGCATCCGCCCAGGGATCGAGAGCCTTCAGGGCTTCTTCCTCGGAGACTTCTACCGCTGCAGCGGCGCTTCCCGCTCCCACTGCGAGGGCGGAGATCGTCGCCAATGCGGCAATCGAAAAATCCCTGCGGGTGGATGTCTTCCTGTCCTGCGCTTGCTCGATCATGAAACCCTCATTGATTGCCGCCGCCGGCGCGGATCGGATTTCGATAACCTAGCGTCAATACGGGTGTGGCGACAAGATGCTCGATCTGACTTCGTCATCCCAGGGCGGCAAAATTCGCATGCGCTGAGATCAGCCAGTGACCGGCCTCCCGTCGAAACACCGACAGGCGGGGCGAGATTCCCTTGACCGCCTTGCCGTCAATGGTCTGGTCCGTCTCTATGCGATAGCGCACGACCATGACATCGCCAGTGCCGGTTGCGATAATGTCGCTGAATTTGGAACGGATCTGATGGCGTGGCAGCGCCTTGAGGTAGCTAGCCTTGTCATGGCCGCGCCCATCGGACCGCAAGATCTGGAATTCCGGCGCCAGGACCTTGTCGACCACTGCGGGATCGCCGGTGAAGACCGCCTCTATCCACGGATCGAGCGCCTTCAGGGCCTCTTCCTGCGTGATCTCTTCCGCCGCCGCAGCGCCCGCGCCAAGGGCGAGCGCGGATAGGCCGGCCAGCGCGGCCAATGAAAAATCCCTCCGCGTGGATGTTCTGCCGTCCTGCGCCTCGTAGTTCATAGGATCCTCTTTTCACATTGCCGCCGTCTAACCTTGCGGCAATGGGAGAGGGATGACAAGGCGGTTGGTTAATACTGCGCGCCGGTAACGGCTGGAGACAGCTTTCCCGCGCGCACGTCGCGCAGCGACTGGGCGAGGCAGCGGGCGAAGTCCTCAACCACGGGTTCGTGAGTCAGGTTGAGCATCATGTGAAGCCCGCGCGGCTCGCTGAGCCGTCCGACCATCCAGCCGCGCTTCTCCATCTGTTCGGCCACCGCGAACATGTCTATGTCATCTGAGCCGAAGGAGACGATGCCGAGTTGCGGATCACCCCAGATTTGAAACCCGAGTTTAGTCGCGGCATCGCAGAAGCGTTGCCGCGTGGCGAGGATGCGCCGGGTCTTGTCCTTATAACCCTCCACACCGAGAT
The DNA here is from genome assembly GCF_016595235.1 of Taklimakanibacter albus. Classification (GTDB taxonomy): domain Bacteria; phylum Pseudomonadota; class Alphaproteobacteria; order Rhizobiales; family Aestuariivirgaceae; genus Taklimakanibacter; species Taklimakanibacter albus. The sequence goes on along the minus strand of NZ_JAENHL010000008.1, from coordinate 1,028,503 downwards.
ATTGCATGACCGCCCAGGCCGCGGCGATGGCGCCGCCGGCGCGCGTCCCCACGAAGGTCTTGGTGGCATAGGCGCCGCGTTGCCAGTTGCTGAAGGCATAGGGGAGAAAGGCGAAGTCCTCAGCGCTTGCGAACAACACGCAGGACGCGCCCTTCGCGGTGAAACCGTATTTGTGAAGGTCGGCGCTCATCGAGGTGACGCCGGCCACGGCGAAGTCGAATTCCGGAATGTCGGCGCCGAGCATTTTCGCAAAAGGTGCGCTGAAGCCGCCGACACAGGCATCGACATGAAGCCATAGCGCCTTGCGCTGCGCCAATGCGCCCAGCTCGGGGATCGGGTCGACGACGCCATGTGGGAAAGCCGGCGCCGAGCCGACCAGCATGATCGTATCGGCCCCGATAGCCGCCTCCATCGCGGCGACATCGGCCTTGTAATCCTTGTCCACCGGTATGCGCGTCACCTTCATGCCGAGCAGGTGGGCGGCCTTGTCGAAAGCCGGATGGGCCGAATTCGCGGCGATGACCTCGGCTGTTCCGACCGTGTAGCCGCGCGCACGCGCCCGATCGCGGGCGCTCTTCATCGCCAGGAGGATGCTCTCGGTGCCGCCGACCGTCATGGCGCCCCGCGCATCCGGGCCGCCATGCAGCAGCTCCAGGCTCATCGCCACGATATCGTCCTCGAACTTCGCCAGGCTTGGAAAAGCCCTGGGGCCGAGACCGTTCTCGCTGAAATAGGCGAGATAGGCTTCCTTGGCCACCTCGAGCACGTCCTCGCCGGCATAGTGGATATACATGCCGATGCGGCCATTGCGCCAATCGACATCCTTTTCACGCGCGGCCTCGAGAGCTTCTCTCAGATGGGCGCGCGAAAGTCCCTCGATCGGCAATTTCATTTCTTCGCTCCTGCGATTGACGCCGCCCGGCATCCTTGTTACGTTCGTATTAGACGAAAGCATATTCGCTATTTGAGAACAAGATGATTTCCAGTCTGACAAGAGGCCTCCGCATCCTCGACCTTCTGGTGGACCAGCAGCGTCCCTGGCGGCTCAACGAGCTTGCCCAGGAGCTCGACATCTCGAAGTCAGGCCTGCACGGCCTGCTGGCAACATTGGTGGAGTGCGGTTACGTCGAGCGATTGCCTGGCGGCTTCTACCAACTCGGCTTCAAGGCCTGGCGGATCGGCAACTCTTTCCCGACCGCCGATCTCGTCCACGCCGCTTCCCCGATCATGGAGAGGCTCGTCGGCGAGACGCGTGAGGGCACCATCCTCGGCGTGCTCAACGGTTTCGAGGTTTCCTATGTCCACCTCGTCGAAAGCAGTCAGATCGTGCGCGTCCACGCCAATATCGGCGACCGTATATCGGCGCATTGCACCTCGACCGGACTGGCGCTGCTGGCCTTCCAGGACGGCGCCTATGTCGACCGGCACATCCCGGCGGCCCTCGCGCCCTCGTCGTCGCTCACGATCACCGAGCCGGAAAATCTCAAAGCAGAGCTGAAACGCACCCGAGTGCGCGGCTATTCCATCAACCGCGGCGGCTGGAATGCCGATGTCGGCGGCATCGCCGCGCCGGTGATGGGCACGCGTGGGCCGATCGCCGCTCTGTGTATCGCGCTGCCGCTGTTCCGGATGAATCAGAGCTGGGTTCAGCGCGTGGCGCCGCTTCTGCAGCAGGCCGCGGCCGAGATCGGACAGGCGTTGCTGGCCCAGCCCGATCAGCAGCAGGCGGCGCGGTGATGGACAGCCTGGCCTTTGCCAAACCGGAGAGCTGGCGGATTGGAGTCGATATCGGCGGCACCTTTACCGATCTCGTCCTGGCGTCCTCCACCGGCGCCATCGAGGTTCACAAGGTTCCGACCGTCACCCATGATCCGAGCCAGGGCGCCCTTGATGCCATTGCGGGTGCTGCGGCATCGCGCGGGATGAGTGTCGGCGATCTCCTTGGCCGCTGCACATTGTTCGTGCATGGCACGACGGTTGCGACGAATACGCTGCTCGAAGGCAAGGGCGCGCGAGTAGGGCTCGTTACCTCCAAGGGGTTTCGCGATGCGCTCGAGATCAGGCGCGGCATACGTGAAAATCCGTGGGATCACCGCACGCCTTACCGTCCGGTTCTGGTGCCGCGTTATCTGCGCCTGCCGGCGGCGGGAAGGCTCGATCGACAGGGCAAGGAAATCGACCCGCTGGATCTGAGCGAAGTCGAAGCGGCGATTGGCGCCTTTCGCGAAGAGGGCGTGCAGGCGGTCGCGATCTGTCTGTTCAACAGCTACCTTTCCGGTACGCATGAGGCCGCCGCGGCCGAGCGGATCAAGGAACTGGCGCCCGACCTGATGCTTTCGGTCTCCCATGCCATAGCGCCGGTGATGGGCGAATATGAGCGCACCACGACCTCTGTCCTCAACGCCTATGTCTCGCCCGTCACGCTGTCCTATGTGCGCAGCCTGAATAATGCGCTGACCGGCAATGGTCTGAAGTCGCCCTTCGTCCTGATCCAGAGCAATGGCGGCGCCGTCTCGGTCACCGAGCTCGGCGACACCGCCGTCACGCTGCTGCTGTCGGGTCCGGCGGCGGGTGTCGGTGCGCTCAACTATTATCGCGAGGCCATTGGGTCCGGGAATCTCATCTCGATCGAGATCGGCGGCACGAGCTGCGATGTCATCATCATGAACGAAGGCGAGGTCGCCGCGGTCGATTTGCTCGACATCGGCGGCTACAAATGCGTCACGCCTTCGGTCGACCTGCATACGATCGGCGCGGGCGGCGGCACGATAGCCCGGGTCGACAGCGCCGGCTTTCTGCAGGTAGGCCCCGAGGGCGCCGGGGCGCGGCCGGGACCTGCCTGTTTCGGCCATGGCGGCACCGAGCCGACCATCACCGATGCGCAGGTCGTCCTGGGGCGCCTCAAGCCCGGTCCTTATGCGAATGGCGCGCTGGTCATTGACAAGGTGCTTGCCGAAAAAGCGATCGGCGAGAAAGTGGCGAAGCCGCTTGGTTTGACGGTCGAGCAGGCAGCGGCCGGAATCATCCAGATGATGGAGCAGAAGCTGCTGCATGCGGTGCAACGGGTCAGCACCGAGCGTGGCCACAATCCGGAACGCTTTACTCTCATCGCCGGCGGCGGCGCCGGCCCGCTGCATGCCGCATCCGTCGGTCGCGCGCTCGACTGCGCGCAAGTCTATATACCGAAACTGTCGGGCGCCTTTTGCGCCATGGGCATGCTCAACGCCAATATCCGGCATGACTACATGCGGGTCCTGTGGGGCCGCCTGAACGAAGTGACGTCCGCCTTTCTCGAGGAGCACTTCAATGTGCTCGAGGCCAGGGCGGTTGAGCTTCTGACGCGCGAGGGCTTTGCTCCCGACAAGACCGCTCTGAGGCGCGCTTTCGATCTGCGCTATCTCGGCCAGCAATGGGACGTCACCATCGAGGTCGGCAAGGCGTTCGATCCTGAGCTGGTTCGCCGGGCCTTCGAGAAAGACTATGAACGCCTTTTCGGCCATACCCAGCCGGATGGGGTCATCGAGATCACCAAGATCAGGCTGATCGCGCTCGGCCTGATCGCGCCGCTGCCATCGGCGCGGGCCGACGCCGTCACTGCGCCTGGCGCACCGGCCGAGACGCGGCCCGTCTGGGTCGACCAGGAGTCCGGCTGGCGTGATGTGCCGATTTATCGGGGGAGTTCCCTTGGTGCGGGGCAGGTGATCGTCGGCCCTGCCATCATCGACGAGCAGACGACGACCGTGATGATCGGCTGCGGTGATCGCCTCACCGTCGATCCTTCCGGCAATTACAGGGTTTCGATGGGGCAATGATGAGCAGCTGTGATCCGATCACCGTGGCCCTGGTACAGAACCGACTGGATCATATCGCGCAGCATATGGGTTGGGTCATGACCCGCACGTCGCGCAGCCCGATCTTCAATCAGTCGCATGATTTTTCCTGTTATCTGACGAATGGCGAGGGTCTGCTGATCTCGCAGGCGGACGGCATCCCGATCCATACCGGCGGTGGCGGCTTCGCCGTGCGTGCGCTTCTGGATGCGTTTTTCGGCCGGATCGCGCCGGACGACGTATTCCTTCTCAACGATCCCTACGTGGCTGGCGGCAACCATCTGCCCGACTGGGTGATTGCCCGCCCGGTCTTCGCGGCCGACAGGCTCGTCGCCTTTGCCTGCAATCGCGCCCATCAGTCCGACATCGGGGGTGGTGCCGCCGGCACCTACAATGCCAAAGCGACCGAGATATTCCACGAGGGGATACGCCTGCCACCCTTGCGGCTGATCGAGAGAGGCATCCTGCGCGAAGATCTCTGGCAATTGCTGATGATCAACACGCGCTGCCCGGATTTGCTCGATGGCGACCTCCGCGCCATGCTCGGCGCGACGCAGGTCGGCGCGAGCGAGCTGATGAAACTCGTCGATGAGTTCGGCGTCGAAGAGACCCGCGAGCTTTTCAACCAGATCCTCGATCACGGCGACCGCCGCATGCGCGCCGCGCTCGGTGTGTTGCCGGACGGCACCTATGTAGCCGAAGAGCGCTATCACACCGACTGTTTCGAGGAGGTCGAGATCAGGTTCAAGGTGACGCTGACCAAATCAGGCACCGATCTGCATGTCGACTTCACCGGCACCGATCCCCAGATCCGGGGCTTCAAGAACTCCTCTCTCGCCAACACCTATTCAGCCGTCTACGCCGCCGTCGCTTCGTTTTTCGACGCCGACATGCCGCGCAATGAGGGCACGTTCCGATGCCTGTCGATAAACGCGCCGAAGGGAACGGTGGTGAACGCCAGGTCGCCGGCGCCGGTGACCATGTGCACCGTCTTTCCGGCCCATGAGATCATGCACATGGTCTGGTGGGCGCTTGGCCAGGCGATGCCGGATCGTGCGCTCGCCGGCTGGGGGAAGAACGCTTTTCCGGTCACCGCGGGAACAGACGCGCGCGGATCGACCTGGGTCATGTACAACTGGGGCGGCGCGTCCGGCGCCGGCGCCACCGCCGACCGCGATGGCTTCAACCAGATCGGGCCGATGGTCACGCTCGGGGGGCTTTCGATTCCCAATGCCGAGACCTACGAGCAGCTCTATCCCATCAGGGTGCTTCGCCATGAGCTTCGCGTCGATGGCGGCGGCGCCGGAGAGAGGCGTGGCGGCACCGGCGTCCTGTTCGATGTCGAGATCGAAACCGAGGCTGAATATTCCTTTCGTGGCGAGGGTATTGGCCAGCCAAGCGGACTTGGTGTGCGCGGTGGTAGAGAAGGCGGTGCCGGCTTCCTGTCGCTGACCGCCGCTGACGGATCGGTCTACGAGCCCTTTCCCTATGGTGTCGAGCGGCTCGGCGCCCGGCGTCTGTCGATCCAGGCGCCCGGCGGTGGCGGCTATGGCGATCCGCTGAAGCGTGATCCGGCCGCGGTGCTGCGCGACGTGCGCGACGGTTTGGTCTCGCCGGAGGCGGCACGCAGTGAATACGGCATCGCCTTGGCGAATGATTCTGCATCCGTCGACGTCGCGGCGACCGAGGCGCTGAGGCGGGCATCCGAACCCGAGAGGCGGATCGTCTCGGCGGCATAGATCGAAAACTGCAGAACAAAAGACAAAGGAGAGGACAATGTCACAACGGAGTGGTTTTCCCAGCTGGACGCGCCGGGCTTTTCTGGCAGCCGTCGCGAGCACGGCTTTGACGGTGCCGGCATTCGCCGAAAATGCTCATATCCGCGTGATGGTTTACCAGGGGGCCTATACGTCCCTCACGGCCCATGTCGCGCTGGATCAGGGCTTCTACAAGAAACACGGCCTTGATGCCGAGCTGGTGGTGGCGGCTTCCGGGCCTGCGGGAGTCGCCGCGATGCTGGGCGGCAGCATCGATTTCGCCGAGCCTCCGGCCGACCAGGTGATCCTCAATGTGCTGAAGGGCACCGATCTGAAGATGGTCGTCGGAAACGAGATCAGGAATTTCTACTCCGTGATCGCCCGTGACAAGAAGTCGTTGCCGAATGCGGCGAAGGGATATCCCGAGGTCATCCGCGATCTCAAAGGCAAGACGATCGGGGTCAATGCGCTGGGGGCTACGACGCATCTGATGATGAATGCCGTCCTCCTGGATGCGGGCATGAGTCCGAATGACGTCACCTACCTGGCCGTCGGTTCGGCGACGACGGGGCTCGCCGCGTGGCAGGCGGGACGGGTGGATGTTCAGGTCGCTTTCACGCCGTTCACTCAGATCGTCACCGGAGACGGCAGCGGCGAGATCATCCTCGATTTGAGCAAGGGGGAGGGGCCGGCGGCGCTCACCCAGCTCGGCGGCGCCTTTGAAGGTTTTGCCGCAAAGGGGGACTACATCAAGAACAACAAGCCGACCGTCGATGCCTTCATCAGGGCGCATGTCGACGCCATCACCTGGATGAAGGACCCGGCCAATCGCGACAAGCTCACCGAGCTGGTCAACAAGCATGTGGCGGTTTCCATCATTCCCGAGGCCAGCCGGGCCGCGACCGTGGCGAAGATGATCGAAACCTATGACAACTATCTTGGCTATACGATCGACCCGGCGGCTATCGAAGGCTGGAACAAATATCTGGCCGACTCCGGCCTCGCCTCGCGGCCGGTCAAGCCGGAAGAGGTCATCTACGAAGGAGCCCCGCGGCCATGAGCGTCGCGGCGCCGGGTCAGGAGGGTATCCGCATCGAGGCGGTCAGCCACCGCTACGGCGACGTGGCGATCCTCGACGGCATTCGCATCGAGAGCAGACCCGGCCAGTTCATCGCACTGATCGGGCCGAGCGGCTGCGGCAAGACCACGCTGCTCGACATCATGTGCGGCATCCGCAAGCATCAGTCGGGCAACGTCCTGGTGGGCGGACGTCCCCCCGTCGAAGGCCGCGCGGACACGGCGCGTATGTTCGCGCGTGATGCCCTGCTGCCGTGGCGCACCGCTTCAGCCAATATCGATTTCGCTCTCAAGGCCCGGCGGCGGCCGGGAAACCACGACGCGATCACGGCTCAGCTTTTGGAGGATGTGGGGCTCACCGGCTTCGCGGATAATTATCCGAGTCAGTTGTCGCAAGGCATGCGCCAGCGCGTGGCGTTGGCGCGCACCTTCTCGCTGGAGAGCGATTTCCTGTTTCTCGACGAGCCCTTCGGCGCGCTCGACGCGCAGACGAAGCTCGTGCTCCAGGAGAAGCTTCTGTCATTGTGGGAGAGGACCCGCAGCACGGTGGTGCTCGTCACCCACGATCTTGGCGAGGCCATTGCACTCGCCGATCGCGTCGTCGTCATGACGGCCCGGCCCGGCCGCATCCTCGCGGATGTTCCCATTGATCTGCCGCGGCCGCGTTCGGTGAGCGCGCTCCAGAAGACACGCGCCTATCATGATCTCTACGCCCAGCTTTGGGACAGTCTCGAACAGGCAACCGCTTCCGCGCGGCTGCATCCGGGAGGGAATGCGTGACGGCCGGCAGAACCTCCCATGCGGCGAAAGTCCTGGCCGGACGCCTCGTGCTGCTGTTCGGCGTCGGCGGCCTGTGGGAGCTCGCGGCGCGGACCGGCGTCTTTCCCGCCGCCTTCATCGGCCAGCCGTCGATTTTCCTGCCGGGCCTTGCGCGCATGTTCATCGATGGATCCATTTATGGGCCCATCCTCGACACCTTGTCGGCGACCGCTCTGGCATTTTGCATCGGCGGTGTGCTGGCGCTCGCCAGCGCGCTTCTGCTGACCGCTGTGCCGATCCTGCGCGAGATCGTGCAGCCCTTTCTCGATGCTCTGAACGCCTTGCCCCGCGTCGCGCTGGTGCCGCTGTTCATCGTCTGGTTCGGTCTCGGCATGACGTCCAAGGTCATATCCGGCGTCTCGCTGATGTATTTCATCCTGCTGTTCAACACGTTGGCGGGTGCGCGCTCGGTCGATCCCGACCATCGCGGGCTGGCGCGCAGCCTCGGGCTCGGCAGCAGTCAGATATTCCGCCAGATCGTCATCCCGACGGCGATCCCCGCTATCTTCGCCGGGCTCAAGCTTGGTCTCGTCTATACCCTGCTAGGCGTCGTGACCGCCGAGCTGATCGCCGGCGGCAAGGGGCTCGGCAGCCTGGTCAGCTACTATTCCAACACCTACGACGCCAATGGCGTCTTCGCCGTGCTCGTCGTGCTCGTGGCCGTATCCTTCGCGCTCTCGACCCTGATGGAGAAGATCGAAGGCCGGCTGATGAGGTGGAAGCAGCCTTGAAGGGGATTTCGACCCCAATCCAAAGATGCCTATGCTCCGCTCGCCTGGATCGGCTCACCTTCAGCGCCACCCAATAGTCTTATGTTCAGCCGGCCGCCGGAAAACACCATGTCGTTCAGAGCCTCTGCGATATCTTCTGAGGTCACCGCCGACTCTCCACGTATTAGGCTGGACTGAGCCGTTCGGCGCATCAATTCCTTGATGAACGCGGCGCTGACCCCCTCGGTGCGGCCGGCGGCTTCTTTCATGAGAGTATCCGAAAGTCTCAGCTTGGCGCCGTAGAGGCGAATGAGCTTCTCGCGGCCGGTTTCGTCGGGGAGCGGTACCTCGATCGCCTGATCGATACGCCCGGGCCTGCCGGCCAGAGCGGCTTCGAGTTGTTCGGGTCGGTTGGTGGTGAGGACGAAGATGATGTCTGCATCTTCCTTCAGCCCATCCATTTCATTCAGCAGCGTGTTGAGAAGCGGCTCCTCGCAGCCCTGCATGTCCTCGCGGTTGCGGGCGATGAGATCGACGTCCTCGATCACCACCATGGCGGGCTGCAGCAGACGGGCGAGGGTCATGTATTGGGCGAGGAGGCCCATTTGTCCGGCCGTGATGATGAGCGTCGTATGTCCGGGGAGATTGCTCGCGAGATAGCGGATGGTGTGTGTCTTGCCGGTACCCGGCGGACCGTAAAGAAGCACGCCCTTTCGGGTCGACTGGCCGAGCCGGCGCAGCTTCTCACGGCTGTCGACAAATCTGAGGACATTGCGTTCGAGCAGCCTGAGGGTCGCATCGGGCAGGATGACCGCCTCACGTCCTACATCGGGAAGACGGTGCACCAGCAGGCCCTTGCTCTGCCCGCGATAGTCCGCCTCACTTTCGAATGACAGCACCTTGCCGCGATACGACCGCGCCGCGTTGATGGCCGCCTCCAGCGTCTTGAAGCAACGCTGGACGAAGGCCGAGCCCGCTTCACCGGCCGGGACGGCGATTTCCACACAGGAGCCGGCCTCCCGGCCATATTCGCGATGCGAGGAGAGGACGATTGCGAAACGCAAATCCGCCTCGCGCCGCAGCCACAGGCCGTTGCTGAGGCATCTGACCGGCTCGTCCTCTCCAATATCGACGTCCTGAAACTGCGCGGCGGCGAGGGTTGCGGCATTCCGGCCGATTTGGGCCAGAGCCGTGAAGGAGAGCGTCTCATAGCGATGCGGCTCATGAATGCCGAAGAAGCGGATGGGATCGGTCGCAAAGAGCTGGTCGAGCGCCAACTGAAGATCGGCGCGCATATGTCCGGGAAACCGGCGCATCGCCGTGACGATTTCATTCTGCGCCAGACCCGCGAAATGCCAGTTGATGGCTTCATATGCGTATTTGAAGGATTTCCGGCGCGCCAGCTCCGAAAGATGGCCGGCGGCCATCTGAACACAGGCATGGCAGATCGGCGTGGCATTGCCGTTAAAGAGCGTGCGCTCCGCCGTTGCCGCGGTGAAGCAGAAGGTGCAGCGCGCCTCGCCGTCATCCGGAACGGGCTCGACGGTGATGCGCAGGGGAAAGCCGGACGCCTCGATACGCTCCCGCGCCGTGGCGAGCACCGCAGCCGCATCGGCGGCCGCAAGAACCCCGCATACGGCGCGATTCTCGGCGAATATCCGTGCGACCAGCGACTTTGCATAAGCCTGCGGCTTCCCGAAGATATCGACGAGAAGCTCGACGACGAAATCATCCGGTGTCTCGTCGTCATTATGGAGGACGATCAGTTTGTCGGTGTTTTCCGCGGCTGAGCTGCTCATATGTCTGCCGTAAATAGGTTTGTTCCCTATTTGTACCAATTCTGCGTTGTCGGTCAAGGGCCATTTCCTAAACGGCTGTTGCGAGGGATCAACAGCAGGCGCGCCGTCAGCTCTGCTGCAGCGGCCGCTTCAGCTCGGTGAGTGTGCCGCCCATCGCGTGGGTGATGCGGCTCGCGGCCTGATGCGCCATCCGGGCGGCTTCCTCGAAGGGGATGACGACCTGGTAGCTGGTGAGAAACGGCATGGTCAGTGCGGCGAGCGAGCGGCCTTCGGCATTGAGGATCGGGAAGCTGATGTCGATGACGCCGTGCACGACTTCGCCCTCGATCAGCTCATAGCCGCGCGCCTGGATGTCGGCGACACGTTTGCGGCAGGAGGCCAGCCAGTCGGCCGGGTTGAGAGCGACGGCCTCGCTGAAGAACCACTCCTGCACCGCGGCCGGCTGGAACGCGATGAGGGTGCGCCCGGACGCGCCATGGACGGCGGGGCTCGCGGCGCCGACACGCAGGCGGATGGCGATCGGCGCGGGACTGTCGACCTGCGCCACGATGCGCTGGTTGAGGCCGTCCAGCACCGCCATGTGGCAGGCCTGCGAGGCTTCCAGCGCCAGCGCGTTCAGGATCGGCTGCGCCGCGTCCACCAGCCGCCGGAAGGGTGGAAACATCGTCGCCAGCCCGAAGAGCTGCGTCGACAGCACCAGTGCTTCCTCGCCGGGCGGCCTGACGATATAGCCGCGTCGCTCGAGCGCCAGCACCACGCGATAGATCTCCTGCAGCGACCGGTCTAGGCGCTGCGCGATCTGGCTCGGTGTGATCGGCGCATAAAGCGACGCCATCAGCTCCAGCACGTCGAGACCCTTTTCGAGCGCCGGCACGGCATAGCCGCGCTTGCCGTCACCGTCCCCCAGGCCCGCGAGCGTTTCGATCGCCTTCTTGGCGGTTGGCTTGCGCTTCTTGGCGCCTGGATCTTCGGTTCGCTTCGCCATTCGGGCTTCTTATCTTTGTCCAGGGCAGCGCATCTGCGCTGTCCATCCATCCATCGTCACCCCGACGAAAGTCGGGGCCCATAAAATTCGTGCCATGCGCGCAGCGCTGCTCGTGTGGCGAGGCTTTTCTGGATCCCGGCTTTCGCCGGGATGACGAAGGGAGGACATGTCGACCCAATCAGCTTTCATGATCGCGCCTCTAATCCCACAGCAGCAGCCAGCCGGCGCCGGCGCAGTCGAACAGGGGACGCGCTTCCGATGGACGGCCGCTATCGAGCGGCAACACGCGCACCGCCGATGAGTCCCAGCCGGCGACGAGGACAAAATCGGCGCTGGCCAACAGATGCTGCGGCCAGGCGACCGTGGCATCGATCTCGGAGATAAGCGTCGGTGTCTTGCCGCTGACATCGAAGGTGCTGATCGTGTCATAGCCGCGATTGGCGAAATAGACATGCCGCCCATCGGGCGAGCGCTGGATGTCGCCCGGATAATTTCGGGTGTGGCGGGTTTTGGCCGGGCCGGTGCGTTTTGTGCTCGGCACATGCGCCCAAGCCTCGGGCCGATCGCCGGGGCGCCCGACGAGCAGATTGGAGCCGAGCTCGCCGCTGATCGCCAGCCTGCCATCGGGAAGCACCACGCCGTGGCGCGGACCGGCGCCTGGAGGTACGGCGGTCTGGCGCGTCTCGCTAAGTGCTGAGGCGCCGGCGCGGCTCGGATCGACGGCATATTCGCGCACCAGATCGGCGCCGAGATCAATGACGACGAGCGTATCGCCGGCAAAGAAGAGCTGATGCGGATGCGCGTCCTCCTGCCGCTCGGTCTCGGGTCCGCTGCCTCTCAGCCGCACGAGTTCGACCGGGCCATCGAAGGCGCCTTTGGCATCGAGCCGCTGCACCCCGATGGTGGAGCTGGTGTAATTGGCGAAGAGCAGCAGGCGCCCGGTGGGATCGACCACGATATGGCAGGGCTCAGCGCCTTCGCTCGATTTCTCGCTGAGCGTTGCCGCTTTGTCGCCTTCGATACGCCAGGCATGAATGTCGCCTTCGTCATCGACGCGCGATGTCCCATAGACGACGGGGAGCGACGGGTGACGGGCAAGGCTCGACAGCTGGTTCACCGTTGCGAGCCGTGTCCCGCGCCACTGGCTATTATGCTGCACCCAGCGGGTCAGCCCGTGCTCCGGACCTGTGCCGCGCGAGGCGACGAGAAGCGCCTGGCCGGGCGCGAGTTTGAAGTCCGACATATTATCCCTCCGCTATTCGGATGAGCCGGGCCCGAATCCCTCCCAGCGATCGATAATGGCACCTTCGCGCACAATACTGGCCCGCCGCAACATGGCAAAAGCCATGCAGACATGATTGGGAACGATTTCGAGCCGTGTGCCGACCGGCAGCGGCGCCGGCTCGCTTTCGCCATGCCAGCGCAGCCAGCCATGCTCCTCGGACATCCGCTCGATGACCCAGCCGGGCGCGTTGACGAGGAGGCCCATGCCTGGATATTCGGCCCGCCGCGCCACCGCGGGAACCAGGTCGGTGCTCAGCGATTTCGAGCCGGCATCGATGCAGGCGCGGCCCGCTTCGGGATGGCTGACGACCGTCGCCATGACGCGGATCGCCGTCGTGGCGAGCGTCGCATTGCCGAGCGCGATTTGCCCGACATCGTTGAAGGCATAGATGCCCGGCCTGATCTGGGTGACGCCTTTCACCTGCGCCACGGCGCGTGCCGATGCCGAGGCGCCGAGCGACACGACGGGAAGGGCGATACCCCTGGCCCGGATCGCTTCGGCGACGGAGACCATCAGGCTTCCGGCCGCCTGCGCCTGCCGCACCAGGTCGGCCGCATCCTTGGCGGCATAAGTAGATCCCTCATGTGTATAGATGCCGGTGAGGTCGATGCCGGGCAGGGCGGCGATCGCCGCAGCAATGTCGGGCGCGGCATCAGGCGGAACGCCCTCACGCCCGAGCCCTGAATCGATCGCCAGCATGAGCCGCGATCTCTCGCCTGCTGCGGCGAAGACGTCACCGATGCTGGCGGCGCCAGCGACACTGTCGGTGGCGAGCACGAGGTCGGCCTTGCGCGCCAAAGCGAGGGCCCGCGCAGCTTTCGCTTTTCCGACGATCGGATTGGCGACGAAGAAGCGCTTGACGCCTGCGGCCGCGAAAGCCTCGGCCTCGCCCAATTTGGCGACGCACAGGCCATGGGCGCCGCGCGCGATCTGGCGCAGTCCGGCCTCGGCCATCCGATGCGTCTTGGCATGCGGGAAGAGCTCGATGCCGGCGGCCGCCACGATCCCGGCCATCTCGTCGAGATTGCGGTCGAGAATATCGAGATCGATGACGAGACCCGGCGTTGCGATATCGAGATCGATCCAGCTCATTGTAAACGCTTCTCCTATTCCGTCATCCCGGCGAAAGCCGGGACCCATAAAAGCCCATCCACGCGAGCACCGCCACCCGCTTCGTTGCGCCGGGATGACGATGTAAAGTCACGACCGTCCACCCAATCTCAGCACGCGCCCGGCGCGTTGGCCGGTGATTGTGCCATCCTCGACCGCGAATTGGCCATTCACCAGCACATGGCGGATGCCGGTCGCCGCCTGGCGCGGCTTTTCATAAGTGGCATTGGCCTTGACCTTATCCTTGTCGAAGACGACCAGATCGGCAATGGCGCCTTCGGTGATGCGGCCGCGGTCGGCGAGTCTCAGCCGGTCAGCGGCGGCACTCGTCATGTGGCGCACGCATTCCTCGAGGCTCAGCACCTTCTCCTCGCGGACATAAGTCTCGAGCATGCGCGGGAAAGTGCCCCAGGAGCGCGGATGCGGCCGTTCGCCGACCAGGATGCCGTCGCTGCCGACGGTATGTTCCTCGCGCTGCATCAAGGTGCGTACATGCTCCTCGATGCCGATGAAGAACACACACGGCGCTGCCCGGTCGGTGGCGAGCAGAATGTCGAGACAGAGCTCGGCCGGGCGTTTCCCGAGCTTGGCCGCCGCCTCCGCGAGATTCACCTGCATGATCCAGTCGAGCTCCGGCGCGCCGGGAAGCCCCGCAATATAGACGCCGCTCCAGTCGACCGTCAGGCCTTGATGGCCGTCGGAGCCGTCGACATCGAGAGCGGCGATGATCCGCTCGCGATCTTCGGGATTACGTAAGCGTGCCATCTGCTCGGCGCCGCTGCCCGCCTGGGCCCAGCCGGGGAGCTGTGAATGCAGCGTCGTCATCGCGGCGAGATAGGGATAGCTATCGAAGCTGAGATCGACGCCGTCCGCCAGCGCTTCGTCGAACATGCGCAGAAGCTCCGGCAGCTTGCCGCGATTGGCCTCGAAGCTCAAATGTGTATGGGCGAGATGCAGCGCCACGCCGGAGCGGCGCGCGATCTCGAAACATTCGCGATAGCCGCCCAAGGCGTCGGCGCCATAATTGCGGTGATGCGGGCAATAGAAGCCGCCGAACTCGGCCACGACCTCGCACAGCGCCACCAGCTCGTCGGTGTCGGAATACATCGCCGGCACATAAGTGAGGCCGGTCGACAGGCCGACGCCGCCTTCCTCCATCGCCCGTCGGAGTAGCACCTTCATCCGCGCGAGCTCATCCGCCGTCGCGAGCCGCGGCTCATTACCCATGACCAGGAGCCGCAAATTGCCATGCGGGACGAGATAGGCGGTGTTGACCGCGGTATTGCCGTCGAGCCGCGCGAGATACTCGGCGACACTGCGCCAGTTCCAGTCGAAGCCCGGCGGATCGTCGTTCCATCCTTTGAGCTGGCTCCGGAGCTCGCGCAGTGTCGTGTCATCGACCGGCGCGTAGCTGAGGCCATCCTGGCCCAGAACCTCGGTGGTGACGCCCTGGCTCAGCTTCGACGTGTGATCCGGATTGCACAGCATCTGCAGATCGGAATGCGTATGCATGTCGATGAAGCCGGGCGCGATGACGAGACCGTCTATGGCGATGACGCGATCGGCATCGCTACCTGCCGGGCCCACCGAGACGATGCGGCCGCCCTCGACCAGCACATCGGCGCGGAAGCGGGCGTTGCCCAGCCCGTCGACGACGATGCCTCCCGTGAAGAGGATGGATCCGTTTGTCATTCTGTTGAACTTTCTATTGGGCGGCGATGGTAGCACCCGTCATCAGCGCGACGAGGTCGGTGCCGGAGAGTTTGGACATCGGCCCGTCATGGACTTTGCGCCCGAGCCTGAGCACGCAGACGCGGTCGGCGACGCGCATCACATGCTGCATATTGTGGCTGATGAAGATCACCGCGACCTTGTGGCTGCGCAGTCTTTCGATGAAGGACAGGACCAGCTCGGTCTGCTTGACGCCGAGCGCCGCGGTCGGCTCGTCGAGCACGACCACGCCGCTGCCCCACAGAACCGCGCGGGCGATCGCGACGACCTGGCGCTGTCCGCCGGAGAGCGCGGCGACCTTGGTGCGCATGTCGGGCAGGTTGAGACCGAAGCGCTGATAGCCTTCCTCGACGCGCCGGCGCATGGCGGCGACATCCATCGTCCGTGTCGCGCGTCCGGTGGCGCCGGGAACGAGCAGTTCACGGCCGAGAAAGATGTTCTCGACGATGTCGAGTCCGGGCACCAGCGCGAGTGTCTGGAACACCGTCTCGATACCGGCGCGCCGCGCATCCTGCGCCGTCTCGAAATGCTCTTTCTGGCCATTGACGATGATGTCGCCCTGATCGGGGCGGATCGCGCCGGCGATCATGCGGGTGAGGGTGCTTTTGCCGGCCCCATTGTCGCCGATGAGGCCGATCACTTCGCCCGCATGCGCCGCAAGGCTCACCGTCTTCACGGCATGCACGGGCCCGAAGGACTTGCTCAAGGCGCGCAGTTCCAGGATGGGCGCGCTCATTGGGCTTCTCCTGCTTGCGGGGCCTCGATAGGTTCGCTCTCGACCGGCACATTGAGACGCTCGAGCCGCTGATAGAACATGTCGAGGGCCGCCGCGCCGCACAAAGCCGCGCCGATGGCGACCTGCTCGAAATAGGGGCTGACATTGACCTGGACGAGGCCGTTCGACAGCACGCCGACGAAGAGCAGCCCGAACAACACGCCGAACAGCGAGCCGCGCCCGCCGGTGAAGGAGACGCCGCCGAGCAGGATGGCGGTCAGCACTTCGAGCTCCATGCCGGTGCCGATGGTGACGGCGGCACCATCGAGCTGCGACGCAATGATGAGTCCACCCAAGGCCGCCGCCAAGCCTGAGGCCACATAGAGCCAGAAGGGAATGAGCTTGACCTTGATGCCGATCTCGGCGGCGGTGTCCTTGGCGCCGCCGACGGCGATCATGTGCCGGCCCAGGGGGGCGCGGTACCACAGATGCAGGCCGATGAGGAAAACGATGGCGAACAGGATGACCGGCACCGGCACGCCGAGCAGCTTGCCATTGCCGAGAAACGCGAATTCGCGGCCATAGCCGTAGGTCGTGTAGCCTTGCGTGACGAATTCGGCGAGACCGCGGGCGCCCGCGAGCCCGCCAAGCGTGATGATGATGGGCGAGAAGCCCTGGATGGCGATGAGATAGCCGTTGAAGGCGCCCCAGGCGGCGCCGACCGCGAGGCCGATCAGCAAGGAGACAGGGAGGCCCAGGCCGCTCGCCATCGCCTGGCCGAATACCACCGCCGAGAGCACCGCGACGGACCCCACCGACAGATCGACGAGGCCGCACAGGATCAGCATCGCGCCCGGCACGACGATGAGCCCGATGACCGCGTTCTGCAGCAGGATGACGGTGAAGTTGGGCACCGTCAGGAAGCGGCTGCTCAGGATCGAGAAGATGGCGATGAGGATGGCCAGCGCAAAGAACAGGCCGTTGCGCTGGGTCCAGCCGAGGATCTGCTGACGTGTCACAGGAGAAATGCTTTCATCTTCATCCTTGCGGGGAAGGTGGTTTCCCGGCGATCAGCCGGGAAACCGGATGGGGGTCGGGTGCTTTGGCAGGAACTGCGGAGAAATAGCCTCCATCATCTCCGCCCCGCCATCACGCATAGACACTCAGAATGACGTCGATGTCCTCGGTCGGTGTCTCATGGCCGACCAGCTTGTATTGCTGCAGCACATGAGTCTCGGACTCAGGCCCGCCATTCCACAGCTGATAGGGAATGTCGATGACGCGCCGGCCGATATCGCCGATATCGAGCGCCATCGAGACCTGCAGATAGGGATCGCGCGCCTTGATGAGATTGAGATTCTGCTTGGCGCCGTCGAAGCCGGCGATCAGCAGATTGTCGGCGGCCAGCCCGCTGTTCTGATAGGCCGAGCGGGCGCCGAGCGCGCCGTCATCGGTGCAGCAGATGAGGACCTTCATCTCCGGATGCGCCTGTAGCAGCGACTGCGTCGCCTTGAGCCCGTCCGGCGCGTTGAGGGCCGTCGCCTCGAAGAACTTGGTGTCGGGCAGCTCCTTCAGGATCGCCTCGTGCGTCGACTCGATCCGGTCGGTGACGACCTGAATGTTGGTCGCCGTCAGGAAGCCGACATCGCCCTTGCCGCCGAGCTTCTCCTTGATGTGCTTGGCGGCATAGGCGCCGAGGAGCGCGCCGGCATCGCGGTCGGCCCATTTGATGAAGCCGTCTTCGCCGTCGATGCGGTTGGCATAGGAGATGAAGAGCGCCTTCTGCTCATGCACCTTGGCGACCGTCGGCGCCATGGCATTGGCGTCGAGCGCCAGCACGACGAGCGCGTCGATGCCGGAGGCGAGCCAGGTATTCACTTCGGCGAGCTGCTTCTGCGGATCCATGCCGGAGAAGCTCTGCAGCACTTCATAGCCACGTTTCTCGGCTTCCTTGAGCGCGGCGTTCATGAAGCCTTGATAATAGTCGGCGGCGCGATCCGGATGCGCGATCGCGATGCGCTTCTTCTCTTGCGCCAGGACCGGCAGGCCCATCCAGGCGATACCGGCGCCGGCGATGCCGGCCCCCGACAGCTTCATCAGATTACGGCGATTCACGGCACGCAGTTTGGTCACCATCGCACATCCCCATGCATCAGGCTGGCCGATCCCAGCGGACGTAACGCTAGATCGATGAATTTCAAATATCAACATAAACTTTTCTATATGATAGTATGAAATGACGAACAGGAGTTGAGGGGAAAGGAAGAAGTCCATGAAACTTAAAGATAAAATCGCCGTGGTGACCGGAGCGGGCCGTGGCCTCGGCCGCAGCGCCGCCTTGCGGCTCGCCTCCCTCGGCGCCGGCATCGTGCTGATCGCCCGGAGCGAAGCGCAACTGCGCGAGACGGCGGTTCTGATCACGGCCGCGGGTGGCCGCGCTGTCCCCTTGCCGATGGATCTCACGCGCGAGCTGTCGCCTGATCGCTTGCGGGGCGCTGTCGAAAGCGCGCTCGGACCGCCCGCCATCCTCGTCAACGCCGCCGGACTCTTCGGGCCTCTGGCGCTGGTTCGCGACAGTGATCCGCAAGCCTGGATCGAAGCTTTGATGGTCAACACGGTGGCGCCTTACGTGACCTGCCGCGCCTTTGTCGGCGGCATGATCGATGCCGGATGGGGCCGCATCATCAATGTCTCTTCCGCCGCCACGCTCCTGGCGCCAAGCCCCGTCGACAGCGCCTATGGCACGAGCAAGGCGGCGCTCAACCAGTTCACCCGTCACCTCGCCGCCGAGATCGAAGGCACCGGCGTCACCGCCAATGTCATCCATCCGGGCGACGTGAAGACCGACATGTGGACTGATATCAGCGCGAAGGCCGAGCGGCTCGGCCCCGAAGCCGCCGCCTACAAGAACTGGGCGGGCTGGGTCGAAACAACAGGCGGTGATGATCCCGAAAAGGCGGCCGATCTCGTCGCGCGGATCGTCGGCGAGGAAGCCGCCGGCCTCAACGGCCAGTTCCTCTGGATCGAGAATGGCTTGCGGCAGCCTTTGGTGAGCTGGTGATAGACGGATGCCCGCTCAGCCGCCGATAAGCGCGGGCAAGTGCCGAGGCCGAAGAGAAGCCGCAACGCGCGGCGATGTCGCTTTTGGAAAGGCCGGATTGCAGGGTGAGCTCGCGAGCCCGCGCCAGGCGGAGATGGAGATAGTAGCGCCCCGGCGGCATGTTCAGCTCGGTCTCGAACAACCGCGCCAGGCTGCGCAAGGTCATGCCGCACCGGCGCGCCAGCCGCGGCAGTCGTAACGGCTTCTCCACATGGGCGGCCATCAGCCCGACGATCTGCCGGATCTTGGCATGGGGATGCGGCACGGCAAGAGCGATCTCTGCGCCCACAGGGTTTGAAGGATCATTGAGGAACATCGCCGCCGCATCGAAGCGCGCCGCCGGCCCGAAGCGGCGTGCGACCTCCTGCAGGATGACCTCGAGAGCCGCCGCGGCGCTTCCGCATGTCGTCCAACGGCCGTCGCGCACATGTGGCGCATTCACCGCGACGACGTCGGTGAAGGTCTCCGAGAACTCCGGCAGCAATTGCCAATGCAACGTGGCCCGTCGCCCATCGAGATATCCCGCTTTGGCGAGAAGCCACGCCCCGGTATCCGCCGCAACGACCGCGCCGGCTTGCCTGACCAGCCGCAGGCTGCGGCGCAGCGCCGGGTCCGTCGCATCGCTGCGGAAGCGATCGCCGCCAATCACCAGGAGCAGGTTGCAGGGACCTGCTTTCGCCAGCGGCAGATCGGGCGCGATCGTCAGGCCGCTCGATGAGCGCAGTGGCCGGTCGCCATGTGTCAGGATCTTCCAGCTGATATCCGCCCTCGCCGCATCGCGCACCACCCGCAAAGGCTCCAGCAGGCAGGCGAGAAGCATGTTCGAATAGGCATCGAACAGCAGAATGTTGACGGTCAGCCTTGCTGGCAGAATAAGCTTCATATCTGGCAGAATATGCTCTATCGGCCAAGATCGCCAAGGCACATCCTGCGGCCATGGCAACTCGTCCGCTTTCCCATCTTCGCGTCCTCGACTTCGGGCACTATCTGGCGGGACCGCTCGTCGGTCTGATGCTCGTAGATCTCGGCGCCGAGGTCATCCGCATCGACCCGCCGGGAGGGCCGCGCTGGAAGGATCCGGCCTTCGATATGCTGTCGCGCGGCAAGCGCTCGTTGGAACTTGATCTGAAATCCGACGCTGGCCGCGCCGCCGCCCTGGACCTTGCCGCCCGCTCCGACATCGTCATCGAGAACTTCCGCCCTGGCGTGATGGAGCGCCTTGGCCTCGGTCCGTCGGCACTGCGGGAGGCGAATCCGCGTATCGTCACCTTGTCGCTGCCGGGCTTCGCCTCGACCGATCCCGAACGCGCGCCGCTTGCGGCCTGGGAGGCCGTCATTGCTGCCGCCACCGGGCAATTCACCGATATGGGGCTCAACCGGCAGCTGATGGGCATCAACCCTTCCTTCACACCGCTGGGCCTCGCTTCGGCCTATGGCGCGGCCTTTGGCGCCATGTCGGTGCTGTTTGCACTGGGCGCGCGTGACCGCAATGGCGGAGAACATATCGAGGTGCCGTTGGCCTCGGCGCTGTTCGAAGGGCTCGTCTATAACTGCCAGCAGATCGAGAATTACCCCGAGCGCTACAAATCTCCACGTGAGCTGGAATTGGACCGCCGCTGCGCCGCCGGACTGCCGATGAATCTGAGCTATGCCGATCTCGGTGATTTCCTGGACCCGTTCTATCGCACCTACATTTGTGCCGACGGGCGCGGATTCTATGTCGTCTCCTGCTCGATCGTCACCCATCCGCGCCGGGTATTGCAGGTTCTGGGCCTTGGTGAACTGGCGGCAACGCTCCCGGATTTCGATGCCTATCTGGACCGGACCGACTGGCCTGATGAATGGAGCTTGCGTAACTATCCCGTCGGATCGCGCGACCGGGGGCGCATCGCGCAGGCGATGCAGGCGGCCTTTCTCACCCGCCCTTCGTCGGAATGGGAGATGTTGTTCGGTGCAGCCAAGGCGCCGGCAACCGCGCAGCGCAGCACGAAGGAATGGCTGGCCGATCCCCATGCCCTCGCTTCCGGCCTGGTGCTCGAGGTCGATGATCCGCGCCATGGCCGCATGCGGCAGCTGGGCAATCTGGCGTGGCTCCTGGACGACGGCGGCGCTTTGAGCAAGCAATCCGAAAGTCCCGCCGATCTCGCAGATCTTCTGGCCGCAGAACCCCGTAGCAGCGCGCCGGTCTCAGGCACTGGCGGCTGGCTCGAGGGATTGAAAGTTGTCGATCTGACCAACGTCATTGCCGGACCGACGATCGGATCGACGCTGAGTCGTTTCGGGGCGGAGATCGTGTCCGTGCAACCGGTGACGCCGTCCGTCGATCCCTGGAATGCGGTGGTCTTCGGCCTGCATGCGCATCGCGGCAAGGAGAGCATCCTGCTGGATCTGGGACGATCTGAGGGGCGGGAGGTGCTCGCGCGGCTGATCGCCAGGGCGGATGTCGTGACCATGAACGGCACCGACGCCCAGCGCGACGCGCTCGGGCTTGCGCCGGAGCGATTGGCCGTATTGAACCCGCGCGCCATTCTCGTGCAGCTCGATGCCTGGGGCGGGCCGCGGCGCGGACCGAAATCCGACCATCTGGGTTATGACGACCTGGCGCAGGCGGCGACCGGCGTCATGGTCCGTTTCGGCGGCGGCGCCGATACACCCGAAGAACATGCGCATTTCGGCACCATCGACGCGCTGACCGGTTATGCCGCCTGTGTTGCGCTCGGCGCGGCGCTGGAACGGCGGCGGATCACCGGGCGAGGCGGGGTGGCGCGCGCGGCGCTCGCCGGCTGCGGCGCGATGATCCAGGCGCAGTTCATGTATGACTACGCGGGCCGCGCCGCCTTCGACGAGCCCTCCGGCCGTAATGTCCGGGGCTGGGGGCCGTTCTATCATTGCTACCGCGCCTCTGACGGTTGGATGTTCTTCGCCGCGCCCACCGAGCGGGAGAAGGCATTGGCCGGCGTACCCGAATTGGCGGAACTCGCTGACCGCTCCGGGGTCGATCTGGTGGAGGCGCTTGCGTTGCGTTTCTCCACCCGGCCTGTCGCTTATTGGGCGCAACATCTCACCGGCACCGCTTCGTCCGTGGTTCCGCTCGGCTCATTGTCGCTGAACCGCGAGGCCGGCTTGCAGCGCGAAAGCCAAGGCGGCATCGACCTCACCCAGGCGACCTACCGCGCGATAAGGCATGATCTTCATGCGATGGGACGCTTCGTGGATCTGGTGGCACCCAACGCGGTCAGGCCCGAGCGTGCCGCCATCACCATTCCCGCAGCCACGCCCAAGCCAGGCGCGCAGACACGCGCCGTCCTGGCCCGGCTCGGTTATTCCGAGGCTGAGATTGCGGACCTGCTCGCCGCTGGCGCCGCCGGCGAAAGCTGGTCGGCCAGATATCTGCCGGAGTAAGGCTTGACCAGCTCATAGCCTGGTAGCTATGCGATGACCTGCTCTATGTTGGAAACGCGCAGCGTGATTCTGGAGGGGTAAAAGCATGACGGAGAAGAAGGCTAAGAAGGCGCCGGCGAAATCCGCCGCAAAAAGCAAATCCCCGGCTACAGCGAAGGCGGCTGATGGTGTCGTCCTCCTCTCGGGCGGCAATCCGCAGATCGCCAAGGCCTATGGCGACGAGCCCGTCCAGAAATACATCGCGGCGATGCCGGGCTGGAAGAACCGCGTCGGCAAGGAACTCGACCGGCTGATCGTCAAGGCTTTCCCCAAGGTCGCGAAGGCGGTCAAATGGAACTCGCCGTTCTACGGCACGGAGAAGGATGTCTGGTTCCTCGGCTACCATTGCATGACGAAATACGTGAAGGTCGCCTTCTTCCGCGGCGCGCATCTGAAACCTCTGCCGCCGGGTACCTCCAAGCAGAAGGAGGTGCGTTATCTCGATATCTATGAAGACGACGAGATCGACGCGGCGCAGTTCATCGACTGGGTCAAGCAGGCGAGCAAGCTGCCGGGCGAACGGATGTAAGCGGCCCTTCGCTTCTCACTCCAGGCGGGCGGGAAAACCTGGCGCCCGGAGATCGGTGCCGACGGCATCTTCGAGCAGCTTGACGATCTGCGTCGACTGCGCCTCGCCGCCATAGGCTTCCTTGCCCTTGACGAAGGTCTGCTGGGTCAAGGTCGCCAGATCGAGCGGCACGTCGAATTCACGGCCGAACTTCATCGCAAAGCCGAGGTCCTTGAGGGCGAGATCCATGGTGAAGGCGATATCGTAGCTGCCATTGAGGATGAGCTGGCCTTCGGTCTCATGGACGAAGCTGGTGCCGGAGCTGGCTTTGATCGCCGCCCAGGCCTGGCCGAGATCGAGCCCGCCGCGTTTCGCCAGCATGAGCGCCTCGCCATCGGCCACGAGATGGATGAAAGCCAGCATGTTGGTGATGACCTTGATCACCGCGGCGCTGCCGAGCGGGCCCATATGAAAGATCTTGTCGCCCATCGCTTCGAGCGCCGGCCGGTGCAGCTCGAACAGATCCTTGTCGCCGCCCGCCAGCATGGTGATCTTTCCTTGCGCGGCCAGATGGACGCCGCCGGTCACCGGCAGCTCCATCACGCGCACGTCCTTTTCGGCGGTAAGTGCGGCCAGGCGCAGGATCTCGTCGCGGCCGAGCGTCGACATTTCGATCCACGTCGTTCCCGGCCTCATGGTCGTGAGCATCTGGCGCAGAACCAGCTCCGAGACCGTCGGCGAGGGCAGGCAGGTGATGACGGCGTCACAGCTCCCGGCAAGGGCGGCCGGCGTATCCGCCCATGCCGCGCCTTGCGCCAGGAGCCGGCTCGCCGCCGCGCGATCCTTGTCATGGACCGTGACCGTGAAGCCGGCTTTGAGCAGGCTCGCCGCCAGATGTCCGCCCAGATTGCCGAGGCCGATATAACCGTAACGCACGCGCGTGCTCCTGCCTACCAGCCGCAGCTCTTGCCCTTGTTCTGCTCCTTCAGCCAGCTTTGCAGCGGCGCGAAATAGGCGATGATCGCATCGCCTGAAATCTCGCGTTGGCCGGTGAAGGCTTCCAGCGCATCAGGCCATGGTTTGGACGCGCCCATTTCCAGCATGGCGTTGAATTTCTTACCCACCTCCTTGTTGCCATAGAAGGAGCAGCGATGCAGCGGACCTTTCCAGCCGCTCTGCTCGCAGGCGGCCTTGTAGAACTGGAACTGCAGGACATTCGCCAGGAAATACCGCAAATAGGGCGTCGTGGCCGGGATATGATATTTGGCGCCGGCATCGAAATTGGCCTCGCTGCGCTGGACCGGCGGCGTGATGCCTTGATATTTCAGCCGCAGGTCGTTCCACGCCGCATTGTAGCCGTCGGGCTTGACTGAGCCGTCGAAGACGCCCCAGCGCCATTTGTCGACCAGGAGGCCGAAGGGCATGAAGGCGATCTTGTCCATCGCCTGGCGCAACAGGAGGCCGATATCCTTGTCGGCGCTCGGCACCTTGTCCTTGGGCAGGAGGCCGATCTGGACCAGATATTCCGGCGTGATCGACAGCGCGATGGTGTCGCCGATGGCTTCATGGAAGCCGTCATTGGCGCCGTTCATATGGAGGAAGTCCTGCGCCTTGTAAGCGCGTTGATAATAATTATGCCCGAGCTCGTGATGGATGGTGGTGAAATCCTGCGCATTGACCTTGATGCACATCTTGATGCGCAGATCGTCCTGGTTGTCGATATCCCAGGCCGAGGCATGGCACACGACCTCGCGGTCGGCGGGCTTCAGGAACATCGAGCGGGTCCAGAAGGTGGCGGGCAGCTTTTCGAGGCCGAGCGAGGTGAAGAAACCTTCGCCGGCTTCGACCATCTTCTTCTCGTCATATCCGGCCGTCTTTAACAGCTCGGTCGTGTCGAAGCCGATATCGCCGGCGCCGGCAGGCGCCACGATGTCGTAGATGCCGGCCCATTCCTGCGCCCACATATTGCCGAGCAGGTCGGCACGGATCGGCCCGGTCTTGGCCTGGACGGCGTCGCCATATTTTTCGTTGAGCTTGCCGCGCACATAGCAGTGCAGGTCGTCATAAAGCGGCTTCACATCCGACCAGATCTTGTCGGTCAGCTTGGCGACATCTTCGGCCGGCATGTCATATTGCGACCGCCACATGGCGCCGACATCCTTGTAGCCGAGCTCCGTGGCGCCTTGATTGGCGATCTCCACCAGCCGCGTGTAGTCGTCACGCATCGGCGCGCCGACCTTGTCGTGCCAGCTCGTCCACATTTCCTTCAGTTGCTCGGGATCGCGGTTGAGCGACATCTGCTCCTCGATGTCGGACCCGTTGATCGGCTTGCCCAGCAACGTGCCTTCGCCCTTGCCATAGTCCGACTGCAGCTTGGTGGAGATATTGCTCAATTCATCCGCCGCACCCGCCGTGGTCGGCGCCGGCAGCACGATGCCGCCTGTGAGAATGGTGAGCTTGCGCTTGATCTCATCCGACAGGCCCGGCACCTTGTCGAACTTGGCCGCCTCGATGGCGAGCCGGACGCCGAGCTCGGTCTGCCGCGCGCCCGCTTCCGCCGCCAGCGCATCGGTGTCTTCGGTGAGATAGGTGCTGTTCACCCACTGGATCCGGTTGACCCTGACCGACTCCGCCGCGAGCTGCGCTTCCGCCCCTTTCAGGAACTTCTCCACATCCGCGACCGTCGGGCTGTCGGCTCTCGCAAACGCCGTCGCCTGCAACATCAGGCCGACCATCGTCGTCGTGACCAGAAGGGCGCGTTTCATGGGGATCTCCTCATGTGGGCTGTGGCGGAGAGTTGAGCATACTGTTTGGGTGGCCACGCTTCCAACTATTTTGCGGCCGCTGACACTTATCCTCGAAAATGGAACAAAGACCGGGCGTGCCGGTTTGCTCTGTATTGAGGTACCCCTTCCAAGCAGGAGATAACCATGCCCACCGCAACAGGTCATACCGACGCCATCCGCGCCAGCCGCGTCATCGGAACGGAAGTTTATAACCCCGCCGGCGATCACATCGGCGAAATCAAGGATGTGATGCTCGAGAAGACCAAGAACGGCATCATGTTCGCCGTGGTCGGCTTCGGCGGCTTTCTCGGCATGGGCGAAAAGTATCACGCCATACCGTGGGCTTCGCTGGATTATGACGAGAAAAAAGGCGGCTATATCGTGCCCTACAGCAAGGACGAGCTGAAGGCGGCGCCGTCCTATTCGGTCGACGAGTTGACCGAAAATGACGGCATGAAGGCGCGTGACGCTTCGTACGACTATTATAAGGTCGACCCGTACTGGCAGTAGCCAATTCAGAGCGCGCAGCGACAACATGCTCTAAGGTGTCGGAGACGGTGAAACTGCGCCGTCGCCGGCACCTTAGCGTTACCCGGCGCGCAGTTGAATTCTCATTCCTGCAGTACTCATTCCAGTCCGAGAATTATCCAGGGTACACCGAACTTGTCCGTCACCATGCCAAATTGAGCGGCCCAATCGACTTTGCTCAGCGGCGTGGTTACAAGGCCGCCGTCACTCAACGCATCGAAAATCCGTCGCGCGTCATCCGCCTTCTTGACGTGCAGTGAAATACTAAAACCCTTCATCGGGATGAATTGATCTTTAGGAACATCGTTGCCCCTCAGCACTGAGTCTCTGATGCGGATCTCCGCAAATCTGATCTGATCGGCCTCGCCCGCCGTCGAACCAGGCGGCAGAGCTCTGTCTTCATTGCCTCCGAACGTGTTCATGACGACGATCTTGCCATCCAGCAATTGGACGTAAAACTCAAAGGCCTGTCGACATTGCCCCGAGAAGGCCAATTGCGGTGCGATGTTCATTTGGCTCTCCATCTGCTGAGCGTAAGGGAAACGATTGCGGTACTTGAACAACGCCTCGGCCGTCATGAGTGTTCCTGCATTCCGGCAGTCGATGAACTTGGGTACTATTTCAACAGCCGCCGGTGAGCGTTTTGGCCTGACACTCCTGACGTATTCAGGCCGGCGATATGATACGACCACTGAGCGATGTGCAGAATGAGGACCACTGACGTGAGCGCGACTGCGCGCCAAAGCACGACCGGACTGCGGCGATTTCTCGATCTCGGGCAGCAGCGTAAATGGCTGGAAGGCAAGGCGGCCTTGCGCGATACCGGCGAGCGTCAGGAGTCCCCGGAGCTGCGTCTCAAATATGTCGCGAAATATCAGAGGCTGCTCCGCCGGCCGCAGGCGCAGGAGGTCCTGGAGATTCTCGGGCTCTACGGTCGCGACTGCATCCCGATCCCGGGCACGACCGAGCGGCACTACTGGTCGGTTTCCTGTCTGCCCTCGACGCCTGGCAAGGCGCTCATCCGCATCAATGCGAGCTGGATGGAGCTTTTTTCGCTCTATGCGGAAGGTGACGGCATCCGTGCGCTGTTCCTGGTGCATCTTTCGGATTTCACCAGGGACCACTCACCCGAGCCGGGCCAGGTGGATGAAGCTCTTCTCGCGCGCTGCGCCACGACGCCGGAGGATGTCAGCTGGTTCATCCCGCGCGGTGAGGATATTTTCGGCATCAAGGTCCGCGGCATCGCGTCGATCCGCAAATTCATCGCAACGCGCCATTCCTTGCGTGCCATCCGGGCCTTCAACCTCACCCATATGAATCGGGGCCGGAATGCCTATCAGGCGAGCCACTGTTACAGCCTGGCGGATCACATGCTGAGCCGGTGAGGCAAGATCAGGCGGCCGCACTCAGCCTCGCCCGCCAGCCTCATTTTTTTCCGCATATCCAGCTCAGCTTGCCCTTATCGTCGAACGCGCCCAACAGGGGACGCCCATTCTTTTTGCAGCTCGCCTCACCGGATTTGAGGACGTCGCGGGCGCCGGCAGCATTCTTGCTCTTGATGCATTTGAGCTGATCCTTCTTGGTCAGCTCGACGCCCAGATAGAATTTTCCCAGCTTGGCGCGGCATTCGGCGAATTTTCTGGTGACCTCTTCCGAGGTCGCCGCATTGGCGGGGGCAGCCGCGCCCGCCAGCAGGAGGGTCGCAATCAAGACAAGGAACCAGCGATCGTACGGCAAGACTCTCTCCTTCGCTTCCGAAGGCTCGAGACTATAGGCGCCGGCCGGCGATGGCCTGATCCATTTGGGCTATGCCGTGCTAGCTCACGGCAATGATGACATGGGCCTGAATCTTGGCGGCGACCTCGCCGCTGCCATGCTTCTTCGCCAGCGCGGCTGCGGCGTAGTCGGTGGCCGCTTCCAGTCCTCCCGCATCCCTGGCTTCGATCTCGCTGCGCAGAACAGTACCCTGGCAATAGGCGACGGCCGGCAGGCGCGGCGAGGAAGCGCGGCTTTGTTCGGCGCGCGTCTCGATCGCCACATGAGAAAAGCCCGCATCTTCCAGCTCGCGGCGGATCAGTGCCGTATCGTGATAGCCATGCGGCGTGCGGGCCAGAAAGCGCGGCGGATCGTTCGGAAAAACCCGGGCGAGCGCATTCGTCACGTCATCGGCAAATACATTCTCTTCGATGCGATCCCACACATTGAACAGAAAATGTCCGCCGGGCTTCAGGACGCGCTTTGCTTCGCGGTAGGCCGATGAGCGGTCCGGAAAGAACATCGCGCCGAACTGACAGCAAACGAGATCGAAGGCCGCGTCTTCAAAGGGTAGGTCCAGAGCATTCGCCTGGCGCCACGTGATGCGGCGATCGGGAGCTTGCCGCGACGCGGCGTAGTCGAGCATCGGCTGGTTGAGGTCGGTGACGACATAGCTTGAGCCGGGAGACAGCGTCGGTGCCAGGACGCGGGTGACGGCCCCGGTGCCCGCGGCGACTTCCAGAACGGCGCCCGGCGATAGGGACGCCGCTCGTCGCGCAATATCCGCGGCGAACGGCGCAAAGATCAACGGCACCATGTAGCGGTCGTAGTTTTCCGGAATCGAGCCGGCGAAGACCTTGTCCGCTTCCAGCACGGCGACCACCCTCTGCCTGTCTACTTCACCACGAGAACGGTGTGCATCCCCGCTTCATAATGACCCTTGATGTTGCACAGCAATTCATAGGCGCCGGGCCGCAGGGTGACGACGAGTTTCCCGTGCTCTCCGGCTTTGAGGCCCTCTACCTCGCCCAGCGCTTTGAGCTTGCCCTCATCGATCCGGTGCTTCTCCTTGACGACGGGGATGGCCTGGTCCGGGGAGTTGAGCTTGACGAGGACCACCTCATGACTTTCGGTTATCGCGTCATTGGTTACGTCGAACTGGATTTTGCCTGCCTTCACCGTCGATTGTGAAAGCTTGATTTCCATGCCGGCGCCGCCTTCGCCGAGTAGCGAGACCTTGATTTTCGCAGGCGCGGCCGCGAACGCCGTCCCTGTGATTGCCGATGACAGGATAGCGGTCGCGACGAGCATTCGCAGATGCATGATGGTTGTTCCCCTGAAGGAGTATCCGCCGCCCGCCGAGGCAAAACACTAGGGCAAGAACCTTCCGGCTCCGACTTAAAGTTTAGTTAGGCGGGTTGGTTCTTCACGGAGGAGCTCGATTACCATGGTCGCGGCAACCGCTTGCGTCGACAGTCGTTTGGCAAGGATGACTTGACGAAAGCTGGTTCATGACGCAGTGTCCTTTGTCCTAGGACAGGGGACGAACATGAAAAGCCAGGATATCGTCATATTGCTTAAACTTGCGAGCTTGGAGCAGGACGAGCAGGACGAGCAGCACGGGCTTCGGCATCCTCGGAGAGACATACGCCATGAGGATCCATTTTCAGTCCGCGGCCTTGAATCGTCCCTCGGAATCAGCAAAACCGAAGTGAATGCTTCGATCAAACGGAGTATTTCCTCTGGGCTTGCGATCAAAGACCACGATTCCGGCCGGGCTAAACCCAACCGCCGCAACCTTCGCAATTTTATTGTCCACGGACTGAAATTTGTTTTCCCGGCAAGGCCTGGCGCCATGATGCGGGGTGTGCCCACAGCTTTTGCTGCTCCCTCGTTGAAGAAACTACTGATGAGCGCCGGCGAATACATTTACGTCTGGCCGTTCGCCAAGGGCAAAGACATGGGACAATCGGTCGACCCCCTATTCAAGAGCGTGCCGGAAGCGGCTTTGAAGGATGATCGCCTTTATGAATATCTAGCCCTCATTGACGCGATCAGGCTTGGAAATCAGAGAGAAGCTGGGCTCGCGGCCGAACAGATCTCAGAGAGGTTTTTGGGAAAATGATGACTGTTAAGGGCCAGCTGCATCTTATGTTGGAAACAGTCACCAAGGCGTTAGGCGACGATCTCCGGGACCGGTTGGTCTTCGTCGGCGGATGCACGACGGCTCTTTTCATTACGGATGCGATCACGCTCGAAGGCGTACGAGTAACCGATGATGTGGATTTGATTGTTGATCTCGTCGGCCATACGCAATGGGCGAAACTGCAAGAGGAATTGCGTCAAAAGGGATTTACGGAGTCTCCAGAGGACGACGTGATTTGCCGGATGCGGCTTGGTGCCCTCAAAGTTGATTTTATGCCTGACGATGCGAGCATTCTCGGCTTTAGCAATCGCTGGTATTCCAAAGGCATTGCAACGGCGCTCTATCACCCTCTGAGCGAGACGCTGAACATCAAATGCCTCACACCAGAAATGTTTCTGGCGACGAAGCTGGAAGCATATCTTGGCCGCGGCAAAAACGACCTCTTAGGAAGCCACGACATGGAGGACATTCTTCTCGTCGTCGATGGACGGGACGAACTCGTCGCTGAAATTCAGGCTCTCGACGAAGACGTTCGCTACTACATCGCAGAGCAGTTCCGGGCTTTGCTGAAGCATGATGACTTTGATCATTTTCTCGCCGGCAACATCAGGGGGCCGGAAGGCCGCGTCGATCTTGTGCGGGAGCGCATTGTCGCCATAAGTCAGAGCGACACCGATGGCTGAATGGAGTCGGACCGACTGAGCCCGCAGGCATCGGGATAAGCTCCGACATGTTGATGCGCCTCATCCTGGATGGTTCTACCAAGCTGCCCTCGCTCTCTATGAGGCTATGACGCTTCACGCCTCCAAGTACAACGATGCCGCCGGCTCTGAATATTTCGGCACAAAAGGCGATGCGATGACATGCTGGCAAGAGGGGCTCGGCAAATATTCTTGCTACATCGGGTATGATGCGGTCACCAATGTGCTATCCGCGGCAAAAACCTGTCAGCACGAGTGAGCATCGCCTCACCCGGCGCCGCCATTTTTCTCGGGAGTAAAATGGACATCGGCCCGACTGATTGCAGACAGAGGGCTGCCGGGAGGCTCAGATCACATCATCGAAATGACCGGGGCGTACCACCTCAACCGCGATCCTTGTTTTTCTTCTTCTTCGGCTTCTTGCCGAATTTGGGCTTGGCGAACGGGGCGGCGGGGTCACGCGGCGGCCGACCGGCATCGGCAGGCTTGTTCTTGTGCCACGGCTTCTTGCCGAATTCCGGCTTGGTCCCCGACTTGGGAGCGCCATCGCCAGGGGCCTCGTCACGATGCTTCTGGTACGGCTTGTGACGGGGCTTGTCGTCGTGACGGGCCTTGCCCTTATAGGGCTTGCCGTAGCTGGCGGGTTTGTCGGCGGGCTTTTCGAAGGCGGCCTCGCCTTGCGGGCTGGCCGGCATCCCGGCATCGGCAGGTTTGTTCTTGTGCCACGGCTTCTTGCCGAATTCCGGCTTGCTCCAAGACCGGGGAGCGCCGTCGCCAGGGGCCTCGTCACGATGCTTCTGATACGGCTTGTGACGGGGTTTGTCGTCGTGACGAGCCTTGCCCTTATAGGGCTTGCCGTAGCCCGCTGGTTTATCGGCAGGTCTTTCGAACGACGCTTCGCCTTGCGGGCCGGCCGGCATCGCCTCGATGCGGATGTTCTCTTCCTGGTCGGGGCGTTTCAGGTTCTCTGAAAACCGTTCCGCCGCCTCGGCCGAGATCTCGACTTCGCTGTGCGTCCCATAGACCTTGATCGCGCCGATATCCTGCTTGCCGATATCGCCGCGCCGGCAGATCATCGGAATCAGCCAGCGGGCCTCGGCATTCGTCTTGCGTCCGACGCTCAGGCGATACCAGACGCTGCCCTCCATGTTCTGGCGGAATTCCGGCTTCTTCCGCCGCGATTCCGTGCCCATGTGGCCGTCATCGCCGCGCGGAGTGCGCTCGTCGCGCCGGTCGCCGCGCTCGTGACGCGCCCGGTCCTTGCCGGGGCCCGGATCGATGATGTCCTCGGGCGCCGGCAGCCGCGCGCGATAGAGCCGGGCCAGCGCCGCGGCGATTTCCTCGCCCGAGCGTTCGGCGAGCAATGTGCGCGCCAGGACCAGATCATCCTCACTCGACTCCTCGGTGAAGAGCGGCCCCTCGAGCATGCGCTGATGATCGAGCTTGCGGATGTCTTCCGCCTGCGGCGCGGTGCCCCATATGGCCTCGATGCCGGCCTGGGCGAATGTCGATTCCGTGCGCCGGACGCGCGACGGCGGCACCAGCAGCACGCTCACGCCCTTGCGCCCCGCGCGGCCGGTGCGCCCGGATCGGTGCTGCAGGGTCGCCGGGTCATTCGGCAGATCGGCATGGATGACGAGGCCGACATTCGGCAGATCGATGCCGCGCGCCGCGACGTCGGTAGCGACGCAGACACGCGCCCGTCCGTCGCGCAAAGACTGCAGCGCGTTCGTCCGCTCGTTCTGCGTCAACTCGCCCGACAGGGCGACGACGGAAAATCCGCGCTCGAGCAGTGCTGCCTGCAGATGCCGGACGGTATTGCGCGTGTTGCAGAAGACGATGGCCGCGGGCGATTCGAAATAGCGCAGCACATTGACGGCCGCATGCTCGATATCGCGCGCGACGACCCTGACGGCGCGATATTCGATATCGGCATGACCACCTTCGTCGCCGGTGACGGCGATGCGGAAGGCGTCTTTCTGATATTGCTTGGCCAGCGCCACGATGCCGCGCGGCAGCGTCGCCGAGAACAGCAAGCTGCGGCGGGTGTCCGGCGTGGTTTCCAGGATGGCTTCCAGGTCCTCGCGAAAGCCCAGATCGAGCATCTCATCGGCTTCGTCGAGCACGACGGCCTTCAATTCCGACACGTCGAGATGGCCGCGCCGCAGATGGTCGCACAGCCGCCCCGGCGTGCCGACGACGATATGCGCGCCCTGGCTGAGGTCGCGCTGCTCGCGGCGCGGATCCATGCCGCCGACGCAGGAAACGATGCGCGCTCCGGCATATTGATAGAGCCAGGTGAGCTCGCGCTGCACCTGCAGGGCCAGCTCGCGTGTCGGCGCCACGATCAGGGCCAGCGGCTTGCCGGCGCCTTTTTCGAAGCGCTCCGTGTCGCCGAGCAGGTTCTTGGCGATCGACAGCCCATAGGCCACCGTCTTGCCGGAGCCGGTCTGCGCCGAGACCAGGAGATCGCGGTCGGCGGCCTCATCGGCGAGCACCGCCGCCTGCACGGGCGTCGGATCGGTGTAGTTGCGCTCGGCCAAAGCGCGGGCGAGCGGTGGGCTTGTCGGCAAGAATGTCACGAAATGTCAGACCTTGATGAGGGCCGTAAAAAACAGCGATTTGAAACGGAATAGGTTGCCGGTGCGTCATGACCGGGCAAACGAGTGAGGGTGGTAAAGCTTTGCGCGGCGACAAGCAACAGTGGCGAATGATCGCTGGCAATATTATCCGAGAGCATGATCCGGAAAAGTGCGCAGCGGTTTTCCGGAAAGATCATGCGCAAACAAGAAGATAAAGCGTGGTGGCAATTCGGTTCTAATCCTGCCGGGTCCAGGCAGGCTCCAGCTTGGACAGATAGGCGCAGACCATGTCGGCCAGCGCGTCGGCATAGGCGTTCGTCTCGGCTTCCGTCCGGGGTGTTTCCGAGAATTCCTTTCCGACCGCGGTGATCGTGGTGATGATCAGGTCGCCGGTCAGCTCGCGGGTTTCATCGGACGCCGCCGGAAGCGCCTCGCGCATGAAGCTTTTGATGATGCGGTCGCCTTCGCCATGAATCTCCAATGTTTCCGGGGCATCGCGATAGAGCGGCGCCGCATCGTCGAGAGCCGTGCGCAGGGCCGCTTCCGCGCATTCGGAGCGGACGAAGGCGTGGACGAGGCTGCGCAGCCGGTCGGGCGGCGATCGCGAGGCGTCGCCAAGAATTACTGCCCACTGCGCGGTCGTCTGCCGCCATTCGTCGCTCTGCAGCCGGAACAGGATGGCCGCCTTGTTCGGAAAATACTGATAGAGCGACCCGACGCTGACCCCGGCCTTCTCGGCCACCCTGGCCGACGTGAAACGCTGTGCGCCCTCCGCCGCCAAAACCTGAACAGCCGCCTCGAGAATGGACGAAACGAGCTCCGTCGAGCGGGCCTGCTTGGGGATTTTTCGTGAGGAAATACGGGGTGTTGGGCGGTCCGGCATAGAGGCTTTCCGGGAATGCGATTAGAAAATGCGACGAATTAATCGTATTTCTAATTCCACCACGAAGCAACCTTTCTCATGGATTTCCCGATGACCACTCTCACCACAGCACCCATGGCGCCGCTCCTCGATCGCCTGTTCCAGGAGGCCGATGCCGCGACCAGCCCGGCCATAGGCGTCCTCACCCGCGACGAGCGCGAGAGGCTGATGCGCAGCAAGACCGAATATCTTGGCCTCTACAGGCTGATGAAGGATCTGTGGCTCCCGGTGTCGCGCGAGACAGGCGTCCTGCTCTACATGCTGGCGCGCAGCTCAGCCGCCCGCAACATCGTCGAGTTCGGCACGTCATTCGGCATTTCGACACTGCATCTGGCGGCGGCGCTGCGCGACAATGGCGGTGGCCGCCTGATCACCAGCGAGTTCGAGCCGTCCAAGGTCGCCCGCGCCCGCCGGCATCTGAGCGAGGGCGGCGTCATCGACCTGGTCGACATCCGCGAGGGCGATGCCCTCAAAACGCTCAATGCCGATCTTCCCGACGCCATCGATCTCGTGCTGCTCGACGGCGCGAAGTCGCTTTATCCCGAAATCCTGGGCTTGCTGGAAAGTCGTCTCAGGCCCGGCGCGCTCATCGTCGCGGACAATGCCGATTATTGCCCGGACTATCTGGAGCGCGTACGCAAACCGGGCGGCGGCTACCTGTCCGTGCCCTTCGCCGAAGATGTCGAGCTGTCGCTGCGGCTCGGCTGAAGCCCGCGTTTCCATCTCGCAACCGTCCTCGATCCACAATGCCGCATCGGCGGCCGTAAGCGTTCAACGTCATTCAACGCACTCATCCACCATGAGAGCTTGAACATGTCCGACATTGAACCACCGAATCTCGCTTATCGCCGCGTCCTCGCTTTGACGGTCGCTTTGTTTCTGTCCTATCTCACCGTCGCCATGGCGCTGCCGGCGGTGCCGGTCCATGTCGTGCAGGGGCTCGGCCTCGGCAATGCCTGGGGCGGTCTGGCCGTCGGCATCGCGTTTCTGTCGACGATCCTGACCCGCGGCTGGGCCGGCGCCTGGTCGGACCGGATCGGCGGCAAGCGCGCTATGCAGCGGGGCCTGCTCCTCTACGCGGTGGCGGGAGGGGTCTGCGTTGTTGCAGGCTGGTCCGGGCTTTCCACGCCGGAAAGCTACGCCGTGCTCATCATCGGTCGCCTTCTGCTCGGGCTCGGCGAGAGCGTGGCCATGGTCGGCATGGTCGCCTGGGCCATCGGCCTGATGGGGCAGGCTCGCTCGGGGCAAGTCATCTCGCTGGTCGGCATGGGCATCTATGGCGCCTTCGCCGCCGGCGGGCCGCTGGGCCTGATGCTGCTCGACCGGCTGGGCTTCGCCGGGTTGATGCTCGTCTGCACGTTGCTGCCGCTCGTCGGGATGATCGCCATTCACTGGATTCCGGCCGTCGCAACGCACGCCGGTCAGCGCGAATCCTTCTGGAAGATCATCGGGCGTATCTGGAAACCGGGCGCCGCGGTAGGGTTGCAGGGCGTCGGCTTTGCCGGGCTCGGCGCCTTCTTCTCCCTCTATTTCTTGAGCAAAGGCTGGCCGCATGCGGGCCTCGGCCTCACCTGCTTCGGCGTCGGTTTCGTTCTGGTGCGCCTGTGCTGCGGCCACCTGCCGGACCGCATCGGCGGTAAGCGTGTCGCGATCGTCTCGCTGATCGTCGAGGCCTGCGGGCAATATCTGCTGTGGCTTACGCCGGGGCCTGAGGCGGCGCTCGCCGGCGCGTTGCTGACCGGCATCGGCTGCTCGATGGTGTTTCCGGCGATGGGATCGGAAGTCGTCAAGCGCGTGCCGGCGCATCTGCGCGGCACCGCGGTCGGCGGCTTCGCGGCGTTCCAGGATCTCGCTTATGGCGCCACGGGTCCGGTCGTCGGCATGCTGGCCGACCACTGGGGTTATTCTTCCGTCTTTCTCATCGGCGGGCTCGCCGCGACGCTGGGTCTTTGGGTCGTGCTGTCGATCCGCGCGACATCCTGACTTGTGGCATTCGCCACAGACGTGCGGTGTGTCCGGAAAATATGGTCTCATCCGCACCCTGTATTGTCTGGAACGAGATGGAGAATGGTCATGAAGAAGGCTCTTCAGCATTCCGTGCTCACCTCGACGACGGCGCGCCGACTGATCGGCGTGACCTATCTTTCCGCCTTTGTCGCGCTTTCGGCTGTCGATGTGGCGGCGGATCCGGTCAGCTTCGGCAAGGCTTTGAGTTTCTCGAGCGAGCAGAATACGAGTTACGCGCCGACCGATGACAAGCAGGCCTTCAGCATCGATTTCAATGGTCTCGAGATCGGCCTGGGCCGCAATCCGGTGGCGACCCCCGTCGTCACGCGCAGCTATTCGATGGTCATTCCTGTGTCCGACGCGGATAAGGGCGCCGAGATCCCCTTCAATTTCCAGGGATACGCTTTGTGCCTGGAGGGCGTGAACGCCTATGCGGTGTTCAGCGTCAACGGCCAGACCTCGGCCATCAGCTTCCCGCCGGGGCATGACGACAGTTTCGTGCATACGATGAAATTCAAGGCGCCCTATGCGGACGATCTCAGGGTCACGATCTTCCTGTCGCTCGAACGCGACGCCAGGCATGCCGACGCCGAGGGCGTCAAGACCCTGAAGAAGAAACCTTGAACACCGTGACTGCGGCTCACGCCGGAACGTACCGCAGCCTGATCACATCCGCGTCGAGCCGGTCATGCGCCACGAGGCGGAGCGGCGGCCGGGGGCCGGCGAAATAGGGCTTGCCGCCGCCGAGCACGACGGGGTGCAGGTAGATGCGGTACTCATCGATCAGGCCGAGCTCGGTGAGGCTGCGCGCCAGATCCGGGCCGGCAACTTCGATCTCGCCTTCATGCTCGGCCTTCAGCTTGCGCATCGCGACTGCGAGATCGCCTTCGACAAGCCGGGCATTGGGGCCGACTGACGTCAGCGTGCGTGAGACGACCCATTTCGGCTGCCTGCGCCACGCCGCCGCGAAGGCCCGCCGGTCTTCATCCCATTCCGGATGTTCATCGTCCCAATACCGCATGAGCTCATATACGCAACGGCCATAGACACTGCCCGCCTGCGCCCGAGCCTCTTCGATGAAGTGGCGGAAGAGCGTTGGGCTCGGTCCGAACTCCATATGGTCGACATAGCCGTCGAGCGACTGGTTCATCCCGAACACGAGCTTGGCCATACGATCTCTCTTTCCTTGCGGCATATGCTGATCTCATTGAACTTTAGCGCACCCTTGCGAGTTCTCCTATCCGTGGAAGGAGAACGGCCGTGCTCGACATACACAGGACCAGGCATCGCACGCTCGACGTGAACGGCGTGAGCCTGTTCTACCGTGAGGCGGGACAGACCGGCGCGCCCGGCCTGCTGCTGCTCCATGGTCAGCCCAGCTCTTCCTACAGCTTCCGCGATGTCATCAGCCCCTTGGCGGAGGTGGCGCGGGTCGTTGCGCCCGATCTGCCCGGCTTCGGCTTCACCGAGGCGCCCGGCGATTACCCATACACGTTCGATGCGATGGCGCGGACGATCGATGACCTGACGCGGCAGATCGGGCTGGAGCGCTTCTTTCTCTACATCCACGACTTCGGTGCGCCTGTCGCTTATGACCTGGCGCTGGCGCGGCCGGATCGTGTGCTGGGGCTCATCATCCAGAACGGCAATGCCCATGAGGAGGGGCTGGGCCCGGACTGGGAGCCGAACAAGGCCTATTGGGCTGATCCCACCCCGGAGAACCGCGCCAGGCTGCCGGAATGGCTGAACTTCAAGGGGACCAAGGACACCTATGTCGGCAAGATTCCGGATCGGCTCAAGCCGCTCTTCGCGCCCGAGGGCTGGCATCTCGACTGGGAGCGGATGAGCCGGCCGGGCCTCGTCGAGATCCAGTTCCGCATCTTTGAAGACTATGGCCGCTATATCGCCCGCTTTCCGGAAATCTCGGCCTATCATCGCAAGCATCAGCCGCCCGCGCTGATGCTCTGGGGGCGGCACGACCCGTATTTCGAGATTGAGGAAGTGCTGTCCTATGCCCGCGAGCTCGACCGTCTGGACATGCACATCTATGATGGAGCGCATCTCCTTCTCGAGACGCATCATCAGGAATGCGCGGCGCTCATGCGTGCGTTCATTCTGAACACCCTTCATTCCCACTCGGCCGGCGAGTAGCCCGGGCTCCTTCCACCACCCGGATCATGCAGGATGCCCCCTTGCATGCCGCCAATCCATGCTTTATATACTGAACCATATGGTTCAGTATATTGCAGCGCGTCTCGATTCCTCCTTCGCCGCGCTCTCGGACGCCACCCGGCGCGGCGTCCTGGAGCAGCTCGGGCGTTCGGACGCGTCGATCACGGAGCTTGCCGAAAAATTCCACATGACCCTCACGGGCATGAAGAAGCATGTCGGCGTCCTGGAGCAGGCGGGTTTCGTCGTCACGCAGAAGGTGGGGCGGGTGCGGACCTGCAAGCTCGGCCGACGCCGGCTGGAGGAAGAGGCGGCCTGGATCGAGGGATACCGCCGGCTCTGGGATGCGCGCTTCGACGCGTTGGATCAGGTTGTCGAGGAATTGAAGCGGAAGGAAAAAGCCGATGGTCGAAAGAAGAGAGAATGAGTCCGACCCGAAGAAGAACCGAACGACGGCGGAACGGAAGTCAGACCGGGAGCTGGTCGTCACGCGGACCTTCGACGCCCCGGCGCGCATCGTCTACGAAGCCTGGACCACTCCCGAGCTGTTCATGCGCTGGTGGGCGCCGAAGTCGATGGGCGTGCCCCTGCTTTCCTGCGAGATGGATGTCCGTGCCGGGGGCAGTTACCGCCTCGAATTCGGACACGACGCTTCGGACGCCATGGCGTTCTTCGGCAAGTATCTCGAAGCGACCTCGCCTTCACGCATCGTCTGGACCAATGAGGAAGCCACCGACGCGCCCATCACCACGGTGACCTTCGAGGAAAAAGACGGCAAGACACTGCTGGTCCTGCGCGAGCTTTATCCCTCGAAGGAAGCGCTCGACGAAGCCATCGGGATGGAGGAGAGCATGGCCGAGCAGTTCGAGCAGCTGGACGAGCTTCTCGTCACGCTGGGGACGGGACGGTTGCCACGAGAACCGTAGCGTCTGCTGGAGCATCGGCCCGGGAAGTGCGTGCGGTTCCCGGGCAATGCGTAAAATAAATGAGATAGAGCGCCGGGGAGTACACCGAAGCACCCGGCGCTCCAGCGGCTAACGTTCGAATATAATATGGACGATGCCGCTCTCTGCGGTTTCTGTCTTCACCATGTAGCCCGCTTCAAGGCCGCGCAGATCGTCCCAGAGGCGGATGCCTCGGCCAAGCAGGATCGGGGTGATGGCGACGTGGAGGCGATCGACGAGTCCTGCCTTGAGGAAGTCGCGCGCGACACTGGCGCCGCCGCCAATCCGCACGTCCTTTCCATCGGCAACGGCGACAGCCTGACGGAGCGCATCGGCTGGTGTCGTGTTGATGAAATGAAACACTGTGCCGCCGGCCATTTCGGTGGAGGGCCGCGGCTTGTGAGTCAGGACGAAGACCGGGACCCGGAAGGGCGGCTCTTCTCCCCACCATCCACGCCAGTCCGGATCGTCGGGAAAGTTGTGGAGTCCGAACATGCCGGCGCCCATGATCTCCGCGCCGATATTTGCGAAGTAATCGCTTGCATATCTGTCGTCGATGCCCGTCGTGCCTTTGCCGCTGGTGTCCTTGAACACGCGCTCGCGGAATGTCCTTGTCGCGGCATACGCAGCGACGAGGCGTGGCCAGTCCTCGCCGAACGGTTTTTCGGGCGTCTGGTCCGTCGTTGTCGCGAATCCATCGAGTGAAATGTTGAGATCGATACGAACTGCCACGGGGAGGTCCTCTTACAAACTAAGGTACTTGCCTAAGTATATGGGATCGAATACTAAGGCAAGTACCTTTTTGTCCTTGACCACCGTCACCGGCCCCCTTTACTGACTTACATGCCCCACCATTCGACTCCTCTCGATCTGGCCTTTCACGCGCTCAGCGACCCGACCCGCCGCGCGGTCGTCTCGCGGCTTGCCGAGGGCGAGGTGCCGGTCAGTGTCCTGGCCGAGCCCTTCGACATGGCGCTGCCCTCCTTCGCCCAGCACCTCAAGGTCCTGGAAGATTGCGGGCTGATCGCCAGCGAGAAGCGCGGGCGCAGCCGCTGGTGCCGGCTGGTGCAGACGCGCTTCAACGAGGCGGCGGACTGGATGGAGACGGAGCGCCGGAGCTGGGCCAGGCGCTTGGATCGGCTGGAAGTCTACCTGGACAAGGCGGAGAAAAAATAAGGGTCATGGCAAATCCGTTTGAGACCTGGTCGCTCGATCGCGAGATCGTGCTCGTCAAGCTGCTGAACCACCCACGCGAGAAGGTCTTTGCCGCCTGGATGGACCCCGAGGCCCTGGCGCAATGGTACGGTCCGGCCGGCATGAGCATCGAGAGCCACGAGGCCGATATCCGCGCGGGTGGGGTCTGGCGCTTCGACATGGTGGGCGTGTTCGAGGGCCGGGAGCGGCGTTTCCCGAACCTGATGCGTTTTCTGGAGATCGTGCCGAACGAGCGGATCGTGATCGACTATGGCAGGCCCGAACCAAACGACCCTGACCGTTTCCGCGTCACGGTGACCTTCGATGAGCAGGCCGACGGCAAGACTGTGCTGACCATGCGCCAGCTCCACCCCAGCCGTGAGCGGCGACAGGTGGTCATCGGCTTCGGCGCGGTCGAATACGGGCTGCAGACACTGGACGGTCTCGCTGCCTGGCTGGACGGCTGAACGCTAAACAGTAGACTCCATACTCGCTGTGC
This sequence comes from Taklimakanibacter albus, assembly GCF_016595235.1. Lineage (GTDB taxonomy): Bacteria > Pseudomonadota > Alphaproteobacteria > Rhizobiales > Aestuariivirgaceae > Taklimakanibacter > Taklimakanibacter albus. The sequence continues at coordinate 987,403 of NZ_JAENHL010000008.1, read as the reverse complement.
GTTTCCTTGGCGCGCTGTCGTGATGGGGGCGGTGTTCACGAAAGGCAGCCGCAAGCGTTCTGAGCGCTGCGCGGGATCTCGCATCCGAAAGCGTTGAAAGCAGCACGATCTCGGATGAAGGAAGGGCAGGGAGTCCGAGCCGCCGGCTGACCTCGACCGTGCCCGGCGGCGCAAGCCGGTAAGAGAATACCGAGATGGCCAGGCCGGCCGCGACGGCGTCGGCAACGGCAAAGGAACCGCAACCGAGGAAAACCTCCGTCCACGGTATTCCCGCGGCGTCGAGCGCCCGCGTGGTGATGTTCCGGATGCCGCATGAGGGTGAGGATGCAGCCAGGCGCAGGGGCTCGCCGGCGCGATGCACAAAGTCCGGCGTGGCGAACCAGCCGAAATGCTCCGGCGCGAGGACCTCGCCATCGCGTCGGTCGTCCTCCCGGCGGATGATCGCCGCATCGATTTCACCGCGCTCAAAAGCGTCGAGAAGGTCACGGGAATCGTTCAGCCGCACTTCGATGGTGAGCGCCGGGTCGTGCGCGCTCAGCCGCGCCAGCACTGTCGGAACTTCCGGCCCACCGACATGGGTGGCAATGCCGAGCGTGAAGCGGCGCCGGACTGAAGACAGCCCAGTTATGGCGCGGTCATGTGCGGCGAGGAAGTCTCGCGCAGACTCGAGGAACACCGCGCCTTGCGCCGACAAACGCACCAGCCGCGGCGTCCGCTCGATCAGTTTCTTGCCGATCTGGTCTTCCAGCCTCTTCAGCTTCACGCTGATCGCACCCTGCGTGGTGCCGAGCGCTTCGGCTGCGCGCGTGAAATTCTGGAGATCGGCGATGGTCACGAACGCCTTCACGGCATCGACGTCCAGCGTGATCATGTGAACCATCCTGATTTGTTGTCTCAGATATAGTCAATCACCCAATTCTAAAATGATCAAGCGGGGCCTAGTTTCACTCCATTATGTTGAAAGGCCGAAACTATGCACTCTGCACTGAGCCGTCGAGGCGTCGTCGTATTGGTCGCCGTATGCCTGGCGTGCCTGATGTTTGGACTGGAGATCTCCAGCATTCCCTCGATCCTGCCGACGCTGGAGCGGGTGTTGCAGGCGGACTTCAAGCAGCTCCAGTGGATCATGAACGCCTACACCATCGCGGTGACGACCGTGTTGATGGCGACGGGAACGCTGGCCGATCGTTACGGACGCAAGCGCATTTTCCTAATCTCCATCGCAGCGTTCGGCCTGACGTCACTGATCTGCGGCGTGGCTGAGAGCGTCTCGACGCTGATCATCGCCCGGTTTCTTCAAGGCATGAGTGGTGGCGCGATGCTGATCTGTCAGATTGCCGTGCTCTCGCATGAATTCCAGGGCGGACGGGAGCGCGCGATCGCATGGGGCTGGTGGGGGATCGTCTTCGGCATTGGTCTGGGCTTCGGGCCGATCATCGGTGGCGCGATCGTCGCGGTTTCGAGCTGGGAGTGGGTGTTTCTCATCCACGTGCTGTTTGCGGTCCTGGCACTCGTGCTCACCGCGAGCGGCGTTCATGAATCGAAGGACCCGAAGGCCGGCAGCCTCGATATTGCTGGCATCCTGACGCTGTCGCTGTCCGTCTTCTGTCTGGTTTTCTACATCACGCAGGGACCGGATCTCGGCTTCGCCAGCCCGGGTGCCTTGGCGATCCTCGGCGCCTCCATCGCGAGCCTCATCGCCTTCCTCATCGCCGAGAAGGTCAGCCGGCGACCGATGTTCGACTTCTCGGTATTCCGTGTCCGTCCTTTTTCGGGTGCGATCATCGGCTCGGCCGCGATGAACCTCAGCTACTGGCCTTTCATGATCTATCTCCCGATCTGGTTCCAGGCCGGGCTTGGTTATGACAGCGTCTCCGCCGGTCTCGCATTGCTCGCCTACACGCTGCCGACGCTTGTGATGCCGCCTTTGGGAGAACGGCTTTCGTTGCGCTACCGGCCCGGTCTCGTCATTCCGGCCGGACTGTTCACGATCGGCGTCGGCTTCATTCTGATGAAGTTTGGCAGCGCTGCTGCGCACGCAGATTGGTTGACGATGCTGCCTGGGTGCCTGCTCGCCGGGATTGGCCTCGGCCTGACCAATACCCCGGTCACCAACACGACGACCGGCTCGGTTTCAAGCGACCGCGCGGGTATGGCGTCCGGCATCGATATGAGCGCGCGGATGGTCTCACTCACGCTCAACATCGCGCTTATGGGGTTCATCCTGGTCGAAGGCGTTCAAGCCTCGCTGAGAGGTACGCTTCCCGGCGTCACCGACGCCGCATTGTTGCGGCCGCTGGCGGAAAAGATCGCCGCCGGCGCGGTCATTTCGCCCGAGCAGAACATATCCGGCGCCATCATTCATGCGGCCCTTGTGGACGGTTTCGGTTGGGTCTTGCTCTACGGCGGAGTAGGAGTCTGGATTCTGGCCGGAATCAGCTTCTTGATATTCGGCTTCGCAAAGCCGGCTCGTGCTTGACGCATTACCCTAGGTATTCCCTCTGCGGCGTGGCAATTAAATGCGCTGTCACAGAAATATTCTGCGTGGCAGTTACGGTCGAGCTATGCCGAGGCCCTCGACCGTCTCGGCAACCTGCTCGAACACCTCAGGGAAACACGATAATGCAGACCATCACCTCCGCCGACGGCACCACGATCGCCTACGAGAAGACCGGCTCCGGCCCGGCGATCATCGTGATCAGCAACGTCGCCGAGGATCACACTGGTGTCGCCGGCCTGACCAAGATCCTGTCGGAGCACTTCACGGTGATCAGTTTCGATCGCCGGGGCCGCGGCGGCAGCGGTGACCCACAGCCCTACAACCCCGCCCGCGAAATCGAGGATATCGCCGCTCTTATAGAAATTGCAGGCGGCTCAGCGGCCTTGACTAGCGGTTCCGGCGGCTGTGCGATCGCGCTCGACGCGGCGAGCGCGCTCGGCAACAGAGTGACGGGACTCTACCTTTACGAGCCACCGTTCATCGTTGATGAGTCTCGGCCGCCAGCTCCCGCCGACTATGTCGATCATGTGGAAGAGCTTGTTGCGGCGGACAAGCGCAGCGAGGCCGTCGAATATGTGATGACGGATATGATCGGCGTTCCCGCCGAGTATATCGAGTCGATGAAGCAGGACCCGTCCTGGAATGAGATGGCGCGTTACGCCCATACCTTCGCTTACGAGGGGCGAATTCTTCAGGGACTTATGGACGGCAAACCCCTACCCGCCGACCGTTGGTCAATCGACGCACCGATTGCAGTCGCCGTCGGCGGCAACAGCGAGCCCTATTTCCGCGCGGGCGCCGACGCGCTGGCCGCGCTCCTGCCGAAGGTCACGGTGCTGACACTGCCCGGCCAGGATCACGGTGCGTTCTGGGCGGCGCCGGAACCGGTCGCCGGACAAATCCGCGAATTCCTGCTCAGCTGACGGAGCGAAGGCAGTCAATTTCGGTGACAGTGCATCAATCTTGGCGCGTCCCCCGGGATTTCGGTGACAGTGCACTAATCTTGGCACCCCCCGATATTTACTCTGCGGCCTGGCAATTAAATGCACTGTCACCGAAATCCGTGCTGTCAGCGAAATTCGTGTCACGGAAATCCGCCTCGTGATACTGTCTCAAGCGACAAACGGATAGGAGATACATATGCCGGAGAAGCTGACAGCAGCAGAGGCGCGAGCTACGTTGGAGGGGATTGTCGCCCTTGCCTGCCGAATCTCCAAAATGGATCCCAAGGATTTTCGGGTCAAGGAGGGAGGAAGGCAGCGCACAAACAATGCAAGTATTGATCTTTATTCGTCTGTTCAGAATGTTGAAGCCAACATCAATACAACTTCAGCGAGGAACGGTGGTCTGATCAGGAGGTCATTTGCTGTTGTACAATTCGCTGACAACGTACCGGCCGATCTCAAGATAGTTGAATGGGATGCGAAAAAAGATTGGGGCAGGGGTGACTATCGTGAAATATGGTCGAAGCCATATAGTGACCTTAAAGCGAGACAAGAGATGGCCTCTTTGATGGCCGAAAGCATTGGTGAACTCCGTGGAACAGGTGAATAGGGATCCGGAAACACCCTGCGTTCCTTACGCGTGAAAGACCTGAGGACGCGCATAAGTTCAGTGGCGCGCCGACAGAATTCACGATGGCCATCGGGACTTGTAGCGATCGCGTCGACCGATATAATCGTGTGTTCTTAATGTCACAAGCTAGAAGACACCGCGAACCAAGCTATTCGCTTTTTCAGTGACAGTGCCATCTAATCTTGGTGCATGCCCTAGGCATTCATTCTCCGGACTGACATTAAATGCACTGTTACCGAAATCGATAATGGTCTTTCACGTGGCCTCCCACCTGCAGGATTATTCCCACAGACTAGCCTGGTCGACGCCGCGTCTGGCGCGGCGCGCGTGCTCGGTGTAGGTTAGCAGCGAAGGCCAGGTGGCGGGCGCGGGTATGTTGCGTTGCGTATGAAGCATTTCCCTGCGTCCAGGGTGGTGGACCCAGCGGCCCGCTACGGCCACGAAGGTATTGCTACCGGCCTCGGTCTCCTGCAGGGTCTCCACGTCAAACCATGTCTCCCTGCGGCGCGGCTTGGCCTTTTCGTACATCGACGCGACCAGCGCACGGTCGTTCCAGTCCCGGAAATAGAGATTGGCATGGCCACGCACCGCCTGCAGGTCGTTAAAGGCGGCCACGTCCGAAACACGGTCGATGACGCCGAGTTTCCCCAAAAGTTTCTCGAGGCGGTAGATAGCCGGATCAAAAGACAAGAGCAGAAAGCGGGGTGTTAGCGGCATCAGGAGCATGGCACCCGGACTACCGATGCCGGCGCCCCCCAACACGTTCTTTTGCAGGTGGAAGCGGTTAGTATAGACCACCGGATCGTCGGACGTGAAGAACGGCATCACCGTTCGATTGAGTACAATCCGCGTCTGGAGGTGAGCCGTACTTTCGATGCTGTTTCTGAAGGCGCTCAGTGCTAGCTGAAGGGCCATTTCGTGGGTCACAACAAGGCTTTCCAGCAGCTCCGGCGTGGCCTCGTCGGCCACCATCGCGCGTTCCGCCTCGGCTAGCCGGATTTCGCCCTCGATCCATGCGGCGCTCCTGTAGGACTGCAAGAGCATGAAGCCGCTTAGGGTCGAGATGTCTGTCCATGTCGCCGCATGGGGATCGTTGACGACGCGCCGCATGATCTCGCCGTATTCACCTTCGGGCTCTTGCAGCGCCCGTTCCAGTTCGCCGTCGCGCCCGTAGAAATAAGGCTTAGCGCACTGCCCCTTAGCCGGTGCCGCCTGTATCAGCAGCTCGCGAGCCATATTGAACACATTGATTGCCGCGCCTTCATCGTCCGCACAGAAGGCACGGAGGTAGCAACGGGGTACGAAGTGTTGGGATTTGTTGGCGGGCATGGCGGGTGGATGATGTGGTGCTTCAACTACCGACGCAACGTGTTGTCGTCTGTCGACGCGTCAGGGGCGGCACTCATCCGCGCAATGATCGCATCTTCAATCCTGGAAATTTCGGTGACAGAATTTCGGTGACGAGAATTTCTGACAGAATTTCGAATTTCGGTGACAGTGCACTTAATCTTGGCGCCTCCCCCCTGAGCATTCACTCTGCGGCGTGGCAATTAAATGCGCTGTCACCGAAACTTTGGTATATTGTATCGCTCAGTTTAGAGGCGAATTATGAGACCTATACTAAACACATTCTTTCTCGCATTTCTTTTGCTCATTGCAGCTTGTTCTGACAACGAAAGCTGGACACAAGAGCAACGTTCAAATGCGCGTAATATACTGAATGCTTGGAACGCCTTTAACGAAGCCAATCGTATCCAGAATGACAATGGCTTAATTGTTTCTAGGGAGCAAATACAGCCAATCATTGTGAATCTGCGATCGGCATACGAATATGCGCAGGTGGTACAGGACGATGTATTGGACAAAGTTCATCCGGAATTGAAACAACACTGGAAACGCGAGTTCATCGAAGGGCTTCGACAACGACTGCAGAACCTAGAATCGGGCACTGGAGCTGTCGCTGCAGAGATAGGCGGATCCATCAAACTGGATCAATTTGGAGAATGGATGATGGAAAACAAGGGTGAAATCAAAATACCAAAGGCAAACTAAAAGCCGACGCGGACGTAGCTCAGATGCTTCTCTGACGTGAGATGTGCTGGATGGCCTCCTGGAGATCATGATCGAGCTCGTTGGGGGCAGTACGCTCAAGGTGCCTGTAGTAGGTCGCACGCGAGAGGCCCGCGAGCCGACACAGATGGCCAGCCTCATGAGTGGGGTTCGTTGCGATCATCTCTTTGACGACTTCGGCGAGGCGGGTCCGCGTCTGCCTTGCGTGGCCTTCCCGTCCATGGCACGCAAGGCTTGTCGAAAAAAAATCGAGTTCCAGTTGCTGGCGGCCGATCACCCGTTCAAGCTCAGCGATACGATGATGCGCAACCGCCAAAGCTCCCCGGCCTTCACCTATCGGAACATCCGGTACCGGCTTCAACCGCCTGCGTCCGGGCTTCGGCCCGCGCTTGCGGTTGAGGCCTTCTGGGCCAAGAGCTTTGTAGGCTCTCACCCAGTCATGCAGCGCTTTGCGCGTCACACCCAGATCGCGCGCCACAGGCAGAACGCCCTCACCACGCTCGACCCGCTTTATGGCCTTCAATTTGAACGCTACCGGGTACTGGCCGCTCTTGGACTTGCTGCTTCTCTTCAGCACAGGCTATCCTCCTTGGACTACCTGTAACCGAAATTGCCGTGTCTCATTCAAGGGGTGCAGCCCAGCACTGTCACCGAATCCCAGAATGATCGAACGCCTCATCCTAGGCCTTCTCATTCGAACCGGTTGTTATGCGCGCGGTCTTCTTCCCGCTCGATTCGGCGCTGGGCATCGACGTACGCTTCTAGTTTTCTTTTCGCCTCGGCCATCGCCTCGGCTAGGACAGGGGTATCGGCCCCAGGCAGGTTGTTCAGGAGCTTGAGTCGCCCCTCGAGCTTGGTCGCAAGCGAGCCACTCCAGCTTGAGGGACGGAGGCGATTGACGATTTCATTTAGCACGTGGCGCGGGTCCGGCGCTTTCTCAAGTAGCCTCCTCGCGAGCGGTGTCCATTCGTGGGGCTCGCCCTCCTTCGGCCGCTTGAAGAGTAAGACCACGGATGCGGCGAGCGGATAGCGCAATGCAGGATCTCGGTCGCACCACATAACTGCGATATCATCGGGCAACGCATCCATGACGTTCTTGCGAAAATGCAGAAGATTGTTAAGAAGGCGTACGCTCGCCCGTTGTGACTTCGCATCGCCGGAGAACAGCTCATCAAGGATGGCGAACGGGTGGATCTCCAGCAGAGCCTTCACAAGATCGTCGTAGTCGTATCCGCTGACATCGTGATTCGCTGCGGCAACCAAGAGCTTGCGGCAAAGCGCCTTCGCAATGGGAGCACCTTCCTCTCCGGCCAACGAAGCCATGACGACGACGCCAAGCTCGTGATCCTCCCGCGTCGTGTGGTTATCCTTTCCGTGGAATTCAAATGCATTGAGCACAAAGCGACCCGCTTCGCAGACCTCCGGCAACGGCTGGCGCTTGTCACTGCGGTCCGAATACAAGCGCATCGAGATTACCTCAAGACCGACCGGGAATCCGCCAGGCCTGCGCGCGATGGCAATCACCAAGTCGCGGAACTCCGGGCCCGGCACGTTGTCGGAGACACGGCCATAGGCCAGACATTGGTAATTCGCGATCTGTGCCTTACCGAGCGCAAGCGCACGATGCAGCCGGCCAAGTGCGCGTTCGTCAAGCTGTGCGCTGGCCTGCAGAATCGGAAACCACGCGGCAAAAGCAGGATGCTCCAGCGCCTCATCAAGGACAACGTCGGCAAGTGCCGCATCACGCTTCTGCAGTCCACTTATGAATCCGCGCAAGAGCTGTGGGCTTGCGTTTTTGGTTGCTGCAAACTGTGCAACAATCGCATCCCACATCGCGCGCGGGTTTTCGGTGGCCTCTGCCAATGCTTCGCCGAACGATGACGTCCGTGTGTCTCCAGCCATCAACTCCGGCAACACGGTTTTGAACGTGCCGTTGTCCGCCGCCACGTCATGGCCGAGTTCACGCATTGCCGTGGCTGAACGTGCAGCACGCTCAGCGTAGCGCGCGGTCGAGCCACTCTCATCGTCGTCTTCGTCATCATCAAAGTCATCCAGGTCGAGACCTCCTGCGCGCGCACCGATGACAAGCCCGCGCACTTTACTGACAATATCCTTAGGCCGCAGGAATTCTTCCAGCTCCGTCAAGCGATCGCGAAGCTCAGGGACCATACCCTTGCCATCGTAGACGCGGGTCTGGCGTGCAGCGATCCAGCCGTCGCGCCAAAACGACATGGCGGCGATCGCGCGAGAAAGCTGGTCTAACTCATCCGCCCTGCCCGAGTGGGTCCAGAGGCCCCGGAACTTCCGGGCGATTGCTTTCTGCACTTCTCCGACTACAGGACTGTCCGACAGGGCAAACTTGCCCGCGAGTTTCAGTACGGTGTCGAACCATGCGCGCACATCCGCGCCGGTTGGCGGGTAGTAGCCGTAGTCTCGGGAACGCGCACCGAAGTCGAATTCATAGTGTGAGGAGAAGTGGTCTGTCTTCATTAGGGATTCGAGCGCCTTGACACCAAGGTGGCGCATGGCCTCGTCCTTGGAGGTCATCAGCGCTTCCACGGCCTTCACGCGTATTTCGACTGGAGCATGTGTGCCGGATAGGACGATATGGAATAGTGACTTAACAACACCAGTCGCGTCATTGTCCTTGTCATCGCCAGTTGAAAGCGCCACGAATTTCACGAGCAAGGCAAGAGCGCGTTCGAAGAAGGCGGAGTCGTATGCGAGTGAGCGCAAGAGCCGAACGAAATGCGTACAACGTAGGAGCGTGGCCTCATCGGCGACAGACAGTGCATTCTCTAGCGCCAAAAGTACGGCCTTCGGCGCGACCGGTGCGACGTTAGTGAACATCGCACGGCCAAGCTCCGTAAAATTTGCTAGATCACCGAGCAGACCGTTCGGCGCCACCCAAGCCTTCACGATAGCCTGAGCTTCCTTGCTGTCATCAAGATATCCAAGACGCCGTGAGAAGGAGCGGAGAAGGCGTTCCGATGCATTGTCGACGAGCACCGAATTTACCCTTGCCGGCGCAACGGCATTAAGCGCTCTCTTGGCGAGACGATTAGCGATCGCATGCGGCAGCACTGCACGCCATTTTGCGCGAGTCTGCACGAGGTCTCGTTGCTTGAGCTCTGCCACTCCGGCATACATCTCCTCGGTCGATTTGCCGATGAGGCTGCCGAGGACGGGAAGCTCTGCCTCGTCGCCATCAAGAGTCTCGCCGTCGAACGAATAAACTAGGGAACAGGCTTGCGCAGTTAGGAGGAGCGATGGGTCAGGATCGTGGCGCTGCTGAAAGAGACGCTTGAAAAGCTCTTCTTCACTCAAGCCCGCGACGGCTTCGGTCTTCTCGATCCGGGATGCCAGTGCCATGGCGACCCGGGCATTGCCGCCAGAGAACTCCGCAACGGTATGCGCATCGATCTGCGAGAGGTGCGGGTAACGCCGCTTCAACAGCTTCTCGATCAGCGGTACGGAAGACGTTTCCAGAACAAAGACGTCAGTGCCCTCCGGCTGGTCCTCTCGAATATCGTACTCGATAGTGAGTACGCTGATTGTCGAACCATTCGATCGTGCGATCTCTGAGAGCCGCCTATGCAGTTCCGGTGTGCAATTATCGACAACCAGGATGGCGCGGGTCTGTCCGGCGATCAGGTCCGAGGCAAGCCCGGCAGGCGGAGGGCCGGGCTCGTCTGCTTCGTTGGAATAAATCGCAAGCGATGGATCAAGCGCGTCTTCGCCAACGCCAGCGTCAAACAGCGCTTCAGCAAGCCGTGTTTTGCCGACACCGGAAAGCCCAACGAGCCGCACCACATTCCCAGGTAAGGCAAGCACCTTCCGGATACGGTTGATGCCTTCGATTGCGGAGACCCCTTCACCGTCTTTGTCGCTTGTACGTATGCGCGCAAGGTCATCGGCTAGGTAGCTCGCGTCAACACCAGCGGGCGCAAGCGACCACGAACCGTAGGATTGCCAACCCGGCATCGCCTTGCCGATCTGAGCACGTACCCACGGAATCTGCCCGGGATGATCCCGAACCCATGTCGCCGTCCGGTTACGGTCATAAAAATCGAGCGCGAGCTTACCTTCGGCGGGCGTGCCTCTGATGGCTTCGGCCATCGCGCTGCGGCGGTCGGTCAGAGCCGAGTCCGATGTGGAACCCGTAGAACTCACGATGATGTAGGCGCCACCAGCCGCCGCGAGCTCGAGGATGACGGGCCGTACGCCTCCCTTCGGTATCATCTCCTTCAGAATCTCCGCCCGTGGCAAATCGGGCTTCTTGACCTGAAAACCGGATGCCGGCTTCGGCACGAAGCCTTCGATCTCCGTCCCGACCGGAAGTGCTACCCGAACATCGAGACCGCCGTCTTTCGCGTCTTGATTTCCACCGTAGGTGATGGCGGATGTGGGCAGCTTCCGTCGGCGCATCTCCGCCTCGCAGAGAAGCCCGATTAAGGTACGCAGATCCGCGTCGCTTAAAGCAGCGATATCGTCGCCAGTAATTTCGAACATGGGTTAGCCTATGCAGTTGACGCAATCGCGTCAACGAACGGTGGTAACTCAGTCTTGCTAGGAATATCAGGGCTCGGTCGCGCCTGTGGGTGCGGTATTGCCACGGCTTGATCCACCGTCCATGCCGAATTCTTGCGGGCCGCCATGGGTGAAATAGAAGAGTCAGGTGGTGGTCGGCCGGCTAATCACGGAATCGCTGGTTTCGGCACGCTCATGTGTGAGTATATCAACCATGGCGGAAGTCTTGTTCTGGAAAGCGTGCCTTACAATCCTTAGCCGGCGCCGTGGAGATCGATGATCGTTATCCGCATTCCAGCTTAGACACAGTGCTGGAACGCGCCGTCCCAGGCATCCGGGTGTTGATAGCTGTGTATTAGAATATGGCGCGCCCGAAAGGATTCGAACCTCTGACCCCCAGATTCGTAGTCTGGTGCTCTATCCAGCTGAGCTACGGGCGCGCAATGGAATAAGGGGCGGCAAGCCGCCCGCGGGCGCACTCTCTAATACGGCTTTCCGGCAAAGGCAAGCCACGGATTTCACCAATCTTTTCGCTGGCCTATTTGGCCACAAAGGCTCGACATTCCGCAGCTGGATGAAAACGGAAGGGTCGAAGTGGCGAGGAAGACGAAGAGAGATGGTGATCGCCGGGCTGATCTGCCGCGAGGTCTCCGGATTTCCCTGATGCGGCGGCGTGTCGGGCGCCAAGTGATTGAAATCATTCAGGTCGGCACTTTTTTCGCGAAATTTCCCTGTAATTCCCTGAAAATCCCTGTATCGGCGTGCCGGCCCTCAGAGCCGGTGCTTCTCGCGATACCCCGGAAACCCACCCGTGCTCTCGGCCGCCCACAGCGCCCGGCCGATGGCCCGCGTCAATGTGTCGGCGGCGATGCTCCCCAAGGCCGCGACACCCAGGGCGTGCTGCTCGGGCAGGGGCTTCTTGCCCGTCGACAGCGCGAAGACCGTGTCGCCGTCGAACGGCGTGTGGATGGGGTGGATCGCCCGCCCCAGGCCGTCCCTCGCCATGATGGCGAAGCGTTTCGCCTCGATTCGGCTCAGCGTCGCGTCCGTCGCCACCACCGCGATGGTGGTGTTCTGCAAAGGCTTCGGATCGAACTTGCTGTCTTCGAGGGGCGATGCCTGCGGTCGCGCGCCCTCGCGCGATGTGTCCGGCCCCATCTCCAGCCCAAGCGCCATGTCGCGCGCCCACAGCCTCGACGTGCCTGGAATGACGCAGGAGCCGACGGAGTTCACCGCCACGATCGCGCCGACCGTATAATCGCGCCAGCGCGACGACGCGCTGCCGAGCCCGCCTTTGAGCCGCCCGGCAATGGCGCCAAGGCCGGCGCCTTTATTGCCGATCTCGAAATCATGCTTCGCCGCCTGCAGCGCCGCGAGCCCCAGCTCGCGATAGGGCGGCTGATCGTCCGGCCATTTGGCGCCGCCATTCATGATGTCGAAGAGAATGGCCGACGGCACCACCGGGCAGGGCACCGGCTGGTTGCCGAAGGTGAAGCCCACGCCGCGTTTCGCCAGCTCGATGACGACGCTCGAGGCCGCGTCGAGCCCGAAGACCGAGCCGCCCGACAGCACCAGCCCATGCACCGTCTCGATGAGATTGGCGGCATCGAGCGCCGCCGTCTCGCGGCTGCCGGGCGCCCCGCCGCCGATCTCGATCGCCGCCACCGCGGGCTCGTCGGGCAGGATCACGGTCGTGCCGGTCAGCGCCAGCCAGTTCTCGGCATTGCCCACTTTGAGCCCCGCCACATCGGTGATGAGATTGCGCGGGCCCGGCCTGATCTCGTCGGATTTAGCCGTCAAGGGCGGACCTGCGCTCTGCGCGCTCGCCCCGTTTGGGCGGCCGCACCTCGCTCACCCGGTCGGGCAAGGTCAGCATGAAGCTCGTGCCGTCACGCCCCGTTTGCGACATCCATAATTCGCCGCCATGGGCGCGCACCAGGTCGAAGGCGATGGCGAGGCCCAAGCCCGTGCCGCCCGGTTTCGCGGCACTCTGGAACGCCTCGAAGAGCCGGCCCCGCACATGCTCGGGGATGCCGGGCCCGTTGTCGCTGACGCTCGCCGTGACGACCGATCCCTCGCGCCACGCCTTGATCGTCACCACCCCGTCGCGCTCGGAGGGCGCGTCCTTCTGATGCTGCTCCAGCGCCTCGACCGCGTTGCGCGCCAGATTGGTCAGCACACGGAACAGCTGGTCGCGGTCGGCATCGGCCGACAGTGTCTGCGGCACATTGTTGTAGAGCACGATGCGGCTCGACGCCTCGACGACGACGCCTTCGATCACCTCATCGACGAGCAGCGCCAGGATGAACTTGTCGCGTTTCGGCTTCGGCTCCTCGGCGCGGCCATATTTGAGCGTCTGCACGCACAGCGAGATCGCCCGGTCGAGCGAGAGGATGAGCTTCGGCGCGAATTTCTGCACCGTCGGATCGTTCACCATCGACAGCCGGTCGGAGATCAGGTGCGCCGAGGACAGCATGTTGCGCAGGTCATGGCTGATCTTGCTGACCGCGAGGCCGAGTGCGGCCAGATGGCTCTTCTGATGCAGCGCCGAGGAAAGCTCCAGCTGCATGTGGCGCAATTCGCGCTCCGCGATGCCGATCTCGTCGCTGCGTTTCGACGGCGCGATGATGCGCTCGGGATTCTCCGGCGCCCCGGCATAGGCCTGCATATGTTCGGAGAGCCGCCGCATCGGCTTCACCAGCACCTGGTTCAGCGCGAGGAAGACGAGGCCGGCGACGAGGGCCGACAGGAACAGCGACAACAGGAAGATGTTGAGCGCGTAGCGCAGCATCGCGGCGCGCAATGGCGCCTCCTCGAGCGCCACGTCGATGAGCTCGCCCGAGCTGTTGGGCGGCGTGTCGGTGACCCCGATCACCCGGCCATTGCCGGCGATCAGGGCGCCGAAGGCGTCATAGATGGCGGGCAGCGTCGAGCTCTCGCGCAGGTCGAAGCTCTCGTCGATCATGTCATAGCTGTCGCTGCGCAGGATGAGCTGGCGCGAGTCGCCCTTCTTGAGCGACACGACCAGCACGCCCGCCCCGGCCAGGAGCTCGCTTTTCAGGTCCTCGGACAGCATCTGGTCGGGGGCGGCCTCGACGGCCAGAGCGGCGATTTCGGCCTGGGCGATCCGATTCTTGAGCCAGTTCAACCGGAAATTGGCTATGGAGGGCAGGAAGATCAGGATTTCGCCCAGCATCACGAAAAGAAGCGTCAGGCGCAGCAGCTTGCCCGACAGGCCCTGGAACAGGCCCGGGCTCTTCATGCGCTCAGCTGTGGCGGGATCCGTCATTATGGCGGTTACACTAACACCCCGGACGGAAAGGAAAAAGTGGAGTTACAATGCGGCCTTAACGGGTGGGGTTGGGTTGCCCTTGGGGCGGAAAACCGGCCTTGGTGACGCAGGCGCCCTGGCGATTGCGGGAAATATCGGGTGAAGATTGACTTTGCTCGCCTTTTCACCCTATATGCCGCGCCATTCCAGAAGCGAGTGAATTGTCCCCTCGCGGCGCTCTCCGGGCCGGCTGCCCGGTCCGTGGATCGAGCGCCAGGACAGGGGACTGACGACGGAGAAAGATTGTGAAGCGCACTTATCAACCCTCGAAGCTTGTCCGCAAGCGCCGCCATGGCTTTCGGGCCCGCATGGCCACCACGGGCGGCCGCAAGGTGATCGCGCGCCGCCGGTCGCAAGGCCGCAAGCGGCTGTCCGCGTAACGTGGACGGGGCCATTGAGCCCCAACCAGCTGATCGAGCGCATCGTGAAGCGGCAGGATTTTCTCGCCGCCGCGAAAGCCAATTCCTTCGCCGCCAAGGGCGTGGTCGTGCAGATGCGCGACCGCAAGGATGAAAGACCGGCCCGTGCCGGCTTCACCGTCACCAAGAAACTCGGCGGCGCGGTGACGCGCAACCGGATCAAGCGGCGCTTGCGCGAGGCGGCCCGCCTCACGCTGCCCGAGCTTGCTGAACCTGGCCATGACTATGTGCTGATCGGCAGGGCCCAAGGCCTCGAAAGGCCGTTTTCAAGCCTTCAAAATGACATTAGGACAGCCTTGAAAAGGCTGCACACCACCGACCGGTGAACGGGACTGCCCATGCAGCATGATAATAAGAATTTCATTCTCGCCATCGTCCTCTCCATGGCGATCATCTTCGGCTGGCAATATTTTTATGCGGCGCCGACGCAGAAGAAGCTCGAGCAGCAGACTCAGCAGCAGACCCAGGTAACGGGCGGCCAGCAGCAGCAGCCGGGCGCCGTCGTTCCGGGCACCCAGGCGGCCCCCGTCGTCCCGCGAGAGACCGCCATCGCTTCGGCCAAGCGCATCACGATCGAAACCCCGGTCATCGACGGCTCCATCAATCTCACCGGCGCCCGCTTCGACGACATCCGCTTCAAGAACTACCGCGAGACGGTCGACCCGAAGAGCCCCGAAATCGCGCTCCTCAACCCGCTCGGCACCCCGCATGGCTATTTCGCCGAGCACGGCTTCATTCCCGCCGCCGGCACCACGGTGAAGCTGCCCGACCTCAACACCGAATGGCAGGCCCCGGCCGACGCCACTCTGGCGCCCGGCAAGCCGCTCGTCCTCACCTGGGACAATGGCGAAGGCCTCACCTTCACCCGCACCATCTCGGTCGATGAGGACTATCTCTTCACCGTGAAGCAGGACGTCGTGAACAAGAGCGCCAATGCGGTCTCGCTCTTCCCCTATGCCCGCCTGCTGCGCCAGGGCACGCCCAAGGTCGACGGCATCTATGTGCTGTTCGAGGGCCTGATCGGCGTCTTGGGCGGCAAGCTGCAGGAGGTCCACTATTCCGACCTCAAGGAAGAGGGCAAGAAGATGCCGGTCGACACGACTGGCGGCTGGCTGGGCTTCTCCGACAAATATTGGGCGACCGCGCTCATTCCCGACCAGGCTCAGGATCTCACCGGCACCTTCCAGCACGTCACCGCAAACGGCGCTGACAGCTACCAGGCCGACTATCTCGGCAAGACCGCCATCAACGTACCGGCCGGCGGCAGCGCCTCTTATGAGGACCGCCTCTTCGCCGGCGCCAAGGTGGTGCAGAACATCAATGCC
Organism: Taklimakanibacter albus; assembly: GCF_016595235.1. Classification (GTDB taxonomy): domain Bacteria; phylum Pseudomonadota; class Alphaproteobacteria; order Rhizobiales; family Aestuariivirgaceae; genus Taklimakanibacter; species Taklimakanibacter albus. The sequence continues at coordinate 971,653 of NZ_JAENHL010000008.1, read as the reverse complement.
ATCGGCGAGAAATACAAGATCGACCGCTTCGATTTGATGATCGACTGGGGCTGGTTCTGGTTCCTGACCAAGCCGCTGTTCTGGCTGCTCGAATTCATCAAGTCCTATATCGGCAATTTCGGCGTCGCCATTCTCATCGTCACCGTCATCGTCAAGCTCCTGTTCTTCCCGCTGCAGAACAAGTCCTACGAGTCGATGAGCAAGATGAAGAAGCTGCAGCCGGAGATGGAGAAGATCAAGCAGCTCCATCCCGACGACCGCATGAAGCAGCAGCAGGAGATGATGGCGCTCTACAAGCGCGAGAAGGTCTCGCCGCTGTCGGGCTGCTTACCCATCCTCATCGCCATCCCGGTGTTCTTCGCGCTCTACAAGGTGATCTATGTCACCATCGAGATGCGCCATGCGCCATTCTTCGGCTGGATCCGGGACCTTTCGGCGCATGATCCGACCACCATCTTCAACCTGTTCGGCCTCATCCCGTGGGATCCCTCGACCGTGCCGGTGTTCGGCCACTATCTGATGCTGGGCGTCTGGCCGATCATCATGGGCATCACCATGTGGCTGCAGATGCGGCTCAACCCGACGCCGCCGGATCCGATCCAGGCCCAGCTCTTCAACTGGATGCCGATCCTGTTCACCTTCATGCTGTCCTCCTTCCCGGCCGGCCTCGTGATCTATTGGGCGTGGAACAACTTCCTCTCCATCCTGCAGCAGAGCTACATCATGCGGCGCCAGGGTGTTGAGGTGAACTTCTTCGGCAATATCCGCAACAGCCTGCCGTTCCTCAAACGCAAGAGCAGTACCGGGTGACAACGGACTGGACAGCCGATCAGCTTGAACGGGGCAGACTCCTTTTCACGGGGCCTGCCTCTTTCGTCATGGGCGTGGCGATTCCCGAGCAGCTGCCGGACGTGAACGGCGTCGAGATCGCCTTTGCCGGGCGCTCCAATGCCGGCAAGTCCTCGCTCATCAATGCACTCACCGGCCATAAGGAGCTGGCGCGCGCCTCCAATACGCCCGGCCGCACCCGTGAGCTCAATTTCTTCGACATCGGCGCCGGTAAGCTGACGCTGGTGGACATGCCGGGCTATGGTTATGCCAAGGCGGCCAAGGTCGACGTCAAGAAGTGGCAGGGGTTGCTCAGGACCTATCTTAGGGCGCGTCCCGGCCTCACCCGCGTCTTCGTGCTGGTTGATGCCCGCCACGGCGTCATTGGCACAGATCTCGAGATGTTCAAGCTGCTCGATGAGAGCGCCGTCACCTTCCAGATCGTGCTTACCAAGGGCGACAAGATCCTCACCAAAGATGAGCCGGAGCTTCTGGAGAAGACCCGCGCCATCGCCAAGAAGCGGCCCGCCGCCTTCCCCGAGGTGCATCTGACGTCGAGTGTGACCGGGCGCGGCTTCCCGGAATTGCGTGCCGAGATCGCGGGGCTTGTGAGCGGGCGCAATTGAAGTATAAGCGCATCGGTTTTTTTGATCCGGGACTACGCAGCCATGTCCGAGACCTCCGCCACCGAAACCGCCCGTATTCTTTCTGAAGCCTTGCCCTTCCTGCAGCGTTATGACGATCAGGTCGTGGTGGTGAAATATGGCGGCCACGCCATGGTCGATCCTGAGCTTTCGCGCAAATTCGCCCGCGACATGGTCATGCTCAAGCTGTGCGGCATCCACCCGGTGGTGGTGCATGGCGGCGGTCCGCAGATCAACCGGCTGCTCGACAAGCTGCAGGTCAAATCGGAGTTCCGCGAGGGCCTGCGCGTCACCGACAAGGAGACGATGGAAGTTGTCGAGATGGTGCTCGCCGGCTCGATCAACAAGTCGATCGTCGGCCTCATCCAGTCGGCCGGTGGCCGCGCCGTCGGCATTTCCGGCAAGGACGGCAACCTGCTCATGACCGAGCGCTTCACCAAGACCAAGGTGAACGCCGAGACCGGGCAGACCGAGACGATCGATTTCGGCTATGTCGGCGAGCCGCACCGGGTCAATACCGAGATCCTGCAGACCATCATTCACAGCGACGCCATTCCGGTCATAGCGCCTGTCGGCGTCGGCATGGACGGCGAAAGCTACAATGTGAATGCCGACACCGCGGCGGGCGCCATCGCCATGGCGCTGCATGCCAAGCGCCTGCTGCTGCTCACCGACGTGGCGGGCGTGCTCGACAAGAACAAGGAGCTCATCCACGAGCTGACTCTTGCCGGCATCCCCAAGCTCATCGCCGAGGGCACCATCACCGGCGGCATGATCCCTAAGATCGAAAGCTGCGTCTCGGTGGTCGAATCGGGCGTCGAGGGCGTCATCATCCTCGATGGCCGCGTGCCGCACAGCGTGCTGCTCGAGCTCTTCACCCCGCACGGCGTCGGCACCCGCGTGTCACGCTCGGGAGTATAAGTGTTATCCCCTCTCCCCCTTGCGGGGGAGAGGGGTAAGAAAAAGGATGCTGCAGTTTGACCACCAGAGGCTTCGATCATATCGACACCTGGATCTTCGATCTGGACAACACGCTCTATCCGGCGAGCTGCCGGCTGTTCGACCAGATCGATGTCAAGATCGGCGCCTTCGTGTCCAACCTGCTCGGCATCGACGCCACCGAGGCGCGGCGTATCCAGAAGGCCTATTTCTACGAATATGGCACGACGCTGCGCGGCTTGATGAGCGAGCACAAGGTGGCACCCGAGGAATTCCTCGATTTCGTGCATGACATCGATCACTCACCGGTGCCGGCCAACCGGCTTCTCGACGAGGCGCTCCATGCGCTGCCCGGCCGCAAGCTGATCTTCACCAACGGCACCGTCGCCCACGCCCAGAAGGTCCTGGCCCGTATCGGCGTCACCCATCATTTCGGCGACATATTCGACATCGTCCATTCCGACTATATCCCTAAGCCCGCTATCGGGCCCTATCGCAAATTCGTCGCCCAGACGGGCATCGATCCCACCCATTCGTCGATGTTCGAGGACATCGCCCGCAATCTCGAGGCGCCGCATGAGCTCGGCATGACGACCGTGCTGGTGACGTCTCCCGACAACACCGATGCCAAGCACCTCAACAGCCTGCATGGCGGGGCAGGCGAGGCCCATGTCCATCACGTGACCGACGACATCGCCGCTTTCCTGGCTAAGCTGGTCGCCGAACGCAATTGACTTCGAGCCGGTGCGCGCTAGTTTCCGCCGGATGACGATTTAGAGGGAATAACATGGCCGATCTGCAAGCCACCATCGAAGCAGCCTGGGACGAGCGCGACAAGATCTCCTTCAAGACCAAGGGAGCTGTCCGCAAAGCGGTGGATCAGGCATTGATCCAGCTCGATCAAGGCAAGGTGCGCGTCGCCGAGAAGAACGGCGACCAGTGGACGGTCAATCAGTGGCTCAAGAAGGCGGTGCTGCTGTCCTTCCGCCTCAACGACATGGCGATCATCGGCGGCGCCCCGGGCAAGGCCAAGTGGTGGGACAAGGTGCCGTCCAAGTTCGACGGCTGGACCGCCACGCAGTTCCGCAAGGCCGGCTTCCGCGCCGTGCCGGGCGCCATCGTGCGCCGCTCCGCCTATATTGCCCCCGGCGTCGTGCTGATGCCGTCCTTCGTCAATCTCGGCGCTCATGTCGATCAGGGCACCATGGTCGACACCTGGGCGACGGTCGGCTCCTGCGCCCAGATCGGCAAGAACGTGCATCTTTCGGGCGGCGTCGGCATTGGCGGCGTGCTCGAGCCGATGCAGGCGGGTCCCACCATCATCGAGGATAATTGCTTCATTGGCGCCCGCTCGGAAGTGGTCGAGGGCTGCATCGTCGGCGAGGGCTCGGTCCTCGGCATGGGCGTCTATATCGGGCAATCGACCAAGATCATCGACCGCGCCACCGGCGAGATCTTCATGGGCCGCGTGCCGCCTTATTCGGTGGTCGTGTCGGGCAGCCTGCCGGGCAAGCCTCTGCCAAATGGCGAGCCGGGTCCCAGCCTCTATTGCGCGGTGATCGTCAAGCGCGTCGACGAGAAGACGCGCTCCAAGACCGGCATCAACGAATTGTTGCGCGACTGAATCCAATCCTCACGCTGAGGTGCCCGGCGCAGCCGAGCCTCGAAGCGTCCTTCAGGATTAAGTGAGAATCCTAACGCACCGCCGGCTGCGGCCGGTGGACGTCCAGGTCGACGCCGATATATTCGGCCGCCTTCTGATTGACCTCCGGGCTGTCGAAGAAGCGATAGCCGGCTTCGATCAGGCGGCTCGTATATTGCCGGTTGTACATGAAGCTGACGATGATCTGCCAGATCCCGAGGGTGACGATTGAAAAGAGCAGATGGAGTGCGGCGACGCCGAGCTCGCCACGCAGCAGCGGCACCCACCAGCCGAAGAAGAAATAGGTCCAGGAGAAGCCGAAGAAGCCGGTCTTGATCTGGCCGGTGGCCGGGTTCTTCATGGTGACGCGTTTGGCCCCGATGCCGCAGACTTTCAGGATGATCGGCAGCGCGACCAGGACGAGCAGAAAAATAATACCTACGATGGCCGATGCCGCGCCTTCATCCATGTTCTATTCCCCAGCTCTTTCCAATGGTTATCGGAACACCTTACGCGATTCTGCCCTTGCGCAACAGTCGCCGCCCTCAGGCGCCCGTCCGCCATTTCTTAACGGATTGTTGCTGCTCCGAATTGATTTTATCCATCTGATTTTACGCAGGCTTAAAGGGCACCAAGGTAAGTATCGCCCATAACATCGCGAGGGGCGGGGCCATGAGTTTTGTTTCACTGCTGTTCAGTCTTGAAGGCCGTATCGGCCGGGCCAAATACTGGCTTGGACAGCTTGTGCTTTTCGCCATCGCCTTCGTGGCCTGGCTCGCCCTTATCCCCGGCCTCGCCACTCAGAATATCCCGTTGCTCCTGGTTCCGATCGCGCTTCTTCCTTTCAGCCTCTGGATGTCCATTTGCGTCGCCGGCAAGCGCTACCATGATCGCGGCAAGTCGGCCTGGTGGATCCTTATCTGTCTTATCCCCATCGTCGGCGGCATCTGGCAGTTCATCGAGCTTGGACTGTTGCGCGGCGACGATGGAACGAATGACTACGGGCCTGATCCGATCTTTTCGTTCAATGTCGCGGGTGACATCGAAGCTCTGCGCGGCCAGGCCGGCCAAGGCAAGGCCAGCCTCATGAACAGGCCCGCCGCGATTGCCGCGGTTACGGCTTCCACGCCGGCACGCGCCCAGGCGCGTTCGCCCTATACGGATGGCCGGCCGGTCTTCGGCAAACGCGTCTAGCATTCCGCAATTCATTTTTTCCCACTCAAGCGCCCGGTCATGTTATGGCCGGGCGCTTTGCTTATGGATAGACTGTGCCGATGGACACCGACCCGCTTCCGCTTCTCGAAGATCTCATTCGCTGCCCTTCCGTAACGCCCACCGAGGCGGGTGCGCTCGATTGCCTCGAGGCATACTTGCGGTCCGCGGGCTTTCACTGTGAAAGGCTCGTCTTCTCCGACAAGGGCACGCCTGACGTGGACAATCTTTTCGCGCGCATCGGCAAGAGTGGACCACATCTGTGTTTTGCCGGCCATATCGATGTCGTGCCGCCGGGACGTCTGGAGGATTGGGCGGCGCCGCCTTTCGCCGCGTTTCAGGCCGACGGCTTCCTCTATGGCCGCGGCGCCGCCGATATGAAGGGATCGGTGGCGGCCTTCGCTACCGCCGCCGCCGATGCGGTGAAGGCCGGCAGCTTCACCGGCTCGCTGTCGCTGCTCATCACCGGCGATGAGGAGGGGCCCGCCATCAACGGCACCGCCAAGGTGCTCGCCTGGATGAAGGAGAACGGCCATGTTCCCGATCACTGCATCGTCGGCGAACCGACCTCGGCCGAGAAGCTCGGCGACACGATCAAGATCGGTCGGCGCGGCTCATTGAGCTTCGATCTGGCGGTGGCCGGCATGCAGGGCCATGTCGCTTATCCGCACAAGGCCGACAACCCGATCCCCAAGCTCGCCCGCCTGATCGACCGGCTCGCCGCCTACAAATTCGACGACGGCAATGATCACTTCGACCCGACGACGCTCGCTTTCACCACCATCGATGTCGGCAATCCGGCTGGCAATGTCATTCCCGGCCGCGCCCAGGCCCGCTTCAACATCCGCTACAATACCGAGCACACGCCGGACACGCTCATCGCCATCGTGCGGGACGCCTGCGCGCGGATCGAGGAGGAACTCGGCGGCACCTTCACCCTCGACGTCGTCAATGGCGCCGATGCCTTCATCACCGAGCCCGGCGCCTTTGTCGGTGTCGTGCTCGATGCGATCGAAGCGGAGACCGGTGTCCACGCCAAGCTGTCGACATCGGGCGGCACCTCCGATGCCCGCTTCATCAAGGACTATTGCCCGGTGCTCGAATTCGGCCCCCTCAACACGACCATCCATCAGGTCAACGAACGGATCGCCATCGCCGATCTGCGCCATCTCGCGGGCGTATACCGCGCCATCATCGATGCCTATGCCGGACGGAAGCCCGCGTGACGATCGTCGGGGAGGGATTGACGGCACTGCGCGGATGCTGGCGCTTCATCCTTCGCGATCCAGACGCGGAACAGGATTTTAACCTGACCGTCGACGGCTTCTGGCGCTCTTTCGCCATGGTCGTGCCGTTGCTCGTCCTGATGTATCCGATCTTCATTTCCGACTACGGCTTCGGCATCGAGCTTGCCGATCCGACGGCGGAGATCCAGCCTTTGAGCATCGGCCGCGCCTATGGTCATCTCATCATTGCCATCGTGGTTTGGCCGCCGGCCGCGGCGCTGCTCGCCAAGCTGTGCGGCGTCGCGCATAGCTATGTCCGCTATATGGTCATCTATAATTGGATGGTGCTGCCGACCGTGGCTCTGACACTCGTGCCGCATTTGTTGCATCTGGTCCAGGGCACGACCTATCCCGCTTTCATCCTGCTTGAGATCGTTGTTTTTCCCTTGCTCTATGTGAGCTGGTATATCGCGAGAAGGGGACTCGAAACGACCTGGCTGATTGCTACAGTCTTCGTGGTTGCCGACTACGCGCTGTCAATCGGCATGGCCCACTGGATCCGCTAGTGGTGAAACATCTGTGGAATTCGGCCTTGGGCCTGCTGATCGTGACCGGCGCTCTCCTTGGGCTGACGCTGCCTTTCGGCAAGATCGCCACCGGGGCCGGCGTCCCGCCGATCTTGTGGCCCTTCGTCATCTCCTGTGGAGCCGGCGGCGTCCTGTTCCTGGTGTTGTTGGTACGGCGGCGGCCGATCGCGCTTAGCCCGCATCGTCTGCGTTATTTCCTCATCGCCGCGCTCATCTCCTACGCCATTCCCAATCTTCTGCTGTTCTCGGCCATTCCGCATCTGGGGGCGGGGTATGCCGGCATCATGTACACGCTCTCGCCGATCGTGACATTGATCCTGTCGATCCTGCTCGGCGTGCGCCGGCCGAACGCGCTCGGCATTGCCGGCATCGTGGTCGGCTTCATCGGCGCGGTGATGGTGGCGACGACGCGCGGTGTGGCCGACCGGCCGGCCGACATTTTCTGGGTGGTCATCGGACTGCTGATGCCCGTCTGCCTCGCGCTCGGCAATGTCTATCGCACCTATGACTGGCCGAAAGACACCGGACCGATAGAGCTTGCCGCCGGCAGCCATCTCGCCACCGCGGCGATGCTGCTGGTGGCCGTGCTCGGCCTGGGGCAGGTCGGCTCCTTCGCCACCCTTGCCGACGTGCCGTGGCTGGTGCCGCTGCAAGGCGCGTCGGCCGCCGCGATGTTCGCCTTCTATTTCCGCCTTCAGGCAGTCGGCGGCCCGGTCTATCTGAGCCAGATCGGTTATGTCGCGGCGGCCATCGGCCTCGGTGCCGGAGTGCTGTTCCTCGACGAACACTATCGGCTCTTGACCTGGCTCGGGGCGGCGATCATCGTCCTCGGCGTGATCATGACCACCAAAGCCCAGAGCCAGGGCGCCTGACCAGACCGGCGTGAGCTTTCCTATATCTTCGGGCTGTGCATGATGGCGGAAGGGAGAGGGAGCGAGCGTTGCGCAGCAGCATCAGCCATGACGACGTGCCGGCGCTTATCGACCGTCTGTATGAGGCCGCCTTCCTTCCCGAGCTATGGCCGGGGGTGCTCGACGATCTGGGAAGCCTGTCGGGATCGCATGCCGGAACGATGTTCGTCTTCGACGGAATCCGGCCGATCCGCTTCCGCGCCACCGAGCTCGTCCGCGAGATCACCGAGCGTTTCTGTTCCAGCGGTCAGTGGATGGAAAGCGGGCGGATACCTTATTATCACCGGCATCCTTTTACTGGCTTCATCATCGCGCAGGATTATTACCCTCCCGAGTTCCTCGCCGCCGACATTCCCTTCCAGAACAAGCGCAAGCTCGGGCTCAATGGCGAGATGGGCACGATCATTCCCATGCCGGGGGGCGAACTGGCCGTCTATGTCTTTGGAAAGCGGGAGAGTGACGGGCCTTATGTCAGAAACGACATCAAGGTGCTCGAACTCCTCCACCCGCATATGGCGCGCGCCGGGCTGATCGCCGCGCGGCTGGGCATGGAGCGCGCCCAGGCGATGGTTTCCGCGCTCGCGGCGCTGGGGTTACCGGCCGCGGTAATGACCGTTGCCGGCCGGGTCCTCGCCGTCAATTCCTTGCTCGAAGACATGCCGCGGCTCTTTCTGCCGGCGGCCTTCGGGGGCCTCGCCATTGCCGATGAACGGGCCAATCAGCTGCTGCAGGAGACGGTCGCGGCCAGCCGGGGCGACCGCGAGCCTCTGGTGCGTTCCATTCCCGTCGCCGCGCGCGAGGGCTCGCCGCCGGTCATCCTGCATGTGGTGCCGCTGCGCCGGGCGGCGCATGACGTCTTTTCCGGCGCCGATATCCTGGTCGCGGCGACCGCGGTCAGCGCCACGGCGCTCGTGCCGTCCCCCGGCATTCTCACCGGCCTGTTCGACCTGACGCCGGCCGAGGCGCGCCTCGCTTCGGCGCTCGTCGCCGGGCGCACCCTCAAGGAAGCGGCGGCGGAATGCGGCATCACGGTCAAGAGCAGCCGCGGCTATCTCGCCCGTGTTCTCCACAAGACGGGTACCGGCCAGCAGAGCCAGCTTGTCGCTTTGCTGAAGGGAGCAGGTCCTCTCGGATCCGCGCTGAACGCTCAGAGGTGAAACATCAGGCCGCCACGCAGGATATGCGTGTCGACCTCGGCATCGCCGAGGATCTCGTCGCTCAAATGAAAATTGAGATCGTCAAAATCGGCATAGAGATATTCGATCTTCACTGAAACGGGAGCCAGCGCGAACTCGACGCCGCCGCCGGCGACCCAGCCGAACATCGTATCCTTGTCGCCCAAGCGGACATCCAAGGCGCCATCATCATAATCTTCATAGGCGAGCTTGGCTTCGGTCAGCGCCACGCCGCCGGTCGCGAAGAGCAGCATATTGTCGAGGGCATAGCCGACTTTGCCGCGCAAGGTGGCCAGCCATTCGAGCTCGCCGACATAGACTTCGTCTTTCTCATCGACGTTGATGGGCGAGTCATCCTTGGCAGCCATCACGCTGAAGTCGGCGGCAATGCCGAGCACGAAAGCGTCCATCTGGTGGTTCCAGCCCGCTTCGGCGCCCACCAGACCGCCATCGACATCGAGGGATTGGTTCCATTTGAAGTCGTCGCTGTTGGGCAGGTCGGTCGGCGAGGTGTCGAAATTGGACCAGGAATAGCCTGCTATGATCCCGGCATAGGCGCCTGACCAATCGAAGGCCGCGGGCGGCTCGATGTCGGCTGCTTGGGCGGTGGTCAGGGCGAAGAGCGAGACGGCAAAAGCAAGGCACGATTTCCTGATCACGAGACACGCCCCCGAATCCGATGATTGAGAAGACAGTCTGGCGCAGTGCATGCCGAGCGGATGCCGCCAAATGACCGCAATCGAACTGGGGTCAATAATCCACTTGCGTGAGATAGAGACCGGTCGGCGGCGCCACCGGTCCGCAGCGGGTGCGGTCGCGGGCATGGAGCGCCCTGGCGAGCTCTTCGATCGGCCATTTGCCGTCACCGACGAGCTTGAGCGATCCGACCATCGAGCGCACCTGATGATGCAGGAAGGAGCGCGCCTCGACGACGACGTCGATCGCGTCTCCGCTTCGCATCACGTCGAAGCGGTCGAGCGTCTTGACCGGTGACTGCGCCTGACAGGAGGAGGCGCGGAAGGTGGTGAAATCATGCTTGCCGAGGAGGGCCTGAGCCGCCTCGTGCATCGCGACGTGGTCGAGCGGGACGGGATGCCACCAGGCCTTGCCCAGCTCGAGCGCCAGCGGCGCCGGTCGGTTGACGATACGATAGAGATAATGCCGGCGCAGAGCGCTGAAGCGCGCGTGGAAGTCCTCGGTCACTTCCTCGATGGCGAGCACGCTCACCGGATGCGGGCGCAGATGGGCATTAATGGCGTTGCGCAAGACCCGCGTGTCCCAGGCGCGCTCGATATCGACATGCGCCACCTGGCCCGTCGCATGGACGCCGGCATCGGTGCGCCCGGCGGCGTGCACCACCGGGCGTCCCTGGGTCAGCACGGCGACAGCATTCTCCAGCACGCCCTGAACGGTCAGGGCATCGGCCTGCAGCTGCCAGCCGGCGAAAGGTCCGCCGTCATATTCGATGGTCATCTTGAAGCGCGCCATGGCACCTTATGCCCGCACGCGCCCCGCCGATGAAAGCAAATTTCGCGCGTTATTGCCGGGTCTTGTTGAGGGTGAACTCGCCCGCCCTTATGCGCTCCGGCAAGCGTTCCGCCATGCGCGCCACCGGCTCCTCACCGTAGGTGGTGATGAGGTCGGACATGGCGGCGAAAATCGCCGCCGTCGCCACGCAATCGGGGTCGATGCCGTCATAGACGGCCTCTTCCCAGGCTTCCATGATGTAGCGCAGCGCCACATATTTCGGCTCGGTCTGCGGCGCGGGGGTCTCAGTATCCAATGTCTCTCTATCCATCCCATCCACCTTGGGCGTTCCCGGTACGCAGGGAGACGCTTGCGAAGCCGCACGCCCGCTACACTGGCGCCGGCAAGCCCACCAACCGAATCAGCACAATTTGAAACTTATCAGAGCAATGTGGCCGGACTACCTGATCCTTAGGAAAGGGTTAACGCCCGCGTCCCTTATTGAATCAAGTCGTTAACAATTGCCAAGCCTGCCGGATATAGTCCGCCGTCCCAGGCGTCATATCGAGGTCGTCGAGAAGGGCGCGTTCCGCCCATTGCACATTGGTCGCGTCGTCGCGCGCGACGGGTTCGCCCGAGCGCCAATGGCCGGTGAAGCAGACGATCGAATAATGGGCGATGGGCCGGCCGGTCTCATCGCGCATGACCGCATCATCGACATCCACGAGCTTCACGAGATCGGCGGTGACGCCGGTCTCTTCCGCGAGCTCGCGCGCCGCCGCCGCGCGCACCGTCTCGCCGAATTCGAGACCGCCGCCGGGCAGGCTCCATTTGCCCTTCCACGGCTCCTTGCCGCGCTCGACCAGCAGCACCTTGCCGTCCCGCCACACGCAGGCGCTGACGCCGATTCGGGGAAAGGGTTTGGGATTGTTCATGGGGTGTAGCCCTAAGCCATGGGGCTGATTGATTCAATCCGGAGCCAATGTAAGCTTCTCATGTGAGTCGAGAACTCACATCACAACGGGGATGAAGCAATGGCTGACAACAAGAAAGCCCGCGGCAAAGCCGATCGCGCCAAAGTGGCGAAGGGCGAGACCTATGAAGTAGCCTATTTTGCCAGGAAGCATGGCATCACAGCGGCCGAGACGCGCGCCTTGATCGACAAGGTCGGCAACAGCCGCGAGAAGCTCACCAAGGCCGCCGAGGCGATGAAGGCGAAGAAGAAGAAATAGCCTTCCGACAGCACCTGTTTCAGTCGCACGCCATCTGGATCGGCGTCGCGCATATGTTGCGTGTCCTGTCCGCCAGCATGCGATAGCCAGCTGTGACGGCCGCGAGCGCGAGCACGCCGGCGGTGACCGAAACCCAGAAGCCGCTGGCAGGACCATAGGCGTCCACCACATAGCCGGCGCTGAACGAGCCCGCCGCCATGCCGATGCCGATCCCGGTCATCGCCCAGGTCATGCCCTCGGTGAGCCGGGCAACTGGGATACTCTGCTCGATCAGGCCGAAAGCGGTGATGAAGCTCGGCGATACCGCGGCGCCCGCGATGAACAGCGCCAGGCCCAGCATCGGAATATTGGTGATGAAGGGGAGCGGCAGCGCGGTGAGCGCGGCGATGAGTGTCGCGAAGACGAATTGCTGCGCCAGATTGGCCTTGAGCTTCAGGACGCCGAAGACGAGGCCGACCACGAGCGAGCCCCCGGCATAGCCGGCCAGGACGAAGCTCGCGGCACCGGGCTGCCCGAGCTCCTTGGTGAGGGCTATGACAGCGACCTCCGCGGTGCCGAGCAGCGTGCCGAGCGCCAGGAGGACGAAGGTGATGAGCTGCAGGGGCCGGAAGGCGATCACCGATGCGGCCCCGCTTTGGGCAACCGCATGAATGCGCGGCTCGGTTTTTTTCTGAATCACGAAAAGGAAGGTGCCGACCGCCAGAAAGACCGTGGCGAAGAGCGGTCCAGCTTCCGGAAACAGGCCGACACTCAACCCGATCGAGAGAACGGAGCCGGTCATATAGAGGATTTCATCGGAGACCGATTCGAAGGCGAAGGCCGTGCTGAGCTTGGGCGTGTCGCGATAGATCTCCGTCCAGCGCGCCCGGATCATTGCCGGCATGCTGGGCATGACGCCGGCAAGAGCGGCGAAGAGGAAGAGCAGGGCGCTCGACCAGCGCCAAGTGGTGGCGGCGAGCAGCAGGATGAAAGCCGTGAGCGCGACGATGGTCGCGGGAATGAGGACGTGGGCCTGGCCATGACGGTCGACGAGCCGCGAAATCCGGGGCGATACCAGGGCATTGGTCAGGGCGAAAGTGGCTGAGACGGCGCCCGCCAGCCAATATTCGCCATGCGTCTGGGAGAGCATCGCGACGAGCCCCATCGGCACCATCGCAAGGGGCAGGCGGGCGATGAAGCCGGCGCTGGCGAAGCCGACCGTGCCGGGCGCCCTGAAGATGTCGCGATAGGGGTAAAACATCGGAAAACTCCTGGATTCTGACGCCTTCGTCATCTACATACGGGGCGTATGTGATCTTACATAATAACATACGTAACGTATGTCAATTGACCTGCGCCCTGTATGTGAGTGAAAAATACGCATGGCTCATAAACCCCGAACGGAGATGATTGCCGAGACGCGGGCGAAGCTGGTGACGGCGGCGCGCAAGGCCTTCGGCACGGTTGGTTACGCCGAAGCGTCGATGGACGATTTCACTGCCGAGGCCGGTCTGACCCGCGGCGCGCTCTATCATCATTTCGGTGACAAGAAGGGGCTGCTCCAGGCGGTCATCGCCGAGATCGACGGCGAGATGTCGGCGCGCATGAGCGCCGTCACGCGCCAGGCGCCGTCGCGCTGGCAAGGTTTCGTCGATGAATGCGTGACCTATGTCGAGATGGCGCTCGATCCCGAGATCCAGCGCATCATCCTGCGCGATGGTCCCGCCGTCCTGGGCGATCCCTCGCAATGGTCGAGCCAGACCGCGTGCATTCGCAACATGACCGCGACACTCGAGAAGCTGATCGAGGAAAGGACGGTGCGTACCATCGATCCCCGGGCCACGGCGCACATCCTCAATGGCACGATGCTTTACGCCTCGCTCCTCATCGCCAATGCCGAGGACCAGCGCAAGGCGTCGCAGGAGGCGGTGCGCGCCATGACGGCGCTGCTCGACGGACTTCTCGCCAAACCCGAGGCCGCCTGATGTGCAATCTTTACAAGCTCAACGCCAAGCCGGATCATCTGCGCGAGCTTCTGCGTTATGTCGAGGAGCATGATTTCCCGCCGCGTGCCTATGTGTCGCCGGGCAGTCCCATCGCCATCATCCGGGCGGAGAGGGACGGTATCCGCCATCTGGTCCTGGTGCGCTGGGGGTTCGTGCCGTCCTGGGCGAAGGAAGTGGCGCCGGGCAAGCCACTCACCAATGCGAGAAGTGAAACCATCCTCGAAAAGGCATCCTTCAAGAACGCCATCCGGCGCCGGCGTTGCCTCATCCCGGCCGATGGTTTCTATGAATGGTCGGGACCAGAGGGTCGCAAGCAGGCCTATCACATCGCCCGCGCCGACGGCGCGCCCTTCGCCTTCGCGGGGATCTGGGAGCATTGGCAAGGGGCGGAGGGCAGCGAGCTCGAAACCGCGGCCATCGTGACGACCGAAGCTTTGCCGCCCATCGCGCATCTGCATCACCGCATGCCGGTGATCGTTCCGCCCGATCTTCATGAAGACTGGCTCGCCAATGACAGAGTCGAGGCGAACCAGGCGCTGGATCTGGTAAAGGCGCATCCCGATCCGTCACTCGTTTTCGCACCGGTGACCCTCGAGCGCCGGGCGCCGGCGCCCAAGCCACCGCCGCCGCCACCGGATCAGATGTCGCTGTTTTGAGAATGATTACGTGTCGGTGAAGAACCTGGAGAGCAGCCCGGCCGTCTGATCAGGCAGTTCCTCCGGAAAGAAGTGACCGCCAGCAAGCGCCTCGCCCTGAATATTCACCGCCCATTTCCTCCAGATTCCAATCGGTCCACCGTCTTCCTTGTACCAGCTGTCGAGTGGCCCTTTGCCGCTCCACAAGACCAGGACTGGACAGACGATGCGCCGTCCAACCTTCCGGTCGCCTTCATCATGGTCACGGTCGAGGGTGGCGGCGGCGCGATATTCCTCGCAGATCGCATGCGCATGATCCGGATCGCGCAGAACATCGGCATAGGCTGAGCGAATGTCGGAAGGGAACGTCGTGGACGCCGAGCCCCAGTTGTCGAGTGCATTGTCGATGATCGCGGCGGCGGCGCTGGTCAGAATTTGCTCCGGCAGCGGTTCGGACTGGGCCAATAGAGACCATGGCCAGAAGCCGAGGGTGAAATCCGCATCGGCGCGATGCCAGGCTTCACTCGTGGGGATGACGTCAAGTACTGCCGCTTTGACTATATGATCTGGATGGTCGAGCGCCATCCGATAGGCGACGCGCCCGCCCCGATCATGGCCGGCGACGAAAAACTTTCGGAAGCCCAGCGTCTCCATGACCGCGATCATGTCGCGTGCCATGGTCCGCTTTGAGTAAGAAGCGTGATCGGGACCCGAAGCCGGGCAGCCGCTTCGCCCGTACCCTCTGAGGTCGGCGCAGACGACGGTGAAGTGCCGGGCAAGCACGGGCGCCACCTCGCGCCACATCAGATGAGTTTGCGGAAAGCCATGCAGGAGAAGAAGCGGTGGACCGCTCCCCGATCGGCGCACGAAGATAGAGGTATCCCTTGTACGAATTTCCGCGCTGTCGAAACCGTCGAACATCGAACCTCTCGGAGGCGGGCAACCATGCCCGCCTCCGAGACAACATATCAAGAGAGAGGCGGTTCCCGACTAAGCCGGCTCGACCTCGAGCCCGGCATCGGCGGCATCCTTGAAGCCGCCGAGATTATGGACATTTGTGTAGCCCATATCCTTCAGTACCTTGCCGGCGAGCGCCGAGCGGCCGCCCGAGGCGCAATAGAGAATGACTGGCCGGTCCTTGCGGAACTGCGGATCATGATAGGGCGTGTCGGCATCGGCGCGGAATTCGATCATGCCGCGCGATACGTGGACGGCGCCCTTGAGCTTGCCGGTCTTGGCGACTTCGGTGCCGTCGCGCACATCGACGACGAGTGCATCCTTGGCCATGAGCTTGCGCGCGTCATCGGCGCTGATTTTCGGCACGGCCTCGTTGGCGGCGGCCATCAGCTGCTTCACGGAAGTGGACATTGCTCTCTCTCCTGTTAAGGGTCGCCCTCTCGTCGAGGGATAGTGACAAAGACATGACCCGCCGTCATCCTCTTTCGTAGCGGTACGGATGAGGATGAGGATAAATGCTCAGCTCGGGAAGTCGAAGAGTGTATTGGGGAGCTTCTCCTCGAACACGCTGGTATTATCGACAGGAGCCGTGCGCTGGCGCTCCACCAATGTGCCGTCACGGCCGAAGTAGAACTTGATGCCGCCGAAGACCTGCGTCTCCTGGCTGTCGAAGTGGAAATCATTGTCGAAGTCGAGGTCGTGATTGCGTTCGGCATAACGTGCGCCCGCAAACAGCGAAAGTCCCTGATCCCAGACGAGATATTCAGCTTCGCCCGAAATGGCGTAGCCGTTGAGATCCCCATCATCGCCGAAAGATTCGGTATCCGCGAAGAGGACATCTCCACGCAGCATCAGGCTCACATCAGGCGTGGCGTAGAACCGCCCATATGCGGCGAGCTCGAAGCCGGATTGCTCAATGTCGAAGTTCGAACTGGAATCGCTGTTGTGATAGGCGGCATTGCCGCCGAGCGTGAAGCTCTCTCCGAGATATAGCTCGCCGAACAGGCCGATACGAAACACATCGATGTCGATGCCCGATATGTTCTGCGAGATCCATGATGCCTGCACGCCCGCGGCCCAGCTCAGCGGATCCCGGTAGAACAATGCGCCGCCGATATGAGAGGCGCCGCGGTCGACATTGTTCTGGTTGCCGAAATCGAACTCGTAATCACCTGAATGTCCGTAATAGGCGATATCAGCCTGAATGTTGAGGCCGCCGCAGGTCGCGAGAGCGGCGCCTTCGCCGAACGGCGTCGTCCAGTCGACGTCGACCTGATCTTCGCCATTGAAGTCCAGCTCCTGCCAGTCGAACATGATGCCGGCCATGACCGAGCCGGACAGGCTGCAGCCGGGATCTTCGAGATCGGCAGCCTGAGCGGCCGGTGTCGCCATGAGGAACAGCGCTACGGTCGCCGCACTGGCCATCAGTCTGATTGTCCTGGTCATCATTCCCCCGCTGAATCGCGCACTCTGGGCGGGAAAGTACTGACGGCATCATGCGTCATCAATGACGAAGGGAGGGGTGGCCGTCAGTTTTGTCCGGCGTGTTGTGAAATGGCAACAGATGGTTGCATTAGGGAGAAAAAATTCGCGATAAGCATCAGAACAGTTCACTCGAGACAAGGTCAAGCGCCGAGAGTCCCGGGAATGTTTGAGGAAAGCTTGAGGCGGAGTCCATAAGCTGGAGTCTGTTCGCGTCGGCGACCGGTCTATTGCGCGCCGGTCTGCCCGCGATGCCGGAGGAAATGGTCGGCCAGGACGATGGCGAGCATGGCTTCGCCCACCGGCACGGCGCGGATGCCGACGCAGGGGTCGTGGCGGCCGGTGGTCACGATATCGGTGTTCTCGCCCGTGGCCGTCACCGTCTTGCGCGGTGACAGGATCGATGAGGTCGGCTTGACGGCGAAGCGCACCACGATCTCCTGGCCGGTCGAGATGCCGCCCAAAATGCCGCCTGCGTGATTGGTGCTGAACTCAGCCTTGCCGTGGCGCATGCGCATCTCATCGGCATTTTCCTCACCCGCGAGCAGGGCGGCGGCGAAGCCGGCGCCGATCTCGACGCCCTTCACCGCATTGATGCTCATCATCGCGGCGGCGATATCCTGGTCGAGCTTGCCGTAAAGCGGCGCACCCCAGCCCGGAGGCACACCGGTCGCCACCACCTCGACGATGGCCCCGGCTGAGGAGCCCGCCTTGCGCACCTCGTCGAGATAGGCCGACCACGGCTGCACGGCCGCTGCATCGGGTGTGAAGAAGGGATTGCGGTCGACCTCGTCCCAGTTCCAATGGGTACGGTCGATCTTGTGCGGGCCGATCTGGATGAGCGCGCCGCGCACGGTCACATTCGGGATGATCTTGCGGGCGATGGCGCCGGCGGCCACCCGGGCTGCCGTTTCGCGCGCCGAGGAACGCCCGCCGCCGCGATAGTCCCGCACGCCATATTTGGCGAAATAGGTGAAATCGGCATGGCCCGGGCGGAATTTGTCGCGGATCGCCGAATAGTCCTTGGAGCGTTGGTCGACATTCTCGATCACGAGCGCGATCGGCGTGCCGGTGGTGACCTGTCCGCCGGTGCGTTCGTCCTCGAAGACACCGGAAAGGATCTTGACCTCGTCCGGCTCGCGCCGTTGCGTCGTGAAGCGCGACTGGCCCGGCTTGCGCTTGTCGAGATAGGCCTGGATTTCCGCTGCGGTGAGCTGAATGCCGGGTGGACAGCCATCGACCACGCAGCCGAGCGCCGGCCCATGGCTTTCACCAAAGGTCGTCATCCGGAACATATGGCCGAAGCTGTTATAAGACATGAGGCAACTGATTAGAGCAAGTTCCGCCAAAGTTGAAGACTTTGGCGACAAGGATTTGCCCAAATATTAATCTGGCGCGACGGCGACGACGTCAAATACCGCTGCCGGTCGCCGTGTCGCTCGCCGGATGGCCGGAACTGTCGAACCAGTCGATGCGCCCATCCTGGAGCCGGCAGAAGTGACCCTGCGGCGTCGGCATCTTTACCATCTCGGCGGGTTTGAGGCTGGAGACGAGGCCGATGAGGCAGCGCCCGATGGCGCCATGCGCGACGATGACCGTGGGCCCGTCGAGCCGGCCGATCCATTGCTTGACCCGCTCGAGGCCTTCTTCATAGCTTTCGCCGTCCGGCGGGCGCCAGCGGAAGCGCTCGGTCAGATCTTTTGGATAGTTCGCGCTGGTCTTGAGGTCCTTGAAATAATGGCCTTCCCAGATGCCGAAAGCGAGCTCGAGCATCGCCGGTTCGATTTCCGCCTTGCTGGCGGGGAGGTCGAATTCGCGCGCCAGATAGCCCATCGTCTGGCGCGTGCGCGTCAGCGGGCTCGTCACGAAGAGGTCGACCTTCGTCTTGCCGAGGAAGTTCTTCAGGCCGCGCGAAATGGCGACCGCCTGCTGGTGGCCGGTGTCGTTGAGCGGAATGTCGATCTGGCCCTGGATGCGGCCTTCGAGATTCCAGTCGGTTTCGCCGTGGCGGATGAAGTAGATCGGCGGATTGGGCTCAATCACCGTTTTGCGCGACCGTGATGTCGGGAGCTTCGGGATTCTTCATGCCGACAATGTGGTAGCCGGCATCGACATGCATGATCTCGCCGGTGACGCCGCGGCCGAGTTCGGACAGAAGATAGAGACCCGAATCGCCGACCTCGTCGATGGTCACGGTGCGCCGGAGCGGCGAGTTGTATTCGTTCCATTTGAGGATGTAGCGGAAGTCGCCGATGCCTGAGGCGGCGAGCGTCTTGATCGGGCCGGCGGAGATGGCATTGACGCGAATATTCTTGGGGCCGAGATCGGCCGCCATGTAGCGCACCGAAGCCTCGAGCGCCGCCTTGGCCACACCCATCACATTGTAATGCGGCATCCATTTCTCCGCCCCGTAATAGGTGAGGGTGAGGAGGGAACCGCCTTTGCTCATCAGCTTCTCGGCCCGCTGCGCAATGGCGGTGAAGCTGTAGCAGGAAATGAACAGCGTCTTGGTGAAGTTGTCGGCCGTCGTGTCGACATAACGGCCGGTGAGCTCGTCCTTGTCGGAGAAGGCGATGGCATGGACGACGAAATCGAGCTCACCCCATTCTTTGCCTATGGTGGCGAAAGTCTGGTCGATGGAAGCCATGTCGGTCACGTCGCAGGGCAGCACGAGCTTTGAGCCGATGCCGGCGGCGAGCGGCTCGACCCGCTTCTTGAGCGCGTCGCCCTGATAGGTGAAGGCGAGTTCGGCGCCATGACGCGCGCAGGCCTGGGCGATGCCCCAGCCGATCGACCGGTTATTGGCCACACCCATGATGAGGCCGCGCTTGCCGGCCATTAAGCCTTTGAATTCACTCATGATTCGCCTTGATTGCGCGAGAAGGGCCGAGGTTGCCCCGGCGGCGCGTTTCTGGCACAGATGTTTTCAGAGGTCCACCTTTAAAGACATACAATTTATGTTGCGAAATATTGTGTGAGTGGCCCTTGCGGGTCCTGGCGGACCAGCCCGCGCTCGATCAGATGCTCGATATGGGCGAGTGTCGAAAGCCCGGCGGCGGCATGGAGGCGGGGATCGATGTCGGCATAATTGGCCTTGACGATCTCGGCGATGCTCCGGTCACCGGCTTTGAGCCTCGCCAATATGGCGTCCTCGCGCATCTTCCGGTGTACCAGATAGGCCCGCACCAGCGATTTCGGTTCGGCCCGCGACGGCCCGTGGGCCGGATGATAGAGGGCATCGTCACGGTCCAGCAGCAGCCGCAGCGAGGCGAAATACTGGCCCATATTGCCGTCGGGCGGCGCGATCACGCTGGTCGCCCAGGCCATGACATGGTCACCGCAGAACAGCGTTTTTTCCTCGGCCAGCGCATAGCTCATATGGTTCGACATATGCCCTGGCGTGAACACACCCTCGAGGGTCCAGCCTTTGCCGGTGACCGCCTCGCCATGCCGCAATCTGATATCGGGGTCAAAATCGGCATCGATGCTGGCATCGAGCCGGGGCAGGCCGGAATCGGATGATTCGGGACGAGTGACGGCGCCATAGCCGACCAGCGCCGCGCCGGTCGCCGCCTGGAGGCGGCGCGCCAAGGGCGAATGGTCGAGATGGCTGTGCGTCACCAATATGTGGCTGACGGTCTCGCCGCGGATGGCGGCAAGCAGCGCCGCCAGATGCTGGTCGCTGTCCGGGCCCGGATCGATGATCGCCACCTCGCCGCGCCCGACGATGAAGCTTGCCGTGCCCTTGAAGGTGAAAGGCCCCGGATTGTCGGCCAGGACGCGCCGGACGAGTGGCGACAGCTCCATGGCCGGGCCAGATTCTATGTTGAAATCGCGGTCGAAACTAAGGGATACCATCGGGCCGAAAGACCAGTTGTGAGCGAAACGCGCCGGCTCTATATTTTGCAGCGCGTTCACGGGGTTAAATAGTCAACAAACGAGGGCATAGATGACCACATCGACGACAACACTGGCAAGCCGGGTCTGGCCGGTATCGGGTTCATGGACGAAGCAGGCGCTCCTCGTGGTGCTGGGTAGCCTCTTCATCGCGATTTGCGCGCAGATCACCATCCACCTGCCGCTGGTGCCGGTGACGATGCAGACTTTCGCCATCCTGGCCGTCGGCGCGGCCTTCGGCTTCCGCCTCGGCGCGGCCGCGGTGACGCTCTATCTGATCGAAGGTCTGGCCGGCCTGCCGGTCTTCGCCGAGTTCCGCGCCGGTATGCCGGTTCTTCTGGGACCGACCGGCGGCTATCTCGTCGGCTTCGTGCTCGCCGCCGCCGTGGTCGGCTGGTTTGCCGAACGGGGCTATGACCGCCGCGTGCTCAGCATGTTCGGCGTGATGATGCTCGGCGCCGCCGTGCTCTATATTCCCGGCCTTCTCTGGCTCGGCTATGCCTTTACCGGTTTCGACAAGGTGCTCGAGCTCGGCCTCTATCCCTTCCTGTGGGGCGACATGCTGAAGGCGGGCCTGGCGGCGGTGGCTTTCCCGACCGCCTGGAGCTTCCTCTCCAAGCGCTGAAACAGCCTGGGGCGCGGAACCGTCTCCGCGCCCCATTTCGATATTCCCTGCAGATCCCTGTAGATCCGCTGTTAATCCGCTGCAAATTCCGCTGCAATTCCGCTGCAGATTTATCGCGGTTCCCCTGTTATTCCCTGCAGACAGGCAAAGCCGTCGCTGCCAGCTGATCCTGGAAATCGCGATTAGCCTGAACGGTCCGGAAGGCCGGATCGACGCTGTAATCGACCACTGAATCTTCGCCCTTGGCGAGCGACTGCTTCAGGAACCGCGCTGCGTTTCGCCAGTCGTTCCTGAGCCCGTGGATATGCGCCATGTAATAAGCGGTGACGGCGCCTGAGGCGTAATGGGGCTCGGCCGTGGTGAGCATCGCTTCCGCCATGCCGGCGCGCCCGTCTATCGCCAATCCTTTCCGTCCGGCGGCAATGATGGCGTTTCCGGCGCCGAAGCCCTTCACCTCGAACAAGCGTTGCGACAGCGCGAGATAGCGCTCGTTGTCGTCACGCGCGAGGGCGATGAAGATGAGGCCCCAATAGGGTGGCGGATAGTCGGGCTCGTTGGCGATCAACTGCTCGAGCAAGCTTTCGGCTTCCGCGGCACGGCCGGCCCGGAAGAGGATGAGCGCTTTGGCCGTGAGAATGGAGCGTGACTGTGGATCGAGCGCCTGCGCTTTGACGATCTCGACCAGGGCGTCGTGCGGACGACCGGCATAGAGCAGCGCTTCGGCATGCCAGTGCAGCGCCTGCGCCGATCGGGGATCGAGCTCGCAGGCGAGCGCGAAGCGCCGCAAGCCGTCCTCGGTCTGGCGCAGCCAGAAGAATTCGATGTCGGCAAGCACGCTCTGCGCCTGGGCGAGGCGCGCATCGAGTGCGATGGCGCGTTCGGCCGCCGCTTTGGCGAGCGGAAAGCCTTGTTCCGGCGGCAGCACGTCCTGCTCGACGAGAAGGTCATAGGCGGTCGCGAGCCCGGCATGGGCCCGCGCGTCCTTGGGATCGAGCGCAATGACATGCTGGAAGATTTCAACCGCCTTGCGCAGGCTCGCCGGCGTCCGTTTCTGCCAGAGATAGACGCCGTTCAGATAAAGATCTTTTGTCTGCGGTGAAGCCGAACTCGCTGCCTGCGCCGCTTTCGCTTCGTGGCGCAGCCACGCTTCGAGATCATGCCGATAGGCATAGACCGGACTGCGTCCGCCGCCCGGGATACGGCGCACCGGCAGGCCGCGCTGATGTTCCCAGCGTTTGACCGTGCGCTCGTCGCGGCCGAAGAAAGCCGCGATTTCCTTCCAGCTGTTGAGACGGCCGCTGCCGTTCGTCGTCTGCGCTTCAGCCATGATGCGTCAGGATGGTGATTGCCCCATGTCACGCCTTTTTGCCTCCTGACGCCTGAACGGTCAACTTAACCTCGGTTTCCGAAGGCCTTGTTTCGTGTCCTCGAACATGTTTGAGGTCGTAGCTGGTCGCGATTTGGGCCATTGTGCCGGCTTTTCAGGGGTATCTCGTGCTCTTCGTGCCTGTGTCTTTTGTCGTAGCCCTCCTCCTGGTGCTGCTCTTCGCCGCCCTGGTGCGCCGCAATGACGAGATCAGGGCCAACCGGCCCTTCCTGGCGCTTATCGCGCTCTGCGCCGTGCAGTCTGTGCTGGTGGGCCTGCGCTGGGGTTACGGCCTGTCGGAAGTCCGTTTTATCCTGCCGATCGCCGCAGGCCTTCTGCCGCCGCTCGTCTATGCGAGCTTCCGCACCCTGATCCATGACGATCATCCGCGCGGCGGGCTGAGCGCGCTCGCCTACCTGGCGCCCCCTTTGGTCATCCTCCTATTGATCCTGACCATTCCCTGGCTGATCGACGCGGCGCTCATCGTCCTCTATGTGTCATACGCTTTCGCGGTCCTGAGCCTCGGCCGCACCGGGCCCGACGCGCTGGATGAGGCACGTTTCGAGGGCGCCTTGCCGACCTTCCGCGCCCTCCAAATCGCCGCGCTGGCGCTCTGTGCTTCGGCGCTGTTCGATTTCATCGTGTTGCTCGACTTCGAATGGACCAAGGGCGCCAATGTCGCGGCCATGGTCAGCAGCGCCAATGTGCTGGGACTTCTGCTCCTCGGGCTCGCCGCCACGGTTGCCGGGCGCAACCAGCCTGAGGCCGAAGGCAAAGTCGCCCCCGAGCCGCCACCCGCGCCGGCAAGTGCCGAGGATCGTGATGTCCTGGCGCGCATCGACAGCCTCATGCTGACGCAGTCCTTGTTCCGTGACGAGAATCTCAATCTGTCGCGTCTCGCACGCCGCGCCGGTATCCCGGCCCGGCGCATTTCCGGCGCCATCAACCGGCTTACAGGACTCAATGTCTCGCAATATGTGAACGACCACCGCATCCGCGAGGCCTGCCGTTTGCTCCAGGAAACCGATCATGCGGTGACGGCGGTGATGTTCGAGGCGGGCTTCCAGACCAAGTCCAACTTCAACCGCGAATTCCGCCGTGTGACGGGAGTGAGCCCCATGGCCTGGCGCGAGAGGAGCGCGAGAGTCTAGTCAGCTTTCATTGCCGTAACGAGCTTCGACAGGAAAACCGGCTCGGCAGTTATGTCCGTGAATCCCGCTTCGCTGAAGATCGAACCCAGATCCTCGCGCAAATACGAGGGATAATAGGGCTCGTGGAAATTCGCCGGAAAAGCTTCGAGCATCGCGTCGATCTTCGGCGTGTCACCGGTCTGCAGAGAGTCCATGAAGACGAGCAGTCCGCCGGGCTTGAGCACGCGGGCGAATTCCTTGGCGATCTGGCGGCGGATCACCGGCGGCACTTCGTGGAAGAGATAAATCGAGGTGACGATGTCGAAGGACTGATCGGCGAAGGGGAGCGCCTCGGCGGGACCGGGCTTGAAGTCGATCTTGAAGGGCCGCGCATGATTGCGCGCCTCATCGAGATAGGCTTCCGACAGGTCGCTGCCGGTCACGGCGAGGCGCGGAAACGCCTCTTTGGCAAAGCGGACGAAACGTCCCGTGCCGCAGGCGACGTCGAGCAGCGCCATCCGGCGCTGATCCTTGTGGCGCAGATACTGCGCGATGGGTGCGAGGCATTGCCGGCGCATGGCGTTGGCGGTGCCTGAGAACAGCACCTCGACCTGCATGTCATAGAGCCTGGCCGATTCCTCGGTCAGGTAGCCCCCGGTTTGGAAGTGGAAATTCTGCAGGAAGTAGGCTGGGAACTTCTCGGCGAGTTCCGGTGAATAGACTTCAGCACTTTGGCCTTGCGCCTTGCGGTCGGCCGCCTGCGGCAGGTCGGCGAAGTAACGGCGGCTCGCCGCGATGATGTCGCGGAAGGTTCCGTCGTGATCGCGCGGCGTCGGATAATAGCCCTTGGCCACATTGGCAAGATCGCGCGCGAAGAGCTCGCCCATTTGCGCGAAGATGTAATTGCGCCCGGGCCCTTTGCCGCTCGACTTGCGTTCTTCCGCCGGCTTGCTTTCGCGGAAGCGGCGCGCGGCGAAATAATGGCCCATATACCAGGCGATGCGGGCGCCCTGTTTGCCGGCATAAGCGAGATTATCGAAGGGAGTCATGCAGTCTTCTCCGCCGCGACGAGATATTCGGTATTGCCGCTGCCGCCCTTGAGGGGTGACGGCGTCAGGCCTATTGGACCCCATCCCCGCCCATTTAGCCAAGACGCGATATCGTCGCAAATCTGCTGACGCAGCGTCTCGCTTTTGACGATACCGTCCTTGCCGAGCGCCTCCCGGCCGGCTTCGAATTGCGGCTTGATCAGGGCGATGAGCCGAGCGCCGGTTTCGGCGAGATCGAGGGCGGCCGGCAGGGCGAGCTTGAGCGAAATGAAACTCACATCGCAGACGATGAAGCGCAAAGGCGTCCTCAGGTGATCCCGGGTCAGATCGCGCGCATTCAGCCCCTCCCACAGCGTGATGCGGGGCTCGGCACGCAGGCCGGCCGCAAACTGGTCATGGCCGACATCGATGGCGGTGACATGCGCGGCGCCACTTTCCAGCAGTACTTCGGTAAAACCGCCGGTCGAGGCGCCGATATCGAGACAATTGAGACCCTCAGGCGATAGCTCGAAGTGGGCGAGCGCATGTTTGAGCTTGAGCGCCGAGCGCGCCACATAGGTGCGCGCCTCGTCGGCGATGCTGAGCACCGCTTCCGCAGCGATCGGCTGGGCCGGTTTGGTGGCGGTGATGCCGTCGACCTTGACGGTGCCCCGCTTCACCGCATCGCGGGCCCGCGAGCGCGTCGGATAGAGCCCGCGCGCGACCAGTGCTTCGTCGAGCCGCTCGCGGCTCACCCCGCGTCCAGAGGTTCCGTGCCGGAAGGCGTGCCATCCGCCTTGAGCGTGATCTTCTCGATGCGCGCCTCGGCATCCTTCAGCAGTTTCTCGCAGTGCTTCTTGAGCGCTTCGCCGCGCTCATAAATGGCGATCGAGGCTTCGAGATCGACTTTGCCGGATTCGAGCTTCTCGACGATATCCTCAAGCTCGGCCAGCGCCGTCTCGAAATTCATGCCCGCGATCGGGGTCTTCTCAGTCGCCATCTTCATCGTCCTCATGGTCAAACAGTGTCCGCTCGCCGCTGCCCCGGATCAGCGCCTGGACATGCACGGCGACCGAAGCGGCCAGCGCGCGTATGTCATAGCCGCCCTCGAGGACCGATACAACGCGGCCGTCGGCATGTTTGTCGGCGATCTCCATGAGATTGAGCGTGGCCCAGACGAAGTCCTCCTCGGTCAGGTTGAGGCCGCCCAAGGGATCCTCGCGATGGGCGTCGAAGCCGGCGGAGATGATAACGAGATCAGGGCCGAAAGCATCGAGCGCCGGCAGGATCGCATTAGCCATGGCGGAACGGAATTGCGGTCCACCGTCGCCGTCATGCAGGGGGGCATTGAAGATGTTGCCGACACCGGTTTCGGAAGTGGCCCCCGTGCCGGGATAGAGCGGCATCTGATGTGTCGATCCATAGAAGAGGTCGCCGTCCGACCAGAAGATATCCTGCGTGCCATTGCCGTGATGGACATCGAAATCGACGACGGCGACGCGTTCGGCGTCATAACGGGCACGCGCATAGAGCGCTGCGATCGCGGCATTATTGAAAAGACAGAAGCCCATGGCGCGGCGTGCCTCGGCATGATGGCCGGGCGGGCGCATGGCGCAGAAGGCGTTGTCCGCCTCGCCTGAGAAGACGGCGTCAACGGCGGCGACCGCCGCACCCGCGCCCCGCAAAGCGGCGTCGAGCGTGCCCGGCGACATGAAAGTGTCCATGTCGATCTGGGCAAAACCTTCATGGGGCGCCGTCTCGCGGATCAGGTTCAGATAGCCGTCAGGATGCGCCCGCATGATGTCTTCATCGCGCGCGATGGGTGCCTGCTTGCGCCGCAAGGGTTTGAAATGCGCATGCGAGAGGATCTGGTTGATGGCCTTGATACGATCGACGCGCTCAGGGTGCCCTGGCGGGTTCTCATGCGAGAGGCTCGAATGATGGTGGAGCAGCAGGGTCGTCATGGTGCTTGGCTTACGAATAAATCGGGCTGGAGGTCAATCGAGCGGGAATAATTGTAACGATCGAGGTCGGTCACGCCAGGGGAGCTAAGCACGTCCTCGTCGATGAGGAAATGCCCGGTGGAATCGGGGGAGCAGGTGAGGCCGCTGCCGCGCGAGGCCCCGGCGATGAAAAGGGTGCGACCTTTGAGTGACGTCATCCTGTCTAAGCTGCTATAGAGACCCTCCCCAAATTGCAACCGGGAAGCTCCTCTGACCCAATCCGTCACTTTGGCCGCCGAGGCCCTGATCGCAGGCAAGCTGGTCGCCTTTCCGACCGAGACCGTCTACGGCCTCGGCGCCGATGCGACGCAGGACAGGGCGGTGGCCCAGGTCTTCGCCGCCAAGGGCCGGCCGGCCTTCAATCCGCTCATCGTGCATGTGCCGTCGCTGGAGGAGGCCGCGGCGCTGGGGGAGTTTGGCCCCAAGGCGAGCGAACTCGCAAAATTGTTCTGGCCAGGGCCGCTGACCCTGGTCGTTCCGCGCCGCCAGGGCTGTCCGGTTTCGCTTCTGGCGTCCGCCGGTCTTCCGAGCCTGGCCATCCGGGTGCCGAAACATCCTCTGGCGCAGGATCTGTTGAAGGCGGTGCGCCGGCCGGTGGTGGCGCCGAGCGCCAATCCGTCAGGCCGCATCAGCCCGACGACGGCCGCGCATGTGAAAGCGGGCCTCGGGGACAAGGTCAGTGTCATCCTCGACGGGGGCCCGTCGGCGATCGGGCTCGAATCGACCATTGTCGGTTTCCTCGACGGATCGCCGAGCCTGCTCCGCCCCGGCGGGTTGGCGCGCGAGGAGATCGAGCGCGTGCTGGGTCATGCGCTCATCTCGGGCGGCGATGCGAAGAAGCCCTCAGCACCGGGTCAGCTCGAAAGCCATTATGCACCGAAAGCGGTCATTCGCCTCGAGGCTACCGCACCGCGGGAAGGCGAAGCCTATCTCGCTTTCGGAAGGGTCTCTGACAGTCCCTACAATCTTTCGCCGGTGGGTGATCTGGTCGAAGCGGCGGCCAATCTTTTCCGGCTTCTGCATGAGATCGACGCCAGCGGCGTCGCCGCCATCGCGGTGGCACCCATTCCCCACAAAGGGCTGGGCGAGGCGATCAATGATCGTCTGAGGCGCGCCGCTGCCCCTCGCCCCGAGGAAAGTGAATGACGACCAAACCTTCCCCGCAAACGCTGGCCCGTCTCGCCGCTGTGGTCGGCGACAAATATGCCATCACCGATCCGGCGGCGATGACCGCCTATATGACGGAATGGCGTGAGATCTGGATCGGCAAGTCGCCTCTGGTTCTGAGGCCCGCTTCGACCGCGGAGGTCTCCAGGATACTGGCGATCGCCGGTGAAACCGAAACCGCGATCGTGCCGCAAAGTGGCAATACCGGTCTCGTCGGCGGTCAGATTCCTTTCGAGACCGGCGATGAGGTGCTGCTGTCGCTCGACCGCATGACGAGCGTCCGCAATGTCGACCCGCTGAATCACAGCATCACCGTCGACGCGGGCGTAACGCTCAAGACGGTGCAGGATGAGGCCGAGAAGGCTGGGCGCTTCTTCCCTTTGAGTCTCGAATCGGAAGGCTCTTGCCGCATCGGCGGCAATCTCTCGACCAATGCCGGGGGCTTGGGCGTTCTCGCTTATGGCAACACCCGCGATCTCTGCCTCGGGCTCGAGGTCGTACTGGCCGACGGGCGCGTCTGGAATGGCCTCAGAGGCTTGCGCAAGGACAATACCGGCTACGATCTGAAAAACCTCTTCATCGGCGCCGAAGGCACGCTGGGCGTGATTACCGGCGCGGTGATGAAGTTGTTCCCGTTGCCGAGCGATCACGCCACGGCTTTCGTGGCGCTGCCTTCAGTCAAGGCGGCGCTCGATCTCCTGGCGCTGGCCCGGCAGAGGAGCAGCGGGCGCGTGACCGCCCTCGAGCTCTTTCCGCGCAACGGCCTCGAGTTCACCATCAAGCACTTCGCGGTGCGCGATCCTTTCGCGGACGCAGCGCCCTGGTATGTACTGATCGAGCTGTCGGGCTCGGGCGAGCTCGCGAGCCTGCTGACGGAGATCCTCGGCGAGGCAGCGGAGCAGGGGATCGTGAAGGATGCGACGATCGCCCAGTCGGAGGCGCAGCGCAAGGACCTCTGGTTCATCCGCCAGGCCATCGTCGAAGTGCAGAAGCGCGAAGGCGGCTCGATCAAGCACGACATATCGGTGCCGATCTCCGAGCTCCCGGCCTTTGTCGAAGCAGGGCTCGCGGCGGTCCATCGTTTCATGCCCGGGGCGCGGCCTATGCCTTTCGGCCATATCGGCGACGGCAATCTGCATTTCAATGTGAGCCAGCCGGTCGGCATGGACAAGCAGGCATTCCTCGCCCAATGGAACGCGATGAACGAGGTCGTCTTCGATGTCGTGCTGAAGCATGGTGGCTCGATCAGTGCCGAGCACGGCATCGGCCGGCTGAAGCGCGACATGATGAGCAGGATCAAATCGCCGATCGAATTGCAGATGATGCGCGGCGTCAAGAAGCTGTTCGATCCCAAGGGCATCCTCAATCCCAACAAGGTGCTGCCGCAGTGACATCCTTCCGGCCGATCGAAGACGGTGACATCGAGAAGGTTGTCGCCTTGTGGACCGCTTGCGGCCTGGTGCGGCCGTGGAATGATGCACGGCGCGATATCGACTTCGCCCGCGGCAAGGAGGCTTCCGACATACTCGTCGGAGTTGACGGCGGCGATGTCGTCTCCTCCGTTCTGGTCGGCCATGACGGTCACCGCGGCTGGTATTATTATCTTTCGGTCGCGCCATCGCATCAGGGCAAGGGTTTGGGCAGGGCAACGGTGGAGGCCGGTGAGTCCTGGCTCAAGGAGCGCGGCATCTGGTCGGTCAATCTGATGATCCGCAGCGAGAATGTGCAAGTGCGTGATTTTTATGCAGCGCTTGGCTACGACATGCGCGATGTCGTCGTGATGGGCAAGCGCGACCTCGATCGACCCTGATCGCAGCTTGCCAATTCCCGGGTCTGGGCTAAGTTCGCCATTGGTGGAACTTCTTTCAAGCTTAACATCTCCAAGACTTCAACGCGTCGACGCCGAAGGCAGGCTCGCGGTCAAACATACCGACCGCGGATCGGTCATCGACAGGCTCTATCAATCGGGCGCGGCGAAGATCCGCTTCCCTGCATCACCAGAGAGCAGGGCTTGCGAAGCGGTCTTGATCAACACCGCCGGCGGATTGACCGGTGGCGACCGGCTATCCTGGAGTTTTCGCGCCGGCGAGGGCGTGAAGCTCATCTGCACCAGCCAGGCTTGCGAGCGCATCTATCGATCACGCGACGGCGAGCCGGCGCGTTTGTCGGTCAAGATCGACGTCGATAAAGGGGCCCGGGTGAGCTGGATCCCGCAGGAGACGATCCTGTTCGACGGCTGCGCGCTGGAACGGAGCGTGGAGGCCGATCTCGCCTCAGATGCCAGCCTGCTCATCGTCGAGGCCCTGGTGTTCGGTCGCGCCGCCATGGGTGAGACCGTCCGGCGCGTCAGTCTGAGGGATCGCTGGACGATTCGCCGCGACGGACGCCTGGTTTTCGCCGATGCCGTCAGTTTCGCAGGCAACGACATGGAGGACCAACTGCAGCGTCGCGCAGTGGCGAAGGGCCATCGCGCCTTGGCGACTGTCGCGCTCGTGGCGCCCGATGCAGAGCGTCACCTGGATCATGTGCGTGAAAGATTTCCCGACCTCGCGAGCTCCGCCTTTGCTGGCAAGCTTCTTGCTAGGTTGACGGCGAATGAGGCCCACGACCTCCGGAAGATGCTTATTCCCTTGGCTGAAGTGCTGTCTGGTGAAAACGCGTTGCCGAAAGTTTGGGCTGCCTGACTACAAAAGAGGCGGACATGCATCTGACGCCACGCGAGAAAGACAAGCTTTTGATTTCGATGGCGGCCTCCGTGGCGCGCCGCCGTCTCGAGCGCGGAGTGAAGCTCAATCATCCCGAGGCGATTGCGCTCGTCACCGACTTCGTCGTGGAAGGCGCCCGCGACGGCCGCAGCGTCGCCGAACTGATGGAAGCAGGCGCTCATATCGTCAGCCGCACGCAGGTGATGGACGGTGTTGCCGACATGATTGCAGATGTGCAGGTCGAGGCGACCTTTCCGGACGGCACTAAGCTGGTGACCGTTCATCAGCCGATCCGCTAGCGTTGGGGGCAGGAATGATTCCCGGCGAAGTATTCACCGCCACCGGCGACATCGAGCTCAATACCGGCGCCGATGTCGTGAGGCTTCTGGTCGCCAATAGCGGCGATCGCCCGATCCAGGTCGGTTCGCATTATCATTTCCATGAAGCCAATCCCGGTCTGATCTTCGAGCGCGACAAGGCACGCGGCCGGCGTCTCGACATTCCAGCCGGCACGGCGACCCGCTTCGAGCCCGGCCAGACGCGCGAAGTAACGTTGATCCCGATCGCCGGAGCGCGCCGCATATTCGGCTTCCGTCAGAAGATCATGGGAGCGCTCTGATGCCGGCGAAATTGTCGAGAGCCGCCTACGCCCAGATGTTCGGACCGACCACGGGCGACCGGGTGCGCCTCGCCGACACGGATCTCATCATCGAGGTCGAAAAGGATTTCACCTTCTATGGCGAGGAGGTGAAGTTCGGCGGCGGCAAGGTCATTCGCGACGGCATGGGACAGAGCCAGCTGGCGCGCAGTGAAGGCGCGGTCGATACCGTGATCACCAATGCACTGATCATCGATCATTGGGGCATCGTGAAAGCCGATGTCGGTTTGAAAGACGGCCGCATCACCAGGATAGGCAAGGCTGGAAATCCCGACACGCAGCCCGGTGTCGACATCATCATCGGGCCGGGGACGGAGGCGATCGCCGGTGAGGGGCGCATCCTGACTGCCGGCGGCGTCGATGCGCATATTCACTTCATCTGTCCGCAGCAGGTCGAGGAAGGGTTGATGTCCGGTATCACCACCATGATGGGCGGTGGCACCGGTCCGGCGCATGGGACTTTGGCGACAACCTGCACGCCCGGCCCCTGGCATATCGAGCGCATGTTCCAGGCGGTCGATGATCTGCCGATGAATATCGGCTTCTCCGCCAAGGGAAATGCCTCCTTGCCGAAGGCGCTCGTCGAGATGATCGTGGCCGGCGCCTGTGCGCTCAAGCTGCACGAGGACTGGGGAACCACGCCTGCGGCGATAGATTGCTGCCTGAGCGTCGCCGATGATCACGACGTGCAGGTGATGATCCATACCGACACGCTCAATGAATCGGGTTTTGTCGAGGATACGATCGCTGCCTTCAAGGGCCGCACCTTGCACGCCTTTCACACGGAAGGCGCGGGCGGTGGTCACGCGCCGGACATCATCAAGCTCTGCGGCCTTGCCAACATCATTCCCTCATCGACCAACCCGACGCGTCCCTATACGGTCAATACCGTGGCCGAGCATCTCGACATGCTGATGGTCTGCCACCATCTCGATCCGCGGATTGCCGAGGATATCGCTTTCGCCGAAAGCCGGATCCGCAAGGAAACCATCGCCGCCGAGGACATACTTCACGACATCGGCGCCTTCTCGATCATTTCATCCGACAGCCAGGCGATGGGCCGGGTCGGCGAGGTCATCATCCGCACCTGGCAGACGGCACATAAGATGCGGGCCCAGCGCGGCCGCCTCACGGAGGAAACCGGCGACAACGACAATGTCCGAGTGAAGCGCTATATCGCTAAATACACGATCAATCCCGCCATCGCGCAAGGCGTCTCGCAGCATGTCGGGTCGATCGAGCCCGGCAAACGTGCCGATCTTGTCTTGTGGTCGCCGGCCTTCTTTGGCGTGAAGCCGGATATGGTGCTGATCGGCGGCATGATTGCCGCCGCCCCCATGGGTGATCCCAACGCCTCGATACCGACGCCGCAACCGGTCAGCTATCGCCCGATGTTCGCTGCTCTGGGCAGAGCGGTGAACAAGAGCGCGGTGAGTTTCGTCTCGAAAGCGGCATTCGCTGCCGGAATCGGCGAGCGTTATGGACTCGGCAAATCGTTGATACCCGTCGACAATACGAGGAGTGGTTTGGGTAAGGCCTCGATGATCCACAATGCGGCGACGCCTATTATCGAGGTCGATCCGGAGACCTATGAAGTGCGTGCCGACGGTGAATTATTGACCTGCGAACCGGCGCATCAGCTGCCGATGGCGCAGCGTTATTTCCTGTTCTGATCATGCGGGCGCAGGAAGTTCAAAGACGGGGCATGTGGCAAGGCGCGCCAGCCGACCGGATCACGCTCGATTATGACGATCGTTGCCGTCGCCGTTTTGCGGTGAAGAGCGACACCGGACTTGCGTTTCTTCTCGATCTTGCCGGAGCGGCCTATCTCAAGGAGGGGGATGCACTGGTCCTCGAAGATGGGCGTCTGGTCGAGATACGGGCGAAGCCGGAAGACCTTCTCGATATTCGCGGCCGCAACGTCCTGCATCTGACGACACTCGCCTGGCATCTGGGCAACCGTCATCTCGCGGCCCAGATCGAGGCGGAGCGTATCGTCATTCGTCATGACCCGGTCATCGCCCATATGCTGGAGCATCAGGGCGCCCGTGTGCGGCACGTCCGGGAACCGTTCCATCCTGAAAGCGGCGCCTATTCCGGCCACCACGGTCATGAGCACTGACGCGCTGAGCCTGCTGCGGCTGATGACCTGGCTGTCGCCGGCCTTTCCCGTCGGCGCCTTCAGCTATTCGCATGGCCTCGAACAGGCCGTTCATGACCGCATCGTTGTTACGCGCCATGACCTTGCCGAATGGATCACGGATCTGATCAGGCAGGGCAGCTGGTGGAATGATGTCGTTCTGCTCACCGAGGCTTGGCACGCGGCCGCGCTCGGCGACATGGGACGCCTGGGGGATGTCGCCGAGCTGGGTGAGGCGATGGCGGTGAGCGCCGAGCGTCATCTCGAAACCATGGATCAAGGGCGGTCTTTCTCGAAGGCCGCGCGCGCTTGGCGTGACGTGCCGGGCGATGATCTGGAAATGCCTTATCCCGTCGCGGTCGGCGCCGTAGCGGCGCGAATGGATGTCGGGATCGACGGCGCCAGCACGGGATATCTCCAGGCCTGCGCCGGCAATCTCATATCTGCCGGCTTGCGGCTCATTCCGCTCGGCCAAACGGAAGGAACGCTCATCATGGCTGCGTTGGAGAAAATTATCGTGACGGTGGCCGGCAAAGCCGCTCGATCGTCGCTGTCCGATCTTGGCAGTTCCACCTTTGCAGTCGATATCGCTTCCATGCGCCATGAGACCATGAATGTCAGGCTGTTCCGATCATGAGCAGGCTCCATGGACCCTTGCGCGTCGGTGTCGGGGGGCCGGTCGGATCCGGCAAGACGACGCTGACCGAAAAGTTGTGCAAGGCGATGCGAGGCCGCTGGTCGGTCGCGGTCGTCACCAATGATATCTACACCAAGGAAGATGCGCTGATCCTCAACCGCCTTCAGGCTCTGCCGGAGGATCGGATCATTGGGGTCGAGACGGGCGGCTGCCCTCACACGGCGATCCGTGAGGACGCCTCGATCAATCTCGGCGCCATTGCCGAGCTCAATCGGCGGCACCCTGATCTCGATGTGATCTTCATCGAATCGGGTGGCGACAATCTGGCGGCGACTTTTTCACCCGAACTCGCCGATATGACGCTTTATGTCATCAGCGTGTGCCAGGGCGAGAAGATCCCGCGCAAGGGTGGTCCCGCCATCACGCGATCGGATCTTCTGATCATCAACAAGATGGATCTTGCCCCGCATGTCGGCGCCGATCTCGAAATCATGGCTCAGGATACGAGGCGCGTGCGGGGCGCGCGGCCGCATATCTTCACCGATCTGCTGCGCAACAGAGGCGTTTCCGACATTGTGGAGATGATCGAAACGGTTGGCGGAATGGCTCCGTCATGATTCCTGCGGCTGGCCGCGCAAGGCATATGCCACCTGGCTTGTCGATGTGATCCAATCCATGAAACGCTCGATGAGCGGTTCCCCGGCACGGCTTTCGGGACAGATGCAATAATAGCTCCGCGTCGCCTCGACGCCGATATCATAGGGACGTACCAGGCGGCCTGACTTCAGATAGTCCTGCGCCAGGAGATCGCTGACCAGCGCCAGGCCTCTGCCCTCGAGAGCCGCCGCGATCGCCATCATCAGCGTGCCGAAATAGGCATTGTGCTGCGGCACACGGCGGATCTTCGCCGCCGAGAGCCAGCGCCGCCATTCAGTGCCGTCGTCTTCATGCAGCAGCCATTGATCGACGATGTCGGCGAGGGAGCGCAGGCCGGCGGCCGAGTTGAGCAAAGCCGGGCTGCAGATCGGCCGCAGCTTCACGGTGGCGATGAACCGCCAGGCGAAGCCCTCCTTGGGCGGCGCGCCGTAGGTGATGGCGACGTCGGTCTGCCGCCAGTCGATCTGCGCCACATCGAGCGCCGCCGTCATCTTGAAGGAGGTAAGCCCGAAACTTTGGCAGAAATCGAACATCAAAGAGGATAGCCACGCGACGCCCAAAGCGGGTGGCACCGAAACACGAAGACTGTCGGCCTGCTCCAGTTCGGGCTTCGCGGCGAGTTCGTTTACGCAGCTGCCGATGTCGTCCAGTGCGGCCGTCACGGTCCGGCGCAATTCGCTGCCTTGCGGCGTGAGTCTGATGCGGCGTCCGTCGCGCTCGAACAATTCGACGGCGAGCGAGGATTGCAATTTGCGCAGCTGCTGGCTGACGGCGCCCGGCGTCAGGTTGAGCTCCAGCGCGGCGGCCCCGACATGGCCGAGACGCGCGACCGCTTCGAAAGCCCGCAAATAACCCAGCTCAAGCCGGTTCATGTTGTTTGATTGTTTAGTCATTCTAAATAGAAATCCGGCAATTCAAATAGTTTGTCAACACGGTGTCAGCCCGATACGCTCCCTGTCGTCATTTCAGGGATGTTTCATGTCGATCACCGCCAGACCCTTCAACTATCCTTATGACGGCAATCTCGACCCCGCCGTCACCGCTTTGCTGGTCATCGACCTGCAGATCGATTTCCTCTCCGAGGACGGATATTTCGCCCGCAAGGGTTATGATCCGGCTCCTCTGCGCGCAATCATTCCCAATGTGAATGCCCTCATCGCCGCGGCGCGCAAAGCGGGCTGCGCCATCGTCCACACACGCCAGGGCTATCGCGCCGATCGTGCCGACATGACCCCCTATGAGGTCTGGCGCCGCAAGCGCGCCGGCATCGACGACACCCAGGTTCTCCTGCGCTCCTCGCCCGGTTATGAGATCGTGCCGGAGATCGACGTCAAACCGGAAGACATCATCGTCGACAAGACCGCCAATGGCGCCTTCACCTACACTGATCTCGAACATGTCCTGCGCGCCCGTGGCATCACGCATCTCCTGTTCACCGGCTGCACGACGGATGTCTGCGTGCACACCACTCTGCGCGAGGCGCAGGACCGCAATTTCCAGAATCTGCTCATCGAGGATGCCTGCGCCAGCGGCGACGCTTATGCGCACGAGGCCGCGGTCCATATGGTGACCGTCGAGGACGGTATCTTTGGTGTGGTCGCCAAGACCGAAGACGTCATAGCCGGCCTCGAGGCCGTAAAACGCTGACCGCCAGGGAAAGTCATGCCTTACTACATTTCTCTCATGCGGCTCACCCAGAAGGGACTCGACGAGCTCGGCAACTCGCCGGAGCGCGGGCGCATCAGCAAGGAGCGTGTCGAGGCGCTCGGCGGCCGCAGTGTCTGCCTCTATGCGACCATGGGGCCTTACGACTTCGTGCAGGTCTTCGAAATGCCGGACGAGGCCAGCATGATGCAATATGTGATGACTGCGCGGCGTGACGGCCACGTCGAACCGCTGATCCTGCCGGCCTTCGATGCCTCGGAATGGGCGGGCATCGTCGAAAAGCTTAAGCTCAGAAAATAACTAATAGGAGATGGAAATGGGCATGACGACCGGTTTTGCCGGAGGGCTCCTCTGCGCCTTGACGGCAGTGACGATGACCATGGCTACCGCATCGGCCGATACGGCGAAGCCGTCTTTTATCTCGAGCAGCAAGCTCAATATCTGCACGACCGCCGGTTTCCCGCCGCTGACCTATCTCGAGAACCCTTCCGACACCCGGCCAGTCGGCATCGACATCGATCTCGCCGACGCGCTGGCGAAGCACTGGTCGGTGACCGAGATCAAATTCTCGACCTCCGGCTTCGATGGGCTTCTACCGTCGCTCGCTTCCGGCCGCTGCGATCTTGTCATCAGCGGCATCTATCTCAACGACAAGCGCCGGGAAGCCCATGACGGCGTGCCTTATCTGAAATCGTCGGCGGCGATCGTCACGCTGGCCAGTAATACTGACATCAAGGCGCCTGAGGATCTGAGTGGCAAGCGACTGGCGCTGGAAGCGGGAACCACTTTCGCCGATGCCCCGCAGAAGATGAACGAGCAGTTCTCCAAGGAAGGGCGCGATCCTGTCGCGGCCAGCACATATGAATCGCAAGTCGCCGCCGCTCAGCAGGTTCTGATCGGCCGGGCCGATGCGACCCTGACCGAGGTCGCCGAAGCGTCGGTGCGGGTCAAGCAGAGCAACGATCAGCTGAAGATCGCATATACATATCCGCCGGAAGGAATTTACGGAATCTACATCCGCAAGAATCCGGACGACTTGAAGGCTCTGCGCGAGGCGATGAAGGAACTGCAGAAGTCCGGGGCCATCGAGGCGATTGCCAAGAAGTATAATATGCCGGTCACCGACTTTACCGTCGACTACGATTCCTGAACGCGGCCGGGCGATGCTCTTCGATCCGCGCATATTCGTCGAGGCTCTGCTCAGTTCGGCCCTTCTCAAGGGCGCGCTGATCACTATTGCGCTGTCGATCGTCGTGCAACTGGCCTCGCTGGTTCTCTGCCTGCCGGTGGCGCTGGGCCTTTCGACCCGGCGCCGCTATCGCTGGCCGCTGAGGGCCTATCAATGGATTTTCCGCAGCGCACCTTTGGTGCTGGTCCTGCTCTTCATCTGGAACGGGCTGCCGCAAATATTCCCGGCGCTGCGATCCGACTGGTTCAACCCCTTCCTTGCGGCGGCCATTGCGATGACACTTGTCGGCATCGCGTACAACGCCGAGATCATGCGCGCGGCATTGCTGTCGGTGCATAAGGGCCAGGCGGAAGCCGCGGCTGCCCTCGGGTTGCGCCGCGGCCAAGCCTTTTTCCTTGTGGTTTTGCCGCAGGCCTTCCGGGTCGCCTTGCCGTCGCTGATGAACGAATTCATCACGCTTCTGAAGTCGACTTCACTCGCTTACACAATCTCGTTGCGGGAGATGATGACCGTCACCCAGCTCTCCATCTCGGCGAGCTTCCGCTTCACGGAATGGTATGCGGCGGCCCTCGTTTATTACCTAGTTATGGTATCGATCCTCACCATGATCCAAGCATCGGTCGAGCATCGCATGTCGGTCGCGTATGCGCGACGCACCAACAGCACATCGACTTCAACGGTCAAGGCACGGGCCGCGGCGACCGCTTGAGCCTTCAGTTCGACCAGAGGTGATTGATGTCCTTGAGCGCCCGCGTGAGGAGCATCAGTTCCTGTGTGGAGATGCCGATACCGGCGAGCGAGTCGGCGTGGATATCGAGCGCGCAAAGGATGACCTGCGCCACTTGCCGGCCTTCTTCGGTCAGTTCGATGAGGCTCGACCTCTTATCCCATTGCGGCCGGGATAATTTGACATAACCGCCCTCCGCCAATTTGGTGACGTTATAGGTGAGGTTGGTTCCTTCATACTGACCGATGGCTTGGAGCTGGCCCAACGACATTGATCGTTCATTGGCATGGCAAAGGATCAACGCCTGTACCGCGCTCAACGCCTTGTCCCGGCGCCCGAGTTCCGAGGTGATTACATCCAGGAACCGGCGGTGCAATATTTCAACAGTCTGCAGCATCTTGGTGAAATGCTTGCTTTTGTGAACGAGTTCGATTTCGTCGAAGTCGGTTTTTGCTGCAAAGGCCGTTGTCATGTAGATGTCCCTTTCGCTGCGGCATTTACCATGCGAGCTCCTAACGCTTCGAAAGGGTAGAGCTGCAAATTTACGAGGCTCTGTTAACCATCATCGGGAATTCGAAAGCCGGGAAAACAGGATTCCCAGCCCGTGACCGGCGCTCGTGTTTTAACGATCTGGGATGTCGCTGCACGCTGATCAGTACCAACCGATCATGCCAATGCGTGCGCCATCTTCTGGTGTCTTGACGACGACGATCGCGGGATCGCGATCCTCATCAAAAGAATGGAACCATCGGGAGAATTTCCGCAGAAGGATTTTCATGGAGATCGTCTCTCAAGAAACTCAGTTCTTCTGGAATTCTCCATCGTTGAATTGGTTCCAGCAATCTGATGCCTGTGAATATTTGACCATTACATCCTTGTTAGGAAATCAAAGTGCGATTAACGGGAACAATTTCCGATGGCAGTGGTTGAGATGCCAACGGAGGTAGAAATGCGTAATTTCCTTAGAGCTTCTCTTGTTCGCGCTTCAATCGTTGCCGCTGTCTTGAGCTTTGGCGCCGCAGGTGTCATGGCCGCGCCACCGGTTACTAAGCCGGCGCAACAGGGGGCTTCGAGTGACATTCTTCTGATCAACCACAAGAAGGGTCACTATAAGAAGCATCGCAACTACGGCAAGAACCGGCATTGGCGTTACGAGAAGCGTTATGGCAAGCGCTTCCGTCACCGCCGCCACGGTTATGATTATTACTACGGCGGTTGGTATTATCCGCGGCCTTACTGGCGCGACGAGCCCGGTATCCAACTGCGGCTCAATCTCTGAACCGTATCTCTGAAAGGCGGCCGATCGATGAGATCGGCCGTCCTTCGTCA
This sequence comes from Taklimakanibacter albus, assembly GCF_016595235.1. Classification (GTDB taxonomy): domain Bacteria; phylum Pseudomonadota; class Alphaproteobacteria; order Rhizobiales; family Aestuariivirgaceae; genus Taklimakanibacter; species Taklimakanibacter albus. The sequence continues at coordinate 931,808 of NZ_JAENHL010000008.1, read as the reverse complement.
GTTTCCGCCGAGCCCGGATTGTGGCGCCTTAAGCTCCCACAACAATCCTGTGGCTTGCCGTGTGATCGTCGCCTCGCCGCGTAGCGCTGCCGGGGCAAGCTTCTCGAGCACTTTGGTGCCGAAGCCGGCTGCTGAGGCGGGGCCAATCTCCGGTCCGCCCGATTCTTCCCAACGCAAGGTAAACAATCGTTCACTCGGCTCGCCATCGAGAGACCAGCTTACGCAGACACGCCCATCCGGTTTCAAAAAAGCGCCATGTTTCGTCGCATTCGTCGCAAGCTCATGGAAAGCCATGCCGAGATATTGCGCCGCCGATGAGGAAAGCGTGACTTGCGGTCCGCTTGTCGCAAGCCGATCCCTGACTCCAAAAGTATCGAGATGGGCGACGAGGAGGCCGTGCAGGTCGGCACCTTCCTCTTCGCCCTGGACAAGGAGGTCATGTGAGCGGGAGAGGGCCGTGATGCGGGATTGGATCAGCGCGTCGAATTCCTCGCGGGAGTGAGCCTGATTGCTGGTTTCGCGGATCACCGCCAGGATGACGGCATATTGGTTCTTCACCCGATGGGCGAGCTCCCGCAATAGCATCGTGATGCGCGCTTCGGCTGTCTTCCGGCGCGTCGTGTCCTGGGTAATGCCAATGAAATGCCGGCCGTCCTGATCGACCGAGACGCGATGGTTTTCGAGCCAGATCATCTTTCCGTCCGGTCGAAAGAAGCGATATTCATCGCGTGGTGGCGGCGCCTCGCCGTCCTTCATGCGCAGGCGTGCCTGGCTCATGCGTTCCCGGTCTTCCGGGTGCACCATGCTTAGGAAACGTTCAGCGGATGGCGCATCCTTCGCGGAGTCGAGGCCGATCACGCGATAAAAGTTCTTATCCCAGCTGAGCCGACCTTCGGAAGCGATCTCCCAGCTCCCCATATCCGCAGCCTTGAGGGCGAGTTCGAGGCGCCGCCGTTCGAGCTGCAGGGAGCGCCTTTCGCGCTCCAGCCGCCGGACGGACTGGTCGAGAAGGTCGATGACAAAAAGGATCAGGCCGCAGACGATGATAAAGCCAATAAGCGCGGCTACGTCCCAGTAGGGAGAAGGATCGCCATGGGACATGGTGAGGAAATAGATCGCGAGGCCCGTGCAGACGATGAGCGCCACGATGCCGACCCGCCGACCGCCGACAAAGGCGCTGAGGAGTACAGCCGGATAGAGGGTGAGGAAAGGCTGCATGCCGGGCATCGCCAGCTTGAGGCTGGCGGCGACCGCCACGAAGACGGCCGCGGCCATTAGCCCATAGCCCGGCCGCTGCCTGAGCGACGGCAAATGCCTGTCAATCCACACCGCATCTCTCCCTGCTGACCGCACCTTATCACGGTACGGCGCAGGAGCTATGGCCAGCTGCAACTTGCGGCGGAGTGTGCGGCCAGGGTTTAGGTGGCTCCCTGGCTCAGATCCAGCACGACGCGGCCGACGATCTTGCCCTGGCGCATCTCATCGAAGATCGCATTGATCTGAGACAATGGCGCAGTCCTGATCTTGGCGCGCACCAGGCCATTGGCGGCAAAATCGAGCGCCTCGTGGAGATCGGCGCGGGTGCCGACATTCGAGCCGCGGATGCTCAATTCCCAATTGGTGATCGCCGCGATCGAGGTGCGGATCTCGTCCGACTTGCCGCCAGGCAATCCAATATAGGCGACGGTACCAGCCGGCCTCAGCATCAGGATCGCCTGCTCGAAGGCCTTGCTGGCGACGGCGGTCACCACCGCGGCATGAGCGCCACCGATCTTCGACTGGATCGCCGCAACGGCGTCTTCCTGGGCGCCATTCACCAGCACCTCGGCGCCGAGCGACTTCGCCAGCGCCAGCTTGTCATCGGCGACGTCGACCGCCGCCACACGCAGGCCCATGGCGCGGGCATATTGGACAGCGATATGGCCGAGACCCCCTATGCCGAGCACCGCGACCCATTGGCCGGGCCTCGCGCCGGTGCGCTTGAGGCCGCGATAGGTGGTGACGCCGGCGCAGAGAATGGGGGCGAGCTCGAAGAAATCGGCGTCGGCCGGCAGTTTGCCGACAAAGGCGGCGGACGCCACCATATATTCTGCATAGCCGCCGGGTTTCGAATAGCCGGTCGCCTCTCCCGATTTGCAAATCGTCTCCATGCCGGCGAGGCAGAATTCGCAGGCGCCGCAGGAGGAATACATCCACGGCACCCCGACCGCGTCACCGATCTGGAAGCCTTGGACACCGGGACCAATGGCGGCGACGTGGCCGGCCACCTCATGGCCGGGAATGAGTGGCAGATTGGGAAGCGGCGACCAGTCGCCCTCAAGCGCATGCAGATCGCTGTGGCACACGCCGCAAGCCTTGACTTTGATGAGGATGTCGCCGTGGCCGGGCTCGGGGATAGCGACATCTTCTATGACGAGCCTGTCCTTGATCTTATGAAGAACTGCTGCTTTCATCGTTTTGGTCATGACGTGATGCCTCCGCATTGTTTGGGTCAAAGTAGAGTTGTCACGGCCCGGCTGGCCATATCCCCAAAGCGATAGCCGACGTCGCCGCTTTCTATGGGCAGAAAAGCGAAATACAATAGATTGCTGGGAGGGTTCGCATCCGGTGACAGGACAATTGCCACGCCGCCATCTGCTGCTCGACAGCTTCAGCCGGAGTGCGGCCGAGCTGACCCAGGCGCTTGAGACAGCCGGCTTCGTTCCCACCTTGCTGGGAGCCGTGCAGCGCATCGTTCATGCCGATTTCGTCATGGTCTTCGGCTATCGCGGTTCCGATCAGCCACAGCTCTTGGGCGATACGCTCGATCGCGAGCGTCATCGGGTGATCGCCGAGGATTACATCAACGGGCCTTATCTGCTCGATCCTTTCTATCAATTGGTCGAGGACGGGCGGCGCGAGGGCTGCTTCCGCCTGCATGACATCGCCCCCGACCGGTTCCGGCAAAGCGAATATTTCCGCACCCATTACAAGCGCACTGGCATTGGTGAGGAGGTCGGCTTCGTCTTTGACGCCGGGCGGGGCGTGACCGGTGTCGCCTCGGTGGCCCGTTGGACCTCATCGCCGGCCTTTGCGCGTGACGAGCTGGATCTCCTGCAGACGCTCGGACCTGCGATCGGCGCCTTCTGCGGCCGGCATTGGAGCCGCATCAGCCGGGCCGTCCTTGTCTCGGATGAGGCGGCGCGCGCCAATGCCGTGTCGGCGCTCGAGGATTTTGCCGGCGGCATCCTGTCGGCCCGCGAAAGGCAGATCATGACCATGATCCTGCAGGGCCATTCCACCCAGTCACTGGCGCATCATCTCGACATCAGCCCGGGCACGGTGAAGATCCACCGCAAGAACGTGTATCGGAAGCTCAATATCTCCACCCAGGCCGAGCTCTTCGCCGCCTATCTGGCCTTCGTCCAGGTCCGTGGCGGCGGCGCCGGCCTATTCCCCGGGGGGTATACAAAGCAGCGGCCATCTCCTCGATAATCGGCCACCGCATCAAGAAACATCAGGGAGGGAACCATGACAAAAACCTGGTACAGCGATCTGCCTCAATATTATCAGCGCCAGATCAAGGCCGCGGGCCTGGATAAGGCCGGTCTCACCCGCCGCCGCCTGCTCAAGGGCATGGCCGCGACCGCGGGCGTCGCGATGGCTGGTTTGTCTTCGCGCCCATCACAGGCCGCAAGCCAGATGACCTATATGTGCTGGGAAGGGTACAACGATCCCCGCATCATCGACCCGTTCCGGAAGGCGAATGACGTCGAGATCGCCTTCGACCTTATTGTCGACAGCCCGGGCGGCTTCGCCAAATTGCAGGCCGGCGCCTCGCGCGAGGTCGATCTCGTCTCGAGCGACATGCCCTGGATCACACGCCTCGGTCCGGCCGGACTGGCGCAGGAGCTCAACCCGGCGGATTACGCCGATGTCTATGCCACCTTCTACGATCAGTTCAAACCGCCCTTCGAGCCTCTGCTGAATGAAGGCAAGACCATTGGCGTCGCCACCCGCTGGGGCTGGGTCGGGCCGTGTGTGAACACTGATCTCACCAAGCCGGAAATCTGGAAGAGCTATGATCCGGTTTTCGACGACGCCAATAAGGGCAAGATCTGCGTGATGGATTGGGGCGACTGGCCGATCCTGCCGATGGCGCTTCATGCCGGTATCGATCCTTATCAAGAACTCGACCAGAATGCCCTTGAGGAAATACGCAAGGTGCTGCGTGCGATGTTCAAGAACACCCGCACGCTGGTCGCCGACCTGACTCAGGCCCAGAAAGGTCTGCTCGACGGGTCGCTGCTCGGCTGCATCGGCGCTGGTTCCTATCTGACCTCTGCGGTGCGCAAGCAGGGCCACAAGAACATCATCGCGGTGGTGCCCGAGCCCAAGAACGGCCTGAAGCAGGGCATCATCTGGGTCGAGGCGACGGCAATCCTCAAGGACACCGATCAGCCGGAGCTGGCGCAGAAGCTGTTGAAGCATGTCGTCTCGAAGGAGTCGGGACATGTTCTGTCGCTCCTCGATTCGACCTGCAACGTGGTGACCAATAAGGCGGTGGAGGCTCTCTATACGCCCGAGGAGCGCGATATCCTGCAGGTCGACTACATGTGGACGGCGTGGGATAATTCGCAGATGCACCGCATCGCCCCCAATATCGACGATATGCTGGCCATCTGGCAGGAGGAATTGGCGGCGGCACAATAGCACGATCGTCATGACCGCCATTCTCGACATCCAGGATGTCCGCAAGTCCTATGGCAGCTATGCCGCGCTGAAAGGTGTGTCGCTGAGCGTCAACCAGGGCGAGTTCATCGCCCTGGTCGGTCCTTCGGGCTGCGGCAAGACCACGTTGCTGAAGCAGATTGCTGGCTTCGAGGAGCCTGATACCGGCCGCATCGCTATCGCCGACGCCGATATGGCCGGTGTGCCGGCGGCTAAGCGGCCGACCAGCATGGTTTTCCAAAAGCTGGCGCTCTTTCCGCATATGACGGTAGCCGAGAATATCGGCTTTCCCTTGAAGCTGCGGCGGACCGATACGGCTGAGATCAAAAAGCGCGTCGGCCAAATGATCGAGCTGATGCAGCTGAAGGGCGAGTATCTGACGCGTTATCCGCGTCAGCTGTCAGGCGGCGAGCAGCAGCGTGTGGCGCTGGCGCGCTCCATGGTGTCCGCTCCCAAATTGCTGCTGCTCGACGAACCGCTTTCGGCTCTCGACGTGAAGCTCAAGAAGGTGCTGCAGGCAGAGCTCAAGCGCCTGCACCGCTCTGTCGGCGTGACCTTCGTTCACGTGACGCACGACCTGGAGGAGGCGATGATGCTCGCCGACCGCATCTGCGTGATGCGCGATGGCGCCATTTTGCAGCTCGGTACGCCCGCCGACATCTATTATCGGCCCGCCGGCAGTTTCGTGTCAGGCTTCATCGGCGAGACTAATCTGCTGCCGATCACGGTCACTGAGCGCACATCCGCGGGCCTCTTTTATCGGGCCGCCGATATTGTCGATGCCGATGGCCGTATCGCCGCTGATCTCATCGCCGGCAATGTCGCCAAGGGGCCGGCGCTTTTGATGCTGCGGCCGGAATTGTTGCGTGTTCTGTCTCCGGGCGATGTTGCCGATGGCGAGATTGCCGCCGAGGTGACCGAGATGTTCGGCAAAGGCGGGACGGTGCAATATCGCGCCCGGACGCCCGGCGGCCAGATGCTCGTGGTCGAAATTCCCGGTACCTCGTCGCTTCCAATGCGCATCGGCGACAAGGTCAGGCTGGGCTTCACCAAGAAGGACATCTATGTCTTCGGGGCGGAGGCCTGATCATGGCGGATGAGGTGCCGAGAAGCTGGCGCGATCCCGACTTGTTGATCAAGGCGCTGCCGACGGTGCTCCTGCAGACCACTTGCTTTCTGGCGCCCCTGGTGATGACCTTCCTGCTCACCTTCCAACGCAGCCGGAATTTCCAGCTACAATGGAGCTGGGATCTCTGGACCTGGACTGATGTATTCTCGAAGCCGCATTATTGGACGATCCTCGGTCATACGATCTTCATGGCGGCGGCTTGCGTCGCGATATGCCTGATCATTGCCTTTCCTATCGCCTACGGCCTCGCCACGCGTTTCAAGGCCTGGGAGAACGAGATCAAGGTGCTCATCACCTTCGCCTTCATCACTGACGCGACGCTCAAGATCTATGGCTGGGCCTTGTTCCTCGACAAGAATGGCATGGCCAACTATACCCTGAGCTCGATCGGCCTGCCGCCCGAGATGGTCGCTTTTCTCTACACGGATTGGGCGACTTTGCTCGGCATGGTCTATTCGCTCTCCGCCTTCGCGATCTTCACGCTCTATCTCTCGATCAGCAATATCGACCGCTCCTTGATCCTCGCCGCCTATGACGCCGGCGCCGGCAAGTTCCGCGCCCATTGGGAGGTGACGCTGCCTCTGTGCAAGCCGGGCATCTGGGCAGGCAGCGTGCTGATCTTCCTCTTGAGCGTCGGTGCATTTCTTGAGCCCAAGGTCCTGGGGGGCGGCAAGTCGCCGATGTCGGCCGAGCTGATCCGCCAGACTTTCGAGACACGTGTGAACTGGCCTTTGGGCGCCGCTCTCACTCTGGTTTTGATGGTGGTGTCGGTCTTCATCGTGCTGCTGTTCAGCCGCCTGATCGGACTCAAGCGGGCGGGGCTCGCCGCATGATCGCCAGGCTCGAAGGCAGGCTCATCGACATCGTACTCTGGGGCAGCCTGGCCGCTATCCTGATCTTCTTTTACATCCCGATCTTCACCCTGATCGCTTTTTCTTTCCAGGAAGGCCGGTTCCTGACTTTGCCGTTCGAGGGCATCTCGCTGCGCTGGTATGGCGAGTTGTTCCGCAATGCCAACGCCCTCAACGCTCTGTGGAACTCGACGCTGATTGCGGTCATCACCACGGTGATCGCCACCGCCATCGGGACCATGGCGGCGATTGCCGCGGTGCGTTACCGCTTTCGGGGCAGCGATGCGTTCAGGCTGCTGGCCGGTGTGCCGCTTGCCTTTCCGCAGTTGCTGCTCGGCATCGTGCTGCTATTGTGGTTCTCGGTGCTGGGGCGAATGCTCGACTTTTCGACCGGCATCACCACGGCGATCATCGGGCATATCGTTTATATCACGCCCTTTGCCATGGTGATCGTGGCGGTGCAGGTCTACAATTTCGACGCGACGGTCGAGGATGCGGCGCGTGATTGCGGGGCGAGCAGCTTCGAAGTCTATCGTTATGTCACTATTCCGCTGCTCTGGCCGGGCATTTTCTCGGCGGCGATTTTCGCCTTCCTGCTGAGCTGGGGCAATTTCTACCTGACTTACAGTCTTGCCGGATCGACCCGCACTTTACCGACTTTCATCTTCTCAGGCATCGCCATCGGGTCGTCACCCCTTTATCCGGCCATTGCGACGGTTATCTTCATTCCCGGTATCCTGCTGGTGATCCTGGCCAACCGCCTGCGCCGGACCTGACTTCCGGCATGGGCTATTGAGACTTGCGGCGCATCAGCCGGGGCAGTTCCTTGAGGAAGAGGGCTCTGACGGCAGGCCCCTTCGGGCCTTGTGCTGAGCCGTCCTTGCCGATCTCCAGGCGCGCGAAGACGACGCGCTGGCCGCGTTTCTGCGCCCAGCCGACGAACCAGCCTATCGGTTGAGTTCGATCAAACTCGCCCTTGCTGTCGCGAAGCCAGATGCTGCCGGTCTTGCCATAGACCCGCCAGCCACCGGGGGCGTCGAAGCCCGGCACGATGGCGCGCGTCTTGGTCTGTGCTTCCTTGGAGAGAGGTAATGTGTCCGTCAGCAGCTTGCGCACGAATTGCACCTGCTCGTCGGCAGAGATTACCAGCGAGGAGGCGAGCCATGCGTGAGTGAGACCGTTATTCTTGCCGGGATCGCCGGAGAGATCCTTGTTGCCATAATCGAGCTGCGTCACATAGGTAGCGAACTTGTCGAAGCCCAGACGGCGCGTCACTTCGCGCGAATACCAAAGAACGGAATCACGCTCCCAAGTCATGGGGTCGACGGTCTTACGGTCGCGCTTTGGGGCCTCGATCCCTTCGTGCCACGTCCAGGCCGGATCATGCGCGCCTTTCAAGATGCCGGCATCGAAGCCCATGACGGCAAGCGGCACCTTGAAGGTCGAAGCCGGACTGAAACGTTCATCGCATATGCCGTCGCGATGCACGACCGTGCCGGATCGTGCATCTAGGATCACCGTGCAGGACTTGGGTTCTGCCGCCGTGGCCATGTTCGGGCTGCCAGTGGTGGCGCAGACAAGGAAAAGACCGAGCAGGAGGGAGGGCTTGTGGAGGAGAATCATGGAGCCGTGGTTAGCACATGTCGTTTCCGGCTGTCCGCTCTAGTTCACTCCCGGCCACTGTAATTGTCCTCGGCTGCTTCCTGGATCTCGCGCCATGTGGCCGGGTGATCACGTTTGATTTCTGCAAGAACCTCGCGCGCCCGATGATCCGTAAAGGCGTAGGCTTTCTCATCGGCCCCGACAAAGAATATGTCGCAAGCCATGTCGTCCGGAAAGGCCTGATCGTGGATGGGGCGGATACGCACCTCGAGATCGCCTACCACGATATCGCGCTCGCGCAAGGGAATATGGGCCGTGACCATCATGTGGAGGGTGGAGTGCTGAGGCGGGTCAATTCCGCGTGGCGGGCTCTGTCGGCGTCGTTCCATCTGTCCTTCATGGTCAGGACAGCCAATTCTCTTTCGGCTGGACTGGCCTCCGCCCAAGCCTTGGCATAGGCTTCTATATACAGGGCGTTGCGGCGTCGGCGGGCTTCGGCTTCGTTGAATATCATCACGCATCTCCCTTCTTTCATGAGAAATGTTTGTACGTTAAAACAGTAAAAATAGTCAATATGAAACGTATATACAGGAGTTTGCGTATAATTTGCGTATGTTGCAGAGCTGAAGTTTGTTCTTGATGTGTTCCAGCAATTGCGGCATGTTTGATGGTGGCCATTAAGGCCAGGGAGGCACCAAGATGACCATGCAAACCTATTTCATCGTTCAGCCCTACCTGGAAACAAAGCGGGGCGGGCTGGTGGCCTTGCCAGCAATCCAGGCCAAGGACGCCGATCATGCGCGCAGGCTGGTGTCGCGCCAGGCCGGCTCGGCGGTTGGAGCAGTCGCCTTTTCCAGGCGCGTGGATCCGGACGCGGGCGAGTATGAGGAGGCCGTCGTGCTGACGAGCTGGGGGCGCGTGCCGGATGAAGAGGAGCAGGCCGCGGCCTGAGCTCAGCGTGCGTTTTTCTTGCCTACGATCCGATGGCAGATCGGCCAGTCGATAATCGACTCTATAAAATCGCGAGGCGGTTGGTATTGCCGAAGCTTCCATTCCTGCGGCGACCAGCTGACCAGCGTTTTGATGATCGCCTCGGCCTCACCAAAGGGAGGCACGTGATAAAGAACCACATCCGTATCGCGCTCGGGCAGTTTGCGAGGGTTGATCCAGGCGATGTCGCCGGGCCGATAGGCTGGGACCATCGACTCGCCAACAATCAGGATTCCGTAAGGGTCTTTGACATGACGGAGTTCTTCCGGCCCGGGAAGTTGATCGATCGGAGTGTGATCAATGATCAGGTGTCCCTCGCCGCCCTGGGCGGCGGCATAGATTGGGATGAGTCTGTCTAGCGCTGTCTGGCTGGCGGGAATGATGATCGGCGGGGTTCCCTCTGTCCGCCGGCCACCAAGATTCCAGATCTCTTCATTGGTAATGGGGGGCTCGCCCCGGCCAACAAATAGGGGGACGAGCTTCTCGATGATTTCGTGCGGCAGGTATTTTTGCAGGAACTTCTTGGGATCCTCGTAATGCTGGTAGCCGGATGCAGTTTTATAGCCTAGCGCTTGGGCTGCTTCGGCCATGGTTACGCGCGCGCGGTTGCGCAGCGCCTTTAAACGTTCCGTGACCGGAATATCTGACATAAAACGCGTATAGCGTATAAGGCGTATAAAATCAAGTTGACCGTTTGTACGTTTTTAACGTATTTACGAGTCATGATCGATACCGTCACCGACGTTCCCCAGGATTTGCGACCCGCCGCTCGAGAGACGCTCGCGGCGGTAGGGCCGGTCGAGCCATCCCCCTCCCCAGAGCTGGCTCCCGGCCCACCCTCTTACTTGCCCGCTCGAAAGACCCGAGCCGATTATTTCCATCTGCGGCGAACCCCGGCCTTGGTGAACCAAGCCCGTTCCCTTTATCGGCGCGGTGAGCGTTATGCGACGATCGCCCGGGCATTGGGGGTCAATCCCGATACGGTGCGCCGCTGGCTCGACCCTGATTACGATCGCATGCGCCGCAGCCGCGTCGTTCACCGAAGTGAGGGCGAGGAGCTTGCAGCGGAAGAAGCTCTCCTGCCGACGCTTCCCTATGTGCCCGGCATCAGCATTTCCGGCCGCTACCGCATGAGGCGGCCGTAGGCACCGTTAATCGGCCAGCATTGACCTGAAAGGAAAACCCATGAAAGCCGGACGCAAACGCAAGCCGGGGCCTCGCTATGCCTCCGGTGACAGGGTGAAGACCGTGCGCCAGGAAGAAACGCGCCGCACGGCGCTCGAAGCCCGCATGCGCATTTTCGGAGTGAGCCTTGAAATGGCAGGCCGTGATGTGATGGGCTCACCCCTGGGCCGTCTGCTGAACTGGAATATCATCACGCCCGCCCAGGCCGATGCCGGCTATGACTTTGCCCTGACCTTGCGAGATTATCTGGCGGCAAGTGGCGGCCAGCGACCGAGCCAGGGCAAGGCTGGTTTCCTTCCGGCGCTTGGAGGCTCGGGCGACTGCGACATGCCGGTCGGCATACAGGAGCGGGCGCGCACTTACATGGAAGCGCTGCGTGAAGTCGACTGTCTCGATCCGACTTCGCCTTCGGCCACGAGCATCGTGTGGGATGTCTGTATCTCGGAGAATGATCGCATGCGTGACAAGGAACTCGGACTTCTTCGCTCGGGTCTCAATGCAATCAGCCGGGTACATCATCGCGGCATCGTCTCGCGGACTCGATAGCCGCGCTAGCCTGAGTGTGTGCCTTGACTCTTCGGGCCAAGGCGTGAGAGTTGGGAAATATCAAGATCGAACAATAGACGCCCGGAGCTCAGCTGCTGCCGGGCTTTTTTTCATTCGCGCAGTAATCGAGTTTGTTCATCGCGCTTCAGGCCACTTGTTTGTTGACTCCCCGGGCTGGAGCGTGAGAGTTGGGAAATATCAAGATCAGAATTATCACGCCCGGCTCCCAAAGTGCCGGGCGTTTTCGTTGCGAACTCCAGAAATGGCAGGCATTCCATGTCGAAGAAGCGTGACCGCGCCGATCCATTCCATCGCGAGCGCCGAAAGATCCGCGAGAGCGGTGTCCTCGATGCGTTGATCGACTATGTCGAAGGAAAGCGGGATCTGTCATCGAGCCAGGTATCCGCCGCTCTCGGGCTGCTCAGGAAGTCCATATCGGATCTCTCGGCCCATGCGCCTTGCGGGGCGGTCGATGGTGTGAAAAACGAGATCTTCACGGCCCCTGCGGCCCCGATAGAAATTCGCATTGTCGACGCTCAACGTTGATGTGCCGCGTGCCTTCCACCCGCTATTGGTGCCCCGGCGCTACAAGGGCGCCTATGGCGGGAGAGGCGGCGCGAAATCACATTTCTTCGCCGAACAGCTGGTGCTCCGCTGTTATGGGCGACAGACGCGGGCGGTGTGTATCCGCGAGGTGCAGAACTCGATAAAGGAATCGGTCCGGCAGCTCATCATCGACAAGATTGCCAAGTTCGGCATTGGTTCGCGTTTCCACATTCTCGAGACCGAAATTCGTGGCGCCAATGGATCGTTGATCATCTTTCGCGGCATGCAGTCCTATAACGCCGAGAATATCAAGTCGCTCGAGGATTATGACATAGCCTGGGTCGAGGAGGCGCAGAGCCTTTCGGCAAAGTCACTGCGTCTCCTGCGGCCGACGATCCGCAAGGAGGACTCGGAGATCTGGTTCAGTTGGAATCCGAGATACGAGATCGACGCCGTCGACGCCTTCTTCAGGAGCGGCAGGCCACGTGCGGATGCCATCGTCGCTTCGGTGAACGGGAACGACAATCCCTGGTTCCCCGAAGTCTTGCGGCGCGAGAGAGACAGCGACTACATCTCGGATCCCGAGATGGCGGCGCATGTCTGGGGTGGTGGTTACGAAATGACGTCCGAGGCCGCGTATTATGCCGGTCTCATTGCGCAGGCGGAAAGCGACGGCCGGATCGGCGACTTCGGCTATCGCGCCGACCTCCCTGTCAGGACTGCCTGGGACATCGGCGTCGATGACTACACGGCGATCTGGTTCATTCAGGACGACGGAGTCGGCGCCACGGTTGTCGATTATCACGAGTTTTCGGGCCTCGGCGCCGAAGACATCGTACGAACCGCTTTGCCGGAGCTGATACCGGATCCTCCGGAGAGTTTCCTGGCCCGGCGCCGTATCGAGCGTATCGAAGCCTTTCGCTATGGCGAGCATTTCCTGCCCCATGACGTGAAAGTACGTGAATGGGGTGCGGGTGGCAGAACCAGAGCGCTGACGCTCATGGGTCTTGGAGTCAAGCCGATCCATGTGGGCGCTCAGCAAGGTCCGGTCGAGCGGATCAATGCCGCGCGAAGGTTGCTGCCCCTCGTTCGGTTCAATCGTACGAAGCGGGTGATGTTGGGTGTGTCGAGGTTGCGGCGTTATTGCCGGCGAATGAATGACAGTCTTGGCGCGTATACCGGCCCCCTGCATGACCAGAACAGTCATGGTGCGGATGCTTTCGGCGAATATGCCGTCAATTGCGAGCTTATAGTGCCGAGGCCGTCGCTCGTTCCGGAGAAGGAGCGGCCTCGCGGGACAGTTTGCCTTCCCGGTCCCCCCGCAGATCGTCCAAGCAAGAGAACGCGCACATGAATGACTACGAGACCGCCGGTACCGAGGCGACGATCCGCGATGCGCGCCCCTGGCTGGAGTGCATTGGCGACGCCAAGAAATACTTCCAGCTTTGGCTGGATAAGTGCGACAGCATCGATAAGCTCTATGCCGATCTGAGGCGTCTCGCAGATGTCAGCGGCGACCGCGAGTTCCAGATGTTTTGGGCAAATCTGGAAGTGCTGCGGCCATCCATCTATTCGAGGCCGCCGCAGCCTGCCGTCGCTACGCGGTTTAAGGACATGTCGCCTATGCCGCGCAACGCGTCCGCGATGCTGGAGCGCGCGCTCATCGTCAATGTTGAGATCGAAGACATCAATGCCGTCATGCTGGCGGTCAGGGATGACATGCTGATCAATGGTCGCGGCGTCGCGTGGGTGCGTTATGAAGACGACAGCGATCCGACCGAGGAGATCGGGCCGGCGCACGAGCCGCGGAATCAGCGTGTGCCCTACGAGCATGTGGATCGCGCGGACTTTCTTCACGAGCCGGCGCGCAAATGGCCGGAGGTCGGGTGGGTCGCGAAACGCGCCTGGCTGACGCGGGACCAAGGCATTGCTCGTTTCGGAGATATCTTCGCCAGGATAGATCTCAAGGAACGGCAAGAGCTGTCAGACAGTGAAACTGGCTACAAGGGAGAGAAGAAAGGCGAGGTTTGGGAGATCTGGTCCAAGACCAGAAACTGCGTTGTCTGGATCGCCGAGGGGGTCGAAGAAGTCCTGGACATCCGCGCGCCCTTCCTGAAACTCGATGGGTTTTTTCCATGCCCGAAACCGGCCTATTCGACGCTGGAGCGACGCAAACTTATACCCGTGCCCGACTATTACTTCTGTCGCGATCAATTTGATGAAATCAACGAATTGACGGCGCGTATATCGGCATTGGCCGAGGGCTTGCGGATGAAGGGCTTCTATGCCGCGGGCGCCGGTGATCTGGCGGAAGCAGTCGAGGCGGCCCTGCGCCAGCAGGACAATAACGCGATCCTGGTGCCTGTCGCAAACTTCGCGGCGCTGGGCGGTGCCATTCTCAGGGACAGCATCATATGGCTGCCGATCACCGAAGTTGCCGCAACCATCAGGGAATTGCTCCTGTTGCGGCGGCAGATCATTGATGACGTGTATCAGATCACCGGACTGAGCGACATCATGCGCGGCGTCACTGAGCCGCAGGAGACTGCGACGGCGCAAGAATTGAAGAGCCAGTACGGTTCGGTGCGCATCAGGGAGCGGCAAATCGAGCTCGTGAGATTCGCCCGCGACCTGGTCAGGATTGCCGGTGAGATCATGGCAGAGAACTTCACGCCGGAGACATTCACCACGATAACCCAGATGAGCTTGCCGACAACGGCGGCGATTCAGGAGCAGGCTCGGAAGCTCACGGAGAATGTGGCGAAACTCCTCCAGAAATCCGATAGCCAGAGCGTGTTGCCGGACCAACTGCAGGAGGTTCACCAAGAGACGCAAGAGCGGTTGAACGAGCTTGCCGAGACGGTCACTATTGATCAGGTGGTCGCTCTTCTCAGGGAGCAGCGTATCCGGCCGTTTGTGCTTGAGATCGAGACCGACAGCACGATTCAGGCCGATGAGAACATGGAGAAGCAGCGGCGCACGGAGTTTTTGTCTTCGCTCGCGGGAGTCATTCAGCAACTGACGCCACTTGTTCAAGCGCAACCGGCGGCCGGGCCTTTTGCAGCAGAGATGATAAAGTTCTCGGTGGCGCCGTTCCGCGCCGGGCGCGCCATGACGGCGGTGATCGAGGATTTCACCGAGACAATCCGCGAACAGGCCCAGCAGGCTGCAACCAATCCACAAGCTGGTCCGGCGCAGCTCGCCGCCCAGTCGGAAGGGCAGAGATTTGAGTTCGAGAAGCAGAAGCATGCCGACGAAATGGCCCTGAAGAGCAAGGAACTCGACCAGGTGAACGATCGCGAGATCAGAAAGGCGCGTATTGAAGGAGATCTCGCGGGGAATGCCGCAGGACAGCCCGCCGCGTACTCGATGTCGGAAGTCATTACCCAACTGGCTGGCCAGAACGCTCAAGTGCTTCAGGCTCTTGCCGTGATTGGCCAGATTCTTGCCGCACCGAAATCCGTTACGACGCCGGAGGGGCGCATTTACACCACACAGCCCAGCTCACCACCAGGGATGAATTGACAATGACGATGCAATATTCGGTCGCGGTGCGAAATGCGCGCCTCGATGTAGTCGAGACCACGATCGGGACGACACCAATCCTGCAAATCAGGTCCGGCGCGCCGCCGGTCAACTGCGCTACGGCAGACAGTGGGACCGTACTGGCCACGGTCAATCTGCCCTCCGACTGGATGACGGCAGCGTCGGGCGGCACGAAGTCGAAATCGGGCACCTGGCAAGATCTCTCGGCCGACGCGGCCGGCGTCGCGGGACATTTCCGCATCAAGGACAGCACTGGCACGACGACGCATATGCAAGGTACCTGCACCATCACGGGCGGTGGCGGCGACATGATCCTCGACAATACAAACTTTGCCGTCGGCCAGGTTTTCACCGTCGTAAACTTTACCCTGACGGCGGGCAATCCCTGATGGCGGACAATGTCACCATTCCCGCCACAGGCGGCGGCACTGCGACGCCTGTCATCGCGACTGACGACGTCGGTGGTGTTCATTATCAGGAGGTCAAGATCGATCTCGGCGGCGACGGCGCGTCGTCACCACTCCTTCGCGGTCAGCAGCCGGCGGCAAACGGGATTCCGATCGCGCCTCCGAGCGACGACACCGTCACGGTCTCCGTCGATATCACTCGGCCGGCCGACGCCACCGCCTATGCCGCCGGTGATGCCTTCGCCAATTCGACGACCGCGCCAACAGTCAATGGTTTCCAGTTAACGGGCGTCGCGCGTGGATCGGGTAAGACGGCGCTTCTGACCGATATCGCCCTGATCTACAGCAACGCGACACCGGATGTCGTCGGCGAGCTTTGGATATTCGACAGTGCCGTCACGGCGATAAATGACAATGCCTCGTTCAATCTGAGCGACGCAGACGCGAGGAAGCTGGTAGCGCTCGTTCCCTTCGTGATCAACAAGAGTGCCGGCAACAACAAGGTCTGCCACCTTGGCAATTTGACTCACCTCTGCACCTGTGTCGGTTCGGCCGATCTCAAATATCTGATCAAGGTGATTCAAGCCTTCACACCGGCCTCGGGCGACATCCTGACCGTACGCGCCAAATTTGCCAGGTTGGATTGATGTGGACGCCGAAGAAGAAGCTACTGCTGTTTCGCGGCCGGTCACCCGCGTCACTGGATTTCCTCGGTGCGCAGCTGGGTCAGAGTGTCTCGTCGTTGACGCTCGCCACATTCAACGACGGCAGTAATCTATTCGGCACGCCCGATCCGGGACAGGTCATTTTGGTCGTTTGTGGTTCCAATTCCGGCGCCGCCGGCGTGTTCACCTCATGTGTCGTGGCCGGGCTCCCGGCCGCTTTAGTCACGCCCTCGCTGTCATCGCAAAACACCGGCGCCGTGTTCGTGGCCGCTGCGCCCAGGGTTGACCGGGGAAACATAACCGTGACGATGTCATCCGCATTCGAGAGCTCGGCGATCGGCGTCTGGCGTGCCGTCTGGCACGGTGGCCTGAAAACCGACGCCTTTGCGGGCAATTCCTCCTCGGCACAATCTCTTGTTATGGCGGCCACAGCTATGGCGGTGGGCGTTGCGGGTGCGGCCAGCGTCACGCCAAGCTTTTCCAGTGGTCTAACTAACCGCGGGAGCCTCAGCGATGCATTCGGTTATGGCTGGCAATTCGGAGATGCTGTGGGCGCTCCACCGGGGGCTCTGACGATAGACGCGTCTGGAACGAGTTACCCGCTGCTCGCGGCGGCCTCCTTTGCACAGATGTGATAGCAAATGTCTCTGCTTCTCCTGTTCGCCGGGGGGCCGATCGGCCCGATCCAGGGTGATCTGACGATCGTTGAGGCCAATGACGGTCTGACCGCCTCCAGTTCTCTGCCCGTCTTCGGCTCGACTGGCTCGATCGAGGCAGACGATGTCGCCGCCTCTTCGGGTGCGCTGGTCATCACCGCTCAAGTTTTCGTCGGTGAGGCCGATGACGCCGGCGTTGCGAATGCCATGCTGTCGCTTGCCGGCATAGGGACCATTGCCGAAGACGACGACGTGCCGTCTACAGATGGGACGGTCGCGGTCGTCGGATCCGCTGCCTCTGTCGAGGAGAGCGATACCCCTTTGATGCAAGGCGCGGTCGGCGTCATGGGAGATCTTGCGGCGATCGAAGAAGATGACTTTCTGTCCGTGTCGGCTCTCATGCCGATCTTGTATCCGCGCCGAGGTGGTGACGACGTACGGGCGCGATATGAGCAGCATCAGATTGAATGGCAGGAACAGCTTCGGCGGATCATCGATCGGTCTTGGCAAATCGCCAATGGTGAGATTGACCCTGTCACTTTCCTGCCGATACCGCCGCCAGACTACAGTTCTGTCGTCGAGGAACTAAGACGACAGGCGCTGGCGCTTGATCAGACGCGTATTCGCGCTTTTGTCGAGGAGCATGAGCGGCTGCAGGAGGAGCAGGCAATCTCCATCCTTCTGCTCGCTGCGTAGGGAGAATTGGGAACATGTCGAATGATAATCTCAGACTTATCGCCCGTCTCACGGCTCGGCGGCATGGAACGGGTCGAAAGATGGATCCGTTCTACGATAGCTTTGGCGAGTTGAAGCCATATAATCCGAGTCTTCGGGAAAAGGCGGAGGAATTCATCCGTAGCAATTGGCCCGGCCCCAATCCCGAAACCAAAACACGAGATCTGATGACCATTCTCGACTGGTCTCCGGCTGGCGTCCTGATGGATGTGAACGACGCTGGGCGCAGCGCCGGCTCCGGAAATTATCTTGATGCCGGGATCACGGCAGGCCTGGCGCTGTTGCCGGGACCGAATGGAACAATGAAATCAATAGCCAATAATATCGCTGGAAGAACCCTAGAGAAGCGAAAAGCGCTCGCCTCCAGGTCGGCGAGGATATATGATCCGGAACCTCTACCGCAACGCGACTTCGAGGCCGATTATCCGAATGGAGCGACAGGTGATGCAACGGGACGACTTCTATTCGATGTGGAAGGAAGGCCGCTTGACCCCAGAGCAGTTATCGCCGGTCGAACGCATATTGGCGGAGGCGATTCCGGAGTACCAGCGGAAGCATATGACTCCATTGCGACGCAAGCAACGGGCCGCAACCCTCAGGCTGTTTCGAAGAGCACGATCGGAGGGGACGCTGGACAGTACGTGGTGGTGCAAGACCGCCGATCGGGAAAAGTAACCGACCGCAGTATCTTGCTCGACAGGGCTCTTGCGCGCGAGCAGGCGAAGAGGGTTCTGTCACATGAGCTATCCCACGCGATTGACGAGATAGTTGGAATCATCCCGTCTGCCGGGCTCGATGATGAGTTGCGCGACGTTTACAATCATCTGAACAACCCGCAAAAACACGGTCCGAGATTTGGTCCGGAGCAGCTTGGATACTCTGGCGAGCGGGTGAAGCGTGAATTGATGGCGGAAGCCGTTCGCGCTTACATGCACGATCCGAACTATCTGAAATCGGTGGCGCCCCGAACGGCCGCCGCGATCAGGGCCGCGGTGAATCCCCATCCAAGGCTTTCGAAGATAATCCAGTTCAACAGCCTAGCCCCGCTGGGATTAGGCGTGGGGGCGACTGCAATGACAGCGCAAGGGCAGGACGGCGAATGACCGTCATCTATCGAATTTCACACGCCCCAGAGCCTGCCTTCAAGAAGCGCTCGATTCTGGGTACACCCGCGCTGATCGGCGACGAGATGCCCCCGACGAAGAACATGGTCGACGGGAAACTCTACACGTCCAAGTCGGCAATGAGGGAAACCTATAAGCCGTCAGGCAACGCCGAGGGAGCGACTTTCACCGAGGTCGGCAACGATCCGGCGATGCTTCGACGTTCTTCGAGACTGAAGCCCGACCGCGCCGCCATCAAGGCGACCGTGGGGCGGGCATTCTCCCGCGCCGGGTTCGGCGCTTAGCACTCTCTCAGACAGAGGAAAGACCACATGACCGATGAAGCTGGAGCGGCAGGCGCCGCCACCGAATCCATTGCGCAATATCAGCCACGGAACGGCGCAGATGACGGCGTAGTCCAGTTCGAGCCTAACGTCGACCATACGCAGGAGACAGCGCGGAATTCCCTCGATCGTGCCTTTGCTGTTCTCGATGTGGAGACGTCGGACGGCACAGAGCAGGCACGCGACGAGTACGGGCAGGTCAAGGATGCGGCAGGCACATCCCAAGATCACAGGCCGTCGGTCGCATTGATGGAAGCGCCGGCGCGCTTCTCGGCCGACGCGAAGGCTGCTTGGAAAGGTGTACCGGATAGCGTGAAGGGCGAAGTTGGTCGCGCCTTTCGTGAACTCGAAAGCGGTATGGCGCGGTATCAAGAGGCTTTCGAGCCGCTCAGGTCATATTTTCATATGGCTAGCCAATCGAACACCACGGTGCATGATGCACTCGAGCGCTATACCGCACTCGATGGCGCGCTCATTGCAGAAGAGCCCGGCACGCGCCTGCATGCCATCGAGAGTATTCTCGATTATGCCGGCATTACGCCGCGCCAATATGCATCTTTCATCTTGGGCCAGAAGCCGGATGAGACGCAGGTCCGAAATGACGAGACTGTCCGGAACCTTCGCCAGCAGGTCACCAGCCTGCAACATCATCTTGGGGGGATTACGAAGTCGATTCAGGATCGCTATGAGGACGAGACCTTGCGGCAGGTCGAGGCCTTCGCCGAGGCTAATCCCCGCCTGAATGAGCCAGATCTTCAGATGACCGTCTTGCGTCTGCTGCAGACGCAGATGGCCGCCGACTTGCAGAGTGCCTATGAAATGGCGGAGCGGCTCACTCCCGCGCCGAACAGAATCGCTCTGAATCCAAGGCCGAACGCGGCTCAAACCCGCAACGGTAATCTCAGTGTAACGGGTGCTCCAGGCGCCGGCTCAAACCCGGCAAGACGTAAGGCCCCGTCAACCGCCCGGGAGAGCGTCGATGGCGCTTTTGCCTCTCTAGGCCTCGGGTGATTCCAACCAGCGCCATTAGGGAGCAATCGAAATGGCTTTGAATACCAATGAGCGCCTGCAAGAGGCGTTCTCGCTGGCGTTGGAGGATCGGTCGCAGGGTTATGCCGACCTTGTGTCGAACTCCAATGCGCTGCTCTTCGTGATGAAGAGGCGCAACCAGTTCAAGACCTTCTCGGGTCCGACGATCCGCGAGCGTCTGCTCTACAACGAAAGCGGCACCTATACCCGCTATTCCGGCTACGAGTTCCTGAACCCGCAGCCGGCCGAGCTTTTCAATGATGCCGAATTCACGCCGAAGCTGGCCGCGGTCAGCGTGACACTGTCGAACGAGGACATCCTGAAGAACTCGGGCACCAACCAGCTCAAGGACATCATGGAGGAGCACATTACGGCGGCCGAGCAGGAGCTCACCGACCGTTTCGTGGAAGACCTCCACAGCAATGGCACCGCCGCCAATCAGATCGGCGGCCTGCAGCTGGTGATCCCGACGGTGGTCAACTCCGGCACCTATGGCGGTATCGCCCGGTCGAATGCCATCTGGCAGACGTCGGCCTTTGACGCCAACTCGGCCTTTGCCGGCATCACCCAGGTCGACACCACCACGGTGCGCAGGATCTTCGATAGCATCCTGATCCAGCGCAGCCGAGGCCCTAAAGGCCCGAACCTGATCCTGTCCTCGCAGGAGCACTATACGGCCTATGCCGGCGCTCTCGTCGCGATCCAGCAGATCACCAACGAGAACGAGCTGGGCGCCATGGGCTTCACCTCCCTTCGCCTGCACAGCGCGAACAAGAAGGTAGACGTGGTGCTGGAAGGCGGCATCGGCTCGGCCATGCCGGCCAACACCAGTTACTTCATCGACACGACGGCGTTGCGCTTCCGCTATCACCCGGACCGCAATTTCGTTCGTTTTGGTGGGAAGCAGATGCCCATCAACCAGGACGCCATTGTCCAGCATATCGGCTTCTTCGGCGAGCTGACCATGAACAATCCGTTGCACATGGCCAAGCTCTACGACTCGGCGCCGTAAGAGAGGAGAGAAGATATGTCCAATCCCTCCAAGCACATCAGCTCGACGCTGGGCGTCAATCTGGGTGCGATCTATCCGTCGACTGACCCGTTTTATAACGAGATGCCTCTTGGCACCGTTGTCCGGGCCAAGAACGGGAGGATGTACATTTTCGCCCAGGCCTCGGCCGGCATCGCCGACAATACGGCGGTGATCCTGACCGAGCCCGCGATGACCGTTGCCGCCGGTGCTGGCGCCTGGACCACCCGCTCCGGTGCGCTCAGCGCGGGTGACCGGGCTTGGGTCGAAAGCAACGCGATCTGACAAAGTGGGGCGGGGCTTCGGTCCCGCTCTTTCTCCTCGCACCCTCTCAGAAAGGACAATTCCCATGGATGCCTCGAGCAGCAAGCATCTGCACATCGAATTCAAGAATGTCGCGGTCGAGAACCGGGCCAAATCCCTCAAGGAAGGCCGGCCGATCTTCGACCAGCAGGAGCAGGTCCACATCAAATTCGTCGGCGACACCCGCAAGGAGCTGGTGGCCCCAGCGCATGAAAAGTGTATTCGCGATCCCGCGACGAACCAGTGGGTGAGCTATGCGCAGCTTTATCACCGCCATTACGACGCCTTCAAATCGGGCGAGGCCGCGATCGGCGATGGCACCCCCATCTCTGAGCTACCTTTCCTAACCGAGGCGCGGCGTGCCGAGCTCAGGGCGCTGCATATCCATACGGCCGAGGCCTTGGCGCAGCTCGAAGGCGCGAATCTCTCCCGCCTCGGCATGTTCGGCCGCGAGCTGAAAGAGCAGGCCAAGACCTATATCGAGCGGGCGAAGGAGAGTGCGCTTGAAAGCCGCCTCTCGGCTGAGAACGCATCACTGCGCACCCAGCTCGAAGGGCTGATGGCACAAGTCACCGCCATGCAGCCCGGGCCGTACCGCGGCTCTGCAACCGACCCGATGCCGGCCATCAACAACCCGATGACAGCCCAGGCCGTCGAGCAGCCCGACGAGCCGCCGCCGCCCTCCCTCTTCGCGAGTTGGGACGTCACGGCGCTCAAGGCGTTCATCAAGGAACGCACCGGCGTAGCGCCCAAAGGCCAGCCAGGTCACGATACGCTCGTCCGCCTGGCGGAAGACGCGAACACCAAAGAGGCTGCCTGACCATGACCGTCCTCACTGCAATTCAAAATGTCTCGGCCTCGATCGCCTTGGATCGGCCGGAAGCCGTCTTCAGCTCCGCCGAGCGCGAGCATTTTGAGTTGCAGGTGATGGCGAATACGGCTGGCCTCTACATCGCCAAGGATTATGAATGGCAGGCGCTCAAGGTGGTCGCCACGCTCGCCGGCGATGGCACCAAGACCGCTTTCGATCTCCCTGCCGATTACGACCGCATGCTGAAAGCGGCCGAACTCCGGTCGAGCCGTTACATCACCTCACTGGCGCATATCATCGACAGTGATCAATGGCTCGACATGGAGATCCGCCAATTCAACCAGGTCGCCGGCATGTGGACGCTCCATGGTGGGCAGGTGCACATCCGGCCAGCGCCGGCGACGGGCGAGGAAGTGAAATTCTTCCACATGTCGAAGCTCTGGGCCAAGGACGATCAGAGCACGCTGAAGGGCGGCTTCACCAAAGACACTGACACCTTCCGCCTTTCCGAAACGCTGCTCGAACTCTGTATGATCTGGAAATGGCGTGCGCAAAAGGGCCTTCCATATGCGCAGGACCAGGACAACTACGAGGACGCGAAGGAGAAGCTGATCACCGCCGATAAGGGCTCGCGCATCATCGCCGTGGGTCGCGCGCGGCGTCTGCTCGGTGACACGCCAGCCTATCCTGTCTCGATTGTGCCCTGATGCCCAGTTTTCGCCGCCGGCAGGCGCCGGTATCCGCTCAAGCCCTCGCTGCCCCAAAGGTCTTCCCCGCGCCGATCCGCGGCTGGATTGAATCTGAAAGCCTTGCCGTGGACATTCAGGGGGGCGCTTCGATCCTCGAAAACTTCTTCCCGACGACGCGCGGCATCCGGCCTCGCGGTGGCTCGCTCCGGCACGCCACCATCACCGCCGGCGTAAAGAGCCTCATGGTCTGGCGCAGCGGCACGTCAGAACGGCTGTTCGGAACGGACGCCGCGAAGATCTACGACATTACCAGCCCAGCGAGCCCGACCATCCAGCCGGCGGCGGCCGTCAGCGGTCTCACCAGCGGCGTCTTTTCGTCGGTCATGTTTGCCGGCACGGGCGGCGATTTCCTTGTTGCCGTCAATGGCACAGATGATCGGCGGCTTTTCAACGGTGCGGCTTGGGCCACGACGCCGGCGATCACCGGCGTTACGGCATCGACGCTCTCGCATGTCTGGGTCTTCAAGAACCGCCTTTTCTTCGTCCAGAAGAACACCATGAACGCCTGGTGCCTTGCTGTTGACGCGATCGGCGGTGCCGCATCTCAGATTTCTCTCTCGGGAGTCTTCAAGAAAGGCGGTTCGCTGCTGTTCGGTGACACATGGTCGGTCGATGCCGGCGATGGCCTCGATGATATTTGCGTCTTCATCAGCACGTTGGGAGAGGTTGCGGCATTCTCCGGCGTCGACCCGGCGGACCCAGCGCTCTGGCAGCAGGTGGGCCGCTATGACATCGGCCGGCCGCTCGGCCCGAACGCCTATTTTCGCGCCGGCGGTGATCTCGTCATCGCCACGGCGGACGGCATGGTGCCGCTGTCGGCCGCCATGAACAAGGACCCGGCCGCGCTGACGCTCGCCGCGGTCACCAGGGCGATCGAGCAGGAGTGGAAGCGCCAGGCGACGGCGCGCGAAACCTCGACGAATTGGTCGGCGCTCAAATGGGTCAGCCGCAACATGGGCATCATCGGCCTGCCGACCGTCGGCGCCAGCGAGAAATGTGCTCTTGTCGTGAACCTGCTGACGGGCGCCTGGGCGAAATACTCTGGCTGGGACATCTCTTGTCAGGCAGAGATGGGGAGCAGGGCCTTCTTCGGCACGCCGGGCGGCGGCGTCATGATCGCAGAAGCCAGCGGCACCGACGACGGCGCGCCATATCAATGCACCTTCGTCGGGCTGTATGACCATCTCAGGTCGCCGGTCGCGATGAAGACGGCCAAGATGGTGCGCACTTCCTGGCTCTATCGCCAGCCCTTCGCGCCGAAGGTGTCGATATCGAGCGATTACATCGCCAAGCTGCCGGCCTATCCGCCGGCAGCACAGCATCCGAGCCTCGATGTCTGGGACGTCGGTCTGTGGGACGTGGCCCTCTGGGACGCCGGCACGGCGCAGCAACTGGTGACGAGATGGGTATCCGTCGCGGGGCAAGGCTTCGCGCTCGCACCGAATATCCAGATAACGTGCTCGCATGCGGGCCCTCCCGAGGCCGAGCTCATCTCGATTGACCTGCTTTATGAGCAGGGAGGCGTAGCCGTATGACGCCGATCTACGGTCAGGACGACACCGTGGCCAAATTGGTGGCGAGCCTGATCCCGCATGTCGCGGATCACGGCTTCGGGGAGAATTTCACGGCCATTGGCGTTGATCATGAAGACGAATTGGTGGGCGGCTTCGTCTTCAGTCATTGGTCACCCGATGCTGGCACGATCGAGATCAGCTATGCCGGCACCAATCGGCGCTGGCTGACCCGGCCGGTGCTCTACGCGGCATTTTCGTATGTCTTCGACGGCATCGCCTGCCAGATGGCAATTGCCCGAACCCCGGCTAGTCTCCAGCACGCTGTGCGCATCGTGCGCGCCTATGGTTTCAAGCAGGTGACCATTCCGCGGCTCTTTGGCCCTGACCAAGACGGCATTGTTTCAACGCTCACCGCCGAAGACTGGCGGAAGAACGGCTTTCACAAGGAGAATGCACATGGGTAAAGGCAAGGCACCGAAGGCGCCCGATCCTATGCAGACGGCGCTCGCTCAAAACAAGCTGAACCAGTCGACTGCCGGCCTCAGCCAGATCATGAGCATGATCGACCAGGTGGGGCCTGATGGCAGCCAGACCTACACGCAGTCGGGCTATCGCGATTATGTGGATCCCTTCACCGGTAGAACGACAAAGATTCCGAACTATGTCCAGACGACAAAGCTTTCGGACGCACAGCAGTTGATCAAGGACCGCCAGGATGCAGGCCAGGCTAATATCGCGGGGCTGCTCGAGCGCCTTTCCGGCCAATTTAACGGCACGCTCGACAAGCCGTTCTCGCTCGATAACAAGGCGGTCGAAGATTCCATCATCGATCGCTACAGCTCCCGAATGTCAGATCGTTTCGCCAGGGAGGCGGCGTCGGAGAAGGCTTTGCGCCTGGCCCGAGGCATTCGAGACGGCTCAGCGGCTGATGACCGCGCCGTACAAAATCAGTATCAGAAGGAAAATGACGCCTGGAACGAGTTGTTCATCAACGCTCGCGATCAGGCGGTGAATGAGAAGCTCACCGAGCGCAATCAACCGCTGAATGAGTTCGCGTCACTCCTGAGCGGTGGCCAGATCGATCAACCCATGTTCGGATCGACACCGGGAGCCAATGTCGCCAACACCGATTACGCGGGCTTGACTCAGCAGAATTATCAGAATGAGCTCGCGGCATATCAGCGGAAGCAGGATAACTTTAACAATGGGCTAGGCGCGCTCTTTGGGGTCGGCGCCAAGGCGATCATGTATTCCGATCGGCGTCTGAAAGCCGATGTGAAGAAAGTCGGAAAGACCGACGACGGCCAAAACATCTACTCGTACAGGTATCGTGGCGGCAAGCGCATGCACCTGGGTCTCATGGCGCAAGAGGTCGAGAAGAAGCACCCCGACGCCGTCACCAAGGACTCGTCCGGCTATCGCATG
The DNA here is from genome assembly GCF_016595235.1 of Taklimakanibacter albus. Classification (GTDB taxonomy): domain Bacteria; phylum Pseudomonadota; class Alphaproteobacteria; order Rhizobiales; family Aestuariivirgaceae; genus Taklimakanibacter; species Taklimakanibacter albus. Next base: position 905,932 of record NZ_JAENHL010000008.1, on the reverse strand, counting down.
GTCGACTACAGCATAGCCCTTCATCTCGGAGCATAGGCAATGGTGAGTTTCATTTTCGGTGGCAATAGCGGTATCAAATCGCCTGAGGAGCTTGAGCAGCGCCGGGCATTGGCGCGCCAGCTCGTGGTGCATTCAGCGACTCAGCAGCCTAAGAATGCCTGGGAGGGGCTTGGTGCCATTGCTGACGCGATTGGGTATCGCGTCGAGCGCAATCGCCTCGATGAGGCGGAGACAAAGCAGCGTGGCGCTGCCGACGGCCGTTTCAATGCGCTTTTCCAGCCAGCGGCATACACGCCCGCCGACGCGGCCGCCGCGCCCGGCCTGTCGGGCACCGTTGCCAAAGGTGACGCCGGCGGTTGGCCGAATACCCAGCCCGCTGGCGATCGTCAGCCCGTGCGCCTGACGCAGGCCGGTGGCCCGAGCCTCAGCGAGATGCTGCAGGTCTATGCAGATCCGTGGACGTCGCCCGGGCCGAAAAGCGTCCTGCAGATGTACATCGAGCGCGAGATGCAGGCTTCCGATCCGATTCGTCGGCAGCAGCTCGAGAAGGGCCAGCTCGAAATTGATGCACTCAAGAGCCCGAAGAGACATATCTAGCGGCCCAAGCGAAGCCCGCAGTCTTCCAGCCGATCCCTCGGCCATAACCGGTTCACAAAGCCAAAACGACTAGGCCGTCGACCAGAATGCCGTCGGCGATCTCAAGTCCCCCAACCCGAATGCGGTACATCGCCGCCATTTAGGAGGATTTCGCATGCCTCGCAACGGATCAGGCATCTATGGCCCGCCTGCCGGCACAGCCGCTGTGCCCAATACTACGATAGAAAGTGCTGACTACAATGCTGTCGTCGCCGACCTGTCTCAGGCGCTGACAGACAGCGTCAATGTCCTGGGCACAGCGCCATTTCTGGCCAATCAGCCCATGGGCGGCAACAAGCTCACTGGGTTAGGCGCTGGCGCGGCGGCTGCCGACAGCCCCAATCTCGGCCAGGTCCAGTCGGAAATTGTGGCCCACGCGATCGCGGTTAGCGGAACGGCCGATGCCATAACGGCGACATTCTCGCCGGCCTTCGTGGCCTATACTGCCAAGATGCGTTTCCGCTTCACGGCCGGGGCCCCCAATACAACGACAGCTCCTACAATCAACATCGACGGCCTGGGCGCCAAGATCATCAAGAAATTGAATGGTGCGGCCGTCGCGATCGGTGACATAGCTGGTTCAGGCCATGTCTGTGATTGCGTCTATAACGGGACTGACATCATTCTTCTGAATTTCGCGCCGGTCGCCGTCGATCGCGAACAGACCTTTATTGCTAAGCAGACATATTCGAAGCCGCTCATCACCACAATGACGACGCTCGCAGATGCGGCGACGATCGCTTGGGATATGAATGCGGCATCGAACGACGTTCGGATCGTGCTGACCGCGTCACGCAATCTCGGTCTGCCCACAAACATGAACACGGGGCAAAAGGGTTTGCTTGTTGTCCAACAAGATGGAACTGGCGGCTGGGGGCTAAATCTGAATGCGATTTTTAGAGCACTGAGTCATTTCGACATTGAAAAGGCGCCTCATGCGAAGACTGCATTTGCCTATCAAGTTGTCGAGGATCACACCGCTACCAAAGTGATCTTGCTCGAGTGCATGTGGTCAGAAGGAAGATCTAGTATTGGATTCTATCGCGAATTCAATCTTGGCTCTTACGCCCCCTCCACATCTTTGCAAACACAGCATAATCTGGGGCGGCAACCATCTCTCGTACACCTAGCGTTGCACTGTACGACTGCGGACTGCGGATACAGTTCAGGCAACAGAGTATGGAATGTTGCTTCAGAGAGTGCGGCGGGAGTTGGTGCATGGGCGGATTCGAATACTGCGGGAGTTTGTATCAATAGGATTGTCATTACTCACAAGGCCTCTTTCGAGTCGTTTTTTGTAACGGTCGGTCGCTGGAACGTAATCTTAAGAGTCTATGAATGACTTCCACCAAGCTCAATTTCGCGATCGCGTTGGCCGCGATCTTTACTCAAACTTGGTTGAATCTTCTTAATGAACTTTCCCAAATTGCCGCTGCACTTATGCCATTCTGCGGGCTCGCACTCATCATAATGCAAATCATAAAGCTCAGTCGAAGCCGCAAATAGATCGCGCCGTCATGAGAAGCGACAACAACTATAGTCGCCCCAGTTGTGATCGCCTGCGTGAAAGCAAAAAAGTTCGGTACCCCTTCGTCGATACAAGTCCTTCCCCTATCAACAAAGGATCTCGCCATGAAGACCTCTCATTGGCTTGCCGCAGCCGGCTGTCTGCTCGGTATCTTGACCCTCGCCGGTTGCGTCCGTGCTTCTCCGGCACAGGAGACTTGGGATCTCAAGAAGATGGCCCAGCAGATAGACCAGACCAATGTCGTCGTCGGAGTCGGCGGCGATGGATTCTGCTCCGGCACGATCATTTCGAAACAGCATCGCCTGGTACTCACCGCCAGCCACTGTGTTACGGATCGGATCACCCGTGAGCAGCAGGAATTTGTTGATCCGGTGACCGGTGAGGTGACGAAAAAGACTGTCGAGAAGAAACTGGATCTTGAGGTGTGGCAGAACATCACCCGGGACTATCAGGTCATATCATCGCGTCATTATGTGGCGAAGATCGTCGGCAATGACGCCGGCAACGATGTTGCGTTGCTCCAAATCCTCGATGTCGACTTCAAGGCGCCGATGGAGGCTCCGTTCGCGCCGGACAGCCATGTGCTGATGCGGGGGCAGACTATCTATGTCGTCGGAAATCCGGGCGTAATCCTCGATAATTCGGTCACTAAGGGCATCGTTTCCTCGGCTGAACGCACGCTTGCTATCGGAGGAAAGTCGCTCAAGGTCTTCCAGATCGACGCCGCCAGCATCGGTGGCAATTCCGGTGGGTCGGTACTCAATGAGCGCGGCGAGCTCGTGGGTACGCTTGATGCTGGATTGCGTGGATCGGGCATCAACTTCGCTGTGCCGATCTCTGCCACCAGGGGGCTTCTTCGCCGTAGTGGGTTCGGCGATGTCGTGGGTGATGAAACAAAGAAGCGGGATAATGTCTCGCCGGGAGTGCGCTAATGCGTCGGCGATCCACTGACTATATTGTCCTTCATTGTTCGGCGACGCCGCCGACAGCCGATATCGGTGCCGCCGAGATCCGTCAATGGCACAAGGCCAAGGGATGGAACGACATCGGCTATCACTTGGTAATCCGTCGCAATGGTGAGGTGGAGGAGGGCCGGTCACTCGAAGAGATCGGCAGTCATGTGAGAAACCACAACGCCAGTTCTGTCGGTATCTGTCTTGTTGGTGGAGTCGATGCCCGGCAGCGGCCCAGAAACAACTTCACCGCTGCGCAGTGGAGCGCGCTAAAGAATCGACTGGCTGACCTGCAGTCGCGGTTTCCGTCTAGCCGCGTCATCGGCCATCGTGACTTTCCTGGCGTGACCAAAGCATGTCCATGTTTTGATGCCATCGACTGGGCGGAGGTCAACGGTTTCCGCGTCGCTGCACGGTTTCAGTTGGTTACGGCGTCCATGCTGCGTGCCGTCCGGCGCGAGGTGGAGGATGGCGATGAGATCGACAATGTTGCGTCAGTTCCGGTAACTGGGCAGGGCAAATGGCTGGCGGCGATCTTGGGATCTGGGGGCGCAGGGTCGCTGGCCGGTTTCGGCTACGGGATGGATTGGCTGAGCCTCCTCGTCCTCATTCTGGGACTAGCCTCTATAACCTGCGGCGTTCTTCTGACCATCGGGCATGAGCGCCGGGAACGGCTCTGGGACAGGTTGTTTGGATGATGGCCATTCTCGCCCGTATCGGGCTCGGCGGGGTTGGTCTCAAGGGGGCCACGACGCTCATCGTAACCCTGTTGGCCTTAATCCTCGCGGCTGGGCTCGCGACCAAGCTCTACCTAGCCGGTATCCACGCTGAACGCGTCAGAACGCTTGAAGCGACCATCACGCAGATCAAAGCAGCACTTCTCGCCAATGAAGTCGTCATACGCCAGGCCGAAGCCGATGCCCGTAACGCTGAAGAGGAAGAACGCAAACTCAAGGAACTCATCGATGCGCTTCAGAACGAAAAGTCCTATCCTCTTACTCGTGAGCATGTTGACGGCGTGCGTCGGATCGACGACAGCCCCTGATGTAAGGGTGCCACTCCCCGATCCTCCCGCGAGACTTCAAATACGTTGCGAGCTCCCAAAGGTGTCGATCGGGCAGGACGCCGTTCAGGCGCTCTATCAGAACCGCGCCGCGCTGAAGACCTGCGAAGGCAAGCGTCGCGATTGGCAACGCTTCTACCGCTTTCTGCGTGAGAGGAGGTAGGTCATGCCAAGAAAGCTTATCCTCACCGAGCGCAAGCTCGGCCGTGAGCGAGCGGCGGGCCAAGCCTTTCCCGACGATGGCCTGATCGAGATCGACCCACGGCTTGAACCTCGCCAGTGGCTTTCAACCTTGGTTCACGAGGCGGTTCATATCGCCTTTCCGGATGCCGATGAGCGCTCGGTTGTCCGCGCCGAACGCATCATCACCCGCATATTATGGCGGGCCGGAATTCGCCGAATTTATCAGTGAATGCCCGTCTGGGATATCCCTGTGCCGCTGAGGCAATCAGCTGTTCGTTTTCTTGTCGGCTCGCCCGAGAGTCCTCTGCAGACAGGGTCAGAGCCCGAGCCAGTTCACGATACGATTACCAAGAGGCATATCTTTCCGAGTCCAGACGATAGTACTGTTACCGGGCTCCTCGGAGGCGACCTTGGCCTTCGTCGTTTTTTTGATAGGCTTCGTCTTCGCTGTCAGCGCTTTTGTCGTTTTCGTCTTGGCTGGCTTCAATTTGACAAGTTTCTTACGAGCCGGCTTCTTCTGTGCGACTGGTTTCTCGTCCGGCCTAACTTCAACAATTACCTTGGTTGTTGTCGCCTGAGCTTGTGGCGATGGCTCGGCCGGTTCGGCCACCTGAGCTTGCGGCAATGGCCCCGCTGTTTCCGCCGGGCTGCCCGCAGGCTTGGGCGCAAACCAGGGAACACTGGCCGGACCGCGTTCAACCACAGTCGTCTTATGGGGACTTATAATCGGGTCTTGTCGCGTGGTCGTGCCCTGCTGCTCGAGGCAGCGATATACGGTCGTGGCTGAATCGCCGGAAGCGGATGAAGGGCTCAGACATTCACTTTGAGCAGTGTGTGCAACACCAAGAAAGCCGAATAATGCGGCTATAAGGAGCACCCACGATTGTTTTGCGTGTCCGTCCAGTTTCACCGTCTCGAGCCTTCAGCGAATCTCATCAGCAGGCGGATGAAAGCAATCATACTACAACAAGGAATTCTTCAAAATAGGGATGAATTCAAGCGTTCTTTCATCGCGCTGTGGCGAAACTTTGGCGTCTGTTCTCCATTGGCTGTGGGTGAGAATAGTGGCAAGCGAACAGGTTGGCAGCGCTGCGCTCGTGTTTGGGAATGGTATTCCTAGCGCGATGGGCCAATTCCTTGCGAAACGGGCAATTCAAATTGGGAATTTCTGTGCCGGTCGAGACGACGCGCGCACAGACCCCTTAGATTTCCGAGAGTGCGCGTTCACTGCAGGGAAATGGTGACCCCGGCACGATTTGAACGCGCAACCCTCAGATTCGAAGTCTGATGCTCTATCCAATTGAGCTACGGGGCCCCGGGTGTGATCTAATCCCATGACGGGTTCCTAGCAATGATCTCACATTTATTTTGTGGCCGACCTTGACCAGGAGCTCTCGTTCTCCATATAATTAATTGACTAATCGATCTATTTTTAATATTGAGTAGGAGATGAGACATACGCTTTCATGAACGTTGGTGGTTGGGTTTTCTCGGGCTGATTGGCATAATAAATCACCGGATGCCCTCGCCGCCTTCAATGGTGACAAGGGCCCAATCGAGTATCTCTATCTGACGTGGCTGATCTGGCTTCTCTATTTTGTGCCGCAGAAGCGGCGCTCCATACCCTTACCGCACTGACGGCCCGCGCTGCCGATATCGACGGCGAGAAAAGCTTTGGCCGCAGTGATGTGGTTGCGCGCTCTTTGTGGTGGCTATGGCGATCGGATACTCTATAAGCGCTTCAACTTAGAAGTGAGCTACGATCCTCCCGGGATTAAGAAGGCGCGACATTCGCCCGCATGACGCTCTTGGCCGTGCGAGCGATACGAGCTGTCTCCCGAGTAGGGGGCGTAGCGACACGAGCTTGTTACAATCGGCAATGCCTCTCCTGTTGACGCCGCGCGCCGGCTTGGGCGACGAAGGCGGACATGGACGGAGCAGTCACGAGAAGTGGAATCCATGTTCGGTTTGTGGAAGCGGTATTTGCCGCGACGGATCAAGCGGCGTGCCATGGTCTACTGGTACGACGTCGTTGCTAAAATGAACACAAGTGGGGATCTGCTTTTCCTCAATCACGGCTATGCCGAGCCCGGGCATGCTCCGAATACCATTACACTGCCACCGGACCTTGAAGACCATCGTTATCCAATCCAACTCTACGATCTTCTTGCACGGCGCAGGGATTGGGACGGCAAGGATGGGCTCGAAGTGAGCTGCGGCTTGGGTGGCGGCGTCATGTTTCTGGACCGTCGCTATCGACCGCGCACGATGACCGGTCTCGACATCTCTACGGAATCGGTTGCCGCATGCCGCCGCCGCTACAATGAATCGCGCCTGCGGTTTGAGGCGGGAGACGCGCAGGCAATGCCCTTTGCCGACAATAGTTTTGATATCGTGATAAATGTCGAATCCTCGCTCAACTATCCGAACTTCTCGGCCTTTCTCCGCGAGGTGGATCGCGTCCTGAAGCCAGGAGGAACATTCCTCTTTGCCGATTATCGCCGCAGCGGAAAAATGGCGAAACTCCGCCAGTCATTGACCGATATGGGTTACGACATTGAGATCATGGCGGATATCACCTCCGGCATTGTTCGGGGACTTGAGCTTGGACTGGAGCGCAAGCGCGCATTGATTGATCGTCATGTCGCCTTGCCGTTGCGCGGTATCGTCCGGGGCTTCGCCGGCCTGTCCCGTGGAAGGGATGAGGAGCGGGACAAATTTCATGCTGGTGTGAAGAGCTATCTCATGGCCGTGCTGACGAAGCCCAATACCGCCCAGTCTTGAACGATCAACGGGGGTAAACGCAAGGATTAGGGATGGATTTCGATCCGGCCGAACTACTTGCCAAGCCGCTGATGGCCTATCTGGCCACCGATAGCCCAAATGGGCCGCGCTCCTCGCCTGTCTGGTTTCTATGGGAAGAGGATGCCGTCTGGCTGATCGGAAACAAGGAAGACAGTTTTCCCAAAAGGCTTCGAGCCGATCCGCGTTGTGCCGTGAGCGTGGTCGACTTCGACATCGGGCGCGGCGTACTCCGCCATGTAGGCATCAGAGGACGTGCCCGGATACTCCCTCTCGATCAGACCAGGCTGCACCGGTTGCTAGTGCGTTATCTGGGGTCAGATCCGCAGGCCTGGAACACCTGGTTCAGGACCAATGTTGTGGATGGGCTGGAGCTGATGATCAGGATCACGCCGGAGACCACAATCGTGAAAGACATGTCCTATTTCAAGACGGGTCCCGACTTTGCCGAGTAGCGTGCAGGCGCTCCTTTGTTGCCTGGAGCCGGTTGGGAGGGGATCGACTTCGACGAGCGTTTCCCGGCCGCAAGCCACATTAACTCATAGTCAAAATTTGCCGAGGATAATGATGCCGGGGCATAAGGTGCCGCTCGGCACGTTGCAGCGTGGGGTCCACGATGGGAATTCTCCGAAGCCTATTTGGCTCAAAAATGCCGCCACCGGCGCCGCCGGCTGTGGTGGACGCCGCTGTGGCGATTGCCGCGGAGCCGCACCGCTCTGCTGCACCCTTGCCACCTGATGCGGCTGTGTCCGCGGCGCCTCTGCCGGCTCAACGTGAAGATCGTCGCTTTTTCGAGATCCTGGAAACCTACCAGAACCGTCTGCGTCCATTGCACGATTGTGTGACATGGGACGCTGAGGAAGAGAAGCGGTTGAAGGCACTTCGCATCGAGGCCTATCAGCTGCGCAACGCCACCGGCTTTCAGCCGCATGATGTTTTCCATCTTTGGCCCTATCACCCCGTCGATCCGGATCACGTCATCAAACGGGTGGCGCTGAAAGCCGGAACGCCGATGCCGTTGCCCGAATATTCGCAGATCTTGCATGTGACTGTGGTGTCCGATCGCGTCATGAAAGCGATCGTCGCGTTGGAAGAGGGGCGTCACGCCTTCTTCCCCCTGGAGATCGTCTCAGCGGACGGTGAATCTCGCCATCGCTATTATTTCATGCAGTTCCTCGAGCAGACGGACTGCACGGTTCCCAAGCTTGGCGGCTTTCGAAGAGGTGTGCGACAGGACGGGACGACCTACTGGGTTCGCTCGTCTGCCGATGAGAAGGTCTTTCTCGATATCGAGCGCGTCGGCACCCGTCATCTCTTCCAAGACAAACGTGCCAAATGGGGCTGTTTCATATCGGCCGATCTGGTGGGCAAGTTGAACGACTTCTTACCGCGTGGTCTTCATCTGGCCGAGGCAGGGGTGGTGCGTAAGCACAGTTGAGTATCCCCCCGCAGGCCTAAGAAGTAAGCATCCGTTTACGATTGGATCATGTCGCCCCTTGCTGTCGATGACGCCGACATCATCAGGAGCATAGTCGGAATTGCGCGGTCTCTTGCGCCTGGGCTGGATTGTAGAGCGCCAGGATTGCGGCCCGACGCTCTGAATCAGGTGCGCTATATACTCCACAGAATAGGGATCGTCGCACCTGATCTCTTCAAGCGTATCGAGCTTGTGCTGATGGAGAGGCTTTCGCCGGAAGACTGGCAGAGTCTCCGCGCGGCTCTGAACGGCGGCGTGCCGCAGTCGCGGCCAATGCCGCGCCGCCGTCGGTCTCGCGTCAAAGAGCTTCCATTTTGACCGCAAGTCTCCGTAGTTGCTCAGGATTTATGAGCTTAGACAAAGTGTCATGTGCCCCTTGCCACATCGGCATCGCACATTCCAGCCGACTTGCGCCTTGTTCAGTGAGCCATACGGCACGGCGCCGGAGATCTGCATCGACGGTTGCGATCTCGATCAGTCCCGCCGCTTCGAGCGGACGTAGATTGCGCGAGAGCGTCGATTGATCGAGCCCTGATCGCTCCGCAAGAGAACCGATCGTATCGTCCTGGGCGCTCGCGATATGGATCAGGAGGCCGAACTGCGCCAGGCTGAATCCGGCCTCGGCCAGCCTTTTGTCAAGAAATCTGGTGATCCGACGTGCCGCGAGCCGGACATTCAGGCCAGCGCAATATTCAGCGGCTAGCCGCGCATCGGCTACCAGCGTCTTTCTTGGAGAAGCCTTGTCCCTGTTCATAATTGCATGTATATACATTATTTGTAGATACATGGAAATATGAAATGGCGACCTCCGTTCTTGATCGCATCGGCAATACGCCTCTGCTGGAGTTGCGTCGCATCGTGCCGCCGGGTTGTGCCCGCATTCTGATAAAGCTTGAAGGAGAGAACCCCACCGCCAGCATGAAGGATCGCATGGCGCTGGCCATGATCGAATGTGGCGAGCGCTCCGGCCGTCTCAAGCCCGAGGGCCGCGTCGTCGAATATACCGGCGGCAGTACTGGTGTATCGCTCTCACTCATTTGCGCGGCAAAGGGGTATGAGCTCAGCATTGTGACATCGGACGCCTTCAGTATCGAGAAGCGCCGGCATATGGCGGCCCTCGGCGCCGAACTGACCATCATCCCCAGCCACGGCGGCGGCATGGACGCGGCGTTGACCCGCAATATGGTCGCAGCGGCGCGCCGGATCTGCGAGCAGACAGGCGCCTTCTGGACGGATCAACTCAACAATGAGGACCAGCTCACCGCCTATCATGCAATGGCAGATGAAATTCTGTCACAGACACAGGGGCGCATCGATGCTTTCGTGCAGGCGACAGGGACCGCCGCGTCCGTGCGCGGTATTGCCGAGGGGTTCCATCGGCGCGAGAGGCGTGTCCACATTGTTGCGGTCGAGCCAAAGGAGTCCGCGGTCCTTTCCGGAGGCGAGAGTGGCGTTCACAAGATCGAAGGAGTTGGCGCGGGTTTTGTCGTGCCATTGTGGCGCGCCGATTTGGCCGATGAGATCTTGCCGGTTACGACCGATGAAGCAATGGCCATGACCCGCCGCCTGGCGCGGCTGGACGCGGTCTTCTCGGGCACCTCCACGGGTGCCAATCTGGTTGCGGCGATCGATATCGGCATGAGGCTTGGGCCCAAGGCGACAGTCGTCACCATCATGTGCGACTCGGGAACCAAGTATCTGAGCACTGCGCTCTATGGAGAGGGCGGCCATCAATCAAAATGATGACGGGCCGGCGTAAGCCGGCCCGTCGCAGCAAGACCTTCGGTGAGGGCGCATAAGCCGAAGATCATGCGAGCCCGAATGCTCATTGAGTTAAGTCGGCAGCAGTGTTCAGCCGTGGCGCGGCATATCACGTGTTGAGGCTGAAGGTCAGAAGAATGTATCGAACCTTTGCCGATTTGCGGATGCTTGTTGTAGTTTAATCACAGCGGATCGCTGATCTGGCTTGGAGTGAAGTGACAACCGGTCGACTGCGCAACTATCCACGGCGCAGCGAGATATCTTGAGATTTCATTGAGACGGGTTGTCTTGGGCAGGTGTTCTCGAATAGCTCACTTGACCGATCCGCTATGTCGTTCTCTGGCCTGGAGTAAGCCCGCCGCCAACGTCAGCGGCGGGCCCCCCGGATGCCGCCACATGTCGATGGCGACATGAGGTCAAGCGATGCAGATCGAAAAAGTTTCCTGACTCGGATCATTAAATTTCCATAGGGTTGCCGGATCGATGAAGTCCTGACAGCTCCAGATCGGCTATGGGAACCGAGCGCGAACGGATTCCAGTAATATTCCGGTACTGGTCTTCCGGTTCTCGGATGATTGTTCGCTTTTTGGTGCGTTTTCCAGCTTGACCGGGGCGGTCTAACACGGCAAAAGCCCTGACAAATCAAGTGTCGGAGTGTAGCGCAGTCTGGTAGCGCACCTGCTTCGGGAGCAGGGGGTCGGAGGTTCGAATCCTCTCACTCCGACCAATCTTCAAATCCCATTGAATTTATTGGGTTTTGTCCGGACGTTGGAGGGAATACTAGGGAATTTCCCCGATTCACGTCCTCTGACTGGCCGTCTGTTGTTCCACCTCCTGAAGCGATACATGTCGCTGCACCGCTGAAATGGCAGCGGCACCTGGCAATCGGTCAGGGGCTACGTCTATGAGGTGTCGAGCGATGCCGGACGCCTGCCGACTGCGGCTTGGAAATCAACTTGAAAATCTGGCAAGCCATTATTGCGGCGCAACGATCGAGCCAGTATATGGTCCCCCTCCGGTCGATGGGGCGTAGCCAAGTGGTAAGGCAGCGGATTTTGATTCCGCCATTCCCAGGTTCGAATCCTGGCGCCCCAGCCAATCGTCGACAGCGATTATTGTCCCTCGGCAAGCTCGTTCTTGAGCTTCTTGAGAATGTCGCCGACCTCGCGTTTCAGCCGGTTGTTTTTGGCGGCGCGAGCCGCGGCCGCACGGATGTCATCGAGGGCGGCCGATTGTTTCCGTAGCTGGTTTTCCAAGCCCGTCGCGGCGACCGTTTGATCCTCCGGATTGGGGGCGGTGGTGAGAGCTAGCGTTTCAGATGGCACCGGGAGCGTGAATTTTTCCACGAGATTGTTGATGCCCTGCGCCGAGAGCGACCTGGGATCGGCGAAACTGTCGAACACCGAGAAAGCATTGCCTTGCGACCGGCTGCGTTCGAGCGCGATATCCCCCATATCGAGCCAGATATATCCAGCGCCCGCGACACTCTTTTTCAGCTGCTCTCTTTGCGTTTGCGGGTTGGGAACGCGTTCGCCCGCGTAGCCTCTGTAGCGGGTGAGCTCGGGCACGATATTGTAGAGAGAGGGCACATAAACCACGGTGACCTTGGTCGGGACGACGTTCGGTGCCAACGCTTTGATCGCCGTGATAACGGCCTCCGGCGTGCCAAATTTCTGATCGGCGGCAAAGTCGTCCTCGGAATAGAGGTAGATGACCTCTTCAACTTGACCTTGATATCGGGATGCTGCCCTTGTCAGATTGCAGAGGACCTGTTCGGACGAGGCGCCTGGTACACCTACATTGACATATTGCCGGGTGCTGTCCTTCGCCTGTAGCCGTGAGGCAAGAGTGCCGGAGTCGTCGAGCATCGGGCCGAAGGCGGCGGAATCGCCTGCGACGAGCACCTTTCTTGGCCCTTCGAGAAAGGGCACGGTCACCCGCTCACCTGCGGCATTCGTGGAGAGCTTGTGCGCGCCACGACCATAGTCTTGGAAGAATCTGACCAATTCCACCGGAAGCTTCGCCTCCCGCGCATGATGGACCGCGATTGGAGCGAGGGGCTCGAACAAGTTGGACCGAAGGAAGAAGGCGACTTCATCGAGATTGGCTCGCGGACTCTCGCATTCCCCATCGCGCCGGGTCAGCTGCGTACGCTCTGTTTGCGTCTCCTTATAGGGGGAGTTGATCAGGCCGACATCGGCTTCGATCATCTTGGGCACAAGTGCCTTGAGTTCTGACTCGTCCGTGACAATACCTGGAAGCGAGATAGGTTCCTGGCTGTAGTAGGCCAATAGCCTATCCCAGCCGTCCGTCATTTGGCCGACGCCGGCCGACATGATGTTCTGCCACGAAAGTATGGCCACCAGAATCAAGGCCGCACCGATCGCGACCAACAGGCTGCGGAGCATCAGAGGCCTCCCTTGCCCGCGGCAGCCATACTCTCGTCTGTCCTGGACCGAATGCCCAATGCCGCCGCCATGCAAATACCGCTTTGCGCCCTCACCGGAATCTTGCGGGTATTGCGGCCAGCTTTCAACGATTTTTTTGCAGTCAGTGAATCTCGCGGGTTAAGGCTATCCACATCTGGTGGAATGCTGCTATGGGAAAGTTCCGCCGGACGGTCGCTCTTCAACCGCAAGGCGATCTGGTTCCGCAACGCGTTACGGCCCTCTCATGACGCCCGGCATCTCCTTACGTATCGTCGCCACGGCGCTCGTTCCCTTTGCCATAGGCTATCTGCTCTCTTATCTCCTACGGGCGGTGAATGCTGTCGTGGCGCCGGATCTCATCGCGGATTTCGCGTTGACGCCGGCTGAAATCGGGCTTTTGACGTCGGCCTATCTCCTGGCTTTTGCGCTGTTCCAGCTTCCGCTCGGGGTGCTTTTCGACCGCTATGGTCCGCGCCGGGTTCAAACCGCGCTTTTGGTGCTTGCCGCGGGGGGCTGCGTGATTTTCGCATTGGCGCCGGGCTTCACGACCCTGTTTCTTGCCCGTGCCGTAATCGGATTAGGCTTTGCCGGCGGCCTGATGTCGGGCTTCAAGGCGAGCTCGCTCTGGGTCCCGCTTGAACGCCGGGCGCTCGTTAATGCCTGCATCATGTCGACGGGCGCGCTGGGGATCATCGCCGCCACCGAGCCCACGGCTCATCTGGTGCGCGAGGTCGGTTGGCGTTATTCCTTCCTTGTCTTTGCCGGTCTGATCGCTTTGTGTGCCGGCTTCATTTTCGTGGTCGTGCCGCGCCGCGACGGCGACCCTGTCGTCGCCCGCTTTGGTCAGCAATTCACTCAGTTGCTGCGGATCATGAGATTGCCGCTCTATTGGCGCCTGGCCCCACTTCTGGGTCTGACCACGGGGGTGCAGATCGGTATCCAGACCCTGTGGGCGGGCCCCTGGTTCCGTGACGTTCTGGGCTTCGACCGCATGCAGGTCGCGCGCCATCTTCTCTGGATGGCAGTAGCCTTCATGGTCGGCATCTTGTCGAGCGGCTTTGCCGTCGACCGGCTGGCACGGCGCGGAATCAGCCCGTTGACGGTCATGCTCGCTTATCTTCTCGTTTATCTCGCCGCCCAGACGGTCATCATCTTGCGGCTGCCCGATCTCTCGGTGGCGGCCTGGGTCGTGGTGGCGGCAACTGGACAAGTCGGTATCGTCGCCTTCCCCTGGTTTGCCGCTCAGGTCGGCAATGAACTGGCAGGCCGCTCCAATGCCTCGCTCAATTTTGCCATGTTCATATCGGCCTTCATGGTCCAAGGGGCCATCGGCGTGATCATCGGCTTTTTCTTGCCGACCACAACTGGTTACGCGCCCGAGGCATATAGCTGGGCCATTGGGTTTTTCCTCATTTTGCAGTTGCTGGCGCTGGGCTGGTATCTGAAGCCCATGCCTGAGAAGGAGATTGCCTATGGCCGGTCCTAATCCCGTCATCGCCGAAGTGACCCGAGGCGGCATTGTCGAAAGCCGCCATACCGGCGCCTACGCGGTTGTGGACAGTGACGGCAGGCTCGTCGCTTCGGCTGGTGATATCGAGCGTCCGATCTTCCCGCGCTCGGCGATCAAGGCATTTCAATGCCTGCCTCTGGTGGAAAGTGGCGCCGCCGAGCATTTCAGCTTCACCGATGAGGATGTCGCACTGGCCTGCGCCTCGCATAATGGTGAGGCTGCCCATGTCAGGGTGGCGGACGGTATGCTGGCCAAGGCCGGTATGAGCGAGGCAAATTATGAATGTGGCGCGCACTGGCCCTATGAGCTGAGTGCTCAGCACGACATCCTGCGCCGCGACGAGGAACCGCGCGCTATCCACAACAACTGCTCAGGCAAGCATGCCGGCATGCTGGCCCTTGCTCGGCATCTGAAGGTGCCGGCCGAAGGTTACACGCGCATCGAACACCCGGTTCAGCGTGGCGTCGCGAAAGTGATGAGCGAGCTCTGCGATATCGACATCGACGCTCAGCCGCACGGCGTCGACGGCTGTTCGGTGCCGACCTGGGCCGTCCCTTTGCGCAACCTGGCGCTGGGATTCGCCAGATTCAGCTCGGGCGCGGGATTGAGCGCATCGCGCGCCGCCGCTTGCCGGCGCATCATCGAAGCGGTTCGAGCTCATCCCTTCATGGTGGCGGGGTCCAATCGGTTCTGCACCAAGCTCATGGAAAGGGTCCCGCGCGCTTTCGTGAAGACCGGGGCGGAGGGCGTCTTTTGCGGCGCCATCCCGCATGCCGGATTGGGCATCGCGCTGAAATGCGATGATGGTGCGCATCGTGCCTCCGAGACGGCGATGGCGGGGCTCATGGCATCATTGCCGGTCTGGACCGAGGCCGAGCGCGAAGCGCTTCTGGGCTTCGCCGCAACTGATCTCAGCAACTGGCGCAAGATCCATGTGGGCGACGTTCACGCCGCGATCGGCGGCGCT
>NZ_JAENHL010000008.1:292389-890613 GCF_016595235.1 Taklimakanibacter albus | reverse complement strand
AATTTGGATCGTTACGATCCAAATTCATAAACGTGATCGATTCTCATATGTTAGCGCGGGATTCTCGCGAAAAACCGGCATCCACTTTTTCGCATCCCGCGCTAGTTTACATTGTTGCCGCTGACTGTGAGATTTGCCGGTATCGTACCATTGCTGCCGGCGAGCTCGGGCGTTGCCTCATCGCGATAATTCATCCCGATGATGGCTTTGCGCGATTGTGCGATCATATTGCCGGTGATGCTTATCGGGCCGGCACCTTGACTGACCGAAGCGGCGATCGCGAGCGGACATTGCCGCAAGAGATTGCCGGTGACCATGATGTTGCGGGCATAGGCGCCCCAGCCGGCGGAAATGCCGATATCGGAAACCGCCTCGATCACATTGCCCGTGACGATTGTATCGGCCTCGGCGCCGATGCCTGTGCCGCGCTTTTCGGGATTGGAGCCACCACCGGTAATGTCGCGGACGACATTATTGGCGCAGACCGCGAGCCGGCCGCCTTCGTCCAAGTTGGTGATGGATATTCCGGCCGCCGCCGTCTCGACGATATTGCCAGAGACGACCGCGCCGTCGAAGGCGAACTCCACATAGATCGCCGTTTCACCAAGCCGCGAGCAGGAGTTATTGACGATCTGGCTGTTGCGCCCTGAATTGTTGCGGATGGCACTATAGCCGCAATCGCTGACGCGGTTATGGCTCACCAGCACATTGCCGGCGCGGAACACGACGATGCCATTGCCATTCTGGCCCGAGCCGCCATCATCGAAGCGCACACGTTCGATCCGGTTGCCGGTGACGATTGTGCCATCGGGGCGTTGCTCGCTGGTCCAGACCTGGATACCATTATTGCCAATGTCACTGACGTGGTTGGCGCTGATCTCGAGCCCGACCGAATCGAGCGCGAATATGCCGGTCTTGCCGATCTCCGCAACGCGGTTCTGCTCGACGCGGCCGGCGCATTGACTGAGCTTTAGACCGCTGCCGGCGAAATCACGGAAGTCGCAGCGGGAAATCGAAAGACTTGCACAGTTGCGGGCTGCGACCAGCGCTTCATCCCTGCCAAAAGTTTTGTCCGATCCTGAAAATCCGACACCCTCGAGAGCGGCCAAGCCCGTTTCGATGACGAATATGCCCGTATTCTTCGTCGTGACGAGCATCGTCTGGCCAGCTATCCCAAGGATGACCACGGGGCGATCGATCCGAATATCGGATACCTGATAACGCCCGCCCGGCAATAGCAGAGCCACACCGCGTTCGGCCGCCTTGGCGATGGCCTTGCGGAGTGCCGCCGATTGATCGCCTTTGCCGTCAGGCTTGAGACCGAGATCGGTCGCGGAGATGAAAGCCTGTGCGGCCGCTGCCGGGGCGGAGGTGCCGGCAGCAGCGCCGATCGCCGCAAGCGGGGCGGCACCGGACATGAAGAAGCGGCGTGAGAAATCCATTTATGAAACTCCTCGCTCAAGACCTGCAAGTCATATGCCGTATATCAGCAGCGGCAGAAAAAGGGCGACCTGACTATTCCGCCGCCTTTTGTGCGTAACCAAGACGCTCATTGAGCCGGTCCAGCAGCTTCTGCGCCGCTTCGGGGATCACCGTCCCCGGGGGGAATACGGCGGCAGCGCCGGCCTCCAGCAGGGTGGCCACGTCTTCCGGCGGAATGACACCCCCGACAATGATCATGATATCGGGACGGCCGGCCTTCTCGAGCGCCGCCTTGAGAAGCGGCACATGAGTCAGATGGCCGGCGGTGAGGGAAGAGACGCCGACGACATGCACGTCGCTCTTGGCCGCGAGATCGGCGACTTCTTCCGGCGTCGAGAACAGGGCGCCTACTTTGACGTCGAAACCCATGTCGCCAAAGGCCGAGGCGATGACTTTCTGGCCGCGATCATGACCGTCCTGGCCGATCTTGGCGACCAGAATGCGCGGCGGCCGTCCGTCGGTCTCGCGGAAAGCCTCGACCGAGCGGCGGGCGGCCTCGAGTTTTGGATTGTTCTTGGCGGCCGCTTCGTAGATGCCCTTCACGGCGCGACTCTCGGCGGCATGCCGGCTCCAGGCCTTTTCAAGCGCGAGGGATATCTCGCCGACCGTTGCCTTAGCGCGGGCCGCATCGACGGCGGCGGCGAGGAGATTGCCATCGCCGCTCCTGGCGACGAGCCCCAACTGGTCGAGCGCCGCCTGGCAGACGCGCTCGTCGCGCTCGGCCTTGAGGCGCGTGAGCTTTTCGATCTGCCGGGCCCGCACCGCAGAATTGTCGACCTTCAGGATGTCGATCTCCGCGTCGGTGCCATGAACATATTTATTCACGCCGACAACGGTTTGCTCGCCTGTATCGATGCGGGCCTGGGTGCGGGTCGCCGCCTCCTCGATGCGCAGTTTCGGGATTCCGGCTTCGATGGCTTTCGCCATCCCGCCCATGGCCTCGACTTCCTCGATATGCCGCCAGGCCTTGGCGGCGAGGTCGCCGGTGAGGCGCTCGACGAAGTAGCTGCCGCCCCACGGATCGATAACGCGGCAGGTGCCCGCTTCCTGCTGGAGGAAGAGCTGCGTATTGCGCGCGATGCGGGCGGAGAAGTCGGTCGGCAGCGCCAGCGCCTCGTCGAGCGAGTTGGTATGGAGCGACTGGGTGCCGCCTTGAGTGGCCGCCATCGCCTCGATACCGGTGCGCACCACATTGTTGAAGACGTCCTGCGCGGCGAGGCTCCAGCCCGAGGTCTGGCAATGCGTGCGCAGCGACAGCGAGCGCTCATCCTTCGGATCGAACTGCTTGATGAGTTTGGCCCACAACATGCGGGCGGCGCGCATTTTCGCCACTTCCATGAAGAAGTTCATGCCGATCGCCCAGAAGAAGGAAAGGCGCGGCGCGAAGCGGTCGATATCGAGGCCGGCGGCAATGCCGGCGCGCACATAATCGAGTCCGTCGGCGAGCGTATAAGCGAGCTCGAGATCGGCGGTGGCTCCCGCCTCCTGCATATGATAACCGGAGATCGAGATCGAATTGAATTTCGGCATCTTTTCGCTGGTATAGGCGAAGATGTCGGAGACGATGCGCATCGACTGTTTGGGCGGATAGATATAGGTGTTCCGCACCATGAATTCTTTGAGAATATCGTTCTGGATCGTGCCCGAGAGCTTCTCCGGCGCCACACCTTGCTCTTCGCCGGCCACGATATAGAGCGCCATGATCGGCAGCACGGCGCCATTCATCGTCATCGACACGCTCATCTTGTCGAGCGGGATGCCGTCGAAGAGCGTGCGCATGTCGAGAATGGAATCGATCGCGACGCCGGCCATGCCGACATCGCCGGCGACACGCGGATGATCTGAATCATAGCCGCGATGGGTAGCGAGATCGAAGGCGATCGACAGGCCCATTTGTCCCGCCGCCAGATTTCGCCGGTAGAACGCGTTGGAATCCTCCGCCGTGGAGAAGCCGGCATATTGCCGGATCGTCCAGGGTTGGGTGACATACATGGTCGGATAGGGCCCGCGCAGATAGGGCGCAATGCCCGGCCAGGTATTGAGGAAGTCGAGGCCGGCGACATCGGCCGCATCATAGGCCGATTTGACCGGAAGGCCCTCCGGCGTCTGCCAAACGGAAGGTTTCGTCGGCGAAGACGATGGGGCGAATGCGATCTTGCTGAAGTCCGGGATGCGGCTCACGCGGCAGCTCCCGCCGTTTCGAAGCTTTCGGCGAAACGAATAGCTGCGAGCGGCCCCTTCGCCATGGCGCTACGCGGCACATCCTCGATCGAAGGGGCCGCCTCCTTCGATGGTTTATAAGCGGTCACGCCGATGATGGTTTCCGCCTTGCTCTCAATGCGCGCGATGCGTTCTTGGCGTTTTGCGGCGATTTGTTGGCCAACATGCCCGCTGACGACCGCGGCGACAATGCCACCTTGCTTCTCGATGTCCTGAAACAGAGCCCAGGCCTTGTCGCACAGGCTCGCCGTCAGATGCTCGACATAACCCGAGCCTGAGGCGGGATCACTGACCCGCCAGAGCTGCGACTCTTCCTGCAGCACCGTCTGCGTATTGCGCGCGATGCGGCGGGCGAATTCATCCGGCAGACCCTGCGCCAGCGAGAAGGGCAGCACGGTGATCCGGTCGGCGCCGCCCAGCGCCGCGGCGAAGACCGCTGCCGTGATACGCAGGATGTTGGTATGCGGATCACGCACCGCCATCATGCGCCATGAGGTTTCCGCCTGGACGGTGATTGCATCCGTCGCCAGTCCCGATGCTGTCAGGACGCGTGCCCACAACAGGCGCGCGGCACGAAATTTCGCCAGCGTGACGAACATGTCCTGGCCGGCCGACAGAGTGAGCGCAACCGCGCGTTTCAGCTGAGCATCGCCGAGGTGATCGAAAGCCCGCAGATAGGCGACGCCGCTCGCCAGCATGAAGGCGAGCTCCTGCGCGCCGCTCGCACCAGCGTCATGCCAGACGACGCCCGAAGCGTCGGCGAAAGGTCCAGCAAAATGCCGCGCGTGCAGGGCCGTCACCGACTGCCGCAGGTGACTCGCGTAATCCGGATCAATCTCGCCATGAAGGGCGCCATTGCCGATCGGGTCGATGCCGAAACTGAGGCTTAGCCTTTCGGGATCGATGGGCTGAGTGGCGATCCATTGCGCCACGGCATTGGCAGCGACATCGCCGTGCCGCCCCGCTTCGAGGCGCAGATCGATCGCGTCGACGCGGATGCCGTTCAGAAGCCGCGCGATGGTCTTGCGATCCGGCGTCTCGAGCCCGAAGCCGCGAGCGCCCGGCGCATCGGCGAAGACGAGGTGAAGTCCGGTCGCGCCGTGATTGAGGTCATCAAGTGCCTGCGCATTGGCCTTCGCGGCGTCAGGATGATCGACACGCTGCATCACCGTCCAGGGCGTCTGCTCAGGCCGGCGGACGGCAGTGCTGTCTCCGCCTGTGTAAAGCGGCGCGATGGCAATGCCATCCATGGAGCGCGAGAACAGACGTTTCTCGAACCCTGCACCTTTGAGAACCGCATCGACGCGCTTGCGCCAGGCATTTTCATTTGCTGCCGGGAATTCCGACGCGAGTGGCAATGACCCTGCGTCAGACATAGCTGCCAAGACCCGGAATAGAGCTTGCCACTTGCTTGACCAGATCCTCGCCCGCGACCTCTTTGGCGTAGCCGAGCGTCTCGCTGCCGAGCTGCTTGATCTGCTCCATATTGAGGCCGGCCGCCTGCAATTTGGTGATCGCCGCCAGGGGGCCGCCCATCAGCCCGCCGCCCAGCAAACCGAGAAGCCCGCCGCCGCGCGCGCCGTCACCACCATGCGTTCGGGCCAGTTCTTCGGCGCCCGGCAGCTTCGCGAACAGCTCACCGACCTTCTGCTGATTCCCTTGTGATTTGACCAGCGACAGCATGATCCCCAACGCCTTCTCGGCGCGTTTGGGATCGAGTCCCGTTTTGGTCACAATTCGGGCAATCAGCTCCTGCATGAGCGGCTCCGGCGTGTTTGAACTCGCCAGCTTTTTATAGCAGATTGGCGCGCGTGCAAGGCGAATACGAGGGAATGAACGGGACTATGGCTGACAATGTGATCTTTCTGGGCAAGGCGGACAAACGCGAAGACCTCTTCCTGCCTATGGCCAATCGCCACGGCCTCGTGACCGGCGCCACCGGCACCGGCAAGACCGTCACGTTGCAGATCATGGCCGAGGGCTTCTGCAAGGCCGGCGTTCCGGTCTTTGCCGCCGACGTGAAGGGCGATCTCTCCGGCATCTCGCAGGAAGGCACGCCGCAGGATTTCCTCCTCGAGCGCGCCAAGAAAGTCGGTTTCGAGGATTACGGCTTCGAGGCGACGCCGACCATTTTCTGGGATCTGTTCGGCGAGCAGGGCCATCCGATCCGTACCACCATATCCGAAATGGGCCCGCTGCTCCTGTCGCGCCTGATGGGGCTCACCGATGCGCAGGAAGGCGCTCTCAACATCGCCTTCAAGATCGCCGATGAGGAAGGCCTGGCGCTGCTCGACCTCAAGGACCTGCGCGCGCTTCTCTCCGATCTCGCCGATCGCGGCAAGGAATTGCGCACCGATTACGGCAATCTCAATGCCATGACCATCGGCTCGATCCAGCGTCGCCTTGTGGTGATCGAGGAGCAGGGTGGCGACAAGTTTTTCGGCGAGCCGGCGCTCGACATCAAGGATTTGATGCGCACCACGCGTGACGGTCGCGGCTATATGAATATTCTCGCCGCCGACAAGCTGATGTCCTCGCCGCAGCTCTATGCCACTTTCCTGCTCTGGCTGCTCTCCGAGCTGTTCGAGGAGCTTCCCGAAGTGGGCGATCCCGACAAGCCGAAGCTCGTCTTCTTCTTCGATGAGGCGCATCTGCTGTTCACCGATGCGCCGGTCGGCCTGTTGCAGAAGATCGAGCAGACGGTGAAGCTCATCCGCTCCAAAGGGGTGGGCGTCTATTTCGTGACGCAGAACCCGCTCGACGTGCCGGAAAGCGTGCTGGCTCAAATGGGCAATCGCGTCCAGCATGCGCTGCGTGCTTATACGCCACGTGAGCAGAAAGCGGTGAAGACGGCCGCCGACACTTTTCGCCCCAACCCCAAATTCAAGACCGACAAAGCCATTACTGAGCTCGGCAAGGGCGAGGCGCTGGTCTCGGTGCTCGATCTCAAGGGCGTGCCGACGATGGTCGAGCGCACCATGATCCGGCCGCCGGAAAGCCGCATGGGACCGATCACGCCGCTGGAGCGTGACAAGCTCATCAAATCGTCGCCGGTCTATGGCCAGTATGACGAGGCAGTCGATCGTGACTCGGCCTATGAGAAGCTGGTGCAGCGCGCCGGCGAGCGGGCCGCGGCGCAGGAGAAGGCGGCCGCCGACAAACAGGCGGCGCGCGAAGCTCGCGCGGCGCCGCGCCAGCGCGAATCCGCCACCGACCGATTCATCAAGAACGTGGCCGGCAGCGTCGGCCGTCAGGTCGGCTCCATGGTGGTCCGCTCGCTCGTGCGCGGCATTCTCGGCGGGTTCTCGCGGAGATGAAGTCTCTCCGCTCCGGCCTCTCTCTTGCGGGAGAGGCCGGGCACGGACGGCTGATCAGATCTCGCTCAGCGCCTGTTCCAGGCTGACATGGCCGGCGAAGCCGCCTGAGCCCTTCACATCCTCACCGCGCTCGATCGCGTGGGCGAACTTCACCGCCGGATCGTTCTCGAGACGCTCGAACAAGGCTTGCACGGCCGGGAAATCCTTGCGGTCGACCACATTGTGGTATTTCGTCCAGCGCGCGATGCCGATGAAATAGGCGTCGGCGAGCGTGTGCCCATTGCCTAGAAGCCAGGGATCTTTGCCCAGCATCTTTTCGAGCTCGTGATGTGCTCTGGTGACGTTGGCGGCGCCATAATTTCTCAGAGCCTGCTTCTCCTCCGGTTTCATCGTGTCGTGCTCGAGCGCATACCAGAGCGGGCTGAAGGCGTTGAAGAAGCTGGTGTTGAGATAAGCGAGCCGCTGGTTCAGGCGGTCGAAATCGGTGGTGCCCTGCTTGAAGCCAATTCCTTTCGCGATGCCGCGAGCGCCCAGATGGTTCATGATCGCCAGGCTTTCGCTGATGATATGTCCATCTCCGGTCTTGAGGGACGGCGTCTCGCCGACCGGATTGATGCGGCGGAAGGCCTCACTCTGCACGACCTCCGGCATCTGGATGCGGCTGAGACGATAGGGCTCACCCAGCCATTCAAGGGCGACGATCGAGCCGAAGGAGCAGCCGGAGGGAATGCCATAGAAGAGGATCGGTGTCATTTGGTGGGTCTCCTGTGTTGACACCGATGATATAAATTCATGGACTTATTGGCTGTAGACACGAAGTTTGCGCTTTAAAGTCCATAAATATAGACTATGAGACATGTATAACCTCAATGATCTCGTCTTCTTCGTGCAGGCTGTGGAGACCGGCAGTTTCGCCGCAGCGGCTCGCAGGCTGGGCCAGCCCAAATCGACGGTGAGCAAGCGCGTGGCCGTGCTCGAGGCAGCCCTGGGCGTGCGCCTCATCCACCGCACCTCGCGGCATTTCGCCCTCACCGAGCTCGGCCGCGATGTCTATGACCATGCCCGCGCCGCGGTGATCGAAGCTGAAGCTGCGGAGACCATCGTCCGCCGCCGCCAGGCCGAGCCTTCCGGCACGGTCAGGATCACCACCTCGGTGCCGACTGCCCAGTTTCATCTGGCCGATCGGCTGCATGAGTTGGCGCGTTCCTTCCCCAAGCTCAGCCTGGAGCTCCATGTCACCGACCGCTTCATCGATCTCGTCCAGGAAGGCTTCGACATCGCATTGCGCAGTCATTTTGCGCCACTGCCGGATTCAGGCCTGATGCAGCGCCGCGTCGCCTCCGAGCCGATCATCCTCGTCGCAGCCCCCGATTATCTGGAAGCGCGCGGCGAGCCTTCCAACCCTGAAGCACTGAAAGAGCATGATGGCCTCATCGTCTCGGCCACCGCGCGCAGCTGGCGTCTGGCAGACAAGGACGGGCATCTGGAAGAGGTCGAGCCCAGGCTTCGTCTTGCCGCCGACGAGTCGGTCGTCCTCATGAAGTCCGCGATTGCCGGGCTGGGTGTCGCGTGCCTCCCCGCAAGTATCGTTGCCGTGGCGCTGAAACAAGGAATCCTCAGGCACGTGCTGCCGGACTGGATGGCCGGCAGTGTCACCACCACACTCTTGACGCCGCATCGCCGTGGTCAGTTGCCTGCCGTCCGCGCCGTGATCGAGTTTTTGTCCCTGAAACAATAAAGCGGCGGGCCGCAAGGGGCGAACCGTGGGATCAGGATCAGGATCAGGATCAGGATCAGGATCAGGATCAGGATCAGGATCAGGATCTGGCTTCGCTGCGACGAG
This sequence comes from Taklimakanibacter albus, assembly GCF_016595235.1. Classification (GTDB taxonomy): domain Bacteria; phylum Pseudomonadota; class Alphaproteobacteria; order Rhizobiales; family Aestuariivirgaceae; genus Taklimakanibacter; species Taklimakanibacter albus. The sequence continues at coordinate 881,751 of NZ_JAENHL010000008.1, read as the reverse complement.
GAAATGTCTGAGCTGCTGAGATCACAAGATAATATTCGGCAGGGCGGGCCGTCCGGTTCTCCACCCAGTGCTCCACATCCGCCTCGAAATAGAGCGTATCGCCTTCTTCCAGGATGGCCTCGATCTTGTCTACGCCCACGACGATGCGCCCTCGCGAGGCCAGCACATGTTTGGTCACGCCCGTGGGATAGGGCGGCAACTTGCCGGTCGATGTCTTGGCGGGCAGGTGATGCAAGACGACTTCGACGGGAATCCCGGCCATGAGAGGCGAAAGAAGATGGCGCTCGAATCCAGTTTCGGCATCCCTGAATATTTGCCGCTGGTCCTTGCGCACCAGTGCGAAGGCGCGCCGTGCCGTTCCATCATCGCCCACCAAGGTTGAAAACGAGGTGCCCAGCGCCTGTGCGATGCGTTTCGCCACGCCGATGGTCGGGCTCTTTTCACCGCGCTCGACTTTGGAGAGCATTGCCCTGCTGACGCCCGACAGTTTCGCGACTTGCTCCAATGTCAGATCGGCTTGCTCACGCAGGAGCCGGACCCGATTACCGAAGGCGCTGCCTGCCGGATCTTGCCTGCCCGTTCTTTTCACCGCCGCCGACCGCGCCATTCCGAATCACTTCCAGCCTTCCCGTCTCGTCATCTCCACTTTAGGCAGGGGCGCGTCCCCTGTCACATCCCCTGGATCAGGCGACGGCAGCGTTCATGGCCGATGAAAGCGCGGACAAGGCGGGTCCGAGACGCTCCGGCGGCAGATAGCCGAAGCCCAGCCGGAAGATTCGACTGCTTTCGCCGAACCAGGCTCCGGAGGCCAGCTGCAGATCGTGATGAGGCAACAGGCTCCAGAAGCGCGAGACGGCCGCATCATCGAAGACATCGGAGCGCAGGCGCAGGCAGCACAATGCGCCGGCATTCGGCCGCACCCATTCGATACGCTTGCGTTCGCCTTGGCGCCACGCCGCCAGTTCTGCGAGAGCACCGGCGAGCAACCGGCGTCGTGATGTGAGCACAGCTTCCCGGTTGCGCAGGAGAGCCGTGGCGAGTGTCTCGTCGAGCACCGAGCCCGAGATCACGGTGTTCATCTTGGCGACGGTCAGGCGCGATCGCAGATCGGCGTCCGCCACCGTGAGCCAGCCTGTCCGCAGGCCCGGCGCGCCGAGTGCTTTTGAGACCGATGCGCCGGTCACGATACGTGGATCGAGCTGAGCAAGGCTGTCGACCGCGAGATCATCGCCATAGGTCGCCTCCCGATAGGTCTCGTCGACGAAGATAATGGCGTCCGGGGATCGCTGCTTCACCAGGACGAGGAGCTTCTCAATTTCAGAGCGGGAGGCCTGAACGCCGCTTGGATTCTGTGGGGACGCTAGGCTGACCAACTTGGTTTTCGCCGACAGGCTCGCCGCGATCCGGTCCAACTCCAACCGATAGCCATTGTCGAAGGACAGCTTGATCTCACGGATGCTGACCCCGGCGCCGGAGAGGATGTCGCGACTGGGCGGAAAACAGGGCGTCACGAGGACGGCTTCGTCGCCGGGCCGGCAGGTCTCAAACGCGAGAAGAAAGAGGCCGAGCGCGGTGCCTTGTGTCGTGATGATCTGTTCGGCCGGCGTCTTGCAGGCATCGGCAATGGCTTCACGAAGGGCTGCCGCGCCGGTGGAGGTCCCATAGCCGAGTTTCAGGTCGCGGATACTTTCGAGACCGCCCGCCAGATCGAGAAGCTCGCCAAATGTGAGGTCTTGGGAAGTACTTTCCGCCAGGTTGAACGGCCGGTTCACATCGAGGAGCGATATGATCTCGTTATACGGAAATCTCCCGCGCCACACGCGCGTGGTCGATTGAGAGATGCTCATGTCATGGCTTTCTAAAGAGCGGTGTAGCGAAAGGCGCCGTCGCTTTCAGTGATTTTACCGATACCCGGAAATTCGAGATGTGAGCCAGCTACGAAAAAATTGGGTTTGGCCGCCTGGCGCAACATCCTGTGCCGCGTCACGCACGCCTGATCCTGATCGGTGTCATATTCCCAGGTGAGCTCCGGCCGCTCGAACTGGATCGACGGCACATGGACGATATCTCCCCAGATCAACAGAGTTTCGCCGGCGCTCGATACCTCGAAGGCGGTATGGCCGACCTCATGACCATGGGCCGCGATCGCGGTGACACAGGGGCTCAGCTTGAAGCCGTCGCCGAGCGGCATACGGCGCTGTTGAAACCGGGCCAGCCGGCCGATGCTGTCGAACATCGAGATTTCCTCTTGCGGAATAAGCAGCCGGGTGAGGTTCGGAAAGGCATCGGTCCCATCGGCGGCCACCAGGCCGTGGACGTGGTCTGCATGCGTGTGCGTGACAGCGACGGTCGTGATATTGTCCCGCGCCACCCCCGCTTCGGCCAGGGCGCGTGGCAGCAAACCCATCGTCGGCTCCCAGGCATTCGCCGCGCCCGTGTCGATCAGAATGTGCTGGCCGTGATCAATGATGAGAAATGCATTGACCGACAGCCGGAGCATTCCCGCGACCAGATCCACTTGCGCTGGCAGATCTGATCCAAAGGGGCGATCACCGGCCTGCCGCAAGCGGCTGGGCGGCATGTCGACATAGCCGTCGCGAAGGGCGATCACCGTGATCTCGCCAAGGGCGTATCGGGCATAATTGATTCCGGAATCGAGCTTTTTCATGCACGCGCCTCTCGCTTTCAAGGAGATCGATGGCCGCGCGACATCGGTCGCCACGCTGCAAGCCGGCGTTCGCAAGAATTCTACTATAGAAGAAAGTCTTCTACAAGCATTACCTTCAACTGTATTGATGCCTGTCGCTACCAGGCGATAAGGAGGACTATCTGCAGGCCGGCTGGGAGCGTCTGATTTGGTCGAGAAGCTCCTTCACTCCCTGCGAAGCAGTTGACGCGTAGGCCTCGCAGAAGCCTTCCAACTGGCCACTATCCGTCACGCAAAGGCGAGTCTTTCTGTCAGCATCGGTGCTGAGGGTAGTCTGGCCATGAGGTCTTCGGCGGCGGCCGTGTTGACTGTTGCCCATTGGATGAAACTTATCATCACCTGATGGCCGGGGGCCTCGCCATGATACATCTCGAGCCAGGTTATGAACTGGTTGGTCTGGTCATATCTTTCATGCAAGGCGAGAAGTTCTTCTGTGTGTCGCCCGGCCAATGAGATCGGGTCGTCGAAGGGGCGAAACAGAATATTGTACAGAAGAAATCCTAGAAGTCCGGCGAGCAGCCAGCCTGTAAGCGCGAACGCGGAAAGGAGCATACGGCGAAGCGTCATGCCCGACCTTCTTTGTTAGATGATCTCATCCTCATCGAAGAGCGGCGCCTGCGCCAGCTCGCCGCCAATGCGGCCGATCCGGGCGCGTGACGTTTCGGGATCCTTCACCCGGGCGATGTGAAAAAGCGCGTCGCCGCGATTGACGATCGGCAGATTGGTGCGCCCGATGATGATGCCGTTTTCAGGCGAGATGACCGGCACGGCGCGCTCGCCGAAGGGATCTGAGATCTCGCCGATCGCTTCACCTTTCACCACCTGGTCACCGGTGACCGGTCCGGCGCGCAGAAGGCCGCCTTCCGGCGCCCTGAGCCAGGCGCTCGAGGTCGAGATCGCCGGCGGCACTTTGCTGCGCGCGATATTGGTGGGGGCGATCATGCTGAGCCACTTCATCACCCGCAATATGCCGATGACGCCGGCGCGGATGGCGATCTCGTCGAAACGCAGCGCCTCGCCGCCTTCATAAAGCAGCATCTTCACGCCATGGTCGCGCGCGCATTGGCGCAGTGTACCCTCGCGCAATTTGGAGATGAGAATGACCGGCGGGCCGAAGGCTTCTGCCATCTGCAGCAGATCGGGCTCGTCCGGCGCGATGCGGATCTGCGGCAGGTTGGTGCGGTGCTGCGCGGCGGTGTGCAGGTCGATGCCGTAATCGCTTTTCAGCACCACCTCGCGCATGAACAGATCGGCTACGATCGAGGCGAGCGAGCCGTGATCCGAGCCGGGGAAGGAGCGGTTGAGATCACGCCGGTCGGGCATATAGCGCGAATGGCTGATCAGGCCGAAGGCGTTGACGACCGGTACGGCCAGCAGCGTGCCGGCAAGGCTGTGCAAGGTGCGATGACGGATCACCCGGCGGACGATCTCAGCACCGAGAATCTCATCGCCATGGACGACGGCGGAAAGGAACAGCACCGGTCCTGCCTTCTCGCCATGGATGACATGGACCGGCAAAGTCAGCGGTGTGTGATTGGAGAGCGCGCTGACCGGCAAGTCGACGGTCTTGCGTTCGCCCGGATCGAGCGTCGTGGTGCCGAGGCGGAACGGCTTGGCGCTCATGCGCTCATCCCTTGCCTTTCGTCTTCGTGCGCCCGGGCCGCGCTTCCGCTTCGAGGAACTGGATGATGGCGGCGGCGACATCGACGCCGGTCGCCTTTTCGATGCCTTCGAGGCCCGGCGAGGAGTTGACCTCCATGACCAGAGGCCCGCGGCTCGACTGCAGCATGTCGACGCCGCAGACATTGAGGCCCATGGAGCGCGCCGCCTTCACCGCCGCCGCTCTTTCCTGGCGCGAAATGGTGATCTTATCAGCCTGGCCGCCGCGATGCAGGTTGGAGCGGAAGTCACCCTTGGCGCCGGAACGCAGTATGGCGGCGACCGGCTTGCCGTCGACAACGAAGACGCGGATATCGCGCCCTTCGGCTTCCTTGATGAATTCCTGCACCAGAATGGCGATATCGGCGCCGTGGAACGCCTCGATGACCGACTTCGCCGAATTATGGGTCTCGCTCAGCACCACGCCGATGCCTTGTGTACCTTCCAGAAGCTTGATGACGGCCGGCGCGCCGCCGACGATCTCGATGACGTCGTCGGTGCGTGTCGTGTCATTGGCAAAAGCGGTGATCGGCAGGCCGACCCCGTCGCGTGCCAGGATCTGGAGCGAGCGCAATTTGTCGCGTGAGCGGCCGATGGCCACGGATTCGTTGAGCGGAAAGACGCCCATCATCTCGAACTGGCGGAGCACCGCCAGGCCATAGAAGGTATGCGACGCGGCGATGCGCGGGATGACGGCGTCGAAACCCTCGAGCTTCTCGCCCATATAGCGCAATTCCGGCTTGCGCGAGGTGATGTTCATATAGCAGCGCAGATAATCGACAGGCACGATCTCATGGCCGCGCGCCTGCGCCGTCTCGATGATGCGCTGATGCGAATAGAGCTTGGGGTTGCGGGTAAGAAGCGCGATTTTCATCGTGACTTGGACTTCATCTTCTTGGGACGTTTGCTTCTGACGAAGGTGCGGCTCGGGTCGACCAGAAAAGTGCCCTTGATCGAGTTGCGACCGATCAGCATGGCGGCACCCATATCGGCGCGTTGGGTGAGGGTGATTTCGGCATCGAGAACATGGTCGCCGATCTCGATCTGGGTGGAGATCACCGCGCGCAGCTCGATATGGCCATTCGAGCTCTTGATCCGGCGCAGGTCATGCAGCGGCATCTCGCATTCGATCCGCCGGTTCGATCCACTCCGTCGTTGCAGCTTGAACCGCACTTTCATGCGCTTGCCGCGCCCTGATATCTGGATGTCGTCGGCATGCAGCGCCGCCGAGCGGGCGCCGGTATCGATCTTGGCGACGATCGGGCCGGCATCGAGCTCGGGCAGGCGGACCGCTTCCTGCCAGCCGATCGGGACCGGCCCATCTTCCGTATCTATGTCGTCATCCGCCATGGCCTCACCGGTCTAACCGCAAAGAATGGCCCGGAAAAGAGGAAATCGGCTTTGGCGTTACCGGCATTGAGGCACGGGGATCAGGCGCCTTTCGCGTCCTTGTGATACGTATAGCGGAAGGTGCAGCAGGGCGCTCCTTCCATGATTGTCTGTTTGCGCTCCAGCGTGATGGCGGGATCGTAACCCTCGCAGAAGGTGCCGTCGCGGTTGCAGGACAGCAGGTGGCCGATCTTGCCGAGCCCCATTTCCTTGTAGGTTTCGGCATAGCGGCAGCGCGTGATGTCGAAATCGAACTGCTCATCGGTCGCCTTCAGCACCTTCATTTCGAGGGCCCCGTCGGCGGTCCAGAAATCATAGAGCTTGATGAAGTCGGCCATCGAGGTTTGCCCGCCGGGCGCCTTTTTGGCGAATTCCCGGCCTTCGGCAACTGCCGCCTTGCGGATCGCCCGGTCGAGGATCTGGGCCGCTTTCTCTTCGCCGATTTCGGCCGCCATCTCGGCGAAGATCGGGCCGATGACCTGGGCCTGCAGCCGGCGCTTGGTGAGGGTGGGCAATTCGCTCATGGGGAAAACTCCTTTATGAGGCGCGCGGCTCGAAGAGCTCGATGACATTGCCGGACGGATCTTCGACCAGAATCTGCCGGCCGCCTGGACCATCTACGATGTCGTTTCGAAAATAGGCGCCATGTTCGCTGAGCCGCGCGACGGTCGCGGCGAGATCCCCGACCTCGATCACGAAGCGGTTCCAGCCGCCGGCCTCGGGCACGCGCCCATCCGGCATCGGCCGTGCGGCGGAGGCATTAGGCCCCGCGACCCAAAGCGTGAGATCGTCCCGGGCGAGAATGGCCATGTTCGGCCCGAACTGCTGCTTCAGGGTGAAGCCGAGCTGATCTGTATAGAAGGCTACGGATGCTTCGACGTCCTTGACCATGTAGCGGACCGTCGCCATGGCGTCATCCTTCGATCTTGATGGTCTCCGCGATATCTATACCAAAACCGGAGAGACCCACATAGTGGCGCGTGCTCGATGTGATGAGCCGGATCGAATGCACGTTGAGATCGCGCAGGATCTGGGCACCAAGGCCGACATCGCGCCACACCTGCTCGCGGATGGCGGCGCTGCCCGTCTTTTCCGAGCCCATCTTCTGGCCGGCCGGCACGCCCGCGGTGCCTTCGCGCAGATAGACCAGCACGCCGCGCCCTTCGCGCTTGAAGATATCATAGACCGAATTGAGCACATGCGGGGCGCCGAAAATGTCGGCGACGATGTCTTCGCGATGCAGTCTGACGGGGATGTTCTTGCCGCCGCTGATGTCGCCATAGACGAGGGCCAGATGCTGCACGCTGTCAAAGGGCGTCGAAAAGGCGATGCCGCGCACCTTGCCGATCGGCGTCGCGATATCGAACTGGTTTTCCTGGTTGACCAGCCGCTCGCGCGCCTGACGATAAGTGATGAGATCGGCGACCGAAATGATCTTGAGATTGTGCTCGCGCGCGAAGGCGATGACCTGCGGCCCGCGTTTCACCGTGCCGTCGTCATTGACGAGCTCGCAGATGACGCCCGCGGGATGAAGCCCCGCCAGCCGCACCAGGTCGACGGACGCCTCGGTGTGGCCCGAGCGCATGAGCACGCCGCCCGATTTGGCGACCAGAGGGAAGATATGGCCGGGGCGCACGAAGTCGCTTGCCTGCACATTGCCGTTGGCGAGCGCATGCACTGTGGCGGCGCGTTCCTTGGCCGAGATACCGGTGGTGAGACCCTCGCGGTAGTCGATCGAGACGGTGAAGGCCGTGCCGAGCGGCGCATCGTTCAGCGCCACCATCGGGTCGAGCTTGAGGCGGCGGGCATCTTCCGGCGTGATCGGGGCGCAGACGATGCCGCAGCAATAGCGGATCATGAAGGCCATCTGCTCGGGGGTGATCTTGCAGGCGGCGGCGACGAGATCGCCTTCATTCTCGCGGTCGTCGTCATCGACGACCACCACCATCTCGCCGCGCGTGATGGCGGCGATGGCGTCCTCGACGCGGTCGAGCTCGGAATTGGAAGTGGAGGCGGGCTTTGCTGTGTCCATGGCGACGGGTCCGGAAAAGTCCTCGGGGCGAACGGCGTTGTTGGTGAAACTCGCGATCTTGAGAGCGAGGTCGAGAGAAGGGGATGCCCCGGCAATGAGCTGCGAAACACGGCCTTGCGAGACGCCAAGGGCCTTGGCGAGGGCGGATTGCGAGGTGCTGGTCTTATCCAGCCAGTCGGTGAGTTTCATGATTTTGACTTTAGCATCTCTAATAATCAGCGCAATCTGAATATTAGCATTGCTAAATAATCATGCCTGCCCCGCCAAGATGTCTTTGGTGCGGTGCCAGAGCAATTGCATATCGGTTTGCACGTCTTTGGAGGATTCATCACTGATCCGGATGCTGGCTTGGGCGAGCAGATCGTCCGCCCGGTCGTGATTGCCGAGGCCGGCTTCTGCCTTAGCCAGGAAAATGCTGTTCAGCACAGCGTCGTAAGGGCGGTCGTCCGGATGCTCGGAAGCCTCGATCAGGGCCTTGCCGTCCATAAATCGCCCGAGTTCGATCAGGACGGCCGCGCGGCTGAATTTGATCGTGTTGATATGTGAGCCGCGCTCCATGGCCCGGTTCGACCACTCTTCCATGCCGGCGTGCAGATTCTTGTTTCCGTTGACCACGGCCTTAGAGATCAGCGAGTCGAGGATCATCAGTTCTTCCTCGGTCGACATTTCGCCCTTGCTGAGCTCGGTGACGGCGGCTTGTACGATCTCAGCTGGCAACTCGCCATTGCCATGATGGAGGTCATGATGAATGTCCATCAGCCGAAGGGAAGCTGGCGAAAGAGAGGCAACTGGATCCTTCCCGTTCGCGTAGGGCTCCAGGGAAAGCAGATGGCATTGGGCGAGAGGCGTGAGGGATCCATTTTTCTGCTTCAGGAGAAAGGCGATTCTCCTGCCGTCGCTCCATCCGCCATGACCGACCGAGGCGGCATCTGGCTGCAGTGCGAAGGCAATCAGGAATATCTGCGCACAGCTGAACCCCAGAACGAGATAATCAGCGCGCGCCGGCAGCATGTTATAGTACCAGGCAGCCGCCGCGCCGAGCAAAAGCACGATGTTGCACAAGCTGCCGGCGAGCAGCATGAAGAGGTACGCGCCTTTGCGCAGATAGATCTCCTCCTCTATCTGAGTGCAGCCCCCACCCGGATTGCGGTTCAGCTCTATACGAATTCCTCGCCATGTGCGTGCGAAGAAAGGCTCACCCCAGCCAATCGCGATCTTCTTTACGCGCATGCCTGTCGCCATCGCCGCAAAGGCATGCCCGGCCTCATGCGCGACAATGCCGAGCACGCTTCCAATCAGCCAGCCGAAGACAATTTCGAGAAACACGCCGTCTCCCCGTGAGAGTAGTTATCGTGCCAGAAAATGAAGCCTGCGCAACCGTATTGGTGTTTGCTGTCTGCGTCAGGCAGGGAAGGGGCGCACCTTCAGCCACAGGAAAAGGGGAATCCTGCTCCACCGTTGGCGAGAGGATTGCGGAACCGGCTCCTTGATCTGTGTTACCGCGAGGCCCGCTCCCGACAGTGCCGCCATATAGTCTTCGAGCGGCTGCGACCAGCCGGCGAAGTGCATCTTGAGACCGTCCCGCTCCTCCACGCCCTCGAAGCGTTCACGGCCGAAATAGCTGCCGGGCAGGACAAAGGGCGCGTCCGGTTCAGGCCCGGCAAAGCTGCCGCGATCGGCGAAGGGATGCACGATCGAGATGACGAGCGTGCCGGAGGGCTTGAGCACGCGGCGGATTTCCTTGGCCGCCGCCGGGACGTCCTCGACATCCATCAGCATGTTGTAAGCGACGGCGAGGTCGAAGCTCTGGTCCTTGAAGGGCAGGGCTGCGGCCGCCGCCACTTCATAGTGATCGGCGGAGTCCAGTTCTTTCGCAGATTTGATGAACTGGGCGACCGGGTCAGCCGCCGTCACGCGATAGCCGAGCTCCTTGATGAGCCGCGAGACGCGGCCTTCACCGCAGCCGACATCGAGTGCTTCCCCGCTCCCAGTGCCGACGAAGTCACGGAACGCTTCGGCGTAACTCCAGAAGGCGTCATGTCCGGGTGCACGTGCCCAGGTGATCCACTCCTCGGCGATCTCGGCCCAATGTTTCTGGTCGGTGTCCTTGCCCGTCATGGTGTGCCCCTTGAGATGAAAAAGCCCTCCCCGGATGGGGAGGGCCGATCAGGTCAGAGAATGTGGAAGCTCAGGCTTCCGAGAACATCTCCTCGACATGCTCCCAGTTGATGAGATTGTCGACGAAGGCTTCGAGATATTTCGGCCGCGCATTGCGATAATCGATGTAATAGCTGTGCTCCCACACATCGACGCCGAGGATCGGCTGCGAGCCGTGCATCAGCGGATTCTCGCCATTGGCGGTCTTCTGGATTTCGAGCTTGCCGTTCTTCACCGCGATCCAGGCCCAGCCGGAGCCGAACTGGGTGGTGCCGGCGTTGATGAAGTCGGCGCGCATCTTGTCATAGCCGCCGAGATCGGAATCGATCGCCTTCTGCAGTTTGGCCGGAAGCTTCTTGCCGCCGCCGTCCTTCTTCATCCACTGCCAGAAGTGCAAGTGGTTGTAATGCTGGCCGACATTGTTGATGAGGCCCTGGTTCTTTTCCTTATAGGCCGCCTTGACGATCTTGGACAGCGACTGGCCGGCGAGCGGCGAGTCCTTCAAAAGGTTGTTGCCGTTCGTCACATAGGCCTGGTGATGCTTGTCGTGATGGAATTCGAGCGTTTCCTTCGACATATACGGGCCGAGTGCATCATAGGCATAGGGCAGAGGCGGAAGTTCAAGGGCCATGGTGTCATCTCCTTTTTTGTGAGGCGTTTCCGCGGAATTTGCGAAAACCGTCCCGGCTCCTGGCAATAGGGAAGCGCCTGCCGCGGCGAGAATTGGGGCGGCAAGCGTTTGAAACTGGCGACGGGTAATCAATCAGATCTCCTGGATCCTTTCGAACCCCAACCTTGAAATAGGCGTTTGAGTTCCATCTGTCAAAGATCAAGCCTCGGCTCTGAGCCAGCTGAGAAGCGACGCGTCATCGCCGGTCTCGACCGCTTCAGCCACCCGGCGCCCGACCGCGGCGCCGAATTTGTAGCCATGGCCTGAGCAGGCCGAGACGACCAATGCCTTGCCTTGGCGATACGACAGGAATTTGTCATCCGCCGTGAAAGTGTAGGCGCAGGTCTGGACGCGCGCCACGCGGTATTCGCCGATGCGCGCCAAGGGCGGCGAGAGCAGGTTGCGCAAGCGCTCGCCCTCGCCGGGCTTCTCCACCCGATCGGCCTCGGGGTCGGTGGCCGGGCGCTTCATCACGCCAGCCCCGACCTTGAGGCCGGTGCCGTCGACCGGCGGCAGCATATAGGCATCGGCGGTGCCGCCGATATCAAGAATGGCCGGGGCTTCGGCCCAGGCTGCCGCGAGATCGGCGGGCGGCGTCAGATAAGCGACGGCCGTGCGATAGAGCGTGAGATCACGCGCGAGCTCCGGCACCAGCTGCAGCACCCAGGCGCCCGCCGTGACGATGATCTGGTCGGCCGCAATCTGGCCGCCGTCGCTCGAGATGAGCGTGCCCTTGTCGGAGTCTATCGCCGCGACACGGCTATTGAGACGCAACGTCGCGCCATTTTCCGTAAGCCACTGGACAAGGTCACGCGCGATGCGCTGACACAAAAGGGCGCCGCCGGCCTTGGTGAAATAGGCGTAACGAATGGTGGCCGGGTCGAGAAACGGGTAGCGGCGCGCCGCTTCCTTGGGCTCGTAAAGCTCATAGGTCTCGCCCATCCGGTCGTAGCCGTTGCGGAATTTCTCACCATCATCACCGGCGATCTGCGACATGGCGAGCACGCCGCGTGGGCTCAGATGCGAATGCCCGAGGTCGCGCCACATCTCATCCCAGGCCGTGAAAGCCTCCGAGATGGTGCGCGCATATCCGTCGGCCGAGCCATAGCCACGCCGGATCATGCGGTGCTCGTCGCCCGAGGCTGCGAGCGGATTGGGGATGGTGCCTTGCTCGACGAGCGTCACATCATGGCCGCGCTTGGTGAGCGCCCAGGCAGTGGCGAGGCCGGCTATGCCGCCTCCCGCGATCGCGACCTTCATCCGACCTGCTTTTCCATGAAGACCGAATAGGGATCGTCGGTGGGATAATCGGCATAGGGCCCACAAGGGGTGAAGCCCGCTTTGGCGAAGAGGCCGAGCGCTTCCGGCTGCAGCGTGCCGGTCTCGAGCTTCATCGCCTTGAGTCCATGCGCCCGGGCATTCTCCTCGAGCGCGGCGAGAATCAGCTTCGACAATTTGAGGCCGCGCGCCTCTGGGCGTACATAGACGCGTTTGATCTCGCCATAGGCCGGATCGCGGTGCCAGAGCGCGCCGCAACCCAAGGCCTCGCCGGCGCGCCGGGCCACGAAGAAATGAATATCCGGCGCGGCAAGCGTCTCGATATCGACGAGATGATTGCTCTCCGCCGGATAGAGCCGGTGGAACATGTCGTCGAGATCGCGGATGAGTTTCGTCACATCTTCCGCGCGCGGGTCTTCGCGCCGGATCTCGATCTCGCTCATGGCTGGAAGGCCTGAAGTCCTGTCTGCGCGCGGCCGAGGATCAGCGCATGTACGTCATGCGTGCCTTCATAGGTGTTGACCGTCTCGAGATTGACCATGTGCCGGATGACATGGAATTCGTCCGATATGCCGTTGCCGCCATGCATGTCACGGGCTTCGCGCGCGATGGCGAGCGCCTTGCCGCAATTGTTGCGCTTCATGAGCGAGATGGCCGGTGGCGCGGCATTGCCGCGTTCGAGCGCGCGGCCGAGAGCCAAGGCGCCCTGGAGGCCGAGCGCGATCTCGGTCTGCATGTCGGCGAGCTTCTTCTGCACCAGCTGGTTGGCGGCGAGCGGCCGGCCGAACTGCTTGCGGTCGAGCGTATATTGGCGGGCCCGGTGCCAGCAGTCTTCCGCCGCACCCATGGCGCCCCAGGCAATGCCGTAGCGCGCCTTGTTGAGACAGCCGAACGGGCCGGAGAGGCCGCGCGCATTCGGGAAGAGATTCTCTTCCGGGATCTCGACATTGTCGAGCACGATCTCGCCGGTGACCGAGGCGCGCAATGAGACCTTGCCTTCGATCTTGGGCGTCGAAAAGCCCTTGGTGCCGCGCTCGACCAGGAAGCCGTGAATGCCTTCGTCTTCGAGCTTGCCCCACACGACCGCCACATCGGCGATCGGCGAATTGGTGATCCACATCTTGGTGCCGTTGAGCACGAAGCCGCCATTGATGCGCTTGGCCCTGGTCTTCATGCCGCCAGGATCGGAGCCGGCATCTGGCTCGGTCAAGCCGAAGCAGCCGACCCATTCGCCGGTGGCGAGCTTGGGCAGATATTTCTTGCGCTGGGCTTCCGAGCCGTAGGTCTCGATCGGATGCATCACCAGCGAATTCTGCACGCTCATGGCCGAGCGGTAGCCCGAATCGACCCGTTCAACCTCGCGCGCCACGAGACCATAAGCGACATAGCCGAGGCCCGACCCGCCATAGGCTTCCGAATTCATCATGCCGAGAAAGCCGATTTCACCGAGCTCGTTCATGATCTCGCGGTCGAAGCGCTCCTCGCGGAACGCCTTTTGGACACGCGGCTGGAGCTTGTCGGCGCAGAAAGCGCGCGCCGTGTCGCGGATCATGCGCTCGTCTTCGTTGAGCTGACTTTCGAGATCGAGGGGATCTTCCCAGTTGAACTCGGCGAGCGGGGTGGGGCCATGAGCTTTACGGGCGGCTTGGGTCATTTGGAACTTTTCATCGCTTCGAAAGTTATCACCGAGCACGTTAACAACGCCAATCGCTCCAAAAAGTCAAATCCGGCCCAAATGGTGACCCAATCCCCATCCGATCAATCGCCTGAACCGCTTATATTGCCACCCCGCCTGACGTTGCGCCATGCGTTATTCTTGGATTTCGATGGAACGCTCGTCGACATTGCCGAGCGTCCGTCCGCGATCGTCGTGCCGCGCGATTTGCCGGCGCTTCTCATGCGCCTGCAGATCTTCCTGGGCGGCGCGGTGGCGATCGTGAGCGGCCGGCCGCTCGCCGATCTCGTCTCCTATCTGGCCCCCGCGGATCTCGACATCATCGCCGAGCATGGCGCCCTGGTGAGGCGGCGCGGCAAACCGGCGCCGGAGCCTGAGGTGATCTGGCCGGATTCCTGGCAGATCCGGCTGGAGCGTTTCCTGCATGATCATCAGGGGACCGAGCTCGAATACAAGACATCCGGCATCGCGATTCATTTCCGCCGCGCCGCCGAGGCTCAGGACGAAGCATTACGACTTCTGACCACGCTCATGAGCGAGGCGCCGGGCGGCGCCGAGATTCTTGCCGCCAAGATGGCTTTCGAGCTCAAGCTCACGCCGGCGAACAAAGGCAAGGCGATCGCTGATCTGATGGAAGAGGAGCCCTATCGCCGCCGCATTCCCATTTTCGCCGGGGACGATGTGACGGATGAGCCGGGTTTTGCGGTGGTGAAGGCCTTGGGTGGTGTGCCGCTTCCCATGGACAAGGCTTTCCAAGGCGAGCCGCGAGGTTTGCGCGACTGGCTCGCCACGGAGATCGGTATCAAGGGAGAGGCCGCCGCATGAAGCAGATGGATATGGGAGTGATCGGCAATTGCGCCGTCGCGAGCCTTGTTGATTCCGCGGCCCGCCATGTGTGGTTCTGCTTTCCGCGTCTTGACGGTGATCCCGTCTTCAACGCGCTGGTGAACGGCTCGGAGCCCGAGAACGGTTTCATGGACGTCGTGTTGCGTGACCAGAAGGCGGCGCAGCAAAAATATCTCCGTAACACGGCCATTCTCGAAACCATTCTCACTTGCGACAACGGATCACTGCGCGTACTCGACTGGGCGCCGCGCTACAAGCTCCAGGGCGAGTTGTTCCGGCCGCCCATGATCATCCGGCGCATCGAGCCGCTCGAAGGGCGCTGTCACGTGAAGGTCCGCGCCCGCCCCACTTTCGACTATGGCGCGACGAAGCCGGTCATCTCGGTCGGCAGCAACTATCTGCGTTATGCCGGCGGCAACTCTGTCATCCGCATCACCACCGATATGCCGGTCGCCTATCTGCGCGACGAGGCCTATTTCCTTCTTGACCGTCCGGTGCACCTCTTCATCGGCAGTGACGAGGCCCTGCCGTCGCGCGTCGACCGTCTCGCGCGCGATTATCTCGAAGAGACCACGGGCTATTGGAACGACTGGGTACGCGACCTCGCCGTGCCTTACGACTGGCAGGAAGTGGTCATCCGCTCCGCCATTACGCTGAAGCTGTGCAGCTTCGAGGATACGGGCGCCATTCTTGCCGCCTTGACCACGTCGATTCCGGAAGCCGCCGATAGCCGGCGCAATTGGGATTATCGCTATTGCTGGCCGCGGGATGCCTATTTCACCGTGATGTCGCTCAACCGGCTCGGCGCCACCACGACGATGGAGAATTTCATCACCTATCTCATCAATTCGGTCATCTCAGCCAATGTGCAGTTCCTGGCGCCGCTTTATCCGATCGTGCCGGGTACCCCGCTCGAAGAGTATGAGGCGGAGGCGCTCAAGGGCTTTCGTGGCATGGGGCCGGTGCGTGTCGGCAATGGCGCCTCGATCCAGCGCCAGAACGACATCTATGGTTCGGTCATTCTCGCCACCGCCCAGATGTTCTTCGACATGCGTCTGCCGCGGCCGGGTGACCGGGCACTCTATCATCAGCTGAAGCCGATCGGGCACATGGCTAAGGCCACGTCGCTCGAGGCCGATGCCGGCATCTGGGAATATCGCGGCCGCACCCGGGCGCATACTTTTTCGGCAGTCATGTGCTGGGCGGCGCTGGAAAGGCTGGGCCGCATCGCGCATCGCGTCGAGGAGACGGCCGATGCCGAAGAGTGGCACAAGGCCGCGCGCGATCTCAAGCAGCGCATCCTCGCAGGTGCCTGGAACGAGGCGGGGCAATATTTCAGTGGCAGTCTCGGCGGCACCGAGCTCGACGCGGCGCTCCTGCTCATGCCGGAGATCGGCATCATGAGCTATGATGATCCACGCTTTCAGAAGACCTTGGCCGCGATCGAGCAGCGCCTGCTCGTCGATGGGCTGATGATGCGATATGCCGAGGAAGATGATTTCGGCAAGCCCGAGACCGCCTTTCTCGTCTGCACCTTCTGGTACATAGAGGCGCTCGCCAATGTCGGCCGGCGCGAGGAGGCGATGGCGCTGTTCGAGCGCGTGCTGTCTCTGCGTAACCATGTCGGCATTCTGTCCGAGGATGCTGTGCCGACGACGGGCGAGCTCTGGGGCAACTTCCCACAGACCTACTCCATGGTGGGCATCATCCACTGTGCCCGCAAGCTTAGCCGCAGCTGGGAGGAGGGCCTATGGCACGTCTCGTGATCGTCTCCAATCGCGTGCCGGTGCCTGCAAAGAAACGCGAGCAGCAAGCTGGCGGTCTGGCTGTCGTTCTCGAAGAAGCGCTGAAGGGTGATGTGCTGTGGTTCGGCTGGTCGGGCCGCCGCAGCGCCGAAGCTTCCGCCGAGCCTGTTTTTGCCACCCGCGGTTCGACCACATTCGCCACCATCGATCTGAGCGAGGCCGATTACCGCGATTATTATGCCGGCTTCGCCAATCGCAGCCTGTGGCCGCTGCTGCATTATCGCACCGGCCTCGTTGCATTCCTGCGCGATGAGTATCAGGGCTATCGCGCCACCAACCGGAAATTCGCCGCTGCGCTCATGCCGCTCTTGCGTCCGGATGACATTATCTGGATCCATGACTATCACCTGATCCCGCTTGGTCACTATCTGCGCGAGCTGGGGTGCCGCCAGAAAATCGGGTTCTTCCTGCACATCCCGTTCCCGCCGCTATCGGTCTTCGACATATTGCCGCCGGCCAGGGAACTCATTGGTGATCTCGCCACCTATGATGTCGTGGGCTTTCAGACCCATGAGGACCGTGACAATTTTCAGGGCTGTGCCGGCAGGCTGCTCGCCGGCGAGCAGCGGGCACATGCGGTGTCCGCGTCGGTCGCGATCCCGGTCGGCATTGACGGCAAAGCCTTTGCCCAGATGGCGAAGACCTCGCGCATGACGGCGGAATCGCACCGGCTCAAGCACAGTCTCGTCGGCCGCAAGCTCATCATCGGTGCCGATAGGCTCGATTACTCCAAAGGGTTGCCGCAACGCTTCGAGGCCTATTCGGAACTGCTCGAGACGCATGCCCAATATCGCGAGAAGGTCAGCTTCCTGCAGATCGCCCCCCGTTCTCGCGAGGATGTGAGCGAATACCGCGACCTGAAGAGAAGCCTCGACCGCCTCACCGGCAAGATCAATGGCAAATTCGCCGAATTCGACTGGGTGCCTCTGCGCTATATGACCCATGGTCTGTCGCGCAAGCTCTTGGCCGGTTTCTTCCGCATGGCCGCGATCGGTCTCGTTACTCCATTGCGCGACGGGATGAATCTCGTGGCTATGGAGTATATCGCCGCTCAGGATCCGGAAGACCCTGGCGTGCTCGTCCTTTCACGCTTTGCCGGTGCGGCGGCGAGCCTCGATGCTGCGTTGGTCGTCAATCCGTTCGATACCAGTGCCGTCGCTGAGGCGATCCATCAGGGCCTCATGATGCCGAAGGAGGAGCGCCGCGCCCGCTGGCTGAGCCTGATGGACAGGATAGAGCAGGACAGCGCCGCCTCCTGGTGCCGGCGTTTCCTGGCGCGGCTCAGCGATACGAAGCTGCGCGCGGTGTCTTGAGGCCTGCCGCCTGTCGGAACGGCGCGGTTCACTCGGCGCGTGTCCCGTCCATCATCTTGCGGGTCACAGTCTCTATATGCTGCCGCATCGCCTGTTCGGCATGTCCGCAATCCCGGTCGAAGATCGCCTGCACGATCTCGTCATGCTCCTTGAAGCTATGATGCTCCGGCGCCGGTCTTGCCGAGCCGTCCCGGCGCCGGCCCCAGGCCATGGTGCGCCGGACATTGTTGAGATTGTCGAAAATCATGATGAGGATCTTGTTCTGGGTGGCGTTGGCGATCGCCCGGTGAAAGCGGTTGTCCCAGTTTTCGTAGCGCCGCCAGGTCTCGGCCTCCCGGCCGCGGCGGGCGCAGAGCTGAAGCTCCGCCAGATCCGCCTGCGAGGCGTGCAGCGCCGCCTCACAGGCGAGTTGAGGCTCGATGATGAGCCGGGCGCGCAGAACCTCGGCCGGGCTGGCAAAATTGGCTACGTCCGAAACGGCCGAAAGGTTTTGGATTGGTTTTTGGCCGAGAAAGGTGCCTTTGCCGACATGTCGCCAGATCCGGCCTTCGGATTCGGCGATGGCGAGTGCCTTGCGCAAGGCCCCGCGCGATACGCCCAAGGTTTCGCACAGTTCGCGCTCGGCCGGCAGCCGGCCGTCCGCGCTCGGCTCGAATTGCGCCAGAAATGCTTGTAATTGGGTAAAAGCGGCCCGTCCTTCATCGTGAACCGGTGCGTCCCAGGCATTCTTTTCAGTACTGTCCGGCGTCGTCAATCCAGCCTCGCTTGCGGATTTCATCCGCGTGATCAAGCCCCGACCCGGAGCTGCCATTCAGCCCATAGCACATTTTTTCTTGAGGGTGCACGGTCCGAATTGGGCAGAAATACGGGGTCTGTGGAGAATTCAAGAAACCACTTGCCATGATTGGTAAATTGGTTACGTATTGGCTAGGCAGCTATTTATGGAGAGACGTTCAGTGACCGCACATGCCTTCCCCCACCCGAATGATGGGGAATTCGTTGTACCCGTGCCTCCTGTGACGGCCGTTCCCGTGGCCAATACGAGCAGTCGTTTCCCGGTCAGGCGGGTCTACTGCGTCGGGCGCAACTATGCCGCCCATGCCGTCGAGATGGGGCATGATCCCTCCCGCGAGCCGCCGTTCTTCTTCCAGAAGAATCCCGACAATATCCTCCTTTCAGGTTCGGACTTCCCCTATCCGACCAAATCGAACGACGTGCATTTCGAGGCCGAGCTGGTCATCGCCATCGGTCGTGGTGGTTCCGAGATTGCTGAAAGTGACGCGCTCGGCCACATCTTCGGCTACGCCGTCGGTCTGGACATGACGCGTCGCGATCTTCAGGGGGAGGCGAAGGACCTGCGCCGGCCATGGGAGGTCGGCAAGGCGTTCGAAAGCTCAGCACCCTGCAGCGACATTGTTCCTGCCGCGCAGATCGGCCACCCCACGAGCGGTGAGATCTGGCTTACGGTGGATGGCGAGCGCCGCCAGACCGGCGACCTCAATCAGATGATCTGGAAGACGCCGGAGATCATCTCCTATCTGTCCGGATTGTTCACATTGGCGCCCGGCGACCTGATCTACTCCGGAACGCCTTCCGGCGTCGGCGCGGTGACGCGTGGCCAGGTCATGCATGCCGTCGTCAGCGGCGTGGGCGAGCTCAAGATGGGCGTCGTCTAACCAACTAGTCGTTTGTGGAACCTGGAACTGGAGCAAGGTGAATGATTGTAGGCATCGACCATATCGAGATCATCGTTCGCGACGTGAAGGAATACGTCGAATTCTATCAGAAGATGGGCTTCAAGCTGCTCAAATGGACCGAACACCATGGCGGCTCGGCCGAGCTTCAGCTCCCCGGCGATAACCAGCCGATTTTCGAGATACACCAGCTTCTCGCCGAAGAGAATCCGGGCATCAACCACATCTCCTTCAAGGTGCGCGATATAGAGAACACCCACAAGGAACTCGTGGAGTCCGGCATCTCTTTCTACAAGGACGTCCACGCCTCTCCCTCCACCGGCCGCAAGAACGCATTGTTCCGCGATCCGGATGGCTGGCGCTTGCAGCTGTCCGACGAGAAGCGCGGCGAAGGACAGATCAGGAAAAGCTAGGCCTGCGCTGCGGAGGGCGGTTGCCTTCCGCGGCGATCCTCCTGATCCGGGAATGATTCTGGGACAGCGAAGAGGTGGATGCTTGTGACAAGTCTGGCGATCGACATACGCGGATTGCGGACGGAGTTTCATACGCATGCCGGCATCGTGAAATCGGTGCGCGGCGTGGATATGCGGATCGCGGCCGGTGAGATCTTGGGCCTGGTCGGCGAGTCGGGGTCGGGAAAGAGCGTAACCGCGCATTCGATCATGCGGCTCCTGCCGTCGATCGCCAGGATCGTGGAGGGGGCGATCCTGTTCGAAGGAAATGATCTCGTCGCCAGCACCGAAAAGGAGATGCGTGAGATCCGGGGCAACCGGATCTCGATGATCTTCCAGGAGCCGATGACGTCGCTCAACCCGGTGCTGCGCGTCGGGCCGCAAGTGGCCGAGGTCCTGCGTCTGCATCGCGGCATGGCGCGCAAGGAGGCGCTGGCCTTCGCAGCGGAGCTGTTCTCCCGCGTCGGTATCCCCGACGCCACGCGCAGGCTTGAAGCCTATCCGCACGAAATGAGCGGCGGCATGCGCCAGCGCGTGATGATCGCGATGGCGCTGGCCTGCAGCCCGAAGCTGATCATTGCCGACGAGCCGACGACGGCGCTCGATGTGACGATCCAGGCGCAGATCCTCGAATTGTTGCGCGACCTCGTCGTCAATGCGGATGCGGCTCTGCTGTTGATCACGCACGACCTCGGCGTCGTGTCGGAAACCGCCGACCGCGTCGCCGTCATGTATGCCGGTCAGATCGTCGAGATGGCGCCGGTGGAACGGTTCTTCTCCACGCCGCTGCATCCTTATTCGGTCGGCCTCATGCGGTCCGTTCCACGCCTCGATGAGGATGAGCAGGGGGATCGGACCCTCTATGCCATCGGCGGAACGGTGCCTAATCTGATGAACCTGCCGAAGGGCTGCGCGTTTCAAACGCGCTGCGCGCATGTGCATGAGCGCTGCCGGATGGAGGAGCCGGCCATGCGGCCGGTCGCGGACGGGCACGAAGTGAGGTGCTGGCTCCATGACTCCTGAACCACTCCTCCAGGTCCACGACCTCTCGAAGCACTATGGGGACCGCAGCCTGTTCGGCAGGCGGTCGCTGCCAGTCAGAGCCGTGGACGGCGTCGACCTCGAAGTCAGGTCCGGCGAGACCTTCGGGCTCGTTGGGGAATCGGGATGCGGCAAGAGCACGCTTGGCCGCTGCATCGCGCGGCTGGAGGATCCTACAGCAGGCCGGATACTTTTCGAGGGGACCGACATCGCGGCTCTGCCGAAAGCGCAGCTGCGCCAGTTGCGCCGCAATGTCCAGGTCGTCTTCCAGGACCCCTACGCCTCGCTCAATCCGCGCAAGACCGTGAACTCCATTCTCTCCGAGGCATTTCGCATTCACGGCCTGCATCCCCGGTCGCAGTGGCGCGCGCATGTGGGCGAGCTCCTGGAAACCGTCGGCCTGCAGGCCGATCACGCCGACCGGTATCCGCATGAATTCAGCGGCGGCCAGCGCCAGCGTATCTGCATCGCCCGGGCATTGTCGCTGCGGCCGAAACTGATCATCGCCGACGAGCCGGTTTCCGCCCTCGACGTCTCGGTGCAGGCGCAGGTCCTCAATCTCATGATGTCTCTGCAGCGGTCTTTCGGGCTCTCCTATCTCTTCATTTCGCATGATCTGCGCGTGGTCCGCCACATAACCCAGCGCCTGGCCATCATGTATCTCGGCCGCATCGTGGAAACCGGTGAAACTCGAAAGATCTACCAGGCGCCGCTGCATCCTTATTCGAAGTCGCTGCTGTCCGCGGTGCCGCAGATCGATCGCCGCCGGAATGATGGCCGCATGATCCTGCGTGGTGAGCTGCCGTCGCCGTCGAACCCGCCTTCGGGATGCACGTTCCATCCGCGTTGTCCACGCCGTGGACCGGAATGCGACACCCGGGTCCCCGTGCTTCGCGAGATGGCGCCCGGGCGCCGCGTCGCCTGCCACTATCCCCTCGACCCCGCGGTCGCACCACCATCAACAAAAAACAACTTGGAGAAAACGCCATGAAGAATCCGCTTACCGGTCATGCCAGGATCTTCGCCGCGCCGATGCTGGCCGCGATTCTGGCCGCAACCAGCCTTGCCGGCACGGCGCTCGCGCAATCGGCCCTGGTCGTCGCCTTGCCGGGCGATCCGCCGGTGATCAATTCGGGCGTCACGACCGATATCTCCTCGAGCAACTTGTCGGGACAGGTCTACAATACGCTGGTGCGCCTTGATCCGAAGGGACAGGTCATCCCGGCGCTGGCCCAATCCTGGGATATTTCAGCCGACGGCCTGACCTATACGTTCAAGCTGTATTCCGGCGTCAAATGGCACGATGGCAAGCCCTTCAGTGCCGCGGACGTCGCCTGGAGCCTGTGGAACGTCAACAAGAAATATAATGGCCCGGCATCCGGCCTTCTCGAAGCCGTGGAGAAGATCGAGGCCATCGACGACCTGACGGTCGCCTTCAAGCTGAAATATCCCTATCCGCCGCTGTTGCGCGGCCTGGCCTATTTCAATTCCTCGACGATCCTGCCGAAGCACATTTTCGACAATGGCCAGGACCCGCGCGAGAATCCGGCTAACCTGAAGCCGATCGGCACCGGTCCCTTCGTGTTCAAGGAATATTCGAAGGGCAGTCACGTCATCTTCGAGCGCAACCCCGACTATCACCTCAAAGACCTGCCGAATGTCGATCGCCTGGTCTTCCAGATCATTCCGAATGAAGCGGCCCGCGGCCTGGCGCTGCAGAAGGGCGATGTCGACTTCATCCCCTATTATGCGATTCCGCTCGGGGAGGTCGAGGCGCTGCGCGCCGACCCGAAAGTCGCGGTGACATTTGCCAAGCGCATGATCGCCGGAGAATTCATGGCCTTCCTCAATACGCGGCAAGGCCCTCTCGCGAAAAAGGAAGTGCGCCAGGCGCTCTATTACGCGATGAACCGCGAAGAGCTGCTGGCCAAAGCGGGCTTCGGCTATGGCAAGGTCTCGGCCGGACCGATCTCGTCGGAACAACCGATCTTCTATACCGATCAGGTCAAACAATATGGCTTCGATCCCGCCAAGGCGGAGACCATGCTCGATGCCGCCGGTTATCCGCGCGGCGCCGATGGAAAGCGCTTCAAGCTCCGGGTGAGCTTCGATCTTAAAGAAGGCCCAATGAACGATACCGCGCGTCTCATGCGCGTACAGTTCGCCGCCGTCGGCGTCGATCTCGATATCCAGGGTATGGACAGCGGCGCTTGGCGAAATTCCGCGTTTCAGCAATGGGATTTCGACATCACGATGGGAAGTTTCTCGACCGGACCAGATCCCGCGGTCGGTGTCGAACGCCTCTATACCTGCCGCAATATCGAGAAGCTGATGGCACGCAACGCATCCGGCTACTGCAACCCCGCGCTTGACGAGATCTTCGCTCAGGCCGGCCGCGAGCAGGATGAAGCCAAACGCGTCGCCCTCTATCACCAGGTGCAGAATATCCTGGCCGAGGATGCGCCGCATTGGTGGCTCTGGGATCGCTATTACCCGATCGCCTTCAACGCCGAGCTCGACGGCATCCTTGACGATCTCACCGGTTACGGCGCCTTCGACGTCGTGAAATGGAAGAATTGAATCTGGCTCCACTCTCCCCAACGCTGAGGATCAGTTCGATATGTCCAAACATTTAAGAAAAATTTCGGCCGCATTGATGATTGCGGCGATGGCCATGGGCGCACCCGCCTGGGCCCAGAGCGATACCGGCGCGATGGTAGTCGGCCTGTCGGGGGATCCCACCCTGATCAATTCGGGCACCACCACCGAGATCAACTCCAGCGTCGTCGGCGCGCAAATCTACAGCACGATCATTCGCCTCGATCCCAAGGGCGAGCCGGCGCCGTCGCTCGCGAAGTCATGGCAGGTCGCGCCGGATGGCCTGACCTATACATTCAAGTTCTTCGACGGCATCAAGTGGCATGACGGCACGCCCTTCACGTCCAAGGACGTGGCCTGGAGCCTGCTCAACGTCAATAAGCTCTATAACGGGCCTGCGGGCGGCTTGCTCGAGGCGGTGCAGGCGATCGAGACGCCGGATGACCAGACGGCCGTATTCAAGCTGGCTCGGCCCTATCCCCCGCTGCTGCGCGGCCTCGCCTATTTCAACTCTTCGACGATCCTGCCGAAGCATATATTCGACAACGGCCAGGACCCGCGTCAGAACCCGGCTAATCTCAAGCCGATCGGCACCGGGCCGTTCATGTTCAAGGAAATGAAGAAGGGCAGCCACATCCTCCTCGAACGCTATCCCGACTATCATCAGGACGGGCCGAATGTAGAGCGGCTGATCTTTCAGATCATTCCCAATGAAGCCGCCCGTGCTTTGGCGCTCGAGAAGGCTGAGATCGACTTCATTCCCTATCACGTGATGCCGCTCGGTGAAGTCGAGCGTCTGCAGACGAATAAAGCAATCACCGTCGCCTTCCAGAAGCGGGTCATCGCCGGCCAGTACCAGGCCTTCCTCAATACGCGGGAAGGGCCTTTGGCGAACACGGCCGTCCGGCAGGCTCTTTACTTCGCCATGAACCGCTCGGAGCTGTTGGCGAAAGCGGGCTTCGGTCATGGCAAGGTGTCCGACGGCGGGCCTTTCTCGTCCGAGCTGCCGGTCTTCTATACCGCCGACGTCAAGCAATATGGGTACGATCCGGCGCTCGCCAATCGCATGCTCGACGAAGCGGGCTTCCCGCGTGATGCAAGCGGCAAGCGCTTCTCGCTACGCATCAGCTATTCGCTTTCCGAAGGCCCGATGAACGATGTCTCCAGGCTGCTGCGCTCGCAATTCGCCCAAGTGGGCGTCGAGCTGGTCGACAAGGGCATGGAAGCGTCGGCCTGGCGCGATACATCCTTCGTGAAATGGGATTACGACATCACCATGGGATCCTTCGCCAGCGGTCCTGATCCGGCGATTGGCGCGGAAGCCTTTTACACCTGCAAGCGCATTGAGAGGCTGTCGGGCCGCAACGCTTCCGGCTATTGCAACGCCGAAGTGGACAGACTGTTCGAAGCCGGCGGGCGCGAGCTCGATGAAGGCAAGCGGACTGAAGCCTATCGCAAGGCGGCGGCGATCCTTGCCGAGGACGTGCCGCATTGGTGGCTGTGGGACCGCTATTATCCGATCGCATTCCAGTCAAAGCTCGAGGGCATCACTGACGACGTTACCGGCTACGGTACGCTGGACCGGGTGCGCTGGACGCAATGACGCATATTCCATGGCCGGCAGCGCAAGGCGCGCTGCCGGCCTGACCTAAGACAGCATCCGGAGAAGCCCCCGCCGTGTCGCTCATTCTCTATCTTCTGAAGCGGCTTCTTTACACGCTGCCTTTGATGGCCGGCGCCATTGCGATCATCTTCTTCCTGATCCATGCGGCGCCCGGCGATCCGGTGGATTATCTGATCGGCGAGGCGGGGGCGAGCCAGGAGGTCGTCGACCGGCTGCGTGCGCAGATGGGCCTGGATCGGCCGGTCATCGTGCAGTTCGGCATCTACGCCTTCGAGGTCCTGCGCGGCAATCTGGGCTATTCGGTCGTGTCGGGTGCGCCGGTGCTGACCCTCATCCTGGAGCGGTTTCCCGCAACGCTTCTCCTGATGGCGACGCAATATACGCTTGCCGCGATCATCGGCATCACGCTGGGCGTGGTGTCGGCGCGCCGACCCAATTCGGCGACCGACAATGTCATCACCTTCTTCTCTCTCGCCAGCTTCGCCATTCCGGTATTCTGGCTCGGGCAGATGATGATCCTGATCTTCGGCTATTACCTCGACTGGTTTCCGATCCAGGGCATGACCAACCTGCGCAAGGGCTATACCGGCTTCGCCTATGTCCTCGATGTCGCCTATCACCTGACACTGCCGGCGCTCACGCTCGCCATCTACAATGTCGGCCTCGTCCTGCGCCTGACCCGCAGCAGCGTCATCCAGGTGACCGGGCAGGATTACATCAAAGTTGCGCGAGCCAAGGGTCTGTCGGAACGGACGGTGCTGTTCAAGCACGCCTTGCGCAATGCTCTGCTGCCGGTCGTGACGGTCATCGGCGTCGAGATACCGGGTCTGATAGCCGGCGCCGTTCTGGCCGAGACGGTGTTCGGCTGGCCGGGCCTCGGGCGCCTGACGCTCGATGCCATCAACGCCCGCGATTACCCGCTGCTGATGGGCATGTTCCTGTTCATCTGCCTGTTCGTGATCCTCGCCAATCTGGTCGTCGATCTTCTCTACGCGGCTCTCGACCCGCGCATCCGCTACAGCTAGCCCGGGACCTCAGATGAACGCCTCCGCTTCCTCCATCACCCCGGCCAATCGCTCCTGGCAGCGCTTCAAGGCGAACCGCAAGGCGCTCTTCGGTCTCGGCGTGCTCATTCTGTTTCTGCTGGCCGCCGTCGGCGCGGCGCAGCTTGCCCCCTATGACCAGCTCGCCATGGGAGCGTCCTTCAATCCGCCTTCGGCGACGCATCTGCTCGGCACCGACAGCCTGGGCGAGGACATCTTCACCAACATTCTCTACGGCGCGCGGACCTCCCTGATCGTGGGGTTCTGCGCCGTGATCACCTCGACCATATTGGGCACGCTCGTCGGCGCCACTGCGGGCTATTTCGGCGGGATACCCGATACGCTGCTCATGCGCGTGACGGAGATGTTCCAGATCCTGCCGCAGTTCTTCCTGGCGATCGTCATCGTGGCGCTGTTCGGCTCCAGCATATGGAATGTCATCCTGGTGATTGGCGTCCTCACCTGGCCGGTGACGGCACGCCTGCTCAGGGCCGAGTTTCTCACCTTGCGCAACCGCGAATTCGTCGATGCCGCGCGCAGCCTGGGCATGTCGGACTTCGATATCATCACCCGCGAGATCCTTCCGAACGCGCTGCCGCCGATCATCGTCAACTGCACCTTGCAGATTTCGAGCGCCATCCTGCTCGAAACCAGCCTCAGCTTCCTGGGCCTCGGGGACCCCAATGTCATGAGCTGGGGAACGATGCTGCACAATGCCCAGGACTTCTTCAGCCGCGCCTGGTGGATGGCCGCCTTTCCAGGACTTGCCTTGTTCCTGGCAACGCTCAGCCTGAATCTCGTCGGCGATGGCCTCAATGATGCGCTGAATCCGAAAAATATCTGATCAGGCGGCCTTTCCGCTCATCATCAATCCGAAGGCATAGACCAGCGCCACTTCCTTGAGCCGATCGAAGCGTCCG
The DNA here is from genome assembly GCF_016595235.1 of Taklimakanibacter albus. Lineage (GTDB taxonomy): Bacteria > Pseudomonadota > Alphaproteobacteria > Rhizobiales > Aestuariivirgaceae > Taklimakanibacter > Taklimakanibacter albus. Next base: position 854,848 of record NZ_JAENHL010000008.1, on the reverse strand, counting down.
GGTGCCCCGCCATGACCTGCTTCCATCTGCGTCTTGAGCAGCAAGAGATTCTTGTCGGTCTTGCGGTCGCGCAAACGCGCCACCCATTTGGCCGGCTCCCAATAAGTGACACGTGGATCGGTGAGGCCGCCTACCGCCAGGATGTTGGGATAGTCCTTCGCCGCCACGTTGTCATAGGGCGAGTAGGCGGCGATGATATCGTAGAATTCCTTGCTGGCGATCGGATTGCCCCACTCCGTCCATTCGGGCGGCGTCAACGGCAGCGTATCGTCGAGCATGGTGGTGAGCACATCGACGAAGGGAACTTCGGCGATCACCGCTTTGAAGAGTTCCGGCGCCATATTGGCGACGGCGCCCATCAGCATGCCGCCGGCCGAGCCGCCTTGCGCCACGATCTGGCCTTTGCTTGTAAAACCCGCCGCGATCAGATGCCGTGCCGCCGAGTTGAAGTCGTGGAAGGTGTTCTGCTTCTTCTCGCGCTTGCCGTCGGTATACCAGTGATATCCCTTGTCCTGCCCACCGCGAATATGGGCGATGGCATAGATGAAGCCACGGTCGACGAGCGAAAGGATATTGGTGTTGAAGCTCGCCGGGATGGTGATGCCGTATGATCCGTAGCCGTAAAGCCACAAGGGTGCCGTTCCATCGAGCGGCGTGTTCTTGCGATAGAGCAATGTTACCGGCACCGTCTCGCCGTCATGTGCCGGGGCCTGGATGCGGCGGGTGACATAGTTCCGCGGGTCGTGGCCGGACGGCACTTCCTGGCGTTTGCGCATGACGCGGGTGCGATTGCGCATGTCGTAATCATAGACTTCGGACGGCGTCGTCATCGACGAATAGCTGAAGCGCAGAATGTCGGTGTCGTATTCACGCATCTGGCCGAAGCCCAGCGCATAGGCCTCCTCGGCGAAGGCGATTTCATGTTCGGCGCCGGTCTGCATCTCGCGCACCACGATGCGCGGCAGGCCGTTTTCGCGCTCGAGACGTATGAGCCATGATTTGAGCGCGATGATGCCGAGCACCAGCGTGCCGGGGCGATAGGGGATGAGATCCTTCCAGTTCTCGCGGCCCGGCGCCGCCACGGGCGCGGTGACGATCTTGAAATCCTCCGCGTCGTCGGCATTGGTGCGGATGATGAGCTGGTCTTCCCAGTGCTCGATGTCATATTCGACACTGCTCTGGCGCGCGGCGATCAGCCGTGGCGCAGCATCCGGCGTCGCCGTATCGATCAGATAGGCTTCCGATGTCTCGTGGTCATGCGTGTCGATGACGAAGAAGCGGTCCGACTGCGTCTTGCCGACGCCGGCGAAGAAGCCGGTATCCGTTTCCTCATAGACGAGGCTGTCGGTGCTGGCGTTGGTGCCCAGCACGTGGCGGAAGATCTTGAGCGGGCGATGATGCTCGTCCTGCTGGGTATAGAGAAAGCTCTTGCCGTCGGCCGCCCAGCTGGCGCCGCCGGCGGTGTTGTCGATCTCGTCCGCCAGATCTTTGCCCACCGCCAGATCGCGTATGCGGATGCGGAAGAATTCCGATCCCTTGTCATCGGCCGACCAGGCGAGCAACTGATGGTCGGGAGAGATCGAGAAGCCGCCGAAGTCGAAGAACGGTTTCGACCCGGCCTCGATCGTGCCATCGATCAGGATTTCTTCGTCGCCTGAAAGATCGCGCGTCTTGCGACAAAAGCGCGGATGCTCGGCGCCGATGACATAGCTCGAATAATAGGCATAGGGCCCATCGGAAGCCGGCACGCTCGAATCGTCTTCCTTGATGCGTCCTTTCAGCTCGGCGAACAGCCGCTCCTGCAGCTCCTTGGTGGCGGCCATGGCGTGTTCCGTATAGGTATTCTCGGCCTCAAGATAGCCGCGGATATCCTGCGACAGAACGGACGGATCCTGCATGACCGTCTGCCAGTTCTCGGCTTTCAGCCAGGCATAGTCGTCATGCCGGGTGATGCCATGGCGCGTGTCGGCATGCGGGCGTTTGTCCGCCCGCGGCGGATCGATTTTTTCGTGCTTGGTCATTCTTGCTTCGTCTGTTGTGGGCCGAGCTTGTGCGCTGTGCCGTCATGAGGGGATGGGATTGGGGAGGGAAGATAGACGGACAGACCTTAAGCCGCAAACCCGACTGTGCCGGCGCGTCAGGCGGTAACCGTCCATTAAGCATAACATCAGTGGTAAATGGTTCCTCTATGGCGTTCGGCAAGGGCTTAAGCAGTTTTAGAGGCTTGGGCGGCTTAAATGAGGCTCTGCGATCAAGGAGACACGGCGGAGCATGTCGAGCGTGCGGCCTGAAGATGGACTGCCCGTGCGCCGCGTCATAACCGCGGACTCTTTCCGTGCGCTCAAGCTCAAGCTGAATGGCGGCAAGCCGCCGCCGGCGGCTGTCGCACCGCCCGTTCCGGCCCCACAGCAGGCTTTGCCGCCAAAGGTCCCGGAGTTACCGGCGGATCCCGTGCCGCCGGTTGCGACGGTCGAGACACTGCCGGAGGCTATCGAGCCGGTACGCGTCGAGCCGCCGCCGCAATCCGAGACCCTTGCCGGGAGCACGGTCGCCACGATTCCGGATCCGCTGGAGCCGATTCTGCTGCCCGCGCCCGAACCCCTGGAAATCGAGCCCGAGCCGTCGCAGGCCGAATCCGATCCGCCATTGGCCGAGATCATCGTCGAGCCCGCGGCTCCGGAGCCGGCAATGCCCGAGGCGCCAGAGGCGCAAGCAGTGGAAGAGCAGGCCAAGGACGCGGCTTCGCCTGCGTCGACGATGACGCCTGTCCCGCGCGAGGAGCCGCCTGCCGTTTCCGCCCCGGTCAAGCCGGGCAGTCCCGGCTTCATTGAGCGCCGGGTCCTCGAACGGCCGCTGCCCGAAGCTCCGGAAGCGGGCGAGCGGGCCCATGCGCTGCTCGATATCATGGCCATACCGACCGCTGGTTCCTTGCCGCAGGAACGCGCCCTCGCCAATGACACGCTGCTGCGTCTCATTCCGCGTATGCCGCTGAAGAGCCTGCGCCATCTGGCCGAGCGCGTCTGCCTGATGGAGACGCCCTCGCAGATGTTGGTCCGCCGGCTGATCAACGATCCGCGTATCGAGGTGTCAGGCCCGCTGCTCGAAAACGCCATGACCGTGGATGACAGCGATCTCATTGCCGTTTGCAGCTCCGGCAACCCGGCCAAGCTCAAGCTAATGGCGCGCCGGCGGGTGATTTCCCCCGCACTTTCGGAGGCGCTCATTCAGTCGAATGATGTCGAGACGCTGCTCAATCTCGTCCGCAATCAGGGGGCGGCCTTCTCAATCGAAGCCATGTGGCGCCTGACCCGCTTTGCCGCCGCCCATCCGGTGCTTCAGGCGCCTTTGGTGACCCGTCAGGACACCCCATCGCCGATCGCCTTCCAGCTCTTCTGGCGCCTGCCGTCGGAACTGCGCCGCTATGTGCTGTCGCGCTTCCTCACCGATTCGGAAACCATCTCCAAGATCCTCATCATGAATGCGGAAAACGAGGGCGTGGAACGGAGATTTGCCGATCTTTCATTGCTTTCCCGGCTGGAGACGGCGTCGGCCGAGGAGCAGGGCGCGATCTATGCGCAGCTCGTCCATGTGAGCAAGGAGGCAGGCGCCCGGATTGCCGAGGACCAGGGCGGGGAGGCGCTGACGGTGGCCTTGAAGGCCGCCGGTCTCACCCGGGCACAGTTCGCCGGTGTCGTCGATAAGCGCCAGGACGCCGAGGCGCTGAAGGCCATTTTCGACACGCTTTCCTTCAACAAAGCCCGCGTGCTTCTCACTTATTGGGATTGGGCCGCCCGGCGCACCGGCCCCTATGCCCGCATCGCCGCCGCCTGAAGCGATCACTTCGCGTCGCCGAGATCGATCAGTAGGCATTGCCGAGCTTCTGCCGGTGGGAGGTGTAAAAAACTTACGCTCCCGGTCTATTGATTCGTCTTACAATAGATGAAATAAAACCCGGTCCTTAACCGGGGGCATTGCAAATCATATGCAGGAAAAAGGCAATCTTGTTGAACTGACAGCGGATATCGTGGCGGCTTATGTGGGCAACAATACTGTAGCCCAGGCCGATCTGCCGAAGCTCATAGCCAATATCTACCGCTCGCTCGCCACCGCCACGCATGGCGCAGCAGAACCGAAACCAGTCGAAACGGTCGAATTGAAACCGGCCGTTCCGATACGAAAATCGATCACGCCCGACTACATCATCTGTCTCGAGGACGGGAAGAAGTTCAAGTCGCTGAAGCGGCATTTGCGGACGCACTATGATCTCTCTCCCGAGCAGTATCGCGAGAAGTGGGGGCTGCCGGTCGACTATCCGATGGTGGCGCCCAGCTACGCGGAAGCGCGCTCGAGCCTCGCCAAAAAGATCGGACTCGGACAGAACCGCGCCGAGAGACGCTGAGCTTCACTAAAGGTATCGGATGGCTCGATCATCGGGCCACCTGATCCAATCGTGATCCGAGCGCAAGGAGTTTTGGATCCAGGTTCCGCATTTGGACTCTTGCGGCGCATCCCGCACGGATTCATAAGGGCTTAGGACGCCGTGCTGGCGATTCGGGGCAATGGATTCGAGGATATGGCGAAGGGACAGGTAAACGCGGCCTTCAAGGCGCAGCTGATCATCCCCGAACACCGCCAGCTCTACGAATATTGGCTTCTCAAGGCCGCCGGCCGCCCGATGCCCGACAAACGCGACATCAGCCCGGCTCACATTCCACGGCTTTTGCCCAATATCAGCCTGATCGAAGTGGAGATGCCGGGCGAGCGCTATCGCGTCCGCCTCGCCGGAACCCGTCTGCGCGACGTGCATGACTGCGAAACGACCGGCCTCTATCTCGACGAGCTCGATTGGGGCGACAAGCGCGATTACTGGCTCGCCGCCTATCATCGCATCGCCGAGGAAGGCAAGCCGGCGCAGGGCGTCGTGCGGGGCCCGCGTACCCAGAAAGAGCATCTCGTTCAGTTCTGGCTCAAGCTGCCCTTGACCCATGGTGGCGACCGGGTCGGTATGATCCTGTGTTACGACGCCTTCCTGCCGGGCTCGGAAGTCATCGAGACCATCGAAGAAAAACTCGCCGCGGCGCGCTGAGCGGGAACTCTCCCATCATTCATCACGATGCCGCCGGCAGCTTGCTGGTTGACTCATCTTGATCATGAATGGCAGTATCGCTGCCAAGATGACAGTAGAACTGCCAAACACCAATATGCGGGCCGATCTCGCCGCCCTCACTGAAGAGCGCGTCATGCAAGCCTTGGCCGGTCTTCTGACGGCGGGCGCCGGCGAGGTCACCTTCCGGGCGCTGGCGAGCGCCGCGCGCGTGCCCGAGCGCACCCTCTACCGTTATTACCCGAACCGCGACCAGCTCTTCGGGGCCTTCTGGACCTGGCTCAACGATCGGCTCGGCATGCCGCCGCCGCCGAGCTCTCCCGACGAGCTCATCGCCGGCATCGCCCGGATCTTCGCCGCCTTCTCGGCTGATGCGCCGCTCATCCGCACCATGCTGCATGATCCCCAGGGGCGCGCCACCCGGCTCGCGCATAGCGAGGCACGCCGCAAGCGGCTGCGCACCGCGCTCGAGCCGGTCCTGGAGCCGCTGGCCGCCGCCGAGCGCAAGCGGCTCGTCGCCGCCATCCAGGCTCTGATTTCGGCTGCCGGTTGGGAAACGATGCAGGACTATGGTCAGCTGACCTCGCAGGAGGCGGCCGAGACGGCGCAATGGGCGGTGGCGGCGCTCATCGCCGCCGCGCGTCCCGCGAAGGATCGTGCGCCGGCAAGGCCAACCAAACGGAAGAAGGCGTAACTCCTATGCTGCATCATGCTTCATTCTGCGTGCGCGATCCGGCCCTGGTGGCGGAGGTTCTGACGGAGATGCTCGCGGCCACTGTCTTGCGGGCGCCGGCACCGCCATTCCCGCCCAATTCGTGGTTCGTCCTTTATGGCGACGAGGCCGGCTCCTTCATCGAGATTCTTCCCTGGCAGACGGTCCTGACGCCGGACAGCCGCTTCGGTATCGCCCAGGATGAGGCCATGCGGCCGTATTCCGGCGCGCATGTTCTGCTTAGCACACCCAAGAGCGAAGCCGAGATCGAAGCGCTGGCCGAGCCTCACGGCTGGCCCACGCAACGGGTCGATGCCCGGCTCTTCAAGGTCCTCAAGCTGTGGATCGAAAACACGGCGCTGGTCGAGTTCCTGACGCCGGACACACGGCAGGCTTACGTCGAAACCTTCGGCGGCTTGGGAATTCCTGACCTCAACGGCAAGCTAAGGCGGCTCGAAAATCCTGGTGCTGTGTGAGGGAACTGGAGGCGAGGGTCGTCAGTTCCTCAATATGAACAAAATCGCCCCGCTCAATCGTGTCATGCGCCCTGCATCATCCATTTTTGCACTTCTGCTGCTCGCCGCCGGCTACATCGCCGATTTGCCCGGCGCGCAAGCCGATACGTGCCGTTTTACCACGTGCGGGGCGCGCGAGCGCATGTTCGGCACCAAGCCGCTTTATCGTGAGCCGGGTATCGGCGGCAATCGCAGCCCGAACGACATCTACAATCAGCAAAACCAGCAGCGCTTCAAACCAGGTATCAAGGCGGAGCCCTTCGACATGGGCTCGCCGATCGATCCGACGCGGCCTTTGGTGAAGAAGCAGAAGACCCAGACCGTCGACACCGACAGCCCACAGGCGCGCACCGAGCATTCGCGTTGGTGCCGGCAGCATTACCGATCCTATGTCGGGGCTTCCGACACCTATACGACCTATGACGGCCGAACGCTCTCTTGCGACAGCCCTTATAACTGATCGATCAATGGGTGCTGGAGAGTGCCGCCTGGGCGTCCGATTTGATGCGCGTCACCATCGAGGCAACGCCGTTCGACCGTTGCGGCGTCAGATGTTCGCGCAGGCCCAGTTCGTCGAGAATAGCGCCCGCGTCGATGGCGAGGATTTCTGATGCCGCCTTACCCGAGAACAGGCGGAAGATGATGGCGATGAGGCCCTTGACGATAAGCGCGTCGCTGTCGCCGGTAAAGGAGAGGCGCGGTTCGCTGCCATTCTTCTCCTGGTGCGCGGCTATCCAGACCTGGCTGGCGCAGCCCTGGACCTTATTGGCGGGAATGCGCTCCGCTTCGGCGAGCGGCGGCATGGCGCGGCCCAGCTCGATCACATAGCGATAGCGGTCTTCCCACTCGTCTATGATGGCAAAATCTTCCTTGAGGGATTCTATGGTTTCCTGCATGTGCCTCTGGCCTTACAGCCTTCAGATAGGCGTTTGACGGCACGATCTCAAGCACGGTTCCGTCTGCGCTCAGGCCCGGGGCGGATCATCCTTGCCGGCCTGTGCAGGCTTTTCCGGGAAAGCGGCCCGTCGCGCCTTGTGGCGATAGGCCCTTGCGATCTGCTCCTGGCGCGGTGTGAACAGGTCCGTATGGGCTTGATCGGCCATGGCGAGCAGTAATTCTTCGATGTCGTCCTGTCCTATGGTCTCGCCAGGCCCGGTTATGTGCCGGACAGTGACACCTCTTGCCTTGAGCGCGCGCCCCACCAGCAGGCAGCGATGGCAATCGAGCGGATCGCGCTCGGCGCACATCAGCGCGATCCGATAGGTTCTGGCGCCTTCGATGACACGGCCGAGTCCCTGGGCGAAGCTTTCGTTCCGCGCCATCTTTTCGTAGTCGGCGACACCGTCGCTGTAGAGCTCGGGTGTTTTCGGCCGGCCGCCGAGCTCATCACCCAGAAACATATAGGCGATCTTCTCGGCGCCGAGATTCGTTTTAAGTGTCTCGCGGTTGAACTGGGGAACATGCCGCGAATAGGGCTGGCTGCGCACATCGCAGAGCGCCGTCACTTGCGCTTCGCGCAGGAGCAGAAGGAAGTCCGCGAAGGACTGTGTGGAGTGGCCGATCGTCAGCACCTCCACCGCTGTGGGTATGTCGCTCATGAGACGCACCAGATTAGGTGCGATGCGGCCGGCAGATCAACCGAAACGCAGCTGGTAATCAGCCTTGATTGGCGGGAGCCCGCCATTCCGGGATCAGGTCCTCGAGCTCGAGCGTATTCTGGGTTGGCCGTTGCGGTTCGCCCGATGCGGTCGTGACATCAGCGGGCGCCTCTCCGGCACGCTCATTCGCCCATTCATAGAGGAGTTCGATGCCGTATTTCGCCTTGCCTTCGAGTTTGACGGCGACGTAGTGCGCGGTGTCGCAGACGGCGGCTTGGCGGCTGCAGAAGTCGCGCATATCGGCTACCGTCGAGATGGCGGCCATGAGGAGTTCCGTTGCCGGCGGGTCGGCTTCGGTCGATGTGCTGAGGCGCTCCTCCGGCGGCGACGGCATGAAGACCACCACGGCGGTGAGCAAGACGAGCGTCCTGATGATGCGCATATTCGTTTCCCCTATCCATCGCCACGAATAGCGCGTGCGGCTTTCGCCCGCTTGAAAGCGCGCGAGTCAATTCGAGTCAAAGTTTCGGCAAGTTTGAAGTATTTCATTAACCATTCGGAAATCATGACGCCTTACCCGTTAAGGCCCATGACAACCCGGTATTAAGCATCCCGGATGCATTATCGGGGACAGGGGACTGGCGTTAGAGCCGGTATAGGGCAAGTTTGAGTTGGGTCCGGCGTTGAATGAGTAATTATGAAGAGGATGACGCGCCGCGTTTGGGCGTTTCGACCATTGTCGTCGCACTGACGGTGGCGGTGCTTTCTGTTGCCATCGTCTACAACACGCTCACCCAGTCGGCGCCGCCCGCCACCATCACACAGGACGAGGCTTCCGAGCCGGATCCGATCACCGGATCGACCCGGGTGACGGTCGATGCCGGCAGCGACGACCAGGGTGGCACAGTTACCTTGCGTTATGACGCGACGATTGAAAGCGTGCAGCGCGAACTCGCGGCCTCCGGCCTCTATAGCGGCCAGGTCGATGGCGTCTCCGGTCGGCGCACCAAACTCGCCATCATCGCCTATCAGCGCGCCAACGGGCTTGACGAGACCGGCCAGGCTTCCACCGATCTCATCGAGCACATCCGCTATACCCGCCAGATCAACGAAGCGGTCAACATGACGGATGCCGGCACCACAGCGCCGCGCGCCACGGCTCCGTCGGTCAAGCCTGTCGATACGGTCACCCGCGTCCAGGTCGGCCTTGCCGAACTCGGCTATGAGCCGGGCGCCATCAACGGTCAGCTCGGTCAGCAGACCCGCAACGCCATTCTCAAATTCGAGCGCGACCGCGGCATTGCACCGACCGGCGACATCAGTTCCACGCTGATCGCCGAGCTGGACAAGATGAGCGCGCGCAGCGCCAATTGATGCGGCTCAAATCCGAAATCTGGGTTCATGCGCTGCTGCGTCGCTGCTTCGTGCAAGGCATGTTCGGCGCCGTCCTGCGCAAGGGCGCGGAGGAGGCGGGCGCCATCTATGTCGTGATCAACCGTCTCGACGGCACGGTGAGGCTCCTGGGGCCACCGCCCGGCCCCTCGATCGACGAGCAGGGTGAACGTCTATGGATCGAAGTCTCGCCGCCCGTCACCTCGGCTCTCGACGTCCAGCCCTTCATCGATAAATTGACGAAGTTCGATCCCGATATCTGGGTCGTCGAGATCGAGGACCGCACCGGAACCGCCGGCCTGACCATCACGCCCGCCAATTGACGCCCAACCGTCACGATCGGTTAGCGCTTTATTAACCACACCGGGGCGTTAATGCCGGAAGCCGGTTCGCGCCTGCCGCGCCGGGTTTCGAAGGTGAAGGGTGATGGGGACGATACTGACTTTTCCGCGCGATCGCGTGCCGCAACGGGCAGCTAAGGCGCATGAGGGTTCGGCGGAGATCGTGATCTTCCCGGGCGTGCGGATCGAACGCTACGATTTCAGCCTGGCTGACCGTCTGCCGCCGCCGCGCCGGCGTGGCCGCCCGTCGCGCATGCAGGCGCTCGAAGCAGACCACCCCCGGTCCTGATCAATATTCCTGCCTTGTCGGCGAGATCGTCAGCTCCTGCAGGATCACGTTCTGCGGCATCTGATAGGCGAAGAGGATCGTCTTCGCCACATCCTCCGGCGCGATCGGCCCGACCGCATCGCGGCCTTTTTCCCAGAACTCTTTCGCCGCTTCGTTCTTCATCGTGCTCGGAATATCCGTGTCGGTGAGGCCGGGCGACACGACGATCACCCGGACGTCGAAGGGCGCCATATTGCGCCGGGCTCCCTCGCTCACCGCATGGACGAAAAATTTGGTGCCGCAATAGACGTCGTGGCTTGGATAGGATTTGCGCCCGGCGATCGAGGAGATGTTGATGATCGTGCCGTGCCGGCGCGCTTTCATCGCCGGCATCACCGCGTGCATGCAGTTGAGGACACCGGTGCAATTGATGTCGATGAGATCGCGCCACTCCGCCGGATCCTGATCTTCGAGCTTGGCGAGCGGCGCGATGCCGGCATTGTTCACGAGACAGTCGACCGGTCCGTATTTGGCCTCAGCCTCGGCGATGGCGGCGGTCACCGCGTCGCGGTCGCGCACATCGGCGGCGGCGCAGACGGCATTGGCGAGCCCGAGATTGCGCAGGGGCTCGATCCGGCGTCCGGTCAGCAGCAGCGGATATCCTGATCGCGCGAAGGCTTGTGCTGTCGCCTTGCCGATGCCGGAGCCGGCACCCGTGATCATGACCAGTGGCTTGTCGGCCATCGCTTCCCCCGATCTTGTTGCGTTTGGTACGGTTAGAACGTGCCCGGGGCGAGCCTGTCAATGGCGATCAAAGTGCAATGCGCGTCCGGTCAAGCCGGATTGAGCGTGCAGGACGAGCGCGACAGGATGTCGGCAAAAAGCTTGCGCTGCTCGGGATAATCGAGGGCGACCCAGAAAACCGCAATGCCGTAGGATTCCGGAACCTCGACCGACCAGCCGTCACCGAGCGCGCGGGCCTTTTCCGCCTGATCGCTGCTCAGGAGCTCCATGATGCTGGGCGCGCGCTTCACCGAAAGCTTGAATTTGTCGATGCCGGCCTGGCGATCATTGATCGTGTAGAGATCGGCGCCTTTGTCGGAATAAAGGGTGAGCGACCAGAAGGTGTCGGGCATCTCCGCCATCACCGACAATTCACCCTTGCTGATGTCGAAGAGGCACTTGCCGGTAACCGCCTCGCTTTCGGTCTCGCCAAGGAGACGCATCTGCTCGGGCCCATCGAGAAGGACGAAACGGTTGGCATTGCCTTCCTCGGGATTGCCGCCCATCAGCCGCTGCATCGCATAGGTCGGCGCGATCAGCACGTAGCTCAGATGCGCCACGGCGCCGAGGACCAGGGCGACGGCGGCCCAGAACAGGATGGTCCTCATGAGCAGGCCTCCCGCTTGATGCGCGGCAGCATCACCACCGAGGCGGCATTGTTGAGGCCCGAGCCGGGTCTGAGCTTCAGCACCAGCGCGAAATGCGACAGATCGCCGGGGCTCATCCAGTTGCCGGCCTTGGGGGTGCGCGAGATGTTGATACGCATCGAGCCGTCCGGCTCGGCGATGAGGCGCGGCGAGGTGAAAGTGACATCGGAAGGCTGCTTGGCAGCCTCATCGGCGAGCGCAAGCTGCCACCAGCGTGCCGAAAGCCGCGGGCCCTGGATGACATAGTCGCAGTCGCCATCGAGGCCGGCGCCCTCATCGTCGCGCGTCGCCTCGAAGAGCAGTTCCTGGCCGAGCGCCGGCGGCAGCCGGCCGAACATCAGATAATGCGCATTGACATAGGGATTGCGGATCGACGCCGTGCCGGAGAACCATGATTTCCATGGGCCTCCGCCCGCCGTCATTGCGGTTGCCGTCCGCTCGATCGACCATTGCGCCGTGACGATGCCGATGACGCCGCCGAGAAACAGGATGCCGGCGGCCTTGATCAGGGAGCCGAGCTTCATGGATGGGGTGATCCTGCCGTCATTGCCGCGATTGTCTCAGCGGTCACGCGGCTTGAGCCGCATATATTTGACATTCGATTTGCGCTTCTTGTTGGTATTGGCGTCGGGCAGCACCAGGACCGAGTCCTTCGACTTGCGTTTTGCCTTTGGCTCCTGGTCGTCGCCGAAAATGCTGAACACATCGCGCAGCACGTTGATGACCGGATCGTCGGATTCGCTCGGGCGGACGATGGCGACATCCTCCTCGGGCGGCGGCGCTGACGCCGTCTTTTGCCGCTTCGGCTTCGTCACCTTCACTGTCGGATCGCTGACGGCGGTCTTGCTTGCCGACTTGGCGGTGCCGGGGGTGATCACGGTCGGTGTCTGGCTCGCCGGGGCCTCGGTCCCCGTGCCGGCATCGGCGATCACATCGTCAGCGCTCATGTCGGGCACGTCTTCGAGAGGGGCCGCCGGATTTTCCAGCGCATATTGCACATAGCGCTCTTCCATCGGCACGCCGGGGAGGGCCGTGCCGACCTGCGGCTGCTCGGCCCACAGCATAACTTCCTTCCAGGTGGCGGCAGGCAGCAGGCCGCCAGTGACGTTGTTCATCGGCGTGAAGTCGTCATTGCCGAACCACACGCCGGTCACGTTATGGGCGGTGAAGCCGATGAACCAGGCGTCACGATAACTTTGATTGGTGCCGGTCTTGCCGGCCTGCGGCGTGAAGCCGAGGAGGGCACGTTTTCCGGTGCCGACTTCGACCACGGCATTCATCATGTGATTAAGTTCGGCGATCTTCTCTTCCGGTACCGACTGGACGCGCTCCTGCGCCTGCGGATCCTTGGCGCGGTTGTAGATAACGTCGCCATTGGGACGGCGGATCTCCAGCACTGTATAGGGTTCGGTCACCACCCCGCCCTGCGCAAAAGTGCCATAGGCGGTGGTGATGTCGAACAGTGTCATGGCGCTGGTGCCGAGCACCATTGGGGGCCAGGTCTCGAGCTTGGCCTTGAGCCCGACCTTATGTGCCGCCTCGATGATCGCCGGGCGGCCAAAATCGATGGACAGCCGCACCGGGACCGAATTGTATGATTTCGCCAGCGCCGTCGTCAGCGAGACACGGCCGCCATATTTGTTGGTGTAGTTGCGCGGCGACCAGCCGCCGACCGAAACCGGGCCGTCGACCACGGTCGATTCCGGCGTATAGCCGTTGAGGAGCGCGGCCAGATAGACGAAGGGCTTGAAGGACGAGCCCGGCTGGCGCATCGCGTCCGTGGCGCGGTTGAATTGGCTGTTTTCGTAGTCGCGTCCGCCGACGATCGCCTTGACGGCGCCATCGGGCGTCATCGTCACCACCGCGGCCTGGGTCGCGTGATATTGCGGGCCTTCGGTATCGAGCGTCTTGTTGATGATGCGCTGGGCGGCTTCCTGCAGCTTGGCGTTGATCGTCGTTTTCACCTCGATCACAAAGTCGCCGGTGATGTGCTTGGCCTCGATGAGGGCCAGCGTATCGGCATAGGCTTTGTCGAGGAACCAGTCGGGGCTCGCCACGGCCGGCGAGTTGACGAGATCGGCCGGCTCGCGCCGCGCCTGCACCAGCTGGCCTTGCGTGATGAAGCCTGCATCGAGCATGCGGTAGAGCACGACATTGGCGCGGGCGCGCGCCTGCTCCATGCTCACATGCGGCGCGTATTTGGAGGGTGCCTTGAACAGGCCGGCCAGCATCGACGCCTCGGCGAGATTCACGTCACGGATCGACTTGCCGAAATAATACTGTGCCGCCGCCTCGACGCCGTAATTGCCGCCGCCCAGATAAGAGCGGTCGAGATAGAGCTTGAGGATCTCGTCCTTCGACAGGCGCGCCTCGATCCACAGGCTGAGGAAGGCTTCATGGACCTTGCGCCGGATGGTGCGCTCGGGGCTGAGGAAGAGATTCTTCGCCACCTGCTGGGTGATCGACGAGCCGCCCTGAACCACGTCATTGGCGCGCGCATTCTGGATGATGGCACGGAAGGTGCCGAGCACGTCGACGCCGAAATGCTGATAGAAGCGGGCGTCTTCGGTGGCGAGTACCGCCTTGATCACATGCGGCGGGATATCCTCGAGCGGGATGGCGTCGTCCTGGCGGATACCGCGCCGGCCGATGATCTCGCCATTGTCGTCGGTGAAGGTGATCGCATAGTCGCGCCCCTTGTTCCACACGTCTCCGGTGCCGGAAAAGGGTGGCAGGGCGAAAGCGAGGAGTCCGAAGGCGATGACCGTGCCGAAGGTCGCCATGTCGTCGGTGAGATCGATGATCACCCGCTTGACGCCCGACAGACGGAAGCGATGAACGAAGGAGGAATAGGCCGAAATCCCCCGCCGGATCGCGTCGATGACCTCATAGACGCCCGAGCTCACATAGGAGTCGAGCCACATCATGGTCTGATAGCTGGATTTTTTTGGCGATTTGGCCAAGATCGGCGTCCGTTATCCTGTGCCGAACCTTTTACCACTGGTTGGCGAGCGGTTTCCACTTACTTGAAGAATATGACGGAAAGGGGCCGGAAATGGGCGTGACCCTGGGCTCGGTTCCTGGCAAAAACGCGGTAATGAACGAAATTCGATCCAGGGCCGGAACCGACGGGCCTCACATCGTCATTCTGGCTGGCGGCACCGCGTCGCGGAACCTGACCATTACCTTGATCCGCCAGGGTGTGCGGGTGACGAGGCTGGTGCCGGCCTGGGATTCGGGCGGTTCGTCCAAATCCATCCGCGAGGCCTTGCATATCCTCCCCGTCGGCGACATCCGGCAAGCCTTGATGACCATGGCCTATGCCGAGGGCCATGCCGGCGATGTGGTGCGCATCTTCAATGCCCGTCTGTCGGAGACCGGCAACGCCGCCGCACTCGCCCGCGAGCTGGCTTTCTACGCTGAAGGCACGCATCCGGTGATCAAGGCGATGAAGCCGGAAATCGCCGAGGCCATCCTGCGCTATCTCAGGGTTTTCATCACCGCCGCCGGGCCGGGTTTCGACCTGAGGCGGGGCAGCATCGGCAACTTCATCTTGACCGGGGCGCTCCTCGCCGAGGCTGGCGATATCAATGCGGCGATCCTGGCCTTCAAATCGCTCTGCGGCATCGCCGGCAATGTCTGGCCGGTGTCACAGGATCGTGATCTGACCTTGCGGGCGGTGCTCAAGGACGGCCGCTCGATCGAAGGCCAGCATGTGATCACGGCGCTGGGCGACGAAGAGGCTGCCATGGGGATCGCCACCGTCGTGCTCGGCGCGGCCACGGCCAATCCGCGGGCGCTCGCGGCGATCGCCGATGCCGATGCGATCGTCTATGGGCCGGGAAGTTTCTTCACCAGCATCCTGCCGCATCTCCTGGTCGAGGGCATCGCCGCGGCGATCGCAAGAGCCCAAGCCCCCAAGATCCTCGTCGGCAACATGCTGGAGGATCGCGAGACCCGCCGGCTGAGCGTCGATGAGATGGCCGAGCGCGTGCGCCATGCCGGGGCGGGTCAGCCGGTTCTTTCGCATCTGCTCGCCCATGAAAGCGCGGTGCCGGGCGAGCGCGTGGTCGGCGCGGCGCGCTTCGTCGCCCGCGCGGCGCGGTCCTTGCCGGATATTGCCGTCATCGCGCGTGATTTCGAGGATCCCTGGCATCGCGGCCAGCATGATGCCGGGCTTCTGGCGGCGGAGATTTTGCAACTTTCCGCGGAAGGCGTAAGACACGCGCGATGAGCGAGCCCTTCTGGAAGACCAAGACCCTCACTGAAATGACGCCGCAGGAATGGGAAAGCCTGTGCGACGGATGCGGGCGCTGCTGCCTCGTCAAGCTCGAGGACGAGGATACCGGCAAGATCCATTTCACCAACCTCGCCTGCAAATTGCTCGACCGCCGGACCTGCCGCTGCAGCGACTACACGCACCGCAGCGCCCGGGTGCCGGATTGCGTGCGCCTCACGCCTGAGAATGTCGGCAAGCTCAACTGGTTGCCGGACACCTGCGCCTATCGCCGCCTCGCCAAGGGCCAGCCGCTCTCTTGGTGGCATCCGCTGGTTTCCGGACGCAAGGGCACTGTCGCCGAGGCCGGCATTTCGGTTGGTGGCCAGGTGCGCTCCGAAGAGGGCGTCGCGGAGGAAGATCTCGAGGATCATCTCTGGAAGCTGCCGCGCGCCAAACGTCCGGCCTGACCGAATCGCGGCGGCAGCTTTGCAGTCGCTCACTCCAAATCTATGGGCAGTTACGCCGGGCTCTCGCTTAGTTTTTCCACGCCTGTGTCATGAAAGTCACAGTACATTCTGTGGATCGATCTAAATAATCCTGAGATATCAATTTGTTACGAGTGTTGTATCATCGTGGCGCAAATGCCTGATCGAGCAAGGACTTCTGGTCGGACGCGCATTTATGACTTAACCTCCAACTCGTTTTTTCGAGGGAAAAAGCAGGGGACTGAAGGCGGCCGGCAACGGCCGCCTTTTTCTATGCAACAAGCAGGTGATGCGTCACCGTCTCCAAACCCTCGACGCGGGCGAAGCCCAGATGCTCGTAGAAACCGAAGGCGGCCGGCGGGGCGCGAAGATTGAGTCGGCTGAAATGTTGCCCGGCATCGCGGATGACGTTTTCGACGAGGAGCCGGCCGATGCCGGCGCCGCGGTGACCTTCGAGGATATAGACATGACGCACGCGTCCGATCCGGCGATCACCCGCATAGGGATCGATGCTGCGTCCGCCGACACCGATGAGCGCATCATCCAGGAAGGCGCCGGCCAGCATCTCGCCAGGTCGGTCGAAACGGTGATCGGCACCGCGCTCCCAACCTTGCCGGAGCCTCCCGATCATCCGGAATCCATGCCGTAGACTCTCGCTTTCCAGTTCACCGAAGCCAATGGTGCCAGGGGTGATGGGGCGCAATTGAACCGGCATTGAAAACTCCCATATCTGCAAGGCTTTAGCGTGGATCGCGGCAGGCTCGCCGCCATTCATGCGGGGTTCATCTTATGGAGCCTAGCTTGCCCGTGAAATGCGTCGGATACTCACCATAGCTGCGCTTGCAGTCTCGCTGCTGGCTGTCCAGGGACCTGCCTTTGCGCAGTCGCCCAACATCCAGCTGCAGGTGAAGCCGAATTTGCAGATCCAGCCCAAGCTCAACCAGTTCAAGATCAACAAGCCGCCGACGATCCCGCGGACGATTCCTTTGTCGGTGGTGACCCGGAACATCCAGAGCCAGATCGCAAACTCCAGAGTCTTGAAGCTCGTGCCCTTGCCTAGTGGAGACATTGTTGCCACCATCAAGGTCCAGAACCAAATCAAGAAAGTTCGGGTCGATGGGCAAACGGGTGCGATACAGAACTGAGCCCGTTCCATTGGGCTGAACTAGGGGAAATTCATGAGACTACTCGTCGTCGAAGACGATCCTGATCTGAACCGTCAATTGGTGACGGCGCTCACCGATGCGGGTTATGCCGTCGATGCCGCGAAGGACGGTGAGGAAGGCCATTATCTGGGCGAGACCGAGCCTTATGACGCGGTCATCCTGGATCTCGGCCTGCCCGTCCTCGACGGCGTCAGCGTGCTCGAGAAATGGCGCCGCGCCGACAAGAAGATGCCGGTGCTCATTCTCACCGCGCGCGACCGCTGGAGCGACAAGGTGCAAGGCTTCGATGCGGGCGCCGACGACTATGTGGCGAAGCCCTTCCATATGGAGGAGGTGCTGGCCCGCGTGCGCGCGCTGCTGCGCCGTTCCGCCGGCCACGCCACCAGCGAGATCTCTTGCGGGCCCTTGCTGCTCGATACCAAGAGCGCCCGCGTAACGGTCGACGGCCATGCGATCAAGCTCACCTCGCTCGAATTCCGCCTGCTCGCTTATCTGATGCATCACAAGGGCAAGGTGGTGTCGCGCACCGAATTGGTCGAACATCTCTACGATCAGGATTTCGACCGTGATTCGAACACCATCGAGGTGTTTGTCGGCCGTCTGCGCAAGAAGCTCGGCGTCGATGTGCTGAAGACCATCCGCGGCATGGGATATTGCGTGTCCGAGCCGGATGATGCGGCGTAACTCACTCGCTCTACGGCTCGTCGTCTCTTCAGCCATCGTCGCCATCGTTCTGCTCGTCAGCGCCGCCATTCTGCTGGCGAGCCTTTTCCAGGCGGCGCTTGAGCGCAATTTCGATGCGCGGCTGCGTGCCGTCATGGATGGGCTTCTCGCCAATGTCGAGGTGAATGAAGACGGCTCGCCCGCCATTCAGAGCGAGCTTGCCGACACCCGTTTCACGCTGCCCTTGTCCGGCTGGTACTGGCAGGTGACGCCGCCCAGTCAGGGCGTCGTCGATCTCGCTTCGCCTTCGTTGCTCGAAAAGCGTCTCGAGCCCACCCAGGCCGATCTCGCCGATCGTGATGAGGAGGGGCTCGCGCATTTCTATCTCTATGACGCCAACGGCGCGCGTCTCAGGGTCATCGAGCAGCGCTACAAGCTCTATGACAAGGCCGATCAATATTCCTTCATGGTGGCCGGCAATTTCGACGAGCTGAAAGTGGAGGCGACGGCCTTCCGCCAGACGCTGGTCGCCATGCTGACGCTCCTCGGCCTCGGCCTTCTCATCGCCATTCTCGTCCAGGTGCGTTTCGGCCTGAGACCCTTGCGAACCTTGCAGAACCGGCTGACGGCGATCCGCGAGGGCAAGGCCGAACGGCTGGAAGGTTTCTATCCCGAGGAGATCCAGCCGGTCGCTGACGAGCTCAATCTTCTCATTCAATCCAATTCGGAGATCGTCGACCGGGCGCGTACCCAGGTCGGCAATCTCGCGCATGCGCTGAAGACGCCGTTGAGCGTGCTGCACAACGAGGCGAAGCTACAGCCCGGCTTCCTGGCCGACAAAGTGTCCGAGCAGACCCAGGTGATGCGCGATCAGGTCAATCTCTATCTCGATCGCGCCCGCCGCGCCGCCCGCGCCCAGACGCTGGGCTCCATCACGGAAGTGGAGCCGGTGCTGGCGGCTCTTGCGCGCACCTTGGAGCGCATCCATCTCGACAAAGGTGTCTCGATCGCCATCGACTGTCCACGCGGCACGAAGTTCCGCGGCGAGAAGCAGGATCTCGAGGAGATGGCCGGCAATCTTCTCGACAATGCCTGCAAATGGGCGACGTCGAAGGTGAGCGTCGCGGTCGGCCCCAGCACCGATGCGCCTCCCGATGGCCGCCTGTGGATCGACCTGGTGGTCGGCGATGATGGTCCGGGGCTGCCGCCCGACAAGCGCAGGGAGCCGCCGGTGCGCGGGCGACGGCTCGATGAGACGAAGCCGGGCTCGGGCCTCGGGCTCTCCATCGTTTCCGAAACGGCAGCCATGTATGGCGGTGGCCTAAGTCTAGACCAATCCAAGTTGGGTGGTCTTGCAGTGAAGCTGCGACTTCCGGCTGTACTGTAGTTGCGACCAAAGTCCACACGCGTCCTGACGCTAATGTAAGTATTTGAATTACTAAGATGAAATAGCGGATTATGGTCCGATTAGAGGGACTTGCTCTGTCCGGTGGACTGAAAGTTATTTGATTTTCATGATATGTATTCTATTTTCATCCGGCCCCTGTCCAAAGAGCAGCGCATGCACAAATTCAGGATAGGGAAGGCGCTTCATATTTTTGGTGATAATAAACAAGTTCGGTAGGGTGCTGTCTGCAAATTGCCCCCGGTCGCGGGCGCACTCCTATCGGGGGGGAGCGGGTCTTCTGGACCCGCTCCCTTTTCAATTTGGCATGACCGGTCAGAATATCCATTCCTCATATAGATTTCGATTCATCTGAAGTGAAATATATCTTCAGTTTTCTACTATAAGTTACAAGTATTATTGTAGTTTCATGTATTTAAAATTGCACTCCAAGCTGGAAATACTTTAATAACAAAGATGATTCACAGTCGTGATCATTGAACTTCAGGTTCTTGGAGGGAGCTATGCGTAAAAACGTGCCGGCTTTGGGAGGGTTTGCAGTCTTGGCGTGTATCGGCCTCGCCGGATCGGCGCAGGCGGCATCACCCGCCACCAGCAACCTCACGGTCACCATCACCATTACCAATGAGTGCACGGCCGGGGCGACGACGCCCGTGGCATTCGGCTCCCATGGCGTGCTGTCGGCCAATGTCGACGCCACCGGCACCATCTCGGTGACCTGCACCACGGGCGCGCCTTACACGATCAGCCTGAATGCCGGCACCGGCGGCGGCACCACGACGACCCGCAAGATGGCGGGGACCGGTCCCGCCACCGGCTCGACCGTCGATTACAAGCTCTTCAGCGACAGCGGGCACACCTTGAACTGGGGCAATACCGTGGGCGAGATCGTTTCCCGTACCGGAACCGGCTCGCAGGAGACGATTGACGTTTTTGGCCGCGTGCCGCCGGCCGCGACGACTCCGGTCGCCGGCAGCTACAGCGACACGGTGCAGGTCTCCATCGCATACTGACGCGGCCGCCATGCCGAGCTCTCTCAAAACGGCAATAGCCGCCGCCGTCTTCGGTTGTCTTGCCGCCGCAACGACGGCCGAGGCCGGCACGCTCAGTGTCTCGCCGACCTTGATCGATCAGAAGGCGCCGGCCAGTACGGCCGCCTTGACGGTCCAGGCGCCGGGCAAAGAGCCGATGCGGGTCCAGGTGCGCCTGTTCCGCTGGGTGCAGGTCGATGGCCAGGATCGTCTGGAGCCGACCCGCGACGTTGTGGCGAGCCCGCCCATGCTGAAAGTTGCTCCGGGTACGGATTACACGGTGCGCATCGTGCGCACCACTAAGCGCCCGGTGACCGGCGAAGAGAGCTATCGGCTCCTGGTCGACCAATTGCCCGAGCCCAAGGACAAGAAGGCGAACCAGGTCACGCTTGTGATCCGCCATTCGATTCCGGTGTTCTTCAGCACCGGCGACGAGAAGCCGGCGGCGATCGCCTGGAGCGCCGTCAAGACGAGCAAGGGTTTAGTACTCACCGCGCGCAACGACGGCGGCCGCCGGTTCAAACTCACCAATCTCGTGGTGAAGACCGCATCGGGCAAGCTGTTGCGCCGGATCGACGGCCTCGCCGGTTATGTCCTCGGCCGCTCCACCATGAGCTGGCCGGTGACCGGTCAGGTCGCGCCCGGCAGCGCGCTCGATATTGCAGGACAGGGAGAAGGCGAACCCTTCCATGGAACGAGCTTGGTCAAGCCGTCTCCATAAAGCTCTCGCCGTCGGTCTCTGGTTGCTAGGTTCATTGTCGATCGCCGCTCACTCGGATGAGCCGGCGAAAGGCGACCGGCTGCCCGTAGTCGACGCGGAGTTGAGTACGGCGGCGGCTCCCGAAATGGAAACCTCCGATATGGAGTCTGTTGCCGCTGCGCTGCCGCAACCGGCGGAGCTGCAGCTCGAGGCTTTCATCAACGGCGTCTCGACCGGGCTCATCGGCGCATTCCGGCTGAACGCCGATGGTTCCCTCTCGATCGCCCCCGATGAATTGCGCGAGCTCGGTCTCATTCCCGATCCGGCGGCGCTCGCGGCCGACGGCATGATCGACCTGAAGCGCCTGCCGGATGTCTCCTACACCTATGACGAGGCCACCCAGTCGATCGATTTCACCGCCGCCGACCGCCGGCGCATCGCCCGTAAGGTCGGTCCGGAGCGCGGCGGGGAAAACGAGACGCAGGAGGTCGAGCGCGGCTTCGGCGCCTTGATGAACTATACGCTGACCGCCAATTTCGACAGCGCCGACTATTGGGACCTGCCGGATTACAGTGGTCTCTTCGGTTATTTCGACCTGCGCCTCTTCACCTCCTGGGGAACGCTCGACAGCTCGTTCACGGCGCGCAGCAATCCCACCGAGGACAGTGATTATGCGACGCGCCTCGACACCGCCTGGCGCTACTCCGACCCGCACACGCTCACGACCTATGTCGCCGGCGACTTCATTTCGGGCGGCCTCGCCTGGACGCGGCCCATCCGCATGGGCGGCGCGCAGCTGCGCCGCAATTTTGGCCTCAGGCCGGATCTGGTGACGATCCCGGTGCCGGAGCTGGCGGGCTCGGCGGCGGTTCCCTCCGCGGTCGACATCTATCTGAACGGCGTCAGGAGCTATTCCAGCGACGTGCCGAGCGGCCCGTTCGTGGTCGACGGTCTGCCCGCCATCACCGGCCCCGGCTTCGCCCGGGTGGTGGTGCGTGACACGACGACCGGACAGGAGACCGAGACCGAGGTCGCCTTCTACGCCTCGGCGCTGCTGCTGCGGCCGGGCCTCTTCGATTATGCGCTCGAAGGGGGGTTCGCGCGCCGCGACTACGGCATCGAATCGGAGTCCTACGATGGCGCGCCCGTCGCCAGCGCCAGCCTGCGTTATGGCCTCACCGAACGGGTGACGCTCGAAAGCCACGGCGAAGTCGGATCGGGGCTTGTGAATGGCGGCGCCGGTCTTGCGGTGGGCCTTGGCGGCTGGGGCGTCGGCAGTCTGGCGGGCGCGGCGAGCACGTGGGACGGCGACACCGGTTTCCTGGTTGCGGTCTCGCTCGACGCCGCGCTCTTCGCCGACTGGCGGCTCTATCTGCGCAGCCAGCGGACCTTCGGCACCTATCAGGATCTCGCTTCGGTGACGGCCGATATCGATGAGGACTCCGAGTTCTTCTTCTCGGCGCGCCCGCCAAAGGCCCTTGACCAGATTTCGCTCGCCGTCCCGCTCGCCTTCGACACCGATGCCTCGACGCTCAATCTGGCCTTCACGCATCTGGAGGATGAGGAAAGCAACTCCAAGGTCGTGAGTCTTTCCTATGACCGCCCGCTCTTCGCCCAGTCCAGTTTCTTCGTCACCGCCTATGCCGATATCGACGATACGGAAGACAATGGCGCCTATGCCGGCGTGTCGATGCAATGGGGCGGAAATATCACGACCTCCGCCGGCATCGAGCACAGTGCCGGCCATACCACGGCCTTCCTCGATGCGATCAAGCCGGATCAGGATGTCGAGGGAAGCCATGGCTGGCGCCTGCGCTCTTCAATAGGCGACACGGTGAACACACAAGCCGCCGCATCTTACGTCGCGCGTCATGCGCGCCTGGTGGCCGGTGCCCAGCAATATGGCGACCCCGTCAACGCTTCGGCGCAGATCGAGGGCGCCGTGGTCGCCGCCGATGGCGATCTGTTCCTGACGCGCCAGATCGATGATTCCTTCGCCATCGTCGATGTCGGCGTGCCTGATGTCGAGGTGATGGCCGCCAACCGTCCCGTCGCGACGTCGGGCAGCTCGGGCAAGGTCATCGTGCCGAGGCTCACCGCCTATGAGAAGACCAGCATCGCAATCGACCCCAAGAATCTCCCTGTCGATGCCGATGTGCCGGAAACGAGCCGTGTGGTGCGGCCCGCCGAAAAGACCGGCGTCGTCGTCACCTTCAACGCCAAGGCGGAGAGCGCTTCGGCGCTGGTGCAGTTCGTCGATGCGCGCAACCAGCCGCTCGAGGCAGGCCTTGCCGGGCGGACCGAGAACGCGGCGGAGTTCGTCGTCGGTTATGACGGCGAGGCGTACATCACCGGTCTCGCCGCCACCAACACTGTGACCATCGACCTCGCCGATGGAACGCAATGCCGTGCCGGATTCGAATTTAGCAAGCGGCCGGGCGAGCAACAGCTCATATCGGGAGTGTCATGCCTATGAAACGTCTCGTGCTGTCGCTGATTCTGGCGTTGCTGACCTGGGTCTCCGCCACGACGCGCGCCGAGGCGTTGAGCTGCACCGCCAGCATGGTGTCGCCGGTGGTGTTTTCGGGCCTCGACATCCTGACCGGCGGGTCGGTCGATGCCTCCTCAACGCTCTCCGTCACATGTACGGTAAACTCGCTCGATGGCCTCGTTGGCTCGCTTCTCACCATCACCATCTGCCCGAATATCGGCCAGGGCAGCGGCGGCTCATCCTCCGGTGTTCGCCGGCTGGCATCCGGCGGCAATCTTCTCAACTACAATATTTTCCAGGATTCGAACCGTACGGTGCCGTGGGGCCATGCCTCCTTCCCGGCGCTGGGCACGGTGCCGGCGATGACGCTGCAGGTGACGGTGCCGCCGTTGCTTCAGACAAACCAGGCGTCGGTTTCGCGTGACGTTTATTTTCGTTTGGCCGGCAGCCAGCAGACAGCACCTCCCGGAACCTATCAGTCGAACTTCACCGGCTCGCCCGACACGACCATCTCGATCGGTCTGGGCCTTCTGGGATGCGCCGGATTGCTCAGCCAGTCGACCACCGCCGACTTCATCGTCAGGGCGGTCATCGACAAGAACTGCACGGTCACCACGCAGAGCGTGAATTTCGGCAGTGTCGGTTTCCTATCCAGCAATATCGACCAGTCCGGCCAGGTCCGCGTCACCTGCACATTGTCGACGGGCTACAGTGTCGGGCTGGGCGTCGGCGCTTTCACGCCGACCACGCGGCGGATGACTCGAAGTTCGAGCTTCATCGTCTACGGTCTGTATCGGGACAATGGCCGCAGCCAGGGTTGGGGCGACACCGCCGGCACGATGCCGACCGGCACCGGCACCGGCTTGACGCAAAATTATACCGTTTACGGCCGTGTGCCGCCGCAGGCGACGCCGCCGGCCGGCACCTACAATGACACGGTGGCGGTGACGGTCACCTATTGAGCCTTGGTCAGTCTTGCTTTGTGCGAATTCATCCACACGACGCGGGCCTCGGCGGTACCGACATTCCGGTAGCTGTGCGGCAGGCTCGAATTGAAGAAGAACGATCCGCCGGGACCTAAGAGATGCACCCGGCCGTCGACGGTGAGCTCGAGATAGCCCGTCACCACATAGCCCACTTCTTCGCCGGCATGCGAATAGCTGCCCGATGAACCGCCGCCCGGCGGAATGACATGCACATTGGCGTCGATGGTGCGTGTTTCACCCGCCGGCACCATGCGTTCGAGCATCACATCCGGCGTCTTGCCGGCGCCGGCGCCCAGCAACAATACCGGCCGCTCGCCGGTGTTGTAGAGGGTGACGGGCTCGAGGCTCTTGCCGCCGAAAAGGCCCGCATAATTCGTGCCGAGCGCATCGGCGATACCGAGCAGCACCGAGAGCGACGGTGTGATGTGGTTGCGCTCGATCTTCGACAACAGGCTCTCCGAACAGCCGACCTTGTCACCCAGCTGCTTGAGGGTGAGCTTCTTGAGCTTACGCGCATGGCGGATGCGGGCACCTAGCTCCTCGATACGGTCTCTCTTGTTGTCATGGGCAAGCATCGAGACAGGATGGCGGAATGTCCCGCCGGCCGCAATCGCCTTTTTGATTGACAGCGGGTCAAATTTTCCGTTCATTCAAGTCCGTTCAAGTTTTGGGGAGGCTTCACAATGACAAGAAAAATGACCATCGGACGCCGGCAATTCCTGAAGTCAGGCGCCGCCGGCCTGGCGCTCGCGGCGCTCTCGCCGTCGTTGATTCTGCCGGCCATGGCCGAGGACCCGACGCGCGGCGGCACGCTGAAGCTCGGCTTCTCCGCCGATCCGGCCGGTTTCGATCCCGCCCGCGGTCCTTCCGGCATGTCGCATGTGGTGATCGAGCAGATCTATTCGACCTTGATGTCGCTCGATCCCGACGCCGTGCCTTATCCCGACCTCGCCGAGAAATACGAGCAGTCGGCCGACGGTCTCGAATACACCTTCCATCTGCGCAAGGGCGTGAAGTTCCATGACGGCTCGGACCTGACCGCCGAGGACGTCAAATTCACCTTCGACCGTCTGCGCGCCAAGGACACCGGCTATTCCTATGGCTCGCAGGTCGAGACCATCAAGGAAGTGGTGGTGGTCGATCCGCACACCGTCACCTTCAAGCTGACCCAGACCACCGGTCCGTTCCTCGTCTATATGGCCTTCCCCGGTTCCTCGATCGTGCCGAAGAAGCTGGTCGAAGGCGGCCACGACCTCAATGCCAAGCCGGTCGGCAGCGGGCCGTTCAAATTCGTGTCCTACGAGCCGCGCTCGATGGTGAAGTTCACCCGCAACGAGAGCTTCTACGAGGCGGGCAAGCCCTATGTCGACGCGCTCGAATTCCATCTCATCGCCGACATCACCGCGCTCACCAATGCGGTGATCTCGGGCAACATCAACTTCTCCAACGAGATCCCGCCCAAGGACTGGCAGACGGTTTCAGCCACGCCCGGCCTGGTGGGCCTGACCTTGGAAGGCAGCCGCTATTACTGGCTCTTGATGAACAACACCGTGGCGCCGCTCGATAATCCAAAAGTCCGCCAGGCCATCGCGCATGCGATCGACCGCAGCGCCATCGTCGCCGGCGTCTTCTTCGGCCAGGCGGTGCCCTTCAAAGGCGGCGTCATCCCCGAATGGAGCTGGGGTTACGCCGGCATCGACTATTTCACGCCGGAGGCCAATCCGGAGAAGGCCAAGGCCTTGCTCGCCGAAGCCGGGCATGCCGACGGCTTCGCGACCTCGATCACCATGGCGTCGTCCTTCCCCGCCATGGTCGCCATGGCGCCGATCATCCAGGCCAACCTGGCCGCCATCGGCATCAAGGCCGAGATCAAGACCATGGAAATCCCGCGTTATTGGGACGAGGTCTGGGGCCCGTCGAAATTCGACATGACATCGATGTATTGGGTCTCGCCCTTGGCCGATCCGGACGACTTCGTCACCAACAACTATGCCTGCGGCATGGCCATCAACGTCCAGAAGAGCTGCAGCAAGGCGATGGACGAGGCGCTCGCCAAGGCCAAGTCGGGCGCCACCCAGGAGGCGCGCAAGGCGGCCTATGCCGAGCAGCAGAAATTGTCGCTCGAGGAAATGCCGATCGTGCCGCTGGTCAATTCGCTCATCCTCACCGCGCATACCGACAAGCTCAAGAACTACAAGCCGATGCGCACCGGCTTCCTCAAGACGCTGAAGGACGCCTGGCTCGAACCGTGAGAATAAGCGAGATCTCTCAAGCTTTCCCCTCTCCCGTCCGCAGGATGGGAGAGGGTCCCCGACAGGGCGGGTGAGGGCTCTTTGTCGGTAAGGAAGAGCCCTCATCCGGCCTCTCGCCTTCGCGAAGCCGAGGCTTCGCTTCGGCGGAGCAAGGTCGGCCACCTTCTCCCATTGCTTCGCAACGGGCGAAGGGAAAACGAGGATAGAGTTGCCACAAGAATGATTCATTCGATCCGTGAGTTCGGCGCAAATCCGGTGTATCGACGCTGCTCATGCGACTTTCCAACTCCGGGGCTCTGACTTGCGCGGCCTGATCCTTTCGCGACTTGCCGCCTTTGCGCTGACGCTCATCGTCGCGTCGAGCATCCTGTTCGTCGCCGTCAATGTTGTGCCGGGCTCGGCGGCACGCTCGGCGCTCGGCATCGACGCGACGCCGCAGGCTTTGGCGCGTTTCGAGGCGCAACACGGGCTCGACCGCCCGCTCGTCGTCCAATATGCCGAATGGCTGGGCAAGACCTTCACCGGCGATTTCGGCAAGAGCTTCCAGAACGGCGTCGATGTCGGGCCTGAGCTTCTGCGCCGCTTGCCGGTGACGCTCGAGCTTGCGATCTTCGCTTTCATCATCGCCAATCTGATCGCGCTGCCGCTCGGCGCCTTCGCGGCGATGCGCCATCAGCGCGCCGCCGACAAGGGCATCTCGCTGCTGGCGAGCCTCTTGGGCGCCGTGCCCAATTTCTGGCTGGCGACGCTGCTGGTCATGGTGCTGACGCTCCATTTCAGGCTGTTGCCGCCCGGCGGCTACACGCCCTTCACCGTCAACCCAGTCATGAACCTGAAGCAGATGATCATGCCCGCGCTGTCGCTCGGCATCGTCTCCTCCGCGCTTCTCATCCGCATCATGCGCACGGCGATGATCGAGGTTCTGTCCTCCGATTATATCCGCACCGCCCGGGCCAAGGGGGCGAAGGAGGGTGTCGTGGTGATGCGCCATGCCATCCGCAATGCGATGACGCCTTATGTGAATGTCGCCGCGGTGGAATTCGGCTTCCTCTTCGGCTCAGTCGTCGTGATCGAGGATATCTTCCTGCTGCCGGGCATCGGCTCCTTCGTCCTCGTCGGCATCATCAACCGCGACTATCCGGTGCTGCTGGCGAGCGCGCTCACCATCACGCTCGTCGTGCTCATCATCAATCTGATCGTCGATATCGTGGTCGGCCGCCTCGATCCACGCCGGGTGACGAGGCATCAATGAGCACAGCCATCCGCAAACCCTTCAATTGGCGGCGCTGGCGCCTCGTCGTCACCGGCGGCGCTATTGTCGGCACGATTTTGCTGCTGGCGATCCTGGCGCCCTGGGTGGCGCCTTATTCGCCCTTCGATCTCAACGTCGCCCAGATGCTGAAAGGGCCATCGGCAACACATCTGCTCGGCACCGACGAACTCGGCCGCGACGTGCTTTCGCGCGTCATCCACGCCGCCCGCCTGTCGATGATGGTGGCGGTGCTCGCTTCTCTCGTCGGTCTCGTCTTCGGCACCCTCATCGGCACGCTCGCCGCCTATTTCGGTGGCATTGTCGATCTCATTCTGATGCGGCTGATGGAGATCCTGTTCTCCTTCCCGGCAATTCTTCTGGCCATCGTGCTGATGGCGAGCCTGGGCACCAGCATCTTCAACGCCATGATCGCCATCGGCATCATCTTCATACCCGGTTTTGCCCGCCTGGCGCGCGCCACCGCCGAGAGCGTGCTGCGCCAGCAATATGTCGAGCAGGCGCGCGCCATCGGCATGAGCCATACCCGTATCCTCGTCCGTGAGATCCTGCCCAATATCCTGGCGCCGCTGCTCGTCGAGGCGGCCGTCGCCTTCTCCTATGCCGTGCTGCTCGAAAGCGCTCTGTCCTTCCTAGGGCTGGGCGCCCAGCCGCCCGATCCATCCTGGGGCAACATGCTCAATACCGGCCGCGGTTTCATGGGCGTCGCCCCCTGGCTCAGCATCGTGCCGGGGGCCGCCATCTTCCTGACCGTGTTCGGCTTCAACATGCTGGGCGACGGCCTGCGCGACGCTTTCGATCCGCAGTTGAGGGACGAATGAGAGAGTATCGTCCCCATGCGCAAGGAGCGGCGCGCCCGGCACTCGCCATCCGCGAGCTTACCGTCGACTTCCAGCGCCGCTCCGGCCTCCTGCGCACCGTCGACAAGGTCAGCCTCGACGTGTGGCCGAAAGAGATCGTCGGTGTCATCGGCGAATCGGGCTCCGGCAAGACCATGACGGCGCTCTCGGCGATGCGGCTTCTGCCGCATGGCGCGAAGATCGGCGGCGCCATCGCGCTCGGCGGTCGCGACCTCGTGAATATCGGCGAGAGCGAGATGCGCGCTCTGCGCGGCGACCGTATCGCCCTCATCCCGCAGGACGCGATGCAGTCGCTCAACCCGACCATGCGGGTCGGCCGCCAGGTGGGCGAGCCTTATGAGTTTCACCGCAAGCAGTCCTATGGCGCCATCTGGTCCAAGGTGGTCGAATTGCTGCGCGCCGTGAAGATCGCCGATCCCGAGACACGGGTACGTGATTATCCGCATCAATTTTCGGGCGGCATGCAGCAGCGCGCCATGATCGCCATGGGGCTGGCGCTCGATCCCGAGCTGATCATCGCCGATGAGCCGACGACGGCGCTCGACGTCACCGTCCAGGCGCGCATCCTCAAGCTCCTGCGGGATATCCGCGACGAGCGCGGCTCCGCCATCCTGTTCATCACCCATGAGCTCGGCATCGTCGCCGAATTGTGCGACTGGGTCTATGTGATGAAGGACGGCAAGGTCGTCGAGGACGGTCCGGTGAAGCGTATCTTCGAGGCGCCCAAGGCCGATTATACCCGCATGCTGCTCGAGGCGACCCCCAGCATTCATCGCCGCAAAGGTGCAAAGCGATGAGCGAGCCGGTGGTGCGCATTGAGAATGTGTCGAAGGTCTTCCGGCAAGGCGGCCTGTTCAATAGGGCACCCGGTTTCAAGGCCGTGTCGAATGTCTCGCTCAGCGTGGCGAAGAACCGTACCCTCGGCATTGTCGGGGAATCGGGCTCCGGCAAGTCGACGCTGCTGCGCATGGTGCTGCGCCTCATCCAGCCGAGTGAAGGCCGCATCCTGGTCAACGGCGCCGAGATCTGGTCCCTGCGCGGTGGCGAGCTCAAGGCGATGCGCCGCCAGGTGCAGCCGATCTTCCAGAATCCGGCTTCGTCCTTCAACCCGCGCCAGACCATCCGCGCCATCCTGGCGGCGCCGCTCGAAGTCCATGGCATAGGTTCGGCGGCGGAACGGCGCGAGCGCATAACCACGCTGCTGCGCCGCGTCGGCCTCGACCCTGCGATCGAGAACCGCCTGCCGCATCAATTGTCGGGCGGCCAGAAACAGCGCATCGCCATCGCCCGCGCAGTGATCCTGGGGCCGAGCGTGGTGCTGGCGGACGAGCCCACCTCGGCGCTCGATGTCTCGGTTCAGGCTCAGGTCCTGAAACTCTTCGCCGACATCAAATATGATTTCGGTCTCACCACCATCTTCGTCAGCCATAATCTCGCGGTCATCCGCGAGGTCAGCGACGAGGTCGCCGTCATGCGCCGGGGCGAGGTGGTGGAGCAGGGCGAGGCCGACCGGATCTTCGAAGATCCACAGCATGACTATACGCGTGAACTCTTGGCTGCCGTGCCGTCGCCCGCTTTCATGGCCAGCGCCTGACCCGAAAGGAAACCGATCATGATCCAGCTCGCCACTTTCTCCATCGCCGCCCGCTGCCCGCGCACCGGCATGCTGGGGGTCGCCGTCTCGACCGCGGTGCCGGCCATCGGCGGCCTGTGCCCCTTCGTCGCCCCGCGCATCGGCGCGGTGGCGACGCAGTCCTGGGTCAATCCCTATCTCGGCATCGACGGGCTGGCCCTGATGAAATCGGGCATGACGGCCAAGGCGGCGCTCGACAAGCTCCTCGCCGAGGATCCGGGCCGCGAGGTGCGCCAGATCGGCATCGTCGATGCTGAAGGCAATGCCGCCGCCTTCACCGGCAAGGACTGCACGGACTGGTGCGGCCATGAAGTGGGCGAGGGCTTCGCCGTCCAGGGCAATATGCTGGTGAGCGGCGAGACCGTCGCCCAGATGGCCAAGGCCGCGCGCGACAGCGCGGCGCTGAATCTCCCCGAGCGCCTGATGCGCGTGCTGGAGGCCGGACAGGCGGCCGGCGGCGACAAGCGCGGCAAGCAGTCGGCCTATATGAAGGTGCATGATGCCGAGGAATATCCTTATCTTCAGCTGGGCGTCGACGATCATGCCTCACCGGTTGCCGAGCTGCGCCGTGTCTATGAGGTGGCGCGTGCCCAGTGCCTGCCTTTCGTCACGGGTCTTTCGACGCGCCAGAGCAGCGTCGGCCATCTCTCGGCGGAGACCACCGCCATGCTGATGACGCCGCCGCAAGGCCGGCCGCAGCGGGTGGGCGGCGAATGACCATGTCGTCTTCCGTGCCTCCGCAGAGCCGTTCTATTCTCGAGCGCCTGGTTTCCTTCGACACGACCAGCCGCAATTCCAACCTGCCGCTCATCGACTATGTCGAAGAGTATCTGGCGCGCCACGGCGTGCGGGCGCGCCGCGTCGGCGGCGCCGATCCGGGCAAGGTCAATCTCTTCGCCACCATCGGGCCCGATGCGCCGGGCGGCCTCATCCTCTCCGGCCACACCGATTGCGTGCCTGTCGACGACCAGGACTGGTCGAGCGATCCTTTCGTGCTCGCCGAGCGCGGCGGCAGGCTTTTCGGCCGCGGCAGTGCCGATATGAAAGGCTTTCTCGCCTGCGTGCTCGCGGTGGTGCCGGACCTCGTCGCCAAGTCCCGCGCCAAGCCGGTCCATATCGCCTTCTCTTATGACGAGGAGGTCGGCTGCACCGGCGTGCTCGAGCTCATCGACGACCTGAAAGCGCGTGGCTTCGCGGCGGATATGTGCCTGGTCGGCGAGCCGACCGGCATGGAGCTCGTCATCGCCCATAAGAGCGGCCGCGCCTATCGTTGTTTGGTCACCGGCCTCGAGGCGCATTCGAGTCTGGCACCGCGCGCCGTCAATGCCATCGAAACCGCGGCGCGCCTCATTGCCGGCATTGCCGAGATCGCCCGGGAATTCGCGCGCGGTGTGCGCGATGACGATTTCGACCTGCCGCATGCGACGATCAATACCGGCCTGATCGAGGGCGGCACCGGCATGAATATCGTGCCGCATCATTGCAGCTTCACGTTCGAATACCGCCTTTTGTCGGGTCAGGATCCCGAAGAGGTCTTCGCCCGGGTGAAGGCGATGGCCGACGCTCTGCTGCCGGCGATGCGCGCCATCCACAAGGGCGCCGATATCAGCTTCGAGCAGGTCTATGACTATCCGGGCCATTTCATCCCCGGCGACGCGCCGGCGGTGCGGCGCATGGTGAAGCTCCTCGGCTCGAACCGTCTCGCCAAGGTCGCTTACGGCACCGAGGCCGGGCATTTCCACAACGGCCTCGGCGTGCCGACCGTCATCTGCGGCCCTGGCGACATCGCCGTGGCGCACAAACCCGATGAGTTCGTGACGCTCGACCAGCTCAGCCGCTGCGAGGATCTGCTGAAGCGGTTGTGTAACGAGACGGCGTAGCAAAGGCAAATCTCCCTCCGCCGCGCGAAGCGCGGGGAGGGTGGACGCCCGCAGGGCGGACGGGTGGGGTCTTTCCACCGAGAAGTGTTCGTCAATCGGCCTGATAGGTCTCTCTTGCGGAGAGACCCCACCCGTCGCGCGTTCCGCGCGCCACCCTCCCCGCCTTCGGCGGCGGAGGGAGAATACCGCTGTTGTTCCGCTGCAAATCAACAGCGGAATTAGCAGGGGATTATCAGCGGATCTGCAGGGATCTACAGGGATTTTCGCGACGGCCGCGGAACAGCGGATTTTCTCGGCCTTCCGCCATCCTCACAATTTCCAACGACTATGCGCGCGGATTCAAGCCCCGCCGGCCGTCTCGAGCACCGGCACGCCACGCTCGCGATAGGGCGTCCTGCCATAGAAGGCGCGGTAGCATTTCGAGAAATGCGACGGCGAGGAGAAGCCGCAGGCGAGCGCCACATTGATCACCGACATGTCGGTCTGCAGCAGCAGCGAGCGCGCCTTCTTGAGGCGCAGCTCGAGATAATAGCGCTTGGGCGAGCGGTCGAGATAACGCCGGAAAAGGCGCTCGAGCTGGCGCGCCGAGAGGCCGGCCTGGCGGGCGAGCACGCTCGGCGACAAGGGCTCTTCGAGATTGCCCTCCATTTCCTCGATGATGCCGACGAGCTTGGGATGGCGCGCCCCGATGCGCGCCGGCAGCGACATGCGCTGATGTTCGCTGTGATGGCGGATCGGTGAATGGAGCACGAGCTCGGCGACATTGGCGGCGAGGTCGGGCCCATGCTGGCTGGCGATCAGCGCCAGCATCATGTCGAGCGCCGAGGTGCCGCCGGCGCTGGTGAAGCGGTCGCGGTCGATCTCGAACAGGCCGCCGGTCGCCTCGATCTCGGGGAAGGCTTCGGAAAAGCCGGGCAGGTTCTCCCAATGGATGGTGCAGCGATAGCCGTCGAGAATATGGGCCTCGGCCAGGATATGGGCGCCGGTGCACACCGCCCCGATATCCATGCCGCGCCGCGCCGCCTTGCGCAGCCAGTTCACCAGCCTTTTGTCGACATGGTGTTGGACATTCAGCCCGCCGCAGACGATGACCGTATCATGCTCGTTGATATGGTCGAGATCGCCGTCGACCATGGCGAGGATGCCATTGGAGGCGGCGACCGGCTTGCCGTCGACCGAATGCATGGCCCATTTATAGAGCGGCTTTTCGGCGCAGCGATTGGCGAGGCGCAGGGGCTCGATGGCCGCGGTGGCGGGCATCATGGTGAATTCCGGCACCATGATGAATGCGAATTTCTGCGGCCATTCCTGGGGCTTGTCGCCGAACATGGGGGTTCCGTTTGGGTTGTCCCATGGCCAATTAATACCAATCCAGGACTTTGTCCATCAGCGCCATCGCATGGCACGAAACCGACAGGCCGGGGAGGGGGCGGTCGCAACCGGAACTGCCGGTGTCGCAAATTCTCATGCAGCCGTCCAAGGGCCGGATAATGCTGGGGTCGTTCCACCCGCCATCCGGAGTTTAAGGCAGTGAATATGTTCTCGAGGCTCAAGGTCGAAGCCGGTGACATGCCGGCGCTGGTTGCTGCCTTCCTGGCGAAGCTTTCCATCGAAATCACCCCCAAGCAGATCGAGAAGATAGCCCTTCTGAAAGAGCGCCTGCCGCAGGGCACCCAGGTTTTTGTCGCCTTGATCGACCCGGCCGATATCGCCCTCCAGATCGATGCAGTGGCGGCCATTCGCGCCGCCGGCCTCGAGCCGGTGCCGCATGTGCCGGCCCGTTTCGTGCGCGACGCGGCCGATCTCGAGCACCGGCTGCAGGCCTTCGCCGAGCGCGCCCAGGTCCGCCAGGTGCTCGTCCTGGGCGGCGGCGCGCCGCAGCCTCTCGGCATCTATGATGCTGCCATCCAGCTTCTTGAGACCGGCCTCTTCCAGAAATACGGCATCCGCAAAATTGGCGTCGCCGGTCATCCGGAAGGCAATCCCGATATCGTCAAGGCCAAAGGCGAGGCGGTGCTCATCAGCGCGCTGCGCGAGAAGCAGGCTTATCTTTCGGCCCATGACATCGAAGGCTACATCGCCACCCAGTTCCTCTTCGAGGCGGCGCCGGTGGCTTACTGGGCCAAGACGCTCCGCGATGCCGGCGTGACGCTGCCGATCCATGTCGGCGTGCCGGGGCCGGCCACCATCAAGACGCTGGTCAAATATGCCGCCATGTGCGGGGTGGGCAATTCCGCCCGCTTCATCCGCAAGCAGGCGCTGAACGTCACCAAGCTCCTGACCGTATCGAGCCCCGACGCCTTCGTCGAGAATCTGGCGAAGCTGCATTTCGAGAAGCCCGAGCTCGGCATTGCCGGCCCGCATCTCTATCCCTTTGGCGGCTTCGACAAGCTGCTCGACTGGGTGTCGTCGCGCGTGCAGTGACGTCTGAGGACTAGCGGCCGGCTGATGCGATAAAGCGCTCTATCGCTGTCGTCAGAGAAATCGTGCCGCGCCGGTGCTCGTTGTCGTTCTGCTGCGTGAACAGGCCTTTGGCGATCCCTTCAAACATGCCGAGAAGCGCTGCCGCCACCTCGGCCGGCACGCCGTCCTCGGCGAGCAGCGCGGCGCGGCGCTCCGGCGGGACCAGCACCGGCACCACCGGGCGGCCGATAACTTCAGTGAAGGCCGACGCCACGTCGCCGGCGCTCCGGTCCTGCGGCCCGCTGAGCTCCACGACCCGCTTTCCGGTCCATTCCTCGCAGAGCACGCTTGCCGCCGCGCGCCCGACATCGATGGTGCTCACCATCGGGATTTTCTGAGACGGCTCGAGAAACGTCGGCAGCACGCTTTCCGTCAGGACGGCTTTCACCACCTCGCTCCAAGTCTCGACGAAGTAGCCCGACCGTAGGAAAGCGGTCGCCGGCGCCGCCTTGTCGAGCAGCGCCTCGAACCGGTTGAGGGTGGCGATGACGCCGGTGCCGGAGGCGTGCTGTGCGCCGATGGACGACAGGATGACGGCCTTGGGCAGGCGCGCCCGCTTTGCCGCATCGGCCAGCGCCGCGCCGAGCTCTTCGGTGCGTACAAGGGGATCGCCGCTCACCGGCGGCGGATTGAGGAGGAATGCGCCCGCTGCACTCTTCAGCGCATCGGCCATCGCGCCGGCATCCTCGATGCTTGCGATGGCCACTTCGGCGCCGAGCGCCGTCCACTTCGCACCTTGTTCCTTGCGGCGCAGGACGACACGTACCGCCTCGCCGCGCTCGAGGAGGGCAAGCGCTACCTCGCCGCCGGCCCGTCCATTTGCTCCCACTACGACATGCATGATGGTCCCTCCGTCAGTTCACGCGATGGAGAAGGGATAGGGGCGGGGTATTCATGCGTCTAATGCATGATATATATAGTCATCATGCGCCAAGTGGATTTACGCGGAATCGACCTCAACCTGCTGGTGGCGCTCGACGCGCTGCTGG
Source organism: Taklimakanibacter albus (assembly GCF_016595235.1). Lineage (GTDB taxonomy): Bacteria > Pseudomonadota > Alphaproteobacteria > Rhizobiales > Aestuariivirgaceae > Taklimakanibacter > Taklimakanibacter albus. The sequence continues at coordinate 818,995 of NZ_JAENHL010000008.1, read as the reverse complement.
AGGCGAGGAGCGTCACCCGGGCGGCTCACCGGCTCGGCATGAGCCAGCCGGCCGCGAGCCGGGCGCTCGGACGATTGCGCGCGCTGTTTTCGGATGCGCTGCTGGTCGACGGACCGGGCGGTTACGTGCTCAGCGCCCGCGCCGAAGAGCTGCGCCCCGTCTTGCGCCGGACACTCGCCGGTGTCGGCGAAATGCTGGAGGCGAACAGGTTCGATCCCGCAACGGCGATGGGGCAAATCCGGCTCCTCATGCCCGATCTCCAGGCCGCCGTGCTCACGCCGCATCTGCTCGCCCGCCTCGCCCGGGAGGCGCCGTCCCTCGATCTCGATATTGCGGCGCCAGGCATCAACGGGATGGAAGCGCTGGAGCAGGGGGCTGCCGATGCGATGGTGGCGCTGATCGACGACGCGCCGGCCGGCATCCACCGGCGCCGCCTCTATGACGAGGAGCTCGTGACGCTGATGCGGGCGGATCATCCCGCGCGCGCCGAAACACTTACGCTCGACCGCTTCCTGGCGCTCGAGCATATCGTGGTGAGCGTCACCGGCGTCGGGCCCGCACCCGTCGATGCGGTGCTGACGCGCCTGGGGCGCACGCGACGGGTGAAGCTGCGCGTGCCGAACTTCTTCGCCGCGGTCGAGATCGCCGCGCGCTCCGACCTCATCATGACCTTGCCGGCGAGCCTCGCGCGCGCCGCCGCCACTATGCGGCGCCTGGTATCGTTGCCGCCGCCCCTCGATCTGGGAAGCTTCACGATGAGCCTCGCCTGGCATGCGCGCCAACAGGACGCGCCCCGGCATATGTGGCTGCGGCGCGCCATCGTCGCGGCGGCGACGGAAGTGTTAGCGGTGAGTGAAGTGGGAAGCTGAAGCCGTGAAGTGGGCCCAGGTGAGGTTGCCTATTGGCCTGAGGTCATCCAAGAGATGGAGCGGTGTACGATTTCCAGTGACCGAAATTATCGTGGCTCGATCAGGGGCTGAGGCCAGCACCGTCAGCGAAATACCCGAAATTCCAGACCTGTGGTTTTGCCCCTCACGCTGAGATGTTATGTTGTCTTCTCAACTTTCATCTTCTGGGTGGAGTGGCGAATTGACGATCCCATACAGTTTAGCAGATAGGCGAAACATACTTGAACCACAACGTTGACACTCTTGAGTGCCTCCGTCGATGATCAAGTCCCTGGTTCCGCAGTTGGGATGACAGACAGCATACGCGACATAGACAGTTTCAGGAAACTCAGGTGTCACGTCAGGATAGTCCATCGGCTCATTTTCCCAGCGACCTAAGGATTCGAGATGCAATAAAAACCTCTCGCGCCTGGATTCATCATGTTTTATCTGCGCGTATCGATCTTTGATACGCGATAGCAAATGTTCGATTTCTTCATTATTCATGTGTGTAGATTCTCTAAATACTGCGTATAGGTGCACTGTCAGCGTATTCAGGTTGTCATAGTCCAATACAAAAAAAGGCCGCCTTGAAGGACGGCCTTTTCGTTTCTTTTATCCAACTGTATCTTACGGCAGGCTCAGAACTCCACCGCCAGCGTAGCGTTGAGGCCGTGATCCTCGGCGTCGTTGCCGATCTCGCCGCTATAGGCGATGCCGAAGGTGGCCTCGGACGAGAGCGACACATCGAAGCCCGCTTCGAGCACCGCCGCATCGCGCGCGATCGGTGCGCCGGCGATCACGAAATCCTCCGAGCCTTCGAAGGCGAAGGTCGTTTCGGGACGCACATCGCCGAAAGCATGGCGCCAGCCCGCCATGGCACGGAACGACGCCGGCATCTCGCCGACATTAAACCCGACCGCGGCGCGCAGGCCCAGTGTGGTGAAGGTGTTGTCATTGGTCTCGGAGTCGCTCGACAGAGCCGCAGGGCCACCATCTTCCTCGAAGTCGTCGGTCTTGGTCGAGACATAGGCGGCATTGGCGAAGGGTTCGAGCCGCAGGCTGTCGAGATCGAACGTATAGCCTGCCTCGCCGAAGACCTGCACGGTGCCGGCATCGTAATCGGCATCGAGGTCATCGCCCAGGGCCTCGCGTTCGGTGTCGATATTGTGCCAGGCATAAGCGACGCCGGCGCGCAGGCCGACGGCGTCGATCTGCGTGCCGCCGTAAAGGCCGATCTGGTAGCTGTCGACATCGCCGGACGAGTCGCGGTCATCGGCATCGAAGCTCGAATGGGCGTAACCCGCGAGCACGCCGAGCCGCGTGGCCTTGGCGACACCGATATCGGCGCCGGCCAGAATGCCGCCGGTATTGCGGGTGAAGTCCGCCGCATTGCCGTCGCTGTCGGTCTTGGCCCAGCTGCCGAAGCCGCGTGTCCACAGAGCGAGGCCCTGCGTGTCGGCCGGGCCATTCGTCACGCCTGAGGCGCTGAAGCCCATGACCTGTCCGCCCGAGGCGGCGACGCCGCCAAAGGCCTGGCGCAGCCGGTCATTGGCGGCGTTGCGCCAGAAGCGGCTGTCCTGGTTGAGCATGCCGATGAGGGAGGCATGCACCTCGCCGGACAGCTCATCGAGCAAAGCGCGGGCTTCCTCTTCGCTGCCCGCCATGGCGAGCGCCACCCACACTTCGCTCGAGACATCGAGCGTGTCGACGGCGCCGGCTGTGGCGCGCTGGTTGCGCGTCTCGGCGACCTCGACGAAGGCGACATCGTTGCGCACCAGCTGGAGCGTGACGTCGTTGCCGGTGCCGCCGGCATAGTTGATCAGGGCATCGAGGAAGGGCTGATCGCTGGTGATCGGGTTGAACGTGCCGGTCACGGCGTCGGTGCCGTCATTGTCGATGATGACATAGGGGCCGGTGAGGACGCCCCAGTCATCCGCGACGTTCGGCGTCAGCACCAGTTGAAGGTCGGCGCCGGCGATGTCGACCGTGCCGTTGACGATCAGCTTGTCGGCAGCCGTCGGCGTCGCCTCGATCTCCAATATGCCGTGATTGATGTAATTGGCATCGACGACCTGAGTGCCGATCGAGTTGCCGGGCGCATGGGTGCCGCCGGCTTCGATCTCGACTGTCTTGCCGGTGCTGCCGATATTGCCGATGCCGCCGAGCCGCCCGCCAGTTTCGACGGTGATGTCGCCACCCAGCTTTCCGCCTATAAGATCGCCGACATACAAACCGCCACCCGACACCGTCGTCGTGCCGGTGAAAGTGGCGGAGCTGTCGCCGATCAGGAGCAGGCTTCCGGCGCCGGACTTGATGATATCTCCACTTCCTACCAACTGACCGGCATAGGTCGTGTTGGTGGCCTGGGCGACGGTCAGCTCCGCCGTCCCGATCGTGACCTCGCCGCCCGTGCCGGCAAGTGAGCTCATGACCAGGTTGAAGTCATTGAGGTCGAGCGCGCCGCCAGCGACGGTATAGCTGGTGTTGTTCACGAACGCACCGGCGACCCCGGCACGCAATATGCCTCCCTGGACCAAGGTGCCGCCGGAGTAAGTGTTGACGGAAGAGAGCACCGTCGTACCGGCGAACTGGCGGACCGTGCCCGTACCGCTGATGGCTGCGGCGAAGGTGTAATTTGCATCGGTATGGTTGAACACCACTTTGCTGCCGGCGACGCCGAAACTGACGGATCCTGCCTGGAGCGTGCCGGCGGCCGCTGCCGCGCTGGCCTCGGCGGCGCCGATATTGATGATGCCGGCCGCGGTGATGCCGGCAATTACCGTACCCGTCCCGGTGGCACCGACTTTCATCGTGCCGCTATCGGTGAGCGTCAACTCGCCGGTATTGAAGTGTCCGACATACAAGTTGGCTTTGTCGGTGGCCCATTCGGATCCGGCTCCGGTGATCGTCACGGCGCTGGCGCCGCTCTCGCCGATGATACCGCCGGTCGTGCCGCCCGCACCAGCATTGCCGCTGAACACCTTGCCGCCGGCGGAGATGGTCATCGTGCCGGAGCCGATCTTGCCGACGCCAATCTGGCCATAGTTCGTCCAGGTCGAGCCCGCGCCGGTGACGACGACAGTGCCGCCATTGCCGATCGCGCCACCCGCCGCATTGGTGCCGCCGAGATCACCGCCGCCCTCGATCCTGAGCGTGCCGCCATAGACCCGCGTCGTGCCGGTGAAGCCCGTTCCGTCACCGGTGAAGACGAGCGTGCCGGCGCCTTGCTTGATGAAATTGGCGCCGCCGCCGCCGGTGATCAGGCCCGTCGCGGTCAATGTCGTGCCGGCATCCGTCTCGATGCGGCCGCCGAAATTGGTGAAGTTGATGGTACGGCTCGTGGAGAACGTGCCGGTTGTCTGAAGTATCGCATTGGCGCCGACATTGGTTGAGGCATTGTACACGCCGCCATCGAGCGTGATCGTTTCACCTGCGGCCCCGAGCGTGGGGTCGACATCGCTGCCCGCGATGACCGTCACGCCGTCATTGATGGTCACGGCGCCGGCATAACCGCCCGACAGGGCCAAAGCCCCCGCCGCCAATACCGTCAACGCCGTGGTGCCCGTCAGGCGCCGCCTGAATCCCGTAAATGCCGTACGCATCCCCCAGCCCTCTCTCGCTCATGTTTATTGTTCTTCAGCGAGATGACGAGGATCGTTGCCCCTGATCACGCGCGCCGTCGATGATCCCGTAGCTTTTCTGACACAGGGTAAGAACACCGGCAAGGGGTTAATATCGAAGACTCATATCGTTTTAAAATAGCACTCAACCTTGAATAGAATTGTATCGATTCTGTGAACCCTATCGATACGAATTTCTGGTCACCCGCTTAAGGATTCTGTGGAAAAAACTGATTCTCGCGGATGTTGCAATTGCGCGACCACCGACATTCGCCCCGCCGACGGGAATTTGGCGCCTGGTGCTCGACTTTTTCGGCGCAGGCCGGCCAGGGCAATTTTCATCATTTCGACTTCGATTTCACTAATCGAAATGATTGGCCCGTTTTACCCCCGCCACACCGCTCAAATTGTTCCTGATTTTCCGAAATGCACAAAGACAGTGCGTTAAGGGAATATTAACTACAATACTTTCCAAATAAAACGCAAATACACGCAAATATAGATTTGTTAATAGTAAGTTAACCTAACTATAGTTTTCCCGGCGGACGCAGATATAGTTTGCATCACGCGTCTAGGACCAGAGAAGAGAGTGGACGTAGCAATTAACTAATCTCTCAACGGCGAGGTGAACAAATGAAAACGGCGATTACCACGGGAAGACTGAAAGTACTGGCGGCAGCGGTTTCCATGGCTGTGCTGGTTGGAATGGCTATCCCCGCTCAGGCTGAACAAGGCGGCGGCGGTGGCGGCGGCGGTATTGGTGGGATCGGTGGCGGCGGCGGTCTCGGGGGCGCCCTGGGTGGTGTCGTCGGTGGCGCGGTCGGCGCGGTTGGCGGTGTTGTCGGCGGTGTCGGCAATACGGTCGGCGGTGTTGTCGGCGGTCTGACGGGTGGCGGCACGAAGAGCGGTGGCCTGCTGGGTGGCGGCTCGACCGGCGGTCTGCTGGGCGGCGGCGGTGGCCTGCTCGGTGGCGGCACCAGCAGCAGCAGCAGCAACACCACGGGCGGCGGCCTTCTCGGCGGCGTCGGCGGCGGCCTGCTCGGCAGCGGCGGCAGCGGCGCGTCCGGCGGTGGCGTCATCAACAACTTCAACGGCCAGGGTCTCGGTGTGAATCTTGGCGTCGCCAAGGTCGGTATCGGCCTGAAGAACAAGAACAAGAAGGGGCTCGGCGCGCTGGTCAAGGTGCAGGTCCTCGGCAAGAAAGGCGTGAACGCCAAGGTCGGCGCCAATCTTCTCGGTGAGAAGAACCTGCTCGACGCCAAGGCCAAGGTGAATGCGCTGGGCAAGAATGGCCTGACGGCGAAAGTGGGCGCCAAGGTTGGCACCAACGGCATCGGCGTGAAGGTCGGTCTGTCGCTGGGCGGCGGCAAGAAGCCGGGTGGTCCTGGCGGGCCTGGTGGCCCCGGCGGACCTGGTGGGCCCGGCGGACCGGGTGGGCCGGGCGGACCTGGCGGGCCGGGCACCCCGGGCAACAATGGCGGCATCGGCAACGAAATCGCCGGCCTGTCCAACTATGAGCGCATGCAGCTCAAGAAGAAGTGCGGTTCGGTTCTCGCATCGCCTTCCAGCTACAACCGTGATGCGGTTCAGGTATGCCGCGTCCTCGCCCAACTCGCGGGACTCTAGAGCTAATCCCCCAGCTCCAGAAACAAGTCTCGTGATAGTCTGGTGACGGCATGCTGCGCGGTTCTTCGGAGCCGCGCAGTATTTTTATGGTCGGGCCTGATCCGGCCATCCAGAAAAACACAGCGATGACGGCTTAATCCCTCGCGGCGTCCTTGCCCTTGTCCGGCGCCGTGCCGGCGAAAACCTGAAAGAGGATCCGCCGCGGCACGAACCGCTCGTCATTGACCAGAAAGCTGAAGGTGAAGGCGATGCCGAGCACCAGGATGTTGAGCAGGAACGCATAGATGACGGCGCGGTCCGGATAGCTGTCCTTGATGTGCGCGACCATCAGCGGTCCCACCACGCCGGCGGCCGACCAGGCGGTGAGAATGACGCCATAGAGCCGCGACATGCGCTTCGACCCATAAACGTCGCTCACCATCGACGGCATGATCGCGAAGCCGCCGCCAAAGCAGCTCAGCACGTAGCAGACGAGAGCGGCGAAGATCCACGGATTTTGTTCCGTCATCAGGAGGCCGAACACGACCAGCTGGGTGGCGAACAGGACACGAAAGGTATTGAGGCGGCCAATCCGCTCCGAGACGGCGCCCCAGGCGATGCGCCCGAGGCCGTTGAACAGCGAGCTGACGGCGATCAGCGTGGCGCCATAGCCGGCCAGCACGGTCCGGTCGAGCGTCGGATGATCGAGCCGCCAGATGTCTTGATACAACGGCGACAGAAAGCTGATGATCGAGATGCCGGCCGTTATGTTGAGGAAAAAGACGAACCACATGATCGCATATTGGCCGGCCAGCAGATAATCGCGCAGCGGCAGGTCGGCCTCCTGCTCGGCCCGCGCATAGGGGCCTTCGCTTTGACTTTCCTTTTGCGCCGCCGCGACGAAGCCCTGGGGGAGATAACCCTCTGGAGGGTTCTTCAGCATCGCCGCGGAGGCGATGGCGACCGAGCCGAGAATGGCGCCGAGCGCGGCAAAGACCAGGGTCAGGTTCCCGGCGAGGAGGCGCATCAGGACCGGCGCCAGCAAAACACTGAGAACGAAGGCGCCGAGCCCGAAGCCCATGGCGACGATGCCGGTCAGCTGGCCTCTGCGGTCGGGGAACCATTTGATGACCGTCGTCATCGGCGTGACGTAGCCAAGGCCGATGCCGATCCCGCTGACGGCGCCATAGCCCAGATAGAAAAGCGGGAGACTTTTCACCGCAAGGGCGAGCGCCGCCAGGGCGTAGCCCGCCGCGAAGAGAATGCCGCCGGCGACGGCCAGCTTGCGCGGCCCGATCCTGGCGAGATTGACCCCGCCCCAGGCCGCCGACAGGCCGAGGCAGCAGATATTCAGGCTGAAGGCCCAGGAGGTATCGGTATTGCTCCAGCGAAACTGCTCCACCAGCAGCGGCTGGAAATAGCTCCAGGCATAGACGGTGCCGAGACAGAGCTGCAGGACCGTGCAGGCGATGGCGACCAGCCACCGGTTGGGCACACGTTCCGGCCTGTGCATGCCCTATGCTCCCTCTCGGGAAGCCTTGCGGATCAGCCTGCCGAGCTCGCCCACTTCATCGGTGCGCTCGAGGAGCGGCTGGAGCTGATTAGCGGCAGGCGCCGAGTGCTTTTCGCCGGAGAGCGTATGCCAGGCAAAGTTGCCGAGAAGATGAAGCGGCCGGGATACCTGATACATCAGCCCATAGGTGACGAGCACGCTGACCACGAAGATGATGGTGAGCAGATAGACGACCTTGCCGATGGCGGTCTGGACCTGCAGGGCGAAATAGCCTTTGTCCATGCCGACATGCACGCGGCCGGCCTGGCCGCCGATGATGCCCGCCGTCACCTCCGAAAAGCTCCCCATGCCGGCGAGGGTTCGGTCATAAGTGTCCTTGTCGCTTTTATAGTCGGCGGCGATCTCGTCCGGCACGCCCGGCACGAAAGTGTGGGCGATGATCGTTCCTTCCCCGTCGACGACGAAAACATAGGAGATGCCCGGGGTCTCGACATACTGGTCGATGACGGACTGAAGGGCCGGGTAATTCTGGTTGACGATCAGGTCGCTGTCCGAATTGGCGATGGCGCGCGCGATCGCCCGGCTGCTGTTCAGGAAATAGTCGGTGAGCTGCCGGTCCACCGTGTGGACATAGATGATGGATGTCGAGACCAGGATGAGCCCCATGAGCGCGAACACGCCGAACAGGGTCTTCTGATAGAACCGGGCGATCCTCATCGTTTCGACCAAGCCTCCCAATCATCGTCCTTCAAAGGCACGAACTGGCCGTTTTGGACCACGGTATAATAGACCTGATCCGAGGCCTGGCGCCGGTCCGTGGCGCCGCCGAAGGAGAGCTTCTGTCCGAGGCCCAGATCGAGCTCGCCCAGGGTGAGCGCGGCTTGCGCCAGCCCGGCGCGCTGTGGATCGGCACCCATCCGCTGCAGGATCGCGACGAACATCTTGGCGTTCAGATAGCCTTCGAAGCTGATGAAGCTGTAGGGCAGGGGCGCATATTCGGATCCTTCCGTCTTTCCGCCCGGATAGAGCAGGGAGTCCGGCGGCATGAGGGCGTCGCGATAACGGTCCATCGCCGCGCGATATTCGCGGGTGACGGGCATCGTATCGTCCTGATAGCTCGGTACGACCTGCGAGCTCACCAGCCGGGACGTATAGTCCTTGCCGGATTTCTGCTCGGCATTGGACAACAGCCTGAGCATGGCGTCGCTGCCGACGAAGGAGATCGTCGCCACCGGACCATCGACGCCTCTATCGCGCATGTCGCGCACGAAGCCGGCGCAGGCCGGATAGGTGCCGATGCAGATGATGGCGTCGGGCTTGATGCGCTCCATGACCGCTACCTGGCCGTCATAGCTCTGGTCATAGGGCGAGCCGCGCCGGTAAGTGGCTTCGCCGGCGATTGCGAGCCCGTGCTGGCTGAGCGCCTTGCGCACGCCGGCCCATCCGGTGCGGCCATAGGCGTCGGCCTGATAGAACACCGCGATGCGGCTCCGGCCGGCGGCGACGAAGTGATCGACGAGCCCTTTGGTCTCCTGGTCATAGGATGCGCGCAGGTTGAAGCTGAACGTATCATAGGGCGGAATGCGGCTGGCATCGGCCCCGGTGAAGGGGAAGAACAAAAGGAAATGCTCGGCCTGGCGCATCCTGAGAAGCGGCAGCGTGCGGATCATGGTCGGCGTGCCGACATAGGAGAACAGCGCGAAGACGTCATCCTTCATCAACTTCAGCGTGTTCTGGATCGCGAGATCGGGCTGGTATCTGTCGTCATAGGCGGTGATCACGACCTGCCGGCCATTGACGCCGCCGGCCTCGTTGACCGCCGTCAGATAGGCCATGGCGCCGCGATAGAGCTCGATGCTGAGCGCCCGGGCGCTCGCCGAAAAATCCGCCGACATGCCGAGGCGGATTTCATTCTGGCCGGCGGCTGCTGTCGCGTCTTGCTGCGCCGAAGCTGGATTGCCGAAGAACGCCACAAGAGCCAGGAGGCTCAGTGCGAGGATCGGTCTCAAACTGAGCTTGATCTGCAGGTTCTTCTCCTACCCTTGAGCAGGAGACCTCTATCAGACCCAACGGGGACCTTCAACGACACGCCGTGCCGTTGTTTCAGAGTCTCAGGTCGCCGGAACGGCCTGTTTCCCGAATTGGCGCACGTCCGCGACCGTCCGGCCATTGGCGATGAGCCAGTCCCACGCATAGTCGGCATAGGAGCGGAAGACATAGAGGTCGATCACGTCGGGCTTCGTGCTGACGATATGAAGAAGGGCGGCGATCTCGGCGAAACGCAGACGGCGCGCCGTTCCCGCTTCGTAGTCGGCCGACAGGAGATCGAGCGACGAGCCCTTGAGCAGAAGCGAGCGTGCCTGATCGCCCTCGAGCCTGATGATGGTGCGCATGTCGGAAACATCGACGGCGAGGGAATGGATGCCGGCCAGCGCCTGGCGCAAGGCCGTGAGCAGCTCTTCCGTCTTGGTCCGCGGACACAGAATGAGCCACTGATCCGTAGACAGCCACAGAGCCTGGATCTCGCCCCAGGCGGCGCTGGTGCGCGGCGCCGTGGGCAGATCGAGATTGAGGGCCTGCTTGACCGCCGCCATGAAGGCCGTGTCGTCCGCCAGCCCGCGGAGATCGATCATGCCGCGTGTCGTCATCTCACGGATATCGACGGTGAGGCCGGTCGGCGTCTCACGGCCCTGCAGCGCCGTTTCGAACTGAGCGTCAGACATTCTGCCGGCTCCCTTCCTTGTCGTAGAAGACCGGATCGGTGATCTTCGCTTTCACCACCTTGCCTTCGAGCGGGAAGGACAAGGTCTCGCCCATCCGGCTGCGGCCATTCTCGATCAGCGCCATGGCGATCGACCGGTCGAGGGTGGGCGAGTAATAGGTCGAGGTCACCTGGCCGATCATCTCCATCGGCGGCTTGTCCTTGACGCTCCTGACCGCATAGGCGCCGTCGGGCAGCACTTCCTTCGGGTCCTCGGTGAGAAGGCCGACCAGCTGCTTGCGTCCCGCACTTCTGAGGAAGGATTGCTCGAGCGAGCGCTTGCCGATGAAATCCGCCTTCTTCTTCGAGACGAGCCCGTCGAGCCCGACATCGAAGGGCGTCACCGTGCCGTCGGTCTCGTCACCGATGACGATATAGCCTTTCTCGGCGCGCAGCACATGCAGCGCCTCGGTGCCATAGGCCTCGATGCCGAATTCGGCGCCGGCGTTGAGGATCGCATCCCACAGGCCACGGCCGAAATTCGCCGGCGTCGCCACCTCATAGGAAAGCTCGCCCGAGAAGCTGATGCGGTAGAGGCGCACCGGATATTGGCCGAGCTTGCCTTCCTTCATCGCCATATGCGGGAAGCCTTCGGCCGAGATGTCGAAATCGGGCCCGAGCTTGGAGAGCACTTCGCGCGCCTTGGGACCCGCGATGGCGAACTGCGCCCATTGCTCGGTCACGGGCGTCACGAAGACCTTGTATTGCGTCCATTCCGTCTGCAGCCATTCCTCGAGCCATTGGGCGATGCGGTCGGCGCCGCCCGAGGTCGTGTGCATCAGGAAGTGATCATCGGCGAGGCGCACCGTGACGCCGTCATCGGTGAGGAAGCCGAGCTCGTTCATCATGAGCCCGTAGCGGCAGCGCCCGACTTTCAAGGTCGAGAACATGTTCGTATAGACGCGGTCGAGGAACTCCGCCGCGTCCGGCCCTTTGATTTCGATCTTGCCGAGCGTCGAGGCGTCGAGCAGCCCGACCTTGTGGCGCACGGCGAGGATCTCACGGTTGATCGCCGCATGTTTGTCTTCGCCGGCGCGCGGATAGGTATAAGCGCGCCGCCACTGGCCGACCGGCTCGAAATGCGCGCTCTGCGCCTGGTGCCAGCGGAAGATCGGCGTGCGGCGGATGGGCAGGAACAGCTTCTTGGTGAGCGTGCCGGCGATCGCGCCGAAGGAGAAGGGCGTGTAGGGCGGACGGAACGTGGTGATGCCGATCTCCGGAATCGTCTTGCCGGTCGCTTCCGCCAGCACGCCGAGTCCATTGAGGTTCGACGTCTTGCCCTGGTCGGTCGCCATGCCGAAGGTCGTGTAGCGCTTTGTGTGCTCGACCGATTCATACCCTTCGCGCTGGGCGAGCTCGAGATCGGCGGCGGTCACGTCGTTCTGGAAGTCGATGAAGTGCTTGTTGCCCTCGTTGTATTTGCCGGTGGCGGGCGAGAACCAGATCGGCTCGAGCGGCTTCTGCTGCGCGGTCTCGACCTTGGGCCGGCTCATCGGGGACGATGTGGCTTTCACCGCCATTTCACCGGCGGCATAACCCTCGGCGAGCGCCTGGGCCAGATCCATCGTTCCATTTGCGGCGCCCACGGCCTGGATGCGGTCGTGATGTTTGCCCGGCCGGTAGCTCTGCAAGCCGCTGTCGAACGTCAGCTTGCCGCCATTGTGGCACCACAGATTGACCACCGGGTTGAAGCCGCCCGACATGGCGACGAAGTCGCAGACGATGCGGCTTTCATTGACGACGCGGCCCTGGCCCTTGCGCCACGGCGCGATCTTGACACCGTTGATGCCAAGCCCACCATAGCTGCTTTCGGTGCCGGCGATGGCGTGGCCCGGAATGATCTCGATGCCGGCATTGCGTGCATCGCGCGCCGCGGCACTGTCGGTGCCCTGGCGCACATCGATGATCGCGGCGACCGTGCCGCCGGCCCGCTTGAGGGCGAGTGCCGTCAGATAGGCATCGTCATTATTGGTGAAGACGACGCCCTTCATGCCGGGCGACACGCCGTAACGCTCGACGAGGCTGCGCGCCGCGCTGGCGAGCATGATGCCCGGCCGGTCATTGTTGGCGAAGGCGATCGGGCGCTCGAGCGCGCCGGTGGCGAGGATCACTTCCTTGGCGCGCACCTTCCACAGGCGATGGCGCGGCGTGCCTTTGGCGAGGAGGGAAGGATCGTGATCGCAGACCCGCTCGAACAGCATGACATGATTATGATGCCAGTGGCCGACCGCCGTGGTGCGGGTCATCACATGGACATTTTCGGCATCGGCAAGAAGTGCGGCGCGGCTGGCGACCCAGTCGAGCTGCGGCTCGCCGTCGATCGTGCCTTGCGACAGATCGGCCATGCCGCCGAAACGCGGGCTCTCATCGCAGATGATGACGCGCGCGCCTGCCGCCTGGGCGGCTTCCGCCGCCGCGAGCCCGGCGATGCCGGCGCCGATGACGAGCACGTCGCAATGGGCATGCATATGCTCGTAAGTGTCGGGATCGCGGCCCTCCGGCGCCTTGCCGAGACCGGCGGCGCGCCGGATCATCGGCTCATAGACATGCTTCCAGAAGGCCTGCGGCCACATGAAGGTCTTGTAGTAGAAGCCGCCCGGGATGAAGCGCGAGATCTTGCTGTTGAGGGCGCCGATATCGAGCTTGAGCGAGGGCCAGCGATTCTGGCTGACCGCCACGAGCCCGTCATAGAGCTCGACCTGCGTGGCGCGCAGATTGGGCTCGTGGCGCGAGCCTTCGCCGACGCCCACCAGCGCATTCATTTCCTCGGAGCCGAGACCCACCACGCCGCGCGGGCGGTGATATTTGAAGCTGCGCCCGAAGACGCGCTGGCCATTGGCGAGGACGGCGGCGGCGAGCGTGTCGCCGTGATAGCCCGTCATGTTCTGCCCGTCGAAGGTGAAGCTCACCTTGCGGGCGCGGTCGATCAGGCGGCCGCCCTGCGGCAGGCGATAGGGCTTGCCGGTCATGCTTCAGATCCCTTCGCCAGTCTGTCCTTGAAGAAGACGGCCCATTCGCCGGTCGCCGCCTCCATCAAGGCGCGCGGCGGCAATTCGCTTATGCCGTAGGTCGCCTTGAACTCCATTGTCACCGTGTCACGCGCCGCATGGAACCACTTGCCGCAGCCGCGGTCGCAGCGCCAGCGCTCGAAATGCAGGCCCTTGGCATTATGCCGCATGAACAGGTAATCGCGTTGCTCGGCGTCGCTGACATTGGCGGGATCGCGTGTCGCCGGGCGCGCGATATGCGCTTGCCCGCCATAATGGAAATCCGTCTCGTCGCCTTCGGCACCGCAGACGTGGCAGTGAACGATCAGCATGGATACGAGCTCCTGAATACGTTCTTCATTTCAATGCGCCACCGCCGCGGCGACGCTTTCGTCGATCAGGCGGCCTTCGATGAAACGGTTGAGCCCGAAAGGCTCGGCGATCGGATGCGGCCGGTCGTTGAAGATCGTGTCGGCGAAGACATAGCCTGAGCCGGGGATCGACTTGAAGCCGCCGGTGCCCCAGCCGCAATTGACATAGAGGCCGTCGATGTCGGTCTTGCCGATGATCGGCGAGCGGTCGCCGGTCATGTCGACGATACCACCCCACATGCGCAGCATGCGCAGGCGCGAAATGATCGGGAAGGTCTCGACCAGCGCCGTCACTGTATGCTCGAGGGCGGGGAAGGAGCCGCGCTGCGAATAGTTGTTGTAAGGGTCCGTGCCCCCGCCCACCACCAGCTCGCCCTTGTCGGACTGGCTCAGATAGCCATGCACGGTGTTGGCCATGACGACGCAGTCGAGCACCGGCTTGATCGGCTCGGAGACGAGCGCCTGCAGGCACAGGCTTTCGATCGGCAGCCTGAGGCCTGCCGTCTGCACCACGGTCGAGATATTGCCAGCGGTGACGACGCCGATCTTCTTGGTCTTGATGAAGCCCTTCGAGGTTTCGAGACCGGCGACCTTGCCGCCATCCCGGCGGATGGAGAGCACTTCGCAATTCTGGATGATGTCGACGCCCAGGCTGTCGGCGCCACGGGCATAACCCCAGGCCACCGCGTCATGGCGTCCGGTGCCGCCGCGCGGCTGGTAATAGGCGCCGAGGATCGGATAGCGGCAGTTCGGATCGTCATTGATGATCGGCGCGATCTTCTTCACTTCTTCCGGCGTGATCATCCGGCAATCGAGCCCGGCCAGCCGGTTGGCATGGGCGGTGCGCTTGAAGGCGCGGAATTCGTGCTCGGTCTGGCACAGCATCATGACGCCGCGCGGCGAGAACATCACGTTGAAATTGAGATCGCGCGACAGATCCTCGTAAAGCGAGCGGGCGAGCTCGTAGATGGCGATCGAGGGATCCTGCAGATAGTTGGACCGGATGATGGTCGTGTTGCGCCCGGTATTGCCGCCGCCGAGCCAGCCCTTCTCGACCACCGCGATATTGGTGAGCTTGTGGGTCTTGGCGAGGTAATAGGCGGTGGCGAGGCCATGACCGCCGGCGCCGACGATCACCGCGTCATATTCGGATTTGGGCGTGGGACTGCGCCAGGCGCGCTCCCAGTCCTTATGATAGTTCATCGCGTTGCGCGCGAGCGAGAAGATCGAATAGCGGGACTTCATGTGAGCCTCAGCTGGACAAGCCCGCTCTTTATCAAATGGGGGGTGGAGCCTCCACCGGTTTCCGACGCCCCATTGATGCCATGCGACAATGCGACGGACCCTTTTGAGATGCGGGCGCATTACATTGGGCCGAGCCCCCGGAACCTCTTGAGAGCATGCTGAATTTCCTGGTTTTTGCGGTACTTGCGGCAGCCGTCGTGGTCGCCTTGTGCTGGCCCGTCCTGAAAGGACGTGCCGGGGGGCCGGCGCGCGCTGAGTATGACGAGGCCGTCTTCCGCGACCAGCTGGCCGAACTCGACCGGGACAAGGCCAGGGGCCTGATCGGGCCGGCCGAGGCCGATGCCGCCCGCAATGAGATCGCCCGCCGGCTCCTCGGCGTCGACCGCCGGACGCCTGCGATGCAGGCCGCAGGTGCCGGCAAATGGCCGGTTTTGCTCGTGGCGGCCGTCGTGCCGGTGGCGGCTCTGGCTCTTTATATGACGATCGGCGCCCCCGGCCGGCCCGATATGCCGCTGCAGGCGCGGCTCGAAACGGCACTCGCCAATAATGACGTCCAGGCGCTGATGGCCAAGGCCGAGGCCCATCTCGCCGAAAAGCCCGATGATCTGCGCGGCTGGGAGGTCCTGGCCCCGATCTACCGGGCGAGCGAGCGCTACGAGGACGCCGCCAAGGCCTATCTCAATGTCATCCGCCTCAAGGGCCCGACGGCCGAAACCTATGCCGATTACGGCGAGATGCTGGTTTTCGCCAATGCCGGCCTCGTGCCTAAGGAGGCGGCGGCGGCTTTCGCGGAAGCCCTGAAGCTCGATGTCAAATCCCCCAAGGCCCGCTTTTATGCCGGTCTCGCTTTGAAACAGGACGGCAAGCCCGACGAGGCCCTGGCGCTCTGGCGGGCGCTCCTCGCCGAAACCGGGCCGCAGGACAGCTGGAAGCAGGTGCTCGAAGCGCAGATCGCCACCTTGGCGCCGGCGCCGGGAGCCCCGCAGCTCTCCAACGAGCAGGTCGCGGCGACCCAGAACATGACATCGCAAGATCGCGAAAATATGATCCGCGGCATGGTTGACGGCCTTGAGGAGCGGCTTAAATCGGCGCCTGCCGATCTCGAGGGCTGGCAGCGCCTGATCCGGGCGCGCGCCGTATTAGGTGAAATGGACAAGGCGCGCGCGGCGTATTCTTCCGCGAAAGAGCAGTTCAAGGCCGACGAACAGGCGATGGCCACTCTGGCGCAGTCGGCAAAGCAGCTGGGTATCGAATAATGGCAATGACGACGATGACTTCGCGTAGTTCCCGGAAACAGAAACGCGCCGTGGTGATCCTGGCCGGTCTGGCGATTCTGGGCATCGCCGCCGGTCTCGTCCTCTATGCGCTCAGGGACACCATCGTCTTCTTCTATACGCCGAGCGAGATCGCCGAGAAGAATGTCGTGCCGGGCCAGCGTTTCCGGTTGGGCGGACTGGTCGAGGCGGGCAGTGTCGTGAAAGGCGAGGGCATGACGGTGCGATTCGCCGTCACCGATACGATCAAGACCATCACGGTGGAATATAAAGGCCAGCTGCCCGATCTCTTCCGCGAGGGCCAGGGCGTCGTCACCGAGGGCAAGCTCGACGCGTCGGGCAACTTCGTCGCCGACACGGTGCTCGCCAAACATGACGAGACCTATATGCCGAAGGACGTCGCCGACCGCCTGAAGGAAAAGGGCGTGTGGAAGGAGGGCAAGGGAGCAGGCTCATGATTGCCGAAACCGGCCATTTCGCGTTGATCCTCGCGCTCGTCACGGCGCTGGCGCAATGTTTCGTGCCGCTCTATGGGGCGCATCGCGGCGACCGCGCCTTGATGAATGTCGCGGCTCCCGCCGCTCTGGCGCAGTTCTCGCTCATCGTCATCGCCTTCTTCGCGCTGATGCACGCCTATGTGACGTCGGATTTCTCGCTCGCCAATGTGTGGGAGAATTCGCATTCGGCGAAACCGCTGCTCTATAAGATCTCGGGCGTCTGGGGCAATCACGAAGGCTCGATGGTCCTCTGGGTACTGATCCTGGCGCTGTTCGGTGCCGGCGTCGCGCTCTTCGGCGGCAACCTGCCGCTCGAGCTCAAATCGCGCGTGCTGGCGGTTCAGGGCTCGATCGGCGTCGCTTTCCTGCTCTTCATCCTGTTCACCTCAAATCCGTTCCTGCGCCTCGATCCGGTGCCGATCGAAGGCAACGGCCTCAATCCGTTGCTGCAGGATCCGGCGCTCGCCTTCCATCCGCCCTTCCTCTATGCCGGTTATGTCGGCCTGTCGGTGTCCTTCTCCTTTGCCATCGCCGCGCTCATCGACGGCAAGGTCGACGCCGCCTGGGCGCGCTGGGTCAGGCCGTGGACGCTCGCCGCCTGGATGTTCCTCACCATCGGCATCGCCATGGGCTCCTGGTGGGCCTATTACGAATTGGGCTGGGGCGGCTTCTGGTTCTGGGACCCGGTCGAGAACGCGTCCTTCATGCCCTGGCTCGTCGCCGCGGCGCTGCTCCATTCGGCGGTCGTCGTCGAGAAGCGCAACGCGCTCAAGATCTGGACCATCCTGCTCGCCATTCTGGCCTTCTCGCTGTCGCTGGTCGGCGCCTTCCTGGTGCGCTCGGGCGTGCTCACCTCGGTGCATGCCTTCGCCGTCGATCCGGCGCGTGGCGTCTTCATCCTTCTCATTCTCTGCGTCTTCATCGGCGGCGCGCTGGCGTTGTTCGCCTGGCGGGCGCCGGTCCTGAAAGCGGGAGGCCTGTTCACGCCGATGAGCCGCGAAGGCGGGCTGGTGGTGAACAACCTGCTGCTATGCACCGCCTGCGCCTCGGTCTTCATCGGCACGCTTTATCCTCTGGCGCTCGAAACGCTGACCGGTGAGAAGATCTCGGTCGGTCCGCCATATTTCAATCTCACCTTCGGCCTCATCATGCTGCCGCTGCTGCTGCTCGTGCCGGTGGGACCGCTCCTCACCTGGAAACGCGCGCAGGCCTGGCCGGTGATCCAGCGCCTGTGGGCCGCGGCGCTCGGCACGCTCGCGGTGGTGATCCTGCTTCTGGTGGTGCTGCATCGCGGACCCTGGCTGACGCCCTTCGGTGTCGGTCTTGGCCTCTGGCTGGTGCTCGGCGCGCTGGTCGAGCTTTCCGAGCGTATCGCCTTGTTCCGCACGCCCTGGGCCATGTCCTGGTCGCGGCTCAAGGGCCTGCCGCGCTCGGCGCTCGGCATGACGCTCGCCCATGCGGGCGTAGGACTTGCGATCATCGGCATCTTCGCGGTCACGACCTGGCGCGAGGAGCATATCGTCGCGATGAAGCCCGGCGACAAGCTCACCGTCGGTGGTTATGAGGTCACTTATATCGGCGAGGCGCCGATGACCGGGCCCAATTACACCGGCGATGCCGGGCGTTTCCGTGTCATGAGCGGCAATCGCGAAGTGACGGTGCTCGCTTCGGAAAAACGCCGCTTCCGGCCGGGCAATCAGGAGACGACCGAAGTCGGCCTGCTGCAGGCCTGGTCGGGCGATCTCTATGCCGTGATGGGCGATCGCATGAATGACGGCGCCCGCGCCGTGCGGATCTATTTCAATCCGCTGATCTCGCTGATCTGGATCGGCACCTTCATCATGTTCCTGGGCGGCTTCGTGTCGCTGACCGACCGGCGCTTCCGGGTGGGCGCACCCAAAACGGCGCGCAAGCTGCACGCCGTGCCGGCGGAGTGAGCGATGAAACGGCTCGGCGCGATAGTCCTGCTGCTCTCGTTGTGGATCATTCCGGCACAGGCGGTTCAGCCCGATGAGATCCTTTCCGATCCGGTGCTCGAGGCGCGCGCCCGCGATCTGTCGACGGGATTGCGCTGTCTCGTCTGCCAGAACCAGTCGATCGATGATTCGAACGCGCCGCTCGCCCGCGATCTGCGCCTCCTGTTGCGTGACAGGTTGAAGGCCGGCGACAGCGATGCCCAGGCGGTCGATTTCATCGTGGCGCGTTATGGCGACTATGTGTTGTTGCGTCCCCGCTTCAATGCCGCGACCTGGTTGTTGTGGATCGGCCCCTTCGCGCTGCTCGCGGCCGCTGGTGCTTTCCTCTTCATGCGTCGGCGCAACAAGCTCATTGATGCCGAAAGCGCGCTCGATCCGCAGGAGCAGGCCGAGCTCGACCGTCTCATGGATCGCCGGCCATAAAATACCACTCACATCAAAGTGAAGCGGCGTTTGGGCAGTAACTGCCTCGTATTACAGAAGATTCACATTGCAGAAAGGTCGCCGTAAGCCGGTGATACCTAGGTTTAGTCTCACATGATCCGTTTGGGACACAGGAGACTTCCTATGAATACGAGCACCAAGGTGCGCAATCGCGTGATCGGCGCGATGGCTTTCGGCCTTCTGGCCGCGACGGCGCTTTCCGCCAACTTCATGATCGCCCCGTCGAAGCCCGTGCTGGCCGAAACCGCCCAGCAGGTGGCGCCGCAGATGGGCTTCGCCGATCTCGCCGCCAAGGTGATGCCGGCGGTGGTCAGCGTCGAGGTCAATCTCGCCAATGTCGTCGATGACAGCAGCGATGAGGGCCAGGATGGGCCGGGCGCGGCGCCGCCGAACCTGCCGCAGGACAGCCCGTTCCGCGACTTCTTCAACCAGTTCCCGCAGTTCCGCGATCAGTTCCCGCAGGCGCCGCGCCAGCCGCGTGGCGGCATCGCGCAGGGGTCGGGCTTCGTGATCTCGGCCGATGGCTACGCCGTCACCAACAACCATGTCGTCGGCAACGCGACGAAGGTGTCGGTGAAGTTCAGCGACGGCCAGCAGTATGACGCCAAGGTGATCGGCACCGATCCCAAGACCGATCTCGCTCTGATCAAGATCGAGGGCGGCAAGGATTTCACCTTCGTGAAGTTCTCCCAGAAGGACCCGCGCGTCGGCGACTGGGTGATGGCGGTCGGCAATCCCTTCGGGCTTGGCGGCACCGTGACCAGCGGCATCATCTCGGCCCGCGGCCGCGATATCGGCTCCGGCCCCTATGACGACTTCCTGCAGATCGACGCGTCGATCAACAAGGGCAATTCCGGTGGCCCGGCCTTCAATCTCGACGGCGACGTGGTCGGCATCAACACCGCCATCTATTCGCCCTCGGGCGGCAGCGTCGGCATCGGCTTCGCCATCCCGGCGGCCACTGCCCAGGACGTGATCGCCAGCCTCAAGGACAATGGCAAGGTGACCCGCGGCTGGCTCGGCGTGCAGATCCAGCCGGTGACCGACGACATCGCCGAAGGCTTGAACCTCACGGACAAGAAGGGCGCTCTCGTCGCCGATGTGACGGACAAGTCGCCCGCTCTCGCGGCCGGCATCAAGACCGGCGATACGATCATCAAGGTCGGCGCCGACGAGATCAGCGATCCGCGTGACCTCGCCAAGAAGGTGGCCCGCTATTCGCCCGGCAAGTCGGTCGATGTGACCATCGTGCGCAACGGCAAGAGCATGGTCGTTCCGGTCGAGCTCGGCAAGATGCCTGGCGAGAAACAGGAATTGGCCAGCGCCGAAACCGCCTCTCCCGAGCGTGGCCTGGCCGAGCTCGGCGTGCGCCTGGCGCCCGCCGAGGATGGCGCCGGAGTCAAGGTGATCGACGTGAAGCCGGGCAGTGCGGCGGAAGACCGCGGCATCCGCGCCGGCGACGTGATCCTCGAAGTGGCCGGCAAGGAAGTCCATGAGCCCTCCGACGTCAAGGCCGCACTCCAGGCCGCAGCGAAGAGCTCGAGCAAGCAGGTCGTGATGCTGATCCGGTCGGGTGACAATCAGCGTTTCGTCGCTCTGCCGGGCGCCGGCAAGGGCTGAAGACGAGTTAGCGTCTCGTGCGATGCTTGAGTGTCACACTCTCTCCCCCCGCTCCCGTGTGACATTCCAGGTGGCGGAGACAGGGTTAACCCCTGTCTCCGCTCCCCAAGACCAAGGAAATGAAAGCAGAGAGGGGCTTTTCCTGAGGATAAAGTCATGCAACTGATGACCAACAGCAACTCCAAGCCAACCACACCCGGCAATGATCTGGAAACCATGCGCATCCTGGTGATCGAGGATGATCGAGAAGCCGCCACCTGGCTCCTGAAAGGGCTGGCCGAGAGCGGTCATGTCGCCGACCACGCCGCTGACGGCGAGGAGGGCTTGGCCTTGGCGCGCGAGCGGGTCCACGACGTTCTGATCGTCGACCGCATGCTGCCCAAGCTCGACGGTCTCTCCATCATCCAGACCTTGCGCGCCGAAGGCGTGACGGCGCCGGTCCTCATCCTGAGCGCGCTCGGCGATGTCGACGAACGGGTCAAGGGCCTCCGAGCCGGCGGCGACGATTATCTCGCCAAGCCATACGCCTTTTCCGAGCTGCTCGCCCGCATCGAGGGCCTGTCGCGCCGCCGCCACCAGGAGCCGCAGCAGACCAAGCTCAAGGCCGTCGATCTCGAAATGGATCTCCTGACCCGCACGGTGGTGCGGTCCGGCCGGCCGATCATCCTGCAGCCGCGCGAGTTCAAGCTGCTCGAATATCTCATGCGCAATGCCGGCCATGTGGTGACGCGCACCATGCTGCTGGAGAATGTCTGGGATTATCATTTCGATCCGCAGACCAATGTCATCGACGTCCATGTGTCGCGCCTGCGCGCCAAGATCGACAAGGGCTTCGACGAGCCGATTCTGCAGACGGTGCGAGGTGCGGGTTACATGATCCGATTGGCATAGTGCGGGGGAACCCCTTGCGCGCTATCATGATCCCATGAGCCCGCCGCACCAGTCTTCCAACCATTCGAGCTATTGGAAGCTATTCCATACGTCGACCTTCCGGCTTTCGGCGGTCTATCTGATCGTCTTCATCCTGTCGGTGGGCGCGATCCTCGCTTACATCTACTGGAACACGGCCGGTCTTCTCGAACGCCAGACCGATGAGACGATCCGCGCCGAGGTGCAGGGCCTCGCTGACCAGTACCGTATCCGCGGCCTCGACGGCGTGCTCGACACGGTACGCCGACGCTCGAGCGACGAATCGGGCTCGATCTATCTGCTGACCACGCCGGAAGGCGTGCGTATGGCCGGCAACCTCGTCTCGGTCCCGGACGAAATCGCCATCGAGGATTCGGGCTGGACCGAATTTCCCTTCAATGTGAAGACCAGCACCGGCACCGAGCCGCATCGCGCGCGCGCCTATTACACCGAGCTTCCCGGCGAGAACGTCCTGGTGGTCGGCCGCGATATCGAGGACATGCGGCAATTCGCGACCATCATCCGCAACACGCTGATCACCGGCACGCTGATCGCGCTGGCGCTCGGCATCGGCGGCGGTCTTCTCACCAGCCGCAACTTCCTGCGCCGCGTCGACGCCATCACCGACGCCAGCCGCTCGATCATGCGGGGCGATCTTTCCGGCCGCATGCCGGTGCAGGGCACCGGCGACGAACTCGACCGCCTGGCCTCCTCGCTCAACCAGATGCTCGACCAGATCGAGCGCTTGATGCGCGGCATGCAGGAAGTGTCGAGCAACGTGGCGCATGATCTGCGCACGCCTTTGACCCGCATCAAGGCGCGCGCCGAATCGGCCTTGCGCTCGGGTGTGGAGGGCGACTTCAAGGCGGCGCTCGAGCAGACGATCGATGAATCCGATCGCCTGCTGCAGACCTTCACCGCGCTGCTGTCGATCGCCAAGGCGGAATCGGGTCAGTCGCGCGAGGGCCTGCAGCCGGTCGATGCCGCCGTCATCCTCAACGAGGTGGCGGAGCTCTACGAGCCTTTCGCCGAGGATCAGGGCGGCAGTCTCAAGACCGATATTTCAGGCGAGCTCAATGTCCGCGCCAACCGCCAGCTGCTCGCCCAGGCGATCAGCAATCTCGTCGACAATGCGCTCAAATATGGCGAGTCGCCGGCGAGCGGCTTTCCGGAAATTCGCGTCACCGGCGGCATCGAGGGCGATGATGCGGTGATCACCGTCAGCGATCGCGGCCGTGGTGTCGCGCCCGAGGACCGCCAGCATGTGCTGGAGCGCTTCGTCAGACTGGATGAAAGCCGTTCCAGGCCCGGCAACGGGCTGGGCTTGAGCCTCGTCGCCGGCGTCATGAAGCTGCATGACGGACAGGTGCTGCTCGAGGACAACGGGCCTGGCCTCAAGGTCAAGCTGGTTCTGCCGCGATTGCAAGCCGCCTGACGTCTTTACTTCTCCTTGAAACTCTTTACATAGCGCCTCCCCGCGAAAATGGAGGAGGTGAAGATGGAGCGCAGCGACGTTGCGAAACATTGGGAAACCAATGCCGAAACCTGGACCCGTCATGCCCGCGCCGGCTACGACGTCTATCGCGATGCCCTGAACACGCCGGCTTTTCTGGCGATGCTGCCGGACATCGATGGCCTCGCCGGCCTCGATGTCGCCTGCGGCGAGGGCTCCAATACGCGTGAGCTCGCCAGGCGCGGCGCCAGGATGCAGGCGATCGACATCGCGCCGACCTTCATCCGCCATGCGCAGGAAGTCGAGGCCAAGGATCCGCTCGGCATCACCTTCCAGTTCGGCGACGGCATGGACATTCCCTTCGCCGATGCGAGTTTCGATTTCGCCACCTCCTTCATGGCGCTGATGGACATGCCGGACCAGGGCAGGGTGCTGAGCGAGATCGCGCGCGTGCTGCGTCCCGGCGGTTTCCTGCAGTTCTCCATCCTGCATCCCTGCTTCGTGCCGCCTTACCGCAAGACCTTGCGCGAGCCCGACGGGACGGTGCGCGCCGTCGAGGTGGCCGGCTATTTCGACGCCATCGACGGCGAGGTCGAGCGCTGGTGGTTCTCTTCCGCCCCCAAGGAGGAGCGCGACAAGGTCGAGGCCTTTTCGGTGCCGCGTTTCCACCGCACCTTGAGCCAGTGGGTGAGCTTCATCCGCGGCGCCGGCCTTATCATCGAGGAACTGGGCGAGCCCTCGGCCGATGCCGAAACGGCCGCCGCCTACCCGACCGTGGCCGACACCCGTGTCACCCCGATCTTCCTGCATTTCCGGGTGCGGAAACCGATTCGATGAGACTTTCTCACCTCGCCCCGCGGGAGCGGGGAGAGGGAGGGGCCCATTGCGTAGCAATGGGAAGGTGAGGGGCGCCCGGTCTCTTGGTGCAATGAAAAACGAATCTGTCGCAAATGCTGTCTTCACTTGCGGCAAGAGGTAACAGGGAGGCCCCTCACCCTCCCAACGCTAACGCGTTGGGTCCCTCCCTCTCCCTCTTCGAGGGGCGAGGGCAATGCGCAAATAGCTGCACATGTGAGTGCTCTGCGCTAGAAGGGCTTCATGACCGAAGCCCTCGCCGTTCTTCCCCCGCCTTTGGACCATGACACTGTCGACCGCGCCTGGACGGATCTGCGCGGGACGGGAACCGATCTGGCGGTATTCGAGGCTAAGCGGCCGCTCATCGATGCGGTTTTCGGCGGCTCGCCTTTCCTGCGCGATCTCGTCCTGCGCGACAGCGATTTTGCCGGCCGCATCCTGGTGACTGATCCGGACAGCATGCTGGCCGAGCTCATCGACGGGCTCGCCGCCGAGGTCGCGGATGAGCCGGAGATGCGTCGGCTGTTGCGCAAGACAAGGGGGCGCGCCGCACTCACCATTGCGCTTGCCGATCTGGGCGGTGTCTGGTCGCTCGACCAGGTGACCGACGCCTTGACCCGTTTTGCCGAGGCGATGCTCAACGCCGCGGTCGAGTGGCTCCTCTCCGATCAGCGCCGCGCCGGCAAGCTGCTCTCGGCGTCGGGCGAAGAGTCGAGCTACACCATTCTCGGCATGGGCAAGTTCGGCGCCCATGAGCTCAATTATTCGAGCGATATCGATCTCATCGTTCTCTACGACCCGCAGACGGCGCGGCTTGCCGAGGGCGTCGATCCCTCGACCTTCTTCGTTCGCGTTACAAAAAGACTGGTGGTGCTGCTCCAGGACGTCACCGAGGACGGCTATGCCTTCCGCGTCGATCTGAGACTCAGGCCGGATCCGCGCGCGACCCAGATCGCCATCTCGATCGAGGCGGCGGCGATCTATTACGAGAATATGGGCCAGAACTGGGAGCGCGCCGCGATGATCAAGGCGCGCCCCGTCGCCGGCGATCTGGCGCTCGGCGCCGAGTTCCTGAGCCGGCTCGTTCCCTATATCTGGCGCAAATATCTCGATTTCGCGGCGATCGCCGACGTGCAGTCGCTCAAGCGCCAGATCCATGCGGTCAAAGGCCATGGCACGATCGCGGTGCTCGGCCACAATATCAAGCTCGGCCGCGGCGGCATCCGCGAGATCGAATTCTTCGTGCAGACGCAGCAGCTCATCGCCGGCGGGCGCAATCCGAAGCTGCGCGGCAGGCGGACCATCGACATGCTGGGCCAGCTCGCCGAGGCGAAGTGGATCGCACCCGAGGCGGCGCGTGAGCTGAGCGACGCCTATCGCTATCTGCGCACCATCGAGCATCGCATCCAGATGGTGGCGGACGAGCAGACCCATACGCTGCCCGAGGACGAAGAGGCCTTCGCCCGCCTGGCGCGTTTTTCCGGCTACGCCGATGCCGCGGCCTTCGAGGCGAAACTGCGCGCCACATTCGAATTGGTGCAGGGCCATTATGCGGCGCTGTTCAAGGATGCCGAGGATCTTGGCACCGAAGGCGGCAGCCTCGTCTTCACCGGCGGTGAGGACGATCCCGAGACGCTCGAAACCTTGACCGGCATGGGCTTCAGGCGGGCGAGCGAGATCGCCGCGATGATCCGGAGCTGGCATTTCGGCCGCTATTCGGCGACGCGCAGCGCCAGGGCCCGCGAGCTCCTGACCGAGATCATGCCGGCGCTCCTCACCTCGCTCGCCAAGAGCGGCGATGCCGACCAGGCCTTCATCGCTTTCGACCGCTTCCTCGCCGGCCTGCCGGCGGGCGTCCAGCTTTTCTCGCTGCTCAAATCCAATCCGGGCCTGCTCGATCTCATCGGCACCATTCTCGGTACCGCCCCGCGTCTGGCCCAGGAGCTGAGCCATCGCCCCAAGGTGCTCGACGCCGTGCTCGATCCGGGCTTCTTCGGCGCGCTGCCCCGGGCGTCCGAGATCGCGAATCTTGTCGCGGCGGCGACACCGCCCGGAACGCCGATCGACGAAGCCATCGACCGGGTGCGCGTCGTCGCCAAGGAACAGGCCTTCCGCATCGGCGTGCGCATCCTCTCGGAAACCGTGAGTGCGGCGGAAGCGGGCGGCGCCTTCTCCGATCTGGCTGATGTGGTACTTGGCCGCCTCCACGACGCAGTGACCGCCGACATGATCGAGCGCCATGGAAGGGTGCCCGGCGGGCGCAGCGCCATCATCGCCATGGGCAAGCTCGGCGGGCGCGAGATGACGGCGGGCTCGGATCTCGATCTCATCTTGATCTTCGACCACGACAAGGACGCGGAGACCTCGGACGGCGCCAGGCCGCTCGCCGCCGGGCAATATTTCGCGAGGCTCACCCAGCGTTTCATTTCCGCCGTCACGGCGCCGACCGCCGAGGGCGTCCTCTATGAAGTGGACATGCGGTTGCGGCCCTCCGGCAACAAAGGGCCGGTGGCCACGAGCCTGGCGAGCTTCACCGACTATCACCGCAACCAGGCCTGGACCTGGGAAGGCCTCGCTTTGACCCGGGCGCGCGTCGTGGCGGGCGATCCGGGCCTCGCCGAGGAGCTGAAGGGGGCGATCGCCGAAGCCCTGTCGCGGCCGCGCGATAAGCCCAAGATCCTCGCCGATGTGGTCGACATGCGCCGCATGATGCTCAAGGAGAACCCGCCCGATGGCCTGTGGGACATCAAACGGACGCCGGGCGGCCTGGTCGATATCGAATTCATCGCTCAGTATCTCCAGATCACCCATGCCCATGAGACGCCGAAGGTCCTCGCCGTTACCACCTTGCGGGCGCTCGAGCGCCTCGTGCAGGCGGGATATCTCAGTGAGGCGGAAGGCAGCCGGCTCAAGGCGGCGTGTCTCGTCTATCAGCGCCTGACCCAGGTGTTGCGCCTCTGCGTCACCGGCCCCTATGACCCGAAGCAGGTGCCGGCGGGCCTCAACCGGCTGGTCGCGTCGGCCTCGGCCATGCCCGACATCGCCTCCGCCGAAGCGCTCATCACCGAGACGCAAGCCCAGGTGGCGGAACTGTTTTCCCGCCTCGTCGGGCCTTTGTGAAATTCCTGTAAGAATCTCGCGACGGAAGTTCGGCGGGCGTTCCGTCTTTGTTTCGGGAGCTGATTCCCAGGAAAATAGTGGAGACCTGAAATGACGACGAACGCAACTTCCGTTGCGGCGATGGCCGCGCTCATCCTGATGGGAGCCGCGGGGGCGGCTTTGGCGACCGAGCCGACCTTGCCCAGGGGCGAGCGCGCCTTCCAGCGCCTCGATGCCGACAGCGACGGCAAGGTAACGGTGAACGAGCTGAAACCCAAAGCCGTCAAGCGTTTCCTGCGCCTCGACGACGACCAGAACGGCACCGTGACCACGGCCGAGATCGATACATGGCTGAAGCGCGGCCTCGAGCGGCGCAAGGAGCGCATGCTGGGCCGGCTCGACCAGAACAAGGATGGCAGCGTGACACGCGATGAGGTTGACGCCTATATCGATGCTCTGTTCAATGGCGCCGATGGCGACAAGGATGGCGGCCTGACGCTGGCGGAGATTCGCGAGAACTCCCAGAAGCGGTCGAGGCAGCGCGACGCCAGGAGCAATTGAGGATGAGCCGGCGCCGCATCGGATATGCGGGCCTTGCCAAAGGAAGCGACCGGGAGACGTGTCGGCACGCAATACCGAGAATGACCTGTCCGGCGACCCGGACAGCACGCTCCTTGCTGCCGCCGCCGGGGGCGATGAGAAGGCATTCGCCGGCCTTGTCGAGCGGCATTACGACCTAGTCCACCGCGTGGTCTGGCGGGTGACGTCAGGCCACGCGGACAGCGCCGATATCGTCCAGGACGCCTTTCTGAAGCTGTGGAACAATCCGGGCCAGGTGCGCCAGGGGGGCGCCCTGCGCGGCTGGCTGATCCGGGTGGCCACCAATCTCGCCATCGACCGGGCGCGGCGCAAGCAGGGCTCCAATATCGACGACCAGCCCGAAATCGAGGCCTCGGGGCCGGACGCCCTGGACCAGGTCCTGGGCGACCGGTCGGCGCGGGCCATAGAATCTGCTCTGGCCCGTCTGCCGGAGCGACAGCGTTTGGCCCTCTCGCTCGTCTATTATGAGAATATGAGCAATATCGAGGCCGCTGCTGCCATGGAGATCAGCGTCGAAGCCATCGAGAGCCTGCTGGCCCGGGGCCGGCGGGCCCTGAAGGGCGATCTTAAGGACCAGTGGCGGGACCTGCTTGCCGATATCGGCGAGATGAGCCAATGAGGAGGCTCTGATGGACGCGATGAGGACGAGACTGGCAGAAGTTCTGGCCGCCTATGGGGCGGACCCGGCCCGCTGGCCTGCTTCCGAACGCGACCGGCTGCAGCCCTTGCTGGACAAGGAGCCGGGGCTCCTGGCCGAGGCGTCCGAGATCGACCGGGTGCTGGCGAAGGCCGTCCCCCCGGCGCCCTCTGCCCAGGGCAAGGCCCAGCTCCTCGCCCGGATAACCCAGGAAAAGCAGAAGGTTAACGTCGTTCCCTTCGAGCGGGCCCGGGCCAAGCCCCGGCCGTCGATCTGGT
The DNA here is from genome assembly GCF_016595235.1 of Taklimakanibacter albus. Taxonomy (GTDB): domain Bacteria; phylum Pseudomonadota; class Alphaproteobacteria; order Rhizobiales; family Aestuariivirgaceae; genus Taklimakanibacter; species Taklimakanibacter albus. The sequence continues at coordinate 790,361 of NZ_JAENHL010000008.1, read as the reverse complement.
CCTGGGGCACGGCCGCGGCGCTCGCCGCCTCTTTCGCTTTCGGCATCTTCCTCGGCGGCAACACGAATTTCGGTAATTTCCGTTCCGACAGCGACGTGGTCGAGATCGACGACCCGATCGTCTTGACCGGCATCGATGACGCGCCCGACCTCCTGGAAGGGGGCGGTTGATGACGGCGCCGGTCGACACGCCGCAGAAAGGTCGCTTCGCCAACTGGCCGCATTGGACGATGTTCCTGCTCGTCGCTTCGCTGGCGATCAATTTCCTGATCGCCGGCGCCATCGGCATGCGGTATTTTTCGCCCGAGCGGATGGAACGCTGGAGCGGGGCGAGCTTCACCCAGCTCCTCCCGCGCCGCTTCCTCTCCGACCTGCCGGAGGACCGCCGCCGCGAATTCCTGGATCTGCTCAAGAGCCGGCGCGAGGCCTTCCGCCAGTCGCGCCAGGAGATGACCGCCGCCGCCCAGCGTTTCGCTGACGCGCTCGAGCGCAACCCCTACGACGCGGCCGCGGCCAACAAGGCCATCGAAGACTTCACCAAGCTCAGCACCGATCTCGTCGACAGCGGCACGCTGGTGACCCGCCAGGTCATCGAGAAGCTCACCCCTGAGGAGCGCGGGCTTCTCGCCAAAGCCGTGCGCGACCGCCTGGAGCGCATGCAGCAGCGCCGCAAGAAGTGGCAGGAAAAGAACAACCAGGACGACGCCGACTGAGTCGTGTGCGCCCGTCAGATGGTGGCGGATACAGGTGCCTTGCAGGGAAAATGCAGGGAATTACAGGGAAATTTCGCGAAATTTCTTGGCCAGTCGAGATATTTCAACGGGTTAGTCCGGCCATAGGCCTAGCCGGCAGGGAATTTTCGTCCGGTGGCTGTGTGGTCCTGCGGACATGTCGGCACCGTGAAGTGTTTTTAACCTGCAATAGAACGCCGCCGCCCAAAGATGGAAGGGAAATCAGCCGAGGGTGATCCCGATCCTAGAACATTGGCGCGCTTCTTTTGTCGAGCATCAGAGCCCCAATTTGTGCATGCACCGCTTCACTCGATCACACCATCGTCGGGCTTGTCAAAGCCCAAGAAGCAAAGATTGAACGTGGGCGTGTATCTGCAAGGAAAAAACTATTCATCATGAAGTTGACAATTCAGCCTTGTTTAGCTGCTGCGGAATGCTTAGATTCCCGTTCTGTTCACTATTGATAAGCGCGAAGAAATCGGATGCGGAACAGTCTCAAGGCAGTGTTGTTTCTTCTGGCTTTCTCACCGGCACTCATCAGCGTCGGCGCAGCGCGGCTTTGGTCAGGCGGAGAATTTTGGGACGCAATCTATTACATCATAGCTGGATTGATGGGGACTCTCTCGATCATCTATGTTCTTTCAGCTCTGAAATGGCACGGGGAGAAATTTCCATTTCAAGCGAAAAAGATTGAATCAAATGACGCTCTGCTGCTTGGGGTTATAGTCACTTACATTCTTCCATTTTTTGTCCGCGCTGCGGATGTTACTGTCATTGTTGTGATCGCTATATTCGTAGTTGCGTGGGCCATATTCTGGTTCACTGACTCCGCCATCCCAAGTCCACTGTTGCGCGTGTTAGGTTACCGATTCTACAAAGCCGAAGCGTCGAATGGGATGATTTATACCCTAATAAGCAACAGGGAAATCCGTGACCCGAGTAACGTGAAACTCGTTAATAAAATCTCGGGGTCCATGCTATTGGAGATCATTGAATGAATCTATTCGCCCTAACTCGGGACGCCTCACGTCGGGTGCTACGAATTCCGTTGTCGGCGGATATTCAGCAGGAAGTGACTTCAATGTTTGAAGAACAGGAGGCTGAGTTTCGAAGCGCTGGGCAGCAGGAGATCGCCTTCGATGGAAAATACAAGCCTGATGACGGTGAGTCTCTATTCATAGCAGACTATGATGATCTTGATAATTTGCACGGTGCTGTCACTAATCCGTTGAGTGTGCCAGAAATTTCTCCCTCAACAGGCGAGTTCGAAAGCATCAAGGCGCTGTTCTTGGGTCGATCTGATGGAGCGAAGAAGATTGCTCTCATTCAAAATTTTGATAAGCGCAAGATCATATCCAATAAGGGCCTCTCACTTTTTCATTCTGCAAACGTTTATCGAAAGGTCGAGGGACTCGGTTTAACCCTTGATACAAGGCTTTCGGTGGTGCTCGAAGACACCAAGCTTTCCTTCTTTAGTTTCTTTGCGGCTCGCCAGATTTTTGACTTGTCGCAGTATTACAAAGAAGCAACCGATGATGATTTGAATGAGTTTGCCGGCGGAAAATTCGTTCATGTAGGAGATGTTGCCAACTTCGTGACGCTTTCTGATACATGGATCAGGCGGAAAGTCGCTCTAGTCATGCAGAGTGCCATACTTGAAAGAATTGACCTAGAGGAGACCAAGAAAGCGGCTCAGGTTTTCGGGATTGAACTCAATACTACCACTGTTGACGGAGTAGCAGTTCTGGTGCTGCCGGAAAACAAGCCTGATTTGAAGAAAGTACTCAGATTCCTGGATGAAGATTATTTTCAGTCGGTGCTTTCAAGCACGCTACACCTTTCCAACTCTAAGCGGCAAATCACCGTTTAGTATTGAGGTCCAGTCTGACCCGCTACGGCCGATCAGGCTTCCGTTTTGTTCCATTTCCTGCTACAGCGCCGCGCCTTGAGAGCAGTGGCGCACAGAGGTTTCGTTTTGCCGTCGTAAAGACCGGTCTCATCTGGTTTCACCCTTCAGCCTGGATGGCTAAGCCGTCCGGGGCTGTTTTTTGTTCACGGGTGGCGGCTTGGGACCGGTCTGGCTTTGTCAGAATGCGCCGGGGCCATGCGCGCCCCGTTGTCTCGAGCTCTCATCTTTCCGTAACAACCGCCACACCGTGCCCGTGAAGGGCTTCTCTTGCTGCCGTCCTGGTGAACTTCCTTTTCGGAAGTCCAAGACGACATGTGCAATTCTACCGTGGTCCGATGGACCATCACGCCCCGCATCGCCCCGAGACCCTGGATCGCCTGCGGCGGCTGCGGAACACTTAAGCCCTTCCAGTCCAGTGGCAAGGTGAGGCTCAACGCCAATGGCAAGCGGCTCGATGCCTGGCTCATCTATAAATGCATCGATTGCGCCCGGAGCTGGAACCGGCCGCTGTTCGAGCGCCGGACGCTGAAGGAGATTGATCCCAAGGTGCTGGAGGCGGCGCATTTCAGCACGCCGGACTGGGTGCGGGCGCAGGAGTTCGATATCGACGGCCTGCGCCGGCACGCCCAGCGGATCGATGAGTTCGGCGAGGCCGACATCGACAAGCAAGATGTCGGCGAAGCGGCGCTGCCGGGCCAGATCGTCATCGAGTTCGAGGTTGCTCTGCCGAGTAGCCTCAGGCTCGACCGGCTTCTCGCCGGTGAGTTGGGGCTGTCACGCTCGAAGCTGCAGTCCTTGCATGAGGAGGGGCTGCTGATCATCGAGCCCGGCCGCAAGGAAGTTCTGCGGCGGCGGGTCAGGAGTGGCATGCAAGTGAGGCTGATGCAGGGGGGCTGACGGTACACCCACCTCTCGTCATGGCCGCCCTTGAGGCGGCCATCCAGCCCATCCGTGCAACAGCTGTGTAGCGGTGAGGCTGGAGGGCCGGGTCGAGGCCCGGCCATGACGAAATGGGAGAAAGGGTAGGCTATGACCAACGAGCGAGTGCCCTAAGGTAGCTCGACCGTGACATTCGGCCAGCGCTCGTGCCATTTCTTTTCCGCGATGCGCGCCGTGTAGGCAGCGCTTCGGACGCGGCCGCGTGGCGTAGGCCGGATGGTCATCGAGAATAGATCTTCGAGTCCGTAAGGCGCGATGATCTCGAAGCGGTCTTCCGCATCGAGCCGCACGGCGACACAGGTCGGTGTCTCGAGCCAGAAGCGCAACGCATCGGCGGTCGAGGCATAGGGAGCATCGCCATTGCGGATATGCATACGGGCCTGGTTGCGCACGCTCCAGGGCAGGGCGGGCTCGATCTCCTGCAGTCGCTTTTCGATTTCTGCTTCGCGCTCGGTGCGGCGGTCTGCGGCATCGAAATACAGAATGTCGATGTCGTCTACGGCGGAAGCAGTCGTGAAGCCCGACAGCGCGTCCCAGACCGCCGCGCGAATGAAGCCGGCGCCGATAGCCCAGTCCGGCAAGTCGAGCGACCGCACGATGGCGAGCGCCTGCATGCGCAGCGGCGCGCGCTGGAGGATCGTCTCCAGTCCTTGACGGAGGTCGCCTTCTCGCACGGGCGCTAGGCGGCGGCGGAATGGGCGGGTTTCGCCGCGGCGGCCGGCAGGCGGACGGTGACGATGGTGCCCTTGCCGGCTTCGCTGTCGATCGAGAGCGAGCCGCCATGCAGCTCGACCAGCGACTTCGAGATGGCGAGGCCGAGGCCGGAGCCGCCTTTGGTCTTGGTGAACTGGTTCTCGACCTGCTCGAAGGGCCGGCCGAGCTTCTCGATGTCCTTGGGCGGGATGCCGATGCCGGTATCGGCGATCGAGATCACCGCATTCTCGCCTTCGAGCCGCGCGGTCAGCGTCACGCGGCCGCCTTCCGGCGTGAACTTCACCGCATTGGCGGTGAGGTTGATGAGGATCTGCTTGACGGCGCGGGTGTCGACATTGGCCTTGAGTTTCTTCGGCGCCTTGCACAGGATTTCGACCTTGCTCTCCTGGGCGCGCGCCTCGACGAGCCGCAGGGTCTCATGGACGATCTCGGAGAGATCGACCGTCTGCAGTTCGAGCTTGAGGCGGCCGGCCTCGATCTTCGACATGTCGAGGATGTCCGAGATGACGTCGAGCAGGAACTGGCCGCTCTTGTGGATGTCGCGGGCATATTCGATGTATTTGCCGGCGCCGACGGGACCGAACATCTGGTTCTCCATCACCTGGCTGAAGCCGATGATGGCGTTGAGCGGCGTCCTGAGCTCATGGCTCATATTGGCGAGGAATTCCGACTTCGAGCGGCTGGCGGCCTCGGCCCTGGTCTTCTCGCGCGAATATTTGTCGGCGAGGTCGGCGAGGCGCTGCGACTGCTGCTCGGCGAGGAGGCGTTCCTTCTGCAGGTCGCGCACCGTCATCATCAATTCGCGCTCTGAGAGAAGCAGGCGCTCTTCCTGCTGCTTGAGCGGGGTGATGTCGGTGCCGACCGAAACGAAGCCGCCATCCTTGGTGCGCCGCTCGTTGATCTGCAGCCAGCGCCCGTCGCCGAGCTGCACTTCGAAAGTGTTGCCTTCGCTGGTGTCGCGGCTATGGATCGGCATGCGTTGGCGCACCGCCGGCTCCTTGGCGGTCTTGGCGACGAGCTCATAGGGCGTGCCGGGCTGGCAGACGCTGGCGGGGAGCGAGTGGAACTGCTGGTATTTGGTGTTGCACAGGACGAGGCGGTTCTCGGAGTCCCACAGGACGAAGGCTTCCGAGATGTTCTCGATGGCGTCCTTGAGGCGGAGCTCCGCCTCCTGGTTGAGCCGGTCGGCGAGCTTCTGCGCGGTGATGTCGATGACGATGCCGACGAGATGCGGCGATTCCTCTTCCGGCGCATGCGACAGCTCGGCGCGGGCGCGGAGCCACACCCAGTTGCCGTCGACATGGCGCATGCGGAATTCGTGGTCGAAGACCGATTTCTGGCCGGTGAGCAGGGCCTCGACCACTTCCTCGAGCTGCGCGTCCTCGGGGTGGATGCGCTCGGCGACGTCGCCGAAATTGAGGAACTCGCCGGTCTCCTCGAGGCCCAGAATGTCATACATGGATTTCGACCAGAAGATCCGGCCGCGCGAGATGTCCCAGTCCCACAGGCCGCAATGGCCGCGGTCGAGCGCCTTGTCGAGCCGCTCGGTGGCGACGGTGAGCGTGCGGTCGGCTTCCGAGGCCTTGGCCGCCTGCCAGTGGAAGGCGCCGCCCAGCATCATGAGGACGAGGAAGGTTACGGCGAACAGCACGCTCACCTGCATCACGCTGTCCTTCCAGGCGCGCATGACGTCGGCGCGTTTCTGGATGACGAGCAGGCTGCCGGGCAGGGGCGCGAGATCGCTCATGCCGACATAGGCTTCTTCGCCGGTGGCGAGCTGGAGGCGCGCCATTTCGGTGTCGTTGATATTGATTTCGGTGATGAAACGATTGGAGAGGACATCGCCGATCGTCTGGCCGGCGATCGAGGCGTCCGACAGCGAGCTCACCGTGATGACGCCCGCCGCATTCACATAGGCGAAGATGCGGCCTTCGCGCTGCGCTTCCGGCAGCAGGGCCGCGTCGAGCTCTTCTTGGGTGAAGGGTTTGGGCGTGTAGCCCGACTGGAGCTGGGTGCGGGCCGCCTGCTTGATATGCTGGGCGGCGGCGGTGGCATAAAGCAGGGTCTGGCGGTTCTGCTCGGCGAGGTGGGTCGTCCGGCTCTGCGTCAGCTGCAGGAAGAGGGCGAGCGCCAGGGTGATGAGGAAGAGCGAGACGAGGACGGTGATGAGAATGCGGAGGCTGCGTTCACCAATGGTGACGCGAGCCCAGCCGGGCAAGGGCAGGCGGAGCACCCGCTCCTTGAAGAAAAGTCCGCCCAATTGTGCTCTGCTGCTCAATCTATCGCCCCCTGCGTGGCGCTCATTCAACGGGAATCCCAGCACCCCCTAAACAACCAACAACCTCACGAATCACCGCCTATTGATTCGCATGTGCAATGATTTGTCCAGCCGGAAACCGGGCCTCCCATCATGCAGGGGGAAGGAGCGTTTTTAGGGCGGTTTTCGAGCCGCGCGGTGGCTGACCGGGAGTCATTTGGGCAGGATTTGCGCAGACCGATCCGGAATGGAATGTCAACCGTTACGGGTCAGTAAGGATCGTTGCTGGACTTGGGTAGGTCGCCAGTTCAGCCCGTGTTCAGTTCAGCCCGATCAGTCTGTCGCTGGCGGAGTATGCCGCCGGATGCGCCCTTCCTTTGTGCCTGAGGAGGAAAGAGATGGTCTCTGGAGAAAACGCCTTCGCGCCTATTGGAGTCGCTCTGTGTCTCCTGATACTCGGAGTCACCGGAGGCTCGCCCGCGGCAGCCCCCCTCAGGCAAATCAGGACAACTCGATTCTTGTCTGGCTCGACAAGCGTCACCCGATCGTCAAGCTGGCGCTCACGGCGATGAGCGCCAGGGGGTATGACACGTCACCCTATCGGGACGTGATGTTCAGGAAGACGAAGGACCGTTATTCTCTGACCTTCTATCCTTCCTGGGCACGCAATGCGAAGAGGGGGCCGCTGCTCGTCGTGGTGGTCGAAATTCGCAGCGGAAAGGTGATCTCGGTAGATGAGGCCCCCGCCTTGCGATAGTTTGCCGGATTGAAGGCCTTTGTGTGCGGGCACGGTGACGGTTACTGCTCAATATCAAAAAGCTGGGAGAGAGGTTTAGGTAGTGAGAGTTTGGACAGTCGCGGCGTCTAGTGTTTGCCGGGCCAGCACGGTCACCGCAATTTCGATCCAAAAATCATCTAAATAAAGGAGGGGCTTACGCTACTTCTTTCCAAGAACCTTCAGGGCGAGCGCACAAAGAGTTGAAAAGAAACTCAGTAAAGAGAGCCAATGAAGAAACGTCTGCTCACCCTCTCTAAGAAAGACGATACCGCTGACAATTTTGGTTGGAACGGAGAATCCGTTAGCGACATCCGGTATCACCGGCCGCTGAGATTGAAGATATAGGCCAGTGGCAAATAGAGCTATTAACAAGAGAATGCAAACACCCACTGTCAGATAGAAAGCAAGTATGGTCAAGTGCGTGATTTTGCGGTTTTGCACCATGCTCAATAAAATATTGATACTACAGACTCCAGTCTTTGAATATCCTTGATTCGGCAGTTTCGGTGATGGTGCGTTTAATTCTGGTGCGCCGCCTGGGTCGGTGATGTGGTGATAAAGAAACGACGAGACGAAGTGTTGATCTCTGCGTTGCTATTTAGTGAACTGTCAATCTCGGCGATCCGCTCAGCCAATTAAATGCGCTGTCACCTAAAAGAAATACGCCAACGCCGACGAATATAACCCCAAGTCCTAGAGAACAAATTTGCGCACCTCTTTCCCCCAATTTGATCCAAAATGGCGAGAACAATTTGGGAGACCGCACTCCCTTCTTCCAGTAATTGCTGCCGATTACCCGCCACATCACACTGCTGAATAGACCCAAAGCGAGAAAGAGGCCTCCCACGAGTGGGTAGTCGCGGACAGGGACTAGATGCGCTACCCATATTAACCAGGCCGCTGCTATTGCTAGGACGAGCAACGCAATTGCCAGTGCCGGGTTGTATGATCTTTGCTGGGGCATTATTGGCCTCCGCCTATCGTCCATGTATTGGTATTGTAGCCGCTCAAATCTCCGCCAAATCCGGCTCCAGTCGGCATGGGGCCAAGAGGGCCGCCGAAATTTAGCATCCAATTACCAGCAGAATCTGGCAGACGGAAAGAGTCAGCGTCCCGCATCTCCTGACTTGAGTGAACTTGCGTGGAATTCTAGGTGCGCGCCTGTCCTTGGCGCCAGATGAGCCAGAACACGAAGCCAGATACCACCCCAGTCGCTCCATAGTGTAATGTGGCCGGATCGAATATTCCGCCCCAGTACGGCCATTGTAATCCGGCTGAGACAAAAGTGCCGATGAGATAGCCGCAAATTGTCGCCGACCACCGGCGAACAAGCCCCATCCGCGTGCCGAGCAAAAACAACGGAAATGCAAAGAGTCCGGTGACTGCCGCGGAATAGACATAACCGATTGGAAATAGGCCGAGAATGGTAATGATCTTCGGTCCGTCACGGGACAGGGGCGTGCCTATGCCGAGGAGCAGTGCCGGAAAAACCGGCGCGATGAGGAAGGCGATGACTGTGGCTGATTCGTCTCGCATGTAACACCTCGTCTATTTGAGAAAAACCGCTCCCCACCACATCATTCCCGCGCCCACGGCGATCGGCACGGCAAGAAAGGCGGAGTTCTTGACGATGCCTAACCGGACGAAGGTCCCAATAAGGGCATATAGAAGTGCGTTCATCATGATCACTGAGGCGCCAAGAAAAATCTGTGGACCTATGCCGGACAAGTTTGCCAGCCCGGCGATACAAGGAGGGCAGAGAGTGTATGCAATGGGGCTGAAGTAATCGAGCCACCAAGAGCGTGGTTCAGCCTGATAGGCATGGTGAGCCACTAGCAACAGTGTGATCGGCAGCAAACCGCCGACCAAAGCGAACCCGCTGATGATAAAGTGGTGTCCTCTTGTGCCCCAGTGAACGTCGAGCCATCCAAAGGCGAATAGCGCCGCCAGGAGGGATATGAGGACTCCGAATTCAGTTCCACCCATGCTCGGTTCCGTTAACGCAGTGTTTGGCGGCGAAGATGCTTGGGGCTACTCCTTCTTGCTGCGGCTCGCAGCTCCTTCCCACCAATGGTATGTCGGTGACAGTATCTCGATGACGGTGCATTCAGTTAAGGCGCCTCCTTGGGGAACGAAGCCGTGCCGTCCCAATTGAGTGCACTGTCACCGTAAGTGAAAGTGATGTTGGCGCCCAAGCCGAGCATCGAGTCCTATTCCTTCTCGGGAAGCCAGATTTCTGCGGGTTTCATGGACATCTCCGCCGCCAGAGCATCGATCATCATCCTCCCGTCTTCATCGGGGAGCTTTTCATCTTCCAGATAGATTGCAACGAGTGTTTCCAAGGCGAGGCCATACTCGCCAACATCAATGAAGTCTTTCACTTCAGCACGTTCATCCGCCGTCAGATTGGCTGAAGGTCTATCCAAAAACTGTGAGAACATTCTCTCGATCTTTTGATAGTCAGTCATAGGAATCCGATGAGTGTCATAATGTCCTGTTGCATCTTCATAGACCCAAGACGGCTTCTAAGAGGTGCTTGAGCCAAGCAAGGAAACTCATTGAGGCCTTCTTGCCTGTTCTCAGGCGATGAAACAGAAGCCATGTTGCAAAAAGGATGATGCCCATGGCTGGGAGTATGGCGAGGACAACCAAGACAACATTCAGGATCGTTTGCACCAAGGCGCTCCGGATTCTTCGAGTCTTACTCCGGTATTCGATGAACGGATTTGGAAGTGACATGGCAAGCTAGCGCGGTAAAGAAGACTTCGTATTCAGTGACATTTCCAAGTTCTTCAAACCGCACCATGACCGTCCTCAGCCCATATGGTCCTGTGTCGGAGATGTTTACATCCAAGACTCGTAGCAAATTTTCTGGATTGACGATGTCATCTTGAAGTGTTGCCTCAGCTGTATCGAACAGTATTACATCGATGAGTGAGATCGACTGATCGATGAAGTGGTAGAAGTACAAGCATACGTTAAATCCAAAGTGTCGTATGTTGCCAAGAAACAACTCGTTTCGGGAGATAATGGGTTCGAGTACAGGTTTCAAGTCCGTCAGGATCTCTCCCATCAGGCGTCTCCCGAGAGGTAGTTGTCTATGTGCAAAGGGATCTCGAAGCCCGCCAATTCCTTCAGCAATGACGGGGTCAGGGTGGGGCCGCCATCGAAGCTCGACTGGAAATGTCCGCACCACCATATTCCTTTGAACTCCGTGGAAAGATCCATGAGCGTTCCCCGCAAGGGCGTTAACCGTAGGGGCAAAAATCGAAGGCCCTGTTCCAGCGACGGCCATTCCAGCTGAAATCCGGTCAGGTCGTGCCCGTTATATCCCCACATGGGTGTCCAGGCTCTGCCCTTTGACTTAGTGGATAAGCCGGTTCTCGTGTTGCTCGGTTGCAGGTTGAGACGCTTGGATATTTCAAGCGGATCAAGGGCGTCTCCGGAGAATCTCAATTCCACTGTATAGTCATGACCTGGCATTTGTCTAACTCGGCTGACTCAACTGCAGAAGGCTACGGTTTTACCGTCAATCGGGATCAGATAGAGCGAGTTTGCCTTAACGGTCAGAAATTCGATCGGAACGTTGGGCGTTTGAATGGTTCGGCAATCCGCGACGAGCACCGACTTCTGGATCAGGTCCATGATCTCCTGGCGTTGCCCGATCTGCCCGTCATTGATACCGACGGCGTGATAGGCGGCGCGGGTACTCTTGTAGACAGCAATCGGAGCAGCAAGCGCTATGGCGATCAGCAGAAGGACGCTGACTATTGCGCTGCGGGGCCATCTCAGCATATCCGCGCCTGCTCTGCGTTCAAGGTCTGACATAGGGACCTATCAGATAGGCGAGCCCACCTTGAAGAAATCCGAATGCCATAAGGGCAATAAACAGGCCGACCGCCCTGAAGATCCTTCGCCTGACGCCCAAGGTCTCGTCCGACAAGAGTCTGGGATGGAGGATCGCATTGAGCGGATTGAATCTGAGATATCCTGGCAACTCCATCTTACTGGCAAGAAGGAAGAAGTGCACACTGCTGGCAACTATGTAAAACCATGTCAGCACGCCTACGATCCAGGTGCCGGCAAAGAGAACAAGCACCAATGTGCGAATGATGTCCGTCACATTCTCACCTTGACTGAACATTACCAGCGAGCTGACACATAAGCTCGCGCTTCGATTTCCACATATGCGTCTCCCTCCAGGGCGAAGCGATAGGTCAAGGTGCCATCTTCGCGCTTGAAGGCATTGACCGTTTCGACTTTGGCGGGCGCCGTAAAATTCGTGAAGGCCATTCGGGTGGGGCGCGTGAATATTCCTTTTCCCCTGTAGTACGTATTCTGGTTTTCGCGATCATACAGTTCGATGTCGCTATCCGTTGTGAAGACCGGCCAGTAGTTGAAGCGGAGTTCGAGCAATTCATGCTGCAACGACCAGCCTTCGAGCGACCACCCGGAGAAATCGTCCTCGGTCATGCGGCGCCCGTTATCGTTCTTGGAGCGCCTGGCCCGGGCCTGGCGCTCGTCACATGGAAGGCTCTTTCGAACAGGAACGATATGTGTCCTTTCGTGAATGCAATATTCAGGAGGTTTTTGGACCTGCCCAGAACAGCCTGTCTCTCGATCGAGAAAGTATCGATGTTGGGAAAGAAGGGATCCAGCTCGACATCGGCGCTCTTCATCGACGCCTCAAGAAGATATACGTGTACATTGATGAGTGCCGTCAGGTCGGGCTCAAGCCGATGAAACCACAGCATGACCGATCCCGAAGAAAGGTAATCGATATGATTGTGCATCATGTGGTCGCCGATATCAGGAAAGCCCTCCTTGATGTCCAGGATTTCCATGGCTTTGTTACCCGCTTCGGGTTCTGCGCCGGTGCGCCATATGGCCGGGAAACATATATTTATCCATCGACGAAGGAGCGTGGGACCAATCCCACCAGCTCCACCAGGCTTCCGCGCTCGATACTGGCGAGATCGGCATCGATCTTGCCGTTGCTGGCGAGCCAACACAGGTAGGATCGCAGGATCGATGCTGCCTCATTCATATGTCGTGGCTGGGTCTCGACCGTTGCCGAAACCGGGCCATAGTCATTCTCGGCGCTTAAGGTGACTTGGCACCCCTCGCTCGTAAAACAAGAGTACTCGTCATTTCGAACATCTATTGCCTCGACGGCAATAATCAGGCGTTCCGCGGTGCTGAACAGGTTCACATCACCGGCGACGCTCTTGTCGAAGGACTCGTTCAATATGAAGAAATGCTGCATAGATGCCGCGTCGCCAAGTCGGTCTCGCTTCCCCGCTGTCTCCGCAAGATTACACGAAAGTCATGCAATATTGCAACGCATCCGCCGGGCGGCTGTATGAATCATCGTTAACGGCCGCGGCATGAGGCAGTGGAATTTCAGTGACAGAGTCCGCCGGCGGGCGCCGTCCCGCACATCGCTCAGTCACCTCGCTGATGAGCGCAAACCAACCGTTTGATCATTGTATCTTCTTGAAGCAAAGATCGTCATCAGCACACAACAAGATGTCTCCCGTCCACGATCGCTCCGGGAGGACGAACCAATATCCCTTTGGCTTAAGTGGAGATTGCAAGGCGATCTGAAAGGACCTGAACGTAATTCCTGGCCCACTGCCAAAATTATCTTTGTCCCAATAGCCGGCCTCCTCAAACATGGTTGAGCCCGATTTTTCCAGTCGATGCCTGTACGTTCCTCCGGCGGAAACCTCAATAACCTCAATCGCATCGGATTTGCTGAGCACGTAGGTACCCTGGAAATCAAGGTCCGTAACACTGCAGCCTGCTGATAAGACAAGGCCTGCAATTGCGAGCAGGGGCTTTTTGACCATGAGAGTCCGTCAATATTGGCTATTCACGCTACTGGGGCCTGGTGAGGTTGATCGCTTTACGCAGAAAGCGGAGGAACACCAGAGAGTCATAGAATTTTCCATCATTGCCCCGGATCGGCAGCTCGAGCATTGACCCATCCGATCTTAGCAGGTGGAGGTGCTCACTCCGCTTGTCGTGCGGCAGGATGATCTTATCAATTTCTGCGTATCTTATCTGCTTGTGCGTCTGCCCGTTCTGCCAAATCAAGCCGTCCTCATATATCCACACGGAGTCATGGGGCGGTAAGCGATTGCGATAGAGCCCGAACAGATTGTGAAGGAGGACAGTTCCGGGTCCCGCTTCGCGCTCAATCTCGCTGAAATTGGAAAGGCCAATCAGAATTCGCTTGGCCTGGCGTTCGACTGTCACCGTAATTCCACAATATTGCGTGTGATTATAGGATGATGAGCGATGTTATCATCACGGCGAACTGCATTGCTATTGCGAAAAGGCTGAAAGGCCATTGCCGTGCGACAACGGCAACAAGGAAGAGTCCAAGTACAATTCCATGGTAGCTCATAAAATGATATGCCGTCGTATAGAAATAGCTGCCGACTTCCGTCCCAAACCTGTAGCTATTCACATCCGAAAAATAGCTTAGGAGTTCAAGAGAGCTAAACAAAGCCGGCATCGCTCCCACCACGATGAGGGCGACCACAGCCATATTTGCGCGTGTCTGCACCGGAATGCCTCAATATTCCGACGCGATGGTCCCGATATCCGTCAGGATCTTCGCCACCGCGTCGTCGCCTTCCAGCGCGCCGTAGAGGACTTCGAAGCGCAGATCGGCAACGCCGCAGTAATCGAGAATGCCGGTTTTCAGCTGGATCTCGAGCGCCTTGTCGTAGCCGCGTTTGCGGAACGACTCCTGATCACCGCCCGCGATGCCGATCATCCAGGCCCGCCGGTTCGGAAAGGTCTTGCCGCCATAGGCCCAGCCGTGATTCCAGACGCGGTCGACCCAGCCCTTGAGCACCGCCGGCATCGACCACCACCAGATCGGAAAGATCATCACGGTCGCGTCATTACGCTCGATGCGCCGCATCTCGTCCTGCACGGCAGCTGAGTATTCCTTGTCGGGACCGGTCCAGTTGGGTTCGTCATCTTCCCGCAGGACCGGATCGAAACCCTCGGCCACCAGATCGGCCACTTCGACCTCGTGTCCGGACGCCTTGATCCGGGTGGCAAAGAGATTGGCTGCGCTGGTCGTAAGGGAGTCCGTCCTCGGATGCGCGACGACCAGCAATGTCTTCATGTCACCGCCCCAGCGATTTCGACACGATCTCGAAGAGATCACGCGACAATCCCGTTGTGCCAAGAATCCGCTCGAGCTGCGCCTTGGCCAGCGCCTGGCGTTTTTCCTCGAGCATTCCCCAGCTGCGGAAGGCCGTGGCCATCCGGGCCGAGACTTGCGGATTCTTTGGATCTAGCGCCAGGATCGTGTCGGCGAGGATGGCGTAGCCGTCGCCGTCTTCGGCATGGAAGGCGAAGGGATTGGCCATCGACAGGACGCCGATAAGGCTTCTCACCCGGTTGGGATTGGCGAGGGTGAAGTCGGGATGCCGCATCAGCTCGCGCACTCTTGCGGGTGTACTGCTGAGCGGGGCCGAGGCCTGCAGCGCGAACCATTTGTCGACCAGGAGATGATCGCCCTTATGGCGGTCATGGAAGGCGGCAATTGCCGCCTCGCGTTCCGGCCCTTCGAGGGTGACCAGAGTGGAGAGGGCGCCGATCTCGTCGGTCATGTTGGTGGCTTGCGCCAGCTGCTCGCTCGCGAGCTCGATGCCGAGCGCCGCATTGCCGCCGGCCAGCGCCTGCAGCACCGCATAACGTAAAGACCGCCGCCCGGTCTCGTCCGGGTCGGGCCGGAAGGGGGCGTGGCTTTCGGTCTTCCGCCACAGATCGAGCAGCACGTCCTTGAGGCCTTGGCCGATCTCGGCGCGCAAAGCGTCGCGCGCTTCATGGATGGCGCCCGGATCGATATCGCGGCCGATCAGCGTGGCGATCTCCTGCTCGCCCGGAAGCCCCAGCATCAGCGCCTTGAAGGCATCATCGAGCCGGCTGTCGGTGAGGACGGTCCGCAAGGCGTCGATGAAGGACTTTGTATCGGCTGCGGGCACCCCGCCTGAGAGACGGGCGCGGATCAGCGCATGCGCCGCCCGTTGCGAGGCTTCCCAGCGGTTGAAGGTGTCGCCGTCATTCTTCATCAGGAACAGTTGCTCGGGGATTGGGGCGGCGTTCTTGATGCGGATCGGCGCCGAGAAGCCGCGATTGAGCGACAGCACCGGCTTCTTCACTACATTACGGAAACGGAAGGTCTTCTTCGCCTCGTTGAGCTCGATCAGCGGTTCGTTGAGTACGCCCACACCGTCGAGATCGAGCGGCATGTCGCGGCCGTCGGGCCCGACGAGCCCGATGCCGAGCGGGATCGGCACCGGCTTCTTGTCGGCCTGGCCCGGCGTGGCGGGCGTCGCCTGCTCGAGAGTCAGCTCATAGGCCCTGGCCGCTTCGTTATAGGTCTCGGTGACGGTGACCTCCGGCGTGCCGGCCTGCTCATACCAGGTGAAGAACTGATCGAAATTCCGACCCGAGGCGTCCGCCATGCAGCGCACGAAATCCTCGACCGTCGCCGCCTCGCCGTCATGGCGCGCGAAATAGAGATCCATCGCCTTGCGGAAGGCGTCACGCCCGATCAGCGTCTGCATCATGCGGCAGAGCTCGGCGCCCTTTTCATAGACGGTGGCGGTGTAGAAGTTGTTGATCTCGATATAGGAGACGGGCCTGACCGGATGGGCGAGCGGGCCGCCATCTTCCGGGAACTGGTCGGCGCGCAGCCGCTTCACATCGGCGATGCGTTTCACCGCGCGCGAACGGATGTCGGACGTGAATTCCTGGTCGCGGAAGACGGTGAGGCCTTCCTTCAGGCAGAGCTGGAACCAGTCGCGGCAGGTGATGCGGTTGCCGGTCCAGTTGTGGAAATATTCGTGCGCGATGATGCTTTCGATATTGACGTAATCGACATCGGTCGCGGTTTCGGGCAGCGCCAGGATGTATTTGTCGTTGAAGACATTGAGGCCCTTGTTCTCCATGGCGCCCATATTGAAGTCGGACACGGCGACGATCATGAAGATGTCGAGATCGTATTCGAGGCCGAAACGTTCCTCGTCCCAGCGCATCGAGGTTTTCAGCGCCTCCATGGCGAAGCCGCAGCGGTTCTCCTTGCCGGTCTCGACATAGATGCGCAGCTCGACCTTGCGGCCGGATTTGGTGACATAGACGTCGCGCGCCAGAGCGAGATTACCGGCGACCAGCGCGAAGAGATAAGTGGGCTTCGGATGGGGATCGTCCCATTCGGCGAAATGGCAGTCGCCGCCCGGGATGGGGCCGCTCGCCCCCGGATTGCCGTTGGAGAGCAGCACCGGACAGGCGGCTTTGGGCCCCTCGATACGCACTTTGTAGCGCGCCATCACATCCGGACGGTCATAGAAATAAGTGATGCGCCGGAAGCCTTCCGCCTCGCATTGGGTGCAGAAGACATTGCTGGAGACGTAAAGGCCGGACAGCTCGCTATTGGCCTTCGGGTGGCAGATCGTGATGATTTCCAGCGTGAAGGGCCGTTGCGGCACATCCGCGATGGTCAGGTGGGTGGCGGTCACCTCATAGCGGGAGGGATCGAGCAGCTCGCCGTCGAGCTGTACCGATTTGAGTTCCAGCCGCTCGCCGTCGAGGACGAGCGGCGCGCCTTTCCGCTGCACCGCCGGATTTGGCCGGAACTCGATCCTGGACGCGACTTCCGTCGCCTCGGGTTCCAGGACGAAACGCAGAAAAATCTCGCCGGCCAGATAGGGAACCGGCTGGTAGTCCTTCAAATAAACGGTCTGCGGGCTTACATTGTTCATGTGCTATAGTGATCCGGGGGACTAGGAGAAAAAGAGACCCATATGAGCCGGGCTTTCGTCAAAGAGCAAGACGGGCAAGATACCCCTGAGGAACTGCCGGAACATCCGATCAGTCCCAATCCCAATTTCGTGACGCCGCGCGGTCTGGCGCTGATCGACGATGAGATCGAGGCGGCGCGCAAGATTCTGGCGCATGCCCAGCATGAGACCGACCGGGCCGGCATCGCGCGGGCCTCGCGCGATCTGCGCTATTGGACGCAGCGCCGGTCGACCGCGCAGCTGGTCGAGCCGCCCAAGACCGCGACGAAAGTCGCCTTCGGAACGAGGGTGACGGTGAAGCGCGACGATGGGCGCGTGCAGAGCTTCGCGATCGTCGGCGAGGACGAGGCCGATCTCGAAAAGGGTTTCATCGCCTATACGGTGCCGATCGCGCGTGCTCTGCTCGGGCTCGAGGTCGGCGAAGAGGCAGAGCTGCCGGGTGGCCGTGGCGAGATCACCGCGCTCGAGGCGCTATCGTAAAGACTGACGATTGCGCACATCATCCTTATTCCCCCTTCTCCCGCCTGCGGGAGAAGGTGCCCGATAGGGCGGATGAGGGTGTTGGTCAGTCTGGCGGCAGCTTATCCGCGAGCGCCAGAAGGATCATATCCATCACATCGTTGAAGCGATGAAATATATCGTCATTGAGGATGCGGAGGACGCGATACCCCTGTAACTCGAGATAGGCCGTGCGACGCGCGTCGTAATCTATGTCGCGATCCTCCGAATGGGTTGCACCGTCGACCTCAATGATGAGGGCGGCTTCGCGACAAAGAAAGTCGACCGTAAAGGGGCCAACAGAATGCTGGCGAATGAATTTATGTCCTTGCAGCCGCCGAGCGCGTAGGCCTGACCACAACCTCTCCTCCGCCGGAGTTTGACTCCGGCGTAAGCGGCGAGCTTGATCGAGGCGCTTGGGCTCAATTTGCCGCGTTGTCATGGCGGTACCATACACCCTCATCCGCCCTTCGGGCACCTTCTCCCGCAAGCGGGAGAAGGGGGATTTTTTGGTGCGCGCCGCAACTCAAAATCGATCAACGCGGAAAGCTGACAGATCGATATTGCTGGGCGTGTCGCTGAGCATCTCGCTCAACAGGCGCCCGGTCGTAGGCCCCCAGGTAAGCCCCATATGGCTGTGGCCGAAGCCATACCAGACATTGCCGAGCTTCTTGGACGGGCCGATGACTGGAATGCCGTCGGGCGTGCCGGGCCGGCGGCCCATCCAGCGCGACACGTTCTCGTCGATCGGCCGAAGATTGGGCAGGCAGCGTTTGGTGAAGCGCCACAGGATGTCGGCACGGTTCCAGTTGGGCGGCGCATCGAGGCCGGCGAATTCATCGGTGCCGGCGAGGCGCAGGCCGACATCCATGGGTGTGGTCGCCATCGGCGAGGCGGCATAGGTGAAGGAGCGGCCGAGGGTGACGCCGGGATCGGGGATCACCAGGTGATAGCCGCGCTCGGCTTCGAGCAGCACCTTGTCGCCGAATTGCGTGGCGAAGCTCTTCGAATAGGCGCCGGCGCAGATGACCAGCCGGTTGAGCACCCGTTCGCCCGCCGCCTTGAGCCGGATTTTTGAAGCGCGGCCGGCTTCCTGGGTTACTTCTAGCACCTCGTCGAGGAGGATCTCGCCGCCATTGCGGGTGAATTCCTCGGCGATGGCCGTCACCACGGTCTTCGGGTTGCGCACATA
This sequence comes from Taklimakanibacter albus, assembly GCF_016595235.1. GTDB lineage: Bacteria > Pseudomonadota > Alphaproteobacteria > Rhizobiales > Aestuariivirgaceae > Taklimakanibacter > Taklimakanibacter albus. The sequence goes on along the minus strand of NZ_JAENHL010000008.1, from coordinate 771,514 downwards.
ATACCAGCCGCCGTGAAAGGCCCCGCAGGCGAAGTCGCGCGCCATGTCGGGCTCGATCTCGGTGATTTCGGCCGCCGTGAGCCGCTTCATGTCATAGCCGTGCTCGCGCTTGACGCGCCGCTCGGTCTCTTCCGCCTGATATTGCGCCTCGGTGTCATAGAGGCGCAGTGAATCCTTCTTGACCATGAGATCGCTCGCTTTGGCCGCCTTGAGCAGGGTCTCGAAATCGCTGACGACACGCAGGCCGAGCGCGGCGCGCGCCGCGGTGATCTTGCGCACCCGGTCGGGCAGCGCATTGCGCCCCGCCGCCAGGAACCACGGCAGCGCCTGGGGCAAATAGGACCAGCGGATGGTGAGTGGGCCTAAGGGGTCGAGCAGCCAGCCCGGGATCTTGAGCAGGACGCGCGGATGGATGGTCGGCACCACTTCGCAGAAGGCAACGCCGCCGGCATTGCCGAAGGAGCAGCCTTCGCCCGGCGCCACCCGGTCGATCACGGTGACCTTGTGGCCGGCGCGCTGCAGGAAGGCGGCGGTCGAGATGCCGATGATGCCGGCGCCGATGATGGTGACGTGGGAAGGGGCCATGGATGGGACACTCGCGGGGCGGGGGCCCCGTACTTCGAGCCATTTGAGGCCTGCGTCAAGGCGCGAGAACGACGCGGCTTATCCAGGTCTGGCTCACTAAAAAAATCGTTCGCCCCTCGCTATTTGCTGTGTGGATTGTAACTATCTCTGCGACGCCATTACTGGCGCAATCATCCTCGTTCTTGGACCGTCGGCTTACACCTTCGGTATCTTCTTCAGTTGGCTGAGGTTTTTGTTTGTTGATCCTGGCATAGACAGTTTTTCGTCGATCGCGCGATGCCGATCCGGGATTGTCGCGCGGTGAAAACAAAAAATGCCGACGGCCGACCGATTTTCAAGAATCTAATTAAGATATTGTTATATATTGTTTTTTTGTTTTCTAGAGCGAGGCGAGGGATCGGAAATCTCTCCCTTGTGGTGTCGAACCTCAGACGGTGGGTACTGGGCGGGAATATCGAATAATCTGGCACTCTTGCAACTTGCCGCAAAAACCTGCTCAATTCCCATGGGGGTGACAGAAACTACTGGGCGAAAATGGGGAAGCAGTTCAGCATTCAGGAAAGCAAACTTCCGGAAGCTCACAATAAACTACTGAAAGACTTCTTAAAATACGTATGTGAGACTTATAATCTGCCGGATCATCTCAATGACTTCCAGATTGAACAAGTTTCGATCGGAATCTCCAGATCAAGCAAAGTCTTCGTGCAGTCCGCATCTACCTACCCCTACTTTGTAAAGATAGGGGAGGACAAGAACATAAATCGTGAGAATAGTCGCTACGGGCAAGCGGCAAGGAAAATTCCCGCGCTCTCAATTCCACCCAAGGAACGATTCTTACAGGATTCCGAGTCTGGTAACTCCTTGGTTGCATTCCGTCACGTCGCGGTGGGGCCACACACACCGGGGGCTACGTCCTTATTCAGCAAGATGAAGAGCCTTTCAACATATGAAATAATGTCAGTCATTGATGACCTCTTCCATGTCGTGCTCTTTGATTTCCATGCATTTCGCTCTGCCGAATACAGCGTGGTTGAACTGAAGCCTCTCGATCGGGCAGCGTTTCAGGACAGCTCCAATTTCAAGCTGCGGAGCGAACTTGCGCAGATGCTTGGCCAGTATGACGCCATCGTGCGCGACGCCTCCAGTCGTGGCATCAAGATGCCCATTGGCCAGATACACGGCGATCTTCATACCGAGAATATTCTTTTAGGAAAGTATAACAATCCGATCGTCATAGATTTCGAGATGTCCCTACCGCACGATACGCTGGTTAAGGACTATGCTGAATTCGAGGTAGCTTTAGTCTATGCTGTGGTTAGTAGCTCGTTCGACGAAAGTCATGATGAGATAAAGGCATTCTACGAGCCTACCTATGTCTTTGGTGTCAGGGGCATATCGAAGATTTCATCAGCGCTGAGTCGCATTCGAGCTAATCTTTACGAGCACGCGTCAGATTTTGCGAAGAGCAATTCATTGCCAGTGGTGGACTTCTACAGAGACTTGTCGTTGATCTATAAAATATTCCTCCTTAGGTATTTTTGCTTTTACTCTCGGATTGCCACGTTGAATTCCGCAAACACTGCAATCGGTTATGCAATCACCGTGCTGTTCAAGGATTTGTTTGAGAATGTTCAGGCCACTTTGCAAGTTGGCGCGCGTCCGAGCGCCTGACCTAATATCAAACGTCACCGCCTCATTTCTTGAGTAGTCTTTTCCTCCATTTGTTACGGCGGACCGGTTCTGTTCTGATTGTTTTGGGCAATTCGACGCGCAGCTTCCGCAGGCACCGGTTTCCGTCTAACCTTCCTGTGAAAACCAGTGGAGACACGCATGGGGCGTTTGACGACGCATATATTGGACACGGCGCTCGGCCGGCCGGCCAAGGGCTTGAAGATCGAGCTGTGGTCGCTGGGCGAGGGGCCGTCCTTGCTCAAGACGGTGGTGAGCAATCAGGATGGCCGGGTCGATCAGCCCTTGCTCGATGGCGAGGAATTGAAGCTCGGCCAGTATGAGTTGCGCTTCCATGCCGGCGCCTATCTCAAGGAGACCGGCGCGCCGTTGAGCGAGCCGCCCTTCCTCGATGTGATTCCGATCCGTTTCGGCATCGCCAACAAGGCCGAGCATTATCACGTACCGCTGCTGCTTTCGCCTTACGGTTATTCGACCTATCGTGGCAGTTGAAGCAAATCCCGCCAAAGTTGAAGACTTTGGCGATAAGGATTTGCTCCTTAGAGAGATGCGATGATGCGCCCCGATTCGCTGCTCACCACCGGCTACCGCTATTTCGCGGCGGTGGCGGAAGCGGGATCGGTGCGCGGCGCCTCGCTCACGCTGAATGTCGCGGCCTCGGCGATAAGCCGGCAGATCATCCTCCTCGAGCGGCAGTTCAATTTTGCCTTGTTCGAGCGGCGCGGCCGCAGCCTGAAACTGTCGGCGGCGGGCGAGATCCTGCTCGCCGGCCTCAAGACCGCCATGCAGGGCCATGAGACGACGCTCGACCATCTCGATGCCTTGCGCGGGCTGAAGCGCGGCCGCATCCGCATCGCCACCGTCGAAAGCATATCTGTCTCGGCCTTGCCCGATCTCCTGGCGCGGTTCGCCGCCGACCATCCGGGCATCGAGATCACGGTGACGGTGGCGGGCTCCGATGCGGTGACCGACCTGGTGCGCAGCCATGACGCCGATATCGGCTTCACCTTCAATCCGGCGACGCTCGACGGGCTGGAGGTGCGCCTCACCCGCGACATGCCGCTCGGCGCCGTGATGCGGCGCGACCATCCGCTGGCCCGCGAGCGCAAGCTGCTCTTCGCCCATTGCCTCGATTATCCGGTGGCGTGGCCGGCCAAGGGCCTGAGCCTCAGGGTCATTCTCGACAAGCTGCTGGGCGCGGCGAAGAAGCCGCCGCCCAATGCCATCGAATGCAATTCGCTGCGGCTGATGGCGGCGCTGGCAAGACGCGGCCGCTGCATCGCCTTCCAGACGCCGATCGGCATCGAGCAGGAGATCGCCGACGGCACGCTCATTTTCGTGCCCTTGGCCAATCGCCGTATTCCGCCCGACCGGCTGACCATCGTGCACCGGCCGGGAAGTGCCGCCGGGCTCGCGGCCGGCGCCTTCCTCGATATCGCGGTGCGCCACTTCGCCGGCGGCGGGAAGGTGCGAAAATAGCGCACAGCCTGTAATGTTTATTATCCTTTTTCGTACACGGCGCCGGTGCTAGTTTATTCGGGGACATAATGGATAAAAGAAAAGCATGACGGGGCGGAACAGGATCAGATTTCTTCGCCGCGGTGAGGTCGTCGAGCTCACCGTCATGGCGCCCATGCGCACCTTGCTCGATTATCTCCGGCTCGAAGAGGCCTCGCGCGGCACCAAGGAAGGCTGCGGCGAAGGTGATTGCGGCGCCTGCACGGTGAGCCTCGGCTCCCTGAAGGACGGCCGCCTCGTTTATGAGCCGGTCAATGCCTGCATCCTGCTGCTGGGCCAGGTCGACGGTAAGGAAGTGGTGACCGTCGATGACCTGTCGCAAGGCGGCCGGCTGCATCCGATCCAGCAGGCGATGGTCGACAGCCACGGCTCGCAATGCGGCTTCTGCACGCCGGGCTTCGTGATGAGCCTATTCGCGCTCTACCAGTCGGGCGTCGCGGCGGACCGCCAGGTCGTCGTCGATCAACTGGCCGGCAATCTCTGCCGTTGCACCGGCTACCGCCCGATCGTCGAAGCGGCGCTCGCGAGCTGTACCGGCCGGCCGGACGATGCCTGGTCGAAGGCTCGTGGCGAGACGGAGAAGACGTTGGCCGGATTGGACGACGGCAGCGATCTCTTCATCGGCGACGACAACGGCTTCTTCGCCGCTCCGGCGAGCGACGAAGCGCTGGCGCAGTTGACCGAAAAACATCCCGACGCGGTGCTGCTGTCGGGCGCCACCGATGTCGGCCTGTGGATCACCAAGCAACTGCGCGACATCGGCAAGATCATTCATCTGGGCCGTATGCGCTCACTGTGCCGGGTCGCGGAAACGGCCGATGCCGTAACGCTCGGCGCCGCCGTGACCTATGCCGAGGCCGAGCGCGCGCTGGGGTCGATCGATCCCGATCTCGCCGAGCTTCTGCGCCGCATCGGCTCCAAGCAGGTACGCGCGTCCGGCACCGTCGGCGGCAATATCGCCAATGGCTCGCCGATCGGCGACACGCCGCCGGCCTTGATCGCGCTCGGCAGCGAGCTCGAATTGCGCAAAGGCACGGTGACCCGGGCGGTCGCGTTGGAGGATTTCTTCATCGCTTATGGCAAGCAGGACCGGGCGCCGGGCGAGATCGTCGCTTCCGTGCGCGTTCCCAAGCTCAAGCGCGACGAAGCCTTCCGCTGCTACAAGATCACCAAACGTTTCGACCAGGATATTTCCTCGGTGCTGGCCGCTTTCAAATTCACGCTCGATGGCCGCAGGATCGCCTCGGCACGCATCGCTTATGGCGGCATGGCGGCGACGCCGAAGCGGGCGGCGAAGACCGAGGCCGCGGTGCAGAATCTCTCGCTCGATGATGCGGCGGGCTGGAACCAGGCGGCCGACTGTCTGTCCGAGGATTTCCAGCCGATCGGCGATCATCGCGCCAGCGCAGATTACCGGATGCAGACGGCACGTGCGCTGTTCATCAAGGCGCTGACCGAAATCTCCGGTGAAGCGACACGCAACACGCGGGTGACCGGCGTCAGGGAGCTCGTCGATGCCGGCTGAGGTCAAACGTTTCACGACCGAGACGGTGGGCCTGGCGCTCGCCCATGACAGCGCCGCGCTGCATGTCCAGGGCCGGGCGATCTATATCGACGACATGCGCGAGCCCGAAGGCACGCTGCATGTGGCGCCGGGTTATGCAAGCGAAGGCGCAAAAGGCCGGATCACGCGGTGTGACCTCGATGCGGTGCGTAACTCTCCGGGTGTCGTTGCGGTGTTGACCGCGGCCGATATTCCGGGCGTCAATGATTGCAGTCCGGCGATGGGCGACGATCCGATCTTCGCCGAGGACGAGATCCTGTTCCACGGCCAGGTCGTCTTCGCGGTGGTGGCCGGGACACATGATCAGGCGCGCCGCGCGGCCAGGCGCGCCAGGATCGAAATCGCCAAGGACCCCGCCGCGATCACCGTCGAGGATGCACTGGAGCAGGGCACGCCGGACGTGCTGCCGCCCTACGAGTTCCGCCGCGGCGAGCCCGAAAAACGGATCGCGGCCGCGAAAATGCGCCTCTCCGACAGTTTCCACGTCGGCGGCCAGGAGCATTTCTATCTCGAGGGCCAGGTGGCTTTCGCCATGCCGGAAGAAGCGGGCGGCATGACCGTCTATTCCTCGACCCAGCATCCGAGCGAGGTGCAGCATTGCGTCGCCAAGATGCTGGGCGTGGCCGATGCCTTCGTCACCTGCGAATGCCGGCGCATGGGCGGTGGCTTCGGCGGCAAGGAAAGCCAGGCGGCGCAATGGGCGGCGCTCGCCGCACTCGGCGCCCATAAAACCGGCCGGCCGGTGAAATGCCGTCTCGACCGCGACGACGACATGATCATGACCGGCAAGCGCCATGACATGCGCATCGACTACGATGCCGCCTTCGACAAGACCGGCCGCCTGACGGCGGTCGACGCGAGCCTCCTGTCGCGTTGCGGCTATTCGGCCGATCTGTCGCTCGGCGTCAATGACCGCGCGATGTTCCATTCCGACAATGCCTATTATTATCCGGCGGTCAGCATCGAATCGCGGCGCCTGCGCACCAACACCGTGTCGAACACCGCCTTTCGCGGCTTCGGCGGCCCGCAGGGCATGATGCTGGCCGAGCGGATGATGGACGCCATCGCGCACCGGTTGGCGCTCGACCCGCTCCATGTGCGCAAGCGCAATTTCTACGGGCCGAAGCGCGACCGCACGCCTTACGGCATGAAGGTCACCGACAACATCATCGCTGAAGTCGTGGCCGAGCTCGAAAAGACCAGCGACTATTATGCGCGCCGCGAAGCGATCAAGGACTTCAACGCGAAGAACCGCATCCTCAAAAAGGGCCTGGCGCTGACGCCGGTCAAATTCGGCATCTCCTTCACGCTGATCCATCTCAACCAGGCGGGCGCGCTCGTCCATCTCTATACCGACGGCTCGGTGCATCTGAACCATGGCGGCACCGAGATGGGGCAGGGGCTCTATATCAAGGTGGCGCAAGTGGTGGCCGAGGAATTCGGCATCACGCCGGATCGCGTGAAGATCACCGCCACGACGACCGGCAAAGTGCCCAACACCTCGCCGACCGCCGCCTCGTCGGGCTCCGATCTGAACGGCATGGCGGCGAAGGAGGCGGCGTCCCAGATCAAGAAGCGGCTCATCGCTTTCGCCGAGCGCGAATGGCAGGTGGCGCCCGATCAGATCCGCTTCGAGAAGGGGCGGGTGATCATCGCCAATCAGAGCATGAGCCTCGGCGAGCTGGCGAAGCGTGCCCATCAGGCGCGCATTCAATTGTCGGCGACGGGTTTCTATGCGACGCCCAACATCACCTGGAACCGCGACAAGGTGAAGGGCAAGCCGTTCTTCTATTTCGCCTATGGCGCGTCCTGCTCGGAAGTGACCATCGATACGCTGACCGGCGAGATGCGGGTCGACCGCGTCGATATTCTTCACGATGTCGGGCGCTCGCTCAATCCGGCGATCGATCTCGGCCAGATCGAAGGCGGCTTCGTCCAGGGCATGGGCTGGCTCACCACCGAGGAGCTGGTTTTCGACAAAGAGGGCCGTTTACGCACTCATGCGCCCTCGACCTATAAGATCCCATGCGCCTCCGACGTGCCGGCGGATTTCCGCGTGAAGCTGTTCGCCTCGCCCGGCAACTTGGCCAATACGATCTACCGCTCGAAGGCGGTGGGCGAGCCGCCTTTGATGCTGGCCCTGTCGGTTTTTTCGGCGATCACCGATGCGATCGCCGCCCTCAAACCCGGAACGGCGCCGCCTCTGGAGGCGCCGGCGACCCCGGAGGCGATTTTGAAGGCGGTAAAGGCGATGTCCGCATGAAGGTCTGGGCTCACATAGCGAAATCGCTCGAAGCTGGTGAGCCCTGCGCCATGGTGTCGGTCTATCGTGTCGAAGGCTCAGCGCCACGTGAGGAGGGCGCCCGCCTGATCCTGACGCCGCGCGGTTTCCATGGCACGATCGGCGGCGGCGCGCTCGAATGGCGCGCGCTTGCCGAAGCTCAAAGGATGATGAAGTCCGGCCGCGCCATGTCGGTGAGCCGCCATGTGCTGGGCCCGGAGCTCGGCCAATGCTGCGGCGGCCGGGTGGAATTGCTGACCGAGATCTTCGATCCATCGGTGCTCGCGGAGATCAGGGAGCTCGCGGCGGCGGAAGCGGCAGGAGTGTTCAGGACAACCGGCCGGCTGGAAAGGGATCATGTCGAGAGACGTATCATCTCAGTTAATTCCCCTTCTCCCGTTGCGCAGCAATGGGAGAAGGTGCCCGACAGGGCGGATGAGGGCTCTTCTGAAACAGTTATGGTCGATCAAAGAGCCCTCACCCGGCCTTCGACCACCCTCTCCCATCCTGCGGACGGGAGAGGGGGAAAATTGGCCGAAGTCGGAAGCCTGATCGAATCCTTCGGCGAAACGCAGCGGCCGCTTTATCTCTACGGCGCCGGTCATGTCGGCCGGGCGCTGGTCCTGGCGCTGGCACCCTTGCCTTTCGCCATCCGTTGGATCGATCCGCGGCCCGATTCGTTCCCTGCCGCGATGCCGGCCAATGTCACCCCGGTCGAGGCGCGTGATCCCTTGGCCGAGCTCGCCGCGGCGCCCCGTGATAGTTTCCTTTTGGTCATGACCCACAGCCATGCGCTGGATCTGGCGATCATCGACAAGGCGCTTCGGGATAAGCGTTTTCCCTATGTCGGGCTCATTGGCAGCGCCAGCAAAAGAGCCCGATTCCTGAGCCGTTTGCGCCAGGCGGGTGTCCCGGATGCGGGTTTCGCCGCCTTCAAATGCCCGATCGGCGTGGCCGGCATCACCTCCAAGGAGCCCGCCATCATCGCCGCCGCCACCGTGGCCGAGCTTCTGGAACGGGATGAGATGTTGAGAACCGGGCGAATTCCTGGCTTTCAGGCCCGAACACCCTCTAGAATGGCTGCAAAAAAGGGCCAGGGCGGGTGACGGATAACGGCGGCAAGAACCATCTTCTTGAGGCGCTTCACATTGTGAAGACCTTCGGGTCCTTGCGCGCCAATGACGATGTTTCGCTGTTCGTGCGTCCCAGCGAGATCCACGCGTTGCTGGGCGAGAACGGCGCCGGCAAGTCGACGCTCGTCAAGATCATCTATGGCGCGCTGCAGCCGACCGCCGGCGAATTGCGCTGGCATGGTGCGCCGGTCACCATCGCGTCGCCCGCGGCCGCCCGCAAGCTCGGCATCGGCATGGTGTTCCAGCATTTCTCGCTGTTCGAGGCGCTGAGCGTCGCCGAGAATATCGCGCTGGCGCTGCCGGGTGCTTTCGACATCGCGGCGCTGTCGCAGAAGATCTCACGCATCTCCAAGGAATATGGCCTGCCGCTCGAGCCTTCCGCCATTGTCGGCGATCTCTCCGTCGGCGAGCGCCAGCGCATCGAGATCATCCGCTGCCTGTTGCAGGAGCCGAAGCTCCTTATCATGGACGAGCCGACCGCGGTCTTGACCCCGCAGGAAGCCGACCAACTCTTTCTCGTTCTCGAAAGACTGGCCAAGGAAGGCTGCTCCATTCTCTACATTTCGCACCGCCTCGAAGAGGTGAAACGCCTGTGCCAGTCGGCCACCATCTTGCGCCAGGGCAAGGTCGTCGCCTGTGTCGATCCGCGCCAGGAGACGGCGGCGTCGCTCGCCCGTCTCATGGTCGGCGGCGACATCCATGTCGTGCGGGCCAAGGCGAAGTCGCAATCCGGCAAGCCCCGCCTCGTGCTCGACAAGGTCGCGCTGAAGCAGGACGGTCCCTTCGGCGTCAGCCTGCGCGACATCTCGCTTGCGGTCGCGGGCGGCGAGGTCGTGGCGATCGCCGGTGTCGCCGGTAACGGCCAGTCGGAGCTGTTCGATGCGATATCGGGCGAGAAGCTTCTGGCACGCGAAGAGGCGCTGGTCATCGACGGCAAGCCCTGCGGCCGGCGCGGCATCACCGAGCGCCGCAAGATGGGTGCCGCTTTCGTGCCGGAGGAACGCCTGGGCCACGGCGCCGTGCCGGCCTTCCGTTTGTCCGAGAATGTGATCCTGACGCGTTACGCGTCCGACAAGAACCTCACCAAATCGGGAACCATCGGGCGCGACGCGGCGCTCGGCGTGAGCGAGCGCGTCATCAAGTCCTTCGATGTCCGCAAAGGCAAGCCCGACCCGGAAGCGCGTGCTCTGTCGGGCGGTAATTTGCAGAAATTCGTCGTCGGCCGCGAGCTCGACCGCAACCCGGCGGTGCTCATCGTCAACCAGCCGACCTGGGGTGTCGATGCCGGCGCGGCCGCCACCATCCGCCAGGCGCTGGTCGATCTGGCGCGTGGAGGTGCTGCGGTTCTCGTCATCAGCCAGGATCTCGACGAGATCTTCGAGATCGCCGACCGCATCGCCGTCATATCGCGCGGCCAGCTGTCGGAAGCCTATCCGGCGTCCGATCTCACGGCCGAGAAGATCGGCCTCCTGATGGCGGGCGAGCATGAGGTGAAGGAGGAACGCCATGCCGCTCGTGCTTGAGAAGCGCGCCGAGCGCTCCACCCGCATGGCGCTGCTGTCGCCGGTCATCGCCATCGCGCTGACGCTCATCACCGGCGCCGTGCTTTTCGCCATCCGCGGCATCGATCCTCTGCACGGGCTTTATGTCTATTTCGTCGAGCCCCTGACGCTGATGTGGTCGGTCGAGCAGTTGATCGTGAAGGCGACGCCTCTGGTGCTGATCGGCGTCGGTCTCGCCGTCTGCTACACCGCCAATGTGTGGAATATCGGCGCCGAGGGCCAGTTCACCATGGGCGCGATCTTCGGCGGCATGATCCCGGTGCTGTTCCCGGCCTGGCAGTCGCCGCTCACCCTCATCACCATGCTGCTCTTCGGCATTGCCGGCGGCATGGGCTGGGCGGCGATCCCGGCCTGGCTCAAGACGCGCTTCAATGCCAACGAGATCCTGACCTCGCTGATGCTGGTCTATGTGGCGCAGTTGCTGCTCGACTGGCTGGTGCGCGGCCCCTGGCGCGATCCACAGGGCTTCAACTTCCCCAAGACGATCACCTTCGACGGCTGGCAATTGCTGCCGATGCTGTCGGGCTCCATCCATCTGGGCGCTTTATTTGCGCTCGTCGCCGCCCTCATCCTCGCTTTCGTGATGGCGCGCATGCTGAAGGGTTTCGAGATCCGCGTCAGCGGCAATGCGCCCCGCGCCGGGCGCTTCGCCGGCTTCTCGCGCCCGCGCACGATCATGTTCTGCTTCCTGCTGTCGGGCGGTCTCGCCGGTCTCGCCGGCATCACCGAAGTGGCGAGCGTGGTGGCGCAGTTGCAGCCGCAGATTTCGCCGGGTTACGGCTTCACGGCCATCATCGTCGCGTTCCTGGGCCGGCTCAACCCGATCGGCGCGATCTTCGCCGGCCTGATGCTGGCGCTGAGCTATCTGGGCGGCGAGGCGGCGCAGGTCTCCCTCGGCCTGTCCGACCGCATCGCCAAAGTGTTCCAGGGCATCTTGCTGTTCTATATTCTCGCCTGCGACACGCTCATCCTTTATCGCTTCCGCTGGCTGAAGACGCAGGTCTCAGCCACGGTCCAGCCGGCGGAGTGACAAAGATGGATGCCGCCACCGCCATCCTCCTCACCATCGTCACCGCCGCGACGCCCTTGCTGCTGGCGGCGCTCGGCGAATTGGTGACCGAGCGCTCGGGCGTCCTCAATCTCGGCGTCGAGGGCATGATGGTGATGGGCGCGGTCGCGGGCTTCGGCGCCGGCCTTCTTTCGGGTAATCCCTATCTCGGCATTCTCGCGGCGATCCTGGCCGGCATGGCGATGGCGCTGCTCTTCGGCTTTCTCACCTTGACGCTGGTGACCAATCAGGTGGCGACGGGACTGTCGCTGACACTGCTCGGCCTCGGCCTCTCTGGACTCCTGGGCGAGTCCTTCGTCGGCGAGCCTGGCGTGCGTTTGCCCAAGTGGCTCGGCATCGACATATTGATCCCGGTCTCCTTCATCCTGGTGGCGGCGGTCTCCTATGTGCTCTTCCGCACCAAGATCGGCCTCGTCATCCGCGCCGTCGGTGACAGCCACGCGTCGGCGCATGCGCTGGGGTATCGCGTCATCCTGGTGCGTTATGCGTGCGTGCTGTTCGGCGGCGCCTGCTCAGGCCTCGCCGGCGGCTATCTCTCGCTCGCCTACACGCCGCAATGGGTCGAGAACATGACGGCCGGGCGCGGCTGGATCGCGCTGGCGCTGGTCGTCTTTTCGTCCTGGCTGCCCTGGCGCGTGGTGGTGGGCGCCTATCTCTTCGGCGCCGTCTATATTCTCGCTTACACGGTGCAGACCTTCGCGCTCGGCATTCCCTCGCAGCTCTTGCTGAGCCTGCCTTATATTGCCACCATATTGGCCCTCGTCCTGATTTCGGCGAGCCAGCGGCTGACGCGCAGCAATGCGCCGGCCTGTCTTGGGCAGCCATTCGTGCCTGATCGATGAACCGCAAATGCTACAGGGAGTAAGGAGAACCCCATGAAGAAACTGATGATGAGTGCCGCGGTCCTGGCCGTGGCGCTGGGCATGTCGGCGGCCTCCGCCTCGGCCCAGGAAAAGCTCAAGGCCTGCTGGCTCTATGTCGGCGCCATCGGCGATTTCGGCTGGACCTATCAGCACAATCAGGGCCGGCTCGCGGTCGAGAAGGAGCTCGGCGACAAGGTGCAGACGGTGTTCGTCGAAAACGTGCCGGAAGCCGATTCCGAGCGCGCCATCGAGCGCCTGGCGCGTGACGGCTGCGCTATCATCTTCACCACCTCTTTCGGCTTCATGGAGCCGACGCTGAAAGTGGCGAAGAAATTCCCCGATGTGAAATTCGAGCACGCGACCGGTTTCAAAACCGCGCCGAATGTCACCACCTACAACGCCAAGTTCCACGAAGGCCGCTATGTGATCGGCCAGATCGCCGCCAAGATGTCGAAGTCGGGCGTGGCGGGCTACATCGTCTCGGTGCCGATCCCGGAAGTCGTCGCCGGCATCAACGCCTTCATGCTGGGCGCCCAGTCGGTCAATCCCGATTTCAAGGTCAAGATCGTCTGGATCAATTCCTGGTATGATCCCGGCAAGGAAGCCGACGCCGCCAAGGTGCTGTTCAGCCAGGGCGCCGACATCATGGTCCAGCACACCGACTCGACGGCACCGCTGCAGGTCGCCGAGGAGCAGGGCAAGCATGGCTTCGGCCAGGCGTCCGACATGATCAAATTCGCTCCCAAGGCGCAATATACGGCGATCGTCGACAACTGGGCGCCATACTATGTCCGCCGCGTGAAGGATGTGCTCGACGGCACCTGGAAGTCGCAGTCCTCCTGGGATGGCATGGCGGAAGGCACGGTGCATATGTCGCCGCTCACCAATCTGCCGGATGACGTCGTGAAGATGGCGACCGAGACCGAGGATGCGATCAAGAGCGGCAAGCTCCATCCCTTCACCGGCCCGATCACCAAGCAGGACGGCTCGACCATCGGCGAAGCCGGCAAGCCGCTCGGCGATGGCGACATCCTCGGGATGAACTGGTTCGTCAAAGGCGTAGACGACAAGCTGCCGCAGTAGGCGGTCAACAACAGCCGGACATCGGTACGGCCGATGTCCGGATCTTTCCGAGACCCTCATGCTGAGGTGGCCGCGTAGCGGCCCTCGAAGCATCCATCAGGATGAGTTGCGTATGCTGCAAGACACCCTTCGAGGCTCGCTGCGCTCGCACCTCAGGGTGAGGGTCGTGGAACGGCCCAAGCGAAGATCTTCATAATGCTCGATCCTTTCATCGCCGACTGGCTCAATCTCCTGCTGCGCTGGGCGCATATGATCGCCGGCATTGCGTGGATCGGCACGTCCTTCTATTTCGTGGCGCTCGATTTTTCGCTGAAGCGCCGCACTGGATTGCCGGCCGGCGTCTATGGCGAGGCCTGGGAAGTGCATGGCGGCGGCTTCTATCATGTCCAGAAATATTCGGTGGCGCCCGCCGACATGCCGCCCGACCTCATCTGGTTCAAATGGGAGGCTTATCTCACCTGGCTGACCGGCTTCCTGCTGCTCATCGTCCAGTTCTATTTCAATGCGACGACCTTCCTGATCGATCCTTCGGTTTTGGTGCTCACGCCCTGGCAGGCGATCGCGATTTCACTGGCGGGCCTCGCCGCCGGCTGGTTCATCTATGATGGTCTCTGCCGGTCGCCGCTGGTGCATCGCCCGGGCCTGCTGGCGCTCGCCGTCTTCGCGCTGATCCTGATCGCCGCTTACGGCTTCACGCATGTATTCTCGGGACGCGGCGCCCTCATCCATATCGGCGCCTTCATCGGCACCATGATGGCGGCCAATGTCTTCGCGGTGATCATCCCCAATCAGAGGAAGATCACCGCGGCGCTGTTGCGCGGCGAGGCGCCCGATCCGAAATTCGGCATCACCGGCAAGCAGCGCTCGCTGCACAATACCTATCTGACCTTGCCGGTCCTCTTAATGATGATCAGCAACCACTATCCGATGATCACCAATCACCCGCAGTCCTGGATCCTGGTCGGGCTGATCGTCATCGGCGGCGCGTCCTTGCGCCATTTCCTGGTGCGCCATGAAGTGGGCGACGACATCGCGGAGATCGCCTGGACGATCCCGATCATCTTCGGCGCACTCGCTGCCGCTTTGTGGCTGACCCAGCCGAAAGCGCGGATCGGCGAAGGCCTTGTCGTTTCCGACCAGGAGGTCCAGGCCATCACGGTCAAGCATTGCACCATGTGCCATGCGGTGAAGCCCACTCATGCCGGCTTCAAGGAGGCGCCCAAGGGTGTGGCCCTCGAGACGCTCGACGAATTGCGCCGTTATGCCAGCCAGATCGAGGCCCAGGCAGTGCGCAACAAATCCATGCCGCTCGGCAATGAGACCGGCATGACGGATGACGACCGTGCCAAATTGGGCGCCTGGATCGGCGCGCAATGACCGCGCTCGACGATATCAACATCATGCCGCTCTACGCGTTCTTAGGCGCGTTCGGCGATGTGGCCGAGCATTCGCCCTGGGTGGCGGAAGGCGCCTGGGAGAGGCGCCCTTTCGCGACACGTGAGGATGTCATCACCGCATTCGCCGCGGCGATGCGCGCCGCGCCGCGGGAGGCGCAGCTGGCGCTCATCCGTGCTCATCCTGATCTCGCGACCAAAGCGAAGCTCACCCAGGATTCGACGAGCGAGCAGGCGGGCGCCGGGCTCGACCGGCTGACGCCGGACGAATTCGCCCGCTTCACCAGGCTGAACGATGCCTACAAAACACGCTTCGGCTTCCCCTTCATCTTCGCCGTGAAGGGCGCCACCAAGGACCAGATTCTCGACGCCTTCGACGAGCGCCTCGGCAACAGCGCGGAAGTGGAGTTCGAAACCGCACTGACCCAGATCGCCCGTATCTTCCGCTTCCGCCTCGAAGACAGGATATCGGCATGACCCGCATCGTCACCGGCGCGGTGCTGACCTTTGGCGCGACCACCGCCGATTACCTGCATGAGCCGCAAGGCGCCGTGGTGATCGGTGATGATGGGCGCATTCTGTGGCGCGGCGCCCGCCGGGCGCTGCCGGAAGCCTGGCGCGCGGCACCGGTCGACGACTATGACGACTGCCTGATCCTGCCCGGCTTCATCGACGCCCATATCCACTTCCCGCAATATCGCATGCTGGCCGCGCCGGGCAAGGATCTGCTCGACTGGCTCAACCGTTTCACCTTCCCGGAGGAGTCGCGTTACGGCGACGCCGCCTATGCCGCGGCGGCGGCCGAGAAATTCCTCGACCGCCTCGTCACCAACGGTACCACGTCGGCGATGGTCTTCTCCTCGGTGCACAAATCCTGCGCCGAGGCGCTGTTCGCCGCCGCCGGGACGCGGCGCATGGCCATCATGACCGGCAAGACCATGATGGACCGCGATGTGCCGCAGGCCGTGCGCGACACGCCGGAGGCGGGTGCCCGCGACAGCGAGGCGCTTTATCAGAAATGGCACCGCCGCGATCGTCTGCGTTATGTCGTCTCGCCGCGTTTCGCCGTCACCTCCTCGGAAGCGCAATTGCGGGTCGCGGGCGAGCTGATGCAGTCGCTGCCCGATACGCTGATGCAGACGCATCTGTCGGAAAGCACGGGCGAAGTCGCCCGCATCCGCGCGCTGTATCCGAACGACAAGGATTATACCGACGTCTATGACCGTTTCGGCCTGCTGAGCGACCGCAGTCTTTTTGCTCATGGTGTCCATCTCTCCGAGCGCGAATGCGCACGCCTGTCGGAGACAGGATCGATCGTCGCGCATTGCCCGACCTCGAACATGTTCTTGGGCTCTGGCCTGATGAGCATGGGCCATCTCGGCAAGCCGGAACGCCCCGTCAGGCTGGCGCTCGGCACCGATGTCGGCGGCGGCACCAGCTATTCGATGCTCGCGACTTTGGGTGCCGCCTATAAGGTACAAATGCTCGCAGGGTATCGCCCGACCGCTTTCGAGCTGTTCCATCTGGCGACGCGCGGCAATGCGGAAAGGCTACGTCTTACCGATGAGGTGGGATCGCTCGATGACGGCAAGTGGGCGGATATCGTGGTGATCGATCCCAAGGCGACCGATGTCCTGGCGAGCCGCCAGGAGCTTTCGCAATCGCTCGAGGATATGCTGTTCGCTCTGGCGATCCTGGGCGACGACCGCGCCATCCGCGCGACCTATGTCGCCGGACGCAAGTTACATGAAAGAAGTGAGTGACATGACCAGTCTCTATCCCCGCGACATGAAAGGTTATGGCCGCGCCATTCCCGATCCGAAATGGCCGGGCGGCGCCCATGTCGCCGTGCAGTTCGTGCTCAATTACGAAGAGGGCGGCGAGAATTGCGTGCTCCATGGCGATGCCGCTTCGGAAGCTTTCCTGTCCGAGATCGTCGGCGCCCAGGCTTGGCCGGGCCAGCGCCACTGGAACATGGAATCGATCTATGAATATGGCGCGCGCGCCGGCTTCTGGCGGCTGTGGCGCATGTTCACCGGACGCAAGATCCCGCTCACCATCTATGGCGTCGCCACCGCGCTGCAGCGTTCGCCCGAGCAGACCCAGGCGATGCAGGAGGCCCAATGGGAGATCGCCAGCCACGGCCTCAAATGGATCGAATACAAGGATTATTCGGAAGCCGATGAGCGCGCTCATCTGATGGAAGCGATCCGCATCCATAAGGAAATCACCGGCGAACGCCCGCTCGGCTGGTACACCGGGCGCTGCTCGGTCAATACGACGCGGCTGGTGATGGAGGAGGGCGGCTTCCTCTATTCCTCCGACGCCTATGCCGATGATCTGCCTTATTGGGTCGAGCGGCCGCAGGGCGGCCAGCATCTCATCATTCCCTATACGCTCGATGCCAATGACATGCGCTTCGCCACGCCGCAGGGGTTCAACAGCGGTGACCAGTTCTATACCTATCTGAAAGACAGCTTCGACTGCCTCTATGAGGAGGGCCGCCGCGGCTCGCCCAAGATGATGTCGGTCGGCCTGCATTGCCGCCTGATCGGCCGGCCTGGCCGAGCCCTGGCGTTGGAGCGCTTCCTCGATTATGTGCAAAGCCATGATAAAGTGTGGGTGCCGCGCCGCATCGATATTGCGCGCCACTGGCACGAGCAGTTTCCACCCTCATGACCGAAGCTTGAATGGCCAGGCTCGCCCGCATCGTCATCCCGGATGTGCCGCATCATGTGGTGCAGCGGGCGCGCCCGGGCCTGAAGCTCTTCAGCGACGACGGCGACTATGCCGAATATGGCGACATGCTCACGCGCAATCTCAGAGGTGCCAGGCTCGTCTCGGCCTGCCTGATGCCGGACCACGTGCATCTGATCGCCATTCCGTCCACCAGTGACGCACTGGCCCGCATGCTCGGCGAGACGCGCCGGCTCTATGCCCGCTACAAGGGGCTGGGCGCGCAAGGCCTGTGGCGCGGGCGTTATCTTTCCTGCCCGCTCGATCCGGCGCATGCCAGAGCGGCGCTCGCTTATCTGAGCTTCAACCCGGTGCGTGCCGGGCTGGTGGGCGCACCGTCGGACTGGAAGTGGTTTTTAGGCGACCGGGATTTCAACGCGCCCGCCGATGACCGCCAGATGCAGGTGATCCGCGCCGCGACGCGCACCGGCCGTCCCGCCGGCGACGCCGACTTCTATGCGAGAGTCGAATACGAGCTCGGCCGCTCGCTCACGCCTAAAAAACGCGGCCGCAAGGCGCGCTGGTAGGCGTGGGAAGGGAACTCCCTCTCAACTACCCTCATGCTGAGGTGGCCGCGAAGCGGCCCTCGAAGCATACATCAGGATAGAGCGAGGATGCGGCGGCAGACCCTTCGAGGCTCGCTGCGCTCGCACCTCAGGGTGAGGGGAGACGAAGTCTAATCACTTAAATCGTCAAAATGACCGCCCCCGGCAGCGTCACTTCCTCGAGATTGTTGCCGGGCCCTTTGCGGTCGACGACCAGGAAGTCGCTGTCGCGATCGAGGACCAGCAGCGGGAAGTGCCAGGCATTGCGGGCATAGTTGATGCCCTGCCGGCCGGTGGCGCGGAAGGCCCGGAGTGTCCTGGCACTGGGGGGCTCGCCTGCTTCCGCGACGACAATGAGCCAGTCGCGGTTCTGGAGAGGATAGAAGGCCTGGCTTCCAAGCGGGTGGCGCTCGACGAAGGTGATCGCAAGCGGAAAGACGCGCGGTTGGCTGCGGAACAGGCTGACGATGGTTTCGCCGCCTTCCGTACCGGTATCGATTCGCGCCAGATCGTGGAAGCGTTCGGTGAAGCCTTCGTTGATCGGATAGTGCTGCGCATCCGCCATCTCGATGACATCGCCGAAGGACGCGAAGGCAGAACGGGTGAGGGGTTCTATTTTGAGACTCGTCATGGCCGCAAATTAACCTCTAACGCCGGGAAAGCAAACCGGGTTCTCGCAAGGACAGAGCGTTCATAAACTGTGGCCGACATGCAACGAACATCGCCACGACAATTGAAATTCGTGCTGCCCGAAATTTCAGCATATGCCTAGGCACTATCAGCAAGTGCTTGAAAAAATTGAGAGCGACGGTCGATGTGGTCAGAATGTGACGAGGTGACGTAACGCGCGCCACGAAATTGTCGTTAGTCCTCGCACAGTTGTGATGATATCAAATTAGGTGGGTTGGGGAACCGATGGGCGCCCTGAGGGACGGGCGGCGCTGTGGATTCATCGTTCACCAATCGAGGGGAAGACTAAGTAATGCGTCCGAAAAATTCCGTGGTCCTGTCGGCCATGCTCACCGTTGCGTTGACCGGCTGTGCGGCGCTGCCGAGTGAAGGCCCGCAAAGCAAGCAGATCGAGAAAGCCTATCTCGAGAAGAACACCGCCGGTTTCTCGCTGGTCAATGTCAGCCGTCCCGTCGCCGAATATCTGTCGCGTCATGGCGGCCAGAGCTTCGGCGATCGTTTCGGCAAGGGCAAGCCGATGCGCGCCGAAACGATCGGCCCCGGCGACGTGTTGTCCGTCACCATCTGGGAAGCCGATCAGACCGGCGTCTTCGCCAGCACCAACAGTGCCGATCGCGGCACCATTCCCGATATCGAGGTGAGCAGCCGCGGCACGATCTCGATTCCCTATGCCGGCACCATCAAGGCAGCCGGCCGCACGCCGCAGAGCTTGGGTGCGGCCATCACCAAAGCGCTCGAAACCAAGGCGGTCGAGCCGCAAGTGCATGTCGCGCGCAAGGAGAAGGTCGCCTCCGTCGTGACCGTGACGGGCGGTGTCGGCAAGGCCGGCCTTTATCCTTTGAGCCTGCGCGGCGATTCCCTGCTCGACGTCATCGCCGGTTCCGGCGGCTCGTCCTATCCGCCCTATGAGACGGTGGTGAACATCACGCGGCGCGGCGAGATCGCCACCTCATATCTCGATCACGTCATCGAGACGCCCGCCGACAACATCTATATGCGACCGGGCGACCAGATCAGCATCGAGCGCAAGCCTAGAACCTACACGGCTTTCGGCGCCGTCGAGCGCAAGGGCAATCTCGAATTCGGCACCGGCAATCTCAATCTGCTCGAGGCGGTCGGCAAGGCCTCGGGCCTTTCCGATATCCGCGCCGACGCGTCGGGCGTGTTCCTGTTCCGCTTCGAGAATCGTTCGGTGGCGGAGCGTTTCGCCAGCGAGCCGGTGACGGCGTCGGGCGGTCAGGTGCCGGTGATCTACCGGCTCAATCTCAAGGACCCGAACCAGTATTTCTTCGCCCAGTCGATCGCCATGCAGGATCGTGATGTGATCTATGTGGCCGACGCCTCGACCGTGTCGCTGCAGAAGTTCTTAGGACTCTTGGGCGCCGCCATATCACCGCCGGGAGCGGCGGTGCGCACGGTGACAACCGTAAATGCCCTGTGATTACGACCTGACTTTCAAAAGAGTGCTGAAGGTCGGATAGAGATGCGGAGTGCTCACCAGGACTTCATTGCCCTCGGTGAGCCCATCGCCGCTCAGAAAGTCACTCACGCGACCGCCGGCTTCCTTGACGATGCAGAGGCCGGCGGCGACGTCCCAGGCATTGATATGGGATTCCCAATAGCCCTCGAGCCGGCCATCGGCGGTGAAAGCGAGGCCGAGCGCGCCTGAGCCGAGGCGGCTATATTCGCAATGGGCATCGAGCAGCACTTTGACGGCCTCGGCATGCGGACCCGGTGGGCGGCGATAGCTGTAGCCGATGCCGAGCCGTGACTCTTCCAACGACTTTGCCGGACTGACGTCGATCTTCCGGCCGTTGAGCGTGGCGCCCTTGCCGCGCCGCGCCGCATAGAGCTCCTCGGTCACCGGATTATAGATCACCCCGATCACGAATTCGCCGTCGGCGAGAAGGCCGAGCGATACACACCAGAGCGGAATGCCGCGCAGGAAATTGGCGGTGCCGTCGATCGGGTCGATGATCCAGACCGCCTTGGCGGAGGTATTCTTGGCGCCGCGCTCCTCGCCCAAGAAGCCGTCTTCCGGAAAGAGGTGCTGCAGCGTCCCGACGATCCTGTCCTCGCAGGCGCGATCGGCCTCGCTCACCAGATCCTGGGTGCCTTTACGCTCGATATCGAGCTCCGCGCGCCGGTGATAGGCCTCCGCCGCCAGCCGCCCCGCATCGCGCGCCACAGCTTGCGCCGCCCAAAATCTGATCTCGATCTCATCCGTTTCCACGGAACCTCCTAAATTTTTGGTAGATCACGATCAATTCAGGTCGATTCGACCTGAATTGATGAACGTGATCGAGATTCTTAAGTCTAGCGCGTGATCGGACGGAAAACCGGAATCCACTTTTCCTGATCACGCGCTTGCCAAGACTTTCCCCTTGGTCCAAGCTGTCACACAACTGTCATAATCCGTCAAAGGCAGCCGGCTCCAGGAACTGGAGCAAACTGGCAACTGGGAGGAATGTATGAAGTTATCAGCCAGAAGTCTTGTTGCGTCTATTGCCGCCTTGGCCGCTTTGGCCTTGTCCACAGGCGCCCGCGCGGAGGGCAATCTCACCGTCTATTGCTCGGTCCAGGAGGAATGGTGCCAGCTGATGGTGAACGAGTTCCAGAAGGCGACCGGTATCACCGTCGCCATGACCCGCAAGAGCTCGGGCGAGACCTTCGCGCAGGTGAAGGCGGAAGCGGCGAATCCCAAGGGCGACATCTGGTGGGGCGGCACCGGCGACCCGCATCTCCAGGCAGCCGAGGAAGGGCTCACCGAGGAGTATGACTCACCCAAGCTGGCTGAACTTCACGACTGGGCCGTCAAGCAGCATGAGACGGCGAAAAAACGCACCGTCGGCATTTATCTGGGTGCGCTCGGCTATGGCTACAATACCGAGCTCCTCGAGCAGAAGAAGCTCGAAGCGCCCAAATGCTGGGCCGATCTGATCAAACCGGAATTCAAGGGCGAGGTGCAGGTCGCCAATCCCAATTCCTCCGGCACCGCCTATACGTTCATTGCCACTTTGGTGCAGATCATGGGCGAGGAGGAGGCGTTCAAATATCTGAAGGCGCTCGCTGAGAACATCAATCAATATACGAAATCGGGCGCCGCCCCGGCGCAGGCCGCGGCGCGCGGCGAGACCTTGATCGGCATCGCCTTCCAGCACGATGTCGTGACGCCGAGCATCACCTCCAACGCACCGATCAAGAACGTGTCGCCTTGCGAGGGCACCGGCTTCGAGATCGGCTCGATGAGCATCATCAAGGGTGCGCCCAATATGGAGAACGCCAAAAAATGGTATGATTGGGCGCTGACACCCGACGCGCAGAAGCTCGGCGCGCAGGCGAATTCCTATCAGAACCCGTCCAACAAGGCGGCGCCGATCCCCGATCAGGCGCCGAAGATGGCCGACATCAAGCTGATCGATTACGACTTCGCCAAATTCGGTTCATCGGCGGAGCGCAAGCGCCTGCTGAGCCGCTGGGACAAGGAAATCGGCGCGAAATAGCTGACAGGGAG
This sequence comes from Taklimakanibacter albus, assembly GCF_016595235.1. GTDB lineage: Bacteria > Pseudomonadota > Alphaproteobacteria > Rhizobiales > Aestuariivirgaceae > Taklimakanibacter > Taklimakanibacter albus. The sequence continues at coordinate 749,288 of NZ_JAENHL010000008.1, read as the reverse complement.
GGCCGACGGAACTGACCGCCGGCCCTCCCGCGCCCGCCATGCCCGCGCTCACCCGGCAATCGCGTTTCATCCTGCAGATCGTCATCGTCGCCGCTCTCGGCTTCGTGGCGCTGCCCTGGTACGGTATCGCCAATGGCTTCTGGTCCTTCACCTGGCTTGGCGCGCCGACCGAAGCGGCCAATGCATCGGGCATTGTCCAGGCGCTGCTGCACGGGCGCATCTGGCTCTGGCCGCTGCCGCTTCTGCTGATCATCGCCTTGATCGACGTCTGGCGCGGCCCGCACGCACGCGTCATCGCCTGGTGCGGCGGATTGGGCCTCGCTTATCTGTTGCTGCAAGGTTTCGCGATCGGCCTCAAGGGCTGGAATATCGCCGCGCTCGAAGGTCTGTTCGGACCAGTGGCACCGCAAATGGGGCTCGGCGGTGGCGCCTTCATCGTCGGCAGTGCCTTCCTCCTTTTGCTGTCGGCCGGCCTGGCGCTCAAGGGCTTCATGCGTGGCGATGTCTTCCTCGTCTCCTCCATCGCCGCTGTCGTCGCTTCGATCGGGCTCTTCGTATTTTATCCGGTGGCGCTGATCCTCATCGAAGCGGCACGCGACGCCGACGGCGCCTATGGCGTAAGCGCGCTCATCGGGCGGCTTCTCAACCCGGATATCTGGGCCGTCACCTGGAACAGCCTGCTCCTCGCCATCGTGGTCGGGCTGCTCACCACCTTGCTCGGCCTGGGCTTTGCGCTTCTCCACAAGCGCACCCAGTTCCGCGCCAAAGGGCTGCTCCGGCTGCTCGCGATATTGCCCATCATCACGCCGCCCTTCGTGATTGGCCTCGGCATCATCCTGCTCTTCGGGCGCAATGGCATCGCCACCTGGATGATGAGCGAATTCCTGGGCGTTCCGCCGAGCCGCTGGATCTATGGCTTCTTCGGCCTCGTCCTGGTGCAGACACTGGCCTTCACGCCGATCGCCTATCTGGTGCTGATTGGCGTCGTCGATGGCATCAGCCCATCGATGGAAGAAGCGGCGCGCACTTTGCGCGCGGACCGCTGGCGCACCTTCAAGACCGTGACCTGGCCTTTGATGCGGCCGGGCCTTGCCAATGCGTTCCTCATCGGCTTTGTCGAAAGCCTCGCCGATTTCGGCAATCCGCTGGTGCTTGGCGGCAATTTCGACGTGCTCTCGACCGACATTTTCTTCGCCATCGTCGGGTCCCAGAACGATCCGGGCCATGCCTCGGCGCTGTCTATAGCGCTTCTGTTCCTCACTTTGTCCGCCTTCGTCCTGCAGCGGCAATGGATCGGCAAGAAGGTCTATACGACGATTTCCGGCAAGGGCGATTCCGGCCTGCCGGCGTCTCTGCCCGATGGCGTGAGACGGCTCGTCTATTGGACGACGTTGCCCTGGCTCGCTTTCACGATCCTGCTGTACGGCATCATCCTGGTCGGCGGTTTCGTGAAGTCGCTTGGCATCGACAACCGGCCGACGCTTCAGCATTACATCACCGCTTTCGGCATCGATTGGACCGATCACGGCATCCTGTGGAGCGGCCGCGCCTGGCCATCCTTCTTCATTACAGTAGAGCTCGCGGCCATCGCCGCCCCTATCACCGCGATCATCGGCCTTCTTACCGCTTATCTCCTCAACCGCCAGCGCTTCATCGGCCAGTCGGCATTCGAATTCATCACCATGCTGAGCTTCGCCATTCCGGGCACCGTGATCGGCGTGAGCTATATCCTGGCCTTCAATGTGCCGCCGATCGAATTGACCGGCACCGGCCTGATCCTCATCATCTGCTTCGTCTTCCGCAACATGCCGGTGTCGATCCGCGCCGGCCTCGCCACCATGGCGCAGATCGACAAGAGCCTCGATGAATGCTCCCTGATGCTGCGCCATGGCAGCTTCGCCACCATAAGGCGCGTCGTGCTGCCCTTGCTCAGACCCGCCATCGTCGCGTCGCTGGTCTATGCTTTCGTGCGCGCCATCACCTCGGTGAGCGCCGTCATCTTCCTGGTCAGCGCGCAATATAACCTTGCCACCGCCTATATTGTGGGGCGGGTCGAAGTCTCGGACTTTGGTGTCGCCATCGCCTACAGCTCGGTGCTCATCGTCTTCATGCTGCTGGTGATCGGGGTGATCCAATTGGGCGTGGGTGAGAGCCGCCGCGCCGCGCGGCGTGCGGCGCCGGCCGCTTTGGGAATGGGAGGCGCTACGACATGAGCATCGAAGGCCGCTCGGCGGCGGTCAAACTCGAAGCCGTCACCAAGAAATTCGGCGCCGTGGCGGCGGTCGACACTGTCGATCTCCTGATCGAGCCGGGCACGCTGGTTACCTTGCTCGGGCCCTCGGGCTGCGGCAAGACCACGACGTTGCGGATGATCGCCGGGCTCGAGGCGCCGAGCTCCGGCCGCGTCGTCATCGGCGGGAAGGATGTCACGCTGCTGCCGCCCAATGAGCGCGATGTCAGCATGGTGTTCCAGTCCTACGCGCTGTTCCCGCATATGACCGTGATGGAAAACGTCTCCTATGGCTTGCGTGAATCCGAGCTGTCGCGCGACGCGCAGAAGGCCAAAGCGCGTGAAGGCCTGGCGCTGGTGGGCCTTGCCGGTTATGACGAGCGCCTGCCGTCGGAACTGTCGGGCGGCCAGCAGCAGCGCGTCGCGGTGGCGCGCGCCCTCGTTCTCGAGCCGCAGGTTTTGCTCTTCGACGAGCCTCTGTCCAATCTCGACGCGAAATTGCGGCGCAAGATGCGCGAGGATATTCGCGAGATCCAGCTCAAGCTCGGTCTCACCGCTGTTTATGTGACGCATGACCAGGAAGAGGCGCTCGCCGTCTCCGACAAGATCGTGGTGATGAACAAGGGCCGCATCGCCCAGCAGGGAACGCCCGCCGACCTTTATGAGCGCCCGGCCGACGCTTTCGTTGCCGATTTCATCGGCAGCGCCAATCTGGTGCCGGCCGAGATCGTCGCGCGCGACCAGACCGGTGTTACGGTCGCACTGGGCCTGACGAAGCTCGTGCTGCGCAACACCGGCATCACCGGCGACAAGGTCTTTCTGGTCATCCGGCCGAGCGGTGTGACGCTGGACGGCGAGACCGGCAAGACGGGAACATTGCCGGCAAAGGTGGCGCGCGCCACCTATCTGGGCTCGCATTGGGAATATACGCTCGAGGCCGCCGGCCAGCCGATCTTCGTGACCCAGCCGGTCGGCAAACGTTTCGCCGCCGGCGCGCATGTCCAGATGGAACTCGATACGAGCCAGCTGGCTTTGGTCGCGCGTCCGTAACACATAATCTTCCGTAGGGTTATGTCACGTCGATTCAATCCAGAATGGCGTTCGTGATGCCCGCTGTGGTTGAATTAAAACGGATCACCTGATTTTTCGTTGACCCTGTATCCGGCCCGGGCCTATCCCTGAACGATCTCTGGGGCACGACTGGGCGACACTATGAAATCGAAGAACCTTTTCCGCCGTCATCTGGCTGTGACGACGATTCTCACCGTTGCGCCGTTCTTCGGTTATGGCCGACAGGCCTATGCCGCCTGTGATCCGGCCGCGCCGGGCTCTTCGACGATCCTGTGCAGCGGCGCCAATGCGGCGACCGTCACGATCGTCAATGTCGACAACGCCAATGTCTCGACGGCGCCCGGCTTCAGTGTCGATGCGGCCGGAGATGGCGTCCATATCAACGGCTTTGGCCATATCCAGTTCACCGACACCAATGCCTCGACGATCAAGGGCGGAACAGGCGCCGGCATCATCGCCTATTCGCAAGGCGGTGCTGGTGGGAACCCGGCGGCAATCACGATCTCGACCAATGGAGACGTGACCGGCGGGCGCAATGGCATCAAGGCCATGAATTATGGCGGCGGTGATATCTCGATCACCGCCGATGGCAAGGTCACGGCGACCAATGGCGATGGCATCTACGCCTATAATGCCGGCACTGACGGCAAAGTGACCGTCACCACCGGTGCGGGAAGCGAAATCACCGGCAACAATGACGGGATCGACGTCCGCGATTTCGGCGGCGGCGACACGGAGATCATCGCCAATGGTAAGGTCACCGGAACACTTGGCGACGGCATCGTCGCACATAATACGCCCGAGGGCGGCAATCTGACCATCACCACAGGTGCGGGAAGCGAAGTCAGCGGCGGCGACCGCGGCATCGAAGCCAATAATTTTGGTCTCGGCAGCGATCTCAGTATCACCGTCGATGGCAAGGTCACCGGAAAAGATGGCGTGTTTGCCGTCAATTCGCAGTTCAGCCGGAACCTGACGATCACCGTGGGCGCGGATAGCGAGATAGAGGGAACCAGTCGCGGCATCAGAGCCGAGAACAATGGCACCGGCGATCTCCTGATCACCGTCGCCGGCCGCGTCACGGGCCAATCCAGCACCGCCGTTCGTGCGGTAAACTCCGGGAATAGCAACAATATAACGATCGTCACGGCCGTGGGGAGTGAGATCGTCGCGATGATGGACGAAGATTACAACGGGGGTAACGGGATTTCCGCCTCGAACTATGGCCGCGGCAACCTCGACATCACGGTCAACGGCGATGTCACGAGCGAGCGTTATCATGGCATATACGCGTTCAACTATTATGGCAGCGGTGACCTCAAGATCACCGTCGGCGCCGAGAGCACGGTCAGGGCCGACTATAACGGCATCGATGCCACCAATTTCGGCACCGGCAATCTCGACATCGCCGTCGATGGCACGGTCATCTCGGAGTACGGACTCGCCGGCGTTGTCGCCCTCAACTGGAGCACAGAGGGCGGCGACTTGACCGTCGCGACCGGCGCGGGCAGCGTCATTAGCGCAAATCACCGCGGCATCATGGCCAAGGATTATGGCGCGGGTAGCGTCAACGTTTTCGTCAATGGCGAGGTCACGGGCCGCGATTCTGGCAGTGGTATCTACACCGAGAATTTTCGCGGTGGTGAAACGAATATCGTTATCGGTACCCCGGGACTGGTGCAGGGCGCCTATGCCGGGATCGAGGCGTCATCCGGCTCGGGCCAAGCGATCGCGATCACGAATTTCGGCACGGTGCGCAACATTTCCGGCGCGGCCGGTGATCTCGCAATTAAGACGATCGATGGCCGCACGACGCTCGCCAATAACGGTCGCATCATCGGCAGGGTCGTGTTCGGTACATATGACGACGTGTTCAGCAACAATGGAAGCTGGACGGTCGGGGCGGGGGATGATGAAGACGACATCACGACATTTGGCGACGGCGACGACACGCTGAACAACCGTGGCATCCTGATCACCGCCTCTGATGCGGAAAGTGACGAGACGACCACGATCGACGGGCTCGAAGTCTTCAACAATGCAGGGGCGATCTCCCTCTCGGACGGTCAGTCCGGCGATGTGCTCGAGGTCACCGGCGATGTGACGTTCAACGGCACGGGTGGCAAGCTCGTGATCGATGCCGATTTGGCCGAAGGCGGCAAGGCGGACAGGCTGATCATCAATGGCACGCTCGGCGGTGTGACCAAGGTTTCCGTCAAGGCGACCGGTGCTATCGGGGCGAACAGCGAAGGCATCACGGTGGCCGAAGTCATTGGCGATTCCAGCGGCGGTGATTTCACGCTCGACGAAGGCTCGCGCAATATGGGCCTCTTCGCCTGGGACATGCGGCGCAATGCCGAGGACGGCGATCTGTTCGAGCTCTACAGCTCCGGTCTCGGTGCCGGCGCCTATGAATTCGCCGGCGGCCTCACCGCCGCGCAGGATGTCTGGTTCCAGTCGATGGGGACGCTGCTGCAGCGCCAGGCCGATCTGCGCGCGACGATCACCGGAACGCAGGTGACGCCGGTCGCCGACTTCAGCGAGCCGGTGGCGCCCACCGCCGCCGGACGTGCGATGCCGGGTTTCTGGTTCAAGGCGCTCGGCGCCTATCTCGAACGCGATGCCGAGGAGAACGGGATTACGCTCGACCGCCGCCAGACGATCATTGGCGGCCTCGCCGGCCTCGATGTCGGCATGGACCTCGAAGGTCCGGGCGAGACGGTGCTGTTCGGCATTTTCGGCGGCTACCTGACCTCCGATCTCAAATTCAAGTCGACCAGCAGCAAATGGGACTATGAAGGCCCGAGCATCGGCGCCTATGCGACCTATCTGAACCAGGCCTTCTATGCCGATCTGACGGTGAAGGCGGATTTCCTGTCGATCGACATCGACGCTGATGATCTGGCGCCGGGCACCGGCAAGGCCGACACCAAGGGCTTCAATCTCGGCGGCCAGATCGATGCCGGTTACAAGATCGGCCTCGATCATGGCCTCTTCGTCGAGCCGCAAGCCTCGCTGGCCCTCCTCCATACCGAGATCGACGATATCGACGATATATTGGGCGGCGCGGTCGAGTTCGACGACGAGACGAGCGTCAGGGGAAGGCTCGGCGCCCGTCTCGGTCACGAATTCACCGGCGGCAACGCGCTGATCTATGCTTCCGACCTCACCGCGAGCGTCTGGCAGGAGTTCAACGGCAGCAACGGCGCGACGATCCTGGCGCCCGATTTCGCGGCGGCCGGCGTGTCGGATGATACGGTCGGGACCTTCGGCGATGTATCGGTGGGCTTCGCCGTGACGAGCCCTGAAGGCTGGTCGAGCTTCCTGCGCGGCAGCTGGCAGTTCGCCGAGGACTTCGACGCGCTCAGCGCCAGCGCGGGGCTGCGCTACGCGTGGTAGGTGATGACTCAACCCTCGCCCTGCAAGCGTAGCGCAGCGGGGAGAGGGTAGGGGCCCGCCGCGGAGCGGCGGGAAGGGTGAGGGGCCTGCTTCAGGAGGAGCTCCCCTCGTTCAATTTCAGCAATTTCATTCTGTCTGATGACGGGGCTAATCGCAGCGAGGCCCCTCACCCTCCCCATTGCTGCGCAATGGGTCCCCTCCCTCTCCCTGCTAAAGCGGGGCGAGGGCGCCCGGCTGTCAGGCAAACAGCTCCGTCTTTGCAAACCGCGTCACGTCGATGAGACCGATGTCGGAGATGCGCAGCTCCGGGATGACCACCAGCGCCAGCAGCGAATGCTGCATATATGCATTGTTGAGGCTGCAGCCGCAGTGCCGCATCGCCTCGACCATCCGGCCGGCCTTCTCGGCGACGACCTCGGCACGCTCGTCCGACATGAGGCCGGCGATCGGCAGCTCGACCAGCGCCAGCACCTTGCCTTTGCTCACCACCACGATGCCGCCGCCCACTTCGCCGAGCTTGTTGGCGGCGATCGCCATGTCGTCCTTGTTGGTGCCGACGACGATCATGTGGTGGCTGTCATGCGCGACGGTGCTGGCGACGGCGCAGTCCGTATCATAGCCGAAGCCCGACACGAAGCCGTTGGTCACCTGGCCGGTGGCGCGATGGCGCTCGACCAGCGCGATCTGGCAGACATCCTGGGCGCGGTCCATCTCGACCAGGCCCTGAGTCACCGTGAGTGAGCGCTCCAGCGCCTTGGTCGGCGCCTGGTTCTCGATGACCCCGATGACGCGGGCTTTCACCTGATTGGCGCCTTTGGGCGCTTCGATGTCGAAATCTTTGCCGATGAGCTTGCGGCCCATCTTCACCGTGTCGCGCGCCGAAGCCGGATAGGCATGGGCCGGAATGTCGGCGGTGAGCCTGCCGTTCTCGGCCAAGACCTTGCCATGGGCGATGACCATTTCGATGGGAAGCGTGGTGAGATCGGAAGTGAGGATGAGATCGGCGCGCCGTCCGGGCGTGATCGAACCCAGTTCACGCTCCAGGCCGAAATGCTGCGCCGTGTTGAGCGTCGCCATCTGGATGGCGGTGATGGGCTTCAAGCCTTGTGCGATGGCGTGGCGGACCACGCGGTTCATATGGCCGTCCTGGACGAGCGTGCCGGAGTGGCTGTCATCGGTGCACAGGATGAAATTGCGCGGATCGATGCCGCGCTCGGTCACCGCCTTGATCTGCGCGGCGACGTCGTACCAAGCGGAGCCCAGCCTGAGCATGGCGCGCATGCCTTGCCGCACCCGGGCGATCGCGTCCTCGACGCGGGTGCCTTCATGATCATCGGCGGGACCGCCCGCCACATAACCATGGAAGGGGAGGCCGAGATCGGGCGAGGCATAGTGGCCACCCACCGTCTTATGCGCGGCCTGGGTCGCGGCGATCTCCCCCAGCATCTTCTCGTCCTTGAAGGTGACGCCCGGAAAATTCATCATCTCGCCGAGGCCGATGATGTTGGGCCAGGCCATTGCTTCCCGCACTTCGGCGACGCCCAGGGAGGCACCGGCATTTTCGAGGCCGGGCGCGCTCGGCACGCAGCTCGGCATCTGGACGAGCACGTTGATGGGCAAGCCCGCTGCCTCGTCATGCATCAGCTTGACGCCCGGCAGACCCAGCACATTGGCAATCTCATGCGGATCGATGAACATCGTCGTCGTGCCATGCGGGATCACCGCGCGGGCGAATTCGGTGACCGTCACCATGCCGCTTTCGACATGCATGTGGCCGTCGCAGAGGCCGGGCACGAGATAGCGGCCGTTGGCTTCGATGAGCTTGGTCTCAGGGCCGATCGCATGCGAGGCGTCAGGCCCCACATAGGCGAAGCGCCCTTCGACGATGGCGATGTCGGTGTCGGGGATGATCTCGCCCGAATGCACATTCACCCAGCGGCCCTTGCGGATGACCGTGTCGGCCGGGCTTCTACCCATGGCGACGTCGATGAGCTTGGGGGCGGTGTCGAACCAGGTCTTGGGCATCAAAAGCGTGCTCCTCTTATATCATTGTGCGCGGCGCGGTGGCGTGCTCACCACCTCGACGCAGTAGCGCGGGACATAATGCTCGGCCCGCTGCTTGTAGAAGTCGATGCAGAAGGACTGGAAGGCGGCAAATTTACGCGACACGTAACGCCGTCGCGGATAGAGCAGGTTGACGGAAACTTCCGGCGACCGCCAGTGCGGCATCACCGGCTCCAGATGGCCGGTGGCGCATTCGATCTCGGTGAAGAAATCGGGCAGGTAAGCCAGGCCTTCGCCGGCCACGGCAAAATATTTGATCATCCAGTAGTCATTGGCGACACAACTTGCCGGCGGCAGGACGTCGATCGTTTCTTCGCCGTTCTTCAGGTGCCAGGATTGCAGGCCCGTCGGAATGCGGAAGGCGATGCCGCGATGGTCGTGCAGTTCGGCCGGGCTCTGGGGCCGGCCGTGTTTCTCGATGTAATCGGGGCTCGCATAAAGGCCGAAGGAGGCGCCGGTCAGCCGCTTGGCGATGTAATCGACATTGGAAGGCTCGCCCCAATAGAAGATGCCGTCGAAGGCCTGCTGGCGCTCGGGCGCGAAGAGATAGCCGGAGGACAGGAAGATCACGTCGATCTTCACTTGCGGAAAGCGCTGGCGGAAGGCGAACAGAAGCTCCGAGGTGAAGGAGGTACCGAACTCACCGGTCGAGCCGATGGTGAGCGTGCCGGCGATCTCCTGGCGCATGGCGGCGATGGCGGCTTCCGCCCCGTCGCAGCTCGCCTGGATGCGATAGGCATGGTCGAGGAACTCGGCCCCGGCATCGGTCAGGAACATGTCGCGTCCCTCGCGCACGAACAGCGCGATGCCGAGCCGGTCCTCGAGCTGGCGGATCTTGTGGCTCAGCGTCGATTTGGGCAACCGGTGCAATTTGGCGGCATTCGACAAAGACCGCGCGTCGGCGACCTTGATGAAATAGTCTATGGCCTCCAGATCCATCTGATTGTCCAAAAAATTGGACGAATTGTCCAAATATTAGGTGTATTTCGCCAATTGCATGGACGAGCATAATACGGGAAAGTCGCCCTCAACAAGGGAGAAGGAGAGCATTTTGCCCGATATTCGCGATTTTATCCGTGCCGGCCGCGCCGAGCTGAAGGCCACCTTGATCATCAAGGGTGGCCAGCTGGTCAATGTGGCGTCCGACGAGATCTATCCGGCCGATATCGCGATCTATCATGACCGCATCGTCGCTGTGGGCGATGTGAAGATCTATGAGGGCAAGGATACGAAGATCATCGACGCCACGGGTTTCCATCTCTGCCCCGGCATGATCGACGGGCATCTCCATGTCGAATGCTCGAAGATGTCGATCACTAGCTTCGCCAAAGCGGTGGTGCCGCTGGGCACGACCTCGATCGTCTCAGGCCTCGACCAGATCCTCGTCTCGGCGGGTGTCGCCGGGGCGCGCGAGTTCCTCGACGAGGCGGCGCTGAGCCCGCTGAAAGTTTTCTGGGGTGCGCCATGCAAGACGCCCTATACGCTGCCCGTGTCCAATGTCGGGCATTATTTCGGGCCGGAGGATCATCTCGCCACCCATAGCTGGCCCGAATGCGTCGGCATCTGGGAGACGGTGCGCGAATTCATCCAGGAAATGGACGAAAAGGTCCTGAAGGCCTTGGAGATCGCCGAGAAGAGCCGCCTGCCGGTGCTCGGCTGCGCGCCCATGGCGCGGGGCCAGAAGCTCAATTCCTACATGCAGAGCGGGGTGAGGGCCGACCACGAAAGCTACACCCATGACGAGATGCTGGAGAAATTGCGCAACGGCATGCATGTCGTCATCCGCGAATCCTCGATCTCGCATTTCCTCACCGAGAATCTGCGCCTGGTCACTGAGCTCGGCATCACCGCGACGCGCCGCATCTCCTTCTGCACCGACGATGTGGTGGCGAGCGACATCCTGAAGCGCGGCCATCTCGACAATATGGTGCGCATGGCGATCGCCATGGGCATTCCGCCTTTGACCGCCATCCAGATGGCGACCATCAACGGCGCCGAGGCACTGCGTATCGATCACAAGGTCGGCCTGATCGCCCCGGGGCGCAGCGCCGACATTCTCTTCGTCAAGGATATCAAGGATTTCCGCGTCGCCAAGGTGGTCGCCAAGGGCAAGCTCGTCGCCGAAGAGGGCCGCATGGTCGCCAAGCTCGAGCCCCCGAAGCGCAGCGACACGCTGATGCGTACTTTCAAGGTCGATCCGGTGAAGCCGGAAGAGCTCGTGATACGCGGCAAGGGGACGGGCGAGAAGGCCAAGGTCCTCGCCATGGCGGTGTCGCCCGACCAGATCTTCGTGCGCAAGCGCCGCGACGTGACGCTGAAGGCCAAGGATGGCGTCATCCTCGCCGATCCGGCGCTGGACGTGCAGTATGTGACGGTGGTCGAGCGTTATGGCCGCACCCATAACCGTCCCGTAGCCTTCGTCTCCGGTTTCGGTCTCGAAACGGGAGCACTTGCCACCTCGACGGCGCCCGACGACAATAATATCGTCTGCGTCGGAACCAACAAGGAAGACATGGCGGTCGCCATCAACCACATCATCGCCCATAATGGCGGCCAGGCGGTCGTGAAGGACGGCAAGGTCACGGCCTTCTTGCCTTTGCCGATCGGCGGCATCGTCTCCGATCTGGAGCCTGAGGAAATGGCCGCGCGCGAGGAAGCTCTCGATGACGCGGCGCGGGCTCTCGGCTGCAAATTGCCGTGGCCGTTCATGTATATGTTCGTGCTGCAGATCACCGCCATTCCGGACTATGCGATCACCGATCTGGGCGCCATCGACTGTATCGACCTGAAGGTGGTCGATCCGGTTCTGGCGCCGTTCTAGAAAGCGATGAGGCAACTAATGCGTAACCCTCACCCTGAGGTGCCCGCCGAAGGCGGGCCTCGAAGGGTGGCAAGCGGCAAGCTCTTTGTACCTGGATCATGCTTCGAGGCTCGCTACGCTCGCACCTCAGCATGAGGGTGTTTGATTGGCTAGACAACAAGGGAGGACAAAACAGATGAAGAGACTATGGGCTGCGCTGGCGGGCTTAGTGCTCGCTTTCGGCGTGATGACCTCGGCCGTCCTGGCCGAGAACCCGACCAAGCTCAAGATCGCCGGCATTCTGTCGGCCGGCAAGGAAGCGCCCTGGGAGACCTCCTTCGTCTCCTCGATGGACCGCATCATCGCCGCCAAGCCGCATGGCCTCGAGATCGAGGTGAACTACACCGAAAATGTCTATGACAATGCCGAGCAGGTCTTCCGCACCTATGCCGAGACCGGCGAATACGACATCCTCTTCGGCGACACGGCCTATGCCGACGCCATCGAGAAGCTGAAAGACGAATTCCCCAATATCATGTTCGTGATGTCGGGCTCCGGCAATCGCGGCATGGGCGGCAATGCCTATTGGGTCTTCGTCCATGCCCATGAGCCGGCCTTCGTGATGGGCCAGCTCGCCGGCAAGCTGACAAAGTCGAATGTCGTCGGCACCGTCTCGACCTTCCCGGCCGAGGACACCAACGACCAGATCAACGCCTTCTTCGCCGGCGCCAAGGAAGCCAATCCGGCGGTGAAGCAGAAGATCACCTATATCCAGTCCTGGTACGACCCGGCCAAGTCCAACGAGGCCACCTCGGCGCAGATCGCCGCCGGCGCCGACATGATCTATCAGATGTCGGGCGCTTTCGAGGTCTGCGAGCAGAAGGAAATCGGCTGCTTCGGCAATTATGTCGACATGTCGTCCTTCGCGCCGAAGTCGATCGTCGCCTCGGCCATCGTGAAATGGGATCCGCATATCAACTGGATCGTCGACGAATGGTGGAAGGTGAAGGCCGAAGGCGGCAAGTTCGACGCGCCGAAGGAGCCGAAATGGTTCTCCTGGAAGGACGGCTCCGGTGACATCGCGCTGAACAAGGCCTGGGCCAGCAAGATTCCGGCCGACATCCAGAAGCTGGTCGACGACACGATCGCCGCCATCAAGAGCGGCGCCAAGACCGTCGCGCTCAATCTGAACGAAGTGAAGTCGGATTGATTGGTACTCCTCCACTCGTCATGGCCGCCCTTGAGGCGGCCACCCAGTCCATCCGCATAGCAGCGCGGCTGGATGGCCGGGTCGGGGCCTGGCCATGACGAGTTGGAAATCGGGCGAGGGGAGAAGCATATGACCACTACCTCCGCCACTCCCCGTCTCGCCGTCCGCCATCTCACCAAGCGGTTCGGCGCGCTCATCGCCAATGACGATGTCTCGCTTACTATTGCGCCGGGCGAGCTGCATTGCCTGCTGGGCGAGAACGGCGCTGGCAAATCCACTTTCTCGGCCTGCCTCTACGGTCTGCTCCAGCCCGAGGCGGGGGAGATCGAGATCGATGGCGTGACGGCGGAGCTGACGAGCCCGGCCAAGGCGATCGCGTCCGGCATCGGCATGGTGCATCAGCATTTCGTGCTGGTGCCGAGCTTTACCGTGCTCGAGAATATCGTGGTCGGCACCGGCTCGGGCCTCCGCCTCGACATGACCGCCGCCCGCGGCCGTATCCTCGATCTCAGCCGGCAGTTCGGTCTCGAAATTGCGCCCGACCGCCTCGTCGCCGATCTGTCGGTGGGCGAGAAGCAATGGGTCGAGATCGTCAAGGCGCTTTATCTCGGCGCCAGGCTTCTGATCCTCGATGAGCCGACCGCGGTGCTCACCCCGCAGGAATCCGAGCGGCTCTTCGCCATCATTCAGCAGCTCAAAGCTTCCGGCATCGCCGTCATCCTCATCTCGCATAAGATGAACGAGGTGATGCGCTCCGACCGGGTCAGCGTGCTGCGCAAGGGCAGGCTCGTCGGAACGGTGACGACGAAGGATGTCACACGCGACGATCTCACCATGATGATGGTCGGCCGGCCCGTCGCCCAGGTGCATGCGCGCAGCAAGCCTGGCGCTGGCGAGACGGCGCTGAGCTTCACGGGCGTCTCACTCGCCAAAGGCGGGCGGACCCATCTCAAGAATGTCACGCTCGACCTTGCGGCGGGCGAGATCATCGGCATCGCCGGCGTCGCCGGCAACGGCCAGGACGAATTGCTGGAGGCGGTGGCGGGGCTGGTCAGGCCCGACAGCGGCAGCATACACCTCCGCGGCGAGGATATCGGCGCGCTCTCCGTCCATGACATTGCGCGCCGCGGTGTCGGTTATGTGCCAAGCGACCGTTTCCGCGACGGTCTCGTGTCCGATTTCAGCATTGCCGAGAATCTCATCCTCGGCCAGCACTGGGACGAGCGCTGGCGCTCAGGGCCGTTCCTCGATGAGACGGCGACGCGCCGGAGCGCCGAACAGGCGATCGCGTCCTATTCGGTCATGGCGAGCGGTCCCGACATGTTATGCGGCAGGCTTTCCGGCGGCAACGCGCAGAAGGTCATCCTGGCGCGCGAATTCGCCAAAGCGCGCCATCTGCTTCTGTGCAACCAGCCGACACGCGGCGTCGATATTGGCGTCATCGAATTCGTCCATGGCGAATTGCTGCGCAAGCGCGAGGAGGGCTGCGCCATCCTGCTGGTCAGCGAGGAGCTCGAGGACATCTTCGCCTTGAGCGATCGTATCGCGGTGATGTTCCGCGGCGAGATTCTCGGGATCTTCCCACGTCATGAAGCCGACATCGCCAGGATCGGCCCCTTGATGGCGGGCCACGCCCATGGGGCGGCGGCATGATCGAACGCCTGGGCTATCGCATCGAGCCGCGCAGCGAGACGACGGCCAGGGGCCGCACGCTCGCCGTCGGCGTCGCACTCGCCGCCTCGCTCGTTCTGTGCGCGCTTCTGTTCCTTGCCGTCGGTGTCAGCCCCTTCGCCGCCTTCCAGTCCCTGGCGCAGGGCGCCTTCGGCACCTGGCGCGCCGCGACCGAGACGCTGGTCAAGGCGACGCCGTTGATCTTCACCGGTCTTGCGACCGCGATCGCCTTTCGCGCCAGGCTGTGGAATATCGGCGCCGAAGGCCAGGTCTTCGCCGGCGCGATGTTCGCTTATTGGTGCCAGAGCGCGCTCGCCGGCTCATCAGCCTGGATTCAGCTGCCGGTCATCATCATCGGCGCAATGGTCGGCGGCGGGCTTTATGCCGGGCTGGCCGCCATTCTCAAGACGCGCTTCCGCGTCGATGAGGTGATCTCGACGGTGATGCTCAATTACATCATCGTCTTTGCGCTCTCGCTACTGCTGCTGAAGGGCCCGTGGAGCGAAGCCGGCGGGTTCTTCGAGCAGACCGCCAAGGTCGACCCCGGCAGCATCCTGCCGATCCTTTTCGACAAGACGCGTCTGCATCTGGGCTTTCTTCTGGCGCTCATCGCCGCCGCCTTCGTTTATCTCATGATCAGGAAGAGCCCGGTCGGTTTTGAGATCCGCGCCGCCGGCTCCAATCTGCGGGCGCTCGAAGTGCAGGGCACCAATTCGCGCCGGGTGATCCTGATGGTCATGCTGATCTCGGGCGCGCTGGCGGGCCTCGCCGGCATGAGTGAGGTCTATGGCGTGCATTATCGTCTGAAAGCCGGCGCCATCACGTCTTACGGCTATACCGGCATCATCGTCGCGATATTGGGCCTGCTCAATCCCTGGGGCGTCGTCATCGCCGCCATCCTGTTCGGCGCGCTGGTCAATGGCGCCACCTTCATGCAGATCAAGACCGGCGTGCCCTCGGCGCTCATCTATGCGATCGAGGCCATCCTGCTGCTGTTCTATCTCGCCGGCTGGGCGGCCTCCTCATTCAAGCTGAAGCGGATCAAGCCATGATCGCCGATCTTCTCGAGACCTCGATCATCATCAGCGTGCTGGCGGCGACGGTGCGTATCGCGACGCCGATTTTGCTCGCGGCCTTGGGCGAGATGATCGCCGAGCGCAGCGGCGTCTATAATATGGGCCTCGAGGGCACCATGCTGATGGGCGCCTTCACCGCTTATATCGGCGCTTATTATACGGGCTCGCTCTGGCTCGGCGTCGTCATTGCGATGATCACCGGCGGCCTGATGAGCCTGATCTTCGCCTTCATGGTCATCACGCTCAAAGTGGAGCAGATCGTCACTGGCCTGGCGCTCAATCTCTTAGGGTCTGGCCTGTCGATCTTCTGGCTGCGCGCCGCTTTCGCCAATGCCGGCCAGACGCCGACCACGCCATTCTTCGACACGGTGCCGCTGCCGCTCCTGTCCGACATTCCCTTCCTCGGGCCTATCCTGTTCGACCAGAAGATCCTGACCTATGTGGCTTTCCTTTTGGTGCCGGCCACCTGGTATTTCCTGTTCCGCACCCGCTACGGCCTCGAACTGCGCTGCGTTGGCGAGAATCCCAAGGCGCTCGACATCAAGGGCCTCAATGTGGCGGCGCGCCAATATGCGGCGGTGGTCTTCGGCGGGCTGATGGCGGGCCTCGGCGGCGCATTTCTCACAGTGGGCTCGGCGGCGCGCTTCGTGCCGGAAATGACCAATGGCCGCGGCTGGCTCGCCATCGTGATCGTCATCGCCGGCCTGTGGCGCCCGGTGCCGGTGCTCCTGGCGACGCTGGTCTTCTCGTTCCTCGACGCGCTGCAGTTACAGATCCAGGGCATTGGCGTCGCCATTCCCTATCAGCTGCTGCTCGCCATGCCTTATGTCTGCGCCATCCTGGCCCTCGCCATCCGCCGCTCGCATTCGGGCGCGCCTGCGATGCTGGGGATTCCGTACTGGCGGAGATAACCCTCGCCCCGCTTCAGCGGGGAGAGGGTAGGGGCCCGCCGCGCAGCGGTGGGAAGGGTGAGGAACCTCTTGCAGAACTCACCCAGAGGCCCCTCACCCTCCCATTGCTGCGCAATGGGTCCCTCCCTCTCCCCTCTTCGAGGGGCGAGGGTTAAATCTCCTGCCGCAGCACCACGGCGGTGGTAGTCTCGGCCACTTCCGGGAAATGGGAGATCTCGTCGCGGATCTGGTTGAGGCGGGCGAGCGATTCCGCCGCGATGTCGATCAGCAGATCGATCTCGCCGGCGAGCGACAGGCAGCGCTTGACCTCGGGCAGGCGTTCGAGCCGCTTCACCACTTGCGGCGAGGGTGTCGTCTTCAGCTTCACCAGGAGGCAGGCGACCGCCGACAAGGACGGATCGGCGATGTCGGTCCGGTAGCCGCGGATGATGCCGGCCTTTTCCAGCTTGGCGATGCGGTCGCGCAGGCTCGAACGGGCGAGCCCGACCTTGGCGGCGAGCGCCTTGGCGCTGATGCGGGCATCCTCGCGCAGGAGGGTCAGAATTTCGCGGTCTTTGTCGTCGGGCGTCATAATGGCGGCGGAACCGGTCAAAAGGGCGGGCCAGGGGAACGAAGTGGCGGTTGAGTTGACGGCAGGAATGCCACATCTTGGCGCTTCCCGCATCCCTCTTGGAGAGTGCCTTGTCGATCATCAACCATCCCGGCCCCGAGATCAGCGAAGCCATGGCGGCCGAGATCGCCGAGCGTCATTTCGGCCTGAAGGGCCTGAAAGGCCGTCTCGCCAGCGAGCGCGACCAGAATTTCCATTTCGGGCCGCAAGGACAGGGGGCAGTGCTGAAGATCGTCAATGCGGCGGAGCCCGAGGACGCCATCCGTTTCCAGGTGGCGATGATCCGCCATGTCAAAGAGGCCGATCCCGACCTCGCCGTACCGCTGGTGCGCCTGTCGAAATCGGGCGAGGCTTTGCCGGTGATCGAGGACGGCAAGGGCGGACATCATCTCATCCGCGCCGTCGATTATCTGGAAGGCGCGCCCTTTGCGGAAGCCGCGAAGACGCCGGAGCTGCTGGCGAGCTTCGGCAGTTTCCTCGGCCGTCTCGATCGGGCGTTGCAGAGCTTCGGCCATGTCGGCGCCCATCGCGATCTTGACTGGGACCTGCGCAAGGCCGGCCGCTCGCGAGCGCGGCTCGCCGCCATCCACGAGCCTGAAGCGCGCGAAATCTGCGATTATTTCATCACCCGCTTCGAGACCGAGATCGAGCCGCGCCTTGCGAAGCTCCGGGCCTCCGTCATCCACAATGACGCCAATGACTGGAACGTCCTGGTCTCGGCCGACGGCCAGGCCATTGCGGGCCTCATCGATTTCGGCGATGCGCTCCACACCGCCCTCATCTGCGAGATGGCGGTGGCCGCGGCTTACGCCGTTCTCGATGCCGAGGACCCGTTGGGCGCGCTCTCTTTCATGCTCGCCGCCTATCACCGCGAGATGCCGCTGCAGCCTGACGAGGTCGATCTCCTGTTTGATCTCGTCGCCATGCGGCTCGTCACCAGCGTCACCATCTCGGCCGAACGCGCGCCGCGCATCGCCGACAATCCCTATCTCAATATCAGCGAGCGGCCGGCCTGGGACATGCTGCGCCGCTTGCGCCGCATCGATCCTTTCATCGCCAAGGCGATCCTGCGCCAGGCCTGCGGCTTCGAGGTGGCGCCGGGCGCCGCGAAGGCTGCCGAATGGCTCACCCGCAACCGCAAGAGCCTGAGCCCGATCTGGGGCCGGCCGCTCTCCAATCACTGCATCCTGCAAGTGCCCTTCGGCGATGCGTCGCATCCGCTCGTCAAGGCGGCGGCCGCCATGGATGTTGCCGCCTGCGAGACGGCCTGGCAGACGCTGTGCAAAGCGGAAAATGCCGAGCTCGGCATCGGTCCCTGGGGCGAGAAACGCGCCGTCTATGCGGGCGAGATGTTCCAGTCCAAGCTCATCGATAAGGTGCGCCGCACCCGTCATCTGGGCCTCGATATCTTCGCCGATGCCGGCACGCCGGTCTTCACGCCGCTTGCCGGCCGCGTCGCCTCCGTCGAGATCGAGAAGGAGCCGCTCGGTTATGGCTGCGTGGTCTTGATCGAGCATGAGCCCGAGCCCGGTGTCACCTTCTCGAGCCTGTGGGGCCATCTCTCGCATGAGACGGCAAAGCATCTCAAGAACGGCCAGATGCTTTCCGCCGGTGAGAAGATCGGCACGCTCGGCAGTTCGCAGGACAATGGCGGCTGGTTGCCGCATCTCCATCTGCAGCTCGTCGCTTATTCCACCGACGATATCGGGCCCATTCCGGGGGTCGGCGAGGAGAGCTATCTCGACGTCTGGGCGAAGCTCTATCCCCCGGCTTATGATTTTGCCGGCCTGACGCCCGAAACCTTCCACCGCGACGGCAGACCGGGCGACGAGATCGTCGCCTTGCGCCGGAAGACGCTGCTGCCGAATCTGAGCATCTCCTTCCGCAAGCCCTTGAAGATGGTGCGCGGCGAGGGCGTGTGGCTCATCGCCGATGACGGCCGCGCCTATCTCGACTGCTTCAACAATGTCGCGCATCTGGGCCACACCCACCCCGAAATCGTCGAGGTGATCGCGCGCGAAAGCTCACGTCTCAACACCAATACGCGCTATCTGCATGACAATATGGTGGACTATGCCGAGAAGCTCGGCGCCACGCTGCCGGGCGATCTCAAAGTGGCGAGCTTCGTCTGCACCGGCAGCGAGGCCAATGACCTGATGCTGCGCATGGCGCGCGCCAAGACGGGCGAGAAGGACATGGTGGTCGTCGACTGGGCCTATCACGGCCATGTCGCCGAGCTGATTGATATCAGCCCTTACAAATACAAGCGCGCCGGCGGCGCGGGCCGCCCGTCCCATGTCTGGGAGGCGCAATTGCCGGACACCTATCGCGCCCCCGCCGACTGGCCCATCGAGGAGCATGGCAAACGTTTTGCCGAAAGCGTCGCCCGCCAGGTCGAGGCGATCCGCAAGGCGGGCAGGAAGCCGGCCGCCTTCATCGCCGAATCCATCCCGAGCTGCGCCGGCCAGATTTTCTTTCCGCCGCATTATCTGGAAGAGGCCTATCGCATCATCCGCGAAGCCGGCGGCATCTGCGTCGCCGATGAGGTGCAGGTCGGTTTCGGCCGTGTCGGCACCCATATGTGGGCCTTCGAGACTCAAGGGATCGTCCCCGATGTGGTCACCATGGGCAAGCCGATCGGCAACGGCCATCCGCTCGCCGCTCTCGTCACCACGCCCGACATCGCCAAGGCCTTCAACAACGGCATGGAATATTTCAACACCTTCGGCGGCAATCCGGTGTCCTGCGCCATCGGCCTCAAGGTGCTGGAGATCATCGAGCGCGACCGCTTGCGCGACAATGCCAAGGCGATCGGCGACTATCTGATGGCGCGCTTCCGCGACATGCAGAAGCGCTATGAGGTGATCGGCGATGTACGCGGCATGGGCCTGTTCCTAGGCCTCGATCTCGTGACCGACCGGACGACCAAGGCCTATGCCACCGATTTCGCCAACCGCGTCGTCAATCTGGCGCGCGAGGAGGGCGTCTTGATCGGCACCGACGGGCCTTACGACAATGTCGTCAAGATGCGCCCGGCGATGATCTTCACGCGGCGCGAGGCCGATCTCTTGTGCGATGTGCTCGATCAGGCCTTTGCGAGAGCGTCCGCCGAGGCCTGAAGCGCCGGTGCCAGCCGTTTCGCCCACTGCGCCTGACCGGCATGATCTCCGATGAGGTCCTGGCGGATCTCGATCAGCACCGCGTCGAGGCCGCGCGCCTCGCCATGCACCGGCACGGTCTGGTCGCTGTCGTCATCGATGCGATAGGGCTCGTTGGCGACGACATTGAGCCCCGGCTCCTGCAGCGCGGCGACCAGCGCCTCGCCATAGGCCGTCGACTTGCGGAACAGGATGCCGGCATGCCAGGGGCGCTGGAAGCCCTTGAAGACCGGCGTGAAGCTGTGCACGCCGAAGACGATGCTGCGTTTGCCGACGGCCTGGCGCCGGTCGAGGAGATCGGCAACCGCCCGCTGGAACGGCCAGTAGAAATCATCGGCGCGCCGCTGGCGCTCGTTGGCGTCGAGGCCTTCATTGCCCGGAATGCGCGTGGTCTCGCTGACCTCCGGGATCGAGGTCGGCACGCCGACCGGCCGGTTGCAGTCGATCAGCAGGCGCGAATAGCCGGACAGGATCAAAGGCGCATCGAGGGCCTCCGATAGCGCGCGCGCGATCGGCGCCACGCCGATATCCCAGGCGATATGGCGGGTGAGCTCGCCATCATCGAGGCCGAGCTTCTGATAGCGCGCCGGGATATGGTTGGAAGCGTGTTCGCACAGCAGCACATAAGGCGATGTGCCATCCGGATTGACCGTCTCGGCTGCCGGCGGGTCGACCATCTCATGCCGCATCAATAGATCTCCGAATAACGCTGGCAGAGCGCATCGCCTTCGACGCCGGCGATGAGCTTCATCTCCATGCGCTTCATGCCGTGATAGGTCTCCATGGCGACCGGTGCAAACCAGCCGGAGACGGTTGCATCGGCCTTGAGCGTGTCGAGCGCCGCGCTCAAGGACTGCGGCAGCCGCTGGATGCCGAGCTTCTTCTTCTCGGCCTCACTCAATGTCTCAGGATCGCCGCTGAAGATATGCGGGGTGCTGAGCTTGGCGCGAATGCCTTCGATGCCGGCGCGGATGACGGCGCCCAGCACCAGATGCGGGCAGGCGGTGGCATCCGCCGCGCGATATTCGAGATTGAACTGCCGCGCCGGGTCTTTGCCGCCGATACTGACCGTCGGACAGATGCGCAGCGACGACTCGCGGTCGCGTTCGCCGAACCAGGTATAGGCCGAGCTCCAATGATGCGGCTGGAGACGCAGATAAGAGATCGGGCTCGGCGCGGTGAGCGCCACCAGCGCCGGCAGATGGCGGACGACGCCGGCGGCGAAAGCGCCGGCAAGCGCCGACACGCGGCCGGGCTGTTTCGCGTCGAAGGCGGTGGGCTTGCCCTGCTTGTTGACGAAGCTCAGATGTACATGGACACCGTTGCCGACGCCTGAGACCGCGGTCTTGGGCGCGAAGCTGGCGCGCCAGCCCTTGAGCCGCGCCACTTCGCGGGTGATCTCGCGGATGGCGACGCAACGGTCGGCGGCGACGAGGCCAGGCGCCGGCGCGGTGGTGATCTCGAACTGGTCGCGGCCATATTCGGCGATGAAGTTTTCCGGTTCGCAGCCCGCTTCATCGAGGGCGCCCACGAGCTCGGGGCCAAAGGGATCGGCATGGCGTAGGGCCGACAGCGCGAAGGCGGGCTCGCTCGACCAGCCGGCATTGCGGATCTGGAATTCCTGCTCGAAGGAAGCGATCACGCTGGAGCCTGTCTCCTTCTCGAAATCGGCGAGCGCTTTTTTCAGGAAAGCGCGCGGGCAGCACAGCCAGGGTGCGCCATCGAGCTCGACGATATCGCTCATCACGAAATCGAGCGCCGTCGCGGCGCCCTTCGGATGGGTGCGGTAGCGTGCCTTGGGATCGGGCAGGAGGCGCAGATCGCCGGCCGAGCCCCAGGGATTGGGATCGGCGATGAGATCGAAGGGCGTGAGCGACATATTGGCCGGCACCCAGCCGCAGGTCTTGTTACCCTTGGCCTTCTCGTAGTCGCGCCGCGGCAGCGAGCGGCCACGGGTGATCGCGGCGTAATCGGTGGTGACGAAAGTGGTGAGCTCGGTAAGGCCCGGGGTGGAGGGAGACTTGGCCACTAGGCGAGCTCCTTCAGCCGTTTGAGCACGGTTTCGGTGTCGGTGACCCAGCAATAGCCGCCGAAGGCCTTGAGCGCATTGTCGTGGCGGGCCTGCGTATAGGTGCCGCAGGCATCCTCGGGCAGGCTCACCAGATAGCCGCGGTCGGACGCGTCGCGCACCGCCATGTCGACGCATTGGTCGGTGACGACGCCGGAGATGATGAGATAGCGGATGCCGAGATTCTTCAGCACATAATCGATATTGGTGGAGTTGAAGACGCCCGAGGAGGATTTCGGCAGCACGATCTCATTGTCGATGGGGGTGAGTTCCTTAATCGGCTGGCCTTCCGGCAGGCCCTTCGGCACGAAGAGATTGGAGAGGCGATGGTCGAGCGAGATGTCGCGGCCGTCCTTGGTGAGCGCCTCGATGATCGTGTGCAGCACCTGGACGCCGGACGCGCGCGCGGCATGCAGCAGCTTCTGCGCATTGGGAACGGTCGTGGCCTTGAGCCGCTTGAAATAATAGTGCTCCGCATTGAGCTCGGGATGCTGGGGATCGAGCCCCGGCGTGCAGAAGATGGTCTGCAGGTCGACGAAGAGAAGGGCGGTTTCCTCGCGCTTGTAGGGCGCATCGCGGGTGACGGTGGCAGGCTTCATGATTTGGCTTTCTGCTTCTTGCTGGGTTTGGATTTGGCGGGCGCCGGCATGTCGAGCACGACATTGTTGAGCCGCCGGTAGTGCTCGATCTCCTCGAGCCTCGGGCGGACCTGCTTGTCGAGCTTGCCGGTGAAGGCGGTGACGAGCGCTTCGAGCTGCACCATGGTCGGCACCATCGTGTCGAATGGCGAGATCGTATCGACCGGGCCGGTGAGCGTCACCGTGGCGAAGGAGGCGATCGGCGACTTCCACTTGTCGGTGAGCAGGATGACGCGGGCGCCGCGCTCATAGGCCTGGCGGGTGAACTGCACCACGTCCTGCTGATAACGCCTCAGATCGAAGGCGACGACGAGATCCTGCTTGCCGATATCGGTGACGGTCTCGGCGAGATCGGCGAGCGAGCCATTGACCCAGACGGCGCCCGGCCTGAGCTGCACCAGATGCCGGTGCAGGATCGCCGCGAGGAAGCCGGTGAAGCGGCCGCCGATGCAATAGATGCGCTTCTTCGTATTGATCAGGAGATCGGCCGCCTCGTTGAAATCGGCGGGCAGGATATCGGACTGGCTGGATTTGAGCGTCGCGATCGTCGCTTCTGCATAGGACTGATAGAGGCCTTCGGCACTCACCGCGGGCTTGCGGCTCTCGAGCATGGTGAGAGCGGAATTCATATGCGCCTCGAGCTCGGCGAGCAGCGCCTGCTGCATCTCGATGAAGCCGGAGAAACCGAGCTTGGTGGCGAGCCTTATGACGGTGGGGTCGCTCACCTCGGCCTGCTGGGCGAGCCTGGACGCGGTGGCGAGTCCCGCCACCGGGTAATTGGCGAGCAGCACACGGATCACCTTGCGTTCCGCCGGTGTATAGTCCGCCTCGCTGTCGATAAGCTTGTCTTTGAGTGCCATGATGGTTGTCATGCCTTCTGAAGAAAAAAATACAGAATGAACGGAAAATAGGCAATCTGTAAAATTTAATTGACGCCGTCCCCCGGTTTGCTAGCCTGAAAGAAAAACAGGACAGGGCAGGACGTGTTGGGTGGTCTCGGCGTATCGCGGGAATCTTTGATCAGCGGGCTGATGCTCGCCGCTATCGTCGCCGTCGCGGCGCTGGTCACCGGTTTTGCCTTCGGCGCCAATGGCGAGCGCATCGCCACGCTTTTCCTCATCTATCTCTGCGCCGTCCTGTCGATCTCGGTTTTCACCGGCGGATCGGGGATCACCTCCTTCGGCCATGCCGCTTTCATGGGTATCGGGGCCTATGTTTCGGGCATCCTTACCATGCCGAAAGCGCTGCAGGTATCGGCCTTGCCGCAACTGCCGGCCTTCCTGGCGGGCCATGAAACGGGCATCGTCATCGCCGTGCTGGCGGTCGCCGCGGCGGGCCTGATCGCGGGGTTGATCACCGGCGTGCCGGTAGCGCGGCTCGGCGGCTCTTCCGCCTCGATCGCCACCCTGGCGCTCCTCATCATCGTCCATGTGATTCTGAATGGCGCCCGCGAGATCACCCGTGGCAGCCAGACCTTCTACGGCGTGCCGCGCCTCACCACTTTGCTGACGGCGTTGATCTTCGCCATGGCTTTCATCCTCATTGCGCGCCTCTTCCGCGATACGGGGCCGGGGCTGCGCCTGCGCGCGACGCGGGAGAACGACGTGGCGGCCCAGGCCTGCGGCGTATCGCTGTTCCAGGTGCGTTATGCCGGCTGGATCTTGAGCGCGGTGCTCGGCGCCCTGGCGGGCGCCCTTTACGGGCATTTCCTCGGCGCCTTCTCGCCCAAGGACTTTTATTTCGATCTCACCTTCCTCCTCATCGCCATGCTGATCGTCGGCGGCATGCTCACCGTCACCGGCGCCATTGTCGGCACCGCGCTCATCACCGCGGTGATCCAGATCCTGCGGCTGGCGGAAGGCGGCATCGATCTGGGCTTCGTCCATATTCCGGTGATCTTCGGCCTGACGCAATTGGGCCTCGGCATGGCCCTGCTGCTCACCATCTGGCGGCGGCCGCTCGGCATCGTCGGCCTGCAGGAGCTGGGGCCTAAGCTCAAGGCGCTGGTCGCGTTGGCACCTGCCGAAACGCCGGCGAAGCCCGCCTCGAGCGACAAGAGCCTGACGGTGACGACTCTCTCCAAGCGTTTCGGCGGCCTGCAGGCCTGTGACGATCTTTCCTTCACCATCGCGCGCGGCAAGGTGACCGGCCTCATCGGCCCCAATGGCGCCGGCAAGACGACGCTGGTCAATCTGATCTGCGGTCAGCTCAAGCCGGATCGCGGCACGGTGATGATCGACGGCGAGAACATGGTCGGCCGTGCGCCGCATCTCATCGCCAAGGCCGGCCTCGGCCGCACCTTCCAGGCGATCAAGCTGTTCGACCGCATGACGGTGCTCGAGAATGTGACCGTCGCCGCTCTCACCATCGAAAGCAATCTAAGCGCGGCGCGCAATGCCGCCGAGACGCTGCTGGTCCGGCTCGATCTCGGCAAGGAAGCGCAGCGCCTCGCCGGCACCTTGGCCTATGGCGAGCGCCGTCGCCTCGAGATCGCCCGGGCTCTGGCACTGAAGCCGCGTTATCTGCTGCTCGACGAGCCGGCCGCCGGCATGAACCCGGTCGAGACCGAAGCGCTCAAATCGATGCTCGACCGCATCCGCCATGATTTCGATCTGGGCCTGCTGGTCATCGAGCACGATATGCATCTCATCATGCGGCTCTGCGACCACATCGTGGTCATCAACAAGGGCCAGAAGATCGCCGAAGGCGCGCCCGCCGCCATCCGCCGCGATCCCAAGGTCATCGAAGCTTATATCGGGGCGGCGCCCGAGACGGAAATCATCGCACCCACACCATCAACGGGAGGAGTAAAAAATGAAACTGCGATTGGCATTGCTTAGCCTGACGGCGCTCGGCGCGCTGACTTTCGCCGCGCAAGCGGAAGACCTCAAGATCGGCCTCGCTTCGGCGCAGACCGGCACCCTGGCCTTCGGCGACCAGCCCTCGCTCGCCGGCCTTCAGCTGGCGGTCGACGAGATCAATGCGGCGGGCGGCTTCGGTGGCAAATACAAGGCCGTGCTCGACGTGAAGGACACGCGCTCCGACACGGCGGCGACGGTGCAGGCGGCGCAGGAGCTCGTCGCTTCGGGCATCAACATCCTGATCACGCCCTGTGACGCCGATCCCTCGATCGCCGCCGGCCAGATCAGCCAGCCGGCCAAGGTCGTGACCTTCACCTTCTGCGGCACGACGCCCACCATCACCAGCGCCGTCGGCGACTTCATGTTCGGCACCTATCCGGCCGACAATGCGCAGGCGACGGTGCTCGCCGATTACGCCCATGAGAAGGGCTACAAGACCGCTTACATCCTCAAATCGCCGGACTCGGCCTATACGCTGAAGCTGCCGGAATATTTCCAGCAGGTCTTCACCAAGAAGGGCGGCACGATCGCCGGCGAAGGCACTTATTCGATGGGCCAGCAGGACTTCGCCGCCGAGGTCACCAAGATCAAGAGCCTCAGCCCGCAGCCCGACGTCGTCATGACATCCGCCTATGAGCCGGACTTCCCGGCTTTCATCAAGCAGCTGCGCGCTGCCGGCGTCACCTCGCCGGTGCTGGGCTCTGACGGCATCGACACGCCGACCGTCGCGGGCCTCGGCGATGTGGTCGACGGCGTCATCCACTCCTCGGCCGGCCTGCCGTCGGCCGGTACGCCGCTCGAAGCCTTCGCCAAGAAGTTCACCGAGAAGACCGGCAAGCCGTTCGACACGGTCTATATCGCCAATGGTTATGAGATCGGCCTCATCATCGATGCGGCGGTGAAAGCGGCGGGCTCGCTCGATCCGCAAGCCTTGCGCGATGCGGTCGCCAATCTGAAGGATGTCGAAGGCGTTACCGGCAAGATCACCTATGCCGGCACCGACCGCATGCCGTCGCGCGATATCGCCCTCGTCGAGCTGAAGGGCGGATCGCGCTCGCTGGTGAAGACCGCGACGCCGAACCCGGCCGACGTGCCGGCGCCCTGAGACGAAACCATGCTGAGCGTCGAAGGGCTCAAAGTCCGTTATGGTCAGATCGAGGCCGTGAAAGGCCTCGATTTCACCGTGGCGCAAGGCGAGATCGTGACCTTGCTCGGCGCCAATGGCGCCGGCAAGACCTCGACGCTGGCCGGCATCGCCGGGCTCGCACCGGCGACCGGCATGATCCGCTTCGAGAACCAGAACCTCATCGGCCTGCGCCCCGAAGACATATCGCGGCGCAGCATCGCCTTGACGCCGGAGGGGCGCCGCGTCTTTCCCGCACTCACCGTCGCCGAGAATCTGCTGCTCGGCGGCGCCATGCATCATAAGGGCGGAAGCCTCGACGCCACGCGCGAAGAGATGCTGACGCTGTTCCCCATATTGCGCGAGCGCTACCGCCAGCGCGCCGGACTTCTGTCGGGCGGCGAGCAGCAGATGCTCGCCATTGCGCGCTCCTTGATGTCGCAGCCGCGGCTGCTGCTGCTCGATGAGCCGTCGCTGGGCCTGGCGCCCAAGATCGTCGATGAGGTCTTCCGCCTCATCGCCGGCCTGCGCCAGAAGGGCATTACCATTTTGCTCGTCGAGCAGAATGCGGTGCGGGCGCTGGACATCGCCGATCGCGGCTATGTGCTGGTCAACGGCCGCATCACGCTGCAAGGCAAAGGCCGCGAGCTGGCGCAGTCGGACGAAGTGCGCGCCGCGTATCTGGCCGCGTGAGGAGGAGACGGGTGAAAAGTCTTTCCCATCTTTCTCCGTCACCCCGACGAAAGTCGGGGCCCATCGAATTCATGCAACGCGGGCAGGGCTGCTCGCGTGGAGAGGCTTTTATGGGTCCCGGCTTTCGCCGGGATGACGGTTGCTAGGAAAAGGCGCAGATGGAATTCTTCATTCAGCAGCTCGTCAACGCCATCAGCCTCGGCGGCATCTACGCGCTGCTGGCGCTGGGGCTCGCCGTGGTGTTCTCGATCGTCGGGCTGATCAATTTCGCCCATGGCGAGCTGATGACGGTGGCGGGCTACGGGCTCTTCTTCGCCATCGGCGTGTCGCTGGGGCTCCCCATCGCCATCGTCGTCGCCATCTTCGCCGCCGTCGCCATGGCGCTGCTCATCGAGCGGGTCGCCTTCCGGCCGATGCGCCGCGCCGATGTCACCGGCCTCCTGCTGACGAGCTTCGCGGTGAGCGTGATCCTGCGTGTCTTGTTCCAGAACGGCATCAGCGCGCGCGGCATGCCGGTGCCGATGCCCTCGGCATTGGCCGGCAGCATCGACCTCGGCTTCGCCCATATCGGCGTCATCCCGCTGCTGTCGATCGTTGCCACCGCGGTATCGCTCGGCGGCCTGCTGCTGTTCCTCAAACATACGGTGGTCGGCACCGCGATGCGCGCTGCCGCCCAGGACTTCGCCGTCGTCCGGCTGATGGGCATTCCGGCCAATCGCGTGGTGGCGGTCGCCTTCGCCGTCTCGGGTGTGCTGGCGGGCGTCGCCGCTTTCCTCTGGGTGGCGCAGAGGGGCTCGGTCGATCCGCTGATGGGCTTCGTACCGGTGCTGAAAGCGTTTGTCGCGGCGATCATCGGCGGCCTCGGCGGGCTCGCCGGTGCGGTCGCCGGCGGCTTCGTGCTGGGTTTCCTTGAAGTCGCCTGCCAGGCATTCCTGCCGGCCGCGATCCTGCCCTATCGCGATGCCTTCGTGCTCGGCATCGTCATCCTCATTCTCGTGCTCCGGCCCGAAGGCCTGATCCCCGCCCAGACCGGCAAACGTTCATGACCGCCAATGATCTCTACGCCAGAGATGAGGCGGCGATCGGCAATTTGCAGAAGCTGCGTTTCTTCCCTTCCGCTCTGACGGGCGGGGCAGGGACGCGGGTCATCGACCAGTCGGGACGCTCGCTGCTCGATCTCTCCGCCGCCTGGGGCGCTGCGGGTCTGGGCTACGGTCATCCGGCGCTGGTCGAAGCGGTGGCCCGCGCGGTCGCCAATCCGGCGGGCGCCAGCGTGCTCTCCTCGGCCAATCTGCCGGCGGTGGAGCTGGCGGAAAGCCTGCTCGCCACGGTGCCGGAAATCGAAGGCGCCAAAGTGTGGCTCGGCCATTCGGGATCGGACGCCAATGAGGCGATGTTCCGGGCGGTGACCGCGGCGACCGGGCGCTCGCGCATTCTCGCTTTCGCCGGTGCCTATCATGGCGGCACGGCGGCCTCGATGGCGATTTCGGGCCACAGCGTGCAGACCCATGCGGCGCGCCATGCCGGCCTGACCCTCATTCCCTATCCGGCCGAGTCACGGCCCTTCATGGGCGACGCGACCGGCGGCCGTGTGCTCGAGCTCGTCGAGCATCTGCTCAAGACGACCTGTCCGGGCGAGCAGGTGGCGGCGCTTTTCATCGAGCCGATCCAGTCCGATGGCGGCATGATCGTGCCGCCGCCGGGCTTCCTGAAAGAGCTCACGGCACTGTGCCGGCGCTACGGCATCCTGATCGTCAGCGATGAGGTGAAGGTCGGCCTCGCCCGCACCGGCAAACTGCATGCCTATGCACATGACGATTTTGTTCCCGACATCGTCTGCTTCGGCAAGGGACTGGGTGGTGGCCTGCCGCTCGCCGCGGCGGTGGCGCCGGCCCGCATTCTCGATTTCGCGTCATCCTTCGCGATGCAGACTTTGCATGGCAATCCGGTCTCGGCGGCGGCCGGCCTCGCGGTCCTCGACACGATCAAGCGCGACCGGCTGGCCGATAATGCCGCCACCGTCGGCAGCTATTTCCTCGACGGTCTCGAGCGCCTGCACCAGCACCACAGGACGATCCGCGAAGTGCGCGGCCGTGGCCTCGCTATCGGCATCGAGCTCGATCCCGACCGCACCCGGCGTTATGCGGCCAAGACCGTTTACCGCGCCTTCGAGCTGGGGCTCGTTCTCTATTATGTCGGGCTCGAGTCGAATGTGCTGGAGCTCACGCCGCCGCTCGTCCTGACCAAGCCGGATGTCGATGAGGCGCTGCAGATTCTCGACCGGAGCCTTGCCGATGTTGAAGCGGGCGTTGTCAGCGATCAGACGATCGCGCCCTTCACCGGCTGGTGAATCATTTTATTAAAAACCCGACTCAAATTCCTGAAAATACTCAGGATTTGACGAGACCCTTGAGGATGTCGGCGGCGATTTCGAGCGAGCGCAAGCGCGCCTGGTGATCGAAGATATGACCGGTGACGATGAGCTCGTCGATCTGGGTCTGCTCGAGAAAACCTTCGATGCCGCTTTTCACCTTGTCGCGGGCGCCGACGAAGGAATAGACGAGCGAGTGATCGACATTCGACTTCTCCAGCGGATTGGCGAAGCTGTCGATGTCGTCGATGGGCGGCGGCAATTGCCCGGGCTGGCCGCGCCGCAAGCGGATGAAGGCCTGCTGCAATGAGGTGAAGATGCGCCGGGCTTCAGCATCGCTGTCCGCCGCGATGATATTGGCGGCCGCCGCCACATAGGGCTTGTCAAGCTGCCGTGAGGGCTGGAAGCGCTCGCGATAGATGGTGATCGCCTGCATCAGCGCGTCGGGCGCGAAATGCGAGGCGAAGGCGAAGGGAAGTCCCAGATGGGCCGCGAGCTGCGCGCCGAACAGGCTCGACCCTAAGATCCACAGCGGTACTTTCAGACCGGCGCCCGGCACGGCGCGGATCTTCTGGCCGGGATCCGGGTCGTCGAAATAGATCTGCAACTCGACGACGTCCTGCGGGAACTGATCGGCGGCGGTGGTGGGATCACGCCGCAGCGCCCGGGTTGTCAGCATGTCGGTGCCGGGGGCGCGGCCGAGGCCCAGATCGATACGGCCCGGGTAAAGGGATTCGAGCGTGCCGAACTGCTCGGCGATCACCAAAGGCGCGTGATTGGGCAGCATGACGCCGGCCGAGCCGACGCGGATGGTCTTGGTGCCGCCCGCCACATAACCGATCACCACCGCTGTCGCAGCACTTGCGATGCCGGTCATATTGTGATGCTCGGCGAGCCAGAAGCGTTTGTAGCCCAGGTTCTCGGCGTGGCGCGCCAGATCGAGCGAGTTACGCAACGCGTCGGCGGCTTTGGCCCCTTCGGCGATGGGCGCGAGGTCGAGCATGGAATAGGCGATCATGGGGAAACCTAGGGGCGCGGGCGGGACTGTGAAGATGGGGGCTGCCGCTGCGATCTGCAATGCCGCTGCTGCATGGCTCGTATTTCCGGTTTTGCTTTTGCGCCTGCCATGGCAATGTGCCGGCCCCGCCTGCCGTTAGGACCGCTTCGAAACACCCATGTCGCGCCCGCACGAGATCATCCTTGGCATCGATCAGGGCACGACCAATACCAAGGTGGTGGCGCTCGACACCAAAGGCGTGATCCTGGCCGATGCGGTGCGCCCGATCGCAACCTCCGCGCCGGAGCCCGGCTTCGTCGAGCAGGACGCAAGCGCCATGGTTGCCAATGTGCTCGCCTGCATCCGCGAATTGCTCGACCGGCTGGCGCTCAAACCATCGCAAGTTCTGGCCCTCGGCATCGCCAACCAGACCGAGACCTTGGTGGTATGGGATGCGCGGACAGGTGATCCGGTTTTGCCCGCCATCGTCTGGCAGTGCCGGCGCGGCGCCGAGGAACTTGAGCGGCTGAGAAGCGATGACACTTTGCGTCTGATCCGCACCCGCACCGGCCTCGATCTCGATCCGACTTTCACCGCCGGCAAGCTCAATTGGCTGAAGCGCCATCGGCCCGAAATCTGGCAGGGCCTCAGCGACGGGCGGCTGCGCTGGGGAACCGTCGACAGCTGGCTCATCTCGGCGTTGAGCCGGGGCAAAACCTATGCGACCGAGCCCGGCAATGCGTCGCGCACCATGCTGTTCGATATCGAGCGGCTGGCCTGGGACAAGGATCTCTGCGCGCTGTTCGATCTCGACCTCGGTGGTTTTCCGGATGTGCGCCGCTCCGATGGTGATTTCGGAACGGCCAGCGTGGAATTGCTCGGTGCCGCCATCCCGATCCGCGGCGTGATGGGCGACCAGCAGGCGGCTCTGTTCGGCCATGGCTGCTTTGCGGCGCGCGAGTTGAAAGTGACCTATGGCACCGGCGCTTTCCTCTGGATGAATGCCGGAACGGCGCCGCCGAAGCTTGGCGGCGACGGCATCATCCGCACCATCGCCTGGCAGACCGAGCGGACCTGCTACGCCTATGAAGGCTTCGTGATGTATGCCGGCAAGATCCTCGACTGGCTGAGCGAGCGTCTCTCGATCGAGGGCCGTGGCGCCGCGGTGGCTGCCTTGGCCGAGAAGGCCGGCACGAGTGGCGAGGTTCTTCTGGTGCCGGCTTTCCAGGGGCTCGCGTCGCCCTGGTGGCAGCCGGATGTGCGCGCCGCGATCCTGGGCTTGAGCGAAGCGACGGGCAATGGCCAGATCGCCCATGCCGGCCTCGAGGCCGTCTGCTATCAGATCCGCGCCGTGCTCGATCGTCTGAGCGGCGGCGAAACGCTGCCGATGGTGAAGGCCGATGGCAGCATGACGCGCTCGGCCTATTTCACGCAATTGCAGGCGAGCGTGCTGGGCACGCCGCTGTTCGTCTCTGCGTCCGATGCGATGACGCCCTTCGGCTGCGCGCTCATGGCGGGCCTGGGATCGGGCTGCTGGGCCTCGCTCGATGACTTGCGGAAAATTCCGCGGCCCGGCGAAACGATTTCGCCGTCGGTATCCTATCAACGTGCATATGAAGACTGGACCAAAGCCGTCGATCTGCTCATCGCCGGTTATGGCCGGAAGGGGCAATGAGTGACTGAACAGCATAAGATCTACGACCTGTTTGTCATTGGCGGCGGCGTCAATGGCGCGGCGATCGCCTGCGATGCGGCGGGGCGCGGCCTCGCCGTCGGCCTCTCTGAGATGCAGGACTTCGCCGAAGGCACATCGTCGCGTTCCTCGAAGCTCATTCATGGCGGCCTGCGCTATCTCGAGACCTACGACTTCAAGCTGGTGCGCGATGCCTTGCTCGAGCGCGAAATCCTGATGCGGCGCACGCCACATCTCGTCTGGCCGCTCCGGCTCGTTCTGCCTTATGTCGCGAGCCAGCGGCCGCGCTGGATGATCCGTCTCGGTCTTCTTTTCTATGATTATCTGGCCAAGCGCAAAGTGCTGAAGCGGTCGGAAGCGATCGATCTCCGCAGGCATCCGGCGGGTGTGGCGCTCAAATCCGATTATCGTCACGCTTTCGCTTATTCCGATTGCCGCGGCGACGATGCGCGTCTCGTCATTGCCAATCTTTTGGGCGCCAAGCGCGCCGGCGCCGAGATCTGGCCACGTCATCGTTTCGTGACCGCCGTGCGTGCCGGCGTTGTGTGGCGCATCACGCTCGAAAGAGTGAGCGACGGAAGGCAATTCACGGTCGAAGCCCGCGCTCTGGTCAACGCCGCCGGTCCCTGGGTCGTCGATGTGGCGGGCAAGATGCAGATCCCGGTCGGGCGCAAATTGCGCCTGGTGCGCGGCAGCCACATCGTCGTGCCGCGGCAATGGGAAGGCGAGCACGGTTATTTTCTGCAGACGCAGGATGGAAGGCTGATGGAAGCCTTTCCCTATGAGCGCGATTTCACCTCGATCGGCACGACGGATGAGCCTTGGGAGGATGCACCCGAGAAGGTGGCGATCTCGGACAAGGAGATCGACTACATGCTGGCCGAGGTGAATGCGTTCCTCAAGAAACCGGTGACGCGTGCCGATATCGTGTGGAGCTATTCGGGCGTCCGGCCACTGTTCGAGACGGGCGGCGGGCGTGACGGTGATCTCTCGACTTTGACGCGCGATTACTCCTTCGAGATCGACCATGAGCCAGGCCAAGCGCCGGTCCTCACCGTCTTCGGAGGCAAGCTCACCACGCATCGCCGCCTTGCGGAACATGCAATGCAGAAGCTCTGCGCCGTGATGCCGTGGCCCGCCGACAGTCCCTCGCGCACCGACATATTGCCGGGTGGCGATGTCGGCCCGGCCGGCCTCGAGCCCTATCGCAAGAGCTTCAAGCAGCGCTTCGCCTGGTTGCCGGAAACGCAGGCGGATCGCTATGTTCAGCAATTCGGTACCCGCGCCGAGGAGATGCTGAAGGGCGCGGACAAGCTCGCGGATCTGGGCCCGCTGATCGGCGCCGATCTCCACCAGAGAGAGGTCGATTACCTTTTGGATACCGAATGGGCGCGGACCGTCGAGGACATCATCTGGCGGCGCAGCAAGCTGGGCTTGCGTCTTTCTCCGGTTGAGATCGGCCGGCTTGCCACCTACCTGAAGGAAAGGCCCACCCTTCCGCAATCCCTCTAAAAGCGAGCTTGCCATGATCGATCTCTATTATTGGACGACGCCCAACGGCCATAAGATCACGATGTTCCTGGAGGAGGCGGGGCTTCCTTACCGTGTCATCCCGATCGACATCGGCAAGGGTGAGCAGTTCAAGCCGGATTTCTTAGGCATCTCACCGAACAACCGCATCCCGGCGATCGTCGACACCAAGCCGGCCAAAGGCGGCAAGCCGATCTCGCTCTTCGAGTCGGGCGCCATCCTGCTTTATCTTGCCGAGAAGACGGGCAAGTTCATCCCGACCGACCTCGCCGGGCGCGCCGAGGTGCTGCAATGGCTGTTCTGGCAGATGGGCGGCCTGGGTCCCATGGCCGGCCAGAACCATCACTTCCGCAACTACTCCAATGAAAAGATCACTTACGCAATCGAGCGCTACACCAAGGAGACGAACCGTCTCTATGGCGTGCTCAATAAGCGTCTCGCCGATCGCCCCTTCGTCGCCGGCGACGACTATTCGATCGCCGACATGGCGTCCTATCCCTGGACGGTGTCGCATGAGCGGCAGGGCCAGGACCTCAACGACTTTCCGCATCTGAAGCGCTGGTTCGAGGCCATTCGTGCCCGGCCAGCGACGATCGCCGCCTATGACCTGGTGAAGACGGTCAACCCGACGGCCGGCAAGCCGATGACGGAAGAAGAGAAGAAGATCCTCTTCGGACAGACGGCGGCCGTGGTGCGGTAACCACCCCTCATGCTGAGGTGCGAGCGCAGCGAGCCTCGAAGCATCCATCAGGATAGAGCGAGACTGCAGCAACAGACCCTTCGAGGCCCGCCTTCGGCGGGCACCTCAGGGTGAGGGGATAAGGTCGGAGCCCTTCATTACTCCAGCCGGCTCCGGAACAGCCACGCCGCGGCGCTCAGCGTGAAGAGGGCGATGAGTGCCAGTGGAATGGTGTTGTGAAGGACCTCGCTCAGCGGGATGTCTTTCAGAAACACGCCTTTCACCACCACCAGGAAATAACGCAGCGGATTGACATAGGTGACGGGCTGCAGCCAGTCCGGCATGTTTTCGATCGGGGTGGCGAAGCCGGACAGCAGCACCGCCGGCACCATGAAGACGAAGGCGCCGAGGATCGCCTGCTGCTGGGTCATCGACAGCGACGAGATGAATAGGCCGATGCCGACCACCGAGGCCAGATAGAAGAGGGCGCTGCCATAGAGTAATACGAGCGAGCCGCGCAACGGGATCTCGAAGAAGAACACCGCCGTCAGCACATAGATCGTGATGTGGAACAGGCCGATCAGCATCGGCGGTGTCAGCTTGCCGATGAGAATTTCGTGAGTCCTGAGCGGTGAGACCATCAACTGGTCGAACGTGCCGAGCTCGCGCTCGCGCGCCACCGACAGCGCCGTTACGATGAGCCCGATCAGGAGCGCGATGATGGCGACGAGGCTCGGTACCGTGAACCAGATATAAGTGAGATTGGGATTGAACCAGTTGCGCGGCACGATGGTGACGGCGGCCGAAAGCTGGCGCGGTGTCGCCAGATCGGCGGCAAGCCGTGCGATGATCTGATTCAGATAACCGGCGACGATCTGCGAGGCATTGGAACGCCGGCCGTCGAGGATGACCTGCACCTCGCCGGCCCGGCCGGCTTCGAGAGCGCGGGAGAAATCGGGCCCGATCTGGACGGCCGCGATCACCTCCTGGCGGTCGATGAGCTCGTGGACCTTCTTTTGTTCATCGGTGCGCTGGATCCGGCGGAAGCTCGGGGCGCCTTCGATGCGCTGGATGAGCTCCTGGCCCCATTTGCCGCTGTCGCGGTTGAGGACCGCAATATCGACATTCGTCACTTCCAGCGTCGCCGCATAGGAGAAGACGAAAAGCTGCAGGATCGGTGGCACGATGATGACGAGACGCCCGCGCGGATCGCGCAGGATCGCCAGCAGCTCCTTGATGATCAAAGCATGGATGCGGCCCCACATGTCAGGCGAGCCTCTTGCGCGTGCTGCGGGCAGCGAGGCCGAGGAACACGACGCCGGCCAGCAGCATGATGGCGATATTGCGCAGGAGGAGCGGCCAGATGTCGCCGGCGAGGAACACCGTCTGCAGGCTGGGGATCAGGTAACGCGCCGGTACGATGGCGCTGATCCATTGGATGATCGTCGGCATCGAGCCGATCTCGAACAGGAAGCCCGACAGCAGGAAGGCCGGCAGGAAGGCCGAGAGCAGAGCGAGCTGCGAGGCGAGGAACTGGTTACGCGTCGCCGCCGAGATGAGGAGGCCCTGGCCGAGCGCCGGCAGGAGGAAGGCCGCCGAGATGGCGTAGAGCGCCAGAAGCGAGCCGCGGAACGGTACGCCGAACAGGAAGACAGCGACCAGCACGCAGAGCGTCATCGACGTGATGGCCAGGATGAAATAGGGCAGGATCTTGCCGGCGAGGAGTTCGGCGGCGGTGACCGGCGTCGCCATCATCGCCTCCATCGTGCCGCGCTCCCATTCGCGCGCGACGACGAGTGCGGTGAGGAGCGTGCCGATCAGCGTCATGACGATGGCGATCGAGCCCGGCACCAGGAAATTGCGGCTGGTGAGCTCGGGGTTGAACCAGAAGCGCTGCTCGACATTGATGCCGGGCGGCTCGGCCTGCGTCTCGCTGGCGCGTTGTCTCATCCAGGTGGCGACCACGCCTTGCACATAGTTCTGCACGAAGCTCGCGGTATTGGGATCGGTGCCGTCGACGATGACCTGGATCTGCGGATGGCTATGCGTGGTGAAGTCGCTGGTGAAAGTCTGCGGGATGACGACGATACCGCGCACCTCGCCGACAACGAGCGCCTCTTCGAAGTCACGCCGGTCACGGCCCATCTTCACTTCAAAATAGCGCGACGCCTGGAAGCTCGCCGCGAGATCCTGGGTGAGGGGAGTCATCTCTTCGACCGCGACGCCCAAGCGCGTGCGCGTGGCGTCGAGCGACACGCCATAGCCGAACAGGAACAGCAGGATCAGCGGCAGCACGAAGGCGATGAGGATGCTGCTCGGATCGCGCAGGATCTGATAGGTCTCCTTGCGCACGAGGGCCGAGAGGCGACGGAGGGAGGCACTCATGCGGCCTCCATCCGTGATCTTCTTCCTGCATTTTCCCTTCTCCCGCAGGCGGGAGAAGGAGAAAACTCTGTGAGAGCCGTCACTTTTCATGCCGCCTCCTTCTCCGACCCTTCGACCAGCGCGATGAAGGCGTCTTCCATCGTGGGGTCGGGATTATCCGCTGAGGCGACGCGGGCCTTCAATTCGTCGGGAGAGCCGAGCGCGATCGATTTGCCGCGGAAGATGAGCGAGATGCGGTCGCAATATTCGGCCTCGTCCATGAAATGCGTGGTGACGAGAATGGTGACGCCCTTCTCGACGAGGCCGTTGATATGGGTCCAGAATTCCCGCCGCGTGATCGGGTCGACGCCGGAGGTCGGCTCATCGAGAAACAACGCCTCCGGCTCATGCATGACGGCGCAGGCGAGCGCCAGGCGTTGCTTGTGGCCGAGCGGCAGGTCCTTGGCCGATTGATTGGCATAACGCGCGAAGTCGAAGATGTCGGTGACGAGCTTGATCTTGTCCCGCCTGTGCTGGCCTTTGAGCCCATAGACGCCGGCGAAGAAATCGAGATTCTGCGCGACGCTCAGATCGCCATAGAGCGAGAATTTCTGTGCCATGTAGCCCAGGCGGTTGCGCGCCTCGGCGGTGTCGCGCCGGAGATCGAACCCGGCGACACGGCCTTCGCCGGCGGTCGGCTTGAGGAGCCCGCACAGCATCTTGAAGGTCGTCGACTTGCCGGCGCCATTGGGCCCGAGCAGGCCGAAGATCTCGCCGCGCTTGATGTCGAAGGTGATGTCCTGCGCCGCGGTGAAGTCGCCGAAGCGTTTGGTGAGGCCGCGCGCCTCGATGACATGTGTGTCGGCGTCGGCCTGCGTTTGCGTCGCTTCCGCCAGCTTCGACCGGCCGCCGGGGCCGCCGCCGAGCAGGTCGACAAAGGCGTCCTCGAAACGCGGCGGCGCCGGATTGACCTTCGTGCCTTCGCCTTCACGCAAGACATCCTGGCGGGCGCCGGGCTCGGTGACGATGCGGATGGCCTCGCCTTGAATGACGCCGTCGAGCACACCCGGCCGGTCGAGCAGGCTGGCGAGCAAAGGACGCCTTCGGCCTTCGATGCCGGTCACCTTGAAGACGCGGCCATCGACGCGTCGGGTGAGCTCGGCCGGCGGGCCGGTGAAGAGGAGCTTGCCCTGATTGAGCAGCAGCACGCTTGTGCAGGCTTCCGCCTCGTCGAGATAGGCGGTCGACCAGACGACACCGATGCCTTCACTGGTGAGGTCCTTCACCATCTTCCACAATTCGCGCCGCGAGATCGGATCGACGCCGACGCCCGGCTCATCGAGAAGCAGGAGCCGCGGCTTCTTGAGGAGCGCGCAGGCGAGGCCGAGCTTCTGCTTCATGCCGCCCGACAATTTGCCGGCGAGCCGCTGGGTGAAACGCTTGAGATCGGTGAAGCTCAGGAGCTCGTCGAAGACCTGGGCGCGCTCGACCTGGGGAAGACCGCGCAGATCGGCATAGAGATCGAGATTTTCCTGGACGCTCAGATCCTCATAGAGGCCGAAACGCTGCGGCATATAACCGATCGCCGCCTGGATGCGCGCCGCCTCACGCCTCGTATCGAAGCCGAGCACGGTGAGCGTGCCGGCATCGGGCAGCAGCAATCCGGTCATCAGCCGGATCAGCGTCGTCTTGCCGGCGCCATCGGGCCCGACGAGACCGGTGATCTCACCGCCCTTGATCGCGGCCGATATCTGATCGAGAGCGGGAGCGCCCGAGCCGAATGCCTTGCTGACCCCTTCGATCCGGACGAAGTCCTCGCTCATGGCAATTCATGGCCCGCCTGGCCCGGGGATATGCACGGTCACCGGCATGCCTTGGCGCAGGCCCTGATCGGGTTCATCGATAACGACCCTGAGGCGATAGACGAGGTCGGTGCGCAGTTGCGGTGTCTCGACCGACTTCGGGGTGAATTCGGCGACCGGCGAGATGAAGCCGATCTTGCCGCGATAGGGGCGGTCGGGCGCGGAATCGGTGGTGACCGTGACCTCGAGGCCGGGATGGATCTTGCCGAGCACGGGCTCCGGCACATAGGCACGCACCCAGACCGGCCGGTCGAGGGAGAGCACATAGACGATGTCACTGGGCGCGATGATGGCGCCAGGCTCGCGTAGGCGCGACAGGATGGTGCCGGAAGCGGGCGCCTTGAGCTCCGTGTCGGCGAGCGAGGTCTGCGCCGCGGCGACATTGGCTTCCGCTTGCTGGAGATTGGCGCGGGCGGCAGCGATGTCTTCGCTGCGCGTGCCTTCGAGCAGGAGATCGAGGGCCTGCTGCGCCGAGACGACGCGGGCGAGCGCCGCGTCGCGTCCCGCCTTGGCGCTGTCGAGGGTCGATTGCGCGATGGCGCCGCCGGGGCGCAATTGCGCGGCGCGCTCATAAGCGAGCTTGGCGTTTTCGTAATTGGCGGTCTGCTCGTCGAGCTGGGCGCGCGCCTGGCTGATCTCGGCGACACGGGGACCTGCCACCAGCTTGTCGAGCTGCGCCTTGAGCGAGGCGGCCTGCGCCTGGCTGGCGGCAAGCGCGTCTTCATACGGCTTGGCATCGAGACGGGCGAGTTGATCGCCCGGCTTGATGCTGTCGCCTTCATCGAAATCCATGGCGCTGATCCGCCCGCTGACGCGGAAGCCGAGCTCGACCTGGCGGATGTCGACATTGCCATAAAGGGTGATCGGGCCGTTGGCCGGCGTGCCGAAGCCGAGGCGGGCCGGCACATCGAGCCACCAGGCGAGGAGGCCGCCCAGGAGGAGCACGGCCACTATGATTGCCAGTCTTTTCATCGTTTTACTCGGCGTCGAGGCCGGTCTTGACATTTGGATAAAAGCCAACAACTGTTGGCATATCTTGATTGTGGTTCCCTTGTCAACATGAGCCTGTCGTCCAGGCGCCGCGCCATGCTTCATGAAATTAACGTAAATGGCTGAATTATCAGAAGAAAAGAAGGAAACATCGAAGCTCCGCAAATCCGATGCGACGCGCGCGCGCATTGTCGAGGCGGCCCGCGAGCGCTTTCGCAAGGAGGGTTTCGAGCGCACCACCATCCGCAAGGTGGCGGGCGATGCCGGCATCGATCCCTCGATGGTGATGCGGTACTTCGAGAGCAAGCGTGGCCTGTTCGATGCGGCGATGACGGTGGAACTGCGCATTCCCGATCTGAGCCGCCATCCGCGCGACAAGCTCGGCGAGGCGATCATCACGCATTTCCTCAAACGCTGGGAGGAGCCCGATGCCGATTCCCTCCAGCTCCTGCTGCGCTCATCGGCGAGCAATGAGGAGGCGGCCGAGCGGCTGCGCGGCGTCTTCCGCGACCAGATCGTCGCTTTGGTGGGGCGTTTGCGGGGAAGTGAAGCGGATGCACGCGAAGTCGCGTCGCTGATCGCGACGCAGACGGTCGGCCTCGCTTATACGCGGTATGTGCTCAAGCTGCCGCCGCTGGTGGCGATGCCGCATGAGACGATCATCAAGGTGATCGGCGCCACCATCCAGCGTTATTTGACCGAGCCCTTGCCGAAAGCCGGCGGTCAGGATCCTTCGAGATAACGGGCGAGCTGTGCCAGCGATTGTTGTGTGCCCGTATCATTGTCTTCCGGTCGGATGCCGGACGGAATATCCGTGCAGATAAAGGTCACCTCGGTTCCACCGCGGATGGCGTCGAAGCGGATCTCGATCCGCATCTCGCCGGCGAAGGCGGGATCGGGGCTTTGGAAGGTAACGATCTCGACGATCCGCCGCGCCGGTTCCAGCGCGACGAAGCGCACGTCGACCATGTCCTCGTTTTCCGCGGTCTTGCCGCGCATCGTCGGCTCGCTCGCCGGATAGAACAGCGACATCCGATAGCCGCCGCCTTCGCGGCCATCGAAATCATGCATCCGGCCGGTCATTTCGCCGGGCGGCATCCAGGCGAGAAGGGCGATAGGATCCATGAAGGCCGCATAGACCTTGTCGGGGCTCGCCTTGATGAAGCGCGACGTCCGGCTCGATCCCGTCATGCGACGGCCAGCGCCTGGGCGATATCGGCGATGAGATCGTCGGGATGTTCGACGCCGATCGACAGGCGGATGGTGGAATCGAGAATGCCGATGCGGTCGCGCACGTCCTTCGGCACGCCGGAATGCGTCATGGCGGCGGGATGGCTGGCGAGCGACTCGGTGCCGCCGAGGCTCACCGCCAGCTTGAAGATCTGCAGGTTGTTGAGAAAGGCGAAAGCCGCGGCCTGGCCGCCTTTGATGTCGAAGGAAAAGGTCGATCCGGCGCCGGTGCATTGCTGCTTGTAGAGATGTGCCGCCGGGTCTGCCGCGTCGAGGAAAGGCAGGTAATGCAGCTTGCCGACCTTCGGGTGCTCCTGCAGGAACTGCGCCACGGCCCGCGCATTGTCGTCGGCCCTTTCCATGCGCAGCGCCAGCGTCTCGAGCGAACGGCCGAGCATCCAGCAGGAATGCGGATCGAGCTGCGTGCCGATGGCGCCGCGCAGCGCCTTGACCGGCTTGATGGTCGCGCGCGAGCCCAAGGCCGCACCGGCGATAAGATCGGAATGGCCGCCGACATATTTGGTGAGGGAATAGAGCGAGATGTCGGCGCCGTGCTCGAGCGGGTGCTGGAAGACCGGGCCGAGCAGTGTGTTGTCGCAGACGATGACCGGCTTGAGGTCCTGCGTCTTGCCGATCTCATCGGCGATGGTCCGCATCAGCGCGATATCGACCATCGTGTTGAGCGGATTGGACGGCGTCTCGATGAGGATGACCGAAACGCGGCCCTTGGCGAGCGCCGCTTCGGCCGCCTTGCGCACCGCCGCCTCGTTCACCCCATCGGAGAAACCGACGGAGGCGATGCCGAGCGTCTGGAAGGTGCGGGCAAGCAGCGTCTCGGTGCCGCCATAAAGCGGCTGCGAATGCAGGATCGTATCGCCAGGGCGCGTGAAGGCGAGGAGCGTCGTGGCGATGGCCGACATGCCGGAGGAGAACAGGGTGCAGGCTTCCGCCCCTTCGAAGACGGCGAGCCGGTCCTCGACGATCTCGCTATTGGGATGGTTGAAGCGCGAATAGACGAGGCCGGCGCCGGTGCCCTTGGGCGGCTCCTTTCGGCCGGACACGAAATCGAAGAAGTCGCGGCCTTCCTCGGCGGTCTTGAAGACGAAGGTGGAGGTGAGGAAGACCGGCGGCTTGACCGCGCCCTCCGAAAGCTGCGGATCGAAACCGTAGCTCAGCATCAAGGTTTCGGGATGCAGGCGATGATTGCCGACATGGGTCTTGTATGGTCTGGGAGCGGTCATGATGGTCCTCTATGGGCGGTGTGCCGGAGGAGCAGTCTAGAGCAGCTTCGTGACGGACCCAATCACGAGCTTGGGCCTATTTTCGGCATGATGCGGGCGCAAGGAATGAACGAAAGAGGGGGAACCATGCGTCTGATTCTTGGTTTGTTGTTAAGTTTCGTGGCGGCCGTGCCATCACGCGCCGAGCCGTCCACGCATTGGGCGAAGGCCGGCGAAACGGCCTTGACGCAAACCATCTCCCGTTTGGTCAAGGATTACGCTGTCAGTGAGAAGCCGACCGCTATACTGGTCGTGCAAGGTGACAAGATTGTCACCAGCTGGGGTGATCTCGACCGCAAGATCAACATGGCCTCGGTCCGCAAAAGCTTATTGAGCGCGCTCTATGGCATTGCAGTCACCGATCAGCGCATCAGTCTCACGCGCTCGCTCGCCGAGATGGGTATCGATGACAAGGAGCCGTCTTTGAGCGCTGCGGAGAAGCAGGCGACTCTGCGCGATCTTCTGACGGCGCGTTCGGGCGTCTATCACGCTGCCGCCTACGAGACCCGCGAGATCAAGAAAAAGCGGTCGGCGCGCGACAGTCACGCGCCCGGCACCTATTGGTTCTACAACAACTGGGATTTCAACGTGCTCGGCACGATCTACCGGAAGGTGATCGGAGAAGACATTTTTGCGGGCTTCGAGCGGCGTATCGCTCGTCCGATCGGCATGGAGGACTTTTCGAAGCGTGATGGCCGATATGTTCTCGCTCCCGAGTCGGACCATCCGGCCTATCCGTTCATGTTGACAGCACGCGATGCGGCGCGCTTCGGACTCCTCTTTGCGAATGGCGGACGCTGGAACGGCAAGCAGGTGATCCCGGCGGATTGGGTCGCTGAATCCACACGCGCCCATGCGCACACCAATCGGGGCAATCGCGGCTATGGCTATATGTGGTGGGAGCTTTCGGCCGACCCCTGGGGCAGAGGCGGGGCTTATGCGGCGGGTTTCGGCGGCCAGATCATCGCGTTCCTGCCGGCGAAGAAACTGGTCCTCGTGCAGACCGTCGACTTGCAAGCCAATCCCAAGGGTGTTCGCACTTCGACTACGATCGAGCTGATGAAGAAGATTGCAGCCGCTCTCGCTGAATAAGCGAGCTCATTCCGCCGAACCCGGCGCCACGACGACCTGCACGCCGGCGCTTTCGATCTCGGTTTGCAGATTGGCGGGCGGCGCCGTGTCGACGACCAGGACATGGATTTCATTCAGTGCGGCGATACGCACCATGGCCTGGCGGTTGAATTTGCTCGCATCGCACAGCGCCACCACGAGATCGGATCTCTGGATGAAGGCGCGCTTGATCTCGGAATCTTCCGGTGAATAGTCGAAAAGCCCGGCCTCCGAGACGCCGGACAGGCCGAGAAACAGGATGTCATAGTGATAGGAGGCGACGAAGCTCGCCGCGCTCGACCCATAGATCGACAATTCGCGCCCGCGCACCCGTCCGCCCGGCAGATAGACCGGATGTGGCGTTTCGGCGAGGAGGCTGGCGGCGCGGGTGTTGTTGGTGATGATGCGCAGATCCGCGATCTCGGCGAGGAAGCGGGTGATCTCGAGCGTCGTCGAGCCGGTATCGAGCGCGATCGTATGGCCGGGCTTGGCAAATTGCGCCGCCGCCCGCGCGATGCGGATCTTGGCGTCGCTGTTGCGCCGCCGCCGTGCCTCGAAAGTGGGCTCCCTTATGTCATAGATATTGGGCGCGCCGCTCCGCGCGATGAGCGCGCCGCCATGGGTGCGCCTGACCGTGCCGCAGCGCTCGAGCTCGGTCAGATCGCGCCTTATGGTGATCTCGGAAACGCCGGTCTCCTCCGCGATATCGGAAACGCTCATGAAGCCGCGCCGGGACAGGCTTTCGATGAGGAGAGTTTGCCGGGCAATCGGATCGCGGGAGGGCATGATCGTTCAAGGATGATGGGGGATGATCGAAACCGTTCAAATACGCTCATAATAAGCGCTTTCAATTCTCGGCATATTGTCTTGTTTCCAGGCGCTGCGCCAGTATAATGATCGAAAACGATCAAAGAATTGCAGGGAAGTGGGCGTCCGGGATGAAGAGGATCGCAGCGAGGGTTCTGCCGCACATTATTCTATGTGCCTTCTCCCTCATGATCCTCATGCCGCTTCTGTGGATCCTGCGCGTCAGCTTCACCGACCGGCTCACCGCCTACAAGATCCCGCCCGAGATCGGCACCGTCGGTCTCATGAATTATGTCGAGATCTTCGCGCGTTATCCCTTCACCGGCTGGTTTCT
This sequence comes from Taklimakanibacter albus, assembly GCF_016595235.1. Classification (GTDB taxonomy): domain Bacteria; phylum Pseudomonadota; class Alphaproteobacteria; order Rhizobiales; family Aestuariivirgaceae; genus Taklimakanibacter; species Taklimakanibacter albus. The sequence goes on along the minus strand of NZ_JAENHL010000008.1, from coordinate 704,458 downwards.
CAACAGTCTGATCATCGCGCTCGGCGCCACCGCCATCGCGCTGCCGCTCGCCACCGCGCTCGCTTACGCATTTGCCCGCTTCAATACCGGCGGCACCTTCCTGCGCCTGGGTGTTCTCGCCAGCCAGATGCTGCCGCCGATCATTCTGGTCCTGCCGCTCTTCGGCATGTTCCTGTTTGCCGGCCTGATGCAGAGCCATGTCGGGCTGATCATCGCCCATCTCACCATTTCGTTGCCTTTCCTCTCCTGGATGCTGGTGTCCTTCTTCGAAGGCGACGTGGCGCGGCTCGAGGAGGCGGCACGCGTCGATGGCGCCACGCGCTGGCAGGCTTTTCGTTATATCGCCGTGCCAGTCGCCGCTCCGGGCATATTGGCGGCGGGACTTCTGGGCTTCATCCTGAGCTGGAACGAGTTTCTCTTCGCGCTGGTGCTTTCGGGCCCCAACAGCCAGACGCTTCCCGTCGGCCTTGCGGCGCTCGAGACCCATGCCGGTGTCGAGATCGCGCCGCTGGCGGCCGCCACCGTCGTTTCGCTGGTGCCGGTCTTCGCGCTCCTGCCGTTCTTGCGCAAGCATCTCATCAAAGGTCTTTCACTTGGAGCCCTCAAGTGAAACGGACCTCATCATAACGGGCTCACCAGGGAGGTGGCGACATGTTGAAGAAATGGCTTCTGGCCGCGGCATTGGCGACGGGTCTGTCGGGGCCGGCCTTTGCCGAAACCGTGAACATCCTGATGGAAGGCGTCCCCGACACCGAATATGTGAAGACGCTGCTGCCCGAATTTACCAAGGAGACCGGCATCGAGGTCAATCTCGAAGTCGTCAATTACGCCGAGATGCATACCAAGCTGGTGCCGCAGCTGGTAGCGCCGACCGGCAGCTACTCCGCCATTGTCGTCGATTTCTACTGGGTCGGCGAATTCACCAAGGCCGGCTGGCTGCAGCCGCTCGATGAGCGCATCAAGGCCGACAATTTCGATACCTCCGTCTATGTGCCGAAGCTGATGGATCTGGTCGGCAAAGTCGACGGCACCACCTACATGCTGCCCTTCTATAATTATGCGATGGGCCTTCTTTATCGCAAGGATCTCCTGGCGGATGAGAAGAACAAGACCGACTTCAAGGCCAAATATGGCTTCGATCTCGATGTGCCGAAGACCTGGGACGAATATCTGAAGCAGGTCGAGTTCTTCACCAAGGACGGCATCAATGGTGTGGTCAATCAGGGCCTGCGTCCCGATCCGATCGCCATGGAATGGTCGAATTATCTCTTCGCTAATGGCGGCGAGTATCACGACGCCAATTGGAAGGCGACGCTCAACACCGAAGCGGGCGTCAAGGCGATCGAGCAATATGCGACCAACGTCAATAAATACGGCCCCATCGGCTCGGCGAGCTTCTCCTTCGACGAAGCCTTCAACGTGATGGCGCAGGGCAAGGCCTATAGCTACATCACCTACAACTTTTTCCGCGCCGGCATCGACGACGCCTCGAAATCCGCCGTCGTCGGCAAGGTCGAGATCATGCCGGTGCCGGGAACGGAAGCCGGCAAGGGTGGCAGCCTGAACGGCGCCTGGGGCTGGGCCATTCCGAAATCGAGCCCCAATGCCGACGCGGCCTGGAAGTTCCTGAAATGGGTCGAAAGCCCGGCCATCGCCAAGAAGCGCGCGTTGCAGGGCGGCTCGCCGACCCGCACCGACGTCTTCGACGATGCCGACGTCAACGCCAAATATCCCTATGCAAAAGCGCTGAAGGAAATGCTGCTGACCAGCCATAATTTCCCGGTCTTCACCTACACGCCGCAGCTCGTCGAGGTTCTGGGCCGCGAGCTCAGCCTTGCGGTGGCGGGTGAGAAGAAGCCGGCCGAAGCGCTGGTGGCGATCGAGACCGAAATGACCGAGCTCGCCAAGAAGGATGGCAAACTCAAATAACAAGAAGAAACGGAGACCTTGTTGACTTCCCCCTCTGTCACGCCTCCCGCGCGGCGGAGGGGGAGCCTTCCTGAAGCTTTATCCTGGACCAGCCGACTTTCATGACCATCGCCGCGGACGACAGACGACTGAACAATATGCCGCGCACGGAACAGACGGCGGTCGAACGGCGCGACCGCATGTTCGGCTGGCTGATCGCCTCGCCGAGCCTGGGACTGCTGTTCCTGGTCATTCTCTTCCCGGTCTTCTGGGCGCTTTATACCAGCGTCCATGACTACACGCTGATCGCGCCCAATTTCGACACCTTCAACGGCATCGACAACTACACCAAGGCGCTCGGCGATCCGGAATTCCGCCATACGCTGTGGCTGACCGCCTTTTTCGTCGCCGCCGTCGTGCTGCTCGAATTCGCATTGGGCTTCCTGGTCGCCTTGATGCTCAACTCGGTCGAGCGCTTCAAGGCCATCTACTACGCCATTCTGCTCTGCCCGCTGTTGATGAACCCGGTGATCGTCGGCCTCATCTGGCGTATGTTCCTGCATCCCTCGCTCGGCATCGTGAACTATCTTCTGAGCCTCGTCGGCATCGATCCGGTGAACTGGCTCGGCAGCACCAAGGTGGCGCTGTGGACGATCGTCATGGTCGACATCTGGCACCAGGTCTCCTTCATGATCGTGCTGCTGCTTGCCGGCCTCTCGGCCCTGCCGCGCGAGCCCTATGAGGCGGCGCGCGTCGACGGCGCCTCGGCCTTGCGGTCCTTCTGGCATATCACGCTGCCGCTGATGCTGCCGGTCATCGCCGTCACCTTGCTGATCCGACTCATCTTCGCGGTCAAGACTTATGACCTCGTCTATATCATGACGCGCGGCGGGCCTGGCGTCGCGACCGATCTCGTCAGCTACTTCATCTACCGGACGGCCTTTGTCGGCCTCAATATCGGTGAGGCCTCGGCCATGTCGGCGATCCTGCTCGCCGTCATCATGGGGCTCACCGTCTGGCTTCATCGCTATATGCGCTCGCTCACCTGAAGATTTGGATCAATGGCATCGATCTCGCTCAGCAACATCCACAAATTCTACCCCAACGGCTATGCCGCGGTCCGCGACGTCTCGCTCGACATCAAGGATGGCGAGTTCATGATTCTGCTCGGGCCCTCGGGCTGCGGCAAGTCGACGACCTTGCGCATGATCGCCGGCCTCGAGACCATTTCCAAAGGTGATCTCCATATCGGCGGCGCCCGCATGAACGACATCGATCCGGCCGATCGCGATGTCGCCATCGTCTTCCAGAATTACGCGCTTTATCCGCATATGACGGTGATCGACAATCTGTCCTTCGGCCTGCGTCTGCGCGGCGTCGGGCGCTCCATCATCGACCAGCGTGTCGCCAATATCGCCGACATGCTGGGCATCGGCGAACTCCTGTCGCGCAAGCCGGCGCAATTGTCGGGCGGCCAGCGCCAGCGCGTCGCACTGGGCCGGGCTCTGGTGCGCGAGCCCAAGGCTTTCCTGCTCGATGAGCCGCTCTCCAATCTCGACGCCAAATTGCGCAGCGCCATGCGCACCGAGCTCATCAAGCTGCACCGCACGCTCGGCACCACCATCGTCCATGTGACGCATGACCAGGTCGAGGCGATGACCATGGGCGAGCGCATCTGCATCATGAAGGACGGCGTCATCGTTCAGGTGGGCGCGCCGATGGAAGTCTATCGCAATCCGGTCAACACCTTTGTCGCCGGATTCCTGGCGAGCCCGCCGATGAATCTTCTGCGCGGCCGGCTGTCGGCGCAAAGCCTGTCGCTTGACGGCACTGTCCTCGCTTTGCCGCCGGCGCTGGGGCAAGCCTTCGCCGACCACGCGGAACGGGACGTCATCGCCGGCATGCGGCCGGAAGATTTCCATTTGAAAGCGGACGCTGCGGCATCGACCGTGCCGGTCGAGGTCCATGCCGTAACGACGGAAGTGTTAGGGCCTGAAGTGATTCTCGTCGCGACGGTCAGCGGCGAGCAGGGAGCGGAGATTCATATCCGCTGTCCGCGCGACTTCCGGGCGAAACCAGGCGAAATCGTGATCTTCCACTATGATGTGTCGCAGCTTCAACTGTTTGACCCTGAGACAACATACGCCCTCAAGCGACCTGTCCAAATTTGAATCGCATTTTCGCTTTCGTGTCTCGTCACGCCGCGCGCCAGAGATAATAGATCGCCGCCCAGATCAAAAGACCGATGATCAGTGCGATGAGATAAGCACTTAGCATCGAGCCTGGCTTGCCGCGCTCCTTCTCTTCGGCGATCAGTTCTTCCGCTTTTTGTCGCGCATTTTCGCGTCTGCCGTTCATTGACTTGTCATGAGAGGGTGATGCGCGTGTACTCGCATCGCCTCTTTGTTCTGTGTCCTGTTGCATCTGATGTTGTCGTCGCCGTTTAAGATGGACCTGTTTCCACAAGGATTCAAAGGCTTAATAATTGCTCCGTGTTCGGACTAACACTTGGTCAACATTTTACGCCAATTATTTTTTACTGCGAGCTAATTGTTGCCACCTTCTTGGGCAAAAAGAGCAATCGTTGTGCAGCGCGGGAATTTTCTTGCTGCACATGCGTCTTCGCGCTTGCAAAATCAGTCAAGCTCGGCCTTAATCCTCGTGGGCGGCAACCCAAATGAAAGCGAATGGAGGACTCCATGGACTTTCGTGTGAGGCCAAATTCAGCCGCTCGCGGCGAATTGTTTGCACACGCCGAGACGGCGTCTGCGTTCGCAGGCTTCGACACTTCACTGCTGAGCAAGTCGATGGTGATCAATCGATCCGTCGTTAAACGATGGATCGACGTGCTGATCGCCTCACTTGCACTCCTTGTTCTGGTGCCGGTCGGACTCCTGATCGCGCTGGCGATCAAGATCGAATCGCCGGGGCCGGTGTTGTTCCGGCAGTTGCGCTATGGCCGGAACCGCTCGTCCTTCTATATCTGCAAATTCCGCAGCATGACGGTGACGGAGTCGAAGGGAGATTTCACGCAGGCGAGCCGGAATGACGTGAGAGTCACCCGGATCGGCCGCTTCCTGCGCCGCACCAGCCTCGATGAGCTGCCGCAGCTCTATAATGTCCTGCGGGGCGAGATGTCCCTGGTGGGACCGAGGCCACATGCCATCGCGATGGATGATGCGTTCGCCGAGGTCATCAGCAATTTCGGCGATCGCCATCTGGTGCGCCCGGGACTGACGGGCCTCGCCCAGGTCTCAGGCTTTCGCGGCCCGACCGAAGCTCTCGAGCAGATCGAATACAGGGTGCAGCACGACCGTCTCTATATCAGCAAATGGTCGGTGCTCCTCGATATGCAAATCATGGTCCGCACCGTCTTTGCATTGACCGGACCCAACGCCGTCTAGGCGAACACCTTCCGCCGCGACACGCGGACAACTCGAAAAACGAAACTGATCTGTCGACCGTGGTCGACCCGACACGAAAGGATATTGGATGAATATCGCCATGATCGGATCGAGCTATGTGGGGCTCGTATCCGGCGCCTGCCTTGCCGATTTCGGCCACCGGGTCGTCTGTGTCGACAAGGACCAGGCAAAGATCGAGGCGCTACGCCAGGGCCGCATTCCGATCTATGAGCCGGGTCTCGATCAGGTCGTTGCCGACAATGTCAAAGCAGGCCGCCTCTCCTTTACCGGCGACCTGAAGGAAGGCGTCGCCCAGGCGGATGTCATCTTCGTCGCCGTCGGCACGCCGTCCAGGCGCGGCGACGGCCATGCCGATATGAGCTTCGTCGAGGCGGCGGCGCGCGAGCTCGCCGAAGTGGTGAGACCCGAGACGGTCATCGTCATCAAGTCGACGGTGCCGGTCGGCACCTCCGACAAGGTCGAGCACATCCTGCTCACCCATAATCCGACGCTCGAGGTCTCGGTCGCCTCCAATCCGGAGTTCCTGCGCGAGGGTTCGGCCATCGCCGATTTCAAGCGCCCCGACCGCATCATCGTCGGCGTCAATGACGAGCGTGGGCGCGCGGCGCTGAGCGAAGTCTATCGGCCGCTCTATCTCAACCGCTCGCCTGTGCTGTTCACCTCGCGGCGCACCGCCGAGCTCACCAAATATGCCGCCAACGCCTTTCTCGCCATGAAGGTCACCTTCATCAACGAGATCGCTGATCTGTGCGAGAAGGCCGGCGCCGACGTCCAGGACGTGGCGCGCGGCATCGGCCTCGACAATCGTATCGGCGCCAAGTTCCTGCATGCGGGACCGGGCTATGGCGGTTCGTGCTTCCCCAAGGATACAACCGCGCTCATCCGCATCGCGCAGGATTTCGAATCGCCCATGCGCCTCATCGAGGCGACGGTGGCGGTCAATGAAACCAGGCGCCGCGCCATGAGCCGCAAGATCGCCGCGGCGGTAGGCGGTGATCTGCGTGACCGCACCGTGGCGCTGCTCGGCGTGACCTTCAAGCCCAATACCGACGACATCCGAGAGGCGCCGGCGCTGGCGATCGTCCAGGCGCTGCAGGATGCGGGCGCCCAGATCCGGCTTTATGACCCGGCCGGCATGGATGCGGCGCGCACCGCGATCACGGGCGTCACTTTCGGCAACAGCCCCTACGAGATCGCCGAGGGGGCGGATGTGCTGGTGATCGTGACCGAGTGGGAGGAGTTCCGCGCTCTCGACTTCAAGACACTCAAGCAGGTCATGAAATCACCCTGCCTGGTCGATCTGCGCAATGTCTATCGCCGCGAGGATCTGGCGCGCCACGGCTTCCGATATTTCAGCATCGGCCGGCCCGATCACGACATCCCGCTCAGCTTCATCGAAGCCGCGGAATAAGATTTGAGAGAGGGGACCGACATGTCGCTTTCACTTCCGCTGCCGGCCCGCAAGGACAGACCGCCGCATTGCGTGATCATCGTCGAAAATCTGCCCGTGCCCTTCGACCGCCGGGTATGGCAGGAGGCCAATGCGCTGAAAGAGGCGGGATGGGACGTCTCCGTCATCTGCCCGAAGAACGAGCAGCATCCGGCGAGCTACGAGGAGATCAACGGTATCGCGATCCATCGCCATGCTCTGCCGCTCGAGGCGCGCGGCAAGCTCGGTTTCATTTTCGAATATGCCTGCGCGCTGTTCCACGAAACACGGCTTCTGGCCAAGATCGCCCTGACCCGCGGCTTCGATGTGGTGCAGGGCTGCAATCCGCCCGACCTCATCTTCCTGGTCGCCGCACCCTACAAGCTCTTGGGCAAGAAATATGTCTTCGACCATCACGATCTGTGCCCCGAGCTCTATGCCGCGAAATATGAGCGGCATGGTTTCTTCCACCGTCTGCTGCTGCTCGCCGAGAAATATACGTTCCGGACGGCCGACAAAGTGATCTCGGCCAACGATACCTATCGCGACATCGCGATTGCGCGCGGCGGCAAGAATCCCGGTGATGTCACGACCGTCTACAGCGTGCCCGACCGCCAGAAATTGCGCCGCGTCGCGCCCGATGCGGTACTCAAGGCGGACGCCAAGGTCATTCTCGGTTACGTCGGCATCATCGCCGACCAGGATGGCGTCGATCATCTGGTCCGTATGATGCATCACATCGTGCATGAGGAGGGAAGGCAAGGTGTGCGCGCCGTGGTCGTCGGCGACGGGCCGGCGCTCGCGTCGGTGCAGGCGCTCGCAAGCACCCTCGGCGTGGCGGAGCATGTGGTCTTCACCGGCTATCTGCGGGGCGAAAAGCTGCTCGCGGCGCTGAGCAGCTTCGATATCGGCATCATCCCCGACCCGGTGAATGAGTACAATGACAAGATCAGCATGAACAAGGTGTTCGAATATTCGGCCCTTGGCATTCCCTCCGTCTCTTACGATCTGAGCGAGACGCACGGCCTTTTGGGCGATGCGGGAAGTTATGCCCCGAATGCGACGCCGCATGGCCTCGCCGAAGCCGCCTTGCCGCTGATCGATGATGAGACGCATCGCCGCTCCATGGGGGCCCGGGCCGGCAAGCTCGCCGAAGAGAAATTCAACTGGTCGAGCGAAGCGGAGAAGTATGTCGCTGCCTATGCTGGCCTCGTGAAGCAGAGGGCCTATGCATGACGCGATTTAGGCGGCTTGCCGCACTGTCCGCAATTTTCTTGAGTATCTGCGCCGTGGCGACGCAAGCCAAGGAAGACAGATGCGCCGGCGCATTGCCCGAGCGCACCTTGTCTCTGTCGGAAGCGAAAATCACGCAGTTCGGCACCTTGCAGAAGCTGCCGGCCTTGCCGCTCGAGGCCGGCGAATATGTGCTGACCTTCGACGACGGCCCGAGCTTCAAGACCACGCCGAAAATTCTCGCCGAGCTCCATGACGCCTGTGTGCATGCGACATTCTTCATGGTCGGCAAGCAGGCTTTGCAGCAGCCGCTCATTGCGCGCCTGGTCAAGGCGATGGGGCACTCGATCGGCACGCACACTTATTCGCATATCAAGCTGAAGGATCTGCCGCTCGGCCAGGCGACGGAAGAAGTCAAGAGGGGCATCAAGGCCGTCCAATGGGCGGTGTACGGCAATCGTATGACGTCCATACCGCTTTTCCGCTTCCCCGAAAATGCCGGCACGCCCGATCTCCTCGAAGTCGCCGCCCGCCTCGATCTGATCGTGGCGAGCTACGACATCAGTCCGGAGGATTGGCGCAATCATCCGCCGGCTGAAACTCTGAAGCGTTTGCGGCAGCGGCTCAATGCCAATGACCGCGGCGTCATCGTCATGCACGACATCCAGACCAACACCGTGCCGCTCGTGCCGATGGTGATCGAGGAGCTCAAGTCGCGCAACGCCAAGATCGTTCATCTGGTGGAGTGATCATTGACCGAAAACCCTTCAAAGGTGCCGCATGCCGTGGTGATGGACGAGCTCAAGCAGAAGCTCGATCTCGTCCGTGACGTCGTTCCGCTGAGCCGTCCGGTCGTTTTTCTCGACTATCCGATGCATGGCAATGTCGGCGATCTCCTGATCCATGCCGGCACCGACCGCTTCTTCGCGGCGAATGGCTATGAGGTGATCGGGCGCTTCAGCATCCACGAATTCTGCCTCACCCATCGCCCGGATCGGCCGATCGCTTATTTCAAGCCGTCGGTCAGCCGTCTCGATGCCCTGGTGAAGCGCGGCGTCACCATCGTCTTTCAGGGCGGCGGTAATCTGGGCGATCTCTATCGCGACCATCAGATGTTCCGCGAGCTGGTGATCGAGCGTTATCCCGAAACGCCGATCGTCATCCTGCCGCAGTCCATCCATTTTCAGGCGCCGGAGAGCCGCCAGGCGACGGCCAAGGTGTTCGGCGCCCATCGCCAGCTTTATGTCTTTGCCCGCGATCGTGACTCCTTGAGCTTCCTGCGCGAGGAATGCGGCAACCCGGCTTCCCTCATGCCCGACATGGCGCATGCCTTGTGGGGCAGCCTGCCGCGTAACGACGGCAGCAAGACGACCACGCTGAACTTCCGCCGCCGCGACAAGGAGGCGAAGCTCAGCCCCGACGAACCGGCGGCGACCTTCGATTGGGACGACGTCACCTCGGCCGCCGACCGCTTCACCATCCGGCTGTTGCGCAAAATGCAGTCGCTCGATTTGCCGACCCGTTATGTGGTGCCGAACCATGTGGTGTGGGACGGCTTCCGCGACCGGCTACTTAGCCGGTCCGTCGATCGCGTCGGCCAATATGGCAAGCTCGTCACCGACCGGCTGCATGGGATGATCCTGGGCGCTCTCCTCGATATGCCCGTCATCAGCGAGGACAACAGCTACGGCAAGGTGGGCCGCTATTACGCGGAGTGGTTCGCCGCTTCCGACCGCATCGAGCATCGTGTGCAGCGTAGGACGCCACCGGCACCGTCCGTATCGAGGTCGCCGGCATCAGCGGGCGCGAGAGAAAATCCTCGCGCCGAGAACACAGGAGCTTTGAGGGAATATGGGGTCTGAAATCCTGTTCATCACGACGACGGACGCCGCCGGCGGCCGGACCGCCGATCTCGACCGTCTGTTGACATCCATCACCAAGGCGATGGCCGGGCGCGACTGGCGCATGCTGTTGCTGATCCAGCGTTCAGCGGCGGGCGCCGATCTGCCGATGGACCTGCCGGAGAATGTCCAGGTCGAGACCATGCCCAACCGCGTTTCGCTGTCGCATGCGCGCAATCTCATGCTGCGCAAGGCGCGCGAGCAGGGGCTTCTCGCGCGCGTGCCGCTCATCGCTTTTCCCGATGATGACTGCTGGTACCCGGATGGTTCGCTCAACCGCATTCTCAATCTTTTCCGCATCGACCAGGCGCTGGATTTCTGGTTCTGCACCTACGCCTCCGCACCCGCCTCGCCGCGCCGCGCTTTGTCGATGGACATGAAACCGCCTTCCGCTTTCATGGTCGCCGCCAAGGCGTCTTCCAACACCATATTCCTGCGAAGCCGCATCGCCGAGGCCATTGGCGGCTTCGACGAGGAGTTGGGGGTCGGCACCCGCAATAATGGCGGCGAGGACACCGATTATGCGCTGCGCGCCTTCCTGTCGGCGCGCAAATGCCGCTTCGTCGATCAGCCTTTGATCGGCCATCGCGACCACGATCCGACGCTGCGGTCGCATTATTTCCGCGGCAGCCTCATCGCCATCGCCCGCCATGCCGCCGAGCGTCCGGCGCGTGTGCCGCTTCTGGCGCGCAAGCTCCTGGTCGGCGGCGCGCTGGTCGCCACCCGGCGGATGTCATCGCAGGATTTCGTGAGCGCGCTCAAGGTCGCCTTCTCGGCCAAGACCGGCTGGCGCCGCTCGAAAGGGGAGGCCGCCTGATGCGCAGCCTCAATCAGCTGCTCTGGCTGCAGCGCGCCTTGGTGAAGCTCAGATGGGCCTATTTCACCAAATTCTGGGGCATGGACATCGATCCGAGCACGGTCATGTCGCTGAGCGTCCGGCTCGACAAGACCTATCCGAAAGGCGTGCATATCGGGCCCGACAGCTATCTCGCTTTCGACGTCGCCGTGCTGGCGCATGATATGTCGCGCGGCCTCTATCTCGACACCTATATCGGCGCGCGCTGCTTCATCGGCGCGCGCAGCATCATTCTGCCCGGCATTCGTATCGGTGACGGCTCGATCGTCGGTTCCGGAAGCGTCGTCACCCGCGACGTGCCGCCGGCTACGATCGTCGCCGGCAATCCGACGCGTATCATCCGTCAGGGCATCGAAACCGGCCGGTTCGGCCGCTTGCGCAGCGCCGACCGGCCGCCGGAGCCGGTCGTCACGCCCGAAAGAGAGCTCGATCTCGCGGCGCGCGGGGCGGAGGGCCTGTCATGAAATTCACCGCCGCTCTGTTGCTGATGGTTCTGATGATGGCGCCGGCCGCGGCGCAACAGGGCGAAGCCCTGAAGATCGTGACCTTCGGCACCAGCTTGACGGCCAGGGGTGGCTGGCAGGAGCCGTTGCGCCGCGCTTTGAGCGCTTGCCGCGACGCAGAGGTGACGATCGTCAATCTGGCGAAGAGCGGCATGGCGTCCGACTGGGGCGTGACCCAGATCGATAAGGTGCTGGCCGAGAAGCCCGATGTCGTTCTCGTCGAATTCGCCGTCAATGACTCAGCACTCGACCGTTTCCTGTCGCTCGCCGCGAGCGGTACCAATATCGAGGAGATCGTCACGCGCCTGAAAGCGGGCGACGGCAAGCCCGCGATCTATGTCATGGCGATGTCGCCGGTTTCGGGCTTGCGCGGACTGATCCGTCCCTATCTCGCTCAATATGAGGATCTGCATGCCGAGATCGCGCAGAAGTTGGGTGTTAGTTTCATCGATCACCGGCCGGCCTGGGCCAAGCTTTCCGCCGACGAGATCGCCACCGCGATCGCCGACGGCATCCATCCCGATCCCGCTACGGCCGGCCGCGTGATGCTGCCGGGGCTGATGAAGGCCCTGGCCGGCGCCGATTGCCAGGCCGCCAGAACGGAGTGATTATTTGATGAGCATCTCGGCCGTCATTCCCGTGAAGAATCGTCCTTCCCTGATCGTCCAGGCGATCGGCAGCTGCCTTGCCCAGAGCCGGGCGCCGGACGAGATCATCGTCGTCGATGACGGGTCGGATGATGCGACGCCCGATATCGTGAAGGATCTCGCGGCGAAGGAGAGCCGTATCAAGCTCATCCGTCGCGAGAACAGCGGTGGCGCCGCCTTGGCCCGCAATCTCGGCGCCGCGCAGGCTGAGGGCAGGTGGCTCGCTTTTCTCGATTCCGATGACCGCTGGCATTCCGACAAGCTCGAAAGCCAGCTCGCTCTGGCGCGCCAGTTCCCGGATGCGCCGGCGATCTTCTGCGGCATCCGTTATGACTATGCGACCCGCAAGGCGCGCATCGGCATTCCGAAGTCCGTCGTCTCCCATGCCGATCTCACGGTCTCCAATGTGCTGGCCTCGACCTCGGCGGCCTTCGTGCGCAAGGATAGGTTCGAAGAGGTCCTGGGCTTCGATGCGGCACTGCCCAATTGCGAGGACTGGGATCTGTGGCTGAAGCTCGCCAAGCTCGGGCCCTTGCCCGTCGTCCAGGCGCCGCTCGTCGAATATTCCTTCGAGGCGACCAACAAATTGTCGCGCGACGTGACCAAACTGCTGCGCGGGCATGAGCTGGTCTTCGCCCGCATCGCGGCCGAATGCGGTTCGGGCCGCCTGTCAGCTCTGCACGACCTCAAGCGCGCCGAGCTCCATATAAGAGTGACCGGCGAGGTGATGAAGGCGCTGCGCTTCATCAAATCGGCGGTACGTCAGTCGCCCTCGGGCGAGGTGCTGCGGCGCTCCGTTCATCTCATGGGCCTGATGACCGTTCATGGGGCGCGCTTGTGAGGAGACCGGTCGCCCAGACATGGTGGTCCAATTTCGGCATGCTTGACCTGCTGCTGATCGCCTATGTCTTCCTGACCCAGCTCAGTATCCGCCGCCTGACCGGCAGCGAGAAGCTCGCCACCGATCCGGCCAAGCTCGATCTGTCGAACATCACCAAGATCGCTTTGTGGGTCTTCGGCCTGCTGTTCGCCGCCTGGCTGCTGCGCCGGCATTCCGGCTGGCTGCTGCAGGCGCCCATGCGCTACGTGCTGATCTTCTTCGCCTGGATGTTCGTCACCGCGCTTTATTCGCCGGAGCCCTTCAAGTCTCTGGTGATGGCCGCGAGCCTGCTATCGGTCTTCTTCGTCTTCCTTGCTTTTGCCGAAGCGCGTGGGCTGCCGGTCCTGTTCGACCGGCTGATCCAGATTCAGACGGTGTTTCTGGCACTGTCGATCCTGCTCTTCTTCGCGGTTCCCTCGGTATCGCGCATGCTGGCCTGGGACGGCTCGGTCGGCAGCCGCATGACCGGCCTCGGCGGCCATCCCAATCAGACCGGCGTGCTGGCGAGCTTCATTCTCGTCGCGATCTATGCCCGCTGCGACAGCGGCAGTCTCTCGCGCCTGTTCAAGGCCCTCGCCATCGGGGTGGCGCTCGTTGCCCTGGTCCTGACCCAGAGCCGCACTTCCTTGATCGCCGCCGCCTTCGGCTGCGCCACGTTCTTCCTGCTCAGGAATCGCTGGAATGCGGTGCTCATCCCCATTCTTCTGTGCCTGGGCGCCGCCGCGGCCATCGTCATCAGCCTCGACAGCCAGATCCTCGCGATGTTCGCCCGCTCCGGCGATGCCGATGAGCTGCTCACCGGAACGGGCCGCAGCTTCATCTGGGAATTGTCCTGGGGCCTCATCCAGCGCCAGCCGATCTTCGGCTATGGCTTCAATTCGACCTACAGCATCTTCATGGCGGAAGCCTATCTGCTGGCGGGCGATGTCGGCATCTACATCTTCCCGCATTCGCATAATCTGGTGCTGCAGCTTCTGCTTTATGGCGGGGTGATCGCGCTGGTGCTCTTCATTCTGCTGATCGCCTCGATCGGGCGCTGTGCGCTTGCCGCGCGTGACCCGCGTATCGCCGCCTTGCTCGCCTGTTATCTGTCCTTCTCGATGACTGAATCCGCTGGCTTCTTTCAATACGCCGATAATATGATCGCGATATTGGCGCTGGCGGTCGTGGCTGCCCAATTCGCGCCCACCTACTATCGGCAGTCCGCCCGCTTCACCCATCCGGTGGAGGCCTTGCCATGAGGCTTTCGCTCAAATCCGGCTCGATCCTGGCGATCGCCAATCTTGCCGAAATGACGTTTCCGTTCATCCGCAATATCGTGCTGGCCCGGCTGCTGGCACCGCATGAATTCGGCGTGGCGATCTCGCTCGCCATGATCAGCGCGCTGGTCGAGATCGGCTTCGATTTCGGCGTGCCGGTGTCGGCGGTGCGCTACACCAAGACCGACGACCCCAAGCGCGCTCTGGCGACGCTCCACGCCCTGCAGCTGTCGCGCGCCGCTCTGGTCGGCACGCTGATCATGGCCATGGCGCCGCTTCTCGCCATTATCTTCTCGTCGCCCGAGGCGACCTATGCCTATGTCGCGGTCGGCGCCTGCGCCATCATCCGCGGTTTCGGCAATCTCGGCGTCAAGCAGGCGATGCGCGACTATCAATATTGGCGCAACGCCGTCACCATCATCATGACGCAGCTCGCCTGGACGGTGGCCGTCATCATCGCGGCACTGATCTCACCCGATTACACCGTGATGGCCTGGGGCCTTGCCGCGAGCGTCATCGCCTCAGGCATCACCTCGCATCTTCTGTCGCGTTTTCCCTGGCGGCTCGGCTGGGACAAGGCGATCGCCGATGAAGCGACGACCTTCGGCAAGCCGCTGGTGCCGACCGGTATCGTCACTGCCGGCATGACGCTCGGCGACCGGGTGTTCATCGGCTGGGCGCTCGGCACCCAGGCGCTCGCCTTCTACAGCGTGATCTTCGGCACCGCCACCTTGCCGCGCGGCGCCATCCTGCGCTTCCTCACCAATCTCTTCGTGCCGGCTTTCGTCAACCGGCCGGAAGATCATCCCTCGGTGAAGAAGAACTGCGCCCGCTGGACTCTGGTTCTGTCGGCCGTCGCCTTCTTCTATGCCATGGGATTCATTTTCGCAGGCACACCCTTGCTGCCTTTGCTGTTCGGCAAGGCCTATGCCGCTTCGCCTTATCTGATGTCGCTGATCGGGCTCAATCTCTTTGTCAAATTCCTCTACCAGCTGCCGAGCCCGGTGGCCCTGGCCCAAGGCCGCAGCAAGCTGATGCTCATATGCACCGTCTTCTCGATCCTGGCGCTGGGCGTCGGCGCCGCGGCGACGCTGTTCAGGCCGTCGATCGAGGTCTTCGTCCTGGCGCTCACCCTTGCCGAGGTGCTGGCAGTGCTGCGCATCGGCATGATCTCGGTCAGGACGCTCAGCTTTTCGGCAGGGCAGGTGACCATGGCGCTCTTAGGCCCCATGGCGGCGATCGGTATCGCTCTGGCGATCAGCCTGGCCTTTCCCGCCATTCCGCTCATTGATTGGCTGGTCCTGGGGGCGATCCTCACGCTGGGCGGTCTCATCTTCTATGCCGTGATGGCGCATCTCTTCGTCATGCCGCTGAAGTCGGCGCTTCTGCGTCAGGCTCTAGCCGACATCATGAACCGCCGTCCCGTCACCGTGAACGAGGAGTCCTGATCATGCGTGTCGCTTATCTCGTCCTCGCTCATCGCGCACCTGACGATCTGCTGGCACTTCTCGCCAAGCTCAAATCTTATGGCGAGACCTATCTCCATGTCGACCGTGACGCGAAAGGCTTCGAGGGTCACTGGGACCAGCTCGCGCGGTATGCGACCCTCCCGGCGCGGCGCCATTCGGTGAGCTGGGGTGGATTTTCAGTTGTCGAGGCGACCCTCGAGCTGATCGAGACGGCGCTGGCCAAGGGCAATGCCGACTATCTGATGCTGGTGAGCGGCGCCTGTTTGCCTGTCGGTGATCTCGCCGAGCTTGCCGAGAGGTTGGCACAGGAGGGTTGCGAATATGTCGACATGATGCCGGAAGAAGAGGCCTTCGCCCATAGACGTGAGGCGCGGCTGGCGCATTACCGCTTCTACAGCAAGACCTTGCCGCGCGCCTGTCTCGGCGCCGTCAACCGCCTGTCGCGGCACTTGTGGACGCGGCCGGATTTCGCGGCGGAGTTCGGAACCCCGCATTTCGGCTCGATGTGGTGGTGCCTGTCGCGACCGTGCCTCGACTGGGCCATGCGCTTCCGCCGGATGAATCCGCGTTTTGACCGCCGCTTCCGCTTCAGCGAGACGCCGGATGAATCCTATTTCCAGACCCTCGTGGCGCTTTCGCCCTTTGCCGGCCGGGTGAGAGACTCTCTCACTTATGTCGATTGGGAGAGGGGTGGCAGCCACCCCAAGATCCTGTCGCGCGAGGACCTGCCGCGCATCGCCGCTTCGGGACAGTATTTCGCCCGCAAATTCGACTGGGACCATGACCGCGATCTGGTTCTCTCGCTCTTGGATGCAAGCCGATGAATCGTCGCCACCTCCTCGCCGCCCTGTCGGGCGCCGCCGTGACCGCCTCGCCCTTGCACGCCGAGGCCCAGACGGTCGAGCGCAGCTTGAAGGGCCTCGCTTCCGCCAAAGGCCTTGTCTATGGCGCCGCCGTCGCGACCTGGCAGACCGACCGGGACGCGACGCTGCGCCGGACCTTTTCGCGTCAATGCGCCGCCGTCGTACCGGAATGGGAGATGAAATGGGGCGCCATCGAAGGCACGCGCGGCCAGCGCACCTACACCGGCGCCGATCGCGTGGTTTCCTTCGCCTCGTCCTTCAGCCTCCAGACCCGGGGCCATGCCGCCATCTGGCACCGCAATCTGCCGCGCTGGGTCGAGGCGGCGCTCAAAGCGGAAGGCGAGAAGATCATCATCGATCATATCCGCGATCTGATGGCCCATTACAAAGGCAAGATCGTCAGCTGGGATATCGTCAACGAGGCGATCGAGCCGAAGGACGGACAGCCGGACTCCTTACGCAACTCGGTATTTCTGAAATATCTGGGCCCCGATTATATCGCGCGCGCCTTCACCATCGCTGCCGAAGCCGATCCCGGCATTCAGGCCTATTACAATGAATATGGGCTCTATCATAATGATGCGCCTGATGTGGCGCGGCGCTCGGCCGTGCTCACTTTGCTGGAGAATCTCAAACGCCAGGGCGCGCCGGTGCATGGCCTCGGCATTCAGGGCCATCTGACGGTCGGCCGGCCGTTCGATCCGGGGACTTTCGCCACCTTCCTGCGCCAGGTCGCAGGGCTCGGCTACAAGATCCTGATCACCGAGCTCGATATCGACGACCGCCGGCTCACCCAGACGGTCAGCGAGCGCGACCGGCTCGTGGCCGAGATGGCAACGCAGTTTCTGACCATCGCGCTCAGTGAGCGTGCCGTCGAGGGTGTGCTCACCTGGGGCCTGTCGGATCGCTATTCCTGGCTCAATTCGAGCACATTTCAGAGCCGCACCGACGGCACGATGAACCGCTGCCTGCCCTATGACGACAAATTCGAACGCAAGCCTTTCTGGTTCGCCTTGGCCGACGCGTTCGCCCGGGCACCGAGGCGATAGGAGGAAGTCATGATGCGCGAAACCTTCCCCACCCCGGCTCCCTTGCCGCATCGTGGGGCGTCGCCGGCGCCGCCGATCGATCTTTACAAGCTCGTCGCCATCGTGCGCCGGCAATGGCGTATCGCGGCGCTGAGCGTCGCGGTCTTCCTGCTGCTCGGCATCGTCTATCTTCTCCTCGCCGCACCGAAATATTCGGCTTCCACCGACATCCTGATCGATCAGGACAACAGCCGTATCCTTTATCAGGGCTCGGCGCTCGAGCGCACCGTCGAGGACGAGGCGCGTATATTGAGCCAGGTCGAGGTTCTGACATCCGACAAGGTGGGCCTGGCCGTCGTCGACAAGCTCAAGCTCGACCAGGACCCGAATTTCATGAGCGCGCCGGCGGGACCGCTGCAGATGGTGCGCTCCACCATCCGCGCCGTGACGTCGATTTTTTCTTCTTCGCCGTCCGACACCGCGTCGGAAGACGAATTGCGCCGCCGCGCCGCTTTGCAGAATATCCAGCGCAACCTGATCGTCGAGCGGCTCAATCGCAGCTATGTGCTGAATATCCGCTTCACCTGGTCGGACCCGGTATTGGCGGCGCGGGTCGCCAAGGGCGTCGCCGAGGCCTATCTGGCCGATCAGCTGAACGCCAAATACGAAGCGACCCGGCTCGCCGGCGGCTGGGCCCAGCAGCGCATGAAGGACTTGCAGCAGGAGGCGCTCAAATCCGATCTCGCGGTGCAGAAATTCCGCACCGAGAACGGCCTGATCGCGGCGAGCGGCAAACTCGTCAGCGAGCAGCAATTGTCGGAGCTCAACAGCCAGCTCATCGTCGCGCGCACCGAGACGGCGGCGGCGCAAGCCAAATATCAGCGGCTGCAGTCGGTCATCGACAGCGGCCAGCCGGACGCCATCGTTGCCGGCACGCTCGACAGCGCCATCGTCAACGATCTGCGCTCGAAATATCTCGAGGCCTCGCGCCTCGCCTCGGAGATCGCCGAAAAGGCGGGGCCTGAGCATATCCAGGTCAAGCGGCTGCGCAATTCGATGGAAGAATACCGCAAGCTGATCTTCGACGAGCTTGGCCGCATCGCCAAGAGCTACAGCAGTGAATATCAGGTGGCGAAGTCGCGCGAGGACGCCTTGCGCAACATCGTGACCGACGCCACCGGCATCAGCGCCGATGCGAATGAGACGCTGGTCCAGCTGCGCGAGCTCGAGCGCGAGTCCGAGAGCTACAAGGATCTCTATCAGAAGTTCCTGCAGCGCTATCAGGAATCGCTGCAGCAGGAGAGCTTCCCGGTCACCGAGGCGCGCATCATTTCCGAAGCGGCGGTGCCGCAGGAAACGAGCGGGCCGAAGAAGTCGCTGGTGCTCGCTCTGTGCACGATGCTGGGCCTCGCCTTCGGCACCGGCCTCGGCGCGCTGCAGGAATATCGCGACCGCTTCTTCCGCACCGGCGAGCAGGTGGCGGAGGAGACGGACCTGCCGTTCCTGGGCATGGTGCCGTTGATCGAGGACGGGAGGTCGGTGACCTCCTATGCCGTCGATCATCCCTTGTCGCTGTTCGCCGAGACCCTGCGCAGCGCCAAGATCTCGGCCGATCTGTCGCTCGGGCGCGAGAAACCGAAAGTCATCGGCATCATCTCGGTCCTGCCGGGCGAGGGCAAGTCGACGGTGGCGATCAACTTCGCCCGCCTTCTCGCCAGCCAGAAGGCGCGGACCTTGCTCATCGACGCCGATCTGCGCAACCCGTCGCTGACACGTATGGTGGCGTCCCACGCCAAGGCCGGCCTCGCCGAATTCGTCATCGACAAGGTTCCGCTCCAGGATCTGCTGCTGTTCGAGGAGCGTACCCGGCTCGCCATGCTGCCGGCGGTCTTGCGGCGCGACGTGCCTCTGACCTCTGAGCTTTTGGCCTCGCGCGAGATGCAGGGCCTGCTCGAGGAGGCGAGAGGAGCTTTCGATTACATCATCCTCGATCTGCCGCCGCTCGCCCCGGTCGTCGATGTGCGCGCGATCACGCCACATGTCGACGGCTTCGCCTGCGTGGTCGAGTGGGGCAAGACGCCCCGCGCCGTGGTGCAGGCGAAGCTCGAGGTCGACCCGCCGCTCGCCAAGAAGTGTCTCGGCATCATGTTGAACAAGGTCGATCTCGACAAGATGAAGCTCTATGGCAGCGAGGGCGCGACCTATGGGGACCCCCGTTATTCGGCCTATTTCCGCGAGGCGGCGTCTTCCCAGGTGCCGGGCGAAGGGCTCAAGGCGGCGAGGCTGCCGGCGCCGGCGTGATCACCTCCAATTTCCCTTCTCCCGTTGCGCAGCAATGGGAGAAGGTGCCCGACAGGGCGGATGAGGGCTCTTCTGAAAGAGTGAGAGGCTTCAAGAAAGAGCCCTCTCCCGGCCTTCGGCCACCCTTTCCCATGCTTCGCACGGGAGAGGGGAAATTACAGGAGAAGGCCTTCGAGTTCGGACATCCATACGCGCCGGCGTGATCGGGTTGACGAGGGGCGGGACGACCCGGCAAAGAGGTTCCTTCTGATCGCGGAAGGCCTCTTCAGATGCGCAAGCTCTTCATCATCGGCGTCGGCGCCGGTGATCCCGACTACATCACCGTCCAGGCCGTCAAGGCGCTGAACGCGGTCGATGTCTTCTTCGTCATCGACAAGGGCGAGGAGAAGGACGACCTCGTGGCGCTGCGCAAGGAAATATGCCGCCGCCATATCCAGAATCCGACCTATCGGATCGTCGAGGCGCGCGATCCCGAGCGCGACCGCACCGCCGCCGCCTATACGTCGGCGGTCGAGGACTGGTATGATAAGCGCGCCTTGATCTTCGAGCGCATGATCGCCGAGGAACTCGGCGAAGAGGGCTGCGGCGGCTTTCTCGTCTGGGGCGATCCGACGCTTTATGACAGCACCATCCGCATCGTCGAGCGGATCAAGGCGCGGGGAAAGGTCGCCTTCGACTATGAAGTCATACCGGGGATCAGCAGCGTCCAGGCGCTCGTCGCCAAGCACCGCTTGCCGATCAACCGTGTCGGGGAATCGATCCATGTCACGACCGGACGCAAGCTGGCGGAAGGCCTGCCGCCCGGTATCGCCAATGTGGTGGTCATGCTCGACAGCCAGAATGCCTATCGGGGCGTCGATCCGGCGGCCGAGATCTATTGGGGCGCCTATATCGGCACGCCGAACGAGATCCTGATTTCGGGAAAGGTCGCCGACGTGGCCGAGACGATCACCGCGACCCGCGCCGAGGCGCGTGAAAGGCATGGCTGGATCATGGATACCTATCTTCTGCGTTTCCCGCAAAAGTAGAGAATTCCGCTATCTAAAATAGAAGAATTCAGGACGGACAGAAAACTTGACTCCACAGGTCGGATATTTACTATCCGGCTCAGCCAGGCCCAAACCCAGCGCGCGAAAAAACCCATTTTCCCAAGGGCCTGCATGTATTTAGCGCGCATCCGTACCCTATGTTCGAGCCTTGTATTGGCCGCTGCCGCGGTGGCTCTGCCGACTCACGCCTTCGCCAAAGACGATCTCAGCCTCGAGCTCAACAAGCTCGAGCCGGCGGGCGCCCAATGCCAGGCCTATTTCCTCATCGCCGAGAAGGCCGGCAAGCCGCTCCAGTCGCTGAAAACCGATCTCATTATTTTCGGCAAGGATGGCGGCATCGCCAAGCGGCTCATCGCCGAGATGGGGCCGGTGCGTTCCAACAAGACCAGCGTGAAGATCTTCGCCATCGACGTCGCCTGTCCGGACGTTGCCGGCGTGCTGCTGAACGACGTGTCGAGCTGTGCGCCGGACGCGACGCCCGAGGCCTGTCTCGATCGGCTCGCCCTCTCGTCGCGCCTGGATATCCGTTTCTATAAGTGAGTGCTTGAAATGCAAGGTGGAGAAATATCTCCGGTCGAACTCTTTCTGCAGGCGGGTCCCGTCGTCAAAGCGGTGATCGTCATGCTGGTCTTGTCGTCGCTGTGGTGCTGGATCATCATCTTCGAGGCGTTGTGGACGCTGATGCGGCTGCGCCGCGCCATCAAGAGCGAAGGCGCCGCCAAGGGCCGCATGGGCCAGGTGATCGGCCGGATCTTCGCCACCGGACGTGAGGAGGCCTTTGAGGCGCAAGCCTCGCCCGCCGAATCCGACCGCCGTACCGCCATCACCGCGGCGATGAAACGCCGTGCCCAGGAGCTGATCGAGTCCAGCCAGCGCGGCCTGCCCAATCTGGCGGTCATCGCGTCGGTGGCGCCGTTCGTCGGTCTCTTCGGCACGGTCTGGGGCATCATGACGAGCTTCGCCGGCATCGCCGCCGCCAAGGATACGAGCCTCGCGGTCGTGGCGCCTGGCATCGCCGAAGCGTTGGCGGCGACCGCCATCGGTCTTGCCGCCGCCATTCCGGCCGCTTTCGCCTATAACCGCCTCGCCGCCGCCTTCGGCATCACCGGGCGCGCGCTCAACCGGCTGATCGAGGATTACGGCACCAGGCTCGCCCGCGAGAACACCGCCGTCGCCCCAATGCGAAAGAAGATCGCATGAGTTTCAACCTTTCCGCCGATCACGACAGCGACGATCTGGCCCCGATGGCCGAGATCAATGTGACGCCGATGGTCGACGTCATGCTGGTGCTGTTGATCATCTTCATGGTGGCGGCACCGATGTTGAGCTCAGGCATGAAGGTGGAGCTGCCGCAGGCCAAATCGGCCCAGCCGAGCGACCAGCAAAGTCCGATCGTGCTGACCATCGGCGCCGACAAGAAGGTGACGCTCGGACCCGACGAGATTCCGCGGTCCGAACTCGTCGCGCGCATCAAGGCGATGATGGGTGCCGAAAGCCGTGTCGTTCATGTGAGGGGTGACCGCACCGCATCCTATGGCGATATCGTCGCCGTGCTGGATGATTTGGCGCTCAACGGCATCACGAGACTTTCGCTGATCGCCAATAAGGGCACGGCGGAGGCCGCACAGCCATGAACATCGGCGGCCTCTCCAATAGCTCGCGCATCGTGTGCCTCATCCTCGCCGTCGGTGTTCATGCCGCCGCGGCGAGTGCGTTCATGCTGGCTCCCAATGCGCCGCCCCCCGCGCCGCCTGCCGCCGTCGAGCTCGAGCTGTTGCCCGAAATCACCGCCGAGGCGGCGGATGAGGTGTCGCCTGCGGTCATGGCGGAATCTATGGAAGCCCAGCAGGCGACCGAAGCCCAGCCCGGCGAGGTCAAGGACATCACGGGGAAGGAGGTTGGCGTTCTGGCGGCCCTCAGCTCTCCGCAACTCGATGTTGAGCCAACCGAAGCCAAGGAAATCGAAGAAGCTAAGGTCGAGCCGGAAGCGGAAGATATCATCGAAGCCGAGCCGGTGGACGAGCCGACGCTTGCAAAGCCGGTCGAACCCCTCGATGTCGAGAAGCCGATCATCGAAACGCAGGACGCGCCTGTCATTCCCGCCAAGCCGAAGCCGGCAAAGAAGAAGGTGCAAGCGCAGAAGAAGGTCAAGACCGAACAGCAGCGCGCCATGGTCGCGTCGACATCGACGAACAGGAATGTCGGCCGCACGGGCGCTTCGCAAGCCGAATCCTCAGGTGGCAAGCGTGCGAGCGCCGCCTACAGGTCAATCGTCAACGCCCGGCTTGCCGCTCGACGTACGGCTCTTCAGTCGGCGGCGGGAAGTGCGAGAGGCCGCGTCACCATTAATTTCACCATCAACTCGAGCGGCAGCGTCGTATCGACGTCTGTGTCGGTCTCATCAGGCAATGCGCGCCTTGATTCCGCCGCCCGCTCTATCGTCGCTTCCACCTCTTTCCCGCCGCCGCCGGGTGGTTCCTATCGCAATGGTGTTCCGTTTCTAGTGAAGTAGCGGCGGCTACCAGCAGCAATAGCCGCCATCGGCGAGCACGATCGAGCCGGTCATCAGGCTCGCAGCGTCGGAGGCGAGGAAATGCACGACGGAGGCGATCTCGTCGGGCTGGCCGACGCGCCCCATCGGCGTCATTTCGAGCCAGGTTTCGTACATCTCCGGATCCTCTTTGATGCCGAAGGACGTGAGCGGTGTTTCGATATAGGTGGGCGCCACCGCATTGACGCGCACACCGCCCTTCGCCCATTCGGCGGCGAGCGAGCGGGTCAAATGATGCACCGCCGCTTTCGACGCATTGTAGAAGGCTTGCGGCTGCGGCTTATTGACGATGAAGCCCGACATCGAGCCGATATTGACGATCGCGCCCGACTTCTGCTTCAGCATCTGCCGGCCGAAGGCGCGGCAGCACCAGAACAGGCCGTCGAGATTGACATCCATGTGGAAGCGCCAGTGCTCGTCGCTGGTATCCTCGGCCTTGACGTCACTTTTGGCGACGCCGGCATTGTTGACGAGAATATCGACCCGGCCATGCTGCTTGATGACATCGGCGGCGACGCGGTCGACATCCTTCGACTTGGTGACGTCGAGCGTGGCGCCAAACACCTTGAGACCGAGCTTCTTGAGCTCAGCCACGCTCGCCTCGACGCGGTCGGCCATCATGTCGGCGACGATCACGGTCGCGCCCGCCTCGCCGAGCGCCCGGGCGCAGGCGGCGCCAATGCCTTGGCCGGCGCCCGTCACCACCGCCACTTTCCCGTCGAGCTTCAGTTTTTCGAGATACACGTTCCTGATCCTTTCAACTCATCCATTGACCGCCATCCACATTGAAGGTCTGCGCCACGACATAGTCGCTCTCGGCCGAAGCGAGAAAGATGGCGCAGCCGACATGGTCCTCGGGCTTGCCCATGCGTCCGAAAGGCACGCCTTCGCCGACGAGCCGTTTCTTCTCGCCGGGCGGCCGGCCTTCATATTTGGCGAACAGGGCGTCGACTTCGTCCCACATCGGCGTGTCGACCACGCCGGGGGCGATGCCGTTGACATTGATCCGGTGCTTGATGAGGCCGAGCCCCGACGATTGGGTGAGGCTGATGACGGCCGCCTTCGAGGCGCAATAGACGGCGACCAGCGCCTCGCCGCGCCGGCCGGCCTGTGACGCCATATTGATGATCTTGCCGCCCTTGCCGCGCTTGATCATGGATTTCGCCGCCGCCTGCAAGGTGAACAGCAGACCTTTCACATTGACGGTGAAGATGCGGTCATAGCTCTTCTCGGTGATCTCCTCGATCGGCGCCATGTCGAAGATCGCGGCATTGTTGACGAGGATATCGACGCCGCCGGCCTTCGTCTCGACTTCGCCGATCATCCGGTTGATCGAGTCCATCCGCGTGACATCGAGATGCGCGGCGAAAGCGCCGCCCCCCGTTTCGCGGGCCGTGGCGCGCGCCACATCCTCATCGATGTCGGCGATACAGACACGGGCGCCTTCACGGGCGAAACCCTCGGCGATGGCGCGTCCGATGCCGCGCGCCCCGCCGGTGACGATCGCCGTTTTATGCTCAAGCCGCATTCTTGATCGTTCTCCCGTTCTGGTCGAAACGATGGATACGGTTCTTCTCCGGCGTGAGCCAGATCTTGGCACCGGGACCTTGGTCGTATTCACCGGCGGCGCGCACCGTCAGGCGGCCGCCGGCCTTCGTGTCGATGTGAAGAAACGTGTCGGCGCCCAGATGCTCGGCGAGCGCGATCGTGCCTTCCCAGGCGCCGGACTGGCTGGAGAGCGCGATATGTTCGGGGCGCACGCCGATCGTCTGCGCCTTGTACTGGCCGGCGACTTCACCGGAGATGAAGTTCATCTTGGGCGACCCGATGAACCCGGCTACGAACAGTGAATCCGGATTGTTGTAGAGATCGAGAGGTGAGCCGACCTGTTCGACATTGCCCTTGTTGAGCACCACGATGCGATCCGCCATGGTCATGGCCTCGACCTGGTCATGGGTGACATAGATCATGGTGGCGCCGAGTGTCTGGTGGAGCTGCATGATCTCGAGGCGCATCTGCACGCGCAATGCGGCATCGAGATTGGACAAAGGCTCGTCGAACAGGAAGGCCTTGGGCTGGCGCACGATGGCACGGCCGATGGCGACGCGCTGGCGCTGGCCGCCGGAGAGCTGGCGCGGCTTGCGGTCGAGATAGTCGGTGAGATTGAGGGTCTGCGCTGCCTTGGTGACCTTGGCCTCGATCTCGGGTTTCGGCATGCCGGCCATTTTGAGGCCGAAGGCGATGTTGTTGCGCACACTCATATGCGGATAGAGGGCATAGGACTGGAACACCATCGAGAGGCCACGTTTGGCCGGCGCCAGCTGCGCGGCGTCCGCACCGTCGATGATGATCTCGCCCGCCGTCACATCCTCGAGCCCGGCGATGAGGCGCAGCAAGGTCGACTTGCCGCAGCCGGACGGGCCGACAAAGACGATGAACTCGCCATTCTCGATGGCGAGACTGGCGCCGGGGATGATGACGACGTCGCCGAAGCGCTTTTGCACGTCTTTCAGAACGATGGTGCCCATTATTTGACAGCTCCGAAGGTGAGGCCGCGGACGAGTTGCTTCTGGGCGAACCAGCCCAGGACGAGAATAGGGGCGATGGCCATGGTCGAGGCGGCTGAGAGCTTGGCCCAGAACAGGCCCTCGGGGCTCGAATAGGAGGCGATGAAGGCGGTGAGCGGGGCGGCCGCCGATGTGGTGAGATTGAGCGTCCAGAACGCCTCGTTCCAGGCCAGGATGATGTTGAGGAGGAGCGTCGAGGCAATGCCCGGCACCGCCATGGGGGCCAGGACATAGACGAGTTCCTTCCACAAGGAGGCACCGTCCATGCGCGCCGCTTCGAGAATCTCGCCGGGGATCTCCTTGAAGTAAGTATAGAGCATCCACACGATGATCGGCAGGTTGAGCAGGAACAGCACCGCGATGAGACCCCCGCGCGAGTCGAGCAGGCCCATGTCGCGGAAGATCAGATAGACCGGGATGAGGGCGCCGACCGGCGGCATCATCTTGGTGGAGAGCATCCACATCAGGAGGTCCTTGGTGCGCTTGCCCGGCGCGAAGGCCATGGCCCAGGCGGCCGGGATGGCGAAGAGCAGTGCCACCAGGGTCGAGCCGATCGACAGGATCAGCGAGTTCGAGACGAAGCGCAGATAGTTGGAGCGCTCCTGCACGATGCCGTAATTCTCCGTCGTCCACTCGAAGAACAGGAATTTGGGCGGCGTCGAGAAGGCTTCGAGCTCGGTCTTGAAGCTGGTGATGATGGTCCACAGTATCGGGAAGAAGATGAGGAAACCGATCGCCCAAGCGGCGATAGTGGCGACGGTGCGGCGGCGAAGCGATACGGCACGGGCCATCTCTAACCCTCCAGGTTCCGGCCGATCATCCTGATCAGGAAGAAGGCCACGATATTGGCGAGGACGACCGCCACGATGCCGCCCGCTGAAGCGCCGCCGACATCGAAATTGAGGAGGCCCTGGAAATAGACGAGATAGGGCAGGTTGCCGGCTGGCCCGCCGGTTCCGGTGACATAGATCTCGGCGAAGACATTGAGCAGGAAGATCGTCTCGATCAGGATCACGACGGTGATCGGCCGCGCCAGATGCGGCAGCACGATATAGAAGAAATAGGCGAGCGGCGGGGCGCCGTCCATTTCGGCCGCCTCCTTCTGCTCTTCGTCGAGCGACTGGATGGCGGTGAGCAGGATGAGCGTGGCGAAGGGCAGCCACTGCCAGGCCACCATGATGATGACGGCGGTGAGCGGATATTGCGCGAACCAGTCGACCGGCTCGAGCCCGACCGATTTCATCAGCCAGGCGAAGAGCCCCGACACCGGATGCATGAACATGTTCTTCCAGACGAGCGCGCTCACCGTCGGCATGACGAAGAAAGGCGCGATCACCATGAGGCGCACGATATTGCGTCCGACGATGGCCTGGTCGAGGAGGAGGGCGAGCAGCGTGCCGCCGATGATGCTGATCGCCAGCACCGCGAAGACGAGCTTCAGCGAATTGCCGAGCGCTGCGAAGAAAGCGGGATCGGTGAGGAAGTACTCGTAATTGAGAAAGCCGACGAAGCTCTCATTGCCGGGATCGAGCAGATTATAGCGGAGCAGCGAGAACCAGATGGTGAGTGCCAGCGGCACGATCATCCACAGGAACAGCACGACGACGGACGGCGCCACGGCCAGTTTCCCGAGCAGTCTGGTTTGCTGTGTCGCCATAAGCTAGCTCCTGGTCCTGCTCTCTGCCTCTACTCCCCTTCTCCCGCTTGCGGGAGAAGGTGCCCGAAGGGCGGATGAGGGTGTTGGTGCCGCTGCACCACAGTCTGACTGTTTTCTGGGCCTTCGTCTTTATCTCGCAAGCTCATTCGTCAAGTTCGGAGCCACACCCTCACCCGGCCTTTGGCCACCCTCTCCCGCAGGGCGGGAGAGGAGGAAATTCTGAGAGGATGACGACTTGGCGCTGAGCGACATGTTTGCAATGAAAGAGAAAAATGGCTGCCCGGCTCGTCGGTGCCGAGCAGCCGAGTCTTGGGAGGAGCCGCCCCTCTATTTGATGTAGCCGGCCTTGGTCATTTCGCGGGTGGTCGCGGCCTGCGCTTCGGCGAGCGCGTCGTCGGCGCTCTTTTCGCCGGCGAGGGCCGCCGAGAAGATCTGCCCCACCGTCGTGCCGATGCCCTGGAATTCAGGGATGGCGACGAACTGCACGCCGACATAAGGCACCGGCTTCACTGTCGGTTTGGTCGGATCGGCCGAGTTGATCGAGTCGAGCGTCATCTGCGCGAAGGGCGCGGCTTTCAGATATTCCGGGTTCTTGTAGAGCGAGGTGCGCGTGCCGGGGGGCACATTGGCCCAGCCTTCTTTCGATGCGACGAGATCGAGATAGTGCTTGCTCGTGGCCCAGGAGACGAATTTCTGCGCCGCTTCGGCCTTCTGCGAGCCGGCCGGAACCGCGAGCGACCATGCCCACAGCCAGTTGCCGCGCTTGCCGAGGCCGTTGTCGGGCGCCAGCGCGAAGCCGACCTTATCGGCGACTTTCGAGTCCTTCGGATTGGTCACGAACGACGCCGCGACGGTGGCATCGATCCACATGCCGCATTTGCCGGAATTGAACAGCGCCAGATTCTCGTTGAAGCCGTTGGAGGAAGCGCCCGGAGGGCCGGCATCCTTCATCAGATCGAGATAGAAGGTGAGGGCGTTCTTCCACTCCGGCTGGTCGAATTGCGGCTTCCAGTTCTCATCGAACCAGCGTGCGCCGAAGGAGTTCGCCGTGGCGGTCAGGAAGGCCATGTTCTCGCCCCAGCCGGCCTTGCCGCGCAGGCACACGCCATAGGTTTCGTTGGCCTTGTCGGTCATCTTGCGGGCCGCGTCGGCCACGAATTCCCAGGTCGGCGCGTCCGGCATCTTGAGCCCGGCCTTCTCCATGAGGTCGGTGCGATACATGACCATGGAGCTTTCGCCGTAGAAGGGCGCCGCATAGAGCTTGCCGTCGAGCGTCAGGCCGCCGCGGATCGCCGGCAGGAGATCATCGACATCATAGTCGGCGCCGAGGCCGTCCAGCGCAACGAGCCAGCCTTTCTTGGCCCAGATCGGCACTTCATAGGTGCCGATGGTGAGAACGTCGAACTGACCGCCTTTGGTGGCGATGTCCGTTGTCACTTTCTGGCGCAGCACATTCTCCTCGAGGGTGACCCATTCGAGCGAGATGTCCGGATTGGCTTTGGTGAAGTCCTCGGTCAGCGTCTGCATGCGGACCATGTCGCCATTATTGACGGTGGCGATGGTGAGCTTCGTTTCGGCAAGGGCTGTGGTCGAAAGGGCGGCAAGGGCGAAGGTGCCGAGAACGCCAGTCAGGATGGCTTTCATTGATGTCCTCCCAAAGGATATGAGCTGAGCATTTGCTTCTGAATTGGGCATAATCTCAGGATGAAAGGGAGGCGAAGTCAAGCCAAATTCCTGTTGCAATGCACAAAGGCACAGCAACATGAACAACAAGATATTGGTTTCGCTGGATAATAAATTTTGGGCGTTTGCTATTTATTCTAGCAAAAGCTCAGCCATTTTCTCGTTGGTAATGAGACCGTTGATCAATTTCCCGCGCAGGGCGCCTTTGATCGCCCTGAGTCTGGGGATGGCCATGCCGACGCCGATCAGGCGCCGGGTCGCCGGCTGCTCGAGCGGCACGCTCAGTACCCGGTCATTGGTGAGGCCATCGACAAGCTTGCCTTGGGCATCGAAGGCCCAGCCGATGATCTCGCCGACCGCGCCCGCCCGCACCATTGCCCTGAGCTCGTCGGCCTTGACGAAGCCGTCGCGCAAAAGCGCCGCATCGTCATCGACCGTGCCGATACCGACAAAGGTCACATCGGCTTGGCGGGCGAGCTCGGCCACATTGCGGAACGGCTTCTGCGCCAAGAGCAGGGATTTCTCATGCACAGTGGTGGCGATCACCGGCAGCGGCATCGGATAATGCGGCGCCTTGACCCTGTCGCCGATGCGGCTGACCACGTCGAACAAAGTGGCGGAGCCGTCGGGCGCGATATTGCCGACGAGCGACACGACCTTGTGCTGCGGACAGTCCATGGGGGTGAGCTGTTCGACCATGGCGCGCAGCATGCGCCCGGTGCCCATGGCGACGATCACCGGATGCTGCGAGACGAGATAACGCTCGAGCTCGGCCGCCGCCGCTTCCGCGACACCCAGCGTGGTCGACGTCGATTCGGGATCGCTCGGCACCACCTCACAGAAATCGATTCCATAGGCCTGCTTGAGCCGCTCCGACAATTCCAGGCAATGGCCGATCGGATGATCGAGCCGGACCTTGATCAGCTTCTCGCTGACGGCGAGAGAGACCAGCCGCTGCGCCGTCTGACGCGACACGCCGAGCTTGCGGGCGATCTCGTCCTGGGTGTTGCCGGCGATGTAATAGAGCCAGCCCGCCCGGGCCGCGTCGTCGAGCCTGTCCGCCTCTGAATCCGGTTTGCGCGCCAATCTGCACTCCTGTCCGGTTCAGCATTTGCATATTGCCGGGAGAATGGAAACCCTCTCTCAACCCGTCATCCCGGCGAAAGCCGGGATCCATTGAACTCGCGCAGCACGGGCAATGCTGCTCGCGTGGAAAGGTTTTTGTGAATCCCGAAGGAGGAGCTAGTTCAGCCTGAGACCGCTTACGCGATCGAAGACATGGATATCCGCGGCCTTGGCCGTGAGATATTTGCGGTCGCCAGGGCTCAACTGCGGACGTTCGAGCGCCAGCAAGGTGACGCGCTCCTCGACGGCATCGAGCGTTACCTGCGTGCTCATGCCGAGCGGCTCGACCACGGTCACCGTGGCGGGAAATCCCTGATCGGCGAAATGCAGATGTTCAGGGCGGATGCCGATGACGATCTCGCGCCCCTCCTTCCAGGCGGCTGGGGCGAGCGGCAGGAGCGATCCATCGGCGAGACGCGCCGCGCCCCTCACAATGACCGCATCGAAGAAATTCATCGTCGGCGAGCCGATGAAACCGGCGACGAACATATTGGCGGGGCGGTCATAGAGTTCGAGCGGCGGCCCCACCTGCTGGATGACGCCGTCGCTCATCACCACGATGCGGTTGGCCATGGTCATCGCCTCGACCTGGTCATGGGTGACATAGATCGCCGTCGTCTTCAGCGACTGATGCAGTGCCTTGATCTCGGTGCGCATGGTCGCGCGGAGCTTCGCATCGAGGTTGGACAAGGGTTCGTCGAAGAGGAAGACTTTGGGATTGCGCACGATGGCGCGGCCCATGGCGACGCGCTGGCGCTGGCCGCCGGAGAGCTGCTTGGGCAAACGGTCGAGCAGGGCATTGAGGCCCAGCTTGGCCGAGGCCTCCGCCACGCGCTCGCCGATCAGCGCCGCCGGGCTTTTGCGCAAATTGAGGCTGAAGGCCATGTTGCGCCGGACATCCATATGCGGGTAGAGCGCGTAGGACTGGAACACCATGGCGATGTCGCGGTCCTTGGGCGCCATATGGGTCACCGGCCGGTCGCCGATCTGGATCTCGCCGCCATTGATGGCCTCGAGCCCGGCGATGCTGCGGAGCAGCGTGGACTTGCCGCAGCCCGAGGGGCCGACCAGCACGACGAACTCGCCGTCGGCGATGTCGAGATCGATGCTCTCCAGCACCGTGATCGGCCCGAATTTCTTATGGACATTGCGCAATGAGACCGAGGCCATGATCTATCCCTTGACGGCGCCGGCGGTGAGGCCGGTGACCAGATAACGTTGCAGGAACATGAAGAAGAGGCAGACCGGGATGAGGGCCATAACCGAGGCCGCCATCATCTGCCCCCAGTCGACGGCGAATTTGCTGACAAAGGTGAGAAGCCCGACCGAGAAGGTCTTCTGGCTTTCGCTGTTGATCAGCATGAGGGCGAAGAGCAGCTCGCTCCAGGCCGCGGTGAAGACGAAGGCGACGGTGGCGCCCATGCCGGGCAGCGTCAACGGCATGATCACCCGGCGTAGCGCCTCGAAGCGGGTGCAGCCATCGATCATCGCCGCCTCTTCGAGATCCTTCGGCACGCCGTCGAGAAAGGACTGCATCAGAAAGGTGGCGAAGGCGATGTTGAAGGCGGTGTAGATGATGATCAGCCCATAGAGGTTATCGGTGAGGCCGAGCTGGCCCATGATGCGGTAGATCGGCGGGATGACCATCACCAGCGGGAAGGTCTGGGTGAGGAGCAGCACCAGGCTCACCAGCGCCTTGCCGCGGAAGCGGAAACGCGACAGCGCATAACCCGCAAAGGAGGCGACCACGGTGACGATGACCGCCGTCGTCACCGACACCAGGAAGCTGTTGAGGAAATAACGCGGGAAGTCGGTGGCTTTGAGCACGCTGGTATAATTGGCGAGCGTCATACGGCTGGGCCACAGCTTGATGCCTTCGCTGTAGAGCAGGTCCTGCGGCGTCACCGAGATCTTGATCGTCCAGTAGATCGGCAGGAGCGCGAAGATCACATAACAGGCGATGGCGGCATAAAGACCGGTCTGGCCGAGAATGCGCTGGAGGAGGGATTGGCCGGGCATGTCAGACATCCCTCAGAAGCGCGCGCCGTATCTGGATGACGATCAGCGCATAGGCGATGAGAAGGACGAGGAGCAGCACCGCGATCGCCGAGGCATAACCCTTGTCGAGCGACTTGAAGGCCGAGACATAGATATAGGTGGCGATGGTGTTGGTGGAGCCGGCCGGCCCGCCCGCCGTCATGACATAGATGAGATCGGCGAAGGTGGCGATCCACACGGTGCGCAGCATGACCGTGATGGCGATGGTGGGGGCGAGAAAGGGCAGCGTGACCTTGGTGAATTGCTGCCAGGCGGTGGCGCCGTCGATGGACGCCGCCTCATAGAGCTCGGAGGGAATCGATTTCCGCGCCGCCAGCAGCGTGATGGCGAAGAAAGGAATGCCGAACCAGACATTGGCGATGATCGGCCCCCACATGGCGGTCGAAGGATCGGCCAAAATAGTGACCGGTTCCGATTGCAGCCCGATGGCATGAAAGACATGCGGCAAGGGTCCGATCAGCGGATTGAACAGCCACGCCCAGGTGAGGCCGGTGAGGAAGATCGGCACCGCCCAGGGCAGAAAGACGAGGCCTTGCACGAGACGGCGGCCATGGAAGGGCTGGTTGAGAAGCAGCGCCAGGCCGAGGCCTAAGAAGAACTGCAGCGCTAGGCTCGCCACCGTCCACCACAGCGTGTTGATGAGAGCGTCATGCAGGACGGGATCGACCATCATCGCACGATATTGGCCGAGGCCGACATATTCGGAACGGAAGGCCGAGAATTTGCGGAAGGAATAGCTGATGCCGATGATCAAGGGCACGACCAGGACGGTGACGATGATCACCAGCGCCGGGCTCAAATAGAGCCATGGCTCGAGAAAGCGGCGCCGGTCGGCCTGGCGTTGGAGAGCCAGATTATCTGCGGTGATGGCGGTCATCAAAGGTCTAGCATCCCTCAGCTCTCGTTACCCTCGCCCCCAGCGGGGAGAGGGAGGGGCCCATTGCGAAGCAATGGGAGGGTGAGGGGGAACGGACGGCAGAAGGCTTTCCGTTCCGACGACATTCTGTCCGCCGGTTCCCCCTCACCCTAACCCTCTCCCCCGGAGGGGGAGAGGGGATGAGCTCTTTACTTATTCTTCTCCATCCACTTCTTCTGCTCGGCTGTCAGGAACGTCGCCCATTCATCGGCGACTTCCTTTGGCGCGCGCTTGGAGAGCAGGATTTCCTGGAAGCCGGTCGGCACCATGGAATCATAGAACACGCCCAGATTCTCGAGATGCGTCGGCGGCGTCACGAAGACATATTTGTCCGGATTGGACAGCTCCTCGAACCAGCCCTTGAACTGCTCGGTCTTGAAGAATGCGTCCTGGTCGGCGCCATTGTGGATCGGCAGAACGCCCACCACCTTGGCCCATTCGAGATTCTGCTTGTTGTTGGACAGGAACTCGATGACCTTCCAGGCTTCCTTCTTTGCCGGGCTGTCGGCGAACATCGACCAGCCGGCATAGCCCAATGTCGGATAGGATTTGCCATTGGGACCGGTCGGCATCGGCGCCACGGCGAAATCCTCCGCCTTCATCTTCTCGGCGATGCCGATGAGCGCATCCGGATCCTGGTCGAGCATGGCGCAGGTGCCGGTATAGAAGCCGGTGACGATTTCGTTGAAGCCCCAGCTGACGCTGTCCTTCGGCACCCAGCCGTTCTTGTACATGTCCTGCAGCATCTGCAGCGCCTTGACCGAGCCTTCCTCGTTGAAGGTCGAGGTGCCGTCTTCGTTGAAGAAGCCGGGCTTGCCGTCCATGATGTTCATGAACATCTGGATGCCGCCGAAGGCGCCGGGGCCGCCGCGCAGGCAATAGCCATATTTGCCGTTGCCGAGGCCGGCGATTTTCTGCGCCGCCGAGGTAAACTCTTCCATCGTCTTCGGCGCTTCGCTGAGGCCCGCTTCGGCGAAGAGTTTCTTGTTCCAGAACATCGCGCGGGCATAGTAGCCGTAGGGCAACATATATTGCGTGTTCTTGACGGTGGAGCCGAACTGCTTGGCGCGGTCGCCCAGCGTGCCGAGCTCGGCCCAGTCCTTCATGAAGGGACCGAGATCCTCGAGCTGGCCGTTATTGGCATAAAGCCCCATCCAGCGTTCCGGCATCTCGACGACATCCGGCGTCTCGCCCGCCTGCACCATGCTGAGGAACTTCTCGAAGGCCTGGCCCCAGGGGAGCGATACGATCTCGACCTTGATGTCGGGATTGGCTTTCTCGAATTCGTCAAGCTCCTTGCGCAGGAATTCGGTGCGCTGCGGGCTGGTGATCACCTCCACCAGCTGCACCTTGGTTTCGGCCGAAGCCGTGCTGCTGAGCGCCGCGATGGCGACGCCGAACATCATGCCTTGCAACAGTTTCTTCATGTACTCCTCCCTTGTTGAGTTGGTTCAAGTCTTGATGCTTTTAGCCAGGGCATTCTCCAGGTCGGCCCACAGCATCTCGGGATCTTCCAATCCGACATGCAGCCTGATGGCGCGTGGGCTGACGCTGAAACGGTCGAAGGAATTGACGCCGGGGGTCTGGGCGAGCGAGGCCGCCACCGGCACGATGAGGCTTTCATGGCCGCCCCAGCTCACCCCTAATCGGAAAAATTTGAGCAGGTCGGTGAAACGCGGAATGTCGATCGTGTCATCCACCTCGAAGGTGAAGAGACCGGTGAAGCCCGCCAGCGTGGCGCGGCCGGGATGGTTGGAATAGATCGGATGATGGATCTTGGTGACATGCGCATGGGCGCGCAGGCGCTCGGCGATGAAAAGCGCGCTGTCCATATGACGCTTGAGCCGGAAGGGCAAAGTGCGCAGGCCACGGATCAGGAGGAAAGCCTCGAGCGGCGACAGCTTGGCGCCGAGAAAGGGATGGGTCAGCTCGTTGATCCTGGCGATAAGCGCTTTCGAGCCCGCCACCACGCCCGCCACCGTGTCGCTGTGGCCGCCGATATATTTGGAGGCCGAATGCAGCACCAGATCGACGCCATGGGTGTGAGGCTTCTGGAATACCGGTGTCGCCCAGGAATTGTCGATGACGGTGGTGATACCTTGCGCGCGCGCCGCTTGCGCCAGGCGCTTGATGTCCTGCAGCTCGAAGACCATCGAAGACGGGCTCTCGAGATAGAGAAGCTTGGCGCCGGGCAGGGCCGCCTCGACCGCATCCGCATCCGAGCCGTCGACATAATCGACGGTGATGTTGAAGCGCGGCAGAAGCTTTTCGAAGAAACGATAGGCGTCGCCATAACAGTGGCGCACCGCGACGATGCGGTCGCCCGACGAGACGATGGAAAGCACCGTGGAGCTGATCGCCGCCATGCCGGAGGAAAAGGCGCGCGCCGCTTCCGCCCCTTCGAGCTCGGCGATACGCCGCTCGAAATCATGCACCGTCGGATTGCCGACGCGGCTGTAGATATAACCCTGGCCTTCGCCGGCGAAGGTCTTCTGCATCTCGGCGAAGTCTTTGAAGGTGAAAAGCGAGGTCTGATAGATCGGCCCGACGACCGGATCATGCAGATGCGGCGCGTCATCGGTGAGGATCAGCGAAGCCGCTTCGATCGCGGCCTTGGCGGCGTCCGTGATATGGGTTTCATGCTTCATTTGGATAGGCCTCACGGATTTCCTGGCCGACGCTGTCGATGATCTTCAGCGCCTCGGCGCGCGCTGAAGCGGGATCACGCCGCGCAATGGCGTCGAACATGCTGCGGTGGAAGGGAAAGGACGCTTCGGCGAAATTCGGGATCTGCAGCGGGTTCTCCCAGAACTGATGCACGAGATCGCGCATCGACTGGATGATCTGGGTGAAGAGGGGGTTGCCGGTCGCCTCGATGATCGACTGGTGATATTCCCAGTCCTCTTCCGAGGAATTGCCGATCGCATGCGCCGCTTCCATCCGGTCGAGCGCCTTTTCGATCATGGTGATGCGGTCGGCGGAAGCCGACGCCGCGCAGATCGCGGCGGCCTCGCCTTCGAGGGCCCGGCGCACCTGCAGGCCATGCAGCAGGTCCTTCACCTTGGACGAACGGCTCAGCACCAGCGGCACATGCACGATGTTCCGGCCGACCGCCTTGCGCAGATAAACGCCGGAGCCTTTGCGCATTTCGACGATGCCGAGGGCCTCCCAGCGCTTGAGGGCTTCCCGAACCGTGGGCCGGCTGACTTCCAGCCGCTCACACAGCATCCGCTCGGAGGGGAGCTTGTCCCCGGGCCCGATCCGAGCTTCCTCAACATAGGTGGCGAGGGCCTCAATCACAGCGGAATCAAGGGTTTGGCTCTTGACGGGCCCGAGAAGTCCGGATGTCGACGGCTTGCTTTTCACAAATCCTCCCCCTGAGTCCCGACGTCTAAGCGGTCAGGCTGTCAGACCAGTTTAATCAAGCGGAGGTTGCGGGGAGAGTCAAGCCTCATCCGGGAAGATGTGGATTACTGGTTCGCGGGACTGCGTCCGTAGAGCAGCAGCATGGCGATGATAACGACGCCATAGATGATCTGGCGGCCGGCTTCCGGCATCTGCAGCACCGACAGGATCGACAGCAGCAGCGTGATGAGGATGACGCCTGCCACGGTGCCCAGATAAGAGCCGCGTCCGCCGAGGATCGAGGTGCCGCCCAGCACCACCGCGGCGATGGCGGGCAGGAGATAGGCATCACCCATGCCTTGCGCCGCCTTGGATGCGTAGCCCGCCAGCAGCACACCGCCAAAGGCGCTCAGGCCTCCGGCGGCGATGAAGGCGATCATCACCACGCGGCGCGTATTGACGCCGGAGAGATAGGCGGCGCGCTCGCGGTTGCCGATGCCATAGACGGCGCGCCCGAACGTGGTGCGCGTCAGCACGAAGACCATTCCGGCGCCGACGATCGCCCAGATGATCAGCGCATTGGGCACGCCCGGGATGAGCGAGCCGGTGGCGAGATAGCGCATTTCCTCGGTGGCAAAATCGCGGGGCGAGAAGCCGCCGGTATAGACCACCATCAGTCCTTGCGCGACCGCATTGGTGGCGAGCGTCACGATCATCGAAGGGATGCGCAAGTATGCGACGCCGATGCCGTTGACGAGGCCGATGAGCATGCCGCAAAGAATGCCGATCGGCACCGCGGCGAGCGTCGCCGCCGGTCCATAGGCGGTGGCGGCGCAGGCCATCATCGCCCCCGCCGCGACCACCCAGGGCACTGAGAGGTCGATCTGGCCGAGCAGGATGACCAGCATCATGCCGGTGGCGATGACGCCCAGGAACGACGCCACTTTGAGCTGCTGCAGCAGATAGTCGGCCGACAGGAAGGCCGATGAATAGAGACCCCCGAACAGGAGCAGCAGGATGATGCAGGCGAAGGAGATCGCCACCGGCGGCTCAATGCGGCGGATGAAACGCGGCATCCGCTCACTGATCCTGCCCATCGTCGTATCGCTCATCCGAACCACTCCAGCCGGTTGCGCACGCGCCACAGGCCGAGGGCCCCGATGCTGACGGCGAGCAGGAGAATGACGCCCTGGAACAAAGGCTGCCAGAGTGCATCGAAATCGAAGACGAACATGAGATCGCCGATGGCGCGGAAGGCGAAGGCGCCGAAAATGGCGCCGATGGCGCTGCCGCGGCCGCCGAACAGCGACACGCCGCCCAGCACGACCGCGGCGATCGACAGCAGCGTATAGGTGCTGGCGGTGGCGGACGAGGCCTGGCCCGAATAGGTGAAGAAGGTGAGGAACAAGCCGCCGATACTGGCGAGAAGCCCGCCCAGCGTGTAGGCGGCGAACTTGCCGCGCCGGATCGGCATGCCCGACATATAAGCGGCGGTTTCCGACGAGCCCGCTGCATAGGCCGCGCGCCCGATCACCGAGGAGCAGAAAGGCAGCCAGACCACCAGCACGATGGCGAGCAGCATGAGAAGGCTCGCCGGCACGATGCCGAAGACCTTGCCCGTCATCGCATCGGCCAGCGTCTCGTTGACGGTGCCGCCGGGCAGCGGCCGCAGGATGAGAGCGATGCCGAAAAAGATGGCGCCGGTGCCGATGGTGGCGACGATCGGCTGCAGCCGTCCATAGATGACGATGAGGCCGTTGAGGGCGCCGCATAAGGCGCCGACGAAAAGCACGAAGACGACGCCGAGCGTCGTTTCGAAGGCGTTGCCGGTGACCACCATCGAGGCGATGCAATTGGTGAGGACGAGAATGGCGCCGACCGACAGATCGATGCCGGCGGTGATCACCACCAGCGTCTGCGCCATGGCGACAAGCGCCAGCAGCGTCCCCTTATTGGCAGCGGTCTGCGCCACATTCGTGGTGAGCCCGGCCGGGTGGTTCGAGATATAGATGGTGAACATCAGGGCGAAGATCGCGAGCGCGACCAGCGTGCCGCGCTGCTCGGCGAGCCAGTAGCGCCAGTCCTTCATGCCTCGGCTCCTTCACGCAAGCTGTGCCCGTTGCCGGTAATGTTGAGGGCGCTGGAGATGAGCGCATGCTCGCTGATCTCATCACCCTTGAGCTCGCGTTTGACGGCGCCGTCATAAAGCACCAGCACGCGGTCGCAGCAGCCGATCAGCTCGTCATAATCGGTCGAATAGAAGAGGATGGCGGCGCCATCGGCGGCGAGGCGGCGGAGCAGGGCATAGATTTCCTGCTTGGTGCCGACATCGATGCCGCGCGTCGGGTCGTTGAGGAGGATGATACGCGGACGCCGCATCAGCCATTTGGCGATCACCACCTTTTGCTGGTTGCCTCCCGACAGCGCGCCGACCGGAATATCGAGTCCGGCGGTCTTGATCGCCAGCAGGTCCAGCATGTCCTCATTGCGCCGCTGCTCGGCGGCACTGTCGATGACGCTCGCTTTCGAGAGGAGATCGAGCGAGGCGAAAGAAAGGTTGTCCCTGACCGACATCGGCAGCATCAGCCCTTCGGTCTTGCGGTCTTCCGGGATCAGCGCCATGCCGATCTCGCCGCGTTTGGCGGCGGCGGGGCTGTTGAGCGTGACGGGTTTGCCGTCGATGAGGATCTCGCCCGAAAGCCCGCTCAGCACACCGAAAAAGGCGAGCAGCAATTCACGCTGGCCCTGGCCGTCGAGCCCGCCGAGGCCGACGACTTCGCCTGCCGCCACGGAGAGCGATATGTCCTTGAGCCGGCCGGCCCAGGAGAGATCGCGGCAGGCGAGCGCCGGGGCACGATCCGAGACGGCGGCCGGCGGCTTGGGCGGAAAGACATTGTGGTATTCGCGCCCGATCATCATCTCGACGACTTCATCGTTGCTTTTCGAGCCATTGGCATAGGTCGCGACATTGCGGCCATTGCGGAAGACGGTGCAGGTATCGGCGAGCTCGGCGATCTCGTTCATCCGGTGCGAGATGTAGAGCAACGCCATGCCGTCCTGGCGCAGGCGCTTGAGAACCTGGAAGACCTTGGCCACGTCGGCGGCGGTGAGCGCCGAGGTCGCCTCGTCGAGAATGAGGATCTGCGGCTGGCGCGCCAGGGCCTTGGCGATCTCCACCACCTGCCGGCGCGACAGCGGCAGATCCTTGACCAGGGCGGCGGGGTGGATGTCGGCGGCGCCGGCGCGGTCGAGCGCCGCTTCGGCGAGCCGGCGCTGCGCCTTGCGGTCGATCATGCCGAAGCGCTGCGGCGGATCGGCGATGACGATATTGTCGGCGACGCTGAGATCGGGGATGAGCGACAATTCCTGGAAGATGCAGGCGATGCCGGACTTCTGCGCCGCCGCCGGACCGGCGAAGACGACGTCGTCGCCTTTAAGGACCATGCGGCCCTCATCGGGCGTGACCACGCCGGCCATCACCTTGATCAAGGTGGATTTTCCGGCGCCGTTTTCACCCAATATGGCATGTATGCGACCTGGTTCGACGACCAGCTCGGCCTTCTCGAGCGCGCGCACGCCGCCATAGCGCTTCGAGATCCCTTCCATGCGGAAGAGCGCCTCAGCTCCGATCATAAAGTTCTCCCCCACAGCATAGCGGGAATATCGCATGTGCTACGGCAAGACCTCCCCACGTTTCCCCCTCTCCCGTCCGCAGGATGGGAGAGGGTGCCCGATAGGGCGGGTGAGGGCTCTTCAAATTGCTAAGATAGCTCAAGAAAAAGAGCCCTCATCCGGCCTTCGGCCACCTTCTCCCATTGCTGCGCAACGGGCGAAGGGGAAACGTGGTAAGCACCTACAGCTTTCACACAATCTCATATGCGATTGTCCTGCGCGGCATCGAGAAGGGCGCCGCAACCACGAGGCTGCGGCGCCCCGTATTCAACGGTTACTGATTGTCCTTGCTCTGATTCAGGATCTCGATGGCGGAAATGTCAATCCCGCAGGTCGGGAAGGAGTTGCCGACGAAGAAATTGTCGGACTGGTCCTTGTAGTAGTCGGTGCCGTCCTTGAAATTGGGATCCTCGACGATCGCCAAGGGCAGCTTGACGGCTTGCGGCACCACATTGCCTTCCAGCGCCGCGATCGCCGTCTTGATCGCCACCGCGACCTGGGCGGGACCGGAGCCGGCGGACGAGCATTTGAGGCCATCACCGGCATGCGCGGCGCAGAATTTACGGAAGCCGTTTTCCGTCTCGCCGCCAAACGGCACGAAAGGATGCTTGGCGTCGATCATTGCCTGCACGATGCCGGTGTCGCCACCTTGGCCGGTGATGCCGTCGAACGGACCGCTGGTGGCGATCGCATCCGCCGTCACCTTCTGGGCGACGCCGTCATCCCACTTGCCGACGACTTCGACGATGTCCCATTTCTTCCCCGACGCCGCGAAGGTTTCCTGGATGCCTTCATGGCGGATGCCGTCGACCGGATGGCCGGCGACGCCGCGCACTTCGAGGATCTTGCCGCCATTGGGGAGGTGATTGATGAGCCAGTTGGCCCACAGGATTCCCAAGCCTTTCTGATCGACATTGACGTTGATCAGGTCTTCCGAGTCATCGACGGTGCCGTCGAAGGCGACGACGATGACGCCGGCCGCTTTGGCGCGCTTGAGCGCCGGGATCAGGGCCGCCGCATTCTGCGCATTGACGACGATCGCGTCGTAACCGGAATCGATGAAGTTATCGACGGCCGAGACCTGCGCCGGCACGTCTTCACCCGTCGAGACGACCTTGAATTCCTTGAGCTTGGCCGCCACTTCGGGCTGCGCCGCATAGGCCTTGGCCGACTGGATCATCTGGATGCGCCACGTATTGGCGATATAGCCATTGGCGAGCGCTATCCTGTAGGGACCGTCCTTCTTCGGATATTTGTAGAATTTCGTCTGGTCCGCCCAGGGCACGAAGCAGTTGGGATCGGAGGCGGGGCCGGCCACCACTTCAGGGCCTTCCGCCAAAGCGGGGCTGAGGTGCAGGGCGAGGGCGAAGACGCCGGCGACAGACGCAAGGCACGACCGTTTCACTGTCGAGTTCATAGGTGATTCCTCCCAAACGCCATTCTTGAGTTGGCTGATCGATCTCAAACCGGAAAGGGTCGCCTGATTAAGCGAAGCACTTGAAAAAGAAGCCAAAAAGGCTAATCAGTCCGGTGATCGAGAGGAAGGATATTATATGATGATAGCGCTGTCAATTGAAGCTACGCTGGGTTAATTGTATGGACGAAGGGATGATGCATATGCCGCGGAAGCAGCGCCGGCCGCGCAGCAAATTGTCCGATGTCGCCCTGCGTGCCGGGGTGAGCGCGGTGACGGTGTCGCGCGCTTTGCGCCGCCCCGAGATGGTCTCGCCGCAACTGCGCGAGCGTATCGACAGCGCCATCAAGGACCTGGCTTACATTCCGAACCGCGCCGCCAGCATCCTGGCCTCGTCACGTTCGAGCGTCATCGGCGTCGTCGTCTCGTCGCTCACCAATGGTGTCTTCGCCGATTATCTGAGAGCCCTGCACGACATGTTCCAGCCCGCCGGCTTTCAGGTGATGGTGCTGAACAGCCGCTATTCGCCGCTCGAGGAAGAGAAAGCGATCGTCACCTTGCTCGGCCAGCGGCCGGAGGCGCTAATCCTCACCGATGTCGATCAGACACCTTATGCGCGCGAGCTTCTCGAACATGCCGGCATCCCGATCATCCAGACGATGGGGCTGACCGACGCACCGATCGACATCAATATCGGCATCTCGCAATATGATGCGGGCAGCCTGGCGACACATCATCTGATCGAGCTCGGCCATCGCCGCATCGGCATCCTGGCGGCCCGGCTCGATTCACGCACGCGCAATCGCGTGGCGGGTTATACCGATGCGATGAAGCAGAAAGGTCTTCACGATGAGGCCCTGCTCGAATGGAGTGCGGTGCCGTCCACGGTGAAACTCGGCGGCGAGCTCTTCAGCGCCTTGCTCTCCCGTTGCCCCGATCTCGAAGCGGTGTTCTGCGGCAATGACGACCTCGCGCTCGGTGTCCTGTTCGAATGCGCGCGCCGCGGCATCAAAGTGCCTGAACAAATGTCGGTCGTGGGCTTCAACGACCTCGAATTCGCCGCGAGCTCCTGCCCCGCCCTCACCAGCATCGCGGTGCCACGTCATGAAATGGGGCGCCTCAGCGCCGAGATCGTGCTCGAGATCATTCGCGGCTCGGGCGCGCGGCCGAAGACGAGCCGCATCGATCTGGGCTTCAAGCTGGCCTTGCGCGACAGCACCAGGATGTCGGCGCAGAGAGGGTTGAAGGTCTGATCAGCTGGCGGCGAGGCGCGTGACGACCTCGTCCGCCAGAGCGAGGCTCGCGGTCAGGCCCGGGCTTTCGATGCCGAAAAGATTGACGAGCCGTGCGATGCCATGCTCGTTCGGGCCCTCGATGACGAAATCGGCCGCCGGTTCGCCAGCCCGCGAGAGCTTCGGCCGCACACCCGCATAGCCGGGATTGAGGCTGCCCTCCGGCAGATCCGGCCAATAGCGCCTTATATCCGCATAGAAGGAAGCACCGCGGCGCTCGTCGAGCGTGTAGTCGACCTTGTCGATCCATTCCACGTCGGGACCGAAGCGCGCCTGCTTGGCGAGATCGAGCGTGAGATGGACGCCGAGGCCGCCATCGACCGGCACCGGATAGATGAGGCGCGAGAAGGGGGCCCGCCCGGTGAGGGTGAAATAGCAGCCGCGCGCATAGGAGAGCGCCGGGATGTGATCGCCGGGGAATCCGCTGAGCTTGCGGCTGATGTCCTGGGCACCAAGACCCGCCGCATTGACGACGCTGGCCGACAGGAATTCGTAAGGCGTGCCGTCCGAGGTCACGGTGCGCAGAATGATTCCATCGGACGTGATCTCGCCCCCTTCGACTTTGGTCTCGAAAGCGAAGATCGCGCCTCGTGCCTCGGCATCGCCCTGCAGCGTCAGCATCAAGGCATGGCTGTCGATGATGCCGGTCGATGGTGAGTGAAGGGCGGCGACGCAGGCAAGCGCCGGTTCCAGCCGTCGCGCCGCTTCGGCATCGAGCAGGATCAGGTCATGCACGCCGCAGGCCTCGGCCTTGGCCCGGATCTGCTGGAGCTTGTCGATCTGGCCGGTTTCCGTCGCCACGATGAGCTTGCCCAGGCGCTCATGCGCGATGCCGCGCTCGCGGCAATAGGCATAAAGACGATCACGCCCGACAACGCAGAGCCGCGCCTTCAGGCTCCCTTGCGGATAATAGATGCCGGCATGGATGACTTCCGAATTGCGCGAGCTCGTCTCGGTGCCGATGCTGTCGGCGGCTTCGATGACGAGGACGTCGCGGCCGGTGAGCGCCAGAGCGCGCGCCGTCGCCAGACCGACGACCCCCGCCCCGATGACGGTGCAATCAACCTTGTCCACGGAGCTCAGCGCGCCAATTGTTCGGCCGCGTGCCGGGCATCACCGAAATAGGCGTCGGTAAGGGAGCTGCCGTCTCCCAGCGAGGCTTTCGTTTCATGCAGGACGATCTTGCCATTGCGCATCACATATACGCGGGAAGCGAGATCTGTCACGCGCGCCGTCGACTGCTCGATGACGAGCAAGGTCATGCCTTTGGCATTCAGCTGGCGCAGGCTTTCATAGACCTGGTCGATGACGAGGGGGGCGAGACCAAGCGACGGCTCGTCGATCATCATGAGCCGCGGTTTCTGCAGCATGGCGCGTGCAATGGCGAGCTGCTGCTGCTCACCGCCCGAGAGATAGACGGCGGCGCTGTTGTAGCGCTCGCGCAGGATCGGGAAGATGGCGAGGACCTCGTCGATATCGGCACGGATCTGCGCGCGATCGTTCCGGATGGTAGTGCCGAGGAAGAGATTTTCGGCGACGGTGAGGGTGCCGAAAATATGCCGCCCCTCCGGCACGAGCACGAGCCCGCGCCGGCAGATGGTCTCGGGCGTTTGGTTGGCGATCTCGGCGCCGGCGAAGGAAATCGTACCGCCGGAAGGCCGATGCAGGCCTGAAACAATCTTGAGCAGGGTGGATTTGCCCGCGCCGTTCGGCCCGATGAGGAAGACGATCTCCTTCTCGGCAACCTCGAGGCTCACACCCTTGACTG
Organism: Taklimakanibacter albus; assembly: GCF_016595235.1. Classification (GTDB taxonomy): domain Bacteria; phylum Pseudomonadota; class Alphaproteobacteria; order Rhizobiales; family Aestuariivirgaceae; genus Taklimakanibacter; species Taklimakanibacter albus. The sequence goes on along the minus strand of NZ_JAENHL010000008.1, from coordinate 659,659 downwards.
CCGACACGCGTCCGTAGGCGGCCTTAAGGTCCTGAACTTTCAGCATCTTTCGTTTCCCCACCCGATCCGGCGGCTCCCTTTGTCCACTGTCCGGGCAATTTTTAGGCCGTGTTTCATTTGACAAGCTGGTTTCTCTAACCTAGCCTGTCCTCTGTCCACAGTCTACAAAAGACTGATAATCACAAGAAGTGGCGTCCCGCCCCGGGATGCCGGCAGGGAGTCAAAATATGAGTCTTTTTCGCTCGACCTTGCGCGCTGCGGCTTTTCTCGGCGCCACGTTTCTGTCCATGAACCTCGCAGCCCAGGCCGAGGAGAAACCGATCCAGATCGGCTTCGCCATCGCCGAGTCGGGCTGGCTGCACAATTATGACGGCCCGCCCTTCAAGGCGGCGGTGATGCGCATCGAGGAGATCAACAAGGCCGGCGGCCTCAATGGCCGCAAGATCGAATACAAGGTGATCGACACCAAGACCGAGCGTGAGCGCTCCGCGACCGCGGGCGCCGAGCTGGTCGAGGCGGGCGTCGATCTGCTCGTCGTGTCCTGCGACTATGATTTCGGCGCCCCGGCGGCGCTCGCCGGCAACCAGGCCAAGATCATCACCATGAGCCTGTGCGCCGCCGATCCGAAGATGGGCGTCCAGGGCGTCGGCCCCTATGCCTTCACCGCCAACAGCGCGGCGCAGTCGGAAGGCATCGCCATCGCCGAATACGCCCAGAAGAAGCTCGGCCTCAAGACCGCTTATGTGCTCGAGGATCTCACCATCGAATACAACAAGTCGGCTTGCGCCGGCTTCCGCGCCGCCTGGATCAATGGCGGCGGCGAGGCGTCCATCCTCGGCAATGACACGTTCAAGAACGACGATCCCTCGATCGCCGCACAGATCACCCGGCTGAAGAGCCTGCCCACCCAGCCCGATGCCGTCTTCGTCTGCAGCTTCACGCCCGGTGGCGCTTCCGCCGTGCGTCAGATCCGTGCTGCCGGCGTCGAATTGCCGATCCTCGCCAATACCGCGATGGTCGACAATTACTGGCTGAACTCGGCGCCTGGCCTCAAGAACTTCTATCTCGCCGCCTTCATGTCGCTTTATGGCGATGATCCGCGTCCTGAGATGAACAAGTTCGTCGAGGATCACAAAGCGCGCTGGAACGAGGCGCCGGTCTCTTCCTATGCCGTGCTGGGCTACAGCCTGATCGAGCAGTGGGCCTATGCGGTCGAGAAGGCCGGCGGCACCGACTCCGACAAGGTGCTCGAGGTGATGAACACCTATAAGGATCAGCCTTTCCTGGTCGGCCCGACCTCCTATACGCCGGAGCTGCATATTCAGACCGCGCGTCCCTGGCTCATCATGAAGGTCGAGAACGAATCCTTCCGGGCGGTCGAGATCTACCGCAACAGCTTCACGCCTTCGATGGAACTCCTGTTCCGCGTCGGTAACTGACGCTTGCAAGCGGGCCTGCCGCCGCAATGCGGCAGGCCGTTCTCCGGAAAGAGGATAGAGTGAGCATGCTCGCACAGGATGGCGGTCTCCACGCCCGGGACGTGCATGTCGCCTTTGGCGGCCTGAAGGCCCTGAAAGGCGTCGACCTCAAGCTGAGACAAGGCGAGGTCCTGGGTCTGATCGGGCCGAATGGCGCCGGCAAGACCACGATGGTCAATGTGCTCACAGGGTTTCAGGCCGCGACGACCGGCGACGTCACGCTGGATGGGCGATCGCTGAAAGGTCTGGGCCCGCGCAATGTGGCCCGCGCCGGTGTGGCCCGCAGCTTCCAGGCGGCGCGCCTGTTCCGCGATCTCACCGTCCGCCAGAATCTCGAAGTCGCAGCGATCGGCTCCGGCAAGAAGCGCAAGGAGGCGCGCGCCAAGGCGGATGCGTTGCTCGACTGGATCGGCTGCGCCGACAAGGCGGCCATGCTCGCCGGCAGCCTGCCTTACGGCGACGAGCGCCGCGTCGGCATCGCCCGCGCGCTGGCGCTGTCACCGAAATTCGTGCTTCTCGACGAGCCGGCCTCGGGCATGAACGACCAGGAATGCGACGAGCTAATGCTTCTGATTGCCGGTATCCCTGACAAATTTGCCTGCGGCGTACTGCTGATCGAGCACAATATGCAGGTCGTCATGGGCGCCTGCCGCCGCGTGCATGTCCTCGACAATGGCAAGAGCCTTGCCGAGGGAACGCCAGCGGAAATGCGCGCCAATGACGAAGTGCGGCGCGCTTATCTCGGCTCCAAGAATACCGGCAGCCAGGTGATCTGAGGGACCGATGCTGAATTTCATCCAGGTCCTGTTCGACGCCGCTGCTCTGGGAAGCCTCTATGCGCTGGTGGCGCTGGCGATCGGGCTCGTCTTCGGCATCATGCGCCTCATCAATTTCGCACAAGGCGACTATCTCACCATCGGCGCCTATGCGCTGGTGGTGCCGACCGCGAGCGTCACGCCGCCCTTACTGTTCGGCGCCTTGCCCTGGCCGTTGATGGTGGCGGGCGTTCTCGCCACCTGCATCATCGTGGCGCTCTTGACCGAGCGCATCGCCTTCCGGCCCTTGCGCAACGCCAATCCGGCGACCTTGCTGATCTCGTCCTTCGCCGTTTCCTATTTCCTCCAGCATGCGCTGATGCTGGTGCATACCGGGCGGCCGAAATCGATCGCCATGGGCTCATCGCTGGCCCAGGCCATCGACATCTTCGGTGTGCGCATTCCGGGCGTCCAGCTGGTGACGATGACCGTCACTGTGAGCCTCCTCATCGGTTTCGTCATTCTCCTCAAGAAGACCGCCATCGGGATCCAGATGCGCGCCGCGGCCGAGAATTTCCAGATGGCGCGGCTCCTGGGTGTCAGGGCCAACAAGGTCATCGCCTTCGGCTTCGCGCTGAGCGGCTTCCTTGCCGGCATCGTTTCGCTGCTGCTTGTCGCCCAGACCGGCACGCTCGACATCAAGATGGGCATCATGCCGGTCATCTTCGCGTTTTTCGCCACCGTCATCGGCGGCATGGGCTCGCTCGCCGGCGCGGCGCTGGGCGGCTTTCTGGTCGGCGTCACCAGTGTGCTGCTCCAGGCCTACCTGCCGCCGGACCTGCGCGCTTTCCGTGACGCCGGCGTCTTCGCTCTCGTGATCCTGGTCCTGCTCGTCCGTCCCAAGGGCCTCATTCCCTCCAGTGCCTCAAGGGAGCGCGTGTGATGGTTCTGCGTCTCCTGAAACAGGCCTGGCCGGTTCTCGGCCTGCTGCTGCCTCTGGCGGTCATCGTCCTGCTTGCCGATCAGTTCGGCTCGATCTCCGTCGAGCGTTCGGTGACCGAGGCCCTGATCAAGATTGTCACCGTCGTCGGGCTTTACATCTTCATCGGCAATTCCGGCGTCGTTTCCTTCGGCCATGTCTCCTTCATGGCCATCGCCGCCTATGCCACGGCCTGGCAGACCTGCTGCTCCGCCCTGAAGCCGATCACCATGTCGGGCCTGCCGGATTTCCTGCGCAGCCACACCTATCCGGTGCTGCCCGCCGGCATCAGCGCCGCCATCCTGGCGTCTATCGCGGCTTTCGTCTTCGGCCTCATCCTCATGCGGCTTTCAGGCATCGCCGCGTCGATCTCGACGCTGGCGGCGCTGTTCATCCTGAATGTCGTCTATTCGAACTGGGACAAGGTCACGATGGGCACCGCCTCCATCGTCGGTTTGCCCACTTACGTGACTCCCTGGCTCGCATTCGCCGTCGCCGGCCTCGCCATGGTGATCGCCTATCTTTTCCAGATCTCGAGCTGGGGCCTGGCGCTTCGGGCGACGCGTGAGGACGAGGTGGCGGCGCGCGCCTCGGGCATCTCCGTCTACTGGATGCGGCTCGCCGCCTTCACTCTGTCCGGCCTGGTCATGGGCATGGCGGGGGTGTTGCACGCGCACTTCCTCGGCACCATCTCGGTCGACACCTTCTTCCTCAGCCTCACCTTCATCACCCTCACCATGCTGGTCGTCGGCGGCATGCGGTCGCTGTCCGGTGCGGTGTTGGGCGTGGTTGTTATTTCCTTCGTGACTGACATACTGCGGCGCATGGAATCCGGTGTTTCCGTCTCCGGACAGGAAATTGCGATTCCAGCGGGAAGCCAGGAAGTCGTGCTCGCGGTGGTTATGCTCCTGGTGTTGATTTTCCGTCGCGACGGACTGACCAAGGGCCGCGAATTCGCCTGGCCGTTCGCGCGACGGCAGAGCATTTCGGAGACAAAACATGGCGATGCATGACGGCCGCAAGGCTTCCACGCCGAGCTCGCAGTCCTTACGCGAATCAGCCGCGGCGACGACGCTCGACCGCAACAGCCTGGTCGACCAGGTCGAGAACTTCCTGTTCAAGCAGCTCGTTTCGGGGCGGCTGCAGCAGGGTGAACGGATCAACGAGGCCGAACTCGCCCGCAGTTTAGGAATAAGCCGCAACCCCATTCGCGAGGCGGTGCGCAAGCTCGAGGAGCGCGGTCTGCTGATCGCCATCCCGCACAAGGGCAACTTCGTGCGCCATTTCGAGCTCGAGGACGTGAACGATATCTTCACGTTCCGCATCTGCATCGAAAGCGCCGCCATCCGGGCAGCGCTGCCGCGTATGTCGGATGCCGACCTCGAAGCCGTCGCCGGGATCGTCGATGCCATGGTGGCGGCGGCCGAAGCCGGTGACGAGCGCGGCCTGGTGGAGAACGACATCGCCTTCCATCAGCGCATCTGCGAGTTGTCCGGGAGCCGCCATATCGCGCGGGCTTTCGGCGACATCTATGCCGAGGTGCGCATGCTGATCACCCTGGTCGAGCACCGCTTCGAAAGCCTGCATGCCGCCGCCGTCGATCACTGGCCGGTGGTCGAGGCGCTGAAGACCCGTGATCCCGACAAGGCTATCGCCGCCATGGTCACCCATATCGAGGACCCGTGGCAGCGTATCGTCAAAGCCTACGAGAAGAAGAGTCCGGCCAAGACAACGTAACGCGTTTTGAGAGTTCAGGAGAAAGTGACATGCAGAACATCATCGGCATCGATATCGGCGGGACATTCACCGATTTCGTGTCCTACGACCCGAAGACCGGCGAGATTCACAACTGGAAGAATCTGACGACGCCGGCCGAGCCGATCGATGGCGTGCTCGAAGGCCTGGAACGCGTCGAAGATGTGAAGAAGCTCGACAAATTGCGCCTGGGCACCACCATCGCCACCAATGCGCTCTTGACCCGGCGGGGCGCCAAGGTCGCCTATGTCACGACATCTGGCTTCCGCGATGTGCCTTTCATCCAGCGCGGTGACCGCCGCAGCCACTATGACATCACCTGGATCAAGACCAAGCCGCTGGTCGCGCGCCGCAACTGCCATGAAGTGAGCGAACGCCTCTCCGCCAAGGGCGAGGTCGTCGAGGCGCTCGACGAGGCGGCGGTGCGCGCGCTGGCGCAGAAGATCAAGGCGCAAGGCGACATCGAGGCGATCGCCATCTGCACGCTCTTCTCCTATATCGATCCCGCCCATGAGATGCGCGTCCGCGACATCTTCGCCGAAGTGCTGCCCGATACGCCGATCTCCATTTCCTACGACGTTCTGCCGAAATGGAAGGAATATGACCGGGCCTCGACCACCATTGCCGATGCCTATCTGAAGCCGATCGTCTCCGACAATTTCCGCCGCATGCAGAAGCGCCTCGACGGCATCGGCATCGGCGGCAAGGTCGGCGTCATCAAGTCGAATGGTGGCGAGGCGACGCTCGACGGCGCTGCCGCGGCACCGGTGCAGATGACGCTTTCCGGCCCGACCGGCGCCGTCGTCGCGACGCGGGCTCTGTCGCGCCTCACTGGCATCAACAATATCGTCACCTTCGATATGGGCGGCACCTCCACCGACTGCTCGACCGTCGTCGATGGCATGGAGCATGTGACCACCAGCTTCGAGATCGAATGGGGCATTCCCATCCAGGTCCCGATGATCGACATCCATACGATCGGCGCCGGCGGCGGCTCGATCGCCTGGATCGACAAGGGCGGCATGCTGCGCGTCGGCCCGCAATCGGCCGGCGCCGCACCAGGCCCGGCCTGTTATGGCAGGGGCGGCGAGAATGCCACCGTGACCGATGCCAATGTCGTGCTCGGCCGCATCAATCCGGACTATTTCCTCGGCGGCAAGATGAAGCTCGATGCGGCCGCCGCCCATCGCGCCGTCGGTAAGGTCGCCAAGGCGCTGAATATCGAGCCCGACGCGGCCGCCTATGCCATGGTCCAGATCGCCAACAACAACATGTTGGGCGCCTTGCGGGCGGTGTTGCTGCAGCGCGGCCTCGATCCGCGCGACTTCACGCTCCTGGCCTCCGGCGGCGCCGGTCCGGTCCATGTCTGCGACCTGATGGAGATCGCCGGCATCCCCAAGGGCCTCGTCCCCAACTATCCGGGCCAGTTCTCGGCCTTCGGCTTCATCATGACCGACGCCCGCGTCGACCGTCACCGTACCGTGCAGCAGACCTCGAAATATTTCGATGCGACCCGCGCGACGGCGGCCATGACCGAGCTCGCCAACAGCGCCGTGGCGGAGCTGACCCAATATGGCTACACGCAAGGCATCGAGGTCTATCGCTCGATCGAGGCGCGCTATCTGGGTCAGAATCACGAGCTCGAGCTGAGCTTCCCCGGCAACGAGTTCAATGACGAGACGATCGCCGACCTCTGGGAGCGCTTCCATGCCGAGCATGAGGCGCGCTTCGGTTTCGCCATCCCGGGCGAGACCATCGAGACGGTCAATCTGAAGGTCGTCGCCATCTCGGTTTCCGAGAAGCCGGAGATGAAGACGCTGGCGAAAGGCTCAGGCAAGCCTGAGCCGCGCGGCACAAGGCGCGTGCGGTATGAGGAGGGCTGGCATGAAGTGCCGGTCTTCAACCGCGAGGATTTCAAGGACGGCGACAAGGTCCAGGGACCTGCCGTCGTCGAGGAAAACGCCTCGGTCACCATTCTTCGTCCCGAACAGAACCTGGTTGTCGACCGTTTCGGCAACCTGCTTATCGCCTCATAAGGAGACCGATCATGGATTTCGTCACCATGAATATTCTGGAATCGACCATGGTTTCCATCTGTCGCGAGATGGGCATCGTGCTGATGAAGACGTCCTATTCGACGATCTTCAACGAGGCGCTCGATTTCACCTGCGGCTTGGCCGACCTCAACGGCGATATGATCGCGGTCGCTGATTATTGTCCCTCGCAGATCGGCGGCATGCCGCTCCTCGTGCGTTCCTGTCTCAAGGAGATCCCGCTGTCGGAGATCGAGGAGGGCGATGTCATCCTCCACAACGATCCTTATCGTGGCGGCCTCCATACGCCGGAGCACACCTTCTTCAAGCCGATCTTCGCCGATGGCGAGCTCATGGGCTTCGCCGTCGCCATCGGCCATATCGCCGAAGTGGGCGGCATGGCGCCGGGCGGCTTCTGCGGCGAGGCGACGGAGATCTTCCACGAAGGCCTCCGTATCCCGCCGGTCAAGATCAAGAAGCGCGGCAAGGACAATATCGAGGTGTGGAAGCTGCTCCTCGCCAATGTGCGCACGCCGCGCGTGAATTATGGCGACCTGCGCGCCTTGATCGCCGCCGTCGATCTCGGCGAGAAGCAGATGGCCGGCATCTTCCAGAAATACGGGCGCCAGAAGGTGCAGGACACGGTGCGTGACCTGCTGCTCTATTCGGAGCGCCGCATGCGCGCCGAACTCGAGGCGCTGCCCGACGGGCGGTTCAACTTCATCGACCATATTGAAAGCGACGGCATCGAAGAGGACCGCAAGCATACGATCGAGGTCGAGGTCACCAAGAAGGGTGGCGACATCATCGTCGATTACACCGGCTCGTCGCCGCAGGCGGCCGGTCCCATCAATGCGACGCTCGGCGTGGCCACATCGGCCGCCTATAACGCCGTGCTGCACATGACGGACCCGTCCATCCCGCGCAATTCCGGCTGCTTCCGGCCGATCCGCATCGTGGCGCCGCCCGGTACCATCGTGAATGTGGACTTCCCGGCGCCGGAGGTCGGCGGCAATACCGAGACGCATCCGCGCATCGTCGGCGCCATCATGGGCGCCATGGCCAAGGCGGTGCCGAACCGCATCATGGCGGCCGAGGGCGCCACCCACTGCAACTTCGTCTTTGGCGGCGTCGATGCCGATACGGGCGAGTTCTTCGCCTGCTACGATCTCGAAGCCGTGGGCTGGGGCGGTCGCGCTTTCGCCGATGGCAATGACGCGGTCGACTCGATCAACGGCAACTGCCGCATCACACCGGTCGAGGTCTACGAGACGCGTTTCCCCTGGCGCATCGAAAGCCTGGCTTTCAATGCGGATTCGGGCGGCGCCGGCGAGTTCCGCGGCGGTCTCGGCTATACCAAGCAGATGCTCTGCCTCAACAAGGAGATCATCTGCTCGCAGATGACCGACCGCCATCTCATCGCGCCCTGGGGGCTCAATGGCGGCGGCGAAGGCGGCACCGGTGCCACGCTCGTCCAGAAATCGGGCGAGGAGAAGTGGAAGACCATGCGCGAGGCCTATGGCAAGAAATCGACGAGCCGCTATTCCAACGTGTCGATCCGCGAGGGCGATCGCGTCAAGCTCGTGACGCCGGGCGGCGGCGGTTATGGCGATCCCGGCAAGCGGCCGAAGGAGCTGGTCCGCGACGATCTCCATGAAGGTTACATCAGCAAGGACTTCGCCAAGCGCGCCTATAAGTATCAGGAGGCCGAATAATGAAATTCTCCCAGAACGGGCTCTATATCGAGAGCTACACCAAATGCACGAATTGCGGTGTGCTCATCTATGACAAGATCGACCAGGCGGTGAAGGGACCGGATAATGCATCTTATTGCTCGTCCTGGTGCATCGACTGGAAGAAGGATCGCGACGCTCGTCGCAGCAAGGTAAAGGTTACATCGTGAGATCGAATGCATCTCTGGCGGCGCGTCGCAGCGCCGCCATTCCCGCCGGTCTGGCCAAACACTCCGACATCTATATCGACCGCGCCGAGAATGCCGAATTGTGGGATGTCGAAGGCACGCGTTATGTCGACTTCGCCGCCGGCATCGCGGTGACCAACACTGGTCATCGTCACCCGAAAGTCCTCGATCGGGTGCGCCAGCAGCTCGACCGGGTGACTCACACGTCCTTCCAGACGACGCCCTATGAAGACTATGTCACCTTGTGCGAAAGGCTGAACGCACTGGTGCCCGGCGATTTCGCCAAGAAGACCTTCCTGGTGACGACGGGCGCCGAGGCGATCGAAAATGCCGCGAAGATCGCACGCGCCGTCACCGGCCGCTCGGCGCTCATCGCTTTTTCGGGCGCTTTCCACGGCCGCACGCTGCTGGCGATGACCCTGACCGGGAAGACCGTGCCATACAAAGCGGGCTTCGGTCCCTTGGTGGGCGACATCTATCATGCGCCTTTCCCGATCGCCTTCCATGGCGTGAGCGAGGCCGATTCCCTCGAGGCCCTGCAGCAGATCTTCCGCGTCCAGGCTGATCCCTCGCGCGTCGCCGCGATCTTCATCGAGCCGATCCAGGGCGAGGGCGGCTTCTATCCCGCACCCGTGTCGTTCCTGCGCAAATTGCGCGAGATCTGCACCGAGCATGGCATTCTTCTCATCGCCGACGAGATCCAGACCGGCTTCGGCCGCACGGGTAAGATGTTCGCGATGGAGCATACGGGCGTCAGCGCCGATCTGGTCACCTTGGCGAAAGGATTAGGCGGGGGCTTCCCGATCGCCGCGATCACCGGGCGTGCCGACATCATGGACCGCATCCCGGCCGGCGGCGTCGGCTCGACCTTTGCCGGCAATCCGCTCGCCTGTGCCGCGGCGCTCGCCGTGCTCGATGTCATCGCCGAGGAGAAGCTGGTCGAACGCGCCCAGGAAATCGGCCGGCGCATCCGCGCCAGGCTCGACCGCTGGGCCGAGGGCAATGAATTTCCGACCATTGGCGAAGTGCGAGGCCAGGGCGCCATGGTGGCGATCGAATTCGTGACCGACCGCGCCACCAGGGCGCCGGCGCCCGACCTCGCCAAGAAGGTGACGAAGCTGGCGCTCGATTCAGGATTGCTGATCCTCAACTGTGGGATAAGAGGCAATGGCGTGCGTCTGCTGCCGGCGCTCACGATCCCGTTCGATATTCTCGATGAGGGACTGGACCGGCTGGAGGCGGTGATCCGCGCGGCCCAAGGTGAGAAACTCTAGTCGGGGAGGGCCTATGAGCGAGCGTCCTGTCGTACTCGTTGCCGGCGCCTCGCGGGGCCTCGGCCTCGAGCTTGTCCGCCAGTTCGCCGATCGCGGCTGGACGGTGATCGGGACGGCGCGCGATGTGACAAGGGCGCATGAGCTGATCCGCCTGCAGGGCGAACGGCCGGACCGGATTTCGATCAAGGCGCTCGACATCGCGAAGCCGGAAAGCATCGCGGCGCTGAAGGCCGAGCTCGGCGGCGAGCGCCTCGATGTCCTTTATGTCAATGCCGGCATCATGGGACCGAGCCATCATGATCCGCGGCGCGTCACCGATGCGGAATTCGACGAGCTGATGTTGACCAACGCCTTGGCGCCGATCCGTCTCGCCGCGGCGCTGCGCGGCAATCTGCGCGACGAAAAGAGTGTCCTGGTCTTCATGACGTCGCAGCTCGGCAGCATCGCGCGGAACGAAGGCGGTGGTTACGACCTCTATCGGGCGAGCAAGGCCGCCTTGAACTCGCTGACGCGCAGCTTCGTCGCCAAGCTGCCGTCGCCGCGGCCGACCGTGCTGTCACTCCATCCCGGCTGGGTGAAGACCGATATGGGTGGAACGGAAGCGCCGCTCGATGCGTCAACCAGCGTCGCCGGCATGGTGGATATCGTCGAGGCCGCCCGCGGGACAGGCGGCCATCGTTTCCTCGACTATCAGGGTAAGGAGATACCCTGGTAGATGCACGCTGTTCCTCCCTCCACCGCCGAAGGCGGGGAGGGTGGCGCGCGGAACGCGCGACGGGTGGGGTCTCGCCACGCGGCGTATCTCTCAAGTGCGAGTTGTTCAGGTCAGTCGATGGGCACTTGTCGGCGGAGAGACCCCACCCGTCCGCCCTGCGGGCGGACACCCTCCCCGCGCTTTGCGCGGCGGAGGGAGATCTGATTCATGCCGCGGGGCCAGACGCCTCCCATGTGACTGCAATTTCCCTGCTGTGGCTTTTGCCGCGTTTTCTTGCCAATCTGGCCCGATCATCCGGGGAGAGAGGGCAGCCCATGCAGGACATCGCCACGCGGTCGGCTTCACGCAACCAGCATCCGCTCGACGGTTTGAGCGGTGAGGAGATTGTCCGGGCGGCGGCCCTCCTGCGCGCCGTTCATGACCTGGGCCCTGGCATGCGCTTCGAGACCATCGTCCTCGATGAGCCTGAGGCTCGTGAGCTGGAAGCCCATGAAGCAGGCGAGCCCGTCGAACGGCGTGCTTTCGTCGCCGCCTACAACATGGCCGACGGGATGCTGTATGAGACCGTCGTCTCCCTCAGCGAAGGACGTGTCCTGACCTGGACGCCGCGACCCGGCGCCCAGCCGCGCATCGGGCCCGATGACTTCCTGCTCGCCGAGGAGGTCATCATGAAGGATCCGCGCTTTCTTGCGGCACTCGAGAGGCGCGGCATTACCGACATGTCGATGGTCTGCGTTGATCCCTGGTCGACGGGAAGCTTCGGGGTTCCGGGCGAAGCGGAGAGGCGGTTAATCCAGAGCTTCGCCTGGGTGCGCGCCAAACCGTTCGACAATCAATTCGCCCATCCGATCGAAGGCCTGAGCGCCATCATCGACATCAATGCCGGCGAGGTGGTGAGCGTCGATGATGCCGGGCCCTGGACGATCGCCTGGGCCGAGGGCAATTACGCCGCCCGCTTCCGGAAGGACTGGCGCCAGGACATCAAGCCGATCGACATCGTGCAGCCGGAAGGACCGAGCTTCACCGTCGAAGGCAATCTCGTCCACTGGTGCGGCTGGCGCTTCCATGTCGGCTTCACGCCGCGCGAGGGCCTCGTCCTGCATGATCTGAAGATCAGGCAGGAGGGCGGCGACTGGCGCCAGGTGATGCGTCGCGCCGCGATCGCCGAGATGATCGTGCCCTATGGCGCGCCGCATGGTGTCCATCCGCGCAAAAACGCCTTCGATTGCGGCGAATATGGCATCGGCGCCCTTGCCAACAGCCTGACGCTCGGCTGCGACTGCCTGGGCGCCATCCATTATTTCGACGCCGTGCTCAATACGACGGCGGGCACGTCGATGGTCATTCCCAATGCCGTCTGCCTGCATGAGGAGGATGCGGGGCTGCTGTGGAAGCACACGGATTTCCGTACTCAGGAAGCCGATACACGCCGCGCCCGCAAGCTTGTCGTCTCTTTCATCTCGACGGTCGGCAATTATGAATATGCCTTCTATTGGTCGCTGCATCTCGATGGAACCGTAGCCCTCGACATCAAGCTCACCGGCGTCATCAACACCGCCGGCTCCGATCCGGCCAAGGGAGCGAGCTACAGCACCGAGGTTGCGCCCGAGGTCTACGGCCAGATCCATCAGCATCTCTTTTGCGCCAGGCTCGATATGGCGGTCGACGGGCCCGACAATACGGTGGTGGAGGTCGATACTTTGCTGGATGGGCCAGGACCCGGCAATCCCTACAACAATTCATTCCATGCAGTGGAGACGCCGCTTCTCACCGAGAAGCAGGCGCGCCGGCGTGCCGATCCCAGCGCCAATCGCTTCTGGAAGATCGTCAATCGCGACAGGAAGGACGCTTTCGGGAGAGCCCGCGCCTACAAGCTCGTCGCGCACAGCGTGATTCAAGAGCTGGGCGGATCAGGCTCGCAGCTCGATCTGCGTGGCGGCTTCACCCGCAATCATGTCTGGGTGACGCCGACCTCGAAAGCGGAGCGCTGGCCGGCCGGTGATTATGTCAATCAGAGCCTGCCAGGCGAGGGGCTGCCGCGCTGGACCGAGGTAGACCGCACCGTCGCCGACCGGCCGATCACGCTCTGGCATGTCTTCGGCCACCACCACATCGTGCGGACGGAGGATTATCCGGTGCAGCCCACGGTGAGCTGCGGCTTCCTGCTGCAGCCACACGGTTTCTTCGACCGCAACCCGACACTCGACGTGCCGCCGACGGAGAAACGCAAGAGCTGCTGCGTGTAGTTAGGCGTTGAGCCCGAAAGCCTCCCGCGTGGCGGCGCTGATGCCGGCGACATATTCCTTGAACAGGATCTCTCCCTTTTCCGGCGTGGCGCCTTTCGCCGTGGCGAGAATGCCGGTCTGCGTGCCCTTCTTCGGATCGACCGGGAACAGGTCATAGGGCGGATAGATGACCGGCTTCTGGTTCGGCACCTTGTCCATATGGACAAGGTCGGGGCGGCGATGCAGCAGCACGGAGGTCGTCATGACTCCTGCATGCTCGAGCGGCCAGCCCGGAAAGCCGTCCGGGAACACCGTCGCCAGCGTCGCTTCCGAGACGAACTCGAAGTAACGCACCTTCATGATCCGGAGATCGTCGATGCCCCAGCTCTTGAGATCCTTGAGCGCCAGGTCGATGCCCTCGATCAGGAACATCTCGTTCTCGTAATGTGAATCGAGAATGAGGAGGCGGCGCGCGCCATGGCGGGCGAATTCGCAGAGGATATCGCGCGTCAGTCTCACCAGCGTGTCGCCGTCGAGGCTAGTGGTGCCGGGGAAGTGATTGCCGCCGCCGGTGCGTGGCATCGACTTGTAGCCATAGGCGATCGGCGGGGCGATGAGGCCGTCGATCGTCTCGGCCACCGCGATGCCGATCTCCTGCGGGATGATCGTATCGGTGGCAAGCGGCGAATGCGGCCCGTGCTGCTCGAGCGAGCCGACCGGCAGGATGATCACCGGATTGTCGCGTTTGAGCTTCTCGTCATAGGCCGTCCAGCTCAGCTCGGCGATATGAACGCTCGTCACAGCGCGAACTCCTTCGTCAGCGCCGCGGCGATCGATTCGACATATTCATCGAACATGTATTTGCCCTTCTCGGCCGTCGCCGTCTGGCCCGAGGAGAGGGCGCCTGAAGCCGGAATGCGATGCGGCTCGACCGGATGGATGTCATAGGGCGGGAAATCGGCGGGCGCATGTTTCGGCACCTGGTCGAAATCGACCAGCGAATTGCGTAGGTGAAGCATCACCGAAGTCTCCATGACGCCGGCATGCTCCAGATTCCAGCTCGGGAAACCGTCCGGGAAGACCTTGTGCATGGTCGCCTCGGTCATGAATTCCCAATAGCCCATATGGATGATCTTCATATCGGTGATGCCTTGCGCCTTGAGATCGCGGATGGCGAGGTCGCAGGCTTCCGTCGTGAACATGAGATTTTCGGTATGGCCGACGACGATGGCGATCTTGCGCACGCCATGGCGGGCGAATTCGCGGATGATATCGCGCGTCATCAGCACCAGCGTGTGGCCGTCGAGGCTGGTGGTGCCGGGGAAGTGGTTGCCGCCGCCCGAGCGCGGCTGCGACTTGTAGCCATATTCGATCGGCGGCGCCACCAGGGCGCCGATCCGTTTGGCGGCCTCTACGCAGACCGCGGTCGGAATGACGGTGTCGCAGTTCAATGGCAGATGGGGCCCGTGCTGTTCGAGCGCGCCGACCGGGATGAGGACCGGGGTCCGGCCTCCCGCGAGACGCTTCTCATATTCCGTCCAGGCCAGTTCGGAGATCAATACGCTGTTGCTCATCAAGGCTCCCATCATTCACTTGTCTTTGAGAAGAACGGTATGTTCGGGCTTCCAGCGCAGGCTGAGGCGCTTGCCGCGCACTTGGCCCAAAGGCTCGAGCGCATGCTGCTGCAATTGCGCCCGGAAGGTGCTGCCGTCGCCGAGATCGAGGTGAAGCGTTACGAAGGCGCCGACGAACTGCTCGCCGATCACCGTGCCGGCGAGGCTGTTCTCGCCGTCGGCGGTGCTGTCGCTGACCACCGCGCGGTCGGCGCTGACGACGACGGTGACCGCATCGCCGGGAAGGAGGGCGAGAAGGGGATTCTCCCGTGCCCGCATGATGCCGGCCGCCGTCTCGACCATCACGATGCCTTGTGCGATCGACTTCACCTTGCCGCTCAGCAGATTATTGGCGCCGACGAATTCGGCGACGAAGCGGTTGGCAGGGGCGCGATAGACTTCGCGCGGAGGCCCCACTTGCTGCAGCCGTCCCTCGGCCATGATGGCGACGCGGTCGGCCATGGCGAAGGCCTCCGACTGGCTGTGCGTCACATAACAGAAGGTGATGCCGAGCTGTTGCTGCAGCTGCTTGAGCTCTGCCTGCATGCGGATGACGAGATGAGCGTCGAGCGCCGACAACGGCTCGTCGAGCAGCAGGATCTCGGGCTCGGTGACGAGCGCGCGGGCCAGCGCCACGCGCTGGCGTTCGCCGCCCGAGAGCTGGTCGACCTTGCGGTCGCGATATTTGGCGATGCCGACCCGTTCGAGCCAGGGCATGGCTTTCTTGGTGCGCTCGGCCGCTGGGATATTGCGCATCTTGAGGCCGAATTCGACATTCTTGAGCACGCTCATGAAGGGGAACAGCGCCAGGCTCTGCCAGACGAGCGGCGTGTCGCGCTCCCACGGCGCCACGTCGTTCATGCGCCGGCCGCGGAGGCGGATCTCGCCTTCGCTCGGCGCCTCGAGACCGGCGATCATGCGCAAGGTGGTGGTCTTGCCGCAGCCCGATGGCCCCATCAGCGCAATGAACTCACCGGCGGCGATCTCGAGATCGATTTTATGGACGGCGGTATGGTCGTCATAACGCTTGACGACGCCGTCGAGCACGAGGAGCGGTTCAGCCACGTTAGATCCTCTTTCCTTTGCCGGACCCGGGCTCGCGCATCAGGAAGACGATCTGGGCGAGCATCACGAGAGTCATGGAGACGATGAAGACGAGACTGCCGATGGCGTTGACCTTGGGGCTCACCTCGCGCTGCAGCAGGATGAGGATGCGCACCGGAAGGGTCTCGTTGAAGCCGGAGACGAACCAGGCGATGGCATATTCATCGAACGAAACCGCCATGGTGAGGAACAGCGCCGAGAAAATCGCCGGCAGGCAGAAGGGGATGATGATTTCCTTGAGCGCCCGCCACTGGCTGGCGCCGAGATTCCACGCCGCCGCCTCGAGGTCCTTGTTCATCTGCGACAGGCGCAGGCGGATGAGCGCCATGGCGAAGGGCAGCGAATAGACGACATGGGCGATGATGACGGAATGAAGCTGGCCCGAGAGTCCGATGCGGCCGAGCAGCACCAGCATGGCGACGCCGAGAATGATCACCGGGATGGTCGGCGGGATGAAGGCGAGCGCCAGATAGACTTTCTTGCCGAAGAAATCATAGCGGTAATCGGTATAGGCGGCGGTGAAGCCGATCAGCGTCGCGAGGATCGAGCTCGACAGCGCCACGATCACCGTGTTGCGCAGGCTCTTGGCGACTTCCGGATCGCCGAAGGCTTCCGCGTACCATTTCGTGCTGAAGCCGCCCCAGGGAATGGCGGCGAATTTATTGGCGTCGAAGGAGAAGACGAAGCTGGTCAGGATCGGCGCAAAGACGAACAGCAGCGCCAGCCAGATATAGGCCTTGAACGCCAGGGAAATGATCCGGTCGGCCTTCATGAGCGCTTCCTCTTCTCGCCGTAAGCGAAATTCATGGCGAGGAAGGCGACGAGCAGCAGGGTCGCCACCATAGTGAGCGCCACCACCGCGGCACGCGGCCATTGCGAGCCGGATTTGACGGCATCGACCATAAGCACGCTGAGCGTCGGCGGCTTGTTGTTGCCGAGGAAGCTCGGGCTGACGAAGTCGCCGAAGGACAGGATGAAGGCGAAGGTGGCGGCGAGGATGAGACCGGTCCGGGCGCTCGGAATGATGACCTGGAACACGGTGCGCACGCGCCCGCAGCGCAGGTTATGCGCCGCCTCGATGAGCCGGCGGTCGACATTGGCAAGGCTGAAATACTGGAGCAGGATCACGATCGGCAGAATGAGGGTCAGATAGCCGATCATCACCGCGAAGAGATTGCTGGTCATCGGCAAGGGGCCGAGGCCGACGGTGCCCAGCACGCTGTTGATGACGCCCTGGTCGGTGAGCAGGATCTTCCAGGAATTGGCGCGCACCAGATAGCTGGTGAAATAGGGCATGATGAGGCTCGCCACCACGATGCGGCGCATCAGCGGCGAGGCCTTGAAGGCGAGGCCATAGGCACAAGGAAAGGCGATCAGGCTCGCCAGCGTGGCGGCGAGGAGCGCATAGAGGACGGTCCGCACATAAGTGACGCGGAAATAGCCGGCCGAATAGATCTTGGCCCAGTTGTCGAAGGTGAAATCCGGCGTGACGCGGAAATTCTGCACCGACCAGAAGCTCATCACCACCAGGAAGAGGAGGGCGGCGACGAAGAACAGGGTCTGCCAGACGGGCATCGGCAGCGCGAGCGCCCAGGCGAAGAGGGAGCTGCGGCGAGTGGTATTAGTGGTCCCGGATGCGCTCATTTCTTTACACCCCTCATGCTGAGGTGCCCAGCGTAGCTGGGCCTCGAAGCATCCATCAGGAGAGAGCGAACATGTTGCACGAGACCCTTCGAGGCTCGCTTCGCTCGCACCTCAGGGTGAGGGCCAAATCTACCTGAATTTGTCATGATCGAGAATGGCTCAAAGCGGCCGCCCGCGCGGGAGGATTTGCGCGGACGGCACGCTTCCCCGCTCATTACATGTTCTTGAATTCGGTCCAGGCCTCGTTCCAGGTCTCGATCGGCTGCTGCTTCGGCACGTCGCGGACGAAGATCTTGCCTTCCTTGAGCTCGTCCATGACGTTGCGGGCATCGAGCTTGTGCTCGAGCTTCTCGGCGGCTTCCGGATTCTTCTCATTGAGAAGCTTCCAGCCGGCCTTGTTGGGGATCGAGGCCCAATAAGCGGCCTTGGTCGCTTCCTTCACCTGGCCTTCGGCCGAGGTCATATACTGGATGAACTTCTTGGCGAGATCCTTCTTGCCCGAATTGGCCGAGACCGAGAGCATCTCGGTCCATTGCAGGCCGCCTTCCTTCGGCACCACCGCCTTGATCGGCACGCCGCCCTTTTCGAGGAGGAGAGCCGCCCAGGCGCCGACGCCCGGCATCACCCAGGATTCTTCATTGGTGAGCTGCGAGAAGACCGAGGACCACACGCCGATGCCCGACATCTGCGGCGCGAGGCTGAACAGCTTCTGCTTCAGCGTGTCGTATTTCGCGTTGTCGATGTCATGCGGCGGCCGGTTGCCCTCGCCGAGGCTGAGGCACATCATATTGGGCAGATACCAGTCATACATGCCGACCTTGCCCTTGACCTTCTCAGTCGAGAGGATGGCATAGGAGTCGACTTCTTCGCGGCTGAGCCGCTTGGTGTTGTAGACAAGGCCGAGGAAGCCATAGTCGACGACGATGGCGTAGAGCTTGCCGTCGACGAACTGGGCCGGGAATTTCTGGAATTCCGGCCAGAAGTCATCGAGCGGATAGTCGGCCGGATTCATTTCGTCGATGAGGCTCGCCTGCTGCAGCTGGCTCGTATATTCGGCGTCGCTGAGGATCACGTCGAAAGTGCCGGGCGGCGACGACTGCAGCAGCGCCATCATCTCTTCGCCGCTGGTATATTCCTTGGCCTGGACCTTGACGCCATTGGCCTTCTCGAAATCACCGACGACATCCTGCGCGCCATGGCCGGGCCAGCTCAGAAGGCTGACGACCTTGTCGTCGGACTGCGCCCGCGCCAGTGAAAACCCGCTCGCCGTGCCGGCCAGAGCAGCGCCGGCCTTGAGCAGGCTGCGGCGGGTGACTAGTCCCCGGCCTTTATATGTATGGATCATTGTTCGTCTCCTTTGTTCCCACCCGGTTCTGGACGCCCGTTTTTTACGTTGGCGCGGCGGGAGACTTTCACACTTGCTCCTTCTAACAAATATCGATGTGGTGTAGATAAGTTTGATGCTTTGGTTATGTTGCTTTTAATGCCTCATCCACGAGATAACATAATATGTATGTATTTTAATGAGTTATGCTGATATGTCTGAGTGATTGAATTTTGAGCAGCGCTTAAATAAGTTGAACTTCTGGCAAATGAATTAAGATACATTGAGAAATTGACATGTTTAATTTCGCCGAGAAGGACCTCCGCCTGCTCAAGGTGTTCACCGCCGTAGTCGAGAATGGCGGCTTTACCGCCGCTCAGGCCGAGATGAATATCGGCGCTTCCACCATCAGCAATCATATGACCGAGCTCGAGCAGCGCCTGGGCGCCAAGCTCTGCCAGCGTGGCCGGGTCGGCTTCCAGCTGACCGACAAGGGCGCGGTGGTCTATGAGGCCGCCAAGCGTATCTTCGCCGTCATCGGTGACTTTACCGGCGAGGTGGCGGGCCTGCGCGGGCAATTGAACGGCGCGCTCAATCTGGGCCTGCTCGATTCCGCCATCACCAACCCCAAGTCGCCCGTCCACGACGCCATCTGGCGTTTCAACCAGCGTGAGAATGATGCGCGCGTGACGGTCAGGGTGGAAGAGCTGCATGTCATGGAGAAGCTGCTGCTCGACGGCCAGCTCAATGTCGTGGTCGGCTGTTTTCCGCGCAAGATCAGCGGCCTCTCTTATGAATATGTCTATTCGGAAAAGCAGGATCTCTATTGCGGCCGCCGCCATCCGCTTTATGAGAAGGACCCGCAGTCGATCAATGTGCAGGACCTCTCGCATTACCGCGTCGTTTCGCGCAGCATGTGGATGCAGACCGAGTTGCCGCGCCTGATGGTCGAAACCGCTTCCGCCACGGTGAATGACGTGCTCGCAAAATCCTTCCTGATCCGCACCGGTTCCTATATCGGTTTCCTGCCGAAGCATTTCGGCGACGCCTGGGTGACGACAGGAGAGCTGAAATCGGTGCTGCCGCAAGTGCTGGGCTGGAGTGCGGCTTATTATATCGCGACCCGCAAGGGCCACGCGGCGTCGCTGCTGATGGACACCTTCCTCAAGGATTTCTGGGCAGCTCTCGAGGCGGCGACGATCGAGCAGGAAGTGTGATCGGTCTCTGACATGACCTGGCCCCATCGTATCTTCGCCGGACAATTCACCGATTTCGAGCTAAAGCTCCTGCGCGTCTTCCGTGCCGTGGCCGATTGCGGCGGCTTCTCGGCCGCCGAAGCCGAGATCGGCCTCACCAAATCGGCAATCAGCAAACATGTGAGCGATCTCGAAATCCGCCTCGGCGTCAGATTGTGCGAGCGCGGCCGCAGCGGCTTCGCGCTGACCGAGGAGGGCAAGGTCGTCTATGAGGCGATCTCGCAGCTTCTGGTGTCGCTGGAAGAGTTCCGCTCGCGCATCAACGCCTTCCATTCCGAGCTGATCGGCGAATTCTATATCGGCTTCATCGACACGCTGGTCACCAGTGAGACCATACCCTTACGCGAAATTCTCGCCGATTATTCCAAGGCCAATCCGGCCGTCAGGCTCAATATGATGATCGGCTCGGAGAGTGAGATCGATCGCGCCGTCGATGAGCGCCGCCTCCATATTGCCGTTTCGGTCGCCGATGCGCGGCCGTCGCGGGCGCTCATCACCCCCTTGGCGATGGAGCGCAGCCTGCTTTATTGCGGCGCCGGCCATGAAGCCTTCGCCGCTGCCGATACGGAGCTCACCGACGAGCGGCTGGCCCAGTACAAGCTGGTCCAGCACGGTTATTCGCTCGCCGAGAGCCATGCCTTCGAGAAGCTGGGGCTCAAATCCGCCGCCACCTCACACCAGACCGAAGGCGTGTTGTTCCTGGTGCTGGCCGGTACGCATCTGGGTTTCCTGCCGACGCACTATGCGGAAGCCTGGGAGCAGCGAGGGCAGCTCCGCGCCATCCGGCCCGCGGACATTGCCAAGGAGACAGGAATCGTCGTCAAGGCGCATCGGGCCTCGCTCGCCAATCCGATGGTGCGCAGCTTCCTGGCGATCGTGAAGGCGCGGAGGACCGAAATTAAAGCGATGCCACCGGCCGGCCGATAATATAAAGCCAGTCACCCGTGGCTGAGCGCGCCAGGGACCGGCGCGCCATGACGACGCCGCCGGTGCGCGCGCGAACCGGCAGCGGCTCTCTATCATGACGATGCAGCCTGCCGACCAGCGCGCCGGCGGCGATATCGTCGCCGAGCTGCACCAGAGGCTCGAACAATCCCTCCATCTCGGCGAGCACGTAGCATTCATCAGGGCGGACATCGACGAGCTGCGGCTCGATCGGCTCCGATGGTGCTTGCGGCGGTGTGATGCCGAGATGGCCAAGGAGACGTTTGAGCCCGGTCCGGCACAGATCCATAGCGGCGGGCGTCACCTCTGCCGAGCCGCCGAATTCGCCGCTGATGCCGATGACGTCCTGGCGCAGCATCGCGGCGTCGATGCTGACTTCGACGCCCATGGTCTTGGCGCCGAACAGCATGCAATGACGCGCGCCGAAGCCGCGTGCGAGATCGAGCCGGCGCCGGTCCTCTTGCTCGTCGCCGGTCACGACGAACAATGTCGACGGCAGGAAGTGCAGGATGGCGCCGCCACAATGGAAGTCGGCGGCGTAATCGGCGCGGGCATAGAGCTCGGTCTCGATGACATGCGCCAGCCGGCTGGTGAACGGGCCGTCGGCCCGTCCGGGAAAGGCCCGGTTGAGATTGAGCCCGTCGATCGGCGTGCTGCGCACCCCTGCATCGCAGGCTGGCGCATTCACCCGTGGCAGGATGATGATGCGGCCTCTGATCGATCCGGGATCAAGGCCGCGCGCCAGCTCGGCCAGCGCGATCGGCCCTTCATATTCATCGCCATGCACCCCGGCGGTGAGCACGAGAGTCGGACCTTCGCCCTGCGCCAGGCAGTGGATCGGCGTGGTGATGCGCCGCTCCTCGCCGTCGGGCAGCAGAGCCGGAAGGCTCAGGCTGCCCGACTGGCGCCCCGCCGCATCGAGATCGATGTCGATGGTGGCATGCATCTCAGAGCGCTGCCTTGATCGAGGCGAGGCCACGATCGATATCGTCGGCATTATTGTAGAGATGCGGCGAGAAGCGGATGAAATCACGCCGCAGGGAGGCGATCACATTGTTCTCCTTGAGGGTACGGGCGAAATCCCGGCTGTTCTTGCCGGGGAAACGCGCCGCGATGGTGGCCGAGCGTTCCGCTGCATTTTTCGGCGATAGGACCTCGGCGCCGAGCGCCTGAAGTCCACTCATCAAACGGTCGGAGATCTCGCGGTTATGCGTGTGGATCTTCTCGATCGAGTGCTTGAGCAGGTAGTTCATCGCCTCGGTGGCGCCGTATGCAGTGCCATAGGCCATGGTGCCGAATTCATAACGTTTCGCCGTATCGGGCAGCTCGAGGCGGTCGGCCTGGAAGTCCCACATGTCCTTGTGCGAGCGCCAGCCGACAATGCCGGGATTGAGCTTCTGCAGGGCGGGCGCGACATACATGATGCCGGTGCCGAACGGGCCGCACAGCCATTTATAGGTGGAGGCGGCCGCCGCATCGATGCCGGTCTTGGCCACGTCGATCGGCACTTGCCCGGCCGACTGAGTCGCGTCCACCACACAGATGGCGCCGTGCTTGTGGGCCTTGGCGGCGAAGCGGGCGAGATCATAGGTCTGCCCGGTGCCATATTCCACATGCGAGAGGCAGACGACCGACGTGCTGTCGTCGATCAGGCTCTCGAGATGATCCGGATCGACATAGAGATTGTCGGCGCGGGCCCAGCGCATTTGGGCGCCGGTCGCTTCGGCGACGCGCATCCACGGATAGACGGTGCTCGGATGCGTCGTCTCGGTGGCGACGATATTCGTGCCCTTGGGTGGCATGACCGCCCAGGCGAGCGACGACATCAGCACCGTTTCGCTCGAGGCGGTGGCGATGTCGCGGGTTTGCGCGTTGAAGAGTCGAGCCGCCGCATCGTTAAGATTGTCGAGGCACTCGACCTCGTCCTGCTCGTCGAAGGCGATGGTGCCTTCATCCGCCAACGCCTGCTGCCAGCGGTTGATCGCGGCCGCCGCGCCCTTGTGGGTGAGGCCGACGGAAGCCGCGTCCATATAGACAAAGTTCTCGGCCGGCGGAAAAATATCGATGGTGCCAAGGCGTTGCATGAAGACCTCTCTGGTGATGATGGGAATCAGGTGGTGCGTTCACGGGAGAGGTGGCGATGCCACTTGCCCTCCCAGAATTTGAAGCCGCGATTGATGGTGTAGACGAGCGCCATGTAGAGCAGAGCGGCGACGATGAAGCCGTCAAAGGCGAGGTAATATTTGTTATTGAAGAGACGCGCGGCGCCGAGGATGTCGATGATGGTGACGGTGCTGGCGAGCACGGTCGAATGCAGCGTGAAGATCACCTCATTCGAGAAGGCCGGCAAAGCGCGGCGGAAGGCATTGGGCAGGATGATGCGGCGCATCCGCGTCGAAGGACTCATGCCGCAGGCGTTCGCCGCCTCGATCTCGCCCTTGGGCACCGTCTCGATGGCGCCGCGCAAAATCTCGGTGATGTAGGCGGTCGAACACAGGGTGAAGGAGATGAAGGCGCACCACCAGGCTTCGCGCAGGATGGTCCACAGGAAGGTGTCCCGGATGAGGGAGAATTGCGCGGCGCCGTAATAGAGAAGATAGAGCTGGACCAGGAGCGGCGTGCCGCGGAAGAGATAGGTATAGGCGAAAATGATCCTGTTCGCGATCGGCACACGATTGGCACGGATGAGCGCCAGTGGCACGGCGAAAAGGCAGGAGAGGGCGAGCGGACCGGCGAGCAGAATGAGCGTATTGCGCAGGCCCAGGAGGAAGAGTGGCCAGTGCTGCGCCACCAGCATGAAGTCGACCGGCGCATAGTTTTCGCTGAATTCAGTCAGGCTCATGCCGGGCGCTCCGCCCGGACATGGGCGCTGTAGCGCCGGTCGAGCCATCTGAGGCCCAGATCCGAAATCGCCGTCATCGCCAGATAGGTCATCAGCACGATGAACATGAAGGTGAACGGCATGCGGGTCGCCTTGCCCGCGGCGTAGCCGTTATAGACGAGATCCTCGAGGCCGATGACCGAGACGAGGGCGGTGGCCTTCATCAAGGTCAGCCAGATATTGGTGAAGCTCGGCAGAGCGTGACGCACCAATTGCGGCCAGATGATCCGGCGGAAGAGGGTGGGCCGGCTCATGCCGGTGGCGAGGCCGGCTTCGACCTGGCCGCGCGGAATGGCGAGGGCCGCGCCACGGAAGGTCTCGGTCATGTAGGAGCCGAAGATGAAGCCGATGGCGAGCACGCCGGCGGTGAAGGCGTCGAGCTCGATATGTTTCCATAGGCCGGTGATGGCGCCCAAGCGATTGAGCGCCATCTGGCCGCCGAAATAGAGAAGCAGCATCAAGACGAGATCGGGCACGCCGCGGATGAACGTCGTATAGAGCTCGGCGATCCGCCGCGCCGCGTACGAGCCTGAAAGCTTCGCCCAGGCGCCGAGGAGGCCGAGGACAACGGCGACCAGCAGCGACAAGAGGCTGAGGGCCACCGTTATCCGGATGCCTGAGGCGACGAAAGGCGAATATGTGACGACGGCATCCATCGCGCGCGACCGCTGCCGGGTCTATTTGCCGTAGATGTCGTACTGGAAGTACTTCTTCATGATCGTGTCATAGGTGCCGTCGGCACGCAGCTCCGCGATCGCTTTGTTGAACTGATCGCGCAATTCTGAGTCTTCCTTGCGCATGCCGATGCCGACGCCTTCGCCGAAGCATTCGCGGTCGGTATAGATCTCGGAAACGAATTCCATGTCCTTGCCGCGCTCGGTCTTGAGCAGGCCGAAATCGACGCCGATGGCGTCGGACAGGATGGCGTCGACGCGGCCCGATTCGAGATCGAGATAGAGGGAATCGGCCGTCTCATAGACGCGCACGGTCGCTTGCGGGTATGCCTTTTCGAGATAACATTGGGTGACGCCCGGAATGGTGCCGATCACCTTGCCGCCGAGCGCCTTGTCGGCGGTGTCGAGCTTGGCGCCCTTGCGCGCCACGAAGACGCCGCCGGTCTGGTAATATTTGTTGGTGAAGTCGATCTTCTTCTTTCTTTCCCCGGTGATCGCCATCGAGGCGAAGATGCCGTCATATTTGTTGGCGAGAAGGCCGGGAATCATCCCGTCCCAGTCCTGCGCCTGGAATTCGCAAGCACGCTTGATCTTGTCGCAGAGCGCCATACCGAGATCGATCTCGAAACCTTTGAGCGAGCCGTCGGCGGCGCGTTCATTGAAGGGCGGATAGGCGCCTTCGGTGGCGAAGCGGATCGTGTCTTCCGCATGCGCCGTGGCCATGCCCGCCAGGATCATGATGGCGCCGGCCAGCAAAGTTGTATGTTTCTTCATTTTCCGTTCCTCCGTTTATGATTGGGATTCAATGCCGCGCCCGCGCCAGGAAGCGCTCGAAATGGGGCGAGGTGGGATGGGCCATCACGCTTTCGGGCGCGCCTTGCTCCTCGATCTCGCCGTCGCGTAGGAAGACGACGCGGTTGGACGCTTCGCGGGCGAAGGCGATCTCATGGGTGACGATGATCATCGTGCGGCCTTCTTCGGCGAGCGCCCGGATGATGTTCAGGACCTCGCCGACGAGCTCGGGATCGAGCGCCGAGGTCGGCTCGTCGAAGAGCATGATCTCTGGCTCCATGGCCAGCGCCCGGGCGATGGCGCCGCGCTGCTGCTGGCCGCCCGACAGGAAGGCCGGATAATAGGTCTTGCGGTCATGGAGCCCGACCTTGGCGAGAAGCGCTTCGGCCCGTTCGATCGCTTCCTTGCGGCCGAGGCCCAGAACGTGGATGGGCCCCTCGATGATATTTTCGAGCAGCGTCATATGGGACCAGAGGTTGAAGCTCTGGAAGACCATCGCCAGCCGGGCGCGCACTCGTTCGATCTGCCGGCCGTCCGCCGGTTCCTGCTGGCCCTGGGGCGACAGCCTGGTGCGGATCGTTTCGCCATTGAGGGCGATGCTGCCGCGGGTCGGCATTTCGAGGAAATTGATGCAGCGCAGGAAGGTGCTTTTGCCCGAGCCGCTGGCGCCCAGGATGGAGATCACATCGTGATCATGGGCATCGAGCGAGACGCCCTTCAGCACGTCGAGGGCGCCGAAAGACTTGTGAAGATCGCGGATTTCGAGCTTCGCCCGTTTCTGTTCCGGTTCCGCCTGGCTGTGATCGAACACGTCCCTTGTGCCTTCCGCGTAAGTTCGGAGGGCATGCTCGGCCGGCACGGGCCTCAGGTCGTTCGCAAAAGCATCAAGTGAAGTTTCCGCTTATGGGAGCTTTCGCGCGGCTGTCTTGGGAGACTG
Organism: Taklimakanibacter albus; assembly: GCF_016595235.1. Taxonomy (GTDB): domain Bacteria; phylum Pseudomonadota; class Alphaproteobacteria; order Rhizobiales; family Aestuariivirgaceae; genus Taklimakanibacter; species Taklimakanibacter albus. The sequence goes on along the minus strand of NZ_JAENHL010000008.1, from coordinate 633,354 downwards.
TCGGGTCCTTCATCACGCGAACAGGAGTGATCATGGCCAAACAAGTCATCTCGGGTCCGGGCATGGAAGGCCTGCCCTTGTCGGAAGCGGTCCGCGCCGGCGATTTCATCTATGTGTCCGGTATGGTCGGCTTCGGGCCCGATGGCCGGATCGTCGAAGGCGGCGTCGCCGCCGAAACCGACCGCATCATGGCGGATGCTGCCGACATCCTGAAGCGGGCGGGCGCCTCGCTCACCGACATCGTCAAGGTGAGCATCTGCCTGACCAAGGCCGACGACTTCGCCGCCTTCAACGAGGCCTATGCCAAATATTTCCGCAAGGACCCGCCGGCGCGCGTGAGTTTAGTCGCGGATCTCACCATCGATGCCCGTGTGGAGATGGATTTCATCGCCTATACTGGCAAGTGATGACTGTGATCGAAGAGACGGACTTCGCCGAACTTTTCGCCGATCTCGACAGATTGGCGGGCTTTGGCGGCAGTGAAGGGGGCGGCGTCAGCCGCACCGCCTTTTCGCCGTCCTTCACCGACGCGCAAGCCTGGCTGGCCGGGCGGATGGCGGAAGCGGGCCTCGCGGTGCGCCTCGATGCAGCGGGCAATCTCATCGGCCGCTTTGGTCCGCCCGGGCCCGCTATCGTCTGCGGGTCCCATATCGACAGCGTGCCGAATGGCGGCCGCTTCGACGGGGCTCTGGGCGTCCTGGCGGGGCTGGCCGCCTTCCGTGCGCTCAAGACCGAGGGCCATGTCTTCGATCGCGCGCTGGAAGTCATCGCTTTCGCCGACGAGGAGGGCGAATATTTCAGCCTGTTCGGCTCACGCGCCATGCTGGGTCTGGTCACGGCGCCGGAGATCGAGGCCGCGCGCGGCACGCGTGGAAAGCTGCTGATCGATGCCTTGCGCGACGCAGGGCTCGATCCCGCCCTTGTGGCATCGGCCCGTCGCCCGGCCTCGGACTTCCATGCCTATGTCGAGCTGCATATCGAGCAGGGGCCGGTTCTGGAGCAGAGCGGCTTCGATCTCGGTGTCGTCGAGAACATCGTCGGTATCGCGACGTTGGAAGTCACCTTCACCGGCAGGCCTGATCATTCCGGCACCACGCCGATGCGCCAGCGCAAGGATGCCATGCGCGCCGCCATCACCTATTGCCAGCTTTGTTACGACGAAGCCGCCAAGGATGAGGCACTGCGTCTCAATTTCGATGACTGGTCAGCCGCCCCGCGGGCGCTGAATGTCGTCGCCGAACGGGTGCGGTTCCGACAGGAGATCCGCCATCCCGACGCTGCGTCATTGAGCGCGTTCGTTGCGAAAGCTGCCCGCTTTGCGCAAGGTGCGGCGGAGGAGAGCAGCGCGACGGCTGATCTGCGTGAGCTTGCCCGTGATGAGCCGGCGCAGATGAACATGGTCATCAAGGCGCTTCTGAAGGCTCAGGCGGAGGCACGCGGCTACAAGACCCTGGTCATGCCGTCGGGCGCCGGCCATGACGCGCAGCTTTTCGCACCCATCTGCCCCACCGGCATGCTGTTCGTGCCGAGCGTCGACGGCCGCAGCCATTGTCCGCAAGAGTTTTCGAAGCCGGACGCCATTCGACTTGCCGTAACGGTGCTGCGCGATGCGCTCCGATCTCTCACCCGAATCTAGAATTATTCCAGTTCCAGAATTGACACGTATACGGATTAAATTTCGGTCATGAAGCCCTCGGCGCCTCGACGCGCGCCGAATAGCCGAGTAGTTTGCTCAGACACTTCGTTGAAGGAATCCGGAAAATGCTGTGTCTTCGCGGCGCGCTGTTGTGCGCGCTTGCTTTTGTCACTCTACCCGTAGTCGCGCGAGCGGAAGATCAGACCGCCTATCAGATCGTACTCAAGGGCAAGGCCTTCGCACCGGAGCACCTCAAAGTGCCGGCGGGCAAGACCTTCTTCATCAAGGTCAGGAACGACAATGACGCGCCGGCCGAATTCGAATCGAAGGATTTCAAGGTCGAGAAGATCGTCGCCGGCCATTCCGAGATTCTGGCACGGGTGAAGGCGCTGAAGCCCGGCACCTATACGTTCTTCGACGATTATCACGAGGACGAGACGCGCGGCATCATCACCGCCGAATAAGGAAGAGGAGAGCCCGCGATGCTCGCCGCGCTCATCATCGTCTTCCGCGAAGTCGTCGAGGCCGGCCTCGTCGTCGGCATCGTTCTCGCCGCGACCCGTTCGGTCGGCGGCAGCCGCCTGTGGATCGCCTTTGGAATCATTGCCGGCGTGCTCGGCAGCTGTCTCGTCGCGATTTTTGCGAGCGCCATCGCCAATGCCTTTTCGGGCGCGGGGCAGGAGTTGTTCAACGCCGCGATTCTGGCCGTCGCTGTCGTGATGCTCACCTGGCACAATGTCTGGATGGCGAGCCATGGCCGTGAGCTGGCCAATGAGCTTAAAGCCGCAAGCGAGGCGGTGGCGCGCGGGCGGAAGTCGCTTCTGGCGCTGGCTCTGGTCGTCGGCATCGCGGTGCTGCGCGAAGGTGCCGAGATTGTTCTTTTCCTCTTTGGCATCGTTATCACCGATGGCGGCTCGGGCCTGGCGCTTCTCTTAGGCGGCTTCCTCGGCCTGGTTCTGGGCGGCGGCCTGTCGGCGCTGACCTATCTTGGCCTCTTGCGCATTCCGGCGCGCCATCTGTTCAAGGTGACGAGTGTGATGATCGCCTTCCTCGCCGCAGGTCTCGCCGCGCAGGCGACCTTCTTCCTCGAGCAGGCGGGTGTCGTCGAGATTCTCGGGGACACTGCATGGGATACATCCGCGATCCTCTCGGAGAAGAGCCTTCTTGGCCGCGTGCTCCACACCCTTGTCGGCTATAGCGATCAGCCGAGTTTCCTTCAGCTGCTCGTCTATCTGGGCACGCTTCTGGTGATCTACCTGCTCACGCGCGCTTTCGCGCCGGCGCCGAAGGTGCGCATCTCTCAACATCCCTCATGCTGAGGTGGCCGCGAAGCGGCCCTAGATCGCGATCCGTTCAGATCTCTGATCTGAACGGATAAGCGCGATCAAAGTTCATAGTGGGCGCGCGATCGGACGGAAAACCGGCATCCACTTTTCCTGATCGCGCGCCGAGCATCCATCAGGATAGAGCAAGGATGCTGAAGCACACCCTTCGAGGCTCGCTGCGCTCGCACCTCAGGGTGAGGATGATGAGGCGGCCTAAGCTACACCCGCCTTGCTGATGCGGACCGGCGCGGTGCCGAGCTTGTCGGAGAGCTCGCGCGCCGAAGCGATCAGCGTCTCGCGATAGCGCTCATAGTTGCGCGCCGCATCCTCGCGCGGCGCGATCAGGCACAAAGTGGCGACGGAGATCGGGCCGCCCTGATGGATGGGGGCGGCGAAGCAGTGGGTGAAATTGTCGGCGACCGAGTCGAAGGAATAGAACTGTGCCGCGCGCGCCTGCGCGACATCGGCAAGGAATTTTTCGGGCGCGAGCCGTGACTTGTTCGGCAGGATGAAATCCTGTGCCGGAATGAAGTCGAGGATCTCCTCATCGCTCATATGGGCGACGAGAAGCCGGCCCGAGGCGGTCCATGGAATGGGCGTGCGCTCGCCGACATCGGAGCTGATCCGGAACGGGCGTACGCCTTCGCGCATCATGGCGACGGTATATTTGTTGCCATCAAGCATGCAGAGCTGCGAAGTCTCATGTGTCGCTTGCGCCAGCTGGTCGAGATAGGATTTGCATTCGCGCGTGAGGTCGAACTGCGTCTGGTAGGCGAGGCCGAGGAAATAGAGCTTGCGGCCGAGAAAGACGCGGCCCTCCTTATCGGCATATTCGAGCATGCCCGAATTGACCAGCAGATCGACCAGCTCATAGGTCGTCGATTTCGGCGCCGCGATGTCGACCGCGATCTCATTGGGCCGCGCCGGCCGCCGCCTCTTGCGCAAGTAGTCGAGGATCTCGACCGCCCGGTCGAGCCCGCGCATCCGCCGGCCGCTGTCGATGTCCCTCACCATTTCCGCGGTCATGTTTTTCTCCACAACTCTGCCGGGCCCCATTGCCGCTTTCCCAGAAGGGCGATAGCATCATCCTTCCATTATAGCGATAGCTATTCCACTATAATGGAATAATCCCTGGGAGGAAGATAATGAGGAAGTCAATGATGAAAGCGGCCGTCAGTGCGCTCTGCATTGGCCTGTTCACCTGCATCGGGCTCGTCACCGAGGCGAGTGCCGCTGCCAAATGCATCAAGGGTGACCGCAAGGCGCCCTATACGATCGGCTGGGCGAATATCTATTCGGTGCCGACCTGGATGAAGCAGACCGAAGGCACCATCGCCGCCGAGGTCGAGGAGCTGAAGAAGAAGGGCCTCGTCGACAAGCTCGTCATCACCGACGCGCAGGGCGACGCCAATGTGCAGATCCAGCAGATCCAGTCGATGATCGACGCCGATGTCGACGCCATCATCCTGATCGCCGGCTCTTCCACGGCGCCCGCCCGCGTCGTCGCCGATGCCTGCGCCAAGGGCATCGCGGTCATCAATTTCGACAGTCTGGTCGACACCGATGAAGTGACGGCCAAAATCAACACTGATTCCAACGAATGGGGCGATACCGCCGCGAAATGGCTGATCGCGGAGCTGGGCGGCAAGGGCAAGATCCTCGTCCTCAACGGCCCGGCCGGCATTTCGGTGAGCGATGACCGTCGCAAGGGCGCCAATGCCGCGCTCGCCGCCAATCCCGGCATCGAGATTCTGGCCGAGACCAACACCGCCTACAATGTCGCGCCGGCGCAGGAAGCGGTGACGAGCCTGCTCTTCGCGCATCCCGAGATCAACGGCATCCTGTCGCTCGGCGGCGCCTTGTCGGCCGGTGCTATCCTCGCGATGGACAAGCAGGGCCGCCCGATGGTGCCGATCACCGGCGAGAATGCCCGACAGTTCCTGGAACTGTGGAAGGAGAAGGGCCTCAAGTCCTGGGCGACGATGCAGCCCAACTGGCTTGGCGCTTTCGCCACCTACACCGCGGTGCAGGCGCTCGAAGGCAAGGATGTTCCGGCCTTCGTCAAGGTGCCGCTGCCGGTCATCGACAACAGCAATATCGACGGCTATCTCGCCCGCGCCAAGGACTTCCCGGCGGATGGCTACATCTTCTCGCCCTATGACCAGAAGCTTTTCGACGAGTTGCTCGCCGCGAAGTAATCGATCATTCTCTCAAATATCCTCACGCTTCCCTCTTTTCCCCTTCTCCCGCGCGTAGCGTGGGAGAAGGTGCCCGATAGGGCGGATGAGGGCTCTTTTGTGAGAGCGATTACACTGGCCGAAAGAGCCCTCACCCGGCCTTCGGCCACCCTCTCCCATTGCTTCGCAACGGGCGAGGGGGAAATACTGATGGGATGAGATCGGAGTCCAGGTCGGGGGCATGACGCCACAAGCCATCATCAAGGCGAACGGGTTGTCGAAGTCGTTCTTCGGCAACCCTGTTCTCCAGAATGTGTCCATCGCGCTCGAGCCGGGACGCATCCATGCGTTGCTCGGTGAAAATGGCGCCGGCAAATCCACGCTCATCAATCTTCTGTCGGGCGCGCTGGCACCCGATGGCGGAGAGATCGAGATCGATGGGCGCAGCCATCGCCGGCTGACGCCTTCCGAGGCGCGCCGCGCCGGTATCGCGGTGGTGCAGCAGGAATTGAGCCTGACCAGCGATCTCTCCATTGCCGAGAATATCGGCCTCGGTGCCTATCCGCGCCGCTTCGGGCTGATCGACTACAAGGCCCTGGCGCGGAAAGCGCGCGAGGTCTGCGATCTGGTCGGCCTCGAAGAGAATCTGAGTACCCCGGTGGGCGATCTGCCGCTCGGCCGCCGCCAGATGGTCGAGATCGCCAAGGCGCTGTTCCGCAAGCCCCGCATTCTGGTGCTCGACGAGCCGACCTCGTCACTTTCCGCCCATGAGGCGCAGACCTTGACGCGGCTCTTGCAGCGGTTGCGCGCCGAGGGCACCGCCATTCTTTACATCTCGCACCGCCTCAATGAAGTGATGCGCCTGTGCGAGCATGTCACCGTGCTGAAGGACGGCAAGGTGACCGCCGACCGTTCGCTGCAGGGCGTCGATGCCGCGGGCCTGGTGCGACTGATGGTCGGGCGCGATCCGGGCGATCTCTTTCCGCACTGGACGCCGAGCCCGGAGCGCCAGACTATTGTCGAGGTTACCGGTTTCTCCTCGGGCCTCTTGCGCGACATCGATCTCGAGATAAAACGCGGCGAGATCCTGGGGCTTGGCGGCCTCGTCGGCCAGGGCCAGGAGGATCTGCTGCTCGGCCTTTATGGCGCCTTGCCGGCTTCGGCGCGCCGCGCCGTCTTCAATAATGTCGCCGGTCTGCCGTCCTCCGTTTCCCGCGCCAATGCACTGGGCCTTGCTTACGTGCCGGCCGACCGCAAGCGCGAAGGCCTGCATCTCATTCATTCGATTGCCTGGAACATGATGCTGCCGGATTTCGGCAAGGCACGCGGTTTGAGCCGGCGCGACCCGGCCGCTGAGCGCAAGCTCGCCACCGAGCTCGCCGACCGGCTCAGCATCAAGGGCGATCTCACCCGTCAGGTCCAGGCCTTGTCCGGCGGCAATCAGCAGAAAGTGGCGCTCGCCAAATGGATGCCGGCCGATCCGCCGATCCTCCTGCTCAACGACCCGACGCGTGGCGTCGATGTCGAGACCAAACGCGAGATCTATGTGCTGCTGCGCCGCTTCGCCGCTCAAGGAAAGGCCATCGTGCTGTCGAGCTCCGATACGCCGGAGCTCGTGCATCTCTGCGACCGCGTCGCGGTGATGCGCGAAGGCGGCATCGCGGCGCTTCTGGAACGCGAGAAGATCAGCGAGGAAGCAATCGTCGCCGCCGCCATGGGCGCCGAGGCCGCCAAGGTGGCCGCATGAGCAGCATGATCCGCACCGGCGATGACCGGCTTTATTGGCGCGTGCAAGGCGAGCGCAATCGCGGCCTCATGGGCCTGTTCGCTGTCGTTGCCGCCTTCTTGGCGCTCTACGCTTATCTCTTTCCGGGCCTGTTGAGCGTCGCCGGCGTCTCCAAATTCGCCCAGAGCTGGCTGCCGCTGGCGCTCGTCGCCATGGCGCAGGCGATCCTGATGCTGACCGGTGGCATCAGCCTGGCGATCGGCGCGACGGTGAGCCTTGGCGCGGTGATCGCGGCGACGACGATGAGCGGTTATTTCGGTGTCGCCGGCGGCATCGTTGCGGTCTCGGCTTCGGGCCTCGTTATCGGGGCGCTGTGCGGCGTCATCGCCATCCGCCTGCGCCTGCCGGCGATCATCGTGACGCTCGCCGCCTCCTTCATCATCGGCGGCCTGGCGCTGCTCATCCTGCCGCGCCCGGGCGGCGCCATTCCCGGCTGGTTCTCCGATCTGCTCGCCGGCAATACGCCCGCCGCTCTGGTCCTCGTCTTCCTTGTGGCGCTGCTGTGGAAGCTCTATCTCGCCACACCTCTGGGCCTCAGCCTCTATGCGGCGGGCGAAAACCCGGTCGGCGCCTATCGCGCCGGCGTGCCGGTCGATGCGGCGCGGATCGCCGCCTATGCGATCAGTGGCCTGCTTTCGACATTGGCGGGGCTTTTCATCGCCGCGCAGACCGGCTCGGGTGATCCGGTCATCGGCCAGGCCTTCACGCTCAATTCGATCGCCGCCGCGGTGCTGGGCGGTGTCGGCTTCCTCGGCGGGCGCGGCACGATGCGCGGCGCCATTGCCGGCAGCCTGCTGTTGAGCGTGATGATCAATGTCATGTTCTTCTTAGGGTTTCCGCCGGTCGCGCAATATGTGGCGCAAGGCCTGATCATCATCGGTGCGGTGGCCTTGCCGCAGCTGACCGCTCGTTTCCGGAGGAGGCCATGAACCAGGCGAACCATTCCCGCTTTCCGGCCTGGAGCCCGAGAGCGCTCCTGCGCAACCGCGCCTTCCTCACCGTCGCCATCGTCATTCTGGTGTGGGTCGTGGCGGGCTTCGCCAAGCCGGGCTTCGGCTCTTACGGCCATCTGCGCTATCTGCTCGAGCTCGCCGCGGTGATCGGTCTTGTCGCCATCGGCCAGACCTATGTGGTGATCGCCGGCGGCATCGATCTCTCGGTCGGCGCAATCGTCACGGTGAGCGCGGTCGGCGTGCCGCTGGTCGCTCTGTCGGGTGACGGCAGCGGCACCTTCGCCGTCCTGATCATCCTGGTGGCGGCAACCTCGATCGGCTTCCTCAATGGCTTGGGCGTCGCCTACTTGCGCATCCATCCGATGATCATGACGCTCGCGATGGCGACCTTCCTGCAGGGCGTCCTCATCCTCATCGCCGGCGGCACCGCCATTTCGGCGCAGAATCCTCTGCTCGCCTGGCTCGGCAATGCGCGCATCATCGGCATTCCCGCCGGCGTGCTGCTGTGGGCCGTGGTCTCGGGCGCGGCCCTTGCCGTCCTGCATGCGACACCTTTCGGCGCCAGGCTCTATGCGCTCGGCGCCAATCCGCTGGCGAGCGCTCTGTCCGGTATCAATGTCCAGGCGACGACCATGGCGGTCTATGCGGTGAGCGGTCTCGCCGCCGGCCTGGCCGGGGTGCTGATCCTCGGCATGAACGGCCAGGGTTATGTCGGTATCGGCGATCCTTATCTTCTCGCCTCGATCGCCGCGGTGGTGCTGGGCGGCACCTCGATCCTGGGCGGCTCCGGCTCCTATGCCGGCACCATTCCGGGCGCCATATTGCTCGTCACCATCACGGCCCTGATCACCGTCGTCAATGCGTCCGCCGGCTGGCGCAGCATTCTTTTCGGGTCGCTGATCCTCTTGCTGCTCCTGCTCTCCGGGCGAGAATCACAACGCCGTTAAGTTCCTTCGGCGTCCTTCGGCAGGAGATAACGCACCGCCAGCACGCACATCAGCGTGGTGAAGGCGAGGATGAGCGCAACCAGCGCGTTGATGTCGGGCGTGAAGCCGAGGCGCATCATCGCCCACAACCGGATCGGCAGCGTGTTGTCGGTTCCCGTCACCAGGAGGCTGATCATCGTCTCGTCGAAGGACAGCGCGAAGCAGAGGATGGCGGCACCGATGAGCGCGCTTTTGAGATTGGGCAGCACGACATAGAAGAAGGTCTGCCAGCTCGAGGCGCCGAGATCATAGGAGGCCTCGATATAGCTGACACTCAGCGATTGCAGCCGGACGACGATGGTACGGTAGGCGAGCGCCAGCACGAAGACCGTGTGCCCGATAATCACGGTCAGAAGCGAGCGCGGCACATCGGTCTCGCGGAAGAAGATCAGCAGCGACAGGCCGATCATGATCGGCGGCATCAGGAAGGGCAGGAAGATCACGAACTGCATCAGGTCGCGGCCGAAGGTGGCGCCATTGCGGTAGTGAATAGCGAACAGGATGCCGAGCAGCACCGCGAGGAAAGTCGCCGTGAAGCCGACGATCAGCGTGTTGAGGAAAGCGGTGATGATGCCTTGATTACGAGTCAGCGCGACATAGGCCGAGAGCGACGGGCTCGTCCATTGCACGTCACCGCGCGCGATCTCGAAGAAGGACGACGCGATGGGAACGAGCAGCGGTCCGTAAAGCAGGACGAAGACGAGGGCCGTCAGGGCCGAGAGGCCGAACGAGGCGAGGCGCGAGAGCTGCATCATGTCTGGCGCTCGAAGCGCCGACCCAGCGCGATCACTACGCTCATGACGAGGGCCAGGATGACCGACAAAGCGGCGCCGAAGGGCCAGTTGAAGGCGGCGCCGAACTGGCTGTAGATGATGCGCCCGAAGGTGAAGCCATTGGGGCCGCCGACCATTTGCGGCGTCAGGAAGTCGCCGATTGCGAGCACGAAAACGAAGCTCGCCGCCGTCACCACGCCCGGCAGGCTTAGAGGCAGGATGACCCGGCAGAAGGTCTGCCAGTTGGAGGCGCCGAGATCGGTCGAGGCCTCGATGAGATTTTTCGGGATGCGCTCGAGCGACAGGAAGATCGGCAGGATGGCGAAGGGAATGAGCAGCACCGTGAGGGTGAGCAGCACGGCATTGAGGTTGAAGACGAAGAGGGTCAGCGGCTGATCGATGAGATTGGCCCAGACCAGGAAGCGGTTCAGGAAACCGTTGCCGCCGAGAATGCTGCGGATCGCGTAGATCTTGATGATGTAGCTCATCAGCAGCGGCACCAGCACCAGCATCAGCAGGATGTATTTGCGCCGCCCCGACAAGGTGGCGAGGCGGAAGGCGACCGGATAGCCGAGGAGGGCGGCGAGCACCGCGACCGCGAGGCAGAGAAGACAGGTCTGCCAGAGGACGGGGATGAAGATCGCGTCGGTGAAGAAGCGGCTGTAATTGCGCCAGGTGAGATCGTAATGCATCTGGCCGCCCTCCACCCAGAAGAAGCTGTAGGTGAGGAAGCTCAGCAGCGGCGCCACGATGAAAAGGAAGGGAAGCCCATAGGCGAGGACAGAGATGGCGATACGCCAGCCCTTCGCCTGCCGGTCTCCGACGAACAACATGCGCGATCAGGTTCCTTGCGGCGGCGATCCGCGAACGGGTCGCCGCCTGTTGCCGTTGGCTTATATTAAGGCTGCGCCTTGACTTCGTTCCAGAGGTCCGAGCGTTTGGTCGGATCTTCGACGAATTCGAGCCAGACCAGCTTGTCGTTGGGATTGGCGCTGCCGGTCTCGGCGACCGTGTTGCCGAAGCCGGTGCGCTCAGACAGCTGCTCGCCGATTTTCTTCTGCAGCAGGAAATTGACCCAGGCTTCCGCCGCATCCTTGTCCTGCACGCCGCTGGTCATTGCCCAGGTGTCGAGCCAGGCCAGCGCGCCTTCCTTGGGGTTCACGTAGCCGATATCGGCGCCGGCATCCTTCATCGCCTTCACCTGCTGCTGGCCGTAATTGGCCCAGATCAGCGCCACGTCGTTGCTCTTATAGAGCTGCAGTGCCTCGTCGGGTGTCGTGTAGAAGCTGAGCACATTCTGCTTGAGCTCCGACAGCTTGGCCTTGATCTGGCCCATCTGCTCCGCGCTCAGATTGAACGGGTCGGGGAAGCCCAGAGTGAGCGCGGTGAAGGAGAAATTATGCTCGCCATTGTCATAGGCCAGCACCTTGCCCTTGTATTTCGGGTCCCACAGGATGGTGAAGGAATCCGGCGCCGGCGACACTTTGGCCTTGTCATAGATGAGGCCGATCGAGTCGAAGCAGAACGGGATGGCATGCACCTTGCCGTCGCGCATGATACCCTTGATCTGGGCGAGGTCCTGGAAGCGCGGCAGGACATTTTTCTGATTGGGCAGCTTGGCGAGATCATGCGGCGTGGTGAGGCCGCCATCGATATAACGTTGCAGCTGCGCGGTGTTGACCGCGAAGACGTCGAAATCCTTGCCTTCGCTGCCTTTGATCTTGGCCCAGATTTCATCATCAGTGCCGATGAAGACGACCTGGGCGGTGATGCCCGTCTGTTCCTGGAACTCCTTGACCCAGTCGTCATCGGCATAGCCCTGCCAGGCCATTACCCGCAACTCGCTGGCGGCGCGCGCCCAGCTCGTCCGGAGCAGAGCCGGTGCGGCGACGCCCATCGCGATCATCGCGCGGCGGTTGAGTTTGATCTTCATGATGCGTTTCTCCCTGACTGTTTTTCCGACGGGAGGGCATCGGAGCGCGAAGGGGGCTGTTTGCTCCCGCCGCGTATTGACGGCCCTTCATCGTCTTATTAAAAGCTATTATATGAATAATATGAAGAATGCAACGAGTCGCCCTAAATCTCGGAATTCTTTTGCAAATCTGATCGGTCGGAAACCGGTGAGGTCGACCGGACTGGCATCGGGCGGCCTGCATGCGACGGTCCTCAACCAGATCGGCCAGCGCATCGTGCGCGGCGACTTCGTGCCGGGCGACCCCTTGCCCAATGCCGATGACTGGAGTGCCGCCCAAGGTGTGAGCCGCACGGTTCTGCGCGAGGTGATCAAGGTTCTGGCCGGCAAGGGCCTCATCGAGTCGCGTCCCAAGACCGGCACGAAGGTGCGCCCACGTTCGCAGTGGAATTTCCTCGACCCCGACGTGCTGGCCTGGCGTTATGCCAGTGCCGGCAGTGGCGAGGATGTGCGCAGTCTGTTCGAATTGCGCCGCGCCATCGAGCCGATGGCGGCAGGACTCGCCGCCGAGCGCGCGACACCTGAGCAGGTAGCCGAGCTCGAGGCGGTGCTCGTCGAGATGGAGGAGGCGGCCGATGACAGCGAACGCTTCGCCGAGCCCGATCTCGTCTATCACCAGTCGATCCTGCGCATGACCGGCAATGAGCTCATCGGCTCGCTCGCCGCCTTGATCGAGACGGCGCTGGTGACGAGCTTCCGTCTCACCAATGATCTGCCCGAGGGCCAGCGCCCATCGGTGCCGCTCCATCGCGAGGTCGTCCGGAAGATCGCGGCGCGCGATACGGAAGGCGCGCGCAGCGCCATGCTCACCTTGATCGACAAGGCCGAGGAAGATGTCCGGCACATCCTCGCCTCACGACAGACACGTCAAGCCAACGGAGAATAAGAAAATGACGGAACGGCGTAAGTTGCGGTCGGCCTCCTGGTTCGGCGGCGCGGGCAAGAATGCCTTCATGCATCGGAGCTGGATGAAGAACCAGGGCCTGCCCGATCATCTGTTCGATGGCCGGCCGGTGATCGGCATCTGCAACACCTGGTCGGAGCTCACGCCCTGCAACGCCCATCTGCGCGGCATCGCCGAGCATGTGAAGCGCGGTGTATATGAGGCGGGCGGCATGCCGGTCGAGTTCCCGGTGATGTCGCTGGGCGAATCCAATCTGCGCCCGACCGCGATGCTGTTCCGCAATCTCGCCAGCATGGATGTCGAGGAATCGATCCGCGGCAATCCGATCGACGGTGTCATTCTCCTCGTCGGCTGCGACAAGACCACGCCGGCTTTGCTGATGGGCGCGGCGAGCTGCAACCTCCCGACCATCGCGGTGTCGGGCGGACCGATGCTCAACGGCAATTTCCGCGGCCAGACCATCGGCTCCGGCACCCATGTGTGGAAATTCTACGAGGATGTGAAAGCGGGCCGCATGCCGCTCAACGACTTCCTCGCCGCCGAGCAGGGCCAGAGCCGCTCGGCCGGCAGCTGCATGACGATGGGCACCGCTTCCACCATGGCCAGCATGGTCGAGGCGCTCGGCATCGGCATGCCGGACAATGCCGCCATTCCCGCCGTCGATGCGCGCCGCGGCGTGCTCGCCCATCTTGCCGGCCGGCGTATCGTCGAGCTCGTCAATGACAACATCATCATGTCGGACATCCTGACCCGCGCCGCCTTCGAAAACGCCATCCGGGTGAACGGCGCGATCGGCGGGTCGACCAATGCCGTGCTGCATCTGATCGCTGTCGCGCGGCGCATCGGCGTCGATCTCGGCCTCGACGATTGGGACCGCCTCGGCCGCGACGTGCCGACCATCGTCGATCTCATGCCGTCGGGCCGCTTTCTGATGGAGGACTTCTATTATGCCGGTGGCCTGAGCGCCGTCATGCGGACCCTCGCGGAAGCAGGTTTGCTCCATCGTGACGCGCAAACCATCTTCGGCAAGACGATCGGTGAGATCGTCAAGGACGCGCCGAACTACAATCCCGAGGTCATCCGGCCCTTCGACAAGCCGCTGACGGAGCAGGGTGGCATGGCCATCCTGCGCGGCAATCTGGCGCCCAATGGCGCCGTCATCAAGCCCTCGGCGGCGACCCCGGCCTTGATGCAGCACAAAGGCCGCGCCGTCGTCTTCGAGAGCATCGAGCATTATCATGCGCGCATCGATGATCCGGCGCTCGATATCGACGCCAATTCGGTGATGGTGCTCAAGAATTGCGGACCGCGCGGTTATCCCGGCATGGCGGAGGTCGGCAACATGCCGCTGCCGGCCAAGCTGCTGAAGCAGGGCGTGTCCGACATGGTGCGTATTTCCGATGCGCGCATGAGCGGCACGGCCTATGGCACGGTCGTCCTCCACACGGCACCGGAAGCGGCAAGCGGCGGCACGCTGGCGCTGGTGCGGGATGGCGATCTCATCGAGCTCGACGTGGCGGGACGGCGGCTCGAGCTCTTCGTCGACGAGGCAGAGCTCGCCGAGCGTCGCAAGGCCTGGACCCCTCCGGAGCAACCGCAAGGCGGCGGCTATCAGAGCCTCTATGTCGAACGTGTGCTGCAGGCCGATCAGGGCTGCGACTTCGACTTCCTGGTGGGCCGGCGTGATGCCGGCGTGCCGCGCCATTCTCACTGAGGACATCATGACGGGCGATATCGAGCATGGCGCGATCTACCCGAGTCTGAAGGGTCGCAGCGTCTTCATCACCGGCGGCGGCAGCGGCATCGGTGAAAGCCTGGTCGAGCATTTCTGCGCGCAGGGCTCGCGCGTGGCTTTCATCGATCTGGCCGAGGACGCCTCGCGCCGTCTTGTCGCCAGGATTGCCGCCAAGGGTGATCCGGCGCCGCATTTCATGGCCGGAGACCTCCGCGACATCGAGCGCCTGCGCGCGACGATCGCCGAGGCGGCCGAGCGCCATGGGCCGATCAAGGTCCTGTGCAACAATGCCGGCAATGACGATCGCCACAAGAGCGAGGACGTGACGGTCGAATATTGGGACGACCGCATGGCGGTGAATGTCCGCCATCAGTTCTTCGCCGCCCAGGCGGTGAGACCGCAGATGAAGGAAACGGGCGGCGGCTCGATCATCAATTTCGGGTCCATCACCTGGCTGGTTGGCGACGGCGATTGCCCGGGTTATGTCACCGCCAAGGCGGCGATCACCGGCATGACACGGGCGCTCGCCCGCGAATTCGGCCCCGATCGCATCCGCGTCAACTGCATGCTGCCCGGCTGGGTGATGACGGAGCGCCAGATGCGCCTGTGGCTCAACCCCGAAGGTGAGCGCCAGATCGCCGAGCGCCAATGCCTGCCGGACCGTCTCTATCCGCCCGACATTGCGCGCATGGCCTTGTTCCTCGCCGCCGATGACAGCCGCATGTGCTCGTCGCAGAATTTCATCGTCGACGGCGGCTGGGTGTGAGCGAGTTTGCGCCGTAAAATACCCTCATGCTGAGGTGCGAGCGAAGCGAGCCTCGAAGCATGATCCAGGTACGGATATCTTGCCGCTTGCCACCCTTCGAGGGCCGCTTCGCGGCCACCTCAGGGTGAGGGTAGAGGTGAGACCTCGCGCTCGGCGATCCAGTCGGCGAGGCGCGGCAGATCGCCGGCGGTGGTGATCTCGAGCCTTCCGCTGATGGCGCCTTTTGCCAGGACGACTACCTCATCGGCCGCTTCGAAGATCTCCGGCACTTCGGTACAGAGCAGCACGACGGCGCGCCCCGTTCGGGCAAAAGAGCGGATCATCGCATAGATGTCGCGCTTGCTCGCGACATCGACTCCGCGCGTCGGCTCCTCGACGACGAGAATATCGGGATCGCTTTCGATCGCGGCGCCGAGCGCCACTTTCTGCTGATTGCCGCCGCTCAGCGAGGTGATCGGCGCCATGTGGTTCTGCGCCTTCACATTGTAGCGGCCGAGGCCGCCGAACCCGATGGCCGACAGCCGCGCCGGGCTGAGAAGACCGGCCGCGCCGTTGAGCTGCCGGTAGCCGAGGCGCGCCGCGAGGTTTTCGCCGACGCTCAGATTGTGGAAAATGGTCTGGCGCCGGCTGGCGGCGAGATAAGCAACGTTCTCGCCATTAGGCGTGGCGATGGTTCCGTTCGCCGGCCGGAATTGGCCGATCACCTGGGCCAGCTCGCGGGCGCCCGATCCCTCGACGCCAGAGAGAGCAAGAACCTTGCCGGTGGCGAGCTCGAAGGAGACCTTCTCGAACTTCTTCTGCCGGTCGCAGCAGTTTTCGAGCCTCAGCGCGACGGTATGGCGGCCGTCCGGCTGAGCGCCCTTCGCCGGTACCGCATCGGCGGCTACGCGCTTGACCGACAATCCGACGGTCAACTCGTCGGCGATGCGAGCCTCCGAGACGTCGCCTGTGATCTCATGGCGGATCTGCCCGTCGCGCAGCACCAGCACGCGCCGGCAATAGCGCACGAAATCATTGAGGCGATGGGTGATCAGGATGACCACCTTGCCCTTGGCCGTGAGCTCGGTCATCGTCGCGAAGAGCGCCTCGGATTCATTTTCGGTGAGAGCCGAATTAGGCTCGTCGAAGAGGAAGACCTCCGCATCGCACATGATGGCGCGCGCGATCTCGACGCGCTGCTGCACGGCGAGGGACAGATCGGCGAGCTGGTAATCGGCATACTGGCCAATGCCGAGCGAGGCCAGAACAGTGGCCGTGTCCTTGGCCGGCTCCATACGCCCGAACCAGGATCTCTCGCGCCCGACCGCAAGATTCTCCCGAACCGTCATGTTGGGCCACACTTGCGGCTCCTGATGGACGACCGCCACATAACGCCAGGGCTCGTCGAGCCGGGCGCCGTCGCGGGTGAGGGTGATATCGCCGCTGTCGGCGGTTTCCTCGCCGGCGAGCATGCGCATGAGCGTGCTTTTGCCGGCTCCATTCGGGCCGGCAATGCCGGTGATCGATCCGGATTCGATCGCGAGTGACAGGCCATCGAGCGCGCGGGTTGCGCCATATCGTTTGCGGACGTCGGAGACGACGAGGCTGGTCACGTGGTGGCCTCCGCCGAGCGCTGGCCGGCGCGCCGGATCAGCTTCTGCGAGATCGTGTCGAGCCAGACCGCGGCGATCGTCACGACGCCGATGAAGATCAGCTGGATGAAGGAACCGACACCGAGCAGGGCCAGGCCGTTATTGAGCATGGCGAGCAGGATGACGCCGAGCAGTGTGCCGACGATGGTGCCGCGCCCGCCATTGAGGCTGGCGCCGCCGATGACGACGGCGGCGATGGCTGAGAACAAAAGCGAGCCGGACTGCGTCGGCCCGACCGAGCCGACATAGGAGAAGTCGATGATGCCGGCGAGGGCCGCCATCACGGCGCTCAGAATGAAGACGACATATTTGTATTTGGCGACCGGCAGGCGCGCGACGCGGGCGGCGTCCGGATTGCCGCCGATGGCGACGAGGCGGAAGCCGAAGATGGTGCGATGCCGGATGATCCAGAAGAAGATGAAGGCGGCGACGAGCCAGAGGATTTCCGAGGGGATGCCGAAGGGAAGCAGCGCGCCCCCGAGCACGTGGAACAGGCTGAGCTCCCAGGCGGGCGGCAGCGGGTCGTTATAGGCGGGCGTGAAGGTCGAGGCATTGCTGACCAAGAGCTGCAGGCCTTCGGCGACATTGAGCATGCCGAGCGTGGCGATGAAGGAGGGAAGCCCGGCTCTGACGGTGAAGAAGCCGTTGATGACCCCGGCCAGCACGGCGACGAGAAGAGCGCAGATCAGCGCCGGAATGAGGGGCAGGGTGAAAGGCAGGCTGCCGCCGCCGAGCCACAAGGTCGCGGTGAGGATGGCGGCGAGGCCGTAGATTGCACCCACCGAAAGATCGATTTCACCCAGGAGGATGACGAGCTTCTGCGCGAAGGCGATCATACCGAGGGCCACCATCGAGCGCAGCAGCGTCAGGACATTGTCGAAGCTCAGAAAGGCGGCGCGCTGCGACTGGACGAGCGCGGCGATGAGCACGATGGCGAGCGCCAGGCCCAGAGTTCTCAGATTGTTGAGCGCCTTCTGGGTTCCGAAGGTGCGGAGCATGAAATTCTGCATGGGGCTTTCCGGTGTGCGGGAGCCGCCGGGGACCGAAACATCGGCGTGCCGGCGGCTGCTTCAGTTTTCAAGTGACTTGGAGTGATAAGCAGCGCTGCCGCTTACTTCGCCCGTTTCAAGCGCTCGCGGCCTTCCTGCGTGTCGATCTGGTTTTCACCGCCGGCCTTGGTGATCACGATCGGGCGCAGATGCTGCAGCGGATCATCCGGCGTTTCGCCGGTCGCCAGGAACTTGGCGCACTGCTCGACCGGCGCCTGGGCCTGGTAGTCGAAGCCCTGGTCGATCGTCACCAGCGTCGTACCGCCATCGATCGCATCGAGGATCGGACCGGAGACGTTGAAGCCGGAGGTGTAGACCTTGCCGGTCAGGTTGAGGTTGCGGATGACATTGCCGACGCCCTCGACACCTTGATCGGTGTGGAAGAACAAGGTGATCTGCGGATTGGCGGTCAGGAACGGCGTCACCGAGTTCAACACTTCCTGGGTGGTGAAGTTCTTGCCGGTCGGAATGCCGCTTTTGGCGTCATTGAAGAACTTCGCATCCGGGAACACCTTCTTGTAGCCGGTGATGAAGCCTTCCATGCGCGCCTGCGCCCAGGGCTGGTCCGGCGCGCCGGAGCCCATGGCGATCTCGTTCACCTGGACGCCGTTCTTCTTGATGAGCTCTGCCGTCGCCTCGCCGTTGATCTCGCCGGCATTGACTTCGTTCAGCGCATAGAAGGCGAAGCGCTTGGCGTTCGCGGCGTCGATATTGAGCGTGTAGACCGGAATGCCGGCATCGACATATTTGTTGATGATGTTGATGAACTGGTTCGGCAGCGGCGGCTGAATGGCCAGGCAGTCGACCTGGGCCGAATTCAGCAGGGTCTCGAGCTCGGCGAGCTGCTGCGACGTATTTGGATTGACCGGACCGGTGATGCGGCAATTGACCGGCATGCCGGCGGCCGCTGCATTGTCGCAGCCGCGTTGCATGCCGATGCGCATCTCCGCACCCTGGATGGGGATGCCGGTGCCTTCGATATCGACCACGACATTGGGCTTCTCGCCGGCTTTCAGCTTTTCGATGATCCGCGGCGCGAGCTTGAAGGTCCCCCAGGGAAATTCGCGGCTCTGCACCTTGTCCGGAACGGTTTTCTCCTCGGCGACGGCCGGACTTACCGCCAGGCCCGCCACCGCGGTCAAGGCGATGGCCGCTGCGGTTACGCACATCCTAGTCATTCTGAACTCCCTTATTTTCGTTCTGTTATACAGAACATAGTTCTGTAATTCAGATCATAACAAGGAGCCTCTGCTTGTCAATTGCCGAGATGGGCGCTGAGGTGATTCAGGCGAAAACCGCGTGGGGAAACGGCTTGAGTCGCGCTAAGGCGACGGGCGGGCGGCTTGAGGCAGACGGTTTCCTGTTGGCGGGATGCTACGGAATCAGCGCGATCCGCCGCCCTGCTTGAGTGCGGCATGGGTGGGGCCGCCGATCATCTGGCTGATGCGGTCGGCATGGGCGCGCACCGTGGCGCCGAGCTTGGCGAGCTCGATATCGCCGCGCTCGAGCTTGAGCGTGGTGACGCTCAGCGCCGCGATCGCCTCGCCGCCGCGCTCATAGATGGCGGCGCCGACGCACAACACACCGATATTGTCCTCCTCATCGTCGACCGAGTAGCCGCGCCAGGCGATGAGCGCCAGATCCTCGATGAGCTTGGCGGGCTCGGTGATGGTGCGGTCGGTGCGCCGCGGCAGGCCGATGCGGCTCAGAAGTGTCGCCACCCGCTCTTGCGGGATATGCGCGAGAAGTGATTTTCCTACGGCAGAACAATGCGGTAGCTCGCGCCGGCCGAGCGAGGGCGCGAGCTTGAAGATGCCCGGCGCGTCGACGCGCGCGATCGCCACCGCATAACCTTCATCGAGGATCGCGAGGCGCGCCGTCATGCCGGTCGCTTCCATCAGCTGATGCAGGACCGGCATCGCGGTCTGGCTGATCGCGATATTGGAGGCGGCCTGGTCGCCGAGATGGATGAGGACGGTGCCGAGGCGATATTGCCGCGATCCGCCGATCCGGCTGTCGGCGACGAAGCCATGGGCGATCAGAGTCTGCAGCAGCGAGAAGGCGGTGCTCTTCGACACACCGATCGCTTCGGCGATCTCGGCGACCGTCATGCCCTTGGCATTGTCGCGCCCGAGCGCCACCAGAACGTCGAGCGCTCTGCCGACGCTGCGCAGCGAATATTTGTCATTTGCCGGTTGGTTTGTGTCGGTCACTTGGTTCGCCGCTGTTTTGATTTTGCCTTCGCCGCACTATCCGTCTCACGACGCAATTGACAAGTCCATGATGACGATCTTATTCTACATAACAGAATGAAGTTCTGTATAACAGAACAACTAGATAATCTCAAACTCTTTCAGCATTCGGGGAAATCATGCGTCTCGTGCAGTTTATGGATGAATCAGGCCGGCGTCGGACCGGCGCGGTCGTGGACGGCGTTCTGCGGCCGTTGCGCGATGTCGAGCGCGTCTATGATCTCGCTCTCGCCGCGATCGCCAATAAGCGCAGCCTCGCGGCCGAATCCGAAAGCCGCCTCGAAAATTCATCCGTCGATTACGATCGCATTGCCGCCGACGGACGGCTGCTGCCGCCGGTCGATCATCCGGAACCGGCGCGCTTCTGGATCACCGGCACTGGACTGACCCATCTCGGCAGCGCCGATGCGCGCGACAAGATGCATGAGCTGGCCCATGGCTCCGATGCCGACATGACCGATTCGATGAAGATCTTTCGCATGGGCCTGACCGGCGGCAAGCCCGCCGCAGGTGAGATCGGCGTGCAACCGGAATGGTTCTTCAAAGGCGTCGGCACCTGCGTGGTGCCGCCCGGTCAGGATCTGCCGCTGCCGTCTTTCGCGCTTGCGGGCGGCGAGGAAGCCGAGATCGCCGGCCTCTATATCATCGATCCGGAAGGCACGCCCTGGCGTCTCGGCTATGCGCTCGGCAACGAGTTTTCCGATCAGGTCACCGAGGCGATCAACTATCTCTATCTCGCCCATTCGAAGCTGAGAGTGTGCTCGATCGGCCCCGAGCTGCTGCTCGGTGATCTGCCCGACGACGTCACCGGCAGCGTGCGCGTCCATCGCGACGGCAAGCCGATCTGGGAGGGTGAGTTCCTGAGTGGCGAAAGCAACATGTCGCATTCGATCCGCAATCTCGAGCACTATCACTTCCGTTATGACATGTTCCGGCGGCCGGGTGATCTGCATGCCTATTTCTTCGGCGCGCCCTGCCTGAGCTGCGCCCATGGCATCAAGACGCAATCGGGTGACGAGTTCGAGATCGACGTGCCCGTTTTCGGCCGCCCGCTCCGCAATGTGATGGTTGCCGAGCCCGAGCGGAAATTCGCCGTCAAGACGCTCTGAGACATCCCTTCATCGCTGTTGCAGGACTGAGAACATATGGGCCTTCGATTTGCCGTCGATACCGGCGGGACCTTCACCGATCTGGTCGTCGCCGCCGAAAACGGCGTGCTGACCATGCACAAGGCGTCGACGACGCCGGCCGATCCCGTCGCCGGTGTCATCGACAGCCTGCGCCTCGCCGCCGAGAGTGTCAGCGAGACGCTCGCCGATTATCTCGGCCGCGGCGAGATGCTGGTGCATGGAACGACGCATGCCATCAATGCGATCGTCACCGGCGCCACCGCCCGGACCGCCTTCCTCACGACCGAAGGCCATCCCGACACGCTGGTCTTCCGCGAGGGCGGACGCATGGAGCCCTTCAACTTCACCATTCCCTATACCGAGCCCTATATTCCAAAAGCGCTCACTTTCGAGGTGCCGGAGCGCATCACCGTCACGGGTAAGATCAAGAAGCCGCTCGACGAGACGGCGGTCATCGCCATTCTCGACAAGCTGAAGGTCGAGAATGTCGAGGCGATCGGCGTCTGCTGCCTGTGGTCGATCGTCAATCCCGCCCACGAGCTGGCGATCGGCCGGCTGATCGAGAAACATCTGCCGGGCGTGCCTTATACACTCTCGCATCGCATCAACCCGTCCTTGCGCGAATATCGCCGCGCCTCCTCGACAGTGATCGATGCCTCGCTGAAGCCGGTGATGGGCGCCTATATGCGCGGGCTCGACCAGCGCCTGAAGGAAGCGGGCTTCAACGGCCGGGTGCTCGTCGTGACCTCGCAAGGCGGCGTGATGGATGCCGAGCAGGTCGCCGAGACGCCAGTACATCTCATCAATTCAGGACCGAGCATGGCGCCCGTCGCCGCCTTCGCCTATGGCGCCGGCGCCGAAGCCGAGACGCTGATCGTTGGCGACACCGGCGGTACCACATTCGACGTGTCGCTGGTGCGCAAGGGACGTATTCCGCGCAGCCGCGAGACCTGGCTCGGCCAGCCTTTCCGCAGCCACATGACCGGCATGCCGTCGGTCGACGTCAAGAGCATCGGCGCCGGCGGCGGCTCCATCGCCTGGGTCGATGCCGGCGGGCTCCTGCATGTCGGACCGAAAAGCGCCGGCGCCGTGCCGGGGCCGGTCTGCTACCGGCGCGGCGGCACAAGGCCGACGGTGACCGACGCCGCCCTCGTTCTGGGCTTCCTCGATGCCGACTTCTTCCTGGGCGGCAAGATGAGCCTCGATCGCGACGGCGCCTTCGAAGCGATCCGCCGCGATGTGGCGGAACCGATCGGCAAGTCGGTGGAAGATGCCGCCGCCGCCATCATGGAGCTTGCCACCGAGCACATGGTGCAGGCGATCATGGACATCACCGTTAATCAGGGCATCGATCCGACCGCGGCGGCCTTCGTTGCGGGCGGCGGCGCTGCCGGATTGAACTGTGTCGCCATCGGCCGCAGGCTCGGTTGCCGGCGGGTGGTCGTTCCGGAGACGGGGGCGGGGCTTTCCGCGTCGGGCGCGCTCATCTCGGACTTGAAGTCGCATTACCAGGCGATGTTCCATACCCGCAGCGACGAGTTCGACCATGCCGGCCTGAATGCCGTCCTGACGCAGCTCGAGGCGCAATGCACCGACTTCGCC
This sequence comes from Taklimakanibacter albus, assembly GCF_016595235.1. Taxonomy (GTDB): domain Bacteria; phylum Pseudomonadota; class Alphaproteobacteria; order Rhizobiales; family Aestuariivirgaceae; genus Taklimakanibacter; species Taklimakanibacter albus. Next base: position 610,677 of record NZ_JAENHL010000008.1, on the reverse strand, counting down.
AAGGGGCCGGGCGCCGGCGCCTCCGCAGTCGCCATCGATTGGTCGACGGAAGCCCGTTATGTCGACCAGGCCTGGGAGATTGAGGTGCCGCTTAAAAACTCCCGCATCGAGGGAGACGGTGATCTCGATGTCTTCGTGGGTGATTTCCACGCGACGCATCAGGATATCTTCGCGGTGAGCGATCCGGGTGCGCCGGTCGAGACGGTGAGCTGGAACGCCGAGATCAGGTGCCGCATCGGTTCCGCCGAGCCTGGCCGCCTCGCGCCCAAGAGCGGCAGCTCGCTGCTCGCTTCGCGCCGGGTGCGTTTCATGAATGCCGGCTGGCATGAGGTCGAGGTCCACCGCTTCGAGGCGCTGCCGGAAGGCGCCGGCATTGCAGGACCGGCGATCATCGAATCCGATTTCACCTCGATCGTCATCGATCCGGGCGCGCGCGCCGTGCGCGACCGCTCCGGCTCGCTCATCATCGACATCATTCAGTGAAGGCTCGCACCATGACCGGCAATCAGACCAGCATCGACGGCTCGCGTTTGGCGATCCTCACGGCGCGCTTCGAGGGCATCGCCCGCAAGATGGCCAATACGCTCCACCGCACCGGGCGCTCGGGCATCCTCACCATCGCGCGCGATTTTTCCTGCGTGGTGTTGACCGCGGATCACCAGCTTCTCGCCACCGCCGAAAGCCTGCCCATCCATGTGCTGCGCGGCCCCGACATCATGGCGCGGACGATGGCCGACAATCATCCCGTCCTGAAGCGCGGCGATGCCTATCTGCACAATTCGCCCTATCACGGCTGCACCCATCCGGCCGACCATTCCATCTTGGTGCCGGTCATCGACGATGCGGGCGTGCACCGTTTCACGGTTCTCGCCAAAGCGCATCAGGCCGATTGCGGCAATGCGCTGCCGACGACCTATATGGGCGCCGCCAAGGACGTCTATGCCGAAGGTGCGCTGATTTTCCCGGCTGTGAAGGTGCAGGACAATTACGAGCACAACATGGATATGGTGCGCATGTGCCGGATGCGTATCCGCGTGCCGGATCAGTGGTGGGGCGATTATCTGGCGACGCTCGGCGCGGCGCGCGTCGGCGAGCGCGAAGTGCTCAATCTCGGCCGCGAGATCGGCTGGGATGTGCTCGAAGCCTATACGCGCCAGTGGTTCGACTACAGCGAGAAACGCATGATCGAGGTCGTGCGCGCCATGCCGAAGGGCAAGGTGACGCGGACCAGCACGCATGACCCGTTCCCCGGCACGCCGGCGGACGGCATCACGATCACGGCGACGGTCGAGGTAAAGCCCGACGAGGCGATGATCGAGGTCGATATGACCGACAATCCCGACTGCATGCCGAACGGACTCAACCTCTCGGAGGCGACGGCTCTGTCCGCGCCGATGGTCGGCATCTTCAATTCCATCGATCACACGGTGCCGAAGAATGCCGGCTCCTTCCGGCGCATCGCCATCAAGCTGCGCGATAATTCGATCGTCGGGCGGCCGTCGCATCCCACCTCCTGCTCGGTGGCGACCACCAATGTCGCCGATCGCGTCGCCAATCCGGTGCAATGCGCCATCGCCGAGCTCGCCGACGGCCTGGGCCAGGCCGAGACGGGGGCGCTCATCCCACCGTCCTGCGGCGTGGTGTCGGGCGTCCATGACGGAAGGCCGTTCGTCAACGAAGTCTATCTCGGCTGCACCGGTGGCGCCGGCACACCCTTCACCGACGGCTGGCTGACCATCCTTCATGTCGGCAATGCCGGCATGTGTTACCAGGACTCGATCGAAATCGATGAATTGCGCCATCCGATCTTCGTCCATGCCCGCCGGCTGATGCCGGACACCGAAGGGGCCGGCCGCTTCCGTGGTGCGCTCGGCGCCTATTCGGAATTTGCCCCGGTCGATTGCGAGATGACGGTGGCCTATGTCAGCGACGGCAATCTCAACCCCGCCTCGGGTACGCGCGGCGGCCTCAAAGGCAAACCGTCCGCCCAGTTCAAGCGGCTGGCCGACGGATCGCTCGAGCCGGTGCCGGCCTGCGCCGAGGTGCTGATCGGCAGCGCCGAGACGATGGTCTCGATCAGCTGCGGCGGCGGCGGTTATGGCCATCCCCATGAGCGCGAGCCGCAGCGGGTCGCCGATGACGTACGCGAAGGCTGGGTCAGCCGCGCGCGGGCCGAGACTGTCTATGGCGTAAAACTCGATGCCGCGGGCCACGTCGACCGGCCGGCGACCGCGAAGCTGCGCGGCACGGGCGGCAAGCGGGAACCGGAAAGGGCGCGCGTCCTTTCTGGCAGCCCTGCCTGAACCGGGCATTCTCATCGGCTGCCCGCGTCTGCTATGCCTGGGAGCGATCCATGGGGAAAACGAGCAGCCGATGAACGATCTGTCCAAGACCAGCAACGAAGCGGGCATCACCGATGCCGAAGTGGTGAAGCTCCTGTCACAACTTGTGGCGGTGCCGAGTGTCAATATCGCCTTCCGTCAGCCGGGCGATCCGGATGACTGGTTCCATGAGGCGCGTGTCGGCGCCGCGGTCGCCGACTGGCTCGGGGCGTTGGGCATCGATGTCGAGATCGACATGGTGGCGCCCGAACGGCCGAATGTGATCGCCCGCATCAAGGGCTCCAAAAGCGCGCCCAGCATGCTGTGGGAAGGACATCTCGACACCGTCCAGGTGACGGGCATGGCGGCGCCCTTCACGCCGCGTGTCGAAAACGGCCGGCTCTATGCCCGCGGCGCCGTCGACGACAAAGGCTGCCTGGCGGCTTTCATGCTGGCGATGCGCGATCTGGCCCGCGACCCGCCACCGGGCGACGTGACCTTCCTCGCCGCCTCAGATGAGGAATTCAGTTTCACCGGCATCACCCATCACATGGAACGGCCCGAGCGCTACGCCATGGGCATTGCCGGCGAACCGACCGAATTGCGCGTGGTCCGTGCCTGCAAGGGCTGCGTGCGCTGGTTCGTCGACGTACATGGCCGCGCTGCCCATACCGCCAAGCCGCATGAAGGCGTCGATGCGGTGAAAGCGGCGCGCAAATTGCTCGACCTTTTCGAAGATGAAATGAAAGGCCGTACCGAGATCCATGCGCTGCTCGGACCCGCGACCTTGACCTGCACGCAGTTCGAAGCGGGCGAGGGGCCCAATACGGTGCCCTCACGCGCCCGCTTGCGCTTCGATTACCGCTATCTGCCGAGCGAGAGCGGTGAAGCGGTCTGGAAGAGCTTCAAGGCCATCGCCGATAAGTTCGCAGCGGCGTCCACCGGTATCCATATCGAGAGCCACGATCCTTTCATCGATTCCGCCGCGATGGATGTCGCGGCCGAGGAGCCGATCGTCGGCCTCATGTCGCGGGTCTGCGCCGAAAGCGGAATCGATCCCGAGCCCGAGGGCGTGCCTTATGGCTCGGATTCGACCAAGATGGTGATGGGCGGCGTCCCGACAATCGTTTTCGGCCCCGGCAATATCGTCCAGGCGCATTCGCTCAACGAATATGTCGAGATCGCGCAGGTGACGAAAGCGGCGAAAATGCTCGTCGCCGTGGCGCGGTCGGTTTTGGATTGAGCATGCGGTTGTCCCCTCGCCCCTCGAAGAGGGGAGAGGGAGGGGCCCAACGCGTTAGCGTTGGGAGGGTGAGGGGCATCCCTGTTACCTTTCTGCCCAACTCAGCACGCGATAGAGCCGCTATCATTGCAGTAAAGAGACCGGGTGCCCCTCACCTTCCCATTGCTTCGCAATGGGCCCCTCCCTCTCCCCGCTCGCGCGGGGCGAGGGGAAGAACCGCATTTTTAGATGGTGGATAATAGAGCCCGTAGCCGCTCGCCGATGTGAGACACTTCATCATCTTCGAGCACATCCATGACGAAGCCGATCTTGTCGCCTTCCTGGATCGCGAGGATCGACGGGTTCTCCGCCTCGAGCATCTGTGAGATCTCGGATGCAGATTTTGCCACGCTTTTGTCGAATGTCACCAGCAAGCAATTGACCGGTTCGTCGATGAAGCGCTCGTCCATGGTGAAGCATTTGGGCGCGAGCTTCAGGCCTTTGAGGCCGTTGAGCTTCTCCTTCAGCAGGCCCACCTGGCGTTCATACTGGACGAAACGCTGGGTGTGATCGAGGCTCAGCCATTCCTCGAGCGCCACGAGCACGGCGATGACGGTCTGGCGGTCCATCTTGAGCGGCCGGCCGAGCTTCAGATATTTGCCGGACTCGTAACGCGTGAAATGCACATTGCTCACCGCGTCGATGAGCGCCTTGCGCCCCAGGACGAAGCCGCCGGCATTGGGGCCGCCGAAATATTTGGCGCTGATGCAGACGAGATCGGCGCCGCGCCGCATGAAGTCGCCCATGATCGAGGTGGGATAGTTGAGATAGGCGGCATCGACGATCACCGGGATGCCGCGCGCTTTGGCGATCTTCACCACCTCTTCAAGCGCCAGCGTGCCGGGTTTGCCGTCGAGATGGGCGGGATGAAGAATGGCGGCGGTATTATTACCGATCGCCGCTTCGAGCTGATCGGCGCGCGTACCGTTGCCGGAGCCGATTTCGACGAGTTTGGCGCCGGTCATGCCGACCTGGCGGTCGTATTTGTAGCGATGGCCGGCCTGGATCAGGACGTCGCTCTTCATGCCGGTCGTATCGGGAAGCTGCTGCGATTTCTCGCCATCGGTCCCGGCGAGGCAGGCGGCGGTGCCGAGAAAGATCGCGGCAGCCGCACCTGGGGTGACGCGCGCGGCCTCGACCCCGAGGAGGGCGGCGATGCGCGCGCCAGTCTTGTCGAGAAGCTCGGTCATGCGCACGAACTGCCCGTTGAAGGCTTCCGCCGCCGCCCACACGTCGGGGCTGAGCCGCGAGCCGCCGAGATCGGTATAGATACCGCAGGCATTGATGACCGGCCTGATGGCGAGGCGGTCGAAAAGTTCACTTCCAGTGTTCCGGGTTGTTGGCATGGCCGATCTCATAGTAGTTGAGGCAGAGCCGGCAGATTGTGGTTTTGCCGCGGATCAAACATCGAAATCTGCCGAGGTGAACCTCGTGCGATCGGAGAGGGAAGATGCTGGGACGGGTGAGTGACGCGGATCTGCGGCTATTGCGGGTCTTTGCGGCGGTGGTCGAATGCGGCGGCTTCGCCGCGGCGCAGGCGCTGCTCAATGTTTCCGAATCCACCATCAGCACCCATATGCATGATCTCGAAACGCGCCTGGGCTTGCGCCTGTGCCAGCGTGGCCGCGGCGGCTTCCGGCTGACCGAGGATGGCGAGGTCGTGTTCCGTGCCGCCAGTGACCTCTTCGGGTCGCTCGACCGCTTTCAGACCAAGATCGCCACCCGCAAGCGTCAGCTGAACGGACCGCTGGTCATCGGCATGCCGGACAACATCATCACCCATCCAGAATTCCCGCTCTCCGCCGCGATCGACCGCTTCTATGGCCGCGACAATGCCGTGCATATCACGGTGGAAGTCCTCACCCCCCGCGATCTCGAGCGTGGTGTGCTCGAAGGCAAATTGCATCTCGCCATCGCGCCGCGCCATCAGCGGGTGGCGGGGCTTCGCTATGACAAGCTCCTAGCCGAGATCAACTACTTCTATTGCGGGCGCAAGCACGCGCTCTTCACCCAGGCCGGCCGCAAGCCGTCACTCGAGGAAATCGCTGGCGCCGGCCTCATCAGCCGCGGCTATCTTTCCAATTTCGACCAGCGGTTCTTCAAGGATGCGCCGCATCACGCCACCGTCTTCAGCATGGAGGCGTCAGCGCTGCTGATCCTATCGGGGCGCTTTGGCGGTTTCCTACCGTCTTATTATGCGCAGCGCTGGGTCGCGTCCGGCGAGATGCGGCCATTGCGCCCCGACATCCTGGCTTATTCGCCGGATTTCTTCATCGTGACGCGGAAGGGCTCAGAGCTGAGCCTCGCCGCCAAGACGTTCCACGGCGATCTGCGCGCCGTGGCGGCGGAGATGAAAAAGGGCAAATGATTGCTTCGACGGGCGTCGAACCAAACTTCCGCAACTGGCCATATTAACCGGACCCGGGCATCTGGTTTCGTGCAGGCCTATCACAAGAACATCAAAGGATTGGGGAGACAGACATGCCGGGACTGAAACATTTGGCTTTTGCCGCGGCGCTGCTGGCCGCGACCTCACTGCAGGCGCTGGCGCAGGAGAAAATCAAGGTGGCAACGGAAGCGTCCTTTCCGCCTTTCTCGAAGACGGAGGCCGATGGCAGTTATTCGGGCTTCGAGATCGATCTCGGCAATGAAGTGTGCAAGCGGGCCGGGCTCGATTGCGAATGGGTGAAGCAGGATTTCGACGGCATGATCGCGGCACTCCTCGCCCGCAAATACAACATGGTTTTCTCCTCCATGTCGATCAAGCCGGAGCGCGAGAAGGTCGCCGATTTTTCCATTCCTTATTACGCCGGCAAATTCGTCTTCTACGGCAAGAAGGGCGCCTTCAAGGACTTCGCCCAGGACATCAAGGGCAAACGGGTCGGCGTCTATGCCGGCGCCACGCAGGATCAGTATGTCCGCAAATATCATGCGGGCGAGCTCGAGCCGGTCGGGTATGAGAATGCCGATCAGATCCATGCCGATCTGGTCAATGGCCGCATCGACCTTGCCTTCGGCGAGCAGATGCCGGCCAATGAGTTCCTCGCCTCGCCGGCAGGCCAGGATTTCGAGGTGGCCGGTCCCGTCATCGACAATCCGGAAGTGCTGGGCCGTGGCGTCGGCGCCATGTTCGCCAAAGGTGATCCGCTGAAGGCCAAGGTCGATGAGGCGATCCGCGCCATCTATGCCGACGGCACCTTCGACAAGATCGAGCAGAAATGGGTGCCCGGCGCCGACATCCGCGCCGACAAGCTCTGGCAATGAGGCGGATCCGGGGGAGTATTCTGATGAGCTTGATCCACCGCACGATCCTCACCCTGAGGTGCCTGCCGAAGGCGGGCCTCGAAGGGGCTGTCGCAGCAGTCTCGCTCTATCCTGATGGACGCTTCGAGGGCCGCTGCGCGGCCACCTCAGCGTGAGGGTGTTTCAAGAGATGATCTTCTCCGTCGTCGCGCATTGAAGCATGGACTGGTCGCTTTTTCTGCCGGGAGCCACGGGCTGGGGCGATGAACTCGCCGCCGGCCTGTGGCTGACGCTCAGGCTCGGCCTCGCCTCGGTTCTCATCGGTACCGGGCTCGGGCTCCTGGCGGCACTGGGCGAGCTATCCCGCTTCCGCGCCCTGAGCCACGGCCTCGCCGCCTATAATGTCGTGATGCGCAGCGTGCCAGAGCTGCTCGTCATCCTGCTCCTCTATTACGGCCTTTCCTTCCTCATCATGGCGCTGCTGCGGCCCTTCGGCATCGACAGCTTCATCGAGGTCAGTCCCTTCTGGGCCGGCACGCTGGCCTTGAGCCTCATCCATGCCGCCTATGCGAGCGAAGTCTTCCGCGGCGCTTTCCAGGCCATACCGAAGGGCCAGGTCGAAGCGGGCCTCGCCTTCGGCATGAGCCGCTTCCTGGTCTTCCGGCGCATCAAGTGGCCGGTGGCCTTTCGCCTGTCGCTCGGCGCGCTCGCCAATCTCTTGATGACGACCTTCAAGAACACGCCGCTCGTCTCGGCCATCGGCTTGCAGGACCTCATCCGCGCCGCCGGCGATGCCGGCCAGAACACCAAGCTCTATTTCCAGTTCTTCATCGCGTCGCTGGTCATCTATCTCGCCATCGCGGCACTCATGCAGATTTTCCAGATGCGGGCCGAGACCAATCTCTACGCGCATTTGCGGCGCGGACCTTCCGCATGATCCTCGATTGGGAGACCTTCCTGACCTTTGTGCCCTTGCTGGTGCAAGGAGCCGTGACCACGATCGAGCTTACCGTGCTCGTCACCATCTTCGGCTTTCTGATCGCGCTGCCAGTGGCGCTGGCGCGCAATTCGGCGTCGCGCGCCGCACGTGCCTTCGCGCGGAGCTTCATCTTCTTCTTCCGGGGCGCGCCCATTCTGGCCGTGCTTTTCCTTCTCTATTACGGCCTGCCGCAGATCCCCGGCATCAAGGACAGCATCTTATGGCACCTGATCGCGCGGCCGATGCCGATCGCGGTCCTGGCGCTGTCGCTCAATTCAGCCGGCTTCCTGGCCGAGATCTTCGCGCTCGCCTTGCGCAATGTCGCGGTGGGCGATATCGAGGCGGCCCGCGCATTCGGCTTCAGCCGGTTCCAGACTTTCCTGCGCTTCGCCCTTCCAGGAGCGGCGCGGCTCTGCATGAGGGCCTACGGCAATGAGCTGGTCTTCGTGCTGAAGGGCACCGCCGCCGTCAATTTCATCACCATCACCGACCTCATCGGCGCCGCCAACCAGATCTATTTCAACACCTTCGATCCGATCACGCCGCTCCTCGTCGCGGGCGCGATCTATCTCGTCTTCGCGCTCCTGATCGTCACCGCCGTGCGTTATATGGAGCGCCGATTGTCACCCTGGCTTTTTCTCAAAGCCGCATTGAAGGAAGCAAAAGCATGAAGCGCGAAACAATCACCCTGGACAATGCGGAGGGCCTGCCGCTTTCGGACGCGGTGCGCTTCGGCGACATCATCTTCGTATCGGGCATGGTCGCCTTCGACGACAAGGGTGAGATCGTCAAAGGCGGCATCGCCGCCGAGACCCGCCAGACTTTCAGGAATATCGAACGTGTCCTCGAAAAGGCCGGCGCCACACTCGCCGACGCGCTCAAGGTGAACATCATCCTCACCCATGCGGAGGATTTCGACGCCTTCAATATCGCCTATCGCGAGCTCTTCCCCAAATCACCGCCGGCGCGTATCTCCATGGTGGCGGGACTGACCATCGATGCCCGCCTCGAAGTGGATGTCATTGCGGGAGTGAGTTCATGAAACAAGCCTTTTGGCTGCAGACGGCCAATCAGCAGGCCTGCGAGATCGCGCGTCTGGCCGGCTACGACATGGTGGTGTTCGACGGCGAGCATGGCGTCCTCGATGTGACGGCGCTCGACCGGCTGGTGTCCTTCTGCGCCGGGATCGGCCTCGAGCCTTATGTGCGGGTGGGAGAAGCGAGCCGGATCCAGATCCAGGCGGCGCTCGATATGGGGGCGGCGGGCGTCATCCTGCCGCAGATCGAGGGCCTCGACCATGCGGCGCGGGTCACCGCCTTCTCCAAATATCCGCCGCTCGGCTCGCGCGGCATCGGTTACAGCCGGACCATGAAGTATGGCAGCGTCGGTGCGGACTATATCGCGGCCGAGAACGCCAAGCGGCTCTGTTACGCCATGATCGAGACGCCGGGCGCCTTCGCCGCCATGGCGGAGATCGCCGCGCTGCCGTGCGTCGATGGCCTGTTCATCGGACCGGGCGACCTGTCGCTCACCCGCGGCCGTGGTCTTTTCGCCGATACGGCGGCAGATGCGGCCGATCTGAAACTCGTCGCCGAAACTGCGCGCAAGGCCGGCAAGCGCTTCGCCGCCGCCGGGCCGACGCGCAATTATGCCAGCCAGGCCGCCGGGCTGGGCGCCAGCTTCGTCGCCGGGGGTGATGAGCTCACTGCGATGATGGTCGGTTTCAAGTCTTTTCTGGAGTGATGTCGTCGGCGAGGTAGATGACGGCATTACCCTTCTGCTGCCGTCCCCGGCTCGCCACCGCGATCACGACGCCGGCCGTCGGTGCATGAATGGCTTCGGCGGTTTCCCGGCTCTCGATATGGCCGAGAAGATCGCCGCGGCGGACCTCTGTGCCGAGCTCGACGAGAGGCGCGAAGCAGCCGGTGGTCGCGATCGTCACATGATGCTCTGGTCGTCCCAGAAAAAGCAGGCGTGACCGACTCTGTTCGGGACGCCTCGCGTCATCGGATGGAACGACGCCGATATGGGACAACAGATTGCGCAAGCCGCGCTCCGCGACGGCGAGCGACTGCGGCGTGGCGCGCCCGGCGCCACCCAATTCCGAAGAGATCGCCTTTTTGCCGAGTGCGCGCGCAGCGTCCTCCAGCGTGCCGCCATGCGGCATATGAGGCGAGGCGGGGACTTCGTCGAAGACGATGGCATAAGGCGCATCGAATGCGAGCAGCGGCGCCAGCATCGCATCACATTCGGCCGATGGATAACGCGCCTGGACATTCGAGCTCAGCACGAATTCATGCGCTTTGCCGCCGGAATGCAGATCGATGACCCAGTCGATACGGGGCAGGAGGGTAGTCTCGACGAATCGGGCAATGAGATGGGCCGGGCCTGAACCGTGGGGCCGGCCATAGAGCCGGTTGAGATCGCAGCCATCGCCCGGCGTGAGCCGCGTGCCGGCCTGGCAGGCCGGCACATTGTGAAACGGCATGAGGATAAGCGTGCCCAGGACGTCGTCCGCCGCGATGGTGCGGGCGAGGCGCGTCAGCGCGATCTGGCCTTCGAATTCATCGCCATGTGTGCCGCCCGCCACGAGCACGGCAGGGCCCTGGCCGCGATGGACAATGGTCAAGGGCAGGGACAGGCCATCGGCAAGATGGATGTCGAGATGCTGTTTGCCCGTCACGGTAAGGTCGAGATGATGCGGTGAGACGATCATGGATGCCCTTGCTAGCGAGACGGCCGGTGGCCGAACATGGAGGATCGGTAAAGTGAACATCGGGCTATAACATTATCTTTGGTACAGGTTTCTTCCGGCACCTTGACTTGCTCAGGCAGGCGGCGCACGTGACCGACAGTGCATTGTTCCCAACCACAAGATTGCGACATGGATAACGACCCTAGTTGGTGTCCGGCGTCATTCGGGCATCGGACACTCGATACAGCGATGAAAAATCCCCCGTCGGATCTCGCGGGGCGGGTTTTGGCCGGGCGCGTCTAGCGTCAATCCATCCGCTTCCGGATCCGTGACGGATCGGTGCGAGGTGGATGAGATGGCTCTGTTCTTCAACGATCGTAACCGCCGCAACGCCCTTGCTGTGCTGAGCCATGTCCGGGTTCTGCCCAATGGCTATGATCTCATCGCCTTCATCCTGATCATGACCGCCATCGTCCTGCTCATCCATGGCGGGTTGGCGATGCGGGCGCCGCTCGACCAGATCGCCCGCCATCCGATCGAGCTCGATCCGATGCGGCTGCCGGAATATGCGCTGCGCACCACCTTGCGCATGTTCGCGGCGATGTTCGCCTCGCTCCTCTTCACTTTCGTCGTGGCGACGCTCGCCGCCAAGAGCCGGCGCGCCGAAATGGTCATCATCCCGGCGCTCGATATTCTCCAGTCGGTGCCGGTCCTGGGCTTCCTGACCTTCACCGTCACCTTTTTCACCGGCTTGTTTCCGGGCCAGCAGCTCGGCGCCGAAGGCGCCGCGATCTTCGCCATCTTCACCAGCCAGGCCTGGAATATGGCCTTCTCCTTCTATCAGTCGCTGAAGACCGTGCCGCGCGATCTCGACGAGGTGAGCCGCGGCTTCGGCCTCTCGGCCTGGCAGCGCTTCTGGCGCCTGGAGGCGCCTTTCGCCGCGCCGGGTCTCATCTGGAACATGATGATGTCGATGTCCGGCGGCTGGTTCTTCGTGGTCGCCTCCGAGGCGATCACCGTCGGCGACACAACGGTCGATCTGCCGGGCATCGGCTCCTGGCTGGCGACCGCCATCAGCGCGCGTGACTTCGCCGCCATCGGCTGGGCCGTGCTCGCCATGGCCATCGTCATCGCGCTCTATGACCAGTTGCTGTTCCGGCCGATCGTCGCCTGGGCCGATCGCTTCCGCGCCGAACAGGGGGCGAGCCAGGAAAAACCGCGCTCCTGGGTCTATGAGCTTGCCCGCCGCACCCGTGTGATGAAGACGGTCACGGCGCCTTTCATCTGGGTCTGGCAGCGTCTGTTCCTCCTGCGTCTGGGCAGCGTCGGGTCGCGCTCCATGGCCGTGGGCGCGACAAAGAGCACGCGTCTCGCGGATTATGTCTGGCTCGTTGTGATCGTGGCTCTGGCGGCCTGGGGCGCTGTGCTTGTCGTCGACTATCTCAAGACGACTTTGGGTTTCACCGATGTCCTCGACGCCTTGGGCCGAGGCCTCGCGACATTGGTGCGCGTCGTCATCCTCATCGCGCTGGCGAGCCTCATCTGGGTGCCGATCGGCGTGTGGATCGGGCTCCGTCCGAAAGTCGCCGAGCGGGTCCAGCCTCTGGCTCAGTTCATGGCAGCCTTTCCCGCCAATGTGCTGTTTCCCGTCGCGGTCCTCGCCATCGTCGCGACCGGCGTCAGCGCCAATATCTGGCTGTCGCCGCTCATGATCCTCGGCACGCAATGGTACATTCTGTTCAATGTGATCGCCGGCGCCAGCGCCATCCCGACCGATCTGCGTGAGGCGGCCGCCGTCTATCAGATCAGATCCTGGCCCTGGTGGCGCTATGTCGCTCTGCCTGCCGTCTTTCCATATTATGTCACCGGCGCCATCACCGCCTCCGGTGGTTCATGGAACGCCAGCATCGTCGCGGAAGTGGCGAGCTGGGGCGATGCGAAGCTCGAAGCCTATGGGCTCGGCTCCTATATCGCCAACGCCACCACCGCCGGCGATTTCCCGCGTGTGCTTCTGGGCATCGCCGTCATGTCGCTCTTCGTCACCTTCTTCAACCGCGCTTTGTGGCGCCCGCTTTTCGTCTTCGCCGAACGTCGCCTGCGCCTCGACTGACTGTCTGTTTCTGGGAGACCTGCCATGAACGACGCCATCGCCAAGGAAGCCCTCATCATCGCTAGGGATGTATGCCAGTCCTACGCCAAGCCGTCCTCGGGGACGCTCGTGGTGCTCGACAATGTCGATGTCACACTCGCACGCAACGAGATCGTCGGCCTGCTCGGCCGCTCGGGTTCCGGCAAATCCACCTTGCTGCGCGCCATTGCCGGCCTCATCAAGCCGTCGGGCGGGACCATCAGTTGCGAGGGCCGCGCTTTGACAGGCCCGTCGCCGGCGATCGCCATGGTGTTCCAGAGTTTCGCTTTGTTCCCCTGGCTCACTGTCCTGCAGAATGTCGAACTCGGCCTCGAGGCGCAGGGCGTTGCTCCGGCGGAACGGCGCAAACGCGCCCTCGATGCCATCGACCTCATCGGCCTCGACGGTTTTGAGAGCGCCTATCCCAAGGAATTGTCGGGCGGCATGCGCCAGCGCGTCGGTCTCGCCCGCGCTCTGGTCGTCCGTCCGAAAGTACTGCTGATGGACGAGCCCTTTTCGGCGCTCGACGTGCTCACCGCCGAGACCCTGCGTACCGATCTGCTCGATTTGTGGTGCGAGGGCCGCATGCCGATCGAGTCGATCCTGATGGTCACGCATAATATCGAGGAGGCGGTGCTGATGTGTGACCGCATCCTCATTTTCGGGTCCAATCCGGGCCGCGTCATCGCCGAGATCCGCGTCGATCTTCCGCAGCCGCGCAACCGGCTCGATCCGGCCTTCCGCGACCTGGTCGAGAAGATCTATGTGAAGATGACGATGCGCGATCAGGCGCCGGGGCAGAGCGGCCTTTTCCCGGGCACCGGCATCGCATTGACACTGCGCCGCATCTCCACCAACCTCCTGTCGGGCCTCATCGAGGCGGTTGCCGCACCGCCCTATAATGGCCGCGCCGACCTGCCGCCCTTGGCGGCGGGCCTCCAGCATGAGATCGACGATCTGTTCCCGGTCGCTGAGACCTTGCAGCTCCTGCGTTTCGCCGAGCTGGCGGGCGGCGACATCCAGCTGACCCAGACCGGAAGGCACTTCGCCGAAGGCGGTGTCGATGACAGGAAGCGCATCTTCGCCCAACAGCTCCAGGCCTATGTGCCGCTGGCGGCCCATATCCGCCGCATCCTGGGCGAGCGGCCGACCCATATGGCGCCGGCGCGGCGCTTCCGTGATGAGCTCGAGGATCACATGTCGGAGCGGGATGCCGGCGAGACCCTGCAGACGGTGACCAACTGGGCCCGCTATGCGGAATATTTCGCCTATGACGAGCAGACCGACATGTTCTCGCTGGAGAATCCGGCCTGAAGATTGGCACATATCCTGCACGGTGGCCGGCGATCTTACCCGTTGAGATTGTGTAAACTATCGGGACACATATGATTCATATCGCGACCGTTCTTTCTGATATGTCCCATTCTTACGCTCGGGCATACATGTCCGGCGGCGCGGAGGGCTGACTATGGGGCGTGGGTTTCTGCGTAATCAGGCGGGAAACGTCGCCGTTTTTACCGCTCTCTTCGCCATCCCTCTTTGCGCGGCGGGCGGGATCGCCATCGATTATGCCAGGGCCTCCATGGTCAGGAACTTTCTCCAGGCCGAAGCCGATGCCGCGGCTCTCGCCGGCGCCAAGGGTGGCCCCTCGGGCAATGATCAGGCCTGGGTGAACAATCTGCGCAGCAATGTGCAGCAGAGATTCGAGAACAAGGCTCTAGTCGCCAGCCTCAACGCGTCAGGCAGCTGGATCATGCCCACCGATTTCAGCGTGACGGCCAGCGCCAGTGTTCCGGTCACCATCCTCGCTGTGGTTCCGGGCTTGTCCAAGCAGATCAATGTCAGCGTGCAGGCCGTGGCCCGGTTCAGTGAGCCGGTTCTGACCTACAATCCGCCGGTCGTCTCGCAGCTCGATCCCGACGCCGCCGACTACAACCGCATCTATGTCTATTGTTACAATGCCAAGAACAAGGACAAGGCCGACAAGGGCCGCACCCAGATGACGGCGATCGCCGACAATGCCGGCACGACCTACAACTACACGATGCCAGTCTGTGCCGCTGGCGAGACCATGAGCTATCGGCTGCACAATGTGCGCAACGCCCGTACCCAGAAGTCCAAATGGGACAGCTCGCGTGCCGAATTCTATGAATATTACACCGACACGGTCATGACGGCCGGCGTCGAAAGCTACAATCTCGGCGTCAGCCTGCTCGAAACGGTGTTGTGCGCCAACCGCAACGCCTGCAAGCCCGTACGCGAGGGCGGTGTCATCCCCGAAGGCACCAACCGGACACCACAGAAGGCCACTGCCGCCTGTGCGCCCGGCAAGTTCATGTATTACGGTTGGGAGGACCGCCCGCCCGAGGGCGGTGGTTCGGACCGTGACTACAATGACATCCGCATCATCATCGAATGCCCGACGGTCGCCACGACCGGCAACGAGAACGTCTGGCTGATCAAATAGAGCCCCGGTTTGCGGGCCGGTCTTTCCGGCCTGACCTCAAGCTCGATCTCGGTGACGCCGGCTGCCGATTGGCTAAGCCTTTGGCATAACCAATTAATATCAAAAGATTTTTCTCAATCGCTCCCTCTGGTGACTCATCTGTTGATGCAGCGCCGGAAGCGGGTTGACTCATGCCGTGTTTCCAGGATATTACCAATATATTAGAAATATCTGACAGAGATATCCGTGGCGAAGACCTCTTCCAACCTGCAAAGCGACGGCATCTACAGCGAGCTTCGCCGCCTCATCGTCCGCACCGAGATGAAGCCGGGCAGCCTGATCGAGGAAGCCGTGGTCATGGAAAGGCTGAAGGCCGGGCGCACGCCCTTGCGCGAGGCGCTGCAGCGGCTGGTCCAGGACGATCTCGTGCGCAACGTGCCGCGCCGCGGCTATTTCGTGACCGACACCTCGGCCGCCGACGTCATCCATATCTTCGAGGTGCGCCGCACTCTCGAAAGACTGTCGGCGAGGCTTGCTGCGGAGCGGGCGCGTCCTGAGCATTTGCGTGAGTTCGAGGAATTGCTGCGCGAAGGCGAGGCAGGCATCAAGGCCGGCAATACCGATCTCGTCTGGAATCTCGAAGTCGACGAGCACATGCATCTGCTGCTCGCCCGCGCCTCCGGCAATTCCTATCTCCTCTCCTCGATCGCCCGGCACTACGCGCTGTCGATCCGCGTCTCCTATCTCTCCAACATGCATATGACGCTGGTTTCGGACGAAATCGACGCCTATCGCATGCTGCTCGAGGCGCTGAAGCGGCGCGACGCCGATCTCGCCGAGAAGACCATGATGCAGCATCTCATGGATCATCCCTTGTCGACGATCCCCGGCATGTCGGTGGTCGCTGAATCGCGGGCCGGCTGACGATGAGAGGGCTCGGCCGCAATCGCCTGCTGACGCTGTTGATGGTGACGCCGTCCATCGTCATCGTCGGCGTGTTCCTGCTGGTGCCGCTGCTGATCGTCGTCGCCTACAGCTTCGCCGAGCGCGACTCCTATGGCGGTGTGGTGCCGGCCTTCACTCTCAACAACTACGCACAGCTCCTCGATCCGATCTATCATCCGATCATGTGGGGCTCGCTCGAGCTGGCCGCGATCAATACCATCCTGGCTTTGGCGATTGGCTATCCCATTGCCTATTTCATCGCCTTTCGCGCCGGACGCTGGGCGCCCTTGCTGCTCGTCCTCATCCTGGTGCCGTTCTGGATCAACTTCCTCATCCGCATCTCGGCCTGGATCGTGCTTCTGGGGCGCGGCGGCCTGATCAACGCCACACTGCAGGCTTTCGGCATCATCGACGAGCCCGTGCGCATGCTCGGCACCTATGGCGCGGTACAGGTGGGACTGCTTTATGCCTTCCTGCCTTCGGCGGTGCTGCCCATCTATGCCGCTTTGCAGCCGATCAACCGCACGCTGCTCGAGGCCGCCCATGATCTCGGCGCCAATCCGCTGCAGTCCTTCTTACGCGTGACCTTGCCGCTTTCGCTTTCGGGCGTGATGGCGGCCGTCCTCTTCGTCTTCGTGCCGTCCATGGGTGTCTTCGCCATCCCGGTTCTCCTGGGCGGCGGCAAGGAGATCATCATCGGCAATCTGATCGTCCAGCTGTTCCTCGAATTCCGCAACATCCCCTTGGGCGCCGCGGTCTCGGTCATCCTGCTCCTCGCGTCCTCGCTCGGCATCCTTCTCTATATGCGGGCGCTGCGGAAGATCGAGCTGGCGCGTTCATGACCATGCGCGCTGATGCTCCAGCCTTGCTCACGGAGAGCGCCTCGAGCGTGTGGACGACGCGTCTGGCACGGCTGGTACCGCCGGTCTTCACCTTCGCGGCGCTGGCATTCCTGTTCATCCCGATCTTCGTGCTGATCGCCTATTCCTTCAACGCCTCGCGCTCGACCGTCGTCTGGCAGGGGCTGACGCTCGACTGGTATGCCGCCGTGTTAGACGATCGGCGCCTGCGCCAGGCGGTGATGAACAGCGCTTTCGTCGCGTTGTTCGCCGGCGCCTTCAGCGCCGCGATCGGCACCCTGACGGCGCTCGCCATCGTCCGGCGTCAGTTCCCCGGCAAAGAGATGTTGTCCACGGCGCTTCTGGCCCCGATCGTGCTGCCCGAGATCGTCATCGCCGTGGCGCTGCTCGTCTTCATGGTGGCCCTGAAGGCGCCGCTCGGTTTCACTTCGATGATTATCGGCCATGTGCTGGTGACGTTGCCTTTCGCGACACTCATCATGCGCACCGCCGCCGTCGCCCTCGATCCGCGTCTCGAGGAGGCCGCCGCAGATCTCGGCGCCAATGAGTGGCAGACATTCCTGCGCGTGACCTTGCCGGCGCTGGCGCCTGCCATCCTTTCGGCCTTCCTGATGGCGGCGACCTTGTCCTTCGACAATTTCGTGATGTCGACCTTCGTCACCGGGGTCGGGAGCACGACGCTGCCCATCTATATCTATGCCCAGCTCAAGACCGGCCTGACGCCGCAGATCAACGCGCTCGGCACCTTGCTCGTCATCGCCAATATGACCGTTCTCATCGCCGTCATCGGCTACCAGTTCCGCCTGCGCGCCCGTCGCCAGCGGTTGAGTCAGTGAGTTCCAAAAAGCAACAGGGAGGACTACGCATGTCGAGTTTCGTGTCTTGGGGTAGAAGGAGCGTGCTGCTGGGCGCGGTGGCGTTTGGATTGGTCTTCGGTCTTGCCGTGAGCGGGCCTGCTCATGCCGCAGGCGAGCTTCATATCTATGCCTGGTCGGGCGAGCTGCCGCAGGAGATTGTCGACGACTTCGAGAAGGAGACCGGCATTACGGTCACCTTCGACACATTCGACAGCAATGAAACGATGATGGCGAAGCTCGAAGCCGGCGCTACGGGCTATGACATCGTCAACCCTTCCCAATATGCGGTCCAGATCCTGGCCAAGAAAGGCCTCATCGAAGAGCTCGAGCACGGCAAGATCGCCAATATCGGCAACATCTCGGAGGAGTTCCGCAATGTCTCCTACGATTCGGGCAACAAATATCAGATCCCCTATCTCAGCGGCTCGACCGGCCTCGCTTACAACACCGATTGCGTGAAGGAGGAGGTGACGAGCTGGAAGTCCTTGTGGGACGAGAAATACAAGGGCCGCATCTATATGCTCGACAATATGCTGGCGGCCTATATTGCCGGCCTTCAGGTGAACGGCTTCCGCGCCAGCTCAACCAACGAGGCGGAGATCGCCAAGGCGACGGAATCGCTCATCGCCCAGAAGCCTTTGCTCGCCGGTTATAACAGCACCAACTTCGCCGACCTGGTGTCGTCCGGCGAGGCCTGCCTTGTCGAAGCCTGGAGCGGCACGGTCATCCAGGTGATGGCGGAGAATCCCAAGGTCCGTTACGTGCTCCCGCAAGAGGGCGGCACCATGTGGGTCGACGGCTTCTCGGTGGCGAAGGGCGCCGCCAATCGCGACAACGCCTATATTTTCATCGACTATCTCTTGAAGCCCGAGGTCGCCGCCAAGGTGACGAAGCTGTCCAAGATCGCCACCTGCGTCGGCAAGTCGCGTGAATTGCTGCCGCCTGAGATCGCCAACAATCCGGCGATCTTCCTGCCCAAGGAGCAGGTGGCCAAGGCCGACTTCATCCTCGATGCCGGGGATGCGATGAAATTCTACCAGGATGGCTGGACCAAGGTGAAGACGGCCCAGTGACCGATTGCGTGTTCCCGGCCACATCGCATGGCCGGGAACGCCCCTTGTTCAGATTTGCATTCAGTGGAGACGTAAATGCTGGCGATCAATCCGCGCCCGGCTTCGATCAAGCCCGAGCTTCTGCAGAAATACAAAACCATCACACCCGCCGCGATGGGCCACCACATCGAGAGTGGCATCATCAGCTCCGCCCTCAAGCCGGCCCGTGGCGGCATATCCTTCGTCGGTACGGCGATCACCGTCCAGTGCCTCGGCCGTGATTCCGCCATCGTCCACAAGGTCATCGATCTGCTGCAGCCGGGCGATGTGCTCGTCATCGATCGCGGTGGCGATATGCGGTATGCCTGCTGGGGTGAGATGATGACGCTCGCGGCGCATTTGCGCGGCTGCGCCGGCGTCATTCTCGATGGCCTCGCCACCGACATCCAGTTCATCCGCGAATGCCCGATGCCGGTCTTCAGCAAGGGTTTTACCCCGCTCACCACCCAGCTCAGCGGTTCCCAAGGCTCGATCAACCAGCCGATCCAATGCGGCGGCGTCGTGGTGCAGCCGGGCGATCTCGTCTGCGCCGACGACAATGGTGTCGCCATTCTCAATCCGGCCCTGGCCGAGAAGCTCTATGACCTGTTTGCCGCCGAGGAGGAAGGTGATGCGCAATATCGCGACCAGCTCAATGCCGGAAAGCTCCCGTCGGAACTCTCCGCCATCGATGCCCTCATCTCCGCCCACGCCACTTCGCACTGAGACGGTGCCAGGAGCGATGACCAGCGAAGTCGCCGTCGCCTTAAAGGATGTCGAGAAGTCCTTCGAGACGCGCGCCCGCAAGGAGGGTGCAGGGGACGAGGGCAAGATCTTCGCGGTGCGCGATGTCAATCTCGACATCAGGCGCGGCGAGTTCTTCACCCTTCTCGGCCCCTCGGGCTGCGGCAAGACGACGACCTTGCGTATGATTGCGGGCTTCGAGCAGCCGACTTTGGGCCAGATCTTCATCACGGGGCAGGCGCTGGCCGGCGTGCCGGCGCATCTGCGCCCGGTGAACACCGTGTTCCAGAGCTACGCACTGTTCCCGCATATGTCGGTCTTCGACAATGTCGCCTTCGGGCTCAAGGTCAAAGGCGTGGCGCGCGACGAAATCCGCCGCCGCGCCGGCGAGGCGCTCGAGCTGGTGCGCATGTCGGAGATGGGGGACAGACGTCCGTCCGAATTGTCGGGTGGCCAGCAGCAGCGTGTCGGCATCGCCCGCGCGCTGGTCAACCGGCCGGCGGTGCTGCTCCTCGATGAGCCTTTCGGCGCCCTCGATCTCAAACTCCGCAAGGAGATGCAGCTCGAGATCAAGAACATGCAGCGCCAGCTCGGCATCACCTTCATCTTCGTGACCCACGACCAGGAAGAGGCGCTGACCATGTCGGACCGCATCGCGGTCATGAACAAGGGGCGCGTGCTGCAAGTAGGAAGCCCCGTCGATATCTATGAGCGGCCGAGCACGAAATTCGGCGCCGACTTCATCGGCGAGATGAATTTCATCGAGGCAGGAAGGCTGGCCTTTCCGTTGCCGGCGGGCGTCAACGCCGACAAGGCCGTCCTCGCCTTCCGTCCCGAGGCGGTGAAGTTTCACGACGGCGAAGAACACGCCGACCGGCTCGGCTTCGACGCGGTGGTCGCGGACACGATCTATATCGGTACCGACCTGCGTTACATCCTCGATCTCGCCGAAGGCCTGCGCGTGGTGCTGCGCAGCCAGAATTCGGCAGGTGCCGGGCGCGAAGTCCTTCAGCCGGGCGCACGTGTCCGGCTCTCCGTGCACAAATCCGATATCCGTATCCTGACCGAGTGAGTGTGATGACCGATAAACTGCCTGCCGAACTGGCCGCCGTGTGGATGTCGACGCCGAACCACATGTTCATCGAGATCGCCCGTGACATTGGCTACCGGCAATTCGTCCTCGATGTCGAGCATGGGTTGTTCGATCTCGAGCGCACCGACCGGCTCGTCGCTTTCGCCAAGGCGCTGGGTCTCAAGGTCTTTGCCAAGGTCGCTGCGCCCGACGGCACGGCGATCCAGCAGATGCTCGATATGGGCTGCGAAGGTGTGATCATTCCTCATATCGGTGGGCTGGAGCATGCCCGCCAGGTCACGGCGGCGGCGAAATATCCCCCGATAGGCAATCGCAGCTTCGCCGGCACGCGCACCTCCGCCTATCTGGGCGGTACGCAAGCCTATTACGAGGCCGAGAATGAGCGGGTGCGCTGCTATCCGATGGTCGAGACGGCGGAAGCCCTGGCCGATATCGAGGCCATCCTGGCGCTTTCGACCGTCGATGGTGTCTTCATGGGGCCGACCGACCTCTCTTTGAGCCGCGGCCGTGGCGCCTATCGCAATACGGATGCGGACAAGGTCGATCTCAAACGCGTCATTGACGCGGCGAAAGCCGCCGGCAAGCCATGGATCATGCCGGCCTGGAGCCTCGCCGAGCAGCGCGATGCCCTTGCGCGCGAGGCGGGCATGATCGTCATCAGCGAGGAGCTGGGCGCCTTGCAGGCAGGTCTCGCCAGCGCGCTCAAAGATTTCCAGGCGGTCGCCGCCGGGCGGAACTGAACAGAGGAACAGGGAAGATCATCATGAAAGCCGTAGTCATCCAGATGAATGTGGGGACCGACAAGGCCGCCAATCTGCGCAAGGCCGCCGACCTCATCGACCGCGCCTGCGAGGTCAAGGCGCCGGATCTCATCATGCTGCCGGAGAGCTTCACCTTCTTCGGCGGCACGCGCGACGAGCAGCGGGCGTCGGCCGAGGCCTGTCCGGGCGGCGACTCCTACCAGATGCTGCAGGAGAGGGCGGCACGCCATAAGGTCTTCATCCATGGCGGCTCGCTCAATGAGCAGGCCGGCAACAAGGTGCACAACACGACGATCGTCTTCGACCGTTCGGGCAAGGAAGTGGCGCGCTACCGCAAGATCCATATGTTCTCGATCACGGCGCCCGACGGCACCGTCTATGACGAACGCTGGCTCTATGAGGCGGGCACCGACATCGTCACCTATGATCTCGACGGCGTCACTGTCGGCTGCACCATTTGCTACGATCTGCGCTTCCCTGAGCTATTCCGCGCGCTCGTCGACAGGGGCGCCAAGGTCATCGCGGCACCTGCCGCCTTCACCTTGCAAACCGGCAAGGAGCATTGGGAGGCGTTGCTGCGTGCCCGTGCCATCGAAACTCAGTGCTATGTCCTGGCGCCCGGCCAGGAGGGTGCCTATGTCGAGGACGGCAAGACCTATCACAATTACGGCCATTCGCTGATCGTCGAGCCGTGGGGCACGGTGGTGGCGCGGCGTGGCAGCGGCGACGGCCTCATCGAAGCGACGCTCGAGTCGGAAGCGATCGAACGGGCACGCAACCTCATTCCGCTCGCCAAGCACCGCAGCATCCGTCTGGCCGCCGGCTTGTAATTTCAGGGCGCGCGCGTGTAGAAGGCGCGGATGAGCAACGTGGAAAAAGTCACCGTGCTGGCGGGGAAGGGGGCGCAAATCCCCGTCCGCGCCGGCGATGAGGTCACCGTCGTCAATGTGAGCGGCACCCAGGTCGTCGATTTCTGGTGCCTGCCGAAATCATCGCCACAGCAATATCTCTCGCTCGAGCATTGCCGCGAGGTGCTGAACAAGATCTATTTCACGCCGGGCGATGTGCTGGTCAGCGACCGCTACGAGCCGGTCTTCGATTATGTCGCCGACACGACGGGCGGCTTGCATGACAGCCTGATCGCGCCCTGCAATCCCGAAATGTACCGGCGCTTCGGCAGGCCCGACGGCCATCCGAGCTGTGCCGGCAATTTCTGGGCCGGCGTGAAGGAGGCGGGGCTGGCCATTCCCTTCGTGCCGTCGCCGTGGAACCTGTTCATGCGCGCCGCGGTCAAGCCCGACGGCTCAATCGAATATTCCCGCCCGCCTTATCTGCCCGATGGCCGCGTCACGCTGAGGATGCTTGTCGATGCCACCATCATCGTCTCGGCGTGCCCGGATGACTGTTATCCGACCAATGGCGGCGACGGCAGTCCGCGCGATGTCGTCATCGAGATCACACGCTGATCAACGCTTCGGGCGGCCGAGCATCTGAATGCCGAGCTCGGTGGCCTTATCTTTCAAGGTAAGGCGTAGCTGGGCCACGAAGGCTTCTTCCGCCGGCGAATGCCGCTCGATGGACCGGGTGATGAGGCCGACGGTGCGTGACGCCTTGCGGTCGCGCAGCGGTACGAAAGCGAGGCCGTCGCGCCAGGCGGCGATGGAGAGGCGCGGCAGGATGGTGATGCCAATGCCGGCACGCACCAGCGCCAGCAGCGAAAGCACATTATAGACGACGATGGGCGCGCCCGAATTGAGCCCGGCGAGCTCAGCCGTCTCCGTCATGCTGCTGATGCCGTTGCCGAGGAATGTGCGGTCATGGAGATCCGCCCAGTCGATCGGCGACTTCGTCCGCGCCAAGGGATCGTCGGCGCGGCAGATGATGCCGAGCTTCTCTTCGAACAGCGCCTCGAAATGGAGGTCGGGCCGCGCCCGCCGCAGGCTCGCGACGCCGAGCGCCACCTTGCCGCTTTCGACCGCCTCGGCGACCGACGGGGAGTCGGCATCGCGGACATTGATCTCGACGCCGGGGTGGCTCTCGCGATAGCGCAGCAGAACCCCCGGAACGATCGACGTGGCGATCGAGGGCACGCAGGCGAGATCCACCCGCCCGGCCTGGTTGCCGGCGAAGGCCTTGATCGCCGCGACCGAGCGCTCATGATGCGACAGAAGCTCGCGCGCCTGGGCGAGGACGAAGGTACCGGCCTTGGAGAGGCGGTTCTTGCGGTCGGTCTCGAAGAGGGGCGCGCCGACATCCACCTCGAGCGCCTTGAGCGTCATCGATATCGTCGACGGCGTGCGCCCGAGCTTGTCGCCGGCCTCCGTGATGCTGCCCATTTCGGCGACGGCGATGAAGGCTTTGAGCGTACCGACCGAGAATCGCATGGGAATTTCCATTTCGGTTTTCTTGAAATAGAATAGAGTTATTCCAAATTGACTGAAGTAGCGCAAGGGGCCATGCCAAGGGGGTTTCCAGGAGTCGAGCCGTGCAGTCAGCCTTTGCGAATTTCATCGATGGAGAATGGGTGGCGGCGTCCCGGACGGTCGCCAATATCAATCCGTCCGACCTTTCGGATGTGATCGGCCATTATGCTCAAGGTGACGGCGATCAGTTGGCGCGCGCCATCGCCGCGGCGCGCCGGGCCGCTGAAGCCTGGGGCCGCACTCCGATCGAGCAACGCTACAAGGCGCTCATGGCGATCGGCCGTGAGCTGATCACGCGGTCGGCCGAGCTCGGCGAGCTCTTGTCGCGCGAGGAAGGCAAGCCGCGCGCCGAAGGTGTCGGCGAGGTCTATCGGGCCGGACAGTTCTTCGAATTCTACGCCGCCGAATGCCATCGCCAATATGGCGAGAACGCCGAAAGCGTCAGGCCCGGCATCGATGTCGATGTCCGCCGCGAGCCGGTCGGCGTCGTCGCGGTGATCTCACCCTGGAACTTTCCCATGGCGACCGCCAGCTGGAAAATCGCGCCGGCGCTGGCCTACGGCAATGCGGTCATCTGGAAACCCTCCAATCTGACGCCGGCATCGGCCTGGGCCCTGGCCGAGATCATCTCGCGCCAGAACCTGCCGCCCGGCACCTTCAACCTCATGATGGGCTCCGGTGCCGTGATCGGCAGCGCCTTGGTGGCGAGCCCCGATATCGACGCGATCACGCTCACCGGCTCGCGCGAGACCGGACGTGTCGTGGCGATCGCCTGTGCGCCAAATCTTACCAAGCTGCAGCTCGAAATGGGCTCCAAGAACGCGCTCGCGGTGATGGATGACGCCGATCTCGACCTCGCCGTCGCCCACGCGGTCAATGGCGCCTTCTTCGGATCGGGACAGAAATGCACGGCCTCCTCGCGCATCATCGTCGACCGCAAGCTTCACGACGCCTTCGTCGACCGTTTCGTCATGGCGGCGACCGCTCTGAAGGTCGGCCATGCGCTCGATGAAGGAACCCAGATCGGACCGGTCGCCGATGCGACGCAGCTCGCCGCCGCCGAAGGTTACGTCGCTCTGGGCAAGACCGCCGGTGCGGAGCTCAGCTGTGGCGGCGCACGCGCCGAGGCGCGTACCGAGGGTTATTATTTCAGCCCCACCGTGTTCACGGGCACAAGCAATGACATGAAGATCAACCGTGAAGAGATGTTCGTGCCGATCGCCTGTGTGATCAAGGCGGAGGACTATGATCACGCCGTGACGATCGTCAATGATACCGAATTCGGGCTGACCGCCGGCATCATCACGCAATCTCTGGCGCGCGCCAGCGCCTTCCGCCGCGACGTCAGGACCGGCTGCGTGATGGTCAACCTGCCGACCGCCGGCACCGACTATCATGTGCCTTTCGGCGGGCGCAAACATTCATCGCACGGACCGCGCGAGCAGGGGCGCGCCGCCGCCGAATTCTACACCGCCGTCAAGACCAGCTATATCAATGCAGGCAGGGCCGCATGACCGACAGGCCGGAAAAACTGAGCGGCGTCGTGATCGACTGCCTGCAATACTGCAAATATTCGGAAGCAGTCTTCCGCGATCTCAAAGCGGGCGGCGTCGATGCCATTCACACGACGATCGCTTACCATGAGGACTTCCAGGAAACCGTCGCCAATATCATCCGTTGGAACGAGCTCTTTGCAGCCCATGGTGATCTGGTCTTACACGGCAAGACCGGTGCCGATGTCCGCCGGGCGAAGGCGGAAGGCCGCATCGCCGTCTTCTTCGGCCTGCAAAATTGCTCGCCCATCGAGGACGATATCGGTCTCGTCGAGATCTGCCACACGCTCGGCGTGCGTTTCATGCAGCTGTCCTACAATAACCAGAGCCTGCTGGCCTCGGGTTGCTATGAGAGCGAGGATGCCGGCATTACCCGCATGGGACGCGAGGTGATCGCCGAGATGAACCGCCTCGGCATGGTGATCGACATGTCGCATTCGGGCGAGCGCTCGACGCTCGAAGCGATCGAGCTGTCGCGCCGGCCGATCGCGGTGACGCATGCCAATCCCTTGAGCTGGCACAAGGTGGTGCGTAACAAGGCGGATACCGTGCTCAAGGCGCTCGCGGCTTCTGGCGGCATGCTGGGCTTCAGCCTCTATCCGCATCATCTGAAGAACGGCAGCAGCTGCGCGCTCACCGAGTTCTGCGAGATGGTGGCGCGCACGGCCGATCTGATGGGCGTCGCTCGTCTCGGCATAGGCTCTGATCTTTGCCACGGTCAGCCAAAAGAGGTCGTCCAATGGATGCGCCGCGGCACCTGGACGAAGGAGCCGCTCGACCCGGCCAATCCGGTGGTGTTTCCGCCACAGCCCGCCTGGTTCGCGAGCAACCGCGACTTCCCGAATATCGCGACAGGACTTGCGAAAGTCGGCTTCTCACCGGCCGAGATCGACGGCATCATGGGCGGGAACTGGCTGCGTTTCTTCGAGGCTTCTTTTGGAGGCGCCAAGGGATGATGGCCGCGGCTGCCAGGGTCTCGTCCGGCGGGCAAGCCCCGATCGCGACCTTGCGCGCGCCGGAACAGGTGCTGCGCCTCGCCAGGATGGGCAGCTTCCATCAGACGCGGTTGAGCTTCATGCGCGTGCTGCTGCGGCATCTGGCGCGCCGGAACTGGCAGATCGAGCGCAGCCTGTGGGAGATCGACGCCAAGGGCGCCGGCGTCGCCGTCTATGAGGCGCGGGGCGACGGCTGGGTCTATTCGCTGATCGCCTTCGGTCATGAGCTCGATCCGGAGAAACGCACCGACCGTGTGATCGCCGAGGAATGGGACGCGACCTTTGTCCTTCATGACGGTGTCGCGACACGCGCCGATATAGAGCGCCTGGCCCGCAACGTGCCGCGCCAGGAGGCTGGACGTTGCAGCGCAGCCGAGCTGGTGATGTCGCGCGCCAATCGCAGCGTCCGGCTGTTCGACCATGTCGTCTCCGAGCTGGCGCAAGGCCGTCAGCCCGCCGCCGCCGATCTCGATGCGGTCGGTTATCTGATGCGCACCACCGCCGTCTACGGCAACGGCAAGTTCGGGCTTGCCGATCGCGACAGGATCGCCGAGCGCCCGGTGCTTTCCGGCCCCTTTGCCGCCGAGATGCTCACCGTCTGGCTGATCCGCGCCTTCACCACCGATCTGGTCGAGCATCTGGCGACCGTCCGGTCGCCCGACACGGCCGTGCGGCTCGATCGCGATCTGCGTCGCAGGCTGGGCGTCGGCAACTCGACCGGGCTCGGCATGGCGCCCTTCGTGGTCAATCATCCAGGATTGTTCCACCGCTGGATCAATGCGCGCGAGACCGCCTTGAGCCGTGTGCTCACGCTTGAACATGCGGGCGCCGCGCAGGTCGCGGTGTTTCGCGACCGGCTCGCCCGCGCCTGGCGCCAGATGGCCGCCTGGCGCGTCGATGATGCCCTGCAAATGGCCCGGATCGCGGAACTGGTACGCGACCTCGATCGTCTCGCGGCCGAAGTCGAGACGATCGATTTCGAGCTTCCTTTCGTCTGGCGCAGATTGTGCGCCTTTGCCGAAGCGCAATTGGGGCTGGAAGCGCAGGAGCTCCTGGTGACCTTGCTGCTCGAGCCTCATGGTGCGCTCGTCGATGATCTGAGCGCCGCCATGGGCGGTGACGAGACGCCGGATTTTGTCATCGACGGCACTGCAACCCTTGCCGACCTGCGGACCGGGATCGAAGCGACTTATGGATTTGCGCTGGCCGAAGACTTCACTGTGCCGCGGGCACAGGCGCGTTTCTGGTATGTTTCGGAAGAGAAGCTCGAGCCCCGACTCGGCGAGCGGGCGCTTGAAGAGGGCGCCGAGCGCGAGCTGCCGTTGACGGTGGCGCGCGATGTGGCCGCCCTTCATCGCCTGCTCACCGGCGTTCCGTCCGACCTGACGATCGCCGAATTCCTCGCCGCGCATCCTGAATGCCGCCATGCCGTCCGTCGTGTGCAGCTGTCGGCGCGCTGCCACTATGCCGAGGTGCGGGACAACCTGACCGGCGCCGAACTGCGTCCGATCGATATCCTCCGCTGCAAGCTCTCTTTCTTCGGCGCCACGGATTTCGACCCGCGCTCGGATCGCTGGGTCCGGGTGGCGCTGTTTCGTCACGCGCCGTTCCCGGACGAGCTTCACGACATCGCGTCCGACGACTGGGCCATCCCGCCGCTGGGCCGCGCCACGCGGAGCGCGGCGGCGAAGGCGCCGTCGACCGGAGATATCACACCCTCGAGTCCGGCTGAGCCCGAAGGTTATTCGCTCAACGAGATCGAGGCGGAAGCGCGCAAGGCGGCGCGGGGGACAGGGCTGAGCTGGGGCCTCGCCGAGGATGTCGGCCGTATCGCGCGGCTTCTGGCGCACACACGGCAACTTGCGATGCTGGCGGATGCACTGGATGAGCTCAAGAGTGGCCGTCACGCGACAGGTCTCATCTCTGACCGGTCCGGGATACGCGCCACAGAGGATCGTCCTTTGAGCCCGCTCGTGCTCGCTTCGGCGATTGCCGATCGCAGTGCCGAGATCGCCGAAGATACGCTCACCATCTCGGCAAAAGTGGCTGAGCCTCGTCTCCTCGTTCCCATGCTGACAAGCGTGGCGGAACGTCTGCGGCGGCCGCTTCGGCTGCAGCTCGACGGACACGAAGTCGTGGTCGGCCGGGATATTGCTCCGGCCCTTGCGGCACTCGCGGAGCCGCGCACCGTCGATACCATTCTCATATCCGCATTGCCACGCGGGCTCGATCAGGCGTCTCCGCCGAAAACCGGCGGGGTCACCATTCCCGATGAACTCTGGCGCCGTTTTACGGCGCTCGCCGCGCTCACTTATGTCCCGGCCTCCGAGCATTCGCGCCTCGCCGGTGCCGGCGCCGGCCTCAGCGACAATGATTGAACCCATGACGCATCGCCGCCTCACTATCTCAGAGATCGAAACCCTGGCCTTTGACGCTCTGTCGGCATCGGGAGCGCGGGCCGATGCCGCAAGGCCCCTCGCCAAGGCGGTCGCCGCCGCCGAGGCCGAAGGCATTGCCTCACACGGCCTGGCCTATGTGCCGGTCTATTGCGAGCATCTGACCTGCGGCAAGGTAGACGGCGCCGCGGTTCCACGTGTCACGCAGCCATCTCCCGCGGCAATCGTGGTCGATGCGGGAACTGGCTTCGCGCATCCGGCCATCGACCAAGGCTTCGCGCAGCTGGTGCCGCTCGCCCGCAAGATGGGGATCGCGGCGCTCGCGGTGCGCAATTCCTACAATTGCGGTGTCCTCGGCTATCACACCGATCGTCTCGCCGCCGTCGGGCTGTTAGCGCTCGGCTACACCCATGCGCCGGCCTCGATCGCGCCGGTCGGCGGGCGTCGCGCCGTGATCGGCACCAACCCCTTCGCCATTGCCGCCGCCGGCAAGGACGGCCGTATCGTTCTGTCGATCGATCAGAGCGCCAGCGTCGTCGCCAAGAGCGAGATCGGCAAACGCAAGCGGGAAGGCAAGAGCATTCCGCCCGACTGGGCCTTCGGGCCGGACGGCGAGCCGACCACCGATCCCGACCTGGCGCTCAAGGGCACCATGGCGCCATCCGGTGGTTACAAGGGGTTCGGCATAGGGCTGATGGTCGAGCTTCTCGCCTCGGCGGCGGCGGGCGCATTGCCGTCGACGGAAGCGAGCCCGTTTGCCGGCACGGCCGGTGGGCCGCCGCGCACCGGTCAGTTCTTCATCGCCATCGACGCACAGGCGACCTCGGGCGGCATCTTCGCCGACCGCGTGGAAGCGCTTGCCGCGGCGATCGGCGATCAGCCGGGCGCACGCCTGCAGGGCGCACGCCGCGCCGCTGCACGGCACGCCGCTGAAAGTGAAGGCATTGCGGTGCCGAGTGAATTGCTGGCGCGCATCGAGGCGATCCGTAGTCGTTAATCCAAATCATCAAATCAACAGGGAGTAGAATAATGATCAATAATATCGGCAGGATTTCCCGGCGCGCGCTGCTCGCCTCGATGACCACGGCGGGCCTGCTGCTCGCCGGACCAGGCAGCGCATACGCCGCCGAGGATATCACGCTGGGCCTGGTATCGCCTTTGTCCGAGCCGGGTGACGCGCGCTCAGGCGACGCCATCAAGAAGACCGCCGATCTCTGGGTGAAGCTCATCAACGAGGCCGGCGGCATTGGCGGCCGGCAGGTGAAGCTCGCCGTATTCGATGATCAGGGCAAGGTCGAGGTCGGTGCTTCGGCGATGGAGCGCGCCATCACCGAGGCCAATGCCTCGGCGATCCTCGGCATCTGGTCGTCCTCGGTCGCGCTGGCGCAGATGGAAGTGGCCAAGGGCTACAATGTCCCGCTGATGGCCTTCTATTCATGGTCGGACGACATCACCGCCAAGAACTATCCGCAGGTGTTCCGCATCGGTCCCTATAACAGCCAGATTGCGGCGCAGATGGTGCCCTTCGTCAAGGACCGCGGCTACAAGAAGGTCGTCGTGCTGGCCGAGGACACCGCCTATGGGCTGGGTTTCGCCAAGGCCTTCGAGGAAGCGGTGAAGGCAGCGCCGGATGTCGCGGTCGAGGTGGTGCAGTTCCAGGCCCAGACCCAGGATCTCACCGCCGTCATGTCGAAGGTCGCGGCGTCGAAGCCCGATGCCGTCATCGTGCAGACGGTCTTCTCGGCCACCAATCTGTCGATCAAGCAGGGCCGCGAAGTGGGGCTCAAGGCCGACATCATCACCGGCTGGGACTGGCCGCTGCTGCCCGATTTCTGGTCGACTGTCGGCGAGGCGGGTATAGGCGTCGTCTATCCGACCTTCTCCGATCCCTCCCTCAATGTCACCGCGACCGGCAAGACCTTCGTCGAGGCGTACAAGACGGCCTATGGGCATGAACCGGCGATCTTCCAGTATTATCTGTGGGACAATTTCAACGCCGTCAAAGCCGCGATCGAGAAGAGCGGCTCGTCGGAGCCCGCCAAGCTGGTCGAGACCTTGCCCGGCGTGACCTTCGAGGGAACCATCGGCCCGGTCTTCTTCCGCAATGAGGCCGGCACGGTGAATTTCCACCAGTGGGACAAGTTCGCCATGTTCTTCAAGAAGCTGAACAAGGTCGGCGACGGCGAGAAGGAAGCCGAGCTCGTGCAGGTCGCCAAGTAGCACCGATACTCACGTGGCCGGTCCGGAGGAGGGCCGGCCCGTGTGCCAGGACATTTCGATGACCCAGCTTTTCGTTCAATCATTGCTGCTCGGACTGCTGCAAGGCGGGCTTTACGCCTTGCTGGCGGTCGGACTGTCGCTGGTGTTCGGCATCCTGCGGGTCGTCAATTTCGCGCATGGCGAATTCGCCATGCTCGGCAGCTTCGCCGCCGTCTTCGTCGTCGGCATGCTGGGCCTGCCGGTCTGGACGGGGCTGATCGCGGCGGCGGTTGCCGGCGCCGCCATCGCCTATGCGACCAACATCCTCGTGCTGAGGCCCATCTATCTGTCGCGCATGCGACAGAAGGGCGAATACACCATCATCGCCACCTTCCTGCTGAGCCAGTTCCTGATCGCCGCCGCGACTTTGTCCTTCGGCACGACCTATCGCAAGCTGCCGGGCCTCTGGGACCAGAATCTGGCGGTCTTCGATTACATCTATCTCTCCGGCAACCGCATCGTCGCTTTCGTCGCCGCGATCGCCATGATCGCTCTCCTGTTCTTCATCGTCTATCGCACCGATATCGGCCGTGCCTGGCGGGCGCTGACGCAGAATCCGCTGGGCGCCGCGGTGGTCGGCATCGACGTCAACCGGTATGCCAATCTTGCCTTCCTCGCTTCGGGCGCCTTCGCCGGGCTCGCGGCGGCGCTGCTGGCGCCCTTGATGTTCGTGTTCCCGGCCTCGGGCGTGATCGCACTGGTCAAGGCCTTCATCGTCGTGATCATCGGCGGCCTCGGCTCGATCAGGGGAACGCTGTTCGCCGGTCTGCTCCTCGGCGTCGTCGAGGTGATGGGCACCGTCTATATCGATACCGGCTATACCGACGCCTATGGCTTCGCGCTGATGATCGCGGTCCTGCTGTTCCGGCCTCAGGGCCTCTTCGGACGGACGGGGCGGACCGTATGACGCGCATCGTTCTCGAAACCCAAGGCCTGCGCAAAGCCTTCGGTGGCAATCAGGTCATCGACGGCATCGACTTCCGCCTGGCCGCCGGCGAGCTCGTCGCCATTGTCGGGCCGAATGGCGCCGGCAAGACGTCCTTTCTCAATCTCATCGCCGGCCAGTTCCGCCCCAATGCCGGAACCATCCAGCTGGCGGGGGCCGATGTCACGCAGCTGGCGCCGAATGTGCCGGCGCGGCGCGGGCTCTTCCGCAGCTTCCAGAATGGCGGCGCTTTCGGGCGGTTGAGCGCCATCCAGAATGTCGCCTTGGCCGGCATGGTGCGCGGGCTTGGCCGGCGCGAGGCGGAAAGTGAAGCCGGCAAGGCGCTGGCGCGGGTCGGCCTGTCGCCCGTCGCCGACTGGCCGGCCGATCACCTTTCCGGCGGCCAGCGCAAGCTCATCGATTTCGCGCGTCTGTTGCTCGCCAAGCCGGAGGTGGCGCTGCTCGATGAGCCGACCGCCGGCGTCAATCCGGCGATCATGGAGGTCATGCGGGCGATCATCGCCGAGATGCGGGACAAGGGTGTCGGTTTCGCCGTCATCAGCCACGATCTGCCCTGGGTCTTCGGCCTGTGCCAGCGCGTCGTGGTCCTGGCCTCGGGCCGCGTCCTGGCGGCCGGAAGTCCCGATGAAGTCTCCGCCGACCCGGCGGTACGCGAGGCGTATCTGGCATGAGTGAAGCGATCACCATCAAGGGCCTGAGGGTCGCCTATGAGAGCGACATCGAGATCCTGCGCGGCATCGACATGCTGGGGGGCGCCAATACGCTGACCGCCATCATCGGCCCGAACGGCGCCGGCAAGTCGACCTTGCTCAAAGGCGTCGCCGGCGTGGCGCCGGTGACCGGTGGCGAGATCCATCTGGGCGGGCAGCGCATCGAGGCGCTCAACCCCGCCCAGCGTGTGGGCGCGGGCGTCTCCTTCGTGCCGCAGGAAGCCTCGGTCTTCGGGCAGATGACCGTCCTCGAAAATCTTCGGCTCGGCGGCTGGCATCGACGCAAGGATAAGGCCTGGCTCGAACGCCGCATCGCCTTCTGCGGCGACCTGTTCCACTCCATTAAGCCGCATCTGGAACGCCGGGCGGGGGATCTGTCGGGCGGCCAGCAGAAGCTGGTCGAGATCGCCCGCGGCCTTGTCGGCGAGCCGCGGCTGCTTTTGCTCGACGAGCCCACCGCCGGCTTGAGCCCGGTCATGGTGCGCGAGGTCTATCGCGAGATCGCGCGCCTCAAGGAAAGCCGGTCGGTCACCGTGCTCCTGGTCGAGCAGAATGTGCGCGAGGCTTTGGCCGTCGCCGACCATGTCTATGTCCTCGCCATGGGCCAGAACGACACCGACGGGCCGGCGGCCGAAATCGCCGGACGGCTCGACGGCATCGTACGCAACTGGATGTCGCGGGAAGGATCGGGGATGGCGTCATGACGAAGCTCACGCATCATCTGGTCCCGCTGTTGTTCGTGGCCGCGGGGTTGGGGCTATCCCTCATCGGCCTGCGTCCGGTCGTCGCCGATCTTCTGATCCTGTCGGTCTATTACCTGCTCCTCGCCGGGTCGTGGAACCTGCTCGCGGGCTTTGCCGGCCAATATTCCTTCGCCCATATCGGCCTCGCCACCGCTGGCGCCTATGGCACGGCGGCGCTCGTCATTGGCGGCGGACTTTCGGGATGGGCGGCACTGGTGATCATGCCGGTAGCCGTGGCGCTGCTCGGCGGCGGGCTTGGCCTCGTCGCCTTGCGGGTGCGCGGCGTGCAGTTGCCGTTGATCACCTTCGCCTTCGCCGGCGCCTTTGCGGTGTTCCTCGCCGCCGCGTCCGACATCACCAACGGGTCGATGGGCCTGCAGCTGCCCAAGCTGGTGCCGGGCTTCGACCGGTCACTCTATCTCGTCCTCGGCGGCATCCTGGCCGGCCTCTTCTTCATCGTTCAGAACTGGATGATCGACGGGAAGCTCGGCCTCCTGATGCAGGCGATCAGGGACAATGAGGACATCGCCCATGGCATGGGCGTCGGCATCTTCCGGGTGAAGATCGCGGCCTTCATGATCACCGCCGCCATCGCCGGTCTGGCCGGCAGCTTCTATGCGAACTATGTCGGCGTGCTCGCCCCCTCGATGCTGTCCATGGGCGAGATGGGTTATGTCGTCGCCATGGCCGTCATCGGCGGGCTTGGTTATCGCTATGGCCCGCTGATCGGTGTCGTGATCATCCGCTCGATCGAATATTTCGTGCGCGGCTTCGGCGCCGAATACACGCTCGTCATCATCACCGGCGTCGCGCTCCTGGTCGTGCTGTTCTTCCGCGAAGGCGTGATCGCCTATGTGTCGCGCCTGATGCCGCGGCAGACCGCGCGCTGGAGAAGCTGAATCAGAATATCAGCGCTGCCCTCTAAGCGTTTGGTTCGACTCACTCTTTTATGATCGCTTTCAGCTTGTCGACCAGGACGGGCAGGATGCGGTTGAGGATGTCCTCGCCCATTTCCCGCGTCGCGAGTGTCGCCTTGCCGTTCATGCCGCCGGCCTTGGGAGCGATCGACTTGCGCGAATAGACCTCGTGCCAGGGCTTCTTCAGGACGAAGTCCTCGGCGCGGTCCATATGCACGACGCCGCCGATCGCGATGGCGAGCGAGGTCTCCTTTTCATCGGCGTGGCTCATCGGCACGCCGCCGGTGAGGAAGTAGCACCAATGGGCGGGCTGAAGATCGGGGAACACCTCGAAGGCGCGCTGGAAACCGAGCGTCGCACCGATGCCGTTGCCGCCATGGCCCGACAGCACGATGATCTTCTTGAAGCCGTGGCGGGCGAGCAGGATGCAGAGATCGCCGATGATCATGCCCAGCGTCTCGGCCTTGACGCCGAGCGTGCTCGCATATTCCCAGTTGGTATCGGCGAAGCCATAGGGGATGACCGGCAGCAGGATCGCGCCCGCCTCCGCGCACAGCCGCCGCGCGAACCAGTCGGCCGAATAGCTGTCGAAGCCGCTTTCCAGATGCGCGCCATGCGCCTCGATGAGGCCGACCGGCAGGATGACCGGCAGATTGCGGTCGAGCGCGTCGATTTCGGGGTCGGTGAGCTTGCTCCATTCGATCATGGCGTGTCTTTCTCTTGTCGTTGGTTCTGGCGCAGCTGCTGCAAGGTCCGGTAGACCGGCAGCAGCTGGTCGGTGAGGCGGGCGTAGCTGTCGCGATAGGGCGCATAGAGCCGGTGCCGGACGGCATCGGGTGTGAAGGTCTGGGCTTCGAGATAATCGGCGGCGAACCAGTCGCGGCTGGCGCGGTCGATGGCGCCGGCGGCGATGCCGGCGGCCAGGGCGGCGCCGCGCGCCGCGTTGATCTCAGGCGAAGCGATATGAAGGCTGAGGCCCGTCACATCCGCCTTGATCTGGTTCCACAAGGCGCTCTGGGCGCCGCCGCCGACATTGACGACATTCGACAGAGTAAGGCCGGGCGCGAGCTTCAGCGCCGCCTCGAGCCAGCCATTGAGCTCATAGGCGCTTGCCTCGAGCAGCGCGCGATAGAGCTCGCCCGGCCCGCTTTTGTCGTCGAAGCCGAGAAAGCCGCCTTTCATCGAGGCCTCGAAGGGGCTGACCCGGCCATTGAGATGCGGCACCGCGAGAATGCCGTTGCTGCCCGGCGGCACGGTGATGCTCAACGCCTCGAGCTCCTGATAGCTCTTGCCGAAAGTCCGGCTGAGCCAGCGATGGGCGAGGCCGGTGCTGGTGGTGAAGCCCAGGAGATAGAAGCGCCCCGGCGCCGCCGAGGGCATGCAGGCGAGGAGCCCGGAAGGATCGGTGATGAAGCGGTCGACGGTGACGGCGAAATGCGCCGAGGAGCCGCTGGTGTCGATCGAGACGCCGGGCTCTATCCCGCCCGCCGCGAACCAGCCGCCGGTGCCGTCGCCCATGCCGGCGGCAACGGGAATGCCGGCAGTGAGGCCGCAACGCGCGGCCATCTCGGCGGAGAGCCGGCCGGCGATGTCGAAGGGATCGGCGATGCGCGGCAGGAGTTCGGGCGGCAGGCCGCAACGCCGGGCGAGATCATCGTCCCATTGGTTGCGCGCCACATCGAAGCAGCCATAGAGATTGGCCTGGGTGCGGTCGCAGACGGCGTCTTTGGCCTCAGCACCGGTGAGGCGTCCGGCGAGATAGCCGGCCGGCGCCACGACGATGGCGAGACGTTGTGCGAAAGCCGGATCGAGGCGCAACCACCGCCTTACCCGTGGCGCCACGAAGGGAATGATGCCGTTCTTCGCCAGGATCTCCGGACCATAAAGGCCGAGCAGTTCCTGGCGATCTTCATCGGCGCGGGTGTCGAGCCACATTTCATGCGGTGTCACGGCCTCGAAGTTTTTGTCGATCCCGATGGCGCCGCCCATTTGCGCGGCGATGCCGAGACCGACGATTTCGACATCGGGAAACTTGCCGGTGAGCGCGCTGAGACACGCGAGCGTCGACTGCACAAGAATGTCGGGCGATTGCTCGCCCCAGCCGGGCTGCGGCCGTTCGAATTCGACGGCGACCGAATGTGAGCCGATGGGCTGGCCATCGAGCGCAACCAGCGCCGCCTTGGTCGATTGCGTGCCGAGATCGATGCCGATAACTGCTTTACGGTCGCTCATGACAATGTCCTTCCCGCTGGCATTGTTGATTCATTTGTCATAATGATATGACCAAATGTCGAGCGAACCCAACTACAAGCGCATCGTCCGGTTGCTGGAGGCGAAGATCCAGTCGGGCGACTACCCGCCTGGCCATCGTCTGCCCCCCGAGCGCGAGCTTTGTGAATTGTTCGGCGTCAGCCGCATCACGGCGCGTCAGGCGCTGGCGGAGCTGGCGCAGCGCAAGCTTGTGGTACGCAATCAGGGGCAAGGCACTTTCGTCGCCAAGTCGCGCATCGAATCTTCGCTGCTTGGCTTCTTCAGTATTTCGGAAGCGTTGAAGGCGGATGGCAAGCTGGTGTCGACGCGGGTGATCAGCGCCGAGCTGACGGCGCCCGCGGCGGATGAGGCGGTCGCTCTCCAGAGTGCCGGCAACGCCAGGGTGTTTCGTCTCACGCGTCTGCGCTTCGTCGATGGCGAGCCTTATGCGCTCGAAACCTCGGCCATGGCGGCGGAGCGTTTTCCCAATCTCGGCCGCTTCGATTTCGGCGCGCGCTCTCTCTATGACGTGCTGGCACGCGAATATGGCACGCAACTCGTGCGGGCGCGCGAGACGCTGGCGCCGGTCATGTTGACGGCCGAGCAGGCGGAATTGCTGCAGGTTCGGATCGACCAGCCGGCGCTGCGCCTGTCGCGCACCACCTATGATCGCGACAATGTGGCAGCGGAAGCGGCGATGGCGTTGATCCGCGGCGACCGTTGCCAGCTGCTCTTCGAATTGTGGGCGGATCAGCGCAGCAGCGCAGGATGAAGCCTTTCTCATAGCCGCGCCGCCACTTTCGCCTCGCGGCCATAGGTCGCCACCACGATGAGAATGACCACGCCGAGCAAGGCCTGCTGCATGGCGGCGCTGAAGTTATTGGCGACCAGCACGGTGGTGATGAGCGTCAGAATGATGGCGCCGAGCACGGTGCGGCCATAGCTGCCGCGCGCGCCGACAAGCGAGGTGCCGCCGATGACGACGCTGGCGATGGTGTTGAAGAGATAGGGCGATGCGATGCGCGCATCGCCTTGCGCGCTGAAGCCCGCCAGCAATATGCCGGTGACGGCCGCCATCACCGCGCTCAAGGCGAAGGCGCAGGTCCAGATGCGCGTCGTCGGCACCAGCGCAAGCCGTGCCGCGGGAAGGCTGGCGCCCGCGGCATAGACCTGCCGGCCGAAGGGCGTGGCGCGCAGCAGCGTGATGAGGCCGAGCGCGATCACCAGCCAGAACACCAGAATCGGCGGGATCGGAAGCCCGAAGATCTTGCCGGACGGCGCCACGAACTGGCTCAGCCATTTCGGCGCGAAGCCGGTCGGCTGCCCGCCGGTCCACACCAATATGGCGCCCATGATGACCGAGCTGACGCCGAGCGTGACGATCAACGGATTGAGCCTCAAGGCGCGTGAGACGAAGCCGTTCCAGGCGCCGATGAGCGCGGCCACGCTTAAGATGAACAGCACCACCAGGGCGAAAGGCCAGCCGCGTCCGGTGAGCTCGGCCGTCGCGATATTGGCGAAGGCGATGAGACCCGGAATGGCGAGATCGATACCGCCCAGAAGCGCCACGATGGTCTGGCCCGATGCGGCGATGCCGATGAAGGAGGCGAGCACCAGCACCGCCAGGATGCTGCGCCAGCTGCCGAAGCCGCCGATCGTCGCCATGCCGATGAGATAGAGGGCGGCGAGCGCGACGAGCTGCGGCCATATGGTCTGCTTGAGCGACTGCCAGAAGCGAATCATCTGCGGCGTCCTCTGAAGGAGAAGAAGCTCTGGGCGAGACCGGCATTGAGGATGAGCGCGCCGATCAGCGTCAGCCCGAACACGACCTGCTGCCAGAAGACCGAAACCCCGTAATTGGTCAGCAGATTCTGGATCAGGAACAGCGACAGCGCGCCGAAGGCGC
Source organism: Taklimakanibacter albus (assembly GCF_016595235.1). Classification (GTDB taxonomy): domain Bacteria; phylum Pseudomonadota; class Alphaproteobacteria; order Rhizobiales; family Aestuariivirgaceae; genus Taklimakanibacter; species Taklimakanibacter albus. The sequence goes on along the minus strand of NZ_JAENHL010000008.1, from coordinate 572,134 downwards.
TTCCCCACATGGTGCCGCGCCCACCGGCGAGATTGATGCCGCCGAGCGCCGCCGCGGTGATGACCTGCAAGGTGAAGGGTGGCCCGATCGTGGCGTCGGCCGACTGGATGAGCGAGGTGAGCGCCAGTCCGGCGAAAGCGGCGAAGAGGCCGCCCAGCGCGTAAGCGAGAATACGGACCAGTGTGACGTCGATGCCGGCCGAATAAGCGACGCGGTCATCGCCACCGACGGCCAGCAGGACTTTCCGGAAGGGCGTGAAACCGAGCAGGAACCAGATGAGCGCCGGGCCGATCAGGAAGACGAGAGGCCCCGGAAAGACGCCGATGAGGCGCGACAGTGTGCCGAACCAGGGTGGCACCGGGCCGATCGGGCTGGGCAGCAGCCACAGATTGATGCCGCCGAGGATCAGATACGTGCCGAGCGTCGCGACGATGGGCTGCAGGCGAACGACCGCGACGAGCACGCCATTGAGCGCGCCGGCGGCGAAGCCGACAATCAGCAGGATCGGCACTGCGAGCCACCAGTCGCCGAGATCCGCCGGCATCAGCAACGTGACCACCAGCACATTGATGAAACCCATCAGAGGACCGATCGATAGGTCCATGCCGCCATTGCCCGACAGGATCGCCGGCGTCACCGCCATGGCGCCCAGAATGAGCGGCACGGCGACGCTGAGCGCGCCGGTCAGGAAGCGGGGCGACAGCAGGATCGGATCCCGGAGGATGCTGAGCGCGACGAGGACCAGGAACAGGAGCGCGGCGAGCGCTGTCGGGTCGCGCAATGTGCTGCGGGACGGCTTCATGGCTGGCGTCCGAACAGCCCGGCGATCAGCCGCTCGCGGGTGAGCCCGGCATGGTCGACGGCCTGGAACAGGGTCCGGTCATGAAAGACTGCCACCCGGTGGCAGAGCACCAGCAATTCCTCGATCTCGGTCGAATGGATCACCACGGCGACGCCGGCCTGGGCGAGCTCGGCCAGCAGCGCATAGATATCCTGCTTGGTGGCGAGGTCGACGCCGCGCGTCGGATCGTTGAGCACCAGCATCTTCGGCTCGAGCGCCAGCATGCGCGCCAGGATGACTTTCTGCTGGTTGCCGCCGCTAAGGCTGGTGATGGCCTCCTTCAGCGCGCCATATTTGACGCCGAGCCGGTCGAAGAGCGGTTTACGCGCCGCTGCGACCTGGGCCGTGTCGATGAGGCCGAACCTCGTATGAGCAGGAAGCGTCGTCAGCGCAAAGTTGTCGGCGATCGACAAGGGTGCGAAAATGCCTTCGCTCTTGCGGTCGCGCGGTACATAGGCAATGCCCTCGCGCACGAAAGCGGCCTGGCCGTGGAGCTCCCGCTTCTCGGCTGTCGCGATCGATCCGGCGATCGGCGAACGCACGCCACCGAGTATCTGCGTGGCGAGATCGGCGCCATGACCTTCGAGCCCGGCGAGGCCGAGAATTTCGCCTGCCTGGATATCGAGATCGAAGGGGCGGCCGCCTATTCCGAGCTGCACCTGTCTGAGCGTGAGCCGTGTTTCGCGCGTTGCGGCGCGGGTGGATACGATCGACCGGGTTTCGCTCCGCCCTGACATCAGCTCCAGCATGCGGGCCGGTGTCGCCGCGTCGATCGGCAGATGCGCCACGGTCTCGCCGGAGCGGAGCACCGTCACCTCATCGGCAAGGGCGGCGATCTCGTCCATCTTGTGCGTGATGAACAGGACCGACAAGCCGGCCGCAACGCGACGGCGCAAGCCCGCGAAGAGTCGGTCGCGCACCGAGATGTCGAGCGCCGCCGTCGCTTCATCGAGGATGAGGAGACGGGGCTTCAGCAGCAGCGAGCGGGCGATGACGATGGCTTGCCTTGTGCCAAGATCGATGTCGCTCACTTTCGCCTCGAGCTCTGGAACGGCATCACCGATCAGCTCGGCAAGAAGCGCTGCGGCTTCGCTCCGCTTGCGTTCGCGCGCGACATGGAAGCGGAACAACCCGTCCTGGCCGAGCCACAGATTGTCGAGGACGCTCAGTTCCTCGAGCACCAGCACTTCCTGGAAGGTGGTGGCGATGCCGGCGGCGCGTGCATCGCGGGGCGAGGTGAGCCGAAGGTCCTTGCCGGCAAGCGTGATGTCTCCCGCATCCGGGCCGACCACACCGGTGAGCAGCTTGACGAGTGTCGACTTGCCGCTGCCATTCTCGCCGATGATCGCATGCACGCTGCCGGATCTGATCGCGAGATCACCTCGGCTGAGCGCCCGCGTCTCCCCATAGGCCTTGGCCAGCCCTGTCGCCTCGAGGAGAAGCTCGTCAGTGCGCGATGATGGGGCGGCTCTGGCGCTCATGCGGCATCTGAGGCCGCTTTGCCGCGCCGGCCGAGATCGGCGCCTTGCCGGTCGAGCAGAGCGAGCAACGTGTCGGTCGGCACCTGGCGCGGCGTGATACCTTTGTCGGCGGCCAAGGCGGCGGCGCTGCCGGCGGCCTGGCCCATCGCCATGCAGGTGCCGATCGAGCGGGCACTCGCATGCGCGTCATGGGTCGAGGAGAGGCAACGTCCCGCCACCAGGATGCCGTCCAGATTGCGCGGCAGCAAAGCGCGGAACGGAATCGTATAGGTGCCGGAATTGGGGATATAGGCCCAGCGTGTATCGCGCCCGGCATGATGATCTTCGATCGGGGCGCCGCAGCGGGCGATGCCGTCCTCGAAGCGCCGCGCCGCCAGCACGTCCTCGCCATTGAGCTGATAATCGCCGAGAATGCGTCGCGTTTCACGCACGCCGATCCACGGCGAGGTGCCGATCAGCACCGAATTTTCATAGCCGGGCACCATCTCCTTCAGGAAGCGGAAATATTCCTGCGCCTGGGCGCGACCTTGCGCTTCGGCGCGCGAGATGCCCTCGATATCGTCGGGCGCGGTGCCGGGCACGCGCGTCATGATCGTCGCCATGATGCCTTTGTCGGGTGTGCGGTGGACGCTGCCTTCCTCGCGCGGCAGCACGAAGCGCCCGCTTTTATTGGCCTCGCGCATCAAGGCGTGCAGCTCATCCTTCTTCACGCCGAGCGCCCGCTCGCCGACATTGCCGATCCGAAAGGTGGTGGAGAGCGTCTGCTGGGCGCCGTCGCGGCCCGCCAGCTCGAAATCGCCGCCGGCATCGGCAACCAAATCGGCATCGCCCGACGCGTCGATGACAGCCTTGGCCGTCACTTTGTGGCTGCCGGCCTTGTTGACGAAACGAATCCCGGTGACCTTCGATCCTTCCGTCACCGCGCCGGTGATGAAACTGTGCAACAGTATTTTCACGCCTGCTTCCTCGGCGAGGTCGTCCCACACCCGCTTCAGCGTTTCGGGATTATAGGTGATGCCGGTTCCGGAGCCGAACGTATTGGGCCGGCGCAGCACCACATCGTATTTCTCGATGCGGTCCACCACTTCGTCGGGAAGACCTGAGACCACCTTCTCCTGCGCGTCGCCCGGCGCATAAAAGGCATACATCGTGTCGAGCACCGCGGTGCTGATGCCGCCGAGAAATCCGCCGCGCTCGATGAGGATCGTCCGGGCGCCGTTGCGAGCGGCGGCGATCGCCGCCACCATGCCGGCGCTGCCGGCGCCCGCCACCACCACATCTGCTTGATAGTCCATGGGTTCTCCTCAGGCCTTGCCGCGCAGGAACATGCCGGCATAACGGCGCGAATATTCGTCCATGCATTCGTCCCAGCGCTTCTCGGCGCGCGCCCGCCTGGCCTTGCCCTCGGGCGTGCCTTCGAAGTAGGGGCTGGGCAGCACCATGGGTTTCAATCCACGTCGCGAAAGCTCGAGCGCCGCCTCGGTCGCGAGCGCATTGGTGATGGCGATGCTGGTGATGCTCGACCCCGCACCCGCTTTGTCCTCGAGACCGGGGATCTCGACCATGGCGTCGCCCACCACCGAGCAATTGTCGATGACGAGATCGGCGATCTCATGCAGGCGCTTGCCGCCCTTGTGCTCGGTGCCGGTGGCGGCCGCATGTTTGAGCGAGGTGACGGCGATGACACGCATGCCTTCCGCCTTGGCGAAGGTGGCGATGTCGAGCGCGACCTTGGTGACGCCGGTATTGGTGTAGACGACGAAGCAGTCGGTCTTCTTGAAGCGGTAGTTCTTCCAGATGATCTCGCCCAGGCCCTCGACCGACTGGAAGAAGCGCATCTGATAGATACCGGAATTGCCGACCACCGGTGTGTAATAGGAGAGCGCCAGCTCGGAGAGCGGATGCAGGCCGATCAGCCCGCCATTGCGGGGAAACACTTCCTCGAGCGCCATATGCGAATGGCCGGCGCCGAAGAAATGCGCCATGCCGTCGGCTGCGATCGCATCGGCGATCCATTGTGCGCCCGTGGCGATCTGGGTGGTTTGCGTCGCCTCCACTTCCTGGAGGAGAGCGATGGCTTTGGCGAGATAAGTGTTCGGCATGGCGTCATCCGTGCAAGAGGGAAGGCGCGGCGGCAGGGATGCCGCCACCGCGCGAAGAGGCAAAGTAAGGCGCCTTACTGTGGCAAAGCCGCCGGGCTGGTGAAATAGCCATCGAGGATGCTGTCCGGCATCCAGGTGCCCGAAGGCGGTTCGCCGACGCCGGTCGAATTGATGGTGAAGTCCGGCTTGTACCAGTCCTTCAGCGTCTCGGCGGTGATGAGCGGCGGGCGCACCACGACATTGCTCACTTTGAGGCCCTGGCCCAAAAGCACGCGCATGCCGGTGCGGAAGACGACATCCATGCCGGCGCCCGGCGCGTTGGACGAGCCAACCGTGCTGAAGCCTTTGTCGAGATTGTCATGCCAGTAGGCGAGCGCGTTCTGGTCGGGATTGCCGACGGTCACCGGGATGATCGGACGGCCGGCCTGCTCGAGCGCGTTGATCGTGCCCATGAACATCGAGCCCTGCTGCCAGATGCCGGCGATCTCGGTTGGATTGGTGGAGAGCTGCTGCAGCACCGCGGTCTGTGCCGTCGAGTTCGACCACTGGCCGACGAGATCGGCGACGATCTTGATGTCCGGGCAGTTGTTGAACACCGCCGCGCCGCCGGCCTTGATGAGCTCGCTGCCGGACGTGCCGGGAATGCCCTGGATGGTGAGGATATTGCCCTTGCCGTTGAGCTTCTGGACAAGGCCCAGCGCCATCGTCTTGCCGATCAGATAGCCATTGGTGTCGACATTGATCGCATTGGCGGTCGTCACCGGAGCGGCGAGTGTGATCACCGGAATGCCGGCGGCGAAGGCTTCGTCGATGACGCCGTTCATCGCGGTGGGCGAGCCCGGGATCGAGATGATGAGATCGACGCCGCGCTGGATCATCGAACGCATCTGCTGGATCTGGGTCGAGATGTCGCCATTCGAGTCGGTGACGATCAGGTCTTTGACGAGGCCGAGCTTCTTGTATTTCTCGACGTCGCTTTCGAGCTGCGCCAGCGCCGCGGCGCGCCAGGCATTGCCGGAGAATGAATTGTTGTAGCCGATGACGAAGGGCTTCTCATGCGCCGGCTTGAAGGTCGCGAAGGGGCTCGCCACCACCGGGCTGCCATAGCCTTCGAAGCCCGCTTGCGCGTCGGCCGGGAGCTCTTTTTCGAGCAGCGCCTTGGAGTCCGCAGGCAGAGCACCGGGCTGGTTGGTGAGACAGGCGTTCTGCGCCAGAGCGGCGCCGGCAAAGACCGAGAGAGCGCCGGCCAGAATGGCGATTCTGAAGGCACGGATTGGACTTAGAGACATATCTTTCCTCCCTGTGTGGGCCATCCGGCGGCTTCCGTACCGCCTGTGGTATGGTTGTTATAACCAATATGGAGGAAAAGCTTGGGGGTCAAGCGACATCGACCGCGGCCTATATAAATGTGTGGAAGGCTTTCGCCCTGCTTCGCCCAGGCCGACGACTTCATTGACAATCATTGGCTTACATATTTATCTTCGTATTGCGGAAAATTATTCGCTATGCGAATTATTGGAATGAAGATGACCCTAAATACACTGCCCGACAATTCCTCATCCGCATTGCCGCGCAGCCTCTATCGAGCAGTCACGCCGGAAGTCCGCTATCCGGCCCTCACCACCGAGCTTGACGTCGACATAGCCGTGATCGGCGCCGGCTTTACCGGCCTGTCCAGCGCCCTCCATCTTCTCGAAGACGGGGCCGAAGTCGCGGTTTTCGATGCGCATGAACCCGGCTGGGGTGCTTCGGGTCGTAATGGCGGGCAGGTCAATCCGGGCCTCAAACGCGAACCGGCCGATGTCGCAGGTTACTTCGGTGCCGAGCGGGGCGAGCGCCTGGCGCGCCTGTCGGGAGAGGCACCGCAATATGTGTTCGACCTCGTCCGCCGTCATGACATCGACTGCGACGCCGCCCAAACGGGATCGATCCGGGTCGTGCGCACGGATGCCGAAAGACCCGTCATCGACACGGCGATCACCGACTGGTCGGCACGCGGCATTCGCCTCGATTATCTCGACCGCGCCAAGCTTGCCGATCTCCTGGGCACCGACCGCTATCCCTCGGGGCTTCTCGATCCGCGCGGCGGCATGCTCAATCCGCTGGCCTATGCCCGCGGCCTCGCCGCCGCGGTGGTGAAGTCGAAGGGGCAAATCTTCTCGAGCTCACCCGTTTCCGGATTGAAACGGGAAGGGGACTTCTGGCGCTTCGTCGCCGGATCCGGCACGGTCCGCGCCCGCAAGGTCGTGCTTGCCACCAATGGTTATACTGACGGCCTGTGGCCGCATCTCCGCGAGAGCGTGGTCCCGATCTACAGCGCCATCGCCGCGACCGATCCGCTGCCGGAAGCCATGGCGCGGCGGATTCTGCCCGGCCGCCACGTCGCCTATGAGAGCTCGTGGCGCGTTCTCTATTTTCGTCTCGACCGGGAGAATCGCTTGCTGATGGGCGGCCCCGGGCTCCGGCAGCGGGACGGTAGCGACAAGTCGACCTTCCGATATCTGATCCGCTGCGCCGAAGCGCTTTATCCCGATCTGCGCGGTATTGGCTGGAGCTATTTCTGGAACGGTCAGGTGGCGGTCACCGAAGATCATTTTCCCCATCTGCACGAGCCGGCGCCCGGCCTCGTCGCGGCGCTGGGTTATAATGGCCGCGGCATCGCCATGGCGACGATGATGGGCCGCATCGTGGCGCGGCGGCTCCTCGGCGCCGCCGAAGATACGCTCGAGCTCCCGGTCTCCACCATAAAACCATTCCGTTTCCACGCATTCTGGAAGCCGGTGGTCGGGCTGCGCACGCTGCAGGAACTGGCCATGGACCGCCTGCGCGGTCTCGCCTGACCGGCATGGCGGTGCTGGCGACAGAGTTGGCCTTCGGGCCGCCGCGGGATTGGCCATTGGCCTTCGATCTCGCGGAATATCACGAACGGGCGAGGCGTGTACGTGCCGAGATGCAGCGCGCGGACCTGGACATGCTTTATGTCACCTCGCCACCGAACATCACTTATCTCACCGGGTATGACAGCCGCTGGTATAGGAGGTCGACGCCCACCGGCGTGGCCGTGCATGCGGCCAGCGACCGGCTCATCTTCTTCGACGACATCACCCATCGCACCCTTGTTTCCGCGCATCATGCGCAAGTCGGCGAGGCTGCCTTCTTTCGGCGCTTTCGCGATGTCGAGAGAGACGGATGGATATTCCGCAACTCCGCCGACGATGTCATCGATACGCTGCGTGAGGAAGGGTGGTTGCGCGGCTCGGCGGGCCTAGAGCATTGGTCGACGGCGCCGGGCGGTATTCCTTTGCGCTACATCGATGAGCGCATGACCGCCGCGGGAGCGCGGACTATTGACGGCTCATGGCTTGTCGACCGCGTCAGGCTGGTGAAGTCGCCGGCCGAGATCGCCCGGCTCGATAACGCAGCCTTCATCGCCGACGCCGCTCTGGCGGCGATTTCGCGAGACTTCCAGCCCGGCATGTCGGAGATTGAGGTCCAGGGGATCGCGCATTATGCGATGAGCCGGCTCGACGGTGAGGAGCCGGCCATCCGGACGTCGGTCATTTCCGGACCGAATACGCGCGTCCAGCATCCGCTGCCGACCCGGCGCAAGATCGGCAAGGGAGATCTCTTCACTGTCGATCTGTGCGGGTCCTTCTATCGCTACCATGCCAATATCGCGCGTACATTTTCGGCCGGCGAACCCGATCCGCGCTGGCGCGATCTCGTGACGCGCGCTGCCGTGAGCTTTGATCATGTGGTCGCCGCGGTCAGGCCGGGCGATCCGATGGAGAAGGCAGCGGAAGTCGCGATGCAGTATCTGGATTCGGCCGGGCTCACCCGTTACGGCTGGTTCATCGGCGGCTACGATCTGGGCATCGCCATTCCGCCCGACTGGGTCGGGCATACCTATCTCAATGGCCGCTGCTTCGAGCGCGCCGACTTCGCGGTGGGCACCGTGGTCAATTTCGAGAATGTGCTGGACGTGCCGGAGGGCTGGCCGGGAGGCTTCGGGACGCAGAATGTGGACACGCTGGTGATGGAGGAGGGGGGCTTGCGGATATTGTCCAGGCTCGATCGCGGTATAACGATAGTGTGAGTGGGGAGAGACATGGCTGAAACGATCACGATCCAGGAAATCAGGAAGACCTACGGCCCCGTGGTGGCGTTGGATCGCATCAATCTGGATGTCGGCGCCGGGGAGTTCGTGTCTATCCTGGGGCCGTCCGGCTCGGGCAAGACGACGCTTCTGATGATACTCGCGGGCTTCGTGCAGCCCGATCACGGCAGCATCCGTTTCACCGGACGCGAGGTCATCACCATGCCGCCCTATAAGCGCGACATCGGGCTGGTCTTCCAGAACTACGCGCTGTTCCCGCATATGACGGTGGCCAGCAATGTCGGCTTCCCCTTGCGTTACCGCAAGGCCGACAAGAGCGAGACGAGGAGAAAGGTGGCGGGAGCGCTCGATCTCGTTCGCCTCAACGGTTATGAGAGCCGCCGCATCGACGAATTGTCGGGTGGCCAGAAGCAGCGGGTCGCGCTTGCCCGCGCCCTCGTCTTCAATCCGCGCATCCTCCTCATGGATGAGCCACTTTCGGCCCTCGACAAGAAGCTGCGCGAGCAGATGCAGATCGAGATCCGTGAATTGCAGCGGCGCCTCGGCATGACGACGATCTATGTCACGCATGATCAGCGCGAGGCTCTCACCATGTCCGACCGAATCGCCGTCATGAATAATGGCGCCATCCAGCAGATCGGAACGCCGGCGCAGATATATGAGGAGCCGGGCAACCTTTTCGTCGCGAGCTTCCTGGGCGATTCGCAATTGCTGCGCGTCGACATGGTAGGTGACAGCACGGCGCGCATGGGCGATACGACGATCCGTTTGCGTAAAGCCCCGGGCGCCGGCGCGGGCGAGGGCTTTCTGGTTCTGCGGCCGGAAAAATTCGAGATCGTGCGCGATGTGCCGAAATCTTCGGAGCTGAATGTCATCAGCGGCCAGGTGAAGGATGTCGTCTATCAGGGCGAGAATGTGCTGGTTCTGGTGGCCTTGCCGACAGGCGAGACGGTCTCGATCCGGCGCGCCACCAACGAGGGCAGCCGCCGGCATCTGCCCGTCGCCGGCGAGCACATCTCGCTCGGCATTCATCCGGCCGACACGATCGTGGTGAAGGGCGCTGCCTGACTTCAGGGCGATGAGGTCGGCCCCTCAGCATGAGGGCTTGCTAGCGTTGCGCCTAGATCACGATCACTTTAGGTCGTGTCGACCTAAGGTGATAAACGTGATCGAAATCTCATATTTAGCGCGTGATCGGACGGAAAACCGGAATCCACTTTTCCTGATCACGCGCTAGGCGGGCAGATTGGCCTTGATCATGTTCGCGGCTTCGAACATCGCCGGCAGCACCGTGTTCTTCAGATAATCGAGGTCGAGCGCTCGGTTGGAGCCGGCCGCATTGATGGCGGCCACCACTTCGCCGCGCTTGTTGCGGATCGGCACCGCGATGGCGCGCAGGCCGAATTCCATTTCCTCATCGACGATGGAAAAGTTCTGGCCGCGCACCTGCTCGAGGATCAGGCGCAGTTGATCGATATCCATCACCGAATGCGACGTGTAGGCGCTGAAATGGATCTGCGACAGGATGGTTTCGCGCCGCTCAGGCTCGGTGAAGGCGAGCAGGACCCGGCCCATCGACGTCACATGGGCGGGCTGCCGCGTCCCGGTGCTGACCAGCACAGAGCTGGCCTGACGGTTGTTGGCGCGCACCGCATAGACGATGTCGCAGCCGTCGAGCACCGAAGCGCTGCTCGACACGCTGAATTTCTCGCTGATGCGCTCGACGGTCGGCTGGACGATCTGCCAGATCGGCATCGAGGACATGTAGGAGTAGCCGAGGTCGAGCACTTTCGGGCCCACCCGGAATCGCTTTCCGCGCAATTCGACATAGCCGAGATCGGTGAGCGTCAGCAGCATCCGGCGTGCCGAGGCCGGCGTCAGGCCGGTTTCGGTTGCGACTTCCGAGATGGTCATGGGCTCGTGATAGCGGCCGAAGGCTTTCAGCACCTCCAGCCCGCGGACGAGTGAATTCACCCGTTCGTCCCGTCCACCCCCACTAGACATGCCCGGATCCTCTTGTTAGTCTCATTTGCGCTTTGCGAATTAATATTCGCATAGCGAAAAAATGGCAAGTGCAAGCTAAACGAATAAACGTCCATGTAGGGGAGTGAATTCTCATGAAGCGCCTTTGCACCCTGGTTGCGGCCGTGCTGGTCTCTACAAGCCTTACGCTACGGGCCCAGGCCGAGGAAACCATCAATTACATCACCGCCGGCGGTATCTATCTCGAGAACATCCAGAAGGCTTATCTGGACCCGGTTGGCAAGCAGCTCGGTATCAAGTGGAGTGTCGAGACGAACGACGTCGACACGCCGGTCAGGGTCCAGGTTCAGTCCGGTGCCGTGACCACCGACCTCGTCGAATTCGGCGCCTCCACCTGCGCGCTCGGCGGTGCCGAAGGGCTCTATGAGAAGCTCGATTATTCGGTCATCGACAATTCCGAGCTCGCCCCGGGCACCTTCAGCGACTATTACGTCGGCAGCACCATTTATTCGATGGTGATCGCCTGGAATCCGAAGAAGGTTCCCAATCCGCCCCAGAACTGGGCTGATTTCTGGAATGTCGAAAAATTCCCCGGTACCCGCTCGCTGTATCGCAATGCCTTCTACGTGCTCGAAGCGGCGCTCCTCGCCGACGGTGTGCCGAAGGACAAGCTCTATCCTCTCGATCTCGATCGGGCCTTTGCCAGCCTCGCCAAGATCAAGCCCCATATCAAGGCGTGGTGGGCATCGGGCGCTGAGTCGCAACAGCTCGTTCGCGAGGGCGGTATCGACATGATCGGCATGTTCAACGCCCGTGCCCAGTCGGTCATTTCGGACGGCGGGTCGCTCGCCTATACCTTCAATGAAGGGCTCATCGACTTCGGCTGCTGGTCGATCGTGAAGGGCACGCCGAAGAAGGATCTGGTGATGAAGGTCCTGGCCGAATTCGTCAAGAAGGAGCACCAAGCCGACATGACGCTCCTGTCGAATTACGGCGCCGCGAATACCAAGATCGAGGAGACCGGCAAGATCCCGGCCGATCTGGCGCCACTGCTGCCGACTTCCGCCGAGAACTATCCCAAGCAGATCGTCACCAGTGCCGAATGGTGGGCGAAGCACGGTGCCGAAGCGAAGGAACGCTTCGACCAGTTCCTGGCCGAATAACTGAACATGACAGGCCGGCGCTCCATCGGGGCGCCGGCTTCCGGCCACAAGCGCTCAGGACGACCCATGTCTCTCGCAACGCCTCAGAGCCTCGATTATCCGAGCGGTGACGTCTCGGCGACATCGCTCAACCGCGAGGCACTGGCAGGCAATGCGCGGCGCGAGGCGCGCAATCTGGCGCTCCTGACCTTTCCGGCCTTCTCCTTGACTTTCGTGTTCGTCGTCCTGCCGGTCATCTGGCTCTTCGCCCTCTCCTTCGTCGAGAAGGGACAGTTCGGCCTCGGTCATTACGAACGGATGATCACCTACTCGTCCTATTCCAAGATCCTGTTCACGACGCTGAAGATCAGCGGCATCGTGACGGTGATCTGCGCGGTGCTCGGCTATCCCGTCGCCTATCTCATCGCCCAGCTTCCCGGCCGGCTGGCAATGGCCTTCATCGCCCTGATCATCATTCCCTTCTGGACGTCGGTTCTCGTGCGCTCTTATGCCTGGCTCGTGCTCCTCACAGATGCCGGCCCGGTCAATCAGACGCTGATGTGGCTCGGCCTCGTCGACCAGCCGGTGAGTCTTTTGTTCAACGAGACCGGCAGCATCATCGGCATGGTCCATATCATGCTGCCGTTCTTCATCCTGCCCGTCTATGCGGTGATCCGCTCCTTCGACTGGCGCCTGCTCGAGGCCGCTTCGAGCCTCGGCGCGCCGCCGGTGTCGGCTTTCCTGCGCGTTTTCCTGCCGCTGTCGCTGCCGGGCGTGCTGGCCGGCGCGGTGCTCGTCTTCGTTCAGTGCCTGGGCTTCTTCGTGACGCCGGCCGTGCTCGGCGGCGGCAAGGTCACCATGGTGTCGATGAAGATCGCCTCCAACGTCCAGCAATATTTCGATTGGGGTGCGGCGAGCGCGCTCGGCATCGTGCTGCTCTTCTGCGTGCTGTCCATCCTCTATATCGGTCATCGTCTCTTCGACCTCGACCGCCTTCTGGGAGTGCGCTGAGATGGTCCGCGCCGACCTGCCCATGTGGAGAAGATGGTGGCTCTTCGTTGTGACGGCGGCGGTCATCCTGTTTCTGATCGTGCCGATCTTCATCGTCATTCCGGTATCCTTCTCCGATTCGAAATATCTCCGTTTTCCGCCCGAGGCCTATTCGCTCCGTTGGTTTGAGAATTATTGGAATTCCCCCGAGTGGCTGGCGGCTACCCGAGCCTCGCTCACCGCGGCCATCCTCACCGTCCTGGTGGCGACGCCGCTCGGCATAGCGGCGGCCTATGGCCTTCATTCGATGCGCTCGCGCATGACCCCCTGGATCCAGCTGGTGCTGATCCTGCCGATGCTGGTACCCGGCATCCTAATCGCCATCGGTGTGTTCTATATCTATATCCGGCTCAAGATCGTGAATACGATGTTCGGCATCGTCCTTGCCCATACTTTGCTGGCGTTGCCCTTCGTCGTCCTCATGATGCAGGCGGCTTTCCGCACCTTCGATTTCCGCCAGGAGCAGGCGGCGATGAGCCTCGGCGCCCCTCGCCTCAACGCCTTCCTGGTGGTGACCCTGCCGCAACTGCGCATCTCGGTGATCTCAGCGGCGCTGTTCGCCTTCATCATCTCGCTGGACGAGGTCGTTATCGGCCTGTTCGTCGCCGGCGGCGGCAACACGCTGCTCACGCGCAAGATGTTCGTCTCCTTGCGCGACGCGGTCGATCCGACTGTCGCCGCCATCTCGACCTTGTTCATCGTCATATCCATCTGCCTGCTGGGCTGCCTCGCTTTCGTCCGCAGACGCCAGCCTCACTGACGTATTCACATCAAAATAGGGAGAGACGCTCGACATGTCCTACATAGCGCCAAAAGGGATGACCCCGGGTGTGATGGACCCGAATGCCGGCAAGCAGCTGGCCTTCACCGAAGCCGAATATCGCGATCGCCAGGAGCGCTTGCGCAAGCTCATGCGCCGCGAAGGCATCGATCTTCTGTATGTGACGACGCCGGAAGTCGTCGCCTATCTGCATGGCTTCTATTGCGGCTGGTACAAGGCCAATGGTCCGATGCGCTATCCGCAAGTCTATGGCACGGCAATTCACGCCCATAGCGACAAGATGATCCATTTCGATCATCCGACCGAGCTGCCGCTGCTTCATGAGATGTCGATCAGCACCGATAACCGCTACTACCCGCACCGTGAGGGTAAGATAAACCTGCGCTTCATCATGGACGAGTTGCAGCGCGAGGGCCTGCTCAAGGGCAGGATCGGCATGGAGTTCTGGAGCTACCTGCCGAACCGAGCCATCAGCCACATGATCGAGGACGCTTTCCGCGAGCGCGGCTGCGACATCGTCGATGCGAGCGCCATCACCCGCGAGGTGAGGCGAGTCAAGTCGCCCGCCGAGATAGCGGTCGTCAAGGAAGCGCTCCGCATCTGCGATATCGGCCATGACGCAATTCTCGAACATGCGCGTGTCGGCAAGACCGAGCTCGAGGTGATGGGCGAAGTCACGAGGGCCATGATGGCGGAAGGCGGCGAGCTGCCGGCGCTGATCCATGTCTTCAATGTACGCCCGTTGGTGGGCGACCGCGTTGCGGCGAGCGGCCATTCGATGCCGACGACCCGCAAGCTCGAGGCCGGCCAGGTTCTCTCCGCCGATCTGTGCGGCGTGAAGCATCGCTATCACGGCAACATCCTGCGCGGCTATTATCTGGGCGACCCGCCGGCCAAGCTGGTCGATCTCTATGAGAAGGCAGCCGGCGCCTTCGATCATGCCGACAAGGAGCTCAGCGGCGGCATGACCGTCCGCCAGGTCAACGCTTCGCTGAAGGCCTATTGCGAGCGTTCCGGCCTCATCGATGAAGAGGGCTGGGTGCTTGGCTACGAGCTGGGCTTGAGCCTGCCGCCGGACTGGGTCGGCGACTTCTATTTCAACATGCTCGACACCGATTACCTCGATCGGGTCTTCGAGCCGGGCATGGTGACCAACCTTGAAATCCTCTTCAGCACCGCTCTGATCGACACGCTGATCTGGAAGAAGGATGGAGTTGAGAATCCCGTACGCACGCCGAGAAAGCTCCTGACGCTTCCGGCCTGATCCAATCCGCGTCGGTTCATCGAGAACAGGTCGCCGCCTGACACCGGGCGGCGGTCACGGACGAATATTGCCCACTTGCAGGAAAGGAACTCCCTTATGCGCATCGTCGCGGCGCTCATGAAGCACGAGACCAATACGTTTTCGCCAGTGCCCACACCTTTGGCGCGTTTCGCGGTCGGTTCCGACCAGCCTTATGAAGGGCGCGCCGCCTATGACGCCTATAAGGGGACGGGCTCGGCGCTCGCCGCTTTTCTCGATCTCGCCGAGAAGGAGGGGGCCGAGATCGTGACGCCGATTGCCGCCAATGCCAATCCGAGCGGGCCGGTGGCCAAGGAGGCTTTCGAGCACATTGCCAATCGGATCTGCGCCGCGGTCAGCCAGGGCTGCGATGCGATCCTGCTCGACCTGCATGGCGCAATGGTCACCGAGACCAGCGAGGACGGCGAAGGGAGCCTGCTGGCGCGCCTGCGCCGGATCGCCCCGACGACCCCGATCGCTGTGGCGCTCGACATGCACACCAATCTCTTTCCGGCGATGGTCGACAATGCGACGGTGATCGCGGGCTACCAGACCTATCCTCATGTCGACCACTACGAAACCGGCCTGCGCGCCGGCCGCACGCTGCTGAAGGGCATCAAGGGCGAGATCACGCCGACCATGGCCTGGGGCAACCGGCCTATGCTGCCGCATGTGATGCGTCAGGGAACCGGCGATTCGCCCAACCGCGAGATCCAGGCGCGGGCCCGGCAGATGGAGGAATCGGGCGAGGCGCTCATCGCCACTGTTTTTACCGGCTTCCCGCATGCCGATGTCAGCAATGCCGGCCTGAGCGCGGTGGTGGTGACGGACAACGATCCGGCCAAGGCGCGGGCGCTGTGCGACGAGTTGCTCGACATGGCCTGGGCCGAGCGCCGGGCCTTCGTCTACCGGCTGGAAGCCCTTGAGGCCTCGCTTGAGCGCGCCGCAAAGCTCGCCGCCGAGCCCGGTGACGGACCGGTGATCCTGCTCGACCACTATGACAACTGCGCCTCGGGCGGCACGATGGACACGATCATGGTGCTGGACGGCATTCTCCGCGCCGGGCTCGACAATGTGGCGGTCTTCGCCATCTATGACGAGGCGGCGGTGAAGCAGGCGATCGCCGCCGGCATCGGTGCGACGGTGACGCTGAATCTCGGCGGCAAGGCCGATATGCCCTCCATCAACCGCAAGGGCAAGCCAATGACCGTCACCGGCAAGGTGAAGCTGATCAGCGACGGCAAATACCGCAATCGCGGTCCGATGGAGCGGGGCGTGCTTCACGATATGGGCAACACGGTCATCATCGACACGGGCAAGGTCGAGATCGTCGTCATTTCCCGCCAGGTCGAGCCTTTCGACATCGAGAGCCTGCTGTGCCTCGGCATCGATCCGTTGCGCAAACGTTTCGTGATGCTCAAGAGCCGCATCCACTATCGCGCCGGCTTCCAGAAGCTCGCCAAGGCGATCGTCGAATGTGCCGGTGTCGGGGTCTGCACCTCCGACTATTCGCAGCTGTCCTTCACCAAGGTGCGCCGGCCGATCTTTCCGCTCGAGCCCGAAACCGCCGCCTGATCGGACAGTCCCGCACTATAGGAGAGGAGACCCGAATGGGCATCAACCGCGATATCGCGCTTCATCAGATCACGCCGCCGCTCGAGCTCGGCTTCTCGCTCGGCGAATACCGGGATCGCCTTGTCCGCATCCGCCAGCGCATGGCCAAGGACAAGATCGATCTCCTCTATCTGACCGCGCCGGAAAGCCTATGTTATGTCAGCGGCTATCAGGCGGAATGGTACCAGGCGCAGAGCCCCAAGGCCTGGCCGCCGACCAGCGGCATAGCGGTCCATGTCGATCATGACGACTTCATCATGTTCGACACGCTGAGCGAGCAGGTGATGATCCGATACGTCACCGTGGCGCGCGACACGCGGATTTTCCCTATGCACCAGCGCCGCGACGGCACGCCTTTCATCATCGAGGAGTTGCGGGCGGCGGGCTGGCTCACCGGCAGCGTCGGACTCGAATTCCATTCCTATCGCCCCAATCCGGCCGTCAGCCGCCGCTTCGTCCAGGCCTTCGAGAATGCCGGACTGAAGGTGATGGATGGCAGCGACATCCTGCGCGAGGTGCGCTGGCTGAAGTCGCCGCAGGAAATGGCCTGTATCGCGCAGGCCGCGCATTTCGCCGATGTCGGCCACAAGGCGGCTCGCGCCGCGATTAGACCGGGTGTCACCGAGCTCGAGGTCTATGGCGAGATCATCCGGGCGATGGCGGCGGCGGGCAGCGAGAATCCAGGGATAACCCAGCCTGTGGCCTCCGGTCCCAAGGCCAATTGCAACCATCCGCTCGCCTCGCGCAAGAAGATCATGCCGGGCGAGCAGGTGAATGTCGATCTGAGCGGGGTCTATCACCGCTATCACGCCAACATCGGGCGCACCTATTATGTGGGCGAGCCGCCACGCGAAGTCCTCCAGGCCTTCGACAAATCTGCGAAATCCATGGCCATCTGCCGCGACCTCCTGAGGCCCAACCTGCCGATCATGGAACTGACCCGGACCTTGAAGGCATATTACGAGGAATGCGGCCTGTGGGGCGAGCAGTCATGGATTGGCGGTTACGAGATGGGCATCGCCTTTCCGCCCGACTGGGTCGGTAACTTCGTCTATGAATATGAGGTCGAGACCGACGCTGTCTTCAGCCCGGGCACCGCGGTGAATTTCGAAAGCATCTTCTTCCTGCCGCGCATGTCGGGACTGAGCTGCATTATCGACACGCTGGCCTTCCATACCGACGGCGCCGCCATGCTGTCGGCGATACCGCATGACCTCGCCGTCATCGTCTGATCGGAGTCATCAGAACGTCGTGCCGTCGCTCACGATATTGAGCGGCGGCGATCCATCGGAGCGCTTCTCGCGCGCGATGCGCCGTCCCGCCGCCCAGCTGCCGCCCTCCAGCATCGAGGCGATCGGGAAACGGTCGGCGCTGATGCCGAGCTCGTCGCGCACCGGCGACAGAAGCCGGTCGAGCAGAGCAATGGTCAAGGCGCGCCATTCGACGATCAGGGCCGAGCTCACTTCCTGCGGCTTGACGGCCTCAGCCGGATGCTTGAGGCGCAGCATCTCCGTGTCGATGAAGAGGCCGCCATTGCGGTATTCGGCGAGGCCGGTGAGCCCGTCGATGGCGCCGACCTTCAGACCGCGCACGATCAAAGGCTCGATCAGCGAATAGGTCAGCCACTGCGACAGCTTATGGAAAGGAACGAGGCCTGACAGCGCATCTCCCGGTTTCTGCCAGCGCTCATAGCGCCAGGTGTCGCCGAGCGGCGTCGCGCCGAGCGTTAGCCGGCTCGGCCAGATGCCGCCCAGCGTATCGAGGAGGCAGCGCAGGATCTGCGCCGCCTCGATCCGTCCCGCCACTGATCTGCCGGCGAGACTGTCGGCAATGCCCCCCGGTCGCGGCGCATCGCTGATGGCGAAATGAGAGGTCTGGGCCTGGCAGGCCTCGCCCAGACGGTTGAGCAGGGCGACCCGGCCCTCGACGCCGGCCAGCGGATTGTCGGCACTGACCTGGAAAGCCTTTTCGAGATCGGCCTTGCTGAAGCGTTTGAGGCGCTCGGCGTCGGCGCGCCAGGGATCTTTGGGATCGTTCGAAAGTGCGCCGCTGGCCACGAGGTCGAAGCTCGCGACGCCCAATCCCTCGGAGGAGGAGAAGCGTTTTCCGGTGCTGGGCTCGGTGTAGGACCAGCGCCCGCCGCTGCCGGCGTCGAGCAGCACCGAGACGATGGCGAGATCGAGCGCGGCGCGGGCTTGCGCTTCTTTGCTGGGCCAAGCACGTTGCGCCAGAACCTGCTTCCAGCGGTCGATGCCGCCCGCCTCGAAATGCCGCCAGCGCGAATGGAAAGGCACCGACAGCGACGGGTAATTCTCACGCGTCACTTGCGCAACGAAGCGCGCGGTCTTCGGCAACTGGTCGAGATCGACGGACCAGTGCGCGAGCTTGCCCGCGAGCCCGTCCGCCAGCGTGCGCTGCGCCGCCTCGCGCACCGCTGTGGAAGAGAGAAGGGGAGAAGCATCGGTCATGATCGGTCTTTCAAACTGAGAGGGAAATCAAATCTTGGCGGAAGCCCGCCAGCGCGGCTTCGGTCGGGAAGGCGGAGAGCGTGCCGTGCCGTGTCGCCTTGTCGCTCGCGGCTTTGACACCCAGCTGCGCGGCACGTGCGGCATCGCCGGATATGAGCCATTCGGCGATGAACGTACCGGCGAAGACGTCTCCGGCGCCGCCCGCCGCGATGGCCGCGACTTGTGGGGCGGGTACTGCCACATCGGCTTGCCCGGGACGCTCGAGCCGGCAGCCCTTGGCGCCGAGCGTGATGACGGTGAGCTTCTTGCCGGTGCGGCCGTCGAGCGCCTCCGCCTCCACCTGATTGGCGATGACGATATCGGCTTCCGGCAGATCGCCGAACCAGGGCTGAAGCGGTGACGGATTGAAGGCGATCACGACACCGGCTTGCCGGGCGAGAGCCATCGCTTGAACCGTCGTGTCATGCCGCAGATTGCCCTGCAGCAGCAGAAGCGCTGCTCGGTCCAAGGCCGCCTTCAATCGGACGTCAGCCTCGGCAGGAGTCAGAGACTCGGCCTGGAGTGTATTGCTGACGATGACATTTTCGCCTTGGGCATCGAGAAGGAGAATCGAGTCGTCGCTCGCCCCTTCATGCTGGATGAGACCGCTTTCGGTCATGCCCTCGGTGCTAAGGGCAGCGCGGATTCTTTCGGCTGTCGTATCCTGGCCAATGGCGGCGATGAGATGGACTTCCGCACCCGCGCGTTCGGCGGCAATGGCCTGGTTGAGGCCTTTGCCGCCGAGATCGGTGACCACCCGTCGCGCATTGATCGTCTCGCCGGGTTTGGGCAGCCTGTCCAGATGATAGGTCACATCGAGACAGGCATTGCCGATCACCACGAGACGCGGACGATCCTTGCGCATGGGCACGGGCGTTATTTGCTGGTGAGCCAGGCCAGCGACTGGCGCCACAATTTGGCGTAGCCCGGCCAGTTCACGAAGTCGTTCGTCAGCCAGTGCGGGCCGATATCGGAGGTCCAGGCCATGGTGCGGCCTTTGCCGAACGAGCCGGTGACGAGCAGCGGATGGCCGCCCTGATCCTCGGGCAGACGGGCGATGATTTCCGAGCCCTTCTTGACCTCGACCTCATTGATGCCGAGCAGCGCCGGCCACGGGCCTTTGAGACCCGCGACGATCGGATGATCGGGCTTCAGCACTTCGGCGACGATGCCTTCCGGCGCCTCGACACGATCGTCATAGGGAAGACAGGTCACGGGCAGCGCTTCTTCGACCGGCGTGCGGCGCCAGCGGGCGCGGCCATCGATGCCCTGGAAGGAGAAATAGCCGCCGATCATCATGAGACCGCCGCCCTGCTGGGTCCAGTCGCGCAGGAGCTTCAGGCGGTTCGGCACCGTCTTGCCATGCAGCCACACATCGGGCGGCAGCAGCAAAGTGTTGGCGCCGATATCGGAGATGATGATGGCTTCGTATTTGGCGAGGCCGTCCATCGTGAAGGGCAGGCCTTCCGCCGCCTCATGCGCCGGCATGTAGGTGAGGTTGAACTCGCTGTCCTTGAGCGCCTTGACCAGCGGCTCGGCGCCGAGATGGAAGGTCACGCTCGAAAACGTATCCCAGCCTTTGTAATGGTTCGCCGAGCTCACCCAGCTTTCGCCGACGAGCAGCACATTCTTCTTGGTCATTGCAGTCTCCTTTTTATGCGGCGGCGAAAACGCGCCTTGGATTGTCGATAAGCATGGTTGAAATCTGTTTGTCGCTGACGCCGTGACGCTTCAGGCGCTCGGCGAAATGGGTCACGACATAGGCATAGCCGAAGCCGCCATAATGGCTGAGCATCATCTTGAGGAACACATCCTGCGACAGTAGGATCTTCTCGAGGTGGCCCAGATCGATCAGCCGCTTGATGGCGCGGGCATTGTCCTCGTCCGACGGGCATTGCACCTGCTGGTCGGCATACCAGTAGTCCATGCCGATCATGTCATATTCGATGAAGGCGCCACGCCTGGCGCAGGCGACTTGATAATCGACATCCTCGCCGGACGGATTCATGTGGCAAAGGATCGTATGGTTGAGATCGCCGCCTTCCTCCGCGACAATGTCGAGCACCTTGCCGCCATGGCGGTACCAGGCAGGGAGATGCACCATGATCGGCAGCCTGGTGCGCGCCTGGGCTTGTGCCGCGCCGCGCAGCGACTTCTCCTCATCCGCGGTGAAATCGCCCGAGACGCCGATCTCGCCGATGAGGCCGATCTTGGCATCGCTGCCATCGACACCTTCGAGCGCGTCGCGCACGATCTCGTCCGCCACGTCCTTCTTGCTCATGCCTTTGAGCACGGGGGGATGCGAGGCCTGCAGATAATAGCCCGAGCCCATCACGATATGGAGGCCGGAGCCGGCCGCGATCTCGCGCAGCTTGCTTGGATTGCGGCCGATGCCACGGCAGGTCGGATCGACCACCGTGCGTCCGCCCGCTTTCCGGAACGGCGCCAGCTCGGCGATGGT
Source organism: Taklimakanibacter albus (assembly GCF_016595235.1). Taxonomy (GTDB): domain Bacteria; phylum Pseudomonadota; class Alphaproteobacteria; order Rhizobiales; family Aestuariivirgaceae; genus Taklimakanibacter; species Taklimakanibacter albus. Next base: position 550,773 of record NZ_JAENHL010000008.1, on the reverse strand, counting down.
GAGCCGATGATCGTCGAGCCCGCAATTATGCAGATTGACGAAGGGATCCATCCTGAGCTCGCCGATGATGCCGGCATGGACGGGTGAGGTGCCGAGATGCGCGCGCTCCGGCTCCTTGGGTGGGTTCCACCAGCAGCGGCAATCATTGAGGAGATGCTCGTGCATCAGGGTCACGCCCATCTCCGCCGCCTTGATGGGTCCGTTTACCGTCATCACCAGGCCGGAGCCGGTATGGGCTTGCGAAAGTTCCGTCATGGTCCTTGCCTCAAGTCTTGCGGCGCGCGCCGCTGGCGAGGCGCGAGAAGACCCGCGCATTGAGCCACACGGCGAGCAGGATGATCGAGCCGGTCACGATCTGGGTGAAGAAGGGCGACACATGCGAGAGGATCAGCCCGTTGCCGATCACGCCGATGGTGAGGGCGCCCAGCACGGTGCCGGCGATCGAGCCGCGCCCGCCCATCAGCGACGTGCCGCCCAGCACCACGGCGGCGATCACCTCGAGCTCGAAGCCGACGGCCGCATTCGAGCTGCCCGAACCAAGCCGCGCCGCGATGATGATGCCGGCGAGCGCCGAAGCGAGGCCGGTCAGCACATAGACCCAGAGCAGGATCTGCTTGGTCGAGATGCCGGAACGGCGTGCCGCTTCCTGATTGGCGCCGATGGCGGTGACATAACGCCCGAAGCGCGTGCCCCAGAAGGTAAGGAAGCCCGCCGCCACGATGAGGAAGGCGATCCAGGTCGGCACCGGCACGCCCAGAAGCCATTCGCGTCCGATGGCGACAAAGCCGAGATCGGTGGAGATCGGGATCGAAAAGCCTTCGGTCATGAGAAGCGCGATGCCGCGCAGCGCCGAGAGCCCGGCCAAGGTGACGATAAAGGCCTGGATGCCCTGATAGGCGATGAACCAGCCTTGGATCGCGCCGATGGCGGCGCCGAGCAGCAGGAGCCCGATCACCGCGATGGGCCAGGGGAGCCCCATCTGCAGGACGATGGCGGCCGATGCGTTGATGAGGGCCACCACCGAGCCGACCGACAGGTCGATGCCGCCGGTGGTGATGACGAAGGTCATGGCGACGGCGACGATCAGGATCGGCGCGATCTGGCGCACCAGGTTGAGAATATTGCCGGTCGACAGGAAGACCGGGCTGGCGATCGAGAAGATCACCACCATGATCAGGAAGAAGCCGGCGATCGACAGAAGCTGCGCATGGGCGGCGAGCAGGTCGGCGAGGCGCGAGCCTTGCGGGCGCGAGGTATAGGCGCTGGTCATGCGTGACCTCCCATCCCATGGCCCTTGCCGACGATCAGGCTGACCAGATCGGTGAGGTCGGTGTCGGCGATCTTGCGCTCGGCCACTTTCAGTCCTTCATACATGACGGTGATGCGGTCGCAGACATTGAACAGGTCCTGCAGGCGATGGGTGATCAGCACCACGGTGACGCCCTTGGCCTTGACCCGGTTGATGAGATCGAGGACGGCCTCGACTTCCTTCACCGCCAGCGCCGAGGTCGGCTCGTCCATGATGAGGACTTGCGGGTCGAAGGCGGCGGCGCGTGCGATGGCGATCGACTGGCGCTGGCCGCCCGACAATTGCGCGACGAGCGCATCGAGATTGGGGATCTTGATCTCGAGCCGCTCGAGCATGGCGCGCGCCCCGTCGCGCATCGCCTTGCGGTCGAGGAAAATTCCGTTCATCGGCTCGCGGCCGAGATAGAGATTGCCGGCGACATCGATCGTGTCGCAGAGCGAAAGATCCTGATAGACCATCTCGATATGGTGCTTGCGCGCATCCGCCGGGGTGGCGAAGCGCACCGGCTCACCATTGATCGAGATCGTGCCTTCATCGGGCACATAGGTGCCGGAAATGATTTTGGTCAGTGTCGACTTGCCGGCGGCATTATCGCCGACGAGGCCGACGCATTCACCCGGGTAAAGGGCGAGGTCGACACCGCGGATCGCTTCGACGCTGCCGAAGCGTTTCTTGATGCCGCTGAGCGCGATGCGGGGAATGGGAGCGGCCGCGGCCGCTCCCTGTGTTTGATTGGCGTTCATTTGAAGACGGCGCGATAGGGCTCGACATTGTCCTTGGTGACGATGGTGATCGGCACCGGAATGGTGGCCGGCACCGTATCGCCCTTGGTGATCTTCACCAGTGCATCGACGGCGGCGGCACCCATGCCGGCTGGATCCTGCTGCACCACGCCGACCACATAACCGGCATCGATGCCCTTGATCGCCTGCGCCGTCAGATCCCAGCCGAACACCTTGATCTGGTCCTGCTTGCCCTGGCTCTCGACCGCGGCGACGGCGCCGAGAAGTGCCGGCTCACCCGTCGCATAGATGGCGTTGAGATCGGGATTGGCGGTGATCAGGCTTTCGGCGGCGGAGAGGGCCGAGTCCTGCACGTTGCGGCCGTCGACCACACCGGCATTGGCGACACCGGCATTGGTCTTCACCACATCCTCGAAACCCTTCTGACGGATATTCTGGATGGTGGAGTTGAGCGCGCCGACGATGCCGAGCTTGGCTTTGCCGCCCATGCTGTCGGTCACATATTTGTTGAAGAACTCGCCCATCGCTTTGCCGGCGCCTTCATTGTCGACGCCGATCTGCGCCTTCTGCGGACCGGCCGGCAACACCGCGTCGACGGCGGTGACCGGAATGCCCGCCGTGGCGGCGGCATTGACCGCCGGCATGATGCCGTTGGTGTCGATGGCGACGACGACGATGCCGTCTACCTTCTGCTGGATATAGGTCTCGATGGCGTTGTTCTGCGCCGCCGGGTCGTTATTGGCGTTGAAGATCACCAGCTTTACACCGGCCGCGTCGGCGGCCTTCTGGGCGCCTTCATTCATCTGCGTGAAGAACAGCGCCTGCTGGTTGATCTGCACCAGTGCGATGGTCTTTTCCTGGGCCTGGGCGGTGCCGATCGACAGCGCCAAAGCGGCGCCGGCAGCCGACAGCATGATTTTTCTGCGAGTTATGCTCATCATACTTACTCTCCCTGTGATCGCGGCATGGGCGACGGCCCATGCTCGTCGATGGCTGTGCGGGCGTTAACCCGAAACTTTATTCTTCAGAGGCGCGGCGACCGAGCCGCGCGCCACCAGTTGCACCGGCAGCCTGGTCGGCGTGCCGTCGAATTTTTCTCCATTGATCATGGCGATGAGGCGCAGGGCGCCGAGCCGGCCGAGATCGTCGATCGGCTGCGCGATCGAGGTGAGTGGCGGCCCGAACAGATCGTTGATCGGCATACCGTCGAAGCCGACGAGCGAGATATCGTGTGGAATACTGACGCCCTTGCGGCGCGCCGTGGTCATGACGCCCAAGGCGACCGCGTCGCTGCCCGCGAAGATCGCGGTGGGCAGCGGATCGAGCGCGAAAAGCTGCTCGGCGTCGCGGGTGGCGGGCTCGACTTCATATTCGGTGCGGATATGCCAGGCGGGATCGGGCGTGATGCCGGCTTCCGTCATGGCGCGGCGCCAGCCTTGCGCGCGCTCGATGGCGCTCATCACGCCTTTGGGGCCGCCGATATGGGCGATGCGGCGATGGCCATGAGCAAGGAGATGTTTGGTCGCTTCATAGCCGCCGGTCTCGTTCTCGACGAAGAAACGCGGTGCGCTGTCGCCGCCCACGACATCCTCGTCGATGATGACGACGCGGCCCGGCATGGAACGGATTCGTTCGGCGAGGCGGCCGTCGTCTTCGTGATTGGTGATGAGCAGGAGCCCGTCGATATAACCCGCCCGCAGGCGGTCGAAGCAGGCGAGCTCGCGCTCGATGCGGTTGCGCGATGACCAGATCATCACATCATGGCCGGAGGCGACGGCCACACGTTCAGCTTCCCCAGCGAGAAGGGCGAAGAAGGCGTTGGAGATGTCCGGCACCACGATGCCGATCGCCTCGGCCTTGCCTTTGGAGAGGCGGCGGGCCTGGGCATGCGGCTGGTAGTCGAGCTCGCGGACAGCGGTGCGGATGCGCTCACCGGTCGTCTCCGGCAATTCGAGCCCGCCATTCAGCCAGCGCGAGACGGCGGTGGGCGAAACCTTCGCCCGCTTTGCGACATCTCCGATCGTGGCCTTCCTGGTCATCTGCAGACAGCTCTTTGTAAAGCGCTTTAGTAAAGCGTGTTACAAAACCGTCAGATCGTCAAGAGGCCCGTTGAAATTTATCGACGGGAAGTCTCAAAGCCGATGTGAATCAGGGTCTTAAGTGGCCCTCAGAATGCGATGAACGGCCTGCCGGCAAGCGCCTGGAAGAAGGTAAGGGCGGTGAGTCCTGTCCAGATGACCGCGCCAAGCGCGATAAGTCCGCGGGCCTGCAGCGGAGGAAAGTCGCGAAACAGGAAGCCGAGGACCGGCAGGGCCTGCATGATGTGAAGCCCGAAGAAATGCCCGACCCTGAGATCGCCGCCGGTGGTCGACCAGTGGAAAAAGGGGAGACCTGTCGCATCGGTCTGATCGCCGCCGACCCAATGTCCGGTCTGGCTGCTGACATAGGCGCCGGTCACGAAGGCGAGCAGGCCGGCGAGCATGAAGCCCAGTGCCGTCGCGAAAGTGAGGGGCGAGGGCGGCGATTTCTTCAGAATGCGCCAGCCCAGAAAGCTCGTCAGCGCCGCGAGGGTTACGGCGCCCGCGCCCATCAGCATGTAGAAAACCGTGGCGACCATCGTCGTCTGATTGAAGTGGGACGCTTCACCGCGCGATGCCCTGAAGGCGATATAGATCAGCTCGCCGATTGCGGCGGCGACAATGATGAGGCTCGATATCCGGATCGCGGGTGCCCGTCGCTCCTGCGCCGGAAGCAAAGCGAGGCCCCAGGCGAGCGTCGCCAGCTGAAGACTCAAGGAGAGGAAGAACTTCGCCGGTTTCTCCCACACGCTGACGCCGTTGAAGAGACGATCGTCGATGAAGGTGCCGGCATAAAGGAGAACGAAGAAAGCCAGGAAGACGAGAGCGGTGCGCCAGAGGAGCGGTGAGCCGTTGCTGCCCAGCTGCGAGACGCGTGGCAGAGCGATCGAGGCGGATATGGCCATGACGGATCCCTTACGCAGTTGCCGTGGACCGGGATTTGCGCGCCAGCGCACGCAACATTTCGAAGGCGAGCCAGCCGACAGGCCCGAACAGGAAAGTCAGCGGCAGGATGGGGATGAGAGCAAGGCGCGGCAATCCTTCGTCAAAGGTCCGGCGCGCGATGATCGCCCCGATCGCGAGGTCGAAGGCGAGGTAATGTATCCAGCCGGCGAGCAGCAGCCAGGGATTGGCGAACAGGCGGGCAACATTGTCGAGGCTGTCGAAGCCGCCGGCGGAACCCGCCCAGAAGAGGGTGATGAGCCCGGCATAGGCCGCGGCGAGGAGCGCGGGAACGATCCGCCCGGCAACGAGATCGCGCAGCAGCGCATTATTTAAGGCGACGCCGGCCGCCAGGAGGATCCATCCGGCCATGGCGGTGAAACTCGCCAGCGAGAACATCCATTCGGGCGTCATGTCCGGCTCCTATCTTGACAGTGGCAAGATTAGAAGCTGATATCTTGTCACTGTCAAGACTGATTTTGACAGTGCCTGGATCGCAAGGTAGGAAGGTCCGCATGGCGGTGCGCAAGCAATCCAAGACCTATCACCATGGCGATCTGCGCGAGGCCCTCGTCCTGGCGGCAATCGAGCTTCTGAAAGAGAAGGGACTGTCGAGCTTCACCTTGCGCGAATGCGCCAGGCGCGCCGGCGTGTCGCATGCGGCACCCGCCCATCATTTCGCGAGCGCCGCCGACCTCCTCGCCGAGATCGCGGCGCGCGGCTTCGAACGCTTCGTCGCGGCGCTGGGCGAGGCGGCGGATGAAACGGAGGGGACTGCCATGGCGCGCCTCGCCGCGATGGGACGCGCCTATGTCGCCTTCGCGCTCGCTAATCCGGCCGTCTATGGCCTCATGTTCCGCGGCGGCGCCAATCCCTTGCAGTCGCCGCGTCTTAAGACGGCGGCGACGGCAGCCTGGCAGCAATTGAGTGATGCCGTGGCCGCGGTGCTCGGGCCGAAGCGCAAGGATGAAGTCAACGCCAAGGCGGCCGCCGTCTGGGCGCTGGTCCATGGCACGGCGACGCTCATGCTCGACTGCAAGCTGCCGCTAGGCCCCGCCCGTTCATCGGATCCGGTCGCGCAGATTCTGTCGTCGCTGCCGGGGCTCTTAAGGCCTTAGCTCGAGAGAGTACCGTCCACATAAGTGGCCTTGACCTGCAAGGTCGAGCGGTCAAGCAGAATGAAGTCGGCGCGTTTGCCGGCCGCGATGCTGCCGATCTCGGCCTCCATGCCCAGCACGCGGGCGGGAACGAGGCTCGTCGCCTGCGCCATCCGCACGAGATCCTGGCCGGAATAGACGAGATAATTGCGCATCGCCTCATCGGAGGTGAGCGATGAGCCGCACAGGCCGCCATTCTCGTCCCTGACCGCCTTGCCGGGCGCGCTCATCACCCGGTAGCCGGGATAGAACTCGAACGCCATGCCGGGGGTTCCGGCATATTTCATGGCATCGGTCTCGAGGAACACGCGCTCGCGCGGCAGCTGCCCAGAAGCTTGATCAATTGCGGATCGACATGGATGCCGTCGCAGATGAGGCCGAGCGCCAGGTCCTTCTCGGCGAGGAGCGCATCGGTGAGCGATACGACATGGACACCCATCGTGCCGGGCGGCTCGGTCGGCATGACATTGTACATATGCGTCACGGCGTCGATGCCCCAGGACACGTAACGCGGGATGTCTGAGGCCTTGGCCCGGCTGTGACCGAGATGGATCGATACGCCGGCCTGTTTGAGGTGCGCGATGAATTCTTCCGCGCCCGGGCGTTCGGGCGCCAGCGTGACCGCCTTGAGCCGGCCATCCGTGGCCGCGAGCATGCGCTCGGCGAGAGCGAGGCTCGGCGCCACGATATTTTCAGGATTATGCGCGCCGGGTGAGCCGAAGCAGGGACCTTCGCTGTGAACGCCGAGCGCCTTGGCGCCTTTGGCTTCCTCACATTGCGCCGCGAGACGGCTCAACACCCCTTCCATCTGGCTGGGCGGCAGGCAGCTGATCGAGGGCAGGAAGCCGGTGACGCCATGGCGCGCCAGCATCAGGGAGTTCTCAGCGACGGCGCCTGGCGTGGTGTCATTATAGAGATGCTGGCCGAAGCCATGCTGCAGGAGATCGATCATGCCGGGATAGAGGACGGCGCGTTTGCCGTCGACCGGCTCCCAATTGTCGCCGATAGGTGCGTCGCGGGCGACGAGGCCGGCGAAACGGTCGCCATCGATCAGGAGGTCGCTCGCACTATGTGCCTCAGGCCCGACCACCGTCACATTCGACCATCTCTTCTTCATCTCGGCGGCTCCCACGTGGCGCGTCGCATCTGATCTTGCTATCAAGGCGTAAGATAAAATAGCGGTTGGGGGAAGCTTGATGACGATGCCTTGCATTTGCGTGACCGGATCTACCCATGGCATTGGCTTAGCCATTGCCGAGGCCTTCGCCCGGCGCGGCGCCCGTCTCGTCATCAATTCCCATCTGCCGGACAATGGGGCGCTGGCGCGCCTGTCGGCGCTCACCGAATGCCATTTCGTCCAGGCCGATCTGTCCACCCCGGGCGGCGCCCGCAATCTGATCGATGCGGCGCATCGCAAGCTCGGCCGGCTCGACACGCTGGTCAACAATGCCGGCACCTTTCTCGATGTGCCCTTCGACAAGCTGACCGAGGAGATCTTCGACCGCACCTTCAATCTGAATGTGAAGGCCTATCTCTTCGCCGCGCAGGCCTTTGTGCAAAAGCTCACCCCCGGCCAGCAGGGCGCCAGCATCATCTGCACCGGCTCGACCAATTCGGTGAGCGCCGAGCCTGGCAGCGTTGTTTATGATGCGTCCAAGGGCGCGGTTCTCATGCTCATCAAGTCCTTGGCGGTGTCGCTGGCGCCGCGGGGCGTACGGGTCAACGGCATCGCTCCCGGCATCATCGAGACGCCGCTCACCCTTCCAGGGCTCGAGCGGCCGGGCACCCGCGCGATGCTCGACGGCAAGATACCATTGGGCCGCGTCGGCCAGCCCGCCGATGTCGGCGAGGCGGTGGTGTTCCTAGCTTCAGATGCGGCGCGCTACATCACCGGCCATATGCTGGTCATCGACGGCGGCATATTGGCGATCCAGAACAGTTGGTCGCCGCCGGACTGATCTTTCAGATCGGGTCGAGTGGAAACACCGGGCGGCGCAGCCTGCGATAGGGAAATGTGCCGAGCACGCTGCTGCACGGGCCGGGCGTCGCCACCGTATAGCTGCCTTGCGCGATCGGGTCGTAGGCGCGCCGATGCGCCACCGCCGCTTTGACGCCGATGGCGAAGAGCTTTTCCGGGACGATGCCTTGCGAGCGCAATTGGCCGAGATCGAAAGGCGGCGTCTTGCGGCTCGTGAGAAGCACGGTCACACCGTCGATGCGCACCACCGCCGAAGGCCCCATGCTGAAATGGATGCCTTGCGAGGCGGCGAGATGGCTGTTGCGGTCCTCGAGCGTGAATTGACCGTCGCTCCGGCTCACCAGAACGGCGTCGGCCGTAACGGGTCCGGCGCCGAGGCGGCTGCCTTTGCCACCGATGCTGAGGCGGCGTGTGTCGCCAATCCCTGCGCTGGCGAGCGCCGCCACGGCCTCGGCATCGGCGATCGCCACCGCTGCATTCGTGAAGCCATGGGCGAGGAAGCCGCGCAGCACCGCCGTGTCGTCGCCGGGCGCGCCGCCGCCGATATTGTCGGCGGGCTCGACGATGAGATAGGGCCCGCCGGATTTGCCCTTGATCTCGCGCAGTGCGGCATCGAGCTCCCATTCCTGCGGTTGTCCGAAGTGCCGCAGCTCGATCGCCAGTTGCTCGAGCCGGTCGAGCGCCGCTTCGGCCTTGGCCGCCGGTCCCGTGGTGACCAGCGAGAAGGCGACGCCCGCTTCCGGCACGTCGGAGAAGGAATAGCCGCCGATCACATTCGCGACCCAGATGTCCGGATCCTCCGCCTCGATCCGCCGCGCCAGCGCCTCGAGATCACGCATCGGCCGGTCCGCCGTGCCGGTGCCGGTCGGCGCCCACAGGATCGGCGCATGGCGCGCGCGCATTTGGGGCTGTCGCTTCTCAGCGAGACTGCGCGCCAGCAGCTCGGCCGAGCGCACCGCCGCATCGCGCGCATCGACATGCGGATTTTCGCGATAGGCGACGAGGCCATTGGCATAACGCACCATGGCGGCTGTAAAATTGGCATGGAGATCGAAGACGGCGAAGACCGGCAGATGTTCGGCGCCCTTTATGCCGCGCAGGCGGGAGAGAAGCTCGCCTTCGGGATCGAGGCACTCGGTCGTCACCATGGCGCCATGCAAGGCGAGCCATATGCCGTCGAGGCCTTGAGCGAGGCCCGCTTCGAGTGTCTTTGTGAGATCGGCCCAGAAGGCCTCGAACACCTCATGCGCCACGATGCCGGAGGGGAGTGCGGTGTAATCCGCCGCCGGCACAACTTCCCATCCTTCCCGCTCGGCGACGTCGAGGAAGCCATCGACCGTCGATCCATCGCCGCGCCGCGCCAGGACGTCATCGCCGGTGCGGACGGCGAAATCGGCCATGCTTGTGACGTCTTCGGTGAAGCTATGCGTCTCGTGGAAGAGGCCGGCGAGGAGGATGCGTCGCTTTCTCATTCTGTCCCACTTACAACTTTGCGGCCTCTCACTCTATGATCTAGATGAGGAAGAACAAGAGGAACGGAGCTCCCATGACCCTGATCCCCCGTCTCGATATGGCCGCACTCGACATTTTGCCGCTCGACCCTTCAACCAAGGGCCTGCCTTATGAGGCGGCGGCTCTGACCGTTGGGGACGTCGGCAGGAAGGGCTGGAATCTCTTGAAGGGCGATGTGCCTTTGCCGGCGGCCGTTATCCGCGACGACATCCTGACCGCCAACAGCAAATGGATGAGCGCCTTCATCGAAACCAACGGCCTGTTCCTGGCGCCGCATGGCAAGACGACCATGGCGCCCTATCTCTTCGATCTGCAGGTCGCCGACGGGTCCTGGGCGATCACCACCGCTACCTTGCAGCAAGTCGAGGTCTGCCGCCGCTTCGGCGTCAAACGTGTGCTGCTCGCCAATCAGCCGGTCGGGCGCCAGGCGGTCGATGCCTGTTTCACCATGCTGCGGGCGGATCGGGATTTCGAGCTCTATTGCCTCGCCGACGGTCCTGCCGGCCTCGCTTTGCTGGCCGATGGCGCGCGCCGTCTGCCGCCGCCCGCCTCCAATCCGCTGCGTGTCCTGGTCGAGATCGGTTTCACCGGCGGCCGCACGGGGGCCCGCACGCGCGATGAAGCTCTTGCAGTGGCCCGCAGCATCGTCGCGACGCCGGGCCTCAAGCTCGCCGGCTTCGAATGTTTCGAAGGTCTGCTGCCGACGCCTGAGGCCGCCGACAAACTCATCGACGATGTCGTGGTTCTGGCCGAGCTCGCCGCCAAGGAAGGATTGTTCGCGAAGGACCAGCCGATCATCGTCAGCGCCGGCGGCTCGGCCTTTTTCGATCGCGCCGGCGAACGTTTCAACAAGCTGGCTCTGTCCGCGCCTGTCCTCAGAGTTCTACGCGCCGGTTGCTATCTCACTCATGACAGCATCGGCTACACCGCCTCGTTCCGTCGCATCCAGAAGGAGACGAGCCTGAAGCTGCCGCCGGGTGGGCTCGTCGCCGCGCTGGAAGTCTGGGCCTATGTCCAATCGCGGCCGGAGAATATACGCGCCATCGTCGGCCTCGGCCGTCGCGATGTCGGCTCTGATTCCGGCATGCCGGTGCCGGTGCGTTGGTATCGCCCGGGATCCGCCATGACCGCGCCCGAGGACATGCCGAAAGGCCATGAGGTCGTCGGTCTCAACGATCAGCACTGCCATGTGAGCCTGCCGGCCGACAGCCCGTTGCAAGTGGGTGACATGGTGTCCTTCGGCATCGGCCATCCCTGCACGACCTTTGACAAATGGTCGATGCTGCTCCTGGTCGACAAGGATTATCGCGTGACCAAGGCGCTGAAGACTTTCTTCTGAAGCTAGTAGCTCGGCGGCGTGATCGCCCAGATCACCACCGCTTCGCGCTCGCCGGGATTGCTGTAGCGATGCGGCCGCGAGCTGTCGAAGCCGAAGCTGTCGCCTTCCTGCAGGACGAGATGTTTGTCGCCGACCCAGATTTCGAGCGTGCCGGAGAGCACGACACCGGCTTCCTCTCCCTTGTGGCTGTAGGGCTCGACACCGCTGGTCGAGCCGGGCGGGAAACGCGACATCAGCAGCTCGAGCTGGCCGCGCAGATGCGGCGACAGGAGCTCGTCGGTGATGCCGCTCGAAAAGGACACACGCCTTCGGTTCGCCGCGCGCACCAGCAAAGAGTGCTCCTCCGGCTCCTTGGCCTCGTCCTTGTGGAAGAACCAGCTGATCGTGACGCCGAGCGCGGTCGCGATGTCGTGCAGTGCTTTGATATTGGGGAACGCAAGGCCGCGTTCAATCTCGCTCAAGTAACCGACCGAGAGGCCGGTGCGCTCGGCCAAAGCCTTGATGGTTATCCGCCGCGCCTTGCGCAGATCGCGGATCTCGCGTCCGGCCTGGTCGGGAGACGTATCGGAGCTGGCCGCTCCGCCATTCTGCCCATGGCCTTCCTTCAGCACATGATACTCCCTGCTGAGTGGTATAACGGCATATTGGTTCACTGTTGTGAAATTATCAAGACAAAATTTCACAGTTGCGAATTTTTGGTACTTGTCGCAATCTCCCCGAAATTCCTATCGAGGAGGGTAATTCGTGACCACCGGACAGCCTGACAGAGCAGATGTGATTGTTGTGGGCGGCGGTATCGCCGGCTGTTCGGTCGCGTATCATCTGACCAAGCTCGGCATCACCGATGTCGTTCTCTGCGAGCGCAAGCAGCTGACCTGCGGTACCACCTGGCATGCCGCCGGCTTGGTCACGCAGCTGCGCGCCACGCGCCGCATGACCGAACTGGCCAAATATACGGGCGAGCTCTTCCAGACGCTCGAGGCCGAGACCGGCCAGGCGACCGGCTTCAAGAAACACGGCTCTCTGCGCGTAGCCAATACCGAGGCGCGTTTCGAGGAATTGAGCCGCGGCGCCTCGATGGGCCGCAATTTCGGCCTCGCGGTCGAGCAGGTAACGCCCGACGACATCAAGAAGATGTGGGAGCCGATCAATACCGAGGGCGTCGTCGGCGGCTACTGGTTCCCCAATGACGGCCAGGTCAATCCGGCCGACGTGACCATGGCCTATGCCAAGGGTGCCCGCATGGGCGGCGCCCGTATTCTCGAGCACACGCCGGTCAAGCGCATCCTGGTCGAAGGCGGCCGCATCGCTGGCGTCGAGACCGACAAAGGCCAGATCCGCGCCAAACGCGTGATAATCTGCGGCGGTATGTGGTCGCGCGATCTCGCTGCCGAGATCGGCGTCGCGCTGCCGCTCCATGCCGCCGAGCATTTCTACATCGTCACCGAGCCCATTCCCGATCTGCCGAAGAAGCTCCCCGTTCTCTTCCTCGGCGATGAATGCGCCTACTACAAGGAAGACGCCGGCAAGCTTCTGCTCGGCTGCTTCGAGCCCAAGGCCAAGCCCTGGGGCCATGACGGAATCCCGGAGGATTTCTGCTTCGACTCTCTCCCTGAGGATTTCGATCACTTCGAGCCGATCCTCGAAATGGCGACCAAACGCGTGCCGCTCATCGCCAATACCGGCATCCAGCTTTTCTTCAACGGGCCGGAAAGCTTCACACCTGACGACCGTTACCTGCTCGGCGAAGTGCCGGAGGTCGATGGCCTCTTCTGTGCCTGCGGCTTCAATTCCATTGGCATCCTGTCGTCGGGTGGCGTCGGCAAGGCCGCCGCCGAATGGATCCGCGACGGCCGTCCGCCGATGGAGCTGGCGGATGTCGATGTCCGGCGCATGCAGTCCTTCCAGACCAACAAGAAATATCTGTTCGATCGCACCACCGAGACCTTGGGTCTCCTGTTCGACATGCATTGGCCTTATCGCCAGTTCGCCACCGCGCGCGATGTTAGGCGCAGTCCCTTCCATGACCGGCTCCTCGCCGAGGGTGCCTTCATGACCGAGGCCGCGGGTTATGAGCGGCCGGGCTTCTTCGCCGGCAAGGGCAAGACGCCGGAGATCCATTATTCCTATGGACGGCAGAACTGGTTCGATCTCTGTGGCGCCGAATGCCACAACACGGCGGAGAATGTCACGCTTTTCGACCACAGCTGTTTCGTGAAATTCGAGGTAGAGGGCCGCGATGCCTTGCGCGTACTGAACCGCATCTGCGCCAACAATATCGACGTGGCGGTGGGCCGCATCGTCTATACCCAGTGGCTGAACGAGCAGGGGGGCATCGAGGCCGATGTCACCGTCACGCGCCTCTCTGAGACGTCCTTCCTGGTCGTCACCATCGCGGTGTCGCAGCGGCGCGATTTCGCCTGGCTGCGCCGCCACATTCCGGACGATGCCCATGTCTTCGTGAAGGATGTGACCTCGGGCATGCCGATGTTGGCGCTGATGGGACCGAAGTCGCGCGAGCTGCTCAAAGTGCTCTCGCCGGCTGATTTCTCCAATGAGGCCTTTCCCTTCGGCACCAGCCGCGAGATTGATCTCGGTTATGCCCGGGTGCGCGCCAGCCGCGTCACCTTTGTCGGCGAGCTTGGTTGGGAGATCTATATGCCGACCGAATTCGCCACCCATGTCTATGACCGGCTGGCCGAGGCGGGCGCGCCCCTGGGTCTCAAGCAGGGCGGCTACTTTGCCATCAACTCGCTGCGCATGGAGAAGGGCTATCGCCATTGGAGCCATGACATCGGCGAGGAAGACACACCGCTCGAAGGCGGCCTCGGCTTTGCGGTCGCCTATGACAAGCCGGGCGGCTTCATCGGCCGCGAGGCGTTGCTCAAGCAGAAGGAGCAGGGCGGTCCGCGCCGGAGACTGGTGCAATTGATGCTGCCCGACAAGGACGCGCCGCTGCTCTATCATCACGAGCCGCTGCGCTGGAACGGCGAGATCGTCGGCTCCGTCACCTCCGGCGCCTATGGCCATCGCATCGGTGCTTCCCTCGGCATGGGGTATCTGAGCCTGCCGCAAGGGGTGAGCGAAGCCTCGCTTGCCGAAGCCGCTCTTGAGGTGGAGGTCGCCTGGAAGCGTTACAAGGTGAAGGCGCAATTGAAGCCCTGGTACGACCCGCAAGGCGCCCGTATCAAGGCCTGATTGCACTCAAGCCTTTCTCCGGCTATCCAGAATCCAGCACCATGAAGGGGATGGACTCGGGGTGACAGAGCGGACGGCGCTCGAATTGGAGAGTGTGCGGCGCTGCTTCGGCTCGGTCGTGGCGGTCGATGACGTGTCACTTTCCGTGGCGCCGGGTGAGTTCGTGACTCTCCTCGGGCCGTCGGGCTCGGGCAAGACCTCGACCTTGCGGCTCATCGGCGGCTTCGAGGAGCTCGATGCCGGCGCTATCCGTATCAAGGGCGAGCGCATCGATCATCTGCCGCCATACCGGCGCGACACCGCCACCATCTTCCAGTCGGGCGCGCTCTTCCCGCACAAGACGGTGGCCGAGAATGTCGCTTATGGCCTGCGCATGCGCAAAGTGGAGCGACCTGAGCGCGATGAACGCATCCGCCAGGCGCTCGAGATCGTGCGGCTGCAAGGCTACGAAGACCGTTATCCGAGCCAGCTTTCCGGCGGCCAGAAGCAGCGCGTGGCGCTGGCCCGCTCGCTCGCGGTCAGGCCGGCGATCCTGCTGTTCGACGAGCCTTTGTCGGCGCTCGATCTCTCCTTGCGCCTGCAATTGCGCGGCGAGATCAAAAGGCTGCATGACGAGCTCAAATTCAGCGCCATCTATGTCACCCATGACCAGGGTGAGGCGATGGCCATGTCGAGCCGAGTCGCGGTGATGAACAAAGGCCGGATCGAACAGATCGACCGGCCGGAGAAGATCTTCCACGGCCCCGCCAATGAATTCGTCTTCACCTTCATCGGCGAAAGCTGCTGCCTGCCGGTGCGCCGCGGCGCCAGTGAAGTCACCGATCGGAATGGCCAGGCCGTGGCGCTCATCTTGCAGAATAGCCTGCCAGAAGGCGATTCGCGGCTTTACATCCGTCCGTCCCGCCTCAAGCTCGCGGCCGAAGCGCAAGGCCTGCCGAACCGTCTCACGGCGACGATCCATTTCATCGAGTTCCTTGGCGACATGCATCGCTATCACCTGAAGGCCGGCGCACTGGAAGTCTTCGCCGACCATGCGGGTCCGATCGGCCATGATGTCGGCGCCCTGATCGATGTCGGCTGGCGCAGTGAAGACATGAAGGTCTTCCGGTGAGGAGCACCGCATTTGAGAGTTTTCCCCCTCTCCCGTCCGCAGGATGGGAGAGGGTGGCCGAAGGCCGGGTGAGGGCTCTTTGCTTCAGAGCTACAGATGTTTCAGAAGAGCCCTCATCCGCCCTGTCGGGCACCTTCTCCCATTGCTGCGCAACGGGAGAAGGGGGACAAACTGAGAGGGGTTCGTGGGCGGAGGTCTACTTATGACTGCGCAAAGGAGGAAACAGCGCACCGCTTTGCTGCTCCTTCTTCCGGCGCTGGTCATCGTGCTGATCTTCTTCGGCCTGCCGACCATCTTCATGGCGCGGATGAGCTTCAATCTTCATCCCGATCAGCGCCTCTTCGTGCCGGGCTTCACTTTCGAGCATTATGGAGCGCTGCTGTCCAATCCGGTCTTCACCGGCGCCATCTGGACCACGGTCAAGCTCGCGGTGATGGCTTCCATCGCCACGGTGGTGATCGGTTATGCCTTCGCGCTCATCGTCTGGCTGAAGCCGCCACGCTGGCGTCTCCTGCTCATCGGCGTCGCTTTGTGCCCGCTGCTCATCTCCGAGATCGCCATCATCTTCGGCTGGTGGATGTTCTTTCCGAAGAACGGCCTCCTGAGCTACGCGCTGCTCTCGCTCGGATTGGTCAACGACAAGATCAGTCTGATGTACACGGAGTTCGCCGCTTTCGTCGGCCTCATCTATGTGACGCTGCCCTATTGCTTCTTCATCCTGCTGTCGATCTTCGACGGCATCGACAGACGTTTGATCGAGGCGAGCGGCGATCTCGGCGCACCGCCTCTGACCACTTTTCGGGAAGTGCTGCTGCCCTTGACCTGGACCGGACTGCTTGTCGCCTTCTCGCAATCCTTCATCTGGACCATGGGCACCTATGCGACGCCGTCCGCGCTAGGTCCCGATACCTTGTGGACGGTCGGCTATCTGATCCAGGAGCAGATGCTCGGCAAACACAACTGGCCGCTTGCCGCCGCTTTGTCCATGGTGCTCGTCCTTGGCGTCGCCGCCGTCATGGTGCTGACCCGCTCACTGATGCCGAAGCGGGCCTCCTATCATGTCTGACGTCCTCGCCAGGCGCGGTTTCGAGCCCGTGATGCTGAAGGCATTGGGCGCCGCCTTCATCGTCTTCATCGTCGCCTATATCCTGATCCCGGTGCTGGTGACATTGGTGATGTCGTTCAACGACGCCGCGATGATCCGCTTCCCGATCAATGCCTGGTCGCTCAAATGGTACCAGGATTTCTTCGCCAGCCCGCAATGGACCGATGCGCTGAAGAGCAGCGTCATCATCGCCACCGGCACCGCCATCATCTCGACGGTCTCGGGCATATTGGCGGCCTGGGCCTTCGAACGTTTTCCCATTCCGTTCAAGAACGCGCTCTATCTCCTCATCATGCTGCCGCTGTTCATGCCGGGCGTGGTGCTAGGGCTCGGCATCGCCATGACCTTTGGTGGCGTCCAGATCGCCGGCGTCAATCTCTATGGCTCGCGCGCGCTGGTGATGATCGCCCATTCGCTCTGGGCCATGCCGCTGGTCTTCATGCTGATGGAGGCGACCTTCCGCACCGTGGACTACCGGGTGGTCGAGGCCTCTTATGACCTCGGCGCCAATCCGCTACGGACTTTCATCGAGATCGTCGTGCCGATGGTGTCGACCGGTGTGATCTCGTCCGCTCTTTTCGCCTTCGTGATATCGCTCAACGAATTCGTGATGGCGCTGTTCCTCACCGACCGCGACACCCAGACCTTGCCGGTCCTGATGTGGCTGAGCCTGCGCTCGGCCGGCACGCCGAGGCTGGCGGTGGCGTCGGTCATCCTGGCGCTCACCGTCTTCGCCTGCCTCGCGATCATCATGGTCTGGTATGTACGCCAGCTCCGCAAGGTGAGCCGGAATTAGCCGTTCAACAGCTTCAGGGCCGCTTGATGCAGCTGGCGGTCGCCGGCGCAGACGATCTGGCCCTTCCAGTCGAGATCGATGGGCCTGTCCTGCCAGTCGCTGGCGATGCCACCGGCGCCCTCGATGATCGCGAGGGGCGCGAAGACGTCATAGGGATCGAAGCCGCCATCGATGGCGATATCGGTCCGGCCGCGCGCCAGGCAGCCATAGGCGTAGCAACTGCCGCCATATTGGGTGAACCGCACCACACGGTCGAGGCGACCGAGCGTGACACGCTCTTCATCCGTCAGGAAGCGCGGATTGGAGCTGGTCATGAAAGCATCCTCAGGCTTGACTGCCGTACGGCAGCGGACGGCCTTGCCATTGTGAAAAGCGCTGACACCCGCGACACCGGTCAGACGTTCCTTGGTCGCCGGCAGGTCGAGGACGCCAAGCCACGGCCGCCTGGCCCGCGCCACCGCGATCAACGTGCCATAGACGGGAATGCCGGCGATCCACGCCGCCGTCCCGTCGATCGGATCGATGACCCAGACGAACTCCGCGTCGGTATTGAGCGAGCCATATTCCTCGCCCTTGATGCCGTGCGACGGATATCTGGCTTCGATACGCTCGCGCAAACGCGCCTCGATGGCCTTGTCGGTCGCCGTGACGAAGCTGGCATCGGCTTTGAGGTCGACGGTCGGGGCCTGTTGCTGCGCCTCATAGACGATGGTCCGCGCCTCATCGGCGAGAGTTTCAGCGAAGGCGAGGAATTCGGTATCGGGAGAAGAGGGCTGGGTCACGGGAACACTCAATGGGCTAGGATCTGGCTGAGGAACTGGCGGGCACGTTCAGTCTGAGGTTTGGTGAAGAAGGCTTCCGGTGTGGCGGCTTCGACGATCTCGCCTGCGTCCATGAAGACGATCTTGTCGGCGACCGAGCGGGCGAAGCCCATTTCATGGGTGACGCAGACCATGGTCATGCCTTCGCGCGCGAGATCGGTCATGACGTCGAGCACCTCGGCGATCATTTCCGGATCGAGCGCCGAAGTCGGTTCGTCGAACAGCATGATTTCGGGATTCATGCATAGAGCGCGGGCGATCGCGACGCGCTGCTGCTGGCCACCCGAAAGCTGCGAGGGATATTTGTCGGCCTGGTTCGGGATGCGCACGCGCTCGAGATATTTCATCGCCACGGCGCGCGCCTCGTCCTTGTTCTTGTGCCGTACCAGCCGCGGCGCCAGCATCAGGTTCTTGATGACGGTGAGATGCGGGAAGAGATTGAAATTCTGGAACACCATGCCGACCTCGCGGCGCACCGCGTCGATATTGCGGCTGTCCTTGGTCAGCTCATGGCCGTTGACGATGATGCGGCCGCCATCATGCTCCTCGAGCCGGTTGATGCAGCGGATCATGGTCGACTTGCCGGACCCGGAGGGGCCGCAGACGACCAGCTTCTCGCCCTTGCTTACGCTGAGGCTGACATTGGTCAAGGCGCGGAAGGCGCCGAAGTTCTTGCAGACCCTGTCGAGGACGATGACCGGTTGAGTTCCGCTCATGTCAGTTTCCCTTCTTCACATAGCGGCTGGCGCGCGCCTCGAGCCAGGCGAGCGCGACATAGGAGATCCAGGCAAAGGCCAGATAGAGAATGGCGGCGGCGATGAAGATCTCATAGGGCGCATAGGTCTGGGAGACCAAGGTGCGCGCGACGCCGGTCACATCCATCAAGGTCACGGTGCTGGCGAGCGCCGTCGCCTTGAGGGTGGAAATGAACTCGTTGCTGTAAGCGGGCAGCGACAGCCGGATGGCGATCGGCGCGGTGATGTAGATGAAGCGCTGCGGTGAGGAGAGGCCGAGCGCCTTGCCGGCCTCGGTCAGGCCCTTGTCGACGCCCAGGACGCCGCCGCGCAATATCTCCGAGACATAGGCGCCGGAATTGAGCCCCAAAGCGATGACACAGCAGGTGAAGGGCTCGCGCAGGATCGGCCACAGGATGCTGTTGCGGATGAAGCCGAATTGCGGCAGGCCGTAATAGATGATGAAGATCTGCACCAGGATCGGCGTGCCGCGGAAGAAGTAGATATAGGCCTGGGCCGGCCAGGACAGATACCAGCGCCCGCTGATCCGCATCAGAAGCGTGATGACGGCGAGGGCGATGCCGAAAAGGGACGAATAGAACAGAAGCTTGAGCGTGATGCCGAGGCCCTGGGCGATGAGCGGCAGGCTGTCGAGGATGAGTTGCGGATCGAGCGTCATCTGGCCCCGCGCAAATGCCGGTTGGCGTATTTCTCGAGCGCCGCGACGCCGAAGGTGATGAGCGTAGTGATGGCCAGATAGATGAGCGCCACCGTCATATACATGGTGAAGGGCTGGCGGGTGACCGAGGTGGCCATCTGGGCGACGAAGGTGATCTCCTCGAGCCCGATGACCGAGATGAGCGCCGTATCCTTCATGATCGACAGCATGTGATTGCCGAAATTGGGCAGAGCCAGCCGCCACATCTGCGGCACGCGCACATGGAAGAAAGTCTGGAATTTCGACAGGCCGAGCGCATAGGCCGATTCGACCTGACCGTGATCGATGCCCAGAAAGGCGCCGCGGAAGGTTTCCGTCATATAGGCGCCGACGATCAGGCCGATGGCCGTGGAGCCGGCCCAGAAGGGCGGTATGTCGACAAATTTGGTTGCCGGATCGAAATATTGAACGAGCGCCGTCAGGCTGACGGCGATGCCGAAATAGAAGATGAGCAGGATGATGATCTCGGGCGCGCCCCGGAAGGTGACGACATAGACCTTGGCGAGGCCGCTGACGATCCGGTTACGCGAAAGGCGCGCCGCGGCGCCGATCAGGCCGAAAATGACGGCCATGATCAGCGCCACGACGAAGACCTTCAGAACCACCAGCGTGCCGAGGAGAAAATCGTCTCCCCAAGCGGCGAGGTCGGCCATGGATTATCGCCCCTCAGTTGGTGCCGACGCCCTGCCAGTTGTCGGGATTGATGGCGAAGGGGAAATATTTGAGGCTGTATTCCTTGAGCGAGCCGTCCTTGATCATGGTTTCGAGCGCGCCATTGATGCGCTTGAGGAGCTCGTCCTGTCCCTTGCGCACGCCGATCCCGACGCCGATGCCGAAGAATTCCTTCTCGTCGATTGGCGGCGAGACGAATTCGAAGCCGGCGCCGTCGGGCTTGCTCAGGAAGTCGAGATAGGCCTTCATCGGATTGGTGATCGCGAGATCGACGCGGCCATTGGCGAGATCGAGCAGCATCGGCTCGTTGCCGTCATAGACCTGCAGCGTGGCGCCCGGCAGCTTGGCATTGATCCAGGAGGAGTAGGTCGAGCCGCGCTCGACGCCGATCCTGAGGCCATCGAAATTCGCCGGGACAGGCTTGCCGGCCTCGTCGAATAGCTTCAGGTCCTTGCCCTTGGGTCCGAGGAAACGGCCGATCGAGACACGATAGGGCACCGAGAAGTCCATCTTCTTGAGACGTTCCTCGGTGATCGACATGGAGGCGACGATGATGTCGAATTTGTTGGCGAGCAAAGCCGGGACCATGCCGTCCCATTTCTGGCAGACATAATCGAGATCGGCACCGATGATCTTGGCGACGCCCTTGGCGACGTCGACATCATAACCTGCCATCTCGCCTTCCGGAGTGCGGTAGTTGAAGGGGAAATAGGTGCATTCCATACCGACGCGCAGCGTTTCCGCCTGGGCGCCTTGCACCAGTCCGCAGACGCCGAGCGCCATGGCGGCGGCGGCGAGAAGGCTCTTGAACTTCATCATGATCTCCCTCGATTTTGATCTTATTGGCCGGTCTTGGTGCGCGCCGGACTCCCTTCCCGACGGCGACCGGGGCTGAGTATTTCCGGTTGTCCGGCTGTCCGGTATCCCCCCAGGGGAGGATGCCGGGAAGCTTGGATTTGGCTAGACTGGAGCAATAGGAAACGCACGCCAGAAGGTCGCCATGAAATATGTCCGGATGCCGATCGAGCTCGAATCGCCGGAGCAGCTCGGTTACGACACGATCCGCCACAATCTCTCGGAAAGCTCGGTCGCCGACCGCAAGCTCGGCGAGCTGAAGCCCCGTCTCGACGACATCGTTCTGTGTTATGGCGACCACCAGGGCGATCCCGCCTTGCGCGCCGCGGTCGCCGGTCTGGGGCAGGGGCTAGGTGCGGGTGACGTCCTGATCACCGGCGGCGCCGCCTCGGCGCTCTTCATCATCGCCACCTCGCTGCTCAAGGCGGGAGACCATATCGTCGTGATCCGGCCGAACTATGCGACGAATATCGAGACGCCGCGCGCCATCGGCTGCGATATGTCCTTCATCGATCTCACTTTCGAGAAGGGCTTCCGGCTCGATCTCGCCGAGGTCGAGGCGGCGATCCGGCCGGACACCAAATATGTGTCCATCACCTATCCGCATAATCCGAGCGGCGTGATGCTCAAGGAAGCTGAATTGCGCGCCGTGGTGGCGCTCGTCGAACGCAAGGGCATCAAGCTGCTGTTCGACGAAACCTATCGCGAGATGACATTCGGCCCGATGCTGCCGATCGCCGCGACGCTGAGCGCAAACGTGATCAGCGTCTCCTCGCTGTCCAAGACCTATGGCATTCCGGGTATCCGGGTGGGCTGGCTCGTCTGCCGCGACGCCAATCTCATGCAGCTCTTCCTCGCCGCCAAGGAGCAGATCGGCATTTCCGGCAGCGTCATCGACGAGCATGTGGCGCTCCTGGCGCTTCAGGAGCGCGACACCTGGCTGCGCTACAATAATGAGCGCATCCGCTCCGCCTTCGCCATCGTCAAGGACTGGATCGGCGGAGAGGAACTGGTCGAATGGATCGAGCCGCAAGGCGGCTGCGTCTGCTTTCCGCGCATCAAGCCTGAGGTGAAGGTCGATCTGCCACGTTTCTATCAGCGCCTCTACGAGACCTATTCCACCTATGTCGGTGCCGGCCGCTGGTTCGAGATGTCCGACCGGCATTTCCGTGTCGGTTATGCCTGGCCGACGCAGGACGACCTGCGAAAGGGACTTGCCAATATTTCCTCGGCGATCCGCGACGCGAGGGTTTGATGCTCGCAGTACCCTCACCCTGAGGTGGCCGCGAAGCGGCCCTCGAAGGGGGTGCTTCAGCAGACTCGCCTTTTCCTGAAGGATGCTTCGAGGCTCGCTGCGCTCGCACCTCAGCATGAGGATATTGTTCTAACGCGATGGCTGCTCCGCCGCTTGCCGCTTGTGCATCGAGTGCAGGAAGGCGGAGAACAGTTCCTGCTGGGTCGAGACGCCGAGCTTGGCATAGAGATTCTGCCGGTGTGTCTTCACCGTCGCGATCGAGATTGCCAGATTGCCACTGATCGATTCGCTCGAATGCCCCTTGAGGATGAGCTGCGCCACCTCGCGCTCGCGCGGGCTGAGTGTCTCCTTGCCGAACTCGCCGAACAGCTGGTTGAGGGAAGCTCCCTTTTCCTCGATGTGGCCGCGGCGCGCATGCGCCCAATAACGCCGGAAGATGGCGCCGATCAGTGGTTCCATCCGGCGCATATCCTCGATACAGGCCTCGCTGTAGCCGCCATTGCGGGCGAGACGCGACAGGCTGAATTCGGCGAGCGCGCCTTCCGGCGTCTCGATGGCGACAATGAGCTCCTCCATGCCGGCGGGCCAGCCCGGCGTGCGATAGCCGAGCTCCTCGTCGTCGTGCATATGGATCTCGAGATTCTTATAGACGCCGGAATCGAAATAGGCGTCCGGCATCAGCTCCGTGATGCGGAAGATGCCGGATTTGAGCCCACCCAGATAGGCATTGTAGACCGGGTTCAGCACATAGGTGCTGGCGATATAGCGCTGCAGCGCGCGTTTCGCCTGGCCTTCCTGGAAGGTGTCGCAGACATAGATCGGATTGGCGTCGCGGCGATAGACCACCGACATGGCGATCTGGAACGGCACCACGCGGTTCATCGCCTTGAGCAGCGCGTAAGGCGCCTCCGGCCGTTCACAACACTCCAAGGCGCGGGCGAATTCCGCCATCGCGTCGGGCAGGTCTTCTAGAGAAAAGCGATGCACACATACCCCACTGCCGGAGCTTGTCCGGCTCCGTGGGGTCTAGGCTAGCACGGGAGATTTCTCCGTCACAATTGCCGCAACGGCAGAAAGGCAGCGCTCGACCTCGGCAAGGCTATTATAATGCGCCATACCGATCCGGACGACGCCTTCGCTCTCTTTCAACCCAAGCTGGCGGGCGAGCTCATAGGCGTAATTGTGCCCTGACCAGATATAGATGTTCTGCGCCGCGAGCTTTTCGGCGAAGACATGGGTCGAGATCCGGTCATGGGTGAAGGACACGGTCGGGACACGTTGCGCGAAGCGGTTCGGATTGGTGATGCCATGGATTGTGACGCCGGGAAGCGCCTTGAGCCCGGCAACGAGGCGCTGGGTCAAAGTGGTTTCATAGGCATCGCTCGCCGCATAGGCGCCGGCGAGCCTGGCGCGTCTGGTGCCGCTATGACCGGTCATCTCGCCGACCGAGGCCAGATAATCGACCGTCGCCGCGAGACCGGCCAGCAATTCGACCTGCGGGGTGCCGGTCTCGAAGCGTTCCGGCAGCGCGTCACTGGCGCAGCGGACCTTATAAGGCGTGAGGCTGGCCAGCAGCTCTTCGCGGCCCCAGACGACACCCAGATGCGGCCCGAAGAATTTATAGGACGAGCAGGCGAGGAAGTCGCAACCGAGGTCAAGGACATCGGGCAGGCGATGCGGCGTCAGCTGCACGGCATCGACATAGACGAGGGCGCCCGCGGCCTTGGCAAGCGCGGTCAAAGCCTTCACGTCATTGATCGAGCCGGTGAGGTTGCTGGCATAATTGAGAGCGAGCAGCTTGGTGCGATCGCTGAGCAGCGGGCGCAGCTCTTCGGGCTCGATGCGCCAGGTTTCGCGGTTGAAGTTCAGCCATTTGACGTTGAGCTTCAGATCTTCCGCCATCAGGAGCCAGGGCGAGACATCGCCTTCATGGTCCATGCGGGTGACGATGATTTCATCGCCAGGTTTCATCAACCGGCCGATCGAGCGCGACAGATGCAAAGTAAGTGTCGTCATATTGGCGCCGATGATCACCTCGCGCGGTGATTTGGCACCCACGAGATCGGCCGCCGCGTCATGCGCCTTGCTCCAGATGTCGCCGGCCCGCTGCGAGGCGGCGAAATACCCGCCGAGATTGCTGCTCGCCGTCGCCATGGCCGTGGCGACCGCGTCGATCACCGAACGCGGCACCAGCGTGCCGGCGGGATTGTCCAGATAGATCGGCGGCTCGCCGGGGCCGGACAAGGCCGGAAAACGGTTGCGGATCTCGTCGAGGGGGAAATGCATGGGGCTTGGCCTGCTCACGGATGAATATGAGCGACTATGGCCCGACCGGTTTGCTGCCGACCATCGTCCTAAAGGGGGAGGGCTAACTCTTCTTATCCGGCTCCGCCATGGCGAAGACGTCGATTTCGATGATCATGCCCGGATAAGCGAGAGCGGGCAGCGGGATGCCGGTCGTCGCGGGGCCTGGATCCTTGAAGAAGGACGAGCGGATGAGCAGATTGTCATGCAGCGCGTCATGGGAGCTGGCGCCCTCATACATGGTCGTGACCTTGCAGACATCAGCATAGTCGGCATCGAGCTCCTTCAGGATGGTGCCGATATGCATCATCGCCTGACGTGTCTGCGCCCTCATGTTGCCGGGATCGACCGCCTTGCCGTGTTTGTCGAGCGAGACCTGGCCGCCGAGGAAGATCATGTCGTGGCATTTGAGGCCGTGCCAGTAGGGAAGCTTGATGGTCCAGTCCCATACGCTTTCCGGCCGGACATGGCGGCGCGGCAATTTCTTGCCGTCCTCGCCGAGCATGGCGACGACCTCGATCTTGATCTGCTGACCTTTGCGCGCATGTCGCGGCAGCGGAATGCCGGTGGCTGCGGGTCCCGGCTCGTTGAAATGCGCCGCACAGGCCAGCGCCGCCGGCTCGAAATCCTCGACCGTGCCGGTGCCGACATACCAGCGGTTCAGCTTGACCACATCGCCGAAATCGGCGCCGAAGCTTTTCAGCGCGCTGCCCACTTGCTTCATCACCTGCCTGGTCTGGGCGACGATGTCGCCCGGATACAGCACTTCGCCATTATGGTCGATCGGCGACTGGGCGCTCACGAAGATCATCTTGCCCGACCGCACGGCGCCCACGAAAGGGGCGGGAAGGGGAGACAGATCGGCGCTCTGTGTAAGGCTGCGCGGCAGCTTCTCAGCCCTGGCGCCACGCATGGCATAACCTTCGATCTCGACCGCCATGCCGGGATAAGCGAGATAGGGCACCGGCACCGCGGTGATCGCCGGCCGGGCGCCGGCGGGCAGGGCCTCGGCCACCATGCCGAGGAACTCGGTTTCATCAACCGAGCCGTCATTCACATAGAAGCACAGCAATTTGACCAGATCGGTGAGATCGCAATCGAACTCGCGCAGGACCCGCTCGAAATACCGGATGGTGCCGGCGACCTGGGGCGCCAGGTCGCCCGGATGGTTGACGATACCCTCTTGCGTGACATCGGCCTGTCCGCCGACCCAGATCATCTGGCCGCAGCGCAGTCCGTGCTTGTGGCTGACATGAACCGGCCAGTTCCAATGGCCTTCCGGCCAGGCATGCTGTCTATGCAAGATGCGCCCCCTTCATGGCTAAGAACGAGGGCGCGATCTTATGCGCGGGCCATCAGGATGTCATCGACCACTTCAGGTTGTTTTACCTGGCGACATGGACGGGTGGCCGTTTGTCACGCCAGGGAAGCGCCTGCTCGAAGAGGCTTGCGACCTGGAACAGCGTCGTCTCATTGGCAAATCGCGCGGCGAACTGCACGCCGACCGGCAGGCCGGTGGATGTCCAATGCACCGGCAGCGAAATCGCCGGATGACCACTGGTGTTGAACACCGCCATAAAGGAATCGATGGCGTTCATCTCCTCGCTCCATCGTGCCGCATCGACCGGGCCGGGCGGATCGCAGCGCACCGCGCCAATCAAAGGCGCCGCCGACATGCAGGTGGGCGTGACGAAGAGATCATAAGTCTCGAAGAAGGCACCGACCGACTGGTTGAGCGCGTTGAAGACTTCGAGGGCCGTGTAGAGATCCGCCGCGGTGACGGTCTTGCCATATTCATAGATGGCGAAAGTCGTTGTCTGCAGCGTGTCAGGGCCGGGCTTGCGTCCCAACATCGCGCCCAGAGCATCGAAAGCCACCGTCGCGCCGGAGCTCCAAATGTCGAGCGTCGCCTTGGCGAAAGACGGGTGATCATAAGCGGGCTTTGCTTCCTCGATCATGTGTCCTTCCTGCTCAAGTAGGCGAACGGTTTTTTCGACGCCGTCGACCGCATCCTTGTCCGCCTTGACGCCCGTCCAGGCAGTCGTCGCATAGGCGACGCGCAGCTTCTTCCTCGGTGGCGTGAGCGCGCTGACATAAGCCTGTTCCGGCCGCTGCAGCCCATAGGCATCGCCGGGCTTCCAGCCCTGCGTCAGATCGAGCACCAGCGCGCTGTCGCGGACGCTGCGGGTGACGACGAAGCTTACCGCAAGGCCGGCGACGGGATCGGCGGGATAAAGGCCCGGCGAGAGCCGGTTGCGCGTCGGCTTCAAGCCGACGAGGCCGCAATGCGCGGCTGGACTGCGGATCGAGCCGCCGCCATCGCTGGCGGTCGCGATCGGTACGGCACCGGCGGCGACCATGGCGCAGGACCCGCCGCTCGACCCGCCGGGTGTGCGCTGCAGATCCCACGGATTGCGCGTGACGCCGGCGATTCTACTTTCGGTAATCGAGGCGAGGCCGAATTCGGGGCAGGTCGTGCGGCCGAGGTTGTTGAGGCCGGCGCGCCTCAGGCCCGCCACCACAACTGAATCCTCCGTGGCGACATTGCCGCGCAGCAACTCGCAGCCCATCTCGAAAGTAGTGTCGGCCTCGGATTCGAGATCCTTATTGAGCATTGGGACGCCGCTGAGCGCGCCCTCCGGATGACGCTCGGAGGACAGGTTCTCGAGACGGCCGGGAAAGGTCTCGATGACCGCATTGAGCTCGCCATTGACGGACGTGATCGCCTTGAGCGCGGTTTCGGCCAGTTCCTTTGCCGTCACCTCGCCGCGTTTCACCAGGAAGGCCAGCTCCGTCGCATCCTTACTGCTGTATTCCGAGAGGCTCATGGTTGATCCGGTCTGTGCAAATGCTGAAGGGATGGCGCTCATGCCAGGAAGTGCGGCGGAGAAACCGAGCCCGCAAGCCGATTTCACGAAGGAGCGCCGGTTGAGACGGTCTGGCGATGCACTAGTGGAATTCGCGCTATTGTCCATAGTCTTGTCTCCTCCCGCATTATCGAGGTTGCTTTCAATAGGCCGAGCTTTCTCCAGGGCGCAGGCTGTGGCGCTCATGGCCCTGGATCGGCGGGTTAAAAATTGAAACAAGGCGCAGATCGGTCTTCGCCCGGAGATAATGCTTGTCGTTTTTGTCGAGCGCATAGATGACGCCCGGCTTGATGACATGGCGATTGCCGTCCATGTCCTCGATCTCGCCTTCGCCCGATAGGCAGTAGCAAGCTTCGAAATGGTTCTTGTATTCGAGCAGCGACTGGGTGCCGGCGAGCACCAGCGTATCGGCGACGGCGAAGCCCATGCCGTCCTTGGCGAGCAGCAGTCGGCGGCTCTGGCCGTTGCCCCAGGCCACGTCATGGTCGCTGCCCGCGATATCCTCGAAAGACCGCACGATCATCTGTTTTCTCCTGCTTTAAAATGTTAGAATTTCCGAATAGCGAGAGCGCCTCGATAACGTGAAGAATGGTTGAATATTGCCGAATTCACAAGTGATCAGTTCTAACAGACCTGTAAAGTGGAGTAACATATGGATCTGCCACCGCTGACCGCGCTCAGGGCCTTCGAGGCGGCCGCCCGCTGGTCGAGCCTGTCGCGGGCGGGGGACGAGTTGCATGTGACCCACGCCGCGATCAGCCATCAGATCAAGCATCTCGAAACCTGGCTCGGCCGGCGCCTGATGCAACGCTCTGGCCGCGGTGTGGCGCTCACCCCGGCGGGCATCGAATTTTATCGGGTCGTGACCGGGGCGCTTGCGGCCATCGCCAGCGCCGCCGCCAATATGCGCCGGACCCATGATGCGCGCTCGATCACGGTCGGCTGTATTCCCTCGATCGCGGCGCGCTGGCTGGTTCCGGCGCTGCCGGCCTTCACGGCGGATCACCCCGAGATCAATCTGCGCATCGTTTATGCGCGGGCGGAGGAACAGTTCGACACCGAGGCGCTCGACGTGCTGATCACGCTGGGTGAGGATCGCTCGCCCGGCATCGAAAGCCGTCTGCTCTTCTCACGGGTCAACAAGCCGGTTGCGAGCCCCTTCTATCTCGAGAAGCATCCGGGCTTGCGCAAATCCAGCGACATCGCCAAGGCCGATCTCCTGCATGACGAGAAGGTCGACTATTGGCTCGACTGGTTCAGGAAGGCGCAAACACCTCCGCCGCGACGGCCGCGCGGTCCCATCTTTCAGGATTTCAACATGCTGGCGACCGCGGTGATCGCCGGGCACGGCGTGGCGCTCTGTCCGATCGAAGTATTCCGGCATGAGATCCAGCGGGGCGACCTCGAGGTCATCTCCGACATCTCGACGCTCGATGATCAGGGCTATTTCATCATTTCACGCGCGGGACAGAGCCGTGCGGTCGCGGACTTCATCAACTGGTTCACGGCGCAATGTGCAGCCGTTCACTTGTCGCTGCGATCGTAGTAGTCGCTGAGCCCGTCGCCGAGCAGGTTGAGGCCGAGGATGATCGCCGACACGGTGAGACCGACGGTGATGGCGAGCGAGGGCTGGATGGCGAGAAAATTCTGTGCCTCGCGCAGCATCGAGCCGAAGGAGGGATAAGGCGGCTGGACGCCGAGCCCCAGGAAGGAGAGGGCGGCCTCCCACATGATCGCCTGGGCGCCGTCGAAGCTCGCGATGATGATGAGTGGCCCGACCATATTGGGCAGGACTTCACTGGCGAGGATGCGCATCTCGCCCATTCCCAAACCGCGCGCCGCCTGGATGAATTCGCGCTCGCGCAATTGAATGGCGACGCCGCGCGCCACCCGGGCGAAGTCGGGCACCGCCGCGAGACCGACCGCGATCATCGCATTGGTGAGCGAGGGGCTGAGAAGCGCCACGATGACGATGGCGACCAGCACGGTCGGGAAGCCTTGCAGGATTTCGATGACGCGCGAGAGCACGAGATCGGTCAGCCCGCCGATGCCGCCGGCGACGAGACCGAACAACGTGCCGAGCACGCCACCGGTCAGCACGACGATCAGGAAGGCTTGCGCCGCGATACCGGCCGAGCCGAGGAGCCGGCTCAGCACATCGCGGCCGAGCGCATCGGTGCCGAGCCAATAGGTGGCATTGGGCGGCTGCAGAGCCTGGCCGAGATTGGTGTCCGTCATCGAATGAGGGGCGAGCCAGGGACCCAGCAGCGCCGCAATGAGAAACAAGGCGACGAGAAGTGCGGCCACGGGCGATCGCCGGAGGATGTAAGCGACGGCGCCGCGTTGCGGCCGGGCAGGTGCGGAAATCTCAGTCATCTGGTGCGGATCCGGGGATCGATCAGCGAATAAGCGAGATCGATGAGAAGATTGACGACGACATAGCCGGTGGCGGCGAGGAGCACGACGCCCTGGATGACCGGATAGTCGCGGTTGAGCACGGCGTTCATGCCGAGACGCCCGAGGCCGGGAATGGAGAAGATGATCTCGATCACGATGGCGCCCGAAATCAGGACGCCGAGCTGCAGGCCGATATAGGTGATGGTCGGGATGAGCGTATTGGGCGCCACATGCTGGAGCAGGATGCGCCATGCACCCGCCCCTTTGGCGCGCGCCGTGTCGATATAATCCTCGCGCAGCACATTGGCGGCCGTTACCCGCACGAAGCGCACCAGCGACGGAATGAGATAGATGGCGAGCGTTAGGACGGGCAGGATCATGGCGCGCAGGTTACCCGAGACGCTGCGCGTCATGGGCACATAACCGCCCGACGGCAGGAGCTTGAAGGTCATCGAGAACACTACGATGAGCAGGAGGCCGACCCAGAAGCCGGGAACGGAAATGCCGAGCGTGACGAGGCCTGACAGCGGGCGCGTCCACCAGCGGTCGCGGTTCTGGGCGAGGATGAGGCCCATCGGGATTGCGATGACGACGGCGAGGGCGAGGCTCAAGGCCGCGAGCTCGAGTGTCGGCGGCAGAGCGGCGAGAACCAGGTCGTTGACCGGCTTGAAGCTGAGATTGGAGGTGCCGAGATTGCCCTGCAGCATCTCCTTGAGCCAGATGGCGTAGCGGATGGGCAGGGGCTTATCGAGCCCCATCTGCTCGGTGACGGCGGCGATGCGTTCCGGCGTCGCGAGATTGCCGAGCAGCACCGCGGCTGGATTACCGGGCGCCAGAGCGGTCGCAAAGAAAGCGAGCGCGCTCACGCAGAAGAGCGTCACCACACCACCGAGAATGCGCACCAGGAGATAGATTGCCATATTCCTTGCCCGAAGTCGGCGCCGGTTTGAAACCGGCGCCGCAGTTTGGGAGAGACGTCGCTAGAGCGCGATCTTCTTGTAATCGTCGATGCCGCTCGGCCCGATGACCAGCGACTTCGTCGCCTCGCTGCCGAGGAAGAACAGTGGCAGGTGGTCGATGGTGATCTGCGGCATCTCTTCGAGCAGCAGCTTCTGCAGCTCCTGATAGAGCTCGACCTGTTTTTTGGGATCGATCTCGGCCGCCGCCTTGCCGACGAGATCGGCATAACCCGGCGGATTCCACAGCGAGACATTGGCGGTAGGCGCCAGATTGGGCGAGTTGAACATGCTCGCCGGATCTTCCGGCCCGGTATTGTAGTTGTTGGTGGTGAGGTCGTAATCGGGCTTGGTCAGGATGCGGTCGATCCACACGGTGATCTCGAGCTCGCGCACCGTCACCTTGTGGCCGATGCGGTTGAGATTGTCCTGCAGGACCAGCGCCATCGACTTCAAGGAATCGAAGCCGGTCGGCGTGAGGATTTCCATCGTCAGCGGCTTGTCCTTGCTGAAGCCCGCTTCGGCGAGAAGAGCCGCCGCCTTGTCGAGATCGAAAGGATATTGCTCGGCCGAACCCGGCAGATAGGTCGCCATTTCAGGCGGTACCGGATTGATGGTCGGCCGCGCGAAGCCGAACCAGATCGACTTGGTATAGGCCGCACGGTCGAAGGCGAAGGCCAGCGCCTGGCGCACGCGCTTGTCGTCGAAGGGCGCCCGCTTGGTGTTGATGTTGAAATTCTCGTAGAGCACATAAGGCTTGGTCTGGATGACCTCGATGCCGGCGCTCGACTGGGCCTGGATGACGTCCTTGCCTTCGACGAGGGCCACCATCTGCAGGCTGCCGTCCTGAAGACCGGCGAGGCGGGCTTGCGAGTCCGGCACGATGCGCCATTCGATCGCCGCGACCTTGGGCGGATCGCGATGGCCGTCATATTTTTCCACCCGGATGCGGTCGCCCGGCGCCCAGTTGGCGAATTTGAACGGACCGGTGCCGACGGGCGCGGTGGTGATCGTGCCGATCGAGGCTTCGTTGACGATCTGGATCACCGCCAGATTGGCGAGCAGCCCCGGCACTGTATGGGCGAGAGTCAAAACGACGGTCTTATCGTCCTTGGCTTCGGCCTTGGAAATGGCGGTGAGCTGCGGCGCGAACGGGCTGCCGACCTTGGCATCCTGCACGCGGGTGATCGAATAGACGACATCGGCGGCCGTGAAGGGCGAGCCATTGTGCCAGGTGACGCCGGACTTCAGATTGAAAGTCCAGGTCAGGCCGTCATCCGACTTCTGCCAGCTGTCGGCCAGCATCGGATCGGCGCTGAGCGTCTCCGGATTGATGAAGACGAGCGCCTCGAACACCGTCGAGCGGATGGTGTGGCGGAACACGTCGAGCGGCGACATCTGCGGGTCGAGCGTCTTGATGTCGCTCGATATGCCGACGACGAGATCGCCGCCTTCGGCGAGTGCAGCCGTCGTCAGGCCGAAGCTGCCGGTCATGGTGGCGAATGCCGAGCCGCCGAGGAGCTTGAGAAACTGCGCGCGGTTCATCACCGCGGCGCCGGCAAGTCCAGTTTTCGTTGGTTTAGTCACGTCTACCTCCCTGTGCTTTCTTGCTTTGCGAGTGGAAAATGACAGGCGACCAGACGGCCGCCGGCCTGGGTTGAAAGTGTGGGTTCGCTGCCGGCGCAAACCGCTTGCGCATAGGGGCAGCGTGTGTGGAAGCGGCAGCCCTTGGGGGGCGCCAGGGGACTGGGGATGTCGCCCTCGAGCACGATCTCCTTGCGCGTCAGATGCGCATCGGGATCGGGCATCGGAATCGCCGAGAGCAGCGCTTCCGAATAAGGATGGAGGGGCGCGGCATAGAACTGATCGGCAGGCGCCAGCTCGACGAGCCGGCCCAGATACATGACGCCGACGCGGTCCGAGACATGCCGGATGACGCCCAGATCATGCGAGATGAAGATGACCGTCAGCCCGAACTCGGCCTGCAGGTCTTTGAGCAGGTTGAGAATGTCGGCCTGCACCGAGACGTCGAGCGCCGAAACCGGCTCGTCGGCGACGATCAGCCTCGGGCCAACGGCAAGCGCGCGGGCGATGCCGACGCGCTGGCGCTGGCCGCCTGACAATTCGCGCGGCCGGCGGTCCATGAATTGCGGGGCGAGGCCGACACGTTCTAGAAGCCGGGCGATTTCTGCCTGACGATCGCCGCGCGAGATGGACGCATCGCGCAGATCGAGCGCCGCACCGATGATCTGGCTGATCCGCTTGCGCGGATTGAGGCTGGCGAAAGGATCCTGGAAGATGAGCTGGATCTGCCGGCGGAGCGGCCGCAAGGACCGGGTTGGTCGATGCGTGATGTCCTCGCCGTCGAATTCGAGCTTGCCCTGATCCGGCTCAACGAGGCGCACGATGCAGCGCGCCAGCGTGGACTTGCCGCAGCCGGATTCACCGACAAGTCCCAGCGTCTCGCCTGCCGCGACATCGAAGGATACGTCATCTACCGCATGGACCTGACCACGCCGGCCGCCGAGCCAGCCACCCTTGACGGCGAAATATTTGCGCAAGGCCGCGACGCGGACGAGGGGCGTGCCGCTCATGCCTGTGCCCCCTCTTGGAGACGGCGCAGGGTTTGATTTTTCACCTCAGGTGTCAGCCAGCAGCGGTCGAGATGATCCGTTTCGGCGCCCGACGCCTTGAGCGGTGGAAGATTGCGGCATTGCCCGAGCGCGAAATCGCAGCGCGGCAGGAAGGCGCAGCCTTGCGGACGGCCTTCGCTGAGGATCGGCGGCACGCCCCGGATCGAGGGCAGACGTTCGCCGCGCACCCGGTTGGCGGCGGGGATGGAGGCGAGCAGGCCGGCCGTATAGGGATGCTGCGGAGTGCGGAAGAGGGCGCGCACCGCGCCGATCTCGACGCAGCGCCCAGCATACATCACCATCACCCGGTCGGCGATCTCGGCCACGATGCCGAGATCATGGGTGATCAGGATGAGGCCCATCCCATAATCGACTTTTAGCTTCTTGATGAGGGTCAGGATCTGCTTCTGGGTGGTGACGTCGAGTGCCGTCGTCGGCTCATCGGCGATGAGGAGCGAGGGCGAGCAGGCGAGCGCCATGGCGATCATGGCGCGCTGGCGCATGCCGCCCGAAAACTGATGCGGATAGTCGTCGATCCGCGTTTCCGGATTGGGAATCCCGACTTGCCGCAAAAGCTCGACCGTACGGCGCCGGATCTCCGTCGACGAGTGTTTGCCATGCAGCGTCAGCACCTCGCCGATCTGCCGCCCGATGCGGTGCAGCGGATTGAGCGAGGTCATCGGATCCTGGAAGATCATCGCGATGCCGGCGCCCTGCACCTGGCGCAGTTCATCGGCGCCGAGCCGCATCAGATCGCGCCCTTCGAAATGGATCTCGCCCGAAAGACTGAAACGCGGATCATGCCGGGTGAGGCCGATGATCGAGCGCGCCGTCACCGTCTTGCCGCAGCCCGACTCGCCGACGATGCACAGGACCTCGCCCTTGCCGACGGCGAGGGATACGTCGTCGACCAGCACGGCATCGCGTCCGCCGGCGAGGCGGACGGTGAGATTGCGGATATCGATCAGCGCCTCAGACATGCGAGGAGCTTCCTCTTATTCAACCGGCTGCGAGTTTGTCGTCGTAATCTGTCATGAGGACCGCGACCGGGTCACCGCGCGTCAGGCGCCCGGGTCCCGCCGCCATCCACACCACGCCGTCGCGTGGATAAGGCACTTCGATCGAGGGACGATCGACATCCTCGACGAAATGCAGCCAGCCGGCCGGATCGCCGGCCTTCACCGTGTCGCCGACCACATTGGTGGGCTCGAACAGCGCGCTCGCCGGCGAGAAGGCGTAGCAGGCCTGGTCGCGCACCATCATATGGCGCGTCGCGGCCGAGCCGTCGCGCTGGCGCGTATCGGGTTTGCCTTCGATGACGCCGAAATGCTTGAGGATGTTGTCGACACCGCGCCGTGCGATGCGCACGCCCTCGACATTGACGCGGCCCCAGCCGCCGAGCTCGGTGCCGAGCGAGATGATTTGGCGCCGCTCGACGCAGGAGGTGAAGGTGGCGCCTTCATCGACGCCCCAGAACACGGTGTTGAACGGGGCGCCGAAAGCCGCCGCCGCCGCCATGGTCTTCTGCCGGCGCTCGGGATCGGCGAGATAATGCATGTTGGTCGACAGAGCGGAATCGAAGGAATGCCCGGCCGTGTGCATGTCGAGCGACACATCGGCGAAGGGCAGCACATTGCTGTCGAGGAAATGCGCCAGCATCTCCGAGAAGGTGCCGCGCGGATTGCCGGGAAAGCAGCGATTCATGTCGCGGTTGTCGACCGGGCTGAGCCGCGTATCGTTGAGGACGGCCGGCATATTGAAGGCGGGGATCAGGATCACGCGGCCCTGGATACGCGCCGGATCGAGCGTCTGGGCAAGCCGCGTTATGGCGATCGGGCCTTCATATTCATCGCCATGGATGCCGCCGGTGATGAGGATGGTGGGGCCGGAACCGTTCTTGAAGGAATAGATCGGGATCTCGACGACGCCCCAGCCGGAATTATTGCGCGACAACGGAGCTCTGAGCACGCCCGCCTGCCGGCCGGCTTTGTCGAAGTCGATCGGATTGGTGATCCGCGACCGCTCCAGCTTCACGTCACTCATTATCTATCCTCCCAGGCACCTTTTTGATTGATTTCCGCATACGGTATACTGAATGTCAAGATGACTTTACCCCACGGGGGCTTACGTCACCCGAGAATCGCATCGGCATTGCGCGTCAGCTCGTGCACAGCGGCGCGATCGAGGCTGATGCCGAGGCCCGGCGCATCGGGAATGGCGAGCATGCCGTCCTGGTCGAGCTTCCACCCGCCTTCTGTGATGTCGTCGACATAGGGCGAGCCGCCGATATATTCGACGAGCTCGGCGGTGGGGATCGCCGCGGCTAGCTGCAGATCGGCGGCGAGGCCGACCGCGGTATTCCAGCCATGGCCGATATATTGAATACCGAACTCGTTGGCCATGCGGGCGATCTGGATCTGCTCCGATATGCCGCCGACCTTGGTGACATCCGGCTGCACGATATCGAGGGCACGGTTCTCGAACCACGGCAGATAGTTCTGCCGGCGGGTGATACATTCGCCCGTCGCAATTGGAACCGGACTGCGCTGCCGCAATTGCTTGAAATCTTCCATCGCATCCGGGACCAGTGCTTCCTCGAACCAGCGCACGTCATAGTCCTTGAGCATCTGCGCGGCATTGACGGCCCAGTTGAGACCGTTGGGCCAGAAGGCGTCGCTCGCCCCGGCATCGACCATCAACAGGCAATCATCACCCGCACCTTCGCGCGCCGCGCGCACGATGTCCTCATCGAGCTTGGTGCTGCCGCGGCGGCCGAACGGACCCCAGCCGATCTTGATGGCGCGGAAGCCTTGCGCGCGATAGAGGGCAGTGCGCTCGCGCATCAGATCCGGCATTTCCATGAGGATCGAGGCATAGGCCTTGACCTTGTCGCGATAACGTCCACCGAGCAGGCGGCCGATCGGCTGGCCCGTCACCTTGCCGAAAATATCCCAGAGCGCGATGTCGATGCCGGAGATCGCATGGGTCAGGCTGCCGCCACGCCCCATCCAGAAGGTGTTCTGGTGCAGCTTCTCGCTGACCCGCATCGGCTCGATGCTTTCGCCGATCAGGAGGGGGCGCAGCACGCCGAGCGCCGCTTCGACGAGGCGCGCGTCGGTGAAGACGCTGCCGATGCCGACATGGCCTTCATCGGTTTTGATGATGACCAGGGCATGGACGGAATCGTCCGGCTGGATTTCGTTGCTCCATCCGCCCTTGGGCGATTTGCCGAACAGGCCAAGGCAGTCGACGGAGTGGATCTTCATGTAGGCGTCCTGTTCTTTGTTTTGTGAGACGGGCCGAGGCGTCGATCAGCTCTTGAGCGTGCGGGTCCGGCTGGCGGGATCGGTGAAATGCTTCTTCAGCACATCGTCGATGTCATTGGGCGCGCCATTGCGGATGAAGTCGATGAGCTGCTCATGCAGCTTGACCTCGCCGGTCCGATCCTTGGCGGTGGTCCAGTCGCGGCAGAAGATGATCAGCATGTGCTGGGCGAGACCTTCCCAGATCTTGGCGGCGAGCACATTGCCGGAATGTTTGGCGACGGCGCGGTGGAAATCGAGGTCGATCGAG
Source organism: Taklimakanibacter albus (assembly GCF_016595235.1). GTDB lineage: Bacteria > Pseudomonadota > Alphaproteobacteria > Rhizobiales > Aestuariivirgaceae > Taklimakanibacter > Taklimakanibacter albus. The sequence goes on along the minus strand of NZ_JAENHL010000008.1, from coordinate 513,720 downwards.
CCCAGCAATACCGGATCGCCCGAGCCCGACAATTCGCGCATCTGGCCGATAATGGCCTCGAGTTCGGCGATGAGCTGGGCGCGGCCGCGGCTCGAGCGCATGACATGCTGGAAGATGATCTTTTCGATGGCGAAGCGCAGCTCGAACAATTCGGCGATCCGCTCCTCGCCGTAATCGGTGACGCGCAGGCCGCGTTGCTCGCTTTCGACCAGGATGCCGCGCAGAAGGAGCTTCTGCATCGCCTCGCGGGCGGGAACGCGGCTGACATTGAGAGCCTGGGCGAGCTCGGCCTCGGTGATGCGCTCGCCGGCCGCCTTGTCGCCCATGGCGATGGCCATGATGAGGCGCTCTTCGACCTCATCCGCGGTCGTCTTGCTGCGCTCGATGGGGGAAAGCGGTGAGGCCGACGCACCCGGAATCCAGCCTTTGACCGGACTCTTGCGTGGACGCGCCTTCGATTGTGTCACCATGCTCTGCGTGCTCTTAATGAGGCGGCCTGACATGGCCCCCGCTCGTTGGTTAGCCTTAGCATACGGTATACTATAGTCAATGGAGTCCTGAGAGACCCTTGGTAACTCTCCGGATGGAAGCTGAATTCCCCTTATTCAATCATCGGTCACAGGCCCGCACCAGCCCGGCAGATAGCTGGCTGCCGGCTTGCGGGCGAAGGCCAGCGCCTGCTTGAGCGCGCGCTCGAAATTTTTCTCGACCGCGGCTTGCTTGATATGGCGGCGCAGGAAATCCGCCCACAGGAACTCGCTGAAAGGGGCGGTATCCTTGGCATAGCCGCCGACGCGGCGCAACGCGCCGGCGAGCGAGCGATAGGGGTCGTCGATGAGCCCGGCGATCGAGGCGGGAATGTCGCCATAGCCGCAGCGCTTGCCGGTCGCATCGAAAGGATGTATCAGGCCGCGATTGTCGAGCACCACCCAGAAGGCGTCCTTCGCCAGATGGCTGAAATCGGCGACCATCGTCGTCAGCACATGCTCGACGCCTTCCTGATGCAGCGCCAACGCCAAGTGATGGTGATCGATCACATAGGGCCGGTTCTTCGGCCCCATGACGATCGGGATCATATGGCGGCCGAGAAACTCCGAGGCACGCTTGCCATGCTCGCGGCGCCAGCGTCGGCGCTTGTCGGAGACTTCACGCATGCCGACGGTGATCTGGGTCGGCCGCAGATCGAGGATCCGGGTCGGCTTGACATAGGGATCGTGATTTTGGCTTTGCATGACCGTCATCCTTTGGATGCGAGCGTTCGCACCGCCTCTTCGGCGCTGTGCAGGAGGTGGTCGGAGCCGAGTTCGGAGAGGACGCCGAAGCGTTCGAGGGCCGATTGCGCCCGCACCGATTCGAGCCGGGTGATGGCGAAGCGGATCCCCGCCGCCTTGCAGTGATTGACGACACCGATCAGCGCCTGCGCGGCGGTGAAGTCGATATCGGCGATGCCGCTTGCCTCGAGCACGACCAGGCGCGGCGGTGGCTGATGCGCGTCGATGGCGGCGATCATACCGGTCTTGAACGTTTCGGCATTGGCGAAGAGAAGCGGCGCCTGGAAGCCGATGACGGCGACGCCGTCCACGGTTTCGCCCGGCCGCTCCTTGCCCGCCGGCCACCACACGGTCGTGCCGGAAATCCGGTGAAGCTCGATCGGATGCGTATGGGTCGTCATCCACACGCCATGCAATAGCGACAGGCCGATGCCGATGGCGACGCCCGCTTCGATCGGCAACAGGACGATGGCGATGGCGGTGAGCGCCACCAGCACGAATTCGAGCGGTGCCTCACGCGCGATCCTGAGCATCGCACCGAGGCGGAAGATGCGCTGCGCCACGAAGAGCAGAACGCCGGCAAGCGCCGCCTGCGGCACCTGAGCGAGGAGTGCGCCGCCCCACAAAGCGAGTGCCAGCACGATGAAAGCGGCGACCAGAGCCCCCAATTGCGAGGTCCCGCCCGCTTCCGCCACCACGGCGGTGCGCGGCGGACTGGCATTGATGGGAAAGGCGCCGCCCAGCGCCGCCAGGAGATTGCCGGCGCCCATCCCGATGAAGTCGCGATTGGTGTCCGACGCCTGCCGCTCAGGTCCCGGAAAGGAATGGATCACCGCCGCGGTCTGCATCATGACGATGAGCGTGAGGATCAGGGCCAGCGGCAGCAATTGGCGGAGATCGTCGAGATCGGGCAGGATCGGCTGCGGCAGGCCGCCCGGGAGGACGCCGAGCACCGCGACGCCCTTGGCTTCGAGCCCGAGCAGGACCACGGCCAGGGTGGCGAGGACCAGGCCGATCAGAGCGCCCGGAATGCGCATGTCGATGCGTTCGGCGATGAGAATGGTGAGGCAGACGCCGAGCCCGATCGCCGTCGTGAAGGGATTGATCGCGCCGAGCTGATGCAGGATCGCCAGCACGTGGGCCGGCAGGTTTTCGCCTGCGGCGGCAATGCCGAAAAGGCCTGGCAGCTGCGAAACAACGATATGGACCGCGATGCCGGCGAGAAACCCGGTGATGATCGGCGTCGACAGGAGATTGGCCACCCAGCCGAGCCGGAGGCAGCCGGCGAGGATGAGCATGAGACCGACGAGCAGGGCCAGTGCCACCGCGGCGGCCGCGAGCGACGTGCCCCCGCCTGCCGCCAGCAAGGCAAGCGTTCCGGCGAAAATTGGCGTGATGGTCGAATCGGCGCCGACGGTGAGCACCCGGCTCGCGCCCAGGGCCGCGAAGCCGAGTGTCGCGCCGATGAAGGCGTAGAAGCCCGTCTGCGGCTCGAAGCCACCGAGACGCGCGGTCGCCATCTGCTCGGGGATGGTGATGGCGGCGAGCGTCAGCCCGACCAGGATATCGCGGCCGGCGAAGGCGAAACGCCAGCCCCGGAAGGAGCCGAACAGGCGCGGGGATGGCGGGCCACTCACGGCATCGTCACGCGCCTCGCGCGCTTTCGCCCGCCCGTGTCGTCTCGAACAGGAACCAGACGCGTCTTTCGGTTTCGTCGATCCAGTTCTCGATCAGGCTCGCGGTCGCCACATCGCCATGTTCGTCGCACAGGTCGTGGACCTCCCTGAGGCTGGTCACCATCTGCTGATTGTCCTGGCGCAGTTCCGCCAGCATGTCGAGCGGCGTCACGAATTCCGCGTCATTGTCCTTGATGCGCTGCAGCCGCGCAATGTGGCCGATCGAGCGCAATGTCGTGCCACCGATCTTGCGGGCGCGCTCCGCCATGTCGTCGGTCGCGGCGTAGATCTGGGCCGCCTGCTCGTCGAGAAGCAGGTGATAGTCGCGGAAATGTGGGCCCGAGACATGCCAGTGGAAGTTCTTCGTCTTCATATAGAGGGCGAAGGCATCCGCCAGCAGCATGTTCAGCGCGCCGGCGATATCGCGTACGGCATTGGATTTGAGATCGCTGGGCGTTTCGAGCGGGGCGGTGCGCAAGGACTTGGAATCACGAGCGTTCATGGGACTCTCTTTGAGTGGAGCGGCTCGGTCATTTGTCGTCTGCTGAATAGCATATTGGCTCTGAGCGAACAATCGACCGGCGCGGGGGTTACGACGAGTTCATGCAGGGGTTACGACGAGCTCATAAAGAGGGCGTCCGTGAGAACGCCCCAGTGCACTATATAATGTGCAAGGGTTCCTTCGGTTCCATGTCGCCTAAGAGATTCGTTTCATTTCAAGACAATTCATCTCTATCGGCGGCCTTGTTACAGTCTTGTGGTATTTCTCACACAAAGGCGTGTGACCTTCTGCAATAGTAACTGGACTCTGACCCTTCCTGTTGTATACTCAACATCGAGGGCGAGATCTGAACTAAGCCTGCGCAAATGAGAGGGCGTAGTTGGATTTTGGCTGAGCGAGCGCAGGCATGTGCTGGCCAGATGGAGGTGCGCCCGTGCCTGTTCGCCCCACTTATCCCGGTGTCTATGTTGAAGAAATCTCGAGCGGTGTTCGCCCCGTCGCCGCGGTCGCGACCTCGACGGCTGTTTTTGTCGGTACCTTCCGCAAAGGGCTGCTCGATGAGGCCGTGCGGCTTCTGAGCGCCGCCGACTTCGAGCGTGAATATGGCGGCCTCGACCGGTCGAGCGAAGCTTCCTATGCGATCCAGCAGTTCTTCCTCAATGGCGGCACCGAAGCCTGGGTGGTGCGTATCGGCCAGCCGGGCCCCGTGGCGGGCCCCATCGCCGCGGTCACCGCCGCCGCCAATGGCACGCTCGCCAGCTTCGGCGGCGCCGCGATCCTGAAATTCACCGCTGGCCGGCGCATGCGCGGCGCCTCGGCGGCCAATCCGGGCGACTGGGGTAATTTCCTGAGGCTCGAGGTCGAGCATGTGAGTGCGCAGACCGACACATTGTTCAATCTCTTCGTCAGCGAGGTCGCGATCACAGGCAACCGCACGACGGTGCTGCAGACCGAGAGCTTCCGCAATCTGACCATGAAGCCGGACACGGCGAACTATGCCGTCGATGTGGTTAATCAGGGCTCGCGCTTGATCCAGCTCAGCCGCGCCTCGGCGCTGAGCGATCTGACGCCGCCGGCCGCGAACGGCACGGTCGGCGCCGATCTCGCCGCGGCGGTGCCGCCTTTTGCAGATCTCAAGGACATCACGGTCAGCCTGAGTGTGGCGCCTGGTGCGATTGCCCTCACTATTCCGACAACGGCCACTGGCGGTTTCACCGAATGGGCCGCCGGCCTGCAGACGGCCTTACGCTCGGCGGGAGCCGGGGCGTCGATCCCGGCGGAATTGCGCGCCTATTTTACCGGCGCCACGGTCGACATCATTGGCGCCGGATCGGTGACCAATCCGCGCCGCTTCGTTGTCATTGCCGGCAAGGGCGCCCAGCCCTTCGAGCCGACCGCGACCTTTACCTTCGCCGGCCCTGACGCCGTGAACTACGGGCTGTCGGCGCCGCTCTCGACGCGTCCCTTGCAGTTCTTGCCGACCGCCGGCAGCGGCGCCGACGGCACCATCATCGATCCGGCGAGCGGCAATTATCTGGTCCCCGCCGCGGCCTTCCGCGGCAATGCCGGGCTCAAGACCGGGCTTTACGCGATCGACGACATGGATCTCGTGAATATCATCGCCATTCCTGATGCGCCGCGTCTCGGTCAGGCCGGCGCCTTGTCGGTCTATGCGGAAGCGATCACCTATGCCGAGAGCCGGCGTTCGATGATCATCATCGACATTCCCGAGAGCGTCGTCTCGATCGACCAGATGCAGACCTGGCTCGCCGCCAATGAATCGCTCCGGCATCCGAATTCAGCCGTCTATTATCCGCGCACCTTCACGCCCGACCCGCTCAACCAGAACCGTCAGCGCTCGCTGGCGGCGAGCGGCACCATCGCGGGGTTGTGGGCGAGGACAGACACGGCGCGCGGCGTCTGGAAGGCGCCGGCCGGCACCGATGCCAGATTGCGCAATGTCGAGAGCCTCACTTATGTGATGACGGATCTCGAGAACGGCACGCTCAATCCGCTCGGCGTCAATTGCCTGCGCAACTTCCCGATCTTCAGCAACATCTGCTGGGGGGCCCGCACGCTTGAAGGCGCGGATGCGCTTGCGTCCGACTGGAAGTATCTTCCCGTTCGCCGCACGACGCTGTTCCTCGAGGAAAGCCTTTATCGCGGCACCAAATGGGTCGTGTTCGAGCCCAATGACGAGCCGCTCTGGTCGCAGATCCGGCTCAATATCGGGGCCTTCATGCAGGACCTGTTCCGTCAGAGCGCATTCCAGGGCTCGACGCCGAACGAGGCTTATTTCGTCAAATGCGACGGGGAGACGACGACGCAGAGCGATATCGACAACGGCATCGTCAATATCGAGGTCGGCTTCGCGCCGCTGAAGCCCGCCGAATTCGTCATCATCAAGATCCAGCAGATCGCCCGCGCGACGGCCGAGTGAGGAGAGAACCATGGCGCCTTTTACCGTCAATGCCCGCCGTTTCGATCCTTACAAGAACTTCAAGTTCCGGGTGAAATGGGACGGCCGCTATGTGGCCGGCATCAGCAAGGTCGGTGCGCTCAAGCGCAGCACCGAAGTGATCGAGCACCGCGAGGGCGGTGATCCCTCGACGGCGCGCAAGTCGCCCGGACGCAGCAAGTTCGAGGCGATCACGCTGGAACGCGGCGTGACGCATGATCTCGAATTCGAACGCTGGGCCAACAAGGTCTGGAATTTCGGCGCCGGCGCCGGCTCGGAAGTGTCGCTCGCCGATTTCCGCAAGGATGTGATCCTCGATGTCTTCAATGAAGCCGGCCAGAAGGTCCTCTCCTATCAGATATTCCGCTGCTGGGTGTCGGACTTTCAGGCGCTGCCCGATCTCGACGCCAATGCCAATGCGATCGCGATCCAGACGCTGAAGCTCGAGAATGAGGGCTGGCAGCGCGACGTCGCCGTGACCGAGCCGGTCGAGCCGAGCTTTACGGTCCCGGCATAACGCTTTGGACGGCAATCGAGGCGTGTGGGGAGCTCGATCTCCGATGCAGTCATTTTATGTGGAGTTGCTGCATGGCCTGGACGCTCGCCGTCTTGTCGAGCTGCGTGAGCCGACCGGCAATGATCAGGCGCTCTTCGTCGATAGGGGCGCCACACCGCCGGTCCGCTGCGTGAGCGCGCTCATCGACAGCCTGGTGCTGCGCATCGGCGAGCATACGCCCGTGCCGGACGAGCTTGCGCAACTGACCGTCGGTGATCGCGAGCGCCTACTTCTCGCGCTCTGTTCTCGTCTCCTCGGCGCCGAGACGGATCTCGTCGTCACCTGCCCGTCCTGCAAGAACATCGTCGAAGTGCCGATCCGCTTCCGCGACCTGGTGTCGGCGCAACCCGATACCTCGGACCGGCGCTGTGTTCTCGCCGCGCGCGACGGGAGCTGGGCCGCGGAAGTGACTCTGCCCACGGGGGCAGTTCTCGAAAGGACGCTGGGTCTGGGACAGAAATCTGCCCGCCGTCTGCTCGAGTCCTGCCTGACGGCGCTCTTCGATGCGCAAGGACAAGCGGTCGCGCGCGAAGCCCTGCCGGAAGACTGCGAGGCCGAGCTCGCCGAAAAACTTCTGGCGCTCGATCCCTTGGCGGAATGCCGCATCGCGGTCGAATGCCCCCATTGCGCCGCGAGTTTCGAGACACTGCTCGACGGTTATGCGCTTCTGAAGGGAGCCTTCGGCAGTTCGAGTGCGCTTTATGGCGATGTCTATCGCATGGCGCGCGCCTATCATTGGAGCGAGGCCGAGATATTGGCGCTGCCGCTCGCCAAACGCGCCCAGTATCTGGCGATCGCGGCGGCAACAGGGGAGGCGAGCGGATGACGAATTTCGCCGACCGTCTGATTGCCCGCGGCGCCGGCCAGCCGGCCGGGCTTCCGCTGCTCAAGGCGCGCCCGGCGGCGCGTTTCGAGCAGGAGATGGTCCCTACCGTCGATGCGGCGACGCCTGATGAGCAACAGTTCGAGAAGCCCGCGCAGTCTCCTGCCGTGTCCCGCAAAACCAATCCCGCGCCGGCAAAGGCCACACGGCAGGCTCACTCGGATGAGTCCGCCTTGCCAAATGAGAACGTCAAGGCTGACGGAGATCGCCCGCTGCCGGCATCGGAGCCGCTCTCTTCTCCGCCTCGATCATCGCCACCAGCCATGATTGCTTCACAACAAGACTTCGAAATGCTCGAGCAATCGGACGCGCCGGGATCCGAACCTGCTGCTTCCCGGCCGCCTTCGTTCGAGCATCCCGAGGTCCCACACCATCAGCGTCCGATGTTTTTCGATGTGCCGCCCATGGCACCTATCGTGACAGCCGCTACGCCGGTCGAGTCCGCGCCATCACCGCCCACCATTTCGATCGGGCGCATCGACGTGCAGTTCCTGCCGCAGGAACGGCCAGCGGCACCCGCCCGGCCACAGCCGCAACGGACACGTGGCTTCGATAGCTATGCCCGCGCCCGGCGCGGCGAGCCGCGTTAGGGGGCGCCATGGCATCACACGCCGCCATCGCCGCCGTCAGCCGCACGCTCCGCACCTTGCTGCGTGACCGCATGGTGACTGGCGCCGAGATCACGCTGGCGCCGCCCGATGTCGAGCTTGCCGGCGTCTCGGGCGCCCGCGTCAATCTCTATCTGATGCAGGTCATCGAGAATGCGGCGCTCAAGAACCAGGAGATTCCGGGTACCGGCCATCCGGCGGCCTATGGCCACCCGCCTTTGTCGCTCGATCTGCGATATCTGATGACCACGCATAGCGCCGTCGAGAACCAGCGTGATGCCGATCTTAATGCGCAGACGCTCCTCGGCGACGCGATGCGCGTGATGAATGACTTCGCCAATGGCATCGATCGGCTGGCGATCGTCAATCCGGTGGCGGGCTCGCCCGGAGACCCGATCCTCGACCCCGATCTCACAAACGAGTTCGAGCGTTTGAAAATCGTTCTCCATCCCGCCACGCTCGACGACATCACCAAGGTCTGGTCGGCCGTATCAGGCACCAATTTCCGCCGCTCGGTCGTCTATGAGGTGAAAGTCGTCCAGATCGAAACGCCGCTGCCGCGGGTGAGCCCGAAGCCGGTGGAATTGCGCCGGCTGCATATGTCGCTGCGCCGCCGCCCGGAGATCACCGATCTTTATGTGTCTCCCGTCAATCCCGGTGATCCCCTGGGCGAGATACGTGCCCGCATCGGCGAGGAGATCACCATTATCGCGGAGCGAATTGCGGCCGAACGACTCTATGTCCGCCTCGGCACGCTCGATCCGATCCGCGTCGATCTCACCGGTGACGGACGCATCCGCATCGCCTTGCCCGATGCGCAATATCCGGCCGACGCCGATCATCCCTCGCCGCGTCCGATCCCGCCGCTGCAGCAGCTGCAGCCGGGGCCGCTGGAGATCCAGCTTTTCGCCTTCCATCCCGCTGAGGGCGTCGAGGGGGCTCTCGGCCCGGGCGCCGGCATAAACAAGTCGCGGCGCTATGCCTCCGATATCCGATTGATGCAGCTGGTGCCGACCGTTGCCGGCGCCACGCCGCCGACCGGCAATGCGGCATCGGTGCTGCGGGTCACCGGCAAACGTCTCTGGCACAAAGGGGCCAAGGGGGCGGAGATCATCATTGGTGACGCCGCCATTCCGGTCCGTATCCCTCAGCCCGGTGACCCTTGGGCGACGCCGACGCCGACGGCGGTGGAAGTCCCGGTCGCCGCGGCGACCGACATCATCGATGTCTCACCGACGCCTTATCCGGTCGCGGCCCAGGTCGATGGCGCCCGCAGCCGCGATGCCGGCATCACCTTCACGCTGGGGCTGTGACGATGGCGCGCGGCAAGACCATGTCCCGGACGGAAATCCTGAAGTCAGCGGACACACGCCCTTGGCGGGAACGCAATGATGAAGTGATACGGCTGGGTCTGGCCTGGGTGGCGGCGCGGCTTTCCCGCACCGACGGCGAGGCGACGGCGGGTTTGATCGCCGCCTATCAGGAAGCGCGCCGCCAGCTGCGCGACGGAGAAAGCCCGGCCGCCATCGACCGCCTCTCGGCGCTCTTTCAATTGACGCCATTCGATGAGGACCTGCTGCTGCTTTGCCTGCACGCGCAGCTCGAGGGCGAGCCGCGCCAGGTGACGCTGCAGACCGCCCAGGCGCTTCTCGATATCGGCGGCTTCGCGCTGTCGGTCAAAATCTGGGAGCGGCTGGCGCCATCCGCCCCGTTGCGGCGCTTCCGCCTGATCGACAGCTCCGAGCGCAGCATCATGGCGACGACGCCTGTGCTGATCGATGAACGGATCGGGCGCTATCTCATGGGCGAAGATGCTCTTGACCGGCGCATCTCAGCCATGCTCGGCCCGGTCGAGGGCGGGCCACTCCTCAGGCGTCATCGGGCCCTTGTCGAGACTCTCGCCGAAAGACTACGCCAGGCGGCGCGGCCTCTGGCGATGATCACCGGCCCCCGGGAGAGCGGGCGCCGTGCCCTGGCTCAGGCGCTCGCGCGTGGCTTCGGCCTCGGACTCTGTGAAGTGAAGCCGCGTCTGCTCGACTCGGCGCCCGACTATCTGCCGCTCCTGGCGCGCGAGGCGCTGATGGGCGGCTTCGCGCTGCTGATCGATATCGGGCAGCCGGAAGGCCAGCGGCTTATCGAGGAACGCTTCGCCGATTTCCCCGTGCTCGCGATCGCCATCGCCGAGGGACGGCATGAATTCTCATTCCCTGTGCCCATGCTGCGGCTCGATCCGTTGTCGGACCAGGACCGCATCGAGCTCTGGCACGAGGCCTTGGGGCCGCAGATGCCGGACAAACGGGAAAAAATCGAGCTGATCGCCCAGCATTTCCGCTTCGGACCGCGCCTCATCGCGGCGGCGGCCCAGGAAGCGGACGATCTTTGGCTGGCCTGCCGCGAGAAGGCGAGCCGCGAGCTCGAGCAACTGGCCGATCGCATCATTCCGGGCTTCGGCTGGGACGATATCGTCCTGCCGCTTGACGTGATCCACGATCTCAAGGCGGCTGTCGCGCAGATCCGTCATTCGGCGCGCGTCTATGGCGATCATGGCATGGGACGCAAATATCCACGCGGGCGGGGCGTCTCGCTTCTTCTGTCGGGACCGAGCGGCACCGGCAAGACCATGGCCGCCGAAGTCATCGCCCGCGATCTCAACCTCGATCTCTTCCGCGTCGATCTTTCGCGCATCGTGTCGAAATATATCGGAGAGACCGAGAAGAATCTGCGCGCCGTCTTCGATGCCGCCGAGGCGAGCGGCGCGGTGTTGTTCTTCGACGAGGCCGATGCGCTCTTCGGCAAGCGCAGCGAGGTCAAGGACAGCCATGACCGTTACGCCAATATCGAAGTGAGCTACCTGCTGCAGCGCATGGAGAGCTATAGCGGCCTGGCCATCCTCGCCACCAATATGAAGAACCACTTCGATCCGTCCTTCATGCGCCGGATCCGTTATGTCATCGACGTGCCGTTCCCGGATGCCGATTCCCGCCGCCGGATCTGGCAGAAAGCCTTCCCGCCCGAGCTGCCTTGCGCGGCGCTCGACTTCGATGTGCTCGCCAGGCTCGATATCGCCGGCGGCAACATATCGGTCATCGCCATCAATGCCGCCTTCCTGGCGGCGGCGGAGAATAAGCCGCTCGGCATGGCGCATATCGCGCGGGCAGCGCGGGCCGAATATCACAAGCTCGACCGCGAATTCAGAGGCAATGTCTTCGGAGTGGCAGCGTCATGACCCGCGCGCCGACCATCAGGATTGCCGGAGCGGGATCGACGCATCAGGCGGCGGACCTTGGTCGCGCCGTCACCAAAGGTGTTGCGACAGCATTGAACGGTCGAGACAAGCCTCTGCATATCGATACGCTACGGGTCCGGTTGCCGGCCAATGCCGGCGCCGGCGCGCTCGAAAAGGCGATCCGGATCGCGCTCGAAAAGGAGCGGGGCCGATGAGAGCCGTGCCGCAAACCGCCAGAGCCTTGGACCAGGCACCCGCCAGCCGGGGCCGGCAGCGGGATGATGCGCTGGAGCGCGAGGCGGACAGGCTCGCCGACACCGTCGTAAAAGGACGTTTTCCGGAAAAGGATCCGTCTATCAGTCCGGCTTCAGGCGGGGCGGCGAAGCTTCCTGCCGGTGTGCGTGATGTGCTGGCGCAATCGGGAGAACCGCTGGGCCACGCCGAGCGGGCCTATTTCGAGCCGAGATTCGGCCGCGATCTGAGCAGCATCCTTATTCACCGCCAAGGCGCGGCCGAACATTCCGCAGCCGCGCTCGGCGCGCGCGCTTACGCGCATGGCCGTCACGTGGTTTTCGGTAAGGGTGAATTCGCGCCCCAGACTACGGCGGGCCGGCATCTTCTGGCGCATGAGCTCAGTCACACGCTGCAGCAGCGTATGGGCACGCCCGTCCTGCAGCGCAAGTCCCAGGATGAGGACAAGAACAAGCCGGGTGTCGTCACCGTGACGGCCGAGCAGGGCGGCAAGACGGCGGATGTCGTCTTGTCCGACGGCATGTCGGCCACTGTCGATCTGCTGATCAACAAGCTGGCGCCGGGAGACTATACGACATCGCCGTTGGGGCACGTTCCCAATGCGACCGCCGAGGGCATACCGGGCAAGTTCATCTATCGCTACCCGCTCGATCCCTACACCGAGGAGCCCATCAACGGCCGCGCGGAAAAGACCACGATTCACATCCGGCCTACGCCGGCAGGGCAGGTCAGGGAGCTGCCGAAGGAGATCCAGGACTTCGTGACATCGGACCGGGCCACTGCCGGCACCGCCGATGAATATCGCGATGCCGCTTTTGCGGGCGAGATTCTGAAAGGGGCAGGCGTCACCGCGGACGAGCTTATCTTGGTGCAGGAAAGCCGGCGCCATGACCGGGAAATGGGAATCACCGAATCCGCCGGCACGCAGACCGAATGGGCCTTCGACTATGTCGAGAAGCGCAACAAGAAGCAGCTCGATACGGCCAGCAATTGGGATTCGCTTGTCGAGATCTCCAAGATCATGGCCGATGCCCCCACCCATCTCCTGCATCGCGGCGGCGTTGGCAGCATCCTGGAGGACGGAAGCGACAAGCTGGCGCTCGTCAACTACATCAATCTTCTCAAGTTCAACAAGATCTCTCCCACCAGCAAGCAGGATCTCCACAGCACCGGCGCGCGCCTCTTGAATGAGTTCAGGGCTTTGATCGGCCATTTCGAAAACGCGCTCGTCGCCGATCTGACCAATCTCGCCGTGGCGGCACTCGACAGCGCCGAAGCGAGCCTGCTCAGGATGGATCGACAGTATGTCGGCCTGTGGCAGGACAAGAAGTGGTCACCGAATTACTTCTGGACCGAGCTGCAGCGGATCAACCGCAATGAGAAAGTGGCCGCGGCGTCCCGTCAACGCGCCGCGGTCAAGCAGAAGCTCGACAGCGAGCAGCAGGCGGACAGTATCCATCGCGCCCTCAATCCCTTCAGCGTCATCGGCGACACGCTGTCCGGCGAGCCCACCTATTCGCAGCGCACCGACCAGCGCGAAAAGCAGATGGAGCAGCAGGAGCAGGCCTTCAACCAGACGGTCGCCGAAGAGTCCAACCTCAAGGTCACACAAGGCTTCAGCGCCCAGGATATCCTCTCGGCCAAGGATGCCGATGCGGCGCAGGGCAAGCTCACCGACTTCCTCTTCGATGGCCGCAAGCAGATCACCCGGGCGCGCAGCCGCATCGGCGAGCGCAAGGTCATCTTTGCCGCCGACAAGATCATCGACATGGAGAAGGAGCGTCTGAAGGGCCCCATCGGCGCCAAGTCGTCGGAGATCAACCGGGTGATCGATGATCTGGCGAGCTACCGCAAATCGCAGACCTCGCTCTGGGACGACATCCTGAAGGTGGTGGAGTTCGTCTCGATGTTCGTGCCGGGACCGATCGGCTGGGGCCTGCGCCTCGGCGTCGCCGCCGTCAACTTCGACAAGAAGATGACGGATATCGGGACACGCCGGGATCTCTACGGCGCAAATCTCAGCGCCAAATCCGTGGGCTCCGGCGAGGTCGGCGACGCATTGTTCGAGGCCGCCATCCAGGTCGTGCCGGATGTGCCGCCGGTCGCGAAAGCGGAGCGCCTGACTCTCAATCTCGAAAAGGGCGCTGTGCGCAGTGCCGATGATGTCGCGGGCGCCGCCTCGCGCACCGCCGCGACCGCTGAGCATGGCGCGCCGCAAGGGCTTGTCGATGACGTGGCCGGTGGAGGCTCGAAGCTTCCCGATGCCCCCGCGGGTGGCGCCACGACACATGGCTCGCCGCCGACCAAGCCCGATCTCGGTGTGCCGACCTACAACAATCTGCCGCGCCGGGTGCCCAAGGGCGGCGAGCGCGTCCAGATCGTCGAGCGCGACGGCATGTTCTTCGAGGTCGATTATGAAAGCGGCGCCTTGATTCCGGCCACCGGTGACTATGCTTTCGCGCGCATGCCGGACGGATCGCTCTGGGGCTCGCGCTACGGCCATGCCGAGGCGGCGATGGGTGGGCCGGTGGCCTATGCCGGCAACATAAAAATGGAGAATGGCGCGCTCAAAAGCTGGAACCGGGAATCGGGGACTTATAAGCCGGTGGGTGACCATTTCGCTGACCAGGCGGGTTTTCCGATAGCGCCCCAGGCTCTGCCCGAGCAGGCGGGTAAGAAAGTGCAGCTGCCGGTCTTCCAGGAGCGCACCAAGCCGCGGACGCCGGCAGTCGATCCCGATGCGGCCAAGCCGGACTGGACCGACTATCTCCCCGATGCGCGCAAACGGACCGAAGCGAGCAGGGCCGCCAATAAAGGGGATCTTATGGCGATGGGAAAGACGACCGGTGGGCTTCCTCCGGACGTCGAATCGGCCTTGGGCAAGCTCGGCATGTCGGAGGATGATGTCGGCAAGTTTGTGCGCGGCGAGAAAGCCGCCGGCGTCATCAAGCGCGGCGATATCGAATTCAAGCACTATCTGATCAACGAGGGAGACACGTTGGTGGCGGGAGTCCTGTCCTCTTACGCCTATGGCGACCGCGCCAGCATGATCAAGGCCTATCTCACTTTCCGGCAAACATCGATGGGGATGGCGAAAAGCCTGGGAGCAAAAACATTGCGCCTGGAGGCCGATGTCGTCATGAGCGCCGAATTGGCCGAGGATCTCATCCAGCGCGGCTATCGTCTCGTCGATGAATACTCGTCCAAATATGCCCTGGAGATCCCCGTGCGATGATCAGACAGGAGCACTTGACCACGCGATCGCCGCCCCCTGCGAAATCAACGCACGACTCGCTCGAGCGCGAAGCCGACCACGCCGCCCACGCCGTGATGTCCGACCGGGCCCTCGGATCGATCGGCAGGACCATGCCGGCGGCCGGTGCGGGCAAGTCCACGGCGATAACGGGAGTGGCGCATGGCGGCATGTCTCTCACGCCCGAACAACGTGCTTATTTCGAGCCGCGCTTCGGCCAAGATTTCTCCGATGTGCGGCTCCATACGCATGATCAGGCGAGACAGACGGCGCAAGGCATCGGCGCGCGTGCTTTCACCTATGGCCGCGACATCGCCTTCGCCAAGGGTGGTTACGATACAAAGCTGCTCGCTCATGAGCTGACCCATGTCGTGCAGCAGCGCGGTGGCAACGCGACCATCCAGCGTCAGCCCGACGACCAGAGCGAGATCCAGATGCCCATGGAATGGGCCTTTGCTTATGACCCGAAGCGCGCCACCGATATTCGTTATGCGCGGTCTCTCGGCAAGGCCGACGCCAAGCGCCTGCGCAAAGCCGGCGCGCTTTCGGCGGATGATCGCGCCGAGGTCAATGCGAAGCTGCAATTCTTCAATGGCGATGCCTTCGACGCCTATGTCGCCGAGGTCAAGCCGGTGCTCGTCGAGGTCACCCGCGAAGAGATCGATATGGGGGAGGAAGAGAAGAAAACCCCGGCCGTCGATCCGATGGCGACCGGTTTCGACCGCTTCAAGAACTTCCCGACTTACATCGACAATGAGATCGCCAAGGTCGAGTATTTCACCGCCGAGCTCGCCATCATCCACTATAAGGACGGCACCAAATTCGAGCTGGGGCTGGTGGCAAAGTGGATGAAACCGCCGGTCGTGGAGGTCGACTACACGACGCCCCGGCATCTGCTGCATCCCTTCTCGTCGCAGACCAATGAAGCACGCTTCTTCCGCGAGAGCGACAAGGTTCCGCGCAATGCCACTTTCGACGAGATCCGCACGAAATACTCTTCGGAAGTGAAATTCTATGTCGAGAACGGCACCGGCCGCATCGTGCCGTCGCATATCAACATGCTCACCGCGCCGACCTTGTGCGGCGTGCTGCAGAGCTCGCTCGCCCAATATGAAGAGCAGGTCGACATGGCCGTGAAGATCGGCCTCGGCGGGACCGTCGCCATTGGCGGTTATGCCGGCGCGGGTGGCCTGCCCACCAATACGGGGGTCGCGCTCGGCAGGACGGTCGTCGCCAAGGGGCTGAGCTCGACGGCCCGCAGCCTGGCGCGCGAGATGGATTCGCTCCTGGCATCCGGTGCAGAGAGGACATTGACCGCCGAAGGTGTACAGCTGGCCGGCGTCACGGTGAGCCGGCAAGGCAGCACGCTTGTGGTGCGGCGTTTCATGAGCAAGCTGCCGGACGCGTTGCGTGGCCAGGGCACCGGCATGCGGGTCACCGCCGCCTTCGAGGATGCGGCGGTCGAAGTCGCCCGCCTCAATGGCGCGAAGACAGTCACCATCGATGTCGGAATCATCATCAATCCGGGCTGGCGGCAATTGCTGGAAGCCCGGGGCTACATCCACGTCATGGAGCAGGGCGCATGGATCAAGACCATCAAACTGTGAAGGAGCGAGCGGCACATGGCATCTGAATTCCCGGGCAGCCCGCGCGTCATGAAAGGCGGTCTCGTGGCCTACCGTCTGCCATCGACGCAGCCGCTGGTGATCGCCTTCCAGTATAATCCGGATGAAGTCTCCCGGTCCCTGCAGAGCCAGGCGGCGGCAGGCGGTGGCGGTCGCGGCGAGACCAATCGCGTCAACGGGCCTCCGCAGGAGACATTGACCTTCTCCGTCGAGATCGATGCCGCCGATCAGCTCGAAAAGCCGGGCGAGAACGCCACCGTGGTCGAGAACGGCCTGCATCCCGTCATCGCCGCGATCGAGCGCCTCGTCTATCCGTCTTATCCGATCGTCGTCGCCAATGAGGCCCTGGCGCTGGCCGGCACCGCCTTCATTCTCAGCGAAACGGCGCCTTTGACGCTGCTCGTCTGGGGACCGCGACGTGTCCTGCCGGTTCAGATCCAGAGCCTGTCGATCAAGGAAGAGGCCTTTGACCAGAAGCTCAACCCGATCCGCGCCAAGGCCGACCTGACCGTCAGGGTGCTCACCTATCGCGATCTCGACGTCACCAATCCGGGCTACTGGGTCTATCTCGCCGCCTTCACCCAGAAGGAAGTGATCTCGAGCATGAACAAGTTCAGTGCGGCCGGCGCCATTGCGGCGCTGGGCCGGCTCTAGGAGGGCATCGATGTTCTTCCGTGGCAGCCGTTATGAAAACATCACCGAGGCGACGTTGACGGGCAAGGATGAGCGGCCCATCCGCTACAAGCGGATGCGGTTCATTCCGCAGAGTGCGACGCCGCCTCGTCTCTTCACCTCGGTCGAGCAGGGTGAGCGGCCGGATCTTCTGGCCTACCGGACGATCGGTGATCCCGAGCAGTTCTGGCGCCTGTGCGATCTCAATCTGGTGCGCCGCCCGGTCGATCTGACGGAAGAGCCGGGCGCCGCCGTCGCCGTTCCGGCGCCCGAGGGAGGGGGTTGAGATGGGCCTGCTTCCCTCATGGTTCAGCGTCCAGGTGGCCTTCGCGCCGATGCCCATGCCGTTCTTCCAGGCATTGCGGGCGATCGACATCGAAACCTCGATCGGCCAGGCTTCGATCTTCCGCCTGCATTTCGAGCTGTCGCGCAATTCGTTCGGTGATTTCGATGCGCTGGCGATCGATATCTTCCGGCCGATGATGCCGGTGAAGATCAGCATCGCCGCCGGGCTGCCGATCCCGCAGGTTCTGATCAACGGCTACATCAAGGACGCGCGGCTGAGCGCCGGTGATGCGCCCGGTACTTCGCGCCTCGAAGTGGTCGGCATGGATGCGCTCGGCACACGGATGGCCAGCAACCAGGAGCCGTTTCCCTGGCCCAATCTGTCCGAGAGTGAAATCGCCGCGACCATTTTCGGCAAATACGCGATCCTGCCGCTCATCGATGCGCTGCCGCCGACCCGCACCATCATGGACACGACCACGACGCAGCGCATCTATGACGCAGCTTTCCTGTTCGAACTCGCCTATGCCAACAATCTCGATCTGTTCATCCAGCCCGATCCGATCACCGGCCGGGATGTCGGGCATTTGCACCGGCCCTACACTTTCGTGCCGCATCAGGGTGTGCTGTCGATCGACTTCGGCATCCAGTCCAATCTCACGCAATTCACGGTGGCGAACGACATGCTGTCGCCCACTGGCGTCATGGGGCTCATGGTCGATCCGGTGACACGGGCGCCGCGGCCATCCTTCGGCCTGATGTCGAGCGAGCTGCCGATGGGCATGGAGCCCTCCTTGTTCCGCATTCTGCCGCCCCCGGTGGAGCAGCAATTCGGCGATGGCGCCGCCAATCCGACGGAAGCGCAGCTCCGGGCGATGGCGCGGGCGTCGGCGACCAGCCGGGCGATCATGGCGCAAGGCGAGGTCGACGGCATCAAGCTCGCGCGACCGTTGCGCGTCGGCTTGCCGGTGCTGGTGCGCGGCGCCGGGCGCCAGAACAGCGGTCTCTATTATGTCGATCAGGTCTCGCATCACATCTCGCGGGACGATTACCGCCAGAGCTTCACCGCCTGGCGCAATGCCGTCGGTCTCACCGGCGCGGAAGTTTTTGTCGATCCGCTGGCCGCGGTCGCGTGAGAGAGGGAAAGTCCATGCTGAGCACCGCAAGATCAGAGGCCCCGAGAACCGGAAGAAAAGTCTTCGGCAAACATAAGGGCACGGTGGCGAATAATTTCGATCCCGACGGTTATGGCCGTCTCCAGGCCTTTGTTCCCCGCGTGTTGAAAGGCGTGCCCACCGGCTGGGCCTGGCCCTGCGTTCCCTATGGCGGACCGACCTCGGGCTTCTTTTCCATCCCGCCGGTCGGCGCCGGCGTGTGGATCGAATTCGAGGACGGCGACACCTCGCAGCCGATCTGGACCGGTTGCTACTGGGGCAAGGGCGAACTGCCGAGAAAGCCGCCCGGTGAGCAAAGCCAGCCGACGACACGCATCTGGCGCACCGAGACCGGCCTCACCGTGGTGATGGATGACGCGGCGCAGACCATCACGCTGACAGATGGTGTTGCGCTCAATTCGGTCGAGGTGAATGCCGCGACCGGCACCGTGACGGTCAAGGGCGCGGTGGAAGTCGTATCGAGCGCGCCATTGCTTCGGCACGGCAGCGACAGCGCCGCGCATCCGGCGGTGATCGGCGACCAGCTCTTCGCCTATCTCTCTCAGCTCGTCGCCTTGTTCAACACCCATGTGCATCCGGGGGAACTGGCGCTCGGCATCTTGCCGGTCACACCGGCGCCGCCGGTGATGCAGATGCCGCCACCCAAGCCCGACCTGCTGTCGATCAAAGTCATGCTGGAGTGAGATCAGAACGATGGCCACGCAACTCAAGCCCGGTTCGCTTTCGAGCTTCGCCAATTCGATGGCGGCGGAGATAGAAAGCGAACTCAATGCCATGATGGTCGCCGACGGCCTGCCGCCGATGAGTATGGACGGTTCCGAGCAGAGCGTGCGCGACCGGCGGCGTTTCTTCATCGCAATTGCGCGTGGCGTCGTCCGTCATATCGAGCAGCGCAAGGACTCGATCAAGGTTTTCTGTGAGCACAATCAGACCAAACCCGTCACCGTCGTCGATGTGGATTTCACCTGATGGACGAGGCCCGGCCATATTTCGACTTTCCGTTCACGCAGGATGAGCGCGGGCGCACCAGCCGCACCGGCAGTGACGACCATATCCGCGACATGATCGCGCTCGTGCTGTTCACCGCACCTGGCGAACGGGTCAACCGGCCGGAATTCGGCTGCGGTGTGAAGCAACTCGTCTTTGCCCCGCTTTCCGATGCGTTGGCGGCCGCCACCGAGCAGCTCATTCACGGCGCGCTCATCCGCTGGCTTGATCCCGTGATCTCGCTCGAGAAGGTCGAGACGGCGGCTGAAGAGGGAACGCTCGAAATCCGGATTTCCTATATGCGCCGCGAGACTGGCGAGCGGCGCGTCGAGGTCTTCCGGCATCCGGTTCCAGTGTGAGGTCTCCATGACGGTATTATCGGCGGACGGCACATTGTTATGCGGGGACGAGCATCGCTCCGGTGTTCTGCTCGATCCGGCGCATCCGCTGAACGGCATCGATTTCGTCGAATTCCGGCGCGAGCCGGCGAGCCGGTTCATCCTCGATGTCACCTTCCTGAAAGTACCGCCGGTGCTCAGCGTTTCGAACTTCACCGTGTCGGGCGGCATCAGGATCGTCGATATCAAGGTGACGGCAGTCGAGACCGTGGCGGGCGACCCGTTACGGCGGCGGGTGCTCGTCGACCGCGAAGGCGATTTCTCGCCCTATGTGCTCGACGTCGAACATCCCACGATGGATCTCGAGCGCAATCAGGCGGTCTTCAGCTTCAAGGCGGCTTGTCCCAGCGAGTTCGACTGCCGCCCGGTATCCGATTGCCCGGACCCGCAGCGCGTCGAGCCGGCACTCGATTATCTCGCCAAGGATTATCAGAGCTTCCGGCGCCTGATGGTCGATCTGATCGCCGAGCGCAATCCCGACTGGCAGGAGCGTCTCCCGGCCGATCTCGGTATGACGCTGGTCGAACTCTTGGCCTATGCCGCCGATTATCTGAGCTACTACCAGGATGCTGGCCCCGGCACGGAAAGCTATCTCGATACCTGCCGGCACCGGATCTCCGCCGCCCGCCATGCCCGTCTCATCGATTATGCGATGGGGCAGGGGCGCGCAGCCCGTTCCTTCGTGCATTTCGAGGGCGGCTCCGGCGCCAATGGCGTCATTCCGGCGGCGACAAAGGTCACGAGCATGGTTGCGACTCCGCTCGTCGGCGCGGTCGCGCCGCCCGACATCGTGATTCCGGCAGCTGCCGATTTCGACGGCGATCCGGCACTGACGGAAACAGTCGTCTTCGAGACGAAGGCCGATACGCGGGTGATCGAGCTCCACAATGAGTTGCGTATTCACACCTGGGGCGACACGCTGTGCTGCCTGTCAAAGGACAGCCGCGAGATTTTCCTCTATCGCGACACTGCCGGCACGGCGATCCGGCCGGACCTGCGCGCCGGGGAGTTCGTGCTCATCGAGGAGGTGGTGAGCCCGGTGACGGGGCTGCCGGCCGATGCCGATCCCGCGCGCCGCCAGGTTCTGCGTATCGATCACGTTCAGGCGACCGAAGACGCGGCTTTCACGTCGGCTTTGACCGGGGGCCTGCTGACGCCCCGCACCAATCCCGCCGATCCGGCCTTGCCCTTGTTGCGCGTCGCCTTCGCCGTGGGGGAAATGCTCGCCTTTGCGCCGCGCATCTCGGCCGAGACCGTCGATCACCTGGAGATCGCGCCGGTCACCGTCGCGCGCGGCAACATCGCCGCCGTCGATCACGGGCGCAGCATCACACGCGACAGCCTGAAGAACGAAATCCGACTCCCCGACATGGGTGCGGGCCGGTGGCCTCTTCCGGATCTCGCCCTTCCGGATGCGCCACTGAGCCATTTGCCGGATCCTGCCATCGGGCTCGACATCTTCTTCCCGAGTGAGCCTGTCGCGGAAAGATGGCTGCCGGTGCCGAACCTGCTCGACAGCCAGTCATTCGATCAGCATTTCGTGGTGGAGACCGACAATCGGGGCGTCACGTCGCTGCGTTTCGGCGATGATCAGTATGGCAGGCGTCCCTATGACGCCGAACGTGTCGTCGCCCGCTACAGGATCGGCAACGGGCGCTCCGGAAATGCCGGTTGGGGCACGCTGGTGCATCTGGTCGATCCCGGAGTCGTCGTCATTCCGCCGGTCACCCGCGTGTGGCAACCGCTGCCCGCCGCGGGCGGTGAGATACCGGAGACGATCGAGCAGGTCCGCCAGATCGCGCCCGAGGCTTTCCGCGCAGTGCAGTTCCGTGCCGTCACCGAACGCGACTGGGAGGAGATGGCGCTGCGCCATCCGGATGTCGCGGCCGCCAAGGCGAGCTTCCGTTGGACCGGCTCGTGGCACACCGTCTTCATCGCGATCCATCCGGTCGATCCCGCCAATCTCAAGCGTCTGCCGGGAGGCGGGGTCGAACTGCAGCCCCTCTTTGCCCAGCGGATGAAGGCGTTCCTCACGCGGTTCAAGCTCGCCGGCTATGATCTCGATATCCGCGCCGCCATCTACGTGCCGCTCGAGATCGATATCCGCCTCTGTGTCGGTGATGGGCATTTCCGTGGTGACGTGCTGGTCGAGGTCGGGCGCGTTCTGTCCAACCGGACCTATGGCGACGGCACGACCGGCTTCTTCTTCCCCTTGCGCTTTGGCTTCGGCGCCGCCGTCTATCTGTCGCAGCTTTATGCCGCCGTCGTTGCGGTCGAAGGTGTCAATTCGGTCGAGGTGACAACCTTCAAGCGTTATTGGGATCCGCCGCGCGGCGAGCTCGACAAAGGTGCCGTCCTCATGACGTCCTTCGAGATTCCCCGCCTCGACAATGATCGCAATCTCGCCGAGAACGGCGTGCTGCGCCTGACCGCCGTGGGAGGACTCTGATCATGGCTCATGACGGTTTCTGCGGTTGCTCCGGCGATGCGATGGCGACGCCCGTCGCCATCTTCAACCGCCCCGGGCTTTCCGAGATCGCCTATCGGGTGGGGACGTTCGCCAGCTTCCGCGAGGCGATGCTGCTGTCGATCTCGCAGGAGGCGGCGCTCGCGCATCTCACCACGCGCGAAAGCGACGACTATGCCATCACCATCCTCGAGCTCTTCGCGGCCGCCGCGGATGTTCTGAGCTTCTACAATGAGCGCATCGCCAATGAGCTCTATCTGCGCACCGCACGCGAGCGGGACTCGCTTCTGCGCCTGACGCGCCTGCTTGGCTACCGGCTGCGTCCGGGCCTGGCTGCGGAGACATTCCTGAGCTTCGCGCTGGATGCCGGCGCCGAGACGCGTATCCGCAAGGGCTTCAAGGTGATGAGCGTCCCCGGCCAGGACGAGAAGGCCCAGATCTTCGAGACGATCGAGGCGATCGCCGCGCATGGCGATCTCAATGAGGCGGCCGCCTTCGCGCCACCCGTTCCTTTCAATGGCTTCGCGTTCGGATCGACTGGCGGTCCGATCACAGCCCGGCCGGAGAAGCTGGCGCCTGGGGCGAAGCTCATTCTGTTCGGCCTCGGCAGGATCGAGGAGAAAACCCTGACGGCATTAAAGCCACGCGCCGACGGCGAGGTGATCGCTTTCGAACCGGCGGTCGCCCTGCCGCAAGGCTCCAGCGATGTCGCGCGCCTCGCCAAGCTCGACGGCCGCTTGCGGTTCTTTGGACATACGGCGCCAGAAAAAGTGAATGTCTATGTACCGGCGCCGACGCCGACCACCTGGCCCAAATGGGAGCTGCAGACGGTCGATGCCTCGCTTGGCGCCGAGACCGTGCTTTATCCGCTCGACACACGCTACACCGACGTTGCGACCGGCGCTCAGTTGCTCATCGATGCCGGTCCCGACGCGGTGCCGCGCCTGCGCACCGCGGCGATCGTGAGAACGGAAGACCGGCCAGCGCATCTGGGCACAATCGATCAGCTGACCGATACGGTAACGCAGGTCGAATTGCGCCAGACCTTGCGTGGGAGGCCGGGTATTGCGGCACCTGTGGCCGGAATTCACGGCGTCTATGCGCGCTCGGGCACTGGCGCCGTTCTGACGCTCGATGCGCCAGCGGTCACGCGGCGCTGGACGTATCGTGATCTCATGGACGCGTCGTCCGACGTCCAGGCGGTTGCAGTGGGGGCGGCGGGTCAGGACATCTTTGTCCGCGACAGCAATCTGCGCTTGCGCCAGCGCCGGTCCGTTTCGGGTGTCTGGAGTGGCTGGGTCGACCATGGCGGCATTCTGATGTGCGAGCCGCGGCCGGTGGCCGTCATGGGAGGTACTGTCCTTGTCTTCGTGCGGGGAACCGATTTCGGCCTCTGGGCGATCGACGTCACCTCCGGCACGCCCGGAAGCTGGATGGGATTGAATGGTGTCCTCACCTCGGCGCCGGCGCCCGTGTCCCACAAGCCTGGCGCGGTTGCGGTATTTGTCCGCGGCACGGATCGGGCGCTCTGGTATCGCCTGCGCGACGGGGCCACCTGGTCGGATTGGACGTCGTTGAAGGGCGAGCTGGCCGGCGGACCGGCAGTAGCCTCGACCGGCGCGGGCCGGATCGATGTTGCCGCTCTCGATGATGCCGGCGGCGTCATTCACCGCAAATGGAACGGCACGGTCTGGAGCGACTGGCGCTCCCTCGGCGGCCAGCTCACGGGCGATCTGGCACTTGTGGCCGGTACTCCCGACCGGCTCGATATCTTCGCGCGCGGCAAGGACGGCGCCTTGTGGATGATCACCCGAACCGGTGAAACCTGGAACGAATGGATCTCGCTCGCCGGCCGTCTCACCTCCGCGCCGGTGGCCGGGCGCGACGCCTTGGGTCTCCATGTCTATGCGCGCGGCGGCGATGGCGGCATCACATCGCGCGCGCTGATCGGCAGCAGCTGGACTCCATGGACGAGCTACGGTGACGGCATCGGCGCCATTCCCGACCGGCGCAAGACCGCCATCTATCGCATCGCCGCGGACGACATCATTTTCCGCGACTACGATTATCCCGACAGGATCAGGCAGGGCCGGCTTGCTTTGCGGATGCGGCCCGGCGCCAGGACGGTGGGCAATATCGCCAAGGGGCGGCGCGTTTTGTTGCGCTCGTCGACGGGGCTCGATCCGGTGACGGTCGTCGCGGTGAGGCCGTTCGCGGCGCTGCCGGGAGAGCCCGATGATCACCTGTTCGTCGACTTCACCCCGGGTCCCGAAGCAGCGCTCAGCGACGTCACGCTCCTCGGCAATGTCGCGAATGCCAGCCATGGCGAGACGCAGCCGGTGGAGGCTCTGGGTCACGGCGAAGGGGCCAAGGGTTTTCAGACATTCAAGCTGTCGCGGCCCGGTTTGACCTACCTCCAATCGGCGACATCGCTCGAGGGCGCCGCCGCTCTGGAGGTTCGGGTGAATGGCGAGTTGTGGAAGGAGGCGCCGAGTTTCTTCGCCCGCAAATCCACCGAACGTGTCTATACGGCGCGCCAGAACGATGCCGGCGAGACGCAGATCATGTTCGGCGATGGCGCCACCGGCGCGCGCCTGCCGTCGGGCGCCATGAATATCATGGCGACCTACCGGACCGGTCTCGGCCTGCAGGGCAGGATGAAGCGCGAGCAGCTGTCGATCCCGCTCGAGCGCCCGGTCGGTTTCAGATCCGTCGGCAACCCGCTGTCGGCCGATGGCGGCGCTGATCCGGAGACCCGTGATGAAGCGCGCGAGGGGGCGCCCAATTCGGTCCGCACCTTTGGCCGTGCCGTATCGCTCGCCGATTTCGAGGCGATCACCACGGCATCCGGCCTCGCGGCGCGCGCTTCGGTCACTTGGGTCTGGAGCGAGACGGAGCGGGCTCTTCACGTCACCGTGGCCGGGCCACAGGGCGATGTCCTGTCCGCATCCTCGCTGGCGCGCCTGCGCGGCGCGCTCGACAGGGTGCGCGATCCGAACCGGCCGCTGTTCCTGGCCAACTTCGTGCGTGTGCCGATCGTCATCAAAGCGAGACTGCTGCGCGATCCTGCCTTCGAAGTCGACGCGATGCTCGAAGATGCCCGCGCCCGGCTTGCCGCTTTCTTCGCCTTCGACGCGATGCCGCTCGGCGAAGCGGTCTTCGCGAGCCAGATCTATGCGGTGCTGCAGGACGCCAAGGGGGTTGCCGCCGTCGATCTCGATGTTTTCCAGCTCAAGCATTATGAAGAGCTGAGCCCCGTCGAGCAGGCGTCGCGCGCCGTCGATCTGGCGCCGCGCCAGCCACATATCCGCATTTTTCCGGCGCGGCCGACGCCGCCTCTGGCATTGATTGACCGTTATGCCCGCGCCGGCTTCACCGGGGCGCCGCCACCGGTTCTGGCCGCCGAGCAGGCCTTCATCGAGGATCCGGCGACCGATCTCAATCTTACTGCCGTGGAGGCGCTCTGATGGCTTTCTCCAACGCCGAACGTGACCGTCTCTATGATCTCCTGCCGGCCTTCATCCGGGCGCGCGACCAGGAGAGCGGTGAAGCGCTGCGCGCTCTTCTCGATATCATCGACGGCCAGGCCGATGTCATCGAGGAGGATATCCGGCAGCTTCAGGAGAATGCCTTCATCGAAACCAGCGAGCCTTGGGCCGTCGCTTATATTGGCGATCTGGTGGGCACCACGCCGCTCTTCGATGAAAGCCGCGTCAAGGATGGCGACACCGCGGTCGAGCTCTTCCGTGATCTCGAAGGGGCGGAGGACCGCCGCATCAAGGCGCTCAATGGTCGCGCCGAACGCAGCCTGCCGGGCCGCGGCTTGCGGCCCTTCGTGGCGCTGCGCTCGCGCGCCGACGTTGCCAAGACGATCTATTATCGCCGCCGCAAGGGCACGCTGCCGATGCTCGAGGAGTTGGCCCGTGACGTCACCGGCTGGCCTGCCCATGCGGTCGAATATTTCGAGCTGCTCGGCTGGACGCAATGTCTGCGCAATCATCTGCGCCCGCATGCCTTGCGTACACCTGACATGCGCTCAATCGATCGTCTCGATCGTCTCGGCGGCGCCTTCGATGAGATCTCGCATACGGTCGATGTGCGCCCGGTGGCGCAGGACGAAGGCTGGTACAATATCCGCAATATCGGCTTCCATCTCTGGCGGCTCCAAGCCTATGCGCTGGAACGGAGCGAGGCGCGTCGCGTCGGGGCGATCGGGGATTTCCGTTATTTCTTCAGTCCGCTTGGCCAGTCGGCGCCGCTCTTTAGCCGCGCCCGGCGGGAAGGTGACGAGGCTGGTCTCGCCACCGAGCTGCATGTGCCGCAACCGATCCGCCCGGCGCGTTTCTATTCCGGCTTTGCCGATTTCTATGGCCCGGCATCCGATGCCCCGAGCCTTACCGTTTATGTCGACGGCGTCGAGATTCCGCTATGGCAAGTCATCTGCCGCAATCTCTCGATCTGGTCGCAACCCTCCACCGACCGGATCGCCATCGATGTCGCGCGCGGGCGCCTGGCGCTGGGGCCGGCGCTGCTCCCGGCCAGCAAGGTCGAGGTCATTTATCACTATGGCTTCCCGGCCGATCTGGGTGGCGGACCCTATCGCCGCCGCTCCTGGCTCATCCGCCGCAACTTCGCCGCCGATGTGCGGGTGATCGCGGTGGGCGGCCCCGCCGGTCATCCGACTCTTGCCGCGGCGCTGTTGGACTGGGCAAGCGACGGCCGGCGCAATGCGATCATCAGCATCCGCGACAACCGGACTTATGACGAAGCCATTGCCGTCGATGTCACCAGTGCCACCGGCAATACGCTCGCCTTCGAGTCCGCCGACGGCATGCGCCCGCATCTGCGCCTGCGTGGTCCATTGACGATCGCGGGCAATCGCCCCGACTTCGCTGTGACTCTGAGTGGCCTGTTGATCGAGGGGCGTGTTGCCATCGAAGGTTCCTTGCATCGGCTCCGCATCCTTCATTCGACGGTGGTGCCGGGCGGCTCGATCGCCGAGACGGAACCGCCGCCGCCGGTCCAGACCGAGCCGAGCCTCAAGGCCGTCGCCACTCTGGCGAGTGGCGGTCTCGCCAATCAGGAGCTTGCGGTCGAGATCGCCTTTTCGATCGTGGGTGCGATCCGGCTGCCGGCCCATGCCGAGGGGCTCATTCTTCTCGACAGCATCGTCGATGGCGCCGGCCAGGATGCGATTGCCGGCGTCGAAGCGGTGAACCGGCCGGGCCCGACCCTGCGCTGCGAGCGGGTGACGATCCGTGGCCGCTGCCTGCTGCGCGAGATCGGTCTCGCCACCGAGACGATCTTCGACGGTCCTGTCGACACCGCGCGCGTGCAGAAAGGCTGCGTGCGCTTTTCCTATGCGCCGCCCGCCTCGCGTCTGCCGCGCCGCTATCGCTGCCAGCCCGATCTCGCCACAAGCAAGGCGATCGCGGAAGCCGAGGCGCGGCAAGGGCCGCTCACCGCGGCCGAGAAGCAGGCACTGCGCGATCGCGTTCGGTTGCGTGTGAAGCCGGAATACACGGCTGAGGTCTATGGCCAGCCGGCCTATCTGCAATTGTCGCTGAAGGGGCCGGAAGAGATCGCCAAGGGCGCGGCCGACGGATCTGAAATGGGCGCCTATTGCCATCTCAAGCAGCCGCAACGCGCAGCCAATCTGCATCTGCGGCTCAAGGAATATCTGCCCTTCGGCCTCGATTACGGCCTGATCTATGTGACGTGAGGGTTCAAAGGAGCGCGACGATGAGTGGTGATTATACGAGATTCACTTTCGAGCCCCGCAAGCGTTATTCGGGCGTGCTCATGCAGCAGGGCCGCGTCCAGATCGATTCCGACTGGAATGAAGAGATCGACATATTGCGCCGCCGCCTGCGCACCACCGCGCTCGACACGCTGGGACCGATCGGCGTTCCCTATGAGGTGAGCCCGGACGCCTTCAAGATCGGCCTCCTGCCCGGGCCGCCCGCCGATCTGTCGATCGGCCCCGGTCGGCTCTATGTCGACGGCATTCAGATCGAATGTTTCGCCGAGGACGGCGCCACCTATCGCAACCAGCCCTTCCATCCGCCCTTGACGCTGCCGGCCTCGGGCGACGCCGTCGTCTATCTCGATGTGTGGGAGCGCGAAGTCACCTATATCGAGGACACTGGGCTGCTTGATCCGGCGCTCGGCGGCGCCGACACGACCACGCGCCGGCAAACCGTCTGGCAGTTGCGCGTCGATCCACGACGCGCCGCCGCCTGCGGCATGCCGGTGGGCGATCCGCCATCAGCAGGGCGCCTGACCAGTCGGGCCATCGCGCCGCCGGCCCCCGATGATCCCTGCATCCTGCCGCCGGCTTCCGGCTATCGTGGACTCGAGAACCGGCTTTATCGCGTCGAGATACAGCAAGGCGGGCCGCTCGGCACGGCGCGGTTCAAATGGTCACGCGACAATGGCTCGATCGTCTCGGCGGTGCGCGAGATCGCGGTGAGCGGCACACAGACGACTCTCACCGTCAACCGCATCGGCCGCGACGCCTTCCTGCGCTTCCGGGCGGGTGACTGGGTGAGCGTGACCGACGATCACCGCGAGCTCGCCGGCGAAAGCGCCGATATGGCGCTCATCGTCGATATCGACGAGACCAATCGCCGGATCGTTCTCGACCGGGCCTTGCCGCGGCCCGCGACACGACCCTTCGGCGCCACCACCGCTGAGATCGCCGGCCGCCATACGAGAATTCAGCGCTGGGATCAGACCGCCGGCAGCAACACGATCGATGCCGACGGCCTGATCCTGACCGCGGCCGGACCCATCGCCATCGAAGACGGCATCGAGATCGACTTCTCCGTCGATCCTGCCGGCGGATCGTTCCGCACCGGTGATTACTGGGTGTTCTGGGCGCGCACCGCGACCGCGACGATCGAGGAACTCGTCAAGGCGCCGCCGCGCGGTATCCGCCATCATTATGTGCAGGTCGCGGCGATCAGCGGGCTCGGGACAGCGGCGCCCGTCGTCAGCGACTGCCGGCCGCCGCCGCAGCAGCAGGGGGCGGGCGATTGCTGCTGCACGATCATCGTCCGGCCGGGCGAGGACATCCAGGCGGGGATAGATGCCTTGCCACCACAGGGCGGTTGTGTCTGTCTCAAGACCGGAGATCACGTCGTCCGTGCGCCCCTGCGCATCACGCGGGGCAGCATCGTGCTCAAGGCGGAAAGCCCGGGGACGACCGTGCGCTCGGCTGCCGACGGACCCGTGCTCATCATAGGCGGCGGGCGAGAGCGCATCGAAGGTGTCGACGTTCTCGGCATCGATTTCGAGGCGGGTTCCGCCGGCGCCGACGGGGCCGGCGTCATCACCGTCATCCGGGCGTCGCGCGTGCGCATTTCCCATTGCGGCGTCACCGCCAAGGAAAACCGCACCTTCATTGGACTGGTCGCGCAGGCCAGCGATCATCTGAGTGTCCTTTCCTCGCGTTTCGCCAATCTGGGCGGCGGCATGCTGGTGCGCGAGCGCTGCGAGGCCTTCGAGGCCGATGGAAATATCGTCGAGAATGCCGGCCGCGACATCGCTGTCTTCGGTATCGCCTATATGGAATCAGCCTTCGCCTGCCGTATCACCCGCAACTGGGTGTCGGGTGCCTCCTTCGGCATCATCGTCAATGATCGTCCTTTCGACGAGGCGGATTCTCTGGCCGATCTCTCTTTGGTGGCCGACAATTTCGTCCTGTGTCCGCCCAATCCGGAAGGGCCGGCGAATTTCCGCTCGGCGGCGATCGATGTCGCAGCCGATGGCTGCCGGATCGCCGGCAACCGCGTCCAATATGCCGACCCGACCTATATCGGCATCCGCATCGCCGGCTCGTTCTGCGAGATCAGCGGGAACACCGTCATCGCGCGGCTGAAGGAGCGGAACAATCAGGGGCCGGTCGCCGTGCAGATCGGTGGCGTCGGGACGGATGCGCCCAAAACTGTCCTCGCCGGCATCGTCGCCAATAATACACTGGCCGGATTGCAGCACGGCATCGCCTGCATCGACGCCTCGCGTCTCGTCATCAATGGCAATGTGATCGACGCTCTCGCGGCCGGCCGGCTGGGTTTCGGCCTCACCGCCACCCGCATCGACGGGGCGGAGATATCGGGCAACCGGATCGGTGGCGCCAATGCGGCGATCGTTTTGAGCTACGGCCGGCGCAACCGCCTGTCGGGCAATGATTGCCGCGCCGGCGGCTTCGGCATCACGCTGATCGGCGAGACGGCGCCGCAGGTCGCCGGCAACCGGATGGATCCGCTCGATTTCTGGGGCGTCTATGCCTATTCGATCGCCGAGCGGCTCGACATCATCGGGAACCGGCTGGCGCGCTGCGCCAGTCAGATGTCCGATCTCGCTTTCTCAATCGGCTGCTATTCCATCGTGGGTGAAGCCAACATCTCGGAGAATGAGGTGTTCAACTCGGGCAGCGACGGCACCGCGCAGGCGCGGTCGAAGGCCGATTACGGCATCATGGGCGATCTGGTGCTCGAGGCGCGTGTCGAGGGCAATCAGGTCACCTATGGCAATGCCGGCGCGCGCAGCGTCACGCGGGAGGACCGCGCGCTCATCATGCGCGGCGCCCTGGAGCTCTGGGTCAACGCCGATATCATCGCGCTCGGCTTTGCTGCCCATATCCTCGGCAACCGCTTCATCGGCACCGGCCGCTCCGCCTTGGTGGAGTTGCGCGAAATGCGGATCAACGACCGCACCATCGTCCGCTTCGAGCGCGTGGCTTTCAGCAATAATCATTGCTGGCACTTTGCCTCGCCGAATGCGGAGCCGAGACGGGCGGCGACCGTGTGGCTGGTCGGGCGCGCCGCGGCCGTGCTCGGCAATCAGATCAAGTCCACCGTGCGTTTCTTCCCGTCGGTGAACTTCAACAACATGCCCGGAACATTCACCGGCAATGTCATAGCAGGCGACGCCATCAACTTTACGCCGCCCGCCACGCCCAATATTATCCTCAATTAGAGAAAGGCCTTTCGATGACTCTCGACAAACTCCTCAAGGAAAACGCGGCATGGCTGGAGCAGCTGGTGAAGCAGCCGCTGCTCGACAAGGTCGATGCGGCCGCACTCGCCTTGCCCGAGACGCAGCGCCAGCAACGCATCGCCGATCTCAAGGCCCGTATCGACGCGCTGTCGTTCCGGCGCGAGAAGGCGATCGCCGCCTATGACAGCGCCATCGCGCAGGAGAAGGCGGAGTTGGACGGCATTTCCGGCGTTAAACCGACGACGCCGCCGCCATTGCGCGCCGTCACGCCCAAGCGCGCCGCCGCGAAGCCGAAGAAGAAGCAGTAGGGTCAGACCGTGGCGATGGTCACCTTGACGTCGAAGGCGCGCAGAGCGGCGTGCTGCTCGGCGCTGATCCCGTCATCGGTGATGATCTCCGAGATCGCCGAAATGTCGCAGAAGGCGGAGAAGGCCGGCGCGGTGAATTTCGTTGAATCGACCAGCAGGATGATGCGGCGGGCCGACCGGATCATCGCCCGCTTGAGCGAGGCGACTTCGAGCGAGGCATCGGTGAGGAGCCGGCCGGTGACGGCATAGGCGCCGACCAGGCACAAATCAGCGTGGATCGTCGCGAGGAAGTCCTTGCCGGGATCGCCCACCATCATCTGCGAGCCCGCACGCACGGTGCCCCCCGGCACGATCACCCGCCAGCCGGGGCAGGTGGCGCAGAGGCTGGCGGTCTCGAGGCTGTTGGTCACCGCGGTCAAGGGGATCTGGCGTTCGACCGTCGCCCGCACGGCTTCGAGCACGGTCGATCCCGTATCGAAGATGACACTTTCGCGCGGATTGATGCGCTGCGCGGCGAGCATGCCGATGGCGCGCTTCTGCGGATGCTGCAGCTCGGCATTGAGCGAGGCTTCGTGCTCGAAGGTCGCCTGCAGCGGCGGCACCAGCAGGGCGCCGCCATGCGTGCGCTCCAGATAGCCGCCTTCGGTCAGTTGCTCCAGGTCACGGCGGATGGTCGAGGCCGAGGCCCCGATCTCATCGGCGAGATCGAGGATCGAGGCGGCGCCATCCTTGCGCAGGCGTTCGAGGATCATGGCGCGGCGCTTGGCCGGCATGATCTCAACCCGCTTTGACGTGCTCTCCATGAGGTATCCTTGCTGAAATTCTGGAGTGGGCCGAACCGAGCATCAGGAGACAGCCGCCGGTGAAGCTGTCGCCGAGGCCCACCGTGCCGCCCGGATGTTCGAGATAGGGCGAGGCGCAGGCGACGACCGACCAGTCGCCGTGCCGGGTCACGGC
The DNA here is from genome assembly GCF_016595235.1 of Taklimakanibacter albus. Classification (GTDB taxonomy): domain Bacteria; phylum Pseudomonadota; class Alphaproteobacteria; order Rhizobiales; family Aestuariivirgaceae; genus Taklimakanibacter; species Taklimakanibacter albus. Next base: position 481,158 of record NZ_JAENHL010000008.1, on the reverse strand, counting down.
AGGCAGTGGTGGCGTGGCGAAGGTCGCGCGTGCATCGATACCCTTGGGATAGGCGGGAATACCGACGGAGGCGCGCGTGCCGGCGAGCAGGCATCCCATCATCAGCGCTTGGCGTTCGGTCTCCGCATCTCCGCGCGTTGCCGCGGCGGCCCAGTGATCGGCATGGACGCAGACCCGCTCGAGACCGAGCCTGTCGCCCAGAGCGCACATGTCGCGGGCCAGATCGGAACTGTCCGGCATCAGCGGCTGGAACTCCGAATGGCTCATGCCGATGGAGGTGATGAAGCCTGTGAGCTGGTCGATCACCCGATCGCGCTGCCGCGGCGTGTCATAGCCGGCAAGCTCGAGATGGATCGGAGCAACACCCGCTTTGCGCCATTTTGCCAACATGCGTGTGACCGGCGCGACCTCGGAATCGATCAGCTCGTAGGGGATGCTGTTGAAGCCGGAGATGAGACCGGCGCCCGCTTTGTCCGCGAGCGTCACGCTGAGCGCCTCGAACTGCGCATCATGTTCGAGGCCCGGATCATGGAAACGGACGATAATGCGCGACGACCGTTTGGGTGTCACATCATCGATGGCTTGCCCGGCGGTATATTCGATGATGAAGATTTCCGGCTGCCGTGGCCCGCGGGCGATGACTTCGGCGGCGCGGATGGCCTTGCCGTTCTCGGCGATGAGAATGTCGGGATGCACCTGGCCGAGCTTATGGGCGCTGCGGTCTTCGAGCGCGATCAGCGCAGGGGCGCCGATCGCGGCGAGCGACCATGCGGCCTGCGGGCCGGTGCCGCCGAGCGCATAAGCGATTGGAACATGTCCGGCGAGCCAGCCAGGCCCCTCCGGCCAATCGATCCGTACCTCGCCGCCAATGCCGGCTCCGGCGCGTTCCTTGATCAGTTTTCCGAAGGCTTGCGCTTCGGCAGGGGCGCCGTGGCGAAACAGGGGCTTCAGCTCATGGGCAAGAATGCGGGCATCGACACAGGCGCTGAGGCCGAACAGCATCAGCGGCGCCGCGCCGGCGATGCGCGGGATATCGGCGATGAGATCACGATAAAGGTCGGCCCAATCCGCGTTCGCAGTCATGATTCCTCTCAATGGGCACGCATAAGGAGCCAGATGTCGGTCTCTGTCAATTGAATTTGAGAGACTTTGGAAGGATTGGGTGTCGTGATTTATCCATAATAATCAGACGGTTGGAGGATATCATTCGATCTTTGTTGGTAGATATTGATAGTTATTGCTCATTTCTGGCGCGAATGATAGGAAACCTCCCATCAGCTCAGGGAGACAGGTCATGACCAAATTGGACGAGAAGCTGGCGCGCATTCGGGCCGGCAAATACAAGCGGTCGGATTTCATCATCGCCGACGCCAAAGACGGCGATATGGGCGCCGGCGTGCTCGGCGCCGCGCCGAAGCGGGCGCCCGACGGCACCAGGCTGCGCGGCAAGACCCGCGCCGAATATCTCGACGATATCGAGGCGGTGGTGAAGCAGGGCATCGTCGACGTCATGCTGGTTTCCGCATCCAATCTCGAATTGCTGCATGAGCGCGGCGTGTTCAAGAAGAGCAAGGTCAAGCCGGTGATCCGCGCCAATGACACGACGGATTGCTGGGGCCTGGTGCGCCATGGCGTCTATCCGAAGCTCGCCTCGCGTCCCTTCCGCACCGCGAGCCTGCCGCGTGTGATGTACAATGCGGCCGCCCCGTTGAAAGCGCCGGGCGCCAAGAAGATCTACGGCACCGATCTCGGCCTCTACTCCATCACCATGATGAACGATCTCGACTCCGATCTGCGCACCATGGAAGCCTTCCGCGACTTCCGCGAGGAGGCGGCCCTCAACGGCTTCAAATATTTCCTCGAAGTGTTCAATCCGAACACGCCGCACAATATGGAGCGCGAGCATCTCGGCGAATATATCAATGACAGCCTTCTGCGCTGCCTTGCCGGCGTCATGAAGGCCGACCGCCCGCAATTCCTGAAGATCGTCTATAACGGCCCCAAGGCGCTCGAGGAACTCGCCGCCTATGATCCGGACCTCGTCATCGGCATTCTGGGCGGTGGCGGCGGCACCAATCGCGACACCTTCGAGCTCCTGCATCAGGCGGAACGCTACGGCGCCCGCGTGGCGCTGTTCGGCCGCAAGATCAACCAGGCCGAAGCGCCGCTGACGCTTCTCACCTTCATGCGCAAGGTCACCGACGGCACGATCACGCCCGAGGAGGCGGTGCGCGCCTATCACGGCGAATTGCAGAAGCTCGGCCTCAAGCCCTTCCGCTCGCTCGAGGAAGACCGCGTCATCACCGAGGAACCGCTCAAGAAGGGCATGCTCAAGGCAGCCTGAAAACCGAATAGAAGAGTGTTACTCCCTGGACTTGCGCCGGACTGAGAGGTCCGGCGCTTCTTTTATGCGCCATCGCGGAACCGGGCGAGCGCGTCATGCGTCGCATTGAGGGCGGCCGGCAGCTGCGCATAGACGGTGTGGTAGAGCTCGTCATAACGTGCCGCCCAATGCGGATCGGGCTCGACGAGGCGCGCTGTGCCCAGTCCCTCGGCCATCCGCTCCTGCGCTTCGGCGACCGAGCTGAAAACACCGGCCCCGATCCCGCCCAATATCGCGGCACTCAGGCAAGTGGCCTCGCTCAAGGCCGTCACTTCGAGCGGCCTTCCATAGACGCTGGCCTTGATCTTCATCATCAGATCGTTGCGCGTGCCGCCGCCGATGACCCGGATGCGGCTGACCGGCGTGACGCCTTTGATGGCGCTCAAGTGATCGAAACCGAGGCGGGTCGAGAGGCAAAGGCCTTCCAGCACGCTGCGGAACAGGGCGCCCGGTGAGGCATCGCCGGTGATGCCGATGAAGGCGCCGCGGGCATGCGGATTGGGGTAGGGCTGGTCGCCGCCACGCAGCTGCGGCAGGAAGCATAGGCCGTTGCTGCCGGGCGGCAACTTCTGGGCTTCGGCGATCAGACTCGCATAGCTGGTGCCGCCCACCTGGCGGCGGAACCATTCGATGGCACCGCCCGACGTCGTCAGCCCGCACATCAGCTTGTAACGTGGGGTGTCGAGATAAAACGCGCTCTGCTGGTTGCCACCGCGGCGCAGGGCGTCCTCGAAGATCGGCCGGTCATTGGCGAGGATGAGGCCTTCCGCCGTGCCCATGCTGTCGAGCAGGATGCCGGGCGCTGTCGTATCGGCGGCGACCGTGCTGATGACGTGATCATGCCCGCCGCCCGAGACGGGAAGACCGAGTGGCAATCCCGTCTCTTCCGCCGCCCTGGTATGGACTCGCCCGACCACGGCGCCGCTGGCGATGAGCGGGGCGAAGAGATCGGGATCGATGTCGAGCTTGCCCAGCAAGCCGCTGGACCAGGCGAGTTTGCCGAGATCGATGGCATTGGTGCGCGAGGCGAGGGTGTAGTCGGTGCGCGCCTCGCCGGTCAGCCGGAAGGCCACCCAGTCAGCCATATTGAGCCAGCGTCGTGCTTTGGCGAAGACATCCGGGTGACAGCGTCGCCACCACAGGATCTTGGCCAGGCTGAAGCTCGGCGAGCCGGTGACGCCGCTGGTCCGGAAGATGTAATCATCGCCGAGCGTGGCGCGCATCTTCTCGCCGTCGGTGACGGTGCGTCCGCAATACCAGGCGATGATCGGACCGAGCTCACGGCCGTCCTCGTCGATGAGGACGCCGGCCTCTCCCATGCTGCCGGTGGCGAAGCCTTGTATCGTTCCCAACGACTTGGCGGTTTCGGCGAGGTGCGAAAGGACGCGCCGGACGACCTGCCACAGTTCCTGGGGATGATATTCGGCCCAGCCCGATTGCGGGAAATGCGTCGGCGTCGGCTCGGCGGCCTCCGCCACGATGCGGCCCTTGAGATCGATCGCAACGGCACGCACGCGCCCGGTGCCGAGATCGAGGCTCGCGAGCAGCGGAGAGGCCAAGCGCTTAACCTCTCACCGCGCCCAGCGTCAGGCCGCGCACGATATAACGCTGGGCGATCAGCGCGATGATGAGCGGCGGGATGATCGCCGTCATGGCGCGCACGCCCATGAACCAGAATTGCACGCCGCGTGTGTCGATGGCGCCGGCGATATGCACCGGCACCATGATGGCGTCGCTCGAGCCGATCGCTACCGCGAACAGGAACTCGTTCCAGGTCAAGGCGAAGATAATCAGGCCCGCCGCCGCCATGGACGGTGCGGCGAGCGGCAGCGCCACCCGCCAGAAGGCACCGAAATGGCCGGCGCCGTCGATAAGGGCCGCTTCTTCGATCTCGACCGGGAGATCGAGGAAGGTCTGGCGCAGGATGACGACCACATAGGGCAGCACGAAAGTGGCGTTGATCAGAACGAGTGCGAATTTGGTGTCGAGCAGCCCCAGATAGCGCATGGTGAGATAGAAGGGGATGACGGTGGCGACCGGCGGGAGGATGCGCTGCGACAGGAACCACACGGTGATGTCGCGGTTCTTCCAGCGCTCGAAGCGGAAGCGGGCGATCGCATAGGCGGCGGGCGTGCCGAGCGCCAGAGCAAGGAGAGCGGCGCTGACCGAAACGATCGTGCTGTTATAGAGGGCCCTGACGGTTTCCGGCGTCCCGAGCTGGTCGATCCAGTTGTTGAGGGTCGGGGTGAAATTGATCCACGGCACGCCGAGCCCGGCCACCGTGTAAGTGTCGATCGGATTGCGCAAGGACTGCGAGAACGCCCAATAGATCGGGAAGGCGAACATGAGCGCCACGGTGACGGCGATGAGCGAGGCGGTGACTTCGCCCCAACCGTTTCTGGAACCGGGTGCGCGATCAGCCATAATTTGCTCTGAGACGTCTGAAGAAGAGGGTGATGACGATCATGATGACCGCCAGGAAGGCGTAGGACATGGCGCTGGCATAGCCGAGATCGAAGAAGCGCAGGCCGGTGCGGAAAGCCAGCATCGAGAAGGGCTGCGTGGCGACGCCCGGTCCGCCGCCGGTGAGGGCGAAGGGGATGTCGAACAGCTTGAGCGCCTCCGCCATGCGCAGCAGGAGCACGATGACGATGGTCGGAATGAGCAGCGGCAGCATCACTTCCTTGAGCATGTCCCAGGCATTGGCGCCGTCGACGCGCGCCGCCTCATAGAGCTCGTCCGGCACGCCTTGCAGCGCCGCCAGGAAGACGAGGAAGCAGAAAGGCGTCCACTGCCAGACATCGACGATGATGACCGACATCAGCGCCCAGGTCGGGTTGGAGAGGAAGGGGATGCCAGTCCAGGCCAGGGGGCCGCCCACTTCATAGAAAATCGTGAAGAAGGTATAGCCGACCGCGAGCGGCGTCGCGAAGATCGGCAGGATCATGATGGCGCGTAATATAGGTCTCCCGAATATATGCTGGTTGAACAGCACGGCGAGCAGGAATCCAAGCGCCAGTTCGAGCGGCACCGCGATCAGCACGAAGGTCAGCGTGACGCGCACAGCCTCATGCACCTGTGTGTCGGTGAGCATGCGCTTGAAATTGTCGAGCCCGATGAAGGTGGCGGTGTTCACCTGCTCCTTAATGACGACATTCTTGGTGCGCGGCTGCCCCGCATCATCGAGGACCGGCTGGCCGGCGGCATCGAGCATCGGCTGCTTCTCGCGCTTCACCTCGACCTTCTGCTCGATCTTGTAGAAAGCGAGATAGAGCGAATAGCCGAGCGGGAAGACCGTGAAGGCAAGCACCCAGATGACGGCCGGGGCAAGAAACAGGAATCGGATTTTACCGGTCCAACGCATTCGAGGTCCTTCGGTGGAAAGACTGCCGGGGCGGCCTCGAGGGCCGCCCCGATCGCTGGTCGGTTAAGGCGTGTAGCCGATGGCCGCCTGATAGTCGGCCTTCTGCTTGTCGCGGCCGATGCGGTCGGTCACCGCTTCCCAGGACTGCGCCGTCTCGTCGAGCGCCTGCTGGGCGGTCTTGGAACCGCTCATCGTCGCCGAGAGATTCTTGTCCAGGATATCCCAGTATTCGAACGAGCCGGGGATGCGCAGATAGGGCATCATCACCGGCGCGGTGAACACCTGGTAGTAAGCGTGGACATAGCTCTTGGCGTCATTGGCGTCCCAGCCGGCCTTCACATAGTCCTCGACATCGGCGGTGCCGCCGTCTTCCTTGAGGAACTGATATTTGAAGCCCGGATCGACGCCGTCCCAGCCGACCGTCGCCATGAGCTTCGAGGCGGGCTTGATCGCCATCAGCGACAGGAGCGAATAGGCCGCTTCCGGATTGGCCGAGAAGTTCGAGATCACGCCATGCCAGGAGCCGCCGACCGTGTTGCCGACGAGCCGCGGCTTGTCGAGCTTGACGAATTCCTTCTTCTCGAAGTCGTAATATTCGTTCGAGGAAGGAATGGCGGTGGCCGAGCATTTGCCCTTCACCTTGGAACGGCTTTCATCCTGGCAGAGCGCGCCGAGATCGCCCCAGCTGAAGGCGAAGACCGCCTTGCCGCGCAGGAAGTAGTCCCAGGCTTCGCCGAGCGACCAGCCGACTTGCGCCTGCGGGCCTGTCTTGTGCAGCTCCTGGAGGAATTCCAGGGCTTTCACATGACCCGGGCTGTTGATCAGCGGCTTCATGTCTTCCGGATCGAACCAGTAGACATTCTTGGTCCGCGTGACCTTGTCGCCCGGATTGAGCACGAAGGAGGAAGACAGTGTCTGGAAGTGATAGTGGCCTTGCTCGCCCACTTTCAGATGCAGCACCGTGCCGCTGTCGGGATCGGCATCTGTCGCATCCCAGTTCTTGCCATTGAAGTACTTGGAAACGTCGAGCAGCTGCTGCCAGGTCTGCGGCGGATTCGGCAGATCGTAGCCATATTCCTTCTTGAACGCTTCCTGATGCGTCTTGTCGGCGAGAACGTCGCTGCGATAATACAGCACCTGGCCATCGCCGTCATTCAGGACGCCATAGCCGACACCTTTCCACTGATGCAGGGCCCGGAGCGAATCCGGCATGTCGTCATAGGTCCATTTCGGATATTTGCCGGACTTGTTCAGCTCATCGATCGGAAAGGCGTAGCCGGCGGGCGCGATATCGCCATACCAGAAGGCGCCGACCATGAAGGCGTCATACTGGCCTGTGCCGTTTCTCAGATCGAGCATCATCTTGGTGTAGTGCTCGGCGAAAGGCAGCTCGACGATGTTGAGCTTGCCGCCCGACAGTTCTTCCCAGATCGGGCGGAACTGATAGAGCGGTCCGCTGATGCCGCCCTTGGGGCCGGCGCCGTTGACGGTGACCGAGATGGTCACATCCTTGAAGGGTTGCTTGTCGGGGCCGAATTCGGTGCCGAGTTCTTCGCGCGTGGTCTGGATCACGGCATTGTTATAGGCCTCGCCAAGCTTGATGAGGACCGTACCGTCATCCTTCCATTCGACATTCTGGCCGGCAGAGGCGGGCAGTGTGAGCAACGCCAATGCGGGTAAAGCAAAAAGCGGCCACTTGAGTGGATGCATCATTTACTCCTCCCATTTTAACCAGTTGCGCGGGCGCGCTCTGGCTTGATCTGACAGGAGGAGAATACATTCTTGAAGAGAAAGCACAACCGTCGGATTTGGTTTTGTATGACGAATCTGCTGGTGCACTGCAGCGAAAATCAGCGAGGAATTTCGATCATTTTCAACGCGATGATGTGATCATTCCCAATCACCATGAGATTGCACCTCGACCAAAGTCGGAAGTTGCAATAGGTTCGCTCCGTGCAAAGAATGCTGAGTGGAAGGGGGCTCCATGGCTTCGGTTGACGTTGTCGATGTGCGCAAGGCCTATGGCACGCATGAGGTCATTCACGGCGTGTCGATCGGCATCGAGGATGGCGAGTTCGTCATTCTGGTGGGGCCATCGGGATGTGGAAAGTCGACGCTTCTGCGTATGATTGCCGGGCTCGAGGCGATCACCAAGGGCGATATCAAGATTGCCCAAAAAATAGTCAACGACCTGCCGCCCAAGGACCGCGACATCGCCATGGTGTTCCAGAATTATGCGCTCTATCCGCATAAGACGGTGGCGGAGAATATGGGCTTCGCCCTCAAGCTGCGCCGCGCCCCCAAGGAGGAGATCGAAAGCCGCGTCAAGCGGGCCGCCGAGATCCTCGGCCTCATGCCCTATCTCGAACGTTATCCGCGCCAGCTGTCGGGCGGTCAGCGCCAACGCGTCGCCATGGGCCGCGCCATCGTGCGTGATGCGGCGGTCTTCCTGTTCGACGAGCCTCTGTCCAATCTCGATGCGAAACTGCGCGTGCAGATGCGCGCCGAGATCAAGGAGCTGCATCAACGCCTTAAGACGACGACCGTCTATGTGACGCATGACCAGGTCGAGGCGATGACCATGGCCGACCGCATCGTGGTGATGCATGACGGCATCGTCGAGCAGACGGGCTCGCCGCTCGAGCTCTATGACCGGCCGAACAATGTCTTCGTCGCAGGCTTCATCGGCTCGCCGGCCATGAATTTGCTCAAGGGTAAGATCCGTATCAATGGCCGCCCCACCTTCGTGACCACGGATGGTGGCGTGACGCTTCCGTTGACGTCCGCGCCGTCAGGCGCCGATGGCCGGCCGGTCATCTATGGCATCCGGCCCGAGCATCTGTCTCTCGGCGGCGACGGGCTCGCGGCGGAGGTGACGGTCATCGAGCCGACCGGCTCCGAAACGCAGGTCTTCGCCAAATTGGGTGGCCAGAAGCTGGTCGGCGTATTCCGGGAACGGGTCGCGGCGCGGCCCGGCGAGGCGCTGCCCATCACGCCCAATCTCGATGCCGTTCACCTCTTCGACGAAAGCACCGGCCGACGTCTCAACTGAACAAGCCTCTCCATCCAGCTTCTCAAGGAAGGCAGTCCATATGGATTCGCTCACTTCACCGCTTCATCCCAAGCTGTCGCAAATGGCCCACGCGCTGCGTTTTCTTGCCGCCGATGCGGTCGAGAAAGCGCAGTCGGGACATCCGGGCATGCCGCTCGGCATGGCCGATCTCGCTTCGGTGCTGTTCACCCGCCATCTGAAATATGATGCGACCGCGCCCCATTGGCCCGACCGCGACCGTTTCGTGCTCTCCAACGGCCACGGCTCGATGCTTCTTTATGGTCTCCTGTATTTGACCGGTTATGAGACGGCGACGCTCGACGAGCTGAAGCGCTTCCGCCAGGCGCATTCGCGCGCCGCCGGCCATCCCGAGCACGGCTATATGGCGGGCATCGAGACGACGACCGGGCCGCTCGGGCAGGGCATCGCCACGGCGGTCGGCATGGCGCTGGCCGAGCGCCTGCTCAATGCCGAATTCGGCGACGACGTCGTCGATCATCGCACCTGGGTGTTCTGTGGCGATGGCTGCCTGATGGAAGGCATCAGCCAGGAGGCGATCTCGCTCGCCGGGCATTTGAAGCTTGCGCGCTTGACCGTCATCTTCGACGATAACGGCACGACGATCGACGGGTCCACCAGCATCGCGACATCGGATGATCAGCGCAAGCGCTTCGAAGCCTCGAATTGGGCGACGATCGCGGTCGACGGGCATGACGCGCAGGCGATCGACAAGGCCTTGGCGGCGGCGCGTGCTTCGGACCGACCGACCCTCATCGCGGCGCGCACTCAGATCGGCTTCGGCGCGCCCACCAAAGTGGGCCAGTCGGTCGTGCATGGGGCACCTTTGGGAGCCACCGAGCTTGCCGGCATGCGTGAGAAGCTGAGCTGGCCATATCCCGCTTTCGAGACACCGGCCGAGCTTCTGGCGGCCTGGCGTGAGGCCGGCCGTCGCGGATCGGCCACGCGTGGAATGTGGGAAACACGTCATGCGGCGCTCACCGCGGACCGGCGTGCCGAATTCGACCGCCGCCAGTCCGGTGTTTTGCCGGACGGCCTGGAAGCGGCGGTGGCGGCCGCGATAACGGAGCTCACCGCCAATCCCGAAGCAATCCCCATCCGTCAAGGCAGCCAGAAGGCGGTCGGCATTCTGGCCAAGCATCTGCCGGAGCTGGTCGGCGGCTCGGCCGATCTCACCGGCAGTGTGCTGAGCAAGCCCGCCGAGATGGCAGGGCTCGACAAAACGAGTTTCACCGGCAGACACATTCCTTATGGCGTCCGTGAGCATGGCATGGCGGCAGCGCTGAACGGCCTCGCTTTGCATGGCGGTTTCCTGCCCTATGGCGGCACTTATCTGACCTTCAGTGATTATTGCCGCCCGGCAATCCGTCTTGCCGCGCTCATGGGCATCAAGGTCGTGTTCCTGTTCAGCCACGATTCGATCGGTGTGGGTGAGGATGGGCCTACCCATCAGCCGATCGAGCACCTGGCGTCGCTGCGCGCCATGCCGGGCCTCCGCGTCTATCGTCCGGCCGATCAGGTCGAGGCGCTCGAATGCTGGTATGACGCGATCGCCGGCAAGGGGCCGAGCGTAATGATCGTCGCGCGCCAGAAAGTGCCACAGGCACGTCTCGCGCTGCGTGAGGATATGCCGGTGCGCCGGGGCGCCTATGTGATTTCCGCTGCCGACGGCGAGCGGGACCTGACCCTGCTCGCCACTGGCTCCGAAGTCAGTCTCGCTATTGCGGCGCAGAAACTGCTGGAGGGCAAGGGCCTGAAGGCTGCTGTCGTGTCGATGCCCTGCTGGGAGACATTCGAGCTGGAATCGGCGCACTATCGCCGCGAGGTGCTGGGCGAGGCGCCGCTCTTCGCCGTCGAAGCGGCCTCGCCCTTCGGCTGGCACCGTTATGTCGGCGACGATCGCCGGATCATCGGCATCGACCAGTTCGGCTTTTCGGGGCCGGGGCCACAAGTCTATGAAGAGTTTGGCTTGACGCCCGCCAAAATCGCGCAAAGGGTTGCCGACAACATCTGAGTTCGGACCAGCGCATGTATATCGGTATCGACATCGGCACCTCCGCCGTCAAATTCCTTCTTGTCGACGAGGCCCAGGCGCTGGTGGCGAATATCGAACGGCCGCTGCATCCGGTTCAGCCGAAGCCCCAGTGGTCGGAGGATGATCCCGAGAATTGGTGGCAGGCAGTGGCGGACGGGCTGGATGTGCTGGCGCGCGATCATCGGAACGCCATGTCGGGCGTCAGGGCCATTGGCCTCTCCGGCCAGATGCATGCCGCCGTCCTTCTCGATGAAGCCGACATCCCGGTGCGACCGGCGATCCTGTGGAATGACGGCCGCTCCGCCGGCGAGGCGGCCGAGTTGGCGCAATTGGGAACGGATCTTCAAAGCACCATGGGCGTTCTGCCCATGCCGAGCTTCACCGGTCCGAAGTTTCTCTGGCTCAAGCGCAACGAGCCGGACGCCATTAAGCGCACGCGCTCTTTGCTCCTCGCCAAGGATTTCGTGCGGTTGAAATTGTCGGGTGAAAAAGTCACCGATATCAGCGATGCGGCGGGCGCCTGGCTGATCGATGAGGAAAAGCGGCAGTGGTCGGGCGTGGCGCTCGAGGCCTGTGGGATCGACCGCGCGCTGTTGCCGACCTTGATGGAATCGCCCGAGGCAAGCGCCACGCTGAAACGCGATCTCGCGGCCCGCTGGGGATTGCCCGCCAATGTCGTGATCGCCGCCGGCGCCGGTGATGTCGCGGCGGGCGGCATTGGCGCCGGCGCCATCAATCCGGGCGACGGCTTCATCTCGCTCGGCACCTCGGCACAGATTTTCCTCGCCGATACGGCGCATCATCCTGATCCGGGCCGGCTGGTTCACGCCTTCTGCCACGCGCTGCCCGACCGCTGGTACCGGATGGCCGCGCTGCTCAACGGCGCCGGTCCGCTTTCCGCGGCGGCGCGCTGGACCGGCGATGGCGATGTCGCAGCACTCCTCGCCGAGGTGGAAGCGAATTTCCGCGGGCCATCCTATTTGCTGGCGTTGCCTTACCTCTTCGGCGAGCGTACGCCGCATAACGACCCGCTGGCGCGCGCCGCGATCGTCGGCATGACACACTCGACGACGCGGGCCGATATGGTGCAGGCGGTGCTCGAAGGCATCGCCTTTTCGCTCTGTGATGGTCTCGATGCTCTGATCGGCAACAAGCCGCGGCCGGAGAGCCTGGCTCTGATCGGCGGTGGCGCGCGCTCCCCGTTCTGGGCGAAGCTCATCGCCTCGGCGCTCGATCTGCGCCTGGTGCGGTATGAAGCGTCCGATCGCGGTCCCGCCTTTGGCGCCGCGCGGCTAGCGCGCCTTTCCGTGACGAAGGAGGATGCGAGGGATGTGGTAGTGCCGCCGCCGGTGCGCGATGTGATCGCGCCGGACCCTTTACTGCACGAAGCCTATCAACCGCGCTTGCAGGCATTCCGCGGGCTCTACAAAGCGTTAGTTCCCATCTGGCCGGCGGTGGCGGGCTAAAGCATGATCCGGAAAAGTGCGAAGCGGTTTTCCGATAAGATCATGCGCAGAAAAGGAAACTAGAGCGAGCTGAGGAGAAGGCTGGTTTCGCTGTTCGATATCCCATCGATCATGCGCACCTCGCGCAGGACGCGGTCGAATTCCGCCAGGCTGTCGGTGCGGATATCGGCGACGAGATCCCATTTGCCGTTGGTCGTGTGCAGGGCCTGCATCTCCGGCAGGCCGCGCAGCTTCTTGATGACCTGCGTGGTCGATTTGCCGACCACTTCGATCAGCATCACCGCGCGGACGATATCGGTGGCATAGTCTTCGCGCACCCTGATGGTGAAGCCGGCGACGGCACCCGTCTCGATCAGACGGTCGAGCCGGTTCTGCACCGTCCCGCGCGACACGCCGAGCGCTTCGGCGAGCTTCGACAGGGGCGCCCTGCCGTCACCACGCAGATGCGCAATGAGGCGGCGATCCAGCTCGTCAAAGGCGTATTTGGCGACTTCTTTCTTCGGCATTGTGAATATGCTCAATCTGACTAGGCAAATCTATCAGAAATATAGCAGATATTACAAGTTTCAGGCGTTTCAGTCGAAATCTGTTCAATCTACGCTTTCACGACTTTACATAAACGGCTGAAAAACATGCTTGAACCGTCCCCCCAGGCTTTCGTGCCTTTCGTGAGCGTCGAGAACATGATGCGCCTTGTGCATCAGATCGGGGTCGAGACGGCCCTCAAGGAGCTTGCCGACTATATCGAGGCGGATTTCCGCCGCTGGGAGCTGTTCGACAAGACGCCGCGCCTGGCGAGCCATTCCCGCGACGGCGTCATCGAGCTAATGCCGACCTCGGACGGTGAAGTCTATGGCTTCAAATATGTGAACGGCCATCCCAAGAATACCCGGGAAGGTCTCCAGACCGTAACGGCGCTCGGCCTGCTTGCCGAAGTCGCGACCGGTTATCCCGTGCTGTTCACCGAAATGACGCTGCTCACTGCTCTGCGCACCGCGGCGACCTCCGCCATGGTGGCGCGGCATCTGGCGCCCAAGGGCACGCGCACCATGGCGCTGATCGGCAACGGCGCCCAGGCCGAGTTTCAGGCCATGGCCATGCGGGCGATCTGCGGCATCGAGGCGGTCCGGCTTTACGACATCGATCCGGCGGCGACCCGCAAGGCCCATCGCAATCTGGCGCCGCTCGGTCTCGAGGTGACGAGCTGCCGCACCGCCGAGGAGGCGATCGAAGGCGCCGGCATCATCACCACCTGCACTGCCGACAAGCAATATGCCACCATCCTCACCGACAATATGATCGGCGCCGGCGTCCATATCAACGCCATTGGCGGCGATTGCCCCGGCAAGACCGAGATCCATCCCGATATTCTGTGCCGCGCCGATGTCTTCGTCGAATATCCGCCGCAGACCCGCATCGAAGGCGACATCCAGCAGATGCCGGCCGATTTTCCGGTTGTCGAAATGTGGGAAGTCATCACCGGCAAGGCGAAGGGACGTGTTTCGGATCGTCAGCTGACCTTGTTCGATGGCGTCGGCTTCGCCATCGAGGATTTCTCCGCGCTGCGTTATGTGCGTGACCGGCTCGTGGGGACCGATTGCGCCGAGTTGCTCGACATGATCGCCGATCCGGATGATCCGCGCGATCTCTTCGGCATGCTGCAGCGCGCCCGGGCGGCATAAGGGACTGGCTCGATGGCGATCCCTTCGCCCCAGGCGCCCACCGCGGTCGTGATGGTGCGTCCGCATCATTTCACGATCAACACCCAGACGGCGGTCGACAATGCCTTCCAGCGCGACGTCTCTGAAAGTGCCGATCATGCGGCCTGTGCCTATCAGGAAATCACCCGGGCCGCCGAGATGCTGCGCGATCTGGGCGTCGGCGTTCATCTCTTCGAGGATGCCGGGACCGATACGCCGGACGCGGTCTTTCCGAACAACTGGTTCTCGACCCATGCCGGCGGCCACATCGCCATCTATCCGATGAAAGCGCCGAACCGGCGCAAGGAGCGCCGGACGGATATCATCGAAATGCTGAAGCGCCAGTACCGTGTTCAGGATGTGATCGACTATTCCGGACTGGAGCCCGACGGACTCTTCCTGGAAGGCACGGGGTCCATGGTGCTCGACCATATCGACCGGGTCGCCTATGCGGTGAAATCCGATCGCACCAACCCGGTCGCGCTTGAGCGCTTCTGCACCCATTTCAATTTCGAGCCCATCGTCTTTCCGGCCGAAGACGCCAAGGGTGTGCCGGTCTATCACACCAATGTGCTGATGTGCGTCGCCACCGACTTTGCCATGATCGGCACCGATTTGATGGTCGGTCCCGAGGGCTGGCAGAAGGTGGTGCGGCGCCTGGAGCAGTCGGGCCGCGATGTCATCGCACTCGATCGCGGCCAGATCGCGCGTTTCGCCGGCAATGCGATCGAGCTGCAGGGCCGGGACGGACGGATCCTGGCGCTATCACGCACCGCTCATGCGGCGCTCACCTGCGAGCAGATCGCTCGTATCGAGGCATCTGTGAAGATCGCCGCGCTCGACATTCCGACGATCGAGATGGCGGGGGGATCGGTGCGCTGCACGCTCGCCGGCATACATCTGGCGCCGCGCGATTGAATTACAGCCACGCATTGATATGCCACGGCGCGAATTCATCATCGCCATAACCCAGTATCTCGCTCTTGGTCGGCTCGCCCGATGCGGTGCGGACCATGCGCGCGAAGATTTCCCGCCCCATCTCCTCGATCGAGATTCCCTGATCGAGGATGACCCCGCAATTGATGTCCATGTCGTCTTCCATATGGGCGAAGAGCGCCGAATTGGTCGCGAGCTTCAGCGACGGCGAAGGACGGCAGCCGAAACAGGAGCCGCGCCCGGTCGTGAAGCAGATGAGATTGGCGCCACCGGCGACCTGGCCCGTGGCCGAGACCGGGTCGTAGCCCGGCGAATCCATGAAGACGAGGCCCTTTTCCGCGACGCGTTCGGCATAGTGATAGACTTCCATCAACGTCGTCGAGCCGCCCTTGGCGACGGCGCCTAAGGACTTTTCGAGGATGGTGGTGAGTCCGCCGGCCTTGTTGCCGGGCGAGGGGTTGTTGTCGAAGCCCTTCGGCTCCTTGGCCGTATAATCTTTCCACCAGTCGAGAAGGCCGATCAGCCGGCGGCCGACATCGTCATTGGCGACACGCTGCAGCAGCAGATTCTCGGCGCCGTAAATCTCGGTCGTCTCCGAGAGGATGGCGGTGCCGCCATAGCCGACCAGGATGTCGACGGCGGCGCCGAGCGCCGGATTGGCGGTAAGCCCGGAGAAACTGTCGGAGCCGCCGCATTGCAGGCCGACGATCAGCTCGCTGACCGGCACGGCCTCGCGGCGCGCGAGGCTCGCCTCGGCGACCAGCTGCTCGACAATGGCGATGCCGGCCTGGACGGTGCGGGTGGTGCCGCCGGTGTCCTGGATGCCGAGGCTGCGCACGCGCCCGTCGAGCGCCAATCCTTCCTGCGCGCAGAGAAGATCGATCTGATTGTCTTCGCAGCCGAGCCCGACAATGAGCACGCCGGCGAAATTCGGATTGCGCGCATAGCCGGCGATCGTGCGCCTCAGCATGTCCATCGACGGGCTGCCGTCGGAAACGCTGCAGCCGGAACTGTGCGTCAGAGCGACGACGCCGTCGACTTTGCCGTGCGCCTGCGGGCCGTTGAAATGTCCGGCGATCAGCTTGGCGACCCGCGCCGAACAATTCACCGTGGTGAGCACGCCGACATAATTGCGCGTGCCGACGCGGCCATCGGCGCGCCGGAAGCCGAGAAATGTCGGAATCTCTTTTTGCGTGGGGCTGGCCCTTCGAGTCACGGTGATCTTGGGGTCGGCGAGCGAGCCCGGATAGCTGAGATTGTGAATATGCACATGCTCGCCGGCGGCGATCGCCCGCGCCGCCAGCCCGATCGGCTGTCCGAGCCGGAAGACCTCCGCGCCTTCGCTGATCGCAGAGAGAGCGACTTTGTGACCGGCCGGGATGTCGTTCATGGCGGCAGCAGTCGAGACGGGAGCAAGGGGGGTGCCGCTGGCAATGGCGGACAGAGCGACCGCCACCTGATCGGTCGGCGACAGTCTCAGCAGGGGAGCATTTGCCATTGTCATCTCCGGAATGCACACATTATGCAGAAAAATGGATGGACGCAGAGGTCTCAGCCCGCCGGCACGAATGCGCGGGCGGCGGCGAGGATGTGACTTCTGAGCAGGGCGACCGCCAGTTCGGCGTCGTGATTACGGCAGGCCGAGAGAATTGCCTTGTGGTCGGTATGAGCGCGGTCGCGGCCTTCGGTGAGGGTGATCTGCATGCGCAGATAACGGTCGATGCCGGAATGGATACGCTCGAGCTGGCGCGTCGTGGTCGGCCGCCTGGCGGGTTCGTAGAAGGCCATATGGAGCCGCCAGTTCGCCTCCGCCCATTGCGCGACATCGATACCGTCCATTTCGGCGATGATCTTTTCAGCCGCCGCCACGTCCGCATCGGTGAAATTGGGCACCGCGAGCGCCAGCAGATGCGGCTCGATCAGGAGCCGCAGCTCGAACAGCTCCACGACTTCCTCGGCGCGGATAGGCGCGACCTTGCCGCCTTTCTGCGAGGTGAGGATGACGAGCCCCTCGGCTTCGAGCTGGCGGAACGCTTCGCGCACCGGGCTGCGGCTGACGCCGAGCTCGGCGGCGATATTCTCCTGATGCAGGCGCATACCGCTCGGATAGGCGCCACTGATGATTCGCCGTCTGATCTCGCGGGCGGCCTGCGTGGCTGCGGTGCCCACATCACTGATTTTTGTATCCATTTTCACGAGAGACTCGGTTGTTCGCCGCCCTGATCTTCTTGGTTTTCTAGCTTTTTGACAAAGTTCTTGCAAGGGCGGACCTCAAAATGTATGCATTAGACATTCCTTGGTTCCGCCTAGTGGAACCATCCCCTTGCAAATGGAGAGCTGAGACATGTCCTGGACTGGTGTTTTTCCTGCCGTGACCACGAAAATGCGGAGCGACGGTGAGATCGACATCAAGGCGACCCAGGCCAGCCTCGACCGGCTGATCGCCAATGGCGTGTCGGGCGTGATCGTCCTGCCGATGCTGGGTGAGAATGCCTCGCTGCGCCAGGCCGAGCGCGACGCGGTGGTGACTGCTGCGAAGGAAGTCGTCGCCGGCCGCGTGCCGCTTCTCTCCGGCCTAGCCGAACTCTCGGAGGAAGATGCGGTCAAGGCGGCGCGCAACTACGAGAAGCTTGGCGCCGAAGGTCTCATGGTGTTTCCGAGCCTCGCTTACCGCACCGACTCGCGTGAGACGGTGGCCTGGTATCGCGCCGTCGGCGGCGCTTCCGGGCTCCCCATCATGATCTACAACAATCCGATCGCGTATCGCGTCGATGTCGGCCCCGAAGAGCTGGCGCAGCTCGCCGATGTGAAGACCATCGTCTGCATCAAGGAAGAGAGCGGCGACATCCGGCGCATCACCGACATCTACAACCGCGTCGGCGACCGGTACGCGGTGTTCTGCGGCGTCGACGACCTCATCCTCGAAAGCGTGGCGCTGGGCGTCACCGGCTGGGTTTCCGGCATGACCAATGCCTGGCCCGCGGAATGCGTGCGTCTGTTCAATCTGTGCCGCGATGGAAATTTCGATGAAGCGCGGAAGCTCTACCGCATCCTGACGCCGTCCTTCCATCTCGATACCAGCGTCAAGCTGGTCCAGTACATCAAGCTTGCCGAACATCTCGTCTATGGCGCGCCCGATGCGGTGCGTCGTCCGCGGCTGCCGCTCGCCGACGCCGACCGGCGCGAGGCGTCGGCGATCATCCAGGAAGCCATTGCAGCGCTCGCGCGCAAAGCGGCCTGACAGGGAACTGAGAGACGTCCGCGCGACAAGCGGGCGGCAAAGGAAGGCTCGCCGCTGCGCTCTCGGCACGGCGAGCGGTTACGCGCCTATCCAGCATAATAAACAAGGGAGTTGGAACATGCGGAAATTTTCGGTCGTCGCGGCGCTCGCCGCGAGCCTCACTCTTTCTATGGTCGCGCCGTCCACCAGCTGGGCGGAAGACACCATTCCGGTCATCGTCAAGAACACATCGACTTATTATTGGCGGGTATTGCTTGCCGGCGCCCGCAAGGCCGGCAAGGAACTGAACATCAAGGTGCCGGAGCTCGGACCGCAGAACGATACCGATATCACCGGCCAGATCTCCATCCTGGAAAGCGCCGCCGCCAATAATCCTTTGGCCATCGTGATCGCCGCCTCGCAGTTCGAAGCGTTGGGCAAGCCGATCGATGAAGCCGCCGGCAAGACCAAGGTGATCGGTGTCGATTCAGGCGCCAACAGCAAGTCCTATGCGTCCTTCGTCACCACCGACAATGTCGCCGGCGGCCGCGCCGCGGGCGAAGCTTTGGCGCAGGCCATCGAAAAGACCTATGGCAAGGCCGAAGGCGAAGTAATGCTCATCACGTCGGTTCCGGGTGCCGGCTCTCTCGATCAGCGCGCCCAGGGCTTCAAGGAAGTCCTCGCCGAGAAATATCCGGGCATCACCATCGTCGCCGACAAGGTTGCCGACGGCCAGATCACCACCGGCCTCAATATGATGAACGATGTGATCCTGGCGAAGCCCAATCTGCGCGGCGCTTTCGCGAGCTCTGAGGAAATGGCGCTGGGCGTCAGCCAGGCCGTCGCCGAGAACAAAATGGAAGACAAGATCAAGGTCGTCGCCTTCGACAGCAACGATCAGCTCGTCAAACGTCTCGCCGATGGCGTCGTCACGGCCCTCATCGTGCAGGACCCGTTTCGCATGGGGTATGAATCGGTGAAGATCGCTCATGCGGCTTCGAAGGGTGAGCAGGTGCCGGCCAATGTCGATACCGGCGTCAATGTCATCACCAAGGAGAACATGAACGAGCCGCGCTCGCAGGAACTGCTCACGCCGAAGATCGATTGAGCCGACGGCAAAACGGGACTGCCTTGATGCCTCCGACCAAGCCGCTCACGTCTGCTCCCTCGCCGCCCCATGCGGCGGGGGGCTCGAATGCGCCCTTGGTCGAACTCAAGGCGGTTCATAAACGCTTCATCGGCACGCATGCCTTGAAGGGCATCGATCTGACGCTGAACAAAGGCGAGATCCACGCCATTGTCGGCGAGAATGGCGCCGGTAAATCGACGCTGATCAAGATCCTGACCGGCGCTCATGAAAAGAGCTCCGGCACCATCTTGTGGGAAGGTCGCGAAATCGGCCTCCGGTCACCCCAGGAGGCGCTCGGCCTCGGCATCAATGCTGTCCATCAGGAAGTCGTGCTCTGCCCGCATTTGAGCGTCGCGGCCAATATGTTCCTCGGCATCGAGGAGCAGGGTTACGGTCTCTTGCGCCAGCGCGCCATGATCCAGCGGGCGCAGGCGACGCTCGACGATCTGGGCTTCAGGCTGCCGGCGGCGGCCCCCCTCAACAGCCTGACCATCGGCCAGCAGCAACTGGTCGCCGCCGCACGCGCGGCGATGCGGGGCACGAAGCTTCTCATCTTCGATGAGCCGACCGCCTATCTGGCGCGCGGCGAAACGGATCTGCTCTTCTCGTTGATCCGGCGTCTCAAGCGCGAAGGCGTGACCATCGTCTATATCAGCCACCGGCTGGAAGAGATTTTCGAGCTCGCCGACCGGGTCTCGGTCCTGCGCGACGGGCAACTGGTGGCGAGCCGCGCCATCGGCGAGACCAGTCAGGCGCAGTTGATCCGCGACATGGTCGCGCGTTCGATCGAACAGGTTCATCATAAGGAAGCGATAGAAAAGGGCGAGCTGCTGCTCGAAGTCGCCGGCCTGTCGGGACCGGGCTTCAAGAATGTCTCGCTCACCGTGCGGCGCGGCGAGATCGTCGGCCTTTACGGCCTGATCGGGGCCGGGCGCAGCGAGTTCGTGCAATGTCTGTATGGCCGCCAGCCCAAGACCGCCGGACGAGTGTCCCTGCGCGGCACGCCGGTGAAGATAAGCTCGGAAGCGGATGCCATCCGTAACGGCATCGTTCTCGTTCCCGAAAGCCGCCGCGATCAGGGCCTCTGTCTTAATCTCGATGTCGGCTTCAATCTCGCTTTGCCGATCTTCCAGCGCCTCAGCCCGATGGGCCTGGTGCAGCGTGGTGCCGAGCGCGCCGCAGTCGAAAAGCAGATCAGCGATCTCGCCATCGCCACCGCCGGCCGGCATGCCCAGGCCTTCACGCTCTCGGGCGGTAATCAGCAGAAGATCGTGATCGGCAAGTGGCTCAACCACGGCGCCGATCTCTTCATCTTCGACGAGCCGACGGTCGGCGTCGATGTCGGCACCAAGGTGCAGATCTACAAGATCTTCGCCGAGCTTCTGAAGAAGGGGGCGGGGATCATCATGATCTCGTCCTATCTGCCGGAAGTCTACGATCTTTGCGACACGCTGCATGTCTTCCGGGCCGGCCGCCAGGTGGCAGCCTATGCGGCGGGCGAGGTCGGGCATGACGTCATTCTCGGCGATGCCATCGAAACGCAGGGAAGTCGCCGATGAAGTTCTTTGAAAGCGATCAGTCTTACCAGATTTTCCCCTTCTCCCGTTGCAAAGCAATGGGAGAAGGTGGCCGAAGGCCGGATGAGGGCTCTTTTCTTGATCTAGCCGCGCAATCGGAAGAGCCCTCACCCGCCCTGTCGGGCACCCTCTCCCATCCTGCGGACGGGAGAGGGGGAAACTGGGGGAGGCCTTGCCCAACGCGTACGCGATTGCCCCGCATCGAAACCGGACGCGAACCAGCTTTGAGGAACGTTGAATGAGCGAGAACACGCCGTCGGACCAGGGCTATGCGCCGGCGCCGCAAAAGGCGAAGTCCAAATTCGAGTTTCTGCGCGGCCTCACGCTGCTCGGTCTTCTGCTGTTGATCTGGATCGCTCTGTCGCTCGCGACCGAGAGCTTCCTCACCGGCCAGAATATGACCAACCTCATGCGGCAGACATCGCTTTGGGCGATCATCGCCATCGGGCAGACTTTCGTGATCATCACCGGCGGCATCGACCTGTCGGTCGGCGCCATTGTCGGCCTGTCCAGCACCGTGGTGTCGATTCTGCTCAAGGCGGGCTTTCCCATCTGGGCGGCCGTCGCGATCACCATGCTGATCGGACCCATCGTGGGCGCCTTCCACGCTTTCGGCATTCTGCGTATGGGATTGCCGCCCTTCATCATCACGCTGGCTTCGATGACCGGCTTGCGTGGCATCGGCCTTCTGCTCACCGACGGGTTGACCATCACCGGGCTTCCCGATGAATTCGTGAATTTCTCGCGCGAGAGCTTCCTCGGTATCCCGGCGCTCGCCTGGATGGCGCTGATCGTCGCCATTCCGGCCTTCATGCTGCTCCATCACACGCGCTGGGGCCGCTACATCTATGCCGTCGGCAGCAATGCCGAGGCCGCGCGCCTGTCCGGCGTCAGCATCTCGCGCACGATCTATCTCGTCTACATCACCTCGGCCAGCTGCGCGACATTTGCCGGCATTCTCACCGCCAGCCGCATCTCGATCGGCGTCGCGACGACGGGCGAATCCTGGGAGCTGCAGTCGATCGCCGCCGCGGTGATCGGCGGTGCCAGTCTCTTCGGGGCCGTCGGCAATGTCCTGGGGCCGATCCTCGGATCGCTCCTGCTGACCACCATCAATAACGGCGCCAATCTTCTCAACATCAATCCCTTCTGGCAGCGTATCATCGCCGGTGCGCTGATCGTACTGATCGTCTGGCTGGATCAGATGCGGCGCAAGAAACGCTGAGTGGGTTGAGCCGGGTCGCATCAGTTCAAGACAAGAGAGTTCGATGAGCTTGCATATTGGAATAGACACGGGCGGCACCTTCACGGATTTCATGCTCTATGACGGCGACAAGGGCATGCGCGCCTGGAAGGTGCTGTCGACACCGGGCGATCCGACGGCGGCAGTGATCGAGGGGTTGAGTCAGGTCAAGGACCTGTCGCGCATCGCCTCGATCCGGCTCGGCACCACCGTCGCCACCAATGCCTTGCTCGAGAGGCGGGGCGCCCGCGTCGCCTATATCGCGACACGTGGCTTCCGCGACGTTCCCTTCATCCAGCGCGGCAATCGCCGCTCGCACTATGATCTGTCCTGGGTGAAGCCCAAACCCTTCTGTCTGCGCCGCGATGCTTACGAAGTGAAAGAGCGCATCGATCATAAGGGACGTATCCTCGCCCCGCTCGATGAGGCGGAGATCCGCGCGCTCGCCGGGCGGCTGCGCGACGAGGGCGAGGTGGCGGCGGTGGCCGTCAATCTGCTGTTCTCCTTCGTCCGGCCGGATCACGAATTGCGCATCCGCGATATCTTCGCAGAGGAAGCGCCCGGATTACCGGTGTCGCTCTCCTTCGAGATTGATCCGCGCTGGAAGGAAGACCAGCGCGCCATGACGACGCTCGCCGATGCCTATATCAAGCCGCTGGTCAGGCAGCAGGTGAAGAGCTTCCGCGAGCGCGCAATGGCTGCCGGCATTTCGGGCCGCGTCGCCATGATGAAATCGAACGGCAGCGAGGTCTCGACCGAGGCCGCGGAGGAACGGCCGATCAATCTCGCGGTGTCGGGACCGACCGGCGGCGTCATCGCCGCCAAACACCTGGCGACCGCCAAGGGAATCCGCAACCTCGCCACCCTCGATATCGGCGGGACCTCGACCGACGTGTCGATCGTCGTCGATGGTCAGGAACGCTTCACCGATGACTACGAACTCGAATTCGGAATTCCACTGCGGGTGCCGATGATCGATATCCGTACCATTGGCGCGGGCGGCGGCTCGGTCGCCTGGCTCGACAAGGTGGGCGGCCTTCATGTCGGCCCGCGCAGCGCCGGTGCCCGGCCGGGTCCCGCCTGCTACGGCTTCGGCGGCACCGAGCCCACCGTCACCGACGCCAATCTCGTGCTCGGCCGCATCGATCCCGGCTCATTCCTGGGCGGCAAGATGCGTCTCGACGCCGAGGCGGCGCGGCGCGCCATTGGCAGCGTAGCCGCGGCGCATGGCTGGAGCGTGGAGGAGGCGGCCCTCGCCATTATCCGCATCATGAACAACAACATGGTCGGTGCCTTGCGCGCCGTGCTCATTGAGCAGGGCTACGATCCGCGGCAGTTCTCGCTTCTGACCTATGGCGGGGCGGGGCCGCTCCATGTCTGTGATCTGCTCAACGACGCCAATATCCCGCTCGGCATCGTGCCCAACCATCCCGGGCAATTCTCGGCCTATGGCTTCACCATGGCCGATGCGCGGAGTGACCGGCGCCGTTCGACCTTGCTAAACTCGCGCAATTTCGATGTCGCGCGCGCCAATGCCATCATGGCCGAGCTGGCGCAATCGGTGAGCGACGATCTCAGGCGGCAAGCCCATGATGGCGAGATCAAGCTGACCCGTTCGCTCCAGATGCGTTATCTGGGACAGAATTACGAGCTCTCGCTGCCGATCTTCGTCGAGCGCTTCACGGCCGAGGGCATGGCGGCGGTCTGGCGCGACTTCCATCGTCTGTTCGAGGAGCGTTATCGCTTCAGCCTGCCCGATGCGCCGATCGAAATCGTCGATATCGGCTGCACCGCCATCGCCCGCATGGCGAAACCGGAGCTGCCGCGGATTGCCGAGGCAAAGAGCCAGGCGGAACCGGCGTCGCGACGCACGGTCGTATTCGAAGTGGGTACCTTCGAGACGCCGGTCTATCGGCGTCAGGACTTGGCCTCAGGACATGGCTTTGCCGGGCCGGCTCTGGTCGAGGAGGACGTGTCGGTAACCGTCGTTCGTCCGGGCTACAGCCTCACTGTCGACATGTTCGGCAATCTCGAGATCAAGAAGGGAGCCTGATCATGCGTTTTTCCGGCAATGGCTTCTATGTCGAGACCTATGACAAATGCGCCAATTGCGGCGTGCTGCTCTATGGCGCGGCGAAGGATGATGGCCGCAAATTCTGCGGCGAATGGTGCGCTTCCTGGTTTTCCGCCGGGCCTGAGGAACGGGCGCACGGCCTGCCTTTGCCCAAAGCGAAGATGAGCTATGACGGGCGTACCAGCGTGGTCGACCTCACCATTCTCGACGGCAATCTCGCCTCGATCTGCCGCGATATGGGCGTCACGGTGATGCGCACGGCCTATTCGCCGATCTTCAGCGAGTCGCTCGATTTCACCTGCGGCCTGTTCGATCGTAAAGGCGAGATGATCGCGGTCGGCGATTTCTGTCCATCGATGATCGGCGGCATGCCGCTCATCGTGAGGGCGATCGTGCAGGAGTTCCCGCTCGCGGATATGTCGGAAGGCGATGTCATCGTGCATAACGATCCCTATCGCGGCGGCATGCACACACCCGAGCATACGTTCCTCAAGCCGATCTTCCTCGATGGCGCGCTGGTCGGCTTTGCCGGCGCGATCGGCCATATCGGCGAGATCGGTGGCATGGTGCCGGGCAGCTTCTTCGCCGAGGCGACCGAGACCTTCGCCGAAGGCCTGCGCATTCCACCAGTGAAAATCAAGCGCGCCGGCAAGGATTGCCCGGACATCTGGAAGATGATGCTGGCCAATGTCCGCACCCCGCGCGCCAATTATGGCGACTACCGCGCGCTCATTGCCGCCGTCGATCTGGGCGAGCAGCGGCTCCTCGATCTCATCGGGCGTTATGGCATGGCCACCTATGAGGAAACCGTCGCCGATCTCCTCGATTATTCCGAGGCGCGCATGCGGGCGGAAATCGCCGAGATTCCCAATGGCCGCTACAGTTTCGAGGACGTCATGGAAGATGACGGTGTCGTGGCCGAGCGTTTGACCATCAAGGTCACCGTCATCGTGAAAGATGCCGAGGCGATTGTCGATTATCACGGCACCTCGCCGCAGACGAAAGGGCCGATGAACACGCCGCTCAGCATTCCGCAGGCGGCGTCCTTCAACGCCTTCCTGCAGATCTCGGATTTCACCATTCCGAAGAATGCCGGCTGCTTCCGTCCCATCAAGGTGCTGGTCGAGCCGGGTTCGCTGCTCAATGTCGAGTTTCCGGCCCCCTCGGTCGGCGGCAACACCGAATGCCATCCGCGTATCGTCTATACGGTTCTGGGCGCGCTTGCCGGCGCCGTACCGGAGCGCGTGCCGGCTGCGGATGGCGGTACCTGGTCCAACTTCCTGTTCGGCGGCACGCATCCCGACAGTGGCGAATATTATACGTCTTATGACCTGCACACGGTCGGCTGGGGCGGACGGCCCGGTGCCGATGGCAATGACGCGGTCGGCAGCATGAACGGCAATTGCCGCACCATTCCGGTCGAGGTCTATGAGATCCGTTATCCCTGGCTCGTCGAAGATTGGTCGCTGGTCTGCGATTCGGGAGGTGCCGGAGAGTTTCGCGGCGGGCTCGGCATGAGCAAGACCATTCGCTGCCTGGCGCCCGAAGTGACGGTCAGCCATGTCGGCGACCGGCACCAGGTGCCGCCCTGGGGCTTGCACAAGGGTAAGCCGGCAGGATTGGCGAGCACGCGTTTCATGCTCGACGGCGAGCGCGATTGGCGCGATGCGCGCGCTGTCTATGGCAAAGTGTCGCCGAGCAAATTCGCCAATGTGCGGATCCGGGAGGGCGACAGGGTCAAGGTCGTGATGCCGGGTGGCGGTGGCTGGGGCGATCCGGCACGCCGGTCGCGCGAGGCCCTCGAAGAGGATGTCCGCGATGGTTATGTTTCCGAAGGCGCGATGACGCGCGACTATCGCGAGTGATCACTCCGCGGCGGTCTGCCGGGGCGGCGGTGGCAGGGGGACGGTCATCGTCATGCGGATGAGGTCGGAAAGGCTTGTGGCGCGCATCTTGTTCATGACATTGGCGCGATAGATCTCGATCGTGCGGATGCTGATGCCAAGATCATAGGCGATCACCTTATTGGGATGGCCGGCGATGAGGCCCTCGAGGACCTGGCGCTCACGTGCGGAAAGCTGCTCGATGCGCGCTGCGATCTCCGATTTCTGGCCAATCTGGCGGCTTTGTTCCTGCTGGCTCGCGAGCGCCGCGTGCACGCTGGCGAGCAGCGCTTCGTCGTCGAACGGCTTTTCGAGGAAATCCACGGCGCCGGCCCGCATCGCCTCGACAGCGAGCGGAATATCGCCATGGCCGGTGATGATGAGCACCGGCATCTCGACATGCCGCCGCCTCAACTCGCGTAAGAGCTGTAGTCCATCGAGCTCCGGCATGCGCAGATCGGTGATCAGGCAGCCCGTCGGGACTGCGGGAAGGTCGATGAGGAAGGCCGTGGGGGACGCATGGGCTTTGACGGTAAAGCCGACGCTTTGCAGGAGGAAAGCCAGTGAATCGCGCGCGGCTTCGTCGTCATCGACGACGTGAATGAGTTCAGGCGGCATAATCTAGTTCGTCTCGGGCGATGCGCGGAAGAGTGAAGCTGAAGGCCGCCCCGCCGCCTGGGGCCGCCTCGTACCACATCTTGCCGCCATGGGCTTCGATGATGGTGCGCGAGATGGAAAGGCCGATGCCCATGCCGTCTTGCTTGGTCGTCACGAAGGGCGTGAACAGCCGGGAGGCGATGTCAGCGGGGATGCCTGCCCCGGTATCTTCGACCCTGACGGTCAGCGAGTCTCCGGTGAGCGTCGCCGATACGGCGAGCACGCGCCTTTCGCTCTGCGTCATCGCTTCGGTCGCGTTGCGGATCAGATTGAGCAGAACCTGCTGGATCTGAATCCGGTCGACCAGAACCTGTTCGCCCTCCGCCTCATGCGTGAAGGTCATCTCGACACCATGCTCACGGGTACCCGGAAGGGCAAGAGTGCTTGTCTCCTCGATCAGCCTGCCGATTGTTTCGAGCCGGCGTTCGCTTTCGCCGCGCGCGACCAGAGTCCTGAGGCGGCCGATGATCTGTCCTGCCCGCAGCGCCTGATCGGCGGTTTTGTCGAGGATCGCCGTGAAGCGCGGCAGTTCCTCCTCTTCCTCGCGTGCCACTGTGTGCTTGAGGCCTTTGATATAGTTGGTGATCGCGGAGAGCGGCTGATTGAGCTCATGCGCCATCGCCGAGGCCATTGTGCCCATCAGGCTGAGGCGTGAGGCATGGATCAGCTCGCCTTGCAGCGCCGCCAATCTTGCATCCGTATGCTGCCGTTCGGTCAGATCGACGGCCAGTCCGACGAAATAGAGCCTGCTGCCCGAGCGCCATTCGCCGAGCACCAGTTCGATCGGAAAAGTCGATCCATCCTTGCGCAGTCCGTGTCCCCGGTATCTGAGGGCGGGCGATCCAAAAGCGTCGGCGGGAGCCGGGCAGGGGCGCACCTGCCAGTTTTCTATGAGTTTTTCGGCTCTCCTGCCGATCACCTCGCCGGCGGAATAGCCAAACAGCTTTTCCGCCGCGCGATTGAACTTCTGGAGCGTGCCCGCATCGTCAAGGACGACCATGGCGCCGGGCATAATCTCGAGAATCGAGGTCAGGTCCTGGTTGTGCTTGCGGGTCTCGCGGCGCGCGCGATGCATCTTGTCGCCGAAGACGGACAGGCCGAGCGCCACGATGCTGAACGCAAGACCGCTGAACAGCAGACGAAGATCGTTGCCCTCCGTTTCGCCGAGGGAGTCCAGCGTAGTGGCGAGGCTCAACAGGGTGACCATGGCGCCGAGGCGAAAACCACCCAGAAACGCCGCGGTCAGAACCGCCGGCACATAGATCAGGAATTGCGTGCGTTCATCGAGGAATGAGGCGGAAAGCGTCTGCACCAGGGCAGTGACCAGGACGGCCGCAATAATCATCCCATAGCTGATGAGGCCTGATGAGGCTTCATCGCTTTGGCTGCGCATCCACCTGCGCCAGTTTGTGCCGAATGCTCCCCAATTGGCACATAGATATTGAGCCGCACCCCGAAAGGTAACGTATGATGACTGCATCTGCCGCCCCGCCATCCCCGCGCCGCTTCGGGGCTGACACAATCGATTATAGTTCGCCTTATTTAGGCCATATACGGGCGATTCTGATTCGGGAAGACCCCGCGCGCCGCGCCGGGTGTACATTTTTATCCGGATTGCGGTGTTGCAACAGCCTGGGCCGCAAGAGCATCGGCCAGATCACGAAAAGCTGATGGACCATAGGGGGTATCTGGCCCTTGCTTCATCGCTTCATAGATGATGGGAACCAGCTGAACCGCTTGATCGAGTTCCGCATCGGCGCCGGGCTGATAGCCGCCCAGCAAACGGAGATCGCGCGTGTCCTCGAAGCGCGCAATGAGGGCGCGCAACTTCATGACGAGGCCGCGCTGTTCGGCGCTCCAGGCGTGATGCGCAAGGCGCGATACCGAGGTCAGTACATTGACGGCGGGATAGCGGCCTTGCTCGGCGATGGTCCTGTCCAGGACAATATGCCCATCGAGGATACCGCGCACCGTATCGGCGATCGGCTCATTATGATCATCACCATCGACCAGCACGGAGAATATGCCGGTGATGGCGCCGCTTCCGTCCTCGCCCGGGCCGGCGCGCTCGAGCAGCCGTGGAATGTCGCCGAACACGCTCGGCGCATAACCGCGCGCCACCGGCGGTTCTCCGGCGGCAAGCGCGATCTCGCGGCAGGCATGGGCGTAGCGGGTGACCGAGTCGACGATGAGCAGGACGGATTCGCCCTGGTCACGAAAATATTCAGCGATCGCCATGGCGGTTTGCGGCGCCTGCCGGCGCAGCATGGCGCTTTCATCGCTTGTCGCTACGACGATGACGGCGCGGGACAGGCTGTCCTTCAGCGTGACCTCGGCGAACTCCCTCACCTCCCGTCCGCGTTCGCCGACCAGGGCGACGACCACGGTATCGAACCCTTGCGCGCGGGCGAACATCGACAGGAGCGTCGTCTTGCCGATACCGGAACCGGCGAAGACGCCGATCCTCTGCCCGGCGCAGATCGGGGTGAACAGATCGATGGCGCGGATCGTGGTGGCGAGCGCCGTCTTGGCGATCCGTCGTTTCGTCGCCTGTGGCGGCAGATTGTCGGTGGTGATCGTCCTGGTCCCGGAAGCGATGGGACCGCGTCCATCGACCGGGTCTCCCAGCGCATTGACGAGGCGCCCTTTCCAGGCGGGACCTGGGCTGATCGTCAGGCGATTGAGCCGCCAGGCGATCTCGCCAAGCCCCGCATCGGTGATCTTGTCATAGGGTTTCACCGTGGCACCCGTCTCGTCGAGGCGGACAACTTCGCCGATGACGGAACCGCCGTCGTCGCGTTCGAGGGATACCTGCTCGCCCAGCATCAAATGGCCGGAAAGCCCGCAGACGCGGTAGTGAGAGGGGGTGACTTCCTTTATGCGGCCGCCGATGCGGACCTTGGGGATCTCATTGGCCGCGAGCAGGGCCTGCTCGATGCGCAAGAGCGCATGTCCGCCCGTCACGATCCGGTTCCGAGCGCCTTGACCGCGCCTTGCAGCGATGACTCGGATTCGTTGAGGACGGAGGTGACGCTTTCGAAGGCGCGGGTGATCTGGATGAGACGCGACATTTCAAGGACCGGATTGACGTTGGAGCGCTCGACGAAGCCTTGCACCACGCCGTCCTTCACGAAATCGAGCACCGGCTCGGCTGGTTTGTCGGGGATCACCGACGAATCCGCGGCGCGCAGCAGCTTGGCATTTTCAGGGATGCGGAAAAGGCCGATGGCGCCCATCTGCCGATTGCCCTGGCTGATCATGCCATCGGCGGCGATCCGCGGCGGACCAGCCAGGGGATCGAGGAGGAGGGGGGCGCCGCCGACATCGAGGATCGGATTGCCGCCGAGCGTCTGTAGCTCGCCGCTTTCCAGCATCCGCATGCGTCCGTCGCGGGTATAGGCCGTGCCGGACGGCGTGGTGATCGCCATCCAGCCGTCGCCTTTGATGGCCGTGTCGAGCGGATTGCCGGTCTGAACCAGCTCGCCCGCCTGGCGCGACAGATAGGTTTCGCCGGGCGAGGTGAAGGCGATCTGGTCCGAGCCCGCCTGCATCAACAGGGTCTCGAATTTCACTTCCTCCGCCCGAAAGCCGGCGGTGCCGGCATTGGCGATATTACCGGCCACCGTATCGAGCCGTTTTTGCAAGGCGAGCTGGGCGGAGAGCGCCACATAGAGACCGGATTGCATGGATCAGCTACCGCCGAGTTTGAGTTTCTGCAGGCCCATCAGAATGCTCGTATTGATGCCTTTCTCGACCGGCTGGCCAATGAGGACGGCCGGCGAGGTCGCGGCACTCGAGGGATTGTTGGCTTCCCACATCGAAGCGAAACGGGTGAGGAAGTTCTTGAGCTTCGTCGGGTCCTTGATATCCTTGATGTCGAGCCGTTCCGAGATCATCTTCGCCTGGGCGTCGATATTGGCGCGCCCCGCCGCCGCCGGAATGCCGAGCGCGGTCTGCACCACCTGGAGCAGGGCCTTATCGCCCATCAGGCCATAGACGCTGGTGGCGCTGGGCGCCTTGCGCTCGAAATAGAGCGCCAGCCGGACACCCTCATTGCCTTTGCCGGCCTCTTCCTCGAGCGACTGGCGCACATATTTGTCGACGACACCCTGACGGACGCTCGCGAAGACCGTCGTCGCCTCGCCGTAACGCTGGAAATTGAAGGTCGAGACGAAATCCTTGTAGCGCGGATCGGAGAGCTTGTTGACGAAAGCATCCTTGCTGTCGACGCCTTCGGTCAACGCCTTGCGGACGAAGGCCTTTGCATAGGTCATGTCGCTCAGGCCGAAAGCCTTCATCGCGAAGGAGAAGACCCGGTCGTTCTTGATGAAGTCGTCGATCGACTTCACGTCTTCGATCGCCTTCAGGTAATAGGCGGCCTCCCGCGAATTGACCGGCTGGGCCGCCACACGCTCGAGCGAGCGTGTCATATTGGCGGTGATCATGCGATAGCTTGCGGACGTGGTCAGCACAGGGAGTCTCCTGATCCGACCATGCCGGTCCTGCCTTATGCGGGGCTGACGCCCACGCTGATTCCCTCAGTACAGTTTCGCACAAGCCAGTCTCCCTTATCCTCAGGCTCATTGCTGTAATGGGGTAGTGCGTTGACGATCGTCATCGGCTTTGTAATCACGGTAGCCTGCCTTCTCGGTGGATTTGTCGCCATGGGTGGCCATGTCGGCGTCATCTGGCAGCCTTGGGAATATGTCATCATCTGCGGCTCGGCGCTCGGTACCTTCGTCGTCGCCAATCCGATGCGGACGATCAAGGATTCGGGACGCGCGATCGTCGAGGCCCTCAAAAACGCGACGCCGAAGGCGCGCGACTATCTCGACGTGCTGGGCGTGCTCTATTCTCTCATGCGTGAGCTGCGCAGCAAGCCGCGCAACGAGGTCGAAGGTCAGATCGATGATCCGACGAATTCACCGATCTTCACCAATTTCAAGAGCGTTCTCGACAATGAGAACCTGACCCACTTCATTTGCGACTATGCCCGGCTGATCCTCATCGGCAATGCCCGCACCCATGAGATCGAGTCGTTGATGGACGAGGAAATTCAGACCATCACCCGCGACAAACTCAAGCCTTATGGCGCGCTGACCGCGGTGTCGGAGGCGCTTCCGGCTCTCGGCATCGTCGCGGCCGTTCTCGGCGTCATCAAGGCGATGGGTGCCCTCGACCAATCGCCCGAGCTTCTCGGCCACCTGATCGGCGCCGCCCTGGTCGGCACTTTCGCCGGCGTCTTCTTCTCCTATGGTGTCGTCGGGCCGCTCGCCACCAACATCAAGATCGTCCGCGAGAAGAAGATCAGGCTCTATATCATCGTGAAGCAGACGCTTCTCGCCTTCATGAACGGCGCCATTCCGCAAGTCGCCCTCGAGCATGGCCGCAAGACGATCTCGGCCTATGAGCGGCCCTCGATCGACGACGTCGAGCGCGAGACGATGGCCGGCGGCAAGCCGGCGGGCGCCGAAGCGCCGGTCAAGGCGGCGGCCTGAGATGGAAAACAGCGAAGCACAACCGGCGACAATGCGATCGGGGACCGGCATTCTCACCGGCCCGGCGAGTGCTGCCGGCAAGCTCGCGATCCTGAGGCAACTCCTCACCGATGGGTGCCGGGAGCTGGCGCAATCGCTCAGCCCCTCCGGCGAGCCGAAGCTCGAATTGCGCCTGGGCTCCGTGGATCTCGGCAAGGCTGGCGACCTGCTGGCCGCGCATTCCGAAAGTGTCGCCACGGCGGCGTTGCGCGCCACGCAATGGGACACATCATTGCTCGTGGGCTTCGATCGCGGCTTCCTCTATTCGCTGGTCGATGTGCTGTTCGGCGGCACCGGCGCCGATACGCGATTCCAGGCCGAGCGCAACCTGACCAGGATCGAGACCGAGGTCGTCAAGGTCGTATTCGGACAGATGGCGCTGGCGCTCGAAGGAAGCTTCAGCCAGATGGGCGCCGTCTCCTTCAGCCTGGCGCGGACCGACGTGCCGCCTGTCTATGATTCCATTGGCCGCCCCAGCAGTATGGTCGCTGCGGCCACGATCGAGCTCGCTTGCGCGGCGGGAGGCGGCCGGATGTTCGTCGCCGTGCCGCAATCCGCTCTCGTATTCCTGCGCCCACCGCCGGTCCGCAAGGCGGCGAGCCCGGCGCCGGCTCTCGATCCGCAATGGCGCAGCCTGCTCGGCAATAGGCTCTATGGGGCCGATGTGATGCTGACCGCGGTGCTGGGCTCCAAGCAGATGACGCTCGGCGAGATCGCCGATCTGCGTCTCGGTCAGATCATCGAGATCGACTCGGTCTCGGACCATCGCGTCAGCCTCGATTGCAATGGTCAGAAACTCTACTGGTGCAAGCTCGCCCAGGCCAACGGCGCTTACTCGCTCAATGTCGAAGACGCCATAAATCACGAACAGGAGTTCATGGATGATATCCTATCTCATTGATGGCGTGCTGCTGGTCGCCGTCATCGCGGCCGGCGTCGGCATCGCCCTTCTGTATCGGCAATTGCGCCGCCTGCGGGCCTATCACAAGCAATATCAGCGCGTCTTCGCCGAGACCGGCTACGCCGTCGGCGCGATCGACAATGCGGTGCGCGACATCAATGCCCATGGCGCCCAGATCCTGCTGTCGCTCGGCCACCGC
Source organism: Taklimakanibacter albus (assembly GCF_016595235.1). Lineage (GTDB taxonomy): Bacteria > Pseudomonadota > Alphaproteobacteria > Rhizobiales > Aestuariivirgaceae > Taklimakanibacter > Taklimakanibacter albus. The sequence goes on along the minus strand of NZ_JAENHL010000008.1, from coordinate 447,784 downwards.
ATCGATGAGGCGCACAAGCTCATCGGCGAGATCGACGAACGTATGGAAGCCATCGCCGATCATTTCGAGGCCCAGCGCCAGGCGGCGAGCAATGTCGTGCGCTTCGCCGAGCCGCGTCGCGGCCGGCCCGCTGTCCATGAGCGGATGGAGGAGGAAGAGGAGCAGGAGATCTATCGCGAGCCGGCTCCCAGCCGCGCCGCGCGCCAGGTCGAACAGCCGGTGCAGTGGCCGACACTGGGCGACCGCTTCAGCCAGTGGCGCAGCTCCGAGGAGCAGCCGGGCTGGAAAGCCGCCGGCGCCGGCCGGCGCCGGCAGTGAAAAGCGGGCTTGAGATCAGGGAAGATTTGCGATGAACCGTTATGGCGAAAGCTCCATCAGCGCGGCACTCGGACACGACGCCGGCCGCGCTTCCGAATCTCCGGCGCGCGAAGCCTATGCGAATGGCGCCGAGGGACCGGGCCTCGACCTCATCAAGCGCATACCGGTATCCGTCCAGGTGGTGCTCGGCTCCGCGACCATGACGGTCGCCGAGCTGATGCAACTGGGCCGCGGGTCCATCGTGACCCTCGATCGCGGCGTCGGTGAGCCGGTCGAGATATTGGTGAACGGGCGGGTGGTCGCGCGTGGCGAAGTCGTCGTCATAGAGGAAGAGAATTCCCGCCTCGGCGTATCGCTGACCGAGATCGTCGGCACGCCATCCGCCGCTGCGTCGCGGACAAAATAACGAAGAGTCCGATGAGTCCTGCGCGCAAGTCCGATTCATACGGTGGGGCCAAGAAGGCGGCACTCCTGCTGCTTGCCATGGGGAAGAACCATGCAGCCCAGGTCCTGCGCCATTTCAGCGCCGAGGAGCTGCGCCTCATCCCCCGTTTCGGCGCGGACTCCGACCGCGTCACCGGGGTGGAATTCGAAGGCCTCGTCGAGGAGTTCGGACGCGAATTCGCCGACGGCATGAAATTCATCGGCACTAGCCAGGAGGTCGAGGATCTGATCTCCGGTGTGCTGACGCCTGAGCAGATCGCGCAGATGAAGCCGGAAGTCGTGACGGAGAGGAGCGAGCCGGTCTGGAGCCGGCTGGCGGCTTTGAACGAGCAGGTTCTCGCCTCCTATATCGCGCTGGAGCATCCGCAGATCGCCACCGCCATTCTGAGCCGCATGCCGTCCGAGTATGCCGCCAAGATCATGGGGTTGCTCAACCCGGCCTTGCGTCGCGATGTCATGGGCCGCATGCTCAGCCTGACCGACATGCATCCCGAAGCGATCGCCCTTCTCGAACGCGCCCTCGCCGATGACCTTCTGGCCGGGCCGGCGCGCGGCGGACAGCAATCCGAAAGCCGCAGCCGTGTCGCCGATATCATCAACCGCCTGGACGAAGCGCAGGTTGCCGATACGTTGAGCACGCTGGCGCAGACCCGTCCCGAGGACGCCGATGCGCTGAGGGGAATGCTGTTCACCTTCTCCGACATCGTCAAGCTGACCAAGGCCGCCCGCACATTGCTGCTCGACAAAGTGCCCACCGACCGGCTGGTCGTGGCCCTGACCGGAGCCGATCCGACACTGCAGGAAATGGCGCTCTCCTCTCTCACCGCGCGCACCCGCCGCATGGTCGAGGCCGAGCTGAAAGGCGGTCAGAACCCGTCGCAGCGCGACATCCGCTCGGCGCAACGCAGCATCGCCGATCTGGCGCTTGCCATGGCGGGACGCGGCGAGATCGAGCTCAATCCGCCCGATCCCGAAAGCGTATCGCAGGTCGCATAAGCCCCGGCCATGTCGGAAAGCGTCGATCAAGACAGTAAAACGGAAGAGGCAACGCCTCGCAAGATCGAAGACTCGATCGGCAAGGGCAATGTTCCGTTCTCGCGCGAGGCGCCCATCTTCGCGTCGCTTCTCGCGATGCTGACGGCCGCGCTTTTCCTGATGCGCGAGAGCGGCTCGCGCCTTGTGGTGGCGCTCGAGCAGTTCATCGAGAATCCCGCCGGCTGGTCGCTCGAAAGCGATAGCGATGCTGCACTTCTTTTCGGCACGGTGGCGCGCGATCTCGCGATATTCCTCCTGCCGCCGGTCGCCGTGCTGATGGTCGCCGGACTCGTATCCTCCCTGATACAGAATCCCGTATCATTCGTCGGCGAGCGCATCAGGCCGCAGGCGTCGCGCCTGTCTCTCGGCAAGGGTTGGAAGCGCATCTTCGGAATGCATGGCCAGGTGGAGTTCCTCAAGAGCTTGTTCAAGTTCGTGGCGATCGGGGCGATCACCTTCATCGTGGTCAGCTCCGAGCAAGGCCGGATCCTCAATGCCATGCTGATCGAGCCCGGCTCGCTGCCGGAGCTCGTGCTCGGCATCGCGCTGAGATTGCTGGCTGCCGCCTGCGTCGCGACTGTCGTTCTGATGGCGGTCGATCTCGTCTGGTCGCGCTTGTCGTGGCTGCGCGAATTGCGCATGACCCGCCAGGAGGTGAAGGAGGAATACAAGCAGTCGGACGGTGATCCGATCGTGAAGGCCAGGCAGAGGTCCTTGGCGCGCGACCGCCTGCGCAAACGGATGATGGCGTCGGTGCCGCGGGCGACGCTCGTCATCGCCAATCCGACGCATTATGCGGTGGCGCTGCGTTACGAGCGGGCGGAGGGTGGTGCCCCGGTGGTCGTGGCCAAAGGCCAGGACCTGATCGCGCTCAAGATCAGGAAGATCGCCGAGGAACATGGCATCCCGGTGATCGAAGACAAGCCTCTGGCAAGGGCCCTTTGCAAGAGTGTCGAAGTCAACATGATGATTCCGGCGGAGTTCTACCAGGCGGTTGCCCAGCTCATTCATTTCATTTCCACCCACAAACAACATTATTCGACAGGAAACAGGCAGTAGACGATGCGGCGTTGCGAAAGTGATCATGACATCATTCGCGAGAGGGCCTTGGGCGACGGCTTAAGCGAGGTGGCGACCGAGCTCAGGCTCGTCGACGTGACCGACCTGATCGCTTATATCCGCGGCGAGCAGCTCGCCAATCTCGGGGATATCGTCAGTTCGTCGATCGAGCGTTTCTTCAAGCCCGACACCCTGCGTTACGGCAAGGCGGCGGATATCGACCTCTCCTGGGGATCGGAGCCCGCCATCAAGATCGACATGGAGTTCCACAATCAGGATGTGAGCGTGTATTTCTCGCTCCTGCTTGAAAGCCTGAGGGCCGGCGTGGAGATCAACTATACGAATCTCAACGACGCCGCCGGCGATCCGAGCCGGAACACGGCGCGCCTCATCAAGGCCATCGCCGACGCCCGGCTCATGGCCTACCGTCCCGCATAAGCTCCAGACAAGCTTGCCTCTATAAACCCTGAAAGGCATTCAGGGTGTCTTGTCATGAGTGGGATAGGTCTTTTCGGGGTCGCCTTTCAGCAGGCGCAGTGGTTGTCGGTCCGCCAGACGGCCATCGCGGAGAATATCGCCAATGCCAATACCCCTGGCTACCGGGCGCTCGATGTCGAGCCTTTCGAGAGCGTGCTCCAGAAGGCGGGCCTCGATCTCAGCCGCACGGCGTCCGGGCATATGGCCACCGGCATGAACGGAATTCGCCCGCCGGCGATTGAAAACGGCAAGGACATCAAAGTCTCGGCGTCCGGCAATTCGGTCAGCGTCGAGCGTGAGCTGATCAAGGCCGACGAGGTCAACCGCGCTTATGCCCTCAACACCAATGTCGTGAAGGCCTTCCACAAGATGCTGCTGATGAGCGTGAAATAGGCCATGTCCGATCCCCTGCAGATATCGCTGCGCGTGGCCGCCTCCGGCCTCGAGGTGCAATCCACGCGTCTGCGCGTGGTCGCGGAAAATCTCGCCAATGCGCAATCGACCGGCTCGACCCCTGGCGCCGACCCTTATCAGCGCAAGACGGTGAGTTTCGAAAACGTGCTCGACCGGGCGAGTGAGGCGTCGCTCGTCAAGGTGAGCGATATCAGCGTCGATCAAACGCCCTTTGAGCTCGAATACCGGCCGGGCCATCCGGCCGCCGACGAGCGCGGCTTCGTCAAGCTGCCGAATGTCAATATGGCGGCGGAGCTCGCCGACATGCGCGAGGCCAACCGGTCCTATGAGGCCAATCTGCAGATCATCAAACGGACGCGCGAGCTGTTGTCGATGACCATAGATCTCTTGAGGAGTCAGGGATGATCGATCCGATCTCTTCCTTCGCGTCGAAACTATCCTCGGGCGCGGTCGGCGGCCCGGCGCGTCCCGCTGCCGGAAATTTTGGCGCATCCGGCGTCGATTTTGGCACCGCGCTGCAGCAGGTCGCTGCCGATGCGGCCCAGAGTCTCAAGACGGCGGAGGCGGTCTCGGTCGCCGGCATGGAGGGCAGGGCGTCCGCTCAGAGGGTCGTCGAGGCCGTGATGACCGCCGAGCAGAATCTTCAGGCGGCGATCGCCATCCGCGACAAGGTCGTCAATGCCTATCTCGAACTCACCCGCATGGCCATTTGAGGTTACTTTATGAGAGCGCTTGCCATCGCCGCCACCGGAATGTCCGCCCAGCAGCTGAATGTCGAGGTGATCGCGAACAATATCGCGAATATCAACACGACCGGCTTCAAGCGGGCGCGCGCCGAATTCACCGACCTTCTTTACCAGACCGAGCGCCTGCAAGGCGTTCCCAACCGGGGCAATGAGAATATCGTGCCGGAGGGCGCGCAATTGGGGCTCGGCGTGCGCACCGCCGCGATCCGCAATCTCCATATCCAAGGAACGCTCGCCCACACCAACAACAAGCTCGATGTCGCCATCACCGGCAATGGCTGGCTGCAGGTGACAGGCGCCGATGGTGAGATCCTCTATACCCGCGCCGGCGCCTTGAACACCAATGCCACCGGCCAGCTCGTCACCGTCGATGGCTATCTGGTCGAGCCCGCCATCACGCTGCCGCCCGACACCGTCGATGTCAGCATCACCGAGACCGGCCAGGTCTTCGCCCGTGTCGGCGGCCAAGCGGCCATTCAACAGGTCGGCCAGTTGACCCTGGCGAACTTCGCCAATGAGGCGGGACTGGACCCCTTGGGCGGCAATCTCTATCGCGAGACGGCCGCCTCGGGCGCTCCGGTGACGGGCAATCCCGGCGATGCGGGCTATGGCACGCTCCGGCAGTTCTATCTCGAAAGCTCCAATGTCGATCCGGTGCGCGAGATCACCGAACTGATCCAGGCGCAGCGCGCTTATGAAATGAACTCCAAGGTCATCCAGGCCGCCGACGACATGTCGAGTGTCGTGACCAAGGGCATCAGGTAAACGGACAACCGCCGATGAATTTTCTCCGCTGGCTTCTCGTGATCACCGTCCTTTCCGGCACGGCGGAGCTTTCGCGCGCCGAGGACGTTCTGCTGGCGGTGCCCAACGTCACCCTCTATCCGGGCGACGTGATCAGCGACGCGCAGATCGTCGAGCGCGCCTTTGCTCCGGGCACCACCGGCAAGCTGCCGGTCGCCGAGCAGCGGTCGGCGGTGGTCGGCAAGGTGGCGCGGCGTACGCTGCTGCCGGGCAAACCCATTCCCTTGCATGGTCTGAAGGATCCCGATGCCGTTACGCGCGGCGGCGCGATCATTGCCATGTTCAAGGCCGGCGGACTGACCATTACCTCGACGGTCACGCCGCTGCGCTCCGGCCAGGTCGGCGATGTCATCGAGGCGCGCAACACCGACAGCGGGCAGATCATCCGCGGTGTGATCCAGGCCGATGGAACCTTGCGCGTGGGTCTCGCGAGATGAAACTCGTGGCGTTTGTCTGCTTCCTGGCTTTGCTGTGTGTGCCGGCGCCGGCGGGCGCCGTGGACCTGCTGCAGGCGCCGGGCACGCAAGGCGGCGCCGGCCGTGGCCGCGATCTCATTCCTTCACCGCCCTTGTCCGGCGGCTATGCGCGCGTGAAGGATATCGCGGTGCTGCAGAATGTGCGCGATAACCAGCTCATCGGTTATGGCCTCGTGATCGGCCTTCAGGGCACCGGCGACAGCCTGCGCAATTCGCCTTTCACCGAGCAGTCGATGCGCTCGATGCTCGACCGGCTCGGCGTCAATATCCGCGGCGCGCAGCTGCGCGCGCGTAACGTCGCCGCCGTCATCGTGACCGCCAATCTTCCCCCCTTTGCGGGCAAAGGCTCGCGCATCGACATCACCGTGTCGTCGCTGGGCGATGCCACCTCATTGGGCGGCGGCACGCTGGTCTTCACGCCGATGACCGGCGCCGACGGCCGGGTCTATGCTGTCGGGCAGGGCGCCATCGCGGTGTCGGGTTTCTCGTCTTCCGGGGATGCTGAAAATCTGACGCAAGGCGTTCCCACCACCGGGCGCATCGCCAATGGCGCCCTGGTGGAGCGTCAGACGCGTGGCCAGTTCTCCGATATCCAGGATCTCGTCCTCGAATTGCGCAACCCCGATTTCGGTACCGCGGTGAATGTGACGGACGCGATCAACGCCTATGCCATCCAGCGTTATGGCCGCGCGGTCGCCGAGGAGCGCGACCTGCGCACCATCGTGCTCGACAAGCCGGACCGGGTCGGCGCGGCGCGCTTCATCGCCGAGATTGGCGAGCTTCCGGTGATGCCGTCGACGACCGCCCGTGTCGTGATCGATGAACGCTCGGGCACCATCGTCATCGGCCAGGATGTCACGATCTCCACCGTCGCGGTCACCCATGGCAGCCTGACGGTGCGCGTCACCGAAGAGCCGACGGTCGTCCAGCCCGAGCCCTTCTCGCGCGGCGAGACGGCGGTCGAGCCGCGCACGACGATTTCCGCCCACCAGCAGGATGGGCAGCTGCGCATCGTCGACGGTGCCGATCTCAACACCCTCGTCGAGGGCTTGAACCAGATGGGCCTCAAGCCGATGGGCATCATCTCCATCCTGCAGGCCATCAAGTCGGCGGGCGCGCTGCAGGCGGAGCTCGTCGTCCAATGAGGCCCGGATACGCGATAGCCGCTGGCGCTCTTCTCCTCCTTCAGGTGCAAGGTGCCTTGGGGCAGGACGTGTCGCCCGGCATATTCAAGGCCGATATGGGCCTCATCACCGGATCAACCACGCCGATCGAGCCGCAGAGCGCCTCGCAGCAATATTGCGTGAATATCGCCGACCAGGCGGCGGATGCGCGTTTTGCCTGGCAGGCCAAGACGATCAACGAGCTCGAAAAGGAAATCGACAAGCGGCTGGCCGAGCTCGAGGCCAAACGCGCCGAATATCAGGAATGGTCGAAGAAGCGCGAGGAGATCCTCGCCAAGGCCTCCGAGCATGTCGTCTCCATCTATGCCAAGATGCGCGCCGATGCCGCCGCCCTGCAGCTCGCGGTGCTCGACGACGAGATCGCCTCGGCCGTGCTGGTCAAGCTCAATGCCCGCACCGCCAGCGCCATTCTCAACGAGATGGAGCCGGGGCGGGCGGCGCAACTCACCAAGGCGATGGTCGATGCCGCGCGCGGTACGCCTGCCGGAAAGAAATCATGAAGCGTAAAATTCCAGCCTTGCCCTTTTTGCTGCTGCTCGCCGGATGTGCGGTCGACCCGCAGGACTTCAATACGCAGCCGCATCTGACGCCGGTCGGGTCCGGCATCCAGCGGATCAGCACCGGCGGTCAACCGCAGTCGCTGCAGAATCTCGATGAGGACATGAACCCGCTGTCGTGGGAAGGCACCAGCGCCGATCTCTTTCGTGATCCCCGGGCGCGGCGCATCGGCGACATCGTGACGGTCAACATCTTCATCAACGACAAGGCGAAACTCGATAACAATTCCGAGCGTTCGCGTGAATCGGGGGCCGATGCCGGCTTTGCCATCGGTCTCGACTTCATGCCCACCACCTATCCGACAGCGGGCCGCGGCTCCGTCGATTCGAATTCCAAGTCCAAGGGCAAGGGCGAGATCGACCGGTCCGAGAAGATCGATCTGTCGGTGGCGGCTCTCGTCACCGACCTCCTGCCCAACGGCAATCTGGTGATCAGCGGATCGCAGGAGGTCCGCGTCAATTTCGAGGTTCGCGTGCTGACCATCGCCGGCGTGGTCCGGCCGCAGGACATCTCACGCGAAAATACCGTGCCGTATGACAAGATCGCCGAGGCGCGGGTCTCCTATGGCGGTCGCGGTCGTCTGTCAGAAGTGCAGCAGCCGGGTTGGGGGCAGCAGCTCTTCGATATCTTCACACCCTTCTAGGCGCTTCTGGGCGAAATGGCGGAAGAAACAGAAAAGACCGAAGGGACTGACGCGGTGGCGGATACGCCGAAACCCGGGACATCGATCATTTCGCTGATCGTGGCGCTGGTGCTGGTGACGGCGCTTGCCGCCGGCGCCGGTGGGCTCGTCGGCATATTGCTCTATTCCAAGATCGAGCATGTCGCCAAGGAAAAGGCCGCCGCCAAGGAAGAGAAGGCTGTGGCCGAATATGCCGGGGACCTGACGGTCACGACGGTGCCGCCGATACTGACCAACCTCGCCAACCCGTCCACGGTCCTCCTCCGCATCGAGGCGTCGCTCATTTTCGATGGCGCCGCGCCCAAGGATGCCGATGCCCTCGCCACCCAGATTTCGGGCGACGCCATGGCCTATTTGCGCACCGTATCGCTGCGCCAGATCGAAGGCGCTTCCGGTCTCTTGCATTTGCGTGAGGATCTGACCGAGCGCGCCAAGATCCGTTCCGAGGGACGGGTGCGCGAATTCATCATCCAGGGGCTGGCGGTCGAATGAAGCGGGCCGTCCTTGCCGCACTGCTTCTTCTGGTGTTTCCGGCAGCGACTGCGCTGGCGCAGGCGCCTGATATAGGCTCGATCCTGCCGAGCAGCGATCCGACGGCGGCGGGACGTATCGTCCAGTATATCGTGCTGATCACCGTCCTGTCGGTGGCGCCCGGTCTTCTGATCATGGTCACGAGCTTCACCCGCTTTGTCGTGGCCTTGTCGTTCCTGCGCTCAGGATTGGGCCTGCAAAGCACGCCGGCCAATATCATCCTCATCACCCTGGCGCTGTTCATGACCTTCTATGTCATGGCGCCGACCTTCGACCGGGCCTGGAATAGCGGCCTCAAGCCTTTCATGGACAATCAGATCAGCGAAGAGGTGGCCTACAAGCAGATCACCGATCCTTTTCGTGAGTTCATGACGGCGCATGTCCGCGAAAAGGACCTGCGCATGTTCGAGGACATGGCCGCTCAGAACTTTCCCAAGCGAGCCGAGGGCGCCGAGATCGACCTGCGCGTGCTCATTCCCGCTTTCATGATTTCCGAGTTGCGGCGCGGCTTCGAGATCGGCTTCCTCATCGCTTTGCCGTTTCTCGTCATCGACCTCATCGTGGCGACGCTCACCATGTCGATGGGCATGATGATGCTGCCGCCGACCGCGATATCGCTGCCCTTCAAGATCCTGTTCTTCGTGCTGATCGACGGCTGGAATCTCCTGGTCGGCAGCCTGATCAGATCTTTTTCCTAGATCTTAAGGGATGGGTAACGAATCGCCGTTATGAAATTAAGCATGGCAGATTAGGGCCTGCGATCGATACGCGCCCTGAGAGCATGATGCCGCTCTGCTATGCCGGTGCAAGCCCGGTATTCCAGTACGAAACCGTTCGAACAGGGCATCATCCATGTCTAGCATTATGACGAATACCTCAGCCATGACTGCGCTGCAGTCGCTGAACTCCACCAACAAGTCGCTCGATCAGACCCAGGCCCGCATTTCGACGGGCCTCCGCGTCGCGACCGCCTCCGACAACGCCGCTTACTGGTCGATCGCGACCACCATGCGCTCCGACAACTCCGCTCTGTCGACCGTTCAGGACGCCCTCGGCCTCGGCGCCGCCCAGATCGACGTCGCCTATACCGCCACCGACAAGGCCATCAAGGTCGTCGACGAAATCAAGAGCAAGCTCGTCGCCTCCAGACAGCCTGGTGTCGACCGCACCAAGGTTCAGTCCGAAATCACCCAGCTGCAGTCGCAGCTCATCGGCATGGCGGCCTCCGCCTCGTTCAGCGGTGAGAACTGGCTGTCGGTCGATTCGAGCGCGGCGAGCTACAGCTCCACCAAGACGATGGTTGCCTCCTTCACGCGTTCCGGCGCCACCGTATCGATCGGCACGATCTCGATCAACGTCGATTCGAGCAAGCTGTTCGACGCCAGCGCCACGGCGGCTGGCATCCTCGACACCGAAAGCACCACCACGAATGGCAACGTCGATTATTCAGTCTCGACCCTGAATATCTCGACGCTCACCGACTCCGCCGATGACCTCGAAGACCTGGAGCAGATCATCGGCACCGTCGACGGCGCCCTCAAGTCCATGGCGACCTCGGCCAGCGATCTCGGCGCCGCCAAGAAGCGCATCGGCCTGCAGCAGGACTTCGTCTCCAACCTCATGGATGCGATCGACCGTGGCGTCGGCCAGCTCGTCGATGCCGACATGAACGAGGAATCGACCCGCCTCGCCGCTCTGCAGGTTCAGCAGCAGCTCGGCATCCAGGCGCTCTCGATCGCCAACCAGAACAGCCAGAACATCCTGTCGCTGTTCCGCTAAACGATCGATATTTTGAATTGAGATGAGGCCGCGCCGCCTTCGGGGGCGCGGCTTTTCTTTTGCGGTCATGCCCCGCGCAAGCTTCCGCGCCGAGAATCCCGCTATCGGTGCGGAGATTCGAAGGACTGGGGATGGCCTATATGGAGCATGCGGAGCGGTTGTGGGGCAGTGTCTTAGGACTCGGCGCACGCCGGCTCATGGCGCTCGCCGTGATCGGGATCAGCGTCCTCGCTTTTGTCGGCCTTGCCGCCTATTTCCTGAGCCGCCCCAGCAATGAAGTCCTCTATACCGGCCTCGATGCCCAGGATGTCACCCGCGTCGGCGCCGCTTTGACCGAGGCGGGAATCCCCTTCGACGTGAACGCCGAAGGCACCGCCGTCATGGTGCGCTACGGTCAGACCGCCAAGGCCCGTATGCTGCTGGCCGAGAAAGGCCTGCCGCGCAGCGAGACCGCCGGTTATGAGCTCTTCGACAATATGGGCTCGCTCGGTCTCACTTCCTTCATGCAGGAGGTCACCCGGGTGCGTGTTCTCGAAGGCGAGATCGCCCGCACCATCCAGTCCATGAAGGACATCAAGGCCGCCCGCGTCCATATCGTCATGCCCGATGGCGGCTCCTTCCGCCGCGCCCAGCAGCCGCCTTCCGCCTCGGTGGTCATCCGCACCGACACCAGCGATGAATTCGGCTCCGCCCAGGCGATCCGCCACCTGGTCGCCGCCGCTGTTCCGGGCCTGTCTGTCGATCAGGTGACGGTCCTCAACACCAGTGGCGTCCTGCTGGCGTCGGGTGGCGACATGGCCAGTGCCGCGCCGGGCAAGCTCGCCGGCCTGGAGAAATCTGTCAGCCAGGAAATCCAGGACAATATCTCGAAGACCCTGGTGCCCTACCTGGGGCTCGCCAATTTCCAGGTCAGTGTCGCGGCGCGCCTGAACACCGACAAGAAGCAGACCAGCGAGACCATCTTCGATCCCGAATCCCGCGCCGAGCGCTCCATCCGCACGGTGAAGGAAACCGGGACAACGCAGAACAGCAGCGGCAAATCCTCGGTCAGCGTGTCGCAGAATCTTCCCGACGGCCAGCGCGACACGCCGGGCTCCGACAACTCGACCCAGGAATCGGAGAGACGTGAGGAGCTCACCAATTTCGAGATGAACTCCAAGACGATCTCGACGGTGAGCGACGGCTACCGGATCGAGAATCTTTCTGTCGCCGTGGTGGTCAACCGCGACCGCATCGTCGAGCTTCTGGGCAAGGACGCCAAGCCTGAGGATATCCAGGCCCAGACCCAGGAGATCCAGCAACTCGTCGCTTCGGCGGCCGGGCTCGATGATGGGCGTGGCGATAAGGTCAAGGTGACAGCGGTGCAGTTCTTCCAGAATGGCGCCGCCATGGAGCCGGTGATGGGTGACGGGCTGATGGATCAGCTGCTGCGCCAATCCGGCACGCTGATCAACGCCGTGACCGTGCTCTTGGTGGCGGCCCTTCTGATCTGGTTCGGACTCAAGCCGGCCTTGCGCACGATCATGCAGCCCCAGGCTTTGCCGCAATCCATGCCTGGCCTTCTGCCGGGCGCGACCTCGGCCAGCCATGAAGGGTCGCTCGGCATACTGAACGCGGACGAGCCCAATCTCATCGAGGATGTGACCAGCCGGATGCGGCGCACGCCGCAGAAGCGGCTGGAGCAGATGGTCGAATATGACGACGAGCAGGCGGCGGCCATTCTGAAGCAATGGATCATGGAAGCGAAGCACGCATGAAGGTCGTTACGCTGGCCGCCTATCTCGATCGCGGGAATGCCGGTCCCGGTGCAGTGCCGTTGACGGTGACGGCCGCCCCGCTGATGACGCGCGAGGAGGAGATCGCCGAAGCGCGGCGCGATAGCGAGAGGCTGGGCCGTGAGGCGGCGCAGCGCGAGCATGAGGAGGCGCTTCAAGCCGCGCAGCAGAGATTTGAGGCGCGCCTCGCCGAGGAGCGGCAGCTCTGGACGCGCGAGCAGGGGGATGCACTGGCGCGAGCATTGGGCGATGGATTGACCCAAATCGAGGCCGAGATCGCCGAGGTGACGGCGCGGCTTCTCGAGCCCTTCATCCTCGCCGAGGCCCGCCGCAAGACCCTGGTCGAGCTCCAGGAGACGTTGCGCGACATGCTGGCCGATCCCGAGACGGCGACTTTGCGCATCGAAGGCCCGGCTGATCTCATCGCGGCGCTACGCGAAGGAATTGGATCGAAGGATAATCTCGTCACGTTCCAGGTGAGCGAGCGCCCGGATGTGCATGTCGAGACCGGCAACACCGTCATCGAGACGCGGCTTGCCGCCTGGACGACGCGCCTCAAGGAGGCGATGGGATGAACCGGGAGGAATCCGATCCCGTCAGCCGGGAGATCGTCATCATTCGCCGGCGGGCGCATGCCGAGGGCGAGGCGCATCATGGCGGCGTCTGGAAGATCGCCTATGCCGACTTCATGACCGCGATGATGGCTTTCTTCCTGGTGATGTGGCTTATCAATGCGGCGAATGAAGAGACCCGCGCGCAAGTAGCGAGCTATTTCAACCCGGTGAAGCTCGTCGATTCCCGCACCAGCACCAAGGGCCTCCAGGATCTCGATGCCGGCGCCGACGGCATCATCACGAAAGAGCCGGTGGTCAATCGGACCAAAACCGACGCATCCGAGAAGGCGGAGCCCGGCGAGAAGAAGATCACCGAGGAGATGCTGCTGCGCCAGCCCTTCGCCGCGCTGGATCAGATCGCCGGTCCCGCCGAGGAGAAGGCGACGGCCGAGGCATCGAAAGCAGGCTCGCTTCCCGAAGAGTCCGGCCGGCCCGGCAGGTTGGGCGGCAAGGCCTATCTCGATCCCTTCGACCCGCAGACCTGGCAGCGCGTGGCCGCCACGACGGAGCCGGGTGACGAAACGCCGGTCGAGCCTGTTCTGCATGAGCAGATCAAGCTGGAAAAACCGCCGGAAGACACAGCCGGCAAGCCGGTGGAGAAACGAGCGGAAAAGCCGGCGGAGAACCCGGCCGACAAGCCGGCGCCGCCGGAGACCGTGGCCGCCAAGCCTCCTGACGACGTGAAGCCACAGGAGAAGCCCAAGGGCCAGCGGGCCGCGGCGGCGACCGAGGACAAGGATGCCGTCAAGGAGCGCAAGGCTGAACATGAGGTGCATGCGCCTAATCCCGAGCAGGACGCCAAGCTGATCGAGAAAGAGATCAAGAACGCGCTCGGTGTCAAATCACCAGGCGCTTCGCCAAAGCTCGAAGTGCGCAGCACGGCCGATGGCGTCCTGATCAGCCTTACCGATGACGCGACCTTCGGCATGTTCGCCATTGCCTCTGCCGAACCGCAGCCGGTTCTCGTGAATTACATGGAGAAGATCGGCAAGATCCTGAATGAGCGGCCTGGCAAGATCATCATCCGCGGTCACACCGATGGCCGGCCCTTCCGTTCCGATGTCTATGACAATTGGCGCCTCTCCTCGGCGCGCGCTCATATGGCCTATTACATGCTGGTTCGCGGCGGCATCGATGAAAAGCGGGTCGAGCGCATCGAGGGGTATGCCGATCGCGAGCTGAAGGTCCCCAATGACCCTGAAGCAGCCGAGAACCGGCGCATCGAAATCCTTCTGGAAGAGGGGGATTCGTGATCGTCCGCCGTCCGCTCGCGCTTGCTTTGCTGGCGAGCCTCTATCTGGCCGGCCCTGCTCAGGGCGACCAGCGGAAACAGCAGCCTTTCGAGATGGTGCGCTCGCTCCAATTCCTGCAGGAGAATATCACCCTCGGCAGCCAGGCCTCGCAGGCGGCGCAGCAGAAGTTCCTGATCCAGATGACGGAGAGTTTCCTGGCCGCCGATATGCAGACCTGGCGGGACCGGAAGAATTTCTCCGCCGCGATCATCCATGCGCTGAGCGGCGGCGATCCGGCGGTGCTGCGGGGATTGATCAAACAGGGCGCGATTGCGAGTGAAGATCTGCCTCTCGCGGAAGGCACGCTCGCTTATGCGGAAGGCCGGTCCAAGGATGCCGCCGGCCTGCTGCTGTCGGTCGACACGCGCGTCCTGGACACGGCCCTTGGCGGCTATGTCGCCCTTACCCAGTCGGCGCTGGTCGCCGATGTCGATCCCAAGCGGGCGGGACAGCTGCTCGATCTGGCGCGCCTCCTGATGCCCGGTACCCTGGTCGAGGAGGCCTCGCTGCGGCGCGAGGTCACCGCGGTCGTCCAGGATGGCGATATCGAGAAATTTGAGCGCCTGGCGCGCCACCAACTCACCCGGTTCCGGCAATCGCTTTATGCCACGGCCTTCCGCAATCAGTTCACCGAGGCGCTGATCAAGCTCGACTACAGCCTGAAATCGGGCCGGTTGCGCATGATCGCCGAGATCCTCGAAGCCTTGCCGCCGACCGATCGCCGCGAGCTCTATCTCCTGATCGCCCAGCGCGCCCTGCTGGCCGGCAAGACGGAAATGGCGCGCTTCGCCGCCGACCGCGCCGCGGAGCTGGCGATGACCGCCGGGGCGTCCGAGAATATCCGCGCCGACCTCTATGCGGCGGCCTCTCTCATCGTCACCGATGATTTCGATGCGGCGCTGCAGAAGCTCAAGGCCATCGACACCACGAAGCTGACGCCGGAAGATTCACAATTGCTCGGCAATGCCCTGGCATTGGCGACGCGATTGCGCGAATGGCCGCAACCGTCGCCATTTCCGGACATCGAGCGCGAGGATCGCGCCGTGCGTGCTAAAGAGATGGAAAACGAGGCGAAATCCATAGCGGCCCTCACCGAACGCGTGAAAGAGGCCATTGCGCGCACCGACGAATTTCTGAAGAGGCAGACGCAATGATGAATGGAGCCGCCGAGAAGACGGTGCTGACGCAAGCCCTGCCGGGCCAGCGCGGCACACGCCAGGCATCCAGTGCCCGCATGGGCCCGGATAAGCTGTTGGCGGATTTCGAAGGCCTTCTCGCCAGGCAAAGCATGGTCCAGGACCCGTCGACCGAGCAGGCCGAGGCCAAGACGCCCGACAATCACCTGGAGCAATCGCCGCGAGCGACGCCCGAAGCGCTCTTTCTGGCGCTTGCCGGCGGTGCCGAATTCATTGGACCCGAGGAGGACACCGGGCAACCTCAGATCGAGGATGATGGCGGCGACGACAGCGCCGCCGCTGAGGTCGAGGAACGGCCGTCACAAGCGACGACCCCGCGCGCCGAGATCCCGGCGATCGTGGTCATGGCGGCTACCCCGCCGCACGTGCAGGCAGAGACGAGAGAGGTCAAGCCTGTCATCAAGGATGAAACCCCACCGAAGATCGAGGCCGTGGCGGCAGATGCGGCTCCCCTGTTGATCGAAGAGTCGGCTGACGACTTGCCTGTCAATCTCGCACGGGCTGGTCAGGACGACGGTTCATCATCGCCGACCGCCGACAGTGAGGTTGTCGCCGAGAAGAGGCCCGCCAAGATTACGGAAGAGTCGCCTGCGGCCGATAAGGCGTCCAAAAGCCAGGACGGCGCGCCACCCGTCACCTTGATCCGCGTGGCTGGCCAGGAAACCCACTTCGCGCCATCGTCGGTACCCCTCTTCGACGACCAGAAGATCGGCAGCATACCGCTGGGCGCGCCGCCTGAACCCGACGCGTCGAGCCGGCCTCAGCCGCTGGCACCTGCGGTGCTGGTCAAAGCGCCGGGCGGACCGCTCAAGACATTGAAGGTCGAGCTCGGCTCGCATGAGCTCGGTATGATCAACGCGACCGTGGCCCTCAAGGACAAGGCGCTCGATCTCAGGATCGGGGCGGCGCGCGACGACGCCGTCGCGAGTCTCAGGGAAAATGCCGGCCGGCTTTCCGATGCGCTGCAGGCGATGGGCTATTCGGTCGACACCGTGTCCGTGCAGAAGATGCAGCAGAGCGACGCCGGAGCGCAGACCGGCAATGGCCAGCCCCAGCAGCAAGATGCCGGCAGCCAGGACGCACGCGGGCAGGGGCAGCAACGACCATCGAGCGGATCGGGTTTCGGCTCGGAAAACTCATCCGGACAATCTCGGTATTCGCATCGTGACGATCATCTCGCGGAGCAAGAAGGCAATGATCACGCCAAGAGCACTGCTGGCAGCCGCAATAGTCGCGGCGTCTTTCTCTGACAGCGGGTCGGTGCTCGCGGCATCGACGCCGTCCACGGTCTGTGAACAGGAGATGCTGCGCGCATCCGAGCAGCATCATGTTCCGCTCGGCGTTCTTTATGCGGTTGGCCTGACCGAGACGGGCCGCAAGGGCTCGCTGCAGCCCTACGCGCTCAATGTCGAGGGGAAGGCGGTCTATTCGGCGAGCGCGGCCGAAGCGATCCGCAAATTTCAGGTTGCGCGTGCCGGCGGCGCGAAGCTCATCGATCTCGGCTGCATGCAGATCAATCACTATTATCACGGCCGCGAATTCCGCAGCGTGAACGACATGCTGACGCCGCATCGCAATGTCGAATATGCAGCGCGTTTTCTGAAAGAGCTGCGGCAGCGCGAAGGCAGCTGGACGCTCGCCGTGGCGCGTTATCATGCCGGGCCCAACAACAATCCGGCTCAGAAACGTTATGTGTGTCAGGTCATCGCCAATATGGTGGCCACCGGTTTCGGTGCCTGGACGGCGAACTCGCGCAAATTTTGCAAGTAAAGCATCGGCCCGAAAAGTGTTTACGGTTTTCGGGCAAGCCGATGCGCAAACATAAAGACTGTCGACACGTAAGAATGCGAGATGGTTTGAATGAAACCGACTATGGTTAATATTCCATTAAACTCTCGATCCTGAATCCCTCAGTATTTACACGTATTTGACCCCCTGACTCGCGATCAATTACGAAAAGATGGTTAATGATTCGCGAGGGCCTACGGGTGATTATCATTGTCGATGAGCGTCAGATGGTGACGCAGGCCTATGAAGCGAGCTTCGGCAGGGAAGGGATCGCCTCGATGGGCTTCGGCCCGGCCGATTTCAACAATTGGGTGGAAAGCGCCGCGGTGCCCGATCTCGAGGCCGTCGAGGCTTTCATCCTCGGCGACTGTGCCGAGCGGGAGGATTATCCCCGGCAGATTCGCAACAAGACCCGCGCGCCGGTCATCGCGCTCAGTGAAAATCCCGGCCTTGAGCAGACGTTGAAGATCTTCGCCGCCGGCGTCGACGATGTGGTGCGCAAGCCGGTCCATGTCCGTGAGATCATGGCGCGCGTCGAAGCCATACGCCGCCGCCGCGAAGATGCGGCCGGTTACACCGATGTCGGCGATATCCGCGTTTTCTCCAATGGCTGCGATCCGGTCGTCAAGGGAGAGGTCCTGCTGCTGCCGCGGCGCGAGCGCCGCATCCTCGAATATCTTGTAAGCCGCCGCGGCCGTCTCGTCAGCAAGGCCCAGATCTTCAGCTCGATCTACGGCATCTTCGACGAGGACGTGCAGGAGAACGTCATCGAGAGCCATATCAGCAAATTGCGCAAGAAGCTGCGCAATCGCCTCGGCTTCGACCCGATCGAGTCAAAACGCTATCTGGGCTATCGCCTCATTGCCGAGCCCGTCGCTGAAATGGCGGCCACCGACAGTCTCGAAGACGAGATGCCGACGGCCCTTGCCTATCCGCTTGTCGACGAAATGGCCTGCTGATCACGCAATCGTCGCCGCAGCCAGCTTCACGCAAGTCTGATCGCGTCTACTGTCGTGAGATGAGACCAGTCAATCGAGGGAGTGGGCCATGAGCCTCTATGGTGTGATGCGGACCAGCACGTCGGGCATGACGGCGCAGGCCAATCGGCTGAGCGCGGTCGCCGACAATATCGCGAATTCGAACACCACCGGCTACAAGCGGTCTTTCGCCGAATTCTCCTCGCTCATCATCGATTCCAATCCCAGCAGCTATACGCCGGGCAGCGTCCAGACGACGGTGCGCACCGCGATCAGCCAGCAGGGCAACCTTCTCGGTACGACCTCGACGACCGATCTTGCTATCAGGGGCAACGGCTTCTTCGTGGTGTCGGATACCGACGGTACCCCTTATCTCACCCGCGCCGGCTCCTTCATTCCCGACAGCAACGGCAATCTCGTCAATGCCGCCGGCTTCTATCTGATGGGCTACCCCATCACCAATGGCGATATCAATGTCGTCGCCAATGGTTATTCCGGCCTCGAGATCGTCAATCTGGATGATCTCGCGATGCGCGCCAATCCGAGCACCGACGGCAAGTTCCGCGTCAATTTGCCGGCCAACGCCAACACCGTCGCCGCGGCCAACCTGCCGTCCGTAATGCCCGGCGGTGCCTCGACCGAATACACCGCCAAGACCTCGCTCGTCACTTACGACAATCTCGGCAATGAGGTCATTCTCGATGTCTATTCGACCAAGACCGGCACCGGCACCTGGCAGGTCACCGTCTTCGACAAGGCGGCGGCCGGTCCGAACGGCTTCCCTTATTCGAGTGGCCCGTTGTCGACGACCAATCTCACCTTCAACACCACGACCGGCCAGCTGACCGCGCCCAATCCGCCGACGCTGTCGGTCAACATTCCCAATGGCCAGACCCTGACCATCAACATGGGCGGCTCCACCCAGTTCGCCGGCGACTATACGATCAATGATGCGATCGTGAACGGCAACAAGCCGGTCGCGGTCGAGAAGGTCAATTTCGGCGCGGACGGCGTCGTCTATGCGACCTATTCGAATGGCAACAAGGTGCCGGTCTTCAAGATCCCGCTCGCCGATGTCACGAGCCCGAACAATCTCAATCAGCTCACCGGCAACGTCTTCTCCACCTCGCCGGACTCGGGCGACGTGCAGATCGGCTTCCCCGGCACCGACGGCCGCGGCTCCATCCTGTCCAACACGCTCGAGCAGTCGACCGTCGACATGGCGACCGAGCTCACCACCATGATCGACGCCCAGCGCGGCTATACGGCGAATTCCAAGGTCTTCCAGACCGGCGCGGAATTGATGGACGTCCTGGTCAATCTCAAGCGCTGATAGGACGCGGGAGTGGATAAGGGCAGGGGAGCCGTCACGATATGAGTTTGTCCGCGGGTTTGAATATCGCACGCTCGGCCCTGGCTGCCGTTTCGGGGCAGACATCGGTCATTTCGCGTAATATCTCGGCGCTGAACGACCCTTATTATGCGCGCCGCACCGCCAATGTGACGTCGCTTGCCAGTGGCAGCGGCGTCGAGATCTCCTCGATCACGCGGTCGACCGACAAGGTGCTTTTTTCGACCAAGATCGACGCCGCGTCGCGCGCCACGATGCATGAGGAGATCGCCGCCGCTCTGAATGCGCTGGAAAAAACCGTCAATGATCCCGCTCTGGGCCGCTCGCCCTCCGCTTTGATCGGCAAGTTCTCCGATGCGCTCCAGCTCTACGCCAATGCACCGCATGATGTGACGGCGGCCACCTCGGCGGTGGCCAGCGCGGTCAATCTCGCCAATGCGCTCAATGACGCGAACAATACGGTGCAGGGTGTCAGGGCGCAGGCCGATGCCGACATGGCGAGCTCGGTGGACCGGATCAACACGCTGTTGTCGCGGCTCGAGGACGTCAATAGCATCATCGTCAGCCAGACCGATACGGCGGGCGACCTCAGCGACTATCTCGATCAGCGCGATCAGATTCTGACCCAGCTCTCCGAGGAGATCGGGATCAAGACGGTCGCGCGGGGCAAGAACGACATCGTGGTCTATACCGATGGCGGCGTGACCTTGTTCGAAAGCAAAGCGCGCGCCGTGACCTTCCAGCCGACCGGCGCCTTCACGGGCGGGGTGGAGGGCAATGCCGTCTATGTCGATGGCGTGCCGGTCACCGGCGATACGGCCGGCATGAAAACCCATTCGGGCCGCCTGGCGGGATTCGCCGCCGTGCGCGACAACCTGGCGCCGGCCTATCAGGCGCAGCTCGACGAGATGGCCCGCGG
This sequence comes from Taklimakanibacter albus, assembly GCF_016595235.1. GTDB lineage: Bacteria > Pseudomonadota > Alphaproteobacteria > Rhizobiales > Aestuariivirgaceae > Taklimakanibacter > Taklimakanibacter albus. Next base: position 427,365 of record NZ_JAENHL010000008.1, on the reverse strand, counting down.
GCTCATCGTCGCCTTCCGCGAAAGCGATCAGACCACACCGGCTGCCTTGCCGGACGTCCCGGGCCTCTTCACTTGGTCGGGCGCCCCGGCCATGCCGGGCAGCGCCGTCGTTCCGGGGATCGCCGGCTCCATCAAGGTGAATGCGACCGTCAATCCGATGGCCGGTGGCAATGCCAATCTTCTGCGTGATGGCGGCATCTCCAGCCCCGGCAATCCGGCCTACACATATAATGACACTGGCGTAGCAGGTTTCAGCGGCCGCCTGCGTGAGCTGCTCGACACGCTGGCGACACCGCAGGGTTTCGACCCGGCGGCGGGGCTCGGCACGAATGTCACGTTGGCCAAATATGCGGCCTCCTCTGCCGGATGGCTCGCGGAGACGCGCAAGACCGCGACGGGCGATTCCGAATACAGCACGACCCTCTTCAACCGAGCGAGCTCGGCTCTGTCGAACGTGACCGGCGTCAGTCTGGACGAAGAGATGAGCATCATGCTGGAGCTCGAGCGCTCCTATCAGGCCTCCGCGAAGATCGTCGCCACGATCGACGCCATGTTCGACACGCTCCTGGCCACGGTATGACGCCATGAAGACATCCTACATTTCCACCCTTTCGATGTCGGAATCCTCGCGCCGCTCCATCGCCGACCTGCAGCTGCAGCTGCTCAAGGCGCAGAAGGAGGTCGGCACAAGGCGCTACGCCGATATCGGCCTCGAGCTTGGACACCGCACGTCGCAGACCGTCAGTTTTCGGCACGATTTCGCCAGGCTCAAGGGCAATATCGACGCCAACGGTCTGGTGAAGACACGGCTCGACATGACCCAGAATGTGCTGACCAATGTCCGCAATGCGGGGCAGGAGCTTCTCAATTCCCTCTCCGTCGCGCATAGCGGAACGTCGGATCCGTCGATCGCGCAGGTGCGCGCCGAAACGGCGATGAATTCGCTGATTGCCGGCCTCAATACCACGGTCAACGGCGAATACATCTTCGGCGGCATCAACAATCAGGAAAGGCCGGTTGCCGACTATTATTCGACCCCGCAATCGGCGGCCCGCCAGGCAGTAGCCGATGCCTTCATGACCCGCTTCGGCGTCTCGCAATCATCGCCTGGCGCGGCCAATATCACGGCCGCCGACATGCAGGATTTTCTCGACAATGAATTCGCGGCCTTGTTCGACGAGCCGGCCTGGACGGCCGACTGGTCGCAGGCTTCGAGCGAGAACACCAAGAGCCGCATCTCCGGCACCGAGACCATTGCGACGGGAGAGAACGCCAATGCGCTCGCCATCCGCAAGCTGGGGCAGGCCTTCACCATGGTCGCCGATCTCGGGATCAAAAATCTCAACAAGGAAGCGATGCGCACCGTTGTCGACGCGGCGATGAAGGTGCTCGGCGAAGCGATGGGGGCCACGTCCTCGGCTCAGGCAAATCTCGGCACCGCGCAGGAAATGGTCGATCAGGCCAATGAACGCATGTCGCTCCAGGCCGACATCCTGAACAAGGAGATCAACGGACTGGAAGCTGTCGATCCTTATGAAGCGGCGACCCGCGCCAATACGCTGATGTCGCAGATCGAAACCGCCTATGCGCTGACCGGGCGGATCCAGAAGCTCTCTTTGCTGAATTTTCTCTAGTGAACGGATGATGGGTGCGTAATGTATCATTTCTCTTACGGTGAGATCATCAATGACGGCGCGTCCACGTCGCGGGACCGCGAGCGGTTGGCGCTCGACCGGTCGATCGAGCTCCTGCGAGAGGCCGACCAGCAGGGAGGTCAGTCGATCGCGGCCCTCGAGGCCCTGCTTTATGTGCAGCGGCTCTGGTCGCTGCTGCTGGAGGACCTCGCCAAGCCGGGCAACGATCTGCCCGAAAAGCTCAGGGCAGATCTGATCTCGATCGGATTCTGGATATTGAAGGAAGCCGACATCACCCGTGACGACAAGGCGCGCAGCTTCAAGGGCCTGATCGATATTTCCTCGATCATCCGGGACGGCCTCAAATGACGAGCTCCATCCGCATATCGCTCCAGCCGGGCGAGCGGATCTTCATCAATGGGGCGGCTTTGCGTGTCGACCGCCGGGTATCGCTCGAATTTCTCAACGGCGCGACGTTTCTACTCGAGAACCACGTCCTCCAGGCGGAAGACGCCACCACGCCGCTCAAGCAGCTCTATTTCGTGCTGCAGACGACCTTGATGGATCCGGCGACGGCGGCGCAAACCCTCTCGCTCTATCGGCAGTTCCATACCGCGTCATTGTCGGCCTTCGTGAACCCGGCCATTCTGGCCGAGCTCAAATTCATCGACGGCCTGGTGACCAGCGGCAAAAGCTTCGAGGCGCTGAAGGCGTTGCGGGCGCTCTTCCCGCAGGAGAGCGAAATTCTCGAAACACGACCCGCATTCGAACGACCGAACATCCGGCCGCAACAGGAGGCAATGGCATGCAAGTGAACGGCACGAATTCCTCGAATGGCGGGAACACGCCGCCGGTCCCCGGCTCGGCGGCCGCCGCTACGTTGGATTACAACGCTTTCCTGAGGCTCCTGGTGGCGGAGATGAAGAACCAGGACCCGACCAAGCCCAATGACTCGACGCAATATATGGCGCAGCTCGCCTCCTTCTCGAATGTGGAACAGGCGATCAAGACCAACAACAAGCTCGACGCGCTGCTCACCACCTCGGCGCTCAACCAGGCCGACGGGCTGATCGGACGCACGATTACATCCGCCGATGGCGCCATCACCGGCAAGGTCACGGCGATCAAGATCATTGCGGGCGGCGCCGTCGCCATTCTCGAGGGCGACAAGCAGGTTCCGATCGAGCCCGGCGTGGTCGTCAAAGCCTCATGAACGAGGCTGACGCACTTGACATCGTCCAGTCGGCCATCTGGACGGTGATCATGGCCTCAGGCCCGGCGATTGCCGCGGCCATGGCGATCGGCATCGTGATCGCGCTGTTCCAGGCCTTGACCCAGATCCAGGAAATGACCCTGACCTTCGTGCCGAAGATCCTGGTCATCTTCGTCATGATCGCGCTGACGGCGCCTTTCATCGGCGCCCAGCTCTATACCTTCACCGAGATGATCTACGCCCGAATAGAGACCGGGTTCTGACGCATCAACCCGAAAAGTTGCAGACTTTTCGGATAAAGTTGATGCGCCTAACAGAGCGAAACCCCCACGCAAGGTTACCTCGCCAAGATCAGGTTCTGATTATGGAATTTGATCTATGAGTGATGCGGCAGTCTCCAGTTACGTTCAACCGCTGAAAAGCAACGGCCGGGATATCGGCTTCGCCATCGGTATCGTCTTCATCCTGACGGTGCTGTTCCTGCCCATCCCCGCCATCATCATCGATATCGGGCTGGCCTTTTCGATCGCTCTCTCCGTCCTGATCCTCATGGTGGCGCTGTGGATCCAGCGACCGCTCGATTTCTCGGCCTTCCCGACGGTCCTCCTCATCGCGACGATGCTGCGCCTGTCGCTCAATATCGCCACCACCCGCCTGATCCTCACCCATGGCGCGGAAGGCACCACCGCCGCCGGCCATGTCATCGGCGGCTTCGCGCAGCTCGTGATGAGCGGCGACTTCGTCATCGGTGTGATCGTCTTTGTCATCCTCATCACCGTCAATTTCCTGGTCATCACCAAGGGCGCCACGCGTATCGCCGAAGTCGGCGCCCGCTTTACCCTGGATGCCATTCCCGGCAAGCAGATGGCCATCGATGCCGATCTTTCCGCCGGTCTCATCGACGACAAGGAAGCCCAGAGACGGCGCCGCGAGCTCGAGCAGGAAAGCGCCTTCTTCGGCTCCATGGACGGCGCGTCGAAATTCGTGCGCGGCGACGCGATAGCCGGTTTGATCATCACCGCCGTGAACATCTTCGGCGGTATTGTCATCGGCGTGACGCGCCACGGCATGTCGCTGGCGGATGCCTCGGATGTCTATACGAAGCTGTCGGTCGGCGACGGCCTGGTGACGCAGGTTCCGGCTCTCATCGTCTCGCTCGCCGCCGGCCTCCTGGTCTCCAAAGGCGGCAATCACGGTTCGGCCGATAAGGCCGTCTTCGGCCAGCTCGGCAATTACCCGCGCGCGCTCCTGGTGGCGGCGTTGCTGATGGCGGTGCTGGCGCTGACGCCGGGCCTGCCGTTTCTGCCCTTCGCGCTGCTCGGCGCCACCATGGCCTTCATCAGCTATGCCATCCCGCGCCGCCGTGCGCAAAATGCGGCCGCCGAGGTGGCGAAAGTGAAGGCGGCGGAGAAGCACGCGGAGGATGAGGCGCGTCAGTCGGTCAAGGAATCGCTCAAGATCGTCGAGATCGAGCTCTGCCTCGGCAAGCAGCTGGCGACGCAGTTCCTCGCTTCTCATGGCGAGCTGGCCAGCCGGGTCAAGAAAATGCGGCGCAAATTCGCCAGCCAATATGGCTTTGTCGTGCCCGACATCAAGCTCTCCGATGATCTGACGCTGCCGCCCAAGCGGTATCAGATCAAGATCCATGGCACGGTTTCCGCCACCTATGATCTGCGCATCGGCGAGGTGCTGGTTCTCATCGGTGACCAGCGCAAGCCCGACGTGCCGGGTGATGAAATCCGTGAGCCATCCTTCGGCATGAAGGCGATGTGGATCCCTGAGCTCTTCGCCAGCGAGGTGAAGCGCGACGGCTTCGCGCCGATCGACAATATCTCCATCCTGCTGACTCATCTGAGCGAGGTCATCCGCAGCAATCTGGCGCAGCTTCTGTCCTATCGCGACCTGCGTGCTCTGCTCGACCGTCTGGAGCCCGAATATAAGCGCCTCATCGAGGAGATCAGCCCGGCGCAGATCTCCCATTCGGGCCTGCAGGCGGTGCTGAAGCTTCTCCTTGCCGAGCGGGTCACGGTGCGCAACCTCAATCTCATTCTGGAAGCCGTGGCCGAGATCGCGCCGCATGCGCGCCGTCCCGAGCAGATCGCCGAGCATGTCCGCATGCGCATCGCGCCGCAGATCTGGGGCGATCTGGTCGAGAACGGCGTGCTCAAGGTCTTGCGGCTCGGCAATCGCTGGGAGCTCGCCTTCCATCAAAGCCTAAAGCGTGACGCCAAGGGCGAGGTGATCGAATTCGACATCGATCCCCGTATGATCGAGCAGTTTGGCAATGACGCCTCGGCGGTGATCCGCAAACATCTGGACAAGGGCGAGCGTTTCGTCCTGGTCACCGCTCCCGATGCCAGGCCCTATGTCCGCATGATCGTCGAGCGGCTGTTCCCGACGCTGCCCGTCCTGTCGCATGTCGAGATCGCGCGCGGGGTGCAGATCGAGTCGCTGGGCGCGTTGTCGTGACCGAGCTGGGACCTTCGACGGTCCTCGCCGTATTCGCGATCTTCTGCCGGATCGGCGGGTGCCTGATGCTGATGGCCGGCTTTTCGAGCCCGCGCGTGCCGGTCCAGGTACGGCTGTTCATTTCCTTTGCCGTCGCCTTGGCCCTGAGCCCGCTTCTCCTCGATTCCGTGCGCCCGGCGGTCGAAAACGCCTCACCTGCTTCCTTGCTTTATGTGATCGGGACCGAGACGTTCACCGGCTCGCTCATCGGCCTGCTCGGCCGCATCTTCTTTCTGGCTTTGCAGTTCATGGTCATGGCGATGACCAGTTATGTCGGCTTCAGCGCTCTGCCCGGGGTTCCGGTGGACGACAACGAGGCGATGCCGACGCTGGTGTCGCTGGTCACCATGAGCGCCACCGTACTTTTCTTCGTCGCCGACCTGCATTGGGAGGTGTTGAGCGTGCTGGTCGGGTCCTATGCGACCTGGCCGGTGGGATCCGCCTTCAGCGTGCAGGGCGGATTGATCCAGATCGCCGACCGCATGCAGGAGACCTTTCTGCTGGCGCTGCGGATGAGCGCTCCCTTCCTCGTCTTCGGCATCATCTTCAACCTGGCCATCGGTCTCATCAATAAGCTGACGCCGCAGATCCCCGTCTATTTCGTCTCTTTGCCATTCGCCACCATGGGAGGGCTCATCCTGCTCTATTTCACCATCGGCGACTTTCTCACCATTTACATCACCTCGCTCGGTGATTGGCTGCGGGCGCAGTGATCATGCAGAACCGTCTGCGTTCCCTGTCGCGCATCCTCAAGGTCCAGGCCGAGCTGCACCGCACCGAGGAGCGCAAGCTTGGCCTGCTGAAGCAGCGCGAGGCGGCATTGGGGGAGGAGCGGGTGGAGCTCCTCGGCGCCCTCGACCGGCACGACACGCTTTACGGCGCCTTCATCTACCCAATGGCGAAACGCCTGCGCGCCATCGAGGAGGAAGAGGCGAATGTGAAGCGCGACCAGGACGTGGTCGCGGGACGGCTGCGTGAGCGGGCGAAGCAGAAGAAACATACGGAACGGCTTCATGCGAGCATGCGGGGAGCCTGGAGCCGGGCCGAGGAGCAGCGCGAGCTCGTCGACCTGATCGAACGGGCGGCCCTGCCGGCCAAGACCAGCCTCCCGTAAGCTTCGTCTGGCAAATTCGGAGTCCAATCGGGAGAACTCTGCCCATGGCGATCAAACCGCCCTCTGATATCGTGCTCGATGTCGTCAGGGCCGCGGATCCAGTCCGGCGGCAGGCGGCGGCCGACAAGCTCACTGGCCAGCCCGGCACCGAGGCGACACGGCACGAATTCGCCAGTTTTGTCGGCGACGTCCGGCCGGTGCCGCAGTCGGGCGCCTGTGGCCCGCGGCAGGATGCCGGGGATGTGCCGGACGCCTACCGGAATTTCGAGGCCTTCTTCATCCAGAGCTTCGTCGAGAACATGCTGCCCAAGGGCTCGGAAGCCAATTACGGCTCCGGCACCGCCGGCGATGTCTGGCGTTCGCAGCTGGCGGAGAAGATCGGCACCGAGATCGCCGAGAGCGGCGGCATCGGCGTGGCCGACCGGCTGCTGGCGAATGAGGCGCGAAAGGCGGCCGGACCGGAAGAGGGACCGGAGGCCGGCTTCTCCTTGTCGGAGTCGATCTCGCGCGCCGCGCCTTTTGGCGGCTGGGCGAGCTATCTGCCGTTCCTGGACGGCCAGCTGGTGAAGGCGGAGACGGTCTGGCCCGGCGAACCGGCCGAGACCGAAAAACTGCGTGATGAAGGGTGATGAATATAATGTCTTCTGTGTCCTTGCCGACGGGTGCCCTCAACGAGGCGATGGAGCGTATCGGGGCGGTCATCGATTCCGAGACGGCGGCGCTGCGCGAGATGCGGGTCGTCGACCTGCAGGATTTCAACAACCGCAAGAGCCGCGGTCTGCTTGACCTGATGCGGGCCATCCGTGCGCTCGATGGCGGGCGCCCGGACGAGGTGACAGCGTCACGACTGAAAGCGCTCAAGGCCAAGCTCGCGACCAATCAGGCGGCGCTGGCAATGCATCTGTCCGCCGCCAGGGAGATCACCACGCTCGTCGCCCAGACGATCCGTGACAGCGAGTCCGATGGCACTTATTCCAATCGCATGCCGGCGCCGGACAAGAACCCGTGGTAAAATTCCTCCTGGTCGGCATCTGGGCCTGCCTGGTAACGCTGGGCGCCAGCTACGCCACCGTGCTGTGGCAGGCCGATGCGCCGGTCGACGCCAAGGCGGACGAGTTCTTCGGTGGTCTCGATTATGTGAAGACCAATCCGATCAGCGTGCCGATGCTGTCGGAAGGCGAGATCAAGGGGTATGTCATCGCCCAGTTCGTCTTCACCGTCGATGGCGCCACCTTGCGCAAATTGTCGGTGCCGCCGGATGTCTTCCTCGTCGATGAGGCCTATCGCGCCATCTTCGCCTCGGGGGACAAGATCGACTTCAAGCGCCTCGATAAATACAATGTCGATGAATTGACCAAGCAGATGGCGGCCAAGGTCAATGAACGTTTCAAGACCGAGCTGGTCAAGGATGTCCTGGTCGAGCAGCTGAATTATCTCGCCAAGGACGAGGTCCGCTTCAATTCATTGGTCGAGAAGAAGAAAGAATAGGCCGCGAGGCAAGGCTGCTCCTGGTTTCCCCCTCTCCTGTCCGCAGGATGGGAGAGGGTGGCCGAAGGCCGGGTGAGGGCTCGTTGCTTCAGGCCGATTTGCTTTTCAGAAGAGCCCTCATCCGCCCTGTCGGGCACCTTCTCCCATTGCTGCGCAACGGGAGAAGGGAAAAGTTGGATGATCTTCCCGCCTTTCACATGACCCCTCCGCCTCACGGTGACACAGCACGGATCGGCGTTTCCGCCACTTTGCGCATGAACCAGCGTTTGAAGCTCTGCACCATGTCGCTGCTCTGGCTGTGATAGGGCGTCACGATGCAGAAGGGCGCCGGCGCCGGCACTGAGATCGGCAGCGCCCGCACCAGGCTGCCCTCGCGCAGATCGCGATCGACCAGAATCTCATCCCCGATCGCGATGCCGCAGCCGCCGCGCGCCGCCTGGTGGGCCACGAACGTGTCGCCGAGATACATGTGGGATTTCGGCTGGAAACCTTCATGGCCGAGGCCGGCGAGAAAATGCTTCCAGTCCGCCCCATCATAATTCCCGTGAATGAGAATATGGCCGCGCAGATCCTCGATGCTGGTGAGACGGTCGCTGCGATGCAGGAGGCCCGGGCTGCAGACGGGAAAATAATTCGTATGAATGTGGGTGACTTCCTTCTCGCCCGGCACATGCACGGGCCGCCAGGAAATGATGAGGTCGACGGTCTCGTCAATCTGATCGATCGGGACCCACGAGAACTCGGCGAGCTGATTCTGCTCGATGAACTCCGCGACATATTCGAGGATGGGCGCGCTGGCGATCGCCGGGGTGGTCGCGATCTTGAGGCTGCGGTCGCCGATATCGCGGTTGATCTCGCTGAGCACGCTTTCGATTTGGTCGAGTGAGGTGGTGACCGTTTCGAGCAGCCGCCGTCCGCGCGGCGTCAGCTCGAGCTTGCGGCCGTTCTTTTCGAACAGCGCCGTTTCCACCTGCTCGCCGAGACAGCGCAATTGGTGGCTGACCGCGCTGTGGGTGACCAGAAGCTCGCGCGCCGCCCGCTGCAGATTGCCGTTCCGGCCCACCGCTTCGAAGGCGACCAGACTGTTCAACGAGGGCAAATGGCGCCGCATTTCAGCTTTCCAAATATGTTCATATTTCTCAACTATATGATGAGAATTACGGGTTTGACAGCAAAATTATCTCACATCAATCTCCCTGCCAAGCAACTGAAAAATCACTGCCGGTTTTGGCCAGAGGGGGAAAATGAGAAAGAATTTCAACGAGGTACTTGCGAATGTCGAAAACCATCGCGAAGCCCCGTTCCCACGCGAGGAATATGCCGATCGTTTGACGCGGGTCAGAGCCGGCATGGCCGCCCGCAAGCTCGATCTTCTCTTCGTCAGCGCGCCCGAAAGCATCTTCTATCTGACCGGCTTCCAGGCCGAATGGTATCAGGCGCAAAGCGGCCGTCCCTTTCCGCCCTCGAGCGGCATCGCCATCCGCGCCGATCGCGACGACTTCATTCATTTCGAGACACCGAGCGAGGCCATCCTGTCGCGCGTGTCGACCATATCGAGCGACATCCGTATTTTCCCGATCGGCACGCGCCGCGACGGCTTGACCTTCATCATCGATGAATTGCGGGCAGCGGGCTACCTGAAGGGGACGGCCGGCCTCGAGCGCTACAATTACCGGCCGAACCCGATCGTCAGCGAGCAATATGTCTTGGCCTTCCAGAAGGAAGGAATGGCCGTGGTCGATGCGACCGACATCATTCGCGAAGCACGCCACATCAAATCGCCGCTCGAGATGAAATGCATCGAGGAAGCGACCCGCATCGCCGATATCGGCATGATCGCCGCGAAAGAGACGATCCGTCCGGGCGTTACCGAACTCGAAGTCTTCGGCGAGATGATCGCCGCGATGACGCGCGCCGGGGGCGAGTTCCCTGGCATCCTGCCGCCGGTGATGTCGGGCTTCCGCGCCAATTGCAGCCATCCGATCGCGACCCGCAAGAAGATCGCCAAGGGTGAGCGAGTCAATGTCGATGTCTGCGGGGTCTACAACCGCTATCACAGCAATATGGCGCGCGGCTTCTTTGTCGGCGACCCGCCCAAGGATGTCCTCGATTTCCACAACCGCGTGGCGGCGGTCTTCAAGGCGATCGAGCCGGTTCTGCGGCCGGGCATGGAAGTCGCGACCCTCATCGACACCGCTCATGCCTATTATGCCGAGCAGGGTTTGCTCGACGAGGCCTATTGGATCGGCGGCTATGAGCTGGGCGTCGCCTTCCCGCCCGACTGGGTCGGGCCTTTCATCTACGACAAGAGCATCTCGAAGCCGGGCGAAAAGTTCCTGCCGATGACGGTCGTCAATCACGAGGCGGTGTTCTTCGGTCCGCGCCAGAGCGGCCTGTCGCTCACCATCGACACTTTCATTTTCTCAGCCGAGGGAGCGCGCATCGCCAGCCGGATCCCGCGCGATCTCTGCGTGCTGGATTGAACCGAAGGGCAACGGTCAGTTTAGAGCATCGGTCCGAAGAGTGCGCGCGGTTTTCGGATAAACCGATGCGCAATAATGAAAGTAGAAGTCCGTGTCACATAACAAGCAAAGGGAGGAACTTATGTTTACAAGAAAATTTTTTGCGTTGGCTCTGCTGACGTCGAGCGCGCTGCTGGGGGCAGGAGCTGCTCACGCAGAGGAAAGCATCACGGTCGCCTCATGGGGCGGCGTCTATCAGGATGCCGAACGGGCCGCTTTCTTCGAGCCCGCCGCGAAAGCGCTCGGCATCACCATAAAGGAAGAGACGCTCTCCGGCATCGTCGATGTCCGGCTTCAGGTCCAGTCGGGCGCGGTGACGTGGGACATCGCCGAGCTTGGCAGCTCGGATTGCGCGCAAGGCGCCAAGGAGGGCCTGTTCGAGACGCTCGACTTCACTGTGATCAACAAGGACGGCTTCGTCCCCGGCAGCTTCAGCGATCACTGGGTCGGCTCGATGTTCTATTCGGTCGTGCTGGCCTGGAACAAAGCAAAATACGGCGCCAATCCGCCCAAGAACTGGGCCGATTTCTGGAATGTCGAGAAATTCCCCGGCACGCGCTCGCTCCATAACAGCCCCGGCGGGCCGCTGGAGCTCGCGCTGATCGCCGACGGCGTCGAAAAGGACAAGATCTATCCGCTCGATGTCGACCGCGCCTTCAAGAAGATGGAAGAGATCAAGCCCGCCATCACCGTATGGTGGACATCGGGCGCCCAGACGACCCAGCTGCTCAAGGACCGCGAGGTCGACATGATCGCCATCTGGGTGAGCCGCGCGATCGCGGCCCAGAAGGCCGGCGCCGAGGTTGACTTCACCTTCGACCAGGGCGAGCTCGATTATGGCTGCTTCGTCATCCCGAAAGGCTCGAAGAAGAAGGACCTCGCCATGAAGGCGCTGGCGCAGTTCACCTCGCCCGAGCTCCAGGCCAACATCCCGCAGCATATCGATTACGGTCCGATCAACATAAAGGCCTTCGATACCGGCAAGATTCCGCCGGAAAAGCTGCCCGGCCTGAACTCCTCGCCAGAAAACACGGACAAGCAGTTCGTTTATGACGCCATCTGGTGGGGCGATCATGGCGGTGAATTGCAGGAGCGCTGGGACGACTTTCTGACCCAGAAATAACTGCCGGGGAGAGTATCCGGGTGCGACGGGTGCTCTCCTCCCCATCTCAAAATATGTGCTCACTATCGGAAGACTTCATGAGTCATCGGCTTGATCCTTTGCTGCGTCCGCGATCTGTCGCCCTTGTCGGGGCGTCGCCGAAACCGGGCTCCTATGGGCGCGGCATGATCGAGGCCTGCCGTGAGGCGGGATTCGAAGGGAGCATCTCGCTCGTCAATCCGGGATACGAACGGATCGACGATCTCGCCTGTTATCCCGATCTCAAATCACTTCCGCATGTCCCGGATCACGCCGTGCTGATGGTGGCGAATGCCCGTATCGAGCGGGTCTTGAGCGACGTGATCACCGCCGGCGTCAAGGCCGCGACCATCTTCGGCAGCGGTTATCTCGACGACGGCAATGAGGTGCCTTTGCTTGATCGCCTGAAGGCGCAGGCCCGCGAGGCTGGGCTCCTGGTCTGCGGCGGTAACGGATCGGGCTTTTATAATCGCGTCCACAAGGTGCGGTTTCAGCTGGGCGGAAGCGGAGCACAGGCGCCGGGTCCTGTCACCTTCATCTCACAGTCAGGATCGATCTGGGCGGCGGTGAACGAAAATGACGGCCGCCTCGGCTTCAATCTCACCGTCTCGTCGGGCCAGGAGATCGCCACCGATGTCGCCGACTACATGGATTTCGCGCTGAGCCTCGAAACCACGCGCGCCATAGGTCTGTTCATCGAAACCGTGCGCAGCCCGGAAAAGTTCGTCGCCGTTCTCGAGCGCGCCGCCGCGGCCGATGTGGCGGTCGTGATCAACAAGGTCGGTCGCAGCGAGGCGGCCAAGCGATTTGCCGTCAGCCATTCCGGCGCCATTGCCGGCGACGCCGCCGTTTATGACGCCATCTTCAAGCGCTATGGCGCGATCAGCGTCAACGACCCCGACGAGCTCGTCGCCTGCCTGCAATTGTTGTCCTGCGGCAAACGCCTGCGCGGCACCGGCTCGGTGGTGGCGATCACCGATTCCGGTGGTGAGCGCGAGTTGCTGACCGACATCGCGACGGAGCAGGGCGTGACCTTCGCCGAGCTCACCGATGCGACACAGGCGAAACTCGCCGGTCGCCTCGAATATGGCCTGACGCCCGAGAACCCGCTCGATGCCTGGGGGACGGGCCACGGCTTCGAGGACATTTTTCACGATTGCATGCGGTCGCTCCTCGAAGATCCCCAAGCCGCGCTCGGCATCTGGGTCGCCGATCTGCGCGATGGAACGCGTTATCACGAGCATTACGCCACTGCGGCGGCCCGGATCGCCGCTGAGAGCGACAAGCCGCTGGCTTTCGCCACCTGTTTCGCCAAGGCGCGCAACACCGGTCTCGCGACGCGGCTGCGCGATGCCGGTGTTCCGGTGCTGGAAGGTATGCGCGGGGCCATGATCGCCACGCGCGCCGCGCTCGACTATCGGGCCTTCCGCGCGCGCCCGGCGAGCTCGCCGCCATTGCCGCCCGCGTCAGACGTCGTGGCGCGCTGGCGCAAACGGTGTGAGGCCGGTGCCACCTTCGATGAAGCGGAAGGGCTGGCGCTGCTGAAAGACTTCGGCATCCCTGTCGTGGCACATCGGCTGGCGACCAACCGCGCCGAGGCCGTGGCGGCGGCCGAAGCGATCGGATTCCCGGTTGCGCTGAAGACGGCCGAGCCCGGCATCAATCATAAATCGGATGTCGGCGGCGTCAGATTGCGCCTCGCCGATCGGGATGCGGTCGCCGCCGCTTATGATGATATCGCCGGGCGGCTGGGCCCGCGTGTTCTCCTGGCCGAGATGGCGGCCCCTGGTGCCGAGGTCGCACTGGGCTTCGTCGCCGATCCGCAATTCGGTTCGGTGGCGATGATCAGCGCCGGCGGCGTCCTCATCGAGATCCAGAAGGATGCCGTGCTTGCCATCCCGCCTTTCGACGTGCGGGAGGCGCAGGGTTTCATCGACCGGCTGGCGATGCGCAAGGTTCTCGACGGCGTGCGCGGCAAGCCGGCCCTCGATGTCGCAGCTTTGACTGAGGCCTTTGCCCGCTTTTCGGTCATGATTTCGCATCTCGGCGAATTCCTCGCCGAAGTCGACGTCAACCCTCTCATCGTCGGCGAGAAGGGAGTCCGGGCGGTCGATGCCCTGATCGTCCCGCGCCGGCCACAAAGCAATTAATGGAGAAAACATGTCAGACGAATTTCTGAAGGAAGTCACCGACCGGGTCGCTCATGTCCGGATCAACCGGCCGAAGGCCATGAACGCCATACATCCCGGTATGATGCGCGATTTCAAGGCGCTGATCCGTGAGCTCGACGAGGATCCAGCGATATCGGTGATCGTACTCTCCGGCGTCGGCGATCATTTCGGCGCCGGCTATGATCTCAAATTCAAATGGGGCGAGCATTATGGCCGCAGCGTTCTCGGCCAGCGCCGCATGCTGCAAGACTGCGTCGATTTCGAATATGCGCCCTGGGACTGCAGCAAGCCGGTGATCGCCATGGTGCGCGGCTATTGCCTGGCCGGCAGCTGCGAGCTCGCCATGATGTGCTGTGTGACGATTGCCAGCGACAATGCCAAATTCGGCGAGCCGGAAGTGCGTTTCTCGACATCGCCGCCGGCGGTGATCATGCCGTGGATCGTCGGGCTCAAGAAAGCGCGCGAGCTGCTCTATACGGGCGACACGATCGACGCTGAGCAGGCGCTGCAATGGGGCATGGTCAACCGGGTCGTTCCGGACCAGAAGCTCGAAGAGGAAACTTTCAAGCTGGCCCGCCGCATGTCGGCCATCTCGATCGAGGCGCTGCAGACGACGAAGGCCTCCATCAACAAGGGCGCCGAGATCGGCGGCCTGCGCAATGCGATCACCTATGGCATCGAGCAGGGGGCGATGCTCGATGCCTCCGATACCGAGGCGCTGCGCACGTTCGATGCGGTCCGCAAGAAGGATGGGCTCGGCGCCGCGATCAAATGGCGGGAGAGCCAGTTCGAGGGTTGAATGACGGCATGACCGCGGCGAGCTATTTTACGGGATCGGACGAGGCGGGCAGTGCCGCCACCCTCAAGGATGACGAACGGCGCGAAAGGCTCGCCATTGCCGGCCTTTCGCTCCCAGCGTTGTTGCTGGTCGCGGTCTGCCTGATCATCCCGGTCGGCAGTCTCCTGGCGCTGTCTTTCATCGGCGCGCAGGGCAATCTGTCTCTGGAGAACTATCAGCGCCTGATCGACAACAAGGCCTATCTGGCGATCTTCCTGACCACCTTCGAAATCTCGGCGGTCATCACCCTCATCTGCATGCTTCTCGGCTATCCGCTCGCCTATTTTATCACTCTGCTGCCGCCCCGCGCCGTCGGCTTTGCGATGCTGGCGATCATCCTGCCCTTCTGGACCTCGCTCCTGGTCAGGACCTATGCCTGGATGGTGCTGCTGCAGAAGCAGGGGCTGGTCAACAGCACGCTGCTCAAGCTCGGCGTGATCGACGAGCCAATTGCACTCCTCCATAATTATGCCGGCACCGTCATCGGCATGTCGCATATCATGCTGCCTTTCCTTGTTCTGCCGCTTTACGGCGCGATGAAAGCGATCGATCACGATCTCATCCGCGCCGCGGCAAATCTGGGCGCCGGTCCGATCGTGCGATTCTGGACGGTGAGTTTCCCGCTGTCCTTGCCGGGGCTCGGCGCCGGCGCGCTGATCGTCTTCGTCCTGTCGCTCGGCTTCTATGTGACGCCGGCGTTGCTCGGCGGCGGCAAGGTCACCATGGTGGCGATGCGCATCCAGAAGAGTGTCGCGCTCTATCCGAATTGGGGTGCCGCCAGCGCACTGGCTGTCGTGCTGCTCGTGGTGACCGCTCTGGTGCTGCTGCTCGGCCTGTGGATCTGGCGGCGCAACCGCGGCAACCGTCCGGTGATGTCATGATCCGCTGGCTCACCTCACCGGCCTGGGACCAGGTGGCCCATTACCGCCGCCTGTGGCTCTATGCCATCGCCATCCTCGTCATGATCATTCTGGTCGCGCCGACGCTGATCGTGATTCCGATGTCCTTCTCGGATTCGAAATACCTGACCTTCCCGCCGACCGGATGGTCGCTCGGCTGGTATCGGACCTTCTTCGAGTCCTCCACCTGGCTGATGGCCACCAAGACCTCTCTCCTCGTGGCGGTCTTCACGGTCCTGGTCGCGACCCCGCTCGGCACGCTGGCCGCCTATGCCATTCATGAATCGCGGCTCGCCGCGATGTCGGGCGTGCATGCCGTTCTCCTGTCGCCGATGATGGTGCCGGTCATCATGGTGGCGATCGGGCTCTATTTCATCTATGCGCGCCTGGAGCTGCTCAACACCAAGCTCGGCCTCGTTCTCGCCCATGCCATGCTGGCGATCCCCTTGGTGGTGATCACCGTGCTGGCCGGTCTCAAGACCTATGACATGAACCAGGAGAGGGTGGCCCGCAGTCTGGGCGCCCCGCGCTGGCTCGCCTTCTGGACGGTGACCTTGCCGCAGATCCGTCCGGCCATCCTCAATGCCGTGCTGCTGTCCTTTCTCACCTCGCTCGATGAGGTCAATGTCGCCTTGTTCATCTCGGGCGGCGAGAATTCGACTGTCACGCGGGTCATGTTCAATTCGTTGCGCGACGAGATCGACCCGCTGATCACCGTGGTGTCGACATGCCTGGTGCTGGTTTCGGTGACGATCGTATTGGTGGTACAGCTTGCCAATCGGAAGTCGCACCAATGACCTTGACCCATGGAGTACCGGGATGACGCCTGAACGCCTTGCAGTTTTCTTCGACGATATCGTGCTTGCTGTGCGTACGCCCGACGGGCTGTTCGATCAGATGCCGTCTCCCTTGCTCGACTATCAGCTGCCCTCGGTGGAAGGGCCGGATCGCATCGCCAATATGCGCTCCATCCTGAAGCGGGGGCCGATGGCGGGAGATATCGATTGGTTTCCAGGGCACGCGGCCACCGACGCCGAGATCCTGCTCTTTCATGAGGCGCCCTATCTCGCGACCGTGAAGGAGTGGGACAAGGAAGGTGCCTGGGCAACGAGCACGACCTATTTGCCCAAAGGCGGCCTCGCGGCGGTGCGTGCCTCAGCCGGCTGCGCGATCGATGCGGTTCGCCATGTCCTCGCCGGCAAGGTCCGGCGCAGTTATGCGCTGGTGCGCCCGCCAGGCCATCATGCCGCGCCCGCAGTGGCCGACGGCTATTGCTTCGTGAATGCGGTCGGTGTGGCGGCACTCGATGCTTTGTCGCGCGGCTGCCGGCGCGTCGCCGTGGTCGACTGGGACGTCCATCACGGCAATGGCACGCAGGAAGGTTTCTATGAGCGCGCCGACGTGCTGACGATCTCCATCCATATGGACCATGGCCCCTGGGGAGCTTCGCATCCGCAGACGGGCGGCGTGGACGAGGTCGGCCGCGGGACGGGGAAGGGCTACAATATCAATCTGCCGCTGCCCATGGGCTGTGGCGACGACACCTATATCCATCTGACGGAGACCTGCGTCCTTCCGGCGCTCGATCGTTTCAAGCCTGATCTCATCATCGTGGCCAATGGCCAGGATGCCGGGCAGTTCGATCCGAACGGTCGTCAGCTGGTCACCATGCGCGGCTTCCATCGCCTGGCGGGGCTTCTGCGTGATGCCGCCGACCGGCTGTGCGCGGGGCGCCTCGTCGCCATTCAGGAGGGCGGCTACAACCCGGCGCATGCCGCCTTCTGCGCTTACGCCATTGCCGCCGGCCTGACCGGCCACGCGCTCGATATCAAGGACCCGCTGGCGTTCTATCCCGAGGATGGCCCGCTCGCCGAAGCCATCGTCACGGTCCTGGTGAAGCGCCATCCGCTGGCGGCCCAGTGGTTTGCCAAGACGGAGAAGACATGACCTCGCTTCCGATCAGCATTCGCTCTCTCACCAAGGCACATGGCGCGCTGACTGTGCTCGACGGTGTCGATCTCGATGTCCGCAGTGGCGAGTTCATGACGCTGCTCGGACCCTCGGGCTCCGGCAAGACGACCTTGCTGATGGTGATCGCGGGTTTCATACGTCCCTCATCCGGCCAGGTGCTGGTCGGCGACAAGGACATGACGCGGGTGCCGCCGCATCGGCGCGATCTCGGCATGGTGTTCCAGAATTATGCGCTCTTCCCGCATATGACGGTCGGCGAGAATGTCGCTTATCCGTTGAAGCGCCGCTCCTATTCGAAGGCGGAGATCGCGGATAAGGTCAACGCCGCGCTCAAGATCGTGCAGCTCGAGGCGTTGAGCGAGCGTTATCCGAGCCAGCTGTCGGGTGGCCAGAAACAGCGCATCGCGCTCGCTCGCGCCGTGTCCTTCGACCCGCGTATTCTCCTTATGGATGAGCCGCTGTCCGCCCTCGACAAGAAGCTGCGTGAGCATATGCAGATCGAGATCCGTGATCTGCATGACCGCCTCGGCATCACGACGATCTATGTGACGCATGATCAGCGCGAGGCGTTGACCATGTCGGACCGCATCGCTGTGATCAATGAAGGGCGTATCGCCCAGGTGGATGCCCCGGCCGCCCTTTATGAGAAGCCGAAGAACCTGTTCGTCGCCGACTTCATCGGCGATTCGACCATTCTGCCGCTGCATCGCGAGGCCGGCCGGCTGATGCTGAACGGCGCGCCGATCCATCCGGGCTGCGCCCCCGAGGCGATCGGCACCGCGCCGCATCTGGTGATCCGGCCCGAGAAACTCGAAGTGCTGCGCGACGGCCAGCTGCCGGCCGGACAGAATCTCATCGAAGGGGCCTTGCGGAGCGCGTTGTTCCAGGGTGACTCCGTCCTGGTGCAGGTCGAGCTCGCCGATGGCGCCGTGCTCTCTTTGCGACAGCCGGGGCGTCACAATCTGCCCGAGCCCGGGCATCGCATTAGGCTCGGCCTGCCCATCGCCGATACGGTTGTCCTGGCCGGCGCCTGAAATCTCGAACAACAGCGAAGAGTATTCCATCATGAGCTTCAGAGCTTTGGTCGTCGACAAGAACGCCGACGGCACTGTCACATCGAGCATCCGTGAGCTGGAGGAAGACCAGCTTCCCGCCGGCGATGTCGTTGTGAATGTCGACTATTCGACCCTCAATTACAAAGACGGACTCTGCCTGACGGGCGGTGGCGGTCTGGTCCGCACCTACCCGCATGTGCCGGGCGTCGATTTCGCTGGAACGGTCGAAAGCTCGGCCGATGCGCGCTACCGGCCTGGCGACAAGGTCGTCCTCACCGGCTGGCGCGTCGGCGAGGTCTGGTGGGGCGGTTACGCCGAGAAAGCCAAGGTCAAGGCCGACTGGCTGGTGCCGCTGCCGGAGGGACTGACAACGCGCGAGGCGATGGGTGTCGGCACCGCGGGGCTCACCGCGATGCTGGCGATTTTGGCGCTCGAGGAGCATGGCCTCTCGCCGGATCGTGGTCCGGTGCTCGTCACCGGTGCCACGGGGGGTGTCGGCTCGGTCGCGACGGCGCTTCTCGCGGCGCGTGGTTATGAGGTGGCGGCCGTGACGGGCCGGGCGGGAAGCGAGGCCTATCTGAAGGAGCTCGGCGCCGGCCGCATCGTGCCGCGAGCCGATCTCGCGGAAATCTCGAAGCGCCCGCTCGAAAGCGAAAGCTGGGCCGGTGCCATAGATAATGTCGGCGGCGCCATGCTGGCGCGCCTGCTCGGCCAGATGAAATACGGCGCCTCGGTTGCGGCCGTCGGTCTCGCCGGCGGCGTACAGCTCCCGGCGACCGTGATTCCCTTCCTGCTCAGGGGCATCAATCTCCTGGGGATCGATTCCGTCATGCAGCCTGTCGCGCGCCGCGAGGCCGCCTGGCGGCGCATCGCAACCGACCTGCCGCGCGACAAGCTCTCCACCATGACGAGGGTGGTGCGGCTCGAAGACATCGCGGAGCTGGGGCCGGCGATCCTCAAGGGCGAGGTACGCGGGCGGGTTGTCGTCGCTGTCCGCTGACAGCTGTCAGACCTGATAATAATCCCGATACCACTCGACGAATTTCCGCACCCCTTCGCGGACCGGCGTGGCCGGCTTGTAGCCGACTGCCTTGATAAGCGCCGACACGTCGGCGGAGGTATCGGGCACGTCGCCCGCCTGCAAGGGTTGATAGTTCAGCGTGGCCTTCATGCCCAGGGTGTCTTCGACCGCCCTGATATAGTCCATCAGCGCGACCGGCGCGCTGTTGCCGATATTGAAGACCCGGAACGGCGCATCGGACGTTGCCGGATCCGGGTCCATGGCGTCCCAGTCGGGATTGGGCGCGGCGATCTGGTCGGACACACGGACGACGCCCTCGACGATGTCGTCGACATAGGTGAAGTCGCGCGTATGCTTGCCGTGATTGAACACATTGATCGGCTCGCCCGCCAGAATGGCCTTGGTGAACAGGAAGAGCGCCATGTCCGGCCGCCCCCATGGTCCATAGACCGTGAAGAAACGCAGGCCCGTCGTCGGCAGCCGGAAGAGATTGCTGTAGGCATGCGCCATGAGCTCGTTCGCCCGCTTGGTCGCGGCATAGAGCTGGAGCGGGTGATCGACGCCTTCATGCTCCGAGAAGGGCAGCTTGCGGTTGGCGCCATAGACGCTGGAGGTCGAGGCGTAGGTCAGATGTGGCGTGCTGTGGTTGCGGCACGCCTCGAGGATGTTGAGGAAGGCGACGATATTCGAGCTGATATAGTCGTCCGGGTGGGTCAGGCTGTGCCTCACACCGGCCTGGGCCGCGAGATGGATCACCCGGTCGAAGCGCGTGGCGAACGCCTCCTTGACGGCGCTCTTGTCGGTCAGGTCGGCGCGGATGAAACGCCAGCTGCCCTGCGCCGTGGCGGCCGACTTCTCGAGCAGGGAAAGCCGCTTTTCCTTGAGCGAGGGGTCGTAATAGCTGTTGACCATATCGAAGCCGACGACCTCGTCGCCGCGTTCGATGAGCCTTTGGGCGGTATGGAAGCCGATGAAGCCGGCGGCGCCGGTCACGAGAACTTTCATGATTACAGCCGACCGTCGCTTTCATGTTTGGCGAAGACGCCCTTGACGTCGAACAGGACCGCGCCGGGCCGCCCCAGCGCGCGAATGGCCTTGGCGCCGAGCTCGATGAACTCTCGGTGGGCAACGGCCACCACGATCGCGTCATATCCTCCGCTGCCGGGCATGCTTCTCTTGATCTCTATTCCGTTTGTCTTGTCCCGCGGGTCGACTTGCGGGTCCCAGACATCGATGATGGCATTGTATTCATACAAGGTCTTGATGACATCAAAAACCTTGGAATTCCGCAGATCCGGACAGTTCTCCTTGAAGGTGGCGCCCAGAATGAGGATGCGCGAACCGACGACCGGAAAGCCTTTCGCCATCATGATCCGGGCGACACGGTCGGCGACATAAGACCCCATCGAGTCATTTATCCGCCGCCCCGCGAGGATGACCTCCGGATGGTAGCCGACCTCTTGCGCGCGATGGGTGAGGTAATAGGGATCGACGCTGATGCAGTGGCCGCCGACCAAGCCGGGTGAGAAGGGCAGGAAATTCCACTTCGTCCGGGCCGCGGCCAGGATCTCGTTGGTATCGAGGCCGAGCCGGTGAAAGATGATGGCCAGCTCGTTCATCAGTGCGATGTTCAGGTCGCGCTGGGTGTTCTCGATCACCTTTGCCGCTTCGGCCACTTCGATGGAGGCCGCCTTGTGCGTGCCGGCCGTGACGATGGAGCGGTAAAGGTCGTCCACGGCGCTCGCCGCTTCGGGGGTCGAGCCGCTCGTCACTTTGACGATGGTCGTGAGCTTGTGCGCCCGGTCGCCGGGATTGATGCGTTCCGGGCTGTAGCCGACGAAGAAGTCCTTGTTGAAGACGAGACCCGAGGCGCGTTCGAGCAGCGGCACGCAGAAATTCCGGGTGCAACCGGGATAGACGGTCGACTCATATATGACGAGGGCGCCGCGCGGCATGACGCTGCCCACCAGCTCCGACGCCTTGCGCAGAAGTTCGAGATCGGGGCGGTTGGCGCTGTCTATGGGCGTGGGGACCGCGACGATGAAGATTTCGCAGCTTTTCAGGTCGTCGGGATTGGACGTATAGGTGAGCTGACGGGCGTCCTTCAGGTCATTGCTCTCGACTTCGCGCGTATTGTCGTGTCCGGCGCGCAGCTCTTCCGTGCGTTGCGGCTTGATATCGAAGCCGATGACCGGACGCCGTTTGCCGAATTCGACGGCGAGCGGCAGGCCGACATAGCCAAGTCCGATGACGGCTACGAGTTTATTGGAGTCATCTGTCATGGTGGGCGCTTTCGATTGGCCGTTCAAGGAATGTGTCATATTGCGACACGCACGCGGCTGCAGCTGAATTCATTGTTCAGGGGCTCTCTCATGATTCCTGCAAAGGGACTCGGAAAAATCAGGGCCAGCACTCCTATCTCACGGAACTCTGACGGGCAACGCATAACCCGACAGGCTTCGCGTGCGACGCAGGGGCATCGTTGCGGGATACCGCAGGGTCATTCTCCTGTGCATGATATTGACGCTGAAGATCCAACGTACTCGGAGCATTGAATCGTCCGATGAGTGCAATCGTGCAACACTGTTCAGGATTGGAACACATTGATAAGTGTTTGCGGTCTTGTGCAAGAGGCCGTGTGTTGTTAGTGTGCGCGTCATTGGGATGGTGTCGCTTATCGGCAAATTCGATTTATCGAAGCGTCGATGGTTGTTCGTGAATGGCAATGACATGCGGAATCCCGAGCTTGGGGCGCTCCCTCACAAATCTCATTCTCGCTGCTGTGTAGCTCAGCCAACTTCCAGTTGTCGAGCAGGTCCGTTGTTGGGCCTAGGGTGCGCCCGATCCCGCTTCGCCGGCCACTGAGAAGTTGCTGCGGAGGCCAGTGGCTTCTTGCGGCGAAGTGAAGTCCAGGCGGCTCCGCGGAGCCGCAAAACATAAGGACGATAGTCACTTATGACGAATCCGATCGGCAGAGTCAGCCGCCAAATTCCGATCCCATCCAGTGGCTTCGGGGAGCGTGCGGTGTCGATATTTCAGTATGGCCGCCGTCTGCGCGTTCAGCTTGTGGGGGCGATTATTTTCGCGGTTTGCGTGCCGGCGGTCCTCAGATTTGCGCCCGCGAGCTCGGAATTGCTGGGCTCGGCGACGGCGAGCACGCTCCAGAATGCGGTTCTCGGCACGCTGATCGCCGTCCTGGCGGGGATCGTCCTGCTTCGCCAGTTCGTCGCATTTCCGGGCGTCAGCGCGTCCAACTACATCATTCCCTCCTTCGTCAGCAGCTACGGCGCTATTGCCCTGGTCTTCTTCTTCCTGCGCCTCGACTATTCCCGCTATCAGTTCATCGTCAGCTTCGCCGCGGCGATCACCTGGTTCTATTTCATCTATTTCCTGACGAGCCGCCTCGCTCAACCACGTCTCGCGATCATACCGGGCGGCGAGGACGACAGGCTGTTCGAGATCGAAGGCGCCGAATGGGCGCGGCTGAAGGAGCCGACGGAGAACTTCCAGCAATTCGACGGGGTCGTGGCGGATTTGCGCGCTGACCTGCCGTCTCATTGGGAGCGTTTCATTGCCGCCAGCGTATTGGCCGGATGGCCGGTGTTCCACGTCAAGCAAGTCATGGAGTCGCTGACGGGCCGGGTATCGATCGAGCATCTGTCCGAGAATAGCTTCGGCTCGGTGCTTCCTTCATTGCTCTACTTGCGATTGAAGCGCCTGGTGGATTGCGCGGCTGCGGCGGTTCTCCTGCCCATCATCCTTCCGGTCATCGCGCTCTCCGCGCTGATGGTGAAGATCGATTCGAAGGGGCCGATGTTTTTCCTGCAGCAGCGTATGGGATATCGCGGCAGAATGTTCACGATGATCAAGCTGCGTTCGATGCGCATCGACATGCCGGCGGACCAGCTCTTCACCGCGGCAAACGATCCGCGCATCACAACCTTGGGTCGGTTTTTCCGCAAATACCGGATCGACGAGCTGCCTCAGATCTTCAATGTGCTTAAAGGCGACATGAGCTGGATCGGGCCGCGGCCGGAGGCGGTGAAGCTGGCGAGCTGGTACGAGGAGAGCATACCATTCTACGCCTATCGGCACGCCGTGCGCCCCGGAATCACCGGCTGGGCGCAGGTCAGTCAGGGCAACGTGGCAGAGATCGAGGCCGCCACGACGAAGCTCCAGTATGACTTTTACTACATCAAGTACTTCTCTCCGTGGCTCGATCTGCTGATCGTGCTCCGGACGATCAAGACCATTCTGACGGGCTTCGGGTCACGATGAACGTTCTGCGCGAAAGGAAAGATCGACACGCATGGAGGTTTCAGTGCTGAGACCGAATATTCATTAAAAATCGTCCAATCTGATGAGTAGCTCAAAGGCGACATGAGCGCGTGAGGGTCGGTGGACGTAAGGTTAAACTGGGTTGTTTTGGTGCAACATTCTGGAGGTGACGCAACGACTAAGTATCAAAAGCAAGTTGGAGTTTATAGGTGACTCGGATATACTCTCGGCCGGACGGCGGAGCTGGGGGTGTGTCGGCCACCTCTCATATCCGGAGGGAATAGAGTGCGGAATTACGTCACAGTGTTGTCTGTTCTGGGGGCTTGTGCCTTTCTGGCAGGCGGAGTTGAAGCGGCTTCTCCCGTCGCTCAGCTCAGCAATGTCGAAGGCAAGGTTTATGTGAATAAGGGCGACGGCTTCACGCCTGTGAAAGGCACCGTCGAATTGTCGAAGGGTGACCGTATCATGGTCGGAGAGAAGGGGTCGGCTTCGATTGGCTACTACCTCGCCGGTTGCGATGTGATGCTGACATCGTCGTCCATGACGACCATTTCGGAAAAGGCGCCCTGCAAGGGCAGCTCGACATTGTCCACGCAGGGCTTGGTGTCCGGCGCGGGCGGGATGGGTATCGGTCCGCTCGTGCCCGCCGTCGGTGTTGCGACAATGGTCGGTCTGGGTACGTCTGTAGCGACGAGCAGCAATGACAGAAATAACGACAACGGCCAGAGCCCCTGAACCGGCGGCTCGGCTGGTGGCCGTGTTGCTATTTGGCGGCTGATACGTACAGCGCCGGCTTCGTGTATTCGACATATAGCCTTTGATGCGGCCAAGACCCTCGGCTTGCGAAGTGTGGACTGCGCTTCGTGGCCTGAGTGTTGTTTCGCCTAGCGCGGGATGCGAAAAAGTGGATGCCGGTTTTTCGCGAGAATCCCGCGCTCATATGAGTATCGATCACGTTTATGAATTTGGATCGATTCGATCCAAATTCATCGTGATCTAGTGGTGAAGAAAGCCGGGATTGACCCAGACTTGGAAGCAGAAGAGCACGTCCGTAATGTTGCGCGCGAGTCCTCCGGATGAAGGCTGGGGGAACTCATGATTGATCTTCATTGTCACATCCTGCCGGGGATCGACGATGGTGCGCCGGATCTGGGGACGGCACTGGACATGGCGAGAATGGCGGTGGAGGACGGAATAACCGTCACCGCCTGCACGCCGCACATAATGCCGGGCGTCTACGACAATGTTCCGTCCTCGATCAGATATCGGGTGGAGCTTCTGCGGCAGGCTCTGCAGGAGGCGGGAATTCCTCTCGATCTCGTAGCCGGGTCGGACGCCCATATGCGCCCAGATTTTGCCGCGGCAATCAGGGAAGACCGAATTCTGACGCTCGACAACTCGCGTTATGTGCTGTTTGAGCCCCCGCACAACTTGGCGCCGTTGCGGCTCGAGGAGTGTTTGTTCGACATACAGCTGGCGGGTTATGTGCCGGTGCTGACGCATCCCGAACGGCTTTTGTGGATCGAGCGGCAATATGCCTTGATCGCCCATCTCGCCCAGGCGGGGGTCTGGATGCAGATCACCGCCGGCTCGCTCACCGGCGCGATGGGGAAACGGCCGCAATATTGGGCGGAGCGCATGTTGAGTGAAGGGCTGGTGCATATTCTGGCCAGCGACGCTCACAATTGCACCACGCGTCCGCCGATGCTCTCGCAGGCCCGCGCGGTGGCGGCCCAGCTCGTAGGCGCCGAAGAGGCCACGCATCTGCTCGTTACACGCCCTCTGGGCATCGTGAACAATGTTGACCCGGCAACCTTGCCGGCTTCGGCGGCGGTCCCGCGCGTGCCGGAACGAGCCTCTCTGTGGCAGCGCGTCGTCAATGTGGTGAGAGCATGATGGGGAGGATTCCGCCCATGTCCCTTCGTTCACTGATCGTCGCGATTGCCGTGACATTCGCGCTCGCCGGATGTTCCGGTGGTCCAAAGCTCGGTGAGCGGACAACGACCACTTCCACAAGAAATGCGAGTTTCGACGGCAAGAACCCCGCCGTGCTGCAAGGCGCGGCCGCGTCAAGCGCGGAAGCGGTATTCTCGGGAGCGGCCATCAAGACGGCTGGCAGCAATGTCGTGCCGCCGCCGGAAGATTATCGCATCTCGCCGCTCGATGTGATCGAGGTGTCGGTCTTCCAGGTGGATGAACTGACCCGAACCGTTCAGGTCAATTCGCAGGGGCTCATCTCGCTGCCGCTCATCGGCGCCATCAAGGCGGGAGGCAAGACGGGGACGGAGCTCGAAAGCGAGGTCGCCCGCAAGCTCGAGGCCAAATATCTCCAGTCGCCCCAGGTGCAGGTCTATGTGAAGGAATATACGAGCCAGCGCGTCACCGTCGATGGCGCCGTCAGAAAGCCTGGGATCTTTGCCTCCACCGGCCGCCTTTCCTTGCTGCAGGCCATCGCTTTGGCGGAAGGCCTTAATGAAGTGGCCGATTCCAGCGGCGTCATCGTCTTCCGCACGATCGACAATCGGCGCATGGCCGCGCGCTTCGACCTGACCGCTATCAGAAAGGGGCAGTCCGATGATCCCATGTTGCGCGCCGGAGACGTCGTCATGGTCGATGAATCGAAAGCGCGGACGACTTTCCGAGATGTCAAATCGGCGCTGTCGATTCCCGGCCTGTTCACCCTGTTGGCGCTTTAGGACGTAGTTCCATTGGACCCTTCGTAGATGTTACCCAGCAATTCCACCTTGCCTGATGCGCGTGACCCTCATTTGCCAGCGACCGCGGCGGGGCGGGCAGTGGGGTATCTCCGCACACCCGGTTATCCGGGCTATCCGGAGCTGGTCGACGGAGCGGACGCTGAAGGATTCGATTTTCGCAAATATCTGCGGATTCTCCATAAGCATCGGTGGGTGATCGCCGGATGTATCGGCACATCCGTGCTTTTGAGCCTGATCGCCACCTTTCTGATGACGCCCATCTATCAGGCGACCGCGACGCTGCAGATCGATCGAGAGGTCGCCAATGTCGTGCAGGTGGAGGGTCTCCAGACCTCGGAGAATGTGGGCGACCCGCAATTCTATCAGACGCAATACGAGCTCCTGCAGAGCCGCGCCCTTGCCGAAAGGGCGGTCGCCGCCATCGGCCTGGCCGATGATCCGAAATTCGTGGTCAAGGCGCCCCAATCGGTCCTGGGATGGTTGCGCTCCGCCGTCTTCAGCTCGGCCAAAGCGGCATCCGAGGACGGCGAGGCGTCGGTGGAGAAGGCCCAGAAGGACGCCATTGACGCCCTGCAGCGCGGGCTCGCGGTTTCTCCCATCCGCAATTCGAGGCTTGTGAAGGTCACCTTCAGCCACCCTAATGCCGACATGGCTTTGCGGGTGGCGAACGGCCTGGCGGAAGCCTTCATCGCCTCCAATCTCGAGCGCAAATACGACGCCTCGTCCTATGCCCGGAAATTTCTGGAGGAACGGCTGCAGCAGCTCAAGGTGAAGCTGGAGGAATCCGAGGCTCAGCTTGTGGCCTATGCGCAGAAGCAAGGGATCATCAATCTCGACGACCGTCAGAGCCTGAAAGGCAACGATCTGGCGAGTATCAACGCGAAGCTCCAGGATGCGCGCAATGATCGCATTCGTCTGGAACAGCTGTGGCTGCAGGCCCAAAAGGCGGGCGGGCTGGGGCTGACGCAGATCCTCGGGGATCCGACGATTCAGGAAAACCGGAAACTTCGTTCGCAGCTCGCCGCCGACTATCAGCAGAAGCTCGGGCTGTACAAGCCGGCCTTTCCCGCCATGGTTCGTCTGAAGGCGCAGATTCAGGAGCTGGATGATCAGGCCAAGCTGGCCGCCGGTGCGATCAAGGCATCGATCCAGGCACAATTCGAGGCGGCGAAAAGCGCCGAGGCCGAGCTCGCGCAGCAGCTCGAGGCAACGAAGACCGACGTTCTCGATCAACGCAGCAGGAGCATCCAATACAATATCCTGCAGCGCGAGGTGGACACCAACCGCACGCTCTATGACGGGCTTCTGCAGCGTTATAAGGAAATCGGCGTCGCCGGCGGCGTCGGCACGAACAATATTTCGGTTGTCGACCGGGCCGAGCGCCCCAGTATTCCCTCATCGCCGAAATTGCTGGTCAACATGATGATGGCGCTCGTGGCCGGGACGGCGCTGGGCGTCGCCGGTGCCTTCGGCCTCGAATTCACCGACGATACGTTCAAATCGCCGGAGGACGTCGAGAGTGGTCTGGCCATGCCGGTGGTGGGCGTCATCCCCAAGCCGAAATCGGGCATCACGGTATCGGAGGCGGCCCAGGATGC
Organism: Taklimakanibacter albus; assembly: GCF_016595235.1. Lineage (GTDB taxonomy): Bacteria > Pseudomonadota > Alphaproteobacteria > Rhizobiales > Aestuariivirgaceae > Taklimakanibacter > Taklimakanibacter albus. The sequence goes on along the minus strand of NZ_JAENHL010000008.1, from coordinate 399,197 downwards.
ACGCTCCGGCATGTCCGAAGCCTATCGATCGTTGCGGACCGCGCTCCAGTTCGCCAGCGCCGAGGGCTTCCCGCGCACCCTTGTGGTGACGAGCTCGCGTCCGTCGGAGGGCAAGAGCACCACCTGTGTAAGCCTGGCGACGACGCTGACCCAGATCGGCATGAAGGTGCTGCTCGTCGATGCGGATCTGCGTAATCCGTCGCTGCACAAGCATCTCGCCCTCACCAATGAAGTCGGCTTGAGCAATTATCTGGCCGGCGCCAAGCTTCCACAGGAGGTGGCGCAGGATACGCGAACCAATCACCTGACCTTCATCTCGGCCGGGCCTCTGCCGCCCAATCCGGCCGAGCTGCTTGCCGGATCCCGGTTCACGTCGCTATTGGGCCTGGCGACGGAATCCTTCGACGTGGTCATCGTCGACAGCCCCCCGATCATGGGACTTGCCGATGCGCCGTTGCTTGCCGGCGTCGTGTCGGGAACCTTGCTCGTCGTGGCCGCGAATGAGACGCGCCGCGAAGCGGCGAAAGTGGCCGTCAAGCGCCTGCATTTCGCGCGCGCCTCGATCATCGGCGCGGTGTTGAGCAAGTTCGACACGGCGCAGGTGGGTTACGGCTATGGCTATGGTTATGGCGATTACGACTATCAGGGTTCTGCCGACCCGGACGTGCCGAAATTAGCGCGCAGCTCCGCAGAGGGATGATTGTCACATACGCGGCCAGCCATCGAGATCGCACTCGACCTCAAGGCCATGCCGAAGCTGGCCAAGGTCGTTCGCCGGCGTCCATTGCCCCCGTTGGTCACGCCTCTCATTCGCGTCGCCGCCGGCTCGCGGGAGCTGGCCCAGGGATATGCGGCCCAATATGGCTTCTCGGAAGGTTATATCCGCGAGGCCTGCATCTTCTTTCTGCTCGAGGCGGTTCTCTTTACCGGCGCCGACAGCCACAGGACCTTGGGGCTGGAGCAAAATGCGTCACCCGAGGAGATCAGGGAGCACAAACGTTGGCTCCTGATGTGGCTGCATCCCGACCGCAACAACAATCGATGGGAGACGGCGCTGTTTCAGCGGGTCGTGCGTTCCGCCAAGGCGGTCGCCGAGCCGCGCTCGGCCGCTACACTAAGCTCACCACCCAAGAAGCAGCGTGTCCTGAGCCAGCGCCGGAAGATCCGACCGCGCCGTCAGGCCAGGCCCGCGCCGCTCACTCTGCGTATCCCGAAAGCAGTCAAGCTCGCCATGCTTCTGCTCCTGCTCGCCGGTGCGCTTCTGGTTCAGGTCACCGTCTTCACGGGCGTGCTCCAGGCGCATCGCTGGTTCACGAACATTTTGTGGTGGTTGAACGCCGGTGAGAGCTGACGAGCAAAATGATGATGTGCCGAGGGGCATCATGCGCGTGAAGGAGCTCGGGCTATCTGCCGTCATGGGCGCGATCCTGCTCGCCGTGGCGGGAATCATCATCGGCTTCGATGCCTCGAATGCCGATATCGCGCGTCCCCCGTCGAGCGAGGCCCCTGCGACGGCCTTGGATCCGATCGCCGCAAAAGCGCAATTTGCGCGAGATCCCCTCGATCGTTACGCGGTGTATTCGCTCTTTCAGGACACGACGAACGACTCGAACGAAGCGCAGCGGCTGCTGGACCTAGCCGCCGCCCGCTCGCTCCGGGACGGCACGATTCAGTCCGCCCTGATCGATCGCCTGATCAAGAACGGCGGTTATGCCGAGGCGATCTACCGCCTTGATGGTCTCATGCGGGCACGACCGGGCTTCCGACCGGGACTGAGCGAGGCGTTGGCCCAGTTCGCGCAAATCCCAGAGAGCCGGCAGGCCCTGATCGATGTCTTGGCCGTCGATCCACCCTGGCGAAAAGCCTTTCTCAGCTCCTTGGCGGCATCAAAGCAGGATCTGGCGATGGTCGCCGGCGTCTTCATCGGGTTGCGCTCGACGGAGACTCCACCGCGTATGCCGGAATTGCGCCCGCTCTTCGATCGCATGGTATCCAGCGGCGGCGCCGCGGCCGCCTATTCTCTTTGGTTGAGTTTCCTGACCGAGGATCAGCTGGCGCGCGTCGGTTATGTCTATGATGGTGAGTTCGAGGCGGAGCGCACGGAAACACCCTTCGATTGGACGATAAAGCCGGCCTTGAACGTGAAGGCCAGGACGCTGGTGAGCACGCAGACGAGCCGGGGCAGGGTGCTCGAAATATCCTTCGCCAATTCACAAGTTGCCTATGGGAATGTCTATCAGTCGCTTCTCATCCCACCCGGTCATTATGTCCTGGCCGGTGACTACAAGACGATCAGGCTCGAAACCGAGCGGGGGCTTGCCTGGCGGCTTTATTGCGCCGGCACGCCGTCGCAAGCCCTGGCGCAAGGCCCGTCCATGAACGGCACCAGTGACTGGACCAGTTTCGAGGTTCGCTTCGCCGTGCCGGAGACCGGCTGTGAGTCGCAAACGCTCAAGCTCGAGCTCATTGCCAAGGCCTATCTCGATCGCAAGGCCTCCGGAACGCTCTGGGCCGATGGCATCGAGGTCAGGCGCGACGATCAATGATCATGGAGAGCCAATGACGATTGATCAGAGGGCGGCATCGGGAGCCGAGGCCTACCCGGCCGGCATTGAGCGTCAGCTGTGGGTATGCTGCACCCTGGCGTTTCTGGTCGTCGTGTTGGGGGTGGGCGGGACACCCCGATATGGTTCCTATGGCGATACCCTTCTGGAGCTGGCCAGCCTGCCGATCATCTTCATTGCGGCGCTTCACCTCGCGAGACAGAAACCCCTGAGCATCGGAAGGATCGTTGCCTTCGCTTTATGCGGTGCGATTCTCCTGCTCCCGCTGCTGCAGCTCATTCCCTTGCCGCCGGTCATTTGGACGTCATTCCCCGGCAGGGAGTTTGTGGTGGAGACGTTCAGCGCGGCCGGTATTGACGCCCCGTGGATGGCGTTGAGCCTCAGCCCTCCGGCGACCCTTCGCACCTTCCTCTCGCTCTTCCCGCCTCTCGCCATGTTCCTTGCCACGCTGACGCTGACCCACCAGGAGCGACGGCTCGCCACCTTGATCATCATCGCCTTCGGCATTGTCAGCGTGGTGCTCGGCCTCGGCCAGATCGCCGGCGGTCCGGCAAGCTCCTTGCGCATCTACGAGGTCACCAACAACTATTCGGCCGTCGGGTTCTTCGCCAATCGCAACCACTACGCCGCCTTGCTCTACAGCGTGATGCCCATAACGGCCGCCTGGATGATTCACCTCGTTCAGACGCAAGGGGTGCAGAAATGGACGAGCGTGGCGATGACCATCGTCATTTACAGCTCGTTGATCCTCGGCCTTGGCATAGCCACGTCGCGGGCCGGGATCGTCCTGGCGATGCTGGCCATCCTTGCATCGCTGTCGCTTGCCTGGCGCCGGCCCGTGCAAGAGACGCGCGGCGGTGCGTCAAAGATCGTGTTCATCGCAGGGGCCGTCGGCGTCTTTGCCGTCCTCCAGTTTGGTCTGGCGGGAATTCTGTCGCGTCTCGACACTGATCCGCTGGAGGAGGGGAGGCTGGCCATTGCCCAGGTTACCTTGCGGGCGGCGGCTTCGGTATTTCCCACGGGCTCCGGGATTGGAAGCTTCGTCCCCTATTACGCCATGTTCGAAACCCCGAGGGAAATCGGGGTGAGCTACGTCAATCATGCGCATAATGACTGGCTGGAGCTCTGGCTGGAGGGCGGCGTGCCGGCGCTCCTGATTGTCGCGGCATTTCTCGCCTGGCTCGCGGTGAGCATAGGGCGCAGCTGGAAACCCGGGGAAAGTCTCGACTGGCTGCTCGCCCGGGCGGCGTCGATCTCGATCATCCTGCTCCTCCTCCATTCGCTCGTCGACTATCCGTTGCGCACCACCGCTCTCGCCGCGTTCTTTGCCTTCTGTTGCGCGTTGGTCCTCGATCTGCCGAAAGAGACTCCGCGTCGTTCAAGGCGGGTGCGCGCGCGTCGGCGCGAAGAGCCGAGCGTGCCGGAAATCGCACCACTCCCGGCCGCGGGGAGATCGGCATGGGGAGCAGCGGCAAGCCTCGCGGATGAGGAGGAAACGCGACCCTTTTCGACCAAGTCCGGGAGATTTCAATAGGCGATGCATATCCTGATCACCGTCAACGCGGCGTGGAACATATGGAACTTCCGGCGATCACTCGTCGAAGCGCTGCAGGCTGATGGTCATCGGATCACCATCCTGGCGCCCCACGACGACTCCGTTCCGTCGCTTCAGGCATCCGGTTGCCGGTTCATCCCTCTGGCAATGGACGTGAAGGGGCTCAATCCCGTCGCCGACTTCTGGCTGATGCGGCGGTTTGGCCGGCACTTCCGTTCCGAGCGCCCGGACGTCGTCCTCAGCTACACGGTCAAGAACAACCTGTTCGGCGCTCTGGCCGCTCGTCCATTGGGGCTTCCCTTCATTCCGAACATTACCGGGCTCGGAACCGCCTTTCTGTCGGGTGGCATTCTGCGGACCATCGCCGAAGGACTCTATCGCAAGGCCTTCAGGCATCCGGAGAGGGTGTTCTTCCAGAATGCCGACGACCGCGACTTTTTCATCCAGCGCAATTTGATCCGAACCGGCCAGGCCGAGCTTGTCCCCGGGTCGGGCATCGACCTTAGGTATTTCGATGTGGCGGCGTTCCCTGCCGAGGAGGAGCCTCCGATCTTCCTCATGATCGCCCGGCTCTTGCGGGACAAAGGGGTCGCGGAGTTCGTCGAGGCCGCCATCCGTGTCAAGTCGCGATGGCCGCAAGCGCGCTTTCAATTGCTGGGCGCTCTTGCGCCGGAGAACCGCGGTGCCATCGACCCCAATGTGGTGCGCGGCTGGCAGGCGGAAGGCACGATCGAATATCTCGGCCAGGCTTCGGATGTCCGGCCGCATATTGCCGCCGCATCCTGCGTCGTCCTCCCCTCCTATCGCGAGGGCGCCCCGCGGACGCTCATCGAAGCGGCGGCCATGGGGCGTCCGATCATCACGACGGATGTTCCAGGTTGCCGGTCCGTCATCGAGGATGGTGTGACGGGATATCTCTGCGCCGCGCGCAGCGCAGAGAGTCTCGCGCAAGCCTGTCTCAGATTCCTGGAGTTGGGCAATGGCGCGCGCGCCGACTTGGGGCGACGGGGGCGGGAGAAAATGAAACGAGAATTCGACCAGGCCATCGTGATCGCGGCGTATCGGAAAGTGCTGGCGAGCCTCGAGCACCGATTCTCGACTGATCGACTACCTGAAAAAAACTTGGGATCATCTGCCGATGTTATGGCGAACGTTTCTTAAAGCAAATCGCGCGGCGAGCTGCTGGATAGACAGCTTTCTGCCGGATCATGTGAGGCAGGACGGCAATCAGGCCTTCCTGAGAGACGTTCTGCCGCGCGCGCTGAGGGCCGACATCACCGTCTATGATTTGGGCGGCGGGTCCAGGCCTTGTGTGGATCGTGAGCTGAAGGACCGCCTTGGGCTGCGGCTGGTCGGGCTGGATGTCAGTGGCGAGGAGCTGGCCGCGGCGCCGGTGGGAACCTATGATCAGACCATCGTCGCTGACCTTTGCACCTTTACCGGAACCGCAGCGGCGGATTCCGTGATCTGCCAGGCCACCCTCGAACATGTGCCCGACACTGTCGGTGCCATAAGGGGGCTGGCGACATGCGTCAGGCCCGGTGGGGCGGTCTATCTCTTTGCGCCCTGCCGTAATGCCGCTTTTGCGCGGATCAATCTGATCCTCCCGGAGGGGTTGAAGCGTTTCCTGCTGTTCAGACTGTTTCCGGAAAAGGCGACGGGGCATGACGGCTTCAAGGCATTCTATGACCACTGCACCCCCGGACAGATAGAGGCCATCGCGCGGCGCAATGGGCTCGAAATAGAAGAGCGGCGGCTGTTCTGGACGAGCTCGTATTTCTTCATCTTCACGCCCGCTTATCTCTTGTGGCGCGCCTGGCAAGGTCTTTCCTACATGGTGCTTGGCAAGGATGCGGCTGAGTCTTTCGTCTATGTGTTGCGCAAGAGCCATGCCGTCGCCTTGGACAGCAAGGCCTTGCGGGTTAGCGGCAGGGCGGCGCAATTGACCGGGAGTGAAGCCTGATATGCCAAGCGTCCGGGGCGCCCTTATCCTGCTGCCGAGTGACCTCATGGGGGGCGCGGAGAGGATATTGCGCATGGTCGCGGCCCAGGCCGCGACGTCCGGACGCTTCAGCCAGGTCGACATCTGCGTCCTGTGCTGGGCCAGAACGGGAACCCTGGACGAGCTCGAAGCGCAGCCGAATGTCAGCTTGCGCTATTTTCATGCCAGAAACCTGATTCACGCTCTTCCGTTTTGTCTCGGAATTTTGAGGCGACATCGCTACGAGCTGGTCCTCAGCTCGAATACCTACATCAATGCGGTGTGCAGTATTCTGCGGAAGCTGCGCTGGCTCAAAGCCGACACCCTGATCAGCCGTGAATCCACGATAATATTCGACCGGAATTTTGGCTGGAAAGGGCGCGCCATCCGCGCCCTTTATCGCCTCTATGGCAATCAGGATCTCATCGTCTGCCAGACCGAACGGATGCGTCGGTCGGTTGACGAAAATACCGCCGGCCGTCTCAACGACAAGCTGAAGGTCATCTCCAATCCGGTCGATGTGGCCGCCATCCGCGCGGTGGCCGCGGCACCGCTGCCGGCGGCGGTAAGTCAACGCCTGCAGGCCCGCCCGCATATTGTGTGGTGCGGGCGCATGATCGATGTGAAGAATCCGATGCTGGCGATCGATACGCTGGCGCGGCTTCGTGGGCAATTTGGATTGATCATGATCGGTGATGGTCCCCTGTTGCCGGCGGTACAGGACTACGCCTCGTCATTGTCGCTGAGCGAGGATGTCATCTTCACGGGTAAGCTCGACAACCCGTTTCCCTATATGGCCGCGGCGGCGAAGGGGCTGCTGACCTCCCGCAAGGAGGGCTTTCCGAATGTCGTGAACGAAATGCTGGCCTGCGGCATCGGGCAGGTTGTGGTGACGGATTGCGCCGGTGATCTGGACCGATATCGCTGCGTTCACATCACGCCGCATGATGCTGACGCCTTGGCCCGCGCACTTGGTGTGCCAACCGGGGAGGACCTCCCGGCGAGACGGGACCATGATCGACGCGAGTTCCTGCGAACTGCGGATGTATTTCTGGACGCCATGCTGGACCGAGCGCGGGTTGCGGCGGAGGCCGTCGCGCGATGATCGGCTGGCTCCTCATTGCGGTCATCGCTCTGACGATCGCCGTTGCCTATAAGGGCCATGGCCCTTTTACCTTTGTCATGGCGGGACTGGGGGTGTTCTTCGTCTACAGCATACCCGCCATCCTGCAGCTCAAGACCTTGTTTTCATATGAGAGCAAGGATCTCCGATATCTGGCGGAAGCTGGGCCGGAGTCCGGCCTGGTCATGCTCACGGCATGGGCCACCGTCGCGGTCACCTTGCTGATCACAACGGGGTGGAAAAGCAGGCGCGCGCCGGCTTCCGCAATATCCGGCCAGCGGGGCAGGCCCTATTTGAATGCTCCCGGCATGACCAGGTTGCCCAACCGGCCTTCATTGAATGTCCCCGCCGCGGCGCGGCGAAGGCCTTCGGTGCAGGCCCCGGTTGCGAAGAACGACGCCGCCCGGATGCACCGTTTTGCGGTCGCCTCACTGATCCTCGGCATTTTGGGATATCTCTATCTCTCGGCGACCTCGGGATGGTTGTTTTTTCTCGACCAGCGCGAACTGCAGAATGACGGGCTTCTGACCCTTCTATGGAAATGGACCGTGCCTCTGGGAATAGTGGCGGCGACATTCTCCGGCAGCACCAAGACCCAGATGGGCCTGTTCATGCTTCTGGCCGTCCTGTTCCTGCGGGGTGACAGGACCATGCTCGGCATCACCATGGTGTCATTCGCCCTCGTATGGTCCTACGGGCGGAAGGATATTCGGACATTGTTCCGCCCGACCTTCATCGTCGCCGGCATTGTCCTGGTGTCACTGATCATTTTCGGAAAGGCCGTATATCTCAGCGCCAAGGCGGGTGACTTGTCCATTCTGATCGATGCGGTGCAGCCGGAGAATATGGCGACCGTCATCCTCGGATTTGAGCCTTTCGTCACCTACAACCACATCGACTTCGTCATCGACTCGAATCTGTCATTCTCGCTCACCGAGTTTGTTACGAGCCTCTTGGGACAATTTCTGGTCGCGCCATCGGTCTTTGGCATCGAGACCAATCTGTACAATCTGCGCGTGACGGAAATGCTGCCTTTCAACGTCACCTATGGTGTTGCGGGCAATTATTGGGCGCATGCCTGGGCTATCGGGGGCTTTCCGATGGTGGCGGTCTTCGCGGTCCTCTATGCGTCGGCGCTTGTATTCTGTGACCGGTATTACGAGCGCCTGTCGGGCGCCCCGAAGGTCTTCCTGGCCGTGACCGGCACGGTCATCGCGGTCTATACCTATCGGAATGGCCTCGACAACATGTTCTCCTTCTTCCGGCAAATCCTGATCATGGTGGTCGTCACTTGGGTGCTGGCCAGGCTGCTCGTCGTCTTTATGCGAAAACCATTGCGGCAGGTGGGCTAGTGACAGCGGCAGGCGAGATCATTCTGAGCATCTGCATTCCGACATACAATCGGCGCGAGCGCGTGGCGGCGTTGGTTCGTGACCTTCTGACCGTCCCGGGTGGATTTGAGATCTGTGTGCATGTCGATGGATCGACCGACGGCACGGTGGAGGAACTGGCGACGATCGCGAGCCCGCGGCTTGTGGTTTCCAGCAGCCCCAATGGCGGCCGGGCCAATGCGCTTCTCGAGGCATGCCGGCAGGCGCGCGGCCGCTTCATCATGATATTCGATGATGACGACACGATCAGCCACGACGGACTTCTGATCGCCCTGGGGGACTGCGCGCGCCCGCTTCCCGACGGTGCCGTCGGTTATGTCTATCATCTGATCGGCGAGCAGGGAGAGCGTATAGGCGATCCCTTCCCGATGATGCCCCGGTCGAATTTCCTGGCTTTGCGGGCTGACCACGGGGTGCGCGGCGACAAGAAGGAGATTGTGCTGGCCGATGCGCTCAAGGCGGCCCTCTATGATGGCCAGAGGCGTTTCAGGCGTGTGCCGACGTCGTTGATCTGGTCGCGGCTGGCCATTCGGTATGATGTGATCTGCCGCGACATCGTGCTTGGGCGCAAAGTGTATCTCACCGACGGGATGACCAATAATATAAGCAGGCTCAAGGCGCGTGACGCCTATCCCATGGCGCTGCTTTACGCGACTCATGTGCGCGCCTTTGTCCATGGGCGTTATCGGTCGCTGCGGTTTCTGGCCAAAGCTGTCGCGGGCGTTGCGGTCTATGGCGGGAGAGCCGCGATCGGCGCCCTGCGTTGCCTGGCTCCGGGCTCCATGAACGGATGAAGAAGCTTCTCGACAGGTTAGCGCCCCCCGGCTGGTTGCGTCAGCAACTGTTGAAGCTGGTGTCCGACTCGGCGCTTGTGTCGCTGGGCGGCGGCATCGCGGCTGTCTTCGGCCTCATCGCTTTCGCCATATCGACCCGGATTGTCTCCCCCTCCGAGCTGGGCGCGATGCTGCTGGCGCAATCGACGATGTTTCTCGTTGGTCGCATATTCGGGCTCCAGGGCTGGAACGCCTTCACCCGCTTCGGAAGCGAGCACATCACCAAGCAGGAGGATCTCGAATTCCGGCAGGCATTGGGCCGCTCGTTCGTTCTGGACGCCATCGGGATCAGCGTTGCTGTCGTCGCCAGTCTACTGACGATCTGGGTGAACGGATATTATGAGCTGGTTCAGGCGCCGCCCTGGTTATTGCTGCTCTTCGCCGCCGTGCATCTGGCGAAGTTCGGAGGGACGGCCTCGGCGGTTCTCCGCATATTCTCGATAACCGGCCCGCTCGCCTGGCCGCCGGTATATCTGAGCATCGTGAAGGCGGTGGCGCTCCTGATCGTGCTGTATCTGAGCGGGAGCTTGTTCTGGGTCGCGGTGATATGGGCCGCGCATCAGTTCCTGATGACGGCATGGCCGGCCATCCGGTGTTTTCGCGAATTGTCGGCACGCCGGCTGCTGCCGACATTCACCTCATGGGGCGCCGGCCGGTTCTGGCAGTCGTTCCGCTTCGCGGTCACGACTCATTTTGCGTCTCTATCCAGCTCATTGCAGGAATTCGACACCATCGTCGTCGGTTATGTCATGAACAGTGAGAGTGTCGCGATATACAGATTGGCCAAGGATACGACGCTGAAGCTGATCAGACTGCTCGCGGTGCTGACGCAGCTTGCCTATCCGGTCTTTGCGCAGCTGCGCTTTTCGGGAGACGGCATGTTGCGCCGCTTCGGGCTGAGATTCCTTTTGGTGTCCTTCGCCATCGGAACCGTGCTCGCGGCCGCCATGGCGGTCGGCATGGTCATTGTCATCCCCCTGGCCTTTGCCCCCGAATATTCGGTGGCCCTTTTGCCCGCCCTTATCTTCTGCGCGGCGCTCCCGTTCGAGATCGTGGTGAGGACGGGCATGCCGGTGCTGTATTCGGCCGATCGTGCCACCTTCGCTTTGCTGATCAGCAGTGTGGCGGGCTTGGCCTACCTGGTGCTGATAGCTCTGGCATCGACGACAGGGTACATTGCCCTCGTGGCGCTCGCTTATCTCTGTTGCAGCGTCGGTGTCGCCATCTGCCTCTGCATCATCGTGTGGCGCATGCAGGAGCCGGGCCGCGCTGTGGTGGAAGCGGAGGCGTCCGGCCGCGAGTGAGGGACCGTCAGTACTCCAAGACATCCAGTGACAGGCACATGCCGGTCAGCGCCGCGCCCAGCCCGGCCGCGACGGACTCGAAATAGACCACATCTCCGATGTCGAGGGCGGCCCCGCCGGGAAAGCCGCAATCGATCTGTGCAAAAGCGGGCCAGCCGGAAGCTGTGGTGACGGAGGAGAGCGCCGTCGCAGAACCATCCCGATGGCGCGTGAGGCGCACGGTCCGATGGTTGTCCGCGTCAGCAGGTACGTCAGCCGCAACGCTCAAAGTCACCCGGGCGATGGTGCACCGTCGTCTCGCGATATAGAGCACGCGCGTAGCGGCGCCCGTCATATCCAGATCCGGCAGCGGGCAGTGCACATTCTCGCCATGAATGTGGTGATGGACATCGCCTTGGAGCGTCAGCCTGCCGCGAAGCTGGTTGCGCTTGCCCCAGAGGACCGTATAGGGCTCCGGCATCCACTCCCAGACGCATGTGCCGTCGGCGACTGATGCGGTCGTCATCGCCGGGCCGGCGCTCGCGGATATGCCGCTCTTGCGGCAGCGATAGTATTTCCCGCCATGGCTGACGATCTTGTTCTGGACATAGGCCGTGCTGGCGGCCCAGGCATTGATGAGAGCGGAATTCCCGCTGAGCACCATGTCTCCTGGAATATCGAGCCCGTCGATCTCGACATAGGCCCCGCGCAACTCGAGGCCGGTGATGTCGACATCCGGCTCTCCCTTGGCCTGAGTCTGAAGATCAGAGCCGCGCAGATGATCGATGACGATCCGCCGTGGCCTGTGGGCGCGAAGAATGCCGCGCTCGCTGGACCTGATCGTCCCGTATTTCAGGGCGACGTCGAGATCCGACCATGCAAGCTGCTCATCGCCCGTCGTCGCCGAGAACATGTAAAGGGCCGCGGCCGTGTCGGGGACGATGACCTTCCCCATGTAGAAATTGTCGAGAGTGAGGTTCGAGGCCTCATTGACCGCGAGATACGACGTGTCCTCGAACATGAAATTGCTGAGCGTAATGTCATGTTCACAGCGGGTGCCGGGATGGGCATTGGCCCATTGCGTGCCGATCGCGATCACCGGATTTGTGGCGCTGCCGATCTGCTCGCCGACGATGTTGCTGACGACGACGCGTTGCGACGGTGTGACGGTGGACGGATTCTGCTGCACGTAATCCCAGGCGACCGTGCTGTCCGCAATGTCGCGCCCTGTGCCGGCCGGACCGCCGGAATTTGCGGAGACTCCCTCCGCCGTGGCGACATACTCCTTGCCGTGGTCGTTCGTCGACTTCTCGCCGATGGCATAACGGGTATTGGCGGCCCAGGCAGGGACCACATATTGCGCGAAGGTGGGCGGCGTCGTGTTCTTATGGTTGATATTGATGAACTGCCCGGTGAGCTTCACCGCCATATTGGCAAATACGCCGTTGACGACGGAGTTCGCATCGAGCGCCTGGGACTTGCGGTTGACGCTCTCGAAAACCATGGCGTCGTGGACGACCTGCCAGTTGATGCCGTCGAGGTCGATCGCTTCGGAGTAATCACAATAGATTCCACCGACCTCGACCAGATTCCGGTTGTATCGCCGATTGCCGCCGCTGGTCACCTTCTGGTGACGATGGCCGATGATCTGGATATTGTGATTGTTGTGGAGATAGGGGCCGGAGCCGCGGCGCTCTCCGCTCGAATGGCAGATGGTCGAGAGGAATTTCAGCCCGTCTATGCCCATGAGATAGGGGGCGCGCTGGTTCGAGTTGATCTTGTCGTCATCGTTGTTGGTGTCGAAGGCGAGGCCCAAAAAGCCGATATCGACCAGCGTGCCAACGTCGATATTCTTGGGCGTCGCCATGACCGGTTGTATGTCATTGGCGTCCGGGCGTGCCCGGCCCTTGGCGCGCAGTGTCGCCGCGAAGCCGTCGAAGATGACATGAGACTTGTTCAGCTCAATGGATGCGTATGTGCCGCGACGGGTATTGGCGAAGAAATAGGACGAGATGTCCCGCGCTTGCGCTATGTAATCCGCCGGCGGGAATATCACCTTGGCCGGCGCACTTATTTCATCGAGGACAGACTGGATTTCGGGCCCGAGATCCGTTTCCTGAGTGAAAGCCTGAGGACGGGACTCGGACCTGATGGTTCCCGAGGAGTCCACTGCCGTTGCGTGACTGCTTCTGTCGGAAGTAAGCGTCTGAATCCCGGCCCATGCGGCCAATACACCATGTGACGCAAAGAGACGCCGGCTCAGATGTCGAAACGTCAAATCAACCTCCGCTATCTGACGACGGCAGGGCGCATCGCCGAAATGCGCAGAGGACTGGAGGTTGAATCTATCACGGCGTGGTTGGCGCCGCAATTGAATGGGGGTCAGTCGCCGAGAGCGCCTTGCCTGGCTTCGTGGGGGGTGCCGGCCTCACCCCAGAACACCGCGAGCATGGCGAGGCCCCCGAGAATGGCGAAGCCTAATATCAGCGGCAACACCGATCCGTCATAAGACTGGCCGACGAGTGTCGCGAGCGGCAGCGACATCAAGGTCGCGAGCGATCCGACCACGGAGGCGCCGATGCCGGCCACATGGCCGAGCGGCTCCATGGCGGCCGCATAGAGATTGCCGAACAGCATGCCGACGCAGGCGAAGGTCGTGGCGAGGTAAAGCATCAGCGCCCAGAGCGGCGGATGGCCGTCGAAGGCAAATGCGATGAGGGCGAAGACGGTGGATACGGCGATCATGACCGTCAAGGCGATCTTGCAGATGCGCAGCATGCCGAGCCGGAGGACAAGCTTGCCATTGAGGAAGGAGGCAAGGCCGAGCGAGGCGGCAAGCGTCGCGAAGAATGCCGGGAAAAGGACACCGAGGCCATATTGGACCTGGAAGACCTGCTGCGCGGTCGAGAGATAGCCGATGAAGGCTCCAATGATGAAGCCTTGTGCCAGGATATAGCCGAGCGTGACGCGGGTGGTGCAGATCTTCAGCGCTGCGCGGAGGATCCGGCCCATCGAGAAGGGATGGCGGTCGGATTCCTTCAGCGTCTCCGGCTGGCGCAGCGCGAACCAGGCTGAGGTCAGGAGGCCGAGCCCCAGATAGCACGCGAAGATTCCGCGCCAGTCGAAGAGGAGCAGCACCGCCTGTCCCATCGCCGGCGCGATCATCGGGACAAGAATGAAGACCATCACGATGAAGGACATGATACGTGCCATGGCGCGGCCCTCATACTGGTCGCGCACGATGGCCGTGCTCAGCACATAGGGTATGGAGGCGCCGATGCCTTGCAGGACGCGGGCGCCGAGCAGCATCGGAAAGCTGACAGCGAGCATGGCGCACAACGATCCCACCAGATAGATGGCGAGCCCGGCATAGGCGATGCGCTTTCGGCCGAAGCTGTCGGACAAGGGCCCCGCGAATATCTGGCCGATCGCGAAGCCGAAGAACACCGTGGAGACGACGAGCTGGGTATCGTTTTCGCGCGCCACGGCGAATTCCCGGCCGATATCCTGCAGGGCGGGCAGCATCGCATCGATCGACAGCGCGTCGAGCGCCGACAGCATGGCCATGAGCGCAATGAACTCGCGCGTCCCGATGGACTGTTTCCGGCTTTCTTCGATCACATGGGGAGCTTTCTGAGGGAGGAATCATGTCGCCATGACGGGCGCGGCGTCGACCCTACAAACTATGAGGCTGTGGCGGCAAGCCCCGCCGGTTCGGCGGGCTCATTGGCGGCGGGATCGGAACGTGGTTGAATTGACGTGGCGAATCGCGCTTCCGGCGAGTGAATGTTGGGCTTGCCGATCACCGGGCCGATGAGGGATGATGGCACATGAACGGTAATCAGCGCCAGGCCGAGCTCGTCGCCGCCTATAAGGAATTGCTCCGCTCCTATCTGGAGAAGCGTCCCTCAGGGCTTCGCAAGCGCATATCCGATGCGATCGGGACCAATCGCAGCTTCGTGTCCCAGATCACCAACCCCAAATATTCGGTGCCGATACCGTCGCATTACATCCACACGCTCATGTCGGTTTGCCACCTGTCGCCGGTGGAGCGCAGTGAGTTCCTCACTGCTTATCTCGCGGCGCATCCGGGACAGGCCGAGCTTCTCGACAACAGCGCCATGGTCGACTCGATCACCATCGATCTCTCCGCCGTGAAAGACGAGGCGCAAAGAAGCCTGATCAAGCGGACACTGAAAGGTACCGCGGAAAGCCTCATCGCCATGGCGTTGGGAAAGACGAAGGATTGAATTTAGAGCGCCTCCCGCCAAAGTTGCTCGACTTTGGCGATAAGGAAGCGCCCTAAATGGAAGCCTGACCGCCATCGACGATGAGCGTCGTGCCGATGCAGTAGCTCGCTTCATCGGACGCGAGCCACAGGATCGCCGATGCACACTCATCCGCGGTGCCGGCGCGCCCAATTGGAATTTGGTTGCTCCAATAGGCGAGCTCCTTCGTGTCCTTCATCACCGGCGCGTTCATGGGGGTGTCGATAAAGCCCGGGATGACCATATTCACGCGGATGCCCAGCCTCGCATAGTCGATCGCCATCACTTTCATCATCGCCAGCACGCCGCCCTTGCTGGCACTGTAGGCCGGCTCGTTGGTTGCCATGCCGAGATAGGCGCAGTTGGAGCCGAGGCAGACGATGGCGCCGCCGCCGGCGGCGAGAAGATGCCGCGCGCCATGCTTGCAGGTCAGGAACTGACCCGTGAGGTTGGTCGTGATCAGCTTTTCCCAGATCGCGGTCTCGAGGCGGTCGACCCGGTCATCCTGGCCGAGAAGCTCGATTCCGGCATTGGAGACGATGATATCGAGGCCGCCCCATTCGCTTGCGGCTTTGTCCATCGCGCTCCCGATCTCGCTTTCGGCCGAGCTGTCGGCGATGAGGACCAGAGCCTCACCGCCGGCGGCGCGGATTTCATCTGCCGTGGCTTCAAGGGCTTCCCGCCGTCGCGCTACCAGCCCGACCCGCGCCCCCTCGGCGGCAAGGCGCAAGGCGGTGGCGCGGCCGATGCCGGCGCTGGCGCCCGTGACCACGGCCCGGCGGCCGGCGAAACGTTCTTTCACGATCTTCATCGGCGATCTTCCTTACTTTGCGATGGCACGTTTGGCTTTTACGCTTTTGGCGAGGTCGGAGGGAAACTGCGGATGCGGCACGTCGAAGGAGAAATGCCGGAAGACCTCGTCGCCGATAACCTTCCAGACCAGCGGCGTCCCGCGCGGGATCAGATAGATGCAGGGCGCCTCGACCAGGATGGTGCGTTTCTCTTCGAGCGAGGGCGGCTGATGATAGGTGATCTCGGCTTTGCCCGAGGTCACGACATCGATCTGATCCACCCAGGTCGTCCATTTATATTCATGGCCGGGGAAGAAGTCCTCATAGACGACCTGGCAGCAGGGCTCTTCGATGCCCACCCCCACCATGCGGTGCAGGCCGCCGCCCAGGAATTCGATCGGCTTGGGCTCGACCGAGTCGAGATCGTCGGGTTCGATCTTGTAATAGGCGAATTTCGAATAGTTGATCGGGTACATGGTCTTCCTCCTAGATGTCGGTGTGAGTTTCGAGATCGGGCAGGACATGGCACCAGGCTTCATGTCCGTGGGCGAAAGCCGCGGCCGGCGGATCGCTCAGCCGGCAGCGTGTTTCGGCATAGCGGCAGCGTGTGTTGAAGCGGCAGCCCTCCGGGATCGCATAGGCCGAGGGGATTTCGCCCGCGAGCGCCGGCGTCTGCGATCGTCTGGCCTCGAGATGCGGATGCGCCTTGAGGAGCGCCGCCGTATAAGGATGGCGCGGCCGGGCGAACACATCCGCCGTCGCGCCGGTCTCGACGATGCGGCCGAGATACATGACGGCCACACGGTCCGCCAGATGGGCGATGACCGAGAGCTGATGCGAGATGAAGATCATGCTCAAGGAGAGGTCGCGCATGAGCTCGCCGAACAGATTGAGGATCTGCGCCTGGACAGAGGCATCGAGCGCGCTCACCGCCTCATCGGCGATGATCACACGAGGCTTGAGGGCCAAAGCGCGGGCAATGGCGACCCGCTGGCGCTGCCCGCCGGAGAGGGCGCGCGGCGTGAGCTCGGCGACCGACCGGGGCAGGCCGACGCGGTCGAGCAGCTCATAAGCGAGCGCCCGGGCGCCGTCCTTGCCGATGAGGCCATGCACGAGCGCCGGCTCGGCGATGGCGCGGCCGATGCTCATGCGCGGATTGAGGGCGCCGTAAGGGTCCTGATAGATCATCTGCAGATCCTTGCGGATCCCACGCAGCTTCGCCCCGCGTGCCTGCCACACATCCTGGCCGGCGAAGGTGATTTCACCCCGATCCGGCTTTTCGAGGCGGGTGATGCAGCGCGCGATGGTCGATTTGCCGCTGCCCGATTCACCGACGATGCCCAGCACCTCATTGCGCCCGAGGGTGAGCGAGACGTCATCGAGCGCGGTCAGTCGCCGCGCCGGCTTGCCCTGCAGCAGCCCTACAAGCGACGCCCTGCCGGCGAAGCTCTTGTGCAGGCTGGTGACGCTCAGAAGTGGAGTTTCGATCATCGGCCCCTCACGTCACGATCGGACAGGCCGACCCATGGCCCGGCGGCTTGTGGTCGAGCGTCACGGGGATCGTTGCGCATTCGGCGCGCGCCGACGAACAGCGCAGCCGGAACGGGCAGCCTTCCGGCAGCTCGCCCGGCGTGGGCGGCGCGCCGGCGATGGTCTGCAAAGGCCGCCGTCCGCCGCTGACCTCGAGCCGCGGGATCGCCGCCAGGAGGCCTCTGGTATAGGGATGACGCGGCGTTCTGAGAACATCATATGTCGGCCCCCACTCGACGATGTGCCCCGCATACATGACGGCGATGAGGTCGCAATTCTGCGCCACCACGCCGACGTCATGCGAAACCAGTATCATCGCCATGCGGTTGCGCTCCTTGAGGCCGGCCAGCAGGGTCAGGATCTGGTCCTGGATGGTGACATCGAGCGCCGTCGTCGGCTCATCGGCGAGCAGCAGATCGGGCTCGGTCGCGATTGCCATCGCGATCATCACCCGCTGGCGCATGCCGCCCGACAGCTGATGCGGGTAAAGCCGCAGGCGTTCTTCCGGCGCCGGGATCCCGACCTGGTCGAGGAGATCACGCGCCAGCTCGCGGGCCGCCTTGGCCTTGAGCGACAGCTTGAGGCGCAAGGTTTCGGTCACCTGGTCGCCAATGGTGAAGACCGGATTGAGACAGGAGGCCGGATCCTGGAAGATCATGGCGATGTCCTTGCCGCGGATGCGCCTGATCTCGCTTTTGCTCAAGCTTCGCCAGTCACGGCCTTTCCAGGTGACGCTGCCGCCCACTATCTCGCCCGGATGCGGGACGAGCCCGAGCAACGCGCGCAAGGTGATGCTCTTGCCGCAGCCCGATTCGCCCAGAAGCCCGAGGCTTTGTCCGCGATCGACCGCGAGCGACACGCGCTTGGTCGCCAGAAAGGCGCCATGCCGGTTGACGAGCCCGACCGAGAGGCCGCGCGCCGCGAGCAGGGGAGCTGGTGACGATGCCGTCTGCATCAGCGCCCGCTTTCATCGAGCCGGTCGGCGAGCCCGTCGCCGATCAGGCTGAAGCCGATGCCGGCCAGCACGATGACGAGGCCGGGCAAGGTCGATATCCACCAGGCATTGAAGAGGTTCTTCTGGCCTTGCGCGATCATTTCGCCCCATTCGGGCGTCGGCGGCGCCACCCCGAGACCCAGATAGGAGAGGGCGGCGAGGGTGAGGATGTTGAGAACGATATCCGACATCGAGAAGACGAGATTGGCGCGCAGGAGATTGGGCAGCGCATGCACGAAGACGACACGTGGCGCGCTGTAGCCGAGCGTCTCGGCATTGAGGATGAATTCGCGCCGGCGGATGGCCAGCATTTCGCCGCGCGTCAGCCGTGCATAGAGCGCCCAGCTCACCGCGATCACGCCGATATAGGCGCCGGTCAACCCCGGTCCGACAATGGCGGCGATGGTGAGAATGAGGATGATGAAGGGGAAGGAGATCACCAGATCGACGATGCGCATGATGACCGTATCGATGAGCCCGCCGAAATAACCGGAGATCGCGCCGATGCTCAGGCCGATGACGAGCGAGACATAGGTGACGACGATGCCGAAGACGAGATCGACGCGACCGGCATAGACGACGCGGGCGAAGATATCGCGGCCGAGATCGTCGGTGCCGAAGGGGAAAGCAAGCGATGGCGGCTGGAGGGCGTTCATGAGATCGGTCGCGGTCGGATCCTTGAGGCCGAGAAACGGCGCCGCGGCGCTCAGGCCCGCGATGAAGGCGACGATCGCGATCCCTGCATAAAGCGAGATCGTCGCCCAGCGGCGGTCGAGCCGGGCGCGCTTTGTGAGTCTGAGCCAGGCGTCCTCTTCTATGCCGGGTGGGAACGGCCTCATTGCCGGATCCTCGGATCGAGCAGCGCATAGGAGAGATCGACCAGGAAGTTGGCGGCGACCACGACGACGCCGAAGACGAGCGTTAGGGCCACGATCACCGGATAGTCGCGCTGGACGATGGCCGCGACCATCAGCGAGCCGAGGCCCGGTATGGAAAACACATTCTCGACGATGACGGCGCCCGAGATGAGGAAGCCGACATTGATGCCGAGGATGGTCAGCATGGCGATGAGCGAATTGCGCAGCACATGTTTGAAGAGTATGCGCGCCTCGCCGAAGCCCCTGGCGCGGGCCGCCTCGACGAATTCGGCGCCCAGTGTCTGGATGAGGCTGGCGCGCAGGCTGCGCAGCAGAATGGGGGTGAGATAGAGGCCGATGCTGACCGCGGGCAGCGTCAGGCTGGCCAGATAGGCCAGTGGGCTGTCGCCCAGGCCCGATGTCGGAAAGAATTTGAGGCGGATGCTGAACAGGAGCACCAGGAGCAGGGCTGTCCAGAAGGAGGGCATGCAGAAGGCGAGCGTGGTCAGCGCCCGCACGACGTGATCGGCGAGGAGATTGCGCCGGATGGCGGAGAGAAGGGCAAGCGGCACCGCGATGACGAGCGAGATCAGGACGGCATAGGCGACGAGCGCCAGGCTGTGCACGGCGCGCGCCGCCACGATGGGGCCGATGGCGGTGCGCTGGAACAGGGAGTCGCCAAAATCGAGCCGCATGGCAGCCTTCAGAAAATCGAGATATTGCGTGACGAGCGGCTTGTCGAGGCCGAGCTGCTCGCGCAGCACTTGGACCGCCTCGTCGGTGGCGCGCGAGCCCAGCATCACGCGCGCCGGATCGCCCGGAACGAGATGGATCACCGAGAAAGCCGCGACCGTGATGATGAGGAGGACGGGGATGGCTTGCGCCAGCCGCCGTCCCGCAAAGGCAATAAGCGACAAGATGAGCGTCTCCGGCCGTGGATCAGGGCGCCAGCCACACGTCTTCGAGGTTCCACCATTTGACGGGGAGGGTCTTGAAGCCCTTCACCTTGTCCGACACGGCGGTGCGCGCCTTGATGAAGAACAAGGGCACGGCGGGGTATTCCGCCATTGCCAGCCGCTGCAATTTGTGGAAGGCGGCCTTGCGCTTCTCCTCATCGATGGTGCCGTCCGCTTCCTTGACGAGGGCAATGGCGTCTTTGTTGTTCCAGCCGGTCCAGAAGGATTCGATGCCGCCGGTGAAGTCGAAGAAGACGACGGCGAGATTGTCGTCGGAGAGCGCATCGCTCGAGAGACCCGCGCCGGTGAAGGTGAAGCAGTTTTCATCGCCGCTGCCCCAGCGCGTCCAGATCGTTCCCGTATCGACCGCCTGGATTTCCATCGTGACGCCGATCTTCGCCCATTCCGACTGCAGGATCTGCGCCTGCTGCAATTCGAACTGATCACCTGCCACGATGAGGCAGGACAGGGCAAAGCCTTGCGGCGCCGAGGATTTGGCGAGCGCCTCCTTCGCCTTGGCGAGGTCATAAGGATAGGCCTCAACCGCCGGGTCCCAATATTTGACCCTGGCGATGACATGATTGGCGATATCCCCCGCGCCATGCATCAAGGTTTTGAGCATCGCCTCCTTGGGCGTCGCGTAGTTCAGAGCCCGGATGACCTGCGGGTCGTTGAAAGGCGCCTTGCGGCTGTTGAACCAGACGGCATCCCACGCCATGACATTCTCGATCTGGACATCGACATGGTCGAGGGCCGCGACGCGCTCGATCTGCGCATAGGGTACTTCGGTCGCGATCTGCGCCTCGTCTGATTCGACCTTGAGCATGCGCGTGTTTTCATCGGGCACGTAATTGACGACGATCTGGTCGAGATAGGGCTGGCCGTTTTTCCAGTAATAAGGGTTGCGCTCGAGCACCAGGCGCTGGCCGCGCACCCATTCCTTGACCATGAAGGGGCCGGAGCCGACCGGCTTCTCGCTGAAGGCCTTGTCGCCCATCTTCTCATAGAGGGCCTTGGGGACGATCGAGGGAATGAAGGTCGAGAGATAGTCGAGGAAAGCGCCTTGCGGGGCCTTGAGCTTGACGACGAAGGAAGAGGGGCCTGCGCATTCGGTCTGCGCGATGGCGGCGCCGAAGCCGCCATAGCTGGTATTGACCTTTGGATCGGCGAAACGGTCGATCGAGAATTTCACGTCGTCGCAGGTGAGCGGATCGCCATTGGAGAATTTCACGCCCTCGCGCAGCGCGAAGGTCCAGGTCTTCGCATCGTCCGACACTGTCCAGCCTGTGGCGAGGGCGGATTGCGGCAACGGCGCGTCCGCGGTTTCGACCAGCGTGTCGAAGACCTGGACGATCATGAAGATCGAGCCATTGTCGCCGGCGCCGATGGGATTGAGGGTCAAGGGCTCGCTGTCGCGCGCCATGGTGAGCGTACCGCCTTTGCGGGGCGCTCCCTCTTCACCTTGAGCGGGTGCCGCAACGAAGAGAGCGCTCGCTGCGAGCGCCAGTAATCCGCCAAGTCGTGCAGTCATTGCAACCTCCCCAATTGTTTGTTCTTGTCATATGTACCGATAGTCGGTACAAGATCAGATTAGATGACAAAACTTTCACCTGTCAACGGATGAATCACAAAATTGTGAGAGTAATAGGGGGAAACGATGATTGCTCTTAAATGCATGACAATGTGGGCGACCCATGAAATGTGATGTCTTCCAGATCGACGCCTTTGCTGCGCGTGTGTTCGCGGGCAACCCGGCTCTCATATGTTGTCTCGACGAATGGCCGGAGGACGAGCTGCTGCAGGCGATCACGGCCGAGCATGGCGGCGGCGCCGTCGTCGCCTTCCTGGTCGATCGCGGCCCGCATTTAGAAATCCGTTATTTCATGTCGATCGGCGAATTGGGCCTCGTGGGGCACGCCTCGCTCGCCGCGGCCCATGTGGTCCTGCGTATCCTGCGGCCTGGTCTCGCGCAGGCCGTGCTGCAGCGCCGGAAAGGTGCGCTCAAGGTGGCGCAGCTCGATGATGATCTGCTCGCCATCACGTTACCCGCTTTGCCGGCCGAGCGGTGCGAGGTGCCGCCGGCGCTCGCCACCGCCCTCGGCGTCCCGTTGCGCGAAGTGCGCGTCAATCAGAATCAGTATTTTGCCATTCTCGACAGCGAGACGACGGTGGCCGCTGTCGCGCCCGACATGAATGCGCTCATGACGCTCGACCGCGACGGCGTCATCATCACGGCGCCCGGCCGAGCGAGTGAGTTCGTGTCGCGGGCATTCGCGCCCAAAGAGGGATTGCCGGAAGATCCGGTCTGCGGCTCGGCGCATCTGGCGCTGGTGCCCTATTGGTCCGAGCGCCTCGGGCGCCGCGAGCATGTGGCGTTGCAGCTCTCACCGCGCGGCGGCGAATTGCATTGCGCTCTTCTCGGCGATGAGGTGCGGCTCGCCGGCCAATGTGCCCTCTATATGCAAGGCACGATTCATATCTGATTTTCATTCGTCATCCCGGCGCGATCGCATGTCCGAATATTCTCCCTTCTCCCGCTTGCGGGAGAAGGTGCCCGATAGGGCGGATGAGGGGGTCGGTTCAGCGCGACAGTTTCTCAGGAGGACAAAATAACGAGATTCTTCAATTCTCAACGGGCTATGCGATGGTTGAGGGAACACCCTCATCCGGCCTTCGGCCACCTTCTCCCGCAGGCGGGAGAAGGGGAGTGCAGGCGGCACCTCCTAAACTCAAACAATCGGCAGCGCGGCGCCGTGATCGGCGTGGACCAGTTCGGCGATGATCGTCAGGGCCTGCTTCACGCGGGCCTCGCTCGCTTCGCTGCACAGGCACAGGCGCACGCCGCCGGGATCCTGTCCCGGCATGACGGAAAAGGCATCGCCAGGTGTCACCGCGACGCCGCGCGCCAGGGCGTCGGCGACGAAGACGGCGCTCCTCATGTCGCTCGGCAGCTTCAGCCAGTAATGCAGCGAGGCCGGCGCCGGGTGCGCCAGGCCCAGGATCGACGCCGCGATCTCCTGCCGGTGGCGCGCCGCCTTGGTCTGGAATTCGATCGCCTCGCGGCCGGCGCCGCTGTTGATGAGATGCGTCGTCAGCTCGAGCAGCAAGGGCGACACCATGGCGGTCGTCGCCCGCGTCGAGGCGCGCATGGATTTGTGCAGGCGCGGCGGCACGGCCATGAAGCCGATGCGCAAGGTCGGCGCGATCGATTTCGACAGGCTGGTGAGGTAGATGGTGATGTCGCGCGCCAGCTGGCAGTAGGGCGTGACGCGCGGCTCCACCAGGAAGCCGTAAGCATCGTCCTCGACGATCAGCACGTTGTATTCGCGCGCGATCCGCACGATCTCCTGGCGCCGGGCGAGGCTCGCCGTCACCATGGTCGGGTTGTGCAGGGTCGGCATCGTATAGACGAAGCGCGGGTGATGGATGCGGCAGGCGGCCTCGAAGGCCTGCGGCACGAGGCCTTCCTCATCGATCGCGACTGGCATCAGGCGGATGCCGGTGAGGCGTCCGACCGACAGCGCCCCCGGCCAGGTCAGCTCCTCGGTCAGCACGGTGTCGCCCGGCCGCGCCAGAGCGAGGAAGATGGTCATCAGTGCCGTCTGTCCGCCCGACACCGCATAGATGTCATCGGCCGGCGCCTCGACACCGAGCTCGCGCAGCCAGACGGCGCCGGCGACGCGATGCTCCAGCTGGCCCTGCGGCGGCTGGTAATGCGCGAGATCGTCGAGGTCGGGCTTCTTGGCGATGACCTTCAGCGCCGTACGCAGGCGCTCGCCCGTGCCGTCGGACAAAGGCTCGTTGAGGCTGAGATTGATCGCATCCTCGCGCTGCATCAGCGGCAGATAGAGACGTTCGAGCGGACGCAGCACCTCGCGGTTGGAGATGAGGTCGTTGTCCTTGTCGGGGGTTAGAACGAATGTGCCGCGTCCAACCGTGCCGCCGATGAGGCCGCGCCGTCCAGCCTCGGCATACGCGCGTGATACGGTGCTTACAGCAACGCCGAGGCGCTTCGACAATTCGCGATGGGTGGGAAGCTGCGCGCCGGGCAGGAGCCTGCCGCAGCGGATCGCCTCCTCCAGGGTGTCGGCGAGCGAGGTGGCCACGTCGTCACGCCGGACGGGCCAGCCCGAATACCATTCGCTCATCCAAACTCCACATTGCTTCTTTGTTGGTACATTTTCGAGTCGCTAGCTTACCGAGAGCCGCGGCCCAACGCAATCGCACCGTAAAATTGGGGATTCATGATTGACAGACGCGGTTCGGGCGGCTTATAACGACATTGTACTCATGATCAGTACATAAGCCAACGGAGACCCATTTTGTCATCCGGCGGCACTCAACAGGGATGGAGACACGTGTCATGAATCAGCGAATTCACCGGCAAATCTCTGCGCTTTCGGAAGCTCATCACGAGGCCAGGCTGTCGCGCCGCGGCTTTGTCATGGGGCTCCTGCAACTCGGCCTTTCGACCGCCGCGGTCGCTTCGATCGCCGCCGGGGTCCGCCCGGCCTATGCCGCGGCCAAGAGCCTCAAAGGCCATGTCCGCTTCCTGGTCGGACCGTGGTCTGAAGGCGAGGTCGCGCATCACAAGCACATCGCCGAAGCCTTCAATGTGCTGCATCCCGACGTTACCTTCGACTTCCGCCTCTATCAGTGGGGCACCGCCACCCAGGAGATCGGCGCGTCTGTCGCCGGCGGCGGCCACGACATCTATATGACGACCGAAAGCTCCTATCCCGATTATCAGGCGGGCAGCGGTTTCGCGGATCTGACGGCGCGCATCAACGATCCGGCTTTTGCCGCCGAGAAGGCCAAATATCTCTATTGGGAGCGCACTGAAGGTTATGGTCCCAAGCTGCTCGGCCTGCCGATCAGCTGGCATGTCGAGGACGCCTTGTTCGTGAACATGGACAAGGTGAAGGAAGCCGGCCACGATGCGAGCTTCATCGACAGCTGGGATGGCTTCGTCGATTGCATCGCCAAGATGACAAAGGAAGGCGAGACCTATGGTCTCGGCATCGGCATCCAGCTTGGCGGCTATGGCGAATGGTATCAGCGGCTGCGTTCGGCCGGCGGTTCTTATCTCACGCCCGATCTCAAGAAGCCCAATGTGAACCTGCCGGACGTCGTCAAGGTCACCGAGCAGATGGCCGATCTCTTCAAGCGAGGTATCGCGCCGCCGCTCGGCACCTACGGCTATGATGCGGCACCCGCCGCTTTCGCCGCCGGCAAGCTCGCCATCCTGTCATCGGATCTCGCCGGCACGACCGTCCTGCCCAAGAAGATGCCCTTCGACTGGAAGCTCTTGCCCTATCCTCCGGGCCCCGTGTCCCAGGTGAATTTCAACGACGTCACCTATTACATGGTCAACGCCAAATCGCCCGACCAGGACCTGATGTGGGAAGTGATCACCTTCTGGACGAATGGCGCCAACGACGCTTATTGGGCGGACAATTCGGGCACCTATCCGGCGCGCACCGACGCCGCCCAGAGCGGCTATGGCACCAATGCCGTGCCGCAGCTCGCCGAGGCGCTGCCCTTGTTCGAAAAACATGCGGTGGGCCTGGAGAATTTCCCACAATGGGCGACGGTCGAGGGCCTCGCCGAGGCGGAGATCCAGAACTGCTATACCGGCAAGTCGACGCCGGCCGAGGCCGTGGCCAATGTCGAGAAGATCGTCATCCACGAAGTCGGCCTCTGACGTCCAAAGGCTGAGAGGAAAGTTCCGAAATGGGCCTTGATGCCAGGGTCATGCCGGCGGCTCCGAGCGGCCGGCTGCGCTTAGCGCCCGAAGAGCACCGGCGCCTGAGCCGCAACAGGCGGCTCAGGCGCGAGGTCCTCGGCTGGGCGTTCCTCGCGCCCATGTTCCTGTGTTTCGTGATCTTCCTCGTGCTTCCCGTTCTCGGCACCGTGTGGTGGAGCCTGCGCTCGGGCGGGCTCGGCGGCGACACGAAATTCGTCGGCCTCAAGAATTTCATCGATCTTCCCGACATTGTCGGCGCCTCGGCCGCGGTCACCAACACGCTGGTCTTCGCGTTGATCTCGGTGCCTTTGATTCTGGTCGGCGCGCTTGCCATCGCTCTCTTGCTGGCGCGCATCGAGCGGGGCGGCTCGATCTATCGCTTCCTCATCTATTTCCCGGTTCTGGTGCCGGGCGTGGTTGCGGCCCTCATCTGGCTCTTCATGACCAATGTCGATTTCGGCCTGTTCAATGGGGTCGTGCGCGGCCTCGGCGGCAAGCCTGTCGTCTGGCTCGGCGCCGATCATGCCCTGACCGTGCTGGCGATCCTCGATGTCTGGCGCAATGTCGGCTATTGGGCGTTGTTCTTCGTCGCCGCCATTATCGGCCTCCCGAAGGAGCTCTATCAGGCGGCCGAGCTCGACGGCGCTTCGGCCTTCGCGCGCCTGCGTTATCTGACCCTGCCGCTGATGCGCCGGATCATCTTCTTCGCCGTCGTCGTGGCGACGATCTGGGGCTTGCAGGTCTTCGACACGGCTCTCGTCCTCACCAGTGGCGGGCCTGGCACCGCGACGACGACGGTCATCTACAGGGTCTGGCTCTATATGTTCGGCGCCACCAACAAGATCGGCGTCGCCTCGGCGATTTCGCTCGTCCTCATTGTCACGATCCTGCTCCTCACCCTCGTCCAGATGCGGCTGCTGCGCGGTCGGCGGGGAGGGGACTGATGACGGCCGAACAGCACGCGCGTATCCGGGTGAGGCAAAGGCGCAGGCGGGAATTCGGCCGCCATCTCGTCCTGGGGCTCATCGCCTTCATCCTGGTGGCGCCTTTCTACTATGTGCTTCTCGCATCGCTGAAGGACAGCACCGAGATCTTCAGCTATCCGCCGAAGCTTCTGCCGATCCCGCCCTATTTCGGCAATTACCGCGATCTTCTGTGGAACACCGGCTTTCTGCGCTGGATGTTCAACACGCTTTTTGTCGCGACGAGCGTCACGGTGCTGAAGGTCTTCCTCGATTCCATGGCGGGTTATGCCTTGGCCAAGATCGAATTCACCGGCCGGCGCCTCGTTTTTCTCCTGATGGTCATTCTGCTGATGGTGCCGATCGGCGCGCTCATCGTGCCTCTATGGTCGATGGTGTCGGGTCTCGGCCTCATCAACACCTATTGGGCGCTCATCCTGCCGCCGCTCGCCAATCCGCTCGGCGCCATATTGATGCGGCAGTTCATCTTAGGCCTGCCGCGCGATCTCGAAAATGCCGCGCGCCTCGATGGCCTGAGCGAATTCGCCATCTATTGGCGTATCGTTCTGCCGCTGATCAAGCCGGGCCTCGTCGTCCTCGCGGTCATCATCTTCACCGACCAGTTCATGAGCTTCACCTGGCCCCTGATCGCCACGACCAGCGATGAGCTGCAGGTGCTGACCGTCGGCATCGCCGCTCTGCGCGCCCATGGCGGCGCCAATTACGGCGTGTGGTCGGCGTCCGCCGTGATGTCGCTGGTGCCGATCGGCGTCTTCTTCTTCGTGCTGCAGCGCCAGTTCCTGGCGCGCTCGCTGGCCGGCGCTTTGAAACAATAGGATGCTGCCTTGACCCCGACCGACACATATAGCGGACCCGCCATCGAGCTGATCGAGGTCGCCAAGCATTACGGCAAGGTGACGGTGCTGGACCGTGTAGATCTCACCGTGGCGCCGGGTGAATTCATCGCTTTGCTCGGGCCCTCGGGCTGCGGCAAGAGCACCTTGCTCAAGCTGATCGCCGGTCTCGATGAGCTTTCGCATGGCGAGATCCATATTGCCGGGCGGCTCGCCAATTATCTGAAACCCGCCGAGCGCGACGTCGCCATGGTGTTCCAGAACTATGCGCTCTACCCGCATATGACGGTCAGGGAGAATATGGGATTTCCGCTCAAGATGAGCGGCATCGCGCGCGACATCGTTACCGCCAAGGTGGACGAGGCGGCAAGCCTCCTGCAGCTCAACGCGCAGCTCGACCGGTTTCCCGATGAATTGTCAGGCGGGCAGCGCCAGCGCGTGGCGCTGGGCCGCGCCATCGTGCGCGAGCCCTATGTGTTTCTGATGGACGAGCCGTTGTCCAATCTCGACGCGCTGCTCAGGGTCGAGATGCGCGCAGAGCTCGTCCGCCTGCATAAGAGAGTAGGGCGCACGACCATCTATGTGACCCACGACCAGGTCGAGGCCATGACCATGGCGAACCGCATCGTGCTCATGAAGGGCGGTGTCGTCCAGCAAGTGGGCACGCCGGCCGAGATCTATGCGACACCCGCCAACACCTTCGTGGCGACCTTCGTCGGCAGCCCGCCGATGAATCTGTTCAAGGGCCACATCGGCGGAGCGCAGTTCCACGGCTCCTTCGACATCCCCGTGCCGGCGCGCGTCACGTCCGGCGACGTCACGCTCGGCATCCGCCCCGAGCATGTCGAGATCGTCGAGGCGGGCGACAAAGAGGGGCTCGCCGCCACGATCGACGTGGTCGAACGCGTCGGTCCCGACGCCTATTTGCGCATGACGACGCAAGCGGGCGCCACTGTGACGGCCAGGGTCGATGGCGCGTCGCGGGCGAGGGAAGGCGAGCGCGTCGCTCTGCGCCTGCCGCCGGCGCGGCTCAGTTTCTTCGATGCGGCGGGTAATCGCATGAGCATCGACAAGGAGGGATGAGAGATGCATCGCCATCACCAGGTTCATCCGCTCGAGCCCAAATTGGGGCGCGTGCTGGCGGCGGCACCGGCAGAAGCGGCACGTTATCCTTTGGCGATCTCCGCCGACCGGCGCCGTCTTCTCGATGCCGCGGGCAAGCCGTTCCTGATCCAGGGCGATGCCGCCTGGTCGCTCATCGCCAATCTCAGCTTCGCGGAAGCCGTCCAGTATCTCGACGACCGCAAGGCCAAGGGCTTCAACACGCTCATCGTCAGTCTGATCGAGCATCTCTATTCGCAGGACCCGCCGCGCGACCGCGCCGGGCGCGAGCCTTTCACGACGCCGGGCGATCTCACGACGCCCAACGACGCCTATTTCGATGCGGCCGAGCAGGTGCTCGAGGCGGCGGCGCAGCGCGGCTTCTGCATCATCCTGGCGCCCGCTTACATCGGCTACATTCGTGACCGCGGACCCGGCATCTCGCGCCATCTCGATGGCTGGTATGAGGAGATCGTCGCGACAGGGCCGGAAGGCTGTCGTGCTTATGGCAGATATCTCGGTCGCCGCTTCGGCCGCTTCGCCAATATCATCTGGTGCATCGGCGGCGACTGGCATCCGGAGAAGACACGGGCCGGCCTTGACGCGGTGGCGCATGGCTTGCGCGACGCGGGCGTCACCACGCTCATGACCGGCCACACCCACCCGGAATATTCGGCCGCCGACACTTTCCCTGACGCCGACTGGCTCGATCTCAACATCACTTACACTTACGGAATCGTGCATCGCATGCTGCATGACGACTGGCAGCGCCGCCCGGTGATGCCGTTCTTCCTGATCGAGTCGACTTATGAGAGCGAGCACAATGCCAGTGCCCAGCAGATCCGCCGCCAGGCCTATTGGTCGGTGATGTGCGGCGGCAACGGCCATTGCATGGGCAATCACCCGATCTGGCTGTTCGGCGAGGGCTGGCAGGCGGCCCTCGATCTGCCGGGATCAGAAGCCATGGCGCGGTGGGGGGATTACTTCCGCGCTCTGCCGTGGAGCGACTTCCTGCCTGATCTCGATCGCGAATTGGTCTCGGCCGGCCTCGGCGAAGCGCGTGGCCTCGACCGGGTGACGGCGGCGCGCACCGCCGATGGACGGATGGGCGCGGCCTATCTTCCGGTTCATCGTCCGGTCGAGGTGCAGCTCGATCGCTTGCACGGCCCGTGGCTCGACGTCGAATGGTTCGACCCGGCGAGCGGCCGGCGCGTCTCCGGTGGAACCTTACGGGCGAAAGGTCCGGCGATCCTGACGCCGCCCTTCGACGAAGACGCCATGCTGGTCCTCACTTCGACCGGGATCAGCGATGGTTGAACGCTCGGTCGCACTCTTCGGCACGTCGCAGCCGGTTCCGCCGCGGCTCACGCTCACCGCGGGCTCGCTGACGGCAACGCTCGAGAACGGCGCGCTGCGCTGGATCAGGCATGGCGACATCGAGGTGCTGCGCGCCATTGCCTGGCAGGTGCGCGACCGCAATTGGGACACGCCCGAGCCGCTCGTCACCAATCTGGTGGTGCAGCAGCAGAAGACGGGCTTTCGCGTCACATTCGATGCGCTCTGTCGCAGCGCCGATGGCGAATTGCCTTGGCTTGCCGAGATCATCGGCGAAGCGGACGGGACATTGCGCTTCACCGGCACGGCCCGGCCGCGCGTGGATTTCCTCACCAACCGGACAGGCTTCGTCATTCTTCATCCGCTGGCCGGCGTCGCGGGCCGGCCGGTGGAGATCACCCACACCAATGGCGAGACGCGGCAAGCGCGGTTTCCCGAGCTCATCGATCCCGAACAGTGTTTCCTCGACATCAGGAGCCTTGCCCATGAGGCCGCACCCGGCCTTTGGGCGACTAGCCGGATGGAGGGCGACACATGGGAGATGGAGGATCATCGCAACTGGCTCGATGCCTCGTTCAAGACCTATGTGCGTCCGCTCGCGTTGCCATTTCCTTACAAGCTCGCCGGCGGCAGTGAAGCCACGCAGAGCGTAACGCTGAAGTTTTCCGGACGGCCCAGCGCGCCATCCATGGCGAACGGACCTCGCCCCGTCGCGATCACCTATGCCGACAGCCAGGCGCGGATGCCGGTCCTCGGCTTGCGGGTAGGGACCGAAACACTCGCCGAGAGGATGCGCGCCGCCGATCTCGGCCGCAGGACTGGCATCGGGCTCGTCAATGCCCGCTTCGACCCGCGCGCCGATCACGATGTCCAGCGCTTGGGGCATCTCGGTGAATTGGCACAGGCCCTGGGCGCGGAGTTGGCGCTGGAGCTCGTTGTGCCGTGCCGGCGCGACCCGGCGCACGAGCTCAGGGATTTCGCCGAAATGCTGAGCCAGTCCGGTGTCCAGCCTGAATCGATCGCGGTGGCCGTTGCCGAGGATCGCTTACGTCTTGTGCCCGGTCCGCCGCCGCCCGATCTGGCGCTTCTGGGCGTGGTCTATGGCGCGGCGCGCAACGTATTCCCGCAGATGACGATCGGCGGCGGCACTTTCGGCTTCTTCGCCGAGCTCAACCGCAACTGGCCGCCTTTCGGTCTCATCGATTACATCACCCATATCGCCGCGAGCGTCGTCCATGCCGCGGATGACCGCACGATGATGGAGAATCTCGAGTCGCTGCCGGCGATGGCGCGGACGGTGCGGGCCTTCGCCGGCGCCATGCCCTATCGGCTGATCGCCTTGAGCCTCGGTCTCGACAGCGGCCCCTATGGCGAGCCGGCGCCCAATCCCGACGATACACGGCGCACGCTGGTGCGCCGTGATCCCCGCCAGCGCGGCCTCTTCGCCGCCGCCTGGGCGTTGGGCGCCCTTGCCGAAGCTGCCCATAATGGCATCGCCGCCGTTACGCCGGCGGCCCTCGCGGGCGATCTCGGCATTGTCGAATGCGGTGACCGCCTCTCTCTCCATCCGATCTATCACGTGGTGCGCGGCCTGGCACGCGCCGCCGGCCGCGATGTTGCCGGGACGGTCTCCTCCGATCCGGCACGGGTCAGGGCGATCGCTTGCCGCAATGCCGCGGGCCGCATCGTCCTGTGGCTCGCCAATCTGACGGACGAAGTGCAGCGCGTGACGCTGCCGGAGGGTGGAAATTTGCGCCGCCTCGATGAGGAGACTTTCGCTGCAGCAGGCCTCGCGGCGGATTTCCTGGACAGGCAGAAGGCCACTCGCATCGGCCGTGAGATCGAGATCGGCGCATACGGCATCGCTTTGATTGAGATGGGTGAATGACATGAACATGACTCTTGGACCGAACGCGAAATTCATCGGCGTGAAGGGTGGGCGCCGGCAGCTCAATACGCCGGCGCTGTTGCTCGATCTCGATGTGATGGACCGCAATATCGCGACGATGGCGGCGCATGCGAAGAAGGCCGGAATAAATCTCCGGCCGCACAGCAAGGGCGGCAAGTCGATCGAGATCGCGCGCCGGCAAGTGGCGGCGGGCGCCATCGGCATATGCTGCGCGACATTGGGCGAAGCGGAAGCGCTGGCCGCGGGCGGCATCGAGAATCTTCTCATCACCTCGCCGGTGGTGACACCGGCGATGATCGACCGGCTCATGGCGCTCAACGGCAGGAGCAGGGGCCTCCTCGTCGTTGCCGACAACCCGGACAATGTGGAAGCCCTGGCGCAAGCTGGCGCCGCGACCGGCCAGTCCTTGGCGCTCGTCGTCGAATTCGATGTCGGCCAGGGCCGCACCGGGACGACGAGCGTCGAGGCGGCCGCCGCCTTGGCGCGCCGGATCAAATCCTCGGCCCATCTGCGCTATGCCGGCGTCCAGGCCTATTACGGCCATCTCCAGCACATCCAGGCCCATGCCGACCGCAAGGCGGCGGCGGCGACGCAAATGGCGCGCGTCAAGGCGCTGCTCGATCATCTGAAGGCCGAGGGCCTCTCGCCGGCGATCGTCACCGGCGGGGGGACCGGCACGTTCGACATCGACCCCGACGGCCATGTATATACCGAAGTGCAGGCTGGCTCCTATCCCTTCATGGACCGGGAATATCTCGAAATCGCCATGACCGCTGGCGGCAGCTCGCCTTTCGCCGCCGCGCTTTTCGTCCAGACGTCGGTGGTGAGCGCCAATCGCGAAGGGCTCGCCATCGTCAATGCCGGCTACAAGTCATTCGCCACCGAAGGCGGCCCGCCGGTCGTGACGAGGCCCGAGCTCGCCAATGCCAGCTACCGGCTGATGGGCGATGAGCATGGCGGTGTCGCTTATGATGCGAAGAGCGCCAGGCTCGCGATCGGCGATGTCGTCGAGTTCTTGACGCCGCATTGCGATCCGACCATCAATCTCTATGACCGTTATCATTGCGTGCGCGGCGACATGCTGGTCGAGATCTGGCCCGTCGATGCGCGGGGACGTTGAATGAGCGGCGCTGAGGGAGCAACTTCATGAAAGTGATCGTGCTGGGCGCCGGCGTCGTCGGGACGGCGACGGCCTATTTCCTCGCCCGCCATGGCGTCGAGGTCGAGGTGGTCGAACGCCAGCCGGGGGCGGCGCTCGAGACCAGCTTCGGCAATGGCGGCGTCATCCATGCGAGCGAGGTCGAGCCCTGGTCGCAGCCAGGCATGCCGCTCAAGGTTCTGAAATGGCTCGGCCAGGAGAATGCGCCGCTGCTCGTGCGGTATGGCGCGCTTCCGAAAATGTGGCAGTGGGGCCTGAAATTCATGGCCAATTGCACGGAGGAGCGTTTCCGCCGCAATACCTTGGTCAATCTGAGGCTCGCGCTGCACAGCCTGGCGATGCTGCAGAAGATCCGCGCCGAAACCGACATCGACTACGATCTGCGCACGCACGGCGTGCTCAAGATCTATACCAACGCGCAGTCGCTCAGATCCGGCATCGCGACGGCGAAATTTCTCTCCGGCTCCGGCCTCACTTTCGCCGAAGCCGATGTGGCGGAGTGTGTGCGGCGGGTGCCGGCCTTGCAGGCGACCGCCGGGAGCCTCGTCGGCGGCATCTATTTCCCGCGCGATGAGATCGGCGACTGCCATAAATTCACGACCGCGCTGGCGAAGCGTTGCGCCGAGCTCGGCGTCACTTTTCATTATGGCACGACCGTCCAGAACCTCGAGCGCGGCAGCAACGGCATTACGGCCGTCGTCACCAGCCGTGGCGTGATGCGGGCCGACAGATTTGTCGTGGCCATGGGGAGTTTCTCAGCTCTGTTGCTGAAGCAGGTCGGCATCCGCGTGCCGATCTATCCGGTCAAGGGCGTCACCATCACGGTGCCGGGTCAGGCCTGGCCCGACCGGCCATCGCTTCCGGTCATCGATGACGGCCGCATTTTCGGCCTGGTGCCCTTGGGCGATCGCATGCGGGTGTCGGGCTCTGCCGAGGTCGCCTCCTATGACACGACGCCGAGCCCGGCGCGCTGCCAGGCCATCCTCAACAATGTCGTCAGCGTGTTCCCTGATTTCGCCCGCTGCGTCGATCCGGCGACGGTGAAATACTGGGCCGGCGTCAGGCCGGTGACGCCCAGCGGCACGCCCATTCTCGGGCGCGCGCCGATCGCCAATCTCTTCATTGCCGCCGGTCACGGTCATCTCGGCTGGACCATGGGCTGCGGCTCGGGCGAGGTCATGGCGGCCTTGGTGACGGGAAATGCCGCGAGTATCGACACCAGCGGCTTTGCATTGGCGGATCATTGAACGAGGGATGTGATGGCACGGACGGCGAAGAAGGCAAAGACGGTCAAGAAGGCCAAGACTGCAAAGAAGCCCAAGCGACCCCTGGTCCAGGGTTATGGCAGCGAGCCGGGTTTTCCCATTTCGCTGGCGATGCGCGCCGGCGACTTCGTCTTCACCTCGGCGCAGGGCGATCACGGTTTCGATCCCGCCGATGTGGTCTATGACAAGAAGGGTCTCGTCGTCAGCGACGGCAACAAGCTGCCGCCCCGCAGCATGGCGGATGAGACGCGCGCCACCTTGCGCTATATCGAGGCGAGCCTGAAGGAAGCCGGCTGCACGCTGGCCGATGTCGTCGACACGTCGGTCTGGCTGCGCGATCCGCGCGATTTCCACGAGATGAACCGCGCCTATGGCGAGTTCTTCACGCAGAACCAGCCGACCCGCTCGATCTTCCGCATCGATTTCATGTTCGATTGCCGCATCGAGATCAAGGTGACCGCGTATAAACCGATAGCCGCACGGAAGACACGCCGCTGACCGGCGGGCGGGACAGCCGGCGCATCAGCGACGCGTGAAGGACGAGCCTATTGCCACGCCTCGTTCACAATATGGCCGGCTCGGCGCGCTTGCGCGCCAGGAAGTCGTGAATGGCGGCGACGACCTGAGCGCCTTCCCCGACTGCCGATGCCACGCGCTTCACCGAGCCGGCGCGGACATCGCCGATGGCGAATACTCCCGGAAGACTGGTCTCGAGAGCATGGCAGTCTTCGCCAATCCCCGTTCTGATGAAGCCCTTCTGGTCAAGCTCGACGCCGCAGCCCGCCAGCCACTCCGTATGAGGATCGGCGCCTACGAAAAGGAAGAGATGGCGGATCGGGCGTATTGCCTCCTCTCCCGTCTCTCGGTTGCGCCAGCTCACACCGGTCAGGGTTTCGCCGCCCTCCAGCCTCGTCACTTCGGTGCGCAGCACGACCTCGATATTCGGCTGCGCCTTGATGCGCTCGATCAGATAGCTTGACATCGAGGCTGCCAGGCTGGCGCCGCGAACAATCAAGGAGACCTTGCCGACCAGGCCGGCAAGATACACGGCCGCCTGGCCGGCGGAGTTGCCTGCGCCCACGAGGGCGACTTCCTGTCCCTCGCACAGGCGTGCCTCGATGGGCGAGGCCCAATAATGCACGGATGAATCCTCAAACTGGCAGATATTGGCGAGGTTCAGTCTGCGGTATCGCGCTCCGCTCGCGATGACGACCGAGGAAGCCCGGAGCCTCTCGCCATCGCCGACGTCGAGACTGAAGGTTGAGTCGGTGTTCTGCTCCAGGCGATGCACCTCATCGGGAATAGCCATCTCGACGCCGAACTTCTGGGCCTGGTTGTAGGCGCGAGCCATCAGCGCCAGGCCCGAGATGCCTGTCGGGAATCCGAGATAATTCTCGATACGCGCCGACCCGCCGGCCTGGCCACCGAAGGCGCGGCAATCGAGCACGATCGTCGACAGGCCTTCCGATGCCGCATAGACCGCGGCGGCAAGCCCGGCCGGACCTGACCCGACAATGGCGAGATCATAGACCTTCGTTTCGTCCACGCGCCGCAGGAGGCCGAGGCAGCGGGCGAGCTCATTCTCGCCGGGATTGCGCAGGATTTTCCCGTTCGGGCAAAGCACGATCGGCAGATGATGGACATCGACATTGAAGCGGCTGATCAATCCCGCTGCGTCGGGATCGCGTTCGGGATCGAGCATGCGGTGCGGCTGGACATTACGGCGTAGGAACACCTGAAGGCGCACGACATCGGCGGCTTCCGACCTTCCGATGATGATGGGTCCTCCGGCCGACATCTCCAGCAGATTGGTCCGCCGCAGGATCAAGGCGCGCATGATGCGCTCGCCCAGCGCCGCCTCCTGCACAAGCACATCGCGCAGGCGATCTGGCGACAGGACGAGCGCCTCGGAGTCCTCGACCACATCCACATCGACCAGCGACGGCCGGTCCGACAGCTGGGCCAATTCTCCGGCGAACTGACCGGCTCGATAGGTGACGATGAGCTGCCGCTGACCGAGCGCCGTCATCTGGTGGACGTCCGCCTTGCCCGAGAGAAACACGACGATGCCGGGCGACAGGTTGCCCGTCCGCGCAATCGGCGTGCCAGCCGGATAGGTCACGCTTCTGCCGAAACGCCTCAGCCGCTCAATGTCGCGTGGCTCCAGAATGGGAAACATCTGGTCGTGGCGGGCATGACGCGCGGGATTGCTCATGCTTTGTTATCCCACGAAATCCGAATGCGGCTCAACATTTCAAGTCGCGCCTTCAAAATGGCTGGCTTTGGCTGGTCACGCCGGGGCGAGTTGAGGGGATCGGGGCGCCGACTCCCAACAGGGCGGGCAAGAGAAGCCGGTTCACGCCTTTGGGATTGGCATGACAATTGATCAGACCATAGATCAGCTTTCCCGCCAATTCCCGCGTTTTCCAATTGAGAGGGGAAGGGCAGGCGGGCTAAAACGCTCCGCAGGTGGTTTCGATGCGGAGTCTCGTCGCATCCTCGATGATCGCCGGCGCGGTGATTACCAATGTCGCTTCAGTCGAACGAAGTAGGAGATTATTTAATGCCGCTCCAATTCATCAACCCGGATGAACTGCCAATTCCGGAGATGTACACACAAGTTGTCATCGCGACGGGATCCAAGCTGGTATTCGTCTCGGGTCAGCAGCCCGAAGACATACATGGCAAGCTCGTCGGACATGGTGATTTTGCGACGCAAGCGCGCCTGGCATTCGGCAATCTCGGCCGGGCGCTCCGTGCGGCAGGTGCCCGGCCTGAGCAAGTTTGCAAGATCACGATCTACATTGTCGATTATAAGCGCGATGAGCACGTTCCGATCATCGAGGCAGCGCAGATTTCGCTGTTTGGCGATCACAAACCCGCGAATGTGGTGGTCGGTGTAGCGATAATGTCCCCAGGTTACCTCATAGAGGTCGACGCGATAGCGGTCATTGACGAGGCCGTCAGAAGCTAACGTCGCCAGCTCACGCCTCACCCCGATATTTTCGGACGATTTTCAACCGTTGCCCGAAGTCGGGCAACTTTGACGGGAAGCGCTCTAGGGTTTAGGCCCG
Source organism: Taklimakanibacter albus (assembly GCF_016595235.1). Lineage (GTDB taxonomy): Bacteria > Pseudomonadota > Alphaproteobacteria > Rhizobiales > Aestuariivirgaceae > Taklimakanibacter > Taklimakanibacter albus. Next base: position 361,666 of record NZ_JAENHL010000008.1, on the reverse strand, counting down.
GCATGGTTCAAGGCGCGCTTGAGCCCCTCCGCCATATCCTTCGCCACCTGATGCAAGGCCTCGATGAACAGACCGGCTTGCATGGACCTCGTGCTGCGGGTCGGGCGCCAGACCGACAGAAGATAAGGCACGGAGACCGTCAGGGGGCGGAAGGTCACGCTATGCCCGCCATAGCTTGCGGCCGTGAGGGGATTGATCACCGACATGCCGACGCCGGCCGCGACCATTGCGCAGACACTTGCGGCGGTTGTGGTCTCCGCCGCGTAGTTCCGGGTGACGCCGGCGGCGGCGAAGACGTCATCCAGCTTGTGCCGGTAAGGATCGTTCTGGCCGAAATAGATGAAAGGCTGCCCGTCGAAATCCTCGGGCGCCAGCTTCTTCTGACCGGCGAGCGGATGATCGCGGGGCAATATGCAGACCATATCACCGACCAAAATCGTCTCCGTCGTCGCGCCTTCATGCCCGAACAGATTTTCGGCCAGGCCCAGGTCGAAGACCTGCATGGTCATCTCGTGGCGCAGCGAGGGTTCTTCATGCGAATGGATCGAGAAGTGGACGGCAGGCTGCGTCGCGAGAAAATGCTGGATCGCGCGCGGAATGATCGATTCCGCATAAGCGGGGATGCTGGCAATCCGAAAATTTGCCGCGTTGTTGGTGCGTATGGCCGAGGCCGCCCGGTTGATCTCGTCCAGGCCGACGAAGGAGCGCAGTACCACTTCGTGCAGCAGGATTGCCTGGTCCGTCGGGGTGAGTCGCTTGCCGAAGCGCAGAAACAGGTCAAAGCCGATGAGTTGCTCGATCTCGCGGATCTCTCGGCTGAGCGTGGGTTGCGAGCTGCCGAGCCGCGCCGCCGCGGCCGTGATGCTCTTGTTGACCATCACCGCGTTGAAGACGTCGATCTGCCGCTGCTTCAATTTCAAGTTGCGGTCCTCCCGGTGTCCAATATATCTAAAATGAATAAGAAGCGGAAACGAAGCATTTTACAAATATGCTGCAATCTGAGAATGTGAGACCACGGCAACATCCTGAAGCGCCTATGACTGAAGCCACTGTCTTCACTGCCGCTCCGGACAACGTGGAACACGGGCTGTCCCGCCGCCGTGGTGCGTTCACCGCCGGGCGCAGGGGCGTGGCCGGCATCGCGCCGGACTCCGGGCGCGCCTTTCTATCATTGTGCCATGACGGCTTTCCGGCTCTGGAACAGGCCAGGCTCCGGCGGCGAATGACCGATGTCGTGACGAGGTGAAGAGATCTTCGGGGAGCTGCGACTGCCCCTGGGAGGAATGCATTCAATGTCGCTTGTCGAACAGAAGAACAACCATTGAGGGTAACGTGACAAACAAAATAAGACTTCTGCTGGCCACCGCAGTGACCAGCCTGATCCTGATTTCCCCGGCGCTCGCGGACAACATGCTGCGGATCTCCTATCCGGAGGATCCGAAAACCGCCGATGGACAGATGACGTCGGATTCCTACACGCTTCCGCTCAACGTCTTTGACCGGCTGATCGAATCCGAAACGACCAGTCCCGGCCAGTCGGCGCTCGTGTCTGGCCTTGCCGAGAAGTGGGACGTATCCGGCGACGGCAAGACCTATACGTTCCATCTGCGTCAGGGCGTCAAATTTCACGACGGCGCCGAACTGACCGCCGATGACGTGGTCTACACGTTCGATCGCATGCTGAACCCCAAGACAAAGGCGCTCGGCACCGACATTCTGACCTTCATCGAAGGCGCGCAGGAACGGCTGGACGGAAAAGCCGAAAGCGTTTCTGGCCTCAAGGCGGTCGACAAATACACGGTCGAGATCAAGCTGGGCCAGCCTTATGCGGCCTTCCTGGCGCTTCTGGCGAGCCCCCAGGCCTCGATCTACAATCGCGCTTTCACGGAAAAGGCGGGCGACCAGTTTGGCCTGACGCCCGAAACGACCAACGGCACCGGTCCGTTCATCCTGCGCGAATATACGCTGAACGAGAGCCAGATGCTGGAGGCCAATGAAAACTACTTCCGGGGCCGCCCGAAGCTCGACCGGCTTCAGGTGCGCGTGGTCGCGGATTCGGAAACGTTGCGCCTTCTCTTCGAAACCGACGAGATCGACGTGTTCGACCTCGACTATGCGCCGACGCAGACGCCCTATTTCTACGGCAACGACAAGTGGAAGGACCTGGTGCGCTCGGGTCCGCGCGTCGGCGTTTATTACTACAACATCAACCAGGCGAAGAAGCCGTTCGATGATGTGCGCGTGCGCAAGGCCTTTCAGATGGCCATCGACCGTCAGACCATTCTCGACAAGAATTTCTATGGCAAAGGCAAGCTCGAGGACGGCGTCCTGCCGCGCGGCGTGGCGTGTTATGCGCCGGCGGCTCCGATCGCATACGACCCCGCAAAGGCCAAGGCTCTTCTCGCCGAGGCCGGCTATCCGGACGGCGTCGATATCAACCTGCAGCAGGTTTCCAGCTGGTCTGCGAAATGGTCGGACATGAATCAGATCATCCAGGCGCAGGTGGCGGCGGCCGGATTCAAGGCCAATATCGTGACCACGGACGAAGCCGCGTTTCTCGCCGCCCGCAAGGTCGGCGAAACCGACGCCTACACGCAGGTCTGGTCGGCGGACTTCAATGATCCGGACAATTTCTTCTATACGTTTTTCTCCGAGTCCGGATCCAAGGTGCGCGCCTATAACAACAATGACCCCGAGGTCTTCTCGGGCGTGGAGAAGGCGCGCAGCCTGACCAATCCGGAAGAACGCTGCAAGCTCTATCAGGAGCTCGCGGCGCGCATTGTCGATAAGGATGCGGCGTGGGTCCCGCTGTTCAGCCTTGATCACAGCTATGTCGTGCAGCCGCGCGTCAAGAATTTCGTCGTTCCGTGGAATGGTTGGAGCGATATGAGCTATTACAAAGTCGAGGTTGAGTAAGGTTCGGGACTTGGCGGGGGCGGGGCGCCGGATTGCGCTCCGCCTCCGGCATTTCAAAGCCTCGCACCAGGCTCTCGCCGTTGACGGAGCATTGCCTCGATGTTGATGTTTGCGATCAGGCGGATCGTCATCTCTATTCCTGTGCTTATCGGGATTACGGCGATCCTGTTCGTCATGCTGAACGTGGTTCCGGGCGATCCGATCGCTCTTCTGATGAAGGAACATGCCAGCCCCGAGGTGATCGAACGCGTCCGCGCGCAGATGCATCTCGATGATCCCTTGATCACCCGCTACTTTCGTTTCCTCTGGGACGCCGTCCAGGGAGACCTCGGCATCTCGATCAAGCTCAACCGCAGCGTGACGAGCCTGATCATGAACGCCTTTCCAAACACGATGATGCTCGCCGCCAGCGCCGCCTGCGTGTCCTGGATCATCGGCATTCCCGCCGGAATCCTTTCGGCCGTCCGGCGTGACAGTTTCCTCGATCACTTCTTCATGGGCTTCTCGCTGCTCGGCGTCTCCATGCCGATCTTCTGGTCGGCCCTGCTGTTCCAGTATGTCTTCGCCATGCAGCTGAGATGGCTGCCGGTTTCGGGCTTTTACGGCTGGCAGTACCTGATCCTGCCGGCCCTGGTGCTGGGCTGGAGCTCGGCCGGGGTCATTGCGCGCCTGACACGCTCGAGCCTGCTCGAGGTCATGCGCCATGACTATATCCGCACCGCCCGCGCCAAGGGCTTGCGCGAGGTGGGGGTAATCTCACGCCATGCGCTGAAGAATGCTCTCATCCCGGTGGTGACGATCATGGCGATCCAGGTGGCGACGCTGCTGTCCGGCGCGGTCATCACCGAAGCGATCTTCGGCATTCCCGGCGTCGGGCGCATCTCGGTCAGCGCCATCCAGTCGCGCGACATGCCGCTGCTGCAGGGCTCGGTGCTCTTCGCCACGGCGCTCGTCATCCTCGGCAACCTCATCGCCGACATGCTCTATTCGGTCCTTGATCCCCGGATTCGTTCCCAGATGACAAAGGCCGCGCCATGAGCCTGACCAGCGAGATGACGGCGCTGGCTCCCGACGTGATCGAGGAGACCAGCTTCCTGCGCGACGCCCTTCGCGCCTTCCGCAAGAACCGGATGGCGATGGTGGGGCTGTTCTTCGTCGTGACCCTGATCTTGGCCGCGGTCTTTGCGCCCTGGATAAGCCCGCACGATCCGTATCGGGTGGCGCTCGACGAGCAATTGCTGCCAGCTTCGTCGACCTATTGGCTGGGTACGGACAATTTTGGTCGCGATATCCTGACGCGCATTCTTTATGGCGCGCGCGTTTCCCTGGTCGTCGGCACCGTGCCCAGCCTGATCGCGCTGATGATCGGGACCGTCATGGGCATCCTCAGCGGCTATCTGGGCGGCAGGACCGATTTCGTCGTGATGCGGCTTGCCGACATGATGATATCCTTCCCGTCGCTGCTGCTCGCCATGGTGGTGATGTACACGCTGGGCGCCAATCTCCTGAACATCTTCATCGCCCTGGCCCTGGTGGGATGGGCCAGCGTGGCGCGGGTGGTGCGTTCGCAGACGCTCGCTTTGAAGGGCAAGGAGTTCATCGAGGCGGCGCGCGCCAATGGCGCCTCGCGCGCGACCATCATGTTCCGGCACATTTTTCCCAATGTCGTGCCGACGCTGATCGTCCTCTTCTCGCTGTCCATCCCCGACGCGATCATGTGGGAGTCGAGCCTGAGCTTCCTGGGCGTCGGCGTGCAGCCGCCCGGATCGAGCTGGGGCCTTCTGGTGGCGAAGGGCAAGGAGTATCTCTTCCAGGCGCCATTGGTCGCGATCGCGCCGGGCGTGGCGATCCTGCTGACGGTGCTGGCTTTCAATTTCATCGGTGACGGGCTGCGCGACGCCCTCGATCCTTCGATGAAGGATTGACCCATGGCGACGGGCGACACGGTTCTGAGAGTTCGCGAGCTGCGCACGGAATTCCGCGGCGACCGGGGGCATGTCCGCGTCCTCGACAATGTCTCTTTCGATGTCGGGCGCGGGCGCATCGTCGGCCTGGTCGGGGAGTCGGGGTCCGGAAAGAGCATGACGGCGCTCTCGCTCATGGGCTTGACGCCGAAGCCGCAGAGCCATGTCAGCGCCCGGAGCATCGAGCTCGATGGTGTCGAGCTGACGGCTCTTGGCGCCGACGGCCTGCGGCGGATCAGGGGTCGCGATATAGCCATGGTGTTCCAGGAGCCGATGACGTCGCTCAATCCGGTGCGCAAGGTCGGTGACCAGGTCGGAGAGCCGCTGGCGGTTCATAAGGGGCTGACCCGTCGGCAGATCCGGGCGCGCGTGCTCGAGATGTTCGAGCTGGTGGGCATTCCGGAGCCGAAGGCGCGCCTCGACGCTTATCCGCATGAGCTTTCGGGCGGCCTGCGCCAGCGCGCGATGATCGCCATGGGGCTGATCTGCGAACCGAAGCTTCTGATCGCCGACGAGCCGACCACGGCGCTGGACGTCACGACGCAGGCGCAGATCCTGCGTTTGATGCGCGAACTGCGCGACCGGGTCGGAACATCCATCATCATGATTACCCATGATCTCGGCATCATCGCCGAAATGTGCGATGAGGTGAATGTGATGTATGCCGGCCAGATCGTCGAGCAGGCCGATGTCTTCGACCTGTTCGAACGTCCCTCGCATCCCTATACGCGTGGGCTGCTCGCCTCCATTCCCAAGTCGACCGAGAAGCGCATCGGGCGCCGTATGCCGAGCATCCCCGGCAGGGTGCCCGATCTGGCGAGATTGCCTGTGGGCTGCCGTTTCAGTCCGCGCTGCGGCGACGTCATCTCCGTCTGCCGGCAGGAAGAACCGGCGCTCGCCGGCCTCGCGGAAGGACATTTCGCGCGCTGCTGGGTGCACGCGCCGCAAGCAGCGACGGCTGGCGGGAGGGACGCGTCATGAGCGAGGTCGTGCTTTCTACCCGCGAGCTGACGAAGCACTATGTGCTGGGCGGCGGTCTCTTCAGCCGGCGTCATGTGGTGCGCGCCGTTGACGGCGTCTCGCTCGACATCTACGAGCGCGAGACCTTTGCGCTGGTGGGCGAGTCCGGCTGCGGCAAGACCACGCTCGGGCGCGTGATGCTGCGGCTGCACGAGCCCACCTCCGGGACGATCCTGTACCGCGGACAAGACCTGTCCCGATTGAACGAGAGGGCCATGCGCGAGCAGCGCAAGAAGCTGCAGATCGTCTTTCAGGACCCTTATGCCTCACTCAACCCGCGCATGCGGATCGAGCAGATCCTGGCGGAGCCGTTGCGCACGCACGGCTTTGGGTCTGCCGAGGCGATCCGCGAGCGCTGCGCCGAACTCTTGGATATGGTCGGCCTCAGCCGCCGCTATCTGCGCAACTATCCGCACCAGTTTTCCGGCGGCCAGCGCCAGCGCATCGGCATCGCCCGGGCTCTGGCGAACAAGCCGGATTTCGTCGTCTGCGACGAGTCCGTTTCGGCGCTGGACGTCTCGATCCAGGCGCAGGTCCTGAATCTTCTGTCCGATCTGCAGGCCGACTTGAAGCTGACTTATTTCTTCATCACGCACGACCTGAGCGTGGTGCGCCAGTTCGCGGACCGTGTCGGTGTGATGTTCCTTGGCCGCCTGGTCGAGGTCGGGTTGACGGAGGACCTGTTCGACCGTCCGCTGCATCCCTACACCATGTTCCTGATCTCGGCCGTTCCCCGCGCTGATCCGCGTCAGCGCGGCCGTGAGCGTCCGATCCTGATGGGAGACATTCCGAGCCCGATGAACCTGCCTTCGGGGTGCCGGTTCCACACCCGCTGTCCTTTCGCCAAGGACATCTGCCGGACCGAGGAGCCGATGCCGCGCAAGATCGACGACCGGCTCGTGAGCTGCCATTTCCCGCTTGAAAGCTGAAGGAGAGGAATGTGAACTTGATCGTGAAACGTGCCGGTGATGGCTGGCAAGCCAGCTATGGCGACAGGGCCTGGCGCGCGGCGGTGGGCCGCGGCGGCATCCAGCGGCAGAAGCGGGAAGGCGACGGCGTCAGCCCGGTCGGCTGCTGGCCTATCCGCAAGGTGTTGTACCGTCCCGACAAGCTTGCCGCGGCACCGGTGTCGGTGTTCGCGACCGCCGTCATCGATCCCAAGGACGGCTGGTGCGATGCGCCCGACCATCCCGACTACAACCGCCCGGTTCGTCTTCCCTTCGCGGCTAGCCATGAGGAGATGTGGCGGAAGGACGACCTCTATGACATCGTCGTCGTGCTCGGCCAGAATGACGATCCGGTCGTTCCCTATGCCGGCAGCGCGGTATTCCTCCATGTCGCAAGCGCCGGTTACGGTCCGACCGCCGGCTGTGCTTCGCTGACGCGTGACGATCTGCTGGAATTTCTGGCCATGGCGAAACCCGGAACCTGCCTCTGCTTCGAGGACGTCGGTTGAGCCGACGCCGTGATTAGACATCTACCCGTCGAAGAATACCTTCCGTGTGCGGAGGATCGAGACCCCAAACGTCCGGATTTCGTGCGAAGTGTTCGATCAGCATTTCGATGAGGACCCGGACTTTCCGTGAAGGGTGCTGACCCGGCGGTCGGACGACATACGCACCTGCCGAAGGTGGCGGATAGCGTGTCATCACCGGAACGAGCGCGCCGGAGGCCAGATATTCGTGTGTGATGCAGTCGGGCAGCCAGGCAATGCCGAGCCCTGCTGCTGCGGCAGCGGCAATCGCCGTCGCGTTGTCGGCCTTGAACCTGCCCTGCGGCTGAACCGTGACAATCCTGCTGCCATCCATGAACTGCCAGGCTTCCGTTCCTTGCATGAGCGCCTGATGGTTGACGAGCTGCTCCACTATCTCGGGTGAACCGTGCGCTTTGATGTAATCCGGGCTCGCAACAAGCTTGCCATAGATCGGGCCGATGCGCTTCGCGATAAGGTTGGAGTCCTGAAGGTAGCCAACCCGGATCGCGCAATCGAAACCTTCGGCGATCAGATCGACGAAGCGATCGCTATAGGAGGTATGGATGTGGAGCCGCGGGTGCTGATGGGCCATGTCCGCAAGCACGCGGGCGAAGTGAGTCGGTCCGAAAGAAAGCGGCATGGCGACCCTCAGGCGGCCGCGCAACTCGCCGGTCGGGAGGATCGTTTCCCTGGCCATATCGATCTCGGCGCTGGCTCGGGCCGCATAGTCTCTGAACGTGATTCCCGCTTCCGTGAGCGCAGCACCGCGGGTCGTTCGTGCAAGAAGCTGGACGCCAAGTTCCGCTTCAACCCGGAAGAGACGCCGACTGACGATTGATTTGGAGACGCCGAGCCTGCGGGCGGCGGCCGACACGCCCTCGGCATCTGCCACGGCGACGAATGTCCGTAGATCTTCGATGTCCATTCCCGCGTTCCTCATTTCGCGACACAGCTTACCTGATTATGGCACTACCGCATCACAAGTAGGAACGGCAAATTGCGTTCAGACAACGTCGCCCGCTGGCGCATGTCCCCTGTGAACCCATTGCCGTCCCTCGCGGCAGAAAAGGAAGTCTTGATGATGACCCATCGTAACGGCCTTGATTCGCTCCTTCGTCCAGAAGATTCGGTCCTCGTTCTGATCGATCACCAGCCTTATCAGCTCGCAAACCTCAACAGCCACGATCCGCACATGGTGGTCAACAATTCGACGGCGCTGGCGAAGGCCGCGAAGGTCTTCGGCGTTCCCACCATCCTGACGAGCGTGATCGCTGACCGGGGCGGTCTCATCTTCCCCCAGATCACGGATGTGTTTCCCGGCCAGAAGGTGATCGACCGGACATTCATCAACACCTGGGAGGACCAGAAGGTTGTGGACGCGGTCAAGGCGACGGGCCGTAAGCAGCTGATCATCGCCGGCCTGTGGACCGAGGTCTGCGTTGCGATGCCGACGATTCAGGCTCTCGGCGAAGGTTGGGACGTGACGGTCGTCACCGATGCGTCCGGCGGCACTTCGATCGAAGCTCACGAGGTCGCCATTCAGCGCATGATTGCGGCCGGCGCGAACATGGTGACGTGGCTGGTGGTCGCGTCCGAATGGCAGCGCGACTGGGCCCGCACAGAGCATGCCGCCGAGCTTTCGGAGTTGCTTGTGCAGCATGCGGCCGGCAGCGGCGTCGCTTATCTGTGGGAACAACAACTGCTCAATACGCCGGTGCCGAACGCCGCCGGCTGATCTCTGCCGGGGGATGGCCAGGATTTCGCTCTTCGATCGGCGTCATCCCTTTCCAGCAAGGCCGCCGTCCATGTCGGACGGCGGCCAAGCTGCTGACGAACGGCTCGTTGAAGACCTATCCAATAAAAAGAGACGAAATATCAAGAAGTTAAACTGGTTTCCATCCCCATGATGGATTGGGCATAGACCCTTTAAAACCGGGCTCTTTTTGATCGTGGGACGCCAAGTGGGATACCTGCATCCCAGGGCATTTGTCTGTATCCCAATCTGCCACCGGACAGTGTAAGAGGGCCCGGTGTTGTGGCTTTCTCAACCTGGCTGGAGTTTGTCGCAACACGGTTCAACAGGAACAAGCAATCGAATTAATGACAACGGCAAGTCATTCGCAACACCGATTTTCCGTCGCCCCGATGATGGACTGGTCTGACCGCGCGTGTAGGTTTTTTCACCGCCAGATGACCCGCCATGCCTTGCTCTATACCGAGATGGTGACGGCCCAGGCCATCCGCCATGGCGATCGCGAGCACCTCATCGGCTTCGACCCGCGTGAGCAGCCGGTGGCGCTTCAGATCGGCGGCAGCGATCCAAAATTGCTGGCGGAGGCCGCCAGGTGGGGTGAGGATTTCGGCTACTGCGAGGTCAACCTCAATGTCGGCTGCCCCTCGGACCGCGTTCAGGAAGGCCGCTTCGGCGCCTGCCTGATGGCCGAGCCCCAGCTCGTCGCCGACTGTGTGGCCGCGATGCGCCAGGCCGTCCGGGTTCCCGTCACGGTCAAATGCCGGATCGGCATCGACGACCAGGACGAGGATGAGGATCTCGACCGGTTCATCCGTACCGTTTCGGCGACAGGGTGCTCGACCTTCGTCATCCACGCCCGCAAGGCCTGGCTCCAGGGCCTGTCGCCCAAGGAGAACAGGGAGGTTCCGCCGCTCAATTACGAGCGCGTGTACCGGATCAAGAAGGCCTGGCCAGGGCTCGTCATCGTCATCAATGGCGGCATTGTCACGCTCGACGAGGCGGAGGCCCATCTGGCCCACGTCGACGGCGTCATGCTGGGCCGCGCCGCCTATCATACGCCCTGGATCCTCTCTGGCGTCGATCAGCGCTTTTTCGGCACGCCGGCGTCTTCGCTGACCCGCGCCGATGTGGTGGAGCGGATAAAACCCTATATTTCGGCCGAGCTTGCGCGCCAGCCGGGGCTTGCGCGCATGACACGCCATATTCTGGGCCTCTATCATGGCGAGCCGGGCGGACGGGTCTGGCGTCGGGTTCTCTCGGAGAACGCCCATCGCCGCGGCGCCGGCCTCGAGGTCCTCGATCAGGCCCTGGCGGCGGTGACGGAACAGGCGCATCGCCTCATGGCGGCGGAGTGATCTTGGCTTGCCACAAGGCCCCGAACAGGTGTTAATGCCCCCGGTAGGGCGTTATTTGCTGGACCGGGGCATGAAAAAGCAAGTTTCACTCGTCGCTCTTTCGGGAGCATTGCTGTTTTTGCCGTCTTTGCTTGCGAGCGAAGCGCGGGCGCAATCCTGTGAGAACATTTCCGGTGAGAATGAGGTCTCCAACGACGAAGTCACCGGCTGCCTGAAGCCCGTCGTCAATTACCGCTCGCTGATCAATGTGTCGGATATCGTGCGCCGCGTCGTCGCCGGCGAGCTCGTCGGGCAAGGCGAGCCCGAGCCTGCCGGCCTTCTGCTCGATAGGCCGGAAGATGTTGCCGCCCGACTGGCCGGCGGCGATATCGCCGTCGAACCCACGGCCGACGTCGTGACGGCTCCCGCCGCGCAACGGAAATGGAATGCCTGGATCGACGGCAAATACAGCTGGATCGAAGGCAGCGACGATCTCGACGGCAGCAAAGGTCCGCTGATCAACGCCATGGCCGGCATCGATTACCGGCTGAGCGATCGCGTCGTGCTCGGCCTCATCGGAACCTACGAGGACTCGCGGCTCAAGACCCAAGGCATATTGCCGATCAAGCAGACGACCGAGGGCTTCGGCGGTGGCGCCTATACCGGCATCACCGTGACGCCGAACATCGTCTTCAGCGGCATCGCGCTCTATAGCGGCATCGAAACCGAGGTCGATTATTCGGGCTTCGGCTCAGGCAAGACGGATTCAGACCGCGTGCAATTGTCCAGCGCCTTCACCGGCTACTGGTATTTCGGCACCACGCGCTTGTCGCCTTCCGTGACACTCGCCTGGTCGAAGGAATGGCAGGACGAATATACCAACAACATCAATCCGGCGCAGACTTTCGAGACCGGCGTGCTCACCGGCGGAACGGTGCTGGGCCACACTTTCGCACTTTCGGGTACGACATCGGTCGAACCCTGGGCCGGCGCCTTTCTCGATTATACGTTCCTGAATGAGACGCATACCGATGGGCTCGGCACCGACAGCATCGACGAGCAGGCGGATCTGCGTCTTCAATTGGGTCTCAATCTCAATCTGGCCAGCAATGTGCAACTGGTGCTCACCGGCGAGACCGCGGGCCTCATCGTCGATGAGACCGACAGCTATGCCGGCGAAGCCAATCTCGCCATTCAGTTCTAAGCCAATGAAAAGGCTTGTGGCGGCGATGCTACTCGCCGGGGGGTTATTCGCGTCGCCGGCCGGGGCCAGTGTTTCCTGTGAGACCGGAACAAGTCTCGTCTGCACCGATCCTGCTTTGATGGCGCTCAATGAGGAGCTGGCGGCGCGCGAGGAACTGCTGGCCAAGGCTGCGATGCATCAGGCCTTCCGCAGCGAGCTCGAGGCGGCGAATGACGAATGGCAAGCGGCTCTCGACGATTGCTCTCAGGCCGGCAATGCCGCCGCCTGCTATCAGAAGCGCCTCACCCAGCGGATCGCCATATTGGTGTTGCTGAACCGCCTCTTCGCCGGCCCGCATCTGCCTGGCGATGCGGTCAAAGCCTGTACGGCCCGCGGCCAGGCCTTCGGATCCTGCTATGACAATCTCTTCGCCGCCGCCGACACGGTCTATGCGATAACCGCGCGCGCCTTCGAGACGTCGCTTGCCGCAGTCAACATCCAGACGCCCACAGCTCCCGATGGCGGTGGCCAGGCTTCAACCGCCGAGGATACGTTCCGGGCGTGGCGCACGGCCGAATGCACCGCGCTGAATCAGAGCCCGATGGTGGACAAGGCCGGCGGGGTCATCGCCTGTCAGATCGAGCTCACCTGGAGAGAGCTGACGACGCTTGCGGCGCTCCTTGGACGCAAGCCGCATTGGTCGGAACGGGTCATGGATTACGCGCCGGCTTTCCGGGCCTGCCTCGACAAGGGCCGCGAGGAAGATGTCGATCTGCGCATCATCGACGTCTTTCCGGACGGCGGTGGCGAGATCATCCGTCTGATGGGATCGCGTGGGCGCTATGACTGCGCCGCGGTGGCGGCGACCGTGTCGTCCTTCACACCGACAGCCGGCCGGATACCGCGGCCCGGCGAAGCCGAGGCAATTTTCGTTCCGGTCCAGGGACAAAGACGTCCTGAAATTGTACTGGCAAGTCCAGGCGGTAAGCCGGCGGACTGCTACGAGACGCAAGCCATCATCGCCGCAGAAGCCAGGCTTTCGGGTTGGATTGCGGTCTCGCTATGCGATTGAGCCTTGACGGCTCAATAAAGAAATCCGGCAAAGCGCGAGAACTTTGCCGTCTAAGTGCTAGTCGTACTTAAAGCGGCTTGAGATTGACGGCGGAACTCTTGCCCCGCTTAGGATCCTGTTGCAGCTCGAAGGAAATTTTCTGACCTTCATTGAGCCCGGTTAAACCCGAGCGCTGCACTGCCGAAATATGTACAAATACGTCAGCTCCCCCACTGTCCGGCTGTATGAAGCCGAAGCCCTTGGTGGTGTTGAACCATTTAACCGTGCCAACCGGCATATTCGTCCTCCACTCCTTCACAGCCACAGGGCTGCGACGGGCGCTAAGATAAGGGAATTTTCGAACAGTGCAACTCGATACTATTCGAAACCCAATCGCCCCCGCCGCCCGCCTTTCCGGCGTTTGCGCAATGTGAGCGTGCTGACCCGCTCCGGCAAGGCGGCCATGATCTGAAGCCGATCGGCGGAAGTCATGCCGAGCCAGCCTCCGATTTCCCCGCGCGTCCTGCCGCAGCCGACGCAAAACCCGGTCTCCGGGTCGATGACACACACCTTGATGCAGGGTGTTTCGATCTCTTGCGATATCAGCGCGTTCATAGGGGCAGGATAGGCTCGTCGGATGGGGCCACAGGCATGGAAAGCGGCATCGTTCTGCTGGAAAACGCCATGCGCATCAAGGGCTGAATTCAACTGAAGGGGATCTAATCGCGCAGATAGAGCACGCCGTTCTCGATCTTGAAACTGGAGAGGCGGCCGAGGAAACTCATGCCGAGGAGCGATCCCCGCATGGCGCCTTCCGGCAGCACCAGCCCGTCCACGTCGCGGACGCGGACGTTGTCCACCTCGACACGGCGCAGCGTGACCCGGGCGGCCTTCACCACGCCATTGGCGGTGCTGATCGGAATGTCGAAGTCGAGCCCGCGCGGCCGCAAGCCCACTTTTTCGGCATCCTCATAGGAGAGCGCCACGCCGGTGGCCCCGGTATCGACCATGACCGCGATCGTTGAGCCATTGATGTCGGCTTCGGTGACATAGTGGCCGTTGCGGTCGGCTTTGAGCTCGGTCGCGCTGAGAAGCTGCGGCATGTCGAGCGTGGGCCGCAAGCCTTGGATCGTCGGCTGCACGCTGAAGGCTTCGAGACCCGCGGCGGCGGCGAGCACCGCGATGATCGGCAAGGCCAAGGAGCGCCGGCTGATGAAGCCTGTGGCGATCAGCAGGGCGGTCAGCAAGGCGAAACCGGTGATCCAGATCATCGTTCCTCGACAGCTGTGGCAGGCGGAATGGCTAGATCACGATCACATTAGGTCGGACTGACCTAATGTGATGAACGTGATCGAAATCCTAAATATGGCGCGTGATCGGACGGAAAACCGGTGCCCACTTTTCCTGATCACGCGCTAGTCTTGCGCAGCCTCTGATCAACGACCGGTAAAGGCGAAAGTCCTGTGCGATTCTGTGGTTAAGAAAGGCTTGCCGCGGCTGTGACAATCATCGCCGTCTCGCTCAGGAACTGCAGCGCTCCGCAGGTGTCGCCGCTATGGCCGCCGATCTGGCGCAGGCTCAGAGACCGGAAAAGTGCCGCCACCAGGGCGCCGGCGCCGATGATCAGGAGCGCCGGGACGAGGCCCTGGGTCAGGAGAAGCAGGATCAGCGCAATAACGCCCCCGGAGATCAGCGCGCTCCTGGCGGTGAAGTCGGAGGGCTGGCCGGCCGCATGGGCGACGCCGTCTCGGCGGGCCGGCGGCGTCGAGGCCATGAACCAGACGATGCTGGCACGGGACACGGCGCCCGTGGCGGCCAGCAGCGCCACGATATGCAGCACCGAGAGGTCGGTCAGGGCGGCAAGGCTCGCCGTCTTGACGAGGAGCCCCAGCACCAGGGCCAGCACCCCATAGGTGCCGATATGGCTGTCGCGCATGATGGCGAGCTTGCGGTCGAGGTCGCGCCCGCCGCCGAAGCCGTCGGCGGTGTCGGCGAGGCCGTCCTCATGCAGCGCCCCCGTAGCGACGGCGAGGGCGGCGAGGGCCAGGCCGGCGGTGACAAGATCCGGCAGCCCGAGGGCGGCGAGGGTCGCGAGCAGGAGCCCCGCCACCGCCCCGATCAGGGCGCCGGCCCAGGGAAAGGCCCGCATCGCATCGGCGAGCGTCGTGAAAGGCAGGCCGGACGGCATCGGCAGACGGGTCAGAAAGCCGAGGCACGTGACGAGATCGGCGGCCCAGCCTTTTGCAATGTCGGTTCCGGAGCTACGTGAAGCCATGGCGTAGTCATTATGCGGCGGCTATGAGCTACGCAACATTCCCGATACGCCACGACAGGAAAAAAGATGAACGCAACGACCGGCCTGCCTTTTGACGATTTCCGCCGCCTTCTCGAGGATATGCCGGCCCCGGACGAGGAAGCGGCGGCGGCGGTCCGGGCGCGTGACGGCAGGCTCACCAAGCCGCCGGGGGCGCTCGGCCGAATGGAGGAGATCGCCGTCTGGCTGGCCCGCTGGCAGGGCCGCCATGCGCCCCGGGTGGAGCGTCCGGTCGTTGCCGTCTTTGCCGGCAACCACGGTGTGGTGAATCAGGGCGTGGCCGCCTATCCCCAGGCCGTCACCCAGCAGATGGTGGCCAATTTCCAGGCCGGCGGGGCGGCGGTGAATCAGATCTGCAAGAGCTTCGATCTGGGGCTCAAGGTCTTCGAACTCGCCCTGGAGACGCCGACCGGCGACATCACCGAGGCCGCCGCGATGGAAGAGGCCGAATGCGCCGCGACCATGGCCTATGGCATGGAGGCGGTCGCCGGCGGCGCCGACCTTCTCTGCATCGGCGAAATGGGCATCGGCAACACCACCATCGCGGCCGCCATCTGCCACGCGCTCTATGGCGGAACGGCGGAGGAGTGGGTGGGACCCGGCACCGGCGTCGACGGCGAAGGGCTCAAACGCAAGGCCGACGCGGTGCGCCGTGCCGTCGCCTTTCATGGCGGCCATCTGAAGGATCCCCTCGAGGTGCTGCGCCGGCTCGGCGGGCGCGAGCTCGCCGCCATGGCCGGGGCGATCCTCGCGGCACGTCATTCCAAGGTGCCGGTGCTCATCGACGGTTATGTCGCGAGCGCCGCCGCCGCCATCCTGCATGCGCTCGATCCCCGGTCTCTCGACCATTGCCTCGCCGCCCATTGCTCGGCGGAGCCAGCCCATCGCCGGCTCCTGAAACACCTCGGCCAGGAGCCCTTGCTCGATCTCGGCATGCGGCTGGGCGAAGGGTCGGGCGCGGCTTTGGCCGCCGCCCTCGTCAAGGCCGCTGCCGATCTCCATAACGGCATGGCGACTTTCGAGAGTGCCGGCGTCAGCGACAAGGAAGGGTAGAGCGTCGGGCCGGGCGGCTTGCATTCTCGGACGCAATCGTCGGATGGTACGGAAGACGGCAATCCGCTGTTCCGCGATTTTCGCGAAATTCCCTGTAGATTCCTGCAGATCCGCTGCTAATCCGCTGCAAATTCCGCTGTTGTTTACAGGGGAATATCAGCCGGTGATGGCGATCAGCTTGCGCTGGCTGGGCGTGGCGGCGGCGGGCTCGGAGACGACACCGGCGCGCGGTCCGCTCATGACCCGGGCCGCCGGGAAGATCACGGTCGCCTCGGTGCCGAGACCCGGCTTGCTGCGCAGCACGAACGAGCCGCCATGCATGGTGATCAGTCCCTTGACGATGGGCAGGCCGAGACCGGCGCCGTCGACGGCTTTCTTCACCGCGAGCGAGCCGCGCGAGAAGGCCTCCATGGCGGTGGCGATTTCCTCTTCCGGCATGCCGGGACCGTTGTCGATGACGCTGACCGAGATCTCGCCGCTGTCGCGCTGGCGGACTCTGACGCCGATGCGGCCGCCATTGGGCGAGAACTTCGCGGCGTTGGACAAGAGATTGATCCAGATCTGCCGCACCGCGCGGCGGTCGGCCATGACCTTCGGCAGATTGGCCGGGATGTCGAAATCGAGCGTCTGCGACTTCTCGGTGAGCTTGAAGGAGACGAAGTTCCGCACGTCCTCGAGTGTCTCGGCGACAACGAGCGGCTCGGCATTGAGATCCCGGCGGCCCGCTTCGATGCGGGTCAGGTCGAGAATGTCGTTGACGAGGCTGAGCAGGTAGCTGCCGGAGTCATGGATGTCGTTGGCATAATTTTTGTAGGCGGCGACCTCGTGACGGCCGAACATCTCGCGGCCGATGATTTCCGAGAAGCCGAGAATGGCGTTGAGCGGCGTGCGCAGCTCATGGCTCATGGTGGCGAGGAATTGCGACTTGGCTTTGCTCGCCTCCTCGGCGCGCAGCTTCTCGCGCAGCGCCTCGGCCCTGGCGATCTCGGAGCGGTCACGCTCGGCCATGAGCTTGGTGACGAGTTCTTCCTTCTGCGCCTTGAAGATCAGCATGTCGCGCGCCGTTTCCTGCAGCTTGCGGGCGACGAGCACGAAGAAGATCTGACAGCCGATGGCGAGCGCGCCGAGGCCGGCATAGAGATAACCGGTCTCGGTGAGGCAGCGCAACGCCAGGGCGAAGGTCATCAGACCGGTGCCGGCAATGATGATCGGCATGAAATTCGCCGAGATCATGATGCGCGCCGCGACCATCGCGATGAGGCTGGCGACGATGTAGACATGCTGCAGGTCGCTGGCATTATTCCACAGCAGGAAGAGTGGGGTCGACCAGCAGGCCGCGGCGAGGAATTCGCTCGCCGACAGAATGCCGAGCCACTCGGTGAACTGGGATTTCTTGGGTTGCGCCCTCAGATAGAGACGGCACAGGACATATTGGATGATCTGGCAGCCGAGCGCGCTGGCGAACCAGGCCAATGATTGCTGCCAGGGCGTCCATTGCAGCGTCATCAGCGCGAAAAGCGCGGCGAAGAACGGCAAAGCGAGAACGACCCTGATCTGATTCTGAACGAACAGAGTGAGAAGATCGCGCTCCCACGGAAGGGTCTCGCCGTCGGCGATGACGACATCGTCGGTGGCAGGAGCTGTCGTTGCATCCGTTATCTGCATGGCGGCCTGTCGATCACCCAGTGTGGAGCGTCGCTCCGCGCTGGCGGAGATACGCTTTCGTCGTCCCATGCACAGGATAAGAAACGCGGCTTAAAACCCCCTTCGCGAAAACACTAAAAATGCGCTTATGTATTAACTATGCCGGAGAGCCTCGCCAAGTTGAGCGCCCGTATGAGGGCCTGCCGTATCTGCATCGAAACGCCGAAAGGCCGTCCATTGCCGCATGCGCCGCGCCCGGTTTTCCAGGCCGGTTCAACGGCCAAGGTCCTGATCGCGGGGCAGGCGCCGGGAACCCGTGTTCATGCCTCCGGGCGGCCCTTTACCGATCCCTCCGGCGTCAGGTTGCGGCAATGGCTCGGCATGGACGAAACTCTCTTTTATGATGAACGCAAGGTTGCGCTCGTTCCCATGGGCTTCTGCTTCCCGGGCCAGGACGCCAAAGGCGGCGATCTGCCGCCGCGCCCGGAATGCGCGCCGGCCTGGCGCGCGACGCTGCTCGCGCATCTGAAGAACGTCGAGCTGATCGTGTGTCTGGGCCGCCCGGCGCAGCTCTGGCATTTGGGCGAGCTTGCCGGCGCCGATCTGACCGCCGCGGTGCGGAACTGGCGGCAAGCCTATGCGCTCACCCCGCGCATATTGCCGCTGCCGCATCCATCCTGGCGCAACAATGCCTGGCTCAACCGGAATCCCTGGTTTGCCGAGGAGCTTCTGCCGGTGCTGCGCCGGGACGTGGCAGACCTCTTTCGCAAGCATGGGTAGGTCTGACTTTGGCGTTTTATCTTTGGCGGAATTTGTTCTAAGCGGGACCCATGGAACAGATTACACGCGACCAGATTCTGGCGGCACTCGGCAAGCTCTCCCTCCCGGGCGGCGGGCGGAGTATTGTCGAGGCAGGTCTCATCAGCGACATCGTCATCGCCAACAACCGGGTGATGTTCGCGATCACCGCAGACCAGGCCAACATGTCCGCGATGGAGCCGTTGCGCCGCGAGGCGGAGCGTATCGTCGCCGGCCTGCCCGGTGTCGAGAAGGCGATGGTGGCCCTGACCGCCGAGCGCAAGCAGGCTCCGCCCAAGACCGCCAATCTGAAAGCCGGAATTCCGGGCTTACGCCATATCGTGGCGGTGGCCTCGGGCAAGGGCGGCGTCGGCAAATCGACCATGGCCGTCAATCTGGCTTTGGCGCTCAAGGCCAATGGCCTGCGGGTCGCCGTTCTCGATGCCGATGTCTATGGGCCGTCGCTGCCGAAACTGCTCGGCATCATGGGCAAGCCCAAGGCCGCCGACATGGAAGGCAAGCTCATGCAGCCGATGGAGGCCTATGGCCTCAAGGTGATGTCGATGGGGTTCCTGGTGCCGGAGGACACGCCGATGATCTGGCGCGGCCCGATGGTGATGTCGGCCCTGATGCAGATGTTGCGCGATGTCACCTGGGGCGAGATCGACATCATGATCGTCGACATGCCGCCGGGCACTGGCGATGCGCAGCTCACCTTGGCGCAGCAGACGCCTTTGTCGGGTGCCGTGATCGTGTCGACGCCCCAGGATCTGGCCCTGCTCGATGCCCGCAAAGGCCTCAATATGTTCCGGAAAGTCAGCGTGCCGGTGCTCGGCATCATCGAGAATATGAGCTACTTTATCTGTACCAAATGTGGCGAACGTCATGAGATTTTCGGCCATGGCGGGGCGCGCGCGGAGGCGCAACGCCTGGGCGTGCCGTTCCTCGGCGAGGTGCCGCTCGACATGGAGGTGCGGGCGCGTTCGGATGCCGGCGAACCCATCGTGGCGACTTTGCCGGATGGCCCGCATGCCGCCATTTTCCGGAATATCGCCCGCGAGGTGTGGGCCGGGATCGAGGCTGGAACTGGCCGGAAAACCCCGCGTATCGTCATCGAGGACTAGCCCTCTATGTCCCGATTAAGCTTGATAT
The DNA here is from genome assembly GCF_016595235.1 of Taklimakanibacter albus. Classification (GTDB taxonomy): domain Bacteria; phylum Pseudomonadota; class Alphaproteobacteria; order Rhizobiales; family Aestuariivirgaceae; genus Taklimakanibacter; species Taklimakanibacter albus. The sequence goes on along the minus strand of NZ_JAENHL010000008.1, from coordinate 342,010 downwards.
TAGCGGCCGGTAACGCAAGATTTACCATATGTTCGCATAAACTGGTCGAGTAGAGCAGTCGGGAAGGGCCAATCATGTCGAAACTGATGATCATCCTGGGCATCATCGTCGCCGCAGCAGGCGCGGTGTTGGGGGCGCTCATCTATGTTTCCCCGGGCGAGATGCAGGTCCGCGGACTGACGTATGATGTCGCCTCAGTGTTGCTGGTGGGCGGTCTTGGCCTCGTCGGCCTGGGGGGCGTGATCGCCGCTATGGAGAAGACGACTGCCGCCACGCGCGAGCTGCGCGACTGGCTGACCGGCCAGGACGGTGGTCAGGTCGTCGCTGCCGCTGCCGCGGCTACCGCCGCTGTCACGGCGGATGCAGGTACGTCCGAGTTCAGCGCCGACGCCGTAACACCGCCGCCCTTTACCGTGCCGACCCCGGAGCCCGCTTCCTCGGTGACCAAGTTCGAGAAGCTGGTCGAGGAATCGCGGGTGAGCACCGACCGCGCCGTCGCCGAGACGCGCGAGACGATCGCCGCCATCGACAAGGCGAACAGCGAATTGAAGCAGGCCTTGGGCGATGAGACCGAGCCTGCGGCCGAGCCGCCGGCGGCGCCGGCCCCCGAGGCCGCGGCCGAAGCGACCGAGGAAGTCGAGGATACTCAGCTCTTCGTCGTCGAGGAGCGCTTGATCCGCGGCCGTCCGGCGCGCGTCCTGTCGGACGGCACCGTCGAGGCGGAAACCGACGATGGCTGGATGCGTTTCGAGAATCTCGAGCACCTCGAGGAATATCTCGACGCCATGTCGCCTGGGCAGGCCTGATTCAGGCCTTAAGCATGATCCGGAAAAGTGCGAAGCGGTTTTCCGGAAGGATCATGCGCAGCTTTAGATGCCGCGCGGCATCAGCTCATAGGGTGGCTTCCAGCCGGGAAGCGCCCTGATCCGGTCGAGCCACTTCATCACATGGATGTGCTCTTGGAGCGGCACCGGTATCTCCTCGCCATAGAAGAGATAGCCGCATAGCGAAAAATCGGCGATGGTGGCGCGCTTGCCGATGATGAAGGGCTGGCCGGCCAGATGCTGGTCGACGATTTTCAGCGCCGAGATCACCCGTGGACGCAGAAATTCAGTCACCGGCGTTTCACCGGTCTTGGTGAAATTGATCATGAATCTGAGCGTCGCCAGATAGCTCGTGAATTTGTGGTTGTCGAACAGGATCCAGCGCCAGACCTCGCGCCGCTCGTCCTCGCTCTTAGGCCCGAATTTCCGCGTCTGCTCGGCGAGGTAATCCAGGATGACGCCCGATTGCGTGAGCTTCAGTCTCTTGTGGCCGAGAATGGGGACCTCTCCCATTTCATTGGTTCCAGCGCGGAATTCCGCCTGGCGCGTCTCGCCGTTGAAATAATCGACCCAGACCGGCGACCAGTCGCAGCGGGACAGCTCGAGCATCAACGCCGCCTTGTAGGCGTTGCCTGACTCGCCGAAGCAATGAAGCGTGTATTCCGACATCCGTAGACCCGTCCTATCTGACGTCAAGAACGCTGGTGCGGGCACCACGCACCACAGCGCTCGCCGTCGATCCCTTGAAAATGCGTTCGAGCCGCGAGCGGCCTTCATCGGTCACCACGATGATCCGGTAGCTTGATCCGGTCTCGATGATCTCCTCGACCGTATCGCCGACCGCGGTGCGTGTGTCGGTGACGGTGATCTTCATCGCCTTGAGCAGCGCCTTGGCATTGGCGACGGCCTCTTCCGCCGCCGGCCGCGCCGCTTCGTCCGGGGCCACGGAGAACAGGGTGATGGAAGCGCCTTGCATATGGGCGAGAACGGCGGCTCTTCGCACCGCCTGCATCGAGCGCGACGACCCATCGGTGCAGATGAAGAAGCCTTCCTTGTCGAGGCTGGGGCGCGCCACCAGCACCGAGCAGGACGCATGCGTCACCACCTCCTGGACGACGCCGGTGCCGAACCAGGCCTTGAACTCGCTGCGCCAGCGTGACGGCTCGCCCAGGATCATGAGATTGTAAGGACCGAGCTCATATTGATCGAGAATGCCGTGGCCGGCGTCGGGCGCCGTCTTGAGCTTGAGCACGACGCTCTGGCCCTTGGGGCTTTTGTATTCCACCTTGGTGTCGCCGGCAGGGTCGCCCCAGGCATCCTGGTGGCTCGCTTCCTGCGGCCAGCTTTCGACGTCGATGCCTTCCTCTTTCAGGATCTCGAGCGACCGCTTGAGGTCGCGCACGCCGGGCAGCTCGAAGCCCGATTCCATCATGTTCTGGCGCGCGATGCGCAACTGCAGGCCACCCGACCACAAGGCCTGGTCGATCGGGCGCACATAGAGAACGATGATGTCGCATTCCTCGTTGACCGCGAGCCGGGCGGCGAAAGTGACGGTTATGAAGGATTCCTCCGTACCGTCGATGCAGGCGAGGATGCGGAAACGGTTGCGCCGCTGCTGACGCAGATTGTGCAGCGTCTTCTGGACCGCGCGTTCCTGCCGGTCGCTGAGCTTGGTGCGCGTGAACAGCATCTTCAAGGCGGGGCCGACTCCTCTTGGCTCGCTTTATTCTATCGCGCGATGAAGGGCCAATAAAGGCTCGCGAGCGCCAGGAGGATGATGACCGAGACGACCATCATGCGCGAGCCGATGGTGAAGAAGTCGCGGCCCTTGAGGTAGCCGGAGGCATAGATGATGGTGAAAGCGGGCTGCGCCGCCGGTGTCAGGTAGCCGAAAGCCGACGAGATGGCGGTGATGAAACCGGCGATGATCGGATCCTGTCCCGCCACATGGGCGGTATTGAGCACGATCGGACCGAGTACCGCGACGGCGGCGCCCGCCGTCATCGTGTTCGAAACGCCGATGGTGAGGAGCGAAATGGCGGTGTTGAAGCCGAGGCCGCTGCCGGCGCCGATATTCTCCAGAAGATCGAGGAAGCTCTTGGCCACCCAGTCGGCGGCCCCGGTTTCGGTCATTTCGACGCCGAGCGAGATCGCCGCCGCGTAAAGGAGGACGACGCCCCAGTTGACGCCGGAATTGATGTCCTCCCAGCGCACCAGGCCGAGGACCAGGAAGGCGGCGACGCCCAGCAGCGCGATGACGCCGAGGCCCAATTGCTCCGACAGGAAGATCCAGCCCAGGATGGTCAGGCAGAAGATCAGGATGGTGAGCCAGCCCGAGGGCTTGAGCGGCCCATCCATGATGACCTGGGTCCGGAGCCTGGAGACGGCCCGCGACATGTCTGTCGTTTCCGGCTTGAAGGTGAAGACCAGGAGCGCCGCCACGATCGGCAGCCGGATCAGGAACATCGGGAAGGCATAGATTGCCCAGGTCAGGTAATCCATGAGATAGCGCCGGGTCTCCGGGCTCAGGGGATCGTAGAACAGGTCTTTCCAATAGGAGATGATGATGGCGTTGCGCGCCCCGCCGGAAGGGGTCGCGACGCCCGCGATCGAGCAGCCATAGGCGATCGAGAACAGGATGACGGCGGCGAGATTGTGGACCTTCTTGGGGTCCTGCGAGGTGAGCGTGATGAGCGTCACGCCCACCGGGAGCATCATCGCGGCGACGGTGTGCTCGCCGATGAAGGCGGCGATGGTGCCGCAGACCGCGGTGATGCCGAAGCTGATCCAATAGACGTTGGTGCCGGTCATCTGCACGATCGCCCAGGCGATGCGCTTGTCGAGGCGTTGCTTGACGATGGCGACCGCCAGCATCAGTGAGCCCATGATGAACAGCACCGAATCGGTCATCAGGCTCTGCGCCACCTTGGTCGGATCGACCTTGAGGAGCACCACCTGGCCGATGATGATGAGCAGCGGCACGGTGGGCAGCGGCACCGCCTCGGTGACGAACAGGATGGTCGCCATGATCGACATCGCCAGCACGATCTGGCCTTCCTCGGTGAGGCCCTCGGGCGTCGGCGCGATCATCAGGAGGAAGCCGACCAGCATGGATATGAAGAACCAGCGTCGGGTCCAGAAAAAATTGAGGTCGACATTCTGGCGGACGATCAGATAGCGCTGGTAGCCGCGGCGCTGGAAGCGGGTCAGCCGCTGGCTCGCTTCATGCGCCTGCAGGCTGTCGCGCGGAAGGGAGAAAGTGGCAGCCGCTTGCGTCATTCCACGGCCCTTGCCGAAGGATTGTGGCGCATGAGAGACTGCATGGTATCCCGCTTTGGAAAATTGGCCTTCAGGTTTTGTAGATGAAGAATATTGAAGATGTTTTGCAGGGCATCGACGGCGCCCTGGATGAAAGTGTCGCGCGCCTTTTCGAGCTGCTCCGTTACCCTTCGGTCGGCACCGACCCGGCCTATCACGGCGCCTGCCGTGACGCGGCGGCATGGCTCAAGCGGCTTCTCGCCGAAATGGGCTTCAAGGCGCGCCTGGACAAGACCACCGGCCAGCCGGTCGTCGTGGCTGAATATGCGCCCAAGGGCTTGCCGTCCCATGCGCCTCGCATCCTGTTCTACGGGCATTACGATGTTCAGCCACCCGACCCGTTGGACTTGTGGGAGAGCCCGCCGTTCGAGCCTCAACTGCGCAAGGGTACGGATGGTGAGGAGCGCATTTTTGCCCGCGGAGCCGTTGACGACAAGGGCCAACTGATGACCTTCCTGGAGGCCAGCCGGGCCTGGATCAAGGCCAAAGGCGGCTTGCCGTTTCATCTCACCGTGCTGCTCGAAGGTGACGAGGAGGGCGATTCGACCCATCTCGACCGCTATGTCGCCGAGAATCGCGCCAAGCTCAAATCCGACGTCGTCTTCATCTGCGACACCGGCATGTGGGACGCCAAGACGCCGGCCATCATCACCCGGCTGCGCGGCTGCATCGCCGAGGAGATCGTCATTTCGGGCCCCTCCAAGGACCTGCATTCGGGCTATTATGGCGGCGCCGCGCGCAACCCCATCAGGGTCCTGACCAAGATCCTCGGCGAGTTGCATGACGGCAATGGCAAGGTGACGCTGCCGGGTTTTTATGATGGCGTCGACCCGGTGCCGGCCTCGACCCGCCGGCAATGGAAGTCGCTCAACTTCCCCGCGAAGAAATATCTGAAGGGCGTCGGCCTTTCGATCCCGGCCGGTGAGAAGGGCTATGCGGTCTATGAGCAGATCTGGAGTCGGCCCACCGCCGAGATCAACGGCATCTATTCGGGCTATACCGGGGCGGGCTCCAAGACGGTGCTGCCCGCCGAGGCGATGGCCAAGCTCACTTTCCGTCTGGTCGGCCGCCAGACCCCGGCCCAGATCCGCAAAGGCTTGCGCCAGTTCGTCAAGGCGCGGCTGCCGGCTGATTGCAAGGTCCGCTACAAGTCGGAAGGGGGCGACTCGATGGCCGTGACGGTGGCCGAGACGAGCCCCTGGGTGCGCCTGGCACAGAACGCCCTCAAGCAGGAATGGGGCCGTGCGCCGGTGCTTATGGCGGAGGGCGCCTCGATCCCTGTCGTCGGCACCTTCAAGTCGCTGCTCAAAGTGGACAGCCTGCTGATCGGCTTCGGGCGTGAGGATGACGGTGCCCACAGCCCGAACGAGAAATATGACGTCACGAGTTTCCGCAAAGGCATCAGGAGCTGGGCCCGCATCATTGCCGGCCTCGCCGACCAACAGGAGCGTCCCAAATCATGACCGACATCAATGCCGTCCTCGGCGCCGCCGACCGGGCGCTCGACCAGAGTCTCGACCGCTTGTTCGATCTCGTCCGCATTCCCTCGATCTCGACCGACCCGGCCTACAAGGCGGATTGCCGGCGCGCCGGCGAGCGCATCGTTGCTGATCTTTCCGCCCTCGGCTTCTCCGCCTCGCTGCGCGATACGCCCGGCCATCCCATGGTGGTGGCGCATTTCGAGCCTAAGGACGCTTCTGCCAAGCTGCCGCATTTTCTTTTCTACGGCCATTACGACGTCCAGCCGCCCGACCCCCTCGACAAATGGACCACGCCGCCCTTTGAGCCCCAGAAACGTACCGGCAAGGACGGGGTGGTGCGCCTCTATGGCCGCGGCACCGCCGACGACAAGGGCCAGCTTCTGACCTTCGTCGAGGCGATGCGGGCCTGGATCACCGCGACCGGAACGCTGCCGATCAAGGCGACTATTCTGATCGAGGGCGAGGAGGAATCGGGCTCGCCGAGCCTCATTCCGTTCCTGAAGGAGAACAAGGCCGAGCTCGCCTGCGACGCCGCTTTCGTCTGCGACACGAATATGTGGGACGCGAAGACGCCGGCCATCACCACCAGGCTGCGCGGCATGGTCAAGGACGAGATCACCATCACCGGGCCTCGCGTCGATCTTCATTCCGGCGCCTATGGCGGTCCTGCCGCCAACCCACTGCGTGTTCTCTCGAAGCTTTTGTCGAAGCTCCATGACAAGAACGGCAGGGTCACCATTCCGGGATTCTATGACGGCGTCAGCGATCTTCCCAAGGAGATGAAGGCGCAGTGGGGCAAGCTCAATTTCTCGGACAAGAAGTTCTTGAAGGAAGTCGGCTTGTCGGTGCCGGCGGGGGAGAAAGGAAAGGGCGTGCTGGAGCAGGTCTGGGCGCGCCCGACCGCTGAGGTGAATGGCATATGGGGCGGCTATAACGGGGCCGGCACCAAGACGGTTATTCCCTCCGAGGCCCATGCCAAGCTGACCTTCCGCCTCGTCGGCAAGCAGAATCCCCAGAAGATCCTGAAGGCGTTCCGCGCCTTCGCCAAGGCCGAGGTGCCGAAGGACTGCAAGATCGAGTTCGCCGCCTATGGCTCGGGAAGCCCGGCGACCGAGATCGCCGAAACCTCGCCCTTGATCCGCAAGACCGCCCAGGGGCTGAAGGAGGAATGGAAGCGCGACACGGCCCTCATCGGCTCGGGCGGCTCGATCCCGATCGTGCGCTATTTCAAGGACATTCTCGGCATGGACAGCGTGCTGGTCGGTTTCGGCCTCAATGACGACGCGCTGCACAGCCCGAACGAGAAATACAATCTCACCAGCTTCCATCGCGGCATCAGAAGCTGGGTGCGCATCCTGGCGGCCATCGGACGCTGAATAGCCCTTCCTATTCCGACCGTTTCAATCCGGAAACGGTCGGAATGACCCTGGGTTATGCCGGGCCTCGGCGGAAATATCCGCGTCATTCCCGCGGCATGCCTCTTTAAATAAATGTCATCCGGTCGTCATAATCGGCGAATGGCCGGGAATAGAACCCTGAATGCTCCGTTCTTCTCCTCGCGCGGCTGAAACGCGTGAGAAAGAATAGGAGTTCGAATGTCCATGTCCTCGCTTCAACAGATCCTTCAGGATCCGGTTCTATCGCAGGCGGTCAGGATAGGATTGAATCTCGTCGGGATGAGTGTGCTCGTCTTTGGGCTTTATTATCGCCGCTATCGCGACAAGGAGCTGGTTACCGCAGCGGCGTTGTTCAATGTCTTCATTTTCGCGGTCCTGACCATCCTCTCCTCGGTGAATTTCAGCGTGGCCGCGGGCTTCGGCCTGTTCGCCATCCTGGCGCTCTTCACCTTGCGTTCCGAGCCTCTGAGCAAGACCGAGATGACGTATTTCTTCGGCGCCGTCGCCATCGCGGTCATCACTTCCGTACAAGGAACGACGGTGCCATTCGCAGCATTGGCGGTGAGCTTCGTTCTCGCCGGCGCCTACGTCATCGACCACCCGAAGATTCTGCAATCAGTCTCGGGCGCAAAGGTCACGCTCGACAAGATCAACACCGATCTGCTGGCGGATCCCGCTGCGATGCGCGCCGAGTTGTCGGAGCGCCTCGGCGTCGCGGTCCTGTCCTACCAAGTGCTTCAGCTCGACTACATCACCGAAATGGCGAGGCTCAATGTCTATTATCGCACACGCTGACCTCTCACTGGGGCAGGGCTTCGATCCGATCAGCCTTGCCACGCTCAACGCCCGGGCGGAAATGCTGGAACGACTCGACAACAAATATGTGGTGAAGCGCGCCGTGCTGCAGTCTGCCGCCGCCGAGCTCGCCCGGCACTTCGACATCCTCGAGATCGCCGGCCGCCGCGCCTTCACCTACGAGACCTGCTACTTCGACGACCATGACCGGCGCAGCTATTTCGATCACCATCAGGGGCGCCGCCGGCGGGTGAAAGTGCGCATCCGTAAATATCTCGATGCGGCGCTGTGCTTCGTCGAGGTGAAGCTCAAGGACAAACGCGGCGTGACGGTGAAGAAAAGACTGCCTTACGCGCCGGAGAAATTCGGCCGGCTGGATGACGAGGCGCTTGCCTTCGTGCATCACGTCTATCGTGCTCTCTATGGCGAGTGTTTTCCCTATGAGCTGCAGCGCGTGATCGACATGCGTTATGTCCGCTTGACACTGGTGGCGAAGGAGGGCGGCGAGCGCATGACGATCGACAGTCGACTGCGTTTCTATGATCTGGGCTCCTATTACGCGGTCGACGACGACCAGTTCATTCTCGAGACGAAGTCGGCGCGCGGCAATGGTCTCGCCGACCGGGTGCTGCGGATGTTGCACCAGCATCCGACCAATCATTGCTCGAAATACTGCGCCGCGACCGCGTTGCTCAATCGCGATACCAAGAAGAACCGCTTCCTGCCGGCCTTGCGCAAGCTCGCGAGCCCCGGTCTGACATGCCTGAAACCGGCCGCTCGGCCCGAACTGGAGTTGTTGCAATGAACGCTAAGTACAAAATGATCATGGGCGGGCTCGCGCTGGCTGCTCTTGTCGTGACGTCGCCGGCCGGCGCCGAGCCGAAGCTGGAGGTGCTGGGCAAAACGGAAATCCCCGCGACCGGCAAGAACGGCGTTCTGGTCAATGAGCTCTCGGGCCTCGCCTGGGACGCGGATGAGAAGCTTCTCTATGCGGTCTCCGACGGCGGCGTCCTGCATCAGTTCCGCCTCCAGCTGGAAGGCGACAGGATCAGCGGCATCGAGCATGTCTTCTCGGCGCCCCTGGCGGCGCCGGCGGCCGGCAAGACGGTCACCAATGCCGAGGGGCTGGCGGCGCTCAATGGCGACGACGGCAAACCGGGCAACAGCGAGCTGCTGGTCGCCTTCGAGGACGGGCCGGCCATCGCGCGCTTCACGCCGCAAGGCCAATGGATCGCGGACATCACGCTGCCGGGCCCCCTGGCGGATGCCAAGAACTACGCCAAGAAGAACAGCCGGCTCGAATCCGTCGCCTTCGACAATACCCATGGCGTGCTGACGGCGCCGGAACGGCCCTTGCGTGGTGAGCCCGAGACGCTGCACAAGATCTATGCGGGCGACGGCGCGACCTGGGGTTTCGAGGCGGCCCAGCCCGATGGCCGGATCAAGGCGATCGAGACCATGGCTGACGGCAATCTCCTGGTGCTGGAGCGCACGGAAGGGGCCGACGGCGCCCGCGCGGCGCATCTGCGCTATCTCGATCTGGCGGTCTGCGCGGCCGGCGGTCAATGCGCCGCCCCCGACCTGTCGGCCACCCCCGATCCCCTCCTGATTGACAATTTCGAGGGGTTGGCCCGCCTCACCGGCAGCCTCTTCCTTATCGTCACCGATCGGACGAAGAAAGACGTGGAACCCACGCGCTTCGTGCTGTTCAAGCTCACCGACGCCAAGTAAGGACGGCCAATGACCCCACAATTTCCTGGTGTAAGGACTTAGCGATGTTCTCCCTTCAGACGATCTTCGGCTCCGGCAAGCAGTTCTATGAGCTCCTGGACGCCGCCGCCGTATCGGCTCATGACAGCGCCAAGGCCCTGCACGAGATGCTGGACCCTGCCTCGGGCGACAAGAGCCTGGATGCGATCAAGCTCGCCCGCCACCACCAGCGGGAAGCGACGAACCGGATCAGCCAGGCGCTGGTCGACAGCTTCATCACGCCCATCGAGCGCGAGGACATCGAGGAGCTGCGTGTGGCGCTCTACAAGATCTCCAAGCAGGTCGAGCGCTTCGCCGACCGCTATACCTTTGCGGCTCACCGGCTCGAAGGTGTCGATTTCGCGCCACGCGCCGCCATGCTGGAGAAGGCGACGCAGATCGTCCTCGACATGGTGCGGGAATTGCCGAAGCTCAAGCTCGAGACGATCAAGTCGCTCGACGACCGTCTACATGCGATCGAGACCGAGGCCGATCGCCTGCTGCTCGAGCTCTATCGCGAGCTCTATTCGGGTGACCTCGACGGCGCCCGCATGTTCCTGCTCAAGGAATTCTTCGAGATCCTGGAGAAGGCGATCGACCGCTGCCGCGACGCGGGCGCCATCGTCTATCAGGTCGCGTTGAAGAACAGCTGACGGCGCCCCCATGCTGATCCTCGTTCTGACCGTCGTGCTGATGGCGCTGGTCTTCGAATTCATCAACGGCTTCCACGACACGGCCAATTCCATCGCCACCGTGGTCGCCACCAAAGTCCTGTCGCCGGCCCAGGCCATCATGCTGGCGGCCGTCACCAATCTGATCGGCGCCTTCTGGGGCACGGCGGTGGCCAAGACCATCTCCTCGGGCCTGGTCGACACCGGCGTCGTCAATGTCAGCTTGCAGGTGATTCTCTGCGCGCTTCTGGGCGGCATCATCTGGAATCTCTTCACCTGGTGGCGCGGCCTTCCGTCGTCCTCCTCGCATGCGCTGATCGGTGGCCTGTGCGGCGCCGCCTTGGCCGCCGCCGACAACAACTGGGGCGCGCTCATCTGGTCCAAGACAGTCGGCGACTGGACGAAGAACGAAGGCCTCCTGTGGAAAGTGCTGCTGCCCATGGTGACGTCGCCGGTAGCGGGCTTCACGCTCGGCATCATCATGATGGTGGGTCTGTGGGCGCTCATCGCCGGCATGGCGAAAGCCGGTGGCCTGCTGGGGCGGCTAGCGCGACCGGTCTGGGTCAATGCCTTCTTCGGCAAGGCGCAGCTTGCTTCTGCCGCCTATATGGGACTCGCCCATGGCCGCAATGACGCGCAGAAGACCATGGGTATCATCGCGCTCGCTCTGCTGGGCGCGGAGAGCGCCGGTGCGCTGCAAGGCCTGCCGGAATGGGCGCGTTTCCTCGAGCCCGATCCCGGCAAGGACGGCATCGACAGCTGGATCATCGTCTCCTGCGCGCTGGTGATGGCGGCGGGCACCGCGGCCGGCGGCTGGCGCATCATCAAGACGCTCGGCCACAAGATGGTGAAGCTGCATCCGATCCATGGCTTCGCCGCCGAGACGAGCTCGGCGACGATCCTCACCGTGGCGGCGCATTTCGGCATGCCGGTCTCGACCACCCACAGCATCTCGACGGCGATCATGGGCGTCGGCTTCGCCAAGTCTTCACGCGCCCTCAAATGGACGGTGATCGAGCGCATCGTCTGGGCCTGGATCCTGACCTTCCCGGCGGCGGGCGGCCTCGCCTATGGCCTGCACTGGCTGCTGGAGCTCGTCGGCTGGAGTTGAACGATCACTTCGCGACGAAAAGCGCGAAGGGCTCTTCCAAGGCGCGTGTCACATAGGCCTTGTATTTGGCATAAAACGAATGGCCCTTCTCGACGCGGCCATAAGCGGGATTGCCGCCGAGCGTCTTGGCTGGAACCAGGATGATCGGCGTCGCAACCGGAGTCAGATGCATGCCGCGGCCGGACTGCAGCGTCGTCAATATGCCGAACATTTCGCCCGCGATGGTGGGACGCGAGATGATGACGAAGCGATATTGCCCGAGCTTGTTGGTGATGAGATAGATATAGCCCGACTGATGCGGGATCGACACATTGCCGTCCTGAGTGAAGGCGGCATCGACCCGCTCGCTCTCCTTGAAGGTGAGATGCGACTTTTCCTCGTTCCACGCGATGCAGGTCAGATAGGCGTAGATGGAATCGGGATTGGAGAAAGAGGGGCGGATCGTCACGTAGTCGCCCTCGATCCATGACACCGCCGGTCGCGCATAGGAGCCGAGATCTTCCGGCGCGATGCCGGTGAAGCGTGATGCGGCCGCGAGCTTGGCGGGTGTCGCCCGCCTGAGGGTGAGGCCCAGCGCCGCTTCGAGCCTGACGATGCTGGCGAGCGTGAAGGGGCGTTGCCCCGACAGCGCCTTCTCTAGTGTCGAGAGGCTGATCTTGGCCTGATCGGCGAGATATTGCCTTGTGATGCGGCGGCGGGCGAGCGCCTCGCGCACCATATCCGCCACGGCGTCGTTTTCTTCAGCCGAGAGGGTCTGGTCGGTCATCGGGCGGATGGAGCCTTAAGGGGAAGAGGGCCGTACAAATCCATACATTTCCACAAGGACCTGTCCAAAACAAGGCAAGCTCTGCCGCGTAGCGGCAAGACGCGACGGAAGAATGGCGGATTGCCCGCTCGCGGCGCAGCCTCGACCGGCCCCACATGATGGAGCCACGGACCACCCGGGATCGGGCGGGCCGTTATGGAGCGGAAATCATCATGTACCGATTGTTGCTGACCCTGCTGGGTGTCATCGCCATGACACTCAGTGCCGGCGCCGGCCTCGTCACGCCCTCGCAAATGGGCACCGGCGCCTTGCTGCTCACTACCAGCGAGCCTGGAAAATATGTCGAGGCGCCCCGGGTCGCCACCGATTTCGACATCACCGTGACCGGACCGATCGCCCGGACGCGCGTTACCCAGAAATTCAGGAATCCCACCAATGGCTGGATCGAAGGCACCTATGTGTTCCCACTGTCGGAGAAGGCTGCCGTCGATACGCTCAAGATGGTGATCGGCGACCGGGTGATCGTCGGCGACATCAAGGAGCGCCAGGAAGCCAAGCAGATCTATGAGGAGGCGAAAGCCAAGGGCCAGAAGGCGGCGCTCCTCGACCAGGAGCGCGCCAATGTCTTCACCAACCAGGTCGCCAATATCGGTCCCGGCGAGACCATCGTCATCCAGATTGAATATCAGGAAGCGGTGGCGCAGTCGGGCGGCATATTCTCTCTCCGCGTGCCGACTGTCGTGGCCCCTCGTTATGTGCCCGATCCGAAGGTCGTGCTGTCGGAGAACGCACAGTATTACACCGTCAGGGACAGCATTCCGGATCGCGACCGGATCACGCCGCCGGTGCTCGACCCGCGCAAGTCGGTTCCCGTCAATCCTTTGACGCTCACCGTGCATCTCAATCCTGGCTTCGCGCTGGGCGAGGTCACAAGCTCCTTCCACGATGTGACGGCCGAAGCGGCGCCCGAAGGCGGCAAGGTGATCGCGCTGGCGCGCTCCGAATTCGCCGATCGCGACTTCGAGCTTACCTGGACGCCGGCACAAGGGGCGGCCCCCGAAATCGGCCTGTTCAGCGAAAGAGTGAACGGCACCGACTATGCGCTCGCTTATGTGACGCCGCCTGCCGCGACGACGAACGAGAAGCGCATGCCGCGTGATGTCGTCTTCGTCATCGACAATTCGGGCTCGATGGGTGGTCCGTCGATGTCGCAGGCGAAGGCAAGCCTTCTCTATGCGCTGGGCCGGCTCGATCCCGCCGACCGGTTCAATGTCATCCGTTTCGACGACACGATGGATATTCTTTTTCCCGACACCGTCACGGCGAACCGCGACAACGTCGAGACGGCGAAGAATTTCGTCGGCCGTCTCGAAGCATCGGGCGGCACCGAGATGATCCCGCCCTTGCGCGCCGCCCTGCGCGATGCGCGGCCCGATGATGAGGGCACGCTCCGCCAGGTGGTGTTCATCACCGACGGCGCCATCGCCAATGAGCAGGAGATGTTCGACATATTGAGCGCCATGCGCGGCCGCTCGCGCGTCTTCATGGTGGGCATCGGGTCTGCGCCCAACTCCTATCTGATGACGCGTGCCGCCGAGCTCGGCCGTGGCAGCTATGCGATGATCGGCGAGGGCGGCCAGGTCGAGGATCGCATGCGCGAGCTCTTCGCCAAGCTCGAAAATCCCGCCGTGACAAACCTCAAGGCGCGTTTCGACCAGACTTCGGCGGAAGTGACACCCGCCATGCTGCCCGATATCTATCAGGGCGAACCTGTGCTCTTCCTGATGAAGATGCCGGAGCGCAAAGGCAGCTTGACGCTCACCGCCAAGATTGCCGGACGTGACTGGCAGGTAAGCCTGCCGCTCGCCAAGGCCGAGCCTGGCGCCGGCATCGCCAAGCTCTGGGCGCGGCGCAAGATCGACGACGCCGAGGTGGCGCAGACCATGGGCACGATCACGCCCGGCGAGGCCGACAAGCGCATCCTGGCGCTCGCCCTCGAGCACCATCTGGTGAGCCGTGTGTCGAGCCTCGTCGCGGTCGATAAAACGCCGTCGCGCCAGCCGGGCGAGAAGCTGAGCCGGGCCGATATCCCGCTCAATCTCCCGGCCGGCTGGGATTATGACAAGGTGTTCGGTAAGGAGCAGGCGCCGGACATCCTCCAGCGCGACGCCAAGCTCGATGTCACGCTGATTGCGATGAACAAGACGCCGGTAAGCCATGATGCAAATGCGGTGAAGACGGTCGACCTGCCGCAGACGGCGACTCCCTCGGAGCTGCTGATGCTGTTGGGTGCGCTGCTGTCGCTCCTGGCGATCCTCTTCGCACTCCTCAGCCGGCGCGCGAGGCTCGCATGAGAAGCGGGATCGACCAGATGCCGGTCTTCTGGATGCGGCGCTCGCGCCGCGCCCGCAAGGCTCGCGAGGAGCTGCACCATCGGATGGCGAAGGCGGCCGCCGAAGAGAACGGAATACGGACGGCGATCGGCTCGCTCTCCCTCACCGGGCGAAAGTCCGGGGAGGGGAGCGAAGCTGAAACCCGCAAGGCCATTCCGAGGCTCTTCCTGGTCCTTTCTCTTCTCTGCGCCGTTCTCGGCATCGGTCTTCTCGGCGAGGGCCTGTGGATCAAGGCCAAGGCGGGATTGGCGCAGATCCTGCTCGACCGCGCTTTCGGGGAGAGCGTTGCCACCAGCAAACCGGTCAAACCCTGGAACTGGGCCGATACCTGGCCGGTGGCGCGCATTGCGGTGCCGCGTCTTCAGGCATCGGCGATTGCGCTTGCCGGCGGCAGCGGCCAGGCGCTGGCCTTCGGCCCCGGTCACCTCGCGCAGACACCCAGGCCCGGCGAGCGCGGCACGGCAGTTTTCGCCGCGCATCGCGATACGCATTTCAGCTTCCTGGGCGATCTTAAAGTAGGCGACGAGATCAAGGTCACCCGCGATGATGGCATCACCTTCACCTATGAGATGACAGGCGCCGAAATCGTGCGTTGGGACCAGTCGAAGATCGATGCCGGTGCGCCGGGCTACAATCTGGCACTCGCCACCTGCTGGCCTCTCGACGGCCAGCTCGGCGGGCCATTGCGCTACGTCGTTCATGCGCGCCTCAAGCCCTCCGCGATGTTCGGTGACAGCAAGAGGATCGCCCGCGCCAATCTCTATTGAAACTGTCTGTTTTGTGTCTATGGTTCGTCTCTCGCCACAGGATCAATCCAGAGAGACGATATGAGTGCAAGTGAACGGCGCGTTCTTGTCATTGTGCGTGCTGGTGATGAATCCCTGCATCCCCAATGGCTGGTGCAACCGCCGTCGCAGAAGCGCAATTGGGATTTGCATATCAGCTATTTCGGGGACCTGCGGCGGCCTTATCGCCACCGGGCCTCCGACATCACCTTGTCTTTCGAGAAGGGCACCAAAGCGATCGGCACGGCGGAGTGTCTGGAGAAGCTCGGAAGCCGGATCGACCACTATGACTGGTTCTGGTTGCCCGATGACGATCTGTCCGTAGATCTGCCGACGATCAATCGCTTCTTCGAGATCGTAGCCCAATATGATCTCGATCTGGCGCAACCGGCTCTGGACGAAGGCTCATATATTTCGCATCAGATCACCGTGCGCCGCCCCCATATGCGGTTGCGTTATACGAGTTTTGTCGAGGTCATGGCCGCGTGTTTTTCGCGCAAGGCGCTCGATCTTTGTGCCCCCTATTTTGGCGCGACGGCCAGCTCCTGGGGCCAGGATCTGCTGTTTCCTAAATTGCTGGGCTATCCCGAGCGTGGGATCGCGGTGATCGATGAGAGCCCTGTTGTCCACACCCGACCAGTGGGGGGGCCCAATATGGACTTGGTCGCGAGGATGGGAATCGATCCGCGCGAGGAATTGGCCGAGTTCCGGAAACGTCATGACCTCGAGATGCGACGCGAGATCCGGAGTGGCATTGATCGTGACGGCAACTACGTCACCGATCTCGCGGCGATCGACCGCCATAAGGTCAGCGTCAAATGATTTGCGCTGGGCGGCTTTCCCGATAGACTGCACCCGTCATCGCTATTCGAGCGCCAGGGATTGGGCATGAAACTCCTCGTCTTCCAGCATCTCGCTTGTGAACATCCGGCGGTTCTGCGTAGCTTTCTGAAGGAAGACGGCATCAGCTGGGATGCCGCCGAGCTCGACGAGGGCGACGCCATCCCACCGCTCGAGGCCTATGATATGCTCTGGGTCATGGGTGGGCCGATGGATGTGTGGGATGTCGAGGAGCATCCCTGGCTCATCCCTGAGAAACGCGCCATCCGCAAATGGGTGCGGGAATTGAAACGGCCATTCCTCGGCGTGTGCCTCGGCCATCAGCTGCTTGCCGACGCGCTGGGCGGCACCTGCGGACCGCAGCGACCGCCGGAAGTCGGTATTCTCGATATCGAGCTCACTGAGGCCGGCAAGAGCGATCCGGTCTTCTCAGGCCTGCCGCACCGGATGAAGGCTCTGCAGTGGCACAGTGTGAAGGTGGCCCAGGCGCCCGAGGATGCGGTCATCCTGGCGCGCTCCGATGTTTGTGCGATCCAGGCGATGCGCATCGGTCGCCACACTTATTCGATGCAGTATCATGTCGAGCTCGAAGCTTCGACCATACCCGACTGGGGCAAGGTACCGGCCTATGAAGAGGCGCTTGCCAAGGTGCGCGGCCCTAGCGCATTGCAGGCTCTGGCCAAGGAAGCGGAGCCTTTGATGCCGGGCTTCATCGCCAATGCGCGGACACTCTATCGCGGCTTCATGAATGCCGCGATGCCGGCGCTGGCGAAATAGCGGACAGCACGCGGTCGAGATCGCTTCTGGCAATATGCGCCAGAACGCTTGACCAGCCATCCGCATCGCTGCCGACGGCCTGGTTGACGGTGATCCGACCGAAGAGATTGAAGAGCTGAAGCGCATCGCCCGGTGAGAGTCCGCAGGCCTGCTCCAGGCTGAGGGCCAGGTCGCGGACAGCGATCTGGATATTGGTCTGGAGACTCCCACGCGCCGCGCAGCCGAGTGAGCCCAGGCAATCGTCGTCGCTCAAACGGGGCGTCGCAAGCGAGATGCGGCGGTTCTTCTCCACTCGCACCCGGATCGTGACATCGGCGCTGGTTTCGAGCGCGGTGCCGGTGATCTCGCCGTCGCCCATCAAGGCATGGACATCGCCCAAAGAGAGCAGCGCACCCGGCACATTGACGGGGAGATGCACGGTCGCGCCGGGACGGATGAGCGGGCAATCGAGATTGCCGCCATGCGATGCACCGTAGAGGAGCGAGCTGATCGATTGAGCTGGCGCTGTTCCTATGGTGCCGATCATCGGCCGTGCGGGACAAGCGATGAGTCCGCCATCGAGTGGCAGCATAATTGTGCCGCCATCGAGCCGGGCGATGACCGTCGCCGGCGCAACGCTGCCGGCAAAATCCTCGCCGCCGAACTGACGCGCCCAGTCATCCGCCACATGGGTCACCGCAAAGCCTTGCCGGGCGCCCAGCGCGATGTCGATGATGTCGACCGCGAGCACATCGCCGGGTTCGGCCTCGGTGACGAAGATCGGTCGGTTCACCGGATTGTAGCGCCCGCCGATGTGGTCGAGCACATCTTGGTCGTCCCGCAGGGGCGGACTCTCGGCAGTGAGGCGCCCCGAGAAACAATCGAGCGTCTCGACCAGGATCGTGTCGCCGGAGCGGATATGGAGAGCGGGCACGGCATCGGGGTCGAAGACGAACTGATGCGCGGCGGCCGGGACGCGGACGGGATGCGGACGGCTGATCGTCATGCGACGGGCCGTCCGCTTGCCGCCCGGATCAATGTTTTTGTGTAGTCGTGGCGCGGCGCCTGGAAGACTGTCCGCGTCGCCCCGTGCTCGACGATGCGGCCGTTGTTCATCACATAGACGCGGTCGGCGAGATGGTAGGCGGATGGCAGATCATGCGTCACCATCAGCGTGCTCATCTGGCGCTCGGCGCGTAATCTGGCGAAGAGATCGAGAATGCCGGCCCGGATCGACGGATCGAGCATCGAGACCGGCTCATCGGCGATGAGCAGATCAGGCGAGAGAGCGAGGGAAGCGGCGATGGCGACGCGCTGGCGCTGGCCGCCTGAGAGTCTGTGTGGATGGCGGGCGAGGAAGTCGCCGGGCGGGCTGAGGCCAACGAAGCCCAGAGCCGCATCGATCATCTGACGTCGTTCCGCGGCGTTGGCGCCGATGTGGTGGATGCTCAGGCCTTCGCGCATGATCTCATCGACCGTCATGCGCGGATTGAGCGCCTCGGTCGGGTCCTGAAAGATGAGCTGCACGCGCCGGCGCAGATCCTTGAGCGCGCCCCCCGCCATCTTGTTCAGGGCCTGACCGGACAGCAGGATCTCGCCCGCATCGATGGGCTGCAGCCCGAGGGCGGCGCGCATTGTCGTCGTCTTGCCGGAGCCCGAGGCGCCGATCAGCGCCACGATCTCGCCGCGCCCGACAATAAGGTTCGCATCATCGACGGCGACGACCCGTGGGCCTTCGCCGAAGAGGCCGCGCGCCGCGAATTCCACCCGCACGGATTTGAGTTCGAGAAGGGCGCTCATGCCGGTTCCTCCACCAGACCGAAATCCGGCAAGGCGGCGAGCAGCGTGCGTAAGTGCTCGTGCGTGGGTTTCGTCATCAGCTGGTTGACCGGTCCATATTCGACGATCTCTCCTGCCAGCATCACCGCGAGATCGCCCTGCATGCGCCCGACCAGCGCCAGATCATGGCTGACCAATACGAGCGCCAGATCGAGCGACTGGCGTAGCGCCAGGATCAGCTCGATGATCTCGGCCTGGACGATCGGATCGAGCGCCGTGGTCGGCTCATCGGCGAGCAGGATCTTCGGTCGGCAGGCGAGGGCGAAGGCGATGACGACGCGCTGACGCATGCCGCCCGACAGCTGATGCGGATAGAGTTGTTCGCACGCGGTGGGCAGGCGCACCATGTCGAGAAGCTCGCGCATGCGGGCCTTGGCACGCTTCGGGTCGAAGCCGTGAAAGACGAGGAGCCGCGTCAGTTGCTGGCCGATCATATGGACCGGACTGAGCGGGTTCGATGAGGCCTGGAACACCATGGCCACCTCGCGCCAGCGCAATCCGGCGAGCGCTGCTTCCGGACCTTCGAGCACGTCGACGCCATTGACGACGACGCGCCCCGATACGCTGGCATTGGGCGGCAGGAGGCCGAGCAGCGCCATCAGTAAGGTGGACTTGCCGCTGCCCGATTCCCCGATGATCGCCAATTGCCCGCCATTGCCGAGCGAAAGATTGGCATTCTTGACGGCGTGGATGATGCGGCCGTCGCCCGCCTGCATCCACACATTGAGCCTCTCGACCTCGATCACCGGCATCACGGTTTCTCCGTTGCTGGGGCGCGCAAGGCGAAGGAGCGGATGCGCAGGTCGGTGGTGTGGAGACGCGGATTGAATCTTTGTTCGAGGCTCTGCGCCAGCCAATAGCAAGCGGTGATGACGAGGCATATGCAGAGGCCGGGCGGCACGACCATCCACCAAGCATCGTTCAGCATCGCATCGCGCTGGAAGGCGAAGCGGATCATCGTGCCCCAGGAGAGCACGCCGGTGCCGGCGAGGCCGAAGAATTCGAGCGCCGCCTGGGTGAGGATGGCGAGTGCCACCGCGAGCGAGCCGGTGGTGCCGATGAGCGGCAATACCTGCGGCAGGATATGGCGCGTCAATATATGAAGATGGCTGGCGCCCAACGCCCGGGCACGTTGCACATAGAGCCGCTCGCGTCCGGATTTGACTTGCGCGCGCACCACGCGTGCCGTGGTCGACCACAGGAGAATGCCGATCACCACGATCATGTGGCCGAGACCCGGTCCCCAGATGGCGGTGATCACCATGGCGAAGGGCAAAGCCGGCACGACGATGAAATAATCCATGATGCGCAGCAGCACGAGATCGAGCCAGCCGCGCGAATAGCCGGCGAGGATGCCGACCGTGCCGCCGATCAGAATGGCGACGGCCGCGGCCGACAACCCCATGACCAGCGACGGCAAGGCGCCGATCACCAGCTGGATCAGCACATCGCGCCCGGCATCATCGCTGCCGAGCCAGTTCTGCGCCGAAGGTGCCGCGAAGATGTGTTGGACATCGATCGGCCCTGGATCGATCCCGAACAACGGTCCCGAGAGGGCGGCCAGAAAAAACAGACCTAGGATCGTGATCGCCGCTTTGAACTTCATTCGACGATCCTCGGGTCGAACTTCATATTGACGAGATCGGCCAGGAGATTGACCAGAATCACCACGATGGTGACGACAAGAAGCGCGCCCTGCAGCATCGGATAATCGCGCTGCACGATGGCATCATACATCGCGCGCCCGATGCCCGGCCACGAAAACGCCGTCTCGACCACGACCGAGCCGCCGATGACGGTACCGGCGGAGAGCGCGATGAGCGTCACGATCGGCACCAGCGCATTGGGCAGCGCTTGGTAAGCGAGGATGCGGCTGACCGGATAGCCTTGCGCCTTGGCGGCGCTGACATAGTCTTCTCCCAGCGTGGCGAGAACGGCCGAGCGCGTGACGAGCGTGTATTGACCGAAGGTGGCAAGCGCCAGCGTCAACGACGGCAGGATCATGTGTTTCACGCGATCGGCGAGGATCGACCAGAAGTCGTTGGCGAAGGCGAAGGGATCGGATGCGCCCGAGACCGGCAGATAGCTGGCGAAGGCCAGCACCAGCATGATGGCGATCCATTGCGTCGGCGCCGAATAGACGACGGTGGCGATATTGGAGATGGCGTTGTCGATCGCGGTGTCATGTTTCCAGGCGGCGATGATGCCGCTGGTGACGCCGACCAGGATGGCGATGAGGATGCCGAGCAATGTCATCGGCACAGTATTGCCGAGCGCCCGCAGAACCTCGTCGGTCACCGGGCGCAGCGAGGAATAGGAGACGCCGAGATTGCCCTGCGCGAGTTGCACCAGGTAGTCGAGATATTGGCCCCATAGCGGCTTATCGAGGCCGAACTGGCGCATCAGCGCTTCCTTGAGCTCGACGGATCCGCCGGGTACCCGGGCCATGCTGGAGATCGCATCGCCCGGTAGCACCCGGAACAGGAAGAAGTTGAGCGTCAGCGTGGCGAAGATGCCGAAGATCGCGATGCCGATCTTGCCGAGAAGATAGCGCGAACGGCTGGTCATCGGATGAACGCAAAAGCCCGGCTAGAGGAGTGCAAGCGGCAGATCCTTCAATTGCCCGGCTTCATGCTCATGAAGGGCCGGTTGGAGGTGTAATCGAGGAAGCCGATCGGATTCTCGATGAAGCCCGACCAGCCCCGCGCGTAGGCCTCGACATTGTTCTGCTGGACCGTGACGATATAGGGGCGGTCGCGCTCCAAGATCTCCTGCATCTGCCACACGGTCTGCTTGCGCTTCTCGAGATCGACTTCCTTGGCCTGCGCGTCATAGAGCGCGTCATAGTCCTTGTTGCAATAGGCCGTCTCGGAGAGGCCGCCGATCTGGCTGCACAGCACCACCGAGAGGATGAAGTCCGGATCCATTTGCGGGATCCAGCCCCATTGCGCGATGGTGGAGTCGGCGAATGTATTGTCGGGGCCGGTGATCGCCGCGGCGATGGTGGCGTTGTCGCTCTGCTCGGTGATGAGCTCGACGCCGATCTGCTTGAAGTCGGCAGTGACGATCTCGAGCGCGCGCAGGCCTTCGGCGCCCTCGACATTGGCGGGAATCAGCACCTTGTAGCTCATCTTGCGGCCATTGGTGGTGCGCCAGCCATCGGCGCCCTTGGCGTAGCCCGCTTCATCGAGCAGCTTGTTGGCGAGATCGAGGTCGAATGTCTCCGGCACGATCTTCGGATTGGACCAGTCGCCGGTGACCTTCGGCACCATCGAGTCGCCCGGCGTGGCGAAGCCCAGGTAAGCGACCTCGGCGATCTTCTTGCGGTCGATCGCATGGGCGAAGGCCTGGCGCAGCTTGATGTCACGGATTTCGGGGAACGCCTTCTGGTTCTCCGAGCTGTTGAACAGCCAGCTGTGGAAGCGCAGGCCCGGATAGCTGGCGACGGTGATGCCAGCTTTCTTGACCGCCTCGACGGAGGTGACGGGCAGTGGCGTCACGAGATCGAGCTGCTTGTTGACGAGCGCCTGCACCATCGAGGTCGAGTCGGTGAAGAACTGGATGCCGACGCCCTTGAGCGCCGGGGCGGCGCCGAAATAATCGCCATTGGCTTCAAGCAGAATGACCTGGTCGGCGGCGAAGCGGGCGAGCTTGAAGGGGCCGCCAACCACCGGCTCGTCATTGGGGAAAGTGGCGATCTTGGTGCCGTCGCCTTCGGCCAGCGGCGCCCAGACATGCTCCGGCACGATCAGGATCTGCGCCAGGCGACCGACTGCATTGGACGTGGGCTGCTTGAAGGTGATGACCAGCGTCTGGTCGTCGGCGGCTTCCGCTTTCTCGACATTGGCGATGGCGCGGGCGCGCCGCGCCGTCGGCCCGTTCACATGCTTGAGCAGCATGTTGAAGGTGAAGGCGGCATCCTTGGCGGTGAGCGGCTTGCCGTCACTCCATTGGCCGGTCTTGAGCTTGAAGGTCCAGACCGCGCCCTTGTCGTCGCTACTCCAGGACGTGGCGAGATCGGGCAGGACCTCGCTGCCGGAAGCCTGGCCGAGCGAGGGATACATGAGTCTCAGCGCGGCGAGGCAGGAGGATTGCGTCGTCGTATAGGGATTGAGCGATGAGCAGCTGAAGCTGGTGCCGACGCGGAGAACGCCATTCTGCGCATCCGCGGCGGCCGGCACCGCACCCAAGGCCAGCAGGGCGGTGATTGCCGAAATATTCCGCAGCCTATTGATATGATTGAAATAACCCATCGACGTTTCCCCCGGGCTGGATGCTATTGGTGATTGTTCAGTATGAAATATATTATACACTTCATATGATGAGGCAAGCCCGTTTCGTTGCGTGAGTCGCATTTCCAGCGAAATGTTCGGGGGATCAGCCTTTGGCGGCGCGCAGCCGTTGCTCGAGCCGGTTCCAGGCATTGAGCCAGTTCTGCTTCACCGCTTGCGCGGCGGCCTGCGGGTCGCCCGAGGCGAAGGCGTCGATGATCAGACTGTGATCGCCCCAGGTCAGGCTGCGGATCTCGGCGTCGTCGAAAGCGAGGCGCTCGAAGCGGCCGATCTCCATTTCGATGCCTTCCAGCATGCCGCTCAGCACATCGCCGGCGAGCGCGCGGAAAACCGCATGCAGCTCGAGATCGAGGGTGACGAGGCGCCCGGCATCCTTCTCGTCATTCATCGCGGCATGGCAGGCGCGCATCTGGTCGAGATGGGCGGCGGTGAGCTTCGGCGTCGCCCATTCGGCGGCGAGCCCGTCGAGCGTGCCGCCGATGCGGTAGAGATCGGGTGCCCGCGCCACATTGGGAATGCTCACCCGCGTCTTGCGGCCCTTGCCGAAATCGATGAGCCCTTCCTGCGCCAGCCGGATGATCGCCTCGCGCACCGGCGTGCGGCTGATGCCGAGCAGAGTGGCGACGTCGACATCGCGGATGATCTCGCCGGGCTTGAGCGGGCCGTTGAATATCCAGTTGCGGATCGCGCTGTAAGCTAGGTCCTGCGCATTGGCGAAGCTGCTGGCGGTTTCCGGACCCGGCAATGGCATTCTTCAGGCACTCCCTCAGGCGTTAACGGTTGCTGCGATCTTTCGCACAGTCAGCGGTCGGCGCAATGCCAATGTCGGAATGCGCCGGCGCGCCTCGCGCACCGCTGTGAGATCGGCCTCGAAAAGCAGCATGGCAGGACTGTTGCCGGCCTGGCACAGGACTTCGCCCCAGGGCGAGATGGCGACGCTGTGGCCGTGGGTGACGAGCGGCGGCTCATGGGCGCCGCATTGCGCCGCGGCGATCACATAGCAGCCGGTCTCGATGGCGCGCGCCTTGAGGAGCGGCAGCCAGTGGACGGGCCCGGTGACGGTCGAGAAGGAGGAGGGTACCAGGATGATGTCGGCGCCCGCTTCGGCGAGCGCCACGAAGAGATGCGAGAAGCGCAGGTCGAAGCAGATAGAAAGTCCCAGCCTGCCAAGCGGCGTTTCGATCACGGCGCTTTCACTGCCGCAGTCGAACAATTCCGATTCGGGCCGCGAGCCGTCATCGAGATCGGCGTCGAAGAGGTGAATCTTGTCATAGGTGGCGAGCGTCGCACCGTCCGGCCCCAGGAGATAGCCGCGATTGAGCATCTTGCCCGACGCGAGCCGGATCAGGATCGAGCCCAGATGAACATGAAGCCCGTGCACCTTGGCGGCGTCCGAGGCCGCGGCGAGCACCGGGCAATGGCCTTCGGCCGGCATGCTCTCGCGCAGATCCGGCTGGTGACCACGCAGGATGTTTACCGCCTCGGGAAAGCAGGCAAGTTTCGCTCCCGCGGCGGCGGCGCGGCCGATATCCGCGGCAACAGAGCGGGCATTGGCGGCGAGGTCGGGGCCAGTGGTGGTCTGATGAACCGAAATGAGCATGGAGAGGCCTTAGAAATATATAATATATTCTTGAGGCCATTACTGATCGGATTCAGGAGGACTGTCAACCGGCTGAGCCTGATGATCGGTTCAGAGCCGACCGTCAGTCCGTAACTTGTCGGCAATCAGGCCGATCTCATTCGTCCAGATGCCGCCCGAATAATCCTGGGGAAGCCGGTCCAGCTCTTCGAGCGAGTCGACGCCGGCAGTGCCGTCGCCCTTGCGCATCGGGCCGAGCGCGAAGACCTGGGTGCCGGCATCTTCCATGCGGTCGAGGAAGCGGTTGGGCCAGCCCCACAGCCAGGGCGCGACATTGATCGGCACGAGCAGAGCGGTGTCACGGCAGGCGCCTGGCATGATGCCGGTCCAGCCATAGGCGATATAGGGATAGAGACAGGCTTTCAGCGACTCCTGTGAAAACACCGCGATCTCCGGCAGCCGCTTCTTCACTTCCATCACCGGCCGGTCGCCGCCATAGACGATGAACGCCTTGCGACGCTTAGGGTCGAGCTTCGCCAGCGCCGCGGCAAGCAATTCGCCCTCTTTCGGATCATTGCTCTTCACATTGATCATCAGCTGTTTGTCGGGGAAGGCCGCGAGAACCTCATCGAGCGTCGGCATGAGTCCCAAGCCCTTGCCGCGGAACGGATAGGTCTTGCCGCCATCGGCGGTGTAGCCGTAGCCGATATCGAGCGCCTTGAGCTCAGCCATGCTGTGCTCGCGGGTGACGCCTTTGCCATCGGTTCGGCAGTCGAGCGTCCAGTCGTGGAAGACCGCGAATTGTCCGTCGGTGGTGGGGTGGACGTCGAACTCAACGATGTCGGCGCCCGCCGCATAGGCCGCCTTCATCGAGGCGATGGTGTTCTCGAGATACTCGCTCTTAGGGGCCAAGATGCGCGTTGCCGTGCAGGTGTCGTTGGTGATGCCGTCCGGCGAATAGCGCTGTGCCACACCGCGATGGGCGAGCAGCGTCGGCTTGCCGTCATCGGCGGGCGACCACAGATTGGTGTTGTTGGCGAAGATGAAAAGTGCAAGTCCGAGGATGGCAATGGCCGTCCAGCGAAGGAATTTGCGCAAGCCCTGACCCCATAGTCTGGAGCGCTTCCTTCCGCGGGAAGCGCTAAAGCGATGTGAACTTCGCTTTGTACTGTTCGCGCAATTGGGCTTCTGTGTGGCCGAGATCATAAGCTGGCGACAGAATGAGGCTGGCGGTGTCGACATCGACCCGCACCACCGCCTTCATGATCTCGGTGTACCCCTTCCAGCCGGAAAGGGCCGCGAAGAGGTCGGCGAATTGGGGCACGCTCGACCGGAACATGAAGGCGCGGCCGCGAACCCGCACCGCCTTGCGCGACAGCACGTCGAGGAAGTTGATCTCGATGACCGGGCGCTCGGCAATATTGCCCATGGTGCCGGGCGAGCGGATATGGCCGAAGACCAGCTGTTTGTCGTTGAGCGCGACGAAGGTGCCTTTGGGCGAGAGATTGGGCGTGCCGTCGCGATTGACGCTGGCGACGAAGCCCAAAGGATAGGTCGCGATGATCGATTTCATTTCTTCGGTCAGCATGATCCGCCCTTCACGACATGGCTCTGTTCAGGAGGCGATGCATGTGGCAAAAGTGGTCTGATGAAAAGAGCCACATCAAGAAGAGAGCGGCAGTCCACTTTCGGCGAAGCCGCGCTGGCGAGCATCAGCCTCGACCGCGCGGACCGCGAGCCCCTGCATCGCCAGCTGGCCTCCGAGCTTAAGCGCCTGATCCTGGCGCAGGCCATAGCGCCAGGTGCTCGGCTGCCCTCGAGCCGCATCTATGCCGAAGAGCTCGGCGTGTCGCGTGCCACCGTGGTGGCGGCGGTCGATGAGCTCATCGCCGAAGGTTATGCCGAGGGCCGGCATGGCTCCGGCGTCTTCGTGGCGCCCGATCTGCCGGATCACGTGCTGCGCGCCGCTCAGCAGGTGACGCCGGTGGCGGAGGCGACTTTGCCGCGTCCCGACGAGGTGCGTCCCTTCCAGCCCGCGGCGCCGGAGCTTGCGCTGTTTCCCCATGAGATCTGGGCCAAGCTGATGCTCAAGACCTGGCGCAACCCGGTCCGCGAGCTTCTGGCCTCGCCCGATCCCCTGGGCTGGGCGCCCTTGCGTCTGGCGATCGCCGATCATCTGCGTGCCTTTCGCGGCATGCGCTGCGCGCCCGAGCAGGTGGTGATCACCAGCGGCGCCGGTGAAGCGCTCGAGCTACTGGGCCAGAGCATCCTGAAGCGCGGCGACAAGATCATCATCGAGGAGCCGGGTTATATCCTGATCCGCCGCACCTTCACCGAGCTTGGCTTCAAGACGGCGCCTATTCCGGTGGACGGAGATGGTCTCGACATCACCAAGGGGCCGAAAGATGCCCGCGCCGCGGTGGTGACGCCGGCACGGCATTATCCGCTCGGCATGACCATGCCGCTCAGCCGCCGCCTGGCGCTGCTCGACTGGGCAAGGCAGCACAAGACCTGGATCATCGAGGACGATTACGACAGCGAATATCGCTATCACGGCAAGCCGCTGCCGGCCTTGATGGGTGTCGATGAGGCGGGCGTCGTGATTTCGCTCGGCTCCTTTTCGAAGACCATGCTGCCGGGTCTGCGCATCGGCTATCTCGTGGTGCCGCACAATCTCATCGCCGATATATCGGCCGTGATGCGCGAACGCGGTGCCCGCGTTTCACTTTTCCTGCAGCCGGTGCTCGCCGATTTCATGCGCCTCGGCCACTATGCCGTCCATATCAGGCGCATGCGCCGTCTCTACACCAAACGGCAGCTGGTCTTGCGCGAGGCGATCGACCGCCATGCGAAAGGGGTGCTCGCCACCAGCCCCGAGC
This sequence comes from Taklimakanibacter albus, assembly GCF_016595235.1. Taxonomy (GTDB): domain Bacteria; phylum Pseudomonadota; class Alphaproteobacteria; order Rhizobiales; family Aestuariivirgaceae; genus Taklimakanibacter; species Taklimakanibacter albus. The sequence continues at coordinate 314,535 of NZ_JAENHL010000008.1, read as the reverse complement.
CCGCCGGCATGCATCTCATCTGCACGCTCGAAAACGGCATGGATGATCGCGAGGCGGCGAAACGCGCCGCCCGCATCGGCTTGCTCGCGCCGGCGCTCTCCGACTTTTTCGCCGGCAAGCCCTTCCGTCAGGGATTGCTACTTGGTTATGCGGGTTTCGACGAGGCGGTGATCGACGCTTCGATCAAGAAGCTCGCCGACGCTTTGCGCTGAAAGGAATATCCAGAATGATCTCCGCTGAAACCCGGACCGCCTTTGCTTTCGTCGATGAGCGGCAGCCCGATTGGTCGCAATGGAATTTCCATATCTGGTCGCTCGCCGAGACGGCGTGGCGCGAATATCGTTCCGCCGAATGGTATGTGGCGCGGCTCAGGGCCGAAGGTTTCACCGTCGAGGAAGGCTCGGCCGGCATGCCGACCGCTTTCTCCGCCACCTGGTCGAACGGCAAGGGCCCGACCGTCATGGCCTATGCCGAATATGATGCCGTGCCGGGCAACTGCCAGGTCGCCGACACTTATCGCGCGCCACGCAAGGGCCTGTCGCGTTTCGCCGGCGGCCATACCGATCCCCATTCGGCGCTGGGCATGGGCGCATTCGTCGGCGTGCTGGCGGCCAAGGCGGCAATGGAGAAGCACGGCGTCACCGGCACCATCCGTTTCATGGGGGAGCCGGCCGAGAAGGTGAGGGGATCGAAGCCCATTCATGCCGCCAAGGGTTATTATGACGGGCTCGACGCTCTCCTGTCCTTTCATCCCTTCTACATGCTGCCTTATTGCAACACCTGCCGGTGGGATACGCATTGCGGGCCTTACTACGCAGCGATCTATGAATTCCTGTGCGAGCGGCCGGAGACCTGGCTGGCCGATGCCGTGAAGGGACCGATCCCGGCCGCCCATACCGCGGCCCGCGCGCCCGGCGCCAATGATGCGGTCGTCGCCATGTACACGCTCTCCAAGATGATGCGCGACCATATGCTGCCCCATACCGGCACCTGGACGCTGAATGAGACGATCCTGGCGAGCGGCCAGGCGACGGCCGACAATCTCGCAGCCCAGATGGCGCAGATCATATATGCCGCGCGCACCCCCGACCGGGCCATGCTGGAGAACATCTTCTCGGTGCTCGACCGCAATGCCGAGAGCGCCGCGCTCGCCGCCCATTGCACGGTGCGCAAGCATTGGGTGTCGAAGTCGCGGCCGGGTCTTGCCAACCATGCGATGGCCGATGTCACCTATCGCAATATGGAGCGGGCGGGGGCGCCGCATTATGGCGCCGATGCGATCACGGTGGCGCAGGCGATCCAGAAGGAGCTGAAGCTCGCACCGATGGACCGGCCTTTCATTGCCGAGATCGAGGAGCTCATCGCGCCGCAAGAGGCCGAGCGCAAGATCCGTCAGACGATTCCGGCCTGGCAGACGCATTATACGTCCGACGACTACACCGACATGACCTGGCATGCGCCGGCGGTGCGCTTCTATGTCGGCCGCGCCACGTTGAAGGCGCCGGCGGGTTTCGCCTATCCCGACTGGGTGATGAATGCGCTGGGCGGCATTCCCGCCACCATCGATCCGACCGTCAAGACGGCGGCGAAGACCATTGCCGGCACGATGCTCGATTTGATGATGGATAAGGATGCGCTCCAACGCGCCAAGGTTGAGCATGCCGAGCGTCTCGCCAAAGCCGGCGACGTCGCCCCGTGGTGCGACTATGCGCCGCCCATCGAGTTCCCATGGCCCGAATATGTCGAGACGCCGCGCGGACGCGAATGGTGGATTCCTGCCACGCAAGAGGACCGCAGGCTGGCGGCGCGCGACCGTTAGCCGCTCCCGTCCTTCCATAATCGTGCCCATATCGCAGCAGCATATTCCGGGCACGAGGTGCTTCATGCGCAGTCTGATCTTAGAGCTTGCCGCCGCTATCGGCCTGACCATTGCCGCCGCCGTCTCATTCGTGACGGCCGCACATGCTGGTGACATGATGGTCACCGGCGCCTATGCGCGCGCCTCCGCCACGCCGGCCGCCAAAGCGGGCGCCCTCTATTTCACCATCCGCAATGACGGCGATGCTGCCGACAAGCTCACCGCGGTCCAGACCGACGCGGCGCAGATGGCGATGCTGCATGAGAATGTCGAAGAGAACGGCGTGGTGAGCATGCGCCATGTCGAGGCGATCACCATTGCGCCGAAGGCGACCGTGACGCTCGCGCCCCAAAAGATGCATGTGATGCTGACCGGCCTCAAGGCTCCTTTGAAGAAGGGCGAGCGTCTCGCGGTGACGCTTACGTTCGAAAAAGCCGGTGAGGTCAAGCTCGAAGTGCCGATCGGCGGTGTCGCCGCCGACGGGCCCGAGTAGTCCGGATCACGGATTTTTCCCGATCATGCCGATACAGGGAATTCCCTGTATCGCGCGTCGGAAATACAGGGAAGGAACAGGGATTTACAGCGAATTACAGGGAAAATTTTTGGATCCCTGTAATCGTGCCCAGCCGGAACCTCCCGCCTGGAATTCTCCAATTGCACAATTGCGCCCGCGATTGCCAGAGGATGAATAAGCTACCCGATCACGGTTCCCTTCGGCACGGAGAAGCCGCGCAGGAATTCCTCGGTCCCCATGGCGCTCTTGCCCTCACGCTGCAGGCTGAGGAGGCGGACCGCGCCGTCACCGCAGGCGATGGTGAGCTTGTCGTCGATCACCTCACCGGGCCGACCCTTCCCATCCACGATTTCGCAGAGATGGACCTTGATGCGGAAGGTGCGGCTTTCCTGATCGAGCAGGAACCAGGCGCCGGGAAAGGGCGCCAGCCCATGAATATGGTTGCGTACGTCCGATGCCGGCTTGCCGAAGTCGATCTCGCTCTCGGCCTTGTCGATCTTTTTGGCATAAGTGACGCCGGCTTCGGGCTGAGGCCGGCATTCGAGCGCGTCGCCCGCGAGCTTCTTGAGCGCCTCGACCATGAGGCCCGCCCCCAGATGCATGAGGCTGTCATGCAGGCTGCCGGCGGTGGTCGTGGCCCCGATAGGGCCGCGGCCCGTGAGGCACATCGGTCCGGTATCGAGGCCTTCCTCCATGCGCATGATGGTGACGCCGGTTTCCGCATCACCCGCCATGATGGCGCGCTGGATGGGGGCGGCGCCGCGCCAGCGCGGCAGGAGCGAGGCATGGACGTTGAAGCAGCCGAGGCGCGGTGCGTCCAGGATCGGCTTGGGGAGCAGCAGGCCATAGGCGACGACGATGGCCGCATCGGCCCGGTGCGCGCGAAACCGCTTCTGCTCCTCCTCGCCCTTGAGGCTCAGAGGTGTGTGGACTTCAAGATTGTGGGTGAGCGCATAGTGATGCACCGGCGTCAGTTTTTCCGCCATGCCGCGACCCGCCGGGCGCGGCGGCTGGGAATAGACCGCGACGATCTTGTGGCCGGCGTCGAGAAGGGCGGCAAGCGTGGGCACCGCGAAATCCGGCGTGCCCATGAAGACGAGCCGCAACGCCTCAGGCTCCGCTGCGGGCAAGCTTCTGCGCTTTGGTGAATTTCTTCACCACCCGGTCGCGCTTCAGCTTGGAAATATAGTCGATGAACAGGACGCCGTTGAGATGATCGATCTCATGCTGCACGCAGGTGGCGAGCACCCCCGAGCATTGCATCTCCTTTGCCTCGCCCTGGCGGTCGAGGTAGTGCACCGTGACCTCCTTGGGCCTGGTGACCATGTCGAAGAATTCCGGGATCGACAGGCAGCCTTCCTCGTAATCCGACTCTTCCGGGCTCGACCAGGTGACTTCCGGATTGACCAGGAACAGCGGCTGCTTCTCCTCGCCTTCTTTGGAGATATCGATCACCACCACGCGCCGGGGAACCCCGATCTGGACCGCGGCGAGCCCGATGCCGGGTGCCTCATACATGGTCTCCAGCATGTCATCCATGAGCTTGCGCGTCGCCTGATCGACCGCTTTGACCGGTTTGGAGACGGTGCGCAGCAGGGGATCGGGCAGGATGATGAGGTCACGTTTGGCCATGCCGCTCAGATAAGCGATGGCCGGGAAGGGGTCAATGCGCCGGTTCCCGAAACGTAAAAGCCCTTCCCGGCGGCCGGAAAGGGCTCATGTATCACTTGTGGCCGCGTTCAGGCGCAGCGCTTCACATGCTTCGCGACATTGGTCTTGATGCAGGAGGGCGCCGGGCCTGCCGTCGGCGTCACCGTCGGTTCAGCCGCAGACCCGCCGGCCGAGGCGCTGGCCTGAGCCGCTTCGGCCCCGCAGCGCTTCACATGCAGCGTCACATTGGTCTTGATGCAGGTTTCGGCGGCTACCGCCTTGGACGACTGGGCCGAAATACCGGTCTGCAGCAGGATGGCCGCCGCGCCGGCGACGGCAAGTCCGAGTATGGAAAGTTTCATTGTAGTCCCCTGTTGATTGGCTCTTAAAGCGCCGCACTTGCGGCAGGATAGCAGGCCTTTGTGACGGTGAGTCAACTGGGTTCCCAGGTTAAATCCGACAGGCTTGCCTTTTGCCTGACGAGGCCCGATATAGGCGGCGGGAGGTTGGCGGCGGACGTGTCGCTCGCCAACCGGGTCAGGTCCGGAAGGAAGCAGCCCTAACGAGTTTGGTACGGGTTGCCCGTCCAGCCTCCCGCCTTGAGCGCTTTCCAGAAGTTCTCAAGAAAACGCCCTTGGAACAGACCGGCAGGCTCGCCAGTGACCGAAGAAGCAAGCGGCGCGAGCGCCCACGGTTATCGCGTTCTCGCCCGTAAATACCGCCCGCGGACCTTCGCCGACTTGATCGGCCAGGAGGCGGTGGTGCGCACGCTGTCCAACGCCTTTGCGACCGGCCGCATCGCCCAGGCCTATATGCTGACGGGCGTCCGCGGCGTCGGCAAGACCACCACCGCGCGGCTGATCGCCCGCGCCCTCAATTATCCGGGCGGCCCCTCGATCGATATGCCGGAAGTGACGCCTGATTGCGAGGCGATCCTCGAATCGCGCCATATCGACGTGATCGAGATGGACGCTGCCTCCAATACCGGCGTCGATGATGTGCGCGAGATCATCGAAGGCGTGCGCTACGCCCCGATCCAGGCGCGCTACAAGGTCTATATCATCGACGAAGTCCACATGCTGTCGAAGAACGCCTTCAACGCGTTGCTGAAGACGCTGGAAGAGCCGCCGCCGCATGTGAAGTTCATTTTCGCCACCACGGAGATCCGCAAGGTTCCGGTCACCATCCTGTCGCGCTGCCAGCGTTTCGATCTGCGCCGCATGGATGCCGAGGTGCTGATGCAGCTCTTCGCCAAGGTGGCGAAGGCGGAATCGGTTGCGATCGAGGATGACGCGCTGCGCATGATCGCGCGCGCTGCCGAAGGTTCGGCGCGTGATGGCCTGTCGCTGCTCGATCAGGCCATCGCCTATGGCAGCGAGACGGTGAAGGCGACCGAGGTCGGCGCCATGCTGGGCCTCATCGACCGCACCCGCGTCATCGAGCTCTTCGAGGCCGTCATGGCGGGCGACGCGGCCGCCGCCATCAAGGAGATCGAGACCCAGCACGAGGCGGGCGGCGATCCCCATACGATATTGAGCGACCTCGCCGACTATGTGCATTGGGTGACGCGCCTCAAGGTGGCGCCCAAAGCATCGGGTGATGCATCCCGCAGCGAGACCGAGCGCCAGCGTGGCCAGGAGCATGCGGCCAAGATCTCGATGCCGCATCTGACCCGCGCTTGGCAGATGCTGCTGAAGGGTCTCAAGGAGATCGAGCTTCATTCCGATCAGCTGATGGCGGCGGAAATGGTGCTGATCCGGCTCGCTTATGCGGCGGGCCTCCCCTCCGGCGATGATCTGGTGCGGATGGTGCGCGAGGGAGTGCCGGCGCCGCGCGAAGCGCGGCCGGCGCCGCGTGTGGAGCGCGAGCCCGACAATGGTCCGCCGCCGGTCGATTATGGCCAGCTGGCGGTCGCGTCCGAACCCGCAAGCGAGCGGCCGCAGGAGCGCAGCACCGAAACGCGGCCCTTTGCGCATCTGAGCGATGTCGCCGCCTATGTCGGCGAGAAGCGCGACATAAGGCTCAAGAACCAGATCGAGAATCTCATGCGGCATATCCGCGTGAGCCCAGGCCAGATAGAGGTCGCGCTCGAGGCCTCCGCACCACCGGGTCTCGTCAATGAGCTCGGCCGCAAGCTCAATGAATGGACCGGCCAGCGCTGGATGGTGCTGGTCTCGCGCGACGGCGGCGAGAAGCCGCTCGCCCAGCAGCGCCAGGACAAGAAGGATACGATCTATCGCGAGACGCGCGAGCATCCCGATGTCCAGGCGATCCTCAAACGTTTCCCCGGTGCCGAGATCGTCGATGTGCGCGATTTCGAAAGCGCCGTCACCCCCGTCGATGACATGCAAATTGAGAAGGACACGGACGAGCGATGAAGAATCTTGGCGCCATGATGAAGCAGGTGCAGGAGATGCAGAGCAAGATGCAGGACATGCAGACGAAGCTCGGCCAGATGACCGTGACCGGCCAGTCGGGTGGCGGCCTGGTGAAAGTGACGCTCAACGGCAAGGGCGTGCTCACCGCGACCGATATCGATCCGAGCCTGCTCAAGCCGGAAGAGAAGGAGATCCTCGAGGACCTCATCGCCGCCGCCCATGCCGACGCCAAGAACCGGGTCGAGCAGCAGGTCGCCGAGGAAATGAAGGCGATCACCGGTGGCCTGCCGCTGCCGCCTGGATTCCAGCTTCCGTTCTGATCCGTCCATGCGGCGCACCACCGGCCCCGAAATCGAACGTCTGATCCAGGTCCTGGCCAAATTGCCGGGGCTTGGCCCGCGCTCGGCGCGCCGCGCCGCTTTGCATCTGATCAAGAACCGCGAGAAGCTCCTGATTCCGCTCACCACCGCGATGGAGGAAGCGCGCGACAAGGTGACGGTCTGCTCCGAATGCGGCAATGTCGACACCAGCGATCCCTGCACTCTGTGCCACGACCCGCGCCGCGACAGGAGCGTGATCTGCGTGGTGGAGGAAGTGGGGGACTTGTGGGCATTAGAACGCGCCGGTGCCTGGAGCGGCCTCTATCACGTGCTCGGCGGCACCTTGTCGGCGGTGGAGGGCATTCGCCCCGAGGATCTTTCGATCGCGCGCCTGGTCGAGCGGGCCGGGCATGAAGGCGTCAAGGAGGTGGTGCTTGCCGTCAATGCCACGGTCGAGGGCCAGACGACGGCGCATTACATCATCGACCGGCTCAAGGACCTCAATATCGCGACTTCCAGGCTCGCCCATGGCGTGCCGGTCGGCGGTGAGCTCGACTATCTCGACGAAGGCACGCTCACTCAGGCGATGCGGGCGAGACGGCCGTTTTAGGTGCCGGTATCTGAAGGCCGATCAGAACGTTCCGAATATCGCGCGACGCATGCCGTCACAGAACTCCTTGGTCGGCGGCGTCTGGCTACTGATCTGGAATGTGATCGATCTCATGAGCTCGTTCAGATCGCTAGGATCGAATTTCGCGGTTTGCGCGCCGGAGATCACCAGATCGGTCAGCGCCGCGACCTCCGGGCCGGAAAAGCTGACATATCGCGATCGGCAATCCACGGCACGCAATCGCCAAGCTTCCATCAATACCACTAATCTCTGAGCCGGGCTGTATTCGGCGTGAGCTGGAGACGTGCTTGCCAGCAACAGAACACAGCCCATTACGGCCTTCCACATGTGTGGCCTCCCGTGTCGGTGCAGCCACATTGGATGCCGTCTGGTCTGGCTTGTCAACGTCTTGGCTGAAATCGGCCTCAGCTTTGCGGCGTCGATGCTTCCCTGAACGTCTCTTCTTCCACCCGGATGCGCCAATAGAGGATCGCGGCATTGATGAGGGTGCCGGCGAGCGCATACCAGAACATGCCGAACACCATCGGGAGCACGAAGATCTCGAGCGCCACCACGAGGTAATTGGGGTGGCGCAGGAAGCGGTAGGGGCCGCGTGCGACCAGCGGCTCGCCGGGCAGCACGATGATGCGCGTCGTCCAGCGTTCGCCCAAGGCCGCCACCACCCAGCCGCGCATCGCCTCGATGGCGAGGAAGATGAAGAGCCAGGTCCAGTTGACCGGATTGTCGCGCGCCAGGATCCACAGGCCGATGAGCCATGCGGCGTGGAAGACGACGATCACCCAGTAGTGGCCGCTGCCCGCCTCATAGGCGCCGCGCGCCAGGAGCTTCTTGGTGTTGCGCTGGGCGATATAGAGCTCGACCAGGCGCTGCAAGGTGACGAGCGCGAGGATCGCGATATTGAGCCAGATCACGATGGTCAGCTCACCATCGTGGCGAAGCTCGAGGTGAAGCCGGGACCCAGTGCGCTCACGAAGCGCCGGCCGGTGAAGGGTTTCTTCAACGCCTCCTTCAGCACGAACAGCACGGTCGGCGCCGACATGTTGCCGTGATCGGCGAGGACCTGACGCTCGATCTCGAGCGTGCCCTGGTCGAGATGGAAGACCTGCTCGAGCGCCGAGATCACCTTGGCGCCGCCCGGATGGAAGACATACTGGCCGATATCATCGACCGCGAGGCCATTGCGGCTGAGGAAGCCGTCGGCGGCGGCGCGCAGCTCCTGGGTGACGAAGTCGGGGATACGCTGCGAGAAAATGGCGCCGAAGCCCTGCGGATCCATGCGCCAGCCCATGATGTCGAGCGTGTCGGGCCAGCTATGCTCGCCGGAGAATTCGATGGCCGCGAGACCATCCTTCTTCTTGCCCGACAGCACGCAGGCCGCAGCACCGTCACCGAACAGCGCGGTGGCGATGATGTTGGATTTGGTCATCTCGTCGGGGCGGAAGGCGAGGGTACACAGCTCGATGACCACCAGCAGGACATTGGATGCCGGCGTCTGGGCGAGGCGGGCCGCGAGCGAGAGGCCGGTCGTGCCGCCGGCGCAGCCCAGGCCGAAGACCGGGATGCGGCTCACATTCTTGTGGAAGCCCATATCGTGCATGACCCGCGCCTCGATCGAGGGCGTGGCGACGCCGGTGGAACTTACCGTCACGATCGTATCGATCTCGCCCGCCTCCATGCCGGCCTGCGCGAGCGCTTCGCCGGCCGCCTTGCGGAAGAGGTCGGTGGCCCCGTCGATATAGGCGTCGGTCCGCTCCGGCCAGCCCTGCTCGGCACGGAACCAGCTATAGGGCCTGACCGACTGGCGCCGCCTGATCCCGGTATTGGCGAATACCGGCATCATGCGCTCGAAGTCCCGGTGGCGACCGGCGAATATCCGCGTCGCTTCCTCGATGACGTCTTCGGTGCGCAATTCGAAGGGGGGACTTGCGGTCGCAACGGCCATCAGCTGGCTGCGCATATATGCCTCTTTCTCAATAGGTTGGTGCAGCGATTCCCGGCCTACTCTAGCGGAAAGTTTTGCCGACGCCACATCTCTCATACGCTTGGCAAGCATGGCTTCTTGCGTCTTTTGTCAAAGTTTATCTTTGACAGGAAGCACTTGGAAAATCAGGGTAAACCGGATGGGTTGGGAGGAAATGGCGCTATTGTTCGCGGGCGGCGTATTGGCCGGCTGCATCAACGTGCTCGCCGGTGGGGCGGGTTTCATGACCTTTCCCCTTCTGGTTGCCGCCGGCATGTCGGAGATCGAGGCCAATGCCTCGAATTTCGTGGCGCTGCTGCCGGCCAATGTCGCGAGCCTCTATGGCTATCGCCACGAATTGCGCCGCCCGACGCTCCATCTCAAACCCAGGCTGGCGCTCGCCGGCATCGGCGGCGCTCTGGGCTCGCTCGCTTTGCTGGGGCTGGGCGAGGCGTCCTTCCGTATCGCCATTCCCTGGCTTCTGACTTTTTCGACGGTCTCCTTCGCGCTCGCCCCCACGATCAAGCGCTGGCTCGAGCAGCGGCATAATTTCGACGGCAAGCGCTGGCTGTGGCTGTCCTTCGCGCTCGAATTCATCGTCTATGTCTATGGCGGCTATTTCGGCCTCGGCATGGGCGTCGTGCTGCTCGCCCTCTATGCGATGTTCGGCCATGAGGACATCCATGAGGCGAATTCCATCCGCAACGCCACCATCACCCTCATCACCCTGATCGGCATCGCGCTCTTCGCCCATGCCGGCGTCATCCGCTGGCTGCCCTCGCTCGTCATGATGGCGGGTGCCTTTCTCGGCGGCTATCTGATGATCAAGGTGGCGCGTGCCGTGCCGCAGCATTGGGTGCGCTGGGGCATCCTCGCCTGGAGCATCACGCTGACGGCGATTGCCTTCTGGCGCTATCACTAGATCACGATGAGTTTGGGTTGAAGCAACCCAAACTCATAAACGTGATCGATTCTTAAGATAAGCGCGGGATTTTTGCGAAAAACCGGCATCCACTTTTTCGCATCCCGCGCTGATCTTCATCTCTCGAATGAGCGCATAGATGCCGGAGATGACGATGAGTGCGATGCCGAGGAACACCCAGCGGTCGGGCATCTCGCCGAAAACGAAGACGCCGGAGATGAGGGCGAAGATCACCACCGTATAGCGATAGATGGCGGTGGACGCGATGTCGCCGAGGCGGATGGTGAGCACCATCGCGACATAACCGATGGTCAGGAAGCTGCCGCCGCAGAAGATGATGAGGAGATGGCGGGGGCTGGGCACGATCCAGTCCTCGAACGGATAGAGCGCCAAGCCGCTCAGCATCACGATGAGCGCGTTGCCGAAGGCCACGATCATCGTCGGCACGTCGATGGTGAGCTTGCGGGTGAAGATATCGCGCAGCGCCACGGTGACGATGAGGCCGAGCGAGAGACCGTCATAGAAGGTGAAGCTCGCCGGCGACGGCTTGACGATGAACAGCACCCCGGTGAGGCCGACGAGAATGGCGAGGATGCGGCGCGGCCCCACTTTCTCGCCGAGGAACAAAGCGGCGAAACCGATCACCAGCAGCGGCACCACCTGCATGATGGCAGTGAGATTGGCGATCGGCATGTGCATGAGGGCGGTGATGAACAGCAAGGTGCCGGCCATGTCGCTGAGGCTGCGCGCCAGGATGGTGCGCTTGAAGGCCTGGGCGGCATGGATGAGGACACCTTGCTTGATGCAGACGACGGTGATGATGGCCGTGGCGACCATGCCGCGGATGAGAATGATCTCGCCGACCGGCACTTGTCCGGCGAGGAGCTTGGTCATCGTGTCGCCGGCGGTGAAGCTGGCCATCGCCAGGATCATATAGAGGCCGGCTTTGAGGGCGTGGTCGCTCACATGGGAACCAGGTCGATGACCGTCTCGGTGGCAGCCTCCACCGCCGCCGGGCTGAAGAGCAGGGGGACATAGTCGCCCTTGGCCCACAGCGCGGCCAGGTCGGCATAATGCGCGGAGGCGGGATCACCCGATTGGCCGGGCGTATTGATGCAGAGGCTCTTGTCCCAGTCGCCGACATCCATCACCAGGCGCACCGAGGCGCCGGAAGCGACCCGCCAGTCGGCGACCCGCGGGCTTGTGTTCATCGGAGTCGAGTTGTCGCCGCCCATGAGGAAGGGACCGACGGTGAAACCTTTCTCGGTGACGGCAGCAACCGGGCTGCGGAACAGCATCTGATGCAATTGGCCCCAGCGCCATCGCGACGGATCGGGGCCTATGAGGTCCAGCGCCTCGCGCCAGGCGCTGGCGAGCGATGCCGCCATCACGGGCGCCAGCTGCGCGCTGTTGCCCTCCAGGACGGCGAGAAGGGCATCGGCATGGCCGATTCCGACGAGGTTCAAATGACTGCCGAGCTCAGGCGCCAGGGCCGCTATGGTGGCGGGCCGCAAGTGCTTGAGCCACCACAGGCCGTAAAGCGCCGCCGCGGCGCTCTCGGCGTTCATGTCACCGTTCCAGTCGAGGATCAGCGCGCGGGCCTGCCGCGCTCCGGCGTCCGTTGGTGAAAGGGGCGTCAGCAGACGCTGGAGCCTCAGCGCCGGGATCGAGCGGATGTCGGTCTGCAGCCCTTGGGAATGCGAGAGGTCATGGACGGATATCCGGCTGAGGACTTCACGGATACGCATCGCCCGCGCCCCTGAAGTCCATTCGAAGCCGACCGGTCTGGCCTGATGGTCCCAATCCGCCGGCAGGTTGAACTCATTGGCGGTGGCGACGAAGCCGATCTCGGGATCGATCAGCCTCGGCATTTCGGTGCGATCGAGATTGTCCTTCCATTCGAAGCCGCCCGACCCCGGCACCGGTAGCATGCCGGACCAGCCGGTCCGGCGCGGCACATAGCCGGCAGGCGTCCAGGCGATGTGACCGTCGATATCGGCATAGGTCTTGTTGACGGAAGGGGTCTTCCAGCGCGCCAGCGCCTGGTCGAATTCGGCGAAGTTGCCGGCCCGCATGGTGGACAGGCTGGCGAGATAGGGCGCGGCACCGGGTTCCGCCCAGACCGAGCGCACAGCGATGGCCAGCGCCTTGCCGGGATCGGTGAAGACCACCGGCCCGTGGCGGGTGAAATAGTGGGTCTGCTCCTGGGGCTCCGAGCCCTTGACCTCGAAACGTTCGACCCTTGTGGTCATCCGTTCGAAACTGTCGCCGAAACGATAGCGCAGCGGGTCCTTTGGATCGGTCTCATAGATATAGACGTCTTCCTGGTCGGCATCGAAAATGGTGAGGCCGAAGGCGATGCGCTCATTGTGGCCGATCGAGATGCCCGGCAGGCAGGGCTCACCGGCGCCGATCGCTTCGATGCCCGGCCCCGAGAGATGCGCGAGATACCTGATCGAGGGCAGGCTCAGCACCCGATGCGGATCGCTGGCGAGGATGGGCCGTCCGGTGGTCGTTTTGCTGCCATGCACGACCCAGCTGTTCGAGCCTTCCGGCTGGCTGTCGCGGGTCACGCCGAAATCATCGAAGATCGACCAGCGCCAGGCATCTTCGAGCCGTGCCGCCAGCCTTTCGCGCGAGAAGGAGACCGGCGCGCTGGCGAGCCTGAGGCGATCGATGATCCGGGCGGGAATCCGCGCCAAATCGATCCGGCCCGGATTGTCGAGGGGGAGATCGGGCAGGCGCTCCTGGCGCAAACGATCGGCGTCGTCCTGGCCGGCCGCCAGCAGAACCGCGCGGGCGATCTCGGATTGTGCATTGGCGGTGAGACCGTGGCTCCTGACGCGGACCACGTCTTCGGCCGCCCAACGCTCCGGCTTCGTGCCCATCACGGTGAATTCGGGCGGCAGCGGCGCTTGTTTCCTGTCGATGGCGGCGATGAAGGCGTTGATGCCGCCGACAAAGGCGGTGCAGATTTCCTGCGCATCCTCGGCATAGGAGCGCCATTCGGCCGCCATGTCGCCGCGATAGAGAAACAGCCGCGCCGCCTGGTCCTGGGCCAGATAGCCCGGCCCGAAATCGGCGGCGAGCAATCCCAGGCCGCGCTTGCGCCACAGATCGATCTGCCAGAGGCGGTCGCGCGCAATGTTGAAGCCTTGCGCGAAGAACAGATCGGCCTTGGTTTCGGCCTTGATATGTGGGATGCCCCAGCGGTCGATCAGGATGCGGGCCGGCTTTTCGAGGTCCGCCAGTTGAAAACGCACTTTTTTCGTTGTCACGTCAAATCACCGCCAGGATCAAGGAGGATAGGCTTGCTGCGAATTGTCAGTCAATTTGCCGGACATCCTGGTCAGAGAACAATGGGAAATAAAGAACCATCTGGCACAATTCCTGCGTGCGGGAAGGCGTGATGGACCATCCTGGTACATGGGTGGGCTGCTGTCTTGAAGAATGTCGGTTTTTGGAGCGCGGGTACTAGGTTGACGTCGATGGTGGCGAGTTTCCGGATGTTTGGCGGTATGGTCATGGCCCTTGCCTTGATTTGCCTGCTTGGCTTCGAAACTTCGGCGCCGTCCGCGGCGCAAGGGACTTCCACCTTAACGGCGCAACTCGTCGTAGCGGCCGAGCCCGACCATGTGCATCGCGGCGACGGTAAAGAGCATCACGACAAGGAGGGAGCGCAGACTTCCTGCTGCACCTCCGCCGCCTGTTCCGGCGCGGGAGTGATGTCGACCCCGGCGTCGTTGTTCGTCAAGCCGGCCTCGCTTGCCTGCCGGGCCATGCCGCTCGACCGGCTGATTCCCTTCGAACAGTCACCCTCCGAGAGACCTCCCAGAGCCGCATAGCATCCGACGCGCGCATCGTTTCGCTGCGCGCGAGATCGCTATGTTCTTGGAGGCTTTGCCATGTCCGAATTTGCAGTCCCTGCAAACACTCCGCCTTGCCTGAGGCGCGGAGCGCTACCCGATACCACGACCAATATCCAAGTTTCCGATCCTCAAGACGCACGGATCATCACGCGTCCCGCGCCCACGGTTGATCGCCAATTATTCGGCCTGGCCGACCTGTTGGCCCTCGGTGTGCTCGCGGCAACGCCGGTCGCGTCGCTTCTGCCCGCCCGCCAGCTTCGTGCCGCGGCGGTGCGCCTGGCCGAGCTGTTGCCGGCCGGTTTCCGCCAGGAGGCTTCGCTCGAAACCTTTGTCGCTCTGGGTGGGCTTTCGCGTGACGAGGCGGCTGCTCTCCGCCGCCGTCAGCTCGCACAGAAGCTGACGTCCCTTGCTTTCTTCCTCAAGCAGCTCGGCGGCAGTTCAGTCTATGAGATCGCCGTGGAAGGAAGGGAGCATGTCGCCGAAGCCCTTGCCGGCGGGCGTGGCGCCGTCATCTGGATCGCCGATTTCGTCTTCGCCAGCGAGGTCGTTCGCCAGGCCTTTCACGAGCTGGGGCAGCCTCTGACGCATGTGATCCGCCCCGAGCACGGTTTTTCGTCGACGTGCTTCGGCGTGCGGTGCCTCAATCCGGTTCATATGAAGGTTGGCAGGCGCCATGTGCGGGAATTTGTCGTCTTCGACCGCGACAGGCCCGATGATGCGCGCCGCAGACTGGAGCAGCGGCTCGGCGAGAACGGACTTATCTCACTCCTCGCCTGTGCCTATGAAGGACGGACGCTCGTTCGGACGCCCTTCATGCGCGGGAAACTCCAACTGGCGACTGGTGCTCCGGCGCTCGCCTTCAAGATGGGCTGTCCCATCCTGCCGGTCTTTACGCGGCCGTCGCCGGAGGCGCCGCATTTCACGGTGAGCATCGGCAGCCCATTGATGATGAGCGGTACGGACCGCCGAGCGGCAATAATGGAAGCGACGGAGGACTTCGTCGCGCGGCTCGCCCCTTGCGTCGGGACTCACCCCGAACTGTGGCGCGGCTGGTCTTCGCTGACGGAATGAAACGGGGTGT
Source organism: Taklimakanibacter albus (assembly GCF_016595235.1). Taxonomy (GTDB): domain Bacteria; phylum Pseudomonadota; class Alphaproteobacteria; order Rhizobiales; family Aestuariivirgaceae; genus Taklimakanibacter; species Taklimakanibacter albus. The sequence goes on along the minus strand of NZ_JAENHL010000008.1, from coordinate 299,352 downwards.
CGATCGGCTCAGCCGCCCGTCACGCTCATATGGCGCGACAAAGCCGGCTTGTTGTGCCGGCGGTCGATGATGAAGTCATGGCCCTTGGGCTTGCGAGAGATCGCTTCGTCGATCGCCGTATTGAGGAGATCATTGTCGTCGGACGCGCGCAGGGGGGCGCGCAGATCGGCGGCGTCCTCCTGGCCGAGACACATGAAAAGGGTACCGGTGCAGGTGAGGCGCACGCGGTTGCAGCTCTCGCAGAAATTGTGGGTGAGGGGCGTGATGAAGCCGAGCCGCCCGCCGGTCTCCTTGACCTCGACATAACGTGCCGGGCCGCCCGTCTTGTAGGGGATGTCGGCGAAAGTGAACTGGTCCATCAATTGAGCGCGCAGCACCGACAGAGGCAGATATTGCTCGGTGCGGTCGCCGTCGATGTCGCCGAGCGGCATGGTCTCGATCAGGGTGAGGTCCATGCCCTCGCCATGCGCCCAGCGGATCATTTCCGGGATCTCGTCGTCATTGACGCCCTTGAGCGCCACGGCATTGATCTTGATCGCCAGCCCTGCCTTCTGCGCCGCGGCGATGCCGTCCTTCACCTTCTTGAGATCGCCCCAGCGGGTGATGGCACGGAATTTCTGCTCGTCCAGCGTGTCGACCGACACGTTTATGCGTCGGACGCCATGGTCCACGAGCTCCGTGGCATAACGGGCGAGCTGGCTGCCATTGGTGGTCAGCGTCAGTTCCTCGAGCGCGCCCGCTTTCACATGCCGGCCCAGATTTTCGATCAGCGACATGACATTGCGGCGCACCAGCGGCTCGCCGCCGGTGAGCCTGATCTTGCGGACGCCGCGCCCGATAAAGGCCGCGCAGACGCGCTCGAGTTCCTCGAGCGTCAGCAGGTCCTTTTTGGGCAGGAAGGTCATGTCCTCCGCCATGCAGTAGACACAGCGGAAGTCGCAGCGGTCGGTCACTGACACGCGCAGATAGGTCACATGCCGGCCGAAGGGGTCAACCAAAGCCGGCCCGGAAACGACAGGGCGCGTGACGGGCGTATTCATGCCCCAGATGTCGGGCTTTGGCGGCCTCTCGTCAAGTCCACCAGGGTCACACCCGCCATGAGCCTGGAGCCGACCAGCGGCCGCCGCCCGGCTTTGTCAGCAGCAGGAAGGGTGAGCGCTTTGCGTCTTTACCCGGCCGCAAAGCTGGCCATAAGATTACGTGGCTGGTGGCATTGGCCGCGAATCGAGGTTCTGATGCCCATACGTCGTCTGCTGGCGCTTTTGTGCCTGCTGCTTGGCCTTACCTGGGTGGCCGGCCCCGGCCGCACCCCCCTTTATGCCCAGCAGCCCGAGGTCGACCTGGCCCTTATCCTCGCCATCGATTGCTCCTTCAGCGTCGATGCCAATGAGTTCCGCCTGCAGATGCAAGGGCTCGGCGATGCCTTCAGGCGCCCTGAGGTCAAGGAGGCGATCACCAAGGGGCCGAACGGGCGCATCGCCGTCCTCGCCATGCAATGGTCTGACGAGGCCAATCAGATGGTGATCATCCCCTGGATGATCATCGCGAATGAAAAGGACGCCGACCGGCTGGGGGCCTCGCTCGCCGAGATCCCGCGCCGCCTGGCCGAGGGCGGCACCTCCATCTCGATGGCGCTCGAATATGCCGCGGCACTTTTCCCGCAGGCGCCGCCGAGCCTGCGTCAGGTGATCGACGTCTCTTCCGACGGGCGCAACAATATCGGCCCGCCGGTCGCTCTGTCGCGCAACAAGGTGGTCAAGATGGGCATCACCATCAATGCGCTGACCATCCTCAATGAATGGCCGACGCTCGATAAATATTTCGAGGAGAATGTCGTCGGCGGTCAGGGTAATTTTGTCATCCCGGCAGACGACTATGCGGCCTATACCCAGGCGATCTATAAGAAGCTCCTGCGCGAAATCACCGGACCCGGAATCTCCTGATGCGATTTGTTTCTGCCGAAGACGTCCACCGCCTCTGCGCCTGGACGAACCTTTGTGATGCCTTGGCGGAAGCCCATAAGGGCCCGGAGCCCAAGGTCGATCGCTCCGAGATCCATTGGGAGCGGGATGGGCACCGGGAGACCTATTTCAACCTGCCGGCCTGGCAGCCGGGCGTCGCCATGGGAACCAAGGTGGTGACGGTGTTCCCGGGGAACCGTGATCTGCCGGCGGTGCAGGCGCTCTATCCCTTGTTCGATGGGGCGACCGGAGAGCCGCTGGGCGTGCTGGACGGAACGGCGCTGACCTATCGCAAGACGGCCGCCGACTCCGCCTTGGGATCGCGCCTTCTGTCCAATCCGGACGCCCGCATCCTGCTGATGGTCGGCGCCGGCAGCCTCGCCCCCTATCTGATCGATGCGCATCGGGCCATCCGTCCCGGGATCGAAAAGGTCTATGTCTGGAACCGCGACCGCGCCAAGGCCGAGAGACTGGCGCATGAGGTAAAAGGGCGGATCGCCGATGATCTGGAGGATGTGGCCGGCAAAGCGGACATCATCAGCTGCGCCACGTCCGCGACCGTGCCGGTGATCAAGGGCGCATGGCTCAAGCCCGGCGCCCATCTCGATCTCGTCGGCGGCTTCACGCCTGAAATGCGCGAATGCGACGACGAGGCGGTGCGCCGCGCCCGGCTCTTCGTCGACAGCCGCTGGTTCGCCATCGAACAGCCTGGTGATTTGGGCGATCCCTTGCGCCGCGGTGTGATAACGCGCGAAGATATCGAAGCCGATTTGTTCGAGCTTTGCCGCGATGGATATGACGTCAAGCGCCAACCCGATGAAATCACGCTGTTCAAGAACGGCGGCGGCGCACATCTCGATCTGTTCACGGCAATGTTCATCTGGCGCAATCTGAGCTGAGAGGAAAATCAATGGACGTGAAGGTCTTCAGTGATCCCCGCAAGCCGGCCTATCTGAACTTCGACGCCGGCAGCAAGCCGCTGAAGGACCCGATCAGCCCCGCGACTCTGGCGCGCGTCAGGGCCTATCGCCATGGCCGCATCAAGCAGAAGCTCGTCGAGCATGATTGTGCGGCCATCCTGGTCTATGACCCGCTCAATATCCGCTATGCGACGGACTGCTCGGACATGCAGATCTGGACCATGCATAATCCGTCGCGATACGCGCTGATCTTTGCCGATGGTCCCACCATCTGTTTCGAATATGCGCAAGCGCTGCATCTGGCCGAGGGCCTGCCGATGGTGGACGAGGTCCGGCCCTGCACCAGCTGGTTCTATTTCGCGAGCGGCCCCCGATTGACCGAAAGCGCCGGCAAATGGGCCGACGAAATCGCCGATCTCATGCGCCAGCATGGCGGCGGCAACAAACGCCTCGCCGTCGACAAGATAGAACCCTTGGGCGTCGATCTCCTGCGCGCCCGTGGTTTCACGCTGGTCGAGGGCCAGGAGCTCACCGAGACCGCGCGCATGATCAAGTCGCCCGACGAGCTGGAGCTCATGGGCTGGACGATCAAGGTCTGCGAGGCCGGCATGTGGCGCATGCGCGAGAATTCGCTGCCCGGAAAATCCGAGAACGAGGTCTGGGCCGAGCTTCATTACGAGAACATCCGCAATGGCGGCGAATGGATCGAGACGCGGCTCCTGGCGATCGGCGAGCGCACCTATCCGTGGTTCAAGGAATGCTCCGGCCATGTCGGCAAGGAGGGCGACATGCTCTCCTTCGACACCGATCTGATCGGGCCTTACGGCTATTGCGCCGATCTGTCGCGCGCCTGGACCGTCGGCCTCGTCAAGCCGAAACCGATGCAGAAGGAGCTTTATGCCTTCGCGCTCGAGCAGATCATGCACAACTGGTCGATCATCAAGCCCGGCATGAGTTTCCGCGAGTTCAACGACAAGTCATTGCGCATGCCGGAGGAGTATCACGAGAACCGCTACGGCGTGGCGCTGCACGGGGTGGGGCTTTGCGATGAGTATCCATCCGTGCCGACCCATGTCGATATGGACAAGGGCAAAGGTTATGACGGGGTCTTCGAGCCCGGAATGTGTCTGTGCGTCGAAAGCTGCACCGGCTCGAAACGCGCCGGCGAGACGGTGAAGCTCGAGATCCAGGTCGTCGTCACCGAGACCGGCACCGAGCGGCTGGACAATTTCCCCTTCGAGGATTGGGTGTGAGGCCTGTCGCGCTCGCTTTGTGAAAAGGTGAAGCGGTTTGACGCTTGATCGCCCGGGAATGCCTATCTAGAGGCATAGGCATGCAAAGCTTCTCTCTCGCCCCGGTTCCTGAAATCGCTTTTGGCAATGGCCGGTTGGCCGAGTTGCCCGGCCGCGTCACCGGCTTTGCCGGCAAGGGGACGGCGGTCATGATCATTGCCGATCCGGCGATGACCGCATCGGGCGTGGCGCTCAAGCTCGTCGGCCTTCTGGCGGAAGCCGGCCATGCCGCGAGCCTCTATGACGGTTTCAAAGGGGAACCCAAATACAGCGACATCGACCGCGCCGCCGCCATGGCGCGGGAGATCCACGCCAGAGTGGTGATCGGGCTGGGCGGAGGCACGGCGCTCGACACGGCGAAGCTCGTCGCCGCCTGCGCCGTCTCGGGCCTGGCGGTCGAAGCCTATCGGTTCTGTGAGACAGCGTTGCCTGCCGATCCTCTGCCGCTCATCGCAGTGCCGACCACGGCCGGCACCGGGGCCGAAGTGACGCGCACGTGTATTTTCACTGACAGGGAAGGCCGGAAGGTCTGGGCCTGGGGCACGGAGCTCAAGCCGATGTTGGCGCTGCTCGATCCGGAGCTGACCGTGGGCGTACCGGCCGCCGTTACGGCGGCTACCGGTCTCGACGCGCTGGTTCATGCGATCGAGGCCTGCACCAACCGTAACCGGCATGCCGCCAACGATCTCTATTGTCACCAGGCGATCATGCTGATCTCGGGGGCGCTGGAGCGGGCGGTGACGACGCCGGGCGATCTCGAGGCCAGGGGAGCCTTGTTGCTCGGCAGCTGCTATGCCGGCATCGGCATCGACAATTGCGGTACGGCGCTGGCGCATAATATCTCCCATGCCATGGCCGAGCTGGCACCGGTTCCACATGGACGGGCAACCGGACTGGCCATGCTGGCCACGATCGACTGGGTCAAGGACGGCAATCCGGAGGCTTTTGCCGAAGTGGCGCGATCCATGGGGGCCGACGGAAATGTGGCGGGCGCCTTCGAGGGGCTGGTGCGGCGCTCGCGCATCAAGGTCGATTTCGCGGGCGATGGGCTCGAACTCGAGCGGCCGGAACTCCTGGCCGAGCGCATGGCGTCGGCTGCCCATGCGCCCATGCGGCGGAACACGGTGCGCGATGTGAGCGATGCCGACCTCTTGCTGCTGGCGAAGAATGTATACGCCCTCCGATGACGGGCGAGGGGCGCGTGCCGTTAACCGACCGGCGCGAATGGCGTTTCGGAATCGACGCAGAATGGACAAAGTGCCGATCCGATCCGGGTGGGCTTGGATCGGGTCACCTGGGAACGCTTCTGCCTTTGGTGATGTATGGGTGTGGAGTCTGAGAACTGGGACGCGATCGGGTGGATATCGCTTTATCCGATCCGCGTTGTTGGGGGCGGGTAGTTGAACGACAACATTTACGGTCCCGCCATCTGGGTCATCGACACCATCCGCACGTCGCTCAAGGGCGAGGGAGCCGCTGAGGTCAAGGCGCGCCTCGCCGTTCAGGACCTGTCGCCGGCAGCGGCTATCGATCCAGGCTCGCGCCGGCTTCCCGCCACGCGCCATTTCGCCGAATGCGTTGCGACATCCATGTTCCTCGTTCCCGAGGTCGCCGCCGCGCTCGCCGGGGTCGACGAGTTCCTGCATTGGAAGCAGAATCCGAACTACTCCGACGACGTGATGGGCGAAGGCTATATGGACAACTACGCCTATGCCGAGATCGTCGGTCCCGACGGATTCTTTCCCGGCGATGATTTCCTGATGGGGCTCCTGCTTCTGGGGCCGGGGCGGCTCTATCGCGATCACTGGCATAAGGCGCCGGAGCTTTACTGGCTCCTGACCGGCCCGAGCGATTGGCGCAAGGACGCCGGCGCCTTCACCCGCCGTTCCCCTGGGGAGACGGTCTGGCACCCGCCGCGCATGAGCCATGCAACCCGTACCGATGCCAGCCCGTTGCTCGCCGTCTGGGCGTGGACGCGCGATGTCGGCTCACCCGCCCGGCTGGTGGAGGGCGCATGAGCGCCGGCCTGATTCCCGTTCTGCGGCTGGCCGCCATCGCCGCCATATCGCTCTATCTGCTCGCCGCCCTCTTCATGTATGCGAGCCAACGGAGCTATCAGTATTTTCCCTCTCATCGGGGATTGTCGGCCACCGCCGCGGGCCTCGTCGGCGTGGCGGATCTGAGACTGGTGACCGAAGACGGCGAAACGTTGCAAGCCTGGTACACGGTGCCGAAGCCGGGAAGGCCGGTCATTCTCTATTTTCATGGCAATGGCGGTGAGATATCTGGCCGAAGTGAACGGTTTGCCGCCTATCAGGCCGGAGATTTTGGCGTGCTCTTCGTGTCCTATCGCGGCTATGGCGCGAGCTCCGGAAAACCCTCGGAAGCCGGATTGGTGAAGGATGCCCGCGCCGCCTATGACTGGCTCATCGCGCAAGGGGTGAAGTCCGAGACGATCATGCTGGTGGGCGAGTCGCTGGGCAGCGGCGTCGCGGTGCAGCTTGCCGCCGAGCGCCGGGTCGGCGCGGTCGCGCTCGAGGCGCCGTATTATTCGGCCGCCGATATCGCCGCCGCGGCCTATTGGTGGCTGCCGGTGCACTGGCTCATGAAGGACAGGTTCGATTCATTCGCCTTTATCGGCCGGGTCCACGCGCCGCTCCTCGTCATCCATGGCGACCAGGACCATGTCATACCCATCGCCGAGGGCCGGAAGCTCTTCGCCGCCGCCAACGAGCCCAAACAAATGGTCGTCGTCCCGGGCGGTACCCACGGCACGATCTTCTCGCCCGA
>NZ_JAENHL010000008.1:135245-292281 GCF_016595235.1 Taklimakanibacter albus | reverse complement strand
AGCCCGCGAGCAAGGCTCGCGGGCTCTCTTTCGTGTCTCAGGTTTGCTTACGCCGGTTTGACGGCCAGCTGCTCACCGAAGATGTAGAGCGTCGGGTGGATCTCGAAGCCCTGCACGCGTTTGTCATAGGCGGCGTAGACCGAGCGCCAGAGCGGCTGGGTGATCGGCCCATCCTCCAGCATGATCGTTTCGAGCTCGCCCAGGATCTCGCGGCGCTTGTCGACGTCGAGCGTGCCCTCGGCCTTGTTCAACAGCTCGTCGAACTGCTTGTTCGAATAGCGCGACTCGTTCCACGGCACGCCGGTGCGATAGGCGAGCGCCAGCACCATGAAGCCGAGCGGGCGGTGCGTCCATTCGGTGAAGCCGAAGGGCACCTCCGTCCACACTTCCCAGAACTTCGCCGACGGCAGGACATTGATCTTGGCGCGGATACCGCCGGCCTTCCACTGCTCCGCCATCGCCTCGACGGCCGCCTGTTCCCAGGACGGATCGGGCTTGCAGAAGATCTCGATGTCGATGCCGTCCGGATGGCCGGCTTCGGCGAGGAGCTTCTTCGCCTCATCGGGCTTGTAGCCGAGCGGCTCGATCTTCTTGTAGTCGGGATGCACCGAGCAGACGTGATGATGTTCCGCCGGCTCGCCGACACCCTTATGCGCGATCTGCAGGCACTTCGCCGGATCGGTGGCGAGCCGGATCGCCTTGCGCACTTTCGGGTCGTCGAAGGGCTTCTGCGTCATCTGCATGCGGGCGACCGCGGTCTGCGCCGTCACCACCTGGTGGATGTCGACATGCGGCATGCCCTTATAGAGGTCGAACTGCTCGATATTGCCCTGATAGATACCGTCGACCTGCTTGGAGGCGAGCGCGCCCGCCACCGCCGTCGGATTGTCGCCGAGGTCGATGAAGTGCAACTCGTCGAGATAGCCCGGCGCATCGGGGCGGCGCTTGAATACCGCCTTGCGCGAGATTTCCAGCTCCACCAGCTCGAAGGATTCGGTGCCGTTGGAGCCGACGGCGAAGGCGCCGTTCTCGGCCGGGTCGAGCATCAGGAAGGGATAGTGGAAAAGATGCTCCGGAACCGCGACCTGAGCCTGCGCGAGATTGAGGACGAGAGTCTTCGGGTCCTTGATCTCGATCGCATTGGCATCCCACAATTCGGTGGTCATCACCGCATTGCCCTTGTCGTCCTTCGTGCCGGTGTCGACGTCCTTCAGCATATAGCCTTTCATCAGGCCGACGACGGAAGAGCCGACTTTCGGATCGAGGCAGTGCTTGATGTTCCACGCCGCGTGTTCGGCGGTGAAGTCCTCGCCCTTATGCCACTTGGCATCCTTCTTGATGTGAAGTGTCCAGGTCTTGAGGTCCTCCGAGGCTTCCCACTTCTCGCACAGATGCGGGCGGGTCACGTTGTCGACGCCGGTGCGGGTGAGATAGCCGCAGACCTGGCGCACCACATTCGAGTCGTAGACCCAGGAGAATGTATGCGGGTTGTCGACCTTAGGGATACGCTGGGCGATCTTGAGGACGCCGCCTTTCGGCATGTCCTGCGCCATCGCCGGCGGCGCCAGCGGCTGGCCGGTGATCTTGCCGGCCCACATATAGGCCGCACCCGACGACATGCCGAGCAGGCTCGCATAGCGAACGAATTCGCGGCGGTCGATTTTCTTGTCGGAGAGCTGCTGCTTGAGCTTCGGAATCCAAATATGTTCTTTGTCTGACATTTGTCCTCTTCCTCCCTCCCATTGCGGGGGTTCTTTGCAAAAGATGAACTTGGCGTCCCGTTGGATCGGACGTCGATTATTTGAGCCGTTTGCGCCCGGGAGAAGCCTATCACTGCTATCCAAATTCGCAAATGGTGAATGGAATTTACGCCTTAGGCGGCAAGGCGGTTGCACATTTCCGTCTACTGAGCACCTGGCGGCGGCACGAAAGCGCAATATTCCTGTTCCAGGAGTTCGGCAAAGCGCAGCGCGGTCAAGTCGCCATATTGCCGGGTGATGATCTGGATGCCGGCCGGCAGGCCTTGCGGCGTCAGCCCCATCGGGGCGACGGTCGAGGGCAGGTAGAAGCCGCCCGAATATCCGGCCCAGAACAACTGGTCGGTCGTTGCGACCCGCCGCCCATTCACCCTAATCGTCCGCTCATGGCGTTCGCCCTGCTGGTCATGCGGGAAGGCGGCCGAGGCCGCCGCCGGACAGATGAGCACGTCCCAGTCGGTGAAGAACCGGTCCCAGAGCAGGCGCATCTGATGGCGCCGCTCATTGGCCATGAGCCAGGAGCGGTGCGGCAGCACATAGGCGCGGGTCATCTGGGCGAAATAGCTGGTGTCGGCGGTGGCGAAGCTATCGGCGAGCGCCCGGTTGGCGGCGAAATCCCGATCACTTTGCCGGCGGCTCGTCGCCGAGCGCAGGAGCTGGATATAGACGTCCATCGCCTCGCGGGTTGAAAAGTCGGGCCGCGCTGACATCGACAGGCGCTTCGCCCTTTTGGACAGGAATTGGGCCAGTTTTCCGACCAGATCCTGCACCGGCTGATCGACCTCACTCACCGGATCGCTCAGCATCACCGCCACGCGGAAGTCCCTGAAGGACTTTTGCGGTGCGCCCGGTAGTCTGAGCTGGAGGGCCTGCGCCTCGATACCATCGGGACCCGCCAGGAGCTTGAGCATGGCGGTGAGGTCGCGGGCGCTGCGCGCCATGGGGCCTGCCACGGAAATGTCGCTCGGCGTCACGATGCCGGGCAGGAACTGGCCGCGCATCGGCACGATGCCGTAGGTCGGCTTGTGGCCGTAGACGCCGCAATAATGCGCCGGGTTGCGGATCGAGGCGCCGATATCGGAGCCGATCTCGAGCGCGCTCATCCCGGTGGCGAGCGCCACCGCCGAACCGCCGGAGGACCCGCCCGGCGAGCGCGTCACGTCCCAGGGATTGTTCGTCGTGCCGTAAATGGCGTTGAAGCTCTGCCAGTCGGCGAGCATCAGGGGGACATTGGTCTTGCCGAAGATGACGGCGCCCTGATCGGTGAGGCGGGTGAGGGCGACCGCATCGGACTTGGCGATATTGCCGGCGAAGCGCGGATCGCCCCAGGTCGTCGGCGTGCCGGTCCAGTCGAAGCTCTCCTTGATCGTCATCGGCACCCCGTCGAAGGTGCCTTTGGGCGCGCCCGCCTTGAGGCGCCGGTCGGCGGCGGCCGCGGCCTTGCGCGCCCGCGTTATGTCGCTGACGATAACCGCATTGAGCGACTTATTGTGCTTCTCGACCTGGCTCCAGGCGAGATCGAGCAGTTCGCGGGCGCTGATCTTGCGGGCGCGCAGGAGGCGCGCCTGATCGAGAGCGGATCTGAGATGCAGGGGAAGGGGCATGTTTAGTGGGCGATATTACTTTCTTCGCTTTCGTGGCGGCCGACCTTGATCACCGGTTCCATGGCGCGCAGCACGTCGTCGGGCAGGTGACACATGATCATATGGCCGTTGCCCATGTCCTTGTTGGGCGGCATCTCCGTCTCGCAGATGGCGCCGATCTTGCGCGGGCAGCGGGTCTGGAACGGACAACCTGGTGGCGGGTTCATCGGCGAGGGCAGCTCACCCTTGAGCACGATGTGCCTCTTGGTGACCGATGTGTCGGCGATCGGTACGGCGGAAAGCAGCGCCTCGGTATAGGGGTGATAAGGCGGTGAGAACACCTCATCCGTGGTACCCTGTTCCATGATACGACCGAGATACATCACGACGATGCGGTCGGCGAGATAACGCACCACCGACAGATCGTGGCTGATGAAGACGAGGGTCGTGCGTTTCTTGCGCTGGATGTCGGTGAGGAGCCCGGTCACCGCCGCCTGCACGGAAACGTCAAGCGCGGAGACGGGCTCGTCGGCGATGACGACCGCCGCCTCGCCGCCGAAGGCGCGGGCGATGCCGATGCGCTGCTTCTGGCCGCCCGACAGCTGGCGCGGTTTACGATCGGCGAATTCGCGCGGCAGCTTGACGAGATCGAGCAGTTCATAGGTCTTGCGCTCGGCTTCGTCGCGGTTCTTGGCGACGCCGAATTTACGCAATACGCGCGCGATCTGGGATCCCACCGAATGGCTCGGATTGAGTGTCTCGAAGGGATTCTGGAAGACGATCTGCAGGCTCGATATCAGGCCCGCCGGGCGCTTGCGCACCGGCAGGTGGCCGACTTCCTGTCCATTCACCAGCACCTCGCCGCCGCTCGACTCCTCGAGACCCATCAGCACCTTGGCGAAGGTGCTCTTGCCGCAGCCGGATTCGCCGACAATGGCGACGGTCTCGCCCTCGCGTGCCTCGAAGTCGATCTTCTCATTGGCCTTGACGAAGCGCGATTTGGTGCCGGAGATCATCGCGGCGATCGAATTGTCGCGGATCTCGTAGTATTTCTTCATATTCCTGATCTGCAGCACCGGCGGCCCCGGTATGATCGGTTCGGCTTCGAGGCCCTTGGGCCGATAGCGCTTCCAGTCGATCTCGTTGTAGCGCACGCAGCGCGCCTGATGGCCGGGATCGTTTGCGATGTCGAGCATCGCAATCGGCTTGTCGCAACGCGCGGCCTCGAAAAAATCGCAGCGCGGCCCGAAAGTGCAGCCCTTCGGCCGGTCGCGAGGGAGCGGCAATTGTCCGCGGATGGGAACCAGCGGCCGCGAGAAGCGGTCGGCGCCCGGCAGCGGGATCGAGGAGAACAGCCCGCGCGTATAGGGATGGCGCATATGGTCGAAGACCTGCTTCACTTCGCCGACCTCGACCGCTTGGCCCGAATACATGACACAGATACGGTTGCAGGTTTCGAGGATGAGGCCGAGATTGTGCGAGATGTAGATCATCGACGTCCCGAAGCGCTTCGAGATGTCCTTGATGAGCTCGACCACGCCCGCTTCCACCGTCACGTCGAGCGCCGTGGTCGGCTCATCGAGCAACAGCAGCTTCGGATTGGAGAGCAGCGCCATGGCGATGACGACACGCTGCTGCTGGCCGCCTGAAAGCTGATGCGGATAGGAATTCATGATGCGGTTCGGATCCGGCAGGCGTACCGCGTCGAGCACCTCGACGGCGCGTTTATAGGCGGCGTCCTCGCTGATGCCCTCATGGACTATCAGCACCTCGGTGAGCTGGGTGCGGATCAGCAGCGACGGATTGAGCGACGCCATCGGCTCCTGATAGACCATCGAGATCTGCGAGCCGCGGATCTTGCGTAATTCCTCTTGCGACATGGTGCGCATGTCGCGGCCCATGAACTTGATCTCGCCGCCGGTGATGGCGCCGTTGCGGCCCATATACTGCATGATAGCGAGCGCCACCGTCGATTTGCCGCAGCCCGACTCGCCGACGATTCCAACCGCTTCTCCCGGCATCACGGTGAGGTTGAAGTCATAGACCGCAGGGATGGCGCCGGCGCGTGTGAAATAGGAGATCGAGACGTTCTTGCATTCAAGGACGGGTGTCTGCGCTGCATTCATCGCCATCTTCCCTCAGTCACGCAGTGAGATTTCGCGCAAGGCGTCGGCCAGGAGATTGAGGCCGAGCACCAGGGATGAGATGGCCATGGCCGGCCAGATCATCGCATTGCTCGCCATGGCGCCGAAACCGCGCACCTCGGCGATCATCTTGCCCCAGTCGGGCTCGGGCGGCGGCAGGCCGAGGCTCAGGAAGCCGAGCACCGCGATGGCGATGATGACATAACCGAGCCGCAGGCAGGCATCGACGATCAGGGGCCCGCGCGCATTGGGAAGGAGTTCGACCAGCATGATATAAAGAGGGCTTTCGCCGCGCACTTCGGCGGCGGCGATATAGTCGCGTGTCTTCAGGTCGAGCACCAGGCCGCGCACGATGCGGGCCACTTGCGGGGCGGTGCCGAAGGTGATGGCGACGATAATGATGACGCCCGATACCACGGTGCTGCCGACGCCCAGGCTGCCGATATATTGCCCCATGCTGGAGGTCGGTCCGAAATTGGTGAGAATGACGAGGAACAGCACCATCGGCGGGAAAGACAGGAACACATTGCCGATGAAGGAAATGACCTCGTCCCACCAGCCGCCGCGATAGCCCGCCATCACACCCAGCAGCATGCCGACCGCATAAGCGACGACGGTCGCGAGGACCGACCAGAACAGCACGAGCCGCGAGCCAAAGATGAGGCGCGAGAGGATATCGCGCCCCTTGTCGTCCGTGCCGAGCCAATAGGTAGTGCCGTCGGGCGCCAACGACAAAGCCGGCTTCAGGAGATCGGGCGCCGATTGCGCCAGAGGATCGCGCAGCGGAAAGAGGTCGGCACCGACTGCCATGACGAGCCAGAACAGCACCAGGACGGCGCCGAACATGCCGACATAGGATTCGCGCAGCAGCGTGATCGATTTCAGGATGCGCAGAAGGAGTGGCCGACGCTTGGGCATCTCGGTCGCTGGCACGGACGTCACGGTCATGGGCATCTGTCCTTATGCGAAACGAATGCGCGGATTGAGATAGGTGTAGCCCACATCCGAGATGAACTGCGACAGGACTGCCACGAACACCGCGACCATGGCGCAAGCAGAGACGACATATGTGTCGCCGAAGAGGGCGGCGTCGTACATCGCCTTGGCGAACCCGTCATAGGCGAAGAACACCTCGGTCACGACAATGCCGGACAGGAGATAGTTGAGCTGCAGGATCATGACCGTGAAGGGCGCGATCAGCGCATTGCGCAACGCATGCTTGACGACGACGCTCCGGGGCGGAAGACCCTTGAGGATTGCGGTCCGCACATATTGCGAGGTCATGACCTCGGCCATCGAGGCCCGCGTCATGCGGGTATAGTAACCGAAATTGAAGATCACCAGGACGGTGACCGGCAGCACGAGCTCTTTCACGCTGAAGCCGTTGGTGAAGGACGAGGAGCCCGGCAGCCAATCTAGCCAGAACACGAAGATGGCAACGAGGAAGGTGCCCGAGGCGAATTCCGGAAAGGACGTCGTGATGACCGAGATGACCGAGATGACGCGGTCGCGCAGTCCGCCTTCATTGACGCCGGCAAGCACGCCGAGGATCAGCGAGATGACCGCCGTGATGATGAAGACGCAGAGACCGAGGATCGCCGTATTGGCGAGGCGCGGGGCCAGGAACTCCAGCACCGGCCGATTATATTGCGCGGAGATTTTCCAGTCGCCGGTGAAGAAGCCATAGAGCCAGCTGATGTAGCGCACCACGAGCGGCCGGTTGTAGCCGTTCTCTTCGATCCAGTGGAGTTTGCCTTCCATTGTCGTGTACTGGCCGAGCACCCGTCCGGCGAGGGCCAGCTTGTCCCCTTCGAAGGCAAGGAACAGCAGTATCGAAATCACGATCATGATCAGGAGCATCGACGCGAGGCGTCGGCCAGCCAGTAACAGCATCCCTCACCTTGCCAATTTTTGTTTTTTGTTGGCGAGGATCATAAGAGCAATCAAACAAGCTAAGCAAGCATAAGCGACGCTCGACAGCCTAAAAACGAAAACGGCCCCGCGTGAACGGGGCCGTTTCGAAATCAGACTGCCGGAAGCTTAGATGGCTTCCTTCAGCTCCTTGGCAGCGCGGAAGGCAACCTTCTTCGAAGCCTTGATCTTGATGGCTTCGCCAGTGGCGGGGTTGCGGCCCATGCGCGCCGGACGCTTACGAACCTGCAGGATGCCGAGGCCGGTCACGCGGACCTTGTTACCCTTCTTGAGGTGCTTGACGACGAGGTCGACGAAAGCGCCGAGGAACTCCGTGGAGGCCTTCTTCGACATCTCGTGCTTCTCGGCAAGTTCCGCTGCCACTTTCGACAGAGGAATCGTCACCACTTTCACTTTATCATCAGCCATGTATCTGCTCCTTGCTTGCTGAATTCAGTGAATCGAGCCCTAGCGCATGCGTTGATTCGTGAAAACCCTTATTTTCATGGGTTTTTGCGCTGCACACGCTAAAAAACGCCCATTTGGCGGGTTGAATTCGCCCCCTCCTCCTGTGGAGACCGGTCAGGGACCGGTCCCGCGTTGTGGACCCCGGAGCGCAAAAAGCAGGGAAATCAGGCAAAAAAACAGCAAGATAGGGGATAGATCACGGTCACTTCAGGCCTAAATGGCCTGAAGTGACGAACGTGATCGACATTTTAGATGTGGCGCGTGACCGGGGCGGAAAACCGGTAGCCACTTTTCCGGGTCACGCGCTCCCTATCCTGCTGTAACAGTTTACTGCGATTTAATCCGGGGCTTACACCCAGGGACAATTGGAATTGCGGTCGCCGAAGGTCTTGCCCTGGGCGAAACGGGTGAAAGCGAAGGGCGACAGCTCAGGCACCGGGGTGCCCGATACCAGGTGGCGGGCGACGAGCTTGCCGACGCCGATCATCTTATAGCCGTGGTTCGAGTCGGCGATCATGTAGCCGTTCTCGGCGACCCAGTCGAAGATCGGCACCGAGTCCGGCGTGAAGGCGCCGATGCCGCCATTGCGGCGCTGTTTGAACTGGCTGCCATAGTTCTTGAACTGGTCGAACAGATAGGCGAGCGTCGCCATGTAGTAGTCCTTGAACCACGCATCGGCCTGATAGAGGTCGTTGGCGTGGCCATAGGGCTCGAGCACCGCCTTGGGGCCCATCTTGATCGGGATGGTGCCGCCCTGGACGCCGGGCGCGCCGGCGCGCTCAGCCGCATAACGCACATACATATAGAAGTGCTGATCCGGGAATTTGTGGCCGTTCTCGGTGATGACCGGCGTGTTCATCAGCTCGACATGGAGAACCGGGGGATCCTTGTCGTCGCCGGTGCGGTACTTGTGGCCGTCTTTGAGCAGCACTTCGCCTTCGAGCAGGCGCCAGTAGGTCCACATGTCGGCGTCCTTGACGACGCCGCCGTCGGGATAGCGCATGTCGAGCTTGTTGGGCAGCCCCAACCAATCCCAGTGCTTGGTGATCCAGGCGCCGGCGCAGATCACCACCGCATCGGCCTTGATCGTGCCTTCCGAGGTGAGGACGCCGGTGATGCGGCCGTTCTGCATGTCATAGCCTTCGACCGAGATGCCGGTGAAGGAGCGCACGCCCCACTGGTCGCATTTCTCCTTGAGGGCGCGCACCGCCGTGTGGGTGCCGGCATAACCCGACGGGATCTCGTGCAGCACGACATCGGCCTTGTCGACATTGAAGTCCGGCCAGATCTTCTTGAGGAAGCTCTTCGCCTCCTTGCCGACATACATGTCGGACTTGTAGCCGGCGGCGTTCTGGCTCTTATGCATCTTCTCGTAATCGGCCTGCTGGTTGCCTTCGCCGACCGAGACATAGCCCACTTGCTGGAAGCCGAAATTGACCGGGTCCGATTCCCACACATCGACCGAATGGCGCAGGATATTGTGGATCGGCGAAGTCATGTAGAGATTGCGTACGCAGCCGCAGGCGATGCCGGTGGCGCCGGCCCCGGGACCGGCCTTGTCGATGAGAATGACGTCCGAGCCTTTGCCCTTGCCGGAGCGCTCGAGCTCCATGGCGAGATGCCAGGCCGTCGACATGCCATGCATGCCCATGCCGACGACGACATAGGCGGCTGATTTCGGTAGATGCGCGGTGGTCATGGGCTGTTTTCTCCGTAGACTGATTGATTGTTCATTTGATGAGTGGGTGGGCGACCGGTTCCTTAGGTCTTAGGAAGTAGCGCCGGAAGATCTCGCCATAGCCGTTCATGCGATAGCCGTTGTTTTTGGCGACGAGCGCGTCGCGCTCGGCGCGGTAATAAGCGGGAAGCTCGTACCAGGGCAGCCGCGGCCGCGTGTGATGGGCGACATGCAGGTTGTTGTTGAGGAACAAAAGCGACCAGAAGGGCGAGGCCTCGACGATGATGGTGCGTTCGCCCTCGTTTTCCGCCGCCTGATGCTCGCAGAAGGAACGCACCAGCATGAGCGCGATGCCTGGATAGACGAAGAGCAGGACATATTGCCAGAAGGGAATGCCGCACACCCAGAGCGCATAGACGAGGGTGACGGCCGCCGCCGGGATATGGAGCAGCCAGGCATTGAGGATTTCTCGGTCCCCCTTGAGAAGGGCGACGAGTTCCGAGGACCAGAAACGGACCGCAGCGATGATCGGCCCCAGGATCATGCGGCCGGCGAGTGTGTTGTTGATCGTGTAGAGCTGCTTCATCGGCGCCGGCAGCCGCACCCAGTGATCGGGCAGCAGATAATAGGATTCGGGATCGAGCTGCGGGTCGGTCAGATGCTCATCATTGTGATGGGTGAGATGCAGCTTGCGGTAGCGCCGATAGGGGAACCAGAGGCTCGGGCTGATCGCCACCAGGAGCTCATTGACCAGGCGGTTGCGGGTCGGGTGGCCATGCAGCGCCTCATGCTGGAGCGAGCCGTGCAGCGCCACCAGATAGGCCGCGGCCGGCACCACCACCCACCAGGGTAGTGCATGGAAGAACCACATCAGGAGGGCGAGCAGGCCATACATGAGGGCGATCAGGGTGACCGTCGGCCACTCTATATTGAGCGGCTTGGCGGTCTCGATTTCGCGGGGCGGCAACATGTTTCAATTTTATAGGCGCATCGGCCTTTACCCACCATGCTATTATGCGCATAATCTGTTTATTCTGATACGCATCCACGTCAATTGGTGACGATTGTAAACAATGCTGAAGCGGGACACGTCGGACATCTTCCGCCAGCGGCTTTTGGCGCTGATCGAGCGATCAGGCCTGTCGCGGGCGCAATTCGCGGCGCGCGCCGGGCTCGACCGTTCGACGCTGTCGCAACTTCTTTCTGACGTCAACGTAAGATTGCCGCGAACCGAGACGATCGCCCGCATCGCGGCCCGCCACACCGTGTCGATCGACTGGCTTCTGGGTCTTTCCCAGCAGGATCAGGTGGCGGCCGACATTGTCTCGCAGATGGCGATCGAGCCTGATGCCGGCAGCCCCGCCGACGAGCGTCTGTTGGCCTGGCATGAGGAAGCCCGCGGCTTCAAGGTCCGCTACGTGCCGGCGACCTTGCCCGACCAGGTAAAGACCGAGGCGGTGATCGCCCATGAGACCGGGCGGCTCGAAGCGACTGCCGCCAAAGCCTGGGCCGGCATCGCCAGGGCCCGCATCATGCATGCCAAGCGCACCGAGCATGAGATCGAAGTCTGCTCGCCGCTGCAAGGGCTCGAAGGCTTTGCGCGTGGCGAGGGCATCTGGCGCGGCCTCGAGGCCGCCGAACGTCTGGCCCAGCTCGAGCAGGCAGCCGGCCTCGTCGAGGAGCTTTATCCCGCCTATCGCTGGTTCCTGTTCGACAATCGCGAACGCTTTTCGGTTCCCTATACGGTGTTCGGTCCGATGCGCGCCGCGCTTTATGTCGGCGACATGTATTTCGTCTTCACCTCGACCGAGCATATCCGCGAGCTGTCGCGGCACTTCGACAATCTCATCCGCCATGCCCGCATCCAGCCCAATGAAACCGGCAACTACATTCGCTCTTTGATGAAGGACGTCCAATGACGATATCGCTGCCCATGTATGACTGGCCCGAGGTCCGTGAGGCCACCGATGAATGGGGTGGCGGTATCCTCAGGCATATGGGCAAGGACGGCGCGCGGCTCGACCATGATCCCGATTATTTCGCCGGCTGGCGCAGAGGCGATCTGTTTTTCAGCCAGACCTGCGGCTACCCCTTTACCCATGAATTCCGCGGCCGTTTTGCTTATCTGGCGACTCCGCATTACAGCGCCGATGGCTGCGAGGGTGCCGATTATTGCAGCTTCGTCTTCGCGCGCGAGAACCGCCCGCTGGCCGAATTCAGAGGCAGCCGCGCGGCGGTGAACAATCCTGATTCCATGTCGGGCATGCTGGCATTGAAGCTCGTCTTCACGCCCTTTGCGAAAGACGGCGACTTTTTTTCCTCGGTTCTCGAAAGTGGCGGCCATGTCAAATCGATGATCGCGGTACGCGATGGCAAGGCCGACCTCTGCTCGATCGATTCCGTCTGTGTGGCGCTGGCGCGGCGCTATCGCCCCGATTATCTCGATGGCCTGATCGAGATCGCGCGTTCGCCGAAGGTACCGGGCCTTCCTTTTGTAACCGCGCCCGGCCGCGATCCTGCGCCCTTGCGCCTGGCGCTGGACAAGGCCTTCGCCGATCCGGTGCTTGCCCCCGCGCGCGAGGCTTTGTTGCTCACGGGCCATTCGGTGCTTGCCGATGGCGCCTATGACCGTATCCTGACCCTCGAGGACCAGATGGAACAAGCGGGAGGATTGCGGCTGCTATGATCGATCTCTACACCTGGAGCACGCCCAATGGGCGCAAGATCTCGATCGCATTGGAGGAGATGGGCCTCGCTTACACGACCCATCCGATCAATATCGGCAAGGACGAGCAGTTCGCGCCTGCCTTTCTCAAGATTTCGCCCAACAACAAGATCCCGGCCATCATCGACCGCGACAGCGGCCAGAGCGTTTTCGAATCCGGCGCCATTCTCATGTATCTCGGTGAGAAGACCGGCAAGCTCTATCCGGCGGAAGCCAAGGCACGGATCCGCATCCATGAATGGCTGATGTGGCAAATGTCGGCGGTCGGCCCCTTTCTCGGCCGCGCCCATTATTTCCTCCATTACAACGAAGGCAAAGCGCCCTTCGCCGATGCCTGGTTCGCCGCCGAAGCGAAGCGCCTCTATGGTGTCCTCGACCGGCTGCTCGACGGCCAGGACTTCATGTGCGGCGATTATTCGATCGTCGATATCGCGACCTTCCCGTGGATCGCCCGCTTCGCCTGGCAGAAGATCGACCTCAATGATTTTCCCAATGTGCGGCGCTGGTATCAGGCCATGGCCGCGCGTCCGGCGGTGATCAAAGGCTACAGGGTGCCGGATGCGTCGGCGGAGATTCCGGCTGGCTGATCAAGGTTTCGCCGGCATCAGCTCATCGGGCGCCGGTTTTGCCTTGATGAAGGCATCGAGCGCCTCGCAGCGTTCCGCCAGTTTCTCGAGATGCGGATAACGTCCGGCCGGAAAGGCTTCCGGCAGCCGCAGCTTCAGATAGCCGATGAGGCATGCCAGTGTGACATCGGCCTGCGTGAACTTGCGGCCGAAATACCAGGGCCCGTTCGCATGCGCGTCGAGATGGACGAGGGCGCCCGAAAGCTGCGCCATGCAGCGCACCGTCCATTCATGGGCGATGCCGGCGGCCAGGTGGAAATGCCGCTCATAAACGACGGCAAGCGTCTTATCGATGGCGCCGGTGGCGAGGGCGATGACCTGCAGCACTTTGCGGCGTTCCTCGCCGCTGCGCGGGGTCAGCGCCTTCTGCGGGCCGACCATCTCGTCGAGATAGTCGATGATGGCGCCGCTGTCATGCAGCGTCTCGTCGCCGTCGATGACGAGCGAGGGAATGCGCATCAAGGGGTTGATGTCGACCATGCCCGGATGGAAGACCGACAGGCGGTTGCGCTCGAAGCGCAAATGATAATGATGCAGCGTCACCGCCACGCGGCGCACATAGGGAGAGTCATACTGACCGACGAGGATCATGGGCATACCCCAATCTCAAACATCGCATGTTTTAAGGCTTTTCCGTCGGCGATCAATGCGGATCCGATTACGTTCCCAATCGCCGGGAAGTCCGATCCCGCCCGATGAGCGGCAGCAGCAGAGCCAGCTCCGGGCCGTGATCGAGCCCGGTCAGCGCCAGCCGCAACGGCATGAACAAGGCCTTGCCCTTGCGGCCGGTCTCGGCCTTGACGGCTTCGGTCCAGACTTTCCAGGTCTCACTTGTCCACGGGGCGGGCGGCAGCAGTCTGGCCGCCACATCGATGAAGGAGCGTTCTTCCGGTGCGATCTTGGGCGTGATGTCGCCGGCGACGATGGTCCACCAGTCTTTGATATCGGCAAAGACGGTGAGGTTGCCGCGCACCGCAAGCCAGAAGGCTTCATCACCGTGCTCGAGCCGTTCCTTCACCGCCGCATAGGGCGTCATATGGAGCAGCCTCGCATTGAGGCCGCGCAATTCATTGTCATCGAAGCGGGCCGGCGCCCGCGACAGCTTGGCGAGATCGAAACCTTCGATGAGTTCACGATAGTCGAGACAGGGATGGATCGAGTCCGAGGTGCCGAGGAGCGCCGCATGGCTCACCACCGCCATGGCCTCGAGGCCTCCCTCGCGCAAGGAGGCGATCGACAGCGAGCCTAAGCGTTTCGACAGGCCCTGGCCGTCGGCGCCCGTGAGCAGGCTGTGATGGGCGAAATGCGGGACCTTGCCGGCGAGCGCTTCGAAGATCTCGATCTGCACCGCGGTGTTGACGACATGGTCCTCGCCGCGGATCACATGGGTGATGCCGAAATCGATATCATCGACCACCGAAGGCAATGTGTAGAGATAGCTGCCGTCTTCGCGCACCAGCACCGGATCGGACAGATTGGTCGTGTCGATATGCTGGGGCCCGCGGATGAGATCGACCCATTCGACATTGCGGCCGTCGAGCTTGAAGCGCCAATGCGGCTTGCGCCCTTCGGCCTCGAGCGCCTGGCGCTCCTCAGGCGTGAGCTTCAGGGCGGCGCGGTCATAGACCGGCGGCTGATGCCGGGCGAGCTGGCGCTTGCGCCGCCTGTCGAGCTCGTCCGCTGTTTCATAGCAGGGATAGAGCCGGCCTGCGGCCCGGAGCTCGTCGGCCACGGCACGATAGCGGTCGAAGCGCTTCGACTGATATTCGACCCGGTCGGGCACGATGCCGAGCCAGCCGAGATCATGCGCGATGCCGGCGGCGAAGGCCGCCGTCGAGCGCTCGACATCGGTGTCGTCATAACGCAGCACGAACTGGCCGTCGGATTTACGCACGAACAGCCAGTTGAGGATGGCCGTGCGCGCATTGCCGATATGGATGCGGCCGGTGGGTGAGGGGGCAAAGCGTAAGATGGGAGCCATGTCAGCTTCTGTCCCTGAAACCGTTGACGATCGGATAACGCCGGTCACGACCAAAATTGCGCCGGGTGATCTTGACGCCGGGGGCTGCCTGGCGCCGTTTATATTCCGCTACATAAAGCATATGCTGGACGCGCCTTACCAGGGCTTCCGTATGGCCGCGCTTGACGATGTCGGCGACCGGCAGCTCCTCCTCGACGAGGCCTGAAAGAATGTCGTCGAGCGCGTCATAGGGCGGCAGCGTGTCCTGGTCGGTCTGGTTCTCGCGCAGTTCCGCGGTCGGCGCCTTGGTGATGATGCGCTCGGGGATGATCGTGCCGGCGGGACCCGCGAGTCCGGCAGGGCGGTTCGCGTTGCGCCAGCGCGCCAGCCGGTAGACTTGCGTCTTGTAGACATCCTTGATCGGGTTGAAGCCGCCATTCATGTCGCCATAAAGCGTCGCATAGCCGACCGACATTTCCGACTTGTTGCCGGTGGTCAGCACCATCGAGCCGAACTTGTTCGAGATCGCCATCAGGATCACTCCGCGGCTGCGCGACTGGATGTTCTCTTCCGTCGTGTCGATGTTCCGGCCGTCGAACAACGGCTTGAGTGCCGAAAGGAAGCCTTCCACCGGCTCCTTGATCGGCACCACATCGTAGCGCACGCCGAGCGCCTCGGCGCAGGCTTCCGCATCGACGAGGCTGTCGCGGCTCGTATAGGCATAGGGCAGCATCACGCAATGGACGCGATCGGCCCCCAACGCATCGACCGCCATGGCGGCGACGACGGCGGAATCGATGCCGCCCGACAGGCCCAGGACCACGCCGGGAAACCGATTCTTCTCGACGTAATCCTTGAGGCCGAGCACGCAGGCGAGCCAGGTCTCTTCTTCCTTTTCAGGCAGGCGGGCGATCTCGCCTTTGTTCATCCGCCAGCCTTGCGCGCCGCGGATCCATTCGGTGACGGCGAGCGCTTCTTCGAACATCGGCATCTGCAGAGCGAGCGTGCGATCGGCATTGAGGACGAAGGAGGCGCCGTCGAAAACGAGTTCGTCCTGGCCGCCGATCTGGTTGAGATAGGCGAGCGGCAGGCCCGTTTCGGTGACCCGCGCCACCACCAGATTGAGGCGGGTGTCGTCCTTGTTCTGCTCGAAGGGCGAGCCATTTGGGACGAGCAGGATCTCGGCGCCGGTCTCGGCCAGGGTCTCGCAGGATTCCTCCGTCCAGATATCCTCGCAGATCGGCACGCCAAGGCGCACGCCCTTGAAGCTGATCGGTCCGGGGGCGGGGCCGGCATCGAAGACCCGCTTCTCGTCGAAGACGCCGTAATTGGGCAGGTCATGCTTGAAGCGTAGCGTCTCGATCTTGCCCTGGTTGAGCAGCGCCACCGCATTGTGGAGCTTCTTGCCATCGCGCCAAGGCAGACCGATCAGGATGGCGGGTCCCTGGGCCGTGTCGCGGGCCAGGTCCTCGACCGCTTCACGGCAGGCGGTGACGAAGGAAGCGCGCAGGACCAGATCCTCGGGCGGATAGCCGGCGATATAGAGTTCCGGGTAAAGGACGAGATCGGCGCCGGCCTCACGGGCGGCGGCATGGGCTTGCCGCGCTTTGGCGAGATTGGCCGCGACCGCGCCGACGGTCGGGTTGAGCTGGGCGAGAGCGATGACAAGACGGTCGGTCATGTCCGCCTCTTAGCTTAAGGCTGCCTTTCCTTCAAATGATCTGGCTGCCCATCCGACTTATGCATAAACTACGGATATGACGAGAATTTGCGTGTTCGGCGCCGGCGCGATCGGCGGTCTCATCGGGGCCAGGCTCGCCAGGGCGGATGTGGCCGACGTCGCGCTGGTGGCGCGCGGCGCCCATCTGGAGGCGATGCAGGCCAAAGGCTTGAGCGTCACCCAGGCGGGCGAGACCTTTACGGTTCATCCGAAGGTTTCTGCCGATCCACGCGAACTGGGGCGCCAGGATTACGTGATCCTGACCCTCAAGGCCTATGCCCTGCCAGGGATCGTCGATGCGCTGGCGCCTCTGATCGGGCCGGATACCGTGTTGCTGTTCGGCCAGAATGGTCTGCCCTGGTGGTATTTCTACAAGCATGGCGGACGGTTCGACGGTCACATTCTTGAAAGCGTCGATCCGGGCGGGCTCTTGTGGAAGACGCTCGGACCGGAGCGGGCGTTGGGGGCGGTCATCTGGCAGGCGGCCGAGCTCGGCGCCCCCGGCCACATCGTCCACGGCTTTGGCGACCGTTTGACCATCGGTGAACCGTCGGGCGAGATCAGCGACCGCGCCCGGAAGTTGAGCGCGCTCCTGGAGCGGGCGGGCGTCAAGAGTCCGGTCCGGGCCGACCTGCGCAATGAGATCTGGCTCAAACTATGGGGCAATCTCAGCTTCAATCCCGTAAGCGTCCTGACCGGCGGCACGCTCGAGGCGCTTGCCCGTGATCCCGGCACACGGGCGGTGCTGGCGGCCATGATGGAAGAAGCCCGCGCCATTGGCGAGGCACTGGGCGTCGTCTTTTCCGTGAGCGTCGAGGAGCGCCTCGACATGGCGGCCAAGGTGGGCGCACACCGCAGCTCCATGTTGCAGGATGTCGATGCCGGCCGGCCCACCGAGCTCGACGCCTTGCTGGGGGCTGTCATCGAATTGGCGCAAATGACAGGCATCGCGACTCCGGCGCTGAAACTGGTATATGATCTTGCCCGGTTCCGCGTCTTAGCGGCGTAGCCCCGGGACCATCGGACAGGAGGCAAGGACGACATGAGACTCGACAATGAACGGCCCAGCGACAACATCGAGGATCGCCGCGGCCAGGGCGGCGGCTTCGGCTTTCCGCGCGGCGGTAAGGGCGGTGGATTCCAGGTGCCGATGGGCGGCGGCGGCCGAGGCTTCAGTCTGCAAACCATCATTCTGCTGGTTGCCGTCTATCTGATCGCCAAGTTCGTTTTCGGCATCGACCTCCTGCAGATGATCACCGGCGACGGCCAGCTGCAGCCGCCGGGCCAGCAGCAGAGTGAAACGCAAGCGCCGTCCGGTGGGCAGACCACCACCCAGACCCAGACCCAGCAGCAGCCTTCCGGCCAGGCCCAGGTCGATGTGACCGGCGATGCCGGCAAGGACTTCGTCGCCCGCGTGCTGGGCTCGACCGAGCGTGTCTGGACCCAGAAATTCCAGGAGATGGGCCGGCAATATCAAAAGCCGACTCTCGTTCTGTTCAACGGCTTCGTGCAATCGGCCTGCGGCATGGCGCAGTCGGCCATGGGGCCGTTCTATTGTCCGGGTGACAACAAGGTCTATATCGACCTCTCCTTCTATCAGGATATGAAGAACAAGCTCGGCGCGCCCGGCGATTTCGCCCAGGCCTATGTCATCGCGCATGAGGTCGGTCATCACATCCAGAACCTGCTCGGCATCGCCGCCAAGGTCACGCAGGCACGTCAGCAGGCTTCGGAAGCCGATGCCAATTCACTTTCCGTGCGCATGGAGCTGCAGGCCGATTGCTTCGCCGGCGTGTGGGCGAAGTCGGCCAATGACACCAACAATATTCTCGAGCAGGGCGATATCGAGGAAGGCCTCAATGCCGCGGCCGCCATCGGCGATGACCGCTTGCAGCGCCGCTCGCAGGGTTATGTGGTCCCGGAATCCTTCACCCACGGCTCGTCGGAGCAGCGCGTGCGCTGGTTCAAGCGCGGTCTCGAGACCGGCGATATGAAGTCCTGCGACACATTCGGCACGGATCAGCTCTAGAGCATCGGCCCGAAAAGCGAGCGCGGTTTTCGGGCAAGCCGATGCGCAAAACAAAAAGTTAGAGCGTCGGGGCGATGCCAACGGAAAGCCCGGCGCTCTAAGCCGATCTTGATCTGTTTTTAAATTGAAACGGGCGCCGGTGGGCGCCCGTTTCGCATTCTGGTGGGATCTATGCCGAGCCTTTGCTCATCGCATTCTTGATGAGGCCGGCGATGATGGTCAGGATGGCGCCGCCACCGGCGCCGCCGATCACGCTTTGGATGATGGTGCTCGACGTGGCCGTGGCGGCGGCCGCATCCATGCCCATGTATCTCTGAAGTATTTGACCGAGGACGAGGCCACCGACCGCGCCGACAACGGAATTGCCGACAGTGCCGAGACTGGCATTCTTGACGGCGGCGCCCGCCCCGTTGCCGCCCAATGCGCCAAGGATCAACTGAATGATGAAATCCATGACTTAACCCCTCTGATGGTTGCCCAGAGCTGCATTTTCGCAGCTGTTGGGAGTCTATACCTCTGCCGGATAGGGTAAAGAGCGATTTAGGCCCTGTGCATAGCGGTGGTTCGGGCTCAGTAGGCGTTCTGGGTCTGGAGCAGGGCCACCGGGGTGCGGGCGAGGATATAGAGATCGAAGCCGAGCGACCATTGATCGATGTAATCGAGGTCGTAAAGAACGCGTTGCTCGATCTTTTCCTTGGTGTCGGTCTCGCCGCGCCAACCATTGATCTGCGCCCAGCCGGTGATGCCGGGCCTCACCCGGTGGCGGGCGAAATAGCCGTCGACGACCTGTTCATAGAGGGCCTCCTGCGCCTTGGCCTGGGTGGCGTGCGGGCGTGGCCCGACAAGCGAGAGGTCGCCCTTCAATACATTGAAAAGCTGAGGTAATTCGTCGAGCGACGTCTTGCGGATGAAGCGCCCGACAGGCGTCACGCGGGGGTCGCCCTTGCTCACCAGCCGGGCAGCGTCGGCATCGCTGCGCTCGACATACATGGAGCGGAATTTAAAGACCTCGATGAGCTCGTTGTTGAAGCCGTAGCGGCGCTGCTTGAAGAGGATCGGGCCCTTGCTGTCGAGACGCACGGCGAGCGCCGTCAGAGCCAGGACGGGCGAAAAGACGATGATGAAGAGGAGCGCCAGACAGCGGTCCATCGCCGATTTGAGGAAGGACGACCAGCCGGTCAGCGGCCGGTCGAAAACCGCGAGCAGGGGCAGATTTCCGAGATGCGTATAAGCACGCGGGCTCAGTTTGAGCTTCGAGGCCTGTCCACTGATTCGGATGTCGACGGGCAATTCCCACAGCCGTTTCAGAATCTGCAGGAGCCGCGCTTCGGCAGACAGCGGTATCGCGACGATGATAAGATCGACCCGGTGCTCGCGCGCGAAGGAGGCGAGCTCGCTGATCTTGCCGAGCTTCTTGTGGGCGCGGATCGCTTCCGGGCTACGGTCGTCGAAACGGTCGTCGAACAGGCCGACAATGTCGATGTCGAGGCCGGGCGACCCCTCGAGCGTCGCAATGGCTTCCTCGGCCGCGGCGCCACCGCCGACAATGGCGATGCGTTTGCGGAAGCGGCCGGCGCGATCGAGAGGCCGTGCCCATAGAGCGACGAGGCCACGTGTCAGGATAAGATAGGCTGCCATGAGCACGAGCCAGACGACGAGCCATTCGGGAGGCAGGTCGATGAGGCCGAGCCAGGCCAGCAGATAGTTGACGAGGACGCTCAGAAGGCAGGCGGCGAAAGAGAAAACGATGGATCTGAGGCCGCGGCGCAATGAAGTGATCTCATAGAGACCCAGGATGCGCATCGCGAACATCGAGAGCAGAGCCAGTTCCAGTGTGAAGAAGCCGATGAGTGAGTCATTGTCCGGCACCGACGGCAAGCGCGCCATGCCCAGCGTGATGACCAGTCCCGCAAAGCAGAGGACGAGGAAATCCAGTCCCTTGAGCAGGCGCTGCAGCACCTCGACATCGATATAGGATTTGCGCCCCTCGGCCATGCCAGGATCTCCCGCTCCAGAGACCCGCTCCTTCAAATTCAATTCAAAATCCGAAGGAGTAGGTCTTCCCACTCCGCCTCGCGAGCCCATACCATGGGGGAGAATAAGCAGAGGTAAAGGCGCTACGCGTCGGCGGCCTGCCGATGCGGCTGAAGCCCGATAAAAGAAACCCCGCAGCGATGCGGGGTTAAAAGGGATCGGGGTGCTGTCAAGAGACGGGGAGAATATAAGGGGCGGAAGAAGCCGTCCCATCTCGACCGAAACAGTATCATTTCATGTCGTCTCATTCACGTTAATCAGCGGTTAGCCTTGATGAGTTGTTAAGGCATTACATGCGATTTTAGCTAAGAGAGTCATGCCCTTCCGGGCAATTGAAGCCTGAGCGGAATGGCTCTAGAGCATGATTGGGGAAGCGGATGCCGCTTTTCCGGAAAGATCATGCGCAAACAAAAAGATAAGCGCGGCGGCGAGATTTCGCCGGCACGCTGGTACAGGTGCCGCAGTCTTGCCATCTGTGCATGCAGTGAATGAAGAGAAGGGCTGAGGAGGAAGAACCGTGTCCGGATCTGTTTTGTCGCGTCGGAACTTCATCGCGGGCGCCTTGGTGGCCGGCTCGGCATTGCCAACGGGCCTCATGGCGACGGCGGCCTGGGCCGATCAGGATCTCGACGATCCGTACCCGCTGCCGCCTTTTGACGAGAAGAAGCTGCCGAAGGACTTCCGCCGCGCCATCGTTCCCTACCCGACGCGGCATTGGCCGGGCACCATCATCATCAATACCGGCTCGCGCCAGCTCTTCCTGATTATGGAGGGCCAACAGGCCCTGCGCTTCGGCTGCGCAGTGGGCCGCGACGGCTTCCGCTGGGCCGGGCTCGCCGATGTCGGACGCAAGGTGATGTGGCCACGCTGGACGCCGCCCAAGGACATGATCGAGCGCAGCCCCGAAAAGGCGAAATGGAAGGACGGCATGCCGGGTGGCCCGGAAAATCCGCTTGGCGCCCGAGCACTTTATCTGTTCCAGAACGGCGGTGACACGCTGTACCGCATTCATGGCACCAACGAGCCGATGTCGATCGGCAAGAACGCATCCTCAGGCTGTATCCGCATGCTCAACCAGAATGTCATCGAGCTCTATCGCCGCGCCCCCGTCGGGGCGCGAGTCGTCGTCATGGCGGAGGGAATATGATGCGCTTGTCCCGTCCGTCGGCCTGGGTCGGCATTGCCCTGGCCGCCCTTTTGCTTGGCGCCTGCAGCTCGAGCTCGACGCGCATCGACGATTCGACCGGCCCGGATGTCACGGCGCCACCGCCCACCGTGCCCACCGGGCCGATGAAGGCGGGCGAGATCATGCGTGTGCTGTCGGGCAACAGCTTCCGCTATACGCGCACCGGCAGTCGCACCGGCACCACGACCTTCAATAGCGACGGCACCTTCAGCTATCAGGAAAGTGGCAAAGGCGAGGGCACCGGCATCTGGCAGGCGAGCGATGGCTCGCTCTGTGAAGCCTTCAATCCGACGAGCTTCCTGCCGCGCGGTACGCGCACCGAATGCTCGCCCTTCTCCCAGACGGCGCAAGGCGGCTACAAGGCGGGCGGCACGGTCTTCGAGCCGATGTAGGGCTTGCCATATTCGGGCACCGCCCTGTCAGTTTTTCCATGCTTGACGATAGACAAAGCGCGAGGACGCTCGACGCTGCATTTCAGCGATTCTGAGCAGGGAGCGCTTCCGCTGGATTCGACTTAAGGCGCTGAGAACCCAGCGCCGGCTTCGCGCCTCGACACAGGCGGACAGCTGAATCACGCATAGGCATCAATGAAAAAAGGCCCCCATCGCGATATGCAATGGGAGCCCTTTTGCAGGGGATCGACTGGCGTCTGAAGCGGGAGCGACGGACGCCAGATCAACCCTCAATTCGTTAGGGGAAACGCAGCCAGGTGCCGAAGAAGATTTCGAGGCTGTCCGCGTCATCCTGATCGACGAACTGAATTTCGTTGTCAATGCCGACCGGATCCGGATCGGTGTCAACAACCGCGAGCTTCGAGATATCGTTGCGATCGATGTACGTGGCGCCGATGCCCAGGGTGACCTGGCTGACCGGATCCCAGTACACGCCGCCGCCGAAGCCGAGGGCGTTACCCGCATTGTCATAGTCTTCGTAGCCGACGCCCAGTTCCAACCGGGTGTCTTCCGAGAGGTTGGCCAGCAAGCCGACCGACGCGCCCCAGAAATCTTCATCAGCCGTAGCCGGGCCGATGTTGTTGGCGTACTGGCTGGTGCCCTGACCAACGACCGCGCCGGCCGTCAGCTGGAACATTTCGCCGAGACCAACGGTGGCGCCGCCACCGATCGCCCAGTCGTCATCATCGCCGAAGTCATCGGTCTGGTAGAGGCCGACGATCTGAGCGGTGAAGGCATCAGACGAATACATCAGGTAGGCTTCGACAGCCGGGATATCGGCGGTGTCGGCGCTGCCGGAAATCGCAGCGACATCACCCTTGTCGAACTTGCCGTTGCCATTGACGTCGAGGCCGAGCGAACCACCGAAGGAGTCCGGATCCTCAACCGCGATCGCGAAGGACAGCGGGCCGGACGAATAGGTCAGGCGCATCTGCTCGTTGTTGATGTTCGACGGGCCGAAGGACGACACCGGGCCAGAAGCCGCGAGCCAGTCCCAACCGACCTGCAGAGCAGCGGTGTTGTCGTTGTAGCCGGCCATCAGCTCCCATTCCGGAGCGAACTTCCACCAGCCATAAGCTTTGTTCATCTTGGTGGCTTCGGAATAATCCGAGAAGTTGCCGCCGCCATCAGCCTGGAGACGGAAATAACCACCGACTTCACCGACAGCCGTGTCGGCTTTGCCCTTGATGAAGATACGGCCACGGACCTTGACGTCGAGATTGTCGTCGAAGTCGTCAGTGTTGACATCCGTATAGACCAGAGCGGTACGGATTTCGCCGGACACCGACACTTCAGCAGCCGGAGCCGCGTCAGCCGTCGGAACGACCGAGAGCGTGAAGCCCGATTCTTCACGAACGCGATCGGCAGTACGCTCAGGGAGCACACCTTCATAGGTGCCCTGACCGTCACGGATCGAAAGGAGGCTGTAGCCCGACGGCATCGAAGCCTGCGGCTGAGCCTCAAGCTGCGATACGCGCGACTGCAGCTGCTCGATCTGCGCCTTCAAGGCCGACAGATCGTCAGCGCGAGCAGCGGTGGCTGTAACGGCAACCGCCGCACCGCCCAGAAGCGCCCACTTCATCATTTTCATTTATGTCTCTCCCACTTCTTGGAGTGTTTAAAGCGGCCCCCCGATCCCCTACAAAACCGGTGCTGGAAGGCTGCACGAATGAATCGTGCATGGGCGTACCTTCTTCCCAGCGGGTTCCAGCGTCAAGTAACCTGGGCAGCACCGTGTCAGAATCCTGGCGAGTGTTGCCGGTTTGCCACATTAACTGAGGGCCAATTCTCAAGGAAAAAGCACGATACGCTACTTTAGGATGTGAATATGCAATTTAAACGTGTTGAATGGGCGGTATAAGGAATCGCTAACCCTGACTTGCCCGGCGGATAGGGCTCTCGGCAGAAGCCTGGCAAGCCCACTTGGCGATCAGATCCATATCTCGTCCACGCGACCGTCAGATCCATATATTAAAGCCGGCGGCACTCGCCGCCCATCACCAAAATTGTGTTCATCTCATTGTTTTCACTTGATAAAGTTAGGTGGAACAAACAGTCGCCAGCTCGTCGGGGCGGAGAGCTTCATTCCGCCTCGAGTCGCGTACGCTCGATCAGCGTCGTAGCGGCGACGTCCCAGGCGCCAAATTGCGCAATCATCTTTTCCTTCGTTATTGGGCCGCTCCGGAAAGGGGCAAAGTAGTTCGACGAGATATGCCAGGTATTGCTGGTGCAATTGAGCTCCAGAACATAGAGCTGGCCCGTCCGGTGGTCGCGAATGATGTCGATGCCCTTGAGGGGCACATCCGGAAAGGCTTCATGGCACCGCTTGGCGAGTGCCAGGACATCTTCGTCGGCGACGAGTTCAAAGCCGCGCTTGGCTGGGTCATGGGAATTGGTGGCGAGCGCCCCCGAGGTCAGTGAGTCGCCGACCGCGGCCAGATCCGGCAGGGAATCGGTCGAGAGGTTCAGAAGGCAATACAGCGCCCGACCGAACAGCGTGTTGACCCGGTAATGACGGGCGCTGGGGCCGGTTACGATGAATTGCTGGACCATCAGCGGCGCGAGCCGGCCCGGATGTCCCTCCGGGTAGTCTTCCGGTCCCCTGAGTCCGACCTTGCCGGCCGGGACGATCGTGAAGCCGACACCGCCGGACGAGCGTGAGCTCGTCGGCTTTATAATTACATGAGATCCCCAGACCGCCGGGTCCAGGGCCAGGCCGGGACTGAGTATAGCGGTGCGCGGAACGGGTATGCCGAGCGCCGCCAACCGCGCCAGCTGCTCATCCTTGCTGATGGCGCGTCCCTGGTAGAGGCGGCCGCGGCGCGGGGCGAAGGCTCCCAAGGCGGTCGGCGAAACGATTAGGGTCGGCCGCCGGCTGGCGAATTCCTCGAGCCGCGGGTCGCGCTGTGCCGTATTGGCGATCATGACCGTGATATTCGGTGCCGTCGCGGATATCCGGTCGCGAATCGCCATGAAGTCTTCCGGCGCCTGCCAGCCCGGTTTGTGCACCAGGACAAGATTGCGGGGCATCTGGATGGTTTTGGCGGCGAGCGGCAGAAAAGCGACCTGTAGAAAAATGACGCAGCGACGCCTCAGGTTAGGGCTTCGGACGCGAGGCGGCAACCTTCTCGCTCACGCGCGATACGGCTCAATAATTCTCAATAGTTGAGGATTCGGGGGAAGCCTGCTGTCTCTTACTATGATGAGTGCAGGATGGTGGGCGATACTGGACTCGAACCAGTGACCCCTGCGATGTGAACACAGTGCTCTACCAACTGAGCTAATCGCCCGTACCAAGGTGCCGCGATATAGGGTCGCCGCTTCGGGAAAGTCAAGAATTGAACGGTCCGGTCTATCCGATTCAGCCCTCCAGCAGTGCCATGATGGGCTCATAAGCCTCGTCGAAGTGGTCGATCAGGCTGTTGGGACTGAATTCCGCGATCGGGCGGGGCGTGTAGCCGAAGGTGACGCCAACGATCGGGACGCCGGCGGCGCGCGCCGTCAGCACATCCGTCTCGCTGTCGCCGATGAGGAGCGAGGGCGCCCCCTGGCGGTCCATCCGCCGCAAGGCCTCGCGATAGGGGGCCGGGTCCGGCTTGGCGATGCCGATCGTGTCAGCCCCGATGATGGCGTCGAAATAGGCGGTCATGCCCAGCGTCTCGATGAGCTTCACCGACAGGCCTTCCTGCTTGTTGGTGCACACGCCGAGGCTGATTCCCTCAGCCTTCAGGCGGTCGAGCAGCGCCAGGCAGCCCGGGAAGGGCACACTGCCGACGGCAATATTATCGCGGTAATAGGCAACGAATTTCTCATAGAGAGGCTCGATCGCGGGGGCGTCATATTCCTCGCCGGTCGCCTTGAGGCCGCGCTGGATGAGTTTCCGCGCCCCGTGGCCGACAAAGGCCCTGACTTCATCCAGCGTCACCACGCGGCGCCCGCATTCGGACATGACATGATTGGTGGCGCGCCACAGATCGGGAGCGGTGTCGACGAGGGTCCCGTCGAGATCGAAAATTACGGCTTTGCGGGTCATGGCGGGCCTTATCGGCAATGGAACTCAGATTGGCAAGCGGCAGCGGCCGCGCGGCTGCCATGAGGGGTAGGTTTTGCGGTTTGATGTGCCTCTGTGCTAAGACGCCGCCGCGAAGGCGCCAAGGCCTTAGGCTCGCGCCCCCTATATTCACCTATAGAGCCCTCATCCCCAAGGGATCGACGGTTCCAACGGACAAGGAGACGGGATCATGGATATCCGCAAGACCCAGGCGCTCAGGGACATCCTGAAGGACAAATCGCTGCTCAAGGAAAAATGCTACATCGACGGCAAGTGGGTGTCGGGCACGGAAACGATCGACGTCACCAACCCGGTCAATGAAGACGTCATCGCGGCGGTGCCGAATCTCGGCCAGGCCGAAGCCAAGGCCGCCATCGAGGCCGCCGGCAAGGCCCAGAAGGCCTGGGGCGCCAAGCCCGCCAAGGAGCGCGCGGCGATTCTGCGCAAGTGGTTCAACCTGATGATGGAGAATCAGGAAGATCTCGCCCAGATCATGACGGCCGAGCAGGGCAAGCCGCTCGCCGAATCGCGCGGCGAGATCGCTTATGGCGCCTCCTTCGTCGAGTTCTTCGCCGAGGAAGCCAAGCGCATCTATGGCGAGACCATTCCCTCGCCCTGGCCACATGCCCGCATCGTCACCATCCGCCAGCCGATCGGCGTCGTTGCCGCCATCACGCCGTGGAACTTCCCCAATGCGATGATCACCCGCAAAGCGGGCCCGGCTCTGGCGGCCGGCTGCACCTTCGTCTGCAAGCCGGCGAGCGAAACGCCGCTCTCGGCTCTGGCGCTGTGTGAGCTCGCCGAGCGCGCCGGCATTCCGGCCGGCGTCTTCAATATTCTCACCGGCAAGGCCCGCCCGATCGGCGCCGAGCTCACCTCCAACCCGCTGGTCCGCATCCTGACCTTCACCGGCTCGACCGAAATCGGCAAGCTGCTGATGCAGCAGTGCGCCACGACGGTGAAGAAGGTCGGCCTCGAGCTCGGCGGCAACGCGCCCTTCATCGTCTTCGACGATGCCGATCTCGATGCCGCGGTGCAGGGCGCCATGGCGTCCAAATATCGCAATGCCGGCCAGACCTGCGTCTGCGCCAACCGCATCCTGGTGCAGGACAAGGTCTATGACGCCTTCGCCGCGAAATTCGCCGAAGCCGTGAACAAGCTCAAGGTCGGCAATGGCGTCGAGCAGGGCATCACCACCGGTCCGCTGATCAACGAGGCGGCGGTGAAGAAGGTGCGCGAGCATATCGATGACGCGGTCAGCAAGGGCGCCAAGATCGTGGTCGGCGGCAAGGAGCTCGGCGGCAATTTCTTCGAGCCGACGATCCTGCGCGACGTCACCACCAAGATGGCGGTGGCGCGTGAAGAAACCTTCGGCCCGGTGGCGCCGCTGTTCCGCTTCTCGACCGAGGAAGAGGCGATCCGCATGGCCAACGACACCGAATTCGGCCTCGCCTGCTATTTCTATTCGCGCGATATCGGCCGCATCTGGCGTGTCGCCGAAGGCCTCGAATATGGCATGGTCGGCATCAATGAAGGCATCATCTCGACCGAGGTGGCGCCTTTCGGCGGTGTCAAGGAATCGGGCATCGGCCGCGAAGGCTCGCGCCACGGCGTCGAGGAATTCACCGAGATCAAGTACATGCTGATGGGTGGTCTCGGCTCGTAAACGGAACAGGCCCTCTCCTCCATCGGAGGAGAGGGCAAACAAACGCCCCCCCAAAAACGCCGAGGCTTCATGACATCTGATGATCGCAAGAAGGCCGCGGCGCTGGCCGCCGTTGCTTATATCTCTTCGGGCATGAAGCTCGGCCTGGGCACCGGCTCGACCGCCAAGCATTTCGTCGATGCGGTGGGCGAGAAGGTCAAGCAAGGCTGGGATCTCGTCTGCGTGCCGACCTCGGAAGCGACACGCAAGCAGGCCGAAAGCCTCGGCATCAGGCTTACGACGCTCGACGAGACGCCGGTGCTCGACGTCACCGTCGATGGCGCCGACGAACTCGACAGCGAGTTGCGTCTCATCAAAGGCGGTGGCGGGGCCTTGTTGCGCGAAAAGATCGTCGCATCGTCGTCGCGCCAGATGATCGTCATCGCCGATGACAGCAAGAAGGTGGCTACACTGGGCAAGTATCCCTTGCCGGTCGAGGTCGTGCCTTTCGGCCTCAAGGCGACCGGCATCAAGATCGACCAGGCGCTCGCCTGGTCGGGCAATAAGGGCCCGCTCATTGTGCGCATGCGCGATGGCAAGCCTTTCGTCACCGACAATGGCAATGTCATCCTCGATTGCGCTTTGGGCCACATCCATAATCCGGAGAAGCTCGCCGCGGCGCTGTCCTCCATTCCGGGCGTCGTCGAACATGGCCTCTTTATCGGCATGGCGAGCATCGCCATCATCGCCACCGAAAACGGCGTCGAGACCCTGAAGAAATGACCCAATACGATTACGATCTCTTCGTCATCGGCGCCGGCTCGGGCGGTGTCCGCGCCGCGCGCATCGCCGCCCAGCACGGCGCCAAAGTCGCTGTCGCCGAGGAATATCGCGTCGGCGGCAC
The DNA here is from genome assembly GCF_016595235.1 of Taklimakanibacter albus. Taxonomy (GTDB): domain Bacteria; phylum Pseudomonadota; class Alphaproteobacteria; order Rhizobiales; family Aestuariivirgaceae; genus Taklimakanibacter; species Taklimakanibacter albus. The sequence continues at coordinate 263,408 of NZ_JAENHL010000008.1, read as the reverse complement.
CTGCGTGATCCGCGGCTGCGTGCCGAAGAAGCTCTTCGTCTATGCGAGCCAGTACGCGGAAGCCTTCGAAGATGCGACCGGCTTCGGCTGGACCACCGAGAAAGTCTCCTTCGACTGGCAGACGCTTGTCGCCAACAAGGACAAGGAGATCGACCGGCTCAACAAGGCCTATATTCGCAATCTCGAAAACGCCGGCGCCGAGCTGATCATGGGGCGCGCCGTCCTTGAAGACCGCCACACGGTGGCGCTCTCCGACGGCCGCAAGGTCACCGCCAAATATATCCTCATCGCCACCGGCGCCACGCCTTTCGTGCCGTCGCATCTGCCGGGCCGCGAGCTCGCCATCACCTCGAACGAGGCCTTCCATCTCGAGCAGCTGCCGCGCCGCATCTGTATCGTCGGCGGCGGCTATATCGCGGTCGAATTCGCCGGCATCTTCAATAATCTCGGCGTCGAGACGGTGCTCATCTATCGCGGTGAGAAGATCCTGCGTGGCTTCGACGAGGATCTGCGCGATCATCTCGCCGCCGAGATGAAGAAGAAGGGCATCGAGTTCCGCCTGCGCTGTGACGTCGAGAAGATCGAGAAATCGGGCGACGGCGTGCGTATCACCTGTAGTGACGGCGCCGTCTTCGGCGCCGGCCAGATCATGTACGCGACGGGACGTATTCCCAATGTCTTAGGGCTCGATCTCGAGAAGGCCGGTGTCGAGCTGACGCCGCATTACGCCGTGAAGGTCGACGAATATTCGCGCAGCACGGTCGACAATATCTATGCGGTTGGCGATGTCACCAACCGGCTCAATCTGACGCCGGTCGCTATCCGCGAGGGTCATGCCTTCGCCGACACCGTGTTCGGCGGCCGCAACATCGCCGTCGATCACAGCAATGTGCCGACCGCCGTCTTCTCGCAGCCCGAGATCGGTACTGTCGGCTTGACTGAGACGCAGGCGCGCGAACTCCATCCCGAGATCGACATCTACAAGACGACATTCCGCCCGATGCGCCACACCATGACGGGGCGCGACGAGCGCATGCTGATGAAGCTCGTCGTCGACGCCGCCAGCGACAAGGTGCTGGGCTGTCACATTATCGGCCCCGATGCCGGCGAGATGGCGCAGCTTCTCGCCATCGCCGTGAGGAAGGGGGCCACCAAGGCCGATTTCGACGCCACCATGGCGCTCCATCCGACCGCCGCTGAAGAGCTGGTGACCATGCGCCAGAAATGGACCGGGTAGGGACACGTCAAAGCCCCGGAGCACGGATGCTCCGGGGCTCTTGTGCGGTTTGATTTTTACTGCGCGGCTTTTTCGATGATCTGGGCCACGGCTTCCGGCTTCGAGACATAGATGGCGTGGCTACCGGCGGTTTCGACGACGGTGGCGCCGGCGCGCTCGGCCATCATGCGCTGGGCCGGCGGCGGGATCATGTGGTCGTCGCTGGCGACGAGATAGTAGCTGGGCTTGCTCTTCCAGGCGGGAACGGTGACGGCGCCGGTCAGCGCGGCAACGCCCCACGGAACCTGCGAGTCGGCCATGAAAGCGGCGGTGCCGGCATCGACATCGGCGGCAAAGGTGGCGGCGAACTTCGCCTTGTCGAGCATCAGGAAGCCGTCGACAGGCGGCAGGATCGGCGGCACCGGGGCGCCGGCGGGCGGATTGGCGATCAGGCTCGAGACCGACTCGCCCTTGTCGGGCGCAAAGGCGGCGATATAGACGACCGCCTTCACCTTCTCATTCGTCCCGGCCTCGCTGACGACCACGCCGCCATAGGAATGGCCGACGAGGATGACCGGGCCGTCCTGCTGGTCGATGGCGCGCTTGGTCACGGCCACATCGTCGGCGAGTGAGGTCGTGGGGTTCTGGACGATGGTGACGTTGTAGCCGTCCTTCTTCAGAATGTTGTAGACGCCCTGCCAGCCGGAGCCGTCGACGAAGCCGCCATGCACGAGGATGACATTCTTGGCGGCGGGGGCGGCCTGAACCGGGCTCAAAGTGGTGGCGGCAAGAGCAAGGCTGGCGGCGGCGATCAGGGACTTGGTCATTTGAGTTTCCTTTCGTTATTTTTGCGATAATCATTATCGCGATAATTATTTGATAGGCTAGCTTGAGTGCCTTGTAAAGAGGAATCTTTATCGCGATATATATTTTTGTGGTAATGATCTGGCCAGACACCTGGAGATCAAGGAAATGACCGCCCCATCGCCTTTGCCGCTGGACAGCCAGCTCTGTTTTTCCATCTATTCGACGGCCATCGCCGTGAACCGCCTCTATAAACCGATGCTCGACGCGCTGGGCGTGACCTACACCCAATATCTCGTCCTGAGCGCGCTCTGGGAGCAGGGTGGGCTGACGATCACCGCGATCGCCGACCGGCTGGCGCTCGAGCCCAGCACCATCACGCCGGCGGTCAAGCGGCTCGAGGCGGCGGGTTTCGTCCAACGCCAGCGCAGCACCACCGATGAGCGGCAAGTCGAAGTACATCTGACGTCAAAGGGCAACGAGCTTCGTGAAAAGACCGGCTGCCTGACCGATGCGCTGCTGCGGCATTCCGGCTTCACGGTGCCGGAGTTGATCGCGCTGAACGAAAAGATGCAGGAGCTGCGCCAGGGCCTGCGCAACGCCGTCGAGCAAATGCCCGCTGATTAAGCAGATCAATCTGCGACCCGGCGACACATGCCGTGGCGCGATCATCCGACTATGCTCCGCCGCTTCCGCTTTTTGCGGAGTGGAGGACAGTAATGACTCTCGAGCCGCATCCCTTGCGCGGCGCCGTTCTGAGCGAGGTGCATGCGCGGCCTTTCGCGGCCATCGCGCCGCCTTTGCGCATCCTGCATTTCGCGTTCATGACCGACGCCGATCTCGCCGCCCGTGATCGCCTGGCCTTCGGTGAGTTTGTCGCCGCGCGGGGCCACCGCGGTCCCGACGCCGCCTCGAAACATTACCGCATCACCTTTCCGGATTCGGCCCTGCGCTGGGAGCAGCATGCCGAATTCACCACCTACACTTGGGAATTCGCCAATCACGACCGTTCGCCCTTCGGCCGTCCGACCAGCGAATTGCAGAAGCTGATGCAGCAGTTGCCGCAGCCAGGTCCCTTGCTGGTGGCCGCCGATCTTCATCTCCTCTCTGAAGCGGACGGCGGCGACTGGCAGAAAGTGTTCGACCCGACGAGCCTCGTCGCCTTCGAGACCGAAGCCGGTGACGCGCGCGCCGCCACCGATTTTCTCGCCGCGAGCGACGGCTTCGTGCGGCTTCTGGTCCTCGACCGCGGCATGTCGACCTTGCGCGCCGGCATCTTCGTGCAGCAGCTCCTCGAGCTCGAGACCTATCGCACCTTCTGCCTGCTCGGTCTTCCGGAAGCGCAACGGCTCCAGCCGGTGGTGCGCCGCATCGAGCAGACGCTCGGCGAGATCACCGCCGAGATGACGAAGAGCGAAGGTCTCGCCGCCAACAAGGCCTTGCTGCAGCGCCTGATGGCGGTGGCGGGCGAGCTCGAGGCGGGCGCCAGCCAGTCGCGCTTCCGCTTCGGCGCCACTAGGGCCTATGCCGAGATCGTGCGCGCCCGGCTCGCTTCCTTGCGCGAGACGCCGATCGGCGATCATCAGACCATCAGCGGCTTCATGGACCGCCGCCTGATGCCGGCCTTGCGCACCTGCTTCAGCATGCAGGACCGCCAGACCGATCTCTCCGCCAAGCTCATGCATGCCGCCAATCTGCTGCGCACCCGCGTCGATATCGATGTCGAGGAGCAGAATGGCGATCTGCTCAAGGCGATGAGCGAGCGCACCCGTCTCCAACTGCGCCTGCAGCAGACGGTCGAGGGGCTCTCGATTGCCGCCATCAGTTATTATGTGGCGAGCCTCCTGGGTTATGTGCTCGAGGTCCTGCCCGAGGATGCGGTGCCCTTCGGTGCCAAATATCTCAAGGCTGGTGTGATCGTGGCGACGGTCGCCGTCATCACCTTGATCGTACTGAGCATCCGGCGCCGTCACTCGGAACATGCGCCCGCTGGCGCCATGGAATAAACTGCCGCCGGGCGCTGTAACTGGGATTAAAGGTCGGAGATGAATTTCCGCACGGATCTCACAGCCGAATTGCCTTACCTGCGCCGTTTTGCCCGGGCTCTGACCGGCGATCCGGCGCTGGCGGACGATCTTGTCCAGGATTGCGTCGAGCGGGCGCTGGTGAAGAGCCATCTCTATGACCCGACAAGGCCGCTGAGGGCCTGGCTTTACACCGTGCTGCGCAACATCCATGTCAGTGGTCTGAGGCGTGAGCGGCGGGCCGGGATCGTTAAGACGGTGGACGACCTCTCCGATCCCGAGGTGATGCTGAAGCCCACCCAGGAGGGCGAGACATTACTTCTGCAGGTGGCGAGCGCGCTCGACCGCCTGCCCGATCAGCAGCGCGAGGTGATGATCCTCGTGGCGCTGGAGGATATGAGCTATCGCGATGTCGCCGAGATCACCGGCGTGCCGGTGGGAACCGTGATGTCGCGTCTGTCGCGGGCGCGCGGCGCCTTGCGTGAATTGATAGGCGAGGGGGCGAAACCCTCCTTGAGACGAGTGAAATGACGGAGCCCAACCACAACGAAGACTGGTCCTTGCACGCCTACGCCGATGGCGAGATCGCAGGGTCAGAGGGACGTGCGCTTGACGAGCGCCTCGCCGAGGACCCCGAGGCGCGCGCCAAGGTAGAAGCCTGGCGGCGCCAGAAGGCGTGGCTGAAGGAGGCCTTCGATCCGGTGCTCGACGAGCCCGTGCCGGCCCAGATCAAGGCGGCGCTCCGCCATCGCCGGGGCTTCACGCTGTCGCCCTGGGCCATTGCCGCGGCCCTCGCTCTCCTGATCATCGGCGCCGGCGCCGGCTGGTTCGCCAATCTGCAGATGAGCGCGCCGCAAGCCAAGCAGTTCGCCGATCTGGCCATCGAGGCGCATGAGATCTACACGCATGAAAACCGCCATGCCGTCGAGGTCGCCGCCAGCGACGGCGACCATCTGACCACCTGGCTGTCGAAGCGCATCGGCCAGAAGCTCGTCGTCCCCGATCTCACCGCCCGCGGCTACACCTTCATGGGCGGTCGCCTTCTGGCGGCCGGCGCCCAACCGGCGGCCCAGCTCATGTATGAGGACCAGGCCAAGCGCCGCATCACCATCTTTGTCGCCGCCAACCAGACCAACAAGGAGACCGCCTTCCTGGTCACCCAGAAGGACAATGTGACGGCCTGCTACTGGCTCGATGGCCCCTTGGGCTTCGTCATCGCCGGTGAGACGGGTCGCGAGGATATCGTCTCGCTCGCCCATCTGGTCTATCAGTCGTTTGAGATGTGACGCGCTCAGATATCCTCATGCTGAGGTGGCCGCGAAGCGGCCCTCGAAGCATCCTTCAGATAGAGCGCGCCTGCTGCACGATACCCTTCGAGGCTCGCTGCGCTCGCACCTCAGGGTGAGGGGATCCGTGCGATCGAAAAATCCGGCACCGTGTCGGGCTTGAGCATCACGGCATTCTGGCGGTTTTGAGTGAGCTTCTTCACCTGCGTCGAGAGCCACAGATTGAGCTCGGCGGTCGAGATGCTGCCGTCTTTCTCGTAGTCCGCTCCGCCCATGACTCCGGCAAGCAGCGCTTCGGTGAAGGCGCCATTGCTCCAGTCGGAACGCTCGAGCGACAATTCATTGCCGCCTGATGAGGCGAACATGATGACACCGGAGTCGGCGCGCGCCATACGGTTGATCACCGCCGTCACATCGGCCGCCGCGACATCGCCCTTGAGGCTGTCGGCGGAATGGCACGCATCGATGAAGAAGAGCGCCTTGCCGGCGAGCGCCGATATGGTTTCACGGATCTCGGATTCGCCGATCGATGTGCCGCGCAGATCCTCGGGATCGCCGCCGACGGGCAGGAAATAGAAACGCTGTTTGGCGTCGGTGATGCCGTGGCCCGCCATGAAAAGCAGGCCGACATCCTCAGGCCCCACCTTTTCCTCAAGCCAGCCCAGGGCGCCGCGAATATTCTCGGCGCTGGCGTCCTTGTCGGTGAGCAGCTTCACATCGACCGCCTCATAGAGGCGGCCGGCCTGCGCCTTGGCGTTTTCGGAAAAGTCGCGCGCGTCATCATCGGCGAAGCTGAGCTTGAGGCCGGCCTTGTCATAATCGCTGATGCCGACGAACACCGCATAGAGCTTGCGCTTGATCTGATCCTCGGAGGGAGGCCCGGCCCATTTGAGCGCGATGCGCGCCGGCACACTCACCTGGTCGCCCTGCTTGGCGATGAGGGAGACCTCCACATCACGGGCCGGGATCGTCACATCGAGGCTCAGGCTTTCGTCTTCATTGACGACGGCGGCGCCGCGCTGGCCTTGCGGACGGCCGTCGATCAGGACTTCGATCGCCTCGGGCGGCTGGCCGTCCGGCGTGCGCACGCGATAGGAGAGCGTCACCACGGTGTCGGTCACCGACGTGCGGTCGCCCGGGCTCGCGATCTCGATCACGGGGGGCAGCGCGGCGGCGATGTCGTCCTTGCGCGCCGGCCGCTTCGCCTTGGCATTGGCGGCCTTGATCGCCGGTTCTTCGTCATAAGTATTGAGCACCTCGCGCACGATATCCGGCCGGTAGAAGCGCTCATGGAACTGGCTCGCCGGGAAGAAGTCCGGCGCTTCCTCGACGCCGCGATTGACTTGCCAGCCGATCAGATCCTCACCACCCGGCGAAGCGGCGTAATAGCCGGACGGCGTCCAGGCGATCCATCTCTTGTCGAGGGCGTTGACGAAGAGCGCTAAAAATTCCTTGCCATCGGCCAGACGATACCAGCGGATGGTGCCGTCGGTCTGGGCGGCGATCAGCAACTGGTCCTTGGCCGTGATGTTGACGCCCCAAGGGATGGAGGAGACCGCGACCCGCCAGAGCGGTGTGCTCTTCTTCGTATAACGCCTGAGCGCGAAGTCGGTGCCGAGCACCAAGGTCTCGCCATCCTCTTCGACGGCGAGCGCGCGGCTCGTTTCATTGTGATCGAGTTGCAGCGGCGCGCCGCTCAAGGTCGGATCATCCCGGCTGTTCCAGTCCTCGACCGGGAGCTTGTCGATATTGGCGGGTTTGAGATCGCCGGGTGGTGGTTCGGGCGATTCGGCGAAGCGCAGCGTCGCCATGTCGAAGAGCCAAGGATCCTGTCCTTCTATGCCAAGGCCGAAACGCACCCTTGTGCCGTCCTCGCTCACCGTGAAGGCGTCGCCGAGCTCGCCACGCAGATCGGCGGCGATGCTGGTCTTGCGCAGGACGACGTCGCCTTTCGCGTCGTAGACAGTGAAGCCGGAATTGGCGTCGGCGATGACGGCGCCACCGTCCGGCATGGCTTTCAGATCCATTACCGTATTGCCGGCGGCATCGACAGCGAGGCGCTCGCCGCGGCCTTCATCGCCCCAGGCGAACATCTGCATCCGTTCTTCCGTGCCGCCGCGTGTGTAGTAGTCGCCGGCGGCGAAGATCATCTGACCATCCGCCGACCAGGCGACCGCCGCGAGATCGCCGATATCGAGCCCGCTGGTGTCGGCCCGGTAGAGAAGCTGGAGGCTCTTGGCGTCGAGGATGTCGACCGCCATGGTGCCGACATAACCGACCACCAGCTTCGTTCCATCGGGCGAGAAGGCGACGCCTTCGGTCCGGTCATTGCTCGGCGCCACGATGCGTCCCAGAAGCTCGAACTGGGTCGAATAAAGCCTGAGGCCGCCATCATGCGAGGTGACGGCCATCTCGCCGGTCGGGCTGAAGGCGATGCCGTTCACCTGGTCGCCATAATCGCCATCGGCCATGATTTGCCGCCACTCGGCCACGTCCCACACGGCGATGCCGGATTTGTCGCCGAGGCCGACCGCGAGGCGTTTGCCGTCGGGTGAGAAGGTCAGCTCATCGACGACCTGCGGATGTGGTCCGAGGCGGCCCTCCAGGCGACCGGTTTCACGGTTGAAGATATGGACATAGTAATCAAGCGTGGTTGCATCGGCATCGTCCCAGCCGCCGACCGCCACCAGTCTGCCATCCGGGCTCAGGGCCACCGCGAAAACCTTGCCGACATCGCCCGGCGCCGAAGGCATGCGCAAAGTACGCAGCAGGCGCCCGTCGGGGAGGGACCAGATCCGGACCGTCTTGTCCTCGGAGCCGGTGACCAGGATCTTGCCGTCGGCGCTGACATCGAGGCGCCGGATGGACGCCGTGTGCATGCCGCCATCGATGCGCAATTGCGGCTCTTTCGGCAATTCGTCAGCCGAAGCGATTGCTGATCCGATGAGAAGAAAAGCCAGAAGCCGGACAAACCAATTCATCATCATCACCCTGGGGCAGGACGAGGCAAATACAGGGATTTGCAGGGATTTACAGGGAATTTTCGAGAAATCTGAAGCCGGCCCAGCAAGATCAAGGGGTTAGACGATCAGAAGGCGGCGGAGCAGGGAAATAAGGGTGAACTCTGCCATTGGTATTTCCCAACAATCTCATGCCTCGGCGCAGGCTTGCAATGCCGGCAACGCCGCCCTTTCCCCTGGCGCCTTTCGCTGTTACAAGCGCGCCCGACCAATCACCCTCAAAAGCCTGATTTACCGACATGAACGACAAGCCTGAAAACCCGGCGCGCGACTACCGCGAGACCCTGTTTCTGCCCAAGACCGCCTTCCCGATGAAGGCTGGCCTGCCGCAGAAGGAGCCGGAGATTCTCAAGCGCTGGCAGGGCATGGACCTGTTCACCAGGCTGCGCGAGGAGGCCAAGGACAGAGAGCTGTTCATCCTTCATGACGGCCCTCCCTATGCCAATGGCAACATCCATATCGGCACCGCCCTCAACAAGATCCTCAAAGACCTGGTCGTCCGCTCGCAGCAGATGTCGGGCAAGAATGCCAATTACGTTCCCGGCTGGGACTGCCATGGCCTGCCCATCGAATGGAAGATCGAGGAGCAGTACCGCGCCAAGGGCCGCAACAAGGATGCGGTGCCGATCAACGAGTTCCGTAAAGAGTGCCGGGCTTTCGCCGAGCACTGGATGGGGATCCAGTCGGAGGAGTTCCAGCGGCTGGGCGTGATCGGCAACTGGAAGGATCCCTATACGACGATGAGCTTCGCCGCCGAGGCGCAGATCGCCCGCGAGCTGCTGAAGTTCTCGACGAGCGGACAACTATACCGGGGCTCGAAGCCGGTCATGTGGTCGGTGGTCGAGAAGACCGCGCTCGCCGAGGCCGAGGTCGAGTATCAGGATTACACCAGCGACACGATCCATGTGAAATTCCCGGTCACCTTCATGGCCGACGGCACCGCGCCCAAGGGCGACCTTGCCAAAGCTAGTGTGGTGATCTGGACGACCACGCCCTGGACCATCCCCGGCAACCGCGCCATCAGCTATTCGCCGAAGATCGCCTATGGTCTTTATGAGGTCACCAAGGCCGCTGCCGACAATTGGGCGAAGGTCGGCGATCGTCTGATCCTCGCCGACAATCTGGCGGCGGAGACTTTCAAGGCGAGCCGCGTCGAGGAATTCAGCCGTTTGAGCGATGTCGATATCGCGACCATCGCCACCTGCGCGCATCCGCTCAGCAGTCTCGGTTACGAGTTCCGGGTGGCGCTGCTCCCGGGCGATCATGTCACCGACGATGCCGGCACGGGCTTCGTTCATACGGCGCCGAGCCACGGCGCCGACGACTTCGAAGTGTGGGAAGCCAATATCGGCAAACTCAAGTCGATGGGCATCAAGACCGATATTCCCTTCACCGTCGATGGCGACGGCACCTTCACCAATGAGGCGCCGGGCTTCACCGGCAAGCGCGTCTTGACCGACAAGGGCGAGAAGGGTGACGCCAATGAAGCGGTCATCCAGGCGCTCATCGCCGCGGGCGCGCTCATCGCGCGCGGCCGCCTCAAGCATCAATATCCGCATAGCTGGCGCTCCAAGAAGCCGATCATCTTCCGCAACACGCCGCAATGGTTCATCTCCATGGGCGACGGCGAGACGGACGGCTTACGCGCCAAGGCGCTGAAAGCGATCGACGACACGCATTTCGTGCCGCCCGCCGGCCAGAACCGCCTGCGCGGCATGATCGAGGCGCGGCCCGACTGGGTGATTTCGCGCCAGCGCGCCTGGGGCGTGCCGATCTGCGTCTTCGTCAACAAGGCGACCGGCCTCGTGCTCAACGATCCGGAAGTGAATGAGCGCATCGCCACGGCCTTCGAGACCGAGGGCGCCGATGCCTGGTTCGCCGAGGGCGCGCATGAGCGCTTCCTGAAGGACCGCGTCACCGACACCCATGACTGGGAGAAGGTGAACGACATTCTCGACGTCTGGTTCGATTCGGGCTCGACCCATGCCTTCGTGCTGGAGAAGCGCCCCGATCTGCGCTGGCCCGCCGATGTTTACCTCGAAGGCTCCGACCAGCATCGCGGCTGGTTCCACTCCTCGCTGCTCGAATCCTGTGGCACCAGGGGCAGGGCGCCCTACAAGACTGTCATCACCCATGGCTTCACCATGGCCGAGGACGGCCGCAAGATGTCGAAGTCGCTCGGCAACCAGGTCTTCCCGCAGGATGTGATCAAGCAGTCGGGCGCCGACATTCTGCGCTTGTGGGTATCCTCCACCGACTATGTCGATGATCAGCGCATCGGCCCGGAAATCCTCAAGAGCAATGTCGAGGCCTATCGCAAGCTGCGCAACACCTTGCGTTATCTCCTCGGCGCGCTCGATGGCTGGGACGAGGCCGAGCGCCTCGATCAGAAGGACATGCCGGAGCTCGAGCGTTATGTGCTCCATATGCTGGCCGACATCCATGCCAGCGTGCTGGCAGGCTATCGCGCTTATGACTTCAAGCAGGTCGTCGCCACGCTGCTCAATTTCATGAATGTCGATCTCTCGGCCCTCTATCTCGATATCCGCAAGGATACACTTTATTGTGATGCGCCGTCCTCGCTGCGCCGGCGCGCCTGCCGTACCGTGATCGACGAGCTCTTCCACTGCCTCTCGACCTGGCTCGCCCCCATCCTCTGCTTCACCGCCGAGGAAGTCTGGCTGTCGCGTTTCCCAGGCGAAATGAGCTCCGTCCATCTGATGCAGTTCGCCAAGCCGCCGGCCGAATGGGTCGATGCCGATCTCGCCGCCAAGTGGCAGAAAATCCGTGACGTGCGCCGCGTCATCACCGGCGCGCTCGAAATCGAGCGCCAGGTGAAGAAGACGATCGGCTCTTCGCTCGAGGCGGCGCCGGAGATTCATGTGTCCGATGCCGATGCGCTCAAAGTGCTGAAGGGTCTCGACATCGCCGAGATGGCGATCACTTCCGACGCGACGCTGGTCGAAGGCGATGGACCCGCCGATGCCTTCCGTCTCGATGACGTGAAGGGCGTCGCCGTCGTCTTCAAGCCGGCCCAGGGCCGCAAATGCGCGCGTTCCTGGAAGATCACGCCGGAAGTGGGCAGCGACAAGGAGTTCCCCGATATCACGCCGCGCGACGCCGATGCGGTGCGCGAGTGGGAGAAGCGCCACAGCAAGAAGCTCTTCGCGTGAGGCTCTGGGGGGCGCTATCGGTCCTGGGGCTGGTCTTCGCCGCTCTGTCTTTCGGCGTCGACCAGACCTTCAAATGGTGGATGCTGCATGTCTTCGACATCGAGGCCCGCCAGCCGGTGGTGCTGCTGCCGGTCTTCGACCTGGTGCTCGCCTGGAACCAGGGCGTTTCCTATGGCTGGCTGTCGGGCGGCGCCTCGCAAGGCCTCTTGATCACCATGGCGCTCGCCATCAGCGCCGGCATGTGGATCTGGCTCGCCAAAGTGTCGCGCCCCGTCACCGCGGCGGGAATCGGCTTCATCCTCGGCGGGGCTCTGGCCAATGCCTTCGACCGGGCGGTTTATGGCGCGGTGGCCGACTTTTTCTCGTTCCATGTCGGGAACTTCAACTGGTACATTTTTAACCTGGCCGATGTAGCCATCGTTGCCGGGGTAGGGCTCTTGGTTTATGAATCCTTTACCGAGGGTCGAGGTAGTTAGTACCTGAGCGATTCCTTGTCGCCAAAGTCGAGCAACTTTGGCGGGAAGCGCTTTAGCGGCCACGGAAATGCCCGATTGCCGGGGCAATTTCACGGCAACAGCCCCACAGCCGGGTTTCTTTCTGAAGGGATACGCGACATCATGAAAACGGCCTTTGGCCTCGCCCTCAGCCTTACGGCGGCGCTTGCTGTCGCCGGCTGCTCCGAGACCAAGATGCAGGATTTGCTGGGCGCAGGAAAATCCGCGACTCCCGATGAAACCCAGGTGCGCACCAACCGTAATCTGGCTATGCCGCCCGATCTCAATCTGCGCCCGCCCACCGGTGAAGTGGCCGAGGATGGCCAGCTCAATACGGTGGCCGCGGCCCCGGCCGAGCCCGCCATGGACCAGGCGCAGCCCACGCCGGAACCGGCGCCGGCCCCGGTGAAGACCGCTTCCGCCAATCCGCCGCCGGCGCAAGGCGCCGAGCCCCAGCAGGATGTCTATGAGAAATACGGCATCTCGAAAACGGGACCGGACGGCAAGCCCAAGTCGGAGAACCAGCTCTTCAAGGAGCTGCATGCCGCGCAGCTTGCCGAGAAGCGCAAGGCCAATCCGAATTACGGCACGATCTGGAACATGGGCAACGTGTTCAAGGACGAATAGCGCATGATCCGGAAAAGTGGACACCGGTTTTCCGAAGATATCATGCGCCAACAAAAATGAAAAAGTGTGATGGCGACTCTTCCCAATGTCATCACGCCATCCCGACATACCATCCAAGGGTGACCTCATGAGATTCAAGCGCCGCGGACTCCTCGCCGCTTTCGCTGGCCTGTGCCTGTTCGCGACCGTCGCCGGGCCGCTTCCCGCCTCGGCGCAGCAGCCATTGGCCGAGACCTTCACCCTCAACAACGGCATGCAGGTGGTGGTGATCCCCGATCACCGCGCCCCCGTCGTCACCCACATGGTCTGGTACCGTGTCGGCTCGGCGGATGAGCCGCAGGGCAAGGCCGGTATCGCGCATTTCCTCGAGCATCTGATGTTCAAGGGCACCAATAAATATCCGCCCGGCGCCTTCAACCGCATCATCCGCGAGAATGGCGGCGAGGATAACGCCTTCACGTCGAAGGACTACACCGCCTATTTCCAGCGCATCGCCAAGGACCGCTTGGGCCTGGTGATGGATCTCGAAGCCGACCGCATGCAGAATCTCGTTCTCAAGGACGAGAATGTGCTGCCCGAGCTCAAGGTGGTCGAGGAGGAGCGCCGCGAGCGCACCGACAATGACCCTTCGAGCCTGCTCGGCGAACAGCTCGACGCCATCCTTTATCTCGCCCATCCCTATCGCAAGCCGGTGATCGGCTGGATGTCCGAGGTCAACAAGCTCACCCGCGAAGATGCGATCACTTTCTACAAGGCGCATTACACGCCCGCCAATGCGATCCTGGTCGTCGCCGGCGACGTGACGAAGGATGAAGTGCAGAAGCTCGCCGAGGAGCATTACGGCAAGCTCGCCAACACCTTCGACGTGACGTCCAGGGTACGCACCGATGAGCCTGAGCCGATCGCCCCGCGTCGCGTCACCCTGACGGATGCCCGCGCTGCTTCGCCTCTCGTCCAGCGCCAATATCTGAGCGTCTCTTATGCCACGGCGGCGAAAGGCGAGGCGGAAGCGCTCGACGTGCTGGCCGAGGCGATGGGCGGCGGCGCCACCAGCCGCCTCTACAAGAAGCTAGTGGTCGAGAAGCGCATCGCGTCCTACGCCGCGGCCTGGTATTCGGGCGATGGTCTCGATTCCGGAACCTTCGGCGTCTATGGCTCGCCCGTTCCGGGCGGCAAGGTCGATGTGGTCGAGGCCGAGATCGACGCCGTCCTCGATGACATCAAGGCGAACGGCATCACCGACGAGGAGCTGAAGCGCGCCAAGACGAAGCTCATCGCCAACACCATCTATGCCCGCGACAACCAGGGCAATATGGCACGCAGCTTCGGCACGGCGCTCACCACCGGCACCACCGTGCAGGACGTGCTCGACTGGCCCTCGCGCATCGAAGCGGTGACGCTCGATCAGGTGAAGGCGGCAGCAGCCAAGACGCTCGATATCAAGCGCTCGGCGACCGGTGTGCTGCTGCCGGCGGCCGGCGCCGCGGCGGGTGGCGGCGCGCCCGCAACACCCTCGATCTCGAATTCCCCCGAACAATAATCCATGAGGCTCGTGATGCGCCCGTTCCATCCGTTGCTCGCGGCAGTTGCCGTTCTCGCGATCTATGTCCTTCCCGCCCAGGCGATCGAGATCAAGGAAGTGAAGAGCAAGGGCGGGATCACCGCCTGGCTCGTGGAGGACCACACCAATCCGCTCATCGCCATGCAGTTCTCGTTCCTGGGTGGGGCGACGAACGACCCTAAGGGCAAGGAAGGCACCGCCAACTTCATTACCGCGATGATGGATGAAGGCGCCGGCGATCTCGATTCGGCGGCTTTCCAGACCCAGCGCGACGATCTGGCGATGAAGATGTCGTTCGATTCGAGCTTCGACCAGTTCCAGGGCTCGTTCCAGACGCTCAGCGCCAAGCGCGATGAATCCTTCGCGCTGCTCAGGCTCGCGCTGGCGAAACCCCGCTTCGACAAGGATCCGATGGATCGGGTGCGCGACCAGCTTCTGGTCAGCGCGCGCCAGAATGAGGAGGAGCCGGAGAATATTTCCTCGCGCGCCTGGATGCAGAAGGCATTTGGCGATCATCCCTATGCACGGGAATCAGAAGGCACCGTCGCGTCCCTGGCGACGATCACCCAGGACGATCTGCGCGCCATGCACAAGCAGCTTTTCTCGCGCAAGGGCCTGAAGGTGGCGGTCGTCGGCGACATCGACGCCGACACTCTGGCCAAGCTCCTGGACGAAACCTTCGGCGACCTTCCCGATACCGAGCCGCCGAAGCCGGCGACGATGATCCATGTCGTGGACAAAGCGTCGACCCAGGTCATCGACCGCGATATTCCGCAGAGCATCATCACCTTCGGCCATGACGGCATATTGCGCGCCGATCCGAATTTCATCCCGGCCTATGTCACGAGTTTCATTCTGGGTGGCGGCGGCTTCGGCTCGCGCCTCACCGATGAGGTGCGCGAGAAGCGCGGGCTGACCTATGGCGTGTCGATCGGGCTCTATCCCTTCGACCATGCCGGCCTCGTCTTCGGCCAGCTGGGCACCCGCAACGAAAAGGCGGGCGAGGCGCTCACCGTGGTCAAGGACACGATGAAGAAATTCGCCGATGAAGGTCCGACCACCGCCGAGCTCACCGAGACCAAGACCTATCTCACCGGCTCCTATGCCCTGCGCTTCGATTCCAATTCCAAGATCGCCAGCCAGCTGCTCGCCATCCAGCAGGACAATCTCGGCATCGACTACATCAACCGCCGCAACGGGATGATCGAAGCCGTGACGCTCGATGAGGCAAAGGCCCAGGCCAAGAGCATCTCCGATCCCGACAAGCTCATCGTCACGGTGGTCGGCAAGCCGGTGGGGATCACACCCTCGGCGAATTGACTACGCTCTCTCCCTCCACCGCGCGAAGCGCGGGGAGGGTGGCCGCCCAACGGGCGGACGGGTGGGGTTTCTCCACCGAGAGGTCTTGATCAACAGGTCCGATGGAGCTCGCCTGCGGGGCGCCCCCACCCGTCGCGCGTTCCGCGCGCCACCCTCCCCGCCTTCGGCGGCGGAGGGAGAGCAGCCTTAAGGCTTCGGCGCTTCGAACGGATTTGTCTCGCTCGCATTCCTGTTGTTTTCATAACAGCTCTCGAGCCGTGCCAGAGCGGCGGCGCTCTTGTCGAGCGGGACGCTGATCGTGGCGCCGGCGCCCTTCACGTCGAGACGATTGGCGTTGCGCAGCGCCTTGTTGAAACGCTCGTCCGTCAGGGCCACGCGCACCGTGTCGGCGGTCGCCGTGACATCCGTCTTCCAGCTGGTCTTGCCCGCCAGGAATTCCACCGGATAGGTCTTGCCGCTATCGAGCTTCCAGCGCTCGGACGTCATGATCAGCGCAGTGCCTGAATTGTCGCGCGCGAAACTCGCCGTGACCCCATTGTCGACCATGCGGCTCATCATGCACCGGTCGAATTTCTGCTCCTTGGTGAAGCTCGCCTCGATCTTCCACGGCCCGATGAGGACCGTCTTGTCATCGCTTTGAGCCTGTGCCGCTCCACAGAGCAGAAACACAGAGAAAAAGATGGCACGACCTTTCATCCGGACCTCCTTGAATTCTCATTGCCGGTAAAAATCCCGCAAGAGGATAAGAACGTATCCGACAAAAAGTTCCCGGGTCCGCGTCAGACGGGACCCGCGCGCAGGCGGGCATTCTCCGCCTCGAGCACTGCGATGCGTTCCTGGAGTTCGGCGAGGACGCGTGCCACGTCGGCGCCGTCGATCTTCTGCGGAATATGCTGCGGGCAGTTGATGTCCCAGGCCTCGACCTCGAACAGGATGACCTGCTCGGGCCGGGCCTCGTAATCCTCCGGCATGAGCCGGGCGACGAGCGCGTCGTCGTCTGCCACCACCCGGGCGCGGCCCCAGAGCTTCACCCGCCGGCGATGCGCATAGTCCATGAGGAAGAGGAAGGCGCGGTCATTCTCGGCGAGATTGCCGGTGGTGATATATTGCCGGTTGCCTTTGTAGTCGGCGAAGCCCAGCGTTTTGGGCCCCAGGATCTTGATGAAACCTTTGGGGCCGCCGCGATGCTGGGTATAGGGCTGCCCCGCCGCATTGGCGGTCGCCAGAAAGGCTGTGTCGATGCCGGCGAGGAATTGGGCCAGATCCTCGGTCAGCTCGGTGCGGAAGCCGCCGCGTTCCTCCATCCGGGCGTAATTCGGGCGCGAACCACGCTCGGCCTGGATGGCTTTGATGCGGGGGGTGAAGGCGATGTCGCTGGAAGGGGTGCTCATGCAGCAAAGATAATTATTCCGTGTGGAATGATAATCTGTTGGCTGGACAAAAGATTATTGCTATTTCTGCATTAATCATGGACCGCTTCGATGCCATGACGGCCTTCGTGGCCGTCTGCGAGGCCGAAAGCCTCACCCGGGCAGCCCGGAAGCTGGGCCTGTCGCCCTCGGTCATGTCGCGCCAGATCGCCGCTTTGGAATCCCATCTCGGCGCCAGACTGTTCAACCGCACCACCCGCTCGATCAGCCTCACCGATGCGGGAAGCCGTTTCCTCGAGCGCACCCGGCGGATACTGGCCGAACTCGACGAGGCGGAGCTTGCGGTCCAGGACGAGAAGGCGCCGCCCCGCGGAAGGCTCTCGGTGACGGCGCCGGTGATCTTCGGCCGCCTCCATGTGGCGCCGCTGCTCAGCCATTTCGTCGCGCGTTACCCGGAAGTCTCGATCGACCTCACCCTCTCGGACCGGTTCATCAGCCTGGTCGAGGAGGGCCATGACCTTGCGGTCAGGATCGGCCATTTGCCGGATTCGCAGCTGGTGGCCCGCCGTTTCGGCGAAACGCGGCGGGCTCTGGTCGCGAGCCCGGCCTATCTGGCCAAGGCCGGTATTCCGCTCCATCCCGATGACCTGGCGAAATTCAGCCTCATCGCTTTTGCACCGGTGGCCCAGTCCTTCGAATGGTCCTTCTCAGAGGGCCGCAAGGTCCGTATCGAGCCGCGTTTCATCGTCAATAATGGCGATGCCGCCATTTCCTGGGTGCTGGCGGGCTCCGGCATCGCCCGGGTGCTTTATTACCAGGTCCGCGACGCGATCCGGGAAGGCCGCCTCGTCGAGGTGCTTGGGCCTTTCGCGCCCGAGCCCATGCCGATCCATGTGGTCTATCCCACCGCCCACCTGCTGCCCGGTAAAGTGCGCGCCTTTCTCGACCTGACGGCCCAGACGGCGGATTGGCGCTTGGCGTCATAGGCCACTAAACTCGTCTCCCATGAAGATTCGTAGACTTCCGGAGGGCATCGCCAACCGCATCGCGGCGGGCGAGGTGATCGAGCGCCCGGCGAGCGTCGTCAAGGAGCTGGCGGAGAATGCCGTCGATGCCGGCGCGCGCCAGATCGACATCGCTTTCCGCGACGGCGGCCGCAGCCTGATCCGTGTCAGTGACGATGGCGAGGGCATGGAGCGTGACGAGCTCGATCTTGCGGTCGAGCGCCATGCCACCTCGAAGCTCGCCGATGACGAGCTGATCGAGATCAAGACGCTGGGGTTCCGCGGCGAGGCGCTGCCCTCGATCGGCTCGGTGAGCCGACTGACGCTCACCTCACGCGCCCGTGCTGAAAACGACAGCTGGAAGATCGATGTCTCGGGCGGCCGCAAGGCCGAGCCGATGCCGTCGGCGCGCATCGACGGCACGGTGGTCGAGGTCCGCGATCTCTTCTTCGCCGTGCCGGCGCGGCTCAAATTCCTGAAGTCGCCGCGCGCCGAGACGGCGGAAGCCGCCGATGTGGTGCGCCGCTTGGCGCTTTCGGCGCCGCAGGTCGGCTGGAGCTTCACCTCGGAAGAGCGCGTCCTCGTCGATCTGCCGCCCGAGAGTGCGGATGAGAAGGGGCGCCGGCGGCGCATCGAGCGGATCATGGGCGAAGAGGTCTTCGCCAATATGGTCGATTTCGAAGGCGGCAAAGAGCCGTTCCGCATCTGGGGCCTGGCGACACTGCCAACCTATCACCGCGCCCAAGCGGGCCTGCAGTTCTTCTTCGTCAATGGCCGGCCGGTGCGCGACAAGCTGCTCGCCGGCGCCATTCGCGGCGCCTATGCCGATCTCCTGATGCGCGGACGTTTCCCCGCCGTCTGCCTTTTCATCGAATGCCCGAGCGCCTTCGTCGATGTGAATGTCCATCCGGCCAAGGCCGAGGTGCGCTTCCGCGATTCAGCTTTGGTGCGCGGCGCCATCGTCTCCTCGATCCGTGAGGCGCTCGGCAAATCGAGCCGCAAGACGGCGGCGGGCCTCACCTCCGCGACACTCGGCGTGCTGAGGCCGATCGTGCCGCCACGGCCGCGCTACAATAATGATGCATTCGAAACTGCCCTGACAGGATTCGCACCCGCTTCACCCGGCATGGCGGAAGAGCAGGCGGCTTTCGTCATGGACAATGTCGCCTCGGCCCGCGTCGCGGATATTCCGCTGGCAGCGGACGCGCCGCATCCGCTGGGCGCGGCGCGCACCCAGTTCCATGAGAACTATATTCTGGCGCAGACCCAGGACGGCATCGTCATCGTCGACCAGCATGCCGCGCATGAGCGCCTCGTTTATGAAAGGCTGAAGGCGGAGCGGGCGGGAAAACGCATCGCCACCCAGCCGCTGCTCATTCCCGATGTCATCGATCTTGATGCGGTGTCGGTCGAGCGGCTGGCGCAGGCGCAGGAGCTTCTGGCCGAGCTCGGCCTCGTGCTCGAGCCTTTCGGCGACGGCTCGATCGTGGTGCGCGAAGTGCCGGCGGCGCTGTCGGGCGGCAATATCGCGCGGCTGGTGCGCGACGTCGCCGATGATCTCGGCGAAGATTCGTCCGCGACCGTCGAGGAACGCGTCAATCATCTCCTCGCCACCATGGCCTGCCATCATTCGGTGCGATCGGGGCGGCAATTGCGGCCCGAGGAAATGAATGCGCTGCTGCGCCAGATGGAAGTGACGCCCAATTCCGGCCAGTGTAATCACGGCCGGCCGACCTATATCGAATTGAAGCTCAGCGACATCGAGAGGCTGTTCGGGAGGAGCTAGGTCGTACTCGCCCTCACCCTGAGGTGCGAGCGCAGCGAGCCTCGAAGGGTGTGTTGCAGCAGTCGTGCTTTATCCTGATGAGGGTGTTTTGAGGAAGACACGATGAACGACAAAGCTCCTGTCGCGCGATTTCCCGTCCGTTCCGCCATCGTCCAGGTCGGCCTGGCCTCGCTCGTCGTCGCTTTCATCTGGTGGGCCTGTTATCGCTTCATCCCGCCATCCGACATGTTGGCATCATTCGACCGCGTGCTGTTCGGGCTGAAATGGTCGGGCATCGCCATCCTGCTCACCTTTCTCACCGGGATAGAAGCCGTCTCGCATGAGCGCCTGGTGACGGAAGCCTTCGATCCGCTGGCCGGCAAGGAGACGAAGAGCATCCTCGTCAATCTGCGTTATCTGCAGAACACGCTGGAGCAGCTGATGCTGTTCGTGCCCGGCCTGCTTCTGCTTGCAGCCTATGCCGAGCCAGGTGCCGTCGCGCAGTCGGTGACGGCGGCGGCGCTGGTGTGGATCCTGGCGCGGTTCGCTTTTTGGATCGGCTATCGCCGAGGCCCGCAATATCGCATTGCGGGCCTCGTCGGCATGGCGCAGAGCATGATCATCCTGCTCTATGTCTCGGCCCGTTTCGGCTATGAGCTCGGCGGTGCCTGGGGCGCTTCCGTACCACTGATCCTGTTCGCCATCGCCGAAACGGTGCTGGTCGTGCGCGCCTTCCGTCAGGCGGCGACGCGATAACGCGCCGCGGGCTTCGCCAGCGACAGATTGGGGCTGAGCGCGTCGCGGGCTTTGTCGAAAGCGTCCCAGTCGGCCTTGTCCGGCAAGGATGGAATGGTGACAAATTCACCCTGGTTGAAACCGGCGAGCGCGGCGTCGACCATATCCTCGGTCGTCATCACGATCTCCTTGGGGAGATGATGGATGGGGGTGCCGGCCTTGTCCCACAAATCGGTCGCGGTGGCGCCCGGCAGTACCGCTTGGACGCGCACGCCCTTGTCGGCGAGCTCATGTCTGAGCGACTCCGAAAGGGCGAGGACGAATGCCTTGCTCGCGGCATAGACGCCGTTGAGCAGTTTCGGGTTGATCGCCACGATCGAGGCGATGTTGATGATGGTGCCGGCGCCGCGGGCGACGAAAGCGGGAGCCGCGGCATAAGCAAGCCTTGTCGGCGCCGTCACATTGAGCGCGATCATGCGCGCCATCTCGTCGACATTCGACTGGAGCAGCGGCGTGGTTGCGGCAATGCCGGCATTGTTGAGGAGGAGGGTGATGCTCTGGTCGGTCTTCAGCACCGCTTCGACGCTCGCGAGGTCCTCGGAGACAGTGAGATCGGCGGCGAGCGTTTCGACTGACCGGCCGCTCGCATTGGTGATGCGGCGGGCCAAATCGGCGAGACGGTCGCCGCTGCGTGCGACGAGGATGAGATCATAACCGGCTTTGGCGAGGCGGTCGGCATAGACGGCGCCGATGCCGGCGGAGGCGCCCGTGATCAGGGCGGTACCCTTATGTGAGGTGGTGGTCATGTCTGGCTCCTTTCGCCGGCGGGATGCGGCGTCAGGGAAAGACATAGTCCGGGTGGACGGTGTCTTAAATGTCATATATACCACTTTTCAGGACATTCGAGGTTGGCCATGCTCCGGATCGGTTTCGTGCTTCCCGCCCGCTTCCAGATGATGAGTTTCGCGGCCCTGTCGGCCTTCGAGCTCGCCAATGTGAGCGGCGGCGAAAAGCTCTATGACATTCATCTCCTCTCCGAGGCGGGCGGTCCGATACCGAGTTCGCTCGGCATGATGGTCGAGACCCGGCCTTTCTCTGAGGAGGCCTCCGATACGCTGCTGGTCGGCGGGTTGCTCGTTCCGGAACCTTCCAGCACCAGGCTGATCGATTTCGTGCGCCGGTCGCAAGGCCGGACGCGGCGTCTGGCCGCCGTCTGCACCGGCGCCTTCATTTTTGCCGAGGCCGGGCTCCTGGACGGGCGCCGTGCCACCACGCATTGGGCCTATGCGCGCGATCTCAGAGAACGCTTTCCGAAGGTGAAGGTCGAGGAGGACCGCATCTTCATCATCGACGGGGCGGTCTGGACCTCGGCCGGCATGAGCGCCGGCATCGATCTGGCGCTCGGCATGATCGAGAAGGATTTCGGCGCCGAGCTGGCGCGCTCCGTCGCCCAGAAACTCGTCGTCTATCACCGTCGCGCCGGCGGCCAGTCGCAGCATTCGGCGCTTCTCGATATGGACGCCAAATCGGACCGCATTCAGAGCGCGCTTACCTATGCGAGGCGGAACTTGCGCAATCCGCTGTCGGTCGAAGAGCTGGCCGATGTGGCGCATCTGAGCCCGCGCCAGTTCAGCCGCGCCTTCCGCGCCGAGACCGGCCAGTCTCCGGCCAAGGCGGTCGAGCATCTGCGCCTCGAAGCGGCGCGCCTGATGATGGAGCAGAGCCGGCATCCGATCGATGTCGTCGCGACCGAGACAGGCTTTGCCGATCGCGAGCGCATGCGCCGCGCTTTCCTGCGCGCCTTCGGCCAGCCGCCGCAGGCGATCAGGCGCAATGCTGCGGCTGAGATGATTTAGATTTTTGATGATTTTCAGTTATTTCAGTTAGCTGGGGCGCGCATTATATATGCCCTTGGAGATCGACAATGACCACGCAAGTCCTGGAATTTTTGAAGCTATCGGACCGCGATCGCCGCAAGGCGGATGCGGCCGCAAAGCTTGGCCGCGGGGACAGATTTGAGGTTCTCATACGGCAGGAGTCGGGAGTCGATCTCCGGGTCGAATTACCGGCCGTGGCGTCCGAAGCCATTCAAACCCTGCTCGAGCATCTGGTGAATGGTCAGCGTGTCGCCATTCTCGCGGAAGACCAGGAGATCAGCCCCAATGACGCTGCGGAGATTCTGGGCGTTTCGCGACCGCTGGTTGTCCATCGGATGGATGTCGGTGATCTGCCTTTCCGCTATGTGGGCAAACACCGCCGGGCAAAGTTGAAAGATGTCCTCACCCTCAAGGCCAGGCTCGATGCGCAGCAAGAGGCGCTGGATGCCTTGGCGGAGGATACCGAGTCGCTGATGCGCGATCATGGCCTATAGATCGCCTATCGCGGTCTACGACGCCTGCCTACCGCCGATGTCACCGGCTATGAGCCGCACATTCCGCAACTGACGCTGCCCGACCCTGACGACCGGCACGTCCTCGCTGCCGCGATAGCAGCTGGTGCCTCCCGTATCGTGACCTGGAATTTGGCAGACTTTCCTGCCGCGGTTCTCGCGCCACACAATGTTGTCGCCCAGAATCCGGACGATTTCCTCATGGGCCTTTATGTGGCGGCACCCGACGTGACGATCGCGGTGGCAGCCAACGCACGAAGAAATCTCAGACGAACGACGTCCGCAGTGGCGGATTTCATCGCCGCGCTCGAAAGGCAGAGGCTGGCTCACTTCAGTGCAGTTCTGAGCGCCCGTGCTGACGAGCTCTAACGACCTATCATGCTAGTTGGCTCGCGCGATCAGGATCTGCGTGTCGCCATAGACGCGCCGGTCGAGCTCGGTGAGCTCGGGCGGGCAGGTGAGCGTGGCCTTCTCGGCTTCCTCGACCACGACGAGAGCCTGCGGGTTGAACCATTGGCCGGCGACCAGCGAGGTGAGCGCCTTGCTGCCGAGATCCTTGTTGTAGGGCGGGTCGGCGAAAATGAGATCGAAGCCGGGCTGCGGTGCCGCCGGGCCGAGCTTCACCGCATCGCGCCGCCAGATCTTGCATTGGCCGATGACGCCCAGCGCATCGGCATTGCGGCGGATGACGCCGCGTGCTTCCGCCGAGTCGTCGACGAACTGGCAGAAGCGGGCGCCGCGCGACAGGGCTTCGAGCCCCATGGCGCCGGTGCCGGCGAAGAGATCGAGGACGCGCGCCCCTTCGAGCGAAAAACCGTCCACCCCATGCGCCAGGATGTTGAAGATCGATTCACGCACCCGGTCCGAGGTCGGCCGCGTCGCCTGTCCCTTGGGGCCCGCGAGTCCGTGTCCTTTGAATTTCCCGCCGATGATGCGCATGCGGGACTTCCTACAGGCCGCGGCGGATTTCGGCCACACCGAAAAACATGAGGAAGGCGCCGGCGAGGCGGTCGATCCACAGGCGCACGCGCCGGCCCAGCGCATGGCGGAAGAGGGTGACGCCGCCGACGATGAAGACCCACCACAGGAGCGAGCCCAGCGTCACGCCGCCGACGGTCGCCGCAGCGGTCATCGGCTCGAAGCCACCCTTGGGCGCCAGAGCGGCGAAGATCGCGGCGAACATGATGATGGTCGGCGGGTTGGTGAGGGTGAGAAGCAGCGAGCCCCAGAAGGCCCGTAACGTCGAGACCGCGGCCGGCGCCGGGAGCGCGCCGTTCTCCGCCGGACGGCGCCAGAAGGTCTTGAGCCCGAGATAGATCAGGAACAGGCCGGCGGCGAGATGAAGCGGACGGTCATAGGCCAGCATGAATTCCGAGATGCCGGTGAGGCCGAGCGCTGCCACGGCGGCATAAAGCCCATCGCCGGTGGCGATGCCGAAGCCGGTGGCGAGGCCCGGCCGCCAGCCCTCGGTGAGACTGCGCCGCATGCACAGAATGGCCATCGGGCCGACAGGGGCGGCGACGGCGAGGCCGAAACCCATGGCGGTGATGAAAATGGGAGCAAGGCTTGAAGTAACGGTCATAGGAACTCTCCGTGAAAGTGAAGCGGGGAGTTCGGACAATGACAAGCCCCGCCGGGTTAAGGGCGGGCGCTGAAGGTGTGTGGGAGGTCTTAGAAGCTCGGTCTCGCCATCACGCGCAGCAGATCGCACGCCGGATATTGCCGGTCGTTTGTTGCGTGATGGTCGGTTTGCGCGTCATGGCGCGCCTCGATAGCGCAGGAGGGGCCAGGTGATCAAGCCCTCGTCTTGCGCTCCGGCTTCTGCCGTTGCTCCGCTTTGTCTCGGCGATGCTTGGGGCCGCGCTCCGGCACCGTGACCTTGCGCCCGAGCTGCTCGGCCAGGACCTTGGCCGGCACCTCGGAGATGCCGCCGCGTTCGAGATCGCCGAGCTGGAATGGCCCGAAGGCGATGCGGATGAGGCGGTTCACGGTGAGCCCCAGATGCTCGCAGATCTTCTTTACCTCGCGGTTCTTGCCTTCGCGGATGGCGATATTGAGCCAGGCATTGTCGCCCTGCGCCTTGTCGAGCGTGGCTTCGATCGGGCCGTAATGGATGCCCTCGATGGTGAGCCCGGCGGCGAGCTTGGCCAAGGCGGCGGGATCGGGCTTGCCATAAGCGCGCACCCGGTAGCGCCGCACCCAGCCGGTGGCGGGAAGCTCCAGAAGCCGGGCCAGCTCGCCGTCATTGGTGAGAAGCAAAAGGCCCTCGGTATTGATGTCGAGCCGGCCGATCGAGATCACCCGCGGCAACTGCTCGCGCAGCGCGTCAAAGACGGTGCGCCGGCCTTCCGGGTCTTTGTGGCTGGTCACCAGGCCGGCGGGCTTGTGGTAGCGCCACAGCCGGCTTTCCTCCTTTTGCGGCAAGGGCTGCCCGTCGATGCGAACATCGTCGGACGGCTTTACATTGACGGCAGGAGACCTGAGCACCTTGCCATTGAGCTTGACCCGGCCTTCGCCGATCAGCCGCTCGGCGTCGCGCCTGGAGCACAGGCCGGCCCGGGCGATCGCCTTGGCGATGCGTTCACCCTCGAAGGCGCTTTCCTTTGGGGTTTCCTTGACCATCCGTCCTCTTTCGCGTTCATGTGTGGGAAGCATGAAGCACACTCTGCCCCCGGAACCAACCCTGGACGCAATGTCCCTCGCCTTTGCCGAGGCCGAATCAGCCGGCCGGCGCGGCGAGGTCCCGATCGGCTGTGTCATCGTCGATCAGTCGGGCACTATCATGGCAAGGGCCGGCAATCGCACCTTGGAGCTGAAAGATCCGACGGCCCATGCCGAGCTTCTCGCCATTCGGGACGCCGCGGCGAAGCTCGGCAGCGAGCGGCTGGTGGGCCTCGATATCTATGTGACGCTCGAGCCCTGCGCCATGTGCGCGGCGGCGATCTCCTTCGCCAGGCTGAGGCGGCTCTATTTCGCGGCCGGGGACGAGAAGATGGGCGGCGTCGAGCATGGCCCCCGCTTCTTCAATCAGGAGACCTGCCATCACAGCCCTGAGGTCTATGGCGGCTTGAGCGAGGCGCGCGGCCAAACGCTGCTGAAGGATTTCTTCCGCACACGGCGCGATTGAATCGTTTTCTCAGCCGTCGGCCCTAAGTGATTCTTTCGATTCGTGTTTCAGGTCTCGCCGGCGAGCCGGGCGCGCGATGCCTTGACATGCGCCGCGATCGAATCGGCGAACGCGCGCACATGGGTGGAGGATTTCACCTCCTCGCGCAGTACGAGAAACAGATCGCTTTCGAGCTCAGGTATCGGCGGCAGGCAGCGCACCAGCTCGGGATCGGCGTCGCCGGCGATGCAGGGCAAGGTCGCGATCCCCTGCACGACCTTCAGCGTGAGCACGAGATTGGTGAGGTTGTTGCTGCGGGCGCTGATGCGCGAATGGGTGGTCATGCGGGCGAGGAGGCGCGGCCCGGGAAGATGCGCCATGCTCTCATCAAGGGCGACGATCGGATGCCCGTCGAGGGCTTCGAGGCTGCCCGGCGCGCCATGCTCCTCGGCATAGGCGCGGCTGCAATAGACGCTCCATCCGACGCGCGCCAGCTTGCTGGCGACGATACCGGCGCCGTGCAGCGGCTCCGGTTGCCGGATGGTCGCCCGCAGCGCGACATCCGCCTCGCCGCGTGCCAGATCGAGATGCCGGTCGTCCGCGATCAGCTCGACCGTGATGGCCGGATGCTCGGTGCGGAATGTCCTGAGCCAGGGCGTGATCAGGAGATTGGCGAGCATTTCGGGCGTGGTCACCCGCACGCGGCCCGCCAGAGCCCGCTGGTCGGCGCCGATCGAATTCACCAGCCCGTTGACTTCGTCCTCGATCCTGGCCGCGGCGGCCGCGACACGCTGCCCGAGCGGGGTCAGGTGATAGCCGCTCTGTTTGCGCTCAAAGAGCTCGGCGCCGATCGCCGCTTCGAGATCGGCCATCCGCCGCGTGACGGTGGTCTGGTTGACGCCGAGCGCTTTCGCTGCGCGCAAGGCCGAGCCTTGCCGCGCGATGGCCAGGACGAAGCGGAGATCTCCCCAATCGATCATGACTTATTCTGCGTAAATGCAGAACGACTTGGCAAGAGTGCTGATTGCGGGCGGGCCGGCGTGGATGTATCTCCCCGGCCTCGCCGAGACTGCCGTATCGTAAATTCCAGTGGCCTAAACAAATCATTCGCATAACCGCCGTGGCCCTGGTCACGGCGAACCCGGAGGACGTGCCTGATGACGACAGCTATCTCTCTTTTTACGTGCTTTGTCCGCCGGTCGGCGCTTGCCGCGCTGATTGCCATCGCCGTCTTCATGGCGCCCCAGCGCACGGTTCACGCCGAGGACGGACAGCTCCCCCGAGGCAAATATCTCGTTGGGCTGGGCGGCTGCAATGACTGCCATACGCCTGGATATTTCTTCGGCAAGCCGGACACAGCGCGTTACCTCGGCGGCTCGGAGGTGGGTTTCGAGATTCCCAATCTCGGTGTGTTCTACGGCCCCAATCTGACGCCCGATGTCGCGACCGGTCTCGGCACCTGGTCGACCGATGAGATCGTGACGGCCATCACCACGGGACATCGGCCCGATGGCCGCATCCTGGCGCCGGTGATGCCCTGGCATGCTTTCGCAAGCCTGACCCGGGACGACGTGCAGGCGATCGCGGCCTTTCTCAAGAACCTGCCGCCGGTCGCCAACAAGGTGCCGGGTCCCTTCGGCCCGAGCGAGAAGCCGACCTCGTTCGTCATGAGGATCGTGCCGCCGGACGCCCAGCCGAAATAATGATGTGAGGAGATCAAGATGGACATGCGCGCTTTGCGGCTGCGGATTCGCGGCGATGTGGTGATCCGCGACGACGCCGATTATGAAGCCGTGCGCGCCGGACTCGTGTGGAACGGCCGCAAGCCGGACCGGTTTCCCGAGATCATCGTCAAAGCGAAGGACGCCGGCGACGTGCAGGCGGCCGTCCGCTTTGCCGCCGCTCATGGCAAGCGGGTCTGCGTGCGGGGTGGCGGCCATCATTGGTCCGGCCTCGCTGTGCAGGACGGCATCGTGATCGATCTCGCCGCCATGGACGCGCTTGTGATCGATCCTGAAGCGCGCACCGCGCGGGCGGAGCCTGGTATGCGGAACGGCCGGCTCACCGAGGCGCTGGCCGAGCACGGGCTGGCTTTTCCCGCCGGCCATTGCGCCAGCGTGCCCCTGTCGGGCTATCTGCTCGGTGGCGGCTTCGGCTGGAACAGCGGCGCCTGGGGCGTCGCCTGCCACAATGTGGAAAGCGTCGAGGTGGTGCTCGCCGACGGTTCCCTGGTCACGGCAAGTGTGGCGGAAAATACCGACATCTTCTGGGCCGCGCGAGGCGCGGGGCCTGAATTCTTTGGTGTCGTCGTGGCCTACCGGCTGCGCCTCCATCCACTGCCGCAGGCGATCCGCACCAGCCTGTGGACCTACCGGCCGGACCGGGGCGAGGCCGTCGAGGACTGGATGAACCGGACGATGCGGCAGGTGCCGCGCACTGTCGAATTCACCGCCGTGATGGCGTCGGCGCCGCCGCCTTTGGCCAGTCAGGCGGAAAAGACCCTCACCGCCGTGGCGACGATCTTTGCCGACACTGAAGAGGAGGCGCAGGAGACGTTGGCGACCATCAAAGCCGGCGCGCCGGAGGGCGCGCTTGACGTTCAGTTGTCACTGCCGACGTCCTTCGCGGTGCTCTATCAGATCATCGGCCAGTTCTTTCCCGAGGGACGCCGCTTCGCCGCCGACACCAACTGGTCGGATGATCCGGCCATGCTGATGAAGCGGCTCACCGAGGCGGTCGAGATCGCGCCGTCGGCGGAGTCTTTCGCGCTGGCGGTCGTCCTGCCGCCGCTTGATCCCGATCTTATGCCGCCGGGCGCCTTTTCGATGGTGGGGCCGGTTTTCAGCTGTGCCTATGCGGTCTGGCAGGAGGCCAGCCAGGATGATGCCAACCTCGCCTGGCTGCGCAATGCGAGCGATCGTCTGGCGCCGGTCTCGCTCGGTCATTATGTCGGCGAGGCGGATCTCGATCGGGCGGAGCGCATAAGGGGCTCATTCTCGCCCGCCGCTTTCGAGCGCTTGCGCGAGCTGCGGCGCAGGTTTGATCCCGCCGGCCGCTTCCATCGCCTTGCCGCTCAACCGCTTCGGAAGACCGGCTGAATCTTTTTGTCAGCCGCCGAGTCTAAGTGATTCTTTCGATTCGCGTTTCGAGTGCGCGCTTGAGCTCATCCTTGGACTTGGAGGCAGCCTCGATCATCTCGGTGATGCGGAAGAAGTCATTGGCGAGATACTGCTCGATCGGCGGCGTGATGTAGATGTCGGGCGGATTCTGCTGGCGGCGCAGCATCGCGATCTGGTGGAACATGATCAGCATCGAGCCGACGGCGAGCTCCATATTGCTGTGATGACCGCGCCGGGGCTCACGTATCCGGCCGGTGACGTCGATGGCGACGGTGATGTCGCTGCCCTCGCGCACATGATCGAAGGGCACCGGATTGGTGATGCCGCCATCGACATAGAGGCGGCCATCGATGGTGGGGGCCGAGATCAAACCCGGTATGGCGATCGAAGCGGCGACCGCCTGGCGCAACGGACCTGACGCGATGACATGCTCGCGCCGTTCGCTGAAATCGGTGGTGACGATGCGCAGCGGGATCTGGGTGTCCTCGACATTCAGGGCGACGCCGTCGGGCAGGACGAAGCTCGTCAGCTGCTCGCCGTCGATCTGCAGCGAGGTGAAGCTGCGGCGCGTCAGGAGATCGCCGAGCCGGGCACCTTTGACTCCGAACAGATATTTGGCCGCCTGCACCTTGTTGGCGAGGATCTGACGGGCATGATCACCGATCTCCTTGGCCGGGACGCCCGACGCATAGGCAGCTCCGACCAGGGCGCCGAAACTCGAGCCGGCGATGATCGACGGCTTGAGGCCAAGCTCGTCGAAAACCTCGAGCATGGGGATATGGGCGAGGCCGCGCGCAGCCCCTCCGCCCAGCGCCAGGCCGATGCGGGGCGTGCTCATCGCTTAAGCTCCCGCCCGCCGGGCGAAATGCCAGGCGGTCTCGGCCAAGGGCCGGACCTCGCTTGCCATGAGCGCCGCATTGCGGTTGGCGGCGGTGCCGTCGCGCACGCGGCCGATGATGCCTTGCAGGATGGCGGCGATGCGGAAGAAATTATAGGCGAGATAGACATCGAGATCGGGAATACCGTCGCGTCCGGTGAGAGTGCAGTAGTCCTCGATATAGGCCTCGATCGCCGGAATTCCAGGGTCCTTCTCGTGCCCAAGGAGCGAGCCGACGCCGCCGCCACGCGCGGATCGGGGCATCCACCACATCATGAGGTGATAGGTATAGTCGGCGAGCGGATCGCCGAGCGTCGCCAACTCCCAGTCGAGCACCGCTGCCACGTCCGGTTTGCCGGCGGCGATGATGCAATTATCGAGACGGAAGTCGCCATGGACGATCGCCGTCGCGCTCTGGGTCGGGCAGGCCTGCGGCAGCCAGGCGATGAGCCGGTCCATCTCGGGGATCGGCTCGCTCGCCGAGGCGCGATATTGCTCCGACCAGCGCTTGATCTGGCGCGCCACATAACCTTCGCCCTTGCCGAATTCGGCCAGCTTCAATTCGCCGGGATCGAGCCTGTGCAACCGGGCGATGGTCCGGTTGAGCGCGCCGAAGAGCTCAGCCCGCTCGTCGGGAGCGAGGCCCGGCGCCCAGGGTTCCCAGTACACCCGGCCCTCGACATGCTCCATCAGGTAGAATTCGGTGCCGATGACGCTCGTGTCGGTGCAGTAATGCAAAGGCCGCGCGACCGGGAAGTCCACGCGCGCCAGAGCCGTGGTGACGCGATATTCGCGCTCGATGGCATGGGCCGAGGGAAGAAGCTTCCCGGGCGGTTTGCGGCGCAAGACGTAACGCCCGCTCTCCGCCGTCACGAGATAGGTCGGATTGGATTGCCCGCCCTTGAAGCGCGCGAGCGTGAGGGACCCGCGAAAGCCTGCAATGTTGTGGTTGAGATAGGATGCGAGGCGCCCGGCGTCGATCTCGTCTGCTGCCGGGCGGGTGCCTGAAAAGGCCGATTGGCGATCGATATCCTGCACCATCATCTCTTTCGGGCGAGGAAGGGCAGGAGATGAGCGAGCGTCGCTTGCGGATTCTCTTCGGCTAGGAAATGGCCGCCGGCGACAATGCCGGTCTTCACCTGGTTTGCCCAGCGCCGCCAGGAGGCGGAAGGATCGCCCGCGTCACCCGGAATGCCGCTGTCGCCCCACAGCACCAGCAGCGGGCAGGCGATCTTGTGGCCCGCCGTCAGATCCGCCTCGTCGTCGGCGAGATCGATGCTCTGGCCGGCGCGATAGTCGTTGCAGGTCGCGTGGATATGCTCGGGTGTGGCGAAATGCAGGCGATATTCGGCGAGCGCCGCGGGCGCAAAGGCGGAGAGGTCCTTGGCCTTCGTCCAACGCGCCATGGTGTAATCGAGGAAGCCGATCGGTGCCGGCTCGATCAGCATTTCCGGCAGCGGATGTGGCTGCGCCAGGAACAGCCAGTGATAGGTCTTCATGGCGAGCGCCACCGAGAAGCCATGCCACATGTCCCAGGTCGACATGATGTCGATGAGGGCGAGGCGGGTGACGGTGCTCCGATGGTCGAGCGCCATCCGGTAACCGACGCGGGCGCCGCGGTCATGTCCGACAACGGCGAAGCGCTCATGGCCGAGACCACGCATAAGCACCCGCATGTCCTCGGCCATCACCCGTTTCGAATAGGGCCGGTTGTCTTGGGTATTGGCGGGGCAGGAGGAGAAGCCGTAACCCCGCAGATCAGGCATCACGCAAGTGTGGTGCGCCATCAGGGCGGGCGCCACTGCATGCCACATCGCATGGGTCTGCGGATAGCCGTGGAGCAGCAGCAGCGGCGGCCCCTCGCCGCCGATGCGGGCGAAGATCTCGGCCCCACCGGTCTCTACGCGATGTTCCCGTGTATTTGGAAAGAGATCCGACATGGCGCGCTCCCGGGCAAACCGAAAGCCATTGTCGCCAAATGCCGCCCTGGGCTCAAGCCTCTTGCGCGATGGCAAAAACGGGCTGCATCTCGGCTATGTCGCGCAACCGGTGATGGCCGATATTCTGGAAGTCGAAGCCTTCTGCCGCCGCGGCGAAGCTCTCGGAGACGACGATGTCGCGATCGAGGCGCTTGGCGAGCTCGAGCAGCCGGCTGGCATGGTTGATCGCCGGGCCGATGGCGGTGAAATCGAGCCGGGTGCGGCTGCCGATATTGCCATAGGCGATTTCGCCGGCATCGAGCACCAAGCCGAAGCGGATCTGGGTGCGGGCGGCCTTGGCGCGCTCGGCATTGAGGGCAGTGACCCGTTGCCGGATATCGAGAGCGGCGGTGATCGCCGGTTGGGTCGGCACCGGCTGGCCGTCGCTCGCCGGGAAGATGGCGAGAAGCGCGTCGCCGATGAATTTCAGCACCTCGCCGCCCTGCGCCTCGATCGCCGCCACCAGCGCGTCGAAGAAGTCGTTGAGCGTCGACAGCACATTGGCGATCGGGCGGGTGTCGGAATATTGCGTGAAGCCCCGCATGTCGGCGATCAGGATGCTGGCCGTGATCATTTCGGCCTTGCCGCGGTCGAGCGCGCCTTCGAGGACCTTGGCGGCGCTGCGGCGCCCGACATAGGTAGTGAGCAGCGTATCGGCGCTGCGCCTCAGCATGAAGCGTTCGGCATAGGGGCTGAACAGCATGGCCGCATCACCCAAGGCCGTGACTTCAGCTTCGGAAAAACCGCCTTGCTTGCGGCTGGCGAAGGAGAGATGCGCGGTGCGCTCCTGATCGAGAAAGGGCAGCGGCACGATATAATAATCGGTCGCTCCGTCGCGATGCAGATCGCCGAGCAGCGCCATGTTGGAAGCCGCCCCGTCGAGCTTGCGCCGAAACGGTTTGCGCGTCGTGTCTACGATCTGCGCCGGGCTGCCCTCATAGTCGGACCCGTCACTGCCGCGCGGCAGGGTCTCGATATGGGCCTCATGCGCGATCCATCTGACCTGCACGCCCTCGAATTCGGGATTGAGAAGCTCGATGCCGAGCGAAGAGCGCCATAAGGGAATGCCGAGATCGACGAGCTTCTCGCACAGGAGCCGATGCAATTCGCCGGCCCGCTGGTTGCGCGTCACCATTGCCGCGTCGACGAGCCAGCGGGTGAAGTCGGTCATGAAAGCGAGATTTTCGGTCATCGTCCTTGTACAGCCCGCCAGCCGATGTCGCGGCGGCAGAAGCCGTCCGGCCAGTCGACGAGATCGACGGCCTGATAGGCGCGCCGCTGCGCCGCGGCCGCATCCTTGCCGAGCGCCGAGACATTCAATACGCGCCCGCCATTGGCGACGAGCTTGCCGTCCTTCAGCGCCGTGCCGGCATGGAAGATCTCGACATCGTCGCCTTCACCGGCCTGGTCGAGATTGCGGATCTCGCTGCCCTTGCCATAGCTGCCGGGATAGCCCTTGGTTGCCATCACGACCGACAGCGCCGTATCGTTGCGCCAGCGCACCGAGACCTTGTCGAGCGTGCCGTCGGCGGAGGCGATGAGCAGCGTCAGGAGATCGTCCTTGAGGCGCAGCATCAGCACCTGGCATTCGGGATCGCCGAAGCGGACATTGTATTCGATGAGCTTGGGGCCGTTCTTGCCGATCATCAGCCCGGCGAAGAGCACGCCTTTGAACGGTGTGCCGCGTTTCGCCATGCCGGCGACGGTCGGCTTGATGATCTCTGCCATCACGCGCTCGGCCATGGCGTCGGTCACGACAGGTGCCGGCGAATAGGCGCCCATGCCGCCGGTATTGGGGCCGGTGTCGCCGTCGCCGACGCGCTTATGGTCCTGGGCGGCGGCGAGCGCCACCGCATGCTCGCCATCGCAGAGCGCGAAGAAGCTCGCTTCCTCGCCGTCGAGGAATTCTTCGATCACACATTCGGCCGCGCCGAACTGTCCGGCGAAGATGTCATCGATGGCGGCGAGCGCCTCAGCGAGGCTCATCGCCACGGTGACGCCCTTGCCGGCGGCGAGCCCGTCGGCCTTGATCACGATCGGCGCGCCCTTCGCTTGCGCATAAGCGGTTGCCGCGGCCTTGTCGGTGAAACGGCCATAGGCGCCGGTCGGGATGTCGAACTCGGCGCAGAAATCCTTGGTGAAGCCCTTCGAGCCTTCGAGCTGGGCCGCTTCCTTGGAGGGGCCGAAGACCTTGAAGCCGGCGGCGCGGAGATCATCGGCAATGCCCGCCACGAGCGGGGCTTCCGGCCCGACCACGACGAAATCTATACGCTGCTCGCGGCAGAAAGCGATGACGGCCTGATGATCGGTGACATCGAGCGCGACCAGGGACGCATATTCAGCGATGCCGGGATTACCGGGCGCGCAATAGAACTGACCGAGCAGGGGGCTGGCGGAGATCGCCCAGGCGAGCGCGTGCTCGCGCCCGCCGGAACCGATCAGAAGAACATTGAGTGGCGTCATTTGGGCATCCTTATGCCCGTCCTATGGCGAGATTCACCCTCGGCGAAAAGTCCATTTTTTCGGAACGGAGCTCACCCTAACCCGTTAGCGAACAAGGGCGGTGAACCGCAATAGGAGGAAGATATGAATATGCGACCTCTGGTCAAACCTATGCTCGGGGCGGCGGCGCTCGCGGCACTGGCCGTCGGCTTCACACCTACCGTTGCGTCGGCGGGTCCGGCATCCTGTGCCGCTTATGCACGTGACGTCGCGGCCGCCGAAGCGCCGCGCCGTGGCCTCATCGACGGCGTGGTGATCGGAACCCTCGACACCGTCATCACCGGCGGCGCCGGCGCCGACGAGCGTTATCGCGACGCCTATGACGAAGCCTATGGCAACTGCATGCGGACCGAACGGACCGCCTATGTCGTGCCGAGAGGCGAGGAGCGCGTCACCGTGACGGTGCATCCGGATGTCGGCAGCGATGACTGGGTGAGCTACTGCTCGGCCAAATACCGCTCCTTCGATCCCGATACCGGCACCTATGTGACCTATTCGGGCGAAAGGCTGCCCTGCCGGTAACACCCCGGCAACAAGCCCAAGCTGACGATTGACAGGACGCGCCGGCGCGGCAAGTGTCGGCCCATGATCGATCATGACCCTGAGACCGGTGAGCTTCGCGACGTGGTGAAACCCAATGTCGCGGAGTTCACCGTTTCCGAAATATCCTTCGCCCTCAAGCGCACGCTCGAAGACACCTTCGGCCATGTCAGGGTGAGGGGCGAGATCTCCGGTTTTCGGGGCCCGCATTCCTCCGGCCATTGCTATTTCAGCCTGAAGGACCAGACGGCGCGCATCGACGCGGTGGTCTGGCGCGGCACTTTCTCGCGGCTCCGCTCGAAATTGCAGGAAGGGCTCGAGGTCATCGCCACCGGCAAGCTGACCTCCTATCCCGGCAAGTCGTCCTATCAGATCGTCATCGAGGCGATCGAGCCGGCGGGCGCCGGCGCCTTGATGGCGCTGCTCGAGGAGCGCAAACGCATGCTCGCCGCCGAGGGCCTGTTCGATGCCGCCCGCAAGAAGCCGATTCCGTTTCTGCCGCGGGTGATCGGCGTCGTCACCTCGCCGACGGGGGCGGTGATTCGCGACATCCTGCATCGGTTGAATGACCGCTTTCCGCGCCATGTAATGGTGTGGCCGGTGCGCGTCCAGGGTGAGACATCGGCGGCCGAAGTGGCCAATGCGATCCGCGGCTTCAACGCCATGGCCCGGAAGCCCGATCTTATCATCGTCGCCCGGGGCGGCGGCAGTCTCGAGGATCTCTGGGGGTTCAACGAGGAGATCGTGGTGCGCGCCGTCGCCCAGAGCACGATTCCGTTGATCTCGGCGGTCGGGCACGAGACCGACTGGACTCTCATCGATCATGTGGCGGACGAGCGGGCGCCGACGCCGACCGCCGCGGCCGAGCGCGCCGTGCCGGTGCGCGCCGATCTCCTGGCCCAGGTCGCCTCGCTCGCTGCCCGCCATGACCGGGGCCTCAAGCGCTTGATGACCGAGCGGCGCACCCGCATCCGCGCCGCCGCCCGCGCGCTGCCACGGCCCGACGACATATTGGCGCTGGCGCGCCAGCGCTTCGACACGATTTCCGGACGGCTGCGGTCGGCGCTGGTCAAGAACACCTTGCTGCACCGGCGCGATTTCGAGAATGCGGCGGCCCGGCTGACGCCGGCGCCGCTCAAGCGCAATCTTGCCGAGCAGGCGCGTCTCCTTGCTCGCCATGGCGCCACCTTGCGGCGCGATGTCCGGCGTGTCGTCGAGCTGCGCGCCACGCGCCTCGGCTCATCCGGCAAGCTCTTGAATTCGCTCTCCTACAAATCCGTCCTGCAGCGCGGCTATGCGCTGGTGCGCAATGCCGAACGCACCCCCTTGCGCGCCGCGGCGCAGGTCAAGCCGGGACAGGAGATCAGCATCGAGTTCCATGATGGCGAGATCGGCGCTGTGGCCGACGGCCATGCGCCACCGTCAGAGCGGTCTGCAAAAAAGCGTGAGGGCGGCCAAGGGTCATTGTTCTGACGCGGCTTAGGGGTTATTTGACGGATCATGAACAGGCATGAACCCTTTTTGCCGCGTGGCCGCGAGGCCAAAATCCGGTATCTCGACGCCGATTTCCAGGTGTTGAGCGAGGGCGATCATGTGCTCTGCGCGGTGACCGGCCTGCCGATCAAGATCGAGCAGCTGACCTATTGGAGCGTGGCGCGCCAGGAGGCCTACAGTTCCGCCGAGGCGGCCTTCCGGCGCCTGCTCGAAACCGGCCTGAAATAGCTTTTCAATAGAAATACTGCCTGAATGTGCTGATGAAGGGCCGCAGCAGCCGGGTTGTATCGTCGCGCCAGATCACCGCGGCATTGAGCAGGACGAACAGCACCCGGAGCAGGTTGAGATTGGCCGGATTGAGCCGGGTTTTGCCCTTGAAGCGCAGATAGACCCAGTAGAGCAGGAAGGCGCCATTGACGATGGCGAGCAGCTGCCAGGTCGGCGGGCGGCCCGACTTCAGGAAGGCCATAAGGGTATCCCACTGGGATTGCACGAAAATATCTTGCATGGCAGAAGCCTGTTCGATCCTATATAGGGATGATGCCCGACTGGGCTTAAGGATCCCTTGGCGGTGGGAAGGCCAAACTGGCGCTTATTCCCTAAGCTGTGTATAAGCCCCGGATTCCGGGTTGAAATATCCTGGTAAATCAGAGCTTCCCGCCAAAGTCGCCGCTTTGGCGAAGCGCAGACGATGTGGAGTACAGATTATGGCGAAGGCCTGGACACCCGGCTCATGGCGCAATCTTCCGGTCATGCAGCTGCCCGCTTATGACGATGCCGCGAAGCTCGCGGATGTCGAGAAGCTGCTTGCCGGGTATCCGCCGCTGGTTTTTGCGGGCGAGGCCCGTAAGCTCAAGCGCAAGCTCGCCAAGGTTTCCGAAGGCAAGGGTTTCCTGCTCCAGGGCGGCGATTGCGCCGAGAGCTTCGCCGAACATTCGGCCGACAATATCCGTGATTTCTTCCGCGTCTTCCTGCAGATGGCGGTGATCCTCACTTTCGCCGGCGGCCAGCCGGTGGTGAAGGTCGGCCGCATCGCCGGCCAGTTCGCCAAGCCGCGGTCATCGCCCACCGAGACGGTCAATGGCGAGGAGCTGCCGATCTACCGGGGTGATATCGTCAATGATTACGCCGGCACGGCCGCGGCGCGCCGTCCGGATCCCGAACGCCAGATCATGGCTTACCGGCAGTCGGCGGCGACGCTGAACCTGCTCCGCGCTTTCGCGCAGGGCGGCTACGCCAATCTCGAGCATGTCCATAAATGGACGCTTGGTTTCCTGAAGGACGGGCCGGCCTGGGAGCGTTATCAGGCGCTGGCCGACCGCATCTCGGAAGCTTTGGGTTTCATGCGCGCCTGCGGCGTCAATCCCGACACCGCGCCGCAATTGCGCTCGACCGAGTTCTTCACCAGCCATGAGGCGCTGCTGCTCGGCTATGAGCAAGCGATGACGCGCGTCGATTCGACGAGCGGCGACTGGTACGCGACCTCCGGCCACATGTTGTGGATCGGCGACCGCACCCGCCAGCCCGATCACGCCCATGTCGAGTTCTGCCGCGGTGTGAAGAATCCGATCGGCCTCAAATGCGGTCCGTCGCTGCAGCCCGCCGAGCTGATCAAGCTGATCGACATCCTCAACCCGGACAACGAGCCGGGCCGGATGACGCTGATCACCCGCTTCGGCGCCGACAAGGTCGACAAGCATCTGCCTGAGCTCGTCCGCGCGGTGAAGCGCGAGGGCCGCATCGTGGTGTGGTCCTGCGACCCGATGCACGGCAACACCATCAAGTCGCGTTCGGGCTACAAGACGCGGCCCTTCGACCAGGTGCTGGCGGAACTGCGCCGCTTCATGGCGGTGCATCAGGCGGAAGGCACCCACGCCGGCGGCATCCATGTCGAGATGACCGGCAAGGACGTCACCGAATGCACCGGCGGCGTGCGCGCTCTGTCGGACGAGGATCTGAACGACCGCTACCACACCTTCTGCGACCCGCGCCTCAATGCGGGGCAGGCGCTGGAGCTGTCTTTCCTGGTCGCCGAGGAACTCAAGAAGGAGCAGGCGCTGCGCCCGCACTCCGATGACGACGAGGCGGCCGAAGCCGCCGAGTGATTTCTATCCGATGTTGATCGATCGCCCCGGCATTGTCCGGGGCGATTTCTTTTTGGGAAAATCTACCGCTTACGGACGAATTCGGCGCGCAGCACGAGGCCCTTGATGCTCTCGTGCCGGCAATCGATCTCCTGATCATCGCCCGTCAGGCGGATGGATTTGATGACCGTGCCGCGCCGTAGAGTCTGGTTGGCGCCTTTGACCTTCAGATCTTTGACCAGCACGACGCTGTCGCCATCGGCCAGCAGATTGCCGACGGCATCACGGACCTCGACGACGTCCTTGGCATGCCTGGCGGCCGCTTGGGCGGCGGTGAGCCATTCGCCGGTCTCTTCGTCATAGACATAGTCATCATCAGCCGCGGTCATCTTCTATTCTCTCTTCACCTCAACGATGACGCGCGTATAGCCCATCGGGGAAGATTTTGAGAGAAAAAAGCCGCGTCACAGCTTCATATCCCTGTCGAGCGGGAAGATCGGGCGCGGTACGTTCTTGTAGGGCAGGCGGTCGAGATAGGTGGTGCACAAGGCACCGCTGTCGCAGACGATGACCTTGTCGGCGATGGGTTCGAAGGCGGCGCGGAAATGCTGCATCGATTTGAGAGCCACTACCGTCTTCGCGGCGGGATCGATGCCGAAGGCGCGGAACTGCTGCAGATCCAGCATTTGGGAAGCTTCCGTCACCACCAATATGTCGATACCGCCGACGCGTATCACCGCGGTCGGGCCGAAGCTCAAAGTGAGCTTGCCGATCATTGGGCCATCGCCCGTGTAGGTGCCGTCGCTGACGAGCCTGAGCTCACCTTCGAGCGCGAGCGGCTCACCGCCGAAGCGCGGATCGGTCTTGCCGCCGAGGCTGATCTTCACGCGCTCGCCCACTTTGTGCTCGTGGAGATCGAGCGCGACCTGGGGATCGACCATCGGGCCAAAGGCGGCATCGGTGATCCCCGCATCGAGGAGCGCCTTCAGCAGATTGGTGGAGTCGCCATAACCGCCGCCGCCCGGATTGTCGGCATAGTCGGCGATGATGATCGGTCCGTGCTTCCGCTTGTGTGCCTTGGCGATCTGGGCGGCTTCCTCGACCGGCATGTAATAATTGATGATGTCGAAGCGCGTCTCCCAGATATCGTCGGCGAGGCTTTCGGCGAAAGCGCGGTGCCTTGCTTCGTCGCCGTCATAGGTGATGAGCACGGTGGGGCCGACATCCTTGATGTCGGCATTGCTGAAGCCGGCATTGATGCTGACCGCCAGCGCGCCGTGTGTCTTTTCATGGGCAATGGCCTTCTCGACACGGGCGATCATCGGCCCGACATCCGTGCGCCCGCCATTGGCCTCGTCCAGCATCGGCCGATGCGCGCGCAAGGTACGCGGTTTGATCTCACCCTTCATCGCGCGCTGCAGGATGTCGCCCGCCTGCCGACCGCTGTCGCGCATGTCGATATGCGGATAGGTCTTGTAGGAGACGATGATATCGGCGCGCGCGCACATTTCCGGCGTCACATTGGCATGGAGATCAAGTGTGATGGCGATCGGCAGATCTGGTCCCACCACATCGCGCAGACGCTTCAGCAATTCGCCTTCGCCGTCCTCGCAGAATTCGGTCACCATGGCGCCATGCAGCGCCAGCGCGATGCCGTCGAGCTCATCCTTGTGGGCGGCCGCCTCGGCGACGATGCGTCCGCCGAGCCGCTCGAAGGCGTCGCGGGTGACGAAACCGGCCGGATGCGCCGAGGCACTGAGCACATGGATCTGCTTCCAGCCATATTTGCGGGCGCTGTCGCAGAAGCCGGCAAGCTCGGTATTGGCGTCGCCCAGTACCTCGATCGCGTCATTGCCGAAATGCGTGCCGCGCGCCGCGAAGGCATCGTAGCCGGTCAAATTCACATTGAAGGTATTGGTCTCATGGATGAAGTCGGCGGTGAGCACGGTGAAGGCCATGACGGATCTCTCTGAGGTCAAGTGAGGGGATGGAAGCAGGCGACGGCATGGCCATCGGAACGGGTTTCGAGCACGGGGCGCCGGCTCAGGCAATCGGGCCTGGCATGGCGGCAGCGCGCCGCGAAGGCGCAGCCCTGGGGCAGGTTGTAAGGGCTCGGGATCTCGCCGGTGAGCCTGCTGATATCGCGCCGCTGTGTCGGATCGGGCGCGAAGGTGCTGTCGAGCAAGGTCTGCGTATAGGGGTGGCGTGGCGCGGCTTTGGCGTCGGGCAGGATTTCGACGATACGGCCCAGATACATCACCACGATGCGGTCGCTGAAATAACGCACCAGATTGAGATCGTGCGAGATGAAGAGATAGGTGAGGCCGAGCTCATGCTTGAGCTTCTCGAGCAAGGTCACGATCTGCGCCTGGATCGAGACGTCGAGCGAGGCGGTGGGCTCATCCAGCACCATGAGATCGGGCTCGAGGGCGAGCGCCCGCGCGATGCCGATGCGCTGGCGCTGGCCACCCGACAATTGATGCGGATGGTTTTGGGCAAATCTCGCATCGAGGCCGACCATGGCGAACAGCGCCTCGACCTTCTGGCGCGCTTCCGCGGTGGTGAGGCGGATCCCCTGCACCTTGAAAGGCTCGAGCAGGGCATCGGCGATCGTGTAGCGCGGATCGAGCGAGGAATAGGGGTCCTGGAACACCATCTGCATGCGCCGGCGCAGGAGCCGCATCGCACCATGCGACTGCTTCAGGAGGTCGACGCCGTCGAAGCTGATGCTGCCGCTCGTCGCCTCGAGGAGGCGCAGCACGAGGCGCGCCAGAGTGGACTTGCCGCAGCCCGATTCCCCCACGACGCCGGTCACCTGGCCGCGCGGAATGTCGAGCGACACCTGGTTGACGGCAGTCATCCGGCGCGGCTCGCCGAACAGGCCCTTGCGGCTTTCGAAGATCTTGTTGAGGTCGCGGATGGTGACGAGGGGCGAGAGGCTAGGCATGGGCAGCCTCATGCTTGTCGGCGACATGGCAGGCGATTTCGGCGCCCGAAGCGAGCCGCTCCAGCACCGGCACCTCCCTCTCGCACAGGCTTTCGCTGCGTGTGCAGCGCGGATGAAAACGGCAGCCCGCCGGATAGCGTGCGACGCTTGGCACCAGGCCCGGAATGCCGACGAGACTGCCGCGTTCCATGGCGTTGCGCGGGATGCAGCCGATGAGTGCCTGCGTATAGGGATGACGTGGGCTCGCGAAGATGGCCGACACCGTGTTGCTCTCCGCGACACGCCCGGCATAGAGCACGACCACACGGTCGCAGGCCTGCGCCACGACGCCCATGTCGTGGGTGATGAGGATGAGGGCGACGCCTTTCTCGCGCACCAGCTCGCCAAGGATCTGCACGATCTGCGCCTGGATGGTGACATCGAGCGCCGTGGTCGGCTCATCGGCGATGATGAGATCGGGATTGGCGGCCAGCGCCATGGCGATGACGATGCGCTGCTTCATGCCACCCGACAATTGATGCGGATAGTTGTGATAGGTGGTCGCGGCTTCCGGAATGCGCAGGCGTTCCATGATCTCGATGCTGTGGCGGCGCGCCGCCGAGCCTGAAAGGCCGAGATGGAGGCGCGCCACCTGGTCGATCTGCTCGCCGACGCGGATGACGGGATCGAGCGAGGTCATCGGATTCTGGGTGATGAAGGCGATGCGCCGGCCGCGCAGCCGGCGATAGTCGGGCTCGGGCAGGCGGGTCAGCTCCATGCCGTCGAACCGGATGGAGCCCCGCTCGACGCGCCCGCCGATCAGTGGCAGCAGGCCCATGATGGAGAGCGCCGTCAGCGATTTGCCGGAGCCGGACTCGCCGACGATGCCTAAGGTCTCGCCTTTGTCGACCGCGAAGCCGATCGAATCGAGCGGCTTGATGCCGCCGATGTCGATGGAAAGATCCTGGACGTCGAGAAGCGCCATGCTCAGCCTTCCCGGATCTTGGATTTGATGTCGAGCGCCCGGATCAGCGCGTCGCCGAAGAGATTGATGGCGACCACCGTGATGGCGATGACGAGGCCCGGGAAGATGATGACCCAGGGCGCCTTGAAGATCTGCGCCGTGCCGCTCGACATCATGGCGCCCCAGCTCGGAACGGGGGGCTGGGCACCCAGTCCGAAGAAGCCGAGCGTCGCTTCGAGGATGATGGCGTCACCCGTCGCCAGCATGCCGCAGATGATGACTGGCGCCATGGCATTAGGCAGCAGATGGCGGAACACGACATGGCTGTGGCTGGCGCCGAGGCCGATCGTCGCTTCGATATAGGTCTCATTCTTGAGCGCCAGGATCTCGGCGCGGGTCAGCCGGGTGAACTGGGCGAGATAGGCGACGCCGATGGCGATCATCGTGCTGGTGAGGCCCGGCCCGATGATGGCGACCAGGATGAGGGCGATGAGAAGCTCGGGGAAGGACCAGCTGAGGTCGATCACCGCGGTGATGAAGCGGTCGAGCAGGCCGCCGAAATAGGCGGCCGCCGCGCCGAGGCACATGCCGATGAAGACCGAAACGGTGATGGCGGTGACGCTGACCGACAGCGAGGTGCGCGCCCCATACATGATGCGCGACAGCACATCGCGGCCGAATTCATCGGTGCCGAGCCAGTTGGCGAGGCTCGGCGGCTGGGACGCAAGGGGCAGGTTCTGCGCATCGTAGGGATAGGGCGTGATCCAGGGGGCGAGGAGCGCCACCAGGACGAGTGCCAGCAGATAGGCGCCGGTGATGCCGCCTTTGGGCGAGAGGAACACCTTGCCGAGTGTCGTCCGGCGGGCCTCGGCGAGGAAGCCCGGGCTGTGGTCGAGCGCGGGCGCGGTCATGTGAGAGCGCTCCTGACGCGCGGGTCCATCGCCGCCTGGATGAGATCGCCCAAAAGCGTGCCGAGCATGACCGCCATGGCGAGCATCAGGAGGCAGGCCTGCACCACCGGATAATCATGCTGGCTGAGCGCCTTGATCAGCAACATGCCGAGGCCGGGCCTGGCGAAGACATATTCGACGGTGACGGCGCCGCCGAGAACCCAGCCGATGCGCAGGCCCAATATGGTGACGACGGGCAGCAGCGCATGGCGCAGCACATGCCGAAGCTGAATGCGCCGCGCCGGCAGGCCCTTGGCATGGAGCAGCAGTACGAAGTCCTTGCCGGCCGTTTCCAGCATGGCGATGCGGGTGACACGCGCCACGAGCGCCATGCCGCCGAGGCCGATGGTGAGAACGGGGAGCACCAGGCTTTCCCAGGAGCGCGCCCCTGACACCGGAAACCAGCGCAATTGCACGGCGAAGACAAGAATGAGGATGAGCCCGAGCCAGAAGCTCGGCATGGTCGAGCCGAACAACACGCCGGTCATCACGGTGCGGTCGATCCGGCCTTCCTTGTTCATCGCGGCGATGACGCCGGCTGCGATGCCGAGCACGGTCGAGAACAGCAACGCAAGGCCGCCCAGCGTCAGGCTGTAGGGCAGGTTCTGGGCGATGAGATCGGCGACCGGGCGGCGCATGACGATGGCGGTGCCGAGATCGCCCTGGGCGAGCTGGCTGAGCCAGATGAGATATTGCTCGACGAGCGGCCGGTCGAGCCCGTAGCGCGCGGTGATCTCGGCCTTCTGTTCCGGCGTCGAGCCGACCCGCACGAGATTGTCGATCGGGTCGCCCGGCACCAGATGGATGATGAGGAAGATGACGATCGACACGACGAGGAAGACCGGGATCAGCAGCAGAAGCCGCCGGATTGTGTACGAAAGCATCCCGATCTTCCCCTTGAGGTCGTGCTACCTACTGGACGACTTCGAGGTCCATGATCTGCGACGGCTCGATGCCTTTCTTCAGCATCGTATCCGTCACTTTCAGGCGGTCCTTGTTATAGGCGACGCTCGTCACCGGCTGGTAGATCGGCGCGAAGACGAATTGCGACAGGACATATTCGTGATAGGCCTTGAAGTTGGCGATGCGCTCTTCCAGCGTCTTCGAGCCGGTCATTGCCTTCTTGTTCAGCTCCTCGC
This sequence comes from Taklimakanibacter albus, assembly GCF_016595235.1. Lineage (GTDB taxonomy): Bacteria > Pseudomonadota > Alphaproteobacteria > Rhizobiales > Aestuariivirgaceae > Taklimakanibacter > Taklimakanibacter albus. The sequence continues at coordinate 218,940 of NZ_JAENHL010000008.1, read as the reverse complement.
CCTTGGGGTCGTTCCACATCGAGATATTGGGATAACCGAGGCGCTGGCCGGAGAAGAACCAGTCGATGATGTCGGCATTGTTCCATTCATAGGAACGCACCGCCAGTTGATGCTGGTTCTTCTTGTATTCGTCACGGATGGCGGAGGAATCGTAGATGGTGATCTCGGCGTCCATGCCGATCGCCTTGAGCTGCGCCTGGACCGCTTCGGCGAGGCGTTTGAATTCGGTGTCGGTTTGGGCCCAGAGTTTCACCTTGAGCGGCTTGCCGTCTTTTTCGCGCACCCCATTGGCACCCGTCTTCCAGCCAGCCTCGTCGAGAAGCTGGTTCGCCCGTTCCGGGTTGTAGGAGATATTGAGCTTCGGATCGACATTGGCCTCGGGCAGCGCGCTGATCAGGAAGTTGTGCGCTTCCATGCCGATGCCGCCATAGATGCTGTCGAGGATCTGCTTCTGGTTGACGGCGAGCGCCGTCGCCTCACGCACCTTGATGTCGGTGAAGGGTTCCGACGTGACATTGATCGGCATATAAGCGACGTCATAAGCGGGCGTGGTGATGACGCCGAGATTGGGCTCAGCCTTGACCTGCGCGATGAAATCGGTCGGCACACCGAAGAGGAGATCGACGCCGCCGGTCTTGAGCTCGAGGAAGGAGGTCGATTGCTCCGGGATCTCGCGGAAGGTGATCTTTTGGATCTTGGCCGGACCTTTGTTCTGCGAGAGCTCTGATCCCCAGGTATAATCGTCATTGCGCTCGAGCACCGTTTCCTGGCCGACGGTGAAGCTCGTGAGCTTGTAGGGCCCGGTGCCGATCGCCTCGGTGACGCCGAATTTGTCGCCCATTTCCTTGTAAGCCTTGGGCGCCGGAATGCCCATGAAGGCGCTGGCGAAGTTGAAGAGAAGGTTGGGTTCCGGCCGCTTCATCACGAATTTGACGGTATTCTCGTCGACGACTTCCACCTTGTCGATGGCCTCGACCATATAGGCGTTGTCGGTGCCGGCGAAGGAGGGGATCCAGGCGGCGATGGCGTCGGCATTGAAGGGCTCGCCATTATGGAACTTCACGCCTTTGCGCAGATGGAAGACCCACTGCATGCCGTCCGGCGCCTCTTCCCAGGATTCCGCCAGATGCGGATGGAAGCTCTGATCGACGTCCTGCACCACCAGGCCGTCGAAGATCAGAGGCGAGGCGGCATTGATCATGGGCGACTTGACCGGGTTATAGGTCGCGGCACCCACCTCGTTGGTCGGCATGACGAAGGTCGCTTCCTGGGCGATTGCCCAGAGGCTCGAGGCGGCAAGCGTCATCAAGGTGGTGCTGCCGGTGAGAAAGGCTTTGCGTAGCTGGTGTTTCATAGGTTCCTCCATTTCCGTTTTTTGTTTTGGTGAAGCAGGTCGCGATCTCAGGCTTTCGGATCTCCCACATAGCCGATGAACTGGCTGTAGAGGCCGGAGACCTTGTTCATCCGCTCTTCGACTTGCGGACCGAGCTCGTTGAAGATGCTGTTGACGAGAAGGGTGATGAGGCTCGCGATCGGCGCCGTCGCATCCCAGAACTGGTTGAGATCGGTTTCGACCGAAAAGACCTCGTCGACCAGGTCATGCGCCCAGTCGCAATATGAGTCTGTGATCAGCATTGTGGCGACGCCGGCCTGGCGGGCTTCGGCGGCGAGGCGCTGGGCCAGGCTCGAATAACGCCGCGCCTCGATCAGGATGAGATTGGCCCTGGCCGGATTGCCGAGCAGCACGTCCGCGAAATTGCCGCCGGCGAGGTCGACGAGCTGCACGCCGGGCCGCAGATATTGCAGCTGGTTGGCGAGATACTGCGCCAGACCGCGTTCGGTCTGGAATCCGGCGACGAAGATGTCCGGCGACTGCGCGAGGCGTTTGACGACGCGCTTCCATTCCTTGGTGCGGGCGATCTCGTAGTTCCTGACGAGGGCCGCGATCTCCTTGTCGAGTCCGCGCGCCAATTCGTCGTCGCCGCGCCGGCTGCGTTGGCGAAAGTCCTTGAGCCGGTCGCCGATGAGCCACGGGCCTTCGCCGATATCGGCCTGGAGATCGGATTTCAGCTCCTTGAAATGCTTGTAGCCGATGGCGCGGCAGAAACGGCCGACCGACGGCTCGCTCAAGCCGATTTTCCCGGCGAGGGTGGCGGCGGTCTCGAAAGGAAGGCTCGTCAGATTGGCCAGCATGTAGCTGGCGAGCAGGCGCTCCGCCTTGGTCGCGTCCTCCTCCAGGCATGCGGTGAGCCGCTGACGTACCGGTTTCCGCATGTTTTCGCGTCGCCCCCGCTGTTTGTTAGTTTTGCGGAAGCTTGTCAGTTTTCTTTCAGACTGTCAATTTCGCAAATTTTCTAGCTGGGGCCTGCGCATCTCGATGGCGATATGGCCGAATACGGCGGCGAGCACGATGGTACCGCCGGCCAGCGTGTAGGAACTTGGCACCTCACCGAAAGCCAGCCACACCCAGAGAGGAGCGAGCGGGACGTCGAGCGCGGTGATCAAGGTCGCTTCGGCGGCCGGAATCAGGCGCGAGCCCATTCCGAACAGCATGAGGCCGAGAGCGCTTTGGGTAAGCCCGAAGAGCGCCAGCAAAGCGAGATCGGAGGAGGAGACATCGAACGGGTGGCAGAACCAGAAGGAGATGAAGGCGGCGACCCAGGCCGACAGGCCGAGCGCCGGCATGACCGGTATGTCACGCTTCCAGCGCAGGATGACCGTCATCAGCGCCATGGTGAGGGTCATCAGGAAGGCGATGAACTGGCCGAGCAGGCTGCCGCCATAGCGGGCGCCGCTCAGCGTCACCACGACTCCCGCAAGTGCCAGCGCGCTGGCGGCGAGGATGATCAACGAGGTGCGTTCTCTCAGGATGAGCCAGGCGACACCGGCGGTGATGAAAGGCACGGTGGCGTAGATCACATAGACATCGGCGACCGTCGTCAGCCGCAAGGAGCTGAGAAAGGCAATCATGCCGAGCCCCGAAACGAGGGCGAGGAGCAGGCCCATGCCGCCGAGGCCGCTATAGGCTTTGATCACCTTGCCGCGCGACTGCACCGCAACCATGAGGGCAAGGGCCAGGCCGCCGAAGACGCCGCGCCAGAACAGGATGGTCCAGACATCCTCCTCGATCAGGCGGGTGAAGTAGCCGGCCGTCGACCAGGCGACCGCCGACAGGGCGACCAGGGTCCAGCCGAGATAACGCTGATTGTCGCTGCCGCCCATGACTTGTTCCATGTTTGCCCTGGCTTCAGTCTCTCCGATCCGACTGTCGGCTTGTGTCAGCAACCACGACTGCCTAGTCTCAAGGTTTCCCGTGATGGCAGAAGACGGCAAGCTTATGGGATTCGGGATATTCGAAGGAGTCTGGCGAACCATAACCGGCACGGTTGTAGGCTCGACGGAAGTCGATCTCGGCAACGATGGAGTGATATCCCTTCGCCTCAAGAGAAAAGATGACCTGCTCTATGCGGTGCTGGTGTCAAAGTCCTCGGGTGGCACTCACTATTATCCAATGGATATGAGTGATCTTCGAAATTTCGAGGCCGTACTGCGCGCGACCAAGATGCAGCTCGAGCCCTTGCGGCTGGACGAGCTGGCCCGGGAGAGCGCGAGAGATATGATGCGGCTCGGTATCCTTGAACGGATATGGCGACGGGTAATCGATACTCCGCTGTGGAGGGAAGACGTGCGCATCAGCGGCGGAGCGAAGATTTCCTTCCGTATCAGAAATAGATTGAAGCGGCGTTTCGAGATCGTTGTCGGGACGGGTGAGGCGACTGCCCACATGCGCGCCGGGCGACATGAACTGGAGCTTCTGGAAGAGGCTTTGGTCGCAACGAGGACGGCGATCGAAAGCTCAAGAAATCCGGCCCAGTCCGCCGTAGTCTAAACCGGCGGCGGTAAAGCCCGCCTTGGCCTGATCTCGGTCAGGATATGACCGAACAGCGCCAGCATGACGACGCCGCCGCCGAGGAGCACGGCTCCCGCCGGCGTCTCGCCGAGGAACAGCCAGACCCAGAGCGGCGTGAAGGGCACTTCGAGCGCTGCGATCAGTGTCGCTTCGGCGGCCGGGATCTTGCGCGACCAGATCGCATAGAGGATGAGGCCGGACGCGTTCTGCACGATGCCGAACAGGGCGATGAGCAGGAGGTCCTGGGCGCTCACCGCCAAAGGAGCGGCAAACCAGACGGTCACGAAGGAACAGAGCCAGGCCGAGATCGCCATGGCGGGCAGCATCGGCACTTTCTGATGCCCGCGCATGATGGTCGTCATGGCGGCCATGCTGAATGTCATGAGGACGGCGAGGCCCTTGCCGAAAAGGCTGCCGTCCCAGGAGGCGTCCTTCATCATGAGCGCCACGCCGGCAAGCGCCACGAGGCTCGCCACTATGGTGCGGACACTCGGCTTCTCGCCGATGAAAAGCCAGGCGAAAGCGGCGGTGACGAAAGGCACCGTCGCATAGATGATGAGCGCCTCGGCCACCGTCGTGTAGCGCATCGAGCCGATGCCGGTGATCATGCCGATGGCCGAGCACGCCGCCACCGCGAAGACCGGCAGCGGCAGGGGCCAGAGCCTGGCGATACCGGCTTTTCCCTCCATCAGCAGATAGACCAGCATCACGCCTGAGCCGGAGAACACACCGCGCCAGAACAGCATCGTCATCAGGTCGGCGCTGATGAGCCTGACGAAGATGCCGGAGGTCGACCAGAACAGCGCCGCAGTCGCCACCAGGAGGAGGCCGAGACGATGCTGCGCGGCGTGTTCCGCATTCATGATGTCTGCTTGGCTTTCAGAAGATTGAGCATATTGGCGCCGAGGATCAGCGTCGCGCCGATGATCGAGACGAGATCGAAGCCCTCGCTATAGAGCCAGTAGCCGGCGAGCACGGTCAAGGGCACGCGCAGGAAATCCATCGGCGTCACGATGGTCACGTCGGCGAGCGAGATCGCCTTGGACAGGCAATAATGCGAGAAGGTACCGGTGAAGCCGACGACGGCGACCCAGATCCAGTTTTCGGGCTCAGGCCATTTCCAGGTGAGATAAGCCGGCACCGCGCCAATCACCGTCTGGATGGCAAACATCAGGAAGATGACGGTAAGCGCCGTATCCTTGCGTGTCAGGACCTTGGTGAGCGCGACCGAGACGGCAAATCCGACTGCCGCGACAAGCGCCACCAGATGGCCTGCATCGACCGTCGCCGTGCCGGGCTTCACGATCAGCAGGATGCCGAGAAAACCGAGCCCGATGGCGGCGATCCGGTAGCGGGTCAGCGTCTCGCCGAGAAAGGCGACGGCGATGAGGGCGCCCCAGATCGGCATGGTGAACTCGATCGAGACGACCTGGGCAAGGGGAATGAGGAGGAGCGCGGTGAACCAGGAATATTGGGCGGCGTAATGCGCGATATTGCGCACGATATGGAGCGGCAGCTGGGTGAGGCGGGCGCGGACATTGCCTTCATAGAGGACGAGGGGGCCCAGCACCGCCATGGCGATCAGGCTGCGCAAGATCATGATCACGAAGACCGGCACATCGTGACCGAGCTCGCGCCCGGCGACGGTCAAAGCAAGGGTACAGAGAAGCCATCCCGCCATCCAGATGGCCGCTTGTGTCGTCGATTGTTGCGGCAAGCGCGATCTTCTCCCCTGAGAGTTGTGACCTTAAGGGCCTCTTTGGGGACCTGCTAGGGTGTAAAGCTCATATCAACCCTGCGACGGGAACCGGGCTGACGGAAGCACCCGCTGCTGACAGCCCTTGGCGCGGCGAGCCATTATGCCGGTTGATCTGGACAAACGCCGGCCAGCCATGCGAGGTTTCTCCGGCGCGACCACTGGAGAGGGTGATTACCCTGCGATTTCGCGCAACACCGGCAGCACGCTGCCCAGGTTTTTCACAGGTTTCACGGACGCGTCATGAACGATGCCATGCGTATGAACAATTCGTCGTCCGTCGAAGGACAGCCAGCGCCAGCCATTTCGGTGCGCGGGATCGTCAAGCATTTCGGCGCGGTGCGGGCCGTCGACGGCATCGACCTCGATGTGCCACGCGGTATGATCTTCGCCATTCTGGGGCCTAACGGCGCCGGCAAGACCACGCTGATGCGCATGCTGGCGACGCTCGCCACACCTGATGCGGGCTCCGCCAGCGTCATGGGACATGATCTCGTGACCGCGCCACAGAAGGTGCGCGCCAGCATCGCCATGACCGGCCAGTTCGCCTCGCTCGACGAGGATCTGACGGGCCGCGAGAATCTGCTGATGCTTGCCCGGTTGTGGGGCTATCGCGGCCGCGGCGCCAAGGAGCGCGCCGATGAACTGCTTGCCGCCTTCGATCTGGCCGACGCGGCCAACAAGCAGGTCAAGGCCTATTCGGGCGGCATGCGCAGAAGGCTCGACATCGCCGCCTCGCTCGTCGTGACGCCGGGCGTCCTTTTTCTCGACGAGCCGACGACCGGCCTCGATCCCAATGCGCGCCAGAGCGTGTGGCGGATGATCCGGGCGCTGGCGGGCTCGGGCGTGACGATCCTGCTCACCACCCAATATCTCGACGAGGCGGATCAGCTGGCGGCGCGTATCGCCGTCATCGACAAGGGCAAGAAGATCGCCGAAGGCACGAGCCGTGAGCTCAAGGCCGCCACCGGTTCGGGCTTTCTCCATGTGGCGCTGGCCGATCCGGCGCGTGTCGATGACGCGAGGCGGCTGCTCGAGGACCATCTCGGCGGCAAGGTCCAGCAGAGTGCGGAAGGCGTCCAGCTTTCGGTCATGGCGGGCACCCCCGCGGCGGCCAGCCAGGCGATCGCCGCACTCATCGCCGACAATATAGAGCTTGCCGATTTTTCCATGGGTTCGCCCAGCCTCGAGGAAGTGTTCTTCGCGCTGACGGGCGGCGGCGGCAGGCTCGCAAAACCGGAAGGGGACGAAAGATGACCGACTTGAGCTCGACCCCCTTGGAACTCAGACTCGACCGGGCGCCGCCCAAGCCACCGTCGGCCTTCTCCAACGCGCTCGTCTTCGGCTGGCGCGCCATCCTCAAATTCAAGCATGTGCCGGAGCAGCTTTTCGATCTGGTGATGACGCCGATCATGTTCACGCTGCTTTTTACTTTCGTTTTCGGCGGGGCGCTGGCGGGATCGACCGGCGCCTATCTGCAGTTCTTCCTGCCCGGCATCCTGGTGCAGACGGTCGTCTTCAATGCGGTCTATTCCGGCATGGGCCTCTCGACCGACCTCAGCAAAGGTCTGTTCGACCGGTTCCGCTCGCTGCCGATCTGGTCGCTGGCGCCTTTCGCCGGTCTTATGGTGGGCGATATCCTGCGTCATCTGATTGCCGGCGGGATCATCCTGACCATTGGCCTCATACTGGGCTATCGGGCCGAGGCGGGTGTCCTCGGCATCATTGCCGCTTTCGGGCTGCTTCTCGCCGTCGGTTTCGGCATGGGCTGGATTTTCATCGTGCTGGGTCTTCTGGTCCGCACGCCGATGACGGTGATGACCGCCGGCTTCACCTTTCTCTTCCCCCTGGTCTTCGCCTCCAACATCATGGTTCAGCCGGACACCATGCCGGGCTGGCTCAAGGCTTTTGTCGAGGTGAACCCCATTTCGCTGATGACCAGCGCCATTCGCGGGGTGATGGCCGGGAATGCGACCGTGAGTGACGTTCTCTGGGCGCTGGTGGCCCCGGCCGCCCTGACGGTTCTCCTGGCGCCGGTGACGCTTTGGCTCTACCGCAGGAGCGACCGGTAAGTCTTATTTAGGCTGTTCCCGAGGCCGGGCTTGACGGGAGGGGGCAGTTCCGTCATTTTGCCGGCCCATGACGACCGCCCCCCACTATGCCGTCCCGATGTGCGGCATGATTATTATCTGCATCTAGCGCTTAAACGCTGGCAGGCGGCCGCTTTACCTAAATCCAAGTCGAAGCGATCCCCGGGCCGGCAAGCCCCGAGAGTCACATGACGTTACGACTTTACAATACCCTGACCCGAGCCAAGGACGTCTTCACGCCGATCGATCCCAAGGCGGTCCGCATGTATGTCTGCGGCCCGACGGTCTATGATTACGCCCATATCGGCAATGCGCGGCCGATCATCGTCTTCGACGTGCTGTTCCGGCTGCTGCGCCATCTCTATGGCGCCGACCATGTCACCTATGTGCGCAACATCACCGACATCGACGACAAGATCAACGCGCGGGCCAAGGAAGAGGGCGTGCCGATCGGCGATCTGACCAGCCGCACGACGCGCCAGTTCCATCAGGACATCGCGGCGCTCAATGTGCTGGAGCCGACGCATGAGCCGCGCGCCACCGGCACCATCCCGGAGATCGTGGCACTCATCGAGATGCTGGTCGCCAAGGGCCATGCCTATGAGGCGGAGGGCCATGTGCTCTTCGACGTGCCCTCGATGAAGGATTACGGGAAATTGTCGCGCCGGCCGCTCGACGACATGATCGCCGGCGCCCGCATCGATGTCGCCCCTTATAAGAGGGGCGAGATGGATTTCGTCCTGTGGAAGCCGTCGACCCCGGATCTGCCGGGCTGGGACAGCCCATGGGGCAGGGGCCGGCCCGGCTGGCATATCGAATGCTCGGCCATGTCGTGGAAGCATCTGGGCGAGACCTTCGACATCCATGGCGGCGGCATCGATCTCATCTTCCCGCATCACGAGAATGAAGTGGCGCAGTCGCGTTGCGCCTTCGGCCTCAAGGTGATGGCCAATATCTGGATGCATAACGGTTTCCTGCAGATCGACGGCCAGAAGATGTCGAAGAGTCTCGGCAACTTCCTGACCATCAACGAGGTGCTGAATGACTGGCCGGGTGAGGTCGTGCGCTTCAACATGCTGCGCACCCATTACCGCCAGCCGATCGACTGGACTGTGAAGGGGCTCGAGGAGAGCACCCGCATCCTGGACGGCTTCTATAATACCGCCGCCTCCCGCCTCACCGAGGATGTGCGTATCGCAGCGCCGGTGCTCGAAGCCCTGTGCGACGACCTCAACACGCCGCGCGCCATCGCCGAATTGCATGCGCTCGACCGGCCGAATTTCCAGATGGAGCTCGGCGCCACGCTCAATGCGCTGGGCTTCACCGGCAGGCATGTCGAGGAGAAGGCGGCCAAGATCGACGAGCACAAGGTGAATGAGCTGATCGCCGCGCGGATCGCCGCGCGCGCCGCCAAGAACTGGGCCGAGAGCGACCGCCTGCGCGCCGCGATCGATGCGCTGGGCGTCGTCGTCATGGACAACAAGGACGGCACGACGAGCTGGGAGGTGAAATCGTGACGCGCGAGCGCCTCTATCTCTTCGACACCACCTTGCGCGACGGGCAACAGACGCCGGGTGTCGATTTCTCGCTCGACGACAAGCTGGTGATCATGGAGATGCTCGATCAGCTCGGCCTCGATTACATCGAGGGCGGCTATCCGGGCGCCAATCCGACCGACACCGCGCTCTTTGCCGAGGCGCGACCGACCAAGGCCACCTTCACCGCCTTCGGCATGGTGAAGCGCGCCGGCCGGTCCGCTTCCAATGATCCGGGCCTGCAGGACATCCTGCGCGCCAAGGTGAAGGCGATCTGCTTCGTCGCCAAATCCTGGGACTATCATGTCCGTGTCGCGCTCCAGACGACGAATGAGGAAAACCTCCTCACCATCAAGGACACGATCGAGAGCGCCAAAGCGCTGGGACGCGAGGTGCTGCTCGATTGCGAGCATTTCTTCGACGGCTTCAAGGCCAATCCGGCCTATGCGCTCGAAGTCGCGAAAACCGCCTATGAAGCGGGTGCGCGCTGGGTCGTGCTGTGCGACACTAATGGCGGAACTTTGCCGCCCGAAGTTTCGGAGATCGTCCGTGAAGTGACGAAGACGGTGCCGGGCAGCCATCTCGGCATTCACGCCCATAACGACACCGAGCAGGCGGTGGCCAATTCGCTGGCCGCGGTGCTGGCCGGCGTCCGCCAGATCCAAGGCACGCTCAACGGCATCGGCGAGCGCTGCGGCAACGCCAATCTCGTGTCGATCATCCCGACCTTGGTGCTCAAGAAGGAATTTGCCGAACGCTTTGAAACGGGGGTGACGGAGGAAAAGTTGGCGACGCTGACGCATGTGTCCCGTGCGTTCGACGAGCTTCTGAACCGCAGCCCCAATGCGCAGGCGCCCTATGTGGGAAGGAGCGCCTTCGCCACCAAGGCGGGCATCCATGCTTCGGCGATCGTCAAGGAGCCCGAGACCTACGAGCATGTGCCGCCCGACAGCATCGGCAACCGCCGCCGCATGCTGGTCTCCGACCAGGCCGGCAAATCCAACCTGCTGGCCGAGCTCGCCCGCATCGGGCTTGCCGTCGACAAGAGCGACAGCCGTCTCGATACGCTGCTGCGCGAGGTGAAGGAGCGAGAAGCGCAAGGTTATGCCTATGACGGGGCGGATGCCTCCTTCGAGCTGCTGGCGCGCCGCATGCTCGGCACCGTGCCGCATTATTTCGACGTCCAGTCCTTCCGGGTGATCGTCGAGCAGCGCCACAACGCGCTGGGCGAGCTCGTCACCATGTCGGAGGCCGTGGTCAAGGTGAAGGTAGACGACGAGATCTTCATCAATGCCGGCGAAGGCAACGGCCCGGTCAACGCGCTCGACGTCGCTTTGCGCAAGGATCTCGGCAAGTACCAGCGCTTCATCGACGATCTCGAACTCGCCGACTACAAGGTCCGTATCCTCAACGGCGGAACGGGAGCCACTACCCGCGTTCTGGTCGAAAGCCGTGATGGCGAGGGCAATCGCTGGTTCACCGTCGGCGTGTCGCCCAACATCGTCGATGCCTCCTTCCAGGCGCTGTCGGACTCGATCGTCTTCAAGCTGCTGCGCGAAGAGGTGGCGGGCGCGGAAAAAGCCACGCCACGGCCTTAAATTCCTCTTCACTTCGCACGATTCGCCCCCTATCCTTCCCTTGCGGAAAGATAAGGGTCGAATATGCGAATGGTGAAACTGGAAGCCTTGAAAGTTGTGACATTTCTGGGGGCGGCGCTGATCCTGGCCGGTCCCTCAGTCGCGCAGGACAGCAAGACTGGTGCTGAGCTGCGGATCAATTCGATCACCTTGCCCGATGAGCCGTCGAAAGCGCTGCCATGGACGCGGGCTCAGCTCTCCGAAGCCAAGCCCATGCCGATGCCGATGATCGAGGGCGCACCGCCGCCACGCCCCAAGGCCGAGAACAGCCCGCAGCGTTCCGAACAGAAGCCGGTGAAGAGCCTGGAGAGCCGGGGGCAGGCGGGCGATGCCGGGACACCCTTGAAGTGGGCTGGAAAGATGTTCTTCCGCAAGAGCGGGGAAGCCTATGTGTGCAGCGGGCAGTTCATCGACGAACGTGTCGTCCTGACCGCCGCACATTGCGTGCAGGACACCCATAGCGGCAAGTTTGTGAGCGACCTTGTCTTCGAGTTGCAGCATCGCAATGGCAAATATGTGAGCCGGCATCGGGCAAAATGCATCGCGACCTATGGCGGCTGGACCATGGGCCTGGGGGTCCCTGGGCGTTATCAGTGGGATTTCGCCATGTTCCTCGTCGACAAACCCTCGCCTACCGGAAGCTTCGGCTATCACGCGGCTTGGCGTGATGACTATGCGAGCGATACGCTGGTCGGCTATCCGGGCGACATTGCCGGAGGCAGACGCGTAACCACGGTGCAGGGGAAGCTCGATCCTTTCCCCTATGGCAGCGATGTGGCCGTCACCAGCACCAAGCACGGCGAGCGCCGGTTCCTCGGCGGGTCAAGCGGCGGCGCCTGGGTGGCGAAATATACGACCAAGAAGGGTAGCGGAAACTACATCATCGGGGTGAATTCGCACTATTACGAATCCGACCCCACCACGATGTACAGCCCTTATTTCAGCGCTTTCAACGAGTTGCTCGCCTACACGAAGAACGGCTGTAACTGACCTCTATGTGCGTTCCCGGCATGCGACCCATGCTTGCAAGCCGACTGGCTGAAACGGGGCGGGCCCGCTAAACCATCGCCGATGTCCGCCATAGATACTCCGGTTTCCGCCGCCCACCTCTCCGAAGCCAAGAAGGGCGTGGCTTTCGGCATCGCGGCCCATCTCGTCTGGGGCGTGATGGCCTATTATTTCAAGCTTATCGAGGCCGCTTCGCCGGTCGAGATCGCGGTGCACAGGGGCCTCTGGTCGCTCACCATAGCGGCCATCGTCATCTGGGCGCTTGGCCAATATGACGACGTGAAGAAGGCGCTGGCCAGCCCACGCATCGTTCTCACCCTGCTGTTCACCAGCCTGCTGATCGTCTTCAACTGGGGCTTTTACATCTGGTCGATCCAGAACGGGCGCACCATCGAGGCGAGCCTCGGCTATTACATCAACCCGCTGCTCAACGTCGTGGTGGGCGCCATCTTCCTCGGCGAACGTTTCACCCGCCTGCAACTCATCGCCATCGCGATTGCCGTGATCGCGGTGCTGGTCCAGACCATCGCGCTCGGCGTCGTGCCCTGGCTCGGTCTGATGCTGGGCGCGACCTTCTGCCTCTACGGCCTCATCCGCAAGACCGTCGATGTCGGTGCCACGCAGGGCTTCTTCATCGAGGTGCTGCTCATCTTCATTCCTGCCGGGGCCATCGCGATGTGGTTGGGCGAGACGGGGCAGGCGCTATTCCTGACGACCCCTTTCTATACGCTGATGCTGATGGGCTGCGGCGTGCTCACCGCGGCGGCGTTGCTGTTCTTCTCGCTTGCGGTGCGGCGCATCCGCTATTCGACCGCCGGCCTCATGCAATATATCTCGCCGTCGCTCGTCTTCCTCACCGCCGTCTTCATTTTCGGCGAGCCGATGGACTTCTGGCGCTGGTTCTCTTTTGCGCTGCTCTGGGTAGCGCTCGGCATCTACACCTATGCCGCCCTCAAGGAAGGCCGCCGCATGCAGGAACTGGTCGAGCCGGCGCAGGCCTGAAACGCCGGCTCCTTCGCTATCCTCACAAAGTCTTGCGGATCGGATCGGCCGGCACATTTGAAGTGAACTGGCTCAGTCGCTCTTCGAAGACCGACACCACGTCTTCGGGCTTCTTCACCACTTCGAGCTTGAGATCGATGCCCTCGCGGATGAATTTCTCCTGCCGCATGTGGTTGATGAGGGTGAGGAGGGGCGCCCAGTAATTATCGACATCGCAGATGATGATCGGTTTGGCATGCCGGTCGAGCTGCGCCCAGGTCGAGATCTCGACCAGCTCCTCGAGCGTGCCGAGGCCGCCCGGAAGTGCCACGAAGCCATCCGAGCGCTCGAACATCGTCATCTTGCGCTCATGCATGCTGGCGGTGACTATGAGCTCGTTCACATTCGTCAGCATACGTTCTTTGTTGACCAGGAATTCCGGGATGATGCCGACCACATGGCCGCCGCTGTCGAGCACCGACTGGGCGACCTCGCCCATCAGGCCGAGGCTGCCGCCGCCATAGACGAGGCCGATGCCGCGATTGGCCATGGCCGTGCCCAGTGCACGCGCTGCCGCCATATAGGCGGGATTCCGTCCCGGACCCGATCCGCAATAAACACAAAGATGCCGCATGATTCTCCTATATTCCTTTTTGTCGCGAGAGGGCGGCCGTAAAGTTGACCTGACTGCCGCTTAAACTTTGCAGATTCGCCAGTTATTCCCTATTTACAGGCGGAAACATGGAACCGCGACAATGAAAAATCCGCTTGTAGTGTTTACCGGTGCTGCCTTGGTCACTCTGACCGCTTTGGCCGGTCTCAAGATGACCGACTGGCCGTCCGATGCGCCGCCCGAGTCCAATGCGGCGCAGACCCAGAGCGAGGCGCCGAAGACCGCCGAAGCGGAGAAACCAGCCGAAAAACCGGCGGAAATGGCCGCTGTCCAGCCGACCGAACAGCCCCAGACCGAAACACCGAAGACCGAAACGCCGGCGCCGGAAGCCGCTGCGGCACCTGCCAAGCCGGAACTCGATACGGTGCGTGTCGAGGCCGACGGTCAGGCCATCGTGGCAGGCCGCGCCCAGCCGGGAGCGGAAGTCTCGCTCAAGCTCGGCAATGAGGTTCTGGGCAAGGGGGTAGCCAATTCGGACGGCGCCTGGGTCGTCGCGCCCGAAAATCCGCTGCCCAAGGGCGCCCATGAGATCACCGTCGAGCAGAAGGCGCCCGACGGCACTACCACCACCTCGGAGAAATCCATCGCTGTCGCGGTTCCCGAGCAGCCCGGCCAGCAGGCCATGGTGGCCCTGACGGAACCGGGCTCTGCCACCAAGGTCCTTCAGGCCGGTGGCGCCGCCGAGCCGCCGGCACAGGTCGAAAAGCCGGCCGAGCCGGAACAGAAGACCGCTGACGCCGAGCCCGCCGCGCCGACGGAACAGGCGCCAGCCGCTTCCGCGCCGGCCGCCGGGACGGAGCAGCCTGCCGCAGGCGAGACGGTCCAGAAGACTGCCGAAGCCCCGGTAGCGAGCGAAACGGTGCAGAAGACGGCCGAGGCGCCGGCCGCCCCCGAAACCGCGCCGAAGCCTGAGGAAAGCGCCGGTGCGGCGCCCGCCGAGCCGCAAAGCCAGGAAATGGCCGCGGTAGCGCCCAAGGCCGCTGAGGAAACCCAGGCCGAAAAGCCGGCTGAACCCGCAGCTCCCAAGGCGACCGAGACGCCGGCCAAGACCGCCGATGTTCCGCTCCGCCTCGATGCCGTCGATTACAACGACAAGGGCGACATCATCTTCTCCGGCCGCGCCCGGCCCGGCACCGCGGTGCGCCTCTATGTCGACAATGGCAGCGTCGGCGACGCCATCGTCGATTCTGGGGGCAACTGGACCTTTGCCGGCAGCGACATCATAGCGCCAGGCACCCACTCTTTGCGGGCCGACCAGATCGACAGCTCAGGCAAGGTGATGGCGCGCATAGAGCTGCCCTTCCAGCGCGAGGATGCCGCGGCCGTCGCAGCGCTCAACGCGCCGACTGAGCCCGAGCCGGCGCCGCCGGCGAAGTCGACCGAAATCCCGCCTCCGGCTCAGCCCGAAACCACGCAGGCACAGCCCGTGCCGCAGCCGTCGGAGCCGGCCCAGCCGGAAGCGCAGCCCGCGCCGCAGCCGACCGAGGTCGCCAAGGCCGAGCCCGAGACGACAACACCGGCGCCGTCCGCGCCCGCCGCTTCGTCCGCGCCGCCGGCAACACCTGAGCCGCAGCCCGAGGCGACCGAGCAGGCCGCCGCCGCGCCGACGACTCCCGAGCCCGAGACCAAGCAGCCCGAGCCCGACAAGCCGCGCTCCGGCAAGGTGGTCATCCAGCCCGGCAACAATCTGTGGAAGCTGTCGCGCGTGATCTATGGCCGCGGCATCAATTTCACCGTGATCTACGACGCCAACAAGGAACAGATCCGCGACCCGGACCTGATCTATCCGGGCCAGATCTTCGCCATCCCCAATGCCAACCCACCTGAATCGATCGACCCCAAGCGCCGTGATCCCCTGACCAGCGCCGAGGGCGGCACCGCACAATGACGCGCCCGACGCCGCATCAGGCGGCGCTCAGGCGAGGTGACGGCAGCCACTGGGGGACGCTCAAGGACATCATGCCGCTTCTGTGGCCGGAAGGGCGCATGGACCTCAAGGTCCGTGTCGTTCTCGCCGTGGTGGCGCTGGTCCTCGCCAAGGTCATCACCGTCCTCACGCCTTTCGCCTATAAATACGCGGTCGATGCGCTGACCGTGAAGGATGGCCTGCCGGCGCTCGTCGTCGTGCCGGCCTTCATGATCCTGGCCTATGGTGTCGGCCGCGTGATGATGGTGGCCTTCGCGCAATTGCGCGATGCGATCTTCGCCAAGGTCGGCCAGCGCGCGGTGCGCGAGCTCGCGATGCGCACCTTCCGGCATCTCCATGCGCTGTCGCTGAAGTTCCATCTCGAGCGGCGCACCGGCGGCCTGTCGCGCATCATCTCGCGCGGCACCAACGGCATCGACACCATCCTGCGTTATTCGCTGTTCAATACGTTTCCGACGGCGCTCGAGCTCCTCTTCATCTGCGGCATCCTCGCTCATTCCTATGGCTGGCTCTATGCGCTGGTGGTGGCGGGGACGGTGCTGGCCTATATCATCTACACCTATATCGCCACCGAATGGCGCATCAACATCCGCCGCGCCGCCAACGACGCCGACACCGATGCCTCGACGAAGGCCATCGACAGCCTGCTCAATTTCGAGACGGTGAAATATTTCGGCAATGAGGAACACGAGGCGCGCCGCTACGACGTGGCGATGGCGCGCTACGAGAAAGCCTCGATCAAGACCTGGATCTCGCTCGCCATTCTCAATGCCGGCCAGGCACTGATCTTCGCCATCGGCCTCACCGTCGCCATGCTGATGAGCGGCTATGCGGTGCAGAAGGGCACCATGACGCTCGGCGATTTCGTCATGATCAACGCGCTGATGATCCAGCTCTATATGCCACTCAATTTCATCGGCTCGGTCTATCGCGACATCAAGCAGGGGCTGATCGATGTCGAGGAGATGTTCTCGCTGCTCGAGGTCGAGGCCGACATCAAGGACCGTCCGGGCGCTGTGCCGCTGCGCACCGCCAAGGGCGAGATCATCTTCGAACATGTCGATTTCGCCTATGACAAGGAAAGGCCGATCCTGCGCGATCTCTCTTTCCGGGTGCCGAGCGGCAAGACGGTGGCGATCGTCGGTCCTTCGGGCGCCGGCAAGTCGACCATCTCGCGTCTCCTGTTCCGCTTCTATGACGTAAGTGCCGGCCGCATTCTTGTCGACGGGCAGGATATCGCCGGTGTGACCCAGAAGACCCTGCGCGCCGCCATCGGCATGGTTCCTCAGGACACGGTGCTGTTCAACGACACGGTGCGCTACAATATCCGCTATGGCCGCCCCGAGGCGAGTGACGAGGAGGTCGAGGACGCCGCCCGCCTGGCTCAGGTCCATTCCTTCGTGATGACGCTGCCCAAGGGCTATGAGGCGCTGGTCGGTGAGCGCGGCCTAAAATTGTCGGGCGGCGAGAAGCAGCGCGTGTCGATCGCCCGCACGATCCTCAAATCACCGCCGATCCTCATCCTCGACGAGGCGACCTCGGCGCTCGATTCGATGACCGAGCGTGAGATCCAGACGGCCCTGGGCCAGGTGTCGCGCAACCGTACCACGCTGGTCATCGCCCATCGCCTGACCACAGTGGTCGAGGCCGACGAGATCATCGTGCTGGAGCATGGCGGCATCGCCGAGCGCGGCACCCATGGCGAGCTTCTGAAGCAGCGCGGCCTTTACGCTGCGATGTGGAACCGGCAGCGCGAGGCCGACGAGGCGCGCCGCAAGCTCGCCGATATCGAACATGAGGAAGAGGATGGGGCCGGCGACGGCACTCCCGGACCGAGCATCGTCGCGGTTAACTCCGCCACCTGACATTTTCTGTCTTTTGTCATTATTTTCAGCTAGGTTCCGCAGCCGTCATGTCACTTGTCAACACCATCACCTCGACTTTCGTCCCCGTCCACCGGGAGGGCTGGAAGTTCGTAGCCATCGCCGCGGCCGTCACCCTGGTCTTCTATTGGTTCGACCTTGATTTGCTGGCGCTCCTGGCGCTGGTGCTCACTTTGTGGTGTGCCTATTTCTTCCGCGATCCCGAGCGGGTCACGCCCTTGCGTCAAGGGCTCGTCATCTCGCCGGCCGACGGGCGCGTCAGCGCCATCGAAAGCGTGGTGCCGCCGCCCGAGCTCGATCTGCCGCGCGAGACCTTCACCCGTATCTCGGTGTTCATGAATGTGTTCGACGTGCATATCAACCGTTCGCCGGTCGATGCGCGTATCGCCCATATCGCTTATGTGCCGGGCAAGTTCCTCAATGCCGAGCTCGACAAGGCGAGTGAGGACAATGAGCGCCAGGCGATGACGCTCGAGCTCGAGGACGGGCGCAAGATCGGCGTCGTGCAGATCGCCGGCCTCGTGGCGCGGCGCATCGTGAAATTCGTCGATGACGGCGACATGCTGAAGGCGGGCGAGCGTTTCGGCCTCATCCGTTTCGGCAGCCGCGTCGATGTCTATTTGCCGAAAGGCGTCAGCGTCTTTGCGGTCCTCGGACAACGGGCGATTGCCGGCGAGACGGTGCTCGCCGACTTCGCCTCGGACGAGTCCGAGCGTGCCGGCCGGCGGAATTGAGGAGCAACCCATGGCGGACATCCCCAATCCGGAAGACGAGACGATCGTGACCAGCCATCGCGAGCAGCGCCTGCGCCGCTTCAAGCAGGTGCCGATCCGCATCCTGGTGCCCAATCTCATCACGCTTCTGGCTTTGTGCAGCGGCGTCACCGCCATCCGCCTCGGCATGGAAGGCCGCTACGAGCTGGCCGTCGGCGCCGTCATTCTCGCCATTGTGCTCGATGCAGTCGACGGCCGCCTGGCGCGCTTCCTGAAAGGCACGTCGCGTTTCGGCGCCGAGCTCGATTCGCTCGCCGACTTCGTCAATTTCGGTGTGGCGCCGGCCATCCTCATCTATCTGTGGTCGCTCAATTCGCTGAAAAGCCTGGGCTGGCTCGTCGCTTTGTGTCTGGCGATCTGCTGCGCGCTGCGGCTGGCGCGGTTCAATGTCGCGATCGATGATCCCGACAAGCCCGCCTGGATGATGAATTTCTTTACTGGCGCTCCGGCCCCGGCAGGCGCCGGCCTCGCCATGGCGCCGATGTATCTGGGATTCCTCGGCATCATTCCCGACGGCCATGAGGTCGCCTGGGCCGTTCTGCCTTACACTGCCGCCGTGGCGCTTCTGATGGTGAGCCGGGTCCCGACCTTTTCGGGCAAGACCTTGGGCTCGCGCATCAGCCGCGATCTCGTTCTGCCGCTGCTCGGCGTGGCCGCTCTTGTCGTCGTCAGCCTGATCACTTTCCCCTGGGAAATGCTGACCGCGATGTCGCTGCTTTACATCGCGCTCCTGCCTGTCGGCATGCGCTCCTACCGCCGCCATAAGGCGGACTATGAGCGGCGTAAGGCTGAAACGCCGGCGGCTTAGCGATCGCAATTGAGAAGGATGCAATCTTTCGCGCGCTAAGCTCGGCTCAAAGGCGGAATGCCGCCGGCTCTCGCGTCCTGCCGGATCACGCAGCATGACGCCCCAACATCTCGGATCTCTGTAGGAAGATCAGACACGAGGCCCTCGGTGTCGCCGACCACGAGCGGCATTCTCACGGCATAGAGCATATCGGCGACGATCGCGCCCACTGCCAGAATGGCATCGGTGCGGGCTAGGATGATGCCAGCCGGCGCCGTCTTTCGCCTGATGGCCTCGGCGAGAACGGAGGATGACGAGGACGAACCGCGCCCGCCCGGCATGACGAGGATGCGTCCGGTGACCGTCTCGCCCTGATCGGGGTGGTTGGCGTCGATGATCCGGCCGGTAGCGACGTCTATCCCGCCCCAGAAGCTCAAAGGCTGGGAGAGAACCAGAGCCATTCCCTCGGCATTTCCGGCAATGACGGCAACAGCCTCGCGTTCCATCATGAGCCTCGTGTCACGCGGCCGGCGGCGGCGGAGCGAACGCAATCCTCAAGCTCGCCGAACGCGACCGTCACGCCGATATTTCCTGGCGCATAATATGCCCATTTTCCTGAGTTGGTCATGACGACGCCCTCGATCTCTTTCAGTATGGCGGTCACATAGGTGCAGGTGTCGGCGACGGGCCGGACACCGAAATCGTGCAGCTCCGCCAGCTCGCCAGTGCGGTCGAGCTCGCTCAGCGTGTCACGGCCGGTATTGACATAGATCGGGATGTTTCTCTGCGGCCGGTACCGGCGCAGCAACGGTATCAGCCGCCGCCACTCGTCCAGGGAGAAATGCGGTGTGCCCAGCGACACGGCCGATATCGGAGAACCGTCCGGAACCTTGGATAGGCGCGCAAGGGCCTGGGCCAGGTCGGCTTCGCTGATCGCGATCGTCTGATCGGGCGTTCTGCCACCGAAAGCCTCCCCAACAGTTGCGGCCTCGGGCGTAATTCCGACGGCATGAAACATCGCGACCGAGCCGGCGGACGCGGCGGCGGCGCCGAGCGCCTTCAACTGATCCTCGTCTCGAGGCGGCGGCAGGCCGTTGATGACGGGGAGATGGTCGCCGCTCTTCTCTCCGATAACCAATCCGACCGCTACATAGAGGCTGTCGCTCGCCGCAAGAGACGCAGAAAGTCCGACGATCTCATACAAAATCTGGCCGCGCCGGTTCGCATCGAGATGCAGTCCCCAGGCCGGAGCGCGCCCGGTCAGCGCACAGCACAGGTCGATGAAGTCGCCATAGCGGTTCGTGCGCGCGCCGATCACGGAATTGGCGAAGATGATCGCATTGGATTCTCCCCAGGCGATCTGTTCGCCGAAGCGCGGACGAAAGCGCGTCTGGTAGGGCGCGCAGGTGAAGGTGGGGGCGCAGCCCAAAGCGAGATGAGCGCTCATGAGCCGGCGCATGGGACTTTCATCCTCGCGCTTGACGCGCATCAGCTCCGGATGGATCAGGTCGACCGAGCCGACATTCAGCGTCGTTGGCACTTGCACCTTGCCGCCCAAGGCGACGAGCCTGTCGACAAAATCGAGGCCCGCCTGGCCGTGATAGAGGCATCCATCAATATGCGTTCGTGCGATATCCAGGAGTCCACCAGCCCCGAGCGCTGCGCAGAAACGTACGAGCACGGCCATGGCCATGCCGGCGGCCGCTCCCCTTTCACCATTGAGGGTCGCCTGATCCTCAGAAGTCAGCCTGAGGTCCGTCACGGCGATCCATTCATGGGATGCGCGGCGGCCAGTCGGCGGGCGGCATCACGGATGGCATCGCTGAGCGGCGCCGATGCCCGGCGTTCGAGATCGAAGAGCACGGTCACCTGATCGCTCGTCGAATGCACCCTCCCGGTCTCGGCGTCGCACAGCTGATGGCGATATTCGATCGATTTGTTGCCCATGCGAATGAGGCTCGTGCGGACCACCGGCAAGTCGCCGGCCACCAGCTCGATCTCGTATCGGATGAGCTGCTGCACGTCGGCCCATCCATAGTTCAGCTTCTTCAGCTCCGCCTGCGGACAGAGGCGGGCCAGGAAGTGCAGGGTCGCCCCGTCATAGAGGGCCGAATAGAACTGCGTGTTCATATGGCCCATGCCGTCGCACTGCCACGGATAGACGACCCCGCGAAAGGTTTCGACTGGCGCGTGCAGCATCGCTATCAGCGCCGCTTGATCTTCAAGAGATCGCGCGCGCGCTCTGGCGATGCGATCTTGGCGCCCATTGCCTCGATGATGGTGCGCGCCTTGCTGACGAGCTGGGCGTTCGATCCGTAGACTCCCTTGGAAAGGTAGAGATTGTCTTCGAGGCCAACGCGCACATGGCCGCCCAGCATGACCGATTGCGCCACCATCGGCATTTGCAGACGGCCGATGCCGAAGGAAGCAAATTGCGCCGATGCCGGAAGTGTCGAGACCAGGCTGGCGAGCAGCCCGACATTGGCCGGCATCGCATAGGGAATGGAAGCGCACAGCTGCACCATCATCGGGTCGTCGACCAACCCCTCGGCGATCATCTTCTGGCAGAGCCAGAGATGTCCGGTATCGAACACCTCGAATTCCGGCTTCACCCCAAGCTCCCGGCACAGGCGGGTACCCTGCCTGACATAGTCGGGGGTGGAGAGATAGGTGCGGTTGCCATCGCCGACATTGTAGGGGCCGCAATCGACGGTGCAGATTTCCGGCGCATAGCGGCCTTCATTGACCAGCTCGATGACGTGACGCATGCGCGTCTCCTGGCTCACGAAATCGGTGCCATGCTCCGGGCCGAGAAGCTCGCCGTCATTGGAGACATAGACATAACCGCCCACGCCCGCCGTCAGATTGACGATCACGTCGACGCCGCTTTCGCGGATCGTCTTGACAGTCTCGCGATAATATTTGGTCTCCATGCTGTAGGCGCGGGTCTCGGGGTCGCGGACATGGATATGGACGATGGCTGCGCCGGCCTTCGCTGCCTCGATCGCCGATTGCGCGATCTCCGTAGGCGTTACCGCGCAGTAGGGACTCTTGGTGACTTTCGAATCGTCTCCGGTGACGGCACAGGTGATGATGACTTCGTTTCTCATGCGAGAACTCCGTTGTTGTCGGACTTGAACTGATGGGAGGGGCACGCTCAGTCGCGGGCGACGAGCGTTTCCGTGTGGCCGTCGACGGACAGCGCCTGGCCCGAAATACGGGCGCCCAGATCGGAGCAGACGAAAACAACCATATTGGCAATGTCATCGGCCGTGACGAAGCTGCGCAACGAAGTGTGCTTCACATAATTGTGGCGCAGCGTCTCGGTGTCGATCCCGAGTGCCTGCGATTCTGCCGCCAGGACGCGCACCATGCGGTCGCCCTCGACCGAGCCCGGACATATGGCGTTCACCCTGATGCCATGAGCGCCGAGCTCCATGGCCAGAGTCTTGGTCAATCCCACGACCGCCCATTTCGCCGCCACATAGGGCGCCCGCATGGGAAGGCCGAGAAGCCCGGCCGCCGAGGAGAGATTGACGATCGATCCGCCGCCCGCCTGCTTCAGCAGCGGCACCGCGCGCCTCGTGCAGTAGAACTGACCGGTGAGATTGACGTCCACCGTCGCACGCCATTCCGCATCTTCGATATCCTCGATGAGCTTGGTCGGCCCCGCAATGCCGGCATTGTTGACCATGATGTCGAGCCCACCGAGCTTCGCCAGCGCCTCCTCGAACAGGCGATCGACCGAAGCCTCATCGGCCACATCGGCTCGGGACGACCCTATTGCCGGGTCGGTCTGCGCCAGTCTTGCCAGAAGCTCCGAATTGATGTCGCAGACATGCACATGCGCACCTGCCGCAGCCAAGCCTTTCGCGATGGCATAGCCGATACCGCTGGCGCCCGCCGTGATCAATGCGCGCTTGCCGGAGAGATCGATCTTCATCATTCGTCACCATTCTTGTTGGAAGTCATAGTCATCACGCTCCTTGTCAGCGGAATTTGAGATCGGCCAGCCGATGGACGACGCAAACCAGGAGAATCGTCGCCAGCACCATGAGGGCCGATATGGCATTGACGGTCGGGCTGACGCCGGCGCGCATTTGTCCCCAGATGATGATCGGCAGTGTGTTGGACGATCCGATCGTCAGAAACGACACGCTGAACTCGTCCAGGGACCAGGCGACGACAAGCAGCGCCGCGCCGATCATCGCACTGCGGATCAGCGGCAAGGTGACGGTGGCGAAGGCTTTCGCCGGACTGGCGCCGAGCGTGGCGGCGGCTTCCGAAAGCTGTGGGTCGATACCGGCAATCCGGGCGCTCAGGGTGAACACGAGAAAGGGCAGCGTGATCAGAACATGCCCGATGATGGCCGTCCACAGGCTGAGTCCGATGCCGATGCTGTTGAAGAAAGACAGGAGCGCTATTCCGAGCAGGAGATGTGGCAACAGCAAAGGCAGCGCCATCAGCCCGGCGAAGGCGGTGGTGGATGGGGATCGCGTTCGCGCGATGACAAAGGCGGCCGACGTGCCGATCAGGATGCAGGCAAGTGTCGTGCCGGCAGCCACGATGACGCTGTTCAGAGCGGCCTTCCTGATGATGGGATCGGCGATGACCGCCTGATACCAGGACAGAGTTGGTCCCTGAAAGGGAAAGGCAGCGATGCCCTTGGAGTCGAAGGAGAACAAGACGACGACCGCAATGGGCGCGAACAGGAAGGCGAGAAGCACGCATGTATAGGCCGTGAAGGCGATGATCGAGGTGCGTCCGTAAGTCATGGTCGGTCCTTGATACCGAGGCGGCGGAGGACCAGGGTCATCGCCCAGAGCAATGCGCCCATCAGGAAGATCAGAGTGAAGGCGATGGCCGAACCCAGTGGCCAGTCGAATGAGAGTCCGAAGCGGCTCACCACGGCGTTGCCGGCAAGCTGCGCTTGAGGACCGCCGAGGAGCTGCGGCGTAATGAAGTCGCCGGCGGCGATGACGAAGGTGAGGGCGAAGGCCGAGATGATACCGCGGCTCGCCAGCGGAACGGTTATTCGGGCGAAGGCGCCGAAGGCGGTGGCGCCGAGGCTGCGGGCGGCGGCGATGCAGGCGGGCGGAATGCCGGACAGGGCCGACGTCAGGGGGAGAACAGCCACCGGCACCAATATGCTGACCAGTGTGATGATGACCGCTGCCTTGCTGTAGCTCAGCGCTTCGAGCGGGGCGCCGGGGACGCCCGCGGCGGCCAGCAATTGACCGATCGCGCCCTGCTTTCCGAGCAAGGTCCGCCAGGCATAGATCCGGACGATATAGGCGGTGAAAAGCGATACGATCACCATCAACAAGACGAAGGTGCCGGCGCGTTGCAGCGGACCGAGCGTGATGGCGTAGGCGAGGGGAAAGGCAAGCGCGATGGAGAAGATGCCGACGCAGCTGCCGACCCACAGCGAACGCCAGATGAGATCGCGGAAGAGGGGAGAGGTGACGACCTTCGTGTAGTTGTCGAGCGAAAAGCCGAAGGACACGTCGATGCCGTTGGTGGCGCCGAATGAATAGGCGAAAAGCACGCCAAGCGGCACGATGAAGAAGATCGCCATGAACAGGCCGGCCGGCGCGACCATGAGGCCAAGTTGCCTAAGCATTGTCGGCATCTTCGATATAAGTGATCCCACTCTCGGACCACGAGACGCTGACGGGATCGGCTTCACTGAAGGTGGGTACCGCATCCGATCCCGCCGGCTGCTGGACCAGGAGGCTGTGACCGTCGAGTTCCACGACATAACGGCGATAGGCGCCTTGAAAAATCGCTTCCCGGACGCGACCCGCGGCTGCGTTGGGCCGCCGCTCCGCCTTATTGTCGGAGCTCGCTGCGATTCTTATGGCCTCAGGCCGGATACAGGCCCAGCCCTTCGTTGCCGCGAAGTCCGCCGCGGCGTGTGACTTCAGCAGGAGACTTCCCGCATCGAGCAGAGTTGCTCCCGCTTCGCGCCGCAGCGGTCCAGAGAATAGATTGGCTTCCCCGAGAAACCGGGCGCTGAAAAGGCTGCGCGGCCTGCCATAGACTTCTTCTGGCGTCCCTCGTTGCACGATCTCGCCATTGTTCATGAGCACGATCTCGTCGCTCATGACCATGGCTTCGTCCTGATCATGCGTCACGAAGAGGAAGGTCGCGCCGATCTGCTTCTGCAGGCGGCGCAGCTCGAGCTGCATGGCCTGGCGCAATTTGAGATCGAGCGCGGACATGGGCTCGTCGAGCAGCAGGACCGGCGGACTGTCGGCAAGGGCGCGCGCCAGGGCGACGCGCTGGGCTTGCCCGCCCGACAGCTGATCGATCGAGCGGCCGCCGAACTGGCCGAGTTGAAACAGGTCGAGCAGTTCCTGGACGCGAGCTTGCGTTGCGCTGCGATCGGCGCCGCGCAGACGTAACGCGAAGCCGACATTTTCCGCGACCGTCATATGCGGAAAAAGCGCATAGCGCTGGAATACGAGGCCGACCGGACGGCGATGCGGCGCCGTCCGGGACATATCCTTGCCATCGATGAGCACGCGCCCCTCCGATTGGCGGTCGAGGCCGGCGATGATGCGCATAAGCGTCGTCTTGCCGCAGCCCGAAGGACCGAGAAGCGACACGAACCGGCCTGGCGCCACCGCAAGCGTTACGTCGGACAGCGCCTGCACCGCCCCATACCGCTTGGATATGCCTGCGACAGCGACAGCCGGTCCAGACGACGTCGTCGTGGTCACGACAGCTTGACCTGATCCCAGGCCGCGGTCCAGTCGCGCAAACTGGCTATGTCACCCTCGGCTTCCAGCCGTGGTGAAATGTAGAAGGGGTTCTTTGCCAGGAAGTCGCCGAGCTGGTCGTATGGATAGAGCTTGCGCTGATCCTCGGGCAGGAATTTGACCGCCTCGGAGTTGATCACGCCCGAGCCGGTGCCGGCGGCAATGATCGCATTGGCTTCCGGCGACAGCATCTGGTTGATGAAGGCATAGGTCTCATCAAGATGCGGCGCCTGGTTGGCGATGCAATAGGAGTCGCACCAGAGGAAGGTACCGTCCGTCGGCACATGGGATGCGCCCGCCATGCCCTTCTTCTTCAGTTGGACCTCGATGAAGCGCCAGCCAAGCACGCTCGCATGCGCATCGCCACGGGCCAGGACATCGACGATGTCGCCGAAGCTCGGCGAAACCGCGACGAGATTCTTCTTGATGGGCATATAGGCCTCGACGGTCTTTTCGAGCTGGGTTTTGGTCAGCGAGGCGAAATCCGACGTGTTGAACAGAGTTTTGGCGAAGACCCAGAGATTGGCGGGATCGTCGAGGGTGATGAGGCGCCCGCGATATTTCTCATCACCGAGATCGGCCCACTTGTTCGGGAGATCGGTGAAGAGATCGGCGCGATAGCTGATCGGGTAGTCGCTCCACATGACTGGTGCGGCGAAGTCCTTGCCATCCGCTTTCTGCCAATCGAGCCCCCTGAATTGCGGGAAGAATGCCGCGGCGCTCGGCATTTTCGTGAAATCGATGGCTTGGATCAGGTCGGCGGTGATCAGCGGGCGCACGGCGCTGATGCCGGGGGTCACGACGTCGATGGCGCCCAGTCCGCCGCTGCGCAGCTTGGTGACGATCTCGGCATTGCCGGTGACGTACTGCGCATCGAGAGTGATGCCCTTGTCGCCGAGCGGCGCCATCGCCTTGGGATCGTCATAGCCCTGCCAGCCCAGGAACTTAAGCGTCACATTGGCGGTCTGAGCCCCGGCAGGCCGGCTGCCGATTGCAGGTGGCAGGGCGCCGGCCAACAATAGCGCGGTCAGGAACTGCCCTTGCCGGACGAGGAAATCGCGACGCTTCATGACGTTTCTCCCTTGAAGAACGAGGCCCTGTCGGGCTTGACGATGATTCATTTGGGTTTAAAATCGTTGATCAATGATCAACAATCAGAGTAACTATTCTTTGATCAACGATCAACGATTGTCAAGGCTCGGCGAAAGATTCTTGATCGGTTGCGAGCGAGACATGTAGGTATCGTGAAGCGTGCGGAATCTCGGGGATGCCCGAATCGGCGCGTCATGGCCGGACATCGTGGAGCGCATCAGGAGAAGAAAGCGCGTATGCCCAAAGACACTTCCAGATTTGCGATGCCGCAGCTCAAGTCAACGCCAGTCTCGACAATCGACCATGTCTATTCCGAGCTGAAGAGTGCCCTGATGGCGGGGGAATTCGCTCCCGGCCAACCCTTGCCGCTCGAGGAACTGGCCGTAGCCTTCGGCACCAGCCACATGCCGGTGCGGGAAGCGCTGAACCGGCTCAGTGCCGCCGGGGTTCTGGAAAGCGAGCCGCGCAAGACGACGCGAGTGCCCGTCATCACTGTCGACCGTCTGCGCAGTCTTCTCGAAGTCCGCCTCTTGAACGAAAAGCAGGCCGTGATGTGGGCCGCCGAGCGTGGTGCCCGTCAGGATCTGAAGCCCATCGGGGAAATCAACAGCAAGCTCGACCAGCTCGATTTGAGCAAAAAAGCGGATATCAGGAAATATCTGAAGCTCAACCAGTCGTTCCATTTTTCCGTTTACGGTCTCTGCCAGAACAGGACGCTGATGAATACGATCGAAATTCTCTGGCTCCAGGCCGGGCCGGTTCTCAGCTTGAGGCGATCAGGCGACATCATGCTGCCGGCGCACGACGACCATGCCGAAATCCTCGCTCAGATCGGCAAAGGCAATGGCGCCGCGGCTGCTGCCGCGCTCGAACACGATATCGTCGAGGCCCATGACGAGATTTTCGCCATCCTCGCGGACATGAGCGGGAATGCAGCCTGAGTGATTCGGGCGTCGGTTTAGAGCCGTATCCGCCGCAGAGAGCTGCCGTCAGGCGATCCATCCGATGCTCCGAATGACGAATTGCCTCTCCCCGCCTGGATAATGAATTTCTTCACTGGCGCCCCGGCACCGGCGGGCGCCGGCCTCGCCATGGCGCCGATGTATATGGGGTTCCTCGGCATCATTCCCGACGGCCATGAGGTCGCCTGGGCCGTTCTGCCTTACACTGCCTCAGTGGCGCTTCTGATGGTGAGCCGGGTCCCCAATTTTTCGGGCAAGACCTTGGGCTCGCGCATCAGCCGCGATCTCGTTCTGCCGCTGCTCGGAGTGCACAGGGCGGAGTATGAGCAGAGGAAGGCGGAGACGGTTGCGGAGTAGCGCTTCGAGCCACCCTGATGGCCGGCTCCATCACCAATCGGTCATGGTCGTGATGCATAGTCTGGGGGAAGGTTAAAAGCGACCAGTCGGGGAGAAGTGCCATGACTTCGGCTCATATGACGAGGGAAACGCACAACGGCACGACGATCAAGCTTCACCGGGGGGAGCAAAAATGCCTCGTCGGTCTTGATCTCGATCCGGCGAACGCCACCAATGACTTCGTCGGCTTCGCGTTGGAGTTTCGCGAACCGGGCGGGACACAGTGGAAACGGGTCGGGAACCGCCTGCGCTTCTCCTATGACGGCCTGAGCGAGCGTGAAAAGGCGATGGGCGCACCCTCGACGGAAGCGCCCATTCAGAAATTCCGCTGGATCCATTTTCCCTTCGCGCCGCGCAATGGCGAATATCGCTATCGGGCGACGCCCATGTATATGGGGCATGATGGGGCGCTCCGACGCGGGGATGCCGTCGAGGCGGCCATCGATCTTAGCCACGCGACCATCGGTGACATCCTCGATATCGGCTTCACCCGTGGCTTTGCCTCGTCGCAAGCCTATGCCGACGCCGCGCGCTTTCCCTGCCAGGAGCGCATTCTGCCGCCGCCCGCAAGTGCGCCACCGGCCGATCTCGAGCATGACATGTCGACCTGTGAAAAGGAGTATGCCTGGTTGGGCTTTGAAAGCCGCGCAACCATCTATGGCCTGCTTGACGAGGCGCAGGCCGACGCCACGGTCACGGTGGACGCGATGCTCTACGAGCTGCGCGAGCCCGAGATCGTCCGCAGGCTGGAACGGCTCGGGCCGCGGCTGCGCGCCATCGTCGATAATCATGATGCGCATGCCGACCCCACTTCGAACGAAAGTGTCGCGAGTGATCGGCTGCGGGCCTCAGGCGCCGCGGTCAAACGCGGCAAGTTCGGCCGCCAGCAGCACAACAAGGTCCTCGTCCTGCGCCGCAACGGCAGCCCTTATAAGGCGCTCGCCGGCTCCACGAACTTCACGCTGCGCGGCCTCTATGTCCAGAACAACAACACGATCGTATTCACCGATACGAAAGTGACGCCGCTTCTTGGCGCGGTCTTCGATCGATATTTCGAGATCATCGACCAGCCGCGTGCCGCGGGCAAATTCAGGCAGGATCCGCTGTCGCAGGTCTGGCATGACTGCACGACCGCCGGTGGCCCGGTTCTCCGCCTGGCCATTTCACCGCATGCGGACCCGGCGCTCACCCTCGATCCGATCGCGCAAGCCATCGAGCAGGCTGAGAGCTCCGTGCTCTATGCTGTCGTTTTCCTGAATCAGCTCACCGGTCGCGTACGCGAGACGCTCGAGGAGCTCGTCCTGCGGTCGACTTTCTCCTATGGCATTGCGCAGCGGACCGGCGGGCTTTCGGTCTTCAAGCCGGACGGCAGCCGTGGCCTCGTCTCTTTCGCCTATCTCGCCGAGAATGCGCCCGAGCCTTTCGCGGCCGAATGGTCCAGCTATGCCGGGGGTGACAGTCGCTCGAATGTATTGCATCACAAATTCGTCGTCACCGACTTCAACACGCCCAATGCCAAGGTCTTCACGGGATCGTCGAACATGGCGGCCGGCGGTGAAAAGGAGAATGGCGACCATCTCATCCTGATCGAAGACGGGCGTGCGGCGACCAGCTATGCGGTGGAGGCCCTGCGCATATTCGATCACTTCCACTTCCGCGTCGCCATGCGAGAAGCGGAAACCCGGCGTCGCGTGCTCAAACTGGCCAAGCCGCCCATTGGCGGCGAGCATCCATGGTTCCGGGAGGTTTTCATTCCGGGGCATA
This sequence comes from Taklimakanibacter albus, assembly GCF_016595235.1. Classification (GTDB taxonomy): domain Bacteria; phylum Pseudomonadota; class Alphaproteobacteria; order Rhizobiales; family Aestuariivirgaceae; genus Taklimakanibacter; species Taklimakanibacter albus. The sequence continues at coordinate 189,002 of NZ_JAENHL010000008.1, read as the reverse complement.
TCAAAGAGCGCGACCGCCTGCTTTTCAGCACATGAGATCGCGTCTCCTGATCAGACATTAGCGGGCATCCTGTTCGCGTCTTATCACTTCCATGAACGTGCTCACAATCGTCGACTCCCTCGAGAACTTGTCATTGCCGCGATGCCAGCACACGACATATTCGTAGGTGGTTGCCGGTTGAAAGGGCACGATCTTCACATCGAACATTTGATATTGCCGAGCCATGAAGCTGTTATCGAGGGAGATTCCTATACCGTGTGTGACGTACACCGCTGAAAGGCCTATCGTGTCGGTATAGATCTTTGGCGACAGCGAGAAGTTGCCGCGTCCGAAAGTCAGGAAGCCGAGCTTGTTGGATGCATATTCCCGCTCCAGGACGATAAGGCGCTCATTCGCGATGTCGTCCACTGTAATGACGTCTTTGGACGCGAGGCGATGGTCGTGCGGCAGCAGGCAGACGCTCTTGCTTTCGGCGATGATCTGCCATTCGAAGAAGCGCTCGTCCAACGGCAGCCGGGAAATCCCGATATCGGCCTCTCCGGTCAGAATGCTCTGTGTTATCTGATCATAACGCTGTGCCTTCACATGAAATTCGAGAGACGGATCGAGTTCGTCGAGGGCCAGAATGATCTTTGGGACGAGCGTCAAGGTGAGGATGTCAGGTGCTGCGATCGTCAGGCTGTTGCGTTTGATGCGGAAAGCGTCGGTGATCTCCTTCTCGATACGCCCGAGCGTCTCAAAGTACCGGTCCAGGCGGTTGTAGATGTCGATCGCGCGCGTGGTCGGGATGAGGCCGCGGCGATCCCTCTCGAAAAGCTTCTCGCCGACGGCCTCTTCGAACTGCTTCAGATGCTGGCTGACGGCCGACTGGGTAATGCCAAGCTCTCTCGCGGCCCGTCTGGTCGATCCTGTTCTGATGATCTCCCGGAAAATCTCCGCCGACCTTATGCCGGTCTTGCTGCTTCCGTCCGAAATTTCAGTCATTTCATCCCTCTCGATCACCTATATTAGTAAAACTAATCAGGTGTCATAAGAACTTAATAAATTGACGGTTTTCGCGGCTCCCCGCATCGTCGACGTACAAGAAATGATGAACACTTCGACATAAAGGGAGCCATAGGAAAAATGGGTAAGAAACTCAGGATGGGGATGCTTGCGGCCGCGGCGGCGCTCGGATTGTGTGCGGCGAGTGTCCTGCCTTCCACGGCTCAGGAATTGCGTGTCGCGACGTCCTACAAGTTGCTCACCCTTGATCCTCATTATGCGGTTCTGAACGAGAATATCGCGCTGCTGTCGCATATATATGAGCGCCTCCTGTATCAGGACGAGGCTCTCAATCTCAAGCCGGGTCTGGCGACGTCGTGGAAACGACTGTCGGAGACACAATGGGAGTTCAAGCTCCGTGAGAATGTCCGCTTCCAGGATGGCTCGGCTTTTGGCGCCGAGGACGTGGTTTACACCATCAAGCGCATTCAGGGCTTTCTGAAACCGCCCAGCGGCGGCTTTCAGGCTTATGCGAAGTCGATCAAATCGGTTACGGCTTCCGATCCCCTGACAGTCGTCGTCGAGACGGATGGCAGCGTGCCGACTTTGCCGCTCCAGTTGTCGAACATTTTCATCATGCATCACGAGGCGGCGGGCTTCAGAACGACCGAGGAGCTCAACTCGGGTGCTTTGGCCAACGGGACGGGTCCCTACAAATTCGACAGCTGGCAGTCCGGTGAGACGCTCAAGCTCACGCGAAACGAGGATTATTGGGGTGGGAAGCCTTCCTGGTCCGAAGTGACGTTCCGCATCATCGAAAGCCCCGCGGCGCGGGTGGCGGCCCTGGTCGCCCAGGACGTGGATCTCGCGGATTTCATCCCGGCGCGCGACGTCGAAGGTGTAAAGAAGCGGGGGCTGAAGGTCGAAAGCGTCAGTGCCGCCCGCTCGAACTTCCTGCAGTTCGATCTGGGTCGTGAAGAGCTGCCCGAAGTGACCGACAAGGATGGCAACCCTATTCCGAATCCGTTCCGTGATGTCCGTGTGCGGCGCGCTTTGGCCATGGCGACCGATCGCCAGTTCCTGGCAGACAAGATCCTGCTGGGCTATGGGACCGCAGCGGCGCAGTTTTTTCCCAACGGACTCCCTGGCACGTCGGCAAACTTGGTTCCGGAACCACCCGACTACGAAAAAGCCAAGGCTCTTCTGGCGGAAGCGGGTTATCCGAATGGGTTCAATCTGAGCCTGGCCGGTTCGTCGGGCCGCTATCCGGGCGATGGCGAAACCTTGCAAGCGATCGCGCAGAACTGGGCGCGGGCGGGTATCGGCGTCAAGCCGGTCGCGGTGCCGTTCTCGGTATTCGAAACGAACCGGGCAGGGGGCAAATATGCCGTCTGGTACGCCGGGTGCTCCGGCGAAGCGGTCGATATCTGCCTCAATGCGGTGGTCGCATCGCCCGACAAAGAGCGCGGCACCGGCGCATTGAACTACGGCAATTATCGCAACCCGGCCTTCGACGATGCGCTCGCCAAAGCGCGGACCATCGAGGTTGGTCCCGAACGGGATGCGGCAATTGCGCGGGCGGCCGAACTCGTGATGGCTGACCAACCCGTCATCCCGCTCTATCACTTTCACCATATCTCGGCTTACGGCGGAAAGGTCGCGTCCTATACGATGCATCCGCGCGGATGGACGACCGCCATGCAGGCCGTTCCTTCGGACAAGTGAGCGCATCGGTGATGACAAATGTCATTCTGGGAAGGTTTCTGCAGGCGTTCCTTCTGCTTCTGGTGATGTCGCTGATCGGCTTCATCGGCATCCACAGTGCCGGAAACCCGGTCTACAACATCGTCAATGTTGAAACCGCATCCGCCGAGGATATCAGGGAGGCGACGATCGCGCTCGGGCTCGATCAGCCTCTCTGGGTTCAGTATGCCCGCTTCCTCGAAAATGTGGGAACTGGAAACTTCGGAACATCTTACATCTACCACTTGCCCGCGTTCGGACTGCTTCTCAGCAAGCTTCCCGCCACGTTCGAACTTGCCTTTCTGGCGATGTTGCTGGCCGCACCCATCGGAACCGGATTGGGCCTGCTGGCAGGCCGTCATCCGGGTTCCGTTCTTGATGGTCTGATCCTGCGCTCGAGCGTATTTGCCCTGAGCATTCCTTCCTTCTGGTTGAGCATGTTGCTCATCCTAGTCGGGGCCATCTTCACGGGGTGGTTTCCCTCCGGAGGGCGTGGAGAAACATCGAGCCTTCTGGGGCAGAACTGGAGTTTTCTGACGCTCGATGGGCTGAGGCATCTGGCTCTTCCCGTTCTCGCACTCGCCATACCGAACATTGCCCTGATCGCGCGGTTGGCAAGGTCGGGGACGGTGGAGGTCGAGCGGCTCGACTTCACGCGGTTCTGCAGAGCGAAAGGGCTTTCTCCAAGCCGCATACGGTTGAGGCACACTCTTCCGAATATCAGCATTCCGATCGTCACGATCGTCGGCCTTCAATTCGGAGGCATGCTTGCCTTTGCGGTGGTGGTCGAAAGCATCTTTGCATGGCCGGGCATCGGCAAGCTTCTCATCGATTCCATTCAACTCCTCGACCGACCGGTCGTGATGGCGACATTGACCTTCGTTTCGGCGGTGTTTGTTCTTCTCAATGCCCTGGTCGATATCACTTACTCCATCCTTGACCCACGTGTCCGTGTGTCCGCGTGAGGTCGCCACGATGATCGGAATGAAAATCAAGCGCGCCTTACCTCACCCGGCGCTGTCCGTCTCAGGGATCATATTGACGTGCTACGTCCTCGCAGCCGTCGCAGCGCCACTCCTGGCGCCGCAGAATCCCTACGATCCGCTGCAGATCTTTGGCTGGGAAGCGTCATCCCCGCCCGGTTCGACGGGAAGCGGCGGATATCGTTATCTGCTCGGAACCGACGGTCTCGGCCGCGATATCGCAAGTGGCATTCTTTACGGACTGCGCATCAGTCTCGTCGTTTCCCTCAGCGGCACTATCATCGCGGCCGTCATCGGCCTTTCTGCCGGCGTTGCCGCCGCCTATTTCGGCAAATGGATCGACATCATCATCATGCGGCTGGTTGACCTTCAGCTCAGCCTGCCGACCATGCTCGTCGCCCTCATTGCGATTGTTTCATTGGGGCCGGGAATTGACCGGATCATTCTCGCCCTCATCATCGTGCAATGGGCTGCCTTCGCGCGGATCGCGCGTGGCGTGGCGCTGAGCGAAACCGGCAAATCATACATGGATGCGGCCAGCCTGCTGAGGCTGCCTTCCTACCGTGTCATCTTCCGACACCTTCTCCCCAACAGCATAGCTCCCGCGATCACATTGTTGCCGGTGGAGATCGGTCACGCCATCGCCTTGGAGGCGACCTTGTCCTTTCTGGGGCTCGGCGTGCCCATCGACAAGCCATCCCTCGGTTCGATGGTGGCGAGCGGCTTTCAGTATCTCTTGACTGGTCAGTATTGGATCAGTTTTTTCCCCGGCCTGGCCTTGTTCGGACTCATCGCCAGCATCAACTTTGTCGGCGAGGATGTGCGACGCCGCTTCGACCCGAGGGGAAGTTCGCTATGAAGCTCGAGGCTGACAGGCCGCCCTTGCTCGAAGTGCGGAATCTCTCGGTACGGTATCTCGCCAAGGGCGGACCGATGACCATTGTCCGGGATGTGAGCTTCGATCTTCGCCGCGGCGAGATTCTGGGCATTATCGGTGAGTCGGGTGCGGGAAAGTCCACATTGGGCAATGCGATCATCGGCCTGCTCGACCCCAATTTCGAGCCGCCGACAGGCGAGATCCGGCTCAACGGCAAGGCGGTCGTCAACGGGCGGGCGCGTGAGGCGCTGCGCGGCCGCAAGATCGCCAGTGTCTTTCAGGATCATACGGCCTCACTCGATCCTCTGATGACGGTCGGGGCGCAACTGGCGGAGACCATTCTTGCAACCGGCCGCAAGGCATCGCGCAAGCAAGCGCAGACCCTTGCGATCGAGCTGATGGGACGTGTGGGCATACAAGATCCGGAACGCCGCTTCATGAGCTATCCTCACCAGCTCTCCGGCGGGCAAAGACAACGAGTGGTGATTGCCATAGCGCTGGCGGGCTCACCCGAAATCATCGTGGCGGATGAGCCGACCTCGGCCTTGGACGCGACGATCCAGATGCAGATCCTGCGGCTGCTGCGCCGGCTGGTCGATGAGGAGATGCTCTCCATCGTCCTCGTCACCCACGACATGGGCGTCATCTCCGAAATAGCCGATCGGGTCCTGGTGATGAAGGACGGCGTGGTGGTCGAACAAGATACGACAGCGTCGGTGCTCGAGACGCCGAAGAACAGCTACACGCGCAGCCTGCTGGCGGCAGTGCCCAGGCTCAAGATCTCCGACGTCCCGCAATCAAAGCATCACGAAGAACAAGAGGGCGCGCCGATCCTGCTTGTCGAGGGGGTGTCAAAGGCGTTTTCGAACCCACGGATGCGCTTCTTCGGAAAGCGATCGGAAAAATCAGCGTTGCAGAATGTCAGTCTCAGCTTGGCACGTGGCACGGTGGCGGGGATCGTCGGTGAAAGTGGAAGCGGAAAAACGACGATAGGGCGCATCGTAGCCGGGCTGGAAACGGCGAATGCCGGGAGCATCGTGCTCGATCGTGCCAAATATGATGTCTCACTTCGCGGAAGCAAAAACGGTCTGCTCGGACACGTCCAGATGATCTTTCAGGATCCGGCAAGCTCGCTGAATCCGCGGATGACGATCGCAGAGACCCTCGTCGAGAGTGTCCGCTTCGGGTTGAAGGTTCAGCCGGAGAACAAGAACCCTGGCGTCGAGGCGATGATGGACCGGACCGGTCTCGCCAGAAGTCTTCTTGATCGTTTTCCGCATCAGCTTTCCGGGGGACAGAAGCAGCGCGTCTGCATCGCAAGGGCGCTCCTGGCCGGCCCCGGAATCATAGTTGCGGACGAGCCGACCTCAGCGCTCGATGTGTCGGTGTAGTCGGAAATCATCGCCCTTCTGAGGGAATGCGTCATGGAGCAGAATCTGTCGATGTTGTTCATATCCCACGACCTCGCGGTGGTGCAGGATGTCTGCAGCTTCGTGTACATCATGAAAGACGGCCGAATTGAGGATCATGGGCCGTCCCGGTTCATATTCGCGCAATCGGACAATCCATATACGCGCAGCCTGATCGAGGCGCGGCCGCGAAGATTCATGCAATAGCGCCGCCCTCACACCGCCGCGGTCGATAGGCCGGTCGCGCGCATCCTATCATCATCACTTGTGAACGGACGGCCAAGCGGCGTCCGAGAAGGAGAATCTATGCCTGAGAACTTCACATTGGCCGTTACGGGACAGTCCCTCATTCATCACGATGTCAGGTCGGATAGCAGCCCTGAGTTTCGGAAAGTGAATGTCCTGCTTCAGGAAGCGGACCTCGCTTTTACGAATTTCGAGGGGACGATTGCCGGCAGCCATGGCGGGTGGCCGTTGAAAGGATCCGCCTTCGGCAGCAGCCCGCCTCACGTCCTCGACGCTCTCCAGGGAATGGGCTTTCAGGCGCTTTCCCTGTCCAACAACCACTCCTTCGACCTCGGGCCATCGGGGGTGCTCTCGACCTTGGAGGAAGTCGAGAAGCGGGGTTTCCTTCACGGTGGCATCGGCCGCAACATGCGTGAGGCATCCACACCATTGACCGGCTCGTTCAAGTCCCGCTCTGTCTCTCTCATTGCGATGGATGGAGGGCCGGGGCCTGATTTCATGTATGCCGAGGACGGTTGGGAAGAGAGGCCTGAAAGGCCGGGGGTAAACCCTCTTCGTCTGTCCCGGATACTCGAGGTGGATACGGAGACCTTCGAGCAGCTTCGTGTGATCCGGGACAAGATCGGATATTCCGCGGTCGATATGATCATCGATTGCCAGCCGGACGACAAACCTGCGATCGATGAGGGCGAATTGGCATTGGGGAGAGCTGTCTACAGCAAGTCGCAAAAATGCGGACGGGGTGTGAAGGTCAACGCGACTGACCTGGAAAGGAATCTCCAGTCGATCGCGGCGGCGGCGCATACCGGCAGCCTGGTCATCGCCTATCTTCATCACCATCATTGGGCGAGCGACTGGCTGCAGCCGCCGGACTGGATCGGCAATATCGCGAGGAAATGCATCGACGCGGGCGCCGCCGCCTTTGTGAGTCACGGCGCGCCGGTGCTTCAGCCGGTCCAGATCTACAAAGGGCGTCCCATCTTCTACAGCCTTGGAAACTTCATCTTTCATTCCGTGGCTGACTCGCCGCTTTGGTTGCGCCCGGAAGTCTGGGAAAGTGTGGTCGGCATATGCTCGTTCGACGATGACAGCCAGCTGACCGGCCTGAAGTTCTATCCCGTGCTCATCGGCGGTGAGGAAGGACTGAAGGACGACCGGATTGAGCGTCGGCTTGTGCCGCATCTGGCGACCGGCGCCACCGCGCAGAGAATCTTGCGGCGGCTCTCTGATCATTCAAAGAGATTTGGCACCCTTATCGAGCTTGTCGACGATGTTGGAGTTCTTCGCCTGGCATGAATATACGTCCTGAGCTGCTGACCAGATTCTTCCGATATGTCGCGATCGAAAGCCAGAGCGACCAGCGGACGCCGGCATTGCCGTCCACGGCCGGTCAGCATGCGTTAGCGGCCCTTTTGGCGGCCGAAATGTGTGACCTGGGATTGGATGATGTCATGGTGGATGAGAATGCCATTGTGACCGCCGTGAAGAGGGGCAACAGATCCTCTGCGCCGAAGATCGGATTCATCGCGCATCTGGATACGGCTGATGTCGGCCTTTCCCCGTCTATAAGCCCGCAAATCTTGCGATTTGCGGGGGAAGACCTCTGCCTCAATTGGGAAAAGGACATCTGGTTTCGCGCCGCCGATCATCCGGAGGCGATGGCTTGGAGTGGGCACGATGTCATTTTCAGCGACGGCACCAGCGTGCTCGGCGCCGACAACAAAGCCGCGATCGCCGTCATCATGACGCTGCTTTCGCAGCTTCGCACGTGCGATGCTCATGGCGATATCTGCGTCGCCTTCGTGCCTGACGAGGAGATCGGTCTGAGAGGCGCAAAAGCATTGGATCTGTCGCGATTTCCCTGCGACTTCGCCTATACGATCGACTGCTGCGAACTGGGCGAGGTGGTTGTCGAGAACTTCAACGCGGCATTGGTGGAAATCACCTTTACCGGGGTGAGCGCGCATCCGATGTCCGCCAAGGGCGTCATGGTCAACCCGCTGTTGATGGCGCTCGATTTTGTCGCACAGTTCGATCGCAGCGAAACGCCTGAATGCACGGAGGGGAGAGAAGGGTATTTCTGGTTCAGCGACCTTGCGGCGAATGACGGCAATGCCCGTCTCACCGTCATGATCCGTGATTTCGACAAAGCGGTGTTTGAACACCGAAAGCGCCGGATAGGCGAGGTGGCGGAACTGATCCGGCAACGATATCCGCGCGGGCAGGTCGAATTCGAGATTTCGGATACCTACAGCAATATCGGCGACAGCCTCGGCAGCGACAGGCGGTCGATCGACCTGCTGCTGGCGGCGCTAAAGGAGCTCGGGATCACACCGAAGCTCATACCCATGCGCGGAGGCACAGACGGAGCGGCATTGTCCGCGCGCGGTCTGCCGACGCCGAACTTCTTCACCGGCGCGCATAATTTTCATTCGCGGTTTGAGTTTCTGCCCGTTGCCGCATTTGAAAAGTCGTTCGAGGTAGCTCTGGCCATTTGTAAATTGGCGGCCAAGTGAGGGCACTGCGAGAGGGGCTACTCCCGCCTCTCGAACCGCACTTTGCGCGCCAGCCAGCAGCCGACCGTGACCGAGGTAATCCGGCCGCCGCCATCGCGCTCGAAAGCGAGCGTCCAGTCACCAGGCGCCGGCGCGTCCATGGAGCGCTGGCAGGGCAGGCGCCAGATGTCGGCGCCCACGGGGTAGAGAGGCTGCATCGCACCCTTGCCGAGGAAGCCTTCGAAGGCGCCGTAAAAGGCGCTGCCCGTCCGGGTGATCTCGAAAACCGCATCGAGCTCGGCGCTGCCGTAACGGCCCGTAATGTTCGTCTTGGCCTCACCGGTGACACGGCGCAGCACGCCGCGCAGATTGTCGATGGGGCGCGCCATGTGGAGCACATCGCCGTCGCGCTCAAGCGTCATGCCGGGTGAAGCGGCTTTGCTGGGGCCGGTCAGATCGAGCATCTCGGCATCAGTGGTGAAGCGTGCGGCAAGCTGGCCGTCTTTGGCGGTCTTGCTGATATCGATCAGAAGGCCGGTCTCGGGATCGAAATAGGCGCCGGTCCATTGCGGATCATAGGCGATGCCCTTTGCGGTTGGCTCAGCTTGGCCCAAGGCCGCGCGCAGCACCCGGAAGGCGGCCTCGCGGGCACTCGCCTGGTGATTGAAGAGCACGACGACGGAGAGGCGCTCGGCCGCCGCATGGAGCCGCTGGCTCCGGAAACCGCGCAATGCGCCGCCATGGCCGGTGAGCGCCACGCCGTTGCTCTCCATATGCGCGAGGCCGAAGCCGTAGCTCGCCTTCCGGCCATCGGCAAAATCCGGCCGCATCGACAGACGCCGATAGAGACCCTTGGCGTCGTCGCGGGTGCGGTCGATGAATTGCTCCCAGGCGATCATGTCGTCGAGCGAGGCGATCATGCCGGCATCGCCGGTCCAGTGGATGTTGTTCACCGCCGGAATGAAGCCGAATGCGGCGTCGCCTTCATAGCCGACCACGCCGCCGGGCAGCCGGCCGGTCTCGGGATTGAGCCGCGCCGTCGCCATGCCGGCGGAGGCCAGGATCCTGTCGCGCAGCAATTCGGCGAAATCCCGGTTCAGCTCATTCTCGATCAGGTCGGAGATCAGGCGGAAATTGTTGTTGCAGTAAGAGTATTGCATGCCGGCCGGGAAATGCAGCGAACGCGTCAGGCCGATCAGCTCGGCGGCGTCGGCAGGGCGAAACTGGCCTTCGGGCCTGGCGCCACACAGAACGGTGAGCGCCCAATAGTCGCGCAGGCCCGACTGGTTGTGGCAGAGATCGATGACGCGCGGCGGCGTGTCCTGAAGCTCAGGGATGCGGGCCCTGAGTGCCGCATCGAGAAGGCTCGTATCGGCGAAGCGGTCGAGCAGCAGCGCACAGGTGAATTGCTTGGTGATCGAGCAGATCGGAAACAAAGTCTCGGGCGCAAAGGGCAGGCGCTGCTCAAGATCGGCGAAGCCCCAGGCGTGCCGCGCGATCACCGCACCGTCCTTGAGGACGGCGACGGCGCCGCCTGGTCCTTTGAACCGGGTGGCGAGGTCAGCGATGGCGCGGTCGAGATTCGTCAGAGCAGGCTTGGTCATGGCGGGAGTCTCGTTCTCTTCACTTTCCGGCGAGCGCCAGGATCTTGTGGGCATCGACATTGGCGCCGCACAGGACGACGACATTGACGCTGTCGCTCTTTGTGGGCTTGCGCTTGAGGAAGCCGGCATAGGCGAGGCCCGCCGCGCCCTCGACGATCATGTTTTCCGTGAGGACCAGCGCCTTGAGGGCGGCCGTGATCTCTGCCTCGCTGCACTGGATGACCTCATCGATCGCCGCCATTACGAGCGGCAAGGTCATGCTGTCCGCATCGACGCCACCGGCGACGCCGTCGGCAAGGGTTGGATGATGCTCGACCTCGACGATGCGGCCGGCTTTCATAGATGCGGCCAAAGCGGCCGAATTCTCCGCCGCGACGCCGATGATCTTCGTATCGGGACTGTAGCTCTTCATGACCGAAGCGATGCCGGAGATCAGCCCGCCGCCACCCATGGCGATGAAGACCGTGTCGATATGCCTATGCTGCTCGAGAAGTTCGAGCCCGATGGTGCCTTGCCCGGCGATGATGTCGGGATCGTTATAGGGGGAGACATAGACGAGGCCGCGGGCACCGGCGGCCGCCTGCGCATGCATTTCGGCGGCGCCCGATTCATCGCCTTCCAGCAGGACTTCGACGCCATAGGCCTGGATGCGGTTCAGCTTGATGCTCGTGACGTTTTTTGGCAGCACGACGGTGAGCTTGTTGCCGGTGAGGGAGGCCGCCTTGGCGCTGGCGATGCCGTGATTGCCGGACGAGGCGGTGATGAGACCCTGTCCCTTGGCGATAGCGGTCATCTTGCTCGCGGCGCCGCGAAACTTGAACGACCCGGTATGCTGGAAATTCTCCGCCTTGAAGAACAGCGATGCATCCGAGCGCGCCGGCAACAAAGGCGTCTCATAGACATAATCACGAATGCGCCGCCGGGTCTGCACCGACAGCGCCGCCTGCTCAAGCACGATATCCTTCATGGTCTGTCCCTGGTTCGATTGTCCAATATCAAGCCGCTACAGCACCTCGTCGAGATCGGCGCAGATATCTTCGGCGTCCTCGAGCCCGATCGAGAAGCGGAAGACACCGTCACCGGCAAAATCGCGATAGCGCTTGAGAAGCTCGCCCTCGTGGCGGAAGGTCGAGCGCATCAGGGCGTCGGTTGGGATCCAGTAGACGAGGCTCCTGTGATGGCCGAGCGACACCGCATAGTGGATGATCTCGAGCTTCTCGACCATGCGTTTGGCGAGCGCTGCGCCGTCCGCGACCCGGAAGGTCATCATGCCGGAGAAGTTCTTCATCTGGCGGCGCGCCAGCTCATGCTGGGGATGTGAGGCGAGACCCGGATAGAAGACCCGTGTCACGTTTTTGTGTCCTTCGAGGAACCGGGCGACGGCGAGTGCCGTCTCCTCATGGGCGCGCATGCGGATCGGCAGGGTCGCGGCCCCCCGCAGGATCAGCCAGGCATTGAAGGGTGACAGCACGCCGCCATAATGCACGGTGGCCTCGAGATTGAGCGCCTCGAGATCGGCCTTGCGGCCGAGCACGCAGCCGCCCATCGCATCGCCATGGCCGCCGATATATTTGGTGAGCGAATGCACCACGAAATCGGCACCGAGCTCGAGCGGCCGCGTGCCGATAGGTGACGCGAAGGTCGAATCGACAGCGACGTCACATACGCCTTTGGCGCGCGCCAGGCGGGCGAGGGCGGCGATATCGGCGAGCCGCATGATCGGATTGGCCGGCGTCTCGATCCACATCATGCGCGTATTGGGCCTGATGGAGCGCTCCACCATGTCGAGATCCGACATGTCGACCGGGGTCACTTCGATGCCGAAGCGGGGCAGGCTGTCGCGCACGAGTTCCGCGGTGCCGACATAATTGGTGTCGGAAATGACGAGATGGTCACCCTGGCTCAGCCGCCCGAGGAGAAGCGCGCTCGAGGCCGCCATGCCGGAAGCATAACACTGGCAGGCTTCGGCGCCTTCGAGGGCCGAAAGCTTGTCTTCGAGCTGCTTGACGGTCGGATTGGAGACGCGCGCATAGACGAAGCCTTCGTAGCTGTCGCGGTTGCGGGCGGAGAAGCCTGCAACTTCGGTCGGCGCGAAGGTCGACGACATTACGAGATTGGGCGAGGAGGCTCGGCTGACCGGGTCCACGGCTTCCCCCGCATGGATGGCGGTGGTCCTTATCCCCTTTTGCCGGTTGGAAATTTTGTCCATGGAATTGCCCTCACTATGTACAAGCTGTAACAGGACCCGGTGGGGGAATGCGACTCGTTTATGGGGATCGGCCAATCGTGCCCGGAAAGGCGCCACGTTCCATGTCCTGGCAAGACCGTAAACCTGAGCCGGCTGAGAAACCCAAGCCGCGTCTCAGGCCGAATGTCTTTGCGCGGATGGCGCGCTTCTGCTTTCGCCATGGGCTGATCATCATCGCAGCCTGGATGGCGCTCGCCATTCCGGCCCTCGTCTTTGCCGTGACGGCGATGCAGATCCAGATTCAGGATCAGGTCCTGGTCACCGATAATTCGGCGGTCGGCGAGGAACAGAGCCGGCTCGCCGCGGAGTTTCCCGAGCCCAGCGAAAGCATCGTCGCCGTCATCGACAGCAAGGACCCGAAACTGGCGCGCAGCGGTGCCGAGCGCATGGCGGCCCGCATGGCCGAGCAGACCAATGTGTTCCGCAATGTCTTCGCGCCCGGCACCGGCCGCTTCTTCGACGATACCGGCGTTCTCTATCTGAACGAGGAGGGGGTGAGCGCCATGGCGGCGCGCATCGCGCGCTCGGGGCCCTTGTTCCAGGCACTCTCGATATCGCCCAATCTCACCGGTCTCGCGGTGCTCGCCGACCAGGTCGCCCGGGTCGCCGCGGAAGGCCGGTCACCCGAAGTGGTTGCGGCTCTCTTCAATGACGCCGCCAAGACGGTCCAGGCGCAGGTCGCCGGTCAGCGCCGCGATCTCGATTGGCCCTCGCTGATCGAGCATGGCGTCACCATCGAGAGTCCGCGCTGGTATGTGCTCTCCTATCCGATGGCCAATGGCGACGCCGATCCGGCGCGCCACGCGGTCGAGGAGGCGCGCCGCCTCGCCGATCTCACCCAAACCGAATTCGGCGGCCGCATATCGGTGCAGCTCACCGGCAGGCCGGTGCTGCGCGCCATGGCGCCACCGCTCGACATCCGTGTTCTGCTTCTGCCGGCGCTGCTGTCGGGCATCGTGCTCCTGGTGATCCTGGGCTTCGGTCTGTCGCGCTTCGGCTCGGTGATGATCGTGCTGTTGATGGCGGCGATCACCTTTGTCATCATCACCGCCTTGGCGCTTGCCGTGCTGGGCGCCTTCGACCGGGTCAGCCTTGCCTATCCGGTGCTGTTCTCAGGCGTGATCAGTATCACCACGATCTGCCTGATCCTGCGCGCCGAGGAGGCGGAGCAGTGTGGCAGTGGAAGGCTGGCCGCGGCGATGCTCGCGGCGCAGGCCATGGGCCTGCCGATGCTCGCCTGGCTCGCCGGAATTTCCGCCACCGGCTTTGCTCTCTATGGCAGCCCCTTTGTCGCGTTGCAGAAGCTCGCCATCGTTCTCGCCATCATGAGCGTCGTTATCTTCGTTGCGGCGGCGACCTTGCTGCCGGCCTTCCTGTCGCTGCTCAAGCCGCGTTTCCATGACGAGACGGACGAGGACGAGCGGGTCCACTGGCTCGACAATGTGATGGCGAAGCCTCCCTCCTATGGCTGGTGGTCGTTGCGCCGTGGCCTCGCGGCGACGCTGATCGCGGTCGCCGTGCTCTGCGCCTCGCTGGCGCCGGCCTTGCATTTCGAGAGCCCGACGGAAGTCACACGCAGCGGCACGAGTGCCGCCGAACGGCTGTTCCGCGATTTGTCGGCGCAGGAGCCTTCGCTCCTCGCCTCCGCCCAGATCCTGGCGGAGGCCGGCGATCCGGCGCGTATCCTGGTGCGCCGGCTCTCGACCTTGCCGCAGGTCGAAAGCATACGCTGGGTCGAAACTTTCCTGCCGCCGGGCGAGGCCGAGAAACGCGCCATACTGGCGAGACTCCAAGGCGTCTTTCCACGCAGCACCACCGCCGTTTCCGACATCCCCGATGATCTGCTGCGCGCTGAATTCGTGAAGCTTCAGGACGGCCTGCAGCGCATCGCCGCCGAGCCCAAGGCGACGCCGGAACTGGCGCAGGCCGCCAATGAGCTGCGCCGCAGCCTGCTGCTGCTCGACGGCAATGGCATCGCCAATCCGCAGGCGCTGCGCCAGCTTGAGCGCACCTTTTTTGTCCGCCTGCAGGTGCTGCTCGACCGCATCGACCGCCTGGCGCATCTCGATCCGCTCACCGTCGACCGGCTCGATCCGGCGATCCACCGCCAATATGTCTCGCGCACCGGCCTCTGGCGCATCGAGGTGCAGCCGCGCCGGCCTGACGACATCGAATCCTTCGCCGCCGCCTTGCGCAGTGTGACGCCCGCCGCCGCCGGCGCCGCTCTGGTCCAGGCCGACCGGCTCGCCGTCATGCGCGCCGCCATCCCCTCCTATGTCGGGGCGTGGACGCTGCTCATCCTCCTCCTGCCGCCGCTCCTTTTCCTCAGTCTGCGCAAGGCGATGCGCATCCTGCTGCCGGTGGTCACCGCGACGCTCCTGGCGCTCGGCGTCACCGCGATGATGGGATCGCATCTCTACCCCGAAAGCATCGCCGTCTTCGTGCTGCTGCTGTGCTTCACGCTCGGCGCCGCGACTCTCGCCGAGGCCTGGTACAATGCCCAGCCCAATGGCCAATGGCCGCAGGCGTCGTCGCGCCCGCGTGCGCTATTGCTCGCAGCCTTTCTGGTGCTCGCCGCCTTCGCGCCTTTGGTGCTCTCACCCTTGCCGGCGGTGCAGCAATTCGGCGTCCTGCTCCTCATCGCGATGGGGCTGAGCCTCGTCGCGCTCTTCGTGCTCCTGCCGCAATTGCGCGTGTGGACGGCGCCGCGGCGGCGCCGTGAGGAGGACGAAGAGGAAGAAGAATACTGATACCGGGGATCGGGATCAGAAGTGCCAGCTCAGGCCGGCGCCGCGATTCTATGCCGCCCGGGCCTCCACCTCGATCGTCACATGCGACAGATCGTGGATATGCGCGAGCTTGTCGCGATAGAAGGCCGGCGGCTTGGGCTCCGCCGAGAGGATCGCGACGATGGCGCCGTGATGGCCGGGGCCGAGCCGCCAGACATGCAGGTCGGTGATCTTTTCGTGTTCGTTCTCGATGGTGCCGCGGATCTCGTCGGGCAGGTCCTCGCCGACCGGCAGGTAATCGACCAGCACACCGCCTGTATCGCGGATAAGGCCCCAGGACCAGCGTGCGATCACGAGGGCGCCGACGATGCCCATGGCCGGATCGAGCCACAGCCAGCCATAGAGGCTGCCGGTGAGCAGCGCGGCGATGGCGAGCACCGATGTGAACCCGTCGGCCAGCACATGCATGTAAGCGGCGCGCAGATTGTTGTCGTCGCCATGATGGTCGTGGTGATCGTGGCCGTGATCATGATGATGATCGTGATGGTGGCCGTGATGATGATCGCCGCTGAGCAGCCAGGCGCTGGCGAGATTGACGATGAGTCCGGCCACCGCGACGACGATCGCCTGGTTGAAGTCGATCGGCACGGGAGAAGTGAGACGCAGGACGCTTTCCCAGCCGATCATCAGCGCGATGAGCGCCAGGATGACGGCGCTGGCGAAGCCGGCGAGCTCGCCGAGCTTGCCGGTGCCGAAGGTGAAGCGGCGGTTCTCGGCATTCTTGCGGGCGTAATAATAGGCGAGCGCCGTGATCAGCATCGCGGCGGCATGAGTAGCCATGTGCCAGCCATCGGCGACCAGCGCCATCGAGCCAAAGATCGTGCCGGCGGTGATCTCCACCACCATCATCGTCGCGGTGAGGGCGATCACCAGCCAAGTGCGCTTCTCGTTGCGGGCATGACCATGGCCTAGAAACACATGGGCGTGGCCGGGTTCGGAGGCGATCGTCATTTGAGATAGGTCCGGACGACCTCGATGAGCTCGGCGGCGCCTTTGGCATATTCGGACTGCGGCTGCTTGTCAGGATCGATGATGTGGTTGCGAATGTGGTCTTCGAGGATTTCGGCGGTGAGCCCGTTGACGGCGCCGCGCATCGAGGCGGCAAGCATGAGCACGTCGGTACAGCCGAGCTCGGCCTCGAGCGCCCGCTCCAGGGCTTCGGCCTGGCCCTTGATGCGGCGCACCCGCGCCATCAGCCGCGTCTTGTCTTTGACGGTATGCATCGTTCCTCACCTCGGAATATAGGGTAGGGGGTTATCTTATATATGCCAGAGAGTCAAATATCCGCCTTTGGGCGGGCGTCAGGAGGAGTGAGGTTTATGATGCAAGAGGGCCCTTGCAGGACGGCGTCAGGCAAGGGCCCTCGAGGCGCCAGGGATCTTACCGGGGGCACGTGGTCGATCCCCGGGCGCCAAAGAACTACTCTAGGTAAATTTAAATGCAATGATGTATCGGCTGCGCATGAGGCCCGATCGGAGAAACTGATGGGCTTGGCAGCGTGCTGCGTGACGGCTTTCGCGTCAGGCCAGGGTCTTGAAGTCCAGGCTGCGGGTCGGGTCGCCCAGCGCCGCCAGCACTTCGGCGACGATCGACTTCTCGGTCAAGCCGGCATCCTCATACTGCTCCTTGGGCGTCGCATGCGAGACGAAGCGGTCGGGCAGATAGATGGTGCGGACATGGCAGCCGCTGTTGAACAGATTGGCGCGCGCCAGATAGTGCAGCACCTGCGTGCCGAAGCCGCCAATGGCGCCTTCCTCGACCGTCACCAGCACCTCATGGCCATGCACCAGCCGGCGGACCAGATCCTCATCGAGGGGCTTGGCGAAGCGCGCATCGGCGACCGTTGCCGGCAGGCCCAGGCTCTGCAGCTGGTCGGCCGCCTTGAGACATTCCTGCAGCCGCGCGCCGAAGGAGAGCAGGGCGATCTTGCCGCCTTCGCGCAGGATGCGGCCGCGCCCGATTTCGAGCGGCACGCCTTCTTCGGGCATGTCGACGCCGACGCCTTCGCCGCGCGGATAGCGGAAGGCCGAAGGCCGGTCGTCGATCGCGACGGCGGTCGCCACCATATGTACGAGCTCGGCCTCGTCCGCGGCCGCCATGACGACGAAATCGGGCAGGCAGGAGAGATAGCCGATGTCGAAGCTGCCGGCATGCGTCGCGCCATCCTGGCCGACGAGTCCGGCGCGGTCGATGGCGAAGCGCACCGGCAGCCGTTGCAGCGCCACGTCATGCACGACCTGGTCATAGGCGCGCTGCAGGAAGGTGGAATAGATGGCGCAGAAGGGCTTGAAGCCCTCGACCGCGAGCCCGGCGGCGAAAGTGACGGCATGCTGCTCGGCGATGCCGACATCGAACATGCGGGTTGGGAAGCGCTCGGCGAATTTGTCGAGGCCGGTGCCGGACGGCATGGCGGCGGTGATGCCGACGATCTTGTCGTCCTTCTCGCCATGGGCGATCAGCGCCTTGGCGAAGACCGAGGTATAGGTCGGCGCGTTGGAGACGCTTTTCGCCATCTCGCGGGTGACGGGATCGAATTTCGAGACGGCGTGGTATTTTTCCCGGTCCGGCTTGGCGAAGGGATGGCCCTTGCCCTTTTCCGTCACCACATGGACGAGCACCGGGCCAAGCTGCTCGGCGTCGCGCACATTCTGCAGGATGGGCACCAGCGTATCGATATTGTGCCCGTCGATGGGCCCGACATAATAGAAGCCGAGCTCTTCGAACAAGGTGCCGCCGGTCAGCATGCCGCGCGCATATTCATCCGCCCGCTGAGCGGCGGTCCGCAAGGTGCGCGGGAACTTCATGGCGAGCTGCTTGGCGATGTCGCGCAGCGACAGGAAAGAGCGCGACGAGACGAGCCAGGACAGATAGTTGGTCAGTGCCCCGACGGCGGGGGCGATCGACATGCCATTGTCGTTGAGGACGACGATGAGTCGGGTGTCGAGGGCGCCCGCATTGTTCATCGCCTCATAGGCCATGCCGGCACTCATGGCCCCGTCGCCGATGACGCAGACGACGTGGTTGTCCTCCTGCTTCATGTCGCGCGCCACGGCCATGCCAAGACCGGCCGAGATCGAGGTCGAGCTGTGGGCGGCGCCGAAGGGGTCGTATTCGCTTTCGCTGCGCTTGGTGAAGCCATAGAGGCCGTCGCGCTGGCGGATCTGGCGGATGCGGTCGCGCCGGCCGGTGAGGATCTTGTGCGGATAGGTCTGGTGGCTGACGTCCCAGATCAGCCGGTCCTTGGGCGTATTGAACACATAGTGCAACGCCACAGTGAGCTCGATGACACCGAGGCCGGCGCCGAAATGGCCACCCGTCTTGGCCGCGGCGGCGATCGTTTCAGCCCGGAGTTCCTCGGCGACCTGGCGCAGTTGCTGAGGGCTCAACCTGCGCAGCGCCGCCGGATCGTTAACGCTGTCGAGCAGGGGGGTATGATCGTTTTTGGTCATTTGCCGACTTCATAATCGGGGGGTGCCGGCCACGCAATTCAAATTCTTTGACGCCTGGATATTGAACTTTCGACCAGCATTACAGGACATGGGACAAAGCCGTGGGCGATGCTATAGTGCGCCCCGTCTGGACCGACGGCTTTTGGCAATTCTGCCCTTAACGGAGCCGTCAACATGGGAGGAACTAGATGAAAAAAAGCCTGCGATCGCTGCTTCTGGCGACGGCACTCGTATCGATAAGCTATTCGGCGGCTTTCGCCGAAATGATCTACAACAGAGGCAATTCGGCCGACCCCGAAACCCTCGACCCGCATAAGACCTCGACTGTTTATGAAGCGCATATCCTGCGCGATCTGTTCTCCGGCCTCGTCATGCAAGACGCCAAGGCCGACGTCATTCCGGGCGCCGCCGAAAGCTGGAAGATCTCCGATGACGGCACCGTTTACACGTTCAACCTGCGCAAGGGCGCGACCTGGTCGAATGGCGACCCTGTCACCGCCGATGATTTTGTCTATTCCTTCCGTCGCCTCGAGGACCCGGCGACCGCGGCCGAATATGCCTCGATGATGTATGTCATCAAGAACGGCCAGGAAGTGAACGAAGGCAAGATGAAGCCGGACGAGCTGGCTGTGAAGGCGGTCGACGCCAATACATTCGAAGTCACGCTCAAGTCGCCGACACCTTACTTCCTCGAGATGCTGACGCATCAGGCGAACTACCCGGTGCACAAGGCCTCGCTCGAGAAGCTCGGCGCCGACTGGATCAAGCCCGGCAATCTCGTCTCCAACGGCGCCTATACGCTCGCCGAATTCGTGCCGAACGATCACATCAAGCTGGTCAAGAATCCGAAATTCTACGAAGCCGACCAGGTCAAGGTCGACACCGTGAACTATTTCCCGACCGAAGACCGTTCGACCGCCATCAAGCGTTTTGAGGCGGGTGAGCTCGATTCGAACGACGATATGCCGCTCGAGCAGCTTACTGAGCTCAAGGCCAAGTTTGGCGACCAGGTTCACATCGGTCCGTATCTCGGCACCTACTACTATGCCGTGAAGACTGACAAGGAGCCGTGGTCCAATCCGAAGCTGCGCCGCGCCATCTCGATGGCGATCGACCGCGACTTCATCGCCGAGAAGGTCTGGGGCAACAGCATGATCCCCGGCTATTCCATGGTGCCTCCGGGCATTGCGGGCTATGAGCCGGCCATCGCCGATTATGCCGAGATGTCGCAGATCGACCGTGAGGACGAGGCCAAGAAGATCCTCACCGAGCTCGGCTACGGCCCCGACAAGCCGCTGAAGCTCGAGATTCGCTACAATACGTCGGAAAACCACAAGAACACCGCGGTCGCCATCCAGGAGCAGCTCAAGCCGCTCGGCATCGAGGTGACGATGGTCAACACCGACACCAAGACGCATTACGGCTTCCTGGAGCAGAAGGGCGACTACGATCTGGCCCGCGCTGCCTGGATCGCCGACTACAAGGATCCCGAGACTTTCCTCGGCATCACCCGCAAGGCGAGCGGCAACAACTACTCGAACTACAACAGCCCGAAATATGAAGAGCTGATGGACAAGGCGGCCGCCGCCGGCGGCAATCCCGCCGAGCGCTCGAAGCTGCTCTCGCAAGCCGAAAGGGTGTTGGTCGATGATCTCGGCAACATTCCGTTGCTCTATTACAGCTACCACAATCTCGTGTCGCCGAAGCTGAAAGGCTTCGAGGACAACGTCATGGACGTGCATCCGACGCGCTTTATCAGCAAGGAATAACTGGGGTGAAGCAGCCGTCGTTTCCAATGGGAAACGGCGGCTGCGCCTTGCCAAGATAGGGGGGCGCGCCATGCTGCGCTATGTCTTCCGGCGGTTATTGACTGCCATTCCGACGCTCTTCGTGATCGTCACGATTTCGTTTTTCCTGATCCGTGTCGCGCCGGGCGGCCCGTTCAACCAGGAACGCGGGCTCAATCCTGTGATCAAGGCCAATCTCGAGCGCCAGTTCGGCCTCGATCAACCGTTGTGGATGCAGTATCTGCATTACCTCAACAATCTGCTGCACGGCAATTTCGGCCCGAGCTATAACCTGCCGGACTTCACCGTCGCCGAATTGTTCAAGGTCGGCCTGCCGGTCTCGATCCAGGTCGGCGCCTCGGCGCTCATCCTGGCGCTGATCATCGGCACCGTCCTCGGCGTCATCGCCGCGCTCAGGCAGAACAAGGGCGCGGATTACGCCGTCATCGCCACCGCGACGGCGGGCAGCACGGTTCCGACCTTCGTGATCGCCCCGATTTACCAGCTCATCTTCGCCACGACCTTGGCGCTGGTGCCGGTCGCGACCTGGGGCGGCGGGGCGCTTGTCAACAAGATCGGCCCGATCATTACGCTGGCTTTGCCGCAGATCGCCATCGTGGCGCGCCTGATGCGCGGCTCGATGATCGAGGCGCTGCGTTCGCATCATATCCGCACCGCGAGGGCGCTCGGGCTTTCCGACTGGAGCATCATCGTCAAGCATGCCTTGCGTGGCGCATTGCTGCCGATCGTGTCCTATTCGGGCCCGGCGGCGGCTGCTTTGCTCACCGGCTCGATCATCGTCGAGACGATCTTCCAGATTCCGGGGGTCGGACGCTACTTCGTCGAGGCGGCGCTCAACCGCGATTATACTCTGGTCATGGGTACCGTGGTGGTCATCGCGCTTTTCACCATCCTGTTCAATCTCATCGTCGACATCCTCTATGCCGCGGTCGATCCGAGGGTGCGTTATGACTGACATCACCACGACGCAAGCTCCTTTCGTTGGACGCTCGCTCTGGGCGGATGCGCTGGCCAGGCTCAAGGCCAACAAGGCGGCGATGTTCAGCCTGATCTATCTGGCGCTGATGGCCATCGCCTGCGTCTTCGGCCCTTATTTCGTGCCGCATCCCTATACGACGATCTATCCCGATTATGTCCGCACGCCGCCGAGCCTTTCGGCCTATCCGCAGGCCGAGATGATCGATACGGCCCTCAAGGACGCGGTGCGCCGCATGCGGGTCGATCTCGAGGAATGGCATGAGCAGGACGAGCGCATCTTCGTGACCGTTTCCTCGCCCAAGCCGATCGACGAGCGCGTCACCCGCTATCTCGACCGCTCCGACACGTTCGACAACTCCCGCATCGAGAGCAAGTCAGCGGACGGGCTCAAGCTCACCTTGAGCGCCACCGTCGAGAAGGAATATTTCTATTTCGGTACCGACAATACCGGCCGCGACCTGCTCTCCCGGGTGCTGATGGGTGGACGCATTTCACTCGCCATCGGATTGCTCGCCGGCTGCGTCGCTGTCTGCATCGGCGTCCTCTATGGCGCGACCGCCGGCTTCCTGGGCGGCAAGACCGACGAGATCATGATGCGTATCGTCGACATTCTCTATTCGCTGCCCTTCATCTTCTTCGTGATCATGCTGGTGGTGTTCTTCGGCCGCAATTTCGTGCTCATGTTCCTGGCCGTCGGCGCCGTTCTATGGCTCGACATGGCGCGTATCGTGCGTGGCCAGGCCCTGTCGATCAGGCGGCAGGAATATGTCCAGGCCGCCGAAGCCCTGGGCGTGAGCAGCGGCGGCATATTGCTGCGCCATATCGTGCCCAATCTCCTGGGGCCGGTGGTCATCTACATGACCTTGCTGGTGCCGCAGGTCATCATCCTCGAGAGCTTCCTGTCCTTCCTGGGATTGGGCGTGCAGGAGCCGATGACGAGCTGGGGTGTGCTCATCTCGCAGGGGGCGAAGAATATCGGCTCGGCAAACTGGCTCTTGCTGTACCCGGCCTTCTTCCTGGTCTCGACACTCTTCGCCCTCAATTTCATTGGCGATGGTCTGCGCGACGCGCTCGACCCGAAGGATCGGTGACGCCATGGCCGGCAATGACAACATTCTTTCGGTCGAGAATCTGAGAGTTCGCTTCCACACCCTCGACGGCATGGTCGAAGCGGTCAAAGGCATCAATATGTATGTCAAGCCCGGCGAGACGGTCGCCGTGGTGGGTGAATCGGGGTCCGGCAAAAGCCAGACCATGATGGCGGCGATGCGGCTTCTCGCCTCCAATGGCGAGGCGACCGGTACGATCGCCTATCGCGGCGCCAATCTGCTGACCCTGACCAAGTCCGAGCTCAACGAGGTGCGCGGCCGCAAGATCACCATGATCTTCCAGGAGCCGATGACCTCGCTCGATCCGCTCTACACCATCGGCAATCAGCTGATGGAGCCGATCATGCGGCATCGCAAGGTGGGCGCCGAGGAGGCGCGCAAGGAAGCGGTCAAGGTGCTGAAGCTGGTGCGCATCCCCGAGCCCGAGCGGCGGATGAAGTCGTACCCCTATGAGATGTCGGGTGGCCAGCGCCAGCGCGTGATGATCGCCATGGCGATCGCCAACGATCCCGATCTCCTGATCGCCGATGAGCCGACCACCGCGCTCGACGTGACGATCCAGGCGGAAATCCTCAATCTCATGGCCGACCTGCGCAAGCGCCTCGGCATGAGCATGATCTTCATCACTCATGACCTCAACATCGTGCGGCGCATCGCCGACCGGGTCTATGTGATGAAACTGGGCGAGGTGGTGGAGGAGGGCGAGACCCGTGCCATCTTCGCCAATCCCAAGCATCCTTATACCAAGGCGCTGCTCGCCGCCGAGCCGACCGGCCACAAGGAGCCGGTGCCCAAAACGGCGCCGACCATGCTCGACGGCACCGATATGCGCGTCACCTTCAAGATCGGCGGCGGCTTCCTGGCCGGCGATCCGATCTATCTGAAAGCGGTCGATCGCGTTTCGGTGAAGCTGAGGCGCGGCCAGACCATCGGCATCGTCGGTGAATCGGGATCCGGCAAGTCGACGCTGGCGCGCGCTTTGCTGCGGATGGTGCCGAGCGAGGGCGCCATTCATTTCGACGGCCGCAATATCGAGAAATTCGATACGCAGCAGATGCGCCCCTTGCGCAAGCAGCTGCAGATCGTGTTTCAGGATCCCTTCGGCTCGCTGAGCCCGCGTCTGACATCCGGCCAGATCGTCACCGAAGGCCTCCTGGTGCATGAGCCGTCGATCACCTCGAAGGAGCGCGACCGGCGCGCCGCGCAGGCTTTCACCGAAGTGGGGCTCGATCCCGCCAACCGCAACCGTTATCCGCATGAATTCTCAGGCGGCCAGCGCCAGCGCATCGCCATCGCCCGCGCCATCATCCTGAAGCCCAAAGTGGTGGTGCTGGACGAGCCGACCTCGGCGCTCGACCGCCAGGTGCAGAAGCAGATCGTCGACCTGCTGCGCGATCTGCAGCAGGCGCACAACCTGTCCTATCTGTTCATCAGCCACGATCTGGCCGTGGTGCGCGCCATGGCCGACCACATCATGGTGATGAAGGACGGCCGTATGGTGGAGCAGGGCAGCCCTGAGGAGATCTTCGACCATCCGCATGAGGAATATACCAAGCGGCTGATGGCGGCGGCTTTCGCCGATCATGCGGTGGCGTGAGGGACTCAGCTCTGCTCGTCGGGCGTCGGATGATACTGGTAGATCCAGGTCTCGGTCAGATCCTGGCCGCCGTTCCTCAGGAAAAGCCTGAGCTCGACCGGAGTCGTGCCGGTGACGGCGAGGTCGAACTGGGCGCGCCAATGGCCGGGAACGCCGTTCGGCACCGCTTCGCTGAAGACATAGGAGAAAGAGCCGCGCGATGCCCATAGAACCACTTCCGGCTTGACGCCGTAAGGGATGTTCACCAGCGGCCCGCCTAGAAATTCGACCATGAATTTACGCACGCCCCTGGGCCGTGGCTGGCCGGGCTGGCCGCCATTGCCGAGGCGGGTGGCGACGCAGCGCGCCATGCTGGTGGGATAGGGCTCATCGGCGCGCCAGTGCAGGCGATAGCGGAAGCGATAGCTCGCCCCGGCCTTGGCGGGTTCCGCCGGCACCCAGGCGGCGACGATATTGTCATGGATCTCGTCATCGGTCGGCAGCTCGAAAAGCTGCACCGCACCCTGGCCCCAAGCATCGAGGGGCTCCACCCACAGGCTTGGCCGGCGGTCATACAGGACGCCGTCCTGATAGTGGTCGAAGTTGCGGTCACGCTGCGAAAGACCGAAGCCGCGCGGATTCATGTCCTCGAAAGACGAGTCGATGATGCGCGGTGGATTATTGAGCGGTCGCCAGATGCGCTCGCCCTTTCCGCTCCACAAAGCGAGGCCGTCGGAATCATGCACTTCCGGGCGCCAGTCGACGAGCTCCGGCTTGCGCGTCTCGGAGAACCAATACATCGAGGTCATCGGCGCGATGCCGAGACGGGCGATATCGGTCCTGAGGAAGAGCGCCTTCTCGACCTCCATGACGACGCCCTTGTCGCGCGTCATGGCGAAACGATAGGCGCCGGCAAGGCTGGGTCCATCGAGCAATGCATAGACAACGACCGTGCCGTCGTCGCCTGCGGGCGTCTCGAAATAGAAATGGGTGAAGCAGGGAAATTCCTCGACGCGGTCGGGGAGCGCGATATTGACGGCGATGCCACGGGCGGACAGACCATATTGATAGAGCTCACCGATGGCGCGGAAATAGGACGCGCCGAGAAAGGCGACCCAGTCGTTCCGGCGCCAGCCGAGCTTGGCCTGATCGCCGCGCCGGCTTTCCTGGAAGCGGAAGCCGGCGAAGCCGCTGTCGCGTGGAAGCGCGCGGGCCGGGCTGTCGATCGGCATCTCGAAATAAGCGGGATCGTAGATGATCTCGCGCGCGCTCGTGCCCGTAACGAGATGCATGCGCGCCGGCACCTGGAAATATTTGCCGAGATGGAAGAAGGTGACGGGGAAGGGGCCCGGCCCCTCGGCAAAGAGGGCGCGGCCCGTATCGAACCTGATCTGGCCATGCGCCTGATAGTCGATGCGGTTGAGAATGTCGCGCGGCGGCACGGGTGGCGCGACATAGGGCGTGCCGGCCAGACGCCTCGCCTCATCGATGAGCGTGGCGAAGGAGAAGCTGGTCTCGATGCCGAATTTCAAGCCGTTCGCAGCATGGGCGCTGACCGGAAGGCCGAAAGCGACCGCGGCCGCGCCTGCCGCCAGGAAGTCACGACGGTTCATCATGACTGAAGGATATCCCTCTTGCCGTTTTGCGGCCTAGACATAGCGATCTGGCGCCGGGCCGCAAATTAGGAAACCGTAATGATCAGATATCGAATTCGTCGATGGCGCCGAAGGCCTGGCGTAGGGCCTTGCCCCAGTCGGTAGACAGCTTGCGGAAATAGGGATCGTCGCGTTCGATGCGCCTTATGCGTTCGAGCTTGAGCATATCCTTCTCATAGACGAGGAGGTCGATCGGCATGCCGACGCTCAGATTTGAACGGATGGTGGAATCGAAGGACAGCAGCACGAGCTTCGCCGCCTCGCCGAGACGCATATTCTGGTCGCTCACCCGGTCGAGAATAGGCTTGCCATATTTATGCTCGCCGATCTGCAGGAACGGCGTATCGGCGGTGGCCTCGATGAAATTGCCGGCCGAATAGATCTGGAACATCCGGGGCGGTTCGGCGCCGATCTGACCGGCGAACAGGAAGCTCGCCGAGAATGTGTCTTCCGACTGGAACAGCTGGCTATCATCGCTCTTCTGCACGTCGCGCACCGCGCGGCCAACGATCTGGGCGGCCTGGAACATCGTCTTGGCGTTGAACAGATTGTCGACGGCGCCGCGCTTGCGCAAGGACAGCGTTCCTTCCGTGAGAAGGCTGACGACGGCTTGCGTGGTGGCGAGATTGCCGGATGTGGCGAGGGCGAAGACCCGCTTGCCCGGTTGCGACCAGTTATGCAGCTTCCTGAAGGTCGCGATATTGTCGAGACCGGCATTGGTGCGCGTATCGGCCGCCAGGACGAAACCGTCCTTCATCAGCAATCCCACGCAATAGGTCATTGGGCACTCCTGGATATTCTTACTGCTCAGCGGGCTGGACCAGAACCGAGACCGTCATATTTTCGGTCTCACCGCCACGCCGGCTGCCGCGTACAGGCACTACACCTTGCGCGTCAAGACCTGTCGCCACGCGCACATAATCGGCGGTGGGGCATTTGCAGTTTGCCGCATCGAACCCGACCCAGCCGAGTTGCGGGACGAGTGCCTCGGCCCAGGCATGGCTTGCCGTTGCGGGAAGGGCGCCGTCGGTGACGAGATAGCCGGTGACATAGCGCCCGGGAATACCGATGAGCCTCAGAATCGAGAGCATCGCATGGGCATGATCCTGGCAGACGCCCTTGCCGTCGGCCAAGGCCTGGGCGGCTGTCGTATGGTAATGCGTCGCGCCGATTTCATAGGCGATGCGGCCATGGATCTCGCCCATGATCGCATGGATAAGATCGAGCGGCTTATGCTGCCGGGCCTGCGCCGCCTGCGCGATTTCGGCGAGCTCCGGGCTCGGCTCGGTGGCGTCGGTCTGGCGCAGAAAGACATTGTCGGGCGACGGACAAATGAGCCCACGCACCACGCCCGCCGAATCCTCGACCTCGACGACGCCCTCGGCGACCACCGTCACATGATCATGGGCGCCTTGCGAGGTGACGACATGCACCTGGTTTCCGAAGCCGTCGCGATAGGTCAGCGCGTTATCAATGCCGGGCGCCTCGATCTTCCACGACTGTACCTTCTGGGCCGCGAAAGAGGCGGGCGTCAGATGCAGCCGCTGTATCGACGAGCGGACACTCGTCTCATAATCATATTTCGTCTCGTGGCGGATATGCAGCTTCATGGGAAGTTATAGGTCTGAGCGATCTGAGCGGCGATCCGGTTGTTGGCGTTGACGAAGTCCTGCAGGAATTCGTGCAGCCCGCTCTGGAAGATGTCGTCCATATTGCCGGCTTTCAGGCGGGCATAAAGCTCGGTCGCCTCGGTTTGGCACTCATAACGCTGGCCATAGAGCTCACCCAGGCCGTTGAGCGAACGGGTGAGCCACTGATAGCAGAAGATGAGCGAGCGCGGCATTTCCTCGCGAAGGATCAGGAACTCCGCCACCAGCCACGGCCGATAAGTGCTGTCGCGATAGAACCAGCGATAGGCGCGATGCGCCGAAACCGAGCGCAGCACGGTCGACCATTGCTGGATGTCGACATCGGAGCCGACATCGCTGGGTTTCGGCAGCAGGATGTAATATTTCACATCGAGAATGCGCGCGGTGTTGTCGGCGCGTTCGATGAAGGTGCCGAGCTGGCTGAAGTAATAGGTGTCATGCCGGAGCATGGTGCCGAGCAGAGCGCCGCGGAACAGCATGGCGCGCTGCTTGATCCAGTCGAGAAAGCCGGGCAGCCGGTCAGGCCCGATCGAGCCCGGCGTGATCTGGGAATATTCGTTCCACGTGCCGTTGAGACTCTCCCACACATCGCGGGTGAGCGCGGTGCGCACGGCGCGGCCATTGTTGCGCGCCGTTCTCAGACAGGTACGCACGCTCGAGGGATTGTCGTCGTCGAACAGCAGATGATGGATGATTTCGGGCGTGGTGATGTCCTTGTGCTTGGCGAAGTAGCTCGCCTCGCAGGCGGCACTGGTGAGCGTCGAGCGCCAGTCGTCGCGATGGCCCTCGATGGCGCGCGGCATCAGCGAGATGCGGTAGCCCACCTCGAGAAGCCGCGCCATGTTCTCGGCCCGCTCGACATAGCGCGACAACCAGAACAGCGAGGCGGCGGTGCGGCCGAGCATCAGTCCTCCAACACCCAGGTGTCTTTCGTGCCCCCGCCCTGGCTCGAATTCACGACGAGCGAGCCGTCTTTCAGGGCGACGCGCGTGAGCCCGCCGGGCGTGATGCGGATGCGATCGCCGGTGAGCACGAAGGGACGCAGATCGATATGGCGCGATGCCACGCCGGATCCGGTAAAAGTCGGCGAGGCGGACAGCGCCAGCGTCGGCTGGGCAATGTAGTTTTTTGGATTTGCCTTCAGCCGGGCGCGGAATTCCTCGATCTCGCGGGAGGACGATGTCGGCCCGACCAGCATGCCGTAGCCGCCCGAGCCATGCACTTCCTTGACCACCAGCTCGGCCAGGTGATCGAGCACATATTTGAGAGCTTGTGGCTCGCCGCAGCGCCAGGTCGGCACATTCTTCAAGAGCGGTTTTTCGCCGGTATAGAATTCGATGACATCGGGAATATAGGTATAGATCGACTTGTCGTCGGCGATGCCGGTGCCCGGCGCGTTGACCAGCGTGACGCGTCCCGCCCGGTAGAGATCGAACAGGCCCGGCACGCCGAGCGCTGAGTCGGGACGGAAGGTGAGGGGATCGAGAAACGCATCGTCGATCCGGCGATAGACGACATCGACGCGTTTCGGCTCCTGCGTGGTGCGCATATAGAGATGGCCGCCTTCGACGAAGAGATCGGAGCCCTCGCAGAGCTCGACCCCCATCTCGTCGGCGAGAAACGCATGTTCGAAGAAGGCCGAGTTGTGGATGCCGGGGGTCAGCAGGACGACGGTCGGCTCGCCCTTGCAGCCGGAAGGTGCGACGCTTTCGAGCGTGCTGCGCAGCATCGCCGGATAGTTTTCGACCGGCGCCACCCGATGGCGTTTGAACAGGTCGGGAAACAGGAACATCATCGCTTCCCGGTCTTCCAGCATGTAGGAAACACCAGAGGGCGTGCGGCAATTGTCTTCGAGCACGTAGAACTCGGTCTCGCTCACCCTCACGATATCGACGCCGATGATGTGGGCATAGACTCCGCGCGGCGGCGTCAGGCCCACCATTTGCGGGACGAAGGCGGCATTCTGCAGAATGATATCCTGCGGGATGCGCCCGGCGCGCAGGATCTCCTGGCGATGATAGAGATCATGCAGAAACGCGTTGAGCGCCCTGACGCGCTGCTCGATGCCGATGGTGAGCCGGCGCCATTCCATGGCGGAGAAGACGCGCGGAATGATGTCGAAGGGGATGAGGCGTTCCGAGGCCTCTTCTGCACCATAGACGGCGAAGGTGATGCCGAGACGGCGGAAGATGCCTTCGGCTTCCTTGAGGGCGCGCTCGACATGCGCCGTTCCGAGTGAGCCGACCCAGTCGTGGATCTGCGCATAGGGGCCACGGACGGAACCGTCCGGATTCAACATTTCGTTGAAGATACTCCCCATCGGCCTCCTCAGAGCGGCGGCTCTCTATTTGCTGCACTGCAATAGTGGGATGAAATTCGGCGTCATGCAACTGTTTCATGACGGATTTGCTTATTCCTCAGGCTTTGTGGCATAGTCAGGCCATGTGCTTCCGCATCACAGCCACGGGCGAATGCCTGCCTTCGGGGTTTTGGACCCAGAAGCAGGAGGTTCTGCTGCACTGTGCCCGCATCGGTTATAAGCCGTAAGAACACGTCATTTCCCGCCTTGAACAACGGCCTCGCGCCGCCCTTATGCAATTCCGGAGATGACTTATGACCGTCCTTGCCAAGAACCTGAATATCGCCGAACTCGTCGCGCGCGACACCGCGCATCACTTCCATCCCTTTACCGACCATAATGCCTTCCATGCCGAAGGCGGCGCCCGGGTCATCACCCAGGCCGACGGCGTTTGGATCTGGGACGCCAAGGGCAACAAGCTGCTCGACGGCATGGCCGGCCTGTGGTGCGTGAATGTCGGCTATGGCCGCAAGGAGCTGGCCGAGGTCGCTTACCGGCAGATGCTCGACCTTCCCTATTACAACACCTTCTTCAAGACGACGACGGTGCCGACCACCGAGCTCGCGGCGAAGATCTCGGCCAATATGCCGGAGCGCTTCAAGCACATCTTCTTCGTGAATTCGGGCTCGGAAGCCAATGACACGATCGTGCGGTTCGTACGCCATTACTGGAAGCTGATGGGCAAGCCCTATCGCAGCCAGATCATCGGGCGCCGCCGCGGCTATCACGGCTCGACCATGATCGCCGCCAGCATGGGCGGCATGGAGGGCATGCACGGGCAGGGCGGTCTGCCGCTGCCTGGCTTCCACCATGTCCAACATCCTTACTGGTATGACTTCGGCCGCGACTTGACGCCGGATCAATTCGGCCTCGAAGCCGCCGCCGATCTCGAGAAGAAGATTCTGGAGCTCGGGCCTGAAAATGTCGCGGCCTTCATCGGCGAGCCGATCCAGGGGGCGGCGGGCGTCCTGATCCCGCCCAAAACCTATTGGCCGGAAGTGCAGAAGATCTGCCGCAAATATGGCGTTCTCCTCATCGCCGACGAGGTCATTTGCGGCTTCGGCCGCACCGGCAACTGGTGGGGCTTCCAGACGCTGGGCTTCGAGCCTGATATCGTCGCCATGGCCAAGGGCCTGTCCTCCGGCTATCAGCCGATCGGCGCCGTCGCCTTTTCCGACCGGCTGATCAAGGACTTCTTCGACAAGGGCGAGGAATTCTATCACGGCATGACCTATGCCGGTCATCCGGTGGCCGCCGCCGTTGCGCTGAAGAACCTCGAAATCATCGAGGACGAGAAGCTGGTCGAGCGCGTCAAGGATTATGGCAGCTATTTTGCCGAGGGCCTCAAGTCCCTCAACGACCACCCGATCGTCGGCGAGACCCGCTCCGTCGGCCTGATCGGCGCCATCGAGCTTGCCAAGGACAAGAAGACGCGCGCCCGCTTCGACAAGCCTGGCCGGGTCGGCACGCTCTGCCGCGACCACTGCTTCAATAATGGGCTCATCATGCGGGCCTGCTGGGACACGATGGTGCTGGCGCCGCCCTTCGTCATCAGCAAGAAGGAGATCGATGAGATGGTGCGCCTCGCGCGTATCGCTCTCGACAAGACCTACCAGGACGTAAAGGCCGAAATGGCCTGACGCCTTGATGCGAATTAATATTGAATGGGGCCTGTCCCGGGCATAGGCTCGGGACAGACTGGATTAGCAAACCGGCACCATGGAGAGGCTGGTTGCCATAACCGCAAGGGAGTACTCATGACCACTCACAGACCGCGCTTTTCCGCCAAGCGCCGCTCGGTCCTCAAAGGGCTGGGCGCGCTCGGTCTCGGCCTCACCTTCCTGCCGCGCAATTCGCTGTCGGAAGAAGAGAAGAAGCTGAATTTCTATAACTGGGATACCTATATCGGCGAGACGACGCTCGCCGATTTCGAGAAAGCGACCGGCATCGAGGTGAAGATGGATCTCTTCGCCGACAATGACGAGTTGTTTGCCAAGCTGAAAGCCGGCAATCCCGGCTATGACGTGATCTGCCCGACCAACGACAATCTCGAGCGCATGATCAAGGCCAACATGGTCACCCCGCTCGACCATGCGAAGCTGCCGAACTTCTCCAACATGGATCCGGTCTTCCAGGAAGCCGCGTTCGATCCGGGCCGCAAATACTCGATCACCTATCTGTGGGGCACGGTCGGTGTCGGCTATCGCAAGAGCAAGGTCGAGGGCACGGTCGACAGCTGGAAAGTTCTGTTCGAGGAGCCGAAATATGCCGGCCGCATCGCTCTTCTCGGCGACGCCAAGCTGGTGATCGGCTCGGCGCTCAAATATCTCGGCCATTCGCTCAATACGACCGATCCGGCCATCCTGAAGCAGGTGGAAGATCTGCTCATCGCCGGCAAGAAGAACGTCAAGGTCTATGCCGACGACAACGGCCAGGATCTGCTCGCCTCGGGCGATGTCGATCTCACCATGGAATATAATGGTGACATCCTGCAGGTGATGAAGGAAGACGACGACATTTCCTATGCGGTGCCGACCCAGGGTGGTGAGATGTGGCAGGACTGCCTCGCCATTCCGACGGGTGCGCCGCGGCCGGAAAATGCCCATGCCTTCCTCAATTATATCATGGACCCGCAGGTCGAGGCGGCGATTGCCGACTTCGTCCAGTACGGCACGCCCAATGCCGCGGCCAAGAAGCTGATGAGCAAGGAATATACCGACAATCCGGCGATCTTCCCGCCGCCGGAAGTCATCGCCAAATGCGAACCCGCCCTCTATCTGGGCGAGGACGCGACCAAGCTGCGGAGCGATATCTGGACCCGGGTCCAGGCCGCTTGAGGCTCATTTTATCAAGGCCGGCCGGAGATGGCATGTTGCCGTCTCCGGTCGTTTTGATCTAGCATCAGCGGCACAGACCAGGGGCGGGAGGCGCTATATCGTGGACAGTTGGAAGGTCAACCCCCGGGTTTTCTGGACGCTTTTCACACCCGGCACCTTCTGGCTCTTGCTGTTCTTCCTGATCCCGCTCGGCTGGCTGTTCCACGATTCCTTCAGCGACAAGATCTCGATCACCGAGACCCAATTTACCGGCACGCTCGCCAACTATATCCGCGCTTTCGACGCGGTCTATCTGACCATCATCTGGAAGTCGGTGTGGATCAGCGCGGTGGCGACCGCGCTCTGCCTTCTGACCGCTTATCCGATCGCCTTCGGCATCTGTTTCGCGCCCGCCAAATGGAAGCCCTTGCTGCTGCTTCTGGTGATCCTGCCCTTCTGGATCAACCTCCTTATCCGCACCTATGCGCTCATCGCCGTTTTCCGTACCCAGGGTTATCTCAATCTGGTGCTCGGCTGGGTCGGGCTCGGGCCTTACGACATGCTCTACAATGACGGGGCCGTGATCATCGGTCTCGTCTATGTCTACATGCCCTTCATGGTCCTGCCGCTCTATGCCACGATCGAGCGGCTCGACCGCTCCTTC
This sequence comes from Taklimakanibacter albus, assembly GCF_016595235.1. Lineage (GTDB taxonomy): Bacteria > Pseudomonadota > Alphaproteobacteria > Rhizobiales > Aestuariivirgaceae > Taklimakanibacter > Taklimakanibacter albus. Next base: position 155,561 of record NZ_JAENHL010000008.1, on the reverse strand, counting down.
CTCGAGGCGAGCCTCGATCTCGGCGGTTCGCAGGTCCAGACCTTCTTCAAGGTGACCTTGCCGCTGACCATGCCCGGCATCGTCACCGGCATCATCCTGGTCTTCATTCCCTGCCTCGGCTCGTTCCTCACACCGGCGATGCTCGGCGGCGCCAATGCCATCATGATCGGCAATGTCATCGAGGACCAGTTCAAGGCCGCCAATGACTGGCCCTTCGGCTCGGCGCTGTCCTTCCTCCTGATGTATGTGACCTTCGGCGCGCTGGCTCTGCGCGCCTTCCTCGCGTCGCGCAGCAAGGGGGTGGACGTCTGATGGCGCAAACGCTCAAACCGGGCTCGGGACCCCTCGATTACGGCAACCGGACATGGCTGAAGATTCTGTTCGCGGCGATCTTTTTTGCCCTCTACGCGCCGATCTTCACGCTCATCGCCTTCTCCTTCAATACCGACAAGCGTGGCGTCGTCTGGCGCGGCTTCACTTTCGACAATTACGTCAAGGCCTGGAACAACGCCGATCTCCAGGAGGCGATGCTCAACTCCCTCAGCATCGCCTTCATTTCGACCATCATCGCGACCATTCTCGGCTCCATGGTGGCATTGGTGCTGTGGCGCTTCCGCTTTCCCATGAAGGCCGCCTATGAAGGCGTGATGTCGCTTCCCATCGTGATCCCCGAGATCTGCATGGGCGTGTCGCTGCTGCTCTTCTTCACCAATGCCGGCATGATGGCCTGGTCGGTGAATTTCGTCTGGCCGTTCAACCTGATCAACATCATCATCGCCCATGTCGCCTTCTGCTTCCCCTTCGTGGCGATCGTGGTGCGCTCGCGCCTTGTCGGCTTCAATCGCCAGCTCGAGGAGGCCTCCAAGGATCTGGGCGCCAGCGAGTGGCAGACCTTCTGGAACGTGATCGTGCCGTTCATGATGCCGGGTCTCATCGCCGGTGCGCTGCTCGCCTTCACGCTGTCGCTCGACGACTTCGTCATTACCTATTTCACCTCGGGCCCCGAGACCGTGACTTTTCCCGTCAAGGTCTATTCGCTGGTGCGCCGCGGCGTATCGCCGGAAATCAACGCCGCTTCGACCGCGCTCATCGTCATTACGGTCGTCGCCACCATCATCGCAATGAAGCTGCAAGCGCCCGACAAATCGGGCAAGGGTTAGGACCATGGCAGACGCAATCGTATCGCTACGCAATGTGACCAAGACATTCCCCGGCGGCGTCAAGGCCGTCGACAATGTCTCCTTCGACATCGCTCAGAACGAGTTCTTCGCGCTGCTCGGCCCCTCGGGCTGCGGCAAGACCACGCTGCTGCGCATGATCTCCGGTCTCGAGACGCCGACCTCGGGCCAGATCATCATCGGCGGCGAGGACATGGCGCTGACGCCGCCCAACAAACGCCCGACCAACATGGTGTTCCAGTCTTATGCCGTCTTTCCGCATATGACGGTGGCCGAGAATGTCGCCTATGGCCTGAAGGTGACCGGCGTTCCGGCCGACGAGACGAAACGGCGAGTGGCTGAGGCGCTGGAGATGGTAAAGCTCACCCATCTGGCCCAGCGCAAGCCCGATCAGATGTCGGGCGGCCAGCGTCAGCGCGTGGCGCTTGCCCGCGCGCTGGTAAAGCGGCCCAAGGTGCTCCTGCTCGACGAGCCGCTCTCGGCGCTCGACGCCAAATTGCGCGACGAAATGCGCCTCGAGCTGACGCGGCTCCAGGAGAATGTCGGCATCACCTTCATCATCGTGACGCATGACCAGGACGAGGCGCTCTCCATGGCGAGCCGCATCGCGGTGATGGACAAGGGCGCCGTCCAGCAGATCGCCACGCCGTCCGAGCTTTATGAGCAGCCGACCAGCCGCTTCATTGCCGACTTCATCGGCAAGGTGAATCTCATCAACGCCAAGGTGGTGTCGTCCTCGGCCAGCAAGGTGGTGTGCGACGCGAAGGGACTGGGGCGGATCGAGCTGCCGCATGTGGGCCAGGCCCAGGGCGATATCGCCATTGCGGTGCGCCCCGAGAAGCTGAAGATCTCCGAGGCCCAGCCCAAGGGAGCATCGGCCATCGCGACCGAAGGGAAGGTGCGCGATGTTGCATATTTCGGCGATACCAGCCATGTAGTGGTGCGCTGCAAGGACGACCTTGAGCTTGCCGTCAATGTGCAGAATGACAAACGCGCCGGCGGCGCCGGCGTCGAGCGCGGCCAGCAGGTCTGGATCCATTGGGCGCCCGAAGACACGCTCGTATTGACGGAGTAGTTTTGTGACATTGGAAATCTCGAAGCTGACCTCGATCCCGGGGGACAGCGCCTTTCGCCGTAAGAACCTCAAAGGCACCGAGCTCGAGGCGACCTATGCCGGTGCGCTTTCCTATATGCGGCGCAAATATTCGCGCGACCTCAAAGGGGTCGATATCGCCATCACCGGCATCCCCTTCGATCAGGCGGTGAGCAACCGGCCGGGCACGCGCTTCGGGCCCGAGGCGATCCGCAAGGCCTCCGTCGAGCATGCCTGGGGGCCTTATTGGCCGTGGATGTTCGATCCCTTCGACACGCTTGCCGCGGTCGATTATGGCGACTGCTTCTACGACTGGGGCCGCAAGGACCTGGCGCCGGACGTGATCATGCAGCATGCGCTGTCGGTGATCGAGCAGGGGACCGAGCTCGTCTCCCTCGGCGGCGATCACTTCGTCACCTATCCGCTGCTGAAAGCCCACGCCAAGGTGCACGGACCCCTGGCGCTCGTCCATTTCGACGCCCATCGCGATGTCGAGCCCGATGACGGCGACCGCATCGATCACGGCACGATGTTCAACTACGCGGTCAAGGAAGGTATCATCGATCCGAAGAAGTCGATCCAGATCGGCATCCGCACCACCTTCCACGGTGAGCAGACCTTCGGCTTCAAGATCCTCTATTCCGACCAGGTGCATGAGATGAGCCCGGCCGAGGTCGCGGCCGAGGTCGCCAAGACGGTCGGCAAGCAGAAGGCCTATCTCACCTTCGATATCGACTGCCTTGATCCCGCCTTTGCACCGGGCACCGGCACGCCGGTTCCGGGCGGGCTGTCCTCGCATCAGGCACTGTCGATCATCCGCAAGCTCAAGGATGTGAATTTTGTCGGCATGGATCTGGTCGAGGTGTCACCGCCTTATGACCACGCCGAGATCACGGCGCTGGCCGGCGCCACGATCGTGCTCGATTATCTCTGCCTCAGGGCTTGGCAGAAGGGCGCTCGCGGCGAACCGTTGCCGGAGTAAGGAACCCACGGCCTTTCCGATCGTTTCCTCACAGACTGTAATTCTGTGAGGAACGATCATGCCTGCCAAATCGAAAGCTCAGCAGAAGGCCGCCGGCGCGGCGCTCGCCGCCAAGCGCGGCGAGACCAAGAAGAGCGAGCTCAAGGGTGCGTCCCGCGAGATGTATGACTCGATGAGCGAGACGCAGCTCGAGGAATTCGCCGAAACGAAGCGCAAAGGCCTGCCCGAGCATAAACACTCATAGGCAGCTCGGCGTGGCGTGCTATTTCAGCGCGCCGCCTATGGCCTCTACACCCGCCTTGGCGCAGACTTCGTCGATTTTGCCGGAGGGTGCGCCGCCGACGCCGATACCGCCCACCAGCGCATCGCCGATGCGGATAGGCAGGCCACCGGCGAGGATCACCATGCGGGAATCCATGTCGCGCAGGCCTTCGACGTCGCCATTCGCCTTGATGAAGTCCGACAGGCCCGACGTGTCGCGTCCCATGCTGGCCGAGGTGAACGCCTTCCCGGTTGCGCTGGCGACGGTGTGCGGGCCGGAGCCATCGGCCTTGAGCAGGATCTTGGTGGCGCCGCTGCGCTCGACGACCGCGACACTTACCTTCTGGCCATCGGCCTGGCACTTTTCGAGGGCGGCGGTGGCCGCTTTCAGCGCCATGTCGAGCGGAAGATAGGGGGCCGTCGGCAGTTCGGCAGCGCTCGCCTTGAGCGGCATAAGAGTGAGCAGCGCGAATGCGAGGATCGGTCTGGTCAGCATGGATAGTCTCCTTCTGTTAAGTTGAGCCTGAGATGACGGGATAGGCGCTTGAAAAGATCTCCGACACCCGCGGATGGCCGTAGGTGCGTTCGGGATAACGCCCGATCAGGCCTTCGAACTGCTTCTGCGCCCGCTCCGCGTCGGCGGCGAAATCCATGCCGGGGATGTCGCGATCTTCCATGACGAAACGGCCGTCGATGACGACGCTGCGCACATCGCGGCCGGTGGCGCTGATCAGCAGCGTCTGGATCGGGTCGATCACCTGGCCGATATCGGGGCTCGCCAGATCCCAGACGACGATGTCGGCGCGGCAGCCAGGCGCCAGCCGCCCGAGATCGGGCCGCCCCAGCGCGTCGGCGCCGCCGAGCGTCGCCGCATCGAAATAATGCTCGGCCCGGCAGGTCGTGACGTTCCGGTCCATGAGCCTTGAGACGAGCAGGCCGACCTGCAGATTGAGCAGCATGTCGGGCGGCGACGTGTCGGTTCCGAGCCCCATGCGCAGGCCCAGCGCCCGATAGCGGGTGAAACTTTCCAGGCCGTCGCCGAAGCGCGCCGAGACCAGCGGACAATGGACGAGGGCGGCGCCCGCCTCGCGCACCAGATCGAGATCGCGGCCAGGTCCCGGAATATGCCGTGACGGGCTGACGAAGATGCCGTGCGGCAGCAAGGTGCGTTCCGACATGAAGCCGAGGCTCGCCAGCCATTCGATCGACGTCTTGTCATGGAGGCGGCGCACGGTGTCGCGCTCGAACTCGCCTTGTGCGCAATGAAGGCGGACCGGCACGTCGAGGTCATCGCCCGCGGCGGCGGTGCGCTCGAGCAGGCGCGCCGTGCAGGTCTCGATCCGGTCGGGCGCCAGCATGGTGCGGACAAGGCCGTCAGCCTTGCCTTCGAAGGTCTTGCAGAATTGGATCGCCTCATCGAGCCCTTTGAGCCCGCGCTCTTCATCGAAATGGAGCTCGAAATGCTCCGGCGCCACGACATAGGGATTGCCGGTTCGGTAGGCCGGCCCGAGATAGACCCTGAGGCCCAGTTCCTCCGCCGCCTGGGCGGCGCCGGCAAATTCATGCGTGGTCTCGCCCCATTCACGATAATAGAGCGAAGCGATCGGCAAAGCGGTGGTGATGCCGTTGCGGATCAGACGCGCGAAGGCATGCCGCTTCTGGAAGACGAGCTCTTCCGGCGAATACATTTCATAGGGACCGGCCTCCATATAGGATTTGGGCCAGGTCCGACCCTTGCGCCAGGACGGGTGATTGTCGAAAGCGAGAATGGTCGTGTCGAGATCGGAGAGGGCGTCGAGATCGATGAAGCCCGGGGCGAGCAATGCGCGGCCATAATCACGCCTCTGGGCGACTTCGCCGGAAAAACCATGGCCCACAAAGACGATCGCGCCGTTCTCGAAGACCACTTCGCCCTTGCGATAGAGCACATGATGGCCGTCGGCATGTCCGACGACCCAATCGGCGGTCAAAAGGGTTCTTCCCTGATTGCGCATATCGTTATTCCTGGGCTTGTTCAGTTCGATGAGGTTTTCCGCACGCCGCCCGCGGCGGCGCGCTTGACGTCTTCCCATTCGGAAACGGTCATGGTGGGAAGGTCGAAATAGTCGCGGGTGCGCGCATAGCCATGTCCACCCATGCGCCCGATCGCGTCGAGCCCATAAGGGTCGATATGGAGGCGGTCATTGACGAGGGGCGAATGGATATGGGCCGCCAGCACCTCGCCGAGCACGATCTGGCGCGAGGCGCCGATCTCGAGCGTCACATGCTGCCGGCATTCGAAGGCGACGGGCGATTCGGCGATGCGCGGGCTCGCGACCTTGTCGCCGGCGACCGCGGTGAGGCCGGCTTCGCGCAATTCATCGATGCCGGGCTCGAAGGGCACGGCGCAGACGTTCATCGCTTCGAGAATGCTGTCGGAGACGATATTGACGGTGAACACGCCGGTGGTGCGGATATTGCGCGACGTGTCCTTGAAGGCGAGATCCTGGTGCCGGTTCTCGACGCCGAGCGCCAATATTGCGGGCTCGGCGGAGAGGCAGTTGAAGAAGCTGAAGGGAGCGGCATTGGCCCGTCCTTGCGTGTCGACCGTCGTCACCAGAGCGATCGGACGCGGCACCACGGCGCCGATCAGCAGCTTGTATTTCTCCCGTTCCGACAAAGTGCCGAAATCGAAGCTGGTATTACCGCTCATGGCTGATGCATCCCGGATCTGATGAGAGGGCGAGGAAGGGCCAGCCGATGGCCCAGAAGATCAAGCCTCGCCAGCCGGACGATAAGCGGAAAGAATGTCCTGCAGGCTGCGCTCGCGCTTGATGTCGGTATCGAGCAGGCCGCGCGTCGCCACCGCGACCAGATGCTCGTCCATCAGGCGCGCCGCTTCCGTGAGATCGCCGTGCTCGAGCGCCTCGATCAGTGCCAGATGCTCGTTCACCGCGCATTCCGACGAATGCGGCCGGCCATAAAGGGCGAGGATCAGCGAGCCGCGGGAAACCACTTCGCTGACGAAGCGGATCAGCAACTCGTTGCCGGTGAACTGCGCCAGAAGCAGATGGAACTCGCCCGACAGCCGGATCGATTCGGGCTCGGCATGCCGCTTGGCTTTTTCTTCGCTCGTCACATGGGCGCGCAATTTGGCGAAATGCGAAGGCTCGAGCCTGGACATGAGCTCTTCCAGCACCATACGCTCGAGACCGCGCCGGACCCGGAAGATGGCCCGCGCTTCCTCGAGGCTGGGCGAGGCCACGGTGGCGCGCATATTCGGCTGCTGGACCACCAGGCCCTCGGCCACCAGCCGGACGATGGCGCTGCGCACCACCGTTCGGCTGACGCCGAAACTCGTCCCCACCGAATCCTCCGGCAATTTGGTGCCGGGCGCCAGCGCCTGCTCGATGATCGCGCGTCTGAGGGATGTGTAGACATGCTCGGCGAGATTGCCCGCGCGGCTGGCCCGTTTCCTCTTCGGCCCCGGTCCCTCGGCGATGTCGGTGTGATCTGTCTTTCGGCGAATCATGTCTGCCAATCACGATACTGCCTCACCCTGTCGATAGCTATTGTCTACACTATCTTAAAATTAATGTATACAGTTTTGATCTGATAGTGTATGCGAATATCTCCGACCTCCTCAGGAGGCGGATCAAGCGGCGCACAGAACGCCGCGACGGGCAGGGCAGGCATGGCCGCTGATGTGTCGGCCAGTCACGGGCTGCTGCCGGATGGAAACGATCCGAAGAGGAGGAGCTCAATGAAATCACTCACCAAGCTGTCTTTGCCTGGCATTGGCCTCGCGGCGGCGCTGATGCTGCCCTTGGCGGCCGCGGCGACGGCGGCGGAGCTGCGCTGGGGCGCATCGCGCGATATCGACTCGCTCGACCCCTATTCCTATGGCAGCACCTTCACCATCTCGACGCTGAACCATGTCTATGAGGGGCTGGTGCGTTATGACGACCAGCTCAAGATCGAGCCGGCGCTCGCCACGTCCTGGGAGGATATCTCCCCGACGGTGCGCCGTTTCCATTTGCGCCAGGGCGTGAAGTTCCATGACGGCTCGGCCTTCAACGCCGATGACGTTCTGGCCTCGCTCACCCGCGTCAGCGATCCGAAGTCGCCGCTGCGCGGCAACCTGCCGGCCTATCAGGGCGCCGAGAAGATCGACGACTACACCGTCGACATCAAGGTCACCGAGAACTACCCGCTGATCCTCAACGACCTCACCAATATCCTGATCTTCGACAAGGAATGGCTGGTCGCCAACAATGCCACGGCCCCGACCGATGTCGGCGCCGGCATCGAGGGTTATGCGACCACCCATGCCAATGGCACAGGTCCGTTCAAAGTCGTCTCGCGTAAGCCCGACTCCGAGACGGTCTTCGATGTCAATAAGGACTGGTGGGACAAACCGCGTCACAATATCGACCGTATCGTCTTCACCCCGATCTCCTCGCCGGCGACCGCTGTCGCCGCCCTCCTGTCGGGCCAGATCGACTATGTGGAAAAGGCGCCCCTGCAGGACATTCCGCGCCTGAAGCAGTCGCCCGGCATCCAGGTGCTGGCCGGCAATGAATTGCGCACCGTGTTCTTCCTGTTCAACCGCGCGAATAAGCTGATGGCGTCGGATACGGGCGACAAGAACCCGTTCAACGATGCGAAGGTGCGTGAAGCCCTCTATCGGGCCATCGACATCGACGTGCTGCAGAAGAAGGTTATGCGTGGCCTGTCGCGCAATACGGGCTCGATGGTCGCCCCGGCGATCCCGGGCTATGTGCCCGAGCTCGACGAGCGCCAGAGCTATGATCCCGAAAAGGCCAAGGCGTTGCTCGCCGAGGCCGGCTACAAGGACGGCTTCAGCTTCACCTTCGTTTGCGACAACAATGTCTATGTGAACGAGGAGGAGATCTGCCAGGCGGTGTCCGCCATGTGGTCGCGCATCGGGCTCAAGCCCAATCTCGACACGGCGCCGACCAGCATCCAGACCGTCAAGTTCGAGAGCGGCAAGTTCGATGTCGGCATTCTCGGCTGGGCCAATGAGCCGATGATCGACAGCTATTCGATCCTGGTCCAGGTTGCCCATTCCAAGACCGGCACTTCGGGTGTGTTCAACTGGGGCGGCTGGAAAGACGCCGAAGTCGATGCGCTGATCGACGCCGCCGGCAAGGAACTCGACCGCGAGAAGCGTCTCGGGCTGCAATCGAAGGCGCTGCTGAAACTCAAGCAGAATGTCGACTTCCTGCCGCTTCACCAGCAGCCCATGGCCTGGGCCTTGGGTCCCAAGGTGAAGAGCGTGGTACAACTTTCCGACAACAAATCGCGCCACTGGCTGACCGTCCTCAACAAGTGATGTCAGTCTGCCGGGAATCGTTAACCGCGATTCCCGGCGCTCGCAAAGGACCGCGACCATGATCTCGATGGTGATCAAGCGTGTCGGCAATGCGGTGGCGGTGATGATCGCCGTGGCCTTCGTCGCCTTCATGATCTTCCAGTTCCTGGGCGACCCCGTCCAGCTGATGCTCAACGAGCAGGCGAGCCAGGCCGAGCGTGACGCGCTGCGCATCCGTCTCGGCCTCGATCAGAACTTCGTCATGCAGTTCGTGACCTTCATCACGCGTGTGGTGCAGGGCGATTTCGGCATCTCCTATCGAAATCAACAGGAAGTGATGTCGCTGATCGCCGAGCGTTTCCCGGCCACGCTCGAGCTGGTCCTCGTCTCCACCATCGTCGCCTTGAGCATCGGCATCCCGCTCGGCGTCTATGCGGCGATCCGCAAGGGCAGCCCGGTGGCGCGCCTTCTCACCATGTTTTCGATGATCGGCGTATCCATCCCGTCCTTCGTCATCGGCATCCTTCTCATCCTGGTGTTCGCCGTCCAACTCAACTGGCTGCCGGCTTTCGGACGCGGTGAGGTTGTGCAATTCGGCAGCTGGACGACCGGGCTCTTGACGCCATCCGGCCGCCAGGCCTTGATCATGCCGGCGATGTCGCTGGCGCTGTTCCAGATCTCCTTCATCATGCGCCTGGTGACGGCCGAGATGCTCGAGGTTCTGCGCGCCGACTACATCAAATTCGCGCGCGCCCGCGGCCTGCCCAACCGGCTCGTGCATTTCCGTCATGCGCTCAGGAACTGCCTGATGCCAGTCGTCACCATGACCGGCATGATGATCGGCGACCTCATCGCTTTCGCGCTCGTCACCGAGACGGTGTTCCAGTGGCCGGGTATGGGCCAGCTCTTCGTGCAGGCGGTGATGTTCATCGATATGCCGGTGATGGCCGCCTATCTGATGATCGTGTCGGCGATCTTCGTCACCATCAACACCATCGTCGATCTGATCTATCTGTGGGTCGATCCGAGATTGCGGCAGGCCGGCGTCGCGCGAGGGTATCATGCACATTGACGAAGCCGCCCCAGTGGGCCGGATGACACAGTGGCGCCAGCGCCTGAGCGAGGCCTGGGACAGCGATCTCGCTTACAGCTTCCGCGGCTCGCCGATGGCGATGATATCCGCTTTGATCCTCCTCATCGTCGCGCTGACCGCCATTCTGGCGCCGGTGATCGCGGTGCAGAATCCCTATGACCTGACCCAGCTTTTCCTCGACAAGGCGGAATTGCCGCCGATCTGGGTGGAAGGCGGCGAGGCGCCCTATTTGCTCGGCACCGACGTGCAGGGCAGGGACGTCCTCTCGGCGATCCTCTATGGCTCACGCATCTCGCTGCTGATCGGTTTTGCCAGTGTCATGGCCTCGATGGCTATCGGCATCAGTGTCGGCCTCATCTGCGGCTTCGCCGGCGGCCATGTCGACAATATCCTGATGCGGGTCGGCGATTTCGTCCTGTCGATCCCGACCTTGCTGGTGGCGATCCTGGTCAGCGCGTTATTCCGCGAGCTGCTGCCGGTGAACTTGCGCGACAGCTTCGCGCCCTTGATCCTGATGGCGTCGATCGCCATCACTTCCTGGGTGCAATATGCGCGTATCGTCAGGGCGTCCGCCATGGTCGAGGCGCGCAAGGAATATGTGCTGGCCGCCAAGATTCTCGAAGTGCGCACCACGCGTATCCTACTCACCCATATATTGCCCAATGTGATGACACCGGTCCTGGTGACGGCGACGCTCAATCTCGGCCTCGCCATCCTGGCCGAGGCGACCTTGTCTTTCCTGGGCGTCGGCATGCCGGTCACCCAGCCTTCGCTCGGCACGCTGATCCGCATCGGCAATCAGTATTTCTTCTCCGGCAGCTGGTGGGTGGTGCTGTTCCCGGCCTTCCAGCTCGGTCTCATCATCCTCGCGGTCAATCTTCTCGGCGACTGGCTGCGCGACGCTCTCAACCCCAAGCTTCAATGATCTCGCGAAAGGTGCTTCCGTGACCAAGACCACCATCATCAAGAATGTCCGTCCCTGGGCGGAGGCCCAGACCGACATCACCATCAGCGGCGACCGCATCTCGGCGATCGGCGCGGCGGCTGGTGGCGCAGGGGCGGAGGTGATCGACGGCGCCGGCGCCATCCTGCTGCCGGGTCTCATCGAAGCCCATACCCATCTCGACAAGACACTCTTCGGCATGAAGTGGAACGTCAATGATGTCGGCTACACGCTCATCGACAAGATCACCAATGAGCGCGAGATGAAGACCAAGCTCGGCCTCGATCCGGCCCGCCAGTCGGCCCGCCAGGTGGCGATCTCGGTCGCCCGCGGCACCACCCATATCCGCAGCCATGTCGATATCGACACGGTCCATGGCCTCAAGGGTGTCGAAGGCGTCATGGCGACGCGCGAGAAATACAAGGAGTTTATCGACATCGAGATCGTCGCCTTCCCGCAATCCGGCATGATGATCCGGCCGGGCACGGCGAAGCTCATGGACGAGGCTTTGGCGATGGGTGCCGAAGTGGTGGGCGGCCTCGATCCGTCCTCGATGGACAAGGATCCCAAGGGGCAGCTCGATGCGATCTTCGCGCTCGCCGTCAAGCACGGCAAGCCGCTCGACATCCATCTGCATGAGCCAGGCGAGCTCGGTCTCTTCACCATGGGCATGATCGTCGAGCGCACCAAGGCGCATGGCCTCACCGGCAAGGTCACGATCAGTCATGCTTTTTGCCTCGGCCACAATGATTACCTGGTGGTCGGCCGCATGCTGGAGGATCTCGCCAGGAACGACATCGCCGTGATGACGACCGGACCCTCAGGCTGGCCATGCCCGCCCTTGATCCGTACCCTCGATGCCGGGATCACCGTGTGCTCGGGTTCGGATGGAATCCGCGACTGTTGGCATCCCTGGGGCACCGGCGACATGCTGGAGCGCGTGATGTATCTGGGCGAGCGCAATTATCTGAGCCGCGACCGCGATATCCGGCGCATCTTCGATGTCGTCACGACCCTCGGCGCCAAGGTGATGGACATCAAGGATTATGGCCTCAAGCCCGGCAACATCGCCGATCTCATGCTCGTCGATGGCGAGGCGCTGGCCGAGGCGGTCGCCTCCTGCCGTCCGCGCCGCCTAGTGATGAAACGTGGCCGCGTCGTCTCCCGCGACGGCGCCGCTCCTTTCGAAGTCGCTTGAACGTGACCATAGCCCCCGTCCATATCTCACCGCATGCGCCGGCCCAGGCACCCGGCGCGGTTCTCGACATCCGTAAGCTCGTCGTGGAGTTCCCGACGCGGCGCGGCGTCCTGACCGCAATCCGCGGCATCGATCTGACCATCGGGCGCGGTGAGATATTGGGCGTCGTCGGTGAATCGGGCGCCGGCAAGTCGCTCACCGGGGCGGCGGTCATCGGTCTCCTCGAATCCTCCGGCCGCGTCGCTGAGGGTGAGATCCATGTCTGCGGCCGGCGCATCGACAATCTGCCTCGGCGCGAGATGCAGAAATTGCGCGGCCGCACCATTGGCGCGATCTTCCAGGATCCGTTGACCTCGCTCAATCCGCTGCTGACGGTGGGCGACCAACTCACCGAGACCATGCGGGTGCATCTGCCTTTGTCGCGTGCCGAAGCCGCCGACCGTGCGATCAAGTTGCTGCAGGAAGTCGGCATTCCCTCTCCGGAACTGCGTATCACCCAATATCCGCATCAGTTTTCAGGCGGCATGCGCCAGCGCGTCGTCATCGCTCTGGCGCTATGCGCCGAGCCGGAGCTTGTCATCGCCGATGAGCCGACCACGGCCCTCGACGTCTCGATCCAGGCGCAGATCACCGCACTTCTGAAGCGCGTCTGCCGCGACCGCGGCACCGCGATGATGCTGATCACCCACGATATGGGCGTCATCGCCGAGACCGCCGATCGTGTCGCCGTGATGTATGCCGGGCGCATCGTCGAGATCGGGCCGGTCGCTTCGATCATCCGTGCGCCACGCCATCCTTATACCAAAGGTCTCATCGGCTCGATCCCGAGCCTCACCGACCGCCGCGAGCGGCTGGTGCAGATCGACGGCGCCATGCCGCGCCTCAACGCCATGCCATCGGGCTGCGCCTTTCATCCGCGCTGCCGCTACGCGAACGAGCAATGCCGCAGTGACCGGCCGCCTTTGCTGCCGGCCGGCACGAGTGAAGCCGCCTGCTGGCATCTCGATCGGGAGGAGGTGAGCCATGTCGCTTAAGGAACAGCCGGCACTCACGGCCTCCGACATCTCCTGCTGGTTTCACCTGCCACAATCCTGGCTTGACCGGACAGTGCTCGGCAAGCCGTCGCGCATGGTCAAGGCGGTCGACGGGATTTCCTTCCAGATCCCGCGCGGCACGACCTTCTCCATCGTCGGCGAGTCCGGCTGCGGCAAATCGACGGTCGCGCGTATGGTGGTCGGCCTCCAGGCCCCGACAGGCGGCACTTTCAATTTCGCAGCCGGACGCGGCCGCAAGGGCCGCCTGCGCACGCAGATGATCTTCCAGGATCCATTTGCCAGCCTCAATCCGCGCTGGCGGGTCGGCGACATCATCGCTGAGCCGATCCGTGAGCTGGGCCTCTGCGACGGCGCCAAGGAAACCGAGCGCCGCATGCATGGGCTGCTCGACACGGTCGGGCTCGGCAGCCGCGATGCCGGTCGTTATCCGCATGAATTTTCGGGCGGTCAGCGCCAGCGCATCTCGATTGCCCGCGCCTTGGCGGCCGAGCCCGAATTCCTCGTCTGCGACGAGCCGACCTCGGCACTCGACGTATCGGTGCAGGCGCAGATCCTCAATCTGCTCGCCGATCTGCAGGGCGAACTCGGTCTCACCTATCTGTTCATCAGCCACAATCTGTCGGCGGTGCGCCATGTGTCCGATCGCGTGGCGGTGATGTATCTGGGCCGCATCGTCGAGGAGGCGCCGGTCGAGGAGATCTTCGATCGTCCGCGACATCCCTATACGAAATTCCTCTTGAGCTCGGTGCCTAATCTCCTGCATCCCGATCGCGATCGTGTTCCCGTCGCCGTCGATCTGCCGAGCCCGATCAGCCCGCCGCCCGGCTGCCCCTACAATCCGCGTTGTCCATTGGCGTCCGATCTGTGCAGGACGACGGCGCCGGACTCTTCGCATCTAGGCGCCATGACCATTCGTTGCCATCGCGCCGCCGAAGCCCGCCTTTCCTGATTTCACAAGAACAGCCTCACAAATGCGCATACGCCTGATCAATCCGAACACGACCGAAACCATGACCGAGACGATCGCCGACGCGGCGCGCCTCGTCGCGGCGCCGACGACCCGCATCGAGGCGTCGACCTCGAAATCGGGCGCCGCGTCGATCGAAGGTCATTATGACGAGGCGATGAGCATCATCGGCCTGATCGAGGCGATCAGGGACGATCCCGATGCCGATGCTTATGTGATTGCCTGCTTCGGTGATCCGGGCTTGCTCGCGGCGCGGGAGTTCACCGCCGCGCCCGTGCTCGGCATCGCCGAAGCTGCGATGCATGCGGCGAGCTTCGTTGCCACCGGCTTCTCGGTCGTCACCACGCTCGAGCGCACACGTATCATCGCCGAGCATCTGGTTCGCAATTACGGCATGACGCAGCATTGCCGCCGTGTACGCGCGGTGGACATCCCGGTTCTCGCCCTCGAGGATCCTTCATCGATGGCACGCGCCCGCATCCTCGCCGAATGTGAAGCGGCCATCGCCGAGGACAGTTCGGGCGCGATCGTGCTGGGGTGCGCCGGCATGGCCGATCTCACCAGATATATCCAGGATCGCCTGCAGATTCCGGTCATCGATGGCGTCGCCGCCGCGGTGAAATTCGCCGAGGCGCTGGTGGGGCTTGGATTGAAGACGAGCAAACGCGGCGATCTCGCTTTTCCGCTGCCCAAGGTCTATCGCGGGCTTACCGCCGATTACGCGCCGGAGGAGCCTCAGCTCAAGGCGTCGCGGATCCGGTAGAACAGCATCGCCGCGACGAGAAGCGGCGTGCGGATCGGTCCGCCAGGGAAGGGCAGGTGCTTTATGCGCCCCAGGAGATCGAAGCGCGACGCCTGACCCTGGATCGCTTCCGCCATCAGCTTGCCATACATACCGGCGAGCGCCACGCCCTGGCCGGAATAGCCATGCGCATAATAGATGTTCGAGCCGATGCGGCCACAATCGGGAATGCGGTTGGAGGTGATGGCTATATAGCCGCCCCAGGCATGATCGACCTTAACGTCCTTGAGCTCGGGGAAGACCGACAGCATGCGCGGGCGCATATAGGCGCCGAGATTAGGCGGCTCGAGTGTCGAATAGCTGGCGCGTCCGCCGAAGAGGAGGCGCGTGTCTTTGGTGAGACGGAAATAGTCGACGATGAAGTTGGTGTTCGCCACCGCATCATTGTCACGGATGAGTGAGCGGGCGCGGTTCTCGCCCAATGGCTCGGTGGCGATGATGTAGCTCGTCACCGGCATGATGCGGCCATAGAGCTCGGGCATCATGCGGCCGATATAGGCGTTGCAGCCGAGGATCACGAATTTGGCGCGCACGTTGCCTTTGTCTGTGCGCACCGTCGCGGTGGCGCCAGGCTCGACATTGACGACAGCCGAATTCTCGAAGATCTGCGCGCCGGCTGCCATCGCGGCCTTGGCCAGCCCTAAGCAATAATTGAGCGGATGGAAATGGCCGGCGCCGCCTTCCCGCAGGGCGCCATGATAGATCCTGGTGCCGAGCCGGTCCTCGAGCTCGGCCTTGTCCAGGACTTTTGTGTCGGTATAGCCGAGTGCGTCCCATTCCTCTTTCCACTCTTTGAGAGAGTCGAATTGCGTGGGCTTCGGAATGGCGTGCAGATAGCCCCATTTGAGGTCGCAATCGATCTTGTATTTGGCGATGCGATCGACGATCAGCCGCTTGGCTTCCTCGGCGATATCGAAGCATTTGCGGGCATCGTCCTTGCCGAGCTGCGCCTCGATGCGCTGCTGTCCGGGGGAAAAGCCGGTGCAGATCTGTCCGCCATTGCGCCCTGAGGCCCCATAACCCACCTGGCGGGCCTCCAGGACCACGACCTTGAAACCGGCCTGGGCCAGCTCCAAAGCAGCGGAAAGGCCGGTAAATCCAGCCCCGACCACGCAGATATCGGCCGTAACGTCACCGTTCAGCTGGGATTGTGGGGGGAAGGGGTGGGCGGAAGCCTGGTAATAAGATTGCGCGTCGATGGAAGCCGGCATGATCCATGACCAATGCCAAGCCCTGTTTCCTCCGTCAAGAAGGCCGGGTAAGGTGAGCCGTCGTAACGATTTCACAGGGTATCATGTCGCAAGCGAAATTTGAGGAATGGATTACCGAACGCCGGATCAGTGAAGTTGAATGTTTGGTGGCCGATATGTCCGGAACGGCCCGGGGGAAGATCCTGCCTCCCTCGAAATTTTTGAAGGGCAACAAATCGCGTGGCCTCCGCATACCGGAGGAAGTTTTCACCCTCACCATCAATGGCCGTTATGTGTGGGAAACCTCGGCGGTCAGCGACGCCGCGATCGACATCTATCTGCAGCCCGACTTCAACACCATTCGACTGGTGCCCTGGTACAGCGAGCCGACCGCTCAGGTCATCTGCGACGCCTTCCATCTCAATGATGATCCGGTCGATATCTCGCCGCGCCATGTGCTGAAGCGCGTGCTGGCACTCTATAAGGAGAAGGGCTGGCGGCCGATCATTGCGCCGGAGCTCGAATTCTATCTCGTCAAACGTAATATCGATCCCGATTATCCGCTCGAGGCGGCGGTGGGCCGGTCGGGCCGCAAGGAAGCCGGTGGCCAGGCCTATGGCATCGACGCCGCCAACGACTTCGATCCGATCGTCGAGGACATCTATGATTTCTGCGAGGCGCAGGAGCTCGATGTCGACACGCTGAGCCACGAAAGCGGCCCGGCGCAGCTCGAGATCAACTTCAACCACGGCGATCCGCTCGAGCTCGCCGACCAGGTCTTCCTGTTCAAGCGCACGGTGCGCCAGGCGGCCCTCAAGCACGACATGTATGCGACCTTTATGGCGAAGCCGCATGAGAACGAGCCGGGCTCGTCGATGCATATCCATCAATCGGTGTTGGATGTGAAGACCGGCAGGAATGTCTTCGCCGGCAAGGACGGCAAGCCGTCGAAATTGTTCCTCAGCCACATTGCCGGCCTGCAGCGTTATCTGGCGGCAGCCCTTCCGCTCGCCGCCCCCAATGTCAATTCCTACCGGCGGCTTGTGCCTGAATCGGATGCGCCGACCAATGTCCACTGGGCCATCGACAACCGCACCGTCTCGTTGCGTGTGCCGTCCTCCGATCCGGCAAATCTGCGGGTCGAGAACCGCGTGCCGGGGGCGGACGCCAATCCTTATCTTGCTTTCGCGGCCTCGCTCGCTTGCGGCTATCTCGGCATGATCGAGCGTCTGAAGCCCACCGATCCGGTCGAGGGCTCGGCCTATCGCTACGCCCACACGCTGCCGATCAGCCTCGATGAGGCGCTCGACAAGCTGAACTACACCAAGTCGTTCAAGCAGGTGCTGGGCGACAAGTTCGTCGAGGCGTTCCAGGATGTGAAACATGAGGAGATGCAGCATTATCGCCGCGTCATCAGCTCATGGGAGCGGGAATACCTGCTTTTGAATGTGTGATTGCTTGAATCAGTCGGATTGCCGAAGATGATGCGATGCGGTTCGGAGGCCTGCCTATGATCTTGTTGCGTCGCCATCTCGGCTTTCTGGCCGTGCTTCTGCTGCTGTTCGGGTCGGCTCCAGCCTTCGCTGGTAAGGGCGACCGCGCGTCCGGCCCGTCCTTCGGCGACATGACGTCGTCGATCGCGCTGTTCCTCGACAGTCCCGGCCGTCTCGAGCTGCCGCTCGAGCGCATCCGGCCGGCGCTCAAGGCGCATTATGTCGATAATGGCGGCACTATCTATTGGGTCGGCAGCGGCCGCATGACGCCTTTCATCCAGCGACTTGTCGATGCCGAGGATGACGGCCTCAATCCGGACGACTATCCGATCGACACGCTGATCGATCTGCGCGATGGGATCGATGCCAATGATCCGATGAGCGCGGCCAGGGCCGAGCTCTATTTCTCGGCCTTCTTCGTCGCCTATGCGGCGGATCTCAAGACCGGCCGTGTCATTCCGCAGAAGGTCGATCCGCGGCTGTTCCGCAACCGCAAGACGGTCGATGTGCTGCGCATCCTGACCGACATGAGCAAGAATCGCGAGCCGACCCGCTACCTCGATGTCTTCGAGCCGAAGAACCCGCAATATCAGGCGCTCAAGAAGCTGCTGGTGCAGTATCGCGAGCGTGTGGCGCAGGGCGGCTGGGGCACGGTCGATCCGGGCGTCAGCCTGAAGCCCGGTATGCGTGATGCACGCGTCGGCTCAGTACGCAAATTGCTCGCCGCCACGGGGGATTATGAGTGGCAGGCATCGGGGGAGCCCGATCTCTATGACGAGCAGCTCGCCATTGCGGTCAAACGCTTCCAGTCGCGCCACGGTCTCGAGGCCAAGGGCCTCATCGGCAAGCAGACCATCATCGCCATGAATGTGCCGGTCGAGGAACGGGTGCGTCAGATCATGCTCAATATGGAGCGCTGGCGCTGGATGCCGGAGGATCTGGGCGAGTATCATTTCCTCGTCAATATCGCGTCCTTCGAATTGCAGCGTATCAAATCCAACACCATCATCGACCGCATGAACACGGTGGTGGGCGCGCCCGCGACGCAGACGCCGGAATTCTCCGACGAGCTCGAATACATAGAGTTCAACCCGACCTGGACGGTGCCCTACAGCATCGCCACCAAGGAGATGTTGCCGCGCCTGCGCGCCAATCCTTATGCCTATGCAGGGGATTTCGAGGTCTTCATCGGCGGCAAGCTCGCCTCCTGGGGCAGCATCGACTGGTATTCCTATGGGCCGGGCAATTTCCCCTTCACCTTCCGCCAGAAGCCCGGACCGAAGAATGCCCTGGGCAAGGTGAAGTTCATGATGCCCAACAAGCACAATATCTATCTTCACGACACGCCGTCGAAGGACAAGTTCCTGCAGACGGCGCGGGCCTTCAGCCATGGCTGCATCCGCCTGTCGCGGCCCGTCGATCTCGCTTATGCGCTGGTGCCCGATCTCAAGGACTGGTCGAAGGAACGGATGAACACGACCTGGGCCGGCGGCAAGACCACGCGGGCGATGATCGTCGACCATATTCCGGTGCATCTGATCTATGGCACTGCCTTCAAGGGTGATGCCGGCATGATCGAGTTCCGGCCCGACGTCTATGGCCGCGACCGCAAGCTTTATAATGCGCTGTTCGGCCGTCCAACCTCCTGACAGATCCTGTCTCTGCGCCGGACCTATTCAGCAGAAGCTTTCCAGGCTTCTTTCCGCATAATACTTGATTAAATTACTCGGGTTTTGTAGGGGTGAGCCGCCTATCAATTTGGGGGGCTCGATCATGCTGAAATCTTTGGGGATTTATGGCGTAGCGGCAATCATGGGCTTGGTCCTTGCCGGTTCTGCACTGGGGCAAGAGGCGAAGAAGCTCGGCGTCGTCGACGACCGCGGAGTGGCGGTCGAAGTGCCGGCCAAACCGCAACGGATCGCCTCGGTGTCTTATTTCGCTACCGATGCCGCTCTGGCGCTGGGGGTGAAGCCGGTGGCGACAACCTACATGGTCCAGGGCCGCGAGCCCGATTTCCTCGCCGGCCACACCAAGGACATGAAGCAGATCGGCCAGCGCGCCCAGCCCAATCTGGAGCTCCTTGCTGAAGCGAAGCCCGATGTGACGATCGCGATCCGCCGCTACACCGAGGGCAACGCCACCCAGTATCAGAAGATCGCGCCCTATCTCGCTTACAATCTCGAGCTCTACAGCGACAGCGACCGCACCATCACGCAGCTCGGCACGATCCTCGGCAAGCCTGAGCGCGCCCAGGAGCTCAACGCCCAATTCAAGAAGGACATTGCCGACTTCGCCGCCAAGGCGCCGAAGGACGTGCATCCGCGTTTCCAGGTCATGTGGGCGGGTGATGCGCCCTGGACCTTCTATTCCGAGAACATGACCGCCGCGATCCTGACCGCGCTTGGCGGCGACAACATCGCCGGCCACAATCCGACGCCGCATATCCCGGACAATTTCGGGCTCGAGATGAGTCTCGAGACGATGCTGGAGAAGGATCCGGAGGTCATCTTCGTCTATGACTACGGCCCGGACCGGCCGCATGAGAACAACCCGATCTGGCAGATGCTGTCGGCGGTGAAGAACAAGCGCGTCTATTATGTCGGCGATCACTGGGTCGAGGCCCACGGCCCCATCGCCCGCGAGATGGTGCTGCGCGAAGCCGCGCATTATCTCTATCCGGATACGTTCCCCAAGCCCGACATTACCGTCGAGGCGGCGAAATTCATCCCTGCCGATCTGAAGTGAGG
>NZ_JAENHL010000008.1:0-135121 GCF_016595235.1 Taklimakanibacter albus | reverse complement strand
CAAAAGCACACTAGAATCATTAAGTTTTCTAGTGTCCTTCCGAATCCGAAGTTCGCTCGGAAGGTGCCGCTGGCAGTGGCGAACTTCGGATTCGGGACACTAGTCGCCTCGCTCCGCCGATGAATGCCAGTCGTTCCGCCAGCATCACTATCGCAGCGCTCGTCGGCGCGCTGCTGATCGGCTTTGCCGGTCTTCTTTTCGGCGCCAAATCGATGCATTTCGATCAGGCGCTGACGGCGCTTTTCTGGCCGGGGCAGGGCATCGACAGCATCATCGTCTGGACGTTGCGCCTGCCGCGCAGTATCGCCGCTTTCGCGGGCGGCGCCGGTCTCGCCGTCTCGGGATATCTGCTGCAATCGATTACCCGCAATCCGCTCGCGGCACCCGACCTCACCGGCGTGACGGCGGGCGCTGTCGTGGTGATCGTCTTCAGCTTCGTCTTCCTGCCGGCTTTGTCGTCGGTCTTTTATCCCTTCATCGGGCTTGCCGGGGGGCTTGCCGCCGCCGCCGTGACCTTCTGGGTCGCGCGCGGCGGCCAGGCATCGCCGCTGCATCTGGGACTGGGTGGCATCACCATCTCGCTCTTTCTCGGCGCCATCACCACCTACATCCTGCTGCTCGGCGGGCCACAATCGCCGGCCGTCCTGTTCTGGCTCTCAGGCGGCTTGCAAGGCCGCAGCTGGAGTGCGCTCGTTTTCATACTGCCCTGGGCGATGGCCGGCATCCTGGGAGCCTTGTTCTGCCGCCGCGCTTTGGAGCTCCTCTCGCTCGGCGATGATGCGGCGCAAGCCATGGGCCTCAAGCTCAGCCTCTGGAAGCCGCTGTTCCTGGTTCTGGCCGTGTGTCCGGTTGCCGGCGTCACCCCGGTCGCCGGCCCGATCGCATTCATCGGTCTGGCTGTGCCGCATATTGTGCGCCTGCTGAGGCCGCAAGGCGCCGCTTGGACCATCCTTCTCAACGTCGCGATCGGCGGCTTCATCTTCGTCACCGCCGATGTCATTGCCCGCAGCATCGCCGCCCCGCGTGAGCTTCCGGTGAGCATGGTCCTGGCGCTCATCGGCGGACCTTTCTTCATTCACCTCGTGCAACGCCGTAACTTCATGCTCGGAGCACGGGCATGACCGGCTTGACCGTAGCCGCGCGCCAGTCGCTCGATCGGCCGATCTGGATCATCTTGCCCTTGGCGTTGATCCTGATCGTGCTCGCGGTGTTTCTCGGCGTCGCCGATCTGTCGCCTGCGATGGTGCTCGACGTGCTGACCGGCCATGGCTCGGAAAATGCCCGCCTGATCATCACCGATATCCGCATTCCGCGCATCGCCACCGGCATCTTGGCGGGTATCCATTTCGCCGTCGCCGGTCTGCTGCTGCAGACGATCACCCGCAACCCGCTCGCCGACCCCTCGATCATGGGGATCTCGCAAGGCGCGACGCTCGCCGTCACCATCTTCCTGTTCTTCGCCGTCTATTGGTTCGATTCCGATCCGCACAAGGTCTATCAGCTGCCGGTCGCCTGGCTGCCGGCGGTCGGCTTGTTCGGCGGCCTCGCGGCCGGGGCCGTTATCTTCCTTCTCGCCCGGCGTCACGACCTCGGACCCTTGCGGATCACGCTCTGCGGCATCGCGGTGGGCGCGGTGCTGCATGCGCTCGCCATGGGGCTCATCGCCGGCTGGGGCTCGGCCCGCATCGAGATCGTGCTGCAATGGCTGTCGGGCAGCCTATATGCGAGGAGCTGGGAGCATGTGTTGTTCCTGCTGCCTTTCACCGTTGCCGGACTTCTCGTTCTGCCTTTCCTGCGCCGCTCGATCGATCTCCTGCGTTTCGAGGCGCCGGTGGCTCTGTCCTTCGGTTTTCCTTACCGGGCGCAGTTCACTGTCGTCCTGATGATCGCCTGCGGCCTGGCGGCGAGCGCCGTCGGTGTCACCGGGCCGATCATCTTTATCGGCCTGATCGTGCCGCATCTGGCCCGGTTCATCGCCGGCTCGCGCTTCAATCTGGTGTTGCCGCTCACGCTGCTTCTCGGCGCCGTCATCGTCACGGCGGGCGATCTCATCGGCCGACTGGCCGGCGGCGCCGAAGAGATTCCGATCGGGGTCGTCAGCGCCATTGGGGGTGCCCCCATTCTCCTGGCGCTGTTGCGCCGTATTCGATGAGACCTGTCATGCCGCTCAGCTGCTCCGGGCTTTCCGTCGCTTATGGTCCCCGTCTCGCCTTGAATGCATTCGATCTGACACTCGGCAAGGGCGAGATCCGCGTCCTGATCGGCCCCAATGGCTCGGGAAAGAGCACGGCGCTTCATGCTTTGGCCGGCCTCATTGCGCCGAGCGGCGGTGAGGTGAGCGTCGGCGGCAGGGCCGTGGCGTCCTTCAGCCGGCGCGATCTCGCCAAGCGCCTCTCCTTCCTGCCGCAGCAGCCGGCGGCGCCCGACGAGATGACCGTCGAGCAGCTCGTGCGGCAGGGCCGTTTCGCGCATGTCGGCCTGTTCCGCAGCTATAGCGCGCGTGATGTCGAGGCGGTGCGCTGGGCGCTCGACAGCACCGGCCTCACGGGTCTCGCCGAGCGCAATCTGCGCGAGCTGTCGGGTGGCGAACGCCAGCGTGCCTGGATCTCGGCGGCGCTGGCGCAAGAGGCGGAGATCCTGCTGCTCGACGAGCCGACGTCCTTTCTCGATATCGGCCACCAGGTCGAAGTGCTCGATCTCATCTGCCGCCTGAGCCGCGAGCGTCGCGTGACCATCGTCATGGCCATCCACGATCTCAATCAGGCGATGTCGGTCTGCGATCGGATTTCACTGCTCGACAAGGGCGAGCGGGTTTTCGACGGCGTGCCGGCGGATCTCGCGGCGAGCGGGCTGATCGAGCGAATCTTTAATGTCCGCGGCCGCTTCGTCACCATCGCCGATACACGCGCGCCGCATTTCGACGTCGAGCTGGCGCGCCATTGAAGGTCAGCGCGGTTTTACCATCCGGAAGACGATCTTGGTTTCCGAGTAGTAGCGTAATGCATCGGCAAAATTCGGCATCCAGCCGTCCTCGGAAAAGGGAACGAAGCCGGTGAAGCCGAGCTTGCGGGCCGAAACGTCGAAGCCGGCCTTGCTGAAGCTCCTGGCATAATCGGAAACCGAACGGTCCTGCACCACGGTATTGGTTTTCTTGGCGACGAGACCGCGCCATTGCGGCCACAGCGGATTGTCGCTGTGACAGCCGGTGACCGCGTAATAGATACCGCCGGGCTTCAGGGCCCGCCACAGCTCGCTCGCATGCCTGTCGATGTCCGGTACGAGATAAATGACCTCATGGCTGAAGGCGAGGTCGAACTCCTGCGTGAGGCCGGCGACATTGTCGCCCACCTGATATTGGATCGGCATGTCGGCCTTGAGCGCATTGGCACGTTCGATCGACTTGCGTGCGATATCGACGCCGAGCGCCCGGCGGAACGGGCGCATCGTATGCAGCATGCGCAGGAAGCCGCCCTGATTGCAGCCGAAATCGAGCACCGAGAACGCGCTCAGATCAATCTCAGATACGAGCCCGATGAGATGGCGCCAGATCGGTGCGTGACCGTCCGACATCGCGTCTTCGGCCTTTGGATCGACATACCAGGTATCGATGAGAGGAGAGGACGCGGCTTGAGTCATGATGGAAATGTCTATTGTTCGAGAGAGATTGGACTAATTCAAAATGAAAGCGCGGGCAACCGTGTTGCCCGCGCCCAAATTCTGTAGAGATGTAGCAGCCTACTGCTTCATCCAGGTTTCAAGACCAGCGATGGCGGTTTCGGCGTCGGGGATGCCGGCGGTGCGCGCTTCGAGGTAATATCTGAGCGCCATCGCGGGATCCGCCTTGAGTCCCTGCACGTTTCGATCCCGGAATACAACCGGATCATAGGTTTGGCCGAGCCGCAGCGACGCCTCATGATTGCCGAGTTCGCGCGCCTTGCTGAAGAAAGCACGCGCCGCGGTGAAGTCGCCGAGGCCCAGGAGCTTATCGCCATTGCGCATCAGCGAGTCGCTGTCGGCAATCACACCAGAGCCCTGGCCGTTCTTCTCGAGCGGAGCCGGAATGGGCTGCGCCGCGACACTTTCCTGCTGCTTGGCCGGCGGCAGATTGAAGTTCCGCTTCACATCGGTCGGCGGCGCCGAAGCGGGCACCACGTCGGGAGCCGGCGGCTGCGCCGCTGCGGGGGCAGGGGCGGGAGTCGCCAGCGCCACCTTCATTTCCTCGGACGGGGCCGCGAGGTCACCGGTGCGCGGCTCGATCGCCTCGACGGCGATGAGGAGCGGCGAGGCGGGGACGCTTGGCACCATCAGCTTCACGCCGAGCTCTTCGCCCGGTTTCAGCATCCAGTCATTATTGGCGAGCTTGGTGCCGGCGCTGAGATAGGCATCCGCCGGAATACCACTGAGGCGGAAGGCGATATCCTGATTGGGGATCGCCGGCTCGGCGCTGATGCTCAAGGGTATAGGCGTATTCACATCGCCCTTGGCGTCGGAAACATCGAGTCTGGCGGTGGTCACCGGCTTCTTGAACGCCGCGGCGGCATTCTGGTCTTCGGCCACACTGACGCCGGCCTTGCCGGCATCGGCGATCGCCTCATCGCGGCTGCCGAAGCCGGTCATGAAGCCGCCGACGGAATTGAACACAGCGGTGCTCAACTCGCCGTCATTGGCGCGGTCATAGACGACGGCACCGGCTAGCGCGCCAATGGCGATCGACGCGACGCCGGCGAGTACCGCATCACGCATCCGGAACCCATAAGAGACGTCGCGCCGAGGCCGGCGCGGGGCTTCGCCGGCCCAATCCATGTCGTTCTCATTGCCGGCCATATGACGGGCGGTGGGAAATTTGCGGGCGCGCACCGGCGCCAGCGATTCCTCGTCTTCCTCCGAGGAGGGCCCGCGCATCTTGGCATAACGCATATAGGCTTCGAGCTGGCTCGGCCGGCGCTCACCCGATGCTTCCTCGGGCTGCGCGGGCTTATCGGCCTTTTCCGCCTTGTCTGCTTTTTTGGCCGCCTTCTTGGCTTTCTTGGCGTCGGCCTCGTCGGTCATCGCCTCGTTCTTCGCCGGCTCTTCCTTGGCAAGCGCGACCTTCAGCTCCTTGCCCAGGAACCAGACCGGCCGTTCGGCCTCGCGGGTGTCTTGTTCAGTTTCGGCCGCGCTGGTCTTGCGCTGCGGATTGGTCTTCATCGCCTCACTCCTCACACCCAGCGCGCTCATTCAAGGGCACTCGATCTCAGTCTTGCCGCACCGGCGGGCGTCATGTTGCTGCCGAGTTTCGTTCGCTCCAGATAGGACTGGAATTCGGCCTTGAGCGCCGCGTCTTCCTTGCTGGTCGCATCGGCCTGGTTGCGCTTGTGCTCGGCCAGCCACTCATCGGCGGTGACATAGCGCGTCCATCCGGGAAGATCGGCGGAAAGATTAACATCGTTCCACGCCGCATGCCATTTTCCGGTCTGCAGATCGCCGATGCCCGAATAGAGAACGTCGGCGAATTTGCGCAGCTTGTAGTAACGGTCGGTGCCCTTCTTCCAGTCGAACACCGCGACCGCATAGCTGACGCTCAGCGTCTCGGTCATGCCGCCATCCTGTGTGAGACCGTCATAGGTCTTGGCGTTGAGCATCGCCGGCGCGTAAATTCCGTTGAGCTCGTCATTGCCGGTGACATTGAGGAGGCGATAATTGCCGTCGCGCGCGAGATCCTCGGCGATGGTGGAAGGCTGCGGCGCGACGATGACGATCGCATCGGCCTTGCCGCTCTTGAGCAGGTTGGCCGCATCGGCTTCAGAGCCCGCGACCGGATTGAAGGTGATGCCGAGCGAGTCGAAGATCAGGCTCGCGGTCACGAAGCGCGGTTCGCTGGCGCCACCGACATTGACGTTCTTGCCGGCGAGATCGGCGAGCGTCGCGATGTCCTTGCGCGCAATGATATGAACCTGTGCCGAGCCGAGGCGCGCCACATAGGTCACCTTCTTGTCGACATCCTCGATGAGCTCCTGCTTGCGGATGTAAGCCACCGTGTCGGCAGGAATGATGCTGGCGTCGATGCCGCGCAGGAACAGAAGATCGCGCACCGCTTCGACCGGGCCATGGCCCATGACCGGCAGGATGCGCAGATCGCGCTCACCTTCCATCAGCACCGCGAGATCGGCTGCATAGCGCGACGATGGACTGTTGGCGCCGTCGGTAATGAGAGTGATCGCGCCCGCATTCATGCGAGCGACGTCTTTAGTGTCCTCGGCCTGGAGCGCGCCAGCACCAATGACAAGAGTTGTGGCAAATGCGCATGCCACCTTCAAGGCTATACTCATGCCTTGTCTCCCCGTCTGTATGCCGTCCCATAGTCGGACAGTGCGGGTTCCCCGCTTCTGGTCCGTAATATTACTCAAGACCCAGATTGTGGCACGGGTCCGGCATTCCTGCGACTTCTTTAACTTTTTGTTTAGGTAAGTAATATTGACGTATGCCTGGCTATCACTAGCTCCTCGTTGGCTAGCACAATATGCATGGCAAAGGCATTTATCCATGAAAGATGGTTTACGACGCGGTCGCGGACCGGCTTGGCGTTCTCGCCGATACCCCCGGTAAAGACCAAAGCGTCGATCCCGCCCATGGCAGCGATGAGGGAGGCCGCCTGCCGCGCCGCCCAATAGCAATAGGCCTCGACGGCCGCTTTGGCCGCGGGCGCCGGACTGTCGAGCAGGGTCTTCATGTCGCTGCTGAGGCCGCTCAAGGCCAGAAGGCCGCTCTCCTTGTAGAGAACCTGCTCCATCTGCTCCGGGCTCAAGCCGTCGTCCTTCATGATCGCCAGGATCAGGCCCGGATCGATGGCGCCGGGCCGGGTTCCCATGACGAGTCCGTCGAGCGTCGAGTAACCCATGGTGGTGGCGATGCTTTTGCCGTCCTTGACGGCGCACAGGCTGGCGCCATTGCCGAGATGCGCGATGAGCAGGCGCTGCGGCAGCGGTAACCCGGTCTGGGCCGGCAGTGCCTGGACCACATGTTCGTAATTGAGCCCATGGAAGCCATAACGCCGATAGCCGCGGTCGAAATAGGCCCGGGGCAGTGGAAAACGGGCCGCGATGTCGGGCTGGGTTGCATGGAAGGCGGTATCGAAACAGGCGACCTGCGGCACAAGCGGAGCATGCTCGCGCATGGCGCTGAGCGCATTGAGGCCGTAGGGCTGATGCAGCGGCGCCAGAGGACGCAGCGCATTGAGCTTGGCCTCGACCGCATCATCGACCACCACCGGCCGGGAGAATTCGGTGCCGCCATGGACGATGCGATGGCCGACGCCGGCAAGGTCCCGGGCCTCGATGCCTTCCCGGGCAAGGCGCGCGAAGAGCGCTTCCAGGGCTTGCGAGCCAGCCCCCTGGACCTGGTCCTTGAAGCGCAGCGTGAGCCCGTCATTTTGCTCGAACGCCGCGAATTTGAGGGTCGAAGACCCGGCATTGAGAACGAGAATGGTCATAACCGCTCCCTCACTCGGCAGCTCCCGCTTCCGGCCGGACATTACCGCGCAACGGCCTCTCCTCCATCACCGACAGCGAGACGACCGAAACGAGGATGCCGGCCATCGCGGCGATGAAGACCCAGCGGAACACCGAACCGATATCGAGGCCGGCGGCCGTGAACGTGCTGGCGAGATTCTCGATGGTCACATGCGCCGCCATGTCGGCCGGCAGGCTGCCGATCACGATCGCCCCGAACGCCGCGACGATCAGGGCGCCGCCCAGCGAGCGGAAGAAGTTCAAAGCGCCCGTCGCGGTGCCCATCTGATGCGGCGGCATGGCGTTCTGGATCGAGATCAGGGTCAGCGGGAAAATCGTCCCGAGGCCGATCGATGCCACGGTCAGGATGATCACCAGGGCCCACAGCGGCAGGCCTTTCGGATCGATCGCAAGCGCGGCAATACCGATGGCGGCGATGAGGAGGCCGGCCAGCGCCGGCCGCTTGTAATGCGTGATGCGCGCCATGATGCGGGCCGTCGAGGCAGCGCCGATGACGGTGCCGACCGTCAGCGGAATGAGGGTGAAGCCGGACTCGGTGGCGGTCAGCCCATACATGCCTTCGAGGAAAATCGGGATGTAGATGGTAAGTCCGATGAACACGCCCATTGCGGCACAGGCGGCGATGATCGCCATCGCGACCACGGGATGGACGAGAATTTCGAGCGGTATCAAAGGCTCGGGCGCGGTGTTGAGTCGGACGACAAAAAGAATCCAGAACAGGAGTGAGCCGCCGAACAGCGCCAGGATCGGCGTCGAGGTCCAGGCATAATTGGGACCGGCGAGGCTCAAGGCCAGGAGAAGGGCGGTGGTTGCGACGATCATCAGCCCGGCGCCCGGGAAATCGAGCCGGTGCGGCTTCTCATGGCGTGGCAGTTTCTTGAGCAGTGAATTCGTCATCCACAGAGCGAGGAGGCCGAGCGGCAGGTTGATCCAGAAGATGGCCGACCAGTGCAGCTTCTCGGCCATGAAGCCGCCGAGGACGGGACCCGCGAAGCTCGACGCCGCGAAGACGCCGGCAATATAGCCCTGATAGCGCGGCCGCTCCTTGGGCGACACGATATCGGCAATGATCGTCTGCGCCAGCGAGATCAGTCCACCGCCGCCAAGACCCTGGAGCGCCCGGGCCAGAATGAGCGCCAGCATGGTGGGCGCCAGCGCGCACAAGACCGAGCCGACGATGAAAATGCCGAGCGCCGCCATCATCGTC
Organism: Taklimakanibacter albus; assembly: GCF_016595235.1. Taxonomy (GTDB): domain Bacteria; phylum Pseudomonadota; class Alphaproteobacteria; order Rhizobiales; family Aestuariivirgaceae; genus Taklimakanibacter; species Taklimakanibacter albus. Next base: position 126,406 of record NZ_JAENHL010000008.1, on the reverse strand, counting down.
ACCCGCCGGCCGACAATATCGGAGATCTTGCCGTAGAGCGGCGTGACGGCCGTCGCGGCGAGGAGATAGGTGGTGACGATCCAGGGCAGGTTCTCGAAATCGCCGAGCAGCCGTCCGATCGTCGGCAAGGCGGTCGCGACAATGGTCTGGTCGAGTGCCGCCAGGAACATCGCCAGCATCACGCCGATGATGATCGAGCGCACTTCCGGATGCGTGAGGGCGACGCTGGTTCTTTCTGAGGGAGGCATTTTTGCTGACGGGCACCAAATGTGAAGCCGCCTCAATAGCAGGAACCTCACATCTGGCGCATCAGCCGTTGGCGCATATCAGGCAGGAGCCTTGACGTCCGTGTGCTTGTACTTTTCGAGCAGGCGGCTCGGATATTTGAGGGCGTCGCGACGGAAGGGGTCGCCCAGTTCCTGCGTCACCATCACTTCGATGACGGTGGTTTTGCCCTTCTTCTGGGCGTCGCAGGCCTTCTCCAGGGCTTCGCCGACATCGCCGAGCTGGTCGATGGTGACGCCTTCGGCGCCGAGCGAACGGGCGACTTCGGCCCAGCTCGGATTCTTGAGATTAACGCCGAGGAAGCGGGTGTCGTAGAAATCGACCTGGTTCTTCTTCTCGGCCCCCCACTGCTTGTTGTGGAAGACGACGGCGGTAACCGGAATGTCCTCGCGCACGCAGGTGAGGATCTCGGCGAAGCTCATGCCCCAGGCGCCATCGCCCACATAGGCGACCGCCGGCCGGTCGGGCGCGGCGACCTTGGCGCCGATGACGGCGGGCAGCGCATAGCCGCAATTGCCGAAGCTCATCGCCGCGAACATCGAATTGGGCTGGTTGAAGCGCAAATATGAGTTGGAGACCGAGCAGATATTGCCGATGTCGGTCGATACCATGGCGTTCGCCGGCAAGGCCTTTTCGAGCTCACGCAGCATCTGGCGCGGATGCATATAGGGTGAGCCCTTGGCGATATCGAGCGACCAGCCGTCTTTCTCATGCGTCCAGCTGTCGAGCTCTTTCTCCCAGGCGTCCTTCTCGGCCTTGATCCTCTTCTTGCGCTCATCCGCATTGGCGGCAGCGGCGAGCTTGCGGTTGGCGAGCCGGTAGGCGAGCGCCTTGGCCGCTTCCTTGGCGTCGCCGACGATGCCGACCGATATCTGCTTCACGAGACCGAGCATGCGGTGATCGCTGTCGACCTGGATGATCTTGGCGTTCTTCGGCCAGTAGTCGAGGCCGTGCTGCGGCAGCGTGCCGAAGGGGCCGAGACGGGTGCCGAGTGCGAGCACGACATCGGCCTCGGCGACGAGCTTCATGGCGGCCTTCGAGCCCTGATAGCCGAGCGGACCGCACCACAGCGGGTGCTTGGCCGGGAACGAGTCGTTGTGGAGATAGGAGTTGACCACCGGGGCCGAGAGCTGCTCGGCGAGCGCCACGCATTCCGCGACACCGTCCGAGAAGATCACGCCGCCGCCGGAAACGATGACCGGGAACTTCGCCTTGGCGAGGAGGTCGGCCGCCTCGTCGAGATCGGCGTCAGCACCGGGGCCACGGGCGATCTTGCGCGGCTTGGCGATCTCATAGTCCGCCTCGCCGTAGAAGTTGTCGCGCGGGATGTTGAGCTGGGTGGGGCCGCGCTCCGACATCGCCATGTCGAAGCAGCGCGCAGTGAGCTCGGCCATGCGCGGATGCTTGGACACATGCGCCTGGTATTTGGTGATCTTGGAGAAGATCGGCAGCTGCTCGGTCTCCTGGAAGCCGCCGAGGCCCATGGTGCCGGAGCCGGTCTCGGGCGTGATCACCACGACCGGCGAATGGGCCCAATAGGCGGCCGCCGTCGAGGTCACGAAATTGGTGATACCGGGGCCGTTCTGCGCGATGCACACGCCGTGGCGGCCGGAAACGCGCGAATAGCCATCGGCCATATGGCCGGCGCCTTGCTCATGCGCGGTCGGGATGAAGCGGATGCCGGCGGTCGGGAACAGATCGAGGGCGTCCATATAAGCGGAGCCGACGATCCCGAACACGTCCTTGACGCCATAGGCGATCAGGGTTTCGACGAAGGCTTCCGACGCTGACATTTTGGGCATGCGAGACTCCTGGGCAGGGAAAGATCGTGTCTTTCCCTATTCTGGCATCTGGACCCATGAAAGCGCCAGTTCCGGGGAGCGCTCAGGTCCAGAGCGCCCGAAACCCGAAAAAGGCGGTGTCCTTGACCCGGCGGGCCACGCCTTGCAACGCGGAATTGCGGGGGTCGGCGCAGAAAGTCATGCTCCAGATGACGCGGCGCTCGCCTTCACCGATTGGCGTCACCTTGTGGCGCACCCGCGCGCCCTCAAAGACGATCATGGAATTGGGCGGCGTCGGGATGATCTGGTCGCGGCCGTTCTGGCGCGCCATGAGACGGGCCTGCGACAGGCCGTTCGGCTCGCGCCCACGATTGACCATCGGCACCAGCACGGTGAAATGCCGGCCGCGGTAGAAATTGTGGTCATAGTGCCAGCCGATGTGGTCCCCGGGCTTCTCATAGAAGAGCACCGAGCAGGAGCTCTGGTCGTGGAGCGGCGTGGCCTCGACCTTGAGGCGTACGACATCGGAGACGAGCGAACAGAGCTCGGACGAGCGGTAGAGCTCGACAAGGTTCGGCGCCTGACGCTCCAGCGTCTCATAGGCGACAGTGCCGCCTTTCTTATGCGCCGGTAGGTAGCTGCGCTCGGTCTCGACCAGGTCCTCGACCTCGCCGACGAGGCGCACGAAATCATCTGGCGGCAGGATGTTGTCCATCATCGCCAGACGCTGCGCGAAGGAAGGCAAGGGCGAATCGAGTGCGAAATGCGGATCCATGTGTGACCCGCACTCTAGCGCGCGACTTTACAACTTTATGACGGCAGTGCCGGGCAGCGCTCGAGGTCCGTCTTAAATCGCCGCATCCAGTCGAGACTGATCGCATCGGAAAGCTTCGCCACGCCGGGCTTCACCTCCTCAGGCTTGGGCGCCGGGATGTCGAGCGCCGCGCAGATGCGTGTCAATGTGGCGGCGGGATCGGCCGACAGCGTCTCATAGCCGATGCGCAGCGGTATTATCTGCTGCTCAGCGAACCATGAGTTCCAGGCCGTGTCGTAACTTTCGAGCTCGGCAAGTTTCCGCCTGATCCGCTCGAAGTCATATTCGGGGTCTTTCGGCGGCGCCAGCCTCTCGATCTCGGTCCCATCGGGAGCGACATGCCAAAGGCCGGTCTGCTCCGCCTTGATCAGCGAAACCGCCTGGGCGAGTTTGTCCTCCCGCGAGAGATGCAGATAGAGGATGTTGCCGAAGGCCTTCTCGAGACGCGCCCGGTCCGAGGGCAGGCCAGGATAGATCTGATCCAGGGTGTCGGAAAGCTCGCCGAGATTCTCCCGCATCAGGCGAAGGCCGAAGATATCCGTGCCGCCCTTGCCGACTTTGATCGCCGTCTTCAGATATTCGATATTGTAGTCGCGCTCGCTCATCGTCTCCGGGCTCGGCAGATTCCATTGACCAGCCCACCAGGCGAGAAATTTGCGCCCGTAGAAGGAATCAGGATTGCCGGCCCGTTTGGTCGAGGCGAGAAGATCACACAAAAGCGTACTCCCGGTTCGGGGCGTGCCGCAGATGATGTAGGCATTGAACATGTTATTTGAGCTCGATCTCTATGAAAGCATATTCGGTTTCATTGGCATTGATCACATCGTGCTCGACACCTTCGCTGCGGAAATACGGCACGGCTTTCTTCATGTCGGCGAAGCTCTCGCCATCCTTGGTGAGGAGCTTCACTTTGCCGTCCATCAAGGGCACCACGACATAGTCATGGCCATGGCGGTGCCAGCCGGTATTGGCGCCGGGGGCGAAACGGTATTCGGTGACGATCACCTTGTCGTTCTCGATGTGCTTGATCGCTTTGGCGGTGCCGGACATGGAAGTCTCCTTTTCTATTTCAAGAACCAGTAGAGGATGAGGGGCAGAATGAGCGCGGTCATGACGGCATTGAGCGCCATGGCGATGCCGGCGAATGTGCCGGCCACTTCATCGACGACGAAAGCACGCGCCGTGCCGATGCCATGGGCGGAGAGGCCGGCGGCGAAGCCGCGCGCCGCGTAGTCCTTGAGGCCTAGCGCATTCATCAGCGGCGTCACGATGATGGCGCCGATGAGGCCGGTGGTGATGACGAGCACCGCGGTGAGCGCCGGCTGGCCGCCGAACTGCTCGGCGATGCCCATGGCGACGCCCGCCGTGACGGATTTCGGCGCGAGCGAGGCCAGCACATTGTCGGGAACACCGAAGAGCGCAGCGACGCCAAGCGCGGAGACGGCCGCCGTCACCGAGCCTGCGACGAGTGCTGCCGCCATCGGCAGGATGTTGGCTTTCACCTTGTCGAGATTGCGATAGAGCGGCACGGCGATGGCGACGATGGCGGGGCCGAGCAGGAAATGCACGAACTGCGCGCCCTGGAAATAAGCGGCGAAGGACGTGCCGGTGAGCAGCAGGATGGCGCCAAGCGTGACGATCGAGATCAGCACGGGGTTGACCGCCGGATGCCGCCCCGAGGCAAGCGCGATGCGGTCGGCGGCGATCCAGACGAGCAAGGTCACCGTCAACCACAGAAGCGGCGTCGAGGAGAGATAGACCCAGAGATCGAAAGCCGGTGTCATGATGCCATGCGGCCGGTTTGCCGGTTCTTCACCCAGGTGAAGACGAGGGCCGTGACCGCGAGAGACAGAGCGGTCGAGACGAGAAGCGCCAGGAAGAGGACGGGCCCGTAAGAATTTATGAGGCCCAGATGATCGATAACGCCGACGCCTGCCGGCACGAACAGTAAGGAGAGATGCTGCAGAAGACCGCCGGTCGTGCGGCCGAGCGCGGTGTCGTTGATCGTTTGCGGGCTGAGCGTGACGAATCTCTGCGCGACGAAGAGGCCCGCGAAAAGCAGGAGCAACCCGACCACCGGACCGGGCATCGGCAGGCCGAAGCCATGCGAGAGGATCTCACCGGCGAGCTGGCAAAGCAGAAGTAGAGCGAAGGCCTCGATCATGGGCGCAAGCTACAGCATCGGACCGAAAACTGTGAAGCGCTTTTCGAGACTACTTGGGTCGCGGATCGGTTATGCCGGCATCGGCGCGTTTGAACTCACCCTTGCGCTGAAGCACGACGGCCGCGATCAGGGCACGCGCGGCGTTGCGTACTTCCTCCTGGAAGTCGCGATCGGCATCGAGATCGTCATGGCTCGTCGCGTAATCCTTGTAATAGCCGATATAGCGGTCGAGCAGCGCTTTCGGCGCCGCCGGCATCAGCCCCATATCGGTGAGCCAGTCGGTCAGGATGCGGCGCAGATTCTCGGTGCCCGACGCATCGCCATGCACGATGACGGAGAACAGCCGGCCAGCGAGATGACGGGGATAGGGCCAGCCCTTGCGCTCGAGCAGCTTGGCGGCGTGCGGATCCTTGCCATGCGTCGAGGTCGGATCGGGATTGCCGCCATCGGCGCAGACGAGCCGGTCGATCATCGCCTTGAGGCCGGCCGGCGCCTGATACCAGTTCACCGGCGTCACGATCATGATGCCATGCGCCCGGACCCACATCGGATAGATCTCGTTCATCCAGTCATTCACCTGGCCGATGGCATGGTTGGGATAGCAGGAGCACGGCCAGTGGCAGAGCGGCATGGCGGTCGAGACGCAGGCCTTGCAGGGATAGATGACGCGGCCATATTCGGACGCCAGCAGGCTCAGATCGAGGACGTCGACGGCAAAGCCGCGCTTGGCCTCGATGATCTTGCGTGCGAGGGAGACGAGCCGCCAGCTCTTCGACATTTCGCCTGGGCAGCTCTGATCGCTGCGCATCGAGCCGTTGATGATGAGGATGCGTGACAGGCTTGCGGGATCACGCTGCTCGCGCTCGGCCGCTTTGATGCTATCACGCGCCTGGAGCCAATCGACCGAAAGCTCATAGGACGGGTCGGCAAATTCCTTGCCGGCTTTCCTTGTGATGGGGCTCTTGTGATAATCGTGATAGGAGCGCCAGGCCGGCTCGATCAGGGCCTCGATATTGCGGGCCTTGTCGGCATAGGCGGGATCGAAGAAGCGGGCCTTGAAGCGTTCAGTGAACTCCGCCTTGCTCAAGGCGACGCTCGGCATGCCTTTGCGGACTTTGATCTTGGTCACGGCGCACCTCCATTGGAAGCTGGCCTCCAACGGAACTACGCCGTGACTGAACTGTCAAATCTCTTCGCGGTTAGGCCGCGAGCGCCTTTTCGGCCGGGACATATTCGTAGCCGAGATCGTCGGCCACCGCCTTGTAGGTCACTTTGCCTTTGCAGACATTGAGGCCGGCGCGCAGGTGATGGTCTTCGAGCAGCGCCTGCTTGTAGCCCTTGTTGGCGATGGCGAGGCCGAAGGGCAGGGTGACGTTGTTGAGCGCATAGGTCGAGGTGCGCGCAACGCCGCCCGGCATATTGGCGACGCAATAGTGGATGACGCCGTCGACCACATAGGTCGGGTCGGCATGCGTCGTCGCCTTCGAGGTTTCGGCACAGCCGCCCTGATCGATGGCGACATCGACGAGGACCGAGCCGTTCTTCCAGTCCTTCAGCATCTTGCGGGTGACAAGCTTGGGCGCGGCAGCGCCCGGGATCAGCACGCCGCCGACGACGAGATCAGCGGTAGCGCATTCATCCTCGACCGCACCTTGCGTCGAATAGAGCGTCTTGAGCTGGGTGCCGAAACGCGCCACCAGCTCTTCCATGCGGTCGGTGCTCTTCTCGAGCACCGTGACATCGGCGCCGAGGCCGAGCGCCATCGCCGCGGCATTCGTGCCGACGACGCCGCCGCCGAGAATAACGACTTTGGCCGGCGCCACGCCCGGCACGCCACCGAGCAGAATGCCCGAGCCGCCTTGCGCCTTTTCGAGGCAATGGGCGCCCGACTGGATCGACATGCGGCCGGCGACTTGCGACATCGGCGCCAGCAGCGGCAGGCCGCCGCGCGAATTGGTCACCGTTTCATAGGCGATGCACACCGCACCCGATGCGACGAGGTCCTTGGTCTGCTCCGGATCCGGAGCCAGATGCAGATAGGTGTAGAGGATCTGGCCCTCGCGCAGCATCTTGCGCTCGACCGCCTGCGGCTCCTTCACCTTCACGATCATGTCGGCCTTGGCGAAGATCTCGTCCGCTGCCGGGATGATCTGCGCGCCGGCATTCTTGTAGTCTTCGTCCGACGCTCCGATGCCGAGTCCCGCACCGGTCTGGACCCAGAGCTTGTGACCGTGGCGAACGGCCTCACGAACCGAGAGTGGCGTCATGCCCACCCGGTATTCGTGATTCTTGATCTCTTTCGGAACGCCAATCAGCATGATGGAAGAACTCCCAAGGGACGCGGGCCTTGTTACCGCGATCCGGATTGATGGTTGTCGGAATAAAGCTATTCGCCTGTTGCCCCCTTGAGCCGTCCCGCCGAAGGTGATGAATGCGGCGACAACGATCGGCTCAAATCAGTTTGCTAGCGCGAACCCTATTCGGTGAAGTGATCCCACTTCGCCAGGATGCGCGCCAGAACCAGTTCACCTGGCTGCTGCGGGCCAGTTCTTTGCCGGCCTGTATGCGCGGCTGCTTATACTCCCGGACAAGATGCGCCGACAACCCCCACGTATCAGAGATTCAAGCCGCTTTCCTGCGTAAAGACCTGTATTTACGCAGGCTTTACGCGTTCTGGCGCTGCGGTTGTGCGGCGGTGATCAATCGGTCCTTGCGCCGGTCGGCCCACAGCATGAAGAGGCCGGCGAGGAGCACGATGGCGCCGCCCCAGAGCGTGCGCATGCCGGGCACATCGCCGAAGACGAAGAAACCGAGAGCGGCGGCCCAGAACATCGCTGAATATTCGAACGGCGCCACGAAGCTTGACTCGGCACTCTTATAGGCCATGGCGAACAGCACCATGGCGAACGCGACCGTCGAGCCGAGCAGCAGCATGGCGCCGAAATCGATCGGCGTCGGCCAATGCCAGGGCCGCGCCAGGAAGGCGACGCTCTTATGGTGAACACCGCTGAGATCGAGCTGGGTGAAGATGATGGCGAGGACGATCGCGAGCGACAGATAGACGGCGTTGGTGTGGAAGGCCATGGCGGCCGGCGGCACGCGCCGCACCACGAGCCGCGCCAATGTCTGGCTCACCGCATAGCCGAATGCCGAATAGAGTGAGAGAAGGGCGGCCGGCTCGAATACGCCGCTGCCCGGATTGATCATGACGATGACGCCGACGAGGCCGGCGATGATGGCGATCCAGCGATGCAGCGCCACATGCTCGCCGAGCAGCGGCCCGGCGATGACGGCGACGATCAGCGGCATGGCGAAATAGATGGCGACCGAGTCGGCAAGCGGCATCGCCGCGATGGAGAGAATGAAAGCGAGATAGGCCGAGCTCATGATCAGGCCGCGCAGCAGGCTCAGTCCCATGCCGGGGGCGGTGAGGCTTGCGAGCGAAGCCTGCTTATGCACGATGAAGGTGAGGATCGGTATGCCGATCAGGCAGCGCACCACCAGGATCTGATGCACCGGATAGTTGCCGCTCAGCCACTTCACCACCGAGTCGCCCGCCGACGAGATACCGACGGCGGCGCAGGCATAGAGTACCGCAAGAAGCTTGTTGTCAGCCGACATCGGGGAGGTCATGCTCCTGCCCATATCCCAGTTCGCGATGCAAGGGAACTCGGGTGACTGTGGGGGAGGTACGGCGTGAGACGCATAGCACTTCTTGGCCTGATCGTTCCGCTCATGCTGATCGAGGCGCAGGCCGCTGAGAAGTTGAAACCGCCGCTGCCCAAGCCGAAGCCCGTGTCCGGTGAAATGGTTTCACCGCCGGCGGAGCCTGCCGAACCGGAACCGGCTGAAGTGGCGCCACCCACTCTGGGATCAGCCGGAAACAAGAAAGTTCCGGTCCCGCGCGAAAAGCCATCACGGGAACAGCCATCCGCCTCGGAGAATCCCTTCGTGCCTCAGACCGGGGCGCAACCTGCGGAGGTTGCAAAGCCGAAGGAAGAGGCGAAGCCCCAGGAAGAAACCAAACCCGAGGACGAGGCTAAGCCCGCGCCCGGCGAGGAGATGGCGGCCTGTCGTGAGGAACTTGCGGCGCTCGGTGCCAAATTCACGGTTCCCGAAATGCCGGCGGCCGAGGGCCAGTGCAAGGTGGTCAATCCGGTGCAGATCAACGCCATCGCGACGCCGGTGGGGATGGTGAATTTTCCCGGCGAGCCGACCTTGAACTGTGTCTTCGCCAAGCAATTCACCTCATGGGTCGCCGACATCGCGGCCCCCGTCGTCAAGGCGCATACGGGGGAGGCACTGACGGCGATCTCGACCGGGCCTGGTTATGAATGTCGCAACCGCAATGGCGACTCGACGACGAAGATCAGCGAGCATGCGTTCGGCAATGCGGTCGACATCGCGTCCTTCAACTTGCCAGGCAAGAAGAATCTGCCCGTTTCCAATGTGGCGAAGAGCCAGAATGCCGAGAGCCGCTGGCTGATGGCCTTGCGCATCTCCGCCTGTGGCTATTTCACCACGGTCCTGGGACCTGGCTCCAACGAGGCGCATGCAGAGCACTATCACTTCGATCTCGGCATTCATGGCAAGTCCGGCAATTACCGGATCTGCGAATAGGCGCCCGACGAAATGAAGCTTGGATCGAGGGGCATTGAGTGCTCCGATTGAAGCGGGCGGCAATTTCAGGTAGCTTTCACAGACGGTGCTGCGGATGACGACCTCGCTTCATGCGTAGGACTCTTCGAGGGGACTGCTCAATCTTCACGGAAGGAGACGCCCATGGCCAGCCTGATGAAGCCGGATCCGAGTTTCTATCCCTCGCCGCGCATGGCGATGAAGGCCGCCCCTGAGACGCTGGCCTATGTCGCCGCCTTCGACCCCGGCCGCAAAGTGCCGGACGCCATCGCGGTGGTCGATGTCGATCCCAGATCGAAGACCTATTCGAAGATCATCAACACCGTTTCGATGCCGAATGCCGGTGATGAGCTGCATCATTTCGGCTGGAATGCCTGCTCGTCCTGTCTCTGCCCCAATGCACCGCATCCCCATAGCGAGCGGCGCTATCTCGTGGTGCCGGGCCTGCGCTCGTCGCGTATCCATATTCTAGACACCAAGCCCAATCCTAAGAAGCCGAAGATCGTCAGGGTGATCGAGCCCAACGAGGTCGCCGAACGGGCCGGCTATACCAGGCCGCATACGGTCCATTGCGGCCCGGAAGGCATCTATGTCGCCGCACTGGGCAATGCCGAGGGCAAGGCGCCGGGCGGCATCTTTCTCATGGATCACCAGACCTTCGATATTCGCGGCCAATGGGAGGTGGAGCGCGGGCCGCAGCAACTTGCGTATGATGCCTGGTGGCATCTGGGCTACGACACGCTGGTCACCAGCGAATGGGGTACGCCCGATATGTTCGAGAACGGGCTGGTGCCCGAAATCCTGCTCGGCGCCAAATATGGCCGGCGCCTGCATTTCTGGGACCTGCACAAGCGCAAGCACCTGCAGACCATCGATTTCGGCGAGGAGTATCAGCTCGTCTTCGAGCTGCGCCCCGCCCATGATCCGACCAAGGCCTATGGCTTCGTGAACTGTGTCGTCTCACTCAAGGATCTCTCGTCGTCCATCTGGGTCTGGCATCGCGACGGCAATAAATGGGCCGTCACCAAGGTGATCGACATTCCGGCCGAACCGGCCGATGCCGAGAAACTGCCGCCGGTCCTCAAAGGGTTCGGTGCGGTGCCGCCGCTCGTCACCGACATCGATTTGTCGATGGATGACCGCTTCCTTTATGTCGCCTGCTGGGGAACGGGCGATCTGCATCAGTACGATGTCTCCGATCCCTTCAAGCCGAAGCTCGCCGGCAAGGTCCGTATTGGCGGCATCGTCGCGCAAGCCGGACACCCGGCGCATAAGGGGCCGTTGAGCGGCGGTCCGCAGATGGTCGAGATCAGCCGCGACGGCAAGCGCATCTACTTCACCAATTCGCTCTATGGCGCCATCGATCCGCAATTCTATCCGGACGGCATCGAAGGCTGGATGGTGAAGCTCGACGCCAGGCCGGAAGGCGGCATCGCCTTCGATCCGAAGTTCTTCGTCAAATGGCCGGCGCCCCACCGGCCGCATCAGGTGAGGCTCGAGGGCGGCGACTGCTCGTCGGATTCCTATTGCTATCCGTGATGCTTGATGCAGTACGCTGCGCGTCACCTCCCTCCGCCGCGCGAAGCGCGGGGAGGGTGGCCGCCCAAAGGGCGGACGGGTGGGGTATCTCCGCCGACAAATACATGTCGATTGACCTGGACAGCTTGCAAGTATTTTGTCTGACAGGTCTCCCTTGTGGAGCGACCCCACCCGTCGCGCGTCCCGCGCGCCACCCTCCCCGCCTTCGGCGGTGGAGGGAGAACTACGCGCGCTCAGGTATCTCGGTAGAAGCACATGGCTGAAGCGTGGCCGTGGCTGACGCTTGCCGGCCTTGGTGCGTTTCATGGATTGAATCCGGCCATGGGATGGCTGTTCGCGGTGGCGCTGGGACTGCACCGCAAGAGCTTTGCCACCGTGCTTCTCTCGCTCATTCCGATCGCGGTCGGTCACGCGCTGGCGATTGCGGTCGTGGCGTTCCTGATGGCGGGCGCCGGCATGCTGATCGATCCCCGGCTGGTGCGTATCGTCTGCGGTGTGCTGCTCATCGGCTGGGCGCTCTACCATTGGCGCTACGGTCACCGCCATCGCGTGCGCGTCGGCATGCAGGCAGGTTTTGCCGGTCTCGCTCTGTGGTCGTTCCTGATGGCGAGCGCGCATGGCGCCGGCCTCATGTTGTGGCCGGCGCTGGGTCCGCTGTGTTTTCCGGAAGGTGGTGTCGGCGGCACTTCGCTTCGACCATTCATGGCCGCCCTGGCCGGCGTCTCGGTGCATACGCTGGCAATGCTGACCATGACCGGTCTGATGGCGACGCTTGTTTATGCCTGGCTTGGCCTCGGCGTCCTGCGTCAGGCCTGGTTCAATATCGACGCCCTGTGGATCGCAGCGCTCCTCGTCACCGGAACGATTTTGCTGGTCCTGTGATCACTCGGCGGCCTGGCGCGTCGCGTCGGCGATGGTCTCGGCGAGAAGCTTGATGCCGGGCTCGATTTTCTTCTCCTCGATGGAGGAGAAGGCGAGGCGGAAGAAATTGTCGGGCGCGTTTTCGGCGCCGAAATGAATGCGGCCCGGCTCGATGACGATGCCGCGCGTCGCCGCCTGCTTGGAAAGGAGCTCGCTGTCCAGACTGCGCGGGCCGGCAACCCAGAAGCTGGTGCCACCGAAGGAGGGGATGCGCGCCGAGTCGGGCAGATACGCCTGAAGGGCGGCCCCCATGATCTCCCATCGCGAGCGATAGGCCTTGTGCAGGCGGCGGATCAGCGTGTCGTGATGGCCGAGTGACAGGAAGAGGGCGGCGGTGCGCTGGTTGTTGTTGGGCGCGTGGCGCACCATCAGCCGGCGCAACGCGCGGGCTTCCTCGACAAACGCCTTGGGGCCGACGAGGAATCCTAAACGCAGGCCGGGAAACAGGGTCTTCGACAGCGAGCCGACATAGATCACCCGGCCTTCGTCATCGAGCGACTTGAGCGCCGGGCAGGGCTCGTTCACGTAATTCGTCTCGAATTCGTAGTCGTCCTCGATGATCACAAAATTATGCTTGGAGGCGAGCTTCAGGAGATCGAGCCGGCGCGTCAGCGGCATGGTGGCCGTGGTCGGGAACTGATGGCTGGGCGTCACGAAGACGAGATCGGAGCTGGCCACATCTTCGTTGAGCACCAGGCCTGCTTCGTCGACCGGCACCAGCGCCACATTGCCGGTCTTGAGCCGGAAGATGTTGCGCATGTCGGGAAAGCCCGGCTCCTCCATGGCGACGCGGCTTTTCCCGTCGATGAGCAGGCTCACGATGAGATAAAGCGCGTTCTGGGCGCCGAGCGTGATCAGGATCTCGTCGTCGCTCGCCATGATGCCGCGGCGCGGCAGGATGCGGCGCCGGATCTGCTCGACGAGGAGGGGATCATCGAACGCCCAGGTATCGTTGGTCCAAGTGCCGAGCCATTTCTTGCCGAGCGCCTGGCGCGCGCAGTCGCGCCACTCGGCGAGCGGGAAAAGATTGTGATCCACTTGCCCGTAGATGAAGGGGTAAGCGTAGCTCTGCCAGTCGAGCGGCTTGAAGATATTGGCTTGGGCGGCCGGATGCTTGAGCAGGCGGGCCTTCCATTGCGGGTCGGTGCCGGCTTCCGCGGCCGGGCCCGGTTGCGCCTTGGCCGTGGGCCGGATGGCCGTTTCGATCGCCTTGTCGGCGACGAAATAGCCAGATCTCTCACGGGCGACCAGGTAGCCGTCATCGAGCAGCCCCTGATAGGCCAGGACGACAGTGTTGCGCGACACGCCGAGGCTTTTGGCCATCTTGCGGGTTGAGGGGATGGGCTCCTCGCGGGCGATCTGGCCATCGAGAATCGCCGCGACCAGCGCCTCGCGAATCTGCGTCTGCAGGCTCGAATGGTTGTGGCGGCGGATATGGACAAGCCAGTCGCGCAAAGGGCACCTCTGGACCCATCATAGAACCAAAAATCCCAACAACAATATCAATGATATATGGCAGTTAAGACCGGCTGGCTCCAATTGTCACAGGGGTCTGATCCTATGGTCCAGCCAGTGCCTGTCATGTAGGTTGGTGAAAAGTGGTGCCATGCCTCGAATGACCCAACCGAAGATCGATACCTCGCCCAAGACCTGGGACGAGATCAAGACGACCACGTGCTATATGTGCGCCTGCCGCTGCGGCATCAAGGTCTATCTGAAAGACGGCACGGTCAAATATATCGAGGGCAACCGCGACCATCCGGTGAACAAGGGGGTGATCTGCGGCAAGGGCGCCTCCGGCATCATGCAGCATTATTCGCCGGCGAGGCTGTCGAAACCCATGCTCCGGGTCGGCGAGCGGGGCGGGGGCGAATTCCGTGAGATCGAATGGGAGGAGGCGCTCACTCTGGCCACCACGTGGCTGAAGAAAGTGCGCGCCGAGGATCCCAAGCGCCTTGCCTTCTTCACCGGCCGCGACCAGTCGCAAGGCCTCACGGGGTGGTGGGCGACGCAATTCGGCACGCCCAACTATGCCGCCCATGGCGGCTTCTGCTCGGTCAACATGGCGGCGGCCGGCCTCTACACTTTCGGCGGCTCCTTCTGGGAGTTCGGCGAGCCCGACTGGAAGCACACCAAATATTTCCTGCTCTTCGGCGTCGCCGAGGACCATGCCTCAAACCCGATCAAGATCGGCCTCGGCAAGCTCAAAGAGCGCGGCGTCAAGATCGTCTCGATCAATCCGGTGCGCACCGGCTACTCGGCCATCGCCGATGAATGGATCGGTATTCGTCCGGGTACGGATGGATTATTTGCCGGCGCCCTCATTCATGAGCTGCTGCGCAATCAGAAGATCGATCTCGACTATCTGGCGCGCTACACCAATGCCGCCTGGCTGGTCATCCGCAATCCGGGCGGCGCCGATGACGGCACCTTCGCGCGCAACGCCAATGGCGAGCCTCTGATCTATGACGCGGTGATCGGCCGGCCGCTGTCCGCCCATCGCGCCGATACCTCGCCGAAGCTTGTCGGAGAAGTCACATTGGTCGACGGCCGGCGCGCCGTGCCGTCCTTCATGCTGGTGGCCGAACGTTTCCTCGCGGATGATTATTCGCCGGCCAAGGTCGCCGAAGCCTGCGGCATCCCGGCCGACACGATCCGCCGCATCGCCACCGAGCTCGCGCGGACCGCTTTCGAGGAGGAGCTCTGCCTCAATATCGGCTGGCGCGATTGGGCCGGGCGCATCCATGACAAGATGATCGGCCGGCCGGTGTCGATGTATGCGATGCGCGGAATCTCGGCACATTCGAACGGCTTCCAGACCTGCCGCACGCTGCATCTCCTACAGATCATCCTCGGCACAATCGACGTGCCGGGGGGCTTCCGCTATCGCCCGCCATTTCCAAAGCCGGCGCCGCCCGGCATCAAGCCCGCCGGCAAGCCGGGGCAGGTCAAACCCAATACTGCTCTGCCCGGACCGCCGCTCGGCTTCGTCGCAGCACCCGAGGATCTGCTGATCGATGCGGAAGGCACACCGCAGCGCATCGACAAGGCCTATTCCTGGGAAGCGCCCTTGGCCGCCCATGGCATGATGCATACGGTGATCGCCAATGCGGCCAAGCGCGATCCCTACGGCATCGATGTGCTGTTCCTCTATATGGCGAATATGAGCTGGAACTCGGCGATGAATGTCACCGAGACGACAGGACATCTGACGGCGAAGGATGAGAAGACCGGCGACTATGTCATCCCGCATATCATCTATTCCGACGCCTATGCGTCCGAGATGGTGCATTACGCCGATCTGATCCTGCCCGACACGACCTATCTCGAGCGTTGGGACTGCATCTCGCTGCTCGACCGGCCGATTTCGGAGGCCGACGGTCCGGCGGATGCCATCCGCCAGCCGGTCACCGAGCCGGATCGCGATGTCAGGCCGTTCCAGACGGTGCTGCTCGATCTAGGCGCCCGTCTGGGGCTTACCGGCATGACCAATGAAGACGGGACGCCCCGTTATCCCGGCGGCTATGAAGATTATATCGTCAATCACGAGCGCAGCCCCGGCGTCGGTCCGCTCGCCGGCTGGCGCGGCAAGGAAGGCGTCTTCCACGGCCGCGGTGAACCCAATCCGAAACAGCTCGAGCGCTATATCGAGAATGGCTGCCACTGGTTCTACGAATTGCCGGACCATGTGAAGTACTATCGCCACGCCAATCGCGATTATCTCGAATGGGCGACATCCTTCGGCTTCATCGGCAAGCCGGAGCCGATCGTCTTCCAGCTCTATCTCGAACCGTTGCAGAAATTCCGCCTCGCGGCGCAAGGCCATGGCGCCATCGTGCCGCCGCCGGTGCATCGCGAGCGGATCCTCACTTATTTCGATCCCTTGCCCGGCTGGTACGAGCCGATCGAGGAGAGCCTGCGCGACAAGACGGAATATCCCTTCCATGCCATCACCCAGCGACCGATGGCGATGTATCATTCCTGGGGTTCGCAGAATGCCTGGCTACGTCAGATATTGGGCCGCAACTGGCTTTATCTGGCGCGCTCGCGCGGCGAGGCGATGGGCCTCGAGGATGGCGACTGGGTGCATGTCACGTCAGCGACGAGCCGCATCAAGGTGCAGGTGAAGCTGATGGACGGCGTCAATCCGCACACCGTGTGGACCTGGAACGCCATCGGCAAACGCTCCGGCGCCTGGGCGCTGGCGCCCGATGCGCCGGAGGCAAAGAAGGGCTTCCTGCTCAATCATCTCATCGCCGAGTTGCTGCCGGAGCGCGATGGCGGCTATCGTTATTCCAATTCCGATCCGGTCACCGGCCAGGCGGCCTGGTATGATCTGCGCGTACGCATCGAGAAGGCTGAGGACGAACCCCAAATGAGCGCGCCGCAATTTCCCGTGCTGACCGGTTTCAAGGGCATCGCCGGACGCAGGAGGCGCGTATGACCTCGCTTCCGGCGCAAGTGCCCGGCCAGAAGAAGCTCGGCCTCGTCATCGATCTCGACACCTGCGTCGGCTGCCAGGCTTGCGCCACCTCCTGCAAGGAATGGAACACACAGGGCTATTCGGCGCCGCTCAATGACCGCAACGCCTATGGTGCTTCACCGGAGGGCACCTGGCTCAACCGCATCCATGGTTATGAGGTGAAGGGCGCCGAGGACGAGCAGTCGCGCATCGTGCATTTCCCGCGCTCGTGCCTCCATTGCGAAGAGCCGGCCTGCGTGACCGTGTGCCCGACCGGCGCTTCCTACAAGCGCGCCGAGGACGGCATCGTGCTGGTCAACCCCGAGACCTGCATCGGCTGCAAGCTCTGTTCCTGGGCCTGTCCCTATGGCGCGCGGGAATATGACTATGACGATGGCGTGATGAAGAAATGCACGCTCTGCGTCGACCGCATCTACAACAAGAATTTTGCCGAAGAGGACCGCGTTCCCGCTTGCGTGAAGGCCTGCCCGACGGGTGCTCGCCATTTCGGCGATCTGGGCGATGCCGAAAGCAAGGTCTCGCGCCTCGTCGCCGAGCGTGGCGGCTATGATCTCCTGCCCGAGATGGGCTACAAGCCGGTCAACAAATATCTCCCGCCGCGCAAGCGCAGCAATGAAAAGCTGAAAGCCGCTTCCGGCGAATCCGAAGTGAAGAGCGACGGCAAATCACGGGTTGACGATTTCTTCCGCTGGGCTGACCGTTTACTGAGCCGTTGAGTGGACGAGATGGCGCTTATCCCCACAGCAGGCAAGTCGCCGATCTCGAAATTAACGTCCTTCGTTCTGGGTGCGGAAGCACTGTCTGAGGCATTTCGTGGTATTCCCCAGTACGATCTCTTCCTGCTGGAGTTTCACAGTGCGCAGCCGCCGCACGTGAATTCACCGGGCAAGCGCTTGGTTCTGCGGGTGGACTACAGCCCACGCAGCCCGTCGATAGCGAGCCAGCGCGGTTTTCCAGGAGACTGGTATTTGCGGGTCTATGCGGTTCCCCGGAATCTTAAGGCCCAGATCAAGAAGGCTCTTTTGGAAGATGTGCTGCCGAGCCAGATGCTACCCTGGTTGCGCGACTCTGGCGGCCTGGACGGACGGGCCGGCAGCCTGATGACCGATGTCTTCTTCGATCCCGGCACGCAGGAATGCTATGTCCAGCACTATCACGGCGGCCTTCAGCCTCAGCGAGTTCCTTAGACGATGCATCCCGCTTATTCGGTTATTCTGTTCACTACGGCTTCTGGCGCAGGCTACGGCCTTCTGGCGTTGCTGGGCATCGTCGGCTTCAATCACGGGCCGTCCTCGAGCCTGTGGTTCGGCGCCGTCGCGATCATCATCGCTCTCGGTCTCATCACGCTCGGGCTTCTCTCATCGACCTTCCATCTCGGGCGCCCGGAACGCGCCTGGCGTGCTTTCTCGCAATGGCGCTCCTCCTGGCTGTCGCGCGAGGGCATCGCTTCGGTGATCACTTTCGCCCCCGCGCTGCTTTTCGGCGCGCTGTGGCTGGGCTTCATCGCCAAGCCGCAATGGATCGGCCTTGCGGGGCTGGCGACGGCGGCGATGTGCGCGGTGACCGTTTTCTGCACCGCCAAGATCTATTCGACGCTCACCACCATCCGGCAATGGCATCACAAGCTGACCGTGCCGGTCTATCTCGCTTTCGCGCTCGCGACCGGTGCGGTGCTCTTGATGGCGATCGCCTCGGTCTTCGGTCTCTATCAGATCTTCCAGGCGGGCCTCGCCGTCGTCGCTCTGATCCTGACCCTGGTGCTCAAATTTCTCTATTGGCGCCAGATCGACGCTGAACCGCGCAACCGCACCATCGAGGCGGCGACCGGGCTGGCGCGGGCAGGGGAGACGGTGCGGCAATGGGAAGTGCCGCACACGGCGAAGAATTTCATCATGAACGAGATGGGTTATGCAGTCGCCCGCAAGCATGCCGAGAAGCTCCGCCGCCTCGTCATGATCCTGCTGCTGCTCGCGATCCTGGTGACGGTGCTGACCATGGCGGCGCCGGGCCTCGCTATCCCGCTGTCGATCATCGCCTTCCTGCTCGCGGGCGCCGCGGCCGCCGTCGAGCGTTGGCTGTTCTTCGCCGAAGCGCAGCATGTCGTCTCGCTCTTTTACGGCGCTGAACGGGCTTGATTTGAGCGTAAATTGATCTTATTTTAAGCGCCATGGTATCAATTTGTGACGGAGGGCGGCTGTGAATAATTCAGGCCTGGAATTCGCCGCTGGTCATTTCAGCGAGGAGCAATCCCCCTATTTGTCCGCGCCCCGGGTCTCGGAGGTGCTGGGAATCAATCAGTCCGAGCTGGCAAAGCTGGCCGGGATCGCCAGAAATACCCTTACTGCCAAGACCAGCGCCCGTAAGGTCGATCAGGCATTGAGCCCGATCGTTCGAATTCTCGCCATGGCTATCGAGATGACAGGTGATGAGAGCCGTGCGGTGATCTGGTTCAAGCACCAGCCAATACCCGGCTGGGCCGGCAAGACGGCCTATGATCTCGTTGGCGAAGGCAAGGCCGACAAGGTTCTCGGCTATCTGGAGGCGGTCCGCTCCGGCGTCTATGCGTGAGGTCGACGCCGGCTCCTTATATCATCTTTGGCGAGCCTATGTGCCGCGCTGGGCATTTGCGCCTCTGTCGGGCGAGGGAGCCAAGCGGTTTGGAGGACGCTGGAATCCCGTTGGAGCACCGACGATCTACGCCGCCCGTGAGCTCTCCACCGCATGGGCCGAGTACAATCAGGGCTTTGTGCAGCACCCGGCCTTGATTCTGCAGATCGAGCTCTCCGGAGCATCATTAGCCGATCTTACCGTTGCGACGACGCTACAAGGCTTGGGCGTGACGCCGGAAATTCATAAATGTCCGTGGCGCGCGGAGCTTGAGGCGGGCCGCGTCCCTCAGACATATGATTTGCGCGCCAAGCTTCTTGCGCAAGGCTTTGACGGTGTGATCTATCCCTCTGTGATGTCTCCGGGTGGTGGCTGCGTGGCACTTTGGCGATGGAATGAGCCTGACGCGCCTTCACTCAAGGCGATTGATCCCGAAGGACTGTTGCCGCGCAATCAAAGCTCTTGGTTTGAAGAGAGAAGCAATGACTGATCCGACTATCCGCTGGTTCGACGACTGGTATGCGATCGACGAGATCGCGCCTGGCCTCTATGGCATCGGCGAACCCAACTACTACCAGATCAACTGGAACTATCTCGTCGTCGGTGAGGAGCGGGCGCTGCTCTTCGATACCGGGCCGGGCGTGCGTGACATTACACCGGTCGTCCAAAGCCTCACCGACAAGCCGGTGACGGCGCTCCTGTCGCATCTCCATTTCGACCATACCGGCAATTTCCATCGCTTCGCCGACACGGCGCTTGTCGATCTGCCGATCCTGCGGGCGTGCGAGCAGGGCGGATTGTTTCATGCGCCCGACGAGATGTTTCTGGGTTCGATCGATGGCCTGAACTGGACACCGATGCCCATTCGCCAGTGGTGGCCGATCGGTCATCGCATCGACCTGGGCGGCATCTCGCTCGAGATACTGGCGACGCCCGGCCATTCACCGGAATCCGTCTCGGTTCTCGACCGAAAGCGCTCGGTCCTGCTCGCCGCTGATTTCCTCTATCTCGGCAATCTCTATGGCCAGATCCCGGGCGCTTCCCTGCCGGATTATCTGACCGCCGCCGAGGCGCTTGCCACGGAGCTTAGCGATGACGTCCTGATTCTCGGCGCCCATGGCAAGCCATTGCCGGACGGCACCCACATCGCGCCGCGGCTCGGGCGCCCTGACCTCGGAGACCTGATTGCTGGGCTCAACGCCATTCGCGACCGGAAAATGCCGCCTGCGAGCCAGAATCCCGACCGTTATCGGCTTAATGACCGTGTTGCCCTGCTGGCAGGCCCCGAATCCTATGGTATCTGGCGCTGACCGCACGGGCTGTTGTAAGTCATATAAAGATATGTTTATATGATCATGTATTTCTTTGGGAACCCATTCGATGACGCGTCCGACTTTCGTTGAAGCTTTGAATACGAGACCCTGGCTGCTGGCCGACGGCGCCACCGGCACCAATTATTTCCAGATGGGCCTGGTCTCGGGCGATGCTCCGGAAATCTGGAATTTCGAGTTTCCCGAGCGTGTCCGCTCGCTCCATCGCCGCTTCATCGAAGCGGGCGCCGACATCATTCTCACCAACACCTTCGGCGGCAACCGCCACCGCCTGAAGCTTCATAATGCGCAAGATCAAGTGCGCGAGGTCAATATCGCCGCCGCCAGGAATGCCCGTGCCGAGGCCGATGCGGTCAACCGCCCCGTTTATGTCGCGGGCTCGATCGGCCCGACCGGCGAGATCTTCGAGCCGATCGGCTCGATGTCACATGCCGAAGGCGTCGCGGCATTCGCCGAGCAGGCCAAGGCCTTGCAGGAAGGCGGCGTCGACGTTCTGTGGATCGAGACCATGTCGTCGGAAGAGGAGCTGCGCGCCGCCGTCGAAGGCGCCGCGCAGGCCGGGCTTCCGATCGTCACCACGATGAGCTTCGACACCAATGGCCGGACCATGATGGGCATCACGCCGCAGGCCTTCGGCGCGCTCGCATCGAGCCTCGGCACGCAGCCCGTGGCGATCGGCGCCAATTGCGGCGTCGGCGCATCCGAGCTGGTGGCGACCGTCCTTGGCATCACCGCCGCCAGGCCCGACGCCCATGTCGTCGCCAAAGGCAATTGCGGCATCCCGCAATATGTCGACGGTCACATCCATTACACCGGCACGCCCGAGCTGATGGCGGACTATGCCCGCATCGCGCTCGATGCCGGTGCCCGCATTATCGGCGGCTGCTGCGGTACCAGCCCCGATCATCTCGCCGCGATGCGCAAGTCGCTCGAAACCTATAGCAAGGGCACGCGTCCTTCGATCGAGACGGTCGAGCAGCGTCTGGGCGCCGTGTCCGAGCTCGCCAAGGGCTTCGACCTCGCGGCGGCCGGTGCGGCGCGCCGTGAGCGCCGCCGCGCCCGCGACTAGCGCATTGGCTGAAACAGCCCGTGCCGACCGCGATCTGCCTCACGCCTGACCGGCGCTTCTTCGGGCCGGCGCTATGCGTCGCCTCGCAGATCATCGCCTGCGGTCTGCCGCCCGAAACCGACATCTTCCTTATTTGCGAGGAGGGCGATGTCTGGCCGCGCTACGACCTGCTCGACGAGCCGTTGAAGGGCCGGCTGCACCTTCTGGTGACGTCCTTCCACGAGGTGACGCGCGACCTGCCGACCAATGCCAATGGCGAGCATGCGATCACGCGGCGGCTGTTCCTCGATCGCGTCTTGCCGGCCCATTATGACCGCATCATCCCGGTCGATTCCGACATGATGATCGTCCATGAGGGGCTGGCGCCGCTCGTCACGCTCGATCTCGGCGGCAAGGTCATGGCGGCGGCGACCGACATGATCTCCTATATGGATTGGGGCGGCCATCTGGCCGAGGAATTCAGGGCCTATCGTCGGGCGCTCGGCATGGCGCCGGACACGCTCTATTTCAACAACGGCCTCACTGTCATCGACCGCGCCGCCTGGACCCGCGCCGATCTCGGCGAGCGCACCTTGCGCTTCATTTCGGATAACCCTTCGCTCTGCCTGCGTTTCGAGCAGAGCGCTCTCAACGCGCTGCTCAAGGGTGACATTGCCCGGCTGTCGCCGCGCTTCAATTTCATGGGCGACTTCCTGCTTCTCGACCTCGAAGGTGAGGTCCGGCCGAATGTCTATCATTTCGTCAACCGGCCGAAGCCCTGGCAGGCCGGCTGGGTCGGAAATCCTCGTTACGCCCGCGCCTTCAAGGAATGGTTCGCGGCATCGCCCTGGCCGGATTTTCCCGATATCCGTCCGTCCGATCATCATGCGCCGGTCAATCAGGATTTCAGAGAGCGGTTGCTCGGCTTTCTGCGGACGCAGAGTTTTGTCGATGGCTGGCATCCCTGACGCGGTGTGTCAGGTGAAAGGCGATCAACTCTCCGAACCGACCATTGCCCCACGGTCCATCGAGCCGCTGCTCGATCTCGAGATCGGGAGCCTTGTTGGCTTCGAGAATGACCGGGCCGCGCGCCGTGATGGCGATGTCCCAGCCGATCAGATAGAGCGCCTTTAGCTCGGCATGCGTGGCGAGCGCCAGCGCGAGAGCCTCACGCCAGTAAGGAATGGTGCGGCCGGTGATCCGGGCGTTGGTGACCGGGTGATGATCCATCCAACGCGCGACCGGGGATGAGTTCGAAGCCGGGCCCAGAATGCCGGTTAGGGGATCGACTGCCGAGGCAATGCCGTCCTGCGTATCGACGATGCGCTCGCGGAATTGCGACATGCGGAACATCGTGAACAGGTGCTCCGGCTCGCCTTCCTCGTTCAGCATCGTGTGCAGCCGCAGGGTGCATAATGCGCCAGCCGAGAGATCGCTGACATCGGGATGATTGGCGAGGCACTCATAAACGAGATAGGCCTGGTTCCGGGACAGTTCGACGAGGCGCTCCGTCAGCCCTTTCGCGTCGAGGGAGGTACTATGACCATGTCGATGATAGCGTCCTTCGATATAGGCCCATCTTTCAGCGCCGCTGCCGCCATTCTCCTTGCGCGGCTTGAGAAACAGATCGACGGTCGGCAGCGTTATTTGCGACGGATCGGTCCAACCGAAGGTGCCTTTCGACACGATGGCGAAAAGACGCGCGGTGGGCAGGCTGTGGGCATAGCAGAATTGATGGAAAGCAAGCTTGTCGTTCAGAAGCTTGGCGCTGACGCGGCGAGCCGGGTCGTCGCGATAGAGACGCTTGTAGAGCTGGCAGCCGCCCTTGATGTGGCCGCGCAGCACATAGTCCCGGGCCCGTGGCCAGTTGCGTCGCTCATGCAGCTCGTAAGTATAGAAGAAGTTCACCGGGATGCCTTGCGTGAAAGCGAGCCGCATCTGATCGGCGAATTGCCCGATCATGCCGCGCCCGTAGCGGCGCGCGACATAGGCGCCATTGGCGAAAGTCAGGCCCAATCCCCACAGCACCATGGCGGGCGGCCAGGCGAGCATGACGAGCTTGCGCCTGAGGAAAGGCATGGCAGCGAGCCGCGCCATGATCTCCTCGCGACAGACCCCATGGAGGAGGGCGGAAGGTGTGCCGGCGGCAACCGGGGAGCTTGGGCAATGGAGAAGCGGAAAGGCGTGCAGCGCGGTCAGGGCTTGCACTTCGAGTTGGCTGAGATAGGCGCCGTATTTCGAATGGCGCGGTTGATACAAAGACAGTGATCCGGCCACGTTTGCGGCTCCCTTGGACAATGGGGGCCGGAAGATGCTGGGTCACCGCGGCATCGGGGCGGCGCCGGATATACAAGTTTGTAAACTCGCCGCCGCAATTCGTAAGAACGTGCGCCGGCAGGATTTTTATTATCCGGCCACAGAAAAACTCACTAACGAGGATCAGCCATTTGCTGCTTGTTTCGGCGAGGTTGGGATTCGGGGACGAGCGATGCGCGCTATCGATATCGGCATATTTCCGCTGACAGCGAAAACCGCGCGTCTTGACGCGCTGCAGGCTTTCGCGGTCGCCTTGCGGCAGACTGAGCATAAGGTGACCTGGGTCGAGGAGCCGGGTTATCGGGGATGCGATCTCGCCATCATCTATGGCTCTCCGGGTGTGGGCGTCGGCAAGCGGCGCGCGGCGCGACAGGCGATCATTTCGCGTCACCGGGGACCACTTCTGATCGTCGAAACACCGCTCTTCGGCCGCAAGGTTCCTCTGATCAAGCACCGGCGTCTACCCTTCCTGCGTGCGGGCTCCAGCGAAACCTTCGATCGCTTCCGTGTCGCGCTCAATGGCTGCTTCTGGGACAATGGCATCTTCTGCAACGAGCCGACCGATGCCCGGCGCTGGGACAGGCTGCGCCATGAGCTGGGGCTCGAATGCCGCGATTATCGCGAAGAGGGCGACCATATCCTGCTGGTCGGGCAAGTGCCTGGCGATGCCTCCCTGCGCGGGCTTGATGTCGTCAAATGGCTGGAAAGCACGGTTATCGATCTTTCGGCATGGTCGGATCGCCGGATCGTCATTCGGCCGCACCCGCTCTCGGGACACGCCGCCTTGAGCAATCTGGCGCGCAGTCTGCGTTCCCGTGGCATGACCAACTGGGAGATCAGGTCCGGCGGGATCTTGAGCGAAGCGCTGCGCAATGCCTGGGCGACGATCACTTATTCGTCGGGGGCGGCCATCGATTCACTTCTGATGGGCGTGCCGGCGCTTTCCATGTGCCCGGCCAGCATGGCCTGGTCGGTCAGCGATCATGAGCTGGGCAAGATCGAGCAACCCACCTTGTTCGACCGAAGGCCATGGCTCGATCGCCTGGCGCATTCGCAATGGGCGACGGCGGAGATCGCGGACGGCACGGTCTGGGAGCGCTTCCGGGCCAAGATCGCCGACATGATCTAATCCTCACACATAGGGATTGAGCTCGCGATAGAGCGGGTTGAGCGTCGCCAGCAGCGGCAGCACGGCGGCGCCGCGCGCCACCGCGTCGGCGCCGAGCTCGCTTTTCATGATGCGCGGCACGGTGCGCTCGATGCGCCCGACGGAGGGCAGCAGGGGCTCTGCCTTGGCCATGAAGGTGTCGATGAGCCAGTTGGGCGCGTTGCCGCCGATCATGATCGATTGCGGATCGAAGAGATTTTCGATCGCGTTGAGGCCATTGCGCAAGGGCTCGATACCTTCTGCGATCCACGCCGCGATATCGGGATCGTCGGGGCCGAAGCGCTGGGCGAACTCCGCCATGGTCTCGACCTCGATGCCCGCGGCCGTGAGATGCCGCATGGCGCTGTCGACCGATACATAGGTTTCGAGACAGCCCCTTTTACCGCAGATGCACTCATGCCCGCCGGGTACGACGGTGACATGGCCCACTTCGCCGGCATTGCCGCTGGCGCCGCCGAAGGCCGCGCTGTGCACCATGACGCCGCTGCCGACGCCGATGCCGAAATAGAGATAGACGAAATTGGTGAGGCGGCGCGCCGCCTCGCCGAAGCGCCATTCGGCGATGATCGCGCACTGGCCGTCATTGGCGAGCGACACATTATAGCCGGTGGCCTTGCGCAACAGATCGCGCAAAGCGAGGCCGTCCCAGCCGGGCAGGCGGGGCGGGCTCAGACCCTTCACCGCGAAGGGGCCGGGTGTGGCGAGGCCGATGCCGAGGAAGCGGTCATCCGGGATCCTGGCCGAAGTGAGCAGCCGCTTGGTCGCGAGCTCGAGCTGCACCACCGCATGGTGGGGTTCGAGATCGTTGAGCGCGTGATCCTCGCGATGGAGCACGTCGCCCGCCAGATTGACGGCGATGGCCGACATCTGGCCGACATCGACATGAAAGCCGAGCGAGAAGGCGCCGTCGGGATTGAGACTCAGCGGCACGGGCGGCTTGCCGACGCGGCGGCCCGACGGCTTCGTCTCCTGGAGGAATCGCATGGCGATCAGTTCGTCCACCAGATCCGAGCTCGCCTGCTTGGAAAGCCCCGTCTCATCCGCGATGCCGGAGCGCGAAATGCCGCCATTCATCCGGATCGTGTCGAACACGACCCACAGATTGATCAGTTTGGCCTTCACGGCATTGGTGGCACTCAGAAGCATAAAACCATTCCTAAACAGTGGCTTATAATTAATAAGTCAGAATGACTGAATAATTATTGACAGTCATTCTAACTGGCGTCAATCTCTGCCGCCATGCTCAGAAGAGCAAAAAAAGAAGAGGGAGGAGTGAACGATGATCCACAGCTTTAATCGCCGCACATTACTGAAAGCGGGCGCCGCCGCCGGCGCCGCGATGGCCCTGCCGGATTTCCTGGGGAGCACTGCCCGCGCGCAAGCCGCAGGCCTCAATGTCTTTTCGCCGCTGCCGCCCGACCCGGCGCCGCCCGGGGCCGCGAAATTCTCCGAAGAGGCCTTTGCCAAATGGCAGGCCGACAATGGCGCCACAGTCGCTTATGAGACGCTCGCCTGGCCGCAACTCCATGACCGTATGGCGACCGCTTTCGCCTCCGGCGCCGCCCCCTGGGACATCACCTATAATTGCGGCTGGGTGCCGGAATTCGAGTCTTTCCTTTCACCCTATGCCGACACTTTGCCCAAGGCGCTGGTCGACGACCTGCCGGCCTCGAGCTTCGCCACGACGACCGTCGGCGGCAAGCGCTACGGCACGGTCTTCACGCTCTCGCTCCTGACCCTGTTCTACAACAAGGAGCTCCTGGAGCAGGCGGGCTTCAAGGAGGCCCCCAAGACCTGGGACGAGATGAAGGCCTGCGCCAAGGAGATGACCCGCGACGGCCGCTTCGGCTTCGTGCTGAACTATGGCGATCCCGCCGGCATTGGCGGCACCGCCAGCTACTGGATGGTGTTCCTGCAGCAGGCCGGCGGCAAGCTCTATGGCGAGGACGGCCTGCCGTCCTTCAAGAGCGACGAAGGTGTCGCCGCCTTGCAGATGATGGTCGATCTCATGCCGTCGACCGATCCGGGCTCGATCTCCTATGCCGGCATCAATGACGCGACCAATGTTCTCCTCGCCGGCCGCGCCGGCATGATGATGAACTGGCCCTTCATGTGGAACGCCGCCAATGACCCTAAGCAGTCGCAGATCGTCGGCAAGATGACGAGCGCCGTTCTCCCGGCCGGGCCCAAGGGCAGCGCCTCGATCGACGGCACCGATGCCTGGACCATCGTCAAATCGAGCAAGAACCAGGACAAGGCGCAGAAGCTCATCGAATTCTATCTCGATGCCGAGGTGCAGAAGCGCCAGGTGCTCGACACCGGCTGGCTGCCGATCCGCCTGTCGGTGCTCGGCGATCCGGAAGTCCAGGCCAAGGCGCCCAATGCGGCCGTGGTGCTCGAGCAGGCCAAGCATCCCTATGACAGCTTCGTCACCGCCGACTACAACCAGGTGACGGTCGCGATCGGCACCGAAGTGCAGCAGGCGCTGCAGGGCTCGAAGACCGCCGCCCAGGCGATCGCCGACGCGCATGAAGCGGTGACGGCCATCGTCAAGCGCCGGGGCTGATAGATCACGGTAACTGAACGCGGCGAGGGGCAGGGCGTCAGATGATCAGCACATTCGAGCAGCGGCGACGAAGAACAGGCTTGTTCTTCGTCGCGCCGGCCCTGATCGTGCTCGCCGCGATCCTTTTCTATCCGATCGTCGATTCGATCCTGCTGGCGCTGCAGCGGGTGCAGCTTGCGGGCGGCGCCGTCACGCAGGAATGGGCGGGCTTCGGCAATTTCGAGCGTCTGTTCACCGACGCGGTGTTCTGGAAGGCGGCGCGCAACACGGCCTATTTCTCGGTTATGGAAGTCGTGCTGGTGACGCTGCTGAGCCTCGGCGTGGCGCTGCTGCTCAACCATCCCTTCGGCCGCTCGGGCTTCTTCCGCATCCTCCTGATCGTGCCTTGGGCCCTGGCGCCAGTCGCCAATGCGGTCTTGTGGAAATGGATCCTCAACGCCAATTACGGCGTCCTCAACGGAATGCTGAAATCGCTGGGCGTCATCGGCAACAACCAGGTCTGGCTCGGCACGCCGCTTTCGGCCTTGAATTTCCTGCTCATCGTCGATGTGTGGAAATCGGTGCCTTTCGTGGCGCTCCTCATGCTGGCGGGCCTCCAGCGCGTGCCGCAATCGCTCTACCGCGCCGCTTACATGGATGGTGCCGGACCGTGGCGGAGCTTCCTGCATGTGACCTTGCCGACCATGCGCGGTGTCATTGCCATCGCCATCGTGCTCCAGACCATCTGGTCCCTGCGCGTCTTCGATCTCGTCTTCGTCCTGACCCGCGGCGGACCGGCCGATGCGACGGTGCTGCTCAATTTCCTCGCTTACCGCGTCACCTTCAACTTCCTCGACCTGGGTTATGGCGCTGCCATCGCCAATGTCATCTTCGCGCTCACCTTCCTCCTCGCCGCCGCTTATGTCTGGCTTTTATGGCCGCGCGAACCCAAAGGTGCCCGATGAGCTTTGCAAGGCTTCGGGAAGGTGGACCGCTGCGCAAGACCGTGATCCTGGTCGGGCTGGCACTCTTCACCTTCTGGTCCGCAGCGCCGGTCCTCTGGCTCATCATTTCGAGCCTGCTTGAGCAGAAGGCGCTGATCGCACAACCACCGGATCTCTCGCCGCAGAATTTCACCTTGGAGAATTTCTCGACCGTTCTCGCCGCCGCGGCGGCGCTCGGCCGCGGTATCGCCAATTCACTGATCGTGTCGCTGTTCTCGACCGCGCTGGCGCTGGTGCTCGGCGCGCCGGCCGCCTATGCGCTCGCCCGTCTGCCGGTGCCGCGCGCCAATGGCATCGCCTTCCTCATCCTCGCCACCCAGATGTTGCCCGGCATCGCCATTGCCATCCCGCTCTTCATCGTGATCAGCAAGCTCGGCCTTATCGACAATGTCCTGTCGCTGGGCGTCGTCTATCTCTCCTTCAACCTGCCCATCGTCATCTGGATCCTGCGCGGTTTCTTCCTCGGTATTCCTTCCGGCATCGAGAAGGCGGCGGCCGTCGATGGTGCGGGCATTTTCGCCACCTTCTGGTACATCGTGCTGCCGATTTCCCTGCCGCCTTTGAGCGCCGCCGCCGTCTTCGCCTTCGTCGAGGCGTGGAACGAGTTTTTCTTCGCGCTGATCCTGACGCGCCAGCAGGCGCAGACCGTGCCTTTGGTGATCGCGCAATTCGCCGGACAATATCAGACCGTTTTCGGACAGATGATGGCCGCCGCCGTCATCAGCGTGGCGCCGGTCATCCTGCTTGCCGTCCTGTTCCGCAACCAGATCATCCGCGGCTTCGCGGACGGCATGATGAAGGGGTGAGGCCCGAATGACCGCCATTGAAATCCGCAATGTCTCGAAGACCTTCGGCAACTACACCGCCTGCCGGGATGTCAATCTGGCCATTGCCGAAGGCGAGTTCGTGACACTGCTCGGCGCCTCGGGCTGCGGCAAGACCACGACGCTCAACATGGTGGCGGGGCTCGAGGATGCGAGCTCGGGCGACATCTTGATGGGCGGCCGGCGTGTCAATGAGCTTTCGCCCGTCGAGCGCGACGTCGCCATGGTGTTCCAGAACTATGCGCTTTATCCGCATATGACGGTCGCCCGCAATATCAGCTTCACCTTGAAGATGCGCGGGGTTCCGTCGTCCGAGATCAAGGAACGCGTCGAGAAGGTCGCCGCCGCGCTTGAGCTTTCCACCATGCTCGAGCGCCTGCCGGCGCAACTGTCTGGCGGCCAGCAGCAGCGTGTCGCCATCGGCCGCGCGCTCGTTCGCGAGCCCAGATATTTCCTCTTCGACGAGCCTTTCTCCAATCTCGACGCTAATCTGCGCCTCAAGATGCGCGCCGAGGTGAAGGAGCTGCATCAGCGCCTCGGCGTGACCTCGATCTTCGTCACCCATGACCAGGAAGAGGCAATGTCGATCTCGGATCGTATCGCGGTAATGAATGGCGGACGCATCGAGCAGCTCGGCACGCCGGAAGAAATCTATGCGCGGCCGGCCACGCGTTATGTGGCGACCTTCATCGGCAGCCCGCGCATCGAGCTGGCGGCGGGTGAGATCGGCGCGGATGGCGCGATCAAGGTGGGCGCTGCGGCCATTCCGCTCCCAACCGGAGCAGGGCTCGCACCCGGCCGTCCGGTCGATTTCGGGATCAGGCCCGAATATGTGGCGCTCGGCGACAGCGGCATCCCGGCCACCGTGCGCCTGGTGCAGCCGGTCGGACCCACCACCCATGTAACTCTAGACTGGGAAGGCGGCACGCTGCTCGCGAGCCTTCCCGGCTTCGTGCGGCTCAATTCTGGCATGCCGGTCAAGGCGGCGATCGACAGCCGCCATCTTCTCATTTTCGATCGCCAGAGCGGCGAACGTCTCTCACACTAATTTGCCAAGGAAAGGCCACAGCCATGAACCAGCATTTCAAGCCCAATTCCGTCGCCGGGCGCGATGTCGCCAGCCATCTCCATTCACAGACCAACCCCAAGCGTTTCGAGGAAAAGGGGCCGGTGATCATCACGAAGGGAGAGGGCATCCATGTCTTCGACGATGCCGGCAAGTCTTACATTGATGCCATGGCGGGCTTGTGGTGCGCCTCGCTCGGTTTCAACAATGAGCGGCTCGCGGCGGCGGCCAACCGGCAGTATTCCGAGCTTGGTTTCTACCACACCTTCTTCAACCGAACCCACGAGCCGGCGACCAATCTCGCCGAAACGCTGGTCGACCTGACCGGCATGAAGGGCGGCAAGGCTTATTTTGCCACCTCCGGCTCGGAAGCGAACGAAACGATGGTGAAGCTGGCCTGGGTCTATCACACGGTGCGCGGCAAGCCGACCAAGCGCAAAGTGATCGCCCGCGACCGCGCCTTCCACGGCTCGACGATCGCGGCGGCCTCGATGTGCGGCCTCACCTTCATGCATCGCGAATTCGGCCTGCCCATACCGGGCTTCCTGCACACGTTGTGTCCCGATCCTTATCGCGGCATGCTGGACGGCGAAAGCGAGGACGAGTTCGCCGACCGTCTGGCGCTTGAGCTCGAGAGGCTGATCCTGCGCGAAGGCCCCGACACAATCGCCGCCTTCATCGCCGAGCCGATCAATGCCGGCGGCGGCATCATCGTGCCGCCCAAATCATACTTCGCCAAGATCGAGGTGGTGCTCGCCAAATATGACATCCTCTGTCTCGGTGATGAGATCGTCTGCGGCTTCGGCCGCACGGGCAACTGGTTCGGCAAGGACACGGTCGGCATGAAGCCGCATATGATGGCGCTCGCCAAGGGCCTGTCCTCGTCCTATTTCCCGATCTCGGCCGTCGTGCTGGCGCCGGAGATTTATGACGCCGTCAATGCGTTCAACAAGCAGGGCGGCTCCTTCGGCCATGGCTTCACCAATTCCGGCCATCCGGTCGGCGTCGCCGTGGCGCTCGAGACGATCAAGATCTACAACGAGATGAATGTCGTCGAGCATGTCCGCAAGATGGGCGCGCGGCTGAAATGGCATTTCGACTCGATGGCGCAGCGCTATCCGATGATCGGCGATGTCCGCGGCGCCGGCCTCATGCTCGGCATCGAGCTTGTCGCCGACCGCGCCACCCGCACGCCCTTCGATCCGGCGTTGCAGGTGGGACTCACCTTCGACCAGATCGCCTATGAGCATGGCCTGATCGGCCGCTGCATGGGCGACACGCTGGGCTTCTCGCCGCCGCTGATCGTCACCGAGAAGGATATCGATCAGATCGCCGAACGCTGCGAGACGAGCCTGAAGGTGCTTGAAGGCCGGCTCACAGTTCGGTGACTTGGGAACCAAAGCCGCATCTCCTATCTTTCCTGAATCTGAGTCCTTCTGGAGAGATGGTGATGCGGTTTGTCGTTACGTTAGCATTGGGCGTCTTGATCTTGACGCCCGATGTCGAGGCCGCGACCTTCAAAACCGAGAAGGGTGACATCTCCGTCGATATCATCGCCGATGGGCTGGCGCGGCCATGGGCTATCGATTTCCTGCCCGACAAGCGCATGATCGTGACGGAGCGCGGCGGCCGGATGCGGATCGTCTCGCCTGACGGCAAGAAGAGTGCCGCGATCAAAGGTGTGCCCGGTGTCGATGTCGGCGGGCAGGGCGGTCTCCTCGATGTCGCCGTCCATCCTGATTTCGCTCAGAACCGGCTCATCTATTGGAGCTTTTCGGAAGCCGGCAAAGGCGGCAATTCGACCGCTGTGGCGCGCGGCAGGCTGAGCGCCGACGGCAAGGCGCTCGACGACGTCAAGGTGATTTTCTCGCAGAAGCCGAAAGTGCGCAGCAACTTGCATTTCGGCAGCCGCCTCGTCTTCGATGGTAAGGGCCATCTCTTCGTCACCTTGGGTGAGCGTTCGGCCGAGAAATTCCGCAGCCAGGCGCAGGAGCTCGATTCGCATCTGGGCAAGGTCGTGCGCCTGATGGAGGACGGCTCAGTGCCGAAGGACAATCCCTTCGTCGGCAAGGAGGACGCGCTCCCGGAGATCTGGTCCTATGGCCACCGCAATCCACAAGCCGCCGCCATCAATCCCGCGACCGGCGCGCTGTGGGAGATCGAGCACGGGCCTATGGGGGGAGATGAGATCAATCTGCCGGAGCCCGGCAAGAATTACGGCTGGCCCGTCGTCTCCTATGGCGTGAATTATGACGGCACGCCGGTCGGCAGCGGCAAAAGTGAAGCGCCCGGCATGGAGAACCCCATCTATCAATGGACGCCGGTCATCGCGCCCTCAGGCATGGCCTTTTATACCGGCGACAGCTTCCCGCAATGGAAGGGCAATCTCTTCGTCGGCGGCTTGCGCGCCGAGGCGCTGGTGCGGCTCGAGCTCGATGGCGCCAAGGTCACGCATGAGGAGCGCCTACTGAAGGAGTTGGGCATGCGCATCCGCGACGTGGCGCAGGGCCCTGACGGGGCGCTGTATGTTGTGACCGATGCGAGCGACGGGCAGATCCTCAGGATTTCGCCCGCGACGCCCTGATCATCGCGATACCGATCGCCAGCAGTACTGCGAAGATCAAGAGCCACGCCCAGGTGGCGGGGCTTGCGAGATTAGCGCGGCCGGTCTGCGCCTGCGCGAGCGCGAAGCCGACCAGAGCAAAGAAGCCGAGCCCGGCATTGAAGACGCCGCCGACCAGGCATTCCTCGCGCGCCGCCGATCGACCTAGGAGCAAGGTGCCGAGCCCCGGGGCCAGGAAGACGGCACTGTAGATCTGGCCGTGCATCGCATCGATAGCCCAGGGCCAGAAGCCCGCGGCGATGCCGGGCGCAACGAACAAGGCCACGCCGTAGAGCGTCATCACCGCGCCGGCCACCTGCAGCGTGCTCCTGAAACGGTCGCTCACCGCCAGAGCAGAGACCTTGGGCAATTGGCGATAGAGCAGCAACGCCCCACCGCTGAGCGCGGCATAGCCGACATAGAGAACGAACCACAGGGCGATGCGGCGCGCGCCAACGAAGGCCGGCAGATGGATCAGTGAGGCTATGGTGACCACGAAGGTGAAGACGAAGGCCACGACGAAGCTGGCGCGTCCGGGCGACCAGCGATTGTCGAGAAACAGCACCGCCAGGGCGCCGAGCTCGGCGCAATACACGGCGCCCAGAAAGCGCGCATTGAAGGGCGCGATGGCCCAGGGCCAGCGCGGCACGATCACTTGTGGTGCGAAGAGCAGCAGCGGCCCGGCGATGAGGACGATGAGCGCCGCTCCGGTGAACACTCTCACCCAGGGTGACAAAGGCGGATTGAGCGCAGTCTCGCTCATGTGACGGTTCCCAGCTGATCACAGGCGTTGAAAGGGTACGCCTAATGACGCTTGAGGACGAGACTTATTCCGCTCTCAACCCTTGATCTGGTGGAGCGCCGCGAGGAAGCCGTCAACTTCCGCTTCCGTATTGTAATGGGCGAGGCCGACGCGCAGTACGCCGCCCTTGTCCATCAATCCCATCACGGTCACCGGTTCGACCGCATAATTGTGACCTGACCAGACGAAGATGTTGCGCTCGGCGAAGGCTTTGGCGAGCGCCTGGGGTGTGTGGCCTTCAAGCGTGAAAGAGACCGTCGGTACCCGGCGATGCACCGCGTTGGGAGAGGTGATGCCGCGGATTCGGAGGCCCTTGACGCTCTGCAGCCCGGCAATCAGCCGATTGCAGATATGGTGCTCCCAGTCGGTGAAGACATCGAAGGCGCGATGGATGGCGGCGCCACGCTCCGACATATGGGCGTAGGTCTTGCCCGAGGCGCCCGGCTTGCCGCCGAAGCTCGCCAGATATTCGACAGCGCCGAGCGTGCCGGCCATGCCCTCGTGGCTGAGGGTGCCGGTTTCGAATTTATGCGGCAGATCGTTGCCGGCCGGGCGCACCTTGTAGCTGAAGGTCTCTTCGAGCAGTGCCTCACGCCCCCACAATATGCCCTGATGCGGGCCGAAGAATTTGTAAGCCGAAGATACCAGGAAATCGCAACCGAGATCGCGAACATCGATGCCGACATGGGGCGCGAGCTGCACCGCATCGACATAAAAGAGGGCGCCCGCCTCATGCGTCTGCTTGGCGAAGTGTTTCACATCGTTGATCGTGCCGGTGCAGTTGGACGCGAAGCCCATGGCGACGAGCTTGGTCTTCGGGCTCAGCACCTTGGTGAGGGCATCCTCGGGAAATTCATAGGTCTCGGGATCGAACTCCATCCAGCGCACGGTGAGGCCGCGATCTTCGGCGAGCAGCAGCCAGGGCGACACATTGGCGTCATGGTCCATGCGCGACAGCACGATCTCGTCGCCCGGGCTGAAGCGTTTTCCCAGGCAGCGCGACATGTGCATCGTCAGCGTCGTCATATTCTGGCCGAAGACGATCTCCCGCGCCGAACCGGCGTGGTAAAAATCGGCCATGGCCTGATGAGCCTCGTTCACCAGTGTCTCGGCCGCGACCGTGGTGGTGAAATAGCCGCCGAGATTGGCATTCTTGTTCACCAGGGCCTCGAGCGTGCGCTCGATCACCCTTTGCGGCACTTGCGTGCCGGCGGGATTGTCGAAATAGACCCGCGGTTTGCCGTCATCCTTGAGGGACAGGGACGGGAACTGCGCACGAAGACTGTCGAGGGAAAAAGCGGCTGTGGCCATGGGAAGAACTCAGGCAGGGAGGGGGGCTTTCGGATAGCACTGCCTGGGCTCCACTTCCAGACTGTCGGTTTCCGTCCTCCCCCCGTCGCAGGTGACGGGGAATAACCCTTGCCTTGAGCTAATTTAGACGTCAGAAGAGCGGCTTAGAGCGCTTCCCGTCAGAGTTGCTCGACTTTGGCGAAATGGAGGCGCTTCCGTTAAGTCCTTGCCGGGAGATTGAACCCATGAGCGATGAAGGCGAACTTGACCTCAGATCCTTGAATGACGAGGAGCTGACCCAGCAGATTCACGACGACCTCTATGACGGCCTCAAGGAAGAGGTCGAAGAGGGCGTGCATATCCTGCTGGAGCGCGGCTGGACCCCTTACAAGGTTCTGACCGAAGCGCTCGTCGAGGGCATGCGCATCGTCGGCATCGACTTCCGTGACGGCATTCTGTTCGTTCCTGAAGTGCTGCTGGCCGCCAATTCGATGAAGGCCGGCATGTTCATCCTGCGTCCGCTGCTCGCCGAGACCGGCGCGCCGCGCCTGGGCAAGATGGTGATCGGCACCGTCAAGGGCGACATTCACGACATCGGCAAGAACCTCGTCGCCATGATGATGGAAGGTGCCGGTTTCGAGGTCATCAATATCGGCATCAACAACCCGGTCGAGAAATATCTGGAAGCCATCGCCGAGCACCAGCCGGACATCCTTGGCATGTCGGCGCTGCTCACCACCACCATGCCCTATATGAAAGTCGTCATCGACACGCTGAAGGAAAAAGGCATGCGCGATGACTACATAGTGCTGGTCGGCGGCGCGCCTTTGAACGAGGAATTCGCCAAGGCCGTCGGTGCCGACGCCTATTGCCGTGACGCCGCCGTGGCGGTCGAGACGGCGAAGGACTTCATGAAGCGCAAGCACAATCAGATGGCCGCGTCGGCGTGACCCCTAGATCACGATGAGTTTGGATTGAAGCAATCCAAACTCATGAACGTGATCGGCTCAATAGTTGGCGCGGGATTCTTGCGAAAAACCGGTGCCCACTTTTTCGCATCCCGCGCTTGCCCCGGGGCGGCCGGGGCAAGGATCGGTCCATGACGCTCGTCAATGTCAAACCTTCCGAGGAATTCGAGTTCCTGAACGGCCAGGGGCATGTGCTCCTGATCGCCTGCGGGGCATTGGCGCGCGAGATCGTCGATCTCATCGAGGTCAATCGCTGGAAGGCTTTCGACGTCGCCTGCCTGCCGGCCAAATGGCACAACACGCCGCAATATATCGTGCCCGGCATCCGCGAAAAGATCCGCGCCAATAAGGGACGCTATAAATCCATCTTCGTCCTCTATGGCGATTGCGGCACGGGTGGCCTGCTCGACAAGCTGCTCGAAGAGGAGGGCGTCGAGCGCATCCCGGGTCCGCATTGCTACGCCTTCTTCTCCGGCAACGACGCGTTCAAGGCGAAGGAGGACGATGACATCACTTCCTTCTTCCTCACCGACTATCTGGCGCGCCACTTCGACAAGCTGATCTGGAGCGGCATGGGCCTCGATCGGCATCCCGAATTGCTCCCGATGTATTTCGGCAACTACAAGAAGGTCGTCTATATCGCCCAGACCCGCGACGAGGACCTGGCGCGCCGCGCCATGGCGGCGGCCAAGCGGATCGGTCTCGATTACGAATATCGCTTCGTCGGCTATGGCGAATTGGCCGACGAGATGAAGACGCGGGCTTAGACTACCACCGCACCATGCCGGCATCGACATTGATGGTCTGGCCGGTGATCCATCTGGCGTCCTCGGAAGCGAGGAACGAGGCGACGCCCGCGATCTCGACGGGCTGGCCCTTGCCCGGCAGCGCCTGCAGCATGCCCACGAAGTCGAAGGCGTTGTTGTGCGGGCTCGCTTTCACGCCGTCCGACTCCATGAGGCCCGGCGAGATGGCGTTGACATTGATGCCATGTTTGCCGAGTTCGGTGGCGAGCGCCCGGGTGAAGCCGATGACGCCGCCTTTCGCCGCCACATAGGCCGCCATGTTGGGCGTGCCGGCGAAGAAGGTGTTGGAGGCGATATTGATGATCCGGCCCTGCCGGCCATGCTTGCGCATCTGATCGGACGCCGCCCGGCACATCAGGAAGACGCCGGTCAGATTGACGTCGATGAGCTTGCGCCAATGGGCGAGATCGACATCGTCCCAGGCGATGAAGGGCACGATCGCCGCATTGTTGACCAGGATGTCGACGCCCTTGGCCTTCTTATCGACCTCGGCATGCAGCGCGGCAACCTGGTCCGGATTTGAGACATCGCAGGTGACGGCGAAGGCGTCGTTCGGCAGGGACTTGGCGACCTTTTCGGCTCCCGCTCCATTGATGTCGCTTACCACGACGCGGGCACCGTCATCCGCGAGGCGCCGCGCGATCGCTTCACCGATGCCCTGGGCGGCGCCGGTGACGATGGCGGTTTTACCCGAATGTTTCTTGCTCATTTGTCTCTCCCTAGATTTTCTTGCCGATGGTGGCGAGCACGGCTTCGACGCCGGCGCCGGTATTGGTCTTGCGGCCGAGCGCATTGAGGGCGCCACCCAGCGCCGAGATGGCGATCGTCGAATAGATCGGATGCGCCGTCGGGCCCATATGGCCGATGCGCGTGAGCTTGCCCAAGGTCTCGCCGCGGCCCGATGAGAAAGTGACGCCATAGAGGCTTCTCGCTGCGGCGCGCAATTTCTCTTCATCGACGCCCTTGGGCGTCTTCACCGCCGTGGTGGTGGGCGAGGCGATCTCCTCGCGCGCCGCCCACAACTCGAGCCCCATGGCTTTGACGCCGGCCCGGCAGGCCTTGGCGGTGAGCGCGTGCCGTTGCCATACGGCCTCGGGCCCTTCCTCCAGATAGACATCGAGCGCCGCATCGAGCCCGTTGATCTCGGAGACGGACGGCGTGAAGGGGAATGGCCGGTCGTGGCGATGCGCGTCCTGCCAGTCGAGGATCGACAGCATCGAGGCACGTGGTGCTTTGGGATTCTTCTTCATCTTCTTCCAGGCGCGCTCGCTCACGCCCAATAGAGTAAGGCCCGGCACGCCGCCGAGGCATTTATTGGGACCGGTGACGAAGATGTCGGAATGGGATGAGAGGGCATCGATCTTCATCCCACCGAAAGACGACACCGCATCGGTGATGAGATAGGCGCCATGTTTGGCGACGATGGCGCCGATCTCTTCCGCCGGATTGATGGTGCCCGAAGGCGTGTCATGATGGCAGAGGCTGACGATACGCGTCTCGGGACGTTTCTTGAGCGCCTTGGCGACATCGGCGGGATCGATGGCCTCATTGTAAGGGACCTCCACCTCATGGAGATCGGCACAATAACGTTTGGCCCAGTAGCCGAAGCCTTTGCCATAGACGCCGGAAGCGAGATTGAGCACCACGTCATCCTCGGCGATGAGCGAGGCGGCGGCCGCTTCGAGGCCCAGCACCGGCTCGCCATGCAGGATG
Organism: Taklimakanibacter albus; assembly: GCF_016595235.1. Taxonomy (GTDB): domain Bacteria; phylum Pseudomonadota; class Alphaproteobacteria; order Rhizobiales; family Aestuariivirgaceae; genus Taklimakanibacter; species Taklimakanibacter albus. The sequence goes on along the minus strand of NZ_JAENHL010000008.1, from coordinate 87,691 downwards.
ACCGGGGCATTTTTGAGCCCCATCGCCTTCTTCGCTTTCTTCGCGACGTTTTCGTAGAAGAGTTGAAAGGCCGGATCGAAGTCGTAAGAGACGGTACGCCCAAGGCCGCGCAGCACCGCGGGGTAAGCGTCGACCGGGCCTGAGGTCAGGGTGAAAACCGGCCAGTTCAGTTTGTCTGCCATTGTCGTCTCCTAGCCGTAGAACTTTGTGCCGGTCTGGTAGGTCTGGTACTCGACCATGTCATGCGAATACATGAGCTCAGCCTCGTGATCGGCGGCGAGCTGCTTGAGCCGGCGCATCGAGGCGACGCCGGCCCTGGGATCGATGTGGAAGGACGCTTGGCACAGGATCTCGAGGCTCTTCTTCGTGTAGGACGCATCGATGGTGAACAGGATCGGCTTACGATTGCCGAACTCGACCAGCAGGCTGTAATGGCCGATCGCATGGCCGGGCGTGTAGATGAGCTTCACACCCTTGGCGAGCTCGACATCACCTTCGATACCTTCGAAGGTCGAATTGGCAACGGTGGTGCCGGCGAGAAGCTGGGCGCTGGCTTTGCGTGCTTCGGCGGCGGCGGCCGAGAAGCTCAGATCCGAATAACCCAGTATCTCGAAGGGCTCGGGCGTCATCGCCTGCTGGATCTCGGCCTTGTGGCAGATCTTCTTGGCATGCGGAAAATATTTGTTGCCGCCGACATGGTCGAAATGGAAATGCGAATTGACCACGACACCGATATCCTTGGACTCGAGGCCGAGCAGCTTCAAGGCGCCAGGGATCGTCTGGTCCTTGGATTGGATCGGTTTCTCGAAGGGCAGTACCTTCTGCACATGGTCGTAGTCGTAGCCCGTGTCGATCAGGAAACGCCCGTCCTTGTGCTCGACCAGAATGGAATAGACAGGGAAGCGCACCTCGCCGCCCGGTCCTTTATTCCAGTAGACGTGAAAACCGTCGAGGACGAGCGAGCCGCCGTCGAGCAGATATACTTTGGTGTCGGTCATTGGGGTTCCTCCACTTTATTTATGTTTTTCAACGCGCGCCTCGCACATAGGGAATACCGAGCGCAGCGGGTAGATGGGCATTGCGGCCGAAGATGATGAGCACCGCCATCACCGCCGCGAAGGGGATCATCTGGATGACATCGGTCGGCACATTGACGCCTGCCACCTGCAGCGCGGTGGTGAGCGACAGGCAGGCGCCGAAGATGGCGGCGCCGGCGAGCACCCAGAAGGGCCTCCCGCGCGCCAGCATCGCGAGCACGATGCCGATGAAGCCGGCGCCATTGGTCATGAAAGGCACGAACAGCCCGGCGCCGACTTCGGAGAGAAACGCGCCGCCGAGGCCGGCGAGTGTTCCGGCGGTCAGCACGGCGAAGGTGCGGATGCGTACGACATCGATGCCGGTGACGTCGAGGGCGGCCGGCTTGTCGCCCGCCGCTTGCAGATAGAGACCGAGATTGGTGCGCCGGTAGACGAAGCTGGCGACGAAGACCAGGGCCACCGCGATATAGACGATGAGCGGCCGGTCGAAGAAGGCCGGCCCCAGCACCGGAATGTCGGCAAGGCCCGGGATGCGCAAGGTCTCGACCGCCGGCAGGCGCGGATAGGAACGGCCGAAGAGATTATAGTGGAGAAGGGCGGTGATGCCTTCGAAGCCGAGCGTCAGGCCGATGCCGATGACGATCTGGTTGAGACCGAGACGCACGCAGAGCAGCGCCATCAGCAGGGCGACGCCGAAGCCCCCCGCCGCCCCGGCGAGAAAGCCGAGGGCGATTGATCCGCTCATATAGGCGGCGAAGAAGCCGGCGAAGGCACCGGCCAGCATCATGCCTTCGATACCGACATTGAGGACGCCGGCCTTCTCCGACATCTGCTCGCCGAGCCCGGCGAGCAGCAACGGGATGCCGGCGGTGACGGCGCCGGTGACAAGGGCGGTGAGGAAGGCGGTGGTGAGGAGCGCTTCCATGGTGGTCAGCTCCTTTGCCGGGCGCGGCGCTGCTGGTCGAGCCATTCGGCGAGCGCCAGCAGGATGAACATGGTGGCGACGAGCACAAGCGTGAAATATTGCGGCACGCCGATGCGCCGCGCCGCACTTTCACCGCCGATGTCGAGCACCGCATAAAAGAAGACGAAAGCGATGGTGGCCCAGCCATTGAAGCGCGCGAGGAAGACGAGTGGCACGACGGCCAGCGCATAGGCCGGATTCCAGTCGGCCCGCACATTGCCGAACACCCCGACGATGTCGACCGCGCCGGCAAGGCCCGCGAGCCCACCCGACAGGGCAAAGACGATGACGGTCAGCGCCGAGACCGATAGACCGGCATGCAGCGCCGCCTTGGGGTTAGCGCCGACGATGCGGAGTCTAAGGCCGAAGGCGGTGCGTGTCATCACCAGATGGACGATGATCACCGCGGCGAGCCCGATGAAGAGGCCGCTCGAGATCGTCGTGCCTGGAAGCCAGGCCAGGCGATCCTCGACCGGCAGAGTGCGGGTCTGCGGCACGGTCGTCGCGGGATCGAGGAAAATGAGCTTCACCAGCACATTGGCGAAGGAGGTGCCGAGGAAGGTCATCATCAAGGTGGTGATGATCTCATTGACACCCTGATAGGCCCGGAGCAGCGCCGGAACGAGCGACCACAACGCACCGACGAGCATGGCGAGCAGCATGCAGGCGATGAGGGTGATCCAGTCGGGCGCCACGGTGACGAGGACCGGACCGAGGGCCGCCGCCATCACCGCACCGAGGAGAAACTGTCCGTCGCCGCCCAGATTCCAGATGCCGGCGCGAAAGGCGATGATGAGGCTCGCGGCATGAAGGAGAAGCGGCGCCATGCGGGTCAGCGTCTGCTGCAGGCCTTGTCCCGAAAACACGCCGCGCTCGACGACATAGAGATAATAGGCGAGAGGATCATGCCCCGCGATCAGCAGGGCCAAAGCGCAAAACAGGAAAGCGAGGAGGATGGGCCCCACCGTCACCAGAGCGAGGCTGCGCCACGCCTCGAGCGTGGGTCGGGCGGCCGCCTTGTCGTGCGGTGGATGGATGGCTTGTGCTTCGTCCATCATGCCGCCTCGCCGACCATGAGATTGCCGACCGCCCAGCGCGCCTCAGGGCCGTTTTCGACGATGCCGGCGATGCGGCCTTGCGACATCACCGCAATGCGGTCAGACAATTCGAGCAGCTCGTCGAGATCGGTCGAGATGAGGAGCACGGCCAGGCCGCGCTCGGCGCTTTCGCGGATGCGCGCCCGTGACAAGGCAATATTCTGGTAATCGAGGCCATAGGTCGGCTTGTTGAAGATCATCGCCTTGGCGTCGCCGGCAAGCTCGCGCGCCAGCAGCGCCTTCTGGATATTGCCGCCCGACAGCTTGCCGATCGGCGTGTGGATGCCGGGGGTCCTGATGTCGTAGCGTTTCACTTGCTGCTCGGCATGCGCATGGATTTCCCGTGTCTGCTCGATGCCGCGGCGCCAGAAGGGCTCTTCGCCGATGGTCTTGAGCAGCAGATTGAGGTTCAAGGGGAAGCTGGCGACGGTCGCCTCCGTGAGCCGGTCGTCGGTCAGGTAGCGCAGGCCGAGCTTGTGGCGGGCGCCGGCGGTGAGATGCTCGACTGGGGCGCCGCCGAGACGAATGGTTCCTGAGGCAAGCGCCCGCTGGCCGGCCAGCGCCTCGGCCAGCTGCTTCTGCCCGTTGCCGTCGATACCGGCAATCCCGACGATCTCGCCCGAGCGGACGGTGAGCGATATGTCGGCTAGGCCCGGTAGACCGGGCTCGGGCGCAATCGAGAGCGCGCTGATATCAAGATCGGCCTTGGCGGCGAGCTGTGGGCGCGGGAGCGGAGCGGCCGCATCGCTCTGCTCGTCCTGACGGGCGAACATCGCCTTGATGATCTCGCTGCGGGCCTGGGTCTTGTCCAGGGTTTTGAGGCGTTCGGGCGCCAGCTGCGCGATCTTGCGGCCGCGCCGCAGGATCGAGATCCGGTCGCCGAAATTCAGCGCCTCGTCGAGCTTGTGGGTGATGAAGACGATGGCGAGGCCCGACGCCGCGAGCTTGCGCATGAGCTGGCCCAGCACCTCGATGCCTTTCGGTGTCATCATCGAGGTGGCCTCGTCGAGAATGAGGACGCGGCTCTTATGGAGGAGAGCGCGGACGATTTCGACCTGCTGCTGCTCGCCGAGCGAGATTTCGCCGGCCTTGGCGTCGAGCGGAACGTCGAGCCCGAAATCCTTGCCGATCGTGGCCAGCGCGCGGGCCAATCCGGCGCGGCCGGGTCTTTGCCACCAAGGGGCACCGAGCAGTAGATTTTCGGCGACGGTCAGGCTCGGCACCAGCATATTGTGCTGGAACACGGTGCCGATGCCGAGCGCCAGAGCGGCGCTGGGGGAGGTGATCTGGCGCCTTTCGCCCGCGATCTCGATATGGCCTTCATCGGGCTGCTGCAGGCCGGCGAGAAGGGCGATGAGCGTCGACTTCCCGGCGCCGTTTTCGCCCAGGAGCACATGCACTTCACCGGGCCACAGAGCAAGGCTCACATTGTCGTTGGCCACGACGCCCGGGAAGCGCTTGGAAATATTGACGAGCTCGACGGCGGGTTTGCCCGACGCCGAGTTGCCGTTTGCAGACATGGTTATGGTTCGAACCGTCACGATAATGAAAGGACGCCGGCAAGCCTCGGTGACCTGCCGGCGCGTGTGAGTTCTACTTGAGCGCGGTCACGAGCTCATGGAGCTTGGCCGCATCCCACACCGGCTCGACCTTGATCTTGCCGGAGACGACATCGGCGCGCACCGCCTCGATCTCACCCCAGACGCCGTCGGGAATCTCAGCCGTCTTGAGCAGCTTCACCGAGTCGTCGGCAAGGCCGATCGTGTAGTTCTTGGTGCCGAACTTGTCGGCTTTCAGATCGGCGATCATCGCATCATAGACGGGCACCAGGTTCCACAGCACCGAGGAAAGCAGGAAGCCCTTGTTGATCGGGCTCTTGTCGCCGATCACGTCGATGAAATAGACCTTGCCGCCATCACCCGCTTTGGTGGTTTCCACCGCCTGCAGCATGCCGAAGCTCGAGCCGTTGCCTTGTCCGAAGACGATGTCAGCGCCGGCCGCGATCACCGCTTCGGTCACCCGCTTGCCGCCCGCCGCGTCGGCATAGGCCGCCGGTCCGATCACCGCATAGAGGATCTTGATACCATCCTTCTCGGCCTTGGCGCCCTGCGCGAAGGCGGCCGACTGCGAGTTCCATGACGGGGGTTCGCCCGAGACGACGATACCGACCGTGCCGCTACGGCTCATCTTGGCCGCGAGACGGCCGGCGAGATAGGCGCCTTCATGGCCGCTCAGCGTGTAGTCGGCGACCTTGCCGGCTTTCATCGCATTGGGCATGTCGACGATCGCCACCGGTACATTGAGCTCGGCACCGATCTCAGGCGCGGCAGTGTTGTAGCCGCTCGCATGGGCGATCAGCAGGTTGGCACCTTCACCGGCGAGCTCGCGCAATGTCGGGCGCACATCGCCGTAACCCAGACCTTCGGCGACCAGCACCTTGACGCCGGCCTTCTCACCGGCGGCCTTGGCGGCATCGATGCCTTGCTGGTTCCAACCATAGTCATTGCCTTGCTCGGGCGCGAGAATGGCAATCGTCTTCACCTCGGCGGCGAGGCTCGCCGTGCTCATCAGAGCCAGCATCGTCAAGGCGCCTAGGGATTTCTTCCAATATGCACGCATAACGTTTCCTCCATCTGGTTTTATACTTGTCTTTCCATTCACTTTCAGGCGGCAGCCATGTTAGGCTATCGCATTCCTTGCGAAGTCCATCATGTCTGCAAAAACAAATCGTCTCCTCGCATTCATCTTCGTTTCCACTCTCGCTGCGCCCACTGCCAGCGCTGTCGAACGCGGTTCGGCGGGTCTCATAGAGACACCGTTCGTCGCACGAAACAGTGCCACGCGCGAGATCAGCTGCGCCGTGTCGCTCGCCCATTGGTACTCTGCCGAGCTCGGCCGGGCGGCGCCGGGAGCCCGGATTGCCGTGAGTTTCTGGCGCGACCCGGCGGATGGTACCTTGTATCTCCTCAACGAGGTGGGCGACCGCATGGCCGTGCAGATGGCCTGGTGCGGTTTCGCCGGGGCAAGCTGGGAAAGCCGCAGCGTGGTGACGCTCGCGCAAGGCAAGCCGGCCGATCTCACTTGTGTGAGCGACACGGACCGGCTCGTCTGCCGCTGAAGCGTCATGTCCGATCCTTCTCCTCCAGTGCGCGGCGCACCGCGACGAGCTTGCGCGCCCGTTCGGCACCGAGCTCCTTTATCCGTTCCGGCGTATAGGCATAGACGCCGCCGCCGGTCTTAAGTCCGAGACGTTTCTCCGCCACGCGCTTCGTCACGAAGGGAGCGATATCGCCGCGGGTCGACAGCTCCTGATTAAGAAAACCTGCCACCGAATGATAGATGTCGAGCCCCGCCACATCGAGGAGCGCCATCGGACCGATGACGCTGAGCTTGTAGCCGATGCCCCAGGAAACGCAGGTATCGAGCGCTTCCGGCGCGATGACGCCTTCCTCGACGAGATCGACCGCCTCGCGCAGCAGGGCGTAGAGGATGCGGTTTTCGACGAAGCCGGGAACATCCTTGTTGACGACCACCGGCAGCAGCCCCAGTTCCTCGATCAGCGTCACGATGGCCTTCGCCGTTTCGGGCGCGGTCTTCGCCCCCGATATGACCTCGATCATCGGAATGATATGAGGTGGGTTCGACCAGTGCATGCCGCAGAAGCGCTCTGGATGTGAGAGATGCTCTTGCAGTTTGCTGATCGGGATGCCGGATGTATCGGACACGACCAGAGTCTTGGAGGCGATGAGCCCTTCCAAGGCGCGATAGACATCGGCCTTGATCTCGATCTTCTCCGGCACGTTCTCGATGACGAGATCGGCATCCTTGACGGCGTCGGCAAGGGAGGTGGTGAAATGCAGCGCGCCGCCGGGCTTCGGCGTGATGCCGAGCCGGTCGAGCACGCCGGTGATCAAAGGCAGCATCGCCTTCGCCTTCTCGATCTGGGCGCCATCCGTATCGAAGGCGGTGACCACGAGTCCGCCTTGCGCCAGGCGCTGGGCCATCCCTGGACCCATGGTTCCCAATCCGATGACGGCGATGCGCTTCATCAGGCGGCCTTCTTCTCTTTGGCGCCGATTGCGATCTGGAAGGCGGCGCGCTCGCCGATGGCCTTGATCCAGCGATCGAGCTCGGCGAGGGCCGGGCGTTCGAGCGGGAAGTCGAGGCAGCGTTTCAGGACCGGCGCCAGCGCGATGTCGGCGATGGTGAGCTTCTCCAGCGCCACGAAGGACTTGCCTTTGAGATGAGCGTCGAGGATCGCCATCTGGGCGAGAAGCTCCTTGATCTGCGCGTCATAATCGGGCGCCCGCTCATTGGCGGGCTTCTTCGAATCTTTGAAGGCGGTGAGGTAGCCCGGATTGACGGCGGCGAGGAGCCAGTCCATCCAGCGTTCGACATCGGTGCGTTCGGCCGGCGTGGCGCCGGTCAGCGCCGGAACATAGGAGGCGGCGAGATAGCGCAGGATGGTGTTCGATTCCCAGATCACCACCTTGCCGTCGATGAGCGTCGGCACCTTGCTGTTCGGGTTGAGCGCCTTGTATTCGGGCGTCTGGGTATTGTTGAACTGGCGGCCGTAATCCTCGCGGTCATAGGCCTTGCCGGCCTCTTCGAGCATGAAGATGACTTTCTGCACATTGCCCGAGGTCTGGCGGCCGAGAAGTTTGATCATGGGGTGTCTCATTCGTTGGTTGCGTTATTTCTTCAAAGGTTTGGCGGCGAGGATGAAGCGGTTGGAAAAGGCAGCTTCGAGATCGATGTCTTTTTTCATGACGCCTTGATCGCGCAGCGTCTTGGCGGTGGCCGTCCAGGTTTCGAGCGTCATCGCGCCGATCCCGTCCTTGGCCGTCTCGGCGCTGAAGAAGGTCGATTTGATGTCGGCCTCGAGCTGCTTGACCAGGATGTCGCGTTTTTTCGCATATTCGGGGTTGGCCTTGATGATGATGTCGGCGGCCTCGCCCGGATTGGCGATGACGTCGGCGAAGGCTTTGAGATAGGCGGCGGTGAAGCGCTCGACCAGCTCAGGCTTCTCTTTGATCAAAGCTTCCGAGGTGAAGAGGCCGGAGCCATAGACATTGTAACCCCAGTCGGCGCCCATGATGATCGACAATGAGCCCGGTCCGCCGGCCTTGGCCTCGAGCTCCGGCACTTCGGCGTCGATATAGCCGGGTACCGCTGTGACGCGGCCGAGGAGCAGGTAGTTCTCGTAAGGCGGCGAGACGGTGTTCTTCTTGATGTCGGTCTCGCTCATGCCGTTGGCGGCGAGAAAGGCGCGCAGGAACACATAGGTCGAGCCGGCCGTATGGACGCCGACATCGAGGCCTTTGAGATCCTCGGGCTTTGACAAGGTCTTGGTCTTGGCGAGCGCGATCATGCCCATGGGGCTGCGCTGATTGACCGCCGCGAGCGCCACCACCGGTACCGCCTGCGAGCGGGCGATCGCCAGTGTCGGCAGGTCGCCGAAGCCGAATTCGGCATTGCCGGTGCCGACGAGACGCAGTGCATCGACCGAGCCGGTGCCCTTGCGGATCGCCGTCACCTCGATGCCATTGTCCTTGAAGTAGCCCTTGTCACGGGCGACGAAGAACATCGCGTGATTGCCACGCACCACCCAGTCGAGCTGCACGCTCACCTGGTCGGCGGCCTTCGCCGCCGCCGTCGCGGCCAGGAGCATGAATGTCGCGGCGGCCAGTTTCAGTTTCATTCGCATTTCGATCCCCCGATCTATCTGTTGTTCGCGTCGGCGAATTTCGGCGCCCACGGGATGAGATATTGTTCCGCCATCTCGACCACGTAATAGAAGACGAGCCCGAGAACCGAGACGAAGAGGATCGCCGCGAAGACGAGCGCCGTCTCGAGCTGGGTCGAGGCGAATTGAATGAGATAGCCGAGCCCGGCCGAGGCACCGGCGAACTCACCGACAAGGGCGCCGATGACGGAGAGCGTCACCGCCACCTTGAGGCCGGCCATGAGCTGCGGCAAGGCATGCGGCAGCCGGACGCGCTTGAGGATGGTGCCGGGTCCGGCGCCAACCGAGCGCATCAGCGAAACCAGCGACGGATCGACCGATTGCAACCCGGACAGCATGCCGATCGCCACCGGGAAGAAAGCGATGACGACGATGAGCAGAACCTTGGGCGCCAGGTCATAGCCGAACCACAGGATGAAGATCGGCGCCAGCGCCACTTTCGGCACGTTCTGAAAGAGCACGATCAGCGGATAGAGCGCGCGACCGAAGGTCTCGAAGCGGGCGATGATGACGGCGACGGCGATGCCGGTGACGGCCGAGAGAATAAAGCCGATGAGAATTTCCTCGGCGGTGACAAGCGCCGCGACGGCGAGCACCGGAAACTGTTCGATCATCACCAGCGCGATGGCCGACGGGGCCGGCAGCACATAAGGTTCGACCTTGAACAGCCAGATGGCGGCTTCCCACAGAACGAGACAGACCAGCCCGAGCAGGATCGCCGGCGTGATATCGATGAGCGCGCGCGAGATGCGTGGGGTGGGGAGAGCTTGGGTGATCATGTGGCCCCCTTATGGCTCTTCACCAGAAGCTCGCGCAGGCGGGCTTCCAGGGCGGCGAAGCGTGGGTCGCGATAGGTCTGGGCATCGCGTGGATAAGGAAGGTCGCTGGCGATCGTCTCGATGATGCGGGCGGGACCGGTGCCCATCACATGGATGTCGCTCGCCAGGAACACCGCTTCGTCGAAGGCGTGGGTGACGAGCAGCACGGTCTTCTGGGTGCGCTGCCAGATGTCGAGAAGCAGAGTGCCCATCTCTTCCCGGGTGATGGCGTCGAGGGCGCCGAAAGGCTCGTCGAGCAGCAGCACTTCGGGATCGAGCGTCAAAGCGCGGGCGATGGCGACGCGCTGGCGCATGCCGCCCGACAGCTGCGACGGCCGCTTGCCTTCCGCGCCGGCGAGGCCGACGAGATGAAGATTCGTTTCCGCGCGTGCTCTCACTTCGGCGCGTGACAGGGAGGGATCGGCTGTCTCGAGCAGGAAGGCGGCATTGTCGAGCGCTGTCTTCCACGGCAGCAGCGTCGCATCCTGGAAGGCGACACCGATACGTTTCTGGCGCGCAGCCTCTACTGGCGACATGCCCGCCACCTCAATCTTGCCTGCGCTCGGCTTCATCAGCCCGGCGAAGAGCCGGAGTAGAGTGCTCTTACCGCAGCCCGAAGGCCCGACCAAAGCCACGAGCTGGCCTTTGCCGATCTTGAGATGGATGTCGGTGAGCACCCGCTGGGTACGTCCGCCCAGATCGAAATCGACCGCCACACCCTCGGCGCTCAGGTGTACCGGCGCCGGCTGTTCCGCCGGAGCCGGAGCGGGTCTGAGGACGGGGCGGGCGCTGGCCATGCTATTTGTCGTCCTTCGGACAATAGGCGATGGCGTCCATCTCGATCTTGGTGCTGATGACGGCGCGCGCCTCGACCGTGGTGCGGGCGAGACCGGCCGGATTCTTGAAATATTCGCCGAACACCTTGTTGTAGCGCCCGAAGTCGCGCGTATCCTCGAGATAGGTGCAGACGCGCACTACATCGTCGAGGCTGGCGCCATCGGCTTTGAGGACGCGCTCGATGGCGAGGATAGTCGCGCGGGTTTCATCCTCGATGGTCCCGTGGATCATATTGCCGTCGGCATCCTTGGCCACTTGCCCGGACACGAAAATGAGATCGCCGACCCTGACCCCCGGATGGAAGGGCAGATTGGGGTTCTTGGCGCCGATCGGGTAACGCTTGGCTTTGGTCATCGTCTCTCCGTCACATGACGCTGGTTTCGATGATATCGACGCCGCGGATGCGGTCGATCAGATAGATGATGCCGCGCTCGTCGATGGTGACGTCGTTGGATGAGGCCATATCGGCGCCTTCCGGTATGTCCGGCATATAATGCCCCACTTCCTTCGGTTGGAAAGGGTCGGCTATGTCAACGAGTCGCAGACCTTGCGCGAACCAGGCGAAGGGAATGACCGTGCCTTTGAAGCGCTCCGAGGGCTGATGGCAGCCGGTCATCGGTGGCTGCGGCGAGCCATCCTTGTCGAGGCCCGGCACCTGGAAGGTCGAGATCGGCACCGGGCAGGTTTCCTCGGTGATATCATAGATCCAGGTGAAGGCCGGCGCCGCCGGGCGCAATTTGGCGACATCCTCATCCGCCACCACCATGATGTTGCGGCCCTTGAGCGGGGTCGGCATAGGCAGGCAGGTATGGGTAGGGTGCGGGAAGGCGGGACTCGTATTCACATGTGCGATGGCGACGGGTTTCGACAGATCGGCGATGTCCAGAATGAAGAGCCCGTGATGCCAGTAGCTGACATAAAGCCGATCACCCATGCGCAGCGGATGGTGGCAGCGCGGCTGTGTCCAGTTGGCCCAGGGATATTCCTCGCCGCCGGCCTGCCATTGGCCGGGTATCCACCAGCGCCCCACTTCGACCGGCTTGGTCGGATCGATGAGGTCGAGGATCATCACGATATTGCCGACATAGCCCTCGACGGTGGGCGAGATATAGGCGTAGCGGCCGTCGAAATCATAACGGTGCACGCCGCGCCCACCGGTGACCCATTTGCCGATCTGCTTCGGATTGGCCGGCTTCGACACATCATAGATGCCGAGCCCACCGCCGAATTCCCAGGCGCCATCCTGCCCGAGCTTCTCGTGGTTGACGATCATGATGCCATTCTGCGCCCGCACCTTGTGCGAATGCCAGCCCTTCGGCACATCGACGACGGCAAGTACCTTGGGTTTGCGAGGGTCGGCGATGTCGACGATGGTCGTGCCGCTCGGCGCCCGCATATGGCCGATATAAAGCGTCGTGCCGTCGACCCAGACCTGGCCGCCGCCCGGACAATCGATATGTGCGATCTGCGTGGTCTTGTGTGAACTCTGCACGGGGAATCCGCTCGCTGGAGGTTTTGAAAGAAAGGCCGGGCGGTGAGGCGGATGGGGCGCGTTTGCCGCCACCCTTCCGCCTCACGCTGACCGCCCCCGGCCGCGTTCAGACGAGGCGGACCATGTCGCCGGCCTTGTCGCGTCCCCACTTCTTGTAGAGGGCGAGGGCTTTGAGCGTCGGTTCGTCGCTGGCGACGAAGAAGAAGACCGGATCCTTGTCGGAGCCGTTCACATGCTCGCACCAGGCGCCGCCGGGGACCGCGAGTGTGTCGAATTCCTTCCAGTCGAAGCGCTGGCCATCGACGATCGAATAGCCTTTGCCGCGGAAAGGGGCGACGAGGAGGCTCGCCGTCTGGCGCAGCGGCAGGGTTTTTTCGCCGGGCCGCAGCATCTGGGCAAAGAAGGTGATCGTCTTGAAGACCGGCTGGCCCGTCGTCGGGTCGACATATTCGATCATCAGGGATTCATAGGGATCGCCATCCCAATCCTTGTGCCGGTCGAGCAGCTCTTCCATGCGCTCCCAGCGATAGACATACATGGGCGACGAGAGACCCGAGCCGCGCTTGTGATCGACGAAACGCGGCAGCATGCCGCCTTCGCCATAGACGCGCTGCGAATAGTCGGACGGATAACGCGACGACTGTTCCTTCTTCTTGACCATTTTGCCGTCTTCGAGCTCGGCATAGTTGTGGTCGAAATGGATGGCGCTGAGGGTCTCGACGAGCGGCAGATCGAGCACCGAGAGGTTGACCGCCGGCTCGCCGCCGACCGTGCCGTGATTATGCCAGGTGTCGTTGGGGGTGAGCACCATGTCGCCAGGGCCGAACACGATGTTCTCGCCCTCGACGCCGGTGAAATTGCCCTTGCCGGTGAGGCCAAAGCGGATGGCGCTCGGCGAATGCTTGTGCGGCGGCATGATTTCGTCGGGATCGTTGAGACGATAGGCCGTGTACATGGTCGACACGGTGGCGCGCCGCGGCGCCAGGCCCGGATTGATGAGGATCAGCGAGCGGCGCTCCGAATCGTCCATCTTGATGAGCTCGGCGGCGCGGTTGAGAAGCGGCTCGATGTCCTTGCCGTAGTCCCACATATGCGGCACCGCCTTCTTGGTGCCCATGAGCTGCTTGATCTCGTCATTATCGACGTCACTCGACGTCGCCCAGAACGGGAACATGTTGCTGCGAGCGACATCGTCGTAGAGGCCGCGCAAGGCTGCATCTCGGTTGGGGAGGGCCGCTGTTTTGGCGCCTGACATTAAATCCTCCATGCGTTCAAAATTATTGTTTTTGGGTCTGGCCTGGTTGAACCGTATTCCAACCAGGTTGGACCGTCAAGCTTGTTGGTTGAGACCGCGGACGAGATCCGCGCCGCGTTCCGCGACCGCCAGAACGGCGGCGTTGATATTGCCGGACACCGCGCCCGGAAACACGCTCGCATCGATGACGCGCAAGCCCTCGACGCCTTTCACGCGCAGCTCGCCGTCGACCACGGCGCCCATCGCGCAGGTCCCCATCGGATGATGGACGGTGATGGCGGTGGCGCGAATATGCTCCTCGATATCGCTCTTGGTGAGTTCGGCCGCGATGAAGGCCTGCATCTGCGGTTCGGCCGCCACTTGCCGCGCCATCTCGACGCCCGCTTTAAGCCCCTTCCAGTCGCTGTCGGTGGCGAGGAAATTCTGGTGGATGCGCGGCGCCGCCTTGGCGTCGCCGGAGGCGAGGCTGATCCGGCCGCGGCTTTCCGGCTGCACCAGCACGATGCGCGTCGCGAAACCGTCCGGGAACGCCTTCTTGAATGGTTCGAAATAGGGCCAGGCGCCCAAGGTCGCGGCGGTGAACAGCAGCTGCACGTCAGGCACTTTGGTGCGCCCGCTGTGGAGAAAGGCGGTGACGCCGCCCGGCACGTCTGAGGCGAAGCCGGTGCCGAAGAGATGCGCCTGCGCCAAAGCGAGGCCGATCCGGTCATACCGCATCATGTGGTGGAACGGGCCAGGCACCTTGCGCCGATAGAGCAGGATCACCGAGGCATGATCCTGCATATTGCGGCCGACAGCTGGCAGCGCCACTTGCGTGCGGATGCCATGTTTGCCGAGCTCATCCGGATCGCCGATGCCCGACAGCATCAGAAGTTGCGGTGAATTGATCACGCCGCCCGAAAGCAAAGTCTCGCGCCGCGCCTTGATTTCACGCCTGCCGTTCCGGTCCTCGATCTCGACACCGGTGGCGCGCTCCTTGTCGATGAGGAGGCGCGTGACCAGCGTCTCGGTCATCACGGTGAGATTGGGCCGCGTGAGGATCGGGCGCAGATAGGCGGTGGCCGAGGAGGAACGCCGGCCCTTGCCGATCGTCATCTGCAGCCGGCCGAAGCCTTCCTGCTCCGCGCCATTGTAATCCTCGGTCCAGCCGAAGCCGGCGCTCTGGCCGGCCGCGCCGAAAGCGTCGACCAGGGGATCGGCGAACTTGCAGAATTGCGTGCTGACCGGGCCTTGTCCGCCGCGATAGGCGTTCTCGCCGCCTTCCCATTGTTCCTGACGCTTGAAATAGGGCAGGAGCTTCTCGAAGGACCAGCCGGAGAGCCCGCTTGTCTCCGCCCAGGCGTCGTAATCGGCGCGGTTGCCGCGCACATAGGCCATGGCATTGGTCGAGGAGGAGCCGCCGATCACCTTGCCGCGCGCGCATTCGACCTTGCGGTTGTTCACATTGGCTTCCGGCTCGCAGAAATACATCCAGTCATGCAGGCGGTGCTGCAGGATGCGGCCCCAGCCGAGCGGAATGTGGATCCAAGGATCGCGGTCCCAGCCGCCGGCCTCGATGAGGAGCACCGAAACAGCGGGGTCGGCGGAAAGGCGGTTGGCGAGCACGCAGCCTGCGGAGCCCGCGCCGATGATGATATAGTCGAATTCGGCCATGATTCCGGGAAGTCAACCATCAGTCAACCAAGCCGTCAAGCCAGGGATTATCCAAAACACAACGCAGGAGCCGGTTGAGTTTGGTTGAGTCTTCTGCTAGATGGCGCACATGACGGACATTCAAACTGCCGCAGCACCACGCCTGCCGCATAAGACGACGGCTCAGCTCAGCGCCCTTGTCGAAGCGGTACGCGGCGCCATCCGCAGCGCCGGCTCGGTGCCGCCCGAGCGTGATCTCGCCGCCGAGCTCGGCGTCAAGCGTCACCAGCTGCGCAAGGCGCTGAAAGTGCTGCGCGAGACGGGCGAAATCGAGCCCAAGACGGGAAGCTGGATCGAAGCGGCGCCCTGGCACGAGCTAGCCCATGCCACCAATCCGGTCGAGGTCATTGAGCTGCGCTCCATTTTCGAGCCGGCGCTGGCCCGTCTCGCCGCCTTGCGCGCTTCCCCACTCGAGGTCGAGCGCATCGTCAAGGCGGTCGAGAATGCCGATGACAACGAGTATGGCGACGCCGATCTCCTGTTCCACAAGGCGGTCGCCGATGGCGCCCGCAACGGGCTCGCCGGCGAATTCTATCGGCTCCTGCGCGCGGTCGGCACTGATTCGCGCATCCGGATGGGCCTTCCGGCGAGCGTGTGCCCGAAACGGCGGGCCGAGCGTGACGCCGAGCACCGCGCCATCGCCAGCGCCATCGCAGCGCGTGATCCTGAGACCGCAGAGCGCGAGATGCGCCGCCATCTCGCCAATGTGCAAGCGCAGATCATGGACCGTCTCAAGGTCTGATTCTATTTAACGAACGGCTTGAGCACCTCCCGTGCGAGAAGGAAACCGCGCTTGACGAGTTCGTCGCTGCCTTCGAAGCCGCGGTCCTCATGCTCGATGATGACCGGTCCGTCATAACCGGCGCGGTAGAGCCCTGAGAAGAAGCCTGGCCAATCGACCTCGCCGAGACCCGGCATGCGCGGGATCTGCCAACCCACGCCGGCCGAGAGGATGCCGCGCTCATAGAGGCCGTCGCGGTCGATCATCAGGTCTTTGGCATGGACGTGAAACATATGCGGGCCGAATTCGCGGATGAAGCGGGCCTGGTCGATCATCTGCAGGATGAGATGCGACGGATCGAAATTCATGCCGATCGCGCCATCCCAGCTTTCGAGTATGCGCCGCCAGATGCGGGGCGAATAGGCGATATTGTGTCCACCCGGCCACTCGTCATAACTGAAGATCATCGGGCAGTTCTCGAAAGCGAGCCTGACGCCGTTATCGTGGGCAAAAGCGATGATCGCCGGCCAGACCTTGGTCGCCTCCGTCCAGTTGTCATCGACATGTTTCGCCGCGTCGCCACCGCAGAAAGTGTTGACCAGCGGCACACCCATCCGGCCGGCCGTGGTGATCACTTTCTTCAGATGATCGACGACCGCCGCGCGATGTGCCGGGTCGGGATGCAGCGGATTCGGGTAATAGCCAAGCGCTGAAATCATGAGACCCGCTTCGGCGAGCTGGGCCGCGATGTCCTTGGCCTCGGACGGGGAGACATTGGCGACATCGATATGGCTCGTCCCGGCGTAACGACGCGTGGCGCCCGTCGTCTTCGGCCAACAAGCGATTTCGAGCGCCGTGAATCCCGACGCTGCGGCCCACTGGGCGACCTCACTAAGTGGTGTGTCCGGAAAGGGCGCCGTCAACAGGCCGAGTTGCATGGAATCTCCTCGCATTTCGCCCGCACTATGCCTGTTGCAGGAGAACGCGTCACTCCTTCATCGCGCCGATATATTTCGCGTTGAAGTGGATGTAGCCGCTTTCGACCTCCTTGAGGTGGCGCTCGAGCAGCACATGGAATTCCGGCAGGCGATGGAACGGCACGCCCGGATAGGCGTGATGCTCGGCATGATAGGGCATGTTCCAGGCGAGCCTGCGGACCAGCACATTGGAGATCGTGGTCCGGGTATTTTCCAGCATATTGGCGACCAAGGGGCAGCGGCCATGCTCGGCCAGCAGATAGAGGCGCAGGAAGGGCTGCCCGATCAATGCCGGCAGTATCCAGGCGAAGAGCAGCGCCGGTGTCGCGAAATAGAATGAGAGTACGATGATGACGGCATAGAGGACGAGCATGATACGTGCCTCGTTCTTCACTTTGGCCGCGCCCTTGGGCGGCACGTAGCGATCGCGGCAACGCCCGGATGCGTTGCTGAGGAGCGTGGTGAGATGGCCCCGCCAGACCGGCAGGCCTGACACATGCTTCACATATTGCCAGCGTGTCTCGGGCTTGGGGAAGGCGAGCTCGGGATCATTTTCGGGATCCTGGGTGAAGCGGTGATGGGCGAAATGGAAATACCGGAACCAGTCCGCCGGCAGAGCCAGCATGAAGCTCGCGGCGCGCGCGACGGCCTCGTTCAGCCATGGCGAGCGGAAAGCGGTCTGATGGATCGTCTCATGCAGCAAGGTGAAGAGGAACACGATGAGAATGCCCTGCGGCAGCATCAGCAGCGGCCAATAGGGCACTTTGAGCACGATGAGAGTCCCCAGCGCGATGATGGCGCCCCAGTGCAGGATGAGCAGGGGCAGGCCCGGACTGTCCGAGCGCTCCGTCAGACGGTCACGCTGTTCCTGGCTGAGGCTGGTGACGATTTGGCGATGATCCATGGCCGAAATCGTACCGCGCGGAGCGGCTTTCCAAAAACGAGTTTTTCTAGCAGAATGATAAGTTCAACTTATCTATAGGCCATGAGCACACTTCCTTCCCTCCGCAGCCTGCAAGCCTTCGAGGCCGCCGCCCGGAGCGGCAGCTTTGTTTCGGCTGCCGAGGAGCTGGCGATCTCGCCCGCGGCGGTGAGCCAGCTCATCGCCACGCTCGAGGATTATGTCGGCCGCAAGCTTTTCCACCGCATCAACCGCCGCGCCGTCCTGACCGAGGCCGGTCGCGAGGTATTGCCGCGCTTGACGCTCGCTTTCGAGGAATTGCAGGGCGTCACCCGCGAGCTCGCCGGCAGCGGCCGGCGCGCGCGTCTGGTCGTCTCGGTGCCGCCGTCCGTCGCCATGGGCTGGCTCACCGCGCGGCTCCCGGAATTCATCTCGATCCATGGCGAGACCGACATATCGCTGCGCGGCGAAGAGGAGCCGATTGCCTTCGAACGCGACCTCGTCGATCTGCGTCTCTCTTATGGCCGATTTCACGATCGCGATCACGCGGCTGAGCCCATCGCCGTCGATGCCGTCCATCCGGTCTGCACGCCGCAATTCCTGGCGCGGCACGGGCCGATCAGGAACGCAGACGCGTTGGCGCACGTGCCCTTGATCCACACGGACTGGGGACCCGTCGCGGCGGCTTTCCCGTCCTGGCGCCAGTGGTTCGAATCCGTTGCGGTCAAGCCCGGTCGCGAGATCCAGCGCGGGCTGTCCGTCAATTCATCGGCCGCGGCCCTCGATCTGGCGCTTCACGGGCAGGGTGTCGCATTATGCCAGGGCCTTTTCGCCGCGCGGCCGCTCGAAGAAGGCCGGCTCGTAAGGCCTCTTGCACATGCTTTGACACTCGCCCAGCCTTATTGCCTGACCGTGCCGCAAAGAAGCGCCCGGCGTGCGATCGTCCTGACATTTCGCGATTGGTTTGTGGACGAGTGCCGGAAATGCATCGACTCTCCTATTTTCACCAGGACTAGACGGGGTCGCGGATCAAAGGCGTCGTAGAGCAATGAATGCCGCCGCCATTGAGCTGCATCTTGTCATAAGGCAGGACCGTCCAGCGCACGCCATGACTGGCGAGCTTGTCGAGCGTCCGGTTGGATCCGCCCCGCGGCATGATCAATTCGCCTGGCGCGATGGCGAGCGAGTTGACGATCCATTTGTCGTCATCCGGCGAGATTTCGACGGTGCGGATATTCAGCTCCCTGAGCTGCTCGATGAATGAATAGGGAAGACCCGAGGGATCGATCAGCGCCAGGTCTTTGTCGACCATCAGGAACGAGCCGTCGATATGGATGTCGTAGCCGACGAGATCGATGATGATCAGCTCGACGCCTTGACGCTTCAGCACTTCGCCGATCTGTTGGGCGCCCTCGCGATTGACCCGGATGCCGCAGCCGATGACGGCGGTCTTGTCATTGATCCAGGCGAAGCTGCCGCCTTCCATCAAGGCGCCGCCCGACAGGGTACGCAGGATCGGGATGCCGAGGCGCGCCAGCGTGCGCGTGATGGCGAGCTCCTCGCCGCGCCGGATGCGCGTGCCCATGCGGCAGACGATGGCGCCGCCTTTGCACATGATCAGCGGGTCGCGCGTATAGCAGGATTTGAGACGGCCATCGGCGACACCGTCGACATAGTGGATCTCGATATCCTTCGCGGTCAGCATCGCCGTCAAAGCGTCATGCTGGGCCTGCATTTCGGTGACTTCGGGCAGGTGGTCGCTCTGGAAATACCAGCCGGTTTCGAGATCGCCGAAGGAGCCGATGCTTTCTATGCGTTTGGTCGGGTCGATCACCTTCATCTCATCGCCAGGCCGGTGCATGAGAATGGCGCGGATCCGGCCGATGTCGTTGGAGACGCCCCAGGCCCGGCCCCAATAGCGCTCGAGCTCGGCCGCGTCCTCGACCGGCGGAAGACCCGGTGTGGCGAACATCTTCACGGTTTCATTGTAGACCCAGCCGGGTGGTGTGCTGTTGCTCATGGATTGGTTCCTTTCAGCTTGGATGATTTCCTTGATTGCGCCATCATGCCGAGACCCAGGCACAAGACAACCGCCAGGATCATCAGGGTGCTCGCAGCATTTATCTCCGGCGTCACGCCGAGACGCACCTGGCTGAAGATGCGCATCGGCAAGGTCGTGGCATTCGGTCCCGTCGTCAGGCTGGAGATGATCAAATCGTCGAGCGACAGCACGAAAGCGAGCGCCCAGCCGGAGAGGATCGAGGGAAAGATCAACGGCAAGGTCACATAACGAAAGGTCTGCAGGCTGCTGCTGCCAAGATCGAAGGCGGCTTCCTCGAGCGAGCGGTCGAAATTGGCGAGCCGTGCCTGCACGATGACGGCGACGAAGCACATGCCGAAGGTCGCGTGCGACAGAAGCAGCGTATAGAAGCCACGCGGCAGGCCGATCGCCACGAAGAAAAGCAGCAATGCCAGTCCGATGATCATGCCCGGCATGATGATCGGGACCATCAGAAGGAAGTTGAACAGGGCCTTGCCGAAGAAGATCCGGAAGCGGACAAGAGTAAGCGCGGCAAGCACGCCGAGGACCGTCGCGATGGTGGCCGAGAGACAGGCGAGCTTGAAGGAAAGCCAGGCGCTGTCGAGAAGCTGGATGTTCTGGAACAGCGTCCCGTACCATTTGAGCGAGAAGCCGCCCCAGATGGTCACGAGCCGGCTGTTATTGAAGCTGAAGGCGATGACGAGGAGAATGGGCAGATAGATGAAAGCGACGCCCAGACCCACGGATATCTTGTTGATCCAGGAGAAATGCCGCTGCGCTCCCCCGCCGGCGCCCGTCTCGTTCATCGCCGCCGCCACCTGAACCCGCTGTAAGAGGACGATCGGCACGAACAGGATGACCAGCATGCCGATGGCGATCGCAGCCGAGAGCGGCCAGTCCTGGTTGTTGAAGAATTCGGTCCACAAGGTCTTGCCGATCATCGCCGAGCCGACGCCGCCGAGGAGCTCCGGGATGACGAATTCGCCGACCATCGGGATGAAGACGAGGAGAGAGCCCGCCATGACGCCCGGCAGCGACAGGGGAATGATGATCGTGACGAAACATCTGGCCGCCGAGGCGCCGAGATCGCGCGCCGCTTCGCAGAACGTGCCGTCGATCTTGTCGAGCGTGGTGTAGAGCGGCAGCACCATGAAGGGCAGATAGGAATAGACGATGCCGATCAGGACCGCCCAATTGCTGTTGAGCAGCGCCAGCGTGCCGGGCGACAGGCCGAGCAGCTGTCCGCCCATATCGAGAAAGCCATTCGGCTTCAGAATGATCATCCAGGCATAGATGCGCACCAGGAAGCTCGTCCAGAACGGCAGGATGACGAGCGTGAAGAGAAAGCCGCGCCAGCGCGACGGCGCGCGGGTCAGGCCATAAGCGAGCGGATAGGCGACGAGGAGGACGAGGACGGTGCCCATCGCCGCGATCTGGATCGACTGCAGATAGGAGCGGCCATAGAAGAGGTCGCTCGCCAGCACGGAGAAATTCTCGAAGTCGAGACCGCGCAGGAAGGCGGTGATGCCGCTGTTCCAGTCGAATTGCGGCATATAAGGCGGTCGGGCGCGGGCCTGATCCGAAAGGCTGATCTTGAGGATGAGGCCGAAGGGAACCAGGAGGAAGGCGATCAGCCACAGATAGGGAATGGCGATGATCGCAAATTTCCACCGGCTGCCTTCGGCGCTGCGTGGCGTCGGCATTTCGGGATGCCGCTATTCGAGACCTTTGGCCCGGTTCCAGGCGCGTTGCCAGACTTTGTCCTGCTTCTCGCTCTTGACCCTCGGCAAGTGGAAGCGCTTCTGCTCCGTCTCGGTCGGATAGAAGTTCACATTCGACCGGATCTTATCGGTCACCAGCGGAAGGGCGGCTTTGTTCGCGGTGGCGAAGCCCAGTTCATTGGCAGCCGCCGCGGCGATCTCGGGCCGCATCAGGAAGTTGATGAAGGCAAGGGCGGCCGCCTTGTTCGGCGCATCGACCGGAACCGCAAGCGTGTCGAACCAGACGAGATTGCCCTCCTTCGGAATGCGGTAGTCGATGGTGAAGGTCTTGCCGGCTTCCTTGGAGCGGTTAGTCGCCACCAGCATGTCGCCGGAATAGCCCATGGCGATGCAGAGGTCGCCGGCGGCCAAGCCTGCGACATAGCTCGAGCCGTGGAACTGGCGCACATAGGGCCTGATCTTGGCGATCAGGTCGACGGCCTTTTCCAGCTCTTCCGGGTTTTCGGTGTCGGGATCGAGCCCCAGATAGATGAGGGCGCTGCCCAGCACCTGCTCGGCGTCATCGAGAAGGGCGATGCCGCAGTCCTTGAATTTGGCGGCGATCACCGGATCGAAGACGAGCCGCCAGGAATCCACCGGCGCGTCGGGCATGATCTTCTTGATCATATCGACATTGTGTCCGAGTCCGGTGGTGCCCCACATCCATGGCACCGCATGCCGGTTATCGGGATCGACCTCGGCCAGCTTCGCCATCAGGACCGGATCCATATTGCCAATATTGCCGAGCTGGGATTTGTCGAGCTCACCCCACACGCCGAGCGGCAATTGCCGGGCGAAATGCGGCGAGAGATTGGGCGTCACCACGTCGTAGCCGGAATCGCCGGCGAGCATCTTCGTCTCGACCACGTCATTCGAGTCGAACACATCATAGGTGACCTTATTGCCGCTTTCGGTCTCGAATTTCTTGATCGTATCGGCGGAGAAATAGGCCTCCCAAGAGAAAAGCCGCATCTCTCCCGCCGCAGCGCTGCCTATGGCGAGCATAAGCCAGCACGCCGTCATGCCTGCAAGTCGTCTCATCGTTTCCTCCTGTTTGCTTTTGTTATGCGTGGGTCGATAGCGGTGCCGGCTGCTCCTGCGTGATGCAGTGGATCGCGCCGCCCCCGGCCGCGATGGCGTGCACTTGGACCTGGACCGTCTTGCGCCCAGGGAACGCGGCGGCGATGGTCCGCGCGGCCGCGGCGTCGCTGGGCGTGCCGTAGCCCGGCACGATGACGCCGCCATTGACGAGGTAGAAATTGATGTAGGAGCTGCAGAAGACCTCGCTGCTGCTTTGGGCGCCGGCTTCGACGGCCTCCTCGAGCGGCAGGATCTCGAAGCTGCGGCCCCTCGCATCCGTCTCCTTGCGCAGGCAGTTGAGATTCTCGATGAGGATGCGGCTATGCGGATCGGACGGATCCGGATTGCTGCTGAAGAGCAGGGCGCCGGGCCTCACGAAGGCGCACAGCCCGTCGATATGGCCGTCCGTTTCGATATCCATCGGATCGCCCGGCAGCCAGATGACTTTCTCGACGCCGAGCATCGCCTTGAGCTCCGCCTCGGCGAGCGCCTTGTTGACGCCGGGATTGCGGTTAGGGTTGAGAATGCTCGTCTCGGTGATGATGAGGGTGCCTTCGCCGTCGAGCGCGAAGGAGCCGCCTTCGCAGCACAGCCAGGACTCGAAAGTCCGTCCGCTGGCTTGCGCGGTCACGCGCCGCGCCAGAGCATCGTCCTGATCCCAGGGCGAATGTTTCTCACCCCAGGCATTGAACTGCCAAGAGACGCCGGCGAGGCTGCCGTCACTGCCAAGGATGAAGCTCGGGCCGCAATCGCGCATCCAGAAGTCATCGACCGGCAGAGCGGTGACGGTCGCCAGATCCTTCAGCCGTTTTCGCGCCACGGCTTCGTGATCGGGATGAGCGACGACAGTGACCGGCTCGAACTGGGAGATGGCGCGGACGACATCGATGAATTCCCGCTGCACATCGGCGAGCCGGCCACCATAGAGGTCGTTCCGGTGCGGCCAGATCATCCAGCTCTGCGTATGCGGCGCGAATTCGGCGGGTTTGCGGTAGGACGAATTTACATGAGCAACGTTCATTTATTCCTCGGATAAGAGGTTGTGGCGCCTCTTAGATCGGCTTGATTGAAAGAGGTTATGAGCGATCTGCCTTGACAACAATTGAGAAGCACTCTCTCTATTGTTGAATGGAATTCATATGAGACAGTTCCGCAGCATACCGCCTCTGCAGTATCTCCTGGGCTTCGAGGCGGCCGCCCGTCTCGGCAGCTTCGGCCGCGCCGCCGAGGAGCTGGGCCTCACCCAGTCGGCGATCAGCCATCAGATGCGCCTGCTCGAGGAGCGTCTCGGGCAGGCGCTGTTCCTGCGCCATGGCCGGAGCGTCCGCCTGACCGATGCCGGCCGCGATTATCAGCGCACCGTCGCCCGCTCGCTCGCGCAATTGGACGAGGGTTGTCGGAGGCTCGACTCGTTTCGCAAGCCGGGCAGTGTCGTCATCTATGCGCCCCGCGATTTCGCCGCGCGCTGGCTTATGCCGCGTTTGCATGCGCTGCGCCGGGCAGTGCCCAAATGTGATCCATGGCTCGACACGTCGGGTGCGGCGATCGATTTCAAGACCATGGAGATCAGCATCGCCATTCAGCGCTTGCGTGAGCCGGATCCCGCTCATCTCAGCCACCGGCTGATGGACGATGTGCTGGCACCGGTGATATCGCCGGACCTGGCGAAGACACCGATGGCGTCGTCCAGCGACCTCCTAAAGCACCCACTTCTGCATGACGAGCGGGCGGAGAACTGGGCCGACTGGTTCGCTTATCAGAAGGTGAAGCCCGGAAATATCTCGGCCGGCTTCGATTTCAGCGACAGCGACTTCGCGCTGGCCGCGGCGGAGCTTGGGCACGGTGTCGCTTTGGCGAGCCTGCCGCTCGCAGCCCGGGCGATCGAGGAGGGGCGTCTCGTCCGCCCTGTGAAGGGAGCCTTGAAGACGGATCAGGCCTGGTTTGCCGTGACGACCGCTATCGAGCTCGGCGATCCAGTTACTCAAGAGGTCTGGAACTGGCTCATCGCACAATCGGCGGAGGATTCCGCGCCATAATATCTTGCTAGATTGTCGACAATCTGATTGACTGGTCCGCTCATTCTTTGTCGGGGACCTTCATGTCCAGGACTGAATTCGAGCCGATCGTCGATACGACCCGCCGCGCCGAGATCGTCGGCCAGCTCCGCCGCGCCATCCTGACCGGCAAGCTTAGCCCCGGCCAGAAGGTCAACGAGCTGAAGATTTCCAAGGAGATGCGGGTCAGCCGGGCGCCCTTGCGCGAGGCGGTACGCGAGCTGGTCCAGGACGGCCTCCTCACCAACATTCCTTATGCCGGCGCCTATGTGATCAATGTCGTCCCTAAGGACATCGAGGATGCCTATGCGCTGCATCACGTGCTGGAAGACTTCGCCATCGAGCTGGTCTGGCCGCTGCGCGATCAGCGCTTCGCCGCCGAGCTCGACCGCCGCCATGTGCAGGTGAAGGAGGCGACACGGGCGCTCGACACCACGCGCCAGATCGAGACGGCGCTGCAATTGCACAGCGTGATTTATGAATGGTCCGACAATGCGCTGCTCCTCGATACGTGGCAGCGTCTGGCGCGCCGGCTGCAGATGTATTTCGCCCTGCATCAGCAAGCCCGCGACGAGCCGGTGCCCGATGTCGACATGCATGAGGATTATGTGCGCCTTCTGAAAGGCGACGATACCGCTGCCGCCAAGCAGCATGCGCGTGAGCACATAGATTGGAATTTCGCGGAACTCGTCGCCTATGCCGAAAGCCTGGCGGCCAAACGGAAGTAACGAATGCGCATCAAGACCATCAAAGCCTATCGCATGCTGCAGCCCTTTATCGGCGGCGCTTATAAGATGTCGAAAGGACGCCATGCCGACGCCTTCGACTCCATCATCGTGGCGCTGACTTCGGAGGAGGGGCTGACCGGCTGGGGCGAGATGGCGCCGCTTGGCACCTTCTATTCGCCGGCTTTCACGGCGGGTGCCGAAGCGGGCGTCGCCGAGTTGGCGCCGCATCTTCTGGGCCGCGATCCGCGCGCCTGGGCGCAGATCAACCGGCTGATGGATATCGTCTTCAAGGGCCATCCTTATGTGAAATCGGCGCTCGATATGGCCTGCTGCGATCTGACAGCGCGCGCCGCCAATGTGCCGCTGGTCACCCTGCTGGGTGGCCGCGAGAGTGAGACAGCCGAGCTTTATCGCGTGGTGACCCATGGCGCCCCCGACACCATGGCGAAGCTCGCCCAGCGCATTGTCGCCGATGGTTTCAACCGTTTGCAGGTCAAGGTCGGTGGCGGTGTCCGGGGCGACATCGAGCGCGTCAGCGCGGTGGCGGCCGCCATTCCCAAAGGCACCGTGATGTTCTGCGATGCCAATGCCGGCTGGACGCCGTTCCAGGCCCGCCAGTTCGCCGATGCGACGCGCGACATCGACTATGTGTTCGAGCAGCCCTGTCCCTCCATCGATGAGTGCCTGTCGGTACGCCGTGCCCTCGCCAAGCCGATGGTGCTCGATGAATCGCTGACCACTCTCGAGGATCTGCTCGCCATTCACCGTCTGGGCGTGGCCGATGGGCTGACGCTCAAGATTTCGCGCATCGGCGGCGTCGCCAAGACAAGGGCATTGCGCGATCTCGCCGTCGATATGGGCTTCATGGTGACGGTCGAGGATACGGGCGGTGCCGAGATCGACACTGCCGCCATGGCGCATCTCTCGCTGTCGACGCCGGAAGAACACCGCCTCCATGCCATCGCCTTTCATGATTGGGTGACGGTCAGGACGGCGGTGGCGCCGCCGCCGGTGAAAGGCAACCGCATGGGTATTCCTGACGGACCGGGCCTCGGCATCGAGGTGCTGCCGGAGCTTCTGGGCAAACCTTTCCTCGAACTGAGCGAGGGCAGATGAAGATCCGCAAGATCACCGCGACGCCGATCAATCTCAGGCTCGATGCGCCCTATCTCTGGGTCTTCGGCGAACTCGACGGATTCTCGCCGACCATTGTCGAGGTCGAGACCGACGAGGGGCTCACGGGCTTGGGCGAAGCGCCGACCCCGGCCGCGGCGCGGATCATCACGGAAAACCTGGCCCCGGCGCTCATCGGTCGCGACGTCTTCGATATTGCCGGTGCCGAACATGTGTCGCTGCCCTTCTGGACCGGCGTCCAGAGCATCAATGATCGCACCCGCATCATGGCCTTCGGCGCCATCGAGATGGCTTTATGGGACCTGCGCGGCAAGGCGTGGAACCTGCCGCTTTATCAACTGCTGGGCGGCGCCATCCGCAAGGACATCCCGTTCACCGATTATTTCTCTTTGCGCGGCGACGGCGCGGTCAAAGGCGAGAAGACGCCGGAAGAGGTCGCCGATTATTGCGTGAAGCTCCACGAGACCCATGGCACGACCTTCTTCGAGGGCAAGTTCTCGACGGAGGATCCGAAGATGTCGCTCAAGATGGTCGAGCTCATCCGTAAGCGCCTCGGCGATGCAGTGATGATCCGCATCGATTCCAACCAGGCCTATTCTCTCGCCACGGCGCGTCAGCTCGCACGGCCTCTGGAGGATCTCGGCGTGCGCAACTGGGAGGATCCGGTCGCGACTTTGGATGAAATGCGCGAATTGCGCCGCCACTGTGCCATTCCCTTTTCCACGCATAATGTGGACTTTGCCCGCGCTGTCGATCTGCGCGTGCCGGATGCGATCGTCAGCAACCCGACGGTGCTCGGCGGCATCGGCCGTTTCGTCCGTTTCGTCGGCGCCTGCGAGCATGCCGGCATCGACTATTGGTGCTACAGCGGCGACAGCGGCATCGGCAGCGCCGCTTACCTGCATCTCTGCGCCGCCTTGGCCTGGATCCGTGAGCCGAACCAGTCGCTGTTCCGCATGCAGATGGACGATGTCATCGAAGAGGGGCCTTTCGCACCGAAGAACAACACCGTGCGCGTGCCCGAAGGTCCAGGGCTCGGTGTGACGTTGTCGAAGGGTAAGCTCGCGACACTTCACAACGATTTCAATGTCAAGGGGCCTTGCAACAAGTATCACGATAGAAAAAATCCCGGGACATATCGGCGTCTGCCTTTATGCTGACGGGAGGTTTGAACACGGCAACAGGGAAAGGGAATACACCATGAAGGACTATCGTTTGCTCGATCTGCTCCGGCGCGGCCGGACGCCGCATGAGAACCACCTGATCGACGGCCTGGTTGACGGGCGCGTCAGCCGCCGTGAATTCCTGCGTTATGGTAGTGTGCTCGGCTTGTCGCTGCCGCTTCTGGGCGCGGCCGCCGGCTTGGGGCTCATGCCGGGCCCGGCGCGCGCGCAAGGGGCCGGCGGAGTCCTGCGCGTCGCGGTCGACACACCGACGGGCGCCATCGATCCGGTGAAGACCCCTGATGTCGGTGGTCTCGTGATGCTGCAGCAGTCCGGCGAGTTCCTGTGCATGGACGGGCAGGATCTGGTGCTGAGGCCGATGCTAGCCGAAAGCTGGAAGCCGAATGACAAGGGTGATGTATGGACCTTCAAGCTTCGCAAGGGCGTCAAGTTCCACAATGGCAAGGAAATGACGGCGGATGACGTGGCGGCGAGCCTCAACCGTCTCGCCGATCCGGCCAACGGCTCGAACGCGCTGTCGGTGTTCAAGGGCGTCCTCTCCAAGGACGCGGTGCGCAAGGTCGACGATCTGACGGTCGAATTCCACCTCGATGCGCCGAACGCGAATTTCCCCTATCTCGTCTCCTCCGACAATTACAACGCCATCATCCTGCCGGCCGACTATGCCGGTGATTTCGAGAAGAACTTCGTCGGCACCGGGCCGTTCAAGCTCGAGAAATATACGCCCAAGGTCGGCGCGTCCTTTGTCCGCAACGACGATTACTGGGGCGACAAGGCGCTGCTCGATCGTGTCGAATTCACCTTCTTCGCCGATATCCAGCCGCAGATCCTGGCGCTGCAGGGCAACCAGGTCGATCTCATCAACCAGTTGCCGGTGCTGGCGGGAGCAGGCCTGCTGAATGATCCCAATGTCGAGATCATCAGCATCCATTCGGCCTCGCACTACCAGATCCACATGCGCACCGACATGGACCCGTTCAAGGATCCGCGCGTGCGCCGCGCCGTTGCCCTGAGCCTCGATCGCGACAAGCTGGTCAAGGGCCTGCTGCGCGGCCGGGCGCAACCCGGCAATGACAGCCCCTTCGCGCCGGTCTATCCCTCGACCGACACCAGCGTCGAGCAGCGCAAGCAGAATATCGCCGAGGCCAAGCAACTTCTTGAGGCGGCCGGCATCAAGTCAGGCACCAAGGTGCCCCTGGCGACGCAGCGCTTCCAGGAGGTGCCCCAATATGCCCAGCTCGTCCAGAACGCGGCGAAGGAGATCGGCATCGAGATCGAGCTGAATGTCATGGATTCGGGCGCCTATTACGGTGACGCGGTCTTCGGCAAATCGACCTGGCTCGATTCGGTCATGGGCATCACCGACTACGGTCATCGCGGCGTGCCGAATGTCTATCTATCCGCCCCCTTGCGCAGCGACGGATCCTGGAACGCCGCGCATTTCAAGAACAAGGAATACGATACGCTGGCGGCCGGCTATGTTGCGGCTCTCGATCTCGAGGCCCAGAAGGCGGCCGCGGGCAAGATCCAGAAACTCCTGCTCGAGGAGACGCCGATCATTTTCGGCTATTTCTACGACCATCTCTCGGCGGTGCGGAAGGGTGTGGCGGGTGTCGAGCCGACCGCCATGT
Organism: Taklimakanibacter albus; assembly: GCF_016595235.1. Classification (GTDB taxonomy): domain Bacteria; phylum Pseudomonadota; class Alphaproteobacteria; order Rhizobiales; family Aestuariivirgaceae; genus Taklimakanibacter; species Taklimakanibacter albus. The sequence continues at coordinate 58,542 of NZ_JAENHL010000008.1, read as the reverse complement.
CGCAAACCTTCCTTGCTCGTGCTTCCAAGAAGTGATCGAATGACGCCGTGAACAATCATCGCCGGCGGGAAGACCTCCCGCCGGCGTGCAACTGGGGAACCCGGCAATCGTCGCTTTCATTCTCCGCCGCATCGCTCTGTCGCTGGTGACGCTCGTCCTCTTGAGCCTCATGGTGTTCTTCGGCGGCCAAGTCCTTCCGGGCAATGTCGGACGCGCGATACTGGGTCCTTTCGCCGATGAGGCTTCGGTCCAGGCGCTCAACCAGTCGCTCGGCCTCGACCGGCCCTATATCGTGCAATATTGGGACTGGATCTCGAACTTCGTGCAGGGGGACATGGGTATGTCCTATGCCTTCCGCTCCCCCGTGGCGCCCTTCGTGCTCGATGCGCTCGCCAATTCCTGCAAGCTGGCGCTCGTCGCCTTCCTCATCGTGGTGCCGCTCGGCATTCTGGGCGGCATCGTGGCGGCGCTCAACGTCAACCGCCCGATCGACCGCATCATCAGCCTCGGTGGCCTGTCGGTGACGGTGCTGCCCGAATTCGTCACCGGCATCGTCCTCATCCTGATCTTCAGCATCTGGCTCGACTGGCTGCCGGTCACCGCCACCTGGCCGGAGGGGGCGGGGCTGGGCACGCAGCTCTATCACCTGATCCTGCCGGCGCTGCCTCTGTTTCTGGTACTCTTCGGTTATATCGCCCGTATGGCCAGGGCCGGCATGGTGGAAGCGCTCGATTCCGATTATACGCGCACCGCCGTGCTCAAGGGGCTTTCCTGGCCGACGGTCATCAGGCGGCATGTGCTGCGCAATGCGCTGCTGCCCACCATCACCGTCATCGCCACCCAGACCGGCTACCTGATCGGTGGTCTCGTGGTGGTGGAGACGCTGTTTCGGTACCAGGGAATCGGCTCGCTCATCTATACGGCGGCGCGCGGCAAGGACTTCCCGATGCTCGAAGCAGGCATCTTGACCATCGGCGTCGTCTTCGCCTTGGCGACGCTCGCTGCCGATCTCGCTTATACGCTGCTTAATCCGCGCATCAGGCTCGGGGCCGAGACATGAGCGCGATCGACACTAGCACCGAAACGGACCGCAGTCCGCTGCGCGAGCTCATCGCCGCGCTCGGCCGTTCGCGCACTTTTCTAGCCGGTGCGGCGATCCTGCTGTTCTGGATCCTCTGCGCGCTATTCGGCCGGTATTTCGTGCCCTATGACCCGCTTGCCGACGACATCATCAATTCGCTGCTGCCGCCATCCGCCGAGCACTGGTTCGGCACCGACCAGTTAGGCCGCGATGTGTTTTCCCGCGTCATTGTCGGCTCGCGCGACATTCTCACCGTGGCGCCGCTCGCCACTGTGCTGGCGACGGTGCTGGGTACCACGCTCGGCCTCATCACCGGCTATTTCAGAGGGCTCGTCGACGACATCATCAGCCGCATCATCGAGGCCTTCATGGCCATTCCGGTGGTGATCGTCGCGCTGCTTGCCATCGTGGCGCTGGGGCCGTCGACGCTCACCGTCATCACGGTAATCGGCTTAGCCTTCTCGCCCATCATCGCCCGCACCGTGCGCTCGGCGGTGCTGGCCGAGCGCGAGCTCGATTATGTCGCCGCCGCCAAGCTCAGACGCGAAAACGCGCTCTACATCATGTTCGGCGAAATCCTGCCCAATGTCCTGCCGCCCATTTTGGTCGAGGCGACGGTCAGGCTTGGCTATGCCATTTTCGCGGTCGCCACGCTGAGCTTCATGGGCTTCGGCATTCAGCCGCCATCGCCCGACTGGGGCCTCAGCGTCTCGACCAATTACGGCATGATCGGCGGCGGCTTCTGGTGGACGGTGCTGTTCGATTCGCTCGCCATCGCCACACTGGTGGTCGGCGTCAATCTCATCGCCGACGGTGTCGCGGGCGCGCTCGATGACTGACGCGCTGGCCGTCGAAAGATTGAGCGTCGCTTATCGTGTCGGTGGCCGCGACCGGGCCGTGCTGCGTGATGTGAGCTTCCGCGTCGGCCGCGGCGAGGCCTATGGGCTGGTGGGCGAGTCGGGCTGCGGCAAGTCGACCGTGGCCCTGACCGCGGTGCGTTATCTGCCGCGCGCGGGGCGGATCACGGCGGGCCGCGTCACCATGGATGGCGAGGATGTCACGGCGCTCGATCGTGACCAGCTCCTGCACCTGCGCGCCCATACCGTGTCCATGGTCTATCAGGATCCCGGCAAGGCGCTGAACCCGACTTTACGCATCGGAAAGCAAGTGGCGGAGATCTTCATGCTCGCCGGCGCTTCCCAGACGCAAGCGCAGGAGCGCGCCGCCGAGATACTGCGCCGGGTGCGCATCTCCGACCCGAAGCGCGTGATGGAGCGATATGCCCATCAGCTGTCGGGCGGCATGCAGCAGCGCGTCGCCATCGCCATGGCGCTTGCCAAGGATCCGGCCTTGCTTATCCTCGATGAGCCGACCACTGGGCTCGACGCCACTGTCGAGGCGGAAGTGCTCGACCTCATCGTGCAGTTGCGCCGGGAGTTCGGCACCTCGATCCTGTTCATCAGCCATAATCTCGCAGTGGTCGCCAAAATGTGCGACCGGGTCGGCGTGCTGTATGCCGGCATGCTGGTGGAGGAGGGGCCGACGGCTGAGCTCTTCAATATGCCGCGCCATCCTTATACGGTGGCGCTCTTACGCTGCCTGCCGCGTGCCGGCGAACGCAAGGACCACAACCGCCTCGACACGATTCCCGGCACATTGCCGGCGCCGGGGGCGAAGATCACCGGCTGTCCTTTCACCGATCGTTGTGCGCTCGCCGACGACCGTTGCCGCCGCGAGCTGCCGCCTTTGATCGATCTCGGCGGCCGCTTCGCGCGCTGCCACTATCATGAGCGCGCCGCTTCATTACCGCGTCAGACGCCGGCCGAGGTGAGGCTTCCCACAGCGCATCCCGATGCAGCGCCGGTGCTCGAAATCAATCGGCTGAACAAGACGTTCCGCTCAGGCGATCATGCTTTGCGCGCCGTCGCCGATGTGTCTCTGGCGATCGGAGCCGGCGAGACGCTGGGCCTCGTCGGTGAATCGGGCAGCGGCAAGACGACTTTCGCCCGGTTGCTCTTGGGCCTCCTGCCGCCCGACCAGGGCGGCGTGGTGAGGCTCGACGCCAAGCCCCTGCCGCCGCTCCTCGAAGCGCGTACCGAGGATCAGGTCAAGGCGCTGCAGATCGTCTTCCAGAATCCCGATTCAGCTCTCAACCGCGCCCACAGCGTGCGCCGCATCATCGGCCGCGCGCTGAGCCGGCTTGGCGGCTTGAGCGGCGACGCACTGAGGACGCGGCTCCTCGATCTCATCCAGTCGGTCAGATTGTCGGAGCGCCATCTCACCGTGAAGCCGCGCCAGCTATCGGGCGGACTCAAGCAGCGCGTCGCCATCGCCCGTGCCTTTGCCGGCGAGCCGCGCCTCGTCGTCTGCGACGAGCCGACGTCGGCGCTCGACGTCTCGGTGCAGGCGGCGATCCTCAATCTCCTCGCCGATCTCCAGGCCGAGCGGCAGGTGAGCTACATCTTCATCTCACATGATCTGGGCGTCGTGCGGTATCTCTCCGACAAGATCGCTGTGCTCTATCTCGGCCGCATCATGGAGCTCGGCTCCTCGGAGCGTGTCTTCGACGGCCCGCATCATCCTTATACCGAAGCACTGCTCTCCGCCGTGCCGCGGCTCGAAGCCGACCAGCCGTCGCGCATCCGCCTCGTAGGCGAGATCCCGAGCGCCAGCAACCCTCCCTCGGGCTGCGTCTTCCACACACGCTGCCCGCGCAAGCTCGGCGCCATCTGCGAGGAGAAGGAGCCGCCTTTCGTCGAAGAAGAGGCCGGCCATTCACTCCGCTGCCATATCCCTTTGGCCGAACTGGTGAAGCTTCAGGGCAAGCCTCTTTGACATCCCTCACGCTGAGGTGCCCGCCGAAGGCGGGCCTCGAAGCGTCCATCAGGTTAGAGTGATAATGCTGAAGCACACCCTTCGAGGCTCGCTATGCTCGCACCTCAGGGTGAGGGTGGATGAACTCACTCCGCCTTGGATGGCGCCGCGACATTGGCCCCCCACTGGCCCTGCCGATACTCACCGCCGCTGATCTCATAATAGTCACCGGCGTCATCGCAGAAGATATGACCGGCGAGCTTGAGGCCGGTCGGCCCGTCGAGAGCGCCGGCGGCGATCGCGGTGTAGTCGCGCCCGTCGCCTTTCCAGAACAAGCTCGAGCCGCATTCGCTGCAGAAGCCGCGTTTCGCCGTGTCGCTGGAGCGGTACCATTTGAGGCCGCGCGTTTCGGTGAAGTCGAGATATTCGTCCTTGGTGCCGGTGGCCGACATGTAATTGCCGGTCTGCTTGCGGCATTGCTGGCAATGGCAGGCGATGACGGCACGCAGTGGTCCCGTCACGGTGAATTTCACCGCCCCGCACAGGCAGGATCCGGTCTTGTGGTCGCTCATGAAATTCTCCCGAACGCGTGCGCCAGGGCCGTGATGTGCTGTGGATTGGTGCCGCAGCAGCCGCCGAAGATGGACGCACCTGCGGTCTGCCACTGGCGCGCATAGGTGACGAGCGCTTCGGGCTCGATGATGTCGACGAACTGCCAGTCCGGCATCTTGAAGAAGCCGCTTTCAGGGTAAGCGCCGAGCGGGCCTTGCCAGCTCTGGCGCACGATCTTGAGCGCATCGCCAATATGATTGGGCAAAGTGTGCATGATCGAGATGACGTCGCCGCCCGTCTGGGCCAGGGCCGCCACGACCTTGTCGAGCGGCTGGTCGGGCCTGGCGAAGCCGGTGAGCGTGCCGTCATCACGCGGCTCGGTCGAAATGCCGATCCACACCGGCAGGCCGGTCGCGACCGCGGCTTCGGTCGCCCACAGCGAATAATCGTAGTCGCGCATCATTTCCATCATGATGAGATCGGAGCCGGCATCAGCCATGCTCTCGGCCTTGCGCTTCATGAGCGCACGCGCCTCCTTTTCCGGCCATTCGCGATAGGCCTTCACGCGATCGACGCCTTGCTCCATCGGCCGCATGACCGAGAAGGAGCCGGCAACCGGCACGCGGTCCTGCGCCGCCTCGCGCGCGATCCTGACCGCTTCCTTGTCGATACGGACCATATCCTCATCGCGCCCCAGCGCGTTGAAGAGCAGCGGGCTTGTCGGATAAGTGTTGGCGGTGATGATCTCGGCGCCGGCCTTGATATAGTCCTCATGCACCGAGCGCACGACATCCGGATGGGTCAGATTGGCTTCGGCGCACCAGGTCTCGCCCGCCATCGGTACGCCGCGCGCCTGGATGTCGGTGCCGGTGCCTCCGTCGAGGATGATGGTCTGGCCTTGCGCCAGCTTGCGGGCGATGCGGGAATAGCTCATGCGGGGTTTCCAATCAGATGGGCTTTGCGAAAGGCGCGCATATGGAACTGCGCTTGCGCCGGACCATAGGCGAAAGCGCGGCCGACCGGACAGGCCCGGCGCGCAAGGCAGCCATTCGCCATGCAGTTCTCTCCGGCGGGCGAGGCGATATGGTCGATGCAGCGCGGCACGTCATAGCTCGTGCCCGAGAAGGCATCGACCGGACAGGCGCTGAGGCAGGGCTTGCCGTCGCAGCTCTCACAAGGGTGCGCGCCGAGCGACAAGGACGGCAGATCGAATTCGACCGGAAAGAGCAGGGCGGCGCGAAACGCGTGCCATAGGCCATAGGTCGTATGGATATTGAGGCCGAGCGGCGACACATGGCCGGCTTTGGCGCGCCTCGCCCAGCTGAGAAAGGGCAGAGGCGGCTTGTCGAAAGGATAGACGGCCTTGGCGTCGAGATCCCGCGCCAGCCGGCCGATCACCTCGCGGCACCAGTCGTCCATCAGGTCATGCACGGGATCACGCTCGCGGGCGAAGCGGCGGAACATCTGCGGCCCGGCATTGCCGATCAGGATGACGAAGCGGGCGCCATCCGGCACGCGATCGTCCCGGCCGGGTGAAAACCAGCCGAGCGGCGTGAAGCTTTCACGTGCGATCGCTTGCAGGATGGGGTGGTCCATTCACCTAAACTAGCCTTTGAGCGGCGCGCCGCCAACGGACGCAAGCGGCAGATTATGCGCCCGGTGCGACCCGTGGTGTGAATCGGGTGGAGGCTCTCTCCGGGATGCGCCAGCGTGCCAGGGAAACCCTGGACGGAGCCCCACATGGACCTTTCCCGCTCGATCGCGCTGATCGTCTTTCTCTTTCCGCTGGCCTATAGCCCCGGACCCGGCAATGCCTTCTTTGCCTCGGTCGGCGCCTCCAAGGGCATGCGCGGCGCTATGCCGTCTTTGGTGGGCTATCACGTCGCGACCTTCATCGTGACGATGCTGATCGGCCTCGGCCTCGAGGTGACGCTGCTTTCCGATCCCCAGCTGATGCGCTGGATCGAGCTCGCCGGCGGTCTCTATGTCATATGGATCGGCGTGCAATTCCTGCGCGCCGCGCGGATCGAGTCGACGGTCACGGTGGAAGAGGGGATGGCGCCGCGCGGCGTCGGTTTCATCGACGGCGCCGTCGTGCTGCTCCTCAACCCCAAGGCCTATGTTATCATCATGCTGCTGTTCACCCAGTTCCTGGCCCCGGGTGATGATCGTTTCGGTGAGGTCTTCTTCATCTCGACGATCTTCACGCTCAACAACTTGATCGCGTTCATCGTCTGGACCCTGGCCGGCGTCGCCATCGCGGCATTGTTGCGCGGCAGCGCCGCCAACCGCAACCTCAATATCCTGTTCGGGCTATCGTTGATCGCGGTCGGCGTCTGGATGATCTGGCCGGCTGTCTTTAAGTGAACCACCTTGGATCGCCCGGCTGCATGACCTCGCGCGGCAGCTTGATGTCGTGCTTGGAGCGGATGAGATCGTCGATCTCGGTCGGGATGTATTCCGGATAATAGGTGGTGAGGATTTCCATCTTGCGCGCCGTCGCCCGCTCGACGATGTCGGGCCGGCCGGCCTCGTTCCATTCCTTGGGGCTCATGCGGTTGCCGAGCGCCGGATAGATATATTCCTTCTGCATCAGGCTGAGTGTCTGATCGTGGCCGAGATAGTGGCCCGGCCCCTCGATGCAGACATTGGCGATGACGTCGAATGACAGGCTCTCGTCATTGACCTCGATGCCGCGCACATTGCGGTTGATCGAGCCCAGCATGTCATTGTCGATGAGCAGGCTTTCCAAGCAGAAGCCCAGAAGCGAGGCATGCATGCCGGCGCTTTCATAAAGCAGATTGATACCGGTCATCGCCGCGAGCGAGGCGGTGACGCCTTTTTCATAACCCGCCTGCACATCGGGAAGCTTCGAGTCGCACATGCCGGCGGCCGAGCCGACGGTAAGCCGGTAGAAATGACCCATCTGTGCGCAGGCCGCGGTGATCAGCGCCTGCTCACCCGAGCCGCCCGACATGGCGCCGGTGCGAAGGTCGGAAACGAAGGGCCAGGGCCCCCAGATCGCGACGGCACCCGGCTTGATCGCATTCACATAAGCAAGGCCGGCAAGGCATTCGGCGACCGCCTGGGCCACGGTGCCGGCAAGCGCCGCAGGCGCCGTGGCGCCGGCCTGGCCGGCCGACAGCAGCAGCACCGGCATGCCACCGCGGACCGCGACTTCGAGGCAGCGGCAGGCATCCTCGGCGAATTTCATCGGCGGCACAACGAAGCAATTCGACTGCGAGATGAAGGGCCGAGCCCGCCATTTCTCCTCGCCGCCCGCGACATAATGCAGGATCTCCAGGCATTCGGTGACGTGCTCGGGCGCCACCATGCTGGTGCCGACATGTTTCGACGTGCCGGCCATGCAGGCATACATCGTGTTGATATCGAGATCGTGGCCGGTCAGCATGTCGCGCGCCGTGATCGGGCGCTGATAGAAATGGATATGCTCGCACTGATCGACGATGCGGGCGCAGTCATAGAGATCGGCCAGCAGGGACTCGCGATAGGTCCTGGTCTGGACATCGACGATATGGACGGCGGCCCCGGCGGTGCCGAAATAGACCTTGTTGCCCCAGGGCTCCATGTCGTGCTTGGGATCGCGGCCATAGAGCACGAAGTCGCGGGCGCAAATGGCGAGCGTATCTTCGATCAGCGCCTTGGGCAGGCAGAGGCGGCCATGCTCGTTCATGAAGGCGCCTTTGGCGGTAAGCGCTTCGATGCAGGAGGGAATGGCCTGGCCGAGGCCGACGGTTTCGAGGAGCTTCAACGCCGTCTCGTGGATGCGCTCCATGTCGCGCTCTTTGAGGGGGCGGTATTGCCCGCCTTCCATGCCGGGGCGGACGGCGGCTTCCTCGCGCGGAATAGGCCTTGCGCGCAGCGCCTTGCGGGCTTCGCGTCCACCACGCCGGCGTGAAATATCCTCGACGACACTCATCGGAATCTCCTGGTATAGATGGGCCGGAATGTGCGCCGGGCGCGGAAAAACCGAAAGCCTCAATCTTGTGGGCAGGCACGTGAAAATAATTCACCATCAAACCGACTTTGTTTCCGTTTAACCCCACTTAACACCCTTGTTTTCAAGGTGTTATAGAGCGGACGATAAATGCTCTGGTGAACTCACTTGCCCCGCCGCGATCTTCCCCCCTTGCGTGCATTGACCGCTTTCGAGGCCGCTGCCCGGCTCGGTTCCTTCCGGCTGGCCGCCGGCGAGCTCGGCATCACCCGCTCCGCCGTGAGCCACCAGGTCAAGGCGCTGGAGCAGCAATTGGGCCTGCAGCTCTTCAAACGCGATGCCCGCCGCGCCGAGCTCACCGCCGCCGGGCATGCCTATTTTCCCCCGGTGCGCGATGCCTTCGACCAGATCGAGACGCAGACGCGCAATCTCCGCCCGGCTGTCGCCGACAATGAGCTGACCATCCAGGTTTACGTTACCGTAGCGCTCAAATGGCTTATTCCGCGGCTGCATGATTTCGAGCGTCGTTATCCCGATATGAAGGTCAGGCTCTCGACCGCGTATTTCGACTGGGAGTTCGACGAGAGCAATGTCGACTGCGGCATCGTGCTGGCGCGCAACAAGTCGCCCAGCCACAATTACCGGCCGCTTTTCCGTTCGCTGCTGACGCCGGTCTGCTCGCCCGATCTGCTGAAAGGCCCGAATGCGCTGAAAAGCCCGTCCGACCTCAAGAAGCACAAGCTGCTTTATGTCTACACCGCCGAGGAGGACTGGCGGCTGTGGCTCGAAGGGGCGGGGGTGAAAAATATCGAACTCTCCGATCGCCTCGCTTTCGATAGTTATATATTGGCGCAGGAGGCGGCCATCGACGGGCGCGGCCTCGCTATGACCATCGGCCCCTTCGCCACCGATGAGATCCGCATGGGCAGGCTCGTCCAGCCATTCCCGCTCCTCGTGCCGCACCGCCATCGCTGGCAGTTCGCCTGCAAGCCCGAGGACAAGCTCAAGCCCAAGATCAAACGTTTCGAGGACTGGCTGCTGAAGCAGGTCGCCGCCGATCCCAATCTCGCCGCTTACCGGTAGACCCATGACCGAACAACCGACATCCGAGACATCGATCGAAACCGCCGGCCATCACCGCCGCCGCCGCGAAGGCCGCCGCGGCGGAGATGCCACCCCGCAGGCGCGCGGCATCGCGCAATTGCCGCGCCGCAAGGTGAAGCGGCTTTTCCCGGCGATGGAGATCATCTCCGCCGACGAGGTCGAGTCCATCCACCAGGCCTCTCTCACCGTTCTCGAAGAGATCGGCATGGACTTCATGCTGCCTGAGGCCCGCGAGCTTCTCGCCAAGGCCGGGGCGAAGATCGAGGGCGAGCGGGTGCGCTTCGACCGCGCCATGATCGAGGAGTTGATCACCACGGCGCCGCAGGATTTCACCTTCCATGCCCGCAATCCGGCGAACAGCTTCAAGGTCGGCGGGCCGATGATGACCTTCGGCACCGTCGGCAGTCCGCCCAACAGCGCCGATATCGACAATGGCCGGCGCACCGGAAACCACGCCGACTACAAGAACTTCCTGAAGCTCGCGCAGTATTTCAATTGCATCGGCTTCATCTCGGGCTATCCGGTGGAGCCGATCGACCTGCATGCCTCGATCCGTCATCTTGAGGCCCTGCGCGACATGGCGGTGCTGACCGACAAGCCCTTCCATGCCTATTCGCTGGGCGAGGAGCGCATCCGCGACGGCATCGAGATCGCCCGCATTGCGCGCGGCATTACGCCTGAGCAGCTCACTCGCGAGCCGTCGCTCTTCACCATCATCAACACCAACTCGCCCCTGAAGCTCGACGCGCCGATGCTGCGCGGCATCATGGAAATGTCGGCCTTGAACCAGATCGTCTGCGTGACGCCTTTCACGCTGGCGGGCGCCATGGCGCCGGTCACGGTCGCGGGCGCCATCGTCGAGCAGAATGCCGAGGCGTTGGCCGGCATGGCCTTCACCCAGCTGGTGCGCAAGGGTTCGCCTTTCATCTATGGTGGCTTCACCTCGAATGTCGACATGAAGTCGGGGGCGCCGGCTTTCGGCACGCCCGAATATATGAAGGCCTGTATCGTCGGCGGCCAGATGGCGCGCCGTTACAAGGTGCCGTATCGCACGTCGAATACCTGCGCGGCCAATGCGGTCGACGCCCAGGCCGCTTATGAAAGCGTCTTCTCGCTGTGGGGCGTCACCATGGGCGGCGGCAATCTCATCATGCATGGCGCCGGCTGGCTCGAAGGCGGGCTGGTCGCCAGCTTCGAGAAATTCGTGCTCGATTGCGACCTGATCCAGATGGTGATGGAATTCCTCCAGCCTTTGGCGACGGACACTGATGCGCTCGGCATCGAGGCCATGCGCGAAGTCGGGCCGGGCGGCCATTTCTTCGGCGCCGCCCATACGCTGGCGCGTTACGAGACCGCCTTCTACGCGCCGATGATTTCCGACTGGCGCAACAATCAGCAATGGCTCGCCGCCGGCAAGCCGGAAGCCTGGCAGAAGGCTAACCAGGTCTACAAGCAGGCGCTCGTCGAATATAAGGAGCCCGCCATGGATCCTGCGATCCGCGCCGAGCTCGATGAGTTCGTGGAACGCCGCAAGCGTGAAGGCGGCGCCCCGACGGATTTTTGAGCGCATCGGCCCGAAAAGTTGCAGACTTTTCGGAAAAGCCGATGCGTAGAAAAGACTACGCCGCGGCGCGCGCGGTTTTCGTGGCTTTCGCCCACCAGGCGAGCTCGTCGAGCATCGTTTTGGCGGAGGGGCCGATCGCTTCCTCGATGGCCGAGATCGGTTGATTGCCGGCCATCGGGTGGATTTTGTAGAAGTCGGAGCCGCCGATATGCACACCGGACCGGGTTGGCACCATCTGCAATTCGACATTGATAAGGCGCAGATGCTCGACGGCACGCGCCCCGCCGACACTGCCATAGCCGACATAGGCGGCGGGCTTGCGGCCCCATTCCTTATAGGCCTGGTCGAGGGCGTTTTTGAGCGCGCCGGTGACCGAGCGGTTATATTCCGCGACGACAAAGATGAAGCCGTCGAATCCGCCGATCTTCTCCTGCCAGGCGACCGCCTTGGGATCCTTGCTGGGCATCCACAGATTGGACGCCGCTTCGTTGAAGAAGGGCAGGTCGAAATCCTTGAGGTCGACCAGCTCGACCTCGAGGTCGGGATGCTGCCGGGCGACGGTGTAGATCCATTCCGCCGGTTTCGTGGCGAAGCGGGTCTCCCGCGTCGACCCGATGATGACGGCGATCCTGACTTTGGACATGAGAGTCTTCTCCAACTTTGTCTCTATCGATTGAGCGGTGGACAATCGAGCCGTTGGAGCTATCTTTCAAGTAGGATGGATTTTCTTGTATAGTATGGAAAAAATGACTGAGGAACTTTGCAAGGAACATGCGAAGCTGACCGAGCCGCCGCCCGAGATCGAGGCGACGCTCGCTGTGCTCAGCGGCAAATGGAAGATTCTCATTCTCTGGCAGCTGATGCGCCGCGAATGCCGCTTCAATGAATTGCGCCGGGCCATCAAGGGTGTCAGCCAGCATATGCTCACCACTCAACTGCGCGACCTCGAGAGGCACGGGATCATCACCCGCACCATCTTCCCGGAAGTGCCGCCGCGCGTCGAATATGCGTTGAGCGAGCATGGCGAAAGCCTGAAGAACGTCATCCGCACGCTCGCCACCTGGGGCCATACCCATCTGAGGCGCCAGCAGGCGGCGACGTCTCGTCCCGTAACCCGCGGCAGAAAGGTCGCCGCCGGATGAATCAGTTTCTCAACATCGCTCCGCAAGTTGCTGAAGCGATTCAGGAAAAGCGCCCCGTGGTGGCGCTCGAATCGACCATCATCGCGCATGGCATGGCCTTCCCGCAGAATGCCGAAACGGCTTTCGCGGTGGAGAAGATCATCCGAGATGAGGGCGCGGTGCCGGCGACCATCGCGGTGAGAGCGGGCAAGCTGAAGGTCGGCCTCTCCGAGACCGAGATCGAGACCTTGGCGCGTAACGGGCCTTCCATTGCCAAGCTCTCGACACGGGATCTGCCGCATGCGGTGGCGCTAGAGCGCGACGGGGCGACGACGGTCGCCTCCACCATGCGCATCGCGGCCCTGGCCGGCATCCATGTCTTCGCCACCGGCGGCATCGGCGGCGTGCACAGGGGGGCGGCTGAGACCTTCGACATCTCAGCCGATCTGGGCGAGATGGCACTGAGCAATGTCGCCGTCGTCACCGCCGGCGCCAAGGCCATTCTCGATCTCGCATTGACGATCGAGAAGCTCGAGACGCTCGGCGTGCCGGTGGTGGGCTACGGCACCGACGACTTCCCGGCGTTCTATTCGCGCCACAGCGGCCTTAAATGCCCGATGCGCGTCGATCGGCCGGAGGACATGGCAAGGCTGATGAAGGCCAAATGGGGCTTGGGGCTTGCCGGGGGCGTCGTCGTCGCCAATCCGATCCCCGCTGAATTTGAGATCCCGGCGGCCGAGATCACGCCGCTCGTCGAAAAGGCGGTCGCCGAGGCGCGCGACCAGAAGATCGAGGGCAGGGCGGTGACGCCGTTCCTGTTGTCGAGGCTCGCCCGCGCCACCGCCGGCCGCTCGCTCGCCGCCAATATCGAGCTCGTCAAGAACAACGCTGCTGTCGCTGCCCGGATCGCCAAAGCTTATTGGGAGTTGCCATGACGCTCATCGACAATGAAGCCCGGCATCATTCACGCGGCCGCGGCCGCAGGCCCGATGCCAAGAACCAGAAGATTGGGCAGCTGCCTTTCGCTCAGCCGCAATTGACGCTGGAACCTTCGCGCATCATCTCCGACGACCAGATCGAGACTATCCATCAGCGCGCCCTCGACGTGCTGGAAGAGATCGGCATGGATGTGCTCAACAAGGAGGCGATCTCGCTCTATGCCAAGGCTGGCGCCAAGGTTGATGGCGACCGCGTCCGCATCGGCCGCGACATCGTCGAGGAAGCGCTGAAGACGCCGCCGTCCGAATTCACCTTCCATGCCCGCAACCCGGCGCACAATATTCAGATCGGCGGCAAATGGATCGCTTTCGCGCCGGTGGGCGGTCCGCCCAACTGCTCCGACACCGACCGGGGCCGGCGGCCCGGCACGCTCGAGGACAATGCCAATTTCATCCGCCTGTCGCAGTTCTTCAATTGCATCCATACCGCGGGCGGCGGCTCGGTCGATGCGCTCGATGTGCATGCCTCGGTGCGCCATCTCCATATCATGCGCAACAAGGTCAGGCTCTCCGACAAGATCCTCTATACGATCTCGACCGGCCGCGCCCGCCTCTTCGACGGTATGGAGATTGCCCGCATGGCGCGGGGTCTGACGCCGGAACAGTTCCTGAAGGAGCCGTCCTGCTACACGGTCATCAATACCAATTCGCCCCTGAAGCTCGACGATCCGATGGGTATGGGCATTATCGAGATGGCGCGGCACAATCAGGTGGTGGTCTGCACGCCGTTCACGCTGGCCGGCGCCATGGCGCCGGTGACGATCGCCGGCGCCATCGTCGAGCAGAATGCCGAGGCGCTGGCGGGGCTCACTCTCTCGCAGCTCGCCAATCCCGGGGCGCCCTTCGTCTATGGCGGCTTTACCTCCAATGTCGACATGAAGTCCGGCGCGCCGGCTTTTGGAACGCCCGAATATATGAAGGCCTGCATCATGGGCGGGCAAATGGCGCGCCGCTACAAGCTGCCTTATCGCACCTCGAACACCAATGCCGCCAATATGGTCGATGCGCAGGCGGCCTATGAAAGCGTCTTCTCGCTCTGGGGCGCCATCATGGGCGGCGGCAATCTGATCCAGCATGCGGCCGGCTGGCTGGAAGGCGGTCTCGTCGCGTCCTATGAGAAATTCGCGCTCGATGCCGATCTCCTGCAGATGGTGATGGAATTCCTGAAGCCTCTCGATTTCTCCGAGGATGCGCTGGGCCTCGACGCCATGCGTGAAGTGGGGCCCGGCGGCCATTTCTTCGGCGCCGAACATACGCAGCGGCGTTATCTGTCGGCCTTCTACGCGCCGATCATTTCCGACTGGCGCAATTTCGCCCAGTGGGAAGCCTCGGGCAGCCCGCAGGCCTGGCAGAAAGCCAATGAAGTGTGGAAACGTGCGCTCGCCGAATATCAGCAGCCGCCGCTCGATCCGGCTATCGCCGAGGAGATCGACCTCTTCGTCGCCAGGCGCGAGAAGGAAGGCGGTGAGAAGACGGATTTCTGACTCCCCAACACCCCTCATGCTGAGGTGGCCGCAAAGCGGCCCTCGAAGCATCCATCAGGATAAACCGAGAAGCTGAAGCATACCCTTCGAGGCTCGCTGCGCTCGCACCTCAGGGTGAGGGGCCAGTGACGGGGCCTTTGGTTTAGATGAACAGCCGGCCGTGATCGGCAAGTGTTATCGAGGCTTCGGCCAGGCGAAGACCTTCCCAGATCGATACTTGGTTGGCCGCCAGCACTGGGAGACCGAAGGTCGCCTCGGCACGCCTGACCAGCTCGAAGCCCGGCATGGCCGTATCGGGGATCAGCACGCCATCGGTGCTGGATAGATCCATGTCCGCGAGTGTGGCCATCACCTTCTCTATGCTGAATGCCGCCGCATCGGGTCCGGCCGGCGCATCGAGCCAGGTGATTGGCCCAATCTCGAAACCAAACTCGCTAAGAAAATTGGCAAAGGCCTGCGCCGCAGGCTCGGAATAGGTCGCAAGCAAGGCGAGCCGTTGCAGCCCGAGATGCCGGGCGGCATGAACGAAGGCGAGCGAGGTGCTGCTCGCCGGGCATCCGAGCGTGGCGGCAATCGCCGCGGCCTGCTTTTCGGCATGCGCGCGCCCGTCGATGAAGCTGCCGCTGGTGCACGCCCACAAGGCGGCATCGGGCGAGAGCGGCTTGAGCCCGATCGCGGCCCGGGTGAGGTTGTCGAGGGCGCCGGTGCGCTGGAGATGCTCCGGATCGTGATCGCTGCCCTCGCCGAAGATGCGCACGCCCGTCAGATAGGTGCGTACGCGATGATCGAGACGTTCCTCGAAATGGTAATATTCATATTCCGCACCGCCGAGCGGATAGAGAAATCCGAGCTTCACGATATCCAAAGGCGATCCTCCCTCAATGTTCAGACAGCAACCTGCCATGGCCGGTGATTTTCCGGGTGTTCCCGGCAATGCGCAGGCAATGCCAGGCAAGCGCCTGGTTGCTGGTGATGACCGGGATCCTGATTTCGTCCTCGAGCCGCTGAATGAGCGGCGACGTGCGAAGGCCCGTGCAGGAGATGAACAGCGCTTCGCTGTCGGGCGCCTGTGCCAGGCAGGCGCGCGCCGCCTTGATGAGGCAGTCGGCCGAAACGCGGTTCATGTCGAGATCGCCGGCGAGCGCGAACGTCAGGCGCGCTGCTATCGAGAGTCCATGCTCCTCAAAGAAATTCGCCACAAGATCGGCGGTGGCGGGCCGGTAGGGCGTGAGTAGGGCGATCCTGCTGGTGCCGAGCTTGCGTAGAGCCGCAAGGCCCGCCTCGATCGGCGTGCTGACCGGAATTCCAGGTCGCGCGGCGGAAATTGTCGCATGCACCTTGTCGAGCCCGATGGCGACCGTGCCCGAGGTGCAGCTGAAGGCGATCGCATCGAGCGGTGATCCAGGGAGCAGGGTCCTGGCGGCGAAGCCCAGATGCTCGCCCATGGCGGCGAGCGATTGCGGCGTCACATCGGCTGACATGGGCACGCGGGTCGAGAAGACGCCGATACCAGGCACGTCTTTCAGGAACTGCTCGAAGTCCCACACACCGGCCCGGTCCTCGGCGAGCGCGATCACGCCGATCGACAGAATGGCGCCGATGCCGTCGTCATAAGCGGCCGGAAAGAGAGGCCAGGAGTGATCCATTACCGGCTGCCTCCATTCGAACGCGCCAGAAGCCGCCGCACCGTCTCGAACAGCACATTGGTTCCGGTGACCAGGGACTTGGGCTCGCTATATTCATCCGGATGATGGCTGACGCCGCCGCGGCTTGCCACGAAGATCATGCCGGACGGCACCAGGGATGCGAAATTCGACGCATCGTGGCTGGCGCCCGACGGCATGACCATGAATTTATGGTCGAGATCGATGCAGATCTGGCCGATGAGATCGATCATGTCGGGCGCCATGACGCTCGGCACGTCGCCGCTCAAATAGCGCTTTTCGAGCCTCACCGTATGGCGGGCGGCGGCGCTGTCGAAGGCGCTGTCGACACCATTGCGGATCTGCCGCATGTCCTGGATCCTGATGGCGCGGATCTCGCTCAGGATTCGGGCGTGGCCCGGAACGACATTGCTGGCGCCGGGCTTGATCTCGATATCGCCGAAGGTGATGCGCGCCTCCGGAACGGCCCTGAGATCGAGATCGTCGAAGGCATGCACGATCGCCTCGGCGGCGGCGCGGCCCGCGTCGCGGCGCTCGCCCATGGGCGTGGTGCCGGCATGGCGTGCCTGGCCGTGCAGGACATATTCGGAGACATCGATGCCGATGATGGAATCGACGATGCCGACATCGAGCCCGCGGGATTCGAGCACCGGTCCCTGTTCGATATGGAGCTCGAGATAATTGCTCATCGACTGCCGCGTGCGCTCGGCCTGATGGAGCTTCCGGATGTCGAAACCGGCCGTGGCCATCGCATCAGCGAGCCGGTCGCCCTTGCGGCCATGCGCTGTGTCGACTTCGGTCTCGGTCAGCGTGCCGGTCATGGCGCGCGAGCCGAGCATGCTGAGATAGGCGCCTTCTTCGTCCGAAAAGGCGATGACCTCGACGGCGCGGTCGAGATTGGCGCCGGATTCCGAGAGGCTGCGCAGGCATTCGAGCCCGGCGATGACGCCGAGGCTGCCGTCGAGCGGGCCGCCGCCCGGCACTGTGTCGATGTGTGAGCCGATGAGAATGGCGCTGCCGTCATCGGGGCCGAGCCGGCCGATGACATTGCCGGCTGCGTCGATGCGGGCGCCGAGACTTGCTTCGCGCATCCGCTCGGCGAGCCAGCGTGAGGCCTCTGAACAGGCCGGCGAGAAGGCCGGCCTGTCGATGCCGCCCTCCGGCCGGGCGCCGAAGGACGAGAGGTGGTTGAGATCGTCGAGCAGGCGCTCGCCATTGATATGCCACGAGCGCACGGTCGTCCGCCTCAGTTGTTGATGACGATGTCGCGCGGCAGCTTCGAGAGCCGTTCGCAGCCATCCTTGGTGATGACGATGGTTTCCGAGAAGCCGATGCCGAATTCACGGTATTTGAGGCAGAGCGGCGGCATGTGGAAGGTCATGCCGGCCTGCAATACGCGCGGCTCGTTCTGCTGCAGCGAGATGATCTCGCCCTCACCCCAATCCGGCGCATAGTTGAGGCCGATGCTGTAGCCGAGGCGGTTGCGATGATACTCGCCGAAGCCCGCTTTGGTGGTGACGGCGCGCGCCGCCGTGTCGGCGTCATGCGAGGTGACACCCGGCTTGATGAAGGCGAGCGCCGCCTCGACCGCGCCGATACAGGCCTCTGCCGCGCGGCGCCATTCGTCCTTGGGTTTGCCGACGAAGATGGTGCGCATGAGGGCGGCCGCGTAACGCCGCTGCGACGCCGAGATCTCGAAATACATGAGATCGTCCTTGGCCAGCACATTGGTGCCGCCGGTCTGATGCGGCAGGCAGCTGCGGTCGCCCGCCAGAACGAAGGGCGGCAGGCCCATATATTCACCACCCGCCTCGAAGATCGTCTGGTTGACGACGGCGTTGATGTGATCGCCGCTGGCGCCCGGCCGCGAGGCCGCATAGCCCGCCAGCATCGCCTTGTCGACGATCGCCGCCGAGCGGCGCATCACGGCCACTTCCTCGGCCGACTTGATCATGCGGGCATTCCACAGGATCGGTGTCGCATCGACGAAGGTATTGCCGGAAAGCTCGCGCGTGAACGTCTCGTGCTCGTCGACCGTGTAGAAGAAGGATTGCTTCTCGACGCCGATGCGCTTGCCTGAGCCGAGACCCAGCTGGCGCAGCACGTTGACGGTGACGCTCGGCGGGTGATTCCAGTCATAGACCTTGGTGAGGCGCGTCGACCAGGCGAATTCCGGTGAGTTGATCCATTCGAAATCGCGCACCAGGAAGACCGGCTCGCCGGTGCGGGGCACCACGATGCAGTGATAGCGGTAGTAACCGGGCGTCTCATAACCGCTGAAATAGGTGATGTTCTCGGGGCCGCGGATGAGCACGGCGTCGAGGCCTTCCTTGGCCATCGCCGTCTGGATGACGTCGTAGCGGCGGACATATTCTTCCGGCGAGAAGGCCAGCCGGTCATGCAGCAGCATCGGCAGTTCTTCGCCCGATGCGGTCTTGCGCGTCGACTTTTGGAATGTGACGTGTGTCGTGTGCTTCGCCACGTCCAGAATTTCGTGATCTTTTTCTAAGGCCATCCTTACCTCCTCGATGTTCCTCTGGCCCTCCGGTCCGATAGCGGGCCGGGGCGGCGGGAGAGTAGGTGACCGCCATTTCGAGAAAAATTCGATCTTCCTCAATCTGACTTATTGATTTATCAAAGCGAGAAAACGAGGAGGCTGCTATGCGCCGCGTAATGGATATCGATCTAAGGCTGCTCCGTGTCTTCGTCGCGGTGGCGGAAGCGGGCGGCTACAGCGGCGCGCAGACGACGCTCAATATCGGCTCATCGACCATCAGCCTGCATATGTCGGACCTCGAGGAGCGCATCGGCTTCCGGCTCTGTGACCGCGGCCGTCATGGTTTTCGCCTCACTGAGCGCGGCCGGCTTGCTTATGAGGAGATCAAGCGCGTCCTCACCACGCTCGACGACTTCACCGGCCGCATGGCGGGCCTGCGCAAGCGGCTCGCCGGCAAGTTGCTGCTCGGGATGGTCGATTGCCTCTCGACTCACCCCAACTTCCCGCTCACCGCCGTCATCCGCCGCTTCAACGAGATGGACAATGACGTGCAGATCGAGCTCACCGTGGCGCCGCGCATGGAGCTTGAACGCGCCGTATTGGCGGGCCATCTCCATGCGGCGATCGTGCCTTATCTGCGCCCCATCAACGGGCTCGCCTTCCGCCCGGTCTTCCGCGAGCGCCATGAGCTTTATTGCGGGCAAGGCCATCCGCTCTTTGAGGCGGGTGCAACGCCGATCTCGCGCGCCGAGATCGTCGATTATGACTTCGTGGTGCGCGCCTATAACGAGCAGTTCGATTTGAGCCGCTTCGCCCGGGCGCGCACGCCCGCCACCGTCTCTTCCATGGAAGCGATGCTCGTCCTGCTCCTGACCGGCGGCTATCTGGGGTTGCTGCCCGACCATTACGCGCAGGACTGGGTTGCGCGCGGCCTCCTCAAACGCGTCTATTCCGACGAGTTCGGCTATGACTCGCCCCATATGCTGATCACGGCGACCGCTGCCAAAGCTCCCGTGGCCGTCTCGACCTTCATCTCTCTCATCGACGCCCATGTGGCGGAGGTTCCGACCGCCAGTGGCTGATTCCGGTTCTCATTTTGATAAATCGAAATATGAGAATTGAGTATTCCGGATTTTTTCAAGCTTAGCATCCGTGGGAACGTCCCGGCCGCAATGGGGAGGTGACGTGAATGTCTGACCGGCAATTGGCCGTCGAGTTTCGCGGCGTGTCGAAGCTTTACGGCGCCCTGGCCGTTCTGAAGGAGCTGAGCCTGAGCGTGCCGCAGGGCGAGAAGATCGCGCTGATCGGGCCGAGCGGGTCGGGCAAGACCACCGTACTGCGCATCCTCATGACGCTCGAGACCATCCAGGCGGGCACCGTCTGGGTGAAGGGCGAGCCCCTGTGGCACATGCCGAAGGGTGACGGTCTGGCGCCGGCCACCGAAACGCATCTCCACGCCATGCGCCGCCATATCGGCATGGTGTTCCAGCACTTCAATCTCTTCCCCCATATGACGGTGCAGGAGAATGTCGCGCGTCCGCCGCAGATCGTCCTCGGCGTTACGAGCGGCGAGGCCGAGCAGCGCGCCCAGGATCTTCTGCGTCTCGTCGGTCTCGCTCAAAAGGGCGCGAGCTACCCGGCGCAGTTGTCGGGCGGCCAGAAGCAGCGTGTCGCCATTGCCCGCGCTCTCGCCATGCAGCCCGCCATCATGCTGTTCGACGAGCCGACCTCGGCGCTCGACCCGGAGCTGGTCGAGGAGGTCCTGGCCGTCCTGCGCGACATCGCCCTCGAGGGCAAGACCACCATGCTGCTCGTCACCCATGAGATGAGCTTCGCACGTGAGATTTCGGATCGAATTCTATTCCTGGATGGCGGCGCCATCGTCGAGGAGGGGCCTCCCGACCAGATCTTTTCCGATCCGAAAGAGGAACGCACGCGGCTGTTCCTCAAGAAGATCATCGCCGCCGGCCATCGCATCGACTGAAGAAACAACAAAGGAGGAGACTGACATGAAGAGATTTATGATTGCGGCCATGGCCGCGGCAACGCTGTGGGCGGGAGCCGCTCATGCCCAGACGGCGCTCGAGAAACTGCAGCAGGACGGCACGGTGAAGATCGGCCTGGCGCAGGAGCCGCCCTATACGATGTTCTCGGCCTCGGGCGAGCCGACCGGTGCCGCCGTCGATGTGGCGCGCGCCGTCTTCGCCAAGCTCAAGGTGAACAAGGTGACGGCCGACGTCGTCGACTGGGCCGCCTTGATCCCGGGGCTCCAGGCGCGGCGCTTCGATATCGTCTCGACCGGCCTCATCATCCGGCCGCAACGCTGCACCGCGGTGCGTTTCTCGCAGCCCGATCTCTGCACGGCGGAAGGATTCGCGGTGAAGAAGGGCAATCCGTCCGCGCTCAACACCTATGAGGACCTGGTCAAGACCGACGTCAAGATCGCGGTCTGCGGCGGTTGCGCCGAAGAGAAGCGGGCGATCGAGGTCGGCGTGCCGCGCGACCGTCTCATCGTCGCCACCGACGCCTTCAACGCCATCGCCATGCTGCAGGCGGGCCGTGTCGATGTCGTCGCCTGGCCCGACCTCACTCTGGCCGACACGATCAAGAAGGTCGGCGACACCAATCTCGAAGTCGTGGCCCCGATCGCCGGCGAGCCGGTGAGTTGTGCCGCGACCGCCTTCAACTATGAGGAGAAGGAGCTGCGCGACGCTTATGACGTGGCGCTGGCCGAGATCAAGGCGAGCGGCGAATTCGCCAAGATCGTCGAGCCCTATGGCTTCAATGTCGAGCTCGCCACCAAGCACACGCGCGACGAGCTGTGCCAGGGCGCCAATTGATCTGAGGGCGGGCGGCCCGGCGTGAGCCGTGTCGCCGCCACTCCTCTTTTCGGGATTGGATCATGAGCCAGTTCTCCGACTACGCCTGGATGATCCTCGACGGTACCTGGGTGACGGTGAAGATCACCGTTGTCGCCTCCGTCGTGGCGGTGATCGTGGCGCTTCTCACGGGTGTCGCCCGCACGTCCAAATTCTTCTGGATACGCCTCGGGCCGACGCTGTTCGTCGAGCTGTTCCGCGGCACCTCCTGTTATGTCCAGCTGTTCTGGGCCTTTTTCGCGTTGCCCTTCATCGGCATCAGCCTGACGCCCTTCGTCGCCTCCGTGCTGGTGCTCGGCGCCAATGTCGGCAGCTACGGCTCGGAAGTGGTGCGCGGCGCCATTGCCGGCGTGCCGCGTGGCCAGACCGAAGCGTCCGTCGCCTTGAATTTCACCAAGCTCCAGCGCTTCCGCCATGTGGTCTTCCCGCAGGCGCTGGTGGCAATGCTGCCGCCCGCCGGCAATCTGTTCATCGATCTTCTGAAGCTCACACCCTTGACCTCGCTTATCACCATGTCCGACCTGACATATAACGCCATGGCGGTGCGCCAGCAGACCGGCAGCACCTTCATCGCGCTGGCGACGATCCTGGTCGGCTATTTCCTCATGTCGTCGGCGATCGCCTGGGCGATCGGCCGGATCGAGCGGCGCGCCTCGCGCGGCCTCGAAACGGGACCGAGGGCGGCATGATCTGGGATTGGGACTTCGCGCTGCGCATCATTCCCGACATCCTGCGCGGCCTCGGCACCACCGTCATCGCCACCTTCTTCGGCTCGCTGCTGGCGCTTGCCGTCGGCCTGGTGATCGCGCTCGCCAATCGTTCGGATGTCACGGCGGTGCGCCGCTCCTCGCGCGGTTTCGCCGAATTCATCCGGCGCACGCCGCTTCTGGTACAGCTCTATTTCATCTACTTCGTGCTGCCTCAGGCGGGCGTCGTCCTGCCGCCTCTGTTGTGCGGCGTCATCGCGCTCGGCCTCCATACCGGCGCCTATCTGTCGGAAGTCTATCGTGCCGGCATTGACGGCGTGCCGCGCGGCCAATGGGAAGCGGCGCGGGCTCTCAATTATCAGCAGGGGCAGACCTGGCTCAAAATCATCCTGCCGCAAGCCATCCCGCCGATGATTCCGGCGATCGGCAATTACATCATCCTGATGTTCAAGGATTCGGCGCTGCTGTCGATCATCGCGGTGCCGGAGCTGATGAGCATGAGCCGCAATATCGGCAATGACAGCTATCGTTATCTTGAACCGCTGACCATCGCCGCCATCCTCTATCTGCTATTGAGCGGCATCGCCGTCCTGCTTCTGCGGATCATCGAAAGCCGCTCCGGCATGGCGAGACTCACGGGGTGAAGAAAGTGCCTGAACCAAAGATCCTCATCGCGGCGCCCGCGCTGCACGACTTTATGATCCGGCTGATGGTGGCGGCCGGCATGTCGGAGCCGAATGCCAGGGCGGCGGCCGATGTCCATATCGATGCCGAATTGCGCGGCGTCGGCATCCAGGGCTTCGACTATCTGCCTTACACGCTGGCGAGCCTCGAGCGCGGCCTGATCGATGGCAAGGCTGAGCCGCGGCTCACCCGTCGTACACAGGCGACGGCGCTCATCGACGGCGGCGGGGGACCGGGGCAGGCCGCCGCCATCAAGGGCGCCGATCTCGCCATCGAGATCGCCGGCACGGCCGGCACCGCCACGGTGGCGATCCGCAACTCGACCGACATCTTCATGCTGGCCTTCTATGCCGAGCGCATCGCCAAAGCGGGCAAGGTCGGCATCGTCGTCACTTCCGGTCCGCCGCTCGTCCATCCACCGGGCGGCATGGAGAAATTGCTCAGCACCAATCCGCTGGCCTTCGCATTTCCGCGTGCCGGCGCCGAGCCTTTTGTTTTCGACATGGCGACCAGCGCGCTGGCGAGCTCGCGCGTGCGCCAGGCCGCCTATGACGGAACGCCTTTGCCGGAGGGCTCCGGCATCGGGCCGGACGGCCTGCCGACGACGGAAGCGGCCTTGGTGCGCAAAGGCGCCATCAGCCCGCTCGCCGGCCATAAGGGCTTTGGCCTCGCTCTGTGCGTCGGGCTTCTCTGCGGTCCTTTGACCGACAGCGGCATCGGTCCTGAGCTTGCCGGCTGGCAGGGCGCTTCGGGCGAGACCAAGACCCAGGGCCATCTTCTGATGGCGATCGATCCCGCGTCCTTCAGCGATGCGGAAACCTTCGCCGAACGGACCGGCTGGTATCTCGATCTCATCAAGACCTCGCGCAAGGCGCCGGGTTCGGACGCGATCCGCATTCCGGGCGAGCGTGCCGCGGCCGAGCGTGTGGAATGTCAGCAAACAGGCGTCGAGATCCTTGCCGCCACCTGGCGCAATGTAAAACCTTTCGCCGCGAAGCTCGGCGTCGCGACGCCGCGCGCTTTCCAGGAGAATTGACAATGACGAGCTTGAGCCCGGCGGCGATCGATCAGGCCGCGTCTCTCTTCGCGAAAGCGCGCCTTGAGCGCGGCATCGTCGATGGCCTGCCGCCGGATCTCGCGCCGGCCACCATCACCGAGGCCTACGCGATCCAGGCGAAGCTGGCGGAAAAACTTGGCTGGGCGGTCGGCGGCTGGTTCTGCGGCTGCACCAATCGTGCGATCCAGGAACAGCTGGGCCTTGCCGAGCCTTATTGCGCGCCGCTCTTCCGCCATCTCATCTATCGCGCGCCCGCCGTGCTCGACAGCAAGGATTTCGCGCCGATCGTGCTCGAATGTGAGTTCTCCTTCATTCTGGCACGTGATCTGCCGGCGCGGCCTCTGCCTTATGAGCTGGGCGATGTGCAGGCTGCCATCGCCACGCTGCATCCCTCCATCGAAGTGGTCGCCGGCACGCTCAAGAACTGGCGGCAGCAGCCGCCTTTCACCATCATCGCCGATAATGGCGTCGATGGCGCCTTGGTGCTGGGCGAAGGGAAATCCGATTGGCGCAACCATGATCTGGCGCGCGTGCCCGTCGAGCTCATCGTCGACGGCGATCCGGTGCAGAAGGGTTATGGCGCCAATGTGCTCGGCAATCCGCTCAACGCGCTCCTCTGGCTCGCCAACGAGCAGCGCAAGCGTGGCAATGGGTTGCAAGCCGGCGATGTCTACAACACCGGCACCGCGACCTTGATGCAACCGATGAAAGCCGGCCAGCACGCGGTGGCGTCCTTCGGGCCGCTGGGCACGGTCGAGTTACGGCTCGTTTAAATCCCCCAACCCCTCACGCTGAGGTGCCCGCCGAAAGCGGGCGAGGGGCATACGTTCTAAGCTTCGATCGGCAGGGCGAAGCTCGCTTTCACGCGGTCCATCACCACCAGCGTCTTGAAGCCCTTGATGTCATGATTCTCGTAGAAGAAGCGGCGGGTGAATTGCTCATAATCCTCCATGCTCTTGGCGGTGATGAGCAGCACGAAATCGGCATCGCCGGTGACATAGAAGCCGATCATCACTTCCGCCGTGGCGCGGATCGACGCCTTGAAGCGGTCGACGATATCGACCCGCTCGCGTTCGAGCGACACCAGCACCAGCATGGAGATCGGCCGTCCGACCGCCTTGGGCGAGACGACCGAGACATCCGCCTCGATGACACCCTCGCTGCGCAGGCGCTTGAGCCGGCGCTGGCAGGCGGTGGGCGACAGGCCGACGCGCTCACCCAGCTCCTCGGAGGTGATACGGTTATTGGCCTGCACGGCCTCAAGAATGGCCATATCGATGCGGTCGAGCTCAGTCATGCACTTTTCCTGCGTAGCCAGATCGAATTTTGCACGTTCGCAAAACTAGCGGCGTTCCAAACGCAGTCAATCACCGAGTTGAGACGTTTAGTTTGAGCCACGCCAAAACAACGGACTTTTGGGGAGAAATCTGAACATGAAGGGCCTTGCCGCCACTGCCTTGAGCCGCCTCAAACGGGCGGATCTGCTGCAGAAGAAAGCTTTTGTCGCCGGCGAATGGCTGGCGGGGCAGGGAACCCTGCCGGTGATCGATCCCGCGACGGGCGAGCGTCTTGTGGATGTCGCCAATTGCCCCGTCGAGACCGTCGATCACGCGGTCAAGGCGGCGGCCGCCGCCTTCCCGGCCTGGCGCGACCTGACGCCGGTGGCACGCGGCACGAGGCTGCGCGCCTGGGCCGCCCTGATGCGCGCCCATGACGAGGATCTCGCCATCCTCATGACCGCCGAGCAGGGCAAGCCTTATAAGGAATCGCTCGGCGAGATCGCTTATGCCGCCGCCTTCTTCGACTGGTTCGCCGCCGAAGGCGAACGCTCCTATGGCGAGACCATTCCGAGCCATCTCCCCGGCAGCCGCCTGAGCGTCCATATGCAGCCGATCGGCGTCACCGCGGCGATCACGCCCTGGAATTTCCCCAGCGCCATGATCACCCGCAAGGCCGGCGCCGCGCTGGCGGCAGGCTGTGTAATAGTGGTGAAGCCCGCGCCCGAAACGCCGCTCTCGGCCTTGGCCTTGGCGAAGCTCGCTGAAGAGGCGGGCATCCCCAAAGGCGTGTTCCAGGTGGTGACCGGTGAGGCCGCACCTTTGGCGCGTCGTCTGCTCGAGCACACCGAGGTCCGCGCCTTCTCCTTCACCGGCTCGACCGAGGTCGGGCGTCTGCTGCTGGCGCAGTCGGCGCAGACCGTGAAGAAGGCTTCGCTGGAACTCGGCGGCCATGCGCCTTTCCTTCTCTTCGACGATGCGCAATTCGATCTCGCGGTGCCGGGCTGCATGGGTGCCAAATTCGCGACCTCGGGCCAGGACTGTCTCGCCGCCAACCGCATCTATGTGCAGCGGGGCATCTATGATCGCTTCGTTACCGCGTTCGGTGAGGCCACGGCGCGCCTGAAGGTGGGCCATGGCCTGGAAACCGGTGTCGATATCGGCCCGATGACGCGGCCGTCAGTGGCGGAGAAATGCCGCCAGCAGATCGCCCAGGCGCTGTCGGCCGGTGCCCGTCTCGTCGCCGGCGGACAGGACAGCCCGCTCGGAGGTAATTTCGTGACGCCGACGGTGCTCGCCGACGTGACCGACGACATGCTGATCGCGCGCGAGGAGACCTTCGGCCCGGTCGCCGCCATTCTGCCTTTCGACCACGAAGATGAAGTGGTGCGCCGCGCCAATGCCAGCGAGATGGGCCTCGCGGCCTATGTCTATACGAGCGACGTGGCGCGCGCGATGCGCGTCAGCGACCGGCTCGAATATGGCATGGTCGGCGTCAACACCCCGAAATTCACCGGCGCGCCGATACCTTTCGGCGGCTGGAAGCAATCCGGCCTCGGCCGCGAAGGCTCGCGCCACGGCCTCGCTGAATATCTCGAATCCAAATATGTCTGCTTCGGCAATCTCGCCGCCTGATCAGGAGAACATCATGACCATCAATGTAAAGGAAATCAGCGCGCTCGATCGGGCCAGCGTCCTGCATCCCTTCACCCAGCTCAAGGACTTCGCCAGCGGCAAGGCCGGCGATCCGACCATCGTCGAGACCGGCAAGGGCATCCGCATCAAGGACGCGACGGGACGCGAATATATCGACGGTTTCGCCGGGCTCTATTGCGTGAATATCGGCTATGGCCGCACCGAAGTGGCGGAAGCCATTTCGCGCCAGGCCTATCGCCTCGCTTATTATCATTCCTATGCCGCGCATACGACCGATGAGCTGGCGACTTTATCGGCACGCCTCGTCAAGATGGCGCCCGGCAAGATGAGCAAGATCTTCTATGGCATGTCGGGCTCGGATGCGAATGAGACGCAGGCCAAGCTGGTCTGGTATTACAACAATCTTCGCGGCAAGCCGAACAAGAAGAAGATCATCTCACGCCAGCGTGGCTATCATGGCTGCAGCGTCGTCTCGGGCTCGATGACCGGCATGTCCTTCTATCACGATCACATGGACCTGCCGCTGCCCGGCATCATCCATACCGGCGTGCCGCATCATTATTGGGGCGCCGAGCCGGGCGAGACCGAGCGTGACTTCTCGGCGCGCCGCGCGCGTGAGCTCGACGAGCTCATCCAGCGCGAGGGACCCGACACGGTCGGCGCCTTCATCGGCGAGCCGGTGCTCGGCACTGGCGGCATCACGCCGCCGCCCGAAGGCTACTGGGCGGCGATCCAGGAGGTGCTCAAGAAGCACGACGTGCTGCTGATCGCCGATGAGGTCATCACCGGTTTCGGCCGCTTGGGCTCCATGTTCGGCTCGCATCATTACGGTATCGAGCCTGATCTCATCACCATCGCCAAGGGGCTGACTTCCGCTTATTTCCCGCTCTCCGGCGCCATTGTCGGTGAGAGGGTTTACAGCGTGATCGAGGAAGCCGCCGACCGCGTCGGCAGCTTCTCGCATGGCTTCACCTATTCCGGCCATCCGATCGGCGCCGCCGCCGCCAATGCGGTGCTCGACATCGTCGAGAAGGAGGACCTGCCCGGCAAGGCCAGGGAAGTCGGTGGTCACTTCCAGCAGTGCCTCAAGGCGGCTTTCGCGCAATTGCCGATTGTCGGCGAGGTGCGGGGCGTTGGCATGCTCGGCGCTGTCGAATTCGTGGCGGATCGCGAGAAGAAGACGCGTTTCGATGCCGGCTTGAAGGTCGGCGCCCGCATCTCCAAAGCGGCGCGTGATCGGGGCCTCATTGCCCGCGCCATGCCGCATGGCGACATTCTGGGCTTCGCGCCGCCGCTCATCACCACCAAGGGGGAGGTCGACGAGATCGTCGGCATCGCCGAAGCCGCGGTGCGCCAGGTGATGGACGAGCTCGCCCGCGAGGGAGCGGTCTGACACGATCATGAGTGAAGCCTTCCGTGCCGAGCGGGACTCGCTCGGCCTGGTGATGGTCCCGCGCGAGCGCCTTTATGGCGCTCAGACGGCGCGGGCCGTCGCCAATTTCCCGATCTCCGGGGTGTCGATCGCGACGCTGCCGCATCTCCTGACCGCGTTGGCGGAAGTGAAGATCGCGGCCGCGCTCGCCAATCGCGACGAGGGATCGCTGGCGCCCGAAAAGGCCGACGCGATCATCGCGGTCTGCCGCGAGATCGTTGCCGGTCATCACCGTGAGGAATTCGTCGTCGACGTCTTCCAGGGTGGAGCGGGCACCTCGACCAATATGAACATGAATGAGGTCGTCGCCAATCTGGCGAGTCTCAGGCTCGGCGGTCCTGTCGGCGCCGACCGTCTTGTTCATCCCAATGACGAGGTCAACCGCTCGCAATCGACCAACGACGCCTATGCGACCGCGGCGCGTCTGTCGATGGTGCGGGCAAGCCGCGATGTGCAGGGCGCTTTGCGCGAGCTGGTCGAGGCCTTGCGCCGCAAGGCCGAGGAATTCGCCGCGATCCCGAAGCTCGGGCGCACGCAGCTCCAGGATGCGGTCGGCATGACGCTCGGCCAGGAATTCGGCGCCTTCGCCACCACGATGGGCGAGGATGTGAGCCGGCTCGCCGAAGCGGAAAATCTGTTCCTCGAGATCAATCTCGGCGGTACCGCCATCGGCTCAGGGGTAGCGGCCGGCGCCGTCTATCGCGAGCGTGTGCTCGAGCATCTGCGTGAAGTGAGCGGGCTCGCCGTGGTCCCGGCGAGTGATCTCTTCGAAGCGAGCTGGGACATGGGCGCCTTCATGCTCCAGTCCGGCCTGTTGAAGCGCACGGCGGCGAAGCTGTCGAAGATAGCCAATGACCTGCGGCTTCTGTCGAGCGGTCCTTATGGCGGTTTCGGCGAGATCCGCCTTCCGGCCTTGCAGCCGGGCTCGTCGCTGATGCCGGGCAAGGTCAATCCGGTGGCGGCCGAAGCGCTGAACCAGGTCTGCTTCCATGTCTATGGCCTCGACACCACCATCGGCATGGCGGCGGAAGCCGGTCAGTTGCAGCTCAACGCCATGGAGCCGGTCATCGTCTACAGCCTGCATCAGGCGATGGGACTGCTGAGCACGGCTGTGCCGACCTTCATCCGCACCTGTGTGAACGACATCCGTTCCGACGCAGAACGCTGCCAGAGTAATCTCGCGGGGAGCAGCGCCTTCGCCACCGAGCTGGTGACCAGCATTGGTTATGAAGCGGCGGCGAAGCTTGTGATGGAGCGTCGCCCGGCCGCTACTTGAACTTGGCAAGGAACGCGTCGACCGCCTGCCAGTATTCCTCCGCCTTGCCTTGCGGCTGGAGCAGCGCGCTCGAGCCATGAACGCCTATGCCTTGCGGGATGAATTGTGTTTTGTCCGGCGCGGCGACAGCTTCGAGGATGAGCTTGGCGATGACTTTTTCCCTGTCGCCGCGGGACGTGATGAAGACCGGCACCATGACGCTTTTGGCGGCTTCGCGCACCGACGGCTTGCCATCGAAATATTCGCCGGGTGAGAAGGCGAGGACGCCAGACACATCCTTGTGGTTCGACGCCAGAATAATGGCGAGCGAGGCCGAATAGCTCGAGCCCCAGGCGATGATCTTCGATTGCGGATGTTTCGCGCGCGCCCAGGCGAGCGCCGCTTCGAGATCAGGCATGGCGTCGGTATAGACCCAGAAGCCCTTGGCCTCCTTGGCCGTCCGGTTGTCCACGCCGCCATAATTGCCGCCCGAGCGCTGGTCGATCGCCAGCACCGAGAAACCGCGTTCGACAAGGCGCGGCGCGATCTCGCGATATTCGAGGCGGTTGAAGTCGGCCTGATGGAAAGCGAGGATGACCGGCCGCGTCGCATCCGTTCCGGCATAGTAGTCACCATAGACGGTGATGCCGTCGGCGGTTTTGAACGCGACCGGTTCCTGCGCCCTCGACGCGGAGACGCCGAGGAGAAGCAAGCCGAGTAAAGCGAGAAGAGGGCGTCTCATCGAAATCTCAGCTGTCGAGTGGAACGACCGGGATGAAGAGTGACCATTTGCGATTACCGCGCGGTACCAGCGCCGGATCATTGTGGAAGAGGCGGATGATCGGGCCGTCGGTCCGGCAAAGTCCGCGCGCTGGCAGTGTGTGATCGACGAGCTTCCGGTAGCCGGCATGGGAGTCGAGGAGCAGACCGCGCCGGCGCCACTGGACATGCAGGCCGCCGGCGATGTGGATGACCGGCAGCTTCGTTTCGCGCAAGCCCGCCTCCGGCATCAGCAGCAGCATCTGGCAGCCATAGGGTTTGTCGAGCTCGGGGAAGGGATAGTCGGTACTGAGCGAGGCCGCATGCGAGCCATGGCGTCGCATCAGCGGTCGCGCCAGGCCGAGCAGATGACCGAAGCCGTCAGTGAGGTCGAGATGCGTGCCTTTGAAGTCGAGTGCGATGGCGCGCCTTTCCTTCAGTGTCACGATCTCTGGCGGTAGGTCAGCCGGATCGAGCCTGATCTCGCCCGGCTCGATGCTGCTCGGCGTGCGGTCGAACAAGGCGCGGAAGGCGCGCGCAAAGGCCTGCGAGCTTTCGAAACAGGCTTCCTGCGCCGCCTCGGTGACCGAGACGCCGGTGGCGAGCCGCCGGCGGGCGCGTTCGAGCCTGAGGCGCCGCACCATCGACAGCGGCGTCTCGTGGGTCAGCTCTTGGAAGACGCGCAGGAAATGATAGGGCGAGAAACAGGCGATATCGGCAAGCCGCCTGATGTCCATCTCGTCGTCGAGATGCCAGTCGACATGGCTGACGGCGCGCCCGATGCGCCGG
This sequence comes from Taklimakanibacter albus, assembly GCF_016595235.1. GTDB lineage: Bacteria > Pseudomonadota > Alphaproteobacteria > Rhizobiales > Aestuariivirgaceae > Taklimakanibacter > Taklimakanibacter albus. The sequence continues at coordinate 27,210 of NZ_JAENHL010000008.1, read as the reverse complement.
CGATGGTTGGTAAAGGTGGCTGCACGCAACGGACCGCTCCTCCCGTCCCGATTATGCCACGGAACGGGGGGAGGGATGTGACCGAAATTGCGAATCGGCCGCATCGGCCCGAAAAGTTGCCGACTTTTCGGATCAGCCGATGCGCCAAAAAGAGCTTACTGGTTCCAGATGACCGGGAACCAGTCCTCGCGCAGGCGCTGGCCGTGTTTCATGTCATGGCCCGGATAGGGAGGCGAGGTACGGCCCGGCCGGGTGACGTAACGAGCGTCATCGCCCACCCAGCGCATCGAGAATGCACGGCGTCGCCTATCCGAGTTGTTTCCACGCGCGCCATGCACGGTCTTGTAGTGGAAGGCGACCGCGTCGCCCGGTTCCATCTGCCATTCGACCACATTGTATTTGCCGGGCTCGGCATCGGGATCGGGCACCGGGATATAATCGTGTTCGCCGGCATAGAAATTCTGCTCCGACAGCCAGCGCACCGGCAATACCATCTTCGGCCATTTATGCGAGCCCGCGATGCAGCGCAGTGCGGCTTCCTTCACCGGCTCGACCGGCACCCAGAAGCTTATCGTCTGCTCTCCGTCGACGAAATAATACGGCGCGTCCTGGTGCCAGGGCGTCGGCTTGGAGGTGCCCGGCTCCTTGACCAGCACATGGTCATGGAAGATCTGTGCCGATTTCGACCGCATCAGCTCGGCGGCGGCCTGGGCGGCGGGCGACTTGCGGATGAGCTCGGTGAATTCCGGGATGCGCTCCCAATTGCAATAGTCGTCGAAGAAGCGGCCGCCTTCGCCGGGCTTGAGGTTCTCAGCGGCATATTGGCTGGGCTCGCGCATATTGCGCTCGATGCCTTCGCTGATCACCGGTACCCAATCCTTGAACAGCCCCTTGATGCAGACGACGCCGTCGCGCTGGTAATCGGCGATCTGCTCGGCGCTCACATATTTGCTCATCGGTTCCTCCTGATCTCGTCGGGGAGGACTTTGCAGGACGACAAACATCAAGTAAAATAATGATTGATAATATGAAACATAAAGAAATCCTATCTGTGACTCTGAAGCAGCTGCGTTACGCGGTGGCGGCGGCCGATGCCCGCAATGTCACGGCGGCGGCGGAGACGCTTCATGTCTCGCAGCCCTCGATCTCGGTCGCCATCGCCCAGATCGAGGCGCATTACGGGCGCAAGCTGTTCGTCAGGCGCAAGGGCGAGGGCGTCGAGCTCACCTCCTTCGGCGCGAGCTTCGTCCGCCAGGCGCGTTATGTGCTCGACCAGGCGGTGGGCTTGAGCCGCCTCGGCAGTACCGCGGAGGCGGTCTCCGGCGCGGCGATGCTCGGCTGCTTCACCGATCTGGCGCCCTATTATGTACCGCGTCTACTGGGCGAATTCCGCAAGGCCATGCCGGCGATCACGGTCGACTTCCGCGACGCGGGCTTCGATGAGCTGGCGAGCCAGCTCGGCAAGGGATCGATCGACCTGGCGCTGACCTATGATCTGGGTCTCGGCCCCGACATCAAACGCGAGACGCTGATCGAGCTCCGGCCCTATGCGATGCTGCCGGCCAATCACGCCTTGGCGCGCCGCGCCAGTGTGGCCCTCGCCGATCTCGCAAAATTCCCGCTGATCCTCACCGACCAGGCCTTGAGCTGGCAGCATATAGTGGCCTTGTTCAACGCCGAGGGGATTGAGGTCGATGTGGCGGCGCGTGCCTCGTCTTTCGAGCTGCAGCGCGGCATGGTGGCGAACGGCCTCGGCGTGGCGGTCGCCTATACGCGGCCCAAGGCGGATCAGAGTTATGACGGCCGGAAGCTCACGGCGCTGCCGATTTCCGACACGCTGCCGGCCCAGCGCATATTGCTCGCCTGGGCGAAAGCGCCGGAGCTGACACCCGCCGCTTCCGCGCTGCGTGACTTCATCAAGTCCCGTTTTGCCGATTAGCGCGCATCCCGGCGAAGTGGACTCACTTCGCCGAAAAGGATTCGCGCCAAATCAATATCCTGGAGCAAACCCTTATCGCCAAAGTCTTCAACTTTGGCGGGATTTGCTCTAGGGCTCGCCGAAGAGCGAGAAGGGCGCCCAATAGGACGGCCTTGCCGTTTCCGGGCTTGTCTTGATCACGTCGAGCAAAGCCTGCCGGAAGGCGAAGGCGAAATCGCGTCCCGGCTTGCGCGAAGTCCAATGGGCGACCGTGCCGGTCGTGATTGTCACAGCCGCATCCGATTTCACCGGCCAATGTGACACCAGGACAGAGCGCGCCCCGGCTTGCAGGAAGGCCGAAGCGAGGCCGGAATAGGCTTCGAAATCGATCTGGCTGTCGGCGCCCGTGTTGCAGGCCGACAGAACGACAATCCCGGCCTTGAGCGCGAGCTGCGGGATTTCCGAAGTGGTCAGCAGCCCGTCGGCACTGGTGAGGAGGCCCATAGCGGAGGGCACGATGAGCTGGCCGGCGTCCTTTTCAACCGGTGTCAAAGCGAGCGCGGCCTCATAGAGACCGTCGATCTCGCCCGGCAGCAATCCATGGGTGGCGAATGTCAGCATGCGGTACTGCGCCAGCGCGCCGTTCTTCGAAAGCGCATAGAGGTTCTCTTCCGAGGCATTCCGGCCGAGAAGCAGGTCCTGTGCCGACGCGCCGAGCGTGTGGGCGATGCGGCGCACCTCGCTTTCGGATTCGGGAAGAGGCGTCAGTGTTCCAAGCGCCCGGACGGCGCTGATGAGACCAGTGTTGCCGGCGAGCGCCGAATAATCCGGATTGCCGATGCCCAGAAATGCGCGCGGCGGATCGTCAGAGGCCGAAGCGTCCTGGTCACGCGCAGTGATCGCGGAGAGCGCCGGCAGCATGGTGACGGCATGATCGCGCACCAGCCAGGGCAGCTCGCGATAGTCGGTGACTGAAGCAGGCGGTGCCTTCGTCAGCAAGGCCTCGAAGGGAAGTTTCGCCAGGGCGCCGTCGGTGACGACGATGAGATGGGTCTTGCCGCGCAATTCATCCTGGAACGGGCCGAGCAGCGCCTGATAGAGCTGCCATGCCGGCGAAAGGATGTCATCGGCCGATGGCGTCTCATCCGGCGCGGCGATCGCGCTGGCGCTGCGGCCGAGCGGCGCACCGATCGCGGTCCGGAAACCTGAGACCAGGGCTTCGACGTCCGGCAGCTTCAATGATATCTCCCGCCAACGGATGGTCTGGCGCGTGACGACGAAGCCATGGATCTCGGCCATATTGCCTTCGACGAAGAAGACCAGAGCCTCATCCTCGGCGAGGCGGCGGGCGACATCGTCGGCTTCCAGCGGGCGCGGCAGAAGGATATCGGCGATATCGATCTTCTCTCTGGCGATGAGCGCGATGGCCTCTTGCAGGTTCTTCTGCTGGCCGGCATTGAGCGCTTCCATCTGTGAGCGCCCGGGGCTGCCGGCCTCCCCGTGAAGGCCGGCCGCGATCTCGCGCGCCGTCTGCAAGGTCGGTCCGATCGTGTCGGCGACCATCTGGACGAGCTTAACTTCATCGCCGCGCCGCCCGGCCGGTGCGATCCGGTTGGTTTGCTGGCGCAGCACCGCAAGTCCGGCTTTGGTCATATGAGCGAGCTGGGCGACCTTGAAGGCTTCGCCGGTCAGGCGCCGCGCTAGAGCTGCGTCGGCGCCATCCATCATCACATAACTTGTCGAGAGGAAGTCGCGGAAAGGCTCGGTCTGCTCGAAAGCCGGCATGCCCATCGTCATGCCGCGATAGAAGATGTAGCTCGCCGCGAGAGATCGCCCGATCGCGACGGCTTTGTTTCCATAGGCGAGTGCCGCCTCGGCATCGCCGGCGATCGCGAAATCGGACGCCGCTTCCTGGTAAAGCGCTGCCTTTGGCCGACCTGATCCGATAATCGCATCTGCTTTGTCGATCGCCGCTTTTATGCGGGCGCTGTCGCCTTGTTCGGCGGCATCGAGCGCATGATCAAGCAAATCGCGAATTTGCGGGTCATTGCGGATAAGAATGCTGCCCTGCGGCTGGACGAGGACAGCGGGAGGCTCTTCCGCCTGAGAGGGCTGCACCAGCATGAAGGCGATCGTGAGGACCGCGATCAGGCGCGTGCAGCTTGAGCTCATGATCGCGGACGGACCTTTTCCGAATTATCCAGCTTGGCGCTGAAACTAGCCAATTCGTCCTCCGGAATCGAGGCAGTTTCATGTTGGGCCGGAAAACCACCAGCTGTGACGGCTTGGCGGAACTGGCCGAGCGCGTCGATCCGCTCCTGCCGGATCTGGTCCTGCAGGCGCCTGAGATTGCCCCAGGCCCGCGCATGGCGGGGAAGCCGGGCGCTCTCGCCGCAGATATCGGAGGTGAAGAGAAAGATCACATCCGCCGCGGGGCCGGAGCCCAGCGACACGGTCACGAGCGAGGTGCGTTTGTTGATCTCTTCCATCACCGGGGCGGCGATGACCTCGCATTCGGCCGCGAAGGCACCGGCGTCCTCGAGCTGGCGGAAGCGGTCCCACAGGTCGAGCGCTTCCTGAGCCGTCTTGCCGACCGCGCGCATGCCGCCGGTCCAGGTCGATTTGCGCGGCACAAGGCCCAGATGGCCCATGACCGGAATCTGCTCGTTGGCGAGGAGGCGCACCATGTCGGGGCTGCGCCCGGTGATGACCGCATCGGCACCGGAGGTGACGGCGGCGAAGCCGGCACGCAAGATCTCATCGCCGGTGATCGCCTCGGCGAAGCCCAAAGCGGCGGTGACGAAGACGCGGCGTGAGCCTTCGCGCACTCGTGTGACATTGCTGCCGCGGCACACGACCATCTCGATGCCGGCGGCCTCGGCGGCGGCCGCTTCCTCCGCCGTCTCGGCGGTCACTTGCGTGACCTGCTTGCCGCTGCCTTTGAGCCGGCGCAGATCGGCGACCGTCAGGCTGCGTTCGACCTCACGCCCGCCGAAATCGAAGATACGCGGCATCTCACTTCATCTTCTTGGCATAGTAGTCGGGCGGCACCGTGCCGTCCTTGGAGAACCAAGCCGGCACGTCGACGCCGGAATAAAGCAGGATATTGCCCCACGGATCGAAGGCGCCGGTGCGCACGATGACCTTCGCCTTGGCCGCCATCTCGGTCAGGATCGTCTCATGCTTAGGCGTTTCGAAATCGGCGCCCTTGAAGATGCGCTGCACCTTTTCGAGGAGGCGCGGATTGTGCTTCGGCAAGGTGTCGGCATAACCGACGCGCTCACAGATGAGATTGGCGGCGATCGGCGTCAGCACCGTTTCGAGATCGGGCAGGTCTGGTGCTATGGCGAGATCGATGCGCCAGGCCGAGGAGGGGATCGGGAAACCCGCATCGCAGACGATCATCAGATCGCCATGGCCCATCAGCGCGATGGCATGGCTGAGTTCGGCATTGAGCAGTCGGTTGCGGTTCATGTCTTGTCCTTCCACACGCTGTTGCGGGCTTTTTCATACATGGCGTCGGCCTCGGCACGGTAAGCGAGGCTCGGGATCACGCCGAGCTTGGTGCAGGCGATGGCGCCGCAGACGACGCCGAAGCGTACCGCATTTACGATGTCGCGGCCTTCGGCGAGCGCTACCGCGAAGCCGGAATTGAAAGCGTCACCCGCGCCCGTGGTGTCGACGACATCGACCGGCACCGCCGGCACCATCTGGTCGAGATCGTCGGTGAGGATGAGGGCGCCCTGGCGGCCGAGCGTCACCACGACATTGCGCACGCCCTGCCGCCGCAGCTCCGCCGCAAGCTCGCGCGACGAACGCGGATCGTCCGCCGGAAGTCCCAGCAGGATGCGCAACTCGCTTTCATTGGGGGTGAGATAATCGACAGAAGCGAATATCTCGGGCGGCAAGGCGCGCGCCGGGGCCGGATTAAGGATGGTTCGGGCGCCATGTTTGCGGCCGAGCTCCATGGCGCGGCTTGCGGCTTCCGTCGGCACTTCGAGGACGGTCATCACCACATCGCTTTCGGCGATCCGGGCCTCTGCAATATCGACCGACTTGGCGTCCATCAGCTCATTGGTGCCCATATCGAGGATGATGAAATTCTCGCCCTTGTCATTGAGGATGATGAAGCCGACTCCGGTGGCACGCGCACTCTGCGAGGTCACGAATTCGGTGTCGACGCCTTCCGCCGCATAGAGATCGGTGGCGATGCCGGCGAGCTTGTCGGTGCCCAGAATGGCGCGCAGCGACGATTTTGCCCCGAGCCGCGCTGTCGCGACTGCTTGGTTCGAGCCCTTGCCGCCGGGGCCCATGTCGAAATCAGTGCCCAGCATGGTTTCGCCGAATATGGGCAGTTTCGGCGCCCGCATGGTGAGCCCCACGGCGAAGCTGCCGACAATCGTGATCTTGGGTTTCGTCATTCTCTAGTCCTCACGAGGCCATGGCGCGGGCCAGGATGGCTTCTTCATTGACGTCGGCTCCTCTCAGCTCCTCGCTGAGCCGGCCTGAGCGCATTACCAGCACACGTTCGGCATTCATGACCAGCTCCGGCATTTCCGACGATATCATGATGATGGCGACGCCTTCGCCGGCGATCTGGCGCAGGATCTGGTAGATCTCGGCCTTGGCGCCGACATCGATGCCACGCGTCGGCTCATGCAGCACGAGGAGACGCGGATTGGTGACGAGGCTGCGGCCGAGAATGATCTTCTGCTGATTGCCGCCCGACAAGGTCGCGAGCTTCTGGCCCAGATGCGAGATGCGGGCATCGAGGCGGGCCACCTGGGCGCGCGCCTCGCGCTTGATCTGGGCGCGGCGCAGGAAACCCGAAACGGAGAAATTCTTGAGCGCGGCCGAGACGACATTGTCGGCGACGCTCATGGTGAGGAGGGCGCCGGCGCCGCGCCGGTCGGCCGGCACATAAGCCATGCCGTAACGGATCGAGGCTGAGGGAGCGGCGGCCGGCAGCTCCTTGCCGTCGATCGTCACCTTACCACTACGCGGGATGAGACCGAACAACACGTCGCCGAGACGGTCCTTGCCGGAATCGGGCAGGCCGCCGATCCCGAGAATCTCACCGGCCCGCACGGTAAAGTTGACCTGGTCGAGACCGGGCGCGGTAAGATCATCGACCGTGAGCACGACCGGATGGGCGGCGGAGTTCTGCTGCAAAGTCCACGGCCGCGCCGAGCCGAGATCACGTCCGACCATGGCGCGGATCAGTCGGTCCTGCGAGACATTGTCGTTGATCATCGTTTCGATGGTGCGGCCGTCGCGCATGACTGTAATGCGATCGGCGAGGTCGAGCACTTCATCGAGATGATGCGAGACATAGATGACGGCGACGCCGTCGGCGCGCAGCTGCCGCACGATCTCGAACAGTTTTTCGCTTTCACGGGTGGAGAGCGCCGAATTGGGCTCGTCCAGCACCAGGAGGCGCGCTTTCTGGCGGATGGCGCGGGCGATCTCGACGAGCTGTGCTTCGGCGACGCTGAGGCGGCCGACCTTGGTGTCGGGATCGAGATGATCCATGCCGAGCCGGGCCAGCGCTGCGCGCGCCTCGCGCCGCATCTGGTCGCGCGGCACGAACGTCGCGACGGAGCGTGCCGCCATGTCCGGCATCATGATGTTTTCGGCGATGCTCAGTGTCGGGCAGAGCGCCAGCTCCTGATAGACGACAGTGATGCCATGGGCGCGGCTCACCAAAGGCGTCGCGATGACGCTGGGCGCGCCATCGATGAAGATCTGCCCGTCATTGGGCTGCAGGTCGCCGGCGAGGATGTTCATCAGCGTCGATTTGCCGGCGCCATTCTCGCCGATCACGGCATGGACCTCGCCGGCGGCGAAGGCGACATTGATGCGGTCGAGCGCCAGGACGCCGGGGAACCTCTTGGTCACCCCGGCGATCCTGACGATCTCGGTCTGTGGATTTGACGCGTTCATAGAGGTCGCTTGTAGGAGCGCCTTACTTCTTCGTTACTTCGCCGATATTGTCCTTCGTGTAGACGCCCACACCGGTGTCGAGATTGTCGATCGTCTCGCCCTTCACGAATTTGACGATGAGATTGACCGCTTCAAAACCCTGGCGTTCCGGCGCCTGGTCGATGGTCGCCTGGATATTGCCGCTTTCGACGAGTTGCACCGTCTGGTCGAGGAGATCGAAACCCACGACCTTGACCTTGTCGGAGGCCTTGTTGCGTTCGACCCAGGTGCCGGCCGCCGGCGTCGAGCAGCATTCGAGCGACAGGATGCCGTCGATATCGGGATTGGCCAGCATGGCGTTTTCGATCGCCGAATAGATCTTCTGCGGATCGGTGCCGGTGTTGAGGGTCTGCACGACCTCAATGCCGGCTTCCTTCTTGAGGGCTTCGCGGGCACCATTCTCGCGGTCGATCGACCATTGGGCGGCGGCGTCGATCGTGGTGATGATGACCTTGCCCTTGCCGTTCAATGTTTTCGCCATCAGGGCGCCGGCTTCGCGGCCCGACTGGATGAGATCCTGGCCCGCGAAAGCGAGGCGCTTGCTGTCCGGATTGTCGGTGTTGAAGGTGACGACCGGGATGCCGGCGGCGAGCACGCGGTCGATGAGCGGCGCCAGCGCGTCGGTCGAGACCGAGGAAATGGCGAGGCCGTCCATCTTGCCCATCAGCGTCTCGATTTCGCTAATCTGGCCGTCGGCATCGGCGCCCACCGGGCCGATGAAGTTGGCATTGACCTTGTCCTCGGCGGCGGCGCGCGCGACGCCCGCCTTCATGAAGGGCGCAAACTCATTCGAGACATCGTGATAGGACACATAGATGTCGAGCGGCTGGCCGGCCGCGACCTTGGCCTTGATGCGTTCGGCCAGCGGGAAGTCGGCGAGCTTCGATTCCGCCGCCGCCTGCTGCAGGGGCAGCAGGCAGAGTGCTGTAGCGAGAATGACGTTTCTGAGTTTCATGTGGATAGTCCTCCCTTTGATATTCGCGTGTTGGTTGGTCTTCAGGCGCGCCGGCGGGTCGACCATTTGTCGATCCCGACGGCGATGATGATGACGAGGCCGATCATCAGCTCCTGCACGAAGGGGTTGACCCCCATCAGCACGAGGCCGTTGCGCATGACGCCGATGATGAGCACGCCGAGAATGGTGCCGAGGATGGTGCCTTCACCGCCCGACAGCGAAGCGCCGCCGACGATGGTGGCGGCGATGACGTCGAGCTCGAGGCCGAGGCCGGTGCGTCCCGCCTGGCCGCTCGGCAGGAAGGCGAGGCTCAATATGCCGGCGAAGGCGGCGAGCGCGCCCATCAGCACGAAGGCCCAGATCTTGACGCTGTTGATCGAGATGCCGGAGACGCGCGCCGCCTTGGCGCTGCCGCCGACGGCGAAGACACGGAAACCGAAATTTGTGCAGGAAAGCACCACCCAGGCGAGAGCGGCGATCAGGATGAAGAAAACGAGCTGCATCGGCACGATGCCGAAGAGATAGCCCTGGCCGATGAAGCTGAAGATCTCGAGCACGCCCGGATCGGCGCCGTTGCGCACATTGACCGTGACCGGCTGGCCGTTGGTGAGGATGAGGGCGGAGCCCCGCACCACCGACAGCATGCCGAGCGTCGCGATGAGCGAGGGCAGCCGTCCATAGGTCGACAGCACGCCGTTGATGAGGCCGATCGTCATGCCGGTGACGAGACCGACACACAGCGCGGGAACGAGACCCCAGCCGGCGATGATCAGCATGCCGGTCGCGAGGCCGGAGAGCGCATAATTCGACCCGACCGAAAGATCGACCTCGCCCGAGATCAGCACGAAGGTCATGCCGACCGCCATGATGCCGAGCAGCGAGATCTGCCGGCCCACATTGAGCAGATTGACCGAGGTCAGGAAGCCGTCAGTGGCGAAGGTGAGGAACAGGCATAGAACCACGAGCGCGAGAAACACGCCTGTTTCGCGCGCGCGCAACAGTCCCGGCAACGAAAAGCGGTCCATGGCAGGTGCGCGCGCACCGGTCCTGACCGTGTCGGTCATCCTGTCCTCCCATCGGGCCCCGTCGGGCCCTTTATGTTAAAAGCCGGACGTCGCCGTCCGGCTTCAAATTCACGATGCCTTACGGAACGAGCCCGCCGGCACTTTTTTCATCTCGTCGAAATTGCCGTATTCGCGCACCTTCTTGAACGGCGCGTTCTCGACGGCGTTGTAGGAGCAGATATAGCCCCAGCGATAGGTATCGGAGCGGTTGGCGTCCGAGCGATGCAGCAGGTTGCCGTCGAACACCAGGGCGTCGCCCGCTTCCATCTCGACATAGATATGCTCGAAGCGCTTCAGCGCGGCTTCCAGATGTTCCTGCTCGACATTGGTCTGGTCGTTTTCGCGGATGTGATTGAGACGGCCGAGCTTGTGTGTCGCTTTGAGCACCTGCAGGCAGCCATTCTCCCGCGTCGCCTTGTCGAGCGCGATATAGATGCTCATCATGTCGGGGGCGAGACAGCCGTAATTGTACCAGTAGCCGAAATCCTGGTGCCATTCCCAGGCGCCGCCTTCATGCGGCTGCTTCATCGTCATCTTGTGGCTATAGAGATAGATCGGCTTGCCCACCGCGCCTTCGGCGAGACCGACCATGCGCTCATCGCGCGCCAGGAGACCGTATTTGTCGTCCTCGGCCTTGGTCCACATCTTGAGAAGGGTGGTTTTGCCCTCCTTGTCGCCCTTGGCCATGATGGCCCCGGAGGCCTTCTCGGCCTCGAGCTGCTTGCGCGCGTGATCGCGGAAATCGGCGACCTCGTCCTGGCTCAAGAGGCCCTTGCGGATGATATAGCCGTCGCGCGCATAATCCTTGGCTTCTTGCGCGGTCAATCCCAGCATTCTTTCTCTCCCATTCATGAACGAAACAGGCCTGAATTGGATCACTGCCAAAGGTCGGGTTTCGATCTTGATTTGCTGTACGCTTTGAACTGTTGAGCGCAATCCTAAGTCCGCATTTGCGGGCTGGAAATGGACAAAGGAGTCCATTCTTTGTATAAAACGCGCATGTCCGAGACGACCTTCTTCGAGAACCTTCATTATGTGCCGGAGCCCGGTTGGACCTTGGCCGCGGCGAGTGTTCTGCGGGCCGGGAAGGTCAAGGCCGCTCCCGATTACCGGGTCCTGCGGGCGGCCCATCCGGGGCAGGACATTCTTTATTGTCTCTCGGGCGCCGGCATCGTGGAAACCTTGGGCGAGCGGGTACAGATCCGCCCAGGCCAACTCGTCTGGATCGCCAATGAAGAGCGCCATGGCCATTTCGCCGACCGTAAGGCGCCGTGGACCTTGCTGTGGTTCAGGCTCGATGGGCCCAACCTCCCGGCTTTGCGCCGCAAGCTGTTCGGCGATGGATTTCCGCGCGCGACGCTCGCCGAAAGCGTCAATCTCGTCCCCTGGTTCGATCGTCTCTTCACGGCGCTCAGGCGGCGCGAGCCGGGGCTCGATCTGAGGCTGAACCAGCTGGTGGCGGAATTTCTCTCGATGATCGATCGCGGTCTCGCCGGCAGCGGGCCGCGCGAGCTCCCGCCGGCGCTCGCCCAGGCGATCACTGCAATGCGCGGAAATCTCAGCCTCGCCTGGGAGGCGGAGGATCTGAGCGCGGTATCAGGACTGGGGCCGTCGCAGATCCGCCGCCTGTTCCGCAAGCATCTGCGCGCCAGCCCGAGGCAATGGCTCATCCGCGAAAGATTGATGCAGGCGCAGTCGCTGATGGTTGCCGGCCGAAGTCTCGCGCAAGTGGCCGAGCTCTGCGGCTTCTGCGACGTCTATCATTTCAGCCGCGAGTTCAAGCGCTCGACCGGCGTGGCGCCGTCATCCTGGCGACGCAGTGAGTTGGGCACTTCTCAGATCGAGAGGGACTAACTCCGCCGACGCTTGCGTCTTTCGCTGCCATCCGATTCGAGCGGGATGATGGTCTTGGGCTCGGGGAATTTCACTTCCTTGGCGAGATTGGCGAAGAAGGCCGTCTTGTGCGGGATCGCCATCGCCTCGACGAAATGCTGCTGGAACAAGGGCTCGACCGCCGTCTCGATCTTCTCGATCCGCCGCACCACATGCTCGATCTCGTCGCGCGCCTTGGCATTGAGGAGCGCGATACGCGCGCCCGTGCCCGCCGCATTGCCGGCCGACTGCACCTTGTCGAGCGGGCAATCGGGGATGAGGCCGAGGATCATCGCGAATTTGACATCGATATGGCTGCCGAAAGCGCCGGCGAGGCGGATACGGTCGACATGCTCGATACCGAGCTTGTCCATCAGCAACCGGGTGCCGGCGTACAGCGCCGCCTTGGCGAGCTGGATGGCGCGCACATCGTTCTGGGTGATCGAGATGAACGGCTCGCCCTCGCGCACCACATAGGTGAAGGTGCGCTTATGCGGGCGGATACGGGGGGATTTCTCCGCCATGCCGCCATCGACCAGGCCATCCTGGTTGATGATGCCGGCGAGATACATCTCGGCGATCACCTCGATGATGCCGGAACCGCAAATGCCGGTGACGCCGGTCGAGGCGACCGCTTCCTCGAAGCCCGGCTCGTCCGACCACAGCTCGGAGCCGATCACGCGATAGCGCGGCTCGAGGGTGACGGGGTCGATGCGGATGCGCTCGATGGCGCCTGGCGCGGCGCGTTGTCCGCAAGTGATCTGGGCGCCTTCGAAAGCGGGGCCGGTCGGCGACGAGCAGGCGAGCAGGCGGTTCTTCGAGCCGAGCACGATCTCGGCATTGGTGCCGACATCGACGATGAGCATGTTGTCTTCGGAATATTGCGGCGATTCCGACAATACGACACCCGCCGTATCGGCGCCGACATGGCCTGCGATGCAGGGCAGCACGTAGACATAGGCGCCGGGATTGAGCTGCAGATCCAGCTCTTTGGCGGGCCGTGTCACCGCGAGACCGGTGGCGAGCGCGAAGGGGGCGCCGCCGAGCTCGGTCGGGTCGATGCCGAGGAAGAGGTGATGCATGACCGGATTCCCGACCAGCACGGCTTCGAGAATGTCGGTCTTGTCGATCGAGGCTTCGGTGGCGACTTGCGCGGCAAGTGTGTTGAGCGCCTCGCGTATCGCGGCCGTCATTTCCTTCTCGCCGCCCGGATTCATCATCACATAGGAGACGCGGCTCATCAGATCCTCGCCGAAGCGGATCTGCGGATTCATGAGGCCGGAAGACGCAACGACGTCGCCCGTCGACAGGCTGCACAGATGTGCCGCGATGGTGGTCGAGCCGACATCGACGGCAAGGCCGAAGGCCTTGTCGTGGAAGCCCGGCCAGATCGCGGTCATGATGTTGCTTCCGCTCGCCGGTCGCGAGAAGACCGCTACGGTAATCTTCCATTCGCCCTGGCGCAGCACCTTCTGCAGGTTCTGCATGATGGTGAGATTGCACGATACGTCGGCCACGTTCCACTGCTCCGCCAGAGCGCGATAGACGCGCTCGAGATCGGAGGAGGGCTTGTGCATGTCGGGTTCTTCCACCTCGATGAAATAGAGGCGGGTGGCCGGATTCATGTCGATGGCACGCGCCTCGGCGCGTTTGCGCACCACCTGCTTGTGCACCTGGCTCTCGGGCGGCACGTCGATGACGGCGTCGCCCAGGAGCTTGGTCTGGCAGGAGAGGCGCCGCCCGGCGAGGAGCCCGCGCTTGTCGTCATAGCGCTTCTCGACGGCGGAGAATTCGGAGAGATGCGCCGCCGTGGAGCGGATGCCATGCTTGGCGAACTCGCCTTCGCCGATGGTGATCTGGCAGCGCCCGCAAATGGCGCGGCCGCCACAGACGGAATCGATATCGACGCCGAGCGAGCGCGCCGCCTGCAGCACCGGCGTGCCGATGGGGAAGCGCCCGCGCTTGCCGGAGGGCGTGAAGACGATCAATGCATCGTCAGGCGTCGTATCTGCCATGTCGTTTATCCGCGCCGGCGCCGGCGCTCCTCGCGGGCGCGACGGCGTTCGACATCTTCAGCGGAAGCGCCGGGCAATCCGTCGCCGACCGCCTGTGACACCGCCGCGGGGACTGACATTTCGCGGAACTTGTTCGTCCATACTTTGCAGTTCCGGTCGGTGCCGTTGAGGACATTGGCGGCCAGGATCGCATGCATGTCTTCGTCATGCAGCGGGTTCATGATCGCCGAGGTCATACCGTGCGAGGCGGCCATCGCGAGGAAATAGCCGGTGAGCACACGCCGGTTCGGCATGCCGAAAGCGATATTCGACGCGCCGCAGGTCGTGTTGACTTTCAGCTCCTCGCGCAGGCGCCGCACCAGGCGGAACACTTGCTGGCCGGCCGTGCCCATGGCGCCAATCGGCATCACCAGCGGATCGACGACGACGTCTTCCGGCTTGATGCCGTAATCGGCGGCGCGCTGCACGATCTTCTTCGCCACTTCGAAGCGCACATCCGGATCTTCCGAGATGCCGGTCTCGTCATTGGAGATGGCGACCACCGCCACATTATATTTGGCGACGAGCGGCAGAATGGCCTCGAGCTTCTCTTCCTCACCGGTCACCGAATTGACCAGCGGCCGGCCCTTGGCGGTTTCGAGGCCGACTTTCAGCGCCGCCGTCACCGATGAATCGATGCACAAAGGCAGATCGGTCACCGACTGCACGATCTCGATGGTCTGCTTGAGCAGCGGCGGCTCGGTTTCATTGGGATTGACCGAGGTGACGCCGGCATTGACGTCGAGGATATTGGCGCCGGCTTCCGCCTGCGCCAGCGCGTCCTTGATGACAGTTTCGAAATTACCCGCCTGCATTTCCGCGGCGAGCTTCTTGCGCCCGGTCGGGTTGATGCGCTCTCCGATGACGCAGAAGGGGCGGTCGAAGCCGATCAGGAAGGACTTTTTTTCGGAAGCGATGAGGGTCTGGGTCATTGAGGTCCTCGAAGAACGGATTGAAAATCAGGCTTTGGCCGTGCCGCCATTGGCGATCAGGGCTTTGAGCCGTTCCTTGTCATAGGTTTGTTCGATATCGGCCTTGGCCTTGTCGACCTCGGCGGCGAGATCATCGCCGACCGGCACCGGTTCGGCGCGCCGCCAGTCGGCCAGATAGGCGTCGGTGTCGGAGGCGCCGCCGCGCATGGCGGCCATGTCGATGGCTTCCTGGAAGCGGTCGGCCAGCATGCGCTTCTCCTCCTTGCGTCCGGCCTTGACCGAGACGGCGGAGGGGATGTCGCGCCAGTAGGTAATAATGAGGTTCGCCATGTGGTGGTCTATGCGCTGTCCTTGAAAGGTGAGTCCGTCCGAAAACGACATTTACCCGATGGAGGCCGAATCCCGAAGCTTGCCGACCTGCTCCGGCGTAAGCCCGAGGACCCGGCGCAGGACCTCTTCGGTCGCGTTGCCAAGCGCCGGGGGAGCTGTCGAATACTCGATCGGCGTCGCCGAGAAACGGACCGGATTGGCGACCCCAGGCGTCTTGGTGCCGTCCGCGCGCGCCAGAGTGACATTGAGGCCGCGGGCCTCGACCTGCGGATCGGCGAAGACCTGGTCGATGGTGTTGATCGGCCCGCAGGGGACCGCCGCGGCTTCCAAAGCAGCGATCCACTCCGCCGTCTTGCGCTGCTTCATCGGTTCGACGAGGAGGGCGATGAGCGCCTCGCGATTGCCGACCCGGTCGCTATTGGTCAGGAAACGCGGATCCTGTGCGACCTCCGGGACACCGGCGATCTTCGTATATTCGCGGAACTGCCGGTCATTGCCGACCGCGATGATGACGAAGCCATCCGCCGTGGCGAAGGTCTGGTAGGGCACGATATTGGGATGGGCATTGCCGAGGCGTTTCGGCGCCTTGCCGCCGACCAGGAAATTGAGCGCCTGATTGGCGAGCACCGCCACCTGCGAGTCGAGCAAAGCCAGGTCGAGATACTGGCCCTCGCCGGTCTTGTCGCGGTGATGCAGGGCGGCGAGTACGCCGATCGTAGCGTAAAGGCCGGTGAAGACATCGGCAAAGGCGACGCCGGTCTTGACCGGTTCGGCGCCGGGCGTGCCGTCAGGCTGGCCGGTGATCGACATGATGCCGCCCATGCCCTGGATCATGAAGTCATAACCGGCGCGCTGGGCATAAGGTCCGGTCTGGCCGAAGCCGGTGATCGAGCAATAGATGAGCTTGGGGTTGATCGCCTTCAGGCTCTCATAATCGAGGCCGTATTTCTTGAGGCCGCCGACCTTGAAGTTCTCCATGACGACATCGGAATTGCGGGCGAGATCCTGCAGGAGCTTCTGGCCTTCGGGCTTTGCCATGTCGATGGCGACCGACTGTTTGCCGCGATTGGCGGAGAGGTAATAGGCGGCGTCACCCCGCGAACCGTCGGGATTGGTCAGGAAAGGAGGGCCCCAGCCGCGCGTGTCGTCGCCTTCGCCGGGCTTCTCGATCTTGATCACCTCGGCGCCGAAATCGGCCAGGATCTGGGTCGACCACGGGCCGGCCAGCACCCGGGTGAGATCGAGAACGCGGATATTCTGTAACGGCCCGGCCATGAGCGACTCCAAGGAAAAAAGGAGCCCGCTTCTAGCCTTTGCCTCAAGCCCTTGCAAACTTGTCCGGCTGGACCCGGATCGATCAGGCATTGAGCCGTGTATTGACCGGAATATTGGGCGTCCGCAACCCCATGGCGATCCAGGCGGCGAGGAGCTTCGCATAGAAGACGAGAGTTGGCCGTGTTCCGCTCGGAACATCGTGGCCGAGCGTGACTTCCGCCGGGAGGTCGCTCGTCATCGTCCGCAATTCCAGCGCCGGCAAGCTGTTTTCCGGCCACAGGCTGGCATAGAGACTGAGCCAGTGACCGTTTTTGAATTCAAGAAAGACCGGCGTATTGCAGCAGCCGGCAACCGCCCGGCGCGTGGTGGCGTCGGCCGCGAGATGGAAATCCCGGAGCAGCTCGGCGCCTTTGAGGAAGCGGATGCGGTCCTTGCGATAGAGGACGAAATGCGTGCCGCCATTGGGCTGCAGATAGGGCGAGGCGCCCGGCAGATGCCGCAGCCTTTCACCCGCCGCGCGGCAGCTGTTGCAATGACATTCGGTGCTGATGATCGGCGCGCCCTCCACGGCGATATGAACCTGTCCGCACGTGCAGGCGAGTTGTGTGATCTGTGTCATGGCGAGCTCACTTCCTTGTTGGGGCATCCGAAAAGAAGGCGGATATATTGTTCGAGGTGATCGAGGCTTTCGCGCGCCAATTCCGGGCTGTTTCCGGCCTTGGCGAGGATGAAGGCGCCCTGGATCACGGTCTGCGTGTGGCGCGCCAGGCTTTCGGCCGTCCAGCCTGAGATATTCCGTTCCTTCATGGCGGCGCGGATATCGGGTTCGAGCGTTGCGGCATGGCCGAAAATGCTCGCCGCACAAGCATCGCGTATGGCTGGAGAGCTCGCATAGACCTCTTGGACCATCGTGCCGACCAGGCAGGTGAATTCCGGCAACGCTCCCACGATTATCGACTTGCGGAAGGCCACATAAGCGAGGATCCGATCGAGCGGATTTTTCGGCAGATGATAGGGGGCCTCGGCAAAGAAGGCGGTCGTCGTTTCGGCCCAATGCTCGGCCGCCGCCACGCCCAATTCGTCCTTGCTTTTGAAGTGATGAAAATACGAGCCCTTCGTGACCGCGGCCGCCTGGCAGAGATCATCGACCGATGTCGCGGCAAAACCCTTCAGCCGAATCATCCCGAGCGCAACGTCGAGGAGGCGGGGGCGGGCATTGCCGCGTTCGGGGTGATGTTTCGTCGGGCGGGACATGATAAGTACATACCGTACGAATGGTATGAATTCAAGTCACTTGTGCAGCGGGGCGATTTCGGCGCCTGTGGCCGACTATTTAGATGAGTCCGTAACCCGTCAGGCCCTTCTGGCGACGCTCGAACCGGTCGAGGATCTGGCTGATCCGCAAATGAAGGGTGACGTCATAGCTGTCGGCGCCGCGCGCCTCATAGGCGCGCAATTCTTCCACCGTGAGGCCGGATTCGTTGGCAAGCTCTCCTTCGCTGACGCCGAGGGCGACGCGGCGGTGACGATCAGCGGTGGGGGAGAAGCGGTTTTCGACGGGTCTGTCAGACATGTGAGGCTCCTTGCAGGCGGGCGACCCGCTGACGCCGTCCCGATAAGGGCGCCGAGCCATGCTCAAACGATATGGCCATCGGTCTTTTCCCGATCAATTGATGAGAGGGCGGCCTTCTGCAATTTAATGTTGGCCGGTGCTCAGCCCGTCGCCCTGGCCCAAAGCACTTCGTCCACGGCGATGCCACTCTGGCGCGCCAGGACCAGCTTCTCCTCATATGGATTCTTGCTCCGCTCGCCGCCCAAAGCGAAGGACGGGTCGACCGGGCAGCCGATGCCGATATTGGCCCTGACCGAGAAGGGCACCAGATAGAGCCCGTGCCGCACATTGCGCAGGAACAGCCGGCCGCGCTCGGCCACCAGCCGGTCGATCCGGGGCGCCAGAAAGACACAGGAAATGTTCTGGAGATCGAGGCCGAGCACGTCGGGTTCGAGAGTGGGGTGGCGGGCTTCCGAAGGCGTCGTATCGAGCGCCTCGAAGAGGAGGGTGAGGCCCGGATAGGAACAGGCTTCGAGCCAGGCGCAAGCCCAGCCGATGTCTTGCGCGAGTTCCGTCTCGCCGTGCTTCTGCAACAGCCCCGCGGCTGTGGTGGCGAGATCATCAAAGCCGATCTGCACTCTTAACTATCCTCGTCCTTAACGCGTCCTTCACTTCCCTAGCATGGCGGGAAGGGCAGGTGGCCCCTTCTTTGCTATGCCGTCATCCAGCTGTATCAAAACTGTTACCCGGCCGTCATTTGGCACGCCGGGCGGGAGGAAGGCTCGATGCGCAATTACCGGCTGTGGCTCAAACTGGCCCTGGTTTCAGCGTTTATCATCTTCACCAATGTCGGTTTCCTGGGACGCATCCAGCTCCTTTGGGGGCAGACCCGCTACGACACCCTGGTTGGTTTCATCGGCATCTGGCTCATTGCCGTCGTGGCGATCTTCGCCGCCGCCTTCCATCCGCGCTGGCCCTGGCGGCTCGGCTGGGCCCTGGTCTTCTCGGCGACCGCCGCCTTTGCCGCTGCCTATTACGCCATCAGCGGGTCGGATTTCTCCGTCTTCGACTTTGTCTCGTTGTGGAACGCCCGCCACGAGGCCGGCCGGGCGGCGGATTTCTATGGGGTTCAGCTTCTGCACACGGCAGGCCTCGTCTTCGTCGCCGGGTTGGTGGCCATGGGCTTCTCCGCCCCCTTGTCTTCCGCGCGCGCCACGGTCTGGACCCGCCGGCTGGCGCTTCTGCCGATCCTGCCTTTCGCCGCCATCGCCGGCATCGTGCTTATGAAATCGGGCGGCGGCTATCAGGCTCTGCCCCGGCAATTCGCCCCGCTCTCCGTCGCGGCCGTCGCCGCGACCAAGGTCGCCACCCAGGGAGCCCATGCCCGTGGCGAGGTCGCCTGGACGCCCGACCCGCAGAAGCGGGTGAAGAGCATCATCTTCCTCGTCGATGAAAGCGTACGCGCCGACTATCTCGATTTCACCGCCGGCAATTCCTTCACGCCGGACCTGCCGGCGCTCAAGGCAAATTTCGTCGATTTCGGCCCGGCGGCCTCGGGCGGCAATTGCAGCCATTACTCGAATGTCATCCTGCGCAGCGGCGCCCGGCGCGACGATCTCACCGTCAGCATCAATGAGAGCCCGTTCATCTGGAGCTATGCCAAGAAGGCGGGCTATCGCACCGTCTTCGTCGATGCCCAGGGCGCCGTCGTCAAGGACCCGAGCCGGCTCACCAATTTCATGACCGTCAATGAGGCGCGCAACATCGATCGTTATGTGTCGCTGAACAACGTGCCGCCCGAGCAGGCCGATTTCGAGCTCATCAAGATCATCGCCGAGGAGACCAAGGGCGACCAGCCGGTGTTCCTCTATGCCAACAAGAATGGCGCGCATTTCCCCTATGACGCAACCTATCCCAAGGACCGCGTGATCTTCGGCCCGACCATGACCGAAGACGGCACCGAAGCCTCGTTCGAGGACAAGACCCATCGCATGGCGTCCTACCGCAACTCGATCGCCTGGTCGGTCGATCAGTTCTTCGTGCGCTTCTTCAAGGAGGTCGATCTCAGCAATCTGGCGGTGGTCTATACGTCCGATCATGGCCAGGCGATCGCCGAGGGCAAGCTCACCCACTGCACCATCGAGAACGCCAATCCGCGCGAGGGTCTGGTGCCGCTGCTCGCTTTCGCCAGCGATCCGACAATGCGCCATGAGCTCGAAACCGGCGCCAAGGCGGGCCATCTGCGCGCCAGCCACTTCACCATCGCGCCGGGCATATTGGAGATGATGGGCTACCGTCGCAACGACATCGCGCAATATTACAACGAGTCGCTGTTCACCTCACCCAAGGGTGATCCGGCTTTCTCGAGCGGCGACATCTTCGGCATGTTCTCCAAGGACGTGCTCTGGCATCCGATCGACCTCGCCAAGGATTATCGTGAGCCCGAGGCCATGGCGCTGCGTCCCCGCACACCCGCTTTGGCCCAGAGTGTCAGCCAATGAGAGTTCTCTCCCGCAAGCTGGGCAAGAGCGAGCACGATCTCCGCTTCATCCTGCCCAATCTCTTCACCGCCGCCGCTTTGTGCGCCGGCATGACGGCGCTGCTGCTCGCCGCCGAGGGGAGGCCGGAGCTCGCCGTGCTGTCGGTCATCCTCGCCGCGCTTTTCGACGCCTGCGACGGCCGCATCGCGCGCCTCACCGGCACCGCTTCGCGTTTCGGCGCCGAGCTCGACTCGCTCGCCGATGTGGTGAGCTTCGGCGCTGCACCTGCATTCATTCTTTACAACTGGGGGCTCGGCCAGTTCGGTATAGCAGGATGGCTGCCCTGTCTGGCGCTCGGCACCTGCTGCGCGCTCAGGCTCGCCCGTTTCAATGTGATGGCGCATGACGCATCGGCCCCGGCCTGGACGGCGAATTATTTCACCGGCGTCCCGGCGCCGGGCGGCGCTTTCCTGGCGCTGAGCCCGATGCTGGCCGAATTCGCAGGTCTCCTCGACAATGGACAGGCTTCGCTGGTGGCGCTCTTCGTCACGTCCGCCGTGGCGTTCCTGATGATCAGCACCTGGCCGACCTTTTCGGGCAAGTCCTTGGGCCGCAAAGCTTCGCGCCTCATGCTCCTGCCGCCGGTGGCGCTGGTCGGCCTTGCTGCGTTCGGCTTGCTTTATTGGCCATGGGCGACACTCCTGGTGATCGCTCTCCTTTATGTGGCGACATTGCCGCTGTCCAAATGGCGTCACGGGGTGCTCAGGGCGCGAAGCACGGGCTGAGGAGCCAGCGCCGTGGTTGGCATGGAGCCAGGCTTTCGTACCCCATTGCCCGATAGTCATCGGGCCGTCATACTACGCTGAAATCAAGGAAGAAGCCGGACCTGCCGGCCAATAATGATGGGCGTTAAACCGGGCCGCGGGAATGGTCCTGCGGCTCCTCGGAGGAAGCAGATGACGAAATACGATCCCAAAAAGGCGACTTTGGATCTCGTGCGTGCCGCACAGATGAGCCGCCGCGGCTTGCTCAAGGCAAGCCTTGCCGTGGGAGCGGTCGGACTGACCAGCCCCCTTTATCTCAAGCATGCCTGGTCTTCGTCGGGCGAGCTCAGTCTTCTCAACTGGTCGGACGAATTCCCCGATCCGGTGATCCCTGAATTCGAGAAGGCGACCGGCATCAAGGTCAACACCACACCGTTCTCGCAGAATGAAGAGCAGATCAACAAGCTGCAGGCGACCGGCGGCGAAGGCTTCGACCTCTGCCAGCCGACGATGAACCGCGCCCCGCAATATAAGGACCTTGCGGTTCTGACGCCTTACGACGCCAACAAGCTGAAGAATATCGGCAACATCATTCCGTCCATGCTCGGCAGCGCGAAAGAGCTGTGGGAATGGGAAGGCGGTCTCTTCTGGCTGCCGCATGTCTGGGGTTCGGAAGCGATCTCTTATCGCACTGACCTCTGGAAGGGCGACCCGGCGCAGATTTCCTACGGTTCGCTGTGGGATGAAGGCGTCAAGGGCCATGTCCAGGGCCGTCCGCATTCCTACCTGCTCAGCATCGGCCTGTGGTGGGATGCCTCGGGCAAGATGCCGTCCAACCGCATGCGCGACGGCTACAAGGATGTCGACAGCTTCAAGAAGCTGTGGGATCCGATCCTCGCCTTCGCCATCGAGAACAAGGCTTTCGTCAAGCAGTTCTGGGATTCGGCCGACAACACCAAGTCGGGCCTGATGGAGAACGATGTTTGGATCGGCCTCACCTGGGACGGCCCGCCGATCTCGCTGAAGAAGGAAGGCAAGCCGGTCAACTACACGGCGCCGAAGGAAGGCGCCATTGCGTGGGTCGACGGCCTGTCCCTGATGAAGTCGGCCAAGAATATCGACCAGGCCTATGAGTTCATCAACTTCCTGCAGACGCCGGACTACTCGGCCAAGCTCGCGGAAGGCTCGGGCTACAACCCGGTCGTCACCGGCGCCGACGCCAAGCTGTCGGATGCCGCCAAGAAGATCTTCCAGGAAGCCTTCCCGGGCGATGCGCTCAAGAACCTCTGGCCGTGGCCGGTGGAGCCGACCTGGTATGCCGAGATCCGCAGCCAGTATGCGGACAAGTTCAAGGCCGCCTGATCGGTCTTTGATAGTCACTGCAACGCCGGCCCCGTCGACCTCGTCGGGGCCGGTTTCGTATCAAGTTAGAAATTCTCACCCAATCGGGTGCGATCCGATGGTCCAGATGAAGAATTGTTCTGGACCGTTGCGCCGGAACGGTTTTTACTGGCGCCAAGATAGACTTCGCAAAGAAGCATCCGGGTAGGGCTTGCAGGATAGGGCAGGGGATGAGTGCCGACGTCGAACTTGATCGCGTTACCGTCAGATTTGGTCAGTTTACCGCCGTAAAGGAGGCGTCGCTCAAGATTGCGGGCGGTGAGTTCTTCTCCTTTCTGGGGCCTTCGGGCTGCGGCAAGACGACAATCCTCAGGACCGTTTCTGGTTTCCTAGACCCGTCCGAAGGTGCCGTGCGCATTGCCGGGAAGGACATGATCGGCATCGGCGCCAATAAGCGCCCGACCGCGCTGATCTTCCAGAATCTGGCGCTCTTCCCGCTGATGACGGTTGCCGAAAACATCACCTATGGCCTGCGCGTGCGCGGCATGAGCAAGGCCGACCGCCGCAAGCGCGCCGACGAACTGCTCCATCTCATCGCCTTGCCGGGCCAGGGCGATAAATTGGTGAGCGAATTGTCGGGCGGCCAGAAGCAGCGCGTCGCCATTGCGCGCGCGCTTGCCGTCGAGCCCCAGGTGCTCTTGCTCGATGAGCCGCTGTCGGCGCTCGATCTCAAGCTGCGCCAGCATATGCGCAACGAATTGCGCGCCATCCAGCAGCGCGTCGGCATCACCTTCATTTACATCACCCACGACCAGGGCGAGGCGCTGACCATGTCGGACCGCATCGCCGTCATGAACAATGGCGTGATCGAGCAGGTGGGGGACGGCAAGGCCGTCTATGATGAGCCCAGGACATCCTTCGTCGCCTCCTTCGTGGGCGAGAACAATCCCTTTGCCGGACGTGTCGCCAAGGCCGACGGGACGGGCGCTGTTGTCGAGACGCCTTTCGGCCTGCTGCGCGGCCGTAATCCCAATGGCGTCAAGGAGGGCGACAAGGCGATACTTTTCGTCAGGCCTGAAGCGCTCAGGGTCGGTGAAGGATCCAAGGACGCGACCGTGACCTCGACGGTGCTCAATGTCGCTTTCGAGGGCAATGCGAGCCATATCTTCCTCAAAGGGGCCGACAAGAAGGATATCACCTTGACGGTCGGCCGCCTGGAGCGCGTGGAGATTCCTGAGCAGGGAAGCACAGCCTCGGTCACCTACAATCCGGATCTCGGGCTGGTGCTGCCGGAGGGGAAACTGGCCCGTGAGTAGGCTGTTCGTCTATCTGATTCCGGTTTTCGTCATCGCCGTCTTCATGGTGATGGCGCATTATGAGAAGCGGCTCGCGCATGACCCGACGCATCGCGGTTTCTTCGATCGCAACGGCACCGTGCTCGGCGTCACCTTCATCGCGCTGGTGGCCTTCTGGACGCTTTTCCTCGTCGTATTGCCCTATCTCTACATGGTGCAGGAGAGCTTCCATCCGAAGCTCGTCGCCGCCGAGCGCGGCGGCCCCAAGGACATTCTGACCCTCGAGCAATATCGCTCCTTCTTCATCCAGCCGACCGACGGCGAGGTCAACACCACCCATCTCTGGGCCTTCTTCTTCTCGCTTGCCGCTTCCGCCGCCGTGACGGTGCTCAATTTCGCGATCTGCTATCCGCTCGCTTATTATATGGCGCAGGCCGGCAGTGTGCAGAAGGTCCGCCTTCTGATGCTGGCGCTGATCGTGCCCTATTGGGTGAACGAGATTTTGCGCGCCTTCTCCTTGCGTCTTCTCCTCGCCAGCAAAGGTTTGATCAACCAGGTGCTCATGGGGGTGGGCCTGACCGACGCGCCGGTCGATTTCCTCGGCAACAATGTCGGCCTCTATGTCGGCCTGTCCTACGCCTATCTGCTGGTGATGATGTTCCCGCTCTACAATGCGGTCGAGAGCCTCGACAAGAACCAGATCGAGGCGGCGCGCGATCTGGGCGCCCCCTGGTGGCGCATCCACAAGGATGTGGTCGTCCCCTATGCCAAGCCCGGCATCGCGTCGGGCTGCACCATGGTCTTCATGCTGTCGGCCGGCTCGCTCGCTGCACCGCAGTTCCTCGGCGGGCCCCAGACCTTGTGGTTCACCTCGATCGTTTACGATTTCTTCTTCCAGGCCTTCAACTGGCCGCGGGGGGCCGCTTACGCCTTCCTGCTGCTGGCCGGCTGTATCGCGCTGGTGATGCTGATGCTGCGGGTCTTCAAGGTCAGCCTTGGGGAGACGATAAAATGAGCTCTCAAAGCATCATCAAGGTGATGATCGGCTTTTATGTCGTGCTGTTCTTCGCCTATCTCTTCGGGCCATTGATGGTGATGAGCATCACCGCCTTCAACACGCCGAGCTACCCGAGCGCCTATCCCTTCGAGGGTTTCACGCTCAACTGGTTCGTCAAATTGTGGAATCACCGCGCCATGATGGACGGCCTGGTGAACTCGATCATCATCGGTATCGGCGTCATCTGCGTGTCGGTGCCGGTCGGGCTCGCCGCCGCGATCGTGATGAACCAGATCTATCACCGCGCCCGTTCGCTCTATTATCTGGTGACGGTGTCGCCGGTGCTCACCCCTGGCGTCATCATCGGCATCTCGACGGTGATCTTCTGGCGCGACTTCTCCGAAATGACCGGCACGCGCGGCCTGTTCTACAAGGGCATCATGCTGTCGATCTTCGGTCAGGCGAGCTTCATCTCGGCCTACTGCCTCCTGATCATCATGGCGCGGCTGCAGCGCTTCGACCGCGCTCAAGAGGAGGCCGCCCTCGATCTCGGCGCCAGCTATCCGCAGGTCTTCTGGCACATTTTGCTGCCCTTCCTCCGGCCGGCGCTGGTGTCGGCGGCGGTCATCGCCTTCCTGTCGTCCTTCGAGAACTACAATACGACGACCTTCGCCATCCTCGCCGACAAGACGCTGGTGACGGTGCTGGCGGGCGAAGTCAGGCAGGGCACGACGCCGGCTCTGTCGGCGCTGGCCGTCATCATCATCGGCCTCTCGCTTTTTGGCGCCATCGCCTATGAAGTAGCGAAGCGACGGGAAGAGCGCCGCAGCGCCAGGATCGCCGAACGCGCCAAGCTCGCCGAACGCGGTGAGCTGGCACCCGCAGACGCGACCCCGCAGCCGGCCTGATCAGGAAAAGCGAGAACCGCTTCGCTTAATGACAGGGCCTGCCACTGGCGGTGCATTGATATTTCGTGCCGATGCGATCGCATTTCAGGCTTTTGGACTGGGCGTTGCTCCAGGAAGACCAGTCAGATCCGTACTTGGCGTTTGCGGTTGTCTTCCAGACGCCGCGTGCCGCGATCTGAGCCATCTCCTTGACGATATGCATCCCGTTCGATTTGCCGAGCAGCACCGCTTTGCATTCGGCGGCGAATGTCACGTCATTCATTGCGAGCAGAGATCCGAACATCATAAAGGCGCCGAGGAAGATCTTATTGTTCACGGGACACTCCGATTGGAACGTCCGGAATGCTTGCAGCAATATCACCTAAAGTCAAATTTTGCGCAGTCAGTACCAGGTCCCGCGTTCCGCCTCGGGCGCCATTTCGGCGGGCTTGCGGTTGAGGAATGCATCCATATGCACGAGCACTTTATCGGGTCCGGCATGGACCACCGCATACATCGGCGGCTCATCGCTATAGATCGTCGGCACTGAACCTCCGACCAGCGGTAATTGATGGACGAGGCTCGGGGGCGCCGAGAAGCTCATGCCGTGGAACTGGCCGCTGATCGGGCGATGGGCATGGCCAAAGAAGATGTGCCGCACCTGGTCCTTGGGCAGGAGGGTCAGGAACTCCTCCGGGTCATCGAGCATGATGAGGTCCATGAGATCATGCGCGATCGAAAAGGGCGGATGATGCATGAAGAGATAGACATGCCGCTTGCCGGCCCGGGCCAGCTCCTTTTTCAGCCAGGCCTTGCGTTGGTCGCAATAGAGCCCGGCCGAGGAGGGCGGACCTTTCAGCGTGTCGAGCATGAGATAGACGGCATTGTCGTGTGTGATCACGCTTTGCACGAAACCCGCTTTGTCGCGCGGGCCGTCCGGAAAGACCGACTGGAAATGACTGCGGTCATCGTGGTTGCCGAGCATCAGATGCGTCTCGATCGGGAAGTCGGCGAGGCGCGCTTTCAGCTGGCGATAGGCCAGGACTTCGCCGCGCTCGGCGAGATCGCCGCTGATCACTACGAAGGCGGCGTCGCGGTGGAACTGGATGATGTCGTTGAGGCAGGCCTCGAGGCGGGCAAACGGATCGAGCCCCCAGAGCTTGTCGCCCTTGGGAACCAGATGCAGGTCGCTCACTTGGATGAACTTCACGACGCCACTCACTTTGTTTTCTTCTCAGATTTTATACGGGAATCGCGCAGGAGTCCCGCTGCTTCGATGATGGGATAGGCGGCGGAGACGATATGTGAGTTGATCCGGTGCAGGTCGCGGATGATATCGACGAAGAGCGCGCTCTTGCGCAGGGAGGCGCCTTTGGCCTTGCCGCTTTCGCGGAAATGCTCCTCGATAATCTTGTGCTCGAGCGCCCGGAAGGCGTCCTTCTGCTCGACCAGCCGCTTGGCGCCGTCGACGTCGTTCGAGGTGAGGACGCCGGTGGCGAGCCTGAGCGACTG
>NZ_JAENHL010000007.1:2334526-2390759 GCF_016595235.1 Taklimakanibacter albus | reverse complement strand
CAGTCGCTCAGGCTCGCCACCGGCGTCCTCACCTCGAACGACGTCGACGGCGCCAAGCGGCTGGTCGAGCAGAAGGACGCCTTCCGGGCGCTCGAGCACAAGATCATCGAGGAGCATTTCCGCGAAAGCGGCAAGGCCAAAGGCGCCTCCCTGCGCAAGAGCGCGCTCTTCGTCGATATCATCCGCGACCTGCACCGGATCAATTCTCATATCGTCTCCGCCGCCTATCCCATCATCGAAGCAGCGGGACTCCTGCGCGATTCCCGCATCAAGCCCGCCTGATCTCGTCGGGGCTTGCAATCTGCTCAAATGTCAGGCTCGATATGTCATACAAAAAAGGAGATGGGTGGAGCATGGCTACTTCCGATTATTACGAGGTGTTCGACACACGTTTTGTGCGGCTGTTCAACGGCAATGGCCATGTCGACAAGCTGTTCACCGGCTGCCGCTGGGCCGAAGGGCCCGTCTATTTCCCGGCCGGGCGTTATCTCGTCTGGTCCGACATCCCCAATGACCGCATGCTGCGCTATGACGAGACCGATGGCTCGGTGAGCGTCTTCCGTGAACCTTGTGGCAACAGCAACGGCAATACCACCGACTGGCAGGGCCGGCTCATCACCTGCGAGCATGGCGGGCGGCGCGTCAGCCGCACCGAATTCGACGGGACGGTCACCACGCTTGCCGACAAGTGGAAAGGCAAGCGCTTCAACTCGCCGAATGATGTGGTGGTGAAATCGGATGGGTCGATCTGGTTCACCGATCCCGCTTACGGCATCGACAGCGATTATGAAGGCAACAAGGCCGAGAGCGAGATCGGCGCCTGCCATGTCTATCGCATCGATCCCAAGAGCGGCGCGGTGGAAGCGGTGATCACCGACATGGTGCGCCCGAACGGCATCGCCTTCTCGCCCGACGAGAAGCTGCTTTATGTCGTCGATACCGGACGTACCCATGGACCGCAGAATCCGGCGCATATGCGGGTGTTCAAGGTCGGCGACAAAGGCAAGCTCTCGGGCGGCAAGGTGTTTGCCGATTGTACCGCCGGCCTCTTCGACGGTTTCCGCCTCGACACCGACGGACGCATCTGGACCAGCGCCGCCGATGGTGTCCATTGCTACGATCCGGACGGCACACTGATCGGCAAGGTCAAGGTGCCTGAAGTCGTCGCCAATGTCGCCTGGGGCGGCTCCAAGCGCAACGTCCTCTATATCTGCGGAACGTCGTCGCTCTATGCCGTCCGCCTGATGGTCAATGGTGTCAAACTCTGCTGAGGAGTCCTCATGCCTTTCGTCAATATCCGCATCGTCAAGGAAGTCATCGCCGCCGATCCCAAGGGCAAGAAGGCCGAGATCAGCCAGGCGGTCACGGCAGCGATCGTCAAGGCCACCGGGCTCAGCAAGAATGACGTCTGGGTCGTGTTCGAGGAAGTCGCGGCACGCGATTGGTATGTCGGCGACACCGATGTCGAGACGTTGCGCTCGAAGAGTTGACCGCGGAGGCTCCCTCGTTCCTTACTTCAAAGGCAGGAACAGGAATTCACTCGCGGGTACATCTCCGGCCCATTCGATGCGGTAGAATACCGGCACCTGGCGGTCGTCCGAAATGCTGCCGAAGCTCAAGACCTTCGGCTTCACCCTGGTCTCGAAGAGCTCACTTGCCGTGAACGGGGTGTGGCCCATGGCCTTGATGCCATCGATGATCGCCTGGGCGAATATGCTGTGCCCGGCGCCGCCGCCATCCAGGACCGGCTCGATGCCGCCACTGCCGATGAACTGCCGGGATTTGAGCAGGCCCGCTTTCGCCAGATATTTGTCCCGGCGATCGGCCGGCAAAGTCGCGACGGCGCTGCGCGTCAGGCCACCCGCATAGCATGAATCGGAGATGAGCAGCACCGAGGCGGCATTCATGCCCCGCATTTCGTCCTGGATATCAGAGGCCTTGATCCAGGTGTAGTCGCCGCCACTCACCCCGTCGACAGGCACCCAGAAGGATTTTTCCTCGTCCTTCTCGCCATGGCCGGCATAATAGATGATGAGCCTGTCGTCGGTCGTCATGTTCTTGCGAATGTCGAAGAGCGCCTGGGTGGTATCGCGCTGCGTGGCATTGCGCAGCGACAGGCTGCGTTCGCCGCTGCCCATGCGGAGCTTGTCGGTATAGCCGAAATCGTGGATCATCAGGTCGCGAAACGCATCAGCATCGGCGATCGGCGTCAGCAGCTTCGGAAAGCTTTGATCCCGATAGTCGTCATTGCCGATCGTCATGATGTAGCTGGTGCCCTGCTGCCCGACGGCGGTGTCGATCTCGCTCTCGGAGAACCTCATGCGCCTTTCGGCCAGGAGCGAATGATCCTCGGCATAGACGCGCATATAGAACTCGCTGCGGCCGACGGCGTCGATCTCCTTCTCAAACTGGCCATTCGCATCGATGCGCTGATTGTCGCCATCGATCGCGGCATAGCCGGGTTTTGCCGATCCGGCATATCTGGCCACCAGCTTGAATTCGCGCTTGTCCGTCTCGAACACGCTGGCGCTGCGAGTAAGGGCCGGCTGCAGGATTTCGATATTGTCAGGATGCAGCAACTCATTGCTGCGGGGCGTCAGAAGGCGAAGGCCGGGTTCACTCGCTTCGAAGACGGCCTGCTGCTCGACGGCGCGCTGCTTCATCGTGCGATCGATATCCTCGGCGAGCTGCTTGATGCTGGGAGACGTTCGTGAGCGCATGGCTTCAGCCAAAGCAAAGGTCAGCTCTCCAAGAACAGTGTCCCTTTTCCTGGATTCTCTGGCGAATTCGTCGCTGCGCGCCGCATAGAGAGCAGCCATTTTTCCCGAGCCGAAAAGATCGACGATGCCAGGCTTGTCCCGCACTTCGTCGCCGGACTGGCGCGACCACCGCCAAGAGCTGTTGAAGGTTGCCGCATTCTGCCGATCCAGAAGGCGGGTGCGGGCTGCATAGTTGGTGTCGAGAATGACGATGGCATCCGCGCCGCGATTGCGGACCTGGGTGACGAAGTTTGAGAGCTCGACCGCGCTCAGCCCCATGAGGCGGCTTTCCGGCGCGAGGGTGGGCCGGGTTACTCCCTTGCGAGGAACGACGACGACATCGGAGGAAAAGAGAATGAGGTCGTCATATTCGGCAGCCAGCTTGCGATAGGTTTCGCCCGAAGATGTCGCGCCGCCATAAGTCTCCGTCTCGACATCCTTCGCAATAACCTCGCAAAAGGATCGCGGTTCCTCGGCCGTGACGCAATATCTTACATAGAAATCCGGAAAGCTCGGCGCGCCCCAGAGCCGGTAGGTCGTGGCCCCGCCGGAGAAAGTGACGATGACCTGATCCTTCTCCCGGACGCAGGCGAGGGAGGCCTCGAGCTGATCGAGCATGTCCCGGCGGTCGACAGTGCCGGCGAGTGTCCGTGTCAGATCCGGGGGCGCGCCTCTGTCCGCGACAAGAGCGGAAAGAAGCTTCGCGTCCTCCTGTGTTCCGGGCAGTTTGACGAAGTGCTCGTAGAAGGGCGCCAGGATGATGGCGTGTACCGCCGGCTTGGTGCGCGCAGAAGCGGTGCAACGGGCGTGGCTGAGAGGCCCGTCGAACCTGGCGATGTCATTCCAGGCGGGAAGCATGGATTGCATGTCCGCCCTCAACAAGCCGGCGATGTCACTTTGACAGGCCTCGCCGCACCATTGGGCGGCCGCGGCCGAGCTGCCCTCGTCGTCAGGAATCACGACGCCAGCGCGCGCTTGCCACGAAAATCCGGCAGGCCATGCAAGCAGGACGAACACGCAAATCAACAGGTAGCGCATCTGACTGTGCGTTTCTTGATAAACGGGGCGAGGTGAACGGTCCAAGGCCGGAAAGATGGTAATCAATCGCGGTAACTTTAGGTCAGAATCTGGAGCCGTTGCGACCAAAAAGAAAAACGGGGAGGCCCACCGGCACTCCCCGTTCTCAGAATTCCGCCGGGTACGCAGTACTTGATCCCAGCCGCGGCCCCGCAATTCACCCTCGAGAGCCTTGGATCAGGATGATGGCTCAACGAAGTTTCCAAATACCTAAAAATTGAACTTTTTCAGTTGGTTAATAGAAGGTGAATTTAAGCTTCGCAGACCGGTGGGAGTCAAGCGGCCTGGGCGGCTGTCCGGGCTTGCGGCTTCAGCCAGAAATCGAGGAAGCCCGACAGCCAGTCGCGCACCGGCGCGTCATGGAGGATCTGGCCGGCAAGCTGCTCGGCACCGTTCTGGGCGCCCTTCAGGACGAAGCGATGGGCGCCGGTCACCGACCAGCGATGCATCATGAGCCGCGTCACTTCCGGGTGGAATTGCAGCCCGAAGGCCGCGGCGCCATAGCGGAAAGCCTGGTTGGCGAAGGTCTCGCCGGTCGCCAGGAGCTCGCAGCCTTGGGTGAGGGTGAAGCCCTCGCGATGCCAATGATAGACCTGGTCTGGCCAGTCGCCACCAAGCTTGCGGCCGGCATCGGTGACTTTCAGGGGGTAATAGCCGATCTCGACAAAGCCGTCCTGATGCGGGCCGACGCTGCCGCCCAGCTGGCGCGACAGCATCTGGGCGCCGAGGCAGATGCCGAGAAAGGGCTTCTGCTCCTTCAGCGGCACGGCGATCCAGTCGGTCTCGTCGCGGATGAAGGCGTCGCAATCATTGGCGCTCATCGGTCCGCCGAAAATGGCGGCGCCGGCATGTTCCGCAAGGGTCTCCGGAAGCTTATCGCCCAGACAGGGACGGCGTATATCGAGCGTATAGCCCTTCGCCTTGAGCATATGGCCGACCCTTCCCGGGGAGGAAGTTTCGGAATGCAGAATGATGAGGATTTTGCCGGCGGGCATGATTCGCAAAGGTGACATAGGAAACGGTCTGCCGTCGAGAGGGTCCTTGATGGCGCATCGGCTTATCCGAAAAGTCTGCAACTTTTCGGGCCGATGCGTCTACTTGGCTTTCGCTGCGCCCATTGCACGCCTGATCACCGGCAGGATCATGCGGCGCGGCGCGCCCCTGAGCGCATAAGCGGTGATCTTGTTCATCGTGCCGGGCACCACCAGCCTTTCGCCTTCCTTGAAACCGGCCCAGCCGGCCTGGGCTACCGCCATGGCGGTCTTGGGAATGAGCCGGCTCAAGGCGCGGGCCTGCTTCATGCCGGCACGGCGCTGGAAACCGGTCTCGACCGGGCCGGGGCTCAAGGTGGTGAAGGTCACGCCCGTCCCTCTGGTCTCTTCATGGAGCGCATCGGTGAAAGAAAGAACGAAAGCCTTGGAGGCGAAATAGACCGCCATGTTGGGGCCCGGCATGAAGGCGGCGGTCGAGGCGACATTGATGACGCCGCCGCGGCCCTTGGCGATCATCTGCGGCAGGAAGCGCAAGGTGATGTCGGCGAGGCTGCGGACATTGAGGTCGATCATCTTGAGCTGGTCCTGGCGCGAAAGCTCAGACGCCTTACCGACCAGCCCGAAGCCGGCATTGTTGATGATGATGTCGACGTCGAGCTTGCGCGCCTCGAGCTCATTGGCGAGCGCATCGCCGGCGCCGGGCACGCTCAGATCATGCACGATGATGGAAACCGGGACGGCGTAGCGCGCGATGACCACACCGCGCACCCGGTGCAATTCGGCCTCGCCGCGCGCCACCAGAATGAGAGGGTGGCCTTCCCCCGCCGCGACATGCGCAAAGGCCTCGCCGATGCCGCTGGAGGCGCCGGTGATCAGAACCGTCGAAAAGGGGGATTTGGTGTCCATCGCCCCTGTCTATACGGCAATTGGGGCGGAGAAAAGATGGTCAGTATACGCCGTTTTGGGCGAGGATTCAGCCCAATCCCAGCTGCTTGCCGGCCGCGAAAGCCACCGGATTCAAGGCGCTCGCCTCCTTGGCCATCACTTCCGCCAGTTGCTTGCGCATGCGCGGATCCCAGAAGGATTTGATGTGGTTGGCCGTCTCCTTGACCGCCTGCTCCTCCGGATAGGCGGCGAAGGCCGTGGCGATCTGATTGGCCATGCGTTTGATGTCGCTGAATTGGTCCATATTCGAGGTCTGCCTGATCAATGAAAACACACGATGCCGTCGGGGGCGCGGCTCGCCAGCGTGATGCCTGCCTGCTGCGCCAGGTGCAGCGCCAGGCTGGTCGGCGCCGAGATCGTCACCAGATGGGCGATCCCCATTTGCGCGCATTTCTGCACCAGCTCGAAACTGCAGCGGCTGGTCATGGCGACGAACCCCGCTTGCTTGTCGAGATTCCGTCGCACGATCGCGCCCAGCAATTTGTCGAGCGCGTTGTGGCGGCCGATATCCTCGCGCGCCAGCAGGATGCGCCCGTCAGGCGCCACCCAGGCGGCGGCATGGACGGAATGATTGAGCCGGTTCATCGGCTGATGCGCGGGAAACTCGGCGAAAGCCCTCAGCACCGCGGCCGGATCGAGGGTGAAGCCAGGTGTCACCGGCGCCGTCGGCTTGACGACATCGGAAATGTCCTCGACGCCGCACAGGCCGCAGCCGCTGCGGCCTTCCAGCGCCCGCAGCGAGCGCGCCTTCAGCGCCGCTTCGTCGACGGCGATATCGGCGACGAAGCCATTGTCGACGCGGAAGGCCACGACATTGCGGATGGCCGTTTGATCGGTGACGAAACCTTCCGACAGCGAGAAGCCGACGCCGAAATCCTCGAGATCGGCCGGCGTCGCCATCATCACCGCGGTCGAAACCGAATTATGCATGATCGCGACGGGCACTTCCTCCGGCAACTGCCAGACGAGCCCGGCGCTCGTGCCATCGGCGCGATAGTGCCGGCCCTCGGCCGGCCGCGAGGTTGCCGGTTCAGCCGCCCAGGATGGGTCGGGCCTTGCCGTCATGTCATCACTCCGCCGCGACCAGCGGCTTGATGGCGACGCGCTTGTGCTCGGTCTCGCGCTGCTCCCATTCCGCCTGCCAGTCGGAAGGCCGGTTGGAGACCGTCACCTGCACCGCGGTCACCTTGTATTCCGGACAGTTGGTGGCCCAGTCGGAATTGTTGGTGGTGATCACATTGGCGCCGGTCACCGGATGGTGGAAGGTGGTGTAGACGACACCTTGCGGCATGCGGTCGGCGATCACCGCACGCAAGGTGATGGCGCCGACGCGGCTCGTCAGCGAGACCATGGCGCCATCCTTGATGCCGCGTTCTTCGGCATCATGCGGATGGATTTCCAGCACGTCTTCCGGGTGCCAGGCGACATTGGCGGTGCGCCGTGTCTGGGCGCCGACATTGTACTGACTGAGGATGCGGCCGGTGGTCAGGATGAGCGGGAAGAAGCGGTTGGTGCGCTCATCCGTCGGCACGAATTCAGTGACCATGAAGCGGCCCTTGCCGCGCACGAACTTGCCGATATGCATGATCGGCGTGCCCTCGGGAGCGGCGTCGTTGCACGGCCACTGCACCGAGCCCAGCCGATCGAGCTTCTCGAAGCTGACACCGGCGAAGGTCGGCGTCACGCGGGCGATCTCGTCCATGATCTCGGACTCTGTCGTATAGCCCATCGGATAACCCATGGCGGTGGCGATCCTCGCCACGACTTCCCATTCCTGCATGCCTTGCTTGGGTGCCATCACCGGGCGCACGCGGTTGATGCGGCGCTCGGCATTGGTGAAGGTGCCGTCCTTCTCGAGGAAGGAGGTACCGGGCAGGAAGACATGGGCGAAAGCCGCCGTCTCGTTGAGGAAGAGATCCTGCACCACCAGGCATTCGAGCGATTCGAGCGCCGAATTCACGTGCTTGGTGTTGGGATCGGACTGCGCGATGTCCTCGCCCTGGACGAACAGGCCCTTGAACGTGCCTTCGATGGCGGCGTTGAACATGTTCGGGATGCGCAGGCCCGGCTCGGCGTCGAGCTCGACATTCCACAGCTTTTCGAACAGGTCGCGCACCGTGTTGTCGGCGACATGGCGGTAGCCGGTGAATTCATGCGGGAAAGAGCCCATGTCGCAGGAGCCCTGGACATTGTTCTGGCCGCGCAGCGGATTAACG
This sequence comes from Taklimakanibacter albus, assembly GCF_016595235.1. GTDB lineage: Bacteria > Pseudomonadota > Alphaproteobacteria > Rhizobiales > Aestuariivirgaceae > Taklimakanibacter > Taklimakanibacter albus. The sequence goes on along the minus strand of NZ_JAENHL010000007.1, from coordinate 2,382,770 downwards.
CCCACGCCATCACGCCCGATATTGCCGGTCGCCATGGCGAGATTGGCCATGGCCATGACCATGGTCGAGCCCTGGCTGTGCTCGGTGACGCCCAAGCCGTAATAGATGGCGCCATTGCCGCCCGTCGCAAAAAGACGCGCGGCGCCGCGCACATCGGCGGCAAGCACACCGGTGATCGCCTCGAGCGCTTCCGGAGAGTTCTTGGGATCGGAGATGAATTTCTCCCAGCGCGCAAAATCCTCGAGATCGCAGCGCTCGGCCACGTAATCGCGCTTCACCAGGCCCTCGGTTACCACGACATGGGCGAAGGCGTTGAAGATGGCGACATTGGTGCCGGGGAGCAGCGGCAGATGATACTGCGCCTCGATATGGGGCGAGCGCACGATGTCGGTACGGCGCGGATCGATGACGATGAGCTTCGCGCCGTCGCGCAGGCGCTTCTTCATGCGCGAGGCGAAGACGGGATGCGCGTCGGTCGGGTTGGCGCCGATGATCAGGATCACGTCGGACTTGTCTACCGACTTGAAGTCCTGGGTGCCGGCGGAGGTGCCGAAGGTCTGCCGCAGGCCGTAGCCGGTGGGCGAATGGCAGACGCGCGCGCAGGTGTCTACGTTGTTGTTGTGGAAGGCGGCGCGGATCATCTTCTGCACCACATAGACTTCCTCATTGGTGCAGCGCGAGGAGGTGATGCCGCCGATCGAGCCGATGCCATGCTTGGCCTGGATCTCGAGGAAGCGCTTGGCGGTGAAATCGATCGCCTCGTCCCAGGACACTTCGCGCCACGGATCGGTGAACTTCTCGCGCAGCATCGGCTTCAGCATGCGGTTCTGATGCGTCGCATAACCCCAGGCGAAACGGCCCTTCACACAAGAGTGGCCTTCATTGGCGCCGCCATCCTTGTAGGGCATCATGCGGACGACCTCGTCGCCCTTCATCTCGGCCTTGAAGGAGCAGCCGACGCCACAATAGGCGCAGGTCGTGACCACCGAATGATCGGGCTGGCCCTTGTCGATGATCGACTTCTCGGTGAGCGTCGCGGTCGGACAGGCCTGCACGCAGGCGCCGCAGGAAACGCATTCGGAGGCCAGGAAGTCCTCGTCCATGCCGGCCGAGACATGCGACGCGAAACCGCGCCCGTCGATGGTCAGCGCGAAAGTGCCCTGCACCTCTTCGCAGGCACGCACGCAGCGCGAGCAGACGATACACTTCGAGGGATCGAAGGTGAAATAGGGATTGCTTTCGTCCTTCGGCTGGTAGCGGAAATTCTCCGAGCCGTTGTTCTTGGCGAAGACGTGATTGTCGCCCTCATAGCCGTAACGCACTTCGCGCAGGCCCACCGCGCCCGCCATGTCCTGCAATTCGCAGTCGCCATTGGCGGCGCAGGTGAGGCAGTCGAGCGGGTGATCGGAGATATAAAGCTCCATCACACCCTTGCGCAGATCCGCCAGATGGTCGGTCTGGGTCTTGACCTTGAGGCCCGGCGCCACCGGCGTGGTGCAGGAGGCGGGCGTGCCTTTACGGCCTTCGATCTCGACCAGGCAGAGGCGGCAGGAGCCGAAGCTCTTCATCGAATCGGTGGCGCAGAGCTTGGGGATCTTGGTGCCGAGCTCCATCGCGGCGCGCATGATGGAGGTGCCTTCCGGCACGGTGACCGACTGCCCATCGATCTCGAGCGTCACCATCCGGGTAGCTTCGGATTTGGGCGTGCCGTAATCGATTTCCTTGATGAGCGTATGCATGTCGCTCTCTCCTATTCTGCGGCCTTGGCCACGGGAGGCCGGTCGAAATCTTCGGGGAAGTGCTTGACTGCGCTCTGCACCGGCATGGGTGTCAGCCCACCCATGGCGCACAGCGATCCGTCAGTCATGGTCTGGCAGAGATCGTCGAGGACGATCAGATTCTTGTCGCGCTCGATGCCGGCGATGATGCGGTCGATCACCTCGACGCCGCGTACAGCACCAATGCGGCAGGGGGTGCACTTGCCGCAGGATTCGATGGCGCAAAATTCCATGGCGAAACGTGCCTGGCGGGCCATGTCGACCGTATCATCGAACACCACGAGGCCGCCATGGCCGACCATCGCACCATTGGCGGCGAAAGTCTCATAGTCCATCGGCAGGTCGAATTGCGTGGCCGGAACATAAGAGCCCAAAGGTCCACCGACCTGAATGGCCCGCGCCGGCCGGCCGGAATACGTGCCGCCGCCGAAATCCTCGACGAGCTGGCGCAAAGTGATGCCGAAGGCCTTCTCGACAAGGCCGCCGCGCTTGAGATTGCCGGCGAGCTGGAAGGGCAGCGTGCCGCGCGAGCGGCCCATGCCGTAATTCTTGTAGAACTCCGCGCCCTTGGCCAGGATGTCCGGCACCGCCGCGAAGCTCAGCACGTTGTTGATGACGGTGGGCTTGCCGAACAGGCCCTCGAGCGCCGGGATCGGCGGCTTCGGGCGCACCATGCCGCGTTTGCCTTCGAGGCTTTCGAGCATCGAGGTCTCTTCGCCGCAAATATAGGCACCGGCGCCGGTACGCACCGCCAGCGTGAAGGATTTGCCCGAGCCCTGGATGTTATCACCGAGGAAACGCGCCGCGACCGAATTGGCGATCGCCTGTTTCATCTTGGCGATGGCATGGGGATATTCGGAGCGAATATAAATGAGACCCTTGGTGGCGCCCGTCGCTATGCCGGCAATGGTCATGCCTTCGATGAGCGTCAGCGGGTCGCCTTCCATCAGCATGCGGTCGGCGAAGGTGCCGCTGTCGCCTTCATCGGCGTTGCAGCAGACATATTTCTGATCGGCCTTGGCGTCGTGGACCGTCTTCCATTTAATGCCGGTCGGGAAGCCGGCGCCGCCGCGGCCGCGCAGCCCGGAGTCGGTGACGTCCTTGACGATGTCGGCGCCCATTTTCTGCAGCGCCGCCTTGAGGCCGGCATAGCCGCCATGAGCGACGTAGTCTTCGACCGACACCGGAGCGATGACGCCGCAGCGCGCGAAAGTGAGGCGCTCCTGCTTCTTGAAGTAGTCGATCTCCTCGGTGAGGCCATGGCCAAGGCCGTGCTTGCCGCCGGTCAGGAAACCTGAATCGAAGAGGGAGGCGACGTCCTTAGCCGCCACTGGTCCATAAGCGACACGGCCCTGGGGCGTCTCGACCTCGACCAGCGGCTCCAGATAAAGCATGCCGCGCGAGCCGTTGCGGATGATCTCGATGTCGAGATTGCGCTTTTGGGCCTCGGCCATGATGGCGGAGGCGACCTTGTCGGCGCCCATCGAGAGAGCAGACGCGTCATCGGGAACGAAGATGCGGGTCATTGCGCGGCCTCGCTCAGCGTTTCGTTCATGATCTCGTCGAAGCGCCGGGCATCGACGCGGCCATGCAGCTGGCCGTCGACCATCATCGCCGGCGACAGAGCGCAATTGCCGAGACAATAAACGGCTTCGAGCGTCACCTGGCCATCGGCGGTCGTTTCACCGAAGCCGGCCTTGAGGCTGGCCTTGGCGTGGCTGCACAAAGCCTCGCCATTCATCGACTGGCAGGATTCGGCGCGGCAGATCTTCACCACATGGCGGCCGGCCGGCTCGCGGCGGAAATCATGATAGAAGGTGACGACGCCATGGACCTCGGCGCGGGAAAGGTTGATCGCCTTGGCGATCACCGGAATGACGGCTTCCGGCACATAGCCCAGCTCCTCCTGCACATCATGCAGGATTTCGATCAATTCATCCGGGCGATTGCCGTGGCGACTACAGACGTCACGGGCGCGCTCGCCATCCGGTGACATTTCGGGCTTCGTCAACATGAACCCAAACCTTCCTGGCCGGAAGACCGGCGCCGGGTACCAACATTATATAATCATTCTCGTTTGCCGGAACAGGCAGGCCCCGGCAAATCGGTAGTTCCGATCGGTTGATTGCTACTCCCGATGAAGCGGCGGCAGCCTGCGCAAAGCGGCGGGATCGAAGCCAAGGGCGACGTGCTGCAGTGCAGCAATGATCGGCGCCAGAGGCTCGCGATCGACCACCAGCAGACCAACAGCGTGCTCGACATGAGGTTCCGCCAGGGGAATGGCGGAAACGCCGGCCATTGGCCCCAGCGCGTCGAGGAAATATTCGGGCATGATGCTGGCAAGGCCAGTAAAGCGCACATTGGACCAGAGATTGATGACCGAATTGGTCTCGAGCCTGGGCTGCGGCTGGCAATTGGCGGAACGGAAGGCGCGGTCGATGATGCGCCGGTTCTGCATATTAGGGGTCAACAGACACAAAGGCTCCTGCGCCGCCTCGAACCAGGAGACGGTCTCGCGCTTGGCGAGCGGGTGGGTGTCGGCGACGAACAGGCAATAACGCTCGCGGTAGAGCGGCGAGGCGACGAGACCGTCGATCGGCTCGTTGTCCAGATAGGCGATGCCGACATCGAGGGAGAAATCATTGAGGCCGCGCAGGATCTCGGCGGTCGAATAGGAGAGCACGGTGAAGTCGACGCCCGGATGCTGGGCCTGCATGGTCTGGGTCAGAAGCGGCGCCATGGGGAGGGCCGAAGGCACCGCGCCGATCATCAGCCGGCCGGTCAACTGCTCCTTGCGGCCCTTGATCGAAGCGAGCTCCTGCTGCATCGCCTGCCAGTTGTCGAGGATGGTGTGAGCCCACTTCAACACCCGCTCACCTTCAGGCGTCAGGCCGTGGAAGCGCTGGCCGCGCTCGACGATGGGCACGCCGAGCTCCTGCTCGAGCTGGCGGATACGTCCGGAGAGCGTCGGCTGCGAGATATTGCAGGCCTGAGCGGCGCGGGTGAAGTGCTTCTCGCGGGCGAGAGCCGACAGATAGGAAAGCTGACGGATGTCCATAAGACCCGATAGCAGATCGTCACCCCTTTGATGAGGGGGCGCTACCGTCACCCTTATGTCAACCTGTAATTGTGACTTGGGACGAGCTCGCCTTTTTTAGGGCCAAATTTATTCACGTTACAAACTGTTACTCATGGGCGTATAGTCTTCGTTGGGGACGGTGACATTGCCCCCGGATCCGCACCCCGCGAGAGCCCTCGCCTTACGGCGAGGGCTTTCATGTTCATGGGCGCTTAAATTTTACTCACGGTTATCCGGTGAGGTGAGCGAGAGGGGTGAGAAGCCCGCGCTCCATCAGCAGCCATATGGCCGCAGCCAGGGCGGCCAAGAGTCCCAAGGGAATGACAACCGGCCAGCGCGGCAAGGGCGCATAAACGATCTGGGGCGCCCAGGGCGCAGTGCCCGGTGCCGGAGGACCTTCGGTGATCTGTTTTGCCACGACACAACCCTCGGCCAACGCATGCTGACCAAGGCACTATAGCCGACAGGATGACCTCGGGATAGGCCGCCCAGCTCTCGTGACCCTGCGTGCCGGAATCACGATCACTTCAGGCCCAAGGGGCCTGAAGTGATGAAGTTCTGTGCATCGGCCTAAAAACCGTGCGCAGCCCTGAGGCAGATGCCTTAACGCTTGGCTTTCTTCGCCGCCTTGCGCGGGGCGCTCGATGCGGAAACCTTCTTCGACATGCCGGGCGAGAGCTTGGCCTTGTAGCGCTTGTCGACGGAGGTGAACGCGAACGGCTCGCGACCCAGCCACAGAAGCAGAGACAGCAAATGCTCCACTGCAACAGGCGTGGCGCGTTCGAGCCGGAAGATGACAGTGTGATCGCAATCGACCTCGCGGGCCAGATCGCGAATCGTGAAGTGCCGGGCCAGACGGGCCGCGCGCAACTCTGCGGCGACCGAAGCCCAGCCGAAAGTTACGGGCGACCACACACGGGACGCCGGACGTTTCTTGTTTGCAGAAGAAACGGATTTTTTAGATTTTGGAGAACTCAGCATTTTCCACCATAGCCGCCCCCGTTGATACGCAATGTGCGTGTAGGGTTTTCATACCCATGGGGGATTTCATTTAAAAGTGACAAATTGGAGAGGAATCAAGAATTCGAGCTCCTCCGGCGCCACAGCGGGGATGAGGACGGGCAAGGCGTAGCAGTAATGAGACTGTCCGCCTGGTGGCATCGGCCGATCGTCGAGAAGTCGCGACAAACGACCGATTTCATTGCTATATCCGCGTCTTTTAACCGCAATGTCGAAACGGACCGAGGCGACTTCGCGGCTGCTGCCGTTCACCACATTTGCAAGAACGGGCGTCTGTAGCGCGCAGGCTACTGGGTCGTAAGAGGCGGCAATCTTAACCTTTTCCTCTTCCGCCAGATTCCGGCTGTTCTGGAGCGAATCATATAAAGCCCAACCACCGAGCAACGCCAGAGCAGCCACAAGAATATAACCCGTCGCGCGCGGGAAAAACACCAGCGGCACAACAAAAACGATTGCAGCGATCAACCAGCCCATTGTCTATTTACTCGTCCTGCCGGCGATCAGCGCATGTGATGCTCGGACCATTCGATACATGTAGAAACATAAGCGTGCTTCGGCATCGCAAACAGTGATTGCTGCCATCGCCTCAGGCGATGGTCCCGGCCGTTTTTTGCGGCCTGCTGTGCATAATGTAGTCGCCCATAGAGAACTTGTCATGAACCGCCCTGTCCGGCTGGGCGATCGCGCACGGGCGACGCGTGCTCCTTCAGACATATTGCGAACATAGGTGATACTTTTCCGGCTCGCCAGTGACTGCCGGCAAGAAGTTGATTGCGCTTGTCGGAATCAGATTCCGCATTGAGCAACGCTTGCGGCCGAGCGAGCCGGGTGCACCGATCGGATGAAGCAAGAGATTGGCGCATAAGCAGTTGCCGTCCGCGCCGGTTACAAGGAGACATTCGTCGCACGACCGCGATTGTCGCACGACAATTATCCTTCTCATCGGTCAGCGATGCCGGTTTTGCAGTCTTGAAACGGACAGCCAGTGACTCCGGCCGCGGGATCAATCGAAGATGCTGCCGAGATCGTCCAGCGGATTGCGCTTCTTCTTGTTCTTGCGCGGGGCGTATTCGTTATAGTCATAGGCGGATATGCCGGAGCGCGATGAACGCGTCGAGCGTGACGAGAAGAAATCGAAGTCAAAGCCGAAGCCGCCTTTGACGACGACGCGGGTGTTCTTCATGCCGTTCTTCTGTACCAGCGCGAAGAGTTTCGCCGCATTCGGCGGGGCAAGGCGCACGCAGCCATGCGAGGCGCGGGTGCCGAGGCGCTTGGTATGGGGGCTGCCATGGATGGCGTGGCCCTGCATGGTGAAGAAGATCGAATGCGGCATGGGCGCATCGTCCCATTCCTTGGAGAAGTGATCGCGCTCCATGCGGAAGGGACGGAAGTCGCCACTCGGTGTCGAGTAGCCGGGCGCCCCGGTCGAGACCGGCCACACATAGGTCTTCTCGCCATCGATCGAGACCGTCATCTTCTGGTTCGATTTGTTGATCGAGATGAGCACTTGGGCGGCGAAGGCATTCCCGGCCCCGAACATGCCCAGGAGCATGACCGCCGCAACAACGAGCCTCAAACGCATCGATCTCTCCCCTGAGCCAGGACTGCCGGCATTCTAAACATTTGCGCGGCCCCGTCCATGACCTATTGCCCCAGCCTATCTGCGGCGCCAGGCGATCAGTGACAGGAGCTCGAACATCATCACCATGGCGACCTGCGCGGTGATCTGGTTCGGGCTGTCCTTCGTCGGCATCAGGCAGACGACATCGGCGCCAATGATGTCGAGGCCCTTCAAGCCCTGCAGCAGCCGCGTCGCCTCCCGGATGGTGAAGCCGCCAAAGCCGGGTTCCAGATTGGACACGCCGGGCGCCACGCTCGGATCGAGGGAGTCAAGATCGAAGGTTATGTAAGCAGGCCCGTCGCCGACGCGGGCGCGGATCATCTCGACCGTCCTGGCGACGCCGAGCTCCTCGAATTCCGCCATCTTCACCACCCGATAGCCAAGCTCCTCGCTCGAGGAGCCGACCTTGCCCTGATGGATGGCGGCGGAAGGATGACCGCGCATGCCGATCTGCAAGCTGCGGGCGGGATCGACGGCCGCCTCGCGCGCCGTATAGGCGGCCCAATGCGCCGCCGAGCGGCGGGCGCCCAGCCAATGCGGGATATTCTCGTAGGAATCGGTATGGGCGTCGAAGTGAATGAGCGCCGCCGGCCGGCCCTTGGACAGGTTGCGCCCCGGTCCCGCCAGCGCCTTGAGGATCGGGCCGGTGATCGAATGATCCCCCCCGATCGAGACCGGTCGCGTGCCGGTCTGATCGAGCCGCGCATAATAGGCCTCGATATCGCGCACGCAGGCCTCATTGTTCATCGCCTCGGGCAAGGGTACGTCGCCCAGATCGTGGATGCGCGCCGTATCGAAGGGCGAGAAATCATGGACGCCATGGGCGCGGCGGTAGAAGCCGGAGACATGGCGGACGGCGCGCGGGCCCAGATGCTGATCACGTTCGGTCGAGCCGTTGCCGGAGCTGTGCGGGACGCCGACCAGAGCGATGTCGCAGGCCGCCGGGTCCTCGTTCCAGGGGCAGCGGAAGAAAGTCGGAATGCCCCACCAGTACCAGGATTGCGAACTGGCCCTGGCGGCCGCCAAAGATTCATCCGACATATGCGCCTCCGCAGCTGAAAAAGCTGAGACTAAAGTCTAGTTCTGTATAGGTCAACAAAGTTTGGTCATGCTAAACTTCTGCCATGACATCTGAAATCCCGGTCCGGAACTCACCGCGTATCGGCGCCATGCTGCGGCTCAGGCGCCGGCACCTGGACATGACGCTGGAGCAGGTGGCGGAAGCCGCCGCAATCACCAAGGGCTTTTTGAGCGAGGTCGAGCGCGACAAGGCATCACCTTCCGTGGCGCTGCTGGTCAGGCTCTGCGATGTGCTGTCGCTGCCGGTCGGCAGCCTGTTTTCGACCGTGGGCTCGGCGGTGGTGCGCAAGGCCGAGCGGGTCCCGATCAAATTCGGCGGCGCCCGGATCGATGACTTCCTACTCTCGCCGACAAGCGCCGTTAAAGCCAAGGTGATCTTCTCCGATATCGCGCCGGGCGGCAGCGGCGGCGAGGCGCTGTACAGCCTCAATTGCGAAGAGGAATTCGTCTTCGTTCTGGCGGGTGAGATCATCGTCACCGTCGATGAGGAAGAGACCCGGCTCGCGGAAGGCGACGCCATGACCTTCGATCCACGCCAGCCGCATACATTCCGCAACGCGTCCGCGAGCTTGCCGGCGCAGGCGCTGTTCATGCTGATGCCGCCGCCGGCTTGATATCCGCTCTTCTCTTATGCCGGCTTTATGCCGGGCCCCTGGAATCCGCATCGTTTTCCGATGGCGAGATGCCTAGATCCGGATCGAAAGGATAATGAGGGCATCGCCATGTTCAGAGTTCCATCGGGTGCGACGGGAACACGTCTGCCGCCGGCGGCGGTCGGGCTCGCTTTGGCGCCGGTATTGTTCGTCCTTATCGCCACGCTGGCGCCGGTCGCCGTCAAGGATGCGCGGTTGGCGCCCAGATCCGAATTCGCCGATTGCCTGGCGATCGCAGAGCCACAGGGGCGGCTCGCATGCTACGACGCGCTCGCCAGGGAAAAGCCGCCGATGCCGGCAAAGGGTGGCGAGCCCATTCTTCCTTCCGGCTAGCTCATTCCGGCTCCCGTGCTATTTCATGCCATCCGGCATGGTGCCGGCTGATGCGGGAATAGAATGTCGAAGCTCCTGAAAATATCGCGGCGTGGTGCGCTCGCTTTCGGCGCGCTGATGGTCGGAGGTCTGCCGGTGCGCGGTCAACTGGTGGACAAGGATCCTTATGCGCTGAATCCCGGCGAATATACCTGGCATCCGGAGCGTGCCGCGACAGGCCCTTTGTCCATCATCGTCTCGCTGCCCGAGCAGCTCGTCTTCGTCTATCGCAATGGTGTCCGCGTCGCGAGCTCGACCTGTTCGACCGGCAAGCCCGGCCATACGACTCCGACCGGCGTCTTTCATATTCTGCAGAAGGACAAAAATCACCATTCCGCGACCTATGATGAAGCGCCGATGCCGAATATGAACCGGCTCACCTGGTCGGGCATCGCGCTCCATGCCGGGAATCTCCCGGGCTATCCGGCGAGCCATGGCTGCATACGCCTGCCGCTCGCATTCTCGCAGCTCCTGTTCGGCATCACCCATGTCGGCACCGCGGTGATCATCGCCAATGCCGCGACGCAGCCCGAGGACGTCGTCCATCCGGGCATGGTGCTGAGCGACTATGCCGAAACCGAGCTTGGCGAGACCGCCGACCGCCTCAATAAAACGCCGCTCCCGGCCACCACGCCGGAAGACCCGCAGGTTCTGCCGCTGGCGGTCGTCGTGAGTTCTGCCGACAAACAAGGCTATCTCTATGAGAACGGCGTGCTGGCGGTGCAAGGCAGCGTCCTCATCGCCGATCCGGGCAAGCCGCTCGGCTCGCATGTATTCCAGCTGGTCGGTGCCCATGACGGTTCAAAGGGCCTGGTCTGGCAAGCGATCGGGTTTCATCCGCAATCCGCCGGCGCCGCCCCTGATCCATCGCTCGACGTCATCAAGCGCATCCGCGCCGACAATACGCTTCTCGAGGCGATGAAGGCCCGCCTGCATCCAGGCTTCGCCCTCGTTCTGACGGATGAGCCGGCAGACAGTGTCACGCGCACGGAAAAGGGCTTCGTGATCATCACGGACGATCCGAAGACGGCTTGAGCTGCGACATTCACCCCCGATTCGGTTCCGTAACATTTCCAGATATTGTCCCAAAGGAGGAGGCGCTAAACCGCTATCCTGACTGAATCCTCGTTGACTATTTTATGTTGTCCCATTAATTAGATTTATATCCCATTAAACGGGACAAAGCGTCAATAAGGCGCAATAAATGAGGAGGAAATCATGACGTTGTCCATTCCACGCCTGTCGCGTCGGGCCTTTGCCCTCGCTCTCCTGGCCTCGGCCGCTCTGACGGCGCCGGCGCAAGCTGCGGCGCCCAAAATCTGCGTCAATCAATATGCAACCGCGACGGTCATCGACGACATCCTGAATGGCTTCAAAGACAGCCTGGCGAAGAAAGGCATCTCGACCGAAGCCATGGTCGTGCAGAATCCGGAAGGCGATGCCGCCACCCAGCTGACCCTCGCGCAAGGCTTCGTCAGCGACGGCTGCGATGTCATCGTCGCCATCGCCACGCCCGGCGCCCAAATCTTCCGCAAGCTCACCACGACGATCCCGGTGGTTTTCGTCGGCTCCTCGACGCCGGTCGAAGCGGGCCTCATCAATTCCTTCGAGGCGCCCGGCACGAATTTCACCGGCGTCGCCGATCCGGCGCCGGTCGAAGCCGATATCGATGCCATGATGAAGGTGCTGCCGAACATGAAGACGGTCGGCCTCATCTACAAGGCCGGCGATCCGGCCGGCGACTTCCTCGCGGCACGCGCCATCGCGCATCTGAAGGAGCGCGGCCTCAATCACATCGTGGCGGCGATCGCCAACGCAGGCGAGACGACGCAGGCGGCGCAGTCGCTCATCGGCAAGGTCGAGGCGATCCAGATGCCGGGCGATTCGACGACGATGAGCGGCATCGCCGGCATCATCAAGGTAACCAACGACGCGAAGATCCCGGCCTTCGGCAATCTCTCCGAAGGGGTGAGCCATGGCGGGCTTCTTTCCGGCTCCTACAGCTACGTCGAAGTCGGAAATCTCGCCGCCGACGTGGTAGAGAAGGTGCTGGCCGGCGGCAATCCAGCGACCATGCCGGTCGTGGTGCCGAAGGCCGCCGGCTTCGAGATCAACGTGACTCAGGCCAAGGCGCTCGGCCTCACCATCCCGCAAGAGCTGCTGGACAAAGCCACCAAGACCTATTGAGAGGCAACACGTGAGCATCCTGCTGATCGGCGCCCAGGTCGGGCTGATCTACGGCCCCCTGGCGCTCGGTATCTACTTCGCCCTGAACATTTTGAGCCTTCCGGATCTGACGCTCGAGGGCTCGTTCGGGATCGGCGGCGCCTCCACCGCGGTAGCGCTCGTCGCCGGACTCGATCCGGCGACAGCGTTGCTGCTCGGCATTCTCGGCGGTGCGATCGCCGGGCTCATCACCGGGCTGCTCCATGTCTATCTGCGCATGAATGTGCTGCTCGCCGGCATCCTGATGACGACGGCCGCCTGGTCGATCTCGCTCGCCATCATGGGCGCCGGCAATATCTCCTTGCTCAGCCAGGCCACCATCTTCACCTGGATCGAGGGCCTTGGCTTCTCCGGCCAATGGGCGGCGATCATCGTCGGCGCCTTGGCGTCGGGGCTCGTCGCTCTCGTGCTCATCTGGTTCCTGCATACCAATTACGGCCTGTCGATGCGCGCCTCGGGTCTCAATATCCAGACGGCGCGCAGCTTCGGCATCCGTACCGAAGCGCGCCAGATCGTCGGCCTCATCATCGCCAATGGTCTCGCCGCCGCCTCGGGTGCGCTCGTCGTGCAGAGCCAGGGCTTCATGGACGTGTCGATCCAGACCGGCGTCATCGTCGTCGGGCTCGCCGCCCTGATGATCGGCATGAGCGTGTTCAAGACGCCGAAGATCATCCCTTCGATCCTGGGCGTGCTGCTCGGCATCCTGGTCTATCGCGTCGTGGTGACGATCGCGCTCAAGCTCGGCCTGCCGCCCTACTTCGTCAAGCTGGTCACGGCGCTCGTCGTGTTCGGCATCATCGCGGTGCGCGCCAATGGGCTGGGCCTCATCGCCATTCCGGGCACGAAGGCGGCGAAGAAGAATGCGCGCGAGCGCCTCGAATATCTGGAGAATGATCGTGTCGTCAACATCACCTGAGACGGCTCCAGATCACGATGAGTTTGGATTGAGTCAATCCAAACTCATGAACGTGATCGATTCCGATAACTTAGCGCGGGATTGTCGCGAAAAACCGGAATCCACTTTTTCGCATCCCGCGCTAGAGGTCAGGGACTGCGTGAAGCGCTTCAAGGGTTTCGGGCGCAACGAATTCGTCATCGCCGCCGACAGCATCAATCTCACCATCACCGCCGGCACCATCGTGGCGCTGGTCGGTTCGAACGGCTCGGGCAAGTCGACGCTGATGTCGATGATCGCCGGCAGTCAGCTGCCCGACAGCGGCCGCATCATCGTCGCGGGCGAAGACGTCACCGAGCAGCCTTCCTGGCAACGCACCGGCAAGGTGGCGCTGGTGCGCCAGAACCCCGAGCATAATGTGTTCTCGGCCCTCACCATCGTCGAGAATTTCGCGCTTGCCGAGGCGGGGCAGGCGCGCCGCTTCAATCTCAAACGCGCCGCGGGCCCACGGGTGCGCGACCTGGCGCGCGACACGCTCGCGCAATTTTCCATGGGCCTCGAGGACCGCCTCGATCAACTGGCCGGCACGCTGTCGGGCGGCCAGCGCCAGGCCGTGTCGGTGGCGATGGCGACTTCGCGCAACCCGGCGCTGCTCCTCCTCGACGAGCATGTCTCGGCGCTCGATCCCACCAGGGCGCGGGTGGTGATGGAGCAGACCGAGGCGATCGTGCGCCAGCGCTCCATCGCGACACTGATGGTGACCCATGACATGGGCCATGCGCTCAAACATTCCGACCGGCTCATCCTGATGCATCGCGGCCGCATCGCCATGGATCTCGCGAGCAAGGAAAAAGCAGGGATGGGTGTGCCGGATCTTCTGGCGCGCTTCGAGAAGCTGACCGGCGAAACCCTGCCGGACAGCGCCGTGCTGGCGCGCGCCTGATGACACGAATGACGACAAGAAGAAGGATTGACCGATGATCGTTGACTTTCCGCTGCCGGAACTGGGGAAGGAAGTGCCCAAGGCGACCATCATCGCCTGGCACAAAAAGGTCGGCGATCAGGTTTCCGCTAAGGACGTGTTGCTCGAAGTGATGAGCGAGAAAGTCAATGTCGAGGTCGAAAGCGGCATCGACGGCAAGCTCGTCGAGATCCTGCATCAGGCCGATGCCGAAGTGGAGCCGGGCGCGATCCTGGCGCGCTTCGAGAAAACCGGCGCGTGAGGAGGCCAGACCCATGACGCCTGACGCCAATCTGTTGACCTCGCTCTACCATCTCGTCGCCAAAGGCCGGGTGCTGGAAAGCCTGCTCGGCAAATTGCCGGGCTTCCATCCGGGCGTCGGCGAGGAGGGGGTGGTTGTCGGCGCCTTCTTCGGCCTCAAGGACAGCGACTATATCGCGCCGCATTATCGTGGCGCCTTGCTCGCCGCCCATATGCGCGGCGCCGATCTGCGCCGCCTCATTGCCGGCGTGCTCGGCAAGGTCACGTCCTATTCCAGAGGGCGCGTGCGCGGCGACATCTGCCTGCCGCTGCAGTTCAATACGCTCGGCATGTTTTCGGGCGTGCTCGGCAATCCGCTCAATATCTCGACCGGCATCGCGCTCGCCGCGTCATTGGACGAAAAGCAAGGCGTGGTGGTGACGAGCTTCGGTGAAGGCACCAGCAATCTGGGCGCCTTCCATGAAAGCCTCAATCTCGCCGCCTGCCTGGCGCTTCCGATCGTCTATATCTGCCAGAACAACGGCTATGCGATGTCGACACGCACAGACTACGCGCTCAAATGCACCAGCATCGCCGATCGTGCCCAAGGCTACGGCATGCCGGGGATCAGGGTCGAAGGCAATGACGTCGTCGCCATGCATCAGGCGGTGCAGAGCGCGGTGGCGCGGGCGCGTGCCGGTGAGGGCCCGACGCTCATCGATGCGGTCACCTATCGCATCAGCGGCCATTACAGCGCCGATCCCAACGACTACCAGCCGAAGGATGAACGCGCTTCCTGGCTCAAGAAGGATCCGCTTCTTTTGCTGAAAGCGCGCCTCACGGCACAGGGCGTCATGACCGACGCTCAGCTCGCGGAGATCGAGAAGGCCGCCGAGGCGGAGATCACCGAGGCGATCGCGCAGGCACAGGCCGACCCCGATCCGGGGCTCGAGGTGCTGGGGCCCGATGATCTCTATTCGCCAGTTTTGGAGCGCGTGGCATGAGCCAGCTCACTTTTCAGGAAGCGGTGATCCAGGGGATCAGCGAAGAGATGGAGCGCGACGAGCGCATCTTCCATCTCGGCCAGGATATCGGCCCGATCTATAACGGCGCCATGCATTCGGCCAAAGGGCTTGGCGCGAAATTCGGGCCGCGCCGCATCATCCAGACGCCGATCAGCGAAAGCGCCATGGTGGGCGCCGGCATCGGCGCCGCGCTGGCCGGCAGGCGGCCGATCGTGCAATTGATGTTCGCCGAATTTTTGGGGCTGGGCCTCACGCCGCTCGCCTGCGATGCGGCGGCCATGTGGTATAAATCAGACGGCAAGGTCTCGGTGCCGCTGGTCATCCGCGTCCTTTATGGCGCGGGGCCGCATCGCGGTCATTCCGAGGACTATCAGGCCTGGGTGGCGAGCGTGCCGGGTATCAAGGTCGCCATGCCGTCGACGCCACGTGACGCCAAAGGGCTGATGAAAGCCGCCCTTCGCGATAACAATCCGGTCGTCTTCTTCGAGCATATGGCGCTCTATCACGGTGCCCGCCAGGAGGTGCCGGAAGACGACTATGTGGTGCCGCTGGGCGCGGCCGAGATCAAGAGCGAAGGCAGCGATGTCACCATAGTCGCCACCGCCCTGATGGCGCAGCAGTCGCTGAAAGCCGCCGAGCAATTGCGCGGTGAAGGCATATCCGCCGAAGTCGTCGATCCGCGCTCGATCGTGCCGATGGATGTCGAGACGGTGCGCCGTTCGGTCGCCAAGACGCGGCGTCTTGTCGTCGTTTCGGAAAGCTGGAAGACCGGCGATCCGCTGTCCGACCTGACCGCGTCGATTGCCGAGGAGCTCGCCGGCGAGGCGCCGCTCAAGATCGCCCGCGTCGGCCTGCAGAACACGCCGAGGCCTTTCGCCATGCCGCTGGTGCGCGCGGCGATGCCCAATGTCCAGACGATCACGGAGGCGGTTCGCCGCATTACGGAGTCCAACTGATGTCCAGCCCCAGCCCCGATATGCCAGGCCTTCCCACCGACGAGCACATCTTTTTCCGTAGCGCCGGATCGGTGAATCCGGTCATCGACCGCGCCGACGGCATCTATTGCTACGACATCACCGGCAAACGTTATATCGACGGCATGGGCGGAGTCGGCGTGGTCAGCATCGGCCACAATGTGCCGGAAATCCGCGAGGCAGCGGTGCGACAGATGGAGAAGGTGAGCTTCGCGCACCCGTTCCACTGGAAGAACCAGCCGCATATGGAGCTGACCGAGCGCATCGCGCGTTTCGCCCCGCCCGGCATGACCAAGATCTTCATGTGCTCGGGCGGCTCGGAGGCGACCGAGACGGCGCTCAAGCTGGTGCGCCAATATCACGTCGAGCGCGGCAAGCCGTCCAAGTACAAAGTGGTATCGCGCTGGAGCAGTTTCCACGGCAATACGCTGGGCTCGCTGTCGATGACCGGCATGCGTTCCAGGCGTGAGCTCTTCGCGCCGCTCCTCAAGGACATGCCGCATATCGCCGCCTGCAACTGCTATCACTGCCCTTTCGGGCGCAGCTATCCCGAATGCGGGCTCCCCTGCGCCACCGATCTCGAGGCGATGATCCTGCGCGAGGGGCCGGAGAATATCGCCGCCTTCATCGCCGAGCCGATCGTCGGGGCGGCGGGCGGAGCGCTCACCGCCCCGCCTGAATATTTCAAGATCATCCGCGAGATCTGCGACCGCCATGAGATCTTGATGATCGTCGATGAGGTGATCACCGGCTTCGGCCGCACGGGCAAGAATTTTGGCATCAGCCATTGGGGCGTGGTGCCGGACATCATCTGCACCGGCAAGGGTCTCTCCAGCGGCTACTCGCCCTTGGGCGCGGTAATCGTGAAGGAGAAAGTATTCGAGCCGTTCCGCATGGGGCGCGGCTTCTCGCATGGCTATACGTTCGGCGGCAACCCGCTGTCCTGTGCCGTCGGCAGTGCCGTGCTCAAATATATAGAGGATCACCGGCTGGTGGAACGGGTGGCGCAGCTCGGCCAATATTTCTTCGAAAAGGCCCAAGAGCTCTACGAGCTCGACATGGTCGGCGACATCCGCGGCAAGGGTTTCTTCATGGGGATCGAATTCGTCGCCGACAAGAAGACGCGCCGGCCTTTCCCGGCCGGCCTCAATGTGGCAGGCCGGATCGGCGATGCCTGCTTCACCAACGGGCTCATCGTCGGGGCCGGCAAAGGCGGCATCGACGGCGTCAATGGCGACCATGTCAATCTGGCACCCCCCTTCATCTCGGGTGAGGAGGATCTCGACGAGATCATCGCCCTCATGCGCAAGTCGATCCTCGACGTGCGCCAGGCACTGACGGTGTGAGCATGAGTGCCGGCGCCGAAACGATCCGGAGATCGAAGCAGGGTGTCGCGGTGCGCCAGGCGATTCCCTTCGTCGCCATGAAGAAGATGATCGGCGACCATCTGCTGGCCAGCCATCAGCAGGTGCCGGCCGTCTCGGTCTTCGCCGATCTCGATGTCGATCAGGTGCTGGCGCTGCGCAAGAGCCGCTTCACCGAGGAAGCGCACAAGGTGACGCTCACCCATATCCTGCTGAAGGCGGTCGCCGAGGCGCTGAAGGCCTGTCCGCTCCTCAATGCGACGCTGAGCGAAGCTGAGATCCTGGTGCTGGACGAGATCAATATCGGCGTGGCGGTGGCGCTCGCCGACGGCAATCTGATCGTGCCGGTGATCCGCAATGTCGACCATCTGAGCGTGGCCGAGATCGCCCGACGTTCGAATGAGCTCGCCCAGATTGCGCTCAAGGGCAAGCTCGGCCTCGATGACGTGCGTGGCGGCACCTTCACCCTGTCCAATGTCGGCAGCGTGCCCGGCACGTTGTGGCAGACACCGCTCATCAACCCGCCACAGAGCGGCACACTGGCCTTGGGGCGTGCGCGCGCGGCGGCGGTTGTACGTGGGGGCGAGATCGTGATCGGCCAGGTGATGGGCGCGAGCCTCACTTTCGATCATCGGGTGATCAGCGGCCTGCCGGCGTCGGAATTCATGGCGCATCTGGCGGAGCTTCTGCGGAACCCCGAGCCATGGTGTGCTTGACTGTAGAGTCCCGGCCATCGATAGTCGATACCGGTTGGTGAGATAAAACGTGAGGACGATGCGCCAGAAGGAAAGCTTGCAAGGCATGCAGAGCCTCGAAAGAGCGACGATGACCCTGCGTGTCGTCGCCGCCAAGGGGCCGTCCGGCGCCAAACTCGCTGATGTGGCGGAAGCCACCGGCTTGAGCCGGTCCACCGCGCATCGCTTTCTGGGCGCCCTCGTGCAGGTCGGTCTCCTCGAGCAGGATGAAAGCTCGGCCACCTATTTCCTCGGCATGGAGCTCGCGCATTTCGGCGCCATCGCGGCCAACCGCTTCGGCTTGCGCGATGTCGCCTATGCCTCACTCGCAAGGTTGACCGAACGCACCGCCGACACGATCTATATGTCGATCCGCCGCGACTATGAATCGATCTGCATCGAACGTTTCGAGGGCGATTATCCGATCAAGACGCTGACTCTCGATGTCGGCGACCGCCGGCCGTTGGGCGTCGGCGCCGGCAGCCTGGTGCTGCTCGCCTTCCAGAACGACGAATTTGTGAGCCGCGCCATCGCCGTCAATGCCGCGGCGGTCAAGGCGAATTGGGGTTTCGGTTCGAGCGAGCTCTTCGAATTCGTCGAGGAGACGCGGCGCAAGGGGTTCGCGCTCAATCCAGGCCGCGTGGCGCCCGGCATGACGGCGCTCGGCGTGCCGATCCGCGGCGCCAATGGCGATGCGGTGGCGGCAATCGGCGTCGGCGCCATCACCAGCCGCATGACGCCGGAGCGCTGCGCCAATATCGTGACCTGGATGTTCGAGGAAGCGCGCGAGATCGAGGCGAAGCTCACCCATCTGGCAGGCCCGCTCACGGCGCAAGCGGTCAAGCGCCTGGCGCGCAGCGGCGTACGCGCGCGCTGAATCGCTGGCGCATCTGCTGGAGAAACGGCGAAATGAAGCTGGCGCTTCCTGCGCCAGCCTCGCTCATGCTGAGTGTTAGCGCGACCTATTTCTTGGTTTCAGCAGGATCGGGCGTAACCGCCGGCTTGTTGTCCTGCTTGGTTTCGTCCTTGGGCGCGGGGACGACGGTGGGCGCAGTGGATTCGGCCATCCGGGGATTTGCCATGGGGAGTATCCTTTTCAAGTATATTGCCGCAGACAAAATGAACTACGGATCGTGGCGCGCCTGAAAATTTGCGCGTCCTGCGGACCCGGATCGCCGGGCCGAAGCTGGCGTCGAAGGGGTCTCCGGACTAGAGCTTCAAATTGAAGATCAAGTCGGCGCACGCCTTGGCGACCTTCGTGTCGGGCGCGTTGCTGCCAGGCATGGTGGCCCAGCCAGCTTTCTCGACGAATGAGTTGCGGTCGTAGAGGCCGACCTTCTTCAATTCTTCCTGCTTGGCGATGGCGTCGGCCGAGAGCTGGAATTGACTGACGCAGATCGGCGCCAATGCGGCGACGACGGCGCTCGAGGCCCGCTGCTCAGCCGTTCGCTCGGCGGTGCCGGCGGTCATCCAGCCGCCCCAGGTGAAGCCGAGAATGGCCATGAGGACGGCTCCGCCGGCGGCGCCCCATAGACCGGGCATCAGTGATGATGGAACTTTAGGAGTGTTCATAGATGGACGCCTTTCATGAAGATGACTCTCGGTAGATTCCGGGCAACATTCGCCTGCCGCCGTGCCGAGATGCGCGGCGTGCCGAATGAGTTACAGGCAGTTTCGGCTATTAGAGCCCTTCTCGAGCAATTTTGACGGGAAGCGCCCTAGTACTGATAACGTGGAAGTACGGACTCAGTTGGAAAGATGGCTCCGGCAACGCTGAACCGCCGGGATCGCTTCGAGCCGTCGTCTTCATGCCCGTCGGTGTTGCATTCGTTTTCCAGCCGGAACCGCCTCGTGAAGAGGCGCTCATAGCGGGCCGCGAGCAACATACGAAGAGCGGAGAATTTCATGAATAGCCTCCAATGCCAAACGGACGGGAGCAGCTATCTCTCTGTCGTCGGCATGCCGAGAGGTCTAAGCCGACAATGCAATATCTATGCGCTTTTCCTGATGAAACACCTAGTGAATTCGGATTCCGTCGAGAATTATCTCAGGTGAGCCCTATTCTGCTTGTTTGCCGCGCAAAGCGCCTCATATTGACAATAGTTGTACGGCCCTGTTCCGGAGCCATCCATGTTCAATCGAGTCAAACGATTCATCTATACTTTCCCGACGCCGTTTCAGCTGACCGGCATGAACGAGATTTGTGCGGCCGGCGACTACGAGATCACGACTGAAGAGGAGTCGATCGGAGACTTTATGGAACCTGTCTATCGGCGGGTTTCGACCACGATCTACATCCCGCCTCCGGTTGGCAGTCCCGGCATCGGACAGATCATCGAGATCAAACCGGAACAGCTCATGGTGCCCATACTCAAGTCCTCGTCATGAAGCCGAGGGTTCCATCGTGAAAAAATTCGCCCAGCTGCCGGCCGATAGTGACTTTGTGGTGGTTCTGCTCACGCCGCAGCTTTTGCGCGCGCTCGATCGTTATATCGACGAGGAGACCGACGGCAAACCGCGCCCCGCGGCATTGCGCGCCGCCTTTGAAGACTGGTGCGTCGCCATGGGGTATATCTCCCCGCATGAGACGGACAGGCAGTTGAACTGAAATTCGCCTGTCAGACTGGCAGCACCTTGCCCGGATTGAGAATGCCGTTCGGATCGAGTGCCGTTTTGATCCGGCGCATGACGTCCAGTTCCTCCGGCTTGCGTGAATAACCCAAATAATCGCGTTTGAGCGTGCCGATGCCATGCTCGGCCGAGATCGAGCCGTGATATTGGGCGACAATCCTGTAGACGATCTCGTCGATCTCATGCAGGTCGGCTTCGCTCGCTCCCGCGACGGAGACGGCGATATGCATGTTGCTGTCGCCGATATGGCCGTAGAAGGACACGTAAGCCTCGGCAAAGCGCGCTTTCAGCGCTGCATCGCAAGCTTCCGCAAATCGTCCCAGATCACCAATCGCGAGGCTCACATCGAGATTGACGATCGATGGCAGGCGGTCCATCACCAGGCCCTCGCGCACGATCCAGAAGGCGCGTCGTTCCTTTTCCGATTGCGCGATAAGCGCGTCGTTGATCAGGCCGTCGGTGAGGGCGCCTTCGAGGAAAGCTTCAAGCGGTGCCGCCTGGTCGGCGCCTTCCGTCTCGATGATGACGGCGAAGTCGGGCTCCTCGGCAAATAACGGAATGTTCTCGGCCTTGGCGGTGACGCTGAAATAGCTCCGCCACATGGCTTCGAAGGCGGAGAGTCCGCCGAGCTCGCGCTGCGCCCGTTTCAGGAGCCGGACCACGTCGTCATAGCTTGCGAGCGCCAGGAGTGCCGTGGCGCGGCCTTCCGGAAGCGGCTTGAGGCGCAGCACCGCGCGGGTGATGATGCCGAGCGTGCCTTCGGCGCCGATGAAAAGCTGGCGCAGATCATAGCCGGTGTTGTTCTTGACCATCTTGTTCAGCATGGTCAGCACGGTGCCGTCGGCGAGCGCCACTTCGAGGCCCAGAACATTGTCACGGGTGACGCCATGGCGGATCACGCGGATGCCGCCGGCATTGGTCGAAAGATTACCGCCGATCTGGCAGCTGCCGCGTGCGCCGAGATCGATCGCCAGCAGGAAGCCCGCCGCCTCGGCGGCCTTCTGCGCCACCTCGAGCGGCGTGCCGGCCTTGACCGTCATGGTCTGGGCCGCCTCGTCGATCTCCTCGATGCCGGTAAGGCGCTCAAGCGACAAAGCGAAATCGCCCGCTTGCGGGCTGGCGCCGCCGGCTAGGCCGGTGAGCCCGCCCTGCGGCACGACGCTTTGTCTATGGGCATTGCAGACGCGCAAGGCGGTCGCGACGGCGTCGACAGTTGCCGGGCGCAGCACCGCCTTGGGCAGATGACGGCCGGTCTGGCTCGCATCGCTCCTGGTGCGGTCGCCGATATCGCCGCCGGTCAGCACGGCATCGTCGCCGAGCGCGCGTCTCAATTCGTCGATGAGGCCTGTTGTGTCAGCGGACATAGCTCGCGCCATTGACGTCGAAAGTTGCGCCGGTCATATGGCGCACCTGGTCGGTGCACAGGAAGGCGACAAGAGCGCCCACTTCTTCGGCGCTCGCCATACTGCCGAGCGGGATCTCGGAGACGATACGTTTGATGTCCGCTTCGGTCATGCCGACATAGGCCATCTCGGTCTCGGTGAAGCCTGGCGCCACCGCGAAAGCGAGGATGTTCTCGGCCGCATAACCGCGCGCGATGGTCTTGGTGAGCGCCACCAAGGCGCCCTTCGAGGCGGCATAGGGCCATTGATCGGGCGCGTCGCCGCGATGGGCGGCGCGGCTCGCGATGTTGATGATCTTGCCGCCACCCTGCTTGCGGAAATGCGCCACCGCCAGCTTGCACAATTCCGCCGGCGCGGTGAGGTTCACCTGCATCACCTGGGCGAAGCTCTTCTGCCAGTCAGTCATCGGCGCCGTAATGGGCGCGGGCACGAAGATGCCGGCATTGTTGACGAGCACATCAATGCGCGGGGCCGCAGCTTCCGCGTCGCGCCAAAGGCCGCTCGCCGCGTCAGGCGCAGCCAGATCGGCGGCGATGAGCCGGCAGGAGGCCGGCCCGATCTCGGCCTGCAATGTCTCCGCCACCTGACGGCTCTTGGCGTAATGAAGCAGCACGAATGCCCCTGCCGCCGCGGCCGCCCGTGCGATGGCGGTGCCGATGCCGCGCGATGCGCCCGTCACCAGGACGGTCTTGCCCTTGAGATCGATCATGGAAGCTCTTTCTTATGTCTGTGCTCCAGGCGAGATAGCAGGTCGTCGCCGGTGCTGGCCAGCGCGGCTTGAAAGCCGCTCACCTCCAACGCTATTTGCACAGGCCCAGATAATCGCTGGCCTTCACCGTCTTGAAGCCCGTGCCATATTCGGGAAGCTTGCCGAGGCGCTTGAGGTTCTTGGGGCCGATCAGCGTGACCCAGACGACATCCGGCTTCTTCATCGGCCGGCCGGTCTCTTTGTCGAAGCCGAGATGGAAATGGAGCTTCGCCTTGGGCGAGGCGCAGATGCGGCCGGGCATCTGGTTCTCCAGATAGATCACCTGCAAGGCCGCCGCCGAGAACTGATCGCCGATCACACGATAACTCTTGCCGCCGCGCAGCATGTCGAGGGCCTGGGCGATGTAGGTGTAAACGTCGCCGCCCGGCCGGAAGCCGATCGTCGCGGACCCGGCCGCCTGCGCCGACGAACCATAGACCGCCAGGGCAAAAAGCGCCGTGCCTGCCAGCCGGAGCCAACGGAACATCAGTCTTCAACTCCAGCACGAAGGCCGTCCTGTCTTCGATCATCGGTCAAAACAACCGAATTTCCAAGGGGCGGAGCTAACGATCCGCCGTCTCGAGCCTCGGCAAAAACCAAGCGAGAAGGCCGGCCAAGGGAAAGAATGAGCAAAGCCAATACACCTGCTCAATTCCGATAGTGTCGGTCAGTCCGCCGAGGATGGCCGCCGCAACGCCGCCCAGGCCGAAATTCAAGCCGTAGAAAAGGCCGCCGATCAGGCCGATACGATGCGGGACCAAGTCCATCGCGTAGATCATGATCGACGCGAACGCGCTTGCCATGATCAGATTGATAACGACGGTCAGGACGCCGGTCCAAAAGAAATCCGCGTAAGGCAGGAGCAGCGTAAACGGCAAGGGACCCAGAACGGAAATCCAGATAACCCGGTAGCGACCGATCTTGTCGCCGACAATTCCGCCCAGAAAAACGCCCGCCGCGGACGAAATGAAGATCACAAAGAGCATGACCTGCGATGTCGCTATCGAGACATGAAAGCGGTCGATCAGATAGAAAGTATAGAACGAGCGAAAACTCTCCAGATAGGCGAGCTTCGAAAACATCAACAGTGTCAGAATTGTCAGGCCGAACAGGATAGCGCCGCGCGTGTGGGTGTTTTGCTTTGCCGCATTGGCGCCGGGGGCGGTGAAATGGGCGCGGATGACGGCCTGCTGTCTGGCGGTCCAGGCCATGAGAGCCATGGCAAGGACGACCATGAGTGCGAACCATGCCAAGCTCGCCTGGCCATGCGGCACGATGATGAACGCGGCCAGCAGCGGGCCGAGCGCGCCGCCGATTTGTCCGCCGACCTGAAAAATACCCTGGGCCAGACCTTGCCTGCCACCGGATGCATAACGGGCCGAGCGTGTTGCCTCCGGATGGAAGATCGACGAGCCGATGCCGATGAGCGTGACGGCCACCAGTATGAGGCCATAGCTCGAAGCGTAAGCGAGGCTCACTGTGCCGACCACGGTAAAGATCAATCCGATGACGGTGGAGTAGGGCAAGGGATGCCGGTCCGTGTAGAGCCCGATTGCCGGCTGAAAAAGCGCGCCCGCCGTCTGGAAGGTCAAGGTGATTATCCCGATCTGAACGAAATCGAGCGAGAACTGTTCTTTCAGGATCGGGTAGACCGCCGGTATCAGGGATTGGATCGTATCGTTCAGCAAATGCGACAGAGCCAAGGCGAACAAAACGGCCATGTATACCTTTGGCCGAGCAATGGAGCCTGACTCAATTCCGAGTTGTGCGGTCGTTTGGGAAGAATTCATTTCTTCCAATCTCCAAAGAAGCCAGGTTTTTCCGATTTGCAAGAACCGCGCACGATACTCAGAATCTAGCTTTCTAGCAGCCTCTCATGGAAGTCGCAAAACTGCTCCAGATCGCTGATCCCCGGCCCCTTCCGTACCTGCTTCCCGCCCCGCTGCATCGTCGAGATCGACCTGCCGGCGGAAACTCTCGCGCAATTGCAGGCGGGCGGGACCGCAAGCGTGTTCATGACCGCCGTCACCGGCCAATCGGTCAAGACCGATCTGTCGCTCAAATGTTTCTCCGCCGCCCATAAGCGACTGCTGGCACTGCCGCCGGATAACGATCAGAACCTGCGGCCGTAAGGCCGGCACATTGGCGGTATCCAGCCGTCATATGTATCGAAGTAGAAAATGCAGCGGTCGTCCCAGCCGGCATTGGGCTCGCCCCACGGATATTTCTTCTGTCCGTGCGGGTGCTGCTGCTTCTTCTGATTCTGGCTTGCCGGCTTCTTCGTTTTCTTTTTGACTGTGGTCTGCGCCGCCTCGGCCTGCTGCGGCGCGACGGGCGCGATGGCGAAAACGAAGCTTCCCACCATGGCGCCAACAAGCAGATGCCGGATACCCATGTCGATCCTCCTTCTCGTCTCCTGCCATCTGTCGTGATGGAGATGGGTGGAAAGCACGCGTGTGAAACGTCATACTCTATGGATGCGAATATCAGACCATCAAGGGCGATTGGTGTCCTTCACTCCTATCACCTTAGCCCGGTATTCCCATGGCGGCTGGGTCTCGAATTGCCAGATTCCGATTCTCCGCTGCCGCGCCTTCTTCTCTAGGGCAATATATTCTGAGTAATATGTACTGTACTCCGGGCGATGAACCTCAGCCCAGGCCAGGCCAGAGGCGACGAGCTTGGCGCTTATGTCGGCGACCTTGTCGGTCTTGCAATGAGAAATCATGCGACCGGACCGGTCCCATCCATGTCCGCTGGAGTGAACCGTCTGGCCAGATGTCATCGCCGTCAGAGCCGTGATGGCAGCCTGGGAACAATCCCATGTGCCACTTGGAAGGTTGCATTGCTGCGTAACCTCGGGCGCGTCTATTGCCTGTAGGCCGATCTCATGGTCACCGATACGTATCGTATCACCGTTCACAACAATGGCAGCCCCGGAAACGGGGAGACAGCACCCATGAGCGCTCTGGATCATCAACGCACTGGCAGTGAGTAAGAGAAAGAGGAGTTTCAGCATTTCGCTATCTTGCCAGTAGGCGTGCTGGAACGCAAAGTAGCTCGAGCGGAGGTATGTCTCCATGGCCATTGAGCTACGACGCGGTGGGCGAGCTTCGGACGACGAAATTGCGAGACTTGAGGAAGCGTTAGGGGAAAAGCTACCCGATGTGGTGAGGGATTTCTTTCGTCATCACGACGGAGCTAAGCCTGAGAACAATACTTTTGCGATAGGGAAGTGCAACGAGAGCAGCATCAATCAGTTCATTCCAGTCCGAGAAATCGAGAAGGAGAGAGAACAGTTTGAGTCAATCTCAAGCGGGGCGTTTCCAATCGCGTTTGATGAGTGTGGGAACTATGTCCTTGTGGACCTGAGAGCAGGAGGAGCGGTTTATTTTTGGGACCATGAGTTGGATGAAACTGTGATCCTGTCCAAGGATTTCGCTTCATTCCTAGCCCTGCTTCAGCCGTTTGATATCAATTCCGTTGAACTCAAGCCCGGGCAAGTGAAGAGGGTGTGGATTGCCCCCGGTTTCCTTGAGAGCCTGAAAGAGAAAAAGTGAACGGAGCGATGCGCGGCGCAGACCGCCTGGCTCGCCATCGTGGCGGGCTTTGGTTGCATATTATCGGTCGGGATAAGGCGTTGATTTATATCAGAAAAATGGTGCCGCCTAGGTGACTCGAACACCTGACCTACGCATTACGAATGCGCCGCTCTACCGACTGAGCTAAGGCGGCCCGCCTGGAATGGGCGGACTGATACAGTGTTCGCTTCCGCTTTTCAACCGTCGGCAGAGACCCGGCGCGTCGATTGTTCCGGGTCGTCCTCGGGCAGGCCCGGATCGTCGGGCGGGCGTATCGGTTCGACGATGCGGGGCTTCTGGGCCGCTGCCGGGGCGGGAGGTGGGGGGACGGGCGTCGCAGGCGGGGCCGCTGCTGCCACGGGCGGCGCTGCCGGGGGAACCGGGGCAGGCGCAGGCGCGGCCAGAGCCGGGGTTGCCTCGATCGACTCGGCCTCGGGCGGCTGGGACGGCGTGGTGGCCGTCTGGCGGGGCAACTGGTCGAACGGCACCTTCCATTCGGCGAAGCCGATCTCGCCGGTCACCGGTGAAATCGGCGTCCAAAAGGGCGAGGCGGCGCCGTCGATCACCCACATGGGGTCGCTCGGCGCCCGGACCGCCCGGGCAAGCCATTCGCGCGCCCGGCCCTTGTCGCCACGGCCTTCCTCGATCTCGGCCATCACGGCGCAGAACCGCGCCTGGGGCTCGCTGCCGAGCAAAGGCTCCAGCGCCTTGGCGGCATCGTCCCATTGGCGGGCCTCGGCGGCGGCGCGGCCCAGAGCGTAAGCGCCTTCGACGCCGCCGGAATAGGCACCGATCAGGCGGCGCACCCGCTCATAGCGCTCCTGCGGCGGGCTGGTCAGGCGGGCATAGGCATATGCCTCGGCGAGATCGGGATGCGGGCTCAAGGCCCAGGTCTTCGACGCCACGCGCCAGGCCCGGCGCAAAGCGTCGTCGGCGCCGTAAAGACGGGTGGCGACGGCGGCCGCCGGCACCAGCGACGGGTCGAGCTTATGCGCATCGAGCGCCCAGGCGAGCGCCGCCGGGCGGTCGCTCGTCTCGGCAGCCAGCGCCTTCGCGGCGAGCAGCACCGCTTTCAGGCGCTTCATCTTGTCGGCCGCCAGATGGCCGGCCTTGCGCTGCGTCTCGAGGGTGACGAGCGCTGCGTCCCAGTCGCGCGCCTGCGATTGGATCGAGAGCAGAGCGGACGAGGCCCAGCCATGGGCGGCGTTGAGTTTCAAGGCGCGCTCGGCGTAGCCCCGGGCGGCGGCGAGATCGCCGGCCTGGCGGGCTTCGGAAAACAGGCCGCGCAGGCCGAGCGCCTCGGTCTGCGGCGATTTCAGCATCGCCTCGAAACCCTGGCGCACTTTGGTGCGGTCGCCCTTGAGCTGGGCCGCCTGCACTTCGAGCAGCCTGAGCAACGGCTCGTCGGTCAGCGACTTGGCGGCGATGGCGGCGAAGCGCTGGGCGCTGGCCCCGTCGCCGGCACCCGCCGCGATGATGCCACGCGACAGGCTCTCATAACCACGGCGCGCCTTGCGGAAACGGAAATAGCCGCCAATGGCGCCCGGCGTGCCGATCAGGCGGCGCAGCAGCCCGAGCAGGAACCACAAAGCGAGCACCGCGAAAATGAGGCCGGCGAGGCCCGCCAGCACCGATGTCTCGATCTCGCGATTGAGCCAGCGGATGACGATGGTGCCCGGCCGGTCGGCGATCCAGGCGAAGCCCGCGGCGGCGGCGGCGAGCAGCAGAAAACGGATGAGCAGTCGGATCATGGTGTGCCCGAAATGACGGCGGTGACGGCGGCGCCGAGCTGCGCCATCGCGCTTT
Source organism: Taklimakanibacter albus (assembly GCF_016595235.1). Lineage (GTDB taxonomy): Bacteria > Pseudomonadota > Alphaproteobacteria > Rhizobiales > Aestuariivirgaceae > Taklimakanibacter > Taklimakanibacter albus. The sequence goes on along the minus strand of NZ_JAENHL010000007.1, from coordinate 2,354,579 downwards.
CGGCCTTGAGACGTTGACGCGCCTGGTCGCGCCACTGCGAAAGCTCAGGAGGCAGGTCGCCGCCCGGCTCCTCGAGCCGGGCAATGGCGGCGTTGAGATCGCCGGCCTTGGCGTCATTCGCCGCGGCGCGCGCCAGATCGGCCCAGTCGAGCGTGTTGAGGTCACGAATCTTCACCACCGTCCCGAACCAGGCCCAGAAGCCGCTCGCCTCGCCGCTGGTTTCGCCAGCGCCTGGTTTCGCGAGTCCCGGCAGCAACGCTTCGAGCGCGGTGGCGAGGCCTTGCGGGTTGACGATGCCGGTCGCCGCATAAGGCTGAAGGGCGGCGAGATCCTGATTGCCCGGCACATAGACGGCAATGCGGTCGAGGTCGTCCTTGAAGGGAAGGCCGCCGGCGAATTTCGCCTTGAGATCGGCGAGCGCCTGCGTCAGTTGCGCGAAATCCTGGCCGCCGCCGGTCGTCGTGGTGGTCGTGGTCGTACCGCCGCCGCCCTCGCGCAAGGTGGTGACAGCCTGTTCGAGCTTGGTGACGCGTTCGGTGAGGGCGGTGAGCGCTTCCGGATCGGCTGTGCCGCCACCACCGGTATTCTGACCGAGAGCCGCGATCGACTGGCGAAGCTCGGCCACCGCCTTGTCGAGATCGCCGAGGCGGGTCTCGACGCTCGCTGCCGCATTGGTGCCGTCCTCGGCGCGTTTGGCCAGATCGGCCTTGAGTGTATCGAGATTGCCGCCGAGCGCCTTGAGCTGGTCATTGACGGTGCGGTTCGCAGCTTCGAGCGTCGACAGGCGCTCGGCCATCGAGGAGGGTGGCCACAGATCGGAGACGACAGCGCGATAGAACCAGGCGCCGAGCAGAACGGCGACGACCGCGGCGATGATGGCGGCGCGATGGCGCGACCAGAAGGAAAGCTGCCGTTCAGGCTCGGGTGGCGGCGAGGGGGCGGGTTCCTCCGCCTGCTGCTGCGGCTCGGTGTCGCCGGTGTCGGTGGGCGGCGAAATGTCCTCGGCTTCGAGGTCGATGACGGGGTTCCGGGATTTCGAAACCTGCGATTCGCTTTCGATGCTGTTCATCGGCACCCATTCATCTCGTGGTTGTAGTTACCATGCTATTCCAATCATCAGGCGGGGCCAATGATTTCGAGAAGCGCGTCCTCCACCGGCCGCGCCGCCACCCGTCTGGCAAAAGCGTCGGGCAGAATCGCGGCAATATTCGCCGACAGGCAATAATGAACCATGACATCGGCCGGTATGGACTGACGCTTGGCGAGATCGAGCCAGATCTTGGCGGAACGTGGTGAATAGAGGAGAACGCCTTCCGCCCGCGCCGCTTCCGGCGCAAGGGTCGCTGCGGGCTTCGCCTCATAGACGATGACACGCCGCGTGGACAGGCCGCCTGTCTCGAGCAGGCCGGTGAAGTCGCTCGCCGTGTCGAGGCCCGACAGATAGAGGACCGGTCCCGCTTTCGGATCGAGCGCGCCGATCATGTGGCGGGCGAGGCCGATGCCGTCGCCGCCCGCTTCGGTGATGTTCTCGAAACCCGCCTGACGCGCCGCCGCCGCCGATTGCGGACCTACCGCCATCACCGGCAGATGGCGCAGCCCGTCGAGATGCCTGCTGCTTTCGAGACAGCGGATCGCATTGGCGCTGGTAAGCGCTATAGCCTGATAAGGCTCGGCTGGAATCACAATGTCGGCGCGCGGCGCGATGGTGAGCAGCGGTGACGTGATCACCTGATGGCCGAGCGCCGCGAGCCGTCGTTCAAGCGTTTCGGCGTCTTCGAGCGGTCGCGTGACGAGCAGCCGCATGGCTCAACTGAGGTGCAGCAGATGGCTGCCGCCCTTGGCTTTCACTTCCTCGCCCGCCTCGCGGCCGAGCCGCGCGGCATCGGCAACAGGGCCACTGCGTTCGGCAGTGAATGTCATGCGGCCGTCAAGGGTCAGAGCCTCGCCGCGGAACGAGATCACGCCGTCCTTGATCGTCGCATGGCCGGCGATCGGCGTGCGGCAGGAGCCGTCGAGCGTGGCGAGGAAAGCGCGCTCGCAAATGACGGCGATTTCGGTCGGCGTGTCATTGACGGCGGCGAGCAGGTCACGCATGCGCGTATCGTCCTCACGGATCTCGATGCCGATGGCGCCTTGCGCCACGGCGGGCAGCATCTCGTTTTCCGGTATCGGTGCGGTGATGCGGTGGCTGAGGCCCAGACGATTCAGGCCGGCACAGGCAAGGAAGGTCGCCGCCACTTCACCGCGGTCGAGCTTGGCGAGACGGGTTTCGACATTGCCGCGCAGATTGACGATGGTGATGTCGGGACGCAGACGTTTCAGTTGCGCGGCGCGGCGCACCGAGGCAGAACCCACGGTGCAGGCTTGCGGCAAATCGGCGATGCGGCTGCAGAGATTGCTGATGAAGGCGTCGCGCGCATCCTCGCGCGGAAGATAGGCGGCGATGGTGAGTGAGGCAGGCAGCGCCGCCGGCATGTCCTTCATCGAATGGACGGCGAGATCGATCGCGCCCGACAGCAGCGCTTCCTCGATCTCCTTGGTGAACAGGCCCTTGCCGCCGATCTCGCTCAAGGGGCGGTCGCGGATACGGTCGCCGGTGGTGGTGATGGCGATGATCTCGATTTCTTCGGGCGCGAAACCATGGGCGGCGGCGAGCCGGGTCCGGGTCTCTTCCGCTTGGGCAAGGGCGAGCCTAGAGCCGCGCGTTCCGATCTTCAGGCGAGGTGTTTGCAAGTCAGCTCCGCAGGGTGCTAAAGCGTCCTGGCCGATTTCGGCCTCTACGCTTATCTCTTTGTTTGTGCATGATCTTTCGGGAAAAACCATACCCGTTTTTCGAGATCATGCTATATCACGGCTCCTCTTAATCTCTTACGCGCGAAACGTCATTGGCATTCATGGCCGCACCGGACCAGACCATTCTCGGCATCGAAACCTCCTGCGACGAAACCGCGGCGGCGCTGGTGCGCCGCCATGGCGACGGTTCGGGCGAGATTCTGGCCAATATCGTGCTGTCGCAGATCAAGGATCATGCGCCCTATGGCGGCGTGGTGCCGGAGATCGCGGCGCGCGCCCATGCCCGCCATCTCGACCGGCTGATCGCCGAGGCGTTGACCAGTGCGAATTTGCGCCTTGCCGACATTGACGGCATCGCCGCCACCGCCGGACCGGGGCTGATCGGCGGGCTTCTGGTCGGGCTCACCACCGCCAAGGCGCTGGCGCTCGCCACCGGCAAGCCGCTCGCCGCCATCAACCATCTGGAAGCCCATGCGCTGACGCCGCGGCTCTTGGGCCCGGTCGAATTCCCTTATCTTCTGCTCCTCATCTCGGGTGGCCATACCCAGATCCAGATCGTCGAAGGGGTGGGGCGTTACCGCCGCATCGGCACCACCATCGACGATGCGCTGGGCGAAGCCTTCGACAAGACGGCGAAGCTGCTGGGGCTTCCCTATCCGGGCGGGCCCAAGGTCGAGGAGCTGGCGCGCCAGGGCAATCCGAAACGTTTCGATTTCCCGCGTCCGCTCAAAGGCCGCGAAGGCTGCAATTTCTCTTTCTCCGGCCTCAAGACGGCGGTGCGCGAGGCAGTCGATGATCTGCGTCCGCTCGGGGAGAAGGACATCGCCGATATCTGCGCCAGCTTCGAAGCTGCCGTTGCCGAGACGATGCGCGACCGGCTCGGCCGGGCGCTGAAGTTTTTCAAAGACACTTTCCCGGAGGTGCGCCAGCCGGTGCTGGTGGTGGCTGGCGGCGTCGCCGCCAACCGCACGCTGAAAGCGGCTTTCGAAGAAGTCTGCAGGCGTGGCGGCTTCAGTCTGTTGGTGCCGCCCCCTCATCTGTGTACGGACAATGCCGCGATGGTGGCCTGGGCCGGCGCCGAACGCCTGGCGATTGGTCTAGCTGATCCGCTCGATGCGCCGGCGAAAGCCCGCTGGCCGCTCGATCCCGATGCCAAGCGCCTTACCGGCGCCGGGGTGAAGGCATGAGCCGCATCGGAATATTGGGCGCCGGCGCCTGGGGCCTGGCTCTCGCCAGCGTCGCCGAACGCGCCGGCCATGAGGTGATCGTCTGGGCGCGCAATCCTGAGACGGCGGCGCTCATCAACGAAACGCATCGGCTCGAAAAGCGCCTCCCCGGCATAGAATTCGGCGCGAGGTTGCGCGCCACCAGCATTCCATCCGATCTCTCACGCGCCGAAGCGGTGCTGGCGGTGGTGCCGGCGCAGGTGCTGCGTTCAGTGCTGGCGCAATTCTCCGATCTCAAGGCGCCGGTCGTCCTGTGCGCCAAAGGCATCGAGGCCGAGACCGGCCTGTTGATGAACGAAGTTTTGGGGCAATGCCTGGCCGACGTGCCGGGCATGATCCTGTCGGGCCCGAGCTTCGCGGCCGATGTCGCGCGCGGACTGCCGACAGCGGTGACGCTGGCAGCGCCGGATCTGCGTCTCGCCAAGGACTGGGCCGCCGCCTTGAGCCTCCCCACGTTCCGCATCTATCCGTCGGATGATCCGCGCGGTGTCGAGCTGGGCGGTGCGGTGAAAAACGTGCTGGCGATCGCCTGCGGCATCGCCGCCGGCAAGAGTCTGGGCGACAGTGCCCGCGCCGCGCTCACCACGCGCGCCTTTGCCGAGCTCACCCGCTTCGGCAAAGCGCTGGGCGGGCGGCCCGAGACATTGACCGGCCTGTCCGGGCTCGGCGATCTTCTGCTCACCTGCTCGAGCCGGCAGTCGCGCAATTATTCTTTCGGCCTCGCTTTGGGCGCCGGCAAAAGCACCGTTGAAGCACTCGCTGAAGCCAAAGGAACCGTCGAAGGCATCGCCACCGCCCGCATCGTCGCGAAGCTGGCGCGTGAGCAGAATATCGACATGCCGATCTCGGCCGCGGTGGCGGCGGTCATTGACGGCGGCTCCGATCCCGAGACAGAAATCGCCAGACTGCTCGCCCGTCCCGTCAATCCTGAATTTCATAGAGGGTAGAAAATGCTTTACGCCTTGATCTGCACGGACAAACCCAATTCGGTCGATTTGCGCATGAAGGAGCGGCCCGGCCATATCGATTATCTGAACGGCCTCGGCACTGCGCTCAAAGCGGCGGGGCCCTTCACCGATGAAGCAGGCAGCCCGATCGGTTCGCTCGTCATCGTCGAAGCGAAGGATCGCGCCGGCGCCGAGGAGATCGCCAAGAACGATCCTTATGCGAAGGCCGGCCTCTTCGCCGCCGTCGAGATCCGGGCGTGGAAATGGGGTCTCAAAAATCCGGAGGACAAATAATGGCTTACTGGCTGTTCAAATCGGAACCCGATTCCTGGTCGTGGGACCAGCAGAAGAAAGCCGGCGCCAAGGGCACCGAATGGACCGGCGTGCGCAATTTCCAGGCGCGCAACAACATGAAGGCGATGAAGCTCGGCGACAAGGGCTTCTTCTATCATTCCAATGAAGGCAAGGAGATCGTCGGCATCGTCGAGGTGGCGAAGCTCGCCCATCCCGATTCGACCGCCAAGGAAGGCAATTGGGAATGCGTCGATATCCGCGCCGTCACCGACGTGCCGAAGCCGGTCACGCTCGACTATATCAAGACCGACAAGCGGCTGAAGGACATGGTGCTGGTCAATAATTCGCGCCTGTCGGTGCAGCCGGTGTCGGCCGAGGAATGGAAGATGATCTGCGACCTAGGCGGCGTGAAGAAGGTTTAGGGAATCCTCACCCTGAGGTGCGAGCGCAGCGAGCCTCGAAGGGTCTCGCGCAGAGACTCGTTCTATCCTGACGGACGCTTCGAGGGCCGCTTCGCGGCCACCTCGGCGTGAGGGACTTTGAGAGTTGATATGTCGTGCTGAAGCTCGTCGATCACCCGGAATTCATCCGGCAGAATACCAGCCTGCTGGCGCCGCCTCTAGTGCCGGAAGTCCTGTTGCATCTCGCCCACGAAGCGGTGCCGATCTGGCAGAAGACCGAAGAGGAGCTGGGCGAGATCGGGCTGCCGCCGCCTTTCTGGGCTTTCGCCTGGGCCGGCGGTCAGGCGCTGGCGCGTTATGTGCTCGATCATCCGGCGCTCGTCGCGGGCAAGACCGTGCTCGATCTCGCAACAGGATCAGGCCTTGTCGGCATCGCAGCGAAGAAGGCTGGTGCTGAGGCGGTGCTCGCCGCCGATATCGATCTCTTCGCCACCGCGGCGGCACGACTCAATGCTGAGGCGAATGATGTCGTGCTCGACATCACGGATGATGATCTGCTGCAGAACGGGCCGGACCGTTTCGACGTGATCCTGGTCGGTGATCTCTTCTATGAGAAGGATCTCGCGGCGCGCGTTCATGCCTGGCTGGGCCAGGCGCGGGAACAGGGCGCCCTGGCGCTGATCGGCGATCCCGGCCGGTCTTATTTGCCGAAATCGGCGCTCACCCATGTCATCGACTACAATGTCCCGGTGACGCGCGAGCTCGAGGATTCGGAAATCAAGCGCACCGCTGTGTGGCGGGTCTGACGGTTACCCTCCCCACAAGGGGGAGGGCAAAATTTCACATCGCCACCCGCTGTGTGCTGTTGTTGAGCCACAGCGCGCCCATCAATATCGCCAGGCTCAGCCATATCCACGCATCGGCCGGACGGCCGAAGATGACGATCGCCCACAGCACCGCCGCCGGTGTCGACACATAGATGGCCTGGATCGTGTAGAGCGCGCCCTTGTCGCGGATCAGGGTGAAGAAGGCGATGCGCTCGACGATCCACAGCGCCGACGCGGCGAGCGCCGTCCAATAGGCGAAAAGCGGCGGCGTCGCAGCGCTCCAGGGCGGCGCCAGGACCAGCATGAAGGGAATGGCGAGGAGGCCGGAAAAGACGGATTCGAGCGCCCCCACTGTCAAGGTATCTGCCTTCTTCGGCCAGTATTCGGCGGCGAAGGAATTATAGGCGCTGTAGATGATCGGCACGATGAAGGCGGCGGCAAGCCACCAGGAAATGATCCCTTCGGCGCCGTGGTCGCGCGTCAGGATGAGGACGGCGCTCGACAGGAAGCCGAGCATGAGGGCGCCGATACGGCGCGGATGGGCGCTCTCGCGGCGCCGGACAAGCGCCAGGATGTAGTTCCAGAAGGGGGCGGTCGATACGACCAGGGCATATTCTGTCGCCGGCACATGGCGCGAGAAAAACAGGCTCAGGGAAAACGGGACATTGAGAAGCGCCGCGCAGCCCAGACCGTAGAACAAGGTCTCGCGGGTCAGCATGAGCCGGCCCCGCATCCAGGGCACGACCGCCAGCGCCGCGCCGACGATGAGCCCGGTATAGACGATGATGTGGCTGACCGGCAGCCCCGCCTCGCCCATCAGCTTGTAGAAGGAGGGTGTCAGGCCCCAGAAGCAGCCGAGAACGAGGAACCAGAGGAGATGGATGGGCATGGCTGTTATGGGCTGATTTTCTTAGACACTAGGAGGATTGCAGGATAGGACTCGGCGCCATCATACTGCTTGCCCGAACCCGGCATGAGAGGGAGGAATGTGCTGATGTCCGACAAGGTTTACCCGGTCCCGGCCCAGTGGAAGAAGCGGGCTTTGGTGAACGACGAGCAATACAAGAAAATGTATGCCGAATCGATTACCGCCCCGGATAAATTCTGGGCCAAGCATGCCAAGCGGCTGGACTGGTTCAAGACGCCGAAGAAGATCAAAAATACCAGCTTCGCCTATGACAATGTCTCGATCAAATGGTTCGAAGACGGCGTCCTCAATGTCTCGGTCAATTGCATCGACCGCCATCTCAAGAAGCGCGCCGACCAGACGGCGATCATCTGGGAGGGCGATGACCCTTATTACGACAAGAAAATCACCTATCGCGAGCTCTATGAGCAGGTCTGCCGCTTCGCCAATGTGCTGAAAAAGCAGGGCGTCAAGAAGGGCGACCGGGTCACCATCTATATGCCGATGATCCCGGAAGCGGCCTATGCGATGCTCGCCTGCGCCCGCATCGGTGCCGTGCATTCGGTGGTGTTCGGCGGTTTCTCGCCGGATTCGCTCGCCGGGCGCATCAACGACGCCCAGTCCAAATTCGTCGTCACCGCCGATGAAGGCCTGCGGGGCGGCAAGAAGGTCCCGCTCAAGGCCAATACCGACGAGGCGCTCAAGAAGTGCTCGGGCGACGAGAAGGTCGTCGTCATCAGGCGCACCGGCGGCGCGGTCGCGATGCAGGCGGGACGCGATGTTTGGTATCACGAGGAAGCGGCCAAGGTGCCGGCCGAGTGCAAGCCCGAAAAGATGAAGGCGGAAGACCCGCTGTTCATCCTCTACACGTCAGGCTCGACCGGCAAGCCCAAGGGCGTTCTGCACACGACCGGCGGCTATCTCCTCTTTGCGTCGATGACCCACCAATATGTCTTCGACTATCATGACGGCGACATCTACTGGTGCACGGCGGATGTGGGCTGGGTCACCGGCCATTCCTATATTCTCTATGGCCCCCTCGCCAACGGCGCCACGACCTTGATGTTCGAAGGCGTGCCGAACTATCCGACCGCCTCGCGCTTCTGGGAAGTGATCGACAAGCATCAGGTCAATATTTTCTATACCGCGCCGACCGCCATCCGCGCGCTGATGGGGGCCGGCGAGGATTTCGTCAAACGCACCTCGCGCAAGTCGCTCAGGCTTCTCGGCAGCGTCGGCGAGCCGATCAATCCGGAAGCCTGGGAATGGTATCACCGCGTGGTGGGCGACGACCGCTGCCCGATCGTCGATACCTGGTGGCAGACCGAGACCGGCGGCATATTGATCACCCCGCTCCCCGGCGCCACCAAGCTCAAGCCCGGTTCGGCGACGCGGCCCTTCTTCGGCTGCAAACCGGCGCTGGTCGACGACAAGGGTGAGTTCCTCAAAGGCGAAGCCTCGGGCAATCTGGTCATCCTCGATTCGTGGCCGGGCCAGATGCGCACCGTCTATGGCGATCACGAGCGCTTCGTGCAGACTTATTTCTCCGCCTATAAGGGCATGTATTTCACCGGCGACGGCTGCCGGCGCGACAAGGACGGTTATTACTGGATTACCGGCCGCGTCGATGACGTGCTCAACGTGTCGGGTCACCGGCTCGGTACGGCAGAAGTCGAATCGGCTCTCGTCTCGCATCCGAAAGTGTCGGAAGCCGCGGTGGTCGGCTATCCGCATGACATCAAAGGCACCGGCATCTATTGTTATGTCACCTTGATGGCGGGCGAGCAGGGCAGCGACATTCTGCGCAAGGACCTCGTCACCCATGTAAGGAAGGAGATCGGCCCGATCGCCTCACCCGATCTTCTGCAATTCGCGCCGGGCCTGCCCAAGACGCGCTCCGGCAAGATCATGCGGCGCATCCTGCGCAAGATCGCCGAGGATGAATTCGGCAATCTCGGCGACACTTCGACGCTCGCCGATCCCGCTGTCGTCGATGACCTGATCGCCAACCGTCAGAACAAAAAATAGGATTTGTGAACGAATGTCCCGCCTCTCCAATATGGCCGTCCGCGATATCGAGACGGTGATCCATCCCTACACCAATCTCGCGCGTCATCGCGAAACCGGGCCGCTCATCCTCAATGAGGGCCGCGGCATCCATCTCTATGACGACAAGGGCAAGCGCTATATCGAAGGCCTCGCCGGCCTGTGGTGCACCTCGCTCGGCTATGGCAATGAAGAGCTCGTCGAGGCGGCGGCGCAAGCGATGCGCAAGCTCTCCTATACGAGCATCTTTTCCGGCAAGTCGCATGACTCGGCGATCGAGCTGTCCGAGAAGCTCAAGGAGCTGGCGCCGTGCCCGACCTCCAAGGTGCTGTTCGGCGGCTCGGGCTCGGAAGCCAACGACATGCAGATCAAGCTCACCTGGTATATGAGCAATGCCAGGGGCCTGCCGAAAAAGAAGAAGATCATCTCACGCCAGCGCGCCTATCACGGCGTCACCATCGCCTCGGCGTCGCTGACCGGGCTGCCCTGGGTGCATGCCGATTTCGATCTGCCGATCGCCAATATCCTGCACACATCCTGCCCGCATCATTACCGCTTCGCCGAAGAGGGGGAGACGGAAGATCAGTTCACCGACCGCCTCGCCAAGGATCTCGACGATCTCATCCAGAAGGAAGGACCCGAGACGGTCGCCGCCTTCATCGCCGAGCCGATCATGGGCGCCGGTGGCGTCATCATCCCGCCGTCCAGCTATTTCCCCAAGATCAATGCGGTGCTCGCCAAATATGACGTGCGCTACATTGCCGATGAAGTGATCTGCGGCTTCGGGCGCACAGGTGAGTGGTTCGGCACTACGACCATGGGCATGAAGCCGACCTCGATCTCGATGGCCAAGGCCATCACCTCGGCTTATTTCCCGATGGGCGCCATCACCATCGAGGAAGAGCTCTATCAGGCGATGCTGGACGAGAGCCGCAAGCTCGGCACCTTCGGCCATGGCTTCACCTATACTGCGCATCCGGTCGGCTGCGCCGTGGCGCTGAAGACGATCGAGATCTATGAGCGCGACAAGACGGTCGAGCATGTACGCCAGGTGGCGCCGGTCTTCGAGAAGCGCATCGCGCAATTCGCCGATCATCCGCTGGTGGGCAATGCCCGCGCCAAGGGCCTCCTCGGCGCGCTCGAGCTCGTCGCCGACAAGAAGACCAAGCGGGCCTTCGATCCGAAGAAGGCAATCGGCGCGCTGTGCGCCGATATCCTCCAGGAGAACGGCCTCATCGTGCGCGCGATGGGTGATGCGGTGGCCTTCTGCCCGCCGCTCGTCATCACCGCGGACGAAATCAACGAGATGTTCGACATCGTGGCCAAGGGTCTCAAGATTCTCGAAGAGCGCGTGCTCAAGGAGAATCTGCGCAACTAGTCTCAAGCGAGGGATGATGAGATGAGCCGGATCGAGGAGAAGAGTGTTCTCAGGGCGAAGATGGGCGAGGTCGGCCCGCTGGCCGCCGGCAAGACGCTCAAGCGCATCGACAAATATGCCAAAACCTATATCGAGCGCTCGCCCTTTCTGTGTATCGGCACGGCGGATGAAAACGGCAATGCCGATGTCTCGCCACGTGGCGATCCGCCGGGTTTCGTGCGCGTCGTCGATGACCGTACGCTGCTCATTCCCGACCGGCCCGGCAACAACCGGGTCGACACGATGGCGAATATCATCGCCAATCCGAAGGTCGGCATCCTGTTTCTCATCCCCGGGATCGATGACACGCTGCGGGTGAACGGACGGGCAGAGATCATCGACGATCCGGTCGAGCTGGCGCCCGCCGCGATCAACGGCCGGGCGCCGAAGATCGGCATCCGCGTGCATGTGGATGAAGTGTTCTTCCACTGCGCCAAGGCCTTTCGACGCTCGCAATTGTGGGATTCGTCCGCGCATCAGGACCGCTCCTTCCTGCCCGGCCTCGCCCATATGGTGATGGAGCAGGCGCGCGCCTGCGAGGTCGAGACGGAGGAGTCCGATCAGGTCGAGGCGGAGATCCAGGAAGAATACAAGACCGGGCTTTACTGATGACCAACGCAACCGATCTCAAACATATCCGCCGCGCGGTCGAGCTGGCGCGCGAGGCGCTGGACGCCGGCGATGAGCCGTTTGGCTCGGTGCTCGTCTCCGGCGATGGCAAAGTCCTGGCCGAGGACCGCAACCGCGTCGCGGGAGGCGACCAGACGCGCCATCCCGAATTCGATCTGGCGCGCTGGGCCGGCGAGAACATGACGCCGGCGGAACGCGCCAAGGCCACCGTCTACACATCGGGCGAGCATTGTCCGATGTGCGCGGCGGCGCATGGCTGGGCCGGCCTCGGCCGCATCGTCTATGCGGCTTCCTCGCGCCAGTTCAATCAATGGCGCAAGGAAATGGGGTCCACGCGCGAATCGCCGGTACGGTCCTTGCCGATCCAGGAGATCGCGCCCTTCGTGAAGGTCGAGGGACCCGTGCCGGAAGTCGAGGCGGAGGTGCATGAGCTGCACCGCCGCGCTTTCGCAAAGTCCTGAAGCGGATCCAGTTCGCGCAGGCCTCTCAGCCCTCACCCTGAGGTGCGAGCGAAGCGAGCCTCGAAGGGTGTGTCGACGCAAGCTCACTCTATCCTGATGGACGCTTCGAGGGCCGCTTCGCGGCCACCTCAGCGTGAGGGAGTGCTGGCTAGCGCCGCTCCACCGGCACGATGAAACGTTCGCGCAACTCCCCGCGCCGGAGCACGGTGATACGCGTCTCGTGACCGACGCGCTCGTGATTGAGCAGGCGCAGGAGATCGTCGATGCCCGCAACCGCATGGCCATCGATGGCGATGATGAGATCGCCCGATTTGATGCCGCCGTCGTCGGCCGGGCTCTTCTCGACCACCTTCATAACACGCACGCCCATCTCCTGGTCGATGCCGGCAAAGCGCGCGACATGGCGCGGCACCACGGTCTGCTGGCCTTCGATGCCGATGGCGGCGCGGCGCACCCGGCCGTGCTGCAGGATCTGAGTCAGCGCGTAGAGCGCGGTGTTGCTGGCGACCGAGAAACAGATGCCTTGGGCGCCGAGAATGACGGCGGTGTTGACGCCGATCACTCGGCCCTTCGAATCGACCAGCGGTCCACCCGAATTGCCGGGATTGAGCGCGGCATCGGTCTGGATCACGTCGTCGATGAGGCGGCCGGTGGATGCCCTGAGCGAGCGGCCGATGGCGCTGATGACGCCGGTCGTCACCGTCTGCTCGAAGCCTAGAGGATTGCCGATGGCGATGGCGAGCTGGCCGCGTTTGATCGCCTTCGAATCGTGCAACGCCAGCGGCGGCACGTGCAGATTCTCATCGGTGCGGATGACGGCGATGTCGCTGTCGGGATCCTCGCCGATGATACGCGCGGCGGCGCGCTGGCCGTCGGGCAGCCCAACCAGAATGGTCTTGGCGCCCGAGACGACATGGCTGTTGGTGAAGATGAGGCCGTCGGAAGCGACGACGAAACCCGAGCCGCCACCCTGGCGGCCCTGGCTGTTCTTCACTGCAATATGAACGACGGACGGCCCGGCCTTGTCGACCGCACCGATCACCGCCGAGGAATAAGCGTCGAGTATTTCGCCGTCGGTCGCCGCGTGTGTGACCTCCGGCAGGGACTGGCCCTGTTCATCCAGATCAAGCATGAGAGTTCTCCGCCAAAGCATATAGGGAGGGGCGGAACTGGTTACCAGTGGTAGGGAAGGGGGTGTCGCCTGCCTCACTACCTCTAATTGTCATCCCGGCGAAAGCCGGGATCCATTAGGCTCTTCAAGGCGATAGGTACCACCCGCTCGCGCTTATTGAATGGGCCCCGACTTTCGTCGGGGTGACGGTTGGCTCAGCCCAGCGCCTGTTCGAGATCTGCGATGAGGTCGTCGGCATGCTCGATGCCGATCGACAGCCGGATGAGGTTGTCGGGCACCGGGCTTTCCGGTCCTTCCACGGTCTTGCGATGCTCGGCGAGGCTCTCGACGCCGCCCAGCGAGGTGGCCGGCACGATCACCTTGAGGCGGGTGCAGACCTTGACCGCTTCCGCCGCATCGCCCGTGATCAGCAAGGACAGCATGCCGCCGAAACCGTCGGTCATCTGTTTTTTGGCGATGGTGTGTCCACGGTGCGAGGCGAGGCCCGGATAAAGCACGCGCTCGATCTTCGGGTGCTTCTCGAAATGGCGGGCAATGGCCATGGCATTGGCGGAGGCCTGGCGGTAGCGGACGTAAAGGGTGCGCAGGCCGCGGATGAGAAGCCAAGCCTCGAAGGGCGCCAGGGGCGAGCCGATCCTGGTGCGCAGGCTGGCGATCTCCTTCCAGCGGGCATTAGCCTCACGGGTAACGAGCACGCCCGCCAGCACGTCGGAATGGCCGTTGAGATATTTGGTCGCCGAATGAAAGACGATATCGGCGCCGAGCGTCAGCGGCTGCGTGGTGACGGCGGCGCTGGCGGTGGCATCGACGGCGAGAATGGCACCTGCCTGATGCGCGGCCTTGGCGGCTTCGGCGATGTCGATCACGTCCCAGGTCGGGTTGAGCGGCGTCTCGATCCAGACGAGATCGGTCTCGCCTTTGCGCAACGCTTTGGCCAAAGCGGCAGGGTTGGCGGCGTCGAACAAGGTCAAGCTGATGCGGCCCTTGGCCTCGAGCCGCTTCAGCCAGTCACGCGTGCCGTAATACATGACATCTGGCGCGGCGACATGGGCGCCCTGCGGCACCGTCTCGAGCAGCGTCGTGATCGCCGCCATGCCCGAGGCGAAAAGGAGCGCTTCGACGCCCTGCTCGAGGGCGGCCACGGCTTCCTCGGCATGCCACAAGGTCGGGTTGCCGCCGCGGATGTAATTTTCCTTGAGCTTCGGCGTGTAGGTTTCATCGCGCGCATAGGTCGACGCGGTGTAGAGCGGCGGCGCCACCGAACCCGTGGTCTCGTCGATCGCCTTCAAGGAGTGCGCGGCGATCGTTTCCGGCCGCAGATTAGAGTTAGACATGCTGACCGCCATTGATATGCAATTCGGCCCCGGTCACGTAGCTCGAGGCGTCGGTGCACAGGAAATAGATCGACTTCGCCACTTCTTCCGGTTGTCCTAAGCGATGCAACGGAAGCTGGGCGACGATCTTCTCGGTGCCGGGCGACAGGATCGAGGTCTCGATCTCGCCCGGCGAGATGGCGTTGACGCGCACGCCGAAGGGACCGAAATCGCCGGCCATCTCGCGGGTCAAAGCGGCGAGCGCCGCCTTCGACGTCGCATAAGCGGCGCCGGCGAAAGGATGAACGCGCGAGCCCGCGATGGAGGTGACGTTGACGACGGCGCCCTTGGCGCGGGCGAGCTCGTCGATGAGGCCGCGGGCCAGCATGATCGGCGCGTAGAAATTGACCTGGAAGACGGTCTTCCAATCTTCTTCCGCGGTCTCGATGGAATTGAGCCGTCCGCCGCCCGGCTTCTTGGGCGAGATGGCGGCGTTGTTGATGAGCGCATGGAGGCGTGAGCCCTGCGCCTTGAGCCGCTCCTTGATCTGGATAATCGCGTCCGCGGTTTCCTTGGGATCGGCGAGATCGGCCTGGATATGATCCTCCGGTCCCGCATCCCACGGACAGTCCTCCGGGAAAGGATGGCGCGACACGGTGATCGCCCGCCAGCCGGCGGTCGAGAAGCGTTTCGCCGTCGCATGGCCGATGCCACGCGAGGCGCCGGTCAGAATCAGGGTCTTGCGTTCGCTATCGGGAGTGGTGGTCATTGTTCACTTTCTCTCGCGTCGCTTTCGCGGAAAGCCGGTATCAACCTGTCGCGATGCTCACGGATATAGCCGGGTTTTGTTCCAGCCGCCCTGCGGCGTCTCGCGGCGGAAGACGACGCGGTCATGCAGGCGGAACGGCCGGTCGTGCCAGAATTCGATGGAGGTGGGGAGCAGGCGGAAGCCCGACCAATAGGGCGGGCGCGGCACTTCGCCGATGGCGTAGCGGGCGCCGTAGAGGGCGACTTGCCCCTCGAGCTCGAAACGGCCCTTCAAGGGACGCGATTGCTGTGAGGCCCAGGCGCCGATGCGGCTGTCGCGCGGGCGTGAGGCGAAATAGGCATCGGCCTCGGCATCGCTCACCGTCTCGACCGGGCCCCTGACGCGCACCTGGCGGCGCAGCGATTTCCAGTGAAAGCACAATGCCGCCTTCCTGGCGGAGAGCAGCTCATGGCCCTTCTGGCTTTCGTAATTGGTGTAGAAGACGAACCCCCGGCCATCGACCGCCTTCAGAAGCACCATGCGCACATTGGGCAGGCCTTCCTCGTCGACGGTGGCGAGCGCCACGGCATTGGGATCATTGGGCTCGGACTTGCCGGCATCCTTGAGCCACTCCTCGAACAGCGAGATCGGTTCCTCGCGCTCGGTGAAGCCCTGGGCTGCCATAAGGGTAGGAAGATCGCTCAGTGACATCTGGTTAACTCAACCTTGTTATGCCTCAGACTTACCATATTTCGCCCGTCTTGCCGCCATTGCCTGGGCCTAGTCAGGCATGCGCCCAACGGGATGGGTGGTTTCTGTTCTTTAGAGTGCTGGGGAAGTCGAATGCAATCCAAGTCTGTCGCCATCATCGCCCTCTCGGGTCTCCTGCTTGCGGGCTGCGCCAATTCGGGCCCGAAGGAAACCGGTGGCGCCGTCATCGGCGGCGTGGCGGGCGGCCTTCTCGGCAACACGATCGGCCATGGCAAGGGCCGCGCGGCGGCGACGATCCTCGGTGCGGCGCTGGGTGCCGTTGTCGGCGGTGCGGTCGGGCGCAATCTCGACGATGCCGATCGCGAGCGCGCTTATTATGCCGCCGACCGCTCCTTCCGGTCCGGCCGCGAGGCCACCTGGCGGAATCCCAATAACGGCCATCGCGGCCGTTTCGTGCCGCAGCCCTCCTATCGCGACGACGAAAACCAGATGTGCCGCGATTTCGAGCACACGATCTGGGTCGATGGCGAACCGGAAGTCGTCGAAGGCACCGCCTGCGAGATGCGCGACGGCAGCTGGCGCGTCGTCGGCTAATTCAAAACCTTATCCGCGATTTCTGATTCTCTCTGCATCCTCACCCAACAGGGAAAATAGACGAGGACGGTGAAAATGCAGCAGAGGAAGATCAGCGCATTCGCCACGTAATGGCGGGCGAAGGCGCGGCTCTCCGACAATTGCGGTGACGCTTCCGCTTCGGCAAGCGCCGCACGCGCCTCAGTGAGCAAGGCTTCAGGCACCTTTATGCGGATGCCGCCTTGCGCGACGAGGTAGTCGCCATTGCAGGTGGCATGGTGACGTTCGGCGGGAATGGCCGGAATGCCGGCGCTCGCAAGATAGCTGCAGATAACCTCGCTTTCCGGCCGGCTGAAGCTGGTGCGCAAGGTCGCGAGCGTCATTGCAATCCCAGCCGCTCCCTGAGCTTGGTGATCTTGAGCTGCTGGCGCGCGGTCACCTCGCCATCGACAGCCGCCACGCGGCGCACCATCTGGACGAAATCCGCCCGCTCGCTTTCGGAGAGATCACGCGCCCACAGTTTGGAGTAGCGCAGCGAGACGTTGTTGGCGTCCTCGACATGGGAGGCCACCCATTTGCCGAAGACGAGGAGCTCGGTCGGATCGGCGATGCCCATGGTCTTCGTCACCTCAGCGCGGATCGCCGCCTCGGCCTCTGGCGTCAATGGATGTTCTTCCTTGGCGATGGCGATCATCATCACGATGGCGGCCGCCACCGGATCATCGACCGCTTCGACGGGGGATGCCTCGGCCTTCTTGCGGAACTTGTAGCGCTTCCACTTGCCCCAGGCGGTGCCCGCCATATCGGTGATCTCGTCGGCCGTTTCCTTGGCCGCCTTGAAGCGCCAATACCAGAAACCGACGGCGCCGATGATGCCCGCCAGCGCCAGAAGAATATGCATTTGAACCCCCGTCCTCAGGCGCGAATCCGCCAGTCTTGCGCGCCGCCAATCAAGCCGATTTGATCGGCCGTCGCAAGGGCAGGTTGCCCCTGGGATTGACACAAACCGTCCAGACGGTACAGTAGACTCAGAGGAAACTGGCCATGGCAACCCAAGCCGCTCGTGACACCCGCGCCCAGCTTCTCGATGCCGCCGAGGCGGTCGTCGCCGAGCAGGGCGTGCGGGCTCTGACCCTCGATGCAGTGGCCGCCCGTTCCGGCATTTCGAAAGGCGGGCTCCTTTATCATTTCCGCTCCAAGGAGGACCTCGCGGCGGCGATGATCGAGCGCTCGATCGCCTGGTTCGACCAGGCGCTCGTCGAGGCGGGCACCAAGGAGTCCGACGCCAAGGGCCGCTTCACCCGCGCCTATGTCAAAGCAAGCCTCGGCATGACACCGCTCACCGGGGCGGGCTTCGACAATCTCTGCTCCGCCATCACCACCGCGCTTCTGTCTTTTCCCGAAAGGCTCGGCCCGGTGCAGGATCAGGGGGCGCGTACCCAGGCCGATGTCGAGCGCGATGGGCTCGATCCGGTCGTCGCGACCATCATCCGCCTCGCCGTCGACGGGCTGTGGCTTTCCGAAAACTTCAACCTGATGCGCTTCGATCCGGACCTGAAAGCCAAGGTCGCGGCGCGTCTTCTCGAATGGACCCGCAATGAACCAAAATAAGTACAAGCCGCAAGGGCCGGAAGGCATCTCATTTGAGCGCGCCACTCTCATCAAGGCGCATGAAACGCCGCGTTTTCTCTGGGGCGATGAAAAGGCGCGCTACGTGTCGGACTGGATCTACGGCTCGTCGCCCAAGATCCACATGATGAGCTTCGAGATGTCGGTCGGCGCGCGGTTCGGCAACTCGCCCGATTTCAAGACCTATTACAATTGCGCCGAGACCTATCACTGCCTGAAAGGTGAGTTCACCTTCCACTGCCCTGAGACCGGCGAGGTGCATGTGCTCCGGAAAGGCGACACGCTCTATTTCCCGCCCAATACCTGGCACTGGGGTTATAATTTCGGGTCGGAGACGTCGCATATCCTCGAATGCCTGACGCCGCGCACGCTGGAAGCGGTCGAGGCCTATGCGGCGAAGCAGCCCTGGCTCGACAAGATCAAGCTCGGGCCGCGTGAGAGCCTAGGCAATTTCCCGCCGGTCAAGACGGCCGCGGCCGGCCAGCGCGCCACGCTCGTGCGCCCGGGCGAGTATGTCTACGAGATCGTCGGCGAGACGCGGCCGATGCGGGTCGGCCTCGTCTGCGGAAACGAAAAACTGACCGTCGGTATTATTGACCTTCACGCCGGACAGGAGTGTGAATGGATCAGCCACAAGGGCGACAAGGTCATCTACAGCCTCGAGGGGAGGAGCAACATTTATCTGCCCGACGAAACACCGAATTGGTGGGAGCTCAGTCCCGGCGACGCCGCCTTCATTCCGGGCGGTGTGCGCCATGCGTTCTTCAACACGTCGGACGGGCCTTCGAAAGTGATCTTCGGCGTGGCGCCCGATTATTGAGGCACCAGCCCCGTGAAAATGAGAACAGATATCAGGGAGACAAACCATGGCACTGCATAAGGACGACCTCGCTCTGCTTTTGAAGATGGACCGCCGCCGGTTCATGGCGGCGATGGCGGCGGCCTCGGGCACGCTGGCGCTCAGTGGCCTGCCGGCCCACGCCGACACGACGGTGAACTGGCTCGGCTGGCAAGGTTATGACGAACCGGTGAAGCTCGGCTCTTTCCTGAAAGACAACGGCATTGCGCTCGCCACGACCTATATCAACACCAATGAAGAGATCATCACCAGGCTGCAGGCGGGCGGCGTCGGCCAGATCGACTTCATCACCATCTATTATGGCCATATCCCGATCCTCATCGCCGCCGACCTGATCGAGCCGATCGATGAGAGCAAGGTATCGGGCATCGCCGACATCTTTCCGGAATTCCTCAATGTCGATACGATCCGCAAGGACGGCAAGCTCTATGCGGTGCCGTTCAGCTGGGGCACGCTGTCGATGGTTTATGACCCGGCGGCGACCGCCAAACCCGCATCGTGGAAGGATGCACTGAAGGACGACGTCAAAGGCAAGGTCGCCATGGTCGACGACATGACCGGGCTGCTCGCCACCTGGGCGCCGATCGTCACCGGCACCAAGACGGCGACGCGGCTCACCATGGACGAGCTCAAGAAGACGATCGACTTCCTCATCACCATCAAGAAGAACCATGCCCGCACCTTCTCGGCCTCTTACGGCGAGGCGGTCGATCTCTTCGCGCGGGGCGAAGTGGTGACCTCGGCGATCGGCTGGGACGCGATGGTCGGCTTCGCCGCCGCCAAGAACAAGGTGCTCGATTTCGTGGTGCCGGATGAAGGCGCCATGGTGTTCATGGATACGCTCGCCATCCCCAAGGGCGCGCCGAACCGTGATCTCGCCTATAAGCTCCTCGGCCAGTCGATCTCGCCCGAGGGCCAGAAGCAGATCGCCGACGCGCTGACGCAAGCGATCATCACCAAGGCGGCGCTGCCGCTCGTCGACGAGAAGAACAAGAAGATCTATCAATACGACAATCTGCCGAAGCTCTTCGAGAAGGCGCGCTTCTATCCCTTCTGGCCGATCGAGGCGGAAGGCGATTTCGTCACCCATGCGCAGGTGATGGAAGAATATCAGCGCTTCCTGAAGGCGTGACGCCAAT
>NZ_JAENHL010000007.1:2265593-2334415 GCF_016595235.1 Taklimakanibacter albus | reverse complement strand
GGGTGAGGGGGAAACGAAGGAGGGGTTTTTGTGAAGCAGAAGAAACTTCACCGTCGATTCCCCCTCACCCTCCCAATGCTGCGCATTGGGTCCCTCCCTCTCCCCCGATGGGGGCGAGGGTAAGAAGTGAAGCTGCTTTCCAGATGACGTCCCAGTACACACCCCTTCTCAAACTCTCCGGCCTTTCCAAATCCTTCGGCGCGGCGCGTGCCGTCGAGCCGCTCGATCTCGCCGTCCAGGCCGGTGATTTCTGCGCCATATTGGGCCCATCGGGCTGCGGCAAGTCCACGCTGCTCCGGATGATCGCGGGTTTCATCGAGCCCTCATCGGGTTCGATCGCCATCGAAGGGCGGGACGTCACACGGCTCGGACCGGAAAAGCGGCCGACCAATATGGTGTTCCAGAGCTACGGGCTGTTTCCGCATCTGACCGTCGCCGAGAATGTCGGCTTCGGCCTCGCTCTGCAGAAGAAATCCAAGGACGAGGTCAGCCAGCGCACCGAGGAAGCCTTGCGCCTGGTACGGCTCGAAGCCTTCGGCCAGCGCATGATCGACCGCCTGTCGGGCGGCCAGCAGCAGCGTGTGGCGCTTGCCCGCGCCCTGATCATGCGGCCCAAGATATTGCTCCTCGACGAGCCGCTGGCGGCGCTCGACCTGAAACTGCGTCATCAGATGCAGGAAGAACTGCGCCGCATCCATCACGAGATCGGCGGCACCTTCATTTTCGTCACCCACGATCAGAGCGAGGCCTTCGCGCTCGCCAATCTCGTCGCGGTGATGAATCAGGGCCGGGTCGAGCAGATCGGCAGTCCGTCTGACGTCTATCTGTCGCCGGCCACATTGTTCGTCGCCGATTTCGTCGGCGAGACCAGCCTGCTCGCCGGCGAGCGGCGGCAGGGCCGGGTCACGCTCAAGGCCGGACCACATTTCGTGAGCGCCGGCCGTGACGGGCCGGTGCGCGCGATCGTGCGCCCGGAACGGGTGGCGCTCAAATCCGACGGCGTGCCGGCGGTCGTCACCGATGCGGTGTTTTTCGGCGCCTCGCTCAAAGTTTCGCTGCGGCTCCCATCCGATGAGACATTGATCCTGCGCAGCAGCGAAGCCGATGCGGCGGCGCGCTATCGTATCGGCGACAAGCTCACTGTCGGCTGGGAGGACCAGCAGGTCATCGACGCGGGACCTGGGTGATGCGCCGGGCCATCCTGCTGCTCGCCCCGTCTTTCACCGTGCTCATCGGCATCTTCGCCATACCCGTGCTGCTCCTCTTCGTGGTGAGCTTCTGGTCGGTGAAGACCTTCAGGCTGCAGCCCGATTTTTCCTTCGCCGCCTGGCAACGCTTCTTCACGGTCTATGGCGATCTCACGCTCTATACGCTGGCCGTCGGTCTTGCGGTCGGCTTGTTTTGCACGCTGCTCGGCTTCGTCTTCGCCTATGCGGCGCGTTTCAAGGCCGGGCGGTTCGGGGATCTTTTGCTCGTCGCCACACTCATCACCTTGTTCGGCGGCTATCTGGTCAAGATCTATGCCTGGAAATCGATCCTCGGCGCCGACGGGCTTCTCAACCAGGCGCTGATGGGCATCGGCCTCACCGATCAGCCGCTCGCTTTCCTCATCTACAGCCGCGGCGCCGTCATTATCGCGCTGGTGCATTTCCTTTTGCCCTTCGCCATCCTGCCGATCTATGCCGCGCTGCGGAATGTCTCGGAAACGACGATCGAGGCGGCGCGGGACCTTGGCGCCTCAGCTTCGCAAGTGCTGACGCGGGTCATCGTGCCGCAATGCCTCTCGGGTCTCTTCTCTGCCTTCGCCTTCTGCTTCCTGCTGGCCGCCGGCGATTATGTGACGCCGATGCTGCTCGGCGGCACCTCGGGCAGCATGCTCGGCCAGTTCGTGCTTCTTGAGTTCTCGACCAATTTCAACTGGCCGGCGGGTTCGGCCATGTCCTTCGGCCTGCTCTTCGTCTGTCTCCTGGTGATCGGTGCGCTCGCCGCAATGGGCAGCCGGCTGATGCGGCGGTCGCCGGGAGCGGCGTCATGATCTGGCGTTTCGTCATCGCATTCTTCCTGCTCTTCATGCTGGGGCCGATCCTGCTCGTCGTGCTGTTCTCCTTCGGCTCGAACGCGCTGATCGGCTTTCCAATGGGTGGGCTCACACTCGACTGGTATGCGAAGCTCGCTCACGACACCGGCTTCCATTCCGCCTTCTGGGCGAGCTTCATCGTGGCTCTGGCGACGGCGATCCTCGCCACCATCACGGGCACCTGCGCCGCG
This sequence comes from Taklimakanibacter albus, assembly GCF_016595235.1. Taxonomy (GTDB): domain Bacteria; phylum Pseudomonadota; class Alphaproteobacteria; order Rhizobiales; family Aestuariivirgaceae; genus Taklimakanibacter; species Taklimakanibacter albus. The sequence goes on along the minus strand of NZ_JAENHL010000007.1, from coordinate 2,332,147 downwards.
CTGGCGCTGACCAAGGCGGCGCCCAAGCTGGTCAGGAGCGCGCTCGCCGCTCTGTCGCTGCCGGTGTTGCTGCCGCCGCTCGTCGTCGCCATCGCCATCGTCGTGCTGTTCGTGCGCGGGCTGGGCCTCGGGCTCGGTTTGCCGGTCGTCATACTGGGGCACATATTGGTGGCGCAGCCCTTCGTCATCCTGATCGTGATGGCGCGGCTCGCCCGCTTCGATCAGGCGACCGTCGATGCGGCGCGCGATCTCGGCGCCTCGCACTGGCAGGCCTTCCGGCTCGTCACGCTGCCGCAGATCGCGAGCGCGCTCATCGGCGCGGCGCTCGTCAGCGCCGCCATCTCGCTCGATGATTTCATCATCGCCTCCTTCACCATCGGCGGCGGCAACACGATCTCGACCTTCGTCTGGGGCAAGATGCGCACCACGCTCGATCCCTCGATCAATGCGATCGCGACGATCCTGCTGGTGCTGACGGTGGGGCTCTCGGCGCTGGCGCTCCGGGTGAGCAAGTATAAGGGATAACGGTGATTACAACCTGCGCTCGACCATCATCTTCTTGATCTCGGCGATGGCCTTGGCCGGGTTCAGATGCTTCGGGCAGGCCTTGGCGCAGTTCATGATCGTGTGGCAGCGATAGAGGCGGAACGGATCCTCGAGATTATCGAGGCGTTCGCCGGTTCCCTCATCACGGCTGTCGATCAGCCAGCGATAGGCCTGGAGCAGGACGGCCGGACCCAGATAACGGTCGCCATTCCACCAATAACTCGGGCACGAGGTCGAGCAACAGGCGCACAGAATGCATTCATAAAGCCCGTCGAGCTTGGCGCGGTCGGGACGCGACTGTTTCCATTCGGCCTGCGGCGTCGGCGTCGAGGTTTTGAGCCAAGGTTCGATCGAGCGGTGCTGCGCATAAAAGCGGGTGAGATCGGGGACGAGGTCCTTCACCACCGGCATATGCGGCAGCGGATAGATCTTCACCGGCCCTTTCACGTCGTCGATCGATTTGAGGCAGGCGAGCGTGTTGGTGCCGTCGATATTCATGGCGCAGGAGCCGCAAATGCCTTCGCGGCACGATCGGCGGAAGGTCAGCGTCGCATCCTGCTCGTTCTTGATCTTGATCAGCGCGTCGAGCACCATCGGCCCGCAGGACTTCATGTCGACATGATAGGTGTCGATGCGCGGATTCTGGTGATCGTCCGGCGACCAGCGATAGATGCGGAATTCCCTGAGACTACCACCCTCGGGCTTAGGCCAGGCCTTGCCCGTATCGACCTTGGAATTCTGCGGAAGGCTGAAGGCAACCATCTTGATCTATAACTCCTAGTACACCCGAGCCTTCGGCTTGATATAGGCGATGTCGTTGGACATGGTGAAATCATGCACCGGACGATAGCCGAGGGTCACTTCGCGCTTGGCGTCGTCGGCCCAGGCGAGCGTGTGCTTCATCCAGTCCTTGTCGTCGCGCTCGGCGAAATCTTCCCGCGCATGGGCGCCACGGCTTTCCTGGCGTGCCAGGGCGCCTTCGACCGTCACCGCGGCCTGCGCGATGAGATTGTCATATTCGAGCGTCTCGACCAGATCGGAATTCCAGATCAGCGAACGGTCGGAGACATGGATATCGGCGGTCGCCTGCCACACATCGGCGATGAGCTTCTTGCCCTCGGCCAGAACTTCGCCGGTGCGGAACACCGCGCAGTTGTTCTGCATCGTGCGCTGCATGCGGTTGCGCAACTGCGCCGTCGGCGTGCCGCCCTTGGCATAACGGTAGTGGTCGAGCCTGGCGATCGAAGCCTCGCCCGCATCCTTGGGAAGTTCGGCATGCGACATATTGGGCTCGATCTCCTCGGCGCATTTGAGCGCCGCGGCGCGGCCGAAGACGACGAGATCGATGAGCGAGTTGGAGCCGAGACGATTGGCGCCGTGCACGGAGACGCAGGCCGCTTCGCCGACCGCATAAAGCCCCGGCACCACTTTTTCCGGATCGCTCGGGTCGCCGGCCAGCGCCTGGCCATGATAGTTGGTCGGCACGCCGCCCATATTGTAGTGCACCGTCGGCACGATCGGGATCGGGTCGCGGGTGACGTCGACATTGGCGAAGATCTTGGCCGATTCGCTGATGCCCGGCAGGCGCTCTTCGAGAATCTTGGGATCGAGATGCTCGAGATGGAGATGGATATGATCCTTCTCCGGCCCGATGCCGCGGCCCTCGCGGATCTCGATGGTCATCGAGCGCGAGACGACGTCGCGCGACGCGAGGTCCTTGGCCGACGGCGCATAACGCTCCATGAAACGCTCGCCGGCGGAATTGGTGAGATAGCCGCCTTCGCCGCGCGCACCCTCGGTGATGAGGACACCGACGCCATAGATGCCGGTCGGGTGGAACTGCACGAATTCCATGTCCTGCAAAGGCAGGCCGGCGCGCAGCACCATGGCATTGCCGTCACCGGTGCAGGTGTGCGCCGAGGTGGCGGAGAAATAAGCGCGGCCATAACCGCCGGTGGCGAGGATGACGCGATGGGCGCGGAAGCGGTGCAGCGAACCGTCTTCGAGCGACAAGGCCATCACACCGCGGCAGGCGCCGTCCTCCATGATGAGGTCAAGGGCGAAATATTCGACGAAGAACTCGGTCGAATAGCGCAGCGACTGGCCATAAAGCGTGTGCAGCATGGCATGGCCGGTGCGGTCGGCCACCGCGCAGGTGCGCTGCACCGGCGGGCCATCGCCGAAATTCATCATATGGCCGCCGAAGGGCCGCTGATAGATCTTGCCTTCCTCGGTGCGCGAGAAGGGCATGCCGAAATGCTCGAGCTCGTAAACGGCGACCGGCGCGTTGCGGCACATATATTCGATGGCGTCCTGGTCGCCCAGCCAGTCGGCACCCTTGACGGTGTCGTACATATGCCAGCGCCAGTTGTCGGGGCCCATATTGCCGAGCGAGGCGGCGATGCCGCCCTGCGCCGCGACGGTATGCGAGCGGGTCGGGAACACCTTGGTGATGCAGGCGGTCTTGAGGCCCGATTGCGAGGCGCCGAGCGCGGCGCGAAGGCCCGAGCCGCCGGCGCCGACAACGACGACGTCAAAGCTGTGATCGGTGATCGGATAGGCCCGCCCGCCGACGGTGAAGGATTTGGGGGCGGTTGCGGTAATTTCAGGCGCGGCCATGCGCTCAGGCTCCGAAGCTCATGGACAGGATCGCATAAAGGGCGGCGACGCCCAGCGCGATGGTGAAGAAGGCATTGCCGAGGAGGCAGGCGATGCGCCAGCCGCCATGGACATAATCCTCGATGACGACTTGCATGCCAAGGCGCATGTGCCAGAGGATCGACAGGAAGGAGGCGATGAGCGCGATGGCGATGAGGGGATGTTTGACGCTGGCCACCAGAGCGGTGCGGTCGGCGCCGAGATGGCAGAGAATGAAGACGACGAGGAATAGAACCAGCGGGATATTGGCGATCGCGGTCACCCGCTGCAGCCACCAATGTTCGGTGCCGGTCTTGGCGGAGCCCAGGCCCCGCACCATGCCGAGAGGTGTCTTCATAGGGTGCCTCGCACCAGATAGACGCCGATCCACAGAGCGAAGGTCAGGACGATCGACAGAACGAGATTGGCGCGGGCCATGAATTCGACGGTCGTGAGCTTGAAGCCGTGGCCGGTGTCCCACAGAAGGTGGCGCAGGCCCCCCAGCATGTGGTGGATGAGCGCCCAGGTGAAGCCGAACAGGATGATCTTGCTCAGCCAATGGCCGAAGACCGCCTGGGTCATGGCGAAATATTCGGCCGAAATGGCGCCGGCGATGAGCCACCAGACGAAGAAGACGATGCCGAAATAGAGGGCGCTGCCGGTGATGCGATGCACGATGGACATCATCATGGTCAGCATCGGCCGGTAGATCTGCAGATGCGGCGACAGAGGCCGCTTGTCGGTGTGTGTTTCAGCCATTGGTCGTATTTGGTCTCAGCTAGGTCGCCTTTTAACCCGGTCCATGCTGCACTGCAATGATCCATAAGGCATAACGTGTGTGCAGGAAAGCCGGGTGCGGATATCTAGTCTCTAGGTGTTAAGCATTTGAATCAGATCACATTTGTCCGGTCGAAGGCGCCAGGGGTGACATAGCAGGGTTGAGGTGCTAGGGACGCCCCCGAAAAGAGCCCAAAATCAATGAATATCATGCAAAATTCGGCCGCCTCCGAAGTGGCGCGGCGCCGCACTTTCGCGGTCATCTCGCATCCGGACGCCGGCAAGACCACCTTGACCGAGAAATTCCTGCTGTTCGGCGGCGCCATTCAGCTCGCCGGCGAGGTCAAGGCCAAGAAAAACCGCATCTCGACCCGCTCCGACTGGATGGCTATCGAGCGCCAGCGCGGCATTTCCGTCGTCACCTCGGTGATGACCTTCGAATATGGCGGCCATGTCTTCAACCTGCTCGACACGCCGGGCCATGCCGACTTCTCCGAGGACACCTACCGCACCCTGACCGCGGTCGATTCCGCCATCATGGTGATCGACGCCGCCAAGGGCATCGAGGCGCGCACCCGCAAGCTGTTCGAGGTCTGCCGCCTGCGCGACATCCCGATCGTCACTTTCATCAACAAGATGGACCGCGAGACGCGCGATCCGTTCGAGCTTCTGGACGAGATCGAAAAAACGCTCGCTCTCGACGTCACGCCGATGACCTGGCCGGTCGGGCGCGGGCGCAGCTTCGCCGGCACCTATGATCTCGGCCGCAACACGCTGCGCGGCCTCGATTCGGAAGAGACGCCCCGTCAGCTTTCCGGGCCTGATGATCCCCAGATCGCGAGCTTCATTCCCGCCGATGAGGCGAGCGCCTTCCGGGACGAGGTGGAGCTGGCCCGCGACGGCTCCAAGCCGTTCGATCTCGACTCCTTCCGCGAAGGCCATCTCACACCGGTCTTCTGGGGCTCGGCCTTGCGCAATTACGGCGTGCGCGATCTCATCAATGGGCTCGGCGCCTATGCGCCGTCACCGCGCAACCAGCAGGCGGCCAGCCGCATGGTTGAGGCGAGCGAGCCCAAAATGGCGGGCTTCGTCTTCAAGATCCAGGCCAATATGGATCCCAATCACCGCGACCGCATCGCTTTCCTGCGTGTCTGTGCCGGCAAGTTGCAGCGTGGCATGAAGGCCAAGCTGGTGCGCACCGGCAAGCCGATCAGCCTGTCGGCGCCGCAATTCTTCTTCGCCCAGGACCGCTCTGTGGCGGATGAGGCCTATGCCGGCGACGTGGTCGGCATTCCCAATCACGGCACCTTGCGCATCGGCGATACGCTGACCGAAGGCGAGGAGCTCGTCTTCCGCGGCGTGCCGAGCTTCGCCCCGGAAATCCTGCGGCGCATCAAGTTGCAGGACGCGATGAAGGCGAAGAAACTGCGCGAAGCCCTGCAGCAGATGGCGGAAGAAGGCGTGGTGCAGCTGTTCCTGCCCTATGACGGATCGAATGCCATGGTGGGCGTGGTCGGCGCACTGCAGCTCGACGTGCTCGCCGAGCGACTGCAAGGCGAATATGGGCTTCCCATCGCCTATGAAACACCACGCTTCTCGGTCTGCCGCTGGATTTCGTCCGACGATGAGATGGAACTCGACCGTTTCATCGAAGCCAACCGCTCCGGCATGGCGCATGATCTCGACCAGGCGCCGGTGTTCCTGGCCGGCAGCGCCTTCCTGCTGCAATATGAGCAGGAGCGCTGGCCGAAGATCGCTTTTGCCGATGTGAAGGACTACCAGAAGCAAGCCTGACGTAAATGTGCCGGTAAATGGAGGGCGGGAATTCAATCTCGCTTCAAGGAGTAGACGGCATGACGACGGATGCGTTGAAGATCTATCCGATCAAGGGCGGCGAGGTCGGCCGTGCCCGGCTCGCGGTGCTGGCGCGCGCTTTGGCGCAGACGACAGAGCGGCATCTGGATCGGGCCGGGTCCCTTTCCGGCCTCACGGTTGTCGATGTCGGCTGCGGCGGCGGCGATGTGACATTCGCTCTGGCGCGGCGGGCGGGAGCCAAGGGCCAGATCATCGGCATCGATCTCGATGAGGAGAAGCTCGGCTGGGCGCGCGCCGAAGCCCGGGCGCAGGGCCTCGATCATGTGCGTTTCGAGAGCACGAATGTCACCCAGCCTTGGCCGGTCACCGGCGTCGATCTCGTTTATGCGCGCTTCATCCTCACGCATCTGCGCGAACCGCAGGCGATGTTGGCCCAGGCGCTGGCGGCGCTCAAGCCCGGCGGCAGGATTCTCATCGAGGATATCGACTTTCCCGGTCACTTCACGTCCCCCGAATGTCCGGCGGTGGACCGGTATGTCGAGCTCTATATAAAACTGTCGCGTCGCCGTGGTGGCGATCCGTTGATCGGCCGACGCCTGGGGCTGCTTCTGGAAACGGCCGGATATGCTGGCGTAGAAACCGCCCTGATCCAGCCTTTTGCGCGACAGGGCGGCGCCAAGGATATCCTGATTTTGACCTTCGAGGCGATTGCCGAGGGTCTTGTAGCCGAGAAGCTCGCCGATGCAGACGAGATCGCGGAGATCACCCGCGAGCTGAAGGATTTTGCCGCACGACCCGACACGATCATTTCCATGCCGCGTATTTTTCAGGCCTGGGCGCGGAAAGACTAGATCAGTTCTCCTTCGTTGGCGCTTCGGTGAGGAAACGGGCCGTCGCGCCGGGTGGCAGGACCATGCAGCTTTGCCGCTTACCGAACCATTTGTAGCGATTGCGCGCCAGGACATCATAGAGCGGGTCGCGGATGAAGCGCGGGATGATCCATCCCATTCCGGCCCAACCCCAATAAGGCAGCCGGCGCATGATCGCGATGGCGGCGTCCGACTTGAACAGGATACGTCCCTTGTCCACGAAGGCGAAGCTTTCGGCGAAATCGCGGTCGATGCCGTAGCGGGCCATGATCTCATACCCCCAGGGCGACTGGCAGGGCACGTAGGAGAATTGCTGGTTTCGGTCCCGCGCCAGGAGAAACTGCACACCGCCCGAACAGACATGGCAAAAGCCGTCGAACAGGACGAGTCCGTCCGGCAGGTCCGGGGCAGGCTGAGGCTTCCAGGTCATTCCCGACATGATGGGCTCCACAAGCTAATGTGGGCCTCCGGTCGGCGCGCATCTCTGAGGCGCAGCGCCGCAGCTAGAGCACGATCACCTTGGTGCCGATGGGTACCCGGTCATAGAGCTCGGTGACTTCCTCATTGAGCATGCGGATGCAGCCGGAAGAGGCGGCGGTGCCGATCGACTGCGGCTCGTTGGTGCCGTGAATGCGGAACAACGTGTCGCGGCCATCGGCGAAGAGATAAAGCGCGCGGGCGCCCAGGGGATTGTTCGGGCCGCCCGGCATGCCATTGGCGAATTTGGCGAGCTCCGGCTTGCGCTTGATCATCGAGCTCGGCGGTGTCCAGCGCGGCCATTCGGTCTTGCGGCCGATCTTGGCGATGCCGGCCCAGGAGAAACCGTCCTTGCCGACGGCGACGCCGTAACGGATCGCCTCGCCGTCGCTCAATATATAGTAGAGCGCGCGCTTGCCGGTATCGATGATGATCGTGCCCGGATCCTCATAGCTGTCGAAATAGACGAATTCGGCGCCCTGATAACGCTGGCGCTGCCGGCTTTGCTTGGCCGCTTCGGCCAGACCCGGAAAAGCCGCGGCCCCCAGGCTCGAGGCCAGAGCGGTCAGGAACAGGCGGCGATGCATGCAAAGTCTCCCGAAGTCGTTCACAGTTTAGACGAGCGGGGATGCCGGTTCCGTCGCCATCAAAAAAGAGTGAGGCGGCGACCGGATGATCGCCGCCTCATCACAATCTCGAGGGGTAGTCTTAGTTGCCCAAAATGGCGGATTCGAGGATATCGAGGCCTTCGTTGAGGATGGCTTCCGACGCGGTGAGCGGGGTCAGCAAGCGGATCGTGTCGCCATAGACGCCGCAGCTCAGGATGAGCAGGCCGCGCTCGAGGCACTTGGCGACCAGCGCCTTGGCGCCCGCCGCATCCGGCTTGTTGCCGCCACGCTCGGTCACGACCTCGAAAGCGACCATGGCGCCGAGAGCCCGGATGTCGCCCATCGGCATGCCCTGGTTCTTGGCCTTGATGGATTTGAGGCGCTCGACCATGAGCTTGCCCTGCTTTTCCGCCTTTTCGAGGAGCTTGTCCTGCTCGAAGGCATCAAAGACGCCGAGAGCGGCAGCACAGGATACCGGATTGCCGGCATAGGTGCCGCCGAGGCCGCCCGGCTCCGGCGCGTCCATCATCTTGGCGCGGCCGACGACGCCGGCCAGCGGGAAACCGCCGGCGAGCGACTTGGCGACCGTCATCAGATCCGGCTCGACGCCCATATGCTCCATGGCGAACCACTTGCCGGTGCGTCCGAAGCCCGACTGGATCTCATCGGCGATGAGCACGATGCCGTGATCGTCGCAGATCTTGCGCAGCGCCTTCATGAGCTCCTTGGGCGCCACATAGAAACCGCCCTCGCCCTGCACCGGCTCGATGACGATGGCCGCCACGCGCGACGGCTCGACATCGGCCTTGAACAGCCATTCGATGGCGTGGATCGAATCCTCGACGGTGACGCCACGATGGGCGACCGGGAAGGGCACATGCCACACGCCGCCCGGCATCGGGCCGAACTTCGTCTTGTAGGGAACGACCTTGCCGGTCATCGCCATGGTGAGGAGGGTGCGGCCATGGAAGCTGCCCTGGAAGCAGATGACGTCGCTGCGGCCGGTATGGGCGCGGGCGATCTTGATGGCGTTCTCGACGGCTTCGGCGCCGGTGGTGACGAACAGGCTCTTCTTGTCGCCCGAGATCGGCGCGATGGCGTTGAGCTTCTCGGCCAGCTCGATGAAGGGCGCGTAGGGCGCCACCATGAAGCAGGTATGGGTGAAGGCGTTGAGCTGCTCCTGCACCCGCTTCATCACCGAGGGATGGCGATGGCCGGTATTGAGCACGGCGATGCCGCCGCCGAAATCGATATAGCGGCGACCCTCGATGTCCCACATCTCGGAATCCTCGGCGCGTGCCGCGATGATCGGGGCGGCCATGCCGACGCCGCGCGAAACTGCTTTGGCGCGCCGTTCAACCCAAGCTTCGTTGAGGCCCTTGGCCGATGCCTTGACGTTCATGTTATGGTCTCCTGAGAAATGCTGCGGCGTTCTACCTCCATTGACCCCCGGGCGGCAAATGGATTCAAATCGATAAAGCAGAGGGGCGACACCATGACCGACCTGATTCGTAAATCCGCCAATGAGATCGTGGGGTTGCTGAAAGCCGGCGAGATCTCAGCCCTCGACTGTCTCGCGGCAGTGGAGACCCGCATTGCGGAAGTCGATAGCCAGGTGAATGCCCTGCCGACCTTGTGTTTCGACCGGGCGCGCGACCATGCCGCCAAGCTGATGAAGAAGCCTTTGGCTGACCGTGGGCTGCTGGCGGGCCTGCCCGTCCCGATCAAGGATCTCAATGATGTGGCGGGTGTGCGCTCGACGCAAGGCTCGCCCATCTTCGCCAACCATGTCCCGAAGAAATCCGACATACTGGTCGAGAATCTCGAAGACCAGGGCGGCATCGTCTATGCGATGTCGAACACGCCGGAATTCGGCGCCGGCGCCAACACTTTCAACGAAGTCTTCGGCCGCACGCTCAATCCATGGAATCTGTCGCGTTCGGTGGCGGGTTCTTCGGGCGGTGCTGCGGCGGCGCTCGCCACCGGCACGGCCTGGGTGGCGCATGGCTCGGACATGGGCGGCTCGTTGCGCAACCCGGCGAGCTTCTGCGGCGTCGTCGGCATGCGCCCGTCACCCGGACGGGTGGCGATGAGCGTCTATGGCAAGATCGACGGCACGCTCGGCGTCGACGGGCCGATGGCGCGCAATGTGGAAGATTTGGCGCTGCTCTTCGACGCCATGGTCGGCGCCAATCCGGCCGATCCTCTGTCGTTGCCGCGCGAGGACATCTCCTATCTCGAACAGGCGCGCTCAGGCCCCAAGCCGAAGCGTGTCGCCTTCAGCCGCGATCTCGGCATCACACCGGTCGATCCGGAAGTGGCGGCGATCGTCGAAAAGGCGGCGCTCAAACTTCAGGATGCCGGCGTCGTCGTCGAGGAGGCGCATCCCGATTTCCGTGAAGCGCATGAGTGTTTCCAGGTCCTGCGGGCGCTCTCCTTCGTCACCGGCCTCAAGACGCTTTATGAGAATCACCGCGACAAGCTGAAGCCTGACGTCATCTGGAATATCGAAAAGGGCCTGGCGCTTACCGGTGCGGAGATCGCACGCGCCGAGATGCAGCGCGGCGTGATGTTCGCCAGGGCGCGTGAATTCTTCAGCCGCTATGATCTCATTTTGTGCCCCGCCACCATCGTGGCGCCGTTCCCGGTCGAGCAGCGTTATGTCGCCGAATGCGACGGGCACAAATTCTCCAACTATGTCGAGTGGCTCGCCATCGTCTATGCCTTTACCAATGTGGCATCGCCCGCCATTTCGATCCCGGCCGGCTTCACCGCCGAAAATCTGCCGGTCGGACTCCAGATCGCCGCGCCCTGCCGCGGCGAAGGCCGCCTGCTTGCCGCCGCAAAGCTCATGGAAGATGTGATCGGTCTCGGCCGCACAACTCCCATAGATCCCCGGCCGGGCGCTTGAAAAGAGAAACACGAGTAGAATTTGATGAGAATCTCCAAGACCCTGTTGTCCTGCACTCCCCTGTTGCTGGTTGTCGGTGTCGAGCCGGCCGTGGCTTTCGACTGCGCCAAGGCGCAAAGCCCGATCGAGAAGGCGATTTGCGCCGATCCGAAGCTCAAGGCGGCGGATGATGCGATGTCGGCGGCCTATTCGAGCCTGCGCGAGGCGCTCAGCGCCACCGAACGCAAGGGACTGACCGCCTCGCAGCGCAAATGGATCAAGAGCCGTGAAGACAGTTGCGGCGTCCAAGAGGGCGCGGAGCTGTCGAGCTGCATCCAAGATCAGACCGAGGAACGTCGCCGCCTGTTCCTGGCCGAGCCTGAAAGCGGCCCGGGCACCGGCGCTCGCATGGTGCCGGTCTTCGTCCAGCAGGATCCCGATCCGCATCGTTTCGATGTCGACTACACACTCATTCGCTTCGCCGCTCCCAAATCAAACGGGGAAAAGCTGTTCAACGCCGAAGTGGACAAGATCGTCAAGGATGCGCCCTTGAAGCGCCAGGCAGAGGCGGCGCCCGAAGGCATGAATTATGCATCCTACTCGGCGATGGACATCACTTACGCGTCGCCCAAATTCCTCTCGGCCAAGATCGAAGGATGGGAGAATACCGGCGGCGCCCATGGCAATGGCGGCACCTCGGCGATCAATGTCGATCTGGCGCGCGGCGTCGCGATGAAAGCCGATGATGTGTTCGACGGCAAGGCGCTGGCGGCACTCAAGGCCGACTGCGTCGCCCAGATCATCGTCCAGAAGAAAGAGAAGAATGACGGCCAGGATTTCGATCCGGCCAATGATCCGAATTACCAGGAGCAGACCGTGGTCGATGTGCTGAAGTCGCTCGACAGCTGGAATTTCTGGCAGGACAAAGCGATCGTCACCTTCAATTCCTATGCGATCGGCTCCTATGCCGAAGGTCCTTACGAATGCGAATTCCCGATGGCCAAGCTCAAATCGCTGGCCAAACCTTCCGCCCCGTTGCCTCAATAGGAGATCATCATGCTCGACCATGTCGGATTCGCTGTTGCGGATTATGCCAGGTCCAAGGCCTTCTATGAGAAGGCCTTGCGACCGCTCGGCATCAGCCTCCTGATGGAAGTGACGCCCGAGCAGACGGGCGGCGACGCCCATGGTGGTTTCGGTGAAGGCCAAAAACCTTATTTCTGGATCGGCACCGGCGCCAAGCCGAAAGGCGGCCAGCATGTCGCCTTCGCCGCGTCTGATCGCAGGGCGGTGGATGCCTTCTATGCGGCGGCGATCGCCGCCGGTGGGCGCGATAATGGCAAGCCTGGCCTCCGGCCGATCTACCACCCCGATTATTATGGTGCCTTCATCCTCGATCCCGACGGCAACAATATCGAAGCGGTGTGTCACGCTCCGGCATGAGCCTGCAGCTATCGCGGCCGCAATATCAGGCGCTGCTGCGGCTTGCCGCTTTTCATGCGCAACGCCGCGACGAAGCCGAGGACCTGCTCCATGACGCGCTGATCGCGGCGATCGCGCAAGGGCGCCGGCCCTGGCAGGAGGGCTTGGCGTGGTTTCGCGGTGTCCTGCGCCAGCAGGCCGCCATGCAGGCCCGCGGCGCGGTGCGCCGGCGCCGCCGCGAAACGCTGGCGGCGGTCCCTGACCACGCCGAGCCCGTTGCGCTGCCGGAACCGTGGATATCGGTGGCGGCCCTGCCCAAGAGCCTGCGTATCGTGGCGTTGCTGATTCTCACCGGCCACAACCGGGCGGAGATCTGCCATCTTCTGCGTATTGCGGACGAAACCTTGCGTCAGCGCCTCTGTGCCCTCAGGCGCAAGCTCGGCGGCGTGCGAGCGGGCGAGCCGCTCGCTGAATTCACCATGCTGAACGGGGGGCTCGCCGCCGGCGCGCTTCGGCGGGCGCTGCTGCCGGTGGTCAAGCTGGGTGGCGCCTCCTTCGGAAGTTATGATCCCGACGGGCATCTCTTTGCCGTAAAAATAGTGGGACGCACAGCTCACAAAACACCAGATGGCGGCAACTAGCGTGCATCCCGGCGACGTGGAATCACGTCTCCGAAAAGGATTCGCGCCAAATCTGGAGCAAATCCTTAGCGCCAAAGTCTTCAACTTTGGCGGGATTTGCCTTTCACAATTCAAAAGGGGAGCTCGTAATGCTCAAAAACTGCCGGATCGGGAATATCTGCTTCTTCGTGAAGGATGTCGCCCGCACCGAAGCCTTCTATCGCGACGTGATGGGCCTGGAGATCCAGCAAATGGGCGATGACGGCAGCGGCAATGACTGGATCATGATCGCGATCGAGAACAATATCGAGCTGATCTTCTTCAAAGGCGACAGCCGGCCAGGCACCACGCCGATCCTCGTCTTCGACCTGAAAGAAGGCCTGATCGACGACGTGATCGAGGGCCTGGCGCAGAAGGGTGCCAGCATCGTGACGCCGGTAAGCCATGCGCCGGGCGGTTGGTCGGCCGAGTTCGCCGATCCGGACGGCCATCAGTTCTCTGTCTATCAGAGCGTGGAGATGCCGCGCCGCAAGTGATGGGCTCTAGATCACGATGAATTTGGATCGTTACGATCCAAATTCATAAACGTGATCGATTCTAATATGTTGGCGCGGGATTCTCGCGAAAAACCGGGATCCACTTTTTCGCATCCCGCGCTAGCGATCCGACTGGTCGTCGGATCGCGCGCCCGTCGCGCGCAGCGGCGATGCCAGCGCGGCGCCGATCGGTGCCGCGGACCTGATCACCTGCGCCCACAGGCCGTGCTCGTGGATGTAATCCTGATAGGCGCGATAGGTGGGATCGCGTGCCAGATGCCGTTCCTCGGTCCAGGCGCGCAGCAGATAGACGCCGTTGATGCAGAGGAGCATCAGGGAATTGCGCAGCCCTTCGGCCAAGCCCGCTTCGTTGAAGAAGGGAAGCGATACCAGCCACCAGGCGAGATTCTTGGTGATGTAGGCCGGGTGCTTCACAAAGCGGTAGGGGCCGCTGGTGATGATGCCGCGATGGGTGAGATTAGAGAAGCGAAGGCCGAAGCTGACGGTCGACCAGACATAAATGAAGAGGCAAATGAGGATCGCCGCGCTCCAGAAAATCTGCAGCGCCGGCCATGCCGCGAGCAATGCGAACCAGTTGTTGTCGAGGACATCGCGACTGAAATAGGCATTCATGACGACGACGAACGGATCGTAGCATAAAAGGCAGACGAACCAGCCGAAGGCCGTCGGTTCGGCCGACCTGACGTGGGTGTCGAGAATGCGAAGCGTCAGGCTATAACCCGCCACCGCGAAGCTTACGTCCAGCAGAAAGAAGAAAGTGACGATCAGGCGATGCAAGGCGAGCCTGCCGAGCTCGTCCTGCTGCAAGCCGGTCAGGAAGGCGTTGAGCGAGCCGCACATATAGGCGAACATCAAAGGCAGGAAGAACGCCTTGACGGCCCAGCCCAGAGCATGCTGGCCGATCTGCCCCATATCCGATGGCACTTTGCCATGGAGAATGAAGCTGCCGATGGCCGCATAGGTGTCTTCGGGCTCGCGCAGTCGGCGGTCGATGAAGGCGATATAGATCGGCGCCGCAAGAATGACGCAAGGCATCACCAGCTCGATGGCGGGCCAGAAATTATCAAAGACCGGGCGACGATAAACCGGAAAGAACCAATAGCCGGCGGCGATCACCGAGAAGGTGGCGTAGAGCCCCGTCACTTTGCGGATCGTGCGCTCGAGCGAAAACGGACGGTTTGGTGAGGACGTAAGCCCGGTGGAGGGATTGCAATGCGTTCTGAACAGCGCGGTCTCGATAATGATCATGACCACCGCCGCCGCGGCGGCGATGAATAATGCCTTCACGTGGACGGGAAGCGCCGGTTCACGCAGAATTGTGACGGCAATACCAACCGTGATAACGCCGGCAGCGCCAGTCAGCTGCGTGGTTGCGGAAGATGGACGCAGACTCACGGAGGATCTCCCGTCCGTGTCCGATGATCAGTCTATCTGAACGTCCCAATCGACCCCGCTGTCGCTGTCGTTCGTAGAGCTGCTGTCGGCGACGGTGTTGCTCGTATCGCTCGTGCTGCTGGTGTCCGCCGTGCTGCTGGTGTCGCTGGTGCTGCTCGTATCGCTCGTGCTGCCACTGCTACTGCTACTGCTCGCCGTGTTGCCAATGCTGCTGGAGCTTCGCGATCTTTGTTCGTCGCTCTGCTTGTCGCATTTGAAGGGAGGAAGGCATTCATATCTGGTCGCGGCTGTCGTCGGTCCGATGACGAGACTCTTGAGCCACAAGCCGCCAGTTACCGCGACCGCCGCAACCAGAGCGCACCGCACCGCAACCTTGATCACTTGCATGACATAGCCTCCCGCGAAAATCGCGCAAAGTAGGCCCTCTCGCCTGTAGCTTGCATCAAACACGCGGCTACGTCAAGTTGTAGTTGCGTCAATGACACTTACAGGATTCTTTTGCCAAATGCGGAAAGTGCGAAATGCACGATCACCGAAGCGAGGCGCGGTTCCGTCTCGCCATCGAGGCCAGTGATGTCCATGCCCCGCATCGCCTTGCTCTGATGGATCGCTTCCATCACCTGATGTGTTTCACGCACAGTGATGCCGCCCGACCCCGGCAGATGGCCCGGAATGTCGGTGACGGCGGGGTTGTAGCTCACATGGAAGCCCTGCATGCCGGCGGAAGCGATCTGCACCGCCTGGCGGATCACCTCGCGCATACCGAGGGCGTCGATATCGGCGATGGTGAAGATCTTGAGCCGGGCGGATTTCAGGATCTCCACTTCCTCCGGCGCGGTTTCGCGCAAGCCTATGAGCACGACATTCTCAGGCGACAATTTCGGCGCCAGCGGTTCGGCCCCTGTGCCTAAGCCCAGCGCCCGGTAGAGTGCCGATTCCCCCGCTACCGCCTGTCCCGGCTGCTCGGGCAACATGCTCGCCACTGAATCGAGCCAGATGAGGCCGAAGGCGTCAAAGCTTCCGCTCAGCGCCTTCATCGCCGCGAAGCTGGTGCGGTGGTCGGCACCGAAGACCAGAGGTGTGGCGCGCCGGTCCAGCGCCCGCGCGATGGCGTCGGCGGAAGTCGCGGTGGTGAAGTCGACGTCATAGCCGATATTGGCGAGCCGGCCGTCGAGCGTCTGCTTGTGGAGCACCGGCGCCACGGCCTCATCGGCGAAAATGCTCACGCGTGAGGCGGGGGTGGCGGCATGGCGGTCATACATCGGAATCTTCTCCACATATTCGGAGGTCATGGCGGCGAGCAGGGCGCCATAGCTCATGCGGAAATTCACTTTATCGCCGACCCGGGGCGGATTTGCCGCCTCGGTGACGTCGAGGATCAGGTGGTCGCTCGAAGCGCCGAGCACGATGATGCCGGGCGCCACCGGCAAGAGACCTTCGATATGCGCATCCTCGCGCCCGATATTGACGATGCCGCGCAACCGCTCGCCGATGTCCTGGAAGACCGGGCGGCCGCCGAAGGCGTCGACGCCCGATTTGCCGATCGGCATCGAGGGCTTCATCTTCACTTCCAGCAGTTCGCCGGACAGCAGAAAGACGTCACGGTCGAGTTCAGGCCGCGGTGTATCGAGGAACGTGTCGCGCCCACCCTGCAATATCGCCTCGCCGACGCGCAGATTGTTGATGCCCTTGGGCATGCCGCCCGACAGCAGCAGCGGCAGCGAGCTCGAATTGCCGCCCGATATGTAAGTGAGATCGAGGCCGAAGGTCTTCCTTACCGTGTCGGAGAGGTCGGTCAGCTGGCCGAGATTGACTTCGGTCGGGATGATGGCGCCGAAGCAGGTGAGATTGGTGCCGAGTCCGGCGATGCGGATCCCCGGCAGCGCGAGGATCTGCTCTACCGTCGGGATGAGATCGTCGGGCCAGATGCCTTCGCGCAGATCGCCCAGATCGATCATCAGGATGATGTCGTGGATGCGGCCCATGCGCTCGGCGACGCGCGACAGCTCACGGATGACGGTCAGCTCGGAATTGAGGCTGACATCGACGGAGCGGACGACCTCGTCGATGAGCGACAGAGGCGGCGAGCGCAGCAGCATGATCGGCGCGTCGATGCCGGCGTCGCGCAAACGTTTGATATTCTCGAAACGCGATTCGGCGAGGCCCTGAACGCCACCGCGCAGCATGGCGCGCGCCACTTGCGGCATGCCGCAGGCGCCCTTGGTGACGCCGAAGGTGGAAATACCGGCCTCGGCGCACCAGGACACGACCGTTCTGGCATTGCGCTCGATCCGTTCGAGGTCGATGGTGACTTGCGGGCCGGGCATTGTGATCTATGCCATGATGAGTTGAGGCAACCCTCTCACCCTCACCCTGAGGTGCGAGCGCAGCGAGCCTCGAAGGGTCTGCTGCAGCACTCTCACTCTATCCTGAAGGATGCTTCGAGGCCCGGCTTGCGCCGGGCACCTCAGCATGAGGGTGCTGAGAGAGATGGTTCTTGCGAGTGTCGACATTCAATTCACATAAAGAAGGCCGTCGGTGTCGATCTCGGGCTTACGGCCGGAAACGAGATCGGCGACGAATTTCCCCGATCCGCAGGCCATCGTCCAGCCGACATGGCCATGGCCGCAATCGAGAAAGAGATTGGCATAGCGCGCCCGGCCCAATATCGGCACCGAGGCCGGCGTCATCGGTCTGAGCCCTGCCCAGTATTCGGCTTTCGCGCGGTCGAAGGCACCGGGAAAGAGATCTTCCGCGGTGGCGAGAAGCCGCGTGAAATCCGAAGGCCTGTGGCTTCTGTCGTAACCGGCGAATTCCGCCGTGCTCGCCACGCGCAGGCGATCGCCCAGCCTCGAATAGGCGATGAGCCGGTCCTCATCGACACCGCCCATGGTCGGGCCCTTTGCGGGATCGTCGAGCGGCAAGGTGGCGGAATAACCTTTCACCGGATAGATCGGGACATTGAGGCCGATCTTGCGGGTGAGGAGCGGCGTCTCGGGACCCAGCGCTATGACGACCGCATCGCAATCGAGCCGGCCCTTGTCGGTGAGGATAGTGGTGACGCGATCACCTTGTGTCTCGATGCCGGTCACGGTCGTGCCGAGGCGCAGGCGGACGTTGAGATTCTGCGCGCACCAGCTGGCGAGGTTGCGCGAGAATTTGCAGGAATCACCAGTCTGGTCGATCGGCGAATAAACGGCGCCGGCGATGCCGGGGGCTGCTGCCTTGAGGCCGGGCTCCAGCTCGACCAGGCGCTCGCGCCCGATCACGTCGAGCGTCAGGCCGTTATCCGAGAGGATCCGCATATGTTTGGCGCCGGCATCGAGGGTTTCCTGCGAGCGGAAGAAATAGAGGATGCCTTTGCCGTCCGCGTCATAGTCGACCTTGGTCGCGGCGGCGATCTCATTGATGCAGGCCTTGGAATAGAAGGCGAGCCGCAGCTTGCGCAAAGTGTTGATATGCGCGCGTGCATGGGTGCATTCGAACAGGAACTTCCAGCCCCAGGCGATGAAATGCGGATCGAGATTGAAACGCACCTTGATGCCGAGATCAGGCCGGTAGAGCGACTTGATGAAGACGGCCAGCGCCGCGGGCGAAGCCCAGGCATAAGAATCGCCGGGCGAGACGAGGCCGGCATTGCCATAGCTCGTTTCGCGCGCCAATTCGGCGTTGCGCTCGATGAGCTCGACCTCGTAGCCGTCGCGGCCCAGATAATAAGCGGCGGCCACGCCGACCACACCGCCGCCGAGCACCAGCACTTTCATAGGATGCCTCCCCTGATGGCCGTGCCTTTGGGCGGCCGCAAGCGTGGCGGCGTCGTGCCTTCGGCAAAGCGGATGCTGCGCGAACCTTCCTCGAACCGGGCGCAAGACTGGCGCCAGCGCGCCACCGGCCAGATCAGCTCGGCGGATGAATCTTCGGGCCGGTAGAGCGCCGTATAGAGGGTACCATAGCCGCGCCCATAAGACGTCTGGAAAACCGGCGGGCGCAAAAAGGCCTTGAGCAGCTCTTCCGCCTCCGGTGCATCCACCATCGCCGCATCGAGACTTTCGGCACGCTCCAGCGAGCGGGTGGCCGCGGCATGGCGCGGCCATTCGATCTCATGCTGGTGATTGGTGCTGACGCGCCGGCCGAGGACCTCGGTCGGGCGATCCGGCGCCACGAAGACGGTGGCATGGCGTCCCTTCCGGTCGAGCAGTGCCACCGAATAGGACATATGCACCGGCACGCGGTCGAGGATCTTCACCGCCTCGGCGACGGTCGATGCGAATTCGAGCACATAGCGCATGACGATCGGGATGCCGAAGCCGTCGCCGACCGCGGTGCGCCCGCCGAAAGCGAGCGATACGGCAAGGCCATCCTCATTGATCCCGTCGAGCACGCCCCACAGGCAGTCGACCACCGCGAGGACGCGGCGGCCATGGAGCCTGGAGGCGAGCCAGGTACCTTCCAGAAGCTCGGGGCTGTAGTCGTAATTGCGCAAGAGGGCGGGCGCGCTGCCGACGCTGATTGCCTGCGAGCAGCCGCCGACATACATGGGCGGGCACCACATCGAGAGGAAGCGCGCTTCGAGATCACCGCCGCCCGCCGTCTCGGCGATCCGCTCATAAGCGGGCAGCAATTCCGGCATATGCTGGCGCAAAGCGCGCAGGCTCGCCAGATAGGTCGGGCGCGCCTTCATGCCGTCGCGCATGAACCAGCGGCTATAGGCGTGCCAATGACGGTCATAGATCGCCCGCCATTTCGGCCCCGGCTGGTCTTCCGCGATCGCTTCGAAGACGAGGTTCATCCCACCTATCCTCACCCTGAGGTGCCCGCAGAAGGCGGGCCTCGAAGGGTCTGTATCCACAAATTCGCCCTATCCTGAGGGATGCTTCGAGGCTCGCTGCGCTCGCACCTCAGCACGAGGGAAATTCACAATATCTTGAACGACCCGGGCGCCGGGGCTTCCTCCCTTTGCACTTCGCTCAGCGGTTTCGCCGCATAGAGCTTCTTGATCCCCTTGATCCAATCGCGCGCCCGGTCGTTCAAGTCGAAATCGTCGCTCATCACCCGGCCGCGGGTGATCAAGATGCCGAGATCGGCGCCTTCATAGCGATAGTCGCCGGGGCCGGTGATGCGCAGGAAGAAAGCCTCGCGCTCGGATTCGATCGCCTGGCGGTTATAGTCGAAACGGTCATAGGAGACCGAGCCGTCGCTCGCCATGCGGTAGACGCCGGTCGGCGGCGCGTGGGTCACGATGTCGACGATATCATCGGTCGATTTGATGACGAGCTGCGACCAGGAATCGATGAACTCCTTCTTGGCCCAGCGCTCATTCAGCTCCTCGACGTCGATCTTGTATTTGAGACCGGAGAATTCGAGTAGGTGGAACAGGAAGAGTGGTGCATCGGCATAAGCGAAGGCCGCGTGATTGGTCATCGAGGAGGCGCCGCAGATGCGCGGATTGAGCTCGCCCAGATAGACCTCGCCGTCAGTCTCATCAATCAGGAAATCGAGATCGAAATAGCCGCGATAACCTTCCTTGATCAGCCGGTTGCCGAAGCGGAACGCCATGTCACGCGCCTTGTTGCGCACTTTTTCGCTGAAGGCGCCGGGGAAGATCTCATTGCCGCACCAGCCGCCCTTGTATGGCGTCAGTTCCTTGCGGCCGACCACTTCGGTCAAAAGCGGGCCGACCAGCGTGCCGGACCGCGTCGCGCAGGCCTCCATCGTGGCACCCCGGCATTTGATCCGCTTCATGATCTTCACTTCCTTCTCGCCGGTGATGTCCTTCGCATGGCGGGCGAAGTCCTGCTCATTGGCGATGAAGAATGTGGTGTGGCCGGAATCGCCGAAGGCGCTCTGTACCACCAGGTCGCGACCGATCTTCGCCTTGTCGGCGACCTTGATCAGCTCGTCATAGCTCGACGCGCGGGCCAACGTGTTCGGCACCGAGGCGACGCCCGCTTTGTTGCCGATGCGGACCGTCTCCATCTTATTGTCGCAGCGCGAGCGGAGCTTCGCTTGCGGAAACCAGACGTCGATGCCGAGCTCTTCGCAGAGGCCTTCGGTTTCCTCGTTGAACATCAGGAAGGTCGCCGCCGGCTTGCCGCCGCGCTTCTTCACATGATCGATCACATCCTTGTGCTGAAGCATGTGATTGTTGATGTCTTCGATCGATTCGAACTCATCATGCGGTGCCTTGGAGGGCACGAAGACATTCGGGTGGCGGCCGTCGAAACAGTCGATATAGGAGATGAATTTGAGATTGCGCACCCACTGGTCGATGCCGATCAGGTTGAAGTTGGTGGCCGAGATGAAATAGATCGGCTGCTCGTTGCGATGCATGACATTGCGCAAATCCGAAACGTTCCTGACCGTCTGCATCGCTTTCCCCTTTTAGGCCGCCGAACTTATCCGACGCGCTTTGTGCTTGACTTCGAGATAGGCATCGAGGCCCCAGGGCCCGAGCTCGCGGCCGATGCCGCTCGCCTTGAAGCCGCCCCAGGAGGTCTCGACGAAAATGACCTGCGGGCTGTTGATCCAGACGAGGCCGGTGTCGATCGCGTCGGCGACGCGCTCGGCTTTCACCGTATCCTTGCTGATCACTGTCGCCACCAAGCCAAAATCACTGTCATTGGCGAGCGCCACCGCCTGATCCTCGCTGGTGAAGGTCTTCACGCACAGAACGGGCCCGAAAATCTCTTCACGCCAGAGAGGGCTCGAAACCGGGACATCGCCGAATATCGTCGGAGCGATGAACCAGCCGGTGTCGAGCCCTTCCGGCCTGTCGCCGCCCAGGATCAGATCGAGTTTTTCGGCCTTGCCCTTGGCGATGTAGGACAGGACCTTGTCATATTGGGCTCTGGTGGTGAGGGGACCCAGAGTCGTCTTGGGATCGAGCGGATCGCCCGGCTGCAAGGCCTTGGCTGCCGCAATGACCCGCGCCATCAGCTTCGGCGCGATCGATTCCTCGACCAGAAGCCTGGAGGTCGCCGAGCACATCTGGCCGGCATTGAAGAAGATGCCGTTCACCACGCATTCGGTGGCGATGTCGAGATCGGCATCGGCGAAGACGACGATCGGCGACTTTCCGCCGAGCTCTAGGCTCACCGCCTTGGGACCGGCCGCGGCCGCCGCCATCACGCGCGAGCCCACACCGTTGCTGCCGGTGAAGGAGATCTTGGCGACATCCTTATGGGTGGTGAGCGGGGCGCCGACATCGGGGCCCAGTCCAGTGACGAGATTGAGCACGCCTTTGGGCAATCCGATCTCATCGGCGATCACGCCGAGCTCGAGCTCGACGATGGGCGTCACCTCGGACGGCTTCAGCACCACGGTGCAGCCGGCGGCAAGCGCCGGCGCCACTTTCCACGAGGTCGTCACCATCGGGAAATTCCACGGCACGATCAGACCGGCGACGCCGATCGGCTCACGCCGAAGGCTGGCGCGGAAGGCGCCGTCCGGCACCGAAACGGGGGAATCCTGCTCGCGGTCGAGATCGGCGGCGAGCCCGCCATAATAGTCGAAGGAGGACGCGACATCCTGCATGTCGATGAGCGCCTCGGCGTAGGGCTTGCCATTGTTGAGCGAGGACAGCCGGGCGAGCTCGTCTTTGCGCTGACGCACCTTCTCGGCGATGGCGCGCAGGAACTGCCCGCGCACGGCGCCGGAGGTGCGGCGCCAGGCCGGAAAGGCCCTGGCCGCCGCTTTTACCGCGAGATCCACATCCTCAGGGCCACCCGCCGCGACATGATGGATGACCTGTTCGGTATAGGGATTGAAGACGGGCAGCTTGCCCCCTTTCACGGGGGCACGCCACACGCCGTCAATATAAAGCTTGTCCTGCATCACTTGGCCAGTTCGCGGGCGAGGCTGTCGCCGGCGCGGATTTCAATGACGGTCGGGACCTTGCGCTTCGCCGACTGGACGAGCTCCTTGTGCAGCGCCGCGATATTGGCGGGACGCACGGCCTTGCAGCCCAGCCCTGAGGCGATGGTGACGAAATCCGGCGTGTAGATGTCGACGCCGATCTCGGGGATCTGGCGCTCCATCATATAGGCCTTGATCTCGCCATAGCCGGTGTTGTTCCAGATCACCACCGCGAGCGGCACTTGCGCCTCGACGGCGGAAGCGAGCTCGGGCAGCGAGAATTGCAGGCCGCCATCGCCGATGAGGCAAACGGAGGGACGATCCGGCTGGCCGAGCTTGGCGCCGATCGCGGCGGGAAGCCCATAACCCAGCGTGCCGTAACCGGTGCTCGAATTGAAATAGGAGCGCGGCTTCGGCGCTTCATAGGTCTGGTTCGAGGCATAGACCGGCTCGGTCTGGTCGCCGGCGATGACCACATCCGGCAGCGCCTTGCTGATCACCTCGAGAAGGCGACCATGCGTCTTGCAGGCGGGCCACAATTTGCTGGTGATCTTCTTGCGCGTGGCGGCGGCACGCTCGGCGCCTTTACGCGACTGGACGGTCGAGCCGACCGCGTCATTCAGCGCCGCGACAGCGAGGGCGCTGTCGGCGGTGATGGCGATATCGGCAGGCAGCTGGTTGACGAGCTGCAAGGGATCGATGTCGATGCGGATGAGCTTGCCCGCGACCTCGACGGGGCGCGCCGCCGGATACATTTCGGTCTCGCCGAATTCGGTGCCGATGGCGAGGACGACATCGCTCGCTTCGAGCTCGGCCTGTGCCGCATCCATGCCGAGATTACCGGCGAGCGCCAATTTGTGGCCGGGCGGCAGAATGCCTTTGCCGTTGATGGTGGTGAAGACCGGCGCGTCGAGCGTCTCGGCAAGCTTCTGGATGCCAGGCGCCGCATCCGCGGCGCCGCCGCCGGCAATGATCAGCGGCGTCTTGGCGCTTTTCAGCAGCTTTGCCGCGGCAGCGATCAGCTGCGGCTCGGCGGCGGGGCGTGAGGGCAGCGGCCAGGCCTTGGCCTTGCCGGTCATGCGTGCGGTGATGACGTCGAGCGGCAGCTCGATATGGACGGGCCGCGGGCGCGAACCCGAGAAGACCGCGAAAGCGCGGGCCAGCACTTCCGGCAGCTGCTTGGGATCGAGCACCGTGTGGCTGAAAGCCGACACGCCGGCGATGAGATTGCGCTGCGAGGGAAGCTCGTGCAGGCGGCCTTGCGCCATGCCGAGATGGGTGCGGTCATTGACGCTCGAGATCACCAGCATGGGGATCGAGTCGGCATAGGCCTGGCCCATGGCGGTGGCGATATTGGTCATGCCGGGGCCGGTGATGATGAAACACACGCCGGGCTTGCCCGAGGCGCGCGCATAGCCGTCGGCCATGAAGCCGGCGCCCTGCTCATGGCGCGGTGTCACATGGCGGATGCGTGTCTGCGGCAGGCCGCGATAGAGCTCGACGGTATGGACGCCGGGGATGCCGAAAATCGTGTCGACGCCATAGGCTTCGAGAATCTTGACGAGGAATTCACCACAGGTGGGCACACTAGTTCTCCTTGGATGTCAGCCGCCGCAGCACTACTGAGGTTCGCGACAGAAGACCATCTCATTCCTCATCATGGAATTCGGCGGTGCGCGGCACGATGATCATCGGCACCGGTGCGTTGCGGATGATGCGGCTGCCATTGGAGCCGAGAAAGACCTGAGCCAGTGGACCGATGCGGCCCGAGCCGATCACCAGCATCTCGCCGGGTTTCCAGCCGATGGAGGAGAGTGCCTCCTTCCAGTTGGCGCCGTCACCGATCTGCGTCTTGACCGGCACGTCACTCTGCAAGTCGCCGAGCAGCGCCTTCTGCGCCGTGGTCGCCTGGCTCTTCCATTGATTGGCGACGAGATTCTCGACCTGGTAGCCGGCGCCCGTCGGATACATCTGCTTGTCGCGCACCACGAAAGTGGAGAGGCGCAACGGGACCTGATATTTGCGGGCGAATTTCAGGCAATATTCGACGGTGGCGCGTGACTTGCGCGTCGCCGCGAAGGCGCAGGTCAAGCGGGTGAGCACCGTCTTAGGTCCCGCCTCGAAGCCGCGCGGCGCCAGCGCCACCGGCAATTTCGACAGATGCAGCAGGTGGCGGGTGACGCTGCCTTCCAGGAATTTGCCCGAGGCGGCGCTGCGCGAGGAGCCGAGCACGATGATGTCGGCGCCAAGTTCCTCGGCCGTGGCGATGAGGCCTTCCTCGGCCGAGTTGTTGTTGCGGGTGATGAACTGCACCGGCAGCTGATCGCCGACATAGGCTTTCGCCTTGTCGAGCGTCTTCTGTGCGTGCTTGTCGAGGAAGGCGGCATATTCCGCATCGACATTGGCCATCGAGGGATAGCCCCAGGTCTTGGGTAATATGAGGCAGACGACGAGCTTCGCCTTGTCGCGCTTCGACAGCATCATGCCGAGGGAGAGCGCTTCCTGTCCGCCGCGATCGGCCGAATAGGCAACCAGGTATTTCATGGCACCCTCCGCGCTTTACGACTTGGTGATGCGAGCTTTGGGCTCGAGCCGGGACTTCTTCACGCTGTAGAGGAAATAGAAGACCGCCGCGAGGAACAGCCAGATACCGAACAGCTCGTAGACCTGCACCTTGAGGTTGGAGATCAGATAGAGCGAGGACAGGATGCTGAGGATGGGCAGCACCGGATAGAGCGGCACTTTGAAGCCGCGTGGCAGATCGGGCTTGGTGCGGCGCAGGATCATCACGCCGGCCGAGACGACGATGAAGGCGGTGAGCGTGCCGAGGCTCGTCAGGTCCCACAGGATGTCATTGGGGATGAAGGCGGCGATGGCGCCGACGAACAAAGCCACCGCGATGGTGTTGGCGACCGGCGACAAAGTGCGCGGATTGACGCGGTGAAACAGCTCGGGGATGAGCCCGTCACGCGACATGGCGAAGAGGATGCGGGTCTGGCCGTAGAGCACCACCAGCGTCACGCTGAACACCGAGATGACGGCGCCCATGGCGAGGATCAGCGCCGGCCAGTTCGAGCCGGTGAGGTTCTGCAGGATGGTGGCGAGGCCTGCTTCCTGGCCTTCGAAGGCGGCGGCCGGCTGGACGCCGAGCGCCGTCACCGCGGTCAATACATAGAGCGAGGTCACGATGATGAGCGCCGCGATGATGGCGAGCGGCAGGTTGCGTTTCGGATTCTCCACTTCTTCGCCGGCGGTCGAGACTGCATCGAGGCCGACATAGGTGAAGAAGATGGTGCCGGCGGCGGCGCTGATGCCGGCGAAGCCCGCGGGCGCGAAAGGCTGGAAGTTGCTGGCGGAGAAACCGGTGACGGCGATGGCGATGAAGAGGATGAGGACGCCGATCTTGATCATCACCATGATGGCATTGGCCTTGGCCGATTCCTTGGTACCGCGGATGAGCATCAGGCAGCAGAGGAAGACCAGGATGGCGGCCGGCAGGTTGATATAGCCGTCGCCGCCGACGGCGAGCCGGTGATTGTCGGAAATGAGGGGGGCGGCGGAAAGCGCCGCGGGGAGGCCCGAGCCGAAGACGATCTCGAACAGCTTGTTGAGATAGCCGCTCCAGCCGATGGCGACGGCGGAAGCCGAGATGCCGTATTCGAGAACGAGACAGGCGCCGACGAAATAGGCGATGATTTCGCCCAAAGTCGCATAGGCATAAGAATAGGATGAGCCCGAGACCGGGATCATCGAGGCCATTTCGGCGTAACAGAGCGCGGTGAGGCCGGCGACGACGCCCGCCATGAGGAAGGAAATGATGACCGACGGTCCGGCGGTCGGCACGGTCTCCGAGAGGACGAAGAAGATACCCGTTCCGATGGTGGCGCCGACGCCGAACATGATGAGCTGAAAGAGGGTGATCGAGCGGCCGAGATGGCCGTGCTCAGGATCGGCCCCTTGGGTTTCGCTGATGAGCTTCTCGACCGGTTTCTTGCGCAGCAGGCGGAAACTCAGCGTTTGCTGTTCTGACATAATTTTCCTCCCAACACCCCTATAGCGGCAACCGGTCTCGCAAGGTGGGATGCGGCCGGCCTTAGGCGTTCGATGGCGCTTGAGCGCGCTTTTTCTTGACGGCGCTTTTACCGTGAAACGGCCAAAATGTGCTGCCGTAGTTGAGGGCACGCACAAGCGAAGCTATCGGCATGTGTCCCCCGCAAAGCGGTTTCTGCTGTTCCACTCGACAGCATCCGCGCTTCGGTGTCAAATGGCACTCGGCGGGAGGAAGACTATGAAAGACAGCGACGCATCCGTGAGGCTCGATCATCTCGACCTCAAGATCCTGGCCAAGCTGCAGACCGATGCCCGCATCACCAACCAGGAATTGGCCGATGCGGTGGGCTTGTCGCCCAGTCCCTGCCTGCAGCGCGTCAAAAGGCTGGAGCGGGCCGGCATCATCGCGATGTACCAGGCTCAGGTCGACATCAACAAAGTGTGCCGGCATGTCGACGTCGTCGCCGCCGTCACCCTGAACAGCCACGGCCTCGAGGATTTCAACGATTTCGAAAAGATGGTCGCCGACATGCGATATGTCGTCGAATGCACCAAGGTCTCGGGGACCATCGATTATCTGGTGCGTTTCATCTGCCCCGATATCGGCTCCTATCAGATGCTGTCGGACGAGCTCCTGAGGCTTGGTCCCAAAGTGGGAAACTTAAGCTCCTATATCGTACTGAAGGCGGTGAAGCCCTATCGCGGCGTGGTGCTCGACGATCTGGTGTCGCCGTAGCTTGGATCCTGGGCTAAAACACCTTCCATGAAAGCCGTCTTTTACGAAGCCTTCGGGCAGCCGCCCGTTCTCGCCGACCTGCCCGATCCTACCCCTGGTCCCCACAGCGTGGTGGTCAAGGTCGAGGCCACCGGCCTCTGCCGCAGCGACTGGCATGGCTGGATGGGCCATGATCCCGATATCGTCCTGCCGCATGTGCCGGGCCATGAGTTGGCCGGTGTCATCGTTGCGGTCAGCGCGCAAGTCCGGTGCTGGCGCGCTGGCGACCGCGTCACGGTGCCTTTCGTCGGCGGCTGCGGCAGCTGTCCCGAATGCGCCAGCGGCAATCAGCAGGTCTGCGAGAAGCAATTCCAGCCGGGCTTCACCGCCTGGGGCTCCTTCGCCCAATATGTCGCCATCGATTATGCCGACATCAATCTGGTCCGGTTGCCGGACGAGGTCGATTTCGCCACCGCCGCGAGCCTCGGCTGCCGGTTCGTCACCTCCTTCCGCGCGATCGTCGACCAGGGCCGCGTCGGGCCCGGCGAGTGGGTGGCGGTGCATGGCGCGGGTGGCGTCGGGCTTTCCGCCATCATGATCGCCAGCGCCATGGGCGCCAATGTCATCGCCGTCGACCTCTCGCCCGAGAAGCTGGCTTTGGCCAAGGAGTGCGGGGCAACGACGGGGATCGATGCGGCGACGATAAAGGACGTGCCGTCGGCCATCCGCGAGCTGACGCATGGCGGCGCCCATGTCTCGATGGACGCGCTGGGTTCGCCGGTCACATGTTTCAATTCGATCGCGTGCCTGCGCCGGCGCGGCCGCCATCTGCAGGTCGGCCTGATGCTTGCCGAGCATGCCCGGCCGCAGATCCCGATGGACAAGGTGATCGCCCATGAGATCGAGATCCGCGGCAGCCACGGCATGCAGGCGCATCGTTATCCGGCGATGATGGAGATGATCCTGGCGGGCAAGCTCAAGCCGCAGAAGCTGCTCGGCAAGACACTGAGCCTCGCCGAGGCGCCGGCGGCCCTGATGGCGATGGACAGATTCGCCGGCACGGGTATCAGCATCATCGCGCCGTAACCGGGCATGGTTAACGGCTTGGCAAGGACAGGGGCGCAGACTGGATACGACATCCAGGAAAGTGCCGTGCCATGCCCACGACCGCAGTGCCTGACGCCCCGGCTTTCACCTTGACCTGTCCGGCCAAGGACAGTCCCGACCATGAGGTGCAGGCCATCCGGGCGCGGGGCAACCTGCCTTTGATGATCGACGACCGGTTGCTCGCCGAGATCGCCAAGGGTGATCTCGCCGAAAGCTGGGAAACGGCGGTGCATCTGCCGGCCACGGCCCTTGCCGACATGAGCCGGCTCGCGGGCTCCAGGCTCGCCAATGTGCTCGACGACAATATCAGCTCGGCCGATCTCACCGATGTGGTGAGCGATGCGGCGGTGCTGTTCCTGCTCGCCATGCGGCGCGCCGGGGTCAAGAGTCCCGACGATATCGGACCCTGCACTTTATTGTGGGACGAGGAGCGCCGGCAGGAGCTCATCCTCAAACGCGCGTGAGCCATGGCCGAGACTGAAGCCTTCATGCCGGCGCCCGAGCTGGGCCGGTCTTTCCGGCCGGGCCTCGGCGTCAATCTCCTGATGCGCGATGTCGGCGAAGGCGTGCGTTTCGCCAGAGAGGTGCTGGGCGCCACCATTCTTCATGCCGATGCCGATTTTGCCGCCATCCGCTTCGGCGACAGCGTGTGGATGCTGCATCACGACAATACCTATCGCGGCAATGTGGTGCGGGGCCTCGTCGAAGGCCTGGAAGGCCGCGGCGCCGGCGTCGAGCTCAGGATCTATGGTCTTTCACCGGACGAGGCGGAAGCCCGGGCGCGCGCGCAGGGCTTCACCGTGCTGGCGGGATCGATCGACAAGCCGCATGGGCTTCGCGAATGCGTCATCCTCGACCATGAAGGTTATGTGTGGGTGCCGGGTATCGGTATTCCCGATCCGACAAGATAAAGTCCGGAGCCTGGTTTCGGCCGATCCAGCGCGGACGTGTGCGCTCCTGCTCGGGCAGGCCCGAGCGGACGACGTGCCAATAATGATGCGGGTCCATCAGCGCCGCCAGTCGAACACCGCGGTGACGAAGCCTTGCGCGTCATGCACGAATTCGTCGAGGAGCGACATGGGCGTGGGGCCGGCCGGCGTGACCTCGCCCGCCACTTCACCTTGGGCGAAAGAGAGGCGCGCGCCGAACTTGCCGGCGATATGGCGCATGCGGGCGTTCTCGGTGAGGCAGATCATATGGAGGCGCGTCACGCCGCGATTCTGCGCGGTGGTGAGGATGCGGTCCATCAGCTCGCTGCCGAGGCCCTGGTCTTGCCAGTCGCCCTCGACGGCGAAAGCGGCCTCGGCATCGGGCGCCATCCCGCCGAATATGCCGCGCAACTCGGCCGATGCGCGGATCTCGCCGTCGATGAAGACGCCGAAGATGGTGGCGTCCAGCCTAAAGGCGGTATCGACATAGGCGTCGATGAAATCATCGGTGGTGACGCCGCCGAAGCGCAACCGCCTTGCCTCTGGGTCAAGGCGCTTCAGATGGGCGCGCAACGCCCCCAGATCGCCCAGCCATAACTTACGCAAAGTCTTGTTCATAATAGATAAGTCCGGTCTCACACTGTGATTCCGACCTGGACTGTCCATCCCTAACGTGACAGAAGTTATGCTGCATTGCATCAAAATCAAGGAGATTTTTTGTGCAGTGCATGATGGAAATTCCGGCAGCGCAGGGCTGATCCGAACGGCTTTTTGGCGCATGTTGCTGACCGACAAGGCGTCTATAGCCATCAGGGCGCCGATAGCGCCATGCGGAGGATTTCATGACCAAGACCATCGGACATTTCATCGGCGGCAAACGCGTCGAGGGCAAATCAGGCCGCTTCGGCGACATCTTCAACCCCAATACCGGTGAGCTTCAGGCCAAGGTGGCGCTCGCGTCCCAGGCGGAAGTGCGCGCGGCGGTCGCCAATGCCAAGGCGGCGCAGCCCGAATGGGCGGCGAAGAACCCGCAAGTGCGCGCCCGCGTGATGATGAAATTCCTCGAGCTCGCCAATGCGCATCGCGAGGAGCTGGCGCTCTTGATCTCGATGGAGCACGGCAAGACCATTCCCGATGCCTTGGGCGATCTGCAGCGCGGCCTCGAAGTCGCGGAATTCTGCACCGGCATTCCGCATCTCCTCAAAGGCGACTTCACCGACGGCGCCGGCCCCGGCATCGACATGTATTCGATGCGCCAGCCGATCGGCATCGCCGCCGGCATCACGCCGTTCAATTTCCCGGCGATGATCCCGTTGTGGAAGGCCGCGCCCGCCATCGCCTGCGGCAATGCTTTCATCTTGAAACCGTCTGAGCGCGATCCATCCTGCCCGATGCGCCTCGCCGAGCTCTTCCTCGAAGCGGGTCTGCCGCCCGGCATTCTCAATGTCGTCAATGGCGACAAGGAAGCCGTCGATGCGGTGCTCGATGATCCCGATGTCGGCGCTGTCGGCTTTGTCGGTTCGACGCCGATCGCCGAATATGTCTATTCACGCGGCACTTCGCACGGCAAACGCGTGCAGTGCTTCGGCGGCGCCAAGAACCACATGATCGTGATGCCCGATGCCGATATGGACAAAGCAGTCGATGCGCTGATCGGCGCCGGCTATGGCTCGGCGGGCGAGCGCTGCATGGCGATCTCGGTCGCCGTGCCGGTGGGTGAAGCCACCGCCGACGCGCTGGTCGCCAAGCTCATCCCGCGCGTCGAGAAGCTCAAAGTCGGCCTCTCGACCGACCGCGAGGCCGATTACGGTCCGCTCGTGACCAAGGCGCATCTCGACAAGGTGAAGTCCTATATCGATCTCGGCGTCAAGGAAGGCGCCAAGCTCAAGGTCGACGGCCGTGGCTTCAAGATGCAGGGCTACGAAAACGGCTTCTTCCTCGGCGGCTCGCTGTTCGACAATGTCACCAAGGATATGCGCATCTACAAGGAAGAGATCTTCGGACCGGTGCTGTCGGTGGTGCGTGCCAAGACCTATGAAGAGGGCCTGACCCTCGCCAATGACCATGAATATGGCAATGGCGTCGCCATCTTCACGCGCGACGGCGATGCGGCGCGCGATTTCGCCTCGCGCGTTCAGGTCGGCATGATCGGTATAAACGTGCCGATCCCGGTGCCGCTCGCCTATCACACCTTCGGCGGCTGGAAGCGCTCGGCCTTCGGCGATCTCAACCAGCACGGCCCCGATGCGGTGCGCTTCTATACGCGCACTAAGACGGTGACGTCGCGCTGGCCATCCGGCATCAAGGAAGGCGCGCAATTCTCCATTCCGACGATGCGCTGACGATGCGAGAGATCGAGAACGCGCTTGCCGCTGTCCAGGTCCTGAGCTTCAGGCTGCCGATGCTGTGGGCGATGGCGTTCTCGCCTAGCCCCGAGCGGCGCGCCGAAGCGGTGAAGATGGTCGCCGAGAAACAGATGGCTATGGCGGAAGGCCTCAATGCGGCGGCGCTTTCGGCGCTCGCCACCTGGATGAAACTCGCCTCGGGGGCTAAGGTTTCGGCGCCGGCAGCAACGACCAGGATGATCAAAGCGGCGACGCGGCCCGGCGAAAGACGCATGCGCGCCAATGCGCGCAGGCTCTCGCGCCGCAAGCGTATCTGATCAGGTTGAAAGGCGTGGATGCGCGGCTCAGGCCGGCTGCAGCGCTTCGTGGAAGGAGACCAGGCGCCGCTTCTTCTCGTCCCACAGTACAAGTCGCACGGACCGCAAGCTCTCGAGCAGAGTCAGGCGGCCGACCTGGTGAAGCTCGGGGCGGTCGCGCAAGACTTCCGGCAGGCGGTAAAAGGGAATGCGGCTCGACAGATGATGCACGTGGTGCACGCCGATATTGGCGGTGAACCAGCGCAAGATGGGCGGCAGGTCGTAATGTGAACTGCCATGCAGCGCCGCCTCGTGGAAGCTCCAGTCGCCATCATGCTCCCAGAAGGTCTCCTCGAACTGGTGCTGGACATAAAACAGCCAGACGCCGATCGCCGCAGCCAGGAACGTAATCGGCAGATGAACGAGCAGGAACGGCACAAGGCCGACCAGCCAGATCGCCAGCCCGGCGAGCAGCGCGATCGCCGCGTTCGTCGCCATGGCGCTCAACCAGGGCCGCCAGCCATTGTGCATCAGGCCCATCGGCAGCCGGTGGCGCAGAAGGAACAGATAGGCCGGCCCAATGCCGAACATCACGGCCGGGTGGCGGTACAGGCGATAGAGGCGCTGCCGCCAGGGCGTCCGCGCCTGAAACTCCGACACCGTCAGCGTGTCGATGTCGCCGATGCCACGGTGATCGAGATTGCCCGAGGCCGCGTGATGCAGGGCATGGGAATGCCGCCAGTAGTCGTAAGGCGTCAGCGTCAGCACGCCAAGGATCCGTCCGACCCAGTCATTGGCGAGCCGGTAGGAGAAAAATGAGCCGTGGCCGCAATCATGCTGGATCAGGAACAGGCGGACGAGAAAGCCCGCCGCCGGCACCACCAGGAGCAATCCGATCCAATAGCCGGCGTCCACGGCGGCCCAGATCGCCAGCCAGAGAAGCAGGAACGGCACGACCGTGATCGCCAGTTCTACGAGGCTGCGCGCGTTTCTCGGTTCGCGATAGGGAGCCAGGTGCTTCATGAGCTCGCGGGCATTGGGCGCAACTCCGGTGTTCCGGGGTTGTTCTTGCATGAGGGGCTCCTGACCGGCTGGAAGGCGCGAACTTGTGGGCCGCGCCGCTTATTGTTTCCATCGGTGGGATCCGTTCCCCGATACTCAAGCCAATGGAGCGAGATGAAACTCGCCTGTTAAAATCGACGTCTAGAGCTTCCAGCGTCCGGCGTCTATTCAATATTGAGTGTGCTCACGGGGCGGCGGCCTGATGCGTCCCTTCATTTTGGGATGCAGGCGGCGATATTAGCCAAATGTTCCTGATGTCTCCCTGCCGATCGCCGGATCTCTCCAGCGGCGGTGGCCCCCAGCTAACGCTCGTCCCGCTTGGTCATCACGGGACTCTTCACGCCGAAATCGCCGGCATGAAGATGCGAGGCCTGGCGCGGCGACAAAGGACGCGGTGACCGGTCGTCGAATACCAAGGGCAGGCGGCTGATCGCCAAGCGCCGCCACTGGCTGATCAAGTTGGGATGCAACCCATGGCGGATCGCCAGCTCGGCCACAGTCGCACTCCGGCGGATCGCCTCCAAAGCGATGCGGGCCTTGAAGTCGGCCGAGAATCGCCTGCGCGTCTTCATGATGGATCCACCCTCCCGTCAAAATGATCCATCCGATCATCGTTCCTGACTGCGGGAGGGCCGCTATTTGCCGGACCTCGCGCAGAACTCATCCAAATAGGGTATCAGCTCATCACGCCGCGAGCTGCCGCAAAAATACAACAGGCCTGGACCATTCCCTTTGCCCGAGCCGATATTGAAGTTGCCCTGCCCGTTGCCCTGCCCATTGCTCGGGCTGTTGCCTCCGCTGCCGCCAGGACCACCACCAGGCCCGCCGCCGGGATCCGGGAGGGCGTCGCCATTGCCGTTTCCGTTCCCGTTGAAATCTCCGATATTGCCATTGCCGTTGCCATTGCCGTTGAAGCTGCCGACATTGAAGTTGCCGTTGCCATTGCCGTTTCCATTGCCGACGTTGAAATTACCGTTGCCATTGCCGTTGTTGCCGGCCATGACGCCGCTCGTCATGAGCGCGATCACGACCGATGCAGTTAAGGTCATCTTCATGGTCATACTCCTCGGCGGGGTGCGACTTGTTCCGGGCGATGCAATCGCCGGTGTCACGTTCCCGGCATCCATCCAATTCCCGCACTGTCGCGATAACAGCGACGGTCATATCTTTTTCGCAGAGGCTCGATGTGTTTACTACTTGGCCAGGTAGCTTAGGCCGTT
Organism: Taklimakanibacter albus; assembly: GCF_016595235.1. Classification (GTDB taxonomy): domain Bacteria; phylum Pseudomonadota; class Alphaproteobacteria; order Rhizobiales; family Aestuariivirgaceae; genus Taklimakanibacter; species Taklimakanibacter albus. Next base: position 2,297,956 of record NZ_JAENHL010000007.1, on the reverse strand, counting down.
AGGCCAGACCAGATATATCCTTCGATATAAGCTGCGGGTGGCGCCGTCCCGGTGACCGTCATCGACATATTGATCCGACGACTGAAGTTCCATCTCAAATTAGGCGCTAAGACCATCATGAGTTGATCGCAAGCTTCGTCTTCGCTCATTCTGACACGCGCGGCATGCGTGGGACGTGAGATCATGATTGAACGACAAATTACGATCGCACTTTAACAGAAAGTAATTTTACGCGCGTTTTAACGACTTTCAGTTTCTTCCGTTGCGTGATATGTTGGTCGGATGGGGATGCCCCGCCTAGTGCGGCGGTCGAAGACCGATGTAGCTCAAAAAGCAAAGGCACCCTTGTGAACCATATGGCAAATCCGATTGCGAATGGACTCTCCTGTCAAGATTGTTCGGCGCGTTTCGCGTTGACGCTCTTGCCGGGGCTCATTCGGCTCGACTGATCATTCGCCATCATGGCCACTGCAAGGAAACGCCTCTTCGTGTGTAGGTAGCGTATGCGTGTTCGCTTCGGCTTGCCTGGCAGCAGGCGTAACCGAAGAACTGGTTAGTTGATGCGTTGTGGGAGGCGCCCATGATCACGTTACGAGGAGTGGGGCAAGACGAAACCGAACAGAAGGCAGACTTTCTTCATCTGACGGCATCCAGCATTTCAGCGTCGATAGGCGACTCCCCAGGACCGGAGCACGGCACTGGGAACGGCGCCGATCGCGGGAGCAAAGTTCCGGGTGATACGGCTTGCCTGGTGGCTGTGGTCGAAACCAGAAGCCTGCTCCGCGATTGCATATCCCAGCTGCTGCTGAAATACAGTGGGGTATCGGTCAAGAGATGCGTCACGATCGGTGAGCTTCTTCTGGACGGGCCGGATCACAGGCCGGATCTGATCATCCTGGGCGCGGCCAATAAATCGCGCCAGGAAGCGCTGGATGAGATCTCCATACTGCGCGAAAGCGATTTTACCTGCCGCCTCATCATTTTGACCGACAGCTGCGATCCGAGCTTCGTCGCCGATGCGCTCCGGCTTGGCGCGCAGGGCATCGTGACGACGTCTTCGAGCGCCGATGTGGCGGTGGAGGCTTTCCGACTGGTGATGGCCGGTGGAACATTCATCCCGACGGAAGGTCTCGCCGCCACGTCGCGGCCGCTGCATATGAACGGCAAGACTCAGGGACAGCTGACGGCGCGCGAGGAGCAGATCATCACCTTGCTTAGGTGCGGAAAGCCCAACAAGCAGATCGCCCGCGAGCTCGGCCTGTCGGAGGGTACCGTGAAGGTGCATCTCCACAATATCATGAAGAAGTGCGGGGTCGCCAACCGCACCCAGATCATCGCGCTTCCCTCCCTGCCCAAGTTCCATTCATAGCGAAAAAGCGGAATAAGTCCCGTCACGGTTGACGGGACTTGTCTTCGAACGGCATGGCATAGGCCATGCCCCCGCAGCGGGGGTAGAAAAACCCCGGCACAAGGCCGGGGTCATCGAGGTGCAGGCAGCAGGGGATCGGGGAAGAACTGCCTGGGGAGGGCTGCGAGCCTGTCAGACCCGCAGGAAGTGCTGCGTCACGGATTTCCGTTGAAGTTGCCGTTCCAGTTTCCAACATTGTGATTGCCGTTGCCCGAACCACCGTTGAAGTTGCCATTGAACACGCCGCGATTGCGGTTGCCGTTGCCGTTGCCGGAATTGAAATTGCCATTGAGGGCGCCGAGATTCTGGTTGCCGTTGCCGCTCCCCGAATTGAAATTGCCGTTCAATCCACCAATGTTGTTGTTGCCGTTGTTCTGGCCGGAATTGAAGTTGCCGTTGAAGGCGCCGACATTGTTGTTGCCACTGGTGCTATCGGCATTGCCGTTGCCGTTGAAGGCGCCGATATTGCCAGTGCCGCCATTATTGGCGCCGATATTGCCCTGTCCAGTATTGTTGTAGCCGATATTGGCGTTGCCACCGAAGATCGCTCCGCGCAGCTGGTCATGACTGGGGAGATCCACGACCGGTTGGTAGAGAGCCCGCTCTTGCGGTGCCGTCGGCGGGACAAGGGGCAAAGCGCCACATGGCGCCGCCGCCAAGCCAATAAAAAGCGCTGCCACTGATGTGGTTTTCATCTGTTCCTCCACGACTGCCCGCCCGACATCGAGCGGCGCCTGCACCTTGCTTACCTCTGTGATGGCCCGGGCCGGTGGACGGACCGGCCCGGGCCGCTGGACTCGCGCTTATGGCCAAGGGTACGGACTGCGAGTCCCGCTGACGCGTTCGCCTCGGATTTACGGGTTGAAGTTGCCGTTGCCGCCGCCGTTGAAGCTTCCGAGGTTGTTGTTGCCGTTGCCATTGCCGTTCAGGCCGCCGCCGCCGCCCCAACCGTTCACGTTGCCGTTGAAGTTGCCGTTGACGCTGCCGAGGTTACGGTTGCCGTTGAAGTTACCGTTGCCGGAGCCGAAATTGGCATTGCCGTTCACATTGCCATTGGCATTTCCGATGTTGAGATTGCCGTTCACATTGCCGTTCCCGGAGCCGATATTGGCGTTGCCGTTGCCGTTGCCATTGGCGCTGCCGAGATTGGCATTTCCGTTGAAGTTTCCGTTGAAGCTGCCGATGTTACCATTGCCATTGCCGTTGCCATTGTTGGCGGCGGCCGCAAAGGTCGTCATCGCTGCGATCATGGCGGACGCGATGATGAGTCTCTTCATGGGTATACTCCTCGTGACGCAAGAGGGCGACTGGCGGCACCAGTTCCGGCGTTGTCGCAATGCGGTAGCCACCATGATCTTGCATTACACTGTGGTGCGACGGGCAATTCTTCGCAGACGACAGCGGCGTTTACTATTTAGCCAGAATGCATAGGCCGTTCAGCCGACGCGCTTACGCCTTTCGGTATAGGCAGGCGGTCGGTTCACGACTCGCGTGTCCCGATGGAACGCGTCCTTCATCATTCGGTAAGCTTTCGGTGCGAGTCTCTTATGCCTAGCACGGAGCGTCGCTTGATGCTCCGGGGCCCGCCTGACCGAAACGGCATAAGACCTCCGGCCAAACGGCGTCTCGGACCGAGATGGAGGTTTGCATGTCGTCGACCCATGTCCGGCGCGCCCCGCTCATTGCTCTCGCCGCCGGTTTTTTCATCCTCACCATGCCTCTCGTCAGCCATGCGCAATTCGCCATGTGCGGCGAGCGGGCGCAGATCGTCGAGCAGCTCAAAGTCAAATACAAGGAAACGCCGCAGGCCGTAGGCATCGTCTCCGACAATGGCGTCGCCGAGCTCTTCGTATCGGAGCAAGGCACCTGGACGATGCTGATGACGCTGACGAGCGGCAAAAGCTGCATCATCGCCGCCGGCCATTCCTGGGATGCCGTGCCGACGCTTGCGCGCGGCACGGGCATCTGAGTCCGGTGATCACGGCGCCACGATGATGCGGCCCTTCATATTGGGATGAAAGCGGCAGTAGTAGTCGAGCGTGCCGGCTTTATCGACGACGACGCTGCCCGACTTTTTGACAGGCAGCTGGACGTCCCAGCCGCCTTTCACTGACGCTGTGTGAACGAAGGTGTCCTTGTTCACCCATTCAATCGTGTCGCCGATCTTCGCCGCGATCTCGGCGGGCGAGAAGGCCATTTTCTCGATCGTCACCTCGATGGTGGCGGCTTGCGCCATGCCGGCGCTCAGGATCAGCGTCGGCATGGCGACCAAGAGAAGATGTCTCATCCGTCTCTATTTCAGCGCTGCGGCGACATGCTCGGCATGCTGCTGATGGCCCTGGAACAGCTTGAGGCCGGTCTCCAGCAGGCCCTTGAGCTCGGCATTCTGCGCCGAGGGAATGAGCAAACCTTCGAGCGCGCTATTGACCTGCTTGTGGTACGCCACTTCGTTGTCGACATAGGCCTTGTCGAAGGCGGCGCCCTCGAGGCCCGAGAGCTTGTCGCGCTCGGCCGTGGCGGCCTTGGACAGCGCCTGGCTGGTGGCATTGTCCTCGGGCGTGACATTGAGCTTCTTCACCAGGTCGAGCGCCTGCTGCTTGACCGCCTCGTGGTCGCGCAGCATGCTCTCGGCGAACGCGACGACCTCCTTGTTCTTGGATTTGGCGATGGCCTGCTTGGCCGCCTCGACATCGATGGCGCCGGCGGTATAGGCGATGTGGGCGATCTGGGGATCGCTCGGCTTATCGGCCGCGGTGGCGAGGGACAATGAACCGGCGAGGCCGAGAGCGGCGACGGTGGCGAGCAGTCTTACATGCATGAGCTTCTCCTTTGCCCGGCGCGTTGCCGGGCTTTTGTTGTGGGCGACAATGATTGGATGAAGCGGGCCGAGAAAGGTTCCTGGGTAGCTCAATTGGGGAGGCCCAGGCGTTTCATGACTGAAACAGTCAGTCGCTCACAGCGCCGACCGGCAAAGGGAAAGGCATCGAGCAGCAAGGGGCCGATCTGCTCGTCGAGCTTGCGGCGCACCAGAGCGCGGGCCCGGTGCAGGCGCGTCTTCACCGTCTGCGGCTTGATCCCGAGAAGCTCGGCGGTCTCCTCCAGGCTCAATCCCTCGATGACACGCGCCACGAAGACGGTGCGGTAGACATCGGGCAGCGCGTCAGTGGCCTGTTCGACCAGCGCCAGGATCTGTCTCTGTGCCATGGTTCGTTCCGGATCTTCAGTGCCGGCATTGAGCGGGAAGGGAATGATCTGGGCGTCGTTTACGGTTGTGTCCATCATCACCGTCGCGGCGCGTTGCCTTTTACGCAGGCGGCCCAGCGCCTCGTTGATGGCGATGCGCGACAGCCAGGTCGCGAGGCTAGCCTCGCCGCGGAAGGTGCTGAGATGCGCGAAGGCCGTCACATAGGTTTCCTGGACGATGTCCTCGGCCTCGCTGTCATTGCGGATGATGCTGCGGGCAAGGCGGTACAGCTTCTGATTATGCTGGCGCATGATGAGGCGGAAAGCCTCCGCCTCGCGCGCCATCGCCCGGCGGGCCAAGTCCATGTCCTCCGGCGCGGCAATGCCTTGATATGGCTGTGGCATAGACATCCTCCTTACTCGTAGATGCCGCCCGGAGGAAATGGTTCCCGGATTTTTGCGACGGTTGCGCCGAAACACGCTCCACGCCATAAGGCGGCATGGGGTTCTGGGCGGATTATCAGGACAAGATCGCAAGCGGCGCGTTGAAACCCGACGAGGCGCAGGGCGCCATCGCGCGTAAGCTCGACCATCTGGCCGAGGCGCTCAAGGATTATGCGCCGAAGCCCGCCGGCTTCTTCGCGCGGCTGACCGGTGCGAAGAACGGGCCGGCGCCGAAAGGCCTCTATATCCAGGGCGAGGTTGGGCGCGGCAAGACGATGCTGATGGACCTTTTCTGCGCCCATGCCGATATCGAACCCAAGCGGCGGGCGCATTTCCACGCTTTCATGCAGGACATCCATGCCCGCCTCCATGCCGCGCGCCGCGGCGCCAAGGATCCGCTGCTGACGGTCGCGAATGCGGTCGCGGCGGAAGCGCGGCTGCTTTGTCTCGACGAAATGCAGATCGCCGACATCGCCGATGCGATGATCGTCGGCCGGCTGTTCGACATCCTCTTCCAGCGCGGCAGCGTGGTGGTGACGACCTCAAATCTCAAGCCGGGCGATCTTTATAAGGACGGCCTCAACCGCCAGCTGTTCCTGCCCTTCATCAAGCTCATGGAAGAGAAGCTCGATGTGGTGACGCTCGACAGCCCGACCGATTACCGGCTCGGCCGCGTCAGAGGACGTGAAACTTTCATCCATCCTCTAGGTCCCGACGCCGACCGCAAGCTCCAGGAACTGTGGGTGAAGCTCACCGACACCGAGACCGGCGCGGCCACGGCGCTCGACGTGCTTGGCCGCAAGCTCCCGGTGCCGCAGGCGGCGCATGGCGCGGCACGCTTCACTTTCGCCGATCTCTGCGAGGCGCCGCTCGGGCCGCCCGACTACCTGGCGCTGGCGCAGAATTTCCGCACTCTGTTCATCGAACATATTCCGGTGCTGACGCCGCGCCACCGCAATCCGTCGAAGCGCTTCATCCTGCTCATCGACACGCTCTATGACGCGCATGTGAGGCTCGTCGCCTCCGCCGAAGCGGTACCGGAAGCCCTCTACAGTGAAGGTCACCACGCACAGGAATTCCTGCGCACCGTCTCGCGCCTGCAGGAAATGCAGTCGGCCTCCTGGTGGGGTGCAAAAATCGTCGAAACTTGACGTTTTGGTCAATAATTCCCGAATGAATTCTTGAAGATGTCAGGCGATGGGCGTACAGGTTCCGTCGCTTTTGCACTGCGAAAAGGCGCGCGTAACGCGTTGACCTGCACGTCACAGGGAAAATACAAATGGCAAGAAATAAAATTGCGCTGATCGGCGGTGGCATGATCGGCGGGACTCTCGCACATCTGGCCTCCTTGAAGGAGCTGGGCGACATCACGGTGTTCGATATCGCCGAGGGCCTGCCGCAGGGCAAATCGCTCGACATCGCGCAATCGGGTCCGGTCGAAGGTTTCGACGCAAAGCTCACCGGCACCAACAAATATGAAGCCATCGAGGGCGCCGATGTCGTGATCGTCACCGCCGGCGTGCCGCGCAAGCCGGGCATGAGCCGCGACGACCTGCTCGAGATCAATCTCAAAGTCATGGCGCAGGTCGGCGCCGGCATCGCCAAATACGCGCCCAAGGCCTTCGTCATCTGCATCACCAACCCTCTCGACGTCATGGTCTGGGCGCTGCAGAAATATTCAGGGCTGCCCGCCAACAAGGTGGTGGGTATGGCCGGTGTGCTCGACTCGGCCCGCTTCCGGCATTTCCTCGCCGAGGAATTCAATGTCTCGGTCGAGGACGTCACCGCTTTCGTGCTCGGCGGCCATGGCGACACGATGGTGCCGCTCACCCGTTATTCGACCGTCGCCGGCATTCCGGTTCCCGATCTCGTCCAGATGAAATGGACGACGCAGCAGCGCATCGACCAGATCGTGCAGCGCACCCGAGACGGCGGCGCCGAGATCGTCGGCCTGCTCAAGACCGGCTCTGCCTATTACGCGCCCGCCACGTCGGCGATCGCGATGGCGGAATCCTATCTGAAGGACAAGAAGCGCGTGCTGCCCTGCGCGGCGCAGCTCACCGGCCAGTATGGCATCGAGAATTTCTATGTCGGCGTGCCGGTGGTGATCGGCGCCAACGGCGTCGAGCGCATCGTCGAGATCAAGCTCGATGGCGATGAAAAGACCGCCTTCAAGAAGTCGGTCGATGCGGTGAAGGGCCTGATGGACGCGGCGAAGAAGATCGCCCCCGATCTCGCCTGATCTGAACCACAATCCGTCATCCCGGCACGCACCGGGATGACGTTCTTGCGCCGCGACGACGAAGTGAGGGAGACGCCATGAATATTCACGAATACCAGGCCAAACAGGTTTTGAAAGCCTATGGCGTGCCGGTGGCGCATGGCCTGCCGGCCTTCTCGGTGGACGAAGCGGTGAAGGCCGCCGAGACGCTCGGCGGTCCGGTCTGGGTCGTCAAGGCGCAGATCCATGCCGGCGGGCGCGGCAAGGCCGGCGGCGTCAAGGTGGTGAAGTCGATCGACGACGTGAAGAGCGAGGCCAAACGGCTTCTCGGCTCGACGCTCGTCACTCATCAGACCGGCCCTCAGGGCAAAGTGGTGCAGCGGCTCTATATCGAAGAGGGCTCGGCCATCGACAAGGAGTTCTATCTGGCGCTTCTCGTCGACCGCGAGACCTCAAGGCTCGCTTTCGTCGTCTCGACCGAAGGCGGCATGGACATCGAGAAGGTCGCGCATGACACGCCCGACAAGATCATCAATGTCTCGATCGATCCCGCTACCAATATCTGCCCGCATCATGTGCGCGCCATCGCCAAGGCATTGAAATTGCCTATGAGCGGCCCGCAGCAGAAGCAGCTCGCCAAGCTCGTCACCGAGCTCCACCGCGCTTTCGTCGAAAAGGATATGAGCCTGCTCGAGATCAATCCGCTGATCGTGACCAAAGCGGGCGACATTCTCTGCCTCGACGCCAAGATCAATTTCGACAGCAACGCGCTCGACCGTCATCCCGACATCAAGGAGCTGCGCGACGTCACCGAGGAAGATCCCAAGGAGATCGAGGCGTCGAAATTCGATCTCTCCTATATCGCGCTCGACGGCACGATCGGCTGCATGGTCAACGGCGCCGGCCTCGCCATGGCGACGATGGACATCATCAAGCTCTATGGCTCGGAGCCCGCCAACTTCCTCGATGTCGGCGGCGGCGCGTCCAAGGAGAAGGTCGCGGCGGCGTTCAAGATCATCACCGCCGATCCCAAGGTGAAGGGCATCCTGGTGAATATCTTCGGCGGGATCATGAAATGCGACATCATCGCCGAAGGCGTGGTCGCGGCGGTGAAGGAAGTCGGCCTCAAAGTGCCGCTGGTCGTCCGTCTCGAAGGCACCAATGTCGAGCTCGGCAAGCAGATCCTGCGCGACTCGAAGCTCAACGTCATCGCCGCCGATGATCTCGACGACGCGGCGCAGAAGATCGTCAAGGCGGTGGGCAAGGGCTAATGCGACAACGCGCGGACATTACCCTCCCCCTTGCGGGGAGGGTCGGCCCAAAGGGCCGGGGTGGGGGTCGGGTGGTCTCTCCATCTGAACTTCGCGCGATGAGTGTGAGCCGTTCCTGTGATACCACCCGACCCCCACCCCTAACCCCTCCCCGCAAGGGGGAGGGGAATATGGTCGGTGAGGCTACATGAGCACGCCGCACTATGTGGGATATGCGCTCTTTATCGCCGGATGGACCAGCTTCATCTGGGCTCCGGTGATCATCGGCTTCACCGCTGGTAGCTCTCGTTTTAGATGGCCAGCTGCCATTGGTGTCGCGGCATCCCTGCTCGCCATTTTCAGCGTGCTCTTCTTTGCAGGAGAGCCAGCGATCAAGCCCGATCCGGACTGCGAGAGTCTGGAGGAGCTTGAAAAGATCCTCTGCCGGGAAGGTCAAATAGCCCAGGCGTGGATCCGTGGCACGATGATGCTCACCATGATCCCTGCAGCGCTCCTTGCTTCAGTAATTTTCTATTTCGGCTGGCGGAACGGCCGTAACATCGAAACTCGAAAGGTTGCCCATTAATGTCCATCCTGATCGACAAGAACACCAAGGTCATCTGCCAGGGCATCACCGGCAATAACGGCACTTTCCATACCGAGCAGGCGATCGCCTATGGCACCAGGATGGTGGCGGGCGTCACGCCGGGCAAAGGCGGCATCACCCATGTCGGGCTGCCGGTCTATGACACGGTGGTGGAAGCGCGTGACGCGACGGGGGCTGATGCCACTGTCATTTATGTGCCGCCGGCCTTCGCGGCGGACGCCATCTCGGAAGCGATCGAGGCGGAGATCCCGCTCATCGTCTGCATCACCGAAGGCATTCCGGTGATGGACATGGTCAAGGTCAAACGCTCTCTCACCGGCTCCAAGTCGCGCCTCGTCGGGCCCAACTGTCCGGGCATCCTGACGCCGGGCGAATGCAAGATCGGCATCATGCCGGGCAATATTTTCCAGAAGGGCTCGGTCGGCATCGTCTCGCGCTCAGGTACGCTCACTTATGAAGCGGTGTTCCAGACGACGCAGGAGGGCCTGGGCCAGACCACGGCCGTCGGCATCGGCGGCGATCCGGTGAAAGGCACCGAATTCATCGACGTGCTCGAGATGTTCCTCGCCGATCCCCATACGGAATCGATCATCATGATCGGCGAGATCGGCGGCTCGGCCGAAGAAGACGCGGCGGAATTCATCCGCAAATCGAAAGTGAAGAAGCCGATGGCTGGCTTCATCGCCGGCCGCACTGCGCCGCCCGGGCGGCGTATGGGCCATGCCGGCGCCATCATCTCAGGCGGCAAAGGCAAAGCCGAAACGAAAATCGAAGCGATGAAGCGCGCGGGCATCGCGATATCGGATTCTCCCGCCGCCCTCGGAAAGACATTAAAGCATGTCTTGAAAGGCAAGTGACTCTTTCTATGTAGCAAGGAGGAGGGCCGGACAGGGTTCCCGGTTCTTGATGGAAATGAACAAGACAGATCTCACGACCGCTTTCGAGCAGACATCCTTCCTCTATGGCGGCAACGCCCAATTCATCGAGCAGCTTTACGACAAGTTTCTTGAGAATCCCGCTTCCGTCGATCCGGCGTGGCGGCAGTTCTTCGGGACACTTGCCGATGACAAGGAGGCGACCAGGAAGCAGTTGAAAGGCCCGTCCTGGGCCAGGCCCGATTGGCCGCAAGCCCAGAATGGCGAGCTGATCTCGGCGCTCGATGGCAATTGGCCGGCGGCGGAAGCGCAGGTCGGCGCCAAAATCGCTGCCAAGGCCAAGGAAAAAGGCCAGGCGCTTTCCATCGAGGAAGTGCGCAAGGCGACGATGGACTCGGTCCGCGCGCTCATGATGATCCGCGCCTATCGCATGCGCGGCCATCTCGCCGCCGATCTCGATCCGTTGAGACTGCGCGAGCCGGTGCCGCAGCCCGAGCTCGATCCCAAATCCTACGGCTTCACCGATGCCGATCTCGACCGGCCGATCTTCATCGACAAGGTGCTGGGCCTCGAGCAGGCGACCATCCGCCAGATGGTCGATATCCTGCAGCGCACCTATTGCAATACGCTCGGCGTCGAGTTCATGCATATTTCCGATCCCGAGCAGAAAGCCTGGATCCAGGCCCGCATCGAGGGGCCGGACAAGGAAATCTCCTTCACGCCGGAAGGCAAGATCGCCATTCTCGGCAAGCTCATCGCGGCGGAAGGCTTCGAGCATTTCCTCAATGTGAAATATACCGGCACCAAGCGCTTCGGCCTCGATGGCGGTGAATCGATGATCCCGGCGCTCGAGCAGATCGTTAAGCGCGGTGGCCAGCTCGGCATGCAGGACATCGTGCTCGGCATGGCGCATCGCGGCCGTCTCAACGTGCTCGCCAATCTGATGTCGAAGCCGTTCTCGGCGATCTTCCACGAATTCAAGGGCGGCTCTTCGACGCCCGACGAGGTCGAAGGCTCGGGCGACGTCAAATATCATCTGGGCTCCTCGTCCGACCGCGAGTTCGACGGCAACCGGGTGCATCTCTCGCTCACCGCCAACCCCTCGCATCTCGAGATCGTCGATCCGGTGGTGCTCGGCAAGGCGCGCGCCAAGCAGGATCAGCGCGGCGACAAGGAACGTATCACGGTGCTGCCGCTCCTCATCCATGGCGATGCGGCTTTCGCGGGGCAGGGCGTGGTGGCCGAATGTTTCGGGCTTTCCGGTCTGCGCGGTCACCGTTCCGGCGGTTCGATCCACTTCATCGTCAACAACCAGATCGGCTTCACCACGAGCCCGTTCTGGGCGCGCTCCTCACCCTATCCGTCCGACGTCGCCAAGATGATCGAGGCGCCGATCTTCCATGTGAATGGCGATGATCCGGAAGCGGTGGTGTTCGCGGCGAAGATCGCCATCGAATTCCGCCAGAAGTTCAAGAAGCCTGTCGTCATCGACATGTTCTGCTACCGCCGGTTCGGCCATAATGAATCGGACGAGCCGTCCTTCACTCAGCCCCTGATGTACAAGCGGATCTCGGCGCATCAGACGGTCGTGGCGCTCTACAGCAAGCGCCTGATCGATGGAGGCGTGCTGACGCCTGACCAGCTCGAGGCGATGAAGGCCGAATATCGCAAGCATCTCGACGATGATTTCTCGGCGTCCGAATCCTACAAGGCCAACAAGGCCGATTGGCTCGACGGTCGCTGGGCGCATTTGAGCTATGCCAAGGACGCCGATGACCCGCGCCGCGGCCAGACCGGCTACGATCTCGCCAAGCTCAAGGAAATCGGCCTCAAGCTCAACAAGGTGCCGAAGACCTTCAAGCCGCACCGCACCTTGCAGCGCGTCCTCGATGCCAGGCGCAAGACGATCGAGGAAGGCCAGGGCATCGACTGGGCGATGGCCGAGCAATTGGCCTTCGGCACGCTGCTGCAGGAAGGCTTCCCGGTCCGGCTCTCGGGTCAGGACGTGCAGCGTGGCACCTTCTCGCAGCGCCATGCGGTGCTGGTCGACCAGGATACCGAGAAGCGCTACACGCCGCTCAATCACCTGGTGAAGCACCAGGAAGTCAAGATCAACGTCATCAACTCGATGCTGTCGGAAGAGGCCGTGCTCGGCTTCGAATATGGCTACTCGCTGGCCGAGCCCAACACGCTGGTCCTGTGGGAAGCGCAGTTCGGCGACTTCGCCAATGGCGCACAGGTGGTGTTCGACCAGTTCCTGTCGTCGGGCGAGCGCAAATGGCTGCGCATGTCGGGTCTCGTCTGCCTCCTGCCGCATGGCTATGAGGGCCAGGGCCCGGAACATTCCTCGGCCCGGCTCGAGCGTTATCTGCAGATGTGCGCCGAGGACAATATGCAGGTGGCGAACTGCACGACGCCCGCCAACTACTTCCACATCCTCAGGCGCCAGCTCCGGCGCGACATCCGCAAGCCGTTGATCCTGATGACGCCGAAGTCGCTTCTGCGCCACAAGCGGGTGGTTTCGGCGCTCGCTGAAATGGGGCCGGAAACCTGGTTCCACCGTCTGCTGTGGGACGATGCGCAATATTCGGGCGGGCTCGTCGCCGACGACAAGATCCGCCGTGTGGTGATGTGCTCAGGCAAGGTCTATTACGATCTCTTCGAGGAGCGCGAGAAGCGCGGCCTCAAGGACATCTATCTCTTGCGCGTCGAGCAGCTCTATCCCTGGCCGCACAAGGCGTTGATCCAGGAGCTTGGGCGCTTCAAGCAGGCCGAGATGGTGTGGTGCCAGGAAGAGCCGCAGAATATGGGCGCCTGGACCTTCGTGCAGCCCGGCATCGAAAGGGCGCTCGACTATCTCGGCGCCCAGCACAGGCGGCCGCGCTACACCGGCAGGCCCGCTTCCGCCGCGACGGCGACGGGCCTGATGAGCAAGCATCAAAAGGAATTGAAGGCGTTTCTCGAAGACGCGCTTGGGGAGAAGTAAATAACCATGGCAAAGGAAATCCGCGTCCCGCAGCTCGGTGAATCGGTTACCGAAGCGACGATCGGCAAATGGTTCAAGGCGCAAGGCGAGGCGGTGAAGGTCGACGAGCCGCTGGTCGAGCTCGAGACCGACAAGGTCACGGTGGAAGTTCCAGCACCTGCCGGCGGCGTGCTCGCCTCGATCGCGGCGCAGCCCGGCCAGACGGTGAATGTCGGTGCTCTTCTCGGCGCCATCGAGGAAGGTGCGGCCGCAGCCGTAGCCGCGCCCAAGGCGGAAGCCAAGAAGTCCGCCGAAATTCCACCGCCCGCGCCGGCCGCCGTCGCCGCCGAAGCCAAGCCGCTGTCGCCGGCGGTGCGCAAGATCGTCGAGGAAAACAAGCTCGATCCCAGCGCCATTGCCGGCACCGGCAAGGACGGACGCCTCACCAAGGGCGATGTGCTGGGTGAGGTCGGCAAGCCTGCGGCACCGGCGCCGGTCGCCTTCGTGCCGCCGCCCGCACCCACGCCGTCGGCGCCCCGCGTGGCGTCGCCCCAGGCCGATGCCGAGCGTGAGGAGCGCGTGCGCATGTCGCGCCTGCGTCTCACCATCGCGCGCCGTCTCAAGGACGCGCAGAACACCGCCGCGATGCTCACCACCTTCAACGAGGTGGATATGAGCCACGTGATGGCGCTGCGCAATCAGTACAAGGAAGTGTTCGAGAAGAAGCACGGCGTGAAGCTCGGCTTCATGAGCTTCTTCGTGAAGGCGGTCATCCAGGGGCTGAAGGAGATCCCGGCGGTCAATGCCGAGATCGACGGCGATGACCTCGTCTACAAGAACTACTATCACATCGGCGTGGCGGTCGGCACCGACAAGGGCCTCGTCGTGCCGGTGGTGCGCGACGCCGACCGGCTGTCCTTCGCCGGCATCGAGAAAACGATCAACGATTACGGCAAACGGGCGCGCGACGGCCAGTTGCAGATCGCCGAAATGCAGGGCGGCACCTTCACCATCTCGAATGGCGGCGTCTATGGCTCCTTGATGTCGACGCCGATCCTCAACGCGCCGCAGTCGGGCATTCTCGGCATGCACAAGATCCAGGAGCGCCCGGTGGCGGTGGGCGGCCAGGTGGTGATCCGGCCGATGATGTATCTGGCGCTTTCCTATGACCACCGCATCGTCGACGGCAAGGAAGCCGTGACCTTCCTGGTGCGCGTCAAGGAAGGCCTCGAAGATCCGCAGCGCGCGCTGCTCGATCTTTAGAATGAACCACTTCCGCAACCTCCTCACGCTGAGGTGCCCGGCGCAGCCGGGCCTCGAAGCGCCCGGCAGGATGGAGCGGAGATGCGGCAACACACCCTTCGAGGGCCGCTTCGCGGCCACCTCAGGGTGAGGGTAGTAGTTGATCAGAGAGGCAATCTTAGAAATGGCTGATCCCTTCGACATCACCATCATCGGCACCGGCCCCGCTGGCTATGTGTGCGCCATCCGTGCCGCCCAGCTCGGCATGAAAGTCGCGGTGATCGAAAAGCGCGCCACCCATGGCGGCACCTGTCTCAATGTCGGCTGTATCCCGTCCAAGGCGTTGCTGCATGCCTCCGAGCTTTTCGCCGAAGCCGGGCACTCCTTCGCCAAGATGGGTATCGGCGTCTCGCCGACGCTCGATCTCAAGCAGATGATGGTGTTCCGCCAGGAAGCGATCGACGGCAACACCAAGGGCATCGACTTCCTGTTCAAGAAGAACAAGATCACGCCGATCCGCGGCACCGCGAAGATCGTCGCTCCCGGCAAGATCGAGGTCGACGGCAAGGACATCGTCGAGACGAAGAACATCGTCATCGCCACCGGCTCCGACGTGGCGGGCCTCAAGGGCGTCGAAGTCGATGAGAAGCAGATCGTGTCCTCGACCGGCGCGCTCGTCCTCGACAAGGTGCCGGAGACTCTGGTGGTCATCGGCGCCGGCGTGATCGGCCTCGAGCTCGGCTCGGTCTGGGCCAGGCTGGGCGCCAAGGTCACGGTGATCGAATATCTCGACCGCATCCTGCCCGGCATGGATCTCGAAACGGCGAAGAATTTCCAGCGCCTCCTCACCAAGCAGGGCTTCACGTTCAAGCTCGCCAGCAAGGTGACGGGTGCGGAGAAGACCAAAACCAAGGTGAAGCTCAGCGTCGAGCCGGCGGCCGGCGGCACTGCCGAGACGATCGAAGCCGACACGGTGCTGCTCGCCGTCGGGCGCGTGCCCTTTACGAATGGCCTCGGCCTCGATGAAGTCGGTGTCAAGCGCGACGGTAAGGGCCGGGTCGAGGTGGGCGATCATTTCGAGACCAATGTGCCGGGCATCTATGCGATCGGCGACGTCATTCGCGGCCCCATGCTCGCGCATAAGGGTGAGGATGAAGGTGTGGCGCTGGCGGAACTCCTCGCCGGCCAGGCGGGCCATGTGAATTACGCCGTCATTCCGAGCGTCGTTTATACGACACCCGAGATCGCCGCGGTCGGTAAGACCGAGGAGGAGCTCAAGGCGGAAGGCGTTGACTACAAGGCCGGCAAGTTCCTGTTCCTCGCCAATGGCCGCGCCAAGGCCAATCAGACGACCGACGGCTTCGTGAAGATCCTTGCCGACGCCAAGACCGACCGCGTGCTGGGCGCCCATATTCTCGGTGCCCAGGCCGGCGAGCTGATCCACGAGGTGGCGGTGCTGATGGAATTTGGCGGCTCGGCGGAAGACCTGGCGCGCACCACCCACGCCCATCCGA
Organism: Taklimakanibacter albus; assembly: GCF_016595235.1. Taxonomy (GTDB): domain Bacteria; phylum Pseudomonadota; class Alphaproteobacteria; order Rhizobiales; family Aestuariivirgaceae; genus Taklimakanibacter; species Taklimakanibacter albus. Next base: position 2,282,247 of record NZ_JAENHL010000007.1, on the reverse strand, counting down.
CTCTGGCTGAAGCGGTGAAGGAAGCCGCGATGGCCGTCGCGGGAAGAGCGATCCACTCGTAAGCGGCGCCACGCTCTCTCCGTTCTATACCGTCTCCCAACCATTTTACCGTCATCCCGGCGAAAGCCGGGATCCATTAGGCTGTTGCAAATACGCAGCAGTACATTATCTTGCGGGAATGCGCGAGGAGAAGGTTCCCGCCGTCTATATTCTTGCGAGCAAGCGTTACGGCACGCTCTATATCGGCGTGACGAGCGATCTTTGCAGCCGTGTTGCGGCGCATAAGGAAGGCAAAATTCCGGGCTTCACCCGTGACTACGGTGTGAAGAGCCTCGTCTGGTACGAATTCCTCGACACCATGGAGGATGCCATCAAACGCGAGAAGCAACTGAAGGAATGGCAGCGGAACTGGAAGATCGAGCTGATCGAGAGACTCAATCCGACTTGGCGAGATCTCTTCGAGGAGGCATGTGGCGCTTGGCTTGAGTAGATATTGTTCTGATGGAGTTTATTGGATCCCGGCTTTCGCCGGGATGACGGTGGAGGGGCGGGGCTTTGTAACTTTTATCGTCACAACCCCGTGGTCGGCCGCGGGTTGGTGCCGTCGAAATAACGCGTGTAACGGAAGGGCTCCGGATCGACGCAAGGTGTGGCGCCGGTGACGAGATCGGCCATCAGCTTGCCGGCGCCGGGGCCTAGGCCGAACCCATGCCCAGAGAAGCCGGTCGCGAGATAAAGCCCCGGCAATTGCGCGAGGGGCGACATCACCGGCACGGCATCGGGTGTCGCGTCGATGACGCCGCCCCAGCGCTGCGCGATTTCGAGATCGCGGAAGGCCGGGAAATACTCTTTCAGGCTCGCCGCCGCCTCATCGAGGATCGCGGTGACGGGCTCGGGATCGAGGATGCGTACTTCCTCGAAAGGCGATGTTTCGTCCAACGCCCAGCGGCGCTTGAGCCGCGCCTCGTCGAAGAAGCGCTTGCCAAATCTCAGGCGCAATCCGCTCCAGTCGACTTTCAGAGCGGGCAGGAATTCGCGGAACAAGAGGAATGAATCGGGCAGGATATCGGCCACCGACAGATGCCGATGGGCGATCGTGTAGCCGCCGTCGAGCCGCTTTCGCAGCGAGAATTTGCCGGCCGAGCAGGAACGCTCGAGCGGCGTCTCGATCGGGGCGGTACGCATCACCGAATTGACGACCGAGAGCTGCGGGAAAGGAATGTCGAGATTGCCGAGAAAACGGCGCGACCAGGCGCCACCCGCCAGCACCACCGTATCACAGGCGATGCGGCCCTTCTCGGTGACGACCGCCGACACTTTGCCGGCCGACGTTTCGAGGCCGCGCACCGCGCATTGGGTGAGGATCCTGGCGCCCTTCCTGCGGGCGCCCTGCGCCATCGCGGGGGCGGCCATGAAAGGCTCGGCGCGGCCGTCGGCCGAGGTGAAGAGGCCGCCCTTCCAGCGCCGTGTCGCGCCGGGCTGCAGGCTCTCGGCCTCTTCGCCCGAGACGATGCGCGTGTCGAGGCCGAAAGGTTTGGCATTACGCTCCTGCCAGCTCTCGCGCGCCGCCAGCTCCGCATCGGTCTCGCAAAGATAGATGATGCCGCTTTGGCGAAAGCCGGTCTCGCCGCCGATCCGGGCGTTCATGCCGCGCCAGGCTTCGAGCGCCACCAGGATCAGCGGAATCTCGCGGGGATCGCGGCCCATCTGACGGCACCAGCCCCAATTGCGGCTCGATTGCTCACCGGCGATGACGCCTTTTTCGAGGAGGGTCACGTCGATGCCACGCTCGGCCAGCTCGAGCGCCGTCGCGACCCCAATGATGCCGCCACCGATGATCGCGACCGCAGTTTGTTTCGGGATTTCCGTATCGGAATAGACGTGATCGGGCGTGACGGGCATGACGGCGCCTTGAGTGCTGGGTGTTGCTTTCGTAGCCCGCTTTAGGGAAAAGCTCCACAAGACCTTGGTCGTCCCGCCTTCGATCATCGCGTGGCGAGGCAAGCGCCGAAACGCGGCATCCTGCCGGGAGAAAGTCATGGCTACAGATCAGCATCCAATTCCGCGTATTGCGCCTACGCTCACGACGGAACGGCTGATCCTGCGCCCCATCATTCTCGACGACTTTGCCGGCTATGAGAGACTGATGGCTTCGCCACGCTCCGTCTATATGGGCGGGCCTTTCGACCAGGCGGCGGCCTGGGGCCTGTTCTGCCATGAGGTGGCGCTCTGGCATCTCGCCGGGCATGGCGGATTGTCGATCGAGCTTCGTTCGACTGGCGCTTGCATCGGCCAGGTCGGGATCAATCATGGACCGCTGTTCCCGGAGCGTGAGCTCGGGTGGCAGCTTTATGAGTCTTATGAAGGCAAAGGCTACATCAGCGAGGCGGCTCGGGCTCTCTTGAATTGGGCCTTTGGCGAGCTCGGCCTGACCACCCTCATCAGCTATGTCGATCCCGGCAATAGCCGGTCGATTGCGGTTGCACAGCGTCTCGGCGGCGTCTTGGATTCTTCGGCGCCCCGTCAGGACGAGTCCGATCTCGTCTTTCGCTACACACCATAGAGCTAGTCGACGGCCGTCACCTCGTAGCCGGCTTTGCGCAGTAGCGCCACCAGGCCCTGCTCGCCCGGCAGATGCGCGGAACCCACGGCGATGAACGCATTGCCGTCGGCCAGCAAGGGCAAAGCGCGCTCGGCCATCAGCCGGTTCCGTTTGTTCAGCACTTCATTTTCCAGATAGGCCGATATTTCGGGATCGGGTTCATCCGTCGGCACGCCCTGCTTCGACAAGACCCAGACGCTCGCCAGCCGGCGGGCGAGATAGAGCTGCGCGAAGGTCTCGGCAAAATCCCCGGCCTGATTGGCGTATTTCGCCGTCATGACCAGCATGCGTGCCTGCTGCTCGAGTGTTGCGCCGGCCAGAACCGCCATCTGCTCCTCGACTTTTTCCAGCCCGATGACGGGAACGCCATGGCGCTTCGCCAGCTGGCCAATGGCGCGGTCGAGCATCGGCAGATCGGCCTTCTGGCGCGCCATCTCGCAGGTCGAATAGCTCAGCATGACGACCACCATCCAAGGCTGGACGGCGCCGAGCGTAATCATCCGCTCCGGCGGTATCTGCGGGGCGTCGCGGATGAAATGCTCGTCTTCATCCGGAATGAGATCCCACATGTCCTGGCCGAGCGGCATCGCCATGAAGCGGGCATTGCGATAATAAGCGCGCAGGTGATCGGCCGGATCGACGACTTCCTTGATTTCGAGAGCGACGACGCTCGCTGTCTCGATTGCGCTGCGCGCCGCATCGGGCAAAGCGTGAATGCGTGGATCGGTCAGATGGATCGTGCCGAAGAGATGCGACGGCTTCGCCTTCCCGGTCTTGTCGGTGATACGCCAGAGGACCGCTCGTCCATTGGGAATATCCGTCTCGGCCGTCGCCAGCCGGGCTCTCAGTTCAGGCGCCGTCGTCTTGAGCGCCGGCAGGAGATTCGTGCCGGTGCAGACCGGCGGCTCGGCGGCTATCGCGATCTCGATGCCGAGCAGGAGAGTGATGATGGTGGCGAGGAGACGCATCCGCATCAGGCCCTCGGATGCGCCTTGGCATATTGCTCGAGCAGATGCGTGGTGTTGACCTCGGTATAGACCTGGGTGGTCGACAGCGAGGAATGGCCGAGCAGTTCCTGGATGGTGCGCAGATCGGCGCCGCCGGCGAGAAGATGGCTGGCGAAGGAATGGCGTAGCGCATGCGGCGTCGCGGTGTCGGGCAATCCCAGCGCACCGCGCAGCCTCGCGATCAGAAGCTGGATATTGCGGGCATTGAGCGGCCCGCCCTTCACACCGCGGAATAGAGGTGCCTTGGAATCGAGCGCCAGCGGGCAGAGTGCCAGATAGCGGTCGAGCGCCGCGCGCGCCGCGTCGATCACCGGCACGATGCGCGTCTTTCCACCTTTGCCGAGAATAGTGAGCGGGTCATGGCTCGCCTGCTGCGGCGTGAGGCTCAAGGCCTCGGAGATGCGCAGGCCACAGCCATAAAGCAAGGTCAGCACAGCGGCGTCACGCGCCGTGACCCAGACCGGCGTTTCTTCGCCGGCGAGCGTGTCGGCCTTGACCACCTCGCGCGCCGCGCCCGCGGTCAAAGGCTTCGGCACGCCATGCGGAATTTTCGGCGCCCTCAGGACGCTCAACGCGGCATTGCTCAGGATTTTGCGCCGTTCGAGAAAACGAAAATAGGTTCGGATCGCCGAGAGCTGACGGGCCAAAGTGCGGCTGCCATTGCCCTCGTTGCGCCGGCGCGCCAGGAAGGCGCGGAAATCCGACGGGGTCAGCCCCGCGAGATCGGCGAGCGTCGCCGGTCCCCCCAGATGATCGGCGAGGAAAGCCATGAACTGGCCGATATCGCGGCCATAGGCGTCGAGCGTATGGACGGAAGCGCGCCGTTCCGTCTTGAAATAGGCCAGCCAAGCCGCGACGGTCTTGGACGTCTCGGGCGCGGCGTGGAAAAGCTCAAGGTCGGAAGTCTCGGCCATGGGTCGAGACTAGCGCCGAAAAGGTTACCGGATAACCCATAACCGTCACCCCGGCGAAAGCCGTTATCGTGTGCACGCATCTCGCGAGGGGATGCGTCTTCACCTCGCCCCGCGTGAGCGGGGAGAGGGAGGGGCCCGTTGCGAAGCAATGGGAAGGTGAGGGGCACCCGGTCTCTTGGCGCGAGGAATAACGGATCTATCGGGAACTCGGCCCTCTATCTCGAAGGAAGAGGTAACAGGGATGCCCCTCACCCTCCCAACGCTTGCGCGTTGGGTCCCTCCCTCTCCCCTCTTCGAGGGGCGAGGGCGATCACTTCACCACAGCGAGCGAAGTTCAAATCGCCTGGCCGGTCTTCTTCCAGTCGGCGAGGAAGGATTCGATGCCCTTGTCGGTCAGCGGGTGCTTGACCAGGCCTTTCAGCACGGCGGGCGGCACGGTCGCCACATCGGCGCCGATGAGGGCCGCTTCCTTGACGTGATTGGCGGTGCGGATCGAAGCAGCGAGGATTTCGGTCCCGAAATCGTAATTGTCATAGATCTGGCGGATCTCGCGGATGAGCTCCATGCCGTCGATATTGATGTCGTCGAGGCGGCCGATGAAGGGCGAGATGAAAGTGGCGCCGGCCTTGGCGGCGAGCAGCGCCTGGTTGGCGGAGAAGCACAAGGTGACATTCACCATGGTGCCGGCCTGGCTGAGCGTCCGGCAGGCTTTGAGCCCGTCGAGGGTCAAGGGCACTTTCACCGTGACGTTCTTGGCGATCTTGGCGAGCTTCTTGCCCTCGGCGACCATGCCGTCGGCATCGAGCGCCGTCACCTCGGCGCTCACCGGGCCTTCCACGGCGGCGCAGATCTCGGCGATCACCTCTTTGAAATCGCGGCCCGATTTGGCGATGAGCGTGGGGTTGGTGGTCACCCCGTCGAGGAGACCGGTGGCGGCCAATTCCTTGATTTCATTGATTTCAGCGGTGTCGACGAAGAATTTCATGACGATATCCTTAGAGGCTCTGTTAGGGCCGCAACCTAGTCCCGGGGGGTGACCCTGACAAGATCAAAGCGCATCCGCCTGGCGCGGATCGAACCCCGTTTCCGCAACGACCGCCGCGCATAATAGTTCGAAATAGCGCGTCAATGCCGCATCGTCATGACGGAGCTCGGCGCCGTCGAGCGCATGGACCGGGCGGACGAGGCGCAGGCTGTTGGTGAGGAACAAGGCGTCCGCTTCCCGAAGCTCCGCCCGTACCAACGCCCTTTCCTCAGCTTGCGTCAGAGTCAGCAGCTTCCGGCGGGCGATGCCGGGAAGAATGCCGGCGCTGAGTGGCGGCGTCGCGAGCCGGCCGTTCTTGAGCAAGAAGACATTGGCGATGGTCGTCGCCGCGACCTGGCTTTTTGTGTTGAGCAGCAGCGCGTCGTCGCAGCGGGCCGCGGCGGCTTCCCGCGCCGCCAGGATATTGTCGATGTAGGACAGCGTCTTGAGACCAGACGCGGGCGATGTCTCATTACGCCGGATTGTCGAGGTGACGAGCTTCGCCGGCGCGAAGAGCATTCCCTTGATCCAGGGCGCCAGCGTGACGAGCAGGCTCGGCGTGCTGCCATCGGCGGCGAGGCCGCGTATGCCTGCGCCGCGCGTCAAGGTGATGCGCAATATGCCATGGTGATGGGGTGTGGCGCGCAATGTCTCGCCGATGGCGGCTTCGATATTGCCGCGGTCGGCCGGGATGCCGAGAGTCTTGGCCGCCTCGATCATGCGCTCGAGATGTTCCGCGAGCCAAACGGGCTTGCCGGCGAAGACGGCGAGGGTCTCGAAGATGCCGTCGCCCAGCAACAGGCCGCGATCACCGGGATCGACTGCGAGACTGCCGGTGGCAAGCTCACCGTTGAACCAGACGGTCGCGCTCACCGCGCCACCTTCAGGAAATTGCGCAATATGTCGTAGCCATGTTCGGTGAGCACCGACTCGGGGTGGAACTGCACGCCATAGGTCGGATGGCTCTTATGTTCCAGCCCCATGATCTCGCCATCTTCGGAGCGTGCGGTGATATTCAACGGCTCATCGCCCGCGAGCTCGACGATGAGCGAATGATAACGCCCGGCATTGAAACCGTCGGGCAGTCCCGCCAGTACACCTCCGCCCTGATGGCGAATGGCGGAGGCCTCGCCATGCATCGGGCGTCTGGCACGTGTGACCTTGCCGCCAAAAGCCTCGCCGATACATTGATGACCGAGGCAGATGCCGAGAATAGGAAGGCGTCCGGAGAATTTGCGCACCACATCGAGCGAGACGCCAGCTTCATGCGGCGTGCAGGGGCCGGGTGAGATCACGATGCCCTTCACATCGTCGTCGATCCTGTCGGGGGTGAGCGCGTCATTGCGCTTGACCTCGGCTTGCGAGCCAAGCTCGCGCAGATAACGCGTCACATTATGGACGAAGCTGTCGTAATTATCGATGACGAGGATCATGTCTCGAAGCTCGCCTGAATGCGTGTCACCTTGGCGAGGGTCTCCTCATATTCGTCCGCCGGATTCGATTTGGCGGTGATGCCGCCGCCGCCCTGGAATTCGGCGCGGCCGTCATGGAACAGCACGGTGCGGATGGCGATGTTGAGATCCATCCCGCCGGTAAAGCTTAAGTATCCGATCGAGCCGCAATAGACGTTGCGCGGCACGCGCTCGATCTCGGCGATGATCTCCTGGGCGCGCATCTTCGGCGCCCCGGTGATCGAGCCGCCGGGGAAGCAGGCGGCGATGAGATCGCCGCGGCTCTTGTCCGGCGCGAGACGGCCGGTGACAACCGACGTGAGGTGATGCACCGAGGCATAGGTCTCGAGTCCGCAGAGGACCGGCACCTGCACCGTGCCCGGTTCGGCGACGCGCGAGAGATCGTTGCGCAGAAGATCGACGATCATCACATTCTCGGCGCGGTCCTTGCGGCTCGCCAGAAGCTCGGCTTTCAGCTCGGCATCGATGCTGGCATTGGCGTCGCGCCGCCGCGTTCCCTTGATCGGGCGCGCTTCGGCAAGGCTGCCATCGAAGCTGATGAGACGCTCGGGCGAGCTCGAGGCGATCTTCACCGCGCCATAATCGAGAAAGGCGCCGAAGGTTGCCGGATTGCGCTGGCGCAGAGTGAGATAGAAAGTGAGCGGATCGAAGCTCGCCGGAATGGTTGCCGTGAAGCGCTGCGCGATATTGGCCTGGAAGATGTCGCCGGCGAGAATGTAGTCGATTGTGCGCTGGATCGCCGCCTCGTAATCGGGGCGGGTGAAATTCGACTGCCAGCCGGCAATCACATGGTCGCCGGAAAGCGGCGGTTCAGGTTCGAGGCAGAGCTGCTCGACTTCGGCGAGGCGCTCTTCGGCGCGCAGCAGGCGGGCCTCGGGCTCGGTCTCCGGAAAACCGGCTGAGACGATCCAGCAGCGCCTCGCCTGATGATCGAAGGCGACGACCGTGTCGTAAGCGTGAAGGGCGATGGCCGGAATGTCGGGCGCCGGAGTCCGCGCCTTGATCTGCGGCTCGAGCAAACGGGCGAATTCATAAGCGATATAGCCGGCGAACCCGCCCTGGAAAGGCGGCAGCTCGGACGCGGGCGGCAAGCTCCAGCGCTTCAATCGCCGGTCGAGGCGGGCGAGAGCCGCGAGGCCGCCTTCGCCTTCCGCCAAGGTAAAGGTCTCGAACGGGTCGGCGGCGATGTAGGAATAGCGGCCGAGCTCGCCCTGCTGGGCCGCGCTGTCGAGGAAGGTCACGTCCTTGCGGCGCGCAAAACGGCGCAGCAGCAGCGCCGGATCGCGGTAAGCGATCTCGCGCCGGAGCACTTCGGCCATGGACGCAGGGACATGTTTCATGGCCGCCTCATATAGGCAATGCCGTCACTTTTCGCCATGGGCTTGTCCCTGAGGACGAGTTGGCGCAAGGCTCCACATCATGTCCGCCGATTCCCCGGTCACCGCCGATGTCCTGCTGCCGCTCGCGCTCGAGGGGCCCTATACCTATGCGGTGCCGCCGGGGCTTTCGGTGGCGCCCGGCGACTATGTCGAAGTGCCGCTGGGGCCGCGCTCCTTCATCGGCTGCGTCTGGAAAATCGGCGAGGGTGACGGCGGCGGCAAGACCTTGCGGCCGATCGTCCAGAAATTCGACCTGCCGCCCTTGAGTGATACACATCGCGCCTTCATCGACTGGGTGGCGCAATATTATCTGGAACCGCTCGGCAATGTGCTGCGGCTCTGCCTCAGGGCTCCTGGCGCCTTTGGTGAGGCGAAGGGCGACGTCGCCTATCGCATCGGCCCCAACCAACCGGCGAAGCTGACCGCGCAGCGCGCCCGCGTGCTCGACATTGCGCGCGAGGGCCTGGCGATGAAAGCCTCCGAGCTCGCCGAGCTTGCCGGCGTCGGCACATCGGTGGTGAAGATGCTGGCCAAAGCCGGCGCGCTCGAAGTGGTGGCGCTGCCGCCGCATCGCGCTTTCCCCGCGCCCGATCCCTCCGCCGGCAAGCTCGCTTTGTCTGAGGCGCAGGAAGAGGCGGCCCGGGAATTGCGCGCCCTTGTGACGAGGCGCGCGCAAGGCACGCTGCTGCTCGACGGCGTCACCGGATCGGGCAAGACCGAAGTCTATTTCGAGGCGATGGCGTCGGCGCTCGCTTCCGGGCGTCAGGTGCTGCTGCTTCTCCCCGAGATCGCGCTCACCCAGCAATTCATCGAGCGCGTCGAGCGGCGCTTCGGCGCCGCGCCGGCGACCTGGCATTCCGGCATGCGGCCGCGCGAGCGCGAGCGGGTTTGGCGCGGCGTCGCGGATGGTGGGGCGCGCATCGTCGTCGGCGCGCGCTCGGCCCTGTTCCTGCCCTGGGCGCGGCTCGGCCTCGTCGTCGTCGATGAAGAGCATGAGAGCGCCTACAAGCAGGAAGACGGTGTGCCCTATCACGCCCGCGACATGGCGATCGTCTATGGCGCGCTCGGCAAATTCCCGATCGTGCTCGCTTCCGCCACGCCTTCGCTCGAAAGCCTCGTCAATGCCGAGCGTGGCCGCTACACCCATGTGCAGCTCGCGGTCCGCCATGGCGCCGCCGAATTGCCGCCGAGCCACATCATCGACATGCGCCAGGCGGCGCCACAGTCCGGATCATGGCTGTCCGATCCATTGGCGAACGCAGTGAGCGAGACGCTCGCCAAGGGCGATCAGGCGCTGCTCTTTCTCAACCGGCGCGGCTATGCGCCCTTGACGCTCTGCCGTGCCTGCGGTCATCGCTTCGATTGTCCGAACTGCGCCGCGTCGCTGGTCGAGCATCGCTTCCGCAAGCAGCTGATGTGCCATCATTGCGGCCATACCGAAGCGATCCCCGGCCAATGCCCCAAATGCGAGACGCCGGGCAAGCTCGTGCCCTGCGGGCCGGGCGTCGAACGGCTCGCGGAGGAAGTGGCGCAGCGTTTCCCCGAAGCGCGACTCACCATCCTGTCGAGCGATCTGGCGCGCGGCACGCTGCTCAAGGATGCGATCCGCGAGGTGACCGATGGCGTGCATAATCTCGTCATCGGCACGCAGCTCGTCGCCAAGGGCCATCACTTTCCGCATCTCACTCTCGTCGGTGTCGTCGATGCCGATTTCGCGCTCGATTCGAGTGATCCGCGCGCCGGCGAGCGCAGCTGGGCGCAGATGGCGCAAGTGGCGGGGCGCGCCGGGCGCGGCGAGAAGCCGGGCCGCGCGCTGATCCAGACCTACAGGCCTGATCATCCGCTGATGCGGGCGCTGGCGGAAGGCGACCGCGACGGCTTTCTCACGGAAGAGAAGCGCCTGCGCGAAGGGGCCGACCTGCCGCCTTATGGGCATCTCGCGGCCATCGTCATATCGGGGCGCGACGGGCACGAGACCGAACGCTTCGCCCGCTCGCTGCAGCCGCTCGCCCCCTATGGCGAAGGCGTGCATGTGCTGGGCCCGGCGCCGGCGCCTTTGCATCTGGTGCGCGGGCTGCATCGCTGGCGCTTTCTGGTGAGAGCGCGCCGCGGCATCAATGTGCAGGCCTATCTCAAGGCCTGGCTCGGCGACATCAAGCCTAAGGGATCGCTGCGCCTCGCGATCGATGTCGATCCGTATAATTTTCTCTAGTCATTCTGCTCCGCCGCAAGCGCGCGCCATTTGGCGGCATAACGCGCCATCATCGCCGGCGCCTTCGGATCCACGCGGTCGAGCGAGAGAGCGAGCTCGGGCAGCTTGCCGTCTTCGCTCATCAAGGCCAGCACCATGGCGCCTTGCGTGGTGCCGTCGCGCAATTGCGAGGCGAGCACTTTCTGCTTCGGGCGGAGAGCCGCGAGGCATGAGAGAAACACCGGGTTCTTGGCGAAAGGCCCATCGACGATGATGTCACCTTTCGACTTCACCGCGGCGAGCGAGCGGTCGACCATCAGCGCGCAATAAAGCGCGGCAAGGGTCGCGCGTTCTTCTTCGCTTGCAGGTGCCGGGCCTCTCACCAGGCCTTTATTGCCGGTGCCGGGCATCGGTCCGCCCGAGTCGGTGAAGGACGGAAGCGCGAAGCTCTCTTGCGAGAGAATGTCGGCGAGCGCCTTGAAGCTCGCCGCTTCGGCGGCGGCGCCACGCGAGAGAATCTCGAATTCGCGCCCGCCCATGAAGCGGCAGCAAGCGACGGGCTTGCCCCAGATGTCGGTGTTGGTCACCGTGTCGCGCTTAGGGTCGAGCTCGGTGATGCCGGTGTCGGTGTCGAAGCCGATGATCCAGGTGCCGGTCGACAGAAGCGTGAAGTGTTTCCGGCCGCCGGCGAGGTAGCGCAGATAATTGGCGCTCGAATCGTGGATGCCGGCGAGCACGTCGCCGCGGCCGCGGAAACGGCCATCGCGGAATTCCTCCTTCAGCGTGCCCGTCACTTCCCACGCCTTGGCCCAGGGCGCGAAGAGCTTGTCCCAGCCGCGCAGACGCGCCAGCGACGAGAAGCTGTTGTCGCGCACATCCATCAGCTGTGACTGGCACGACATGCTGGCGACCTCGATCACCGCTTTGCCGCTGAGCAGATAGCTCACATATTGAATCCAGGGCAGGATGGTTTTGACCTTGGCGAAATCCTCGGGGAAAGCCTCTTCTTCCCAGAAGAGCTGCATGCCATGGGTCAGCGCCATCGGCAGAAGCGGCCCGAAGACTTCCGAGAAAGGCGGCTCGACCTTGCGATAGGCGTCGATGATCTCGGGTGGCGGCTCGGCCATGTAATCCATCACCGGCAAGGCCAGTGAACCATCCTCGGCGAGGCAGGCAATCGCCGCGCCATGGGCCGAGGGCACGATGACGTCGATCGGCAGCACCGCGTCGAGTTCGGGCAGATGTTTGGCACAGAAGGCGATCAGCGGCTTCGGATCGAGATGGAGAAAGGGCGGGCCTGAGCCATGGCGGCTCGCCATCTTGCGCTCGGCCAGCGGTTTTCCGGCGCTGTCGAAGAGCACGATCTTGCTGTTGGTCGCTCCGACATCCACCACGGCGATGCCGCGCACATTGTTTCCCGTCATGATCCCCTCTGTGGGACGCCCCCCGGGCGCCCATCACAGATTTTTGTACATGATCGTGGTGGAGTCGAGACGATCTTTATGGGTATCGCGGCAATAGCCGGGGATGACGCCGGTCGTATGATAGCCGATGGCGGCATAAAGCGGCTCGGCCGTGTCGCCGGTGCGGGTATCGAGAGTGAGCAGGCTGCGCCGCAACCGGCGCGCCTCGTCCTCGATCGTCGCCATGAGTCTTTTGGCGATGCCCTGGCGGCGGAAATCCGGATGCACCAGCAATTTGCGGATCTCGGCGCGATGCGGCTGATTGGCCGGCGTGTCGTAATCGAGCTGCACCGCGCCGGCGATGCGTGCGCCGTCTTTCGCCACCAGGAGCAAGCGCGTGCCGCTCGCCACCGGCCCCGCGACCTTGTCGCGCCAGAAGCCTTCCGCGTCTTCCATGCTGTGCGGCATGATGAAGCCGATGCTGGCGCCGGCATGGACGCAGTCATGCAGGAGCTTCGCCAGTTCCGGCAATTCGTGTGAGATGTCCTCGGCGGTGAAGAGCGAGAGGTCTATCGTCATGTCTCACACCATGAAGATCAGATAGCGGGCTGAGATTTTCTTCGGCGTCGCGAAGCTGCTCGGGCCGAAAAGCTGATAACGCAGGCAGTCGCCGGCTTTCAGCCCATAGGTCGTGCCGGCCACCGTGATGTCGAGCTGGCCCTCGAGCAGAACGAGATGATGCTCGAGGCCCTGTTTCGGCGCCTTGTCGTAATCGATGCGTGTGCCGGGGCCGATCTCGCCTTCGATCACTTCACCGACAAGCGTCTGCGCCGGCGGCGACACCGCGCGGCGCTTGAAGCTGATCTCTGGATCGCTCCACAAAGTCTGGGCGCTGCGCCGGATGAGCGGCGCGAAACCGTCCTCGGCCATATACATCAGCCGTGACAGCGTCAGGCCGAAGGCGGCGCAGAGCTTGCCCAGCATGCTGGTGGTCGGGCTGATGGCGAAATTTTCGAGCCTCGACAAAGTGGCGCGGCTCACCCCGCTGCGGCCGGCCAGCTCGTCGAGCGACCAGCCGCGGTCGATACGTAGGGCCTTCAGGCGCTGGGCGATCCGCCGGTCGATGGCATCATCCATAATTTCCATATTTGAGATATTTTCTCGAATATGAGAATTTGTCAAGAGACCGCGACTTTAGCCTTTCTGGACCTTTCGGATTTCAGGTTGTAGGGTCCGCCCGAAAATTTGATCAAATGGAGCCGTCGCGATGTCGAAGTCCAAACATGCCGATCTCAAGAAGAAGATCATCTGGGTCTGCCGTCAGATGAACGAGATGGGCATCAATCAGGGCACGTCGGGCAATGTCAGCGCCCGCACCGAGGACGGTTTCCTGATGACCGCGTCGGGCGTTCCTTATGACATTATGGATGTCGAGCACATCGTCGAGATGGATCTCGAGGGCGGCTATTACGGCAAATATCTGCCGTCGACCGAATGGCGCATGCATATGGACATCTTCAAGGCGCGACCCGAGGCGGGCGCCATCGTGCATACGCATTCGATCTATGCCACGGCACTGGCGACCTTGCGCAAAGACATCCCGCCCTTCCACTACATGATCGGCGTCACCGGCGGCTCGACCTTGCGGGTCAGCGACTATGCCGAATTCGGCACCCAGGCGCTCTCCGACACGATGCTCAAGGCGCTGAAGGACCGCACCGCCTGCCTCCTCGCCAATCACGGCCAGATCGCCTTCGGGCCCAATCTCGACAAGGCCCTGTGGCTCGCGGGTGAGATCGAGACGCTCTGCCACCAATATTGGGCGGCGTGTCTCGCCGGCAAGCCGGTCATCCTCAAGGATGCGCAGATGAAGACCGTCCTGGCGCGCTTCAAGACATACGGCAAGCAGGCCGGTGAGCTGAAAGGCGGCGAGGCGCTGGCGGTGATCGCACCGACGCGCCGCGATGCGCCCGAGGCGAAGCCTGAGAAGGGCAAGAAAGACAAGCCGAAGAAGGACAAGTCCAAGAAGGCCAAGGACAAGGCGAAGTGATTTCCAATGTGTCGTCGCTGGCGCGCGAATTGCGCCGGCATGCCGAGGAGAAAGGCCCGATCCGGATCGGTGTCGCCGGCGCCGGCCAGATGGGCACCGATCTCGCCGTTCAGCTCGCCCGCATGGAGGGCCTGCGGCTCGCGGCCATCGCCGAGCTCAATATCTCCAATGCGCAAGCGGCACTTCTCCTCGCCGGCCATGGGCGCGAGGACTTCGCCGAGGCGAAGTCCGCCCAGGATATCGACCGGCTGATCGAGATGAAGAAGATCGCCATCACCGGCGATCTTCAGGCGCTTGTCGGCGCCGGGCGCATCGATGTGGTGATCGACGCCACCGGCAATCCCAATACAGGGGCCGTCTTCGCGCTCGCCGCGATCAAGGCCGGCAAGCCGATCGTGATGCTCAATGTCGAGGCCGACATCACCATCGGCCGCTTTCTCCATGAAGAAGCGCGCCGCGCCGGCGTCGTTTATACGGGCGCGGCGGGTGATGAGCCGGCCGCGGCCCTCGAGCTCATCGGTTTCGCCCAGTCGCTCGGCCTCTCGATCGTCTGCGCCGGCAAGGGTAAGAACAACCCGCTCAAATTCGATGCGGTGCCGGCCGATTACGAGAAGGAAGCCCGTGAGCGCAACATGAATGCGCGCATGCTGGTCGAATTCGTCGACGGCTCGAAGACCATGGTCGAGATGGTGGCGATCGCCAATGCGACCGGCCTCGTGCCTGACCTGCCCGGCATGCATGGTCCGGCGGCGACGCGTGACGAGCTTGCGGACGTGCTGATTCCGAAATCCAAGGGCGGCGTGCTCAGCAAGACCGGCTGCGTCGATTATTCGATCGGCAAGGGTGTGGCGCCCGGCGTCTTCTGCATCGTCGAGGCCGATCATCCGCGCGTCGTCGAACGCATGATTGATCTGAAAGTCGGCAAGGGGCCCTATTTCTCGCTGTTCCGGCCCTTCCATCTGACCAGCCTCGAAGTGCCGATCTCGGCGGCGCATGCGGTGCTGCACAAAGAAGCCGACATGGTGCCGCTCGATCATCCGGTGGCGGAAGCGATCGCTCTCGCCAAGCGCGATCTCAAGCCCGGCGAAACGCTCGGCAAAATCGGCGAGACGGAATATCGTGCCTGGGCGATGACCTGGGGCGAAGCGCGCCAGGCCAATGCAATCCCGATCGGTCTGGCCGAGCGGGCAAAGGTGGTGAAGCCGGTCAAGGCCGGCAGCTATCTCACCTATGACAATTGCGTTCCCGACGACACGCTCACCATCACCCAGATCCGCCGCCGCCTCGACCAGGCGGATGCGCGTTTTCTGGCCGCGGCGGAGTAGGTTCTGGATTTTTCCCTCCCCCTTGCGGGGAGGGTCGGTCCGAAGGGTCGGGTGGTGCTTCCGAATCTTCTTCTCTAACGATTTGCCAGACCACCCGACCCCCATCCGGCTCCCGGCCTAAGGCCCGGGAGCCACCTTCCCCGCAAGGGGGAAGGATGAAGGCACAATCACCTTTGCAATATCATCCGCATGTTTGCGGATATGCGGCACCGCGACGGTTTCGAAGAACTGGCCGCGGGTCAGCGTGCCGAGCGCGAAAAGGCGTGAAAGATGACCATTGCGCGTCCGGCAACGTCCGTCATCATCGATGGCGATGCCGAGACCCAGAGGGCATTCGGTGACCAAGCCCTCATCGAGAAGCGCACTCAGCAGAGCATGCGCGCGCAGCGACAGGCTCGGCCCGGTGGTGTTGACGACGAGATCGGCCGCGAGAGTGCCGGTGGCCAGATCGACATCGATACGATCGGAATGCGGTGTGAGTCGGTGGATGCGACCGGCGCGCAAGGACAGGCGCCCGACCGTCTTCAGCTCCTCGATCCGGTGCCAGGTCGGCGGCGGTGACCGGTGGCGGTGATGCAGCCACAGCCGGGCGCCATGCCTCATGAAGCTGCGGCGCTGTTCCTGTGTCCATTGGGTCCAGATCGCTTCGACATGCCCGCGTAAGCCATCGATGACTTCATACCAGTCGCGCTCGCGCAACTCGCGCTTCACCATACTCCAGACCATGGTCGGCGAATGGCCGATGACGTGTTCAGCTTCGGCCCAGGGTGTTACGGTCCGATCGCAAGGCGGCGTCAGCGGATGCGCTGCGGCCAGGGTGAAATGTGCTTTGGGGTTGGCCTCCGCGATCAGCGTCACGGCATCGAGTGCGGTCAGGCCGGTACCCGCGATGACGACGCGGTTGCGTCCTTCAGTCCTTTCTGGCGTCAGGCTCCAAGGATGTTCGATGATGCGCGGATCGCTGATCCCAGGCGCCAGGAGCTTGGGCGGCAGATTGCCAAGCGCCAGCACGGCATGTGAGGCCGCAAGCGTCGTGCCGTCCGCCAAGGTGATGGCGAGTCCATCATCGGTTGAACGGATTGCGCTGGCCATCGTCTGGAAATGGCGGACGTCCTTGCCGGTGATGGCATTCGAAACGGCTTCGGTGAGGAAATCACCATAAAGCCGGCGCGGCGCATAGTCATGATCGGCGCGTTCGGCGAGCCACGGCTCGAAGAGCGGATCGTCCGCCTCGGCATACGTGTCCATCTTGGGCGTCGTCACATTGAGGAGATGCTTGTCAAAGCG
>NZ_JAENHL010000007.1:1930042-2265433 GCF_016595235.1 Taklimakanibacter albus | reverse complement strand
AAAGCCGCCGCCGATGATGACGATGCGCTGTTTCATCAGGAACGCTCGAAGACGATGCAGCCGTCCACGATGGTCAGGAGGCTCGCCAAGTCCTTCAGCTTGTTTGCCTCGACGGTAAGCGGGTCGGTAGCGAAGACGGCGAGGTCGGCGAGGAAACCCGGCGTCAGCGGGCCTTTGTGATGCTCGTCATAGGTGAGGCGCGCGCCGCTCACCGTGAGCGCGTGCAAGGCCTCGCGGCGGGTCAGCCGCTCGGCGGCGCCCAGTACCTTACCGTCGGACCGGCGCTCCCTTTCGCACATCGTCCACAGTGTGAAGCCGGGATTATAGGGAATATTGTCGGTCGCCGCGGCGGCATCGATGCCGAGATCGAGCATGGTGCGCATCGGCACGATCCGGTCGCCCTCGGCCGCGTCATACCAATGGCCGCCCTTCCACAGGAAATAGACCGGAATGGTGGTGACGAGCACGCCGAGCCGCGCCAGGCGGGCGAGCGTCGTGCGTTCAGTCTTGGCGATATGCTGGATCACCCAGCGTTTTCCGGCGAGCGGCGCCAGCGCGTTCACCCGCTCGAGTATCGCGACGACCTCGTCGAGGCGGTCGCCGACGATGGTGTTGATGCGCAGGTCATAGAGCAAAGCCAGGCGGCACAGCTCCTCGAAATCCTTTGGCCCCTGCGCCTGCTCGACGAAACCCGACCAGCCGGTATTGGGCAGATCCTTGCGGGCGATCTCGGCCATGCGGTCATCGCCGCCATAAGCGACATGGATGCCGGAGAGACGGAACCACGGATCGCCGAGGCCGGAGCCCCGCGCCTGTGCCAGCCAGTCGCGCATGATGATCGCCGCCTCGTTGGCATCCGTCCAGGACGGGCTCACCACCAGCCCCATGCGCACGGTGAGCTCGTTCCGCTCCCACAGATCGCGATAGAGGCCGATGATCTCGGCGGCCGAGCCATGGCCTTCATAGGCCGATGTCGTGCCGACGCCATTATAGAGGCGCATCGACGCGACGATGCCGGCGCGGCGGTCGGCAGCGCTGAAGCGCGGCACCGCGGGCAGAAGATCGAACTCGACCATCGGGCGCGGATTGCGCTCGATGATGACGCCGGTCGGCTCGCCTTTTGCGTCCTTCACGATCTCGATGCCGCCGATGCTGGGTATCGACGCGCGTGTAATACCATTGAGCGCCAGCGCTTTCGTATTGAGGCAGGAATGGCCCGGTGGTGCCCCCCAATTGCCGAAGAGGCCCGGAATATAGATCGGATGATCGGGAGCGGCGGCGTCGAGGTCGAAACGGTCGGGTGCCCGGCCTTCGGCGAGCTGGGCAACAGCGTTGAAGAAAAACGGCGGCGCGCCGATCGGCATGGTGACGATCCAGTCGCCGGGCTTCGTCTTCTGCGCTTCCTTCCGGATGAGCGTCTGAATATCGGCGATCGACCGGCAGGCGGCGAGTGAAGGACGCCGGAGCTTCAGCCCCTCACGCTCCATATGTGCATGGGCATCATTGATGCCGGGCGTCACAGTAGCGCCGGGCAGATCGATGAGGCGCGTGGCGGCCGTGGCGCGCGCTTTGAGATCTGCCGCGGCGCCGACAGCGAGAACGCGGGTGCCGTTGATCGCAATGGCTTCGGTGACACGATCTTGCGCGTCGAACGTGCGCACCGTGCCGGTAGTGATGATGATGTCAGGCACTGGGCCGATACCAGGGGAAGAGCTTCCGGCACAAAGCGACGAACAGGCGGTCGCCGGCGAAGCCTAAGAATCCGAGGATCACCAGTCCGGCGAACATGATGTCGACGCGGAACAGCTGATGGCCCATCGACATCATATAAGCGACACCGGCGCGCGCACCCGCAAGTTCGGCGGCGACGAGCACGATGAGGGCGATGGCGATGCCTTGCCGAAGCCCCGCGATGATGAAAGGCAAGGACGCCGGCAGCACGACATAGCGCAAAGTCTGCCAGCGATTGGCGCCGAGACAGGCGGCGGAGCGCAAATAGATCTCATGCACGTCGCGCACGCCGATGAAGCTGTTGATCCAGATCGGGAAGAAGGCGCCGGTGGCGACGAGCGCGACCTTGGCGCCCTCACCGATGCCGAACCACAGGACCGAGACCGGCACCAGCGCGATGACCGGCACCGAGCGGAAACCATGCAGCAAAGGCTCGACCAGATCGCGGATCAGTGGGGCCCGCGCGGTGGCGACGCCGATGGCGACACCCAGCACCGCGGCGATGAGGAAACCGGCACCGGCGCGCCCCAGGCTCACCAGGATATTCCACGGGATCTCGCCCGAGCCAAACATCGGCAGAGCCGCCTCGAGGACGTTCGAGGGCGGCGGGAACAGCACCGGATTGGCAAGGCCGAGGCGCGGGATGATCTCCCAGACAGCCAGGAACAGCAGGACACCCAGAATGTTGAGGGCGATGCCGCGCCAGCGCCTGAGCCGCACCGCGCGTTGATGCTCGGCGAGGAAACGGGCTTCGAGCGCCGCGATATGGTTTGCCTCGTCGCGCATCAGGCGGCCTGCTTCTGTTTCTGGTCGCGATGCAGCGCCGCATTGATGCGCGCGTACCATCTGGCGAATTCGGGCGAGCCGCGATCGCGCGGATGCGGCATGTCGATGGTCATGATCTCCTGGATGGAGCCCGGATGCGCCGACATCACCACCACGTCATCGGCAAGGAACACCGCCTCATCGACATTGTGGGTGATGAAGACGATGCTGAGGCCCAGTTGCTGCCAGAGGCGCAGCAATTCTTCCTGCAAGGTGGCGCGGGTCAGCGCATCGACCGCCGCGAAAGGCTCGTCCATCAGCACGACCTCAGGATGGATGGCGAGCGCGCGGGCCACCGCCACACGCTGGCGCATGCCGCCCGACAATTCATGCGGATAACGATCGGCCGCGTGGCTCATGCCGATCATGGCGAGCAACTCGTCAGAACGTTGGTGTCGTTCGGCCGCCTTCATGCCGGCGACGCGCAGGCCGAATTCGACATTCTGGCGCACCGTGAACCAGGCGAAGAGCGCATATTCCTGGAAGACGACGCTGCGGTCGGGACCCGGTCCCGAAATCGGCTTGCCGTCGAGCTGGACGCTGCCGGCGGTGGGCTTGAGAAAGCCGGCGATGAGCTGCAGCAAGGTGGTCTTGCCGCAGCCCGACGGGCCGACGAGACAGGTGAAACGGCCCCGTTCGAGGCCGAGACTCACATCACGCAAGGCCCAGGAGGGGGTGCCGCCGGTCCCGACATAGAGATGCGAAACATGCTCGATCGAGATCAGCGGCATGATGCTCAGAGACTCACGCGGTCGGGAGCGGCCTTCTTCAGGGGCTCCGAAGCGATGAGGCCCGACAGCAGGGTCCGCACATCCTCGGCCGGCTGCTTGGCGAGGCCGGAATTGATCGCCCATTCGGCCTGGCCGACGAGATCATCGAGGAACGCCTTGTCGAGCCGGACCTGGAATTCGAAGACCGAGGTCATCTGGCGGACGAAGTCGGCTTCGGCGCGCACCCGCGGCGCCACGATCTCGGGCCAGGAGGCGTTCTTGGTCATGTAATCCTCGGCGGCGAGCAATGCGCGCACCGCGCGGTCGCCGAGCTCGGGATTGCTCGCGAGGGCGCTGTCATTGACGAGCAGCAATTGATGGCTGACGAAAAACTTCTCGAGCCCGTCCTGGGTCATCTCGAAGATCTTGTCGGGGGCCGCATCGAGGGCGAGCTTGGAGGCCTGCGAGGTCCAGGCGAAGCCGTCGACATCGCCGCGCAAGGTGGCGGCGAGCATGTCGCTCGGATTGAGATCGACGATCTTGATATCGCTGTCCTTCAGGCCGCCCATCGCCAGGTAACGCGACAGCATATATTGGCCGCTGGTGCCGACGCGGGTGCCGATGGTCTTGCCCTTGAGCGAGGAGGGATCCTTCTCGGAGACGCCGCTCGCTTTGCTCATCGTCACTTTCATGTCGCGCGAATAGCGGCTGTAGCTCGCGAGGATCTTCGGCTTGAGGCCCTGCAGGGCGGCGAAGATCACCGGCGTGTCGGTCGAGGTGGCGAATTGCGCCGAGCCGCCGAGCAAAGCCTGCATCGATTCGCGGCCCGTCGGGAAATCGAGGGCGGTGAGGGTCACGCCTTCCTTCTTCCAGGCGTCGATGCCCTCGGCGACGAAGGACAGGGCCCAGGTATAGCCGGTGCTGCCATAAGCGATGGTCGCGTCGATGGGGGTGGCCTCGGCCTTGGCGCCCCGCAAAGGTGTCGCGAGGAGGGCGGTACCGCCCAGGGCCAGAAGGGCGGAACGTCGGGTCAGCAGCATTGGTTTTTTCTCCTTATATGCCGGCAGTAACGTCATCCATCCGGTCCGGCAACTTGATTGACCGGTTTCTCACAGCAAAGTGTGGCCCAGGGGCCAAACGAGAAAATTTCACGCCCGGCCGAAGTTTTTCTAATGATTACTTGACGTTGTGTTGGGTCTCGAATGCGCGCCGCAGGGCCGCCCCGGAAATCCAGGGTTGACAGGGACCTTGAGGACGCGTTTACTCGGATAACATTTGTTCCGGCAGAATTACAAAAGTTCAAAGCCGCCGGAAAGACCGGATGGGAGGCCTCTTGATGACCGCAAGCCTGCGCGGTGCGACGATGTTGTGTGCCGGAGCGCGCGCATGAGCGACGCGGCGGTGGCGCAAGGCCGTTCGCCGGGCTCGTTCTGGCCCAAATGGCGCTGGCTTTCCTCCGAGCATCCCTTGCCCTGGCTGCTGCCGGCTTCGGCGCTGATGATCATCTTCGGCATCTATCCGCTGCTTTATGCGCTGTGGCTGTCGCTGCATAAGCGCAACCCGGTGACGCGAGCCAATGTCTTCGATCCCGACTACAACTGGCTGAAGGCCTTCGGCGATCAGCGCGTCTGGGACGCCATCGGCACGACCTTCCTCTATACCGGCATTGCGCTGGTCATCCAGCTGGTGCTCGGGCTTCTCATCGCGCTACTGCTCGACTCGGACCGCAAAGGTTATGGCGTGCTCCGCGCCTTGATGACCTTGCCGCTGGTGGTGCCGCCCGCCGTCACCGGGATGATGTTCCTGCTCATGCTCGATGGCTCCTTCGGCGTGCTGTCGCGCTCGCTCTATGCGGTGGGACTGCTGTCGCCGCAATATCCGATCCTCGCCAACAGCTCAACGGCGCTCGCCGGCGTGCTGCTCGCCGATATCTGGCAATGGACGCCTTTCATGGTGCTGATCATGCTGGCGGGATTGCGCTCACTTCCGAAGGAACCTTTCGAGGCGGCGGCGATCGACGGCGCCACTGCCGTTCAGGCCTTCTTCAAGCTGACGCTGCCGATGATGTCGAAGGTGATCGCCATCGCCGTCCTCATCCGCGGCATCGATCTGTTCCGCGTCTTCGACTATGTGAAGGTGATGACGGATTCGGGGCCGGGCACCGCCACCGAGACGCTCACCTCCTATTCGGGGCGCATCTATTTCAACGGCGATTTCCCTTATGCCTCGACGCTGTCGCTCATCACCCTCATCCTGGTGATCATCGCGTCGAGCCTGTTCATGAAGATTTTCCGGGTGAAGCTCTGATGGAACAGTCCCTGCCCAAACGCATATTGCGCGACATCACGGCGGTCGTGGTCGTGGCGATCTTCATGTTCCCGCTGTTCTGGTGGGCCTTGACCTCGATCAAGCCGATGTATGCGATCTTCAACAAGGACGAGGTCGTCGTCTTCGACTTCGTGCCGACGCTCATCAATTATGCCGTCGTGCTGCTCGGCTGGTCGCGCGCCGAGATCGCCATCGAAAGCGGCTCGACTTTCGGCGTCGGCGGTACCAGCTCCTACGATTCGCGCCAGACCATCATCGATTCGATCATCGTCGCCGTCGGGTCGACCGGGCTCACCATCATCCTCGCGGTCCTCGCCGCCTATGCTCTGTCGCGCATGCGGTTCCGCGGCCGCGAAGGCTTTCTCAACTGGGTGCTCGGGCAGCGCTTCCTGCCGCCGATCGCGATCATCGTGCCGCTGGTCGGCATGTACAAGGTCGCCGGCATGCGCGACACCGACAATCTCTTCCTCGGCTATATCGGCCTCATCGTCATCCATGCGCTGATGAACCTGCCGATCGCGGTGCTGCTGCTCAAATCCTTCTTCGACGATGTGCCGAAGGATGTCGATGAGGCGGCGATGATCGACGGTGCCACGCGCTGGCAGACCTTCCTCAAGGTGGTGCTGCCGATGGTGCGGGGCGGTGTGGCCGCCGCCGCGGTGTTGTGCTTCATCTTCTCGTGGACGGAATTCCTGCTGTCGCTCTTCCTCACCACGATCATCCGTACCGTGCCGGTCAAGATCACCACTTTCGTCACCTCGACCGGCTCGGAATGGGGCTTCATCTCGGCGCTCGGCACGGCGGCGATCCTGCCCGGCTTCATCTTCATACTTCTGGTTCAACGGCATCTGGTCCGCGGCCTCACACTCGGCTCACTCAAGGAATGAGCCGCGGACGAGCGATTACGACGCAACCCATGGGAGGAATTCATGAGTTTCAAAGACCACGATAAGAAGACCTTCATCATCGACACCGCCCGCGACTTCGCGGCGCGGCGCATCTCCAAGCGCGACTTCCTGCGCAAGACCGGCATGGCCGGCATCGGCTTCTCGGCCTTTGCCACCGGGCTCCTCGGCTCGACGCGGCCCTTCCGCGGCAATCTCGGCGGCAATGCGGCCTATGCGCAGACGCCCGAAGAGATGACCAAGTGGCTGAAGGATGTCGGCGGCAAGTTCAAGGGCACCAAGGTGCGCTACACCTCGGAAGCCACACCGCCGACCGTCGTTCTCAACCAGATCAAGGGTGAGTTCACCGAAGCGACCGGCATCGAGGTCGAAATCGAGATCGTGCCGCTCGAGCAGGTGCTCGCCAAGGCGACGCAGGACGTGCAGGGCCAGCTCGGTACCTATGACGTCTATTATCTCGACCAGTCCTGGGTCGCGACCTTCGCGCAGGACACGGTTGATCCGACGCAGTACTACAAGGACAAGCCCGATCTCGCGATGCCGGGCTTCGACTTCGACGACTTCTCCAAGCCGCTGGTCGAGGGTCTTGCCCTCTATGACGGCAAATGGGCGGGCATTCCGTTCGACATCCCGATCTTCATCACCATGTATCGCAAGGACATCCTCGAGAAACATGGCATCAAGCCGCCGACCAATTTCGACGAGTTCACCGCCGGCGTGAAGGCGATCACCGAGGCTGAGAAAGCCAATGGCATTTTCGGCACCGGTCTCCAGGCCAAGTCGGGTCACTATTCGCTCGAATGCGACTGGACCGCGGCGGTGTGGGGCCATGGCGGCTCGATCTTCGGCAAGGACAAGAAATTCGCCGGCAATGACGAGCAGGCCATCAAGGGTCTCCAGTGGTATCAGGAAATGCTGAAGAACGCCCCGCCGCAGTCGACCGCGTCGACCTGGGACGGCCAGTTCCAGATGATGCAGGCCGGCCAGGTGGCGCTCGTCAACAGCTGGGACGAGTTCTTCCCCGGTCTCGATGCCGATGATTCGAAGGTAAAGGGCCTGTGGGAACCGCTGCACCCGATCTCCTCCATGACCGGCGTGCGCGCCGTGGCGGATGCGGGCTTCGGCGAAATCCCCAATGTCGGCCACCAGGGCGGCTCGATCCTCGGCCTCTCGAAATACTCCAAGAATCTCGACGCCGCCTGGATCTTCATGCAGTGGGCCTGCTCGAAAGAGATCATGACCCGTTGCACGCTTTTGGGCGGCTTCGCGCCGATGCGTCTGTCCTCCTTCGACGACCCGCGGGTCAAGGCGAAGGCGGTGGTCGGCCCCGGCACCACGCGCCATCTCGAGACGGTGAAGTGGACGATCGACAATGTCATGGCTTCCGAACCCGACATGCCCTTGTGGGCGGGCTTCTCCAATAACGAGATCCCGGTCGAGCTCGGCAAGCTGCTCACCAATCAGGACTATGGCGGCGATGCCAAGAAGTGCATGGACAACGTTGCCAGCCTGATCAACAAGGCCGTCGAAGACGCCGGCCTTCTCTGATACTCCCTGGACTGGGCGGAGGCGGACCATCCCGTCTCCGCCAATTTTTTGACCGGACTCATGACCCGCGACCTCGTCATCGGCCTCGATTCCTCGACCACTGCCGCCAAGGCCATCGCCTTCGACCGCGACGGCAATGCGCAAGGTGAAGGCCGCGCCCAGATCGCGCTCGCCAATCCGCAAGCCGGCTGGTTCGAGCAGCGGGCGGAAGACTGGCGCCATTCCGCCGAAACCGCGATCCGCGAGCTGCTCGTCAAGGTGAAGCCGGAACGCGTCGCGGCCATCGCCATTTCCAATCAGCGCGAAAGCTTCGCGCAGTTCGATGCTGAAAACACGCCGCTGCGCCCCGGCACGTTGTGGCTCGACGAGCGCGGCCGTTCCGAGATCGAGCGGCTCGCCCAGAAGATCGGCCGCTCCGAGATCCATCGTATCTCGGGCAAGCCCGTCGATCTGACGCCCTGTCTTTATCGTTGCGCCTGGTTCGACGCCCATATGCCCGATATGTGGCGCAAGACCGCCAAGACCGCCGAGGTCCATGGCGTCCTCATCCATCATCTGACCGGCCAGTGGGTCACCTCGACGGCGTCGGCCGATCCGATGGGACTGCTCGATATGGCGGCGCAGGACTGGTCCGACACGCTCATCGACGCCGTCGGCTTGAGCCGCGCGCAGTTGCCGAAGCTCGTGCGGCCGGGCCAGAAGATCGCGACCCTCACCGAAGCGGCGGCGAAAGCGACCGGGCTGCCGCGCGACGTCGTGGTAGTGGCGGGCGGCGGCGACGGGCAATGCGCCGGCAGCGGCGCCAATGTGTTCGAGACAGGCCGCGCCTATCTCAATCTCGGCACCGCCGTCGTATCGGGAAGCTTCGGCGAGGCTTACGCCTATGATCCCGCCTTCCGCACCATGAAGGCGATCGCCGAGACCGGCTATATCTATGAATCCTGCCTGCGCACCGGCACCTTCCTGGTCAACTGGATGGTGGAGCAGCTGTTCAACATCGATCCGGCCCGGAACCCGCAGATCTTCAAGACGCTCGAAGCGGAAGCAGCACTTTCGCCGATCGGCGCCAACGGCCTGGCGCTGGTGCCTTACTGGTCGGGCTCGATGACGCCCTATTGGGATCCCCATGCGCGCGGCATCATCGCCGGTCTCACCGCCTCGCACCGGCGCGGCGATGTCTATCGCGCGCTGCTCGAAGGTGTGGCGCTGGAGCAGGCGATGGTCACCGGACGCATCGCCCGAGTGACGCAGCCGATCGATCATTTCGTCGCCATTGGCGGCGGCGCCGCGTCCGATCTCTGGTGCCAGATCATCGCCGATGCGACGGGCCGCAAGGTGCTGCGCTCGACGACGGTCGAGGCGTCATCGCTGGGGGCCGCCGCCGCGGCGGCGACCGGCGTCGGCTGGTATGCTTCCGTGATGGAGGCGGCGCGCGCCATGACCGGCGATCTCACCAAAACCTTCACCCCGGATGGCAAGGCCCAGGCCCGCTATGCCGAACTCGCTGCCATCTATGCCGATCTCTGGCCGTCTCTGTCGAAGTGGAATGCACGCATGGCCGCCTTTGCCCAAGGAGCACCCCAATGACGGAAGCCATGCGCGACTGGAACCAGCTCATCAGTGACGTGGTCGACGGCAGATGGGCCGATCCCGAAACCGGCAAGCCGGCACAAGTGCCGTTCAAAACCATCCTGCTCGCCGATACGCTCGATGGCGGCGCCGCCGATGTGACGGCGCCCCTGAAGCTCGGCAAGAGGATCGCCGTCGTCTCCGACGCCAATACGGTCGAGGCGATGGGGCGACGTGTCGCCAGGGAGCTGCAGGCGCTCGGCACGATCGATGAGATCGTGATGCCCGGCAATATGGAATGCGACGAGCCGACCATCGCACTGGTGCAGGAGAAAACCCGTCATGCCGACGCGCTGATCGCGGTGGGCTCGGGGGCGCTCAGCGACACCTGCAAATTCGCGACCTTCAAGGACGGCAGGCCCTATGCCACCTTCGGTACCGCCGCCTCGATGAACGGCTATGCCGCATCGACCGCTTCGGTGACGCTCGCCAATGGCTACAAGACGTCGCTGCCGGCGCATGCGCCGCAGGGCATCTTCCTCGATCTCAAAGTGTCGGCCGATGCGCCGACTTGGCTCTCGGCGGCGGGCCTCGGCGATTGCCTCTGCCGTTCCACCGCGCAGATCGACTGGTGGGCCTCGCATCGCCTCTTCGGCACCTTTTATTCGCCGGTTCCTTATGTGCTGCAGAAGGACGATGAAGCGCCGATGCTGAAGGCTGCTTCCGGCCTCGCCAAGCATGACGTGGCCGCCAATGGCTATCTGCACCGCGTGCTCACTCTGTGCGGTCTCGGTGTCTGCTTCACCGGCATCTCGCATCATGGCTCGATGGGTGAGCATCAGGTGTCGCATTGGATTGACATGTTCGCGGGGCCTGCCCATCCCGGCACCACCCATGGCCAGCAGGTCGGCGTCGCCTCGCTCGCCATCGCGCGGCTGCAGAGCGAATTGCTCAAGCTCGACAAGGCGCCGAAGATCAAGCCCACTCATATCGACGAAGCCGAGTTCATCGACCGCTATGGCCGCGAGATCGGCAGCATGTGCTACGCCGAAGCGAAGAAGAAGGCCTTCGACAGGAAGGGCGCCGACGAGTTCAACGCCAAGCTGGCCGATCTCTGGCCGCAATTGCGCGAAGAGCTCAAAGCCTTTGTGATGGACCCGGCCGAGATGGAAAGGGCGCTCAAGGCGGCCGGCGGCCCGGTCACCGCGACTGACATGAACCTGCCGCGCAAGATCTGGCGCGATGCGATGAAATATGCCCGCGACGTGCGCAACCGCTGGTCCTTCCTCGACCTCGCGGATGATGCGGGACTCCTCGACGACTTCCTTTCACGTGATCCGCAATAGGGACGGGCAAACTCATGGCATCGGTTTCCGCCAAGAAGGTCTTCAAGAATTACGGAGATGTCGCTGTCGTCCATGGCATCGATCTCGATATCGAGGACGGCTCCTTCGTCGTGCTGCTGGGCCCGTCGGGCTGCGGCAAGTCCACGCTGCTCCGCATGATCGCCGGCCTCGAGACGGTCACCAAGGGCGATATCGAGATTGCCGGCAAGCGCGTCAATGACGTGCATCCGAAAGACCGCAATATCGCGATGGTGTTCCAGAATTATGCGCTCTATGCGCATATGAATGTCGCCGACAATATGAGCTTCTCGCTGAAGCTCGCCAAACGGCCGCAGTCGGAGGTCGACCAGAAGGTCTCCTGGGCGGCGAAGATCCTCAATCTCGAGCCCTATCTCAAACGCTACCCGCGTGAATTGTCGGGCGGCCAGCGCCAGCGCGTCGCCATGGGCCGCGCCATCGTGCGCGACCCGGCGGTGTTCCTATTCGATGAGCCTCTGTCCAATCTCGACGCCAAATTACGCGTCCAGATGCGCACCGAGATCAAGGAGCTGCATGAGCGGCTCCAGACGACGACCGTCTATGTGACGCATGACCAGATCGAGGCCATGACCATGGCCGACAAGATCGTCATCCTGCGCGACGGGCGCATCGAGCAGATCGGCTCGCCGCTCGAGGTCTATGATCATCCGGTCAATCTCTTCGTCGCCACCTTCATCGGCTCGCCGGCGATGAATCTGCTGAAAGGCGAGACGGTCTCGGCCAATGGTGGCGTCGCGGTCAAATCGGGCGACGTGCTGCTGCCCTTGCCGCAGACCGGCAAGGTCGAGGCGGGCCGCAAAGTCACCTATGGCGTGCGGCCTGAGCATCTCGATCCGGTTTCGGGTTCGGATGGCATCCCGGCCAAGATCAGCGTCACCGAGCCGACCGGCCCCGAGATCCATATCTATGCCGAGCTCGCCGGCGAGGAGATCTGCGCCATCACCGATGAGCGGCGTGACTGGAAACGCGGCGAAACGGTCGGCCTCAAACCGAAGCTCGACCGCATCCATCTCTTCGATGCGGAGAGCGGAATGGCGATTTTGTGACGGAGTAGAGAGTGTATGGAGTGTCAGATGACAGTGTTGGGCTCGCCCCATTATCGTCATCCCGGCGAAAGCCGGGACCCATTAAATTCTTTCCACGCGACCAGCGCTTCCCAGATTGCGCTTATTGAATGGGTCCCGGCTTTCGCCGGGATGACGGTGTAATCATGGCGGTCATCACCATTCTCGGCGCTGGCGTCATGGGATCGGCGATGGTCCTGCCGGCGCGCGACAAAGGCCATGAGGTCAGGCTCGTCGGCACGCATCTCGACCAGGCGATCATCGACAGCGTCACCAGGACCGGCCGGCATCCGCGTCTCAATGTGAAGCTTCCCGATGGTGTGAAGGCCTTCACCCACAGCGACTTCGGCAAGGCGCTGGGCGACGACACCGATCTCATCCTCTTAGGGGTAAGTTCCGCCGGAGTCGGCTGGGCCATCGACCGTTTGTGTGAGACGCTGAAGAAGCCGGTGCCGGTGATGATGATCACCAAGGGGCTGATGCCCAAGGACGGCGCCATCCTGACGCTGCCCGATTTCGTCCAGGCGGAAGTGAAACGCCGCACCGGCATGGCGCTCGATCTCGCGGCCGTCGGCGGTCCCTGCATCGCGGGCGAGCTGGCGGTGCGCCGGCAGACCGGTGTCGTGATCACTTCGCGCACCGCAGGGCTCGCGGCCAAACTCTGCGCCTGGCTCGAAACCGATTATTATCATCCGCGTGTGTCAGACGACATGGCCGGCGTCGAGCTCTGCGCCGCCTTCAAGAATTTCTTCGCCATCTCGGTCGGCTGGGCGGCGGGCCAGCATGAAAAGGCGCCGCCTTCCGAGAACAATGCCTTCAATTTCAACGCCGCGTCGGTGATCTTCGACCAGGCGATCGCCGAGATGATGGTCTTGGCGCGTTATATGGGCGGGACTGAGAAAAGCGTATGGGGCATGCCGGGCGCCGGCGATCTTTATGTAACCTGCCAGGCGGGGCGCAATTCCAGGCTCGGACGGCAGCTGGGCCTCGGGCTCTCTTACGCAGAGGTCAAGGCCGGACCGATGAAAGATGATACGATCGAAGGTGCCGAGCTCGGCATCGCCTTGGCGGCGACGCTGAAACAGTTGATGGCGGCGGGAAAACTCGCTGCCGCCGAGTTGCCGGTGACCGCCGCTTTGCTCCAGGCGCTGACCGCCAATGACAAGCTCATAATGCCGTGGGGCAAGTTGCATCGTTACGCATGACCGAATACGGAGTGTGCCATGACTGAGAAGAAATCCATCGCCATCGGCGCCGACCATCTGGGCCTCGAGCTCAAGAACACGTTGGTCGAGCATCTCAAAGCCAAGGGTTATGAGGTAAAGGACATGGGTGTCGTCGACAGCAATCCGGTCGATTATCCCGATATCGGCGTCAAGGTGGCGGAAGCGGTCGGGCGCGGCGACTATCCGCGCGGCATCCTGGTCTGCGGCACCGGGGCGGGCATGGCGATCACCGCCAACAAGGTGCCGGGCGTGCGCGCCGTGCCGGTGATGGACCCCTATACGGCGGAACGCGCCATGGCCTCCAACAATGCCCAAATCATCACCTTCGGCCAGCTCATTGTCGGCCCGGCGGTGGCCAAGATGCTCACCGATATCTGGCTCAATGCCGAATTCCAGGGCGGCCGTTCGGCGCCCAAGGTCGCCAAGATGGACGCCATCGACGAGAAATACCGAAAAGCCGTCAAATGAACGACGAGTCCATGCTGGTATTGCCGGTCGATCGCGACGAGCAGCTCGCGACCCGCGCCGCATGGCTCTATTTCGTCGCCGGCCTCACCCAGGCGCAGATCGGCAAGAAGCTCGGCATCAACCGCATCCGGGTCAACCGGCTGCTCGCCCAGGCGCGTGAGCAGGGCATGGTGCAGATCCGTATTACCGGCCGCCTCGCCGACTGCATCGAGCTCGAAAACCGCATCAAGGACCGCTTCAAGATCGACCAGGCGATCATCGTGCCGACCCCGCCAGATCCGGCCCTGATCCGCCATGTGATCGGCGCCGCCGCCGGCAGCGCGCTCGCCGAGCGGCTGAAGGACGGCATGTCGGTCGGCGTCGGCTGGGGCCGCACCTTGCGGCTCAGCCTGCGCTCGGTGCCGCGCCGGCCGTTGCGGCGCGTTTCCGTCGTGTCGCTGATGGGCGGCCTGACGCGCGGCGCCGCCGTCAATCCACATGAGACGGCCTCGCATCTCGCCGACCTCATCGATGCGCAATGTTATTATGTCGCCGCCCCCGCGCTCGCCGATTCGGAAGCGACGCGCGATCTCCTCGCCCAGCAGCCGATGATCAAGGATGTGTATGAGCGCCTGCGCAAGGTGGATCTCGTCCTCGTCTCGGCGGGTGGGCTCGCCGACGACAGCACCATCCATCATGTCGATCTCATCAGCGCCGCCGACGCCAAGTCGCTGAAGGAGGCGGGCGCCGTCGGCGATCTCTGCGCCCATTGGCTCGATGTCCATGGCCGCCTCGTCGATCATCCCTTGAACAAGCGGGCGGTAGGCCTGTCGCCGCTCGAGCTCAAATCGGTGCCCTGTGTCATCGTGGCGTCAGGCGGCATCGATAAGATCGAGGTCCTGCATGGGGCGCTCGAAGGCGGCATGGTCGACATATTGATCACCGATGAAGTGACGGCATCCGGCATTCTGGCGACTTCCGATCGGGTGACACCATGAGTGACGCGGTCCTCGGCATCGATATCGGCACGTCCGGCCTGCGCGCCGTTCTGCTCGACCGCGACGGCGAGATCCTGGCGATGCGCCAGACCGCCATGATGCTGCCGCAGCAGGCCTTCGGCCGCCTGTGGCAGGATGCGCATGTCTGGGCGGCGGCGATGGACGAAGTGCTGCTCGCGCTGAAGGGTGAATTCAAGGCGCACCGGGTCCTCGCTCTGGCGATCGACGGCACGTCGGGCACCATCGTGCCGATCGATATCGAAGGCACGCCGGCCGGGCTCGCCTCGATGTATAATGATGTCGCCGACCAGAAATACCTCGATGCCGTGATGCAGGTGGCGCCGCAGGAAACGGCGGCGCGCGGCGGCTCGTCGCCTTTGGCGCGGGCGCTCGAAATGCAGGCGACGATCAAACCCGTCCGCATTCTGCATCAGGCCGACTGGCTCGCCGGGCGCTTCTCCGGCCGCTTCGATGTCAGCGACGAAAACAATGCGCTGAAGACCGGCTATGATCCGATCACCCGGCAATGGCCGGCCTGGATCGCCGAGACCGGCCTCGCGATGGATCTCCTGCCGCACGTGGTGGCGGCGGGCGCGCGCACGGGTAAGATCCTGCCCGCCATTGCCGAGCACTATGGACTGCCGAGCACCGTCGCTATTGTCGCCGGCACGACCGATGGCTGCGCCGCCTTCCTGGCGAGCGGCGCGCGTGACCCGGGTGACGGCGTCACCTCGCTCGGCACGACCTTGACCTTGAAGCTCCTCTCGGATGAGCCGGTCTTCTCCCCCGATTACGGCATCTACAGCCATCGCATCGGCGATCAATGGCTGGCGGGCGGCGCGTCCAATACCGGCGGCGCCGCGCTCGCCGCTTATATCAGCCGCGAGGACATCGTGCGGCTCACGCCTTTGATCGACCCCAATCTTCCGACTGGCCTCGATTATTATCCGCTGCCGAAGCCCGGCGAGCGGTTCCCGATCAATGATCCGAAAATGGAATCGCGGGTGACGCCCAGGCCCGATGACGAGCGCCTGTTTTTCCAGGGCCTGCTCGAAGGCATAGCGGGCGTCGAAGCCTTGGCCTATCGCCGCCTCGCCGAGCTCGGCGCCACACCGCTCAAGACGCTTCGCACGGTAGGGGGTGGTGCGGCCAATGAAGGCTGGACGCGCATTCGCGAAAGGCTTCTCAAGGTCGCCAATGTAACGCCGCGCAGCGAACATGCCGCGGTCGGCACGGCGCGTCTCGCCTGGCGGGGATTGGGTCATGATCCCTATTAAAGGCCTCGCCGACATCGCCGGACAATATGACGGCATGCTGATCGACCAGTTCGGCGTGCTGCATGACGGTGGGACGCTCTATCCCGGCAGCCTCGGCGTGCTCACCGAATTGAAGGCGCTCGGCATTCCTGTTGCCGTCATGACCAACTCCGCCAAGCGGGCGGCGCCCAATGTCGCGCGCCTCACGCAGATGGGAATCCCGCGTGATCACTTCGTCGATGCGGTGAGCTCGGGTGAGGTCGCTTACGATCTCCTGCGCGGCTCCACAGCAAAGAGAGCTTTCATCGTCGGCCGGCAAGGCGACGACTACGGCTTCGACATGTTCGATCTCGTCGCTCGGCCCGACGATGCCGACATCATTCTCATTCTGGGGTCGGATGCGCCGCGGGTATCGCTCGAAGAATATGGCCGGCTGCTGAAGGGCGTCACCGCGCCGGCCGTCTGCTGCAATCCCGACAAATGGATGATCACGCCGTCGGGCCTTCACCCGGCGCCCGGCGCCATCGCCGCGCTCTATGAGAGCCAAGGTGGCAAGGTGCGTTGGATCGGCAAGCCGCATCGCGAGATCTACGACTACGCGCTGCGCCGGATCGGCAGGCCGCAACGCGTACTCTGCGTCGGCGACAGCGCCGAGCATGATGTCGCGGGCGGGCGCGGCGCCGGCCTCGCAACCCTTCTCATCCGCACCGGCGTGTCGGAGGGGCAGACCGATTTCGAGCCCGCGCCCGACTATCTGATGGAGCACTTCACCTGGCGATGAGCCATTCATGCTCCTTGGCATTGTGGAACTTCCAGGTGCGCTTCGGTCCCGCCATCACATTGAGATAATAGAGATCGTAGCCATGGATGGCGGCGCAAGGGTGATAGCCCTTGGGCACCAGCGTCACATCGCCGTCCTCGATCGCCATCGCCTCGTCGAGCGAGCGGTCGTCGGTATAGACGCGCTGGAAGCCGAAGCCCTGGGACGGGTTGAAGCGGTGATAATAGGTCTCCTCGAGCAGCGACTCGCGCGGCAGGTCGTCCTGGTCGTGCTTGTGCGGCGGATAGGATGAGGTGTGGCCGCCGGGCGTGATGACCTCGACCACGAGCAGGCTCTCCGCCGGCTCCGTCTCGGGCAGGATGTTGGTGACATAGCGGACATTGGTGCCTTTGCCGCGCGTCTCCTGGCCGAGCGTGTCGGGCGAGATCACACGGATCGGCAATTTGCCGGTGCCGGGGGCGGTGCACACGCCGAGCTCGAGCGGCGTTTCGGCGCTGATGCTCCAGCTCGCGCCCGCCGGCACATAGACCGACCAGGGCTTGCCTTCGAAAGGCGACATGCGCTCCCCCAGGATGCCCAGATCCTTGCCGTCGACCGTGACGCGGCCCTTGCCGGTGATGAAGACCAGGCAGGTCTCGCGTGTCTTGTCCCCACCCTTGGCGGACTGGCCCTTATCGAGCTTCCACACATCGAAGCCGACATAGGTCCAGCCGGCATTTTCCGGCGTCACATGGAGGATGCGTCCTTTGCCTTGCTTGTGCTTGAGCAGCAGTTTCGACATCAGGTGAGCCCGCCGTCTTTGAGGAAGCGAACAAGATTGTCATAACCGAGCTTGGCATATTTCGCCGGCTCGGCTTTTTTCGGGTCCTGCTCGGCCTCGACCACCACCCAGCCGGAATAGCCGGGAAGCTCCTTGAACACCGAGACATAATCCACCATGCCGTCGCCCGGCACCGTATAGACGCCGGCGATGACCGAATCGAGGAACGACCAGTCCTTCGCCTCGGATTCCTTGCGCACGGCGGCACGCACATCCTTGCAATGAACATGGCTGATGCGTTTCCGGTATTTGCGCGCCAGTGCGGCGGGATCGGCGCCGCCCCAGGTGGCGTGCCCCGTATCGAGCAGAAGATGCACCGCTTCGCCCGTCTCCTTCATCAGCCGGTCGATCTCTTCCGGCGTCTGCACCACGGTGCCCATATGATGATGATAGACGAGCTGGAAGCCCTCCTGCCGCAGAAGCTCGGCGAGTTTCGTCAGCCGCTCGGTGAAGCGCTTCCATTCGGCTTCCGTCATCTTGGGCCGCGTCGACAGCGGCTTCGATTTGTCGCCATGGATGGTGCGGGTGCATTCCGCCACGATGAAGACATTGGTGCCCATGTCTTTCAACAACTTGCGGTGATGCGCCGCTTCGGCGAATTCGGTCTCGGCGTCACGCTCGATCAGAAAGATCGAATGCCAGCCGCCGATCAGCGCATGGCCGTATGTGTCGAGGATCGGACGCAGCTTCGCAGCCTCGCGCGGGAACTTGTTGCCGAGCTCCATGCCGACAAAGCCCGCGGCCTTCGCCTCGCTCAGGCATTGCTCGAGCGGAATCCATCCGCCGAGCTCCTGCATGTCGTCATTCGACCAGCCGATCGGATTGGCGCCGATGCGGATTGCCATAGTCACTACCTCCTAATTTAGTTTGTCATCCCGGCGAAAGCCGGGACCCATTAAACTCGTGCGAGCCGCACAGTGCTGCCCGCTTTGAAAGACTCTACTGGATCCCGGCTTTCGCCGGGATGACGGTAGGGAGTGGATACCCACAATGATACCTCAATCCCCGATCCGCTGCTGCTTCACCGCCGTCTCATATTTCTTCCGCGCCGCGTCGACTTCCTTGCGCACCGACACTTCCGGCACCGCCACATCCCACCAATGGCCGCCGGCCTCGGTCGAGACCCACGGATCGGTGTCGATGACGATCACGGTGGTGCGCGTGTTGGCCTTCGCCGCCTTCAGCGCCGTTTCGAGATCAGCGAGTGAATTCACCTTTTCGGCGAGGGCGCCCATGCTCCGGGCATGGCCGGCGAAATCGATCTCGGGCAGCGTCTCATGCACGCTGTCGGCCAGGAGATTGTTGAAGCGGGCGCCGCCCGTCGCTTTCTGCAATCTGGTGATGCAGCCATAACCACGATTGTCGAGCAGTACTATGGTGAGCTTGATGCCCATCATCACCGAGGTGGCCACTTCCGAATTGAGCATGAGATAGGAGCCGTCGCCCACCATCACCACGACCTCGCGCTCGGGCTGCGCCATCTTCATGCCGAGGCCGCCGGCGATCTCATAACCCATGCAGGAGAAGCCATATTCGAGATGATAGGAAGACGGCGTGCTCGCCTGCCAGAGCTTGTGCAACTCGCCGGGCAGCCCGCCCGCGGCGCAGAGCAGCGAGATATCGCGGCCGAGCGCCCGCTGCACCGCGCCGATCACTTGCGCATCGGAAGGCAGCGCATTGGTGGCGGCCGTCACCGCATCGGCCTCCTTCATCCAGGCCTTGAAGCCATCCTGCGCCGACTTGGTCCAGGTGGCCGGTGCCTTATAGCTGCCGAGATTGGTGGACAGTTCCTCGAGCCCGACGCGCGCATCGGCGATGAGCGGCAAAGCGCGATGTTTGCCGGCATCGAAGACCTGCGTGTTGAGGCCGATGATCGTCTTGCCTTCATTCTTGAACAGCGCCCAGGAGCCAGTGGTGAAATCCTGCAAGCGCGTGCCGACCGCCAGGATCATATCGGCCTCTTCGGCCAGGCGATTGGAAGCGGATGTGCCGGTGACGCCGATGGCGCCCATATTGAGCGGATTGAGGAAGGGCAAAGACGATTTGCCGGCCTGCGTCTCGGTGACGGGAATGCCATGACGCTCGGCGAAGCCCGCCAAGGCGGCGGAGGCCTCCGAATAGAGCACGCCACCGCCTGAAATGATCACCGGCTTCTTGGCGTCGCGCAATCTTGCAACGGCGCGCGCCAGCTCATTCTCATCGGGGCGAATGCGGCGCTGCGTCCAGACTGTTTCGACGAAGAAGCTCTCCGGATAGTCGAAAGCTTCCGCCTGCACATCCTGGCAGAGCGCCAGCGTGACGGGGCCGCAGTCGGCCGGGTCGGTCAGAACTTCCATGGCGCGGGAGAGCGCCGGGATCAATTGCTCCGGCCTGGCGATACGGTCGAAATAACGCGAGACGGGGCGGAAGCAGTCATTGGCGGAGGCCGTGCCGTCGCCGAAATTCTCGACCTGCTGCAGCACCGGGTCGGGCTTGCGGTTGGCGAAGATGTCGCCGGGCAGGAACAGCACCGGCAGGCGGTCGACATGCGCGACGGCGGCGGCCGTCACCATATTGAGCGCGCCGGGACCGATCGAGGTGGTGCAGGCCATCATGCGGCGCCGGCGCGTCGCCTTGGCGAAAGCGATGGCCGCATGCGCCATGGCCTGCTCATTATGGGCGCGATAGGTCGGCAATTCATTCTTCACGCCATACAGCGCCTCGCCCATGCCGGCGACATTGCCATGCCCGAAAATCGCCCAGACGCCGGCGAAGAGCGGAACCTTCCTGCCGTCGACCATCGTCATCTGGCGGGTGAGGAAGCGCGCCAGCGCCTGGGCCATTGTGAGGCGGATCGTCTTGGTCATGAATGCGTCCTCTTCCACAAATCGACGAGCTTGCCGAAGCGCCCGGCCATGTCGGCGACCGCCTGGTCGTCGCCGAAGCGCCCGCCAAGCCAGTCTTTCGCCACATCATTGAAGATCGTGCGGCCAATGGCAAATCCCCTGACCTCCGGCTGGCCGGCGGCCGTCTCGAAGCCCCGGGCGAGCTCGCTTTCCGGTGCCTCGAGGCCCAGAAGCACGACGCCCCGGCAATAGGGATCATGGCGCTGAATGACCTCGCCGATGGCCTTCCAGGCCGCGCCCGAGGCTTGCGTCTCGAGCTTCCACCAGTCGGGCTTGATGCCGAGCCCATAGAGCTCGTCCAGCACGCGCGCCACCGTGTCGTCCATGAGCGCCCCGTTCTTGCCGCAGATGATTTCGACCATCAGCTCGCGGCCGACCCGGCGCGCCGCCTCGAACAGCGTGCGCAGCTTCTGCGCCTGCTCGTCCTTCAGAGCCTTGTCATCGTCGGGATGATAAAAAGCCAGGCATTTGATCGTATGCGTCACCGGCCATTCGGCGAGGCGGGCGCCGACATCCTGGGTGAATTCGAAGCGCAAGGGCCGCGACCCCGGTTCCTCCAGCGGCCGCGCGACCCACAGATTGTGCTGCGCCGCGTCGAACATGGCTTCCCGGCCATAGGTGTCGTCGAGCAGCATGCCGAAGCCTTCCTTGCCCCTGGACACCTGCGCCGTCGCCTTCACCGCCAGGCGCTTGAAATCGGCAATGCGCGTGCGCGGCACGCTGAGCTTGTCGGCGACCTCCTCGAGCTGCTTCCTGTGATCGATCGCCAGCGCCAGCAGGCTTTTCGCCTGCGGCCGCCGTGTCGTCGCCCAATGGACATGGTTGATCGCCTCGTCCTTGCGCAAAGCGCGGTGCGGGCTGCCGGCTTTAAGGAAATATTGCAGCTCATCCCAGGTCGGGATCTCGGGCGAGCAGAGGAGACGCGACACGGCGAAAGCGCCGCAGGCATTGGCCCAGGTCGCCGAGGTCGCGTGGTCCTCGCCTCTGAGCCAGCCGCGCAGGAAACCCGACATGAAGCTATCGCCGGCGCCCAGCACATTATAGACCTCGATCGGAAAACCCTTGCCGACGATGCCGTCCTCGATCCGGGCCGGAATGGCGTCGGGATAGACGACGCAGCCCATCGGCCCGCGCTTCAGCACGATGGTCGCCTTCGAGAGCGCGCGGATCTTGCGCAGCGCCGCGAGCGTGTCCTCGGCGCCACCGGCAATATGCACTTCCTCTTCGGTGCCGACGATCAGGTCGCAATCGGGGAGAATGGCCTGCAGGCTTTCCGAGACCTTGTCGGATTTGATGTAGCGCTCCTCGCCCGCCGCATGGCCGGCAAGGCCCCAGAGATTGGGCCGGTAGTCGATATCGAAGATGACCTTGCCGCCGCTCTCCTTGGCGATCCGGATCGCTTTACGCTGCGCCGCGCTGTTATGCGCGCGCGCGAAATGCGTGCCGGTGACGAGCACGGCCCGGCTCGAGCGGATGAAATCGGGGTCGATGTCGGCCTCCGACAAAGCGCTGTCGGCGCAGTTCTCGCGGTAGAAGATGAGCGGGAAGCTCTTGTCGTTCTCGACCGAGAGGAGGACGAGGGAGGTCAGGCGCTCCTTGTCGGTGGCGATGCCGGTGAGCGACACGCCCTCGCGCGCCATCTGCTCCGTGATGAAGCGACCCATCTGCTCATCGCCGACCCTCGTGATGAGGCCCGATTTGAGGCCCAGCCTGGCGGTGCCGATGGCGATATTGGACGGGCAGCCGCCTACAGACTTGGCGAAAGAGCCGATATCCTCCAGCCTGGCGCCGATCTGCTGGCCATAAAGATCGACGGAGGACCGGCCAATGGTGATCACATCCAGTTGCGCCATGGCCTGCCGATCGTCCTTGATTGCTGTGCTTGACGGTATGAAACAATAATTCTATTCAATCGTCAATTCGGAATATTTGTTCTGTTTTGGGAGGTCGCATGATCAGCTTCGGAGTTCTGGGCGCCGGCCGCATCGGCAAGGTTCATGGCAATACGCTGGCCAATTCCGGCCGCGCCAAGGTGGCTTACGTGGCGGACGCCGACGGCAAGGCTGCCGACAGCCTCGCCAAGGCCGTTGGCGCCAAGGTCGCCTCGGTCGAAGAGGTCATCAAGGCCAAGGACACCGATGCGATCCTCATCGCCACCCCGACCGACACCCATGCCGACCTGATCGAGGCCGCGGCGCAAGCCGGCAAGATGATCCTGTGCGAGAAGCCGGTGTCGCTCTCGGTCGAGCGCATCGAGAAATGTCTCGCCGTCGTCGAGAAGGCCAAGGTGCCGCTGATGATCGGTTTTCATCGCCGCTACGACCCCAATTTCTCGGTACTCGAGAAGCGCTTGCGTAAGGGGGAAGCCGGCGATGTCGAGATCGTCACCATTACCTGCCGCGATCCGGCGCCGCCGCCGGTCTCCTATATCGAACGCTCGGGTGGTCTCTATCGCGATATGATGATCCACGACTTCGACATGTCGCGCTTCCTTTTGGGCGGTGAGGAGATCGAGATCGTCCATGCGCTCGGCGGCAATATGGTCGACCCCGCCATCGGCAAGGCCGGCGATATCGACACCGCCGCGGTGCATATGCAGACCAAGCGCGGCGCCATGGTGATCATCACCAATTCCAGGCGCGCCACCTATGGCCACGATCAGCGCATCGAAGTGCATGGCAGCAAGGCGATGCTTCGCGCCGGCAATATCCACCTGACGACGGTCGAATGCGCCAATGGCGACGGCTTCACCAGCGACCTGATTCCCTTCTCCTTCATCGAACGCTACGCCGAAGCCTACCGCCTCGAAGTGCTGGCTTTCCTTGATGCGATCGAGAAGGGTGTGGCACCTACCGCCTCTGGCCATGATGGGCTTCAGGCCCAGAAGCTCGCCGAAGCGGCGACGGAAAGCTGGAAGACAGGGAAGCCCGTAAAGGTGAAATAGTATTTTGGCCCGCTTCGCGGGAAGAAAGTACCGTCATCCCGGCGAAAGCCGGGACCCATTAAATTCGTGCAAATTCTGCAGTGGTGCTCGCGTTGAAGGGCTTCAATGGATCCCGGCTTTCGCCGGGATGACGTATTGGGATAGGGGCGAGGATGTTTAGCTCCCGCGCTTCTCCGCCACGGCCACCGTCAGCGTCATAGCGAGTGCCAGCGTCGCCGCAAGCGAGCGGAAGCCTTCGAAATTGGCCTCCGCCACCTCGAACCAGATTTCGGCGTCGCGGGCGAGCGGCGAGAACGCGCTGTCGGTGATGGCGATCACCGGCACATGCATGCGGGCGGCTTGCGTGACGAGCGTCACCGTCTCGCTGGCATAGGGGGTGAAGCTCACCGCCAGCACCGCATCCTTGGGGGTTGCGAAAGTGAGATCGTTGGACGCCAATCCACCCAGCCCATCAATCAGCACATGGCGGATGCCGAGCTTGCCGAAGGCATAGGCCACGTAAGAGGAGATCGGGAAGGAGCGTCTGAGACCTACGATATAGATCGTCTGCGCCGCCGCCAGCCGCGCCACGGCCTTGTCGAGCGTTCCGGCCTCGAGCTTGCTGCCCAGATCGGCGATCGATTTCTGCGCCGCCTCCGAAAAACCCTCGAACAGGATATGCGCCTTGGACGCCGATTTCGCATGCTCGCGCAACTGCGCGATGCGCTCTTCGTAATTGGGCACCCGGTCGCGCAGCCTGGCGCGGAAGATCTCCTGCAATTCGGAGAAGCCCTGATAGCCCATGGCCTGGGAGAAGCGGATCAGCGAGGAGGGCTGCACCTGGGCCTGCTCGGCGATCGAGGCCACCGTCCCGAAAGCGATATCGTCGGGATGGTCGAGCGCGAAAGCGGCGATCTGGCTCAGGCGCTTGGGCAGCGTCTTGCCGCGCTCGATGATCAGCGCCTTCAATGCGGCGAAATCGCGGGGCGTCGTGTCGGCGGTGGTCATGGACGCATGTCAACAGAAGGGCTTGACGACGTCAAGCAAAAATGGAATAAACATTCTAATCACAAAAATAATCAACAGAATATTCTATTTCAGACCGACTGCCGGATCCTGAAGAGGGAGGATAGACAGGTGAGCGTCACGCAGACCCCATTATTGGAGGCCAAAGGCGTCACGAAGTATTTCGGGGCGATCACCGCGCTGCGCAATGTGAACTTCCATGTGAATGCCGGCGAGGCGCTGGGGGTGGTGGGCGACAATGGCGCCGGCAAGTCCACGCTCATGAAGATCCTCTCCGGCCTCTATCAGCCGAGCGAAGGCCAGCTCATCTTCGAGGGCCAGCCCGTTCATTTCTCGAGCCCGCGCGTCGCGCGCAACAGCGGCATCGAGATGGTCTATCAGGACTTCGCGCTCGCCGGGAACCTGCCGATCTACGAAAATATCTATCTCGGCCGCGAGCCCGGCACCAAGGTCGGCGGGCTCACCGTCATCGACAGGGCCAGGGAGCGCGAGATGGCGCAAGCCCATCTTGACAAGCTCAAGATCCATGTGAAAAGCGTCGACCAGCCAGTCGAGGAACTGTCCGGCGGCCAGCGCCAGGCGGTCGCCATCGCGCGCGCCACCGCTTTCGACGCGAAGGTCGTCATCATGGACGAGCCGACGGCGGCGCTCGCCATCAAGGAGGTCGGCAAGGTTCTCGATCTCATCAAGACGCTGAAGGAGCATGGCGTCGCGGTCATCATCATCTCGCATCGCATGGACGA
This sequence comes from Taklimakanibacter albus, assembly GCF_016595235.1. GTDB lineage: Bacteria > Pseudomonadota > Alphaproteobacteria > Rhizobiales > Aestuariivirgaceae > Taklimakanibacter > Taklimakanibacter albus. The sequence goes on along the minus strand of NZ_JAENHL010000007.1, from coordinate 2,240,263 downwards.
CATCTTCTATGCCTGTGACCGCGTGATGGCGCTGTTCCAGGGCACCAATTTCGCCGATGCGCCGCTCGTCGAGACCAACCGCAACGAGGTCATCGGCTGGATCATGGGAACGAAGGGCCATACCGCGCAGCTTGCGCATGACAAGGTGCATTGATGATCAGCAACAATCCCGCCTTGTCGCGTTTCCTCGAAAGCTACGGCATCATCCTCGTCGTTCTCGTGATGATGGCGATTCTTTATGCGACACAGCCGGCGACCTTCCTGTCGGCCACCAATCTCTCCAACATCCTCAAGCAGAACGCCTATCCGGCGATGCTGGCGCTCGGCATGTTCGTCGTCATCATCACTGCAGGTATCGATCTTTCAGTCGGCTCGGTGCTCGGCCTGTCGATCATCTGTCTCGCCGTCGCCGACAAGGCCGGCGTGCCCTGGCCGATCGTGCTCCTGATCGGTCCTCTGGTCGGTACCGCCTGCGGCCTTGTCAATGGCTTGGGCTATACCTTGCTCAAGCTGCCGCATCCCTTCATCATGACGCTCGGCACGCTCAATATCGCGCGCGGCCTGACCAGCCTGATCAGCCAGGCGCCGATTTCGGGCCTGCAGCCGGAGGTGCGATTCGCCGGGCAGAAAGTCTTCGACTTCGGCATCTTCCTGCCGCCGGCCGGCGTTCCCTTCAGCTTCTTCCTGGTCATCATCTGCGCCGTGGGCCTGTGGTTCTTCCTCAACCGCACCAATATGGGCCGGCATATCTTCGCCATCGGCGGCAATCCGCAAGCGGCGCGGGTGTCGGGCATCGATGTCGACCGGGTGCTGGTCTATGTCTATGCGATCTGCGGCTTCTTCGCCGGGCTTGCGGCGCTGCTGCTGGCGGGCCGGACCGACTCCGGCTTCCCGCTCGCCGGCATCGGCAATGAGCTCGATGCGATCGCCGCGGTGATCATCGGTGGCGCCAGCTTCTTCGGCGGACGCGGCACGGTGCTGGGCGTGCTGGCCGGCGTGCTGATCATGGGCCTGCTCCGCAATGGGCTCAATCTCAACAATATCAGCCCGTTCTGGCAGCAGATCCTCATCGGCCTGATCATCATCATCGCCGTTTATATCGACGTGCTCAGACGGCGCGCTGCTACGCGCAAATGACTTTATGGACCCGGCCCTGTCTCCTGCCGGGTCCTGTGTGTTGCGGAGACGTCATGCTTCATGGGAGGACTAAATGAAGAAGTTTCTGATCGCGGGTGCCGCACTTGCAGCGCTTGCCGGCTCGGCCTTCGCCGATCCGATCGTGCTCGACATGAAAGGCCCCGGCGCCGGCAACCCGTTCTGGGCGGCGGTGCAGGCGGGCGCCGAAGAGAAGGGCAAGGAGCTCGGCGTCGAGGTCGTGGTGATGTCGCCGCCGGCCGAATCCGATGTCCAGGCGCAGATCGGTCAGCTCGAGGACATGCTGGCCAAGGGCATTTCCGGTCTCGCTCTGGCGCCGACCGATCCCAATGCGCTGGCCGCCGTCGTCGATGCCGCCAAGGCCAAGAACGTGCCGGTCGTCTTCGTCGACACCAAGGGCACCAATGAAGGCGTGACCTTCATCGGCACCAACAACCAGGTCGGCGCCAAGCTCGCCGCCGACTTCATCTGCTCGAAGATCGAAAAGGGCTCTGAAGTGGCGATCCTGCAGGGCATCATCACGCAGTCGACCGGCCAGGCTCGCGCCACCGGCGCCAAGGAAGGCCTGGAAGGCTGCGGCCTCAAGGTCGTCGCCGAGCAGCCGGCCGACTGGGATCGCGCCAAGGGCCAGTCGGTGATGGAGAACATCCTCACCGGCAATCCCAATATCAAGGCGGTCTTCGCGTCGAACGACAATATGGCGTTGGGCGCGGTCGAAGCGCTCAAGGCGGCCGACAAGCTGAAGGACGTCATGGTGGTCGGCTTCGACGCCAATCCGGATGCCGCGGCCTCGATCCTCGCCGGCGACATGACGGCTTCCGTCGCCCAGGCGCCCAAGAATATGGGCGCCTTCGCGGTCGAGAATCTGATCAAGCTCCAGAAGGGCGAGAAGATCGACGCGGTGATCGACACCGGCACGGTGCTCGTCACAAAGGACAATGCCGATCAGTACAAATAAGGCTGGTTTGGTCTTGAAGTGAAAGCGGGTCCCGGCGAAAGTCGGGACCTGCCACCTCCCGTCATGGCCGGGCTTGACCCGGCCATCCAGGCTCGCCGCCACACAGCTGTCGTGCGGATGGGCTGGATGGCCGCCTCAAGGGCGGCCATGACGAGCGGGGGATTAGCTTTGTAAGGGTGAGCCATGACATCTCTCGGCATCGGCCTGATCGGCACCGGCTTCATGGGCAAGTGCCATGCCATGGCGTGGAGCCATGTGCGGCCCGTCTTCGGCGATGTGCCTGAGATTCGTCTCGAAACTCTGTGCGACATCGATCCGGACGTCACCCAAAAGCGTGCCGCCGAATATGGCTTCGCGCGCGCCGAAACCGACTGGCGCAAGCTCGTCGATGATAAACGCATCGACATCATCTCGATCACCTCGCCCAACAATGTCCATCGCGAGATGGCGGTCGCTTTTCTCGAAGCCGGCAAACATGTCTGGTGCGAGAAGCCGATGGCGCTGACATTGGAAGAGGCGGAAGCGATGACGGTCGCCGCGACCAAGGCCAAAGGCCGCACTCTGCTCGGCTATAATTACATCAAGAATCCCGCTGTGCTGCATGCGAAGAAGCTCATTGACGCGAAAGCGATCGGCGACGTCGTGCATTTCCGCGGGCAAGTGGATGAGGACTATCTGGCCTCGCCCGACGTGCCGTGGAGCAAACGGGCGCGCATCGATCTGTGGGGCCTCGGCACGCTCGGCGACATAACCTGCCATCTGGTGAGCTTCGCGCATCTCTTAATCGGCGACATCGCCTCCGTCTCGGCCGATATGGAAACAGTGGTGAAGCAGCGCCCGGTGCCCGGCACCAGCGAAATGCGCGAGGTCGAGAATGAGGACATCGCCCATGCCATCGTGCGTTTCAAATCCGGCATTTCCGGCATGCTCGCCTCGAGCCGCGCCGCCTGGGGCCGCAAGAATCTGATCCGCTTCGAGGTGCATGGCACCAAAGGCATGCTCACTTTCGATCAGGAGCGCCTCAATGAGTTGCAGCTCTATATGAGTGAGGGGCCGGAGGAGACGCGCGGCTTCCGCACCATCCTCACCGGGCCGGTTCACACGCCCTATGGCCAGTTCACCCCGGCGCCCGGCCATCAGCTCGGCTTCAACGAGCTCAAGGTGATCGAGGCCAAACATCTCCTTGATTGCATCGCCAATGGGAAAGAGTGCTTCGTCAACTTCGCCGAAGGCCTCAAGATCGAGCGTGTCATCCACGGCATGGCGCAATCGGCGCGCGAGCGGAAGTGGGTGGATGTGGCCTGACGCTGCTCATGAGAGCGCCATCATCCCGGCTTTCACCGGGATGATGGAATTGTTGAATTGCAATCGCGGTCACAACAGTGACACTCAGGCAGCTTGCCCGAGGCTCATGACGCGAGCCGTTTCATGGCCGCACAGCAAATTCCCTGCTCCAGGGGCCCACAGGGTGCTAACTCTTTGAAAAACCTGGATCGACACCAGGATTTTCGGAAATACCCTGTAAATCCCTGATAATCCCTGTAATTTCGCTGTTCTTCAGCCCTCGTCGAAACCGCGGGCGCCACCCTTGCCCTCGTCGCGGCCCTTGTGCCGGCCATTGGGCGGCGGCATCTGGCCGTTGCCATTCTCCTCCTCGAGGGCGCGCTTGAGTCGCCGGATGATGACGGCGCGCGCCTTCTCGTCGGCCGCCTTGCCCACCATGTCGTTGATGCCGAGCATGAGCTCGGTCAGATCATTGTGCCAGTCGCGGCGCGCCAGCTTGTCGGGGCTGATGCGCGGCCTGACTTCGGCGGCGCTGAGCACCGGCTCTGCGCCGGTCAGATCATAGACATCATCGAGGCTCGGCCGGGCGATCCGGTCGGCGGGCATGATGTTGTTCTGCGCCACCTCGCCTTCCATGGCGATCTGGGCCGATTCTTCGCCATGGGTGAGGAAGACCATCTTGGCGATGGGCAGGCGCTCGCGCAGCCACTGCAGCAGCTCCGGTCCGTCGGCATGGCCTGAATAATCCTCGAAGCGGCGGATGGTGGCGCGGACCTTGACTTCCTCGCCATGGATCTTGACCGCTTGCGCGCCGTCCTCGAGCAGGCGGCCGAGCGTGCCCGCCGCCTGGAAGCCGACCAGCAGCACCGTGGCATTGGGCTTGAACAGATTGTTCTTGAGATGATGGCGGATGCGGCCCGCCTCGCACATGCCGCTCGCCGCGACGATGATATGGAAGCCCGAGAAGCGGTTGATCGCTTTGCTCTCCTCGACGCTTTCGGTCGTCTTCACATAGGGAGATTCGAGTGCCCGCAGCAGCGCGTCGCCGTTGCGCAGCGACTTGGCGTGCTGCGAGAAGATATTGGTGGCCTTGAGCGCCAGCGGCGAGTCGATGAAGACCGGCGCATTGGGAATGACGCCCTTGTCCATCAGCGCGATGAGATCGACCAGCACTTCCTGGGTGCGCTCGACGGCGAAGGACGGGATGAGCACGGCGCCCTGGCGGCTTGCCGCGGCGCGCAGTTCCGTGCCGAGCAGCTCGCGGCGCTTTTCTTCCGATCGTTCGAAACGGTCCTTGCCGCCATAGGTCGATTCACACACGACATAGTCGAAATCGGTCGGCGCCTCGGGATCGGGCTCGAAGAGCTTGGCGTCGGGGCCGATGTCGCCCGAGAACAGGATGCGCAAGGGCTTCTGGCCGGCACGCTCCACTTCCACCTCGATCGAGGCGGAGCCGAGCAGATGGCCGGCATTCCAGTAGCGCGCACGGATGCCCGGCACCGGTGTGATCCACATCTTGTAGGCAATGCCTTCGAAGAATTCGAGCGCCCTATGGGCGTCTTCCAACGTGTAGATCGGCTCGACCTCAGGCAGACCGCGCTTCCGGTTGCGGTCATTGAGCAGCCGGACTTCGGTCTCCTGGATGAAGCCCGAATCGGGCAGCATCACCGCGCAGAGATCGCAGGTCGCGTGCGTCGCATAGATCTTCTTGGCGAAGCCCGCCTTGACCAGCTTGGGGATCAACCCGGCATGGTCGATATGCGCATGGGTGAGAAGCATGGCGTCGATCTTGCGCGGATCGAAGGGGAAAGCCCGATAGTTCAGCTCCTTCTCGGTCTTCGAGCCCTGGAACATGCCGCAATCGATGATGAGGCGCGCCTGGTCCGTCTCGATCACATAGCAGGAGCCGGTGACGACGCGGGTGGCGCCGTGGAAATGCAGCTTGACGGTCATGCTTTATCCTTTGCGTTCGGGGATCTTGAGGCCGCGGGCGATGAGCTCGCCCCAGGCTTGTTCGGGCGTGTCGGCGAAAGCGAAGAGATCGAGATCCGCCGGGGCGCACAGGCCTTCCTCGACGAAGCGGTTGAAGTTGATGGTCTTGCGCCAGAAGATGCTGTCATAAAGCACGATCGGCAGCGCGTCGTCCATCTTGCCGGTCTGGCGAAGCGTCAGGATCTCGAACAATTCATCGAGCGTGCCGAAGCCGCCGGGAAACACGACGAGGGCCGCGGCGCGCATGGCGAAATGCATCTTGCGCATCGCGAAATAATGGAAGCGGAAGGTGAGGTCGGGCGTCGAATAGGCATTGGGCTCCTGCTCATGCGGGAGCGTGATATTGTAGCCGATCGAGGGCGCGCCGGCATCGACGGCGCCGCGATTGGCCGCTTCCATGATGCCGGGGCCGCCGCCGGTGGCGATCACATTCTGACGCGGTCCGGCATGATCATAGAGGGCGCCGCCGCGCTCCGAGACGATTCGGGCGAAGGCGCGCGCCGCCTCGTACCAGCCGCGCTTGTCGCCTTCCTTGACGCGGGCGGAGCCGAAGACCACGATGGTCGAGGCCACGCCCCATTTGCGCAGATATTCTTCCGCCTTCTGATATTCGAGGTGGAAGCGCACGCCACGCATCGTATCGCCGAGAACGAAATCCTGATCGAGGGCGGCGATCCGGTAGGCCGGCGACGCCATCTGAGCTTTGTTGTCTGTCATCATCAATCCTTCTGCTGTTAGGGAATAGAAGCCTGGGCCCTTGCAATCAAGCCCTGTTTGGCTCACGCTTATGCGAGCAAAAACAGGAGCTTGCATGGCCAGTCCGTTCGCCAGGAGATTCACCGTCGAAGGCGGTAAGAGCGTTTCGCTCGCCAAGATCGACCCGCGCGACGAGAGCGCTTTCGAAAGCAAGGAGAAGGCCAAGGCCGAGATCGCCAAGGACGCCGAGGCGATCAACCAGCTGCAGGACTGTCTCTATGCGGAAGGCCGGCGCAGCCTGCTCGTGGTGCTGCAGGGCATGGACTGCAGCGGCAAGGACGGCACGGTGCGCGCGGTGTTCAACACCTGCGGGCCGATCGGCGTCGAGGTCACGCCGTTCAAGGTGCCGAGCGCGGAAGAGCGCGCCCACGACTTTCTCTGGCGCGTCCACAAGGCGGCGCCGCCCAAGGGCATCATCGGCATCTTCAACCGCTCGCATTACGAAGACGTGCTGGTGGTGAAGGTGAAAAAGCTCGCCAAGCCGGAGGACATCGAGCGGCGTTATGAGGAGATCAACAACTTCGAGAAGCTGCTCAGCGACCACGGCACACGCATCCTCAAATTCATGCTGCATATCTCGAAGGACGAGCAGGCCGAGCGTCTGCGCGAGCGCGTGACGGACCCCAAGAAGTTCTGGAAGTTCAATCCGAGCGATCTCGAGGACCGCAAATTGTGGCCGCATTTCATGGATGCCTATGAGACGGCGCTCAAACGCTGCTCGCCGGCGCACGCGCCGTGGCACGTCATCCCGGCCGACCGCAACTGGGTGCGTAACGCCGCCATCGCCCGCATCGTGCGTGAGACCCTCGAGGACATGGCGCCGAAATATCCAAAGCCCGACGGCTGGGATCCGAAGAAAGTGGTGATCGAGTAGTTACTCCGCCGGCGCCGGCGCCGCATGCGCGACGTCCTTTGGCGCAATCGTGACCTTGCGCCCGGCGAGGCTGTAGACGGCGGGCACCACGAAGAGCGTGAGAAGCGTGCCGACGCTCATGCCGCCGACGATGACCCAGCCGATCTGCTGGCGCGCCTCGGCGCCCGCACCTTCGGCGAGCGCCAGCGGCACGGCGCCCAGCACCATCGCGGCCGTCGTCATCAGGATCGGGCGCAGGCGCAAGGTCGCCGCCTCGACGATCGCCTCTCCGCGGCTCTTGCCTTCCTCCTGCAAACGGTTGGCGAAGTCGACGATCAGGATACCGTGTTTGGTGATGAGGCCGACCAGCGTCACGAGCCCGATCTGCGAATAGATGTTGAGCGTGCCGCCGGTGAGCTTGAGGGCGAGAAGCGCGCCCGCCATCGACAGAGGCACGGTGAGCATGATCATCAAGGGATCGCGGAAGCTCTCGAACTGCGCCGAGAGCACCAGATAGATGAAGGCCAGCGCCAGCACGAAGATGAACAGGATATTGCTCGATGCGTCGCGGAATTCGCGGCTCTGGCCTGAGACGTCGGTGAGCGCGGTCGACGGCAGGATCTGCTCGGCGGTCGCCTGAACCGCCTGCAAGGCCTGGCCCAGCGTATAGCCGGGCGCCAGATTGGCCTGGAGGGTGACGGCGCGCAGCTGGTTGAAGCGGCGCAGGTCCTTGGGCGCCACCGTCTCGTGGATCGAGACGATGTTGGAGAGCTGGATCATCTCGCCGGCCGAGTTGCGCACGAACATGCGGGCGAGATTGTCGGGCGCCGAGCGTTCGCTCGGATCGAGCTGGACGATGACGTCATATTGCTCGCCGCCGATCTCGAAACGCGTCACCTGGCGGCCGCCGAGCATCGTTTCGAGCGTGCGGCCAATGACCGACACGTCGAGGCCCAGATCGGCGACGCGGTCGCGGTCGATCTTCACTTCGAGCTGCGGCTTGTTGAGCTTGAGATTGCTGTCGAGATCGGTGAGGCCCGGATTCTCGGCGAGCTTGTCGAGCATTGCGTCGCTGTATTTCTGCAGGTCCTCGTAAGTGCCCGAGGTCTGGATGACGAACTCGACGGGGCGGCCGCCGCCGCGCCGGCCGAAGCCGCCCGAGGAGCGCGCCGAGACCTGGGCGCCCGCCACCTTGCGCAATTCAGGGCCCAAACGCTGGGCGATCTGCGATTGGGTCAGATTGCGTTCGGAATAGTCCTTGAGGCGTCCGATCGAGAAGAATTCGTTCACTTCCGGCTGGCCGACGGTGACGAGATAGGAGCGGATATCGGGTGACTTGGCAAGAATACCTTCGACCTGGCCGGCATAGCGGTTGGTGAAAGCAAGCGTCGAGCCTTCCGGTGTCTGACCCGATATCTGCAGCACGCCGCGGTCCTCGCTCGGCGTCAGCTCGGAATTGAGTCCCGTGAAGAGCACGCCGCCCATGCCGGCGACACCGAGCGCAATCAGGAACACGACATAACGCAGCTTGATCGCGAAAGTGAGGAGGCCGTGATAGGCCCGCTCGAGGCGGGCGAGAATGGTCTCGATGAAACGGGCGATGATATTCGGCCGGTCATTGTGCTTGAGCAGCTTCGAGCACATCATCGGCGTGAGGGTCAGCGCGATGAAGCCGGAAATGACCACCGCGCCGGCCAGAGTTAGCGCGAATTCGAGGAACAGGCGGCCGGTCGAGCCCGGCATGAAGGCGATCGGTGCATAGACGGCGGCCAGCGTCAGCGTCATCGCGACGACGGCGAAGCCGATCTCGCGCATGCCCTTGAGCGCCGCGTCGAAGGGCTTCATGCCCTCTTCGACATGGCGGAAGATGTTCTCGAGCACGACGATGGCGTCGTCGACCACGAGGCCGATGGCCAGCACCATGGCGAGCAGCGTCAGCATGTTGATCGACAGGCCGGCCATCAGCATGATCGCGAAAGTGGCGACCAGCGAGATCGGGATGGTGATGATCGGGATGATCGCGGCTCTCAGCGAATGGAGGAAGAACATGATGATCAGGATCACCAGCGCGATCGCCTCGAGGATGGTCGAGAACACCGAATTCACCGACTGCTCGATGAACTGGGTGGAATCATAGCCGATCTCGGCATTCACCCCGTCGGGCAGCGAATCGATGATCGACGGCATGACCTCGCGCACCGCTTTCGAGACATCGAGCGGATTGGCGACCGCCTGCTTGATGATGCCGACGGTGATCGACGTCTGGCCCATATAGCGGCTGATGCGGCGCACATCGGTGGAGCTCAGCTCGACACGCGCGACGTCGCCGAGCTTCACCTGCAGGCCGCCGGCCGGCTTCAGCATGATGTTGCGGAACTCTTCCGGTGTTGCCAAAGCGGTCTTGGAGAGAACGGTGAATTCGCGGTCGGCGCTTTCGATGCGCCCGGCCGGGATCTCGGCATTCTGCTTGCGCAGCGCATCCTCGATGTCCTGGGCGGTGAGGCCGTAGCCGGCGAGGCGGTCGCGGTCGAGCCAGATGCGCATGGCATAGAGACGCTCGCCATAGATGGCGGCGTCAGAAATGCCGGTCAGGTTCTTGAAGCGGTCGACGACATAGCGGTCGACATAGTCGGTGAGCTCGATGGCGTTCAGCCGGTCGGAGCGGAAGGTGATGTAGATGATGGCCTGGGCGTCAGCCTCCACCTTGGCGATGATCGGCTCGTCGACCTCGTCTGGCAAACGGCCGCGAACGCGGCTCACGCGGTCGCGCACGTCGCTCGCCGCCGTGTCGATATCGATATCCGACTTGAAGCGGATGGTGATGCGGCTCGATTCGGAGCGGCTGGTCGATTCGATGATGTCGATGCCCTCGATGCCGGCGAGCGAACCCTCGAGCACCTGGGTGATCTGCGATTCGATGAGGACGGCGGAGGCGCCGGTATAGGTGGTGTTCACCGAGACGACCGGCTCGTCGACTTGCGGATATTCGCGCACGGTGAGCCGGCCATAAGCGACGATGCCGATCAGGAGGATGATCAGGCTCAAGACGGTGGCGAAGACGGGGCGGCGGATACAGAGTTCGGAGAGCGACATCCGCTCAGCCCTCGACGGCGGCGGTCGCCGGCGGGACGATCTCGACATCGGAGCCGTCGCGCAGGCGCGACTGTCCGGCGATCACCACCTGCTGGCCGACCTCGATCCCGTCGAGAATCTCGACGAAGCCATTCTCGCGCCGGCCGGCCAGAACCTTCGTCTCCTTCGCCTTGCCATTGTCGGTCTTGAAGACGAGGAAATCCTCGCCGCGCGACACCAGCGCGCTTTCAGGGATGGTGACCGCGGTGCGCGGCTGGCCCTTCACCGTGATGCGGGCGAGAAGACCGGGGCGCAGTTTGCCGTCCTGATTGGCGAGCGTCGCCTTGACGCGGACAGCGCGGCCATTGACGTCGATCGCGGGGTCGATGGCGTAGATCGTGCCTTCGAAGCGGACGCCGGGCAGGGCGTCGGCCGTGATGTCGATCTTCTGTCCGGCCGCGAGCTTGCTCAGATAGAATTCGGGCACGCTGAAATTCACCTTGAGCTGGTCGATCTTCTCCAGATTGACGAGCGGCGTGCCGGCGGTGACATAGGCGCCGAGTGAAATGGAGCGGAAGCCGAGCTCACCCGGAAACGGCGCCTTGATCGACAGCTTCTCCTGCTGGGTACTGATCAGGTCGTAGGCCGCCTGCTGGACCAGCAACTCCGACTGCGCGGTGTCGAGCGTGGTCTGCGAGGCGGTGCCCGATTTGCGCAAGGTGGCGGCGCGGTCGTAAGTCGACTGGGCGAGCGTCAGACGCGCTTTGGCGTCCTCGAGCTGGGCGGCGATGAGCTTGTCATCGAGCTTGATGAGCACGGCGCCGGCCGCGACGGACTGGCCCTCGGTGAAGGCGATCTCGGCCACCCGGCCATTGGTCTCGGCGGCGATCTGCACCGATTCATCGGAGAGCAGCGAGCCCACCGCGGTGATGTCGTCGCTCAGCGTCTTGGCGGCGGCCGCGACCACTTCGACGGGGGAGGCATTGGCGGGCCGCGCCTGGCGCTTCTCCGCGGCCGGCTGTGGCGCGGCCGCCTTCAGCTTGCCGGTGGCGGCCGACACGATAGGCTCCACCCAGCCGGCGCGCTGGGCGGTGTAGCCGGCGCCAGCCAGCAAAGCGAGAACAAACAGAGAAACCAGCGTTTTCTTCATAGAATTCTAGAATAGCGGATATTGGGCCCGTGGATAAGACGAGGGGAAACCTAAAACCCGTCGCTTTAAAGGCGGCCTGACCGCCGTCCCGGCTCACACGCTCGTGATCGGTCCCGCCACCCGGCCCTGCTTATCGGTCGAAAAAACGATGTCTTCACCCCGCCTGACCGTGAGGGTCTTGCCTTTGCGCGTGATCGTCACAGAACCCAATGGGCTCATGACCGGGCCGATCGCGAAATCCTTGCCTTCATTGCGCAGTTGCCAGCCTTGCCAGGGCAGGAAGCTCATCGTCCGGGCATGCTGCATGAAAGGTAAGAGCGCCGACCAGGAATAGAAAGGATCGGTGTCGGGCTGATCGAGACCCTCGCCGGACACGGGATGGTAGTTTTCGGGCGACAGGCGCCCTTCGTCCCAGCTCTTGGTGAAAAGCTTCCAGCTCTTCTCGACGAGCCGGTCGGCCGCTTCAAATTCGCCGGCGCGTTCGAGGCCGTTCCACACCAGCCAGTTGAGGATCGGCCAGATGCGGCCGCGCCAATAGACATTGTCGTTCACCGCGGGATCGTCACGCGACACCGAAGGCAGGCCGAAGGCGCCGCCGAACTTCTTCGGGTCGTCCAGAGCTTTCAGCAGATGTTTCGTCTGCTCCTGCGAGGCAGCGCCGCACAGCAAGGGATAGAAGCTCGTCGGCGCGACGCTTTTCACGAAGGCGCCGGACCACAGGCGGTTGGCGAATATCTTGCGCCTGTCGTCCCAGAAATGCTTACCGATCTTCCTGCGCATCGTCCCGGCATGGGCATCGTGCCGTTTGGCTTCGTCGCTGAGGCCGAGCGCGCGCGCCATATGGGCGAGCATCTCGCAATCGAGGCAGACGAGACAATTGAGGCCGACATCTTCGCTGTCGAGGGTACGGCTCTCTTCGTTCCAGCGCGCCTCGTCATGGATCGGCGAGTTGTCCATGAAGGACTCGTCCTTGGCGGCGAGCTTGGTGCCTTTGTAGAGGCCCTGTCCGACATCGGAAGATCCGAATTCGAGGAGCCCGTTGCCGTTGCCGTCGCGAACGTCGCGGATCCATTCGTTGTTCCGCGCCAGCGTCTGATAGGCCATGTCGATGAACAGGCGGTTGCCGGTGCGCAGATAGATCTGCCAGACGATGAAGGAGATGAGCGGCGTCTGGGTGCGGTCGACCCAGGCGTCGTTGCCGGTCATGATGCAGGGCAGGTTGCCTTGCGGCGTCGCTGCCGACAGCAGCATCGCCAGATTCTCGCGCGCCTGATCGGGATCGAACTGAGCGACGATGAAAGCATTGATCGCCGTGTCGTTGAGCCAGAAGCCGAAGCCGCCGAACTTCTTCAGATCCCAGTTGCGCGAGCAGGTGATGTAAGGACGGTGATTGACGCTGTCCCAGATGGTGTTCCAGCCCATGATGTCGGCCATGGCGTCGAGCGCCGGCCCGCGCGAGGGCGCGGTGGTGGCCGGCAGTGGCTTGGCGAGGCGGGCAAAGGCCTTCTCCTTGCGGTCGGCAATCGTCACCGCGAAATCATTCTCAGGTGCTTCCTCGAGATTGAAGCGCAGCGCCAGGACCTTGGCACTTTCACCGCGCGAGGCCAGATACCAATAGCCGTTGGTCTCATATTCGGTGCGCAAGGCGTCGAGGCTCTCATGCGCGGTCACCAGAAGTGGTGCATGTTTCGCCTTGATCGCCACGGTGCGCGGCCCGATGGTGCAATAAGCGGTGCGGGCCGTTTCATCATAATGCCAGAGCGCGCCATCATTCTGGCTCAAGGCCAGCACGACCCAGTAGCGCAGGCCCCATTCGCCGAATTTCGCGGTCTTCCAGGCGCCGGTGATCTCGAAGGGCGATGGTTTGGTGCAAGTCCAGTCGAGATGGGTGCCGCCATGGGCGAAGGACGCCTCGATGAGACTGCCATCCGGCTCGTGCCGGCCGAGCTTGATCTCCGAGCCCGGCCCCATCAGCGTCGTCTTGCCGATGCTCGCGGCATAGAAGACCGGGGTGATCTTCACGCCGAGCGGCAGATGCGACATTTCGAGATAACGGTCGGCGGCCCAGCTGTTCCAGGCGCGGTGCGTCGGGATATTGGGCGTGCGCAGATAATTCGGAACCGTCATGGCGACCAGGCTTTCAGCAAAGTGTCGGTGTCGATGAGCTCGACCTGCTGGTCGAAGCGCGGATAGATGCCGTCGAGCGCGGCCGCATGGCTCGCTTTATTGGAGCTGGCGATGGCGTCGGAGACGAGGATGGTGCGATAGCCGCGATCGACCGCGGTCAAGGCGGTGGCGAGCACGCAGACATCGGTCTCGACGCCGGTGAAGATGATCGTGTCGGCGCTCAATTCATCGAGCGCGTCCTGGAAGGCCTGAGCCTCGAAAGCCGAATGCACATATTTGTCGATGACACGCGCCGGCGGCACGAAGGGACGCAAGGGCGGCAGGAGATCGAGCAGGTCGTGATCGATATTGCTGGCCAGCACGCTTTTCCAGTGGCGGTAATAGATCTGCCACTGGCCCTTGGCGTCCTCGACATGCTCAGGCGTCAGGAACCGGGTGAAAAGGGTGAGATGCGGCGCGTGGGCGACGATGCGGCGCACCGTCGGCTCGATCGCATGGACGACGGGGGCGGCCCATTCGGTCTCTTCGGCGAACAGCCGCTGCATGTCGATGCAGACATGGACGGCGCGCTTGCCGATGGCGCCGAAACGAAGTCCCGTAATGGCGTTGCGCGTTTCGAGAGTGTCGCTCATGCGTCCACCGGAATGGTCTGCTCTGGGTCCCAGCTTGCCGTGACAAGGGCGCCCGTCGCGAGCACCTCGCCGGTCTGGTTCTGGATGAAGGCGAGGAGCGGCGTATCACCCAGTACCTTGGTACGGATGCGATAGGTCACACTGGCGCCGGAATAGATCGCCTGGATGATCTCGCCTTCGATACTGTTGCCTTGCGCCTTCTTGTGTCCGCCTGCGACGCGCAATTTCTCCGGCCGCACGATAGCCGCGCCCGTCGAGGGTTTGAGCGTCGCGATGACCGTGCCGTCGGCGAGCTTCAGGCCTTCCGCGACAGGCGTGCCGCGGAACACATTGGCGTCGCCCAGGAAGTTCGCGGCGAAGACGGTGGCCGGCCGCTCATAGACAGTCTGCGGCGCATCGACCTGGATCAGCCGGCCCTGGTCGATGATGGCGATGCGGTCGGACAGTGTCAGCGCCTCTTCCTGGTCGTGGGTAACGAAGATGGCGGTGATGCCCGTCTCGCGCTGGATGTCCTTGAGCTCGACCTGCATTTCCTGGCGCAGCCGGCGGTCGAGCGCGCCGAGCGGCTCGTCGAGCAGCAGCACCTTGGGGCGCGTGATCAGCGCGCGGGCAAGCGCCACGCGCTGCTGCTGGCCGCCCGACAATTGCCGGGGATAACGGCCTTCGAGGCCCGAAAGACGGACCATCGCCAGCATCTCGGCGGCGCGCTTCTTGATGTCCTCGCGCGCCACGCCCCTCACATCGAGGCCGAAGCCGATATTCTCGGCGATGGTCAGATGCGGAAAGAGCGCATAGGACTGGAACACCATGCCGATGGCGCGGCGATGCACTGGAACGGATTCCACCTGCTCGCCGTCGAAGGAGATCGTGCCTTCGTCAGGTATGATGAAACCCGCGATCGAGCGCAGCAAGGTGGTTTTGCCCGAGCCCGAGGGGCCGAGCAGGCCGAAGAACTCGCCGTCATTGAAGGTGATCGAGACATTGTCGAGCGCGGCGAAGGTACCGTAGCGTTTGGTCACATGCTGGATGTCGACGCGGCTCATCAATTGTCTCCGCCGAATTTGTAATTGCGCGCCACGATCAGCATGAGCCCCATGGAGAAGAGAATGATGATCGAGGAGATGGCGTTGATCTCGGGCGTGAAACCTTTGCGGATCGACGTATAGATTTCGACGGGCAAAGTCGACGTTCCGGGCGGCGCCAGGAAATAGGAGATGACGAACTGATCGAAGGAGACGGCGAAGGCGAAGAGGCCCGCGGCGATGATGCCGGGCAGCAAGACCGGAACCGTGATGCGCCAGAAGGTCTGCCAGGGTGTGGCGCCGAGGCTCGCGGCGGCTTCTTCGAGCTGCGGCCCGAAATTGGCGAAGCGGGCACTCACCACCACGATCACATAAGGCAAGGACAGCGCCACATGGCCGAGCAGGATGGCGTGCAGTCCGCGGCCGATGCCGGTCCAGAAGAAGAAGATCAGCATCGAGGTGCCGATGATGAGCCATGGGATGGTGATCGGCGGGAAAAGCAGGATCTGCAAGAGCCGCTTGGCGCGGAAATCGTAGCGCGCGAAGGCATAAGCGGCGAGGGTTCCGAGCGTGGTCGCGATCGCCGCATTGACGCAGGCGATCCAGATGCTGTTCCAGCTCGCCTGCAAAAGCCGGTCGTTCTGCGCCAACGCCTTGAACCAGACGAGATCGAAGGTGAAAGGCATCTCGTAGAGGGCCGAGCGGTTGAAGGCCATGGCGATCATCACCACGATCGGCAGATAGAGAAAGACGAGCACGGCGCCCAGATAGAGTTTGGCGGTCCGTTCCATCAGCCCACCGCCATCTGCTTCTTGAGGAAGGGGGCGGCGATCAAAAGGATGATCAGCACCATGCCGAGCATGGTGAAGGAAAGAGCGGCACCCAAGGGCCAGTTGAAGGCGGTGATGAACTGGCCTTCGATGATCGGACCCAGCATGATCGCGTCCTTGCCGCCCAAGATACGCGGCTCCATGAACGAGCCGATCACCGGCACGAAGATGAGGAATACCGCCGCCAGGATGCCGGGCATGCTCAAGGGCAAAGTGATGCGGCGGAAGGCCTGGGCCGGTGTGGCGCCAAGGCTGCGGCCCGCCTCGATGAGCGAGTCGTCGACCGCCTGCAGCGAGATGTAGCAGGTGAGGATCGCGTAAGGCAGATAGGCGTGGACGAGGCCGACGACGATCGCCGGATAGGAGAAGAGAATATTGAAGGGCTCACGCAGCACCATGGTCCAGGAGAAGGTGCGCACCAGCGCGTTGGACCAGAAAGGCAGGATGATGAGCAGGAAGATCGCCTCGCGCCAGCGGCCTTTGATATATTTGGCGAGGCCGAGGGCCGCGGGATAACCGATGATCAGGCAGAGCGCCGTCACATAGAGGCCGAGCTCGATCGAGCGCCAGGCATTGTACCAGTAAATCTGCTTGGTGAAGAAATCCGTATAATGCTTCAGCGTGAAGCTGACTTCCTTGCCGCCGAGCGGCGAGGCGGTGAGGAAGCTGAAATAGAACATCGTCGCCAGTGGCAGCATCACCGTGACGGCGAGCCATAGATAAGCCGGCGCCGTCAGCGCGAAAACGGTGCGGGTCTGGCGGGAGACGGCCATCAGGCCTTCTCCCACGCGATGCGCGGGAGAAGCATGAAAAGGCGGGAAGCGCTAAAGGGCAAAGCTCGTCTTCACCTCGTCCCAGAGTTCCTGGTTCTTCTGCTTCTGCTCATCCGTGATCGGCGCCATCCACTGGACGCGCTTCACCACTTCGGGATCGCCCAGCACGACGCGGTTGAGCGCGTCTTCGGGGAGTTGCGCATTGGCCTTGGCGTTGGAGGAGGCGGGTGCTCCGATGTCATTGTCCCATTTCACGTAGAATTCGGGATCGACCATGAAGTTGATGAAGGCGGCCGCGCCTTCGGCATTGGGCGCGTTGTTGGCAATCGTAAGGCCGTCGAACCAGCCGATGGCGCCTTCCTTCGGCACCACGAATTCGACCGGGAGCTTCATCGCCTTCTTGGAGCGTGCCGCCGAGCCTGACCAGTAGACAGCGATGTCGTAATCGCCCGCCGCCATATATTTGTTCCACTCGTCCTCGGACGACCAGAAGGTCTTGATCTGGCTCTTGAGGCTTTTCAACTTCTCCTTGATCTTCTCGATGTCGGCCGGCGCATTCATGTCCTGGCCGGTGGCGAGTGCCGCGATCTGGATCGATTCGAGCGCGTCATCGCGCCAGCCGACCTTGCCGGCATGGGCCGGATCCCACAGCGCATTCATGCTGTCGGGTTTGGCCGTGATCTTCTGGGTGTTGTAGGCGAAGGAGGTGAGGCCCCAGACCCAGGCGATGGCGAAATGTTTGCCGCCCATCACGAAGCGATCGCTGTCGCGCAAGGCCGGCGTCAGATCGTTGAAGTTGGAGAATTTCGCCGTGTCGAGCGCCTGGATCAGGCCTTCATGGGCGGCTTCCATGACATAGATGTTGTTCATCAGCACCACGTCATAGACGCCCGGGCTGGTGCGCAGCTTGGTCAGCATCTCCTGCTCAGAGTTGAAATAGTCATGGACGACCTTGATGCCGGTCTTCTTCTCGAACATCTCGAGCGCCCATTTCTCGTCGGTGCCGTAGCCCTGCCAGTTGAGGACCTTGATCTCGCCGGCGGCGTGAGCGAGGCGGCTCGTGGCGCCAAAGGCGGCGGCCCCGCCCATCAGGGCCAGAGCGGAACGGCGGGACAGCGCAAAGCGTGACATCGTAATCTCCCTCGGTCGCAAAATTTTCTCTTGGCGGCGGACTTTAACGGATGGGCAGTGCCCCCGCAATGCAACGGTTCTCCGTGGGTTATTGTGCGGCGAGGAAAGCGTCGATCTCGGCGCGCGTCGGGGCGGCGGCGGAGGCGCCTTTCTTGGTCGTCGACAGAGCGCCTGAGGCAGCGGCGAAACGCACGGCCTCGGCGAGCGACTTGCCTTCATCGAGGGCGACCGCAAGGCCGCCATTGAAACTGTCGCCGGCCGCCACCGTGTCAATGGCGGTCACCTTGAAAGGCGGCACGAAGCCTTCCTCAGTGGGGCCCGAGAAGGCGACGCCCTTGGCGCCGAGCTTCACCAGCGCGGTGCGGAAGCCTTTGGACTTGAGCTCGCGCGCGGCGCGCAGGGCGTCATCAGGCGTTGCCGGCTGCCAGCCGAGGAGCCCGGCGGTTTCGCTTTCATTGGGAGTGACGACGTCGACCGCGGCGATGATGTCGGCCGAGAAAGGTTCCTTGGGCGCCGGGGCCGGATCGAGAATCACCGTGCCGCCCTTGCCGCGCACGATCTTGGCGGCGGCGAGAGCGCCTTTGAGCGGCACTTCCAGTTGCAGCAGCAGGACGCGCGCCTGCTCGAGATCGGCCTTGGCGGCTTGGGCGTCGCTCTGATCGACCGCGCCATTGGCGCCGGCGATCACCGTGATCATGTTCTGCCCGCCTTCGCCGACCTTGATGATGGCGATGCCGGTGGCGGAGCCCTCGTCACGGCGGATATGGGTAAGGTCGACGTCATATGATGTGAGCTCGGCGCGTGCCGCATCGCCGAAGGAATCGGCGCCGGTGCGGCCGATGAAACGCACCTCGGAACCGAGCTTGCGGGCCGCCACCGCCTGATTGGCGCCCTTGCCGCCCAGACCCATCTTGTAACCAGAGCCATGCAGGGTCTCGCCCGGCTTCGGCAGGCGATCGAGATAGGCGATCACATCCATATTGATGGAGCCGAAGATGGCGACGGTCATTCTATTCCTCCCCGCAAAGTCGGCCGGAGCATATGCCGGAAGAGACCGGCGCCGACAACAGCCCCTCCGAAAAGGGCATGCTGCGGTGCATGAATTTGGGAAAATCGAGGCAAAAAAGCCCTTTGAAAAGGCTTAAGTCTATGAATTTGATCGTGATTATATGCGTCACGAAAGAGACATAGTGAATTCAAATAGTTAGATGCGACGATTGTTAAGGTTTTGTGAAGCTGCGGGGCGAGTCAGCTATGTAAATTTTGCATTGCACAAAATGGTGCGTCGCACCATATATCAACTCGTCAAAAGCAACCAACCCAACCCGTCAATCCATAGGGGAAAGACCATGTTCAACTTCTTCACTGATGGTTTCAAGCGCTGGAACCGCTACAACACCACCAAGCGTGAGCTCGACCTGCTCACCGACCGTGAGCTTGCCGACCTCGGCATCATGCGCTCCGACATTCCGCGTATCGCGCGGGATAGCGTGAGCCGCTAAACGACTCACTTCAAAGTTTCGCAAGAGCCCGCCGGTCCTCCGGGGGGCTCTTTGCATTTTACGCGCAAGAGAAAGCCGTGCGCCCTTTGCGCTTGCGGCAATCCGCCGTGCCTTCCTTGTTGCGAGTCCAATTCCCATGTGATAACCCACGCCCGCGGCTTAAGGCGGAACCTACGCCGCACGTGCTTTCTCAAGTACGATTATCCAATAAATTCAAGCTTTCCGGACCGCTGCCAAGGGTTCGGAGAACGCGGGTTCGGCGGGGAGTTGTCGTGGCTCAAAGTGATCAGACGGTATCAGGCGTCCCGGGACGTTATGCGACCGCCCTTTTTGAACTGGCGCGGGAAGACCAGGCGGTCGACCAGGTCGGCGCCGATCTGTCGAACTTCCAGGCGCTCCTGGACGAATCCGAAGACCTGAGCCGGCTCGTCCGCTCGCCGGTCTTCTCCGCCGAGGATCAGATTTCCGCCCTTCAGGCGATCTGCGAAAAGGCCGGCATCAAGAGCCTCGCTCTTAATTTCATCAAGCTGGCGGCGCAGAACCGCCGGCTCTTCGTCCTCTCCGACATGATCAAGGCCTACCGCGCGCTGGTGGCCCAGTCGAAGGGCGAGATCAGCGCCGAGGTCATCTCGGCCGACACGCTCTCACCGAAACATCTCGACGACCTCAAGGCTGCCATCAAGGCGAGCGTGGGGCGCGACGTGCAACTCTCCACCCGGGTTGATTCGTCCATTCTGGGCGGCCTTATCGTCAAGGTCGGCTCGCGCATGGTGGACAACTCGCTCAAGACCAAACTTCAAAACCTCAAGATCGCGATGAAGGGGACCGGCTGATATGGATATCCGCGCCGCCGAAATTTCCGCAATTCTCAAGCAGCAGATCAAGGACTTCGGCAAGGAAGCCGAAGTGTCCGAGATCGGCCAGGTGCTCTCCGTCGGTGACGGTATTGCCCGCGTCTACGGCCTCGACAATGTCCAGGCCGGCGAAATGGTCGAGTTCCCGAACGGGATCCGCGGCATGGCCCTCAACCTCGAAGTCGACAATGTCGGTATCGTTATTTTCGGTTCCGACCGCGACATCAAGGAAGGCGACACCGTCAAGCGCACCGGCGCCATCGTGGAAGTCCCGGTCGGCCGTGAACTGCTCGGCCGCGTGGTCGACGCGCTCGGCAATCCGATCGACGGCAAAGGCCCGATCAAATCAACCGAACGCCGCCGCGTCGACGTCAAGGCGCCCGGCATCATCCCGCGCAAGTCGGTGCATGAGCCGATGTCGACCGGCCTCAAGGCCGTCGACGCGCTGATCCCGATCGGCCGCGGCCAGCGCGAGCTGATCATCGGTGACCGCCAGACCGGCAAAACCGCGATCGTTCTCGACACCATCCTCAACCAGAAGCCGATCCATATCGCCGGTCCGGATAAGGAAAAGCTCTACTGCGTCTATGTGGCTTGCGGCCAGAAGCGCTCGACCGTCGCCCAGTTCGTCAAGATTCTGGAAGACAATGGCGCGCTCGAATATTCGATCATCATTGCCGCCACCGCGTCCGACCCGGCGCCGCTGCAGTATCTGGCACCGTTCACCGGCTGCACGATGGGTGAATATTTCCGCGACAACGGCATGCATGCCGTGATCGCCTATGACGATCTCTCCAAGCAGGCCGTCGCCTACCGCCAGATGTCGCTGCTGCTGCGCCGTCCGCCCGGCCGCGAAGCCTATCCGGGCGACGTGTTCTATCTCCATTCGCGCCTCCTCGAGCGCGCCGCCAAGCTCAATGACAGCCAGGGCTCCGGTTCGCTGACCGCCCTTCCGATCATCGAGACGCAGGCCAACGACGTGTCGGCCTATATCCCGACCAACGTGATCTCGATCACCGACGGCCAGATCTTCCTTGAAACGGATCTCTTCTATCAGGGCATCCGTCCGGCGGTGAACGTCGGTCTTTCGGTGTCGCGCGTCGGCTCCTCGGCGCAGATCAAGGCGATGAAGCAGGTTGCCGGCAAGATCAAGGGCGAGCTCGCCCAGTATCGTGAAATGGCCGCCTTCGCGCAGTTCGGCTCGGATCTCGACGCCGCCACGCAGCGCCTGCTCAACCGCGGCGCCCGCCTCACCGAACTCCTCAAGCAGCCGCAATTCTCGCCGCTCAAGACCGAAGAGCAGGTGGTCGTGATCTATGCCGGCGTGAACGGCTATCTCGACGCGCTGCCGGTCAACAAGGTACGCGACTTCGAGGACGGCCTGCTGCGTCTCGTCCGCGAGAGCCATGCCGACATTCTCGATGCGATCCGCACCGAGAAGGAAATCTCCAACACGGTCGGCGAAAAGCTCAAGAACGTCGTGGCGGGCTTCGCCAAGTCGTTCGCTTGATCATCCTGAACGAGGCAACCAGCTGAAGGCAGGACGATGCCAAGTCTAAAAGACCTCAGAAATCGCATCACGTCGGTAAAATCGACGCGGAAGATCACCAAGGCGATGCAGATGGTGGCGGCGGCGAAACTGCGCCGCGCCCAGGAATCGGCCCTCGCCGCGCGCCCCTATTCGGAGCGCATGGCGACGGTGCTGGCCAATCTCTCGTCTTCGATGGAAGGCCGCGATGACGCGCCGCAGCTCCTCGCCGGCAACGGCAAGGACCAGACGCATCTGCTCGTCGTGTGCACAGCCGAGCGTGGTCTGTGCGGCGGCTTCAACTCCTCGATCGCCAGGCTGGCGCGCGAGCATGCCGACCGCCTGATGGCGCAAGGCAAGACGGTGAAGATCATCACCGTCGGCAAGAAAGGCAATGACATCCTGAAGCGGCTCTATGGCCGCTTCATCATCGACACGGTGGACCTGCGCGCGGCGCGCACCTTGGCCTTCAGCCATGCCCAAGCCATCGCGCAGAAGGTGCTGAAGCTGTTCGAAGACGGCCAGTTCGACGTCTGCACGCTGTTCTTCGCCGAGTTCAAGTCGGTGATCTCGCAGAAGCCGACGGCGCTGCAGCTCATTCCGGCCAGCGTCAAGGGCGGCAAGACCCCCGATCTCGGCGGCGCCATCTATGACAGCGAGCCGGATGAAGGTGAAATCCTGGCCGATCTTCTGCCGCGCAATATCGCGGTGCAGATTTTCCGCGCGCTGCTCGAAAACGCGGCTTCCGAACAGGGAGCGCGCATGAGCGCCATGGACAGCGCCACGCGCAACGCCGGCGACATGATCAACAAGCTGTCGATCCGCTACAACCGGCAGCGCCAGGCGCAGATCACCAAGGAACTTATCGAAATCATTTCGGGCGCGGAAGCGCTCTAGACCGGAACCGAGAGAAGGAAGACCGTTATGGCGAAGAAACCCGCAAACACCTCCGGCAAGTCGGTGGGCCGCATCCGTCAGGTGACAGGCGCCGTCGTCGACGTGCAGTTCGACGGGCATCTGCCGCAAATCCTGAACGCGCTCGAGACCATGAACGGCGATGTCCGTCTCGTCCTCGAGGTCGCCCAGCATCTCGGCGAAAACACCGTGCGCACCATCGCCATGGACTCGACCGAAGGCCTGGTGCGTGGCCAGGAGGTCACCGATCTCGGCGCGCCGATCACCATCCCGGTGGGCGATGAAACGCTCGGCCGCATCATGAACGTCGTCGGCGAGCCGGTCGACGAGGAAGGCCCGATCACCAGCACCGCCACGCGCGCCATCCATCAGCCGGCGCCTGAATTCGTCGAGCAGTCGACGGAAGCGCAGATCCTCGTCACCGGCATCAAGGTCGTCGACCTCCTCGCGCCTTACGCGAAGGGCGGCAAGATTGGCCTGTTCGGCGGCGCCGGCGTGGGCAAGACGGTGCTCATTCAGGAACTCATCAACAACATCGCCAAGACCCATGGCGGCTTCTCGGTGTTCGCCGGCGTCGGCGAGCGTACCCGCGAGGGCAACGACCTCTATCACGAATTCATCGAATCGGGCGTGAACCAGAAGGGCGGCGGCAAGGGCTCGAAATGCGCCCTGGTGTACGGCCAGATGAACGAGCCGCCGGGCGCGCGCGCCCGCGTCGGCCTCACCGGTCTCACCGTCGCCGAGCATTTCCGCGACCAGGGCCAGGACGTGCTGTTCTTCGTCGATAACATCTTCCGCTTCACGCAAGCGGGTTCGGAAGTTTCGGCTCTTCTGGGCCGCATCCCCTCGGCGGTGGGCTATCAGCCGACGCTCGCCACCGACATGGGTGCTCTCCAGGAGCGCATCACCACCACGACCAAGGGCTCGATCACCTCGGTGCAGGCCATTTACGTGCCGGCCGACGACTTGACCGACCCGGCGCCGGCCACCTCCTTCGCCCACTTGGACGCGACCACCGTGCTGTCGCGCGCCATCGCCGAAAAGGGCATCTATCCGGCGGTCGACCCGCTCGACTCGACGTCGCGCATGCTCGATCCGCGCGTCATCGGTGACGAGCACTATCAGACGGCGCGCCGCGTGCAGGTCATCCTTCAGCGCTACAAGGCGCTGCAGGACATCATCGCCATTCTCGGCATGGACGAGCTCTCGGAAGAGGACAAGCTCACCGTCGCCCGCGCCCGCAAGATCGAGCGCTTCCTGTCGCAGCCCTTCGACGTCGCCGCCGTGTTCACCGGCTCACCGGGCGTGCAGGTCAAGCTCGAAGACACGATCAAGGGCTTTAAGGGCCTCTGCGAAGGCCAGTATGACTACCTGCCTGAGCCGGCCTTCTACATGGTTGGCACGATCGAAGAAGCGGTCGAAAAGGGCAAGCGCCTGGCTGAGGCGGCCTGATCACCATGGCCCTTCACTTCGAACTCGTCTCTCCGGAACGTTTGCTGTTCTCGGGCGATGTCGCGGAAGTCGACATTCCGGGCACCGAGGGCGATATGGGCATCCTGCCGGGCCACGCGCCGGTGCTGTCCACGCTGCGTCCGGGTGTCGTCACCGTCACCAAGGAAGGTGGCGCGAAGGAGCGCATCTTCGTGCGCGGCGGCTTCGCCGAAGTGAATCCGCAAGGTCTCACGGTTCTGGCGGAAGTCGCGGTGCCTGTCGCTGAGCTCAATGCCGAGCGTCTGGCGCAGGAAGTCAAGGACGCGCAGGAAGACGTGTCGGACGCGCAGGACGATGAAACGCGCCGCCGCGCCCAAGAGAATCTCGATCATCTGCAGGCGCTGCAAAGCGCGCTGTGATGACGATCACAAGATGAAGGAACAGGCCCGCCTCGCGCGGGCCTTTCTTTTGGGGGGATGACATGGAAGACGCTGCACCGCGCGGCAGGTTCTCGATCTGGTTGCTCGGCCTCATCCTGGGACCTGTCGTTCTCATGCTGTGGCTTGGCCGCGGCCGTCTGGCGCTTGTGTATTTTCTCGCCGGGCTCTTGCTTGGCGTCGCGCTCCTATTCGCGGTCGCAAACGGTCTCATTACGCCGCCGGCATGGACCGACTTCGGCATGGCCGCCGTGCTCTTCAGCATCCCGTTCAACATCATCGGTCTTGTCCATGGGTTGATGATCCGTGCGACGGCGCTCAGTCGACCCTGGTTCTCGCGCTGGTATGCTGCGATCATTCTACCACTCGCCGTCAGCTGGCTCCTTCCGTTCCTCGTGCGTGAATGCCTCTACCAATCTTACAATGCGCCGTCGCTCAGCATGGTGCCGAGCATCGTGATCGGCGACTATTTCCTCGTGTCGAAGGCTGCTTATGGCTATAGCCGCTTGTCCTACTCGGGTGGCTTCATGAATTTTCCCGGTCGCATCTGGGCCAGTGAGCCCAGGCGGGGCGATATCGTCGTCTTCAAGCTGCCGCGTGACAATGAGACCGACTACATCAAGCGGTTGATCGGCATTCCCGGAGATCGGATCCAGATGAAGGATGGGATAGTCCATCTCAATGGCCAGGCGTTGCCGCTGACCCGCGTTCAGGACATTCCCTGCATCGAGGGGGAAAGGTGCAATTTCTTCCGTGAGACGCTGCCGAACGGGCGATCCTATGTCATCAACAACGCGACGCAGAATGGTTCGGTCGACAATACGGAAGAGTATGTCGTCCCCGAAGGTCACTATTTCATGCTCGGCGACAATCGCGACAATTCGCTGGATAGTCGCTTCGGCGAGCCGAATGGAATCGGGTATATTCCGTATGAGAATCTCGTCGGGCCTGTAACGCTCATCTTCTGGAATTCGATGGGCATGCGGATTGACGACCGGCTTGCGGGTTATCCCAGCCGGCTTACGACGCCGTGAGCTTCCTGACCTCGATACGCTTTGCTTCGGCCGCGACCGAAATCTCGAAATGATCGGCCTGGGTCACATCCAGGATGGCGGTCGGGCGGAAGACGGCGGCGTTGAGGCCGCCGGTGAAGCGCACGCTGTCATAGAGGAGTCCGGTCTCGCCGTTCTTGCGCAGATTTTCGCCGAAGGCTTGCGAGGCCTGGTAGGCGTCCGGCGCATAGAGTTCCGGCAGCACGGATTGCCGGCCTCTGATATCGACATAGGTGCCATCGAGACGCGCCGAATAAGCCCTGAAGGTGCGTGACAGAGTGGGGATGCGACGCGCTACCGCCTCGCGGCGCAGATGATGGCCGACTTCCGCCGCCGCCGTCTTGATATCGGCCGAGGCATACCAGGCGCCGAGATCGCGGCCATTGAAGCGCGCGCCGGTTGGCGCGGCATGCAGGAAAGCCGCCATCACGATGCTCGAATTGGCGCGGCCGAAGATCCATTCGGTCTGTGGCAGGCGCGCGACGCGCTCGGCGACGAGGCGGTCATTGGTCCAGCCGGCGAGCTCCATCACCGCGTCGAGATCGGCGGCGGTCGTGACCGTGTCGAAAAGGCCGATCGGCGGAAAACGTGAGGGAATCAGCCGATAGGACGGATGAAAGGCCGGCGCATGCGCATGGCTCACGTCAGCACGATGTCCGTTTGCGAATAGGGCGTGAAGCCGGCATCGATGCGGTTCGGCTCCATATACTGGCCGCCGCGCGCGGCATCGAGGAACCGGCGCACCAGCAGGATACCGTCCTGCGCGCCGCTGGTGATCAAAGTGAGCGGCGGCTTGCCGCCGAAGACGATGCCGTCATGGGGATTGCGCAGCCAGGCCACGGCGTCGTGCTCATGGGCGTGGAGAACCCCCAGCGCCTGGTGGATGCCGAAGACGGCCGACAGGCGCATGAGCACATCGACATCGAGGGTGATGTCGTGGTGCTCACGCGCGAGCTTGGCCCAATGGTGATAGGTGGAGCGCGACGGATAACCGAGCACGAGCCGGCGCTCTTCCTCGTTGAGGCCCCACAGATCGGCTATGGCGAGGAAGCTGCGCAAAGCCGGCGCGCTGAGGCGCCGGCGATTGGCTGGTGCGAAACGCTCGAGATCCAAAGCCAGATAAGGCCGCGAAGTTTCTTCGAGGCCTTTCTGGCGTCGGCGTTGAAGTGAAGCCATCGTTCTCGTCCTTGTCTGTATTTGAATATAGTCCAAATATGGACATTAGACAAGGTATCAGAAATCCAGGCTTCTCAAAGGGTTAGCGGGACTGGCCGCCGCCACCGCCGCCTTGACGCTGCTTGGGACGCCACTTGCCATTGCCTTGCGGGCGCTGGCCGGGCTTCTTGCGCCAGGACGGCTGGTTCTGCTGCGGCCGGTGATGGCCCTGCGGAGCCCCCGAGCGCTCATTACCCTCCGGTGTGGCGATGCTCAGCGCATGCTGGGTGACCGGCACCTTCTGGCGGATGGTGCGCTCGATGTCGCGCAGCAACGGACGCTCTTCCGGATCACAGAAGGCCACCGCTTCGCCCGAGGCGCCGGCGCGCGCGGTGCGACCGATGCGGTGCACATAGGAATCCGGCACGAAAGGCAGGTCGTAATTCACCACATGCGACACGCCATCGACGTCGATACCACGTGCGGCGATGTCGGTTGCCACCAGCACGCGCAGCTTGCTGCTCTTGAAGCCGGCAAGCGCGCGCTCGCGCTGGCTCTGCGACTTGTTGCCGTGGATCGCCGCCGCTTCGACGCGCTCCTTGACCAGCCCCTTCACCACCTTGTCGGCGCCGTGCTTGGTGCGGGTAAAGACCAGCGTGCGCGGCATGGCGTTGTTCTTGAGGAGATCGAGCAGCAGGTTGAGCTTGTTGCGGGTCTCGACATGGATGATGCTCTGCGTGACGCGCTCGGCAGTGGTCGCCACCGGCGTGATCTCGACACGCACCGGATCTCTGAGGAGAGCCGCGGCAAGGCCGGCGATTTCCTTCGGCATGGTCGCCGAGAAGAACAGGTTCTGGCGCTTAGCCGGAAGCAGGCCGGTGATCTTGCGGATCGCATGGATGAAGCCCAGATCGAGCATCTGATCGACTTCATCGAGAACGAAGACCTCGATCTTGGAGAGGCTCAGCACACGACGATCGATGAGATCGACAAGCCGTCCGGGCGTGGCGATCAGGATATCGACGCCATTGCCGACGGTACGAATCTGGTTGTTGATCGAGACGCCGCCGAAAACGGTCGCCTGCGTCAGACGGAGAAACTTGCCATAAGTGCGGAAGCTCTCGCCGATCTGGGCGGCGAGCTCGCGCGTCGGCGAGAGGATGAGGGCGCGGCAGGTGCCGCGGTCGGGACGGCCCTTCAGCTTCGACAGACGATCGAGGATCGGCAGCGCGAAAGCCGCGGTCTTGCCGGTGCCGGTCTGGGCAATGCCGAGCAGGTCGCTGCCCTTCAGGAGTTCGGGAATGGACGCCGACTGAATTGGGGTAGGGGTCTGATAGCCCTGCTGCTCCAGCGCTTTGAGGAGCGCAGCGTCAAGGCCGAGGTCTTTGAAATGAGTCAAAATACTGCTTTCAAATCGGAACGGATGAGCAGCACCGACCTGTCCGATACGGGCATACGCGATGAGGCGCAGACCCTGGGCGCGGCGCTGAAACCTTCCGCGTGACAGGAATGTTTGGAGATGCTCGCAAAAGCCGGACGGGGCGCTTAGGCGCCACTTCACGCATCCGTTGTTGTGCAACGAGCAGGCTTCATATGGGACACAGGGGCCGGAAAGTCAAAGACTTAAAGTAGAAGCAATTGCCGCAGGCAAATCGGCATGATCGGAGATAACTTTCCTAGCCCCGAGGCGCAGAAGTGCCTCACCGAGGATGTTGCCGTCATGGGCGAGCCCGGTGAAGCCGATGACGGCGCAGCCGGCAGCCACGGCCGAGGTCACGCCCGCTTTGCTGTCCTCGATGGCGAGACAGGCCTCGGGCTCATAACCGGCGCGCCGTGCCGCCTCGACATAGACGTCGGGCGCCGGCTTGCCTTGCGCGACATCCTCGAAGGTGGTGATGCGGCTGCCGAAGAAAGGCGTGAGGCGCGCGATGCGGAAGGCCGCCTCGACGCGGTGGCGCGGGCTGTTGGAGGCGACGCTTGTCGGCAGCGCCATCGCGCTCAGTATGTCGTGGATGCCGGGCGCGGCCGTGAGCTTGCGCTCATAAAGCGCGAGCAGGCGGCGGTTCTTGTCTTCGGTCACATCGGCCGGCAGCCTGATGCGGTAATCGCTTTCGATCTTCCGCACGAAGTCCTCGAAAGTAAGGCCGATGAATTGTGCGCCGACCTCTTCGGTCGTCATGGCGATGCCGTTCTCGGCCAGGATGTCGCGATCGACTTCCATCGACAGCGGCTCGCTGTCCACCAGTACGCCGTCACAATCGAAAATTACGTGCTTGAACATGATAGAGGCCCGCTCACGCGCCGAGATGGCGGAAAGCGGCGATCACCTGGACATAGACCTCACGCTTGAAGGGCACGATCTGGTCCTGGATATCGTCCATGCCGGCCCAGCGCCATTTGTCGAATTCCTGCTTATGGCCGGGCGGACTGAGATCGATCTCACTGTCCTTGCCGGTGAAGCGCAAGGCGAACCACTTTTGCGTCTGGCCGCGATATTTGCCGTTCCAGGATTTGCCGATGAGATGTTCCGGCAAATCGTAATTGTACCATTGAGGCGACTCGGCGAGCACTTCCGCCGAAGTGACTGAGGTTTCCTCCTGCAATTCGCGCAACGCGGCTTCGCGCGGATCCTCGCCCTTGTCGATGCCGCCTTGCGGCATCTGCCACCACTGGCCGGAACCTTCGTCATTGGGCTTGTCGGCGCGCCGGCCGATCCAGACGAGGCCTTGGCGATTGATCAGCATGACGCCCACACAGGGACGGTAGGGCAGGTCGGAAAATTTCTTGTTCATGAAGGCGGAATTCCTGTCGGTGCGAGCGGCCTTATATCAGGAACCTCGTGCCCGGCACATAGCGCTGTCGCGCTAAGACTAGATTCCGCCTAGCTCGCGCGGCCGCGATAGGCGGCGCTGACGGGAACCAGCAATATGCCCTTTTCGGCGAGCGAGCGCGCCCATTGATCGACGGCATCGATGGTGACGTCGAGGCCGGTTCCGGTACCGATCGCGAAGCCTTTCTCGCGGGCCTCGGTCTCGAGCTCGGTCAATGCCTGATCGATGCCCTGCTCGGTCGGATCGGCGTCGATCACCTTCATGCCATTGCGCACCGGCAGGCCGACGATCTGGCCGATCTGAGATGACATGCTGCGGCCCGCCGTGCCGTCATCGAGGAAGACCAGGCCGCGTTTCTTCATCTCGGCGAAGACCGGCCGGAGCGCCTGGACCTCGGTGAGGAACCGCGCGCCCATGTAATTGGTGATGCCGGAATAGCCGGCGAAACGACCCATATGCCAGGTGAGCGCGTCGAGATTGGCTTCGGCCTTTCCCCCGGCCATCAATGTCTTGGGGCCGGGATTGGCGGCCGGATAGCCGAAGGGCTCGAGTGGCAGCTGCAGCAGGATCTCATGGCCTTGGGCGCGGGCCCGGTTCACTTGCGCCTGCAGATCCTCGCCATAGGGCGCGAAGGCGAAGGTCACCTCGCCGGGCAGGGTCTTGACCGCCTTCTGGGTCAATTCCGCATTGAGGCCCATGCCGCCGAGGACGATCGCCACTTTCGGCATGTCGGAATGAATGATGCTGGCGGAAACCGGCCGCGCATAGACATTCTGCGGCTTGCGGTTGCCGTTGCCGATGCGCGGCAAGGGGCCGTAGGGTCCGTCTTCGCTCACTTCGGCGAAGGGGGCTGGCTTCAGGCTGCGGCGGGGCGAAACGATGATCGCCGCTTCGGTCTCCACCGTTTCCTGCGGCTGCGCTTCCAGAATCTCGACCTTCCGGCGATCATCGTCTTCAGGAGGGGCTTCGGCCGGCTCCGCCTCGGCGGACTCCGCCGCTTCGGGTTTCGGCGCCTTGTCGGTCGAGGCCGTCGCCAGCTCAACGACGGGGGGAATCTTGACCATCACCACCGGTTCACCGGCATAGGGATGGGGGATGCGGGCGAGGCCAAGGGCGGCGGCGGTGAGGAGGAGGGCGGCCGAAACCGAAGCTGCCGACAGAGCGGACGGCCGCTTGGCCCAGAGCTTTTCCCAAGCTCCGCGCCGGCGCAAAGGCTGCCGCAGTTCGTTTCGCCGCATGGCCGAATCGTCTCCCTCCCGGCCATGCTGCGCCCGGAAGGGTTAATTTCGGGTTTACCTGTTGAATTACAACGGGAATTTCAGGCAGGCCGGCGCCGGGAGAGGGCTTACTCCCAGACGTTGACGAAACCGGTATCCTTCTTGTCGTCGGCCGCCGTCTTGCAAAAGCTCTCCTTCTTGGCATTGCCCTCGGCCAGGAAAAGACCATAGGTCGTCCCCAGCGTGAGCAGGATGTTGGTGTGGCGGGCGAGCTTCTGCTGGTCGTCGAGCTTGTCGGCGTTCGACAGGATGATGTCGTTCACGCCCTTGGCGTATTTGTCGAGATGGAGCTTGAAGCCGTCGCAGACACGCGCCACCGCCGCCTGATAGGCGAGCAGATTGAGCTGAGCCTGCTGTTGCGGCGTCACGACCCCTTCGAAATCCTCGAGCGCATCGCGCCAGGCTTCATCGAGCCGGTTGTCGTCAGGCTGTTGGGACAGCGCGGCCGTTGCCGTCAGGACGCTGAAGGCCGACGCGGCGAGCATGTTGGTCTTGCGGGTCATGTGCCGTCTCCTCAATAGCCGAAGGTGCGGGCGGTCCAGCCGCCGGCGAAATCACCGTCGAGGTGATAGCAGGCACGCTGCGCCGGATAGCAGACGACGCCCGGACTGGGCGAGAAGGATTGATTGAAATAGGGATTGTAGCCGCCGGCAGGATAGGGCGGCGCATAGCTCGGATAGTAGATGGTCTTGTCGTGGTGATGATGGCTCGACAGCGCCGCGCCGGCCGCCAGGCCGATGATGCCGCCGGCGATGGCGGCACCCACGTCGTCATGGGCGATGGCCGGGGTGGTCAGGGACAAACAGGCCGGAAGCAACGTCATGGCCAAAGCAAGACGAATATCGGAGAGTTTCATGGAGCGCTCCGTGCAGGGATATGGTTCGCCAATGCTGGAAAGATCGCCGCGGCGAGTCAAGGACATCCGCCCTGAACCCGGCTAGTTGCTCCCTTAATGATTAATCGGCGGGTGGGGTCAGTTCCGCTTGCCGTCGCGCTTGGTCTTTTTATTGCCGTCGAAGAAGTTGTTGCGCGTATCCGCCTTGGCCGACTTCTTGGTTTTGTCCACCTTCTTACGCGCGACCCGTTCGAAGCCCCGGGCCTTCATGCAGTCCTTGATATAGCTGTCGCGGGCAACCATCATGCCGATGACACCGGCGATGATCGTGCCGGCAATTACTTTGCCCGACCCTTGGGCCTGCGCAGAGCATTCGTCCTCGGCGATCTGGGCCGCAGAACGTTTGTCGGGACCGACCTTCTTGTAGTCGGCAAAGGCGCTCTGGGGTTGCAACAAAAGAACCGTGGCGAGGCTCGCAACCGCGAGCCGGCCGGAAAGCCGTCCAAACATAAGAGATTATTCCCCCGGGATAGTGTTAGTACCGGCACAATAGCGAAGTTGCGCGGGCGCTACAATGGCCAACAAAAAACGCGGCCGTTTCCGGCCGCGTCTTGAATTCTTGGGCTTAAGCCTAACCTCAGTTGGCGTTGGTCTCGTCGTCCGCGCCGCCCGTCTTCTGATTGGGCTTTGCGGCTTCCTTGGGCTTGGCGTTGCTCGCTACCTTCACGCCATGCAGCACGTCGATCGCCGCCTTGAGTTGCAGGTCCTTGGTCTTGTCTTCCGGCACATAGGCCGAAGATCCGCCGCCCTCGTCGCCGCCGCCTTCATTGGTGAGGTGGCCCTTGAGGCTCGCCTCGCCCTTGGTGGAGGTGTCCTTGCCGAGGAGCTCCGGCGGCAGGTCCTGCTCGATCACGGTATCGGGATCGATGCCCTTGGCCTGGATGGAACGGCCGGCCGGGGTGTAATAACGCGCTGTCGTCAGGCGGAGCGCGCCCTGGCTGCCGAGCGGAATGATGGTCTGCACCGAACCCTTGCCGAAAGAGCGCGTGCCGATGACGGTGGCGCGCTTGTGATCCTGCAGCGCGCCCGCGACGATTTCGGAGGCCGAGGCGGAGCCGCCATTGATCAGGACGACCACCGGCTTGCCGTCGGAGCCGTCACCCTTCTGGGCGTTGAAGCGCTGCGTCTCGTCGGCATTGCGGCCGCGTGTCGAGACGATCTCGCCGCGATCGAGGAACGTATCCGACACCGAGATCGCCTGGTCGAGCAGGCCGCCCGGATTGTTACGCATGTCGATGATGTAGCCCTTGAGCTTGTCGCCGGCGTCCTTGCGCAGCTGGGTGATTGCCTGATCGAGGCCTTCCTGCGTCTGCTCGGTAAATGAGGAGATGCGGATATAGCCGACGTCCTTCTGCGGACCCTCGACCTCGAACTTCACCGATTTCACGCGGATGATGTCGCGCACCAGCTTGAATTCGAGCGGCTCCTTGGCACCCTGGCGGGCGACCGTCAGGGTGATCGGCGTGTTCACCTTGCCGCGCATCTTGTCGACCGCCTCATTGAGGGAAAGCCCCTGCACTTCGGCGCCGTCGAGCTTGATGATGAGGTCGTTGGCCATGACGCCGGCCTTGGCCGCCGGCGTGTCGTCGATCGGCGCCACCACCTTGACCAGGCCGTTCTCCATCGTGACCTCGATGCCGAGGCCGCCGAACTCGCCCTTGGTCTGCACCTGCATTTCCTGGAAACGCTTGGCGTTCATGTAGCTCGAATGCGGGTCGAGGGAGGTGAGCATGCCGTCGATGGCGGCCTCGATCATCTTCTCCTCATCCGGCGGCTCGACATAGTCGGAGCGCACACGGTCGAACACGTCACCAAACAGATTGAGCTGTTTGTAGGTGTCGGAGTTGGACGCCGCGATGGCGCCACTGAATGCCTGCCACAGTACCGTCGCCGAGACAGCGCCTGCCAGAACCAAACCAACTGATTTCATCTTCATTTCAGGCCTCATCCTCGGGCTTGCGCGAAACCGCCGATCCACCAGGGTGATGAATCGATCGCCTCGCCGTTCTTCCGGAATTCTATATATAGTACGGGCCGGCCGTCTTGCAGCTGGTCACCCGTCAGCGTCCCCGGTGCGGCGCTTTTTCCCATTATTCCTACAGGCTCTCCGGCTCGCAGAAACTGTCCCTGCTCGGCCGTAATCTCACCCAAGCCTGCGAGCAGAACATGATAGCCGCCGCCGGTGTTCAAGATCAAGAGTTGGCCATAGGAGCGGAAGGGACCGGCAAATTCCACATGGCCGTCGGTCGGGGTGATGACCTGGGCGTCGGCCCGGGTGGCGACGAATATTCCTCGCGTGGTTCCGCCGAAGCCGTCATTCGCGCCATAGACTTTGAGGATCTGGCCCTGGGCCGGATATTGCAGGCTCGCCTTGATGTCGGCGAAGGCCATGCGCGGCTGGAGCTTCTTGGCGGCGTCGATGCGGGCCTGGGCCTCTGCCTTGGCCTTGACCTCAGCCGCCGTCTTGGCTTCCGCCTCGGCCCTGGCCTTTTCGGCGGCCTCGGCCTTGAGCCGCTCCTCCTCCAGGGTGGCGAGGAGCTGCTTCATGTCCTTGGCCTTCGCGGCCAGCTCGCGGGCGCGCTGTTTCTCGGCCTTGAGCCGTTCATTGGTGTCGGCGAGCAATGATTTCTTACGGGCCTGGAGGTCGGTCATCTCGCGGCGCGACGACAGGAGCCGGGTGACATGGTCCTTGAGGCTCTCGCGCTCGCTCAGGGTCTGGGCCTGCAAGGTTTCGAGCCGGGCCAGCTGGGCCGAAAGGGCGGCCGCCTCCTGGCGCAGCTCCGGAACGATCGTCCCGAACATCATGGCGCTGCGCAGAGCGGACAGGACGTCGGTCGGCTCGACAACCAGAGGCGGCGGCGGATTGCGTTCGATGCGCTGGAGGCCGGCGAGCAGCCGGGAGATTTCCTCGCGCCTTGCGGCGAGGCCGGTGTGGATCTTCAATTGTTCGGCATCGAGTTCCTGCAGGCGCTCCTCGGCGGCGAGGATGGCGGCCTCGCGCGACTGGATCTTTTCGGCGAGCGCGATCAGCTTCTGCGACAGCGCCGCCTGTTCCTGGACGATCGCCTCTCTTTCGGCGGCGATCTGCTGCTGGAGACTCTTGGAGGCGTCGAGCTGCTGCTCCAGGGTGTTGAGATCATCCGCCGTCTGCGCCCAGGCAGTCGGCGTCAAGGCGGCAAAAGCCGCCAGGGCCGCCAGTATCGGGCGCAGTTTCAAGAGTGATGAGCTCATTGGGTGGGCAAGCTATCCAGGTGAGATGTCCAAAGTAGGGCTTCCGTAAGGCAATACCTGTCCGCCCGCATCCGGACTCAAATGCGATGATAGGGATGTTTCACTAAAATGGTGACCGCCCGGTAAATCTGCTCGGCCAGCATGACCCGGGCGAGCCGGTGCGGCCATGTCATGGTTCCGAGCGACAGCAGAAGACCGGCCTTCTTGCGCAAGTCCGGCCCATGCCCATCCGGCCCACCGATGAGAAAAGCGAGCGAGGACGTGCCCTGATCGAGATGGCGCTGGAACAGCTTGGCGAAATCGTCGCTGGTGATGGATCTGCCGCGCTCGTCGAGAACGACGGTGAAAGCAGAATCAGGAATGGCGTCGGTGAGGAGGGTGGCTTCGGCCGCCATGCGGCCCGGCGCGTCGGCGAGCTTCGATTCCGCGAAGTCGCGCGCGGCGAGGTCGGTTATGCCGCAGGTGCGGCCGAGGCCACGGGTCCGCTTGGCATAGTCGTCGAACAGTTCCAGCTCAGGACCGGCCTTGAGCCGGCCTATCGCCAGAATAGCGAGCTTCACTCTAGAGCGCCTGGTGTTCGGGCGGAATCACCGGGGCACCCCATTTGCCTGCACATCGAATGAGCCGAAAACCGCTTCGCACTTTTCGGTCCGATGCGCTCTTATACCGCGACGCGTTCGTCGGGCGCGTGATCCGACCAGAGCTTCTCGAGATTGTAGAAGCTTCTGACTTCCGGCCGGAAGATATGCACGACGATGTCGCCGGCATCGACCAGGACCCAATCGGCATGCGGCAGGCCCTCGACGCGGAGGTCCTTGTGGCCTTCGCCCTTGAGCTTCTCGACCAGCTGGTCGGCGATGGCGCCGACATGGCGGTTCGAGCGCCCGGAGGCGACGATCATGCCGTCGGCGATGACGGCCTTGCCATTGAGATCGATGGTGACGATGTCCTCGGCCTTGGCATCTTCGAGATGGCTGAGGATGGAGGTGAGGAGAGGGTTCTTCGTCTTGCGCTTCGGCGCAGACTTCACCGCTACGGCGCGCTTAGGCGCGCCGGTTTTCTGTCTTGGCGCTGTCAGTTGGGATGTCCTCTTCAATAAGGCAGTGCTTCATAGAGACTGCGTCAGTATCCTTCAGGGATCACGACACCCTAAGAATAGGTGTACGAACGATTCTATTCAAGCGCTTCGCTCATGACGCGGTCATGACGATTTGTTTCCGCTTTTTGGCGCGCTCACGGATCGCGGTGGAACTTTCCGACCGCAGCGGCATAGGAATAAAGCACCAGGCCGGGGGTGGCGCACCGGGAAGCTCGCGGGCCTCTTCGGTGGCGATCCGCCGGCTCTCATAGCGCAGCGCCGCCGGGCTCTCCAGCGCCCGCATGGCAAAGCCGGGACGCGCCAGGATGGCGAGCGGAATGGCCTCCGGAATATCGGTCCAGTCGTTCCAGTGGTGGAGATTGGCGAAGCTGTCGGCGCCCATGATCCAGACGAAACGGCCGCGCCTGAGCACCGGGGTCAGAGCGGCGAGCGTCGCCGCGGTGGTACGGGTGCCAAGCTGCTCCTCGAGATCGGTGACGACGAAGCGCGGATGGCGGGCCACCAGCCGGGTGATCTTGAGACGCTCGTCATAGTCGCGATAGTCGCCCGCATCCTTCAGCGGATTCTGCGGCGAGACCAGCCACCAGACCCAGTCGAGCGCCAGGCGCTTCAGCGCATAAAGCGCCACAGCGCGATGGCCGCTATGGGCCGGGTTGAAGGACCCGCCGAAAAGCCCGATGCGCTGGCCGGCGCCGAAGGGAGGGGGGAGGATCACGCAGCGCTCACGGGCGGATCTGCCCCGTGCCCGACACCTGATATTTGAAGGTGGTCAGCTGCTCGAGGCCGACCGGGCCTCTGGCATGCAATCTCCCGGTGGCGATGCCGATCTCGGCACCGAAGCCGAATTCGCCGCCATCGGCGAATTGCGTCGAAGCATTGTGCAAGGTGATGGCGCTGTCGACTTCGGTGAGGAAACGGCGCGCCGCCACCTCATCGGCGGTGATGATCGCATCGGTATGCTGCGAGCCATAGCGGGCGATATGATCCATCGCCGCGTCGAGGCCGGCGACGACCTTCATCGAGACGATGGCGTCGAGATATTCGGTCGACCAGTCCTCCTCGCTCGCCTTTGTGACGCGCGGATCGGCCGCCTGGGTCTCGGCGCACCCTCGCACCTCGCAGCCGGCATCGGCCAGGGTGGCGATGAGCGGCTTCAGATGCGTCGCCGCCACGGCGCTGTCGACGAGAATGGTCTCGGCGGCACCGCAAATGCCGGTGCGCCGCATCTTGGCGTTGCGGACGATCTCTCTCGCCATGTCGAGATCGGCGGCCTTGTCGACATAGACATGACAGATGCCTTCGAGATGGCTGAAGACCGGCACGCGCGCTTCCTGCTGCACCCGCGCCACAAGACTCTTGCCGCCGCGCGGCACGATGAGATCGACGGTGCCGTCGAGGCCCGACAGCAACAGGCCGACGGCGTCGCGGTCCATGGTCGGCACCATCTGGATCGCTTCTTTGGGCAGGCCGGCCTCGGCCAGGCCGCGCTGCAGCGCCGCCACGATGGCGGCGGAGGAGCGATAGCTGTCGGAGCCGCCGCGCAGAATGGCGGCATTGCCGGATTTCATGGCGAGCGCGCCGGCATCGGCGGTCACATTGGGCCGGCTCTCATAGATGATGCCGATGACGCCGATCGGCACGCGCACCCGGGCGATCCTCAGGCCATTGGGTCTGGTCCAGCTTTCGGTGACATGTCCCACCGGATCCGGCAGTGCGGCGATTTCGTCGAGTCCCTTGGCCATCGCCTCGATGCGTTCGGGCGTCAGCGTCAGGCGGTCGACGAAGGAGGATTTGAGCTCCTTGTGCTTCGCCGCCTCGAGATCGGCGGCGTTTTCGCGCGCGATGAGCGCGGCATCGGCGCGGATCGCTTGCGCCATGAGGCCCAGCGCCTTGTTCTTGGTCTCCGAGGAAGCGAGCGCCAGCTGGCGGGCGGCGCGGCGGGCGGCCTTGCCCATGGCGAGGAGGGCTGCTCTGGTGTCGGAGGTGGATTCGATCTTGTTCATATACGCGCTCCTGCCGTCATCACCAGGTCGTCCCGATGCACCATCTCGTCACGGCCCCTGAAACCCAGGGCATTTTCGATCTCGCTCGTCTTGCGCCCGGCGATGCGTGCCGCATCGTCGCGATCATAGGCGACGAGGCCGCGGGCGATCTCGGCGCCGGTGGTGCTCACAATACTCACCGCATCGCCCCTGGCAAAGCTGCCTTCGATGCGCTTGACGCCGGCGGGCAACAGGCTCTTGCCCTTATTGAGGGCGGCGGCGGCGCCGTCATCGATATGCAGGCGGCCCATCGGCACCAGCGTGCCGGCGATCCAGCGCTTGCGCGACTGCAAGGGATTGGCGCCCGACAGGAACCAGGTGCAGGTCTCGCCCGTCTCGATGCGCTGGAAAGGATGCAGCGCATGGCCGGAGGCGATCACCATGTTGCAGCCGGCCGCCAGCGCGATCTTGCCGGCCTCGATCTTGGTGATCATGCCGCCCGAGCCCAAGCCCGACACCGGCTTGCCGGCCATGGCCTCGATCTCGGGCGTGATCTCGCTGACCTCGGGGATGAGCTGGGCGCCCGGCGTGCCGGGCGGCGCCGTATAGAGCCCATCGATATCGGAGAGCAGCACCAGGCAATCGGCCGACATCATGGAGGCGACGCGGGCGGCGAGGCGATCATTGTCGCCATAACGGATCTCGGATGTGGCGACCGTGTCGTTTTCGTTGATCACCGGCACGGCGCCGCGCGCGAGCAGCGTCGAGAGAGTCGAGCGGGCGTTGAGATAGCGGCGGCGCTCCTCGGTGTCGTTGAGCGTCACCAGCACCTGCGCCGCGACGATGCCGTGTTTGCGCAAGGCTTCCGACCACGCATGGGCGAGCGCGATCTGGCCGACCGCGGCCGAAGCCTGGCTTTCCTCGAGGCGGATGACACCTGAGGCGAAGCCCAGATTGCGGCGGCCGAGCGCGATGGCGCCCGAGGAAACGATGATCACATCCTGGCCGCGCGCGCGGGCTTTGGCCAGGTCTTCGACCAGTGACGCAAGCCAGTCGGCCTTGATCGCGCCGGTCTTGCCGTCGACGAGCAGCGCCGAGCCGATCTTGACGACGATGCGGCGGGCTTTGTTCAGTCTCTGGGTCACGGCTGCCAGTTCTCGATCTTGACCTTGTCGCTCGTCTCGCCCCTTTCGGCGCGGCGCGTGTCGCTGATGACCTTGAGGAGTTTCTTCATGACGTCATCGACATTCGTGCCGGTGGCGCCCGACATCAGGATGGGGGTCTTGCGGATACGGCGCTTGAAGTCGGCGAGCTTCTGGGCGAGATCATCCTCCGAGACGGCATCGACCTTGTTGAAGGCGATCACTTCCGGTTTCTCGGAGAGATGCCCGCCATAGGATTTGAGCTCCTTGCGGATGATGCGATAGGCGGCAGCGGGATCATCGGCGGTCACGTCGATGAGATGGAGCAGCACGGCACAACGTTCGACATGGCCGAGAAAGCGGGTGCCGAGGCCATGGCCCTCATGGGCGCCCTCGATGAGGCCCGGTATGTCGGCGAGGACGAAGCTCGATCCCGCCGCGCGCACGACGCCCAATTGCGGCGTGAGGGTGGTGAAGGGATAGTCGGCGATCTTCGGCTTTGCCGCCGAAACGGCGGCGAGCAGCGTCGACTTGCCGGCATTGGGCAGGCCCAGAAGACCGGCATCGGCGATGAGCTTGAGGCGCAGCCACAGCCAGCGCTCCTCGGCGTCTTCGCCTGGATTGGCGCGGCGCGGCGCGCGGTTGGTCGAAGATTTGAAATGGGCATTGCCGAAGCCGCCATTGCCGCCGCGCGCCAGCCGGATGCGATCGCCGATCTTGGCGAGATCGCCAACCAGGGTTTCGTTGTCTTCCTCAAACACCTGGGTGCCGGCCGGCACCTTCAGCGTGATGTCGGGCGCATTGGCGCCGGCGCGCAAACGGCCCATGCCATGGACGCCGGTCTGCGCCTTGAAATGCTGCTGATAGCGATAGTCGATGAGGGTGTTGAGCCCGTCGACAGCCTCGATCCAGATGTCGCCGCCGCGGCCGCCATCGCCGCCGTCGGGTCCGCCCAACTCGATGAACTTCTCACGGCGAAAGCTGACGCTGCCCGCGCCGCCATTGCCGGAGCGGATGTAAATCTTCGCCTGATCCAGAAATTTCATAATTTTTGCCTAACTCGGTAAGTCTCAATTGTGGCAAATGTCCTTACGTAATTTGCCTGCAAATGGCACAGAAAGCTCCTCATTCTGGACACATCCGGCAGGCTTTTAGCACCCTTCATTGCTGAGTGTGACAGGGACAGTACACCAGCAAGGGGACATCTAAAAAGACGAGGGATTCCTGAATGAAGTCTGTTTTTGCGTTGATTCCGGCCGCTTTCCTGGCCGGTACCGTCCTTGCCGCGCCCGCTTACGCTAATAAAAGCGGAGATCCGGGCGCCCATGCCGAGCGCGTCAGCGCGCAAAAGAAGCATTTCAAGTCGCTGACGGCGAAGAAGCCCGGCAAGCGCGCCAAGGCGGCAACGCTCAAGACCCGCAAGAAGGTGGCCGCCAAGACGGCGCGCAAGGCCGCCCAGGCCAAGACCCCCAAATTTTCGCAGACCAGCCTGACCAAGAAGATCAAGCCGAAGCGCCAGGTGACGGCGATGAAGATGTCGGGCACCAAGATGAACATGTCCGACCAGGCGCTCAATATCAGCGGCGCCAGCGACATGCGCGTCGCCCAGATCATCCGCGACATGGCGCCGTCCTATGGCGTGCCGACCTGGTTCGCCTTGCGCATCGCCAATGTCGAATCCGGCTACAATCCCTACGCCCGCGGCCGTGCCGGCGAGATCGGCGTCTATCAGCTCAAATGCCAGACGGCGCGCGGCATGGGCTTCGAGGGCAACTGCTCGCAGCTCACCGATGCGCGCACCAATGTGCGCTGGGGCCTGCAGCATCTCTCGCTCGCCATCCAGTCGTCGGGCGGCAATCTCAAGCTCGCCGCGTCGAAGCATAATGGCGGTCTCGGCCGCAAGTCCCTGGTGCACAGCTACGTCGCCAAGGTTTTTTGATCTGCTCGAACGCCGGACGCTGTCCGGCATTCCAGCTCCCTGTTTTTGCGCATCGGCTTCTCCGAAAACCGCGCACACTTTTCGGGCCGATGCTCTCGTCATCGCGCCAGGCTTTCCCAACGCTCGCGCGTGAGGACAAAACGATGGCCCGGCACTTTTGCTTTGAGCACCAGCGAGTCGATTTCATGCTGACCGCTGTGCTCGAAGCCAGCCTTCTCCAGAACCCGGCGCGAGGCCAGATTCTGCAAGCGGCAGCCTGAGAGCAGGCGCTCATGCCGCGCCACCGTGAAGGCATGCGCGATCACCGCCTTCACCGCCTCGCTCATATAACCTTTGCCCCAATAGGGTTCGCCCAGCCAGTAGCCGAGCTCCGGATGCTCGCCGTCGCGGCGTTCATAGCTGCACACGCCGATGAAGGTGCGGGCTTCGTCTCTGAGACAGAGAACGAAGATCGTGTGGCCTTCGGGCTGCCCTTTGACCCAATCGATGAACTGATGCGCATGCTCGATGCTGTAGGGATAGGGCAGGCGCGCCAGCATCACGGCGACCTTGTAGTTGTCGGCGAGCGCCGCGATGGCTTCCGCGTCGCTCGCCGCGACAGGGCGTAAGATGAGACGCTCGGTGGTGATCAGAAAATCGGTCATGGGTTTCGTCCAAACAAAAAGGGGAGATGGTTTGCCCATCTCCCCGTTTGTCGAATGTCGAAACACTTTCATTCGCACCGGTTCGATGAGCCCGGTGGAATGATATGATCCACCGTTATTCTGCGGCCTTCGGCGGGATCACGGACACGAGCTGCTTGTTGTCCTTGCTGGCGCGGAAGTTCACCGTGCCGGCTACGACGGCGTAGATCGTGTGGTCGCGGCCGATGCCGACGCCCGTGCCCGGATGCCACTTCGTTCCGCGTTGGCGGATGATGATGTTGCCCGGGATGACGGCTTCGCCGCCGAAATGCTTGACGCCGAGACGACGGCCGGCCGTATCGCGTCCGTTGCGGGATGAACCGCCTGCTTTTTTGTGAGCCATGGGGTGGTGCTCCTTACCTTATTCTTTGCTCTTGGTCGCCTTAGCCTTCTCGGCCTTGGCTTCCTTGTCGACCTTGGCGCGCGGCGGCTTGCCGGCGGCGAGTTCCTTGGCCTGCTCGATCCATTCCTCGCGGCCGATACGGCCCGTCGACTTGATCTCGGTCTCGATCTTCTCGATCTCGTCGGCGGTCAGATTGGCGATCTGGGCATAAGTCGTGTAGCCCATGTCGGTCAGGGACTTGAGGATCTTGGGGCCGACGCCGCCGATGAGGGAGAGATCGTCAGCCGCCTTCTTGTCGCCCACCGGGGCGGCGAGGGGAGCGGCTTCAGCCTTCTTCTCGGCCTTGGCGGGCTTCGCGGCCTGCTTCGCCGGCTTGGCGCCGCCGGTCAGGATCTCGGTGATCTTCACCGAGGTCAGGTCCTGGCGATGGCCGTTCTTGCGGCGGAAATGCTTGCGGCGATGCTTTTTGAAGATGATGACCTTGGGGCCGCGCACCTGGCCGAGGATCTCGGCAGCGACGGTGGCGCCGGCCACGAAGGGCGCGCCCACATCGACGGTGCCGTCGGAGCCGACCATCAGCACATCGGTGAATTCGATGATGTCGCCGGCTTCACCGGGAAGCTTTTCGATCTGGAGCTTGTCGTCGGCTGCAACGCGATACTGCTTGCCGCCGGTCTTGATGACTGCGTACATTTCTGTTCCTTTTCCCGCGCCCATCGGCGCCGCCAGATGGCGGACTTCGGTCGAATTTGGCCTGAGGCAGCGTTTTAGATGCGGGGACAGAGGTCCCCACAAGTCGGCGCGGTTCTAGCCAGGGGGAAATATAATGTCAAGGAAATCACAGTCCGGGGTTGCCCGGCGCGGTTTCATTCGCTATCTAGCCCCCGCCGCTTAAAAAAGCGCCTCGTTTCTCTGCGGAGAGGTGGCTGAGCGGTTGAAAGCACCGCACTCGAAATGCGGCATACGGGCAACTGTATCGGGGGTTCGAATCCCTCCCTCTCCGCCATAAATCTTTGATTTAGTTGTATTATTCTGATGTGCTACAGCACTGAGCGGGTGCCTTTGGGCTTGTCCGGCACAGGCAGGACGAGCTGACCAATATATCGGCCTTGGCGAGGGCGGCGGCGAGCGCGGCCTGCAGCACCGGAAGCTCGGCGGTGTCGCCGCGCAGTTTCAGACATTCGACCAGGCCGTGCAGCGCCCAGACATTGCCAGGATGCTGGGTGCAGCGCTGGACCTTGCCGGAGAGGCCCAGGTCGTCGCGATAAACCGCTTCGGCCTCCGCGCAATGGCCCTGGTCGAGAAGCAATGCCGCCAGAGCGTGGCGCGGCGGGTGCATCCAGGCCCAGGGCTCGGTGTAGGAGAGGTTGTCGTCGAGTTCCACCGCCGCGCGCAAATGATCATAGGCTTCGGCATGCCGGCCCTGGTG
Source organism: Taklimakanibacter albus (assembly GCF_016595235.1). Taxonomy (GTDB): domain Bacteria; phylum Pseudomonadota; class Alphaproteobacteria; order Rhizobiales; family Aestuariivirgaceae; genus Taklimakanibacter; species Taklimakanibacter albus. The sequence goes on along the minus strand of NZ_JAENHL010000007.1, from coordinate 2,196,803 downwards.
ATAAGCGAGTTCGCCGTCGAGCAAAGCGGCGCCCACCGCGAGTGAGGCGCGGGTCGGGTTGCTCAGAAAACGCCGCTCAGGCGGAATGAGTGCGAGACGCCGGTGAAAGCTTTCGCGCTCCCGGTCCGCCTCGGCAAACTCTTTCAGCGTCGCATGCGCGACGCCTTTCGCATAATGCTGCAGGACCGAGGTCAGCACATAGAGTTCAAGCTCCTCGACCATCGGCTCGGCGATGATGTCGTGCCAGCGGCCGAAGCGGACCAGCACATGTGATTTCATCGCATGATAGCCTTCCACCGTCTGGGTGAATTTCGGCCGGTCCGCCAGGCTCACGACATCGCGCGTCACCAGGCTCCGCACTTTGTCGGCCGCCCACAGCGCGGGTTTGTGCTGGCCGAGGAACATGCAGGTGAACATCATCAGATGCAGGTCATGGCAGCAGCCCAGCAGATAGTAGGTGGGCTCACCTGCATAGTTGAGATACTTGTCATTGGCGCGTACCGCCTTTTCACTGGCGAGCTTCGCCTTCTCATATTCGCCGCACAGGACATAGATATGTCCCGGCATGTGATTCATGTGGCCGGCATCAGGGCACATTTCGCCGAGCCGATCGGCCGAGCGCAGCGCGCGTTCCGGCATGGTCGACATTTCCAGCAAATGAATATGCAGATGAAGGATCGCCGGATGCGGTGCAGTGCCGGCCGCGTCGGTGAGGCTGATGGAGCGCTCGCAGACTTCCAGCGCTTCGACTGCGTCGGAGTCGGGCGCGGGCGCACCGGTCTTGAGATCCCACAGTTTCCGCACATTGCGCATCATCAACGCCTCGACGAACAGCGCCATGACATCATGGTCGTCGGGAAAGTCGTGATAAACCTGCCGCATCTCGGCGGCATAGGCGTCATCCCACTGCTTGAATTCCGGCATCGTCACCCGGCGCGGCTCTTGGAAACGCTTGCCGAGCGCTTCGATCAATCGTCTTTCGACGGCGCTGGCGGAGTCCGCTTTGGCGCGCGCCAGCTGGACATGGTCGAAACATCTTTTCGCCGTCCTCTCCGCTTCGACCTCGCCGAGTTCTTTCCAGGTCAGGTTGTAGAAAGGCCCGGCCGCATAGGCTATGCCCCAATGGACAAAGGCGCAGTCCGGATCCGTCTCGAGCGCCTTATCGAAGCATTTGATGCCTTCGTCGTGATTGAAGCCGTAGCACCAGTTGAGGCCGATATCGAACCAGCGCTGCGTCTCCGCCGATCCGGTGGAGATGCGGCGTCCATAGGTGCCGAGATTAAAGCGGTCCATGCCTTCATCCGCGATTGCCCATAGCGGGCGAGTCTTGCCTCGCACGCACCTTATCATCCTTGCTCGCGGTGTGCAGGATGCCGTTGGTCCCAGAGTGAATGCGGTAAATCACCGGCTGAGGCGAAGATCAGTATCTGCGAGACCAGTTCATTCTCACCGATGATCAGGAGAGCTCAGTCTCAACGATCCAAGCTCTCGTTTCTGGCGGCCACCCTCGTGTGATAAGCGTTTCGATCGCTTCATTCCTTGACGGATGGCCGGGTTGGCGTCCACGCCAGGCATCGAGAAGCTCCAGCACGATCGGCATGGAGGCAGGGAGAGGTTCGTCACTTTCGGCCAATGCCGATGCGGATCGGCCCAAATTCGACCCCCCTTTTCTTCCCGGAAAAACTAGCAAATGTGGATCCTGCATGAGGCGCGCCCGGAGCGATCATTATTCCTGTCGTATCGCTTTAGCCCCCAACTTCCGCCGGAGGCCGGCAATCGAACGTCCCAAGCGAGCCAGCCAATTCGGCTGGTAAGGGGAGGCGTTGCCCAGGCAGTGGTCACATCTTTGCGTGTTGTTGAATTTCGGCAGCATTCGGGCCGCATAAGCCTCGGCTTCAAAAAGAGTAGGGAGAGCTGGTGACCAACCCATGCTGTTGCGGGTCTCGCTATCAATGGCGCTTCCGTTTCGACAGTAAAGGCAATGGCCCAAGTGAATGCGACTCTTCCTGATGCGGGAAGAGAAGGATACGTAGAAAGCCATTTTTGCCTCTCGCCGCGGTTTGTGCTGATTTTCGCCCGCGCACCGCTATGGGCGCTCAATTCTTGGTGAGCGGTCGGCGATATAGGTTTGCGATGAGAGTAAGAAGAGTTGAAATTTTCATGAGTAGCCTCCCATGCCTGTCGGCGGGAGCAGCTATCTCTCTGCCATCGGGGTGCCAGGGGATCAACGGCGATGGTGGTCCACATATGCGCTCTAATATGCTGATCACCTAGCTAATTCTTCGGTGGACAGACTGTTTCACCGGCCGAATGCCGTCTTCTGCTCCGCGCTTGCTCCGGCCTATGCGGTGATATAGATGCCGGCGGTCCAGGCCTGCCGCGGCACACTGTCGAGACGAGGACCGCGTGGTGCCAAAGCGGGCCGAATGAGGGAATATCCAATGCGTAACGCCGTCCTTCTCGATTTCATCCGCACGCCGATCGGCCGCTTCGCCGGCGCCCTGGCGCCGGTGCGCCCGGATGATCTCGCCGCTCATGTGCTCAAGGCGCTGCTGGCGCGTCATCCCGCGCTCGACCCGGCGCTGATCGAGGAAGTCGTGCTCGGCTGCGCCAACCAGGCGGGCGAGGACAATCGCAATGTCGCCCGCATGGCGCTGCTGCTCGCGGGGCTCCCTGTCTCGGTACCGGGCAACACGATCAACCGGCTCTGCGCGTCCGGGCTCGATGCGGTCGGCAATGCCGCCCGGGCCATAGAGGCGGGCGAAATCTCGCTCGCCATTGCCGGCGGCGTCGAGTCGATGTCGCGCGCGCCCTTCGTGCTGCCGAAAGCGGAAACGCCGTTTCAGCGGCAGACCTCGATCGAGGACACCACCATCGGCTGGCGCCTCGTCAATCCGCTGATGAAGAAGCAATATGGAATCGACTCGATGCCGGAGACGGCGGAAAATGTCGCCGCCGAGCATCAGGTGGCGCGCGCCGACCAGGATGCCTTCGCGCTCAGAAGCCAGGAGCGTCATGCACGCGCCCAAGCGGCCGGCTGGTTCGACGGCGAGATCGCGCCCGTCGAGATTCAGGGCCGCAAAGGCGCCGCCCGGGTGATGGCGGATGAACATGCGCGGCCCGATACGACCCTCGACGGTCTCGCCAAGCTCAAACCGATCGTGCGCGACGGCGGCACGGTGACGGCCGGCAATGCCTCAGGCGTCAATGATGGCGCGGCAGCGTTGCTGATCGCGTCGCAAGCCATGGCGGAGAAGCTTGGTGTGAAGCCGCTGGCGCGCATCATCGGCATGGCCTCGGCCGGTGTCGCGCCGCGGGTGATGGGCATCGGCCCGGTGCCGGCGGCGGCCAAGCTCTGTGAACGCCTCGGCCGCAAGGTTTCCGATTTCGACGTCATCGAGCTGAACGAGGCCTTCGCCGCCCAGGCGCTCGCCTGCACGCGCCAGTTCGGGCTCGCCGATGATGCCGAGCATGTAAATCCACATGGCGGCGCCATCGCGCTCGGCCACCCGCTCGGCATGTCGGGGGCCCGGATCGCCGGGACGGCGGCGCGGGCGCTTGTGGCGCGCGGTGGACGTTATGCGCTCGTGACGATGTGCGTCGGCGTCGGCCAGGGCGTCGCCATGGCGCTGGAGAGCATCGACTGAGCAGGGTGCCGGGAGGCCGACGATGCGGAGTTTCATCTACGAAGCGCTTCCGAGCCGCGTCATCTTCGGCGTGGGCGCCCTCGATCAACTCGCTGGAGAGATCGAGCGGCTTGGTCTCGCCAAGGTCATGCTGCTGTCGACGCCGCATCATCGCAAATTGAGCGAAGCGGTGGCCGCGGCGCTCGGCGAGCGCTCCGCCGGCGTCTATGACCAGGTGGTGATGCATGTTCCCGTGGAAGCGGCGCAGGCGGCGCGCACGGAGGCGGTGCGGCGAGGCGCCCAAGGCTGCGTGGCGCTCGGCGGCGGATCGACTATCGGTCTCGGCAAGGCGATCGCGCTTGTCTATGATCTGCCGATCATCGCAGTGCCGACGACCTATGCCGGCTCGGAGATGACGCCGATCTGGGGCATGACCGAGAACGGCGTGAAGAAGACGGGACGCGACGCGAAAGTCCTGCCCCGCACGGTGATCTATGATCCTAATCTGACCATCTCGCTGCCCGTGCCGCTTTCGGTCGTCAGCGGCATGAATGCCATCGCCCATGCGGTCGAGGGGCTCTATGCGCAAGACGCCAATCCGATCGTGTCGCTGATGGCGGAGGAGGGGATCAGGGCGCTCGCCGCGGCGCTGCCTCTCATCCATGCCGACCCGCGCGATCTCGCGGCGCGTGCCGATGCGTTATATGGCGCATGGCTGTGCGGCGCGGTGCTGGGCGCCGTCGGCATGGCGCTGCATCACAAGATCTGCCACACATTGGGCGGCACCTTCAGTCTGCCGCATGCCGAGACACATGCCGTCATCCTGCCGCACGCGGCCGCCTATAACCGCGCCGCCGCGGCGTCCGCCATGGCGAAGGCCGCGCGCGCCCTTGGAGCGAACGACGCACCGGCCGCTCTTCACCATCTGGCCAAGCGACTCGATGCCCCTCTGGCGCTCAAGGATCTGGGCATGCGCGAGGCCGATCTCGATCGCGCCGCCGAACTCGTCGTTGCGCAGCCCTATTGGAATCCGGCGCCGGTGGAACTGAAGCGGGTCCAAGCTCTGCTGGAGCGCGCCTGGCGGGGACTGCCGCCGGCATAGAAGCGGTGCCGCGCCGGCGCGGGCGCGCAAAATCAGGCAAATGACCTGCCAATCCGACAAGACTTATCGGCTCCCGTTCCGCACCCTGCCGCGCTATGGTCGTCTGGCATGGAATGTCCGAGCGGCCTCCTTTTCGTGGTAGGAGCACATGCATGAAGGTCTATCTGATATCCCTGGGCGCGGGCCTTCTCGTCGGCGTCATCTATAGCCTCATCAGTGTCCGCTCGCCGGCGCCGCCGGTCGTGGCGCTCCTCGGTCTTCTGGGGATGCTGATCGGCGAGCAACTGCCGCCGCTTGTCCGAAATCTTCTGTCCAAGGAGCCCGTGCTCCAGTCCTGGCATCATCAGGTCAAGCCGCATGTCTTCGGCCATCTGCCGCGCGGCGCCAAGCCGGCAGTGGACGAGACGTCAGACAAGGAGAAAGCGTGATGTCGACACGTCGTACCGTTCTTGGCGGCCTTGTTTTGCCCGGTTTCGCCCTGGCCGCCTTCGCGCAAGACCAATCCCAGCAATCCGGAGAAAAGCCCATGACGGCAGATGTCATCCTCCATAGCGGCCTCATCACCACGCTCGACCGAACGAAGCCGACGGCGAGCGCGGCCGCGATCAAGGATGGCGTGTTCCTCGCGGTCGGCGGCGAGGCGGAGGTCATGGCCCATGCCGGCCCGGAGACGAAGATCATCGATCTCAAGGGGCGCCGGGCTCTCCCCGGGCTGTTCGACAATCATCTCCACATCATCCGCGGCGGCTTGAACTTCAACATGGAGCTGCGCTGGGACGGGGTGCGCTCGCTGGCGGATGCGATGAGCATGCTGAAGCGCCAGGTCGCGGTGACGCCGCCGCCGCAATGGGTGCGCGTGGTCGGCGGCTTCACCGAGCATCAATTCGCCGAGAAACGGCTGCCGACGATCGAGGAGATCAATGCCGTCGCTCCCGATACGCCCGTCTTCCTTCTGCATCTCTATGACCGCGCGCTGCTCAATGCGGCTGCGCTCAGAGCCGTGGGCTATACCAAAGACACACCCAATCCGCCCGGCGGCGAGATCACCCGCGATGCGAATGGCAATCCGACCGGCATGCTCATCGCCAAGCCCAATGCCGGCATTCTTTATTCCACCCTCGCCAAGGGTCCGAAGCTGCCTTTCGAATATCAAGTCAATTCGACGCGTCATTTCATGCGCGAGCTCAACCGGCTCGGCGTGACCGGCGCCATCGATGCCGGCGGCGGATTTCAGAACTACCCGGACGACTATGCCGTCATCCAGAAGCTCGCCGACGAGAAGCTCCTCACCATCCGTCTCGCCTACAATCTCTTTACGCAGAAGCCGAAGCAGGAAAAGGACGACTTCCTCAACTGGACCAGGACCTCGAAATACAAGCAGGGTGACGACTATTTCCGCCACAATGGGGCGGGCGAGATGCTGGTCTTCTCGGCCGCCGATTTCGAGGATTTCCGTGAGCCGCGTCCCGACATGCCGCCTGAGATGGAAGGCGACCTCGAGGCGGTGGTGCGTATACTTGCCGAGAACCGCTGGCCGTGGCGGATGCATGCGACTTATGACGATACGATCTCGCGCGCCCTCGACGTCTTCGAGAAGGTCGACCAGGACATCCCGTTGCAAGGCCTCAACTGGTTCTTCGATCATGCCGAAACGATCTCCGAACGCTCGATCGACCGCATCGCCGCGCTTGGCGGCGGCGTCGCGGTGCAGCATCGCATGGCCTATCAGGGCGAGTATTTCGTCGAGCGTTACGGCCTCGGCGCCGCCGAGGCGACGCCGCCGGTGAAACGTTTGCTGGACAAAGGCGTGAAAACGTCCGCCGGCACCGATGCCACTCGCGTCGCCTCCTATAATCCATGGGTTTCGCTCTCCTGGCTCGTCACCGGGCGCACCGTCGGGGGCTTGCGCCTCACCCCGCAACGCAATTGCCTCGACCGCGAGACCGCGCTCAGGATGTGGACCGAGAAGGTCACCTGGTTCTCCAACGAGGAAGGCAAGAAAGGTCAGATTGCCGTCGGCCAGCTCGCCGACCTGATCGTGCCGGATCGCGATTTCTTCTCCTGCCCGGAAGATGAGATCTCGCATATCACCGCAGAGCTAACGGTGGTCGGCGGCAAGGTCGTCTATGGCGCGGGAGACTTCGCGCGCCTCGATGAGAGCGCGCCGCCGCCCGCCATGCCCGACTGGTCGCCGGTCAGAACGTTCAAAGGTTATGCCGCCTGGGGTGAGCCGGACGGCGCCGGCAAGAATTCGCTGCGCCGCACCGCCATGACCAATTGCGGATGTGCCAGCGCCTGCGGCGTCCATGGCCATGACCATGCCGGCGCCTGGTCGAGCAGCCTGCCGGTCTCGGATCTGCGCAGTTTCTGGGGGGCGCTTGGCTGCGCCTGCTGGGCGGTATGAGATGGCGCGCGCGATGATGAGGAACAGGAGGTTGCGATGGCGATAGCGGATTTTGCGGCCGCGATGGCGCAGCGTGTTCCGGCCTTGCGCTGGCTCGCGCTGCTGCTGCTCTGTGCCGCCTATATCCAGGGGCCGGTGACCAAGATCCTCGATTTCGACGGGGCCATCGCCGAGATGACCCACTTCGGACTCGCGCCGGCGTCTCTCTTCGCCGTCCTGGTCATCATCTTCGAACTCACGGCGAGCGCACTGATCCTGATCGGCCGCTGGCGCTGGCTCGCGGCGCTCGGCCTGGCTGGCTTTACGCTGATGGCGACCTTCATCGCCCTGCGTTTCTGGGAAATGCCCGCCGGACATGAGCGTTCGATGGCGACCAACTCGTTTTTCGAGCATCTCGGCCTGATCGGTGCTTTCCTGCTGGTCGCGCTCGACGATCACGCAAAGTCCCGAGGAGCACAGAAGTGAGCCCGACCTCTCCACAGCCCGCGGCTTCCGGCTTTGCGCCGCTCCGTCAAAAGGTCTTCGCCGTTCTCTGGCTGGCGACCATCGTCGGCAATATCGGCAGCTTCATGCGTGATGTCGCCAGCGCCTGGCTCGTCACCGATCTCTCGGGCGCGCCGGCGGCCGTGGCGCTGGTGCAGGCCGCGGCGACGCTGCCAATTTTCCTGCTGGCGATACCCGCCGGCGTTTTGTCCGACATCCTGGATCGCCGGAAGTTCCTGATCGCCATTCAGGTCATGCTCGGACTGGTCAGCCTGTCGCTGATGGCGCTGTCGCTGAGCGGCCTTCAGAGCGTCAGCTCCCTGGTGGCGCTGACCTTTCTCGGCGGCGTGGGTGCGGCACTCATGGCGCCGACCTGGCAGGCGATCGTGCCCGAGCTCGTCGCCAAGAGCGATCTCAAGAGCGCCGTCGCGTTGAACTCGCTGGGCATCAACATCGCGCGCTCCATCGGTCCCGCTCTGGGTGGCCTGATCCTCGCCGCCTTCGGCGCGGGCGTCACCTATGGCGCCGACGTCGCGAGCTACATCGTCGTCATCGGGACGCTGCTCTGGTGGCGGCGGGCACCTGATGCCGACGATGCGCTGAGCGAACGCTTCGGCGGCGCCTTCCGGGCCGGTCTGCGTTATGCGAAGGCCAGCCCGGAACTGCACGTCGTGCTGCTGCGCGCGGCGGTCTTTTTCGCCTGCGCCAGCGCCGTCTGGGCGTTGCTGCCGCTCGTCGCCCGCAATCTCCTGGGCGGCGGGGCGGGCTTCTACGGCGTGCTGCTTGGTGCGGTCGGGGCCGGCGCCATTCTGGGCGCGATCGTCCTGCCGCGCCTGCGGGCCAGATTGTCGGCCGACAGGCTGCTGCTCTTGTCGGTGGTTCTGACCGCGGCGGTGATGGCCGCGCTCACCATCGGCATGCCGCAATGGCTCGCGGTGGCGATCCTTCTCCTGCTCGGCATGGCCTGGATCATCGCGCTCACGACCCTCAACGGCGTCGCGCAGGCGATCCTGCCGAACTGGGTGCGCGGGCGTGCGCTTGCCGTCTATCTGACCGTCTTCAATGGCGCGATGACCGCCGGCAGCCTCGGCTGGGGCGCGGTCGCGGAAGCGGCGGGTATCCGCGGCACGCTGCTCATCGGCGCCGCCGCGCTCCTTGTCGCGGGCCTCGTCATGCATCTCGTCAAGCTGCCGGTGGGCGAGGCCGATCTCACGCCCTCCAACCACTGGCCGGAGCCGCTTGCCGCATCACCCGTCGAGAACGACCGGGGTCCGGTCGTGATCCTGATTGAATACCGGGTTCCGCAGGCCGAACGGGAAGCGTTCCTGCAGGCGATCCACACGCTCTCCATCTCGCGCCGGCGCGACGGGGCTTATGGCTGGGGCATCACCGAGGATACGGCCGACCCGGAGAAACTCGTCGAGTGGTTCATCGTTTCGTCCTGGGCCGAGCATCTGCGCCAGCATCACCGTGTGTCGAAGGCCGATGCCGATCTGCAAAGCGAGGTCGCGCGTTTCCATGCTGGCCCCGATGGCCCGGTCGTGCGGCATTTCATTCATCTCAACAAGCCGCCGTCGCGGCGCAAATCGCCAAACCGCGAGGCTGATATGCAAGCTTGAAACGACGCGTCCGCCGATAATGCCACCACCTGGATCAAAGAATCGTCACCTGGAGAAAGCCATGTCCAAATATCTGGAAGTCCTCACACCCAAGAACAGCCAGCTCATCATCATCGACCAGCAGCCGCAGATGGCGTTCGGCGTGCAGTCGATAGACCGGCAGGTTTTGAAGAACAACGTCGTGGGCCTGGCGAAGGCCGCGAAGGCGTTCAAGGTCCCGACGACGATCACCACGGTCGAGACGGAAAGCTTCTCGGGCCATACTTACCCTGAGCTGCTGGCGGTATTTCCCGAGAACAAGATTCTCGAGCGCACCTCGATGAATTCCTGGGACGACCAGAATGTCCGTGACGCGCTGGCCGCGAATGGGCGCAAGAAGGTCGTCGTCGCCGGTCTGTGGACCGAGGTCTGCAATACGACCTTCGCGCTGTGCGCGATGCTCGAGGGTGACTACGAGATCTACATGGTCGCCGATGCGTCGGGCGGCACCTCTGTCGATGCTCACAAATATGCCATGGACCGCATGGTCCAAGCCGGCGTCGTGCCGGTGACCTGGCAGCAGGTGCTGCTGGAATGGCAGCGCGATTGGGCGCGCCGCGACACCTATGATGCGGTGATGGCGATCGTGAAGGAGCATTCCGGCGCCTATGGCATGGGCGTCGACTATGCCTATACCATGGTGCACAAGGCGCCCGAGCGCGTCAGCCATGGCCAGCGCATTGGGCCAAACCCGGCAAAGGTTTCTTGAGCCCCGGAGCCGCGCGGGACGTGACGAGCGCTCCTGCGGCGGCAATGGCGGGCGACCACTCCGCTTAACTGACGGATCCAGGAGAATGACTTCGCGCGGAATCCACCATCTCACGACGATCATCAGTAATGCCCCGCGGATCGCGCGTTTTTATTCCGCTGTCCTGGGGCTCAGATGTGTGAAGAAGACCGTTTGCTACGACGATCCAGGAAGCTATCACATCTATTTCGGTGATCCGGCCGGCAGGCCGGGCACGGTCATCAGCGCGCTTGCCTGGCGATGCGTGCCGCATGGGATGGTTGGGGTTGGTGAAGTCGTGCAGACGACTTTCCGAATTCCATTGGGATCACTGGATGCTTGGGCCGAGCGCCTGGGCGAAGCCCAGGTCGCTTTCGCGCGTCACCTGTCTCCGTTCGGAGAGCCGATGATGTGTTTCACCGATCCCGAAGGGACCTCCCTTGCCTTGGTCGAAGCAAAGGCAACCCGTCCCGTCGGGTCGACCGCGGACGCTGACTGGCCGGTATATGGGCTTGACGATCTCACTCTCAATGTTCGCGCGGCTGATGCCACCATCGATATCGTGCAGGATGTTCTGGGGTTCGAGTGTGTGGCCAGCAGAAACGAGGTGATGCGATTCGTTGCGCATGACGGACCTGGCGGCCAGCTCACCCTGCGCGTGATCGGGCCCTCTTCACGAGGGCGTTTGGGCGGCGGCACCATTCGCCATGTCGCCTTTCGTTGCGCGGATGCTGACGATCAGTCGCAGATGGTGGAAAAGCTCCGCTCTACCTACGGCATGACGGTCAGCGATCCTATCGAGCGGACTTATCTGAATACGGTTTGCTTTCGGGCGCCATGCGGCGTGCTTTTCGAGATTGCGACCGACGGCCCTGGCTTCGTCGTCGATGAGGCGCTGGACAGGCTTGGTGAGGGGCTGCAGCTTCCCACTTTCCTCGAAGACCGTCGCCACGAGTTGCAGGCGATCTTGCCGCCTCTCTAAAACGGCATCGCTATCCCGCTGACCGGGTGCGGCGCCAGGCTCCCGGGCTCTCGCCGACATTGCGGGAAAACATGCGCGTGAAATAACTCTGATCGCCAAATCCGCAGATCAGCGCGATATCAATCAGCGCAAGCTCGGTGCTCAGCATCAAGCGTTTGGCCTCTTCGATCCGCAGTCGCAAGAGATATTCATGCGGAGCGATACCCGTGCTGCGCCGGAACGCGCGGGCGAAGTGGCTCGGAGTCAACCGGCACTCGGCCGCGATATTGGCGATCGTCAATTGGCTGGCCAGCCGCGACTGCATGATCTCCTTGGCGCGCCGCTCCTGCCAAGGTGCGAGACCGCCGTTGGAGCCTCCCTCGGATACACGCAGTCCCCCATAGGACTGCGCGAAATGCGCGATCAGGCTGAGCCCGATTTGATCGACAAAGAGCTGATTCGTCGCGCGATCCTGCTCTACGGCGCTCAACAGGATGTTCGATAGCGTCGACAGGAAGGGGTCGCGCTGATCCCTGTGCCATTTCAGCGTGGAAACGGGCTTGGCCCTGTGCTCGTGCGCGAATTCATCGAGAGCCTTCTGCGGAACGTAATATTGGATCGCGTCGATCGGGCCCTTGAATTCAAATTGCGGGCTGTCGCGAAGATCGATCACACTCACCGACCCGGCGCTGAAGGCTCCTGAATATTGTGGCCGTCCGGCAAGCCAGCAGGAATGGCGCTCGAGATCGCCGAGCTGATGCAGAATGCTGAAGGCCGCCTCGGCAGGGACCGGCGCACTGCGCTCGCGGATAAAACGCGAGCAAGTGAGCCGGGTCACTGCGAGAGCCAATTGTCCATTGCGCCTGATGCGCCAGAGACAATCACCGTCCATGCCGAGGTGCTGAGTGAGACGGCTGCCGTAGAAGCCTTCGGGCGTACTGTTGGACCGTTCGATCATGGAAGTGCCTCAGCTGCAGACGCAATCGCGTTTCGATCCCTGTCAGCAGGCCGATACGGCATGCTTCTGTCGGCCGGAGGCGAGTGCCACATCGGCCAGCCATGTCCTGGCGAGCGCGATATCGGTCTGCGAAAGCTGATGTCCGGTGGGGAGGATCTGGTGGTCCACCTTCGCTCCCGCTTTTGACAGGATGGTCGATAGCCGGCGCGCATTGTCGGCGGGAACGATCGGGTCCTGCCGTCCCGACAGGATCAGCACAGGTTTTCCGTCGAGATCGACCGCGGGCGGATCGGACAACGGGACCATGGCGCGCAGCAGAACTGCGCCCGCCAATGTTTCCGGCCGCGTCAATAGAAGGGCCGCGGCTATATTGGCGCCGTTGGAAAAGCCCACCGCGATCGGCGCGCCGATACCGTAGCGATCCCGCGCATAGGAGACGAAATCTCCGAGCTCCACGGCGCGGTAGCGGACGTCCTCTTCATCGAACCTGCCTTCGGAGAAGCGGCGGAAGAAACGCGGCATGCCGTTTTCGAGGACACGGCCGCGCGGCGACAGAAGCGCCGAGCCGGATGACATCATCTGACCCAGTTGCAGCAGATCGTTTTCGTCGCCGCCGGTGCCGTGCAGGAGCAGAAGCGGCGGCGCCTCTGCCTGGGCGCCGGCTTCGAAGCGATAGGTGAAGGGAGACTTCGCGGTCATACTCAAGCTCCTTGAAGTTCGGGCAGCACGCCCTCGATCTCGCTGCGATGCGGCTCGAGGAAACGCGGCAGTTTCAGATCGCGGCCGAGCGTTGCGACAGGCTCGTCCACCGCAAAACCCGGAATATCGGTGGCGATCTCGAACAGGACGCCGCCGGGCTCGCGGAAATAAATCGAGCGGAAGTAATTGCGGTCCTTCTGCTCGGTGGCATGGAGGCCGTGATTGCCGACCAGCTTCTCGGCCATCAAGGCCTGTTCGGCATCATCCTTGGCGCGGAAGGCGATGTGATGCACCGAGCCGCGGCCCTGACCGCCCCGCGCCAGGCCTTTCACCTCCTGGATATCGACGATGCTGCCTTCCGCGGCACCCGAGGCCTTGAAGCGGATCACCGAACCCTCGCGCGCGATCTCGCGGAAGCCGAACACATCGGTCAGGACTTTGGCGGTTTTGCTCGCGTCGGCAACGAGGAGCGTCACACCATGGAAGCCACGGATCGCGTGCTCGGCCGGTATGTCGTCATTGCTCCAGGCAGGATCATCTTCCGCGCCCGCCGCGCCGACAAGCGCCAGCGCCGTGCCGTCCGGGTCAGAGAAGGTCAGGACCGGTTCGCCGAACCGATTTTCCGGCGTCTCGAACGTAATGCCCTTCTGCTGAAGGCGCTGGCTCCAATAGCTCAAGGACCCTTGCGGGACGCGGAACGCCGTCTCCTGGGTTTCACCGACGCCGCGGCGGCCGGCCGGCGCGCCTTCCCATGGGAAGAAGGTGAGGATGGTACCGGGCCGGCCCGACTCGTCCCCGTAGTAGAAATGATAGGTGCCCGGATCGTCGAAATTGACGGTCTTCTTGACGAAACGCAGGCCGAGATCGCGCGTATAGAACGCGAAGTTCCTGAGCGGATTGCCCGCGATGGCTGTGACGTGATGAATGCCCGACATCTCTATTTTCTCCTCCGAATTCAAATGAAGGCCCTTGCCTCGCCCGCAAATATTGGGCAGCTTTGAATTGGAGACAATCCATGGTTCTGTGCATGGTCTGTCTATGATTTGGAGACAATCGGATTTCACATGGATAAGGTGGCCAGCCTTCGGGCATTCGTAAAAGTGGTGGAAAACGGCAGTTTTGCCGAAGCGGGCCGGCAATTGCGGCTGTCCCGGTCGGCAGTCAGCAAATACATCGCGGATCTGGAGGAAAGCCTCGGGGTGCAGCTCCTGACCCGCACGACGAGGCATGCGAGTCCGAATGAGAACGGCCAGCTCTATTTCGAGCGGGCGCTCGTCATCCTGTCGGAGATCGATGCTGCCGACCAGGCCGTCACCAGCCAGCAGTCCACGCCGCGAGGGCTTCTGCGTATCAACGCGCCGATGTCCTTCGGCACGATCAAGCTCGGGCCGGCACTGGCCGATTTCATGATCAGCTATCCCGAGATGCAGCTCCAGCTCGTGCTCAGCGACGATCTCGTCGATCCGGTGGAGGGCGGGTTCGACGTGACGCTGCGCATCGCCGAACTCGAATCGTCGAGCCTCATCGCCCGCAAGATCGCGCCGATGCCGAGGCTGGTCTGCGCTTCACCCGACTATCTGGAGCGCCATGGCGCACCGACTCATCCGGAGGATTTGCGCAAACACCACACTCTGACATACGGATTTCTTTTGACGGGCAACCAGTGGAAGCTGACGGGTGACGACGGCGTCCATTGGATCCAGCCCGCCTGGTCATTGTGCGTCAACAATGCGGAAGTGCTGCGCGACGTTGCCGTGAAGGGACGAGGAATTGCGCTGATTCCCAAATTCATCGCCGACGAGGCCTTGAAGAACGGAAAGCTCAGGACCATTCTCGATGAGTTCCAGGCCCCGCCGCTTTCGCTCTACGCGGTCTATCCTTCGACCAGGCATTTGTCGATCAAGGTCCGTCTGTTCATCGACTTCCTCGTCGAGCGCTTCGGGCGCGAGGATGCCGGGTGACCTTCCGCTTGTCCAAAAGACGGACAAAAGGGACAAGACGTTCGTGAGAGCTCTCCGCACTATGCCGACGTTATTCGGCCAATAGTAAAAGAGGATATCCATGCCGATCGAGGCGGCCGCGACCGGCGGCTTGGCTCCATGAGGTGGGCAGGTGCAGCCATCGGCGCCGGACTCGCGGTGGCATTGTTGGGGATCGGTCTGGGCGATGCGGCGCGAGCCGACGGGAGCAGGCCGGCTTATTCCAGCTCGCGCTTCAACGAGGATTGGTCCGTTCTTCGCGATCCAGCTCTGCGCAGTGATCCATTCGATCCGATCAAGTGGATCCCGCTGAATGAAGACGGCTCCTGGTACGCCACATTGGGCGGTGAGCTGCGGGCCCGCTACGAAGCCTCAAACAAGCCGGTTTTCGGCCTCGGTGCGCCGGACCAGAACGACTATCTGCTGAATCGCTTGTTCCTGTTCGGCGATATCCATTATGGCCCGCATCTGCGAACCTTCGCCGAACTGGCGAGCGGATATGCGCCGGGCTTCGATGGAACGCCGCCGCCGACGCAAGAAGACAAGCTCGACCTCCTGCAGGGATTTGGCGAGCTGTCTGCGCCCATATTCGACGGTGAGGGCAGCCTGCGCGCCGGTCGCCAGGAAATGAGCTTCGGATCGTCACGTCTCGTCTCGGTGCGGGAAAGCCCCAATATCCGCCGCTCCTTCGACGGTGTGCGCGTCTCATGGTCCGATCGGCAGGACATCCGCATCGACGGCTTCCTGGCGAGACCGGTATTGCTTTTCCCGGGGACCTTCGATGATGAAAGTGATCCCGGCCAGCTGTTCTGGGGCGTCTATATCACCGCCGCCGTGCCGGGTGTTTCCGGCCTGAAGGCGGATTTGTACTATCTCGGTCTCGAGCGGGAGGATGCGCGTTTCGCGCAAGGCCTCGCGACAGAGCGCCGCCACACAATCGGGACACGCTTGTTCGGTCAGCGCTCGGGCTTCGACTGGAATGTCGAGGCGGCAGTCCAGTTCGGATCGTTCGGCGCCTCCGATATCGATGCGTGGACGGTTTCTTCCGACATCGGTTACACTTTCTCGGATTGGACATTCTCACCGCGTTTGGGATTGAATGCCGACGCGATCAGCGGCGATGACGATCTCAATGACCGCACGCTTGGCACATTCAATCCGCTCTTTCCCAAGCTGCCTTATTTCTCCGAGGCCAATCTCGTGGCGCCGGCAAATCTGCTCGATATCCAGCCTAATCTGACACTGTCCTTGACCAGCACGGTGGATCTGAACATCGGCTGGAATCCTCTATGGAAGGAAAGCACGGAGGATGCGATCTATGGCGCCTCCCTTTCGCCCCTCAAGGGCACGGCGGGCGGTTCGTCCCGCTTCATCGGGCAACAGGTCAGCACGACGGTGAACTGGGCGGCGACAGATCACGTGAATATCGGCGGCACTTACGTGCATTATGAGCCGGGCGATCGCGTTCGGGACGCCGGGGGGCGGGCCGGAGACTTCGCCGCCATCTGGGCGCAGTTCCTCTTCTGAAGATCCGTTGAGGGCGATCCGATCCCATTGACGTTGGGGAATATTGTTGTCTAATGTTATCCCGCTTCTCCTGCGAAGGCGGGGCTTTCGAGGGCAGATGATCTCATACCAAGGCACGCCGGTTGTCCGGTCGTGCGGGAGCAATGCTCGTGACAAAGATCATTTGTCGACCGAAGGTACTGACGCTCGCTCAGCACGAGAATTTTCTGCGCCGCAGCGTCGAAATCAATCCGGCAAATGAGGACGAGCGACGCACCGTCGAGCGCACCCCCGTCGGGCGGCGTGGCGGGCCGCGGCGCCTCACTCTCATTGTCGGGCGCAAATGGCCGAAGTCCGGCGTCCGGCTCAGCGTTCAGTTCCTCGATACGCCGCCGCGCGATCTGCGCGAGCGCATTCTCTTGCATATGAATGCCTGGGCGAAGACCGCGAATGTCCGGTTCGACGAGACCAACGGCGTCGGCCAGGTGCGCATCTCGCGGCTCGATTCGCCGGAGGACATGGCAGGCTATTGGTCCTATGTCGGCACCGAGATCCTCGGGATCGAGGAGGACCAGCCGACCTTCAATCTCGATGGCTTCACGATGAAGACGCCGGAATCGGAGTTCAAGCGCGTGGTGCGCCATGAGGCGGGCCATACGCTCGGTTTCGATCACGAGCATATGCGGGCGGAGCTGATCAAGAAGATCGATCGCCGGAAGGCCTTCGCTTTCTTCGATCAGGATCAGGGCTGGGATGAAAAGGAGACGACCGAGCAGGTTCTGACGCCTTTGTCCAAGTCCTCGATCATGGGGACGCGCGAGGCCGACCCGCTGTCGATCATGTGTTACGAGATTCCGGGTGCCATCACCAAGGACGGCAAACCCATCGTGGGCGGTCGCGACATCAATCCGCGCGACTTCGAATTTGCCGCCAAGATCTATCCGAAGCCGGCCCGCCGCGACATGCCGGTTCCTGAGCCTGAAGCCGCGCCGGAAGCGCCGGCTGTCGCGCCGCCGCGCGCTCGGCGCTCTCCTGTTGCGGGCGACACGTTCCATATCGTCATCTTCGATCGTTTCACGCCTGATGCGCCGGCGACCGGCACTGAAACGGGGCCAGTGAAATATGTCCGCCTCTATGCGAGTTATGCCGGCGCCAGGGTGACGGTCCCGATGCGGGTGCGCGCCGACAAGGGCGAGGAGCCCACCGCCTTCGGAACGATCATCCGTATGCATGAGCGCATCCAGAGCTACACCAATCGGGAAAGCGGAACCCTGCCCGGCGACAGTGAGATGATCGAGTTCGGCAGCAGTCTCTTCGAAACGATTTTTCAGGGCGATGTGCGGCGACTCTATGACGAGGCGCGCTCGCGCCAGCATGGCAACAGGCTCGATTTCGTCTTCACCTCCATGGTGCCGTGGATCGCCGAGAAGCCGTGGGAATTCGCCTATGATGCGTCACGGCGCAGCTTCCTCGCCACCGAGGACGTGCATTTCATTCGCAATGTGCTGACCGCCGTTCCGGCCGATGATATTCCGCTCAGCACCGGCCCATTGCGCATTCTCGTCGCTTCGGCGCAACCGGTCGGCTTCGGGCAGTTGTCGATCCAGCAGGAGGAAGCGGTCATCCGGCGCGGCTTCGATCCGCTGATCAAGGCCGGCCTCGTCGAGGTCGTGCCGCTGGCGCGCGCGACACCGCGGAGCATTCACGCCGCTTTGTCGACCGGAGAGTTCGCCATCGTGCATTTCATCGGCCATGGCGCGTTTGACGAGGAAACCCAGGAAGGTTCACTGGTGTTCGAGAATGACCGCGGTGGCGAGGCCCGCCTCGGCGAGCGCTCGGTGCGCGAGATTTTCTGCCAGCGCGGTATCAAGCTGGTCTTCCTGAATGCCTGCCAGTCCGGCTCGGGAGGACGGGCGGATTTCAACAAGGGACTGGCGCAGTCGCTGGTGGCGCATGGCCTGCCGGCGCTTGTCGCC
Organism: Taklimakanibacter albus; assembly: GCF_016595235.1. GTDB lineage: Bacteria > Pseudomonadota > Alphaproteobacteria > Rhizobiales > Aestuariivirgaceae > Taklimakanibacter > Taklimakanibacter albus. The sequence continues at coordinate 2,178,724 of NZ_JAENHL010000007.1, read as the reverse complement.
AACCAGTACAGTGTGCTCGATGTCTCGGCCACGGAGTTCGCCCGGCATTTCTACTGGGCGGTGGCCAATGGCTTCAGCGTCGGCGAGGCGGCGCGCGAAGCCCGCATCGCGGTCAATTATTCGCTGCAGGGCGAGATCATCGATTGGGCGGTGCCTGTCGTCTATGCCCGCGATCCCGACATGACATTGTGCCTGAAGACGGACGGTGCCGCCGCGGCCTCGGTCACAGCGGCGCGGGCGCTGAGGCGCGGCGCCACCGATGGCCGGCCGGTCAAGGTCGCGGTCTGGGACATCGACAGTATTTTCCCGTCGCTTAGCGCGACGCTCGATCGCATGAATGCCGGGCAGACCCATATCGGTTTCGAGCTCGTCGATCTATCGGCGCCGGTCGATGCCTGGGACCTGAAGAAGCGGGCCAGGGACGGCACACCCTATCTGTGGGCCGAGCCCTTCGCGAAGCGCCTCGCCGGCTTTCCTCTCGAGCTGCATGTCAATGTGCTGGCCTGTGTCACCCGGCATTGGCTGCGCTCCAACACGGATGTCGACATCTATTCCTGGTGGCCCGGTGAAAATGGCCCGCCGGTCTTGATCTTTTCCTGTGCCGGCTTCGAAGGCATGTCGGCGGAAGGGCCGGCGACCGACCGCGCCATCGCCAATGCGCTGGTGCAGGCTCTGGCAGGTTTCCTGGGCCAGATCGATACGCATAAGAGAGGCTCCAAGGATTGTCCGATGGCCAATAATGCCGAGCGGAATATTGCCCATATCGCCGGCATGCAGGCCTTCGATGCGGACTGCCGGCGCAAGCTCGAGAAGAAGATTCCAGACGAGCTTCCGGCCCTCGAGGCGCTGCTGCAGGTCTTTCGCTGATGCGCCATGGGCTGGCCGTGCTGATCGGCGCGGCGTTCGTTGCTCTTTGGCCGGTCTCGTCTTCAGCGCAGGATCGACTGTGTGGTGTTCCGGTTTCCGGTATCGACGACTGGAAGATCGCGACGCAAGCCGAAGCCGGATTCGATCCGCGCAAATTGTGCGCGATGATCGACGAGCTCGATCGCCGCGATTCCAATATTCATGGGGTCGTCGTGGTCCGTCATGGCTCACTGATCTTCGAGCACTACCGCGCCGGCCAGGATGAAAGATGGGGCACGGATCAGGGCCGGGTCGAGCATGGGCCCGATGTGAAACATGACCTGCGCTCGGTCAGCAAAAGCGTGACGTCGCTTCTCGTCGGCATCGCGCTCGACCGCAAGATCATCAGTGATATCGACCAACCCGTCTTCAGTTACTTTCCCGACATGGCGGCCCTGCGCACAGCGCAGAAGGACCGCATCACGCTGCGCCATCTTCTCACCATGGCATCCGGCCTCGCCTGGGATGAAACGCGCCCCTATGACCGGGAGGCGAATGACGAGCGGCGGATGATCTATTCGGCCGATCCTTATCGCTTCACGCTCGGCAAGCCGGTCGCCGCGAAGGCCGGCGCCAAATGGAACTACAGCGGCGGCGATACGCAACTCCTGGCCGGTATGCTGCAGCGGTCGAGCGGAAAATTCATTGCCGACTTCGCCAAGGAGGCCTTGTTCACGCCACTCGGCATCGGCGATTTCGAATGGCTGAAGATGCCGGGCAATGGCGAGCCCGCGGCGGATTCGGGTGTGAGGCTACGCCCGCGCGATATGGCCAAGCTCGGCGAGCTCGTGCTGCGGCGCGGACAATGGAACAAGCGGCAGGTCGTTTCGCAAGACTGGATCCATGAATCGACACGCACCCATATGGCGCATTTCGACAGCTACCCATCGATCGGCTACGGCTATCAATGGTGGACGGATTACGAGGATAAGGATGGCCGGCGCTCGTCGTGGATTTCCGCGCAAGGGTTGGGTGGCCAGCGCATCTATATCCATCCTGGGCTCGATCTCGTCGTGGTGATTACGGCGGGTTTCTATGCCGATGATCGCCAGGATGCGCTGCCCTATGAGATCTTCAGCACCTATGTGATCAACGCGATCCGGTAGATCACGATGAATTTGGATCGTTACGATCCAAATTCATAAACGTGATCGATTCTCATATGTTAGCGCGGGATTCTCGCGAAAAACCGGCATCCACTTTTTCGCATCCCGCGCTAATGATCAGTCTCCCTTAGTCAAGACCTTGGCGAGATCACCATCGACGATGAGTCGATTGATCAGCCCTGAGCGCAGCAGGGCTTGCGCCGCTTCCGCCTTGGCGAGGCCGGCAGCGAGCAGGACGATCTCATGCTTCGCCAGATCGTCCATCGAAACGCTGGGGGTGCGGAAGTTCAGCTTGCTCGGGACGAGCTCGCCCTTCTGGTTGAAGAACTTGCCGAACATGTCGGCCACCGCGCCCGAGGCGAGGACGTCCTCGATCTCGCCTGAGCTCAACAGGCCATATTGGTGGATGAAGGAGTTCATCGAGCAGTCGCCGAAGCTCGCTATATAGAAGTCGGCCTTGCGCGCCAGAGCGAGGGTCTCGCGCACCAGGCTCTGCGCCATGATGATCTGATAATCTTCCTCGCTGTCGGTGATGAAGGGCGCGGGGAGGATATAGGCCTCGCCGCCGCAGGTCTCGGCGAGCTTCTGGACGACTTCAAAGGGATTGGTGCGGGCGGTGCGGCTCAGCGATCCCATCAACGACACGAAACGGGCGTCGGGGCGGTTGAGCTTCGGCATCTCATCGACCATCGCAGCGATGGTGCGGCCCCAGGCCAGGCCCACGACCGGCGGGGTGGCGCCTTGCAGCCGGCGCGCCAGAAAGGCCGCGGCGCAGATGCCGACGGCGCGGCGGGCGCGCATGTCATCGGCATTTGGATCGGAGGTGGCGCCGAGCGGCGGCGTCACGATGCATTCGACCAAGCCGAAGCGGCGGGTCAGCGCATCGGCGAGCTGATGCGTCTCGATCGAATGATGGTCGATCGAGATCTTCACGATCTTCGCCTCGCGGGCCTTTGACAGGAGCCGCAAGATCTTGAAACGCGACAGACCGGTCTGCTCGGAAATCTCCTCCTGGCTGTGGCCGCCTACGTAATAGAGCCAGGCTAGGCGGACGAGGAGTTGCTGTTCCTGATCGGTGTTGTGATCCATGGCTTCACTTTACTGCACTTTGTGCACTTTTGTGTTGACGGTCAATCTGAGCATGATACGTTTATGTGCATGGATTGCACAAAAGTGCAATTCCTTTGCGTCATATCGAGCGAGCCGGCAAACGGCCTGGAGGAAACAGACATGTTCGAGTTGAAGCGTGGAGCCGCGATCAGGGGTTCGGTGCGCGGGATGGCTTTCGCCCTTATGTGCTCCCTGGCGGGTGTCGCCATGGCGCCGGCGACCGCCTGGGCCGAGGTCAATTGGAAGCAGGCCGAGGGCGCGACCCTCAATCTCCTGCTGATTTCGCATCCTTTCGTCGATGCGCTGAAGCCGATGCTGGCGGAATTCACGGCCAAGACGGGAATCAAGGTCACCTTCGAGGAGCTCGCCGAGCAGCCGGGCTTCGAAAAGTTGCTGGCCGACCTCTCCTCCAAGACCGGCGCCTATGATGTCTTCATGACGTCGCCTTTGAACAACTGGCAATATGCCTCGGCGGGCTGGCTCGAGCCGCTCGACGACTACATCGCCAATGACAAGCTCACCGACGCCGCCGAATATGACGTCAAGGACTTCATCCCCGGCATTCTCGCCTCCGGCCGCTGGACTCTCGAACCGATGAAGGGGCTGGGTGAAGGCAAGCTCTGGGCGCTGCCGATCAATGCCGAAAGCTATCAGATCGCCTATCGGCCGAGCCTCATGAAGAAGCTCGGTCTCGAGGTGCCGAAGACCTATGCCGATCTTCTCGCCATGGCGTCCAAGCTCAAGACCGAAGGTCCCGACGGACCGATCCATGGGCTGATCACGCGCTTCGATAAATATTGGGATCTGCCCTATCTCACTTTCGGAACCATGCTGCAGTCCTATGGCGTCGAGATGGTCGATGCCTCGGGCAAGCTGCAGATCTGCTCCGATGCGAGCGTCAAGGCGACGGAAGATTTCGTCAAGCTGATCCGCACCGCCTCGCCCGAAGGGGCTGGCGCCTTCACCTGGGACCAGGCCATGCAGGGTTTCGCTTCCGGGCAATATGTGATGTCGCTCAACGAGGCCAATCTCTTCGCCTCCGTCTACGAGGATCCGAAACAGTCAAAGATCGCCGACGATGTCGGTTATGCGCTGACGCCGCTCGGGCCCGACGGTAAGCGCGCCGCCGCCGCCTGGGTGTGGTCGATGTCGCTGAACTCGGCCTCGAAGCAGAAGGATGCCGCCTGGCTGTTCCTCGAATGGGTCACGTCGAAGGACGTGATGGTCAAGATGCATCTCGCCGGCAATATGAACCCGGTCCGTCATTCAGCCTGGGCCAATCAGGAACTTGCCGCCAAGGTCGAAAGCTGGGGCGCCGAGCCTGGCCAGTATCGCAAAGTCACCGAGGAGGAGAGCGAGGTCGCCGCGGTGCGTTTCCCGCCGCATCCGGAGCTGACGCGCATGCTCGACCGTTGGGCAGAAGCCGTCCAGCAGTCCTATTTCGACAATGGTAATGTGAAGGAAAATCTCTGCGCGGCGCAGGACGCCGTCCAGCAGATGCTGGACGAGTAAGGCGCTCGGGATAGAGATCGGATCGACAGATGGCCAGCGCGGCAAGCGGAAAAGGTGCCCTCGCGGGCGGGCGGGTGGTCTACATCGCCATGCTCGCCCCGGCGCTGTGCCTTCTGTTCCTCACCATCGTGCCGTTTCTCGACGGCGTCTATACGAGCCTCACCAATGAGAAGCTCTATGCCGGCGTCACGCGTTTCGTCGGCTTCGCCAATTATCTGAAGCTGGCGCAGAACCCGACCTTCTGGATCGCCCTCGGCAATACGCTGCTTTATGCCGGGCTCGCGACACTGATCCAGATTCCGCTCGGTCTCGCCGTGGCACTGCTGCTCGATGTGCCGAGCAAGGTGCAGTGGTTCTTCCGCAGCACCATCGCGCTGCCGCTCCTCATCCCGCCGGTCGTCGCCGGATTGATGTGGAAGACGATGATGCAGCCGCAAAGCGGTGTCTTGAACTGGCTCCTGGCGCAGGTCGGCTTGCCACCCTTCGCCTGGCTGAGCGATCCTTCGACGGCGCTGGTCTCGATCGTGCTCATCGACACCTGGCTGTTCATGCCGCTCGCCGCGATCATCCTGCTCGCAGGATTGCAATCGATCTCGGGCGAGGTGCTCGAAGCGGCACGTATCGACGGGGCGAATGCTTGGCAGACGATCCGCCATATCAAGCTGCAGGCGTTGAAACCCTATATCGTGCTGGTGGCGATGTTCCGCATTCCGGACGCGCTCAAGTCGCTCGAGATCATCTATGCGACCACGCGGGGCGGGCCGCTCAATGCGACACGCACATTGCATGTGATGGCTTATGAAGAGGCCTATCGCTGGTCGAGCCTCGGCCGCGCCATGGCCATCGTCTTCATCCTCTGGGTGCTTTCCTACATCTTCAGCGCCATCCTGCTCACGCTGTGGCGCAAGGAGGAGACGAGGTTCCATGGCCGCTAAGCTCACGCCACGCAAGATGACGCATGGGGCGCTGCTCACTTTGGGCTATGCGCTGCTCGGCTGCTTCGTCCTGTTTCCGATCTATTGGATCTTCACGATGTCGCTCAAGGAGTTTGGCGACATCATCGCCTATCCGCCGCGCTTCAGCTTCGTCCCGACGTTCGAAAACTACCGGGAGATCCTGTTCGGCAACGAAGCGGATCAGGCGGGCGGCGTGATGCCGGACCTCCTGCGTTTCCTGCGCAATTCGGTGATCATCTCCTCGGGCGCCGTGCTGCTGTCTGTCATTCTTGGCCTGCCGGCGGCCTATGCGCTGGCGCGTGGCGAGGCGAAACGGGCCAATCGCGCGCGTTTCACCATCCTGTCCTTCCGCTTCGCGCCGGAGCTCGCGATCATCCTGCCGCTCTACGCTTTCTATACGAGGACCGGCCTCTATGACAGCTATGTCGGCATGATCCTGGTGCATCAGCTCATCACGCTGCCGCTGATGATCCTGATCCTCATGAGCTTCATCCGCGACATCCCGATCGAGATCGAGGAGGCGGCGCGCATCGATGGCGCAGGTCCCCTCACCATCCTCCTGCAGATCATCGTGCCGATCGCCAAGCCCGGTCTCGCCAGCGCGATGATCATCGCCTTCATCTTCAGCTGGAACAATCTGATCTTCGGTCTCGTGCTGGCGGGTGGCGAGACGCGGCCGATCACCATGGGCATCCTGCAGGCGATGACGTTCGACCAGATCAAATGGGGATTGATGGCCGCTGCGGCGATGGTCTCCGCCGTGCCGGGCATGATCGCGTCGCTTCTCTTCCAGCGCCAGATCACGCGCGGCCTCACACTGGGAGCGGTCAAATGAGCGGGCTCGAACTCTTCTCGATCGGCTCGTGGTCGATCTTCGATCATCTGCTGCGCATGCAGCGTCTTCCACAGGAAGGCGAGACGGTGCCGCTCGACATGCCGATCAGCGAAATGGAGCGTCTCCATTTCGGCGATTGCAGCGCCAATATCGCCGCGGTGGCGGCGCGGCTCGGGGTGCGCACCGGTCTTGGCATGGTGGTGGGGGATGATTTCGAGACTTCGGGGTATGCCGCGCATCTGCGGAACCTGGGCGTTGATCTCTCCGGCGTGGAAATTCGCGCGAACGAAAAATCCGGTCACAGCTTCAATTTCTTCGATGCCGAAAACCGCAGCTTCTGCGTGTCGCATCTGGGCGTCGCCGCGCAGCAGGACGATTGGCGCATTCCGGAAGCGATTATCGCGAGCGCCAAGGCGCTGGTGGTGAGCGAGATGTTCAGCGTCTACACGCTCGCCGCCATCGAGGCGGCGAAACGCGCCGGCCGGCTCACGGCGATCAACGGCATGGTGGCGACCGCCGGCGATCTCGCCTCGCGCTTTCTCGCAGCTGCCGATGTGCTGATCCTCAGCCGCGGGGAGGCTGCGGATCTCATGACAAGGCTTTCTCTCGGCTCCCCGAGCAAACTTCTCGATCTCGGCCCGCGCCTGGTGGTGGTGACGGAAGGCAGCAACGGCAGCCGCTGGTATCAGGCGCAAGGTGAAATTCATCTGCCGGCGGTGAAGACCGACCATTTCGTCGATTCGACGGGCGCCGGCGACAGTTTCGCTGCTTCAGTCATGTGCGGCCTCGTGCGCGGCTGGCCGGTCGAGCAGATCGGCAAATTCGCCGCGACCGTCGCGAGCTTCGTGGTCGAGGCTTGGGGCTGCCAGACCAATCTGCCCGACATGGACCAGGTGGCCGAGCGCTACCGCAATTTCTTCAAGGAGGTACTGATCCGATGAAGGTCATCGACTCTCACATGCATTACGGCACCGACGCCAATGTGGCGGCGCATACTTGCGTGCCGTATCTGGTGAACGGCCAGCCCGACAGCGTCATCCGGCTGCTCGACGAGCAGAATGCCTCACATGGCGTGCTCTTCCCGCATGACCGGCGCATGAGCCCACCCTGGGACTGCGATTACGACAAGGCGAACGCGCTGATCGGCGAGGCGGCCCGCAAATATCCCGACCGCATCGTCGGCGTGGCGCGCATCGACCCTACTTTCGGCGCCCAGCATACTCAGGCGCTCATCGACCGGTATGTCGGGGAATGGAACTGCCGTGGCCTCAAGCTCGTCGCCGGCTACGACTTCTACCGGCCGAACGATATGAAGGTGATGGGGCCGATGCTCGACAAGGCCGAGCAATATGGCCTCACCGTGCTCTTCCATTCGGGCGATGCGCCGCGCGACCTGCCCTATCTGCAGGCGCAGGCGGCCAAGGCCTATCCCAAAGTGCAGTTCGTGCTCGCCCATATCGGCATGCACGCCTTCCTGTGGGAATGCATCCTCGCCTGCCAGGAATATCCCAATATCAGCGTCGACATGTCCCAGGCTTTCGCCTTCGACATCATGACCTTCATCAAGAATGTCTCGGCCGACCGGCTCCAATATGGCTCCGACGTTCCCTATCAGTCGACGAAGATCGAGCAGTTGAAGCTCCGCGAGATCGGCCTCAGCGATGCCGATCTCGAAAAGGTCTTCTGGCGCAACGCCGCCCGCGTCTGGGGCATCGACCGGACCGACAATCAATCATGAACCCGCAGATCAGGACGACAACCATGCTCGATCAACCGCCCGCCAGCTCCAATCCCTTGCGCCAGCTCTTTTCGGTGAACAAGCCGATCATCGGCATGGTCCATGTCAAGCCGCTGCCCGGCTCGCCGCGCGCCAAGGCCGTCGATCTCTCAGCGGTTTACGACGCCGCGGTGGAAGAGGCGTTGCGGCTCGTCAAGGGCGGCGTCGACGGACTTCTGCTCGAGAATGCCGGCGACATTCCCTTCCTCAAGCCCGAGGATATCGGCTACGAGACGGTAGGCGCCATGTCGGTCGTCGGCGATCGCATCCGCAAGGAAACGCGCGTTCCCCTGGGCTTCAACATCGTCGCCAATGCCGCGCGCGCCTCGCTCGCCTGCGCCCGCAGCTCGAACGCCGATTTCGTGCGCGTCAATCAGTGGGCCAATGCCTATGTCGCCAATGAAGGCATCATCGAGGGCGCCGCGCCGCGCGCTCTGCGTTACCGCAGCGCCATCGGCGGCGACAATATCCTCGTCTTCGCCGATGTGCATGTGAAACACGGCAGTCACGCCATTGTCGGCGACCGCGATCTTTCCGAGCAGACGCGCGACGTCGAATTCTTCGGCGCCGATGTGCTGATTGCCACCGGCAACCGCACCGGCCATGCCGCCGAGGTCGAAGAGATCGAAGGCATCCGAAAAGGCGCGACGCGGCCGATCCTCGTCGGCAGCGGCATCACACCCGACACCGCAGAAACGCTGCTCACCGCGGCGGATGGCGCCATTGTCGGCAGCTGGTTCAAGGACACTAACAACATGTGGGGCGTCGTGGTGCCCGACAAAGTGTCCCGTCTCATGGAGAAGGTGCAGCGCTTCCGCTAGCTGCCGCCGTCCACTCATATACAAGCGAGACGAGGGCCCATGGCATCGGTCGTGATCAAGGACGTTCGCAAAGCCTTCGGGCAGGTCGAGGTCATCAAGGGCGTTTCGCTCGATATCGCCGAGGGTGAATTCGTGGCGCTGGTCGGTCCCTCGGGCTGCGGAAAGTCGACGCTGCTGCGGATGATCGCCGGTCTCGAAGCCGTCTCCGATGGCGAGATCCGGATCGGTAATCGCGTCGTCAACGACATCGAGCCGAAGGACCGCGATGTCGCAATGGTGTTCCAGAGCTACGCACTTTATCCGCATATGACGGTCGCGGAGAATTTGAGCTTCGCGCTCCGCCTCAAGAAGACGGCGCGGGACAAGGTCGACAGCCGCGTCGATCATGCGGCACGGATGCTGGGTCTCTCCGACCTCCTGCAACGGCTGCCGCGCCAGCTGTCCGGCGGCCAACGGCAGCGTGTCGCCATGGGGCGTGCGCTGGTCCGCAATCCGCAAGTCTTCCTGTTCGACGAGCCTCTGTCCAATCTCGACGCCAAATTGCGTGTCCAGATGCGGGCCGAGATCAAGAAGCTGCATCAGAGCCTCAAAGTGACGACTGTCTATGTCACCCATGATCAGATGGAGGCGATGACGCTGGCCGATCGCGTCGTCGTGCTGCAAGGCGGCGTGATAGAGCAGGCGGGCCGGCCGCTCGATCTCTATGACCGTCCGGCCAATGCTTTCGTCGCCGGCTTCATCGGCTCGCCGGCGATGAATCTCCTGTCCGGCCGCATCTCCGCCGATGGCGCCGATTTCGAGCTTTCACCGCAGACAAGACTGCCGCTGCCGGAGCCGCTCAGGTCTTTCGCCGGCCGGCCGGTCACCCTGGGCGTCCGGCCTGAACATCTGAACGTTGCCAGGAATAAGGACGGGGCACCGGCAAAGGCGCTCGTCATCGAGCCCACCGGGGCCGAGACCCATGCGGTGCTCGATCTCGGCGGCCGGGAGCTGACGACCGTCTTCCGTGAGCGTATTCCGATTGCCCCAGGCGAAATGGTCGCCATGTCGATCGCGCCCGGCGCCGTGCATCTCTTCGATCCGGCTTCGGGTCAGCGAATCTGACGCCTGACACCTATTGCGTACCGATATCGATCGAGTCGAGCGTCAGAAGCACGGAATCCGCTTTCGACTGCCGCTTCACCGTCAGCGTGGCGCCGATCACGAAAGGATCGGGCAAACGGCTGCCGACCGTGTCGACCGTGAAGGTCCGGTAGACTTCCTCGGAGATCGGCTTGCCGCTTTCCCACTTATAAGTCTGCTCGGCATTTCCGACCGTGACCTTGAGCTCGGCCGAGCCGTTCCCGATGGTCGTCACATGGCCGCGAATATCCGCGTTGAACTTTTGAATAGGCAAAGACTTCGGCTGGCTCAGCGCGAAATGGCGCTTAAAGACGATCTCCGGCCCTTCCTTCTCGCCATCCGATTGGGTCACGAGGCGATCGAACAGGATGGATACGCTCGACCCGTCCGGACTCTCGCTCACCGCCCAGAATTTCTGCTCCTCGGGCGCGCCGTCCTCGGCGAGCAGGTCGCCCCAGACCAAATGCGGAATGTCGGCGGCAAAGGCCTTGGCGCTGTGACACAGCGCGAAGCCCGTCAGCATCGTCACGAAATAGCGTCTCTCCATCAGCGTGCGCTCCTTGGCTCGCAGAGAGGCTCCCATATGCCGAGGGAATAGACAATGCCCTAGGGGAAGATAAGAGTGGACGATTGACTTTGATCAAATGATCTTTATATTTTTTGACCAAGAAGGTACCGAGCAACTGTCTCGGCGCCAGGGGGAAGCCAAAATCGGTCGGGTAACGGCCAAGTACCGTGACCTGCCGCCAAGAATTCGAACGCCATTCGTTCGAAGACCACAGGGAGGGTTTCAATGATCAGGAAGATGCTGCTTGCCGCGACCTTGTTGAGCGGATTCTGGGCCAGCCAAGCCCAGGCCGACACGACGCTGCGGTTCGTCCAGACCAATACCAGCGACGAGTCGCTCGCCGTCCTCAATACGCTGATCAAGAAGTTCGAGGCGGAGAATCCCGGCGTCAAGGTCGAGCTCATCTCGATCCCCTGGGACAATTCCTTCGAGAAATTCGCCACGATGATCGCCGCCGGCGATATCCCCGATGTGGCGGAGATGCCGGACAATTGGGTGGCGCTCTATGCCAATGCCGGACATCTCGAGAATCTCGAGCCCTATCTCGAGAAGTGGGAACATACGAAGGATCTCAACAGCCGCGCGCTGGAGCTCGCCCGCAAGGTCAAGGATACGGCCTATGTCATTCCCTACGGCTTCTTCGTGAAATCCCTGTTCTACAACAAGAAGCTCTTCGCCGAAGCCGGTGTCGCCGGGCCGCCCAAGACGGTCGACGAATTCATGGAGGCGGCGAAGAAGGTGTCGGCGCTCCCCGGCAAATTCGGCTATTGCCTGCGCGGTGGTTCGGGCAGCTTCAATGGCTGGGCGATGATGGGTGCCGCCGCCAATGGCGACAACACCTTCTTCGACAAGGACGGTAAATCGGCCTTGGGCGAACCGGGCTGGGTCGCGGGATTCCAGAACCTGATCGACATCTACAAGAATGGCTGGGCGCCGAAGGACGCCGTCAACTGGGGCTATAAGGAAACCGTCGCCGGCTTCTATAGCGGAACCTGCGCCATGCTCGACCAGGATGCCGATGCGCTGGCGCCGATGGCCGAACATATGGGCGCCGATGACTTCGGCGTCGTGCCGATGCCGAAAGGCAAGGACGGCAAGGCTTTCCCGGTGCTGAGCTATGGGGCCTGGGGCATCATGGCGAAAAGCCAGAACAAGGAGCTCGCCTGGAAATTCCTGACGACCATCGACAGCCCGGAGGCCGATCCGCTCTGGACGAAAGCGGTCGGCGCGCTGCCCATTTACACCAGCGCCGAGAAGGATCCGGGCTATGCGGATCCCAAATACCGCGCCTGGTTCGACACGCTCGCCGACAAGGACACCACGCCCACCCTCACGCCGTCCTATCTGCCGGAATATGGTCTCTTCGCCGGCTCGACCGCGGTGAAGCTCGGCCAGCAGGCGCTGCTCGGCCAGATCACGGCCGAGGAGCTCGGCAAGCAATGGGCGGAGCATCTGACCAAGGCGCAGCAGAAATATCTCGCGAAGTAGTCACAGGCGATTCACGATGGTGGTGATGCCACAAGTCATCACCGCCATCGCGGATGAACAACAGGGCCGGGCATGAGCGCGACTGTTTCCCTACCAACCGGCAGTCGCGCGCGGCGGCGGCTCCTGATGTTCGAGCCCTATCTCTACAGCGCGCCCGCGCTGCTGCTCGTCGCTGCCACGACGCTGATTCCGATCGTCATCGGCATCTCCTATGCCTTCCGCAACATCATGCTGCTCGATCCGACATCGGGCGACTTTGTCGGGCTCGATAATTTCCGTGAGCTGCTGCGTGATGCGAGCTTCTGGAACGCGCTGAAGAACACCGTCGTCTGGACCGCGAGCTGCGTCGGTTTCCAGTTCCTGTTCGGTCTGATCCTGGCGCTGATGCTCAACCGTCCGTTTCCCGGCCGCGCGCTCATCCAGGCCACTATCTTTCTGCCCTGGGCCATTCCAACCTTTCTCGTCGGGATGAACTGGTCGTGGCTGCTCAATCCGGCGATCGGGCCTCTGCCACATTGGGCCTATGCGCTCGGCCTCATGAATGCGCCCGACAATATTCTCTCCGATCCCGACTATGCTCTATGGGGACCGATCTTCGCCGGCATCTGGTGGGGCACGCCGTTCTTCGCCATCACGCTCCTGGCGGCGCTGCAGTCGATCCCGCGCGAGATCTATGAAGCCGCCGAAATCGACGGCGCCGGCGGTCTCGAACGCTTCCGCTCGATCACGCTGCCCTTTCTCGCGCCCACCATGGTGATCACCGTCCTGCTGCGCACCATATGGGTCGCCAATTCGCCGGAGCTCATTGTCGTCATGACCAAAGGCGGGCCGGCCGATGCCTCGCAGATCGTCGCCAGCTATGTCTTCACCCAGGCCTATCAGGGGCTGAATTTCGGCTATGCCTCGGCGGTCGCGACCGCATTGGTTCTTCTACTTCTCGTCTATGCATTTCTGCTGATTGCGATCCGGCAGACGATGCTGGGTCGCAGGTGAGGAACGGCAGATGCGCGGTTCACCACGAGTCCGATTGATCAAATGGAGCCTTCATTACGGCGTGCTCTTCTTGTTCGTCGTGGCGGCGCTGTTTCCGCTCTACTGGCTGGTGAAGATTTCGCTCACGCCCAATGATAGCCTCTATACACACAGCATCGATCTGTGGCCGGCGACGATCAGCCTGGAGCATTACGCCACGGTGATCGGCAACAGCGACTTCCTGCTGTTCTTCCGCAATTCGATCATCGTTTCCGGCGTCACCGCGATCGCCTCGACGCTGCTCGCGGCGGCCGCGGGTTATGCCTTTTCGCGCTTCGTCTTCCGCGGGCGGTATTGGATCGTCGGCGTGATGCTCGTCACCCAGATGTTTCCGCTGGTGATCGTCATCACACCCATCTTCAGCATCTTCGGGCCGCTCGGACTCACCAACAGTCTTACCGGCCTCATCATCATCTACACCGCCTTCAACATTCCCTTCGCCACCTTCCTGATGCAGTCCTTCTTCGACGGTATCCCGAAGGAGCTGGAGGAGGCGGCTATGATCGACGGCGCGACGCGCTTCAAGGCGCTCCTCCAGATCATCGCGCCACTGACCTTGCCCGGCATCGCCGCGACGATGGGCTTCTGCTTCACCGGCGCCTGGGGCGAGATCCTGTTCGCGCTGCTCCTCAATTCGGCGGCCTCGACCAGCACGTTTCCGGTCGGGCTGCTTCTCTACTCGACCCGCGCGACGATCGAGTTCGGGCCGATGATGGCGGCGGGCGTCTTGGCGCTGCTGCCGGTCTGCATCTTCTTCTTCCTCATCCAGCGCTATCTCGTGCAGGGCCTGACCGCCGGCGCGGTGAAGGGCTGAAACAACGGGTTCCCGGGCATGGCCTCGATCGACATCAAGAATGTACGGAAGGATTTCGGTCCCGTTTCGGTTCTGAAGGGCGTCGACCTCGCCATCGCGTCTGGTGAGTTCGCGGTGCTGGTCGGGCCCTCGGGCTGCGGCAAGTCGACTTTGCTGCGCCTCATCGCCGGGCTCGAGGACGCGTCATCGGGCGAAATCCATATTGGCGGCCGCCGCGTCGACGACCTGCCGCCGCGTGACCGCGACATCGCCATGGTGTTCCAGTCCTATGCGCTCTATCCGCATATGAATGTCAGGGACAATATGGGCTACAGCCTGAGGCTCAAGCGCACGCCCCAGGCGCGCATCGCCGAGATCGTCGGCCGGGCCGGCGCCAAGCTCGGCCTCGAGGCGCTGGGCGAGCGCAAGCCGCGCGAGCTGTCCGGCGGCCAGCGCCAGCGTGTCGCCATGGGGCGCGCCATCGTGCGCAACCCGAAAGCCTTTCTGTTCGACGAGCCGCTCTCCAATCTCGATGCCCGGATGCGCGAGCAGATGCGCTTCGAGATCCGGAAGCTGCATCGCGATCTCGGCGCCACATCGGTCTATGTCACGCATGATCAGATCGAAGCCATGACCATGGCCGATCGTATCGTCGCGATGAATGCCGGCATCATCCAGCAAGTGGGCACGCCGCTCGAGCTCTATGATGATCCGGCCAATGTCTTTGTGGCGGGTTTCATCGGCTCGCCGGCGATGAATTTTCTCACCGGCGAGGCGCGCCGCGGCGAGACGGGCGTAGCGCTCAGCGTCGGCGGCAAGGCGTTCTGCACGCTGCCGCAGGCGGTGGCCGTGCCGGAGGACGGGCGGGTCACGATCGGCATCAGGCCGGAGCGTATCCGGATTGGCGTCGGCGCCGGTCAGGCGGTGGAGGCCGCCGCAGATCTTGTCGAGACGACCGGTGCGGCCAGCGTCGTCCATGTCGATCTCGCGGGCCAGGCGATGAAGATCTTCACGACCGAACGGCTGCAGCTCTCGCAGGGCCAGCGGATACCATTGGCGATCGAGGCCAAGGATGTCTGCCTGTTCGATCCCGCTGGCGGAGGCCGACTGCGTTAATCGCGGCGGTTGAAGCGGAAGAACTCCACCGTGTAGCCGCCCGGATCGCTGAGCATGAAGCCGGTGATCATCCTCTCGGCGGCCGCGGCGAAATCAGGGTGAGACTGGAGCGCGACGCCATGGGTCTTCAGCCGCTCATACCAATCCTCGAGATCAGGCGTCTCCATGCTGAGCATGACGCTCTTCTGATCGAGCGCCTTGTGATGTCCGCGTGCTTCGTCCACCAGGCCGACATAGGAGTGATCGGTCAGCTGGAAGAACTTCACCCAGCCCTTGTCGAAAGTTTTGCGGAAACCGAGCGTTTCGCCATAGAAGCGTTCTGGCGGCGCCAGGTCCTTGTAATAGAAGAATGTCACCTGCGCGGAGACGGGGAGCGCATCGGCGCCGGCTTCAGCCATGGGCAGATCCTCTTCGCTTGAGGGCGGTGACTTCCAGCTCGACCTTGATGTCCTCGACCGGAAAGCCGCAGATGATCGTCGTATTGGTGGGGCGCGGATCGCTGAAGGTCTCGCGCAAAATGGCCGAGACGGTCATGACGTCGGCGCGGTTCGCCAGATAGGCGCGCAAACGGACGACGTCGCCCAGATCGGCATCGGCTTCCGCCAAAGCCCGGCTGATCGTGGCGAGCGACTGGCGCGTCTGCTCGGCCACATCGGGCGAAAATTTGCCGGCCGGATCGGCGCCGGTGGTGCCCGAGACGAAGACCCAGTCGCCATCGGCGACGGCGCGCGAATAGCCGGCGATCTCTTCGAATTTCGAGCCCGATGAAATGGCTCGGCGGTTTGGGTTCGGCATTCAGTCCTCGCGGCACAATTCCCGGAGCAGGTCCTGGGTGGCGGTAATGTCGGCGATGATCGCCTGGCGTAGAGCGAAAGAGTCGCCGGCTTTCAGGGCGACGAGCGCCTCGTGGTGATGGGTGGTGAAGGTCTCGCCGCTTTCCGATTTGAGGATCGGCTCGACGTGAAGGGTAAGGGTGCGCATATAGGGGCCGAAGCGCAGCCACAGGGTTTC
The DNA here is from genome assembly GCF_016595235.1 of Taklimakanibacter albus. Lineage (GTDB taxonomy): Bacteria > Pseudomonadota > Alphaproteobacteria > Rhizobiales > Aestuariivirgaceae > Taklimakanibacter > Taklimakanibacter albus. The sequence goes on along the minus strand of NZ_JAENHL010000007.1, from coordinate 2,162,571 downwards.
GATGAGCTGGATCAGCACGTCTGAGCGCGAGGCTTTGTACAGCAGGAAATGGAATTCCTGATTCTTGCCGAGCATCTCGACGACGCTGCCGCGGCGCGCCATGATCTCATGTTCGAGAATGAGGGCCTTGAGCTGGCCGATCTCGGCGGCGCTGATATGCGACACGGCAAGGTCGGCCGCCAGGCTCTCGAGCGCCACACGCGCGCGGCAGAGATCGTCCAGGCGCTCCAGGCTGACCGCGGGGATGCGGGCCGAGCCATTGGCCGCGATTTCAAGCGCGTTCTCCGCCGCCAGCCGGCGCAGAGCCTCGCGCACCGGCATATGGCTGGTGCCGAAGGACTCGGCGAGCGAGGAAATGGTCAAAGTCTGTCCGGGGTCGAAACGGCCCGTCATCAAAGCATGGCGCAGTTGCCGGTAGACGACGTCCTGCACGGTGCTGCGGGATGAAACGGGGGCAAAGCCTTCAACGATCATCGAAGCGTTTCTCCCATTCTCATCGTGGCATCATCCATGATCTCCAGCATGCGGCCAGTCGGGATCGCGCATCTCCAGGAATTCGACAGTGTTGCCGTCGGGATCGGTGGCGTAAAGCACATAGATGCCGAATTCGCTCTTGAAGATCGGCTTGCCCTTGTTGGGAACGCCTGCCGTGTCGAGGCGCGGCAGCCAGGCATCGGCATCCTTGACGATCAAGGTCAAAGCCGAGCTGCGCTGGGCCCCGGCCGGAAGCTCGGCGGGCACCAGGCCGATGAAGCTGCTCGCATTCGCCTTCAGGATGATCACCTTGCCGTCGCGGGCATAGACCTGCGGCAGCCCGAGTATCTCTTTATAGAAGCGCAGGCTGCGCGATATGTCGTTGACCTTGAGGAAGGTGATAAGTTGGTCAAATTCGGCCATGGAAACCGCGTTAGATCGTTTGATCAAATCTAACATTGATATGGCTTAGGGAGAAGCCAAAAATTCAGGGCCGGATATCCCGTACTAGTTGATGATCTGCCGCTTGGCGCCGCTGTCGGCCGCCGCATCGCTCACATAGGCGCCGGGCTTCTCGAACATCCGGCAGGACTTCTCCGTCCGGATGAAGGAGAAGGCGACGCAGGTATCGCTGATCTGGCAGGTCGCCTCGCAATCCTCGAAGCGCTTCTCCTGGCTTTCCCTGACCGGCTCGCCCGGAAAGGCCTTGTTGCGGAAGCGGACCATGGCGATGCCGGCATCGGAGATCGGCGGCGGATAGGTTTCGCTCTTGAGGCCGCTCATGGTGCTGGGCTCGAGATAGCGCATGGCGGGGTCGCCCTTCAGGAAGCACAGCCCGTTCCACATATTGAAGGAGTAGGCGCGGCAATAGCTGTTGCCGGCGCAAGCGGCCTCGCAGGCATCGAGATTGTCGGTGGTCACGGTGTCGAGCAGAGCGCCGGCGAGATCGGTATTGGGCATGCGCCGGAAGCTCATCGGCGCGGCGGTGAGGTCGACCGCCTTTGCCGCGATGCGCGCCTCGAGCGCCGCCAGACCGGACTTGGCCGTTTCATTGGGACGCAAGGCCATCGACTGGCGGAAATCGTCGGCGGCTTCCGCATATTGGCCGAGCGCGCCATAGGCCATGGCACGGTTGTTGTAGGCGCCGACATAAGAGGGCTTCAGCACGATCGCCTGGCTGTAATCCTGGACCGCCATGCGGAAGTCGCCTTGCTTGGCGCGGATATTGCCGCGGTTGTTATAGGCGCTGGCATAAGCGGGATGGATGGCGATCGCCTGATCGTAATCCTGAATGGCGCGGTCGAAGTCGCCCATGTCGCCATAGACGATGCCGCGATTATTATAGGCCAGCGCATGGGCGGCGTTCAGGGCAATGGCCTTGTCGAAGTCGCGCAGCGCTCGCGGATAATCGCGCTTCGCGTGATAGGCATTGCCCCGGTTGTTGTAGATGTCGGCATTCTTGCCGTCGAGCGCGATGGCGGCGGTGTAATCGGCGACGGCCTGATCGTAATCGCGCCGGGCGAAGTTCTCGAGGCCGCGGTTGAGATAAGCAACGGCGAGGTCGTTGGCGCCGTAGGAGCCCGCCTCGATCACCTGCGTGCAGGCCTCGATGCTGGCGAGGCCTTTTAGCTTCTCGCAGTCCTCGCGCTCGTCGGCCGCCGCCGGAAAAGGCAGAGCGAGCCACGCCATGACGCACATGGCGGCTAATCCCGATCTGTTCGTCACATAGGCCGGCCGCACCCGTTTCCCCCTGGACCCGAGAAAGACTGCTCCGGGCGTCACTATGGTGGCGCGATATCACCAAACGATTAATCAGGCCTCGCGGTAGCGGGAGTTCTGCCTGAGATCGTCCAGGGAAGGTGGTTCATTTCCGAACAGCCTGGTAAGGCCCAGCTCGGCGACCATCTGCTCGCAGATCCGGAAGCCCACCTCACGATAGGCCTCGAACTGCTCCTCATCGAAGAACTGATCGCCGGTCGTCTCATTGGGGAAGTCGGGATTGGCGCCGCGATACCCCTTGGCGCCGACGGCCAGTTCCCGAATGAGCGCCGACTTCAGATAGATCACGATGCCCTCTTTTGGCCAGCCATTGCCGCCCCGTTCGCCATAATCGATCCGGGCGACGAAATAACCTTTCTCGGCGAACTCGGCGCCTTTCGGATAGTCGGTGAGCGTCGGCTTGGCGATCATCTGGGCCGGCCCGCATCTCTCGAATTTCCGGCCGTTCCTGACCGCCATGTCGAAATGCACGGTGGCGCCGAAATCCTGACCGACACGCTGCACCGCGGTGACGAGATCGGCATAGGAGGAGGCGTTGTCCTGGCCGCCGTCGCAGACGATGATCAGGCCGCAGCGCCGGCGCACCAGCTCATAGACGGCGAGATTCTCGAAATGACCGCCGTCGGCGAGCTCCAGCCACTTGGAGGTCTCGAGATAGCCGCGCGAGGTCAAGGCATAGAGGCCGCCGGGCCAGAAGTGATTGGGCCTACGGAAGAGCATCCGCGGATCACCGCGCTTGGGATTGGGAATCCAGAAGCCGAGCCGGATATTCAACAAGCTCATGACCAGCGATACGGTGGCGCTGCGGGTCAGGCCACGGCCGCCGGCACCGCCGCGCGGATTGGCGGCGGCGCCCGAGATCGCCATGGCGGAGGCGAGCGTCATGTCGGAACTGGCCGATGTCTCGGTGCGATACCATTCAGTTGCGTTCGAGCCGATGAATTGGGGCGTGAGGACGAAATTGTCACCGCCGCGTTGACGGTATTTGCGGTCCTGAGATTTCGCCAGCACCATATTCGTGTTGATGATCTGATAGGGGCCTTTCGCCTGCTTTGTGTCCCAGCAATCGGTGAGCTTGAAGTCATTGGCGCGGGTCGCCGCGGCGTTGGTGTCTCTTGCCAATGCATCGTCGTCGGGAAGAAACGCTTCCATCAGCCGGTCGCGATAGAAGCGATGGAGACCGATCTGGTTCGTATTGACGAACCAGCCGGCGACGATCGCCACAATGACGGCGCCGGCAATCAAAGCCCGCATCGTCGCGTCGCCGTCCATGAAGGTCAGGGCGAGGCGATGACCGATCAGGAGAATGCCATAAGCGAACAGGGCCGCGCCGGCCACGATGGCGATGTCGGCGAGCTTGCTGTTGCCACGCACGCGGCTCCACAACTGTCCGCCAAGGGTGAAGGCGAGCCCTAAGGCCGTCCAGGTGCCGCCGAGGCCATATTCTATGTAATGACCAACGAGCGGCAGGGTGCCGATGACGAGGAGAACGACCATGCCGGACAAAGCCCGGCCATAGAACCACTCGAAGGTCCGCCGCGCGCGATATTGCAGGAGCGACTGGGTCGCGGGCGCCGGGCTTTGCCGGGCATCGTCCATCTTTTCGTTCCGGAGCAGATGGCGGATCAGGAGGCCGATGAGATAGTTGACGAAGATGAGATAGGCCACGGCGAAGAGGAAGAGCAGGAAGGGTCCGATCCGGCCGACCCCCGGGAGCGTCGAGCCGGCGAGGATGCAATCAAGGACATAGCCGGCAACGGCAATTCCGATGAGGCCACCCAAAGCGAGGTATACGGGTTTCTGGGTCTTGTCGCGCCAGATGGCCGGTGGGCGGATTTTCTTGCCCATGAACCGAAAACAAAGAAGCGTAAAAAGTGTGATGATGGCCCATAGGATGAGACCGATCACCAAGCTCGTCCATAAGGAGCCGTGTGCGGCTTGGAGAGCGTCGCTGTCCGCGAAGAGTCGTTTCACGACCGGCATGAAGCTTATGAGAACGACAACGACGAGAAGCACGTCCAGCAGGCCGGCGATGCCTACTGCGGGCCAGCTGTACCACGCCGGCCGCTCCGCCGGGGGCTGCGCGCCGCGCCCCGCCCGCAGTTCCGTTTCCGTGAGGCCTGTCCATGACAACAAAGAGTGATTGATGCTGCCCATGACGAACAGCACAGCGAGACCGATGGCGAAGACCAGCATCAAGAGAAACATCGGCGGAATGGTCTCGTTGGCGCCGAGACTCCGGCTCGTGCCGACGATTTCCGCCGTCGTCTCCAATGTGCCCGGTGCCGCCATCTGCACTGCATAGGGCAGGCCACGGATGCCGGGAAGATAGCCCAAGGCGTAAAGCACGCCCATCACCAATGCGGTGACCGGAATCCAGATCATCAGATTCAGGAGAATGGCGCGCAGGACGATGGCGATGCTCGACCACAAGGTGATGCCATTGCCGGGAATGAGGTAATTGCCCTGGCTGCGCAGGAAGCGCAGCACCATAAGGCCGCGGCGATCGACAAGGGTCGATTCGGGCAGCCGTGGATCAAGCGTCGTGAAGGGAAATTTTTTACCCGTATCGAAAGGGCTCTGATGGGTGGGGTTGTCCGGCGTGCTGCCGCGCAGCCACCAGGTGAGAGCGGAACCGATATAGCCGCCACCCGACACGGTCGACAGATAATCGACATGTTTCAAGAGGCCGATATCGGCAAGCTTCTGCATGACGCCGAGCGAGACGGTGGCCGACCGGATGCCGCCGCCCGACAGAGCGAGGCCGATCATATAAGGGCCTTCCTTTCCCTTGCCGTCGATATTCGCCAGCAGCTCCTTTGCCCGGGTGCGCACGTCCTTTATGGCCCCCAGCTCCTCCTTGAGCATCTCGTCTTCAGGCAAGGCGGTCATTTCGGCGTCCCTTCGCTCACAAGGTCTTCAGATATTCGATCAACTGTGTCTTCTGCTCGCCTGTCAAATCGGTGCCATAAGCATGGCCAAGTCTGCCGTTGCCCGGCAGGCGCGTGTCGAACAGGAAATTGCTGGGGCAGGACGGCTCGGGTCGGTCAGAGACGAAGCCCATCTTCTCCTGATCGTAGAGATCGCAGCCGCGATAGAAGGTTTCGCGACGGTCTTCCGGGCGGGTCAGCAACTGGTCGAGATTCGCCACCGCGCCATTGTGGAGATAAGGCGCCGTGAGCCACAGGCCAGAGAGCGGTCCCGCCACATAACCCTTATCCTTGACCATGTTCTTGCGGGTGACGCCCATCTCGAGTGCGACGCGGTTGGCGCCATCGGCGTCCTCCTGCTGCCAGGTATCGAAGCGCTCGCGGTCGGTGCCGATGTCCTCGATGGGAATGACCTTGCCGTAATACTCCCCCTTCGTATCGTGGCACTCGGCGCAATGTGCCTTGTAGAGCTCGGCGCCCTTGACGACCAAACTATCGGAGGTTTTGGGCGCCAAGGGATATTTGGGCGGCGCCTTGCGCTGCAGATAGGCGCGCAGATCGCGCATCTGCTTCTCGAAATGGGGGCCCGGAGGGGCGCCGAGACCCAAGGCCGAATCCATGATCACCGCGAGCGGATCCTGGGTCTCACCGCCCCAGTTCAGCGAATGTCCCTCGCGCGCCGAGAGGTCCCAGATCGCTGGGAAATCCGCATTGCCGGTGGTCTTGTCCTTGTTGCGGTCGGCATTGAGGAGGAAGAACTTGGTGAGATTCATTGGATCATCGCGGCCGGGACCCCAGTCCGGCCGTTTCATGCCGTCGCGAAACTCGATCTGATCCATCCAGTCGAAACCCTCGACCTGGTCGCGGATGCGGCTGCGCACGATCGGGATCAGGAGATGATAGATCGCCCAGTCGTCGAGACCCATCTCGAAGTTGCGCTTGATCTCGTCCCACATGCCGTCGAAGCTGAATTTGCGGTCATTGGCGGCGCAGCGCAGAAAGCGCAGGAACTCCTGCGATGTCGTGGTGTGCGACGGTCCCGTCGGCACGATGACCGGCTTGTCCGCGATATCCATGCGATAGGTCGCGGTGTGGCAGATGGCGCAGGTCTGGGTGATGCGCTCGAAACCAAGACGGCGCTTCGAGAAGCCTACCGGCAATTCGCGTCCCTCTTCCCAGGGCAGGCCGAAGGCGCGGTAGCCGCCGAGCCGATTGCCCGGCAGGCACTGCGGAAAGATGCGCGGCATGACATAGAAGATCGGATAGGGAATGCCGCGATCATTCTCGGCGTTGAGCGAACCATATTTGAACTGCTCGTCGGCGATATTGTCGAGACAATCGGCATGGCGCGACGACTCGACATCGGCGCAGACATCCTGCGGCTCGGTCTTGAAGAACTTGAAATTGGCATAATAGAGGGAGATGGCGGCGACGATGACGAGCATCCAGGGGCCGAGGAAAAAGGTGCGAAGCCCTTGCTTGATACGTTTGCCGGTCCTTCTGTTGGGCATGGCGCGTCCTCAGAATGTCTTGAGATATTCGATGAGCGCGTCCTTGTCGGGATCGGACAGCGCGGTGCCGTAATCATGGCCGTCATTGCCGTTGCCCGCGCAGGTCGTGGCATCGCAGGTATTGCGATTGTCCGGCGCATCCGCGCCGCAATCGGCCAGGCCTTGCAGATTGGTGGCATAGCAGAACGGAGAATCCGTCTTGTTCGCGATGCTCGCGTCCGGTCGTGAAACGAAGCCCATATTCTCCGCGTCATATTCGGTGATGCCGCGATAGAACATCTTCGGCCGGTCCTTCGGTTTGGTGAGAAGGTCGCGCAATGTCGGCACCGAGCCATTGTGCAGATAGGGCGCCCTGAGCCACAGACCGTCGAGCGGCATGTTGGCATAGCCGTCACTCTTGCGGAAATGCTGGAAACGCTCCTCGGCATTGCCGACATAAAGCGTGCTCTGATTGAGCATCAGATCATAGGTGTAGTTGTCGAAGCGGTAGCGATCGGTGCCGATGTCGCCGATGGCGGTCGTCTGTCCCACCGATGCGCCGGTGAAGTCGGTGCCGGACTGGCCATGGCAATCGGCACAGAAACTTACATAAAGGGTCTTGCCGTGTGCGGCCTTGGCTTGATCGATCTCTTTGCCGAGCGTGGTAGCGAAATCGGGCGGCCTTGCCGTCAAGAGCCAGGTCTCGATCCGCTTCACCGACTCGCGGTCGAGATTGGGGAAATTGGCCCCGGTGCCGAAGGCGGCCGAGCGGTTGCGCTCCTCGAGCTTGTTGTTGTTGCCGTCCCAATGCAACCACATATGGCGCTTCTTGTCCTGCAGCCAGACGGACGGAAAATCGACGACGCCGATGCGCTCATGAGCGGGAATGTTCTCGAAGGGCCAGGCCATCAGCGCCTTGGCGGGTGAAAAAGTGTCGAAGCGGCCAGGGCCGAAAGCGGGCTCGGCTTTGGTGAATTCGAACCGCTTGCTGATGCCCTTGATCAGGTCCTTCATCTGCTGAACGCCGATGAAGCGCAGCGCCAGGCGGTTGAACCAGTCGATGTCGATCTTGTTCTTGTCGATGGCGTCCAGGATCGTGCTGGCGTTGAAGTCCGGGTCATCGGCGATTGCCGTCAGGAAGTTCTGGAAGGCTTCCAGGTCGACGGTATTGGACGGCATGCCGGTCACGACGAGGCGGCGGCGATCAGGTCCCGGCCCGGTCACGACACCGGCATGGCAGGCGGCGCAATTGAGGAAGATGCGATCGAGACCCATATAGTCGCGCAAGGTGGTGCCGACCGGGCGTGGGCGTCGCGGCTGCACGGCGCCTTCGGGAAAGTCCTCCATGATGAAACCGAAAGCGGCCCAGCCCTGATCCTGACGGCCCTCCGGCAGCTTCTTGGCGAAGAGGATCGGCAGCACTTCCCAGATCGGATAGGGAATGCCGAAATTCTTGTCGCCGCCGGTCGAGCCATATTTGAACTGCATCTCGCCGGAGGCAAAGGTCTCGGGCACATCGCGGCTGAGACGCTGATAGAGCCAGACTCCCGCCAGGATCGCGACCGGCAGCAGGACATACAGGCATAACCATCGGAACTGAGCGCGGGTCATGGCAACTCGGCCTCCTCGATCAGGCGGGCCGCATCTTCGGCGGCGGTCAGGCCGGGTTTCCACAATTGGAGGAAAGGTCGCGGCGTCTCGGGCGCGAAGGCGCCGGAGGTTTCGAGCGTCTTGTCGGGCGCCATGCCGGAGGCGATGAGGCCCAAGGGATCGCGATTGGGAATCTTCGGCTCGATGACGGCGAGGCCTTGCGGGAAAGCCTTGGCAAAATCCGACCCGCTTTGATCCACTACACTCTTGAGCTGCTTGGCGATGAGCAGCCGGTTGGCACGAGTGACCGAGCGGGCGAACTGATCGAGGCCGTCGAAATCCTGGTGGATGGCAAGGCCTTCGATATTCGCCGGCAAAACGGCAACGATGCGCGGATTGGCGTTCGTCTCGTCCCAGGGCGGTGCGGAGAAGATCGGCGCGCGTGACTGATGACACGTGGCGCAGACATCCTCGCTGAGCTCGGCCGCGACGGGGCGGCCTTGCGGGCCGTAATCGTCGATCTGGGTAAAGTGAAAGCGGCCCTCTGTTTCGTCGAAGGCGATGATCTCGATAGCGCGCGCGGCCGGCTGATAACCCATGAACAGGCGGTCGCGCAGCGCCGGCCCCTGAGCACCATTGCCGATCACCGCCAGCAGAATGCGCGGCGAGGTGAAATAATTGGGATCGGCCGCGTAGCGTTGCAGCGAGCGGCCGAGCGGCACGAAGCCCAGCTGGATCTCGGCGCCGGTTCGCGCCTTCACGTCTTCGACCAATCTTGCGAAGGGATAGGGCAGAGCGAGGCTGCCCTGCTCAGTCGGATAGAGACGCTCGAATACCGTCTCGGCGCGGACGGCGCCGGCCGTTACCGCGAGACACAGCAGCAGGGTGGATGCGCGCGCGCTAGGGCGCCGCCGCCATGCCCTGTTCGCCCGCCCAGCAATCCTCGGCGACGGGCTTGCCGTCCAGAAAGGCCTGAAGGCCATTTTCGGCGGTCTCCGCGTCATAGACGGTGAAATTCAGAAGGAAGATGCGGTTGGCATAAGCGCGGCCCAGATAAAAACCAGGCCGCACCATGCGGATCTCATCGCGGATGGCGAGGCCGCCGCGGCCCGCCAGCGCATCGGGCCGTTCCATGTAGCCCGGTAGGTCGTTGGTATAGGCGTAATCGATGATGATCGATTCGCGCCTGCCGTCGACGAGACTCTGGCCGCAATAGAGCTTGGCCGGAAACAGCAGCCAGGCGGTGCTGTTCGGGCTCACATAGGACAGGAGGCCCTGGCGCGGAATCTCGACGGTCTGAAGCCTATCCGGCGCCTCGATCAGGGCTTCCAGCGGCTTGAAGTCCTCGATCACATTGCGCAGCACGCGTTCGTCACGAAAGAAATATTTGCCCTTCCACATCGACCGGCCGAGCTTCTCCAAAGTGTCGATCTTCGCATCGGCGACGGTGCCGAGGCCGCCGCCGAGAATCTCGGCGAGCCTCGATTTCAGGCCGTCGACACCGTTCTCGAAGAAGAGATTGCCGCGCATGAAGCCATCGGGAACGGGACCGGCAGTGAGGCGGGCATAGATCTGGTCGATTTCCTCCTGGCTCAGGACCGTCAGATTCTCGGGCGTGAGCTTGGCGCGGTCGGCGCGGCTCAGCGGCAGGTCATGTTCGAGCTTGGCGAAGTCGACATGGAATATCTTCAGTGGGTTGTCGGGATCCTTGAGCGCGCCATCGGTAAGCGGCGCAAAGGAAATGACGGGACGCTCCGGCGTGCCGTGCTTGGTGTAGCAGACGTAGATGCCCGCGCCGAGCAGGAGCACGCCGATGACCGCAATCGCGCGAAGTAGGTTCTGCATGTTCATAACGTGGCCACGAAAGCGATGAGGGCGTCCTTGTCCTGATCCGACAGCGTCTCGCCGAAGCGATGGCCGCTGTTCTCGACGCGCCCGAGATTGTTGGAATAGAAGCGCTGCACGAACCGGTCGCGATCGGCGGCGAGCTCGAGCACGGTGGGCCGGTCCTTCAGGATGGCGTCGAGGATCAGGCGCTGGAGTCCGTCCTTCAGATCGGCGAGCTGTTTCGCATTGAGAAGGCCCGCATATTTCTCATCGAGTTTCTGGGCGTCGGTGCGGCGCAGCACCGTGTCCTGGATCAGGTCCTTGAAGCGCAGGCTGTTGATGGCGAGGGCCGGATAACCTTTCGGGATCCGCACGCTGATCTCGAGTCCTAATAGTTTATTCAGCTCCGGATTCTGCAGTTTGGGCGCGATGTCGATGATGATGTCGTCATCGAGGAGATGCATTTTGTCGATGCGCTTGCCGGGATTGAGCATGTCGCGCATCGAGGCGACATAGAGCTGGTATCGCCCGGCGACACTGGTGTCGTAGCTGAGGCAGGCGGGCGGCGATGCGATCGGCTTGCCTTCAGCATCGACATAGGGCGAATCGTAGAAATCGACCTGCTTGTCGGCGGGCTTGCCACAGATCTCGGGCCCGATGGCGTTGTTGTGCATGAAGGGCGCATGCGCCCAGGCGGACAAGAGCGAGATATTGCGATAATAGCCGCGGCCGGCGCCGGCCATCACTTCCGGCCGCGCCGGGTCGCGCGGTCTCTCGTGAATGTCGAGCGCCGCATATTGCTCCCAGACGCGCGTCCGCATGTGGTTCGAATGCAAGGAACGGCCGGCATAGGTGCCGATCTCGCTCGCCGGCTCCAGCTCGTCATTGCCCAGCCAGTCGGCGCGCAAGGTCGGATCGCCCGGCACGGTGGCCCGGAAATCGGTGTTGTCGAAAGGCGGCTTGCCGCTCGAATGGCAGCTCGCGCATTGCCGGGCATAGATGTCGCGGCCGCGCTTCACCGCGCCGGGGAAGAATTGCTGATCGAGCTCGGCTTCCAGCGCCTCAGGTGAGGCGAGGCCGCGCGCCTTCCACAGGTCGGTCGGGCGTGCCGTGAAGAAGAAGGCCTCGATATCGTCGAGACGATCCTCGATGGCGCGGAAGCTGGCGCAGTCGCGCCGGCATTGGCCGATATCGAATGGCGTCTGGCCGTAATTGCGCTGCTTGGGATCGGCGGCGCGCAGATCGGGAATGTGGTTCAGCCAGCATTGCTCCGAGCACGAGCCGATATTGAAATACACGCGCTGGATCGCCTCTTTGATGCCGATCGAATCCTCGCCGCCTTTCAGGATGTTGGGCTGCAACTCCTTCTTGGTCGAGCGCTCCCAGCATTTTCCGAGCTTACCGGGCTCGCACCAGCATTTCTCGGCCTGAGTTCCCGCCGGACAGGCCGCGGCGCGGCGCCATTTCAGGATCTCATGCTCATGCAGCGGGCGCTGCTTGAAATTGATGATCGCATTCATGGTGCCGGGATTGGAGACATAATCCATCGGCAGGGCCGAGGTATCGACGATGCCGGGCCTGGCGCGCGCGATGAGCTGCCATTCGAGCGCATGTTTGCCGAAGCCCGAGCCCAGGATATTCGAGACGCGGCTATATTGGTTGCCGACCAGGCCGTCGATATTCTCCCAGGCCGGATGGTTGGGATCGGCCGGCGGCTTGTCGGGCTTGTAGCCTATGTGGCACGCGCCGCAGGCCATGCCGATGCGGTAGGGCGGCTCGATCGAGCCGTCGAACAGCCTGCTGGTCCGGTTCTGCGCATCGGTCGGAAAGACGTTGAGCGCGCCGCGATAACCTTCCCAGGATTCGGGCTTGTCACCGTTGAGCTTGAGCCAGGCGCTGCGGTCGAAGCGCGGATTGGGGAACTTGCGCAGGCCCAGAATGCCGGTCGATGTGCCGAAATGAAGATCGCAGGCGCTCTGACGCTGGTCGGCGCCCTGGGCCGGCACATCCGTGAGATCGCAGGCCGGATCAGGATAACCATATTTGCCGATATATTTCAGCAGCACGTCGTCGCCCGGACACCACTGGAAACCATAGGTCTCGCTGAGGCTCTTGGCGGGGCAATTGGGCTCGCCCGGTACGCAGCAATCGGGATCGGGAATGCCGCCCCAGGCCTGGAAGATGTCCTTCTTCTTCTCGGCGGCGAGAATGCCATACCAGTCGATGAGGCCGCCGACACGCTGCTGAAAGCCATATGTGAAGAAGCGGTCGTTGAAGGCCGTGGCATTGAACCAGACCTCGCTGCCGACGCGCTCGGTGGCGGAGAGGGGCGCTATTTCACGCGCATAGCCCTCGCTCAAGCTCGATTGTGCCTTGGCCGTTATGGCCATGGCCAGAAAGAGCACGACCGGCAGTGATCGGCTCAGCAGCCGCGCAGGACGGAATGGACGAGACGCGGGGCGGTCGTCGATGGGACAATACACGAAACACTCCAGTGGTTATTGCACCGGTGAATGCTTTTCTGTCTTTCCCAGAAAATCAGCTGACGCTGAGCCCTCTGATAGGACCATACACCTTACGTTGGAATTCCGCAATCGCCTGTGCGCCACATGGCGGCGCCAAGCCTCGCCCAAATCGTCTTGTGGCGTCTCTTTCACTTTGATTCTATTGTGATAATGGTTGCGACAGATACAGCAAGGAGACGCGATTTGACTGCTCTCAAAGTTGCCTTGGTAACCGGTGCCGGCTCGGGAATCGGCCGTGCGGTGGCGAAAGGACTGGCCGAGGCCGGGTATGCCGTGGTTCTCACCGGACGCAAGAAGGATACGCTCGAGGCCGCAAAAGCCGAGATCGGCGGGCAATGTCTCGCCGTTCCGAGCGATGTGGGCGATCCGGACTCGGTCGCCCGGCTGTTCCAGGAAACGGCCAAGGCCTTCGGCCGGCTCGATGTCCTGTTCAACAATGCCGGCATCGGCACGCCGCCGGTGCCTTTGGAGGACCTGACACCGCAGCAATGGAAGGCGGTGGTCGACACCAATCTGTCGGGCGCTTTCTACTGCACCCAGGAGGCGTTCCGCCTGATGAAGGCGCAGTCGCCTTCGGGCGGCCGCATCATTAATAACGGCTCGATCTCGGCCCATGTGCCGCGACCCTTGTCGGCGCCCTATACGGCGACCAAACATGCGATCACCGGCCTGACACGCTCCACCTCGCTCGACGGACGCAAATACAATATCGCCTGCGGCCAGATCGACATCGGCAATGCCGCCACCGACATGACGGCGCGGATGAAAAGCGGCGTCCTGCAGGCCGACGGCTCGCTGAAGCCGGAGCCGACCATGGATGTCCGCCATGTGGTGAATGCGGTGGTGCATATGGCTTCCCTGCCGCTCGACGCCAATGTCCTGTTCATGACGGTGATGGCCAATGAGATGCCCTTTGTCGGGCGCGGCTAGATCCTCATCAACTCTTTGATTTTCCTGTCTGCTTCGCCCGATGGACCTTGGTCCAACTGGCTCCGTGACGGCCCGCCCGGCATAATATTGGAGTCGGGCGGTATGGGGAGTTGCGGGAGGGAGCATGTCCACTGGACGCGCATCGAAGGGCCTGATGACGGTCCTGGGAATCGCGACGCTCGGCGCCATGTGCGTCGCGTCGCCGGCCCGCAGCGATGAAGGCGGTGTCAGCTTCTGGCTGCCGGGGCAATTCGGCAGCCTCATCGCGGTGCCCAATGCGCCGGGCTGGACGGCCACCGGCCTTGCTTATCATTCCTCGGTGAAATCAGGCGGCGGCAAGGCTTTTCCACAAGGCGGCGAGATCCGCGCCGGTCTCGATGCGGATGTCGATGTCATGGGCTTCGGCCCCGGCTATACGTTCGACACGACCATTTTCGGCGGCCGGCCGTCGGTCAGCGTGCTGGGCCTCGTCGGTCATGTCAAAGCCTCGGCGGAAGCGACGCTCACCGGGCCGAACGGCAACGAAATCTCAGGGCATCGTACCGACACGCTGGTCGGCGTCGGCGATCTCTTCCCGATGGCGACGATTAAATGGAACTCCGGCGTTAATAATTTCATGCTCTATGCCACCGGCGACATTCCGGTCGGCGACTACGATCCCGACCGGCTCGCCAATCTCGGCATTGGCCATGGCGCGATCGATGGTGGTCTCGGCTACACCTATTTCAATCCGCATTCGGGATATGAATTCTCGGCCTCGGGCGGTGTCACGTACAATTTCGAGAACGAGGACACGGACTACCAGAATGGCATAGACAGCCATTTCGATCTGGCCGCCTCGAAATTCCTGTCCGAGCAGGTCCATGCCGGCGTCGCCGGCTATTACTACCAGCAACTCACCGGCGATGATGGTGACGGCGCCACGCTCGGTGATTTCAAGTCGCGTGTCTTCGGCGTCGGGCCGCAGATCGGCTATTTCGTCCCGGCCGGCGAGATGCAGGCCTATGTCAATCTGAAAGGTTTCTATGAATTCGGTGCCGAGAACCGTTCGGAAGGCTGGAATGTCTGGCTGACCTTCGCCTTGACGCCGAAAGCCGGCCCGTGATGCCATTGGCCCTTGGGCCAACTACTTTGTGATCGCCCGAGACGCCATACTCGCTTGGTGCCGGGACAGTTCATCGCGAGGTGACCATCATGATGCGTCCACCGTCTCTCCGTTGCTTGAAGGGAAGTCTCGCCTGTGCCGCGTTTCTCGTCGGGCTTGTTCCGGCGAGCGGCGCTTTCGCGGATGACGCCAAGGCGTTGCTCAAGGCGATGTCCGACTATATGGCGAAGCAGAAGGATTTCTCCTTCACCTATGAATCGACGGTCGAGGCCGTCACGCCGGATTTCCAGAAGCTGCAATTCGTGAGCTCCGGCAAGGCCAATGTGAGCCGGCCGGATAAGGTCCATGTCACCCGCACCGGCGGATTCGCCGATGTCGATGTCACCTTCGACGGCAAGACCCTGACCGTCTACGGCAAGAATCTCGATGCCTATGCGCAGATCGAGGCGAAGGGCACCTTGGACGAATTGCGTGACAGGCTCGCCGATGCGGGTGTCGAGACGCCCGGCGGCGATCTGCTCGGGTCGAATGTCTATGATACGCTTATTGCCGATGTGACCGACGCCAAACACATCGCGTCGGCCTATGTCGATGGCGTCGAATGCGAATATCTCGCTTTCCGCACGCCCGACACCGACTGGCAGATATGGATCCAGACAGGCGACACGCCGATACCGCGACGCTATGTGATCACCAGCAAGCATGTCGTTCAGGCGCCGCAATACACTTTCCAGCTGAATAATTTCAAGAGCGGCGCGGAAGCCGGCACGGCGAGCTTCACCTTCGACAAGCCGGCATCGGCGAAGCAGGTCGATCTCAGTGCGCTCGAGCTCGTCGATGAATTGCCGGCGCCGGTGAACCAGGGAGACGCGCCATGACCATGTGGAAAAAGTTTCTCGCCTTCGCTCTCGCCGTCGCCTTTCTCTCGGGTGAGGCAGCGGTCGAATGGGGCGTGCCTGCGATCATCGGCCTGGGGTTCGTGTCCAAGGCCGAGGCCAGGATCGGCCATCCGCTGACGCCCTTATCCTATGCGGGTGTCGCGCGGCGCACCACCCGGCGTGTTGCGCGCCGGACATCGATCAGGCTCAACGCACTGCCGGCCGGCTGCGTCTACGGGCCCTATTATGGCGCCTATTACTATAATTGCAGCGGCGTCTATTATGTGAAGAGCAGCGGCGTCTATGTGCAGGTGATCATCCAATAGAGCGCTTCGCATCTCGCCTGATTTCCTCAAATCAGTGGATCGCCTGCTTACGCTTGAGCGTGGCCTGCTTGGCCGTCGCGTCGTGAATGGCGGTGAGCAGAAGCATCTCGTCGACCGGTTTGGTCAGATAGGCGCTGGCGCCGTCGCTCAAGCACTCCGTCCGGCTCTTCGAGCTGTCATGGCCGGTGATGACGATCACCGCGATATCGGACTCCGTCTTGGCGACAAGCCGCTGCACCTCGCGACCGCTCATGCCTGGCATATGCAGGTCGATGATCGCGCAATGCGGGTGGAAGCCGTCTATGGCGGCGAGGAATTCTTCACCCGTTCCATAGGCGCGCACATCGAAGTCCGAAGCACGCAACAAGCGGCTGAGAGCGTTGCGGACCGAGACGTCGTCATCGAGGACGGAGATGCGGATGCGAAGCTTTCCCATATCGTTCCGACGCGCCGTATTTCCGACAGACGGGAAGCTGCGCGCCATCTCATTGTTTCACACACCGGCTGACCGAAAACCCGCATCCCCCATTTCCGGGACCGATGAAATAGGCCTAGCGCAACATGAAAGCCCGTCCTAGTTGGACCTAGGGCCCACCCGCCGACATATTCACGGTTTTTGCGTTTCGGTCCGGTTTTCGGCCGCTTCGCGATCGGCCTCGATCCGGGCGGCAAGCGTGTATGCGATATAATATTTATATATATTGCTCACATATTGGACGGTCTCGCGGCCGACGATGGCGGCGGCGCCATTCTCCACATTGCCGAACCAGAGATTGGGATCGAGCCCCATCGCCGACGCCTTGGCGCGGAACTTCTTGAGGTTGCCCGGGCCCGCATTATAGGCGGCGAAAGCGAATAGGACGCGGTTGAGATCGTCGATGCCGGCATCGGTGATATAGGTGGTGATCAGGTAGCGCAGATATTTCGCCCCCGCGTAAATATTGCGGTCGGCGCTGCCGACGATGTCGGTGACACCAATGCTCTTGTCGGCGGCGGTCGAGGGCAACAACTGCATCACGCCGACGGCGCCCCTCGGGCTGCGCCTGGTCTGGTCGAGCTCCGATTCCTGGTAACCCTGCGCCGCGATGAGGAAATGCTCGAAGCCGAACTGGTTGCCATATTTCTGGAACGCGTCGGAAAATTCCTCGAAGCGCTTCTGCGCCTCGGTGGAGAGCGCGCGGCGCGCCATCTTGTCGCTCGTGTAATAACGCTTCTTCAGGATGTTCCCGAAAGTCGTCCCGAGTTTGTGTTTCGCAACGAAGGCATCGACCGCGGCCTTGAGCTGCGGGCTGTTCTTGCGCATGGCCCAGGCGATCTCGCCGCCCTCATTCACGACAAGGTCGTTGCGCGCGGTGAGATTGGGCAGCACCTTGGCCCAGATCTCCCCTTTGTAATCGTCGACGACGGCATAGGGCAGGAGGCCGGCGCTGACCATTTCGAGGAGATCCTCGTCCTCGAGCGCCTCCTCTGCGGCAATGAGATCGATCGGAGTCTTGAGCCTAGCGTTCAGCGCGGTCAGATGCTCGTAATAGCTGCTTGTTTTGCGGACATAAAGCGGACGCCCGGCACGGTCTTCGATATGGGCGATAGCGGGAGACGCCGGACCGGTGACCAGCACTTCCTTGACATTGCCGGCGAAGGGCTGGCTGAAATCGACGAGGTCGCGGCGCTCCGACGTAATGGTCAGGCCGCCGGCGGCGAGATCGCCCAGGCCTTCATTGAGGGCTGAAAAAAGCCGGGCACGTGGCATCGGCACAAAAACCACATGCACCTGTTCGGTCGCTTTTTTCTTGTCCTTGTTCAGGACCTTCTGGAAAGCGTGGCCGATATCCACCGCAGTGCCGAGCTCCTCGCCCTTGTCGATGAAATAAATGGTCTTGCTGTAGGGAACGAGAATGCGGACGATGCGGCGCTTCTCCATGGCGTCGAAATCGCCGGTCCAGGGCTTGACCATATCGAGCCCCAGCGGCTTCTCGGCGTCTTCGGCGCGCAAAGGCGCTGTGAAGAGGACAAGAAAGGAAAGGAAAAGGAAGGTGCCGGCCTGGGTCAGCCGGCGCGTGATGCTGGTCATGAATGCCGCCGTCAGCAATTGTCGATCCGGGAGCGGAGAGAGCTACCATGATGACTTTTGATGGAAATTCAATGCACTGGGCAGTTGGACCAAGGTCCAACCGGATTTGCGGCACGGAAGGAGATATGACAGACTGAGGGATGTCGTGAGGGGTCGGAAAGTGCGTCAGTTTCTTTCCTATGCGTTGGGTTTTGCGGGACTTCTCTGGCTCGGCGGCTGTGCCACGGAAATACGCGACCCGGTGCCGGAGTCCCTGGTCGCGGTGGCCGGCGTTCCCGGCTATTCCCACATCCGCTTCTGGGGCGACAATGCCAGCAACCTGGATCCCGCCATTCTGCACAGCCAGGCCACCCAGGTGGTGCGGGCCGCCAAGTCGGACAAATCGATCAATCTCTATGACCGCAAGTTTCTCGCCATTTCCGGCGGTGGCAGCAACGGCGCTTTCGGGGCGGGGCTCCTGGTCGGCTGGACGGCGGCGGGCACCCGGCCCCACTTCGACGCGGTGACCGGGGTGAGCACCGGCTCGCTCATCGCTCCCTTTGCTTTTCTGGGTCCTGCCTATGACCGGCAATTGCGCGAGGTCTATACCGAGGTCTCGGGCAAGGACATCTACAAGACCAAAGGGCTTTTCAGCATCATCGGCGGCGACTCGGCCGTCGACGACACGCCGCTCCGGCACCTGGTGGCGCGTTATGTCGATGACGACCTCCTGGCCCACATCGCGCGCGAGCATGCCAAAGGGCGGCGCCTCCTGGTCGGCACCACCAATCTCGACGCCGAGCGCCCGGTCGTGTGGGACATGGGCGCCATCGCGTCGAGCCGCGAGCCCAACCGTCGGCAGCTTTTCTGCGACATTCTCGTCGCCTCGGCCTCGATCCCCGCGGTGTTTCCGCCGACGCGCCTGACGGTCACCGCCGACGGCCAGAGATATGACGAGATGCATGTCGATGGCGGCACGACCAACCAGGTCTTCCTGTTTCCGTCCAATTTCACGGCGCGCGATGTCAACCAGATGATCGGCCGATCGCCGAAGCGCACGCTTTATGTGATCCGCAACGGCAAGGTTTCACCGGAATGGAGCGCGGTGAAGCCCAGGATCACCGCCATCGCCGCCAAGTCGCTGGCCTCCCTGATCAAGACGCAAGGCATCGGCGATCTCTACCGCATGTATGCCAATGCCAGGCGCGACAGCATCGACTTCAATGCGATCTGGGTCCCTGGGAGCGTCGAGCTCAAGGAAAAAGAGCCCTTCGATCCGGTCTATATGAAGAGCCTCTTCAATCTCGGCTACCGGATGGGCCAAGGCGGCATTCCGTGGTCCAAGGTTCCGCCGAACGAAGAGTAAGGCTCATTTCGCGGCGACGAGCTCGAACAACTCGACCTTCTCCGTGCGGCCCTTGGCCTGGTGAAAGCCCAGCGGCCGGAAGACGAAGCGCTTCTCGCAGCGATCCTTGACGGCGCGGCTCGCCAGGATCGTGGTGCCGAATTCCTTGTTGATGCCTTCGAGGCGCGAGGCGACATTCACGGTGTCTCCCATCGCGGTATAGACCAACCGGCGCTCGGCGCCGACGCTGCCGACGACCGCCGGTCCGCTGTGGAGACCGAAGCGGGTCACGAATTCGGGTTTGCCCTCGGCGCGCTGCCGGGTGTTGAAATCGCGCAAGGCGGCGGCAAGGTCGAGCGCCGCGCGGCAGGCATTGTCGGCGTGGTCGGGGTCGTTCACCGGCGCGTTCCACATGGCGAAAACGGAATCGCCCAGGAACTGGATGATCGCGCCATTGTGGCGCTCGACGCCCTTGTTCATGAGCTCGAAATAGGTCGACAGCATCGCCACGACCGCTTCGGGCGAGTGGCGCTCGCTGATGGTGGTGAAGTCGCGGATGTCGGTGAACAGCACCGTCACCTCCTGGCGCGCCGCGCCGCTCTGCGCATCGCCGCGCGAGGTCACGATCTTGCGCACCAGCTCGCGCGGCACATAAAGCGCGAAGCTGCGGATGGCGTCACGCGCCGCACCGAGCGCATCGGCAAGGGAGTTGATCTCCCTGATGTAAGTGCGCCCGGATGCGGGCTGATCGAATTCGAAGTCGCTGAGATGAACCGCCTCGTCGGTCAAGGCGGAAAGCGACCGGGTGATGAGGCGGGCGATCAATATGGCGATGATGATGCCGCTCGCGAGCAGGAGGCCCGACACGACAAGCCCGCGGCGCAGCAATTGATCATTGGCCGCGGTGAAGTCGGACAAGGGAGCCATGACCACCAGCCGGTTGCCGGCGAGGAGCGGCGAGAAGCGGATCGCCGCCATCTGGCCTAGATAGGTTTCACCGGCCGCCGTGAAGGCGAACGGGCCGTCGGTCGCGGGAAGTGCCGCGCGCGCCGCCACGACGGTGGCGTCATGGATATTGGGGTCGTCGGTGCCGGTGCGCCGCTTGCGGGCCTGCAGGAGCAGCAGCTTCTCCATGAGAGCGGGATCGGAATGGATGACGAGATCGCCGGCGCTGTCGAGGACGAAGGCGCGGCCGCGCGGCGAGACCTTCTCGTCGTCGAGAAAGCGCCCGACGGTCGTGAGCAGGATATCGGCCCCGGCGACGGCGTCCTTGCCGGAATGATGGCGTTCGGCGAGCGTCAGGGCCAGCGCCCGCGTCGTCGCCGTGACATAGGGGCCGACGGAGACTGTGCCTGGCGTCGCCAGCGCCTGCCGGTACCATGGCCGCCGCCTGGGATCATAGGCGGCGTCCGTCGGGGCGAGTTCGGCCAGCATCTCGCCGTTGCTGCCGAGGAAACGCCAGACCGATGCCGCGGAAGCCTCCGCCGATGTTCGGCTGATGATACGCAGCGCGAAAGCGGCGTCTTTCGGCGCGCTCAGTAGCTGGCGCCAGGTCTTGTCGTTGTCGAGGCTGACGGCATGAATGAAGGAGCCGTCGCCATAGCCCGTATAGAGGCCGTCCAGATGCGACGAGCTCGCAAGCCCTTTGACGAGAAGGCGTGTCTTGGCGGCGAGATCGGCGGGCGGCGGATCGGCGAAGGCTTCCGACAGCGCCGCCATCGCGACGAGGGGAACGGCGTCGCCGAAAACGATGCGAAAGCGATCGCCGGTGCGCTCGGTCAGAAGCTGCATCTTTTCATGGGCGGCCATTTCGGCGGCAGCCTGGCCGCGCTGATAGGCCATCCAGATCAAGGGCAGCGCCACGGTGAGCAGCAGCAGGATGATGAGCAGGCTCAGATGCAGCTTGAGCGGACCGGCCCACTGGGGCGGGTGCGGGCGGTCGGGATGCTGCGGGTCAGGCGACGGCAATCTGGATTGCGCCTATTCCGGGAACAGGAAAGTTATGGTGGCGCGGGCGCCGAGGCCATGCGGGCCGCCATCGGTGCTGTCGGCCCAATAACGCACGGCGCCACCCAGGCTCACCGGCTGATGGCCGATGGTGACGAGCTTGCTCACCGTGAAATTGACCGGAATGCTCCATTGCTCAGCTTCCCAGTCATAGCTCGATTCGGCATTGACGCCGAAGGTCCAGGCATCATGCGTCGTGAAATTGATGAAAGGCTGCAGGAAGGTGGCGCTCACATCGTCGCGGTCGGCGTCGCCGGCGAAGGACCAGATGTGATTCATGAGCGCGCCATAGGTCCAGCCGCCGGATTGCCGGAGCACGACAAGCGTGGGGCCGGCGCCCCATTTCTCGGCCGACAGCAATTCATCAGTGCCGGTCGGCACCAGGAAAACCGGGCCCAAGCCCCAGATGATGCCGCTTTCGCCCGGATGCGTCGGTGAGAAGAACAGGCTCTGAGTGATGTCGCCCAGCCCGAACTGGCTGCCGGCGCCGGGGAAAATGTCGTCCTGGTCGATGATCGGCAGGATGGTGCGCGAGATCATGTTCCAGTCGTCATTGAGCGGAACGGGGATCACCGGCTGGAAGTTGAGCTGAATGCGCTCGCCGTCGCGCTCCGGGCCGATTTCCGAGTCGTAGTTGAACTGGAACGGCACGCTGATCATGGCGGCGACGGGGTTGTTGAGCTTCTTGGCGAGGTCGGCGCCGTCTTGGCCGGCCTCCTGGGCCCCGGCGGCACACGCCCAAATCAGCGACGCGATGCCCGCCAGACCGGTCTGAACAACCCGGCTCATTTTCTCCCTCGTCGATTTGGCGTCCGTCACGAAGCCTAGGCACCCCATCGCATAGTGGATAGTTGGACCAAGGCCCAATGAGGCGAGGGATTACGCTTCCGGGGACGGCTCGTCGTCGGCGAGCCCATATTTGTAGGCGAGACGCACCAGCTCGGCCAGCGAGCGCGCGCCCATCTTCTTCATCACCCGGGCGCGGTGCACCTTGACTGTCTTCTCGACGATCTGAAGATCGGCGGCGATCTGCTTGTTGAGCCGCCCGGCGATGACGCGGGCGAAGACGGCGCGCTCGCGCGGCGTCAGGCCGGCGAGACGCGCTGCGATGTCGCTGACCTCGGCCTCCTCCTCGCGTGATACGGCGTCGCGCGCAATGGCGGCGCGCACCGCGGCGAGCAGCACCGTCTCGTCGAAGGGCTTGAGGAGGAAATCCATGGCGCCGCTTTTCAGCGCCGTGATCGTCGCCGGCACATTGTTCGCGCCCGACATGAAGATCACCGGCTGGCGGTGCGCGGTGGCGGCGAGTTTGCTCTGGACGTCGATGCCGGAGAGGCCCGGCAGCGCCATGTCGAGCAGGATGCAGCCCGGCGTCGCCGGATTGTGCTCGGCGAGGAACAGAGCCGGATCGCTATAGGCTTTGGTGTCGAAGCCGCCGGCGGTGAGCAGCCGCTTTACCGCGCGCAGAACCGACGGATCGTCGTCAACCAAATACACGAGAGGACTCGGTGTCCTCATTTTCCACCTCTATGGGTAACGGGAGATCGAAGGAGAATGTCGCGCCGCCGCCGGGATTGCCCTGTGCGAAGAGCTGGCCGCCATGCGCCATGATGATCCAGTTGCAGATCGGCAGACCGAGGCCAAGGCCCAGCGCCTTGGTCGTGTGGAACGGCTCGAACAGAAACTGCAGATTGCTGTCCGAAATGCCTTCGCCGGTGTCGGTGACCGAGACGCGCAGGTGCCCGGCCCTGGTCCTCTCGGTGACGATATGCAGCGATTTCTCAGGCGCGGGCATCTGGTTCATCGCTTCGCCGGCATTGACGAAGAGATTGAGCAGCACTTGCTGCAGCTGCACCGGATCGCCCTCGATCATGGCGCAATCGGTGCAGAAATCCTTGGTGACGCGCACCCCCTTGAGGACGAGATCGCTCTTGGAGAAGGCGAGCACACCGTCGATGAGCTGGTTCATGTCGACCCGGCGGCGCGCCATCTCGTCCTTGCGCAGAAGCGAGCGCAGATGGCTGATGATGTCGCCGGCGCGCATATTGTCGGCCATGATGTCTTCGAGGATCTGGCGGATCTCGGCAATGTCGTAGCGCTTGTGCGAAAGGATGCGGCGCGCCGCCTGGGCGTTGCTGAGGATGGCGGTCAATGGCTGGTTCAGCTCATGGGCGAGCGCGCCCGAAAGCGCGCCCAAGACCGACACACGGGTGAGATGGGTCAGCTGCTTGCGCTGCTCGACCGCTTCCTGTTCCGCCTGCTTGCGCGAGGTGATGTCCATGAGGACGCCCAGCAGATGGTCGGGCTTGCCGCCACGCCGGCTGCGCGGCGTGGCGCGCGATGCGATCCACTGGATGGACCCGTCAGGCTGGAGGAGGCTGTACTCCGCTTCGCATTGCCGGCCTGTGATCATGGCCTCCTTCATGCGCGTTTCGGCCAGAGCGCGTTCTTCGCCTTGCAGGCAGTCGAGGAATTTTTCGCGCGGCATCGTCGTGCCGCCGGTGAGCCCGAGCATCGTGCGGCAATGGTCGGAGGTCCACACCATGTCGGTTAGCGGATCCCAGTCCCATAGTCCCAGATTGGCGGCGGCGACCGAGATCTCGATCTGGTCGCGGCTGTCATGGGCGGCCTCCTCGGCGTGGCGCCGGCTTTCGACCTCGCGATGGAATTTGAGGACGAGATAAGTGAGGCCGGCGACGATTATGAAAATAAAAAGGAAGGTGCCGCTCGTCATATGCCAGGCGGCAACGAGAAGCGGGGCGCTCGCCAGCGACTCCATGCCGAATGCCGCCGGCGCGATCGCCGCTGCAAGCATCGCGACTAACGGAATCAGGCACAGCAATCTGATGATCGCATCCGGGACAGGCTGTACTGACTCAATTGCCTCGAGCGTCAAGCGCAATGCTGACACCTCCCAAGCTCGGCGTTGCCGTCCCCGGCTTAGTCAGTGCTCCCGGTATACCGAGAGAATAGTTCAATGATTGTCCGTTGATCAAGCGTCTTGAACGTTCAACAGGCAAGTTGTTTCACTCGCACAAGTTGTGTTGGGGGTGGGTTTTGTTTAAATTACCAGACCCTGGAAAGTATTCGTTCACCTTCTGCGGGCTCTCAGTCTTCTCCAATCTCCTAGAGGTGATGTGAAACTGAGAAAGTGAAAGTATAGAGCGCAGCGGGATCTCGCGCAGCTTTGTTCGGCCCGGCAGCGTTCCATTTTGACATATCGCACTCATGCGGTAGAGCGGGGTCTCGTTGTCTCCCGGACTTTAGCCATGCCCCGCCTTTCCGTTTTCGAGCTCGATGATACCGGGCTGATCGCGCTCCAGGCCGATCAGCGTTTCAGCTATGCGCTGCATGTGCCGGAGGCCTACCGCCCGGAGGCCGAGGCGGTCCAGGCGTTCGACGTCATCATCGCGGTGCATGGCTCGGACCGGCCGGCGATGGGATATCGCGACGGCTTCTCCGGCCTCGCCCGCAAGCTCGGCTGTTTCGTGCTGGCGCCGCTGTTTCCCATCGGCATCATCGAGCCCGGTGAGGTCGACAATTACAAATTCATCGACTTTCGCGGCCTGCGTTACGACCAGTTGCTCATCACTATGATGGCGGAGATCGAGGCCCGTTATCGCATCCGCTTCCGCCGCGCCGTCATGCACGGTTTCTCGGGCGGCGGCCAGTTCGTCCACCGCTTCTATTATCTTCACCCCGAGAGGCTCACGGCGGTGTCGATCGGGGCGCCCGGTCGCATCACGCTTCTCGATGATACGCGGCCCTGGTGGGTGGGCACGGCGGATGTGGCGCGCCGCTTCGGCCGCACGATCGATGTCGGCCGGCTGCGCGAGGTCAAGGTGCAGCTGGTGATTGGTGCGGACGATACGGATATGCGCGGCATGGTGATGACGGAGGACAGCCCCGGCTGGATGGCGGGCGCCAATGATGCCGGACGCAACCGGCGCGAGCGGCTCGAGACGCTCAGGAGCAATCTCGCCGATCACGGCATCACGTCGCGGCTCGATATCGTGCCGGGCGTCGCCCATGTCGGACAAGGTCCGATCCTCGATGCAGCGGCGGTATTTTTCGAGGAGTGTCTTAAGTAGGCGGCCTGGCACCGCGAAGGCGAAGGAGCTGGTCGGCGACAAGACAAACGGGATGATCCATAAAGGGACATGGATCCAAAGGACGGGAGGAAACGATGAAGAAGATGAACCGCCGCACGACCCTGAAGCTTGGGGCCTCTGCCGCATTGTTCGCGCCGGCCATTATCGGGCGCGCACCGGTCGCTTCGGCGCAGGACGCGTTCAAGGACGAGAGCCTGATCGTCGTCTCCTGGTCGGGCAATCACGAGCTCAATTTCCGCGAGGCGGTGATCAAGCCTTTCAATGAGAAATACGGCACCAAGGCCGAGACGGTCGGCGGCTGGGATCAGATGGTGGCGCAGATCGTCGCCGCACCCGCCGACAACCCGCCCTTCGATCTCACCATCGCGGACGAATATACGACCGCCGCCGGCCTTGCCGAGAAGCTCTTCCTCGAAACCGACCGCAGCAAGATCAAGGGCCTCGACACCGTCTTCCCGTGGTTCGACGAATTGCGCGGCGAGGCGAAGAAATTCGGCGTTCCCTTCGGCGGTGGTTCCTTGTGGATGCTCACCGCCAAAAGCACGGGCTTCAAGCCCGACAGCTGGAAAACCTTCTGGGACGAAAAACTGCGCGGCAAGACGACGATGGACGCCGCCGCCTTCTATTGGGATCTGTGCATTCCCGCTTTGCTTTCCGACAAGCTGCCGGGCATCGGCGAAGTGTTCCAGAAGCCCGCCGACATGGAGCCGCTTTTCCTCGAGCTCGAAAAGCTCAAAATGGCGAAGTGGTACAAGGACGGGGCCGAGCTCTCCAATCTGATGCTGCAGGACGAGGCGCAGGTGGCGATGATGTATTCCTCCGACGCCTATGGCTTCATGAAGGATCATGGTGGCGATTTCGACGCGGCGATCCCCAATGAGGGCACCGCTTCCTACACCAACTGGTTCATGAAGGTGCGCGGCACGAAACATGGCGATCTCTCCGATCTGTTCATGAGCTACCTGCTCGAGAAGGAGACGCAGCAGGCCTTCCTCAATGTGGCGACCGACTTCATGGCGCGTTCCGATCTCGAAGCGCCGGCGCATTGGCCGAATTATCCCAAGTCGAATGACGACATGAAGCGCATGTTCAATCTGTTCAGCCTCGATGGCTGGACGACCTTCGGGCCCAACTGGGACGTGCTCGATGCACGCATGAAGGAGACGATCACCCGTACGACGCAAGGGTGATGCCGCGGCGGAGGCTGTTGTCCTCGGGATCTGGCTGCGTTTTATGTAGCCATCATCTATCAGCGTTCTTCTGCGCATATTCGAGGAGCGGCATCATCAGGGCGAAGAGCTCGGCCTGCGATGAGAGATTGCATTTGCCGTAGAGCTGCTTGCGGAAGACCTTCACCGTCTGCGGGCTGATATCGAGGTGGAGACCGATCGAGGGTGATGAATGGCCCTG
This sequence comes from Taklimakanibacter albus, assembly GCF_016595235.1. Taxonomy (GTDB): domain Bacteria; phylum Pseudomonadota; class Alphaproteobacteria; order Rhizobiales; family Aestuariivirgaceae; genus Taklimakanibacter; species Taklimakanibacter albus. The sequence goes on along the minus strand of NZ_JAENHL010000007.1, from coordinate 2,135,793 downwards.
CAGGATGAGCAGGGCCACTTCCGCTTGGCGCCGGCTCAAGGTGACATTGTGCAGCGCGCGCATCGCGGCGATGAGGCTGTCGGTGATCGATTGCGCTGGTGTTTTCGTCGGTAGCGGCGTCTCTTGCGCCGCCGCCCGATGCGCCTTGAGCAGGGCCATGATCACGCTCTCATAGCGGCGCAGATTTTCTTCCGCCTTCTGGGTGAAGAGCTGATCGGATGAGATGTCCTTGCCCATCGAGATGGTGAGCGTGGCATTGTCGCCTTGCGGCAGGATCACCGAGATCTCATCGGTGATGCCGATCTTGCCGTAATACCATTTGTAATAGCGGCTGCGGCGGAACTGATCGGGCGCCACCTCAAGCAGGCGGTAGAGGCCGGCGGCGCCGCGCTTGAGATGATAGTGGTAGATCGGGTCGAGCAGATAAGCGGCCGGCAGATATTGCTCGTCGAGATAGCTGAACACATCCGGCCCATGGATCTCGCGATAGAGCACCGCCGGCGTGGCGGTGCCTTGGAAGGCGATGACGATCACATTGTCATAGGCGATGCACCGCCTGAGGAAATGAGCGACGGCCGGGTAGAAGCCGGGCTTGCCGATGGTGCCGATCGCGGTGCTGAGGCTGTCGAGGTCGGAGTCCATAATATAATGCCCGATATTCATACCCCGATGGGGGTATATACCCCTCATTTTGGTCATATGTAAGGTAAAATCAAGATAGAGAGGGGTATGGGAAAAGACGGAAAACCGTCCGCCCGGGAGACCTCTCTATCCCGCCTGATGATAGCGCGTGACAGGAAAAGTGGGCACCGGTTTTCCGCCCGGTCACGCGCTAAGTATAAGATTCCGATCACGTTTATCACTTTAGGTCGAGCCGACCTAAAGTGATCGTGATCTAGAGGACGGAGATATGAAGCGTGACGTGGACCACGGCGCCATGGCCGTGGTCGGCTATACGACGCCCTGGGCTGTCCAAGCCGGGAAGCATGTCGAGCTGCATCTTTCCTGCGGCCGCCCGGTCACGCACGTTTCCGTCCGCCGGTTGGACGTTCCGGATCCGGAACGAGTGAGCTGGCCCGTCGACGTCCTCAATGTGCCGTTCCGGCGTACCTTCGAGCAGGGATCGTATCTGCAGGTCGCGGCATCCGAGCTCGCCAAGGCGCCGCCTATCACCGGGATATCCTTCGAGCTTTATCTCACCCGCAATGACGGGGAGCGCTGCATCGCCGCCTGCGATGCCTTCGAGCTCCAGCTGAAGGATGGGGTGGTTTCGCTCCTGCAGGCAGGGCGGACACTGATCGATTCGGTTCCGATACCATCCTTTGTCTGGTTGAGCATCGCCCTCGCACAGGAAGCGCAGGGCCTTTCGCTGTCCATTCGTGGCCATGATCTCCTGGCGCCTGTCGAGGTCCGCCGCCATCTGGTCGACGCCGTCTGGAAGGCTCCCGCAGCCGAGCTGCGCTTCGGCAGCAGCGGCAAGGACGACGAAAAGACGCTCAACGCGAAATTTGCGAGGCTGACGCTCGCGACCCAAAGCGGCCCCGTGACATGGGGCTTCCCGACACTCCTGCCGGACGGTCCGATCCTGTCGGAAAACGGGCTCGCGCTCGACGCGGTCAATCTGCCGGCCTTCTGCATGACGTCGCCGCGCTGGGACGGCTCGAGCTACGAGCCCCGCCTGGTGCCGTCGCATTATGACGCCGTCCATTGCCATGACGACGACATGGCGCCACTCGCTTGGCCCGCTTCCCATCGTCTGCGCGTGCCCGTAGACGCAGCGCCCGGCATCTATGCCTTCGACGCCGACCATGACGGCGGGAGCGAAGAGATCGTGTTCTTCGTCACCTCATCGGTGAAGCGGGCGCCGCTCCTCTTCCTGGTGCCGACCGCCACCTATCTCGCTTATGCCGATGAATATCTGCCGAAGCATCTCTATGACTGGAAATGCGAGGACCGCGCGCACGCCTTCGCCGTCGCCAACAATCTGAAATCGCTCTACGACTATCATGGCGATCTGTCCGGCGTGTCGATCTGCTCATGGCGCAAGCCCAAGACGACGTTGCGCAGCGACTATCTCTATCCGCTGTGCGGCGCGCCGCATAATTTGCCCGTCGACCTGCATCTCCTGCGTTTCTGCCACGCCAATGGCATCGCATACGATCTGATCACCGATCACGATCTCGACCGGGAGGGCAGCGCTGCACTCGCTGGTTATCGCGCCGTCGTCACCGGCAGTCATCCCGAATATATGTCGGTCGGGATGGAAGGCGCCTTGCGGAACTTCGCGGCCGAAGGCGGCTCCATCGCCTATCTCGGCGGCAATGGTTTTGCCGGCACCGTCGCTTTTCGTGACGATCTGCTCGAGCTGCGCCGCGGGCCTACCGAAGCGGGACGCACCTGGGATGGAAAGCTCGCCGAGCAATCTCTGGCGCTCACCAACGAGCCCGGCGGCTATTTGCGCTCGCGCGGACGTGGCGAGTTCTCGCTCATCGGCGGGGCGATCTCGCTGATGGGTTTCGACGGCGCCAGGCCCTTCACCCGCACGCCTGAGAGCTTCGGCGAAAAATGCGCCTGGCTGTTCGAGGGTGTCGAGAACGAGACATTCGGCGATCATGGACTCGTGCTCGGTGGCGCGGCGGGCTACGAGGTCGATGCCACCGATCTCACGCTCGGCACCGCGCCCGACACGATCGTCGTGGCCACCGCGACCGGCTTCCCCGAGAGCTTCGGCCACGATCCGACGCGCTGGTATGAAGGCGGCGAGGCGCAGATGCAGACGCAGCGCGTCGCCGAAATGACCTTGCGCTTTCTCGCCAAAGGCGGGCTCATCTTTTCAGCGAGCTCGGTCGCCTGGTGCGGCGCGCTGCCCGAACCCGGCCGTATGAACGATGTGGGCCGCATCACGCTCAATCTCTTGCACTCCCTTTCGCAACCAAAACCGGAATAACAACAGAGGAGATCCCGGAATGCTGAAGAAACTAGCCCTGGCGGCGGCGCTGATGGCGGCGTCGATCACCACCGCGGTGGCGGAGCCGGTCAAGCTCGGCCTGCAGCCCTGGCTCGGTTATGGCCCGCTCTGGGTCGCCGAGCAGAAAGGCTTCTTCGCCAAGCATGGCGTCGAGGTGGAGCTCACTACCTTCAACTGGGACCAGGACATGACCGCCGCCCTCGCCAGCGGCAATCTCCATGTCATCGCCGCGGCCACCAACGGCCTCATCACCAATTTCAACCAGGGCGTCGATCAAAAAGGCTTCCTGGTGATGGATCTGTCCTTCGAGGCGGACGCCGTCGTCGCCGGCGCGGCGATCGGCACCATCCCCGAGCTCAAGGGCAAGAAGGTTGCCTTCGAGGCCGGCACCACCAGCGATCTCCTGATCAACTATGCGCTGAAGGAGAACGGCCTGTCGCTCGCCGATATCGAGCATGTGCCGATGGGCGCGTCGGAAGCAGGTCTCGCTTTGATCTCCGGCCGCGTCGACGCCGCCGTCACCTATGAGCCCTATGTCTCGACCGCGCTGGCGCAAGACAAGAGCTACAAGGTGATTTTCACCTCGGCCAAGAAGCCGGGCCTCATCTCCGACATGCTGACCGCCAACTCGACCTGGATCAAGGAGCATTCGAAAGAGGTGCAAGGCATGATCCGCGCCTGGGACGAGGCGATCAACTTCATCCGTGCCAACCCGAAGGAGGGCGGTGAGATCATCGCCAAAGCGGTCGGCAGTCCGATGGCGGAGTTCGAGCCGGCCTTCAAGGGCGTGCGCTTCTACAATGTCGCCGAGAACATGGACTTCCTCAAAGGCGACTTCCAGGCGACGATCCAGGAGATCGGCGAGATCATGAAGGCGACCAATCCGAAGGAGATCACCAAGGTCCCGACGGCGGACGAGCTCCTGATGCTCGACGACCTCAAGGCCGTCGCGGCGAAGTAATCCCCGATATCGTCGCGGGGCCTGGTTCAGGTCCCGCGACCAACATGTGATGGAAAGCGATATGTCCCAGAACCCGCGTCAAGGCATCGGGAGGCTGTTCCGCCTCCGGCAGGAAATCCCGGCGAGCATCTTCTCCGCCGCGGGCTTCGTCGTGCCCGTCGCCCTGCTTTTCCTGTGGTGGCTGATCACCAGTCTAGGGCTCGTCAAGCCGCTGTTCCTGCCGAGCCCCGGCGCGGTGCTGGAAGAGGGCTGGCGCCAGCTCAGCGAAGGCATTCTCGTCTCGGACGCCTCCGTCAGCATCTATCGCATTCTCATCGGCTGGCTCGCCGCCACGATCGTTGCGGTGCCGGTCGGCATTCTCATGGGCAATTTCCGCATCATCGAAGGGGCGCTCGAGCCCTTGATCTCGACGGTGCGCTACATGCCGGTGGTGGCGCTCATCCCGCTCTCCATCCTGTGGGCGGGCATCGGCGACATGCAGAAAGTGCTCATCCTGTTTCTCGGCACGTTCTTCCAGCAATCCTTGATGATCATGGACAATGTGAAGAACATCGACCGCAATCTCATCCGCGCCGGGCAGACGCTGGGTTTCAGCAATTTCGAGATCCTCTACCGCATCATCCTGCCGGCCGCTCTGCCCGGCATCTGGGACACGTTCCGCATCACCATCGGCTGGACCTGGACCTATCTCGTGGTGGCCGAGCTCGTCGCCGCCAGCGAAGGCTTGGGCCGGCGCATCATGGACGCGCAGCGTTATCTCGCCACCGACACGATCCTGTTCGGCACCTTGTTCATCGGCCTCATGGGCCTCCTCACCGACTATCTCTTCAAGAAGTCCGGCCGGGCGCTGTTCCGCTGGAACAATCAGTCAAGATGAGCACAGCTTTGAAAACCAAAGTCGCCATAGACGGCGTCGGCAAGATCTTCCAGGTCGACGGCTCGCCCGTCACCGCCATCGAGCGCATCGATCTCGACATCAAGGAGAACGAGTTCGTCTCCATCGTCGGCACCTCGGGCTGCGGAAAATCGACGCTTCTCAATATCGTCGGCGGACTCGACGAGCCGACCTCGGGCGAGATCCGCATCGATGGCGCCAGGGTCTTGGGGCCGGGGCGCAATCGCGGTTTTGTCTTCCAGTCCTACAGCCTGTTCGAATGGATGACGGTCAAGGGCAATATCCGCTTCGCGCTCGAAAAGAGCGCGCTCGGCAAGGCGGAGAAGGACGAGCTCGTCAGCCATTTCGTCCAGGCGGTCGGGCTTTCCGGCTTCGAGAATGCCTATCCGCAGCAGCTCTCGGGCGGCATGCGCCAGCGTGTCGCCATCGCCCGGGCGCTCGTCTACAAGCCCTCCATCCTTCTGATGGACGAGCCCTTCGGCGCGCTCGATGCGCAGACGCGCGGCATGATGCAGGAATTGCTGCTGAAGGTCTGGGAAGACCACAAGGTCACGGTGCTGTTCGTCACTCATGATGTCGATGAGGCGATCTTCCTCGCCGACCGCGTTATCGTGCTGGCGAGCCGGCCCGGCAAGGTGAAGAAGGACCTTACCATCAAGCTGCCGCGGCCGCGGTCCTTCGAGCTCGTCACCGATCCGCAATTCACCGTCTACAAACGCGAGATCCTCACCGATATCCGCGAGGAGACGTTGAAGGTCATGGCGCTCGATCGCAAATAATCAAAGAGAGTATCGATGTCCGAATTTCCCAAAGTCGCTCTGCACGACCTCGCCAGGCTGTCGCCGCCTGAGCGCCAGCAGCTGTTGCTGCGCATCGATGCTGATCTCGATCCTTTCCTCGAGGGCGTCAAGCCGATCATCGCGGCGGTGAAGCAGGAAGGCGATGCGGCGCTGGTGCGTTATGCGAAGATGTATGACCGCGCCGATCTCGATGTGAGCGGCATCGCGGCGAGCGAAGCTGAATTCGACGAGGCCTTTGCCGCGCTCGATCCCGACATGATCAAGACGCTCGACTATGCCGCCGGCAATATCCGCCGCTATCACGAGGCGCAATTGCCGGGCGAGATGTGGATGAAGGAAATCCGTCCGGGCGTGCTCGTCGGCGAACGCTTTACGCCGATCGACAGCGTCGCCGTCTATGCGCCGCGCGGCAAGGGCTCTTTCCCGTCGATGACCCTGATGACCGCCATTCCGGCGGTGGTGGCGGGGGTTCCGCTGCCGATCCTGCTCACGCCCGCCGGTCCCGACGGCAAGGTCGATGCGGCGACTTTGGTGGCAGCGAAGCTCGCCGGCATCACCCACGTCTATAAAGCCGGCGGCGCCGTCGCGGTGGCGGCGGCGGCTTTCGGTACCCAGACGGTGCCGCGCTGTTGCAAGTTCGAAGGGCCGGGAAGTCCCTGGGTGGTGGCGGCCAAGCGGCAGCTGCAAGGCATCATCGGCTCGCGGGTTGCGGCGGGCCCCAGCGAAGTGATCGTCTTTGCCGATGAGACGGCCGATCCGCGCCTGGCCGCTCTCGATCTCCTGATCGAGGCCGAGCACGGCCCCGACAGTTCGGCCTTCCTCGTCACGCCGTCGCGGGACGTGGCGGAGAAGGCGATGGCCGCCTTGCCGGAATTCTGGCGCCAGATGGGCGCGCAGCGCGTCGACTATGCCGGAACCGTGCTCGGGGGGACCCGTGGCGGTATCGCACTCGCCGCATCGCTCGGTGAAGCCTACGACTTCATCAACGACTATGCGCCCGAGCATCTGCAGATACTTTCCAAAGCGCCTTTCGAGCACTTGTCTCATATCCGGAATGCATCGGAGATATTGCTGGGTGAATATGCGCCGGGCTCGATCGCCAATTACCTGATGGGGCCCAATGCGGTGCTGCCCACCGGGGGGGCGGCGCGCTTCAGTTCGCCCTTGGGCGTGCATGATTTCATGAAAAGCGCCTCGATCGGCCATATCACACAAAAGGGCTATCGCGAGATGGCCCCTCATACGCACCGCTTCGCCCGCTATGAGGGTTTCGATGCGCATGCCAATGCCGTCTCTTCCCTGCGCGGGCAATAACATCACCGTTGCGTCAATTCCCTAAAAAGGCTCATATGCACTTATGGGTGCTTTGAATCTGAAGGGGAATTCTATGAGTCGACTGGCGCGTTTCTTGACTGTGGCTGGAATGGCGGCGGGTGTATTGGCGGCGAGCGCCTACGCCGCCACATCGCAGGAAACGGGCAATCAGGAGAGCCAGCCGGCCCAGCAGAAGCAGACCCAGAACGCGCCGCCGCGCGAGGCTTGGGCGACCACTTGCACGTCGCCCGCCCGCGGTCAGCCGCAGGACTGTGTCATGGAGCAGCGCGCCATCGCCAGCGAGACGGGTCAGGCGCTCGCCTTGATCACCATCCGCGTGCCGCAGGACACCAAGAAGCCGGTGACCATGATCCAGATACCGCTCGGCATGTTCCTGCCGGCCGGCCTGTCGATCGATGTCGACGGTAATCTGTCACAGACCTATCCGTTTCAGACCTGCAATGCGAATGGCTGCTTCGTCGGCTTTCCGGTTCCCGATCCGACGATCCAGGCCATGTTCAACGGCAACAAGCTCAACATCACTTTTCAGAATCTGAACAAGAAGCCGGTTGTGCTGCCGATGTCGCTGGCCGGATTCACCGGCGCCTATAACCGGATCAAATAGGCCGGATTGGCCTGATTACGTCGGTTGCGTTATGCTCTCCCCCTCATGAGGGAGAGCATCGATGCCCGTGATCCAGGTGAAGCGCATCTATGAGCCGCCGGCGCGCGGCGACGGCCTGCGCATCCTGGTCGATCGCATCTGGCCGCGCGGCATTTCGAAGGAAAAAGCGGCGCTGGATTTCTGGGCCAAGGACGTGGCGCCCTCGACCGACTTGCGCAAATGGTTCCATCACGATCCGGAACGCTGGGCCGAATTCCGTACACGTTATCTGGCTGAGCTCAAAGCGCACCGCGCGGAGCTCGACGAGTTGCGGGCGAAGATCGCCGGTCATCGCGCGACTTTGCTTTATGCTGCCGCAAACATCACCCAGAATCACGCTCATGTCCTGAAGGACGTGCTGGAGCGATAGTCCTCGCTCCGTTCATTTCATCTCCCTGATCAGGGGCGCTTGACTCGCGCTCAAAGCGCCCTTATTCCTCGTGAGAAATAAATATCAGTATATGAAATTTATTTCATATCAACCATAGCGCAAGGCCCTGGCGCCTTGCGGGTCTCTCGGGAGGAGAACATGAAGATCAAGTCGCTTATCACAGCGCTCGCCGCCGGCATGGTTCTGTCGACGACGGCGGTCAAGGCCGAAGGAAACGCGTTCCGCTGCGCGGAAGGCGAGACCTACTACATGAATGTCATGGTCTCGGGCGTCGAATACTGGTTCCCGGTCTATGAAATGTTCAAGCAGGCGGCACACTCGATGGGCTGCAAGACGGCCTATACCGGCACGCCCGAATATGACGTCAACAAGCAGATCGCCAGCTTCGATCAGGTGCTGGCCAAGAAGCCGGCCGGCATTCTCGTTCATCCGATGAATTCCGATCCCTTCATCGAGCCGATCAACCGTGCGGTCGAGTCCGGCGTGCCGGTCGTCACCTTCGCGGCGGATTCGCCCAACAGCAAACGCATCTCCTATGTCACCTCCGACAACAACCGCGAGGGCGCCTATGCCGCGGACGTGATCGCCAAGGCGCTGGGCGGCAAGGGTGAATATGGCATCCTCGAGAATCCGGGCCAGGACAATCACGACAAGCGCGTCGCAGCCTTCATCGCCCGGATGGCAGAGAAATATCCCGACATCAAGCTGGTGGCGCGCGCCGCCTCGAACCAGGATCCGACCAAGGCCTATAACGCCGTGCTCACCATGGCGCAGGCGCATCCCGATCTCGGCGCCCTGTTCATGCCGGAAGCCAATTCGGCACTGGGTGCGGCGCAGGCCGCCCAGGAGCTCGGCGGCAAGATCAAGGTCATGAATGCCGATGTGAACGGCAAGATCCTCGACATGATCAAGCAGGGCCAGGTCTATGGCGCGATCAATCCCAATCAGGGCATGCAGGGCTATATGGGCTTCATGCTACTGTTCCTCGCCGCGCATCCGGATCTGATCGACCCGATGAACGACTATAAGCGCGCCAGCTACAATCCGATGGGACTGCCGGTGGTCGACAATGGCTTTGCCGTCGTCACCAAGGACAATGCCGACGACTTCTATTGGGATGCCTATCTCAAGCGTCGCGGCACCAAGGGCATCGAGGAATAACAAGGCCTGGGGCGGGGCGCTCCGGCGTCCCGCCACCTACCTTCTTCGCGATCGGCATTCCATGACACACGCTCTCGCTCTCGAAGCCAGAAACATCTCCAAGGCCTTCGGCCCGGTCAACGCGTTGAGCGATGTCAGCTTCGGCCTGCGCAAGGGTGAGGTGCATGCGCTGGTGGGCGAGAACGGGGCCGGCAAATCGACGCTGATGAACATCATCGACGGCATCCTCAAGCCCGATGCCGGCGAAATCCTGATCGATGGCGAGAAGGCCGACATCGCCTCTCCAGAAACAGCGCAGCGCCTCGGCATCGGCTTTGTGCACCAGGAAATCGCCTTGTGCCCCGACATCTCGGTCGCCGAGAACATCTCGATGGCGGCTACCAATCGCCGCCGCGCCTTCCTCATGAATTATGCCGAGACATGGGCACGGGCCGAGACGGCACTGGCCAATCTCGGTGACGTCGACCCCTATGCCAGGACCGGTGACCTCTCGATTTCCGAGCAGCAGATCGTCGAAATCGCCAAGGCGCTGACGCTCGACTGCTCCATCCTGATCCTCGACGAGCCGACCGCCGCCTTGACCGAACGCGAGGCGGTGAAGCTCTTCGACATCATGGCGCGGCTCAAGCAGCGCGGCATCAGCATCATCTATATCAGCCACCGTATGGCCGAGATCTTCGCCCATTGCGACCGCATCACGGTGTTGCGCGACGGGCGCCATGTCTGCACCAAAGATGTCGCCGAGACCGATCCCGAAGACATTGTGCGACGCATGGTCGGCCGCCATCTGGGCGATCTCTATCCACCGAAGAACGCGGCGAGCGCCATGGCCGATGATCTGCTCGCGGTCAAAAATCTCAGCGATGGAGAGCGCTTCTTCGATGTGAGCTTCGCCTTGCGCAAGGGCGAGATCCTGGGCATTGCCGGGCTCATCGGGGCTGGGCGCACCGAGATCGCGCTGGGCCTGTGTGGTCTGCGGTCCGTCGTCTCCGGCGAGGTCAGCCTCGACGGCGAGAACATCACGCCCCAGTCCTATTCCCAAAGCATCGCGACGGGCGTCGTCTACCTGTCGGAGGATCGCAAAGGGGCTGGCGTCTTCGTCGACCTGCCGATCGCCGCCAATGTCTCGGCGCTCGCCATAGAGCAGGTCTCACGCAAGCCGGGTTTCGTCAGCCGATCGCGCGAGCAGGCGCAGGCGGCGAGGCTCGGCGCCGCGCTCAAGCTCAAATGCGGCTCGCTCGATGATGCCGTCGCCACTCTATCCGGCGGCAACCAGCAGAAGGTCGCTCTCGCCAAGCTGCTTTCGGTCGGCCCCAAGGTGATCGTGCTCGACGAGCCGACGCGCGGCGTCGATGTCGGCGCCAAGGCGGAGATTCATCGCATCCTGCGCGATCTCGCCACGCGCGGCATCGGCATCATCGTGATTTCGTCGGAGCTGCCGGAGCTCGTCGGCCTGTGCGACCGGGCGATTGTCATCCGGGAAGGCCGCATCGCGGGTGAAGTGACAGGCGACGACATGAATGAGGAGGAGATCATCCGCCTCGCCTCCGGTATGGGGCAAAGGAACGGGAGAGGGGCATGAGCGCCATGGAAGAGATCAGCGGGTCGCAAACCAGGTCTGGCATGTCCTGGCGCAGCCTCGGCAACATGCGGGAATTGGGGCTTGTCCTCATCATCCTCGCTCTGTGCGTGGTGATGAGCTTCGCCTCGCCCTATTTCCTCACCTGGACCAATTTCCGCGCCATGCTGCTGTCCTTCTCGATCGAGGGCATCGTGGTGGTCGGCATGACCGTGCTGCTCATCGTCGGCGCCATCGACCTTTCGGTCGGCTCGGTTGTCTGCTTTTCGATGGTGGTCGGCGGCTTCTTCTTCCTGGCCGGGCTCGATCCGTGGAGCGCCAGCCTGCTCGCCATTGCCGCCTGCGCCGCGATCGGCGCGCTGATGGCGCTGTGCGTCACCCGCATCGGGCTCCATTCCTTCATCGTCTCGCTCGCCTTCATGGTGATCGTGCGGGGCCTCTGCCTCGCCATCACCGGCGGCACGCCTCTGTCGCTGTTCTCGCTGCCGGCGAGCTTCAAATTCATCGGCCAGGGCACCGTCTATGGCATCCCGGTCGTCATCATCATCTTCGCCGTGGTGGTCGCCATCTTCGACTTCCTGCTGCGCAAGGCGACCGTCTTCCGCAAGGTCTTCTATACGGGGAGCAACGAAAAGGCGGCCGAGTATTCCGGCATCCGCACCAACCGGGTGAAGTTCTTCTGCATCGTGCTGTGCTCGACGCTGGCGGGGCTCGCCGGCGTCATCTACATGGCGCGCTTCGGCGCCGCGACGCCCACTTTCGGCCTCGGCATGGAGCTCAACATCATCGCCGCGGCGGTGATCGGCGGCGCCAGCCTGAAAGGCGGCTCGGGCTCCATTCTCGGCGCCATATTGGGCATGGCGCTCTTGTCGGTCGTCTCCAGCTCGCTCATTCTGCTCGACGTCTCGCCCTACTGGCAGGACACGATACGCGGCCTGATTCTGCTCGCCGCCGTGTCGTTCGACCATGTACTGCACAACCGCAAGAAGGCCAGGCCGCAGCGCCCGGCCCGGCAATAGGACGTTTCATGGCAGGCAATGACCAGGCTGACGATTTCGACCGCGCGCGCAAGATCCACCGGGTGCTGGTGATGCATTATGTCGAGGGCCTGAGCCAGGCCGAGATCGCCAAGCGCACCGGGCTTTCACATCCGACCGTCAACCGGCTGGTCAAGGAAGGCCATGAGCGCGGCTATGTGCAGATCAAGGTCACCTCGCCGCTGCAGCCGCTGTTTGAGATCGAGCAACGGCTCATCGCCAAAAGCAGCCTCAGTGAGGCGATCGTCACGCCGTCGGCTTCCGATCAGGAGGACGTCAATCTCGCCAATGCGGGGCGGGCGGCGGCCGACTTCCTACTGTCCAAGCTCAAGGACGGCGACACGATTTGCGTTTCCGGCGGGCAGGGTGTCGGCGCGGTGATTGCCGCGCTGGCACCGTCGCGCGCTTATGATGTGACCGTGGTGCCGGCAACGGGCGGCGTGCAGGGCAAATATTTCACCGACGTCAATCACCTGGCGGCGCAGCTGGCGCGCAAGCTGCAAGGCCGTGCCTTCCAGATCCACGCGCCGGTCTTCGCCGCCTCGCGCGCCGAGCGTGACGTGCTGCTCCAGGTCCAGTCGGTGCGTGAGGTCCTGGCGCGGGCGCGCGACGCGGCCATCGCATTGGTCGGCATCGGCTCGGTCCTGCCGGAGGAATCGACCTATCGCAGCCTCATGCCGCAAGGCGTCAAGGGCAAGGGCGAGCTGGCCCGCATCGGCGCCGCCGGCGAGCTCGTCGCCCATCTGATCAATGGTGACGGCAAGCTCTGCGCCTATGCGCTCAATGACTGCGTGATTGGCCTGACGCTCGACGAGTTCAAGGCGGTGCCGCTCACCATCGGCATCTCGTCTGGCGCCCGCAAGGCCGCACCCATCGCCAGCGTGCTTAAAGGCGGCTTCCTCAATGTGCTCGCCACTGACGAGGCGACCGGCAGTCTCATCATCGACATCTTGAAAGGATAGGATCATGGCAAAGAGCAATTCGACCCGGGCGATGGGCCGATCGGACGTCGCCGCCAGCGCCATCGGGCTCGGCACCTGGGCAATGGGCGGCTGGATGTGGGGCGGCACCGACGAGGCAAAATCGGTCGCGGCGATCCGCGCCTCGATCGACAAGGGCATCACGCTCATCGACACCGCGCCGGCTTACGGCCTCGGCAAGGCGGAAGAGATCGTCGGCCAGGCCATCGCCGGGCGGCGCGACGAGGTCGTGATCGCCACAAAATGCGGACTGGTCTGGCATACCGACAAGGGCAATCATTTCTTCGATGAATTGGGCCAGCGGGTGCATCGCCATCTGGGGCGCGAGTCGATCCGGCATGAGCTCGAGCAGAGCCTGCGCCGGCTCAGGACCGATTTTATCGATCTCTACATCACCCATTGGCAGGACCCGACGACGCCCATCGCCGAGACCATGGCGACGCTGCTCGACCTCAAGAAGGAGGGTAAGATACGCGCCATCGGGGTCAGCAATGTCAGTGCGGAAGAATTGAAGGCCTATGTGGCGGAAGGCCAGGTCGATGCCATCCAGGAGCGCTACAGCATGATCGATCGCGAGATCGAAAGCAGCCTCTTGCCGATCTGCCGGCAGCATGACATCGCGAGCTTAAGCTATTCATCCCTGGCGCTGGGCCTCCTCTCCGGCAAGATCGGGCCCAACCGGGTTTTCGAAGGTGACGACCTGCGCAAGGGCAATCCGCGTTTCGCTCCCGACAATCTCAAGCGCGTCGCCGCCTTCATGGCCGAGATCGATCCTGTCGCTGTGGCGCATCAAGCAAGCCTGGCGCAACTGGTCATCGCCTGGACCATCGCGCAGCCCGGCATCACCTATGCACTGTGTGGCGCCCGTGACAGCGACCAGGCGGTCGACAATGCCGGGGCTGCGGGAATCGTGCTCAGCTCCGAGGAAGTGAAGCGCATCGATAGAGCAATCGCCCAACATCTGGCGCCGGTCGCTGCCGCCGCCTGAACCAGCACCGATCGATCATCATGACCCAGGACCGCCTTCGCAGGCTGGAGAAGCTGCGCCGCAAGGAGCGCCCCGACGTTCTCGTCGTGGGCGCCGGCATCAACGGCATCAGCATCTTCCGCGAGCTGGCGCTGCAGGGCGTCGATGTCGTGCTGGTCGATCGCGGCGACTTCATGAGCGGGGCGAGTGCGGCGCCTTCGCGCATGATCCATGGTGGGTTGCGCTACATGGAGAATGGCGAATTCGGGCTCGTCAAGGAATCGCTCGCCGAGCGCAATGCGCTGCTCGCCAATGCGCCGCATTATGTGCGTCCGCTGCCGACGCTGATCCCGATCAGCGATCATTTCTCCGGCGTGGCATCGGCGGTCCGGCGGTTTCTCGGCGGCAAGGCGCAGCCGGGCAAACGCGGGTCACTGATCGTGCGGCTCGGTTTGACGCTCTATGATCTTTATGCCGGCGCGGGCCGGGTCCTGCCGCGGCATCACTTTCTCAACCGCGACAGCTTGCGGGCGCGCTGGCCGACGCTCCGCTCCGACGTCATCTGCGGCGCCGTCTATCACGACGCCCGCATCACCTATCCGGAACGTCTCGGCATCGAGCTTGTCCTCGATACGGAAATGGCGGCAACGCAGGCGCTCGCCGTCAACCATGTCGGCCTCGTCGCGCAGAAGGAAGGCCGTGTCGTCCTCAAGGACAATCTGACGGGGGCGGAATTCACCGTTACACCGGGTATCGTCGTCAATGCCACCGGCGCCTGGATCGACATGACCAACGGCGCGCTCGCGGTGCGACCGCCGCGGCTGATCGGCGGCACCAAGGGCTCGCATCTCGTCATCGCCAATGACGCGCTTGAGCAGGCGCTCGGCGATACCATGGTTTATTACGCCAATCGCGATGGCCGGGTGTGCATCGTCTTCCGGCATCTCGGTCACGTGCTGGCGGGATCGACCGACATCCGCGTCGACACGCCCGACAATGTGCGCTGTGACGAGGCGGAAAGCGCCTATATCCTCGCCGCCTTGCGCGAGATCTTTCCGGCGATCGCGATCGGCGATGCCGATATCATCTACCGTTTCGCAGGCGTGCGGCCTTTGCCGGCAAGCGCCACGGAAGTGAATGCCGAGATCTCGCGTGATCATCGCTGCGAGTGGCTCGCCGATGATGCCGGCGCGTCCATGCCGGTGCTCAATCTCATCGGCGGCAAATGGACGACGTTCAGGGCTTTTGGCGCGGAAGCGGCGGACGCCGTCCTGGCGCGGCTCGGTGTACAGCGCCGGCAGGGGACGGAGAAACTCTCGATTGGCGGCGGCAGGAATTTTCCCGCTGACAAAGACGCCTGGGTCGCGCGGGTCGCCGCGACGAGCGGCCTGCCGTCGGAGCGGGTGGCGTGTCTTCTCGAACGTTATGGCACTCGCGCCGAAGAGCTGTGCGTGACGTCCGATGAGGCTTTGCGGTCGCTGCCGAATTATGGCCGGGGTGAGATCGAATGGCTGATCGAAAACGAGCAGGTGACGCGGCTCGCCGATCTGGTCCTGCGCCGCATGGCCGTGGCGATGACGGCCGAGCTTTCCATGTCGGGGCTTGAAGAACTCGCCACCATTGCCGCCGCGGCGTTGGGTTGGGACGGGCAGCGGCGCGCCAGCGAGCTGGCGGGACTGCGCAGCCTGCTCGCGCGCGATCATGGACTTACCGCGGAGATGCTCCGCCGACGCAATCTGGAAGAAGGATTATCCGATGTACGACAGCAAGAAACTGCGCATGAACCGGCTGTTTCAGGCCGGTAAATGCCTCGATGTGGCAATCGATCATGGCGTGTGCAACGAGCCCTCGTTCCTCGACGGGCTCGAGGATATGGGGCGCGTGGTCCAGATGCTGGCGGCGGCGGGCCCCGATGCGATTCAGATGAATACCGGCCAGGCCGATCTCCTGCAGGGGATTCCGGGCAAGGCCAAGCCGGCGCTGGTACTGCGCATCGACATGGGCAATCCCTATAACCGGCAGCGCCATCGCGAGATGTGGGCTCTCCTGCAGAATGCGCAGGATCCGGTGCTGCCGGCGGTGAAGCTCGACGCCGCCTGCGTCGTCGTCAACCTGTTCATGCTGCCGGACGAGCCGGGCCTGTTCCGCCAATGCGTCGAGAATATCGCCAGGGTGCGGCTCGATTGCGAGAAATACGCGATGCCCTTGATGATCGAGCCTCTGGTCATGCAGCCCAACAGCGAGCGTGGCGGCTATCTGGTCGATGGCGATGCCGAGAAGATCGTGACCCTGGTGCGGCTTGCCCGCGAGATGGGGGCTGATATCATCAAGGCCGATCCGACCAGCGATCCGCGCGACTTCCACCGGGTCATCCAGGCGGCCCGCTGTCCGGTGCTGGTAAGGGGCGGTGGCAAGGCCGATCTGCGTCAGGTCTTCGCCAATTCCTACGAGCTCATGAAGCAAGGGGCGCATGGCATGGTCTATGGCCGCAACATCTACCAGCATGACGCGCCGGGGCGCGTCGTGAAGGCGCTGATGGCCATGATCCATGACGGCGCCAGCGACGCCGAGGCCTGGCGCCTTTATGAGGCGGCGGCATGAGCGAGCTGCTGCTCGGCATCGATGCCGGCAATACGGTCGTCAAGGCGGTCCTGTTCGACCGGCGCGGCCAGGTCCAGGCCAAGGCGGCGCGCGACGGCCGTTCGCGCGAGCCCGAGCCCGGCCATGTCGAGCGCGATATCGCCGAGCTGTGGCGTAATGCGGCCGATGTCGTCAAAGAGTGCTTGGCGCAAGCGGATGCGAAGGGCGCGGATGTCGCCGCGGTCGGTTTGTCCGGCCATGGCAATGGCCTCTATCTGCTCGACCGAGAGAACCGGCCGCTGCTCGGCATCCAGTCGCTCGATAATCGCGCCGCCGGTTTCGTCGAGGAGCTCGGCCAGGAAGGCGCGGCGCAAAAGGCCTATCCGCTGTGCCTGCAGAAGCCGTGGCCGGCGCAGACCGCGACCTTGCTTGCCTGGGTGAAGCGCCATCGCCCGGAGATCTATCGCTCGATCGGTACGGCCTTTCTCTGCAAGGACGCTCTCGCCTTCATGCTGACGGGTGAGCGAAGCACTGATTTTTCCGATATGAGCGGTAGCGGCCTGATGCATATCGCGGCGCGGTCTTATGACGATGCGCTGCTTGCGGCCTATGGTCTCGAGGACGCCATGGCGTTCCTGCCACGGCTTGTCCAATCGGACAGGATCGCCGGGCGCATCAGCGCTGATGCCGCCGGCCTCACGCAGCTTGCGGCGGGCACCCCGGTCGCCGCCGGCTTCTTCGACATCATCGCCAGCGCGCTCGGCGCCGGCGCGTCCATGCCCGGGCAGGCGGCGATCGTCGCCGGCAGCTGGGGCATCAACCAGATCATCCTCGACCGGCCTTTGGTCGATGAACGCATCTTCCATGCCGCGACCTGGCGGTCGGATCGCTTTGTGGCGGTCGAGTCGAGCGCCACCTCGGCGGTCAATCTCGAATGGTTCGCGCGTGAGATCATGGGCGGCCATGACGCGGCGATCTTTGCGCGCTGTAACGAGCTGGTGTTGCAGGTTGCGGCGGATCCCGACCTGCCGCTGTTCCATCCGTTCCTCTATGGCTCGGCGACGGCACCCGATGCGAAGGGCGCCTTTCTGGGCTTGAGCGGCTGGCACGGCAAGGCGCATCTGCTCCATGCGCTTTATGAAGGCGTCGTCTTCGAGCATCGCCGGCATATCGACCGGTTGCGCGCGGCGGGGGCGCGTTTCGAAGAGGCGACCTTGTCGGGCGGTGGCGCGCGCAGCGCCGTCTGGTGCCAGATGTTCGCTGATGGCATCGGCGTGCCGGTCACTGTCGCCGAATGCGAGGAGACGGGCGCGCTCGGCGCCGCCATCGCGGCCGGCGTCGCGGGCGGTTTGTTCGACAGTCTGGAAGCGGGCGTCGCCGCGATGGTGCGTCCGAAGACGCGTTATGCGTCGCGCCCGGAGACTGGCGGCCTCGGCAAAGCGCGTTATAGTCTCTATCTTGATCTGGCCGAAATGCTGCCACGGCGCTGGAAGGCCTATCGATCGGAGATTTCGTGACGCAACGGCGCCATCTCGGGACCTGGGATTATGTGATCATCGGCGCCGGCTCGGCGGGCTGCGTGCTCGCCAACCGCTTGAGCGCAAGCTCACGCAATCGCGTGTTACTGCTCGAGGCCGGCGGCTCCGACAACTATCACTGGATCCACATTCCCATCGGCTATCTCTATTGCATGGGCAATCCGCGCACCGATTGGGGTTACAAGACGGTGGCGGAAACCGGGCTCAATGGGCGTTCGCTGGTTTATCCGCGCGGCAAGGTGATGGGCGGCTGCTCGTCCATCAACGGCATGATCTATATGCGCGGCCAGGCGGCCGACTATGATCACTGGCAGCAGCTCGGCAATCCCGGCTGGAGCTGGGAAAACGTGCTGCCGCTGTTCCGCAAGTCGGAGCATCACCATGCGTTGGACGGGCCGTTTCACGGCCAGGATGGCGAATTGCGGGTCGAGCGGCAGCGGCTGTCCTGGCCGATCCTCGATGCGGTGCGGGAAGCCGCGGAAGAATTGGGCGTGCCGAAGATCGATGATTTCAATGGCGGGGATAATTTCGGCTCATCCTATTTCGAAGTGAATCAGAAAGCCGGCTTCCGCTTCAATGCCGTGCGCGCCTTTCTGGCCCCAGTGCGGCATCGTTCCAATCTTACCATTTTGAGTTACGCACAGGCTGAACGCATCCTGTTCGACGGCAAACGCGCCAGCGGACTCGAGCTGAAGCTCAAAGGCGAAACCGTCCGTCTCGGCATCGGCAAGGAGCTTGTTCTGTCGGCAGGCGCCATCGGCTCGCCGCAGCTCCTGCAGTTGTCAGGCATCGGCCCGTCGGCGCTGCTCGGCCGGCATGGCATTCCGGTGCTGCATGAGCTTTCAGGCGTCGGTGAAAATCTGCAGGACCATCTGCAGATCCGCACGGCGTTCAAGATAACGGGCGCCGCCACCTTGAACGAAAGACAGGCGCGGCTTTCGGGCAAGCTCGGCATCGCGCTCGAATATGCTTTCCGGCGCTCGGGGCCGATGGCGATGGCGCCGAGCCAGCTCGGCATATTCATGCGCTCGGATCCGCGATTTGCGACACCGAATATCGAATTCCATGTCCAGCCGCTGTCGCTCGAGCGTTTCGGCGAGCCTTTGCATGCCTTTCCGGCGATCACCGTGTCGGTGTGCAATCTGCGCCCGGAATCGCGCGGCTCGGTGCGCATCACCTCGGCCGATCCCTTTGCGCATCCGGAGATTGCCCCAAATTATCTCTCAACCGCGGGCGACCGCGATGTCGCGGCGCAATCGATCACCATCGCGCGGCGATTGATGCAGACGAAACGGCTCGCCCGCTATCAGCCGGTCGAGTTCAAGCCGGGCGTGGAAATCCAGGCGCCGGAGGAGCTGGCGCGTGCGGCGGGCGATATCGCGACGACCATCTTCCATCCCGTCGGCACGGCGAAAATGGGAACCGACGCGCAAAGCGTCGTCGACCCGACACTGCGCGTTCACGGCATCGAGGCTCTGCGCGTCGCCGACGCCTCGATCATGCCGACCATCGTTTCCGGCAATACCCATGCGCCGGCGGTGATGATCGCCGAAAAAGCGGCTCAACTCATCGGCACGTGAAGCTGTTCTCTATTCCTTGACGACGTGCCAGACGCCGCCCTTGCCATCGCCCATGGCATCGCCGGCCTTCTTGTCGTCCATGTAATAATAAAGCGGATGGCCGTCATAGGTCCATTGCATGGCGCCGTCCTTGCGCTTCGACTTGGCCCAGTCCTTGCCCATCTTGTCGCCCTTGTGGACGAGATAAGGCGGCCAGTGCTTGGCGCAGTCGTCATAGCAGCTGGACATCTTACCTTTGTCCTTGTCGAAGGTGTAGAGCGTCATGCCCTTGGAATCGGTCAGCATACCGGCGGCATAAGCCCCCGTCGCCGACAGCAGCACGGTGAGGGTCACTGCAGAGATTGCCAGCTTGCTCATGGGAGGTTCTCCTTGGAGGTAACGCAAATGTCGATCGTCAAAGCCTCCGGCCTTGACGGGATTCGCAGTCCTTTGAATGCCGTTCCTGATTTCCTTTACGCCACCCGCGCGCCGCTATTCCCCATCTCCACATTGCCAAACTGTAATCGATTGGCTTAAGTCAGTGCCTCCCTCCCTTCATGCGGCAAGGTCCGATGCCCCTTCTCAACAATGTTTCCGAAACCCATCCCGAAATCACCGGCTGGCGGCGCCAGCTGCACAGCCGGCCGGAACTCATGTTCGACGTCCATGAGACGGCGAAGTTCGTCGCCGGAAAGTTGCGCGACTTCGGCTGTGACGAGGTGGTGACCGGCATTGGCCGCACCGGCGTCGTTGGCCTGATCCGCGGTCGGCATGGCGATGGCCCGGTGATCGGGCTCAGATCCGACATGGATGCGCTGCCGATCACCGAGGCGACCGGCCTCGACTATGCCTCGCAGGTCACCGGCGTGATGCATGCCTGCGGCCATGACGGCCATACCGCCATGCTGCTCGGCGCCGCCCGCCATCTCTGCGAGACGCGCAATTTCAAAGGCGCCGTGGCGGTCATCTTCCAGCCGGCCGAGGAAGGGGGTGGCGGCGGGCGCGAAATGGTCGAGGACGGCATGATGGAGCGCTTCGCCATCACCCAGGTCTTCGGCCTTCACAACGAGCCGGGGGTCGCGGTCGGCCGCTTCTCGATCCGTGCCGGCGCCTTCATGGCGGCCTTTGACGAGATCACCATCACCGTCACCGGACGCGGCGGTCATGCCGCCATGCCGCATCAGACGATCGATCCGATCTTCATCGGCGCCCAGATCATCACGGCGCTGCAAGGCATCGTGGCGCGCAACACCGATCCGCTCGATTCCCTCGTCGTCTCGATCACCAAATTCCATGCCGGCGATGCGATGAATGTGATCCCGCCCTCGGCCGAGCTTGCCGGCACGGTGCGCACTTTGTCAAAAGAGGTGCGTGAGGCGGCCGAGACACGCATCCGCGAGACGGTGGAAGGTGTCGCGAAGGCTCTGGGCGGCCAGGCGACGCTGTCCTATGTCCGCAAATATCCGGTGACCGTCAATCATTCGACCGAAACCCAACTCGCCATCGCCGCGGCGCGCGACGTCATGGGGCATGAGGCGATCGAGACGGAAGCGAAGCCGATCATGGGGGCCGAGGATTTCGCCTTCATGCTGGAGGCGCGGCCGGGCGCCATGATCTTCCTCGGCAATGGCGATACGGCCTGGTGCCACAATCCCGCTTACGATTTCAATGACGAGGCGATACCGGTCGGTGTCAGTTACTGGGTCAGGCTCACCGAAATGGTGCTCAAGCCTTGATGAAGGTCATCCGGAGAGCTTGCGCAGTCTTTCGACCAGGACGAGCAGAAGAATGGAAATGACCATCAGCACGGTCGCCGCGGCGGTGACCGTGGGCGTAATGCTCTCGCGGGTGCCGGAAAAGATTTCGACCGGCAAGGTGTGAAGCTGCGGCGTGGCCTGGAACAGCGCCACGATGACCTCATCGAAGGAGACCGCAAAAGCGAAAATCGCTCCGGTCAGAATGCCCGGCATGACGACGGGAATGGTGACGGTGCGAAACGCCGCGAAGGGCGAGGCGCCAAGACTTTCGGCGGCGCGCACGAGATTGCGGTTGAAGCCGCGCAAGGTGGCCGTGACCGCAATGGTGACGAAGGGAAGACCCAGAGCCGCGTGCGCCAGGATCAGGCCGAGCCGCGTGCTGGCGAGCCCATACTGGCTGTAGGTGATGAAGGACGCGACGGCGACCACCACGATGGGCACCCCCATCGGCAGGACCAGCCATGCGGTGGCGACGTTCGCCCAACGCGATTTCGCCTCGGAAAGTCCCCACGCCGCCAGGAGGCCCACCGCTGTCGCGACGAAACTCGCGCCGAGCCCGACGATCAGGCTGTTGAACGCCGCCTCGCGCCACTTGGGAGCGCTCACGAGATCGACATACCAGCGCAGCGATACGCCACTCGGCGGGAATACGAAGAAGCGCGAGGGGCTGAAAGACAAAGCGATCACGATGACCAGCGGCAGTACGAGAAAAGCGAGGACGAGGCCGACATAGACGGGAAGGATCAGGCCGCTCTTCTTCACGATCTTTGCCCCGTGAGACCGCGGATGGTGACGAACAGGATCGTGGCGATGACCAGCAGCCAGACCGACAAGGCCGCCGCCATGTTCCAGTTGACCAGCTCATTGGTGAAATAGGCGATGAAATAGCTGATCAGCTGATCATTGGGAGATCCGAGCAAGGCGGGTGTCAGATAGAAGCCGAGCGACAGGATGGTCACGATCAAGAAGCCGGCGCCGATGCCCGGCACGGATTGCGGCAGATAGACGGTGAAGAAGGCCTGCAGAGGGGACGCGCCAAGCGAGATCGCGGCGCGCGTATAAGAAGCTGGAATGCCTCGCATCACGGCATAGATGGGCAGGATCATGAAGGGCAGCATGACATGGACCATGCCGATGATCACCGCCGTTCGGCTGTAGAGCAGGCTCGTCGCTCCGAATCCCGATATTGCAAGGATGCCGGAGGCGAGACCACCTTTCTGGAAAATGACGATCCAGGCCAGAGTGCGCACGAGAAGCGATGTCCAGAACGGCAGCAGCACCGCATACATGCCCCAGAGCGCGAAGCGGGATTGGGAGTTGGCGAGGAAATAGGCCACCGGGTAACCCAGCACCGCGCAAGCGCCGGCGATCAGCAGGCTCATCCACACGGTGCGCAGGAAAACAGCCCGATAGAGAGCGCGATCAGAATCGGTCGAGCGGATCGCGCCGTCATTGATCTCGAGGTCGAGCGCATTCAGCAGGAAGAAGCTGGTCATGGCCCCCGATTCACGATGCAGGACCTGCCAGATATCCCTTTGGCCCCATAGAGGGTCGGCGGCGGTGATCAGCGCGCGCGGTGAAGCGCCAGGTGCTGCCATGCTCACCGCTTCGGAAGCTCTCAGGATCGCGCTGCGATAGCCGGTCTGGTGATAGTTGAGGCGGCGCGCCAGCTGGAAGAGAGGCGGCTCACCCGCGATCGCGCGCAGGTCCCGGGCCAATGCGTCATAGTGACGGTCTTCCGGCATGGCCGTGGCCGTCCAATCGGCGAGCTGCGTCAGAGTGGCGGGCAGATTGTCGCGTATCTCGCTGTTGTCGACGGCCCGATAGAGGAACAGGGCGATCGGAACCGCGATGGTGATCAGCACGAAAAGAACCGCCGGCGCGATCCGCAGCGGGATGCGCGCGCGCCGACGAAGCTCGGCCTTGTCGAGGCTGCGGCGGACAGAATGGCGCGGCAGTGCCGCGCCATTTGCGGCTGTCATTCCGTCACCCATTTCTCGAAGCGCTCGGTCAAGGCTTCACGGTGCTCGAGGAAGAAGGCGGGATCGACCAGAAGCGCGTTCTTCAGGTGAGCTTCCGTTGTCGGCAGGTCCTTCTTTTCTTCTTCCGAAAGGAGGGCGTAGGCCTTCTGGTTGACCTGGCCATAGGGAATCAGGCGCATGAAGGCCGCCTGCTGTTCCGGCTGAAGGGCGAATTTCATGAAGTCGAGGGCTTGCTGCTTGTTCGGGCTGCCTTTGAGAATGACCCACCGGTCGCCATTGAGCACCTGGCCCGCATCCCAGGCGATGGCGAGCTTGGAGCCTTCCTCTTTATTGGCGGTGGTGATGCGTCCATTCCAGGCCATTGCGAGATCATATTCGCCGGTCAGAAGCCCCTGGATCTGCTCGGTGCCCGATGTCCACCAGACAATGTGAGGCTTCAATTCGTCGAGCTTGCGGAAGGCGCGATCCTGCCCTTCCTTGGTGGCGAGCACCTTGTAAATCTCCCCATTGGGCACGCCATCCGCCATCAGCGCCATGGGCAGGGTTTCGGTGATCGCGCGGCGCATGCCGCGTTTGCCGGGATATTTCGTGACGTCCCAGAATTCGGCCCAGGATTTGGGCGGATCGCTGATCTTCTCGTTGTTATAGGCAAGCACGGTGCCGCCGAGGATCGTCATCACGCCGCATTCCGAGATGGCGCCTTTGATGAGATCCGTGCCGTCGAATTGCGACACGTCGATCTTTTCGAACAGGCCCTCGCGGCAACCCTGCTCGACTTCCGGCCATTCGGGATCGGCGACATCCCATTGCAGATTTCCGGCTTCGACCTGCGATTTGATCTTGCCGAATTCGCCACTATAGAGGTCCTCGACAAGCTTCACGCCGCTCTGCTTCATATAGGGCTCCCACATCGCGGCGCGATAGGCATCGCTCACCGCGCCGCCCCAGGACACGATGCGGAGCTCCTGCGCGTGCGCCGTGCCGGCGATCAGCAAGCCGGCAAACGATATGACGAGATGTCGTCCTTTTATCCTGAACATTGGCGTCTCCCTGTTTTGTTTATTTTGGTTTGGCTTGTTCATTCCTTGGCAAAGGCGTGACAGTGGGCGCGCGACCAGCTCAGCTTGATGGTCTTTCCCACCTCCGCTCCGGACGGCATGTCGCCGGCTGGAAGCTTGACAAGGAATTCCGTCGAGTCGGCGACGCGCAGCCTGATCCGGGTGGCGTCACCGAAATAGACATGTTCGAGAACCGAGCCCTCGGCATGGTTGTGTTCGCCCAAGGCGACGGCTCCGGGACGCACGCGTTCCGGCCTGACGCTGATGAGCGCTGCGCTGCCCACCGCGCCGCAATCGACATTCCGGGCCGTTATCTTGAGACCGTCCTGGCATTCGACGAGAACCGCATCACCGCGTATCGCTGCGACATGGCCTGAAAGGAAATTGCTGTCGCCGATGAACCGCGCGACGAAGGCATTGGCAGGCGTTTCATAGAGATCCTGGGGACTCCCGATCTGCTGCAAGGTTCCATCATTGAAGACGGCGATCCGATCCGACATGGTCAGCGCCTCGCCCTGATCATGGGTGACGGAGATGAAGCTTATGCCGAGACGTTTGTGCAGATGCTTGATTTCCATCTGCATGCGCTCGCGCAACTGCCGGTCGAGCGCGCCCAGGGGCTCGTCCATCAGGACGAGATGGGGATCGAAGATAAGTGCCCGGCCGAGCGCCACACGCTGCTGCTGGCCGCCGGAAAGCTGGCGCGGATAGCGATCGCGGAACTGGTCGAGCTGCAGCATGCTCAGTGCCTTGCCGACACGTTCCTCGGTCTCGGCGCGTCCGGTCGCGCGAAAGCGCAAGGGATAGGCCAGGTTCTCGGCGACGGTCAGGTGCGGAAACAGCGCGTAGTCCTGGAAGACCACGCCGAAATTGCGCTGATGCGGCGGCAGAGCATTGAGAGCCTTGCCCTGGAAGATGATCTCACCCCGGCTCGGCGCTTCGAAGCCCGCCAGCATCATCAAGGTGCTGGTCTTGCCCGAGCCCGAGGGGCCGAGAAGGGTGAGAAACTCACCTTCGCATATGTCGAGATTGAGGTCGCGGACGGCCGTTGTTCGCCCGTCATAACTCTTCGCCACGTCTCTGAAGGTTGCCAGAATCTTGCGCGCTGCCATCGTCATATCCCGAGCCGCTGATGCATTCGGCTCTTCTATAGCCAAAGACGATCGCGCTACGCTCAGATTTGTGGCCATCTGCGTTGCCTGTCGTTTGGTTTCAGGTAGAGGCCGTCGGTCGCGCTTCGTTTCCCTTCGCGAGGCGCTGCTTCACCACCACCTTCGAATAGACCGAGCTTTCGCCGCCGCCGGTGCGTTTGCCCTTGCGGATATCCATCGCGATATCAGCGACGGCCTTGGCGAAGGGCTGGGCCACGCCCTCATGCGCGGCGGTGATCATGAGTTGCACCGCCGCCGGTTTCTCGGTGCTGGACACGATCCAGCCTTCCTTGCTGAGTTCGGCGGCAAGAAGGAGATTGTCGAGCCCGGCGAGCGCGAAGTTGAAGTGATAGCAATCCGGGCGCCCGATGACGCTGGCGTCCAGGGCGCGCAGGCGTTCGATGAATTCGTCCCTGATCTCATAGATCTTGCGGGTCCGTTCCATGAAACCGTCGCGACCGAGATAACGCATGACCGCCCAGGCGGAGGCCAGCGCGCCACCCGGCCGCGTTCCCGATATGCTCGGCGTGCCATACATGCCCGATGGCCAATCGGTGAAGACGGTGCGGGTGAAGGTCGCATCGTCGGCTTCGCGGAAGATCAGGGCCGAGATGCCCTTGGCGGAATAGCCGAATTTGTGCAGGTCGACCGAGAGAGAACTCACGCCGTCGATACGGAAGTCGAAGAGCGGCGGCTGACGGCCGAGCATCTCGGCAAAGGGCAGTATCATGCCGCCGAGACACGCATCCACATGCAGACGGATGCCATGTGCTTTGGCGAGTTGCGCCAGCCTGTCGATGGGATCGACTTCGCCGAAAGGATAGGGTGGGGCCGAGCCGACAAGAAGTACCGTATTCCGGTCGAGCGCGCGCGCCAGCCAGTCCAGTTCCGCTTCTTGTGTCTCTTGCGGTGGGGCACGGCGCACATCCATGGCGAGCAGGTGGGTGGCCTTGTCGAGAGCCGGATGGGCCGTGTTGGGAATGACGATGTTGAGACGACCGGTCTTTCCGGTGGCCTGGGCCTTGTCGCGGGCAATATGCACGGCTTCGATCAGGCTTTCGGTCCCGCCGCTGGTCAGGATTCCGGCGGCGCCGGCGGGGGCGTGGAACAGGTCATATAGGGTGTCGAGAACATCGTCCTCGAACTCGCCCAGCGCCGGATAGGAGGTGCGCCCATAGAGCCAGTTCTCGGAGGCGAACAGATTGAAGGCCTTGGTCGCGACGTCGAGGACGTCGGTTCCGGCGAAATAGGAGGGCCGGAACATCCGCGGCCCATACCAGGCGAGATTGCGCTGCTTGGCTTTTTTCAGAGTCTCTTCGAGTTCAGGCAGGGATTGTCCCGCCTCGCCCAAGGCACCACCCAACATGCTGTTTCCTCTCTTTGTTGAGAGGTATGGTGGCAATTATAATGTTGAGTGTCAATTATTTTTGTCATCCTGAGTATCAGAATCCGATGGCCGCGGTCACGAACACATATTCGCACGTGTCCTTCGACACATTGCGGAAGCGCTGCTTCTGCCCCCCTCTGGCAAGATAACCGTCGCCGGCCTTCAGTTGCCGGGTCTCGCCGCCGATCGTCGCCTCCACCGTGCCTGAGACGATGTAGCCGACCTCATCGGTGCCGACCGGATTGCCGACATTACCGGTGTCCGATCCCGGCTGAACGACCACCCGGACAAATTGCATTGGCGCCTTGGGGGTGGAGCGGTGGACTTGCTGATAGTGGATCAGCCCCATAGGGACGCCGACCATCTCTTCCGGGCTGAAGAAGGCCGAGGTCGGGTTGGTCTGGTCCGGCGCGAAGAAATCGGCGAGCGATATGTCGAGGCAATCGCACAAGCGTTTCAATGTCTCGACCGACGGGCTGACCTTGCCAAGTTCGATCGCCGAAACAGCACCGGCGCTTTGCCCTGATCGGCGAGCGACTTCGCGTTGCGACATGCCCAGTCGCTCACGAATCTCCTTCAATCGCTGGCCGACACTGATTTCCATGAATCTATCCTGCAGGAATTGCAAAGCCCCGACTCTCTCAGATATCCCTTAATAGGATTGTCCGGAGAGGCCCCGCAAGAGGGACGGCATTTGGGTCAAGCCCAGATCAGGCGGCTCATGAACTCTCTGGTCTCCGACAATAGATGCCGCATCGCATTTCCGGCGGCATCGCTGTCGCGCGCGATGATGGCGTCGAGCACCCGCTGATGCATCGGCAGGAACACCGCGAAGGATTCGCTCGACAGGCGATGCGCGATATCGAGGCCGACAGCGATGAGATTGCCCATCTGCAGCAGCAGCGCATTATGCGCGGCCGCAAGAATGGCGCGGTGAAAGGCGAGATCGGCCGCGACGCCTGAGGTTCCGGTGCGCGCCGCTTCGCTCATCGCGGCGAAGGCCTTTTCGATGATGGCGATTTCGGCGGTACTGCCGCGTATCGCGGCAAGGCGCGCCGCCTCGGGCTCGATCAGCAGGCGGATCTCGAACAGCTCACCATAGAACTCGGCTTGCGGCATGGTGCTGTAGCGCCAGTTCAGCACCTCGGCGTCGAGCAGGTTCCAGTTGATCGGCTCGAGCACGCGGATGCCGGTGCGGGTCTGGGATGCGATGAGGCCGCGCGCCGCCAGCGATTTGACCGCCTCGCGGATGACCGAGCGGCTGGCGCCGAATTCGGCGCCGAGATCGGCCTCCTTGGGGAAAGGCAGCGCCGGGTTGAGCTCGCCTTTGATGATGCGCAGGCCAAGGCTCGCCACCACATGGGTGAAAAGATTACGCTTCGGGCCGCGCCCGAGGGGAGCTGGGATTTGCTGGGCCATCCGACGTCCTGACCAGACCGCTTGACTCTCGTCTGCATATTATCTGATAATATGATAAAAGAAAGTGGGGAGGGCGGAAATGAGCGGGCGCGAGCACAGGGAAGGGGGCGATCAGGCGCACGGCGCGGCCGCTCCGATACTCGTGATGCGCGGTGTCGGCAAAAGTTTTCCCGGCGTCGTGGCGCTCGAAAATGTCGATCTCGATGTTGCGCCCGGCGAGGTGCTGGGCCTCATCGGTGAGAATGGCGCCGGCAAATCCACGCTCATCAAGATCCTGTCCGGAGCCCATCATGCCGATCAGGGCGAGGTCGTCGTCGCCGGCGAGAAGGTCGACCGCCCGACGCCGCTCGACATGATCGAACGCGGCATCGCCGTCATCTACCAGGAAACCATGCTGGCGCCGCATTTGAGCGTCGCCGAGAATATGTGGCTCGGGCGACTGCCGAAGACCCGCACCGGCCTCATCGACTGGCCGGAAACAAGGCGACGCAGCCTGGATGTGCTGGCGCGCCTCGGCTTCAATCTTGATCCAAAGGCGATCACCGGCACTTTGAGCGTCGCGCAGCGGCAGATGACCGAGATCGCCGGCGCCCTGTCGCGTAAGGCGCGGCTCGTGGTGCTGGACGAGCCCTCGGCGGTGCTGGGCGCGGCCGAGCTCGATAAATTGTTCGAGATCATCCGCCGTCTGTCGGGCGTGGGCGTGAGTTTCATCTATATCTCGCACCGTTTGCGTGAAGTCTTCGAGATCTGCAGCCGGGTCACGGTGCTGCGCGACGGGCGCGTCGTGGGTGGTGGTAAAACCACTGAGCTCGATCACCAGGATCTCGTCGGCCTGATGGTCGGCCGCAAGATCGAGGACATCTACCCCGCGCGGCAGCGCCGGCCGGGCGCCGTCGCGCTCGAAGCCAAGGGGCTCTCGCGGGGTGCTGCTCTGCGCGACGTCGGCATCGCGGTGCGGACCGGTGAAATCCTTGGCATTTGCGGGCTGGCAGGCGCCGGCCGCTCCGAGTTGCTGCGCGCTCTCGCCGGCGCCGATCGCGCCGAGGCAGCGTCCTTCACCTTGCTCGGCGGGAAGCGGCCTTCGAACCCCAGGCAGGCGATCGCACGCGGCCTGTGCCTCCTGCCCGAAGACCGCAAGTCGGAAGGCTGCTTCCTGCCGCAGGACGTCGCCTTCAATATCAGCATTGCGGGTCTCTCCCGCATCCGCCGCAAGGGCCTGCTCGACCGCCGCGTCGAGGATGCAGCCGCCATGGCGCTGATCGAGCGCCTGCGCATCCGCACGAGGAGTCCCGCCGAAAAGATCAGCCAGCTCTCCGGCGGCAACCAGCAGAAATGCCTGATCGCCCGCAGCCTCCATGCGAAATGCCGGGTGCTCCTGATCGACGAGCCGACGCGCGGCGTCGATGTCGGCGCCAAGCGCGAGATCTATCAGCTGATGGCGAAGCTCGCCGACGAAGAGGGCGTCGCCATCATCATGGTGTCCTCGGAGCTTCCTGAAATACTAGGCCTCAGCGACCGCATCCTGGTGATGCGCGAAGGCCGGGTGGCCGCGAATTTCGATCGCGGGCAAGCGAGTGAAGAGATCCTGATGCGCGCCGCCCTCGGTCTCGACCAGCGGCACGTCGAAGGAGCGGCGGCATGATCGACGAGAAGCTCGAGCGGCGGCAGCTTGCCCCCAACTTGACCGCCTTCGGCATCACCCAGCTCAGGCGCCTTGGCGCCATGCGCGCCTCGGGCCTGATCTGGGTGCTCGTCATCATGTGCGCTGTCGCCGCTTTCGTGTCGGACGCATTCCTCAACCCGTTCAATCTCATTAATGTGCTGCGCCAGGTGGCGCTGTTCGGCATCGTCTCAGTCGGCATGACCTTCGTCATCCTGACGGCCGGCATCGATCTCTCGATAGGCTCGATCGTCGCCGTTGTCGCGGTCACGGCGGCGATGCTGCTCGACGCCTCGCTGCCCATTCCGCTCGTCATCGTCGCCGGCCTCGCCATCGGCTCGGTCATGGGCGCCGTCAATGGCGCCGGCATCACGCTCGGCGGCATTCCGCCCTTCATCATGACGCTCGGCACGATGGTCATGGGGCGCGGCCTCGCCATGACCATTTCCGACGGCCATCCGATCCATTTCCGCGCCGTCGCCGACCAGTTCGCCTGGCTGGGGCAAGGGCATCTCCTGGGGCTGCCGGTACCGGTCTGGGTCTTCGTCATCGTCGCGGCGCTGGCGGCCGGGCTTCTGCGCTTCACCGCCTTCGGCCGCAACATCTATGCCGTCGGCAGCAATCCGGAAGCCGCCCGCCTTGCCGGCATCGACGTCAAACGCACCATCTTCCTGGTCTATCTGATCAGCGGCTTTCTCTCAGGGCTGACGGCACTCATCTTCATCTCACGCCTCACCGTCGGCGAACCGGTTGCCGGCACCGGCCTCGAGCTCGAAGCCATCGCCATCACCGTCATCGGCGGCACCAGCCTGTTCGGCGGCGAAGGCCGCATCAGCGGCACCATACTCGGCGCGGCGATCGTCGCGGTGCTCGCCAATATCCTCAATCTGTTCGGCGTCTCGCCCTTCACCCAGCAGATCGTCAAGGGCGCCATCATCGTCGCCGCCGTGCTGTTCGAGATCATTCGGAGACGAAAGAATTCCGTGTCCAAACACGGATGAACGACCATCGGCCGGCAATCCTGTCGGTCGGGGCGATTAACGGGAGGTAGTCATGCACAGAGAATTGAGGATGAGTACCCTATGCGTTGTAAGCGCGCTCGCCATGGGGGTGGCGACGGGGGCGCAGGCGGGCGGCGACAAGCTCAAGATCGGCTTCTCGCAAGGCACGATGGAGAGCTCGTGGCGCGTCAATATGGTGGAGGGCAACCGCAAATATGCAGAGGCCAATCTGCCCGATGTCGAACTCGTCATCACCAATGGCGAGAACAATGCCTCGAAGCAGGTGGCCGATGTCGAAAGCCTGCTGGCGCAAGGCATCAAGACCTTGATCATCAGTCCGGTCACCGCCGATGCGCTCACCCCCGTGGTGAAGCAGGCGATGGATGCCGGCATTCCGGTGGTGACGCTCGACCGCAAGGTCAATACCGACGTCACCTTGCATATCGGCGCCGACAACAAGCTGATCGGCAAATCGGCCGGCAGCTATGTGTGCAAGGCGCTCGGAGGCAAAGGCAATGTGGTCGAGATCCAGGGCACGGCGGGCGCCTCCGCCACCGTCGACCGGCATGACCTCTTCGTCGAGACGCTCGGCAAGGAATGCCCGGATGTGAAGATCGTCGCCAGCCAGGTCGCCAATTATGTCCGCGAGCCCGCCATCAAATTCATGGAGGATACGCTGCAGCGCTTCAAGGACGGTGAGATCCAGCTCGTCTATGCCCACAATGACGACATGGCGCTGGGCGCGGTGACGGCCCTCGAAGCGGCCAACCGCCAGAAGGGCGTCATGGTCGTCGGCATCGACGGTGAGAACGCCGCCTATGATGCGATCAAGGCCGGTAAGATGGTGGCCACCTTCACCTATCACTTCGTGGCGCCGGAAGGCGTCCAGTATGGCTACAAGATCGCCAAGGGCGAGAAGCTCGACAAAGAGATCGTGCTCCCCACCCATCAGGTCGACAGCAGCAATGTCGATCAGTTCCTCGGCAAGGGATTCTGATCGTCGTTGGGCAGCCCCCGGTACTCCCTGCGGGGGCTGTCCTTTAAATTATCATATTAAAATATTAATTGGAAACGCCCCATGCTTCGCGTTGAAGATCTCGACACGCCGGCCGTCATCATCTTTCTCGACCGACTCGAAACCAACATCGAGCGGGTGCAGCGCCTGATCGCCCGGCAGGGCATCGGCAACCGGCCCCATATCAAGACCCACAAGATCCCGGCCATCGGCCGGATGCAGATCGAGGCGGGCGCCGTCGGCCTCACCTGCCAGAAGCTCGGCGAGCTCGAAGTCTTCATCGACGCGAATGTCTGCGACGATTATCTGCTCAGCTACAATATATTAGGAGCACGCAAGACCGACCGGCTGATGCAACTGGCGTCCCGTGTCAAACGCCTGGCGGTGGTGGCCGACAATGACGTCGTGCTGCGCGGCCTTTCCGAAGCCGGCCTGCGTCACAGCCGCGATATTCCGCTTCTCATCGAATGCGATACCGGTTTCGGGCGTAATGGCGTGCAATCGCCGGAAGCCGCTCTCGACTTGGCGCGGCTGGCGCTCAAGCTGCCGCGTATCGTCTTCGAGGGGCTGATGGTGTTCCCCAACAGCGCGCCCAATACACATGAATTCTTCAGTCGTTCGCTCAAGCTCTTCCGCGAGGCGGGCATTGCGCTGCCGATCCTGTCGGGTGGCGGCACGCCGGCGCTCAACCGGCTCGCCGAATTTTCGATGATGACCGAGCACCGCGCCGGCACCTATGTCTATAACGATGTGATGATGGTGCATTCGGGTGTCGCGTCCTGGCAGGACTGCGCCCTGCAAGTGCGCGCCACCGTGGTGAGCCGCCCGACCGCCGGGCGCGCCGTGCTCGATTGCGGCTCGAAGGTGCTCACCTCCGACCAGTATTATGTGCAGCATTATGGCCGGCTCGCTCACTATCCGGGCGCCGTCATCTCAGGCCTTTCCGAGGAACACGCGATCGTCGACCTGACCAATGCGCCCAAGCGGCCGAAGGTCGGTGAGGTGGTGGAGGTGATCCCCAATCATTGCTGCTCGGTCTCCAACATGACCGACGAGGTGCATGGCGTGCGCAATGGCGTGGTCGAGCTCACCTGGCCGGTGGCGGCGCGCGGCAAGGTACGCTGATGCGCGACGAGATCACCCGCTTGTTCGACCTCACCGGCAAGATCGCGCTGGTGACGGGGGCGCGCAGCGGGCTCGGCCAGGCGATGGCGCTGGCGCTCGCCGCGGCAGGCGCCGACATATCGGGCCTCGGCTCCTCGCCGATGCCGGAGACGCGCCGGCTCATCGAACAGGCGGGACGCGCCTTCTGCGAGGTCCAATGTGATCTGGCGCAGCTCGACGATGCGGACGAGGTGGTGTGCGGCGTCACCCATGAGCTGGGACCGATCGACATATTGGTCAATTGCGCCGGCATCATCCGGCGTGCCGAGATATCGAACCACGCGGCCGAAGCCTGGGACGAGGTGCTCGACGTCAATCTGCGCAGCCTGTTCCTGCTGAGCCAGGCGGCGGCACGCAGCATGGTGGCTTACGGACGGCAAGGCCGCATCATCAATGTCGCCTCGGTGCTCGCTTTTCAGGGCGGCATCAGGGTGGCGGCCTATGCGGCGGCCAAACATGGCGTCGCCGGCCTGACGCGGGCAATGGCGAACGAGCTGGCGCCTGCCGGCATCACCGTCAATGCGATCGCGCCCGGTTACATGATGACCGCCAATACGGAAGCGCTGCGTGCCGACGCGCAGAGATCAAGTGAAATATTGGGCCGCATCCCGATGGGACGTTGGGGCGCGCCTGACGATCTCACCACCGCCACCTTGTTCCTCGCCTCGCCCGCCAGCTCCTATGTGACGGGCACGATGGTGGTGGTCGATGGCGGCTGGATGGCGCGCTGATGCAAAGAATTTCGACTTCGCCGGATGGCGGCGGAGCGAGCGACGGGAGGAGTGGACATGAAGAAGATCGTGTTTTGCCTGTTGACGGCGGCGAGCCTCGCCGCCCTCACCAGTGGGGCCGAAGCGGACAAGCTCGCCGATGTCCTGGCGCGCGGCAAGCTCGTCGTCGGCACCGGCGTCGGCAACCCGCCCTGGCATTTCCGCGATGAGGCCGGCAACATGGCGGGCTATGACGTGGATATCGCCAAGATCGTCGCCAAGGGCCTGTTCGGCGACGACACCAAGATCGAATTCGTCAACCAGGCGTCGGATGCACGTATCCCCAATATCGTCACCGACAAGGTCGACATCACCTGCCAGTTCATGACGGTGACCGCCGAGCGCGCCCAGCAGGTCAATTTCACCATTCCCTATTATCGCGAAGGTGTCGGATTGATGCTGCAGGCGGGCGGCAAGTACAAATCGCGCGACGACATGAAGGCGGCCGGCAATGCCGTCACCGTATCGGTGCTGCAGAATGTCTATGCCGAGGACATGGTGCATTACGCGCTGCCCGAGGCCAAGGTCGATCAATATGAAAGCGTCGATCTCGCCTATCAGGCGCTCAATTCCGGCCGCGCCGATACGGTGGCGACCGACATGTCGTCGCTGCAGTGGTTCATGAAGCAGAATCCCGGCAAATATGCCGATGGCGGCTATGGCTGGAATCCACAAACCTATTCCTGCGCGGTGAAGCGCGGCGAGCAGGACTGGCTCAATTTCGTCAATATCGCGCTGCGTGAAGCGTTGACCGGCGTCGAATTCGGCACCTTCTCGAAGTCCTTCGAACAGTGGTTCGGCGTCAAGCCGCCCGAGCCGCAAGTCGGTTTCCCGTCCGAGCATCGGTAGCGGGGAAGGCGCGAGGGCAATGGGATACTCCTTCAATTTCGGAGTGATCTGGGCCAGGATTGATGTCTTCCTCCTCGGTCTGGCACTGGGTCTTGCCCTCGCGCTCGCCGCTCTCGCCATCGGGACGGTGCTGGGCCTCGCGGCCGCTTTCGCCGCCGAGGCGGGTGGCGTCAGGCGAAAGCTCGTCGCCGTCTATGTCTCGCTCTTCCGCAACACGCCGCTTCTGGTGATCGTGCTCTTCGTCTATTTCGGCCTACCGCAATGGGGCTTGCGCTTCGGCAAGCTCGAAAGCTTCATCCTGGCGCTCGCGGTCTATTCGGGCGCCTATCTGACGGAAGTCTTCCGCGCCGGTCTCTCCGGCGTGCCCAAGGGCGTCATCGATGCCGGCCGCGCGATGGGACTTAAACGTCTCCCGCTTCTGTGGCGTATCGTGCTGCCGATCATGCTGCGCAACTGCCTGCCGGCGCTCGGCACGACCTTCATCTCGCTGTTCAAGGACACATCGCTCGCCGCGGTGATCGCGGTCCCTGAACTCACTTATGAGGCGCGCAAGCTCAATGCCGAGACCTTCCGGGTGGCGGAAGCCTGGGCCACTGCCAGCGTACTCTATCTCGCCACCTGTCTCCTCATCGCTGCGGCCTTGCGTTTCGCCGAGCGGCGTTTCCCGAAATTCTGACATGGCCGATTTCCTGCATCAGCTGTGGATCGCCCGTTTCGCTCTGACGCAGGGCCTCATTCTTACTTTGTGGCTCTCGCTGGTTTCGATCATCGCCGGAACGATCCTCGGTATCCTGGGCGGTGTCGCGCTCACCTATGGCGGCCGGCTGGTGCGCTGGCCGGTGCGTGCTCTGGTCGATGCGCTGCGTGGCATTCCGGTCCTGGTGCTGATCCTCGCGGTCTTCTATCTCCTGACCTTCGCCGGCATCAATTTCACCGCCGTCGAATCGGGGCTCATCGCGCTCAGTCTGTTTTCGGGCGCCCATATGGCCGAGATCGTGCGCGGCGCCCTGAGCGCTATCCCCACCGGACAGATCGATGCCGGCAAGGCGCTGGGCCTGAGCTCGTTTCGTATCTTTGCCCTGGTGCTCCTGCCGCAAGCGGCCAGGATGATCATGCCGGTGTGGATCAATACCGGCGCCGAGCTGGTCAAGACCTCGACGTTGCTGTCGGTCATCGGCACCGGTGAGCTGCTGTTCCGCACCCAGGAGGTCATCGGGCGCAATTTCATGACGCTGGAGTTCTATGGTTTTGCCGGCGCGCTTTTCTTCCTCATCAATTTTGCCATCGAGCAAGCAGGCCGTGTGATCGACCGACGTCTCGCCGCGCGGTAATGTCGGCGCGCTGTTGGCGGATCGCAGCAGCTGGACTGGAAGGCTTGCCAAATCTCCTCCTGCCCGGTAACAGCAAAGCGGGGGAGATCAAAAATGAAACATGCAGGCGCGAGTTCCCGAAGGCGACGGGTTTGTCTTGTGATCGCGGCCGTTTTCACGGCGATAATTTTCAACCGGACCCTGCCCGCCGTGGCTGATGAAACTTCCGGGCTCACGAGAATCTGTCGTGATCTCTACCGGGATTGGAACAAGAAGCTCCCGCACAGGGCTTTTGCGGCCTCCAAGATCGTCAATGGCCTGCAGGCCTGTGATATTTCATGGGGCTGGGAGAATCAAGATAGGGCGATCGCCAAGGCTATCAGCCTGTGCAAGAGGGACGATCATATGCGCAACCTGAAGCTCGGAGATACCTGCCGGGTGATCAAGGTGCATTAGGGACCAGACCAGGGGGAAAGTATGGGGCGGAGATAGTCGAAAGGGCCGACAGGGGGATCCCTGTTTCGCTATGCGGCCGCAACTGTGTTTGTGATCGGATTTTCCGGTACGGCGCTTCCCGTGCGTGCGGACGAAACCGCCGGCATGACCAGACTATGTCGTGTGCTCTATAAGGAATGGCGCAAGGTTGCGATGCATAAGGCGTTCGCTGCCTCCCAGGTTCTCGACGGGCAGCAGGCTTGCGGATATTCTTACGCGTGGGGCAGCCAGAAGAAAGCAATCAACAGCGCTCTCGGTCATTGCAAGAGCGCGGCCTCCTACCGGAATTTGAAGACGGCCGTCTGCCGGCTTGTGAAAGTTCAGTAGGCGAAGACTTTCCAGTATTAAAAGAGTCAGCCGGCGCGCGGGAAACCCGGTGGATATTCAGGCAAGGTGACGCCGCCATCGACGGTCACGGTCTGGCCGGTGACATAGTTGGCATCGTCGCTCGCCAGATAGAGGACGGCCTTGCCGATATCTTCGGGCAGGCCGAAGCGGCCCATGGGGATGAAGGCTTCGACGGCTGCCTTGAATTCATCGTCATATTGCGGCGCCGCCCCCTCGGTCATCACATGGCCGGGCTCGACAGCATTGATGGTGATGCCGTGGCGGGCGATCTCGATCGCCGCCGCCTTGACGAAGCCGTTGATGCCGCCCTTGCTCGCCGCGTAATGCGCCATGTTGCCGATGGCGGTGCGGTTGCCGGTGATCGAGGAGGTGACGACGATGCGGCCATAGCGGCGCGCCATCATATGCGGCAGGCAGGCCTGTACCGCCAGGAAGACACCTTTGAGATTGATGGTGAGGAGGCGGTCCCACAGTTCTTCCGGCATGGTGACGAGCGGCGATGAATCGAACACCGCCGCATTGGGGCAGAGAATGTCGATCTTGCCGAATGCCGATATGGCGGCCTCGGCGGCGCGGCGCATATCGGCCGCCTTGCTGACATCGGCCGCAAAGCCCTGGACTTGCCCGCCGTCGGCGCCGAGAGCCTGCACCGCCTTGGCCAGGAGGTCCTGATCGCGATCGACGAGCAGCACACGAGCGCCCTCGCCGGCGAGACAGCGGGTTATGCCGAGGCCGATGCCGCGTCCGGCACCCGTCACGATGGCGCTTTTTCCTTCAAAACGTCCCGGCATGGCGGTTCCTTTCGTTTCTTCTTCTCAGCCGCGGAAGGCCGGTTCCGGCAGACCACGGATTCCCGTCTCGATGGCAAAGATGGCGCCTTCCAAAGGGGTGCGCGCGAAACCTGCGTCGTCGAGATAGACCCATTTCCCGTCGACGAAGCGGATCGAGGCCGAGGTCACGAACAACGTGGTCATGTCGGGCCCGCCAAAGGCGCAGCTGGTCGGGCTTTCGACCGGCATTTCGATCACCCGGTCGACGCGGCCGTCGGGCGCGTAGCGGGTGATGCGAGAGCCGCCCCAATGGGTGGACCAGAGAAAACCCTCGGCGTCGACGGTCGAGCCGTCGGGCACGCCCGCTTCGGGCTCGATCCTGGCGAAGATGCGGCTGTCACTCGCCGTGCCTGTCACCGGATCGATGTCATGCGCATAGATGGCGCGGTCATGGGTACGGCTGTGATACATCACGCGCCCATCCGGGCTGAAAGACGGGCCGTTCGAGCAGATGAAGCCGTCGACCACACGCGCCGCGTCGTTGTCGCGATCGATGCGGAAGAGGGCGCCGACTTTCTCGGTTTCGAGCCGGTCGGTGGTGCCCGCCCATAATCTGCCCTGCCGGTCGCATTTCGCGTCATTGAAGCTGGCGCGCGGCGTATCGGCGATCGGATTCACATAAGGGACGCGGCCGCGGAAGTCTTTGTCGATGAAGGAAACGCCATCCGAGGCGGCGAGAACGAAGCCGCCTGCCGCGCGTGGCAGCACGGCGCCCAATTGCTCGGGCAGCGGCAGGTCGAATTTGGTGTCGATGCCCTGGGCCACATCGAGGCGGTGGATCTCGGGGCGCATCTGATCGATCCAGTAAAGCGCCTGCTCCCTCGAAGACCACAATGCGCCTTCCGACAGGACAGAGCGCGCTTCGTAGATGCATTCTATCTTCACGCTGCCCTCAATATTTGACGATCAGGTCGTTGAGCTCGCGCACGCTCGTCTCCGCCTTGGCGAGCGAGCCGATCACCTGGCCGCGCGAGAGAATGGTGAAGCGGTCGCAGCTTTCATAGGCGTGATAGAGATTGTGGGTGATGAAGACCGCCGACACGCCCTCGCGCTTGAGCTCGGCCAGATGCTCGAGCAGCTTCGCCGTCTCGCGCACCGACAGAGCGCTGGTCGGCTCGTCGAGCAGCAGCATCGCGGTCTTGAAATAAACGGCGCGGGCAATGGCGACCGCCTGGCGCTGGCCGCCCGACAAAGCCTCGACCAGGATATCCGGCGAATTGATGCCGGAGATGCGCACCATATTGACGAGAATGTCCATCACGATGGCGTTCATCTTGTGGGTGTCGAGAATCCCCAGGCCCTTCGTCAATTCGCGTCCGGCGAAGAAATTGCGCATGATCGAGGCCGAGCCGACCAGCGCCGAGTCCTGGTAGATCGTCTCGATGCCGAGCTTCTCGGAATCCTTGCGCGATTTGATGGTGGCAGGCTGGCCGTCGCGGAAGACCTGGCCGCTGTCGGGGAATTCGACGCCCGACATGATGCGCACCAAAGTCG
Organism: Taklimakanibacter albus; assembly: GCF_016595235.1. Classification (GTDB taxonomy): domain Bacteria; phylum Pseudomonadota; class Alphaproteobacteria; order Rhizobiales; family Aestuariivirgaceae; genus Taklimakanibacter; species Taklimakanibacter albus. Next base: position 2,096,709 of record NZ_JAENHL010000007.1, on the reverse strand, counting down.
ACTTGCCGGCGCCATTGTCGCCGAGAAGGCCGACGATCTCGTTGCGGTTGATCTGGAAGTCGACGCCGCTCAGCGCCTGGACATGGCCATATTGCTTGGAAATGCCCTTGAGTGCCAGCAGCGGGGTGGAGGAGGGAATGGTCATTTGCCGGCCTTCCGCGTGAGCCAGGTGTTCAGGATCACGGCCACGACCAGGATCGCGCCGACAAAGACGTCGAGATAGAAGCCAGGCGCGCGCAGGAGCAGCAGGACGTCCTCGACCATATACATCAGGCAGGCGCCGACCACGATGCCGAGCACCGTGCCGCGGCCGCCCGACAGGAACAGGCCGCCGATGACGCAGACGGCGATGGCTTTCAATTCGAGGCCGATGCCCTGCGCCGGCGTCGCGGTGCCGACGCGGGTGATGCTGAGGATGCCGGCGATCGCCGCGGCGAGGCTCGCCAGTGCGAAAGCGATGACCTTGACCCGGTGGCTGTTGATGCCGACCGCGATGGCGGTCTTCTCATGGCCGCCGACCAGATAGAAATGATTGCCGAGCTTGCTTTTGTGAACAAGCAGACCGGTGAGCAGCGCTAGGCCGATGAACCAGATGAAGGGCGCCTCGATGCCGTAAAAGGCACCGGTGAGCAGGCCCGAAAAGGTCTCGTCCGGCTTGAAGGAAACGGTGCGGCCTTCCGACAGCCAGCGCACCACGCCGCGCACCACCAGCATGGCGCCCATGGTGGCGATGAAGGAGGGAATGGCGAATTTGACGGTGATGAGGCCGTTGGTGACGCCGATGGCGATCGCGATGGCAAGCGTGGCGATGACCGCAAGCCATACCGGCAGGCCCATGCCAAACAGAAGCGCGATGCTGTAGCCCGCCAGCGTATAGACCGATCCGACGGACAGATCATATTCACCGGTGATCATCAGGACGCCGACGCCCAGCGAGATGATGCCGAGCACCGGAATGGCGCGCAGCAGAAGACCGATATTAGTTTCCGAAACATATCTGAAATCGTTCGGATAAAGGAGCGACGCCACGATGCAGATCACCTGCAGGACGAAGAAGAACAGGCAGATATTGACGATCGGCTGCCGCATGAGGCGGCGCCAATGCGGGATTGCGGGCGTCGTGGATTTGAGAAGAGGAGCGGCGTCTTGCGTCATGTCATATCGCTAAAGGGCCGGCTCGCCCTGAATGCGAGCCGGCATGTAGGTTACTGTTTTACCGGTAGGTGCCGGCCCATTTCTTGACGAGCTCGGCATTGCTCTTGTCGATCACCGTGCCGCCGATCGGAATGCTGGAGGGCGGCACGCCATATTTGACGAAGTAATAGAGCATCACGATCGGCATATAGCCTTCGTAATAGGCGCCCGAATCGACGGTCGCGACCATCTTGCCGGCGAGAATGGAGTCGATGATGCCGGGGCTCAGATCGAAGCCGCCGATGACCGGCGTCACATTCGCTTCCGCCGCCGCCTGGGGGCCGACTTCGGTCACCACGCTGCCGAGACCGATGACCGCCTTGGTGTCGGGACGGCCGACGAGATATTGCGAGATGCGGGTCAACGCGGTCGCCATGGTCGGCGAGGCGTCGAGACGTTCCGAGGTGATGCCCGCTTCGTCGAGCGCCGCCTTGATGCCGCGATAACGCTCGGTGCCGTAGAAGGCATCCGGATCCTCGACCGGCGCCACGACGTGATCGCCTTTCTTGAGGCTACCCGCCTCGACCATCTTGCGCGCGATGCGCTGGCCGGCGGCGAAGAAATCCTGGCCGACATAGGCCTGGCTCTCGGTCGCGTTGGGCTTCGGATCATCAGTGTCGAAGGTGATGACGGCGATGCCGGCGGCGCGCGCCTTGGCGATGTTGGCGGTGAAGGCGTCGGGCAGCCAGTTGACGAGGGCGATGCCCTGCACCTTGTTGGCGATCGCGGTCTCGATGAGGTTGTTCTGCTTCACCGGATCGCTGTCGGCATATTGGATGTCGACGGAGACACCGCGATCCTTGGCGGCTTCCTGCGCGCCCTGGATCACCGGATTCCAGAAGGGATCGCCGGCGGCGGTGTAGATGATGAAGGTGACATTGACCTTCTCTTCCTCGGCCAGAGCGGTGCCCGCCGGCATGGCGCTTGCCGCCACAAGGGCGGCCGAGCCGGCAATCATCGAGGCCAAAGCCTCGCGACGTGACGTTTTCTTCATTCTTCTGCTCCCTGTTTGTTGTGATGCTTCATTTGTTGTCGGCCTTGCCGGCAAGGACGACGTCGTAATGCACGGCCCAGCGCACGATATGGCCGGTCACATAATCGGCGGCCGCCTGCTGGTCGCGGGCGCGCACCAGGCGCAGGATCTCGCGGTGCTCGGCAAGCTCGGTCTCGCGCAGCTCATCGCTCAGGCGCCCGGTGCGGCCGCGGGCACGCAGGAGATCGAGGATCGATCCCATGAAAGTGACGAAGACCTGGTTGCGTGTCGCCTCGGCCAGAAGCACATGGAATTTCGCCGCATGCTCATCGGTGGGCAGGCTACGATCGAGCGCCGCGCGGTGATCGTCGAGCAATCGCTCGATCGGCGCCAGATCCTCGGGCGTGGCCCTGATGCAAGCGAGGCGGACCGATTGCGGCTCGATCAGCTCGCGCGCCTCGAGGAGGTCGAGCGCCACGACATTGTTGATCAGGAAGCCGATCTGCTCGACCCGCAAAACATCCTCGGTCCTCGGCGCCTTGATGAAGGTGCCGTGGCCGGGGCTCGCCTGGACGATATTGAGGGTGGAGAGGATCTGCAGGCCTTCGCGGATGGTGGAGCGTCCAACCCCTAAGCTTTCGATCAGCTCGCGTTCGGTCGGCAACTGATCGCCGGGCTTGAGCAGCCCGCGGCGGATCATGCCCAGCAATTGCTGGGCGACCTGTTGGGCCGAAGTCGTCTTGACGATGGGGACGAATTCCACGGGATGCTCATGTCATATTGTCAGACCACCAGAGCGCAGAGCAGAAACGGAGTCAAGGGCCGGGATTCCGTCAATCCCGGGTAAGGCCCTGCAAGCTATTGGAGATATTGGTGAATATTAAAATTCAGACGCCGGGATCGAGCAGTATCTTGCCGATCACCTGACCTGAATCCTGGGCCTCATGCGCCTCGATGATACGTTCGAGCGGCAATCTCAGCCCGATCACGGGACTATAGGCGCCGGCCGTCAGGCAGGCGGTCACGTCGCGCACCGCCAGGCGATGTGCCTCCTCCGACATGGTGTAGACGAGCATGAAGCGGAAATTGTAGCCGCGCTGCATCGCCGGCACGAAGGGGATGGGGATCACCGCGGCCGGATCGTCGGTCGCGTAGGAAACGACCGCGCCATCGAGCGCCAGGCACGCCATGTCGATGGCGAGATTGGCCTTGAGATTGACCTCGACGATACGCTCGACACCTTTGCCGCGCGTGGCTTCCTTCACGCGCGCCGCGACATCCTCCGTCTGCCGGTTGATGACGAGATCGGCGCCCGCTTCACGCGCGACCTTTTCCTGCTCAGGCCGGCTCACCGTCGTCGCAACGAAAGCGCCCGCCCATTTGGCGAGCATGATGGCTGCGGTGCCCACGGCACCGGCGCCGCCCTGCACCAGCACATGCCGGCCCCTGATATCACCATCGGCGAACAGGCAGCGATGTGCGGTCAATGCCGGCACGCCGAGGCAGGCGCCGGTCGTGAAGGAGATGTCATCCGGCAAAGGCACGGCCTGGGCCGAGGGAATGACGGTGAACTGCGCAGCTGTCCCAAAGGCGCGGCCGAATTGCGCTTCATAGAGCCAGACGCGCTCGCCAAGTCGCGTCTCGGATACACCAGGCCCAACTCTGTCGATGACACCTGCGCCATCCTGATGCGGCACGATGCGCGGAAAACCCATCGGCCGGCCGCCGAAAGCGCCACGCGTCTTGGTGTCTGAAGGATTGAGCCCTGAAACGTGGATGCGCACGCGCACTTCGCCGGATCCGGGTTCTGGTTCCGGCAGATCGCCTAGGAGGAGAACATCGCGCGCCGGGCCTTGCCGGTCGTAATAGGCTGCTTTCATGCGAGCAAGGATAGGCCGCGCGCGGATCCGACTCAACCGCCGGAAATCATCTGCCTGCTCAGTCTCTGCAGCGCGGCGGTTCGCTGGGCGACGAAGCGCAGGAGAGCCGAGCGCCCGGGTTCATTCAGACCCTGCAGCGACTTGAGGAACAGGATCGTGCCTTTGCAGTTGCGCGCCGCATCGAGCTTGAACTCGATCGCATTGCGGAACTCGGCCGCCGTGAAGCCATCCGCCGTGGCTGCGAGCAGGAGCTGCATCAACGGAGCCTCGACATCTTTCTGATCGACCGGCTGGCCGGCATAGCTGCCGCTGGTGCGGATCACCTCCGCCGTGGCGGCGAGCTCGCGCTCCTGCAGGGACGCGGGCAGCAGAGCCGGATCGAAACCGCCCGTCTCACCCTTGAGATAGGCCTCGCAGGCCTTGGCGTCCTTCGCCGCCAGAGCTTCGGCCTCTTCCGCCGCGATCTGGTAGAAGGAGGTGAGTGCCGCGTCGGACGCGGAAGATATGCTCTGCGCCACGATCGGCGTGATGATCGCCCACATGCGCCGGCGCATCTCAGCGGCGGCTTCGCCTTTGACCGTGCCTTGGCGCAGGATGGCGAAGATCTCCTCGCGCGCTTTCGGATGCTTTTCGCGCAAGGTCCGATAAAGGGCGACCTGGTCGAGGGCCTTTTCGGCGTCGTCGATCTCCTGCAGCGGAATGCCGGCCTGCGCCACATCGGCGTCGGTCGCATAAGAGGTCACGAGACCCGACGCGAAGAGCTCGGCATGGCTCGGCCGCCAGGCATTTTTCTCCGTCACCGCCAAAGCGCGCTCGATGAAGTCCGCTTCGACGCCGCGGCCGCGGAGGAAGCTGCGCAGCTTGGCGATATGAGGTTGCGCTTCGGCGGAGTCCTGCGCGCCGGATTCGGGACGACCAAGGGCCAGGACCGCGTCGCGCGACAGCCAGCGGCTCTTGCCGGCGGCGAAGGCCTTGACGCAGGGCCCGGCGCAGACGGCCGAGACATAGGTGTTGAGATTATTGGCGAGGATGATCTCGCTCAGCCTGTCAGCTTCGGCGGGGCGGCCTTCCGGGCTGTTCAGATAGATGGTCGCGATCGCCGGATGATCATGCAGGACCTCATCGACCGTTTCCGACAGGCCCAGATCCATCGGGCCGGTGACGTTGAGCTCGGTGTCGTCGCGCAGCAGCGCCACCGTGTAGCGCGGCTCCGTGGTCTCGAAGATGGCGTCGGCGAAATGCTGGATCTGCGGCACGCCGAGCCTGGCGAAGATGGCGAGCACGGAGAGCGCCGCGATGACCGTCGCCCCTTTTGCGGCGATGCTCCAGATGCGTTTCGGATGTTCGGCTTCATAACGCTCGGCGGCGCGGACGACGCCGACGGCGAACCACACCATGGCGGCGAGCAGCGCCAGCCACAGGCCGATCACCCCGACGCTCACCAGGATCGGATAGTCGGCGATGTCGAGTCGCATGAGGGAGAAATAGAGGACGCCGAACAGAAAGGCGATCACGAGGCCGCTCAGCCAGAAGCTCTTCGGCAGCGACAGCACGCCCTTCCAGTGGCGCAGAAGATACGGTGTTTTAGGTTCGACGGGAGCAGGCGGAGGCTCCGCCGCGGCGGCGACATCGACCGTCTGGACTTGCTGCCATTCCTTGAAGCCCACCCGCCAGATCCAGTCGGTCGGCTTGAGCGAATTGTCGGCCAATGCCGCGGTGACGGCTTCCGTCGCCATCGGCCCGTTCCGTTTGCCGCCGACATGGGTAAACCAGGCGATGGGCCGCGTGCCATCCCTCATCTTAAAGTAGATGCCGAGCGCATCGAGCGCGAAGACCAGGGCGGACGGCACGACAAAGCTGGCCAAGGCCACCTGCCACTGCGGTGCGCCGCCATGGGCGAGGGCGAAGGCCGAGACGATGACGGCGACAGCATAAGTGAGGAGATGGGCGGCCAGGAGCCGCCGCAAGCTCATCTCCTTCCAGGCCTTCAGCGCCCAGATCGGAACTCGGGAGAATACCGCAATGCCGAGAAGGGCCCCGGCAAAAGAAATGGCCGCTGCAGTCGTCATGCCGCACCTGCACTAACCGGTCACGGGCCGTCCGGGCCGGAATTAACCCTAAGTGATCGTGACCTGGGTAAGCTAAATGCAGATGAACGGGTTAGGCAAGCGTTAGGTACATCTGGTCGGGGAAGCGGTAAATATATGAAAAGTAACTAAAATTTTACGAAATGGCGATTCGGGGGACCCCTCTCCCGGCTCGTTGCCGATCTCGTCTCCGCGACGCTCCGGAGCAGGTGAAAATCATCAGTGCCCTGATCAATATTTCGCGTCTCCGCGCGCGTCGTGATTCCCTCCGGCATTGTACGCCAAGGTCGTGAATGCGGCGGTCGATGACCGCGATCATCGCAGCGCATCAGACACACTTTCCTGTGCCCGCGAACTGGATTTTCGCCGCCGCAAAAATGAAGTGTTGATCGGATCGGTCAAAGCGAGCATGCTCCCTCGCTATTTTCCGGATATGCGCTGAGGCTTTGGAACATGCCTGGCATTGGACGAGAGCAGACGTCGGAGCCCTGGCGGGTGGGCGTATTGTTTTCGCGCACCGGCTATATGGCGCTCATCGAAGAGACGCAGTATCGCGGCACGATGCTGGCGATCGACGAGATCAACGAGGCCGGCGGCATCAATGGCCGCGAACTCGTCCCCGCCGTCTTCGATCCGGGCTCCGACAATGCGCAGTTCCGCGCCTATACGCGCAAGATGCTGGCCGAGGACGGCATCCGCACCATCTTCGGCTGCTACACGTCGTCGAGCCGCAAGGCGGTGCTGCCGATCGTCGAGCGCCTCAACGGCCTCCTGTGGTATCCGACCCTCTATGAAGGCTTCGAATTCTCGCCCAACATCATCTATACGGGCGCCGCGCCCAACCAGAACAGCCTGACGCTGTTCACCTATCTCGCCCAGAATTACGGCACGCGTTTCTATTTCGTCGGTTCCGACTATGTCTATCCGCGCGAATCGAACCGCATCATGCGCGCCCTCGTCAATCAGTCGGGCGGCGAGGTGGTCGGCGAGATGTATGTGTCGCTCAATGCCCGGCGCGAGGAGTTCTATCCGATCATGCGCGACATCCGGACCGCCAGCCCGGACGTCATCTTCTCGACGGTGGTCGGCGAGGCGACCGTGTTTCTCTATCAGGCCTTCAACGATTTCGGCCTCGACGCCAAGAAGCTGCCGATCGCCAGCCTCACCACCACCGAGGCCGAGATCCAGGCGATGGGCGCCGATGTCGGTGAGCACCACATCACCGCCGCGCCTTATTTCCAGGGCATCGGCGGGTCCAAGGAAGAGGCCTTCGTCCAGCGCTACCGCAAGCGCTACGGCGACAGCGAAAACACGAATATGTGCGTGGAAGCGGCCTATTTTCAGGTGCATCTCCTGGCCAAGGCGCTGGCGCAGGTGAACACGCTCGACACCGACATATTGCGGCCTTTGGTGCTCGGCTCGACCATCGATGCGCCGCAGGGCACCGTGTCGATCAATCCGGCCTGCAGCCATGCCAATGTCTGGTCGCGCGTCGGGCGCGTCAACCGGGCCGGACACTTCGCCATCATGCATCAGTCGCTGTCGCAGATCGACGCCGATCCCTATCTCATCAGCCCCTATCGGTTGGCGGAAAGCGCCTGAGCCATGGCGATCAATCCCCTGGCCCAGTTCTCGCGCCTGCGCCTGCTGGTCGTCTGCGAGCCCGATGAGGACGGCCAGTCGCTTCTGCGCCACCTCCAGCGCAGCCGCGCGCAGGTCCGGCATCAATGGCCGGCGCCCGACCGTATCGGCGAAAATGCCGATGTACTGTTCTGCGAATATGGGCCGGGCCTCGGCAACCGGCTCGCCTGGATGCCGGGCGAGGCGGAGGCGGCGCTCATCGTCCTGCTGCCGCAGAATGTGCGCCTCGATTACCACGAGCTGCATGTGGCCTGCCCCAATGCGGTGCTGAGCCGGCCCTATCAGCCGCATCTCATCGATGCAGCGATGCTGCTCGCCTTCGACCAGTTCGCCTTCTTCCGGCGCCAGAAGACGCGCATCGCGCGCATGGAAGAGAATGCGCGCGCCATGCGCGATATTGAGAAGGCGAAGCAGCTGATCATGCGGCGCAATCGCATCAATGAAACGGAAGCCTTCCGTGTACTGCGCGATATGGCGATGAAGAAACGCGTCACTGTCGCGTCGCTCGCGTCCAAACTCGTTGACACTTCCGACAGCCTCGTATAAGAAACGCGCACCCCGCAAAAATGCGGACAGCGGCAAAAGCGCCGCTCACATAATCAGGCAGTAACGCCCTCATGATTGACCGGTCCAGGTCAACTTGGGGGTTTTTTGTTGTTGTCATGGAGGAAACGATGGCTATCAGGAGAAGATCGTTCCTGACGGGAACGGCTGCGCTCGGCGCAGGTTTATTGGGCGGATTCCCACATATCTGGATCAAGGACTATTCGCTGGCGCGCGCCGCCGGCGGTGAAATCAAGGTCGGCGTGCTGTTCTCGCTCACCGGCACGACGGCGATCATCGAGGAGTCGCTGAACAAGGCGACGATCATGGCGATCGAGGAGATCAACGCGGCCGGCGGCATCAACGGCATGCAGATCAATGCGGTCGTCGAAGACCCGGCCTCCGATCCCGCCACCTTCGCGGAGAAAGCGCGCAAGCTCGTCGTTGGCGACAAATGCGTCAGCGTCTTCGGCTCCTACACGTCGGCCAGCCGCAAAGCGGTGCTGCCGGTGGTCGAGAAGCGCAACAATCTCTATTTCTACCCGACCCTCTATGAGGGCCGCGAATGCTCGAAGAACGTGATCTATACGGGCGCCGTGCCCAACCAGCAGCAGGACGAGTTCGTGCCCTGGCTGGTCGAAAAGTTCGGCAAGAAGTTCTTCCTCATCGGCTCGAACTACATCTATCCGAAGGAGGAGAACAACTACTGCAAGAAGCTGCTCGAGAAGCTCGGCGGCGAAGTGGTGAACGAGGAATATGTGCCGCTCGGCCATTCCGAGTTCTCCTCGGTGATCAACAAGATCAAGAGCACCGCACCCAATGTGATCTTCTCGACGGTGGTGGGCGATTCGGTGGTGGCGCTGCATCGGCAATATCGCGCCGCCGGCCTCGATCCGGCCAAGATGCCGATGGCGAGCCTCACCACATCCGAAAACGAAGTGGCGGCGATGGGCGGCGATGCCGCGGCCGGCCATTTCACCTCGGCGCCCTATTTCATGGTGCACAAGTCGCCCGAGAACGAGAAATTCGTCGCCGCCTACAAGAAGCGCTGGGGCGACGACAAGGTCACGCATTTCGTTTCGGAAGCCTGCTATTTCCAGATGTATCTGTTCAAGCAGGCAGTCGAGAAGCTGGCCCAAAGCGACATCACGCCGGACGGCATCCGCGAGGCGATCAAGGGGCAGGAATATGTGGCCCCGCAAGGCAAGATCCATCTCGACAAGGAGAATCTCCACACCTGGCTGTGGCCGAAGATCGCCGTCGCGAAATCTGACGGCCAGTTCGAGGTGCTGAAGGATTCGGCCGAATGGAAGGCGCCCGATCCTTATGCCGCCTATCCGAACCAGAAATGCACCGAGACGGGCTTGAAGGAAGCCTGAGACTCATCCGGCCGCGGCGGCTTTGTACCGCCGCGGCTTTCTAGCCTTGTGAGCTTTCGGTCATGGAATTTCTGTTCGAACAATTCATCACCGGCCTGAGCATCGGCTCGATCCTGCTCATCGTCGCCCTCGGCCTGTCGATCATCTATGGCTCGATGGGCGTCATCAACATGGCGCATGGCGAGTTCATCATGCTCGGCGCCTATGGTGCCTGGGCGCTCAAAGCCTATGCCGGCATCAGCCTGTTTCCGAGCCTCATCATCATTTTCATCGCCACGGCGCTCCTCGGCGCCCTCATCGAGCGCGGCGTCATCCGCTATCTCTATCGCCGGCCGATCGACACCATCCTCGCCACCTGGGGGATCGGCGTCATGCTGCAGCAGCTGGTGCGGCTCACCGCCGGCGGCGAATTGCGTTATGTCGAGATGCCGCCGAGCCTCGCCGCCACTGTCGACATCTTCGGCGTCGACGTCTCGGCCTATCGTGTCTTCATCATCATCGCAGGCGCCGCCCTCTTCGCCGCGACCTGGATGCTCGTCAACAAGACGACGGTCGGCATGCAATTGCGCGCCGTGGTCCAGGACCGCAGCATCGCCACCGCCTTCGGCATCAATGCGAGCACGATCTATACCGGCACCTTCGCCTATGGGGCGGGGCTTGCCGGCCTCGCCGGCGCGCTGGTGGCGCCGCTCAAGAGCGTGTCACCGGAAATGGGCACCGGCTATGTGGTCGATGCCTTCTTCGTCGTGGTGCTGGGCGGCGTCCAGAGCCTGTTCGGCACGGTGGCGAGCTCGGTGCTTCTCGGCCAGCTCTCAGGCGTGCTCGCATATTGGCAGAACGACACCGTCGCCAAGGCGCTGGTGCTGGTCGGTATCGTCATTCTCATCCGCTTCAGGCCGCAGGGCCTCTTCGTCACAAGGGTGCGCACATGATGTCGAAGCGCACCATGAGGCAGGTCTTCGTCTATGGCGCGGTGTGCCTCGCCATCTTCCTCCTGCCGATGCTGATCAACGACGATTTCCTGCTCAACCGCTTCGCCCGCTATCTGGTGCTGGCCATGGTGTCGATGGCACTGGCACTGTCCTGGGGTTATGCCGGCATCCTCAATCTCGGCCAGGCGATGAGCTTCGGGCTCGGCTCCTATTGCATGGCGATGGCGCTCAAGCTGCGCACCATTCCCGTCCATACCGGCTCGGAAGGGCTGCCCGACTTCATGGTGTGGAACAATGTCGAGGCGCTGCCGTGGTTCTGGAAGCCGTTCTATTCCATGCCCTTCGCCATCGCGGCGGGCATCATAGGACCGATGATCGTCTCGGCGATCCTCGCCTGGTTCATGTTCCGCGGCAGGGTCACCGGAGTCTATGTGGCGATCATCACGCTCGCCACTCTGGTAGTCGTCAATCTCGTCATCATCGACCAGCAATGGGCGACGGGCGGTTTCAACGGCATCACCGATCTCGCCCAGCTCGAGCTCTTCGGCATCACCTTCGATGCCTATAGCGCGACGACCTATTATCTCATCGCTATCTGTCTGACGGTGTGCCTGTTCCTGGCGCTTGCCGTCACCAAGAGCAAGGCCGGGCTCATCCTGCAGGCGATCCGCGACCAGGAAGACCGCGTGCGCTTCTTCGGTTACGACGTGGCGCTGTTCAAGACCATGGTGTTCTGCATCTCGGCCGGCATCGCCGGTCTCGCCGGCATGCTCTACACGATCGTCATGGAATTCGCCTCGCCGACCTTTCTCGGCGTGCAGCTCAGCCTGTCGATCGTCATCTGGTGCGCGGTCGGTGGCCGGCAAAGCCTGGTCGGCGCGCTGCTCGGCGCCATTCTCGTCGCCGGCATGCAGGGCGCGCTCTCTGAATCCGAGGTCTTCCTCGACACCTGGACGCTCGTCATGGGCGCGCTTTTCGTGCTGGTGGTGCTGTTCCTGCCCAATGGCATAGCGAGCCTCGGCGAAAAACTCACCGAGAAGTTCGGCGGCCGCCGCGCCACGCCCGAACCGGCCAAGCGCGGCAATTCCATCGCCCGCTCCACCAAACTCGCCGAGGGCAAATGACCGCGCATCTCGAACTCAGCGATGTCAGCGCCAGCTTCAACGGCTTCAAGGCGGTGAACGGCCTGTCGCTCAAGGTGGAGAAGGGGGAGTTGCGCTGTCTCATCGGGCCGAACGGCGCCGGCAAGACCACCGCCCTCGACCTCATCTGCGGCAAAACGGTGCCGAGCGGCGGCTCGATCCGCTTCAAGGGCATCGAGCTCGGCCGGCATGACGACTATCAGATCGCGCGCTCAGGCGTCGGGCGCAAATTCCAGGTGCCGAGCGTCTTCCGCCAGCTCACCGTGCGCGAGAATCTCGAAGTCGCCTATTGCAAGCGCAATGGCGTCCTCGCCAATCTGCTGCGCTGGGCGCATTCGGCCGACAGCGACGGCCTCGACAAGCTCGCGGAATTCGTGGGGCTCAGCGATCAGCTCAACGTGCCGGCGGCGCATCTTTCGCATGGCCAGACGCAATGGCTCGAGATCGCGCTGTTGCTCGCCCAGGACGCCGAGCTCATCCTGCTCGATGAGCCGACCGCCGGCATGACGGTGCAGGAGACGCAGAAGACCGCCGATATCTGCAACCGCCTCAAGGGCAAACACACGATCATCGTGGTCGAGCACGATATGGGATTCGTCAAGGCGATCGGCGACATCATCTCGGTGATGCATCAGGGCAAGCTCCTCGCCGAAGGCCCGGTCGCCGAGATCGAGAACAATCCGAAAGTCAAACAGGTCTATCTGGGATCGGTGGGGATCAGCGGTGCTTGAGCTCAAGAATCTCGAAGCCTATTACGGCAATTCGCGCGCCCTTCAGGGCGTCAATCTCACGCTCGAAACGGGCAAATTCCTGGCCGTTCTGGGTCGCAACGGGGTGGGCAAGACCACTCTGTTCAAGGCGATCCTCGGCCTCATGGACCGCTGCGGCGGGGAGATCGCGCTGTCGGGTAAACGCCTCGACCCGCTGCCGACCTTCAAGCGCGCCCATGCGGGCCTCGGGTATGTGCCGCAGGGCCGCGGCATCATCCCGACCTTCACGGTGCGGGAGAATCTGAAGCTCGGCACCTTCGCGCGTTCCGGCGGCGACAAGCATTCCTATGACGATCTCGTCTTCGAGATATTCCCCGTGCTCGGCGAGTTTCTCGACCGGCAGGGCGGCAATCTTTCCGGCGGCCAGCAACAGCAGCTGGCGATCGGCCGGGCGCTTCTGACAAACCCTAAGATCATCCTGCTCGACGAGCCGACCGAGGGCATCCAGCCCAACATCGTCGAGCAGATCGAGGAAGCGATCATCAAGCTCAACAAGGCGCATGGCATCACCATCATCCTGGTCGAGCAGGATATCGAATTCGCACGGCGCGCCTCCGACTCCTTCGTAATCATGGAGAAGGGCCGCGTCGTGGCGGAGGGTCCCGTCAAGAACCTGACGGACAATCTCATGCACAAGCACATGGCGGTGTGACCATGCGTCGGTGCGCAATGATCAGGCAACCATCTGGGAGACGAACATGATTCATGGCGATATCGGTAGCAGCAACGACACGGTCGGCGTTGCGGTGGTCAACTACAAGATGCCGCGCCTCCATACCAAGAAGGAGGTGCTCGACAATGCCCGCAAGATCGCCGAGATGCTGGTCGGCATGAAAGTGGGCCTGCCCGGCATGGATCTGGTGATCTTCCCGGAATACAGCACCCACGGCATCATGTATGATCAGAAGGAGATGTATGAGACCGCCTCGCAGATCCCGGGCGAGGAGACCGAGATCTTCGCGGCTGCCTGCCGCAAGGCCAAGGTCTGGGGCGTGTTCTCGCTCACCGGCGAACGCCATGAGGAGCATCCCAACAAGGCGCCCTACAACACGCTCATCCTGATGAATGACAAGGGCGAGATCGTGCAGAAATACCGCAAGATCATGCCCTGGGTGCCGATCGAAGGCTGGTATCCCGGCAATTGCACCTATGTGTCGGAGGGCCCCAAGGGCCTCAAGGTGAGCCTGATCATCTGCGATGACGGCAATTACCCGGAAATCTGGCGTGACTGCGCGATGAAGGGCGCCGAGCTCATCGTGCGCTGCCAGGGCTATATGTATCCGGCCAAGGACCAGCAGGTGCTGATGGCCAAGGCGATGGCCTGGGCCAATAACAGCTATGTGGCGGTTTCGAACGCTACCGGCTTCGACGGCGTCTACTCCTATTTCGGCCATTCGGCGATCATCGGTTTCGACGGTCGCACGCTCGGCGAATGCGGCGAAGAGGAGATGGGCATCCAATATGCCCAGCTGTCGAAGATGCTCATTCGCGACGCGCGCAAGAACAGCCAGTCCAACAACCATCTCTTCAAGCTGGTGCATCGCGGCTATACCGGCATGATCAATTCGGGCGAGGGGGCGCAGGGCGTCGCCAGCTGCCCCTATGATTTCTACAAGAAGTGGATCACCGATCCGGAAGGCACGCGCGAGATGGTGGAGGCCATCACCCGTTCGACCGTCGGCACCGAGGAGTCGCCGATCGAGGGCATTCCGAATCCGAAGACGCGCGCCCATCGTTGAGTAAGAGCCGGGGACCGGAGAGTGGTCGGGGCCACTCTCCGGTCATGCCTGAATGGATGTCGTAGTCATGGATCTGAGCAATTATCTCCTCACCGGACAGCCTTATTATCATCCCGTCGGCAATGAGGTGGCGCTGTTCGAAGCGGCCTATGCGGCGCGCCTGCCGATGATGCTGAAGGGGCCGACGGGCTGCGGCAAGACACGTTTCATCGAGCATATGGCCTGGCGGCTCGGCAAGCCGCTGATCACGGTCGCCTGCCATGAGGACATGACGGCGTCGGATCTGGTCGGGCGTTTCCTTCTCGATGCCGAAGGCACCGTCTGGCATGACGGCCCGCTGACACTCAGTGTTCGCCACGGCGCCATCTGCTATCTCGACGAGATCGTCGAGGCGCGCCAGGATACCACCGTCGTCATCCATCCCTTGACCGATGACCGTCGCATCCTGCCGCTCGAGAAGAAGAACGAGCTGGTCCGGGCGCATCCCGACTTCCAGATCGTGATCTCCTACAATCCCGGTTATCAGAGCGTCATCAAGGATCTGAAGGAATCGACCAAGCAGCGTTTCGCGGCGCTCGACTTTTCCTATCCCGAAGCGTCGATCGAAACCGAGATCGTCGCCCATGAATCAGGGATCGCGCATGAGGACGCCGCCGTGCTGGTGCGGATCGCCGGACGCACCCGCAATCTGAAGGGACATGGATTGGATGAAGGCGCCTCGACCCGCATGCTGGTCCAGGCCGGCCGGCTGATGAGCCGGTCGATCCCGCTGCGCGAGGCTTGCGAGGTGGCGATCGTGCTGCCGATCAGCGATGATCCCGATATGCGCCGCGCCCTCACCGAAACGATCGCCGCCTGCGTCTGAGGATGACCGACGACGGTCTCATAGACGGCTTGCTGCGCAGCGTCCGCTTCGCCCAGGCCATCGACCGGCGCACCTGGCAGAGCGTGCGCGAGGTCTTTCCCGGGCCTGCCTTCGACCTGTGGATCGACGGCTTCGAGCGGGTCGCGGCGAAGATCAGCGACCCCGCGGCGCCTTTCGCCTTCGCCACCGGTAGCGTCGAGGTGGCGCGGCTTCACGGCGTCGATCTGGCGCTCGCCACTGCCGACACCGCGACCGGCATCGCCAAGGCGGCGGGACCTGAAGCCGCTCTGCGCTTCCTCAGCACGCTGCCGGCGGTGGCCGCACTTCTCGAGGAAAACGCCGCCTTGCGGATCTGGTTGCGGACGGTCGAGGAGGCGGCGACGCTGGCGCCAGGCGCTGCGTCCCTCATCATTCGCGCCTCGGGCTTCGTGCTCGGCCGGCTCAGCGTGCTCGCCTTTCGCGCCTGGGCGGCAAACGGCATCCGTCAGAGCGGTGGTGATGCCGCCAAGGCGGCGCTCTATTTCGCCGTCACCGACATGGCGACGCTCAAAGCCTTCGAGCGCGATCCGGACGATGTCGCCTTCACCGATATCGAGGCATCGCTGCGCGCCTTCCTGATCGCCCTGTGGAAGATCCGCCCGGTGATCCGCGCGGCCAGCGTCAGGCCGGGCGGGCGGGTGATGCGGCGGGCCTCCTTCGATGGCGCCTTCATCCGCGTGCCCGAGATCTATGCCGGTTATCGCGGCGCGGCGGCAGCCGCCCATTATCACGCGGTCTTCGCCCATATCGGCGCGCATCTGAGGTATGGAAGGGCCAAATTTCCGGTCGGCTCGCTCCGGCCCGTGCAGCTGGCGCTGGTCGGGCTGATCGAGGATGCGCGTATCGAGGCGCTGGCCGCCGAGGAATATCCGGGCCTGCGCCGGCTGTGGTCGCGCTTCCATGTCGCCGAGCCCGGCACGGCCCTCACCGCCGAGCTTCTGATGATGCGCCTGGCGCGGGCGCTGATCGATCCCGCTTATGTCGATGACGATCCGTGGATCAGCAAGGCGCGCCGGATGTTTCGCGATGCCCGTGATCAATGGGAGGATCCGGCGATCAGCCGGCGCATCGGCGGGCTGCTCGGCAATGACATCGGCCAGATGCGCATCCAGTTCAATGCCAGAAGCCATGTGATCGAGCCGTCCTATCGCGATGACAATCTGGGCCTGTGGGATTTCGGCGAGACGCCGCCGGAGCAGGCGGAAACCGCCGAGATGCTGCTCGAGGCGGTGCGTCTCAATGAGCAGGAGACGCCTGAGGGGAGCGAGCGGCGCGAGCGTGATGATACGAGCGACGTTTCGGCGAACCGGGCCGGAAAGCTGACGGCACTGCCGGAGGATGCCGGCATCCCGATCGCCCGGCGTTCCGAATGGGATCATGTCGGCGGCCTGATGCGGCATGACTGGACGACGATCCTGGAATTCAAGCCGAAACCGGCGGCGGCCGAAGCGATCGATGCCATCCTCGCCGATCACGCCGATGTCGAGCGCCGCATCGCCCGGCTGGTGAAGGCGGCCAAGGTCAGCCGGCCGGTGCGGATGCGCCGCCAGCCGCAAGGCGACCGCCTCGATCTCGATGCCGCCATCCGGGCGATGATCGATTATCGCGCCGGCCTTCCTCCCGACACGCGCCTCTATGAAACGCAGGAGATGCGGGCGCGCGATCTCTCGGTGCTGGCTTTGCTCGACATATCGGAATCGACCCGCGACCGGGTACGCGACACGACGACCACCGTCATCGCGCTCGAGCGGGCGGCGGCGGCGCTGCTCGCCCAGGCCATGGCCGATCTCGGTGACCCTTTCGCGCTCCATGCCTTCTGCTCGAATGGGCGCGAAGAGGTGCGCTACTACCGGGTGAAGGATTTCACCGAGGACAATCTGGCGGTGGTGAAAGCGCGACTGGCGGGGTTGCGTGGCATGCTGTCGACCAGGCTCGGCGCCGCGCTGCGCCAGGCGGGGGCGGAAATCGCGACCCAGGCCACGCATCGTAAGCTGGTGCTCGTCATCACCGACGGCGAGCCCGCCGATATCGACGTCGCCGACAAGCGATATCTGGTCGAGGATGCGCGCAAAGCGGTGCAGGAGCTGGCCCGGCAGGGTGTCGACGTCTTCTGTGTCGGCCTCGACGGCGGCGGTGAAAACTATCTGCCGCGCATCTTCGGTCCGCGCAACCACCTGATGATCAATCGGGTCGAGGCCCTTCCCGAAAAATTGCCGATGCTCTATTTCAGACTCACCATCTGATCATGCAGGACGGCAATCGCTTGAGCAGTGCCAGGCTCTATGCCGCGGAATTCCTCGGCACGGCCATTCTCGTGTTTTTCGCGGCGGGCGCGGTCATGGTCACCACCATGCTCGGCAATCTGCCGGGACCGCTGATCGCCGGCTCGGCCTCAGGATTGGCGCTGATGATTCTGATCTGGGCCTTGTTCGATATTTCGGGCGCGCATTTCAATCCGGCCTTGACCCTGGGGCTCGCCGCCTTCGGTGACTTCCCCAAGCGATTGGTGCCTGGCTATATCGTGGCGCAGCTCGCCGGGTCCTGTGCGGGTGCGGCTCTTCTTTATTATACGCTCGGCGCGCAAGGTGGCATGGGCGCCAATCTGCCCAATCCGGGTTTGGCCCTTCCGCTCGCCGGCGCCTTCGCCATCGAATGTTTCCTGTCCTTCGTGATGATGCTGGTCATTCGCGCCGCTTTCGCGGTCGCGCCGCCGCTTCGCTCTTTCGCCGCGGTGCCGATCGGCCTCGTCGTCGGCATCGAGGTCATGCTGATGGGGCCGATTGCGGGAGCGGCGATGAATCCGGCGCGCGCCTTCGGCCCGACCATGTTTCTCGGCGACTGGCGGTTCTATTGGATTTATGTATTGGGACCCATCATCGGCATTCTCGTTGCCGGCTGGACTTGGCGCTTCCTCGAGCGCTAATCGCGAAAATCCTGCAGCAGGCTGCCGATGGAGCGCAGGCAGCGCAGCGCCAGGTCGAGCAGCTCGGTGTGGGCGTGTGTGTCGGGTGCGATCACATAGACCGGCCGGCGGATCTCGGGCGCGTTCTCGACCGGTGTGATATGGCCGCTCGCAATCCAGGGCGCGGCGAGGCTCCAGGGCAGGTAGCCCGCGGCGCGCTGGTCGAGAAGATAGTTCAAGCCCAGGACCGCCGGACCGATGGTGATGGCCGGCGTTGGCAGATCGGGATAGGCCTCGCGGTGGGCCGAGCGCAATTCGTCGTCCCAATCGAGATTGACATAATGGCTGTGCCAGTCGTCGATGATCTCCTTGTGGCAGACAAGGACCAGGCGTTCGTCGAACAAGGTCTCGACGAGGAGACCGGGCCTGCGGCGGGGAATGAACACCACGCCCAGATCGAGCAGCCCTTCCGACAGGCGTTCGATGATATTGTCGGAATGGCTGCCTTCGAGCCTCACCGCCACGTCGGGCGCGCGCTCGCGCATCGAGGAAAGCCAGGGGCGCAGCAGGCTGCTCCACAGGCTGGCCGGGCCGCCTAGGCGGAATATGGTCTGAAAACCTTGCGGCAGGGCGATTTCCTGGCGCGCCTGTTCCCAGGAGCTCAGGATCGCCAGCGCATGGGCCTCGAGCCTGAGGCCCGCCGGGGTGAGGTCGGCGCCTTCGCGCCCGCGCAGGAAAAGCGGCTGGCCGAGCTGTTCCTCGAGCGCCCGGATCCGCGCCGAGACGGTCGACTGCGTGACATTCAGCCGGCTGGCGGCCAGGCTGAAACTGCCGGTCGCCACCACCTCGACAAAGCTGCGCAACTGGTCGACATTCATGGCGATCCCGTTCGATTGAGATTTCCGATAGCAACTATTCGAAAAATTTGCTTGCAAGATCAAGACCACTTCATGGACCATCGCCTACTTACCGACAGATAGAAGCGTCCAGGGAGCCCGTCCATGACCCGTCCTCGCGACCATGACTACTTGCCCATCCTCAAGCGCGATCTCGCTGACGGGAAGGTGAGCCGACGCAGTTTCCTGCGTACCGCAACCTTGCTGGGCCTCTCGGCGGCCTCGGCTTACGCCTTCGCCGACAAGGTGACGGGGGTACCAAGCGAGGCACAGGCGCAAGACGCGAAGCCCAAGGGCGGGACCTTGCGAATCAGCACCACGGTCTATGACGTCAAATCGCCGGCCATCGCCTCCACCACCGCCCACCCGCTCATTTATTCGCAAGTGGTCGAATATCTGACCAAGACCGGCGCCGACAATGTCACGCGACCGCATCTCCTCAAATCCTGGGAGCCGTCCGCCGATCTCAAGACGTGGACGCTCCATCTGCGCGACGACGTCAAATGGCACAGCGGCCGCTCCTTCGTCGCCGACGATGTCGTGTGGAACCTGACGCGGCTGTTGAGCGACGACGTCGGCTCCTCGGTTCTGGGGCTGATGGAAGGCTACCTGCTCAACAGCGTCGACACCGGCAAGGTCGACGACAAGGGCAAGAAGATCATTCGGCACGAATTGTGGGACCCGAAGGCCATCGAGAAGGTCGACGACAAGACGGTGCGCCTCAATCTCAAAGCCCCGCAGCTCGCGGTGCCCGAGCATCTCTTCCATTATCCGGCGGTCATGCTCTATCCGGAGGAGAAGGGCGTGTTCGGGCCGGGCGCTGTCGGCACCGGCGCCTTCACGTTGAAGGAACTCAATGTCTCGCGCAATGCGGTGCTGGAAGCCAAGCCTGGTTACTGGGGCGAGGGGCCTTATCTCGACCGCATCGAATTCGTCGATGTCGGCGGCAATGAGCAGGCGATCGTCAATGCGCTGATCTCCGGCCAGGTCGATGGCGCCTTCCAGATCCTGCCCGACTTCTATCCGCTGCTGAAGGACAATGCCGCCCTGCAATATTACCAGGTCACCACCGCCGATACTTCGGTGGTGCGCATGAATCTCAAGAACAAACCCTTCGACGATGCGAAGGTCCGCCAGGCCTTCCGGCTGGCGGTCGACCCGGTCAAGGCCAACCAGATCACTTTCGGCCAGTTCAGTACGCCGGCCGAGCATCATCATGTCTCGCCGATCCATCCCGACTACGCCAAGCTGCCGGAGCCCGTGCGCGACGTCGAAAAGGCCAAGGCGCTGCTCGCCGAGGCCGGTTACAAGGACGGCGTCGATGTCGAGCTGGTCATCCAGCAGAACCCGCCGCATCACTTGCGCAATGCCACCGCGCTCACCGAGATGTGGAAGGAGGCCGGCATCCGCGCCGCCATCAAGGTGGTGCCCAACCCGCAATATTGGGATGTCTGGATGACGGCGCCGCTCGGCATGACGGTCTGGGCGCATCGCCCGCTCGGCGTCATGAATCTGGCGCTCGCTTATCGCTCCAATGCCGCCTGGAATGAAAGCGCCTTCGCCAATCCCGAATTTGACAAATTGCTCGACGAAGCCGAGGCGATCCCCGATCCCAAGGCGCGCAGCGCCAGGATGGCCGATATCGAGGCGCTGATGCAGCGCGAAGGCCCGATCGTCCAGACCTATTGGCGCAACCTGATCTCCTTCTACGACAAGAAGGTGGTGGGCTTCGCCATGCATCCGACCTACATGGTCTTCTGCAACGAGCTGGCGATCAAAAGCTGAGTTTTCCCTTCTCCCGCCTGCGGGAGAAGGTGCCCGAAGGGCGGATGAGGGTGTTCGTGCCGATTGTGTGAGCCTTCGGCGAGTGACTCATCTCGAAATGCGGAGTTCATGATTATCTGCCCGACACCCTCATCCGGCCTATCGGCCACCTTCTCCCGCAAGCGGGAGAAGGGGAATAATTTGGTATGGACGCGGGGATGATCCGCTTCCTCCTTCGCCGCATCGGCCAGTTCATCATCACCTTTCTCGCGGCATCGTTCCTGCTCTTCGCGGTGACGGAATTTTCGCCGGGCACCGTGGCGTCCAAGATCCTCGGTCCTTATGCAGTCTCATCGCAAGTCGATCTCCTCACCGAGAAGCTGCATCTGGGCGATCCGTTGCTGGTGCGTTATCTGCGCTGGCTCGGCATCGTTGCGGGTGTCGTCGAGAATCCGCTCGGTGATCCGACGATCGGGCTCGGCCTGAGCGATCCGCGCGGCAACCGCTATGTCGGCAATTTCGGCTATTCGCTGATGCTGAAGGAGCCGGTCGTCGATGTGGTGGGGGAGCGCATCGGTTATACGGTGCTGCTCACGCTGCTCGCCATCCTCGTCATCATCCCGGTGTCGCTCGCCGCCGGCGTCGCCGCCGGCGTCAATCCGGGGCGGCCCGTCGACCGCATCCTGTCGATGGGCGCCGTCATCCTCACCTCGCTGCCGGAATTCGTCGTCGCGGTGGCGCTGCTGCTCGTCGGCGTGGTGTGGCTCGGGATTCTGCCCGGCACCAGCCCGATGACACAAGGCGGGCGCTGGCCCTTGAGCCTGCAGCTCGTTCTGCCGGTCGGCGTCCTCGTCATCGCCTCGGCGAGTTATGTGCTGCGCATCGTGCGCGCCTCGGTCGCCGACACGATGCGCAAGCCCTATGTGCGCACCGCTCTGCTCAAAGGCCTCAAGCGCCGCGACATCATCCTCCATCACGTGCTGCGCAATGCGATGATCCCGCCGATCACCGTCATTCTGCTGCAGATCAACTGGCTGCTCACCGGCGTCGTGGTGGTCGAATCGATCTTCGCCTATCCGGGCGTCGGCTCGCTCCTGCTGCAGGCGGCCCTGTTCGGCGATATCTATCTCGTCCAGGCCCTGACGCTCCTGGCGCTCATCGTGGCGGTCGGCACGCAATTGATCGGCGATCTCTGCTATCTGGCGCTCGATCCGAAGATCAAGCTCGGATGACGATGATGCGCACCATCCTCCGCCGCTTCTCGCCCTCGCCCTCCGCCCTGATCGGCGTGGCGCTGATCGTCGCCTGGGGCCTCGTGGCGCTCCTGGCGCCGCTCATCGCGCCTTATGATCCGAGCGCCATCGATTTCGCGGCGGCCGCCGATCCGCATCCGTCCCTCGCCCATTGGCTCGGCACCGACAGCAGCGGGCGTGACATTCTCTCCCGCCTCATCTGGGGAGCGCGCACGACCTTCACGGTGGTGCCGCTCGCGGTGGTGAGCGCCTTCGCCGCCGGCATCCTGCTCGGCGTGCCGGCCGGTTATTTCGGCGGTTGGTTCGATGCGCTGGTGAGCCGTCTGTCGGATGTCATTCTCGCCTTCCCGGCGCTCATCATCTACATCATCCTCATCACCGCACTGGGGCCGTCGCTCCTCAACATCATCATCGCGGTGACGCTCGCCTATGCGCCTGGGGTGAGCCGCATCGCACGCGGCATCACGCTCGCTCTGCGCGAGCAGGATTATGTGGCGGCGGCACAGGCGCGCGGCGAATCGAGCCTCTACATCATGTTCGCCGAGATCTTGCCCAATGCGCGGGGACCGCTCATCGTCGATCTCTGCCTGCGTGCCGGCTATACGGTCATCCTCACCGGCACGCTCGGCTTCCTGGGCCTGGGCCTGCCGCCGCCGACACCCGACTGGGGCGGCATGGTGGTCGAAAGCGCCCATCTGCTGCCGATCGCCTGGCACATGGCGGTGTTTCCCTGTGTCGCTATTGCGAGTCTCGTGATCGGCTGTAATCTGCTGGCCGACGGCCTGCGCAAGGAGGGGCTCACATGAGCGCACCTCTTCTCGTCGTCGACAATCTCCATATCGCCTATCGGGGCGACAAGGGCGACGTTACCGTCGTCAAGGATTTCTCGCTGACGCTGGGTTCGGCCGAGACCTACGGGCTGGTGGGCGAATCGGGTTCCGGCAAATCGACGGCGGCTTTCGCGCTTCTGGGCTATCTCGCCGAAGGCGGCCGCATCGTTTCGGGCAGCATCAAGGTGAATGGCGCCGAAATCACGACGCTCGACGAAGAGGGCCTGCGGCGTCTGCGCGGCGGCGACATCGCCATGGTCTATCAGGAGCCGGCGAGCGCGCTCAATCCGGTGCTCACCATCGGCCGGCAACTGGTCGAGGCGCGGCTGGCTCATCGCCCGGGCAGCAAGGCGCAGGCGCTGGCCGACGCCGCCGATATGCTGACGAAGGTGAGCATCGGCGACGTTCAGGCGATGCTGCGGCGTTATCCGCATCAATTGTCGGGCGGCCAGGCGCAGCGTGTGGTGATCGCCATGGCGCTTCTCGCGGAACCGAAGCTCCTGGTGCTCGACGAGCCGACGACTGGCCTCGATGCGACGGTCGAAGCGGGGGTCGTCGATCTCATCGGCGAGCTGGCCCGGAAGATCGGCATGGGGCTGCTCTATATCTCGCATAATCTGGCGCTGGTCGGGCGCATCTGCGAAAGAGTCGGCGTGATGTATGCCGGCCGTGTCGTCGAGGAGGGAAGCACCCGCGATATTTTCGGCCGGCCGCGGCATCCTTATACACAAGCCCTCATCGCCTGCCGTCCCGCGGTCACGGAAGGAACGGCGAGTCGCCGCCTCACCGTCATTCCCGGACAGCCGCCGGCGCCCGGCATTCATATTGAAGGGTGTGCTTTCGTACCGCGCTGCCCGCATGCGGTGCCGGGGCGCTGCGATCAGGCCGCGGCCATCGCCGTGAAGACACTTGCCGGTAATCACTTTGTGCGCTGTGCCCGGGCGGATGATGACCTGGCGATCGCAGCTGTGGCCTCTGAAGCGGAAACGCGGCCATTGCCCGGTCCCGAGGTGATCCGTATCGAGCATCTGAGCAAGGCCTACCTGCCGCGCAATGCCTTCGGGCTCGCGCGCCGGGTGGATCTGGCGCAGCTGCCCAAGGCCAATGACGATATCTCGCTGTCGGTCCGGCAGTCCGAAATCCTGTCGGTGGTGGGCGAATCGGGCTCCGGTAAATCGACGCTCGCCCGCATCCTGATCGGCCTCGAAGAGGCGAGCGAGGGCCGGGTCCTGCTGCTCGACCAGGATGTCGCGCGGCGCCGGGCGTGGCGGCGGCCCAGGTCTTTGCTCCGGGCGCTGCAAATGGTGTTCCAGAACCCGGACAGCACGCTCAACCCCTCCCACAAGGTGGGTGCCATCATCGGGCGCGCCGTCAAGCGCCTGGGACAGATCCAGGGAAGGCAGGCGATCACGGCGCGTGTCGATGAGCTTCTGGCGCAAGTGCAATTGCCGCAGAGCTTCGTCGGCAAATATCCGCATGAATTGTCGGGCGGGCAGCGCCAGCGCGTCGGCATCGCGCGCGCTTTCGCCGGCGAGCCGGACATCATCATCGCCGATGAGCCGGTCTCGGCGCTCGATGTGTCGGTGCAGGCGGCGATCGTCAATCTGCTGCTCGACATGCAGCGGGAGGCCGGCACCACCTTCGTCTTCATCAGCCATGACCTCGCTCTGGTGCGCCATATCTCCGACCGCGTGGTGGTGATGTTCGGCGGCCGCATCATGGAAATTGGCCGCCCGGCCGAGATATTCGCGCCGCCTTATCATCCCTATACCGAGGCGCTGCTGCAGGCGGCGCGTGAGGGACGGCGCAAGGTGCCGGCCTTCGACCCGGCTCCACCGCCCCGGACAGGGTGCCGCTATGCCGGCCGCTGTCCGCGCCGCATCGACGGCCTGTGCGAGATCAAGGAGCCGCCGCGTCAGGCGACACCAGACGGCCACGTCATTTTCTGCCATCTATCCTGGGAGCAGTTCGGCGCTGCTCAGACATTCAGTGAAGGAGACTAATCATGCGCCAGGCTCATTTGCGAGGCCGCGGGCCTCATCTGCCACCTCTGGACAAGGTCCGGCAATATGACGTCGAGCCGGGTTATGTCGCCTTCACCATGCCGGTGCCGAAAAGACTGCGGGTCATTGTCGGCGAGACCGTCGTCGCCGACACGGTCAATGGCGTGATCCTGCATGAATCGGATCATATTCCCGTCTATTATTTCCCCTTGCGCGACATCCGCACCGATCTGATGTCGGCCAGCGGACGGTTGACCGTCGATCCCTTCAAGGGCGAGGCGCGCTACTATTCGCTCAAGCTCGGTGACGAGGTGATCCCCGACTTCATGTGGCGCTATGCGGCTCCGGGCCGCAGCGGGCCGGATATCGGCGATCATGCGAGCTTCGACTGGGAGAAAGCGCGTTGGTTCGAGGAGGATGAGGAGATCTTCGTCCATCCGCGCGATCCGTTCCGCCGCGTCGACACGCTGCCCTCGAGCCGGCATGTCGAGATCTTTCTCAATGGCGAGCTCATCGCCGATTCACGGGCTGCCGTCTTCCTGTTCGAGACCGGCCTGCCGACGCGCTTCTATCTGCCGCTCGACGACGTCAGGCGCGAGTTCCTCACAGCCAGCGATACAAGGAGCCGCTGTCCCTATAAGGGCATCGCCAGCTATTACCATGCGACGGTGAAGGGAAAGCACTATCCCGATCTCGCTTGGTATTATCCAGAGCCCGTGCATGAAAGTGCGAAGATCAAAGGCCTCGTTTCCTTCGCCAATGAGTTCGTCGACCGGGTTCTGGTGGATGGCGTCGAGCAGGCGCGGCCCGTGACCTCCTTCTCGCATGGCTCGGACCGAGGTGCGGCGCATCCTTTGTCTACATCGCAGTGAAGCCGTTATCGACGAAGAGATGCGTGCCGTTGATGAAGCTCGAGTCGTCGCTGGCGAGGAAGAGCGCCGCCTTGGCGACTTCCTCGGGCTCGCCGATGCGGCCCTGCTGGGCGGCCAAGGCGGCATCGGACACATCGACGCCGAGACGGCCGAGCTCGGCCACTTCGCGCAGGCCATGTGGCGTGCGGATGAAGCCTGGGCAGAGCGCATTGCAGCGGATATTACGGTCGCGGAACTCGACCGCGATGGCGCGCGCGAACATGTGGCAGGCGCCTTTGGTCGTGTCATAGAGGACTTCCATCGGTGTCGCCGCCACCGCCGAGATCGATGAGGTGCAGATGATCGAGCCGCCGCCCTTGGCGATCATGCCGGGCAATACGGCGCGGGTCATCAGGAACATCGAGCGGACATTGACGGCATGCAGCCCGTCCCACTCGGCAAGCGTCGTTTCGAGGAAGGGTTTGATGACGATCGAGCCCGCATGATTGAAGAGGATATCGGCGGGACCGAAATGCGCCGTGGCCGCCGTGACGGCCGCTCCGACCTGGGCTTCGTCCGACACATCGGCCAGCCAGTGCCGTGCCTCGCCGCCCGCTTCGCGGATAGCGACGGCGGTGTTGATCGCTTCCGCCTCATTGCGGTCGATGATGGCGATGCGGGCGCCCTCGGCGGCGAAGAGCCGGGCGGCGGCGGCGCCCATGCCGGTGGCGCCGCCTGAAATGATCGCGAATTTGCCGTCGAGCCGTCGGGCCATGGTCAGTCCGTTCCTTGCAAGAGATATGTCAGCGAGCCTCGACCGCGAATTGCTCCTCCGGCGAGAGGACGAGGCGGTGGCGGCGGTAGAAAGCGAAATAGGCGAGCCCGATCAGGTACCAGGCGGCCGCCGCGATCGCCGCCCAGCGATAGAGCGGGTCGAAGAACTGATAGGCCAGCGTCACGATGCAGATGAGGATCGTCGCATAGGCGCCGACCTTGCCGAGCGGGCTGACGAAGGGCCGCGTGATGCCGGCGAAGCGGCTGCGCAGGCGCAGGAAAGCGATGCTCTGCAGGATATAGGAGACCATGCCGGCGAAGACGATCATGCTGACCAGGAAGCCGCCCATGAAGGCGATATTGCCGCTGCCGCCCAGATACCAGACGACCAGCAGCATGAAGAGCGCCATGGCCGCTCCCGTCGCCAGCGCCATATTGGGCGTCTTGGTGCGTTCCGCCGTCACCGAGAGGCGGGTCGGCAGATAGCCGGCGCGCGACAGTGAATAGATGTTGCGGCCGGAGGCGAAGCTGCCGGCAAAGAAGCTGGCGGCGAGGCCCAGCACCGCGACGGAAGCGAGCAACTTGGCCCAGCTGTCGCCGAAGATGGTGCGGAATCCGTCGAGCAGCGGCTCGCCGGAAGAGCCCATGGCATGGGCGCCTTGCGGAATGGAGGCACTGAAGAACAACACGCCGAGCGCCAGCGCGATCAAAGTCAGGATCGAGAGCACGAGAGCGCGCGGCATATCGCGGGTCGGATTCTTGGATTCTTCCGCCGTCAGCGGCAGCTGCTCGACGGCAAGGAACATATAGACGCCGAAGGGCAGCGCCAGCATGACGCCGGTCAGGCCGAAGGGGAACCACATGCCATTGCCGCCCTCGAGCTTCACGGCGGCGCCCGACGCATCGATACCGATATTCAGCGCATAACGGGCGAAATCGACATGCGGGATCGCCACCACGAAGAAGAACAGCAGCACCGCGATGGCGGCAACCGTCACATAGATGACGACACGCATCGACAGCTCGAGGCCGCGCAGCGAAAGCAGCAGCATGATGGCATAGCCGCCGATCCACCAGAGCGGCAGCGCCGAGGGAGGCGTGCCGAAGATCGCCGCCAGATAGAGGCTCATGAAGAACATGTTGGCGGCGGGCGCCAGCACGAATTCGATATTCTCGGCGAGGCCGGTGGTGAAGCCGCCCCACGGCCCCATGGCGGTGCGGGCGAAGGAATAGGCGCCGCCGGTATGAGGGAGCGCCGCGCTCATCTCGCCGATCGAGCAGCACAGACAGATATACATGAAGCCGATGATCAAGGTGGCGAGCAGCATGCCGCCGAAGCCGCCCTGGGCGAGGCCGATATTCCAGCCCGAATATTCACCTGCCACCACGGCGCCGACGCCCATCATCCACAGAGCGAACAGCCCGGCATGGCGCTGCAATTGCCGCTGCTCGAAATATTCCTTGCCGACCTTCTGATAGGTGACGCCTGACGTTTGTCCCTCGGCCATGAAAATCCTCCCTGCGCGGAAACGTGACGTCCCGCTTTCTGATCCGGGGGCATAGTTCTTGAGGGGGGCGATGGCGTATATATCACGAAAGGGGTATTCGGGGCGCGTAATGGACCACTCCACCACAGAAGGCCTCGCCGGCTGGCAGGAGACGACGCCGGCGCTTGTCGGCCGGATCGGGACCGCGGGCTTCGCCCAGGCGCTGGACGAGGCGCTCAGAGCCGTCGCGCCTTTCGATCTCAGTTGCACTTTCGCCTATCCCGGAAGGGCGACGCCGATCTTCCTGCATGACGGGCTGGGCGATGTCTCCTCACCGCAGATCATGAGCAATTATCTCAACGGCACCTATCTGCTCGATGCGGTCTATACGGCCTGCGCCCATCTGACGCCGGCCGGCCTCTATCGGCTCAAGACGCTGGCGCCCGACGCCTTCTTCGAGGGTGAATATTACAATTCACCCGATGTGCATCCTTGCATCTCGATGGAAACCGGCAGCCTCGCCGAGGAGATCGTCTTTCTAGTACCGCTCGAGGGCACCTTCTATCTGGCTTATTCGCTGCTCCGCCAGAATGGCAGTCCCGAATTCTCAGATGCCGAATTCACGCGCCTCCACCAGACCGCAACCATGGTTCTGGCCTTGCTGGCGCAACATTGGCGGAAGCTGTCGCCGCCGCAAGGCCAGGCCGCCTTTCTGCCGCGCGATGGCCATGACGATATCGAGCATGCTTTCGGCAGCTTCGCGCCGACCAAGCTCACGGCGCGCGAGCAGACCATCGTCAGCCTCATTCTGCGCGGCCATTCCAGCATCTCGATCGGCAAGCTGCTCGATATCGCCGAAGGCACCGTCAAGATCCACCGCCGCAACATCTATGCGAAGCTCGCGATCTCCAGCCAGACCGAACTGTTCAATCTCTTCATCCAGCATCTGCTGGCCAGGAAGTGACGGCGCGCGCCACCTAACCAAGCCGGCGCGAAAGCTTCTGCGCCGCGGCGATGACGGCGGCGATCAGCTGGTCGCGATTGGGCTTGGCGAGACGCTGTTCGGGCGCGGCGATGCTCAAGGCGGCGATGCAGCGCCCGGTGGCATCGATCACCGGGGCGGCGACGCAGCCCGCATGCTCATTCGTCTCGTTGATCTCGGTCGCATAACCCTGGCGGCGGAATTTGCGGATCTGGGCGATGAGCTTGTCGACCTCGACCGGGGCGCGCCCGGTCGGCGACGGGCGCATCGTCGCGGTCAAGAGCTTGGTCAGCGCCGCATCATCCATGTCGGAAACGAGCAGGCGGCCGGCCGCCGCCCAGTTGACCGGCACGCGCGAGCCGACATGGCTGATGATGCGCAGCGGACGGATGCCTTCTTCCTTGAACAGCACCATCATCATGTCGTTCTCGAACACCGAGAGCTGCACCGTCTCGCCGGTCTCGTCGCGCAATTCGGCGGCGATGCGGCTGCCGTCGCGCAGAAGGTCGACATGGCTCTTATAGGCCATGCCGAGCTCATAGAGGCGGCGGCCGAGGAACAGCCCGGCGCCTTTGCCGGCCGCCTCCAGATAGTCGCCGTCCGACAAGGTGCGGACCAGCTCATAGGCGGTCGATTTGGGGATGCCCAATTCGGCGATGATCTGCGCCACTGTCACCGGCTGGTTGTGCTTCAGCACGAGCTCGAGGATGTCGAGCGCGCGGCGCACGCTGCGCGAGCCGGCATTGTCGTCCGAGCCGGCGCCGTTCTCCGTCTCGCGAGGGGTTTTCAAGGCTTGAGTCTCCGCGGTGATGCGCATAGGGTAGTTTAGAATACTGTACTCTGTTCCGCAATTCTGGACAAGCGCCCGAGCCTGGATCACCCCCTATGAGCTATGTCGAGCTGAACGCCGTCAAGAAACGTTATGGCGACACGGATATCATCCATGGCGTCGATCTCAAGATCGAGAAAGAGGAATTCGCCGTCCTGGTCGGCCCTTCGGGCTGCGGCAAGTCCACGCTGCTCCGGATGATCGCCGGCCTCGAGGACCTGCAGGATGGCACCATCCATATCGGCGGTGAGCGGGTGGACGACCTGCCGGCGGCTGAGCGTGGCATCGCCATGGTGTTCCAGTCCTATGCGCTCTATCCGCATATGACGGTGTTCGAGAACATGGCTTTCGGCCTGCGCATCGCTAAGACGGCGAAGGAAGAGGTCCGCGAACGGGTCGAGCGTGCCGCCGCCATTTTGCAGATCTCGCCCATCCTGGGACGCCGGCCGCGCGAATTATCGGGCGGGCAGCGCCAGCGCGTCGCCATCGGCCGCGCCATCGTGCGCGAGCCCAAGGTCTTCCTGTTCGACGAGCCCTTGTCCAATCTCGACGCCAAGCTCCGGGTGCAGATGCGGGTCGAGCTGACCCGCCTCCACCGCCAGCTCAAGGCGACGATGATCTATGTGACCCACGACCAGGTCGAGGCGATGACCATGGCCGACCGGATCGTGGTGCTCAATCAGGGCCGCATCGAGCAGGTCGGACGGCCCCTCGACCTCTATCGCAAGCCCAGCAACCGCTTCGTCGCCGGTTTCATCGGCTCGCCGGCGATGAATTTTCTCAAGGGCACGGTGGCGGGCGCCTCGGCCAAAGGCACCGAGGTCAGACTGGCCGATGGCCAGACGATCACCGTGGGGCGCACATCATCCGCCGCGCGCCAGGGCGCGGACGTCATGCTCGGTATCCGGCCGGAAGACCTGCATGTGGCGGGCGATGGTGACGCCATGCTCAAGGGCCGCGTCTTCGCGGTCGAGCGGCTCGGCAATGAAACCTATGCCTATCTCGACGTGCCGGGCTCGAGCGAATTCGCCGCCCATGCGGCCGGCGATATCGAGATCCAGGCCGGCGACGACATGAAGGTCGGCCTCATCGCCGGCAAGTGCCACTTGTTCGATGGCGAGGGGCGGGCTTTCGAGGCGGTTTAGAAAAGCCTCCTCACGCTGAGGTGGCCGCGAAGCGGCCCTCGAAGCGTCCATCAGGATAGAGCGAGACTGTTGCGAGACACCCTTCGAGGCTCGCTTCGCTCGCACCTCTGGGTGAGGGAAAAAGCTACGACCCGGCCTTGCTCGTCTTGCTCGACGAGATCTGGCTGGCACTGCGCAGGCGTTGCAGCAGCGCGCGCGAGGGATGGCCGTCGGCGAGCAGGCCTTCGCGTTTCTGGAATTTGATGATGGCGAGACGCCCCGCGGGACTGAGGATGCCGTCGGCCTTGCTCGCGTCATATCCCTTGTCGGCCATCAGGTCCTCGAGCTCGCGGCGCTCCTCGCGCGTCAGCGGCATCATGTCGGCGGGCCAGGCCTGCACGAACTCGGTGCCACCCTCGATGCGGTCGGCCAGATGCGCCACGGCGAGCGCATAGGAATCGGCGTTGTTGTAGCGCTTGATGACCTCGAAATTCTTGAGCACCAGGAAGACCGGGCCATTGCCGCCGGCCGGCTGATAAAAGCGCGCCGCCTCGGTCGTCTGCGGCAAGGGCTTGCCGGTCACGCGGGTGACGCCGAGCTTTCCCCAGTCGCGCAGGGTCATGCTGGCATTCTTCTTCCACACCTTGCCGAAATCGAAGCCGGCCGGAAGCTTCACCTCATAACCCCAGTCACCACCGCGCCGCCAACCCTTCTCCTTCAGGAAGTTGGCGGTTGAGGCGAGCGAATCCGGCACGGAATTCCACAGGTCCTTGCGCCCGTCGCCATCCTGGTCGACGGCGTAGGTGAGAAAGTTCGACGGCATGAACTGGGTCTGGCCTATGGCGCCGGCCCAGGATCCGGTCATCTGCGATTTCTTGGCATGCCCGTCGCGGATCATTTCCTCGGCGGCCCACAGCTCAGCGCGGAAATAGTCGGAGCGATGGCCGCCATCGGCAAGTGCGGCGAGCGAGCCCAGCACACTATGGTCGCCCATGTTCTTGCCGAAATTGGATTCGATGCCCCAGATGGAAACCAGCGTCTCGGCGGGGACGCCGTATTTCTTTTCGATGGCGGAGATCGTGTCCTTCCACTCGGCCGCCTTCTCCTGGCCGGTCGCGATGCGCCGCGCCGAGACCCGGAGCTTGATGTAATCTTCGACGCTGGACAGGACTTCCGGCTGGCTGCGCGCCAGATCGAGGACGCTCTTATAGGAGCTGGTCCACAGCGAGGCGACGAACCGGCCAATATTGCCGGGGCCGTATATATATAATGTGAGGCTGGAGACGAGAGTCAGCACCGTCGCGACACACAGCGCGCCGGTCTTCCACGACCTGAATCTAGGCCAGTTCCTCTTCGCCATTCTCCCTCCATTAACGGCGAATATGATTAAAATAAGGATACCAATCGCAACGTTTTGCTGATCACGATCTTGTCAGCCGATCTCCGCTTAAGTCGATGATGGGGTTCGGAAATTTGCCGTTTACGTCTTGGGCGGGGCGAATACCGTCACCGCCTTGGCCCGGATGCGGAAGGTCGCCGGCGTCTCGCTGACGATCTCGCCATCGGCATTGATGTCATGCGGCCTTTTGGTCCGGATCACCAGATCGGTTGCCGAAAAGGCCCGCACCTTGCGCCAATTTCCGTGCGTGCCGCGGCGCAGTGACGGCGCCAAAGCCAGCAATTCCCACCAGTGGTCGATCTCCAGGCTGTAGACGTCGAGGCGACCGTCATCGGGTGCTGCGTCCTTCTCGACCGTCATCCCGCCGCCATAGAAGCGGCCATTGCCGACGCTGATCTGCACCGTCTTCACCCGCTCGATCGTCCCGTCATGGTCGATCTCGACGGTGAAGGGCCGGCTCTGGCGCAGGAGATTGAAGGCGGCGAGCGCATAACCGAGCGTGCCCCAGCGCCGCTTCGCCTCCGCGGTCAGCTGGCGCGCCAGAGCGGCGGAAAAGCCAATGCTCGCCACATTGAAGAAGAAATGGCCGTTCACCTCGCCCAGATCGACGGGACGGCGATGACCGTCGATGATGATCTGCGCGGCGCGCGCCAGGTCGCGCGGCACGCCGATGGTGCGGGCGAAATCATTGGCGGTGCCGAGCGGCAGCACACCGAAAGGCAGTTGCGTCTCCTGAAGGGCGGCCGCGGCGCCGTTGAGCGTGCCGTCGCCACCGCCGAGGATCACCATGTCGACATCCTTCGCCTCGGCGCGGATGTCATCACTCAGCGAGCGGCTGACATCGCGCTCGATCGTCTCGATGCCGGCGCCGTTGAGGCGCTCGATCGCCGCCCGCAAGGACTGGCCGCCGCGGCGTGCCCGCCGGTTCGCGAAAATCAAGGCACGGGACTTCGGCACGGCGTCTCCGGATCAGAGTGGATGGGCCGGATGCTCTATGGTCGGGGCAAGGCGGATATGTGGCGGGATCGCCGCTCTGAGATGCGCCCACTGTCGCAAGTCGTGGGGCCAGCTCATTCCAACGCTTTCCCTTCTCCCGTTGCGAAGCAATGGGAGAAGGTGGCCGAAGGCCGGATGAGGCTCTTCTCTAAAGCAAACAAGGCCAGAGCCCTCACCCGCCCTATCGGGCGTCCTCTCCCATCCTGCGGACGGGAGAGGGGGATAATGGTTTCAGACCGGCAACGCACGGCCTTCGCCGTCGAGGCAGGGGATCGGTCCCTTAGGCGTAAAGGCCTGGAAACGTAACGTCGTGGCGAGTAGTCATGAGCCGACCGATTCGTCCGTCCAACGTCGGAACA
Organism: Taklimakanibacter albus; assembly: GCF_016595235.1. Classification (GTDB taxonomy): domain Bacteria; phylum Pseudomonadota; class Alphaproteobacteria; order Rhizobiales; family Aestuariivirgaceae; genus Taklimakanibacter; species Taklimakanibacter albus. The sequence continues at coordinate 2,063,076 of NZ_JAENHL010000007.1, read as the reverse complement.
AAACGCTGGCGTTGACTCCTCCGAAGCCGAAACCATTGGAAATTGCGTAGTCCATCGCCATCGGCCGGGCTTGACCTGCGACGAAGTCAATCCCATCGCCGGCCGGATCGGGCGCGCTCAAATTGAGTGTCGGCGGCGCCACCTGGTCCTTAAGCGCCAGGATCGCAAAGATGGCACCAAGCCCGCCGGCGGCGCCGAGCAGATGTCCTGTGGCCGATTTCGTCGCGCTGACAGCTATCGCGAATTCGCGACCGAACACGCTCTTAATCGCTTCGATCTCCCCCAGATCGCCTACCAGCGTAGAGGTCGCATGCGCGTTGAGGTGACGAACCTCGCGCGGCGAAATCCCCGCTCGGGCAATCGCGATCTGCATGGCCCGCCGCGCGCCATCGCCGTCCTCGGGACCGGACGTGACGTGGTGAGCATCCGCGGTCGTGCCGTAGCCTACAAGCTCGGCGACCGGTTTCGCACCGCGCGTGAGCGCGTGGCTCAATTCCTCGATAACCAGGATACCGGCTCCTTCACCCATGACGAAACCGTCCCGTGAGACATCGAAAGGCCGTGATGCTCGAGCTGGTGCGTCATTGAAGCCGGCGGAAAGAGAGCGTGCGGCAGCAAAGCCACCGAGACTGACTGTGTTCATACATGCTTCTGTCCCACCGCACACGGCGATATCTGCTTCGTTTGCGCGGATAAGACGAGCCGCATCGCCGATCGCTTGGATGCCGGCCGCGCACGCCGTCACCGGCGCGCCGAGTGGGCCTTTGAATTTATGTCGGATCGAGATATGACCCGCCGCGAGATTCACCAAAAAGGACGGTATCGTAAACGGCGACAGGCGCCGGACGCCGCGCTGGTCGACCGTGCGCACCGCCTCGGTGATGGCGGGAAAACCGCCAACGCCCGAAGCGACGACCGTTGCTGTGCGTAAGCTGTCCGCTTCCGAAACAGGGTTCCACTTCGCCTGAGCGAGTGCCTCTCGTGCGGCGGCAAGCCCGAAGAGGATAAACCGGTCTACCTTGCGTTGATCCTTCTGCGCAAAGACGGTCATTGGATCGAAGCCAGCATCGTCTTCTTCGAGGGAGGGTACGACCCCGCCGATCTTAGCCGGCAGATCTCTCACCACGTCGTCCGGAAGCCTTCGGATGCCCGAACAACCGGCCAGGAGACGCGACCAAGACGTTTCGACATCGGCGGCGAGGGGCGTGACCGCACCCATGCCTGTTACAACAATCCGTCGCATCTATCGTCCTATCGATCTGGATATGCTCACTGGTGCGGTCCTTTCTGGGCATCGCCCGCAGGTGACACCGTCAGCACGCTCTCGGCGGCTGCTTGCAGGAACCGCTTCGAAAGCCGCTCGTCATTGACGGCCCGCGAGAGGAGCACCGCACCGACCATTGTCGAGAGAATCGCCATAGTCTTGCCGCCGGGCTCCTCGCCGTCGGCCTCGCCAATCCAACTGCCGAGCATCTTGAGATACTCCCTGATCCCGGCTTCGAAGGACGCTCTCACGTCGGCGCCCTGCCTCGCAACATCGGAGCCGAGCGCAACGACCGGGCAGCCGTCCATCCTTTCTGCGCGATGCTCCATGCTGAGATAGAACGCGATCACCGCGCGAAGGGGATCTTTCGGATTGGCCTCGGCAGCGGCTGACCACCGGTAGAAGGCGCTTTCCATCGCCCGCCTGGACGCCTGTGCCGCCAAGTCGTCCTTTGACGCGAATTGCTTGTAAAAGGCGCCCTGGGTGAATCCGGCACCTTCCATCACATCCTTCAGGCCGATGCCGTCGAAGCCGTGCTCCCGAAAGAGGCGGCTTGCCACATTGATCACGGTTTCGCGGTTCTCCGCGGCCTGAATGCGACTCACCCGCATCGTCAGTTTCCTTTTTAGATTGTGTTCGTAATCTATATAAGTTAAATAGATGTCGAACGCAATCTATTTTTGAGAGGCGACGAGCATGAAAAAGAGGACCGTTATTGTGCTCGGGGGCGTTCTGATCGCGATGTCAGCGGCGGCGGCATTCGCCCCCCTTATCGTTCCCGCCCAGGAAGCCTCTGCCGTGAGCGACCCGCGGCAGGAACCGCCGATCGTCAGATTGGTGACGCCACAGCCGGTGATCGGGTCCGAACGCGGCTTCACTGGCCTCATCGGGGCTAAGGTTGAGAGTAATCTCGGCTTTCGCATACCGGGCAAGATCATGGAGCGGCTCGTGGACGCCGGTCAGGTGGTCAGAGCCGGCCAGCCGTTGATGCGGATCGACGATACCGACCTGCGCTTTGCGCTCACGGCGAAGCGCAACGCCGTTGCCGCAGCGCGCGCCCTCGTCGTTCAGACGGAACCGGATGAACGGCGATATTCAAAGTTGCTCGAGGGTGGCTGGGTTCCACGGCAGCGCTACGAGCAGGCGAAGGCCGCGTTGGCTACGGCCAAGGCACAATTTGCCGCCGCCGACGCCGAGGCACGGGTCGCCGAGAACGAGGCGACCTACGCGGTCCTGTTGGCGGACGCGGATGGAACGGTGATTGAAACGCTGGGCGAGCCGGGGCAGGTCGTCGCCTCCGGCCAGACAGTGGTCCGGGTTGCCCAGGCCGGCCCGCGCGAAGCGGTGGTGGCGCTTCCCGAAACAATCCGGCCGGCGATCGGGTCGGCGGCCGAGGCCAGCCTGTATGGTGGCGATGGACACCGCTATACGGCACATCTCCGGCAATTATCGAACTCCGCCGATGCCCAGACGCGTACCTATGAGGCCCGTTATGTGCTCGACGGTGAGGCCGCGGCAGCGCCGCTTGGCGCAACGGTAACCATTCGGCTAGCAAGCCAGGCCCGCCAGCCGGAAGTCCAGGTGCCGCTCGGAGCCCTGCTCGATGACGGCGAGAGGACCGGCGTCTGGGTCTTGGATAGCGCCAACTCGACCGTACGCTTTCTGCCCGTCAAACTCATTCGCGTGAGCGGCGAAGCCGCTGTGATCTCCGGACTGAACTCCAGCGATCCGATTGTCTCGCTCGGCGCTCATCTCCTGCAGGAGGGCGCTCGTGTCAGGACTGCATCCGAAAGCGGGGGCTGACGATGAACCTCAATCTTTCCGCAATCGCCGTTCGCGAACGCGCCGTCACCCTCTTCTTTATCCTCCTGCTGGTGGCCGCCGGTGCCTACGCTTTCGTCATGCTCGGGCGGGCGGAGGATCCAAACTTCACCATCAAGACCCTGACGGTCACGACGGCATGGCCGGGTGCCACGGCGCGCGAGATGCAGGACCTCGTTGCCGAACCTCTGGAGAAGCGGCTGCAGGAGCTGACCTGGTACGACCGGGTGGAGACGACCACGCGGCCGGGCTATGCGTATATGACGGTCACGCTGAAGGACAGCACGCCGCCATCTGTCGTGCAGGAGGAGTTCTACCAAGCTCGTAAGAAGCTCGGGGATGAATCCCGCAACCTGCCCAGCGGTGTCTTCGGCCCCTTCGTCAACGACGAATATTCGGACGTCAGCTTCGCTCTCTATGCGCTCAAGGCCAAGGGCATGCCGATGCGTGAGTTGGTCCGGCAGGCCGAGGCGATTCGCCAGGACCTCCTGCACGTGCCTGGCGTCAAGAAGATCAACATTCTTGGTGAACGACCCGAACAGATCTTCGTCGAGTTTTCCTATGCAAGGCTCGCGACGTTGGGTGTGTCGGCACAAGATATCGTCGCCGCCTTGCAGCGGCAGAACACCGTGACGCCGGCAGGCTCGGTCGACACAAAGGGGCCGCGGGTCTTCATCCGCATCGACGGCGCTTATGACAGCATCCAGGCCATCGCCGACACGCCGATTGTCGCTGCGGGGCGGACGCTGAAGCTCTCCGACATCGCCGAGGTGCGTCGCGGCTACGAAGACCCTCCCACATACCTCATCCGGCGTCAGGGCGAGCCCACCATCATGCTCGCGGCCGTCATGCAGGAAGGCTGGGATGGTCTGGCGCTCGGCAAGGCGCTGGAGGACAGGACGGCGGCTATCGCGCAGACACTGCCGCTCGGCATGACGCTCGACAAGGTGACCGACCAGGCCGTCAACATCACCTCGGCGGTCGACGAATTCATGATGAAGTTCGCGATGGCGCTCGGCGTCGTGCTGCTGGTGAGCCTGCTCAGTCTCGGCTGGCGCGTCGGCATCGTGGTCGCGGCGGCTGTTCCCCTGACGCTCGCCGTCGTCTTCCTCATCATGCTGGAGACCGGCCGGTTCTTTGACCGTATCACGCTCGGCGCCCTGATCCTGGCGCTCGGTCTGCTGGTGGACGACGCCATCATCGCCATCGAGGTGATGGTGGTGAAGATGGAAGAAGGCCTGGATCGCATCAAGGCGGCCGCTTATGCGTGGAGCCACACTGCGGCGCCGATGCTCTCCGGAACGCTCGTGACGATCGCCGGCTTCCTGCCGGTGGGCTTCGCGCGTTCGACCGCCGGCGAATATGCCGGCAACATCTTCTGGGTCGTGGGCTTCGCCCTCATCGTCTCCTGGATCGTCGCGGTGGTCTTCACGCCCTATCTCGGCGTGAAGATGCTGCCCGCGATCAAACCGATCGCGGGTGGTCATCACGCGATCTACGACACACCGAACTATCGGCGCCTGCGCCGGCTTATCACCTTTGCCGTTCGCCACAAGTTCGTAACCTGCGCTGTCGTCGCCATCGCCTTCGTGCTTTCCGTTATCGGCACGGGCGCCATCAAACAGCAGTTCTTCCCGACATCCGACCGCCCCGAAGTGCTGGTGGAGGTTCGCCTGCCGGAAGGCGCCAGCATCGAGACGACGACCGCCACGGTCGAGAAGCTCGAACACTGGCTGGACAGCCAGCCCGAGGCCAGGATCGTCACGAGCTATGTCGGGCAGGGCGCTCCGCGCTTTTTCTTCGCGATGGCGCCGGAATTGCCTGACCCTGCCTTCGCCAAGATCGTCGTACTGACTCCGGACACCGGGGCGCGCGAGGCATTGAAGCACCGGCTCCGGGAGGCGGTGGCACAGGGGCTTGCACCCGAGGCCTATATCCGCGTCACGCAGCTCGTCTTCGGACCCTACACGCCGTTCCCGGTCGAGTTCCGGGTCATGGGACCTGATCCGGCGCAACTCTACAGTATTTCCGAAAAGGCCCTCGACATCATGCGGGGCATTCCCGACGTGCGCCAGGCCAACCGCGACTGGGGCAATCGCACCCCAGTGCTTCGCTTCGTTCCGGATCAGGATCGGTTGAATCTCATCGGCCTCTCGCCGGCGGAGGTGGGCCAGCAGCTCCAGTTTCTCCTCACGGGCATCGCCGTCACGGAAGTCCGCGAGGACATCCGCAATGTCCCCATCGTGGCGCGTAGCGCCGGCGGCGAGCGGCTCGATCCGGCGCGTCTGGCGGATTTTTCGCTGATGAGCCGTGATGGTCGCCAGGTTCCGCTTGACCAGATCGGTCATTCGGAAATCCGACTGGAAGAGCCGATCCTGAAGCGCCGCGATCGCACGCCTGTCATCACGATCCGTTCCGACATCAACGAGGCGACCCAGCCTCCTGAGGTCTCCAAAGAGATCATGACGGCGCTTCAGCCGCTGATCGCATCCCTTCCCGTCGGCTATCGTATCGACATGGGCGGGTCGATCGAGGAGGCTGCCAAGGCCAACGTGGCGCTGGGCAAGGTCTTCCCGGCCATGATCGCCGCCACGCTGATCGTCATCATGCTGCAGGTGCGATCCTTCTCGATGATGTTCATGGTGCTGCTGACGGCACCGCTCGGGCTCGTCGGCGTCGTGCCGATGCTGCTCGCCTTTAATCAGCCCTTCGGGTTCAACGCCATTCTGGGCCTGATCGGACTGGCCGGCATCCTGATGCGCAATACGTTGATCCTGACTGAACAGATCAAGGAGAACCGTAGTGCCGGCCTCGACGGTTATCACGCCGTCATTGAAGCAACAGTGCAACGCACGAGGCCTGTGGTCCTGACGGCACTTGCCGCCGTGCTGGCCTTCATCCCTCTCACACACTCCGTCTTCTGGGGATCGATGGCCTATACGCTGATCGGTGGTACTGCCGTCGGCACGGTGCTGATTCTCCTTTTCCTTCCCGCGCTCTATGCCGCTTGGTTCCGGATCAAGCCGGTTGCGGGTGATATCCGTGAGGTTTCGACGGAGACACCGGGACTGCGAGCAGTTGCGTGATTGCAAGGCCCTGCCTCGCCCGAGATAGAAAGACAAAGGCGGGCGCCACGCTCATCTTGCAATGCGCACCGGCAACGCGCGGCCTTCGCCGTCGAGAGCAGTGATGGGGCCCGTTGGCGTAAAGGCCTGGAAACGCAGCGTCGTGGCGAGCTCGTCGCCCGGGTTGAGCGTGAGCAGCGTGCCGCCCGCCTGTTTCGCCTTGGCGAGGCCCCAGGCCGGCCAGGTCGTGTTGGGCTCGATGCCGATGAGGCGGGTACGGTTGAGCCAGGGCGCATCCGGGTTGCCGGCGAGCTCGTACCAGAGCCAGGCGCAGGGAAAGAGTTTCTCGTCCCAGGACAAAGCGACGGCCACCTTGTTGTCGAGGCGGCGCGCCGCGATCCACGCGTCGTCATCGAAATCCGTGAGATAGGCGAGGCTCGCCATCGGCTCCCGCGGCCGGCTCAGATCGAAGGGGCCGGTCTTGCCGGGAACGATCGGCCATTGGCCCTCGGCGCCGAGCGCCAAGGGATTGCTGGCGAGATCATGGCTGGTGCAGACCCGCGCTTTACGGGCGCCCGAGGTGATCTCGATCGGTGCGGCGAGGAGATCCGATCCTAAGGTTGGATGATGGCCCCACATCACCTCGATCGGCCGGGCGCCGGTCATCTGGAGATGCTCGGTCATGATCAGGAGATCGCCTTCGAGGCGCATTTCACGCCGCATCGTCACCGGCACGATGTCGAAATGCCGCGAAAGAACGATCCGGTCGGCGGCGCGCGCCACCACATCCCAGGGCGTGACTGCGCCTTCGCCATGAAAGCCGTGGAATGCTCCGTCGAAATCGCAGGCATCGCCGGCATTGGGAAAGAGCAGGGGCCAGCCGCCCGTGAAGCGGGTCAGGAATTCGGGCTCATCGCGCGCCGCGCCACTGGCGATCGGCTCATCCGTCACCGGCCAGGGGACTTCACCCAGCACATCGAGGCCGCTCTCCTTGACGGTCATGCGGGTGATGCTGCCGCCGACTTGGCAGCTGACCGCGACCTGGAGTTCGGCGCTTTCGAGGATGATCATTTGATGGCGCCCGCCATGAGGCCTCGGATGAAATGCTTCTGGAAGGCGATATAGAGAATGAACATCGGGGCGCTGGCGATCACCATGCCGGCCATGGTCAAGGGCACCTGGTTGTTGTAGCGGCCCTGGAAGACGCTGATGCCGGCCATCAGCGTCCGCTTGGCATCTTCCTGCAGAAAGATAATGGCGATCAAGAGGTCATTCCAGACATAAAGCGAGTTCACCACAACCAGGGTCACCAATGCCGGCAGCGACAAAGGCAGCACGATCTTCCACAGGATCAAAAGGTCGCCGGCACCGTCGAGTTTCGCCGATTCGAACAATTCCTTCGGCACGGTGCGGAAGAAGGTGGTGAGCAGATAGACCGAGAACGGCGTGATCAGGCCGGCATAGATGATGATGGCGCCCTGATAGGTGCTGATCAGGTCGAGCTGGGTATAGAGCACGAAGAGCGGCACGATCATGACCACCGGCGGCACCGCCATCAGCGAGGTGCTGAGCGCCAGGAGCGTCTCGCGGCCCTTGAACTCCATCCGCGCGATGGCATAGGCGGCGAGGCAGGAGACCACGATGCTGAGCGCGACCGACCCCACCACCAGGATGAAGCTGTTGAGCATCCAGGCGAGAAACGGGCTGTCGACGAGCACGGCGCGGAAATTGTCGAGGATCGGCGCGTCGGGCAGGCCGAGCTTGTCGATCGCATATTCCTCCTCGCTCTTGAGTGCCGTCATGATCATGTAGAAGGTCGGCACCAGAGCGACGAAGGAGGCGATAAGGAGGACACCCTGCTTGAGCGCATCGCCGAGGGCGGTCTGCGCGCGGGCGCGGCGTCTTCTGTCTTGGGTGGCGATCTCGGACATCGTCATGCCTCCTCTTCCCGAACCCGGCGGCGGGCGCGGAACATCGGGAAGATGAGCAGCACCGAGACCAGGAACAGCAGTACGGAGGCGGCCGCCGCGATGCCGGGCAGGCTGGTGCGGATCAAGGCATTGAAGATGTAGAATTCGATGACCATGGTAGCGGTGCCCGGCCCGCCGCGGCCGCCGCCCACCACATAGACATAAGAGAACACGGCGGCGAGAATGGTGATGACCGAGACCACGACATAAAATTCGATGACGCCGCGCATCTGCGGCAGGATGATGTGCCAGACGCGCTGCCACCAATTGGCGCCTTCGAGGCGTGCCGCCTCCAGCATCGATTCATCGAGGCTCAGAAGCCGGGCGAGGAACAGGATGATGCCGAGCGCCGATTCGCGCCAGACGATCAGGATCATCACTGTCCACAACGCCACGTCGGAGGAGCCGATCCAGTCGAGCGCCAGAAAATCGAGGCTCAGCCAGCGCAGCACCTCGTTGACGGGTCCGGAAAACTGGAACATGCGCTTCATCACCACCGCGATGATCGGGATGGCGAGCACGAAGGGCACGAAGACGATGATGCGGTAGAGCTTCCAGCCGGTGATGCGCTCATAGAGCAGGATGGAGATGAGGAGCGAGATCACCACCATCGCCGGGATCGCCAGCAGGAGCTGGATATTATGCAGCACCGATTCCCAGAACAGCGACTGGCCAAGGATCAATTCGTAATTGCGCAGGCCGATCCACGGCCCGTCGATGCCACGCACCAGTTTGAAGCTGAATTCGAAGATGCGCAGCAAGGGATAGCCGAAGACGAAAGCCAGCAGCAGGATCAGCGGCAGTACATAGAGATAGGGCTTGAGCTTCTGGCTTTGTAATGCGGTCATGTCGGAAACGCGCTCATATCTCCAGTTTTCTCCCTCTCCCGTCCGAAGGATGGGAGAGGGTGGCCGAAGGCCGGGTGAGGGCTCTTAGAATTCGTAGCTCTCACAGAAGAGCCCTCATCCGCCCTTCGGGCACCTTCTCCCACGCGTACCGCGCGGGAGAAGGGGAAACCCAGGGAGGTCTTTCAGATTACAGCGGCGCCGACAGATCGAGCGCCCATTTGCGGTAGTTCTCGACCATGTCGGGGTTGAACTCGCGCCATTCCTTGGCGGTGTTGGACGCGAGCTCGCCCGCCTGCTCGCCGGTCATCGAGCCCTGGACGATCTGCTGTCCGGTCGGGATGGCGGCGCGCTCATAGAACTGGCCGGGCACGAGATTGGTCACGTTGGAGATGTTGGGCTTCAGGCCCCAATTCTCCCACAGACCACGCACCGAGGCATCGGCGATGACGCTGGTGTCGAAGTTCTTGTTGGACGGGATCCAGCCGGTCGCGTCCCAGAACGCCTTCAGCCGCTCCGGCGAATGGAGATATTCGAGGAAAGCGGCAGCCGTCTTCGGGTCTTCGGCATTGGTCGAGATGCCGAGCCCCTGCACGTCGACCACCGGCACGCCGGCGAGCTTGCCCTTGCCGAAGACCGGCATGGTCATGTAGCCGATCTTGCCGCCGGTCGCCTTGCTGTCGGCCGGAAGCCTGGTGCCGATCGACTGGCCGATGGCGAGCTTGCCGGCGGCGACGAGGTCGATGCCCGGATAGAGCTCGAGCGAGGACATGTCCTTGTTGAGATAGCCGCGGGTCTTCAGCTCCGCCAACTTCGTCCAATGCTCATGATATTTGGGATCGCGGAAATCCTTCTCGCCGATGAAGAGCTCGACCGCTTCGCCCAGCGTGTCGAGATTCTGCGGCAGGGAGTGGGTGATGTACCATTCGCTCCAGTAACCGTCCTGGATGCCGCCGCCGAGAGGCTCGATGCCGGCGGTTTTGAGCTTCTCGCAAGCCGCGAGCAGCGCGTCCCAGGTGGCGGGAGGCGCCTCCGGATCGAGGCCGGCCTTTTCGAACAGCGTCTTGTTGTAGCACCAGAACATCGGCAGCGGATACCAGCCGACCCGGTAGATGTCGCCGCCGAAGCGGCTGAGCGCGGTCGGGTTGGAGGCGGTGAGCACATCGTCGCTCACCAGGCCCTTGAGGCCCTTCAGATAGCCGAGCCACACGCTTTCCATATGGTAGACGCCGTTCCAGAGATACTGGATGTCGGGCGCCTTGCCGGCGGCAGCGGCCGTCTGGAACTGCGAGATCACCACGGCGGTATCCTGCAGCATCGGCTTGACGGTCGCCTCCTTGTAGCCGGCGATCGAGCTGTCGACGAATTTCTGCAGGCCGGGCAATTCCTGCTCGCCCCACCACCACATGTCGAGCGTCTTGTCCTGCGCCTGTGCGGCGAAGGCGGGGAGAAGGCCCGAGAGCGCAGAGCCTGCGCCCAGCATGGCCGAAGTCTTCAGGAGATCACGACGCGAGAGGTGTCTTCTACTGTCCATTGTTTGCCCTTCCCTGTTTCCACTTATGACTGCATCTTATCAGAACGTGCTCATCAGGCCGCCATCGACCACCAGAAGCTGGCCGGTCATGTAGCGGCAATAGTCGGAGGCGAGGAACACCACGGTGCCCGCGACATCCTCCGGTTGACCGCTGCGGGCCAAGGGGATCTTGCGGCGGGTGATGTACCATTCGATATAGTCCGGCGTCGTCGTCTCGTCGACGCCATTGACCACCGACATCGGCGTCACCATGAAACCCGGCGCCACCGAATTCACGAGGATGTTGTAGCGGCCGAGCTCGACCGCCATGGATTGCGTATAAGCGATGATGCCGCCCTTGGCCGCGTTATAAGGTCCGCAATCACCGCTCGAGGCGAAGCCCTGGATCGAGGCGATATGGATGATGCGGCCGTCCTGCTGCTTCACCATATGCGGCGCCACCAGCTTGCTGCCCATATAGACGGCTTCGAGATTGATGGTGATGGTGCGCCGCCACTCCTCCAGCGTGTCGTTGAGGATGGTGCGGGTCGGCGGGTTGATCGCCGCGTTGTTGACCAGCACGTCGATGCGGCCATGGCGGGCGGCGACGTCGGCAACGATCTCGCCGTAACGGTCATAGTCGGTGACATCGAGCGCATGGGCTTCGGCCCGGCCACCCGCTTGCGTGATCTCTTTCGCGACGGCGGCGGCCGTGTCGGGATTGCGCTCGAGCAGGATGGCGACGGCGCCTTCCTTGGCCATCTCGCGCGCGATGGCACGGCCGAGCCCCTGGCCCGCGCCGCTGACGAGGCAAATCTTGTCGGCGAGCAAGCCCATGCGCTTTTCCGTAATGTTGGACCTTGATCTGAGATATCGGAAGTCACTATAGTCAGGGCCGACAGAGCGTCAAGGGGCGGGCGCCGCTCGTCCATTGCCGCTTGCGCTCCCCCCTCCCTCCCGCGGAAATCCAGGTTCTGCGCAGCGTTCCCGCCGGCGCTATGGATAACCTTGATCCGAGAATCTCACCCCGATCCCGGTGCGGTAAAACGCTTGTTCAGTGAGCGCGGCAAGCCGTCGACCGGCGCGCGCTCGTCGAAGCCCTGGGCGCGGATGTCTATGACTTCAACTATGCTCACCTCGACACTATAGTGAGCCGGCTGCGCCGAAGGGCCCAAAGTCCGGCATGCTTCTCCCCTTGCACGCAATTCGCGGGTTAGGTTTCGCCTTCACCGAATAGAATGGTGGTGCGGAACCTGTCTGTGAAAAATTGAACCGTTCGCCGCCCTTCGAGAAATACGCAGCGGTCGTTCAAAGCATCCTTGAGTGTTCGCAAGCGTCAGGAAGTGACAGCTGCTGCAATTGTGAAGAATATTCAGAGTACCTACCGTGAAGAAGGGGGCGGTCTCGATTCGTTGCGGCATCACATCGCTTACGCCCCGGCAGGACGAAGCGCCGGTGCCGCGCAAAGCACATAGCGGGCTAATATGACGATCGAGCAGGCCGAGATCGAAGCAACGAGAGTATTGGATATTCTGCTGGGCTGGCTGGTCAGCCCGCAATTCTATGCCCAGATCGGCGCCGTCATCCTGGCCGTGGCGGTCGCCCATTTCGCCAATCGCCAGATCAAGGCGAAGACCCCCTATTTCAGGAGCCCGCCGGAGCAGGAGCCGCTGCTCAAGGCGCGGCGCTGGCTCTATAGCTGCCGCGACCTTCTGTTTCCGATCCTGTGCGTCCTGATGCTGGCCATCGCCGTCCAGGTGGCGGAAGGCTCGGTGGGCTCCTCCTGGCTCGTCCGTTTCGCCCAGAGCATCGCGGTGATCGCTGTGCTTTATGCGGCGATCAAGCGCTTCGTCCGCCACCCGCTGATCAATGCCGCGGCGCGCTGGATCGGCATCCCGATCGCGACGCTGCAGGTCTTCGGCGTCCTCGACAATGTATCGCTCTATCTCGATTCGGTGTCGCTCGAGGCCGGCAATATCAGGCTCTCGCTCTATACGCTGGTCAAGGCCGCGGTGTTCGGCGGGGTGCTGTTCTGGCTCGGACGCCTCTCCAACGATGCCGGCCAGAAGGCCATCCGCAAGCAGGAGGCGCTGGATATCCCGACCCGCGAATTGCTGGCCAAGATATTCCAAACCGGCCTGTTTGTGCTGCTGTTCATCCTGCTCCTGCAGGTGCTCGGCCTCGATCTGACGGCGCTCACCGTCTTCGGCGGCGCCTTGGGCGTCGGCCTGGGCTTCGGCCTGCAGCAGATCGCCTCCAACTTCATCTCCGGCATGATTCTGCTGTTCGAGCGTTCGATGAAGGTAGGTGACTATGTCGAGGTCGGCGGCGGCATGGCCGGCACGCTGCACGAGATCAATATGCGCTCCTCGACGCTCCATACCGGCGATGGCAAGGAGATCACGGTGCCGAACGAGAAGTTCATCACCTCCGCCTTCGTCAACTGGACCAAATCCGATCCCCTGCAGCGCTTCGAGGTGGCTTTCTCGGTGCCTTATGACGCCGATATCCACCGGATTCCCGACCTCATCCAGATCGCCGCCGCCAAGCACCCCCATATCCTGGCGAGGCCCTCGGGCCCGGCTTGCGAGATCAAGCTATTCGGCGACAAAGGCATCCAGTTCAGCCTGACTTATTGGGTCGCCGGGACCAACGGTTATGGCTCTGATGTCCATTTCCTGGTGTGGGATACGCTGAAAGAGGCTGGGATCGCACTGGCGCCGTTAAAATAAGTATCGCATTGCTTGAGAGGCGGTTGATCCACATTCCATGCATGTCCGAGCGGAAATCTGCCGGGCGCATCGAGGGGGATATCCGAAGCTTCTGATCTTCAACGTGGGGCGCGTCGCGTGCCAAGTCCTGATTTCGCTTTTGATGGGCCGCCGGGCATCATCAGAATTCCAGCCGTCGCCTCGACAGACTCGGCGCGCCGTAACCATGTGCTTCCCCGGTCTCCGAAGGTCCGACGTGGCGCAATCTCCTGCTGCGGGGCGGGCGGATGCCGGTCATTGCCAATTTGTGCGGTTGGACGTTAAATATTTCGCCGGTGGCGCTGCCCGGCCTCAAGCTTCGCCATCCGCTGTTAAAAGGGAATCGGCGAAATTCCCTGTAGATCCCTGCAGATCCGCTGCTAATCCGCTGCAGAATTCCGCTGCTCCGTGAAAAAGAACAGCGGATCTGGCTCAGCCCGCCACGCGGCGCGCCGCGGCTTCAGAGGTCTCGTATCTCTCGAGGAAGGCCTCCGCCGACAGCGCCCGGAAGTCGGGTAGAGCTTCGCGTAAAGTTTCGTGGTCCCAGTCCCACCAGGCGAGTGCCTGCAAACGCTCGGCGATCTCCTGCGGGTGGCGCCATTTGAGGAACTGCGCCGGCTTGCCCGCGACGATGGCATAAGGCGGAACGTCCTTGGTGACGACCGACAGCGAACCGACGATGGCGCCATCACCGATGGTGACACCCTTCATGATCACCGAGCCATGGCCGATCCAGGTATCGTGGCCGAGCGTCACCGGGCGCGAGCGGCGCCAGTCGAAAAGAGCCTTCTCACTCTTCTCTTCGGGCCAGTAATATTCCGAGCGGTACATGAAGTGATGCAATGAGGCGCGCTGATAGGGATGCTCGCTCGGATTGAGGCGCACGAAGGCCGCGACATTGGCGAATTTGCCGAGCGTCGAATAGGCGATGTCGGCATACCGGTCGGTGTAGCTGTAGTCGCCGAACACGCTCTCGACGATACGGGCGCCGGCGCCGATCTCGACATAACGGCCCAAGGTCGAGCCGGTGACAGTGGCGCCCTCATGCAGATAAGGCTTCTCAGACAGCTGCGGCATAGGACTCCTTGGAGAGCTGCAGAAGCGCCGATGTGAAGGCGCGGGCGGCGGCTTCGAGCGTGGTGTCGTTGACGATGGTGAGGGTCTCGACCCATGAATCGGAGCGCGGCGCCTCGCGGGCGATGCGCTGGGCGATGTCGGCGGGCGCCTCGCGGCCACGCTGGGCGAGCCGTGCGGCGATGATCTCGGCCGGTGCCGTCACATTGAGGACGGCGACATTCGGGAAGCGCGCCGCGGCTTCTGTGATGATGGCGCGCGAGACATTGACGGCGGCGGTGCGGCCCGCTTTCAGCTCGTCGAGGAGAGAGACCGGAATGCCGTAATGCAGCCCATGCGCCTGCCAGGACAGTGCGAAGCGACCTTGACCTTGCGCTTCGATGAATTCCTTGACGGTGAGGCTGTCATGCGCCTCCGCCTCGTCATGACTGAGTCTCGTGATGACGCGGCGTGGAAAGATGATGTGGCGGTCGGCGGCAAGCGTCTTCGCCGCCTCGCGCAATAGACTGTCCTTACCGGCGCCGCTCGGGCCGACGACGAGGACCAGTCTTCCGGGGCTGGGCATGGTGATCAGAGAACGCGCTCGCCGGCGCGCCACACCGAGCGCACCACCGGATGTCTGTCGACGAGACGCACCTCGATGACATCGGCGCGTTTGCCAAGGGCGATCTCGCCGCGATCATCGAGGCCCATCACGCGGGCCGGGTTGCGCGACACGACCTTGACGGCTTCCGGCAGCGTGATGCCCGGGACATTGTCGGGCAGCGCGAAGGCGGCGTGCAGCAGGCTCGCCGGCACGTAGTCCGACGACATGAGGTCGAGGCAGCCGGCCTTGGCGACGTCGGCGGTCGGGATGTTGCCCGAATGCGAGCCGCCGCGCACCAGATTGGGGGCGCCCATCAGCACCGCGAGGCCGCTGTCATGGGCGACACGCGCCGCCGCTTCGGTGGTCGGGAACTCGGCGATCACGACGCCGTCGGCGATCGCCTCGGCGACATGCGCCTCGGTCGCATCGTCATGGCTCGCGATCTTCAGTCCCTTTGAGAGGGCGAGATTGACGACGGCGCGGCGGTTGCGCTCGGAATGAAGCTGGTTCAGCTCGCGGCGCTCCACTATGAAGACTTCCAGCCGTTCCGGGCTCATGATGCCTTTGCCGAGATAATATTCGCGGAACTTGTCGATGCTGACGAATTGCCGTTCGCCCGGCGTATGATCCATGACCGAGAGCAGCTCGACGAGACCTTGCTCGACCAGCTCCTCGACCGTGTCGAAGGTGTCGGCGCAGGGCAATTCGCAGCGCAGATGCACGCGATGATCGGCGCGCAGCATATTGGCCTTGCGCGCTTCGCTGATCGCGCCCGAGAGCTGGTCATTGGCGCGGCGCAGGCCGCCGGTCTCGGAGTCGAACGTGCCGGCGCGCAAGGCGTCGAAGACGGTGGTGATGCCGGCGGCGGCGATCTGCGCGTCGTGGGCGAGCAGCGCGCCGATGGCGGGCCAGCTCACGCCCGGACGCGGCCGGTAATGGCTTTCCAGGTGATCGGTGTGGAGCTCGACCAGGCCCGGCAGCAGATAGGCGCCGTCGAGATCGACATCGGCCGTGGCGACCGCACTCGTGCTGATATCCGCGATCATGCCGTCGCGGACGAGGACCGCGCCATCGATGATCTCATCCGCCGTCACGATCTTCGCATTGTTGAAGATCTTTTCCTTCGTCATCTTACACCCAGTTTCCAGATTTCCGGCCAGATCGTGTCGGCCTTGCCGGTGAGGGCGAAACGCTCCTCGGCCCGGAAGGCCGTTCCTTTTTCGGCCTCGCAAAAGATGGTGATCGCATCGAGCCGGACCGGAACGCCGATCACGGGCGCGAAATGCCGCTCGGCCTCGGCGCGCAGCTTCGCCATGTCGGCGGCGCCCAGCTTGTTGCTGAGCGTCATGTGAAAGCGGAACTGATCGAGCACATGGGGATAGCCCCAATTGAGCAGCAGCCGGCCCTGGCGGTGGCTGAGGCCGGAGCGGTGGCGGCGCGCGATCTCATCAGGCAGCAGCGGTCCGCGAAACGCGTCGAAATCCATGACGCAGCAGGCGGCGAGCTCGTGCAGGTGATCGGTCTCGCTGTCGGGCAGCAAAGCGAGGAAGCCGTCGAGCGCCGCGAGCCGCAGCTTCGGCAGCATCACCGGCGCCTGGCGCTGCGCGAAGGCTTCGGCGAAGGCGGAAAGCTCGGCGCGGCTTTTGCACGGCGCGAGCTCGAAGGGTGCCTTCAGCGTCGCATGAAAGCCGTAGCGGCGCGGCTCGGTGGTGAGACCGGTAATGTTCTCGACAGAAGGCTGGCCCGTCACCGTGCCCGACCAGGCGTCGCGACCGAGCCAGCTGGCGCCCAGCGCATGGAACAGCGTGTCGGGAGCCGGCGCGTAATAAAGGGCGTAGCGGGCGCTCATACCAGCACCTTGCGCAGGCGCTGCGAGATGATGTCGATGACGGCGACGGTGATCACCACGACGATCATGATCGCGGCGGTCTCGCCATAATAGAAGCCGCGGATATTCTCAAAGAGCAACTGGCCGATGCCGCCGGCGCCGACGATGCCGAGCACGGTGGCGCCACGGACATTGGATTCGAAACGGTAGAGGCCGTAGCTCAACCACAACGGCATGACCTGCGGGACAATGCCGTAGATGACTTCCTGCAGCTTAGTGGCGCCGGTGGCGCGGATGCCCTCGACCGGGCGCGGGTCGGAAGCCTCGACGGCTTCCGAGAAGAGCTTCGAGACGATGCCGAGATTATGCACGAAGACAGCCATGACGCCGGCGAAGGGGCCCAAGCCCACGGCGACGACGAACAACACGGCGAAGACGAGCTCGTTGATGGCGCGGCAGGCATCCATCAGGCGGCGCACCGGCTGGACGACCCAGACCGGCGCCACATTGTTGGAGGCGAGAAGGGAAAGAGGAATGCCGAACAGCACCGCCAGGAACGTGCCCCAGATGGCGATATGCACGGTGATCAGCATCTCGCTGACATAAAGCTTCCAGTCGGCGAAATTGGGCGCCAGGAAGCCGGACGCGTAGCGCGCCATGTTGCCGGCATCGGTGACGAGGAGGGGGGCGCGGTAGATCTCGGCCGGATAAAAGCTCCAGGCCAGAAGCACAGCGAGGATCGACCAGAAGGCCAGGCGGCCGTAACGCTGTGCCGCCGGCACGGGTGGAATATGGATCGCTGTGGTGGTCATCGTCGCTTCCGAAAATCGGCGGGAGGGGTCGACCCCTCCCGCCTGTCAGGGATCAGGTCTGCGGCACTTCGGCCATCAGCTTCTCGAACTCGGCCTTCTTGGCCTCGAGCTCCTTGAGCTTGGCGTCCTTGTCGGCCTGGGCCAGCTGCTCGTCGGCCTTGATCTTGTTCATGGCCTTGGAGATTTCCAGGATGCGGATCGGATAGAGCTGCGCATCGGAAGAGGGCTTGAAGGGCGCCCAGTTCAGCTTCTTGAGGTTCTCGCGCGCCGTCTTCACTTCATCGACGGAGCCCTGGCGGCCATAGGTCATGAAGAAGGAGAGCAGCTTGTCCTTGGTCGGCTGGTCGAGGTCCTTGCGCCACACGATCGGGTCGGCAGGGATGAGCGGCGAGCGCCAGACTTCCTTGATCTTCTTCAGCTCTTCCGGATGCGACTTGGCGAAGTTGCGCATATTCTCGGTGTTGTTGGTGGCGAAGTCGACCTGCTTGTTCACCACCGCCATAAGATTGGTCTCATGATTGGCGTTGGTGACGGCCTTGTAGCAGGTCTTGGGATCGACATTGTGGGCGCCGAAGACGAAGACCGACGGCACCAGGAAGCCCGAGGTCGAATTCGGGTCGCCATTGCCGAAGCTCAGAGTCTTGTCGCATTTGAGGACGTCGTCGACCGTGTTGATGCTGGTGTTGTCGACATTGGTGACGAGCAGCGACCAGTAGCCGGGATTACCTTCGACATCGACGGACTGGGCGAAGACTTCGCCGTCGGCGCGATCGACCGCTTCCATCGCGGATTTATTGCCGTACCAGGCCATCTGCACCTTGCCGAAGCGCATGCCCTCGATGATGCCGGCATAGTCGGAGGCGAAGAACGGATTGATCTTGATGCCGGTTTCCTTTTCCAGGTCGGAGAGGAACGGCGTCCAATACTGCTTCAGATTCTGCGTCGATTCGGTCGATATGATGCCGAAATTGATTTCCTTGGTCTCGGCATAGGCGGCCGTGGCCATGAAGGCGGCCGCCGCCATCGTGGCAAGCGGTCTTGCGATCCATCTCATCTGACTTCTCCTGATATGTAACGTTCTTATGTAGACGCAACTATGCGGCGGCCGCCGCGAGCCCTTCCACGAGAGAGGAGGGCCGGCGGACTTCGCCCGCATCTGGCAGAATCAGCTCTTCACTGGCCGATCCGTAAATCTGGCGGAGGCGCTCATTCGAAAGCTGAGTGCTCGGGCCGTCGAAGACGACCGTGCCCGCCTGCATGGCGATGGTGCGCGCGCAGAAACGGCGGGCATATTCGACCTGGTGCAGCGCCACGACGACGGTGATGCCGTCCTGGCGGTTGATGTTTTCGAGCGTCTCCATCACGCGGCGGGCGGAAGCCGGATCGAGCGAGGCGATCGGCTCGTCGGCGAGGAGGATGCGCGCACCCTGAACGAGGGCGCGGGCGATGGCGGCGCGCTGCTGCTGGCCGCCGGAAAGCGTGGAGGCGCGCTGGCGCGCCGTCTCGGCGATGCCGACGCGCGTCAGGGCCGCCATGGCGGCCTGCTGCTCGATGAGCGGGAAAGCGCCGACGCTGCCGCGCCAGGCCGGGATCCTGCCGAGCACGCCGGTCAGCACATTGGTGAGCACCGACATGCGGCCGACGAGATTGAACTGCTGGAAGATGACGCCGATCTCACGGCGGATGTCACGCACATTGGCGGCGATGCGGCCTTGTGCCTGAACGGCGCGGTCATGGACGGAAATGGCGCCGCCCTGCTCCTTGTCGGCGGTGACGAGGCCGGCGATGTGACGGATGAGGGTGGACTTGCCGGAACCGGAAGCACCGATCAGCGCGACCATCTCGCCCTGGCGGATGGTCAGTGAAATATCGTCCAATCCTCGTTTGCCGCTGCTGAACGTCTTGCTCAATCGTTCGATACGGATCGCGTCCAACGTCATCCCCTTCATGGTTTCCAGACGCGTAGCGGCGTTGTGTGACAATCATCTGAAGGCTTTGTGTCAGTCGGACTAAGAGACGTGGTGTTCCACTGCCTGTGGAAAAACACAGGCATTCTCCCTAAATTCCACTGTTCACGATTGCGGGAGGACTTGTGATGACGACAGAAAAGGCACGCGACCCTCAGGATCTCGAGCAGTTCCTGATCGAGCGGCAATGGGCGGGCGATATCGACGGCATGGTGGCGTTGTTCGCGCCCGATGCGGTCATCGACACGGGCGAGGGGGCATTGATTCGCGGCCACGAGGCCATCCGGGCGCTGTTTGAGGGCTTTGCCGCCGAGGGTCGAAAGTTCGCCAAGGGCAAGCAGAGCCCGGCCGTGATCAATGGCGATGTGGCGCTCACCTCGACGCATCTACCCGACGGCAGCATCACCGCCGAGGTCGCCCGCCGGCAATCGGGTGGGACGTGGCTGTGGGTGATCGATCGTTATTCGGTTACGTAAGACCGAGTATCGGTTCAGAAAGCCTCTCTAAGACCCTCATGCTGAGGTGGCCGCGAAGCGGCCCTCGAAGCATCCCTCAGGATAGAGCGAGCCTGGTGAAACATGTCCTTCGAGGCTCGCTGCGCTCGCACCTCAGGACGAGGGAAATGAAGCCGCAAGCCCTTAAGCCGCTCGGGTCAAATCAAATTCACGCGTGCACACGGCCTTGCGGTCGGATGCGTCGTGGAAGATGCCGATGATGGCGGAGCCCTGGTCCCGCGCTTCGTCGATCATCTTGAGGACGCGCGCCTTGTTCTCCTGATCGAGCGAGGCGGTCGGCTCATCGAGGAGCAGGATCGGATAGTGCGCGGCGAAACCACGGGCGATGTTCACACGCTGCTGCTCGCCGCCCGAGAAGGTCATGGGTGAAAGCGACCACAGGCGCTCGGGGATGTTCAGCCTTTCGAGCAGCAAGGCGGCACGTTCGCGCGCCAGCTCCGGAGCAATACCGCGTTCGAGCAAGGGCTCGGAAACGATATCGAGGGTCGGCACGCGCGGGATGACGCGCAGGAACTGGGTGACGTAACCGATCGTGCGGCGGCGCGCTTCCAGCACCTGGCGCGGCTCGGCCTGCGCGAGATCGACCCAGCTGTCGTCATGGCGCACCAGGATCTCGCCCTGGCCTGCTTTGTAGGTGCCGTAGATGATCTTGAGCAGCGAGCTCTTGCCCTTGCCGGACGGACCGGTGACGGCCAGCGCCTCGCCCTCGGCGAGCTCCAGATGGAGGTCGTCGAAGACCGGAATGCGCACGCCGCCCTGGAGATGCAGGCGGAACTGCTTGGCGAGATTGCGGATCTTGAGAATGGTGCGCATCGGGTCACACTTGCAGGACGGAGGAGACGAGAAGCTGGGTGTAGGGCGCCTGCGGGTCCTCGAGCACCTGGTCGGTGAGACCGGTCTCGATGACCTTGCCCTGCTGCATGACCAGGATGCGGGTGGAGAGAAGGCGCGCCACCGCGAGATCGTGCGTCACGATGACGACCGACAGGCCCAGCGTGCGCACCAGCCCGCGCAGAAGGTCGAGCAGACGGGCTTGCACCGAGACGTCGAGGCCGCCGGTCGGCTCGTCCATGAAAACCAGGCGAGGGGCGGTGACGAGATTGCGGGCGATCTGCAGGCGCTGACGCATGCCGCCGGAATAATTGCGCGGGCTTTCATCGATGCGGTCGCCTGCAATCTCGACGCGGTTGAGCCAGTCGAGCGCGGTCGACCGGATGCGGCCATAATGGCGTTCGCCCACCGCCATCAGGCGTTCGCCGACATTGGCGCCGGCCGACACGCCCATACGCAGGCCCTCGCGCGGATCCTGATGCACGAAGCCCCAGTCGGTGCGCATCAGGAAGCGGCGCTCGGCCTCGCTCAGATCTGACAGCGACTCGGTGCGCCCATCGCGCAGGGAATAAAGCACGCGCCCGGCATTGGGGGCGATCTGCATCGACAGGCATTTGAGCAAGGTGGTCTTGCCCGAGCCCGATTCCCCGACGATCGCCAGGACCTCGCCCGGCCACAGCTCGAAATTCACTTTCTCGCAGGCGACGCGGCCGTCGTAATATTTGCTGATATTCTCGGCAACGAGCAGAGGTTTGGTCATGCCGCTTTCTCCTGCGCCTTGCGGCAATGGTCGGTGTCGGAGCAGACGAACATGCGCTTGCCCTTGTCGTCGAGAATGATCTCGTCGAGATAGGTGGTGGTCGAGCCGCAGAGCGCGCAAGGCTCTTCCCATTTCTGCACGCTGAAAGGATGGTCCTCGAAATCGAGGCTCGTCACCTTCGTATAAGGCGGCACGGCATAGATGCGCTTCTCGCGGCCGGCGCCGAAAAGCTGGAGGGCGGCGCAATCGTCGAGCTTGGGATTGTCGAATTTGGGGATCGGCGAGGGATCGAAGACATATCGCCCGTTCACCTTGGCCGGATAGGCGTAAGCCGTGGCGATATGGCCGTGACGCGCGATATCCTCATACAGCTTCACATGCATGATGCCGTATTCTTCGAGCGCATGCATCTTGCGGGTCTCGGTCTCGCGCGGCTCGAGGAAACGCAAAGGTTCGGGGATCGGCACCTGATAGACGAGGATCTGGTCCTCGCGCAGGCTGGCCTCGGGAACACGATGCCGGGTCTGGATGATCGAAGCCTTCTCGGTTTCTTCGGTCGTTGCCACACCGGCGGTGCGCACGAAGAATTTGCGGATGCTCACCGCATTGGTGGTGTCGTCGGCGCCCTGGTCGATGACCTTCAGCGTGTCGCCGGGGGTGAGGATCGACGCCGTCACCTGGACGCCGCCGGTGCCCCAGCCATAAGGCATCGGCATTTCGCGGCTGGCGAAGGGCACCTGGTAGCCCGGAATGGCGACCGCCTTCAGAAGCGCCCGCCGGATCATACGTTTGGTCTGTTCGTTGAGATAAGCGAAGTTGTAGCCGGTGGTCATTCCGCCGCCTCCTGATCGAGGCCTTGCGCTTCGCGGCGCAGGCGCCTCAGCAATTCGAGCTCGGCCTGGAAATCCACATAATGCGGCAGCTTCAGATGCTCGACGAAACCCGTCGCCTGCACATTGTCGGCATGCGAAAGCACGAATTCCTCATCCTGAGCAGGCGCCGTCTGCTCCTCGTCGAGCTCACGTACCCGCAGAGCGCGATCGACGAGCGCCATCGACATAGCTTTGCGCTCGCACTGGCCGAAGCTTAAGCCGTAGCCGCGGGTGAATTGCGGCGGCACGCCGGCCGAGCCTTTGAACTGGTTGATCATCTCGCATTCGGTGATGTCGATGGCGCCGATCTCGATCTCGAAGCCGAGTTCTTCCGGCGTGAAGCTCACCGCTACCTCGCCATAACGGATCTCGCCGGCGAAAGGATGCGAGCGGCCATAACCGCGCTGGGTCGAATAGCCGAGCGCCAGCAGGAAACCTTCATCGCCGCGCACCAGGCTCTGCAGGCGCAGGTCGCGATCGGCCGGGAAAGCGAGCGGCTCGCGGGTGAGATCGCCCGGTTCGCCCGAGGTCGAGGAAGCGGCTTCGATCAGGCCTTCGGCGCCGATCAGGTCGAGAACGCGCGGCATGGTGCGGTCGAGATCGGCGGGACCGGTTTCGACAGGCGCTGCTGGAGTCTCGCTCGCCTCGAATTCGAGGAGGCGATGGGTGTAGTCGAAAGTGGGGCCTAAGATCTGGCCGCCCGGCATGTCCTTGAAGGCGGCCGAGATGCGGCGGCGGATCAGCATGTCCGAGGTCTCGATCGGCGTCGAATAACCATAGCGCGGCAAAGTGGTGCGTGAGGCACGGATGAGGAAGATCGCCTCGATGAGGTCGCCGCGCGCCTGCTTGATCGCCACGGCCGCGAGCTCACGGTCGTACAGCGAGCCTTCGGTCATCACCCGGTCGACGGCCAAGGTGAGCTGCTCGCCGATCTGCGTGGTGGTGATTTCGGGAATGTCGGGATTTCCACGGCGTTCTTCGCCAAGGAGGCGATGCGCCGCATCGATAGCCTTTTCTCCACCTTTGACCGCGACATACATCAGGCCTGACCTTCTCTCTTGATTTGCGTCGAGCGCGGCAGGGCCGCGATTTCCTGAGGCGCGGCGAAATAGACATCGCGTCCCAAGGGGAAGAGCTGGTGATTTTCATCCATCAGCGCCCAGAAACGAGCGTCGAGGCCGGCGGTGGTGAAAGCGCGTTCGTCCTTGATGCCGGGACCCTTCAGCGTCAGCCTGTCGCCTGAGAAATCGGGGACCTGGATGACGAGGGTCGCCGAGGCATCGGGGTATTCGGCATTGCCGATACTGGCCCGGGCTAGCGCTTCGGCGGCGGTTGCCGGCGTGCAGAGAAGGAAGCTCGCCTGCGAGCTGTCATTCTCGATGCGTGCACCCGTGTGGAACCGCAGATAGTCGATGACGGCCGCCTCTCGCAGGCTGTCGTCGAGCCAGAGCGGCGTGTCATAGTCGCACAGGGTCAGGCAGATCGCCGCGGTGGAGTCGAAGAGCGGCGCCGGCGCCGCGAAATCAGGCTTCAGCGGCAGGATACGGCCGGGCTGCGCCATGGCGTCGAGCATCACCCGGAAGGCTTCAGCGCTGCCGCGCGCCTGGTCGGTGAAACCGCTCAAGAGTTCAGTCGACATCGCCCCTCACCATCGTAAAGAAGTCTACTTTCGTCGCGGCGTTCTTGAGCGCCATCTGGCGTTCGCGCTCGGCGCGCTCATGGGCCAGCGGCGTGATCACCGCTTCCGTCAGCTGCGCGTTTTCGGCGCCCTGCAGCAGAGCGTCGCAGACCGCGGCGCTCACCGCATGCTCATGCGAGCGGCCCATCACGAAAGCATGGCCGACCGTGCCATTGGCGAGGCGGATGCTGCAGCGCGTCAGCGTGGCTTCGCCGACATTGAACGGGCTGCCGGTGCCGCCCTGGCGACCGCGCAGCATCACGAGACCGGTCTCGGGCTTGCGCAAATAGGTGAAGGAGGGGCGGCGGTCGCGTGGAAAAAGCGCATCGAGCCGCTCTTTCCTGGCGCCAGCGAGCAGCGACATCCATTTCTGGCGCGCCGTTGTTTCATTCTTGGATTGCGGGGAATCGAGGGCCATGGCGGGCTATCAAACAGCCCATTGTAAAAGTTCTGTGACAGTCGGCTCAGTCTTTTGTGGACGGTGCTATGCGCGTCGTGGAAAGCCGCAGCTAAGGCACGAGACGCACCGTCATGCCGGGCTGAAACTCGGCTTGGTCGCTTTGCGGGTCGAGACGCAGACGCAACGTATTGCGGTCGTGGTCACCTACTGTCCGCTCGGCCTGCCACGTCGCGAAGGTCCCGATCGGCATGAGCTCGCTCACCACCGCCTGGGTGACGCCGTCCTTGCCCGCGCGGGCGACCTTGACGGTCGAGCCGATGGCCAGGCCGCGTAATCCATCCTCACGCAAATTGATGGAAAGCCAGGGTTTGCCATTCGCTTCGATGGCCAGCACCGGCTGGCCGGCGCGCACCGCCTCACCGATCTCGCCGACGATCACGCTGACGGTCCCGTCGGTCGGCGCCCGCAGAACAGTTTTCTCCAGGCGGCGCTCGAGCACCGCGAGCGCGGCTTCGGCGGCATGGACCTGCGCATCGGCGATTGCCCGCTCCTGCGGCGTCGCGCCGGCTACCGCCGCCGCATGTTCGGCCTTGGCACCGGCAAGGGCGGCGCGGGTGGTCGCGACATTCCTGGTGGCCTCGTCGAGCGACTGCTGCGAGGCGAAATCGCGCGACGCCAGATAGGTGGAGCGCTCGAGCTCCTTCTCGAAGAAGCTCAGGCTGGACTGGGTCTTGGAGACCTCATCTGCCAGTACCGCGATCTCCTCGGCGCGCACGCCGGCATAGATGTGATCGCGCTCGGCGCGAGCTGCGGCGAGAGTCGCACGGGCCTGTCCGACCGATGCGGTCAGCTCCAGCGCCGACAATTCGGCGACGATGTCACCCGCCGCGACGTGATCGCCTTTGCGGACCTTGATCGTGGCGAGATGCCCGCCCACTTCGGGCGCGACACGCAATTGGGTAGCCCGGACGACACCCAAAGCCGGTTGTGGTTCGGCCGATGGCCACAGGGCAAATCCAGCCCCGACGCCGGCGAGGAGCAGAAGGGCGATGGCAAGCTTGCCGATGCTACGCTTTGACATGGTCTCGCCTCAGAAAATAAGCGGAAATCACTGCGAGCAGAAGATAGACGACGGTCAGGATCGCGAGATCGCGCCAGTCATGCCCCACTTCCCACAGACGGGCGCCGAGCTGATTGATGCGCACCAGTCCATCGATCGCCGGATCGGCCGGAAAAATGCGGCCGGCGGCTAGGACTGCATCCGGAATGGCTTCGCGCGGCCAGGAGAAGCCGGTCAGGAAGAACTGCGGCAGGCTGGTGGCCAGGAAGATAAGTGTGGGCGTTTCGGGATTCTTGAACCAGGCGCCCGCCATCTGCCCCATGAAGCTGGTGGCGAGCACGAAGAGAGAAGCCAGTACGGCGAGCTGCAACGGATCACCGAGCGCCGAGAAACCGTAGAAGCGCGGCAGGACGATGAGATAGAGAGCGAGCACCGGCAGATAGAGCGTGAGATGCGCAACACCGCGACCGAGCACGTTGGTGAAGGCGCTGCCATGAAGCGTCGTGCCGACGGTCATCATGGCGGCGCCGATGAGCAAGGTCTGCTGCAGGATCAGCACGAAGGCCGCCGGCACGATGTAATTGGCATAGCCGCCCACCGGATTGAAGATCGGCTGGAGCAGGACATTGGCGGGACTGACGGAAGCGAGCGTCGTCCGGGCCAGACTGCCGTCGCGGCGCGCGCCGGCGAGAGCGATGTCGGAGGAGAGCGTGTTGATGGCGACGGCGATGGCGCTTGCCGTCGATCTGAAGATGAACAGATAGGTGGCGTCGGCATAGACCGGAATATGCGCTTTATTGCCCTTGAGCACGTCGCGCTCGGTGCCGGTCGGAATGCCCACGGCGGCGAAGGCCTCACCGCGCTGAATGACATCGTGGGCCTCGGCCAATGTAGCCACATTCGCCGCCACCCGCACGGCCCCGCTGGCATCGAGTGTCTGCACCAGAGCGCGACTGAGCTCACTGAGGTCGTTGTCCACGACCACGATAGGGACTTTGCGCAGGATCTGCGTGAGATAAGGTTGCGGATAGTAGGCGCCGTAGATCAGCGGTGCGAGGACGAGCAAAGCGAAGGCGCCGCGGGTCGCAAGAACGCGCCGCCATTCTGTGGCGAAGGCCTGGCCCAGTCCGCGGGGTGCTTCCGTGATCGATCTCGCCGGCGCCACTTCTTTTTCGCGAGAGGGCTTGCGGATGATCGCCCCGAGACGGAACAAAGCGAGCAGTGACAGGCCGACGGCCAAAGCGGCGAGCATGGCGAAGGCATGCGCCGACTGATGCGGCGGCAGCCCGCGCGCCGCCTGGCCCAGCAGGACGGCCATGTACCAGCGCAAGGGCAGGATGGTGCTCCAGCCTTCCGCGAAGGCGTTCATGCCGAGTGTCGGGAATCCTACGCCGGCATAACCGAAGGCCGGCGAGACGATGAGGCCGGCGAGACCCAGCCCGGTGGCGAGGTCGCGCACCAGAAGCTGCAGGAGCGCGCCGAGCGCCATATAGCCGACGATCAGCAGCATGCCGGCGGCGATCATCATCGCTACATTTCCCTTGAAGGGAATCTGGAACCAGCCTTCGAGGATCAGCACTACAGACAGCATGATGACGACGAAGATGGCGAAGAGCGGCGCCATCTTGCCGGCGAGCGCGACGATCGGGTTTCCCCCGGCGCAAGCGAGCCAGCTGCGCATGCTGCGGCGCCGGAACTCCGACCCGACCGAATAACCGGCGGCGATGGTGATCACCACATGAATGACCATGGGCAGCAACGCGCGCAGCAGGAATTGCGCATAGTTGCGCTGCGGATTGACGAGCGCGATGGTTTCGGGGACGAGCGATCCGCTCCGCGAGGCGGCAGGCGCCGTGGCACGGATAGGGGCTGCCTTCGTCACCGCGGCGGCGAGGGAATCGCCCAGGCCCTGTGAGGCTATGCCGGCGGCGGTCAGGAACTGCTGATTGTGGAAGGCCACGACCTGCGGGCGACGCTGCGCCTTCAGGTCCCGCTCGAAATTCGCCGGAATATAGATAGCTGCAATGGCATCGCCGGCCCTGACCGCGCGCGCCGCTTCGGCGAGGTCGCCTGGGCGCTCGACGATCTTGAGGCCGGGAGCGGTTGCGACCTCCTCGATGAAGGCCCGCGAGGTCTCCGAGCGATCGGCATCGACGACCACCGTGCCCAGCCCGCGGATGACGGGCTGGCTGAAGACGGCGCTCAGCACCAGAAAGGCGAAGAGCGGCACGCCGAAGATGAGGATGAGGGCGGTACGGTCGTGAAACAGCCAGCGGCATTCGCGCCGGGCGACGAGCCAGAAACCAGGTTTCGCCGGTCTTTTCATTTGCGCGCGCGCCAATCGAGATAGGCGCTCATGCCGGGCCTGAGCTCCGGCACCGGCGTAACCGGATAGGCGCGGATCGCAAAGGTGCGCAGATCGAAATCACCGGTCGAGCGGGTGGCGCGCCAGCTCGCATATTCGCCCTTGGTGGCGATCAGCTTGACCTCGACCTCGATCGCGCGATCGGCGAGCGCCGGGATGCGGACCGTGAAGCGGTTGCCGACCTTGATGTCTCTGACCAAATCCTCACGCAGGTCGAAGTGGACCCAGACATCGGAGAGATCGATCAGCGTCACCAGCGTGGCGCCCGGCGAGACATATTCGCCCGGTTCGATATTGCGCTGATAGACCTGGGAGGCGAGCGGCGCGTAGACGGTCATCTGATCGATGATCGACTGCGCCGCGGCGATGTCGGCCGCGGCCTTGTCCACATTGGCGGCAGCGATCTGGCGTTCCTCGGCCGTATAACCGTTGACGGCTTGGTCATAGGCGGATCGGGCCTGGTCGACACCGCGCTGACTTTCATGCAGTTCGTCCGAAACCTGGTCGAGCCTGGCCTGCGGGGCATTGCCGCGCGCCACGAGCTGGTTGACCCGATCAAAAGACTTCTGCACGAATACGACGCCCGCTTCTGCACGTTCGAGCGCGGCCTTGCGCTGGGCTATAACCTCGGCGCGCGTTCCTGCTGCGATATTGGCGAGCTGGGCTTCGGCGACCGCTTTGGCCGCGACGGCCTGCTCGTGCTTGGCCACTGTCTCGGGATTGTCGATCTTCACCAGAACGGCACCCGAGGCGACATTCTGACCGCGTTCGGCCACGACCTCGCTCACCCGCCCATCGACGCGCGCCGCGATATCGAGGCGAGTGGCGTCGACCTCGCCCTGAACGATCAGCGGTTCCGGATGAATGAGATACCAGATCGACAGCGCGGCGATAGCGAGCGAGATCAGCACAACGATGGTAGGCGCGATCCATCCGGAAGCTGGGGCCTTCCTGGGGGGCGGTCGGGGTGGAGATGGTGTGGATGGCGGTGTGGCGCTGGGTCGGCCCGACGGCCTGGAGCGTTGAGCGGGGGGAGGCTCGACTGGTTTTTCCACGACAGCCCTCGGTAGTGACAGATGGAAGACTCACGTTCCGGCATCATCGGCGGGGATTTGCGCGAAGGCAATACTGGCAAATGCCCCCGTTCCGGCGTGCGTCTTCTCCGCCACCCGGGTTTTGCGTCGCGCGCCGTCTCGTGCTTGAATGGAACTTGACCAGGGGGCTGTCTGGTCGGCTGGCGGCGGAATTTGCGCCAGATCAAAGACGGGGCGGAAAGCGCTCGTCTAGAGATAGTGCAAGGGGGGTCACGCGATGATCATCTTGACTATAGTGGCAGCAACATCATGATTGCACGGTTGACGGTCGCCGAACGGCAATCGGCTTTACTCATTCTTATTGTGATGTCGTTTCTGGGCCTCGCCATGGCGGTGGCGGGACGCGGCACACCCTTCGGCCTGCATGGCTTCCTGGTCATTGCCGCCTCGATCGGCGTCGGCATCCCGCTCTTGCGTAAATTCTACGCTCCGGAGCCAAATCCTGCGCAATTTGAACAATATTACGACGATCCGACCAAGGTCGGCATCGTGCTCGCGATGCTGTGGGCGATCGCCGGCATGTTCGTGGGTGTCTGGGTCGCGGCGCTGCTCGCCTGGCCGGACCTCACCATCGATGCCGCCTGGGCGAGCTTCGGCCGCCTCCGCCCCATCCATACCAGCGGCGTCATCTTCGGCTTCGGCGGCAATGCGCTGATCGCCACCTCGTTCCATGTGCTGCAGCGCACCTCACGCGCCCGTTTGCCGGACCAGCTGAGCCCGTGGTTCGTGCTCCTCGGCTACAACCTGTTCTGCATCGTCGCCGCCACCGGCTATATGATGGGCGTCACCCAGTCGAAGGAATATGCCGAGCCCGAATGGTATGCCGATATCTGGCTGGTCATCGTCTGGGTCGTCTATTTCCTGATCTATATCCGCACCCTGGCGCGCCGCAAGGAGCCGCATATCTATGTTGCCAACTGGTACTACATGGCCTTCATCCTGGTCGTGGCGATCCTCCATATCGTCAACAACCTGGCGGTGCCGGTATCGTTCGGCGGCTTCAAGAGCTACTCGGCCTTCTCGGGCGTCCAGGACGCGATGACGCAATGGTGGTACGGCCATAATGCGGTGGCCTTCTTCCTGACCGCCGGGTTCCTCGGCATGCTATATTATTACCTGCCGAAGCGCGCCGGCCGGCCGATCTTCTCCTACCGTCTGTCGATCATCAGCTTCTGGGGCATCACCTTCATGTATATGTGGGCGGGCTCGCACCACCTGCATTACACGGCGCTGCCGCAATGGGTGCAGACCCTCGGCATGACCTTCTCGATCGTGCTCCTGGTGCCGTCCTGGGCATCGGCGGGCAATGCGCTCGCCACCCTCAATGGCGCCTGGCACAAGGTGCGCGACGACGCCACCTTGCGCTTCATGATGGTCGCCGCCGTCTTCTACGGCATCTCGACCTTCGAGGGCTCGTTCATGGCGATCCGCGCCGTAAACTCGCTGTCGCATTACACCGACTGGACTGTCGGTCATGTGCATGCGGGCGCCCTTGGCTGGGTGGCGATGATCACCTTCGGCTCGATCTACGCGCTGGTGCCGTGGATGTGGAAGCGCGAGACGATGTATTCGGCGCGCCTCATCGAGGTGCATTTCTGGCTCGCCCTCGTCGGCACCGTCGTCTACGTCTTCGCCATGTGGAATTCCGGCATCATCCAGGGGCTGATGTGGCGGACCTATACGGACAGCGGGACGCTCGCTTATTCCTTCATCGACTCGCTCGTCGCGATGCATCCCTATTATATCGCGCGCGCCTTTGGCGGCCTGCTGTTCCTCCTGGGCGCGATCGTCGGCACCTATAATGTGCTGATGACGATCCGCGTCGCCAAGCGGGAGCGGGCGCAAAGCGATGGTGGGACCGATGTGCCGAGCTATGGCCGCGATCCGGTCCTGCAGGCGGGGGAGTGACGGACATGTCCGAATTCCACCGCAAGATCGAACGCAATACGATACGCTTCGTGCTCGCCATCATCTTTGTCGCCTCGATCGGCGGCATCGTCGAGATCGCACCGCTCTTCACCATCAAGAACACGGTCGAGGCGGCCCCCGACATGCGGGTCTATACGCCGCTCGAGCTCGCCGGGCGCAATATCTACATGCGGGAAGGCTGCTATGCCTGCCACTCGCAGATGATCCGTACCTTGCGCGACGAGGTCGAGCGCTATGGGCCTTATTCGCTGGCGGTCGAGTCGCAATATGATCATCCGATGCTGTGGGGCTCGAAGCGCACCGGGCCCGACATCGCCCGCCTCGGCGAGAAATATTCCGACGCCTGGCATGTCGCGCATCTCTACAATCCGCGTGACGTCGTGCCGGAATCGGTCATGCCGGCCTATCGCTGGCTATTGCGCAACGAACTGAAGATCGATGACCTTCCCGGCCATCTGAGAGCCATGCGCGATGTCGGCGTGCCCTATACGGATGCGATGATCGAGAATGCGGCGAAGGATGCTTTCGGCCAGGCGACGCCCGAAAGCGACGCGGCCGCCGGCGTCACCGAGCGCTATGGCGCGGCGACGCATATGCGCGCCTTCGACGGCAATGCCGGACGGCTCACCGAGATGGATGCGCTCGTCGCCTATCTGCAGATCCTGGGCAAGCTCACCGACGCCGCCCAGAAGACCGAACAGACCAAGATTGGAGAGTGATCATGCATGATATGGTCGTCGCCTTCTCCAAGAGCTGGGGCCTCTTCTATCTCATCGCGCTGGCGGTGGGCGTGGTGATCTATGCCTATTGGCCGGCCAACCGCGCGGGCTTCACCCGCGCCAAGAACAGCATTCTCGACAAGGATGACAGACCGTGGAGCTAGGCAAGCGTGATCCGATCACCGGCCGCGAGACGACCGGTCATGAATGGAACGGCATCGAGGAGCTCGACACGCCGGTGCCGCGCGTCGTGCTGTTCTTCCTCACCGTCACGACATTGTTCGCCATCGGCTACTGGATCGCGATGCCGGCCTGGCCTCTGTGGTCGACCTATACCAAGGGCATATTGGGCATCGACCAGCGCGAGATCGTGGCCAAGCAGGTGGCGGAGGCCCGCCAGGGGCGGGCGCCCTGGGTGGACAAGATCGCGGCGATGGATTTCGCCGCCATTCAGGCCGATCCCGATCTCATGGGCCGGGTCCAGATCGCCGGTCGTACGCTGTTCGAGGACAATTGCGCCGCTTGCCACGGTGTGAAGGCGAGCGGCGGTCCGGGCTTCCCCAATCTCAGCGCCAAGTCCTGGCTGTGGGGGGGTGAGCCCGACAAGATCGCCGAGACGATCCGCGTCGGCATCAACTCGACCAATGAGGATACACGCATCTCGCAGATGACCGCCTTCGGCCGCGACGGCGTGCTCGATGCGACGCAGATCAGCAATGTCGTCGCCTATGTGCGCTCGCTCTCCGGTCTTGGAAGCGACGATCCGGCGGAAGCGCCGGCCGTCGCAGTCGGCAAGGAAGTCTTTGCCGCCAATTGCGTGAGCTGTCACGACGAGGACGCCAAGGGCAAGCAGGATATGGGCGCGCCGGACCTCACCGACAAATATTGGATCTATGGCGGCAGTCTCGATACCGTCTTCACCAGCGTCTATTCCGGCCGGCAAGGTCACATGCCGCATTGGGGCAGCAGACTCTCGGATGTCGATATCAAGATCCTGGCGCTCTATGTCGACGCACTGAGGCCACCACAATGACGGTGCTGGCCAGAGGGCGATGGTCGTGGCGGTTCTTCGCCTTTGCCGTGGCGGGGTTCTGTCTCGTCATCCTCCTCGCCGCCAATGCGCATCTCGTTTATGTCGCGGTGACGTCGCAGCCCGATTGCGTGCCGCATCAAAAGGGCGAAGGCGGCGCCTATCAGGCCGCGAAGTCCGCCTGTTGAAAGGGAGATCCGGGATGACCGCCTCGAGCACGACGAATGAGACCGGTGATCGGCCCTATATCGAGCGCAACCGCCGCAATCTGCCGGCCGGCGCCGCTTTCGCATGGCTCAAGGCCGGCTGGCGCGATTTCCTCACCCAGCCAGGACCGAGCCTTGCCTATGGGCTTGCCGTCTTCGCCGTGTCGCTCGCCATCGTCTGGGGCCTCTACCGGCTCGGCTATGACTATATCCTCTTTCCGGCGCTTGCCGGTTTCATGGTGGTCGGGCCGCTCCTCGCCGTGGGTCTGTACGAGAAGAGCCGCGCCCTCGCCAACAAGGAGCCGGTCTCGCTCGCCCGCATGATCTTCGTCAGGCCGCGCTCGGGCGGGCAGATCTGGTTCACCGGTGCCATCCTGTGCGGCCTGATGCTGCTGTGGATGCGCGCCGCCGTGCTGATCTATGCCCTGTTCTTCGGGCTGACGCCGTTTCCGGGCCTCGATCACATCGCCCAGATGCTGTTCACCACCTGGACCGGCTGGGCCATGTT
Source organism: Taklimakanibacter albus (assembly GCF_016595235.1). GTDB lineage: Bacteria > Pseudomonadota > Alphaproteobacteria > Rhizobiales > Aestuariivirgaceae > Taklimakanibacter > Taklimakanibacter albus. The sequence continues at coordinate 2,029,614 of NZ_JAENHL010000007.1, read as the reverse complement.
GCTGGTCGGCACGGCGGTCGGCGGACTCTTCGCCGCCTTTTCCTTTGCCATCAGCACCTTCTCCATTCCGATGCTGCTCAACGAGGATGTCGACGCCTTCACCGCCATGGGCACCAGCATCTCGTTGGTGTGGAACAATCTGCCGGTGATGATCGCCTGGGGCATCATCGTGCTGGCGCTGTTCCTGGTGAGCGTGGCGACGGCGCTCATCGGGCTCATCATCGTCTTCCCGCTGCTCGGCCATGCCACCTGGCATGCCTATAAGGCCATGAGATGAGCTGCTGCGGCCAGGCGGCGACGGCCGGCGCCCAGCTGCTCGGGCCGCCATCGGCCGACGAGGTCATCCTCGCCAGCCGCGATCTCGGCGACGGCCTGCGCCAGAGCGATCTTTCGGTTCCCGGCATTCATTGCGCGCATTGTATCGGCGCCATCGAAAGCGCCTTCAAACACGTCACCGGCGTCGAGGCGGCGCGGGTCAATCTGTCGAGCAAGCGGGTTGCGGTGAAATGGCGGGGCGCCGCGGCGCCGCCGATCATCGAGACCTTGCGCGATCTGGGTTATGACGCGCATCTCTTCACGCCGGAGGAACGCAGCGATCCCGAGCTCGCCCGTCTCATCCGTGCCATGGCGGTGGCCGGCTTCTGCTCGATGAACATCATGCTGCTGTCGGTATCGGTGTGGTCCGGCGCGGAGCCCGATACGCGCCAGGCCTTCCACTGGATCTCGGCCGGTCTCGCTCTGCCGGCGCTCGTTTATTCCGGCCGCATCTTCTTTCTCTCCGCCTGGTCGGCGCTGAAGCGCGGGCGCACCAATATGGATGTGCCGATCTCGATCGGCGTGCTGCTCGCCTTCGGCTTGAGCCTCTATGATACGATCATCGGTGGTGCCCATGCTTATTTCGATGCCGCCGTCTCGCTCATCTTCTTTCTGCTGATCGGGCGCGTGCTCGATCACCTGATGCGTGAGAAAGCACGCTCGGCGGTCCAGGGGCTCGTGCGGCTCACGCCCCGCGGCGCCACGGTCATCCACGCCGATGGCGCCAGAGACTATCTGCCCGCTCAGGCCATCGAGCCTGAGATGCTGCTGCAGGTGACGCCGGGCGAGCGCATATTGGTCGACGGCGTGGTCGAAACCGGCCAGTCCGACATCGACTGCTCGCTCGCCACCGGTGAGACGCAGCCGCAAAAGGTGGCGGCCGGCGACAAGCTCCGCTCCGGCATGCTCAATCTCACCGGTGCTCTCACCTTGCGGGCGCAATCGAGTGTCGCCAACTCCTTCCTCGCCGAGATGACGCAATTGATGGAGGCGGCCGAAAACAGCCGCGGCCATTACCGCCGTGTCGCCGACCGGGCCGCCAGCTATTACGCGCCAGTCGTGCACAGCCTGGCGCTGCTGACCCTCGTCGGCTGGCTCATCGCCACCGGCGACTGGTACCGCTCGATCAGCATCGCCATCGCCGTCCTCATCATCACCTGTCCCTGCGCGCTGGGCCTTGCCGTGCCGATCGTTCAGGCGGTGGCGGCGCGGCGGCTATTCGAAAGCGGCATCATGGTCAAGGACGGCGCCGCGCTCGAGCGCCTCGCCGAGATCGACCAGGTCGCCTTCGACAAGACCGGCACGCTCACGCTGGGCCGTCCGCGTCTCGTCAATGAGGCGACGATCGACAAGCGGGCGCTTAATATTGCTGCTGCCTTGGCGCAGCAGTCGAACCACCCGCTCTGTCGGGCGCTGTCACTTCACGACGATGGCCGGACGCATGTCGCGACGGATTTCACCGAGGTTCCAGGTTCGGGGATCGAGGCCAGGATCGACGGGCGTCTCTATCGGCTCGGGCGTTCCGCGTGGGCTGGTGGGGGCGATAAAGACGCCACAGTGCTGTGCGAAGACGGCAAGCCGGTCGCCAGCTTCATCTTCGAGGACGATCTGCGGCCGGGCGCCAAGGAGGCCGTGGCTGAGGTTCGCGCTTTGGGAGCAACACCTCTCATTCTGTCGGGCGATGCGCGGCCCATCGTGCGCCGCCTCGCCGATGGGCTCGGTATCGAAGAGGCGATGGGCGCCATGCTGCCCAAAGAGAAGACGGACTATGTCGCGGGTCTCGGCAAGGCGCTGATGGTCGGCGACGGGCTCAATGACGCGCCGGCGCTGGCGCGCGCCTATGCCTCGATGGCGCCTGCAAGTGCTGCCGATATCGGGCGCAATGCCGCCGATTTCGTCTTCCTGCATGGCTCGCTCACCGCCGTGCCTTTCGCCATGCGCATCGCGCGGGAGGCGAAGAAGCTGGTGGGACAAAATTTCGCGCTCGCCATTTTCTACAATGTCCTGGCGCTGCCTTTCGCCATGGCCGGCTATGTCACGCCGCTGCTTGCGGCGCTCGCCATGTCGGCGTCATCGATCGTCGTCGTCGCCAATGCGCTCCGATTGCGCGGGAGGGCCACATGAGCAGTCTCGTCTATCTCGTCCCCCTGGCCTTGCTCCTCGGCGGAGCGGCGCTATGGGCGTTCCTGTGGTCGTTCAAAAGCGGCCAGTATGAAGATCTCGACGGCGCCGCCCAGCGCATCCTGCTCGATGACGAGATGGAGCGTTAGAGCGATATCCTCATGCTGAGGTGCGAGCGTAGCGAGCCTCGAAGCATGATCCAGGTACATGGGCCTTGCCGCTTGCCCCCCTTAGAGGCCCGCCTTCGGCGGGCACCTCGGGGGTAGGGGTGGTAGCTCTACACACGTCCGACATGGTCGAGCAGGCGCGCACCATCGACGACGGTGACGCGCTTGCGGGTGCTGCGGACGAAACCCTGATGCTCCCAGGCGGTGAGCAGGCGGCTCACCGTGTGCAAGGTCGTGCCGGTCATGTCGGCGATGTCTTGGCGGGAAATCGGAAAGCCGATCTCGATGCCATATTCGGTCCGCCGCCCGGTCTGCTCGATGAGGCGCAGAAGCACATGGGCGACGCGCCGGTCGACGAGGGCGGTGGCGAGCTCGACGACGCGCTCATGCGCCTCCTCCATGCGGGCGCTGACCATCTTGTAGGTATTGGCGGCAAAGGCCGGATAGAGGCGGGCGAGCTCGTGCCAGGCCTCGTTCGGCCAGGCGAGGGCCAGCGAATCGACGGCGGCGATCGCCGTCGCCGGATAGGTCGTGCGGCCGAGCGCAGTGGCGATGCCGATGAGCTGACCGGCGCTGATATATCTCATGATGACCTGCTGGCCGTCGGCGGTGGTTTTCACGACGCGGACATGACCGTCGAGCAGCAGGAAGAAGGAATGCGCCTCGGTATCCTGCTCGAACACCGCCTGGCCCGCGGCGATGCGGAGCGGCCGCGCCTTCTCCAGGATCACATCGAGATCGGGGCGGCTCAGGCCTGAAAAAGGCGGCAGGCCGGCAATCAAAGATCGGTCGAGCGTGTACACGCGAAAGGCGCTCCTGCCAGCAGCGGACGGGACGGAAGGTCGCAGTCTCGCATGCCGGTTATTTGCGGTGCAGCAAAGTCAGAGAGGGCGGGACAAGTCAATAGTTGGCCGTAACGAAGCGAATGGAGACTGTGTCATGAGAATTCTGGCCCTGCCGTTGGCCGCCCTCCTGGTGCTCGGCGCGGGCGATGCGCTCGCAGCGGATCATCAGGTCCACATGCTCAACAAGGGTGCCAAGGGAACCATGGTGTTCGAACCGGATTTCGTCGCGGCGGTGCCCGGCGACACGATCACTTTCATTCCCACCGACAAGTCGCACAATGCCGAAGCGATCAAGGGCATGCTGCCGGAAGGGGCGGCAAGCTTCAAAAGCGCGGTGAACGAGACCTTCACGCTCACGCTCGGCCAGGAAGGCGTCTATGGCGTCAAATGCACGCCCCATTACGGCATGGGCATGGTGTTTCTGGCGGTGGCCGGAAAGCCGGTCAATCTCGATACGGCGAAGGCCGTGAAGCATCCGGGCTTCGCCAAGAAGCGGTTCGAGGCGATCTTCGCGGAGATGCCGCCGAACAACTGAGGACGTTAAACCCATGGCGATCGCGCGCGTCAGGCCTGGCAATTATCCGGCAGTCCTCTCTTACGGCTTCCGGCCATTCTTCCTGCTGGGGGCACTCCAGGCGGGGTTCGCGATCGTCTTCTGGTTGCCGCTCTTCCATGGCGAGCTCGCCACCAGGAGCTTGTTCGCGCCGATCGATTGGCATGTGCATGAGATGCTGTTCGGCTATCTGCCCGCAGTCATGACCGGCTTCCTGCTCACCGCCATTCCCAACTGGACCGGGCGCCTGCCGGTGCAAGGCCTGCCGCTGCTCGGCCTCGTGCTGCTCTGGCTCGCCGGTCGGGTTGCGGTGTTCTGTTCGGAGGAGACAGGCTGGATGATCGCGGCCGCGATCGATGGCGCCTTCCTCCTCGCCGTGGTCATGGTGGCGGCGCGCGAGATCATCGCCGGCAAGAACTGGCGCAATCTCAAAGTCCTGGCGCCGGTCAGCATGCTGTTCGCGGCGAATCTCCTGTTTCATTGGGAGGCCAGCCAGTATGGCATCACCGATTTCAGCCGCAGGCTCGGCCTTGGTGCCGTCATCGTGCTCATCATGGTCATTGGCGGGCGCATCATTCCGAGCTTCACCCATAACTGGCTCATGCGCGAGAATCCGGGACGCCTTCCCATTTCGTTCAATCGCTTCGACGCGGGGGTGACCCTGTTCTCGGCGGTAACGCTGGCGGCCTGGACCTTTGTGCCCGAGCATGCCGAGACCGGCGTGCTGCTGATCCTCGCCGCCGGCCTCAATGCCGCGCGCCTTCTGCGCTGGGCCGGTTATCGCACCTGGCGCGATCCGCTGGTGCTCATCCTGCATGTCGCCTATGCCTTTGTGCCCCTCGGCTTTCTGCTTAATGGACTTGCAGCCCTGGCGCCTGATCTCGTCCCAGCGGCGGCCGGCATTCACGCCTTCGGCTCAGGCGCCATCGGCGCGATGACGCTCGCGGTGATGACCCGCGCCACGCTCGGCCATACGGGGCAAGCGCTCAAAGCCGGACCAGGCACGTGTCTGATCCTTCTGGCGGTCATCGTCGCGGCGTTGCTGCGGCTCGCCGCCGCCTGTCATCCTTCCCTCGCCGGGCTGATGCCGTTCTCCGGCGTGACCTGGGCTGTGGCCTTTCTGGGATTTTCCGTCTTCTTCGCGCCTCTCCTACTCAAGCCCAGAAAGCGGGCGCAGCCTCTCGCCGCGCCCGCCTGACACTCAGGCCGGGATCGGACCCGGGGCTACGACCTGGGTCATCAGGTCGTCGTTCCATTCGCCATCCACCATCACATGCGCGGTCGCGCCAAGCTCGGCCGCCTCGATCAGATTGTGGTTCACATAGGCGTAAAGGCCGGGCTGCAGGAACGTGTAGAGCGCCGCTCCCGCCGATCCGCCGCGGATGAACCAGGTCTCGAGATCACGCGCCGGCGGGTTGTTGAACTTGCCCATCTCCCAGACGAAATCGCCATGGCCGCCGATCAGATGTGGGCGGGTATCGCGATTGGCTTGCGCATGCACCATCAGCACGGTCTCGCCGACCTTGGCCTTGAGCGCCTTGTCGCCGGTGAGCGAAGCGACGGCGCCGTTGAACACGACATGGGTCGGGATCAAGCCGCGCATCACCTTCAACGTGTCCTCGTAGCTCTCGCCGATCGAGTCATAGGCCTTGTATTTGCCGTCGCCGTCGCGTGGGACATAGAGGTCGTGCTCGCCGACATAGAAGATGCGGTCATATTTGAGCGGATTGCCGTCTCCGTCCTTCAGGCCGTCGCGCGGCAGCACCATCAGCACGCCGCTCATGCCTGAAACGACATGCCAGGGAATCATGCCGGGTGGCGCGCAATGATAGACAAAGGTGCCGGGGCGGGTCGCCTTGAAGCGCAGCACCGCCTGCTCGCCGGGATTGATCTCGGTCAGCGCGCCGCCGCCCAAGGCGCCGGTCGCGCCGTGGAAGTCGATATTATGCGGCAGCTCGTTGCTCGCCGGATTGATCAAGGTGATCTCGACATAGTCGCCCTGGTGAACGACCATCATCGGGCCGGGCATGCTGCCATTATAGGTCATGGCCCAGATCCTGGTGCCATCGGGGTCGATGACGAAGGGCTTCTCCTCGATGGTCAGGGTGAACTCGACCACCTTCGGGCCGTCGGTCGCGACCTGCTTGTGGCCATGCACGAATGGCGGGGCAATCAGGGTGATCTTCTCGCGCGCCAGGCCGGCAATCTCGGCGGCCTGAACCGGTGTCGGGGCGAAGGGCAGGGAGGCGGCAGCGGCCGCTCCCATCGCGCCTGCCCACAGAGCTTCGCGGCGTGTCAGCATCGACATTCTCCTCCATCAAAGATGTCATGACGGGAAGAGTAGGTGTGACCGCGCAGACGGTCTTTGTTGCAGTGCAAAAAGAAAGTGGATTTAATCTTTTTCCGTCGCCGCGGCGTCGAGCAAGAGCTTGTTCTGCCGGCGGATGGCGGCGCGCAGTTCGGCGATGGTCATGGCTTCGGTCTTCACGAAGACGGTGAACATCATATTGGTGTTGTTGAAGATCATCTCGCCGACGCTCTTCGCATCGATGTCACGGTGGACCAGCTTCAATTCCTGCAGGCGCTTGATCAGCGCGCAGGTCTGGTCGGTCAGCGCCCGGTCGAGATCGCCATAAGTCTTGCCGAACGGGCTTTCCGGCTGCTGCGTCGAGATCGCCATCGCCTGGCGCCACATTTCCTTGCTCAGATAGACGAGGGAATGTTCGATATAGCCGATGACGAGCTTGTCGACCGCCTTGGCGACATGGGCGGGCGGGTTCTCGATCACCTGGTGTCCGGCATTGAGAACCTCGTTGACCTCCATGGCGACGATGGCGACGAGCAGGTCACCCTTGTTCTCGTAGTAATTATAGATCGTGCCGATTGAAACCTCGGCCAGAGAGGCGATAGCCTCGATCTTGGCGCCTTCGTAGCCGGAGCTGCGAAATAGCTCTGATGCGGCCTGTAGAATCCGCTGATGCCGGTCGGCCTTCTGGCGTGCGCGCAGTCCTGTCATGGACTCACTCTGGCATATTTTTGGAATTGACTCAATTTTAGAAATGGTTCATTTTTTATTTCATAACATAAATTCTGGGAGGAGCAGACATGAAAACTCTGACGCGTTTCAAGAACGCTTTCCGCAAATTGGCGCTCTCCGCCACCGCCCTTGTGGCGCTCGGCCTTTCGCCGGCGCTCGCGGAGGAGATCAATGCGCTGGTCTGGTGCGATCACTCGGCGCCCGAATTCCTGAAACCCTTCGAGGATGCGAGCGGCATCAAGGTGAATGTGAAGGAATTCGAAGGCACCGGCGCCGGCATGGCGCTGCTCGATCAGTCGCAACCCGGCGACTGGGACGTGATGGTGATCGATTCCATCGACGTGCGCCGCGGCGTCGAGAAGGGGCTGTTCGAACCGCTGCCCGAGGACAAGCTGCCCTTCGGCGATCTCTATCCACAAGTGGTTCTCGATGCCTTCACCAAGCTCGACGGCAAGCGCTACGGCATCACCGAGAAATTCGGCTACAACACTATCGGCTTCAACAAGGATAAGGTCGACGGCAGCGACATGCAGACGCTGCAGTCGCTGGTGAGCGACAAATACAAGGGCCGCATCGCCATCTATGACTATTATCTCCCGGTGATGGGCATGGCGGCGCTGGCCGCCGGCAAGAAGACCGCCGACCTCACCGAGGCCGATCTGCCCGCCATCAAGGACGTGCTCCTCAAGATGAAAGCCAATGCCAAGCTCGTCGGCGAGGTGACCGCCAGCCAGACGGCGCTTGCCACCGGCGAGGTCGACATCCTGGTCGGCGGCGGCGAATGGGTGACGGCCGGACTCGCCAAGGAGAATCCGGCGCTCGACTTCTCAATCCCGAAAGAAGGCGGCATTCTCTGGTCGCAGTCGCTCGCCATGCTGGCGGCCAGCCAGAAGAAGGATGCGGCGCTCAAATTCATCCAATATGTGCTGAGCCCGGAAGGCCAGGCGCGGCTCGCCACCTCATCCTGCTATTGGGGCATGCCGTCGAACCAGAAGGCGACGCTCACCGATGAGCAGAAGAAGGTGCTGCGCTTCGACGAGCAGCCGGGCTTCCTCGCCCGCGCCCAGCTCTATCCGGCGCCCGACGAGAAGCTCGACAAGCAGATGCAGGATGTGTGGACCCAGATGCTGCAGGCGCAGTAGTCTGAAGGTCTGACCTCAGGCGGACTGTCTGATGACGCAAAGCGCGAATGCCCGTGGCGGCGCCGTGCCTTGGGTGGCGGTGGGGCCGGCACTCCTGTGGACGCTGGCCTTCTTCGCCGCGCCCTTCATCGCCATGGCGCTGGTGAGCGTCACGGTGAAGGGCGGCGGCTTCTCGCTCGCCAACTACCAGCAGTTCTTCACCGATCCGAGCTATTATCGGGCGCTGTTCAATTCGCTCGAAGTCACAGCGATCGTGACGGTGATTTCGATCCTGCTCGCTTATCCCTTCGCCTGGATCCTTGCCGAACAGATCCCCGAGCGCTGGCAGCGGCTGGCCCTCATCCTGGCGATCCTGCCTTTCTGGACCTCCTATGTGGTGCGCTCTTATAGCTGGCTGCTGGTGCTCGCTGAGAAGGGTGTCGTCAACAATACGCTGGTGCAGCTGGGCCTCATCGCCGAACCGATCCAGCTCGCCAATACGCGTTTCGCCACTGTCACCGGCTTCGTGCATTTCTTCGTGATGCTGCTGACGCTGACGATCTTCGCCAATCTCAAGCAGCTGAGCCCGAGCTACCGCAAGGCCGCCGCCGATCTGGGCGCCGGGCCGGTCAGGACTTTCCTGCATATCATTCTGCCATTGACCCTGCCCGGCATCATGGTCGGCGCCTTTCTCACTTTCGTGCTCGCGACCGGGGACTACATCACGCCGCAAATTCTCGGAGGTAACAATGAACTGCTGATGCCGCAGCTCATCATGCTGCAGATCGGCCGGCGCGGCGACTTCCCGCTCGCCTCCGCCTTGTCGATCCTGCTCATGCTGGTGGTGACGGTCGCCTATCTCGCCTGCGCCCGCTGGCTCAAGATCGAGCGGGCCTGATATGCGCAGCGCGATCCGCCTCGCCACCATCATCTACGCCGTTCTCATCTATGGCTTCATCTTCCTGCCGGTGGTGACGCTCGTCCTGTTTTCCTTCCAGGCCACGTCCTTTCCGATCCCGCCCTTCAGCGGTCCGTCCTTGCGCTGGTACCAGGCGGTGCTCGGTGATGCACGCCTCACTTCGGCGCTTCTCAATTCGCTGGCCGTCGCCGTGATCTCCTCGGCGGTAGCGACACTTTTGGGTTTCCTCGCCGCCTGGGGATTCGCGCGCTTCCGGCTGCCGGCCTCCGCCCTCATGCGCGGCCTCATCACCCTGCCGCTGACGGTGAGCTATCTCATCATCGGCATGGGGCTCCTCGTCCTCTTCAACAGCATCGGCTTTCCCAAATCGCTCACCGCCGCCGGCATCGGACATGTCGTGATCAACCTGCCGCTCTGCTTCGCCATTCTCTACAGCCAGATGGGCGAGCATCAGGCGAATATCGAACGCGCCGCGCGCGATCTGGGCGCCAAGGAATGGCAGGTGCTGACGCTGGTCACCGCGCCGATGCTGTGGCCGGCCTTGTTCGCGAGCTTCTTCCTGTCGATGACGTTCTCCTGGGATGAATTCGTCATCTCGTTCCTGCTCACCCGCTTCGACACCACCTTGCCGGTCGAGATCTGGAACTTGCTGCGCTCCGGCCTGAACCCCAAGACCAATGCGGTCGGCTCGCTCGTCTTCCTGGTGTCGATCGCCTTCGTGCTCCTGTTCGAACTCGTCTTCTTCCGGAAATCCAGATCATGACACCACTGGTCCAGGTCAAATCCGTCTCGCAGAAATTCGGCGCCATGTGCGCCCTCGATGATGTCTCACTCGATATCGCGCCCCGGAGCTACACAGTGCTGCTCGGTCCTTCGGGCTCGGGCAAGACGACCTTGCTGTCAATCCTGGGTGGCTTCCTGGTCCCGACCACCGGCCAGGTGCTGATCGAAGGACAGGATTGCACTGGCATGCCGCCGGCCAAGCGGCCGACCACGACGGTGTTCCAGGACTATGCGCTGTTTCCCCATATGACGGTCGGCGCCAATGTCGGCTTTGGCCTGCGTATGCGCGGCGTCGCTTCCTCTGAGCGTGACAAGCGGGCGCAAGAGGTGCTGAAGCTTGTCGGCCTGCCGGAAGCCTTCGGCAAGAAGCCGCATCAGCTCTCGGGCGGCCAGCGCCAGCGCGTGGCGCTCGCCCGTGCGTTGGTGGTCGAGCCGTCGGTGCTTCTGCTCGACGAACCTCTGGGCGCGCTCGATCTCAAGCTCCGGCGCCAGATGCAGGAAGAGCTGAAGGCGATCCAGAAGCGGGTCGGCACTGCCTTCGTCCATGTGACGCATGACCAGGAAGAGGCGATGGCGCTCGCCGACCACTGCGTCGTGATGAGCAATGGCCGTATCGAGGATGAAGGTCCGGCCGAACGCGTCTATTCGAAGCCGGCGAGCCGCTTCAGCGCCACCTTCATGGGCGAAAGCACGATCTTCTCTGGCCGCGTCATCGGCTCAGGCGAGATCGAGACCGTCTTCGGCCGCTGGCAGCTTGCAACCGACGTCAAGCCCGGCAGCGAGATCGTTCTGGCGCTCCGGCCCGAACATGTCGTCATCGACCAGAAGCAGCTGTTGCCACTCGGCGAAGGCCGCGTCAGCGATGTCGTCTTCCAAGGCAGCTTCAAACGTGTCACCGCAAGTCTCGTCAAGGACGAGAGCCTGATGCTGCTGGCGCGTCTGCCCGCCGATGCTGTAGTGCAGACGGGTGATATGGTTCATTTCGCCTGTGATCCCAAACATGTGCTGGTGCTGACGCGATGAGGGTTTCCGCCACCGACTGGTATGAGACGATCCGCCTCGCGGACGACGTGACCCTCATCCATGAACCGTGGATCAAGCCCTTCTATCGCTGCAATATGTGGCATGTGCGCGGGCGCGACCGCGATTTGCTGTTTGATTCAGGGCTCGGACATTTCAGCCTGCGCCGGCATGTGGCGCTGGTGCGTGAGCGACCGCTTTTATGCGTCGCGAGCCATACGCATTTCGATCATATCGGCTGCCATCATGAGTTCCCCGACCGGGCGGTGCATGAAGCCGAAGCCGCCATTCTCGCCGACCCGCGTAACGAGCTGACCTGTGCCGACAATTATGCGACGGAAGAGATGTTCGACCGAGCGCCCGAAGGCTGGAAAACGGAAGCCTATCGCATCAAGCCGGCGCCGGCGGAACGTATCCTCAAGGCCGGCGACATCGTCGATCTGGGCGACCGCGCCTTCGAGGTCATCCACACGCCCGGCCACTCACCGGGTGGCATCGGGCTCTTCGAGCGCAAGACCGGCATCTTCCTGTCGGGCGATGTCGTCTATGACGGGCCGCTGATCGACGATGCCTATCATTCGGACCGTCGTGACTATCAGGCGACCTTCGAGCGTATCCGGTCACTGCCGGTGAGCATCGTGCATGGCGGCCATTTCCCGAGCTTCGGGCCGGTGCGCTACAGGCAGCTGATCGATGAATATCTGGCCGGGCTGCGCAAGGCCGGCTGTCATCTTCCTTCTTCCTGATGCTGCTGCATGCGGCGAACCCACATGGCGATGTGGCTGCGCCGGATATAACCGACACTTTCCCAGTCGCCGAGCTCCATGGCGGCGAGGATGTCGGCCACTTCGCGGCGGAAAACGGCGACCTCGTCCTTGAGGTCGAGCAATGGCGCCGATCGGAGCCAGACGCGGTTGGTCAGGAAATAGAGGCGTTCGGAGATCTCGCGCAGCGGCTGGTTGCCGATCATCGCCGCGAGCTCATGGAAGAAATCCATATTGAGCCGGGCATAGGCCTTGGGGTCCGGGGCCTGGATGAGCGCGTCGCAGCGGCCGAGCAAGGCGCGCACGCGGGCGAGATCCTCCGGCGTTCGCGGGATCGGATCGAGCTTGCCCATCAGGGCCGCGAGCTCCATGCGCAAGCGATAGACGGGAAGCAAGGCGTCGAGATCGACATTGATGACGAAGGTGCCGACGCCATGCCGGCTTTCGAGCAGGCCTTCGCCCTCGAGACGGCTCAGCACGCGACGCAAGGGCGTGCGCGAGACGCCGAATTCGCGCGCCAGCTCCTCTTCGGCAAGGCGCGCGCCCGGCTCATATTCGATCAGGCAGATGCGGTCGCGGATCGTATTGTAGATGCGCTCGAAACGCTCGCGCGCCAGCGTCAGCGGCTTGTCGTCATTGTCGGCGGCAATACTCATCCGGCCTCCAGGACGGCATGCAGGAACTGCTTGGTGCGCTCATTCTGCGGATTACCGAAGAAAGCCTTGGGCGGACCCTGCTCGCAGATCTTGCCCTGATAGAAGAAGCAGACGCGGTCGGCGAATTCCTTGGCGAAGCCCATCTGATGGGTCACCATCAGCATGGTCAGGTCATGTTCGCTGCCCAATCTGCGGATCACCTGAAGCACCTCTCCGACGAGCTCCGGGTCCAAGGCGGAGGTCACCTCGTCAAACAGCATGATTTTCGGGCGCATGGCAAGAGCCCGGGCGATGGCGACGCGCTGCTGCTGGCCGCCCGACAGCTGGGCGGGATAATGCTCCTTCTTCTGGCTGAGCCCCACCATCTCGAGCAGACCCGCGGCGCGTTCCTCGGCCTCCTTGCGGTTCATGCCGAGCACGGTGATCGGCGCCTCGATGCAATTGGCCATCGCCGTCATATGCGGGAAGAGATTGAACGACTGGAACACCATGCCGATCTTGGCGCGGATCTTGCGGATATGGGCGCGGTCGGCCGGGATCAGTTTGCCATTGCGCTCCATATGGGTGAGCGGCTCGCCCTCGACCCAGATCACCCCGTCATCGATCGCCTCGAGCGTCATCAGCATGCGCAGGACCGTGGTCTTACCCGAACCCGACGGGCCGATGATGGCGACCTTCTCATTGCGGGCGATGTCGAGCTCGAGCGAATCGAGCACGGTCAGCGGGCCGTAGCGCTTCGAGACCTTGTCGAAACGAACCATCGGTCGATCTGTCATCGGGCTGGTCTCCGGTTGAGCAGGCGTTCGGCGGCGCGGATGAAAGTGGCGGAGACGAGGCTCATCGCCAGGAAGAACAAGCCGACCAAGGTGATGGGCTCGGTATAGCGGAAGGTCTCCGAGCCGATGATCTTGGCGGTCTGCATCAATTCGAGGACAGCGATGGCCGAGAGCAGCGGCGTCTCCTTGAAAAGCGCCACCAGATAATTGCCGAGCGCCGGCACGATGGGTGGAATGGCCTGCGGGATGATGATGTCGCGGAAGGTCGTCCAGGGGCTCAGATTGAGGGCGATGGAGGCTTCCCACTGGCCGCGCGGGATATTGTCGAAGCCGGCGCGATAGACCTCGGAGCAGTAAGCGGCATAGTGGATGCCAAGCGCCAGGACACCCGCGGTGAAGGCGTCGAGCGTCACGCCGAAGGAGGGGAAGACGAAATAGAGAAAGAAGATCTGGATAAGGAGCGGCGTCGAGCGGATGAGCTCGACCAGCACCGAGATCGGCCAAGCTGTCCAGGGAAAAGCGATGCGCAGCAGCGCGAGGACGAGGCCGAGCGTCGCGGCGAGCACAAAGCCGAAGAGTGTCGCCTCGATCGAGATCACCGCCGCCTTGGCGAGGGTGGGCAGGATCTCGAAGGTGAAAGCCCAGTCCCACATCAGGCGGTCCTCCCGCGGGCGAGGCCCTTCGCGGCGCGCTGTTCGAGGAGGCGCATGCCGATGGTGATGAGAAGCGACAGAACGAGATAGATCAGGAGAACGAGGGTGAAGATCGGGATGGTCTTCATCGTCGTCTGGTTCATCTGCTGCGCCTTGAAAGCGAGATCGGACAAAGTGATCAGCGAGACGAGGGCCGTCGATTTCAAGAGCTCGATGAAAAGATTGCCCCAGGGCGGGATCATGGCGATGAAAGCCTGCGGCAGGATGATCCGGCGCAGCATCTGGATGCGCGTCATGTTGAGGGCGGTGGCGGCTTCCCACTGGCCGCGCGCCACCGACTGAATGGCGCCGCGTACGCATTCGGCGCCATAAGCCCCGATATTGAGGCCGAGGCCCAGCACCGCGACAGCGAAGGGATCGAGGCTGACTCCGAATTGCGGCAGGACGAAAAACAGCCAGAAGAGCTGGACCAGAGCCGAAGTTCCGCGGAAGATCTCGATATAGAGATTGGCGAGCCAGCGGATCGGCGTGGGGCCATAGAGTTTGCCCAGCGCCGAGAGGATCGCCATGGCGACGGCGAGAAGGCAGCCGAGCACGGTGATCTGGGCAGTGAGCGCCGCGCCCTGGAGGAGGCCGGGGAGAAACAGACTGTAGGTGTCGCGCGTCGCCAGATAGGCGATCAGCAAAATGGACGCCACCAGCATGACGATGAGCGTGCGAATGCCCATACGTTTGCTTCTCCCCTTTCAACGACCCCACGCTGAGGTGGCCGCGAAGCGGCCCTCGAAGCGCCCATCAGGATAGGGCGAATATGCTGCAACACACCCTTCGAGGCTCGCTACGCTCGCACCTCAGGGTGAGGGGCCTAGCTCACCATGTCGGCGTGACAGAGATTATTCACCCTTGCAGAGCTGTTCCATCGTCTTGTTCGGCAGGTAGTCTTTGCCGAAGCCGAAGGGCGTCACCAGCGCGATATGCTCCGGCGTGCCGAGAAAGGCCTTCAGCTGCGTGTTGAAGGCGTCGATGAGATCGGTGTCGTCCTTGCGGAAGCCGAAGGCGCCATGGCCTTTCACCGACTTGCCGGCGACCTCGCCGAAAGGCGTCGTCGATTCCACACCTTCACCCTTCTTCGCCATGTCGGCGATGGAAAGCGCGGTCAGAGCGGCGCCATCGGCGCGGTCCGACTGCACGGCGGCGACGAGGCTCGACTGGTCGGGAAGAATGACGAGTTGCTCCTGCGGTACGCCCGCGTCCTTGGCGTAGCCGGCTTCGACGGCGCCCGCCATTACCGCGAGCTTGAGGGCGGAATTGTCCTTGAAGCTCGCATAGTCCTTGATGGCCTTGGGGTTGCCCTTCTTCACCAGCATGGCCTGGCCGATGCCGTAAGAGGGTTCCGAGAAGGCGATCTCGGCGCAGCGCTTCGGGTTGATGAACATGCCGGCGGCGATGACGTCGAAGCGGCCAGCCTTGAGGCCGGGAATGAGCGAACCGAATTCGGTGAGCACGCCGTCGACCTGGGCGACGCCCATCTTGGCGAGCACCGCCCTGGCGACTTCCGGCGCTTCGCCGGTGAGCTTGCCGTCGGGCGTCGCATAGCCGAAGGGCGCTTCATTGGCGAAGCCGATGCGGATGTACCCTTGAGCCTTGGCGCGCTCCAGTGTCGTCTCGGCATGAGCGATCGACGTGAAAGTCGTGGCGGTAAAAGTAAGGCCGGCCGTTCCCGCGAGCAGGCGGCGGCGCGTGATCATCTTGGACATGCGTATCTCCCGGGATTGTCGCGTTTCCTGCCCGGTCTCATCGCCGGGTGTCATTGTTGTATACATCTTATCTAGACATACCGCAAGCGAAGATGTAATTTGGCGTGAATAACACGAAAGGGCACAACGATAAGGTAATGTTGTGCACATTTAGGGAGTTCGATGGGGTTTTCCCTTGAAGCCGTCCGGGAGGCGCACAGGCTCATCCAAGGCCTTGCCCGCACGACGCCGCTGGTCGAAGCGTTAAGCTTCTCGGACCAGGCGGGCCAGCCCATCCTGCTCAAGCTCGAAACCCTGCAGCCGATCGGCGCCTTCAAGATCAGAGGGGCGGCGCATGCCTTGCTGCGTCTCGATGAAGCGGCGCGCCGGCGCGGCGTCGTCTGCTGTTCGACCGGCAATCACGGCAAGGCTGTCGCTTATGCGGCACGCCATCTCGGCATCAAAGCCACCATCTGCCTCTCCAATCTCGTACCCGAGGCGAAGGTCCAGGGCATCGCGGCGCAGGGCGCCACGATCCGGCGTTGCGGGACGAGCCAGGATGATGCGCAGCGGGAAGCCGACCGGCTGGTGCGCGAGAAGGGCTATACCGACATTTCGCCTTTCGATCATCGCAATGTCATTCTCGGCCAGGCGACGATCGCGCTCGAGCTACTCACCGAATGTCCCGATCTCACCCAGATTGTCGTGCCTTTGTCGGGCGGCGGTCTGCTCGGAGGCATCGCTGTCGCCGCCAAGCAGATCAAGCCGTCGATCCGCGTGACCGGCGTCAGCATGGCAGAAGGCGCCGCGATGCACGAGAGCCTCAAGGCCGGTCACCCGATCCACGTCGCCGAAGCCCCCTCACTCGCCGACACACTGGGCGGCGGCATCAATCTCACCAATCAGTGGACCTTCAAACTGTGTTGCGATTTCGCCGATGAGACGTTGCTGGTGAGCGAAGAAGAAATCTATCGCGGCATGCAGGCGCTGTTCCGGCGTGAACGCCTTATCGCCGAAGGCGGTGGTGCCGTCGGCATCGCGGCGCTCCTCGCCGGCAAGCTCAAGCTCGACGGCCCTACGGCCATGATCATCTCCGGCCAGAATGCCGATCTCGACCAGATCATCGCGGTGGCGAAGGGCGAGCCGGTGCGCGTGGGCGACCGCATGGTGAAAGGATAAATCATGGGCGACATCGCCATTCTCACCGAAGCCGATCTGCGCCGCGCGGTCACGCTTGGTGCGCCGGTGCTCAAAGCCGTCGAGGACGCGTTCCGGCTCCTCGCCTCGGGCAAGGTCGTCATGCCGCCGATCCTCTCGATGGAAATCGCCGAGGCCCATGGCGAGGTCGATGTGAAGACCGCTTATCTGCCAGGCTTCGAGCATTTCGCCATCAAGGTCAGTCCGGGCTTCTTCGACAATCCGAAGCTCGGCCTGCCGAGCCTCAACGGGCTGATGATCCTGTTCTCGGCGAAGACCGGGCTCGTCGCGGCACTGCTGCTCGACAATGGCTATCTGACCGATATCCGCACCGCCGCGGCCGGGGCCATCGCCGCCAAATATCTGGCGCCGAAGAAGGTCGAAACCGCCGCCGTGCTCGGCACCGGCGCCCAGGCGCGCCTGCAGATCATCGCCGCGCATCAGGTGCGGCCTTTCAAGAAAGTGATCGTCTGGGGCCGTGATCCGGTGCGTGCCCAAGCATGCGCCGAAGACATCGCGACGGCGCTCAAGATCGAGGCGGACGTGGTGAAGGATGCCGCCGCCGCCGTGGCCGAGGCGCAATTGGTGGTGACGACGACATCGGCGCGCAAACCGATCCTGCGCGCCGAATGGCTGCATAAGGGATTGCATATCACCGCCATGGGTGCCGACCAGGCCGGCAAGAACGAGATCGACCCACGTGCCGTGGCGCTCGCCGATCTCTATGTCTGCGACCGCGTGAGCCAAGCCGCCGCTCTCGGAGAATTGCGCGCGGCGCGTGCCGCCGGCCTGATGAATGGCGAGACACCGCCCGAGCTCGGCGCCATCGTGGCCAGAACCAATCCGGGGAGGCCGTCAGAGACAGCCATCACCCTCTGCGACCTGACTGGCACCGGTGCTCAGGATACCGCCATCGCTTCCTACGCCTTTGCCGCAGCACGGAAGCTCGGCATCGGCACCAAGATCACAGCCTGAGAGATAGAATGAGCAACATTCCCTTCACGCGCGCCGAATATGCCGAAAGGTTCGCCCAGGTCAAAGGCCGCATGGCAATAGCCGGCTTCGATCTCATCGTCTGCCAGGACCCGGCCAATATGGGCTGGCTCACCGGCTTCGACGGCTGGTCCTTCTATGTGCCGCAATGCGTGCTGGTGCATCGGGACGAAGAGACGCCAATCTGGTTCGGCCGCGCCCAGGACGCCAAGAGCGCCCACCTCACCACCTATCTGCCGGCGAAGAATATCGTGCCCTTCTCGGAACATCTGATTCAGCATCCGGTCGGCCATCCCTATGACGAGCTTGCCGAGCTCATCCGGGCGCGCGGCTGGAGCAAAGCCCGCATCGGTGTCGAGATGGACGCGCATTATTATACGGCGCGCTGCCATGCTCACCTGACCAATGGATTGCCGGAAGCAGCCTTCAGCAACAATGGCGATCTCGTCAACTGGGCGCGGCTGGTGAAGTCAGATGCAGAGCTCGTTCTCATGCGCGAGGCGGGACAAATCTGCAGTCATGCGATGAACCGCGCCATCGAAGTGATGAGACCGGGTGTGCCGCAATATCAAGTGATCGCCGAGATCTATCATGCGCAGACCATAGGCGTGCCGGGTGCCGGCGGCGACTATGCCGCCATCTGTCCGCTGATGCCGGTGGGCGAGGGAACGAGCACGCCGCATCTCACCTGGAGCGATGCGCCTTTGCCGACGTCAGGCCTCGCCATGCTCGAGATTGCCGGCGCCCGGCGGCGCTATCATGCGCCGCTCACCCGCACTATTCATCTGGGCAAGCCGCCGCAAGCGATCACGGATGTCGCCAAGGCGGTGGTCGAGGGCGTCGATGCCGGCCTCGCCAAAGCGAAGAGCGGCAACACCGCGGCGGAAGTCGAAGGTGCCTGGCAGGCGGTGTTACGCAAGCACGGTCTCAAGAAGGAAAGCCGCGTCGGCTATTCGATCGGACTCGCTTATCCGCCGGATTGGGGCGAGCGCACGGTGAGCCTCAGGCCCGGCGATGAGACGGCGCTCCAGGCCGGCATGTGCTTCCATATTCAGTCGGGCGTATGGCTCCAGGATTTCGGTGTCGCGATCTCCGAGTCCTTCGTCGTCACCGACACAGGCGGCGAGCGGCTGTGTGACGTCGCGCGCGAATTGATCGTGATCGACTGACATGTTCGACAATCCCTTCAGCGGCGCGGAGATCGCCCGGCGCTTGCGCCGGCTGCGGGCCGAGCTTGAGCTCCGAGGGCTCGAAGCGGCGATCCTCGCCAGCCCCGAAAATGTCTTCTATCTGACCGGGCTCGATCATTGGGGCTACTTCGCGCCGCATTTGCTTCTCGTGCCGCTCGAGGGCGAGCCAGTGCTGGTGACGCGCGCCATGGAGCGCGTCTCGGTCGAGAAGCAGGTTAAAGCGGCGCGCTTCTGCGGTCATTCCGACAGCGAGACAGCCGCCGACATGATGGCGCGTGTGCTGCATGAGCTGAAGCTCGCGGGCAAGGCGGTCGGTCTCGAATGTTGGACCTCAGGGTTGAGCTATGGCCTTGCGCTCTCGCTCACAAAGCAGGTCATGGCGCATTGGTCGGATGCGAGTGGCTTCGTCGATGCGATACGATTGGTGAAAAGCACTGAAGAGCAAGTGCTGATGCGCCGTGCGGCGCGGGTGAGCGATGCGGCGGGGGAGGCGGCAATCTCTGCCATTGCCGACGGCGCAAACGAAAGCGAAGTGGCGGCGGAATGTTTGGCGGCGATGATCCGCGCCGGTGGTCATCCGCCGGGCTTTGGCCCTTTCATCCGTCCAGGCAGCCGGCTTGGCGAGGAGCACGCGACCTGGGGAGACGGCCGCTACAAGAGAGACGAGCCGGTCTTTCTCGAATTGTCGGGCTGCGTCTCGCGCTATCATGCCCCCTTGGGCCGCCTTGTCCATATCGGCGCGATCCGCGACGGAGATGCACGGATCGCAGGTATCGTCCGACAGGCTTTCGACGCGGTCGTCGCGGCGATCCGGCCGGGTAACAGAGCGCGCGATGTCTATGCCGCCTGGCAAACGGTCGTCGATGAGGCCGGGCTCGCGCATTACCGGCGCCATCATTGCGGCTATTGCGTCGGTATCGGCCAGCCGCCGTCCTGGACCGGCGGCAATAGCGTGACGGGGCTACGGCATGATTCCGATCTCGAGATCAGAAGCGGCATGAGCTTCCATATCCTCTCCTGGTTGATGGGAAGCGGCCAGGGCGACGACTTCCTGTCGAACACCGTGCTCTTGACCGAGGCCGGGCCGGAAGTCCTGACGCAGCTGAAGAGCGGGCCGATCGTGGTTTGATCTTGCACTGGTGATTGCAGTAACCTCGCGCACGGGAGACCTCGTTGAGCAACCGTTCGCATTTTCCTTTCGACATATTGACGGTGGACAGATCGGCGCGTCTGCCGGCCCATCGCCAGCTCTATGACACGCTGCGTTCGCTCATCCTTAGCGGTCGCCTCAGGGCGGGCAGCACCTTGCCGGCGACACGGGGCCTGGCGCAGCAACTGAAGCTCGGCCGCAACACAGTGAGTGCTGCCTATGAGCGGCTTCTCACTGAAGGTTATGTCGAGGCGCGGCCGGGACGTGGCACCTGGGTGGCCAATCTGCCCGACCGTCCGGCGCCACCACCGGGAGCGCCGCCTGCCCAGAACCGCTCGCCCATCTCGCGGCGTGGCGAAGCGCTGGCGACACGGCTTCAACCTCTGCGCAATCCGGACAAGATCAATTTCCAGCCAGGCTTTCCGGAAGTCTCCAACTTTCCCTTCGCCACCTGGGCGCGTCTCCTTGCCCGCAATGCCAGGCGGCGCAGCGGCGATCTGCTGGGCTATTATCATTTTTCCGGCCATCCGCGTCTGCGCGCGGCGATCGCCGACTACGTCACAATATCACGCGGTGTCTCCTGCAGTCCTGAGCGTGTGGTGGTGGTTACCGGCGCCCAGGCCGGCCTCGATCTCGCGGCGCGGCTGCTGCTCGATGAGGGCGATCCGGTGTGGATGGAGGAGCCCGGCTATTGGGGGGCCCGCAGCGCGCTCGAGGCCGCCGGCGCCAGACTGCATCCGCTCTCCGTCGGTGCCGAGGGCTGGGCGCTCGATGATGCCGCCCTTCCGGCTCCGCGCCTCATCTATGTGACGCCCGCCTGCCAATGGCCGCTTGGCGCTACCATGCGCATGGAAGAGCGACTTCATCTTCTCAGCCATGCCGAGCGGCATGGCGCCTGGATCATCGAGGACGACTACGATGGCGAGTATCGTTTTCGCGGTCAGCCGATGCCGGCCATGCAGGGTCTCGACCGCGCCGACCGGGTCATCTATCTCGGCACTTTCAGCAAGACATTGTTCTCGTCGCTGCGCATCGGCTTCCTGGTGGTGCCGGATGCACTGGTCGAGCCGTTCAATCGCGCGGTCGGCGTCACCGGCCAATTCACGCCGTTGATCCTGCAGGTGACACTTGCCGATTTCATCGAGGAGGGCCATTTCGCCACCCATCTCAAACGCATGCGCCGTGTCTATGGCGAGCGCCAGAAGGAGTTCATCACTTTGTGCCGCCAGCATTTGAATCCGTGGATCGTGGTCAGCGACAGTGACTCCGGCATGCAGGTGATCGCCCGCTTCACGGCGAAGATGGACGATGTGAGGATCGCCGAGATCGGCCATGCCCATGGCATCGACCTGCAACCGATCTCGATCAACTATCATCACAAGACACCGGAGCAGGGGCTCCTGCTCGGTTACGCCGCTCTCAATGAGCGGGATATCCAGACCGCAGTCATGGCGCTGAAGGCCAGCTTCACGGAGGCCGGCAAACGGCGGGCCCCTAAACTTGGCTCTATATGAAATACAGAAATTGGCTCTATTGGGGGAGCCATGGAGGGGTTAAGCTTCTGATTGGAGTGGAGCAAGTCGGCGCGAGCCGGCTTATTTTCGAAATCAGATTTGGAACGTTCCACATCTTCATAACCTTGCCGCAGAGCAAGGCGTAATGACGGCTCAAAAAGGAGGTAAGCCCATGAAAAGACTGATTATCATCATGCTGGCTCTGATTGCCGGCATGATCTCGACCTTGGTCTCGCCAGAGCTCAAGGCCGACGAAAAGAAGATGCAGGTGATCTTCATCACCCATGGCCAGGCCGGCGATCCCTATTGGAACGCCATCAAAAACGGCCTCGCCGAAGCCGCCAAGACCTTCGAAGCGGATGTCCAATATGAAGCGCCCGATGTGTTCGACATGTCGGCGATGGGCAAGATGATCGACTCGGCCGTGGCGCGCAAACCCGACGGCATCGTCGTCTCCATTCCGGACGCCGATGCGCTGAAGGCGCCGATCCAGTCGGCGCTCGCGGCCGGCATTCCGGTGATCGGCATCGATTCCGGCCTCACCAAATACAAGGAGCTCGGCATTTCCGCTTATCTCGGTCAGGACGAATACCAGGCCGGCGTGGCGGTAGGCGAGAAACTGAAGGCCGCCGGCGCCACCCACATCATGTGTATCAACATGGAAGTGGGCAACACCGATCTCGACAATCGCTGCCGCGGTGTGAAGGACGGCTCGGGCGTCAAGCAGACGATCGTGCCGGTGACGATGACCGACCCGGTCGATGCCAAATCCCGCATCGCCAGTGCCTTGCAGCAGGACCAGACGATCGACGGTATCATCGCGCTCGGCCCCACCAGCGCATCGCCGATGCTCGCCGCCGTCGAGGAGATGGACGCCAAGAGCCGCCTCAAGGCGATGGCGACCTTCGACATGACGCCGGAGATCCTGGAGAAGGTGGCTGACGGCACATTGCTCTTCGCCACCGATGCCCAGCAATTCATGATGGGTTATCTGCCGGTCGCCTTGTTCAAGAACTACAAACTTTATGGCGTGATGCCGACCACGGCTTGGCCGACCGGGCCCGGCTTCATCACCAAGGACACGGCCGGCAGCGTTATCGAGCTCAGCCGCAAGGGCTTCCGCTGAGGCCCTGGTGATCCAGCGTGGCGGCTCTCTCCCGGCCGCCACGCTTTTTCCCGCTTTCATCATTCCCGCATTCTGTCAGGATGGAGCTTCGAGACGCCGATGTCCGCTGTAGCCCATAGCAAGATGTCCGACGAAAGGGTCCGCGCCATTCCGACCTGGCGCTTCCTGCTCGGCCGGCCGGAGCTGGGGGCGGTTGCCGGCACCATCCTGGTCTTCGGCTTCTTTCTCACCTTTGCCGGGGATTCCGGCATGTTCAGCGCCAAGGGCATCATCACCTTCCTCGATGTGTCAGCCCAGGTCGGCATTCTCGCCGCCGCCGTGGCGCTTCTGATGATCGCCGGCGAGTTCGACCTCTCCATCGGCTCGATGATCGGCTTCGCCGGCATCGTCATCGCCATCCCGGCAGTCGAATGGGGCTGGCCTCTTTGGTCCTGCATCCTGCTCGCCTTCCTGGTCGCCCTGGTGATCGGATTCATCAACGGCTATCTCACCATCAGCACCGGACTTCCCTCCTTCATTGTGACGCTCGCCAGCATGTTCATCCTGCGCGGCCTCACGCTGGCGCTCACCCGCGCCGCCACCAACCGCACCGTCGTGTCGGGCATTGGCGACTATGCCAAGGACGACTGGCTGGCGCCGATCTTCTCAGGCTATGTGCTCAAGGACCTCTTCCAGTGTATGGGCAGTCTCGGCTGGCTGCAGATGCGCACCGACGGCACACCTTTGGCGCCCGGCATCCCGATGGCGGTAGTCTGGTGGATGCTGCTCACCTTGCTCGGCACCTGGATCCTCATGAAGACGCGCTTCGGCAACTGGATCTTCGCTTCCGGCGGTGATCCGGTGGCGGCGCGCAATGTCGGCGTGCCGGTGACGCGGGTGAAGATCCTGCTCTTCATCGGCACCGCCTTTGCCGCCACCTTGCTGGCCGTCATCCAGGTTCTCGAAGCGGGATCGGCCGACACGCTGCGCGGTCAGCTCAAGGAATTCGAGGCGATCATCGCCGTGGTGGTGGGCGGCACCTTGCTCACCGGCGGCTATGGCTCGGCGATCGGCGCCGCTTTGGGCGCGCTCATTTTCGGCACGGTGCAGATGGGCATCTTCTTCACCGGCGTCGATACCGACTGGTTCAAGGTGTTCATGGGCGCCATGGTGCTGATCGCGGTGCTGTTCAACACCTATGTCCGCCGCAAAGTGACCTATTCACGGTGATGGCCATGACCGAGACATCGGATTTTCTCGAGCTCGCCCAGGTCAGCAAATTCTTCGGCTCCGTCATCGCGCTGAAGGAAGTCTCCTTCGGCGTGCGCCCGGGTGAGATTCATTGTCTGCTCGGGGACAATGGCGCCGGCAAGTCGACGTTGATCAAATTGCTGTCGGGCGTGTTCCAGCCGACGGCCGGCGAGATCCGTATCGCCGGCAAGGCCGTCACGCTCGCCTCGCCGCGTAACGCGCTCGATCAGGGGATCGCCACCGTCTATCAGGATCTGGCGACGGTGCCTTTGATGAGCATCGCGCGTAATTTCTTCATGGGCCGCGAGAAGACCAAAGGGCGTGGCGTCCTGCGCCGGCTCGACTGGGACTTCATGAACCGCACTGCGCGCGACGAGATGAGCAAGATGGGGATCGATATCCGCGATCCCCGCCAGGCGGTCGGCACCTTGTCGGGCGGCGAGCGCCAGTGCCTTGCCATCGCGCGCGCCGTCCATTTCGGCGCCCGCATCCTCATTCTCGACGAGCCGACATCGGCGCTCGGCGTGCATCAGGCCTCTGTCGTGCTGCGTCTTATCGCCCGGGCGAAGGCGCGGGGCCTCGGGGTGATCTTCATCACCCACAATGTGCATCACGCCTATCCGATCGCCGACCGATTCACTCTGCTCAACAGGGCGAAGAGCCTCGGCACGTTCGCCAAGGCCGAAATCTCGCGCGAGAAAGTCACCGACATGATGGCCGGCGGCAAGGAGCTGGTCGATCTCGAAGCCGAGCTCGAAGCGATCGCGGCGAGCGAGACGGCACAGCCGACGGCCGAACCGCGCCTGAAGCGCGCTGCGGGCGTGTGATCAACCACTTTTGCTCTTCTTGAGCGGTGCGGTCGAGCCGCGCACGATGAGGCCGCAATCGACGATCTGGCGCAGATGGCCGCCGGTCAGCTCGCCCTTGATGCGCGACGCGATCGTCGACACCGCAATGCGCGCCATCATCTCCTTGGGCTGTACCACCGTGGTCAGATTGATCCGCCGGAGACTCGCCAGCATGACGTCGTCGAAGCCGACGACGGAGAGATCCTGCGGCACCCGGACGCCCAGACGGTCGGCGCAATCGAGAAGTTCGATGGCGCCGAGATCGTTCGAGGAGAAGACGCCGGTCACCCGGTCGTCGCCGAGCAGTACCTTCTCGATCGTGGTCTCCTTGAGCGTTTTCCCTTCCGACCCTTGCCAGTGATAGACGGCGGTCGGCAGGCCCGCTTTCACCATGGCGCGGCGATAGCCGGACTGGCGCGCCTGATCGGCGGCATCCTCGACGGAAGGATCGGCGATGTAGGCGATGCGGCGGTGGCCGAGCTCGAGCAGATGCTCGGTGGCAATGCGCCCGCCTTTCTCGTCATCGGGAGAAACGACATCGCCCCAATCGGCAGTGCAGGTGAGAAAGAGGGCGGGCACGCGGCTTTCGGTGACGAGGCGGGCGCTTTCCTCATCTCCCGCATAAGCAAGGAAGATCAGACCGGCGATGCGGTAATCGAGCAGGCCGCGCAGCCCGGCGAGCTCGATATGCTCGTCGATCTGGGTGTTGCAGAACATCACCTGATAACCGTGCTGGCCGGCATAACGCTCGATCTGCTTGGTCATTTCCGAGAAGAACGGATTGGCGAGATCGCCCACCACCACGCCCAGCACATTGGTGCGCTGCTGGACGAGCTGGCGGGCCAGCACATTGGGACGGTAGCCAAGCTCATCGATGGCGGCGCGCACCCGGGCAATGGTCTGCGGCGCGATGCCCTTGGCGTCGCGGATGACATTGGAGACCGTCGACTTGGAAACCTTGGCGAGCCGCGCGACATCGAGAATGGTCGCGGGCTTCACCGATTCGGACGGGCCTTTCATGAGCTCGGGCCATGCATGTTCATGCCCTTCTGTTACTCCAGACCAAGTGGCTGATCCAGCTTGTCATTCCTCATCAACCGCGGGGAGGAGCGGGTGCGAGGGAACCGGCGAAGTCAAGCCAGCTCGATACTCGCACCCGCACTCTCTCCCCGGTCGCGGGTGAGAGGTTAAACTGTCAATCGGTCGCGGCCGCCGCGAGCAGCCGCCCCGCCTCGATGATGCCGGCCTTGGGCTCGACAAAGGGATCCTCATGCTCGATGGCGAGGGTCGTGACCGTGCCGGACTTGCCGAGATCGGCCAGGAAAGTCCGCCACCACTGCGCATTCCTGCCGCGCCCGACGGTGGCGAAATTCCACGGCATTTCGTCCGGCGGCTTCGGCCAGCGATTGTCGAGGAGCCCATTGAGGGCGAGTTGGTCCTTCTGGAACAATACGTCCTTGCCATGGGCATGGCCGATGCGGCTGCCGAGCCGCTCCACGATGCGATTGGCATCCATGCCCATCCAGAAAAAGTGACTGGGATCGATATTGGCCGAGATCGCCGGGCCGAGCGCGGCCAGGCGCTCGAAGGTCTCGACATTGTAAGCGATCGTGCCGGGATGGAGTTCGAGGCAGATCATGACGTCGGGGTGAGTCTCGCGGGCGAAGTCGGCGAGCCTGGTCCAATAGGGGACGATGCGGTCCTGCCATTGCCAGTCATGGATATTCTCGAGATAGGGCAGCCAGCCCCCGCCTGCGAAATGCGGGGTCTTGTCGCCAGCAGCACCCGCCGGGCAGCCGGCCATGGCGACGATGCGGTCGACGCCGGTCTCGGCGGCGAGCCGGATCGTGGCGCGCAGATCCTCGTCGTGCTTGCGGGCGATCGCCGGATCGGGATGGAGCGCATTACCCCAGACATTGAAGGCGGCGAGCCTCAAGCCCCGGGCCGCGATCTCCTCGCGCCAGGACTGTCGGGCGCCCGGATCGCGCAGGAGGAGCGGCATGTCGCAATGGCTGGTCGGCGCATAGCCGCCGGTGCCGATTTCGAGATCGGTGATCTCGGGAACTTCGGCGACGAGCCAGTCCATGAGATCGGTGAGCGCCATATTGGCGAGCGGTTCGGTGACGAGGCCAAGACGGGGAAGACGGTGAGACATGTGGATCGTTCCATCATAGTTTTATTAGGCGATTCTGTGGCACGCCCTACGAAAGGTCCCGGAAAGCAAGATTTCCGAACAGTGCAATAAGTGAGTTCTTGACAGAGTTTATACTGGCTTTTACGATTTATGGAACGTTCCAAAAGAGGGTTGCATGAAGAGGCTGCGTGTCGGGGTGATCGGCTGTGGATTGGTCGCGCAGGTCATGCATCTGAACTATCTGCGCGAACTGGCGGACCGCTATGAGATCGTGGCGCTCTGCGATATCTCCGAGAGCGTGCGCGAGGCCTGCGCCCGCGACTACAATGTTACCAAGACCTTCGGCGACTGGCGCGACCTGCTGAAAGAGCGGCTCGATGCCGTTTTCATCCTCACGCCCGGCAGCCACGCGCCGATCGCCATCGCGGCGGCGGAAGCCGGCATCCATGTACTCGTCGAAAAGCCGATGTGTTTCTCCGTGGCGGAAGGCCAGGACATGATCACCGCCGCCGCCCATGCCGGCGTGGTGTTGATGGTCGCCTATAACAAGCAATATGATCCGGCCTTCGTCCGCCTCAAGCAAGAAGCGAGATCGCTCGAGGATCTGCGCCTCATCCGTGTCACCACGCTTGAATCGCCGTTCAAGCCCTATGTCGATCATTATGTGCTCCATCGTGGCGGCCACGTGCCGGCCGATCTGCTCGCCAGGCTCGCCGCCGATACCGACCAACGCATCACCAAAGCCATCGCCACCCAGGATCCCTTGGCGCGCAGGGCCTATCACCTCGTGCTGCTCGACAGCATGGTGCATGAGTTCAACGTGGTGCGTGGCATCCTCGGCGAGCCGGATGAACTCGCCTTCGCCGATATCGGCGAGACCGGGCTCACCGCGATCCTGCGTTATGGCAAGGCGCAGTGCACGATCAACTGGGTCGATCTGCCGGGCATCGCCCGTTATCAGATGGAATTCGCCTTCTACACGCCGGCGCGGCGCCTTACTCTGTCGATGCCGTCGCCGTTCCTGCGCAGCGCGCCGACGCTCCTCGTCGATGAGGGCGGCGATGCGGCGTCGGCGAAATCCTACCGGAATGAAGAAATCGTCTCCTACAGCGAGAGCTTCAAGGAAGAGCTTCTGCATTTCCACGACTGCGTGACCAAGGGACTGAGCCCCCGCACCTCCGGGCCCGATGCCTTGCGTGACATCGCGCTCTGCCAGTCGATCATCAAAGCCCATCTGACGCGCCAGCCTGTCGCGCGTCCAACCGATATGGCGAGTTTTAGCGCCTGAAGGACAGACCATGACGCAGACCGCAAAAGACAAGATCGTTCTCGCCAATGCGCCGGTGAGCTTCGGTGCCTTCGAGATCACCGTCGGCATCGATCCCCATGTGCCGGACGGCGAAGGCATTCTCGATGCCGTATCGGGCGCCGGCTATCGCGGCATCGATCTCGGCCCCGCCGGCTATCTGGGCCAGGGCGACGAATTGAAGAAACGCCTCAACGACCGCAAGCTCGGCCTCGCCGGCGGCTATCTGGAGCTGCCCTATAGCGAGCCCGCGCGCATGAGGCCGGCGCTGCATGAGCTCGACATCCTGCTCGATGTCTTCGACGCGGCGGGCGTGCCGGAGAGCGGCCTCAAACCCAAACCGACGCTCGCCGATCTCGGCAGCGACAGGCGCAAGGCACATCCGGGCCAGGCGGCAACCAACCGTGATCTCGGTTTCGACAAGGAAGGCTGGAAGCGTTTTGCCGACGGGCTCGAAAGCGCCGTGGCGCGCTGCCGCGAGCGTGGTTATGAGCCGACATTCCATCACGAGACCGGCACCCATATCGAAGCGGTGTGGGAGATCGAGAAGATGCTGGAGCTGACCAGCATCGATCTCTGCCTCGATACCGGCCATCTGCTGCTCGGCCAAGGCGAGCCAGTCAAGGCGCTGAAAGAGTGGAACGGGCGCATTAATCATATTCATCTGAAAGATGCGCGCATCAATGTGATCGACAAGATCGTCAAAGAAGCCGCACCGGTGATCGAGATCTGGCGGCGTGGCGCCTTCTGCGCACTGGGCAAGGGTGACGTCGATATCGACGGTGTGCTCGATCACCTGCGCCGGCATTATGCGGGCTGGCTGGTGGTCGAGCAGGACATATTGCCCGATGCTTCGGCGCCCGACCGGCCGGCCAAGGACCAGGTCGCCAATCTGAATTATCTCAGCCAGCGGGGCTTCTGAGCCATGGCGCGGTTCCGGCTGGGACTCGTCGGTGCGGGCCGGATGGGCCAGACGCATTTGCGCGCCCTTGCCGGCAGCGAGCGCGTCGAAGTGGTGGCGGTCGCCGAGACGTCGGAAACGATCCGCTCCTCACTCAAGCTGCCCGACGGCGTCAAGCTCCATGCCGATGTCGAGGAGATGTTGAAGGCCGGCGGCATCGACGGCGCGCTGGTCGCGGTGCCCAGCAGCCATCACGTCAATATGGTGGCGCGGCTCGCGGTCGCCGGGCTTTCCATCCTGTGCGAAAAGCCCTGCGGCATCACGGCGCGCGAGGCGCGCATCGCGTCCGAGATCGCGGCGAAGGAAAATGTGCTGCTCCAGGTCGCTTATTGGCGACGTTTCGTGCCGGCCCTCAAACGCCTCAAGGACCGGATTGCGCAAGGCGAGTTCGGCGATCTCTATCTCGTCTCCTGCTATCAGTGGGACGAGATGCCGTCGCCCGCTTCCTTCCGCGCCACGAGCGGCGGCGCCTTCATCGACATGGGCGTGCATGAATTTGACCAGTTGCGCTGGCTGACCGGCCAGGAGATCTCCCATCCGCGCGTCGCCACCGCCAACACCGTCTTCGCCGAGAGGATCGAGGTCGATCCGGATGCCGCCCAAGCGCTCTGCGACCTGTCGGGAGGCGCCAGCGGCCTCATCTCGCTGGGCCGTCGTTTCCCGCTGGGCGATTCCTGCTGGGCGCAGGTCTTCGGCACCAAAGGCTTCGAGGATTGCCGGTTCTTCTGGCCGCCCAACGGCGAGAAAGTGTTCCTCGATGCGTTGAGGCTCCAGGCGGAAGGCTTTGCCGAAGCGGTCTGTGGCCGGCCGTCGGAAGGCGCCACGGCGGCGGATGCGATCGCTGCCCTCACTGCCGCCGAGCAGGCTTCGGCCGCCATGATGAAAGGGAGGACGAGATGACTTCATTGCCAAGAGTCCGCATCGGCATGATCGGTTATGGCGGCATGGGCAAGGCGCATTCCTATGCCTATCGGGCGCTCAATACCTTGCGCAAGCTTCCCGTCGAACCTGAGCTCCATATCATCAGCGGCCGACATCAAGCCGGCGTCGAGAAGGCGGCCGCCGCCTACGGTTTTGCGCGCTCGACCGCCGACTGGCGGAAGATCGTCGAAAGCCCCGATGTCGACATCGTCGATATCTGTACGCCGCCCGGCACCCATGCCGAGATCGCCGCCGCCGCCGCGGCGCATGGCAAGGCGGTGATTTCCGAAAAGCCACTCGCCACATCCTATGAAGAGGGCCGTATGGCGCTCGAGGCGGTCAGGAAAGCCGGTGTCCTGAACGCCGTCGGCTTCAACTACCGCAAGCTCCCGGCTGTCTCGCTGATGAAGCGGATGATCGACGACGGCAAGGTCGGCAAGATTCAGCACTGGCGCGCCATCTGGATGTCGGACGAGTTCATCGATCCGAACATCCCCTTCGACTGGCGTTTCGAGCGCAAGATGGGCGGCACCACCATTGCCGATCTCGGCGCCCATCTGATCGACATGGCGCAGTGGATGGTCGGCGATATCGCCGAGGTCAGCGCCCAGTCGGAGACTTTCGTGCGCGAGCGCACCGATCCGGCGAAACCCGGCGGCACGCGCAAGGTCGAGATCGACGATGCTTCATCGGCCCTGGTGCGGTTTTCGAACGGCGCGCGCGGCATCATGGAAATGACGCGTTCCTGCGTCCGGCGGCCCTGCGACTTCACCGTCGAAGTGAATGGCACGCTGGGCACGCTGCATTTTGATTATGCCAGGCTCAACGAGCTTCTCTATGGCGACGGCAGCGACGCGGTCGAGCTCTATGGCATGCGCCGAATCCGCGCCGAGCATATATCGCATCCTTATGCCGCCAATTGGTGGGCGATCGGCCAGGGCGTCGGTTATGGCTCGAGCTTCGTCAATCATTTCGGCGATCTGCTCGAGAAGTGGCCGCAGGGGCCGTGGGATCCCGACTTCGCGCAGGGCCTCAAGGTGCAGGCGGTGTGCGATGCAATGGAGCAGTCGGCTGCGGGCCGTCAGTGGGTGTCGGTGGCGAGCATCGGCAACTAGGCGTCCTGGAGCCAGCCGTCGCTCACTTCCGGTAAGGGAATGGAATCGCGCAGCAGCCGCGTATAGGCATGCTGTGGCTTGTCGAAGAGTGTGACGGTGTCGGCGTCTTCGACGATCTCGCCCTTGCGCATCACGATCACGCGGTCACACAGGCGGCGCACCACCGACAGGTCATGGCTGATGAAGGCCATGGTGAAGTTCATCCGGGCACGCAGCTCCATCAGCAGGGCCAGGATCTGCGCCTGACTCGACACGTCGAGACCCGATACGATCTCGTCCGCCAGGATAAAACGCGGCTTGAGCGCCACGGCGCGGGCGATGCCGACGCGCTGGCGCTGGCCGCCCGACAATTCATGCGGATATCGCGCGGCAAAGGAAGCCGGCAAGCCGACCTGAGTCAGCGCTTCCAGAGCGAGATCGCGGGCCTCGCCGCCGGCCGTCGCGACTTTGTGCAGGAGAAGCGGTGACGCGATGATGGCGCCGACGGTCTTGCGCGGGTTGAGGGAAGAGAAGGGATCCTGAAAGATGATCTGCAGGTCGCGCCGCAGCGGCCTCAGCGCCTCGTCGTCGAGACCGGCAATATCACGTCCGGCAAAGATGATCCGGCCCGCGTCAGGTGTGAGAAGGCGGATCAAAGTGCGACCGAGCGAGGTTTTGCCTGAGCCCGATTCCCCGACAATGCCGGTGATGGCGCCTTCCGGCACGGTGAAGCTCAGGCCTTTGAGGATCGTGATGCGCGGCGCCGTGCCGAAGAGCGGCTTGCGCGCCAGATCAGGAAGCGAGAGATGCAGATCTTCGACCTTGAACAGAGCGTCAGCCATGCGCCCGCTCCTTCGCCCAGAGAGCGTCGGTCTCGGCCACTTCGCGGGCGAGCTCACCCATGAGCTCGGGCGAGGCGGGTTTGAGGGACTCCTCGGGTCGGTCGTAGCGTGGCGTCGCCGCCATCAAGGCGCGCGTGTAAGCATGTCGAGGGTCGGCGAAGAGCCGGCGCACGCTCGTCTGCTCGACCACCTTGCCGGCATAAAGGACCGATGCCGTCTGGCAGAGCTTCGCCACCACGCCGAGATTATGGGTGATGAAAAGAAGGGCGGTGCCGTGGCGCGCCTGCATGCCGGCAATGAGCGCCAATATCTGCCGCTGCACCGTGACGTCGAGCGCCGTTGTCGGCTCGTCGGCGACGATCAGCCGGGGCTCGCCGGCAAAAGCGGCGGCGATGAGCACACGCTGGCGCATGCCGCCCGACAATTCATGCGGATAGAGCCGCATCACCCGTTCGGGATCGGCGATCTTCACTTCTTCGAGGAGGGCCGCGGCGCGTTCGTGCGCCTTGGCCTTGGGCATGCCCAGAATATGGATCAGGCGGTCAGAGATCTGATCGGCGATCCGCTTCGACGGATTGAGCGCGGTCAGCGGATCCTGGGGGATGAAGGCGGCGCGCTTGCCGATGAACAGACGGCGCGCGGCCTCCGACATGCCATTGAGATCGGCTCCTTCGATGGTCACCTGTCCTTCGAGGATCGTCACCGCTTTCGGCAGGATGCCGAAGACGGCGCGGGCGATCATACTCTTGCCGGCCCCCGACTCACCCACCAGAGCGTGGACCTCGCCCGGCCTCACGGCGAGCGATACCCGGCGCAGCAGACGGTCGCCGCTATGCTGGAGAGCGACACTCAGATCGCGAATGTCGAGGTAGGCCTCCGTCACCGCAGCACCGGATCGAAGCGCTCTTTCAATCCCTCGCCGAACTGGCTGAAGGCCAGCACGGTCAGGAACAGGGCGATCATCGGGAAGACCAGCACCCACCAGGCCTGATAGATGATGCCACGGCCTTCGGCGATCATGCTGCCCCAGGTCGCCTGGTCGGTCGACACCGAGAGATTGACGTAGGACAGAATGGCTTCGACGATCACCGCAATGCCCATTTCGAGCGACAGCAGCACGATGATCGCCGGCAAGACATTGGGCAGCACCTCGCGCGCCAGAGTGGCGATCGAGCTCAGGCCCATGGCACGGGCGCTTTCGACATAGTCCATGCGGCGCTGCTGCATCGTCTCGGCGCGCACCACGCGGCAGAAGCGGGTCCAGTCGATGATGGCGATGGCGATGATGACCGACTGCAGGCTCGGATTGAGGAAGGCGACCAGCAGGATGGACAGGAGCACCGGCGGAAAGGCCATCCAGATATCGACGATGCGCGAGATGACGCGATCGGTCCAGCCGCCGAAGAAGCCGGCGATCAATCCCAGCACCGAGCCCAGGATACAGGCGGCGAGGCCGGCGCCGATGGCGACGAAAAGCGCCGGGCGCGCCGCCGAGATCAAGCGTGACAGCACATCGCGGCCGAGGCTGTCGGTGCCGAGCAGATAACCGGGCTCATGGCCGGCGACCCAGGCCGGCGGCAATTTGCCGAGCATGAGGTCCTGGGCGAGGGGATCATGCGGCACGATGAGCGGCGCAAAAATGGCGGCGAGCGCGAAAAAGGTGAGCCACAGGCCCGACAGCCACAGCCGCGGGCCTGCTTTCACCCGGATGACACGCGCCTCAGCCATGACGGAGCCTCGGATTGAGCAGCGCATAGCTCAGATCGACGATGAGATTGATGACGACGAAGATCAGCGCGAAGACGAGGACGATGCCCTGGATCAGCGGCAGGTCGCGGTTGATGACCGCGTCGATCGCCATATTGCCGAGACCTTCATAAGAGAAAAGCCGCTCGACGATGACCGTGCCGCCGATCAGGAAGGTGAACTGCACGCCGGCGAGCGTGAGCGTCGGGATCACCGCATTGCGCAGGGCTTCGGAAATCAGCACGCGGGTCTCGGAAAAGCCCTTGGTGCGGGCGAGCATGACATAATCCTGCTGCATCGCCTCTTTCAGCGAGGTCTTGAGCAGCTGGGCGATGACGGCGGCAAGCGGCAGCGCCAAAGCCAAGGCCGGCATCAGCATATGGCGCATGAGGTCGAGGAAGATGTCGACGCGCAGGCGCAGGATGCTTTCGATCAGATAGAAGCCGGTGACGAAGGGCAGATCGAGGCTTGGCGAGACGCGGCCGGATATGGCGAAGACCGGGATGAGCACGCCGAAGAGCAGAATGAAGGTCAGGCCCCAGAGAAAGTCCGGCATGGCGAGGCTGGCGCCATTGGCGAGATCGATGCCGGTCTCGACCGCGGTGCCGCGGAAACGCGCAGCGGTGATGGCAAGGGCGCCGCCGAGCGCCATGGCAATGACAAGCGCCAAAGTGGCGAGCTCGAGCGTCGCCGGGAGACGGCCGAAGATCAGGCTCATCACATCCTGGCGCAGCGAGATCGACATGCCGAAGTCACCCTGCAGCGCGCGGCCGAGCCAGATCCAGAACTGGGTCAGTATCGGCTTGTCGAGGCCGTAATGGGCGGTGAGCAAAGCGATATCGGCATCGGAGGCGCCGGGCGGCAGCATCATGGCGATGGGGTTGCCGGGCACGACCCGCACCAGGATGAAGACGATGAACGCCACGCCGAACAGCGTGACCATCGTTGAGCCGAGGCGGATCAGCAGATTTCGGCTCATACTTTTGTGAAACCTTGCAAAGCGGTGCGGGAGGGGCGCCGGGGGCGCTCCTCCCGCTTGACGTTAGGCCGGCGTCATCAGCGCGGGCAAGAGGGCGCCCGAGACATGCGGCGTGACCTTGACCGACTTGGCATGAATGATCGGCTGCACATATTGCAGCAGCGGAATGACATAACCCTGCTCGGCGATGTATTTGCTGACCGCCTTCCAGCCTTCGATGCGCTTGGTCTCGTCCTTCTCACCCCAGAGCGGGATGATCATGTCGATGAGGTCCTTCGAATCCCACACCGAATGCGGGCTCGGGCCGAACATGGCGAAGCCGGTCGAGGTGGTCGGGTCGCCGATCGCATTGCCCCAGTTGTAGAAAGCGGCCGGCGCCAGCGTGTCGGCGGCGCGCAGTTCGTAATGCTTGGCGATCTCGTAGATCTCGATCTCCGCCTCGATGCCGACCTTGCGCCACATGCCGACGATGGCCTGGATCATCTCGTAGTCCTTGGGCTTGAAGCCCTTGGTGGTCTGGATCTTGAACTTCACCGGCTTGTCGGGCCCGAAGCCCGAGGCGGCCAGAAGCGCTTTGGCTTTCTCGGGATCAAAGCCGACCTTGATCGAGGCGTCATAGGCCGCATATTGCGGCGTCTCGAGCGTGTCGATCGGAATGCCATAGCCGTTAAGCAGGCGGTCGATGATGAGCTGCTTGTCGATGGCGTGATGGGCGGCGAGGCGGACATTCTTGTCGAGCATCACATCGATGTCGTTCAGGAAGATCATGCCGATATCGGAGATCGGCGTGGTGATGCCGGCAAGCCCGTCCTTGGCCTTCAGCCGGTCGAATTCGTCATAGGGAATTTCGAGCGTCACCTGCGAGGAACCGGATTCGACCTCGGCGACGCGGCTCGTCGAATCGGGCACGAATTTGATTATGACGGTTTCGAAAGCGGGCTTGCCGCCCCAGTAGTTCGGATTGGCCTTGAGGCGCACGAACGCGTTGCGCTCGAACTTCTCCATCATATAGGGGCCGGTACCGATCGGCGCCTTCTCGAAACCTTCGGCGCCGACCTTTTCGTAATAGGCCTTGGGCAGCACATAGCCGGTGAGGAAGGACATCCATTTGAACAGGACCGGCTCGAACTCCTTCACATCGGCGGTGATCTTATTGCCGTCGACCTTGAAGTTGCCGATCTTGCTCCACACGAACTGGATCGGATTGCCGGTCTCGGGCTTGCCGGCGCGCTCGAGCGACCAGGCGACATCCTCGGCGGTGAAGGGCGAGCCGTCATGCCAGGTGACGCCGTCGCGCACCTCCATCTCGACTTTCGTCTTGTCGTCGTTCCAGCCCCATTTGGTGACGAGGCCCGGCGCGAAGGAGAGATCGGGGTTCTGGGCGATATACATGTCGAAGACCGACTGATAGACCGCCTGGATGGTCGGGTTCACCGCCGAGGGACCGACCGTCGGGTCCCAGGAGGGCAGGTTCACATTATAGGCAATGGTGAGCTCGGCCCCTTGCGCGGAGACTTCCGCGCCCGGAAATCCGGCTATCAGAGCGGCGCCGCCAAGGGCACCGATTTTCAACAGATCACGCCTGGATGTCGTCATGTTTCTCTCCCTGTCGCCCCTTATTGTGCGGGCCATTGATAGATACTTTAGGTCTAAACTAAATCCCCCGCAAGCTCACTTGCTGAGCATCTTGGCCAGCATGAAACCCGACCCGGCGCCGACGCCGGCCCCCGGCCAAGTGGATGCGCCGACGAGATAAAGTCCCGGGACCGGCGTTTTATAGCGCGACCATCCGGGCGCCGGGCGAAAGAGAAAATTCTGGCTCAGATGATGGCTGCCGCCGAGATTGTCGCCACCCAGCAGATTGGGATTTTCACGCTCGAGATCGATCGGCGAGAAGACGGCGCGGCCGAGGATCTTGGCGCCGAAGCCCGGCGCGTAGGTCTCGAGAATGGCGAGCACGCGGTCGGCATAGGCCTCCTTGTTCTGGTCCCAGTCGGTGCCGGTGATCTCACTTTTGCCGTCGCCCCTGATCTCGGCCGGCAGGACACGGACCTGCAGCCAGAGAATATGCTTGCCGTCGGGGGCTCGGCTGGAGTCGATGGCGGTCGGCTGGCCGACGACGACGACCGGCTCCGCCGGCAGGAGCCCCGCCAGCGCCTCGTGATAGACGCGGCTCATCATGTCGAGCGAAGGGGCGAGATGGAGATAAGCGAAACGCTTGAGCTCGTCCCCCGCCGTCCAGTCGGGGAGGCCATCGCAGGCGACATGAATCATCATCGTGCCGGGGCCGGGCCGGAACGCCTTCATGCGGCGGTCGGTTTCGGCATCGCCGCTGCCGCCGTCGAGGAGGCGGCCGAAAACGGCCTGCGGCAAGGCATTGGCGATCACCGCGCGGGTCGCCTGGAACTGCCGTCCGTCGGCGAGCGTGACGCCGGTGGCGCGGCCGGCGCTCCTGTCGATGCGCAGGACCTCGGCGTCGAGATGGATTTCGCCGCCGAGCTCCTTGAGATAGCTGGTGAGCGCCTTGATCATCACATCGGCGCCGCCTTTGCCGAGCGCCATGCCGAAACTCTGGTCGGCCATCGCCTCGAGATAAGGAAAAAGCGCGCCGCCCGCGATATCGGGCGCGAAATCGAGATGCAGGCCCCAGGCGGCAAGCGTCGCCTTGATCTTCTCGGAGTCGAAGGTCTGGTCGAGAAAAGCGCGGGGCGAGGAGACAAGCAGCTTCAGCGTGTCGATGATCCAGGCGGCGCCTTGCGCCCGCCAGGCCTTCCAGCCCAAGGGCAGAAGATCGCGGGACGGCATCGGGCTGCCGAGCAAAGCGAAGATATGCGGCGCGTCGCGGCCGAAGCGATCGCTCAAGTTCCTCCAGGCCTCGGCGTCCTTGGCCGAGAAGCTCTGCGCCCGGGCGATGTTCTTCTCCTTGTCCATCGAGACGCCGAACCAGCTGCCATCGGCAAAGGGCGTTGCGAAGCAGTCGCCCGCGCCGGCGAAAGCCAGGCCGTGCCTGGTCAGCGCTTCGCCATGGGCGCGCATAAAGGGTGAGCCGGCGAAGAGGCCGAGATTCATGGCGAAGAGATCATGGCGGAAGCCGGGAAGCGTCACCTCGCGGGTCTGCACCGCGCCGCCCGCCACTTTGTTGCGCTCGAAGACGCCGACCTTCCAGCCTTGCCTGGCCAGATGCACGGCCGCGGCAAGCCCGTTATGGCCGCTGCCGACGATGATCGCGTCATAGTTCATGGCCGTCCCCTCCGGCAGACATACTGGCATATGCATATAATCTGTCCATGAGATTCCTTAGCGCTTGATAAAGTCCAGATTTGTTACTTGCATTTGCATGCATTGGGCATAGGATGCTGGACCAGAACAACAACACGCAGCGGAGGAATGCCTATGGCGCAGAAAGCCGATCTCACTTCATTGGCGGAAGCCCTTCTGTCGGGAGCCGTCGACGTCATCGATCTCTCGGCGCCGCTCGGGCCTGAGACGCCGCTGATCAAGCTGCCGCCCGAGATCGGCAAGAACACGCCGACGGTCGAGGTGCACAATATCTCCAATTACGATCAGAATGGTCCGTTCTGGTCATGGAACTGGCTCAAGCTCGGCGAACATTCCGGCACGCATTTCGACGCGCCGGTGCATTGGATCACCGGCAAGGACTATGCTGACGGCACGACCGACCGGATCGCGCCGAAGAATTTCGTGGCGCCCGTCAATGTCATCGACTGCAGCGCCGAGGTGAAGAAGAATCCGGACTTCCTGCTTACCGCCGATGGCGTGCGCGCCTGGGAGAAGACCCATGGCGACATCGCCAAAGGCACCTGGGTGCTGATGCGCACCGACTGGTACAAGCGCAATGGCAGCGAGAAGGAATTCCTCAACGCCAATGAGACGGGACCGCATTCGCCGGGCCCGACGGTCGACTGCATCGAATATATCCTGTCGAAAGGCGCCATCGGCTGGGGCAGCGAGACGGTCGGCACCGATGCCGGCGCCGCCGGTGGCATGACGCCGCCCTTCCCGGCGCATAATCTGATGCACAAGGCGAACCGCTATGGCCTCGCCAGCCTGTGCAATCTCGACAAGCTGCCGGCCAAAGGCGCCATCCTGATCGCGGCGCCGCTGAAGATCGTCAATGGCACCGGCAGCCCGTTGCGTGTGTTGGCGCTGGTCGCGCGCTGAGACACCCTCATCCGGCCTTCGGCCACCTTCTCCCGCAGGCGGGAGAAGGGAAAAGAGGAGAGAGGCTCAGAAACGAACATGGCCGATCCTGACTATGTGATCGTCGGCAGCGGTATCAATGCCCTGGTCTGCGCGGCTTTGCTGGGCCGCCAGGGTAAACGCGTGCTGCTCGTCGAGCGCAATGACCGGATCGGCGGCTGCATCCGCAGCGAAGAGATCACCGCGCCTGGATATGTCCATGACGTGATGGCGACGACCTTCGTCCTCTTCATCACCTCGCCCGCTTATGCCGCGCTCGCCGCCGATCTCGGCCGGCATGGGCTCGAATTCTGCCACACGGACCACCCCTCAGGCGTGCTTCTGCCGGATGGGCGTTCGGCCGTCATCAGCATGAAACGCGTCGCCAATGGCGCGGCGCTGGACCAACTCGCCTCAGGCGACGGCGCCCAGCATCTCGCCGATGTCGGCGGTGTCGAGCGCAACGCGCCTTTGCTCTTCGCCTTGCTCGGCGGCCAGCTGTGGAGCTGGCCGACGGCGAAGCTCCTCGCCCAGGAAGCGTGGCGGCGCGGTCCGCGCCAGCTGGCGCGCTTCTTCGGCGAGGCGCTCACCCCGGCGCGCACCTGGCTCGAGGCGAATTACCAATCCGACGTCGCCCAAGCGCTCTGGGCGCCGTGGGTGCTGCATACCGGCCTCGGGCCGGAAAGCGCCTATTCGGCGCAAATGGCCAAGGTCATCGCTTTCGCGCTCGAAGCGGCAGGCGCGCCGATCGTCAAAGGCGGCGGCCAGAAACTGCTCGATGCCTTCGCGGCCTTGATCGCGGAGACGGGCGGCGAGATCCGTACCGGCGCCGATGTCGTCTCGGTGCTTGCCGGCAGCGGCGGTGTGGCACGCGGGGTGCAACTTGCCGACGGTTCGGAGATCATCGCGAAATCAGGCGTCATCTGCTCGGTCACACCGACCCAGCTCTATGAGCGCCTGCTCCAGAGCTTCGACAAACCGCAAGGCCTTGCGGACGAGGTCCGCAACTATCGTTATGGCAAAGGCAATTTCCAGCTCCATTATGCGCTGAAGGCGAAACCGCGCTGGCTCTCGCCCGGTCTCGACAAGGTCGCGCTGCTCCATCTCACCCCGGGACTCGATGGTGTTTCGAAGGCGGCAAACGAGGCCGAGCGCGGCATGCTGCCGGAAGTGCCGACCATTTGCGTGGGCCAGCCGCATGCGCTCGATCCGAGCCGCTGCCCGGAAGGCGCTGCGATCCTGTGGCTGCAGCTGCCGGAAGCGCCGCGCCATATCAAAGGCGACGCGGCAGGCAAGATCGCGGTGCCGGCGGATGGCGCCTGGAGCGAGGCGGTGCGCGAAGCCTATGCCGACCGCGTCGAGGCGATCCTGGCGCATCACATCACCGACTTTGCCTCCATCAAGCTGGCGCGGCGGGCCTATTCGCCCGCCGATCTCCAGGCCATGAATGTGAATCTGGTCGGCGGCGACCCCTATGGCGGCTTCTGCGGGCTCGATCAGTCCTTCCTGTGGCGGCCGTTCAAATCCTCGGTCAACCACCGCACCTTCATCCGCAATGTCTATCATATCGGCGCTTCGACCCATCCGGGAGCCGGACTCGGCGGCGGGTCGGGCTTCATGCTGGCGCAAGCCTTGAGGTGATCAGATGGTCGGACGCTTCGGAACCACTCTCCTCAAACCCTCCAATTCGGTCGATGACGCGATCCCGTCGATCGGCGAGATCGGGCTCAATCACTTCGCGCCCTATCTGATCAACCGCATCTCGGCGCGCTGGAATGCCGACATGCAGGAGGCGCTGAAGCCCTTCGACCTCACCACCGCCAAGATGCGCACCCTTGCGGTGCTGTCGATCACGCCCGGCATGACGGCGAACGATCTGGCGCTCCACACCATCACCGAGCAGTCGACCATGAGCCGCACGCTCGATGCGATGGAGGAGCAGGGGCTGATCAAGAGCCGGCCGCGCAAGGGCGATCTCCGGGTCCGCGAGGTCTATCTGACCGACAAGGGCCGCCAGCTCTTCGCTGAATTCTGGCCTTTGATGTATAAGCTTTATTCAGAAGTCTTCAGTGGCGTCAGCGAGGCCGAATACGAGACTTTCATTTCGGTCCTGCACAAGATGCTGCAGAATGTGAACCAGGACTGAGGAAGGCGCCATGGCCGAACGTTCCTTCGCGAAAGAAGTCCAGCAGCTGAAGATCGGCGCCGGCGAAGAGTTCCGCGGTGAAGGCATTCTCGCCATCACCAAGGCGCTCCTTCAATGCGGCGTCGGTTATGTCGTCGGCTATCAGGGCGCGCCCATCTCGCATCTCATGGATGTGCTCGCCGATGCGCAGGACATATTGGGCGATCTCGGTGTTCACTTCGAAGCGAGCGCCAGCGAAGCCGCGGCGGCGGCGGCGCTTGCGGCCTCGGTGCACTATCCGATCCGCGGGGCGGCGACCTGGAAATCGACGGTCGGCACCAATGTCGCCTCCGATGCGCTCGCCAATCTCTCGTCGGGCGGCGTCACCGGCGGCGCCCTCATCATCGTCGGCGAGGATTACGGCGAAGGCTCCTCGATCATGCAGGAGCGCAGCCATTCCTTTGCGATGAAGTCGCAGATCTGGCTGCTCGATCCCAAACCCAATCTCGAAGCGATCGTCAAGGCGGTTGAGGACGGCTTCGCGCTTTCGGAGGCGACCAACACGCCGGTAATGCTGGAAGTGCGCATCCGCTCCTGCCATGTGCATGGCCGCTTCATCGCCAAGGACAATCAGCGCCCGCCGATGTCGGTGGCCGACGCCTTGGAATCACCGCGCCGCGACACGCAGCGGATCGTGCTGCCGCCCGCCTCCTTCCTGCATGAGCAGGAGAAGATCAAGAAGCGCTGGCCGGCGGCGATCGACTTCATCAAGACGCACAAGCTCAACGAAATGGTCGGGCCGAAGCGCGGCAAGGTCGGCATCGTGCTGCAGGGCGGCATGTATAATGGCGTCATCCGCGCTTTGCAGCGGCTGGGCCTCGCCGATCTCTATGGCACTTCGATGGTGCCGCTTTATATCCTCAACGTCACCTATCCGCTGGTCGATGACGAATTCCTGGAATTCTGCGAGGACAAGGATGCGGTGCTGGTGGTCGAGGAAGGCCAGCCCGATCATCTCGAACAGGCCTTCGGCCACATGCTGCATAAGGCGGGAGCGTCGACGCGGCTGCATGGCAAGGGCTATCTGCCGATGGCCGGCGAATATTCCGGCCAGGTGATGCTCGACGGCCTGTCGGGTTTCCTGCGCGATCATGCGCCGGCATTGCTCTCCGCCAAGATCCGCCTGCCCAACGCACCGGTGGCGCCGCCCGATGTGTCGCATCTGGCGCAAGTGGTGCCGATGCGGCCACCCGGCTTCTGCACCGGGTGTCCGGAACGGCCGATCTTCTCGGCGATGAAGCTGGTCGAGCAGGAGCTCGGGCAACATCATGTCGCCGCCGACATAGGCTGCCATCTCTTTTCGATCATGCCGCCCTTCAATATCGGCGCGACCACGATGGGGTATGGGCTCGGACCTGCCTCCGCCTCGGCCTTCAACATGCCGGCGAAGAAACGCTCGATCTCCATCATGGGCGATGGCGGCTTCTGGCATAACGGCCTCGCTTCCGGCATCGGCAATGCCGTCTTCAACAAGAATGACGGCGTCATCCTGGTGGTCGACAATTATTATTCGGCGGCGACCGGCGGGCAGGACATTCTCTCGTCCCGTGCCAATAACCGCACGCGTTCGACCAAACATCCGATCACCGATGCGGTGAAGGGTGTCGGCGTCAACTGGGTGCGCCATATCGACCGTACCTATGACGTCCAGAAGATGCGCGATACGCTCAGGGAAGCGCTGACGACGGACGAGAAAGGGCCCAAGGTCATCGTCGCGTCGTCGGAATGCATGCTCAACAAGCAGCGCCGCGAGAAGCCGCTGATCGCCAAGGCCATTCATGACGGCAAACGCGTGGTGAAGCCGCGCTTCGGCGTCGATGAGGAGGTCTGCACCGGCGATCATGCCTGCATCCGCCTGTCAGGCTGCCCGTCGCTCAGCGTGAAGCAGCTGGACGATCCGTTGCGCGACGATCCGGTGGCGTCGATCGACCAGTCCTGCGTCGGCTGCGGCAATTGCGGTGAAGTGGCGGATGCCGCGGTGTTGTGCCCGTCTTTCTACCGCGCCGATGTGATCAGCAATCCGAATCGTCTCGACCTCTTTCTCGCAAAACTGCGGCAGAAGGTGATCGGCTTTCTGCAGAAACGACGCGATGCGAAGTCCCTGCGCTTCCTCAAGGCAGGCACCGCGCAATGAACATGCAGCCGGCCCGCCAGAACCAGATCATCAAGCTCGCG
The DNA here is from genome assembly GCF_016595235.1 of Taklimakanibacter albus. Taxonomy (GTDB): domain Bacteria; phylum Pseudomonadota; class Alphaproteobacteria; order Rhizobiales; family Aestuariivirgaceae; genus Taklimakanibacter; species Taklimakanibacter albus. The sequence goes on along the minus strand of NZ_JAENHL010000007.1, from coordinate 1,986,357 downwards.
ATATTGGCGGTGGGCGGGCAGGGTGGCGGCGTGGTGTCGGACTGGATCGTGCATCTCGCCGAGGAAAATGGCTGGTATGCGCAGGCGACTTCGGTGCCGGGCGTGGCCCAGCGCACCGGCGCCACGATCTATTACATCGAAATGGTGCCCGATCGCGGCAGGACGCCGATCCTGGCCTTGATGCCCTCGCCCGGTGATGTCGACATCGTCATCGCCGCCGAGCTGATGGAAGCCGGGCGCGCGATGATGCGCGGCCTGGTGACGCCGGAACGCACCACCCTCATCGCCTCCTCGCACCGTGCTTTCGCCGTGTCGGAGAAAATGGTGCCGGGCAATGGCATCGCTGATGGCGCGGCCGTCATCGAGACGGCACGCAAGACGGCGCGTCGCTTCGTCGCCGCCGATCTCGAGGCGATCGCCCAGCGCAATGGCAGCGTCATCTCGGCGAGCCTGTTCGGCGCGCTCGCGGCGGCCTCGGTCCTGCCTTTTCCGCGCGAGAGTTTCGAGGCGACGATTCAAAGCGGCGGCAAAGGCATCAAGGCCAGCCTCAGGGCCTTTCATGATGCCTTCGACGCCGCGAGGGCGCCGGTCGCTGCCGCGGTCCCACCCGAGCGCGCCTCCGACCTGATCCAGGGACCGCCGGCTTTACTCGACCGGTATCGGACGCTGATCGCCCGCATCGACGATGAAATGCCGGCCGACAGCCGCGATATGGCGAAGCGTGGCCTCGCAAAAGTCGTCGAGTTCCAGGACATGGCCTATGGCGAGGAATATCTCGGCCGGCTGGTGAAGATCGCGGCGCTCGATCATGATCTGGGCGGCGACGGCAAGGGCCGCGCGCTGACGCGCGAAGCGGCGAAATACATGGCCAATGCCATGGCCTATGACGACGTCATCCGGGTGGCGCGGATCAAGACCGAGCGCCGCCGCTTCGAACGGGTGCGCGATGAAGTCCATGTCCGCGATGAGCAGATTTTGAAGCTCACCGAATTCATGCATCCGCGCTTGGAGGAGGTCTGTGGCATGCTGCCCACGAAACTCGGCCGCGCAATCGAAAGCCGCCCAGGCCTGTTCAAGGCGCTCGACCGCATGGTCAATCGCGGCCGGCATGTGCGCACCGACGGGATCTTCTGGTACACGGTGCTTTATGCACTCTCAGGTCTGCGGCGCTTCCGCCGCCGTCTGCTGCGCCATGAGGTGGAGCAGGCGCATCTCACGCGATGGCTCGGAGAGGCCGAGCGGGTCGCCCGGAGGAATTACGAGCTCGGCGTCGAGGTGCTGCGCTGCCGCCGCCTCATCAAGGGGTATAGTGACACGCATACGCGGGGGCTGTCGCGTTATGACAAGGTGCTCTCGGCGCTGCCGCTGCTCGAAGGGCGCGAGGACGGCGCGCAATGGCTGCGGCGCCTGCGCGAAGCGGCACTCAAGGACGAGAATGGCACGGCGCTCGACGGGGCGCTGAAGACGGTGGCGACCCTCTGAAACAGGCCCGATACAGGGATTTTCAGGGAATTACAGGGAATTTTTCGGAAAAAAGTGCCGCCTCCAACGATTTCAAAGGCTTGGAAGGCCGGTGATTGATCATGCAGGGAAATCGCCAGGACACTCTGCCGTTAGTTTCCCGTCGTTACGCCAGGATGAAATTTCCCAATTCCACGCCATAATGCGTAATTGCAAGGGCGCTACGCGCGGATCTCGTCCTGGATCCATTTGCGGAAGGCCTGAATGCGACGGTCGGTGCGCTTGCGGCTCTGATAAGCGAGATACCAACCACCGGACTGGGCGACTTTCGTCTTCATCGGCTCGGCAAGCTTGCCGGCGAGAATGTCGCTCCGCACCAATAGCTCGGGCGCGACCATGAAACCCAGGCCGTCGATGGCGGCTTCGATGGCAAGCAGATAGGAATCGAACTTCTCGACTGTTTCCGGTCTTGCGCGGCGGTCACTCGAAAACCAGGTTTCGAGATCATCGGGTGCGCTCGACACTTCGAGCGCCGTGAGATTTGCGAGATCCCTGGCCTTGGCGATCCGGCGGGCGAGCTTGGGGTTTGCGACGAGAACGAGAGATGTATCGAACAGATGCACATAATCGATGCCCGTCCGCTTCGGCGCCTGGGCATAGACGATCGCCATATCTGCCGCCTTCGGCACAAAGTCCCAGTCCATGAGGCTCGAATCAATGGCGAGGCGGATATCGGGATGGGCATGGCGGAAACGGTGCAGCCGCGGAATGAGCCAGCGCACCGCCAGGGTCACATAGATCTGCAGCGTCAGGCCGCCTTCGCTCTGGTCGCGCCTGAGAAGCGCTGTGCCGTTTTCGATCTGGTCGAAAGCCTCGCGCATGAAGGGGATCAGGATCTCACCCGACGCGCTGAGCTGCACGCCGCCGGGCTGGCGGACGAAAAGCTTTGTGTCGAGGGAGGCTTCGAGCGCCGCGATCTGATGGCTGACCGCCGATTCGGTGACGTTCAGCTCGCCCGCGGCCCGGCGAAAGCTGCCGTGCCGCGCGACGGCCTCGAAAGTCCGCAGGCCGACGAAGGAAGGGATGGCGTGTCGCTTGGGCATGGGTTTCATTCATGTAGCGGGAGCATGAGTTTAACTCATGTCGATGTGAAATACCATCGTTTGACCCGGCCGCGGATTCCGTCAGCCTGGAACCCGCAACAAGGGTTAAGGATCGCATCATGTCGAACAAGCCAAGGGAAGCGGCCTTGAAGGGGCTCGGACGGCGGGATTTCATGAAAGTCGCCCTGGGCGCCGGCATGAGCCTCGCTTCGGCGCAGCTTCTCTGGTCGCGCCGCGCCAAGGCCGAACCCAAGAAGGGCGGCCGCCTGCGCGCCGGTCTAGCCCATGGCTCGACAACCGACATTCTCGATCCGGCGACCTATGAAAACGGCTTTACCCAGGCCGTCGGCAACAGCGCCTATAACCGGCTCACCGAGGTTGGCCCCAAGGGTGACCTCGTGGGCGAGCTCGCCGAATCCTGGGAGCCGAGCGCCGACGCCAAGACATGGCGCTTCAAATTGCGCTCAGGGGTCCAATTCCACAATGGCAAGAGCTTCTCCAGCGACGATGTCGTCGCCTCGATCAACCATCATCGTGGCGAAGGCAGTACCTCGGGCGCCAAGGGTATCGTCGGCGAGATCGCCGAGCTCACGGCAGACGGCCCCAACGCCGTCACCTTCACGCTCAAGGGCGGTAACGCCGATTTCCCTTTCATCCTCTCGGATTTCCATCTCGGTATCTGTCCGGCGACGGCCGAAGGCAAGATGGACTGGGCGTCGGGCGTGGGCACCGGCGCCTATACGATCGCGCGTTTCGAGCCGGGCCAGCGAGCGGCCCTCAAACGCAACGCCAATTACTGGAAAGAAGGCCACGGGCATTTCGATGAAGTCGAGCTGCTGTCGATCGTCGATGTGAATGCCCGCACCAACGCGCTCGTCGCCGGCGATATCGATGTGATGGACCGCTGCGACCTCAAGACGGTCGGGCTCCTCAAGCGCAATCCCGCGATCCGCATCGAGCAGGCCTCCGGCACGCAGCATTATACCTTCGCCATGCAGACGGACGTGGCGCCGTTCGACAATCGCGACGTGCGCCTGGCGCTCAAGCTGGCGATCGACCGCCAGGAGCTGGTCGACAAGATCCTCATGGGCTACGGCTATCTCGGCAACGACCATCCGATCGGCAAATTCAATCGCTATTTCGCCAGCGATCTCGAGCAGCGGCAGTATGATCCCGATCAGGCCCGCTCGCTGCTGAAGAAGGCAGGGCACGAAAATCTGAAAGTCTCGCTGAGTGTCGCCGATGCCGCTTTCGCGGGCGCCGTCGATGCCGGGACGCTGTTCGCCGACAAGGCGGCCAAGGCCGGGATCACGCTCGATATCGTGCGCGAGCCCGATGACGGCTACTGGACCAATGTCTGGCTCAAGAAGTCTTTTGCCGCGGTCTATTGGGGCGGCCGGCCGACCGAGGACTGGATGTTCTCGACCGCCTATGCCGCCGGCGTGCCGTGGAATGACACGCATTGGAGCAATGAGCGGTTCAACACGCTCCTGCAGCAGGCACGGATCGAGCTCGACGATGCCAAGCGGCGGTCCATGTATGGCGAGATGCAGCGGCTGGTGCGTGACGATGGCGGCGCCGTCATCCCGATGTTCGCGAATTTCGTCTTTGCGATGTCCGACAAGGTCGCGCATGCGCCCGAAATCTCGGCCGAATGGGATCTCGACGGCCTGAAATTCGCGGAGCGGTGGTGGTTCCAGTAAATCTGCGGGATCTGATCGACTCGGCCGCCGAACTCTATCTCGCCACTGGCAATGCCCGCGCGGCGGAGGCGGCGAAGCTGATGCGCGCGGCGGTGCCCGAGAGACCAGCCGATCCACCGCAGGTGTTGCCGGTCCTCAGTCATTTGCCGTCCATCGCGATGCAGCATGAGCTGGCAAATCTTCCCTGGACCGATGGCGGCTTCTCCCTGCCGGACCCGATCCGGGGGCGCAATGCCTTTGCCGAGCTGATCGGGCCGGAAGGGCCGTTTCTGAGCGCCAAATGCCGCTTCGGCTTCTATTTGCAGGCGCCGGATTGTTTTTATCCGCCGCATTCGCATGCCGCGGAAGAGTTCTATTTGCTTCTCAGCGGCTCTGCCGAATGGCAGCTCGACGACAGCAGGTCTTTCACGCCACCCAGTCCCGGTCTGGTACATCACCAGCCCTGGCAAAAACACGCCATGCGCACCGGCGCTTCTCCGCTGCTCGCCTTGTGGGTGTGGCTCGGCAATATCAGCTACGGGACCTATTCGATCTGATCTGAATTACTTCATATCTATAGCATTGTCCGGAAAATAGTTTAGTTCTATAGTAATTCCAGGTGCCGCAAGAAAGACACCGGACCTGGCAAGGCACCGGCCTGTCCCGGAGGAACGCAACATGCTGAAGAAATTTGCCGCGTCGTTGTCGCTCAGCCTTTGCCTCGCCACGCCTGCGCTCGCCGGATCGCTGCCGGGTCTGCGCGGCCATGATCATACCGGCGTCACTGTTCCCGATATCAAGCAGGCGCTGGACTTCTTCACCAATGTGCTGGGCTGCCAGCATGCGATGACCTTCGGGCCCTTCTCAGACGACAAGGGCACCTTCATGCAGGATCTGCTCGACGTCCATCCGCGCGCCAAGATCGAGCAGATCTCGCTGGTGCGCTGCGGCTATGGCTCGAATATCGAGCTCTTCCAATATTCTTCGCCCGACCAGAAAGATGCGAAGCCGAAGAACAGCGATATTGGCGGCTATCACATCGCCCTCTATGTCGATGACATCAAGGCCGCGGCCGATTATCTCAAGGCCAATAATGTGCGCACCATGATGGGGCCGTTGCCGGTCGATCAGGGGCCGGCTGCCGGGCAATCGATTCTTTATTTCATGGCGCCCTGGGGGCTGCAATTCGAGCTCATCAGCTATCCCAAGGGGATGGCCTATGAAAAGGACGGCGGCACTGTGTTATGGTCGCCCAAGGATCCGGCGAAATAGCGAGAACGAATGATGCGGATCAAGGTGATCGGCGGCGGCCCCGGCGGCCTATATTTTGCTCTTCTCACCAAGAAGGCGAAGCCCAACTGGGACATCGAGGTCATCGAGCAGAACAGGGATGACGACACTTTCGGCTTCGGTGTCGTCTTCTCCGACGACACGCTCGATGAGTTCCTGTCGCATGATCCGCCGTCCTATGAGCGCATCCGCGATAAATTCGCCTATTGGGACGATGTCGCCATCCACTACAAGGGCAACGAGGTCCGCTGCGGCGGCAATGGCTTCTGCGGCCTGTCGCGCATGACCTTGCTGCAACTGCTGCATGCGCGCTGCCGCGAAGTGGGCGTGGGGCTGACCTTCAGCCGGCGCATCGATCCGGAAGAGATCGAGCAGCTTTGCTCCTCGGCCGATATCGTGGTCGCGGCCGACGGCATCAACTCGCTCATCCGTGACCATTACAAGGAGCATTTCAAGCCGGCCGTTTCGGTCAAGGCGAACCGCTTCTGTTGGATGGGATCGACCCGGCCAATGGGCGAGTTCAATTATTTCTTCAAGCAGACACCGCATGGGATCATCTGCGCCCACACTTATCAATATGAGAAAGGCAAATCGACCTGGGTCTTCGAGATGGACGAAGCCTGCTGGCAAGGCCATGGCTTCACGGAAACGGACGAGGAAGATTCGAGAGCAAAGCTCGAGGCGCTCTACAAAGATGAGCTCGAGGGCCATCCTCTCCTGCTCAATCGCTCGTTCTGGCGGCGTTTCCCCCGCATCTTCTGCGAGAACTGGAACCACAAGAACATCGTGCTGCTCGGCGATGCCAAGGCCTCGGCGCATTTCTCCATCGGCTCCGGCACCAAGCTCGCGATGGAATGCGCCATCGGCCTGTCGAATGCGGTGGTGAAGCATGCGGCGAGCGACGTAAAGGCCGCCTTCGCCGCCTATGATGCGGCGCGGCGCGTGCCCTGCCAGGTCGTCCAGCACAATGCCGATGTGTCGCTTGCCTGGTTCGAGCATATGAAACGCTCCTTCGATATGGAGCCGATGCAGTTCGCCATGGTGGTCATGTGCCGGGCCAAGACCATCACCTATGACAATCTGCTGGTCCGCGATCCGGGCTTCGTCGCCAAGGCCGACAGCGAATGGTACGAACGTTATTACCGTGAGACCGGCCACGACTATCGCAGTTCACGGCCGACGCCGATGTTCACCAAATTCCAGCTGCGCGGCATGGAGGTGGCGAACCGTGTGGTGATGTCGCCAATGGCGCAGTATTCCGCCGACACGCAAGGCAATCTCACCGACTGGCATTTCGTGCATTATTGCTCGCACGCGCTGGGCGGCATGGGGCTGATTTTCGCCGAGATGAGCTGCCCTTCGCCCGATGCGCGGATCTCGCTCGGCTGTCCCGGCCTGTGGAGCGACGCGCAGGAAGCGCAATGGAAACGTATCGTCGATTTCATCCATGCGTCGTCGGATGCGAAGATCTGCATGCAGCTCGGCCATTCCGGCCGCAAGGGGTCGACGCAGCTCGGCTGGGAAGCGGCCGATCATCCCATCAAGGAGGCGCAAGACAACTGGCCGCTGGTGTCGGCCTCGGCCCTTCCTTATTTCGATGGGATCAGCGCCCTTCCGATGGAGCTCGACCGCGCCGGCATGGATCGCATCAAGGCCGAGTTCGTCTCGGCGACGAAACGCGCGGCGCGAGCCGGCTTCGACATGCTGGAGCTGCATTGCGCCCATGGCTATCTCTTCGCCTCCTTCATCTCGCCGCTCACCAATGAGCGCGATGACGATTATGGCGGCGGCATCGAGAACCGGTTGCGTTATCCGCTCGAAGTCTTTGCGGCGATGCGCGCGGTGTGGCCGGAAGACCGGCCGATGTCGGTGCGCATTTCAGCCTCGGACTGGAAAGACGGCGGCATCAGCGAGGCCGATCTCTTCGTCATCGCCGAGCGATTCCGCGATGCGGGCTGCGACCTGATCGATGTCTCCTCCGGCCAGACGGTGCCCGATCAGAAGCCCGTCTATGGCCGCATGTATCAGGTGCCCTTCGCCGAAGCGATCCGCAATGTGCCGAAAATGGCGACCATGGCGGTGGGCGCCATCACCGAAGCGGCGCAGGTGAACACCATCCTGCATACGCGGCGCGCCGATCTCGTGGCGCTGGCGCGGCCGCATCTGTGGAATCCTTATTTCGCCCATCAGGCGCAGGCCTGGTACGGGGCCAGGGATCAGAACTGGCCGAAACAGTATCTGCCCGGGCGCAACCAGGCTTTCCGCGAGATGGAGCGGCTCAGGCAGAAGCAGATGGAATTGCAGATCAAAGCGCGGCCGAAACGTCACGCAGTGAAAGAGGAGGGCGCGTGACATGAGCGACGTAAAACGGGAACCTTTGCATCGCATTCTGCAGCCTGAGGGATGGCCGCGGCCCAAGGGCTACGCCAATGGCATATTGGCGCAAGGCCGGCTGGTCTTCACCGGCGGGCTTGTCGGCTGGAACGAAGAAGGCGTCTTTCCGGATGGTTTCGTGCCGCAAGTCCGCCAGACGCTGCACAATATCGTGGCGGTGCTGAAGGAGGCAGGTGCGGGCCCGGAGCATCTCGTGCGCCTGACCTGGTATGTCACCTCGATCGAAGACTATCTCGCCGATCCCAAAGGACTGGGGGGGGCCTATCGCGAAATCATCGGCAAGAATTTTCCCGCCATGGCGACGGTCCAGGTCACGCGTCTCGTCGAGCCCAAGGCGCTGGTCGAGATCGAGGCAACGGCGGTAATCCCGTAGAGGTTCAGATGGAATCTAGAGGGGGATCTGGATCTTTGGGCGGGTGACACAGTAACCGGCGCGATCGACTTCAGCCGAGACGATTTTCGGAACCGCCTTGCGTTTTGCGAACAGCCGCCACCGCGCCGCCGATGCCTTCTCGGGCAGTCCTGCGCCTTGCGGCACCGTCAGCAGAAGCGTCTTGCGCTCGACATGGCGATACACATCATACATAGCGTGTCCCTTTCCGGGGAAAGCAAGCGCGCATCGCGGCGAAGTGGTATCACTTCGCCGAAAAGGACTCGCGCAAAATCAATATCCTGAAGCGAATCCTCGTCGCCGAAGTCTTCGACTTTGGCGGGATTTGCTCCAAGCAGCTATTGCCCCGATGAACGGGTGAAGGATTTGACGGGAGCGCGCGGCATGCCGGATTTTTCGGCGATCTTGCGGTCCTGCTCCTCGATCAAGGAAGCGACGGCCTTGTCGCCGTCCAGCTCTCCGACATGCTCGGCCGGGATGCGGCGACGCGAGGATTTCGTACCGTCTTGATAGACGATATCGTACAGGACGAAGCTTTCAGGAGCGCGTGTCTTCTTTTTACCCATCAGCCAATCTCACTTTCGTTGATTCGTGTGTGCGCTGACGGGATGCGCGCTAAGTCGTTGAGCCCGGTGTCTTTTCGGCAGTCGGCGCAGCGCCGGCCGGTTGTGGCGAGCGGAAGAGGTCGCGCGGCTTTACCGGGCGCTCCTTGGGCTTGGGCGGAGGAAGCAGTCCCTCACGCTGGGCCTTCTTGCGGGCCAGCTTTCTCATCCGACGGATCGCCTCGGCCTTTTCGCGGGCCTTCCGTTCGGAGGGCTTTTCATAGGCCGAGCGCCGCTTGATTTCCCGGAAGACGCCTTCGCGCTGCATCTTCTTCTTCAGGATTCTGAGCGCCTGGTCGACATTGTTGTCGCGAACAAATACCTGCATGACACCTCACGCTCAAAACCAATTGAAATCCAATGCCAAGCAGAACAGCCGGTACATCCGCGGTCTGTTCTGCCGGCGTCGAAGGTTACGCGTTTTCCAGATTGTCGGCCGAGACCTTACCAGTACGGCGGTCGGTAGCCGCTTCAAACTGGACCTTCTGGCCTTCGCGGAGCGTGCCGAGATTGGCGCGCTCAACGGCGCTGATATGGACGAAAACGTCCTTGCTGCCGTCGTCCGGCTGAATGAAGCCGAAGCCCTTTTGGGTGTTGAAGAATTTAACTGTTCCTACCGGCATGATTATAACCTTTCACAAGCCAGGCGCCGCGGAAGCGCATCATCGCGCCCGCTCAAACGATCGATGTTCAGGAGAGAGGTCGTCAGTTGGCGCTGGGCTTGCCCCGCGCGAGACCGATAATCAATGCGGCCGAAACTCGAAGTGCCGTATATGGGCGTAATTCATCGATTTTGCAAGCCATAATCGGCCACTGGTCCGGGATGCGGGAAACGGCGCCGGTTTTTCGCCGTATTCGTGATTATTCGTCTGTCTCCACGTGAAAGCGCGTACCGCATTTGCGGCATGTCATGGCATTCGCCGAGGGACCCTCGGGGCTTTCGAACAGCTTGCCGGAAAGGCCCATGCGGACGAAGCAATTCGGGCACTCATATTCCCTTGCAATGACCGGCACATAGCTTCTCGCCCTTTCCATCGCGGATTGAGCGGCATCGCAGCCTTTTTCCAGAAACATGATCTGCTCGCGCGCTTTCACGAGGTCGATGCGATATTGCTGGAGCCGTGACAGAAATTCCTTCTCCAACTCGCCGGCGCGCTTGCGAAGCACCGCTTGGACGCCGTCCATGTTGAGATCAGTCTTTACCGCCACGACGTCATCTCCCTGATCGAGGCGTCACTCCGCCTTCTGGGAGACATGGTCTTCCTCGACCTTGACCTGGCTTGCCAGGCGCAACTTGCGCAACCGATCGGTTTTCAGCTGGCGTTGCTTCTGCTCGGCCTCGATGATTTTCATGGCCGTAACATGAGTCGATTGCGCCTTGAATTCTCGGGTCGTGCGGCTGACCATACTCTCCGCTCCTTCGGATGGCGGGAGCGCGTCCGCTCTCAGTCGTCGGAATGCCTTGGCGAGGAAGTGGTCTGACGATGGACGATTATTGCACAATATGGCGGCCAACGACACAGCTATTTGGTACGTGGAAATATCCAAACAGCTGCCGCTTGGTAGCCCAATCCTCTCAGAGCAGGCACGGGTGGAAACAAGTTTAGAGCATTACGCGTCGATAGGCGCGCCGCCCTCGCGGCTGCGCCTCGCGATGAAGTCATCAAGCTGATCACGCAAGGCGATGTCGAGCGCCGGCGCTTCGAAGTCGCCCAGCTTCTGTTTCCAGATCCGGTTGGCGCGCTCGGTTGCGCTCTTCGCGCCGGTCTCGGTCCAGCGGCCGAAATTCGACCAGTCAGATACCAGCGGCTCGTAAAAGGCAGTCTGGTAACGCTCCATCGTGTGGGACGTCGCAAAGAAGTGTCCACCCGGGCCCACGTCGCGAATGGCGTCGAATGCCAGGTCCTGCTCGTCGCAGCCGACCTGCCTGAACATCTCGGCGAATGACTGGAGGAGCTCGAGATCGGTGATCAGCTTTTCGAAGGACGCCGTCAGGCCGCCTTCCAGCCAGCCGGCGCCGTGCAGCAGGATGTTGCAGCCGCTCATCACGGCGCCCCAGGCGCTCATCTGTGTTTCGTAGTCGGCTTGCACATCAGGCATATTGGACGCCGTTCCGGCCGATGAGCGCCAAGGGATTCCCAGTCGCCGCGCCAGCTGGCCCGCCCCGAATGACGTCTTCACATGCTCGGGTGTTCCGAATGCCGGCGAGCCCGATCGCATGTCGACATTGGAGGCAAAGCTCCCATACATGACCGGCGCGCCCGGGCGAACCACCTGGTACAGGGTGATGGCGGCGAGCGCTTCGGCATGCTGCAAGGACAAGGCTCCCGCAATGGTGATCGGCGCCATGGCGCCGGCCAGGCAGAAGGGTGTCGCGATGAGCATCTGACCCGCTTCGGCGAAATCGATGATCCCCTGCGTCATGGGGACGTCCAGCTGAAGCGGCGAATTCGTATTGATGACCGTGTAGCAGTGCGGCGACCGGACGAATTCGTCTTCCGACAGCCCGCGGGCGATGCGGACCATCGCGAAACTGTCCTGCACCTGTCCGGCGCCGCGGCAGAATACCCAGGGCACCTTGTCGCTCAAAGTGAGCGCGGCCCGCATCGTCGCATAGTGGCGGAGATGAACGGGCACGTCCTGCGGCTCCATGACGGCGGCGAGCATATGCAGGATGTCGAAGCTCTGCGTCAGCCTTATGAAGTCTTCGAGATCAGCGAGCGTTCCCGGCCGCTTGCCACGGTCGATATCCGTGGCATGCGGGGCGCCGGCGACTGAAAGAAAGGCCACATTGCGCCCGCCCAGGGAAACATTTCTGGCCGCCGATCTGCCGATGAGCTCAATCGTGCGGGGCGCCGTCGCCAGAGCGTGTTCGACAAGACCCGTGTCGAAGCGCACGATCTGCGAGCCTTCATCGACGCTGGCGCCGGCGGCCTTGAGCCTTGCCCGGCCGTCCTGATGCAGCACGCGCATGCCGATTTCCTGGAGAATGCGCAGAGCGTTCCGATGGATCGCTTCGACCTGATCATCCGTGAAGACACGGATCGGCTCAAATGGATTGACCAGCTTTGTATAATCGGTCACCCGGCCTGAACTGCCCGGCCGCGGTTTGCGTCTGCGCCTGTGATCCTGCACGCCTGTGTCCATGACGACCTCCGGTGCTCTGAACACATGTGTACAGAGAGTTGCGTAACGGTGCAAGAACGTTATGCCGGCGGCTCGCGCGGCCGCGATAGAAGCGCGAGCTATAGGTATTTTGGCACATCCGCATTACGCTGCTCGCAGGGCAATACGAGTGGACATGCGTGTCCAGGATCGGTAATTTCCAGGTGAAATGAGAGGGAGCGGTCTCATGCAGGCACATGCACGGGTGGTGGTAGTCGGTGGTGGTTGCGTCGGGGCCGGGATCCTCTACGGCCTGGCGCGGCGCGGCTGGTCGGATATTGCGCTGCTCGAGCGCACCCAGCTGACCGCCGGTTCGACCTGGCATGCGGCGGGCCTGGTCCCGTCCTATACGAGAAACTTCAATATCGGCCGCATGATCGCCAGGACGATCGAGATCTATGAAGGGCTCGAAGCCGATACCGGGCAAAGTGTCGGCTGGCATAAAAGCGGCCAGCTGCGCCTGGCGACCAGCCGCGACCGGCTCGATGAGTTCAAGAGCTATATGAGCGTCGCCGATGCGCAGGGCACGCGGGCCGAGCTGCTGACGCCGGCAGAAGCCCGCAAGCTCTGGCCGCTGCTAGCCAATAAGGACATGCTGGCCGCCCTCTATAATCCCGATGATGGCCATATCGCGCCGGCGGATGTGACGCAGGCGATGGCGAAGGGCGCCCGCGACCGCGGCGCAAAGGTCTATCTGGAGACCGAAGTCCGTAGCTTTACGAGACTGCCCGGCGGCGAGTGGCGGATAACGACCAACAAGGGCGAGATCACCTGCGAGCATGTCGTCTGCGCGACCGGAAACTATGCGCGCCAGACCGGCGCTCTGCTGGGACTCGATATCCCGGCGATCCCGATCATCCATCAATACTGGATCACCGAAGCCGTGCCGGAGCTGGTCGAGCGCAAGCAGCAAGGCCTGCCCGAAATGCCGATCCTGCGTGATGAGGATGTCGAAGGCTATATCAGGCAAGAGGGCGACGGGCTGATGTTCGGCCCGTATGAGCGCACCGAGAAGCTCAAGCTCTTCGCCGAGAACGGCGTGCCCGAATGGTTCGGCGCCGATCTCCTGGAAGAGGACTTCGATGCCGTCGAGGTGAATTGGGAGCGCGCCATCGAGCTGCTGCCGGCGCTCGGACGCGCGGGCATCAAGGCGAATGTCCGCGGGCCCTTCCAGATGACCGCCGATGAGCTGCCCTTGATGGGGCCGGCCTGGGGCCTGAGGAATGTCTGGCTCGCCGAAGGCGTGCCGGGGGGAATTCTCTGGGGCGGCGCCATCGGCTATTATCTATCCGAGCGCATCGTGGAAGGCGGCAACAGCCTCGATACCTCCGATCTCGATCCACGCCGCTTCGGCGACTATGCCAACAAGAACTGGACGCGGGAAAAGGTGCGCGAGGCCTGGGGCACGCATGCCATTCAGCATTATCCCGGCGAAAGCCTGCCGGCGGCACGCCCGCAGAAGACCGCTCCTTCCTATGATCGCCTGAGCGAGCTCGGCGCTCAATGGGGCGTGCTCAATGGCTGGGAGTTTCCGAACTGGTATCGCCCGAATGGGGTCGAAACCGACGGCGCCTATAGCTGGCGGTGGACCGGCTACGACAAGTACATCGGCGAAGAAGTCCGCGCGGTGCGCACTGCCGTCGGCCTCGTCGAAATGACGCCGATGACGAAGTTCGAGGTCAGCGGTCCCGGCGCCGAAAAATGGCTGGATGGCATTCTCGCCAATCGCCTGCCGAAGCCCGGCCGGGTCAATCTCAGCCATCACCTCACGAAGAATGGCGGCGTGCAGGCCGAGTATATCGTGGCGCAGCTCGCCGCCGGTCTGTTCTATCTCATATCGACGCCGCGCGCCGAGCGCTGGAATTTCGACGAGCTGTCGCGGCTCCTGCCCGAGGACGGCAGCGTCCGCTTAAGCAATGTCACCAATGATCGCGGCTGCTTCACCATCGTAGGGCCGAATGCGCGGCAACTCCTTCAGCCCCTGACCGAGATCGATCTGTCCAACGAGGCCTTTCCCTGGTTCACCGTTCGCACAGGCGCGGTGGGGCTCGCCAGCGATGTGCGCCTGCTCAGGGTCAATTATGAAGGCGAGCTCGGCTGGGAGCTCTATCATCCTTTGGCCTATCAGCGACATCTGCTCGACCTGCTGCTGCAGGCGGGGCAGGCGCATGGTCTCAGGCCCGTCGGGCTCTATGCGCTCGAATCGCTCAGGCTGGAGAAGTCGTTCCGGGCGATGTTCCGCGACATCAATCCGGAGCTCTCGGCCTGGGAGAGCGGCATCGATCGCTTCATCGCCTTGGACAAAGGCGACTTCGCCGGCCGCGCGGCCCTCGTCCGGCAGAAGGAGGCGGGCGTCGCGCGGCGGCTGGTGACGCTTGCGATCGAAACCCAAGGTGCCAGCGCGCTGGCGCATGAAGGCGTCTATCAAAATGGCAGGCTGGTCGGGCGCATCACCTCGGGCGGCTTTGCCCACACGCTTGGACACGATATCGCTTTGGCGCTCCTGCCTCTTGGCCTTGGCGTTACCGGGACGGCGCTCGACGTGCCGATATTGGGCGAGATGCGCAAGGCGCGGGTGATCGACGATTCGCCTTACGATCCCCAGTCCCTGCGCAGCCGCAGCTAGAGCGCGTTACGCCGCGTTCCTGGCCGGATCGCGGGCGAAGATCTCCTTCACCTTATCGGCGATCGCCTTGCCGAGATCCTTGTTGTTCTCAGCAGTGAAGTGGATGCCGTCACAGCCGTCGGTCGAGACGAAGTCTCCGGCATTGAGGAAGTCCACTTTCATGAAGTCGGCCATGTCGCGATATTGCCGCGCCAGCTCACGCGACTTGGCGGTGCCGCCTTCGAACATGCCCTGGAAATAAGGATGCGGCATCTCGGTCAATGGCGGCGGCGCCACGACCAGCGCTTTGGGGGCGGGATAAGGCGTTCCGATGCCACCGCCGCCGGTCAGAATCTGACCGACCAGCTTCGACATGCCCATGGCGATCTCATAGGGCGTGCGGCGGAAATAGGACTTCGTGTCATTGGTGCCGAGCAGAACGATGACGAGATCGAGCGGCAGATGGCTGGCTATGGCCGACGGCAAATAGGCGCTGCCATTGAGCCGCGGGTCATTGGGATCATCGAGGCTGGTGGTGCGGGCGCTCAAGCCCTCTTCGATGATGCGATAGCCGTCGCCCAATTGCGCCGCCATCGCGCCGGTCCAGCGCTCGGCATAGGCATAACGCAATGTCGGCGAGCCCTCCGCAACGGGGATCCAGCCCCAGGTCAGGGAATCCCCGAAACAAAGAATGGACTTCTGCTCCATAATACTCTCCTCGACTGCTCGTGATGGTTTTCAGGATCAGGGCTTGGCGCTGCGTACCCCGTAGAAGATCGCCGCCAGAAGGATGATGAAGCCCTGGATGATCAGCTTGCCCGGCTCATCGACGCCCAAAGTCGTCATGAGGATGAAGAGCAGAGCAAAGGACAATACACCGAAGAACGGCCCCCATACGCCGCCTTCGCCACGTCCGAACACGACACCGCCGAGGATCGTCGCCGCGACCGCCAGGATCGGCAGATCGAGGCCGACGCGCACGCTGCCGACCGCGATGGAGGCGGTCTGCACCAATGCGGCGAGCGCCGCCATCAGTCCGGCAAGGATATGGGCGACGATCACCGTGCGCTCCACCGCGACGCCGGAGAAATGCGCGGCGCTCAGATTCTCGCCGACCGAGGCGACCGCGCGCCCGAAGACGGTGCGCGCCAGGAACAGCGACATCAGAAGGGTGAGCACGATCCACAGCAGCACCGGCGTCGGGATGCCGAGAAGCTTGGTGTTGTAGAGGGCGGCGAACATCGCCGGCACGTCGCCCGGCGGCTTGCCGCTCGAGAGATATTGCACGAAGCCGACCAGCACGATGCTCACCGCCAGCGTGACGATCACCGCCGAGACACGCCGTTTGGCGATCATGACGCCGTTGAACGTGCCGATGACGAGGCCGGTGGCGATCGCCATGGCGACGAAAGTCATCATCGAGGCGCCGGGGAAGAGGCCTGAGGAAATATAATAGTTGATCAGCAGGATCACGCCGCCGCCCGACAGGTCGATGCTGCGCACGCGCATGACCAGGAGCTGGCCGAGTACGAGAATGCCGAGCGGCACGATCTGGCGGATGAAGATACCCAAGATATTCGGGTTCATCATATGCGGGCGCAGCACCCACAAAGTGAGCAGTAGCGCCGCGAAGACGAGATAAGAGGGCGGGATGCGGCGCAGCCGCTGCCAGGTCTTGTCGGCCAGGATCATCGCCATCTCACAGCCCCATCTTCTTGCGCGACTGCAAGCCGACGACGAGCAGGAGGATCGCCCCCTTGACCGTCGTCTGGATGAAGGGCGACATGTTGGTGAGATTCATGCCATTGGCGAGAAGCGCCATGACCAAAGCGCCGATCACCGTGCCATGGAGGCTGCCGACTCCGCCCGACAATTGCGTGCCGCCGATCGCCACCGCGGTGATCGCGTCGAGCTCGAAAAGAAGGCCGACATTGGGATCGCCCGATACGATGCGCCCGGCGAGAAAGACGCCGGCAAGGGCGGCGAAGCAGGAGCAGGTGACATAGGCAAGAAGGATATTGCGCCGCTCGGCGACGCCGAAATTATGCGCGACCTTCTCCATGCCGGAGGCGATGCCGCCGCCGATGGCGAAAAGATGCAGCCCGAAACGCGCGCCATGCAGAAGCTTCCAGGAGAGGAGCAGCACCGCGATGCCCCAGAAGACGGGGAGCGGAATGCCGAGCAACGTGCCCGACACCGAGGCGATGACGATATCCGGCACCGTTCCGCCCGAAACGGGGCGCAGAATGCGCGTGACGCCGAGCACGATATATTGCATCGACAGTGTCGCGATGATCGGATGGACATTGAGCCTAGTCACGACGAGGCCGTTGACGGCGCCGATCAAAGCGGCCAGCAGGAACACCGCGGGGATCAGCACATAAGCGGGACCGCCCAGCGCCAGTATCGCGGTCGACAGGCTGATCACCGAGCCGACCGACAGATCGAGACCGCCGATCAAGATGACGAACATCTGTCCGATCGCGGTGATGATCAGCGGCATCGCCTGGGTGATCAGGTTGAAGAGATTGCCGGTGCTGGTGAATTGCTGCGTCGTGAGGCTCAGACCCAAAGCGATGGCGAGCGCAATGAAAAGGGGCAGGCTCCACAGGCCCTGGCGCGAGCCCTGGCCCAGGAGCCATTTCAGATAACTGGGCTTCATGGGTTGAGCGGGATGATCAGGCGACGAGGGCGGCATCGAGAATCCTGTGCTCCGTGGCCTCCCTGGCCGGCATCTCGCCCACCAGCGTATTGGCATGCATGACATAGATGCGGTCGCAGAGCCCGATCAGCTCGATCGTCTCGCGCGACAGCACGATCGCAGCGCCACCCTTGGCGGTGAAACGCCGCAGCAATTTGTAGATTTCGGATTTGGCGCCGATATCGACGCCACGTGTCGGCTCTTCGATGAGCAGCACGTCCATGTCGGCGGCGAGATAGCGGCCGAGCAGCACTTTCTGCTGGTTGCCGCCCGAGAGCGAGGCGACGGGCGCCTCGCTGCCGGCCGACTTCACCTGCAGGCTCGCGAGGGTCTCGGCGATTTCGCGCTGATAAGGTTTGGCCAGCGCCAGCGATGGGCGCCCGGCATGCAGCGCCATGGTGATGTTGTGGCTGACCGGCAGGCCGAGGAACAGGCCTTCATCCTTGCGGTCCTCGGGGATGAAGCCGATACGCGCCGCCTGCAGCCGGCGGATGCCGGAAGCCGCCGAGGCCGGCAAAGGCAGCGTCGTCCCGCCCTTGCTCACCGTTCCGGCGGCCGGTTGGAACAGGCCGACCAAAGCGCGCAGCAATTTCTGCTGGCCCTGACCCTCGAGGCCCGCCAGCGCGATGATCTCACCTTTGTGCAGCGACAGCGAAAAGGATTTCGCGGCGGCATCGATGCGGAAGTCCCTTATGTCGAGGACGACCTCGCCAAGCTCGGTGGCGCGCGGTGGAAACAGGTCTTTCAGCTCGCGGCCGACCATCATGGCGATGAGCCGGTCGGGCGTCATCTGGGCGAGCGGCTTGGTGCCGACGAGCTCGCCGTCCTTCAGCACGGTGACCGTGTCGCAGATCGCGAAGATCTCGTCCATACGATGCGAAATGTAGACGATGGCCTTGCCGGCATCGCGCAGGCGGCGGATCTGGCGGTTCAGCTTCTCGACATCGGCGGCGTTGAGCGCCGCGGTCGGCTCGTCGAGAATGAAGACATTCGCGTCGGCCTTGATGCCATGGGCGATCTCGACGAATTGCCGCTCGGCGATGGTGAGATCGGCAACAAGGGTGCGGGGATCGAGACTGAGACCGAGCTCCGCCAGGGCCCGCTCCGCCAGCTGGTTCATCGTCGGATAGTCGACGGTGCCGAGCCAGCCGGTCGGCTCGCGGCCCAAAAACATGTTCTCGGCGATGGTGAGATTGGGCAGGAGCGAAAGCTCCTGGAACACGGTCGAAATGCCGGCGGCGATGGCGTCCTTCGGACGGGCGAAGGTCACGCGTTCGCCCTTGATGCGGATTTCACCGGCGTCGGGCTGGTGCACGCCGGCGAGGATCTTCATCAAGGTCGATTTGCCGGCGCCGTTCTCGCCCATCAGCGCGTGAACGCTTCCCGGCGTCAGCGCGAGCGACACACTCTTGAGCGCGATGCTGCCGCCGAAGGCTTTGGCGATATTCGACATCTCGACGAGGCTGGCCATGGGACTATCCATGTATTTGCGAAAATCCCTCTCCCGGCGCCGTACGACGGGAGAGGGGACGTCGTCACTTCACGCCGTAGAGTTCCTTGAGCTGCTCCTCGGTGAGCTCGGAGGGCCACCACACATTGGCGGAGAGATCTTCGCGATAGTATTTCTTGACCTTCTCGAGATCCCAGCCCGGCGGGTTGTAGTCATAGTGCTTCATGAGCGCCTTGCCTTCGAGCAGCGCCACGGCGGCGCGGATGCCGGCCGCCCCCTGGGATGGGCTGTATTCGGCCGAGATCGACTTGAAGCCGTCCTTGATCCACTGGCCGAAGAAGCCGTTATTGCCTTCGCCGCTGATCGGCGGGATGGGTGTGCCGAACTGCTTGAAGACGTCGACGCAGGCGCGCGTCATGTCGGCGCCCGACGACCAGATGCCGTCGACCTGCGGGTTGTTCAGATAGAGCGTCTCGCAGACCTTCTTGGTCTTGTCATATTGCCAGTCGCCATGCTCCTCGACGATGATCTTGATGTCGGTGCCTTTCAGCGACTGCAGCAGGCCGTTGTAGCGGTTGGTGTCCTCAGGGTGCCCGGCGAGACCGCGCAGCACCCAGATATTGCCTTTGCCGCCGAGCTCCTTCACCAGGAAGTCGCCCATGACCTTGCCGAAATGCTCGGCACCGCCCTGGATCTCGGTGGTGAAGGCGTCGGTCTCGATGCGGCCGGTATGGACGATGACCGGAATGCCGGCGGCGACCGCTTTCGCTATGCTGGCATCGGCCGAGGTCGAGGTGACGGGCTGCACGATGATCGCATCGACCTTCTGGGCGATGAGGTCTTCGATGTCGGCGACCTGCTTCTTCTGATCGAAGCCGGCGTCGAGCAGGATGAATTTGCTGATGCGCTTGTCCTTCGCGGCGGCGGCCTTGGATTCATGCGCGACCTGGACCGTCCAGGTATTGGCGTTGACGCCGAAATGGCTCATGCCGATGACCCAGGGCGGGTCCTTCTTGAACTTGCCGGCTTCGACGGTCGAGTTGCCTTCGGCGCGCGCGGTGACGCCATCCAGCAGATTGACCTCGTCGGCCATGGCCGACGGCGTGAGGATGGTCGCGGCGAGCAAAGCGCCGGCGACGAGTGATTTCACCAGATGTCTCATTGAGAGTCCTCCCATTGGGCTCATGTCGGTCACGGTCGTTCCGGGCGCCAATTTTGAATGCAGTTCCCCCTTCACCGGACATCACAGTGATGGCCGGCGCGGCAGCGGGAATTCTTACGGAATGACTTCGAGGGTCAGAAAACACATTGTTTTTGGGCTTGTCAATAGTTATTCATGTTGAATGAATAACTCGCGACTTGTCACCCATCCTCCCGAATGGCATCGTCCGGGTGGCGCCGAGGATATCCCGGAGCGCCCCCTAAGCTTTGATTTTGCTGACAATTCGGGGAGATCGGCGGTGCGCACGGTGCTCTGCTTCGGCGATTCGAACACGCATGGACAAGTTCCGGGCGGCACGCCTCTCGACCGCTATGGCTGGACACAGCGCTGGCCGGGCGTGCTCGCCCGTGAGCTCGGTTCCAAATGGCACGTCCTCGAGGAAGGCCTGAGCGGACGCACCACGGTCCGCGACGATCCGATCGAAGGCGTCCACAAAAACGGCCGGCGTTATCTGCGGCCTTGCCTGCAGAGCCATGCGCCGCTCGATCTCATCATCATCATGCTCGGCACCAATGATCTCAAGGCGCGCTTCCAGCAGCCGCCATCGGAAGTGGCGATGGGCATCGGCTGCCTCGTCTATGATATAAAAGAGCTGGCGCCCGGTCCCGGCGGGCATGTGCCCGAGATCATGATCGTCGCGCCACCGCCGATGCGCGACGACATCAAGGAATGGGAATCGATCTTCTCGGGCGCGCAGCAGAAGTCGCACCGTTTGGCGCTGGAATTCGAGATCCTCGCGGACTCGCTCGAAGTGCATTTTTTCGACGCAGGCTCGGTGATCCAGTGTGATCCGCTCGACGGATTCCATATCAATGCCGAAGCCCATGCGGCGCTGGGTGTCGCCCTGGCGAGCGAGGTCGTGACGATCGGATGGAGCGATCATGCCTGACATGCGCTTCGCACCGCCCAATCCGCTGCGCATCGCCGATCGCGCCGCTGGCCTGAACGCCACCAGCGTGCGCAGCTACAATGAGCGGCTCCTCCTGTCGCTGCTCCTACAGAATGACGGCATCACCCGGCTCGAGATCGGCGAAAGCACCGGGCTTTCGGCCCAGACCGTATCGGTGCTGGTGCGCTCGCTCGAGCAGGAAGGCCTTGTCATGAAGGGCAAGGTGCAGAAGGGCCGCGTCGGACCGCCGACCACGCCCGTGGTGCTCAATCCGGAGGGCGCCTATTCGGTCGGCATCAGCATCGGCAGCAAACGCGCCCATATCGTGCTCATCGACTTCGTCGGCGCCGTGCGTTTCCACGCGACGCTGCCCAACCCTGAGCCCAACAGCAAAAGCAATCATCCGGAATTCCTCGAGACGATCCAGCGCGCCCTCGAAGTCCTGCCGCCCGGCACCCAGGATCGGCTGGCTGGCATCGGCCTCGCTCTGCCCGAATCGCGCTCGGGCCTTACGGCCGGCAAAAGCGATCCGAAGCACCGCTATGCGGCGCTGCAGGAGGAAATCGAGAAGGAGATCGGCCAGGCGGTGTTCGTGCAGAACGACATCACCGCCGCCGCGGCCGGCGAGAGCATGTTCGGTTCGGCCAAGCCCCATGCCGATTATCTCTATTTCTATCTGGGCCATGAATTGCACAGCCGGCTCGTCCTCAATCACCAGATCTATAACAGCAACTCGCCCTTGAGCTTTGACATCGGACTCGGCGCGCTCGAACGCCTGGCGGGCGGCAAAGGGCTCCCGACGGAGCCGCTCTGGGACCGGGCCGATCTCCTGCTCACCTGGGAGAATGATCTCATCGCCTCGATGCGCAGCTCCATCACGGCGCTCGCTCAGTTCGTCGAGGTGAGGACAGTGATCCTTTCGTCCTACATTCCCGAAGATGTCTGCCAGGCCTTATGCGCGAAGCTCGGCACGGTGCTGCCGGGCGTCACGGTCATTGCCGGAAAACTCTCGCCGTCGCCCAAGGCCGTCGGCGCGGCGGGCTTGCCCTTCAGTTCGAGATTTATGGTGGAATAAAATCTAGCCGAGCTTCCCGTTCGTCTCCGCCAGCCGCAGGAGCAGTTCCGACGGTCGCCAGAACCAGGCATCCTCCTTGGCCAGCGCTTCGATACGGCGCAGGACGGCCTTCACGCCGATCTCGTCGGCCAAAAACATCGGGCCGCCGCGCCAGCGCGGAAAGCCGTAGCCATTGACCATGACGACATCGATGTCGCTGGCGCGAAGGGCGATGCCTTCCTCGAGAATGCGGGCGCCTTCATTGATCATGGCGAGCAGGATGCGGTCCATGATCTCGTCCTTGCTGAAGGTGCGCGGCGTGATGTTCCGATGTTTGCGTTCCTCCGCGATGAGAGCCGAGGTCGCCTCATCAGGCGTTGGCGTCTTGCCGGCGTAATTGTAATAGCCGCTGCCGGTCTTGCGGCCGAAGCGCCCGCTCTTGCAGATGAGATCGACGATGCGGACATAACGCTCGCGCGGGTCGCGTGTGGGGGCGAGAGCCTTGCGGTTGGCCCAGATGATGTCGAGCCCGGCCATATCCTGCATCTCGAACACGCCCATGGGCAGGCCGAAATCGCGGAAGGCGGCATCGATCTCGGCCGGGGCGGCGCCGTCCTCCATCAGATATTCGGCCTGCTTGCGATAGGCCGAGAGAATGCGGTTGCCGATGAAGCCGTCGCAGACGCCGGCGCGGACCGCGATCTTGCCGAGCCTACGGCCAAGGGCGAAGCCGGTCGCCACGGTTTCGGGCGCCACCTTGGGCGGCACGACCACTTCGAGCAGCTTCATGATATGGGCGGGCGAGAAAAAATGCAGACCGATGACCTGCTGCGGCCGCGCCGTCACATCGGCGATGGCCCCGACATCGAGATAGGAGGTGTTGGTGGCGAGGATGGCGTCGGGCTTCGCGGCCTTGTCGAGATCGCGGAAGATCGCCTGCTTCACGCCCAGATCCTCGAAGGCGGCCTCGATCACCAGATCGGCGGAAGAGAGATCGGCCATCGTCGCGGTGGTGCGCAATCCGCCGGCGGCGATCCGGTCGAAGTCGGCTTGTGCGAGCTTGCCGCGCTCGACCGAGCTTTTCAGCAAGCCCAGAGCCCGGTCGCGGGCGAGATCAGCCGACGGCTGATCGCGCTCAAGCAAAGTAACGGAGAGGCCGGAGAGCAGAGCCGCGGCGGCGATGCCGGTTCCCATCAGGCCACCACCGATGACGCCCAGATGTGCCACCGGTCGCGGTTTCGCGTCGGCCTCGGGAATTTTGGCGATCTCGCGTTCGGCGAAGAAGATGTGGCGCAGCGCGCGTGCCTGCTCGGAATTGCGCAGCTCAGCGAAGACTTCCGCCTCGCGCGCCATGCCCTGCGCGAAGTCGAGATGTGCGGTCTCTTCCAGGACGTCGAAAGCGCGAACCGGACTTGTCTGGCCGCGCGCTTTCACCTGCTTGCGCAACTCGGCAAAATTTGCAGGCGCGGCGATGAGGTCGCGCACCCGCCTGACCACCGGCTTCGTTGCGAGGAAGGCGCGCGCCTCGGCGATGAGATTGCCTTCCCCGATCCTGTCGGCGATGCCGAGCTTAAAGGCTTCGTCCGCGGCCACGCGACGGCCCGAGGTGATCATGTCGATGGACGGGGCCATGCCGATGAGGCGCGGCAGCCGCTGCGTGCCGCCGGCGCCTGGAATGATGCCGAGCGTGACTTCCGGCAGACCGACAAAGGCGTGTCTGTTCATCACGCGATAGTGGCAGGCGAGGGCAAGCTCGAAACCGCCACCGAGGGCCGTGCCGTGAATGGCGGCGACGACGGGAATGGTGAGCGCTTCGAGCGCCGCGATGACATCGCGCAAGGACGGTGGTACCGGCGGCTTGCCGAATTCGCGGATATCGGCTCCGGCGACGAAGGTCTTGCCGGTGCAGGCGAGGATGACGCCGCGCAGCGACGTATCTTGCGTGATCTGCGTGATGGCTTCCGCCAGGCCCTGGCGCACGGAATGCGAGGTCGCGTTCACTGGCGGATTGTCGATGGTGATGATGGCGATGCCATCTTCGCGGGCAAGCGACACGGTCATGATCAGGCTTTCGTGGTGGGAGAGAGCAGCGAGCGCGCGATGATGACCTTTTGCACCGCGCTCGCCCCTTCATAGATGCGCAAGGCGCGGATCTCGCGATAAAGCTGCTCGGGCCGCGTGCCCGATTTGACGCCGAGCCCGCCGAAAAGCTGCACGGCGGTGTCGATCACCCGCTGCGCCGCTTCGGTCGCGGTGAATTTCGCCATCGCCGCCTCGCGGGTGATGCGCTCGGCGCCCTGGTCCTTGGTCCAGGCGGCGCGATAGACCATCAGCGCGGAAGCATCGACATCGAGCGCCATGTCGGCGATCTGGCCCTGCACCATCTGGAGGTCGGCGAGCACGCCGCCCATCAGGCGCCGGCTCGACACATGAATCAGCGCCTCGTCGAGGGCGCGCCGGGCAAAGCCCAGAGCGGCGGCGCCCACCGTCGAGCGGAAGATGTCGAGCACCGACATAGCGATCTTGAAGCCTTCACCGCCTTTGCCGATGCGGTTGCCGATCGGAATACGGCAATTGTCGAAGTGCAGGCGCGCCAGCGGATGCGGCGAGATGGTCTCGATGCGCTCGGCGATGCTGAGGCCCGGCGTATCCGCCTCGACCATGAAGGCGCTGAGGCCGCGGGCTCCCGGCGCCTCACCGGTGCGACAGAAGACGACATAACGATCGGCGATGCCGCCATTGGAGATCCAGGTCTTCTCGCCCTCAATGACGACATGTTCATTGCCGTCGGGCCGCGCGGTGCAGGCAAGCGCTGCCACATCCGAGCCGGCTTCGGGCTCCGACAAAGCGAAGGCCGAGATCGCCTTGCCTTGGGCGATGGGCGGCAGCCATCTGCGCTTCTGCTCCTCGGTGCCGAACAAGGTGACGGGACCGGTACCGAGGCCCTGCATGGCGAAAGCGAAATCGGCGAGCCCGTCGGCATAGGCCAGGGTTTCGCGGATAAGGCACAGAGAGCGCACGTCGAGTTTTTCGGCGCGCCCACCGTATGGCGCCGTCACCGCATGGCGCAGCAGACCGCTGTCACCCAAAGCGGCGACGAGCTTGCGGCAGGACTGGTCGGGGTCGTGATGATCGACGAGCGCGGGTACTTCATTGCGGGCGAAAGCCAGCACCTCCGCCTCGAGATCGCGATGCCTCTGCTCGAAAAACGGCCAGGCGAGGAAGCTGCGGTCGGTCATGCTCAATCGCCCTTGAAGACAGGCTTCTGCTTATTGGCAAAAGCCTCATAGGCGCGGCGGAAATCCTCAGTCTTCATGCACAGCGCCTGGGCGATCGCCTCGGCCTCCACCGCATCGTCGATGCTCATCGCCCATTCGGCCTGCAACATGCGTTTGGTCATGCCATTGGCGAAGGTCGGGCCCGAAGCGAGCTGACGCGCCAGCTTCGTCGCTTCCTCGATGAGATTGGCCGGATCGACGAGGCGGTTGAAGAAGCCCCAGCGCTCGGCTTCCGCACCGCCCAGGGCGCGGCCGGTATAAAGCAGCTCGGAGGCGCGGCCCTGGCCGATGATGCGGGGCAGCATGGCGCAGGCCCCCATGTCGCAGCCGGCGAGGCCGACGCGGTTGAACAGGAAGGCGATCTTCGACGCTTCGGTGCCGAACCGCAAATCGGAGGCCATGGCGATGATGGCGCCGGCGCCGGCGCAGATGCCGTCGATGGCGGAAATGATCGGCTGCGGGCAGGCGCGCATCGTCTTGACCAGATCGCCGGTCATCTCGGTGAAGCGCAGCAATTGCGGCACGTTCATTTCAGTGAGCGGCCCGATGATTTCCAGCACATCGCCGCCGGAGGAGAAATTGCCGCCGGCGCCCGAGATCACGAAGGCATGGGTGGTCTCGTCCTTGCGGGCGGCGGCGAAAATAGCGGTGAGCTCGTCATAGGAGTCGAAAGTGAGCGGGTTCTTCTTCTCCGGCCGGTTGAGCGTGATGGACGCCACGCCGTCCGTCACGGTCATCAGCACATGGCGGGCTTTGTAAGCGCTCAAGGGCGGTATCACGGCATGAGTGCGGTTCATGGCTGCTGCCTCGCCAGGATGGTTTCGCGTGTCGAGTCCTTGAGGGAGGCCAGGAGATCCATCAATTTGTCGATGTCCTTTTGCGACAGATGCTCGAAATATCTGGCGATCCAGTCGCCATGGACCTTGGCCATGCGGCGGAATTCGCGCCGGCCCTTGTCGGTGAGCCGGATGACCTGGGCGCGGCGGTCACCGCTCGATGTAGTGCGGGTGATATGGCCCGATTTGACGAGGCCCTCGACCAGGCTGGTGATGTTGCCGGCCGAGACCATCAGCCGCTTCGATACTTCGCCCAGCACCAGGCCTGCATCGGCGCGGTCGAGCTGCGCCAATATATCGAAACGCGGCAGGCTGAAATCGAACTCGGCATTGAGATGACGGCGGATGTCGTTCTCGATGAGGCGCGAGCAGGAGAGGAGGCGCAGCCACAGGCGCAATTCCATCTTATGGTCGGCGGGGCGCGCCGCCACTGTCGTCTCGGCGTCGATCCACAAGGGAGACTGCTCTTCGGGCGTCGTCACAAATCGCCTCCCGCAACGGTGATCGCCTGGCCGGTGATGGCGGAGGCGCCCTCGGAGCACAGCCACAGAGCCGCATTGGTCACTTCCGCCGGCGTGATCAGCCGGCCGCCAGGATTCGTCTTGGCGAAATGTTCGATCGCCTTGGCGGCGGGTATACCGGTCTTCTTGGCGATTGTGTTCGCAGCCTCGGCGATGAGATCGGTGTCGGTATAGCCGGGGCAGAGCGCATTGACTGTGATGCGGGTCTTGGCGAGCTCCAGCGCCAGCGCACGGGTCATCCCGATGATGGCGTGTTTCGCCGCGCAATAGGCCGAGACATAGGGATAACCCTTGAGGCCGGCGATCGAGGCGACATTGACGATACGGCCCGAGCCCAATTTCACCATGCCCGGCAGGGCGGTTCGCGTGGCGATGAAGGCACTTTCGACATTCACCGCCATCATGCGGCGGAAGAGATCGAGGCTGGTGGTGTGGAAGGGAGCGGATTCGGCGGCACCCGCATTATTGATCAGGATGTGATAGGGACCACTGTCGGCGACCGCCTGGCTCAGCGCCTTCTCATCGGTGACGTCGACGCTCAAGCCGCGCTTGGCGACGCCCTCGGCGATCGCTTGCGTCAAGGCGGCTTCCGTGCGGCCCATGATAGTGACATCATGACCAAGGCCAGAGAGCGCCATGGCAATGGCGCGTCCGATGCCTCGGCTTCCGCCCGTGACGAGTGCTCGCTGTTCAACCATGTACCCTGTCTTTCGTTGCTCACAGCGATTGTAAGGCCGGGCCGGAAATTATTTCAAGTCTAAAGCGTTTTTGCCGGGCGGCTGCAATTGACATTCGGAGCGATTATTTTAGAATTAAACTATCGGCGCGTGATCAGGAAAAGTGGAAACCGGTTTTCCGTCCGATCACGCGCCAATTGAATATACGATCACGTTTATCACTTCAGGCCATTGTGGCCTGAAGTGATCGTGATCTCACGGCGCGCGACCGCGCATTATATCCGTGAGGAGCCGCAATGATTCCGAGCGCCTATGCCGACACATTCGCCCGCGATCATCTGCCGCCGCGCGATCTGTGGCCCGATCTCATCTTCGATCGCCCGGAATACCGTTATCCCGACCGTCTCAATTGCGTGAGCGAGCTGCTCGACCGTTGGCTCGACAAGGGCTGGCACGACCGGCCGTGCATGATCACCGACAGCGCGACCGTCAGCTATGGCGAGATGGCCGAGCGGGTGAACCGCATCGCCAATGTGCTAACTGGCAAATGCGGGCTCGTGCCCGGCGGACGGGTGCTGCTGCGCTCGGCCAATAATCCGCAATTCGTCGCCGCCTATCTCGCGGTGATGAAAGCGGGCGGCATCGCCGTCGCCACCATGCCGCTGTTGCGCGCCAAGGAGCTTTCCTATCCGATCGGAAAAGCCAAGATTGCGCTGGCGCTCTGCGACGCACGCCTCGCCGAGGAGATGGAAAAGGCCAAAGCGCAGTCGCCGGATCTCAAACGCATCGTCTATTTCAACGGCGATGCGCCGGACGGGCTCGAAGCCCTGATGCGCCGGGCCTCGCCTCGGTTCACCGCCTGCGACACGGCGGCGGATGATGTCTGTCTCATCGGCTTCACCTCAGGGACAACGGGCGAGCCCAAGGGCACCATGCATTTCCATCGTGACGTGCTGCTCATCGCCGACGGCTATGGCAGGCATGTGCTGAAGGCCGAGGCCTCCGACCGGTTCATCGGGTCGCCGCCGCTCGCTTTCACCTTCGGCCTCGGCGGGCTGGTAATCTTTCCGATGCGGGTCGGCGCGTCCTCGATCCTGCTCGAAAAAGCCGCACCCGACGATCTGATCGGGGCAATCGACAAACATCAGGCGACCATCACTTTCACCGCGCCCACCGCCTATCGCGCCATGCTGGCGAAGCTCGGGAGGCAATCGGGCAAGTCCTTGCGCAAATGCGTGTCGGCGGGCGAGACCTTGCCCAAGGCGGTGTTCGACGCCTGGCTCGACCGCACCGGCATCAAGCTGATGGACGGCATCGGCGCCACCGAGATGCTGCATATTTTCATCGGCGCGCCCGAGGACAAGATCCGCGCCGGCTCGACCGGCCTGCCGGTGCCGGGCTACCAGGCGCGCATCGTCGATGCGGCCGGCAATGAAGCGCCGCGCGGCACGCCCGGCCGCCTGGCGGTGAAAGGCCCGATCGGCTGCCGCTATCTCGACGACAAGCGCCAGCGCAACTATGTCGAGAAAGGCTGGAACATCACCGGCGACACCTTCATCCAGGATGAGGACGGCTATTTCTGGTATCAGGCGCGCTCCGACGACATGATCATCTCGGCCGGCTACAACATTTCGGGGCCGGAGATCGAAAATGCGCTGCTTACTCATCCGGCCATCGCCGAATGCGCGGTGATCGGCGTTGCCGATGAAGAGCGCGGCATGGTACCCAAAGCCTTCATCGTTCTCCGGCCCGGAAATCCCAAGGACGCACAAATGGTGAAGCTCTTGCAGGACCACGTGAAGGCCGAGATCGCGCCGTACAAATATCCGCGCCGCATCGAGTTCCGCGATGCGCTGCCCAAGACCCAGACCGGCAAGCTGCAGCGTTTCGCGCTGCGCGCCGAAGAGGCCGGCAAATGATCACACGTGCGCAAGCCGAGGCGCTCGATCTCGCCGATCCGCTTAAAGGCAAGCGCCAGCTTTTCGTCCTGCCGGAAAACACCATCTATCTCGATGGCAATTCGCTGGGGCCATTGCCGCGCCATGTGGCGGAACGGCTCGCGGGCGCCGTTGCGGAGGAATGGGGCCAGAGCCTCATCCGCGGCTGGAACACACATGGCTGGTTCGATCTGCCGCGCGTGTTGGGGGATCGTATCGGCAAGCTCATTGGCGCCAAACCCGGCACGGTGCTGGCGGCGGATTCGACCTCGATCAATCTGGTGAAGGTGCTGACGGCCGCCTTGGGGCTCAGGCCCGGCCGACGCGTCATCCTCTCCGACAGCGGTAATTTCCCGAGCGATCTTTATGTCGCGCAAGGCGTCATCAAGGCGTTGGGCGGTGGCGTCGAGCTGCGCATCGTGGCGCCGGAAGAGGTCGAGGCGGCGCTCGGCGATGATCTCGCGGTGCTGATGCTGACCGAGGTCGACTACCGCACCGGCCGGCGTCATGACATGAAGACGCTCATCGCCAAGGCGCAAGCGAAAGGCGCGCTCGCCATCTGGGATCTCTGCCATTCGGCCGGCGCCTTTCCGGTCGATCTCAGCGGCGCCAACACGGATTTTGCGGTCGGCTGCGGCTACAAATATCTCAATGGCGGTCCGGGCGCGCCGGCCTTCGTCTATGTGCGCCCCGATCTCCAGGACAAAATCGTGCCGTCGCTGTCGGGCTGGATGGGCCATGCAGCGCCTTTCGCCTTCGATCTCGATTACCGGCCCGCACAGGGCATCGATCGTCTGCGCGCCGGAACGCCGGGCGTCCTGTCGATGATCGCGCTCGATTCCGCCCTCGATGTCTGGGACGGCGTCGATCTCACTCTGCTGCGCGACAAATCGGTGCGGCTCGCCGATCTCTTCATCTCTGAGGTCGAAGGACGCTGCGGAGCTTACGGCCTGAGGCTGGCGAGCCCGCGTGATGCGGCGCAGCGCGGCAGCCAGGTGTCGTTCCATTGCGACGACGGTTATGCGGTGATGCAGGCCCTCATCGCCCAGGGCGTCATCGGTGACTTCCGCGCCCCCGACATCATCCGCTTCGGCCTGACGCCGCTTTATATTGGCTTCACCGATGTCTGGGACGCGGCGCGCATTCTCGAGCGGGTGATGGCCGAGCGCCTGTGGGACCAGCCGCAATTCAAGAAGCGGGCC
The DNA here is from genome assembly GCF_016595235.1 of Taklimakanibacter albus. Classification (GTDB taxonomy): domain Bacteria; phylum Pseudomonadota; class Alphaproteobacteria; order Rhizobiales; family Aestuariivirgaceae; genus Taklimakanibacter; species Taklimakanibacter albus. Next base: position 1,955,897 of record NZ_JAENHL010000007.1, on the reverse strand, counting down.
GCCGTCACATGAGCACGAAGCCCTTCGATCCGAAGAAGGATGGGGCCGAAACGGATTTCACGAGCCGCATGTCCTATGGCGATTATCTGCAGCTCGACAAGATACTGACGGCGCAGGCACCGCATTCCGTCGCGCATGACGAGATGCTGTTCATCATCCAGCATCAGACGAGCGAATTATGGATGAAGCTCGCCATCCACGAATTGAGCGCCGCGACGCGCGCCATCGCCAGCGACGATCTGCAACCCGCCTTCAAGATGCTGGCGCGGGTGGCGCGCATCATGGAGCAGCTCAATTCGGCCTGGGACGTGCTGCGCACCATGACGCCCAGCGAATATACGCTGTTCCGTGAAAGTCTCGGCCAGTCCTCGGGACTGCAATCCTTTCAATATCGCGCCATCGAATTTCTGGCCGGCAACAAGAATGCCGCGATGCTGGCGCCGCATGGACACAAGCGGGATATTCACGATTGGCTCGACGGCATAAGACGCAAGCCCAGCCTTTATGACGAGGCGATCCGCATCCTCGACCGGCGCGGCTTCGCCATCGATCGGGCGGTGCTCGACCGCGACGTGGCCGAGCCCTATCAGGCGCAAGCAAGCGTCAAGGCTGCCTGGGCGGTCATCTATCGCGACCCGGCGCATCATTGGGAACTCTATGAGCTCGCCGAGAAGCTCGTCGATTTCGAAGACTATTTCCGCCGCTGGCGTTTCAATCATGTGACGACGGTCGAACGCGTCATCGGCTTCAAGCGCGGCACCGGTGGCACATCCGGCGTCGCCTATCTGCGCCGCATGCTGGAAGTGGTGCTGTTCCCCGAATTGTGGGACGTGCGGACGGAGCTTTGAGTTTTCCCTTCTCCCGCTTGCGGGAGAAGGTGCCCGATAGGGCGGATGAGGGTCTCGCGGCAGCTCTTCAAGAGAAGCGATGAAGCTTCAATATTTCCCACACTTGATCGTTGCGGTGAGGCTGAGAGAACACCCTCATCCGGCCTTCGGCCACCTTCTCCCGCAGGCGGGAGAAGGGGAAGTCGGGGAGGGTGATCGCCGCCCAAGCGCATGAGCTGCCTTGGTTTTTTGGCTTTCGGCGGTTGCGTAATCCTGGCGTAATATACTGAAACAATTATGCTTTTTACTCCCTGGCCGCGAGACATTATCTGTTCCGGCGCAAGGGGAGCCCCTTGACGTCGGGCCTGTCAATTACTAGATCGACTGATCGATTAAAGATTTTGGACTCTCGGACCATGCGGAAAGTCGACCCGGAAAAATACGAAGCGAAGCGCCGTCAGATCCTCGATGCGGCGGTCGTCTGCTTTGCGCGCAGCGGCTTCCATAAGACGTCGACGGCGGAAATCTGCGCCGAGGCCGGCATGAGCCCCGGCAACCTGTTCCATTATTTCAAGAACAAGAACGCCATCATCGAGGCCATCGTCGACGAGGACCGCCGCAAGACCTCGGAATGGTACGAAAAGGCGAACCAGGCGGACGACCTGTTCGAAGAGCTGTTCAAGCTCATGCAGCACAATCTCGAGCTGATCGCCGAGCCGGTCTACCGCAAGATCGGCATCGAGATCTTCGCCGAGGCGATGCGCAATCCGTCCGTCGGCCATCTCGTCGCGCGCAATGATGCCGAGCAGATCGCCGCCCTCACCGGCATCCTCAAGAAGGCCGCCGCCAAAGGGCAGATCGACGCCTCGTTCGACATCGCCAAACTCGCCACCTGGATCGCCGCTTTGGGCGACGGCGCCTTCGGGCGCGCGGCGCTCGATCCCTATTTCGATCCGACCGACCAGGCCGGCGTGCTGCGCGAAATCCTGACCCGCATCCTCAAGCCCAAGGCGGAACGGTGAGATCATGCCAGCGTCCTCCGCAATCCGATTGAAACGGCAGCTGCCGCTCTACGGACTGTTCGCTTCCGGCTCGCTGGCGCTGCTCGGCAACGCCATCGCGTCGGTGGCGCTGCCGTGGTTCGTCCTGTCGCTGACCAAGAGCCCGCTGTGGACCGGCGTCGCCGCGGCGGCCGGTCTCGTGCCCCTGATCCTCGGCGCCTTTCTCGGCGGCAGCCTGATCGACCGTCACGGCGCACGCACCATCGCCATCATTGCCAGCCTCGTCAGCGCCGCCGCGGTCGCCGCGGTGCCGGCGCTCCATCATGCCGGTTTCCTCAGCATCGGGCTCCTCATCGCGCTGATCGCCATCGGCGCCGTCTTCGACGGACCCGGCATGACGGCCGAGGAAAGCCGCATGCCTGAGCTCGCGCGTCTCGCCCGTTTCAAGCTCGAAAAGGTGACGTCGATCGACAACCTCATCGAAGGCTTGGCGACGCTCATCGGTCCGGCCGTCGCCGGCCTCGCCATCGCCCTCGTCGGCATGCAGAACACCCTGTGGCTTACCGCGCTCTGCTCGCTCGTCGCCGCCTGTTTCATCGCCGTGTCGTTGCCGCGTGAACGTCCGCATCGTATCGCGCAGCGTGCGCAAGCGCCGCAAGACACGCTTGCCGGATTGAAGCTGCTGCTCGCCGATCCCCTGCTGCGGCCACTCCTGCTGTTCGCCGCCGCCTTCGTCGCCGTGGCTGCTTCGCTCGGCACGGTGGTGATGCCGGCTTTCTTCTTGCTGAGCGGACGCGAAGCGCTCGATCTCGGCCTGTTCCTTTCGATCCTCGGTGGCGCCACCATGGTCGGCACCGTGGCTTTCGCTCTGTGGGGCGAACATTTCAGCCAGCGCTGGCTATTCCTCTCCGGCTGCGCCGCCCAGGCGCTGGCATTCCTGGTATTGGCCTTTCACACATCGCCCGTGGTCCTGTGGGGCGCCGCGGCGCTCGCCGGTTTGGCCGGCGGTCCGCTCGGCCCGATCGCCAATGCGGCGCTGTACCGACGCATTCCCCTCGCGCTGCGCGGACGCGCCTTGGGTGCTGCGACATCGCTGGTGCTCGTCGCCACGCCCGTCGCCGTGATCATCGCCGGCGCCGCGGTGGAACTCACCGATGCCCGCGTCGTGCTGTGGGCCTCGGCGATCCTGCTCGGCGCCTTCGTTTTCGTCGCCTCGCTGCTGCCGGGCCTCTATGAACTCGACCGTTCGGACAAGGCCGCCGCCGGCGCCATGTCTCAAATTTGACACAGGACGCTCCTAGGAGCGCACATATCATGACGACCGATCTGAACAAAGCTGCGAACACGTCGAAGCCGAAACGGCGCTGGGGCATGATCCTGGTGAGCGTGTTGCTGGCGTTCCTCCTGATCGGCGGCGCCCTGGTCCTGCTCGACAGTCTCGAACCCGAAGCTTCGCCCGCCAGCACGAGCTCCGCCATCGAGTTACCACGCGTCACCACCATGCCGCTCGAAGAGCGCCAGATGGAGCGCAGCCTGGCGATCACCGGCACGCTGATGCCGCGCGACGAAATCTTCATCGGCACAGCACTTCAGGACCAGCGTATCCGTGAAGTGCTGGTGGAGGAGGGCGATCAGGTCGTTCAGGGCCAGGTGCTGATCCGGCTCGAGACCGACATTCTCACGACCAAGCTCAACGACGCCGACAGCCGGGTGGCGCGCGCCATCTCGGCCGTCGCCGAGAAGGAGGCGCAGCGCGCCGAAGCGGAAGCGAGCTTCCGCCGCACCGAGAAACTGCGCGAGACGGGCGTCGCCAATATCCAGACCTATGACGAACGCCGCGCCGCTTTCCTCACCGCCGATCACGCGCTGAAGGCGCTCAAGGCCGAGCTCACCCAGGCGGAAGCGCAAGTGGCGGAAGCGAAGCTGCAGCTCGAGCGCGCCGAGATCAAGGCGCCGGAAGCAGGCCTCATTTCCGAACGCCGGGCGCAGATCGGCGCCATGCCGGGGACCGATCCGTTGCTCAAGCTCATCCGCAATGGCGATGTCGAGCTCGCGGCCGACGTGCCCGAGGCCGATCTGCCGCTGGTCAAGCCCGGCCAGTTCGTGGCGGTCCGGTTCACCGGCATCGATCATGTCTTCGAAGGCGAAGTGCGCATCGTCGCCCCCAAGGTCGATCCGCGCACCAGGCTCGGCACCGTCAAGGTCATGCTGCCGAAGGACCCGATCGTCCGTCCCGGCATCTTCGCCAGAGGTGCCTTGCTCCTCGAGCGCCGCACTGTCGTTGCGGTCGCCGACACCGCCGTGCTCTTCGAGGAGCCCGGCAACAAGCCCTATGTCTATGTGGTCAATGACGAGCAGCGGGTGATGCGCCGCTTCGTCGAACCGGGCATGCGGCGTGATGGCTATGTCGAGATCCGCTCCGGCCTCGGCCCGCAGGAGCGCGTGGTGCGCAGCGCCTCGGCCTTCCTCCAGGAAGGTGACAAGATCCTGCCCGTCACGGAGACCGGTTCGCTCAAATGATGTCGAATATTTCCGCCTGGGCGATCAGGAGGCCGATCCCGACCATCCTGCTCTTCGTCGTGCTCACTTTGATGGGCTGGGCGTCCTTCGCCAAATTGCCGATCAATGCCGATCCGAATGTCTCGTTTCCGATCGTCAATGTTACGGTGACGCGTTCGGGCGCGGCCCCCGCCGAGCTCGAAACCCAGGTCACGCGCAAGGTGGAGAGCGCCGTCGCCGGGCTTGCCGGCGTGCGCCACATTACCTCGACCATCGAAGACGGCGTGTCGACCACGACGGTCGAGTTCCGTCTCGAGATGGATGTCGACCGCGCCACCAATGACGTGCGCGACGCCGTCGCCAATATCCGCAGCGACCTGCCGGGCGATGTCGAGGAACCGATCGTGGCGCGGCTCGATATCGAAGGCAGCGCCATCCTCTATTATGTCGTCCAGTCGCCGACCATGTCGCTGCGCGATCTCTCCTGGTTCGTCGAGGACACGATCGGGCGCGAATTGCTGGCGGTGCCGGGCGTGCAGAAATCGCAACGCTTTGGCGGCATCGAGCGCGAGATCAAGGTCGAGCTCGATCCGGCCAAGCTCACCGCTTTCGGCATCACCGCCGATCAGGTGAATACCGAGATCCGCAGCCTCAATGCCAATATGCCGGGCGGCCGCGCCGAGCTCGCCGGGCGGGAGCAGTCCGTGCGCACGCTGGGCAGCGCGCTCACCGTCGAAGCTTTCGCCGACACTCAGATCCCCCTGCCGGGTGAGCGCTGGGTGAAGCTCTCGACGCTCGGCACGATTGTCGACGGGGCGGCCGAGGAGCGCAGCTTCGCGCGGTATGATGGCCAGCATGTCGTCGGCTTCTCGGTGTCGCGCGCCAAAGGCTCGAGCGACACGACGGTCGCCGATGCGGTGGCCAAGAAGCTCGAAGAGATCGGCACGCGTTATCCGACGGTGAAAGTCCATCAGCTCGTCTCGACCGTCGACTATACGCGCGAAAGTTATGACGCGGCGATGGAAGCGCTGGTCGAAGGCGCCTTCCTTACCGTATTGGTGGTGTTCCTGTTCCTGCGCGACTGGCGCGCGACGCTCATCGCCGCCCTCGCCATGCCGCTGTCGATGCTGCCGACTTTCGTCGTCATGGATTGGCTGGGCTTCACGCTCAACAGCATCTCGCTCCTGGCGCTCACGCTGGTCATCGGCATCCTGGTCGATGACGCGATCGTCGAGATCGAGAATATCGACCGCCACATCCACATGGGCAAAAGGCCTTATCTCGCCTCGATCGAGGCGGCGGATGCGATCGGCCTCGCGGTGGTGGCCACCACCTTCACCATCGTCGCCGTGTTCACGCCGGTGAGCTTCATCGGCGGCATCATCGGCCAGTATTTCAAGCAGTTCGGCATCACCGTCGCCGTCGCGGTGCTGGCGTCGCTCCTCGTCGCCCGCCTGTTGACGCCGCTGATGGCGGCCTATCTGATGAAGCCGAAGAAGAAGCCCGAGCATGCCGAAGGCGGTGCGCGGCAATCGCGCCTCGTGGCGGGCTATCTGGGGCTCCTCGGCTGGACGCTCGACCATAAGATCACCTCGATCGCCACCGCGGTCGCCATCTTCATCGGCTCGATGGCGCTGACGCAGTTCCTGCCGTCGGGCTTCCTGCCGGTGAGCGACAGCAATCTCTCGACCATCAAATTCGAGCTGGCGCCGGGCGCCCGCCTCGCCGACACCGACAAGGTGGCGCTCGATCTGGTCGAAAAGCTGCGCCAGCGTCCAGAAGTCGCCCATGTGCTGGCGACGTCGAATGAGATTCGCAAGGCCGATCTGCTCGTGGTGCTGAAGCCGCGCGGCGAGCGCAACATCACCCGCCAGCAATTCGAAGTGGCGGTCAGGCCGCTCCTGCAGGCCGTTCCGGATATTCGCTTCACCTTCCAGAGCGATGGCGGTGGTGGCGGGCGCAATGTCTCGGTCGTGCTGGCCGGCGATGACCCGCAGAAGCTGACCCAGGCGGCGCAGGATCTTGCCGCCCAGATGAAGGGCCTCACGCAGATCGCCAATGTCGCCACGACCTTGCCGCTGCCGCAGCCGGAGCTTCTCATCCGTCCGCGCTTCGACGAGGCGGCGCAGCTCGGCGTCTCGATCGAGGCGATCGGCACCGCCTTGCGCATCGCCACGATCGGCGCCACCGACACGGGCTCGGCCAAGTTCAATCTCGGCGACCGGCAGGTGCCGATCCGCGTGGCTTTGATCCGCGAGGCGCGCGCCGATCTCGACGCTATAAGGTCGCTACGCGTCACCACGGCGTCAGGCGTCGCGGTGCCCTTGAGCTCGGTCGCCGATATCGGCTTCGGCACCGGCGAGGCGGCGATCGAACGCTTCGACCGCAAAAGGCGGGTCAATGTCGAGGCCGATCTCAACAATGCGACGATCGGCGACGCGCTTGGCGCGATCGCCCAGCTGCCGGCCATGAAGAACCTGCCCAATGGCGTGCAGGAGATCAAATATGGCGAAGCCGAATTCATGCAGGAAATGTTCATGAGCTTCGCGCTCGCCATGGCGACCGGCATCATGATGGTCTTCGTCGTGCTCATCCTGCTGTTCAAGGACTTCCTGCAGCCGGTCACGATCCTGATGGCGCTGCCGCTGGCGATCGGCGGCGCCATGATGGGCCTCCTGCTGTATGGCGCGGCGCTCGATCTCTCCTCGATCATCGGCCTTCTGATGCTGATGGGCATCGTGACCAAGAACTCGATCCTGCTCGTCGACTTCGCCATCGACCGCATGGAGCAGGGCATGAGCCGGCGCGAGGCGCTGCTGAAAGCCGGCGCCACGCGGGCGCGGCCGATCATCATGACGACCCTTGCCATGGTGGCCGGCATGCTGCCGGCGGTGCTGGGCTTCGGCGCCGGCGCCTCCTTCCGTGGCCCCATGGCGGTGGCGGTGATCGGCGGCCTCATCACCTCGACGCTCCTGAGCCTCGTCTTCGTGCCGGTGGTCTTCGTCTATATGGACATGCTGCGCGGCTGGATCGGCCGGAAGCTGTCGCGCCTTACCTCGGTGACGGAAGAGGACCGCAAGGCGGGAGCGGTGGGGTAACATTATACCCTCGCCCCCAACGGGGGAGAGGGAGGGACCCAATGCGAAGCATTGGGAGGGTGAGGGGGAACGGACAGTGCAGTTCTTCGCGAGCCAAAAAGGCTTGTCTGCCCATTCCCCCTCACCCTAACCCTCTCCCCGCAGGGGGAGAGGGGATATGCCTCCATGCTTGAGCTTTCATTCCTTACAAGGCATCGTGAGATGAAAAGCGGGCGCCGGGCGTAGATGTCCGGCGGGAGGTGCGGTGAAGATACGTCGTGAGCAGAGGCCGGGCGGCAGCGTCGTCCAGATCGAAAGGGATGGCGCCTGGACCGAGTTGAGCGACAGCGAGGCGGCGCAGCTCGGCTGGCTCCTTGCCTTGCCGCCGCCCGCCCATGGGACACTGCCGTTCCAGCCGCGCTCCTTTCGCGACGTGCTGCTTTATGAAGATCACTGGGTCCAAAGCTCGCGGGGTTATGTCCGGCGTTTCATGCCGGCCGCCTTCCGGGTGACCGCGCTTTACGAGAAACTCACCGGCGCGGTCTTTCCGGCCTTCCGGCCGCCGAAGCTCCTGGCGCGGCAGCCCATCTATTATTTCGGCAATCATCTCACCATGGTGGCGAGCGGCACACCGGTGAAGATACCCTCCTACAGCCGGGCGCTCGATTACGAGCTCGAGCTGGGCTGGGTGCTGGCCAGGCCGCTCTTCAACGCGACGCCCGATGAAGCGCTGGCGGCGGTCGGCGGGTTCGTCGTCGTCAATGACTTCTCGGCGCGCGATGTGCAGCGCGCCGAAATGCAATCGGGTTTCGGGCCGCAGAAGAGCAAACACTTCCTGAGCTCGATGTCGGTGACGATGGCCGGGCCTGAGAATATCCTGCCGCGCATCGATGCGCTCCCGGCGCGTGTCGAGATCAATGGCAAGCACGTCTCCTCTCTGACTTCCGCCGGCATGCGCTATTCGGTCGGCGAGGTACTGGCGCATCTTTCGCGCGACGAGCGGCTTCATCCGGGCGAGCTGATCGCCAGCGGCACCTTGCCGGGCGGCTCGGGTCTCGAAGCGGGCCGTCTCCTCCAAAGCGGCGACGAGTTGCGCCTCGTCATCGAGGAGGTGGGCGAGATCGTTCACCGGATCCTGTAGATGATGGACAAAGCCCAGTGGCTCACGGGACCCGACCGGAACGTGACGCGTTACGGCGAAGCGGCGAAATTCCGCGAGGGTCTCTATCGTCTGACGCCCCGGACCTATGCCTGGATGGTGCCGAACGGTTCCTGGGGCGAGACCAATCTCGGCCTCATCGAGTGCGGCGGCAAAAGTGTCGTCATCGATACCGGCTGGGATCTCCATTACGCGAATGAGTTCCTCGCCGCCGCCGCCGAGCTTATGGCGCGCTCGCCTGTTCACAGCGTGATCAACACCCATGCCGATGGCGATCACTGCTGGGGCAACCAGCTCTATGGTGACGTGCCGATCATCGCAACCCATGCCTGCATCGATCACATGCATCACATCGAGCCCCAATCGATGCGGCTTCTCGGCAAGGCCGCCTCCGTGATGAAACGGCTGCCGGTCGCCGGCATCGACGTGCTCGGCCATTATACGAGCGCGATGCTGGCGCCTTACGATTTCCGTGGCATCCGTCTCGTCGCGCCCAATCAAGGTTTTTCCGGCGAGACGACGGTCACGGTCAGTGGCATCGATCTCGTTCTCATCGAGCTGGGGCCGGCGCATACGCCGGGCGATGCGATGATCCATGTGCCGTCCGAGAAGGTGCTGTATGCGGGCGATATCCTGTTCGCCCACGGCACGCCGGTGGTGTGGGCGGGGCCGGTCGCCAATATCGTCGCCGGCTTGCGCAAGGTGCTGAGCCTCGATGTCGATATCATCGTCGCGGGACACGGACCACTCGCGACGCGCCCCGACGTCGAATTGCAGATCGCTTATTGGGAGCTCATCCAAGAGGAGCTGCATCGCCGCCGTGGCCAGGGCATGACCGCCGCCGAGGCGGCGAGCGATCTCCTGCTCGGCGTTGAGTTTCAGGCGACGACTTTCGCGCGCTGGGATTCGCCCGAGCGGTTGCTCCGCAATGCGCAGGCGCTCTACGAGGAATGGGGCGAGCGGCCGAGCCCGATGCCGGACAAGATCGCGCAGCTCAACACGATGCGCCAGCAAGCCCTGCTGGCGATGAAGCTGCCCGATGCGACGCCGCGCGTGATGCATCACAGATAAGAACAGGGAGTTCCCCTGATAATCCCTGCAGAATCTACAGGGGATCTGCAGCAGATTTGCAGGGGAAGAACAGGGAACAACAGAGGATTTGCGATTTCCGCTGTTCCTTGAGCCCTTCTCCCCCGGAACCATTTCCCGAATGTCACGGTCCGGCCCGCGATTGCAAGGGCATGTCCAGGCGCCGCGTGATGCCGATCCGGGCGAGGAATGTCTCGTCATGGCTGACCACCAACAGCGCGCCGTCATAGGCGGCGAGCCCGGCTTCAACCGCGGCGATCGAATCGAGGTCGAGATGGTTGGTTGGCTCGTCGAGGATCAGAAGGGATGGGGGCTCGCGCCCGCCGAGCACGCAGGCGAGCCCGGCGCGCAGCATCTGGCCGCCGCTCAAGGCGCCGACATTCTGCAGCGCCGCGTCGGCCCTGAACATGAAACGGGCGAGGGCGGCGCGGCAGGCATTCTCGTCGGCTTCAGGATTGAGGCGGCGGAAATTGTCGCGGATCGTGTCTTTGGGATCGAGCAGGCTGACCCGCTGGTCGAGCATGGCGAAACGGCTTTTCACCGCGACGTTTCCGGACCAAGGCTGCAATTTGTCGGCAATGAGCGCCAGCATCGTCGTCTTGCCGGAGCCATTGGGGCCGGTAACGGCGATACGTTCAGGTCCGGTGATGGTAAAGGTGAAATCGCTGAGCACCAGCCGGCCCGGCACGTAGCCCGCGGCGACATTCTCCAGTCGCAGCACCACGCGGCTCGCCGGCAGGCCGGTCGACGGCACCGTCACCGCCAAGGGTTGCAGGATCTCGATCCGCTTGCGGGCTTCGGCGGCCGCCTCCGCCGCGTCGCCGCGCCGGCCTTCGGCAAGGCGTCTCAGGGCGCCACTGGTATTTTCGCTCTTCTGCTTGAGGCCGCCCAGGACGATGCGCGGCATGTCGCCTTTTGCACCCTTCCGGTGACCGGCGCTGTCCTTGCGTGCCTTGCGCTCAGTGGCGAGCTGCGTCTTGCGATCGAGCTCGGCGACACGTTTCTCGGCATCGGCGAGATCGTGGCGCGCCGCCGCCAGCTCCAGCGCCTTGCGGTCCTGATAGGCGCTCCAATTGCCGCCATACCGCGTCATGCCGAGCGAAGTCAGCTCGACGATGGCGTCCATGTGGTCGAGCAATTCGCGATCGTGGCTGATCACGATGGCGCCGGCGCGCCAGTTGCTGAGCAGATCGATCACCGCCTGGCGGCCGTCGCGGTCGAGATTGTTGGTGGGTTCGTCGAGCAGCAGGAAATCGGGCTCGGCGAAGACCAGTGCGGCAAGGGCCGCCCGCGTGCGCTGGCCGCCGGAGAGCGTAGCGAGCGGCGTCGAGGCCTCCGCCGCAAGGCCGACGCGTGTCAGCGCTTGAGCGAGCCGTGAGGTGAGAGTCCACTCGGCATCGGCCAGCTCCCCCGCCGTCGCATCGCCGGTCTCGGCGCGGCGCAGCAACGCCAGTCCTTCCGTGACGCCGAAGAGATCGGCGATGGTTTCACCGTGCCGCAGCTGGACCGCCTGGGTGAGGATGCCGAGCCGGCCATTGACGGAAACCGTGCCCGTATGGGCGCTGAGCTCGCCGGTGATCAGCTTGAGAAGCGTGGTCTTGCCGACGCCGTTACGGCCGACGAGCCCGGTCAGCTCGGGCGCGAAGCTCAGATCGAGATTGACGAAGAGCGGACGGCCGTCAGAAGTGGCGTAGGACAGATGGGAGAGGACGATCGATGCAGACATGATGAATTTCCCTGATGGCAAGGCGGGTGGGCGTTGCGGTCAGGTTGAAATCCATTGCTGCGGTGGTCCTCGTGAAGTTGCGGGTGGGTGTTATTTAGGCAGGCGGCGGCGTTCGATCAAGGCCTGTGCTCGCGTGAAGGATCCGGGACTTACCTCGCCCCGCGAAGCGGGGAGAGGGAGGGGCCCATTGCGAAGCAATGGGAAGGTGAGGGGCGCCCGATCTCTTGGTGCAAGAATGCTCAACGGGTCTATTGGGACTGTGGCGCTGGTTAGAAAGAGGTAACAGGGATGCCCCTCACCCTCCCAACGCTGGCGCGTTGGGCCCCTCCCTCTCCCCACTCGCGCGGGGCGAGGGGAAGACGCTTTCGCCGGGGTGACGGACTGTCAGATCTTCCCGCGATTCCAGCCACGGCCGAGATCGCCGTAAGGTTCATAGCCGTCCTTCGTCACCGCCACGGTATCCTCGAGCTTCACATAGCCACGCTTAGGATGCGGCAATGTCGTTTCGATCGAGATGACCATGCCTTCCTCGAGCGGCAGGTCTTCGTCATAGGCGGGATAGGGAACGGGACCAGTGCCGGTCAGGCGCGGCGCCTCATGGGTGATCATGCCCATGCCATGGGCGCAGAAATGCATGATGCTGTGATGCGGCGCGCTCTTCCAGACCTTGCCGGACTCGACATAGATGTCGCCGCCGCGGGCGCCGGCCTTGATGGGCGTCCTCGCCGCCTGCTGGATCATCTCGACCTCACCGAGCAGATCTTTCAGTTCCTGGTCGGGCTCGCCCAGAAAGGCCATACGGCAGAGATCGCCGATATAGCCTTTGTAATTGCCGCCGGAATCGAGCGAGAGAAGCTCGCCCTTGTTCCAGGTGTCGGGCGAGGGCGAGCGGTTGTGGCTGGCGCCGACCGTGATCAGGCAATATTCGAAAGTGAGGCCGCGCTTGATCTCCTCGAGGCGCAAAGCCTCGTTCATTTCGCGCTTGGTTGCGCCCGGGCCATGGTTTTCCATCACTGCCAGCATGGACGAGACGACACCTTCGGAGGCCTTCTTCACCAAAGCCAGCTCTTCCGGCGTCTTGACGGCGCGCAGCCTTTCAAGCGGCAGGAGCGCATCGGCGATCTCGCAATTGGGCATCGCGTCGCGCAGAGCCGCATGGGCATCGGCGGGCAGGAAACTCATCTCGACGCCGATCGACCGGATGGTGCCGAGCTTCTTGAGGTGAGCCGCGGCCAAAGCGATCACGTCCTTGGTGCCCCAGGATTTCGTCTCGACCGTCGCCGGCCAGAATTTGTCGAGCTGGCGTTCATAGGTCTCGAGCCCGTTGCCGAAATAGGCGGCCTGGTCGGGCCGGCCCTTGGGATAGATCAGCACCGGCAGATAGCGGCTGACCCCGATCGCATCCATGAAGTCGAAGAAGAAGAAGCGATAGCCGCCGAGCAGATACTGGATATTGTGCTTGGAGGTGACGACGAGGACGTCGAGCCCTGCCTTGTCCATCAACCGGTCGAGCTTGGCCTGATCGAAAGGTACCGGTTTCGTCATGAGGTCTGTCTCCCTGGGCTTCATTCTTGCTGATGAGCTATTTGTGTTACAATAGCCGGAAGGTCGCCGGAAAGGAAACAGCGAATGCGCAGAATGGGTCTCGTCATCGGTCTCAGATCTGAGGTCATCCCGGAATATAAGAGGATCCATGCCGAGGTGTGGCCGGAGATCCTGGCGCTGATCAGCCGCTGCAATATCCGCAATTACACGATCTTCCTGCGCGAGCCGGAGAACCTGCTGTTCGCGAGCTGGGAATATCACGGGGAGGATTTCGAGGCCGACATGACGCTGATGCGCGCCGATCCGCGCATGCAGGATTGGTGGCGCATCACCGACCCGATGCAGGTGCCGCTCTCATCACGCAAGAAGACCGAATGGTGGGCGCCGATGGAAGAAGTGTTCCATCACGATTGAGCGGCGGCAGGCAGAAGCGCGCCACCGGGCCGGTGGAGGGGCAGCGAGAGGCGGAATGTCGACCCTCTGGCATCGCTCGCCACCAATGTGAGATCCCCACCATGCTGCCGGGCGATTTCTCGTGAAATATAGAGCCCGAGGCCGGAGCCTTTAGCCCGCTGGCCCGGGACGCGGTAATATTTCATGAATACGAGCTCGTGGTACTCGGCCGCCACGCCGATACCCCGGTCCATCACGTGTATGAACGCCAAGCCTCGATCAGTAGAAAGTCGAACAATCACGCAATCGGTCGCCGATGTGTATTTCAGTGCATTGTGGATCAGGTTATGCAGCGCAATCTCAACCAGGGTGGGGCTACCCTCTACAGTCGCTTCGTCAGCGAGAATGAAGCTCACGCGACTGGCGGCGTAATCATCCAGGGCCGCCCTGGCCGTGCGCAATACATCATTCAGCTCGAATATCTCCATCACGGCGGGCGGCGCTTGTCCTGCGCCGAGCCGCTCGTCGGCGAGGACATTCTCGATCAGCATGGACATTCTTTTTACCGTCTGCCTGATCCTGGTCGTGCGCAGCTTGATGTTGTCGATGCTCACGGGCGAGGAAAGCGAGAGGTTCTCCGCGGCGGCCGCGATAACGGCCAAGGGAGCACGAAAGTCATGCGACACCAAGGTCACAAAATTCCGTTGCTGAGCCAGGGCGTCGTTGACCTGGTCGAGAGACCGCCTGAGCTTGGCCTCCAGCAGGTGACGCCGGTCTATTTCCGTGTTGAGCGTGGCATTCCGCTCCGCCAGCTCCGCGGTCCTCTCGCGCACCTTGACCGTCAACTCCTGCTCAGCCGATCGTGACAAGGCAATGGCGCGATCCTTCTCGGCGCTCAGACTGCGCTCGGCGAGCTGCGCGCGCCGCGCGACGGCCGCGCTCAGCAGCACCAGATGAATCAGGATCCCGACGGCCATGACCCTGGCGAGGGAGCTGTCGATCCGGAACGGATTGGCTCCGGTATATTGCATCTGCATGACCAGGCTGATGGCGATCACGCTCGCAAAGGCGATCGCCGGCAGCAGATACTGATATTGCCGTCGGAACATGATCAGATAGAGAGCAAACAGGGCAATGAAGATGAAAGACCATTGCTGCAGCCGCGACACGAACAGCCCCACGTCACCGTAGTGACCGGCAACCGCGAACAGCAAGGCGATGAAGTTGAGAAGGACGATGGCTTGTGCGACGCGCCAGGCCCAGATCCCGTGGCGGTGGAGTTCGAACAGCCGGGCCAGAAACAGCACCATGACCACGCTGTACAGGCAGACTATGGCGCCCCAGCTTCGATAGATCTGCTGTTCCTCGAGGAAGAACAGGAGCTCGGCGGCATAGCCCATATGAAAGACGGTCAGCAGTCCGGCTTCGAGAAGGACGGCCGCATAGAGGAGGTATAGAGAGTCGCGCAGCCAGGCGGCGTAAAGGAGATTGGCAAGCATCATGGCGCCAATGGCGCCGACCACTATTCCCATGATCCAATCGTCGGAACGACGATAATTCTCATAGCCCCGCTCCTGCCAGATGTTGAATGACGTGGTCATCGACGTCGACGACTGGAGGCGAACATAATATTCGCTCTCTGCCAGCGGCACGGAGATTCGAAAGAGATTCGGATAGGCGCGAACCTCGCTTTCATCTTCCGGATAGACGTGGCGTGGAGGCGAGATCGCCAGGCGTCCCGCTCCATCAGGAACATAGAGCGTGACCTGTTCGATCAGAGGTCGCTCCACTTGCAACAACCACTGATTGCCGGCCGTCGGGGCGGACAAGGAGAAGCGGACCCAGACAGCTGCGTCCTTTCGATAGCCTTCGGTCAGCATCGACGGGATGGGCTTGAAGTCCAGACCCCGGCGGCCGGAAATGATGTCGTCTATCGTCAGCACGCCGGTCGGATCATGCAAGACGGCGAGATGGCCGCCGAGCGAGACGGGATCTTTGATTCCGTCAGCCGTATTCAATTGAAGGGCCGATGATTTCTGCGACGCAAGACATCCGAACAGGATGGACAAAACAATGATTATGTGAATACGGATGTTGAAGAAGTGCTTCATGGGGGATGCTGGATGATGGCGGAGGAAGTATCTAAGCAGGGTGGCGCCACGATCACTCCCCTGGTCTATCTTGTCGATGACGACGGGGATTTCCGTGACGAAATGGTCCTTGGATTATCCAGCTTGGGCCTGGAGGCGCATGGATTTCACGATGCCGCCGCGCTCTATCGCGTCTGCGCGGCCAGGCCGCCCGATATCGTCGTCCTCGATATTGGTCTGGACGGTGAAGATGGCCTGAGCATCGCCGCCCATTTGCGGGTGTCGCAATCGCTCGGCATCGTCATAGCAACGGCGCGGAGCTCCGTGGACGACCGGGTTGACGGCCTCATGAAGGGCGCAGACGCTTATCTCGTCAAGCCAATCGACGTCCGCGAACTCGCGGCTACGGTCGTCACGCTCAACGAACGCCTCAAAGGCCTGCGGGCAGCTTCGCGGCCGCTGCCCGCGACCCCAAAATGGGCGCTGGTGGAAAGCGGCTGGGTGCTCACCGATGGGCTTGGCCACCGTCTCCGCTTGACCACTTCGGAACAACGTTTCCTCGGACGCCTGTTCAGCGAACGCGGCAAGACCGTCGAACGGCGCGTGCTTGTCGAAGCCTTGGGGGCGGATGTGTATGATTTCAATTACGGTCACCTGGACACCATCGCGAGCCGCCTGCGCCGGAGAGCGGAAAAATCCAACATGTCTCTTCCCCTGCACACCATTCGCGGATCAGGCTTCACCTTCAGCGATTAGGATGATCCTGCGTCTGTTGTCTAGATAAAGTTGGTTCGTCGCAGAACCACTGCAAGTAGCGGTCCTTCGCCGATGCGCGTGTCACGCCGCGCCGGAGAGCATTTGCAAGAGAGTCGACCGCGACGCTTGGCGTCTATCCGAATGAGTGACAGCAAGTGACATGATCCGACAGCTACTGTGTTTGTTGAAGATCGATCGATGCAATAAATCTGGCCCGGCGAGAGGTGAAGCTTCGAAGGGGCTGAATATGAAAATTGCGATTGGTCTTGGAACTTTTGCGTTTGTCCTGGCGCTCGGCGCCGCCGGTGCCCAGGCTGCTGATGTGGAATCCGCGTCTGAGGAGTCATTTGACTGGAGCGGCTTTTATGTGGGTGTTCACGGTGGCTATGGCCAGGGAAAGTCGAAATACTCATACGAAGGACACACGGAATATTGGGACGACAATCTCACGGATCCGACAGCTCCCGGAGATCCTGGTTACGGAACCGGAGATACTCTTCAGTTGTATCCCGAGTTTTCCAATGAACACAGCGGTGGCAACTCGCAGGATCTGAGTGGCGCATTCGGTGGCGCGCAAATCGGCTATAATCTTCAGCTTTCGAGCTTGGTCATCGGGGCGGTAGCTGACATTTCGGCCGCCGATTTCGAGAGTGACACCGCCAACATAACCATTGGCGATTCCGGAAACTTTGGCAGCGGTAGTGATTTTTCTGTCAGCAGCAAGGTCGACTGGTTTGGCACGATCCGTGGCCGCGCCGGCATCGCCTTGGACAAAGTGCTCTTTTACGGCACCGGCGGCCTTGCCTATGGCCGTGTGAAGACGTCGTATGACTATAGCGTCGATGGTGATGATTACAGCGGATCGACATCCGCGACGAAGTGGGGTTGGACCGCTGGCGGTGGCGTCGAATTCGCGCTGACCAGGAACATCACACTCGGTACCGAATATCTGTATGTCGATCTCGGCAAGAGTGACGTGCTTGATGGAAGCCATGAGATTGACCGCGTCGATCACGTCAACGGAGGCGTTTGGACGGGTTACTCGGGCTACTATCTGGATTCGATGAGTGCGGAGACGCAGTTCCATACCGTCAGGGCCACACTGAACTACAAGTTCTGATCAAGAAATGGCGACAGGAGGCGCGCTTTCGAGCTTGCTCTGCTGCCCAGATGTGGGAACGCGGCGGACGCTGGCTGAAGCGCAGGACCACGAGCGAAAGCACCGTAATAACACCGGTGCTTTCGCCCGTGTCGACCTCCCCGTCGCCGAACCCTCCGAAGTAAGCGATGGCAAATCGCTTGACTTCCAAGACCGTCGCTTCCTCCGCTTCGCGCCGGAAGGAGAAGGATGTATGAATTTGAGGGCGTCCACGGGATGAGAGGCTAGCCGAAGGCTGGGTCAGGGTTTTCTGCTTCAGCCCGACCGCTGATTCAGAAGAGCCCTCATCCGTCCTCTCCTCGCGAGCTTGCCGCCCAAGTCACTCCCCCGTACCCACCTTCGCTATGATGGTGCGGATGCCGGCGTCCTCCAGCATCTTGGCGTGCTCGGTGGAGAGACCGTCATCGGTGATGAGGGTGGAGATGCGCGACAGCGGCAGCACCGTGTAGCGGGTGCGGATCGCGAATTTTCGGCTGTCGGCGAGCAATACCAATTCGTCGGCGCGCGACAGCAGCCGTTCGGATTCGCGCGCGATCAGCGGGTGCGATTCCATGATGCCGTTGGGGCCGATGCCCTGGGCGCCGAGAAACAGTTTCGAGGCGAAGAAATCGGGCGGGCCTGAGGCCTGGGCATAAAGAATGCCGGGCTCGCGATAGAGCTCGCCGCCGCCCAAGGTCAGATGGCAGGAGCCGTCTTCCCACAGACGCGCGGCGAGCGGCATCGAATTGGTGTAGATCCGCACATTGCGGCGGGCGAGCCGCAGTGCGAAGAGATAACAAGTGGTGCCGCCATGGATGATGATGGCGTCGCCGTCGCGCACCAGCGCTTCCGCCTCGCGCGCAATGGCGCGCTTGGCGTCGACCGCCAGCATGCGGTTCTCCTCGAAGGGACGGGCGGCGAGACGCTCCGGCGCGTCGTCACGCTCGGCAGCGGCGATGCCGCCGAAGACTTTGCGCACATTGCCGATCTCATGCAGCTTGGCGATGTCGCGGCGGATGGTGGCGGGCGAGACCTTCAGCACGTCGAGCAGGTCCTTCACCGTCGCGAAGGGACGCTCCTTCAGCTCATCGAGAATGAGGCGGTGGCGTTCGCTTTCATCCATGGCGCGAGGCACAGATTTTACCTCGCCCCGCGAAGCGGGGAGAGGGAGGGGCCCATTGCGAAGCAATGGGAGGGTGAGGGGCGCCTGGTCTCTTGGTGCAAGGATGGCGTGGCGCCTCAATTCGCGTGCAGGGAGAAGAAGGGGTAACAGGGATGCCCCTCACCCTCCCAACGCTGGCGCGTTGGGCCCCTCCCTCTCCCCGCTGAAGCGGGGAGAGGCGGTTACAATGATCGGCGATGATCATCGTCGTGATCACGCGCTCACGCTGATTTGTCATATGATTGCGATTCATGGCTTGACCATAATTGCTCATCATTGTTCAATCTTAATCACAACGGGGCCGTCATGCAACGGCGTGTTCAGGCTCCGAGGCTTCCGCGAGCGGTCCGGATTCTATCGTGGAAATCCAATAAAATAGGCGAATCCGGATGGGAGGAGCAGGCGCATGCGCGGCATCGCAGCGGTTTTTCGCCAAGCCGTCAGGAGGACCAGCCGGTCCGGCGCCTCTCGTCATACCCGAGCAGATTTGAGCAAATATAATCATCATGAGCGCGGGGCCGCGCCATGACGCCGCTGGTCGAACTCACGGGCATCTCGAAGTCCTTCGTCGGCGTCAAAGTGCTCGACCATGTCGATTTCGACGTGCGCCCGGGCGAGGTGCATGCGCTGCTCGGTGAAAACGGCGCCGGCAAATCCACCCTGATCAAGATCATCGCCGGCGTGCATGCGGCTGACGAAGGCGAGATCCGGATCGGCGGCGAGGCGATGAAATTTGCCAATCCCGGCCAGGCGGTGAAAGCCGGCATCGCCATCGTCTATCAGGAGCTGCTGCTGTTCCCCGAGCTTTCGGTCGCCGAGAATATCTTCCTCAATCACGCGCCGCGCACGGGGTGGGGCGGGCTCGACTGGGCCGAGATGCGCCGCAAGGCGCGCGCACTGCTCGATGATCTCGAGTCGCATCATCTCGATGTCGACACCAAGGTCGGCTCACTGTCGGTCGCCAACCGGCAGCGCATAGAGATCGCCAAGGCGCTGTCGCAGAATGCCCGCGTCGTCATCATGGACGAGCCGACCGCATCGCTCGCCGAAGGCGATGTGCAGCAATTGATGACGATCATCCGGCGCCTGCGCGAAAGGGGCGTCGGCATCGTCTATGTGAGCCACAAGCTGCCGGAGATCTTCGCGCTGGCCGACCGGGTCACCGTGCTGCGCGACGGCCATTATGTGGGCACCAAGGATATCAAGGAAGTGACCGAACGCTCGCTCGTCGCGATGATGGTGGGCCGCTCAATCGACCAGCTCTTTCCCAAGGAAGATGCCCCGATCGGCAAGGTGCTGCTCGAATTGCGCGGCGTCTCTCATGGGAAGCAGGTGCGCGATGTGTCCCTCACTTTGCGCGCCGGCGAGATCCTCGGCATTGCCGGGCTGGTCGGCTCAGGGCGGACCGAGACGGCGCTCACCATTTTCGGCATCACGCCGGCGACCGCGGGCACGATCCTGATCGACGGCAAACCGGTCCAGATCAGCTCGCCGCAGCAGGCGCGCGATCTCGGCATCGCCTATGTGCCGGAGGATCGCGGCCTGCAGGGCCTGGTGCGGCCGCAGACCATCGCCGAGAACATCTCGCTCACCGTGCTCAAGAAACTCGCGCGTGGCTTCATCGTCGATCGCGGCAAAGAGGATTCACTCGCCCGCGACTTCATCAAGCGGCTCGGCATCAGGGCACGCGGTCCCGGCCAGGCGGCGCGCCAGCTGTCGGGCGGCAATCAGCAGAAAGTGGTGCTCGCCAAATGGCTCGCCGCGGAGCCCCGCATCCTCATCATGGACGAGCCGACGCGCGGCATCGATGTCGGCGCCAAATCGGAAATCCATGCGCTGATGTCGAAGCTGGCGCAGAACGGCCTCGCCATTCTCATGATTTCGAGCGAATTGCCGGAAGTGCTGGGCATGAGCGACCGCGTGCTGGTCATGAATGGCGGGCGCATCGTCGCCGAGATCGCCCGCAAGGACGCGACGCCGGAAACGGTCGGCGCCGCCATGACGCTGGTGCAGGAGCGGGAGGCCGCGGCATGAGCGACATCGCGCTCCCGGTCAGGCGGCCCTCCAGCTTCGCGCGGCTCTTCGAGGCCTATGGCCAGGAGATCGTCGTGCTCGCCGCCATCGTGGTGCTGTTCGCCATCGTCGGCTTGGTCAATCCGCGCTTCCTCTCCGACACCAATCTCACCAGCATCTTCTCCGGCAATGCCTATATCGCGGTAGCGGCGATCGGCATGGCGATGGTGATCATCTCCGGCCATATCGACGTCTCGGTCGGCTCGCTCATCGGCGTGCTCGCCACCATTGCCGGCACGCTGGCAGTGTCGGGCTATCCGATCTGGGTCGCCTGGCTGGTGCCGGTGCTCGTCGGCATCGCCATCAATACCTGTCTCGGCGCGCTCATCGCCTATATGCGCATTCCGTCCATCGTGGCGACGCTCGGCATGCTGTCGATCCTCAAAGGCGGCCTCATCAGCGCCACCGGCGGCACCTGGATCACCGGCATGCCGCCCGGCTTCTTCATCGCGCAGGCGCGGCTCTTCGGCATTCCCTCGCCCGTCTATTTCATGGTTGTCCTCACCATCCTCGTCGCCCTGTGGATGCGCTATTCGGCGACCGGGCGCTCGATCTATGCGGTGGGCGGCAATGCGGAAGCGGCGCGCGCCTCCGGCCTCAATCCGGAGCGCACCTGCGTCCTCGTCTTCGCGCTGCATGGCTTCTTCGCCGGCATCGCGGCGCTTTTGTTCGCCACGCAATTGCAGGTCATCCAGTCGACCGTGCCGCCCAATCTCGAGCTCACCGTCATCACCGCGGCGGTGATCGGCGGCGTCTCGATCCTCGGCGGCACCGGCACGGTGATCGGCTCGACACTCGCCGCCATTCTCTTCGCCTGCATCG
The DNA here is from genome assembly GCF_016595235.1 of Taklimakanibacter albus. Lineage (GTDB taxonomy): Bacteria > Pseudomonadota > Alphaproteobacteria > Rhizobiales > Aestuariivirgaceae > Taklimakanibacter > Taklimakanibacter albus. The sequence goes on along the minus strand of NZ_JAENHL010000007.1, from coordinate 1,934,540 downwards.
GCTCGGCGCTCATCTTCCTCAATGTCTCGGCCTATTGGCTGCGCGCCGTGCTGGGGCTCCTGATCCTCGCCACCGTGCTCGCCGACATGGCGCGGCGCCGCCGGGGTCTCTCGCCATGAGCGCCGCGTGGAAGAATCTGCTGTTGCGCCATGAGACGATCCTCGGCGTCCTTCTCGTCATCACGCTGATCGTGCTCGCCTTCCAGTCCGACCGCTTCTTCACCGCCGACAATCTGCTCAATCAGGGAAGACTGATGGCCGAGGTCGGCTTGGTGGCGCTCGCCATGACTTTCGTCATCGTCACCGGCGGCATCGATCTGTCGGTCGGCTCGATCCTGGGCCTCGTCGCGATATTGCTCGGCGTGTTCTGGCAGAAGCTCGGGCTTCCGCTGCCGCTCGCCATGATGCTGGGCATCGTGGTCGGCGGCGTGGCGGGACTCGTCAACGGGCTCATCATCACGCGCTTCGGCGTGCCGCCGCTCATCGCCACGCTCGCCACCCTGGCGCTCTATCGCGGGCTGGCCGAAGGCATCAGCCAGGCGCGCTCGGTCAGAGGTTATCCCGACTGGTTCTTCATGCTGGGCCAGGGCGAGTTTCTGGGCGTGCCGGTGCAATTGTGGATCTTCGGCCTCTGCGCCGTCATCGCCGCGGTCATTCTCGGGCTCTCCACCTTCGGGCGCGCCACCTATGCGATCGGATCCAATGCGGTCGCGGCGCGGTTCTCAGGGCTGAGTGTCGACCGCAGCCTGCTGCTCATCTACACGGCCTCCGGCCTGATCGCCGGGCTCGCCGCGGTCATCTTCGTGTCGCGCGTCTCGACCACACGCTCCGACATGGGCACCGGGCTCGAGCTCGATGTCATCACCGCGGTGGTACTGGGCGGCACCAGCATCTTCGGCGGGCGCGGCACCATCATCGGCACGCTGCTCGGCCTCGGCCTGATGCAGGCGTTGAAAAACGGACTGGCCCTGGCGGGGGTGAAAGGCGACGGCACCATCGTGGTGATCGGCGCCGTGCTCATCGGCACCATCCTCATCAGCAACATCTTTCGCAAGGACGCAGACGGTTGATCGAAATGGGAGAGTCCGGGCCACGACCGTCGGCATGTAACACACAAGGCTTGGACAGAAGCGCAAGGAGCATGAAATGATACGCAAGACATTATTTGCTGCCGCCGCTCTCGCCGCCATGGCGGGAAGCGCCTTTGCCGCCTCGGCCTGGACCGGCGGCGACGACCTGCCGACCAACCCGCTTGCCTGCGACGGCACGGCAGGTGCGGCCGCCGCCAAACCCTATGATGGCGGCGAACCCACCGGCGCGCCCGATCGCAAAGGCAAGAAGATCACCGTGGTCGACGTGCCGAAGCTGATCGGCATCGGCTATTTCAACGCCACCTCGAAAGGCATCGCCGACGCCGCCAAGGAGCTCGGCAATGTCGATGCCAAGACCGACGGGCCGACGCAGGCCAATATCGACCAGCAGATCACCTTCATCGACAATTACATCACCAGCGGCGTCGACGGCATATTGTTCGCCGCCAATGATCCGGTCGCCATCGCGCCGGTGCTGAAGAAGGCCCTGTCCAAGGGCATCAATGTCGTGGGCTACGACGCCAATTCGCAGCCCGATGCGCGCCAGTGGTTCGTCAACCAGGCCGAGTTCAACGGCATCGCCAAGGCCATGGTCGACAACCTGGCCAAGGAGATCGGCGAGGAGGGCGCCTTCGCCATCGTCACCTCGACCTTCACCACGCCGAACCAGGCGCGCTGGATCGCCGAGATGGCGGCCTATGCGGAGAAGTGCCATCCCAAGATGAAGTGGCTGGAGACGGTCGAGGCGCAGGAGGACAATGTCCTGTCGTTCAACCAGGCGACCACGCTCATCAACAAATATGGCGATGAGCTGAAAGGCATCTTCGGCATGACCAGTGTCGCGACGCCGGCGTCGGCCGAAGCTGTGACGCAGGCCAACAAATGCGGCACGATCGCCGTCGTCGGCCTCGCCACGCCCAATGCGATGAAGCCTTATGTCGAGAAGGATTGCGTGAAGTCGGTGGTGCTGTGGAACCCGGTCGATCTCGGCTATGCCGCGATGCAGGTGCTGCGCGCGGTCGCCGATGGCGATCTGAAGCCCGGCGCCACGTCGGTGAAGGCCGGCAAGCTCGGCGAGCTCCAGGTCATCAACGGCTCGGAGATCCTGCTCGGCGCCCCCTTCGTCTTCTCGAAGGAGAATATCGGGCAGTTTGATTTCTAAAGACGACTTTCACTCTCACCAATATTTCCCCTCTCCCGCTTGCGGGAGAGGGGAACACCCTCATCCGGCCTTCGGCCACCTTCTCCCGCAGGCGGGAGAAGGGGAACGGAACGGTAGAGGGGCTAGATGACAACGAAAGGTTAGTATCCATGACGAAGACCGCCATTCCCGATCTGTGGGACGACAAGATCGCCGCCAGCTTGAGCGAGCCGGGGCTCTTGCTCTATCGCTCGAACCTGTTGGGCAGCGATCTCAGGATCACCAATTTCGGCGGCGGCAATACTTCGGCCAAGGTGAAGATGACCGATCCGTTGACGCGCCGGGAGGAGACGGTGCTGTGGGTGAAGGGATCGGGCGGCGATCTGGGCTCGATGAAGCTCGACGGCTTTTCGACGCTCTATCTCGACAAGCTTTATGCGCTGAAAGGCCTCTATCGCGGTATCGACCATGAAGACGAAATGGTCGATTACCTGCCGCATTGCACCTTCAATCTCAATCCGCGCGCGGCCTCGATCGATACGCCGCTGCATGGTTTCGTGCCGGCGATCCATGTCGACCACATGCATGCCGATGCGGTGATCGCCATTGCCGCGGCGAAGGATTCGGAGAGTCTGACGAAAGACATATTCGGCGATGAGATGGGCTATCTGCCGTGGCAGCGGCCGGGCTTCGATCTCGGCCTCAAGCTCGGCGAAATGGCGGAGAAGAATCCGCATTTCGTCGGCGTGGTGCTGGGCGCCCATGGGCTCTTCACCTGGGGGGCGACGGCCAAGGAGTCCTATCAGACCACTTTGCGCATCATCAACAAGGCGGCCGACTGGCTGGAAGACCATCGCGCCAAGCCGTCCTTCAAGGGCGCGCGTTTCGACAGCCTCGGCGCCCAGGAGCGCGCCGATGTCGCACGGCGGCTGATGCCGGAAATCCGCGGCCGCATCGCCAAGGACGAACGCAAGATCGGCCATTTCACCGATGCGCCGGAAGTGCTCGATTTCGTCAACAGCAATGCGCTCGATGCGCTGGCGCCGCTCGGCACGTCCTGCCCCGACCATTTCCTGCGCACCAAGATCAGGCCGCTGGTGCTGCCTTATGACCCCAAGACGCGCAATCTCGATCAGGTGGTGGCCGGGCTCGATGAGACGCTGGAGGCCTACCGGCAGGATTATGCCGCTTATTATGAGCGCGCCAAACATCCCAACTCGCCCAAGATGCGCGATCCCAATGCGATCATCTATCTGGTGCCGGGTGTCGGCATGCTGTCCTTCGCCAAGGACAAGGCGACGGCGCGCATCGCGTCGGAATTCTATGTGAACGCCATCAATGTCATGCGGGGAGCCTCGGGTGTGTCGGACTATGTCGGGCTGCCGGCGCAGGAGGCGTTCAATATCGAATATTGGCTGCTCGAAGAGGCGAAGCTGCAGCGCATGCCGAAGCCGAAGAGCCTCGCGGGACGCATCGCTTTCGTCACAGGGGGCGCGGGCGGCATCGGCCAGGCGATCGCGCACCGGCTTCTGAGCGACGGGGCCTGCGTGGTCTTCGCCGATATCGACCAAACGGCGCTCGATGCGACGGTCGCGGGCTTCGGTGCGCGTTTCGGCAAGGACCAGGTGCATGGCGTGCTGCTCGATGTCACCCAGGAGGACGCCGTCATCGCCGCGATGGCGGAAACGGTCCTGCGTTATGGCGGCGTCGACATCGTCGTCAACAATGCCGGCATCTCGTCGGCGGCTGCCGTCGAGGACACGACGCTCGAGCTTTGGAACAAGAACATGTCGATCCTCGGCACCGGCTATTTCCTGGTGGCGCGCGAAGGCTACCGGCTGATGAAGACGCAGAAGCTCGGCGGGTCGATGGTGTTCATCGGCTCGAAGAATGCGATCGCCGCCTCGGCCGGCGCGTCCGCCTATTGCACCGCCAAGGCGGCGGAAGTGCATCTGGCGCGCTGCATGGCGCTGGAAGGGGCGCCGCTCGGCATTCGCGTCAATGTCGTCAATCCGGATGCGGTGCTGCGCGGCTCGAAGATCTGGCAGGGCGAATGGCGCCAGCAGCGGGCGCAGTCGAACAAGATCAAGGAAGAGGAGCTCGAGGAGTTCTACCGCAAGCGGTCATTGCTGCAGCGTTCGGTCTATCCTGAGGATATTGCGGAGGCCGCCTATTTCTTCGCGTCCGACCTTTCCGCCAAGTCGACCGGCAATTTCCTCAATGTCGATGCCGGCAATGCGACGAGTTTTACGCGGTGATCAAATACC
>NZ_JAENHL010000007.1:1214764-1929942 GCF_016595235.1 Taklimakanibacter albus | reverse complement strand
GAGAGGGCAGGGTGAGGGGGAACCGGCATTGCCTATGGATGTATCTCGGAAGAGGTTGCGAGACTGGTTCCCCCTCACCTTCCCATTGCTTCGCAATGGGCCCCTTCCTCTCCCCCGCAGGGGGAGAGGGGAATTACTGGAGGCGTCATGACCTTTTCCATATCCGCCGACTTCATCGGCGCGCAGAACCGCAAAGCGGAAGCGGCATTGGCGGAAGATTATGCGGCGCTCGGGCGGCAGCTCGAGCGGCGCGGCGTCGATATCGAAAAGATGACGGCGCGGGCCATGGCCTATGCGGTGGCGGTGCCGAGCTGGGGCGTGGGCACCGGCGGTACCCGCTTCGCCCGCTTTCCGGGGCCGGGCGAGCCGCGCAACGTCTTCGACAAGATCGATGATTGCGGCGTCATCCATCAGCTCGGCCGGGTGACGCCGACGGTCTCGCCGCATATTCCGTGGGACAAGGTCGACGACTACAGTGCGCTGCGCCAAAAGGCGGCCTCGCATGATCTCACCTTCGACGCGGTGAATTCCAACAGCTTCCAGGATGCCAAGGGCCAGAAGCTCTCCTATAAATTCGGCTCGCTCACCCATGCCGATCCGGGCACGCGGGCCCAGGCGGTCGAACACAATCTCGAATGTATCGAGATCGGCCGCAAACTCGGCTCGTCAGCGCTCACCGTATGGATCGCCGACGGCTCGAACTTCCCCGGCCAGTCCAATCTCAATGCCGCCTTCGATCGTTACATGGCGTCGCTCAGAGAGATCTATGACGCGCTGCCCAAGGACTGGTCGGTGTTCCTCGAGCACAAGCTCTATGAGCCGGCCTTCTATTCGACCGTGATCTCCGACTGGGGCTCGAGCTTCATGGCGGCGAGCGAATTGGGGCCCAAGGCCAAATGCCTGGTCGATCTCGGCCATCACGCGCCCAACACCAATATCGAGCAGATCGTGGCGCGGCTCATCCGGGCGCAGAAGCTCGCCGGCTTCCATTTCAACGATTCCAAATATGGCGATGACGATCTCGATTCGGGCTCGGTCGATCCGTTCCGCCTGTTCCTGGTCTTCAATGAGCTGGTCGATGCCGAATTGCGCAAGGCACCGGGCTTCAACCCGGCCTATATGATCGACCAGTCGCACAATGTCACCGATCCGATCGAAAGCCTGATCCAGTCGGCCAACGAGATCCAACGCGCCTATGTGCAGGCCTCGCTCATCGACCGCGCGGTGCTCGCTGCCGTGCAAGCGGAAAGCGATGTGCTGGGCGGCCATCTCCTCGTCAAGCAGGCCTTCGTCACCGATGTGTCGCCCGTCCTGGCGGAAGCCCGGCGGCGCAAGAGCGGCGCCATCGATCCGATCGCCACCTACCGGGCGTCAGGCTACCGCCGGCATAAGGCCGAGGAGCGGCCTGATAGCGGCACGGCATCAGCCGGAATCGTCTGAGCATTTCCCTGCTGCGCCGAAATGCTCTAAAAGCCTCGGGCCGCATAGAGGATAAGAAAATGAGCAGCAAGGACATCACCAGCTTTTTCCGTTTCGAATCGGTGGGCAAGAAGATCGCGGATCTGGAGACGCCGACGCCCGTCATCGACATCGACGTCGTCGACCGCAATCTCAAGCGCTGGCAGGCGCGCTGCGACAAGCTCGGAATCGCCAACCGGCCCCATATCAAGACCCACAAGCTGGTGCCGCTGGCCAAATACCAGCTGGCGCTGGGCGCCAAGGGCATCACGGTGCAGAAGCTCGGCGAGGCGGAAGTCATGGCCGATGCCGGCATCCGCGACATGCTGCTGACTTTCAATGTGGTGGGCGAGCATAAGCTGAAGCGCCTCGCCGATCTCGCCAAACGCAGCGACATTTCGGTGGTCGCCGACAATGAGGCGCTGCTCGAAGGCCTCGGCCGCGCCGGCGTCGCGGCGGGCCGCGACATCGCGGTGCTGGTCGAATGTGATACCGGCGCCAAGCGCAATGGCGTGCAGTCACCGGAGGCCGCGGCCGCGTTGGCCAAGGCGATCGAGCGGACCAAAGGTCTCTCCTATGGCGGCCTGATGACCTATGCGGCGCCTGGCCAGCGCCGGGAAACCGAGGCCTTTCTGGTCGCGGCGCGCGAACGGGCCGCGGAAGCCGGGCTCGCGACGAAGGTGATCAGCACCGGCGGCTCGCCTGATATGTGGAAGGACGAGGGGCTCGCGGTCCCCACCGAATATCGCGCCGGCACCTATATCTATTTCGACCGCTCGCTCGCCGAGCGCGGCACCTGCACTTACGAGGATTGCGCGCTCAATGTGCTCGCCACGGTGGTGAGCCGGCCGACGGATCAGCGCGCCATGATCGATGCCGGCAGCAAGTCGCTGACCAGCGATCTTCTGGGCCTGCAAGGTTATGGCGTCGTCCATGCGCTGGGCAAAGCGCAAATCTATGCGACCAGCGAGGAGCATGGCTTCCTCGATATTTCGAATGTCGCGGAGAAGCCAAGGGTCGGCGATCTGGTGCGCATCACGCCCAACCATGTCTGCCCGGTGACCAATCTCTTCAACCGCGTCGTCTTCGTGCGCGGCGATGAGGTGCTGGGCGCCGTCAAGGTCGATGCGCGGGGATTGGTGCAGTAGAAGGACCGTCACCCCGGCGAAAGCCGGGGCCCAATGAATAAGTGCAATATGGGCGGCACTGCCCGCGTGGCGGAAATTTAATGGGCCCCGGCTTTCGCCGGGGTGACGGATAGGGTTACGTTCTCGCCTTGCCCATCGGGAAGGGCATGTAGCCGACGAAGCCGGTCATCTTCCACACGCCGTTGAAGCGGCCGCAGAAATAGAGCGTCTGCCAGCTCAGCACGTCCTGGCCGCCATCGGCCCGGGCGACGACGCCGTCGAATTTCTTGTGGCAGACGGCGCGGTCGCCGGCGATGTCGATGTCGCGCATATTGGTGGCGCGGAACAAGGCCTCGCGCAAAGGCTCGGCATATTCGACCTTGGCGGTGGCGGCGGCCTGGCGCAGCCATTCGTCGCGATAGGCGTCGAGATTGGGGAAATCGAGCCGCCAGCTGTCGGGCAGCTCGGATTTGTGCGCATTCACGCCGAAGAAGGATTCGGCATGGAAATCAGGGCCGTGCTTCGACCAGTCGGCGGCGATGAACGCGTCGATGTCGCGCTCGACCAGCATGGCCCAGATCTGATGCCGGTCGGTGTCGTTCGGCGCAAAGGGGTTCTTCGTGTAGTCCATTTTTCTCTCCCTGTATTATCGGATGGTTAGTCGCCGAGCGGCAGACGCGGATCGTCGACCTTCAGCGTGTTGAGGCTCTGCTTGATGCGGCGCATGCCCTCGATGACGCGCGGGCCCATATTCTCGGCGACCATGGTGGCGATGATGTCGACGATGGCGAGGAGGGCGTAGCGCGACGAGGTCGGCTTGTAGATGTGGCTGTCCTCATAGGTCTGGAACGGCACCACGATATGCGCCGCCTCGGCCAGCGCCGAGGGTTGAGCGGTGACGGCAGCCGTGTGCGCGCCATATTGGCGGGCCACCATCACCGCATCGACCACGGAACGGGCGTAACCCGACACCGAGAAGCCGATGACGAGGGTCGATTTGTCGGCGACGGCCGAGGTCATGCGCTGCATCTGGCCGTCTATATGCGAGACGGCGTTGATGCGGAAGCGGAACAGGCGGTTCTGCAGTTCCACCGCCATCATCGAGGAAATGCCGCCCGAGCCGTAGATCAGCACATGCGGGCTCTCGGTGATCTTGGCGCTCAATTCGGCGATGGCGCCGATATCGAGGGTGGGCTTGAGCTTCTCGATGGCCGAGACGGCGCCGTCGCAGATCGCCTGCAAGGTGCGCTCTTCGCGGGCGTCGCGGTTGAGCGGCACCGGATTGAGATAGAGGGCGCCGACCGCCAAAGCCTGGGCGAGCTTGAACTTGAAATCGCGGGTGCCTTCGCAGCCGAGACCCCGGCAGAAGCGCGTCACCGTCGGCTCGCTCACCTCGGCGCGGGCGGCGAGGTCGGCGATCGCCGCCTTGGAGGCGAAATCGATATCGTCGAGAATGAGCTGCGCCAGGCGGCGGTCGGATTTGGAGCCGTCCTCGGAGCGCTCGCGCAGACGCGCGACGATATCGATGATGTCGTTCACACCGGGCGCCCCGTCTCGCGGTCGAAGACATGGGTGAGCTGATGGTCGATGGCGAGGCCGATCTCGGCGCCGGGCGCCAGCTTGAGCCGTTCGCGGAAGACGCAGCGCACCGGCGTACCGGCGATGGCGCCGTAGAGATGGGTCTCCGAGCCGGTCGGCTCGATGACGTCGACCTTGAACGGCATGCCCTGGCCCGTGTCGGCGAGACGGAAATGCTCGGGCCGCATGCCGACCTCGACCTGGCGGCCATCATTGGCGGCGGCGAGTGTCCGGGTCGGCAGGACGACGCCGTCATCGGTGACGACGGCGGCGCCGTCGGCAGTCTTCTTCACCCGGCCGGGCACGAAGCTCATCGAGGGGGAGCCTAAGAAGCTCGCGACGAATTTGGTGGCGGGATGGTCATAGAGCTCGAGCGGCGAGCCCGCCTGCTCGATGCGGCCCTTGTTCATGACGACGATGCGGTCGGCCATGGTCATGGCCTCGATCTGATCATGCGTCACATAAACGATGGTCGAGCCCAGCCGCTGATGCAGCGCCTTGATCTCGGTGCGCATCTGCACGCGCAATTGCGCGTCGAGATTGGAGAGCGGCTCGTCGAACAGGAATACCTCGGGGCTGCGCACGATGGCGCGGCCCATGGCGACGCGCTGGCGCTGGCCGCCGGACAGCTGACGCGGAAAGCGGTCGAGATAATCATGCAGATTGAGGATGCCGGCGGCCTTTCCGACCTTGTCGGTGACGGCGCTTTCGGCCTCTTTGCGGATACGCGGACCGAAGCCAATATTGTCCTTGGCCGTCATATGCGGGAAGAGCGCATAGGACTGGAACACCATGGCGATGTTGCGTTCCTGGGGGCTGAGCCCATTGGCGCGCTTGCCACCGATCATGAGCTCGCCGTCGCTGATCTCCTCGAGACCGGCGATCATGCGTAGAAGGGTGGACTTGCCGCAGCCCGAGGGACCGACCAGGACGACGAATTCGCCATCGGCGATATCGAGATCGAGGCCCTTGGGAATGATCGTCACCGCCCCGAATTGCTTGGCGATGCCGCGCAGATGGACCGTGCTCATGAGACGCCTTTCAGAACCGTGTCGATGAAGGGAAGGAAGCCCGCCGTGGCGCCGGCGTCAACCGGCAAAGTCACGCCGGTGATGCCGCTCGACAAAGGCGAGGCGAGGAAGACGACCGCATTGGCCACTTCCTCGGGACTGACCAGGCGCTGCAGCGGATAAAGCCTCGTGACGCGTGGCAGAAGCAAAGGCTCGGCTTCGAGCCGGTGATCCCAGGCATGGGTGCGGGTCGAGCCCGGGCAGACGCTGTTGGAGCGGATGCCTTGCGCGCCATGCTCGACCGCGATGGCGCGCGAATAGGCCTCGATGCCGGATTTGGCCGCGGCATAAACGGGATTGCCGAAATGCATCAGCGCATTGACCGAGCTGATGAAGACGATGCTGCCGACCTTGCGCTCGACCATCGCCGGCAGGAGAGCATTGGTGAATTGCATGACGCCGCCGAGATTGAGCTGCAATTCACGCGCGATGACCTCGTTGGTCACGTCTTCCATCAATTCGGCCCGCGTCCAGCCGGCATTGTTGACGAGACAGTCGGGGGCGCCGAATTTGGCGGTGATGTTCTCCACCGCCTTGCCGATGGAGGCGGGATCGAGAAGGTCGAAGACCTCCAGGTGATCGGGCCTGATCGGCTCGGCGGTTTCCGCCGTGCGGTCGCAGGCGATGACGGTGGCGCCTTCATTATGGAAGGCCTGGACCAGGGCCGAGCCGATGCCGCCGCCCGCCCCGGTGATGATGACTTTCTTGCCCTTGAGACCCGTCATGTTTCCTCGCCGTATTTGGTGCCAGTTACGATCGCTCCAGCTTGAGCGAACCGCAAGCAACCTTGCCGGGATTCCGGTCGAAACCGGCCCCTCGCTGTTCCTGTCTTCATTCCAGTCTGTGCGCAATTTTGTAAGTTGGCAACATAATTTCAGCTTGTTTTCCTTTATTTTTGAAAGTATGTAACTCGGCAACATCGAAAACGATGTCCGTGAAAGCCCGAAAACGGGCTCCCAAAATCCCCATTTCCGACTGAGGAGGAACTCCATGAAAAGCCGATTTCTGAAGACTATTCTGACCGCGGGCTTGAGCCTCGCGGCGCTCACCAGCGTGGCGCTCGCCGGCACCGTGCGCGTCACCGTCGCCGAATACAGCGCCAAGACCGGACCCTATTTCGCCGAGGCCGAGAAGGCCTTCGAAGCCGCCAATCCGGGCGTCGACATCCAGATCGAAGTGGTGCCGTGGGACGTGCTGCTGCAGAAGCTCACCACCGATATCGGCGCCGGCTCCAATGCCGATCTGTCGATCATCGGCACGCGCTGGCTGATCGACTTCGTGAAGCAGGATGTCGCCGAGCCGCTCGACCAATTCATCACGCCGGAATTCAAGGACCGTTTCATCGAAACCTTCCTGTCGCCCTCGGTGATGGACGGCAAGACCTATGGCCTGCCGATCGCCGCCTCGGCGCGCGCCATGTATTACAACAAGGAATTGTTCGAGAAGGCCGGCATCACCGAGCCGCCGAAGACCTGGGACGAGCTCAAGGCCGCGGCTGAGAAGATCTCCGCATTGGGCGGCGGCGTCTATGGCTACGGGCTCCAGGGCAAGGAGATCGAGACCGACGTCTATTACTATTATGCGATGTGGTCGCAGGGCGTCGAAATCCTCGACAAGGACGGCAAGTCCGGTCTCGGCAGCGACGGCGCCATTGCCGCCGCCAAGATCTACAAGGAGCTGATCGACAAGAAGCTCACCCAGCCGGGCGTCACCTCCTTCTCGCGCGAGGATGTGCAGAACCTGTTCAAGCAGGGCAAGATCGGCATGATGATCACGGCGCCCTTCCTGTCGAATCAGATCAAGGAAGAAGCGCCGAACCTCAAATATGGCGTCGCCGCCATTCCGGCCGGCCCGTCGGGCGCGCGCGGCACCTATGGCGTGACCGACTCGATCATCATGTTCAAGAACTCGCAGAACAAGGAAGAGGCGTGGAAGTTCCTCGACTATCTCTTCACCACCGACATGCGCGCCAAGTTCACGCAGGGCGAAGGCTTTCTGCCGGTGAACAAGGAAGAGGCGAAGATGGACTATTATGTGAATAATGCCGATCTCAAGGCGTTCACCGATCTTCTGCCGTCGGCCCGCTTCGCGCCGGTCATCCCGGGCTGGGAGGAAGTGGCGCAGAAGACCTCCGACGCGCTGCAGAAGATCTATCTCGGCGATGTCGAGCCCGACGTGGCGCTGAAAGCCACCGCCGAAGAGATCAACGGCATCCTGCAGAAGTAAGTCATACGGAAACCCCTCTCCCCTGCGGGGGAGAGGGTGTAAAAGACATTCCGTAAGCTTCATCATCTTTGTTTGCGCATCGGCTTATCCGAAAACCGCTGCGCACTTTTCGGGCCGATGCTTGATGACCTCGCGCCAGACCGCCATTCCCTATCTCCTGATCCTGCCGAGCCTTGTGCTGGCGGCGGCGATCATCTTTTGGCCGGTCGGCAGCCTGATCGAAATCGCCACCAATGACGTGAACCGTTTCGGACAGCTCAAAGGCTGGAACGATTTCGCCAATTTTTCAGCGCTCTTTGCCAATGCCGATTTTATATCGGCCTTGTGGCGCACCGGCTTGTGGACGGTTCTTGTGGTCGGCGGCGCGCTGCTCGTCTCGGTGCCGGTGGCGCTCATTCTCAATGAAGATTTCTACGGCCGCGACATCGCGCGGGTGATCCTGATGCTGCCCTGGGCGGTTTCGCTCACCATGACGGCGGTGGTGTGGCGCTGGTCGCTCAATGGTGAAAGCGGCATGCTCAATTCGGCGCTGATGGGCTTAGGGATCATCAGCGAGAATGTGCAGTGGCTGGCGAGCGGCGATCTCGCTTTCGCCATGCAGGTGCTGATCGGCATATTGGTGACGGTGCCCTTCACCACCACGATCTTTTTGGGCGGCCTCTCCTCGATCCCGCAGGATCTCTATGAAGCCTCGGCACTCGAAGGCGCCTCGCGCCTGCAGCAGTTCCGCCATATCACGCTGCCGCTGCTGAAACCCTTCATCAATATCGCACTGGTGCTCAACACCATCTATGTGTTCAATTCCTTCCCGATCATCTGGGTGACGACGCAAGGCGGGCCGGCCAATTCGACCGATATCCTGGTCACCCATCTCTACAAGCTCGGCTTCCGCATCGGGAAGCTCGGCGAGGCCTCGGCGGTGTCGCTCATCATGCTGGCGATCCTGCTCGTCTTCACCATCATCTATGTGCGGCTCGCCATGAAGGAGCGTGAGGCCTGATGAGCAAGCTCAAACGCTCGATCATCGCCTGGGCGCTGTTGTCACCGTTGGTGGTGCTGTCGCTGTTTCCGTTCGCGGTGATGTTCATCACCGCGGTCAAGCCGCAGGCCGAGGTCTTGAACCCGACCTGGTGGCCGAGCGAGATCCGCTGGCAGAATTTCATCGACATGTGGACGGTGACCAATTTCGGCCGGGCGTTGTTCAACTCGCTCTATACGTCGCTCATCGCCACGATCGGCGCCATCCTGATCTCGATTCCGGCGGCCTATGCCTTGTCGCGCTTCCGTTTCCGCGGCCGCGGCGCCTTCAACCAGTTCCTGCTCATCTCGCAGATGCTGTCGCCGATCGTGCTGGTGGTCGGCCTGTTCCGGCTCATCGCCGCCCTCGGCCTCGTCGACAATGTGCCGACCGTCGGCGTCATCTACATGGCCTTCAACATCGCCTTCACCGTGTGGATGCTGCAGAGCTATTTCGCCACCATCCCGAAGGACCTCGAGGAGGCGGCCTGGATGGAAGGCGCGTCGCGCGGCCAGACGCTGATCAAGGTGTTCCTGCCCCTGGTGACGCCCGCCATCGCCGTCACCGCCATCTTCACCTTCATCAATGCATGGAACGAATTCGTCATCGCGCTGACGCTGCTCAGGCGCCAGGAGAGCTACACCCTGCCGATCCAGGTCTTCTCGCTGGTCGCCGGGCGCTACACGGTCGAGTGGCATCATGTGATGGCGGCAACCCTCGTCGCCACGATCCCCGTTGCCATTCTCTTCGCCTGGCTGCAACGTTACCTAGTGCGCGGCCTTTCGCTCGGCGCAGTCAAATAAAAAGGAACGATCCATGAAGAAGCAGGTTTTCGGCACATCGCATGTCCCTTTGTCGCCCGCCGTCCGGGCCGGTGATTTCGTCTATGTGTCGGGGCAGGTACCGGTCGACGCGCAAGGCAATGTCGTGCCGGGCGGCATCAAGGAGCAGACGCGCCAGGTACTGGAGAATGTCAAAGCGGCCCTGGCGCTGGCCGGCGCCACAATGGATGAAGTGGTGAAAACCACCGTGTGGCTCGATGATGCCCGCGATTTCGGCGGCTTCAACCAGGTCTACGGCACGTTCTTCGCCAAAGAGCCGCCGGCGCGCACCACCGCCGAAAGCCGGCTGATGATCGACATCAAGGTCGAGATCGAAGCCATCGCCTTCTCGCCCAAGAAATAATCCGGACAGCCATGCGCATCTTCACGGCGTCGCTCGCGACGGAGACCAATACTTTCTCGCCGGTGCCGACGGATCGCGCCAGCTTCGACATGGCGTTCTATGCCGCCCCGGGCAAACATCCGGAGACGCCGACGCTGTGCTCGTCGCCGATGCTGGTGCTGCGCCGGCGGGCGCGTGAAGACAAAAGCCTCACCGTGATCGAGGGGACCGCCGCCTGGGCCGAGCCCGGCGGCCTCCTCAATCGCCAGGCCTATGAGGCCTTGCGCGACGCTATTTTGGCCGAGCTCAAGGCCGCGCTGCCGGTCGATGGCGTCGTGCTCGGCCTCCATGGCGCGATGGTGGCGCAGGGCTATGATGATTGCGAAGGCGATCTTCTTGAGCGGGTGCGGGCGATCGTCGGGCCGAAGGTCGTCATCGCCGCCGAGCTCGATCCGCACAGCCATCTGACGCCGAAACGCGTCGCCAATGCCGATATCCTCGCCGCCTTCCTGGAATTCCCGCATACGGATTTCTATGAACGCGGCGAGCATGTCGTCGATCTGGCGCTCCAGGCGATCAGAGGTGAGATCAAACCGGTGATCTCCGCTTACGATTGCCGGCTGATCGATGTGTATCCGACGAGCCGCGAGCCGATGCGGTCCTTCGTCGACCGAATCAAGGCGCTGCAGGGCAAGGACGATATCCTGTCGGTCTCCTTCATCCATGGCTTCATGGCGGCGGATGTGCCGGAAATGGGCAGCCGCATGCTGGTGGTGAGCGACAGTGCGAAAGAGAAGGGCGATCGTCTCGCCGAAAGACTCGGGCGCGAGATCTATGCGCTGCGCGGCAAGACGCTGATGCCCAATATGAGCATCGATGAAGGGCTCGACCGGGCGCTTCAGGTGACGCGGCCGGGGAAGCCGGCGGTCATCGCCGATATGTGGGACAATCCGGGCGGCGGCGTCGCCGGCGACGGCACGCTCCTGCTGCGCCGCATGATCGAGCGGAAAATTCCGAAGGCGGCGCTGGCGACGATCTGGGATCCGATGGCGGTCAATTTCGCTCATGGCGCGGGCGCGGGGGCGGAGATCGATCTGCGCATCGGCGGCAAGTCCGGGCCTTTGGGCGGCGAGCCGGTCGATGCGCGCGTCATCGTCCGCAAGGTCGTGCAAGAGGGCTGGCAAAGCTTCGGCGGCAGCCGCGTCACGCTCGGCCCCGCAGCGGTGGTGCGTATCGCCGGCACCGAGATCGACGTCATCCTCAACACCAACCGCACGCAGACTTTCGAGCCCGACATCTTTGCCAATCTCGGCATCGATCCCAAGGCCCAGCCGCTGCTGGTGGTGAAGTCGACCAATCACTTCTATGCCGGCTTCGCCCCGATCGCCTCGGAAGTGATCTATGTGGCGGCGGGCGCCACCTATCCGAACAATCCGCGCGTCACCAATTACCGCAAGCTCACCCGCAAGCTGTGGCCCCGGGCAGAAGACCCCTTCGCGTGAAGGTGATGATCCGGATTGCGGAGCTTCCGTAGCTTTCGGTATTGACGAATCTACGGAGATTCCGTATATATGATTTGCGCACACGGTAGTCGAGACTCCTGCGTTTCTCAGCGCGCCCATCTGGCGGGAATTTCTGAAGCTGAGCGCGAACGGATCGTCGAGACCTGGCACGAGATCCTATGCTGGGCGTCGAGATCAAGGGGACAGGCGGGTGCCGAAAATTTCGTTTCGCCGGCCGCGGCAAGGGTAAGAGTGGTGGCTACCGGGTTGTTACCTTCTTTACGGGAGAAGCCTTGCCCGTCTACCTGATCACGGTCTTCGGCAAGAACATGAAGGACAATCTCTCGGACGCCGAAGCCAACGAGTTGAAGAAACTCACCAAGCAGATTGTCCTGGCCTACGCAGCGAAAGCACGGAGAAAAAAGTCATGAGCAAAGCTTTTGAGATGATCAAGGCCGGTCTCGAAGATGCGCTGGTTCATGCCAAGGGGCGCGCGGATAAATCGAAGTACAAGATTCATGTTCCTACCGAGATCGACGTCAAGAAGATCAGAACCGAACTCGGCCTGTCCCAGGATGAGTTCGCCCGACGATACAGCCTCACCGCCGCCAGGGTGCGCGATTGGGAGCAGGGCCGATCCAAGCCGGACAGCGCTGCCCGAGCCTACCTGACGGTCATCAAGAAGGAGCGCAAAGCGGTCGAGCGGGCTCTCAAGGCCGGTTGAGACCGTTTGCCTTCCGGGGCCATCTCTGATTGAACGGGGCGAGGAGGCCTTCGAATCAGCCATGGCGCAGCCCCGACTTCATCTTATCGTCCCCGAAACGACTGGCCCCCATGCGGTCCGCTGCTTTGCGGCGGCCTGCGAAGCGGGCGATGTCGCGAGCGCGCTGGCGCCCGGCGAGCTGGTCAGCCTGCTTTTGCCGACCGCCCATAAACATGGTGTGGCGCTGCTCAGCCTCGATGAGAAACATGCCCAGGCCTGCGACGGCATCGAGGTGACCGAGCGCGCCGATTACGAACATGCCCGCAAGCTTCTGGGGCCGGACAAGATCATCGGCGCCCTGTGCGGCACGTCGCGCCATATGGCGATGGATCTGGCCGAGGCGGGCGCCGATTATGTCGCTTTCCATCAGGCCCGGCTCCTGCCGCATGACGAGCCGATCATCGCCTGGTGGACGGGGCTGTTCGAAGTGCCCTGTATCGCCGCCGATCCGGTGGGCCCCGAGGGGGTTGCCGCATTATTGACGCAACAACCCGATTTCATCCGGCCGCCGGAGTCGATTTGGACCTCGCCCGAAGAGGCCCGGCGCATCGTCACCGAGCTCATGCAGGCGATTTCGACGACCCCATGAACCGCCTTCCCGCTTATCTGCTGGCCTTGGGCCTGGCTTTTGCCGGCCCAACCCTGGCGCAGGCCCAGGCCCAGCCGCCTTACGAGGAAGCGGTCTCGCTCTACGAAGACAAGGATTACAAAGGCGCCCGCGTCATCGCCGAGGCACTCGCCAAGAAGGGCGATGCGCGCGCCATGGCGATGATGGGCGTGCTCTACCAGAAGGGCCAGGGTGTCGAGGCCGATCTCAACAAGGCGGCCGACTTCTATGCCCAGGCGGCCGACAAGGGCAATGTCGGGGCGCAATATTCACTGGGCGAAATCTATCTCAACGGCATGCTCGGCGAGGCGGATCCCGACCGTGGGCGCTACTGGATGGAAAAGGCGGCCAAGCAGGGCAAGGCCGAGGCGCAGCACCGGATGGGGCTGCTCGCCGCCAGCGAAACGCCGCCCGACTGGCTCGAGGCGGCCGAATGGTTCGACAAGGCGGCCCTCCAGGGCTACGCCGATTCACAATATAATCTGGGCGTCCTCTTCACCGAGGGGCGGGGCGTCGAGCAGAACAAGATCAGGGCCGGCGAATGGTTCGCCAAAGCGGCGGTCAAGGGCCATCGCGACGCCGCCCTCGATTACGGCATCATGGTCTTCCGCGGCGATGGGGTGAAGAAGGACGAAAAGGTCGGCGCCCAGTGGCTCCTGGTGTCGGCCAAGCGCGGCAATCCGGTGGCGCAGAACCGGGTGGCGCTGCTCTTCGCGACCGGGCGCGTCTTCGCCGTCAATCCGGTCGAGGCGGTGAAATGGCACACTCTCGCCAAAGCCGGCGGGCGCAACGACGCCTGGCTCGATGAATTCGTCGGCCGCCTGCCGGAAGCCCAGCGCCAGGAAGGCGAAGCCAAGGCGAAGGCCTTCAAGCCGGATTGACGTAGCGCATCCCGGTGACGTGGATCCGCTTCGCCCACAGGGATTCGCGCCAAATCAATATGTTGGAGCAAATTTTCGTCGCCGAGGTCTTCAATTTCGGCGGAATTTGTTCTACTTATTATGCCGCAATAACAATGCCTTGATCCTGCCATCCCGGTCCTTCAAGCACGCCTTATGACGACTGCCGCCGCCCCCTCACGCCGCGACCACCGCATCGATTTTCTGCGGGGACTGGCGCTCGCCTCGATCTTCATCAATCACGTGCCGGGCAACTTCTACGAAAAGTGGACGCATAAGAATTTCGGCTTCTCGGATGCCGCGGAAGTCTTCGTCATGCTGGCCGGCTTCGCCTCGGCCTATGCGTATTTCGCCCGCTTCGAGCGCGGCGAGACCTGGGATGCGACCGTCAAGGCCATCAAGCGCGCCTGGACGCTCTATATGAGCCATATCGTGACGACGATCATCGGCATCTCGCTGTTCTGCGCCGCGACGCTCTATTTCATGCATCCGGGCTATCTCGACGACACCATCGTCTATATGGATATCAAGCCTCTGGCGGAGGATCCGGTGCGCGGCGTCATCGGGCTCGTCACGCTGGGCCACCAGCTCGGCTATTTCAACATCCTCCCCATGTATATGGCGCTGCTGCTGATGCTGCCGCTGTTCATGGTGCTGGCGCGCTACAGCCTGTCGCTGTTGCTCGCGGTGTCGGTGACCTTGTGGTTCGCCACCGGCGTCTTCGGGCTCGATGTCCCCAACTATCCGATGCCGGGCGGCTGGTTCTTCAATCCGCTCGCCTGGCAGCTGCTGTTCGTCGTCGGCTTCATTCTCGGCCAGCGCCAGCGCGAGAACCGGCCGATGCCATTTTCGGCGCTGCTCTATGGCCTGTGCGTCGTCTATCTGCTGCTCGCCTATTGGTGGGTACCGTTCGACTGGGTGATCAATTTCTCCGGCATCAAGCTGCCGTCGACGATCTGGAGCTTCGACAAGGGCTTCGTCGCCTGGCCACGCCTCCTGCATGTGCTGGCGCTCGCTTATGTGGTGATGATGTCGCCGCTCGGCCGCCTGATGCACCGCATCCCGGCGAGCAATTTCCTCACCGCCATGGGCCGCCATTCGCTCCCGGTTTTCTGCGTCGGCTCGCTGATGTCGATGACGGGCGCCATCGTGCGCCATGAATGGGGCGGCAGCTTCGCGCATGACACGGTCATCATCGCGACCGGCCTTCTGGTGATGGGCACGCTCGCCGTCGTCCTGGACGGGCGCAAGCCGTCGAGGCCCGACCAGCAGCCCTTGCGGCAGCCCTATCCCGCCACCACATAATGAAGTGGGACTGGTGAAGTCCTGGTCCGGCCTGGCCGGATCGCCGAAGTCTCTACAACCGGGCGCCGTGCTTCGCCCGTGATGACGTTGCTGCCGGGCAAGAAGGCGCTCATTCGAGAGTGGCTCACATGGCTCGCATCCTCATGAAATGGCTTTTGGTGGCTGCCGCTTTCCTGTTTCTTTCCTCGATCGCCAAGGCGGAGATGCTTCCCTGCGCCTCGCATGATGATCTCGTCAGCCTGCTGGCAAAGCAATACAAGGAGACGCCAGAGGCCATCGGCATCACCCAGGATGGCACCCTGCTCGAAGTGTTCGTTTCCGAGCAGCGCAGCTGGACCGTGCTGCTCACCACGGCGACAGGGGTCTCCTGCATCGCCGCCAGCGGCGAGAACTGGGAGCGCGAAAGGCGTAAGCCCGAGGCCGGCCTGTAAACCGTCTTCCGCCGCGAAAGCGGATGGAATATGACGGCTCCATGAGCACCTCCATCTATGACCGCGATTTGCCCAAGACCCCGGCCAACTACCAGCCGCTGACGCCTCTGTCCTTCCTCGCCCGCGCCGGCGCCGTCTACCGGGATCACACCGCCATCATCCATGGCCGGCAACGCATCACCTATTCGGAATTCTATGCGCGCGCCCGCCGCCTCGCCTCGGCGCTCGGCAAGGCCGGCATCAAGCGCGGCGAGACCGTCTCGGCCTTGCTCGCCAATACGCCGGCGATGCTCGAGGCCCATTACGGCGTGCCGATGGCGGGCGCTGTCCTCAACACGCTCAATACCAGGCTCGATGCCGCCATCATCGCCTTCTCGCTGGAGCACGCCGAAACGCGCCTCGTCCTCGTCGACACGGAATTCTCCGGCCTCATGAAGGAGGCGCTGGCGCTCCTCAAGGGCAAGAAGCCGATCGTCATCGATTATGTCGACAGCGAATTCGTGCCCGACGGCGCGCGTCTCGGCGCCATCGATTATGAAAGCTTCATCTCAGGCGGCGATCCCGATTTCGCCTGGGTGATGCCCGAGGACGAGTGGGACGCGATCTCGCTCAATTACACGTCGGGCACCACCGGCAATCCGAAAGGCGTCGTGTGCCATCATCGCGGCGCCTATCTGATCGCGCAGGGCAATGTGCTGACCCAGCAGATGCAGCGCCATCCGGTCTATCTGTGGACGCTGCCGATGTTCCATTGCAACGGCTGGGGTTATCCGTGGTCGATGTCGGTGATGGGCGGCACCCATGTCACCTTGCGGGCGGTGCGCGCCAAGGCGATCTGGCAGGCGCTCGCCGAGCACAAGGTCACGCATCTGTGCGGCGCGCCGATCGTGATGGCGACCATCCTCAATGCGCCGGAAGATGAGAAGACGAAGCTTCCGCATGCGGTCGAGTTCACCACCGCGGCGGCGCCGCCGCCCGAAGTGGTGCTGGCGCGCATGGCCGAAGCGGGCTTCAACGTCACCCATGTCTATGGCCTCACCGAGACCTATGGGCCGGCAGTGGTCAATGACTGGGATAGCGCCTGGGACGCGCTCGCGCCCGAGGCGCGCGCCGCCAAGAAGGCGCGCCAGGGCGTGAATTATATTCCGCTCGAGGCGTTGACCGTGATGGATCCGGAAACGATGACGAGGGTACCGGCCGATGGCGAGACACTGGGCGAAGTGATGTTTCGCGGCAATATCGTGATGAAGGGCTATCTCAAGAACAAACAGGCGAGCGAGGATGCCTTCAAGGGCGGCTGGTTTCATTCGGGCGATCTCGCGGTGCTGCATCCCGATGGTTATGTGCAGCTGAAGGACCGCTCGAAAGACATCATCATTTCGGGCGGCGAGAACATCTCCTCGATCGAGGTCGAGGAAGTGCTCTACAAACATCCGGCCGTCCAGGCCGCCGCCGTCGTCGCAAAGGCGGATGAGAAATGGGGCGAAAGCCCGTGCGCCTTCATCGAAATCAAACCGGGTGCGAGCGTCACGGCCGACGAGATGCTCGACTGGTGCCGCAAAGGCCTGGCGCGCTACAAGGTGCCGAAACATGTGGTCTTCGCCGAATTGCCGAAGACGTCGACCGGCAAGATCCAGAAATTCAAGCTCCGGGAAATGGCGAAGAACGTTTGAAACGATGTGGGGGCGGCGTTTCCTGACGGCCATCTTCTCGTGGTTTTCGTCTTCCGAGGCCACGCCAACAGAAACTGTAATGACAGCCGAACAGTTTACCCACGTCTACGCCGAAAGGGCCGAGACGCTCCTGCCGGGTATGAAAGCGACGATCAAGGGAGCGCTGGAGGTGCATGTGGGGATGATGTCACATGATGACGACGATGGCGTCGCCAAGGTCTTTCTCGAGAACGCTTTCCGAGAATATGCGGAAAATCCTGCGGAGATCGATGCGATCATAAGCCGTTATCTCGTCGGCCTTCGAGGCGCATTGACGGAGGTGCCGACATTCACACGCGAGCACCTTGTGCTCGTCGTTCGCCGCGAAATCGCTTTCGAATGGCAAGCGTTGCTTCATTGGCCGCTGGCGGGAGATGTCCATGCTATCTATGCTTTTGATGCGCCTGATACCGTGCATTATGCACCAAAGGAAAAACTGGATGAACTGGGGCTCGGCGAGAGCGCACTGAAGGCCCTGGCGCTCAAGAACCTGAAACACAATCGGGTGGTGCCCCGAATCGAGACGCACCCCACTTTCGCGATTGTGAGCAGTGGAGATTCCTATTCGCCGTCGCTGCTTCTCGATGACGATTTCTGGTCGACGGAGCGGCTTCACTTTCGTGGCGATATTGTCGTCATCGTTGCGGCCAACGATCTCGTGTTGGTGACCGGCAGTCAGGAAAACGAAGGATTGGAAGCCATTGCGGAGATGGCGCACGAGGCCGCAGGCGAGGCGGTGCACGCCATTTCAACCACGCCTATCGTCCGCCGAGACGGCGCATGGCAGTCATTCGTCCAGTAACCTTTGCGTCAACCGCATTGAACTGCCGGCCCAGTTGGCGCAAATGACGGCCATGAAGCATTTCGACATCACCTATCACGGAGAAACCGTCACCCTCGCGGACCTGCCGGAATACCGAAAATTCTATGCAAAACTGGCAAGCGGCCAGTGGGAGCCGCGGACATTCCGTGCCCTGAGCGATCATCTCGGCCCCGACGTCACCTATATCGATATCGGCGGCTGGATCGGCGTCACGCCGTTCTGGGCCAGCAAGAGGGCCAAGCGCGTCCTGGTGGTCGAGCCCGATCCCAAATGCCGGGAGATCCTCAACAGCCTGCTGCCGCTCTATCCCAATGTCACGCTGCTCGAATCCGCTTTGTCGCCGGAAGACTGCATCAAGCTCAACGCGGTGGAAGGCTTCGGCAGCTCGGAGACGAGCGCGCTCGCCATCGGCGACGGCGCCTCGGTCGAGGTCCAGGGCTGCTCGATGAAGAAGCTCCTCAAGACGGCGGGGCCGGGGCCGCTCTTCGTCAAGATCGACATCGAAGGGTATGAATATGTCATCGCCCGGGAGCTCAAGGCGCTCGATGCGCCGCAGGTGAAGGGGGTGCAACTCGCCGTCCATCCGGCCCTGTATGAGAAGACACAGACCGGGCCGGCACTGTTCCGCCGGGGCAAGGCGCTTCTCGCCACATTCCGGCTGGCGCGGCTGTTCGAGCGCCTCGAGCGGCAGACGACGGTCGGCAAATATCCGAGCCTTGTTACTTATTTGTCGCAAGGGATCGCTTTGGCACCCACGCCCCGGGGCGCAGATATTCTTTTCCTTAACAGGGCGACCCCGTTGCAATCGAGCGTCCCGGATCACACATTATCGGGCCAATAGTCCCGATTCCCTCGCCCTTTCCGGAGCACAAGCCCATGGCCGTCGACCACGCCATTTCCGATACCCTCATGGATGAAGTGTCGGCCTGGCTCAAGCAGGCCTCGTTGCGCAGCACCGATCTCGAGACGGTGATCCGCGGCTGCTGCGAAAGGCTCGCCGCCACCGGCCTGCCGCTCAAACGCATCAATATCTCGCTGTCCATCCTGCATCCGCTCTATCGCGCCATGGGCTTCACCTGGCGGCGCGGCGAAGGGCTCAAGGTCGAAGGTTATCGCCATGTCGAGCCCGGCCAGGAAAAGGACGACATGCTGATCAAGAGTCCCTATTACCAGCTGATCAATAACGGGCTCGAGCACATGCGCCGGCGCATCGACGTCGACTGCAAGCCGGAATTCCCGATCTTCGAGGATTTCAAGAAGGAAGGCATCACCGACTATCTGGCTTTCTTCCTGCCCTTCGGCGAAGATTCGGGACAGGGCATCGTCGGCTCATGGTCGACGGACCGCGCCGGCGGCTTCAATGAAAGCGAGATCGCCGCCTTGCTGCGCATCCAGGGACGGCTCGCGGTGGCGACACGTGTTGCGGTTCTGAGCCAGCTCGCCGGCAACATGCTCACCACCTATCTCGGCAATGGCGCCGGCAAGCGGGTATTGTCCGGACAGATCCAGCGTGGCGACGGTGAAACGATCCGCGCCGCCCTCATCATGGCCGACATGCGTGACTCGACCGCCATCGCCGAGCAGGCCGGCCGGCAAGTCTTCATCGACACGCTCAATCAGTTCTTCGATGCCATCGCGGTGCCGTTCAGCGAGGGTGGGGCCGAGATCCTGAGCTTCCTCGGTGACGGGTTCCTCGCCGTTATTCCCTGCGCCCGCCATCGCGGCCCATCCGAGATCGCCTGCCGCCAGGCGCTCTCCGCCGCGCAGAACGCGGTGGCGCGGATGAGCCAGCTCAACGAGCAGCGCAAGGCCGAAAATCTGCCAGCGGTCGGTTATGGCCTCGGCCTTCATGTCGGCAATGTCATGTTCGGCAATGTCGGGTTGAAGGAACGGCTCACCTTCTCGGCTTTCGGGCAGGCGGTGAACGAGGTGCAGAGGCTCGAGGGCCTGTCGAAGAAATACAAGACCCCGATCATTGCCAGCGACGAATTTGCGCTTTATAGCGGCGGTGACTGGAACATGCTGGGGATCGAGACCTTGCGCGGCACCGATTATGACATGAAGGTCCATGCGCCCCTGGCGGGCAAGGGCACGGTCAGCGATTATGTGCCGGCCAGCAAAGGCCGCGAGCTCACCGATGCCGAGCGGCTCATCCTGCTGCATCGCGACAATGTCGTGCCGGCGCGGCGCAAGGCGAGCTGATGGGGATCTTCCGCGGAACCGTGCAAATCGGCGCAGTGTTGACGGGCCTGTTTCTGGCCACGGCCGCAGCACCCGCCGCCGAGCTCACCTATAAGGACAAGCTCGCCGACGGCTTCGAGGCCAAGGATTTCGCGCCGGAAGGCGGTCTCTACTACAAGAAGAATTACGAGCAGAGCGCCGGCACCGTCGAATTTCAGGACAAGGTGGTGAAGACCGGCAAGGGCGCGCTCCGGTTGTCGGTGAAGCCCCACTGTCCGGTGACCGAACGCTTATGCAGCGAACGCGCCGAGGTCTGGGAGCGCAGCAAGCTCCGCGTACCTTACGACCAGGGCGCCTGGTTCGGCTTCGCGGTCAAGTTCGAGGAGCCCTTGCCGCAGGACGATCACCGCTATCTGGTCGCCCAATGGAAACGCGAGATCAATGCCGGCGCCGACGGCGATTTCAGCCCGTTCCTGGCCTTCCGCTTCAACGAGGGCAAGTTCTTCATTACCGTCGAGACCAATCTCGTGCCCGGCAAGGAAATCGAAAAGGGCAAACGGGCGCATTGCAAGGACGGCGAGACGGCGGTGTGGCTCAGGCCTGACACCAACCAGACAAGGGCGCTCGTCGCCTATGACAGGAATTTTGGCCCTGACAACGGGGATGAATTCACGGCCTGCACCGACAAGATCACGGTGATCGACCGCGGCAATCCGCTGCCGGCGCCGGAGACGGGGTGGATCGATTTCGCCGTCTATACGAAGCCGGGCCCCGAGGGCACCGGCCATATCGAAATCTTCGCCAATGGCAAATGGATCGTCACCGTCAAGGGACGCATTGGCCACAATGACAAAGGCCTTGGCGAGAACCAATATTTCAAGTTCGGGCCGTATCGGGCCGGTGGTCCAGGCGTCTGGGCGCTCTATTATGACGACTTCCGCCGAGGTCTTGCCTGCGCGGATGTGCTCGACCCGAAGATTTGCCCCTTTCCATGAGACCCGAAAAACGGCTAGGCTTCCCCTTAACTTAAGGGGAAGGCGTTTGGTTAGCCATGCTGGCAAGGCGTAAGTCCGTTCGGCAATGACGGCGGCAGGTGATATTCTCCGCATCGAAGATCTGGGCATCGGCTTTGCGCTGCATGCCTGGGATTTTGACGCGGTCAAAGGTGCCAGTTTCCGGGTCCTGCCCGGCAAAGTGACGGCGCTTGTCGGCGAATCAGGTTCCGGCAAATCAGTGATTGCCCAGACCATCATGGGCATCCTGCCGCGACCCGGCCGCATCAAACACGGCCGGATCGTGTTTTCCGACCCCAAAAAGGGCAAGGTCACCGATCTCGCCGCTCTCGATGTCGACAGCGACAAATACCGCCATATCCGCGGCGGGCGCATCTCGATGATCTTCCAGGAGCCGATGACGTCGCTGTCGCCGCTGCACACGATCGGCGACCAGGTCGGCGAAGCCTATCGCATCCACTTCGAGGCCTCGGAAAAGGAAGTGCGCGAGCGCACCGAGGAGATGCTGGGGCTGGTCGGCTTCCCAGACCCCAAACGCGCCTATGGCATGTATCCGTTCGAGCTGTCGGGCGGCCTGCGCCAACGCGCGATGATCGCCATGGCGCTGATCTGCCGGCCGGCTCTGCTCATCGCCGACGAGCCGACCACGGCGCTCGACGTCACCATCCAGGCGCAGATCCTGCAGCTCCTCAAGGAACTGCAGCAAAAGCTTAACATGGCTGTGCTGATCATCACCCATGATCTCGGCATCGTCGCCAATATCGCCGACGAGGTGGTCGTCATCTATCGCGGCGAGATCATGGAAGCAGGCACGGTCACCGACATCTTCACCGACCCGCAGCATCCCTATCTCAAGGCGCTGCTGGCGGCGGTGCCGCATTTCAACATGACGGCGGGCGAAAGGCTGAAAGCCTTGCGCGAAGTGCCGGTCAATGCCGGGGCGCTGCTCGGCGGCAACGGCAAGCGCGAGCGCAAGAAAGTCGGCGTCCTGCTGTCGGTCAAGAACCTGGGCAAGTCCTTCGCGACGCGCCAGTCCGGCTGGTTCGGCAAGGGCGATGGCCACGAGATCCGCGCCGTCGACAATGTCAGCTTCGACATCAAGCAGGGCGAATGCTTCGGCCTGGTGGGCGAATCAGGCTGCGGCAAGACCACCGTCAGCAAGATCATCATGCGGGCGCTGACGCCCAGCCAGGGAACGGTCACCTTCGACAGCGGCGAAGGACCCGTCGATCTCCTCAAGGCCGAAGGCGACAAACTGAAGGATCTCAGGCGCCGCATCCAGATGGTGTTTCAGGATCCGTTCAGCTCGCTCAGCCCGCGCATGACGGTGCAGAACATCCTCAGCGAGCCGCTCGAGATCCACAATATCGGCACGGCGGCCGAACGCCAGGCGACGGTGGAAAGACTGATGCAGGCGGTCGGCCTCGATCCGCGTTATCTCAGCCGCTATCCGCACAGCTTCTCGGGCGGCCAGCGCCAGCGCATCGGCATTGCGCGCGCGCTGGCGCTCGGTCCCGATCTTCTCATCTGCGACGAGCCGGTCTCCGCCCTCGATGTCTCGGTGCAGGCGCAGATCCTCAATCTGCTGAAGGACCTGCAGAAGGAGCTCGGGCTCACCTATCTCTTCATCTCGCATAATCTGGCGGTGGTCGATTACATGGCCGACCGCATCGCGGTGATGTGCCGCGGCCGCATCGTCGAGGTGGCGCCGCGCGAGACCTTGTTCCGCAATCCGGTACATCCCTATACGCGCGCCCTTCTCGCCGCCGTGCCCTATCCCGATCTGGGCCGGCCGCTCGATTTCAAGACGCTCAAGCTCGGCGGCGCTTCCGATGACAGCGCCTGGGGACAGGATTTCCGCGATGGGGGTGGGGGCCTCGACTATCGCGATCTCGGCGGCTCGCACTGGATATTGGCCCGGCGCGAGAAACAATACGGGGAGTTAGCTCAATGATCTCGCGGCTTCTTTACGGGCTCGTGGCCCTTGTCCTGTGCGCCCTGCCGGCCATGGCAGGATATGTCGAACCGGATTCGCTCAAGGACAAGGTGGCCAAGGGCGAATTGCCCCCGGTCGATCAACGCCTGCCGAGCGAGCCGCTCAAGGTCACGATCGAAGGCGAGGGCAAGTCCGTCGGCCAATATGGCGGCACGGCGCGCATCCTGATCGGCGGCCAGCGCAATATCAGCCTGATGACGGTCTATGGCTATACGCGGCTCGTGCGTTATGACGACAAGCTGCAGCTGCAGCCGGATCTTTTGAAATCCTTCGACGTCCAGGACGGCCGCGTCTTCACCTTCCATCTGCGCCCAGGCCTCAAATGGTCGGACGGCGAGCCGGTCACCACCGAGGACTTCCGCTACGCGCTCGAAGACGTGCAGCTCAATGAAGAGCTGAGCAAGGTCATCTCCCCCTATCTCCTAGTCGACGGCAAGCCGCCCAAATTCGAGATCGTCGACGACAATACGCTGCGCTACAGCTGGGATGCCCCCAATCCGGATTTCCTGCCGCAGATCGCGGCCCCCCAGGCGCTGAGCCTGGTGATGCCGGCCAAATATCTGAAGCAGTTCCACAAGAAATATCAGAGCGAGGACAAGCTCGCCGAACTGATCAAGGCCAATGGCGAGAAGAAGTGGACGGGCCTCCATATCAACAAAGCCCGGCAATACCGGCCGGAAAACCCGGACCTGCCGACGCTCGATCCGTGGCGCAACATCACCAAGCCGCCCTCCGAGCAGTTCGTCTTCGAGCGCAACCCGTATTTCCATCGCGTCGACCAGGAAGGACGCCAGCTTCCCTATATCGACCGCTTCGTTCTCAATGTGAGCTCCTCGTCGCTGATCGCGGCCAAGACCGGCGCCGGTGAGACCGATCTCCAGGCGCAGAATATCAGCTTCGCCGACTACACGTTCCTGAAGGAATCGGAAGCGACCCATCCGATCCGCGTCAAATTGTGGGAAAGCGGGCGCGGCTCGCGCGTCGCTCTGTTCCCCAATCTCAACTTCGCCGATCCGGTGTGGAGCAAGGTGCTGCGCGATGTCCGCTTCCGCCGGGCGGCATCGCTGGCGATCAACCGCGACGAGATCAATCAGGCCAAGTTCTTCGGCCTGAGCCGGCCGAGCGCCGATACGGTGCTGCCGGCGAGCCCGCTCTATCGCGAGGAATATGCGACGGCCTATACCGCTTACGATCCCGACAAGGCCAATGCGCTTCTCGATGAAATGGGCCTCGACAAACGTGGCAGTGACGGCGTCCGCCTGCTTCCCGACGGAAGGCGCGCCGAGATCATCATCGAGACGGCGGGCGAGGATTCGGTCGAGACGGACGTGCTCCAGCTCATCACTGACCATTGGAGCAAGGTCGGCCTCAAGCTGGTGATCCGGACGTCGCAGACCGACGTGCTCAGGAGCCGGGTCATCGGCGGGACGACGATGATGACCGTCGCTTCCGGCCTCGACAATGGCGTGCCGACCGCCGACATGAATCCGAAGGCCCTGGCGCCGACGAGCCATGAGCAGATGCAATGGCCGCAATGGGGCATCTTCGTCGAATCGGCCGGCGAGAAGGGGACGCAGGCCGATGTGAAGGAGGCCCAGGAGCTTTTCGATCTCTACAAGCAATGGGAGAAAGCCGCCGACAGCGCGGCGCGGGCCGAGATCTGGCACAAGATGCTGGCGCTCTATACCGACCAGGCCTTCTCCATCGGTATCGTGAATGGCGCCAAGCAGCCTATCGTCATATCGGCGAAATTGCGCAACGTGCCTGAAACGGCGTTGTTCAGCTTCGACCCGACCGCCTATTTCGGCGTCTATGGCATGGACACGTTCTGGTTCGACAAGAAGGGCCCCTGAGGATGTTGCGTTACATCATCGGGCGCATCTTCATGATGGTGCCGACGCTGGTAATCATCTCAGCGCTGGTCTTCACCATCATCGAGCTGCCGCCGGGCGATTATTTCGAAAGCTATGTGGCGGAACTGCAGGCGCAGGGCGAAAGCGTCAATGCCGAACAGATCGAGGCGCTGCGCCAGGAATATGGTTTCGACAAGCCGCCGGTGGTGCGTTACTTCCATTGGGTCGCCGGCATGCTGACCGGCGATTTCGGCTATTCCTTCGAATACCGGCTGCCGGTGATGGATGTGGTGGGCGACCGGCTGTGGCTCACCATCCTGGTGTCCTTCACCACCATCATCTTCACCTGGCTGATCGCCTTTCCGATCGGCATCTATTCGGCGACGCATCAATATAGCTGGGGCGATTACGGCCTCACCTTCCTCGGCCTCATGGGCATCGCGGTGCCAAACTTCATGATGGCGCTGGTCTTCATGTATCTCGCCAATGTGTGGTTCGGCACCTCGATCGGCCATCTGATGGATCCGCAATATATGGATCAGTCGATGAGCTGGGAAAAGTTCAAGTCCATCATGGCGCATCTGTGGATCCCGGTGGTGATCATCGGCACGGCCGGCACCGCCGGCATGGTCCGGCGCCTGCGCGCCAATCTGCTCGATGAATTGCAGAAGCAATATGTGGTGACGGCGCGCGCCAAAGGGCTGCATCCGTTCAAGGCGCTGGTCAAATATCCGTTGCGTATGGCGCTCAATTTCTTCATCTCCGATATCGGCTCGATCCTGCCGGCGATCATCTCGGGCGCCGAGATCACCGCCATCGTGCTGTCGCTCGAGACGACCGGACCGCTTCTGATCCGGGCGCTCAAGAGCCAGGACATGTATCTGGCGGGGTCGTTCCTGATGTTCCTCGCCTTCCTCACGGTCATCGGCGTCCTCATTTCGGATCTGGCGCTTGCCGTGCTCGATCCGCGCATCAGGCTGCAGGGCGGAAGCACGAAATGAACGACATGACGCCGCTGCCGCCGCCGGGCCAGCCGCTCAGGCATTATGTCTCGACGGCTCCCTTCGATCCGACGACGACAGAGACGATGAGCGAGCAGCAGAAGCGGGTGTTCCTCGCTTCGCAATGGAAGCTGATGTGGTGGAAGTTCAAGCGCCACAGGCTGGCGCTCATCTCCGCCATCATCCTCGCCATTCTCTATGCGATGATCATCATCGCCGAATTCCTGGCGCCCTATAATCTCGCCACCCGGAATGTTAGCGCCATCTATGCGCCGCCGCAGAGTGTCCGGCTGTTCCATGAGGGGAGTTTCGTCGGGCCGTTCGTCTATGGCCGGACCGTCCAGCTCAACATGGACAATCTCAAGCGCGAATATAAGGACGACACCAAAAACGTACAGAAGCTGCGCTTCTTCTGCTCAGGCGACAAATACAAGTTCTGGGGCCTGATCGAGGCCGACCGTCATTTCGTCTGCCCGGCCGAGGGTGGCCAGTTCTTCCTGCTCGGCACCGATCAGCTCGGCCGCGATGTTTTCTCGCGCATCATCTACGGCGCCCGCATCTCGCTCACCATCGGCCTTCTCGGCGTCTCGGTGAGCTTCATCCTCGGCATCGTGATCGGCGGCATTGCCGGCTATCGCGGCGGCATCATCGATCTTTTGACGCAACGTCTCATCGAAGTGCTGCAGTCACTGCCGAGCATCCCCCTGTGGCTGGCGCTCGCCGCCATCATGCCGGTCACCTGGTCGCCATTGCTTGTCTATTTCGGCATCACTTTCATCCTGGGTCTGCTCGACTGGACCGGACTTGCCCGCGCGGTACGCTCGAAACTGCTGGCGCTGCGTGAGGAGGATTACGTCCTTGCGGCACAGCTCATGGGCGCCAAGGGCAGCCGCATCATCGGCCGTCATCTGGTCCCCGGATTCATGTCGCATTTGATCGCCTCGGCCACCATATCCATCCCCGGCATGATCCTCGGTGAAACCGCATTGAGCTTCTTAGGCCTGGGCCTGCGGCCTCCCATCGTCAGCTGGGGGGTGCTGCTCAATGAGGCCACCAATATCAACGTCGTGGCGCTCTATCCCTGGCTCATGCTGCCGGTCATTCCGGTGATCGTCGTCATATTGGCCTTCAACTTCCTGGGGGACGGACTGCGCGATGCAGCCGATCCGTATAAGTAAATGAAAGAGCGGACCGGCCAGCAACAGGGATTTGACGCGTTCATGCCCTGTGGCATAGTCCGCCGTTTCGGGGCGAGCGAGGTCGGCATGGAGAGAGGGGAATGACGATGCGTCGGCTGGAACATGCCCGCATTCTCATGTACAGCCACGACACGTTCGGGCTCGGACATTTGAGGCGGTGTCGCACTATTGCACATTCTCTGGTCGAGAATTACCGGGGCCTGAGCGTTCTCATCATCTCAGGGTCCACCATCGCCGGCGCCTTCGATTATCGGGTGCGCGTCGATTTCGTTAAAATCCCGTCGATCATCAAGCTGCACAACGGCGATTATACGTCGATCGACCGGCATACCGATCTTCACGAAACGCTGGAGATGCGCCAGGCGATCATCCGCCACACGGCCGAGTCCTTCCAGCCCGATCTCTTCATCGTCGACAAGGAGCCCCTGGGCCTGCGCGGCGAGCTCGAGGAGACGCTCTCCTATCTCAAGACCCACGGCACCACGCTGGTGCTGGGCCTGCGCGAGGTCATGGACGCACCCGAACTGCTCAAGGCGGAATGGGCGAAGCGCGACGTGCTGCGCAAGATCGGTGTGTTTTATGATTCGATCTGGGTCTACGGACCGGAGGATTTCTACGATCCGCTGACCGGCTTCGACGTTTCGCCCGCGGTGCGCTCACGCATGCACTATGTCGGGTTCCTGCAGCGTCACATGACGCAGGTCGATGTGCCGGTGCGCGACGTCGAAGGCAGTTACATCCTGGCGACGACGGGTGGCGGCGGCGACGGCGCCGATCTCATCCACAATATCTTCGACGCCTATCATCATGATCCGTCGCTGAAGCACAAGATGCTGATCGTGCTCGGCCCTTTCATGCCGGCACGCAAGCGGCGCAAGCTCGTGAAAAAGGGCTCCGCCATTCCGCATGTCGAGATCATCGAATTCGACAACCGCATGGAAAATCTCATCGCCGGCGCCCGCGCGGTCGTCAGCATGGGCGGCTATAACACCTTCTGCGAGATCCTCTCTTTCGACAAGCCGGCCTTGATCGTGCCGCGCGTCACGCCGCGCGAGGAGCAATTGATCCGCGCCAGCCGCGCCGCCGAGCTCGGCGTCATCGACATGCTGCGGCCGGAAGAGGCCGAAGATCCGGCCAAGCTCGCCAACGCGCTCAAGGCGCTGCCCGAGCGGGCGCCGCCGTCGCAAGTGACCTCCAAGCTCAAGCTCGACGGGCTCGAGAAGATCACCGATCTGGTCGGCGAATGGCTGGAGCCCGGCTCGCAGAAACGCCTGACCGTCGTCGAAGGCGGCAATTAGAGCATGATGAGTTTATCCCGGCTCTTCACCCTGAGGTGCCTGCCGAGGGCGAGAAAAGAAGGGTCTGCTTCACCATCTTCGCTCTGTCCTGATGGATGCTTCGAGGCTCGCTGCGCTCGCACCTCAGCATGAGGGGCATTGAGAGATGACGAAGATCGTCATTGTGCTCAAGGGGTATCCGCGTTTGTCGGAAACCTTCATCGCCCAGGAATTGCTCGGGCTCGAGCGCGCCGGCCATGAGCTTTATCTCGTCTCGATGCGCCATCCGACCGACAAGAAGCGCCATCCCGTGCATGACGAGATCAAAGCGCCGGTGCGCTATCTGCCGGAATATCTCCATGACGAGCCGTGGTGCGTCATCCGCTCGTGGTGGAAAGCGCGGCGGCTGCCGCAGTACAAACGCCTGCGCAAAGCCTTCCTCGCCGATCTCAAACGCGACTGGACGCGCAACCGCTGGCGCCGCTTCGGCCAGGCCCTGGTGCTCGCCGCCGAGTTTCCCAAAGATGCCGACTGGCTCCATGCGCATTTCATTCACACGCCGGGCTCGGTCACGCTCTATGCGAGCCTCGTTCTCGATATCGGCTGGAGCTGCTCGGCGCATGCCAAGGATATCTGGACGTCGCCCGACTGGGACTTGCAGGCCAAGCTCGGCCAGGCCCGCTTCGTCGTGACCTGCACCAGGGCCGGCTTCGACAAGCTCAGAAGCCTCAGCCCCTATCCGGCACGCGTCCATTTGAGCTATCACGGCCTCGATCTCTCCCGCTTCGCATCCTTCGCAGGCACGCGTCCGGCACGTGATGGCACGGATGCGCATGATCCGGTCCTGCTCCTCAGCGTCGGCCGGGCGGTCGAGAAGAAGGGCTATGACATCCTGCTCGCCGCTCTGGCGCTTCTGCCGAAGACGCTCGCCTGGCGGTTCGTCCATATCGGCGGCGGCGAAGAATTGAGCAAGCTCAAGGCGCAGGCTGAGACATTGGGACTTGCTTCGCGCATCACCTGGCTCGGGTCACGGGCGCAAGAGGAGGTGCTGGCGCAATATCGCGAAAGCGATCTCTTCGTGCTGCCCTGCCGCATCGCCAGCGACGGCGACCGTGACGGCCTGCCCAATGTCCTGGTCGAAGCGTCGAGCCAGGGGCTCGCCTGCATATCGACGACGGTCTCCGGCGTGCCGGAGCTTTTGAGCGACGGCGTCAACGGGCTCCTGGTGCCGCCTGAGGACGCCCAAGCTCTGAGCGGCGCTTTGGCCAAGGCGATCACAGATCCGGAATTGCGCCTGAGACTCGGGGCCGCGGCGGAGACGCGCGTGCGCGCGAATTTCGATCACAAGAGCAGCATAGAAGAGCTCACCCAACTCTTCCGCGCCGCGCGGGGGCATTCATGAAGGTGCTCGTCTATGTGCAGCACCTCCTGGGCATCGGCCATCTGGCGCGGGTCAGCCGGATCGCGTCGGCGCTTGCCAAAGCGGGCGCCGACGTCACGCTGGTGAGCGGCGGCGCCGTTGTCTCAGGCTTCCCGCCACCCGGCGTCAAGCTCGTCCAACTGCCTGCCATCCGCGCGCGCGACATGTCCTTCTCGGCGCTCATCGACGATGACGGCAACGCCATCGACGACGTATTCAAGGCCAAGCGGCGTGACCGGCTCATCCAGGTTTTCGACGCGGTGAAGCCGGATGTCCTGATCGTCGAAGCCTTTCCCTTCGGCCGGCGGCAGATGCGCTTCGAATTGCTGCCGCTCCTGACGCATGCGCGCGCAACCGCCAGGCCGCCGCTCATCGCCAGCTCGGTGCGTGACATATTGCAGGAGAACCGCAAGGTCGGGCGCGCCGAAGAGACGCTCGGCACGCTGCGAGATTTCTTCGACCTCGTGCTCGTCCATGGCGATCCTCATTTCGCCCGCCTCGAGGAGACTTTCCCGCAGGCGCGCGAGATCGCCGACCGCATCGTCTATACGGGGCTGGTGGCGGGGGAGGCGGCGACATCGCCCGACCGTTTCGACGTGGTGGTCTCGGCCGGGGGCGGCGTGGTCGGCCGCAAGCTCATCGATGCCGCGCTTGCGGCGGCGCCTGGCCTTCTCGGCCGCTGGCCGCGCTGGTGCGTGCTCACCGGACCCAATTTCCCCGCCGCCGAACGGGCCGCACTCCAGGCCGGCCTGCCGGCCGGCGTCGTCCTCGAGACCTTCCGGGCCGATTTTCCGGGCCTTCTCGCCAAAGCCCGGCTGTCCGTCTCGCAGGCCGGCTACAATACGGTCTGCGACATATTGCGGGCCGGCTGCCCGGCGGTGCTCATTCCCTTCGCGGAAGGCGGTGAAACCGAGCAAAGCGACCGTGCCCGGCGCCTGGCCAGGCTCGGGCTCGCGGCGGTGGTGACGGAAGACCGCCTCACGCCCGGCAGCCTGGCGGATGCCATGGCGGCGGCGCCGGCTCCCGGCGGCCTTGCGCTCAATCTCGACGGCGCGGCCGAAACGGCGCGTATCCTCGAACACCGCCTGGCTCCGCCCTTGCCGTGAAGAACCGGCTTAACCTTGATTCCAATGGATTTTCGGCAGTAGCCGGGACTGGATCGATTTTGTATGCTGAGGCGAGCGGTCATGTATAAAACAGTTTCACCATCCCATCGGCTCCCGCCCTTCGAGCGCTTCCTCCTGCATGGATAAGAATCTCGCCAAATATATCTGGAGGCATACGAGCCGGCATCAGATCTGGATTCTGTTCATCATCCTCCTGTCGATGCCGACTTATTTCCTCTCGCTCGACCTGCCCAAGCAGATCGTCAACGGGCCGATCCAAGGCGACGGCTTCAACACGCCCGATGCGCAGCAAGTCTTCCTGCGGCTGGTGATCGACCTGCCGGACTGGCTCTCGAAGGCCGAGCCCTTTGTCCTGTTCAACGGCTTCAGCCTCGACCGGCTGCAGATGCTGATGGCGCTGTCGGGCGCCTTTCTCGTTCTCGTCATCATCAACGGCCTGTTCAAGCTCTATATCAACACCTTCAAGGGCCGGCTCGGCGAACGCATGCTGCGCCGCCTGCGCTTCCAGCTCATCGACCGCGTGCTGCGCTTTCCGCCCAATGTCTTCAAGCGCGTGAAGGCGGCCGAAGTCGCCACCATGGTGAAGGACGAGGTCGAGCCGCTCGGCGGCTTCATCGGCGATGCTTTCGTGCAGCCGGCCTTTCTCGGCCTCCAGGCGGCGACCGCGCTGTTCTTCATCCTTCTGCAGAATGTCTGGCTGGGCCTTCTCGCCGCCTTCATGGTGGGCATCCAGGGCGTCGTCATCCCGAAGATGCGCCGCCGCCTCATCCGGCTCGGCAAGGAGCGTCAGCTTACCGCGCGCCAGCTCGCCGGCCGCGTCGGCGAGATCGTCGACGGCATTTCCTCGATCCATGTCCACGACACGTCGAACTACGAGCGCGCCGATGTCGCCGACCGGCTGGGGCGCATCTTCAAGATCCGCTACGACCTCTATCAGTGGAAATTCTTCGTCAAGTTCCTCAACAACTTCCTGGCCCAGGTCACGCCGTTCCTGTTCTACGCGATCGGCGGCTATCTGGCGCTGCGCGGACAGCTCGACATCGGTCAGCTCATCGCGGTGATCTCGGCCTATAAGGACCTGCCGTCGCCGATCAAGGACCTGATCGATTGGGACCAGCAGCGCATCGACGTTCAGGTCAAATATGCCCAGGTCTATGAGCAGTTCCATGTCGACCAGATCATCGAGCCGGCCATACAGGACGTGACGAGCGGCCCGGTGGCGCCGATCAAGACGCCGATCTCCGTCGTCAACTTCTCGGCCAGCGACGACAGCGGCGCCAGGCTCCTCGAGAACATCACGCTCGACATGCGGCCCGGCGAAAGCGTCGCCGTCATCGGCACGGCAGGCGGCGGCAGCGAGGCGCTCGCCGATACGCTGGTGCGTCTGGTGTGGCCGGAACAGGGCCGCGTCAGCATCAATGGCGAGGATCTGCTTTTTCTTCCGGAAGCGCTCACCGGGCGGCGCACCGCCTATGCCTCGGGCGACGCTTTCCTGTTCCAAGGCACCATCTACGACAATCTGACCTATGTGCTGAAGCATTATCCGGTGCGCGAGCGTGTTTATGAGGGCGCGGCGCTGGCGCATCGCGATTGGGAAAAGGCAGAAGCACTCAATGCCGGCAATCCCGATCACGATCTGCATGGCGACTGGATCGACTATGCGACGATCGGCGTCGACGGGCCGGACGAGCTGTTCACGGCCATGGAGCAGACGCTCGAGGCCGTACAATTCTCGGACGATGTTTTCGATCTGGGCCTCAGGGCATCCGTCGACGAGAAAGTCCATCCGGCAATCCCCGAGCATATCGTGGCGGCGCGCAAGGCGCTCCGGACACGGCTCGAGGAAGAGAACCTGGCGAGCCTCGTCACCTCCTTTGATGCGGCGCTCTACAATGCCGAGGCGACGGTCGCCGAGAATCTGCTGTTCGGCACGCCGATGGGGTCGGAGCTTTCGAATGTGAATCTGGCGTCGAATGCCTATTTCCGCTCGGTGCTGGCGCAAGCGGGGCTCGATGAGGCGCTCTACCGGATGGGCGTCGAGATCGCCCGCAACGCCGTCGAGCTGTTCCGCGACCTGCCGCCCGACCACCCGTTCTTCCAGCAACTGGGTTTCATGACGGCGGACGAGATCCCCGATTACCAGGCGCTGCTGCAAAGGCTGCAGGACAAGCCCTTCGCGCAAGTCGCCGAGGCCGACAGCAAGCGAATGATGAAACTCGCCTTCTCCTATGTCGAGCCGCGCTATCGTTTCGGCCTTCTCGACCAGGAGATGATGGATCGCATCGTGGCGGCGCGCGCCGCCTTCCATGACAATCTGCCGGAGAGCCTCAAGGGGGCGATCGAGCCTTACGATGCCGAAGGCTACAACAAGTCCGCCAGCATCCTCGATAATGTGCTGTTCGGTCGCATTGGCCATCGCCATGCCGACGCCGCAGACCGCATTCGCGCCATCGTGCGCTCGGTTCTCGACGATCTCGATGTCAGCAGAGATGTGGTGAGGGTCGGGTTGGAGTTCAATGTGGGCGTCGGTGGCCGCCGCCTCACCTCGGTGCAGCGCCAGAAGCTGCATGTCGCCCGCGCTTTGCTCAAGCGCGGCGATTTCATCATTCTCAACAAGGCGTTATCCTCGGTCGAGCAGCGCACCCAGGAGCAGCTGGTGCGCTCGGTGCTGGGCGAGGCGGCGCGCGACGGGCGCAAGCCGGCGGTCATCTGGGTGCTGAGCAATCCAAATCTCGCCCGGCTGTTCGATCGGGTGGTGGTGCTCGACCGCGGAACTGCGGTCGAGGATGGGAATTACGACCAGTTGATGGCTCGAAAGGGCGTATTCGCCGGGCTTCTGGCGTCGTAATATGGATGGAGTGGAAATGGGAGTGATGAGACATGCAGCTCAAGGATGAAGTGGAGCTGTTGCGGCGCGTGCCGCTCTTCTCGAATGTCGCGCCGGCCAAGCTCAAGCTTCTGGCCTTCACGTCGGATCGCGTCAACTTCGACCAGGGCCAGACGCTGTTCAAGCAAGGCGACCCGGGTGATGCCGCCTATGTGGTGTTGTCGGGCTCGGCCGATGTGCTGGTCAATTCGCAAAGCGGCGAGATCAAGGTGGCGACACTCGAGCCCAATTCGATCGTCGGTGAGATCGCCATTCTTTGCGATGTTTCGCGCACCGCAACCGTCAAAGCCAATGCGCCGCTCGAGACGCTGCGCATCCGCAAGGATCATTTCCTCAGATTGCTGGCGGAGTTTCCGGAAATGGCCGTCGAGATCATGCGGGTGCTCGCCGATCGCCTGAGCCACACGACCGCCGAGCTCAGCGAAGCGCGCAGCGATCTCCGGCGAAAGGCAAATTAACGCGTCAGGAGGCTCGGGATGACCGCTCCCGATTCTGCCGTGCGGTACAGGCCCGCCCTCCGTATAACACTGCGCCAGCTGCGGCTGGCGACGGGGCTTGTGCTGTTCGCCTTCGCGGCGACGCATTTCCTCAATCACGCCGTCGGCCTCGTGTCGATCGACACGATGGAGGAGGTGCGCTCATGGCGCATCGCCGTCACCCGCAGCGTTCCCGGCACGGCCATCCTGCTCACCTCGTTCCTCGTCCACTTCGTGCTCGGGATCGTGGTGTTCATCCGGCGCCGCAGCCTGAAGATCAGCACGCATGAATGGGTGCAACTCGGTTTCGGCCTGCTCATCCCGCTTCTGCTGATCCGCCATGTCACCGCGACCCGCGGCGCCCATATCTATGCCGGTGTCGATGACAATTACTTTTATGCATTGTGGGCCATGTGGCCGGCCGAGGCCTGGCGGCAGGCGTCGCTGATGACGCTGGTCTGGGTACATGGGCTCATCGGCCTGCATCACTGGCTGGAATTCAAGCCCTGGTACCGCCGCCTGAAGTGGCTTTGGGTGGTGCTCGCGACGTTGATTCCGACGCTTGGTTTTGCCGGCTTCACCTCGGCCGGGCGCGCCATCCGTTATGAGACGGATTTCCAGCCGCCGATGAGCCAGGAGCAGTTCGACTTCCTGCATGGGCTGCTCGACTATGAATTCTACGGCTATCTGGGATTGCTCGCTTTGATCGTGGCGGCGCGCCTTGGCCTCGGATTGCTCGACCGCTACCGGCACACGATCGCCATCACCTATACGGGCGGGCAACGCGTGTCGGCGCGCCGCGGTCTTTCCATCCTCGAAATCAGCCGCCTCAACAACATACCGCATGCCTCGGTCTGTGGCGGACGTGCCCGCTGCTCCACCTGCCGGATCCGCGTGATCGAAGGACCGGCGGATCAGCCCCCGGCCGATGCCAATGAGCAGAAGGTGCTGAAACGGGTGGGCGCCCCCGCCAATGTCCGTCTCGCCTGCCAATTCCGGCCGGAGACCGACCTCACCATCACGACACTTCTGCCGGCGGTGACGGCCGATACAGTGAATGGACTCGTCGATAAATATTTCTGGGGCGTGGAGCAGGAGGTCACCGTCATGTTCTGCGACCTCAGGGGCTTCACCAGATTGTCGCAGCAACGTCTCTCCTATGACGTCGTTTTCCTTCTCAACCAGTATCTGGGCCGCATGAGCGAAGTCATCATCGATACCGGGGGCTATGTCGACAAATTCATGGGGGACGGGATCATGGCGATCTTCGGCATGGACAAGAGCGGCAAAGCCGGGGCCCGGGAAGCGCTGGGCGCGGTGCGCGCCATGGGCGGTGTGCTCGATGCTCTCAATCAAAGCCTGCATGACGAAATGCGCGGCATGCTCGAAATGGGGATCGGGCTTCATTCGGGGACGGCCATTCTCGGCCGTATCGGGGCGGCCGGCAAAGGCTCGGCGGCGCTGGGCGTCACCGCGCTCGGCGACACGGTAAATACGGCGAGCCGGCTGGAGGGCGCCTGCAAGGAGCTCAACATGCAAGCCATCATTTCGCGGGCGGTCCTTGACAAGGCGGAAGCGGAATTCGCCGGGCTCGAGACCCAGAGCATCGAGATCAGGGGGAGGGCCGGGGCGCTCGATGTGATCATGGTGAAGCGGGCGACGCAATTGCCCGCTTTAGAGTCGCCTAAGCCGTAGAACCTGCTACGATAAGGCCTGAGCGAGGGTTCAAGTCGTTGAAAGAAAAGAGTGAATTCACAGTAAAATTCTGGGGCTCCAGAGGCAGCATTCCGGTGTCGGGACCGGAAGTCTCGCGCTATGGCGGTGATTCGTCCTGCGTCGAGATGCGCTGCGGCGAGCATGTTCTGATGTTCGACGCCGGGTCAGGCCTCAAGCGCGCCGGCCAGGAGCTCGAGCGCGAAGGCGTCGAGCGTCTCGACATGTTCTTCTCGCACTGCCATTGGGATCATATCTTCGGCATTCCCTTCTTCATGCCGTTCTATCGCGGCAGCAACAAGATCCGTATCTGGTCGGGCCATCTCGCCGGCGTGATGACAACGCATGAAATGATCTCCGGCATCATGAAGGCGCCCTACTTCCCGATCGCGCCGGAAATTTTCATCGCCGATGTCGACTACAAGGACTTCAAGCCGGGCGATGTGCTGAAACCCCATGCGGGCATCGTGCTGCGCACCGCGAGCCTCAATCATCCCAATGCCGCGGTCGGCTACCGCGTCGAATTCGCGGGCAAGTCCGCCTGCTATATCACCGACACCGAGCATGTGCCGGGCAAGCCCGATCAGAATGTGATGAAGCTCATCGATCATGCCGATCTCGTCATCTATGACGCGGCCTTCACCGATCATGAGATGCCGCGCTATCGCGGCTTCGGGCATTCGAGCTGGGAAGAAGGTGTGCGCCTGTGCAAGGCGGCCAAGGCCAAGCAGCTCGCCATCTTCCATCATTCGCCTTTGCGCAACGACGATGAGCTGGACAGGATCGGCGTCGAGGCGAAGGAAGCTTTCCCCGGCGCCGTCGTGGCCAGCCAGGGATTGGTGATCAAGCTCTGATCAGTTTGCACCGACCTATCATCCTCACCCTGAGGTGCGAGCGCAGCGAGCCTCGAAGGGTCACTCTCCGCAACCCCATTCTATCCTGAGGGATGCTTCGAGGGCCGCTTCGCGGCCACCTCAGCATGAGGGGGGAGGGAATATTCTTCGCCTTGCTGATCAAATGCTTCTGGGCGCAACACTCTGAAGCAGATCAGCAGGACTTTTCCAATTGACTGTGCCGCTCTGCGCCGCGAGCGCGAACAGATCGGCGAGGAAGCGGAAGGCGTCGTCATCGCTGACCAGATGGTGGCTGAGCACGCCGACCGGCCTGCTGCCGCCCACGGCGCGCGCTTCCTGCAGTTCCTGAACAAGCCCCGCGATCAGCATGCCGTGATCGCGGCAGCGATTGCCGGCGCGCGAATCGACGATGTCGATATGGGTGTTGATGACGGCGAGGCCCGGCCGCGAGGCGAGCTTGTGGCCGAAGGCCGACAGGCCGGTGAAGCCGGTTTCCGGCAGATCGTCGAGCAAGGAGGGATCGATGCGATTCCAGGGCGGCACCAGCATCGGCGTCAGCCTGTCGCCATAGAGCGCGCGCAGACGCGCCAGGCCGTTGGCCAGCTCGCCCAACAAGGTGGCGCGCGGGCGATGCGGCCCAAGCTCCTGCTTCTTCTCCGGCGCCGGCGCGTGATTGGCATGCGACCAGCCGTGGATGACCGGGTGGATGATCGTCTCCGCCGCGAGACGGCTCGCCAAATCAGGGCCGGTGCGGGCCGGAATGATCGCCAGCGCCACCGGCACGTCATGGCCGCGCGCGAGATCGGCGAGCCGGTCGAGCGCCGGCGTCGGTGCGATGGCGTCGTCGTCGCGCAGCCACAGCGACGCGCTGCGGCCGGCATCGCGCCACTGCGCCAACTCGTCCTGGAGCGGCTGCCAGAGAGTCATGCCCGCGCCTTATCGAGGAGGGCCGCGAGGCGTTGCGCCGCGTTGGTCAGCGAACGCTCCTCGAGCACGAATGCGCGTGCGGCGCGGCCATAGGTTGCACGCCGGGCATCATCGGTGAGAAGCGCGCGGATCGCCAATGCATAGGCTTCGACATCACCTTCCGGCGTCAGGATGCCGGTCTCGCCATGGCGCACCACGGCGGGAACGCCGGCCGTCTCCTGCGCCACCACCGGCAGACCGGCGGCCTGCGCCTCGAGATAGGCAATGCCATAGGCTTCACCCGAACCCGGCCAGACGTAGACACCGCCGTCGGCCAGAGCGGCGGGCACTTTTTCGGGCGCTATCTCGCCGCGCCAGTCGAGCCGCCCGGACGGAATGCCGGCAAAGAGGGACATCGTCTCGGCGCGCAAGGGACCATCACCGATGACGGTGAGCCGCCACGGCAGATCGAGGAGCAGGGGCAGCGCCCTTGCGAGCATGGTGAAGCTCGTGAATTTGTCACCCTTGCGCATCATCGCCACCGTCATCAGGCGCGCCGGCGGGGTGTTCGCGAAACCATCGGCGAAAGCCTGCGTATCGATGAAAGGCGGAAGGGCTGCCAGGCGGGCGCCCGGCACCGCCTTCTCCAGCCCGGCGCGGTCGCGCTCGGTGAAACAGAGATTGAGCCTGGCGAGGCCGATGGCGTCGCGGATCAGCGCCTGGCGTTCGGCCCAGCCCTGGCGATCGCGTTTGCCCGCATAAGAGGCCTCGGCGGTGACATAGGGAATAGCGAGATGACGCGCGAGATCGGGACCCAGAAGATCGGGCGCCTTGTAATAAGGATGATAGGTGAACCACAGATCGGGTTTTTCGCCGGCGTGCCAAAGCGCCTTGAGCCGCGCCTTCTCGTCATCGGCCGCCTGCCGCACGGGCGCGAAGGCCTGCGGCTCGGGATCGGGTGTGAAGGCGCGCAAGGTGCTCACGACATCGGCCGCGAAACCGGCGAGATGCAACGCCCGCAGGAGCAGCCGCGCCATCTGGCGGTCCCCGGAGGGAACCGGATGGTCGGGCGCTTTGAGCGGGGCGTAAAAGGCGATCCTCACCCCTTTGCCTATGGCGATGTCGCGTCCGGGCGTCAATCGGGGATCGGTCGCCAAGGTCCTCCCAGCATGCTAGCTTTTCGCCATGACTCATGATGATTTCTTTGCGGCGCTGCCCACTTTCGAGAAATTCTCCGGCGTCGCCGATGCGGCGAATTATCAACCCTTGCCGGACGACTGGTCGCTGGCGACCGCCGACATCGTGAGCTCGACGCAGGCGATCGCGCGCGGCGAATACAAGGCCGTCAACATGGCCGGCGCCAGCGTGATCTCGGCGGTGCTCAATGCGCTGGGCGGCGCGCATAAGGTTCCGTTCGTCTTCGGCGGCGATGGCGCGCTCCTGGCGGTGCCCGAAAGTGTTCTGCCCAAGACGCGCGAGGCGCTGGCGCTCACGCAAGTCTGGGTGAAGGAGGATCTCGATCTCGATCTGCGCGCCGCCATCGTGCCGATGCGCGATATCCGGGCAGGCGGCCATGATGTGCGGGTGGCGCGGTTCCGCGCCAGCCCCGAAGTCACCTATGCGATGTTTGCCGGCGGTGGCGCCAGTTGGGCGGAAGCACAGATGAAAGCGGGCAAATACCGCGTGCCGGCCGCCGCCGCGGGGGCGCGCCCGGATCTCTCCGGCCTGTCCTGCCGCTGGGACCCGATCGCGGCGAAGAATGGCGAGATCATTTCCCTCATCGTGACCCCGGTCTCGGCGGAGCGCAGCGCGGACTTCACCCGGCTCGTCGACGACATCGTCGCCATCATCGATGGCGAGGACCGGGCCG
Source organism: Taklimakanibacter albus (assembly GCF_016595235.1). Lineage (GTDB taxonomy): Bacteria > Pseudomonadota > Alphaproteobacteria > Rhizobiales > Aestuariivirgaceae > Taklimakanibacter > Taklimakanibacter albus. The sequence goes on along the minus strand of NZ_JAENHL010000007.1, from coordinate 1,890,486 downwards.
GCCTGCCGGTGCCGCGCAAATTCGGCTTCCCGCCCAAGGGGCTCAAATATGAGACGCTCGCCACGCATCGCGGATCACCCTTGTTGCGCAAGCTTCATATCCTGGCCGAGAGCCTCGCCGGCTGGCTGGTGTTTCAAGGAAACCTGAAGGTCGGCCGCTTCGACGCGGCGGTCTATAAGAACGACGTGGCGCAGAACACCGACTTCCGCAAATTCGACGACGGTCTCAAGCTCACCGTGGATATCGAGCCCGCCCTCATCACCCGCCTCATCGAGCGCCTCAAGCAGGCTTATCAGGCCGGGCTCTGCCGGTATGGCCTGCACCGTCAGGACCAGGCCCTGATGACCTGCTTCGTTCCCAACCCGTTCGCGCGGGATCATTTCCATTTCATCGACGGCGCCGCCGGTGGTTACGCCATGGCGGCGGCCGATTTGAAGGGCCGCGCGTGAGCTTGCAGAGCTTCTTAAGCTCCTCTAGCGTAACATGTAACGCAATTGATCTTCTCAAAAGGGCGAGCCAGCCGTCATGAAAATAGCTGTTATCGGGGCCGGTTATGTCGGGCTGGTCTCAGGCGCGTGTCTCGCGCAATTCGGCTTCGATGTGTTCTGCGTCGATCATGACGCGGCCAAGGTCGAGGCGCTCAATGCCGGCCGCGTTCCCATCCACGAGGCGGGGCTCGGCAAGCTCATCCATGACAATGCGCGGGCCGGCCGGCTCCATTTCACCATGGATCTGAAAGCGGCCGTCTCGAAGGCCGAGGCGGTGTTCATCGCGGTCTCGACCCCGACCAGGCGCGGCGATGACGCCGCCGATCTCGCTTATGTGCATCAGGCGGCAAGCCAGATCGCCGCGGCGCTCGACGGCTACAGTGTCATCATCACCAAATCCACGGTGCCGGTCGGCACGGCGCGCAAGATCAAGGCACAGATCACGGCGGAACGGCCCGATGCCGATTTCGATGTCGCCGCCAATCCGGAATTTTTGCGCGAAGGCTCGGCGGTCGATGACTTCCTGAAGCCCGACCGCGTCGTCATCGGTACCGAAAAGAAACGGGCGCAGGAAGTCCTGCGCAAGATCTATCAGCCGATCGCCATGACGGGCGCGCCGCTCATCTTCACCGACTTCGAATCGGCCGAGCTCATCAAATATGCCGCCAACGGCTATCTGGCGATGCGGCTCGCCTTCATCAACCAGCTCGCCGATCTGTGCGAGGAAGTGGGCGGCGACATCGCGGTGGTGGCCAAGGGCATCGGCCATGACAAGCGCATCGGTCATCACTATCTGCAGCCGGGGCCGGGATTCGGCGGCTCATGCTTCCCGAAGGACACCAAGGCGCTGGCCGTCACGGCGCGCGAGGCGGGCGCCCCCTTCAGCCTCATCGAGGCGGTGGTGAAGGCCAATGACAAGCGCAAGCTGGATTTGTCGACGCGCGTCACCCGCATGCTGGGCGGCTCGGTCGCCGACAAGCGCATCGCGGTGCTGGGGCTTGCCTTCAAAGCGGATACCGACGACATGCGCGACGCGCCGGCGCTCGATCTCATTCCGGCGCTCACCGCCGCGAAAGCTCAGGTCGTCGCCTATGACCCGGTGGTGAAGCCCAATGGTGTGTCAGCCTTTGAGGGCGTGGAATGGGCGAAGTCAGCCTATGCGGCCGCCAAAGGCGCCGATGCGGTCATCCTGCTCACGGAATGGAACGAGTTCAGAGGGCTCGATCTGGCCAAGCTCGCCAAGTCGATGCGCGCGGCGGTGATGATCGACCTGCGCAATCTCTACTCGCCGACCGACATCGCCAAGACGCCTTTCGCCTATCACAGCATCGGCCGGCAGGCGATGGGGCCTTCGTCAAACTGAATCATGCGATGAGCGCAATCGCGCTCGCATCGTCCTTGGGCTTGAAGCGCGGATACCTGGCACCGTCGGGATCGCCGTCCTCGAGCTTGCGCATCATGTCATAGAGGCGCGCAAGCTCGCCGTCGCGGCCTGAGCGCGCGAGGAGATCGGTCTCCGACATCTGGCCGTAATAGTCGACCAGGCGGAAGAAGCCATCGCTGGTCAGCAGCACCGAGGAGGGCTCATCGAGCTCCATATACTCCGCGAAAGCGAGACAGGCGCGGTCAGCCTCGATCACGCCATAACCGCCCGGCCGGTTACGGCGGCGGCGATTGTCGAACTGGACTTGCCGCATGGCGCGCGCGATTTCCTTGAGATCGCTCATGCCGGTGCCGCGCAGGCGCATCGCCTCGGCGGTGACCCAGTGATCGAAATCATCATTGGCGAAATCGACGATGCGCTGAAGACCGTTGCGATCCTCGGCCAGAAAGCGGCAATCGCCGAGGCGCACCGCCTGCCATTGCCCCTCGATGCGGCAAACGGCGGCGATGCAGGCGGCCGGCGGATCATATTTGTCGGGCAAGACATGCTGGCCGAGATCGGCGATGAGATGGTCGATCAGATCGGACATCACAAGCGGCAGATCTTTTGCGCCGGGAAGAAGACGGCGCAGATGGTGATCGATGCGCGCGACGAACCATTGCGCGTCGCTGCCCATGAGCCCCAGGCCCTTGTCATTGATGCCGGTGACGCCGTCGAGAGCCCAGGCGGCCTCGATGTCATGGGGATCGCCGACGAAGCCGACCGCGTCCTCGTTCACCTTGCCGCTGCCGAGGCTCAATTGCCCGGCGAGTTTGAGTTTCATGAGCTCTTTCCGTCGATCCAGGTCCGGGTGACGGCGAGATCATCCGTCAGATGCACGAGATCGGCGCGGTAATCTGGGGCGATTCGGCCGAGCTGGCGATCCTTTCCGAGGAAGGCGGCGGGATAGAGTGAAGCCATGCGCAGGGCCTCGGTGACATCGAGCTTCAGGACATCGACGCAATAGCGCAAAGCATCGTCCATCGTGATGATCGAGCCCGCCAGCGTGCCGTCGGCAAGCTCGAGGCGGCCATTGCGGGCGAGAACCATGCGGCCCTGGAGTTCGAAGCGATCAGGACCGCCGGCGGCGGGCGGCATCGCATCGGTGACCAGGAAGATATGGCCTCTGGGCTTCGCGGCGATCGCCACCTGCAAAGCGAGTGGGTCGACATGGTGGCCATCGGCAATGATGCCGCAATAGCTCGCGCGATCGGCGAGCGCCGCGCCGACCATGCCAGGCTCGCGATGCTGCAGCTGGCTCATGGCGTTGTAGAGATGGGTGAAGCCGCAGGCGCCGGCGGCGAGGGCGGCTCGCGCTTGTTGTGCAGTGGCATCGGAATGGCCAAGCGAGACGATGATGCCGGCCTTGGCCAGGATTTCGATCGTCGCGGGCGCGACATGCGACGGCGACACGGTGAGGAGGACGATGCCGCAATCGAGCTTCGTCAGCCAGGCGATATCATCGGGCGTGATGGCGCGGATATGTTCGGGCGGATGAGCGCCGCGCCGGCGCGGATCGAGGAACGGGCCTTCGATGTGAATGCCGAGAATGCCCGGCACTTTCTCCCGGCGCGCAGCGGCCACCGCCGCAGCGGCTTGGTGGATGATCCGGGTGTCGTCGGTGATGACGGTCGGCAACAGGCCGGTGGTGCCGAAAACGCGATAGGCCTCCGCCATGCGGCGCACCGTGGCGACGGTCGGCGCCTCGTTGAGCAGCACGCCGCCGCCGCCATTCACTTGCGCATCGATGAAGCCCGGCGCCAGGAGGCCGCCCTCGAGATCGATCGTCGAGACACCGGCCGGCACTTCGGATGCAGGGAGGATGCGGTCGATCCTCTCTTCCTCGATGAGGACAGCCATATCCTTGTGGATCGTCTCCCCGTCGAAGAGACGAGCACCTGTCAGCGCGATGCGGGTCATCTGGTCTCCGTCACCTTTTTCAGGAGCCGCGGCCGGTCGGGATCGCGCCCGCGCAGGCGGGCGATGCGCTCGGCACTGCCATAGAAGCTCTGGATCATCGAAATCGGATCGAGAAGCGGATCGCTGGTGCGCGCGAAATCGGGCGTCATCACATGGGCGCCGGCATCGGCGAGCCGTTTGGCCGTGTCACGCGTGGTGGCGAGCGCCTTGTCCTCGGGCGCCAGCACGACGACCGGGAAGCCCGGGCCCACGAGCTCCATCGGTCCATGAATGACTTCGGCGGCGGAATAGGCTTCGGCATGAAGGCCGGAGGTTTCCTTGAGCTTGAGCGCAGCTTCCTGCGCCATCGGCAAAGAGGGGCCGCGGCCCAGCACGTAAGCCGAGCTCGCCACGGTGAAAGCGTCCTCCATCTCGGTCCAGCGGATGGCGAGCGCCTTGTGCAGATCCTCGGGCAGTCTTTCGACCGCCTTGGCGAAACGCGCGTCCCCGCCGCAAGCGGCGACGAGGGCGGCCGCCATGGCGGCGGAAGCGATGAAGGTCTTGGTCGCGGCGACGCTCTTTTCCGGGCCGGCGCAGAGCAGCAGGCAGAGATCGGCGTCGCGCGCCAAGGGCGAATCCTCGGTGTTGGTCACCGCAAGAGTGGGAATGCCGGCACGTTTCGCTTCCGCCTGGAAGGCCAGGATGTCGGGGCTCTTGCCCGATTGCGAGATGGTCAGCAGCAGCGTATCGCGTAAGCTGAGCCTGGCGCCATAGACCGAAACGACGGACGCGCCGACCGAGCAGCAGGGCAGGCCCAGCGTGATCTCGATCAGATATTTGAAATAGGACGCGGCGCAGTCGGAGGAGCCGCGCGCGCAGGTGACGATGTGGCTCGGCTTCTTCGCCTGATAGAGCCTGCCCAGCTCGGCAAGGCCGGCGCGATTATGGGCGAGCATGCGGGCAACGGCTTCGGGCGCTTCGGCGACTTCGCGCGCCATGTCGGTCTGATGGTCTGTCATGATCCTTCCGAGAGATGAAGTTCGGCGACGAAGTCATAGGAATCGCCGCGATAATGTGAACGGGTGAATTCGACGACACGTCCGTCGGCGAGATAGGCCACACGTTCGGTGAACAGCGCCGGACTTCCTTCCGGAAGGCCGAGCATTTCGCCATCGCCTTTGCTGAGGGCGGTCGCGTGGAGGCGCTGCAAGGCGCGCACCGGGCGCAACCCCCGGTCGGTGAGCGCCTCATAGAGCGAGGTTTCGATGGCGAGGGGATCGGGCAGGAAGCGATGCGGGATGGCGGCGCGCTCGATGGCGAGCGGCTTGTCTTCGGCGCGGCGCAGGCGCTGCAGCCGGCTCACTTTCTCGCCGGGCGACAGCGCCAGGACGAGCGCCTCCTCGGGCGTCGGCAGGCCGACGGAACGTTCGATCCAGTCCGATGTGGTCGGAAGACCGCGCAGGCGCATATCCTCGGTGAAGCTCGTCAGCCGCGACAGCGGCAGTTCGATGCGCTCTTCCTTCGCGGCTACGAAGGTGCCGGAGCCGCGGCGCTGCACCAGCACGCCGTCGGCGACGAGATCGGCGAAGGCCTTGCGCACCGTGACGCGCGAGATGCCGAGCATGCGGGCGAGATCGCGCTCGCCCGGAATGGCGTCGTGGTCGGCGAGGTCGCCTTGCGCAATGGCGTCGGTGACGAGCCGCTTGAGCTTCAGATAAAGCGGCGCCGGCCCGCCATCGGCGATGCGGGCGCGGGCGAAGATCTGTGGCGCGGCGCTCATATGTTCCAGCCGGTGAGGCCGGCGGCGCGGCGCGCCATCATGATGGCGCCGTCGAGCGCATCTCGCTTCGGGGCGATCAGATGAGCCGTGAGTTCTTCCGGCATGAAAGGCGTCAAGGGTTTGGCGAGGCCGCCGACAAGGGCCACGCTCGGCGCGCCGCGGGCGAGAAGCTCGCGCGCGAGGCGGGCGACGGCGCGCGCCGCTTCCTCGACGAGCTCAGCTCCATAGCGGTCGCCTGATGTGGCGGCGGCGAAGATACGCGGCGCGTAGCGGGCATAATCGCGCGGCAGCGCGTGGCGGGCCCAGTCGGCGAAGCCGTCCCGGTCGCGGTGGAATTCGGCGAGGATTTCCTCGAGCAGCGGCGAGGAGGGAATGAGATTGTCGAGAGCGAGCGCGGCGCGCCGCAAGGCGCCGCGGCCCAAAATGGCGCCCGAGCCCTGGTCGCCGAGCCAGAAGCCGAAACCGCCGATCCAGTGGCGCTCGCCTTTGACCACCGCGAGGCCGGCCGAGCCGGTGCCGGCGATGACGATGCCGCCATCTCCGCCGTCATGGGCGCCGAGAAAAGCGGCGTAGCCGTCGACATCGACGCTGGCGCTGCCGAAGTCCTGCAAAGCCTGGCGGACGGCGCTCGTCGTCTCCTCGGTGACGGCGCCGGCGAGGCCGAGGCCGACATGGATGGAGCGCCGGTCGGTTTCGGTGAGCCCGGCCTGGCGCAGGGTCTCGGCCATGGTGGCGCGGATGGTGGCGATGGCCGCCTCGAGATCCTGATAGAGATTGGCGAGGCCGCCCACGGCCTCGGCGACGGAAGCGCCGGACCGGTCACGCAGGCGGACCCGGCATTTGGTGCCGCCGCCGTCGACGCCCATGAATAGAACTCTATCGATCATGCGGCCACCTATAATACCAAAGCAATACCTGTGTATAGTGGTATTGTAGTGGTATTGTCTCGGGTTGAAAGCCGGGATGGGACAGGTTAAGCGCAAGCGTATCACGATCACATCTCGGAGAGGCTCTGGTGGCTGGACAGCAGAAAGACCGCGTCATCCTGGTCACCGGCGCCTCGCGCGGCATCGGCCGCGCCGCTTTGCGGGCGCTGGCCGAAGAGGGCGCCCATGTGGTGGCAACGGCGCGCAGCCTGGAGGCGCTGGCCGGGATCGAAGCCGAAGCTAAGGCCTTGGGCGGTGCGGCGACACCGGTCGCCTGCGAGATGAGCGAGGCCTCCGACATCGACCGGCTGGCGACAGTGATCGCCGCGCGGTTCGACCGGCTCGACGGGCTGTTCGGCAATGCCGGCATTCTCGGCAAGAAGCAGGCGGTCGGCGACTTGCCGCCCCAGGAATTCGAGGCAGCGCTCGCCATAAATCTCACCGCCAATTTCCGCCTGCTGCACCGGCTCGATCCATTGCTCCGGAAAAGCCCGGCGGGTCGGGCGCTGTTCGTGACCTCGGGCGTCGCCTGGAAACGCCATGCCGGCTGGGCGCCTTATTCGGTCAGCAAAGCCGGGCTCGAAGCGCTGGTCGGGGTCTATGCGCATGAGATCCAGGACACGTCGGTCCGCGCCAATCTGATCAGCCCGGGCCCGATCCGCACCGAATTGCGGGTCGAGGCCTGGCCCGAGGAGGATCCCGAAAGCGTGCCACTGCCGGAAGCGCTGGGGCCCGCCATCGTCACCATGCTGAGCTCCGACTTCGCCCAGAACGGTGTGATTTTCGATTTCAAATCAGGGCGTTACACCCGCTGCCGGGCGCCGGCTTAGGCGCTTTCCTACGCTCTCTTCCAAGCTCTGATTACGCGCCTGTGCTGCAGCGCCGCGACGAATTTCGTTGACTCATATTCGCTATTGCAAAATATTGCAGGCAACGAAAAAAAATTCAAAATGGATGGGAGCCTTGGATCAGCCGCGATCACATCTGCAGATCGACGAGGAAGCGACGCTGGCGGCGCGCGCCGCCTGGCTCTATTTCGCCGGCGGCCAGACCCAGGGCGAGATCGCCGAGAAGCTCAATATCCCCAACACCAAGGCGCACCGCCTCATCGCACGCGCCAGCCGCGACGGGCTGATCCGGGTCTTCGTCGAAGGCCCGATCGCCGGCTGCGTGGCGCTGGAAGAGGGGCTCAAGGCCAAATTCGGCATCAGCCATTGCGAGGTGGTGCCCAATATCGATGACGGCGCCTTGCCGCTGCGCACGCTCGGGATGGCGGGCGCGCGTTACCTGCGCAATGTGCTCGACCGCGCCACGCATGAGATCATCGGCGTCGGCCATGGCCGCACCCTCGCAGCGGCGATCGACTTCCTGCCGTCATCGCCCGCCCCGCATGTGAAATTCGTGTCGCTGCTGGGCGGCCTCACGCGGCGCTTCGCCGCCAATCCCTATGACGTGATCCACCGCTTGTCCGAGCGCACCGGATCGGAAGCCTATCTGCTCCCCGTTCCGTTCTTCGCCAACAGCGTCGAGGACAAAGCGGTGCTGCTTTCGCAATTCGGCATCGCCGATGTCGTGGCTTTAGCGCGACAAGCGAGCCTGCATCTCGTCGGCATCGGCGAGGTCGACAATGCCGGCTTCATCACCTCCGCCGGCATGATTGCCCCGGCCGAGATCGAGGAAGTGGCGCGCGATGGCGCCTGCGGCGAAGTGCTGGGCTCGTTCTTCGCCGAGGATGGACGGCTTGTGCCGACCGATCTCTCCGACCGCGCGCTCGCCCCCGATATCGAAGTGCTGCGCGGGCGCGAGATGGTCGCCATCGCCGGCGGCCGCAACAAGATCAAAGCCATTCGCTCGGTGCTGAAGAGCGGTCTCCTGACCGGCCTCATCACCGACGAGACGACCGCCCGGCAATTGACGGGCGAAGAGCCGGGCGCAGAAGCCGGCAATAAGAACGGCAACAAAGCCGCATCCGCCTGACGACGTTCAACCAACGGAGGAAAATGGGAATGTACGAGAAAGAAAAAGGGCTGTTCGACGCCTTCGTGGCGGGGAAGCTCTCCCGGCGCGAATTGCTCGCCGCTTCGGCCAAGCTCGGTATTTCAGCGGCCGCCGGCGGCATGCTGCTGACCCAGGCGCAGACCCGCGCCATGGCGGCGGAGTTCGACTGGATGGCCTACAAAGGCACCAAGCTCAAACTCCTGCTCAACAAGCACCCTTACGCAGATGCGATGATCGCCAATCTGCAGACCTTCAAGGACATGACCGGCATGGACGTCACCTATGACGTCTTTCCGGAGGACGTGTATTTCGACAAGGTGACGGCCGCCCTCTCCTCGGGCTCGAGCGAATACGATGCCTTCATGACCGGTGCCTATATGACCTGGACCTATGGTCCGGCCGGCTGGATCGCCGATCTCAACGAATATATCAAGGATCCGGCCAAGACGAACCCGACCTATAATTGGGACGACGTGCTGCCGGGCCTGCGCGCCTCGACCGCGTGGAACGGCGTGCCGGGCGGTGAACTGGGCTCGGCGGATGCCAAGCAGTGGTGCATCCCGTGGGGCTATGAGCTCAACAATCTCTCCTACAATGTGAAGATGTTCGAAAAGGCCGGCGTCCAGCCGCCGAAGAATCTCGATGAGCTCGTCGCGACCGCGGCGAAGCTCACCAAGGATCTCGGTGGTCCCTATGGCGTCGGCGTGCGTGGCTCGCGCTCCTGGGCGACGATCCATCCGGGCTTCCTGTCGGGCTATTCGAATTTCGGCCAGAAGGACTTCTCCGTCGCCGACGGCAAGCTGACCGCGGCGATGAACACGGCCGAATCGAAAGCTTTCCACAAGCAATGGGTGCAGATGATCCAGGAATCGGGGCCGAAGAACTGGTCGACCTATACCTGGTACCAGGTCGGCACCGATCTCGGCGCTGGCGCTTCCGCCATGATCTTCGACGCCGACATTCTGGGCTACTTCATGAATGGCGGCGACAACAAGGAGAAGGGCAATATCGGCTATGCGCCCTTCGCCGCCAATCCGAAGGCCACGGCGCCCACGCCCAATGTGTGGATCTGGTCGCTGGCGCTGTCGAACTTCTCCGGCCAGAAGGACGCCGCCTGGTACTTCATGCAGTGGGCCTCTTCGGTCGAGCATGATCTGTTCGGCGCCCGCAAGATGGACTTCGTCAATCCGGTCCGCGCTTCGGTGTGGAAGGACGAGGAGTTCAGGGGCCGCATCGACAAGTCCTATCCGGGCTATCTGAACCAGCACGACACGTCGGCGCCGGGAGCGAAGATCTACTTCACGGCGCAGCCTCTGTTCTTCGACCTCACCACCCAATGGGCGGAGACGTTGCAGAAGATGGTGGCCAAGGAGCTTCCGGTCGATGAAGGCCTCGATAAGCTCGCCGCCAATGTCGACAAGCAGCTGAAGGATGCCGGGCTCGGCTAGGCATCGAAGCGCAGTCCGGCCGATCCTCCCCGGCCGGGCTGCGCACCCCCTAAATATGACCTATACTCGGATGGAGAACGGGCCAGGATCATGACCGCGGCAGCCGATCACGTGACACGACCGAAGACGAGCAGCCGGTTCATGCGCCGGGCGCTGCCCTATCTTCTCAGCCTGCCGGCTTTGCTCGTCTGCATCGGCATCCTCATTCCGTTCTTCACCGCCGTCTATTATTCGCTCTTACGCTTCCGGCTGAACCTGCCGGCGATGAAAGGTTTCATCTGGTTCGACAATTACATCAACTTCCTGAGCGATGCGGCCTTCTGGAACACGGTCAAGATCTCGCTCGTCTATGCCGGCCTCACCGTCGGCGTCGAATTGCTGCTGGGCCTCGGCATCGCCCTCCTTCTGCAGAAGCCGACCCGTTTCAACAATATCGCCTCGATTCTGCTGCTGCTGCCCTTGATGACGGCGCCGGCGCTCGCGGCGCTGATGTGGAAGCTGATGACCAATCCCAATTTCGGCATCCTCAGCTACTTCGTGAGCCTGCTCGGCTTTCATGATTTCAAATGGGCGTCCGATCCCTCGACGGCGCTGTTCACCGTCACTTTGGTCGATGTCTGGGTCTATACGCCCTTCATCATGATCCTGCTGCTTGCCGGGCTGCGCTCGCTGCCCAAGGCGCCTTTCGAAGCGGCGGCGCTCGACGGCGTGCCGCGCAGCTTCGTCTTCTTCCGCATTACGCTGCCGATGCTGCTGCCCTATATCATCACCGCGTCGCTGTTCCGCCTTCTCGACTCGATCCAGCAATTCGACATCGTCTATTCGATGACGCAGGGCGGGCCCGGCGACCGGCTCATGGTGTTCCAGGTCCAGTCCTATCTCGAATTCTTCCAATATACGAATGTCGGGCGGTCGGCGGCGCTGCTGATCGTCCTGTGGGCTATCACCTATCTGCTGTCGAACATCTTCATCAAGCAGTGGCTCAAATTGCGCGAACGCGCGCATGGAGGAGCGTGAGACATGGACCACACCTCCACTCTCGAGCAGGTCATCCGCGGTGTTCTCATCACCTGCGTCCTGGTCTTCTTCCTATTCCCGATCTTCTGGATCGTCCTGATGTCGTTCCAGACCAATGAGACGATCCTGCGCATTCCGCCCAGCATCGTCTTCGAGCCGACGCTGTCCAACTACTCGGCGCTGATCACCGGCCGTCTCGAAAGTGCGGCCGGCAATCTCGACATCGCCTTCATGAAGAACCTGTGGAACAGCTTCTTCCTGTCGGCCTCCTCCGTCCTGATCGCGCTTGTCCTCGGTATTCCGGCGGCCTATGCCTTCGCCCGGTTCCGTTTCCGGCTCGGCGAGGACATCGCCTTCACGCTGCTGTCCTTCCGCTTCGCGCCGCCGCTCCTGGTGCTCTTACCGCTCAGCCTCTATTTCAAGCAACTCGGCCTCACCAACACCTATATCGGCCTCATCTGGGTCTATCAGCTGATCTGCCTGCCGCTCATTCTGTGGATCGTGCGCGGCTATTTCGAGGATATCAGCCCCGACATCGAGCACGCCTATCGGATCTCCGGCAACAGCTGGCTCAAGACCTTCTGGAAGATCGCCGTGCCGCTCGCCAAGCCGGGCATCGCCGCGGCGGGGCTGCTCGCCTTCATCTTCGCCTGGAACAATTTCGTCTTCGCGCTCATCCTCGCTTCCGCCGACAAGCAGCCGGTGACGGTGGGCGCACTCGCTTTCGTGACCGCGTCCGGCATCCAATATGGGCAGATCGCGGCGGCCATCGTGCTGTCGATCGCGCCGACCTTGGCGCTCGCCCTCTATGCGCAGCGCTACCTGGTCGAAGGCCTGTCGCTCGGCGCGGTGAAGGGTTGATCATGCCGCATCTCGAACTCGCCTCGATCTCCAAGTCCTTCAAGTCCAACAAGGTGCTGGACGACATCTCGCTCGCCGCGGATGCGGGCGAGATCGTCGTCATCTTCGGGCCGTCCGGCACCGGCAAGACGGTGCTGCTCCGCCTCATCGCCGGCGTCGAGGAGCCGACGGCAGGCACGATCAGCATCGACGATCAGGACATGGCCGATGTGGCGCCCGAACATCGCGATGTCGGCATGGCCTTCCAGAATTTCGCGCTGTTCCCGCATTTCGACGCTTTCGAGAATATCGCCACTCCCTTGCGCGCGCGCGCCCAGAGCGCCGCGCAGATCAAGGAGGGCGTGGCGCGGGTCGCCAAACTGCTCAAGATCGACCATGTGTTGAGCCATGCGCCACGGCAATTGTCGAACGGCCAGAAGCAGCGCACCGCTTTGGCGCGCGCGCTCGCCTCATCGCCGAAGCTCCTGCTGCTCGATGACCCCTTGCGCAATGTCGATGCCAAATTGCGCTTCGAGATGCGTCTCGAATTGCCCAGGCTTCTGCGCGAGGCGAAGTCCACCGTGCTTTACGTGACGCAGGACTACAAGGAAGCGATGGCGCTCGCCGATCGCATCGCCGTCCTGGCCCATGGCAAATTCGTCCAGGTGGCAACTCCTGAGGAAATCTATCGTCATCCGGCGACGGTGAATGTGGCGCGGCTGTTCGGCGATCCGACGATCAATCTCGTCGAGACCGTGGTGGGCGAGGGGGCGACGATCGATCTGGCCGGCGAGACAGTGGAGATCGACAAGGCCTATGCCGGGCTCAAAGGCAGGTCCGTCACTTTCGGCGTCCGGCCGGAAGCAGTTGCGCTTGGCGACGGCGCCGGCCTCAAGGCGCAGGTCATGGCGGTGACACCGCTCAATGAGCGCACCGTGCTGCTGCTCCAGACCAAAGGTGGGGCGGAACTCCTGGCGTCGCTGCCTTCGTCCTCACCCGCCATCCCCAAGGCGGAAAGCGAGGTCACCATCAGCTTCAATCCGATCGGCAGCCATCTCTTCGATCGCGAGACAGGCGCCACACATGCCAAGGGTCGTGCCTGATGTCGTCCGAACTCGTCCTCCAGAATGTCGACAAGATCTATGGCGCGGGCACCGTGCATGCGGTGAAGGATCTGAGCTTCACGGTGAAGCCGGGTGAGATCACGGCACTGCTCGGCTCATCGGGCTGCGGCAAGACCTCGACCTTGCGCATGATCGCGGGTTTCGAGACGGTGACCAATGGCGCGATCGCGCTCGACGGTCGCGCCATCCACGAGCTGGCGCCGGCGCAGCGCGGCGTCGCCATGGCGTTTGAAACCTATTCGCTCTATCCGCCGCTCACCCTTGCCGAGAATATCTCATTCGCGCTCAAGGCGCAGAAGCTTCCGAGTGCCGACGTCGACAAGCGGGTCAAGGCGATGGCCGAGATGCTCGAAATCGGCGATGTACTTCATAAATATCCAAGCTCGGTGTCGGGCGGCCAGCAGCAGCGCGCCAGCCTTGGCCGCGCGCTGGTGCGCAAGGCCGGCCTCTATCTGCTCGATGAGCCGATGGGCCAGCTCGAGCCGCAATTGCGCGCCGTCTTGCGCGGCCGCATCAAGCATTATCTGCGCGAGCATCACTGCACGACGATCCTCGTCACCCACGACCAGACCGAGGCCAATGCTCTGGCCGACCGGATCGCGGTCATGGAGGGTGGCGTGCTGCAGCAATATGCGACGCCGGCGGAGCTGAAAGTGCGCCCCGCTAATCTTTTTGTCGGCACCTTCATCGGCGAGCCGCCGATGAATGTCTTGCCCGTCCGGGTCAAGGACAATGGCCAGACGATCGACTTCGTGCTCGAGGGCAGTGACGGCCAGGTGCTGTCCTATGCGGCGCAGGACTTTCCGGATGCCGTGCGCCGGCGCCTGAAGAATGACGACGGGCTGGTGCTGGGAGTCCGGCCGCATGCGGTGCATATCGGCAAGAAGGGACTGATGGCGCGCGTCGTCACCTGCCAATGGCTCGGCGATCAGACCCATATCGCCGCCGAGATCGCCGGACGCACCGTCGTCTCGGTCTCGCATGAACAGATCAAGGCGGCGCCCGGCAGCAGCCTCTTTCTGCGCATCGCGCCGCAGGACCTGCACATCTTTGCCGCCGACAGTGGTGCGGCCATCGCGCATGGGGCGGAGCTCGCATGAGCGACGGCATCATCATCGGTATCGATGCCGGTACGTCGGTGATCAAATCCGTCGCCTTCTCGACGGCCGGAGATCAGCTCGCCGTCGCGGCCATCGCCAATCACTACAAGACGCTGAAAAACGGCGGTGTCGAGCAGGACATGGCGCGCACCTGGAAGGATGCGGCGCAGACCTTGCGGGACCTCGCCGACAAGATCGAGAATCTCAACAACCGTGTCGTCGCCATCGCGGTCACCGGACAAGGTGACGGCATGTGGTTGATCGACAAGGACGGTGAGCCGGCCGCCCCCGCCTGGCTGTGGCTCGATTCACGCGCCGCGTCGATCGCCGAGGACTTCACCCGGTCCGCCGCCTATCCGGCGCATTATGAACGCACCGGCACCGGCGTGAATGCCTGCCAGCAAAATGTCCAGCTCGCCTGGTTGAAGCGACATGCGCCGGAGGTTCTGGCATCGGCGCAGTCGGCGCATCACTGCAAGGACTGGCTTTATTTCAAGCTGACGGGCGAACGGGTATGCGACCCTTCCGAAGCCAATTTCACCTTCGGCAATTACCGCACCCGCCAATATGCACCCGACATATTGGATGCGCTCGATGTCGCCGATGCCAAAAGGCTGCTGCCGCCGATCATCGAGGGAACGGAGGTGGCGCATGGCTTGAGCCTCGAAGCGGCTTCGGCCACCGGCCTCGCCGTCGGCACGCCCGTCGTGCTCGGTTATGTCGATGTCGCCTGCACGGCGTTGGGCGGCGGATTGTTCGACCGCGAAGGCCGGGTCGGCTGCTCGATCGCGGGCTCGACCGGCATGCATATGCGGCTCGCACCTTCGGTCGACAGTGTGCGCCTCAATGACGAGCGCACCGGCTATACGATGGCTTTTCCGGTGCCCGGCATGCTGGCGCAGATGCAGTCCAACATGGCCTCCACCCTCAATATCGACTGGCTGCTCGATATGGGCCGCGAAATTCTGGCGAGCCAGGGTGTCGAGCGCAGCCGCCGCGACCTCATCGAAGGGCTCGATGACCGCATATTGGAGCGGCCGGGTGGCCGGCTTCTCTATCATCCCTATATTTCGCAAGCGGGCGAACGGGGACCGTTTCTCGATGCGGGCGCGCGGGCTCAGTTTACCGGGCTCGAAGCCGGCATGGGCTATGCGGATCTGATGCGCGCGGTGTTCGAGGGCCTGAGCTTCGCCGCGCGCGATTGTTATGCCGCGATGGGGCCTTTGCCCAAGGATATCCGTCTCACCGGGGGCGGCGCCCGCTCCAAAGCGCTGAGACTGCTTTTCGCCAGCGCGCTCAATGCGCCGGTCAGCAGCGTGCTGCGCGAGGAAGCCGGGGCCGCCGGCGCGGCGATGATCGCCGCCGTGCAGCAGAAGATCTATCCCGACATGGCGGCATGTGCCGCGCAATGGGTCGATCCGGCGCTCGGACCTGAGACGCAACCCGATGCGGCACTGGTGAAGATGTTCGATACGATGTTCCCGATCTACAAGGAAACCCGCGACCGGATGCGGCCCATCTGGCGCGGGTTGCAGAGTGCGAGGCAAATAAGTGAAACGTAAGCTTGTCATCATCGGCGATCATTTCATGCGGTCCGACATGTTCGAGACGGCGTTGCGGCAGAAATGCCCGCAAGCCCCGCTCGACATCGTGCGCCATGATCTCGACTGGCCGGACAAGCCGATGGAGCATGGCTATGCGCATGCCGGCATGGACGGTCTCAAGGAATATATGGGCGGTGCCGACGACACGGTCGCGCTGATCGACGGCGCCGAGATCCTGGTCACCCATCTGGCTCCCCTGTCGGCCGGCATCATGGACCGCTGTCCATCGCTCAAATTCGTCGCGGTGTCGCGCGGCGGGCCCGTCAATATCGACATGAAGGCGGCGCGTGAGCGCGGCATCACCGTCGTCAACACGCCGGGCCGCAATGCGTCCGCCGTCGCCGAATTCACCATCGGCGCCATTCTCGCCGAGACGCGCCTCATTACCAGGGGGCACGACGCTCTGCGCCAGGGCCTATGGCGGGGCGATCTCTATCGTGCCGACCGGACCGGCGAGGAGCTCTCGGAGATGACGGTTGGCGTCATCGGTTATGGCGAGATCGGCATGCGCGTGGTGCGGCTGCTGAAAGTTTTCGGCTGTCGCATCCTGGTCGCCGACCCTTATGTGCAATTGTCGGCGGGCGACCTGGCTGACGGTATCGAGCAGGTCTCGCTCGAGACGCTGCTGGCGCAATCCGATGTGGTGACCTTGCATCCGCGCGTGACCCAGGAGACGGAGAAGCTCATCAATGCCGAGACGCTGGCGCAGATGAAGCAGACGGCGATCCTGATCAACACGGCGCGCGGGCCGCTCGTCGATTATGATGCGCTCTATCAGGCGCTGGCCAATGGAAAACTGCGCGGCGCGATGCTCGAAACCTTCGCCATCGAGCCGGTGCCTGCGGACTGGCCGCTGCTCAAGCTCGAAAATGTGACGCTGACGCCCCATATCGCCGGCGCCTCGGTCAAGACCGTCACCTATGCCGCGGGTCTCGCCGCGGAAGAGGTGCGTCGTTATCTGGCGGGCGAACCGCCGGTCAACCGGTGCTGAGGCTCGCGTGATGGCGAAGCGCGATCCTTATGATCTCGTGGTCATCGGCGGCGGCATCAACGGGGCCGGGATCGCGCGTGACGCGGCGGGGCGCGGCCTCAAGGTGCTGCTCTGCGAGAAGGGCGATCTGGCGCAGGGCACCAGCTCGCGCTCGGGCAAATACATTCATGGCGGCCTGCGGTATCTCGAATATTACGAATTCCGGCTGGTGCGCGAAGCGCTCACCGAGCGCGAGGTGCTGCTCAAGGCGGCACCGCATATCATCTGGCCGATGCGCCTGGTGCTGCCGCATTCGCCCGAGCAGCGGCCGGCCTGGCTGATCCGGCTCGGCCTCTTTCTTTACGATCACCTCGGCAAACGCGAGACCTTGCCCGGCTGCCGGCGCATCGATCTGCGCCGCGATCCGGAAGGCGCCATCATCCGCGATCAGTTCAAGACCGGCTTCGAATATTCCGATTGCTGGGTCGATGATGCGCGCCTCGTCGTCCTCAATGCCATCGACGCCCGTGACCGGGGCGCCACGATCCTCACCCGCATGGAAGCCATGTCGGCGCGCCGGGATGAGGGCCTGTGGCAGGTCGATCTCAAAGGCTCGGAAGGTGGGCGGCGGGTGACGGCGCGGGCGCTTGTCAATGCGGCAGGGCCCTGGGTGCAGGATGTGCTGGGTCAGGTGAGCGGCGTCAATTCCAACCGGCGCGTCCGCCTTGTCAAAGGCAGCCATATCGTGGTGCCGAAATTCTGGGACGGGCCGCAGGCCTATCTCTTCCAGAACGACGACAAGCGGGTGATTTTCGTCAATCCCTATCAGGACAATCTCTGTCTCATCGGCACCACCGACATTCCCTATGAAGGTCGCGCAGAAGATGTCGCGATCGACGACCGTGAGATCGATTATCTGCTGGCGGTGGTCAACCGTTACAGCAGGCGCGAGCTGAAACGAGCCGACATCGTCCAGGCTTTTTCGGGCGTGAGACCGCTTTATGACGACAATGCCGCCAACCCTTCCGCCGTGACGCGCGACTATGTCTTCGATATCGATGGCGGCGAAGGCATGCCGCCTCTGCTGTCGATCTTCGGCGGCAAGATCACCACCTATCGCAAGCTCGCCGAACATGCGCTCGAGAAGCTCAAGCCTTATTTTCCGGCGATGGGCGGCGCCTGGACCGCGACGGCGCATCTGCCGGGCGGTGATCTGGGGGTGCCAAGCTTCGAGGCGTTTCTCGGCGATCTGGCCAGGCGCTATCCGTGGCTTCCGGCGCCACTGGCGCAGCATTATGCACGGCTCTATGGCAGCATGGCGCATGGCCTGCTGGCGGGTGCCCATTCGGTGGGTGATCTCGGCCGGCATTTCGGCGCGCTTCTCTATGAGCGGGAAATCGCCTATCTGCGCGAGGCGGAATGGGCGCAGACGGCCGAGGACATATTGGAGCGGCGCACCAAGCATGGCCTGCATCTCAGTCCCGGGGAGACCGAGGCGGTCAGGACCTATCTGAAGGGCTGGACGAATGGATGAGATGACGAGGCTCAAGGCGCTCTCCGCCAAGGTCGGCGCCAATCCGCTCCTGGTGCAGGCGGCGGGCGGTAACACCTCGCTGAAGCAGGCCGGCGTGATGTGGATCAAGGCCTCCGGCACCTGGCTCCAGCATGCGCAGGAGCGCGACATCTTCGTGCCGGTGGCGATGGCGCCGCTGCTCGCAGGTCTCGAACGGGACGATCCGGCCTGCGAGAGCTGCACTGATTTCGTGCGAACCGATCTCAACGCCTTGGGCTTGCGCCCCTCGATCGAGACGACCGTGCATGCAAGCCTGGCGCATCGGGTCGTCGTCCATGTCCATTGCGTCGAGACGATCTCCTGGGCGGTGCGTGCCGACGCCGAGGCCATGCTCGCCCCGCGTCTCGCCCGCTTCAGCTGGGCCTTCATTCCCTATCGCCGTCCGGGTCTTCCGCTCGCCAAGGAAATCCGCCTCAGGCTCAAGCCCGACACGGATGTGCTGGTTCTCGGCAATCATGGTCTCGTGGTGGCGGGTGACAGCGTCAGCGAGGCGGAGAAGCTGCTGCGCGAGGTCGTGAAAGCGCTCGTCCGGCCAGCCCGCGCGGCGGCGCCGGCCGATGTGGCGGCCCTGGATAAACTTACCGCAGGGAGGCCGTATGAGCCGGCGCGCGACCCTGCCATTCATGCCCTGGCGCTGGATGAGGTGAGCCTTGCTCAGGCCGGCAAGGGTACGCTCTATCCCGATCATATCGTCTTTCTGGGGGCCGGCATCGCGGTCGTGCAACCCGGCGAAAGCCCGCGGGCGGCGGCGGAGCGCGTCGGTCTTTCCGGCCGGCCCGAGCCCAAGCTCGTCGTCCTGCCGGGTAAAGGCGTGGTCCTCCCCCGCGATGCGACGCCTTCGGTGCTCGCCATGGCGCGCTGCCTCGCCGATGTCGGTCTAAGGCTCGGCGCCCAGGACCCGGTCCGCGCCCTGTCGCTCGAAGACGAGCTCGCTCTGGTCAACTGGGATGCGGAAAAATACCGGCAGTCGCTGCCGGCGGCCTGAAGCGTGATCGCCTTAGAGCCCTGCCCGTTTTGATCGAATCGTTCCGCTTCGATCAAAATGGGTAAAAGGGCTCGAAAGCATATAAATCTGGAGCGCTTCCTTATCGCCAAAGTCGAGCAACTTTGGCGGGAAGCACTCTAGGAAGGAGCCATCTCGCTCTATTTTCCTGTTTGCGCATGATCTTTCCGGAAAACCGTTTCGCACTTTTCCGGATCATGCTCTCGGTGGACTGAATTCCTTTTGCGAAAGTGGCTCTGTCTGGAGCAAGGTGAACCGGCGATGGTCGCGCCTCCCGGACCGCCACCGCTTTGAGAGGATTGCCATGCCCGACGTCGTCATTCGCCCCGCCGCGCCCAAGGACGAAGCCCGTTGGCGCGAGCTGTGGGCCGGCTATGTCAAATTCTATCGCGGCGCGGTGCCGGAAGAGGCGACCGCCAATACCTGGCGGCTCATCCTCGATCCGGCCAGCAATATCGAAGCCCTGGTGGCCGAAAGCGACGGCCGGGTGATCGGCATCTGCAACTATCTCTTCCATGACAGCACCTGGAGCACCCAGCCGATCTGCTACCTGCAGGATCTGTTCGTCGACCCGCAAGCGCGCGGCGGCGGCGCGGCCAAGAAACTCATCCTCGCCTGCGAGGAGAAGGCCAAGGCGAAAGGCGCTTTCCGACTCTATTGGCAGACCCAGGAATATAACGGAGCGGCGCGCTCGCTCTACGATACGATCGTGCCGCGCTCGTCCTTCATCGTCTATCGCAAGAGCCTGTAGCCCGGACGCTACTGACATATGAGTAAGCGCGAGGCCTTCTATCCCGTTTTGCTGGCGCTGCTCTGGGGCTTCAACTGGCCGGCGGTGAAGATCGTGCTGGGCGAAGTCCCCGTTTTCGTCCTGCGCAGCATCGGCCTGACCAGCGCCGGCCTCCTGCTCCTCGGCGTGGCGCTGCTCATGGGCCGGCGGCTTCTCGTGCCCTCCGCCTCCTGGCCCGCGCTTGCTTTGGCCGGCTGTCTGAATATCGCCGCGTTCAACATATTGAGCGCCTTCGCGCAGCTCAACACCACGACCTCGCGCGCCGCCATCCTGACCTACACGATGCCGATCTGGTCGACCTTGCTGGCCGTCATGGTCCTGCGCGAACCGGTCGGTCGCGACAAGCTCGTGGCGCTTGCCGCCGGCGCCGCCGGCGTGGTGCTGCTCGCTTTGCCGGTGCTCGAATCGGGCCGATTCCTCGGGGTAATTATGCCGCTGCTCTCCGCTTTTGCCTGGGCGCTCGGCATCGTCGTGCAAAAGAAATGGCCGATCGAGGGCGATCCTCTCGCCACCACCGCCTATCAGCTTCTGATCGGTGCGGTGATCGCCATCCTTTGTCTTTTCGCCACCGGCCAATCGCTGCCGGGCACGCTCTCAGCCCCCGTTCTGGGCGCCTTTGCGTTTCATATCATCGGCGCCACGTCGACGGCCTATCTCCTGTGGTTCACCATTCTCGACCGCAACTCGGCCTCGACCTCGGCATTGCTCAGCTTTGCCGTTCCGGTGGTGGGAGTCCTTTCCGCCATGCTGCTGGTCGGCGACCGGCCGAGCCTTGCGGATATTGCGGGTTTTGCCGCGATTCTCTTCGCGGCGGGCCTGGCCATGCGATCGAGCCTGCGCCAGAGGAACGCTCCAGACGCGTAACTTGCCTTATGCGTCAATGTAAGAATCCGGTCACCTTATTGCCGGGCAAATCCCGCCAAAGTTGAAAGGATTTATTCCACCCTTGGTAACCGGGTATGCCTCTATTTGACCGCAAGCCGCTTTTCCCAATGATGTGATGGCGCTACCTGCAATTTTGTGCTTGCTAAAATTGTTGCAATTGTGCTCTGTTGGATAACGGCGACAGGGAGATCGCCCCGGATCCGGGGAGAATCATTGCAATGAAAAAGAGGAAAGTGGATGTGTCTAAAAATCTGGACACTCCTGAGCGGCAGAAAGACTTTATCGGGAAGGCGATTGCGTCGGGTGACGCAGATGCCATCCGTGACGCGCTGGGATTGGTCGCGCGCAAACGCGGGATGACCGATATCGCCACCGCCACGAACCTGAACCGTGAGAGCCTCTACCGGTCTCTCGGGAGTGGCGGCAATCCGGAATTCGCGACGGTCATGAAGGTCATGAAAGCGCTCGGCTTGCGCCTGTCGATCGCGCTGGACAAAGCGACGTCCAGCCGCACCGGGCGCGGCAGGTCCAGCGCCTGACCGGCAAGAGCGGCGGCTCAGCTTGAGATTCCGATCACGTTTATCAGTTCAGGTCGAACCGATCTGAATTGATCGTGATCTGTTTTGCTGCGCCGCAATAGTCCGAACGACCATCAAGGCGCCGGCCTCAAACCTGGCGGCCGCCGATCTCATCGATATGGCGCAGCATGTCGGCGGGCTCAGCGAAGACGCGATAGGCGCCGGAGCGCACCAGCTCCTCCTCGCCATAACCGCCGGAAAGAAGGCCTATGCCCAGGGCCCGGGCACGCCGCGCCGCCAGCATGTCCCAGATGGCGTCGCCCACCACCGAAGCAGCGGTGATGTCGATGCCGAGACGATCGGCCGCTTCAATGAAAAGATCGGGATCGGGCTTGGCGAAACGCACCTGGTCGCGGGTCACCACCGGGATCTTCTTGAGATCGACGCCCAAGGTCTTGAGCACCGGCCCGGCGGTCTCCATCCGGCCACTGGTGGCGATGGCCCATGGAATCTTGTTCTTGGTCAGATAGGCCAGCAGCTCCTTGGCGCCCGGCAACGGCCTGACCTTGGCCGAGCGTTTCGCGTAGGATTCGGCATGGACGCGGCGCAGATGGTCGATGCGTTCCTTGCTGATCTCCTGGCCGACTTCCCGAAGCAGCATATTGGCGAAAAGCCCGCCCGACATGCCGATGCGGCGGTGGATGCGCCAGACCGGCAGCTCGATATTCTCGGAAAGCAAGGCGTCGTGCCAGGCGAGCACGTGATCATAGACGCTGTCGACGAGGGTGCCGTCGAGATCAAACAGGAAGGCGGGTTTCGCTACGGGCATGGCTTCCTTCAGCAAGTACGCATCGGCTTATCCGAAAGGTCTGCAACTTTTCGGGCCGATGCTTTTAGATCATTGGCGCGGGATTCTCGCGAAAAACCGGTATCCATTTTTTCGCATCCCGCGCTAATGCGACATGAGGACGGGCCGAGTCATGTCGTCGAGCACATGACGGGTGGCGCCGCCGAAGACGAATTCGCGCAGGCGGCTGTGGCCATAGGCGCCCATCACCAGAAGGCCGGCATTGATCTCCTGGGCACGCTTGAGAAGCGCCTTGCCGGCGCTTTCGCCGCCACCTTCCATGGTGCGCGCCTCGGCCTTCACGCCATGGCGCTGCAAGGTCGCCACGATGCGGCGCCCCGGTTCTTCCGGTGTGACCCGTTCCTCGTTCTTGGGGTCGACACAGACGATATCGACGGCTTGCGCGTCCTTGAGCAGCGGTATGGCGTCGAAGACCGAACGGGCGGCCTCGCGCCCGCCGTTCCAGCCGACGACGACGCGCGACAGATCGAGCACATGGTCGTTGCGCCGTGGCAGGACAAGCAGCGGACGGCCGGCGCCGATGAGCACACGCTCGATACAATCGAGCTCGACGCCCGAAACCTCGGCCGGGTCGGTGGCGCTGGCGATAATGAGATCGGCGGATTTGCCGTGGCTGATGATCTCATCCGAGATCAAAGGCGAGTGGCCTTCAATGGCGATAAACTCGCCCTGCAGACCGGCCTTCTGCAAAGACGCTTCGAAAGCGCTTTTCACCTTGGCGAGATTGTTCTTGAAAAAGGTCTGATGGCCTTCGAACATCTGCGGCACGGCCTCGAAGCCGGTCGAGGGATAAATCTGCGCGGCCGGGATCGTATAGAGGCCGCGCACGAAAGCGCCCCCGAGCTTGGCGATCTTGACGGCGGCTTCGTTCAGGGCATCGAGTCGGTTGATTTCATTGAGGGCGACGAGAACGGTCTTGTAAGACATCATCATTCTCCGTGTTGGGCACGATCCATGCGGCCATCGCGTCAGGCGCGATAACGGCGTCCCCAATATATAATCATTGAGATAGGAATTGCGAGCCCTGGCGCAGGGTTAGTAAATGCGGGCGCCGGCTTCGGTCAGGCGGCACAAAGCGCCCAAGATACCGGAACGGCTATGAATTCAGGCGGCCCCAGATGGCGCAGCCCAATATGCGGCCCAAAGGCTTCATCTGCAGCAAAGCGACGCAGCTGGTGCTGTCCTCGGTCATCACGCTGTCTTTGGGCAAAGCCAAGGTTGTCCGCTCGCCATGCCACATGCCGACCGGCACAAGCTTGCGCACGACATTGAGATAGATGATGTGCTGGCCGGCATTCTCGCCCTTTTCGATCTCGACCGGCACTTGCGGCGCGACCGACACGAACCACAGGCTCGCGGTGGGCGCCGGCGTGTCGAGCGGCGCCTGATCCACGGTGATCTGGAATTCCGTGTCATTGGCGAGGATCGAGACCGGAACCCACATCGGCGGCGGATTGGCGAGCGAATGCTTGATCGCCGAGACGACGGCGCTCTTCTGGCTGCCGACCACATGGGTGGCGCCGTCGATGATCATCTGCGGCGTATAGACATCCATGTCGCCGCGCGCCTTGGCATATTTGTACTGGCGCTTGGAATTCTCAGGCGAGGCCAGCGTGTCGCGCCAGCCGCGATAGTCCCAGTAGTCGACATTGTAGGTGAGCGCCACGACATCCTTCATGGCGCGTACTTCCGCCATATAAGCATCGGCGGGCGGGCAGGAAGAGCAGCCCTGGCTGGTAAAGAGCTCGACGATCGTCGGCCGTACCGTGTCGGCCTTCACGACCCGGCCCACGGCACCGGTCGCGACCGCACCCGCGGCCAGCCCCAGCACCTGTCGGCGGGTCAGTTCAATCGCGTTCTGCATGCGGCCTATATGACGTAAACATGACACCCCTTCGAGTCACGTTCAGGTGAGCCCGCTCACGAGGGAGTGAGGGGCCATTCCTGGACTTGGCACATGATCATATCTCACGCCGCCTTGGCGAGACTCCGCAGAACATAGGGCATGATCCCGCCGTTCTTGTAGTAGTCCAGCTCGTCGAGCGTATCGATCCGGCACTGCACGTCGATGACGCGGCCAGCTCCATCCGGCGCCGTGATCATCAGCTGCAGCATGGCCCGCGGTTTCAGCCCTTCAGCTAACCCATGAATGGTTACTATTTCGTCACCCTTGAGGCCGAGGGTCTGCCAGGATTCACCGTCCTTGAACTGCAAGGGCACCACACCCATGCCGACGAGGTTGGAGCGGTGGATGCGCTCGAAGCTCTGCGCCACGACGGCGCGCACGCCCAGGAGCTTGGTGCCCTTGGCCGCCCAGTCGCGCGATGAGCCGGTGCCATATTCCTTGCCGGCGAAGATGACGAGCGGCACGTTCTCGCGCGCGTAGCGCATGGCCGCGTCATAGATCGGCATCTGCTCGCCGGACGGGTAATGCTTGGTCACGCCGCCTTCGACGCCCGGCACCATCTGGTTCTTGATGCGGATATTGGCGAAGGTGCCGCGCATCATCACCTCGTGATTGCCGCGGCGCGCGCCATAGGAGTTGAAGTCGACCGGGCGCACCTGATGCTCGGTGAGATAGGTGCCGGCCGGGCTCGTCACCTTGATGTTGCCCGCAGGCGAGATGTGGTCGGTGGTGATCGAGTCGAGGAAGAGACCCAGGATGCGGGCATTGACGACGTCGGTCACCGGATCCGGCGTCATCTTCATGCCCTCGAAATAAGGCGGGTTCTGCACGTAGGTGGAGGACATGCTCCATTTGAAGGTGAGGCCGCCCTCGACCTTGATCTTGCGCCATTCGGCGTCGCCCTTGAACACGTCCTTGTATTTGGTGGCGAAGGCCTTGCGCGTCACGTTCTTGCGCACCGCGGCGGCGATCTCCTTGGTGCCCGGCCAGATGTCCTTGAGAAATACGGGCTTGCCGTCCTTGCCGGTGCCCAGCGGGTCCTTGCTCAGATCGACATTGAGCGAGCCCGCCAGCGCATAAGCGACGACGAGCGGCGGCGAGGCAAGATAGTTGGCGCGCACATCCGGATTGACGCGGCCTTCGAAGTTGCGGTTGCCGGACAAGACCGCGGCAGCGACGACATCGTTCTTCTTGATCGATTCCGAGATCGCCTCGGGCAGCGGACCCGAATTGCCGATGCAGGTGGTGCAGCCATAACCGACGAGGTCGAAGCCGAGCTTGTCGAGATCCTTCTGCAGGCCGGAGGATTTCAGATATTCGGTCACCACCTGGCTGCCGGGGGCGAGCGAGGTCTTGACCCAGGGCTTCACGGTGAGTCCCTTCTTCACCGCATTGCGGGCGAGAAGGCCGGCGCCGATCATCACCGAGGGGTTGGAGGTGTTGGTGCAGGAGGTGATCGCGGCGATCACCACATCGCCGTGGCCCAGATCGAAATTGGCGCCGTCGACCTTGAAGCGCGTATGCAACTGCTCGGCCTTCTTGAACTCATTGGCCATGACATTGGCGAAGTCGGGGGCGGCGTTCCTGAGGGTGACACGATCCTGCGGGCGCTTGGGACCGGCCATCGAGGACTCGACGGTCGAGAGGTCAAGCGCGAGCGTGTCAGTGAAGACCGGATCTTCCGACTTCGGCGTCCAGAACATGCCCTGCGCCTTGGCGTATTTCTCGACCAGCGCGATCTGGGCTGAGGGCCGCGCGGTTCCCTTCAGATAATCGAGCGTTTCGGTGGAGACCGGGAAGAAGCCGCAGGTCGCGCCATATTCGGGCGCCATATTGGCGATGGTCGCCATGTCCTCGAGGGTCAGATTGGCGAGGCCGGGGCCGTAGAATTCGACGAATTTGCCGACGACGCCCTTCTTGCGCAGCATCTGCGTGACGGTGAGCACGAGGTCGGTGGCGGTGGTGCCTTCCGGCAGCCTGCCGTCGAGCTTGAAGCCGATGACTTCCGGAATGAGCATGGAGGTCGGCTGGCCGAGCATGGCGGCTTCCGCCTCGATGCCGCCCACGCCCCAGCCGAGGACGGCCAGGCCGTTGACCATGGTGGTGTGGCTGTCGGTGCCGACGAGCGTGTCGGGGAAGGCATATTCGACCGTCTTGCCCTTCTCCTTGACCTTCTTGGTCCACACGGTGCGGGCGAGATATTCGAGATTGACCTGGTGACAGATGCCGGTGCCGGGCGGCACGACGCGGAAATTGTCGAAAGCGCCCTGGCCCCATTTGAGGAAAGTGTAGCGCTCGCCATTGCGGTCATATTCGAGCGCGACATTCTGCTTGAAGGCCTTGGAGTTGGCGAAGAAGTCGACCATGACGGAGTGGTCGATGACGAGGTCGACCGGAGCCAGTGGGTTGATCTTCTCGGGGTTGCCGCCGAGCGCCTTCATCGCATCGCGCATGGCGGCCAAGTCGACCACCGCCGGCACGCCGGTGAAGTCCTGCATCAGCACGCGCGCCGGGCGATAGGCGATCTCGTTCTCGGCCTTGCCGCGATTCTTGAGCCACTTGGCGAAATTGACGATGCTCTCCTTGGTGACCGACCGGCCGTCCTCATGACGCAGGAGATTCTCGACCAGGACCTTCAGCGAATAGGGCAGGGAGGAAATGCCCTTGAGGCCGTTCTTCTCGGCCGCCTTGAGGCTGAAATAGACATAGGTCTTGGCGCCTACCTTCAAAGTCTTCCGGCTTTTGAAGGAGTCGAGGGACATCGCGGTCATGGCTGATCCTTGGTGCAAATTGGTCCAGGCGGGATTTGTCGAGCATATAGGTCCATTTCCATGACAATGCCAAGGCTGCATGTCACACAAGCGGGGTGGGGGATTGGAGGGAATCCCTCCCATTTTTCCCTTCTCCCGCGCGCAGCGTGGGAGAAGGTGGCCGACAGGCCGGATGAGGGCTCCTTAGTAAAACTTGGAAGCCCAAGAGCCCTCACCCGCCCTTCGGGCACCCTCTCCCATTGCTGCGCAACGGGAGAGGGGGAATGCTGGCGAGTGCGGGGCGAGGCGAGGGTATCGCTTTGCCTCACGCCTCCCGATGGGTTAAGCGGGGGCCGATGGTCCAACTCCACGCAGACTCGCTTGCCTGCCAGCGCGGCGGCCGGACGGTGTTCACCGATGTGAATTTCACCCTGTCCTCCGGCCAGCTCCTGGAGCTCAGAGGTCCCAATGGGGCGGGCAAGTCCTCGCTCCTGCGGCTGATCGCCGGGCTGGGCGAGGCCATTTCCGGCCAGATCACCCTCGCGGGCGGCAACGGCGATCTCTCGATCGGCCAGCAGGCGCATTACGCCGCCCATCAGGAGGCAATCAAAGCGCCGCTGACGGTGGCTGAAAACCTGAAATTCTGGGGCGACTTCCTGGGCGGCGGGGATATGGCGGCGGCGCTTGCCGCCTTCGACCTCGGTGCACTTGCCGATTATCCGGCCGCTCTTCTTTCGGCCGGGCAGAAGCGGCGCCTGTCGCTGGCGCGGCTCGCTCTGGTGCCGCGTCTCCTCTGGCTTCTCGATGAGCCGACGGTCGGCCTCGATGCCAATTCGCTCGACCGGCTGACCAGGCTGCTGCGCGGGCATCTGAGCGGTGGCGGGCTCGCGGTGGTGGCGACGCATGCGCCGCTCGACCTCACCGCAGACGCGACGCTTGTCCTGGGGACCGCCCGATGAAGCTCATCTGGGCGCTGATCCGCCGCGATCTCACGCTGGCTACGCGGCAGGGCGGCGGCGCCGGTACGGCGATCGGCTTCTTCGTCACGGTGATCGTGCTCTTGCCCTTGGGGCTCGGGCCTGACCAGGCGTTGCTGCAGCGCATCGCGCCCGGCGCCCTGTGGATCGCGCTCCTTCTGTCGGTGCTGCTCTCGGCGGAACGGATCTTCCAGGCCGATTACGAAGACGGCTCGCTCGATGCGATGGCCCTGGGCGTCGTGCCGCTCGAGCTCGTGGTGCTGGCCAAGGCGATGGCGCATTGGCTCACCACCTCGCTGCCGCTTGCCGTCGTTGCCCCCTTGTTCGGTTTCCTGATCAATCTCGATCCCCAGGACATTCTGCCGCTCTGGCTGGCGATGATGCTGGGCTCGATCTTCCTGTCGCTGCTCGCGGCGCTGGGGGCGGCGATCACCGTGGCGCTGAGGCGCGGTGGGTTGCTGGTGTCGCTGCTGATCCTGCCCTTCTACGTGCCTTGCCTGATCTTCGGAGTGGCGGCCAGCCGGGCGTCCGAGCTCGTCCAGCCGTCGCTTCTGATCCTGACGGCGCTGGTGCTTGCCAGTTTCGTGCTGGTGCCGGTCGCCGCCGCTGCGGCGTTGCGCGCCTATCTGAAATGAAGCGGGGTCCCTAAAATAGAGCCATGCAGAAATTCGCCAATCCGGCCCGGTTCCTCAAGCTCGCCGAGACGCTGCTACCTCCCATCTGGGGGGTAACGATCCTCGCTTTCGCCGCCGGGCTTTACATGTCGCTCGTCACCGCGCCGCCCGACTATCAGCAGGGCGAGACGGTGCGGATCATGTTCGTGCATGTGCCGGCCGCCTGGATGGCGCTGATGGTCTATACGTCGATGGCGGCGGCGAGCATCATGGCGGCGATTTTCCGGCATCCGCTCGCCGACATGGCGGCCAAGGCGGCAGCGCCGATCGGCGCCATGTTCTGTCTTCTGGCTCTCATAACGGGCTCGCTCTGGGGCAAGCCGATGTGGGGCGCCTGGTGGGTGTGGGACGCGCGCCTCACCTCGGTGTTCGTCCTGCTGCTTCTATATCTGGGCTATATGGCGGTGTGGCAGGCGATCGAGGATCCGCATCGCGCCGCACTCATCGCCCGCATCGTCGCCATTGCCGGCTTCATCAATGTGCCGATCGTGAAATTCTCGGTCGACTGGTGGAATTCGTTGCATCAGGGCGCCTCCGTCTTCCGCATGGGCGGACCCACCATCGATGCGCGGATGCTGTGGCCGCTGCTCATCATGGCGCTCGCTTACACGCTGCTATTCGTCGGGCTGCTCCTCGTCGCCATGCGCAGCGAGATCGCCCAGCGCAAATTGCGCCAGCTGCGGCTCGCCGGCATCGAGGGGCGTTGATGGACTGGAACGCCGCCCATATCGATTTCGTCATCGCCGCCTATGCGGTGAGCTTTGCCGGACTCGCTTTCCTGATGGTCTTCATCCTGCTGCGCGACCGGAAATTGAAGCGCCAGATCGCCACCCTCGATCGCGAAAGGGACCGCAGGGATGGCTGACCCGGCTCCGCCGCGCAAGACGCGCGCCTGGCTCACGCTTCTGCCGGTCGCCGTCTTCGCCCTCTTGGCGGTCCTCTTCTATCGCGGGCTGTCGGGCAATCCGGCCGACGTGCCGTCGGTGCTCATCAACAAGCCGGTGCCGTCCTTCACCCTGTCCCCCATCGCCGGGCTGGATCTGCCGGGGCTTGCCGATGGCGACCTCAAAAAGGGCGAGGTCACGCTCGTCAATGTCTGGGCATCCTGGTGCGTGCCGTGCCGCGAGGAGCATCCGCTGCTCATGGAACTGGCGAGCCGCGGCGATCTGCGTGTCGTCGGCATCAATTACAAGGACGATCCGGAGAATGCCCGCCGCTTCCTGGTGACGCTCGGCATTCCCTTCACCGCCGTCGGCGCCGATCCCAATGGCCGGGCGGCGGTCGACTGGGGTGTCTATGGCGTGCCGGAGAGCTTTCTCGTCGACGGCACGGGCACCATCCGCATGAAATGGATCGGGCCTCTCACCCGAGAAGCCCTGACAAAACAAATCATTCCGAAGATCGAAGAGATCAGGCGCGGCGGCGGTTCTTGATCTTGAGGGCGGGCTTCGCGTCGCTCTCTTCCTCGACGCGGTCCATCTCGGCGGCGAGCAGAGCCAAGGCCTCGGTGAAGGACTTGCGGTGGCTCACCGGCACCGCGGCCAGCACCTGCTTGTCCACTTCATCGGCGCCGGGCTGCGCCAGCTTCAGCATGCGCTTGCCGGAGGAGGTGATGCGCACCGAATTGGTGCGGCCGTCATCCTTGGTACGGCGACGCTGCAGATAGCCTTGCGCCAGGAGACGCGCGACGAGATCGGCCAGCGTCGAACGATCGATACCGGTCATCTTCACCAGAGCCGTCTGGCTGACGCCTTCATTCTGATCGACGGCGATGAGAACGGTAAATTGGCGCTGTGTGAGTCCGGCCTTGCCGACCTCACCTTGATAGACATAGGCGGCATACTGAGCCGCTCTCTTCAAAAGATGATATGGCGAGCGTGAAAGCTGCTTCACGTCTTTGTTGCCTGTCATCGACCCCTACTCCTGCCACGCCGCGAGCCGCCAGCCCCGCCACGCGTCTAACTTTGATGCCTCACTCCGGATGGTGTTGCTCCGCTTCCTCGCCCCGAAAAATGCGAGAGCTTATCGTTGCCGTCACCCGAAGCCATTTGTCCTAGCGCCTCGCAACGGCGACGGCAAGAGGATAAAGCAAAGCGCTCTTGTGCAATTGCGAGAAACATTTTTGTGATGGTCGGATGGCCGCATCGTCAGCATACGGAACGGTCTCCGGAGTATAGGACGTTCTCATAGAATCGTCCGGCGCTCTATCTCTTTGTTTTACGCATCGGATTGCCCGAAAAATTTCGGTCCATTGCTCCAATTTGTGACAAGGCTAGTTACTGAGGCGACTTGGGGTCGTCCTGAATCATGTGTTTGGTCATCATTGGCGCCTGGGACAGGGCGAAGACCAGCGTGACCGGCAGAAGGGCCACCTTGAAGTTCACCCATGTGTCGGTCGTGACCATGCGCCACACCACTTCATTGACGATGGCGACGATGATGAAGAAAATTCCCCAGCGTATGGTGAGCGCACGCCAGCCGGCTTCGGTCATCTTGATGGCTTCACCCATGACATATTTGAGGAATGTCTGTCCAAAGAGCAAACCGCCGAGGAGCAGCACCCCGAACAGGGCATTGATCAAAGTGACTTTCACCTTGATGAAAGTTTCGTCATGCAGCCACAGAGTGAGCACGCCGAAAACAGCGACGAAACCGGCGCTGATCAGCGGCATGACCGCGAGCTTGCGGGTGAGGATCCACGAAAGAAGCAAAGCGACCACCGTCGCCGCCATGAAGATGCCGGTGGCCCAGAAGATGCCGGCGAGCCAGTTGGACAGGAAGAAGGCGACCAGTGGGCCGGCTTCGATGATGATTTTGACCAGAGGGTTCATTCGGCAAGACCTGCTATCGCGCGGGAGAACGCCTCGGCGTCGAAAGGCTGCAGATCCTCGATCTGCTCACCGACGCCGACGGCATGGATGGGAAGCTTGAAGCGCTCGGCGATGGCGACCAGGATGCCGCCGCGCGCGGTGCCGTCGAGCTTGGTCATGATGAGGCCGGTGACGCCCGCGACCTTGGTGAAAACATCGGCCTGCGAGATCGCATTCTGACCAGTAGTGGCGTCGAGCACCAGCAACACAGCATGTGGTGCCGTCTCGTCCTGTTTCTTGATGACGCGCACCACCTTGTCGAGCTCGGCCATGAGATTGGCCTTGTTCTGAAGACGTCCGGCGGTGTCGATGAAGAGAATGTCGGCGCCGTCGGCCTTGGCCTCTTTCATCGCATCAAAAGCGAGACCGGCGGCGTCGGCGCCGGTCGGGCGGGAAATGACCTTGGCGCCGATGCGCGTGCCCCAGACGGTGAGCTGCTCGATGGCGGCGGCGCGGAACGTGTCGCAGGCCGCCAGCACGACCGAATGACCCTCGCGCGCCGCGATGGCGCCGAGCTTGCCGATGGTCGTCGTCTTGCCGGCGCCGTTGACGCCGACGACGAGGACGACGAAAGGCTTCTGGGTGCCGAAATTGAACGGAACCTCGACCGGCTTCAGGACTTTCGCCACTTCGCCGGCAAGAATGGACTTCACTTCCTCAGGCTCGATCTCCTTGTCGTAGCGCCCGGCCGAGACCGCCTGGATGATGCGACCGGTCGTCTCGACACCGAGATCGGCCTGGATCAGCGCATCCTCGAGCTCCTCGAGCGTCGCCTGATCGAGCTTGCGCTTGGTGAAGATGGCGCTGATCGATCCGGTGAGCGAGCGGGAGGATTTCGCCAGACCGTCCCTGAGCCGGCCGAACCAGCTGCCGCGCGGTTGCGATTGCGGCACAGGATCGGGCGAGGGGGCAGTTTCCGGTTCAGGCTCGGGCTCTGGTTCCGCGGCGGCCGCGGCCGGGACTTCCGGCTCCGGCGGCGGCACTGCCTCATCGATGCGATCTGATCCTCGGCTGAAGAGTTTCTTGAAGAAACCACTCATGCGGCCAGGCTCGCCTCGAGATGGTCGGTGCCGCGTCCCGTCACCATGGCGCGGACGATGGCGCCGGCATTCATGCGCTGCACAAATTTGACCGCGGCGAAATGCTCGGTGCGCCCGGTGCTCTCGGTCTCGATCAGGATCGAGCGCGAGGTGCCGACTTCCTGCCCCAGGAACGCATCGAGGCGCTGCTTGCCCCTTTCACGCAATTGCCGGGCGCGCTCCTGGATGACCGGTTTCGCCAGTTGCGGCATGCGCGCCGCCGGGGTGCCGGGCCGGGGAGAAAAGGGGAAGACATGCAGATAGGTGAGGCCGCATTCCTCGACGATCTTCAGCGAATTTTCGAACATCGCCTCGGTCTCGGTCGGGAAGCCGGCGATGATGTCGGCGCCGAAGACGATGTCGGGGCGCAGCTTGCGCACCTCTTCGCAGAAGGAGATCGAGTGATCGCGCAGATGCCGGCGCTTCATGCGCTTCAGGATCATGTCGTCACCCGCCTGGAGCGAGAGATGGAGATGCGGCATCAGCCGCTCCTCCTCGGCGATCGCCTGCATGAGATCGGGATCGGCCTCGATCGAATCGATCGAGGAGAGACGCAGGCGCTTCAGCTCCGGCACCGCCTTGAGGATGCGGCGCACCAGATTGCCGAGGTGTGGGCTTCCAGGCAGGTCGGCGCCCCAGGAGGTGATGTCGACGCCCGACAGGACGATCTCGGAATAACCATTGGCGACGAGGCGGCGGATCTGCTCGACCGCTTCGCCGGCCGCCACCGAGCGCGAATTGCCGCGTCCGAAGGGGATGATGCAGAAGGTGCAGCGATGGTCACAGCCATTCTGGATCTGCACGAAGGCGCGGGTGCGCTCGGAGAAGCCTTCGATCATGTGGAGCGCCGTCTCGCGCACCGCCATGATGTCGTTCACCTTGACGCGCTCTTCGCCGGCAAGTCCGAAATCGGCGAAGCGGTAGTTGCGGGCGTCGAGCTTTTCCTGATTGCCGAGCACCAGATCGACTTCCGGCATCGCGGCGAACATCTTGGGATCGGTCTGGGCGGCGCAGCCGGTAACGATGATGCGCGCGTCCGGGTTCTCCTTGCGGGCGCGGCGGATGGCCTGGCGCGCCTGCCGGGTGGCCTCGGCCGTCACCGCGCAGGTGTTGAAGATGACCGCGTTTTCGAGGCCGGCTTTCTCGGCCTCATCGCGCATCACTTCCGATTCATAGGCATTGAGGCGACAGCCAAAGGTGATGATGTCCGGCTTCGACATGATCACACCGCGAGATGAGCGGGCAGGACACCCTCATATTCATAGGTGACGGGGCCAGTCATCAGGATGTGATCGTCGGCCTCGCGCCATTCGACGAGAAGATCGCCGCCCGGCAAAGTCACGGTGGCCTTGCGATGGGTGAGCTTGATGCGGGCCGCCGCCGCGAGGACGGCGCAGGCGGCCGTGCCGCAGGCGCGGGTCAGGCCGGCACCGCGCTCCCATACTTTCAGCGTGATGTGATCCTTGGCGTCGACCCGGGCGAGCGAGATATTGGCGCGCTCGGGGAAGAGCGGATGATGCTCGAGCATAGGACCCGCCTTGGCGAGATCGACGACGGCGAGGTCCTTCACCCAGAAGATGCAATGCGGATTGCCGACATTGACGACCGAGGGCGAATGGATCAGCGGCGCATCGATCGGACCCAGCTGCAATTCGATATGGCGGGTGTCGGCGAAAGGCTCCGACAAGGGAATGTCCTGCCAGCCGAACCGGGGGGCGCCCATATCGACCCGCACCAGCCCGTCGCCGGCTTTCTCGCAGGTAAGGTAACCACCCAGGGTGTCGATGGTGGCGACCGTCTGGCGCTTCTCCGCAAACAGCATGTCAGCTATGCAGCGGGAGGCGTTGCCGCAGGACTCGACCTCGAAGCCTTCATTATTCCAGATGCGCATGCGCACATCGGCCGTGCGCGACGGCTCGAGGACGATGAGCTGATCGCAGCCTATGCCGGACGTGCGATCGGCGATAGCGCGCGCCAGTTCAGTGCTGATCGACAAAGGGCGCAAGCGGGCGTCGAGCACGACAAAGTCATTGCCGAGCCCGTTCATCTTGCGGAAGTCCATGGGAGCCAACCCGTTCATGGCCGGTTTATATGGTGAAAGCTTCGGGAAAGGCTAGCCTTTTGCTAACTCTTAGGCAAAGTTTCTGCCATAGAGCCGCCACGATGCGGCCATATCCGGGGGTCGTCATGACCGCAAATCCTACGGATGGTGCATTCACTCCTGCGCAGCAGGGGGAAGCCCAGCAGCAATTCGGCACCGCCGGCGTCGCCCCCCTGGACCGGCCCAGTGCTCTCACCCGCTTCTTCATGGGCATCGTCGCCAAGGCGGAAAAGCTCAATCTGAAAAGCGCCAGGCTCGGCAACCCG
The DNA here is from genome assembly GCF_016595235.1 of Taklimakanibacter albus. Classification (GTDB taxonomy): domain Bacteria; phylum Pseudomonadota; class Alphaproteobacteria; order Rhizobiales; family Aestuariivirgaceae; genus Taklimakanibacter; species Taklimakanibacter albus. Next base: position 1,855,609 of record NZ_JAENHL010000007.1, on the reverse strand, counting down.
CCGGTCTACGACAACAAGGTCTTCCCCTGGGTGGGCGAGATCGAGAAGGCCTATCCGGCGATCCGCGCCGAGCTCGAGCGGGTGCTGGTGCGCAAGTCGGAGCTGCCGAATTTCCAGGATATCTCGTCCGACGTGAAGACGATCAGCACCGATCAGGGCTGGAAGACCTTCTTCCTGCTCGCCTTCGGCATGAAGTCGGAACAGAATATCGCGCAGTGCCCCGAAACCTGGAAAGCCGTGCAGCATATTCCGGGGCTCAAGACCGCGATGTTCTCGATCTTCGAGCCGGGCAAACATCTGCCCGCCCATCGCGGCCCCTATAATGGCGTGCTGCGCCTCCATCTCGGCATGATCGTGCCGGAGCCGCGCGACAAGATCGCCATCCGGGTGGACAAGCAGATCTGCCATTGGAGCGAAGGCAAGGTTCTCATTTTCGATGACGCCTATGAGCATGAAGCCTGGAATCATTCCGACAAGACTCGGGTGGTGCTGTTCGTCGATTTCGTGAAGCCGATGCGTTTCCCGGGCAACTTCGTCAACTGGCTGCTGATGAATATCGCGCTGTTCACGCCCTTCATCCGCGAGGGGCTGGACAATCACAAGGAATGGGAAAAGCGCTTCTACGCGGAAGCCGAAAGGCTGCGTAATCAGCCGAAGGGCTGACCCCCTACCGTCATCCCGGCGAAAGCCGGACGGGTTGTATTTGGGCGAACGCAAGTTTGGACTCATCAGCGGCCGCGATGGGTCCATCAAATAAATTTGCTGGACGGAAGCTTGCCCGGCTGGCCATCTGCCGGGCATGACCAGCATTTCCGCCCCGACTCGAGACAGCACCCGCCACGTCAATCCGTGGATCGTCGTGTGGCTGTGCTTCTCCGTGCTCTCCATCGTGATGTCGGCGCGCCAGGTCGTCGCCATCATGACCGACGACTGGACGCGCACGCTCGGCTGGTCGAAAACCTTCATCAGCTCGGGCCAATCGGTGGCGCTGGTGATGATCGCCATCGTGGCGCCGATCGCCGGCAATCTCGCCGACCGCTATGGCGCCAGGCTCATGCTCACGGTGGGGTTGCTCGTCGTGGCGGCCGGCCTTCTGATCTTCGCCGCCTATCCGATCGCCGCTCTTTATATCATAGGCTACGGCCTCGTCGGCGGCGTCGGCTTCGCCACCGCCAATATGCATCTGATCTCGACCGCGGTCGCCAAGCTGTTCACCGAGCAGCGGGGCCTCGCCACCGGCATCGCCAATTCGGGCGCCACCGCCGGACAGTTCATCACCGTTCCTCTGGTCACCGCGGGGCTTGCCTATATTAGCTGGCGCTGGAGCATCCTGGCCGTGGCGGTGGTCTGCCTGGTGATGGCGGCGGTCATCTGGGTGGCCCTCAAGCCGCCGGCAGGCGCCGATGCGGGCGACAAGGAAGCTCTGGCCGAGCCGCAGGAAGCCCTGTGGACACGGCTCAAATTCCTGCTCACCAACCCGACCTTCCACATTCTCTATTGGAGCTTCTTCATCTGCGGCGTCACCACCACCGGCGCCATCGAAACGCATTTCCTGCCCTATGCCGCCTTCTGCGGCTTCCCGCCGGTGCCGGCCTCGGGCGTCTATGGCGCCGTCATGGCCATCAATCTCGCCGGCATGTTCCTGGCCGGCTGGCTCACCGACCGGGTCAACCGGCCGTTGCTTCTGGGCTCCATCTATATCGTGCGCTCGTTCTCCTTCCTGGTGCTGATGCAAGTGGGCACCAGCTACGAGATGCTGATCCTCTTCGCCTTCATCTACGGCATCTTCGACTATTCGACGGTGCCGCCGACGGCGAGCCTCGCCGCCTCGCATCTGGGGCTCAAGATCATGGGCCTTGCCATGGGGCTCATCAGCGGCGGTCATGCGCTGGGCGGCGCGCTCGGCTCCTTCATGGGCGGCTATCTGTTCGACCTCTTCGCCCGCTATACGGAAATGTGGTGGGCCGCCTTCGGCACCGCGGTGCTGGCCGGCATCATGGTCTTTTTCCTGAAAGAGGACCGGCCGGTGAAAAGGTTAATCTGGGCGCCAGCGAGCTGACGCGGGGCCCATATCGGGCCAGAATTGACTTTCTCGGGCCGTTTCCCTAGAACACCCCTCGAATTTCAAGACGCTTGAACGTCTTCAGGCCTTATCACACATGGGACATGATCCCGGGAGGTGATGAGCCGGCATCCGGCAGCGCGTGGCGCCCCCGGGTGTTTTTGCGTTTGGGCGAAAGGACTTAGGGTATGTTTGACACACTGCAAGAGCGGCTTTCCGGCATTCTCGACAAGCTCACCGGGCGTGGTGCGCTGTCGGAGGCTGATGTCGACACGGCGATGCGCGAGGTCCGCCGGGCCTTGCTCGAAGCCGACGTGGCGCTCGATGTGGTGCGCGGCTTCATCGACAAGGTGAAGGAACGGGCGGTCGGCGCCGAGGTGGTCAAATCGGTGACCCCCGGCCAGATGGTCGTCAAGATCGTCCATGACGCGATGGTCGAGATACTGGGCTCGGAAGGCTCCGCCCTCAATCTCCGGGCCTCGCCGCCGGTGCCGATCCTGATGGTCGGCCTGCAGGGCTCGGGCAAGACGACCACCACCGCCAAGATCGCCAAGCGCCTGCAGGAGCGCGAGAAGCGCAAGGTGCTGATGGCCTCGCTCGATACGCGCCGTCCCGCGGCGCAGGAGCAGCTCGCCATTCTAGGTACCCAGACGGGCGTCGAGACGCTCCCCATCATCAAGGGCCAGACGCCGATCGAGATCGCCAAGCGGGCGATGTCGGAAGCCCGCCGCGGCGGCTTCGACGTCGTCATGCTCGACACCGCCGGCCGTCTTCATATCGACGAGGAGCTTCTCGCCGAAGCGGCCGCCGTCCGCGACATCGCCAAGCCCAATGAAACGCTGCTCGTCGCCGACGCGCTGACCGGCCAGGACGCCGTCAATCTGGCGAAGAGCTTCGATGAGAAGATCGGCATCACCGGCATCGTGCTGACCCGCATCGACGGTGATGGCCGTGGCGGCGCGGCGCTGTCGATGCGCGGCGTCACCGGCAAGCCGATCAAGCTCATGGGCACCGGCGAAAAGCTCGACGGGCTCGAGGATTTCCATCCGCAGCGCATCGCCGGGCGCATTCTCGGCATGGGCGACGTCGTCAGCCTCGTCGAGAAGGCGGCGCAATCGATCGACGCCGAGAAGGCGAAGCGCATCGCCGAGCGGATGAAGAAAGGCGCCTTCGATCTCGAGGATCTCGCCGATCAGCTGAACCAGCTGCAGAAGCTGGGCGGCATGTCGGGCATGATGGGATTGCTGCCCGGCATGGGCAAGATCAAGAAGCAGCTCGATGGCGTCGATCTCGATAATTCGGTGCTGAAGCGCCAGATGGCGATCATCAAATCGATGACGGTGTTTGAGAAGCGCAACCCGAAAGTCATGAACGCCTCGCGCAAGAAACGTGTGGCGGCGGGCTCGGGCACCAAGGTCGAGGAAATCAACCGGCTGCTCAAGATGCATATCCAGATGGCGGATATGATGAAGAAGATGGGCGGCAACCGGGGCCTGATGAGCCGCATGTTCGGCGGCAAGGGCGGGCCTGATGCGGCCGAGATGGAAAAGATGCAGGCCGAGCTCGCCAAGATGGATCCCAATGCGATCCCGGCCGAGCTCAAAGATATGATGCAGGGCGGTGCTTTGCCCGACATGCCGAAACTGCCGGCGAGCCTGCCGGGTCTCGGCGGCGTCAAGCTTCCCGGCCTCGGCGGATTGCCGGGCCTTGGCGGCGGGTCACCCTTCAAAGGCTTGCCGGGGCTCGGCAAGAAGAAATGACATGGCTTTTCCAGAATTCGAGACGGAAAGACTGCGCTTGCGCCAGTGGCGCGAAAGCGACGTCGATCCGTTTCTCGACTTCTATCGCGATCCGCAGTCGGTCGCGGTCTATGACAGCGGCGACGTCACGCGCAGCGATGTCTGGCGCCGTATCGGGCTGTTCATCGGCCACTGGACCTTGCGGGGCTTCGGGCCGTGGGCGCTCGAAGAGCGCGCGAGCGGAAAATTCGTTGGCCATAGCGGCCTGTGGTTTCCCGATGGCTGGGGCGATCCGGAAATCGGCTGGGGCATCATGCCGGAATTCCGCGGCAAAGGTTTCGCGCGTGAAGCGGCGGAACGCGCCCGCCAGCATGGCTATCGCACGCTCGGGCTGCCGCGTCTCGTCAGCTACATCAATCCCAGCAACACGGCCTCGCAACGCGTCGCCGAGAAGCTCGGCGCCAGACGGGAAGGTGAATTCCTTCTCCATGGCACACATCACCATGTCTATCTGCATTCCCAATACTGAAACATCCAAGGAGAACTAGAATGTCCCTCAAGATCAGACTGTCGCGCGCCGGCTCGAAGAAGCGGCCCTATTACCACATCGTGGTCGCCGATGCGGCGTCGCCGCGCGACGGCAAGTTCATCGACGTGGTCGGCGCCTTCAACCCGATGCTCGGCAAGACCGACGAGAAGCGCGTTCAGCTCGATGCTGAGAAGGCCGCGGCGTGGCTCAAGAAGGGCGCCCAGCCGACCGATCGCGTGCTGCGCTTCCTCGACAAGGCCGGCCTCAAGAAGCGTGAAGCCCGCAACAACCCGAACAAGGCTCTCCCCGGCAAGAAGCGCCTGGAGCGTGAGAAGGCCCAGGCCGACGCTGCCGCCAAGGCCGCTGAAGCCGCTGCCGCGCCGCAGAGCTAAGCATCACGGATGGTCTCGCCCGACGATAACGTGCTGGCCGGTGTCATCACCGCCGCGCATGGCATCAAGGGCGAGGTGAAGCTCAAGAGCTTCACCGCCGATCCGGAAGCGATCGCCTCCTATGGCCCGCTTCGCACCTCACGCGGCGAAAGCCTCGTGATCGAGAAGCTCCGGGCCCAGAAGGACGGTTTCATCGCCGTGCTGAAAGGGGTGCGGGACCGCAACCAGGCGGAGACGCTGAAAGGTGCGGAACTGTTTCTCAAGCGCGGGCAGCTGCCGGAGCCCGAAGATGACGAGGTCTATGTGCATGACCTCATCGGGGCCTCGGTGGTGACGGTTGCAGGCGAGAAATTCGGGACAGTGATCGCGATGCCGAATTTCGGCGCCGGCGATCTTCTCGAGATCCGCCGCGACGGGGTGAAGGAAACCGTGCTGGTGCCGTTCGCCGATGCGTATGTGCCGAAGATCGATCTCGCCAAGCCCGAGCTGACGCTCGATCTGCCCGAGACCTATCTGGATGAGGGCGAGCCGGACGACCCATGAGCTGGCAGGCCACCATCCTGACGCTGTTTCCGGAGATGTTTCCGGGACCGCTCGGCACCTCGCTCGCCGGCAAGGCGCTCAATGCCGGCATCTGGTCATTGGCGGTGCGCGATATTCGCGCCTCCGCCACCGACCGCCACCGCACGGTGGACGATTCCCCGGCGGGCGGCGGACCCGGCATGGTCATCAAGCCCGATATTCTCGCGGCGACGATCGACCAGACCGAGCATCAGGGGCCCAGGCTTCTGATGAGCCCGCGCGGCGAACGTCTCACCCAAGGCCTGGTCCGCCATCTGGCGGCGGGGCCGGGCGCCCTCATCATCTGCGGCCGGTTCGAGGGCGTGGATGAAAGGGTGATCGAGCGGCGAAGCTTGCGCGAGGTCTCGCTTGGGGATTTCGTCCTGTCGGGCGGTGAACCGGCGGCGCTGGCGCTTTTGGACGCAGTGGTAAGGCTTTTGCCGGGCGTCATGGGCGATGAGCGGTCAGGCTTCGAGGAAAGCTTCGAGGACGGGCTTCTCGAGCAGCCGCAATATACCCGCCCGCGGACCTGGGAAGGCCTTGAGATTCCTGAGGTTTTGCTCTCCGGCGACCATAAGGCGATGGCCCGCTGGAAGAAAGAGCAGCGGGAGCGACTAACCGAGAAACGCCGCGCCGATCTTTGGCAGGCTTATGTGCAGAGAAAGAATTGATTTTACCCGGCTCAGCAGGTAAAGAGCCGCAACTCCAAAAGGATTTAGTGCCATGAATATCATCGAGCAGCTCGAGAAAGAGCAAGTAGCGGTGGTGGCCGCGAAGCGCGCCGTTCCCGATTTTGCCCCCGGCGACACGGTCGTCGTGAATGTGAAGGTCGTCGAAGGCGATCGCAGCCGCGTGCAGGCCTATGAAGGCGTGGTGATCGCGCGTTCGGGCGGCGGCCTGAACGAGAACTTCACGGTCCGCAAGATCTCCTATGGCGAAGGCGTGGAGCGCGTCTTCCCGGTCTATTCGCCGCTGATCGACTCGATCAAGGTGGTGCGCCGCGGCCATGTCCGTCGCGCCAAGCTTTATTATCTGCGCGGCCGCACCGGCAAGTCGGCGCGTATCGCCGAGAAGCAGCGCGCTCTGGTGCCGGGTGCGTCGGACGCCGTTCCGGTGACGCAGGCGAGCGAAGCCGACAAGGCGTAATTCAAGCATCAGCTTGTTGAGATTTGGCGCGGGCCGGCTCATCGAGCTGGCCCGTTTCCTTTGGGGGGAACACATGGACAAGCAGAGCTATTTCGACGCCAACCGCAAGAGCTGGGACGAGCGCGTGGCGATCCATCGCCGCGACGACACGAAGTTCTATGACGTCGAGCAGTTCATCGCCGGCAAGGACAGCCTGAGCCCGATCGAGGCGGCCGAAATCGGCGACGTGAAGGGTTTGCGCATCGCGCATCTGCAATGCCACTTCGGGCTGGACTCGATTTCGCTGGCACGGCGCGGCGCGTCGGTGACCGGGCTCGATTTCTCCCCCGCTGCTGTCGCCGAGGCGCGCGCCCTCGCCGAAAGGCTTGGCGTCGATGCGCAATTCGTCGAAGGCAATGTCTATGATGCGCGCGATCTGCTCGCAGGCGAATTCGACAGGGTCTATGTCACCTGGGGCGCCATCAACTGGCTGCCCGATATCGCTTTGTGGGCGAAGGTCGTCGCTTCGCTGCTCAAGCCGGGCGGCAAGCTCTATCTCGCCGAGACGCATCAGACGATCCTGAGCCTCGACTGGGTCGAGGAGCGCATCGTTCCGCGCTATGATTGGCGCACGCCCAAGGAAGCGCCGATCGTGGAAGAGGTCGCGACGACCTATACGGGTGCGGCAGACGAGCTCGCCAACAAGAAGACCTATTCCTGGCAGCATCCTCTGTCCGACATCATCAACGGCCTGATCGCGGCGGGGCTGACGCTCAACTGGTTCCGCGAGCATGCGGCATTGGTATGGCCGCTGTTTCCCAATATGAAAGCGGGCGAAGACGGGCTCTACCGGTTGCCCGCTGATCACGTGCAGCTGCCGCTCGCCTTCTCACTCGAGGCGCGCAAGGGCTGACGAGACGAGCGCATGGACGACCGCGGAGAATCCTGCTCACATGGCTTTTTTCAGAATGAGCGGAGCCCATGACCAGCGATCTCATCATCAGAAATGCGAGCCTGCCGGATGGCCGGACGGGACAAAGCATCCTGTGCCGCAATGGCCGTATCGCCGAGATCGGCACGGTGCCGGCGATCGCCGGGGCGCGTGAGATCGACGCCAAGGGTTATCTGGTCTCGCCACCTTTCGTCGACGCGCATTTCCATATGGATGCGACGCTCTCGCTCGGTCAGCCACGGCTCAACCGTTCGGGCACCTTGCTCGAGGGCATCGCGCTGTGGGGCGAGCTCAAGCCGCTCCTCACCCATGAGGCGGTCATCGAGCGGGCCTTGCGCTATTGCGACCTCGCGGTGTCACAAGGGCTCCTCGCCATCCGCACGCATGTCGATGTGTGCGACGACCGTTTGCTGTGCGTCGAGGCGCTGCTCGAAGTGCGCAAGAAGATCGCGCCCTATATCGACCTGCAGATCGTCGCCTTTCCGCAGGACGGCTATTACCGCTCACCGACGGCAGCGAAGAATCTCGAACGCGCCCTCGATCTCGGCGTCGATGTGGTGGGCGGAATCCCGCATTTCGAACGCACCATGGCGGATGGCGCGCAGAGCCTGAAGGCGCTCTGCGAGATCGCGGCCAAGCGTGGGCTCCTGGTCGATATCCATTGCGACGAGACGGACGATCCGATGTCGCGCCATGTCGAGGCGCTGGCTTATGAGACGCAACGGCTCGGTCTCCATGGCCGCGTGGTCGGCTCGCATCTCACCTCGATGCATTCGATGGACAATTATTATGTGTCGAAGCTCATCGCCTTGATGGTCGAGGCGCAGCTTCACGCGACACCCAATCCGCTGATCAACATCACGCTGCAAGGCCGCCATGATACCTATCCCAAGCGGCGCGGCATGACGCGGGTGCCGGAACTGCGCCAGGCCGGCATCAACGTCTCCTTCGGCCATGATTGCGTGCTCGATCCCTGGTATTCGCTGGGCCAGGGCGACATGCTGGAGGCGGCCCATATGGGCGTGCATGTGGCGCAGATGACGAGCCGCGAAGGCATGCGCTGGTGCTTCGATGCGGTGACGGTCAATCCCGCCAAGGCGATGCATCTCGACGGTTATGGTCTCGACAAGGGCTGCCATGCCGACATGGTGGTGCTGCAGGCCAAGGATCCGATCGAGGCGATCAGGCTCAAGCCGCAGCGGCTTTTCGTCATCAAGCGCGGCAAGGTGATCGCCGAAGCGCCGGAACGACTATCGACGCTTCATCTCGACGGCCGACCGAAGAGCGTGAACGGCGCCGACTATGCGCCGAAGCCGGCGAGCTGACGGCGATCAGTTCACCTGGATGGGGCGGCCATCCAGGGCGAAATAGTGATAGCCGCCTTTCCAGGCCTTGATGAGGTCGCCGTTGATCTCGAGTGATTCATATTGCGGCTCGATGATCCATTTGCCGGACTTGTCGATGACACCCCACAAGCCCTCGGCTCCTTCGGACATGCCATACTCATCAAGGCTGCCGCCGCGATTGGCGCGGGCGATGTCGTTGACGAAGGAGTCGATGTAGTCGAGCTCCGGTTTGACGAGGAAGCGGCCTTTGCGGTCGATCACGCCCCATTTGCGCTTCTGGGCGACAGAAGCGACGCCGTTCGAGAAGGCCTTGGCGGAATCGTATTTGAAGGGAATGGCGAGCTTGCCGTTCCTGGCCATGTAGCCCCGCTTGCCCTTGGCATCGACGATGGCGAGACCTTCGCTGAAATCTCCTCTGACACCGAATTTGGATTTGATGACCCATTTGCCGGTCCGGTCGATATAACCTTGCTCCTTGTTGCTCTTGAATGCCATGGCGAGGCCCTCCGACAACGGCCCCGTCACCGTATAGCCTGTGACGATCTCCTTGCCCTTGAGATCGATGAGACCGGCGACGACGTCGGCATCCATGAACTCGGCGACTCCATCCACGAAATCGCCGATCTTGATATATTTATGCGGCGTGAGCGGGGTGCCGTTGACGTCGATCAAGCCCAGATTGTCGCGGCCGCGGACAATGGCCGCTGTCGTCAGGAAATCGCCGGCGCTTTCGAATTGAGGCGGGATGACCATCTTTCCGCGGCCATCCACATAACCCCATTTGCCCTCGCGCTTGACCGCGATCCGGTTGTTGCGGAGATAACCCATTTCCTCATAATCGGACCCCGGCTGCAGCAGCCACTTGCCGGTGAGATCGAAGATGCCGGTCTTGCCGCCGACCGGCTCGGCGATCACCTGACGCGGGATGCCTGGTGACGAAGGGCCGACGACAAGCCGGCGATAGGTCTGCTCCAGGATCAGCTCGCCCGCCGAATTCATGAGTCCACATTCCTGCTCCTTCTTGCACAGGACATGGACATTGGCATCGGCCGCGACCGGCTTGAGAAATTTCACCAGCTCTTCCGACCCCTCTGCCGCCGCCGGCAGGGCAAGGCAGATCAGAAACGGAACGAGAAGGGACAGGCGCATGAGATGTCTCCGAGTTGGCGGTCGCAGCCTGAGTCTAAGGGAATGCCGTTTCCTTGGCTCACCCCAGATGAGAGGTACAGTGGCGCGCGAGGGTCGGAGGCACGCCGCCTGGCCGGCTATTCGGAGGTAACCAGCTTGCCGTCGAAGTCGAAATAGCGGCGTTTCTTGTCCTTCCAGGCGACGATGAGGCCGTCCGTCACTTCGACGCTGTCGAATTGCGGCTTGACGATCCAGTCGCCCGACACGCTGATGGCGCCCCAGGTTCCGGCGTCCTTCTCCGGCACGCCGAATTCATCGAAGCTGCCGCCGCGATTGGCGACGGCGACGCCCTTGGTGAACGACCAGAGATAATCAAATCGGGGCTTGATGGCCCAGCGTCCCTTGCGGTCGATCACGCCCCACTTCCCATTGACGGCGACCGGCGCCACGCCGCCGGAGAAATCATGCGCGTCGTCGAATTTGAGCGGGATCGTCACGCGGCCATCCTTGGCCACGAAACCCGTCCGGTCGCCATTGGTGACAGAGGCGAGGCCTTCATGGAAATTTCCGGCGCTTTGAAACCTGGTCCTGAACATCCATTTGCCGGTCTTGTCGATGAAGCCGACTTGATTCAGCTCCTTCAGCGCCATGGCGAAGCCTTCGGAAAAGGGCTCGATCGTGGTGTAGCCGGAGAGGATTTCCTTGCCGGCCGCATCGATCAGGCCATAGCCCTGGTCGGCGGCGAAGATCGCCACGCCGTCGGTGAATTCCCTGATGACGCTGTATTTCGGCTCGGCGACGACGAGGCCGTTCGTGTCGATGAGCCCCCATTTTCCATTGAGATAGACCGACGTGACAGGGGCCGTGAAGTCGGTCGCTATTTCATATCTGGGCTGAACGATCATCCGATCGCTGCCGCTGACATAACCCCAGGCGCCGCCCTTCTTGACCGCGATGCGATCATTATAGAGGAAGCTCGCATTTTCATATTTCGGGCGCAGCAGCCATTTGCCGGTGAGATCGAACAGGCCGGTCCGGCCGGCGACAGCCTCGGCAATGACCTGGCGCGCGCTGGCCGGCATTGGCGGGCCGACGGTGAGCCGGCGATAGACCTGGTCGAGAACCAGCTCGCCCGCCGAATTGATGAGGCCGCAGGCCTGCTCCGCCTTGCAGAGAACATGGACCGGCTCGTCTGGCGCCACGGGCTTGAGGAATTTCACCACCCCGTCCCAGTCCTCGGCCGCGGCCGGCGCGGCCAGGCAGAAGGCAAGCAAAATGAGGAAAGGCAGGCGCATGAGACTTCCCGGATTATCCGCCATTTCCGGAGTTTAGGAAGAAGTCACCCGCTTTGCCCACCTCAAATGAGGGGTGGTCTCCGACAATTTTTGACCTTTTGATAAATAATTTGACCAAATGAGAAAACTGATTCAATATTCCGGCATCCGGCGTGAAGATCGGACGTGAGGAGACTACCTATGGGCCATCCCGACATAACGGGCCGGCGTCTCGGCAAGGACGCCTACGCAAAGAACTTTTCCGACCTGCATCCGCCGTTGAGCGCGCATGAGGCGCTGGTCGAAAGCGACCGCTGCTACTTCTGCTATGACGCGCCCTGCCAGCAGGCCTGTCCGACCTCGATCGACATTCCGCTGTTCATCCGTCAGATCAGCGCCGGCAATGCCAAGGGCGCGGCCGAAACGATCTTCGAGCAGAACATCTTGGGCGGAATGTGCGCCCGCGTCTGCCCGACCGAGACCTTGTGCGAAGAAGTCTGCGTGCGCGAGAAGGCGGAAGGCAAGCCGGTCAAGATCGGTCTTCTGCAACGCTACGCCACCGACACGCTGATGCGCGCCAATGCGCAACCCTTCCAACGCGCGCCCGCGACCGGGAAAAAAGTGGCCGTCGTTGGGGCGGGGCCGGCGGGCCTCGCTTGTGCTCACCGCCTGGCGCTGCACGGCCATGACGTCACGATCTTCGAGGCACGCAAAAAACCGGGCGGCCTCAACGAATATGGCATCGCCGCCTACAAGACGGTCGACGGCTTTGCGCAGGAGGAGGTCGATTTCGTCCTCGGCATCGGCGGCATCGACATCGAGCACGGCAAGGCGCTGGGCAAGCAGATCAAGCTCGAGACCTTGCGCAAGGACTATGACGCGGTGTTTCTCGGCATGGGGCTGCAGGGCGTCAATGCGCTCAACACCCGCCATGAGGAAAGCGCCGGCGTCGAGGACGCGGTCGATTATATCGCCGAGCTGCGACAGGCGAAGGACCTCGGCAAATTGCCGGTCGGGCGCCAGGTGCTGGTCATCGGCGGCGGCATGACCGCCATCGACATAGCGGTGCAGTCGAAGCTCCTGGGCGCCGAGGATGTCACCATCCTCTATCGCCGCGGCGCCGACCAGATGAAGGCCTCGGACTTCGAGCAGGATCTGGCGCAGACCAAGGGCGTCAAGATCAAACATTGGGTGATGCCGAAGAAGGTCATCGTCAAGGACGGCAAGGCGGTCGGCCTCGAATGCGAATATACGGAAGAGAAGAAGGGCAAGCTCACCGGCACCGGCGAGACCTTCAAGCTCTCCGCCGACATGATCTTCAAGGCGATCGGCCAGACTTTCGTGGCCGATCCGATGCAGGATGCGATCGTGCTTGACGGCGGACGCATCAAGGTCGACGCTTCACGGCGCACCAATCTCGCCGATGTCTGGGCGGGTGGCGACTGCGCGGCGGGCGGCCAGGATCTCACCGTCGCCGCGGTCGATGACGGCCGGCGCGCCGCCGAAGCGATCCATCTCCATTTGTCAGCCTAAGGAGAACCCCCATGGCAGACCTTCGCAGCAATTTCGTCGGCATAAAGTCGCCGAACCCGTTCTGGCTCGCCTCGGCGCCGCCGACGGACAAGGAATATAACGTGGTCCGCGCCTTCAAGGCGGGCTGGGGCGGCGTCGTATGGAAGACGCTGGGCGAGGATCCGCATATCGTCAATGTGAACGGGCCGCGCTATGGCGCCATTCATTCGGGCGACCGCCGGCTTCTCGGCCTTAACAATATCGAACTCATCACCGACCGGCCGTTGCAGACCAATCTCGACGAGATCAAACGCGTCAAACGCGACTGGCCGGATCGCGCTATGGTCGTTTCCCTGATGGTGCCCTGCGAGGAGCCGAACTGGGCGGCGATCTTGAAACGCGTCGAGGAGACGGACTGCGACGGCGTCGAACTGAACTTCGGCTGCCCGCATGGCATGTCGGAACGCGGCATGGGCTCGGCGGTGGGCCAGGTGCCGGAATATATCGAAATGGTGGCGCGCTGGTGCAAGGCCCATACGCGCATGCCGGTGATCGTGAAGCTCACGCCCAACATCACCGATGTCCGGAAGCCCGCCCGCGCCGCGAGAAAGGGCGGCGCCGATGCCGTGTCGTTGATCAATACGATCAATTCGATCATGAGCGTCAATCTCGACAGCTTCGCGCCGGAGCCGACGATCGACGGCAAGGGCACGCATGGCGGCTATTGCGGCCCGGCGGTGAAGCCGATCGCACTGTCGATGGTGTCGGAGATCGCGCGCGACGCCGAGACGAAGGGCATGCCGATCTCGGGCATCGGCGGCATCACCACCTGGCGCGACGCGCTGGAATTCATCCTGCTCGGCGCCGGCACGGCGCAGGTCTGCACCGCCGCCATGACCTATGGCTTCAAGATCGTCGAGGAGATGACTTCAGGGCTTGAGAACTGGATGGACGAGCGGGGTTTCCAACATCTCGATGAGCTCGTCGGCAAGGCGGTGCCCAATGTCACCGACTGGCAATATCTCAATCTCAATTACATCGCCAAGGCGCAGATCGACCAGGACAAATGCATCCAGTGCGGGCGCTGCTACGCCGCCTGCGAGGACACGTCACACCAGGCGATTTCGAACGCGCCCAAGAACGGCAAGCGCCATTTCGAGGTGATCGACGCCGAATGTGTCGCCTGCAATCTCTGCGTCGAAGTCTGTCCGGTCGAGCAATGCATCACCATGGTGCAGATGACCAAAGGCACCGATCCGCGCACCGGCAAGAAGATCGATCCCAAATACGCCAACTGGACGACTCATCCGAACAATCCGGCGGCAAAGGTGGCGGCGGAGTAGGGCTGCGCTTCGGGGTTGGCATCTCGCGCAAAGTCGGTGAAGATGGCGCGGGAGGTGCTCTATGCCGCAGAATGGAAGTTGGACACTCGGTTTGATCGACTCGGCCTGGTTCGGCACGGAGTATGAGGGCAGGCGCGGGCGCGAGGAGGCGAAGCGGATCGGTTTCGAAAGCCTCGATCTCTTTGTCGGATTCGATCCGGGCAAGCTCTCCAAGGCGGAGCGCCAAGCCTATATCGACGAAAATCTGTCGACCGGGCTGCCGGTCGTTTCGCTCGTCTGCACCTGCTTAGGTCTGAGCGACTTCAATCCGGCGATCCGCGGCTATCATATCGAGCGGGCCAAGAATGTCGTCGATCTGGCCGCCGACATGCCGACCACCCGCAATCTCTGCTTCGTGCCCGGCGAATATATGTTCCAGAAGAAGCTCATTCCGGCCAAGGGGGAGTGGGACGCAGTCGTCGATGCGACGCGGCAGGTCGGCGCCCATGCGGCAACGCGCAAGCGTGAGCTCGCCATCGAGCTGCTGCCGTTCGAATTCTCCTTCATCAACTCGCTTGACACGATGGAGCGTTTCCTCGACGAGGTCGGACTCGCCAATGTGAAGGCGACGATCGACATCTCGCATTTCTGGCTGATGCGCATCCCGCCGGTCGAGGTCGCCAAAAGGCTGAAAGGCCGCGTCGCCCATGTGCATATGTCGGACTGCGACGGCACCAACCATGGCGACATGCCGCCCGGGCGCGGCAACACGCCGTTCGCCGACTATCTCGCCGCCATCCGCGAGACAGGTTTCGTCGGCGCCGCCTCGATCGAGCTCGAATTCCCGCCTGATCCGCGCGGCATGGCGGCCTGGGTGGCGGAAGCGCATGGCGCGGCCTTGCAGCTCCTCAAGGACGCGCATGTGCATACGCGTTGACGGCCTATTTTCGTCGCTCCCGGACGTGGATGCGGTCGAGACCAATATCGCGCAGCAGGTGATTGTTTAATGCGCCAACGTCACGCGCCGAAACGCGGCGCCGGCGATGTCTTGCGCGTACGGGCAGCACGACAGAAAGCAGCCGCTGCAGCAGTCGGGTCTCACAGTGGTCGTCTATATCCGGACTCATAGCCTGTACTCCTAGATCGGCAGGGAGCGGCAATAAACCGAAGTCGCGGGGCAGGGGCTAGGCCAGGAACTGTACTGGCGATCAAGCCTATGATTTCTGCGCGAATTCCTTCACCAGCCGCTTCGGCGCGGTGGCCTTCCAGGAGCGCAGCAGCAGCGCCTTCACCTGATCGGGATGCGCCCTGGAGAGGCGCATCAACACCATCGGCCAGCCCTTGTAGTGATCGGTGACGTAGAAGATGTCGGGCTCGGCCTCCATCAGCATATCGCGCTCGTCGGGATCGACATCCTTGATGACGAGGCTGTCGCCATCCTCCTTCAGGCGAGTGAAGAACTTGCCTTTGATCTTGAGCGACGGCGCGCCGTAAGAGGTGCCGTCCTCGACGCCGGGCCAAGCCAGCACCATCGTCCGCACCTCGTCATAGGTCATGACGCGATCACTTTGTCGACCCAAGCCGCAAAATCGTCCAGGATCTCGTTCAGCACTTCCGGATCCTTGCGGCCGCTCTTCGCCGGGACATGGAAGGAATGATCGGCGGGATCATAGAGCTTCAGCGTGGCGCGCTTGCCGAGGCTCTTGATCACCGGTTGAAGCTCGTCGAGCTCGGCCAGCGCATCGCGGGTGCCTTGCAGGAACAGCATCGGAATCTGGACATTGCTCAGATGATCGGCACGATCACGCGCGGGCTTGCCCGCGGGGTGCAGCGGGAATCCCAAGAAGGTGAGACCACGCACATCCTCTAGCGGGCTTGCGGCCTGCGCCCCCGATGTCATGCGCCCGCCGAAAGATTTGCCGCCGGCGAAAAGCGGCAGCTTGGGCGCGAGACGCCGGGCTTCGGTGATTGCCGCGCGGACCGCGGCCTGCGCGAGCTTCGGCGGGTCAGGGCGCTTCGATTTACGCTCCATGTAAAGAAACTGATAGCGCAGACTGGCGATGCCGCGCTCGGCCAGGCCATTGGCGATCGCCGCCATCGATGCATGTGTCATGCCGGCGCCGGCGCCATGGGCGAAGACATAAAAAGCGCGGGCATCTTTCGACTTCAGCAGGAGGCCGGAAACCTGGCCTTCGCCGGCGACATCGATGGTGACGGGGGTTGCATCCGGTACCGGCATGGCGATTTCCTGAGCTTGGGCAGAGGCTAGGGTTTCACCTATACTGCCATCCGAAATCACTATTCTCCAGAGGAAGACAAATGGGTCAGGATCCGGAACTGCTGCGACGCCTGCTGCGCGCCAAGGACCGGATGGATGGCGCCTCGCAGGAGGAATGGCCGGTCCGGCGGCTGGCGGAAGCGAGCGGCACGTCGGCGGCGCATTTCGCGCGCTCCTTCAAGGAGGCTTTCGGTGTCCCGCCGCATCGCTACCTGCTCACCAGGCGCATCGAGCGGGCCATGGCGCTGTTGCGGGAGACGGATCTGCCGATCACCGAGATCGCCTTCCAGACCGGCTGGAACAGTCTCGGCACTTTCGGGCGGACGTTCCGCAACGTCACGGGCGACAATCCCGCCGCGGTCCGGGAGCGCGAGCAGGCGACGCCGCATCAGCGTGAGCTGGTGCCGGAATGCCTCCTGCGCGCCGCCGGGCGTCCCGGCCTCACAATAGCAGTTTCGGAGAAGCGACGGCGGGCCGAGGGTGATACGGAGGGCCCCGAAGAAATGGAGGTCCTATGAGCCAAGGTATCGATGTCGTTGGTATATATGTTCGCGATCAGGATGAGGCGCTCGCCTTTTATGTCGGCAAGCTCGGATTCGAGGTCCATGCCGATATGAGCAATGGCCCGTTCCGCTGGCTCACGGTGAAACATCCGGAGCAACCGTCCTTCCAGCTTGGCCTGTTCACGCCCGGACCGCCCTTGCATGACGCGGCGACGGCGCAGACCTTGCGTGAGATGGTTGCCAAGGGCGCCATGCCGCCGTTGGTTCTGATGGTCGATGATTGCCGCGCCGCCTATAAGCGACTGCAGGTGCCTGGCGTGGAATTCACGCAAGAGCCGGTCGAGCGTTACGGTCGCGTTGATGCCGGCTTCCGCGACCCTTCCGGCAATGGCTGGAAGCTGATCGAAGGGTGATGGATGAGCACAGCAACGGAACAGATCGACCAGCTGATCGCCAAGCTCACGGACTGGCGCGGCAAGACGCTCGCCAAAGTCCGCAAGAGCATCCTCGCGGCCGACCCTGAGATCACGGAAGACTGGAAGTGGATGGGAAGCCCGGTGTGGTCGCGCGACGGCATGATCGCGGTCGGCAATGCGCATAAGGACAAGGTCAAGCTCACCTTCTCGCAAGGCGCCAGCCTTGCCGATCCCGACAAACTCTTCAATGCCGGGCTCGACGGCAAGGTCTGGCGGGCCATCGATCTGTTCGAAGGCGATGTGGTCGACGAGCGGGCGCTCAAGGACCTGGTGCGCGCCGCCATCGCGTTCAATCAGAGCAAGGCGAAGAAGAAGAAAAAATGATGCCGGCGCGGGCGCGGCCGCTTATATTGAGCGCTGAGAATTTTCTTCGAAGGAGGCGCCGATGTGCCGGAACATCCGCACTTTGTTCAATTTCGAGCCGCCGGCCAGCGACGACGAGATCCGCGCCTCGGCGGTCCAGTTCGTGCGCAAGCTTTCAGGTTTCGGCAAGCCGTCGAAAGCCAACGAAGCGGCCTTCGATCGCGCCGTCGTGGAAGTGACGGAAGCGGCACGCAGGCTCATCTTCGCGCTCGAAACGCAGGCGCCGCCTCGCAACCGCGAGATCGAGGCGATCAAGGCGCGCGAGAGATCGAAAGCGCGCTTCGCTTGAAGAGCGCAGGAGGAGGGCGGTCATGACCCGGCTCGATCCCGTCGACAGCGTCGAAATCCATATCCTGGTCGACAATGTCACCGACAGCCTGTCCTCGGTGCCCTCCTTCGCCGAAACGGAGTTCGCCGGACTCGGCCGGCGCCGGCACGGTCATTGGGTCTTGAGCGGCAGCTGCCTGTGCTGCGCGGCGCATGGGCTCTCCTGCCTGATCACGGCGCGCCGTGGCGACGAAACGAAGACGTTGTTGTTCGATACCGGGCCTGAAGACCGCGTCTTCGAGCAGAATGTCTCGCGGCTCGGCGCCGATCTTGGCGCGGTCGAGGCGATCGTGCTGTCGCATGGCCATTGGGACCATGGCGGCGCCATGCTCAAGGCGCTGCAGATCATCCGCGACCGCAATGGCGGCAAGCGCGTGCCCTATTACGCGCATCCCGACATGTTCCGCACCCGCGCGATGAAGCGGCCGGACGGCCAGATGCTCATCATGGAAGACGTGCCGGGTGTGGAAGCGCTCAGCCTTCACGGCGCCGATGTCGTCATTACGGCCGAGGCGCAAACGCTGTTCGGTGGGATGGCCTATGTGAGCGGCGAGATCGCGCGCGTCACGCCTTTCGAGCGCGGACTTCCCGGCCAGCACCGGCGCATGGCGGACGGGCAGGGATGGGAGCTCGACGAGTTGATCATGGATGAGCGCTTCGTCGCGCTCAATGTCAAAGGCAAGGGGCTCATCGTCTTCACCGCCTGTTCGCATGCCGGTGTCATCAATGTGCTGAAACAGGCCAAAGCGTCGTTTCTCGACGTGCCGCTCTATGCGGTGGCGGGCGGACTTCATCTGTCCGGCACCAACGAGCGGATCATCCCGGAGACGGTGGCGGCGCTGCGCGAATTCGGCCTCACGGTCATCGCGGCCGGTCACTGCACCGGCTGGCGCGCCGTCACCGCGCTCGCCAATGAGTTCGGCGACAAGGTCCTGGTGCCGCTGGCGGTCGGCAAGCGCTTCTCCTTCTGAACGCGATACGCCGGGTTTCGTCCCGCGCTTCCTCCTCTGACGCTGTTCTCTAAACACGCCCTATTGACTCTGACATGTCACTTGATATGTTAGAAAAAATATCAGGGCGGAACGACCGAATGAGAGAGCAGCAGTTGAGGCTTGCCGATGACCGAACGGCCAGGGTGGCCGGACGGGAGATGCGCGTTGAGGCGGTCAGCAAGAAATTTGGTCAGGCCGTGGCGGTGGACGATGTCACTCTCGGCATTTCCGCCGGTGAATTCGTGTCCCTGCTGGGCCCAAGCGGGTCGGGCAAGTCGACTCTCCTGATGATCATAGCCGGCTTCGAACAGCCTGATTCGGGGGAACTGTTTCTCGGCGGCGAGCGCCTGACAGATATCCCGCCGCACCGGCGCAACTTCGGGCATGTGTTCCAGAAATACGCGCTTTTCCCGCATATGACCGCGGCCGAAAATATCGCCTTTCCGCTCAAGATGCGCGGCATCGAGAAGGCGAAGCGCGGTCCCATGGTCGCCAATGCGCTGGAGCGGATGCGCCTGTCGGCCCTCGGGGAGAGGCTGCCGCATCAGCTGTCCGGCGGACAGCAGCAGCGCGTCGCGCTGGCGCGCGCCATCGTCTTTCAGCCGGCGCTTCTCCTGATGGATGAGCCCTTGGGCGCGCTCGACAAGAAGCTGCGCGAGGAGATGCAGATCGAGATCAAGCAGATCCAACGCGAATTGGGGATCACCGTCGTCTTCGTCACCCATGATCAAGACGAGGCGCTCAGTCTTTCCGACAGGGTCGCCGTCATCAACCAGGGCGGGCTCAGCCAGTTTGCGACACCGCGTGAGCTTTATGATCGGCCATCCTCTCGCTTCGTCGCGGACTTTGTCGGCGACAATAACTTCTTTCCAGGTCAGCTCATCGCCACTGCCGGCCGCAAGGGGCAGGTGAAGCTCGATGGCGGAAAGGTGCTGGCCGGGCAACTGCCGGAGGGAAAGAGCATCGCTCTCGGCGCCAAGGTCGAGATCGCCGTCCGTCCAGAAGCCGTGAGCCTCAATAGCAAACCAGATTCTCGGGTGAGCGGCACTCTCATCGATGTCCAGTTTACCGGCGGGACAACGACGCGCATCGTGCGCCACGCCTCCGGCGCCATCTATCTCAGCCGGGCCTTGTCTGCCGGCAGTCATGCCGCCCAGGGCGACGCCGTATCGCTGCAGTGGGACGAAACCAGCGCCTTCATCTATCCCGCCGACGGACGCGCGTGATGACCGCAGCAAGCATTGTATCGTCCGGCAGACCGCTCCGGCTGGCGCTCGGAAACCGCCGGGCTCTGGTGGCCTTGCTGTTGCTGGCGCCCGCGCTCGTCCTCTATGTGGCGCTCTATTTCGTGCCGCTCTTCGATTTTCTGTCGCTCAGTGTGGTCGATGGGGGCCTCTCAACCGCCCATTTCTCGACCCTTCTCGACATGACCTATCTTTCCGTGCTGTGGCGGACTTTGTGGATGAGCGCCCTGGTCGGCGCCATCTGCACGGCGCTCGGCTTCCCGGTCGCCTATCTGATGTCGAGATCATCCGCCATCGGCGCCGCCGCTATCGGTGCGTGCGTGATGGTCCCGCTATGGACCAGCGTATTGCTGCGCACCTATGCCTGGACGGTGGTGCTCCAATATCGCGGCGTCCTGAACGATCTCCTGCTCACATTGGGACTCATCGATCAGCCGCTGCGCTTCATGTACAGCAAGGGCGCGGTGATCACCGTCATGGTGCATGTCCTCCTGCCCTATGTCGTGCTGCCGCTTTACACCAATCTCGCCTCCATCCCCCGCGAACTCCCGACGGCGGCGCGCGGTCTCGGCGCGACCGGGCTGCGGATCTTCATTCATGTCACGTTGCCTTTATGCCTGCCGGGTGTCATCGCGGGCTTCACGCTCGTATTCGTCCTGTCCACCGGCTTCTTCGTGGTGCCGTCGCTGGTTGGCGGACCCGCGAGCATGATGGTGGCCACTCTCATCGGCCGCGAGATCAGCGAGAATCTGAACTGGGCGCAAGGCGCTGCGATGTCGGTGGTGCTGCTCGCCACGGCGACGGTCTGCCTGGCGATGCTCTCCCGCCTGCGCCATATGGACAAAAGACAAGGGAGCGCCGCTTGAAAGTGTCCCGTCTCGTCCAATGCATCGCCTGGGCCGTATTGGCATTCCTGGTCCTGCCCAGCCTTCTCATTGCCTTCATGTCATTTGGGACCGACCCGTATCTGCGCTTCCCGCCGCGCGGCTTCACCTTCGACTGGTATCGGCTCTATTTCTCCGACGCCGACTGGCAATCGGCGACGCTGTTCAGCCTGAAGATCGCCATCGTGGCTGCCGTAATCGCCGCGGCCATCAGCCTCAGCACGGCGTTCGGTCTCGAAAGAGTGAGCAATCCACGGCTCAAGGAATCACTCCGCCTGGTGCTGCTTTCACCGACCGTCGTCCCCGGCATCGTCAGTGCGCTCGCTTTCTACAAGCTGTTTTCCGCGGTCGGCCTGACGGGAACGTTTCTGGGCTTCGTGGTCGCTCATACGATTCTGGCCACGCCCTTCGCCTATCTGTGCATCAGCTCGCAGCTCCATGCCTATGACAGAACTCTCGAAACCGCCGCGCGCGGCCTTGGCGCAACCAGGCTGCAGACCTTCATCCATGTGACGCTGCCATTGCTTTCGCCGTCAATCGTCATCGGCGCGATCTTCTCATTCCTCGTGTCCTTCGATGAGGCCGTCGTCTCTTTCTTCATATCCGACACGCAGGGCAAGACGTTGCCGCGGAAGATGTTCGAGGACATCGATTTCAGCGTCTCACCGGTGCTCGCGGCGGTGGCGACGACGATAACCGTCGGAACCATTCTGCTCCTGGCGGTCATCACCATCTTGCAGAATCGAATGAAGCGTATCCCATCGCAACAGAAGGAATAGAGGGTAACATGCGCATCTGGAAAAGTGTCTATGGCCTGCTGGCAGCTGCCGCGCTGCTCACCGGCCCCATCGAGTCCCGCGCCGAGGAGCTCGTCGTGGTTACGCCGGGCGGCATCTTCGAAAAGGCGCTCAAGGAGAATTTCTTCGAGCCCTTCACCAAAGAGACCGGCATCAAGGTCATCGCGATATCGTCCGGCTCCAACGAGCAGTGGGCGAAGCTGAAGGCGATGCAGGAGGCCGGCAAGGTCGAATGGGATATCGTCAATTCGAGCCCGGACGAATCGATCAAATTCGCGGACATGCTTATGAAGATCGACTGCGCAAAGCTGCCCAATATCGAGAAACACGGCTTGCCGGGCACCTGCTCGGAGAATGGCATCGTCCAGATCTCCGGCGCCGGCGTGATGGCCTGGAACACCGAGAAGTATCCGAAGGATCACCAGCCGAAAGACTGGGCGGACTTCTTCAATGTGAAGGAGTTTCCGGGCAGCCGGGCTCTGATGGATAATGGCGCCGAAAGCTGGATGATGATGCTGGCGCTGATGGCGGATGGTGTTCCGGTCGACAAGCTGTTTCCATTGGATGTCGAGCGGGCCGCCAAGAAACTGGAGGAGCTCAAGCCCAATATCGTCTCCTGGTGGAAGACCGGCGATCAGAGCCAGAATCTGATGCGTTCCGGTGAAGCCGACATGTCCATCATGTGGTCGGGGCGCGCCGTCGCGTTGATGAAGGAGGGGGCGCCCGTCTCGTTCACCTTCAATCAGGCCATCCGGGATCCGGGTATCTGGTCGATCGCAAAAAATGCGCCGAACAAGGAGGCCGCCATGAAGTTCTTCGACTTCTTCATCCTCAACCCGTCGGCTCATCTGGCCTTCAGCAAGGCGGTTGTCTATGACACGCCGAACAAGGAGGCTGCGGCGCAGGTGCCGGAGGCGGACCGTCCGTTCCGTGCGTCGACGCCGGAGAACTGGGCGCGGCAAGCGGTTCCCGACTGGGCGTGGATCGCCGCGCATCAGGACGAATTGCAGAAGCGCTTCATGGATGTAATCAGCAAGTAAGATCATTCCGGAGGAGCAGGCTTGCTTCTCCGGAATCTTCCCCCCGGCCCGTTCGACACAGGAGATCGCTGGTGATGACAATCGACAAGCCCCATCTGGGCGAGAATGCGCTGCAACTGATCCGGCAGGACATCATCACCTGCTCATTGTTGCCCGGCAGCCAGATCAGCGAGGCGCAACTGGCCAGCCGCTACGGGATCGGCAAGGCGCCCGTCCGCTATGCGCTGGCGCAATTGAATCAGAGCGGCCTGATCAAGGCCCTGCCACGACGTGGCTATCTCATCACGAATATCAGTCTTGGCGATGTCGTGCAGCTCTATGATCTGCGCGCCATCATCGAACCGGCCACCGCACGCCTGGCGGCTGGCCGCATCGACACGGCCTACCTGCAGCGACTCGATCAGATCTATGCCGATGAGACCGCCGATGAGGAGGCGCTGATTGCGGCCAACCGTGAAATCCACGCCGCCATCGCGGTCGCAACCGGCAACAAATATCTGGAGGAGATCACCATCACCATGCTGGACCGGATGGAGCGCATCCTGCGCTACGCCTGGTTCGAAAGGCGGCGCACCGGCCGCACCTTCCAGGGGCATCGCGATCTCATCGAAGCCATTGGCGGGAACGAGCCGGAACGGGCGGTGGAGCTTGCCGCCGCGCATGTCGAGGAAGGCCGCAGGGTGGTGCTCGGCGGCCTCACCCAAGGCGACGCGAACAAGGATATCAAATTGACGAGGATAATATGAGCAATATCGACAGTCTCGCGCAGAAGCTCACACAGCTGCGGGATGAGAAAATGGATTCTTTCGGCTGGAGCGAAGGCTCGCTCGCAGCCATCGGTCGCGAGATCGCGTCGTTCCTGGAGCCGGGAAGCCTGCTTGCCGACGACAGGATCGAGCCGGATCCGAATGAACGGCGAAAGATTCCGCTGTGGAGTGCCGAAGACGGCAGCTTCACCATTCTGGCGACGATCTGGGCGCCGAAACAAAACACGCCCATCCATGACCACGAATATTGGGATGTGTCGGGGATGATCGCCGGCGTGCTGCTCGAGACGCATTACGAAGCGGACCCGGCGATTGGCGACGTCGCTATCCCCAGACGCAGCGTCTATCATCATCCGGGGGATGTCTGGTCGGTAAGCCCGCAGCGTCCCAATATCCATACCTTGGTCAATCCCACATCCGAGATCGCCGTCGCTCTCAATGTGCACGGCACTGGCGCCACGAATTTTGAGCGCAATACATCCAGGGTTTTCCGTTTGGATGGCCGCTTCGACCATGACTAGTTCGCAGCCCTTGGCGGATCAGGGCGCCACGGCTCCGGGAGTCGTCGGCGCCACCGCTTTGCAGCATGCTAGGCGGGAGTTCGCTGGCGCACCTCTCTATGCCGATTGCGCTTCCCAAGGCCTGCTCTCGATTGCCGCCTTGGAAGCCGCGGTTGTCGAGATGGAGTATCAAACGAAGGGCGAGCAGAGACATGCCGCCCGCGCCGAGATTTTCCAGAATGTCCGCTCGTTGTTTGCACAGCTCATCGGTGCCGAAGCGGACGAGATCGCCATTACCCGGAATGTCTCGGAAGGCCTCAACGCAATCCTGCATGGATTCCCTTGGGCGCAAGGCGACAATGTGATCGTCTGTCCGGGCATCGAGCACCAGGCGGCACTGGCCTGCGTCCTCGGCCTCAGGAGCAGGGGCATCGAGATCAGATCGGCGGTCGCTGCCGATGGCGTCCGTCTGGATTTCACGGCGCTGGAGCTGCTCGTCGATACGTCGACCCGCATGATCGTCGTCTCTCATGTCAGCTTCCTGCCGGGCCTGTGCTGCAATCTGGAGGATCTGAGCCTGCGCTGCCGGGAGCGCGGGATATTCCTGCTCGTCGATGCCGCGCAGAGCGCTGGTCTCCTGGAAATCGACGTCCGGAAGTCGCCGGTCGGGGCTCTCTGCGCACCCTCCGGCAAGGGCCTGCTCGGCCTTCCTGGTTGCGGCTTTCTCTATTGTTCGCAGCAATGGTCCGAGCGCATCCGGCCGATCTACATATCGTCCACCGGACTCGCCAATCAGTTGTTGCATGTTCAGACATTGGCGGATGGCGTCACCTTCGCTGCGGGATCAGCACGCTTTCATCTCGGGACACCGAACTGGGTATCGCTGGCGTCTTTACAGGTGGCGTTGACGCAATTGATCGCGGTCGGGCCCCGGATCATCGAAATGCACGTCATTGGTCTGGCGCGTGCGCTTTCAAAGGCGTTCCAGACACTTGGCTATTCCGTTCGCGCAGGGACACCCGGTGAGGCCCGGTCACATATCGTGTCCCTCGGCATGAGGTCGGACATCGCGGACAATCAGCTGGTCGACGAAAAACTGTCGTCGCTCGCTTTGGCGCTGAAGCGCGGCGGCGTGCGCTTCTCCGTCAGGCGCGGCATGATCCGCTTTTCTTTCCATCTCTACAATGATCTGAGCGATGTCCAATCGATCATGGACATCAGCTCGCGCGGGATCACCGCAGGGAAATGAAAGCGTCCACGCAAGTCGTGCGGGCCGGCCGGGCCGATGCCGCGCACAATATCGTCAATCCACCAATCTATCGCGCCTCGACGGTGTTATTCGAGAATTATGCGCAGATCTTCGAGATCAGGCAGAGCAAGGAACGCCGTCTCTATTATGGAAGAAACGGCACGCCGACGACCTGGTGTCTCGCCGATGCCATCGCCGAACTCGAAGGCGGTGCGGGCTGCGCGCTGTTTCCTTCCGGGCTCGCGGCGATCGCGACATCCATCCTGGCCTTTGTGCGTCCCGGCGATTCAATCCTCGTAGCCGACAGCGTGTATGGGGCGACCCGGATCTTCTGTGACAGCCATCTCCCCAAGATCCAGGTGAAGACGATCTATTATCCGCCCGCCGTGGCGAATATCGAAAACTACTTCGACGACACCACCCGACTGATCTTCGTCGAGTCCCCGGGATCGCAGACTTTCGAGATGCAGGACCTTCCCGCCATTGCGAAGGCCGCCCGGGCGCGCGGCATCAAGATCCTGGCCGACAATACTTGGGCTTCGCCTGTTTTCTTCCGGCCACTGGACTTTGGCGCCGATGTATCGATCCAGGCGGCAACGAAATATGTCGTCGGGCATTCCGACGCGCTCGCGGGCTCAGTGGCGGCTTCGAAAGACGCATGGCCCGCGATCGAGGCGGCGGCGCGTCATCTCGGCCAATGTATCGGTCCTGATGAAGCCTATCTCGCGCAGCGCGGCCTGCGGACCTTGGCCGTGCGGTTGTCGCGCCATCAGGAGTCGGCGATGGCGGTCGCCCGGTGGCTCGAGAAACATCCGCTGGTCACCAGAGTGCTCTATCCGCCCCTGGAGAGCTCGCCGGGTCATGAGATCTGGGTGCGCGATTTCGCCGGCGCCTCCGGCCTGTTCTCGATCGTCCTGGATGAAAAATACAAAGCGCGGATCGCGCTGCTCTACGATTCGCTGAAGCTGTTCGGCATCGGCGCGTCCTGGGGTGGGTATGAAAGCCTGATCTATCCGGCCGACCCCGTCAGGACGGCGGAGCCCTGGCCGGCGAGAGGCAGTGTCGTGCGGCTTCACATAGGCCTGGAAAATCCACGCGATCTCATTGACGATCTCGAAAACGCCTTGAGCCTGATGCGGGCCTGACAGGCGTGAAAATCCGAAGGAGAGAGACTTCCATGCAGATATGCTGGAACGAAGCGATGAACGAGCCGGGATTACGACACGGCCATGTCACTTTCGCCAATCCCGGTCTGTCCGGATATCGCTGGCCCTTGCTCGAGGTCGTCGGTCAATTGCCGGGGCCCCGGCTCTGTGTCATGGCCGGCGTTCATGTCAATGAGGCGTCGAGCGTCGAGGCTGCCTATCAGATCGCCGCCATCGTCAAGGCGAAGGAGCTGCGTGGTCGCGTCTCCATTCTCCCCGTGGTCAATATCGCCGGAGCCTTCGAGCATCAGGCCGCGAGTCCGGTTGATGGAAAGAACATGCACTGGCTCTATCCCGGAAATGCCGAAGGCACGTTTTCCGATGCGCTGGCGCACGCGCTGGTGAGCGAGTGGGCGGAGGGCGCCGATGCCGTGGTCGACATGCATGGCGGAGATACCGGCGAAGACCTCATCCAATATGTGGTCTATCAGGAAACCCGCGACGGCGGCCTCTCCTCGCGCAACGAGGAGCTCGCCAGGTGTTTTCACCCGGACGTGATGTTTCGGATACCGGCCGATTGGCTTTCGCGTCCTGGCCGTTCCTGCACGGCGCTGGCGAACAGGAGTATCCCCGCGGTCGTATCGGAAGCTGGAAGGTTTCCGATGCTGAATGCGGAGGATGTCGCCTTTCACGTGACCGGCGTCCTCAATATCGCCCGCCATCTCGGAATGATCGATGGCGCACAAGGAGTGGCGCCGTCGGAGTCGATCGTCTTGCAGGATTACCGGTTCCTGGTCGCGCCGGCTTCAGGGCTATTCTATCCGCTCGTCAAAAGTGGGGATCGCGTTTGCGCTGGCCGGCCATTGGCGCGGATGAAGGATCTCTTCGGACAAGATCAGTGTGATCTTTTGGCGCCCGCTTCCGGCGTCATCATGTGGATCGGTACGCATCTGCTGGTCAAGGAAGGCGAATGGGTTGCGGGCTTCGGCGTGTGTGCCTGACTATCCCTTCCCGCCATAGGCACCAAAGCACCACAGGTCGGTGAGGATCCCGGCGATCCTTTCTTCGTCATTGGCCAGATGCGCCAGCGCCGGCTCGCGGCGGAGATAGATCTGCGCCAGGAACTCGTCGATCATGCCGCCCAGCGCATAGGCCGCGGGGAGGTGCTCCTCACTTGGCCGGCCGTCCTCACGATCCCTGGCGATGGCGCCGGCGACGCGGCCATACCAGTCGCGGTTGAGCCGGCGATAGGCGCGGGCAAAGGCGGTTTCCTCGGCCGCGAGACCGATCAGGCAGCGCATCAGCCCGGCATTGCGGCGGAACAGGCGGGCGAAGACGAGTGTCGCCGCCTTCACCCGCTCGCGCGAATCCGTCTCGGTGCCGGTCCGTGCCGCAACGAGATGCATCTGCACGAAGTGCGAGAATTCCTCGATCAGGGTTTCGACCGCTGCCGGCATGTCGGGGAAATAACGGTAAAAGGTGCCATGGGCGAGGCCGGCCGTCCTCGTCACCTCGGCCACCTTGAGATCGTGCCGGGTGAGACCCGAGCCCAGCTCGCGGGCCAGAGCGGCAAGGAGGCGGGCGCGGGTGCGGTCGGTCTTGCGCGCCGCGCCGTCCCGGGCCACGGCCAGCAGGGTGGCGGCGAAAATCAGGGGGTCGGGGGCCTCATTGTCCATTGGGACAGATTGACATGATTCACCTTTAATGGAAATGATATCAGAATCATTTTAATGGATAAATGACATGCTGATCGAGCGGGCGGATTATGCCGATCTCATCGAGCTGGCCGCCCACCGGCAGCGCCTGTGGGAGGGCCAGTCCGCCTATGTCCAGGCGTTGTCGGCGCTGCATCGGCGCGCCTGGGGCGGGAAACGGCCACCAGCGCGCCTCGCCGGCCTTGCCGAGCTGCCCCTCATCGACAAGGAGATGCTGCGCCGGAGCCAGCGCGATACCCCGCCTTTCGGCGATTATCTGGCGGCGCCTGAAACGGCGGTCGCCCGCATCCACCGGACCTCCGGCACCACCGGCACGGCGATGAATCTGGCGCTCTCGGCCCGGGACGCCCATGAGACGGCGGTGATCGGCGGGCGCGCCCAGGCGGCGGCCGGCCTCGGCCCCGGCCACCGGGTCGTCCACTGCCTCAATTACCGCCTGTGGATGGGCGGCTTCACCGACCATGCGACCCTCGAGGCGACGGGCGCCACCGTGGTGCCCTTCGGCGTCGGCGACACCCAGCTCCTGGTGCGCACGATCAAGGAGCTCGGCATCACCGCGATCTCCTGCACGCCCTCCTATCCGGCGGTATTGGAGCAGGTCATCGCCGAGCACTATCCGGAGCTGAAGCCCCGCGATCTCGGCCTCAGGCTGGGGCTGTTCGGCGGCGAGGCCGGGCTCGACGACCCGGAATTCCGGCAGCGGCTCGAAACCGTCTGGGGTTTTTCGGTGCGTAATTCCAATTATGGCGTGACCGACGTCTTCTGCAATTTCGCCGGCCAGAGCGAGGTCGACAACGACCTGCATTTCATGGCGCTCGATGTCCTGCAACCGGAACTGATCGATCCGGCCACGGGCGCGGTGCTTGCCTGGCAGGAGGGCCAGCGCGGCGAGCTGGTGCTGACTCATCTGAGCCGGCAATGCCAGCCGCTGGTGCGCTTCCGCACCGGCGACATCATCCTTCTCACCGGCACCGGCAAAGCGCGCTGCGGCCGCACCGCGCCGCGCTTCCGTGTCGTCGGGCGCTCTGACGACATGGTGGTGGTGCGCGGCATCAATGCCTTCCCGACCCAGGTGGCGGCGGTCCTCCATCAGTTTCCGTCGCTGTCGGGCGAATACCGGATCGTGCTCGAGGGAAGCGGACCTTACGACCTGCTGCCGGTCGAGGCCGAGCTTGCACTGGGTGCGGCGCAGACCGAAGGGCTGGTGGCCGAAATCGAGCGGCGCATCAAGCAGGATATCGGCGTCTCGGCGCGGGTGACGCTCTCTCCCTTCAACAGCCTGCCGCGCAGCGAGGGCAAGACACGCCGGGTCATCAGGAAAGACAGATCATGAGCAAGACGGTTCTCAGCGACTATCTAAGCGAGGGCGTGCAGAAGATCTCGCTCAACCGGCCGCATCGGCTGAATGCCATCGTGCCGGAGCTGCTTGACGATCTCATCGCGGCGCTCGACGCCGCCAATAAGGATGAGCGGGTGGGCGCGATCCTGCTCACCGGCGAGGGCCGCGCCTTTTGCGCCGGTGACGATCTCAAGGAATTCAGCTCGCAAGCCTCGGACGAGACGGGCACCACCGCTTACATCGAGCGTATCCAGGACGTCACCCGCGCCATGGTGCTGGGCAAGCGGCCGGTCGTCGGCGCCATTCATGGCTGGGCAGTGGGTGGCGGCCTCGAATGGGTGATCAATTGCGACTTTGCGCTTGCCGCGCAAGGCACACGCTTCTTCTTTCCCGAGATCGCGCTCGGCGTCTTCGTCACCGGTGGCGTCACCGAGCTCCTGCCGCGCCTCGTCGGTCTGCAGCGGGCGCGCGAAATGATCCTGCTCGGCGAAAAATTCGATGCCGACCAGGCGAAATCCTGGGGGCTTCTACGCGATGTCGTGGCCGATGCGGCGCTGATGCCCGAAGCGACCGGTCTCGCAAAACGTCTGGCGGCCTTGCCGCGCGACCGGGTGAGCGATCTCCGACGCATTTTGGCGCGCCATGATGGGGCGGGGCTCGCGGCGGCGATGCGCGCGGAAACCGCGGCGACGGTCAAAGGCTTTCTCGATCCCGAGACGACGAAACGCGTGGCGCAATTCCGTTGAAGGTGCCGCGACGGTCTGGCAAGGTGCCCAGCCATGCGATCTCCCATCCTCGGCCTCCTCATCGGCATTCTGTTCTCGGCCAGCGTCTCGGCGCAGGAGCTGGTCATCCCCAAGGTGACCTATCCGTCCTTGCCCAAAGAAGGGGCGACGGCCGAGGCTTTCGTGCCGAAAGGCTGGAAGCTCGAGAAGCAGCAGAGTGGCGATCTCAACAAGGACGGACAGGATGATCTCCTGCTTCTCCTGCGCATGGACGATCGCAAGAATATCCTCAAGAATGAAGGGCTCGGGCAGGATCCGTTCGACACCAATCCGCGCATTCTGGCGGTCGCCTTCAGCAACGGCACCGGCAAAGCCTTCACGCTCGCGCTCGAAAATCATACGCTGATCGCCAGGACCGAAGATCCGGTCATGGACGATCCGGTCGGTGAATCGGGCGGTGTCGCGATCGAGCGCGGAACGCTCAAAGTGGACCTGTATTCGTTCGCGAGCGCCGGCTCCTGGAGCACCGGGACCACCACCTTCCGCTTCCGCTCCGGCAAACGCGGCTTCGAGCTCATCGGCTATGACAGCTCCTCGACGCAGCGCAATAGCGGCGAAGTCGAAGTGGTGAGCATCAACTATCTCACCGGCAAGGTCCAGATCAGCACCGGCACGATCTCGGACGACAAGCTCAAGGACAAATGGCGCAAGATCCCTAAGAAGAAGCTTTTGCTTATCGAAGAGATCGGTGACGGGCTCGCATTCGATCCCGGAATCGGGAATTGACCGCAAGCCGCAACCGTCGCAGACTGCCAACATTGCCGTTCTGATCTTTCGCCTCACAATCGAAAAAGCAGGAGCGTGCCGTGACTCAGCCCGATGTCTATCTGCTGGGGCGCGCCGAGGCCGAGGAAATTCGCCTCAAGCGCCAGATCGCCAATCTCGCTCCCGACTCCGACGCGCAATTCGACAAGATCGGCATCAAGCTTGGCGAACGCGTTGTCGATCTGGGTTGCGGACCGGGCGGCGTGCTGCATCTCCTCGGCAAACGCGTGGGACCGCAAGGCTCGGTGCTCGGCCTGGAGCGCAGCGGGCATTTCGTCGAGCAGGCGCGCCGCTTCGTCAATGATCATGGCTTGGCGCATGTGGAAATTCGCGAGGGCGATGCCTATGACACCGGCCTGCCGCGACGTTCTTTCGACGGCGCCCATATGCGCCTCGTTCTCGTCAATGTGCCGGAGCCCGAGCGCATCGTGCGCGAAATGGTGGCGCTGGTGCGCCCGGGCGGTTGGATCGCGAGCTTCGAAGCCGATTATTTTGCTCATATCTGCGATCCGCCGCTGCCCGCCTGGACGCATCTGCTCGATGCCTATACCGCGTATACGCGCACGCAGGGCATCGACATCTTCGTCGGCCGGCGTATTCATCGCCTGTTCCGTGAAGCCGGTGTCGAGGATATCCGAGTCGATGCGATCATGCATGTCTATCCGCCGGGGCATGACCGGCGGCCGATCCTGCGCGATTTCATCACCAATGTGCGCGACAGGCTGATTGGCGGCGGCTTCATCACACTGAGCGAGCTCGAGCGCGACATGGCCGATCTCGAGCGCCATCTGGCGGATCCCGATGTGATGGTGACCTCGCATATGTTCTTCAGGCTCATCGCGCGTGTGCCGTAAAAATGGATCCCGACTTTCGCCGGGATGACGGATGAGCTAGCCTCATGTGGACGGCTGCCTTTTTCTGGGGAGAGAAACATGCGCTATAAGGGAAGCTGTCATTGCGGCAAGGTCACGTTCACCGTCGAAGGTGATCTCTCCGGCGGCGCCGTCGATTGCAATTGCTCGATCTGCGCGCGCAAAGGCGCGCTCCTCATCGCGGTGCCGCGCAACAAGCTGCAGCTGCTCTCGCCCGAGACCGACCTGCAGAAATACACCTTCAACAAACATGCGATCGCGCATCGCTTCTGCCGTACCTGCGGCATGCATCCGTTCGCCGAGGACACCGCCGACAAAACTGAGCGCATGGCCTATGTGAATATCCGCTGCCTGCAGGGCGTCGATCTCGCCCAGGTGGCGGTGATGAACTTCGACGGGCGCGCGATGTGATGCAGGATCTCATCGGTGTTGCGTGCGAAGGATCGGTGCCTGACATCGCGGACAGATTGGTGAAGCTCATCGAAGCGAATGGGCTCAAGGTCTTCCTGCGCCTCGATCACGCGGCCAATGCGAAAGGCATCGGCATGAATCTGCGGCCGACGATACTCCTGATCTTCGGCCATCCGAAAGGCGGCACGCCGCTGATGCAGGACCAGCAGACAACGGGTCTTGACCTGCCATTCAAGCTGCTCGTCTGGGAAGACGCGCAGTCACAAGCGTGGGTGACTTATGCCGATCCGGAAGAACTCATCGCGCGGCACGGGTTGAGTCCGGCCAGCACCGCGACGGTCGACGCGATCAAGTCAGGTGTCGCCAGGATGGTGAAGGCGGTCTCGAAAGCCTGAGTGGTGCTCAACTCAGGTCGTAGCGCCAGTCGTTGCAGCGCATGATTTGGCCGGGCGGGAACTCGAAATCATATTCGCCTAAAAGCACGAAGCCGGCGCGGCGGCAGATGGCGTTGGAGGCGGGATTCAGGGGTGATGGGAAAGCGTGCAGGTGGCGATGGCGCGCTTCGGGCTTCAGCCGCGCAATCAGCACCGCCGTCGCCTTGCCGGCGATGCCGAGGCCCTGGAATTGCGGCATCACCGCCCAGCCGGTTTCATAGACGGTGGCGCCCTGCCAATCCTTTTCCCAATAACCGATCGAGCCCGCGGGCCTGCCGTCATGGTCGATGCAGAACATGCGCGTCTCGCCCGGCACGGCATGTTCGGCATAGTCGCGATTACGCTGCAAAAGGCGCTCAGGCGTCTCGGGGCCGCCCAGATATTTCTTCTCCTCGGGCGTATTGCAGGCTTCGAGAACCGGAAGATCGGCTTCCATCCAGGGACGCAAGGTTAACGTCATCTGGGCCGCAGGCCGTCCTGAATGAGCCGGATGATGGTCGTCTCGGCATTGGGGAAGTGGTCGCTCGACTCACCCAGCACGGCGCGGATCTGGATGTCGAAATCGGCATAATGCTGGGTCATCGCCCAGATGGTGAAGATCAGATGATACGGATCGATCGCGGCGATCTGGCCCTTGGCGATCCAGGCGCGGATGATCTGGGCGGTGTCGTCCACGAGCGCCTTCATGGGACCTGACAGGAAGTCGCCGATGATGGGCGCGCCATGCAGCATCTCGTTGGCGAAGAGGCGGGAGGCCTTGGGGTTGTCGCGCGACATGGCCATCTTGGCGCTGACATAACGCGAGATCTCGGCCAGGGGCTCACCCTCGGGATCGAGGCCGCGCAAGGGCGCGAGCCAGTCGGCCAGTGTCTTTTCCAGGACGGCGCGGTAGATGTCGTCCTTGCGGCGGAAATAATAGAGCAGGTTGGGCTTGGACATGCCGGCCCGCTCGGCGATCTGGTCGACCGTGGTGCCGCGATAGCCATAGGCGGAAAACACCTCGAGCGCCGCCCCAAGGATGATATCCTCGTTGATGGCCTGGATGCGGGTCTTGCCCGGGGTCTTTGGCTTGGATTGCGCCATGAGCCGATGGTGTTAATTCTTGATCAAATGGTCAAGACCGCTTAGCATCATTTGCAACGAGTCTCGAACAAAAATGAAGACAGGGGAGGTTGAATGGCGGCAGCGTCCGTAATCGAGGCGCGCGAGCTGAGTCTGACATTCGAAACGGCCGATGGGCCGGTCTATGCCTTGTCGAAAGTCAATCTCACCGTCCAGGACGGCGATTTCGTGTCCTTCATCGGGCCGTCGGGCTGCGGTAAGACCACCTTGCTGAGGGTGATCGCCGATCTCGAGCAGGCGAGCGAGGGCCATATCTCGGTCAATGGCATGAAGCCGGACGAGGCGCGCCGCAAGCGTGCTTACGGCTATGTATTCCAGGCGCCGGCGCTTTATCCGTGGCGCACCATCGAGCGCAATGTGGCGCTGCCTTTGGAGATCATGGGCTTCAGCGCGGCGGAACGCGCCGAGCGCATCGCGCGCAATCTCGATCTCGTCAATCTCAAGGGTTTCGAGAAGAAATTTCCCTGGCAGCTTTCTGGCGGCATGCAGCAGCGCGTCTCGATCGCCCGTGCGCTCGCCGTCGACCCCAAGCTCCTCTTGATGGATGAGCCTTTCGGCGCGCTCGACGAAATCGTACGCGACAAGCTCAATCAGCAGCTGCTTGAATTGTGGGGCCGCACGAAGAAGACGGTGGTCTTCGTCACCCATTCCATACCAGAAGCGGTATTTCTCTCGACCCATATCGTGGTGATGTCGCCCCGGCCGGGGCGCATCATCGATGTCATCGAGACGAAATTTCCGAAAGACCGCACGCTCGATATCCGCGAGACGCCGGAATTCCTGAAAGTGGCGCATCGCGTGCGCGAGGGCCTGAGACAAGGGCACTCCTATGATGATTGAGCTCGCCCCATGACTCTCGCCGCCACCCGATCCAGGCCGTCGCTGGCGGGCGCTTTCGCCCATGGCTCGACGCTGCCGGTCACGATCATCGTCCTGATCGTGATCGTCGTCTGGTATCTGGCGGCGATCCCGATGAACCGGGTGCTGAGCGAGCCCTTGATCGCGGCGGCGGGCGGCGGCCTCGGCAATACGCTGTCGATCTCGTGGTCATTGCCGCGCCCGGTCCTGCCGGCGCCGCATCAGGTGCTGATCGAATTGTGGAACACGGTTTTCATCGTGGCGCCGTGGCGGCCGAAATCACTTCTCTATCACTGCTGGGTCACGCTTTCCTCGACCCTGCTAGGCTTCATTCTCGGCACTCTTCTCGGTGTGGGTCTGGCTATCGCCATCGTGCATGTGAAGGCGCTCAGCCGCAGCCTGATGCCGTGGATCATCGCGTCGCAGACCATTCCCATTCTCGCCATCGCGCCGATGGTCATCGTGGTGCTGGGTTCGATCGGCCTCACCGGCCTGCTGCCCAAATCGCTGATCTCGATGTATCTCTGTTTCTTCCCGGTCACCATCGGCATGGTGAAGGGCCTCGCCTCGCCCGATCCGATGCAACTCGACCTGATGCGGACCTATAATGCCAGCACGGCGCAGGTGCTGTGGAAGCTGCGCTGGCCGGCGGCGCTGCCGTTCCTCTTCGCCTCGCTCAAAGTGGCGATCGCCATCGCACTGGTCGGCGCCATTGTCGGCGAATTGCCGACCGGCGCCCAGGCCGGCATCGGTGCGAGGCTTCTCAACGGCTCCTATTACGGCCAGACGCAGCAGATCTGGGCGGCGCTCGTCGCCGCGGCGGTGATGTCGTCGGGGCTCGTCTGGCTCGTCGGTTTCATCGAGCGCCGGGTGGCACTGGCGATGGGAGGCCGGCCATGATCGCAAGTCTGCGCCGCAATCCGCTCGCGGTGATCGCGCTCATCGCAGTTTCGGCAGTGCTGCTGTGGCTGATGGCGCATCAGGCAGCGCTGAAGCCCGGCGCGACCTTCTGGCTCGGCGTCCTCGTCCTCTGGGCGTTGATCTGGATCGGCAATGATGCGTTGTCGGGGCTTTCGACGGCATCACCCGTGGCGGCGCGGCTGCGCAATCTGGCGGTACCGGCGATCTTCGGCGTGACGCTGCTGTTGCTGTGGCAGCTCGTCGTCAAAGGCTTCGGCATTCCGCTGGTGCTGCTGCCGGCGCCCTCCGACATCTGGGCCAAGCTCATCACCTCGCTGCCGACGCTGAAGGCGGATTTCATCCAGACTTTCCTGCGCGCGGTGCTGCCCGGCTGGATCATCGGCTCGCTTGCCGGCTTCCTGGTGGCGATCCTGTGCGATGCCTGGGGCTTCCTCAAGCGCGGGCTCCTGCCGCTCGGCAATCTGTTCGCGGCGCTGCCGATCGTCGGCGTGGCGCCGATCATGGTCATGTGGTTCGGCTTCGACTGGCAATCCAAAGTCGCCGTCGTCGTCATCATGACCTTCTTCCCGATGCTGGTGAATGCGGTGACGGGCCTCCAGGCGGCTGGCGCCCTGGAGCGCGATCTGATGCGCTCCTATGGCGCCTCCTATCTCGACACGCTTCTGAAGCTCAGGCTTCCCGCCGCGATGCCTTTCATTTTCAACGCGCTCAAGATCAACTCGACTCTGGCCCTGATCGGGGCCATCGTAGCGGAATTCTTCGGAACCCCCATTGTCGGCATGGGCTTTCGCATCTCGACCGAGGTCGGCCGGCTTGGCCTCGATATGGTTTGGGCCGAAATCGCCGTCGCAGCCATCGCCGGTTCGGCCTTTTACGGGGTGATCGCGCTCGTCGAACGCGCGGTGACCTTCTGGCATCCGTCCTACCGGGCCCGCAAAGGCTCGTAGACACACAGGGAGAAAGAGGAGACGTTCAGCATGAAGAAATATCTGATGGCCGCGGCGGCGACCGCGGCGCTTTTGGCGGGCAGCGCCGCGGCTTATGCCGAGGCGGTGACCATCCAGCTCAAATGGGTGACCCAGGCCCAGTTTGCCGGCTACTACGTGGCGCAGGCGCAGGGCTTCTACAAGGAAGCCGGGCTCGACGTCACGATCAAGCCGGGCGGCCCCGATATCGCGCCGCCGCAGGTGATCATGGGCGGCGGGGCCGATGTCGTCGTCGACTGGATGCCCTCGGCGCTGGCGTCGCGCGAGAAAGGCGTGCCGCTCGTCAATATCGCTCAGCCCTTCAAGCGCTCCGGCATGATGCTCACCTGCCGGAAGGACACCGGCATCACCAAGCCGGAGGACTTCAAGGGCAAAACCTTGGGCGTGTGGTTCTCTGGCAACGAATATCCGTTCCTGTCCTGGATGAGCCAGCTCGGGCTCAAGACCGATGGCGGGGCGGACGGCGTCACCGTGCTGAAGCAGGGCTTCAATGTCGATCCGCTCCTGCAGAAGCAGGCCGACTGCATCTCGACGATGACCTACAATGAATATTGGCAGGTGATCGAAGCGGGCGTGAAGCCGGAAGACCTGATCGTCTTCAAATATGAGGACCAGGGGGTCGCTACCCTCGAGGACGGCCTCTATGTGCTCGAGGACAAGCTCAAGGATCCGGCCTTCGTCACCACCATGGCGAAATTCGTCAAGGCGTCGATGAAGGGCTGGGACTGGGCGCGCGAGCATCCGGATGATGCGGCCAAGATCGTGCTCGATAATGACGCGACGGGCGCGCAGACCGAAGGCCACCAGAAGACGATGATGCAGGAGATCAACAAGCTCACCGAAGGCTCCGACGGCACGCTCGATACTGCTGCCGCTGACCGCACGGTGGACACGCTGATGAAGGGCGGCTCGGATCCCGTCATCTCCAAAAAGCCGGAAGGCGCCTGGTCGGCGGCCGTCACCGACGAAATGAAGAAGATGTAACAACCCTGTGCCCCTCCCCCTTGTCTCCACGAGGGGGAGGGAGAATTACCAGCTAACGGAGGCATCGATGTCCATTCTCATCCGCGGCGGCACCGTCGTTAATCATGATCATTCGCGGCGCGCCGATGTGCTGATCGAGGGCGGCCAGATCGTCGCCGTCGGCGAAAAGCTCG
Source organism: Taklimakanibacter albus (assembly GCF_016595235.1). Classification (GTDB taxonomy): domain Bacteria; phylum Pseudomonadota; class Alphaproteobacteria; order Rhizobiales; family Aestuariivirgaceae; genus Taklimakanibacter; species Taklimakanibacter albus. The sequence continues at coordinate 1,817,737 of NZ_JAENHL010000007.1, read as the reverse complement.
AGGCGCCGGGCAAGGCCGAAATCATCGATGCGGGCGGCCTTTATGTGATGCCGGGCGGCATCGATCCGCATACGCATATGGAGCTCATGTTCATGGGCACCGTGTCGGCGGATGATTTCGAATGGGGCACAAAGGCGGCGCTCTCCGGCGGCACCACGATGATCGTCGATTTCTGTATTCCCGCGCCCAAGCAGTCGATGCTCGCCGCCTATCAGGACTGGCGGCGCAAGTCGGAGAAGGCGGCTTCCGATTATTCTTTCCATATGGCGGTGACCTGGTGGGACAAGCCGGTCTTCGACGAAATGGAAACCGTGGTGAAGACCTACGGCATCAACACCTTCAAACATTTCATGGCCTATAAGGGCGCGCTCATGGTCAATGACGATGAGCTTTATCATTCCTTCTCGCGCTGCGCCGGTTTGGGCGCCATGCCGCTCGTCCATGCCGAGAACGGCGATGTCGTCTTCCGCATGCAGGCCGATCTCCTGGCGCAAGGCGTCACCGGTCCCGAGGGCCATGCCTATTCGCGCCCGCCGGAAGTCGAAGGCGAGGCGACCAACCGCGCCATCATGATCGCCGATATGGCGGGTTGCCCCCTTTACGTGGTGCACACCTCGTGCCGCGAGGCGCATGAGGCGATCAAACGGGCGCGGGAAGCGGGAAAACGTGTCTATGGCGAGCCACTCATCCAGCATCTGACCCTCGATGAGGACGAATACCGCAACAAGGACTGGGATTATGCGGCGAGGCGCGTGATGTCGCCGCCTTTCCGGCCGAAGAAGCATCAGGATTCGCTGTGGGCCGGCCTGCAATCGGGCTCGTTGCAAGTGGTGGCGACCGACCACTGCTCCTTCACCACCGAGCAGAAGCGCATGGGCGCCAAGGACTTCACGCGGATCCCCAACGGCACCGGCGGTCTCGAGGACCGCATGCCGATGCTGTGGACGGCCGGTGTCAATACCGGTCGCCTGACCAAAGAAGAATTCGTCGCCGTCACCTCGGCCAATATCGCGCGCATCCTCAACATGTATCCGAAGAAGGGCCGGGTCGATGTCGGCTCCGACGCCGATCTCGTGCTGTGGGATCCGACACGGTCGAAAACCATCTCGGCCAAGACGCAAGTGAGCCGCATCGACTACAATGTCTTCGAAGGCTATCAGGTGACCGGCCTGCCGGTAACCGTGCTGTCGCGTGGCCGGATCGCCTGGAAGGACGGCGATCTCCGGGCCAAAGCGGGCGACGGCGAATTCGTGCGCCGCGATCCTTTCCCCGCCGCGCATGTCGCCAATTCGACCTGGCGCGAAATCAACCGGCCGCGCGCGGTGAAAAGAGCGGGCGTCGTGACGCCTTAGAGCGCCGTAAGTTGTCAGAATCGCCGTGGCGCTCTAAGTCTTTGTTTTGCGCATCGGATTATCCGAAAACCGCTTCGCACTTTTCGGTCCGATGCTCTATTTGGGGGCAAGCGTGATACGTGCAAGAAAAACGATGGCGGCCGCCTTTGTGGCGGCGACCGTTCTGTTTCCAGCCGCGGCGCAAGCAAATTTCTGCGGCGTAGCCGGCAACTCCGCGCAAGAGATCGCCGCCAATGTGCTGAAAACGAAGGATTTCACGAAAATCGGCGGCAATGCCCGCTTTGTCGGCTACTGGCACAAGAAGACCTACCAGATGCTGGCCGTCACCAAGCCCGGCAACAAAGCGCATCCCGCCGTCGCCTGCCGGCGTGTCATACGCCGGGGCGATTGGCAGGCCTGGACCACCATCAAATGCCAGGCTGGCGGCAGAGCCTGCAGCGCGCTCCTCGATGAGTTCAAGGTTCTCGACGCGCAGCGAAATCGCGCGGTCCAGTAGAGGGGCCGGATGCACCAATATTTCTTCACACTCTTCGTGCTGTCCCTGCTGACGGCCTCAGTGTTCATCTGAAACGACATCAGGGCTTCGCCGTCTCCTTCACGGCCACGCAATTGGCGGCGGGCGGTGCGGCGAGGCAGCGGCCGACCAGGGCCAGATCGGCGCTCGGCGTACTATCGGTGACAAGCTTCGTGGTCCGCAGCTCATCGCCCATCAAGCGATACATGGACGAGGGCGGGGCGCGATCGAACAAAGCGAGGAGCTTGGGCTCGACCCCCATCTTCTTCAGATAGGCGACGAGCTTCTTCTCGAGCCGCTTGTCGAGCTTGGTCGAGATCTGGCTTTTCATCGGCTTGCGGCTGACGATCTTGCGGCTCACCACCTTCTTCTTGCCGTTCACGATGAGATATCTTTCGAGATAACGCACCTTCTCGCGGGTGATGACACGGCTGATCTTATGCACGCCGATATAATTCTCCGGGCCGCCGAAGCGGTGCGCGCCGGCGGCGAGGATCATCGGACAGGCCGATACGCAGAAGCCCTGCTGGGTGACGACGAAGCCGCGATAGATGCCTTTCTGCTCCTTCGGCAGCTTGCAGGATTTCTGAAAGGGCGCGCAGCCGCCGAAATGCGTGCCGCCGACCGCCACGTCGAGGCCGCGCTTGCGGATCATGTCGCCGATGGCGAGCGCCGCATCGAGGTCGCCGCCGGGCGAGGTGATGACGACGGGAAGCTTCTGGTCGCCGATCTTGGCCAGCGCCTTCCTGAACACGGCGGGCGATCTCGCGGTGATCTGGCCTTCGGCCGAAATCCATTGCGGACAGAGCGGCTCGCAATTGCCGATGATGTTGCGCACGACCACCACCCGCAAGGGCTGGTCATAGACGGACTGCTCGGGCTCGGGCTGTTTTTGCTTCTTCTTGGTGGCGGCTTCGCCTGAGCCGGCGAGCAGAAACACAGAAGTCAGCAGCGCGGTCAGCGCCAGGAGGAGAGGCGAGGAAAGCTTCATGATACGCACCGGATAATCGCCAATCGCGGGACTATATACGGTTTTAACGCGGCGGGAAGCGGGTGTGTTACTTGCGCACCGGCCTATCGATGTTCAGCCGATTACCAGATTGAAGCTGACGCTGATGCGCTCGCCCGCCGCCCGGTTGAGCGGCACCTCATGGCGCAGCCAGCTTTCCCACAGGAGCAGGGTTCCGGGTATCGGGTCCTGCGCGACATAGGTTCTGGAAGCGCGGGGGGCTGAGGCCTTGCGCGGCGGGGCGGCCATCATCAGCGCATGGCGCGGGTCTTCGAAAACGATCGGCCCGGCGCCCGGCGGCGATTTCACGTAATAGGTGCCGCTCAGCACGGCATTGGTGTGAAGGTGGGAGCTGTGGGAACCGCCTTCCGGCAGGACATTCACCCACATCGTGTCGCAGAGCGGCTTGCCGCCGCGCAGATCCCAGTGAAGCTCCCGGGCGAAACGGGCGGCATGCTGCTGGATCAGGCGCTTCAGCCGCGCGAAGGGCGGGCTGCGGTCAGGCAGATCGGCGAGCGAGCCATAGGACGTATATCCCGGATAGCCATGCCGGGCGCACCAGCGCCGGCCGGCCTCGTCATGCTCGGCGAGCTCGAAAGCGGCCTGTTCCAGCGCATGGTTAAGGCTATCGGCGCGGTCGAGACCGGCGCGATAGACGAGAGTCGGAAACAATGCCTCGATTTGGGGTTGCGTCTTCTGCATGGGGCTATCCACCCCCTGATGCCATCTCATCCAAGCGGTGACAAGGGCGAGTTCTGATGGCAATGTCCGCCAGCGAGATGGGGTTACCTAGAGCGCTTCTCGCCAAAGTTGCTCGACTTTGGCGATAAGGAAGCGCTCCAGATTAAATGTAATTCGAGCCTTTTTACCCACATTGATCGGATCGTTCCGATCCGATCAATGTGGGTAAGGCTCTAGAGGCGGAGAATGGCATGAGGCACGGCAAATTCATGGGCATGGTCGCGGCGTTGGCGGTCATGGTCGGGGGCGCGGCGGCAGAAGCGGCGAAATGCAGCAGCACAGGCGCCAATTTCGAGCGCTGGAAGCAGAGCTTTGCCGCCGAGGCGAAAGAGAATGGCGTCAAGCCCCGGGCGCTCGCCGCCCTCATGGACACGACCTATTCGACGGCCACGATCCGGGCCGATCGCGGCCAGAAGAGCTTCAAGCTGTCTCTGTCGGCCTTCATGGCGAAACGCGGCGCCCCGGCGATCGTGTCGCGCGGGCGGTCGCTCAAGAATTCCAATGCGGCGCTGTTCGCCTCGATCGAGAAGCGATATGGCGTGCCGCCCGGTCCACTGCTCGCCATCTGGGGCATGGAGACGGGCTTCGGCAATGTGACCGGCAATCAGCACACGCTCTCGGCAGTGGCGACGCTCGCTTATGACTGCCGGCGCACCGAATATTTCACCGAACAGCTTTACGCAGCGCTCGCCCTCGTCGACCGCGGCACGTTGTCGGCCTCGGCGCGCGGCGCCATGCATGGCGAGGTCGGGCACACCCAATTCCTGCCCAAGAATGTCCGGCTCTATGGCGTCGACGGCGATGGTGACGGCCGCGTCAATCTCAATTCCAAGGCCGATGCGCTGGCCTCGACCGCCAATTTCCTCAAAGGCCATGGCTGGGTGAGAGGCCAGGGTTACCAGCCGGGCCAGACCAATTTCGGCGCCATCCAGGGCTGGAATGCGGCTACTGTCTATCAGCAGGCGATTGCCATCATGGGCAAGCAGATCGATGGACGATAGACCGCAGCCAGGTGGTGGTCGGGCGAAAACCTACGAGCAGGCCTCGCCCTTCTACAAACCTCTGTGGCGCCGGGTCGCCATCACCGCCGCCGTGGCGGCCTGGCTCGCCTTCGAAATCTACCAAAATGAGGGGCTGTGGATCGCCATCGCCTGCGCGATGCTGGGCTATGCGATCTGGACATTCTTCCTGACTTGGCCGAAGACGCCCCCCGACGACACTTCAAAATAAACTGCCGCGAGAGACTTTATTCATGACCAGCAAGAGCAACCTCACCATCAATCCGCAGCGCCTGTGGGATGCGCTCATGGAGACCGCGAAATATGGCGGTACGCCGAAAGGCGGCATCAAGCGTCTCACCGTCTCGGATGAAGACAAGAAGGTGCGCGACTGGTTCAAGGCGCAATGCGAAGCGCTCGGCTGCAAGGTCTCGATCGATTCGGTCGGCAACATGTTCGCGGTCAGGCCCGGCAAGAACAACACGCTTCAGCCCATCGCCATGGGCTCGCATCTCGACACCCAGCCGACGGGCGGCAAATTCGACGGCGTGCTGGGCGTGCTCGGCGCGCTGGAGGCGATGCGCAGCATCGTCGATCTCGGCTATGAGACCAACGCGCCCTTGATGATCGTCAACTGGACCAATGAAGAAGGCTCGCGCTTCGCGCCCGCGATGTTGTGCTCGGGCGTCTATGCCGGCGTCTTCACCGAGGATTACGCCTATTCCAGAGCCGACCGCGATGGCATCACGCTCGGTGAGGAGCTCACGCGTATCGGCTACAAGGGCACCGAGAAGGTGGGCTCGCACAAATTCCAGGCCATGTTCGAGCTCCATATCGAGCAGGGCCCGATCCTCGAGGCCGAGGAGAAGGTGATCGGCGTCGTCACCGGCGTCCAGGGCATGCGCTGGTATGAGGTGACGGTGAAGGGCCAGTCGGCCCATACCGGCGCCACGCCGATGCTCCTGCGCAAGAATGCGCTCGTCGGTGCGGCGCGCATGATCGAGGCGATCAACCAGATCGGCCTCGACCATCTGCCGGGCGTCGCCAGCGTCGGCCTCATCGAGAACCAGCCGAACAGCCGCAATGTGGTGCCGGGCGAAGTGTTCTTCACCGTCGATCTGCGCCATCCCGACGAGACCGTGCTCGACAAGATGGAGAAGGCCTATCAGGAGGTGATCCCGAAGATCGCCAAAGAGCTCAAGCTCGAGGTCGAAGAAAAGCGGATCTGGAAATCGCCGGCGGTCAAATTCGCCGCCGATCTCATCGACTGCGTGCGCCACGGCGCCGATCAGGCCGGCTTCCCGACCCGCGACATGGCCTCCGGCGCCGGCCACGACGCGGCCTACATCGCGCGCGTCGCGCCGACTACGATGATCTTCGTGCCCTGCCTCGGCGGGCTGTCGCACAATGAAGAGGAATCGACGACATTCGATGAATGCGGGGCGGGTGCGCAGGTGCTCCTCAATGCGGTCCTCGAATACGACCGCCGTTTCGCCTGAGGTAGCCGTGACCTTCGATCTCTCGGCGCGGGCCCGCGCGGCGGCCATCCAGATGACGGAATGGCGCAGCGTCACGGGCACGCCGGGAGAATGCGATTTTCCGCATCTCCTCAAGACGATGCTGGCGCAGGACCGCTATTTCCACCTGAATCCTGAGCATCTGAGAGTCCAGCCGCTCGATGATGGGACGGCGCGGTCCAATCTCCTGGCGCTGGTGAAGGGCGAAGGCCGCCGGACCGTGGTGCTCGCCGGGCATTTCGACACGGTGCCGTTCGACGATTATGCGGAGCTCGTGCCCTTCGCCTGCGATCCGGAAGCGCTGCTGCCGCTGATCATCGACAAGCTCAAGCGCACCGGAGAGAATCCGCAAGCCCTCGCCGACCTGTTGTCGGGCGACTATCTGCCGGGACGCGGGCTGCTCGACATGAAGGCAGGCATCGCCGCCGGCATCGCGGTGCTCGAGGCCTTCGCGGCGCAGGATCACCGCCAGGGCAACGTGCTGCTGCTCGCCACGCCCGACGAGGAAGACCGCTCGGCCGGCATGCGCAAGGCGGCGGCCCTCCTGCCCGAGATTGCGCGTGAAAGCGGTCTCGATATCGACCTCGTCATCAATCTCGATTCGATCGCCGATGACGGCGACGGCTCCTTCGGCCGCTCGGTCACGATGGGTTCGATCGGCAAGCTGCTCTTGACAGCCCTGGTGATCGGGCGTGAGGCGCATGCGTGTTATCCCTTCGCCGGCATCAACGCCAACTACCTGGCGGCCGAGCTTCTGGCCGAGCTCGAATGCGCGCCCGAGCTCGCCGAAACGAGCGGCCACGAGATCGCGGCACCGCCGACCGCGCTTTATGTGAAGGATGTGAAGGCCGGCTATAATGTCACCACGCCGGCACGCATCTTTCTCTATTGGAACACGTTGCAGCATCGCCGCGGCCCGGCGGAGGTCCTGAGCATCGCGACCGGCATGGCGCGGGAAGCGATGGAGCGGGCGGTGAGCCGGCTCAAGCAACGCGCCCAGACGGTCAGCCCACCGCAGCCCTTCGGCGCGGAGAGTGTGCCGGTGCTGAGCTATGCCGAGCTCCTCGAGCAGGCGCGCAAATCCGATCCCGACTTCGAGGCGTCGCTCGAGCTTCTCAACCGCGAGCTTAGCGAAAGGCAGGATCTCGATTTCCCGGCGCGGGCGCGGCTCGTCACCGAATTCGTCTGGGCTTCGACCAAACTGCCGGAGCCGGCGGTGATCCTGGGCTTCGGCTCGCTGCCCTATCCGGCGGTGACGCTCAAGGACGAGGTGCTGGCGGAGCGCCTGATGGGCGTGCTCGGCGCGGCGGCGGCCGAAAAGGGCACCAGCGTGTCGCGGCTCAGCTATTTCCCCGGCATTTCGGATATGAGCTTCCTCGGCGAAGCTTCGGGCGATCTCGCGGTCGCCGAGGCCAATACGCCGATCTGGGGCGCCAGTTTTGACCTGGCCCCGTCGCCCGCTTACCCGGTCATCAATATCGGCCCCTGGGGCAGGGACTATCACCATTGGCTGGAAAGGCTGCATACGCCCTATGCATTTGACGTCTTGCCTCTCCTGGTCCTTCGTGCCACCAAGGCCACGCTCGAATAACACGGAGGAGAGTACAATGGCTTTGAAGCGTATCGGCGCCGGCAACCGCATGAGCGATGCCGTGATCCACGGCAATATGGTCTATCTTTCGGGCTATGTGGCCGAAAAGACGGTCGGCAAGTCGGTCAAGGAACAGACCCAGGACATCCTGGAGCAGATCGATGCCACGCTGAAGGAAGCCGGCTCCGACAAGACCAAAATCGTCAAGGCCAATATCTGGCTCACCGACATCAAGACCTGGGCGCAGATGAACGAAGCCTGGGACGCCTGGGTGGTTCCCGGCCAGTCGCCGGCCCGTGCCACGGTCGAATCCAAGCTTGCCGGCCCCGGTCTCGATGTCGAGATCATGGTCGAGGCGGCGATCTGAATTGAATCATAGGCGCCGTGCGAAAGCCGGCGCCCGGTTGCGAAGGGGAAGCGCGCGAGCCATCCCGCCGGAAGCGGCGGGAGGTTCGCGCGCTTCATATTTTCAGTCATGACACAGAAGAAGCCCGTGAATCTTCCGGCCAAGGCGCTGTCCTCGGTCGATGCCCTCGTCGCGCATGGCGTCGTCGCGCCCGACATCGGTGTGTCATTGCGCCAGGTGGAGGAGAGTTTCTCGATCCGGCTGACGCCCGAGACCTTCCGCCAGATGCGGGGCCTCGACACCCATGATCCCATCTATGCGCAATATGTGCCGTCGACGGATGAACTCCATGTCGGGGATGGGGAGTTGCCGGACCCGATCGGCGACGACACTTTTGAGAAGGTCAAGGGCGTCACCCATCGTTATCCGGACCGGGTGCTGCTCAAGCCCACTCATACCTGCCAGGTCTATTGCCGTTTCTGCTTCCGGCGCGAGAAGGTCGGGCAGGCGGATGAAGCGTTGAACCGGGAAGAGCTTGCGGCGGCGCTCGACTACATCGCGCGGACGCCGGAGATCTGGGAAGTTATTCTCTCGGGCGGCGATCCACTCATTCTGTCGGACCGGCGGCTCGCGATGATTCTCGATCGTCTCGAACAGATGGAGCATGTGGAGGTCGTCCGCTTCCACACGCGTATTCCCGTCGTCGACCCTGGGCGCATCACCGACAGTCTCATCGCGACGCTGAAACGCCAGACGGCCGTCTATATCGTCATTCATGTCAATCACCCGAACGAACTGACCGAGGCCGTGAAAGCGGGGCTCGCCCGGTTCGTCGATGCCGGCATTCCGCTCCTGTCGCAGACCGTGCTGCTTAAAGGCGTGAACAATGATGTCGAGGTTCTGGCGAAGCTCATGCGCGACCTCGTGCGCGCGCGGGTGAAACCCTATTATCTCCACCATCTCGACAAGGCGAAGGGCACCGGACATTTCCGTTGCCCGGTGGAAGAGGGGCAGAAGCTCATGCAGGCTTTGCGCGGAAGGCTTTCAGGCCTCTGCCAGCCGACCTATGTGCTCGATATTCCGGGCGGGCACGGCAAGGTGCCGATCGGCCCTGTCTATCTCACGCCCGATGGTGAGGAAAGCTACATCGTCCGTGATTATCGGGGCGGCCGTCACCTCTATGGGGACAGCTGCGGCGCGTAGCCGGCGAAGCCGCCGTCCTCCATCTCATTGAATGCCAGACAGTAAAGGCACGGTGCCGGCATGCCGGTGCCGGTGTTTCAGATTCTTTGCGTTCCAAAAATTTGAACCACAGGCAAATGCCCGGCGTCCCCTCAATTGTAATACAAATAGGCGTTGAACGTCCGTTAGTTTCAATCTAATGGACATGTGGAGAGCTGGGACGCTCTGTCATGGGCGACGGCTCCGCAGCATAAAGAGGGAGGAAACTCATGCTGAATCGCAGGCATTTTGTCGCTTCCGTCGTGGGCCTCGCGGCACTTGCCGCCGGCGGCGACGCCTTTGCCGAGAGCAAGGGGCTCATCGGCATCTCGATGCCCACCAAGTCTTCCACGCGCTGGATATCCGACGGCGAGAGCATGGTGAAGGAATTCACCGCGCTCGGCTACGAGGCGGATCTCCAATATGGTGAAGACGATATTCCAAACCAGCTGGCCCAGATCGAGAATATGGTGACCAAGGGCGCCAAGGTTCTGATCATCGCCGCGATCGACGGATCGACCCTTTCGGATATCCTGAAGAAGGCCAAGGAAGCCGGGGTGAAGGTTTTCGCCTATGACCGCCTCATCACCAAGACTCCGGATGTCGACTACTACACCACTTTCGACAATTTCGGCGTCGGCGTGCTGCAGGCACAGTCGCTGGTTCAGGGGCTGAAGGAGCGCTTCGCCGGCGTCAAGCCGTGGAATGTGGAGCTGTTCGGCGGCTCGCCGGACGACACCAATGCGTTCTATTTTTATAATGGCGCGATGTCGGTCCTGCAGCCGATGATCGATGCCGGCGAGATCGCCGTCGTCTCCGGCCAGATGGGCATGGACAAGGTCGGCACGCTGCGCTGGGATGGCGCGGTGGCTCAGGCGCGCATGGACAACCTGCTGTCGGCCAACTACACCGACAAGAAGGTGAATGGCGTGCTGGCGCCTTATGACGGCCTGTCGCGCGGCATCATCTCGTCGCTCAAGGGCGTCGGCTATGCGCCGGGGCCGGAAATGCCGATCGTCACCGGCCAGGACGCCGAGCTTGCCTCCGTCAAGGGCATGATCGCCGGCGAGCAATATTCGACCGTGTTCAAGGACACGCGCGAGCTCGCCAAGGTGACGGCGAAGATGGTGGATACGGTTCTCCAGGGCAAGGAGCCGGAGGTCAACGACACCAAGACCTACAACAACGAGGTCAAGGTGGTGCCGTCCTATCTGCTCACGCCCCATTCGGTCGGCAAGGACGACATCAAGAAGGCGCTGGTCGAGTCCGGCTACTATACGCAGGAGCAGGTCGACGGCTGATCGGCCGCCCGGGGCTTCGCGCTTGCGAAACCCCGGGCTTCTTGTTCTAATCGCGTCAAGTTCCGGGCCAACCGGGCGGCAAACGGGGAGGCAGGGATTGGCGCAGCCCATTCTTGAAATGCGCGGCATCACCAAGACGTTTCCGGGCGTGAATGCCCTGACGGACGTCAATCTCGCGGTGATGCCGGCCGAGATCCATGCGGTGGTCGGCGAGAACGGCGCCGGCAAATCGACCCTGATGAAGGTTCTGTCCGGGGTCTATCCGCATGGCAGCTATGACGGCGAGATCGTGTTCGAAGGGGGGGCACGGAAATTCGCCAGCATTTCCGACAGCGAAGGCGCCGGCATCATCATCATTCATCAGGAGCTGGCGCTGGTCCCGCTGCTCTCGATCGCCGAGAACATCTTTCTCGGACATGAGACCGCGAAGCGTGGCGTCATCAACTGGTTCGAGGCCTTCCGCCGCTCGGTGGAGCTGCTCAAGAAGGTCGGCCTCAAGGAACATCCCAACACGCTTATCACCAATCTCGGCACCGGCAAGCAGCAGCTGGTCGAGATCGCCAAGGCGCTCAACAAGAAGGTGAAGCTGCTCATTCTCGACGAGCCGACCTCGAGCCTCAACGAAACGGATTCGAACGCGCTCCTGGCGCTGCTGCAGGAGTTCAAGGCGCACGGCATTTCCTCGATCCTCATCACCCACAAGCTCAACGAGGTGCTGAAGGTCGCCGACCGCATCACGGTCCTGCGCGACGGGCGTACCGTCGACACGCTCGACACCTCGACCGCGAAGGTGAGCGAGGACCGCATCATCAAGGCGATGGTCGGCCGCGAGCTGACCGACCGCTATCCGCCGCGCCATGCGAAGATCGGTGAGATCATGCTCGAGGTGAAGGACTGGAACGCCTTCCACCCGCTGCATGCCGACCGCCAGGTGATCCGCAATGTGAGCATGAATGTGCGCCAGGGCGAGGTGCTGGGCATCGCCGGCCTCATGGGCGCCGGGCGGACCGAGCTTGCGATGTCGCTGTTCGGGCGCGCCTATGGGCAGAAGATCTCGGGCGAGGTCCTCGTCCAGGGCAAACGCGCCGATGTCTCGACCATCCCGAAGGCGATGGCGGCCGGCCTTGCCTATGTGACGGAGGACCGCAAGACCTACGGGCTCGTTCTCATCGACCACATCAAGCACAATGTGACGCTCGCCCATCTCGACGGCGTCGCCCGCCGCGGCGTGATCGACGATCTGAAGGAACTGGCGGTGGCGAACAAATACCGCCGCGAGCTGGCGATCCGCAGCGCCAGCGTCTACCAGGCGACGGTCAACCTCTCGGGCGGCAATCAGCAGAAGGTCGTGCTGTCCAAATGGCTGTTCTCCGGGCCGCAGGTGCTCATTCTCGACGAACCGACGCGCGGCATCGATGTCGGCGCCAAATATGAGATCTATAACATCATCAATGCCCTGGCCGAGCAGGGCAAGGCCGTCATCGTCATTTCCTCGGAGATGCCGGAGCTGCTCGGCATCTCCGACCGGCTCTATGTGATGAATGAAGGCCGTTTCGTCGCCGAGATGGCGACACGCGAGGCCTCGCAGGAGAAGATCATGCGGGCCATCATGAATTCATGGGAAAAGTGAGATGAGCGAAGTCACCGCACAGGACCACGCCAAGCCGGATCTCCTGCGTTTCATCAAGGCCCATATCCGCGACTACGCGCTGCTGCTCTCGCTGCTGGCGATCATGGTCTTCTTCCAGTTCACCACCAACGGCACATTGTTCATGCCGGTGAACATGACCAACATCATCCTGCAGAACAGCTATATCGTGATCATGGCGCTCGGCATGCTGCTCGTCATTGTCGCGGGCCATATCGACCTTTCGGTCGGTTCGGTATCGGGCTTCATCGGCGCGGTGGCGGCGGTGATGATGGTCAGCTGGAAGCTCGACCCGTTCGTGTCGGTGGCGGCGTGCCTGGCGTTGGGCGCACTGATCGGCGCCGTGCAGGGTTATTTCATCGCCTATCACAAGATTCCCGCCTTCATCGTCACGTTGGCGGGCATGCTCATCTTCAAAGGCTTGGCGCTCACCGTGCTGGGCGGCGCCTCGGTCGGGCCGTTCCCCAAGGAATTCCAGCTCCTGAGCTCGGGTTATGTCCCGGACATCTTCGGTGGCTCGATCAACATCCTGGCCCTGCTGATCGGCGCGCTGGTGACGGCCATCATCATTTATTTCAACTATCGCGAGAGGCTCAACCAGCAGGAGCATGGGCTCGCCGAGGAGCCGGACATCATCTTCTACGGCCGCAATGTCCTGATCGCCATCGCCTTTCTCGGTTTCTCCTTCCTGATGGCGCGCTACAAGGGGTTGCCGAATGTGCTGATCGTCATGTTCGCCCTGATCGCGTTCTTCGTCTTCGTCACGACCAATACGACGATGGGCCGGCGTATCTATGCCATGGGCGGCAATGAGAAGGCGACGAAGCTCTCCGGCATCGACACCGAAAGACTGACCTTCCTGATCTTCGTCATCATGGGCGCCCTCGCGGCCCTCGCCGGCCTCATCTTCGCGGCGCGGCTCAATGTGGCGACGCCCAAGGCCGGGCTTGGTTTCGAACTCGACGTGATCGCCGCCTGCTTCATCGGCGGTGCCGCCACCACCGGCGGCGTCGGCAAGGTCATCGGCGCGGTGATCGGCGCCTTCATCATGGGTGTGATGAACAACGGCATGTCGATCATGGGCATCGGCATCGACTGGCAGCAGGTGATCAAAGGCACGGTGCTGATGCTCGCCGTATTCCTCGACGTCTATTACAAGAATAAGGCGCGGTAAGCCGGATCGAAGAGATTTAGTGGCTGTCCTGGTAGTTGAACCACAGATAGGCGCCTTTCATGTAGAGCGGGCGCAGGCCGGCAAAGGGGAAACGCGCCAGGCGCCGGGTCACGACCGAGGGAAGCTTGGCGCGCTCGGGCTTTCCGGACATGAGATCGGCAAGCGCCGAGCCCGAATAGGTCGCCATGGCGACGCCATTGCCGTGATAGGCGATCGCCGTCCACACGCTCCTGCGGTCATCGAGCGGGCCGACATAGGGCACGAGGTCGTAGGCCAGGCAGACGAAGCCGCGCCAGAAATGGGTGATCTCGGCTGTGCCGAAGACCGGGAACATCCGGCGTAGCGTCTCGGTCATGTGCCGCTGCATGGGCGCCGCGCCGCCATCGGTCGCATCGGTGCCGCCGCGCCCACCGAACAGGAAGCGGCCATCGGGCAGCAGGCGGAAATAATGCAGGAGATTGCGGGTGTCGAAGGCCATCAGGCGCGAGGTCCAGCCCTGCTCGGTGCGTTCCGCTTCGCTCAAAGGCCGGGTGACGATGATGTTGGAGAGCGCCGGCATCAGCCGTCCCGCGTGATAGGAGGAGACGTCTTCCGGCGTATAGCCATTGGTGGCGACGACGACACGATTGGCGGTGAGCGTTCCGCCCGCTGTGGTCAGGCGATGGCGGCCGCCGGTTTCCTCCCACCTGAGCACGCGTGATCCGCCATGAATGGGAACACCCGCCTGATGCACGACGCGGGCGAGGCCGCGCACATAGTTGAGCGGATGGATGCTGAAGCCGGTGGTATTGTGAATGCCGCCATGAAAAGTGGGCGCCCACAGGCCTTTTTCTTTCAACTCCGCGACGGTGAGGAGGGTGAGCTTCTCGCCAAAGATGCGGGCCATGAAGTCGCGCTCCTCCTCGAGCTCAGCCCAGCGGCTCGGCAGATGGGCGAGCGAGATCTCGCCGCCATCATGGATCCAGGCGTCGATGCCGTGGCGCCGGCAGAGATCGCCGACCATGTCGACGGCGTCCTTCATGGTGCCGTAAAAACGGCGGGTATCGTCGAGGCCATAGGATTTGATCAGCGACGAATAGCTTCGCTTGTGGCTGCCGATGCAGGCGAATCCGCCATTACGCCCCGAAGCGCCCCAGCCGGGCTCGGCCGCCTCCAATATGCGCACATCGACACCGTATTCAGTCTTGAGCCGGAGCGCCGCGGCAAGGCCGGTATAACCGCCGCCGATGACGGCGACGTCGCATTGGGTGTCGCCTGAGAGGGGCGAGGTGGCAATGCCGAGCGGTGCGGCGCTCGCCTCCCAGTAGCTCTGGACGGGATGGTCGAAGTGGAAGGCATCGGCGTGGATCGTGGAGGGCATGATCTCTTGTATGTTGTCGGACGGCCTCATCTCGCCTACCACTAGCGCGTGATCAGGAAAAGTGGGCAGTCATGAAGGCATTGGTTCTGGGGGCGGGCATCGTCGGGGTGACGACGGCCTATGAATTGAACCGCGACGGGCACGAGGTTACGGTCATCGACCGCGAGATGGTGCCGGCCGCCTTCACCTCCTACGGCAATGCCGGCCTGTTCGCGCCGAGCCATGCCTATGCCTGGTCGTCGCCCGCCGCGCCCGGCATTCTCCTGCGCTCCTTGTGGCGCAACGACCAGGCCTTGCGCTTCCGCCCCACCCCCGATCCGCAATTCTGGCGCTGGATGTGGAAATTCTGGCAGCAATGCACAGCCGAAAGGGCGGCGCTCAATACCGCGCGGAAGGCGCGGCTCTGCGCCTATTCGCTCAATGTGTTCCACGATACGCTGGAGCGCGCCAAGATCGCCTATGACGGGCGCAAGGACGGGCTGCTGTATCTCTATCGCAGCCAGAAGGGGCTCGACGGGGCAGCCGCGAAAGCCGATCTCCTGCGGAAAGAAGGCTGCGTCATCGAGGTGATCGGGCGCGACCAGATCACCGCCAAGGATGCAGCTTTGAGCGACGTGAAAGACAAGTTCGCCGGCGCCCTCTATGCGCCCCATGACGAAAGCGGCGATTGCCGGCTGTTCACGCGCAACATGGCGAAATGGCTCGAAGGCCAGGGCGTCACCTTCAAATTCGGAACGACGGTGACCGGCTTCGAGAAAGAGGGCGACCGCATCAAGGCGGTCGTCACCGACAAAGGCCGCGAGGCGGCCGATATCATCGTGCTGTCGCTCGGCGTCTACTCGCCGCATCTGGCGAAGGAGCTCGGCGCCAGCCTGCCGATCTATCCGGTCAAGGGTTATTCGATCACCGCGCCCGTCGCCGGCAAGAACAATCCGCCGGGCATCGGCGGCATCGATGAGGAGAATCTCGTCGCCTATGCGCCCTATGGCGACCGGATGCGCGCCACGGCCACTGCCGAGTTTTCAGGCTTCGATCGCACGCACCAGCCGGAGGATTTCCGCACCATGATCGCGGTGATGAGGGAGCTCTTCCCCAATGGCGCCGATTGGCAGCAGGCGGAGCATTGGGCGGGCTTGCGTCCGATGACGCCCGAAGGCACCCCGATCCTGGGGCGCGGCCGCTACAGGAATTTGTGGTTCAATACGGGCCAGGGCCATATGGGCTGGACGATGAGCCATGGCGCGGCACGTATCACCGCCGATCTTGTTGCAGAAAAGACACCGCAAATCCCGCTCGACGGAATGCTGACCTAGCGTAATCGCGGTCACATTCTCGCCTTATACGGCACTTACGCCACATTCTTACGGAATGCGGGGAACAAAACTGCTCCTTACGGCATTTTCGGCCTAATTAGTGGGAAGACGGAACGATCCTGTTTCTGGACTGAATAGCTCCGGAAAGCACAACAGGCCCGATCTTCCATAATTATAATCGTGGGGATATATGATGAAGCGATTTCTCGCTGCACTGATCTTTTGCGCCTTTACAACGCCTGTCTTTATTCTTTCTGCCGATATCGCCCAGGCGCAGGTCGGTATGGCTTCCTACTACAAATCTGGCCGCAAGACGGCCAATGGCGAGAAATTCAATCCCAACGGCTACACGGCCGCCCATCGTTCGCTGAAATTCGGCACCAAGGTGCGCGTCACCAACCTGCGCAATGGCCGCTCGGTCATCGTGCGCATCAATGACCGCGGCCCGTTCATCCGCGGACGAATCATCGACCTGGCCTTTGGCGCGGCCAAGGCCGTGGGCCTGCACAATTCGGGCGTCGCCAAAGTGCGCGTCGCCGTCCTGCAGTAATTCGGAGATGTCACGCCGGGGCGTCAGCTCCGGCGCTTTGCTGTTCAAACGAGCTCGTTCGCCAGCGCGTGGATCATGCGCAAGGTGTTGACGCCGAATTCGATATTGAGAAAGTCGGGCCAGCTCGACAATTTGACGACCACGAGGTCACGGCTCGAGTCGATATAGATGAGCTGCCCGAAAACGCCTCGGCACATGATGGCCGGGCGCGACACGTCCTCGATCCAGAACTGATTGCGATAGGCGCCATTGGGCGTGGTGAGCGTGTAGGGCTCGCCGAACAGCCGCGCGTCGCCGATGCGTGTCTGCCGTACCCAGTCGGCCGGCACGATCTGGCGGCCGTTGAAAAAGCCATCATGCAGATAGAGCGCACCGAAGCGGGCATAATCGCG
Source organism: Taklimakanibacter albus (assembly GCF_016595235.1). Taxonomy (GTDB): domain Bacteria; phylum Pseudomonadota; class Alphaproteobacteria; order Rhizobiales; family Aestuariivirgaceae; genus Taklimakanibacter; species Taklimakanibacter albus. The sequence continues at coordinate 1,800,710 of NZ_JAENHL010000007.1, read as the reverse complement.
CAAGGTGGCATTGAGCCCGCCATCGGCCAGCGCGTAGCCGGCGCGGTCGAGGGTGAAGCAGCCGCTCTCATCGGCGCCCATCGGCTGCCAGAGAAATTCAGAGACGAGCTCGGGCAGACGCCTGCCGCTGGCGCGCTCCATGCAGAAGGCGAGCACGTCGGTCTCGATCGAGCGATAAGCGAAGAGCTCGCCATGCGGGCGCTCGAGCGTGGTGAGGGAGAGAATCAGCTCCCACATATGCTCGGGGAAGTCCGTCACGCCAGCGGGGGCGGGCTTCCAGCCCGAAGCCACATCGCTGCGGCCGATATCCGAAAGCGGATCCGTATAGTCCTCGTTGAAACGCACGCCCGACGTCATGTCGAGGACATGGCGGAGCCTCGCGCCCTTATAGGCGGTCGCCTCGAGCTCAGGGAGGTAATGGGTGATGAGGGCGTCGGGATCGAGCAGGCCTTGCGCCACCAGGCAGCCCGCCGTCGCAGCGGTCACCGATTTGGCCATCGACTGGGAGAGATGCAAGGTGCGCTCGCCCATGCCGTTGAAATAGCGCTCGGTGAGGATGCGGCCCTTGTGCAGCACCAGGAAGCCGTCGGTGTAGCTCTCATCGAGGAAGCTCTCGACGGTGCGGGTGGCGCCGTCGACGCCGGTGAACGGGATGCCGCTCAGATCCTGCGGCAATTGCGGCAAGCTCGACGGCTGGCCGTTGCCGCGCCAGACCTCGGCGGTGGGCAGCACTTCGCGCACATGCTGGAACGACCAGCGGTTCCAGGGCGCGCGATCCCAATCGGCGAAAGGCACGCGCAGTCTGGGTGGGCTCTCGCGCATGATGGGCAGGCGCGGCTCTGAATTCCTGTAGGATGTCATGATTTGAAGAAGGACTCCCGGCACATTCCGCCGGGAGTCCTTACACACTATTTCGTCAGTTCCGTCCAGATCGCCGTATAGAGCTGCTGCACGTCGGGCGGGCAGGTCTTGGAGATCTCGCCGGCGGCCAGATATTTCTCCGGAATGATCACTTCCGGCGCCGTCTTCATGTCTTCCGGCATGAAATCCTCGGAGCCCCTGATGCCGTTGGCATAACGGGCGAAGGCCGAGATCATCGCGGCGTTCTTCGGATCCATGATGAAATTCTGAAACAGCTTGGCATTATCGACATTCTTGGCGTCCTTCAGCACGGCGACATTGTCCATCCAGACATTGTAGCCTTCCTTCGGATAGCCGTAGTGGATCTTGCCGTTCTGCAGGCGCTGGCGCAGCACCGAGCCGTTCCAGTCGCTCGTCGCGGCGAAGTCGCCCTTCACCATCTTCTCGATGGTCGAATATTCCATCGACATCCAGTCGGGCTTGGCGGCAATGAGCGTGTCGCGCGCTTTCTTGAGCACCGTCTTGTCGCCGGTGCAGATCTCGCCGCCATGATATTTGATCGCGGCATAGATGACGTCGTTCATCTCCGGCACGACATTGAGCTTGCCCTTGAGCTCGGCCGGCACGTTGAAGATGATGCCCCAGGTATCGATGTCACCCTTATAGACATCGGTGTTCACCGCGACGCCGACCGTGCCCCACTGCCAGGGCACCGTATAGTGGCGGCCTTTGTCGTAATCGACATTCACCCAGCGATCGTCGATATTCTTGAAGTTCTCCATCTGGTCGGGCCGCGTCTCGGCGAGCAGGCCTTCACTGATCCAGATCGGAACATAGTTGCCGGACGGCACGACGATATCGAAGCCATGGCCGCCGGCCTTGATCTTGGCGAGGGCGGTGTCGTTCGAGTCATAGTCGGTGATCGTGACCTTGACCTTGTAGGTCTCCTCGAACTTCTTGATCAGCTCGGGGCTCGTGTAATTGCCCCAGTTGTAGATATTGAGCTCGCCGTCGGCCAAAGCCGGCCCGGCGAGGGCCGCCATGGCAAGAGCCACGGCGGCGCCTTTCAGCGCATAAGTCATCTGCGAAGTTTCCTATTTCAGTAGTTCGGTCCAGATCTTCGAGTAAAGCGCCGTCACGTCCGGCTCGCAGAGCTTGAAGAAGTGACCCTTGTCGACGAATTCGGCCGGGATCTCGACTTCCGGCGCACCCTTCATTTCGGCCGGCAGATATTGCTCCGAGCCCTTGATGCCGTTCGCATATTTGGCGAAGGCCGAGATCAGCGCGGCATTCTGCGGATCCATGATGAAGTTCTGGAACAGCTTGGCGTTCTCGACATTCTTGGCGTCTTTGAGCACCGCGACGCTGTCCATGAACAGGGGATAACCTTCCTTCGGATAGCCGAAGCGGACATCCTTGTTCTGGAGCCTGGAGCGTAAAGCGGCGCCGTTCCAGTAGTAAGCGGCGCCGAAATCGCGGCTGGCGAATTTCTCGATCACGCCATAGTCCATGGAGATCCAGCTCTTCTTCGCCTCGATCAGCGTGTCACGCGCCTTCTTGAGAAGCTCCTTGTCGGCGGTGCACCATTCGCCACCCAGATTCCAGATCACCAGCGCCATGACGTCGTTCATCTCGGGCGCGACATTGATCTTGCCCTTGAGCTCATCCGGCGGGTGGAAGATGATGTTGGAGGTGTTGATGTCACCCTTATAAAGTGACGTGTCGACGATGACGCCGGTGGAGCCCCACTGCCACGGCACCGTATAGTGGCGGCCCATATCCCATTCGACATTCACCCAGCGGTCGTCGACATTCTTGAAATTTTCCATCTGGTCCGGGCGCGTCTCGAGGATGAGCCCTTCCTTGACCCAGACCGGCACGAAATTCGCCGACGGCACGACGATGTCGAAGCCATGGCCGCCGGCGCGGACCTTGGCGAGCGCCGTGTCGTTCGAGTCATAGTCGGTCACCGTGACCTTGACCTTGTAGGTCTCCTCGAATTTCTTGATGAGGTCGGGGTTGGTGTAGTTGCCCCAATTGTAGATATTGAGCTCGCCTTCGGCCAATGCCGGCCCGGCGGCGAACGCCGTCATGGCAAGGCCGAGGCCCGCGGTTTTCAGTTTCGATATCATCTGTCTTCTCCCTAACGTCGTTATGTTTTGGGCCCCGGTTGGATGCCGAGGCCCGTTCAGTCTGCTCTTATTTGGTGATGTTCGTCCAGATGCGGGCATAATGCGGCTGCGCCTCGGCGGGGCCGGTCGTCGGCAGGATATTCAAGGCTGCGATGACTGTTCCATGCTTCATGATTTTCCTTTTCCGCTTGTTGCTCGCCTTCACGAGACGCCATTTGATCCGATGCGTCAAGTCTGCTTGCGGTTGAGGAAGAAGAACAAGGTGACGATGACGATGGAGATGAGCAGGAACACGCTCGATATCGCGTTGATCTCGGGCGTCACCACGCGGCGCAACTGTCCCAGCATGTAAGTGGGCAAAGTGTCCTGGCCACCGGATTTGACAAGCTCGGTGATGACGACATCGTCGAGCGAAACGACGAAAGCCAGCATCAGCCCGGCTATGATGCCAGGCCACAGCAGAGGCAGCGTCACCTTGCGGAATGTCATCCAGGGCGTAGCGTAGAGATCGGCGGCGGCGCGCTCGAGCGTCAGGTCCATATTCTCGAGGCGGGCGCGAATGGGGAGATAGGCGAAGGGAATGCAGAAGGCGGTATGGGCGACGATGAGATAGCCGAGGCCCGTATAGCCGGTCCAGATCTTCACGATGGCGAAGAAGATGAGGAGCGCGATGCCGGTGACGATCTCCGGCACCATCAGCGGCTGGTTGATGAAGCCATAGATGAAATTGAGCCCGCGATAGGGCCTGGTGCGGGTGGTGGCGAGCGCCGCCATGGTGGCGGCGGTGGTCGCGACCACGGCGGCGATGCTGGCGATCACGAAAGAGCGGACCGATGTCTCGACGATCTGCTGATTGTTCCAGGCGGCAATGTACCAGCGCCAGGAGAAGCCTTCCCAGATGGCGATCGAAGGGCCGGCATTGAAGGAATAGGCGACCAATGTCGCGATCGGGACATAAAGCAGGACGAAGCAGAGAAGCGCTATGGTCCCGAAGCCAGTCTGACGTTTTACGGAGAACGTTCTGGAGCTAACCATGACGCATCTCCGAACGCCCAGCCGAGCGCACATAGATCATGAGCGCGATCATCACGATCGCCATCAAGGTGATCGAGAGTGCTGCGCCGAGCGGCCAGTTGCGGCCCTGGCCGAATTGCAGCTCGATCAGATTGCCGAGCATCATGTTCTTGCCGCCGCCCAGCACACGTGGCGTCACATAGGCGCCGAGCGAGGGGATAAAGACCAGGATGGAGCCGGCGATGATGCCGGGCTTGACCAGGGGAATGATGACGCGGCGCAGAACCTGGAAGCGATTGGCATAGAGATCGTAGCCCGCCTCGACCAGGCGGAAATCGAGCTTCTCCATGCTGGCGTAAAGCGGCAGCACCATCAGCGGCAGATAGACATAAAGCATGCCCAGCATGATGGCGACGTCGGTGAACATGATCTGGATCGGGCTCGAGATGATGCCGAGCTTCATCAGCAACGTATTGAAGATGCCTTCATTGCGAATGACTTCCTGCACCGCGAAGGTGCGGATGAGCAGATTGGTCCAGAACGGAATGGTGATGAGGAAGAGCCAGATGTCGCGGCTCTTTTCGGGCCGTGTGGAGATGAAATAGGCGGTCGGGAAACCGAAGGCGAGCGCTATGAGGGTGGTGAAGAAGGAAAGCTTCACCGAGCGCCACAGAATGGACAGATGCGCGTCGGCGAAAGTGGTCGTGTCGTCGAAAATGTCCTTCTGGAACAGCACCTGGAACCAGGCCTGGCCGGAAGGTTTCCAGACCACGCCGCCATAATCGGCGGGGGTGAGGAAAGAGAAGACGAGAACGATGAAGAGCGGCCCGATGGCGGCGAAGAAGATGATGAAGAGGGCGGGAGAGGCCAGGAACCAGCGATTGCGGATTTCCTGCCGGTCAGCCGCGGCAGCGACTTCGGCGGCACGCGTGAGAGGCGGATTGTCCACTGCCATGATCAGTCCTTCAGAACCTGTGCCGCATTCTGGCCGATCTCGACGCCGACCGGCATGCCGGTCTTGAACTCCTCACCCGCGCCATGCCGATTCTGCTGGCGCACGATGAAATGCGGTCCGGAGGCAAGCTTGATATGGAAATGCGTGTCGGTGCCGAAATAGACGATGTTCTCGATCGTGCCTTTCAAGGCATCGGCGCCCGGCCGCGCCTGGATCGCCGCGTGCTCGGGACGCACCACGATGGTGACATTGCCTTGCGGGTTGGCGCCCTCGGAAATACCGGCCTCGACCTCGGCCCCGGCATTGAGGGCGATGCGCGCCTTGCTGCCGTGGACTTCCTTCACCTGGCCTTCGAGGAAATTCGTGTCACCGATGAAATTGGCGACGAACCGCTCGGCCGGACGGTCATAGATGTCGCGCGGCGAGCCGATCTGCAGGATGTGGCCCTTGGACATGACCGCGATGCGGTCGGACATGGTGAGCGCTTCTTCCTGGTCATGCGTCACGAAGATGAAGGTGATGCCGGTCTCGTGCTGCAGGCGCTTGAGCTCGATCTGCATGTCCTTGCGCAATTTGAAATCGAGCGCCGACAGCGGTTCGTCGAGGAGCAGCACCTTGGGGCGCGGCGCCAGAGCGCGGGCGAGAGCGACGCGCTGCTGCTGGCCGCCGGAAATCTGGCTGGTGCGACGGTTGCGCAATTCCTCCATGCGCACCAGCTTGAGCATCTCACTGATACGGGCGTCGATCTCAGCCTTGGGCTTGCCCAGCATTTCGAGACCGAAGCCGATATTCTGGGCAACGGTCATATGCGGGAACAAAGCGTAATTCTGGAAGACGGTGTTGACCGGCCGCTTGAAGGGCGGGAGGGGCGCGATGTCCTCGCCATAGAGACGGATCTCGCCCTCGGTCGGGAAATCGAAGCCGGCGATCAGCCGGAGGAGGGTCGTCTTGCCGCAGCCGGATGGCCCGAGCAATGTGAAGAATTCATTTTCGCGGATGGTGACATCGACATTGTCGAGCGCTCTTACCGCATCGTCACCATTGCCGAAGACCTTGCTGACGCCGATCGCCTCAATGGCGCTGCGCCGTTCCCCAGAACCGGCTCTACCCAATCACAACTCCCCTGTTGGCCGTATTACTTATTTTTATTGCCCATGATCCTATGAGGATTGAAGGGCGTTGCCAACAGGGATTGCAATTTTCGCGTTTAGAGCCCTTCCCGTTTTGATCGAACCGTTCCGATTCGATCAAAACGGGGGCTCGAAGCGCATGTTATCTGGAGCGCTTCCTTATCGCCAAAGTCGAGCAACTTTGGCGGGAAGCGCTTCTAACGTGGTCGCACTTGGGGAAAATGAAAACGATCAGCCCGACCAGCCGCCATCGATCACGAAGGCCTGGCCGGTGATGAAGGCCGATTCCTCGCTGGCGAGATAGACGACCAGAGCGGCGATCTCCTCGGCCTGGGCCAGCCGGCCCATGGGCTGGCGGGAGATAAAGGCCTGGCGGGCCTTCTCATAATCGCCCTGCTGGCGCATGCGGTCATTGAGGGAGGGGGTGTCGACGGTGCCGGGGCAAATGGCATTGCAGCGGATGCCCTTGCCGACGAAATCGGCGGCGAGCGCCTTGGTCAGGCCGATGACGGCAGCCTTGGTGGCGCCATAGACGAAGCGGTTCGGCACGCCCTTCACCGAGGAGGCGACCGAGGACATGTTGACGATGGTGCCCTTGCCTTTGGCCAGCATCGAAGGCAGGAAGGCCTTGATCATCCGGTAATGCGCCTTGGTGTTGAGATCGAAGGAGAAATCCCAGGATTTCTCGTCGCAATCGAGAATGGTGCCGTGATGGACGAAACCCGAGCAGTTGAACAGGACATCGACATCCTTGGCGCGCTCGGCGGCAGCCTGGATCGCTTCCGGCTTGAGCACGTCGAGTGCGAAGGTCTCGACGCCCGGCACATCCTTGGCGAGATCAGCCAGGAGATCCTCGCGGATGTCGGTGGCATAGACCTTGGCGCCCTCGCGCCGCATGGCGATCACCGTCGATCGTCCGATCCCTTGCGCCGCCGATGTCACGATCGCCGTCTTGCCCTTAAGCCTCTCGCCCATGGATACTGTTCCCTTGTTGGCTGCGCCGGATTAGTGTCAAAGCTCGCTCTACCTTGCTTGACCGAGGCTTGTCCATGACCGATGACGATCTCTGCTATTTGCCCGCCGGGCAGGCCCTGAAGCTGTTTCGCGCCCGCAAGTTGTCGCCGGTCGAACTGCTCAACGCCCAGATTGCCCGCGCCGAGGAAGTGAATCCGGCGATCAACTGCTTCACCGACCGTTATTTCGAGGAAGCGCTCGCCCAGGCCAAGGCGGCGGAAGCCGTCTATGCCAAAAGGAGCGGCCAGCCGCGGCCGCTCGAGGGGGTGAGCCTAGCGGTCAAGGACGCGCAGCGCCTCAAGGGCAAGCGCACCACCCATGGCTCGCTCATCTTCATCGACAATATCGACGATCATTCCGATCCGATGATCGAGCGCCTGACGGCTGCCGGCGCCATCGTGCATGCGCGTACCACGACGCCGGAATTCTGCCTGTCGGGCGCCTGCCATTCGCGCGCCTGGGGCACGACGCATAATCCCTTCAACACCGATTACGGGCCGGGCGGATCATCGGGTGGTTCAGGCGCCGCCTTGGCCTCAGGTCTCACCACGCTCGCCACCGGCACCGATATCGGCGGATCGATCCGCATCCCGTCGTCGGCCTGCGGCACGGTCGGCTTCAAGCCGCCGCATGGGCGCAATCCCGACGGCGCGCCCAATTGCTTCGACCGCTACAATCATTGCGGGCCGATGACGCGTTCGGTCGGCGATGCGGCGCTGATGCAGTCGATCATTGCCGGGCCGCATCCGCTCGATCATGATTCATTGCGCGAGAAGGTGGTGCTGCCGGAACGCGCCAATTCGCTCAAAGGCTACAAGGTCGCCTATTCGATCGACTTCGATTACGTGAATGTCGATCCCGATGTGCGCAAGAACACGCTGAAGGCGCTTGGCCTGTTCCGGGCGCTCGGCGCGGAAGTGAAAGAAGTGAGCCTCGGCTGGACCAGTGACGTCGAGACGAATGCGCTCCATTGGTACAATGCGATGGATTTCGGCCGCCAGACCGTGTGGTGGAAGAAGACGCATGGCCATCTGATGACCGACTATGCGCTCAAGATGGCGGAGGCGATCGAGAAGACCACCGGGATCGATGATGTCCACAAGGCCTGGGCGCAATCGCATCGCATGTATCAGACTTTCGGACCGGTGCTCGAAGAGCACGACTTCTTCGTCTGCCCGACGCTCAACCTGCCGGCGGTGCATGCCGATCACGATCCGTGGGATCCGGATTTCCGCGTCAACGGCGTCAAGGCCGACGGCGAATATGGCTGGGTGATGACGCATCAATTCAACATGCTGCACAACTGCCCGGTCATGGCGGTGCCATCAGGCTTCGCCGGCAGCGGTGTGCCGACCGGCATCCAGATCGTCGGGCGGACTTTCGACGACGCCACCGTCTTCAAGGCGGCGCTCGCTTACGAAAAGGCGGCGGGCGGCTGGTTCATCGACCGGAAGGGGCGGCCCAAGCTTTGAGGCCATGCAGCTTCTCGACAGCTCTGATCTGGGACTGCGGTCGGCGCGACTGACCTTCAGGAGTGCTGACTCCAATGTCGTCATCACGCTCTTCCCCATGGTTCATCTGGGTGGGGCGTCGTTTTATGAAGCCGTCGACACGGATGCCGGCGCGCATGACGCCATGCTGGTCGAAGGCGTAGGTTCGCCGGTGGTGGCGCGCATCACGCGGGCCTATCGGTGGATCGAGGGGGCGAAGCGCATAGGGCTCGTCGTGCAGCCCCGTACTCCCGCGCAACAGCATGCACAGGCCGCCATCATCCATGCGGATTTGCCCAAGGATGAATTCGAGCGGCATTGGCGCAAGGTGCCTCTTTATATGAGGCTGCTGCTCTATGCCGGGGCTCCTCTCTACGCTCTCCATTGCCGATGGTTCGGCAGCCGGGCGAAGCTCGCCAAGGCCCTGGCGCTCGATGATCTCCCCAGCCGTGCCGAAACCCTCGGCTGGCGGCCGGAATATGAATCGATCGACGAAGCGATCGTCACCGCGCGAGACCAGCAACTTGTCACGGTGATGGGTGATTATCTCGATACGGCGCCAGCCGAACCGCGCCGCCTGGCTATCGTCTATGGTGCTCAGCATATGCGGGCCGTCGTCAAGGAACTGGTGGGCAGGCGGCACTACCGCTGTGTAAAGAGCGAATGGATGCTGGTCTTCCCTCTCGTTTGAAATTACCCAGATTATTCAGCCAGGTAGTTGGGATTATTATTTAAGTATTGACTTATTTAAGTGATTTCTACAATATCTGGCCATGGATAGTTTCACGGCCATTTCCGATCCCACCCGCCGCCGCATCATCGGCCTTCTGGCCGAGCGCGAGCTGTCCGCCGGTGCGCTGGCGGAGAATTTCCAGATGTCAGCGCCGGCGGTGTCGCAGCATCTCAAAGCCCTGAAGGAGGCGCGCCTGGTGCAGGTCCGCATTGACGGCCAGCGCCGCATCTATTCGCTGAACCCGCAAGGCCTGAGCGAGATCGACAGCTGGCTCGACACGGTCCGACGCTTCTGGCGCGGCCGGCTCGATGCCCTCGAAGAGGCGCTGCGCCAGCCCGCAGACCCCAAAAAGGATAATCGGTCATGAGCTACGATGGCGTCTTCCTGGACAACAGCACGGTGCGGTTCGAGCGCCTGCTGCCCGGACCGATCGAGCGGGTGTGGGATTATCTGACCAAGTCGGAATTTCTCGAAACCTGGCTCGCCGGCGTCGAGGGCGACTGGCGGCCGGGCGGCGAGATCATGCTCTCCTTCACCTTCAGCGCCCATGACGACTGCGGTGACAGCAGCGCCGCAGGTGTCGTGCAGGATTACGATCCGCCGCGGCTGCTCTCCTATACGTGGCGCGAAGTCGATTCACAGGGGCAAGAGAAACCCGCTTCGATCGTGCGTTTCGAGCTGACGCCCGAAGGCGACAAGGTCCGCCTCATCCTTACCCATCGCAAGCTCAGCAGGGCTGAGATGCCGGGCTTCGGGGCAGGGTGGGATTCGCATCTGCATTATCTCGCCGCGCGGCTCGGCGGAAAAACTGTCCGGCCCTTCATCGAGCTCTTCGAGCCGGCGCTCGCGCATTATTCAATTTCGGCAAAACAGTAAGGAGTACCCCATGGCCAATAGCGATCTCACTTTCCGTGGCGGACGCAATATCGCGATGAAACTGCCGCCGCACCAATATGAGGCGACGATCAAATTCTATCGCGACACGCTCGGCCTCGAGGTGAAGCAGACATCCGAGAACTCGCATGCGGTCGATTACGGTCCGATCCGCCTATGGCTCGACCGTTGCGTGAAAACCTCGCAGGCTGAGCTGTGGCTCGATATCGGGACGAACGACACCAAGGCTGCCGCGCGGCATCTGGCGCAGAAGGACGTGGTGCGCTGCGATGCAATCGAGGAGCTGCCGCAAAATTTCGACGGCTACTGGATCACCAGTCCCGCCGGCGTCGTCCATATCGTCAGTGGCTACGAGGATTCGGGCGCGATTTGAATGGCTAATATCGAGCATATTCAATACATCAATTCTCCATCCGCCCGGGTCTTCGCTGCTCTCACGCAAGCGGAAGGCTTGGCCGAAATCTGGACAAAGACATTGTCGGTCGACGCGAAGCTCGGCGCCGTCAATGAGTTCAGATTCGGCGACGAGGCGCCCACGCTGATGAAGATCACCGAGCTGGAGAATGCCAAACGAATTATGTGGCATTGCGTCGATTCCGAACCGGAATGGGTGGGAACCGATGTCAGCTTCGATCTCACGGAAGAGAACGGCAAGACCTCCGTTACTCTGAAGCACATGAACTGGCGCGCGGTGACGGAATATTTCCGCTCCTGCAACTACAACTGGGCCATGTTCCTCTACAGCCTCAAGACCTATTGCGAGGCGGGCGAGGGGCTGCCCTATCAGAGGCGCGCGTTCTAGCGCGTTGCGTCTTTACCTCGCCCCGCGTGAGCGGGGAGAGGGAGGGACCCATTGCGAAGCAATGGGAGGGTGAGGGGCACCCGGTCTCTTGGTGCAGTAACAGGCGAACCTATTGCGAAGCTCACGTAGCTTGAAGGAAGGTAACAGGGATGCCCCTCACCCTCCCAACGCTGACGCGTTGGGCCCCTCCCTCTCCCCTCTTCGAGGGGCGAGGGGACGCAAAGTTCACCCGTTCAGGAAGCCATCCAGCACGTTCACCGTGTTGATGCCGATGGCTTCCACCGCGTAACCGCCTTCCATCACGAACAGGGTCGGCAGCTTGGCCTTGGCGATTGTCGCGCCATAGGTGCGGAAGTCTTCGGAGGTCAGCTTAAAGAAGCTGATCGGGTCGTCCTTGAAGGTGTCGACGCCGAGCGAGACGACGAGCGCGTCGGGCTTGAAGCGTTTGATCTGGCCGAGCGCAGCTTTCAGCGCCTTGCCCCAGACATCGTATTTGGCGCCAGGCGGCATCGGGTAGTTGATGTTGAAGCCTTCACCCTTGCCCGTGCCCTTCTCGTCCCTGTAGCCGAGGAAATAGGGGAAGGCGTCCTCCGGCTGGCCGTGCAGCGAGCAGAAGAGCACGTCGTTGCGGGCATAGAAAATATCCTGCGTGCCGTTGCCGTGATGGAAATCGACATCGAGAATGGCGACGCGTTTGGCGCCCGCATCGCGGAAACCTTGCGCCGCGATCGCCGCATTGTTGAGGAAGCAATAGCCGCCATACATATCGTGATGGGCATGATGGCCAGGCGGGCGGCAGAGCGCGAAGGCGGATGAGGCGCCGGACGAGACGAGCTTCTGCGCCGTCTGGGCGACGGCGGCGGAAGAGAGAGCTGCTTCCCAGGTGCCGGCGGTGATGCAGGTCTCCATCGACAGGATGTAATAACCGACCTTGCCGTCGATATGATTGGGCTTCTTCGCCCGCATGCCGCGCGCGGCGAAGCCGGTCGGGATGATCTCGCCGCGGAAACCGGCTTCGGTCCATTCGCGCCAGGCGCTTTCGAGAAATTCGAGGAAGCCCCTGTCATGCACCTTGGCGACCGGCTTCATGTCGAGCCTGGCCGGCGCCATGAGGTCGTCCATCTTGCGCTTCTTCAGTTCACGCAGGATGTATTCGACGCGCGAGGGCCGCTCGAAAGGCGTCACGAACTCACCGCCATAAAGCTCGCCTTGCGGAAAATGCAGACGGTGGTCCTCGGAATAGACGACTTTCATGATGGGCTCGTTTCCTTCGTTGTTCCGTCGAGATGTGTAGAGTCCAAAAGCTGAGCGCTCAAGGGGCGGCGATCTCGACCAGGACATTGGCGGCAGCCAGCGCGCGGGCAAGATCGGCCGGCGGCCTGGCGTCGGTCACCAGGCAATCGAGCGTCGCGAAGCCGCAGACATTGACGAGAGCGGTCTTGCCGAATTTGCTGTGGTCGGTGACGACGACGCGGCGTTCGCCGCGCGCCAGGACGGTCGCGGCGAATTCGGCCTCGGCCAGATTGTAGTCGTTGACACCGGTCTTCGGGTCGAGCGCGCCCGCGGTGATGATGGCGTGGCGGACATTGAAACGCTGCACGAAGGCGATCGTCGAATTGCCGAAGGCGGCGCCATTGTCGCCCTGCAGCTCGCCGCCCGCCAGATGCACCTTGTTGCCGTTGACGGTCGACAGCGTGCGCGCGATGTCGGAAGAATTGGTGACGACGGTGAGGCCGCGCTTCTGCAAAAGCTCGCGCGCCAGATAACTCGTCGTCGTGCCGGTATCGAGCATGACGCTGTCGCCGTCGGCGATGGCTTCGGCGGCGCGGCGCGCGATCGCCCTTTTGCCCGCCGCATTTTCGCGCATGCGCCGCTCGAAGGGCGCCTCGCCCACCGCATGGGGGAGCGCCGCGGCACCATGCATCTTCAGAACCTCGCCGCGCTCCGCCATCAGGCGCAGATCGCGGCGGATGGTTTCGGCCGAGACGCCCAGCCATTCGGCAAGATCGGTGACCGAGGCCGACATATGGTCATGCAGCATCTGGCGGATTTCGGCGTGGCGACGGGAGAGACGATTCATAGGTTCCATTTGCCCGATTTCGATCAATATTCCCCTAAAACGGTCAATTACGGCAAGAAAATTCTCTCAAATCCACAAAATGCCACGAAAATTGCGGTTTAGCATTGACACTCAAGGGCTTGTGCCGTGACATTTGTCGCTGCGGACAAAAGTACAACAATCGAGGTCCGTGTTCTGGGAGCCAGGAAGAGGATTTACATCCATGAGCAGATTGCGCGTAAGACGTGCCTTGCTTGGCCTTGCCGCTCTGGCGGCGACGGCGCTGACGCCGATGACCTCCTATGCCGTCGAGTCGAATGATCCGATCAAGATCGCTCTGTTCGACTGGACCAGCGTCAATCTCAACGCCAAGATCCTTGGCGGCATCCTCGAGAAGCTTGGTTACACGGTCGAATATCCGACCGCCGACTACCTCTCGAGCCTCACCACCGGTCTCACCAATGGCGATCTCACGGTGGGCGTCGAATTCTGGGACACGACGGCGGGCGAGGCGATGAAGGCCTCGGACGCCACCGGACAGACCGAGAAGCTCGGCATGCTCGGACCCAAGGCCAAGGAAGAATGGTGGTATCCGGCCTATATGAAGGAGAAGTGCCCGGGCCTTCCCAATTGGGAAGCGCTCAAGGACCCGAAATGCGCGGAAGCCTTCTCGACACCGGAAACGGCGCCCAAGGGCCGCTATCTCGGCGGGCCGGTGACCTGGGAAGGTTTCGATGACGAACGTGTCGTGGCCCTCGACCTGCCCTTCACCGTCGTCCACGCCGGCACCGATGCGGCGATGTTTGCCGAGCTCGATTCCGCCTATCAGCGCAAGGCGCCGATCATGCTGTGGATCTATTCACCGCATTGGGCGCCGGCGAAATATGAGGGCGAATGGGTGAATTTTCCCGAATACACGCCCGAGTGCTACACCGACCCGAAATGGGGCGGCAATCCCGACAAAGCCTATGATTGCGGCAAGCCGCATGGCGAGATCTGGAAATATTCCTGGGCCGGCATGAAGGATAAATGGCCGGTCGCCTACAAGGTCGCCAAGGCCTATCAGATCGACACAGCGGAGCTGAACAAGCTTTCCGGCCAGGTCGACCTCGAAGGCAAGTCGCTCGACGAGGTCGCGGCCTCGTGGATCGCTGCCAATGAAGCGAAGTGGAAGGCCTGGGCGCAGTAAGCTCTGGTCTGAAGCCGCTCGACCCCCACCCCTAACCCCTCCCCGCAAGGGGGAGGGGAATCAGGGCGAGGTGGCGGCACGGCTGGCGCGTTGACGATCAATGATACGGAATGACCTTCAATGACCGATGTGAAGCGGCCGGTGAAGCTTTCTTGCCGCAATCTGTGGAAGGTGTTCGGCGCCGGCTCGGAGGAGTTCATGCGCCGCAACAATGGCGCCGCCTCGGCGCAGGCGCTCGGTGAAGCCCGCCTCATCGGGGCAGTACGCCAAGCCAGCATCGATGTGCATGAGGGCGAGATCTTCATCGTCATGGGCCTGTCGGGCTCCGGCAAGTCGACATTGCTGCGCTGTCTTTCGCGCCTCATCGAGCCCACTTATGGCGAGGTGAATTTCGACGGGCGCGATCTTCTGAAAGCGAGTGACGCGGAGCTCATCGAGATCCGCCGCCACAAGATGGGCATGGTGTTCCAGCATTTCGCGCTGCTGCCGCATCTGACCGTGCTCGAAAATGTCGGCTTCCCGCTTTCGGTGCAGGGTGTGCCCAAGCCGGAACAGAAGAAACGCGCCCAAGCGGTGATCGATCTCGTCGGGCTCAAGGGCCGTGAGCATCACTATCCGCGCGAATTGTCGGGCGGCCAGCAGCAGCGCGTCGGCATCGCCCGCTCGCTCGCGGTCGAGCCGGAAATCTGGTTTCTCGATGAACCCTTCTCGGCACTCGATCCCCTGATCCGGCGCGAAATGCAGTCGGAGCTGATGCGGCTGCAAGGCGTGCTGAAGAAGACGATCGTCTTCATCACCCATGATTTCGACGAGGCGATCAAACTCGCCGACCGTATCGCCATCATGAAGGACGGTGAGATCATCCAGATCGGTGCGCCCGAAGAGCTGGTACTCAATCCGGCGACCGACTATGTGGCGGAATTCACCCGCGACGTGAACCGCGCCAAGGTGATGTCGGCACAGAGCCTGATGCGCGCCAGCGCAGCGGGCGGCCAGCATGCCGGCAAGGTCGATGCCAAGGCGAAGGTCGAAACCTTCGCCGCCGATATCGTCGGCGCCAACCTGCCTTTCGCCGTCACTGATGGAAAGGGCAGGCTTCTCGGCGAGGTCACGCCGCAGGCCGTCATCGATCTGCTTGCCGGGCGCCATGTGAAGCAGGCGCAGCCATGACCGATGCCGTCCTGACCCATAGCGATTCGCGGATAAGCGCGCTGCCCGGCTGGCGTGTCGCGGCACTCATCGCCGGCGTTGTGGCCATTGCCTTCATCATCTCCTGGATCGTGCCGGGCGCCTGGGATTATCCGACGCAAGCGATCATCCCCTTCGCCGAGTGGATCAGCGCGATCATGCTGTGGATCAAGGCGACCTTCACTTGGGCGACACGCGGCCTCGCCGATCTCGTCAATATTCCGCTGCAGCTCGCCATCGGTTTTCTCGCCAAGGGCTATCGCATCTATCTCACCGAAGGCTTCATCACGCTGCCGCGCTTCTCCTGGGTCGGTGTCTGCGCCGTCGCCGCCTTTGTCGGCTATCGCTTCGGCGGACTGAAGCTGGCGCTGCTCAGCGGTCTCTCCTTCCTCGCCATCGCGCTGTTCCGGCAATGGGACAGCGCCATGCTGACACTGGCGCTGATCCTGGTCTGCGTGCCGATCTGCGTGGTGACCGGCCTTCTCCTCGGCATCTGGGGCTATCTCAATCCGAAGGTGAACCGCGTCCTGATCATGCCGGCGCTCGATCTCCTGCAGACGATCCCGACCTTCGCCTATCTCATCCCGATGCTGCTCCTGTTCGGCAACAGCCCGGTCTCGGCGCTGCTCGCCACCGGCCTCTTCGCGACGCCGCCCATGGTGCGCGCCACCGTGCTCGGACTCTCAAAGGTACCGCAGGACATCAAAGACTTCGCCGACATGGCGGGCTGTACAAGACGGCAGAAGCTGTGGCGCGTGCTGGTGCCGAGCGCCAAGCCATCTTTGATGCTGGGCGTCAACCAGGTGATCATGCTGGCGCTCAATATGGTGATCATCTCCTCGATGATCGGCGCCGGCGGGCTCGGCTATGACGTGCTCCTCGCCTTGCGCGCGCTGAAAGTCGGCCAGGCGATGGAAGCGGGCCTCGCCATTGTCGTCCTCGCCATCGTGCTCGACCGGGTGAGCCAGGCCGCCGCCCTTAAGCGGCCCGAGCAGGACACGACGCAAAAGCCGTGGGTTCAGCGCCATGCGAGCCTCATCGCCATATTGGCTGTTCTCGCCGTGACGACCTTGGCGAGCCTCGTTCTGCCGGCCTTCGGCAAGGTGCCGAACGAAATCACCTTCACCACGGCGCCGGCCTGGAAGGCGGCGGTGGATTGGGTCACGGTCAATTACTTCGACGTCATCGAGGCGGTGCGTATCACCTTCCTGCTGTATGTGCTCAATCCCTTGCGCGCCTTCTTCGAAGGCCTGCCGTGGCTCGGTGTGGTGCTGCTTCTCGCTTTCGCCGGCTGGCGGCTTGGCGGTATCTGGCTTGCCCTCATCGTGGCGCTCCTCACCGCCTTCTGCGCCACCACCGGGCTCTGGGTCCAGACCATGGCTACGCTTTATCTCTGCGGCGTCGCAGCGCTGATCGCGGCCGCCATCGGCATACCGATCGGCGTATGGGCGTCGCGCTCCGACCGGGTCGAGAAGGTCGTGACGCCTTTCATCGACACGCTGCAAACCATCCCGTCCTTCTGTTTCATCATTCCGGTGGTGATGCTGTTCCGCGTCGGCGACGTGACGGCGCTCATCGCCACGGTTGCCTTCGCCGTCGTGCCGGCAATCCGCTACACCAATCATGGCATCAGGCAGGTGCCGCATGAGCTGATCGAAGCCGGCACCGCGGCGGGCTGCACGAAACGGCAGCTGTTCTGGCGGGTGCAATTGCCGGTGGCGATGCCGGAAATCATGCTCGGCCTCAACCAGACGATCCTCCTGTCGCTCAGCATGATCGTGATCTGCGCCATGATCGGCACGCGCGATCTCGGCCAGGAAGTGTTCAAGGCGCTGTCCAAGGCCGATTCCGGCAAAGGTCTCGTCGCCGGTCTCGCCATCGCCTTCATCGGCATCATCGCCGACCGGCTGATCACCGCCTGGGTCGAGCGACTGAAAGCCAAGCGGGGTCTGGCATGAGTGATACGGCCGAACAACGGGTGCGCAAACTCCCCTGCTGGCGGGGGACGGTCACGCTTCAGCCGCTCAAAGGCGGCTTGAGCAATGCGAGCTTCATCGTCAGCGACGAGCGCGGCAAATATGTCGCCCGGGTGGGGGAGGATTTCCCCTGCCATCATGTGTTCCGCGACCGCGAATTGCGCGCCAGCCGCGCCGCCTTCGAGGCCGGGCTGTCGCCGGAAGTCGTCCATGCCGAGCCGGGGCTCATGGTGGTGCGCTTCATCGAGGCGCATACCTTCAGCGAAGAGGACGTGCGGAAGAATCTCGAGCGCTGCGTCGATATCGTGCACAAGTGCCATCGCGACATGAAGCGGCTGGTGACCGGGCCGGCCTCGATCTTCTGGGTCTTCCATGTGCTGCGCGACTACGGCAACACGCTCACCGAAGGCTTCCACCGCCTCAAGCTCGAGGTGCCGCGCTGGCTGTCTGCGGTCGATGCGCTCGAGGATGCGCAGATTCCGCTGCCAGTGGTCTTCGGCCATCACGATCTGCTGCCCGGCAATTTCATGGATGACGGCGAGCGCATCTGGCTGATCGACTGGGAATATGGCGGCTTCGGCACTGCGATGTTCGATCTCGCCAATATCGCCGCGAATAACTCGCTGAACGAGGCGGAAGAGCGCCAGGCGCTGGAAATCTATTTCGATCGAAGCCCCAGTGAGGCCGTGCTCCGCGCGTTCGATGCGATGAAGACGGCCTCCGCCTTGCGCGAGGCGATGTGGGGCATGGTGTCCGAGCTGCATCTCAACGCGCCGGGCGTCGATTATGTGGCGCATGCCAATGAATATCTCGGGCGCTATGAGCGGGCGCTCGCGACCTTCCATGACCGATATGGAGCATCATGACCGTTTCCCTTCCGAGCCACGCCCAGATCATCGTCATCGGCGGCGGCATCATAGGTTGCTCGACCGCTTATCACCTGGCGCGTGACCACAAGGCCGACGTCATCCTCCTCGAGCAGAACAGGCTGACCTCGGGCTCGACCTGGCATGCGGCCGGGCTCGTCGGGCAATTGCGGTCCTCGGCCTCGATCACCCAGGTGCTCAAATATTCGGTCGAGCTCTATAAGAACCTCGCCAAGGAAACCGGACTCGAAACCGGCTGGAAGATGACCGGCTGCCTCAGGCTCGCCTGCAATGAGGACCGCTGGATCGAATATAAAAGGCTCGCCACCACGGCGCAGAGCTTCGGCATGGAGATGCATCTGCTCTCGCCGAAAGAGGTCAAGGCGATGTGGCCCCTGATGGAAGTCTCCGATCTCGTCGGCGCCAGCTTCCTGCCGACCGATGGCCAGGCGAGTCCGTCCGACATCGCGCAGTCGCTCGCCAAGGGCGCCCGCATGCATGGCGCCAAGCTCTTCGAAGGTGTCAGGGTCGAAGGCTTCGATATCGAGAATGGCTGCGTGATCGGGGTCCGGACCAATCACGGGCGCGTTGCCTGCGAGAAGGTGGTCAATTGCGGCGGGCAGTGGGCCCGGCAGCTTGGCGCCATGGCCGGGGTGAGCGTGCCGCTGCAGCCGGTCAAACATCAATATATCATCACCGAGAAGGTCGACGGCCTGGCGACGGATATCGCTACCATCCGTGACCCCGACCGGCGCACCTATTTCAAGGAAGAGGTCGGCGGGCTGGTGATGGGCGGCTATGAGCCCAATCCGCAGAGCTGGACCTTGGGGGACGTGCCGGGCGATTTCGAGTTCCAGCTCTTCGGTGACGACTGGGATCATTTCGAGCAGCATATGGAGCAGGCGCTGGCACGCGTGCCGGCGCTCGAAACGACCGGCATCAAGAAGATGATCAACGGTCCGGAGAGCTTCACGCCCGACGGCAATTTCATCCTGGGGGCGGCGCCCGAGCTCGCCAATTATTATGTCGGCGCCGGCTTCAACGCTTTCGGCATTGCGAGCGGCGGCGGCGCCGGCTGGGTGCTGGCGCAATGGGTGGCGCAAGGCGAGGCGCCGATGGATCTGTGGGTCGTCGATATCAGGCGCTTCTCCGATCTCCATAAGGACCGCGACTGGGTCAATGAACGCACGCTCGAGGCCTATGGCAAACATTACACGATCGGCTTTCCGCATGAGGAGTATCTGAGCGGCCGGCCGCGTATCGTCTCGCCGCTTTACGAGCGGCTGAAAGCGGCCAATGCCTGCTTCGGCTCGAAGCTCGGCTGGGAGCGGCCGAACTGGTTCGCCGCCCCCGGCGCGGAGCCGAAGGATGTCTATTCGATGGGCCGGCAGAGCTGGTTCGACACGGTGGGCGAAGAGCACAAAGCAGTGCGCGAGCGGGTCGGCGTCTTCGACCAGTCGTCCTTCGCCAAATATGAGGTCAGGGGCAAGGATGCGGCGGAAGCTCTGTCCTGGATCGCGGCCAATGACGTGGCGCGTGCGCCTGGCCGGCTCACCTATACGCAAATGCTCAATTCGCGCGGCGGCATCGAATGCGATCTCACCGTCGCCCGGCTCGCGGAAGATCATTTCTATGTCGTCACCGGCACGGGCTTCCGCACCCATGACCTCGCCTGGATCAAGGACCATATCAAGCCGCGCCTCGATGCGAAGATCGTGGATGTGACGGAGGGCTGGGGCACGCTGTCGGTCATGGGCCCCAAATCGCGCGACGTGATTGCGGCGATTACCAAGGCCGACATGTCGAATGGGGCTTTCCCCTTCGGCCATGTGCGCGAGATCGAGATCGCCGGCCACAAGGTGCGGGCGCTGCGCGTCACCTATGTAGGCGAGCTCGGCTGGGAACTGCATATGCCGATTGGCGCCACCGGCGATGTCTATGACGCACTGATGAAAGCGGGAGAAAAGACTGGGATCGCGCCCGCCGGCTATCGCGCGCTGGAAGCGTTGCGTCTCGAAAAGGGCTATCGCGCCTGGGGCTCCGACATCACCCCCAATGACAATCCGTTCCAGGCCGGGCTCGGCTGGGCGGTGAAGCTCAAATCCACTATCGCCTTCATGGGCCGCGAGGCGTGCGAGAAGGCAGCGTCAGCGCCACTGCCCAAGAGGCTCGCGGCCTTCACCACCGATGATCCTTCCATCGTGCTGGTCGGACGCGAGACTATCCTGCGCAACGGCAAGCAGGTCGGTTACCTCACCAGCGGCGGCTATGGTTATACGGTCGGCAGGCCGATCGGCTATGGCTATATCCGCGACAGCGCCGGCGTCGACGACGGCTATGTGCAGGGCGGGACTTATGAGCTCGTGGTGGCGAAGGACGTCGTCAAAGCGCAAGTCCATCTCGAGCCGCTTTATGACCCTCGGAATTTGAAAGTGAAGGCGTAGTCTCAGACCTGTCACGAAGGGGGCCGTGTTGCCCTCTCCCCGCTTCCGCGGGGCGAGGGCATTTCCTTCGCCGCAAGATTGTGAACGCGCTTTACGCAGGAGGTTGCGTCGGCGTGGCGGCGTCGCTCTTCCTCACTTGCCAGGCGAGATAGGCGATGGCCGCACCTATGCTGATCAGATTGACGCCGAGCAGGACGCCGATGAGCCACACCGCCGTCACCGGCAGGCTGGCCCACAGGATCAAGGCCAGGAGGATGCCGACGAGGCCGCTCGCCAGCACCCAGCCCCAATTGGGGAAGGGGCGGATGGTGAGCGCGAAGACGACCTTCGAGATGCCCTCCATCATGAAGAAGATGATGAGCAGCAGCGCCAGCGTCATCAAGCCTTGCGTCGTGTCGCGCAGGAACAGGAGGCCGATCAGGATGGCGAGGATGACCGAGATGAGCTGCAGCCAGAAATGCGGCACCTGGCGCGCGCCGATGAGGCTCAAGCCCTGCAGCAGACCGCTGGCGATCAGCAGCCAGCCCAGAAGGATCACCACGGCCCCGGACGAGATCACCGGATAGATGATGGCGAGAATGCCGGCGACGACGAGCAGGACGCCCTCGACAAGGTACCAGAGCGAATAACGCTTGACCGTCTCGCGCATCGCCTCGCGGAAGACCTCGGCGGCGAGATCCAGGGACATGCTCATGATCGCGCTCCTCTGCAGATGGGCCTGAAGAGGAATAATATCAGTTTTCGAGCACCCCGCCCAGCTTCACGATGGTGGCGATGCCGTCGGTCTCAGGGTCGGCGACATAGGCATTATCGGGCGTGAAGAAGCGGATCAGCGATTTGCGCGTCGCATCGACGAGCACGATCTCCCAGCCTTCGAGAAGCCGCCAGCTCGCGACGTCGTCCATCACCGGAAAAACCTTGCCGCAGTGCGGATCGACATCGATCTGCATGCCGCCGATGACCTGGTCCTTATGCAAGGTCACCTTGCAGGTCTTGCTGCCATCGGCATTCTGGATCGACCAGTCGCCGAGGAAATCGGCGGCCATGGCCGGATCGACCGAATCGAGATCGAGCGGTGCCTGAGCCAGGGCCGGGCCATTACTCAATAGACCGAGCAGGGCTATCGCCCAGAGTTTCTTCATGATGACCGCCATGTCCCGTCAAGTCAGGACAAGATCAATCCTTTCACCGGCTTCCGTCAAGGCGCGGTCGAGGAGAGGCCCTGACTGCAATTCGGCGATGAGCGGCGCGATGTCGAAGATCGCATCACCCTCGCGGCCGATCGGCAGCATCTCGCCCAAAATCTCCATGGCGGGGCGGATGCCGCGGCCGAGATCGGCCTTGCGCAGCCGGCGGCGCTTCATCGCCCAGAGCGCGATCATCAATTCGAGGCCGGCGATCTTCCAGCCGGCATCGACGACACGCATCAGATCATGCACGGCATGCAGCGCGTGGCTCGCAGTATCCTCGACGCCGTCCGCCACCTGGCCCACGGAGTTGAGCAGGCTCGGGCGCGCCCAGATCTTCACCGAAGTGACGAGCGAGGCGGTGATGTGACCCAGATTGAGGAACTGCACGCCGCCAATGGCGCCGCCTTCCTCGGCAAGGCCGGTGGGCAATCCCGTGAAAGCCGGCCATTGCTGCTTATGCACCCGCTCGCCGGCGAGATCGCAGATTTTGCCCAAGGCCTGGCGCAAATGGTCGGCGGCGAGCGTCAGGCGCGTCGTGTCCATATTGCCGTTCGACACGGCGCCCGCCGTCTCCTGGTCGATGATCGGGTTGTCGTTCACCGAACTGAGCTCGGAGTTCCAAATACGCGCCGTTTCGGCAAAAACCTCGGCGGATGCGCCATGCACTTGTGACACGCAGCGGAAGGACAAGGGATCCTGGAGGAGACGCGCTTCCCCCTCTCTCCACAAACGGCTGTCGCCGAGAAGATTACGCAGGCGGAGCGCCGAGCGGCGCTGGCCTTCGCGTTTATGGGCGCGGTTCGCCGCTTCCGAAATGGCGCCGAGATTGCCGCGGAAACCTTCGAGCGCCGCCGCGGCGGCAAGGTCGAAGGCGGCGAGCAGGCGCTCGGCCGAGGCGAGGGCGATGGCGCCCTGCGCCAGCGAGACGGCATTGTTGTTGATGAGCGAAAGGGTTTCCTTCGGCTTCGGCAGGCCAAGCTTCCTGGCTTCCGGCCGGTTGAGCAGCCAATGCGCCAATTGCGCATTGGGCACCAGATCGGACGCGCCGACCGAACCCGAGCCGTCGATCTCCGGCATCTCCGTGCCGTTGATGGCCGTGGCGATCAGCTCGACGAGCTCCGGCGAGACGCCGGACAGCCCGTTGGCGAACTGGTTGGCGAGAAAGATCAAAGCGCCGCGCACCGCTTCAGCGGGCAAGGTCGGGCCCGGCACACGCGTCGCATGGGCGGCGACGAGCCGCGCATTGTATTGGGCGGCGGTCGCCGGATCGACGGCGAAGTCCTTCTGCGAGCCGACCCCGGTGGTGATGCCGTAGGCCGGGCGGTTCTCCTTGAGGATCGTCTCGACGATAGCGCGCGAGGCGGCGATCGCCGTGAAGGCGGAGGCCGCGACGGAGACGGGCAGAGAGCCCGCCGCCGCCTTGGCCATAGCGCGGAAATCGAGATCGTGACCGGTGATGACCAGGGACGCCGTATGCCGTGTCATGATCGGGCTCAGACTCCAATGCCAAGTGACGGCAATTTCAGACCCTGTTCCTTGGCGCAGTCGATGGCGATGTCGTAACCGGCATCGGCATGGCGCATGACGCCAGTGCCGGGATCGTTCCACAATACCCGCTCGAGCCGGCGCGCCGCATCATCGGTGCCGTCGCAGACGACAACCATGCCGGAATGCTGCGAGAAGCCCATGCCGACGCCGCCGCCATGATGCAGCGACACCCAGGTGGCGCCGCTCGCGGTGTTGAGCAGCGCATTGAGGAGCGGCCAGTCGGAGACGGCGTCGGAGCCGTCCATCATCGCTTCCGTCTCGCGGTTCGGCGAAGCGACCGAACCCGAATCGAGATGGTCGCGGCCGATGACGATCGGCGCGTCGACCTCGCCTTTGCGCACCATCTCGTTGAAGGCGAGACCCAGACGGTGACGCTGGCCGAGACCGACCCAGCAGATGCGCGCCGGCAGGCCCTGGAATGCGATGCGCTCCCTGGCCATGTCGAGCCAGTTGTGGAGATGCGGGTCGTCGGGGATCAGCTCCTTCACGCGCTGATCGGTCTTGTAGATGTCTTGCGGGTTGCCGGAGAGCGCGGCCCAGCGGAATGGACCGATGCCGCGGCAGAAGAGCGGGCGGATATAGGCCGGCACGAAGCCCGGAAAGGCGAAGGCGTCCTTAAGGCCCATATCCTGGGCGACCTGGCGGATGTTGTTGCCGTAATCGAGAGTCGGCACGCCGGCCTTATGGAAGGCAAGCATCGCCTCGACATGGGTGCGCATCGATTTCTTCGCTGCCGCCTCGACCGCCTCGGGATCGGAGACGCGCTTCGCTTCCCATTCGGCGATGGTCCAGCCGGCCGGCAGATACCCATTGACCGGGTCATGCGCCGAGGTCTGGTCGGTGACCGCGTCGGGCCTGATGCCACGCTTGACCATATCGGGCAGGATCTCGGCGGCATTGCCGAGCACGCCGACCGAGATCGGCTTGCCCTGCTTATGCGACCGCTCGATCATCGCCAGCGCCTCGTCGACCGATGCCGCCTTGGCGTCGAGATAACGCGTCTTCAGGCGCATCTCGATGCGCGACGGCTGGCATTCGATGGCGATCATCGAGGCGCCGGCCATGGTGGCGGCGAGCGGCTGGGCGCCACCCATGCCGCCGAGGCCCGCGGTCAGGAACCATTTGCCCTTGAGATTGCCGCCATAATGCTTGCGGCCCACTTCGGCGAAGGTCTCATAGGTGCCCTGCACGATACCCTGCGTGCCGATATAGATCCACGAGCCCGCCGTCATCTGGCCGTACATCATGAGCCCCTTGCGATCGAGCTCGTTGAAATGCGCCCAATTGGCCCAATGCGGCACCAGGTTGGAGTTCGCGATGAGAACGCGCGGCGCATCCTTGTGGGTGCGGAAGATGCCGACCGGTTTGCCCGACTGAACCAGCAAGGTCTCATCCGCCTCGAGCTTACGCAGCGAGGCGACGATGCGGTCAAACGCTTCCCAATTGCGCGCGGCGCGGCCGATGCCGCCATAGACGACGAGCTCCTCGGGGCGCTCGGCGACGCCGGGATCGAGATTGTTCATCAGCATGCGCAAGGGCGCTTCGGTGAGCCAGCTCTTGGCGCTGATCTCGTTGCCGATCGGCGATTTGATGACACGGCTATTGTCGCGGCGGGGATCCATGAATGACTCCTACTGGCTCAGTGTTCCGGAGGGTGATGTCTTGTAGCGGCTGTACAGGGCGTAGCGGCTGGCGGGATAGATCAAGGTCGCGACGGTGACGACGTGACCCTTGCTCCAGCTGCGGCGGTGCAAAGCGAGGCAGGGCTCGTGCTCGCCGATATCGAGAAGCTCGCGCTGCTCCACTGTCGGCATGATCGCCTCGACCGTATGCTCGAGCTCATCGACCGGCACCGCGGCGACGAGATAGGCGGTCGGCGTGATATCGGCGAAGTCCTGGTCGTTGAATTTCGGCGCGACGAAAGGATTCACATAACGGTCCTCGAGCTGCACCGGCACGCCATTTTCGGTATGGACCATCACGAGATGGAAGAGCTTGGAAGCTTGCCGGAGCTCGAATTCGTCGGCCAAGGCCTGTGGCGCCTCGATCGTCTCGCGCCGGTCGATGTAAGCCGCGTGCTTGTGTCCACGCGCCGCGATCTCCTCGGCGATGTTACGCAATTCGAGCAGGCTCGAACGGGCCGGCGGTTCCTTCACGAAAGTGCCCACTCCCGGCACGCGGGAGAGGAAGCCGTCGGCGGTGAGCTCACGCAGGGCCCGGTTGGCGGTCATGCGCGAGATGCTGAAGGATTCGACGAGCTCGTTCTCGGACGGCACGCGGGTGCCGGGCGTCCAGGCACCGGAACGGATATGCTCGAGGATATGCTCCTTCACCTGAGCGTAAAGCGGGGAGGTCATCAGAGACTGCCTCGCACGATCTCACCCTGGCGGATCACCGCGGCGCACGGATTGAAGCCCAGCGGATAAGCAAGATCGCCCGGCCGCTCAACATTCCATAGAACGAAGTCGGCCTTGAGGCCGGCCGCTATCACGCCGCGGTCCGTGAACCCCAGAGCGCGGGCCGCATTTTGGGTCACGCCGCGCAAGGCTTCTTCAGGCGTTAGGCCGAAGAGGACGCAGGCCATGTTCATGGTGGCGAGCAGCGAATGGACCGGCGAGGAGCCGGGATTGAGATCAGTCGCGATGGCGATCGGCACTTTGTGGGCGCGCAGAGCGGCGAGCGGCGGATGCTGCTTCTCTCTCAGATAATAGAAGGCGCCCGGCAGCAGCACCGCGACGGTGCCGGATTGGGCGATCGCCGCAACGCCGGCTTCGTCCAGATATTCGATGTGATCGACGGACAACGCGCCATAACGAGCGGCGAGAATGGCGCCGCCCAGATTGGACAGCTGCTCGGCATGGAGCTTGATGGGAAGTCCCAGCTTCTTGGCGACGGTGAAGACACGGTCCATGTCGTCGACCGAGAAGGCGATGCCCTCGCAGAAGCCGTCGACCGCATCGGCGAGTTTCTCGCGCGCAGCGGCGGGCAGGGACTGGCTGCAGACCAGATCGACATAAGCGGCGTGATCGTCGCGATATTCGGGTGGGAAGGCATGGGCGCCGAGGAAGCTCGTCACCACATCGATCGGATATGTCGCGCCGAGCTTGCGGGCGGTGCGTAGCATCTTCAACTCGGTTTCGACATCGAGGCCGTAGCCCGATTTGATTTCGATGGTGGTGACGCCTTCGGCCAGGAGAGACTGCAGCCGGGTCGCCGCCGATTTGAGGAGCTGCTCGTCGCTCGCCTCGCGCGTGGCGCGCACCGTCGAGACGATGCCGCCGCCGGCCTTGGCGATCTCGGCATAAGACACGCCATTGAGGCGCTTCTCGAATTCATGGGCGCGGTTGCCGCCATAGACGATGTGGGTGTGGCAATCGATCAGGCCCGGGGTGAGGAGGCGGCCGCCGCAATCGATCCGGTCGCCCTTGGGCGCGTCCTTGGCGGGACCTGCCCAGGCGATGCGGCCCTTCTCCACCAGCACCGCCCCGTCCTCGATCAGCCCATAAGAAGAGCCGTCGGCCATCGTCGCCAGCTTGAGATTTGAAAAAAGCATCGAAACCCACTTGTATAAGGTTGTATATACAG
The DNA here is from genome assembly GCF_016595235.1 of Taklimakanibacter albus. Lineage (GTDB taxonomy): Bacteria > Pseudomonadota > Alphaproteobacteria > Rhizobiales > Aestuariivirgaceae > Taklimakanibacter > Taklimakanibacter albus. The sequence goes on along the minus strand of NZ_JAENHL010000007.1, from coordinate 1,773,640 downwards.
TATAGTCGGATCATGGCACAGCGCAAGTTGAAATTCGCATCCGCCCTGCTTCCCGCCGGCTGGCAGAAGGACGTCGTCCTTACGATCGATGCCCAGGGCCTGATCGAGACGGTCGAAACCGGCAATTCCGACAAGAGCCTCGCCGCCGTGAAAGGCTTCGCCATCCCGGCGGTTCCCAATGTCCATTCCCACGCCCATCAAAGGCTGATGACGGGCCTCGCCGAAGTGGCGGGCCCGGGCGCCGATTCCTTCTGGACCTGGCGCGAGGTGATGTATGGCTTTGCGCTCAAGCTCTCCCCCGAAGACCTTCAGGCGGTCGCCGCCCAGCTCTATGTCGAGACGCTGAAAAGCGGCTCCACCATCATCGGCGAATTCCAGTATCTGCATCATCAGCCGGACGGCTCACCCTATGTCGAGCCCGCCGAGCTCACCTTGCGCTGCCTCGCGGCGGCGGAGGAGGCGGGCATCGCCATCACGCTGCTGCCGACGCTTTATGCCTATGGCGGCTTCGGCGGCCAGGCACCGACCCAGGGCCAGCGCCGCTTCATCAATGGCGCCGAACGTTATCTCAAGATCCTCGCCACCTTGCAGAAGGCCATCGCCGACAAGCCGCTGCACCGGCTCGGCATCTCGCCGCATTCGCTGCGCGCGGTGACCAAGGAATTGCTGGGCGAGGTCATTGCCGGCCTTGACGGCATGGGCAAGAAGGACGCGCCGATCCATATCCATGTCGCCGAGCAGACCAAGGAAGTCGATGACTGCCTCGCCTGGTCTGGCGGCACACGGCCGGTCGAATACCTGCTCGATAATTTCGCGCTTTCCCAGCGCTGGTGCGCCATCCACGCCACCCATATGATGGCGGATGAGACGCTCCGCATGGCGAAGAGCGGCATGATCGCCGGGCTCTGCCCGACGACGGAAGCCAATCTCGGCGATGGTATTTTCCCAGCCGACAGTTTCCTCAAAGCCAAGGGCGCCATCGCTATCGGCTCCGACAGCCATATCAGCGTCAGCCCGGCGGAAGATCTGCGCCAGCTCGAATATTCGCAGCGCCTGCGTGACCGGACGCGCAATGCGCTGGCCGCCGGCCCCAATCAGTCCACTGGGCGCACGCTTTTCGATGCCGTGCTCGCCGGCGGTGCGCAATCAATGACCCAGCCGGTCGGCGTGCTCAAAGCGGGCCTCCGGGCCGACATCGCCGTGCTCGATGAAGACCATCCGGCGCTCATTGGCCGCAAGGGCGATGCGGTGCTCGACAGCTGGATCTTCTCCGGCGGTAATCCGTGCGTTTCGGATGTCTTCGTCGCCGGGCGGCAGGTCGTCCAAAGCGGCCGGCATATCCACGAAGACGCGATCAAGAAGAATTTCCAGGCCGCGGTGAAGCGGCTGAGCAACTAAGAACAAGGTGCATCGATGACCATCCGTATCGGCGACAGCCCGCTCACCCTCGCTTTCATCCGCCAGGCGCTGGCAGGACCGATCACCGTCGAGCTCACGCCCAAGGCCCGCGCGGCCATCACGCGCAGCGCCGAGACGGTGACCAAGCTGCTCGCCACCGGTGATGCGATCTATGGCGTCAATACCGGCTTCGGCAAGCTCGCCAAGCAGCGCATTGCGGCGGCCGATCTCTCGGCCCTACAGCTCAATATCGTGCGTTCGCATGCGGCGGGCGTCGGTGCGCCGCTGGGTGCAGGCGTGGTGCGCGCTATCATGCTGCTCAAGATCAATGCGCTGTCGCAGGGCGCCTCGGGCATCAGCCTCCAGGCGATGGAGACGCTCGCCGGTCTTCTCAATCAGGACATCCTGCCGATGATTCCGGGCCAGGGTTCGGTCGGCGCCTCGGGCGATCTGGCGCCGCTCGCCCATCTCTCGCTGGTGCTCATCGGCGAGGGCGAAGCCTTCGTCAAAGGCAAACGTGTGCCGGGTGCGGAAGCCCTCAAGGCGGCGGGGCTCTCACCCGTGCCGCTCGGCCCCAAGGAGGGGCTCGCCCTTCTCAACGGCACGCAGGTGTCGACGGCACTGGCGCTCTACGGTCTCATCGCCGCCGAGCGCAATGCCGCTGCGGCCATCCTGGCCGGCGCGCTCTCCGTCGATGCGGTGATGGGCTCCGACACACCTTTCGATCCGCGCATCCATGCGCTCCGGCCGCATCCCGGCCAGCAGCTCGCGGCGAAACATTATCGCCGGCTGATGGCGGGCAGCGCCATCCGCGCCTCGCATGTTTCGGGCGACGACCGGGTGCAGGATCCCTATTCCTTCCGTTGCCAGCCGCAAGTGATGGGCGCCTGTCTCGACATCCTTACCAATGCGGCGCGCACGCTGGTCATCGAAGCCACTGGCGTTTCCGACAATCCGCTGGTCTTCGCCGAAGATGGCGCGGTTTTGTCAGGCGGCAATTTCCATGCCGAACCGGTTGCCTTCGCCGCCGACATCATCGCGCTTGCCGTCGCCGAGATCGGCTCGATCAGCGAGCGCCGCATCGCCGCTTTGATCGATCCGACCATCTCGCTGCTGCCGCCTTTCCTCATCCGCAATCCGGGGCTCAATTCGGGCTTCATGATTCCGCAATGCACCGCCGCGGCGCTGATGAGCGAGAACAAGCAGCTGTCGCATCCGGCGAGCGTCGACAGCGTGCCGACCTCGGCCAATCAGGAAGATCATGTCAGCATGGCGACCCATGGCGGGCGCAGGCTCGCTTTGATGAACGCCAATCTGTCGCGCATCATCGCCATCGAGCTGATGTCGGCCGTCGAAGGCATCGACTTCCGCCGTCCGCTCAGCTCGTCCGAGCCGCTCGAGGCCGCCTACAAGCTGGTGCGCGGCAAGGCCAAGGCGCGTGAGATCGACCGCGAATTCGCCACCGACATTGAGGCCATCGCGACAATGGTGGAGACCGGCGCTTTCGAAAGCTTTGTGCCGGGTCTATTGAGCGAGCTTGGCGTAAGCTAATCTGATCACGCCCGCGGCACGGGCGAACAGGCCGTGCCTGGCGATGAAGGCCTGGTAGTCCCGATAGACCGGATCGGCGCTCAAATGGCGTTCCTCCGTCCTGGCGCGCAGGTAATAGATGAGATTGGCGGCGCCCAGCATCAGGCAGGACTGAACCGCCGTGAGCGAGCCCGCGCCGGCGATGAACGGCACCGCGATCAGCCACCAGCTGAGATTCTTGGCCAGATAGGCCGGGTGTTTCACCCAGCGATAGGGGCCGTTGGTGATGATGCCGCGATGGGTGAGGTTGGAGAAGCGCAGGCCGAAGGTGGCCGTCGACCAGACATAGATGAAAACCAGGAGCAGAATGGCGCTACCCCATAGGGCATAAAGCAGGGGATAGGGCGCGAGGACCTTTTCCCAGGAGAGGTTGTCCAGCTCATATTGAATGTAGTGTCCTTGCACATCCACGAATGGCCGGTAGCAGATGAGGCAGATGGCCCAGCCGCCAATCGTCGGCTCGGTGCTCCTGATGTGACTGTCGATCACCCGCAAGGTCAGCGCATAGGCGATCACCGCCAGGAGCACATCGAGAAGGAAGAAGATATCGATGAGCCGGGAAAAGACATGCTGGAAGTCCATTTGCAGGAGCGGCGGCGCCGACCACAGCTCGGCGAGATCGTTATTGGCATAGACGAACATCAAGGGCAGGAAGAAAGCCTTCACGAGCCAGCCGCGCGCGTGAGCCGCCAGCATGCTCCAGTCGGCCGGACGGTGCCCGGTGAGCAGCAGAGGAAGCTGCGCATAGGCATCGAGGGGATCGCGCTGCCGGCGGTCGACATGGAGAATGTAGAAGGGCGACGCGACGATGAGCCCGGGCAGCAGATATAAAGCGGCATCCTTGAAGGGCTGGTAGAACGCGTTGCCATATTCCGGCAGGAGGGCATAGAGCGCCGCGATGCACCCGATGGTCATCCAGAATCCGATGAGCTTCTGAAGGAGCCGCAGCGGATCGATCGGCCGGATCGGTTCCGGCGCCAGCTCCGTGGTGGGATTGAACTGGACCCGGTAGACAAGCAGATCCATGGCCAGCATGGCGGCGGTCGACAAAGCGAGCACGGCGAGCGTCTTGAGATGGGCGGCTTCGGCCCAGTCGCGCAAAAGCCACGCGCTTGCCAGGGCCATGAGCACACCTGCCGCACCGGTCCATTGGCCGCTGGCGGAGCCCGGACATGTTGGGATCAGTGGAGCATGGCTCTCTTGATGGCCTTGGCCGCGGGTACGGACAGTTTGCCCGGCCTGAACATCAATATGTGTTGGTCGCCGGACATCCATTTGCGTCGATCAAGTTCCAGCTGGATTATCCGCCACCCAATCCACCGGACGTGCCGCCGCTGGTGTTGCCGGAAGTCTGTCCGGAGGAACCTGAGCTTTGCCCGGACGTGCCAGATGTGTCGCCGCTCGTTCCACCGCTGGTGTTGCCGCTTGTGCCACCGCTGGTGTTGCCGCTTGTGCCGCCACTGGTGTCGCCAGAACTCTGCCCGGAAGAACCTGAGCTTTGCCCGGATGTGCCGGATGTGCCACCGGACGTGCCGCCGCTGGTGTTGCCTGATGTACCACCGCTGGTGTTACCGGACGTGCCGCCACTGGTGTCGCCCGAACTCTGTCCTGAAGAACCTGAGCTTTGGCCGGACGTGCCAGATGTGCCACCACTCGTTCCACCGGATGTGCCGCCGCTGGTGTTGCCCGATGTGCCACCGCTTGTTCCACCGCTGGTATTGCCCGATGTGCCGCCGCTGGTGTTGCCGGAACTCTGTCCGGAGGAACCTGAGCTTTGCCCGGAGGTGCCAGATGTGCCACCGCTGGTTCCACCACTGGTGTTGCCGGAAGTCTGTCCGGAGGAACCGGAACTTTGTCCGGGACTGCCGGATGTGCCGCCACTGGTTTCGCCGGACGAGCTGGAACTAGAGGCGGTCCGGGATTTTTTGGGACTCTTCGGATTCGTGCGATTGTCCGAAGACCTCGTATCTCCACATCTTCCATGCTCCACGCGGTCCGGGCAGCGCTCGAGAATTGTCTTCGACGTCGCCAAGAGCTGCGGAAAGCCCACGACCGCTATCGCCGCTGCGGTCGCCACGCCCATGAAATAGATCGCCGTCTTCATAAATCCTCCTCCGCCATGTTCCGGCGGAGGAGGTCCGTGCCCACCGGATACCACATCGGTTCAACTCCGAAGCGTGATGACTTCAGGAAGAGTCGCGATCACGCTTTATCTTCCTGTATGCGCATGATCCTTCCGGAAAACCGCGCCGCACTTTTCCAGATCATGCTTCAGGCAAAACATTGCCGGAAAGAGCGCGGTTCGCCTAGCATCATATGATGCTGAAATGAGCGGCGTTCGGCGTTTGAATCGGGAAACTCCTTGCAATGCCGGCCTCAATGTCCTGCAAGTTTGCAGTTCTTGGGATAGGTATCGATGGTGACTTTGTCGCCTGCGGGCGTCTTTATGTCCACATAGCTGCGCTTGATCTCGACATTCACGTCGGGCGCGTCCGGGTTGCTTCCAGGGAAGATGCCCAATGATATGCTGGCATGGATGGCAATTGGAGAAGCGCCCATGGCCACCTTGGGCACACAGCCGAGCATCGTCGTGAACTGCACATCCGCATCGTCTTTGAATTCGGGCTGCAGCGAGCTGGCTACGCAGGCCATGAGCGCCTGCGGATCAGGCATCAGGGATGATGTCTCGCCAGAGCCTGAGATCGTGGTTGCCGTCACTTCAGCCCCATCAACGACGTCCCTCGTTAATGTCTGCGCGGCGGGCAGGCTGAATGTCACATGTTCCGACGTCACGGTCAGACCGCCGCTGTCACCGCCCGGATAGGAAAGGATGAGCGGCGCGGCCCAGCCCGGCACGATCACATCCTCCCTCTCGCATTCGACGGTGAGAGACGCGGCGCCGGCGATCCGCGAGCTACAAATCAGCGCCAGAACGGCCAGCGGCCATACGAACTTGCAGTGCCTGACGTCATTCATGATCCGACCCGCTCATTGCACGACAAGCTCGACCCGCCGGTTCTTGGCGCGTCCTTCATCGGTATCGTTGGATTCGATCGGGCGTGACAGGCCGGCCCCTTCGAAGGACAAGCGGGCAGGGTCTATTCCATAACCGCCGACAAGGGCTGCAGATACGTTGGCGGCGCGACGGCTGGACAAGTCGAGATTATAGGCGGCGCTGCCCACATTGTCGGTATGGCCGATGATCTTGAGGCGCAGCGACGGCTTGTCGGCCAGGACCTTGGCGATCTCGTCGAGCGCCGGCTTCGATTCCGGCTTCACGGTATCCTGATCATAGTCGAACAGGATGCCGTAGAGATTGACGCTACCTTGCGCGGCGAGTGACGCCGATAAATCTTCCGGCGCCGCCGTCGCCACCTTGCCGGACTCCATGCCCTGGGCTTCCAGCACCCGAAGAAATGCGACCGTCTTGTCCTTGTCCTCGCCCGTGATGACGCTGGCATAGACCGCACCCTCCGGTCGCTCGAGCTTCGCCAGGAGATAACGGGCATGGTCGGAATAGGCGGTGGACACGCCATTGGTCGGATCGAGCTGCTCGCCCAGCAGATAGAGATCACGCAGATTGCCGGCCAGACACTCCTGATCGGCGCAGGAGAAAATGATGTTGAAGCCTTTGGCCCTCAGATCCGCTTCATAACTGGCGGCGACCTCGAGAGATGAGCTGCCGGCCGGCAATTCATAACGGATCTCGCTGGCTTTTCCCTGCTGCTTGAGCCATTCCGGCCCCGACCTGTCCTTGGTGGCATTGCGCTCCAGCAGCGCGCCATAATCATGCGGTGACTGCAGGAACACCAGCTCATCGAAATCCTTCGCCTTGCAGTAGGCGATCGCCGCGCCCTGGAAACGTCCGACGAGTGGATTGTCCTTGCAGCCCTCGGCATCTTCCGCCTGCGCCAGCGCTGAGGAGAGCGTCAAGCCAAGCGCCATCAGGCCTATCCGAAAAATATCAGTCCGGCACACATTCGTCTCCTTCAACATGGAAGCCCTGTCGGCACGGCACGCACCGGCCATTCTCCAGATGGTCATTATGCGAACAGGTTTGCTCCTCCTCGCCTTCCACGGGCGGGAATTCGCTCCTGCGGCATTTGCCGCGGCTGAACTCGGTGCCTTCCGGACAGTTTCTGGTCTGCTTCTTGCTCTTCCGGTCGCGCACGCATTCACCGTCTTCCCTATGGAAGCCGTCCGAGCATTCAAACCTCTTCTTCTTGCCTCTTCGGTCGCGCACACATTCGCCGTCTTCCCTGCGGAAGCCGTCCGGGCACTTGAATTTTATGTTTATCTCGAAGGCGAGCATCTGCGGTGAGGCAGCCTGATCGAGTTTGCCGCTTTTGCTTTCCACGGCTTGCGAAAGGCAGGACGCTCCATCGCAGCCACCGGTCAACGGCGTCCCGGCATGGAGCTCCACGGGTTGAAAGATCGAAACACCCGCCATGGCCAGCATGCCCGCCAGCGTTGCGAAGAACGAAGATCTCATAGGTGCAATCTCCTGATGGTCATTTCACCTGGTTCATCTGACGCTTTCGACGCACTGACCATCACCGTCCTCCCTCTTGCCGTTTGGACACAAGCAGCCGCTCGGCGTGCTGACCTTGCCGCCTGCGCATTGCTGCGGCTGGGGTTGCGGCTGAGGTTGCGGCCGAGGCGCCGGCCCTTCATTCGGGCATCGGCTGTATTTGCCAAAGACGACCGTACCGTCCGGACAGGTTTTCCGGTTGGGCCTGGTGTTCTGTTCCGGCTGCTGCTGATCCGGGTCGCGGAACTTGCGGCATCTGCGGCCGGTGAATTGATATCCCTCCGGACAGCAATTCGGGTAGACCCCGACCGGCCGGCTGGCGGGACAGGCTTGCTCTTCCTGCCGCTCGCGTTCCGGGCGGCATCTGCGGCCGGTGAATTGATATCCCTCAGGACAGCAATTCGGATAAATCCCAACCGGGCGATCGGCAGGACAATATTGTTGTTCCTGGCGCTGCTCGCGGAACCGACGGCATTTGCCATTGGCGAACTGATAGCCTTCCGGACAACAATTGGGATAAGCGCCGACAGGACGGTCAGCGGGACAGAACCGCTTCCGCACGCGGTCGATGCAGACGCCGGTCACAGCATCAAACATCTGGCTTTTACGGCATTTCACCGGCGCGGCCTTCGTGAAGCGGCATTTGCCATTGCGGAAGTCGGTGCCCTGCGGACAGCAATTGGGGTAAGCGCCGACCGGCCGGTCGGGCGGACAGACGCGCGGCAGGGTGTTTGTTTCAAGTTTCTTCTTCTTGTCGGAGACGCAAGCATCGCCCTCGAGATGCGTGCCGCGCTTGCAGCGGCTGACGCATCGTCCGGTTTTTTCATTCATCACGAGGGCGCCAGCGCACAGCGGACTGCATTTTCCGAAGCGGAATTTGGTACCATTCGGACAACAGTTCGGGAAATCACCTACCGGCCTGTCGGCCGGACAGGTCCGCTGCGCCGGTGTGGCCTGCTTGATCATGTCGAAGCCACCGCCGCCCTTGCCACCTTCACAGGCCTTGCCGGTCCATCTGGTGTTGGCGGGGCAGGCGCACAGGCCGTTGCCGGCGAGGATCATGCCGGACCCGCAAGTGGCGGGCGGTGTGGTGATGACCGGAAGCGCGGGCTTTGGCTGCTCGTCGCCCGGCTTCGACATAGAGGCTCCGCCGGAGCCATAACCGCATTCGCGGCCGTTCCATATCTTCGGGGCCGGGCAAGCGCACAGGCCGGCGGATGTGAGCACCATTCCGTAGCCGCATCCCGGCGCCTGGGCCGGAGCTTGTTTGAGGGCGATGCTGGCGCAGGATTTCTGCTGTGCCTGCCCGCCCGCGATCTCGGCGCAATTGTCGATCTTCAACGCTGCGCCCAGCGAGCCTGCCAGCGGCTGCAGGCCGAGCGTCAGCTCGACCGTCGCCTTGGGGGGCAGCGGACCCGGCATGGAGCACTGCATGCCGGGTGCGGCGGAGGCCAGGCATGTCCAGCCGACAGGCGGGCCGCTGACGAGCTGGACCTGCGTCATCGGCGCATTGTTCACGCTCATCACGTCATAGACGGCAACGGGGCCCGGGAAAGATTGCGTGCCGTTGTTGGTGACTGCGATCTTGAACTGGCAAGGCTCGGTTTCGCTGCAAGACGCTGACACCGCCGACTTGGTCACCGTCAGGTCACCGACGGTCGCCGGCGGAGGCAGGCTCTTGACTGTGACGCAGGATTCTTCCGCGGATGCCGCGCCCGCCGCTGCGCCGGAGACGTCGGCGCAATTCGAGAACTGGGTGGCCGATGCATCGTTCGGCAGCCGCACGACCATCTTGAAGTCGCGTGGGCCGAACTCGCTGCCTTCAGGAGCGTCGAGATCGAGGCGCACCGGACCAGGTGACGTGCAGGAGAACGGGATCTGCGTCGGCTGCGTCGCGCAGGGCAAGGGCGGCGTGATCGAAACGATCTGCGCCGAAGCGAGCCCGGTCAGCTTGTCGGAAATGGTGACCGGCGCATTGTGGTCGATCGGACCCGGATTGAACAGCCTGAGCGTGAAGTGACAATCCCCGCCCTGAGTGCAGGATTGATCGCCGGACTTCGCCACCTTGACGCTGAAGGGATCGAGCTTGACCGATGCGCAGGCTTTGTCGTCGTTCGGGGTGCTGTCACCCGGCGGTATCTGCGCGCATAAAGTGAGCGTGTCGTTCTTTTTCCAGGTCGCTCCCGCGGTCACCGGAACACTGGTATCGCGTAACTCACCCGGGGGTAAGGCCGTGCCGTTCTGGCAAAAGACCGTCTGCGTGTCGCCGGCTCTCTGACTGCAGGAGAAGGCGCCGCCTTGTAGTCCACCGATACCGATCGATTGAACGATGCCATTGGCGACCTTGGCATCGAATGCCGACGTGCCGACGACGGCAACGCCATTGCTTTTCACCCTGACCTTGAAGTCGCATTCACTGTCGAGGCTGCATTCGCCGATGCCGTCCGGCTTGGCGTTGGGCGGGATGACCTCGATCATCAGATTGGCGCCCTGTTGCGTCGCGTCCTTGATCGTGACACAGCGGCCGGCGAAATCGTTGTCGAACGGGCTGGGCTTGGCGTTGGCGGCAGGATTGTAGTCGATGCAGTTCGTGTAGGCCGGAGAAGTCGTCGAGGTCTTTATATTCACGCGGCCATTGAGCGTTTCGCCGGGTTTAAGAACGTTCGTGCCCTTGTTGGTCGAGATGCATCCGAATGTGCCATTGGTGTTCGAGCACGCAAAGTCGCCATCGACGGTCTCGATTGTGGTGTCGCCATTGATGGGTTTGAAATCCTCAGTGAAGACGAAGGGACCCGTAGCGGCGTCCGTGCCCATATTCTTCAGCGAGATTGCAAAGGCGCAATTCGGTACACACGAAGTGGCCGCGGTGGTTTTCTGTGCCCTGAGCAGCGAACCCTTGACGAGTGAGATATTGGCGCATGACGGCTCTGCGCCGGCAAAAGAAGCGCAGCTCCTGATCGCCGTCGCCATCGTTCCGCCACCGGGCTTGAACGACATCGGCACCGGCACGCTCTTGCCGGGCGGAATTTTTGCCGCCGCCGCCGTGCAGGTTACGTCATTGCCGTCCTTCTTGCAGGCGATCGGCGCGGTTACACCGGCGACGTTCGGTGCCTCGCCGCCGCTCTCCATCGTGATGTTGGGAAAGGCACTGCCGTCCGGCTGCGAGAGATGGACCACGAATGAGATCGGTCCGTTGAACTCGGGCGCGTCGGCAGGGTTACTGATCAAGGTCGTGAAAGCGCATCCGCCGCCCGTGTCCGAGCATTGCGCCACCGCCGGATTATGCGCCAGCGCCAGGTTCTTGGGCTGCTCGGGCGCCGGGCCGGGCGGCTCGACGATGGGACCAGGCGGTTTGACGTCTTCGATAGCGACCACCGCGCACTGCTCGGGCGCGGGTTCTTGCGCCTGTCCGCCGCCGCCCGCATCAGCCCCGCCCGCGCCGGCATTCCCATTGGCGGCGAGCCGGGCTTTGCAGACATCGAGCCTTCTCTGCATTTCCTGTGTGACAGTCGCGTCGGGCCCAGTCTTCAGCAGGCATATGCTGGTCCCGCCCTCGACCGTCAAATTCGGCAGGGCGTCCTTGCAACTGATGGCCTTCATCTGCTCGTTGATCGCCACCACGTCCTTGGCGAAGCTGGTGCAAGCGTCGCGGTTTTTCTTCGCGAGAAGGCAAGAAGCGTGCCCGTCGGTTCGGGCCTTGTTTTCCGCCTCGATCGCGGGATCGACGGTGCTGGCGCGCGCCATGCAGAAATCGACGTGCTCCTGCCGGTTTGCCGTCCAGCGGCCGCCAGCGCCCGCAGGGACTCCGAGGTCGGCCAACGAGCAGCCGTCTTTGCGGGCCGCTACAAATGCCTGGACAGCCTTGTCGGCATAGGCTTCGCAAAACGGACTGCTTTTGCAAACCCACTGATTGGCTTCGTCCACGAAAGTGCCGCGGTTGCCGGCCTGATCGACCCAGGTGCCTTTGGCTTTCCCGTCACTGCCAATGTCAAAAAAATAATTTCCGTATTCGCCGCTTTTGGGCCAATAGGCCTTAAAAGCCGGCTTCTGGTCTGTCCCAAAACTCGTAACGCGACCAACGACTTGGGGACCTTTGGTCCCGTCGGCCGAAATCGAATAATACCTCGCCGTCCCGATGATCTTGCTGTATTGGTCGACCTCGACACCGGAGAAATAGGTCAGCAAGCCGTTGCTTTGCCGGAGGGCGAGGCGTTTCTGCTTCAGTCCCCATCTTGTGCAGTTCTGCGCAACGCCCGAGACGCCACCGATATTGCCGCCCGCCGGGGCAGGGGCGGCGGCACCGCCGCCGATAACGCCTTTCACCGCATCCCCGACACCACCACCGGCGCCTTGTTTGACCTCGCCCCCAACGTCGTCGAGAATACCCGCCAAATGCAGGAGGCCGTTGCCCTTGGCGAATGACTGGGGACGGAAGCTTGCATTGGTGACCGGCAGGCTTCTGTTCAAAGGAATTTGCAGCTCGGCTTTCTTCTGGAGCGCGGGCTTCACCGCGCAATTTTTGAGACTGGTGGTGCCCGCGGGCAAATTCAGGTTTATGCGCAGCGGAACGGTTCTCGATTCGCGCGGACCCAGCCCGGTGCCGGCGCCGCCGAACCGGCAGACGAAGGGCGGACCACCCTTGTCGCAGGCGAAGGGCGCCGGGAGCGCCTCATCGGCAAGGGTCGCACCCGGAATGTCGATCGTGTCGGTGAAGGGGATGGGGCCCGGCACCACCGCGTCGGTCGTGTTGGTGAGCGTGATCTCGAATGTGCAGGTGCCGATGAGCGGGCAACTGGCCGGTCCCTTTTTCGAAATCACCACCGGCCCGGTCTGCACCGGCACATTCGGATCGAGCGCCATGGTGGCGCAAGCCGACTCCCCGCCGGCGATGGACGCGCAGTTCTTGAGCTCCTTGGCTTCCGGCGGCGTGTTCGGGGCAAAGACCAGCCGCATGTCGAGCTTGCCATTGGCCGGCACCGGGCCTGGATGGGTGCAGGTGAAGGGCGCCGCCTTGCTGCATTGCCAGGGGGCATTGGGCTCGCCCGTCAACACCGCCTGCGGCGCTTCGATGAGCTCGTTGATCGTGATGGGGCCGGGGATTTCCCCGCCATCATTCGTGACTTCTATGTTGAAGGCACAACCGCCTTTGGGCGAGCATTTCGGCACGGAAGCGGACTTGGCCAGCGTGAGCTTGCCCGCCGTCTTGCCGCCACCGCCGTCTTCGACATCCGGAAAGACCTGGCCGCCACCGCCTTCAACGTCTGGAAGGCCAGCTTGTCCGCCGCCACCCTCGACACCTGGAAAACCGGCCTGTCCGCCGCCACCGTCAACACCGGGAAAGCCGGGCTGACCGCCGCCGCCGTCAACGCCCGGAAAACCAGTCTGGCCGTCATTTCCGGCCACTCCCGGGAACTGCGATCCTCCTGAAGCGAGAGTGGGGAAGCCGGATTCGCCGACACATTGCGACAGCACGGCGACGCCACCCGCATGGCCGCGGGCTCCCGCCGCATCCTGAGCGGGATCGAGAGCAATGAAGGCGGTTGGAACGGTTGCGCCGGCCGTGGACTGAAACCGGCTCACATCACCGATCTGCAGGCCATGGGCGGTACGCTCCGGCCCCAATATGTCCCCTGAGGCAATCAGCGTTCCGCCACAGGCCGTGAGATCGAGGCCGCCATCGGGCTTGTAGGCATATTGCAACGCTATGCCGCCGCTGCCGTCGCGGCGTTCGGGAGACTGGCCGACAGGGTAGGTGAGCGTGTCGAAATGCCAGGACGAAGCGGTTTGCGGATCGTCCGGGGATTCAGGGGCGTAGCGGATAATATCGGTGGGGCTGGCCCCGGTGAGAGCGGAATAGTCGCCGGTGTTTTGCACGGCGTCGCGCATCGCCAGCACCATGGCGCCTTTGTTGTCGAAGGCGATTCCGGATATAATGCCCGCCTCGGAGGCGGTGACGCTCAACTCGATCCGCGCATCGCCAAGGAACGAACCATCATCGGCGAGGCCGACGGACCAGACCTCAGGCCCTTCCGCCACGGTGTAGTAAAGCCGCCTGCCTTGGACGGCCATTCCGTCGATCCGGCGCGCGGCCTGCGTCAATCCCCAGGTTGCCGGGTTGGCCGTGTCGAAGCTCGGCGACGTGATGTCGAGCCTTAGCCCGTCATCGGCCACGCCGTCCTTTCCCGCCAAGGGCCGGCCCTGCAGGCCATGGTCGAACTCGGCGAGGCCGGCGCCGGAGCCTGAGCCCTTCAGCTGATGGATGAGGCCGGTGTCGAGATCGGAGACATAGAGCGAGCGGCTCAACCCGTCGAAGGCAAGGCCGCCGATGCCGGGGCCGCCATTGTTCACGAGCTCCGCATAAAGGCTCACCGCGCCGGTCACGCTGTCGATCTTCCAGATCGCGCCGGCGCCACCACCGGGGGCCGGGCCGAACAAACCTTCCATGAACCGGGCGCCGGGCGCGCCTTTCATCAGCCGGTCGGGCTGTCCGTCGCCATCGCTGTCGGGGCCCACGATGTAGAGGCCGAAGGCGGAAGTGGCGGCGGCATAGAGGCCGGGCGTTCCGCGCTCATCCGCCGGCAGCGTGTCAAAGGCCAGTCCGAAGACATGGCCGATGTCCTTGGCCGTGAATTCCGTGCGCAGAGGCGGGGCAAGCTGCTGGCCGTCCAGCGGCCCCTGAACCGGGCCGCCATTATAGATGCGCAGCGTGACGCCGTCAGGATCGATGACGGTCTTGGAGAGAGGATCGACGCCGGGCGGCAATCCCTCGACCTGGAGCTTCACGCCGGAAAAGCCGGAGGCGGCGATATCGCCCGGCTGCAACAGGCTTTCGGCCGCAGGCGCAAGTGTATCCTGGGCATGTGCCGCGAACAGAGGCGGCAAGGCGGCGAGAAGGGCCGCGATCGCAAGCCGAATGGAGAACCGCGCGATGTGGAATGCTCCAGGCATTGCCATTCCCCTGTTGGCGACGCCTTGCTCCAATGGGTGAACTGCGGGGAGTGCCGCCTCTCACCCGCGGGACAGCATCTATCCGGTTCTGATGCAGGGAAAGGGTGCCGGGAAAATCCGGGACCGCCTATCACCATATGATACTAAAATGAGCGCTAGATTGGACTACCAGGCGTATCTTACTCCGGCATTGGCGCTGATCGCTTCGAAGTCGTCGGCGAACTGGTAATTGCCACGCAGGAAGCCCGACCAGCCCTCGGGTGCCGCCGCGCTGAAGCCCAGCGACACATCACCAACCGTCGCCGCCGGATCGTCGGACACGCCGAGGGAGCCCGGAAGGCCAGGCGCCAGGATCACTGCGTCATTGTCGCCGTTAAGCTCCTCCCACACGCTCGCCGTCACATCGCCGGAGAACACCGTGCCGGTGTCGCCGGTATGGTCGAAGCCGAGCCTCAGGCCCAGCCTGCCGCGCAGGCTCGTCGCGTCGTCATATTTCACCGTGCCGCCGAAGATGCCGACATCGTCGATCTCGGTGTTGACGATGGCCAGCGTCGCCTGCGGCTCGACGAACAGCGTCTTGCCGAACTTGTAGCCCGTGTCGATCCGGCCACCGATGTTGAATACCTGCGTATCGGCCTCGCCCGACTGCATCGCGAGATCGCTCGCGTCGATATCGACATCGAGGAAGTCCGCCTTGACCACCGCATCGATCGAGAAGGCATGGTCGAGATAGGTGGCATAGACGCCGACCGAGGGACCTTTATAAGTCCATTCCGTGTTGGTCTGATCGAAGTCGAGCTCGGATTTGAGATAACCGCCGAACAGGCCGAACATCCACAGTTCTCCGGCGCGTTCCGTGCCGAAATCGAAGCCGGCAAGGGCGCCGTAGATCGACTGGTCGCGATCGGTCGTGGTGACACCACTGCCTTCGTCACGCTCGAGCCAGGCACCTATGCCCTTGAGCCAGAAGCCCGGCGTCATCTTCGCGACCGGCGTCGGCTCCACCGGCTCGGCGTAGTCGGCGACCGGCATCACCGCCGGACCGTCGAGCAACGGCCGCAGATCGGCCTGGCGCTGCAACAGGGTGCCGGTCGTCTGGTACCAGATATCCTGCGCGCCGGTGAGGCCGGCGGCGAATTCATAGGCGCCGGCGCCGACACCCGACGTATAGAGCTCGTGCTCCAGGTTCGGCGCATCGTAGCGCAGATCCCAGGTGAAGAAGCCGGCGTTTATCGGCCCGCCATCGAGGACGAAATCGCCCGCTTGCGAACTGCCCGGGCCTGCGGTCCCGGTCACGATCACCACCGGAATGCCGTCGAGATTCGCACCCTGCACATCGACGACATTGACCGAAACCCTGGTCGTGCCTTCCGTCGTGCCGGTGATCAGGAGCTTGTCCGACAGGCCGAGGCCGGGCGCCGCCAGGATCGCGTCGACCGCGAGGCCGCCGCCGCCGATATAGCGGGTGGCGGGGGCCATGGCCGATGTCCGCGTCATCTCCAGGCTGTCACCGGCCTGGCCGTCGATCAGCGAGATCTGGCCGACCGCATTGTCGAAGGTCTCCAGATCCTTGAAGACGACCGTCTCGAGAGTCGCCGCATCGGCGGCGCTCGCCACCGTTCCTTCGTTGCGGAAGAGATCGCCGCCGCCGCGGAATTCGGATGTCATCCGGGCCGCGAAAACGCCGCCTGCTTCGTTGGTGATCGTGTCGCTATTGTCGGTGAGATCGACGAAGCCCCGGATCGTGCCGGAATTCATGATCGAGGTCGCGGCGCCGACGGTGTCGATGGCGAAGAGATTAGCCGAGGTGATAAGTCCCGAATTGATGATGTCGATATCGCCCGTCGCGGAAGCCAGCACGCCATGTGTGCCGCCCGCAATGGCGGCAGAATTGGTGATGGCGATCGTGGCGGCGGAGCTTTCGGCCAGGGCATTGATGCCGTCACCGCCGGCGGTTACCGCGCCACTATTGTCGATGTTGATCGATCCGCTCTCTCCGCCTGAGCCCGACCCGCCGAGTGTGCCAGTGCCCGCTGCGCCCAGTCCTTTCTGAGCTACCGCGAGAATGCCATGAGAGCCGGCGCCCGAGACCCTGATCGTGCCGCTGTTGGTGATGGCGATGTCGCCGCCGTCACCACCTTTGCCGGCGCCCCCGGCGCCGCCATTCCCCGCCGCGCCGGTACCGCCGGCGCCGCCAGCGCCCAGGCCGTCTGCGCCGGGTGTGCCATTCGTCGCCGAACCGCCAACGCCCCCGCTGCCGCCGGTGCCATCGCCGCCGATGGTCAAAGCGTGAATGCCATGCGCGGCATTGGCCGTGGTGGTGATGGCGCCGCTGTTGTCGATGACGATGTCGCCGCCATCGCCGCCCGTGCCGTCGCCACCATCGCCGCCGTTGCCGCCGATGCCGGGCTTGCCATCACCGCCGGCGCCGAGCGCTCCCGATCCGCCATTGCCGCCGGCGCCCGTGCCGCCATTGCTGCCCTTGCCGCCCGTTCCATCGCCGGCACTCGCCACCGCATGAATGCCGGTGCCGCCGCTGACGATCGCGCCGGTGTTGGTGATGACGATGTCGCCGCCGTCACCGCCCGTGCCGTCGCCACCATCGCCGCCATCCCCCGCCCTGCCGGTGCCGGCGGCACCACCAGCAACGCCGAGATTTCCGGCGCCTCCTGAACCCCCCGTCCCATTATTGCCCGCGGCGCCGTCTCCACCCGTGCCGTGGCCGGCGCCGGTCAGCGCTTCAATGCCGTTGCCACCCGTCGTCAGGGCACCGTTATTCGTGATGGTGATCTTGCCGCCGCCACCGCCCATGCCGTCTCCCCCGGCGTCGCCGCTGCCCCCCGTGCCGGTGCCGCCATCGCCGCCGGCGCCCACGCTGGCGCCGCCGCCATTGCCGCCAGTGGCGCCGCCACCAGCGCCGCCATCTCCACCGCTTCCATTGGCGGCAGATGCCGCCGCCAGTAAGCCGTGCATCGCGGCGCCCGATGTGGTGATCGCCGCCTCATTGGTGATCGTGATGTCGCCGCCGGCACCGCCAGTCCCGTCACCGCCATCGCCGCCATGACCGCCATTCGCGCCACCGCCCTTGCCGCCAATGGCGCCGCCGGCGCTGCTGCCGCCGGCACTGCCGTTCTTGGCGGTCGCGCTGCCGCCGGCGCTGCCATCACCACCCCGGCCATGGCCGGCCGCGCTCAGGGCCACGATGCCGCTGCCGCCGCTCACGATCGCGCCGCGGTTGGTGATGGTGATGTCGCCACTATCGCCGCCCGTGCCGGCAGCGCCGCGACCGCCATTCCCCGCGGCCCCGATGCCACCGTCACCCCCGGTGCCGGGACCCGCGCCGCCGACAGCACTGTCGCCGGCCGTGCCGGTATTGCCGCTGCCCCCGGTGCCGCCTGTGCCGATCCCGGCCTGAGCCACGACCGTGATGCCGTTTCCGCTCGTCGTCAGAGCGCCGCTATTGGTGATGGTGATGTCGCCGCCGGCACCGCCCGTGCCGAGCGCTCCCGATCCGCCCTTGCCGCCGGTGCCGCTGTTGCCATCGCCGCCGGCGCTGAATGATCCGGATCCACCGTTGCCGCCGGTGCCCGTGCCGCCATTGCCGCCCTTGCCGCCGGTGCCGTCGCCTGCCTGCGCCACCGCCTGGATACCATGCGCGCCGGCGCCCGAGGTGATGATCGCGCCGCTATTGTCGATGACAATGTCACCACCGTCGCCGCCGGTGCCGTCGCCACCGTCGCCGCTTTTGCCACCGGTGCCGGTTTTGCCATCGCCACCGACGGCGAGTACTCCGCCGATCCCGCCATTGCCGCCGGTGCCCGTGCCGCCATTGTCGCCCTTGCCGCTGATGCCGTCGCCCGCTTGTGCCAACACCCGGATACCGGTGCCGACGCTGACGATCGCGCCGGTGTTGGTGATGGCGATGTCGCCGCCGTCACCGCCCGTGCCGTCGCCGCCGTCGCCGCTGCTCCCCGCCGTGCCGGCGCCGCCGGTGCCGCCCGCGCCACTGATTGAGGCGGCGGCACCTCCCGAACCTCCCGTGCCGCCATTGCCGGTACCGCCATTTCCACCCGTCCCGTTGCCGGCATTGGTCTCCACATCAATGCCATTGCCGCCCGTTGTCAGGGCACCATTGTTCGTGATGGTGATCTTGCCGCCGTCACCGCCCGCACCGGCGCCACCTTGACTGCCATTCCCCGCCGTGCCGGCGCCGCCATCGCCGCCGGCGCCCTGAATGCCCACACCGCCATTGCCGCCGGTGGCGCCGCCACCGCTGCCGCCATCTCCGCCCGTGCCATCTCCGGCACTTGCCACCGCCTGAACGCCATGCGCCGTGCCGCCCGACGTGGAGATCGCCGCGTCGTTGGTGATCATGATGCTGCCGCCGGCACCACCGGTCCCGTCACCGGCATCGCCGCCATGACCGCCGTTCGCGCCGCCGCCCTTGCCGCCAGAGCCGCCGCCGACGCCGCTGCCGCCGGCACCTCCGTTCTTGGCGGTCGCAACACCGCCGCCATTGCCATCACCACCTGCGCCAGTGCCGGCCTGAGCCATGGCCAGGATGCCGCTGTTGCCGCTCACGATGGCGCCCGTGTTGGTGATGGTGATGTCGCCGCCATTGCCGCCTGTTCCGGCGCCACCGCCGCCGCCGTTGCCGCCGGTGCCGGTGCCGCCATCACCGCCGGCCCCCAGGCCGCCGGCTCCACTGTCGCCTGCCGTGCCAGTATTGCCACTGCCGCCAGCACCGCCCCTACCGTTTCCGGCTTGCGCCAGGGCAAGGATGCCGTTTCCGGTCGTCGTCAGAGCGCCACTGTTGTCGATGACGATGTCGCCGCCGTCACCGCCCATGCCGACGCCGCCGTCACCGCCGTTGCCGCCGGCGCCGGCCTTGCCATCGCCGCCCGCGGCGATTGTCCCGGGTCCACCCTTGCCGCCGGTGCCCGTGCCGCCATTGTCGCCCTTACCGCCCGTGCCGTTGCCCGCCTGCGCCACCGCAAGGATACCACGCGAGCCAGCACCCGAGGTCGTGATCGCGCCCGTATTGGTAATGGCGATGTCGCCGCCGTCACCCCCCGTGCCGGCACCACCATTGCCGCTGTTCCCCGCGGTGCCGGAGCCGCCATCGCCACCAGCGCCGAGGTTTCCAGCACCTCCGGAGCCTCCCGCACCGGCATTGCCCGCACCGCCATCTCCGCCCGTCCCGACGCCGCCATCGGCCTGCGCGGCAATGCCATTGCCACCCGTCGTCAGAGCGCCATTATTCGTGATGGTGATCTTGCCGCCGTCACCGCCCGTGCCGGCGCCACCGTCGCCGCCGTTACCCGCCGTGCCGCCGCCGCCGTCGCCGCTGCTGGCGCCCAAACCGGCACTGCCGCCATCGCCGCCGGTGGCGCCGCCGCCACCGCGGCCATCTCCACCCGTCCCATAGCCGGCTTCCGCCAACGCCATGATGCCATGCGCCGAAACATCTGATGTGGTGATCGCCGCGTCATTCGTGATCGTGATGTCGCCGCCGGAACCGCCCGTCCCGGCACCGCCATCGCCACCATGACCGCCGTTCGCGCCACCGCCCTTGCTGCCCGTGCCGCCGATGCCGCTGGCACTGCCGTCCTTGGCGGTTGCGGCACCGCCGCCACCGCCATCGCCACCCGCGCCATTGCCGGCCTGAGCCATGGCCATGATGCCGCTGCTGCCGCTCACGATCGCGCCGCTGTTGGTGATGATGATGTCGCCGCCGTCGCCGCCCGTGCCGGTACCTCCGCCACCGCCATTGCCGCCGACGCCGGCACCGCCATCGCCGCCGGCATCCAGGCCGCTGGCACCACTGTCGCCGCCCGTGCCAGTATTGCCACTGCCGCCGCCTTCGCCTGTGCCGCTTCCGGCTAGCGCCATGACAAGAATGCCGTTCCCGGTCGTCGTCAGAGCGCCGCTGTTGATGATGGCGATGTCGCCGCCGTCACCACCCGTGCCGGTGCCGCCGTCACCGCCCTTGCCACCGGTGCCGGTGTTGCCATCGCCGCCCGCGCCGGTCGTTCCGGGGCCGCCGTTTCCGCCGGTGCCCGCGCCGCCATTGCTTCCCTTGCCGCCGGTGCCGTCGCCCGCTTGCGCGATCGCATGGATGCCATGCGAGTCAACACCCGAGGTGGTGATCGCGCCGCTGTTGGTGATGGCGATGTCGCCGCCGTCACCACCCGTGCCGCCGCCACCGTTGCCGCCCTTGCCACCGGTACCGGTACCGCCATCGCCACCAGCGCCGAGGTTTCCGGCACCTCCGAAACCTCCCGTTCCGCCATTGCCGGCGCCGCCATCTCCGCCCGTGCCGCTGCCGGCATCGGCCAACGCCCCTATGCCATGGGCCGCGCCGCCCGATGTGGAGATCGCCGCGTCATTGGTGATCGTGATGTTCCCGCCGGCCCCGCCCGTGCCGGGGCCGCCGTCGCCACCATCATTGCCGGTCGCGTTACCGCCAGGGGCGCCATCGCCGTTCCCGCCGCCGCCACCCGTGGCGCCAGCGCCGGGATTTCCGTTAGCGCCGGTTCCGCTGCCGGCCGAGGCCGTGGCGGAGATGCCGTGGCTCGCCGATGTGATATTGCCGAAATTGTCTATGAGGATGTAGGCGCCCGCGCCGGCCGTCGAGGTATTGATGCCCATGCCGCCGGCGGTCAGCGCCGCCGTATTTGAGAGGTCAATGAAATTGCCATTGCCGGTCGAGAAAATGATGATGCAGTCGCCGGCGGAGACGCAAACGGTGCTGTTGTCGGTGGTCGTGGGAACCGCCTGCGTCGGCAGATCGATGACCTGGGCCACGGCTGGGGACAGCGCCGCCAATCCGGCAAACAGGGAAGCCGACAGCAGCGCCGCGCATTGGCCCCCGGTGAGGATCGAGCTGCCCAGGAGAGCCCGCATTCCGGGCCACTTGCCCGCCCGCTGGATGCCTGCTCGCTCTGGCTCAGCCGCCGAATGGCCGCTGGCCGCCGTCTTGAATGGCATCATATGAGTACCCCGATGAGCCTGCCTGCTCCAATGGGGACCGGCGCGCCGAACCGCTCGTCGCCCGCCCGGTTCGCATCGATTCAGGCCCGATGCAGGAAAAGTGCCGGGAAAATCCGGGGCCGCCTATCACCATATGATGCTAAAATGAGCGGCAGCCGTGCGAAGCCTCAAATCGATGAAGCGCTCAGGAGCGAATCGGGTGCGCCGACTTCAGCAGCGCGACGAGCTGGCTTTGCTGGTTGGTGCCGGTCTTGCGAAAAACGCGGTTGAGATAGGTGCGCACGGTCGAGAACTGCAGTCCCGCCTCGGCGGCCGCGGCCTTCAGGCTGAGACCCTTGGCGAGGGCGGCCGCGAGGCTCACTTCCGCCGGTGTCAGATCGAACAGGCCGGTCAATATCGTTGGCGACGGCACCAGCGTGCTGGCGCTGATCGTCGTCGCCACGATGAGCAGATCGCCGCCCGAGAACAAGTCATGCGCATCCCGTTTGAGTGGCAGGACATGCATCACCATAGGTGGAGTCCCTGTATTCTGGAGCGGTATCGAGCGTGGAACACGCGTGCCGCTCGAGGCCTGGAGCGCCAATTGCAACAAGCGATTGCTCTCAGGATTGGCGAGCGCAACGCGCCCGAAGGCCGTTGGCACGAAACTCACTTTCTCCCGGTCGAACAAGGAATTGGTGATCCTTACGTGGCCGTTTGTCGTGAGAACAGCGGCCGGAAGCCCCATCACGGCCATGGTATCGACAGCGCCGCGGGCGCGCTCGATCCCCAGGCGCGCCGCCGCGAGGCCGGCCCGTGCCATGTCGGGCCTGAGGCGACCGAGCAACGCAAAATGCTCCGGCCCGTAGCCTCCATCCTCCAGCCCGCGCTGGAATGAGAAGTGGACGCTCTCACCGCTCGGCATGGGAATAATCGTGCGGGCGCTCGCGCCGAGACCATGGGCACGCAAGCGGATGCGCAGCGGGTCGTTTCGAATTTCTTCCGGCGCCATGGAATTGTCGAGATCGATGAATTTCGCCGACTGCAAGGCGCTTACGTGTGATGAGTGAGCGGAGCGCCGCATCCTCTCGTTGGAAAGAAACTCCTCCATCAAGTCCTGCAGCGCAGGAATGGTCGTTCCACGGACGGGCAGGCCATCCGCGAACAGAACGATCGCGCCGCACTTCGATCCCGCCGCGTCGGCAATCCCGGCGAGAATGGCGGGCCACTTCTCGGGGATGAAGGCAGCTTCGTAGGTCGCGTCGATGAGTTCTGCGATCATGGATTCAAACCCTGGAAGGGATGCGCCGACTTCAGCAGCGCGACCAGCTGGCTTTGCTGGTTGGTTCCGGTCTTGCGGAATATACGGTTGAGATAGGTGCGCACGGTCGAGACCTGCAAACCGGCCTCGGCCGCCGCCGCTTTCAGGCTCAGCCCCTTGGCGAGCGCGGTCGCAAGACTCACTTCCGCCTGTGTAAAATCGAAGAGGCCCGTCAATATGGTCGGCGACGGGACCAGATTGCTGGCGCTGATCGTCGTCGCCACGATGAGAAGATCGCCGCCTGAGAACAAGTCATGCGCGTCCCGTTTGAGCGGCAGGACATGCACCACCATGGCCGGCGCCGCTGCATTCTGGAGCGGTATCGAGCGGACGTGAGTGCCGCTCGAATTCTGCAGCGCCAGCTGCAGCAAGCGATTGCCATCGGGATTGGCGAGCGCGACGCGCCCGAAGGCCGTCGGCACGAAGAGCGCATTCTCCTGATCAAACAACGTGTTGCTGACCTTGACGCGGCCGTTCGCCGCGAGAACAGCGGCCGGAAGTCCCATCGTGGCCAGGGCATTGACCGTGCCATGGGCGTGCTCCAGCCCTAAGCGCGTCGCCGCCAGGCCGGCCCGCGCCATGTCCGGCCGCAGGCGATCGAGCAGCGCAAAATGCTCCGGCTGGTAGCCTCCGTCCTCCAGCCCGCGCTGGAATACAAAATGGATGATCTCACCGCCCGGCATGGGAATAATCGCGCGGGCACTCGCGCCGAGCCCGCGGGCGCGCAATTGGATGCGTATCGGGTCGTCCCTTATCTCTTCGGATTTCTTGAAACTGTCGACATCGATGAAACTCGCCGGCTGCACGGTGCTCATGCATGATGTGGAAGCGGAGAGCCGCAACGTCTCGTCGGAAACAAATTCGTCCATCAAGTCTTGCAGCGACGGAATAGTCGTTCCGCGGACGGGCTGGCCATCGGCAAACAGAACGAGCCCGCCGCTCTTCGAGGCTGCCGCTTCGGCAATCCCGGCGAGAATGGCAGGCCATTTCTCGGGGATGAAGGCGGCTTCGTAGATCGCGTCGATGAGTTCTGCTATCATGGCCTCAAGCCCTGGAATGGATGGGTCGACTTCAGCAGCGCGACGAGCTGGCTTTGCTGGTTGGTTCCAGTCTTGCGAAATATGCGGCTGAGATAGGTGCGCACGGTCGAGAATTGCAAACCCGCCTCGGCCGCCGCGGCCGCCAGGTTCAGCCCCTTGGCGAGCGCGGTCGCGAGCCCCACCTCTGCCGGCGTCAGATCGAACAGGCCCGTCAATATGGTCGGCGACGGAACCAGCGCGCTGGCGCTGATCGCTGTCGCCACGATGAGAAGATCGCCGCCTGAGAACAGGTCGTGCGCGTCCCGTTTGAGCGGCAGAACATGCACCACCATGGCCGCCGCCGCTGCATTCTGGAGCGGTATCGAGCGCGGGACATGCGTGCCGCTCGTGGCCTGCAGCGCCAGCTGAAACAAGCGATTGCTCTCCGGATTGGCGAGGGCAACGCGCCCGAAGGCCGTCGGCACGAAAAGCGTATGCTCCCGGTCAAACAACGCGTTGGTGATCTTGACGCGGCCGTTCGCCGCGAGAACGGCGGCCGGAAGTCCCATCATGGCCAGGGCATCGACGGCGCCGCGGGCATGCTCCAGCCCCAGGCGCGCGGCCGCCAGGCTGGCCCGCGCCAAATCGGGCCGCAAGCGGTCGAGAATGGTGAAATGCTCGTCGCGGTAACTTCCATCGTCCTGACCGCGCTGGAAAACAAACATGGCCATCTCACCGCTCGGCATGGGGATTGCCGTACAGGCATGGGCGCCAAGGCCCAGGGCCCGCAACCGTATTCGTATCGGGTCGTCCCTGATCTCCGCTGGAGTCATGAAACTGTCGACATCGACGAAGCTTGCCGGCCGTATGGTGTTCATGCGCGTGGCGGCGGTGGAAAGCCTCACATCGGCCAGAACCTCATCCATCAGAGACTGCAAAGGCGCTATGGCCTTGCCGCGATTGGGTTGGCCATCCGCGAACACAAAAAGCGCCCCTCCCTTCGAGGCAGCCGCAGCCGTGACCCGCGCGAGTGCTACGGACCATTTTTCCGGAATAAATGCCGCTTCGTAAAGTTCGTCGATGAGTTCTGATACCATGGGCCGGGCGCCGTCTCCCGTTTGTCGTTCCCTCAGGCAAGCGTCGCTTAAAACTACAACAATTCACTCCGAAGTTGAAGCTTTTGGCAGGAGGCGAGATTCTTGCGGATCAGGAGCGGCTGCTGCGCATTAAGATTTATGACGTTTGCGGAAGAGAGCCACATTGTAACGCGTGGCGCAGCGCTTGCTGCAGAAGCGCTGGCGGCCGGGTTTTGAGTGATCGGCGAAGAACTCCTCGCAAGGCGGCGCCTCGCATTGATGCAGCCGCTTGGGGCCGAGCTCGGCGATGAGATCGGCAAGGCCGCGCGTCACCACCGCCTCGACATGCTGGGTGGCTTTCAGCTGCGGCGACGGCACGAAGACGACGCGGAAGGACGTCTCGGCCTGGACGGGCTTGGCGATCCACGGCCAATGAGCGAGCTTGTGGTCGAGATAGAGCGTGAGGTCGGCCATCGTCATCTCGTCCGCCACGAAGCGGCGCAGCATGGCGCGCAGGTCATCGCGATAGAGCTGCAGGCTTCTGGCCAATTTGCCCCAATCGAGGTCCCAGTCGAGCTCGCACCATTCGCTCAGGAAGACGCGCGCATATTCAGGATTGGCGAAGAGATCGGGGACGGCGCGCACCGGGTCGTAGCTGTTGACGAAGGCCAAGGCAAAGGCTGCGGGATCGCGGTCCCCGCGCAGCTGGGCCGGACCATGAAGTGCGATGCCTTGTTCCATCTTCTCGTGCAATCCACCTCTGGCGCCAGTATAGAAGCCGCCTGTTATTCGTCTACCGCTTTGTCCAGTTGCAGATTAGGTTCCTTCCATGACCCGACTCTTCGATCTCCGCCCCGGTGATGGTCCGCTGATCTTCTCGGTGCCGCATGCCGGCACCGATGTCCCGGCTGACATCGCAGGCCGCCTGACGCCCCATGCGGCGACACTTCCCGACACCGACTGGCATGTCGAGCAGCTCTATGATTTCGCGGCCGAGCTCGGCGCCGGCATGATGCGCGCCAATGTCAGCCGCTATGTGATCGATCTCAACCGGCCGCCCCTGGACGAAAGCCTCTATCCGGGCCAGGCGACGACCGGCCTCTGCCCGCCGATCGAATTCGACGGCACGCCGATCTATCGGGACGGCAAGGAAGTCTCCGCCGACGAAGTGGCGCGTCGGCGCGAGGTCTATTGGCAGCCTTATCATGACGGGCTCGCCGCCGAGATCGCGCGGGTGAAGGCGCGCCATGGTTATGCGCTGCTCTTTGATTGCCATTCGATCGCCTCGCGCGTGCCGCGGCTCTTCCCGGGCCGGCTTCCCGATCTCAATCTCGGCACGGTCAAAGGCGAAAGCTGCGCGCCCGGCGTTCAGGCCGCGATCGAGAAGGTCATGCAGGAAAGCGGTCTCACGCAGATCTCGAATGGCCGCTTCATCGGGGGCTTCATCACGCGCCACTATGGCAAGCCCGATGAGAATGTACATGCGGTGCAGATGGAGAAAGGGCAGGACTGCCATCTGATGGATGACGGCTCCAACCGGCTCGATCCCGCCAAAGTGGCGAAGCTCAAGCCGGTGCTGCGCCGCATCGCCGAAGCGATGCTCGCCTGGCGGTCATAATGCACTCTCTTGTTGCCGTCTTGCCGGCTTTTGCCGGGATGACGGATTGTAGGGGTGTCAGTTACGCGTAATCGAGCGTCTGGCCGAGGCCGAGTTTCCTGGCCTTCTCCAGCATCGCGGCGCCCAGCGCGATGTCGGAAAGCGACAGGCCGCGATGCCAGAACAGGATCGTCTCGTCGTCACGCTCGCGGCCCGGCTTCTTGCCCGCGATGATCTCGCAGAGCTCGCCATGGACGGTTTCCTCGCTGACGAGGCCGGCATCGATATGCGGACGCAGTGCCCCGAATTTGCCGGCGCGGAACTGGCTGAAATCATCGATGACGATCTTGTCCATGATCGACATCATGGAAAGCTCCAAGGCGCTCACCGTGCCATAGGGAATGACGCAGGCGCCCTTTTTGATCCAGGACGTCTTGAAGATCTCCTCACGCGCTTCGAGGCGCGAGGCTTCGACCATGATGTCGGCGCCTGCGAGGCAGCTTTGCCAGTCTTCGGTGACGATGATCTTTTTACCGAGGTCGCGCTCAAGCGTTTGCGCAAAGGCCTCGCGGCTTTCCTTGCGGCGTGAATGGACGCGGATCTCGTCGAAATCGAAATAATGATCGAGCAGGCGGACATTCCAATAGGACGTGCCGCGGGCGCCGACATGGCCGAGGATCTTCGACTCTTTTCGCGCCAGGCGGCGGGCGCCGAGCGCCGTCAAGGCGCCGGTGCGCATTTCGGTGATGGCGGTGGCATCGAGAATGGCGACCGGCATGCCGGTCCGGGGATCGAAGAGATTGAGAAGGGCCATCTCGGAGGGCAGGCCCTTCTGCCAGTTGTCGACATAATCGCCGACGATCTTGACGCCGGCGAGCGACAACGGCGCCACATAACCGCGCAGCACGTTGAAATGGCCGCGAAAGGCGGGATCGGGCGTCAGATGCATGCGCGGCTCGATCACCGTCTGGCCCTGGCCCTGCGCCAGGAGTCCGCCTTCGACGGCGGCCAGGATCTCGCCATCCGTCATGGCGAGACGGGCGATATCGGGCCCGTTCAGCCAGGTGAAGCGGATGGCGGCAGCCGTCATTGGAAGCCCGGCGGGTCGATGACCGGAATGTCGGGGGTGAGCCGGCCGCTGCGGGTCAGATGCGTGATGATCGCCTGAGCCGCTTCCTCGGGCGACATCTTCGTCGTGTCGAGGCGGAGCTCAGGCTTCTCCGGCACTTCGTAATCGGAATCGATGCCGGTGAAGTTCTTGATCTCGCCACGCCGCGCCTTGGCATAAAGGCCTTTCACGTCGCGGGTTTCGGCGACGGCGAGCGGCGTGTCGACGAAGATCTCGACGAATTCCCCCTGGCCCACCAGCTCGCGCGCCATCAGCCGCTCCGAGCGGAAGGGCGAGATGAAGGAGACGAGGACGAGGAGGCCGGCATCGACCATCAGCTTCGACACTTCGGCGACGCGGCGGATATTCTCGACGCGGTCGGCATCGGTGAAGCCCAGATCCTTATTGAGGCCGTGGCGCACATTGTCGCCGTCCAACAGATAGGTCATGTGGCCGGCGGCATGGAGGCGCTTCTCGACCATATTGGCGATGGTCGACTTGCCGGAGCCGGAGAGACCGGTGAACCACAGAATTGTCGGCTTCTGGCCGGCCTTGGCGGCGCGCGACGCCTTGTGCACGTCCATCGCCTGCCAATGAATGTTGGAGGCGCGACGCAGCGCGAAATTGATCAGCCCCATGCCGACCGTATTGTTGGAGAAGCGGTCGATGACGATGAAGCTGCCGAGATGACGGTTCTCGCCATAGGGGGCAAAGGGAATGCCGCGGTCGAGATCGATATTGACGATGCCGATCTCGTTGAGGCTCAGCGTCTTCGCTGCCACATGTTCGAGCGTGTTGACATTGACCTTGTATTTCGGCGCCTCGAAGGTGCCGGGAATGGTGAGAGATCCCACCTTGATGAGATAGGGGCGGCCGGGCAGCATCTCCTCGTCGTCCATCCACAAGATGCGGGTTTCGAATTTGTCGGCGACGGTCAATGGCGAGGTCGCGGCACAGATGACGTCGCCGCGGCTGATGTCGATCTCGTCCTCGAGTGTCAGCGTCACCGCCTGGCCGGCAATGGCCTCGGTGAGATCGCCGTCATGAGTCACGATGCGCTCGACCTTCGAGGTGCGCCCCGAGGGTACGGCGCGGATCTCATCGCCGGGTTTCACGATGCCGGAGACGACATTGCCGGAAAAGCCGCGGAAAGCCTGGTTCGGCCGGTTGACCCATTGCACCGGCAGCCGGAAGGCGCCGTCAGTCGATTCACGGCCGACAGGCACGCCTTCGAGATGCGCCATCAAGGTCGGCCCGTGATACCAGGTCATGATCTCGGACGGGTCGATGACATTGTCGCCTTTGAGCGCCGAAAGCGGAATGCAGGTGAAATCCTCGAGGCCGAGATTCTTGGCGAAGGCGCGGTAATCCGCCTCGATCGCCTCGAAGACGTCGCGGCGATATTCCATCAGGTCCATCTTGTTGACGGCGACCACGATGTTCTTGATGCCGAGCAAAGTGGCGATGAAGGAGTGGCGGCGCGTCTGGGTGAGCACGCCTTTGCGCGCATCGATCAGGATGATGGCGAGATCCGCGGTCGAGGCGCCGGTCGCCATATTGCGGGTATATTGCTCATGGCCCGGCGTGTCGGCGACGATGAATTTGCGCTTGTCGGTGGTGAAGGCGCGATAGGCGACATCGATGGTGATGCCCTGTTCGCGCTCGGCCGACAGACCGTCGACGAGAAGGGCGAAATCGAGCGCGCCGCCTTGCGTGCCGACGCGCTTCGAGTCCGCTTCGAGCGCTGAAAGCTGGTCCTCGAACAGCATCTTGGCTTCATAGAGAAGCCGGCCGATCAAGGTGGACTTGCCGTCATCGACACTGCCGCAGGTGATGAAGCGCAGGAGATCCTTCTCTTCCTGCGAACGCAGATAGGCTTCGACGTCGCCGCCCTGGAATTCGATGAAGCGTGACATCAGAAATATCCCTCCTGCTTCTTCTTCTCCATCGAGGCGGCCTGGTCCTTGTCGATGACGCGGCCCTGGCGCTCGGACGAGGTGGTCACCAGCATTTCCTGGATGATGTCGAGCAATGTCGCGGCGCTCGATTCGATGGCGCCGGTCAAGGGATAACAACCAAGCGTGCGGAAGCGGATCAGCTTCATCTCCGGCGTCTCGCCCTGATGCAGCGGCATGCGGTCATCGTCGACCATGATCATCTGGCCGTCGCGCATGACGATCGGGCGTTCCTTGGCGAAATAAAGCGGCACGATCGGAATCTTCTCGAGGAAGATATATTGCCAGATGTCGAGCTCGGTCCAGTTGGAGAGCGGGAAGACGCGGATCGACTCGCCCTTGTTCTTGCGGGCATTGTAGATGTTCCACAATTCCGGGCGCTGGTTTTTCGGATCCCAGCGATGGCGTGAATCGCGGAAGGAGAAGATACGCTCCTTGGCGCGCGATTTTTCCTCGTCGCGGCGGGCTCCGCCGAACGCGGCGTCGAAGCCATATTTGTCGAGCGCCTGTTTCAGCGCATCGGTCTTCATGATCTGGGTGTGCAGCGCCGAGCCGTGATCGAAGGGATTGACCTTCTTGGCGAGGCCGTCGGGATTGATATGGACGATGAGGTCGAGGCCGAGCTTGGCGACCGTCTCGTCCCGGAAGCTGATCATGTCGCGGAACTTCCAGGTCGTGTCGACATGCATGAGCGGGAAGGGCGGCTTCGAGGGATAGAAGGCCTTCATGGCGAGATGCAGCATGACGGCCGAGTCCTTGCCGATCGAATAGAGCATCACGGGATTTTCACATTCGGCCGCGACCTCGCGGATGATGTGGATGCTCTCGGCTTCCAGCCGCTCAAGGTGGGTCAGCTTTCTGGAGGACATTCTTTATCTCACGGAATGGGGGCCTGCTTATGGCTCTTGTGCACCGCAAACTCAAGCTTCTGTTGAGCTTGGGTTCCCCGCGCCCTATGAAGGCTCACCAGGAGGTAAACCTTGGACAGATCAAGTAGCGCGCGGGCGAAAAAATCCCGGCGGGAGGCGAAATCCCTCCCGTATCAGGAACCGCATCAGACGGCACCAGGCCCGCATAAGCTGCTCGAAGAGTCGATTGGACGCGAGGTCAAGCGCTTCCGCGAGAAGCTCGGCCTGACGATCAGCGAGGTCGCCAAGGCGGCCGACATGTCGGCGGGCATGTTGTCCAAGATCGAGAACGGCGCGACGTCGCCGTCGCTCGGATCCCTCCAGGCCCTGTCACGTGCTTTGCATGTGCCGGTCACCGCTTTGTTCCGCGGCTACGAGGAGCTTCGGGACGCAACTTTTGTCAAGGCAGGTCAAGGACTTACCATCGAAAGGCGGGGCACGCGGGCGGGCCATCAATATCAGCTCCTGGGCCACAGCCCGCATGGGCCGGTGATGGTCGAGCCCTATATGATCACGCTCACCGCCCAGTCGGACGTCTTTCCGACCTTCCAGCATGCCGGCGTCGAGTTCCTCTATATGCTGGAGGGCGAGGTGGTCTACCGGCATGGCGACAAGACCTATGACATGCTGCCGGGCGATGCTTTGTTCTTCGACGCCGACGCGCCGCACGGGCCGGAAGAACTGCGCAAGCTTCCCATACGGTATCTTTCCGTGATCTGCTATCGCCGCGACGAATAGGCATGAAGCTCATTCGTCTTCTGGCCCTGTGTCTGGGGATCGCCGGCAGCGTGATCTTCACCGGCGCTTTCGCCGCCTCCTGGACCAGCGAACATTTCATCGGCGAGACGGCGCGCGAGGTCATACGCTATCGGGTGGCCCAGGAAATGAACGCGAAAGTCGACGCGCTCGGCGCCGAATTCCTGGTGGACAAGGCCAAGATCCTGTTCAAGGAAAAGGCGCGGGAGATTGAGCTCTTGAAGCTCGCGCTCAAGTCGAAGCTGCCCGAGATTGTCACCGGAATCGCCAATCAGATGACCGATCCCAGATGCCCGTGCCGCAAATGGACGCCGGAGCCGGTGCGCAATGTCCTTCTGGCCATGCTGGCCGACGCCACCCAGATCCAGGACCGGCTGGCCGGTCTGATCAAGACGAAATATCTGGAAGTCGAGGCCCAGCTGACGCGGGAATACCGCATCTTCACCGGCACCAATGCACTGGCCTTTATTCTTCTGACGGTCGCGGTGCTGGTCCGGCGCCGGGCCGGGCTGCATTTCCTCCCCGTGGGCCTCATCTTGCTGCTGGCGACGGGGGTGACGAGCTATTTCTACCTGTTCAACCAGAACTGGCTGCATACGATCGTGTTCGGCGACTATGTCGGCTTTGCCTATTCCGCCTATCTCGGCTTCGTCTTCGCCGCTCTTGGTGACATTCTGCTCAACCGTGCACGGGTCACGACCGCGGTGCTGGATGTCGTTCTGGCGCCTTTTACCGCGATCAGCCCCTGTTGACGTCATTCCTGTGGGGAAAAAATTATTCCCCCCAGTTGCAAGTTCTGCGGACCGCTGATACATGAGCGGGGAACCTCACCTGAACGGGAGACTTTGCCATGTGCGGTATTGTCGGCCTCTATCTGAAGAACCCCAAATTGCAGCCGAAGCTCGGCCAGCTGTTCAAGCCCATGCTCATCGAGATGACGAGCCGCGGCCCCGATTCAGCCGGCGTCGCTATCTATCGCAACCCGGCGAAGAAGGGCTTCACCAAATTCTCGCTCGCCCATGACGATGCGAAATTCGGCTGGAAGAAACTGGCCGCGGCGCTGAAAAGCGCGACCAAGAAGCAGGTCAGCGTCCAGCAGATCGGCAATCACGCCATCGTCACCACCAACGCCAAGGAAGAGGCGGTGACGTCGTGGCTCAAAGCGCATCACCCCGATGTGCGCGTGGTGGGCTCAGGGCAAGCGATCGAGATTTTCAAGGAAACCGGCCTGCCCGAGAAGGTCTATGAGAAGTTCGATCTCGGCAAAGCCAAGGGCAGCCACATCATCGGCCATACCCGCATGGCGACGGAAAGTGCGGTAACCACCGCGGGCTCGCATCCTTTCGCGACCGGCGCCGATCTCTGCCTCGTCCATAACGGGTCACTGTCGAACCACAATCGCCTGCGCGAAAATCTCAAGCGCGAAGGCCTCGAATTCCAGACCGAAAACGACACCGAGGTCGCCGCCGCCTATATGACCTGGAAGCTGCGCCAGGGCTCTTCTCTCAAAGAGACGCTCGAAGCCGGCATCAAGGATCTCGACGGCTTCTACACCTTCTGCGTCGGCACGCATGACGGCTTCGCCGTGGTGCGCGACCCGATCGCCTGCAAGCATGCCATTCTCGCCGAGACCGATGACTGGGTGGCCATGGCGACCGAATTCCGCGCCATCGCGCATCTGCCCGGCGCCGACAAGGCGAAGATCTGGGAACCGGCGCCGCAGACGATCTACAACTGGGGTGGTCACTGACATGGCTCCGCGTAACGCGCTGGCGAGAAAATCCAACGAGCAGCACATGATTGAAATCGATCTCGAAAAAGAAGGCGTGCGGGGCGTCAATTCACGCCTTCATACGCTTCCGAAGGACACCAATGAGCGGCATTGGCTGATCAGGAATCCGATGGGCCAGCATGCCATCGCCTGCGGCCTCGATGCGCCGATCACGGTGGAGGTCGGCGGCCATGCCGGCTTCTATTGCGGCGGCATGAACAAGCAGGCCGAGATTTTGATCCACGGCCATGCCGGACCTGGCGTCGCCGAGAATATGATGTCGGGCATCGTGCGCGTCGACGGCAATGCCAGCCAGTCGGCCGGCGCCACCGGCAATGGCGGCCTTCTCGTCATCAAGGGTGATGCGGCGTCACGTTGCGGCATCTCGATGAAGGGCATCGACATCGTTGTCGGCGGCTCGGTCGGCCATATGTCGGCTTTCATGGCGCAACGCGGCCATCTGGTCGTGTGCGGCGATGCCGGCGAGGCGCTGGGCGACTCCATCTACGAGGCCCGCCTCTATGTGCGCGGCAAGGTCGACAGCCTCGGCGCCGACTGCATCGAGAAGAAGATGACCGACCATCATCTGGCCAAGCTCGCCCGCCTTCTCGACAAGGCCGAGATCAAGGCCAATCCGAAGGACTTCCGCCGCTTCGGTTCGGCGCGCAAGCTCTATAATTTCAACATCGATCACGCCGACGCATACTGAGGCCATCATGGATCCCAATACGCCGCGTACCACGCCCCGCAAATCGGCAACCTTCGACGACTATACGCTGTCGGAAATCCGCCGCGCCGCCACCACCGGCATCTATGACATCCGCGGCGCCGGCGCCAAGCGCAAGCTGCCGCATTTCGACGACCTGCTGTTTCTCGGCGCCTCGATCTCGCGCTATCCGCTCGAAGGCTATCGCGAGAAATGCGGCACCAATGTCGTGCTCGGCACCCGCTTCGCCAAGAAGCCGATCGAGCTGAAAATTCCGATCACCATCGCCGGCATGAGCTTCGGCTCGCTCTCGGCGCAGGCCAAGGAAGCGCTCGGCAATGGCGCGACGATCGCCGGCACCTCGACGACGACCGGCGACGGCGGCATGACGCCGGAAGAGCGCGGTCATTCGAAGACGCTGGTCTATCAGTATCTCCCGTCGCGCTATGGCATGAATCCGGACGATCTGCGCCGGGCGGATGCGATCGAGGTCGTGGTCGGCCAGGGCGCCAAGCCGGGTGGCGGCGGCATGCTGCTCGGCCAGAAGATCTCCGACCGCGTGGCGCAGATGCGCTGCCTGCCCAAGGGCATCGACCAGCGCTCGGCCTGCCGGCATCCCGACTGGACCGGTCCCGACGATCTCGAGATTAAGCTGCATGAACTGCGCGAGATCACCAATTGGGAGAAGCCGATCTATATCAAGGTCGGCGGCGCCAGGCCCTATTACGACACCGCGCTCGCGGTGAAATCCGGCGCCGATGTCGTCGTGGTCGACGGCATGCAGGGCGGCACCGCGGCGACGCAGGAAGTCTTCATCGAGCATGTCGGCCAGCCGACGCTCGCCTGTATCCGCCCCGCCGTGCAGGCGCTGCAGGATCTCGGCATGCATCGCAAGGTGCAGCTCATCGTGTCGGGCGGTATCCGCAACGGCGCCGATGTGGCGAAGGCTCTGGCGCTCGGCGCCGATGCCGTGTCGATCGGCACCGCGGCGCTGGTGGCGCTCGGCGACAACGATCCGCATCTCGAGGAGGAATATCAGAAGCTCGGCACCACCGCCGGCGCCTATGACGACTGGCATGAGGGGCGCGATCCCGCCGGCATCACCACGCAGAATCCCGAGCTCGCCAAAAGGCTCGATCCCAAGATTGCGGGGCGTCGTCTTGCCAACTATCTGAAAGTCATGACGCTCGAAGCGCAGACCATCGCGCGCGCCTGCGGCAAGAATCATGTGCATAATCTGGAGCCGGAAGATCTGGTGGCGCTCACCGTCGAAGCGGCGGCGATGGCGCAAGTGCCGCTCGCCGGCACCAGCTGGATTCCGGGCAAGGGCGGCTATTGATGAGGGATGACCTCCTCATGAGCGGAGGGTGAGAAATGGCCATGGACCTTGCCGCCTTTCCGATCTTCACCGGCGCGTTTCCCGTGGACAGCGCCGCGGTTGTCATGGCAACGAGGTAAGACATGGCCCATCTCCATACCGCCCGCGTTCTGTGGGAAAGCAACACCCCGGACTTCGTCAAGAACACCTATTCGCGCGCCCATCACTGGTCCTTCGATGGCGGCCAGACGGTGCTCGCCTCATCCTCGCCGAGCGTGGTCAGGGTGCCGTTCTCCGATCCCGCCGGCATCGATCCCGAAGAAGCGCTGGTGGCGGCGATCTCGAGCTGCCACATGCTGACCTTCCTCTATTACGCGGCCAAAGGCGGTTTCACGGTCGCCCGCTATGAGGACAATGCGGAAGGCCTGATGGGCAAGAACGCGCACGGGCGGATCGCCATCACGCGCTGCACCTTGAAGCCCAATGTCACTTTCACCGGCAAGGCGCCGACGCGGGCCGAGCTCGATCATCTGCATCACGTGGCGCATGAGGAATGCTTCATCGCCAATTCCGTCACGACAGAAATCATCTGCGAACCGCAGAATGTATAACTAGGGTTGGAAACAGGAGACCTTCATGGCCGGCGATCTGGCTAAATTCGCTAAAGACAAGAAAGTAAAATTCTTCCTCTTCAATTTCACCGACCTTTTCGGCACGCAGCGCGCCAAGCTCGTCCCGGCCGAAGCGGTCGCCAGCATGCAGAAATCGGGGGCGGGCTTCGCGGGCTTCGCCACCTGGCTCGACATGACCCCGGCGCATCCGGATATTTTCGTGATGCCGGACGCGTCGTCGGTGATCCAGTTGCCGTGGAAGCCGGAAGTGGCATGGGTCGCGGGCGACCCGTGGATGGAAGGCAAGCCCGTCGCCCAGGCGCCGCGCAACGTGCTCAAGAACCTGCTCGCGAAATGCGGCAAGCGTAACATGAAGCTGATGGCGGGCGTCGAGCCTGAATTCCATCTCATCAATGCCGATGGCTCCACCGTCTCCGACCCGCGCGATACGCAGGAAAAGCCCTGCTATGACCAGTCGGCGGTGATGCGTCGCTTCGACGTCATCTCCGAGATCTGCACGACGATGATAAATCTCGGCTGGGGCCCGTATCAGAACGACCATGAAGACGCCAACGGGCAGTTCGAGATCAACTGGAACTTCAACGACGCGCTGACGACGGCCGACCAGCTGTCCTTCTTCAAATTCATGGTCAAGTCGATCGCCGAGAAACACGGGCTCCGGGCCACCTTCATGCCCAAGCCCTTCGTCAACCTCACCGGCAATGGCTGCCATGTCCATATCTCGGTGTGGGACAATGCGCGCAAGCGCAACCTCTTCCACGACAAGAAGGGCGATCTCGGCCTGTCGCCGCTGTGCTACAACTTCCTCGGCGGCCTGATGCATCACGCCGAAAGCTTCGCCGCCATCACCAATCCGACGGTGAACAGCTACAAGCGCATCAATGCGCCGCGTACCACGTCCGGCGCCACCTGGTCGCCCAACACGGTGACGTTCGGCGGCAACAACCGCACCCATATGGTGCGCGTGCCGGATGAAGGCCGCGTCGAGCTGCGGCTGCCCGACAATGCCGCCAATCCCTATCTGCTGATGGCGGTGATCCTGGCGGCGGGCCTGCACGGCATCGACGAGAAGATGGATCCGGGCAAGCGCCTCGACATCGACATGTATGCCGAAGGCCACAAGGTCAAGGGCGCCAAGAAGCTGCCGCTCAACCTCCTCGATGCGATCCGCAATTTCGAGAAGGACACATATATCCAGGACGCGCTCGGTGCCGAATTGTCGTCGGCCTATGTCAAGCTCAAGACGAATGAGTGGAACCAGTTCTGCCGCCATCTCACCCAGTGGGAGCGCGACACGACGCTGGACTGCTAGTTTCCTGCGCCATTGATATGTAGCGCGAAGCCGTTTGCGCCCGGGTCTTCAAGGTCCGGGCGCAATTGCATTTTCGGGATGAGGTAGTCACCGCCATTCTGCCGGCGATAGGCGATCGGCGCCGTGGTCGCGAGGGTGCGCATCCGCTCGCGCAGCTGTTCGGCGGCCGTTGTGAAGTCGGCCGCACTGAAACGGTCGACGCGGTAGACGACGTGGGGTGGCAGCACCTCATAACCCGGATAATAAAGAATGCCGTGATTGATCGGGAACAGCAGATCCTCGATCGGCCCGTTGACGCCGCGCGGCGAATAATGCTCCTCCCAGCCGCCGGCGGTCACGATGAGCATCGCGCGCTTGCCGGCAAGTGTCCCCTCGCCATAACGATCACCCCAGCGCGCCTCGCTGTGCTCGCCGACGCCATAAGCAAAGCCATAGGCGAAGACTCGGTCGACCCAGCCTTTCAGGATCGCCGGCATGGCGAACCACCAGAGGGGGAATTGGAGAATCAAGACGTCGGCCCAGAGGAGCTTGTCGATCTCGGCTTTGACATCCGGGGTCAGCGTGTTGCCGTTGAAGGCCTGCTTGGATGCCGCGACCGGTATGAGCCGCTGATCGTCAAGGAGGGCGGGAAAGTCGGTGCGGTCGACCTCGGATTTCCAGCCTTCGGCATAAAGATCGCTCACCTTCACCTCATGACCTTGCGCCACGAGTTCGGCGACCGCGACGTCACGGAGTGCGCCATTGAGAGAACGAGGGTCGGGATGGGCGAAGACGAGCAGAACTTTCATGAGGGGATCCTTTCTAGCCCCCTCAGCTAGGCGCCCTCCGAATAATCCGCTAGATAGGCATAATGCATAAGATTGTGCCGAATAATGGATAGATCAGATATCACGCTCGACCGGATGCGCAGCTTCGTCCGGGTGGCCGAGCGCGGCAGCCTCTCGGCGGTGGCGCGCGAGCAAGGGGTCGGACAGTCGACCATCACCCGGCAGATCGCCGAGCTCGAAGACGCCGTCGGCGTGCCGTTGCTCAGCCGGACGACAAGGCGCGTCACTCTGACCGATGAGGGCCGGCGCTATTACGCCAATTGCCTGCAGATCCTCAGGCTCGTCGACCAGGCAAGCGACGACGCCCGCGGCGCGCAAGGCGCCGTCGCCGGCACGATCCGCATCTCGGCGACCGCCGCGCTCGGAATCCGACATGTGAGCCGGCTGATCTTCGCCTTCCAGGACATTCATCGCGATATCGGCATCGATCTCAATCTCACCGACGAGCGCATCGACCTCGTGCGCGAGGGCGTCGATATCGCGCTGCGCCTCGGACCTCTGGACGACAGCTCGCTGAAGCTCAGAAGCCTCGGCCGATCGCAACGCCTGCTCGTGGCATCGCCGGACTATCTCGGCAGGCGAGGGCGCCCGCTCGTGCCGGAAGATCTCGCCGCCCATGAGGGCATCCGTCTGTCGAATATCGCGGGCAGCGACAAGCTCACGCTGTCGGGGCCGGATGGCGCGCATCATCAAGTGGCCTTCAAAGGACGCTTCGTCGCCGATCATGGACTTGCCGCGCGTGAAGCGGTCGCCCAGGGACGTGGCATCGCCTCCGCGCATCGCTGGCTGATCGATGATCTTCTGGCCACGGGAAAGCTCGAGCCGGTTCTGCCCGACTACAGACCCTCAGCCGTGCCGCTCAGCATGTTGATCGTGCCGGAACGGGCAGGCATCGCGCGGGTGCGGCTGCTGGCCGACTTCCTTGCCGAGGAAATTGCCCGGCTGCCGGGCATCGAGAAAAATTAGCGTTACGCGTCCTCGAGGGGAGCCCGGCAGGACTGTCGGATGACCAGCTCGGGCGCCAGGACAACGCGGCAGGGATCCTCCTGGAGGCCGCCAACGCGCAGCTTCAGCCGCTCGATGGCGGCTTCCGCCAGTGCGTCGATCGGCTGGCGCACCGTCGTCAAAGTCGGCGTGAAGGCCGCCGCCCAGGGAAAGTCGTCGATCGCTATGATGGAGACATCACGCGGCACGGAGAGCCGCATCTCGGCTACGGCCTGCATGGTCCCGATCAGCATCTGGTTGTTCGCCACGAAGATCGCGGTGGGCCGCGGCGCGCTTTGCAGCAGCGCGAGTCCCGCCTCGCGCGCCGACGCCACATGGAAGTCGCCGCGCTTCACGTGATCCGCGCCGACGGAAAGACCTTTGCCCTCGAGGACCGTCGTGAAACCGACGAACCTCTCGTGGCTCACGAAACGATGCGGCGGGCCTGCTATGGTGGCGATGATCCTGTGACCAAGCGACAGGAGATGCGAGGTCGCCAGCGTGGCGGCCATTCGATTGTCGAGGACGACGGTGTCGACCGCCATGCCGGGCGGCGCATTGTCGGCGGCCACGAGCGGCATTCCGGCCGCGAGGCGGCTGAGATTCATGCAATCCTGCTCGCCGCCGCACGGAATGACGATGGTGCCGGCCACCTGATGCGAGCGCATGAGCGCGATCAATTCCACCTCGCGCGCCACCTGGTCGTCGCTGACGCCGAGAAGCACGACAAAACCCGCCTCCGCCGCCCGTCGCTGGATGCAATGAACGAGCTCGGTAAAGAACGGATTGGTGATGTCAGGGACGATAAGACCAATGAGGCTGGACGTGCCGCGCTTCAGGCCGCTGGCCATGGCGTTGGGCGCATAACCTAGCTCTCTGATCGCGGCTTCCACTCTCTGCTTGAGCTCGTCGCTGACGAAGCTGCGACCTGAAAGAGTGGAGGAGACTGTGGCAACGGAAACACCCGCAAGCTTCGCCACATCCTTCATGGTCGCCATAGAGATGTCTCAACGTGTCAATTCCACCAGCCCTTTTGCTCTTTCTTCGGTTGACGCGCAATGCCGTCGCCCGGCTTGGGTGGTTCGATCTCGAGCAGATAACGTTGCACCAGGCTCATGCGGTTGTAGAGCTCGGGCGTCAGATAATCGAGCTGCAGGAGCTGTTGCGGCAGATCGCGCCGCGTATAGGTCAGATGCAGCATGCGGCGCGGTTCATCGGTCTTCTTGAGCGTTCCGGCGTGCCACATGGATGAGTTGCAGATGATGGCCGAACCGGCGGGGGCTTCGACGAGCACCTCGCCCGGATAGGGCGCGGAGAGATCTTTCGGGATGCGCGCCTCTTCACCGGGGTCCAGCGGTGTGGGCTCCCAGTCGCCGATATTGGCATAAGGCACGTTGATCGGCGCCCAATAATGCGATCCGGGCACGATGCGGGTCGGCCCGTTGTCGAGCGTCATATCGTCGAACATGATCATGGAATTCACGACCCACCAGTCATCGGTGAATCTCTTGGGGACATCCACATGCAGATCCTGGTGACCGTAGCCTTTCACGGGGTCACGAAGATTGGCGCCATGGACCTTGATCTCGCCCAGCGCATAGGCCGATACGGCGAGAACCTCAGGAACCCACAGGCATTTGTCGAAGGCATCGGTCTTGTTGAAGATGTTGGAGATGCGGCGGGCGCCAGGCTCGACATGTACTTCATGGCCGCCGGTTTCTCTTTCCTTGGCGTGCAGACGCTCGAAGGCGTCACGCATCTGCGCGCAGTCTTCCCGTGACAGGGCATTTTCGACGACGATGTAGCCCTGTTCATCGAACTGCTGTTTCTGGGCGTCCGTGATGGTCGAGGCGGTGACGCCGAGCTCACGCAGGGCTTGCTTGGTATACATGCAATTCTCCCTTTTTCAGCCGAAGCTGGCATGAATTAAACGTTTAGCTAAACGTTTCGTCAAGGGGGATTTTTCGGGCGACTTCACCCAATATTGGAATTACACGCAGGGATCGAAGTTCAGGCGATGGCCCGGACGCGGCCAGGGTCGGCTGACGAGCCGGCCGGTGCTCGACAAAGTGATATACGCCGTCTTCAGCTCGGCGCCGCCGAAGCAGATATTGGTGCAATAGGGATCCGGCATGGCGATGAACTCGACAAAGGTGCCATCGGCGCCAATGACATTGATGCCGCCAAGGACCAGTGACGCCACGCAGACAGTTCCGTCCGCCTCGACAGCGAGAGAATCGAAGGACGTGTAGCCGGCTGGGCCCGCCAGATGGCGGCCGCCATTCTCATGCGGCGGTATCTTGTGGATGACGCCCGGCGCTGCGATGTCGAAGGCCCAGAGATGGCCGGTGCGCGTCTCGGCGACATAGACGCTCTGCTCATCAGGCGACAGGCCGACGCCATTGGGCATGATCATCGGCTGGACGAGCTCGCGGATGAGACTGCCATCGGTCTTCGCATAATAGAGACCGCCCAGATCGACATCGCGAGGACGTCTTTTGCCATGGTCGGTGAAATAGAAACCGCCATGCCGGTCGAAGACGAGGTCATTCGGGCCTTTGAGCGGACGGCCGTCGCAGCTGGTGTAAAGCACCTCCACCTTGCCGGTCCCGATATCGATGCGCTCGATCCAGCCACCCTTATAGTCATCGGGCTGGCCGGCAGGCACGAGCCGGCCGTCCACCGTCTTCCAGGCGAAGCCGCCATTGTTGCAGACATAAAGATGACCGTCGGGTCCGAAAGCCGCGCCATTCGGTCCACCTCCCGGTGTGGCGATCACGGTCTTGCGGCCGTTGCGATCGATACGCGTCACGCAGCCTCTGGCGATTTCCACCACGGCGATGGCGCCGTCCGGCAGCATGACCGGGCCTTCGGGAAAAGCGAGGTCCGAAGCAATTTCGGTCAGAAGAGAGGTCATCCGCGCTCCGCTCTCGGCGACATGCCGGTCTCGGCCTTGTAGCAGGTCGAGAAATGGCTGGCATTGGCGAAGCCGCAGGCAATGGCGATCTCGGTGATGGTGAGGGCCGAATGGCGCAGAAGCTCGCCCGCCGCCTCGACCCTCAGGCCGCGATAATGATCGGTGAAGCTCTTGCCCAGATACCGGGCGAAAAGCCGGTCGAGCTGGCGGGTCGACAGGCCGATGCTCTTCGCCACGGTATCGCGGTCGAGAGGCTCGCTCAGATTGTTCTGCATCAGCTCGAGCGCGGCGATCAGTTCGCGGCGGTGGATGCCATAACGCTCGCCGACCGAGGTGCGTTGC
Source organism: Taklimakanibacter albus (assembly GCF_016595235.1). Lineage (GTDB taxonomy): Bacteria > Pseudomonadota > Alphaproteobacteria > Rhizobiales > Aestuariivirgaceae > Taklimakanibacter > Taklimakanibacter albus. The sequence goes on along the minus strand of NZ_JAENHL010000007.1, from coordinate 1,731,652 downwards.
GGCCCGCCGCCCGGATGGATGTCCGTGTGCAGGAACCAGTCGCTGGTCCGCATCGCCAGCGCGGTGCCGTGCCGCTCGGCGATGAGCGCATGCATCATGTCGAGTGGCGCCACGCCGCCGGCACAAGTCACCCGGTTGCGGTCGATCACATAACGCGCCCGGCTCAGCGACAGATCGGGAAACTCCTCGGCAAAGGCCTGCGCATGTTCCCAGTGAATGGTCATGCGGTGGCCGGCCATGATGCCGGCGCGGGCGAGGATGAACGGCCCGCCCGAGACGCCGCCCATGCGCACGCCCCTTTGCGCAAGGCGCCTCAGCCAGGCGAGGGTGGGGCGATGCGTGAACTGGGCCGGATTGCCGCCGGCGCAGACGAGGAGCAGATCGAGATCGAGATCGTCGCCGACACGGGCCGAGCAGGGCAAAGTCGCGCCGCAGGAGGACGTGACGATCGGCTCCTTATGCGTGATATGAACCCAGCGATAAAGCTCGCGGCCGACGAAATGATTGGCGGCGCGCAAGGGCTCGATCGCCGAAGCGTAGGACATCAGCGCCAGCCCCGGTATGACCAGGAAGCCGATGGTCTGGGGTAAAACTTCGCTTGCGGACGCCATGTCTCAATCTTATCAGAATTTGTCTCCAGGAGACAAGACAGTCCCGCATCCTCTGTCACACTGCCGGCACCCAACAGAGGTTTCGACGCTCGTGCGCTATTCCGTCTTCTCGCTCCTCAAGAATTCATTCTCCGGCCACAAGAACTGGGCGCCCGCCTGGCGCGAGCCGCAGCCGAAAAAGGAATATGACGTCATCATCGTCGGCGGCGGCGGCCATGGTCTCGCGACCGCCTATTACCTCGCCAAGGAGCATGGCATCACCAATGTGGCGGTGCTGGAGAAGGGCTGGCTCGGCTCCGGCAATATCGGGCGCAACACGACGATCATCCGCTCCAACTATCTGCTCGTCGGCAACAACCCGTTCTACGAATGGTCGCTGAAATTGTGGGAAGGCCTCGAGCAGGACTTCAATTTCAACGCGATGGTGTCGCAGCGGGGCGTGCTCAATCTCTATCACTCCGATCCGCAGCGCGACGCCTATGCCAGGCGCGGCAATGCGATGCGGCTCGATGGAGTCGATTCCGAGCTCCTCGACCGCGAGGCGGTGCGCGAGATGGCGCCTTTCCTGAGCTTCGACAATGCGCGCTTCCCGATCATGGGCGGCCTGCTGCAGCGACGTGGCGGCACCGTGCGCCATGACGGCGTGGCCTGGGGCTATGCGCGTGGCGCGGATTTGCGCGGTGTGGACATCATCCAGAATTGCGAAGTGACCGGCATCCGCATCGAAAACGGCAAGGTCCAGGGTGTGGAGACCAACAAGGGTTATATCGGCTGCAAGAAGCTGGGCTTGGCTGCGGCCGGCAATACCGGTGAAGTCGCGGCGATGGCCGGCATGAAACTGCCGATCGAAAGCCATGTACTGCAGGCCTTCGTGTCGGAAGGCATCAAGCCTTATCTCGACACCGTCATCACCTATGGCGTCGGGCATTTCTATGTGTCGCAGTCGGACAAAGGCGGCCTCGTCTTCGGCGGCGATCTCGACGGCTACAACTCCTATGCCAGGCGCGGCAACATGCCGACCGTCGAACATGTGATCGAGGCGGGTGTCGCCATGATCCCCGGCATCGCGCGCATCCGCGTGCTCAGATCCTGGGGCGGCATCATGGACATGTCGATGGATGGCTCGCCGATCATCGACAAGACGCATGTCGACGGCCTCTATCTCAATTGCGGCTGGTGTTATGGCGGCTTCAAGGCGACGCCGGCGTCGGGCTGGTGCTTCGCGCATACGATCGCCAAGAACGAGGCGCATGCGCTCAACGCGCCCTATCGCCTCGACCGGTTCCGGCGCGGCTACATGATCGATGAAAAGGGCGTCGGCGCCACGCCCAATCTGCACTGATGGCCATGGACGCGGTTTCATACATTTCTTCTCCCTCCGCCGCGCGTAGCGCGGGGAGGGTGGCGCGCGCCAGCGCGACGGGTGGGGTATTTCCGCAAGCGCGGTCTTCCTCACTTCTGCAAGACCTTGCCAGCGGCATTACCCCACCCGACCACGGCTTCACCGTGGCCACCCTCCCCGCCTTCGGCGGCAGAGGGAGATTCAGCTCGATGAGGAACGCCTTTCCATGCTGATCAAATGTCCCTATTGCGGCCCGCGTCCGTCGGAAGAATTCACCATCCTCGGTGATGCGTCGGTCAGGCGGCCCACCTCCAATGATCCCGCCACGATGGATCAATGGTTCGACTATGTGTATCTGCGCGATAATCCCAAGGGCCGATACAAGGAATACTGGCATCATGGTGGCGGCTGCCGCTCCTGGATCGTCGTTGATCGCGACACCCAGACCCATGAAATCTTCGGGACGCAAGCGGCGCGCGACGTCACGCTTGCCGAGAACAAGAAGGGCAACTCCTGATGGCCGGCTTTCGTCTCGCCAAGGGCGGTCTCATCGACCGCTCCACCACGCTCGACTTCACCTTCGACGGCAAGAGCTTCAGCGGCCATCCGGGCGATACGCTGGCTTCCGCCCTCATCGCCAATGGCGTCCATCTCATGGGGCGCTCGTTCAAATATCACCGCCCGCGCGGTGTGATCGCGGCGGGTGCGGCCGAGCCCAATGCGCTGGTCGAATTGCGCGACGGCGGACGCAAGGAAGCCAATACCCGCGCCACGGTGATCGAGCTCTATGACGGGCTCAAGGCCCGCAGCCAGAACCGCTGGCCGTCGCTCAATTTCGACATCGGCGCCATCAATTCCCTCGCCGCGTCCGTTTTCGTCGCGGGCTTCTACTACAAGACCTTCATGTGGCCGAAGAGCTTCTGGGAGAAGATCTACGAGCCGCTCATCCGGCGCGCCGCGGGCCTCGGCTCCGCCACGCATGAAGCCGATCCCGATAAATATGAGAAGTCCTACGGCCATTGCGACCTCCTGGTGATCGGCTCGGGGCCTGCCGGCCTCTCGGCGGCGCTCACCGCCGGTCGTTCCGGCGCGCGGGTGCTCCTCATCGATGAAGGCTCGCGCCTTGGCGGCTCGCTCCTCAATGAAAATGAAGAAATCGGCGGCGTCGCCGGCTTCGACTGGGCGCAAGCGGCCATTGCCGAGCTGGCCAGCCTCGCCAATGTCACGCTGATGCCGCGCACCACCGTCTTCGGCGCCTATGACGGCAATGTCTTCGGGGCGCTCGAGCGGGTGAACGATCATGTGCTGGCGCCGTCGCCCTTCGAGCCGCGCCAGCGCTACTGGAAGATCATGGCCAAACGCGCGGTGCTGGCGGCGGGCGCCGAAGAGCGGCCGATCGTGTTCGGCGGCAATGATGTGCCGGGCGTGATGCTCGCCTCCGCCATGCGGACCTTCGCCAATCGTTATGCGACGGCTTCCGGCAAATCGGTCGTCGTCTTCACCAACAATGATTCCGGTTACCGTACCGCGCGCGATCTCAAGGCCAAGGGCGTGCATGTCGAGGTGATCATCGATTCACGCAAAGACGCTGCCGCCGAAGCTTCTGGCATTCCGGTGCTGAAGGGACGCTCTGTCAGCGATGCCACGGCCGGCAAGATCGTCTCGGGTGTCGAGCTTTCCGATCATACCCGTATCGCCTGTGACACGGTGGCGATGTCGGGCGGCTGGAGCCCGGTCGTCAATCTGCTCTGCCATAAGGGCGCCAAGCCGGTCTGGAACGACAAGCTCCAGGCCTTCCTGCCGTCCAATGGCGATGCGCAACTGGTCGCCGCCGGCGCGGCCAATGGCGCCATGCTGCTCTCCGAAGCTTTAAACGAAGGCGCTGAAAAGGCGGCCAAGGCGGTCGGCGATCTCGGCTTCACGGCCAAGGTGGATGTCCCCAAATGCCGCGACGAGGCCTATAAGATCGCGCCGCTCTGGTGGGTGAAGGAAAGCCATGGCAAGGCCTTCGTCGACTATCAGAACGATGTCACGCCGAAGGATCTGCCGCTCGCGGCGCGCGAAGGCTACAGCTCTATCGAGCTCGCCAAGCGCTACACGACCGCCGGCATGGCGACGGATCAGGGCAAGCTCGGCAATGTGAACGCCATCGCCATTCTCGCTGAAGCGGCGGGCAAGAGCATCGCCGAGATCGGCACCACCACCTTCCGCCCCTTCTATACGCCGGTGGCTTTCGCCGCTTTCGCCGGCCCGTTCACGGGCCATCACTTCATGCCGACGCGCAAGACGCCGCTGCATGACTGGGCCGAGGAGCTTGGCGCCGTCTTCGTCGAAACCGGCCTGTGGCTGCGCTCGAGCTGGTTCCCGCTGCCCACTGAATCCGGCTGGCTCGATCCGGTCATCCGCGAAGTGAACGCGGCGCGCCAGAAGGTCGGCATCTGCGATGTCTCGACGCTCGGCAAGATCGATGTGCAGGGGCCCGATGCGGCCGAGTTCCTCAACCGGCTCTATTGCAACGGCTTCGCCCAGCTCGATGTCGGCAAGGCACGCTACGGCCTCATGTTGCGCGAGGACGGCATCGTCATGGATGACGGTACGACCTCGCGGCTCGCAGCCGATCATTTCTTCATGACCACGACCACGGCGAATGCCGCCAAGATCATGACGCATATGGAATTCTGCCATCAGGCGCTGTGGCCCGAGCTCGACGTGCAATATGTGTCGGTCTCCGAGCAATGGGCGCAGATGGCGGTGGCCGGGCCTAAAGCGCGGCCGACATTGCAGAAGATCGTCGATGACGTGGTCCTCGACGACATCACCTTCCCCTATCTCGCGGCGAAGGAGATCAGCATTCTCGGCGGCATCACCGCGCGCCTCTTCCGCATCTCGTTCTCGGGCGAGCATGCCTATGAGCTGTCGGTGCCGGCGGACTATGGCAATCTCGTCGCCCGTGCGCTGATGCAGGCGGGCGAGGAGTTCGGCATCACGCCCTATGGTGTCGAAGCTCTGTCGGTCATGCGCGTCGAAAAGGGCCATGTGGCGGGTGGCGAGCTCAACGGCACGACGACGGCCGACGATCTCGGCCTCGGCCGCATGATGTCGACCAAGAAGGACTATATCGGCCGCATGATGGCGGGGCGCGAAGGCCTGACCGCGAAGGACCGGCAAGTGGTCGTCGGCATCCGGCCGGTCGACAAGGCCGACCGCATCCGTGCCGGCTCACATCTCCTGAAGAAGGACGACAAGCCGTCGCTGGCCGGCAGCCAAGGTTATATCACGGCCGTCGCCTATTCGCCGACGCTCGGCTATTGGCTGGGCCTCGCTCTGTGCGCCAATGGCCGCCAGCGCCATGGCGAGATCGTCAAAGTCTTCGACGGGATACGCAACATCCACATGTATGCCGAGATCTGCGATCCCATGCATTACGACAAGGAGAACAAGAAGCTCCATGCCTGACACCGCCATTGCCATCAAGCGCGTCTCGGCTTTGGCCGATATCGCGGTCCAAGGCCGCTTCGGCGCCGACAAGGGCGCCCCCGGCGTCACCTTCTCGGTGCGCCATCCGGCGTCGATCGTCACCGTCATCGCCCGCAAGGACAAGTCGGAAGCGCTCAGCAAGGCGGTCGAGACCGCCTACAGATTCCCGCTTCCCGGCGTCGGTGAAAGCGCGGGCAAGAACGGGCTCGCCTTCCATTGGTGCGGGGCGGACCAGTATTTCGCCATTGCCGAAGGCAAGGCCGAGGCTGAGCTCTATCGCGAACTCAAGACCCGCTTCGAAGGTCTGGCGTCCTGCTCGGACCAGAGCCATGGCCGCGTCATCATCCGTGTCGTGGGACCAAAGGCGCGCGCGCTTCTTTCCAAAGGCACGCCGATCGACCTGCACGCTTCCGCTTTCGGGCCCGGCAAGTCGGCCATGACCCAGATGGCGCATGTCGGCGTTCATCTGATCCAGACCGGTGAGGATGCGTTCGAGCTGTCGGTGTTCCGCGGCTTCTCGGAGAATTTCTGGGAGTGGCTGACCGAGCAGGCGGAAGAATACGGCTATCAGGTCTTGTGAAGGTGAGACGATTCCACCTCATTTCGGAGAAAGGCCGTCGAGCAGGAAGCCGAGACCTTTGCGGAAGGCGCCATTCCAATCGTCATCCAACAGCAAACGGGAGCGTTCGATCGTCGGGTAACGCTCGCTGAGACGGGTCAGGCGCTGCTGCGCGGCGGCCCTGTCGTCGTCCGAGACGTCGAAGCTCGCCCGGGTGATGGTGGCGCCCATCACATAGTTCCACAGCGACCATATCGCAGCGTTCAGATTGGTGTCCGCCACACCGGCCCTGGACAAGATCTGGCTCAGCCGTTCCAGGCGACTGAGGATGTTGGGGCCGAGCACCCGGCGCGGCAATAAAGATGCCGACCAGGGGTGGCGCAGCATGCTGGCGCGCCAGTCCTCGAGCATATGAATAGCCTCCCCGCGCCAGTCCTGCGGCTCATTGCCCGGTGGTGACGCGCGATAGTCGAGCACCGCGTCGAGCGCCAGATCAAAGACATCCTCTTTCTTGTCGACATGCCAATACAGGCTCATCACGCCCGCACCGAGACGATCGGCCAGCCGACGCATCGTCAGTCCCTCGATTCCCTGAGCATCCAGCAATTCCACCGCGGTCGTAACGATACGTTCGCGCGAGAGAGGCGGTTCCTGCACCGGCGGGGGCCGCTCGCTTGTCCGTCGTGTCCGTTTGCTCCGGGCGCCGCTATTTTTGGCTGCCATCCGTCTTCCTCGCTGTTCAGGACATCGATTTTGGCCGGCAATGCATCGAATGTCGATCTCGAAGGATTGACTCGTACAAAGTACTATACGATAACTCGTACATTGTACGACAAATATCGGATGTGACCATGTCTCACGCACTCAAACATCTGCTCATCGGAGGGCTCATCATCATGAATCTGGGAAATCCCACAGCGGCCCTGGCCAATGAGAACGATCTCAAGCTCACCATCGTCAACCCGAAGACCCTCTACGACCCGTCACCGAATGGCTACAGCACGGCGGTGATCACACCCCGCGGCGCCCGGGTGGCCTATATCTCCGGGCAGGGCAGCCAGGACAGCACGGGAGCCCTGTCGCCCGATTTCGCCGTCCAGGTCGAGCAGGCCTATGCGAATTTGGGCGCCGCCCTCGACGGGCTCGGCGCCAAGCCGGACCGTGTCGCCAAGCTCACGGTCTTCGTGGTCGATCACGACATGTCCAAGCTCGAGGTGCTGACCAGGAACGTCAAGAAGATGTTCGGCGATGCGTTGCCGGCGCAGACCCTGGTCCCCGTGCCCAAGCTCGCGGTAGACGGCATGTTGTTCGAAGTGGAGGCCGTCGCGGTCGTCGATTAAATCGACCCGCCAAACATGCGCTAGCGAAGTACGTGCATGGCGGGAAAGCGACGTAAGAGCGCCGTCAGCAGCAAAGCGAGGAGGGCGGCGATCGCCACCGGCCAGGCGGCGGCGGGCCAGCCGGCGGCATCGACGGCAGCGCCGACCGTCACCGGACCGACGACCTGGCCGAGATTGCTGCCTTGAACGATGAGGCCGAGCGACATGGGAGTGAGGCGCGGCTCAGCCGCCAGAAGCGGGGCCGTCGTCATCGCGGTCGCCGGCAGGAGGCCGCCGACGCCGGAGAACACCAGGCAGAGCAGGAAGATGAGGAAAGGCGGCAGAGGCGCCAGAAAGATGGCGATGCCCGCACTGCCCATCACGACAAGGGCGATGGCGAAGAGCAGCCAGCGCGCCACGAGATTGCGCCCGAGCAGCGCCCCCGCCGCGAGATTGCCGAGAATGTTCACCGCGATGACGAGCGCGCTCAGAAGTCCGGCCAGACCCGGCGACACCAGCATGCGCGCGCCGAGCAGGATAGGCAGGAAGCTCGCCAGGGCGAAATAGAGCAGGCTGTAGAGCGTGAAGACCAGAGCGATGAGGACCGGACCGGCGCTGGTGAGGGTGGTCCAGGCGTCGCGTGCGAGCGCCGCCAGCGGCTGGCCGGTTCTGCTGGTCTCGCGGGGAATGAGGAAGGCCAGGAGCAAAGTGAGAAGGATCAGCCCGACATTGGCGAGCCAGAAGCCGCGCCAGCCGGAGAGGGCAGCGCCGCAGATGAGCGCCAAAGCCATGCCGGCCGGCATATAGGTGCTCCACAGGCCGAAGACGAAATCGCGATCCGCCGCCGCCACGATGCGCCGCAGGAGCGCCGGCGCGGCGACCGTGGTCAGCAGAAAACCGATGCCTTCGATGGTGCGACCGACAAGGAGAAGGGCGAAGCTTGCCGCCAGCGCGCTCATGAGGCTGCCGAGGCCCAGCACGGCGAGACCGAGGAGACAGGTGAAACGGTCGCCGAAGCGATTGACCGCCATGCCGGCGGGGATGCCGAGAAAGACGCCGAGAAAGGCGAAGACAGAAATCACCCAGCCCGCCGCTTCGAGGCCGAGCGTGAAGTCGACACGCAAAGCCGGCAGCGCGATGATTCCCTTGCCGACCTGCAAGGCGGCGACAACACCCGCCGCGACAACGATCGCGACAGCGCGCCAATCCGTGGCTGGTGATTGTCCTTCCGATAGTACGGCCATCAGTGCCCCTGGTCCCTTGAGACGGGATACTGCGATTGCGCCTCCCGTTCTCCAATGAACAGTTTCGCATGCCGCCCATGCGAGATGGAGGAAAAAGCGTCAGGCTGTGGGCCCTATGGAACCATGGGCGAATCCCAGTCGTTGTGACCCTATGGATCAACAACCCCTCGAAAAATCCGCAACCGAAGCGCGCCAGGCGGTCAAGGTCGGACCGATGCGTTATGTGCTTGGTCTCGGCATCGCTGGAGCTCTCCTCGGCCTTCTCCTCGCGTGGCTGTATCTCTCAACCTGACTTCACACCGCTAGGGGAACGCCTTGACAACCCGAAAGAGGCAGCTGCGCAACGGCCGGAGTCTGTGGCTCGCTTATCCGGCGCCGCGAATAAAGACCGTTTCAGCCGCAGGCGGGAAGACAGCGGATGTGCTCATCATCGGGGCCGGCATAAGCGGCGCGTTGATCGGCGAGCTTCTTGCGGCGCAAGGCTATTCCGTCGTCTTCATCGACCGGCGCGGTCCTATCCTGGGCTCGACACCGGCATCCACCGCTCTCGTCCTCTACGAAATCGACATGCCGATCATCAAGCTGCGCACCAAGATCGGCGAGGAAAAAGCCATCCGCGCCTGGCGGCGCTCGAAGCTGGCGCTCGAGAATCTGCGTCACCGCACGGAGTATCTGGGCATCAAATGCGACATGGTGCAGCGTGACTCGCTCTATCTGGCTGGCGACATGCTGGGTGAACGCAGTCTCGCCCGCGAAGGCGAAGCGCGCCGAAGCGCTGGATTCGAGTCCGTCTTTCTCGATCGTGCTCATCTGCGGAAGGCCTATGGCATCTCGCGTCCAGCGGCCCTTCTCTCGTTCGGCAATCTCACTCTCAATCCGCGAACGCTCACGGCCGGTTATCTGCAAGCGGCGATCGCCAGAGGGGCAAAAGTGATTGCCCGCGATGAGGTGACGGCACTTTCCGAGAGCAGGTCGGGCGTGAAGGCGGTCACCAAAAGCGGCGGCACGATCAAAGCGCGTATGGCGATTTATGCGTCGGGATATGAGTTGCCGAAGGTGGTGCGGGACAAGTCCCTGCATATCGCCTCCACTTTCGTCATGGCGACCCGACCGCAGAAGCGAAGGCTCTGGCCTGGCGAGACATTGATCTGGGAGGCTTCCGATCCCTATCTCTATCTGCGCACGACGCCTGACGGGCGCATCATCTGTGGTGGTGAAGACGAGGACTTCGGCGATGAGGAGAGGCGCAACGCCATGCTTGTGGCGAAGGTCTCCCAGTTATCCGCGAAGTTGGGGCGGTTGTTTCCGGGCGTGGATACGACGCCTGATTTCGCCTGGTCGGCCAATTTCGGCGCCAGCGCGACGGGCCTTCCAAAGATCGGGCGCTTGCCTGGACATAAACATGTCTATGCCGCCCTCGGTTATGGCGGCAACGGAATCACCTACAGCCGGCTCGCGGCGGAACTGATCTCGACCGAGCTCAGCGGCAAATCGGATCCTGATGCCGGTCTCTTCAACTTTCACGCGTGAGCGCCAGTTGCGCGCCCCCAGGTGTCAATTCGCCAACATGGAACCATTAACACGCGGAGGTGTTATCTCAAGTGACTCACAATGCGACCAGGAGAATTTCATGAACCGTGACCAAGACAACAAGCAGCCGCGCGATGGACAACAGCAGCAGGGCAATCCGACACCGCGCCCCGGGCAGGATCAGCAGGGTGGCGGCACCCGCAATCCGGGTCAGCAGCAGCAGCAGAATCCCAATGTGAATGACGAGAACAAGGGCGGCGCGGCGCCGGCCAAATAAAGCGCAGATTCAAGTCCCTTCTCGAAGGGGACTTTATAATGGGCGGGTGCTCGACCGGGGCGCTCGCCCATTTCCATTGGCGGAAACGCCGGCGGCTAAGCCGCCTGCGGGTCGAATTCGATCGCCCGGATGCGGCCACTCCCGTTCATCACCGCCATCATGATGTCCTCGAGCGTGAATGGCTCGTCAGGATGAGATCGCCGGATTCGCTGGGCCGCCTGGTAGACATTCACAATGCCATGATGATTTTCGACGTCGTCCAAGAATCTTTGGATGGCGTCCCTGATGCCGGGTGAAAGCTTCACTGTCATGGGACCAACCTTTCATGGCGGTGAAGCTACGCTCTTCGCACCGGAATGCAATTCCACAAAGGCAAATAGACAGTGAGTTGGTCAGGGAACTCACTTCGCATTCTGTGCGTTATTTGAGCACTAGGCAGCAAATGAGTAAGAGGTGCACGGGATGAATGCGAGGCATAGATCGATACGCCTTCAGATCATGCTGGATAGCGCGGAAGTGGCGGCGCTCGATGATTGGCGCTTCAACAGGCGCATGCCGAGCCGGGCGGCGGCGGTGCGCGAGATCATCCGCAGAGGACTTGCCGCCGAGGGTTTCGCGATCGCCGTCGCGAACCGCAAATCGGCCGATTACGGCATCATCGACAAATCTGGAGAGGATTGAGCTTTACTCCATGAGAAACAGTCTGATACGAGATCAGCATCCGCACCGGGGCGGATCTTTGCTGCGCAACAAACGACTTCAAGAACAGGCTCAAGAGCGTTTCAGGGGTTTTCCGTGTGGATCGATAAAAGGTTGCCGATGCTTCGGCGCCACCCCCGGTATGGTGTATTCTTCAGTGCCGGGCTTGTTGCCTCGGTCGTCGTGCTGAGAGCCATCTTTCCCGATCTTCCGGCCTTCCTGCCGCTTTACCCGGTGGTGCTGCTCAGCGCCTTCATCGGCGGCAGAAATGGCGGCCTCCTTGCCTGGGTGGCCTGCACGGTGCTCGGCGCCTATTATTTCTCGCAGACCGACGGATTTCCCGGCAACTGGGGCTATCTGACCATCCTTGGTTTCGCTGGCGTCTGCGCGCTCATTGTCTTCATCGTCGATCTGCTCGACCGGGCAATCCAGCGCCTTGAATTCGAGCGCAAGCGGCTGGAGCTTGCACTCAAAGCCGCCAATCTGGCAGCCTGGGAGATCCCTCCGGATGGCCGCCTGCGGTGGGACGAGAATTTCTATCACATGATCGGGCTCCATCCCGGCAAGGAGCCGCCCTCGACGGAAAAATTCCTGGCCATGGTTCATCCCGACGACCGGGTCCGCATGTTCGAGGCGCGCAGCCGCATGAACCAGGGCGAGTTGCCGGCGCAGAAGGAAGAGTATCGTCTCACGCGGCCGGACGGCCGGATGATCTGGCTGGAGAATTATCGCGCCGCCGTCAAAGGATCGGGTCAACATTTCATCGGCATCACGCAGGATATCTCTTCGCGCAAGCATTATGAGCGGCGCATCAAGGGGCTGATGCGCGAGCTCGCGCATCGGGTGAAGAACCAATATGCGGTGATCCTGGCCATGGTGCGCGAGACGAACAAGCAGGCGCGCACGCCGCAGGAATTCGAGAGCCTCATCCAGGCGCGCATCACTGCATTGGCCCGATCGCACGATCTGCTCGTGCATGGCGAATGGGAATCGGCCGATCTCGAGAAGCTTCTCGTCGCACATGTGGAGGCATTCGGGCTGGCGGACCGCCTGCAAGCACAAGGCCCAAGCGTCGCCTTGTCCGCGATGGCGGCGCAATATTTCGGCATGGCGTTTCATGAGCTCTGCACCAATGCGGTCAAGCATGGCGCCTTCTCCGTGCCCGATGGGCTTGTATCGGTACGCTGGGAGATCGTTGTGGATGCGGCGCAGGAGAATTTCACGCTCACCTGGCGGGAAACGGGCGGGCCGGCGCCACAGCAGACCGACAATCCGGGCTTCGGATCGAAAGTGCTCCATCAGCTGATGCCGACGGCGATCTCCGGATCATCGGAGACCGAGCTGGCGCCGAACGGCCTCATCTGGCGGGTGAAAGGGCGGCTTGCATCGCTGCAGTCGGACGATGACGAGATGAGGGGGGCGCCATGATGCCGACCATCGATTTTGCTCAGATCCTGGCCCATATAGCGGCTCTCGCGGCCGCTTATCTGCTGGCTCTCCCGATCGGCTGGGACCGGGAGAAAGAGGCCCGCAGCGCCGGCCTGCGCACCTTTCCGCTGGTGGCCCTGGCGAGCTGCGGCTTCGTCCAAGCTTCGGAATCGCTGATGACGGATGCGCCGCAGGCCACCGCCTATGTCGTCAACGGCCTGATCACCGGCATGGGCTTCATCGGCGGCGGCGCCATTCTCAAACACGGCGCCTCGGTCTATGGCACGGCGACCGCTGCCAGCCTGTGGGCCACCGGCGCCATTGGTGCTGCGGTCGGGCTTGGCAGCTACGAGGTCGCCATCACCATCGCGCTCATCACCTTCCTGACCCTCAAGCTGCTGCCGCTCTTGAAGGATGAGGACGACGACGCGGACAGCCCGGCGCCGGCCAAGTCAGCCGCCAAGAAAGCGCGCAAGCGTCCGCAAGAGTAGTGTTGATCAGCCGATCTGTTCGGCGAGGCGCCGGATCCTTTTGCTCGCTTCGGCGATCTGTGTTTCATCGACGGTCAAAGCGACGCGCAGATGGCCGGCACCGCCTTCACCGAAGCTTTCGCCCGGCATGGTGACGACGGCCTCCTCGGCCAGCAGCCGGCGGGCGAAGTCGTCGCCCGAGAGGCCGGTCTTGCGGACATCGACCATCACGAACATGCCGCCTTCCGGCATGCGCGCTGAAACGGTCCGGGCGCCAGCCAGGCCGGCGATGAGAGTGCGGGCGCGTTTCTCGTAATCGACCTTCATCTTCTCGACTTCGGGGAAGTAGTTGTCGAGCGCGAAGGCCGTGGCGTCCTCGAGGAAGGGTTGCGAGCCGAACAGCATGGTCTCGGAAAACGGCAGCACGCGCTCGCAGAACTCCTCGGACGCGGCGATCCAGCCACAGCGGAAGCCCGGCATGGCATGCGACTTCGACACCGAGGAGACGACCACGGTGCGTTCTTCGAGCGCGGCATCGTCGAACGGCGACACGAAGACGGTGTTGCCATAGGTGAGCGTCGCATAGACCTCGTCGGAGACGATCCACAGATCGTGCTTGCGGCATAACGCGCCGATGCTGGCGATCTCATCGGCGGTGAAGACGGTGCCGGTGGGGTTGCCGGGCGTGTTGAGCAGCAAAGCCCGGGTCCTGGGCGTGATCTTCTTCGCCAGATCCGCGGGGCTCAGATGGAAGCCGCGATCGGGATCGGCGCGTACCGGCACCGGGATGCCGCCGGCGGCGGCGATGACGCCTTCATAGGTCGCGTAATAGGGGTCGGGCAGCAGCACCTCGTCGCCGATATCGATGAGACCCATGAAGGCGACAAACAGAGCCGTCTGGGTGCCGGGCAGGAACAGGAACTGACTCGGCGCCACATGGCGGCCGGTGCGCTTCGAATACATCGCCGACAACGCCCGCAGGACCTGCGGCTCGCCGCGGCCGTTGGAATAGCGCGTGCGGCCCGCGCGCATCTGCCGCTCGGCGACGTCCATGATCGCTTCGGGCACTGCCGCGTCAGGCTCGCCGATCGAGAGAAAGATCAGCTTCTCGCCCTTCGCCTCGCGCTCCTTGCCCTCGATATGAACAGCCCACTTCTCGGAGCCCAGGCCCTGGAGCCGCTCCGTGATCTTCGCATAACGCATGATGGTTCCTCGATACGGGCCGGCTTTGTAGAGGATATCCCGTCAAAGTTGAAGGCTTGACGATTAGTGCCGTTCGGCAGTGTCGAGGCAGGATTGATCAACAGAGGGAATGCCGGTGGGGCGGCATTCCCTCCTCATTCACATGGCACGGTGCGCGGTGGTGGGCTCCATCGCCGACCAGATCGCGAGCGCGCCGACGATGGCGCCGACGATGATCTGGTTCCATGTCGCGTAGAATTCCGTGCCGAAGCCCAGCAGGAAGGGCGACACGATCAGCCAGCAGCCGAGCGCCGCCTCCACCCATTCCTCCCATTTATTGAAGGCGATGAGTGCCGCGGCCGCCGCCACAGCGATGACCACGCCGACCGTCCAGGCATTCCATGTCGGGGCCTCGATGAGCCTGAAATTCAGCGCCCATGGCGAAACGATGAGCCACAGGCCCAGAACCAGGTTCACGGCGTCCTTCCATTGGGCCGTCAGCCTTTTGCCGATATTGACCATGACAAACTCCTCGGCGTCGCGCGAGCCCTGTCAAACGAGAACCGCGAACGCCCGTTGCTCGTTCTCCGGTCCGGCGGGCCGCCAAGGTCTGGAGCTCACGCCCGCGGCCTTGGCGCGCAGGAACAGATGGCTCTGCCAGATAAGGTGGGAAGGGCGGTCCCAGCGTCAAGATCGTGAGATCGAATGTCGCAATTTTAAGGTTGGTCCGGGCCGTTCAGGGTGTCCGTCGGGGTGTTGTTGCCGGACAGGAATTCGCCAAAATGGGCGAGGCCGGGGAAGTTGTCGCAGAAGACCTTGATCACCACCAGGATCGGGACGGCGATGAGGGCGCCGACAATGCCCCAGATCCAGCTCCAGAAAGCCAGCGAAATGAAGATCACCACGACATTGAGCTCGAGCCTGCGGCCGAGGATGAGGGGCGTGATGAAGGCGCTTTCGAATGTGTGGAAGAGCAGATAGGCGGCGGGTGGCAGGAAGGCCGGGCCGATCGAGCCGTAGGTGACCAGGGCGGCCACGAAGGTGGCGCCGACGCCAATTGCGGCGCCGACATAGGGGATGAAATTGAGCGCGGTGGCGATGGCGGCCCAGAGCAGAGGATTGGGCATGCCGAGCACCGCCATGGCGACGGCAACCGCAGCGCCGAAGCACAGATTGATGGCGGTGATGGTGAGGAGATAGCGCGACACCTCGAATTCGACATCGTGGACAAGACGCACCGAGCGCTTCTTATCGCTTAAAGTGGGCAGGATGCGCACCAGCTTGTGGAGGAACAAGTCGCCAGAGGAGAGCAGGAAAAGCACCAGCACCAGCGTCGCGCCCAATGTCGTGCTGAGGCCACCCAGCGCATTGGCAGCCCAGGCGGCGAGCCCGGGCTGGGCGACGACGACCTTCTCGGTCGGAGGACTGCCGGCATTGGACAGCTCCTCAAGCTGGGCGGAAGCGTTCATCACCCGGCGCAAGGGCTCGCGCAAAGGCGCGAAGCGCTCCTCGATGCGCTGGGCGATGGCGGGCGAGTCGGCGATCAGCTGGCTTATCGGATCGGAGAGATACAGCGCCGCCGAGCCCAGGAAAGCAAACAAGGCCAGCACCAGAAGGACCGCGGAGACCACAGAAGGAATGCCCTGGCGGCGCAGATAACGCACCATGGGCGAAAAAGTGAGGGTGACGAGAAGCGCCAGCATCACCGGCAGGAAGAAGGTGCGCGCGAAATAGAACGCGCCGACCAGGAGGATCGCAAATATTCCGATGATGGAGAAGGACACGGTCTTAGATAAATGAAGCCGCGCAACTGCCGCCGTGTCGCGGTCGACCGGACCCAAATCCATGCCTTGTTTTTCCTCTTACCCAACGGCGCTGGATCACAAACGCGCAAGGAGGAAGCGGGTTCCATGTCGCCTTTCGACCATAAGTCCAAGATGGACTTCACGGCAGCGTAAGGGCGCGCTAGCTTCGCCTTACTCTTGCGAAAGTATTCCCGATGGCGAAAGCCCTGCCACGTGTGACCTATTCCAATATCGGGGCCGATTTCGCCCCCTTGCATGACTGGCTGGACGAAGCCTTGCCCGGGTTCCGCAAATCCATGCTGGGCCAAGCCTGGCCCAATGTGATGGCGGGACGCCATGATGTGAGCGGACGCGCTTATGAAGTCCGCTGCCCTTTCGAGCGCGATCTGGTGGTGGCGCGGCTCGTCTCGGCCGACCGCAAAGCGGTTGCTGCCGCCGTGCGCGCCGGGCGCGACGCCTTTCCGGTCTGGTCGGGCATGGGCTGGAAGACGCGGGTCAAAATCTTGCGCAAATGGGCCAAGGAGATCGAGCGGCGCAAATACGAGCTCGGCATGGCCGCGCTCTACGAAGTCGGAAAGTCCAGGCTCGAAGCGGTGGGCGAGGCGGAGGAGGCGATCCATCTCGTCAATTGGTATTGCGACGAGATGGAGCGTTCGAAAGGCTTCAGCCAGCCGATGCAACGTGCCCATGTGGACGAGGAGACCACCTGCCTGCTGAAACCGGTCGGCGTCTTCGCCGTCATTTCGCCGTTCAACTTCCCGGTGGCGCTTGCCTGTAACATGCTAGGTGCGGCGCTGGTCGCCGGCAATACGGCCGTGTTCAAACCCTCGCCGCAATCGGGCCTGACCTCGGCGCTGCTGATGGAAACGGTGGAGGCCGCCGGCATTCCCTCGGGCGTGATCAATCTCATCAACGGTTCGGAAGCGGGCCCCCTTCTGGTCGATGCCGAAGGCGTCGACGGGGTCGCCTTCACCGGCACACATCAGACCGGCATGCGCATCTACCGCAAGCTCGCCTCGAGCGCCTATGCGCGGCCAGTCATTTGCGAGATGGGCGGCAAGAACCCGGCCTATGTCACGGCGACCGCCGATCTCGACATGGCGGTGGAAGGCCTGATCCGGTCGGCTTTCGGGCTCCAGGGCGAAAAATGCTCCTCCTGCTCGGTGGTCTATGTCGATGAAACGGTAAAGGAGGACTTGCTCGGGCGCCTGAAGGCCCAGGCCCAGGCGATCATCGTCGGCAATCCGGAAGACCGCCGGACCTTCATGGGGCCGCTGATCGACGAGGCGGCGGTCGAGCGCTACCAGAAGGTGGCGAAAGCGGCACGCCTCAAGGGCCGCATCATCCATGGCGGCGAGCGGCTTCCGGGGCCATTGTTCAACAAGGGGCATTTCGTGGCGCCGATGGTCGTTGCGGAACTTCCGCCCGATCATTGGATTAACAAAGACGAATTGATTCTGCCGGTCCTGTCGGTGGTGGCCGTGGGCTCCCTGGCGGAAGGCGTCGCTCTGGGTAATCGCAATGTCTATGGTCTGTGCGCGGGTCTCTATTCGGGAAGCCCCAAGGAGATCGAGACGTTTCTCGGCCTCGCCGAGGCGGGGGTGCTCTATGTCAACCGGCGCACCGGCGCCACAACCGGCGCCTGGCCGGGCGAGCAGACTTTTTGCGGCTGGAAGGGGTCGGGCATCGACGGTAAGGGCGGATTCGGGCCGTTTACCATTCCCCGCTACATGCGCGAACAAAGTCTCACCATTATGCGGGGTTAGTTCCTGTGGCAGGGCTTTACAAATCGTTCCTGGGGCTTCATGTTGCGGCGCACTTTGGGGTGCTCCCAGGTTCCAGCGACTGGCAAAAACCATGATCCGGCATGATCTTAAGCCGGCCGAGGAGTTGTGTTGAATGAGCGTTACGCGGCGTGGCATGCTGAACATGCTGCAAGGGCTTGCGGTCCTGGGTGCGGCCTCCAAGACCGGTCTGCTCGAGGCATCGGCGCAGACAGTCGAGCTTTTGGGCAAATCCGAAACATTCACCGACGACTATGTGCTGGAGCTGGCGCGGGCGCGGGCCAAGAAGCCTTTCGTCGAAGAGAAGATTCAGCTGCCGCCTGGTCTCGATAACCTCACCTATGACCAGTATCGCGACATCCGCTTCAATCCCGAGAAGTCGATCTGGCGCGGCCAGCCGCATGGCTTCTCCTTCGATCTCTTCCATTCCGGCTTCTATTACACCTCGCCGGTCGACATCTTCATCGTCGACAATGGCGAGCAGGCGAAGCTCAATTACGTCCCCGATCTCTTCACCTTCGGGCCTCTGGTGCAACAGCCCAAAGGCGACATGGACCTGCACTATGCCGGCTTCCGGCTGCGCTACCCGCTCAACAGCAAGGACTACAATGACGAGTTCTGCGTGTTCCAGGGCGCGTCCTATTTCCGCGCCATAGGCAAGGGCCATCTTTACGGGCTTTCGGCGCGCGGGCTCGCCATCGACACCGGCCAGCCCAATGGCGAGGAATTCCCGTTCTTTCGCTCCTTCTGGATCCGCACGCCGACGCCCGATGCGGTGTCGGTGGTGGTGTGGGCGCTGCTCGACAGCCCGTCCTGCACCGGCGCCTATCGCTTCACCATAAAGCCGGGCGCGGCGACGCAGATGGATGTCGAGATGACCATCTTCCCACGCCGCGACCTCGATCACGTCGGTATTGCGCCGCTCACCAGCATGTTCCTCTATGACGCGATGAATCATGTCTCCTTCGACGACTACCGTCCGGCGGTGCATGATTCAGACGGGCTGATGATGCTGACCGGGGCCGGCGAATATCTCTGGCGCCCGCTCGCCAATCCGAAGACGCTGCAGGTTTCGGCCTTCGTCGACAACAGCCCCGGCGGTTTCGGGCTGATGCAGCGCAAGCGGCAGTATGACGACTTCCTCGACCTCGAGGCTAAATATGAGAAGCGGCCGAGCCTCTGGGTGGAGCCGATCGGCGACTGGGGCCAGGGCGCGGTGGAACTCTACGAGATTCCGTCGCAGCGTGAGATCCACGACAACATCGCCGCCTTCTGGCAGCCCAAGCAGAAGCCGGCCAAGGACAGCTCCGTGTCCTTCGTCTATCGGCTCTACTGGTGCGATGAATGGCCGCTGGACCGCCAGGATTACAAGTCGATGGCGAGATTCTCCGGCGGGGGTCTCAATTTCGACCAGAACAAGCGCCTCTATGTCATCGATTTCCAGGGCGGCTCTCTCACCGGCGACGTTGTCGCTGACGTGACTGCAAGCCAAGGTACGATCAGCAATGTCGTCACCCAGCCCAATCCGCAAAGCGGCGGCGTCAGATTGTCCTTCGAAATCGATGTCGGAAGTGCTGAAATGTCCGAGTTCCGGGCGGTGCTCAAGCGCGGCCAGGAAAGAGTGAGCGAAACATGGCTCTATCGGTGGACAAAATCGTAGATATCGCGCCCAGCAAGGACGATATTCTGCCGCCGGAATCCCGGCTCGACATGCCCGTTCAGGACCTCAAGCATTGGGCTCCTGGCGGGGCCCTTTCCGCCGGTCGCGAACGCTCCAGCGTGCATTTCTACCGCTGGTTCGTTTTTTCGGCGACACTGGCCCTGACCGGCCTCGGCACTTACGAAATCTACCAGGTGATCAGCCCGGCGGATATCACCTGGCTGCAGGTGATCTTCGCCGCCCTCTTTGCGGTGACCTTCGCCTGGATCTCGTTTGCCTGCGCCGGCGCCATGCTGGGCTTTCTGTGCATGACGCGGCGGCCGCGTTACACGCTGGCCGAGCTTGGTGACACCAAACGTACGGCGCTTCTCATGCCGGTCTATCACGAGGACCCGGAAACGGTCGCCGAAGCGATGGCGCGCATGGGCCGCGCGCTCGCGCGCGAGAAAGCCGGCGACAAGTTCGACATCTTCATCCTGAGCGACAGCCGCGAAGCCGCCCATATCCGTCATGAGGCGCAGGTCTTCGCCAAATTGCGCCAGGATCTGCGCGACGACATCCAGGTCTATTACCGCCGCCGTCCCGACAATCATCACAAGAAGGCCGGCAACATCGCCGATTTCGTCACCCGCTGGGGCGGCGCCTATGAGGCGATGATCGTGCTCGACGCCGACAGCATGATGTCCGGTCCTACGCTGGTCACCCTGGCGCGCGCCATGGCGGCGGACCCCAAGGCCGGCATCATCCAGAGCCTGCCGCTGCTCCATAATCGCTGGACGCTTTATTCCCGCATGCAGCAATTCGCCGGCCGCGTTTATGGGCCGATCGTCGCCAACGGGCTCGCCGCCTGGCACGGGCGCGACGGCAATTACTGGGGCCACAACGCGATCATCCGGGTGAAGGCCTTTGCGGAATCGGCGGGCCTGCCCGAGCTCGAAGGCCGCAAGCCCTTCGGCGGCCATATCATGAGCCATGACTTCGTCGAGGCGGCGCTGATGCGCCGGTCCGGCTGGGCGGTCTATATGCTGCCGGCGCTCGGCGGGTCTTATGAAGAGACGCCGCCCAATCTGATCGAGCTCGCGGCGCGCGACCGGCGCTGGAGCCAGGGCAATCTGCAGCATATCAAGCTCCTCCATGTGAGGGGCCTGCATTGGGTGAGCCGCATCCATTTCCTGCAGGGCATCATGTCCTATCTGGCTTCGCCGCTGTGGCTGTTCCTGCTGATGACCGGTCTCGTCCTGTCGACGGTCGCCAAATATGCCCAGCCCAATTATTTTCCGGAAGGCTTCACGCTGTTTCCGGCCTGGCCGGTCTTCGATCCGGAGCGCGCGCTGCGCCTCTTCACCTTGACCATGGCGGTGCTGTTCGTGCCGAAGATCCTCGGCATCATCGCCGCCATCTTCGATCCGGTGCTGCGGCGCGGCTGCGGCGGCGTCATCGGGCTGATCAAGAGCCTGTTTGCGGAATCGATCCTTTCCGCACTGCTGTCGCCCATCATGATGATCATCCAGTCGGGCTTCGTGCTCGACATCTTCCTCGGCCGCGATTCCGGCTGGAAAGCGCAGAAGCGCACCGAGGAGGCGCCGCCCTTCAACGAGCTCCTGCACAAACATGCCTGGCATATCGTCGCCGGTCTGCTGGTCGGCGTGCTCGCTTTCCTGATCACGACGCAGACTTTCCTCTGGCTGTCGCCGATCGTGCTCGGCCTCGCTCTGTCGGCTTTCGTCTCGTGGTGGACCGGTCTCGTCTCGGTGGGCCGGCGCGCCTATGACTGGAACATCTTCCGGATTCCGGAGGAATCGAATCCGGTCTCCGACAGTGTCGATGGGGCTAACCGGGAAAAGAATCTCGCGGCAGCGGAGTGATCTTTCCATCGCCGGAGATGGCGAGCGCCGCGTGCCGGGCGAGTTCGGCATAATCCGCCGCCGTCACCGCCAGCACCGGGCAGGTCTTTCCGTATAACGCTTCCGCGACCTCCGCGCCGATCGCGAGATTGATGTCCGGCTTGACGAGGATGATGGCCGAAGGCGCCGTGCCGAGCCGGATCGCTTCCGCCATGCCGCCGGGTGCGGTGCCGGAGCCGCGTGTCTCGCGCATCATCAGGATCGTGCCGGTGATGCATGATCCGCATTGCGGATGATGGATGTCGATGATCCGCCCGGTACGCGGATCGAAAGCGCCCCAGAAGCTCAAAGGCGCATCGAGAGCGAGAACGCGCCCGTGCGCTTCGCCGCCGTGAAGGATGCGCGCTTGGATCATAGGCCGTTCGCCCATAGTTGCGGATCGCGCCACACCTCACCCCGGACGGCGCTTTCGACACATTCGGCGAGGCTGCCGAAGCAGACTTCGACACCCAGCATGCCGGGCGCGTAATAGGCCCATTTCGCGGCATTGGTCATGATGCGGCCGCGGCAGCGGCGCACCGCCGGCGAATAATAAGTGCAGGTGTCGGCGATGACGGTGGCGCCGAAGGCTTCGAGCTCGGCGATCCAGCCGCGCTTTGCCGCCTCGTCGCGTATATGGCGGCTGGTCGAGACGTAAAAAGCGAGACCGGGGCTCGCTTTTCGCCCCGCGACGAGTGGCGCCAGTCTTTCGAATTCGGTCAGTGAGAAATGCGGCGTGCCGAGTGCCACCATATCGAGCGGACCGTCCTTGGCGCTGGTCAGATCGCGGCGCGCCTGCGCAAGAGACTCGGGCGTGACCTCGAAGATGTGTTCGGGCGCATGGCCCTGGAAGGCATCATCCTGCGTCGCGGCTTCCGGCGTCACGCCGACGGCGTGCCACATCTCGACGCCACCCGCGGAAGCGGCCGCGGCGGCCAGCGCCTTCAGCGAATCCGCCGTCTCCTGCGGCGGCAGGCCGGAGATCACCGGAATGGCCTGGCCTGCGAGCTTGCCGACATGATGGCCGAGCAGATGATAGAAGATGTTCTCAGCTTTCCAGCCGTCGGGAACGGCCTCGGTGCGGATGAGGAGACGGCCGCGCCGGCCTTCGTCGCGATGGAGGCCGGCATAGGGCGCCTTGCCGATGAGCGCGCAGGCGACATCGAGATAATCGCCATATTTGTTGGTCCGCGCGCCGATGACGGCGTTGTAGAAAGACACCGCATTGGATTCCCCGGCGACGATCTGATCGCCGAATTGCGGTCCGCCCGGCAGCTGATAGGGCGCGCAGGTCCACACCGGCCGGCAGCCGAGCTTCTCATAAAGCTGCATCAGCTTGCGCGCACCCTTGACCATTTGCGGGTCGCTCGCTTCGGGCCGGATGTCGGGATCGGTGAGGCTCACCACGCCATTATTGGTCCAGGCGGGAATGCTGAGCTTCGCGCCGTGATCGAGGAGATACTGGGCGAAATCGACATGCGCCTCGCCGCTATAGAAGCAGGCATCGATATGGGCGAAGGAGACCGGGATCAGCTCGCGGGCGCCCAATATCCCGGCGGCTTTCAGGACGAGCCGCATCGCGAGCCGCATGGCCGGGCCGTGTGCGCCGTCGAGGCAGGCCCGGTCGCGGTCGTCGAGCGCCAGGCTCACGAGGGGAATTTCTCCCGTGCCAGCTTGTTGAGCGTCACATAATCCGTCTTGCCGGTGCCGAGGATCGGAATGGCGTCCAGCGGCACGATGATCCGGGGCGTCATCAGCTCGGTCACGCCGAAATTCTTGAAGGCGTCGGACAGGCCGGTGCGGTCGAGCTTCTGATGCGTCGAGAAGAGCACCAGCTGTTCGCCCTTCTTCGGATCGGGAATGGCGACCACGGCATGGACATGATCGGGGAAAGCTTCCTGCACATGGCTTTCGACGGCGGCGAGCGAGACCATCTCGCCGGCGATCTTGGAGAAGCGCTTGGCGCGGCCCTGGATGGTGATGTAGCGGCGCGGATCGACGGTGACGATGTCGCCGGTGTCGTACCAGCCTTCGGGTGGCGGCTCGATCAAACCGGGCTTTTCGGCGCGCAGATAGCCCAGCATGATATTGGGGCCTTTCACATGCAGCCGGCCGCCTTCGGTGATGCCCTCGATGGTCTCGAGCCGGTAGTCGATGCCGTCGAACAGGCGCCCGACCGAGCCGGCGCGATAATGGATGGGTGTATTGACGGCGAGCACCGGCGCGCATTCGGTGACGCCGTAACCCTCGAGAATACGCAGGCCGAATATGTCCATGTAAGTCTGGCGCGTCTCGGGGCGCACCCGCTCGGCGCCCGCCACCACGAAGCGTATCTTGTAGAAATCATATGGATGCGCGTTGCGGGCATAGCCGGTGAGGAAAGTGTCGGTGCCGAAGAGCACCGTCGCGTTGATGTCGTAGACCAGCTCGGGGATGATCTTGTAATGCAGAGGTGACGGATAGAGGAAGGTGCGCACGCCCGCGAGCACCGGAAGAAGCGTGCCGGCATTGAGCCCGAATGTATGGAACATCGGCATCGGGTTGAAGACGATGTCCTGTGGTGTGAAGTCGATGCGGGCCGCCGCTTGGTGGCGATTGGCCTGCAGATTGTTGTGCGAGAGCACGACGCCTTTGGGGGTTCCTTCCGAGCCCGAGGTGAAGACGATGGCCGCCGGCGCATCGGCATCGGGATTGTAGCCGAGTTTCTTGAGCGCGCCTTTCGGGAAGTGGCTGGACCACAGACCGTAGAGCTTGTCGCCGAGACCTATTTGTGCGCGCACATCCTCGATCCAGATGATCTTCGCCTGCTTTTCGAGCAGCGCCACCGCATCGCCAAAGTCGCCCGCCTCGACGAAACGGCGCGAGGTGATGACGGTCTTCACCTCGGCGGTGCGGCAGGCGGCCGCCATATTGATGGCGCCCGTCGAGTAGTTGAGAAGCGCCGGCACGCGGCCCGACGCATAGAGCGCGAACAGCGTGATGAAGCAGCCGGCGGCGCTCGGCAGCAGCACGGCGACATTCTTCTCGCCCGGAGTCAGTCCGGCGAGGCGACGGCCGAGGATGAAGCTGCCCAGCACGATACGGTCATAGGTGAGCGGCGTGCGCTGGATGTCCTCGAGGATCTCGTGCTTCTTGCCGTGGATGTGGCGGGCTTCGAGGAGCGACTGGAACAGCGTCTCGTTCTTGAAGCTGGTGCGGAACATCATGTCGGTCATGATGTCGTAAGTCCGGTCGGCGAGATATTCGCGCAATGCCCCGCTCTTCAGATCGGCCGGTGCATTGATCTTAACCGGTGGCAAGAAGGTCAAGGTGATCTTGGGGAACCAGCGGATGCGCAGTTTGCCCTTCATCAGCGAGAAGGGCGTGTATTGCGCGCCGTCGATGCGGATGGGCAGGATTTTCGCGCCGGCGAGATGGGCGATGACGCCGGGACCTTCATAGATCTTCATCAGCGAGCCGGTGCGGGTGATGCGGCCTTCCGGGAAGATCACCACCTTGCGGCCGCGTTTCAGCCCGTTGGCGAGCGTCTTGATCGCCATCGGATTGCTGGGATCGATGGGCAGGAGGTCGAAGAGCTGGAAGGCCGGCTTCACCCACCAGCGATCGGCGATGCGGGTGTTGATGGCGAACTGGCAGCGCTCCGGCAGGAAAGCCGAAATCAGCGGGCCGTCGAGGAAGGAGGTGTGATTGGATATGATCAGCGCCTTGCGCCCGGCCTTGGCGAAGTTCTCGAAGCCTTTGATCTCGACGCGATAGAACAGATAGAACAGGCGGCGCGCGATATAGGCGGCAAGCTCCTGCGGCAGGAGGCGGCAGATCCAGATGGCGGCGATGGCATTGGCGAGGCCGACCACCAGGAACAGCCCGCGCACCGAAAGCCCGGCGTCGAGCAGCACATAAGAGAGGATCGTCGCCGCGGTCATGAACACCGCGTTGACGATGTTGTTGGCGGCAATCACCCGGGCGCGCTTCTGGGGCGACGAGCGCGCCTGGACCAGCGCATAAAGCGGTACGGCGAAAAGGCCGGCGCACAGCGCGATGGCGGCGAGATCGACCAGCACGCGCCAGCCGGAGAAGCTCGAGATGAGATCGATCGGCGTGCGCAGCGCGCTCGCATCGCTCGAGCGTAAGGCGCCGGTGGCGAAATAGAGATCGATGATGAACAGAGTGATCAGGATGGCGGCGATCGGCACATATTTGACCGATACCTCACCTTTGAGCAGCCGGTTGGTGACGATGGAGCCGACACCGATCGCCACGGTGAAGGCGGCGATGATGAGGCTCGCCACCGTTTCATTGGCGTGCAGTTCGGTCTGGGTGAAAAGCGGAATCTGGGTGAGGAAGATGACGCCCAGGAACCAGAACCAGGAGATGCCGAGAATGGCGAGGAAGACGTCGCCGCGCTCGCGCGCAATGCCGATCATGCGCCAGGTTTCCTGGGCGAGATTGGCGTTGAGCTTGAGCTCGGGCTGAGGTGCGGGTGCCGCCGGAATCTGCCGGGCGCTCAGATAGGCCATGACCGAAAGGCCGATCATCACCACGCTTACCCAATGGCGGCCCCATTCGGAGCTGATGGCGAAACTGCCGAACAGCGTGCCGAGCAGGATCGACAGGAAGGTGCCCATCTCGATCAGGCCGTTGCCGCCGAGAAGCTCCTGGCGCTCGAGATGCTGTGGCAGGATCGAATATTTGATCGGGCCGAAAAAGGCCGACTGGGTGCCGGTCAGGAAGACGACGAGGAGCTGCAGCCAGATCTGGTCGGTGAACAGGCTGAAGGAGGCCAGCGCCACGATGGCGATCTCGACGAATTTGATACGCTGCGCCAGCATCGCCTTGTCGAACTTGTCGGCGATCTGGCCGGCCAAGGCCGAGAACAGAAAGAAAGGCAGGATCAGGAGGCCGGCGGAGAGGGTGTTGAGAAGGCCGGCATGGCCTTCGGCGAAACCGAGCCTGGGCCCCAGATCGTAGATGAGCAGGATGGAGAGGGCATAACGGAAGGCATTGTCGTTGAAGGCGCCGATGGCCTGGGCAACGAACAGCGGCAGGAAGCGCCTGGTGCGCAACAGCGCGAATTGATTGGGATGCCCAGTATCCATATGGAGCCCGATTTCCTTCCGATTCAGATGTTGAGCGCGTCTTTTATATGTTTCAGCGTATCCCGGTGATGATTGCAAATACGCTCCGCCCCGGCCGCCGCCAGCCGCCGGGTCTTGGCCGGATCGACGGAAAAGCCGATGAAATGCACGTTATTGGCGAGCCCGGCTTCGACGTCGTTGAGATTGTCGCCGATAAAGACGATGCGCTCGCGCGGCAAGTTCAGGGTTTTTATGGCGCGGGCCAGAATTTCGCGCTTGGCGCCGCCGCCATTGGCGCCGAAGCCGAGATCTTTCAGCCCGTCCCACAGGCCGCAAGCGGCGAGCCTCCGGGCGGCGACTTCGAGGAGATTGGCGGTCGCGATACCAAGCCTGGCCTTGCCGGCGAGACCGGCAAGCAGCTCCGCCGCGCCAGACACCGTCTCAGGGGTAAGGCGTTTCTGCCGGAGATTCGCATCCATATAGCCAATATAGGTATCGATGACCGCGCGATGCTCCTGTGGCGTCGGCGCCCGGCCGAAATGCCCTTCGAGAATCTCCAGAATGATGTCCTCGTCATTGCGGATGCGATAGCCATCCCAGTCGCGCGACAGGCCGGTCAGGCCGTGCAGCTCGGCAAAGGGCCAAAAAAAAGCGTCTTCCTCAGGCCTTGTCAGATCGAGCAGGACCCCGTCGACATCGAAGATGACGGCCGCGTCAGTGCGCATCGGCGTGTCCGAAAACCGCACGCACTTTTCGGGCCGATGCGCTAGCCATTCAACATGCGCGGCGTCATTTCGATCAGGGTCGGGCCGTCGGCCTTGAGCGCGCGGCCGATGGCCTCGGCGAGGCTTTTGAGCGAGTCGGGTTTCTCGGCGTTGCAGCGATAGGCCTTGGCGAGCGCCTGGAAGTCCGGATTGATCAAGGTGACGGCATTGGGCTGAATGCCCTTGTTCACCATGTCGTCGCGGATCTGGCCGAGCGCGTCGTTGTTCCACATCAGGATGATGAGCGGCAGCTTGTGCTCGGCCGCGGTGCCGAGCTCGTTGATCGTATATTGGATGCCGTAATCGCCGATCATCACCGCGACCGGCTTGTCGGGGGTGCCGAATTTGGCGCCGATGCCTGCCGGCAATGCGAAGCCGAGCGTGCCGAAGCCCACCGGATGCAGCCAGGTGCGCGGCTCATAGACCGGGAAGATCTCATTGGCCGCATAGGCGATCTGCGTCATGTCGGAAGCGATCACCGTCTCGCGCGGGAGATTTGCCCGGATGACGGCCAGGACCTGGCGCAGCATCTTGCGCAAGGCGTCGTCCTCAGCCGGCTCGGCTGAGAGAATGTCGGCGATCTTCTTTTCGCTCGCCTTGCGGCGCGCCGAATGATCGGCGGCGGGCAGGGCCGCCAGGATGCAATCGAGCGCCGATGCGGCATCCGCCAGGATGGCGATCTCGGCGGCATGCGGGCGCGCCAATACCATCGGGTCGAGATCGATGCGGATGAGGCCCTTGCTCAGATGGAAGCCCGATTCCCAGAAGTCGGTCTCCGACAATTCCGAGCCGGCGCACAGAATGACATCGGCTTCCTGCAGGAGCTTGCGGCCCGAAGCCGAGGCGAGGCGGTAGCCGAGGCAGAGCGGATGATCGCCCGGAGCAGTGCCCTTGCCGGCGGTGGTGGTGAGGATGGGAGCGCCGAGCTTCTCGGCGATGGCGAGAGCCGCCATGCCGGCGCCTTGCGCGCCGCCGCCCAGAAGCACCAGCGGTGATTTCGCGTTGCTGAGAAGGGTCGCGGCCTCGCGGATCTGGTCGGCATCGGCCTGCGGAAGCTTCGGCGTCTTATGCGCCGTCCAGCCGGGGCCTGAGGGATATTTCAGGAGATCGAGCGGCAGCTCGAGATAAGCGGGACGGGGCCGCCTGGAGGCAAAGGCCGAGAAGGCGCGCGCCACGCCATCGCGCACATCCTGCGGCGTATAGGCCCGCACCGTGAGATCGGTGATCGTCTGGGCGGCGCCGAGCTGGCTTTGCATCTCATGCAGGCGACCGCGGCCTTGCGCGCTGTCGGTGATGTCGAGGGCGGATGAGATGCAGAAGACCGGGCTCGAATCCGACCAGGACTGGCCGAGCGGCGTCATGATGTTGGTGAGGCCCGGGCCGGTGATGGTGAAGCAGACGCCGGGCTTGCCGGTGGCGCGCGCATAGCCGTCGGCCATGAAGCCGGCGCCTTGCTCATGGCGCACCAGCACATGGTTGATCTTGGAGCGCGGCAGTGCCCGGTACATCTCGACATTGTGAACGCCCGGAATGCCGAAGATGGTGTCGACGCCATAGGATTCGAGCAGGCCGACAAGAGCTTCGCCGGTCGAGTGTTCAGCGCGGGACATTCCGTTCTCCGATATTTGACGTCAGGCCGCCTTGGGCGCGGCCTCGGGCTTGTTCACGGCATGGCATGCCACAAGGCTTGCCTCATGCGCAAGCAGCTCCGGCCTGTTGACGCGGCAGAGGTCGAAGGCGAGCGGGCAGCGGGGATTGAAGGCGCAACCGGAAGGCGGGTTGAGCGGCGAGGGCAATTCGCCCTTGAGCACGATGCGCTCGCGCTTGCGCTCGGGATCCGCCATCGGCGTCGCCGACAGCAAGGCGCGCGTATAGGGATGCTGCGGATTGCGGAAAATGTCGTCGCGGGTGCCATATTCGACGGCGCGGCCGAGATACATGACCATCACGTCATTGGCGATATGGCGCACCACCGAGAGGTCGTGGCTGATGAACAGGAAAGCGAGATTGAGCCGTTCCTGGATCTCGGCGATGAGATTGAGCACCTGCGCCTGAATCGACACGTCGAGCGCCGAGACGGGCTCGTCCAGCACCAGGATGTCGGGATCGAGCATCAAGGCGCGGGCGATGGCGATGCGCTGACGCTGGCCGCCCGAGAACATATGCGGGTAGCGCTCATAATGCTCAGGCCTGAGGCCCACGCTCGCCATCATGGCGCGCGCCTTCTCGGAACGCTCCTTGGCCGAGAGATTGGTGTTGACGAGCAGCGGCTCCTCCAGCGCATGACCGATGCGCTGGCGCGGGTTGAGCGAGCCATACGGGTTCTGGAAGACGATCTGCACCTTGGAGCGTAAGGCGCGCAAGGTTTCCTTGGAAGCGCCGGCGATCTCGTTGCCGGAGATCCTGAGCGAGCCCGAGGTCGGCGTCTCGATCATGGTGACGAGGCGGGCCAAGGTGGACTTGCCGCAGCCCGATTCACCGACGACAGCCAGCGTCTTGCCGCGCTCGACGGTGAAGCTCGTGCCATCGAGCGCCTTGAGCGTCGCCGAGTCGCGGAAGGCGCCGCGCGAGACTTCGTAATAGCGGGTGAGATCGCGCGCGACGAGAACGGGTTCGCTGCTCATGCGGCTTTCTCCTTGCCGGGATGACCGAGCGCCACGCCGTCCTTCAGCGGATAGTGGCAGAGCGCATTGCCGAGATCCTTCTGCTGCGGCGGCACCTGCGTGCGGCAGAGCTGTGTGGCGTAGGCGCAGCGCGGTGAGAACAGGCAGCCCTGCGGCCGGTCGAACTGGCCGGGCACCATGCCCGGGATCGAGGGCAGGCGTTTCATATGGGCGCGTTCGGGCAGTGCGGCGAGCAGGGCGGCGGTATAGGGGTGGTGCGGGTCCTTGAACAGTCCCTTGACCGGCTGCTCTTCGACCTTCTGGCCGGCATATTGCACCGACACCCGCTCGGCGGTCTCGGCGACGACGCCCATCGAATGGGTGATGAGCACGAGGCCCATGCCGGTGTCGCGCTGAATCTTGAGCAGCAGATCGAGGATCTGCGCCTGGATGGTCACGTCGAGCGCGGTTGTCGGCTCGTCGGCGATCAGGAGCTTCGGATTGCAGGAGATCGCCATGGCGATCATCACGCGCTGGTTCATGCCGCCCGACAATTGATGCGGGTAGGAATTGAGCCGGGTCTCGGGCGCCGGAATGCCGACCTGACGCAGAAGCTCGACGGCGCGTGCATTGCGCTGCGCCTTGTCCATGTTCATATGCGTCTTCAGCGCCTCGGTGAGCTGGTAGCCGACCTTGAAACAGGGATTGAGGCTCGACATCGGTTCCTGGAAAATCATCGCGATGTCCTTGCCGATGATCTTGCGGCGCTCGGCTTTGCCCATGCCGAGCAGGTCGCGCCCCTCGAAATGCATGCGATCGGCGGTGACCTTCGCCGTCCAGGGCAAAAGGCCCATCACCGCCAGCATGGAGACCGACTTGCCGGAGCCCGATTCACCGACAATGGCGAGCACCTCGCGGGCATCGACCGTGAAGGAGACGCCGTCGACGGCGCGGAACCAGCCGCTGCCGGTCTTGAATTCGACGGTGAGATTCTGGATTTCGAGTAGGGACATGATTAGGCCTCTCAGCTCTTCTTGAGCCGGGGATCGAGCGCGTCACGCAAGCCGTCGCCCATGAGGTTGATGGCGAGCACGGTGATCAGGATGGCGATGCCAGGCAGCGCCATGACCCAGGGATGCGACGTGATGAGGTCGCGCGAATCGGCGAGCATGGAGCCCCATTCGGGCGTCGGCGGCTGGGCGCCGAGGCCGAGGAATCCCAGGGCCGCGGCCTCGAGAATGGCATCGCAGACTCCCAAGGCGGCCTGCACGATGAGCGGTGGCAGGCAGTTGGGCAGCACCGTCACGAACATCAGCCGCCACGGGCCGACGCCCGACACTTTCGCGGCGGTGACATAGTCCTTCGACAATTCGGTCAAGGCGGAGGCGCGCACCAGGCGCACATAACGCGGCAGATAGACGACGGTCACCGCGACGATCGTGTTGGTCAGATTGGGGCCGATGATGGCGACGATGAGGATGGCGAGCACCAGGCTCGGGATCGACATGATGAGATCCATGATGCGCAGGATGATCACATCGGTGACGCCGCCGAACCAGGCCGAGGCAAGGCCGAGCACGACGCCGCAGATCATCGAGACCACCATCACCGATAGACCGATGAACAGCGAGATGCGGCTGCCATACATCAGGCGCGAGAGCATGTCGCGGCCGAGCGCGTCGGTGCCGAGCGGATAGGTCCAGCTGCCGCCGTCGACCCAGATCGGCGGCAATTTGGTGAAGCCGCGGAATTGCTCGAGGGGATCATGCGGCGCCAGCACATGGGCGAAGATCGCCACGAAGATGACGAACACCACCACCACGAGCCCCATAACGGCGCCGCGATTCTCGCGGAAGGAGCGCCAGAAGGACAAGAGCGGGCTTGGCGGTGCTGTGGGCCCCGCGACGGCGGGAAGGCTTGCGTCAACGGGCATGGCGGATTCTCGGATTGATGAGGCCATAGGTCAGGTCGACCAGCAGATTGACCACGATGACGATGCTCGAGATGAGCATGATGCCGCCCTGCAGGGCGGGATAGTCGCGCCGGCCGATCGATTCGATCAGCCATTTGCCCACCCCCGGCCAGGAGAAGATGGTTTCGGTGAGGACGGCGCCGGCGAGCAGCGAGCCGACCGACAGGCCGATCACGGTGACGACCGGGATCAGCGCGTTGCGCAAGGCATGGATGCCGATGACACGATACGGGGCGAGGCCCTTGGCGCGGGCGGTGCGCACATAGTCCTCTTCCAGCACTTCCAGCATGGAAGAGCGCGTCATGCGCGCGATGACGGCGAGCGGCACGGTGCCGAGCACGATGGTCGGCAAGATGAGATGGCGCACCGCGTCGAGGAAGGCGCCCTTCTCGCCCGAGAGCAGACTGTCGATCAGCATGAAGCCGGTGACCGAGGGATAGTAATAATTGATGAGATCGACGCGGCCCGATACCGGGGTCAAGCCCAGTGTGTTCGACATCACCAGAATGAGAATGAGGCCCCACCAGAAGATCGGCATGGAATAGCCGGTGAGTGCCAGGCCCATGAGCGACTGATCATAGACGCCGCCGCGGCGCGAGGCGGCGATCACGCCGGCCGGAACGCCGATGAGAATGGCGAAGAGCAGTGCGCAGATGGACAATTCGACGGTGGCGGGGAACAAGGTGAGAAATTCCTGCAGCACCGGATTCTTGGTGATGATCGAGACGCCGAAATCGCCATGCAGCAGGCCCCAGGCATAGTCGGCGAATTGTTTCAGGATCGGCTGGTCGAGACCCATCTCATGGCGCAGTTCCGCCAGCCGTTCGGGCGATATTCCGCGCTCGCCGCGGCGTACCTCGATCGGGTCGCCCGGCACCAGACGGATCATCATGAATGTGACGAACATCAGTGCCAGGAATGTCGGCACAGTCAGCGCCAGCCGGCGCAGCAGAAATCTGAACATGGCTTTTGGCTATATCAGTGAAGCGGGGCGGTTTTGGCCGCCCCGCTTCAGTTCCGTTATTCGGCGATATCGACGCCGTAGAATTCGTGGCGGCCGAAGGGGCTGATCTTGTAATCCGACACCTTCTTGCTCACCGGCTCGAAGACGGTCGAATGCGCGATCGTCACATTCGGCGCCTCGTCATGGGCGATGACCTGCATCTCCTCATAGAGCTTGGTGCGGTCGGCCTTCTCCGACAGTTTCTTGGCCTGCTGGAGCTTGTCCTCGAAGGACTTGTCGCACCACTTGGACAGGTTCTGGCCACCCTCGCGGGCGCCGGTGCAGCCGAGCAGGAAGAAGAAATTGTCCGGATCGCCATTGTCACCGGTCCAGCCCAGGAGGCCCATCTGGTGCTCGCCCGCCTGCAGACGCTTGCGGTACTCGCCCCATTCATAGGATTTGAGCTCGACCGTGACGCCGACCTTGGCGAGGTCCGCCTGCATCATCTCCGCCATGCGCTTGGCATTCGGATTGTACGGGCGTTGCACCGGCATCCACCACAGATCGCTCTGCAGGTTTTCGACGCCGGCGGCCTTCAGCATCTCCTTGGCCTTTTCCGGATTGTATTCGTAGTCCTTCACCGCGTCATTATACGACCAGATCGTCGGCGGGATCAGGTTCTTGGCCTTCTGGCCGGCGCCCTGATAGACCTCCTTGAGGATCGAGTCGCGGTCGATGGCCATGTTGATGGCCTGACGCACTTCCTTCTTGTCGAAGGGCGGCTTCTTCACGTTGAGCGCCAGGTAGCCGATATTGAGGCCGGCCTGATGCATCAGATTGAGGCCTTCATCCTTGCCCATCGCCTCGAGATCGGCCGGGTTCGGATAGCCCATGACATGGCATTCGCCCGCCTTCATCTTGGCATAACGCGCGGTGGCGTCCGGCGTGATGGCATAGACGAGGTTGTCGATCTTGGCCTTGCCGCCCCAGTAACCGTCGAACGCCTTGAAGCGGATGACCGCGTCCTTCTGATAGGCGACGAATTCATAGGGACCGGTGCCGACCGGGATCTGGTCGAACTCTTCGGGCTTGCCCTTGTCGAGCAGGAACTTGGCATATTCGGCGGATTCGATGGTGCCGAAGTCCATGGCGAGGTTGGCGAGGATCGGCGCGTTCGGCTCGTTGAGCGTCATCTTCACCGTCAGGTCGTCGACCTTCTCGATCGACTTGAGCAACTTCGGCATGTCCATGTCGTTGAAGTAGTCAAACGCACCACCCGACACCTTGTTGTACGGATGATCCGCCTTCCACTGGCGCTCGAAGGACCACAGGACGTCATCGGCATTGAAATCCCTTGTGGGGGTGAAGCCGTTGACACCGGAATGGAACTTGACGCCCTTGCGCAGCTTGAAGGTGACGGTCAGGCCGTCCGGCGAAACCTCGTAGGATTCAGCCAGCGACGGCACGACATTGGTCGAGCCGCGCTCGAATTCGACGAGCTGGTTGAAAACGGGGCGCGCCGCATCGAGGCTGGTGCCGGTGGTGTTGAGGGCCGGGGTGAAGTTCTCCGGCGAACCTTCGGAGCAATAGACCAACGTCTTGGCCCCGGCAGCGCCTGCCGCCAACATCGTGCTGACCAGCAGTGCCGATGTCAGCGTTATCATTCGTTTCATTGATAGTCCTCCCTGGTAGGTCTGGTAGCGCCTTATCAGTCAAGGCGTGGCGGCATATAAGCAGCTTTTGCGGCAGAAGTGAACTGACCGTCAAAATGCGGTGAATGCCGGTTTATAGGGAGTTTGAGGGGGTTCCCGACTTATACTTTCGGAGGAGAGGCTAGCTCAGGCGATTGGGTGAGATGTCCCCGAGATCGAGGCCTTCCCTCTCGATATAACCAGGCACGGGCATCCGCCGGATCAAAGCGGCGGCGAGGTCGCCGAGCGCCGGCGAGGTCTGGATCCCGTAGCCGCCTTGACCGATGAGCCAGAA
Source organism: Taklimakanibacter albus (assembly GCF_016595235.1). Taxonomy (GTDB): domain Bacteria; phylum Pseudomonadota; class Alphaproteobacteria; order Rhizobiales; family Aestuariivirgaceae; genus Taklimakanibacter; species Taklimakanibacter albus. The sequence goes on along the minus strand of NZ_JAENHL010000007.1, from coordinate 1,697,039 downwards.
GAAGCCTTCCGCCTTGCCGTCATAGCCGCAGACCGGATTGCCGTCGGGAACGAAGGATCGCAAGCCCCCCCAACTGCCCTCGAGCCGCGTCACCGGAATGTCGATCGCCTCCTCGAAACGGGCAATGCCTTCGGCCAGCGTCATGTCGTCGGCAAAAGCGTCATGCGGCTCGACCGGCTCGGCCTCGGCCGGGGACACCAGCAGCCGGCCGCCCGAGGGCTTGGCATACCAGGTCTCGCCGACATCGCCGATGAAATACCAGCTCATGATGTTCACGCCTTCGGGCGCGGGAACCACCGCCATGCTGCGCCGCTTGGGCTGCAGACCCTTCGGTGGCAAGCCTGCGCGCTTGGCGATCTCGTCGCCCCAGGCGCCTGCCGCATTGACGAGAATGGGGGCCTGGAAAGTGCCCTGCGGCGTCGTGACCTGCCAGGCGCCGTCCTGGCGCGCGATCGCCTGGACTTCCGCCTTGCAGACGATCTCGCCGCCCAGTGTCTTGATCTGGCGCAGGAAGCCCTGATGCAGGAGGTCGACATCGATATCCGATGTCGAGGCATCGAGCACCGCGCGCTTGGCATAGCCCTCTTTCAGCGCCGGGAAATGGCGATGCGCCTCGGCGAAGCTGATTTCCGTGAGGCCGGTGCCACTCTTCAGGAGGGCATCCGCCTGGTCCTGCTGGTGGTCGGGGGCCACGAAAATGGTCGGGCGCGGCGAAACCAGCGGGGAGGCGGTGAAGCCTTCGGGCGGTGTTTCGAAGAAGGAACGGCCGGCGCGGGTCAAAGCGCGGATCGACGGTGGACCGTAATTCGGCTCATAAGTGGCGGCCGACCGGCCGGTCGAATGATAGCCGGGACGGTCCTCCATTTCGAGCACCAGGACCGTGTGGGTCTCGGCCAAACGGGCGGCGGCCGACGCGCCGGCAATGCCGGCGCCGATGACGATGATGTCCGGCATCAGCCGCCCCAGCTGCGTTCGAGGACGTTGATCCAGTTTTCGTAGCAGAGCTTGCGCAGCACATCGTCGGTGAAGCCGCGCTTGCGCAACGCCGTGCGCAGGCTGTCGAGCCCGGCGACATCGGCGATCTCCTGCGGCACCACGGCGCCGTCGAAATCGGAGCCGAAGCCGACGCCTTCGATGCCCAGATGCTGGATCAGATAATCGATATGGCGCAGCATCTGGTCGATCGGCGTCGCCGGATCGACCTGGCCGTCGGACCTGAGGAAGCAGGTGGCGAAATTGAGCCCGACCATGCCGCCCGACTCACGGATCGCGGCGAGCTGCCGGTCGGTGAGGTTGCGGGTGTGCTGGGAAATGGCATGGACATTGGAATGGGTGGCGATGAGCGGCGCCTTGGAGAGGCGCGCCACGTCCCAGAAGCCCTGCTCGTTCAGATGCGACAGGTCGATGGCTATGCCAAGCTCATTGCAGGCCTTGACCAGCGCCTTGCCGGCATCGGTGAGGCCGGGGCCGGTATCGGGGCCGGCCGGATAGCGGAAGGGCACGCCATGGCCGAAAATGGTGGGGCGGCTCCAGACCGGGCCGAGCGAGCGCAGGCCCGCCTGGTAGAAGACCTCGAGCGAGTCGAGATTCTCGTCGATCGCCTCGGCGCCCTCGATATGGAGCACGGCGGCGAGCACGCCCCTGGCGACGCAGTCGCGGATTTCCTTGGCCGTGCGGCATACTTTCACCCGGCCGGCGGAGGCGCGCTCGATGCGGAACAGGATGGCCATCATGGCAAGCGCCGTCGGCAGCGCCTCGGGTGCGGTGATGAGGCGCGGCAGCGGCACGTCATAGGAAGCGCCCCGCATCATCTCCTCGACATCGCCGATATCGTCCTTGGAGGAGATATAGACGGCGAACATGCCGCCGGCGAAACCGCCCTTGATGGCGCGCGGCAGGTCGATATGGCCTTCGCCGTCGCCGGCCACGAACTGCTCGGCGGCATCCGGGCTGCGCTTGTTGAGGAGGCGCAGAAGCACGTCATTATGGCCGTCGAAAATGGGCAGTCTGTCGGACATGGGGTAAACCGTGCAATATGAGGAGGTTGCCCCTTACCTTATGTGCCGGCCGGAGTGAACCCCTCCCTGCGGCATGCGGCCCTGCCGCCGCTGCACGTCAGGCGAGACGTGCCCGGTAAAGTGCTGCCGTCTCCTCGTCGAAGCAGCAGAAGATCACAAGTTGTGGCAGGGGCGCCAGATGCGCCTTGACGGTGGTGACGGCGACGTCGGCGGCTTCACCCTTGGGGTAGCCATAGATTCCGGTCGAGATCGCCGGAAAGGCGACCGATTTGATCTCATGGCGCACCGCCAGGGCCAACGCCTTGCGATAACAGGAGGCGAGCAATTCGGCCTCGTTCGCGCCGCCCCCCTGCCAGACCGGGCCCACCGCATGGAGGATGAAACGCGCCGGCAGGCGATATCCCTTGGTCATCTTGACCTCGCCGGTCTTGGCGCCGCCCAGCAGCCGGCATTCATGGACGAGGTCGGGGCCGGCTTTGCGGTGGATGGCGCCATCGACCCCGCCGCCGCCCAGAAGCGATGAATTGGCCGCGTTCACGATCGCATCGACGGCCAGACCGGTAATGTCTCCCTTGATCACCTCGATTGACGCCATGTCGTTGTATCTCCAGCCTGCCCAGCTGGGCTAGGATGGCGCCGGTATAACATGGAGCCTTGAATGCCGGCGAACGACAATCTCACCTTCAACCAGCCGGTTTCCGGCTTCGTCTCGCCGCGTTTCGGCGGCATCGCCACCTTCATGCGCCTGCCGCATGTGCCGCTCGATGAGGCGCAAGACATCGATATCGGCCTTGCCGGCATTCCGTGGGACGGCGGCACCACCAACCGGCCGGGCCCCCGCCATGCGCCGCGCCAGGTGCGCGACAATTCGGCAATGATCCGGCGCGTCCATCCGGTCTCGCATGTGGTGCCCTATGAGCTCGCCAATTGCGCCGATCTCGGCGACTGCCCGGTCAATCCGGCCGATGTGCAGGATGCGCTGAAGCGGGTCGAGACATGGTTCAAGACGATGGTCGGCAAGGGCATCCGTCCGCTCGTCGCTGGCGGCGATCATCTCTGCTCACTTCCGATCCTGCGTGCCGTCGCCGAGAAACGCCCCGTCGGCATGATCCATTTCGACGCCCATACCGATCTCTATGACGAATATTTCGGCGGCTTCCGCTACACCCACGGCACGCCGTTCCGGCGCGCCATCGAGGAAGGCCTGCTCGATCCCAAACGCGTCGTGCAGATCGGCATTCGCGGTTCGATGTACGACTTCGAGGATGTGAACTATGCCGAGAAAGTCGGCGTGCGCATCATCCGCATCGAGGAGGCGATGGAGAAGGGGCCGAAGGCGGTGATGGCGGAAGCCCGCCGCATCGTCGGCGACGGGCCCACTTATGTGAGCTTCGACATCGACATGCTCGATCCTGTCTATGCGCCCGGTACCGGCACGCCGGAGATCGGCGGCTTCACCACCTTCCAGGCCCAGCAGATGCTGCGCGAATTGCGCGGGCTCCACATCGTAGGCGCCGACATGGTGGAAGTGTCGCCACCTTTCGACCCGTCCGGCCTCACCGCCTATGCGGGGGCAGCGATGATGTTCGAGATCCTCTGCTCCATGGCCGAGGATGTGGCGAAGCGGCGGTGAGCGCGATGTCGGTTTCCTGGCAGTTCTGGGCATTCCTCTCGGCCATGTTCGCCGCCTTGACGGCGCTGTTCGCCAAGGTCGGCATCGAGAATGTCGATTCCGATCTCGCGACATTCATCCGCACGCTGATCATTGCGGCGGTGCTGGCCGGGATTTTGGCGGTGATGGGGAAATTCCAATCGCCCAGCAGCATATCGGCGCGAACCTATATCTTCCTCATTCTTTCAGGCCTCGCCACCGGCGCCTCGTGGCTGTGCTATTTCCGCGCCCTCAAGATCGGCGATGCGGCGCGCGTCGCACCGGTCGACAAATTGAGCGTCGTGATCGTGGCGGTGTTCGGTGTGCTGTTCCTGGGCGAGAAGCTTTCGGCGGTGAACTGGCTGGGCGTGGTGCTGTGCACCGTGGGGATCATTCTGGTGGCCGTCAGGTAATTCTTTCATCCAGGCAGCGCCGCCCGGTTGCGCTTATCTAATGGGTCCCGGCTTTCGCCAGGATGACGGCAGAATCAATCCGCCAAAGGCAGCGTGAACAATTTCCCCCAGTGCGGCAAAGCCTCGTCGTAATTGGCGAGGCGCAGCGCGTGCCAGGCCATGGCGTGGTTCGAGGAGGTGACGGGAAGGCCGATCTCCTTTTCGATATCGGCGGCGGCCTCGGCAAGACGGATCGAGGTGCAGGAGACGAAGACAGCGTCGATCTCGGCGCGCTTCCTGATGGCGAGGATGGCTGACTTGATCGATTTCGGCGCGATGCGCGCGACGAGATTGTCATTCTCCTCGTTGAACGAGCCGAAGACCGGAACGGTGAAGCCGCGCGCCTTGATATAGTCGGCGACGATGCGGTTCACATCGGCGCGATAAGGGGTGAGCACGCCGATGCGCCGCGCGCCCAAAGCGCGGAAGGCGGCGAAGGCGGCGGTGATCGGCGTCGTGCATTCGACATTGGGCCGCGCCTCGCGGATGCGCTGGAACACTTTCTCCTCGCCGATCGCCATCGAGGCCGAGGTGCAGCCATAGGCGATCACGTCGAAATCGGCGCCAGGCAATATGACCTCGGTCGCGGCGGCGATGCGCGGCTCCATGGCGCGCAAGGTCTCGGGCGTGATCTGGGCGTCGTTGAGGATGCGGCTCTGATAGAGCGCCACGCCGGTGAGGCCGGTCATGATCCGGCGCCATTCATGCTCGATCGTATAATCGGTGGCGAGCACGATGAGGCCGATGCGGGCCTTAGACGCGATGCCGCGATCGGTCTCGAAAGGCAGGCCTTCGATCAGCTGCATGTCCGGGTCAACCTTGCGATCCATTTCCATGCCTCCTTTGGCCGCATGAGGGCACTGTATCAGGCGCTGAGGCGCGCACCTATAGTGCTGCGATCATGAGACGTTTTGAGGCAATCGCCGGGACATTGGCGGGACTCGGCGGCTGGCGCAGAGCAGGGCTCCTGCTTCTCGCCGGCGCGCTCGCGGGGCTCGCCATGCCGCCCTTCTTCTTCTGGCCGCTGCTCTTCATCGCCTTCCCTTTGTTCATCTGGACGCTGGGTGACGTATCGTTGCGGCGGGCATTCTTTACGGGCTGGCTGTTCGGCCTCGGCTATTTCAGCGCCTGCTTCTACTGGATCGGCATCGCCTTCCTGGTCGATGCCGCCACCTATCTGTGGATGATGCCCTTCATGGTGGGAGGACTCGCCGGCGGCATGGCAATCTATTGGGGCCTCGCCGCGCTCTTGACCGTCGCGCTGCGCCAGAACGGACTTGCCCGCCTCATCGCTTTCGCGATCTTCCTCGGCATCGCCGAATGGCTGCGCGGCCATCTCCTCACCGGCTTTCCATGGACGGCGCCGGGCCTCGCGGTGACCGGCATGGGCGGGCTCGCGCAAGCGGGCGCCCTTCTCGGCATGCCGGCATTGACGCTGCTCATCGCTCTGTGGGCAAGTCTTCCCGCACTGGCCGGCATGCGGGCGCGCCGCGGCGAGATCGTCGCGGGCGCGATGCTTCTGACGCTGCTGCCGGGCTTGTGGCTGTGGGGCGTCTACCGGCTTTCGCAAGCCGAGCCGGCGTCATCGCAGCCGGTGAGCGTGCGTATCGTGCAGCCCAATATTTCGCAGGATGCCAAATGGCGCGGCGACAATGCGCGGCCGATCTTCGACAAGATGAAATCCATGTCGCAGCAAGGGACGGCGGCGCGGCCCGAGGGCATCAACGGCATCGGCGTGGTAATCTGGCCCGAAAGCGCGCTCTCCTTCTTCATCGACGAAAGCGATCAGGGGCTTGCCGAGCTCGCCGCCCTGCTGCCCGAGGGCACGTCACTGGTGCTGGGCGCGCTCCGGCGCGACCCGCAAGCGACGGGTCCCGAACGGCGCGTCTATAACAGTGTGCTCGGCCTCGACAGCGAGGCCAATGTGGTGGCCCGTTACGACAAATGGCGCCTGGTGCCGGGGGGTGAATTCCTGCCTTTCGAATCGATCCTCGAGCCTTTGGGCTTCCGCAAGGTGGTCACCGTGCCGGGCAGCTTCGCGGCGGGGCCGGGTCCGCGCAATATCACCTTGCCGGGACTGCCCCCCGCCGCGGTGCTGATCTGCTACGAGGCGATCTTTCCACATGCGCTCGTCGATCCCAACGAGCGTCCGGCCTGGATCATCAATGTGACCAATGACGGCTGGTTCGGCAAATCGAGCGGGCCCTATCAGCATCTCGCGCAGGCGCGGTTGCGCGCCATCGAGCAGGGCCTGCCGCTATTGCGTGCCGCCAATACCGGCATCTCGGCGATCATCGATGCGAAGGGACGGATGGTGGCCGAGCTCGACCTCGGCCAGGAAGGCGTGATCGATGGAACGGTGCCGCCGCCTTTGCCGCCGACGCTTTATGCGCGCGCCGGCGATTGGATGTTCGCCGGCCTGTTACTCGTCCTGGCTTTCACCGGAATTGTCGTACGACAATTTCGCGGAGCTTCGGCGTGATCGAACTCGCGTAAATGTGAGACGTCTCGGCTCACTTCTTGTTGAACCTAAGTATAAATCCATTTGTAAAAATCGATCGGGTGTACTAAGCATTACGCCGCCGAAATGACAGGGTGTAAGCTCTTCATTTGGCAGAGAACATTTCGTCAGACCGGGGGAAATTGTGGTCGGACAAAAGTACTTTAATGACAAAAAGAGACCCGAACTTCGTAGACCGTCATGTGGGCAATCGGGTACGCATGCGGCGACTGCTCGTCGGTATGAGCCAAGAGAAACTTGGCGAACTACTAGGGATCACCTTCCAGCAGGTACAGAAATACGAGAAAGGCTCGAATAGGGTAAGCGCCAGCCGCTTGTACCAGATTTCGCGCGTTCTGGGCGTCAACGTCCAGTATTTCTACGACGAGCTGAAAAACGACGATGACGATACGGCGGGCTTCGCCGAATCGGAAGGTGCTGATGCGATAGCCGGGGCGCTGCAATCGCCCGATGGCGTCCAGATCGCGCGTATCATCAGCGAGACCACCGATCCGGATAAGCGCAAGCTGATCCTCAATGCGGTGAAATTACTGGCGGATTACAAAGGACCGTAAAGCACGATCCTGGCGATCCCGATCACGTTATCACTTCAGGCCGGAGCGGCCTGAAGTGACGTATCGGCGGCCTTTTAGGCCCGGAACCAGCCCGCTTGACCTCTCCAGGCAAGCCTGCCAGAAGACGCCCGGCTTTCCGCGGCACGCGCGGGGGATATCAATGTGGGATGACAATGGCGCGGAAGAACTATCTTTTCACCAGTGAATCGGTCTCCGAGGGGCATCCGGACAAGGTTTGCGACCGAATCTCCGACGAAGTGGTCGACCTGTTCTATCGGGAGGCCATCGCCCAAGGCATGAACCCGGCGCATGTCAGGGTTGCCTGCGAGACCATGTGCACTACCAACCGCGCCATCATCGCCGGTGAATATCGCGGCCCCGTCAGCGTGACGCGCAAGAAGATCGAAGCCGCGGCGCGCGCCGCCATCAAGGATATCGGCTACGAGCAGGACGGCTTCCACTGGGAAAAGGCGAAGGTCGAGATCCTGCTGCACAGCCAGTCGGCCGACATCGCCCAGGGCGTCGATGCCGCCGAGAAGAAGGACGAAGGTGCGGGCGACCAGGGCATCATGTTCGGTTACGCCTGCGACGAGACGCCGGAGCTCATGCCGGCCCCCATCTATTACGCCCATCGCATCCTGCAGGAGCTTTCGGAAGCCCGCCGCTCCGGCAAGGAAAAGGCGCTCGGCCCCGATGCCAAGAGCCAGGTCACCGTCCAGTACAAGAACGGCAAGCCGGTCGGCGTCACGCAGATCGTCGTGTCGCAGCAGCATCTCGATGAGAAGCTCACCTCCAAGGACATGCGCAAGCTGATCGAGCCCTATGTGAAGAAGGCTCTGCCCAAGGGCTGGATCACCAAGGACACGGTCTGGCACATCAACCCGACCGGCAAATTCTTCATCGGCGGTCCGGACGGCGATTGCGGTCTCACCGGCCGCAAGATCATCGTCGACACCTATGGCGGTGCCGCACCCCATGGCGGCGGCGCCTTCTCCGGCAAGGACCCGACCAAGGTCGACCGTTCGGCTGCTTACGCCGCGCGTTATCTCGCCAAGAATGTCGTGGCGGCCGGCCTCGCCAAGCGCTGCTCGATCCAGCTGTCCTACGCCATCGGTGTGGCGCAGCCGCTGTCGATCTATGTCGACACGCACGGCACCAGCAAGATCGACGAGAAGAAGCTCGAAAAGGCGCTGGCCAAGGTGATGGACCTGACGCCGCGCGGCATCCGCAACCATCTCGGCCTCAACAAGCCGATCTATGCGCGCACCTCCTCCTATGGCCATTTCGGCCGCAAGGCGGAAAAGGACGGCGGGTTCTCCTGGGAGAAGACCGACCTCATCAAGGCGCTCAAAGCCGCGGTGAAGTGAGCGACACCGAAAGGCGGTTTCAGTATTATGGGCGGCGCAAGGGAAAAGCCTTGCGCCCTCATCACGCAAGGCTGATCGCCGAGCTTCTGCCCCAGCTTCAATTCGATCCGGCCAAGTTCGTTTCTCCGTCGCAACCGCTCCGGCTGGAGATCGGCTTCGGCGGCGGCGAGCATCTGGCGCATCAGGCGCTGCTCCATCCCGACACGCAGTTCATCGGCGCCGAGCCCTTCGTCAACGGTGTGGCGAAGCTCCTGGCGCTCATCGAAGCGAAGAAGATCGGCAATATCGCCGTGCATGCGGGAGATGTGCGCGAAGTCTTCGAGCTTTTGCCCGACGGCGCGCTCGAGTGCATCTATGTGCTTTATCCCGACCCCTGGCCGAAAGCGCGCCATCTGCGCCGGCGCATGATCTCCCAGGACAATCTGCGCCAGTTCCATCGCCTGCTGAAGCCGGGTGGCTTGCTCCTGTTCGCCAGCGACATCGAGCATTATGTACAGTGGACCTTGTTCGAGACGCGCAAGGCTGGCGGTTTTACCTGGACCGCCGAAAGCGCCTCCGACTGGCGGACACCTTTCTCCGACTGGATCGTGACGCGCTACGAGGCCAAGGCCAAACGCGAAGGCCGCGTGTCGAGCTACCTGACGTTCAGGCGGGACTCGTAATTTTCCCCGTTCGTCATGGCCGGGAAGTGAAGGGTGAGATCGAGCTGTCTGACGTTCAGGCGGGACGATAATGTTTCGACTTGCAAACTGCCCTAGACATCCCTCACCCTGAGGTGCCCGCCGGAGGCGGGCCTCGAAGGGTCCCGCAGGATTGGCAAGATGGCCTGGGTGTATATTCTTCATTGCGCCGATGGCAGTTATTACACCGGGCTCACGCGCGGTGAGGAGCCCGACCAGCGACTTTCCGAGCATCAGATGAAGCTTTCGCCCAGCGCCTTCACCGCATCGCGACTTCCTGTTCAACTGGTCTATTCAGAATATTTCGATCTGGTCGTCGATGCGATTGCGGCAGAGCGCAAGATCAAGGGATGGTCGCGCGCCAAGAAAGAGGCGCTGATCCGCGGAGACTGGAAGCTTGTTCAGATTCTAGCGAAGCGGCGCGGCGGCAAGGCCAGAGCCTCATCCTGAAGGACCCTTCGAGGCTCGCTGCGCTCGCACCTCAGGGTGAGGTGCCTTAATAGCTTCTCGTTCGATCGAATGGGTCCCGGTTTCAGCGCGTCAGCTTCTCGTTGGCGAGCTTTTCGAGATAAGCCGGCCAGCGCGTCTTCTCATCACGGCCGAGCTCGCGCAGATAGCCCCAGGTATAAAGCCCGGTATCGTGGCGGTCGTCGAAGACGATGCGCAGCGCGTAATGGCCGACCGGCGCCAAGCGCAGGATGCGCACATTCTTCTTGCCGGGGACGGTGACTTCCTGGCCGGGGCCGTGGCCCTTCACTTCGGCGCTCGGGCTTTCGACGCGCAGATATTCGGCCGAGAGCGTGTAGATCTCGCCGGGTCCATAGTCGAGCTCGAGGACGCGGCCGTGATCCTTGAGGCGGATCTCTTCCGGCGGCTCGCTACTCATTTTCGCCGAGCTCGCGCGCCTCGTCCGCCAGCATGATCGGGATGCCGTCACGGATCGGATAGGCGACGCGCGCGGCGCGCGAAATCAGCTCCTGCTTCTCGCGGTCATATTCGAGCCGCGTCTTGGTCAGCGGGCAGACCAGGATTTCGAGGAGCTTGGGATCGGTTTGCCTGCTCATGATCTCACTCACTGAAGGCCGGAGCTGGTGCCCGAGCCCTGGCGCGCCAGCGCCATCTCGGTGAGCGCGATCAGCACGTCGGCGCGGGATTTGAGATCCTTGGCCTCGAGCAGAGCCTGCTTGTCGCGCGGCGCATAAGGCGCCAGCACGGCCAGCGTGTTGACCAGCGCCTCGGTGGAGGCGGAGCGTACCTGGTCCCAGTCGGCGCTCATGTCATTGGCCTGGAGATAGTCGCGGAACACCTTGAGAAGGGAGGCGCGATCGACATCGTCCTCATCCTCGGGGGCGGCGAGATCCTCGGCGAAGCTCGAGAAATCCGCCTCGACCTGGCGATAAGGCTTGTCGCCGGCGACTTCCTTGGCGATGGCGAAGCGGCACACGCCGGACAGCGTGATGAGCAGGCGCCCGTCGAGCGTTTCGGCGAAGGAAGTGATACGGCCAGCGCAGCCGACCTGCTTCAAAGCCGGGCTGCCGGTCAGATCGGCCTCGTCGTCATCGGGCTGGATCATGCCGATGAGGCGGTCGCCAGCGAGCGCATCCGACACCATGGCGAGGTAACGCGGCTCGAAGATGTTGAGCGGCAATTCGGCATGCGGCAGCAAAAGCGCGCCCGGCAGCGGGAACACTTTCAGGACGCGCGGCAGGTCGTCAGGCGAATGATACTGGTCGAGAAAACCCATGGCCCATCAAGAGAACAGAATAGAGGACAATTTGCGGCGGCCGAGCAGCGTGAACTCGTCCTTGGGGCCCCAGGCCTCGAAGAACTTGACCAGCTGCTTCCGCGCCGCCTCTTCGTTCCAGTCGCGCTTGCGCCGCACGATATGGAGCAGGTGGTCGAGCGCCTCCTGCTTATTGCCGGCGGCGTTGAGCGCCACCGCGAGGTCGAGGCGCGACTGGTGATCGTCGGCATTGGCTTCGATGGCGCGGGTGAGATTGGCGATCTCGCTGTGATCGACCGGGGTGGCGGCGAGCTCGAGCGCCGCCTTGGCGCTGATCACCTCGGCATCGTTGGCCTTGGCCGGCGGCACGAGCGCCAGCGTGGCTTTGGCCTGCTCGAGATCGCCACCGGCGATCTGGCACTTGGCGAGGCCGGCAATGGCGCCGGCATGCTCGCGGTCGACGCCCAGGATCTGGGCGAAGATCTGCGCCGCTTCGGCGAGGTTGTTCTGGGCCAAAGCCTCACGGCCGGCCGTCACCGCGGCTTCGATCTCCTCGGCCATGCCACCCTGGCTGCCGAGCCGGTCGATGAACTGCTTGATCTGGCTTTCGGGCAGCGCGCCCATGAAGCCGTCGACCGGCTGGCCGTCGACAAAGGCGAAGACGGCCGGGATCGACTGGACCCGCATCTGGGCGGCGAGCTGCTGGTTCTCGTCGACATTGACCTTGACCATGCGGACCTTGCCATTGGCCTGCTTCACCAGCTTCTCGAGCATGGGGCCGAGCTGCTTGCAGGGGCCGCACCAGGGGGCCCAGAAATCGACGATCACCGGCACCTTGCGCGAGGTTTCGACCACGTCCGCCATGAAGGTGCGGGTATCGGAATCCTTGATCAGCGCACCCGGGGGCGGGGCGCCGGCGCCATTGGTCGAGCCGGGAGCGGTCGGGGAGATTTCCATGAAAACGGCCTTTCGGTGCGGGATTTCTGCCCCTTAGATGGCGGATCAGCCGGGTGATTGCAACCCGGCCGGCCTCTGGCGCGTGATCAGGAAAAGTGGGTACCGGTTTTCCGTCCGATCACGCGCCCACTTAAGATTCGGATCACGTTAATCAGTTCAGGTCGTTTCGACCTGAATTGATCGTGATCTGGCCCTTACGGGGCTGCCAGGGCCACGATGCGGGGCTCATGCCCGCAGGAGCGGATGAAGGCGAGGAGGTCTTCCGCCTTGATCGTGGTCGTCGCGTCATTGTTGAGCGGGTGATAATTGAGCAGGTTTTCCCGCATCATACGCTCCTCCAGGATGACGGTGATGCGGTTTGCCGTATCGTTAATGAGGCCGAAGGGGGTAACCGAGCCCGGCTCGACGCCCAGAAGCTCCATCAAAAGCTCCGGCTTGCCGAAGGTCAGCCGTTTCGAGCCGATCTTGGCCGGGGCGGCCTTGAGGTCGATGCGGGCGTCCTCCAGGCAGACGATCAGCCAGACGGCGCCCTTCTCGTCCTTCAGGAACAAATTCTTGCAGTGGCCGCCGGGAATCACCCCGCGCAGGTCGCGGGCCTCGTCGACGGTGAAGGCGGGCGCGTGTTCGCGGGTCTCAGTCTGGATGCCCAGGGACGAGAATCGGGCCATCAGATCGGCGCGGCTGGCAGGCATTTTCACCTTCTTTGTGAAGCTTTTACGATGGTTGCGAGGTTCCTATTGCATTTGCGCGAGTCATAGGCAATAAGACGCCCGCGCCGGGAACAAACCCTGGCGCCTTACCTAATGCGGGCGTAGCTCAGGGGTAGAGCACAACCTTGCCAAGGTTGGGGTCGAGGGTTCGAATCCCTTCGCCCGCTCCAAATTCTCCAGTGACTGAAGAATTTGCTCAAGCAGCCGCCGCGAGGCGGCTTTTGCTTTCGTCTGAATGCCATCCTATGCCAGCGCGAGCCGCGTGAGCATGCGTACCAGGTCGACCTGGCGATCGCAGCCGGTTTTCTTGAGGACACTCTTCAACTGATTACGCACTGTCTGAATGCTTTTCCCATCAGCCAGCGCGATCCGCTCGACTGTCTTGCCCGTGGCAATATGCGCTGCGATGGCGGCTTCAGCTGGCGTCAGATCGAACAATGCCCGTAAGAGAGGGGACGCTGGCAGCGCCGCATCGGAAGCCTTCGTCAGCACGAGGATGGCCGCCGCCCGCGTAAAAAGGTCATGCGCCGAGCGACGGATGGGCACGACATGCAGTACCGCCGGCCGACTGTCGGCCGGCGCGATCACCGGCAATGAACGCACGCCTTGTTCCGCGGCGATCAGGCCAAGCGCCTCGTAGAGCTGCCCGTTGGCCCGGTGGTCGAGGATCGCGATGCGGTTGCCGCCGCGCGTCGTCCACAGCGGCATTTCCGTATCGAACTCCGCGTTGGCGACGAGCACCATGCCCGACTGGTTCACAGCGCAGGCCGCGAGGCCCAGCATCGAAAGGGTTTCCACCGCCGTGCGCGCTCGTTCGAAGGCGAGACGGGTCGACATCAGCGCCGACCGCGCCAGATGCGGCCGCAGACTATCGAGACGCTCCACGGTGGCTGGTTGAATGGCGCCGCTGGCAAAATGGCCCTCACAATGGATGACGATTGTATCGCCGGCCGCCGATGAGATGTTGCTGCCAACGCCAAATCCATAACCCCGCGGAATCAGAAACTCCTGGTAAACGGGTTCGACGTCGATCTCGTCCTGCGTCAGGATATCGTAGTCGGTGATGAATCCCGCATGGGGCTTTGCCATCAGGCGGGCGGTTCTTCTGTTGTCGCTGAAACTGTCGAAATGCGCGCGAACAATCTCCTCGGCGACTTCCGATGAAGCGACCCAGCGCGCTCGGGAGCCGCTCACGGTCACAATCGTCGACCACGCGGTCGCGGAGAATTGGGAGATTCCACCGAGAACATTCGGCCATAGTTCCGGCAGCACCGAAGCTTCGTAGATGCGATCCACGATATCTTCATGTCCGAGAGAGTGCCTGCCTTTGCCTGTCAATCTTGCTTAGCTCTCGGTTGCGGGCAGGCGCGGCGGGAACATGATCTCACGCCGTGCACCCAGATGTGGTCTGGCTAACACGGAAGTCACGGCAAGGAAAGTTACGCCATAGAGCTTCAGGGAGCTGCCTCGCTCCACATCTCGTTCTCTTCGATGCTGATCGGCTTAGAGCCCTTCCCGTTTTGATCGAATCGTTCCGGTTCGATCAAAACGGGAAAAAGGGCTCGAAATACATGTAAACTGGAGCGCTTCCTTATCGCCAAAGTCGAGCAACTTTGGCGGGAAGCGCTCTAGGCTCGCAAATGACCCCTCACTGCCCGGCTGCGCCGCCGCCATTTCGGCCAGACCAGCAGCCAGCCTATCAGGGCCAAGTTGACGAGATTCCAGAGCAGCCCGTGCAGAAAGGCCAGCCGATAGGACTGGGTGGCGTCATATATAAAGCCTGCCGCCAGGCCGCCCGCGGCCATGCCGAGCACGGTCGCGGTGAGGACCAGGCTGATGCGGGCGCCGGCTTCTCTTGGTGGCAGGAATTGGCGGATGATCACTGCATACATCGGCACGATGCCGCCCTGGAACAGGCCGAACAGGCCGGCGATCACCCAGAGCGAGGACCGGCTGTCGAAGAACAGAAACAGCAGCAGCGCCACCGCCTGCATCGCCGAGCCGATCAGCAGCATCGGTCCGGCGCCGATGCGGTCGGCGATCGCGCCGGAGCCGACGCGGCTGACCACGCCCAAGCCCAGCATCAACGAGACGATCTGCGCGCCCACCGCCACGCCGTAGCCGAGGTCACCGCAATAGGCGACGAGATGGACCTGCGGCATCGACATCGCCATGCAGCAGGCGAAGCCGGCCACGACGAGCAGGCCCTGCAGTTGGCGCGGCGAAAGGCCGAGCTCTTCGCGGGCCGCCTCCGTGGCGGCCTCGGCGGCGGCATAGCTCGTCTGGGCGGGCTTGCGGCTGAGCGCCAGGCCGAGCGGCACCATTGCGAAGGGCACGAACAGGCCAATCCCGACATGGACGGCGCGCCAGCCATAGGCGAACTGGAAATGATCGATCACCAGGGGCCATACCGCGCCGGCGAGATAGCTGCCGGAGGCGGCGAATGACACCGCGACGGCGCGGTGTTTTCTGAACCAGTGTGAGAGATCGGAGATCAGCGGCGCGAAGCCCGCCGCCGAACCAAAGCCGATCACGGCCGAGAGCAAGGCGAACTGCCAGATGCTGGTGGTGAGCGCCGCCAGAATGTAGCCGACGCAGAGCAGGGCCGCGCCGATCAGCACGGGCACGACGATGCCGAGCCGGTCGACCAGGCGTCCCATCAGGATGCCGCCGGCGGCGAAACCGAGCATCGCCAAAGTGTAGGGCATGGAAGCACCGCCGCGCAGTGTCCCGAACTCCAGCTGCAGGGTTGGCAAAACGACGATGACCGACCAGGTGCCGACACAGGCCACGGTGCCCAGAGCCAAGGTGATGACGAGGCGCAGCCAGGCATAGGGCGAATCGACATCGCCAGGCGTGGCGGCCTCACGGGGCATTCGGGTCACAGATATTTCCTCTCGGCGGACTTCTGCTGGAATCGCCGCGGCGCGCCCAATGACTTTGTTCTGCGCATCGGATTGTCTGAAAAGCGCTTCGCACTTTTCGGTCAGATACGCTAGTCCATGCTCCAGCTCACCGACAATGCCACCGCTGCATAGCTCCCCACAAAACGTTTGCGGTACGTCTGGATCAGATATTTCAGCGGATGCAGGCGCGCCAGACCTTGCCTGACGTCGCGCAACGCGGTCCAGCCCCTTGCCAGGAGATCCAAGCGGAAATCATCGGGGCCGATGATCACTGAGGCCATGGGCTTGTCGCTGTCCCAGAACTCCTGAATGATGTGGCCGTCCATGGTCGTCGACGCGTCCATCTCGGTGAAGGCGCCGCTCTTGAAGAACTCCTCGACCACCAGATATTCCAGCACCAGCCCGGGACTGAATTTTCGGTAGTTCTCATCATAAGCGCATTTGAGGGTGAAGAGCGTCGCGCCGTTGGACATGTTGACGCTCATGGCGATCGGCGTGCCGTCCAGAAGCAGGCTGTCCACGACCGTCGGCCCGCCTTCCCGGCCTCCAAACGCCATCCGGGCAAATTCCGTATCGCGATCCTTCGACAGAAACGCCGTGCCGTTCTGGCCTTTCCAGCCCGATTGCTCGAGGGCGAGGAACTGCTCGATGCGTTGCTTCACCTGCTCCGGCTCGTTGGCGCGCTCGAAATCGACCGCGCCGATCCCATGCAGCCGCCGCAGATTGCGCTCGATGTCCTTCACTCGGCTCTTCTTGATGATCTGGGCGCTGTGTGCCGCGGAGCTTCCGGCCTTGCCGGTGAGAGTCGGTCGCCGATAGGGCGTGACGACACGCAGGCTCAAGCCCCGCGCGGCCAGTTGCGCTTGCACGCTTTGGAGGAAGCTGCTGTCGAGGTCGATATTCGAAAGCGCCCAGTAGCGGCAGGGCGTGCCCGCCTTGAGCCCGTCGAGCCAGGCGCCGATGACTGAATCAGTGCACTGGCGCGAGGCCAGCGGCACGCCGGCAAATTGATAGATGTTCTGCGCCCCGACGGCCACCGGCCACGGAAAGGGCGGCAGGATGCGGCGGCGAAACGGGAAAAATCCGACGAGCCGCTCGTTGCCGGCGCTGACAGTGACGGCGCGCACATTGGCGCCGGCGTCGATCGTCTCCAGCCCCGCGAGAACATATTGCCGCGAATAAGCGGGATTCTCGGTCACGGTTTCGCGCGACAGGACGTCCCAATCCCGCGCCGGCAGGGCTTTGATCGCGCCTGTGTCGAGCACTTGGCGCGAAAGACGATGGTGAGGTTTAACGATCTGATCCATGAAGCTTGCTCACGCACCTGCCAGCCGGCTGGCGCCCAAAGGGAGATAGAGGTTGAGATTGCGCTTGGCGAAGCCGGCGGCGAACAGCCCTCGTGTGGCAAGCGCAACAGCGGACGCCCACGCCGCCCCCATCGGTCCCAAGCCTGGCACCAGGAGGAGATTGAGCACGAGATTGACAGCAAGCGCGGCTATTATGCAGGCGAACCCCGCCCGCTCCTGGCCGAGCATGTTGAGCGTATCCTCTCCCGGCCCAAGCAGGCACGCAACAGCAATGCCGCCGGCGAGAATGGCCACCCATGGCACGGCTTCCGCGTAATCGCTGCCGAACAGCGCCAGAAGATAGGGGGCCAACACGGCCATGCCGAGTGCCGCCATTATGGCGAGCCCGCCGGAAGCAAGCGTCGTATGATTGATCAGCGCCTGCAGCTTTCCGCGTTCGCGGCACTCGGCAAGGGCCGCCATGCGCTGCGCCGTCACCGCGCTCATGCCGTAAGGAATATAGGTCAGCACTTGCGCCAGGCGCGTCGCCGCAAAGTAGTAAGCGACGAGCTCCGGCTCCACGAACATGCCGAGGATCAATATGTCGGCATTCATAAGAAGCACTTCCGCGGCCTCGCTGAGCGCCATGGGAAGTGCGGTGCGAACCCATTCCCGCAGCCGATAGACCGGCGCCGTGCCGCGCAGCAGCCCGCCAAGATGACGGTGCAGCAGAATGAACTGTATAGCGAGGCTGATGACGAGGCCGATGACCGTCATGCTCATCACCGTCACCGCGCCGGCCTGATGACCCAACAGGAAAGCGGAAGACACGCCGACAATAATCGCCAGGTGACGGACCAGATAGGCCGGCACAATTCCCAGCGCCGGGCGGTCGATGCCGCGGGCGATCGATTCCAGATAGTCCTGCAGGACGAGGAGCGGAATAGCGCTGAAAGCCAGCGTCGCCAGCAGGATCGTCTCGGAGCCTACAGCAATTGCGCCCGTATGGACCAGGAGAGCGGCGCTCGCGCCGAGCGTCAGACCTACAATCAGCACCACTGAGATCGTTGCGCGCAACAATCCGGCGATGGCGGAAATGTCGCCCGACTTTATATAAAGCGCGATGTAGCGGCAGAGCAGGGGATTGGTTCCAACGGTCGCGCCATGCCCCAGCAGGAGCAGCCATACGAGCATCAGGCTATAACGGCCGAATTCCTCCGCGCCGATGATCCGCGAGGCGATGATTTGGGCGAGCAAGGCCAGTCCGGCGCCGGTGATCCGGACCAGGATAATGGAAATGCTGCTTCTGATTGCAGGCGCGCTGGACATCTCGGATCCAGCAGATAACAGAGGAAATCGGCGAAACGAAGCGTAAATTTCGGAACTGGTCGCTATTTTGCAACCGATGGAAGTTCCGGATATTCACTTTTTTGTCAGTCGCGGCGCCAGATCAATCAATTCATGGAATTTACCATAGCTGTTAGGAACTTCTTATCTCTTCCCGGGAGAGCTGAGGCCCGATCAGAGCCAGGTAGATTCCTCCGGCTCCGTGGTGGTTGAGCTGGAGTTTCATTCTCTGTTGTTTCATTTAAGAAACTACGAAGAATGCGTCGACTCAACCGCAGGTGCCTTCAGTCTTGGTCGATCCCGCTCATTGCGGCTGCAGATGGCCCTTAATCATCTCCAGCATGTATTCGGCGATGATGCGGTTGCCCTCGTCGGTCAGGTGAACGCCATCACTCTGGTAGACGACCTGGTCCGTTCCCTCGAGCGCCTGTGTCGCGTCGCGAATATAATCATGGCGCTGCGTGAAAGGCAGGATGGCCTGGTAGAGCGTGGTGACAGCCTTGATATATTCGCTCCCGACGGATTCGGGATTGGGCCGCGCATGGCGGCTGTTGAAGAACGAGAAGGGTTGGATCACGTCGTAAAATCTGCAGCCCTGCGACAGGCAGGAGGCGTTCATCAGCTCGACATTCTTCCTGTAGAGTGAGGCGCGCGGCCGGTTGGAGGTGAGGCCCAGCGTATAATCGATGTCGGTCGACTTCGGGAAAACCCGCCGGAACAGCGTCACCGTATTGGGAAACCAGCGCCCATCCTCGGCACCGGTCGCGACCTGCATCACGTTCTCCTGATAGGGCTGCACCATCAGGTGCCCGGGCAGACCGTAATTGAGAGCGTCGTTCACGCCGTTGAGGGTGATGACGATATTGGGCTGGAATTCCAGGCCGTCCCGGATCAGCTTCAGGAGCTCCTGGCTGCTCGTATAGCCGCCGATGCCGCCGTTGATCACCGTGCCCGGAAGATTGCGCTCCTTGAGGATACGGGCGAGCTGTTCCGGCCAGCTGTTGGGGAACTTCACGCCGTCGGTCGTCGATCCGCCGAGCGCCAGGATGATGGGCCGCTGCATGCCCTTGCTCATGTCGCCGTAAATGACGAAGCCCTCCATCCAGGTGTATTTCTCCCGGACGGTGGCAAGCTTGGGCGAGTTCTTGCCATAGGTGAAGGCGAGATGCGGGTCGAGGGTGCGGTAGGCCTCGCGGAACTGGTCCCGGCCGAGGATCGTTTCCTCATAAGGCCGCCACATATAGGGCTGCGCCTTACCCTCCATCTTGAGGAGGAAGTAGGACGCTGTCTCGAGGACGAGCAGCGTGAAGGCGAGGCCGATAAGGATGCTCACGACGAGATAGACGAAGCGCCTTCTTACACTCAGCTGGCTGGTCGTGGTGCCGGTCGGGTCGGGAAAAGACTGGTGATTGTACATCATCAATGCCGCTGTCGCGCGTCTCGCCTTCGGCAGGTAGCAGACCGCCCGGAAAAAATCTACAACCGTGCACGGATGGGCTTCACTCGGGAATTGCATTATGGAAGTCTGTGTCAGGGTCGGCCCGGAACCTCCCGAGTCTCAGGTTCAGGCAGCGCCTTGTGCTGGTGGTTTTGGTGAAGGTCCTGTCGATGCTCAAACATTCCCGTCCTGAAACCGCGAAATTCGGCAATGCGCTGCGCAAATCCCTGTCGTTGGCCGCCGGCGGCCAGGTCGACGCCGCGGTTGAAGCCGCGAAATCGGAGGGCCTGCTGTCGCCCGCCGCCATTGAGTGGCTCAAAGGCGAACGTGTGCCGCCGCGCGAGCAGGCTCTGTGGCGCGGTTTGGCCAGCCTGTCGGGCCTTGCCGCCAACGATCCCCGCCAGGCCATCGTGCGGGCGGAGGTCGAGCATATCTGTGGCCGCCAGGCCAATGCCATGGCGCTCTGCGAGAGGGCCTTCGCCAATCCGGCGACGGCGGGCGAGGCGCATGCCCTGATGGGCCATTGCCTGATCGCAGTCGGCGACAAGCGGCGGGCGATCGAGTCCTTCGCCCGGGCCGCGCAGGCCATGCCACAGCGTGGCGATCTTCACGGGCTGCTGGGCGGCCTGTTCCTCGGCGTGGGTGAACCCCGCCCCGCCATTCAGGCGCTCGGCCGGGCCATCGCGCTCGATGGCCGGGACTGGAACGCCTGGTTCGAACTCGGCAACGCGCAGAAGGCGCTGGGCGACATGAAAGCCGCGATCGATGCCTTCACGAAATCGATCGCGATCAATCCGCGGCATGCGGACAGCTTCAACAATCGCGGCGCCACGCTGCAAGTCATGGGGGCGGACCAGCAGGCGATCGCCGATTTCGACGCCGCCATCCGGCTCAACGGCGCGCATCTCTTCGCCTGGCTCAACAAGGGCGTCTCGCTCAACAAGCTCGACCGCCAGGAAGAGAGCCTGAGAGCTTTCGAGACGGCGCTCGCCATCAATCCCGCCATGGGCGAGGCCTATCACAATCTCGGCCTCACTCTGCTGAAGCTCGAACGCAATGCGGAGGCGCTGCGCAATATCGAGGCGGCTCTCCTGGTCGAGCCGGCAAAGACCGACTGGCTGCTGTCGAAGGGCAATGTGCTGGGGGCGCTGTTCAGATATGAAGAGGCCGTCGCCGCCTATCGCGATTGCGTCGACAGGAACCCGGACAATACCGACGCCCGCATCAACATGGCAGGCGCGCTGCAGGAGCTGGCCGAGCACGGCAAGGCCATCGCCATCCTCGATGATGCGCTGGTGAGGCGCCCCGGCTATCCCGAGGCGCGCTGGAACCGCGCCAATTCGATGCTGGCCTTCGGTCCCTCGCGCGAAGCCTGGGAAGCCTATGAGCAGCGGCTGCATCTGTCGGTGCATGAGAAGCTGCCGGATTACGGGCTGCCGCTGCTCGGCATGGATGACATCAAAGGGCGCAAGCTCCTGGTGCAGTGGGAACAGCGTTTCGGCGACGTCCTGCAGATGCTGCGCTATATTCCGGAGGTGTCGAAGCAATGCGAGGCGCATTGGCAAGTGGCCCCGCCGCTCCTCGATCTCGTCAAAGCGAGCTTTCCCGATATCGCGATTTGCGGGCGCGACGAGTGCCCGCCGGGCCTCGACACGCGCATTGCCTATACGAGCCTGCCGCTCGCCATGAAGTCCTTCGCCCTGGACAGTATTCCAAACGCGACGCCCTATCTCCGGGCATCCGAGGCGGCGCGACAGAAATGGGCAGAGGCGCGTGATACGGGGCGGCCGAATATCGGCATCGCCTGGCGCGGCAACCGCCAGCCGCCGGGGCGCTCGGTTCCCATCGAGCAGGTCATTACACTCTTCGATATTCCGGACATGCGCTTCGTTTCCCTCCAGGTCGACCCGACGCCTGAGGAGGAGGTCGTGCTCAAACGCCACGGCGTCGCGGATCTCGGCCGCGACATCAAAACTTTCGATGACAGCGCCGCCTTGCTAGGGCAGCTCGATCTCGTCATCACCATCGACACCGCCATCGCCCATCTCTCCGGTGCCTTGGGCTGCAAAACCTTCGTGCTGCTGAAATACGGCGCGGACTGGCGCTGGCTCCTGGAGCGCAGCGACAGCCCCTGGTATCCGACCGCGACACTCTTCCGCCAGTCCTCGCTCGGCAATTGGAAGGACGTGGTATCGGCGGTGAAGGCGCGTCTCGCGGCGGGAGCCTAACTCCGTTTCGGCAAGGCGGCTGCAAGAAAGGCGCGGTTACTTTCCGAAAGCTGCGCGAGCTTGCCGGACAGTCCGGCGTCATCAGCCGGCGGCAGCAGCGGCCGGTGCGAGGTGGTGCTGATCAAGGTGGCGGCGCGGGCGAGCGCACCCTCGACGGCCCGGCGCAGGTCCGGGCGGTCCGTCGCTACCGGTGGCCGGCAGTCGTCGAGATCGTGCGGAAGGCCGGCCAGCCGCAGGTCCTCCGCCGTGGCGGCGCGCAATATGGTGTCTGCTCCCAGTCGGTCGATATCCAGGATGAGGGTGCTCGCCGCCAGCGACTGCAGCGCGGAGGCGATCCACAGCACACAGAATATTTCCAGGCAATCCTGGTCGCGATACTGGAATGACTGTCCCGTCTGCCAGGCGCGGTAGAGTTCCCGGAAACCGCTCAAGGATTCAAGGCATCCGGGATGCCGCCGGTTCAGCAGGAAAGCGGTGAGCAGCGTGCGCTGCTTGAAATAGGCATGCCGCCCGAAGGACAGCCATTGGTCCATCGGGCCTCTGATCTGGCAGAGATGCGTGCCGCCGAAGCGGCGCTTCATCCACAGTGCACGCATCTGGCTGCGGCAGAAGCAGAGCGCGGGCCGCAAGCCGTTCTCCTGCGCCGAAGCGATGAGGTTCGCGAGATAACGCTCGAGTACCGGATCTTCTTCCTCAGGGGCCAGGAAGTATCTCTCATAGGACAAGGACGTTTCGAAGAGCAGCCGGCGCTGCTCGATGAGCTCGAGATACTCATAGAAATAGTGTTTTTCGAGCGGCGGATGATTGTCGCCCTCGAAAGCCTTGGTGGGACCATGGCGGATGGCTTCGGGCGTCCACACCGCGAGCTCCTCGTTCAGCGGCTCGTAATAAGCGCGGATACCACTGTCCTGGCGGAGCTTCGTCCAGAACCAGGTGCTGCCCGACCTGAACCATGCGTGGATGAATAAGGGCGCGTTCAATGCGGAGGCCTTGCGTCGAGAGGGCAGGGCGGTCGACGCTTCAACCGCCCAGCCGGGTCCGTCACTTAGCGGCGACCGTGTCCCAGGCGACCGCGAAATCGGTGAGGCTGAAACGGAGGATCTGTTTCTTGCCGTCGCCCTGGCGCCAGCCGACATTGAGAAATTTGCCGGAACGCAGATTGCCAATCATCTCACCGGACAGCGGAACCTCGACGCGGCAGCCTTGGCGGCCGCAAATGTCGAACTGCGCCAAGGATTCCTTCTTGTCATCCACCTTGAGGGCGAGCCCGGATCTGAGCAGCGTGTTGAGCGGCACGGTGATGACGGCGACGGGCTCGGTCTGCGATTTGTAACCGAAGGAGCCGACCATCACGACGCGGCCGTTGGCGACCACCTGCTGCTCGATGAAGCATATTTTTTTGTCGGGGCCACCGCATTGCGTCCGCCAGGCGCGCGAGGCCGGCTTGGCGCCGGTATTCCCCTGCTTGGTTTCCTGGGCGGCGGAAGGTACTCCCGCGGCCTGGCCCAGCAATAGCGCGGCAGATAGTGCCAGCGGCGCCAGGCCAAGGGCGAAGATGCGGCGGAGGGTCGAAATCATGGTCACTCCTTTGAGGCGTTCAGACGATCTCTCGCGGGCGCTACATATACTTGAAAATCGCGCGAGCACAATTCCACCTTCCTGCCGCGACCGAGGTGGCCATTGATTCCGGCCTCCTTCTATGTGTGATTACTGGCTTGTCGCGCGCCGGGGCTTTGGCCAATACTCTGCCGTTCTCGAAATGGAAGGAGCTGCAAACATAACATGAAACAGGCTCACGCCGCGCTTGTCGCGGCCCATCTCGATCGCCATCAGGCGGCGTTTTCCGATATGACCCGCCATCTCCCGCTCATTGCGGAGATTGCCGAGCTCATCTGCGAGCGCCTCGCCGCCGGCCGCAAGGTGCTCGTATGCGGCAATGGCGGCAGTGCCGCCGATTCGCAGCACTTTGCCGCTGAGCTGGTCGGCCGCTTCGCCACCGAGCGCCGGGCGCTCGCGGCCATCGCCCTTTCCACCGACACCTCGGCGCTGACTTCCGTCGGCAACGACTATGGCTTCGAACATGTGTTTGCGCGGCAAGTGGAGGCACTCGGCCAGGCGGGCGACGTGCTGATCGCGATCTCGACGTCGGGCAATTCACCCAATGTCGCCGCCGCCGCCAGGGCCGCCCGCGCCAGGAGCATGGCGGTGATCGGCCTTACGGGGGCCAAGGACAGCCTGCTTCGGCAAATTTCCGACCTGTGTTTCGCGGCGCCGTCGCCAGAAACCGCGCGCATCCAGGAGGCGCATATCTTCGCCATCCATTGCATCTGCGCCATCGTCGACCAGAATTTTTCTGCGCATGCGGGAGCAGGGTCATGAGCACCGGAGGCCCCTCGCTCAGCATCATCACCACCTGCAAGGGCCGTCTCGCACATCTGAAGGAAAGCCTGCCCGCGATGGCGGCTCAGCCCGGCGCGGAAGTGGTGGTGGTCGACTATGACTGTCCGGAGGCGACGACGGCCTATGTGCGGGAGCATTTTCCGGCGGTGAAAGTGGTCAAGGTCGAAGGCCGGCCCTATTTCAACAACTGGGAAGCGCGCAATATCGGCGCGGCGCAAGCGACGGCGCCGCTCCTCGTCTTCGTGGACGCCGACACCATGCTCGCCGGGGATTTCGCCACATGGGTCACCGGCGCCGTTACGCCCGGCACCTATGGCAAGATGCCGAATGCGCTCGAGCTCTCCATCCACAAGGACGATGTGCTGCGCAACGGCGCGAACCGCCTCGAAGGCCTGATCGTCATGCCGGCCGCGACCTTCCGCGATCTCGAAGGTTATGACGCGCTGCTGCAGGGCTGGGGTGCCGGCGGCGACACCGACCTCGTCGACCGCCTGGACTTCCACCAGCACAAGAAGGTCGTGCTCCCCGAGGCGCTGGTGACGCGCGCCATCGCCCATTCGGACGCCGAGCGGGTGCGCTTCCACAAGCTCAGCATATCCGAAAGCCACCTCATCGGGCTGCTCTACCGCACCTCGAAGCTCAGCATGATGAAGCTGTTCGACCGCGAGCTTGCCCGCGAGGACCGCGCGCGGCTGCACGCCTTGGCGGTCGAAGCGGTGCGGCGCCGGTCACCCAGCGCGGCGGGTCTCGATCTCACGGTGTTGTCGAACGCGGTGCCGGGCAGCAACTACACGATCGAGCAAAAGCTGATGACGCGCGTGATCTGGAAGATCTAGCGCCGATTATTTCAGAAGACCCATCTTGATCAGCAGGCGACGCGCGGCGCTGGCATAGGCGGTATAACCCAGCTCCAGCGGATGGCCATTATCGGCCTTGGGATAGAGCGGTATGCCCTTCTGCAGCCCGAATTCGAGGTGGCGGTAGAGGTCCTCATTGGCGAAGACGAAGGGCAGGCCGGATTTCTCGAGCGTATCGCGCATGAACTGCTCCATGGCGATCTGCTTCGCCATGCCGTTGGCGAGGCGCGGGTCGAGCTCGCCGAGCCGCCCCTTGCGCGCGAAATAGTCGTGGATCACGCGTTCGCGCGAGGGCAGCACTACGACGCCGATCCTGACGCCGGTCTCCGACATCTTCTTCCAGTCGGCGAGGAATATCGGCAGGTTTTTCATCATGGCCGCGACTTCGGGAACGGCGGGATCAGTGCTGCGCTCATGCATCTCGATGCGCGAGACATTGACGGTGCCGAGCCCGTCGGGGATTTCGATCACGCCCTTTTCCGGTCCGCCGGGGATGCCGGGACCGGCGCTGCCCAAGCCGAGCGCGTCCCGCGCCATCGCCAGCATCGCGATATGGCGCGTAAGATTGCCGAAGAAGCCCGCTTCGGAGTTGTCGTCATTGTGCAGGCAACCCACCGGATAGGCCGGCCATTCCAGCTTCAGCCGCTCGCGCTCCGCCTTCCAGAAGGCGTTCGGATTGTCGAGCACGAGGCAGTCCGCGTCGGAGGCATAGAATTGCTCAAAGTCGTTGGCGGGATAGAGGGTTACGATGGCGACGCGCGTTTCGGGCTTGAGGTACAGTTTCAGGAGCCCGTGATAGACGATGAGGCCGTAACCGCCGGAGCCAAAATTGTAGATCGGCTTGCCGATGGCGCGGGAGAGGAGGGAGGGCCACGCAGCGTCGGAGCGAACGTTGAAGCCGAAGGTCTGAGAGTCGCCGATGGCGACGATCTCCTTGGGAACGCCCTCGGGATTCCGGAAGCCGTCGGCATCGACCTCGGGAATCTTCTGCGAGGCCCGGAAGCCGATATTTTCGTCGAGGATCCGATTGGAGGCGAGCGTATTCGGATAGATCGTGAAGGTCCGGACCAGGATCTCTCCGACTATCAAGGCGACGGCAATCGACACGACGACCGTCAGCAACTTCATGCAAGTGCGGACCGACAAATCTTCCTCCCGCTTCGCCCCTCATGGGACGTTGTAAGGGAATCGCAGGCGCGGCAACAAGCACCCCCATCGCTTTGCCTATGCCGCACACTCAAATACAATCTTGAGTTGCCGAACCCAATTCGCGCTAAAGCGACTAAGCCGGTTATGTCATTGCGGGCGAGGCGCAAGCCTGATAGAGCGGCGGCAAGCCTGGAAGAATATTTTTATTGTGAGCCGAGCCAGGTGATCTTGTCGGATGCCGATGGATCTTCGCACGCTCAATAGCGAGAAATTACAGTACTCCTTCGATCGGAGCGACCTGCCCAACCCGCCGTCCGAGACGGCGATTTCGTTGCGGGACCTGTTCTATTTCCTCGTCAATATCGACGAGCATCCTGAGGTCCTGCCGATGGCGCGCGATCTCGTGCAGCGGGAAATTCGCGATGAGAAGAGCGGAGATGGCGGCGAATTAGCCCGCCGCATCACCGGCTCGTCCGTCGCGGAGCGCGTCGCATCGCTCACCGATGCTCTCTCGGCGTCGAAGGGCACCAGCGGCCGCGCCTGGCAGGCGGCTGACGCGGGCGTCGCAAGGCGGAAGCTCCTCCATGTTCTGACGCAGTATCTGCCGGCCGCTCTCGTCGATGGCTGCTGGCTGGAGACGGGCTGCCGCGTCGCCACCGCCCACACGCATGCCGGCGCCACACTGACCGGCCTCTATCAGCATCAGGTGCGCGGCTTCGTTGCGGATACCGGCCGCCACTTTGCCGGCGACTACCGCCTCGTCTGCTCGCGCCTCGGCCTTCCAGGGGATGATGTGTCGAGTCACTCCTTCGCCAAGCACCTTGAATTCGCGGAGGAAAGCTTCGCCCTGCCGGGGTTCCTCCTCGCCATCGCGCAATTCACGCGCACGCTCTTTCCGGAAATCGTCGGCGTCAATCTCGCCTGGCAATATCTGGGCCTTTCCGCCTTCGGCCCCGGCCTCATCGCCGAGGCATGCCGTCACTTCGATCTTCCCGCCATCGGTGACGATCTGCTCGCCGACGGTTATGCGGAGAAAGGCTGCGATCTCGCGCGGACGGCCGCGGCGACCGTGCTCGAGGATTTGCCCGAGGACGAGCGCGAGGCCGGCTTCGCCAAGATGCTGGCGGGAGCCGCGACGCTGCTCCGCCTGTGGCGGCGCTGGGAGGAGGCGACGATCGCGGCGGCGCCTTCCGGCCCGCCCAATCCGCAGCAGGAAATGATCGACCTGGTGTGGCGCAAGGCCGCCTCGGCGCGCGGCTATCATGGCAACCGGCCGCTCGGCGGCCGCAAGATCGACGAATATTTCGACGTCGAAAACTTCAACGGGCCGGCGCTGCTCGATGCGCTGGCGGCTTCGCCCTGGATCCGCCCCGGCGATCCCGACAAGAGTCCGTTCCTCAATCGCCTCATCGGCTTCGGCGGCCCGATGCTCGCCGTATTCTCGCCCGCCGAGCAGCAGGTCATCCGAAACTGGGTCCTCAGCCTGCCGCCGCGCGAGAAGCGCAACAGCCCGGAAGGGGATCGCAGCGCCACGCTGGCGATCACCGACCCTGGCCTCAAACCCGCTGTTCAGACCGAGGCCATGGTCAAGGGCCGCCTGTTTCCCGCGGCGGATTTCCGCCGCCGCAGCGAAGCGATGTTCGGCAAGTGCTCGATCCGCGACCTCTATTATCACCTGGTCAATGTCGAGTTCTTCCCGGAGATTCTTCCCGTCGCCGAGCGCTTTGCGCGCGACCGGCTGGAGCGCTCGCGCGCCATGATCTGGAAGGGCGAGCGTCCGATCCCCTCACGGCACTACAGCCCCGGCGCGCTCGATGGCTGGCTGGATAAAAAGCACCGGGACCAGGTCGATTCCTACCGCCCGCCGGCGGCGCGGCCCGACGTGCCGAAGGACGCCTTTATCGAAACGACCGTGCAGTTGGCGCCGCTCATCCTCATCGACGGCGCGTGGCTGCAGGGCATGGCGTCGCCGCCGCTGATCCACACGTCGGTCGCGCGCATGATGTTCCACGTCTTCGTGGAGGAGATCGGCGAGGGCAAGTCGAAGGAGCATCACGCCAACATCTACCGTGACCTCCTCACCGCCATGGGCGTCTCGGCGCCGCCGGTCGAATCGCGCGCCTTCGCGGACTGGGATCGTCTCGACGACAGTTCCTACGAGATTGCGACGCTGTGGCTGGCGATCTCCTGCTTCCCGCGGCACTTCATGCCGGAGATCCTCGGCCTCAATCTCGCCGTCGAGCTCGCGGGCGTGGGCGGCCCCTACATGGAAGCCCGCGATACGCTGCGCCGCTTCCGCTATCCCACTTTGTTCGTGGACATGCACAACGCCGCGGACAATGTGACGGCGGGCCATGCCGCCTGGGCCACCAATGCGATCAAGCACTACATGGACCAGCTCACCGAGCGCCAAGGCCCGCATCATCTCGACGATGTCTGGCACCGCGTGTGGTCCGGCGTGCGCGCCACGCTGCCGCAGATCGGTCGTATGAAGCTGATGGCGCATCGCGCCAAGCGGCGCTTCCTGGGGCGTGATCCCGCCGCCGTGCCGCTGATCTTCCCGTCCTGACCGGCCTTCCATCTCTTTAATTTGCGCATCGGATTATCCGAAAACCGCTTCGCGCTTTTCGGTCCGATGCTCTAAAATTGCCGTTTCAGATCGCTCTGGCGCTTCTTGCCCCGGTCGACCCAGGCTGTTCCGGGCTGGTGGTTTTCAGTGAGGGGCCGTTTTCCGAAGGCGCGCATCATGAGGCCGAAAGTGGTGATGGTGCCGTAATAGAGCACGAACATCACCACCGGCGTCATCACGACGGACAGCTTGTGGCCGAGAGCCATCCAGGCGCGCTCGATGGGGCCCAGATGCTGCGGAACGACGAGGCCCGCGACGAGCAGCACGGCGCCCGGCACCAGCAGCACGAAGGGTACGATCGTATGCCCGCGCCACAGGGAGAGGCCGCCGAGGACAGCCAGCGCGATGCCGAGCGTGAAAGCGAATTTCCGGCCCTGGGCCGCGGCCGTCAGTCGAGTTGAAACTGCCATCTCCAGTCCTCCGTCTCCGTCCATTCCGTCTGGTCGGCCTTGTGCATGATGAAGGGGCCCATGACCAGCGCGTCGATATTGGTGCGCATGAAGCAGGTATAGGCGTCCTGCGGCGTGCAGACGATCGGCTCGCCGCGCACGTTGAAGGACGTGTTGACGAGCACGGGGCAGCCCGTCATCCGATCGAATTCGCTGATCAGGTCGTGATAGTCCGGGCTCACATCGCGGCTCACCGTCTGCACGCGCGCCGAATAGTCGATATGCGTCACCGCCGGAATGTCCGAGCGCAGCTCGTTCAGCTGTTCGATGCCCCATAGCTTCTGCGCGCCTTCCTTGGGCGGGATGCAGCGTTCCTTCTTCACCGGCGCCACCAGCAGCATATAGGGCGAATCGGCGTCGAGCTCGAAATAGTCAGACACCCGCTCGCGCAGCACCGAGGGCGCGAAGGGACGGAAGCCCTCGCGGAATTTTATCTTGAGATTCATCTGCGCCTGCATGCGCGGGCTGCGCGGGTCGCCGAGAATCGAGCGGGCGCCCAAGGCGCGCGGCCCGAATTCCATCCGGCCGTTGAACCAGCCGATGATCTTCTCATCCGCCAGCAGACGCGCCGAAGTGGTGAGCAGCTCCTGGCGCTCGAGCTTGGTGTAGGAGGCGCCGACGCTCTTGAGATAGCTCTCGACCTCGTGCTCCGAAAAGGAGGGGCCGAGATAGGCGCCCTGCATCTGGTCGGTCTTGCCGTCGGCCTGGCGCGGTCCCTTGAACTGGCGATGCCAGATCAGCTGCGCCACCCCCAATGCGCCGCCCGCGTCGCCCGCCGCCGGCTGCACCCAGATGCGCTCGAACGGCCCTTCGCGCAGGATGCGGCCGTTCCCCACGCAGTTCAGCGCCACGCCGCCGGCCATGCACAGGTTCGGAAGCCCGGTCTCGCGGTGGAGCGACCGCGCCATGCGCAGCATGACCTCTTCGCAGACTTCCTGAACGGAGCGGGCAAGGTCCATTTCGCGCTGCGTGAGATTGGATTCGGGCACCCGCGGCGGCCCGCCGATCAACTGGTCGAACTTCTCGTTCGTCATGGTCAGGCCGTCGAGATAGGCGAAATAGTCCTGGTTCATGACGAAGGAGCCGTCCTCCTTCAGGTCGATCAGCTTGTCGTAGATCAGCTTGACGTATTTGGGCTCGCCATAGGGGGCAAGCCCCATCACCTTGTATTCGCCGGAGTTTACCTTGAAGCCGGTGTAATAGGTGAATGCGGAATAGAGCAGGCCCAGCGAATCGGGCCAGCGCATTTCCTTGAGGATCTCGATCTCGGAGCCCCGTCCGACGGCTTGCGACGAGGTCGCCCATTCCCCCACGCCGTCGATGGTGAGGATCGCCGCCTCGGGAAAGGGCGAGGGGAAGAAGGCGCTGGCGGCGTGCGATTCGTGATGCTCGGAAAAGAACATCGGTCCCTTGTAGCCCTGGAGCTCCTTGCGGATGTCGCTCTCGATCCACAGCTTCTCCTTGATCCACAACGGGCCCGCCTTGCGAAACTGCGTGAATCCGCGAGGCGCCACCGACATATAGGTCATCAATATGCGGTCGAATTTGAGGATCGGCTTGTCATAGAAGCCGACGGCGGTGAGGTCCGCCATCGTCACGCCCGCCTGCTTCAGACAGTAGGCCACGGCATGGGAAGGGAAGGCGCTGTCGCCCTTTTCGCGGGAGAATCGCTCTTCCGAGGCGGCGGCTATTATCTCGCCGTTCCTCAGTATGGCCGCCGCGCTGTCATGAAAGTAGGCCGACAAGCCCAGGATGATGGTGTCCGTCATAAGCGTCCCTGCATGCGGCGTAGCCATCGGGCCACGGTTGATTTTTCATCACTAGTCCATCGTTTCTGGCGCGGGAAGCCGAAATTGTTATCTTGCGTAATTCGCTCTCGATTGATTATAGACACGGATAGCGCAACCGCCGGCGAGACGTGACTGCAGCGCCGGCGCGATAAAGCCGGCAGGTGAAAGTCGGGGCGAAACTTCAATCATGTGAGACACTTGGCATGACCATCGTTCGCGAACTCCTGGCTTTCATGGTGGAAAACAAAAAGCTCTGGATGCTGCCCGTCATCGCCATCATGCTGCTGCTCGGCGGCCTGATGTTCCTGGCGAAGGGCTCCGCGCTCGCACCGCTCATCTACACGATCTTCTAAGCCGCGCGGCCTTCCATCTCTCTTGTGTCGTTCCAGGAGCACATTCTGTGCGCCGGATGCCGCCTTGCCTCTTTGAGCTTTCGGCGGGCTGAGCCGAGTTGTGCCGGGACTCGAGATTCGCACCACTCCTGTGGGCTCGCGGCTGGCATCCGAAAGGGGATGTTGTCGCCCATGGGCTCCAAGGTGGTGGAGAGGATTTTCGCAATCTTAAGTCGAGTGTAGCCTATTGAATACACGTGGGCGTAGAGTCGCGGCTCCGTGACTGTGACTTTTGGGCAACACACGACAGCTTTTAAACGACAGAACACGGAACCGTGAAAATGTCGCTGGACCGGCCTTCGATCTTGGGCGAAAACATGGCCGAATTACTGAAGGTAATTATGCGGGGCGCATAATTTCGAGCGGGGACTGCGTTCGGGCGCGGTCACAAAGGTCGATAAAAGGGGATACAAGATGAAGCTGACATCTGCCATCTACCGGAGCGTCTCACTGTTTGCCCTCGCTCTTGCGGTTTCGCAGGGCGCGCAAGCGGCAGGCACTACGATCACCGCCGACGATTTCGATGGCGTAAGCACCGGTGATACAGATTTCTTCGATAATTCAGGTGGTTATACCATCAATAACCCGGCCGGTCACGGCGTCGAGACAGGCAATGTCGGCAGCAATTTCACCAATGCCGGCAATATCTCCGCCACCGAATACGGCATCTATATCAACGGCAACATCACCGGGAACTTCAACAATTCCGGCAACGTCACCGCCACCGGGTATTACGGCATCATCGTCTACGGCAATATGGCCGGCAACTTCACCAACACCGGCAATGTTTCCGGCGGGAACTACGGCGTCCGCTTCTCGGACAACGTGACCGGCAACTTCCTGAACGACGGGGAAATCAAGGGCAACCATTACGGCGTCTGGTACTATTCGGATCTGAACGGCAATTTCACCAATACGGGGAACATCACCGGTTCCAAGTACTATGGTGTGACCTTCGACGAAGACCTGAACGGTAATTTCAACAATTCCGGCAACATCACCGGCGGTTATTACGGTGTGTTCGTTTCCTCCGCGATGAGCGGGAACTTCACCAATTCCGGCGATATCACCGGCGGCCTCTACGGCGTCTTTGTCGGCTCGACCCTCACCGGCAACTTCGACAACTCCGGCAACATCACCGGGTCGAAGTATTATGGCGTCGGGATCGGCAGCGATCTCAACGGCAATTTCACCAACTCCGGTAATATCAGCGGTGGCTATTACGGCGTCTATGTCGGGTCCAAGCTGAACGGCAACTTTGACAACTCCGGCAATATCTCAGGCAGCTTCTACGGCGTCTTTGTCGGCAGCAGCATGGGCGGAGATTTCACCAACTCGGGGAACATCTCCGGTGACAAGTATTATGGCGTGGCCTTCGGCTACGAGCTGAATGGCAACTTCACCAATAGCGGCAACATCACGGGCGGCTATTACGGTGTCCTGTTCAATTCCGACCTGAATGGCAACTTCACCAACTCCGGTAATATCGGGGGTGGCCTCTACGGCATCTACATCCAGTCGGAAATGGTCGGTGACTTCGTCAACTCCGGCAACATCACCGGTACGAAGTACTATGGCGTCTATCTCGACAGCGAGCTGAGCGGCAACTTTACCAATTCCGGCAACATCACCGGTGGAATCTACGGCGTCTATATCGGCGATAATATGACCGGTAACTTCAACAACTCCGGCAACATCACCGGTACGAAGTACTACGGCGTACAGATCGACAGCTCGCTCAACGGCAACTTCACCAACAGCGGCAATATCGTCGGCGGGTATTACAGCATCTATATCGGGTCCGACCTGAACGGCGACTTCAACAATTCCGGCAACATGAGCGGCAGCCGGTACGGCGTCTACATCGATGACGAGCTGAACGGCAATTTCACCAACTCCGGCAACATCTCCGGCGACAAGTACTATGGCGTCTATGTCGACAGCGAGGTGAACGGCAACTTCGTCAACTCCGGCAACATCAGCGGCGGGTATTACGGCGTCTATGTCGGCGACAACCTGAACGGCAGCTTCACCAACACCGGCAACATCACCGGCACCCTCTATGGCGTCTACATCTACAGCGATCTGGGCGGAGACTTCGTCAACTCCGGCAACATTACCGGCACCAAGTATTACGGCGTCACCATCGCCTCCGACCTCAACGGCAACTTCACCAACACCGGCAACATCACCGGCGGCAAGTATGGCGTCATCGTCTACTCGGACCTGAATGGCAACTTCACCAATTCGGGCAACATCACCGGGTCGAAGTATTACGGCGTCTTTATCTACTACAATGTGAACGGGAACTATACGAACGACGGCAACATCACCGGCGGGTTGTATGGCACCTTCATCGACGAAAACCTGTCGGGCAATTTCGTCAACACCGGCAACATGACCGGCACGAAATACTACGGTGTGCTGATCGGCAGCAGCCTGGTCGGCAACTTCAATAACTCCGGCAACCTCACCGGCGGCTATTACGGCGTCTATATCGGGTCCAATCTCGACGGCAACTTCACGAATACGGGTAAGATCTCCGGTCTGAACACGTATTATGGGGTTTATATCGAAACCAACCTTACCGGTGATTTCATCAATACCGGCGATATCGTCGCTGACTCGGTCGATGGAATGAATGTCTTCATCGGCGGCGACTTTGGCGGCAATCTGACCCACACTGCGGGCCAGGGCGTCGTGGTCGACGGTAATGCCAACATCTCCGGCAAGACCGTGACCTCCGTCGTCCGCGGCTTCCTCGCCGACGGCTCGACCTGGACGGCGCTGCACGCGAACGGCACGCTCACCTCCGACGGTGCTGCTGACCAGACCGTGCTCGATACGTCGGCTCTGGTCGATGTCACGATCGACACGCTCGACGGCACCGACCTCATCCTCACGAGCACGACGCGCGATATCAATACGATCGGTCCGGACGGACTTGGTCTCACGGGTCTCGCCGGGTCGCTGATCGATGATCTCGAAAACGGCGACAGCATCTCGCCGGAAGCCAAGGCCTTCATCGACCTGCTCTATCAGGCGGGCAGCGATGGTGCGATCCAGGATGTGATCGCCGATCACAGCCCGTCGGGCGCGCGTGGTGCGGTATTCGCCTCCTCGGCCGTGACGCAGCTCTGGTTCGACACGTTGAACGGCCTCATGACCGGCTCGACGAACGGCCAGGTGCAGACGGCGGGCCTCAGGGCCGCCGATCTGGGCGACGGCAGCAACGCAATGCCGGCGGCCGACATGGTCGCGGCACCGGAAGCTGGCGTCTATCTCTGGTTCGCGGGTCTCGCGGGTGCGGCTTCACTGTCCGATGACGGCGCGATCGACGGCTACGATACCGGCACGGCGGGCTTCGCCGTCGGCGTCCAGGCCGAGGGCGATGGCATCACGATCGGTGGTGGTATCGGCTACGCCTATACCGACGTGAACGGCGACGACACGGATCTGGATGTGCAGAGCATCCTCCCGGCCGTCTACGGCAAGTTCCAGAGCGACTCCGCCTGGTACATCTCGGCCATCGTGGCCGGTGCCTACAACTTCGACATCGACCAGACCCGCCACAACCACGCGGCGGGTGAGGATCTCGATGCCGACTATGATGGCGGCCAGGCGGCCGGCCGGCTCGAACTCGGAATGGACTTCGGCACGGATTTGGCCACCTTCACGCCGTTTGTCGCCGGTGCCTTGGGCTATCTGTGGACCGACGGTTATGATGAAAGCGGCGGCGCCACGGCTCTGAAGGTGGACGATCTGGACGACACCTACGCGTATATCGAAGCGGGTGCCCGTGCGAAGATCGACGCCGGTCCGGCAGCGGTCAGCGTCATGGCCGGCTGGAGGGAATATGTCGACGACGCCGAGGCGGATGTCGATGCCAGCTTCGCCGGACTCCAGACCTTCAACTCCACCTATGATGTGGGCCTCAGCGGCCTGATCGCCGGAGTGAATGTCGATGTCAATACTACCGACGCGCTCTCGATCGGCGCCGGTGTGAACGGCACCTTCGGTGAGGATTACACGGATGTGTCCGGTAACCTGAACTTCAAGTACAAGTTCTGATCACACGGAATGTGAAAAGCCCCGACGAAAGTCGGGGCTTTTTCTTTGTCCGTACACGGCCTCGGCAGCTAGGTCCGGCTCATCCCGATCTAGGGCGGGATGCGAAAAAGTGGATGCCGGTCTTTCGCGACAATCCCGCGCTAACATACGTGAATCGATCACGTTTATGAGCTTGGATCGATTCTATCCAAACTCATCGTGATCTAGTGCGCATAGTGGTTTTCATGTAATGCATCATCATGGCGAGTGCTGAGAGCAACCTGCTGGCGGATCTCGAGCGGAAGGTCGCGACCGCGCCGCCGGCTGCCGCCATCGGGAGTCTGATAAAGCTTCTCCGGTGGTTCTCCGGCTCCGCCGGGCGGCTGCCGCGCGGGGTCGAGAAAGACCTGCAGCCCATATTCGACGGCTGTCGCGACCAGGAGGCGGCAACCCGTATGGCAGCGGCCATTTCGGAGCTCTTCTGCCGTCCGGATTTTGCGCCCGATCAGCGCCAGTTCGCCGAGCTGATGGCGCTGCAGCGCTGGATCGCCATGTGCTTCGCCGCGAGCTCCTTCGGCAATTCCGACCACCTGCTGGCGCGGCTTGGACTCGTTCCCAGCAATGAGTGGCTTGCCGCCGCTCCGCTCTCGGACATCGCCAGGATGGTGCTGCTCTATGGGCCGGAGTCGCGGCTGCCTTTGGACTTCTCGCAACTGTTCCTGCGGGCGCCGGGCCTCGCCTCCTCGCTTGCGGTGGCGCTGCTCTCCGGGCGGCTCCTGGCCACGCCCACCGCCCACCATAAGCGGGAAGTGCTCCTGAAATGGCTGCCGGAGGCGCTGAGGCGCCTCGGCAGCGTCGCCATGCTGCCGCAGGCGATCCTCGTCGATCTGTGGATGCATTCGAGCTATGGCCTCGAGCGCGACAAGCACGACGTGAAGAAACCGCTCAACGCCCTGGTCCGGCGGCAGATCGAAGCATCCGGCATCCGTGACGTCGCCGCGCGTCCGGCCGTTGCGGCACGCCCCACCGTCTTCGTCATGCTCGAATGGTTCCACAAGAGCCATTCGATCATGCGCACCCATTCGATCTCGATGAAGACTCTGCGCGACCACTATCGCCTGGTGGGCTTCGGCCCGAAAGGCATGGTCGACGAAGTAGGCCAGAGCGCCTTCGACGAGTTTCACTATTTCGACGATGTCTCATCCGATCTCGGCTTCCTGAAGAAAGTTGTCGAAGCCGCGGAACGACAGCAGCCGGTTGCGACATACTATCCCTCGGTCGGAATGGCGTTGCACAGCCTCTATCTCGTGAATGTCAGGCTGGCGCCGACCCAGGTGATCGCCCTCGGCCACCCGGCGACGACGCATTCGGACAAAATCGACTATGTCATCGTCGAGGAAGACTATGTGGGAGACGCGACGCTGTTCAGCGAGACGGTAGTCACCGTTCCGAAGAGCGCGCTGCCTTATTTCGAGCCTGTGATCAAGTTCAGTCCGCGCTTGCGCAAGCTCAGGAGCCCGGTGCGCATCGCCGTCCCCGCGGCGGCGATGAAGCTGAACCCGGTGTTTCTTTCGGCCTGCCGGAAGATCGTGGAGACGGCGCAGGCTGAGGTAGAGTTTCACTTCCTGCTGGGCGGTAGCCCGGACCTGATGCATGCCTGGGCCGAGAAAATCATCGCCATGCAGGTGCCGGGTTGCGTCGTGCACAAAACGGCGCCGGTGCCGGACTATCTCGCCAATGTCGCGGCGTGCGACCTGTTCGCCAATCCATTTCCCTTCGGCAACACCAATGGCATCGTCGACACGGTCTATTGCGGCCTGCCGGGCGTCTGCCTGAGCGGCGACGAAGTCCACGCCCATATCGATGAAGGCATGTTCCGCCGGATGAACTTCCCGGACTGGACCATCGCCCGCACGATCGAGGATTATGTCGCGGCGGTGGTGCGGCTGGTCGATGACGAGGCGCTGCGCAACGATCTCAGCACCCGCATCCGCGCCGAGCGCTGGGACAAGGTGCTCTACCAGGGCAAGCCGGAAGCTT
Source organism: Taklimakanibacter albus (assembly GCF_016595235.1). Lineage (GTDB taxonomy): Bacteria > Pseudomonadota > Alphaproteobacteria > Rhizobiales > Aestuariivirgaceae > Taklimakanibacter > Taklimakanibacter albus. The sequence goes on along the minus strand of NZ_JAENHL010000007.1, from coordinate 1,659,445 downwards.
TCTCCGAGGTGTTTCGCGGTCTCGTTGAAAGGCGGCGTGGCGCCATGCCGTCACAGACGGTCGCGTGACAGGGGGATCCATGCAGGCTGGTCAACGTACTTCCGGTCGCGAAGTCGGCACCGTCGTCAGCCATGTCGCGGCTGCGATCAGCCACAGGCGGCCGCGTGTGGCGGTGCTGGGCGACGTCATGCTGGATGAATATCTCTCAGGCTCGGTCGACCGCATCTCGCCGGAAGCGCCGATTCCCGTCGTCGCCTGCACGTCGCGCAAAACGAGTCCGGGTGGCGCCGCCAATGTCGCGGCCAATCTCGCGAAGCTCGGCGCCGCGGCTTCCATCATCGCCATCGCGGGCGAGGACGAGGCGGCGGCGCAGCTGCGCGGCGCGCTGGCGGATATGGGCGTCGATGCCGCTCATCTGCTTGCCATTGCGGGCCGTCCGACGACCCGCAAGCTCAGGGTGGTGTCGGCCGGTCAGCAGATCGTCCGTGTGGATTTCGAGGAGACGGGGGCGCTTGCCGCCGCCGACATCGCCCGCATCGGGCGCGCGGTCGATTCCGCCCTCTCGACTTGCGATGTGCTGGTTGTCTCCGATTACAACAAAGGGGCCTGCCACCCGGAAGTGCTGCGCCATGCGATCAATGCGGCGCGCCACCACGGCATTCCGGTACTGTGCGATCCCAAGGGGCGCGACTACGCCAAATATGCGGGCGCCAGCATCATCACCCCGAACCGCCGTGAAGCGGCCGAGGCAACCGGGCAGGAGCTCGCGAGCGACAGAGCGGTCGAAGCCGCCGCCTATGCTTTGCGCGAAAAGCTCGGTCTCGAAGCCTGCCTCGTCACCCTCGGCCCGGACGGGATGCTGCTTGCCGAGGAGGAGGGGCCGCGTAAGGCGGAAGCCTTCACCCAGGCGGTCGCCGACGTAACGGGTGCCGGCGACAGCATGATCGCGGCGCTCGCGCTGGCCCGGGCCTGCGGCCGCTCTTATTGGGAAGCGGCGCTGTTCGCCAATGCCGTCGCAGCCGTCGCCGTCAGCCGGCATGGCAGCGTCGCTGTCGAGCTCGATGAAGTGGTCTCGCGTTATGGCATCGCGGCAGACGTCCCGTCCTCCGGCAAGATCATGACGCGCGCGCAAGCGGCGGCACGGGCGGCGGAACTCCGCCGCGAGGGTCGCCGCATCACCTTCACCAATGGCTGCTTCGACGTGCTGCATGCCGGCCATGTCGACAATCTCGAGGCTTGTGCGGGCTTCGGCTCCTACCTGGTGGTGGGGCTCAATGACGACGACTCGGTGCGCCGCCTCAAAGGCCCGGGCCGCCCCGTCAACGCCGTGGAAGCGCGGGCGCGCGTGCTTGCCGCCATGAGCGCCGTCGATTGCGTCGTGGTCTTTGCGGAGGATACGCCGGAGCAGCTCATCCGTGATATCCGCCCCGACGTGCTGGCGAAGGGCGCCGACTACCAGTCCAAACTTGTGGTCGGCCGGGACATCGTCGAAAGCTATGGCGGCCGGGTCGAACTGGTCGGCCTGGCGCCCGGTTATTCCTCGACGGACCTCATCAACAAGCTCAAGCGCAGCACCTCATGATCATCGTCACCGGCGGGGCCGGTTTCATCGGCAGCAATCTGGTCCATGCGCTGAATGATACGGGCCACGACGATATCCTGATCGTCGATGATCTCACTGATGCCCGCAAGCACCTGAATCTGAGCGGCGCGCGTTTCACCGACTATATGGATAAGGACGAGCTTCCGTCCCGCTTCGCGTCTCTCGGCAAGGTCGATGCGGTCTTCCACCAGGGCGCCTGCGCCGTCACCACCGAGCAGGACGGCCGCTACATGATGCGGGTGAACTATACTTATTCGCGCGACCTGCTGCACCAGTGCCTTGGCACCAAGGTTCCCTTCATCTATGCCTCTTCCGCGGCCGTCTACGGCCATGGCAGCACGCCTTTCACGGAAGCCCCGGCGCATGAGAAGCCTCTCAATGTCTATGGCTTCTCCAAGCTCACCTTCGATCAGCATGTCCGCGCGCTGCTCGCCAAGGCGGAAAGCCCCGTCACCGGTCTTCGTTATTTCAATGTCTATGGTCCGCGCGAGAACCATAAGGGCGACATGGCCTCGGTGATTTTCAAGATGGTGGACGCGCATGCCCGCGGCGAGCCCCTGAAGCTGTTCTCCGGCAGCGAGCGCTTCCGGCGCGATTTCATCCATGTCGATGACATCGCCGCCGTCAATCTGCATTTCCTGCGCCGGCCGCTGTCGGGGATCTACAATTGCGGAACGGGCGTCGCGCGCTCCTTCCGCGATCTCGGTGAAGCGGTGCAGGGCCAGCTTCCGGGGGCCACGATCAAGGAAATCGAGATGCCGCCATCGCTCGAGCGGCAGTATCAGAAATTCACCTGCTCCGACAATTCGCGGCTGCTTGCCACCGGCTACAATGCGCAGTTCCTGTCCCTCGAGGCGGGCGTCGCGAAATATGTCGCGAAGCTGACGCAGCCCAACTGAAGAGAAACAGCGAAGATGGCTCAGAACCTCACTGCCGCGCTCAGCCTTGAACAGCTCCTGTCGAGCGCCGAGGACGCTTTGCGGAACGGCCTTTTCGCGGCGGCCGAAAGTGTCTGCGCCGATATTCTCGCCAAACAGCCCGACAATGCGCGCGCTCTGTATATCCGCGGCGCTTGCCTCGTCAGGCAGGCCAAAAGGCGTGCCGGGCTGCGTGATCTCGAGAAGGCGGCGAAGCTCGCGCCACACGATCCGGCGATCCTGCTCGAGCTCTGCCGTGGTCTTTTGGCCGAGGGCGCTCCGGCGGAGGCGGAGAAGCGGCTGCGTGAGGCGGTGGGTCAGTTCGATCGTGCGCCTGAGATTTTGCGCGACTGCGCCGAACTCTTCATGCGGCTCGGTCATCATGGCGAAGCCATTCCGATGCTCGACAGGACGCTCTTCGCCAACCCGGCCGATGCGGCCGCCTTCAACATGCGAGGCTATGCATTGCAGCAGCTCGGTGACCATCAGCGCGCCGTCGGCAATTTCACGCGGGCGCTGGTGTTGCAGCCAGGCTTCCATCACGCCGCGAACAACCGCGGCAATTCCCTGCAGGCGCAAGGCCGGCTCGCCGAGGCGCTGAAGGATTACGATTTCACCCTCGCCGTCGATCCCGCTTACGTCCATGCCTGGAACAACCGCGCCAAAGTCCTGCAGCAGATGGGGCGTGAGGAGGAGGCGCGCGTGTCCAGCGCCAGAGCCGCGGCGCTCGCTCCGCGCTCGTCCGCAGCGAACGGGGTGTAAGGCTTGTCCGGTACCGACAAAAACGAGCTGCGGCCGTCGCCGCGTGCCGCGGAGACCCGGCGTGCCGCCCTCACGATGCTCGCCGACAACTACGAGAGAATGGGCAATATTCCGGCCTACCGCCGGGCGCTCCATGAACTGACGGAGCTCGAGCCGTCGAACCACGCAACCTGGTTCCGCCTCGGTAACGTCCTCGCCGGTCTCGGCCTGCATGAGCAGGCGGTGGCCGCCTATGCCCGCGTGCTGGCGCTGTGGGCGGCGCCTGAGCCTCATTTCAACAGCGCGAACTCGCTGGTGGCGCTCGGGCGGCTCGCCGATGCGGTGAAGGCCTTCGAGGCCGCGATTGAAATGCGGCCCGATTGGGTCGAGTGCCTGACCAACATGGCGAATGCGCAGCTCGAGCTCGGCCAACACCAGGCGGCGCGCGACAATCTCGAAAAAGCGCTCGGTCTTCAGGGCGACAACGCACAGATCCGCCGCAATCTCGCAAATCTCTCGCTCTTCGAAGGGCTCTCCGAACGCGCTCTTGCGCTCTATGAGAGCCGGCTCGATGTTGAGCCCTTTACGAAGATGCCGACCTATGGCCTCGCCCCTCTGGGGCGCCAGAGCCCCGATGGAAAACGCATCCTCGTGCAATGGGAGCAGGCCTTTGGCGACGTCATCCAGATGTTGCGCTTCGTGCCCCGGCTCGAAGCGCGCGCAGAGGAGTGCGTGTGGCAGCTCTTGAAGCCTCTGCATGATCTCGCCCGCCGGGCCTTTCCGGGCATCACGCTGGTCGAGCCCGGGCAATTGCCGGACATCGCCTTCGATGCGCGTATCCCCTATACGAGCCTGCCCTTGGCGCTCGGACAGTTCGATGACGCGATGGTGCCGTCGGCGCCCTATCTCCGCCCCGATCCGGCAAAGGTGAAGGCCTGGAAAGACAGGACCGCGGGCGCAACGCCGCTCATCGGGTTGACCTGGCGTGGGCGCGAGCTTCCACGTTTCCGGTCGGTACCCTTGCCCCAGCTCGTTCCACTGCTCAGGACCGGGGCCACTTTCCTTGCTTTGCAGAAGGACATCACCCAGGAGGAGAGGCGTTTTCTGTCACTCTTCCCGAATGTGATCGACGCTTCGGAAGGCCTTTTCGATTTCGACGATACGGCCGCCGCCATCGCCACCACGATGCTCGTCATCTCGATCGATACCGCGGTCGCGCATCTCGCGGGCGCGCTCGGCCGGCCTTGCTGGGTGATGGTGAAAAAGGCGTCCGACTGGCGATGGAAGGCATCGGGACCCAAATGCGTCTGGTACCCATCACTGCATCTGTTCCGCCAGCAGCGTTTTCTCGACTGGTCGGACGTGATCGAAAAACTGCGTCTCGCGCTGCTCTCGCAGAAGAAGCAGGATTCAGCCGGGCCATCCCCGGTGGGGCAGAAGCCTTGATCTCCTTGTTGGCGCAGGCTAACGAGCTGAGCTGATACAACTCATGATGATGCAACCGGCCAGGCCAAGATGCTGCGCTCAACTCTCTCTTCGCTGTGGGCGTGGCTCGCAAGACGGCTCAGCGATCCGCTCGCGATCCTGGCTTTCATCCTGGCATTCGCGGCGAGCGGCGGCGCCACGTTCCTGCTGCTCTCGAATTGGGCCCTGCTTGGCCTGATCTTCGCGCTTGCCGGCGTTCCCGTCCTCTTCGGCCTCATGAGCCTCGTGCCCCGGATCGGCGGCGCGCTCAGCTTGGGCGGCAATGTCGGCGGCGCAGCTGTTCTCGCCGTGTTGTTCATGAGCTGAAGCTTATGTCGCGATGTTACGCGCAGCCGTCGGGGCCAGGCTCTCCAGGCCCGGCATCGACACGGGCGCACCATGCAAGGCCCAGTCTGCCGCCATCTGGCCGATGACCGGAGCCAGCTGAATGCCGTAGCCGCCGGCGCCGGCGGCCGTGACGATGGCAGGTTCACCGGCATCGATCGGGCCGACAAAAGGCCGGTGATCGGCCGTCACCGGATAAAGGCCGGCCCAGCCCCGTCCAAGTCGCGCGCCGGATAGGCTTGGCAAGCGCTCCAGCAGCAGCTCGGCCAAGTGGATTTTCGAGGCTTCATCGCAGTGCTCATTATAGGCATCGGGATCCTCGGAATGCGCCATGTCGCCTTTATGAATTTCGGCGATGAGCTCACCCTGTTTCTCATGGCGGAAATTCAGCCCGGTGCCTTCGCCATTCACCAGATCCATGACCATGGGCATCGTGTAGTCGAGCGGACGGTCGAGCAGGACCAGCACCGCCTCATGCCGCTCGGCACGCACATGCAGGTGCTGGCCCAGCATCCGGGCGACATGTGGCGCCCAGGCGCCGGCCGCATTCACGATGATATCGCCGTCGAAAGGGCCTTTCGTGGTCTCCAGCCGGTAGCCGCCGCTCCGCCGGGCGATATCGGTGACCGTGCAATATTGGTGTAGCTTGCCGCCCGCTGTTTTCAGCTCCCTGGCGAGAAACATGCAGAGCTCATGCGGATCGAGGAAACCGTTGTCGGGTCCGAATATCCCGCCGGCCAAGCCCGTCACGTCCATATGCGGGACGAGCCGACGCAGCTCCTCGGCGCGATAAAGCTCGGCGCGGAATCCGGCTTCGGCCTGCATCCGCACCGATGTCTCGAACAACGCCATTTGCGCCGCGGTCCGCGCCAGACGCAGATAGCCGATATGGTTGAAGCGCAATCCCGCCTTTTCCCACCGCGTAAAATGCGCCATGGCGTGACGGCGCAGGAGGATCTCCTGCGGGTCGGTGAATTGCGTGCCGACGACGCCCACCGAACGGCCGGTGGAGCCCGAGGCAATCGACTTCGCTTCGAGGATCGTCACCTTGGCGCCGTGTCCGGCGAGACTGATCGCGGTGCACAGGCCGAGCGATCCGGCGCCGATGACGATGACGTCAGGAAGTCCCAATCTAACCCCGCATCTGCTTCGAGGCCGGATCATAGGCCGGCTCCGCCAGCACCACGGCCTTGCGGCGCTCACCCAGGAGGCCGATCTCCATCTCGAAGCCGGGCGTCGTGTTTTCGGGCGGCACATAGACGAAGGCCAGGCTCTTGCCCGTGTGGTGGCCATAGCCGCCCGAGGTCGCGACGCCGACGCAGGCGCCATTGACGAAAACCGGCTCGCCGCCCACCACGTCATTATCGTTCGCATCGACCTCGACATAAGCGAGCTTGATGGCGATACCCTGCTGCTTGCGATTGAGGGTCGCCGTGCGGCCGATGAAGTCGCCCTTGTCGGGCGCGAAGAAACGCTCCATATCGCCCTCGATCAGCGTGATTTCGTTGGTGAGCTCGCTGTGCAGGCCGCGATAGGCTTTTTCCATGCGCAGGCTGTTGATCGCATAGGCGCCGAAATTGGCGATACCATGCGCCTTTCCGGCTTGCCACACGGCGTCATAAACGGTTGCGAGCTGGCGCTTCGGGATATGCAGCTCCCAGCCAAGCTCGCCGACATAGGAGACGCGCAACGCCCGCACCGGGGCGCCGGCGACGGTGATCTCGCGCCCGCTCATCCAGCGGAAATTGTCATTGTCGAGCGGCGCATCGGTGAGAGCGCTCAGCACGTCGCGTGACCTTGGCCCCGCCAGCACCAGCATGCCATAGTCTTCGGTGACGTTCCTGATGGCCGCGTTTTCCTGCGCGAGCTTGCCCTGGTTCAGCTTGTCCAGGTCCCGCTCCTCTGCACCCGCGCCCGACAACACATAAAAATGCTCCTCGCCGAGGCGCGTAATGGTCACTTCGCTTTCGATGCAGCCATTTTTGGTGAGCATATGGGTCAGCACGATGCCGCCCAGGCGTTTCGACAGCTTGTTGGCGGTGAGGCGGTTCAGCATCGCTTCGGCGTCGGGACCGGTGACGTCGAATTTGGAGAAGCTCGACAGATCCATCACGCCGACGCGCTCGCGCACCGCGCGGCATTCCTCGGCCACCGCTTTGAACGCATTGCCGCGGCGAAAACCCAGATCCTCGGGCGCGCCGTCCAGTGAAAACCATTTCGGCCGTTCCCAGCCATGTGCCTCCGTATGCACCGCGCCCATACGCACGAGCTTGTCATAGAGCGGGGTGATGCGGTTCTTGCGCGCCACCTGGCGCTCCTCGCCCGGCAGCTGCAAGGTGTACATGTGCTCATAGGCTTCATGCGCCTTGGCGCGGCAATAGTCGCGATCGGCGTAGGCGCCGAAGCGGCGGGGGTCGAGCCCCGCCATGTTGATCTCCGACTCGCCATTGACGATCCACTGCGCCAGATATTTTCCGCAGCCCGCGCCCTGCGCGATGCCGATCGCCGAGCCGCAGCACAGCCAGTAATTCTTGAGGCCGTGGACCGGGCCGAGCAGCGGCCGGTCGTCCGGCGTATGCGGGATCGAACCGTTGACCACCCGCTTCACACCGAGATTGGCCCAGATCGGCATGGATTTCATCACGCCTTCGAGGAACGGCATGATCGGGTCGAATTCCTCCTCGAACAGCTCCTGGTCGGAATCCCAGCCCGGAATGCCGTTGGTCTCCGGCCAGGCGATGCGCGAGCCCCGCGTCTCATAGGGACCGATCAGCGCCGATTTCTGCTCCTGCCGGTAATAGGCCGAATGGCGCGGATCACGGATAACCGGGATCTCTTCCTGCCGGGCGAGGAATTCGGGGACCGGATCGGTGATGATATATTGATGCTTCAGGTTGACGATCGGCAACTGGAGGCCCGACCAAGCGGCGATGGCGGTCGCGTGGTTGCCGCCGGCATTTATGACATGCTCGCAGATATACGTGCCCTTCTCGGTCGTCACCTCCCATTCGCCGGTGGCGGTGGGCTTGATATTGGTGACCAGGCACTCGCGCACGATCTCGGCGCCGAGATTGCGGGCGGCGATCGCCATCGCGTTGCACACGCCGGCCGGATCGACATGGCCGTCGCCCTTCGTCCAGGCGCCACCCACCACGCCGTCGAGCTCGATCCAGGGCAGGATCTGCTTGATCTTGGCCGGGTCGATGATCTCGATCTCGGCGCCCGAATTGTCGGCGATGCCGGCCACCAGCTTGAAATAGTCGAGCTCATGATCATTGGTGGCGAAGCGGATGCCGCCGCAACCGTGCCAGCTCACATATTGCCCGGTCATCGCCTCCAGCTTGGGATAGAGCGTGTTGCCGTAGTGATGGATCTTGGACATGTTGTAATCGGCGATGAAGCTCGGGCAGAGGCCGGCGGCATGCCAGGTCGAGCCCGATGTCAGCTCGCCTTTTTCCAGCAACACGATATCCTTCCAGCCTTCGAGCGCCAGATGATAGAGGAGGCCGACACCCATATTGCCGCCGCCAACGATTACAGCCCGTTTGTGTGTGGTCATGCTGGAGCCTCGATTTCTGAAATTCGAATGCCGTGGATGCCGCTTGCATGTCATATAGAAAAACTGTCCACAAGCGCGAAAAGATGTGAGATTTTCTGCGGACTGGTGAAAAATAGCGACCTCTGAAGGGGATCGGAACGATGCGGATCGCGGCCTTGATCATCGGCGTATTGGATGCGGTCCTATGGGCCGTGATTGCCGTCAGCCTGTTCGTTTCACTGTCGGATCCCGCCACCAAGGGCCTCGATTCGCTGGCCGGGTGGCTGGTCACCGCGCTGTTCCTCGTCACCGGCCTGCCGGCGCTGCTCCTGGCCTGGCGCAACACCAAGCCCGGCCTGGCGTTGGCGCTCGCCATCGCCTTTCCGGCGGTCTTCGTGGTCCTGTTCGCGGCGGCGGTGATCGCCTTCGCCGTCTAGCGAGTGATCAGCGCATCTCCTTCAGGATTCCCTTGACGACCGTCGCCGAGTTCTTCGACGCCAGGTCCATGAAGGTCATCATCTCATTGGCGCCGCCGTCGCCACCGGCGAGGTCGGAGAGGCTGCGCACGGCGAGGAACGGGACGCCATTGGAATAGGCTACGTGGGCGACGGCGGCACTTTCCATATCGAGCACCTTCGCTTGAAAGGTCGCCGCCACATATTCGCGAAACTTGGCGTTGTCGACGAAGGCCTGGCCCGAGACGCCGGCGCCACCGACAACTATCCTTGGCTTGTTGCTGAGGCAGCTGTTCGCTTCGACGCAATGAGCGAGATCGACCTTGGCTGCGGCCCTGCGGGCCACCTCGAGCAAACCAGGATCGCTCGGAAACCAGAATCGGCTTTCGGGCGCGGCGTCCTTGCGCGTCACCTCGACCGGGCGCGGCATCATCATGCCATAGCCGGCAAAGTCGCCCTTCGCCATCCAGGGTGGAATGGCAAAGCCTTGCGCCGTATCGCGCGCGAATACGGCCTCGAGATACTGCCCCCATTGGTCGGCAATGACGACGTCGCCGATATGCAGGCCAGGATCGACGCCGCCGGCGATCCCGGAGAACAGAACCGCTTTGAGCGAGAAGCGGTCGATGGCCAGCTGGCTGTTCATCGCCGCATTGACCATGCTGATGCCGCTCAGAAACAACACGACGTCCTTGCCCGCGAGCTTGCCGGTGATGAAGCTCCTGCCATTGATCTTATGCTCGACCGGATCGACGATCTCACTCTTGAGCAGGGTCCATTCCGGCTCGAAAGCCGACACCACGGCGATGCGCGGCGTCGTATCGAGAAGACCCGTCGCTGAGGCACGCAGGGACAGTGTGCCGGTCAGCAGGAGCACGGTCAGGAAAATGCGGCAGAGAAGAAGACAGGTCTTCATGGGCTGTTCCTTGGCGGCGACGGATGTGCGGCAGCTTCGCGCCGGCAGATAGATCTGTCAAAGGCGGTTCGACATTCAGCCATGACCGGTGACGGCAAGGATCCAGCCGATGACGGTCCCCACCGAGGAGGAGAGCACTTGCGAGGCCGCGCCGAGATCGAGACCGAGCTGCGGTCCGACCAGCGGCAGGACGATGAACAGGCCGATCAGAATGACGAAGCCGTAGGGCTCGAGCCGGGCGAGGCGGACCGCGAGCGCCGGGGGCAGCAGACCCACCAGGATGCGCCCGCCATCGAGCGGTGGGATGGGGAAAAGGTTGAAGACCGCCAGGACGACATTGATGATCAAGGCGTTCTTCAAATTGTCCGCCAGCCACTGGGCGGGGAGCGCCGGGAGGTAATCGATGCCATGGAAGGCCAAAGCGGCAACCACCGCGAGCACAATATTGATGGCGGGTCCCGCTGCCGCGACCAGGGCCATGTCGCGGCGGGGGTGTCGGAGCGCCCGGTAGTCGACCGGCACGGGCTTGGCGTAGCCGAACAGGAAAGGGGCCTGCGTCAGCAACAGGAGGCCGGGGAGCAGCACCGTGCCGAAGGGATCGATGTGTTTCAGGGGATTGAGGCTCACGCGCCCTAGCCGCGCGGCGGTATCATCGCCCAGGAGACGCGCGGCATAGGCATGCGCCGCCTCGTGAAAGGTGATCGCGATGATCACCGGGAGGGCCCAGATGGTCAGGAGATAGAGGGTCTTTTCGATCACGAAGCAGGTTCCCGGCAGGTGAAGGTGACGGGAACATAAGCATGAGACGACAGGATTGCACGACCGATCGACGAAATCATAAATATGACGGTGCGATAATCGGTCTTTTCCGACATAGTGCGCGCCTCACTTGAGGTTTACAGGGTGATTCCGCCATGACCAACCAGCCAGCGACGAGCGCTTCCGGCCGCTTGCCGGGATGGGCTCTTGCGATCGGGGTGCTGCTTCTTCTGGCTGGGCTGCCGCTCGCCGCCTGGCTCGATCTGCGCAATCTGGCAGAAGGCTCGCTCAGGTTGCAGGCTAGCGACCTCAATTCCGTCATCACCAGCGTGCGCAGCTATTATTCCAAGAATGTCGTCGGCCGCGTGCTGGCGCATCCGGGCGACACCCAGGTCATCCATAATTACGCCGATGTGCCGGGCGCCATCCCGATCCCCGCGACACTTTCGCTCGAGCTCGGCAAGGTCATCGGCGAACAGCAGGGCAACATCACCTATCGCTTCGTCTCCGATTATCCGTTCCAGGGGCGAGCGCCACATGAGCTCGACAGCTTCGAGCAGGCGGCCCTGACGCGGCTGCGGGCGGATTCGAGCCAGATCATCAACCAGGTATCGTGGAGCAATCTCAATGGCCGGGTGCGCCTCGTCGCCCCCGTCCTCATGGCGGCGCCCTGCGTCAGCTGCCACAACAGCCGGCCCGACAGCCCCAAGCATGACTGGAAAGTCGGCGATGTGCGCGGCATCCAGGAGATCATCGTCGATCAGCCGCTCGCCAAGAATCTGTTCTCCTTCAAATATCTGATGAGCTATTTCGGCATCATGGCGCTGTTCGGCTTCGGCGTGGTCGGCTGGCAGAAACGTCAGTCCAATGTGATCGCCGGCATGAACCGCGAGCTCGAGACCAACAATGCCTTCCTCGCCGCGGTGTCGATGAAGATCTCGCGTTATCTCTCGCCGCAGCTCTACAAGAGCATCTTCGCCGGCGAGAAGGATGTCGCCATCCAGACCGAGCGCAAGAAGCTCACCATCTTCTTCTCCGACATCAAGGACTTCACGGCGACGACCGAGCAGCTGCAGCCGGAGGAGATCACCCATCTCCTCAACGAATATTTCACCGAGATGTCGGCGATCGCGGCCACGCATGGCGGCACCGTCGACAAGTTCATCGGCGATGCGATCCTGATCTTCTTCGGCGATCCCGAGACCAAGGGCGTCCCCGAGGATGCGCTCGCCTGTCTGCGCATGGCGCTCGAGATGCAGTCGCGCACGGCGGAGCTCAATGCCAAATGGCGCCAGGAAGGCATCGAACATCGCTTCCTGGTGCGCATGGGCATCAATACCGGCTTCTGCAATGTCGGCAATTTCGGCTCGACCGATCGCATGGATTATACGATCATCGGCGCCGAGGCCAATCTGGCGGCACGGCTGCAATCGATCGCCGAGCCGGGGCAGATCGTGCTCTCCTACGAAACCTATGCGCTGGTGAGCGAGGTCTTCGCCGGCCATTCGTTGCCGCCCATCCAGATGAAGGGCATAAGCCGGCCGGTTGTGCCCTATGTCATCGACGGCATGCGCGCCAGCGGCGGCCAGGTGTCGAACCTGATCAGCGAGCACGCGCCGGGACTCGATCTTTACCTCGACCCGTCGCTCATGGACGAGGCGCAGGCGGCGCGCACCAAGGCGTTGTTGGAAAGGGCGATTGCCACGCTCGAGGCGCGACGGAGAATGGGCGAGGAGATATGATCTCGATCTCGCGGCGCGCTAGCCCTCCAGCGTGTCGATGAGCGAGATTGCCCTATGCAGCAGGCTTCGCCAGTCGGAGGTCCGCCATTTCCTTGATCCACGCGGCATTGCCGGCATCATTGAGCCTCCAATTGCGGGTTGCCCGATAGAGATCTTCGAAGCTGATCACCTGCGCCAGAACGAGATCGTGAATGGACTCCGGAGCGAACTCGTCGAAGAAAGCCTCGATATGCGGGCGAAAGCCCGCCTCGGCTCGGGAAGCGAGCAAGCAACGGACGAGAGTTTGCGCATCGATGGGATGAGGCCGAGGTGCGTTGATGGTGCCGAGGACAAGTTTCATCTGGCGATCGGCCACGAGTGCATTCTTGACGGAAAGCTGGAGCTTACTGGCCAGATCCTTGATGTCCTGGGCCGCGTTTTCAGGAACCTGAACTTCCACGCGCCTGATGCCGCGCTCCGCCGCCTGGCGGACGCGGTATTTTTGGACACGGCGGGCGGCGGTGGGGTCTGTCATAGCGGGATAGGAATGGCGTAACCGGATTACGGAAGCAAGTGTAAACCGGTTATGGTCTTGAGTGAGGAGGCCACGGCTTCCTTACCGCGCCACCGCCAAGCCGCCGCGTTTGTGCAGGGCCTTCTCCAGGCAATGCACGCCATAGGTCAGGCTGCCGGTCAGGGCCAGATAGATGAGGCCGGCGGCGATGAAGACCTGCACCGGGGCATAGGTCTCGGACGCTATGGCGCGGGCCGTGCCAGTGACTTCCATGATGGTGACGGTGCTGGCGATCGAGGTTGCCTTGATCATCAGCACAACTTCATTGCCGTAAGCGGGCAGCATCTGGCGCAAGGCTTGCGGGAAGATGATGCGGGTGAAACGCTGCACCGGCGACAGCGCGAAAGCGAGCGCCGCCTCGATCTGGCCCTTGGCGACGCCCTGGATGCCACCGCGGATGATCTCGCTGCCATAGGCCGACGTGTTGAGCGATAGCGCCAGGAGCGCGCACCAATATTCATCGCGGAACAGCGGCCACAACATCGAGTGGCGGATGATGTCGAGCTGCGCCAGGCCGTAATAGATGAAGAACAGCTGCAGGAAGAGCGGCGTGCCGCGGATCACATAGACATAAGTATAAGCCGGCCAGCGCAGAAACGCCGAGCCCGACATGCGGGCGAGAGTGATGAAGACGGCGATGACGATGCCGATGGTGACGGCCGTCACGGCCAGCATGACGGTGAGCGGTACCGCCTTGATGAGCGAGGGGAAGGCCTCGATGAAGGGATCCCACCAGCTCATCCTTTGCCTCCCGCATGGCCGTGGCAGCCGCAGAAATTTTCGGCGCGGCGGAACAGGAAGTCTGAAAGGGCGGTGAAGCCGAGGAAGATCATGATCGAGATCGTGTAGAAGAAGAACTGTCTTTGCGTCGAACCGGCGGCGATGTCGGTGGTGCGCATCAATTCGACGAGGCCGGTGACCGAGATGAGCGCCGTGTCCTTGAGGGTGAGCTGCCAGACATTGGCCATCGCGGGCAGGCCGTAGCGCAGCACTTGCGGAATGGCGATCAGGCGCAGCATCTGGAAGGGCCGCATGCCGAAAGTGCGTGCCGCGTCGAACATGCCGCGCGGCACGGCGCCCGCCGCACCGCGGAAGACTTCGGCGCTATAGGCGCCAGAGACGACGGAGAGCGCCAGCACGCCGGCGATGAACGCATCGGCGAAACCGTCGCCGCCTAAGAAAAAGATCTTGGCGATGAAGCGGAAGAACTCGCCGCCGCCAAAGAACAGGAGATAGATGATGAGAAGCTCGGGCACGCCGCGCACCACGGTCGTATAGGTGGCGCCGAGCCATTTCACCGGAGCGGGGCCCAGGACACGGGCGATCGCCACCACGGCGCCGATGATGTTGCCGCCCAAGAAACCCAGAGCGGCAACGAGGAGCGTCATCAACGCTCCTCGCAGCATCTCATCTCCCCATCCGCCGGGGCCGAAGGAGAGAATGTCGAACATGCTCATTCCGGCTTGGTCGCCTGATGCACCGCGCCGTCATACTCCATCCATTTGAGGCTGAGCTTCGAGATCGTGCCGTCCTCGGTCGCTTCATAGATCGCCGTGTTGAAAGCCTTGCGCAGATCCTCGTTCTTGCCCTTGGCGAAGCCCATGGCGACGCCGCGGCCGAGCGCTTCCGCCCAGAATTCGGGGCCGAAGGGCTGGAACTGCTCACCGGTGCCGCCGGCCGCCTTCTGTCTCTGCAAAAAAGCGTGGACGGAGCTGTAGCCCTCGAAGGCGGCGTCGATGCGGTCCGCCTGCAGGTCGAGATAGATCGCCTCGCTCTTGTCGTACTGGCGCACTGTTACATCCGGGAACCACTGCTTGAGGAAGTCGACATATTTCACGCCACGCTCGACGCCGACCGTCTTGCCCTTGAGCGCCGCCTTGAGCCCGTCATAAGTCGCCTGGTTGTCGCCTTCGAGCTTCTCCATGCGCAGTTTGACGCCATTGCCCTTCGCTTGCGTCTTGGCGAAGTCGGCGTCGGTCGAGGCGACGAAAAGATGCGGGCCGGCATAATACTGGATCGAGAAGTCGATCGCCTTCTCGCGGCTCGCGGTGATGCCCAGCGACGCCATCAGCACATCGAAGCGGTCTTCGTTCAAGGCGGGGATCAATCCGTCAAAGGCCTGGAAGGTCCATTCGCAGGTGACCTTCACACGCTGGCAGAGATCATTGGCGAGCTCGACTTCGTAACCCGTCTGCGCGCCGCCGGCGTCTTTGTAGTTCCACGGCGGATAGACGCCGTCGGAACCGAGCCTCACTTTGCGCATCTCCTCCGCCGAAGCGCCCGACAAGCCCGCCACGAGCGTACCCAGCATCAGGAGACCCATTCCATAGTTTCGTAGCTTCATAGGACTACCCTCCAAATATTTTGTTCTTGTTGGCCATCGCGCGGCGATGGCTGACGGCGGTGATGATAGGAAGCCGGCTTGCGGGTTTTCGGCTGCAATCAAGACCGCGCGGGGTAGAATATTTCTCATCCGGAAGCGGAAAGGAAAGATTTTCCACAACCCGCTCCATATAGCATCTGGGCCACGGTCACAGGCTGCCATGTGGCAGGCCGGGACCCGCCTCGGAGGACAAAATCGTGACCGATCCAGCACCAGCGGCGGCAAATGCGCATCGGGTCGCCAGCATCCAGCCGGCGATCGAGACGCGCGACCTCCATAAGAGCTTCGGCGCCTTCAAGGTGCTGAAAGGCGTTTCCTTCAAGGCGCATGAGCATCAGGTCATCGCCATCATCGGGGCGAGCGGCTCGGGCAAAAGCACTTTTCTGCGCTGCCTCAATTTCCTCGAACAGCCGGACCAGGGCGAGATCCACTTCAAAGGCGAGGTCATCCGCATTTCCGATCCGCGCCGGCCGCCGCGCCAGCAGATCGAAAGATTGCGCCGGCGCACCGGCATGGTGTTCCAGCAGTTCAATCTATGGTCCCATTGGACGGTGCTCGAAAATCTCACCAAGGTGCCGATCCAGGTGCACGGAGTGCCGCGCGCCGAAGCCATGGCGCGCGCCATGGAGCTCCTGAACCGAGTCGGCATGGCCGAGAAGAGGGATGCTTATCCGGCGGCTCTTTCCGGCGGACAGCAGCAGCGCGTCGCCATCGCCCGGGCGCTGGCGATCGAGCCGGAAGTGCTGTTCTTCGACGAGCCGACCTCGGCGCTCGACCCTGAACTCGTCGGCGAGGTGCTCACCGTCATTCGCGGCCTTGCCAAGGAAGGCCGCACCATGATCGTGGTGACCCATGAAATGAGCTTTGCGCGCGAAGTGTCCGACCGCGTCGTGTTCTTCCACGATGGCTGCATCGAGGAAGACGGCCTGCCGGCGGACGTCCTGAAGCAGCCGAAGAGCGCGCGTCTCGGAAGCTTCCTGCGCTCGGTGCGTTGATTCACAAGCAAAAAGGGCACCCCGTCGGGATGCCCTCTTGCACAAGGCCGGACAGGCCGCTTAGCCGTTAACGGCGGCAGGGTCCATCCACATGATCTCCCAGACATAGCCGTCGGGATCCTCGACGCTGCGCATGAACATGAAGCCATGATCCTGCGCCGGGTTGGGGTCGGCCTTGCCGCCGGCGGCGGTGGCGCGGGTGAGCGTGTCGTTCACCGCATCGCGGCTGGTGACGCTCAGCGCCAGCAGCGTCTGGCTTTCGCGTCGCGCATCGCCGATCGGGCGCTTGGTGAAGGTGCCATAGCGGTCATGGGTCATCAGCATCACGCCGATCGCGTCCGACAGCATCACCGACTTCGACTGATCATCGGAAAATTGCGGATTCGGCTTGCCGTCGAGCGCGACATAGAAACCCAGCGACTTGGCCAGGTCGCGCACCGGCAGATTCACGAAAATCATCCTGCTCATAACGTCCTCCGTTGACTTTAACGAACTCACGAGATGGGATATTGTCTCGATGGCGAGTTAATACATAATAAGTATCTTGATGTCAAGATACTTTATATCGAGATAATTGAACCATGGACCGCGCCGATATCGCCGTCGAGCAATGGGCCCGCGAACGCCCCGATCTTCCCTCATTGCCGATGGCGGTGTTCGGCCGCCTGTCGGATGTCGTCGAGCTGGTGATGCGCGACCACATGAACCCGCTCTTCGCCGAAGCGGGTCTGCAGCCGGGCGAGTTCGACGTGCTGGCGACGCTCCGACGCTCGGGCGAGCCTTATATGCTGTCGCCGACGAAACTTTACGAGGCGGCGATGATCTCCTCGGGCGGCATGACCAACCGCCTCGACCGCCTCGAGCGCGCAGGCTTTGTCGAGCGCCGCCCCGATCCGAATGACCGGCGCGGCAAGCTCATCGCGCTCACTGAAGCCGGCAAGCGGGTGATCGATGAGACCATTGGCCGTCATGTCGCCAATGAGGAGCGCCTCCTTGCGGCGCTGACCCACAAGGAGCAGGAGCAACTCAACCAGCTGCTCAAGAAGCTGATCGCGGGGCTTTAAAACGCATGATCTTTTCGGAAAACCACTTCGCACTTTTTCCGCATCACGCTGTCTAGCGCGGGATGCGAAAAAGTGGATACCGGTTTTTCGCTAGAATTCCGTGCCAAATATTAGAATCGATTACGTTTGTGCGCTTGGATCGACTCGATCCAAACTCCTCGTGATCTAGTGTTCCGCAGCGGCGGCCTGCGGGCTGACCTCGATCACGACCATCAGACCGCCGCCACCCTTCTCCTCGACATTGTTGTTGGTGGTGTGATGACCGATGTGGCAGTGGATCAGCCACTTGCCGGGTTGCTGCGCTTTCCAGATCACATCATAGCGCTGGCCGGGGCCGACATTCACCGTATCGGCGAGAAAGCGGGCGGAAGGTTTGAGCATCTCACCATCACGCGCCACCACCTCGAACGGCCCGCCATGAATATGCATGGGATGGATGAAACCGTTATTGGTGCCGATGAAACGGAGCTTCAGCGTCTCGCCGACCTTCATCCTGATCGTGTCGGTTGCCGGAGAGGCGCGGCCATTGATGGTGAAATAATTCGGCTGACCGCCGTCCATCGGCATGGCCGGATAGGTCAGGCCCTCGCGCTTCAGCCATTCCTGCAGCTGGATGACATATTCGTGGTCGGTCTCGATCTCGTCCGCCGGATTGGTCGGGTCGATGATCATGGCGCCATAAAGACCCAGCGCCTGATGACGGTCGATATGATCATGCGAATGATAGAAATAGGTCCCCGATTGCTCGGCGGTAAATTCGTAGGAGTAGCTCCCGCCCGGTTCGATCGGCTCCAGCGTGACTTCGGCCGGACCGTCCACTTCGTTGGGCAGGATCAGGCCATGCCAGTGGAAGGTGGTGCTTTCATGCAGATGGTTGGTCACGTTGATGCGCACGCGGTCGCCCTGCCGGAAATGCAGGCGTGGACCGGGGACCTTGCCGTTGACCGCATACGCATCGACGGTGACATTGGGCAATATCGACCAGCGGATGACCGAGGTCTCCAGGTCGTAGATCTTCACGCCATTCTCGATGCGGGGCTCCAGCACCTTGTCGCCGCGGCTGTCCAGCCCGTAGCTCGCCTCGATCAGGCCGGGATGGATCGCGGCCATGTCGCGCATGGCCGCGGTGGGCGTATCGCGGTTCACGAACAAGCCGGGCGGCATGATCATCCCACCGACGTCGCCTGTGTTCAGGGTCAGATCCGCCCAGTTGGCCGGAACTGCCATGGCGAGCGCCAGGAGGAACAGCGACACACCACTCAGCGCGGCAAGCTGCGGCGTGGTCGCATCGGAGGCCATCGTGTCGTGTGTCTCCTTGTGCCGGGCAGGTCTTTGCGGCTTCATCTTCTCGTCGGCGCGCTCAGCCATCGGACCATGTTTCAGACCGCGCGCCACCATCCACACATTTGCCGGATAGGCGGCGGCGAAACCGACAATGACGCCGAGCGAGATCACGCTCCAGAACAGGATCCCCGTCGGCTCGATGGCGCGCATGTCGCGTCCCATCATGAGGAAGCTAATCACCAGCGCCATGCCGGCCATTACAAAATTCATGCTGATGAATAGGGGCAGGAAGCTCCGGCGGACATTCTCCCAGTAGGTGCCGCCCGCCATCGACTTCATGAGCAGCGCCTGGAAGATGAACAGGCCGATGGCGAAGCCGGTGATATATTCGACGATCAGGTCGATCCACATGGGCAGGCCGAGAGCCGCGGTGACGGCCGCGGCCAGGATGATGCCCGTGGCACCGCCGGCCACGCAATGGATCGTCGAGTCGACGCCCTGCTTCCACAACGGCCGGGCGAATGCTTCATGCTCGCCGGGGCGCGGCTCCTTGTCGGCGAGGACATAAAGCAGCAGGCCGAAGGGGCCCATATAAAGCGTAACAAGGATGAAGCCCCATTTCATCACCCGCGGTTCGGGATTGTTACGGAACTGATCCCAGGCAACATAGGCGGTTGAGAGTGTGGCCAGGGTGAACCACACGACGAGGGCGTAGTCGACCGGCTGGATGATCATGGCTCATCTCACGACAAACATGATGGGCGTTCCCCCGACAGCTGTCAACGGAGCACATCTGGAATGGTTCCGGGGAGAGCAGTTTTGCCACAAGGTGGCTAACATTCTAGGCTGGGTCAGCGCTGCGCCGAGACGATCAGCAGCATTGGCCGGTCCATCTCGTCTGCGAGATCCGGGATCGCCGCGAGCTGCTCCGATGTCGGCGCCCATTCTTCGACATGACGGATGGTGAAACCGGTCTCGATCAGGGTGTTGAGCGTCGTGCCCATGGTGCGGTGCTGTTTGACGACACCTTTGGCCAGCCAGTCGGTCACGCGCGGGCCTTCGACAGCGTAGCGCTCGATGGGCCAGGTCCGGCGTCCCTCGGCGTTCACCACCCAGCCCGGATGCGTCGGCGCCATATAGATCGGATGCTCGATGGTGAAGATGAAAGACGCGCCGGTGACGAGCGCGCGATGCACGGTTTCCGCCAGCCGGCCGAAGTCCTCGATATAGTGAAAGGCGAGCGAGCTATAGGCCAAATCGAAGGCTGACTCAGGGAGCGTGAAACGTTCCAGATCGGCAATGCGGTAGTCGATCGCGGGGTCCTGGGTGTCGGCCTTGGCGCGCGCGATCATCTTCTCGGAGAGATCGAGGCCCAGGACGTTCCGGGCGCCCTGCGCGCGGGCGAAGCGCGCGAACCAGCCGAAGCCGCAGCCGAGATCGACGACGCGCTTGTCGGTGAGATCAGGGAGCAGGGCCCTGACGGCTGGCCATTCGGCGGCACCGGCAAGTCCGTGCAGCTGGCGGCCGAGCTGGCTGTAGCCGGCGAAGAAGTCGGGTTGATCGTAGATATTCTGGGCCATTATTCACTCCATCGAGAGGCCGATGGACGGGACATGCTGTCCAACAAATACCCCGTCCGTCTGTGGCGGGGCTGCGGCGCGCAATACGCTTGTCAGCGTGCTCGATCAGCCTGCATCCCGCCTGTTGGGATGCCGGCCAGCCGGGCTACGATGTGGGTGTCGATCTCGCGCATGAGGGTCTGTGTGCCGCCGCCAGTGGCAGCTGTCAACCCTGCTGGACCTCAAGCGAAAAAGGGGCCCCTGGTGGCTGGCGTGGTGGATGAGGCAGGGCCAGCCATGGCCATTGCTCAGGGGCAGTTTGGTGGGAAGGATAAGAGAGTAGGCTCGTGCCAAGGGAGCCCTGTCGCCTGCAAGTGAGGCATCGCCCGGTCAGGCGATGCACTTGCTTTCAAGGGTACGAACCGGATGCCACGCGACGTCCTCCTTGTTTCGGCAATGCGAAAAGAGGTCGTCCTCGGGGGCAATCGAAGGCGCAGGTCGTCCAGCGCAAGAGGAACGTTAGTTTCCTGTCAGTGGAATTTCAAGGGGCTTCTTGCGCTGAACCGACCTTGTCTCAGCAGTGAACTGACAAGACCGAAGAACCTTTCTGACTTCAGATCTTGAGGTGCTCCAGAATCTTCTGGCGCGCCTCGGGCGCGACATCACCTTCATCATCGATGCGGCCGAGCTTCAGCACCGCCCAGCGGTCGGCGATGCCGAGGGCGAAATCGAGATTCTGCTCGACCAGCAATATGGTCGTGCCGTTCTTCTGCCGCTCGTCCTTCAGCGCGTTGGCGATGCGGGTGACGACCGATGGCTGCAGTCCCTCGGAAATCTCGTCGAGCAGCAGGAGCTTCGGCTTGAGCATCAAAGCGCGGGCGAGGATCAGCATCTTCTGCTCGCCGCCCGAGAGCGTGCCGGCCTTCTGCGCGAGCCTCTCCTTCATGAAGGGGAAATGCCCGTAGACGTGATCGAGCCCGTTATCGAGCTCGCGGTCGGATCGCAAAGCGAGGCGCAGATTGTCCTTTATGGAGAGATCCTGGAACAGCGCCTGCTCCTGTGGTCCATAAGCGATGCCCGAGGCGATGAGCGAGGCCGGCGAGGCGCCGGCAATGGAGCGGCCGTCGACGGCGATCGCGCCGGCG
The DNA here is from genome assembly GCF_016595235.1 of Taklimakanibacter albus. Lineage (GTDB taxonomy): Bacteria > Pseudomonadota > Alphaproteobacteria > Rhizobiales > Aestuariivirgaceae > Taklimakanibacter > Taklimakanibacter albus. The sequence goes on along the minus strand of NZ_JAENHL010000007.1, from coordinate 1,637,982 downwards.
CGCAAGCCTATGAGGCCGAGGATCGTCTTGAGCAGGGTCGTCTTGCCCATGCCGTTCTTGCCCATGAGAGCGAAGATCTCGCCCGCTTTCACGGCGAGTGAAAGCTCGGTGATGATATTGATGGCGCCATAACCGCTGGCTACCCCTTCGAGCGACAGCTTGGCCGCGGCATCAGCCATGGGCGCCTCCCGAATAGATCGTCTTGACCAGTTCGGAATTGGCGACCGCGTCTACGGTGCCGTCGAGCACCAGGCGGCCCTGATGCAGCACGACGACCCGGCTCGATATGGTGCGGACGAAATCGAGATCATGCTCGACCACGATGGCGGCGATGCCGAGCTCACGGGTGAGCTTCTGCAGGATGCCGCCAATGGTGGTGCGCTCGGTCTTGGTCAGGCCGGCGGTCGGCTCGTCGAGGAGAATGAGGCGCGGCTCGAGCGCCACCACCATCGCCAGCTCCAGGCTCTGCTTGAGCCCGTGCGAGAGGTCGGCGACCGGGCGCTCGAGCATGTGGTCGAGCCCGGTCAGCCGCAAGATGTCGAGGGCCGCGGTGGGCAGAGCGAGATCGCTCTCGCGCGTCACGGGGCTTGGCCGGTGGCGCGCCGCCAGCGCCAGCCGCAGGCAGTCGGCGACGGCGAGGCTTTCGAAGACGCTCGCCACCTGGAATTTGCGGCCGACACCCAAGGCGACGATCTCGTTCGGCGTTCGCCCGTTGATCTCCTGGCCGGCGACACGCACCACGCCGCTCGAGATTTCGGTGCCGTCGCTCAGGCAGCGCATCAGGCTCGTCTTGCCGGCGCCATTGGGGCCGACGAGGCTTACGAGCTCGCCCGGCCGGATATCGAAATCGAGACCTTCCAGCACTTTGAGGCTGCCATAGGTCTTGCCGAGATCTTTCACGGAGAGCAGCGCCGCTTCCTCCGGCGCCGTGACTTGCGCGCCCGCCGCGGCGAGGTTGGTGAGCCGCATGGCGCCGGCGCCGCGCCTGGCGGGCAGGAACTTCGCCACCAGAGCGGCGAGGCCGTTCGGCAGCAGGATGATCATGGCGACGAACAGCGTTCCGATCACCAGATTCCACAGGAAGGGCAATTCGCCGGAGAGATTGGCGCTCAGATAATCGATGCCGATGGTGCCCATCACAGGCCCGATGATGGTGCCGCGTCCGCCGAGCGCCGTCCAGATGACGAGCTCGGTGCCGAAGACGAAGCCGGTGATCTCGGGCGCCACCACGCCGGATGAATTGGCGAAGAGGAAGCCGGCCAGGCCGGCGACGCCGGCGAGCACGGTGGTGAGCGCGATCTTGAGGCGCTGCGGGTTGAGGCCGAGATAGGCGCAGCGCACCTCATTGTCGCGAATGGCGACGAGCAGCTTGCCGGCATCCGAGCGCACGAAGAACCAGGCGGCGACCGTCAGCACGAGGAGGCAGACGCCGGCGAGACGGAAGAATCCGACGAGACCGAAAGGCAAGGTGCCGTAGCCGACGAGGCCGCTGCTCGAACCGGTCCATTGGCCGCCCGAGAAGACCACCTGGGTGGTGACGATCGGCAGGACAAGCGAGATGACGGTCGCGTAAAGCGGCGTCGCCTTGTAGCTGAAAGACAGCCAACCGACGACGAGGCCGACCAGCATGGGCACGATGATGGCGAGCGCGAAAGCGAGTGCGATCAGCCCCGGGCTGGCGCCCATATGGGTCAGGATCATCGCCGCGGCATAGGCGCCGATGCCGAAGAAGGCGGCCTGGCCGAAAGTCAAGACGCCGGTGAAACCCCAGAGCAGATCGACGGTGATCGCCAGCATGGCGTAGATCATCGAGCGGGTGAGAACGTTGAGCGTGAAGCGGTCGAGGAACATCGGTCCGAACAGCACGAGCAGCAACGCCAGGACGGCGAGGCCGGCCAGTATTAAGGCGCGGAAATTGAAGGAGGAGGGGCGCCGTTCAGCCACGCGAAAATCCTTTCGGGCTGACGCGCAGAACCAGCGCGCACAGGACCGCCACCGTGATGCCGCCGAGGATCGGGCTGACGAAAGTACTGACCATCACCTGGGCGCCACCGAAGATGAGGCAGGCGAAAGCGAGTGCTGCAAAGGAGGAGCCCGCCACCATCACCAGCATGAAGGCGCCGATGAGCCAGCCGACGCCCATATTGGGATCGACGCTCGTAAGGGGCGTGAGCAGGACGCCGGCAAGCCCCGTCAAGCCGGTGCCGATCATGAAAGTGATGAGCCGGACGCGCGCCACATCGATACCGAGCGCCCGGGCGAGCGTCTCGTTCATGATCACCGCACGGGTCGACAGGCCGAGCCTGGTGCCCTCGAGCAGGAAGGCGAAGGCGCAACCGATGATCAAGGCGGCGGCGATGGTGAACAGGCGATAGATCGAATAGCTGGCGCCGAATAGATCGACAGTGCCGGAAAGGAGGTTGGGCGTGAACTGGACGTCACGACCAAACCACAAAGTGATCAACTGGCCGATGACGATGCCGAGACCCCAGGTGGCGAGGATGGCATCGAGGGGGCGACGATAAAGCGGGCGCACGATGACCATCTCGGTAATGGCGCCCAGCAGCGCGCCGGCGACGAAAGCGAGCGGCAGTGCTGTCCACGGATTGAGACCCAACGCCGTCGTCACCACCGCGCAATAGCCGCCCAGCGTCAGCCAGGCGCCATGGGCGAAATTGATGATCTTGAGCACGCCGAAGATCGCCAGCAGGCCTGAGGCCACGACGAACAGAATGGCCGCGGTCGTCACAATATCGAGCAGAACGATCATCGACTGTCCCCAGAGCGCTTCCCGCCAAAGTTGCTCGACTTTGGCGATAAGGGAGCGATCAAAAATTTTTGCGCAGAGGGCGGCGGTTCATGTCCGCCGCCCTCTGCTGTTCCCCTAAATCAGAGACCAGGGCACTGTTCACCCGGATCGACATTCTCGAAGGTGCCGGCAATTTTGACCGAACCATCCTCCTGCACCTGGCCCAGATACATGGTCAAGGGCGCGTGATGCTGCTTGTTCATCGTCACCGGGCCGCGCGGGCCGGTGAAGGAGACTTCGGCAAGGGCGGCGAGCACCGCTTTGGTGTCGGTCGAGCCCGCTTTCTCCACCGCCGCCTTATAGAGATAGACACCTTCATATTGCGGCACCGAGAGATCGTTCGGCGTCCTGAGCTCACCGGCGAATTTTTTGCCCATCGCCGCCAGGAAGTCCTTGTTGGCCTGGCTGTCGATCGAAGTCACATAGGAGGCGGAGATGAAGATGCCGGCCGCATCGGCGCCCATGCTCTTGGCCGTGCCCTCATCGACGGCGAGATTGCCATAGGGCAGGGTCACGCCGGCGCCACGCAATTGCTTAGTGAGCGTGACATTGGGCGAGCCGCCGGCGGTCGAGGTGATGAGAGCCTCGGCGCCTGAGCTTTTCAGCTTGGAGATGATCGCGGTCCAGTCGGTGCCTTCCATCGGCAGATATTCCTCGCCGACGACTTCACCGCCCGCCTTCTCGATGTAAGCGCGGGAGAATTGCAGCATGCCGCGGCCGAAGGCGTAGTCGCTGCCGACCAGGAAGAACTTCTTGGCCTTCTCGGACTTCATGAAGTGGTCGACGACCGGCGGCACCTGCTGCTCCGGCACCCAGGCATTGACGAAGAGATTGGGATTGCAGGAGCGGCCTTCATAGAAGGACGTGTAGATGAAGGGGATGTCGCCCTTGGAGATGATGGGCAGGCCGGCATTGCGCGCCGCGCTCGTCTCCATGGTGATGATGGCGTTGACTTCCTTCTGGAAGACCAGCGCGTCGAAGGCCTTCTGCGCGCCGGCGGCGCCCGAGGCGTCATCGGCGATTTCGAGCTCGAGCTTGCGGCCGAGCACACCGCCCGCCGCATTGATCTCTTCCACCGCGAGCTCCGCCGATTGCACCACCGACGGCGCCACGACGCTGTTGGCGCCCGACAGTCCGACCGGAATGCCGATCTTGATGGGGGCTTCGTCCGCCAAGGCGCCGGTCGCCAGAGCGGTGCTGAGGGTCAAGAGAAGTAGCCTGCTTACCATGGTCGTCTCCCTAGGTTGTTGACAGCAGTTTCTTGGAGTGCGTCCGGCTTTCAGCCGTAGACGTCTGGTCGTCTGTCGCCGAGCACGTCATTGCGCTCATTGAGCTTGCGGCTGTCGGCGACGGAATCGAGTGCGACTTCGGCGATCAGGATCTCCTCGCCGTCATAGCTCGCAGGGCCGGCGATGGGCCGGCCGGTCGGGCCGATGATGAGGCTCGAGCCGATGAAGGGCTGGCCGCGTTCGGTGCCGACGCGGTCGGCGCAGGCGATATAGATGGCGTTGGAATGCGCCGCCGCCTTGTGCAGGATATTGGCCATCGGCTCCATGTCACGGGTCTGGCCCGGCATCGGCACCCAGTTGGTTGGGATCAAGACGAGCTCGACGCCTTTGAGCGACATCTGCCGGAAGGTCTCGGGAAACCAGCCGTCATAACAAATGGCGACGCCGAGCTTGCCGATGGCGGTGTCGAAGACAGGCAGCCCCATATCACCCGGCTCGAAATAGAGCTTCTCGCGATTCCACAAATGGATCTTGCGGTATTTGCCGATATAGCCGTCAGGACCGCAGAGGATGGCGGAGTTGAAGAAGCTCTTGCCGTCGCGCTCGGCGAGGCCGCTGGCGATGTAGACTTTCAGCTCCTGGGCCAGCGCGACGAGGCGCTTGGCGCTGCGGCCGGCAGGGATGGGCCCCGCATGGGCGCCAACCTCATCGACATCGTGGAAGACATAGCCGGTATCGGCGAGCTCGGGCAGGATCATCACGCTCGCACCTTGCGCCTGCGCCGTGCGGATGTGTTTCTCCATCATGCCGAGATTGGCATCGACATCGCCGAAGACCGGCTCGAACTGAATGCAAGCAACCTTGATTGCCGGTCGTGCTTTCGCCTGTGCCGTCAAGCTACCCTCCAAAACGCAAAAACCCCTGGCGCGGAAATCATCCGCGAACCAAGGGCTACCCAGCCAGATTTTGAGCGGCATTCCTGCCGCGAGAGCAAACCTGCTCGTTGGTCGATGAAGTTACATAGCTGCCATGCGCAGTCAAGCGCTTAGATCACGATCACTTCAGGTCGGTTCGACCTGAAGTGATAAACGTGATCGGAATCTTATATTTAGCGCGCGATCGGACGGAAAACCGGTGCCCACTTTTCCTGATCGCGCGCTGTGTGAATCTCAGCTTTCTTCGGACTTGGTGATCTTCAACCCGAAGGCGCGCATCGCTTCATTGGCGGCGATGATGCTTTCCGCCACCGACACGACCGCGACGCGCTTCGCCGTCGCCTGATCTCGGATCTGCTTATAGGCGGCCTCTTCTTCGAGGCCGTTCATCGCGGTCAGGATCTTCACCGCCTTCTCGATGGTGCGGCGACCCTTCATCGTCTCTTCGAGCTTCTTCACCTTGTTGGCGAGGCGCGCCTCGTAGCTGAAGCGATAACGGGCGAGCGCGAATTGCGTCAGCACGCCCAGCTGGCGCAACGGCTTGGTCAGCACGCCATGGGCGTTGAGATCGATCACCGCCTTGAGCGAGGTCGGGCTTTCATAGGTCACGATCGCGATGACGGCGGTGTTCGCGGTTTCGAGCAGTGTCGCCAGGTCTTCGATGCTGGTCTCGCCGACCTGCACGAAGACAGCGTCGGTATCGGCGGGAATCGCGGTGGGCGCCGGCCATACGGCCTTCACGTCGCAGCCGAGCCGCTTCAGGTGATCGACGAGGGCGGCGCCGTCATCGTCGCGTGGATGGATGACCAGAATTTTCGCCTGGCGCAGATCGTCGAGGATGAGCTTCAGATTTGCCAAAGCGGCCTCAATTCTCGAGCCACGGTTCTTCGAAGCGGATGGAGGCGAGATAGGGATCGGGCCTGATCGGCACCTGCGACTGCCAGGCGATCTCGAACTGTCCGTCTTCCTGCGCGATGCCAATGCGCGGGGTCGACCAGACATGGCGGTTGTCGTCGAAAGCGAGACGGCCTTCGGGGGAGATATATTCGACGGCCAGCGCCGCCTGGCCGAGCCTGTGGGTATCGAGCGACTCGGCGAGCTCCAGCGCGCGGGCGAAGAGATGGATCTGTGAATAGGCGGTCTGCGACCACATGGTGGCCATGGCGCCGGCGCCGAAACGCTGCTGCAGCGCGCGTACGAAGCGCTGGTTTTCCTCATTCTCGACGGCGGCGAGATAAGGGGCGGAGAGGACATGACCGGTGCAGCGCTCAGGCCCGATCACCTGGATCTCGCCTTCCGCCAGAGTGAGGCTGGCGATCGGCCTCTTGCTGCGGTCGATCTTGGCGTCGGCATACATGCCATAGAGCTGGCGCGCACCGCGTCCGATGATGGTCGAGAAGACCGCATCAGCCTCAGCCTCGTCGATCTTGCGCATCAGCTGGCGCAATGTCTTCTCGTCGGCTTTGAGCGGCACGTAATGCTCGCCGACGATCTGGCCGCCTTTGCATTCGAGCAGGTCGCGCATCACGCGGTTGGATTCGCGTGGATAGATATAGTCCGACCCCGCCATGAAGATGCGCTTGCCGTAGCGCTGCAGGATGAAGTCGGCGAGCGCGAAGGTGTTCTGGTTCAGCGTGGCGCCGGTATAGAGGACATTCTCGGAGAATTCGAAGCCCTCATAGATCGAGGGATACCAGAGCAGGCCGTTATGGCGCTCGACGATCGGCAGCACCGCCTTGCGGCTGCCCGACATGGAGCAGCCGAAAATGACGTTGATCTCGTCCTCGACCAGAAGCTTGCGGGCGAAAGCGCGGTAGAGCTCGGGCTCGCCGCCCGGATCATAAGCGACAGGCTCGATGAGGCGGCCGAGCACGCCGCCTTTGGCGTTGATCTCCTCGACGGCGAGCGTGGTGCCGAGGAAATGCTCGGTTCCGGTGACGGAAGCGACACCGCTGCGCGAAAACAGAACGCCAATGCGCCAGGTCGCGTTTCTTTCAGGCACGATCGGTCTTCCTCATGAGGCCTCGGAGTGCCCTTTGAAGCACAGGGGACAGGCGGAGGGGAAGAGCCTCGGCGCGCAGCCCGCCCTGGCGGAAATCTCAATGGCAGTCGGAATAGCCGCCAAGCGTGCCGCAATGCCGGCAGCGGAAGGCATAGCCGGTCGGCCCGTGATCGCGGTCGAGCGACTTCAGATATTCCGTGCGGAAGGGCTCGTCATAGCCGCAGTTGAAGGCTTCCAGGAGCTCTGACCCGTAGGCTGAGGCCTGTTCGAAACCCATCGGACCCAGGAACTCGGCCGCGTCTCCGCAATGTGTCCACCACATCTCCTGCTGCCAGCCCGAAAAGCCCGGCGTGCGGTGAGCCACCTCATCGCGGATCTGATCGGTAACCTTGCCCCACTCGCCATTGCCGCCAATGCCCGCCAAATCGGTGAACTCGGCGTCGAATTTGCGATGCGCGCTGCCATCGGCGATGCATCAGGGACAGATGCAATCGACAAGTTCCTCCACCGCATAGGCAGGGCCCTTATAGATGAAGCCGCGTGCTTGACCGCAGCAGATACAGATTTCCTCGGAAGCGACCAGGCTGCCGGTGGCGATAGGGTCGGGATGATAGGTGAATTTGGGAAGCGTCATGCTTGTTGTTGTACAGGATGAACATGCTTCTGTCTTCAGTTGCCGATATTGGCTGGCCCCGAGGTCGTCGCCGCCAGGATCGGCAGGGCCGAGGCGCCAAGCGCAGCGCTGCGCTCGCCGAGCGTCGAGAGGCGCAAGCGGTCGGCGCCGAAATCCTGGCGCACCGAGGGCCTGAGGCCGCGCAAATTGGCGACCAGCCTTTCGAGCAGAGCGAGCGGGGCGGCGCCGCCGATGATGATCGTCTCGGGATCGAAGAGGTTTTCGACGGTGGTCAATCCCAGAGAGAGAGCTTCGCCGGCGCGCGCGATCCAGGCCTCCAAAGCGGCGTCGGCGTCTTCACCTCGCGCCTCCGCTGCAGCGAGGTCGCGCCGCATGGCGCTCAATGAGAGATACTGGCCGAGGCAGCCGCGATTGCCGCAATAACATTGCGGGCCATGGGGATCGATGATGGCATGGCCGAATTCTCCGGCATTGCCGCGATTGCCGCGATAAGGCTCGGCCCTGATGACGATGCCGCCGCCGACGCCTTCGCCGATGAAGACATAAAAGAAGTCGTTGAGATTGCGGGCCTCGCCATAGAGCTTCTCGCCGAGCGCAGCGGCGGTCGCGTCATTCTCGAGCAGCACGTCGCTGCCGGTCTTCTCGGCGAGCTGCTCGGCGATGGCGCGGCTTTGCAAGGCGGAGACGGCGCCTGGCGTCGGCACGCCCGGCCAGGACGTGTCGAAGGGGCCAGGGGTCACGAGCCCTAAGCCCAGACAGCGCTCGGCGCCGAAACGCTGGGCGAAATCCGCATAGATGCGGCTCAGGAAATCGAGCCATTCGCCATCGGCCGGCGCCGAGCCTTCGCGGGTCTCGATGATGTCACCGGCGAGATCGGCGGCGACGGCATGATAATGCGTCGTGTCGATGCGGATGCCGAGCGCATAGCCGCCATCCTTGGCGATCTCGATCTCGATCGGCGGCTGTCCACGCTTGGCCTTGCGCCGGCCGGCCTCGCGCACGAGTCCGGCGCCGATCAGATCTTCGACAATATTGGCGATGGCTTGCGGGGTCAGTCCGGTGGCGCGCGCCAGCTCGGCGCGCGACAGGCTGCCCTGCAGGCGCAGTGCATGAAGCAGGACCCGCCGGTTGTGATGGCGGACCCGGCTGGCGGAATTGGCGGAAAGACCGGAGCGGGGCGACGCATTTCCATCGAGCATGATCAAAAGCTTACCCTATTAAAGTAAAACAATGAAATTGATTTATTGACTCACGCACAGGCTTTTCCTAGTCTTTGGCCCAGAAAGGGACATCATGACTGACGGCGCCTTGGTCGATCTTGTCGGCATCACGAAGCAGTTCGGCGGCGTCCGCGCGCTGAAGGGCGTCGATCTTTCGGTCCGGTCCGGTGAGGTCGTGGCCCTGGTTGGCCATAATGGCGCCGGCAAATCGGTGCTGGTGCAGATCCTTTCGGGCGTCTTCCCGCCGTCCTCGGGCGAAATCCGCGTCGGCGGCAAGCCGGTTGCTTTCACGTCGCCATCCGATGCCCGCCTCTATGCGATCGAGACCATCTATCAGACGCTGGCGCTCGCCGATAATCTCGACGCGCCCGCCAACTTCTTCCTGGGCCGCGAGCTGCGCACCCGCTTCGGCTTTCTCGACAAGAAAAAGATGGCTGAGGAAGCGAAGAAGGCACTTGCCGACCTCAATCCCAATTTCACCGATATCGAGCGCCCGGTGCGCCAGATGTCGGGCGGCCAGCGCCAGGCGATCGCCATTGCGCGCGCCATCCATTTCCAGGTGCAGCTCCTCATCATGGACGAGCCGACCGCGGCGCTTGGACCCCATGAGACCGCGCAGGTGGCCGAGCTCATCAAAAGGCTGCGCGCCCAGGGCATCGGCATCCTGCTGATCAGCCACGATGTGCGCGACGTGCTGCGCCTCGCCGACCGCATCGTCGTCCTCAAGAATGGCGAGGTCGTCGGCGCGCTCACCGCCAGGGATACGAATGAAGACGAGGTCGTGGACATGATCATCCGCGGCCGCAAGCTCGACGCCGACGGCGCCGTGAAATGACAGCTGCTTCCACCCCCTGGCGCTTCGTCACGCCGATCTGGCCGGTGCTCGCGGTGCTGGTGATCGGCGCGGCGCTGCTGTCGGGGCCGTTCCTGTCGCCGGCCAATATCGCGGCGGTGCTGCAGCAAGGCGTCATCACCGGTATCGTGGCGCTCGGTATGACCATCGTGCTCATCGGTGGGCAGTTCGATCTGTCGACCGGCGCCACGGTGATGATGGCGGCGGTCCTGGCGCTGCTGCTCAATCCGGCCGACGGCACGAGCACGGTTCTTGCCATCCTGCTGCCGGTCGCGCTCGGCGGCGTGATCGGCCTCGTCAATGGACTTGCCGTCTATCGCGCCGGCGCCAATTCGATCGTCGCCACGATCGGCATGCAGTTCCTGGTCATCGGCGCGGTGCTGGCGCTCGTCTCGGGCCAGCATGTGCGCGCCGACAATATGAGCGAGATGTTCGTTTCGCTTTCGCGCGCGCGGTTCCTCGGCATTCCCTATTCGGTCTACATCTTCCTCGGCCTCGTCGTCGCTCTCTCTATCATAATGAGCAACACCGTCTTCGGCCGCCATGTCTATGCGTTGGGCGGCGATATCGAGGCGGCGCGGCGCGCCGGCGTCAAGGTGGTGCGCACCGGCATCGCCACCTACATGATATCGGGCATGCTGGCGGCGCTCGCCGGCGTGCTCATCGCCTCGCTCGTCGGCAATCTCGATCCGACCGCCATCCGCGGCTATGAATTCCCGGCGCTCACCGCCGTCGTCCTCGGCGGCACCAGCCTCACCGGCGGCGTCGGCCGGCCCGCCGATACGGCCGCCGCCATCTGGGTCATCGCCGTCATCACCAATGTGATGACCATCCTTAACTACCAGTATCCGGTGCAGCTCCTGGTCCAGGGTGTCGTACTCACCGCCGCCGTCGCCTTCTATTCCTGGCAAAGGGCGCGGAGCTGATCATGCAGATCACGCTCTCTCCCATGACGCTCCGGCTGTTCGTCAAGCCACCGCTCATTCCGCTCCTGCTGCTCGCCACCTTCGTCGACGGCTTCTGGTCACTGGGCAATCTGCGCACGCTAGCCGAATCGATCTCGACCGATGGGCTCATCGTCGCCGGCATGACCATTGTGATGATCGCCGGTGGCTTCGATCTCTCGGTCGGCGCCGTGATGGCGATGGGCGGCGTCGCGGCTGTGGTGCTTCTGCCCTATGGCATCGTGCCCGCCGCATTGGGCGCTCTCGTTGCCGGCGGCATCTCCGGCTTCTTGAGCGGCACACTTGTCACCCGGCTCCGCATCAATCCTTTCATCGCCACGCTCGCCATGATGGTGATGGTGCGTGGCGCGACACTTGCCTACACCGACACACGCCCCGTCGTCGGCCTCGACGACACTTTCCTGGCGCTGGGTGGCGGCGATCCCTTGCCTTACGCCTTCCTGATCATGATCGTCGTCATGCTCGCCGCCCATGTCCTGCTCTATCACCGGCCCTGGGGCCGGCATGCTTATGCGGTGGGCGCCGATGAGCGCGCCGCGCAGATGACCGGGCTCAAGGTCAATCGTCTCAAGATCGAATGCTACATGCTGAGCGGCGCGCTCGCAGCCTTTGCCGGCATGCTGCTTGCGGCGCGGCTCGGCACCGGATCGCCGATCGTCGGTGAGATGACGCCGCTCACCGCCGCGGCCGCCGCTCTGATCGGCGGCGCCTCGTTGCGCGGCGGCGAGGGCTCGATCATGGGCGCTTTGTGCGGCCTTCTCTTCGTCGGCTGCCTCATCAACGTCATGAACCTTCTTGGTGTGCCTTCCTACTACCAACGCATGACCATCGGCGGGCTGCTGTTCGCCCTGGTCGTGGTGGAAGGCCTGCTGCAGCGCGCGCGGCCGCGTTGAGAAAGAGAAGAAGCCGCCGTGGCCGGCGAACCGGCCAGTGAAAACTTGTGAGGAGAGGAAAGAGTCATGTCAGTCAGTTTGAAAATCTCAAGGCGGGTCGCGCTCGCGGCCTTTGCCTCCTTCATGGCGGCCACGTCCTATGCCGCCGCGGCGGAAAAGATTGTGATCGGTCATTCACAGCCCAATCTCGGCTGGCCCTATATCGCCGCCGTAACCAACGCGCTCGAAGCCGCGGGCAAGAGCATGGACGGCGTCGAAGTGGTGACGCTCAGCGCCGATGGCGACATCGCCAAGCAGAGCAGTGATATCGCGACGCTCGTCAACCGCAAGGTGAATGTGCTGCTGGTCACCTCGCTCGATGGCAATGCCGTCGTCCCGGCGCTCAAGAAAGCGGCCGATGCCGGCATCCCGATCCTCGCGGTGTCGAACGAGCCGTCGGAAGCAGGCCAGAAGCTGCTCGCCGGTTATTCGGGTCCCGACGACTACGTGCAGGGCGTGATTGCGGCGGAGCTCTTGAACGACGCGCTGAAAGGTGAAGGCGCCATCGCCGTCATCGAAGGCTCGCCCGGCCAGAGCACCACGCTGCTGCGCACGCAAGGCCTGAAGGATGGTCTCGCCAAGCTCAATTCCAAGATCACCATCATCGGCTCGCAGACGGCCGACTGGAATCCCGTCAAGGCGAAGGATGTGGCACAGGCTTTCCTCACCGCCCATGGCGACCAGCTCAAGGGCGTCTTCGCGCAGGACGATAATACGGGCGCGGCGGCCGCTGAAGTCTTCAAGGCGGCCGGCCGTGGCGACATCAAGGTCGTCGGCACCGGCGGCACCATCAACGGGCTGAAGGCGATCCGCGACGGCTTGATGTATGGCACGATGGACCAGTCGCCGACGACCGATGCCAAGCAGGCGCTCGATTTCGCGGTGAAGCTCGCCAAGGGCGAGAAGCTCGCCGAAAAGCGCAACATCATCCCGATGCCGAAGATCACCTCCGCCAATGTGAACGAGTTCAAGGGCGAGTGGTGATCCAAGCATCGGACCGAAAAGTGCGAAGCGGTTTTCGGGCAAATCCGATGCGTAACAAATGACCAAGTCGCGCGACGCCTGGTGGAGAGCGGGGGTACATCTCCGCCGGGTCTCCCGCGCGACGGCCGGCCGGTTCATTCCGGCCGGCATATTTTCTCGTTTTCTGAAGGTCCCGAGTCCATGTTTGATCCGCGCGTCGGAATGAAGATCTATGACAATGTCTGGTATCTGCGGCATCGGCTTGAGCCGGAGCAGGCCGCCGACATCCTCAGCGCCATGGGCGTCACTTATGTCATGGCACAGAGCAAGATCCTGCCGATGCAGGACACCGCGATCGAAAGCGAGGTGACGGCGGAAGAAAAGGTGCGTTTCGCGACGCTGAACGACCGCGCTTTCCGCGATGCGCTGAAAGCACGCGGCATTTCCTATTTCGCCAGCATCAATATCGGCTTCGACCCGAACTTCATCGCCGCCAATCAGGATCTCCTGCCGATCGACCAGTTCGGCAAACGCGAAGGCAAGACCGACTGGTATATCGGCCTGCCGCCCGACCGGAAGCCCAATATCGACCATAAGCTGGCGCTGCTCGAAAATGCGACGCGGATTCTCGCGCCGGACGGTGTGCATCTGGGTTTCATCCGCTGGCCGGGCTTCTGGGAGATCTGGCTGCCCGATGTGAAGCGCGCTTCGATGCCGGATTATTGCTATGGCGCGGGTACGCTGGCCCGCTTCCGCGCCGCGACGGGCATCGATGTGCCGCTCAATGATCCGATCGCGGCGGCGGCGCTCATCGCCAAGGAGCACAAGGCCGCCTGGCGCGACTGGAAATGCGGTGTCACGGTCGCGGCGGTCGGGCGCATCCGCGACGCACTCCGGGCGATCAAATCCGACGTCAAGATCGCCATCAATACGCTGCCTCTCTTCTTGTCGGATTTCGACAATGTGGCGGAAGAAGTTTTCGGCCAAAGCCCGGCGCGATTGAAAGACGTCGCCGATGTCTTCGAGGTCATGGCCTATCACCAGATCCTCAGGCGGCCGCCGACATGGCCGGCCGAGATCGCCAATGACGTCAAGCGGCGCAGCGGATCGACCACCGTCTCGACCATCCAGGGCAGCGCGCTTTATCTCAATGGCATGCATGCGAATCGCGGCCGTGCCACGGATCTCTCCACCGACGAGTTCATTTCCATGGTCGACGGCCTCGAAAAGAGTGAGGCGGACGGGCTTTGCGTCTTCACCTTCACTGATTTCCTCGACATGCGCGAAACGGCAGAGGGGAAGCGGCGCATCGACCGGCTCAAGGCGTTCCGGCGGTAAAATAATTTGTCGTAACTGCAATTTAAGATTGCAATTCCTATTGCAGTGCCCGTTTTGGTAATTATGAATCGCTCGACTGGAAAGGAGAGCGATTTCATGGAGCGTGTTGCATTTCTAGCACCTCAGGGCAATTCAACCTTTGGCTTTGTCGAAAGAGATGGCGGCTATCGGCCTCATGTCGACCTTGCCATACCTGCGGTCACCAGAACGATCAGGCATCAAGGGTGCTTGATCTTTGTTTGCCGTCCAGATCCGGCGGTTCATTTCTTTGAGCTTGAAAGCGGCAAGCGATGGTCGATTTCCTTGCCCGCCAAATCGCGCCCCTTTGATCTGGTTGTCTGGCGAAACTGGCTCTTTGTGGCGGCCGGCGGCAGGACGTTGCTCGCAACCGACACTTGGAAGGCCGATGCATCTTGGGTGACTTTGTCCTGCGAGGATGCAGCTCCGCCGCGCGGAAATGCGACCTGGCTGACCTTGCCTTGCGAGAAGGATATCGACGCACTTGCCATTCAAGAGGACAGACTGCTGGCCCTCGACAATATCGTGATGCCAAAATGGCTCCTGATCTTTGAGCTGACGGATGCGGGGGCGCTAGGCCCATCGCGCATTAAACTGCCTGACCACGGTACCTACGAGACAATCGAAGGGGCAGCCTATTGGAATGGCCGATTTGCCGTGCTCTCGCGGACGGTCGGCATGATGGGTGTAAGCAAATGTGTGTGGGTGCTCGATGGTACTTCATATGGCGAAGTTGGACATGCCTACAGCTTTGAGGCAAGTTTCGATCCGCGCTATGACGAGGGTTTCCTGCCGCTGATCTGCGCCGAGGACATCGCGGTGTGTCGTGATATCCTGGTCCTGGCCGGTGGCCGATACGGACTCGTCGCAACCAGCCTCGCCATGGAGGCGCATGTCACCGCCATAAGCGGACATGGAAATTACCAAGGACTTCTGGCCAATGACTTTCGGCAATTCTGGCCGGCTGTGGCGCGGCATCAGCCAATTGTCTGCGTGCGGGCTTGCGACGACCCGGCCGGATTTATCGTGACCTCGATCGAAGGCCGGCGGCTGCGGCGGGAGAGATCCTGGGAGGAAGCGCTCGTCAGGAAACAGGTGCGGGCGGAGTCGTATTTCCTCGATTATGACGAGATGAAGCAACATCTCGAGAGGATGCCGCCCGGTCGGGCGGAGGGCACCAAATGGCGGGACAAAACCCGCCGCGCCGAGCTGCGTCGGGATGCCGGCAAGGCAAGTGGCTGGGTCGAGGCGCGGGCTCTGGACAGAAGCGCCACAGGCAAGAAGTGATGACATTACGGATCTGATGCAGCTTCCGCCGGTAGTGGCGGGAGCCACTACCGGCGCCGGCCCATTAGCCGATCTTCACGCTCATGCCGCCATCGGCCATGACGACCGCGCCGACCATGAAGCTCGCCCGGTCGGAGGCCAGGAAAGCCACGAGTTCGGCGATCTCCCGCGCTTCGGCGGCGCGCCCGATCGGCGCCTTGCGGCCGTGATCGGCAAGGAATTCCGGTCCATTCGCCAGCTTGCCGGCCCAGATATTGGTGACCACATCGCCTGAGCCGATGGCATTGACGCGAATGCCGTGGTCGATCGCCTCGAGCGCCAAGGTGCGGGTGAGCTGCACCAGCGCGCCCTTGGACGCCGTATAGGCCGATATTTCCGGGAAGGCGAAATAAGCTGCATAGGAGGCGATGTTGACGATCGCACCCGACTTGTTCGGAATCATCGCCTTCATGGCCTCGCGTGAATGCAGGAATGCGCCGGTCACATTCACCGACATGATCGCCTCCCAATCGGCGCGGGTCATATCGACCACGAGCTTGTTCATGATGCGCGCGGCATTGTTCACCAATATGTCGAGCTTGCCGAAGCTCTCCTGCGCCAGGGCCACGGCCCTGACCGCGCTGTCTTCGCGCGAAACATCGGCGACGAAGGGCACCATGCCGGGCTTCGCCAGCGCCTCGACTTCCGGATTGATGTCCTCGGCCACCACCTTGGCGCCGCGGGCATGGAGAAGTTCCGCGATGGCGCGGCCGATGCCGCTGGCGGCGCCCGTCACGATGGCGACCTTGCCCTCCACTTCATTCACGATATTGACGTTCGACATGTTCGTCTCCTTGGCTGTTGTTGCGTCGGGCGCCGGCGGACGCCCCTTGGACACAGCAAAGCTAAGGAGGTGAGCTCTGGATATTAATCCGCTATAAGCCGAATGGCTTGTTTAGGCTGAGATACATAAAGCCATGATCGGTCGGGTAAGGTGAATGCGGGCCAATAGTAACAATGATCTCCGGGCATTTGTCGCGGTCGCCGAGCAGGGCAGCTTCTCCAAGGCGGCCGAGCAGCTTGGTTTGTCGCCCTCATCGCTCAGCCAGATCATTCGCAGCTTCGAGGAGCGCCTCGGCGTGCGGCTGCTGCACCGCACGACACGCAGCGTGGCGCTCACCGAAGCCGGCGAGCGCTTGCTGCTGCGTATCAGGCCGGCTTTGGCGGAGCTCGACGCGGCGCTGGCCGATGTCGGGCATTTTCGTGAGAATCCGGCGGGCATCGTGCGGGTCCGTTGCCTCAGGCATGCTTTCAGGAGGCATGTGGCGCCGATACTGGCCGAATTCCACCGCGCCTATCCCGACATCAAGCTCGATATTCTCATCGACGACACGATCACCGATCTCGTCGCCGGGGGCTTCGATGTCGGCTTCACCCTGGGTGAGGTGATCGAGAAAGACATGGTCGGCGTCCGTCTGGGTGGCGACATGCGCCAGATCGCCGTCGCGTCCCCCGATTATGTCGCCCGCCATGGCCGCCCCGAGACGCCGAAGGATCTGCTCCAGCACAAATGCCTGCGCTGGCGCTGGCCCGGCCGGGTGATGCCCTATAATTGGGAGTTCTTCACCGATGGCAGCTGGTTCGAGGTCGAGGTCGACGGACCGCTGATCCTCAGCGAGCATATGATGGTCATCGATGCGGCGCTCGAGGGCATGGGCATCGCCTTCTGGGTCGAGCAGGAATTGCGGCCGCTGATCGATGCGGGACGATTAGTTCCCTTGCTGGAGGACTTTTCGGCGCCGTTCCCGGGCTTCTATATCTGTTATCCCCAGCAGCGTCAGATGGCGCCGGCCTTGCGCGCCTTCATCGATTTCGTCAAGGCGCATGCCGTGAAAGCGTGAATCTCTTCGCCGCTGCGATTATGTGGCTGGACTGAAAAGCCCGTCCGGATTTCCGCCGATTATCATCGGCGCCATGCCTGCTTAATTTTCCCTTCGACAGGACGGAAGAAGTTTCCGTCGCAAACGAAGGGACAATCCCATGGCTCAGAAAATCTGGCTCATCACGGGCATCTCGCGCGGCCTCGGCCACGCGCTCGCCCAGGCGGTGCTCGACCGGGGCGATCTGGTGATCGGCACCACGCGCAATGGTGAGCCGCCCGCCGGACTGGGATGCGAGAGCCTGACCGTCCTGCCGCTCGAAATGGCAGATGAGCGGCAGATTGCCAGGCAAGTCGAAGTAGCTTTCGGCCGCCATGGCCGGCTCGACGTCATCGTCAACAATGCCGGCTATGGGTTGCTGGGTTCCGTCGAAAGTGCGAGCGAAGACGAGGTCAAGCAGGTCTTCACCGTCAATTTCTTCGGTCCGCTCGCTCTCATCAAGGCGGCTTTGCCGTTTCTGCGCGCCCAGAACAGCGGTCATATCGTCAATATTTCATCGGTCCAGGCCATCGCCTCTACTCCCGGTGCCGGCCTCTATGCGGCGACCAAGGCGGCGCTCGATGCGATGTCGCACAGCCTGGCGCAGGAAGTCGCGCCCTTTGGCATCTGGGTCAGCCTGGTGCAACCCGGAGCCTTCCGCACCGCGTTCCTGTCGGCTCATTCGGCGCGCCGGACAGCGCACAGCATCGATGACTATGCCGCCACCAGCGGCCGGGCGGTCGATGGGCTTCTGACCCGCAGTGGCCAACAACTGGGCGATCCCCGCCGCGGCGCCACAGCGATCATTGAAGCTGTGGATGCCGACGAACCGCCGCTCAACCTCCTGCTGGGCAGTGATGCGTTGACGCGCACCAAGGCCCGCCTCGACCGCTTCGATGAAGATATCAGGCGGTGGGAAAGCCTCACACTCAGCACCGACTTCCCCGGATAACCAGGAGATACCCGTGTCGAACGTGACCAATATCGCCTTCATTCGCGCCAAGGCGCGGCAATCGGAAGAGCTGGGCCGGCGGCTTCTCGCTCTCGTCGAGCCGTCGCGCCAGGAACCGGGTTGCATCAATTACGACCTGCACCGATCGGCTGACGATCCCGACAGCTGGTGCGTCTATGAAAACTGGCGCTCGGCCGGCGATCTCGCGGCGCATTTCGCCTTGCCGCATATGCAGGACTTCATCACGCGCGTCCCGGCGCTGGTTGAGGGCGAGCTCGATCTCCGGCGCTTCGCCATGATCTCGACCCCGGCGCCGTGGCGCTTCTGATCTCATCCATGAACACGAAAAAGGAATTCATCATGTCCGGTATCAAAGACAAAGTCGTCGCCATCACGGGTGCCTCGAGCGGCATCGGCGAGGCAGCCGCGCGGTTTCTCGCGGCAAAAGGGGCGCATGTCGTTCTCGGTGCAAGGCGCACCGACCGTCTCGAAGCCCTCGCCAAGGCCATTGCCGAAAAGGGCGGCTCGGTTCGTATCCGCGCGCTCGATGTCGTCAGCCTGGACGACATGAAAACCTTCATCGGATTCGCCAAGGCCGAATTCGGGCGCCTCGATGTTCTGGTGAACAATGCCGGCGTGATGCCGCTGTCGCCATTGGCCTCGCTCAAGGTCGATGAGTGGAACCGGATGATCGACGTCAATATCAAGGGCGTCCTGCACGGCATCGCCGCGGCGCTGCCGGGCATGGCGGCGCAAGGGTCGGGTCAGATCGTCAATCTCTCCTCGATCGGCGGCCATGCCGTGTCGCCGACGGCGGCGGTCTATTGCGCCACCAAATTCGCGGTCCGGGCGATCTCGGACGGGCTCAGGCAGGAGACCGACAAGATCCGCGTCACCGTCGTGTCGCCGGGCGTCACCGAATCCGAGCTTGCCGACAGCATTTCGGACGCGGCGGGCCGCGATGAAATGAAGGCGTTCCGCCGCATCGCCATCCCGGCCGATGCCATAGCGCGCGCCATCGCTTACGCCATCGAACAGCCGGACGAGGTCGATGTGAGCGAGATCATCGTCCGTCCCACCGCCAGCCCGTTCTGATCCCATGACACGGCACAAATTTCTCATGGCAGCGTGTCTGCTGACGGCGATGGCCTTGCTGATGCCGGCGCCCGCCAGCGCCGTTCAACCCACTACACAGAAGGAGGATATCATGACACAGCACCCCTATATCGGCATGTGGGTCACCGCCGACGGCCATATCCGCCAGGAGCTTCTGCCCAATGGCCGCTATGACGAGGCGCGCGGCACGCGCAAGAGCGCCTATCAGGGCCGCTATGAAGTGCGCGGCAATCACATCGACTATTGGGACGATGCCGGCTTCACCGCCGACGGCACCTTCGTGGAGAACGACGTCCTTCATCATGGCGGCATGATCTTCTATCGGGAGCGCTGACATGAGGACGCTCGACCGACGACGCACGATGCTGCTGGCTGCAGGCACGATCGCGGCAGGCCGCGAAGCTTCAGGGAATGAGATCATGACCGAAAATGAACGCTATACACGCGGGCTGGATGTCCTGCGTAAGATCGGTGGCGCCGATTTCGATGGGCCGATCAGCCGCCTTGCCCGGATATCGCCGGACATGGCGGGTTTCACCGTCACCTTTCCCTATGGCGACATTCTCTCGCGTCCCGGCCTCGATCTTCGGACGCGGCAGATCTGTACCGTGAGCGCGGTGATGGCGCTCGGATCGGCCCAGCCGCAACTGCGTTTCCATATGGATGGCCTGCTCAATGCCGGCGGAACGCCGGGCGATCTGGTGGAGCTCCTGATGCTCGCGACGGCGACACTGGGATTTCCGGTGGCGATCAACTCCATCGGTATCGTGCGGGAGATTTTTGCCGAGCGCGGTATCAAGATCGATGCAGCCGAGCCGGCCGGATCCGAGCCTGACCGCTTTGCCCGCGGACTCCGTTTCATTCAAGCCGAGCTGGGGGGTGATGCCGTGCGGCATCTCAGCCACCTGCGGAGCATCTCACCCGAACTGGCGCGCTGGACGGTGGAGTTCTTTTATGGCGACGTGGCGTCGAGACGAGGCATGGACGCCGCAACCAAACACCTGGCCATCGCCAGCATGCTGGCTGCGGCCGGCAACCGGACCGATGCGCTTGCAAGGCATCTGCGCGCCGCGCTGGCGAATGGCGCGACGGCAACGCACGCCACCGAGGCGATGATGCAGCTTTGCGTCTATGCCGGATTCCCGACTGCCCTCAACGCCTTCGCCGCGCTCGGCGCCGCGCTCACTCCGGCGAGTGGAGAGTCATTCGAGGACAAGGAGCTGTCGCTCGACGGGCTTCACCCGGAGGCTGATACGTTGCGCCGGCGGCGCGGCCTGGAGGCCCTGGCAAAGACATCCGGCGCGGTTGGCGAGGCTGTCGTCAACAGCTTCGACGACATCGCCCCCGAGATCGGCGCGATGATCGTCGATCATTCATATGGCGACATTTTCCATCGCCCGGGCATCGACGCCAAGACACGCGAACTCTCCGCCTGCGCCGCCCTGGCGGCGAAAGCGACCAAGAACGCCGAAACGCCCTTGCGAGTCCATATCAACGCGGCGCTGAATGTCGGCGCCAGTCGCGCGGAGATCATCGAGGTCTTGCTCAATCTGCTCCCTTATGTCGGCTATCCCGCGGTGCAGGATGCGATGGTCATCGCCGGCGAGGAATTCGCCAGGCGATGACAGCTTGCCGATCCTGTCGAACATTAGCTTCGATCATATCGGACTGTTGCGGATTACCCGACATGGTAGGCAGGTCGTTCATATCCACAGACGAGTATGGGAAAATAGCCGCGTGAAGACTTCGCCATCGACCAGGATCGGCCTCGACGCCATGTTGACGCCCGACAATTGCGTTCTGATGCTGATCGATCATCAGCCTTTTCAGGTCAGCGCCGTCAAGAACATCGACGCCGCCCTGATGATCAACAATGTCGTCGCTTTGGCCAAGTCGGCGAAGATATTCAACGTGCCGACATTGCTGACCAGCGTGGTGCAGGATCGCGGCGGCTATATCATCCGGCAATTGACCGATGTTTTTCCGGAGCAGACGCCGATCGACCGGACCACGATCAACACCTGGGAAGATCCGCGCTGCGTCGACTGGGTGAAGAAGACCGGTCGCAAGAAGATCGTGATGGCGGCTTTGTGGACGGAGATCTGCCTGGCCTTTCCGGTCATCCATGCTCTGGGTGACGGCTACGACGTCTATTTCGTGACCGATGCCTCGGGCGGCGTCAGCACGGAAGCCCATGAAATGGGCATCCAGCGCATGATCCAGGCCGGTGCGGTGCCGCTGACCTGGATGGTCTTCGCGTCAGAGCTGCAGCGCGACTGGGCGCGCGAGGACACGGCACGCAAAGTCTCCGAAGCCCTGCTCGATCATGGCGGCGCCAGTGCGACCAACCTTGCCTGGGAGCTGCAGCTGTTGAATAGTCGCCCGGGTAGCGGAGTCTGATCATGACAAGCAGCGAAGAAGCCAAGGCGATCGTCCGCCGCAATACCGAGGAGGTGCAGGGCAAGGGCGATTTCGTCCTTTTCGACCAGCTCTTCGCCGATGATTTCGTCGATCATACCCCGCAGCCCAATATGGTGCCGGACAAGGAGGGCGTGCGCGGCCTCTATCGGAGCTTACGCGAAGCCTTCCCGGATTTTCATGCCGTCATCCATTGGCAGGCGGCGGAGGGCGATCTGGTCACGACCTTCAAGACCTATCACGGCACCCATACGGGAACGTTCCTCGCCATCGCCCCGACTGGCCGGAAGATCCAGTTCGAAACCGTCGACGCTATGCGCGTCAGAAACGGCAAGATCAGCGAGCACTGGGGTGTCGCCAATCTCTATTCGCTTCTGCAGCAGCTAGGCGCTTTACCTCGGCGCTAGCCAGCCTTGATGAAGTTTTGCGCCACCAGCGGTGCGCCGAACTGCTGGAGGCGGCCCCCTTCGGCGAGCTTGCCGAGCAGGATCGGCGCGAATCCGAGCTTTTCGATCAAGCCCGCCACTTCTGCATTGGCGGCCGCATCGTCGCCGGAGACGAAAAGCACGCGCCGGCCTGGGCCTTCGATTGGATCCTGCGCCAGAATGGCGGCGGGCAGCGTATTGAAGGCCTTCACGACGCGAGCACCTTTCAATGCGGCCGCAACGATATCGCTCGACGGCCGCCCGCCAAGATCGCGCGGCGTGAAAGCGGGGTAGTCGATCGCATTGGTTGCGTCGATGACGATCCTCCCCTTCCAGTCCGCAACACCCGAAGTGACTGTGCCTATGGCATCATAGGGAACAGCCAGGAAGACGATGTCGGCGGCAAGGACCTCGGCAAGCGGCGCCGGTTTTACATGGGGCCTGAGCTCACGCACGAGATCGGCGAGCGACTCGGCGCCGCGTTTGTTGGCGATGAGGATATCAAGACCGGCGCGGGCAAATTGCCGGGCAACGGCCGCGCCGATGCGGCCTGAGCCGATGATCGAGTAGGTCATGTCGTTCTCCTGGATCAGAAAGTTGATGGTGATCCAATAGCTAGGCCGGGTGGACTAGGACGAAAAGCTGTATAAAGTGCAGCAAAACGTTCGAGGAAATAGAAATGAGCTCTGATCCCGGCACGCCGACGCTTGATCAGCTGCGGGTTTTTCTCACCGTGGTCGACCTCGGAAGTTTTGCCGCCGCGTCGCGCAAGCTCGGCCGGGCCACATCGGTGATCAGCTATTCCATCGCCAATCTCGAAGCGCAGCTCGGCGTGTCGCTGTTCGACCGTGAAACGACCCGCAAGCCGCAGCTGACGGAAGCCGGCCGTGCCGTATTGTCGGAGGCGCGCGGTGTGTGGAACGGCATCGACGGGCTGCGCGCCAAGGTCAAAGGACTTTTGCACGGTCTCGAGGCGGAGATCCATCTGGCGCTCGATGTCATGCTGCCGGCGGCGCGCATCGTCGACGCCCTGAAGGCGTTTCGGGAGGAATTCCCGACGGTGGCGCTTTCCCTCCATATGGAAGCGCTCGGCGCCGTCAGCCAGCTGGTGCTCGACCGGGTGGCGGCGATCGGGGTCAGCGGGCCGCTGCCGGGGGATGCCGGCGTGGCCGGCGTCGAGCGGATGGGCGTCGGATCGGTCACGCTCATTCCCGTGGCGGCGCCCGATCATCCGCTGGCCCGGAGCGGGGCGATCGATCCCGGCGAGGCGCGCCAGCACACGCAACTCGTCCTCACCGACCGCTCGCCTTTGACCCAGGGGCTCAATTTCGCGGTGCTCAGCCCCAGGACCTGGAAGCTCGCCGATCTCGGCTCCAAGCACATGCTGCTCCGGGAAGGCATCGGCTGGGGAAACATGCCGCTCCCGATGATCGAGGAAGACCTCGCTTCCGGGCGTCTCGTCCGCCTCGATCTGCCCGACAT
Organism: Taklimakanibacter albus; assembly: GCF_016595235.1. Classification (GTDB taxonomy): domain Bacteria; phylum Pseudomonadota; class Alphaproteobacteria; order Rhizobiales; family Aestuariivirgaceae; genus Taklimakanibacter; species Taklimakanibacter albus. Next base: position 1,614,506 of record NZ_JAENHL010000007.1, on the reverse strand, counting down.
GACGGGTGGCGCCTACCGGTTCGATGCGATCTATCGCGCCGATGCGCCGCCCGGACCGGCCGGATCATGGCTCATCGCGCGCTTCCGGCAACAGGCCGAAGGTCTGACGTAAAGCCGGATGCGGGGCCGCAACTTTATTTTTCTGGACTGCTATTTTAAATTGAGTGACGGATTGCAATCTTCGGGAATCGCCTTGAGAATAAATTGTTCAACATCTCAACGGCGATCGTATCATGGAAGAAACGGCATTTCTCGCGCCTCATGGAAATTCAACTTTTGGTTTCAAACTGGCCGGCGATAGTTATGAGCCGGATGAAGATTTGCAGGCGCCGCCCGTCACGAAATGGATCCGGAACGGACGCTCCTTTGTCTTCGTCAGCCGCGCTGATCCAGCTGTTCATTTCTATGAGCCGCAGAGTGGGAAGCGCTGGTCGATTCCGCTTCCGCCGCGTTCGCAGCCTTTCGACCTGGCGGTCTGGCGGAACTGGCTCTTCGTCGCGGCTGGCGGGAAGACGCTGCTGGCAACCTCAGAGTGGGAGGCCGGAACGACATGGACATCGCTGCCTTGCGACAAGAACATCCACGCGCTGGCCATCCAACATGAAACCTTGATCGCCATCGATGACCTGGAATGGCTGCGTTATGAACTGACGCCTGGTGGCGCGAGTGAGTTATCCAGCATCGAGTTACCCCAGTACTCTTCCCACACCATAGAGGCGGCAGCCTATTGCGACGGCAAATTCGCTACTCTTTCGGGTCTGGTCTTTCACGGGCTGGTCGGAAAGTATGCCCGGATCCTATGTGGCTCGACATCTCAGGAACTGGGGCACGCCGGTACCGTAGAAGGGCACTTTGTATGGCGACACCGTTTTAGTTTTCCACCGCTGAAAGGCGCGCGAGACATCGCGATCTATCGTGATGTGCTCGTCATTGCCGCGGATAATCACGGGCTCATCACAACCAGGATGAGCGCCGAGCCAATGCCACTCTCCGAGTGTTTCAGCGGCGAATACTGTGGTGTATTGTACGATGGTTTCCGGCAATTATGGCCAGATCCCGCAAAACGCCGGCCGATCGTCCGAGTGCAAGCCTGCGATGAGCCGGCAGGATTCATCGTGACGTCGACAGAGCGTATCCAAGGCCGCAAAGTCACTCCTTGGGAGGCTGCTTCGAGTAAGAAACGGACGAGCGCAACCTCGCTTTTCCTCTCTTACGAGCAAGTGAACGACCTCATCAACTCGATACCGCCAGGCACAATACTGGGCGCACCGCTGAGCGAGAGATCGCGACGCGCCGAACTGCGCCGCGAAGCTGCCAAGGAAAATAAGGCCTAGCGCCGTTTGGGTGCGTAACCATCGGCGACGAAAACGCCGCCCTGATATTTGACCGCCGGATCGTTGAGATCACGCTTATCGCCATCAGGGATCAGTTTGGCGGCGAAGGTCTCGGCATTGTCCTGCGGGCGATAGTCGACATGGGGGGCGAGCTCATTGCTCCACCAGCGCCGGTCATTGTTCGATACGCCATAGAGAATGGTGCAGCCGAGCTTCGGGGCGTCGAAGCAGGCTTCGATCATGCGCAGGAGATCCTCATAGCTCTGCCAGGTCGAGAGCTGGCGCACGTCGGTCGGATCGGGCCTCGCCGTGCCGATGCGCAGGCAGGCGATGTCCATGCCGTATTTGTCGGCGAAGAAGCTCGCCAGGTCCTCGCCGAAGGCCTTGGACACGCCATAGAGCGAGTCCGGGCGCTGAGGGACACTGGCATCGAGGCGGTCATCGCGGGTGTAGAAGCCGATGGCGTGGTTGGAACTCGAATAGACGATGGGACCGGCATCATGCCGGCGCGCCGCCTCGAAGACATTATAGGTGCCGGCGATATTGGACTGGAGGATGCGGTCGAAGGTCGACTCATAAGAGATGCCGCCGAAATGGATGATCCGTCCGACGCCTTCCACCATGCGGTCCACCGCCGCCGCATCGGCGAGATCGGTGATGACGATCTCCTCGCCGGGCAGCGCCGGGCCGAATTCGACGACATCGGAGGAGCGTAGGCGCCCATATTTCTCAGCGAGCCGGGGCCTCAGCCAGCGGCCGAGAATCCCGGCGGCGCCGGTGAAGAGGGTCGGGCGGGTGTCGGTCATGGTGGAGAGATCCCGGTTTTTGTGATCTGGGCTTGGACAAACTTGTCAGGCGAGTTTATATGCTGGCCACCATCCTTCAAGATGTGACAAATCGCATCGTCCCCCGAGGCCCCATGATCGTCGATTCCCACCTGCATGTCTGGTCCAGCGATCCCATTGCCTATCCGTGGCAGCCGCTGCTCGCCCATGTGCCGCCGCCGACCTATGCCGCCCCGGTGGAAAGGCTGCTCGCCGATATGGCGCGCGCAGAGGTCGACAAGGCGATCCTGGTGCAGCCCAGCGTCTATGGCCGCGATCACAGCTATCTGATCGACAGCGTCAAGACGGCGCCCGACCGCTTTATCGGCGTCGGCCTCGTCGATCTGCGTTCGGCGACACCGCGGGAGGATTTCCTCGATCTCGTCGCCAAAGGGCTTGGCGGCGGCTTGCGCCTCAACACGATCCTGCGCGGCGATGTCACGAAGCTCGCCGGTCCCGACTATCAAGGCCTCTTCGATACTGTTGAGCATATGGGGGTTTCCGTCGCCTTTCAGATGGATATCGAGCAGGCGCCGGTGATCGCCCGGCTGGCGGCGCAGCATCGCTCGCTACCTTTGATCGTCGATTATCTGGGGCCGGAGATTCATGCGCGGACCGACGCGGCGCCCTATCTCGATCTTCTGGCGGGGCATCCCAATATCTATTTCAAGCTGCTCTGCACCGCGGAAGATACGAAGACCGCCTATCCATTTCCCGATGTCGTCGCCTTCTATCGGGAGGTTCTCGCCCGTTTCGGGGCGGAGCGCCTCATGTATGGCTCGGACTATCCGGGGGCCGCGAATATATGCAGTTACGAAAAGCTCATTCAATGGGGCGCGGATTTCCCGGGCCTCGGCGCGGCCGACAAGGAACTGGTCATGGGCGGGACAGCGGCGCGCCTGTTCGGTATTTCTGCATAAAAGACGTAAGACAAGTTTATGTCTTGGGTTGACTCATGCGCGGATGAGAGGCTAGGACTGAGGTCGCTTCTTGCAACCATCATCTCTGCGACGAGGAAAAGCCTGTGCATAGCGATCCGGGAAAATCGGTCGTGGCGGTACCGCCGCTGGCCCGCAACGCCGACCTGACCCTCAACATCAAAGCCAATGCGGCGCTCATCCGCCATCTCGAAGCGGGCGGCGTCTCGACGCTGATGTATGGCGGCAACGCCAATTTCTATCACCTGGGCTTGAGCGACTATCCGCGCGTGCTCGACATGCTGCTCGAGCTCGCCCAGCCTTCGAGCTGGATCATTCCCTCGGCCGGTCCCGATTTCGGCAAGCTCATGGATCAGGCGCGGTATCTACGCGAGCGGCCGTTCCCGACGGCGATGGTCCTGCCGGCCAGCGGGTTTGCGACCGATGCCGGCACCGCCGACGGTATCAGCCGTTTCGCCGATGCGTTGGGCAAGCCGGTCATCCTCTATCTCAAAGCGGAGAGCTATCTCTCGGTGGCTTCGGTGGCGCGGCTCTGTGACAAGGGCCTGGTCAGCGCCATCAAATATGCGATCGTGCGCGATGATCCGAGCCGCGATCCCTATCTGAGCCAGCTCGTCACGGCGGTCGACCGGTCGCGCATCATCAGCGGCATCGGCGAGCGGCCGGCGATCCAGCATTGGCGGCAATTCGGGCTTCGAGGCTTCACCTCGGGGTCGGTGGCGATCGCGCCCCGGCTGTCGAGCGCGCTGCTCGCGGCGCTCAAAGCGGAAGCCTATGACGAGGCCCAGCGCCTGCGCGAGATCTTCCTGCCCTTCGAGAATGAGCGCGACGGGATCAATCCGACGCGCGTGCTGCATGACGGGGTGACGCTTGCCGGCATCGCCGATATGGGGCCGATCCTGCCGCTTCTGTCCAATCTCGATGACGCCGAACGGGCACGGGTCGCTCCGGTGGCGCGCGAGTTGCAGATGCGTGACGCGGCGCTGGCAAAGGCTGCTTAGCCCGTTACGGCTCGATACTGTCGCTGAGGACGCGCAGCCGCGCATTGTCGATATGGGTGCGCATGGCGTTGCGGGCTTCTTCCGGCTCCTCGGCGGCGATCGCGGCGAGGATGCGGCTGTGCTCCTGCTGGACGAGCTGCAGGCGCCTCGTGCTTTGGCGCAGCGACAAGGTGCGGGCGAGCTCCATGCCGCGCAACGTATGCTCGGAGAGCACTTCCATCATCTGAACGAAAAGCTGGTTCTGGGCGGCGGCGCCGATCGCCACATGGAAAGCCTGATCCGCCTCGCTGCCGACCTCGCCCCGGGCAATGACTTTCTCGAGCTCGTCGAAAGCACGCTTCATGCGGTCGAGATCGGCCTCGGTGCGCCTTGTGGCGGCGAGAAAGGCCGCTTCGCCCTCGAGCCCGATGCGGAACTCCATGCAGCGCATCAGTCCGGCGATGTCGTCGATCGGCGCCAGGAGCGAGAAAGCCTGGTTGGGTCGGCGCTGCACGAAGGTGCCGGAGCCATGGCGTGAAATGACGACGCGATCGGCCTGCAGGCGCGACAGGGCTTCGCGCACCACCGGCCGCGACACGCTGTACAGCTCGCAGAGCTGGCTTTCCGACGGCAGCTTTTCGCCTTCGGGCAGAGCGCCGGAAACGATGCGGTCGAGGATCTGGCCATAAAGCTGGTCGGCAAGGCGCGATGGCCGGCTGGGTGACTGCACCTGCCAGTCCGCTTTACTGCGCGGCCTTTCGCTGGATTTGCGAGCCAAATCCCTGTCTCCCGTTTTTTACGTTCTGTCGCGCGTTGTTCGCGCCGGTTGCAACTCGTCCGTGTTTGCAGCATCGCCCGATCTTGTGCAAGTCCCCCAAAGGATGGCTTGCCCAAAGATGTCAGATAAGTTTACAATTACTGCGCCGTAACGCAAGATCGGGCCTCGCATAAGGGGCCGGGCTGCCGACGAACCCTCTATCACCGGACAGGAACTCCATAATATGAGCGTGAATTTCAAAGACCGCCTCGCCGCCCTCGGTGCGGAACTGCCGCCCGTCGCGAAGCCGGGTTCGGCCTTCTTTCTCCAGGCCGCGACAATGGGCAATCTCGTCTTCATGTCGGGACAGATCCCCCGGCGCGGCGACGAGATCATGTTCAAGGGCCGTCTCGGCGACACGCTCAGCAATGAAGACGGCTACAAGGCGGCGCGGCTGTGTGCGCTCAACCTCCTGGTCCAGCTCGAAGAGGCGCTCGACGGCCGCATCGACCGGGTGAAGCGCTTCCTGAAGCTCACCGTCTTCGTCAATGCCGCGCCGTCCTTCATCGATGCCTCGAGTGTCGCCAATGGCGCCTCGGAGCTGCTGATGGAAGTCTTCGGCGAGGCCGGCCGGCATGCGCGCAGCGCCATCGGTGTCGCTACTCTGCCGCGTGGCGTCGGCGTCGAAGTCGAAGCCATCGTGGAAATCGCGCCATGACCCAGGCACCGGCAGCCCACCCGACCGGCACGGCGCCGCGCCGGCGCGACCCGCGCTACGATCTCCTGTTCGAGCCGATCCGCATCGGCCCCAAGGTGATGAAGAACCGCTTCTACCAGGTGCCGCAATGCACCGGCGCCGGTCATCCGCGCCCCGGTTCGAATGCCGGCCATCGCGCCGTCAAGGCGGAAGGCGGCTGGGGCGGGCTGTCGACCGAATCCTGCTCGATCCATCCCGAGGTCAACCAGTCAACCTCGACCAACACGACGATGTGGGACGAGGGCGACGTCATCAACCATCGCCACATGGTGGACGAGGTCCATAAATGGGGGGCGCTCGCCGGCGTCGAGCTCGGCGCCGGTGGGGTCAAGGACAATCTGTGGAGCCGCTATGTGGCGGCCGCCTTCGACCGCTTTCCGTCCGGCGGTACACCCAAGGTCTATACCTATGCCGCGACCGAGGAAGACATCGCCCGCATCATGCAGATGTATGAGGATGCGGCACGGCGCGCCAAGGATGCCGGCTTCGACATTCTCTATATTCACGGTGCCGCCGGCGTTTTCCCGGTGCATGCTCTGTCGCGCCATTTCAACCGCCGTACCGACGGATATGGTGGCTCGTTCGAAAATCGCGCCCGCTTCTGGGTCGAGGCGCTGGAACGGCTGAAGAAAGTCGCGGGCGATGACTGCGCGGTGGCGACGCGTATCTCGATCGACGACCTCGCCGGTCCTTGGGGGCTGGAGCTTCGCGATGAGGGCCTCGCTTTCGTCGAGTACATCACCAAGCTCGGCCTCGTCGACATGTGGGACATCATCATCGGCGGCTCGGGCGAGGATATGTGGGGCGAGGATTCCGGTCCCTCGCGCTTCTACAAATCGAACCACCAGTCGCCGTGGAACGCCGAAGTCAAACGCATCGCCAAGGTGCCGGTGGTGGGAGTCGGACGCTTCACCGAGCCCGACGAAATGGTGCGGGTGATCCGCTCGGGCCAGCTCGACATCATCGGCGCGGCGCGGCCCTCGATCGCCGATCCCTGGCTGCCGCGCAAGATCGACGAAGGTCGCGTCGAGGACATCTGCGAATGCATCGGCTGCAATGCCTGCGTCTCGCGCTTCAACCTCAACAACATGATCATCTGCACGCAGAATCCGACGGCGCTCGAGGAATATCGGCGCGGCTGGCATCCGGAGCGCTTCGAGCCCACGCCCAATCCCGAAATGGTGCTGGTGGTGGGCGCGGGTCCTTCCGGTCTCGAATGCGCCCGCGTGCTGGGCAAGCGCGGCTATGAGGTGCATCTCGTCGAGGCGAAGGAACAGCTCGGCGGCCATCTGCGCGACGTCGTGCGGCTGCCCGGTCTCGCCGAATGGGGCCGCGTCTATGACTATCGCGAGAGCCAGATCGCGCGCATGCCCAATGTGACGGTGATGCGCGGCACCGGCCTCGTCACGGCGGAAGACATCCTTGATTACGGCGCGCGGCGCGTCGTGCTGGCGACGGGCGCCCGCTGGGCCGGCAACGGGCTCGGCGCCAGCGGGCCCGACACAATTCCAGGCATCGACGCGGCGCTCGATCATTTCGTCACGCCGGAGCAGTTCTTCGCCGGCAAGGCGATCGGCGAGCGCGTCGTGGTGCTCGATTCGGACGGGTATTTCATGGCCATCAGCATCGCCGAGGTTCTTGCCGACCAGGGCAAGCAGGTGACTCTGGTGACGCATCTCGAAACCGTCGCGCCGATGACGGCGCTCACGCTCGAAGGCTACAATCTGCGCCGCATGCTGCGCGAGAAGGGCATCAAGGAGCGCACCGGCCATTGGGTCGACAAGGTCGATAAGGCGGGCAATGGCGTCGAGGTTGTGCTTTATGACCGCTATCGCGACGGCTCGCGGCGCACCACCACGCCCCAGACTGGCGTCTATCCGCGCCGGCTCGGCGATGCGGTCGAAATCCTCGATTGCGACAGCGTGATCCTGTGCACGTCGCGCGAAGCGAAGACCGAGCTTTATGATGGCGTGATGGCGCTCAAGCCGCGCTGGCAGGACGCCGGCCTCGAAACGGTGGTGCGCTCAGGCGATTGCCTGGCGCCGCGCTACTTGGCGGACGCAATCTTCGACGGTCACCGGATCGCGCGTGAATTCGAGAGCGTCAATCCGGAGCGACCGAAAGCGATCATCCGCGAAAGGCAGATCTGGGGCCACGAGACTTTCCCGAAGCTTGGTGATCACGTGGTGTGAGGCGCCCCCGTCATTTTTCAATAGTGTCACCCCGGCGAAAGCCGGGGCCCATTGAATAAGCGCAAGCTGGGCAGCGATGGTCGCGTGGATGGCGTTTATTGGGTCCCGGCTTTCGCCGGGATGACGGAGGTAGTGTTGAACTCTGTCAGCGCTGCTTCTTCCACGCCTCGAACTGCGCCAGCGTCTCGGCATTGGGCGGATAGAGACCGAAGGTCGACTGCCCGGCGAGAACACGTTCGGTGACGAAGTCCTCCATCAGCGTCTGTTCTTTGCCCTGTTTTGCCACCTCGTCGGCGAGATGGCGTGGAATGACCACCACGCCCTCGCGGTCGCCGACGATGATATCGCCCGGATAGACCGGCACATCGCCGCAGCCGATCGGCACATTGATGTCGACCGCATGATGACGCGTCAGATTGGTGGGGGCGGAGCGGCCGCCGCAATAGACCGGATAATCCAAGGCTTCGATGGTGGGCGAATCGCGCAAGCCGCCATCGGTGACGACGCCCGCGGCGCCCTTCATCATCGTGCGGGTGACGAGAATGCTTCCGGCGCCGGCGGCGCGGATATCCTGGCGGCAGTCAATGACCAGCACATGGCCCGAAGGGATGGTCTCGACCGCCTTGCGCTGCGGATGGTTGCGGTCTTCGAAGACGGCCGACACATCGATGTCCTCGCGCGCCGGGATATAGCGCAGCGTGAAGGCTTCACCGACCATGGACGGGCCGCCAGTGGTCAGCCGGTACACCTTCTGCATGAAGGTGTTGCGCAAGCCGCGTGCCATCAACTGCGAGGTCAGCGTGGCAGTGCTGATCTCAGCCAGCAGGCTGCGGGTTTCGGGGGAAAGGGGTTCGGGGCTCATCGTGAGGCTTCCTGGTTGCTGAGATCTGATCAGAAGAAAGTGCGGATGGCCGAGACGACATTGTAGTCATCGTCGACGACGGAGATCACCTGCCATTTGTCGAAAGTGGTGCAGGGATGCGAGATGCCGAAGGCCACCATGTCGCCGACGGCGAGTGGGCTCGTGTCCGGGATCTTGAGGTGGCAGTGCTGGTCGTTGAGCCCGGTCACGACGTGATCGGGCCCGATCGGGCGCAGATCGGCGGCGGTGACGCCAGGGCCTGGGCGCAACCATTTCAGCGGTGTCGGCATAGCCGAATCGAAGGAGATGTCACGTCGTCCGACGGTGAGAAGAGCCTTGCCGGGCTCCGGGCGCGATTGCACATAGGCCCAGACTTCGAGGGCCGCCTGGGGGCCGGGGCCCAGATCGTCGACCCAGCCATTGCGGGCCCGCAGCTGCTCGAAATGCGCCACGTAGCTCGCCGAATCATGGGTGATGTAGCAGCCGCAGCGCAGCACGACGCGGATCGGGCGCGACATCTTCGCCGCACCGAAATGCCGGGTCACCAGATCGTAGAAGACGGTGCCGCCGGCGGTCAGGATGATTTCGCCGTCGCCGAACAGATCCTCACGGTCGCAGCCCAGAGCGATGTCGAGAAGGAAAGTAAGAAAGCCGTCGACCACCTTGGCCGATTCATCGGGCGCGGGCCGGCGCAGCAGGCCTTCATAGCCGCCGACGCCGCGCAAGGAGAGATAGGGAGTGGCGGCCTTGACGGCGCGCGCCACCGCGAGCGCTTCTTCGAGCGTGCGGCAGCCGGTGCGGCCGCCGGCAAAACCGCCTTCGATGATCACCTGGATGGGGCGATCGAGCTTGCCGTCACGCGCGACGGCGCTGAGCTGGCGGACGAGGTCGACCGAATCGACGAAGCAATAGAAATCGAATTGCTTGTGGCGCTTGAGCTCCTCGACGATGTAGCGCTGCGACTTGGCGCCGACCGGCTGGTTGGCGAGGAGAAGGCGCTGGAATCCGAATTGCCGCGCCACCTGCAGCTGCTCGACCGATCCGATGGTGATCGCCCAGGCGCCATCCTTCACCTGGCGGGCGAAGAGCTGCGGGCTCATCGTCGTCTTGCCGTGCGGCGCGATGTCGGCGCCGGTTGCCTCGAGATAACGCCGCATCCAGGCGCTGTTATGTGCGATGGCGCTTTCGCGCATCACCGCTGCCGGCAAGGGCAGGTCTTCGCGCAGCACATTCCAGCCGCGTTTGCCGATATCTCTGAGCGCTATGGGCGAGAGATCGCCCGGCATGCCCTTCACCGTCCGGTCGAGTGCAAAGGCCTCGATGGCGGTCAAATCGATGGTGGTCATTGGTCTTCGCACCGTTCCTGCGGATGTTTCCTCCAACTTGTCTTACATCTTTGTCCCTTCGAGATTCAACGATTTTCCAGCAAGGCACTCCGGAAATGTACAAAATGTGGCAGAAACGCCCAATTTCCGGGAGTGATATGTTAGTCGGCCAGGTTCTCAAAAGATGACTGACAAGTTGATGATTTCTTGACAGTCAGTCGCCGACATGTAAGCGTACCCGCCGCACTGTCGAATTCCACAATAAATAACCAGGGAGGACTACCAGTGAGGAGTTCCGGGACAACCCGACCAAAAATAAGCGGCCTGCTTGCCGCCTTCGGCGCGCTCTGCCTCGGCACGACCGCGGCCTTGGCGGTCGAATACAAGCAGGCGCCGATGCTCGACGAGCTCGTAAAGGCCGGCACCTTGCCGCCGGTCGCCGAAAGACTGCCGAAAGATCCGCGCGTCGTCACGCCGGTCGAGAAGGTCGGCAAATATGGCGGTACCTGGCGCTCCGGCATGGTCGGCGGCTCCGACCGCAACTGGCTCTTCCGCATGGCGGGCTACGAACCGCTGCTCGCCTGGGACCGCGAATGGAGCGGCAAGGTGATCCCCAATCTCGCGGCCGAAATCACCAACAGCGCCGACGCCAAGGAATATACGATCAGGCTGCGCGACGGCCTGAAATGGTCGGACGGCAAGCCCTTCACCAGCGACGATATTGGCTTCTTCATCAATGACATCGCCGGCAACAAGGAATTGCTGGCGAATGGCGTCGACTGGCTGATGAGCGGCGGCGAGGCGGGCAAGTTCGAGAAGATCGACGACAAGACCTTCAAGATCACGTTCAAAGAGCCCTATGGCGTGTTCCCGCAGAAGCTCGCCAGCGTCTATGGCGTGCAGATGACGATGATGGCGAAGCATTATTGCTCGCAGTTCCAGCCGACCTATAACAAGGACGGCCTGGACGCGCTGATCAAGGAAGCCGGGGTCGCCAACTGGACGGAGCTGTTCATCAAGAAATGCGCCGTCGACACCGAAGCCAATGAACGCTGGCAGAATCCCGACCGGCCGACCATGGAGCCCTGGGTCATCAAGGACCCCTATATCGGCGGCGCCACGCTCGTGACGCTCAAGCGCAATCCCTATTATTTCAAGGTCGATCCGGAGGGCAACCAGCTTCCCTATATCGACGATCTGAGCGTTTCGGTGAATGCCGACAAGCAGACGCTGGTGCTCAAGGTGGTGAATGGCGAGATCGACTATCAGGATCGCCATGTGAACGCCAACGCCAACCGCGCGGTATTTGCCGATGCGGCGGAGAAGGCGCAGATCCATCTCTCCGATGGGCCTAATGCCGACATGAACACGACGATCATCTCCTTCAACCTGACCCATAAGGATCCGGTGAAGCATGAGATCTTCAACAACAAGGACTTCCGTATCGGCCTCAGCTACGCCATCGACCGGCAGGCGATCATCGATGCCGCCTTTGTCGGGCAGGGTGAACCGTGGCAGGCGGCGCCGCGCAAGGAGTCACCCTATTACAATGAGCGGCTCGCCAAGCAATATACGGAATACGACGTCGCCAAGGCGAACGAGCATCTCGACAAGGCCTTCCCCAAGAAGGACAGCGAGGGCTTCCGTCTCGGACCGGACGGCAAGCGGATCACCTTCAACATCATGGTTATCCCGGCGCTCGGCGACTTCCTCGACTCGACCCAGCTCACGGCCCAATACTGGCAGGCGGTCGGCGTCGATGCGAAGGTGCAGACCGTCGACCGCACGCTGTTCTACGACCGCAAGGATGCCAATGAGCATGATGCGGCCGTGTTCCTCGGCAGCGGCGGCATGGGTGACGCGCTGTTCGAGCCGACCTTCTACTTCCCGTTCTGGAACGAAACCCTGTTCGCGGTGCCGTGGGGCAATTGGTACGCCTCGGGCGGCAAAGCGGGCGAGGAGCCCTCGGCTGCGGCCAAGAAGCAGATGGACCTCTATCGCGAGATCCTGCGCTCGGCGGACGTGTCCAAGCAGAACGAACTGATGCAGCAGCTGCTCAATATCGCGGCGGACGAGTTCTATGCGATCGGTATCAATTCGCCGGGCCCGCTGTTCGCCGCGGTCAAGAACAACCTGCACAATGTCTATCCGCGGCCGTTCGCCTGGACCTATCCGAGCCCGGTGGCCAGCAATACGGAGCAGTATTACTTCGACCCGCCGCGCTGATATCGGCATAGAATGACACCGGCCGGTGCTTCGCATCGGCCGGTGCCCTCGTTTCAAGATTGTTTGGTCATGCTCGGTTTTATTCTCCGCCGCCTGCTCTGGATGTTTCCATCGTTCTTCGCGGTGACCGTTGTCGCTTTCGTGATCATCCAATTGCCGCCGGGCGACTTCGTCACCAGCTATGCGGCGGACCTGGCAACATCGGGCTCGCCGGCGGATAGCGCCACGCTCGATGCGCTGCGCCTGCGCTATGGCCTCGACCAACCGATGGTCGTCCAGTATTTCACCTGGGTCGGCAATGCGCTCAAGGGCGATCTCGGCATGAGCTTCGAATACCGCTCGCCCGTTTCCGACATCATCTGGGACCGGCTCGGCATGACGACGCTGGTCGCCTTCTGCACCCTCGCTTTCGTGTGGCTCGTCGCCTTCCCGGTCGGCATCTTCTCCGCCGTGCGCCAATACAGCATCGGCGATTATGTCGTCACCTTCCTCAGTTTCCTCGGCATGGCGACGCCGAGCTTCCTGCTTGCCCTCGTCGTCATGTATCTCTCGGTCGAATTCCTCGGCTATTCGGTCGGCGGGCTGTTCTCGCCGGATTTCGTCAACGCGCCCTGGAGCTTTGCGAGAGTCATCGACCTCGTGCAGCATCTGTGGATCCCGGTGGTCGTGCTGGGGGTCGCCGGCATTGCAGCCCTGGTGCGCATCATGCGCGCCAACCTGCTCGACGAGCTCGGCAAGCCCTATGTCGAAACCGGCCGCGCCAAGGGCCTGCCGGAGACGACCCTCATCCTGCGCTACCCGACCCGCGTCGCGCTCAATCCCTTCATCTCGACGGTCGGATGGGTGCTGCCGGTGCTGGTTTCGGGCGACGTCATCGTGTCGAGTGTGCTGAGCTTGCCGACCTCGGGGCCGATCCTGATCCAGGCGCTCAAGACGCAGGACATGTATCTGGGCGGCGCGCTCATCATGTTCCAATGCGTCCTCGTCCTCATCGGCACGCTGTTGTCCGATATCCTCCTCGCTTTCGTCGATCCGCGTATCCGTTATGACAACTAGTCCCGCCACTGTGCCCGAAGCCGAGACGCCCGCCGTCGCCGCGGTGGCGCCGCAACGCGATTCCGCATCGCAATGGCGCTTGATGTGGTGGCAGTTCCGCCGCCACCGCCTCGCCATGGCGAGCACCTATGTGCTCGTGTTCATCGCCATCGTCGGCATATTCTGCGAGTTCCTGGCACCGTTCTCGCCCAACGCTTTCACGCCGCGTTATACCTATGCGCCGCCGCAGCGGCTGCATTTCTTCGACCGTGACGAGGCGGGCAGCCTGGTGTTCCGTCCCTATGTGAACGGCTACAAGGTCACGATCGAGCAGACGGCGCTGCGCCGCGTCTTCACTGTCGACGAGACTGTGAAATACCCGGTCGGGCTCTTCGTCAAATCCGATCCCTATCCGATGTGGGGCGGGCTCTTCACGCTCGAAACCAAGCTCTTCGGGCCGGTCAAGAAGGGCGATCCGATGTTCCTGCTCGGCGCCGACCGGCTCGGCCGCGACATGTTGAGCCGTATCACCTACGGCACCCGCATCTCGATGTCGATCGGCCTGGTCGGCGTGGCGCTGAGCCTGGTGCTCGGCATCATCCTCGGCGGCATATCGGGCTACAAGGGCGGCATGATCGACAATGTCATCCAGCGCGTCATCGAATTCATCCTGTCCTTGCCGACGACGCCTTTGTGGCTCGGCCTCGCCGCGGCGATGCCGAACAACTGGCCGCCTCTGCGCATCTATTTCGCCATCACGCTGATCCTGTCGCTCATCGGCTGGACCAATCTGGCGCGCGTCATCCGCGGCCGCTTCCTGTCGCTGCGCACGGAGGACTTCGTCACCGCGGCGCGTCTCGATGGGGCGAGCGAACCACGCATCATCTTCCGCCATATGGCGCCGTCCTTCGTCAGCCACATCATCGCCGAGGTCAGCCTTGCCATCCCGGCTATGATCCTGGCCGAGACGGCCTTGAGTTTTCTCGGCCTCGGCCTGCAGCCGCCGATCGTGAGCTGGGGCGTTCTGCTGCAAGAGGCGCAGAATATCCGCTCGATCGTCACCGCGCCCTGGCTTTTCGCACCGGGCGTTGCGGTGGTGATCGCCGTGCTGGCCCTCAATTTCGTCGGCGATGGCTTGCGCGATGCCGCGGATCCCTACCGGCAATGACGTCCGTTCCCCCGATGCCTCCCCAAGCAAATGATGTGGTCGTCGAAGTAAAGGACCTCTCGACCTGGTTCGATACCGGCAAACAGGTGATCAAGGCGGTCGAAAGTCTGAACCTGACGCTCAGGCGTGGCCGGACCCATTGCATCGTCGGCGAAAGCGGCAGCGGCAAGAGCATCACTGCGCGCTCGATCCTCAATATCGTTCCGAAGCCCGGGCGCATCATGAAAGGGCAGGTGCTGCTGCATGGCGCCGGTACCGGCCGCGACGTGATCGATCTTGCCGCGCTCGATCCCAAGGGACGGCAGATCCGTTCGGTGCGCGGGCGCGACATCAGCATGATCTTCCAGGAGCCGATGTCGAGCCTGAGCCCGGTGCATACGATCGGCCAGCAGATCATGGAGACCATCCAGCTGCACCGGCGCATCGGCAAAAAGGAAGCGCGTGAGCGCGCCATCGAGGTCCTGGCGCAAGTGAAGATCCCGCGTCCCGAGCGCAGCATCGACGCCTATCCGTTCGAATTCTCGGGCGGCATGCGCCAGCGCGCGATGACGGCGATGGCGCTGATCTGCGAGCCCAAGCTCGTCATCGCCGATGAGCCGACGACGGCGCTCGACGTCACCACCCAGGCCGAGATCCTCGATCTGATGAAAGGCCTGCAGCAGCGTCACGGCATGGCGCTGATGTTCATCACTCATGATATGGGTGTCGTCGCCGAGATCGCCGACGATGTGACCGTGATGTATATGGGCGAAGTGGTCGAGCACGGCCCGGTGAACGATATCTTCTTCGCGCCGAAACACCCTTATACGCAGCGGCTTCTGGCCTCGGTCAGGGCGCTCGAGCGGCGCTCGCACCGCGCCGGTCCGGCCCCTAAGCTCTCGAATGACGATGCAATATTGGAAGTCTCCAATGTCTCGATGAATTTCGAGGCGCGGCGGCGCTTCTTCAGCCGCACCCCGAAGGAGCCGCCGGTCAAGGCGCTGGATGATGTGAGCTTCACGCTCAAGCGCGGCGAGGTCCTGGGCATCGTCGGCGAAAGCGGCTCCGGCAAGACGACGCTCGGGCGCTGCGTCCTGCGCGTCCTCGATCCAAGTTCAGGGCGCATCGTCTTCAAGG
Organism: Taklimakanibacter albus; assembly: GCF_016595235.1. Lineage (GTDB taxonomy): Bacteria > Pseudomonadota > Alphaproteobacteria > Rhizobiales > Aestuariivirgaceae > Taklimakanibacter > Taklimakanibacter albus. The sequence goes on along the minus strand of NZ_JAENHL010000007.1, from coordinate 1,598,992 downwards.
GGCGCGACGCCGAGCCGGTCGATCTCGCGGCGCTGCCGAAATCGGCGGTCAAGCCTTATTGGCGCAAGATGCGGATGATCTTCCAGGATCCGTTCTCCTCGCTCAACCCGCGCATGACCGTTTTCCAGGTGATTGCCGAGCCCTTGCTCAATCACGGGATGACCGACAGGCGTGCGCTCGAAACCGAGGTGGCGGGACTTCTGGAGCGTGTCGGCCTGCCGCGCGAGGCCATGTGGCGTTATCCACATGCCTTCAGCGGCGGCCAGCGCCAGCGCATCGGCATCGCCCGCACCATCGCGCTCAGGCCCGAGCTCATCGTCGCCGACGAGGCCACCTCGGCGCTTGACGTTTCGCTGCGCGCCCATATGCTCGATCTCCTGCTCGGCCTGTGCCGCGAGTTCGATATGAGCTTCATCTTCATCGGCCATGACATCGGGGTGATCCGCTATATGTGCGACCGGGTGGCGGTCATGCATCGCGGCCGCATCGTCGAGATCGGCGACACCGACACGGTATGCGACCGGCCGAGCCACGCCTATACGCGCTCGCTGATCTCGGCGATCCCGAAGCCCGACCCGCGCCTGCGCGGCAAGACCCAGCGCATCCGTTATGCAAGCGAGGTCGAGGGCTGATGGCGGGCGCGCGCAAGCCCGAGGTCGACTGCGTGCTCGACATCAGGGCCGAGCTCGGCGAATGCCCGGTCTGGTGCGGCGAGGAGAAAGCCCTCTACTGGATCGACATCTATACCGGACGTCTCAACCGTTTCGAGCCCGAGACGGGCGTCAACCGGATCTGGGCCTTGTCCGAGCCGATCGGCTCCTTCGCGCTGACCGACGATGGCAGTGTGCTGGTAGCGCTCAAATCCGGCCTGGCGCGCTTCGATCTCCGGACCGGACAAACGACGCCGCTGGTCCAGCCGGAAGTGCATCTCCCGAATAACCGTGTGAATGACGGGCGCTGCGACCGTCAGGGCCGCTTCTGGGTCGGCAGCATGGAGGACCCGGTCGATCCGTCGGGACCGAAAGGCTCGCTCTATCGATTCGACGGCGACCAGCGCTGCACGCGCATGACGGGCGGACTTTTCGTCGCCAACGGGCTCGCCTTCAGCCCCAACGGGCGCACGCTTTATCATTCCGACAGCTTCAAGGCGGTGCGTACCATCTGGGCCTGGGATCTCGATCCCGATGACGGCCAGATCCACAACCGGCGCGTCTTCGTCGACACATCGGGCATGCCGGGGCGCCCCGATGGCGGCGCCGTCGATGCCGATGGCTGCTACTGGATGGCCGGCAATGACGGCTGGGAGATCGTCCGCTTCACGCCGGAGGGTATCGTCGACCGCCGCATCGCGCTGCCGGTCGCCAAGCCGAGCATGCTCGCTTTCGGCGGCGACAGGCTCGACATTATCTATGTGACCTCGATCCGCCCCAGTGCCGGGCTCGAAAACCAGCCGCAGGCCGGTAGCCTGTTCGCGGTCAGGGCTGGCGTCACCGGCCTGCCGGAGCCGCGCTTCAAGTGGCGGTAGATATCGTTCTAAAATTTAGAACGTACTGATCGATTTTATTCGGATTGTTAGATCGAATGCGTCGCGCCAGATAAGGGCCAACGGCAGGCGCTTCATGGTGTTGCGCCGCCTCAAGTGTCTGAGGAAATCATCATGTCTGTCGCCACCACGCTCAATGGCAATTCGACCACCCTTACATCGGCCAATGTCGCCGCGGTCCTGGGTCGCGTCCTCATCAGCGCGATCTTCATCCTGTCCGGCCTGTCCAAGCTCACCGCCATGTCCGGCACGATCGGCTATATCGAAGCGGCCGGCCTGCCTTTGGCGCCCGTCGCCTTCGCCATCGCCGTCGCGGTCGAAGTCGTGGGCGGCATCGCGTTGATCGCCGGCTTCAAGACCCGCTGGGTCGCGGGCGCCCTGGCGCTGTTCAGCGTCGTCACCGCCTTCGCCTTCCATGGCAATCTCGGCGACCAGAACCAGTTCATCCATTTCTTCAAGAACATCGCCATGGCCGGCGGCCTCCTGCAGGTCGTCGCTTTCGGCGGCGGCGCGCTCAGCCTCGATGCCCGCAAGGGATAACACTTCGAATGGGAGAGGCCGTTGAGGCCTCTTCCCTTATCTGTCTGCTTGCTCAGATCGAACGCTCGCGCCAGGTATTCAAGAATTGCTTGAGCCGGTTGCTCTTTGGATCGGCAAAGGTGGCGCCGGGGTCGCCTTTTTCGACGATGCGGCCCTGATCCATGAAGACCACGGTGTCGGCGACATGGGCGGCGAAGCCCATTTCATGGGTCACGACCATCATGGTCATGCCTTCCTGCGCCAGCTGCTTCATCACGGCCAGCACTTCGCCAACGAGCTCAGGATCGAGCGCCGAGGTCGGCTCGTCGAACAGCATCACGCGCGGCTTCATGGCGAGCGCCCGGGCGATGGCGACGCGCTGCTTCTGACCGCCCGACAATTGCTCGGGATATTTCGCGGCATGGGCGGCAATGCCGACCTTGTCCAGCATTTCCCGGCCGATCTGCTCAGCCTCGGCGCGGCCGAGAGCCTTCACGACGCGCAAAGCCTCGGTCACGTTCTCCATCACCGACATATGCGGCCAGAGATGAAAATGCTGGAACACCATGCCGAAGCCCGAGCGGTCGGCATTGATCTCGCGTTCGCCGGCGCGCCTGCGCCTGCCGTTCTCCTCGCGATAGCCGATGAGGCGGTCCTCGAAGGTGACGCTGCCTTCGTCATAGGCTTCGAGAAAAGCGATGCTGCGCAGGAGCGTGCTCTTGCCTGAACCCGACGGCCCAATGACGCAGAGAACCTCGCTGCGGTGGATGGCGAGATCGATGCCCTTCAGCACCTCGATCGTTCCGAAGCGCTTGCGCAGGTTGCGTATCTCGATCAGCGGCTTGTCGGTGGCTTCAGGCTTCATGTCTTCTTCCTTCAACCATGCTTCGCCTTGCGCTCCAGCCAATGGCCGGCCAATGCGATGAGTTCGATCAGGAGCCAATAAAGCAGCGCCACCGCGAGATAGGGTTCGATGACGGCGAAGGTCTCATTGGCGATCTGGGCACCGATCTTGGTGAGTTCCGCGACGGTGATGATCGAAAGCGCGGCGGATTCCTTGATGAGCACGATGATCTGATTGATGACCGGTGGCGTCACCAGGCGCAGCATCTGCGGCAGCTCGATGCGCAGGAGAATGCGCCAGCTCGGAATGCCCAGCATGCGCGCTGCCTCGCGCTGGCCTTGCGGTATCGATTGCAGGCCGGCGCGGAAGATCTCGGCGAAGTAGCCGGCGCCATAAAGACCGAGACCCAATATGCCCACCGGCTCCGCCTCGAGCACGAGGCCGATGCTCGGGCCGCCATAGTAGAGAAGAAAGAGCACGACGAGGATCGGCGTGCCGCGCATCACTTCGACATAGAGGCGGGCCAGGGCCGGCAGCGCGCGTCCAGGCCGGCGCAGCAGGAGAGTCACGCCGAGGCCCAGAGGAAGAGCGAGGAGCGTCGCCAGGAAGCAGATGCGTATCGTGGCCCATAGGCCGGATAGAAGAAGGGGCGTGTAGGTCTCGATGAAGCTCATGACGAGACACCTCCCCGGCGGCTTAAGAGCCGCTCGAAAACAAGGCCCAAGAGAGCGACCAGGAAGCAGATGATGAGATAGATGATGCCGGCCGCGACATAACTTTCGAGCGGCCGGAAGGAATTGGACGCCATCTGCTGGCTGACGCGCGTCACCTCGGTGACGGCGATGACCGAGACGAGCGAGGAGTTCTTGATGATGATGACGATTTCACTGACGAGCGCCGGCAGTACCAGGCGAATGGTCTGCGGCACCAGGATGCGTCGGCGGATCGCCGCGGTGCCGATGCCCAGCATGCGCGCCGCCTCGATCTGGCCCGCCGGAATGGCATTGAGGCCGGCACGGTAGATTTCGGCCTGGAAAGCGGTGGTGTTGAGCGCGAGAGCGAGTATCGCGGCGAGCACCGGCGGCACATTGATGCCGATGAGCGGCAGGAGATAGAAGACGATGAGCAACTGAACGAGAATAGGCGTGCCGCGCCAGAAGCTGCGATAAAGCGCGCAGAAGGTGCGCAGGATCCGGTTCTTCGAGATGAGCCCGAAAGCGAGACCGAGCGCCGGAACGGCCCCCAGCAGGATGGCCGCGCCCGAGACGAAGACGGTCGTCAGGATGCCCTGGAACAGGGAGGGTGCATATTTGACGATGAGATCGATCATCGGGAGCTGAGTTCCCTCACCCCACCGGCGGCGTGCCGTGGGGCGAGGGGATTATCTTATTTCGCCGGTTCGGGCAGCTTGTCGGTCGGCAGCTCCATCGTTGCGCCGAACCATTTCTTCTGCAGCTCGGCAAGCTTGCCGCTTTCGCCCAGCTTGCGCAGCTCGGCGTCGATCAGCGCGTTGAGCGCGGCGCTGTCCTCATCCTTGCGGCCGGCCCAGGAAAAATAGGTCTTGGGACCGAAGGTGGGCAGCACCACTTCGAAGACATCGGGACGCTGACGCGCCGCTTCGAGCAGGTTGGGCAGGCTGTTGACGACGGCATCGAGACGTCCGGCGCCCAGATCGGCATAGGCCTCACTGAAATCGACATAGGTCTTGGTGCCGCTGATCGGCGTGCCCTTGCCGTTGAGCTCGGCGGCGAAAGCCTCGAGTGCCTGGAGCTGGGCCGAGCCCGTTTGCGAGCCCACGGTCTTGCCGGCGATATCCTCGGGCTTGGTGATCGATGTATCGTCCTTGCGCTTCAGGATCGCCATGGTCGCATCGGCGACCGGCAGGCTCAGATGATAGGCGTCAAAGCGTTCCTTGGTGACGGTGACCGAGGTCACGACATAGTCGAAGCGCTTGGCGGCGAGGCCGGGCAGCACACCCTGCCAGGGCAGGTCGAGACGCTCGAGCTTGACGCCCGGCAGCGCCTTCATCACTTCCGCCATCATATCGGCCGAATAGCCGACGATCTGGCCGTTTTCGACGAATTCAAATGGCGGGAAGCGCGCCTCGGTGGCGACGGTGAAAGTGCCTTTCGCCTTGATGCCGTCCAGGAGATCCTCGGCCGCGGCCGGAGCGATGCAGGAGACGGCGAGGCCGGCGGCGATGAGGAGAGTGCGGGCAAGGGGCATGTGCAGCGGATTAAGCATGTGGTTCCACCCTGATTTATGAATTGGCTTTGCAGCGGATCGCATCCAAGCAGAGGCGGTCATTGCAAAAAACACGAAGTTGCTGCGCCTCATATCGATTTCTTTGATATGAGCGCCAAACCTGCCAGAATGTCGGAGGCCGCTCTTTCAAGGATCCGATGCCCATGCGCTTTTCACCCAGCGATCTGCGCTCCCTGACCGTGTTCCGGGCGCTGGCCGAGCATGGCAGCTTCGTCGGCACGCAGCTCGCCCTCGGCATGAGCCAGTCGACGGTGAGCTTCCATCTGCGGGCACTCGAGGAGCGGCTCGGCTTCGATCTGTGCCGGCGCGGCCGCAAGGGTTTCGTCCTCACCGAGCGCGGACGTTCCGTCTATGAAGGGTCCAAGGCGCTCGTCGCCTCCATCTCGGCTTTCGAAGGCATTTTGGGCGAGCTGCATCACCGGCTCGTCGGCACGCTCCGGGTCGGCATGGTGGACAACACCATCACCGATCCGCGCTTTTCCTTCCCGGCGGTGATCCGCCAGTGCGTGAAGGCCTCCCCCGATGTCGAGATCAAGTTGACGGTGACGGCGCCCGACGTGCTGATGAGCCAGATCGCCGCCGGGGGGCTCGACATGGCGGTGATCCCGCGTCTCGACATCCCGGACGGCTTCGCCCAGACGGTCTTCCACGAGGAGCTGCATTCGCTTTATTGCGGCCATCTCCATCCGCTGTTCGGCCGGGAGCCGGCGCCAGGCGAGATCGAGCAGAACGCCTTCGTCGTCAGGCCCTATGCCAACAACCGCGAATTGCGGCATTTCAGGAAGGCGAAAGTGCGCGCCTATGCCAACAACATGGAGGCGCAGGCCGCTTTCATCCTGAGCGGCGAATTCATCGGCTATCTGCCCGAGCATTACGCCCATCACTGGGTGGCGCTCGATCAGATGCGGGCTTTGATGTCGCCCGCCACCCGCATCGTGCGGCCTTTCGTGATCGTGACCAAGAGCGACACGTCGAGCTCGCCTTTGCAGCGGCTGTTCATCCAGGAGCTTCTGGCGCAGGGGGTCCATGCGCAGGACGGCCGCCGGCCGGCCAAGGCGCGGGGCGTTGTTAAATCGACAAAATCGATATGATCGTCACTAAATTCAGCTTTTTCATCGCAACGTTCCGTGTCGAAATGGCGGACAAAACAGAAGATGGGATCTGATCATGGCGCATGGATATGAGGCTGGCAGGCTGGACCTGCCTTTTGTGGGACATTGCACGTTCGGCAAAAGGCCGATCTGCACCGACTGGAATACGATCGATGCCGATGTGGCGGTGCTCGGCATTCCCTATGACATGGGCACGCAATACCGCTCCGGCGCCCGTTTCGGCCCCCGTGCCATCCGCGAGGCCTCGACCTTGTTCTCCTTCGGCCATGGCGGCGCCTATGACCATGAGGACGACGTCACCTATCTGCCGCTCGACAAGGTGCGCATCGTCGATGTCGGCGATGCCGACATGGTCCATACCGACACGGCGCGCAGCCACGCCAATGCCGAGCTCGCGGTGCGCAAGATCCTCGAGCGCGGCGCCATGCCGGTCGTGCTGGGCGGCGATCACGCCATCAACATTCCCTGCGTGCGCGCCTTCAGCGAGCATGGACCTATCCATATCGTTCAGATCGACGCCCATCTCGATTTCGTCGATGTGCGCCACGGGGTGCGCGAAGGCCATGGCAACCCGATGCGCCGCGCCGCCGAGCAGTCTTATGTCACGGGCCTCACCCAGATCGGCATCCGCAATGTCTCCTCGACCGCCAAGGAGGGCTATGAGGATGCGCGCGCCCGGGGCTCGTCCATCCTGTCGGTGCGCCAGGCGCGCCGTCTCGGCACGCAAGGTGTGCTCGACAAGATCCCGCAAGGCGCGCGCTATTATGTGACGATCGACATCGACGGCTTCGATCCCTCGATCGCGCCCGGCACCGGCACGCCCAGCCATGGCGGCTTCCTCTATTACGAAGTGATGGAAATCCTGCAGGGCCTGGTCAAACGTGGCAATGTCGTCGGCGTCGACCTCGTCGAGGTGGCGCCCGCCTACGATCCTTCCGGCATCACCGGCTTTCTCGCCGCACAGGTGCTCCTGAATTTCATCGGCTACATCTTCGAGGAGCGGGGAAAGAAGAAATGACCGCAGCTGAGATTCTGACATTGCCGGCCCGCAAGGGCCGGGCCTGCCGCCTGAGCAAGGGCCAGGCGATCAAGATCATCAATACGCATGGCCATCAGGTGGTCGACACCTGGGCCTTCAATGCCGAGGACCCGCGCGAATTCATGTCGCATGAGCATTCGCGCCCACTCACCGGCTCGATCTTTCCCAAGAAGGGGGAGCATCTCCACACCAACCGGCGCCGTTCGATCCTGTTCTTCGAAGAAGACACCTCGCCCGGCGTCCATGACACGCTGATCGCGTCCTGCGACGACTACCGCTATGGGCTTCTCGGCTGCACCGAATATCACGACAACTGCACCGACAATCTCCATGCCGCGATGCGCCAGATCGGCCTGGTGCCGCCCGACGTGCCGGCGCCGCTCAATCTGTGGATGAACATTCCGGTGGCTTCAGACGGCAAGATCGTCTGGGGCGAGCCGGTTTCGAGTCCCGGCGACTATGTCGTGCTGCGCGCGCAGATCGACTGCATCGTCGCGATGTCGGCCTGCCCGCAGGACATCCTGCCGGTGAACAGCGGCAAGACGGTCGAGGCGCATTACCAGATTTTGTCGTAGGAGTTCATTGTTTGCGCATCGGTTTATCCGAAAACCGCTTCGCACTTTTCGGACTGATGCTCTATCCGGCGCTGTTGCCGCCATCGACCGCGAGTGTCGCGCCGGTGATGAAAGAGGCTTCGTCGGAGCTCAGATAACAAACCGCATGAGCGACCTCTTCGGGCCGTCCGACCCGGCCGAGCGGAATGGCGGCGCCGAGCTCGGCAAGCTTTTGCCGGCGGTCGGCGCCATCTATCGCGCTGTCGAGCATGCCGGTGTCGGTGTCGCCCGGACAGACAGCGTTCACGCGGATGCCGTCCCGGGCGTGATCGAGCGCCATCGAGCGGGTGAGCTGCACCAGAGCGCCCTTGCTCACGCCATAGGCCACCGCATTGCGGGCGCCGACGAGGCCCCAATCAGAGGCAATATTGACGATCACGCCGCTGCGGCGAGGCTTCATTACGCGCAGCGCCGCGCGCGACAGGCGGAAGGCCGCGGTCACATTGGTGGTGAGCGTCCGCTCCCATTCCTCATCCGTGCAGGCGAGCGCGTCGCCGCGGAACAGGATGCCGGCATTGTTCACGAGAATGTCGAGCTTGCCGAAGCGGTCGATCGTTTCGGCGACGAGGTGATCGGGCGTCTCAGGGGTCGTGATGTCGGCGGCGATAAAGACGGTGCGCCCACTGCCGCTTGGCATCTCGGACAGCTGGCGTCGTCCGGTCAAAACGAGGTCGGCGCCGCGTGCGGCGAAGGCCTTGGCGATGGCGGCGCCTATACCCGAAGTGGCGCCAGTCAGAAGAATGGTCTTGCCGGAGAAATCCATGATGGTCCTCAATAGCGCCGGCGGAACAGAGAGCGGCGTTCATAGGCGGCGGCAGCTTCCTCGAGGAAGGCGGCGATGCGGTTCGCGCCATAGACGTTGCGCATATGCTGGGCGCGCTCCTTGAGCGCCTCGGCACTGGCGGCCCGGCCCGGGCGCAGCAGCTCGTAGATCTCGAAGATCGTCTCGTTGGGCACGCCGACCAGCTCCGAGGCGCGTTCGAAATTCTCGGCGAGCGATCGGCGTGATGCGAGACGCGCCACTTCGGCCTGCAGCAGCAGCGCTTCCCGTGTGATCGAGAAGTCGGCGGCGGTGACCGTTCCGGCCAGCACATTCTCGAGCGTGAGATCACTCAGCTTCTTGCCGGTCGCCGTGCTGAGCTTGTCGGCGGCGGAGTCCGTCACCGGATAGGAGATATCGCTCATCTGCGGCGCTCCAGGCGAAGCTCTTCGGGCAGAGCGGCGGGATTGGTGGCGCCGGTCTCGGCGGCGAAGAGCAGCGCCGTCTTGACGTGATGTTTGGCGAGCAGTGCCTCGCCATTATAGGCGACGAGCACGGGCTCAGGATTTTCGCCGGCGGCGAAGCGTGCTGCATTGGCGCCGAGCCTGTGATAGTGATCGAGGCTGGTGATCGGGGCCATCGAGAACAATTCCACATTCATATGCGGGTAACGGTCCTTCTGATGGATGACGGCAGTGCCCTTGGCCTGGATGCCGATGCCGTAGCCTGAGCCCGACAGGCGCGCGGCGGTGAGGCCGAGGAAAGACGTATCGGCGGTATGGCGCACGCGCACCACCCTGAAGCTGCTCCCTGCGCTTTCGATGCCGGCGATGAGCGCGTCGAGCACATCGGACAGCTTGTGTCCGGCGGTGGTCTCGTGAATGTCGATGCCCCAGGCCGGGCTGAGGCCGATGACCACTTCCTTTTTGTCACGGCCAAGCGCCGCCGAGCCCGCCGGGATCAAAGCATAGGCGGCATTGCCGTCATGCGGCCTGGCGCCGGCGCCGAAGACGTCGCTGCGGCCGATGCTGTCGCGCATCGCGGAGATCTCGCGCCAGCGTTCCTCCGAGATGCGATAGCCGGTTCCAGGGCCCGAATAATCATTGGGATCGTTGATGGCGCTCAGGATCTTGCCGTCGCGGATGATGGCGGCGGTCTGCAGATGATCGCCGGCGACGCGCAGGCGGAGCATCGACAAGAGATTGCGTGCCTCTTCGACGAAGCCGCGTTTGTGCAGGGCCTTGATCACGTCGGTCGCGGTAATGCGACCATCCTTGATCTTCCGGCTGATCGCCACGACTTCGCCGGCCGAAAACGTGTCGGTCTCGAGCGAGCCCGAGGCGAAGACGACGCTGGTTTTCTGGTCTTCGCGCGGCTCGGCGAGGCCGAGCTCCTCCATCACGGCGGCGACCGCGTCGACGGCGCGGCGGCGCACATCGAGGGCGCGGTCCTCGGTCAAAGGCGTCAGGCCCCCTTCGACAACGAAATCGCGCTGCAGCGCCAGGAAGTCCTCGATCTCCTCGCCATTGAAGAGCGAGGCGGCGAAGGAATTGTCGTAAGAGAGGATGGAGCCGAAGCCCGAACAGATGAAGTCGGTGCCGGACACCAGCGCTGGCATGATCTTGGCGCCGACGCGGATCTCCGATGATGAAGCGCGCGTGTCGTTGCCGCTGGCGCATTCGAGGTCGAGAAGGGCCGCCATGACATTCTCGGCGAAGATCTCGCGGCCGCCGCCCGGAACGGAATAGGTGAGCGGCGCGCCGTCAATACCGCCATTCTGCGTGCCCTGCACGCCCATGCCGCGCTGCAGGCAGAGGCAGCGGGCCTCGAGATAAAGGATGGAATGGGCGTCGTGATAACCCATCAGCAATTCCGAGCCGCCGCCTGACGTGCAGCGCGCCTTGATGCCGCGCGCGGCATAAGCGGTCGTAAGAAAAGCCTTCGACCAGGGCGTGTCGTCGCCGTCGATGAATGACCCTTCGGTGCCATAGACGGACACCGTCTCGGCATAGGAGGTGAAGCCGGCCATGCCGATGGCAAGCTCCTCGGCCTCCTCGATCGAACATTGGAACAGCACGCCGCCCCGGCCTACCGCGGCGCCGACCACGCAGCCCAGCGCATTGGCCCAGCCATTGCTCGCGACGCGCATGGTGGTCTCGATCTCATCGAAACCGAGCGCGACGGCGGTCGCCGAATCGGCGGCGAGCTGGAGAGGATCGTCCTTGGCATTGGTGACATGGGCCTGGTTGGCGGGTGTGCGGCGAGCGCGCAATTTCGTCTGCGCGAACATCAATTCGACGGTCGAGAGATGGCCCATCACCTCCGCCAGCTTGGCCGGCGTCATGCCCTTGGCCAAACGGGTGAGCTCGCTCCGCGGCACATTGATGTCGACGAGCCTGCGGGCGAAGTCGCGGGCATCGAGCGCCATGGCCTCTGCGGCCACCGACAAATCGATATGATGGCGGGCGATGAATTCGTCGATGAGGTCGAAATCGGCCTCGGCGACGCCATCCAGCTCGACGACCTTTCCTTGAGATATCTTTAGGGAAGGCTTCGGATCGGCCGGGCTGTTGGTCGCGGCAAAGCCGTTCTTGGCGTCCTCGCGGGCAAAGCGGTCCAGGCGCAAGGGACGCTTGTCCCATTGGTCGAAGCGTTGCCAGCGGTTGGGGAGGGGCGGTGTCGAGTTCTGATCTGACATAGTGGGTGCGCACCGGTTTTCGGACAATCCGATGCGCAAATCAACGAGTTAGATTTCAAGTCTCGATCACCTTGAGCCCGATGATGCCGATCAGGATCAGGCCGAGCAGGCTTAATCTCAGCGGCGAAGCGCTGTCGCCGAAAACGACGATGCCGGCCAGCGCCACGCCGAGCGCGCCGATGCCCACCCAGACGGCATAGGCGGTGCCGACGGGGAGGTTCTTCAGCGCCAGCGTGAGCATGACGAAGCTCACCACCGCCGCGGTGATGCCGATGACACTCGGCCAGAAGCGTGTGAAGCCGCCGGTATATTTGAGCGCGATCGCCCAGATGATCTCGAGCAGACCGGCGCCGATGAGAAGCAGCCATGCCATGATGGTCTCCCTCAGAGGAATTTGATGATGGCGACGCCGGCGAGGAGCAGGGCCACGCCGGCGAAACGCAAGCCGGAGATCTCCCGCTTCGGCAGGCGGAACCAGCCCTGGCGGTCGACGAAAAGCGAGGTGACCTGCTGGCCGGCGACGGTGAGGCCGACGGTGGTGGCGGCACCGATCACCGGGATCGCGGTGAACATGGTGGTCACATAGGTCGCGCCGCAGATGGCGCCGATCCAGCCCCACCAGGGCATGGCGGAGAGGCCGCCAAGCTGGGGTTTCGGCGTACCCGCGAGCAGCGCCGTCGGCAGCACGACCAGCATCGATAATGTCGCGATGGCGAAGCTGAAGGCGCCGACCGGGAACGGCGTGCCCAGATCGGCGCGCAGCAGGCCGTTGAGGGCGCCCTGGATCGGCAGCACCGCGCCGGCGATGAGTGCCAGCAGAATCCAGCCGAGCTTGCTCAAAGACAGATCGCGCGCCGCGGCCTTCTGGCCGAAGACGATCGCCACCGCGCCCAGGAGCACCGCGAGCGTGCCGAGGAGCGCGGCCGATGTGACGGGCTTCGGCGCGATGCCGAGCTGGCCCAACGTGTCGAGGCCAAGTGAAGCTACCATCTGGCCAGCAATGAACAGCCCGACGCTCACCACCGCGCCAAGGCGCGGAAACAGCAGGATGGTCGAGGCCACATAAAGCGCCGTCGCCATGCCGCCCGCCAGATGCCACCACGGCGCCGCGGGCAATCGGCCGAAAGCCGTCACGGTTCCGGTGAACGCTGCGATGAGCAGCAGCAACAGGCCGGCGATGAAGACCTGGATGGTCGTCGCGGCGAAGGGGCTCGCCACCGCCTTGGCGAGCTGGCCGTTGGCGCCGGCCTGGACGGTGAGGAGGCCGCCAGCGATCAGCGACAGGGGAATGAACAGACTTTCCATGACAAGGATTCCGGTTGAGGGATCAGGCGGCTTCGGCGTCGAGCTGAGGAATGGCGATGCCGCGCTGGACCGCAGGGCGTTTGGCGATGAGGGTGTGCCAGCCTTCGAGATAGGGCGTCGCCATCAGATTGCGGCCGAGGATCGGCAGCGCGTTGATCCACGGCCAGGCCATGATGTCGGCAATGCCGTAGCGATCGCCGGCGAGATAATCCCGCTTGGCCAGTTCGCCGTCGAGAACCTGAAGTAGGCGTGTGGTCTCGCGCTCATAACGCTCGATCGCATAGGGAAGCTTCTGGTCGGCGAAGACCTTGAAGTGCCAGAGCTGGCCGATCATCGGCCCCAGATGCGCGGCCTGGAACAGGCTCCATTGCAAAGTGAGGCTCGTTTCCTCGGGCGTCTCAGGCTGGAGCTTGCCGGCGCGCTCGGCCAGATAGAAGAGGATGGCGCCCGATTCGAAGACAGTACGGCCGCGATCGGGATCGACGATCACCGGAATCTTGCCATTGGGGCTGAGCGCCCGGAAGCTCTCGCGATGCTGCTGGCCGGCATCGAGGTCGACGACATGGACCCGGTAAGGGAGGCTCGTCTCCTCGAGCATGATCGCGGCTTTGTGGCCGTTCGGCGTCTGATAGGTATAGAGATCGAGGGGTGTCATTGCGGTTCTCCGGAATAAACGGATGAACCGGAAATGGCCTGTGCTTCAGCGCAATTCTATCTGGGATTATGCCAGTTCAGTCTGCGAAAATGCACAGGTAGCTAGCGAGACTTGCCGCCCTCGAGCAGAGCGCGGCGCTTCTTGAAGGCTTCGGCCGCGAAATCGGTGAAGGCGCGGATGCGCGCCACCGGCTTCAGATCCTCATGGGTCAATATCCACAGCGCCGTCTCCATGGCGGCTACCGGTCCCTCGATGCGGACAAGGTCGGACAGGGAATCGCCCAGATAACAGGGCAGCACCGCGAGGCCGATGCCGGCGCGTGCTCCTTGCGCGGCGGCCAGGAAGGAATCGGTGCGCAACGCCACCTCGACCTCAGGCAGTTCGGCGGCGAGCCATTGCGCGGCGGCGGTGTTGGCGAGACTGTCATCGGGAAGGATCCAGCGATGCGCCGCGAAGTCTTTCGTCTTGCGCCGGGCGAGGTAGCGGCGCTGGCCATAGATCGCGAAGGCGACCTTGGCGATACGCCGGCCGACCAGCGTCTCGGGCGGATTCTTGGCCGGCCTGATCGCCACATCGGCGTCGCGCCTGGTCAGATTGAGAAAGGCGTTGGAGATGGCGATCTCGATCTCGATGCCCGGATGCGCGTCGCGGAAACCTTTCAGGATCTCCGGCAGGATCGATCCCATCAGCGTGTCGGTGGTGGTGACGCGCACCGTACCGGACAGCCGCAGGTCCTGCCCGGCGAGCTTGCGCTCGAGATCGGTGACGGTGGCGTCGATGCGGCGCGCCGTGGCGATCAGCTCCTCGCCGCCGGCGGTGAGCTCATAGCCCGACGGCAGGCGCTCGAAGAGGCGCAGGCCGTGTTTCGTCTCGAAGGCGCCGATGCGGCGCAGCACCGTCGTGTGGTTGACGCCAAGGCTGCGCGCCGCGCCCGCGAGCGATCCCGCCGCGGCGACGGCGAGTATGTAGCGCAGATCGTCCCAGTCGAATTTGGCCATGTCCCGTTGTAGTGCGGCGCAAAGCACATTCATAGCGGGCAAAGATTCATGCAAGGCCGATTGATGCCGCTCGGGCATCTATATAAGCTCGCCGCCATGTCGATCGAAATCCGCCATTTGCGTGCCTTTGTCGCCGTCGCCGAGGATCTGAACTTCCGGCGCGCGGCGGAGCGGCTCAATCTGGCGCAGCCGGCCCTGAGCCGCACCATCCGCGACATGGAAAGCCTGATGGGGGTGACGCTGTTCGAGCGCTCAACCCGCAGCGTGAAGCTGACGCCTACCGGCGCTTCCTTCCTCGCCGAGGCGCGCGAGATGCTGGAGCACCTGACCGCGGCCATCCGCAATGCGCAGCGTTTCGAAAGCGGCGAGCTCGGCACGCTCAATGTCGGCTTCAACGATTTCGCCATCAATGACGCGCTGCCGCCGATCATCATGCGCTTCCGCTCGCGGTATCCCGATATCAGCGTCAATCTGCGCTCGATGTCGTCGCCGGAAATGGCGGACGCCATCCGCAAGCGCCGCCTCGATATCGGCTTCCTCACCGGGGCGCATCTGGTCGGCGGCCTGTCGCATCAGGTGCTGCGCAAGGAGAGGCTGGTCTGCCTCCTGCCCAAGGGCCACCGCCTCGCCAACCAGAAGTCGATCGCCATAGCGAGCCTCGCCAATGAGCCCTTCGTCACCGGCGCGTCGGCCGGCTGGCAGTCCTTCCTCGATGTGGTCAATGCCTATTGCATGGCGGCGGGGTTCCTGCCGCGCGTCGCGCAGGAGGCCTCGCACAGCGACAGCATCGTCAATCTGGTGGCCGCCGGCATGGGGGTTTCGATCTATATCGACGCCGCCTGGGTGAAGGAGCGCCGCGACGTCGTCATGCGGCCCTTGGCGGAGAAGCCGCCGATCGTCGTTTCGGTGGCGGCCTGGCACCCTGATCTCAAATCGCGGATCCTCGAAAATTTCGTGACGGTGACCCGTGAAGTCGTGGCGGATCCATCGCAGGATTGATGCTCATAGGGTCTCAATCTGGCGCAAATAAGTATTAGAAATGAAATTAAGCCGTCCCTATGGTCGCCAAGCATCGGCCATCCACAAGGCCGGATCAACTGGGGAGAGAAAATGCTGAAATCACATGTCCTCAAGGCTTTCGCCATTGCCGCGCTGTTCACCACCGCGCTGGCCGGCCCCGTAGACGCCGCCAGCGACAAGAGCGCTTTCCGCATGATCGTCGGCGAGCCGCGCTACATGGATCCCAATCTCGCCGCCGACTTCGCCATCTATGTCAATGCGCAGCTCTTCCAGCCCTTGGCGCGCACCGACAAGGACGGCAATCTGGTGCTGCTGCAGGCCAAGAGCATCGAGCTGGCGCCCGACGGCCGCACCTGGAAGATCGCGCTCAATCCCGATTACAAATGGTCGAACGGCCAGCCGGTCACCGCCGCCGACTGGGTCTATTCGTGGAAACGCATCCTCGACCCCAAGACCGGCAGCGAGACCGCGAGCTTCCTGAGCGATGTCGAGAATGCCATGGACTACAATAAGGGCACCCTCACCGACGCCGAGAAGGTCGGCATCAAGGCGACCGGCGAGTATACATTCGAAGTCGTAACGGCGCTGCCGGCGCCGCAATTCCGCGCCAAGCTGGCGCTGCCCTATCTGACGCCGGTGCCCAAGGCGGTGGTCGAGGAATTCGGCGAGAAATGGGTGGCGCCCGAGCACATGCTCTCCAACGGCCCCTACAAGCTCGTGAGCCGCGTCAACGACCAGTCGATCGTGATGGAGGCCAATCCGCATTATGGTGGTGCTAAGCCCGCAATTCCGCGCATCGAGATGACGATCGCCTCGGGCGATCAATGCACCGCGCAGTTGCGCGCTTATGAGGCGGACGAGATCGACTTCACCACCTGCGTGCCCTCACAGGACATCGCCCGCATCCGCGGCGACGCCGATCTCGGCAAGCAGCTCGATCCCTTCGCGCTCGCCGCCACCGAATGGGTGCAGTTCGACATGCGGCAGGCGCCGTGGAGCGACAAACGCGTGCGCCATGCGCTGGCGCTCGTCATCGACCGGCAGGCGATCGTCACCGCGGTCAGCGACGGCACCAACCGCATCGCCACCACGATCGTTCCCGAATCGATCCCCGGCAGCAACACGGCCGACGCCCTCAAAGGCTCGATCGAGGGCGCCAAGAAGCTTCTCGCCGAGGCGGGCTTCCCGGATGGAAAGGGCTTCCCGCAATTCACCATCTCGACCACCTCGACGCGCGAGCGCCCGCTCATCGCGCAATTGCTGCAGCAGATGTGGTCCGACAATCTCGGCATCCAGGCCAATATCAATGTGCTGGAAGCCAATGCCTTCCGCGCCTGGGTGCAGACGCGCAAGACCGAGAAATACGACATCATGATCAATGGCTGGTGGTCGGACTATGCCGATCCCGCCAACTGGTTCGGCGATCTCGTCACCGCCGATCCGCGCCAGAACCACTTCACCAATGAAGCCTTCGCCGAGATCGTCAAGAAGGCGGATGCCGAGACCGATCCCGCCAAGCGCGCCGAGCTTTATCGCCAGGCCAACAAGATCCTCGAGGAGGAGCAGCCGATGACCGCGCTGCAGAATCCGACCGATCTGTGGATGGTGAAGCCCGATGTGCAAGGGCTCGCCCATGAGGGCGTGCTCAACATGTATCATATCGGCGAGGCTGCCTTTAAATAGAGCGGGTGGATCGAGCGTGACGGCCCTCATCATCCTCACCCTGAGGTGCCCGCCGAAGGCGGGCCTCGAAGGGTCTGGTGCGGCGCGTATGCTCTATCCTGATGGACGCTTCGAGGGCCGCTTCGCGGCCACCTCAGCGTGAGGATATTGTGAGAGTTCCGCGGGCAGGGTGCGATTATGCTTTCCTTTCTGATCAAACGCATTCTGTCCGCGATCCCCACTTTGCTGATCGCCTATACGCTGGTGTTCTTCATCGCCCATGCGACGCCGGGCTCGCCCTGGGATTCGGGCGGCAACCGGCCGATCGAGCCGTCGATCAAGGCGGTGCTCGATGCCAAATACAATCTCGATAAGCCGCTATACGTGCAATATACGAGCTATCTGTGGAACGCGCTGCAGGGCGACTTCGGCCCGTCCTATCGCGACCGTACCCAGTCGGTGAACGACATCGTCGCGCGTTTCCTGCCCGTCTCGCTCAAGCTCGGCGCCGCCGCGATGCTGCTCGCCGTCCTTCTCGGCCTGCCGCTCGGCGCCCTGGCGGCCTTGACCAGGCATCCGGCCGTCGACGGGCTCATCCGCATGATCAGCACGCTCGGCATCTCCATGCCGACCTATGTCGTGACCTCGATCCTGATCGTCTCTCTCGGCGTGGGCCTGGGGCTCGTGCCGACCTTCGGCTGGAAAGGTCTCTTCACCGCCTCGTCGCTGGTGCCGATCTTCTCACTGGCGCTGGCGCCGCTCGCCGCCGTCATCCGCTGCTTCCGCACCAGCATGCTGGAAGTGATGAATCTCGATTTCGTGCGCACCGCACGCGCCAAAGGCATGAAGCCGCTACCGATCATCATCCATCATATGGGCCGCAACGCCCTCATTCCGGCGATCACCGTCGCCGGCTCCTATGCCGCCTATGTGCTGGTCGGGTCCTTCTTCGTCGAATCGATCGCCGGCATACCGGGCTTCGGACGCTATTTCGTGCTGGCCATCGCGGCGCGTGACTATCCGGTCATCATCGGTACCACGCTCATCTATGCGGTGATCGTGGTGGTGATCAATCTGCTGGTCGATCTTTCTTACTTCCTGCTCGATCCGCGCGCCCGCCTGGAGCAAGGCCGATGAGCGTCCTCGATCTCGCCCCGCCGCGCGATGCCGGCATGGTGACCCGGCTGTGGCGCTTCATCCGGCACAATCCGGCGCTGAGCCTCGCCCTTGCTTTCCTTTTGCTGGTGCTGGCGCTGGCGCTGTTTTCGTCCTTCCTGCCGCATGACGCCTATCGCCAGAATGTGCTGGTGCGCAATTCCGGGCCGTCGCTCAAATACTGGCTCGGCACCGACGCGCTCGGGCGCGATATGGTGGCGCGCCTCGCCGTCGGTGCCCGCGTGTCGCTCACCGTCGCCGTCGCCTCGACGATCATCGCGGTGGCGATCGGCGTGCTGGTTGGCACGATCGCCGCCTATGCCGGCGGCTTTATCGACAATGCCATCATGCGTTTCGTCGACAGCATGTATGCCTTCCCCGACACGTTGTTCGCCATCCTCTTCGCGGCCTTGATCAAGGGCCAACTCGGTGGCGATGTGAGCGGCTGGATGGCGCCGCTGGCGGAAGCCTATCGCCTCTCGGGCGGGCTTCTGGGCGTGCTGCTCACGCTGGGCCTCACCGGCTGGGTCACCACCTCGCGCCTGGTGCGCGCCCAGGTGCTCTCTCTCAAACATGCCGAATATGTGCTGGCGTGCCGGCTCGCCGGCGCTTCCCATTGGTTCATCATCCGCAAGCATCTCCTGCCCAACACGCTGCCGGTCATCCTGATCGCCGTCACCTTCGTCGTGCCCAATGCGATCCTGCTCGAAGCGGGGCTGAGCTTCATCGGCGTCGGCATCGATCCGCCGACGCCGAGCTGGGGCACGATGATCGCCTCCGGGGCGCAATCGATCCAGTCCTATCCGCATCTCCTGGTCTTTCCGGCACTCGCAATCGGCCTGACGCTGCTCGCCCTCAATGTGGTGGGCGATGCGTTGCGTGACCTGCTCGATCCGGCGGTCAGCGCGTCGCGGGGAGCCGCCACATGAACGAGATCCTGCTCGAAGCCCGCGACATCGAAGTCCGCTTCAATGCGGTGCGCGCCGTCGATGGCGTGAGCCTCACCGTGGCGCCGGGCGAGACGCTGGCGATCGTCGGTGAATCGGGCTGCGGCAAGACCACGCTCGGACGCTCGCTGGCGCTCCTGCAACGGCCGACGAGCGGCAAGGTCATGTTCGACGGTGCCGAGCTTACGGCGCTGAGTGACCGGCAATTGCGCCAGGCGCGCCGGCAATTGCAGATGGTCTTCCAGGATCCTTATGCCAGCCTCGATCCGCGCCAGCGGGTGGGCGAGATCGTCGGCGAGCCTCTGCTTATCGCCGGCGTCGACCGGGCGACACGCCAGAAACGGGTCGCCGAGCTGCTCGACATGGTCGGGCTCGGCGCCGACATGGCGCAGCGTTTGCCGCGTGAATTCTCGGGCGGCCAGCGCCAGCGCATCGGCATCGCCCGGGCGCTTGCCTGCGAGCCGAAGCTCATCATCTGCGACGAGCCCTTGAGCGCGCTCGATGTCTCGATCCAGGCGCAGATCGTCAATCTGCTGATCGACCTGCAGCGCCGCCTGCGGCTGACTTATGTCTTCATTTCGCATGACCTCGCTGTGGTGCGGCAGATGGCGAGCCGCGTCGCCGTGATGTATCTCGGCCGCATCGTCGAGATCGCCGAGACCGAGCAGCTTTTCTCGGCACCACGCCATCCTTATACGGTCGCCTTGCTCTCCTCCGTTCCGACGCTCGGCAGCGGACCGTCGCCGGTGGCCGAGGACTTCCTGCTCGCCGGCGATCCGCCGTCACCGTCGCGCGTGCCGAGTGGCTGCCGCTTCCACACCCGCTGCTGGCTCAGCGGCAAGCTCGGCCATCCGGAACGCTGCGCGACGCAGGCTCCGGTGTCCGCCGGAGAAGGCGGGCATTTGGCCGCCTGTCATTTCTCCGACGAGATCGCGCCGCTGCTTTCCACTTCGCCCTTGCTGAAAGGAGCTGCCTGATGTCGGCGCCTTTGCTCCAGATCGACGATCTGCGCGTGCGCATCCCCAGCCGGCGCGGCGAGGTGAAGGCGGTGGACGGCCTTTCCTTCAGCGTAGCGCCAGGCGAAGTGGTCGGCATTGTCGGGGAATCGGGCTCCGGCAAATCCATGCTGGCGCTGTCGATGCTGCAGCTCATCCCGAAACCCGGCCGCATCACCGGCGGCCGCATCGCCCTCAATGGCCGCGACCTGATCGGGCTCTCCGAAGCCGAGATGCGGGAAGTGCGCGGCAACGAGATCGGCATGATCTTCCAGGATCCCTCCGCCTCGCTCAATCCGGTGCTGCGCATCGGCCGTCAGGTCGCCGAGACGGTCGAGGCGCATCACCGGGTCACACCCGCACAATCCTGGCGCCGTTCGGTCGAGATGCTGCAAGGCGTGCGTATTCCCGATCCGGAAGCACGGGCGCGGGATTACCCGCATCAATATTCGGGCGGCATGCGCCAGCGCGTGGTGATCGCCATCGGCATGGCCAATGCGCCGAAGCTCCTCATCGCGGACGAGCCGACCACGGCGCTCGACGTGACCGTGCAGGCCCAGATCATGGGACTGCTCGGCCGCATGAACAAGGAGACGGGCACCGCCATCCTCCTCATCTCGCATAATATCGCGCTCGTCTCGCGCTTCTGTACGCGGGTGCTCGTAATGTATGCCGGCCGCATCGTCGAAGCGGGGCCGACGGCGCAGGTCTTCGCTAACCCTGAGCATCCCTATACGCGGGCACTTCTCAATGCCGTGCCGCGCATCGACCGGCGCGTCGAGGAGGGGCTCCAGACCATTGCCGGGCGCCCGCCCGATCTCGCTTCCTTGCCGGCGGGCTGCGCCTTCGAGCCGCGCTGCCCGGCGCGCCTGCGGTCGTGTGCCGAAGAGCAGCCGCCCGCTTTCCCGGTGGGCGAGGGACGCTTCGCGCGCTGCTGGCTTGCCGAACATTCCAAGCATCAACAAGGAAACAGCCGATCATGAGAGCCGAAACCTCGCCCGAAAAGACGATCTATCTGGATGCGACGGCGCCGATGCTGCAGCCGCGCGAGCTCGGCAAGATTCTGCCGGGTATTGTGGCCGGCGGCATCGATGCGGTCTTCACCTCGGCCGGCGCCATCGAGGATTTCCGCACCACCATGGAGATCATCGCCAACTGGCTCGAGATCGAGCGGGCGCGCAAGCAGAAGATCAGGATCGCGCGGTCGGTCGCCGATATCAGGGCGGCGAAAGCGGCGGGCGAGACGGCCATCGTGTTTCATTTCCAGGGCGCCGATCCGATCGAGGACGAGCTCGACTTCCTCAATGTGTTTCACGATGTGGGCCTGCGCGCCATGCAGCTCACCTATAATTCACGCAACCGGCTGGGTGACGGCTGTTTCGAGCCGACCGATGCGGGCCTGAGCAAATTCGGCCGCAAGGTGATCCGCCGCATGGAGGATCTCGCCATGGCGGTCGATCTCTCGCATGCCGGGGCCCGCACCGCGCTCGAGGCGACGGAAGCGGCGACACGTCCCGTCGTCGTCACCCATGCCAATGCCCGCGCCTTGCTCGACACGCCGCGCAACGTCTCCGATGACCTCATCCGCGCGGTGGCGGCGTCGGGCGGCGCCATCGGCGTCTGTGCCGCGCCGTTCTTCCTCACCCGCGACAAGCAGGCGACGCTCGACATGCTGATCGACCATGTGGCCTATATGGCCGATCTCGTCGGCATCGAGCATGTCGGTCTCGGCTTCGACTTCGCCGAGGAAGACGAGGACGACTATGTCTATTTCGGCTATGACGAGCGTTATATCCCGATGCCCCCCTGGCAGTTTCCGGTCGGCATCGCGAGTCATGCCGAGGCCGGCAATGTCCGTGCCGCGCTCAAATCACGCGGCTTCTCGGATGACGAGGTGAGGGGCGTGCTCGGTGAGAACTTCCTCACCGTCTTCGAACGCATCTGGGGTGCGTGAGATGGACAGGTTCCGCGCCGCGCTCGCCGGCGAGATCAGCACACCGGCGGTTTATCCGGTGGAGGCGATCCGTCAGGAAACCCAATTCGTCAGCATGCGCGACGGGGTCAGGCTCGCGGCGCATCTGCATCTGCCGCCCAAGCTGCCGGCGCCGGTCATCGCGGTGCGCAGCCCCTATGGCCGCGCGCGTTATGCCGAGATCTCCATGGCGCTGGCGCAGCGCGGTTATGTGGTGATCTGCCAGGATGTGCGCGGCACCGGCGACAGCGAGCCGGACAGCTGGGACTTCTATGTCCATGAGGGCGAGGACAGCAACGATTTCGTCGACTGGGTGGCCGGGCAATCCTGGTGCGACGGCTTCATCGGCGCGATGGGCGGCTCCTATGACGGCGGCACGCAATTCGGCATGGCGACCAACCCAAAGATGACCGCCACGATGCCGGAAGTCGCGGGCCTCGGCATCGCGCCCAGCCATGGCGTGCGCTTCCATATGTTCCTCAACGCCTATTCGCGCACCGTCGGCAAAGGCAAGGACAAGGTCAATGTCGACCGCGCTCTGCTCGAGGCGCAAATGAGGGACGAGACCTGGGCGACCGGCTATTTCAACGACCCCTTGCATTCACCCTTGCCGGATAACGTCAAAGCGCGTTTCCCGCAGCTCGAGATGCTGTCGGAATCGCAGCGCTGGGACTGGCTGTGGAAGCATTATAACAGCCTCGATCCGGACGGGCGGGTGCGCTTCCTGAAAGAGGCGCTCGGTGAGGAGACCATCACCTTTGTCAGCACCACCAAGCTCAATCCGCTTTTCGGCCCGGCCGTCGATCCCGATGCGCTGATGCTGCCGCGCGCCGGCGTGGCTGAGCTCTGTGCCGGCATCCATACGCCGGCTCTGATGGTGACGGGCTGGTATGACTGGTGCCTCGGCGATGCGCTCGAAAGTTTTACGCAACTGACGCGGAAAGGTACCGCACAAGCGCGCGCGAGCCGGATCCTGATCACGCCCAGCGCCCATAATGTGCCGGGCTATCACGAAGGCGAGGCCGAGCATGTCGCCTTGCGGCGCACGTATCGCTCGGGTGAGAATCTCGAATTGCTGCTCCATTGGTATGGATCGATCAGAGAAGGCAAGGCGCGGGAAATTCCCCCCGTCACTTATTATCTGATGGGCGCCAATGAATGGCGCACGGCCGAAGCCTGGCCGCCACCGGAAGCTCAGGAGAGGCGCCTCTATCTCGGGGCGGAGGGACGGCTCGTCGATGATCCGCCTGCGTCATCGGCCGCCGACTTTTACACGTTTGATCCCGACGATCCGACTCCAACGCTCGGCGGCAGCATCCTGTCGGCGGTCTATCGCGCCGGCAGCGTCGATATCTCGGAGGTTCAGCAGCGCGGCGATGTCGTCACCTATACGAGCGACGTCTTGACCCACGATCTCGATGTGGTGGGGCCGTTGCGGCTCATCCTTTATGCCAGCTCATCGGCGCCCGAGACGGATCTTTACGGACGACTCAGCGACGTGTTTCCGGACGGCCGCGCCATCCAGCTGCAGAATGGCGTGCTGCGCACCCGTTACCGGCCGCTCGCCAAAGGCGAGACGGCGCTGCTCGAGCCGGGCCGCGTCTATTGTTTCGAGATCGACATGTGGGCGACGGCCAATCGCTTCGCCACCGGCCATCGTCTGCGGCTCGACATCTCCTCGGCCGACTTCCCCAAATTCGAACGCAACCGCAATCGCGGCGGCAGTCCGGGACTGTCGGTCAAGGCGACACAGACGATCTTCCACGATGCCGAGCGTCCATCGCATCTGATTGTTCCGGTGATCGGCTAGCTCTTTCTCTCTCCGATTTTCCGCCTCTCCCGTCCGCAGGATGGGAGAGGGTGCCCGACAGGGCGGGTGAGGGCTCTTCGTCGACAAGGAAGAGCCCTCATCCGGCCTTCGGCCACCTTCTCCCATTGCTTCGCAACGGGCGAAGGGGAAACTTGGGAGAACTGTCCGCTTTCATAATCTCATGTGCGATATTGCGTAGTTTCATGATCTGGATATACAAGCGGTCGCCGATCTGAACCGCATCCTGTCTCTGCGCAATGTCGCGCGAGTGCGCCAATGGCACGAGGCAAATTACCCCGATGACGCAACCGCAGAATAACGGCCTGGGCTCAGTCCTGATCCTGGCGCTCGGCACCTTCGCCGTCGGCACCGACGCTTTCATCGTGTCGGCCTTTCTGCCGTCCATGGCGAAAGGACTTGGTGTCACGACCGCCATGGCTGGCCAGTCGGTAACAGTCTTCGCGCTGGCTTATGCGCTGCTCGCCCCGATCATCGCCACCTTCACCGCGAGCATGCCACGCCGCCGGCTGCTGATCGCGGCGCTTTTCCTGCTCGGCCTCGCCAATATCGGCTCGGCTTTGGCGCCGAGCTTCGCCATCCTGATCGTAACGCGCATCCTGGCCGCTGCGGCTGCGGCGGCCTATACGCCCAATGCCGGCGCCGCGGCCGCCCAGCTGGTCGGGCCCGAGCAGCGCGGCCGGGCACTTGCCATCGTCATCGGCGGGCTGTCGGCCTCGATGGCACTCGGCGTGCCGCTCGGCCATGTGGCGAGCACGCTCTTCGACTGGCGGAGCGCATTGGCGCTGGTCGGTCTCGTCGCTTTCGCCGCGATGATCGGCGTCGCCTTGCGGATGCCGCATCTTGCCGGCGCGGTTCGTGTTAGCCTCAGCGGCCGCCTCGCTCTCCTCACGCAGCCGCGGGTGATGATCGTGCTGCCGCTCACCGTGCTCGGCATGATGGCTACCTATGTGCCTTATGCTTTCACGCTGCCGATGCTGGAGGCGCTGTTCATTCCCTCAGGCGCGGTCACGGCCATGCTGCTCTGCTATGGCTTCGGCGCGGTCGCCGGCAATTATGTTTCCGGCATGCTGACCGATCGGGCCAGCCCCTTTGTCGTCCTGATCGGCGCCTATCTACTGCTCACGGTGAGCTTCGGCGCCTTATGGTCGTTGAGTCTCGTCGAGACCGCGAGTCACATTGTTCTTGTCGGCCTCCTCGTCATCGGCTGGGGTGCCGCCAGCTGGTCGCAGACGCCGCCGCAGCAATTGCGCCTGATCGCCGCCGCACCCGACCAGGCGCCGGTGGTGATCGCGCTCAACTCCTCCGCGATCTATGCCGGCGTCGGACTCGGCTCGGCGGTCGGCGGCGCCACGATCGGGCATGGCGCCCAAGCGACGCTCGCCGCGGGACTGTGCGTGGCGGTTCTGGCGCTCGCTTATGCGATCATCACGCGGCGGTCGGCGTAGGGCTCGCGGCTGCCTGCTGCATCTTCTTGTCGTCGCGCGAGCGCTGGCCTTTGCGGATATGCTCCTCGAGCACCCGGACCGCGAGGCCGGAAGGATAGCAGACGGCGAAATAGAGAAGCGCGGTCACCGTATAGACGGTGAAATATTGGAAGTTCCTCGCCGAGATGATCTGGCCTGAGAACATCAGCTCCTGCACCGTCACGACGGAGGCGAGCGACGTGTCCTTGAACAGCGAGATCAGATAATTGGCGAGAGTGGGTAGGATGGCACGCGTTGCCTGCGGCAGCACAACCTTGCGGAAGGCGAGCCAACGCGACAGGCCGAGGCTCAAGGCTGCCTCGGTCTGGCCCTTGGCGATCGACTGGATGCCGCCCCGGAATACTTCGCTCAGATAAGCGGAATAATGCAGCGTGAGGCCGGTGATGGCGGCGACGAGCGGGTTGAGCTTGATGCCGGCGGTCGGCAGCACATAATAAATGTAGATCAGCTGCAGGATCAGCGGCGTGGCGCGCATGAATTCGACGAAGATGTTAGCGGGCCAGCGGAACAGGCGCTTGGCCGAAAGACGCGCCAGTGCCAGCGGGATCGCCAGCATGCTCGCCAGCACCATGGTGACGACGGTCAGGAAGATGGTGAGGCCGAGGCCGCGCAGGAAGACGTGCCAATAGTCACGGATGACATCGAAATTCAGCAGATCCATAGCGATTCTCCGGCCTGAAAAAGATTGAGCGGGCGATATGGATCACCCGCTCATCCAATGGTGCCACAAGCTTTATTTGTTGTTGAGCGGGAAGAAGAAGAGATTGGCGTCGTTGAAGCCGTATTTCTTCAGGACCGCCGACACTTCGCCATTGCCCCGCACTTCGGCGATGCCGGCGCTGACCGCGGCGCGGAGCGAGCAGTCTTCCTTACGGAAGCCGGCGCGCACATAGCCGTAGCCATATTCGAAGATCAGCTCGTCCGGCACCTTGATGCCGCCCAGCAGCTCGAGCGGCGACTCCTTGTTGGCGGCGAGGAAGAGATTGATCTTGGTGTCGTCATCGACGATGGCGCTCACCCGGCCGGTGGCGACCGCGCTGAACTGCTCGGCATCGGTCTGGAAGGGGACGACCTCGGCGCCGATCTTGCGCAGATATTCGTCCGCAGCCGAGCCGGCGATGGCGCCGATCGACTTGCCCTTCAGATCGTCATAGGATTTGATCCCGTCGGGATTGCCCTTCTTCACCATGATGGCGGGGCCATACCAATAGGCCGGGCCGCCGAAGGAGATGACCTTCTTGCGGTCGGGCGTGATGTGCAGCGCCGTCACCACGTCGATGCGCTTGGCGATCAGCGCCGGGATGAGCTGGCCGAAGGGCATCACTTCATATTTGAGCTTGTCAAGGCCCGCCCATTTATAGGCCGCCTCGTTGATCTCGACCTCGAGGCCCTCCGCCTTCTGGGTGTCGGGATTGATCGAGGTGAAGGGCGGGGACGGCGAGATGCCGATGGTGAGGCCTTCGGTCTTGGCCTTCTCATAAGAGGCATCGCCGCAAGCTTCGATCGACGGCGAAGCTTCGTGCTTGAACTCCTGGGCATGGGCTGCGGCCCCACCCAGAGCGACGGTAAACGCCAAAACAGCAACGGATAGTTTCATACTTTTCTCCCTGGTGAGTGATTTCTGATGTCGTCACTTTCCGTGCAGCTTGCAGGTTCTCGGCGTGAGTGCAAGCATGTCCGAAATAGCGGAATGCAGTCCGGGAAAGGTCTCCGGGTGTATTCTTTTGACTTGCGCCTTTATTGGTAAGCTTTGTACAATGGCCTGACCAATTCAGCAGGTTCTCCGCCGGACCGCAAGAAAATTTGTTGAAAAAATCTTGAGAAAAGGAACCTGTGGGATTCATGACGCGTGATACGACCATCGAGCGCATCGAAAGCTGGGCCGTCGACCTGCCCTTGCCGGGCACTCTCTCTTTCGGCGCCTTCACCGTCACGGCGCGCCAATATGCGGCGGTGCGCATCGTCACCAAAGGCGGCCTCGTCGCCGATTGTCTCGGCCATACCAGGCGCTCGCCCGTCGATGTGGCGATCTCTGATCTCCTGGCCCCCAAGCTCGTCGGCAAGGATGCGCTCGACACGGCGGCGCGCCTCGACGAGATGGCGCTGGTGAGCCGCGCCACCGACGAAGACGGTGTCATCGGCCGCGCCCGTTCGCTCATCGATGTCTGCCTCTGGGATCTGAAGGCGCAGGCGCGCGGCGTGCCGCTGTGGAAGCTGCTTGGCGGAAGCCCGCGCGCATTGCGCGTGGCGCTGGTCGAGGGGTATCGGATGGGCGGCGAGAGCGAGGACGACATCGCCAGGCGCCTGATCGCTCGCGCGCAAGAGGGCTATCGCTTCTTCAAGCTCGAAGCCGCGCATTACGGTGCGGCTGAACCGGTGCGCAGGATTCTCGCGCATGTCCGCGCGACGGTGCCTGATGCCGAATTCAGCTGCGACCTCGCCTGGTCCTGGCGCACCGCGCGGCAAGGCCTCGAAGCGGCGGAAGCCTGGCGCAACCTCGGCATCGCCTGGATCGAAGATCCGATGGCGCGGACCCGCATCGTCGAGATCGGCGTCCTCACCCGCCAGTCGCCGGTGCCAGTCGGCGTCGGTGACGAATGCACGCGCGCCCTCGATCTCGAAGCGCTGATGGACAATGGGGCGGTCGATGTCGTGCGCGTCGATGCGACGACGATCGGCGGCGTCGATGCGGCGCTCGGCCTTGCCGCCAAGGCGGCGGCGCGGAGCTTACGCGTCTCCTATCACGTCAATCCGGAAGTGCATCGCCATCTGGCGCTCGCCAATGAATTCGCCGACCACATCGAGATCTTTCCGGCCGACCGCCCCTTCGACTGCTCGCATATGCTGATCGAAAGGCCGGCTTTTGCAGATATAAAAAACGGGTATCTCGATGTGGCCGAGGCACCGGGTACCGGCCTCAAGCTGAAGGACGAGGCGCTGAAACGCCATGCCTACCGCCATGCCGTCCAGACGAGCACCTGACATGAGCAGCAAAACCAGATCCGTTCTCATCACCGGGGCCGCGCGCGGCATCGGCTGGGCCAGCGCCGAACTGTTTGTCGAGAAGGGCTGGAAGGTCACCCTCGGCGATGTCGATGTCGCCGAAGCCAGGAAGCGCGCCGTCGCCTATCCCGATCATATGCTGGCGCTGCCGCTCGACGTCACCGATCAGGCCTCCGTCGATGCCGCCTTCGCAAGCCATCTCGCGCAATGGGGCGGGCTCTATGCGCTCATCAACAATGCCGGCATCCAGCGCCATGCGCCGCTCGCCGAATTGACTTTCGAGAACTGGAAAGCGGTGCTCGACATCAATCTCAATGGCTCCTTCCGCTGCCTGCAGGCGGCGGCGAAGATCATGCTGCCGCAAGGGTCGGGGGCGATCGTCAATCTTGCTTCGGTCGCGGCGACGCGCGGAGCGGCCGGGCGGGCGCCTTATGCGGCGTCCAAGGCCGCCATCGTGTCGCTCACCAAGACGGCAGCGGTCGAATGGGCGGCGCGGGGCCTGCGTGTCAACGCCGTGGCGCCCGGCTATGTCGAGACCGATCTCGTACGTAATGTCATCAAGGAGGGGCGCCTCGATGTCGGGCCGATCCTCGAGCGCACGCCGCAGCGCCGTCTCGCCGATCCGGTCGAAATCGCCAAGGCCATCCATTTCCTGTGCTCGGATGAAGCATCTTACGTGAACGGCCATGTCTTCCATGTCGATGGCGGCTTCGAGGCCGATTATGGCGTGCCGTTCTTTCCACCGAAGCCGGCGGGCCAATCATGACAAGAAGATGTAACTGGTCTATCACTCGCCTTAAGGGTGAAGGATAAAAAGGGGTTTGAAAAGCGTGGGTGAGGACAAACAGGAGCGGCCGTCGCTGGACGACATGGCGCCGATCGAGCGTGTATCGGTCGCCGAGCAGGTGGCGCGCAATCTGCTGGACCTGATCCGCACCGGCAGTGTCAGGCCCGGCCAGCAATTGCCGACCGAGCGTGAGCTCGCCGCCACTTTGCAAGTGTCGCGCCCTTCGGTGCGCGAGGCGGTGCGCGGCCTGCAGATCCTGGGCGTGCTCCGGGCACGCCAGGGCGGCGGGCTCTTCGTCACCTCACTCAAGGCCGCCGAGATCCTGGCGCCCTTGCAGATGCTGATCACCTTGTCGGCGGATAATTTCGAATCGCTGCATGAATCACGCGTCGTGGTGGAAGGCGCCATTGGACGCCTGCTCGCCCAGAAGATAACGTCGGCCACCACGGTACGCCTGCGCAAGATGGTCGAGATCCAGAAGGGCCTCACCGGCAATCCGGTGGCCTTCCGCGTCTCCGACATGGAGTTCCACCGCACGCTGGGCGCCGCCCTCGACAACCCCTTTCTCGAGCGCATTTCGGAATCGCTTTATGTGCTGGGCTTCGAATACCGCAAGATCGCCTGGGAAACGTCGGGCGTGCTGGCGCGCTCGGTGAAGGACCATGAAGAGATCGTGACGGCGCTCGAAGCCAAGGATCCTGAGCGGATCGCAGCCGCCATGGTCCGCCACATGCGCAGCGTGCACGAGACGACGAAAGCGGCGATGACGAAGAAGGCTAAGAAAAATGACTGACTGGAAAGTCCAGACGGCGAACCGTCTGACGCTGGAGCAATTGCTGGCCGATGGATTCTCGACGCCCTTCGATGCGCCGACCGTGCCGGCTTTCCCGTTCACCTTCCGCAATGCCGAAGTGATGACGCTCGCCTGGCGCAGCGACAAGGACGCCATCCAGCGTATCCTGCCGCCGCCGCTCGAAGCCGCATCCGATGTCGTGCTCGCTCATATCTACAAGATGAACGACACGGAATGGCTGGGACCTTATTTCGAAAGCAACGTCATGGTCGGCTGCCGCTACAAGGATACGGCCGGCGGCTATTCGCCCTATCTGTTCCTGTCGTCCGATGGCGGCGTGGTGCATGGCCGTGAAGTGCATGGCCAGCCGAAGAAGCTCGGCCGTCCCCATCTCGAGGCGCGCGGCGATGCCTGGGTCGGGACCATCGAGCGCAACGGCATCGACGTGCTCACCGGCACCATGGCCTATAAGCAGCAGCGCTCGGACATCAGGCGGCTCGCCGAGTATTTCGATTTCGCGCTCAACATCAATCTCAAGGCGATCAATCATATCGACGGTACGCCGGCGATCCGGCAGCTGACCGCTCGCCGGCTCGGCGCGCTTACCGTGCATGAATGCTGGTCGGGGCCGTGCACGGTGGAGCTCAGGCCCAATGTGCAGGCGCCCGTCTATCGCCTGCCGGTCCGTGAGATGCTCGAAGGCTTCTGGTGGCGCGCCGACTTCACCCTCGTCGCCGGCCATGTGCTGCATGATTATTTGGCTTCTCCGCCCTCACCCTGAGGTGCGAGCGAAGCGAGCCTCGAAGGGTGTGTTGCAGCATTCTCGCTCCATCCTGGTGGATGCTTCGAGGCTTCGCCTACGGCGAAGCACCTCAGCATGAGGGTTTGAGAGAGTCGGCTATTGCCTACAGCCCCGGCAATCCCACGCGCTCGCGGAATCCCGCATCCCTGATATTGACCTCACCGCCCGCGAGATCATCGGCAGCACCTGACAGCAGGTAGGCCGTGGCGCGCGCCGGCTCCTCGGGCGGGCGCAGCGCGGTCCTGGGCAGGCGGCTCACTTCATTGATGCCGGAGGCGCGGATGGTCGCCTGCATGCCGGTATCGAAAACACCGGGCAGGAGACCAAAGGCGAAAACATTCTCCTGCGCGTATTCCAGTCCGGTCGCGCGCGTCAGCATCGCGAGGCCGGCCTTGCTGGCGCAATAGGCATTCCATCCTTCGAGCGGCTGATGCGCGGCGCCGCTCGATATGTTGACGATGCGCCGCTTCGCTGATCTGTCGCCTTGCGCCAGGAAAGCACGGGTGAAGCGGTAAGGTGCCACGAGATTGATGGCGATGGCCGCTTCCCATTGCGCCGGATCCGAATCGGCGATGCGGGCGATCGGATCGACGACGCCGGCATTATTGACGAGCCCATCGACCTTGCCCCAGCGTGCGACGCCGGCGGCGAGCGCGGCTTCGGCGGCATCGGGCGCCGTGACGTCTTTCGTCACGATCACGGCCTTGGCGCCGAACTCCTTTGCGAGCATCGAAGCCGAAGCCTCTGAGCGCACCACCAGCACGACATGACCGCCTCTATCGATGAGATCTTTGGCGACGGCCTTGCCCAGGCCCTTGCCGGCGCCGGTGATGATGGTGACGGATTCTTCGGTCATGCCGCCTCGTCTAGGCAAGAGACGGCACTCTGTCAATTGGCCTGACCAATCTCAGAGACTCATATCGAAGACCACCTTGGTCGACCCCGTCGCGGTGCGCACCAGCTCGATGCCGTGCTGATAGTCGGCGAGCGCCAGCCGGTGGGTGATGATCTCGTCCATCGGCAGGAGGCTGTCTTCCAGCATCTTGATGGCGCGCGGATAACAATAGGGACTCAGATGGGCGCCGCGAATGGTGAGCTCCTTGCGGTCGCCGATGATCGTCCAGTCGACCGAAACCGGCTCGACCAGGACGCTGAACTCGACGAAGGTGCCGAGCTTGCGGATCATCTCGAGGCCCTGGCCGACGCCCGCCGGGCTGCCGGTCGCCTCGATATAGACGTCGCAGCCATAGCCCTCGGTCAGCTCCTTCACCTTGGCAATGACATCGACGGTCCTCGGGTTCAGCGCCAGATCGGCGCCCGACCGCAGGGCGCTGGCGAGCCGCGTCTCGTGCAGATCGATGGCGATGATACGTTTGGGGCCTTTCAGTTTCGCGGCGGCGACCATACCGAGCCCCAATGGCCCGCAGCCGGCGATGACGACCGTGTCGTCCGGCTGGATATTGCCTTGATCGACCGCATGGATGGAGCAGGCGAGGGGCTCGATGAAGGCGGCGTGATCGAGGCGCAGCGACTTCGGTACCTTGTAGTTCAGCGCCTTGGCCGGAAACAGCATGTAATCGGCCCAGGCGCCCGGCGTGTTCTGGCGGAAGCCATAGACATCGTTGATGTCGCACATCCAGTGCTGGCCGTTCTTGCAGAAGCGGCATTGCTCACACGGCACGATCTGCTCGGAGATCACATGATCGCCGACCGCCAGGCCATATTTCTCGGCCGAGCCGTCGCCGAGCCGCACCACTTCCGCGATGAATTCATGGCCGGCGGTGATCGGCGGCTGGCAATAACCGCCGGGCTTGTCGTTGGTGCCCCAGAACATCGGCGCACCCAGATAACATTTGAGATCGCTGGCGCAAATGCCGGCGAAATGGATCCTGGCCAGGACCTCGCCCGGTCCCGGCACCGGGACGGGGATTTCTTCCAGGCGGTAGTCTTTCGGACCATGACAGACGATCGCGCGCATGGTGGCGGGCAGCGGAGACACTGTCGACATCTTCTTTCTACCAGCTCGTATAGCCGCCATCGGCGGCGACGATCGAGCCGGTGAGCAGGCTCGCCGCTTCCGAGGCGAGGAACAGCACGACGGAGGCGATCTCTTCCGGCTCGCCCACCCGCTTCATCGGGGTCTGGTCGATCCATTCGGCGAACATCGGCTTGTTCTCGCGCGCGAAGTGGAGCAGCGGCGTGTTGATGTAAGTCGGCGCTACCGCATTGACGCGCACGCCGCGCGTCGCCCATTCGGCGGCGAGCGAGCGGGTCAGATGATGCACGCCGGCCTTGGCGGCGTTGTAATGGGCCTGCTGCTGCGGCCGGTTGACGATCGTGCCCGACATCGAGCCGATATTGACGATAGCACCCGACTGCTTCTCCAGCATGTAGCGCCCGAAGCTGCGGCAGCAGCGGAAGACGCCGGTGAGGTTGAGATCGATCATGCGCAGCCAGTCCTGATCACTCATCTCTTCGGCTGGAATACCGGCCTGGGCGATGCCGGCATTGCAAACGAGGATGTCGGCGCTGCGCCCCGCTCCGGCAAGCTCGTCGGCGATGCGGTCGATGGAGGCGCTGTCGGTGACGTCGAGGGCGCGTATTTCCACATTATGCCCGCGTTCGGCCAGCGCCTTGCGCGCGCTCTCGCAGCGTTCTCTGTCGATGTCGGTGACGATCACCCGGGCATGCGCGTCGCACAAGGCTTCGGCGCAAGCGAGGCCGATGCCCTGACCGGCGCCGGTCACCACAGCGGTCTTGCCGGTGAGGTCGAATTTCTTGAGATACATTCCTGCTTCCCCCGAAGAATGCCGGTCAGGCCGGCGATTGAATGCCGATGCGGGTCGCCGCATTGGTGAGATGGGTCGCCATGGCGAGCTTGGCGGCTGCCGGATCGCGGGCGCCGATGGCGACCAGAATGGCGCGATGCTCCTGCAACGTGACGGCGTTCACTTCCTTGATGTCCGACATGGTGCGCGTCAGCTTGATGCTTTCCTTCAGATGTTCGGCGATGAACATGATGGTCGCCAGCATGAAGCCGTTGCCGGTGGCGCCGGCAATGGCGCGGTGGAATTCGATGTCGTGCTCGACGCCGTCCTTGCCCCAGTCCATGCTGCGCTCCATGTCGTCGAAGGCGCGCTGGATCGCCTGCAGGTCCTCCTCGGTGCGGCGCAGCGCCGCGAGCTCGGCGGCGCGCACTTCAAGCGCGGCGCGCAATTCGAACAGGCTCTGATGGCGGTCGGGTGAGCGCAGGCTCGCATCGAGGCGCAAAGTCGGCGTCGGCGAGGTGGCGACGAAGGCGCCGATGCCCTGGCGCGACTCGATGATGCCCTCATTGCGCAGGCGGGCGATGCCTTCGCGCACCACATTGCGGCTCACCCCGAAATTTTCGGCCAGGACCTGCTCGGGTGGCAGTCTCTCGCCCGGCGCCAGCCGGCCTTCGGCAATCTCCTGCTTGATCATGTCGGCGATGCGGTCAGGGAGCGGCGCGCGACTGAGCTGGCGGGGCTTGATGGACATTTGTCGTTCCGGCCTATGAAAGAATGCGTCCGGGGTTCATGATGTTCCGCGGATCGAGTGTCTGCTTCAATGTCTGCATCAGGCGGCGCGGCACATCTTCGAGACGCGCCTCGAAAGCGTGGCGTTTGGCGAGTCCGATGCCGTGCTCGGCGCTGATACTGCCGCCGAACTCGTCTACGATGGTGAAGAGCTCGTCTTCTATCTTGTGGATGAGCGGGGCGAATTCTTCCGGCGTCATGTTCATCGGGCGGATCACGTTGAAATGCAGATTGCCGTCGCCGACATGGCCGTAGGGCAGGCAGCGGGCGCCGGGCACCAGGGCCTCGACCGCTTCGGTGCCGCGCTCGATGAAACGGGCGACGGCGGAGATCGCCGTCGAGATGTCGGTGCGCAGATAGGCGCCGAAACGCGCCTGGCTCTCGACGATGCCTTCGCGCAGGGCCCAGATCTCGGCGACCTGCGCCTGGTTCTGGGCAATCACGCCGTCGAGAACGAGGCCTTCTTCCATGAGCGTCGCCAGATAGGTGTCGAGCCAGGGCTTGATCGCAGGCCCGCCGGACGCCGAGAGCTCGACGATCGCATAGGCCGGATAGATCGCCGACAAAGGATTGCGGATATTGGGCTCGGTGGCGCAGACGAGCTCGATCGAGGGCGCGCCCATCAGTTCGAAGCCGGAAATGAGATCGCCTGAATCGGTCCGGATGCGGCGGAACAACTCGATGACCGCCGGGGTCGAGGAAGTGGCGAGAAACAGTGTCTCCACCTGGGTCGGCTTCGGCACGATCTTGACGGCGGCGGCCGTGACCACGCCCAGCGTTCCTTCCGCGCCGATGAACATCTGCTTCAGGTCGTAGCCCGTATTGTTCTTATGGAGCCCCCGCAGGTCGCGATATACTTGCCCGTCCGGCAGAACCACTTCAAGCCCCATCACCAGCGCGCGTGTCATGCCATAACGCACCACATTGATGCCGCCGGCATTGGTGGAGATGGCGCCGCCGATCTGGCAACTGCCCTGCGAGCCGATGGACAGCGGAAAATAGGCGCCGGCCTTGTCGACCGCCTCTTTGAGATCGGCGAGGACGCAACCCGCCTCGACGATGGCGACGCCGTTTACGGGATCGATCTCGCGCACCTTGTTCATCAATTCCAGGCTGAGCACGACCTCATTGCCCGAAGCTGTGGGCGTGCCGCCGGCGACGAGGCCGGTATGGCCGCCTTGCGGGACGAGAGGAACTCCATGGGTGTGACACCAGCGGATGGTGGCGGCGACATCCTCGATCCCGCGCGCCCTGACCACGGCGAGCGCCAGTCCCCGATGGTCGCCGGTCCAGTCATTATTATAGCGGCCGAGATTGTCGCCGCTGACGATCTGCCTCTCGCCGACCGCTGCGGCCAGGGATGCGAGCAGACTGGCGCGGTCGCTTGCCGCGCTCTCTGAAACACTCAGCATCCGGCCTCCCACAATGACTGTTGACACCGCTTATATCGTCTTATACGGTTGTCCAACATTAGGACGATAGGATGTCCAACGCAAGCCGGAAATAAGCATAAAACTCCGGAAACGCCTTAGGGAGGAGCCATGTACGTCACGAAATCGGGCGAGAAGATCTTCGTCATCGATGCGCATGTGCATGTGTGGGACGCGCGCCCGGAGAACCGGCGCAACCGCTATGGCCAGACCTTCATCGACACATTCTATGGCGCCCATGTCGGCATGACGCCGCCCGACCAGCGCTGGGACCAAAACCGCTTCAACTATTACGGCGCCGAGGGCGCGGCGAAGGACCTCTTCGAGGACGGCTATTGCGACATGGCGGTGATGCTGCCGGTCTATCTCAAGGACTTCTATATCAACGGCTTCAACACCACGAAGCTCTGCTCGACGCTGAAGGATCTTCATCCCGACAAAGTCGTGCTCAATGGCCGCTGCGATCCGCGCGAGGGCCAGATGGGTCTCGACAAGCTCGAGGAGGATTTCGCCACCTATGGCTTCAAGGGCGTCAAGCTCTACACCGCCGAATGGAACGGCGTGTCGCGCGGCTACTCTTTGAAGGACGATTTCGTCGCCCCCTATATCGAGAAATGCCGGTCGCTCGGCATCACCAACATCCATATCCACAAGGGGCCGACGACGCATCCGCTCGATTACGACGCCTTCGATGTGCGCGACGTCGATC
The DNA here is from genome assembly GCF_016595235.1 of Taklimakanibacter albus. Classification (GTDB taxonomy): domain Bacteria; phylum Pseudomonadota; class Alphaproteobacteria; order Rhizobiales; family Aestuariivirgaceae; genus Taklimakanibacter; species Taklimakanibacter albus. The sequence continues at coordinate 1,562,493 of NZ_JAENHL010000007.1, read as the reverse complement.
GGGTCGCGACCATGTTCCCCGATCTGAATTTCATCGTGGATCATTGCGGCATGCCGCGCATCGACGATTTCTGCTTCATCGCGGGGCAGGAGCCCAATGTCTATGGTGGGCTGGCGCTCATTCCGTCCTATATCCATGCGCGGCCGAAATACTTCACCCGCATGTTGTGCGATCTTCTCTTTTATGTCGGCCCCGACCGGCTGCTCTTCGGCTCCGATTACGCGATCACCAGCCCGAAATGGATCATCGAGAAGTTCATGGACTTCTCCTTCGACGAGGAGACCGCGCGGGAAGCCGGCACGCAGGTCACTCTCGACGTGAAGCGCAAAATCCTCGGCCTCAACTGCGCCAAGCTCTATGGCATCGAGGTGCCGGCCGAGTTCCAGATCAAGACCGCGGCCTGACGCCATGGCGAGCGTCCTCTCCGATATGACGCGCGATGCGGAGGTCCAGGCGGCCATCGCAGCGGTGCGCGATCCCGAGATCGACGAGACGGTCGCGGCGCTCAATTTCATCGTCGGCACGAAGATCGACGGCGACAGCGTCACCGTCACGCTGCGCCTGCCGACCTTCTGGTGCCCGGCCAATTTCGTCTTCCTGATGGGCGGCGACATTCGCGATGCCGTATTGGCGCTGCCCTGGGTGCGGAATTTCAAATTCGAGCTCGTCGATCATTTCGCGGCCGACGAGATCAGCCGCGGCATCAGCGAGCGGCAGTCCTTCGCGCAAGTCTTTCCGCGCCATGCCGAGAACGATCTCGGCGATCTCCGTCTCGCCTTCGACAAGAAAGCCTTTCTGATGCGGCAGGAAGCGCTTGTCGATTTCATGCGCCGGGCGGGTTTCGGCGACGAATTCCTGATCCGGATGAGCGTCGCCGAGCTCGATGGGCTTGCCGACGCCCAGGGCGGTGAGCTCAAGACACTCGCGGGCGACTATCTGGCGAAGCGGCGAGGCATCGGTCTTGCCAATGACGATCTCGCTTTCACGACGGCCGAGGGCGAGGCGATCGATGCCGGAGCACTGCCCCGGCATCTGCGCCATGCCCGCAAGGTGACGATGAGCGCACAATCAAACGGCGAGATGTGCCGCATCCTCATGGCCGCCCGTCATTCGGGCGCGGCTTGCGCGGCGCACGGCTTTCACAGCGAAAAAGGAAACAGCTAGATGGATGGATCCAAGTTCCAGTTGATGCACACGATGCTGCGCGTCAAGGATCTCGACAAATCGATCGACTTCTATACGCGCCTGCTCGGCATGAAGCTCCTGCGGCGCAATGAATTTCCGGAGGGCAAGTTCACGCTCGCTTTCGTCGGCTATGGTCCGGAGCAGTCCAATGCGGTGATCGAGCTCACCTATAATTGGGACAAGCCGGAAGGCTACGAGCTCGGCACCGCTTACGGCCATATCGCGCTCGGCGTGCGCGACATCCATGGCGTCTGCAAAGGCCTCGAGGCCGAGGGCGCCAGGATCCCGCGCAAGCCGGGGCCGATGATGCACGGCACCACCCATATCGCCTTCATTGAGGATCCGGACGGCTACAAGGTCGAGCTGATCGACCTCGATACGATGACATACGCTTAAAAATCAGAGCGCTTCCCGCCAAAGTTGTTCGACTTTGGCGACAAGGAAACGCTCCAATCAATGCCAACTGCGTTTGTACTGGGAGGAAGACAATGAAGCGTGACACCAAAGAGATGATGAATGCCTTCGGGAAAGCCATGGCGAGCCGCCTCGGCTTCCTCGAGGAAGTGTCGACGAGCCGGCGCGAATTCCTGCGCAATTCGAGCCTGATGGCGGCGGGGTTCGCCGCGGCCAGCATGGGCGGTGCGGTGATCGCGCCGCGCATCGCGCGCGCCGAAGGCTGGACACTCGCCGAGGCCGCCAAACCCTATGCCGGCGCCACGGTCCGCGTGTCGAACCTCGCCGGCTATCCGCATAACGATTTCATGCGGCCGCTCATTGCCGATTTCGAGAAGGAAACCGGCATCAAGATCCAGATCGATACGGTGCAATATGGCGAAGCAGTGGGCAAGCATATGCAGCTCCTCGCCACCGGATCGGACGAATATGACCTGTTCAACATCGATTCCATCTGGTTCCCGGGTTATGCGCCCTATATGGAGCCGCTGACCGGCTTCATGGCGGATGCGAAGCTGATGGATCCGAGCTTCGATTACGCCGATCTCTCGGAAGAGTGCCAGAAGACCAACTCCTATCTCGACCAGGTCTACATGTTCTCCAACATGTACACTTTCCCGATCCTCGCCTACCGCAGGGATTGGTATGCCGAGTCCAATCTCAAGGCGCCGGTGACCTGGAAGGAGCTCTATGACCAGGCCGCCCAGTTCAGCAAGGACGGCAAATACGGCTATGTGATCCATGGCCTCAGGACCGCCATGATGGAGATGGTGACCATTCCCTATCTGTCGATGGGCGGCACCGTGTTCGACGACTACCTGCATCCGACCTTCTCGCAGCCGCCGGAGAATTTCGAGAAGGCCAAGCAGGCGATGCAGCTCATCCGCGACATCTACCAGAACAAGCTGACGCCGCCGGGCTCGCTCGATTTCGAGCTGGGCGAGGCGTCGGCCGCCTATGCGCAGGGCAATATCGCGATGAACCTGAACTGGGCGATCATCTTCGCGGTGCAGGAGGACGCCAAGCAGTCCAAGGTCGCGGGCAAAAACGCCTATGCCTGGGCGCCGACCGGCTATGACACGCCGGCGCCCAATGGCGAGGTGACCGGCGGCTATACCCGCCTCGCGAGCTTCGGCCTGTCGATCTCCAAGACGTCGAAGAACAAGGAAGCGGCCTATCTCTTCTCACAGTGGCTGTCGTCGCCCGCGATCCAGGAGAAGATCGTGGTGGCCGGCGACTCGGCGCCCTCGCGCATCAAGCTGCTCGAGAAATACACCGACAAGTACGGCCATTTCCCGATCCTGCTCGAGGCGACCAAGCTGGTCGGCAAGAAACTCTGGGATGCGCCGAAGATCGCCAATGAAAGGCAGTGGGAAGATACCGTCGCCATCGCCTTCCAGGACTGCATGATCGGCAAGATCGGTGTCGAGGAGGCGATCGTGAAGGCCGACAAGGACGTCGCCAAGCTGATGCGCCAATACGGCTTCTACAAGGGCGACAACGAATATCCGAAGTCGGTCACCTCCAACTTCAAGGGCACGGCCAAGGTCGAGCTCCTCTGATCTCCTGAAACCAGAGAAGTCCGGTGCCGGTATGGCGCCGGACTTTCCTTCCTTGCCGCCGCGAACCGGGTCTTTCAGAATGTCTGGCGCCGAAATCTATCGAGCACCTTTGCTGCGCCGGCTCCGGCCGCTGCTCTTCCTGTCGCCGACCCTTCTGATCCTGCTGTCGATCACACTGTTTCCGCTCGTCTATTCGCTCTATCTCGCAAGCCACACGGTGATCCTGACCAATCCGATGCTGTCCGGCTGGTCGCTCACCGACAATCTGCGGGAAGTCTTCATCGAAAGCCCGGAATATTGGGAGTCCATGCTGACCACCCTCATTCTGGTGGTCGCGGTGGTGACGCTCGAATTCGTGCTCGGGCTGATGCTCGCTTATTTCTTCTTCAGCAACTTCCGCGGCCGCAATCTCATCTTCCCGTTCTTCCTGATGCCGATGATGCTCACCCCCGTGGTGGTCGGCACCATCTGGCGTTTCCTCTTCAACGGCGAGTTCGGCCTCATCGCCGGCCTCCTGAAGGCCGTAGGCGTCGAGAATTACTCGATCCTGAACCAGCCCTCGACGGCGCTGGTCGGCATCGTCATTGCCGATGTCTGGCAATGGACGCCCTTCATGCTGCTGCTGCTGCTCGCCGGCATGCGCGCATTGCCGCGTTCGCCCTTCGAGGCCGCGCAGGTCGACGGCGCCAACGCCTTCCAGATCTTCCGCGACATCATGCTGCCGATGATGAAGCCGATCATCATCATCGCGGTCCTGATGCGCACCATCGATGCGTTCAACCGCATGTTCGACATCATCTACATCATGACCAATGGCGGGCCGGGACGCGCCAGCGAGACCCTCGCCGTCATGGCCTTCCGCCAGTCCTTCGAATATTTCTTCATGCATCAGGGCGCGATCGTGGCGCTGTCCATGCTGGTGATCATCACCATCATGGTCAAGATCCTGAACCGCTTCATCGCCGGCAGGAAGGGGGCCTGAGCCATGTCGCCCAAGAGCCGCCTCTACTGGATCGTCTGCTACGGCATCCTCGCTCTCTACGGCGCCTTCACGCTGCTGCCTATCCTCTATCTGGCGGTATCGTCCTTCAAGACGCAGCAGCAGATCTATGACGGCATCGCCGCCACTTTCTGGTTCACGCCGACGCTCGACTCGTACCGCTTCATCTTCGAGACCAAGCCGATCCTGCAGATGCTGACCAATACGCTGATCGTGTCGGTGGGCAGCACCGTCTTCTCGCTGTTCTTCGGCACCATCGCGGCCTATGGGCTGGCGCGCTACAATTTCCGCGGCCGTGATGATCTCGCCTTCTATATCCTGTCGATCCGCATGTTTCCGCCAATCGTGGCCGCTCTGCCGATCTTCATGATCTTCAACGGGCTCAACCTGCTCGACACCAAGACCGGGCTCATCATCGCCTATACGACCTTCAACCTGCCTTTCGTGGTGTGGATGATGACCGGCTTCATCAAGGCGGTGCCGGTGCAGCTCGAGGAGGCGGCGATGGTCGACGGGCAGTCGCATCTCGGCGCCATCTGGGACATTTTGGTGCCGGTGCTGCGCCCCTCGATCTTTGCCGTGGCGATCTTCTGCATCATCTTCTCGTGGAACGAGTTCCTCTTCGCGCTGATCCTCACCAAGTCGCAGGCCAAGACACTGCCGGTGGCGATTCCCGAATTCATCACCTGGACCGAGGTCGGCTGGAACTATGTCGCCGCCGCCGGCATGGTCCTGGTCGCGCCGGTCCTCGTCTTCTCGTTTCTCGCCCAACGTTACATGGTCCGCGGCATGTCGATGGGCGCCATCAAGGATTAGGGAGCAACTGGGGCATGGCCAGTATCGAGGTCAAGAATCTGAAGAAGAAGTTCGGTGAAGTGAAGGTCATCGAAGACTTCTCGCTCACCGTGAAGGATCGTGAGTTCATCAGCCTGCTCGGCCCATCGGGCTGCGGCAAGTCGACGATCCTGCGCATCGTCGCGGGGCTGGAAGAGCTCACCAGCGGCAATATCCTGATCGGCGGCAAGGTGGTGACGCCGCTCGAGCCCAAGGACCGGGACATCGCCATGGTGTTCCAGAATTATGCGCTCTATCCGCACAAGACCATCTTCGAGAACCTGGCCTATGGCCTGCGCATCCGCAAGAAAAGCGAGACCGAGATCACGGCGCGGGTAAAGGAAGTGGCGAGCCTCCTGCAGATCGAGCAATTGCTCGAAAGGCGGCCGGCCCAGCTGTCGGGCGGCCAGCAGCAGCGCGTGGCGATGGGGCGGGCCATCATGCGCGAGCCGCAGGCTTTCCTGTTCGACGAGCCACTATCCAATCTTGATGCCAAGCTCAGGAACCATATGCGGGTGGAAATCCGCCAGCTGCAGCAGCGCCTCGGCATCACAACGCTTTATGTGACGCATGACCAGGTCGAGGCGATGACCATGTCCGACCGCATCGTCGTGCTCAATCAGGGCGATATCGAGCAGATCGGCCGGCCGCTCGAGATCTATGAGAAGCCGGCAAGCCTGTTCGTCGCCAATTTCATCGGCTCTCCGGCGATGAATCTCATCAAGGTGAAGACGGACGCGGGCAATGTGGTGCTCCCTTCGGGCAGCCCTGTTGCGGCCGGTCGGACCCTGCCGTCAGGCGAGATCACGCTCGGCATCAGGCCCGAGCGTATCAAGCTTTCCGGCAATAAAGGCGCCCAGTCCTTGCCTTACCGGATCACGCTGGTGGAAGAGCTCGGCTCGCAGAAAATCGTCCATGGCAATATCGAGGGCACCGACCTCACCGTGGTCTTCCCCGAGGATACCGCGCTGCCGGGCGAGGCGGCCTTTGTCGATCTGCCGCTGAACTACCTGCATTTCTTCGACGCCCGGAGCGGCAAGAGGCTCTGATCCAGTCCCTATCCCTTGTAGGCAATGAAGACGGTGAATTTTTTCGCTTTGTCGGCAACCGCCGGTAAATCGAGCGCGGCGGTCTCGCTGCTCATCTCATAGGGAATGGAGTGGGCGTCGAGGAAATTCATGCCGACATTGGCCTTGATCGAGAAATTGACGTTTTGCGGCAGGCTGCCGCTCGCCTCCGCGGCAGCGAGATCGTTGAGCTTGCCGCTCACGATGCCCGCCACGGCGCCCTGCATGTCGAGCAAGGGACCACCGCTATTGCCGGGCTGAACCGGAGCCGAGATCTGTAAGAGGCGGACATCGTCGGTGACGCCCGCGAGCGAGCTCACATTGCCGCTGACGATGTTGCCCGAGGCGCTGAGCATGCCGGTCAGGGGAAAGCCATAGGTCGCGATGGTCTCGCCGGCGCGCAATGAGCGGGCGCGGAAGCGCGCGATCTCGTCAGGCGCCGGGACAGCGTCGATCTTGAGGACGGCGAGATCGTTGATGACGTCCTTGCGCAGGACCGTGGCGGGCTGCGCGGTGTCGCCGGTGCGCGAGACGGTGATCGTGCTGCATCTGTCGACCACGTGTTGATTGGTCAGGACATGTCCCTTGTCGGAGACGATGAAGCCGGTGCCGGCGCTGTCGCGCGGCGTGCTCTCGGCAACTTGCGGCGCTTTGGCGGGTTTGGTTTTGACGGCAGTCTTGTTGTTGGGCCTGGCGCGCGGCTTTTCCGTGACCACGCCGTTCTCCGCGGCAAGGTTAACCTCCACGCACTGCGCCAGTGTAGTCAGCATGCGCGCTGTGCCGTCGAGTCGAAAGCTGTACTCGCCTTGTGGTATACTTATGTCCAGGATCCGGCTGCGTCGGAACAGCCTGACATGAGCTGCGTCGTCCGCCACATTCCAATAGAAAGGCCGACCTCTTCATGGGCCCAGACATTCGTCGTAAACCACTGTCCCTCATCAAAACGATAAGCGAGACGGAATACCCCCGTGGGCATACGCCAGTTATCGTTACTGAAACCCAAGCCCCATCTAAAGTCGCGATAGACAATGACATGGAGGTTTACGTTGCTCTTGTAACTGCCCCAAGCCATGCAATTGGCCAGCTTGCCAGTGCCGGCATCGGCATAGACGGCCGCATCCCAGCCTGCGACCTCAAAGTCTTTCAGTTTGACCAGCTCGGCAGCTGCTGTGTTCCAGCCCAGCAAAACTGCTAAGAGTCCGAGGATCAGCCGTCCCATTTGCGCTCTATCCCTGGGTAAGAAGATAGCGAAGAAGCCGGTGTGAGGCAAATCAAACACCGAAATTGCTGCCGTTTTGCAATGTAACGTAGTGAAGACGAGGAAAAGACATGAAACTGCGGCTCTTCCGCAACGCCACGCTCAAGCTCGATTATGCCGGTCATACGGTCCTTATCGATCCCTATCTGGCGCCGAAACACAGCCTGCCGTCCTTCACCGGCCGGTCGCCCAATCCGATGGTCGAGCTCACCAGCCCGATCGAGGAGATTCTCGACGGCGTCGAGCTGGTGGTGGTGTCGCATCTCCATACCGATCATTTCGACAGCGTCGCCAAGGAGCGGGTACCGAAGGACCTGCCGCTCATCTGCCAGCCGGGCGATGAGAGAACCATTCTCGAAGCGGGCTTCACCGACGTGCGGCCGCTGCTCGACGTGATCGACTGGAAGGGGCTCGTCTTCACCCGCCGCGAAGGCAGCCATGGTCTGGGTCCGGTGGTCGAGAAAATGGGCCCGGTGATGGGCTTCACGCTCGCCGCGCAGGACGAGCCGAAAATCTATTGGGCCGGCGACACGGTGCTCTATCCGCCGGTCACCCGCGCCATCGCCGAGACGAGGCCCGATATCGTCGTCACCCATTCCTGCGGTGCCAAATGGGACGGCGATCTCATCGTCATGGATGCCGAGCAGACGATGGCCACGGTCGACCTCGCGGCCAGCGCAACGATCGTCGCTGTCCATATGGAGGCGCTCGATCATGCGACCACGACGCGCGCCGATCTCCGCGCCGCCGCGAAAGCCCGTGGACTTGGGACAGGGCGCCTACGCATCCCGGAGGACGGCGAGACGCTCGAACTCTGAAGTGGAGGGCCGCGCGGGGGTGCATTGCTTAGGCCCTCCACTCCGTCAGGCCACATGGCCTGATGCTTGAAACTCAGAACTCGATAGCGAAGCTCGCCTGGCCGCTATGCTGCTCGGCATCGCGACCGATCTCGCCCATATAGGCCAGACCGAGTTTCGTCGACGCGCCCAAGGTCAGATCGAAACCCGCCTCGAATATCGCGGTATCCGCGGCGACGGGCGCGCCGGCGATGCTGAAGCCCGGCGCGTCGCCGAAGGAGACATCGATGAGGGGCGTGAGATCGCCCTCGGCATGGCGCCAGCCGCCCATGCCGCGCAAGGTGAGCGTCACGTCGTCGAGGGCGAAACGGCCCTCGGCGCGCAGGCCGAGCGTCGAGAAGGTCAAAGCCTGGGTATCGCCTTGAACAGAGAGTGCCGCGGTGCCGCCATCCTCATCGGCGTCATCCGTGTCGAGGCTCACATAGGCCAGGCCGGCGAAGGGCTCGAGCGCGAAGCCGCCGGTGCCGAAGCGATAGGCCGCCTCGCCGAAGGCTTGCGCGGTGCCGGCGGTGTAATCCCCGTCGAGACTCTCCTCGAGGCCGCCGAAGTCGATGTCGCGGGTGGTGTCGATGTCGCTCCAGCTATAGGAGGCGCCGGCGCGCAGGCCAAAGCCGCCCCAATTGCCGCCGGCATAGAGGCCGGCGTGATAGGAGCTCGCATCACCCTCGGACTCGCGGTCGCTCGCGTCGAAGGAGGACCGGGTGTAGCCGGTGAAGGCGCCGAAGCGCAGATTTTCGCTCGCCGCCGCATCGGCGCCGGCGATGAAGCCTCCAGAGGTGCGGCTGAAGCCTGCCGCATTGCCGTCGCTCTCGGTCTTGCCCCAGGAGCCGAAGCCTGTGCCCCACAGCGAAACGCCGCTGTCGGGCAAAGCGGCGAGCGCCATCACCGGAACGCTTTCGGAAGCGGCCCCGCCGAACGCGGTGCGCAGGCGCTCGAGGGCCGCGTCGCGGGTGAAATGGCTGTCCATCAGCAGCATGCTCTGCACCGAGGCGTGGACCTCGCCCGACAGGCTGTCGAAGGCCTGACGCGCCATGTTCTCGTCGAGATCGAGAATGGCGTCGAAAACGGCATGGCCGTCGCCGAGCTTTTCGGCGGCATCGGCGGTGGCGCGCTGGTTGCGGGTGCGGGCGACCTCGCCGAAGGAGATGTTGTTGCGCTCGAGCTCGAGGACCACGCTGGTGCCGGTGCCATAGGACAGGCTGGCATCGAGGAAAGCGAGGTTGCTGGTGACGTTGTCGAATTCTCCGCTGACGCTCTTGCCGGTGAGGATCGTATAGTTGGTGAGGCGGCCATAGCTGCCGGTGCCGGCGCGCACATCGACGGTGCCGCCTTCGATCGTCACATCGCCCGTCACGTCGAGCTTGTCGGCCTTGCCGGTTTCGTCGACCTCGACCCGGAAGATCGAATCGGCCTCGAATGTCGCGTCGCCCTCGACGATGAGGGTGCCGATCGAATTGCCGGTGGCGAGGATGCCGTCGCCCGCGACGACCAGACCGCCGATGCGGCCGGTGCCGGAGAGTGTCGCGCCTTCCTCGACCGTCACGGTCGAGCCCAGGAGCGATCCCGCGACCGAAAGCGTGCCGGCCGATACTTTGGTGGCGCCGGTCAGCCCCGATGTGCCGGTGAGGGTGAGCATGCCGGCGCCGGTCTTGGTGAAGCTGCCCTCGCCCTCGATCGCATTGGCGAAGCTGGCATTGGTCGCCTGGTCGATGATGAGCGCCCCGTCATTGTCGATCCGGCCGGTGCCGAAGCTCTGTGCCGTGCCTTTGACCGTGCCTTCGGTGATCGTGGTGCCGCCGCTGTAGCTGTTCACACCGGTCAAGGTCAGCACATCGTCGCCGAGCTTGGTAAGGCTGCCCGTGCCTGAGATGGCGCCGGCAAAGGTGACGGCATCGGACCGGTTGAAGATCAGCTCACCGTCATTGACGACAGCGCCCGACAACGAGCCGGTCGTGCCGCCATCGCCGATCGCGAGCGCGCCGGCCTTGATGGTGGTGCCGCCGGTGAAGCTGTTGGCGCCGGTGAGGGTGAGCTTGTTGGCGCCTTCCTTGACGAGCTTGCCGGCGCCCGAAATGTCACCACCGAAAGCAATGTCGTCGACGCGCTTGAAGACGAGCGTGCCGTCATTGGCGACATCGCCGGTGATCGAGCCGGTCTTGCCGCCATTGCCGATCTGCAGTGTGCCGGCGGCGATAATGGTGCCGCCGCTGTAGCTGTTGGCGCCCGTCAGGATGAGCGTGCCGGCGCCCGCCTGGGTGAGGCTGCCTCTGCCGGAAATCTCGTCTTCATACGTGATCTCGTCGGAACGGTCGAAGACCAGTTTGCTGTCATTGAGGATATCGCCCGAGATGGAGCCCGTCGTCGAGCCATTGCCGATCTTGAGCGTGCCGTCGGCGATCTCGGTGCCGCCCGTGTGGTTCACGGTTCCGGTGAGGGTGAGAACGCCCGCGCCGTATTTGCGCATCTCGCCGGTGCCCGAAATGTCACCATCATAGGTCATGGCGTTGTTGCGGGCGAAGAAGAGGGCGGCATTGTTAACGATGTCGCCGCTGATCGAGCCGGTGGTGCCGTTGCCGACCTGGAGGATGCCTTCTTCGATCGTCGTGCCGCCGGCATAGGTGTTGTCGCCGGAAAGGGTGAGCTTGGAAAAGGCGCCGGTTTTGACCAGGCTGCCGCCGCCGCTGATCGTGCCGGCGAAAACGGCGTCCTTCGAGGCGAAGTCCACCGTCAGCTCGCCATCGGCGCCGAGCTTGATCTCGCCCGTGCCGGTGATCGTGCCGACGGTCTGGGCGTGGCCATTGACGTCGAAAGTGGCGTTCGCCGAGACGTCGATGTCGGTGCTCTTGGCGAGGCTGCCGCCGGCGCCGAGCTTGAGGGTGCCGGCCTGGATCTTGGTGTCGCCCGTATAGGTATTGGCGCCGGTCAGTGTGAGCGTGACGGCCCCCTTCTTCACCAGATCGCCGGTGCCTGAGACGACGCCGTCGAAGTCGAGATCGTTGGAGCGGTTGAAGGCGAGGATGGCGTTGTTCGTCACATCGCCGCTGATCGAGCCGGTCTCGCCGCCATTGCCGATCTCAAGCGTGCCTTTCGAGATCGTCGTGCCGCCCAAATAAGTATTCGTGCCGGTGAGCGTCAGTGTGCCGGTGCCTTGCTGGGTGACGCCGCCGATGCCGGAAATGTCGTCCGCATAAGTGATATGGTCGGACCGGTCGAAGACGAGGGCGCCGTCATTGACGATGTCGCCGCTGATCGAGCCCGTCGTGCGGCCGTCGCCGATGCGCAAGGTGCCGGCTTCGATGGATGTGCCGCTGGTATGGGTCGCCGACCCGGTGAGGGTCAGAATGCCCGGGCCTTTCTGGACGAGCGATCCTGAGCCCGATATGTCGCCTTCGAACTCGTAGTCGTAACGGTTGAAAGCGAGCGTGCCGTCATTGACGACGTCGCCCGAAAGCGAACCCGAGACGCCGCCATCGCCGATCTGCAATGTGCCGTTCTTGATGGTGGTGCCGCCGGTATGAGTGGCATCACCGCGAAGGGTCAGAACGCCATCGCCGTCCTTTACGAGATCGCCCGAGCCGGAAATCTCGCTGCCGAAATCGATGTCATCCGAGCGTTTGAAGATGAGCGTCCCGTCGTTGATGACATTGCCGGTGATCTGCCCCGAGGTGCCGCCGTCGCCGACCTGCAGAGTGCCGTCCTTGATTTCGGTGTCACCCTTGAAATAATTCGCGCCGGTGAGCGTGAGCTTGCCGCCGCCGTCCTTTACGAGACCGCCTAAGCCCGTAATGACGCCGCTGAACTCGATATCGTCCGAGCGGTTGAAAGCGAGGGTGCCGCCATTCTCCACATCGCCGGTGATGCTGCCCGAGGTCCCGCCATCGCCGATCTGCAAGGTGCCGGAATTGATCCTCGTGCCGCCGCTATAGTCGTTCTCGCCGGTCAGTGTCAGCACGCCGATGCCGCTCTGGATGAGCTTGCCCGAGCCGGTGATCTCGCCTTCGAATTTGATGTCGTCGGACCGGTTGAAGATGAGCTCGCCATTATTGGTGACGTCGCCGGCAATGGAGCCGGTCGTGCCGCCGCTGCCGATCTGCAATTTGCCGCCCGAGATGGTGGTGCCGCCGGTATAGGTGTTCTCGCCGGTCAGGACGAGATAGCCGTTGCCCGCCTTGGTGAGCGAGCCGCCGCCGGTGATCTCGCCCTCGAAAGCAACCGTTGTCGTGATATCGACCGTGAGCGCGCCCGAGGCGCCGAGCTTGACCTCGCCCGCGCCCGAGAGGCGCCCGATCGTCTGGGCATGGTTGTTGAGGTCGAAGGTTGCGCTCGCAGCGACATCGACATCGGTGCTCGCGGCGAGGCTGCCGCCGGCGCCGAGCTTCAGTGTGCCTTGCTGGATCAGGGTGTCGCCGGAATAGGTGCTGGCGCCGGTCAGAGTGAGGGTGCCGGCGCCTTTCTTGACGAGATCGCCGGTTCCCGAGACGATGCCTCCGAAATCGATATTGTCGGAGCGGTTGAAGGCCAGGGTGCCGCTGTTGCTGACATTGCCCGACAGCGAGCCCGATGTGCTGCCATTGCCGATCTCGAGCGTACCGGCCGAGATCGTGGTGCCGCCGGCATGGCTCATGCTTCCGGTCACGGTCAGCGTGCCGGCGCCGCTTTTGGTCACGTTGCCGGTGCCGGTCACATTGCCGGAGAAGGTCGAATTGGTGGAGCGGTTGAAGGCGAGGGTACCGCTATTGGCGACATCGCCGGTGATCGAGCCGGTCGTGCCGCCATTGCCGATCTCGAGTATGCCGGCTTCGATGGTGGTGCCGCCCGAATAGGTGTTTTCGCCGGTCAGTGTCACCTTGCCGGGACCACTTTTGGTCAGGTCGCCGGTGCCGGCGAAGACCGTGCCATAGGCGCCGGAGCTCAGATTGATGGCGTCGGAAGCGTTGATGGTGCCCGATCCCGTCGTGCTGCCGGCGGTCGAGTTGAAGGTCACGACCGACAGCGTGCGGCCGGCGCCGACGTCGACCGTGCCGCCCGCGCCATTGTCGAGCGTGGTCACGCCCGACATGTTGCCGCCGATGAGCGAGATCTTGCCGCCATTGGAATTGTCGAAGCTGCCGGTCACCGTCACGTCGCCGGCGGTGACATTGATCTGGCCCCAATTGGTGATCGAACCGTTGCCGGCGATCATCTTGGCGCCGGCGCCGTTGAAATTGATGGTGCCGCCCCAATTGTTGATACCGGCGCCATTGGAGAACGTGCCGCCGGCGCCAACGTCGATGGTGCCGTTATTGTAAAGATCGCTATTGCCGCCCGCGAATGTCGCATTGGCGCCGATCTTGATGACGGCCTCTTGCCCGTTGATGACCTCGCCGATGGCGGTGACCTTGCGGCCGGCGCCGATATCGATCGTGCCGCCATTCTGGATCGTGGTGAAGCCGGTGGCGTCGCCCGCCGCGGTTGAACCCTCGACCTTCATGGTCGAGCCGCCAATGATCTTCAACGCGTTGGAATAGGCGCCTGAGACAGTCGTCGTGCTCAGGCCGCCGAGCTCGATGCGGCCATTGATGCTGCCGGCATTCTTGATGCTGTTGGTGCCGCCGGTGATGGTGATGGCGTTGTTGACGCTGCCGGTGTTGGTGTAGTCCACCGGCACGGCGCCGTCGCCCGGCTTGATGATGCCGCCGGCGTTGTTGGTGATCGTGACATTGCTGCCGATGATGCCGGAGCCCTTGTCGCCGGCGCTGTTGCGAATGCCGGTCGTGCCGTAACCGCCGGTGCCGCCGACGCCGCCCGAAATCGTGCCGCTGTTGTTGATGGTGACATGCTCGGTCATGCTGTTGACGGTGATGCCGTGGCCGCCATTGCCGCCCCGCCCGCCATCGCTGGTGGCCGAGCCGTTTGTGGAGTTGCCGTCACCGCCGGCACCGCCATTGCCGCCCTGAACCGTAACGCCGGCATTCACAGTAATGGTCGCATCCGTGCCGGGGCTCGTCACATAGATGCCGCTGCCGCCGCCACCGCCACCGCCGCCGCCGCCCCGCCCACCATTGGCGCCCGAGCCGATCGAGGAGGCATGGCCGCCATTGCCGCCGCTGGCGCCGAAAGTATTCGTGCCGATCGGGGCTGTTGCATCGGCATCGATCACGAGGCCGACGCCGCCGGCGCCGCCGCCGCCACCACCGGCAGCCCGGCCGCTAGCCCGGCCGCCGCCGCCGCCCCAGTCGGAAATACCGCCGCCGCCGCCGAGGATACCGCCGCCGCCATTCGCTCCATTGCCGCCATTGGTGCCGATGACAATGCCGTTGCCGGACTGGCCGGCGCTGCCGCCGCCGCCGGGATTGATACCGGCACTGGCATTTCCGCCCTGGCCGCCCGCCTGCTGAGCCGCGGCCGGTGACGCGATTGTGATGAACAAAGGCGCGGCCAGCGCCGTGCTGGCCAGGAGAAGTCCATGACGAAGCTGCCGCCCCGGCCGACGTTCGGTTGTCTTGGTCACGTATAAGCCCGTCCTGCTTGCGGCGCGCCCTGGGCAAAGCTCCGCCCGTCGCGGATGCACCTGCATCCGCGGCCGCCGTCTGTTGCAATTCCGTTACGGGCTTCGGTCCCCCAATGCCCTGCGCTGCAAGGTAAAAGTGTGGCCGCACGGAATCAATTCATGGCGGCGCTTCGGGACCTATCATTATTGGGGGGAATGGCCGGGTCAGCCGGCACGGGTGCCGTTCGGGACAGGTTTTTCCGGGATGGCGAGGACCGGAGTGATGCCGTCCTCATAACCGATGTCGAAAACCATCGCCTCGGAAACGATGCCGGCGAGCTTGCGGGGCGGAAGATTGACCACGAACAGGGCCTGGCGCCCGACCACTTCCTTCACATCGGCGCGCTCGCGCTTCATGCCGATGACGACATTGCGCCGTT
The DNA here is from genome assembly GCF_016595235.1 of Taklimakanibacter albus. Classification (GTDB taxonomy): domain Bacteria; phylum Pseudomonadota; class Alphaproteobacteria; order Rhizobiales; family Aestuariivirgaceae; genus Taklimakanibacter; species Taklimakanibacter albus. The sequence continues at coordinate 1,547,368 of NZ_JAENHL010000007.1, read as the reverse complement.
CGGAGCCGAGATCGACGACGGCATGCACGAGATCGCGTGAGCGTTCGATCTCCGTAATGCTGACGATAGTACCGACCCGGATGTCGATCTTGGCAAGGTCATCGAGGCTGATCGGGGTTTTGAAGTCGGCCGTCATGTTTTATCCTTTCCGTGTTCTGTCACGCATGAGGGTCACCCCCGCCGAGGCGACCGAAACGAGGATCAGCGCCAGCCAGCCTCGCGATGTAAGCGCTTCGCCGAGGAGGGCGAGACCGATGAGCGCGGCGATGCCAGGCTCGAGACTCAGCAATACACCGTAGAGGCTGGGCGCGATCCGCTTCAAAGCCAGAAACTCCATGGCGAAGGGATAGGTCGAGAGCACCGCGACCGCCAGCACTTTGCCGATGTCGTGCCATGAGGTGAAGTATTGCGCGACACCGGTGACGCCGAAAGGCGCCACGATGACGGCCGCGATGGCGGTGGCCAGCGCGAAGCCGGTGAGATTGGGCAGGTTTCTTCCCGCCTTGGCCGAGACGAGGATGTAAAGCGCCCACATCACCGCATAAAAGAGCCCGAGCAGAAGGCCGGTCAGCGTCACCGGTCCCGATGCGCCGAGCGGCGCCAGGAGCAGGACGCCGGCAAGTCCCAGCGCCGGCCAGAGGAGGTCGAGTGGCCGGCGGATGCCGGTGAGGCTCACCGCCAGAGGGCCCAGGAAGCCGATGGTCGCGACGAGGCCCAGCGGCAGATGGCCGAGCGCCCAATAGACCGAGGCGTTGAAGCCGGCATAGATGAAGCCGAGCAGGCAGGCGTCGCGCCATTGCGGCCGCGACAGCGCAAAGATCTCCGACCAGAGAAAGGGCAGCAGCAGGAGGCTGCCGAAAGCGAGACGCAGGAAGAGCAGCGCCATCGGATCGCCCGCCGCCATCAAGTCCTTGGCGGTGCCGGTGCCGAGCTGGATGAGGATGATCGCCAGTATCGCCAGCAGTGGCGCCGGCAGACGGTTCGTCCAGGAGGTCATGACGAAACTGATCTCAATGAGACTGATGCGCCCAGGGCACCAGCCGCCGGGACAGGAGCTTGAAGGAGAGATCGAGCAGGATGCCGATCGCGCCGATGATCAGTATGCAGACGAAGATGTCCGAGGTCTGGAGAAAACGCTGCGCCCGCATGATGCGGAAGCCGAGGCCTTCGCTCGACGCCAGCAGCTCGGCCACCACGAGATAATTCCAGGCGCCGGACACGTTGATGCGCAACGTGTCGAGCATGCTCGGCAGGACCGCCGGCAGGATCACCCGGCGCAGCACGTGGAGACGCGAGGCGCCCAGCGTATAGGCGGCGTTGACCATCTCCATCGGCACGAATTTCACCGCGTCGGCGATCATCAGCACATTCACGAAGAACACACCGAGGAAGATGATGAGGACCTTGGAGGCCTCACCGATGCCGACCCAGATGATGACGAGGGGAATGAAGGCGGCGACCGGCATGTAGCGGATGGCGCCGGTGATCGGAATGATCATCGCCTCCATCGAGCGGAAGCTGCCGGCGAGGAGGCCGAGCGGTACGCCGAGCACGGCGGCGAGAAGAAAGGCCGCCGCCACGCGCAGGCTGCTGGCGCCGATATCGGTGAGGAGCTTGCCGTCACTCCACAGAGTCGCGGCCGATTGCAACGTCGCCTCGGGAGACGGCAGGAAGAGCTGATGATCGCCGCTCCGCGTCGCGATGATCCAGGCAAGCAAGGGCAGAGTGATGGTCGCGACCATCAGGAAGAGCTCCAGCGGCCGCGAAATCGGCAGGCGGATCGGCCAGAAGACAGAGGATCTCAAATCGCCCGGGAGACGAGCGGGGAGAGCGTGTCGATAAGACGCTTCCGGTGTGTCGGCGGTCAATGAGTCTTGGGCAGCGGTCATCAAAAGCCCCATTAGAATAGAATTTTTTGGCTTCTTGTCTTGCGAGGCGTATCATTATATGTAAATCTTAGTACAGTAAACAGATATGAATGGATTGGCCGCATGCTGTCTCCGGTGTTCACCGCCGCCTGCCAGGTGATCGATCTCTCGCATGCCTATTCGGCGGCGGCGCCACATTATCCGGGCGACCGGCCGATCGAGCGCCGGCAAGCGGGCACGCGCGCCAGAGACGGCTTTCTCGATTACCGGCTCGATATGGCGGAGCATTGTGGCACCCATCTCGATGCGCCGCTGCATTTCGCCGAGAATGGACTCGCGGTGGACGAGATCCCGCTGACGCAGCTCATGGGGCCGCTGGTGGTGATCGATATCAGCGCCAGGGCACAGCATGATCCCGATGCGCAGATCGAGGTGAGCGATATCACCGGCTGGACAAACCGTCAGGGCGCACTTCCATCGGCCGCCATCCTGGTGATGCGCTCGGGCTGGTCCCGCCGCTGGCACGATGCGGCGCGTTATTTCGGCAGTGTCAATGGAAGTCATCACAGCCCAGGCTGGTCGCTCGCGGCAATCACTCATCTGATCGAGAAGACCGATGTGGTCGGCATCGGTGTCGATACGGCGAGCATCGATCCGTTCATCGCCGCCGATTTTCCGGTGCATCGCGCCTGGCTCGGCGCCGGCCGCTGGGCGCTGGAAAATCTCAGCGGTCTCGAGCAGCTGCCCGAGCAGGGTGGCTGGCTCGTCGCCGCCGTCGCCCGGATCACCGGCGCCACCGGATTTCCGGCGCGGGTGTTTGCTTTCGTGCCCAACCAGAAGAAGCCTTGAGCTCATAACAAAAGGGAGGAATTCATGTTCAGGACCATCACACGGCGCGGCTTCGTCGGCCGCGCGACGGCGGCGCTCGCCGCCAGCGCACTGCCCATCGGCGCCGCCCATGCCGCCGGCGTCCCCAGTCTGAAGCTCGGCATGGGAACCTGGGTAGGCTATTGCCCGGTCTATATCGCGCTCGCCAAAGGTTTCTATGAGGAAGCGGGCGTGGCGCTCGAGCTCACCACCTTTTCCGGCAATGACGCCGCGCCGGCTTTCGCGGCGGGCCGTGTCGACATGACGAGCACCGCCGGGTCGAGCGCCCTGACGCTCGCTGCCAATGGTATCGCCTTCAAGAACTTCCTCATTCCGGATTTCTCCGTCGGCGCCGATGGCATACTGGCGCGCAATACAATCAAGGACCTCGCCGATTTCAAAGGCCGCCGCATCGCCGTCGAGCTCGTCGCCGTCAGCCATTTCATGCTGCTGCAGGTGCTCGATACGGTCGGTCTCAAGGAAGAGGATGTCACGCTGATCAATCTGGCGCCCGATGTCGCGGCCGCCGCCTATCGGTCGGGCGAGGTCGATATCGCCGTCACCTACGCGCCCTATCTCGGCCAGGTGAACAAGGAAGTGCCGGACGGGCGCATCATCTTCGACACCGCGGCGATGCCGACGGCGATCGTCGATTATTACCAGGTGCGCGACGATGTGCTCGCCGCCAAGCCGGAGGCCGTCAAAGCCTTTGTCAAGGCGACCTTCAAGGGCCTCGACTTCCTCAGATCCGATCCGGCGGCGGCGCTCGATATCTGCGCCAAGGCGATGGGCGTTCCGGCCGATGCCGTGGCGCAGGATCTCAAAGGCGTCTATCTGCCGAGCCCCCAGGAGAATGTCGCGGCGATGACGGATCCCCAGAGCCAATATTATGTGATCGACAAGATGCGCGCGCTGGCGGAATTCCTGGTCGGCAAGGGACAGATCCAGGCGGTGCCCGACCTGGCGAAGTTCTACGACGCGTCGGTCGTCAAAGCGGTTCTCTGACTCGTGGCTGATATGATGATGCATCATCGCGCGGCCGCCACCGCGGTCGTGCCACCGAAACTCGAGGTGAGGGAGGTCGGTGTCAGCTTCGCCACCAGGAACGGCCGCTTCGATGCGCTGGCCGGCGTTTCGATGCGTGTCGCCGAGAACGAGCTGGTGGCGATCGTCGGTGGCTCGGGCTGCGGAAAATCGACCTTGCTCAAGGTGATCGGCGGGCTCCTGCCGGCGACGACGGGCGCCGTCCTGGTGGATGGGCGCGCCATCGAAGGGCCGGGCGCCGATCGCGGCATGGTGTTCCAGTCCTATTCGCTTTATCCCTGGCTCAGCGTCTATGAGAATGTCGCTTTCGGCCTGCGCCTGCGCGGTGCGTCCGAAGCGGCCATCAAGGAGCGGGTCGAGCATCATCTGGCGATCGTTTCGCTTTATGAGCGCCGCAATGCCTCACCACATGAGCTGTCGGGCGGCATGAAGCAGCGGGTGGCGATCGCCCGGGCGCTCGCCAACGAGCCGTCACTTCTGCTGCTCGATGAGCCCTTCGGCGCGCTCGACGCCCAGACGCGCGCCCGCATGCAGGAGTTTCTGCTCGATCTGTGGGGGCGCACCCGCATGACCATGCTGATCATCACGCATGACATCGAGGAGGCCGTGTTCCTCTCCAACCGGGTCTATCTGATGAAGGGACCTCCCGGCCGGATCGTCACCGAAAGAACGATCGACCTCCCGGCGCAGCGCGAGGGCGGTGTCAAATTTTCACCGCGCTTCAACGAGCTGCGCCGCGAGCTGCTCGCTCATCTCACCGGATGAAGGTCTTGCGGAAGGCGTCCTTGCGGCGGATCCTGTCGCCTACGAATTCGAAGATGTCGCAGCCTCTCGTCTCGACGCTGCGGCCGCCTTCGTTTCTGACATAGGACCATTCGGCGATGCCGAGATCGCCCATGACAGCGCAGCGGCCGCCCCGGCTTTCGCTGTCGCCGTCAAACGTCAGCATCCGGTGGAAACCAGCCTCGACCGCGGCGCGGCCGCTGAAGGTTTCACCGGGTTCGGGGCCGACGGACGCCTGATAGATGCAGTCATCAGTCATGAAGGTCATCAGCGTCGCGACATCGCCCCGTGCCCAGGCGTCGTTGAACTGCTCGAGCCGTTCCAGCGTCATCTTCGCCATGGGTCAGGCCATCGCATCGAAAGCGCGCTTCAGGTCGCGGCAGAGATCGCCCGCATCCTCGAGGCCGATGCTGAGGCGGAAGAAACCATCACCGGCGAAGTCGCGATAACGCTTGAGCGCCGCGTCATCGAGCTTGAAGGTGGTGCGCTGCAGGTCGTTGGTGTCGCAATGCAGGATGAGGCTGTGCGAATGGCCGAGCGAGGCGGCATATTTGAAGATGCGGAGCCTGTCGTGGAGCGCGCGGCCGAAACGCTGCTGGTCCTTCACGGTGAAGGAGATCATGCCGGATCCCAAGGCCATCTGGCGCTTCGCCAGCTCATATTGCGGGTGTGAGGGCAGATGCGGATAGCGCAGTCGGGTGACGAAGGGCTGCTCGCTCAGGAATTGCGCGACGGTCAAAGCGCTGCGTGAATAGGCCTCCATGCGGATCGGCAAGGTCTCGATGCCGCGCAGGATGAGCCAGGCGTTGAAGGGGCTGATGCTGGCGCCGAGATGCGTGACGACCTCCTCGCGCAACGCTTTCATGTCTTTCGCGGCACCAATGACGGCGCCGCCCAGCGCATCGCCATGGCCGCCGATATATTTGGTCAGCGAGTGCACGACATAATCGGCGCCCAGCGCCAGGGGCTGCGTGATCACTGGGCTGGCGAAGGTCGAGTCGATGGCGAGCTTGGCACCGGCCGATTTTGCGATCGCCGCAAGCCCTGCGATATCGGCGAGCTTCAGCACCGGGTTGCACGGGCTCTCGGCATAGATGAGACGGGTCTTGCCTGGAACGGCCTTGGCTTTGACCGCGGCGAGATCCGCCATGTCGACGAAGTCGGCCTTGATCCCCTTGCGCAAAAGGAGGCCGCGGGCGAATTCGGCCGTGCCCGCATAAGAGATGTCGCTGATCAGCACATGGTCGCCGGGATCGAGCAGATGCAGGAACAGGCCGGAAATGGCGCCGATGCCGCTGGCGAAGACGACGGCGTCCTCACCGCCTTCGAGGGCGGTGAGCTTCTCCTCGAGCTGGCGGCCATTGGGGTGCCATTCGCGCGCATAGGCGAACGACACCTTGTCGAGCTGGGTGCCCTCGGCCGAAAAGCCGATCTCGCCGAAGCGGCTGGCATAATTGGCCGCCATGCTGATATCGGGCGCGATGGCGCCGGTCACCGGATGCGGCTTGATGCCGGCATGCACGGCTAGGGTCGCCAGTTTGCTGGAAATGGCCATACGAAATCGTCCTCTCATCACTGCTTGAGAGACCGATATATCAATTTAACGAACTAATAGTCAATATAATGATACAGGCTATCTGCCCTGGCCACCGCGTCCCGGCTCGCACACGACCATCAGCATCTGGACGTCCTTGGCCCCGTCATTGGCGTAGCGGTGCGGCTTGTCGGCGATGAAGGTGATGGTCTGCCCGGCCTTGGCGCGACAGGTGGTGCCGCCGATCGTCAAAGTGAGCTCGCCCGATTTGACGAACAGGATCTCGCGCGTGCCGACCGGATGGGCGACGCCGTCATGCCATTCGCCCGGCACCAGATGCCAGGACCAGAATTCGATGAGCGAGGGATTGTCGAAGCCGACCACCAGATTGCCGGCGCTGCCATTGCGGCCCGTCCACAGCTGGGTCGCCTCGTCGGGCGAGATCAGGCGCACGGTCGAGGCATCGCTCGTCTCGATGAATTTCGACACCGCGACGCCCAGCGCATTGGCGATCTTGCACAAGGTGCCGATGCTCGGATTGGTCTTGCCCTGCTCGATCTGCACCAGCATGCCCTTGCTGACGCCCGAGAGCTTGGCGAGCTGGTCGAAGGTGAGGGCGCGCTGGCTGCGCACTTCGTTGATATTGGTGCCGATGACGGCGGTGAGCGTCGAAATATCGTCCATGGGCTTAGACTAACAGACTGAAACGGCGGTCGACAAGGAAACCGGTCAGGCCCGGATCGCCTTCTCATAGGCCTGGTCGATGATGGCGAGTTTGACCGCCTGGGCCATCGTATATTCCTGCCGGAAGCGCTGCGACACCCACATCACCGACTGGCCGCGCTTGCCCTGCCAGCCGATGCTGCCGAGCGCCTCGGCGTCGCGCAATTTGCGCACCAGATGGCTGCGCGACAGCCGGAGCCATGCCGCCATCTCCTTGACCGAGGTGATCGCGGTCGGGATCTGCTCGGCATGGACGTCGCTGTCGGCGATGCCGGCGATGATGCGGTCCATGACGATGCCGCCATTATTGAGCCAGGTGAACAGTGAGAAGGTCTTTTCCGGTTCGCGGATCATCGGCGAGGCGAGAAGGGCGTCGGCGATCAGGGGCTGGGTCAGGCCGAGAAGATCGGGCCTGGCAAGATAGGCCTGGCATCGGCTGCCATGATCGAGCCCATCGAGGGTGGCGAGATGCACCAGGAGCCAGCCGTGGATTTCCTGCAGGCTCGTTTCGGTGGGTTCGATCGGCCGGGTGCGTCGGTCGCTGCCGCCCGCAACGGTGCGGGCGAAATTATATTGCTGCATCTCCTTGACGAAGGTGTCGGCGGTGTTGCGGCTCGCCACCTTGTGCTGCTCGACGAGATCGAGAAACTCGGTGATCTTGAAGCCCTTTACGTTGCGTCGGAAATAGAGCGCCAGGGCCGCATGCGCCATCAGCCAGCGCTGCTGGGTGGCGAAGACCGAAGCAAGGCGCGGATTGGCCTCGAAAGTCTGCACCAGAACAGCGCATTGCTGTCTGATGCAAGCCGGTAAGGCCGGATGATCGGCGATCTCGTCTGTCGTCAATGCCATGCTGTAGCCGCCCCGCGCGCGATCCGTCTTGCCAGACCCGCGCCTTTTCCGCCAGAGTGCAATTCAGGCGCGGGATGCGAAAAAGCGGATACCGGTTTTTCGCGACAATCCCGCGCCAAAAATATAGAGCTGAGCACGATGATTTTGGATTGTGTCAATCCAAACTCATCATGCTTAGGGGACGTATCACTTATATATGACTATTCGTTTCACGCTGCCGCTTCTCGGCGCCGGCTGGCTGACGCTGGCAGCGATGACGCCCGCTTGCGCCGGCGGTTTCGCGCAAGGCAGCGCCGATACGGATATCCTGTTTGCCGATGAAGCTTTCGCGGTGCGCTCCAGCGTGACGGTGGTGAACCCGACACGACGTTATGGGCGCAACCCCAACAACCCGGCACTCGAAGGCACCGACTATGCGGCGACCTATGAAATCCCTTCCGTCGCAGTCAAGGTAACTCTCACGGACCATGTTCTCTGCGCCGGCACATATGTGAAGGCATTGGGTGGCCAGGCCGACTATGGCAGCCCGAAGAATGCCGCCCATCCGAGGCCGATCGCGCCCGGCATCGCCAATGCCGGCAAGATCGAGGAGGAATTCGGCATCTATGAGACGGGGCTCACTTGCGCCGTCGCCTATGATATCGGACCCGGAAGAGCCTATCTGCTCGGTGGCGGTTTCCGCGAGAAATTCTCCTATGACCGCCACGACATCTTGACGGCGCAGGGCCAGCAACGCGTGCCGGACGGGACCACGATCGGTGATGCGCGGCTCTCTTTCGACGATGAGCACTATGGCTATCGCTTCGGCGCCGCTTATGCGATCCCCGAGATCGCCTTCCGCGCCGCGTTGATTTATCGCTCGGGGACCTCCTATGACCCCGAGGGCGAGCTCGAGATCGAAACCCCCAATGGCGTCTCGTTGCTCGACGCCTACGGATCGGGCGACCTGCCGCAAAGCGTCGAACTCACATTGCAGTCCGGCATCGCCGAGGGCTGGATGGCCTATGGCGCGGTCAAATGGACCGACTGGAGCGTGGTGAAGCAGTTCATCGCGCAGAGCTACTGGTCGGCGGACGTGCCGGGGCCGGGCAGCATCAACGATTATTTCTGGCGCGATGGTTGGACGCTGACCGGCGGCATCGCCCATGATTTCGACGAGCGCACCTCCGCGCTCCTGGCGCTGACCTGGGATAGAGGTGTCGCCACCGGCTACGACCATGCGAGCGAAAGCTGGACGCTGTCGAGTGGTGCTGCTTACGACTGCCCGTGGGGCGGAAGGCTGAGCGCCGGCGGCGCTTTGAGCTACATCGCCGCGTCCGAGGAAACGAAGTATGGGGAATTCAATACGACGGTCGACACCGGCTGGGCCTATGCGCTTTATGCCGGCTATCGGGTGGCGTGGTAGGACTGCGCATCAAGAACAACGAGTGGACTTCTGAGAACTTCAGAAATGCCGATGAAAAACACTATCCAATCTTTCAAATGTTCGTTCTTGGGAGGAGTCCTTCTTCTCTTGCTGTGCACTGAAGCAAGCGCTGGGGAGCAAGTTGAGGACAAAGTCCGCACGTTTCCTGATGTCACCGTTGTACGACCATTTTTGAACTCGCTCGACAAGCAGCCCGAATGTCGAGAATGGGCCGACAATTTTCAGCTTCTGAGTTCGAGCAACAAAGGTGACTTGTTTTTTAGGATTCGCGTCAGAGACGTTCCTAAGAGCAATTGCGCAGCTCTCACCAGAGTGGCTGGAAGAATTGCGCAATTTGTACTTCGTTCTTCGGAATCTATGCCTGAAGAGTTATCTGGACAACCGTCCGAGACCTACTGGACTGGAGAATGGAAAATTACCGAGCGCTTGAATGTGGCGCGAGTGGAAGAGCAGTTGAATGGAGATGAGGTGCAGGTTTATCAGCCGACGGACACCCTCACAGAGGCTTGGGATGATAGCTGCGTATCGGTATTTGATAAGATCGTAGTTAGTGATGGGAACGCGCGGAAAACGTTCTATCTTCTGGCGATATCCAATGAGAACCCTTTTCTTCGTCGATTTGATCAGGACTTTAGTTGTCCAAACTGGCAAGGCAGGAGTTCGGCCTCACAATATGTGGCGACATTTGACATTGATGGAGGTGCCCTCAATGAGGGCGCCTTCTTCTTTGACAGATCATTTGGAACACTTCTCCTGCCGCGATCGCGAGTTGAGGATTTTTGTATATTTGTCTCGGAACTCGGAGTTACCTACGCGTATCTATCCGAGTATGAGCTTCGACAAGTCCTAGCGAGTGAGAAGCTCTTCGCAAGCGTTGCCGGAATGGTCGAGCAATCATTCGAGGTCTCCCGTGATGAAAGTCGAGATGCCGCAATACGTCTCCTGCAAAACTTTGGAAAATGTGACAGATGGTAGGGCAGGTCAGCAATGCGGCGCGCAAGGCCGATGAGATGCTGTCACAAATCTTGCCCGTCTCGAATTGCGCGGTAGTCTGGAAATAGGAGAGGGGCCGCCGCCTTTGAGGCGGAACGGCCCCTTTTTGAACGCGGACTACCGCTTCGGCAGAAATGCCCTGACGATGAAGCCCAGCACCGCCAGGATCGAGACGACCAGCAGCACGGCCCAGTTTTCGTACCAGGGCAGCTCGGCGAAGCGCGGCCAGGAGATGTTGGCCGTCTGGAAGATCAGCCAGACCGCGGCGGTGATGGTTACGACGCCCGACCATTTGCCGAGATTGAAGCTCGAAGGCTTCACCCCTTGCGTGATCCGCTCATAGGCGGCGGCAAGCGCGGGGAACAGGAACGAGATATAGAAGCCCGCGGTGGTGAAGGTCAGCAGCATCATATAGATGTTGGTGAAGCTCAGCGCGAAGAAGACGAGCGACATAACCGCCGCCGCGAGAATGGCGTTGACCGGCAGGCGGTCCTCGCCTGACAGCTTCGCCAGCGTCTTGGCGAATGGCAGATCGCCCTCGCGCGCCAAGGCCCAGATCACCCGGGACACCGAGGCCTGCAGGCCCACCATGCAGGCGATGAAGCCGATGACGAAGGTGGCGGTCATGAAATGCAGACCGACGGGGCCCAGATGATGCTCGATGGTCGCCGCGACCGGATCGGCCACCGAACCGGCGCGCACTGCGGCCAGATCGGGAATGGCGAGGATCACCGCCAGCGCTGAGAAGGCGACGATGGTCGACACGAAGAGCAGCGAATAGATCATCGCTTTGGGCACCGCGCGCTGCGGGTCCTTCACTTCCTCCGCGATCGAGCCGGCACTTTCGAAGCCGACGAAAGCCCAGCCGGCAATGGCGACGCCGAAGAGGAGAGGAGGCAGCATGAAGCCGCCGGTCGCCGGATCGATCACGCCTTCGCTCAGCACCGAGATGTCGTTCACCTGATAGAGGCCGAGGAAGACGATGCCGAGGCCGATCGAGCCGATGATCTCGGCGACGATGCACAGGCCGATGATGACTTTGAGGAACTTACGGCCGATCGTATTGGCGAGCGTGATGCCGGCGATCAGCGCCAGCGCCAGCATGATCGTCACCGGCTTCGAGGTGGAATCGAGGCCTAAGAATTGCGCCAGGAAGCCGGCGCCGCCGAGCGACACCGCGGCGATGGCGATGGGCAAGGTCCAGATATAGGCCCAGCCGGCGAACCAGCCATAGGTGGGGCCTAAGAGGTGGCGCGACCATTGATAGATGCTGCCTTCGAGCGGCAGGCGCGACACCAGCATGGCGAAGGACAGCGCCACCAGCATCTGTCCGGCGAGCGTGATGGGGAAGCCCCACCAGAAGCCCGGGCCCACCATGGTGAGGCCGACGGTGAAGATCGAATACAGCGCCACGATCGGCGAGATGAAAGCGAAAGCCAGCGAGAAGGCCGATGTGGCCGTGAAATCACGCAGCAACTCAGTCTGGCCGGCCTTGCGGCCGGCCTCTTCGACAGCAGACATAGATATGTTTCCTCCAGGATTCCCGCTCGGAATGGCGGGTTATTTCAGAATTGACAAGGTTTCGAGAATGATGCGGCAGGCGGCGATCTGCGTCGTCTTGGTGACGTCGAGCGACGGCGCCACTTCGACCAGGTCGGCGGCGCCGATCTTGAGGCCCTTGAACTCGGCGATGATGGCGAACATCTCGCGCAGCAGCATGCCGCCGGCGGTAGGCACGCAGGTGCCGGGCGCCACGGTGAAGTCGAGCGCGTCGATGTCGATGGTGAGATAGACGTCACGGTCGCCGACCACGGCCGCGGCCTTCCGGCCGATCGCCTGCGGGCCGTCGCGCATCACATCGTCGAGCGAGAGGACGGTCATGCCCTGCTTCTTGGCGTATTCGAGCTCGGAGCGCGGATTGAGCCAGCCGCTGATGCCGATCAGCACCGTGTGCTTGGGGTCGAAGCCCGCATCGACGGCGCGGGTGATCGGGCAGCAATGGCTGTCCTTCAGGCCGCCGACATTATCGGCCGTGTCGAAATGCGTGTCGAACAGAATGAGGCCGGGGTTCTTGCGCCGTTTGGCGAAAGCGCGCACGCCGCCGATGGTCACCGAATGATCGCCACCGAGGATGAAGGGCCGGGCGCCGCCATCGAGGATCTCGCCCGCCATATGGGCCGCCTTTTCCATGGTGGCCGTGACGTCACCGGGGACGACCGGAACATCGCCGCAATCGGCCATTTTCAGCTTTTTGGCGAGGTCGATGTCGGAGGTGGCGTTATAGGTCAGGAACAGGCTCGAATGCTCGCGGATGCCGCGCGGGCCGTAATTGGCGCCGGTGCGGCTGATCGAGGTCGAATCGAAGGGAAAGCCCAGGAAGCCGACATCGAGCTTGGCTGCCGCTATGGCGTTTTTGTCGGCGGCGACATAAGGAAGGCGGAAGATCGTGCCGGCAATGCCGGCATGGATCAGGCCGTTCCACATGGTTTCGTCGATGACGGTCGTGCTGCTCACTGCGAGGCTCCCTTTTGTTGTTGTGCTTGTCGAAAATCGCCGAAACCTTGGGAAGAAAGCCGCGGGCTTGCAATCATGACGGGCGTCATGGGGGCCCTGTCCACCGGCACGCCTCATGACCACCGCCCAATCCCTTCTCGCCCGGGCGATCGCCGCCATCGGCAAGCCGCATCTTTATGAGGCGGTGGGGCAGTGGCTGTCGGCGGAGATCAAAAGCAGCCAGTTCATCGTGGTGCGCTATGCGTTCCATGGCGCGCCGGAAATGATCGTCAACGAGGTGCTGCCCAAGGACGTGCTCGAGCTTTATCTGGGCGGCGGCTATCGCTTCGATCCGCTGCTCCGGCTGTGGCGCCAGCGCCAGGCGCCCGTCTGCGCCATCGTCAATGAATTGTCCGGCGACCCCGAGACGGTCGAGCATTATCTCGAGGCGATCTTCCGGCGCGCCATCATCCGCGACGAGCTGGCGCTGCTCGCACCCGCGCCGGCGCCGGTCTGCGTCGCTTTCTGCCTCGAGCGGCGCAACCAGGAATACACGAAGGCCGATCTCGCCGTCGCCGAAACGCTCTTGCCGGTCGTCACCGAGATCGTGCGTCTCCATATCGAATTCTGCGTGCTGGCGAGCGGCGCCGGGGCAGCGCCTTCGATCTTTGGCGATTATCGCCTGCCGCTCGCGGTGATCGACCGGACCGGGCGCATCGTCCATGCCAATGAGCGCTGGACGGCGGAAGGCCTGAGCCGGCTCCTCTCCGACACCTTCATCGCCGACATGGCGGCGATCCCGTCGGGCGAGCGTGCCCTCGACCGCGACTGGCGGCTCGGCTGGAATGCGTTGGCGCCGGATTTCCCGCTGGCGCCCAAGGGCTCGCTGGTGATGGCGCAACGGATCGAGCCCGCCCAGGCGGATGAAGGTTATGACGCCGCCTTTGCGCGCTTCGTGCGCCGGCATGGGCTCACCCCACGCGAGACCGATGTGGCCCGCCTCGCGCTGCTCGGGCTTCCCAATGAGCAGATCGCCCGAAAGCTCGATCTCACGCCGGGTTCGGTGCGTAATCACCGCTCGCATGTCTATGGCAAGCTCGATGTCACGAGCGAGCGCGAATTCTTCCGTGCCTTCCTTGCCGAGGTGCTCACCAAAGTCGGAAACGAGTAAACTGGCGTCTCCAACATTTCCCCTTCTCCCGTTGCGCAGCAATGGGAGAAGGTGCCCGACAGGGCGGATGAAGGCTCTTGGATGGTGAAGCGTTACTCGAACAAAGAGCCCTCACCCGGCCTTCGGCCACCCTCTCCCATCCTCCGGACGGGAGAGGGGGAAAACTGCGCGGTTCTCCTTACTCGATCGGGATGGTCAGGCCGACCTTCACCCGGTCCATCACCACGAGCGTGTTGAAGCGGCGGATATTCTTGTTGTTGAACAGGAAGTCGGTGGTGAAGCGCTCATAGTCGATCATGCTCTTCACCGCGACGATGAGGATGAAGTCGACCTCGCCCGTCACATAATAACATTGCATCACTTCCGGCGTGGCGCGCATCGCCTTCTTGAAGTCGCTCATGATGTCGGGGCGTTCGCGCTCGAGCGACACTTCGACCACCATCATCAAGGGATGGCCGACGGCCGCCGGCGAGACGACGGCGATCTCGGATTCGATCACGCCGGCCTCGCGCATCCGGTTGAGACGGCGCAGGCACGCCGACGGTGAAAGCCCGACTTCCTCGGCCAATTCCTGCGCGGTGCGCCTCGAATTGGCCTGCACCAGCTTGAGGAGACGGATATCGAAGGGATCGAGCATGACAAAGCGCCGCCTGAATTTTTCACGTTGCGCTGCTTTACGCGTAAATTTTGCGGGATTGAACTTAATTCGCAAAAATCGGGCGGAGGGCCGATCTATCCTCACTGGCAAGAAAAGTTGGTCGCCCTGGCGCTACGGCAGGGCGCTTTGGGAGAACCGAATGACAGGATTGCAGCTTTCGCGCGAGGAATTGCTCAAGGCCTATCGCCTGATGCGCATGATACGCGTCTTCGAGGATCGCGTCAGCGCCGAGATGGCGAGCGGCGACATACCGGGAAACACTCATCTCTATGCCGGCCAGGAAGCTTCCGCCGTCGGCATCTGCCTGCATCTGAGCGAGAGCGACCGCATCGCCTCCACCCATCGCGGCCATGGCCATTGCATCGCCAAGGGCTGCGATGTCGACGGCATGATGGCCGAGATCTTCGGCAAGGATACCGGCATCTGCCGCGGCAAAGGCGGCTCGATGCATATCGCCGACCTCTCCAAGGGCATGCTCGGCGCCAATGGCATTGTCGGCGGCGCGCCGCCGATCGCCTGTGGCGCGGCGCTCACGTCGCAGATCCTCGGCCGCAATGATGTGTCGGTGGCGTTCACCGGCGACGGCGGCATCAACCAGGGCACCACGGCCGAGAGCATGAATCTCGCGCAGGTGTGGAAGCTGCCGGTGATCTTCGCCGTCGAGGACAATGGCTTCGGCGAGGCGACGGCGAGCTCCTTCGTCGTCGCGGGCGAGATCACCAAACGCGCCGAAGCGCTCGGCATGGCCTTTGCCAAGGTCGACGGCGTCGATTTCTTCGCCGTGCATGAAGCGGCGGGCGAGGCGGTGGAACGGGCGCGGCGCGGCGAAGGCCCGACGCTCCTTCATATCGAGACGCCCCGTTATTACGGCCATTTCAGCGGCGATCCGGACAATTACCGCACGGCGGAAGAAAAGGCGGCGATGCGGCGCGACCGCGATTGCCTGCCGCGCTTCCGCCGCCGCGTCACCGAGGCGAAGCTTCTCGGACTTGACGAGCTCGATAAGGTCGATGCCGAGGTCCAGGCGGCGATCGACCAGGCCGTTGCCTCGGCGCGCTCGGCACCCCAGCCGGCGCTCTCCTCCCTCACCACCGATGTCTATGTCCGTTACTGAGCAGCATTCATGGCACAGAAATCCTTCCGTCAGGCCTTGAACGAGGCTCTCCATCACGAAATGCGCCGCGATCCGAATGTGATCGTGCTCGGCGAGGATGTCGCCGGCGGCTCGGGCGCCTCCGGCCAGAAGGACGCCTGGGGCGGCGCCTTCGGCGTCACCAAGGGCCTTCTCGGCGCCTTCGGTCCGTCGCGTGTACGCGACACGCCGATCACCGAAAGCGCCTTTGTCGGCGCCGCCGCGGGTGCGGCGATGACCGGCCTGCGTCCCGTCGCCGAGATCATGTTCGTCGATTTTCTCGGCGTCTGCTTCGACCAGATCTTCAATCAGGCGGCGAAGTTCCGCTACATGTTCGGCGGCAAGGCGGTGACGCCGCTCGTGATCCGCGCCACCTATGGCGCCGGCACACGCTCGGCGAGCCAGCACAGCCAGGCGCTCTATCCGATCTTCACCCATGTGCCGGGCCTCAAGGTGGTGATCCCGTCATCGCCCTATGACGCGAAGGGCCTGCTCATCCAGGCGATCCGCGACAATGATCCGGTCATCTTCCTCGAGAACAAGGTTCTCTATGACACGGTGGGCGAGGTGCCGGACGGTGCCTATACGGTGCCCTTCGGCGAGGCGCATATCGTGCGCGAAGGCGGCGACGCCACCATCGTGGCACTCGGCCGCATGGTGCATTTCGCCCGCGAGGCAGCCGAGATCCTCGCCGCCGAAGGCATCGACTGCACGGTGCTCGATCCCCGCACCACATCGCCCCTCGATGAGGATACGCTCCTTGAGATGGCGGAAGAAACCGGCCGCGTGGTGATCGTCGATGAAGCCAATCCGCGCTGCGGCATGGCCGCCGACATTTCCTCGATCATCGCCGAGAAGGCGTTCGGCGCGCTCAAGGCGCCGATCATGAAGGTAACGGCGCCGCATACGCCCGTGCCTTACGCGCCCAATCTCGAAGCCGCCTATATTCCCGACGCCAAACGTATCGCCGACGCGGTGCGCAAGGCGGTCGCCTTCAAGAGGTCATGACGATGAGCGACCGCATCCAGGCGATCACCATGCCCAAATGGGGCATGACCATGACGGAAGGCAAGCTCGCGGGCTGGCTCGCCGGCGAAGGCGCCGATATCGCGGCCGGCCAGGAGATCATGGAGGTCGAGACCGAAAAGATCACCAATGTGGTCGAGTCCCAAGGCCAGGGCCGCCTGCGCAGGATCGTGGTGAGCGAAGGCGCCACGGCGCCGGTCGGTGCACTCCTCGCGGTGCTCGCCACCGAAGACGTCTCCGACAGTGATGTCGAAGCTTTCATCGCGAGCTATGCCGACCGCGCGGGAAGTGCAGCGGCCGACGCCGACGATGCGCCGAAGGCGCGTATCGTCCAGGCCGGCGCCCATCGCTTCAAGGTGCTGAGTCTCGGCTCGGGCGGCGTTCCCGCCGTGCTGATCCACGGCTTCGGCGGTGATGGCGGCACCTGGCTCTTCAATCAGGATACGCTGGCACAGAATCGCGCCGTGCATGTGATCGACCTGCCGGCGCATGGCGATTCAGAGCCAACGGTCGCGAGCGGAAAGGTTACCGACATCGCGGACGCCGTGCTCGAGCTTTTCGCGGCACTCGATATCGAGAAGGCCCATCTCATCGGCCATTCGCTGGGCGGCGCCGTGGCGCTCGCCATTGCTGAAACCTCACCGCAGCGCGTTCAATCGCTGAGCCTCATCGCGCCGGCCGGCATCGGCGCGGAAATCTCCGCCAATTACATCGACGGCTTCCTTGCCGCCGAGCGGCGCAAGCCGATGAAGGACGTGCTGTCGCTGCTCTTCGCCGATCCGCAAGGCATGAATGCCGAAATGGTCGAGAATGTGCTGCGTTTCAAACGCCTCGACGGCGTGCCTGAGGCGCTCGCCGCCATCGCTGGACATCTCATGGCCGACGGCAAGCAGATCATCGACCTGCGTGCGATCCTCGACGGCAAGATCCCGGCGCTTATCGTCTGGGGTGAAGCCGACCAGATCATTCCGGCAAGTCAGAGCGACGGCCTGCCGGCGGGCGTCGACGTGGCGCGGCTGGCCGGCGCCGGCCACATGCCGATGATGGAAGAGGCGGCGCAGGTGAATCGTCTCATCACCGCCCATCTCGGCAAGGCGGAGGGCTGAGCCTATGAGCGCCAGACCGCTGCAAGGCCTGCCGGGACTGCGCGGCACCGAGCATATCGGTCTCACCGTTCCCGATTTCGACGCGGCGGTCGATTTCTTCGTGCGCGTCATCGGCTGCGACTTCATCCTCGATGGCGGCACGTATGCCGATCCTGACTTCATGGAGCGCCAGATCGGCGTCGACCGCAAAGCGCGCTTCCGCTGGGGTTTCGTGCGCTGCGGCAACGGGCCCAATTTCGAGATCTTCGAATATTCCGCCCCCGACCAGGCCGAAGCGCCGCCGCGCAACAGCGACATCGGCGGGCATCATCTGGCTTTCTATGTCGACGACATCGAAGCTGCCGTCGCGCATCTGAAAGCCCATGGCGTCACCGTTCAGGGCGACATCCAGAAAATCGAGGAGGGACCGGCGGCGGGATCGCTGTGGATCTACTTCCAGAGTCCCTGGGGACTGCAGATGGAGCTTGTGAGCTACCCGCAAGGCAAGGGCCCGGAAGGTTCGCCGGCGCGCCGGCTCTGGCATCCGGGCCGGCCGGGGCAGTGAGCATGGCGGAGCGCCGGCCATGATCGATTATGATTTCCTGAGATCGCTCGATTTCTCGATCGTCTGGAAATACCTGCCGGTGCTTATTGCGGGTCTCGGCACGAATATCCTTCTGACGGCGATCGGCTTCATCTGCGGCGGCGTCGTGGTCGGCACGTTGCTGGCGCTCGCCAATCTGTCGCCAAATCGTTTCATCAGCTGGCCGGCCTGGATCTTCGTCGAATTCTGGCGTTCGACGCCGCTTCTGGTGCAGGCCATCTGGGTGCATTTTGCCGTTCCCGGCATCACCGGCATCTCGATGACGCCGTTCCAAAGCGGCTCGATCGCCCTCATCTTCAATGTCGCCGCTTATTGCAGCGAGATCATCCGCGGCGGCATCGGCGCCATCGGCAAAGGCCAGTTCGAGGCGGCGAAGTCGCTGGGCCTGCGTTTCTATCCGACCTGGCGGCTCGTCATCCTGCCGCAAGCGGTGAAGCTCATGCTGCCGCCGCTGGTCGGCACCACGATCAGCATCTTCAAGGCGACGACCATCCTCTCGGTGCTCGCCATCGATGATCTGATGCGCACCGCGAGCCGGCTTTCCTCCAGCACCTTCCAGCCGGTCGAAATCTATACGACGGCGGCGGTACTCGCTTTCATCGTCGGAGCCGCCATCACTTTCGCCGGCTACGCCGCCGAGAAGAGACTGAAGCGGGGGATGGCATGAGCTTCGATCTCGGCCTCGTCCTGCGCAATGGCGGCACGCTTCTCGACGGCGCCCTGGTCACGCTCGCCATCGCGCTGGTCGGTGCGCTCGTTGCGGTGTTCGGCGGCGCTCTCATCTGCGCCGCGCGCATTTCGAAGAATGCCGTCCTCAGAAGTATCGCCCGCGGCTACATCCTGTTTTTCCGCGTCACACCGGAAGTCGTTTTGATCTTCTGGGCCTATTATTGCGTGCCGTTGATCTTCGCCACCAAGGTCTCGGGCTTCTGGGCCGGATCGGTGGTGCTCGGCCTCATCGGCGCCGCCTTCCTTGCCGAAATCTATCGCGCCGGCATCGAATCGGTGCCGCGCGGACAAGTCGAGGCGGCGCATGCGCTGGGCCTGCCGTCCTTGCCCAAATGGGGGTTCGTCATCCTGCCGCAGGCCCTACGCCTGTCGATCGCGCCGCTGGTCAACTATTTCTCCGAGTTCCTCAAGAACACGACGCTCCTGTCGGCGATCGGCGTCGCCGATCTGTCGCTCCAGGCCTATCTGCTCGGCGGCCAGACCTATCGCTATATCGAATTCCTGTCGGCCATCGCCGTCGTCTATTTCTTCATGATCTTCCCGGTCATCCTGTTCGCCCGCCGGCTCGAAGTCCGGCTCGGCCGGCCGGGCAAACGCGAGCGCAGCCGTAGCGGCTTGCTGCCCAAGCTGTCACGACCGACCCCGCAATCACGCCTGGCCAATCCCTGACAACAACAGACGGAGGAAACTGACATGAAAGCCTTACTGAAAAAATGGAGCCAATGCGCGGCACTCGTCGCGACGCTGGTCACCTTTGCCGCCGCACCGGCCTCGGCCGATCTCCTGAAGGAGATCCGTGATCGCGGCGTGTTCCGCGTCGGCATGGCGGAAACCCAACCCTGGCAGGCGCCGAACCCTGAGACCGGCACCTATGAAGGCATCAATGTCGAGCTCGCCGAGCGCGCCGCCAAGATCATGGGCGTCAAGCTCGAGATCGTGCCGGCCACCTGGGCGACACTCGTGCCGGGCCTCGAGGCCAATCAGTTCGACGCGGTCTTCGCCAATCTCTTCGCCACGCCGGAGCGTGCGCTGGTCGTCGACTTCACCGAGCCCTATTTCACCTTCGGCTTCCATGTGGTCGTCACGGCCAATTCGAAGATCCAGTCGCTCGCCGATCTCGACTCGCCGGATGTCACCTTTGTCGGGCAGAGCGGCACGGTGGAGGAGAGCTATCCGAAAGAGATGTTCCCCAAAGCCAAGGTGCGCGGCGTGCTGACCAATGACGTCGCCGCCTGGATCAGCGAAGTGGCGTCCGGCCAGGCCGATGCCGCTTTCCTCGATCCCGGCACCTATCGCCTGCTCAAGGCCAAGAACCCGGCCTTCGAACAGCGCCTGCGCGTTCTCAATGGCGAGGATGCGCTCCTCAAGCCGGTCGGTCTTGCCTATGCGATCCGCGCCGGCGAGCCGCATTTCCTGAACTTCCTGAACACATTCCTCAGCGACGTCGTGCGCAATGGCGAGAATGTGAAGCTGCGCGACAAGTGGTTCGACGCGCTGGCCAAGCGCCAATAACGCTCAAACTGCCGGGCGTCTTCCAACCAAGACGCCCGGTGCCGACTAGAGCGCTTCCCGCCAAAGTTGCTCGACTTTGGCGATAAGGAAGCGCTCCAGATAATAGCTTTTCGAGCCTTTTTACCCACTTTGATCGAAGCGGTCCGCTTCGATCAAAGTGGGAAAGGCTCTGTAAATGGGAATATAAGATGCAACTTCAGCGGTACTCCGCGCTGGCGGTCCATAATGCTCATGGCGACCGGGCGCGTCCTTACAGTGACACGGAACGGCACGTGCTGAGCCAGGACGGCTTCCGCATAGCGAAGGCCGAAATCAGCGCCTGGCCGGGCTACAGGCCGACGCCACTCATCGCGCTCGCCGGGCTCGCCGGAAGGCTCGGTGTCGGCACGGTGCTTTATAAAGACGAAGGTCAGCGGCTCGGCCTCAAGAGCTTCAAGGCGATCGGCGGCGCCTATGCGGTGCTGACCGTGCTGAAGGATCATCTCGCCGAGAAACATGGAATCAAGGACGCGGCGGTCGCCGATCTGGTGGCCGGCAAATACCGCGACCAGGTCGCCGACGTCACGGTCGCCGCCGCCACCGACGGCAATCACGGGCGCTCGGTCGCCTGGGGCGCGCAGCTGTTCGGCGCCAATTGCGTGATCTATCTGCACAGCCATGTCAGTCCGACGCGCGAGCGCGAGATCGCCCGTTTCGGCGCCAGGATCGTACGCGTCAAAGGCCATTATGACGACTCGGTGCGCGACTGCGCCGCCGATGCCGTCAAGAATGGCTGGGTGCTGGTCGCCGACACCTCGTCCGACCCCAAAGCGCGTGTGCCCTCGCTCATCATGCAGGGTTATTCGCTGATCGCCGATGAAGTGCTGAAGCAGACGGAAACGACCGGACGGCCGACCCATGTCTTCGTCCAGGCCGGCGTCGGTGGTCTCGCCGCTGCTTTCGGTGCGCATTACTGGGACCTTTTCGGCACGGACCGGCCACGCCTCATCGTCGTCGAGCCGATCCAGGCCGATTGCGTCTTCCGCAGCATCGCGGCCGGCAAGCCGACCATGGTGCCGGGCGACACCAATACCGTCATGGCCTGCCTCGCCGCCGGCCAGGTCTCGGCGCCTGCCTGGGTGGTGATGCAGCATGCGGTCGATGACGTCCTGGCGTTGCCCGAGGACGCCGCACCCGACGCCATGCGTATCCTGGCTGCCGGCATCGATGGCGATCCCGCCATCGTCGCCGGTGAATCGGGCTGCGCCGCGACGGCGGGCTTGATTGCCGCCGCGCTCGATCCGAAGCTCAAGGCGGCGCTTGGTCTCGACGCGAAGTCGCGGGTGCTGGTGATCGGGAGCGAAGGAGCGACGGATGAGGATGCCTATCTGCGGATCGTCGGCCGGACGTCGGATGCGGTCGCAGCCTGAAGGGGAGGTGTAGATGAGCGGGTTGCTTGAGGGAAAGACGGCTTTCATCACCGGTGGTGCCCAGGGAATCGGGCTTGCCGTCGCCGAGGCCTATCTGAAACATGGCGCCAAGGTCATCGCCGCCGATATCGACAAACGCGCCGTGGCCGACGCGCAAAGCCGGCTCGCGTCGCTCGCCGGCGACCGTGCCCGCGTGGTCGAGCTCGACGTCACCAGTGAAGACGCGACCGAAGCGCTGGCCGACCGGCTGTTCAAGGATGGCGGCGTCGATATCGTCGTCCCCAATGCCGGCATTCTCGTCCTCAAGCGTGCCGTCGATTTTGATCTGCCGACCTGGCGGCGCGTCCTCGACATCAACCTGACCGGCGCTTTCGTCACCGCGACATCCTTCGCAAGGCGGATGGTGCCGCAAGGCCGCGGCGGGCGCATCATCCTCACCTCATCGCTGTTCGGCCTGCGCGGCGGTGTCGAAAATGCCGCCTATTCGGCGTCGAAATTCGGCATGATCGGGCTCATGCAATGCCTCGCCGCCGAGCTCGCCGCCGACGGCATCCTGGTCAATTGCGTGTGCCCCGGCCAGATGGACACGGCGATGCTCCATAAACTGTTCGACATGCGCGCCGTGCTGCAAGGCAAGCCGGCCGATGAGCTCAAATCCGCCTTCAAGGCGAAGATTCCGCTGGGCGAGCTGGGTAAGCTCGACGATCTCGCCGGCGCCTATGTCTATCTCGCCTCCGATCTCGCACGGTATGTCGTCGGCCAGTCGCTGGTCATCGACGGCGGATGGCAGGTCGGATGAGCGATATCGCCGCGATCAAGGTCTATGCGGAGGCCGAACGCGCGGCATTGCTGGGCCTTTGCGCCGAGCTCGTCGCGGCGCCGAGCCCGCAGCCGGTCGGCGATACGACGGAGCCGATCGCGGTTCTCACGAGAGTTCTGCGCGATGCCGGCCTCGCGCCGGAGATCCGCTGTATCGATCCGCGCAAGCCCAATATCGTCTGCAGCTTCGAAGGCGCCAAGCCTGGGCCGCATCTGGTGCTCAATGGCCATGTCGACACGCTCAATCCGGGCGATGAAAAAGCCTGGTCGGTGCCGGTCTATGCCCTGTCGCGCCGCAATGGCCGTATGAGCGGGCTCGGCATCGGCAATATGAAAGCGGGCAGCGCCGCGCTGACCATGGCCTTCATCGGCCTTCATGCGCGCCGCGCCGCGATCGCCGGGCGCGTAACCTTGACACTCGTCTCCGACGAGGTGGTGTTCGGGCCGGCGGGCTCGGCTTTTCTTCTCGATCATGACGACACGCTCACCGGTGATTTCCTGATCAATGCCGAAGGACCGGGCGCGATGAATCTCGCGGTCGCCGAAAAGGGCCTGCTGTGGCTCAGCATCGAAGCGACCGCGGCGCCGGGACAGGGCATGCTGACGCGTACCGGCTCGTCGGCCATTGCGCGACTCGCCCGGCTTCTTGCCGAGATCGACGGCTGGAATGATGAGACTGTGACACCGCCCGACGGCATGTCGGCGCTCGTTCGTCATGCCGGCGCGCATGGCCTGCGGCTCTCGGTCAATGCCGGCAAAATTCAAGGTGGCGATTTCGTCAGCCAGGTGGCGGTGAGGGCCACGGCCGAGGTCGATTTCCGCGCGCCACCCGGCCTCACCATCGAGACGATCGAAAAACGCGTGCGCGATCTGGCCGAGACAATCGGCGGCATCACCGTCACGCGGATCAAAGGCTGGAATCCGAACTGGACGCCGATCGAGCATGCTCTGCCGCAAGCGATGCTGGCCGCGAGCGCCGCGCTGCGTGACAAACCTGCTGCTCCGGTCGTGCGCCTGCCGGCGAGTGATGCCATGCGCTGGCGCGCGCGCGGTGTGCCGGCGATCTGCTTTGGGCCGCAAGCCGAACTCGCTTCCGGCATCGACGACTATGTCTTCGAAGAGGACGTGGTCGATTGTCTCGCTATCTATATGGCCGCGGCGCTTTCGCTTCTCGGCGCCAAGCGGTCCTGACGGAGTTTCGATCGTGAATGCTAAATCTCAAAACTCTGGCAGTACCTTGATCGGTGACGCTTTCGCCTCGCGCGAAAGGCCGGTGCTCACCGGGCGGACCGGCGCCGTCGCCGCCGCCGATCCTTTCGCCGCCGCGGCGGCCCAGGAGATCCTCACGCTGGGCGGCAGCGCCGTCGATGCGATGATCGCGGCGCAGGCGGTGCTGGCCGTGGTCGCGCCCGATGCCTGCGGCCTCGGCGGCGACATGCTCTGCCTCATCCGCGAACCCGGCGGCAAAGTGCTCGCCGTGAACGGCACCGGCGCTGCGCCGAAGAAGCTCGGCCGCGTCACCACCGATGGCGGCGCCAGCGTCACCGTGCCCGGCATGGTCGATGCGTGGGCCGTGGCGCTCGAACGCCATGGGCGGCTTTCCTTCAATCGCGTGCTGGAGCCGGCGGTCCGTATCGCCCGTCTCGGCATGCGCATGCCTGTGGCGCTCAAGCGCGCGGCGGAAATCCACCGTCCGCGCCTCGAGCGTTACGGCGCCGGACAATGGGGCCTGCTCAATGCCGCGGCGGGCGATCTCGTCATCCAGAACGAGCTCGCCATGACGCTCGACCGCATCGGCAAGGAGGGGGCGGGCGCCTTCTATCGCGGCGACTGCGCCGAAGCGATCGCCGCCGCCGTCAAGGCACAAGGCGGCGCGCTCTCCGCCGGCGATCTGGCGGAGCATCAGACCGTGCTTGCCGAACCGATCGCCGTCCCATTCCGCGGCGCCCGGCTCCTGGTGCAGCCGCCGATCTCGCAAGGTATTCTCCTCGCCATGGCCGCCAAGGCGTTGTCGGCGTTGGGCGACATCGCGGAGGACCGCCTCGATCATGCGGCAATCGAATTGACCGAAGCGAGCTTCGCCTGGCGCGATCATATCGCCGAGGGCGACAAGCTGCTCAAGAAGAAGCTCACGCTCGATCTCGACAAGTCGGGTCAACGCGGCGGACCCCGCGCATATCTCCACACCGCGGGCATCGCCGTCGCCGACCGCCAGGGCTGTGTCGTCTCGTCCCTGGTCAGCGTGTTCGATGATTTCGGCTCGGCCGTGCTGGTGCCGGAATGCGGCTTCGTTCTCAACAACCGTGCCGGCGGCTTCACCAAGGCGCCCAATGAGGCAGCGCCCGGCAAGCGGCCGGTCCATACGCTGGCGCCAATCCTCATCGAGACCGCGCGCGGACCGATCGCGCTGTCGACGCCCGGCGCCGACGGCCAGGTGCAGACCTTGCTGCAGGTCCTGTCGGGACTGATGATCGAGGGGATCGACCTCGCCCAGGCCATCGGCCGGCCGCGCTGGCGCAGCGAAAACGGTCAGCTGCTGATCGAGGAAAGCCATCCGCTTCGCGCTTTGCTGGCCGGTCTCGGCCACAAGGTGACGCCGATGCCGGACGGCCACATGAAAGCCGGCGCGGTCACCGCCGCCGGTTCGATCGACGGCGTCCCCATCGCCTGCGGCGACTGGCGCCGTAACACCTGGGCCGGGATCGTGTAATCCCGTCGGGTATCCATTCTCTTCAAGGCCTCCACCATGCTCGCCTCGCTCGATCTCGTTCATATGCTGACCTATGCGGCGGCGTTGCTCTTCACCGGGGCGCTGGGCGGCTTCGTCGCGGGGCTTCTGGGGGTTGGCGGCGGCATCGTCATCGTGCCGGTACTGTTCCATATCTTCACGCTGCTCGACATCGACGACGACGTGAAGATGCATCTCGCCGTCGGCACGTCGCTCTCCACCATCATCCTCACCTCGGCGATGTCGGTCAGGGCGCATTGGCGGCGCGGCGCCGTCGATGTCGACATGCTGAAACGCTGGGGCATCGGCATCTTTCTCGGCGTCGTGGCCGGCACCTTGCTCGCGACGCATGTCAAAGGCCCGGTGCTGATGGGGGTGTTCGGCGTCGTGGCGCTCATCGTCTCGTTTCACATGGCCTTTTCGAAACCCTCCTGGCGCCTTGCCGACAAACTGCCCGGCGGCATCGCCGAGCAGGCGATGGCGACCGGCATCGGCGGCGTATCCGCCATGATGGGGATCGGCGGCGGCACGCTGTCGGTGCCGACTTTGTCGCTGTTCGGCTATCCGATCCACAAGGCGGTCGGCACTGCGGCGGCGATCGGCTTCATCATCGGCGTGCCGGGCACGATCGGCTTCGTGCTGAGCGGCCTGGGCGACAGCGAATTGCCGCCTTTCTCCTTCGGCTATGTGAGTCTTCTCGGCCTCGCGCTCATCACGCCCACTTCCATCCTCATGGCGCCGGTCGGTGCCTGGGCGGCGCATGCGCTGCCGGTGCGCGGCCTCAAGCTCGCTTTCGCGGCCTTCCTGTTCGTTACCGCGCTACGTATGTTGTGGAGCGTGCTCGACTTCCTGACGTGAGCTATTTGCTCGTCAGTTCGATCACGCCATCCCAGGCGGTCGGTGGTTTTCGCTCGGCGAGTGGCAGCGTGTAGAGCTTCAGCGGCGCGAGCCGGCCCATGACACGGACCTGTCCGAGCGCGATGACGTCGCTTTCATCCCCGGCCGCCGCCTTCGTGCTCTCGCTCAGCAATATGGTCGTCCCGAGCGCCTTATTGGCGCTCTCCAGGCGGGCAGCGACATTCACCGAATCGCCGATGGCCGTATAGTTGAAGCGCCGCGACGAGCCGATATTTCCGATGACGGCCTTGCCGGTATGGATGCCGATCCGCGTCGTGAGGCTGCCATCCGGGGCGAGGCGGCCCAATTCCTCTGTCACTTCGCGCGCCGCCCTGAGCGCTGCCGTGGCCGGATTGGCGAGCGTGAGCGGCGCGCCGAAAAACGCGACGATGCCGTCGCCGACGAATTTGTCGACATAACCGCCGTGTTTTTCGAGGATGGCGACGACCGTGTCGAAATAGCGGTTGAGGTGCTGGACGATCGCCTGCGGCGGGCGGCCTTCCGAAGAGCTGGTGAAATTGGCGAGATCGGAGAACCAGACGGTGATCTGGCGTTCTTCGCCGCCCAGAGCGGGCGGTGTTTCGGAAGCGACCATCTTTTCGAGCAGGCTCGCCGGCAGGTAATAGCTGAAGGCGCGCCGCAACCGCCGCTGGTTCTGGTCGACCAGCTTGAAGCGGTAGGCCATGAGGATCGCATGGGCGACGGCGCCGCCGAGCGGCGGGTCGAAGAGCGGCACGATCGTCCCGAAACGGAAGGCGATGGTTGCGATCATGATCCAGGCGAGGGCCAGCGCGCCGAAGATGAGGGCCGCGAAATAAGGTTGCAGCGAAAAGGCGAGCGCGCCGGTCAGGAGGCAGGCGGCGGCGATGATGGCGCTCCGGCCGGCCCGGCTGACAACGGCCGGTGTGTCTCCACGAACCAGGTCGTTCACCGCCTGGGCATGGATATAGACGCCCGGCGTGTTGCGCCGGTACAGCGTTGCATCATAGAGGCCATCAGGCACGGGGAGCGCGCAGCGCGGTGTGGCGTAAGGACCTTCCGGCCCGGTGATATATCGGCGCGAGGTCAGCTTGCGATCCTCGACATCGAGCACCGCGCCGATGAGCACGGCCTTGCCGCGAAATTGCTCGGCGATGAAATCGGCCCGACCGGCCTTGATGCAGGCATGAATGTCGGCGAGCGAATAGGTCGGAATGGGATCGCCGCCGCGGAAATTGACATAGGCGCCGAACAGCGCATCGGCCGGAATGCCGCGGTCGCCGAAGCGGACGTCGCCTTTGCCGGCCGTTGCCTCCTTGCCCGTCAGACGCATCGCCAGCTCGAGGGCGAAACCCGCCTCACGATAGTCGCGGCCGCCATCGAGGCCGATGAGGAACAAGGGAAAGCGGCGGACGGCGTCGTCGCGATCGGTCAACAGATTGGCGGCGCGAATATTGGCCCCGCCGACGGCGAGCTCATAGCCCGGATAGGGCGCGACCGCTTTCGTCGTGCTCTGGAATTTGGTGAGCACGATCTTGCCTTGTAACGATGCCTTCTTGAGGGCGACGAGAAAGCTGCGGTCATAACCCGGCAGCACCGTTTGTACCGAGGTCGGAAAGATAATGTCGAGGCCGATCACCGAAGCGTCCGCCGCGACGAGGCCATCGACGACCTCTGCCATCAACGGCGTCCACAAGGCATAGGGCGTGTCCTTGAAGGGCGGCTGGCGATAGGTCTCCTCATCGACCGCGATCACGACGGTCGGCGAGGTGGCGGGCGCCGGTGGTGCCGAGACCTGCTCGCGCAGCCAGAACAGCGAGTCGATGCCGAGGCCATTGAGCCGATCGAAAACCGGCAGCGAGAAAAGCCACGCCACCAGGACGGAGACGATGACCAAGGCAGCCCAGTCACGCGGTTTCATGCGTCAGGGGCGGATCAGGCGCGCGATCAGGGGAACGGGGCCGGCTTTGGCGGTGGGCGCGATGGCGAAGAGAAAGTCCACCTTGGGCCCGCGCAGCCGGTAGATGGCGCCGGGCGTTAGGGAAATGCCGAGCGCCTGCAGATCGAGGCGGGCGCCCGATGCTTCGACATCCTTGGGCGGCTCGAAACTGTCGACCCGCTGGATGATCGCCGGTCCGTTTTCGATCGGCGCGAAAAGCGGCTGCGTCCCATAGCTCGCGGCGAAGGCGGCGAATTTGTCCGTCTCCCGATAGGCGGTGACGCCACTCTCCTGAGCCTGGCCGGACGACAATTTCATGCCGCGGCCCGAGCAATCGATTTCCTCGCGCTGGAGGGCGCCGCCCTTGACCGTGCTCTTCTCGAATCCGACGATGACGCGCCCGCCGGTGATGGTCTCGCGCTGGCATGATTTGAGATAGCTGATGACAAGTTTCTCGTCAGATGCGAGCTCGAAGGCGGTGCCGGCCTCCAGATAATCCATGAGGAAGACGCCGGTACGCTCCGGCGCCTCCTCGACGATGGCGACGGGCTCGCCCGCCTGCACTTGTGGAGAAAAGCCCATGACGAGTGTCACGAACGCGAAGAGGGAGGCGAGGGGAAATCGTGACATTGTGGGATTATTTCGCCGGCGGATTGAAATAGAGCTCCTCGCGCCCAGGCAGCGAGCCGTAAGTGTAGGGCTCCTGCGTGCCATTGGTCAGATCCAGGACGCTGTCCCGGACTTTGCGGAAGAGGAAACCGACTTCGACGCCCGGTTGCCGCAGCTGCTCGATCAGCGCGACGACGAAGGGGCTGTTGCCCGTATCGCCATCGAGCGCGACCTCGCCGGCTTTGGCGGCATAAGCGACGAGCACGCCGCCTTGCGGCTCGACGCGGCTCAGGCCGCGTCCGATCGAGCGGGTGGATGCGACGCGCGTCATTGTCTGCAGGAACGGATTGTTGCGGCAGGCATCGAGAATCACCAGCCGGAATTTCCGGGCGCCGGCCGTCGCCTCGACGACATGGTCGAGCGGCACCGTCTCGAAGAGGACGCGGCGATCCGAATCGAGCTTGGCGTCGACCGGGATGAGATAATTCTGGCCGTCGAGCTCAATGCCATGGCCGGCATAATAGACGACCGCCCAGTCGGCCCGCGCCGCATCATCGGCGAATTCGGCGAGTGCCGCCCAGGTCGCCTGACGATCCAGATCGAGCTTGAGCGTCACCTTTTCAAAACCGAGGCCTGTCAAGGTGTCGGCGATGGCGCGGGCATCCGTCGCTGGATTCTTGAGTACGGGAACGCCCGCATAAGTCGAGTTGCCGATGATCAGGGCTATGCGGCGGCCGAGCGTCTGCTTGTCGGCTGCCGTAACGGGCTCAGCTGGAGGAAGCGCCAGCTTTGCGGTCACGACCGGCTGCGGAGCGGCAGGCTCGAGATTACGGTCGAGCTTGGTGGCCGGTGGTTCCGATTGCATCACGAGCGTGGTCTGATCCGCCTCTGAGGGCAACCGGGCATCACTCTTCTTGAGGACGGCGGGTTCCTTGGATTTCGGCTTCGCTTCAGCGACCTTCTGGACCTGCTTCACCGGCTTCTTGACCGCCGGCGCCTCGGCCTGCTTTCTGGTCGGCGCCGGCTCGGCCTTGGCCGACTTGGCCGGCTTGGTGGACCGGCGCAGGCATGATTCCCGGTCGGGAAACATCTGGCCGCCGCTCCGCCAACCTGCACCGCATGTTGCAGAACGATTGCATGTCCATCTACCGAATTTGTCGATGCCGCCGCAGACCGCGGCCTCTGCGATATGGCTGGATTGGATTGAGAGCACGACTAGCGCCAAAGGCAGCGCCAGGAAAAGGATAATGGCCCTGAAATTCATCCAGCTGCTCCGCCGTCCCATACCCTTGGTTGTACGACCCAAAGGGCACAAACCTATCCTAAAGTAAATAACGAGAAATACAATGCTGGATGAGGTTCGACGCCTCCCGTTTGGGAGGTTTCGTCAGCGCTTTTCGGGGTCGTAAGGCTCCATCAGCGCCGCCGGCGCTGCCGCGAAGCGGGTATTGACGATCACCACGATCAGCGTCGCCACATAGGGCAGAGCGAGAAAGAGCTGATAGGGCAGGTCGACGGACCCGCTGGTCTGGAGGCGGAGCTGGAAGGCGTCGACCGCGCCGAAGAGAAGTGCCGCGCCGGCACAGGCGAAGGGTTTCCAGCGGCCGAGCACCACCAGCGCCAGGCAGATCCAGCCGCGCCCGGAAATGATGCCGAAGGTGAAGGAGCCGAAGGCGGCGAGATTGAGATAGGCGCCGGCGAGCCCGGCAAGCGCCCCCGCCGCCATCAGCGCCAGGATCCGCACCTTGATCGGATCGATGCCGACGCCCGCCGCGGCCTTGGGATTCTCACCGACCGTGCGCAGCGCAAGTCCCGCCGGCGTGCGGAACAGGAAGAAGGCCAGTGCCGGCACCAGAAGATAGGTGATGTAGGTCAGCGCATATTGATTGAAGAGAACCGGGCCGATGTACGGAATGTCGGACAGAAGCGGGAGCGGAATGGTCGAGAAGGGCGTGATGGCGGGCGGTGTGGCGCTTTCACCGAAGCCCAGCCGGTAGCTGAAGAAGACGAGGCCGGTCGTCGCCATGGTGACGCCGAGACCGGCCACCGTCTGGTCGAGCCGCAAGATGACGACCAGCAGCGCCATCAAGAGGCCGATGAGCGCGCCGAGGATCAAGGCGGCGAGGACGCCGAGCCATAGCGAGCCGGTCACATGCGCGGTGGCGAAACCCGCCAAGGCGCCCGCCAGCATCATGCCCTCGATGCCAAGATTGAGAACGCCGGAACGCTCGGCGACGAGTTCGCTCAGCGTGCCGAGCAGCAAGGGCACCGCGAGCCGGATCGCCGCGGCGAAGAAGCCGATGTCCAGAATGATGTCGAGCATGCTCATGAGGCGGCCTCGCGCTTGGGCGACGGACGCCATCTGATGCGGTAGCGCGCCAGCGTCATCGCCACCAGCACGGCGATCAAGGACAGGCCCTGCACCGCATCGGCGATGAAGAAGGGCACGCCGGTCTGGCGCGACATCTCATCGGCGCCGGTGGTGATGGCGGCGAGGAAGACAGCGGCGGGAATGACGCCTACGGCCGAGAGCCGCGCCAGCATCGCCACCACAAGGCCGGCATAACCGAAGCCCGGCGAGATCGAAGCGATGACCTGGAACTGGGTACCGCCGACTTCGCCGGCGCCCGCGAGACCGGCGAGCGCGCCCGACAGCAGCACGGCGAAAAGCGTGATGCGCCCGACATCGAGGCCGGCATGATGAGCGGCCTTCGGATTCTCGCCGACCACTTTCATGGCGAGGCCGAAAGAAGTGCGCTTCAGCACGATGCCGATGCCGATCACGGCGATCACTGCGACGAGGACGCCCAGATGCAGCCGCGTGCCGGCCCAGAAGACCGGGAATTCCGCATCCATCAGGATGTCGGGACTGTCGGTCCAGCCGGTGACGGGATCTTTCCACGGTCCCGACAGCAGCGCCATCATCAGATACATGACGATGAAATTGAGCATCAGCGTGCTCACCACCTCATCGACCTTGAGCCGCGTCTTGAGGAGGCCCGGAATGGCGGCGAGCGCCGCGCCGGCCAGCGCCGCGCCGACGAGCATCGCCGGCACCAGCAGCGGCACCGGTATATCCTCGCGCGCCCCGAGCCAGGCGGCGGCCATGGCGCCGACGAGAAGCTGGCCCTCGCCACCGATATTCCAGAAGCGGGTGCGCAAAGCGACCAGGGCGGCAAGGCCGGTGAGGACGAGCGGGGCGGCGCGCGCGACGGTTTCGGTGATCGCGAATTTGCCGGCGAAGGCCGCCTCGCCCATGATGGCGAAAGCCTGAAACGGATTGGCGCCGGCGATGACGATGAGCAGGCCGCACAGAACGAGGCTGGCGGCGATGGCGGCGAAAGGCATCAGCACCTCGCGCCAGCGCGATGGTGGGCGGGGCTCGAGCGTGATCCTCATGCCGGCGCCTCCACGGCGCCGCCATTCATCGCAAGGCCGATGCCGGCGACGGTCGCCTGCTCCACCGCCATGGCGCAGACGATGGCACTCTCATACATGACCGCGATGCGATCGGAGAGCTGGAAGATTTCATCGAGATCGTCAGAGATCAGCAGGATGGCGCAGCCTTCAGCGCGCAGCCGCATCAGCTCGCGATGGACGAAAGCGATCGCGGTCACATCGAGGCCGCGTGTCGGCTGCGCGATGATGAGGACCTTGGGCTTCAAAGCGAGCTCACGCGCGACGATCGCCTTTTGCTGGTTGCCGCCGGAGAGGAGCCCGATCGGCAGCTTCGCATCGGGGGGCCTGATGTCGTAATCGGTGATCTGCCGCTCGGCGAAAGCCGCCATGGCTTTGCGGTCGAGCCAGCCGAAATGAGCGAAGGGCGAGGCGCCGAAACGCGACAGCACCATGTTGTCGCTGACCGGCAGGGTACCGACGAGCCCGGCGCCAAGACGGTCTTCGGGAATGTAAGCGAGACCTGCTTCCTGCATCCGGCGCGGTGATGCGGCGTTCACCGCCTTGCCGTCGATCCGGATCGTGCCGGCGGCCGGCGACGTCACGCCGGCAATGGCTTCGGCGAAGCGCACCTGGCCATTGCCGGAGACGCCGGCAATGCCGACGATCTCGCCACCTTGGACCTTGAGATCGATGGGGCGTGTCCCTCTGCCGAGCCGCAAACCCGCCAGCTCGAGGCGCGCCGCACCCGTCTGATGCGGTGTGCGGGTGATACGCTCCGGCTCATGGCCGCACATGAGCACCGCGAGGCCGGCATTGGTCAGCGTGCCGTCATTGACCGCGTCCGCCACCACGGCGCCGCGCCGCATGACCACGACCCGGTCGGTGATGGCCCGCACCTCGTTGAGCTTATGGCTGATATAGACGACACCGACACCATCGGTCTTGAGCGCCTTGATGGCGCTGAACAGGCCTTCGGTCTCCTGCGGCGTCAGCACCGAGGTCGGCTCGTCGAGAATGAGGACGCGCGCTTTTCGGAACAAAGCGCGGATGATGTCGAGACGCTGCTTCTCGCCGATCGCGAGATCGCCGACGAGCCGGTCGGGATCGAGCCCGAGGCCATAGGCTGCGGCGATTTCGGCGAGGCGGGCAAGGGCGGCCGTGTGGTCGATAAGGCCGTAGCGGCCGGCAAGGCCCGCCATCAGATTCTCGAGCACGCTGTGGCGCGCCACCACATGGGTGTGCTGATGCACCATGCCGATGCCGAGGGCGATGGCATCCGCCGTCGAGCCGATGACGGCCGGCCGGCCGGCGACGGCGATCGTCCCGGCATCGGGCCGGTAAAGCCCGAAAGCGATGTTCATCAGCGTGGTCTTGCCGGCGCCGTTCTCGCCGAGAAGCCCGACGACCTCGCCCGGCCGCAAGGCGAAATCGACGTCGCGGTTCGCCACCACCTCGCCGAAACGCTTGGTGATGCCGGTAAGTGTGAGAAGCGGTGTGTCGTCAGCCATCGGCACGTTTCGGCGACCGCCGGTCAATCGGTCTTCGTCTCGCTCTCTTCATAGGTCACGGCGAATTTGCCGGCGGCGATGTCGTTCGACTTGGCTTCGATCGCCGCCTTCACCTCGGCCGGCACCTTGTCGGCGAGCGCCGCGTAGTCGGCGAGATAATTGACGCGATGCGCGATGTTTTCGAGTTTGCTGTAGTCCGTGGCGGCGAATTTGCCGCCCTTCACCGCGTCGACCGCTTCCTTCAGCACCGGATAGGGATCCCAGATCACGCTCGAGACCACGACCTTCGGATTGATCGCCGACTGATCGGTCATATTGCCGATGGCCAGCATCTGGCGCTCGGCCGCCGCCTCGATCACGCCGATGCGTTCGGCGAAGACGACATCGACGCCCTGGTCGGCCATGGCGATGGTCGCTTCCTTGGCCTTGGGCGGATCGAACATCGAGCCGATATAGGCGGCCTTCAATTGTATATCGGCTTTCATCTCTTTGGCGCCGGCGCGATAGGCGTTGAGCAAGCCATAGGTCGTCGGCACCGCGATGCCCGCCACGACGCCGATCTTGCCGGATTTGGAGAGGCCGGCGGCGAGCATGCCGCCCAGATAAGCGGCCTCGTAATTCTGGCCATAGAAAGTCGCGAAATTGGGCTCGGTCGGGCCCATGGCGGAGCCCATGGTGAAAGCCGTCTTGCCGTAATTGCGGGCGACGCGCCGGCAGATCTGCTCGGTGCCATAGGCATCGCCGACGATGAGCTCGACGCCTTCCTCGCACCATTGCCTGAGCACGCGCGAGAAATCGGCGGCCTTCACCGATTCCGAATATTTGTAATCGAGATCGGCTTCCTTGGCGAGGCGGGTCATGGCGAGATGGAGCTGGGTGACGAAGGGCTCTTCCATCGGCGTCTCGAAGATGCCGCGGATGCGGACCGAAGCGGCTCTGGCCGCGCCAAAGGGGACCGCTGCCGCCACTGTGCCGAAGGCGGCCAGCTTCAGGACGTCGCGCCGAGTCTTGTGCATCTCTTCCTCTCCCGGTATCGCGGCAGGGTGCCGCGCTGTTCGTTCTTCTTGAGGGAAAGTCTAAGAGGGGCTCCGCGGCGGAATTTCGCGAAACTCGGGGTTTAGCGCAAAAAAACCGCATCGATCGTCGTCCATCACAAAAAATCCGCAAAGTGCCTCGGACTATGCTGGGGCGGTTAAGAACAGGGAGGCCTATATAAAGTGACGCTCGCCAGAAAACTGACCATCTTGCTTCTGGGCTACGAGATCATCCCCAAGACCGTCTCGACCCGCGACCGCGGCGGCCGCTTCGTGATGGCCGAGCCGATCTGCGCCTATCTGATCGAAACGGCCAAGGGCCATGTGCTGTTCGATACCGGCGTCAATGCCGACAATATCCGCGACCCGGTCCGGCGTGAGGAATATTTCATGAGCCGCGGCTGGCTCGCCCCGCCGATCGTCTTGCCCGAGCATGATTTCCTCGCCCAGTTGAAGTCGGTTGGCGTCGCGCCCGGCGACATCAAGGATGTGGTTCTGAGCCATGTCCATTGCGATCACACCGGCCATCTCAAGCATCTGCGCCATGCCAATATCTGGATTCAGCGCATCGAGCATGATTATGCCTTCTCGGATCACGGCAATCTCGCGGTGTTCAACGATGATTTCGATTTCCCCGACATGAAATGGCGGATCGTCGATGGCGATTTCGAGGTGATGCCCGGCATCGAAGGTATTTTCACGCGCGGCCATATGCCGGGACATCAGTCGCTGGTCGTCACGCTGCCGAAGAGCGGCGTCAAGGTGCTGACCGCCGATGCCGGCGATCTGTGGGAGAATTTCGAAGAAGAGGTGCTGCCCGGCGAAAGCTGCGACGATGTCGCGGCGCTGGCCTCGATCCGCAAGCTCAAGGCGATCGCCCAGGAACGCGCGGGCGAGCTCATTCTCCTGCATGATCCGGTCAGGGTGCAGAAGCTCAAGCTCGCGCCGGAGTTTTATGAGTGATCACCCCTTCACCGCTCCCGCCACCAGGCCCGATACGATATGGCGCTGCAAAAGGAGGACGAGCGCGATCAGGGGAGCGGTCACGATGACCGAGGCCGCCATCACGCGGCCCCAGGGGAGTTCATAGGCGCTGGCCCCGGTGATGAGGGCGATGGCAACGGGAACGGTGCGCTTTTCGTTCGAGAGCGTGAAGGTCAAGGCGAACAGAAACTCATTCCAGGCCAGGATGAAGGCGAGAAGCCCGGTCGCCGCCAGCGCCGGCGCCATCAGCGGCAGAAAGATCTCGGTCATGATGCGGAAGGAGGAGGCGCAGTCCATGACGGCCGAATCCTCAAGCTCGCGCGGCAACTCGCGCAGGAACGCGGTCAGGACCCAGGTGGTGAAAGGCAGAGTGAGGATGAGATTGGAGAAGATGAGGCCGGTCAGGCTGTTGTAGAGGCCGGCGGCGCGGATGAGCTCGAACAAGCCGGACAGGACGGCGATCTGCGGGAACATCGATATGCTGAGCACCGCGAAGAGAATGGCGGCGCGGCCACGGAACTTGATGCGGCCGAGCGCATAGGCAGCCGTCACTCCGAGAGCAAGCGAGATCGCCGTGGCAACGGAAGCGACGAAAAGCGAATTGACGATATTGCGGGCGAAGGACTGCTCGGCGAAGAGGGCACGATAGTTTTCCAATGTCGGCGCCGCGGGCAGGAATTCGACGCGGAAGATCGCGCTGCCGCTCTTGAGCGAGGAGACGATCGCCCAATAGAACGGAAACACCGTGTAGAACAGGATCGCGGCGACGAGCGCGTAAAAGAGGAAGCGGCGCAGAAGGACGAGCGGCGTCATCGGTCATTCCCGCTGGCGCTGACATGGACGCGGCCGAGCGTGATGACCGCCGTCGTGATGAGGGCGATGATGACGAACAGGCAGGTCGCCGCCGTCGAGCCGAAGCCGACATCCTGGAAGTCGACGAGCTGCTGGCGGGCATAGACCGACATGGTCGCGGTGTTTTCATTGTTGCCGGTCAGCACATAGATGACATCGAAGACGCGCAGTGCGTCGAGGCTGCGGAAGATGACCGCGATCAGCAGTGCCGGGCGGATCAGGGGCAGAGTGATGTGGAAGAAGGATTTGACCGGACCGATGCCGTCGACGCGCGCTGCTTCGTAGATGTCCAGCGGCAGGACCTGGAGGGCCGCGAGGATGAGCAGCGCCATGAACGGCGTCGCCTTCCACACATCGACCAGGACGACCGCCGCCATCGAAAGCGTCGGGTCGGCGAGCCAGGCCCAGGGCCGGTCGATCAGCCCTAGGTTCATCAGCAGGACATTCACCACGCCATACAGATCATGCAGCATCCAGGCCCACATCTTGGCCGAGACGACGGTCGGTATCGCCCACGGAATGAGGATGGCGGCGCGCACCAGGCCGCGGCCCGGCATGTGGGCGTTGATGGTGAGCGCGATCACGAGACCGAGAATGGTTTCGAGCCCGACCGACAGAAGGGTAAAGAGCAGCGTATTGCCGACGGCGCGCCACCACTGCGGATCGCTCAGCAGATAGGCATAATTGGCGAGGCCGACAAATTGCCACTGGCTGAGATCGCTCAAATTGGCGTCGGTTAGGCTGAAGGCGATGGTGCGCAGCAACGGCCATGCGGCGACCAGGGCCAAGGTGATGAGCAGCGGCGCGAGATAAGCCCAAGCGAGCCGCGTGCGCGCCATCATTCGTGACCTGCCAGCGTAAGGTCGTCCCCATTATTTCCCCTTCTCCCGCCTGCGGGAGAAGGTGCCCGATAGGGCGGATGAGGGTGTTGGTTCAGTTCACGACAGCCCCTCAGGAGAATCAGATAAAGAAGCTTCGATACTTCCCACGTTTGCAATTTTGAAGAAATTGAGAGAACACCCTCATCCGGCCTTCGGCCACCTTCTCCCGCAGGCGGGAGAAGGGGAAACCGGATTGCGATGAGCCTTTCTACCATTTCCCGCCGCGACTCAGCCGGTCGAGCTGCTTTTCGAGCGCAGCCAGATTCTCTTCCGCCGTGCCTTTGCCGGACAGCGTATTGTGCACGGCGCGGATGTATTCGCTCGCCACGCGGCTGTATTTGGCGCCGGTCACGGTCGATGGCCGCGCCACCGAGTTCTCGAGCACCGCTTCGAAGTCCTTGAGGAAGGGCAGTGCCTTGAGCAGTTCCGCGTCGCCATAGAGGCTCTTGCGTGTCGGGTTGAAGGAACCCTTGATGGCGCGGCGCTTCTGCTCTTCGGCGCTGGTCAGATAACGCACCAGATCGGCCGCCTCTTTCGGGTGCGCCGAATATTTGGAGACGGCGAGATGCTGGCCGCCGAGCGCTGCCGCGTGGCGCGCACCTTGGCCGGTTCCTTGCGGCAGAAGGGCGATGCCGACCTTGCCCTTCACCGGGCTGTCGGGCGCATTGGCGAGTGACCAGGCATAGGGCCAGTTGCGCATGAAGACAGCATTGCCAGACTGGAAGACGCCGCGTGAATCCTCCTCAGCATAGTTCAGCACACCTTCCGGCGAGATCGTCCCGATCCAGCTTTTGGCGAGGGTGAGGGCTGAGGCGGCTTGCGCATTATTGATGGAGATCTTGCCGTCGGTCTCGATGAGGGTGCCGCCGCCGAAACTCGCCACCCATTCGAGGCTGTTGCAGGTGAGGCCTTCATAGGCGCGGCCCTGCCAGACGAAGCCTTGTAGTTGCGCATTGCCGGCGCGCTCGCCGGCGAGAATGGCCTTCGCCGTCTCGGTGAGCTCGGCCCAATCCTTGGGCGGCTTCTTGCCGTATTTGTCGAGAAGGTCCTGGCGGTAATAGAGAAGTCCGGCATCGACGAAGAACGGCACAGCAACGAGCTTGCCCTCGACCGTATCGTTCGTCGTCAGGGTTTCGAAATGATCCTTGAGGTCTTCGGCCGGGATCAACGATTTGAGATCGACGAAATGATTGGCAAGTGTGCCTGGCCAGATGACGTCGATCTGGAACACGTCGATATCGGCGGAGCCGGCGGCGAGGAGCTGCTGGTAAAGTGCCAGGCGTTCATTGGCGTCAGGCGGCGTCGCCACGAGCTTGACCTTGTTGCCGGTCTGCTTCGCCCAGGCATCGGCCCCTTCCTGGCACAACTCTAGCTCGATGCCGAGTGAGCTGCAGGAGATCGAGACGGTGACTTGCGACTGGGTGGGGGTGGCGCTTGCCGAAAGGAGCGCGGCGGTTACCGCGATCAGGCCAAGGCTTCTAAACATGGCGTCTTCGCTCCGCTGTCGAGGCGGCACGTCCCATGGGTGAACGCGGCGAAGGCGAAAAGGTTCCCGTGTTCCGTGAAACCGTTCTGAACATTCCTCACGCTGTGGTGCCCGCCGAAGGCGGGCCTGGAAGCGTCCGTAAGATAGAGCGCATGCGCTGCGACACACCCTTCGAGGCTCGGCTCACGCTCGCACCTCAGGGTGAGGGTTAGGGGGCGGTTCACAAAAAAGGCCGGGACCTTTCGGCCCCGGCCGTCATCGATCGCGTCGGATCGTTACTGCTTCAGCAGATCGGCCACCGGAATGGCTTCGCTGATCGTCCATTCATCGACGACCGCCGGCTTGCCGTTGGTCGTTTCGATGATGAGATAGCGGCCCTTGTTCTGATGATGGATCTCGCTGGTGAAGGTGCGCGGCCCGAACAAAGTCGGCTCGTCCTTCATCTTCTCGAGCTCGGCCACCACGGCATCGGCATCGAGCGACTTCGCCCGCTCCACCGCCTTCGACCACACATCGATGAGCACATAACCCGGATAGACATACTGGCTCGACGGATCGCCGCCGGTCACTTCCTTGTACTTCTTGTTGAACTCGTTGACCTTCGGGTTCGGATCATCGCCATAGATCGAGCCCTGAGCCGGCACGAAGAAGTTGGAGAGATCAGGCACGGCCGACAGCCAGTAGCTGCCGTCGACGCCCGAGCCGTTGAGGATCGGCGCCTTGATGCCGGCGGCGCGGATCTGCTTGATGGCCGAGACGGCGCCCGGCATCATCGTGCACAGCATGATCGCATCGGGCTCCTGCGGCAGCGCCTTGATGCGGCTGATCTGCGAGGCGATCGAGGCGTCTTCGTTCTTGAAAGTGTCGCTGCCGACGAGCTCGGCATCCTTCAGGCGCGGCAGCTGCCAGTCGAAACCGTCGCAGATGCCCTTGTTGTAGACCGTCCAGGTGTCGAGCAGACGGTAGAACTTGCGCGCATTCTTCTTGTTGTACGCCCATTCCGCCATGGTGGCGCCCTGCACCGCCGCGAGCACCGAGCTCGAGAAGGAATGCGGACCCACGCCCGGTATGCCGGCCTTGATCGATTCGGCGCACAGGAAGAACGACACCTTGCCGGCGGCCTCGGCTGCAAGCGCCGCCGGTGCGCCGAAGTCATAGTCGCAGGACACGATCACCAGCTCGGCGCCCTTGTCGAGGACTTCGAGGCCGGCCTTGGCGCCTTCGGCGCGGTCGGTCTTGGTGTCGGCGGTGACGACCTTGATCTGCCGGCCGAGCAGGCCGCCGGCTTTGTTGATCTCATCGATGCGGATCAGAGCGGCATCCTGCGCCGGCTTGTCGTAAGCCTGCATGAAGCCCGATTCCGCCGTGGCGAAACCGACGACGATATCATCCGCTAAGGCTGGTCCGGAGATCAGCGCGCCAAAGGTGGCCGCCAATCCCAATGCTTTCAATCTACTCATGGTCTCCTCCTTGTCATTATGAACGCACGTCTATTCCGAAGGCTTGGTTGCGCCCTTGAAGCGCCAGGTGATTTCGCGGTTGCGGGTGAGGCCCGACGGCCGGAACATCAGGATGACAATCATCACCAGGCCGATGGTGATTTCCTGCAGGCCGTTGGGGATGGCGAGCGTGGTGCCGCCGAGATCGACGCCCTTTTCCAGCCAGCGCAGCAATTGGATGATGCCTGAGATCACGATGACGCCCATCACCGCGCCCGACAGGCTGTTCATGCCGCCCACCACCAGCATCGACAATGTGATGAAGGTGACGCCCAGATAGAAGGCGTCGGGATTGACGACCCCGAGGAAATGCCCATAAAGCGCTCCCGCCACGCCGATCACGAAAGCCGAGATGACGAAGGCGATGAGGCGCTCGCGCACGATATTGACGCCGGACGCGGCCGCCGCCGTGGCCTCGTCGCGCCCGGCGCGCAACGCCAGGCCCGAGCGCGAGATTTGATAGAGATAGGCGATGATGACGACCAGGATGGCGCCGCCGAGCGCGGTCCAGATGCCGGTGTAGAAAGGGATGCCGACGATCGAGCCGGTGCCGCCGGTGACCGAATCCCAGTTGGAATAGACGACGTTGATCACCGCCAGCATGGCGAAAGTGGCGATCGAGGCGGCGATGCCGGACAGCCGCATCAGGATACGCCCGACGATCAAAGCGAAGAGTGCGGCAAGGAGGCCGGCGAGGAAGGCGGAGAGGAAGATCGGCAGCTGCGTGTTGATGAGAAAATTAGGCAGGCCCGGCAGCGAGACCTGCTTCATGACGGCCGGGATGGTGAACCAGGCGGCGGCATAGGCGCCGATGCACATGAAGCCCATATGGCCGAAGCTGATGACGCCGGAATTTCCGACGAAGATATAGATGCCCACCACCAGCATCACGCGGATGAACATCTCGACGACGGTGCGTTCGAACGGGCGCGAGCCTAAGAGTTTCGTCACGACTGCAATGGCAACGAGAATCAGGATCAATATGATTAAGGTCGAGATCGTGCGGGCGAGGAGAGAGCTGCGCTGCGCCATCGTCACACTCTCTGCTTCGCCGATTTGGGCGCCAACAATCCCTGCGGCCGCCAGATCAGGCAGGCGATGACCGCGCCGTAAACGAAGGCGTCGCGGAAGGGCCTGGCCTCGAGCGGCAGGATGACCTGCATCAGCACGCTGGCGCCACCGATCAGGAAGCCGGCAATGACCGCGCCCGGCAGGCTGCCGAGCCCGCCGATGACGGTGGCGATGAAGGCCACCAGCATCACCGACATGCCCATCTGAATGTCGACGGTGCCGGATTGCGTGGCGAGGATCAGGCCGATCGCCGCGGCGAGCATGCCGGATATGGCGAAGGCCAGCATGATGACGCGGTTGGCCTTGACGCCCAGCATACGCGCCATGGTGAAGTTCTCGGCCGCCGCGCGCATTTCGAGGCCGAAGCGGGTGCGCTTCAGGAAGGCGGTGAGGGCGATGAGGATGACGATGGTGATCGTGATGGTGATCACCTGCAGGAGGGGAATGCGGGCGCCGGCGATCTCGACCTGCTGGCTCAGATTCGACCACAGGTCGATCGATTTCGGCCGGCTCGAAAACAGCATCAGGAGAAAGTTCTTGAGCACATAGCCCAGCGCGAAGGAGGCGATCATCATGGTCGCCGGATTGGCATTGCGGAAGCGGCGGAAGACGAGGATCTCCGAGAGGACGGAGAGGCCCGCGCCGATCGCCAGGATGAGCGGGATCAGGATGATGGTCGGCAGATTGCCGGCGAAGACGATCGCCGCCGCGTCGATCGAGGGCCACAGCAGGGCGAAGACGCAAAAGGCGATGTAGTCGCCATGAGCGAAATTGACGAGCCGCATCACGCCAAAAATGAGCGCGATGCCGAGCGCGCCCAAAGCATAGAGGCTGCCGAGGCTCAGCGCGTCGAAGAGGATCTGGAGGAGGGCGGTCATGCAAGTACCCCGCTACTCCCTCCACCGCGCGAAGCGCGGGGAGGGTGGACGCCCGAAGGGCGGACGGGTGGGGTGTCGCCGCCGGGAAGTCTTGAATGAATGGGGACACCGTCCTCGTGGAAGCACCCCACCCGTCGCGCGTTCCGCGCGCCACCCTCCCCGCCTTCGGCGGCGGAGGGAGGATTTGGTGGGATTCTCCAAGTCATCTCTCAATGCTCCCCATAGCCAAAATAGGCCTTCTTCAGCGTATCGCCGCGGGCGAGCGTCCTGGCGTCGCCCTCGAGCACCACTTGGCCCGAGCGCAACAGGATCATCCGGCCGCCGGTCATCATGGCACGGGTCGAGCTCTGCTCGACGATGAGCAGCGTCAGCCCGCGGCTGTCACGCAATTTGAGCAGCGTCTCGTAAACCTGGTCGATCACCTTCGGAGCCAAGCCCAGCGAGGGCTCGTCGATGGCGATGAGGCGCGGCGCCGTCATCAGCGCGCGGCCGATCACCAGCATCTGCTGCTGGCCACCCGACAAGACGCCCGCCGGCTTGTCCTTGCGCTCCCTCAGCATCGGGAAGACGTCATAGACCTGCTTCAGGTCTTCGCCGACGCGGGCGCGGTCCTTGCGCATGCCCGCACCCAGCATCAGATTCTCCTCGATGGTGAGGCCGCCAAAGACATGGCGGCCTTCCGGCACCATGGAGAAGCCGAGCCGCGCGGTGCTTTCGGGCGAGGCGCCGGTGATCACCTGGCCGCCCAGCACGATGGCGCCTTCCGCCGCCGGCACGACGCCGGCGATCGCCTTCAGCAAGGTCGATTTGCCGGCGCCATTCGGCCCGGTGACGAAGATCGTCTCGCCATCCTCAATCTTGAGCGACACACCGCGCAGCGCGGTGAGGCGGCCATACCGGACGGTGATGTTGTCGACGCTGAGCAAGGTCACAGCACCACCCCTCCGGCTTCGGCTTGCGTGCCCATATAAGCGTGGCGCACCTTCTCGCTGGCCTTGATCTGGGCCGGACTGCCGTCCTCGATGATCTCGCCCGAATCCAGCACGTGGATGTGGTCGCAGATATTGAGGACGAGCCCGATATTATGCTCGATCAGCAGCACGCCGCATTTCATCTCGGCGACGATCCGGCGGATGAGCGCGATCAGATCATCAGCCTCTTCCGCCGACATGCCGGCGGCCGGCTCGTCGAGGAGCAGATATTTCGGTTCCATCATCAAGGCGCGGCCGATGGCGACGCGGCGCTCATCGGTGTAAGGCAGCCCACCGGCGATACGGTCGGCGAGCGATGCAATGCCGATCCAGTCGAGCATTGCCTCCGCCTTGGCGCAGGCCTCGCGGCGCGACAACCCCAAGCCGACGCCCGTCACTTCGAGATTGTCGAGCACCGACAGCTCGCTGAACAGGCGGCCCGACTGGAAGGTGCGGGCGATGCCGAGCCGCCGGATCCCGAAGCTGGTGATGCCAGCCATGTCCTTGCCGTCCATCGTCACACTGCCCTCATCGGGCGCCTGGAAGCCGGTCAGTACATTGACGAGCGTCGTTTTCCCGGCGCCATTCGGGCCGATCAGCCCGGTGACGCGCTGGGGCGGAATGTCGAGAACGACATTCGCAAGCGCTTTGAGGCCGTCAAAGGAGACCGAGACATTCCGGGCGCTGAGGGCGGTGCTTGTCATCTGCCTCCTGTCTTTCGCTTGTGGGTGATGACATAGGAGCCCGACTGATCGAGCTTGGCCGTCCAGCCCGGCTCGATGACGATGGTGGTCGTCACCTCCTCGATGATGGCGGGGCCCTTGATGGTGGCGCCGGCGCCGAGGCTTCCGCCGTCATAAACCGGCGTCCTGGTACCTTTGCCCTTGGCATCGAAGATCGCCTTGCGGTGACCCTTCAGCGCTTTGGCGACGCTGGCGCCCTTGGCGAGCTTCGGCAAACGCGGCTTGTCGATATAGCCGTAGAGAGTCGACTCGATATTGACGACCTCCACCGCATTATGGCGCTCCGAATAGGTGTAGAGCTCCTCATGGCGCTTGTGGAACGCCT
Source organism: Taklimakanibacter albus (assembly GCF_016595235.1). Lineage (GTDB taxonomy): Bacteria > Pseudomonadota > Alphaproteobacteria > Rhizobiales > Aestuariivirgaceae > Taklimakanibacter > Taklimakanibacter albus. The sequence goes on along the minus strand of NZ_JAENHL010000007.1, from coordinate 1,502,860 downwards.
CCTTCACCTTCGCAATGCTCCGGGCGTTGATGTCGAAGGTGCCGATATCGACGGTGCATTCATGCACCTGGCCGACATACCTCATATCGAGGCTGCGCTTCACGCCGATGGTCTTCTTGGTGAAGCCGTCCTTCTCCAGATGCTGGATGCCCTTGCGCTCGACCTCCTTGAACAGGCTGTCGATGCGCTTATAGGCGGGGTCGTTGTCGAGGCGTACCGGCGCCGTCGCCATATAGTTGTATTTGACGTCCGAGATGGTCTGCCCGAAAGCGCACAGGCCCGAAGCGAGCTTCGGCAGTACGATCGTGTCGATGCCCATCTCGCGCGCCAGCGCGGTGATATGCGCCGCGGTGGCGCCGCCGGCGCCGACCAGGACGAAATCGCGCGGATCATAACCACGCTCGACCGAGACGCGGCGGATGCCGTTCACCATGTTGTTGTTGACGATGGTGAACATGCCATAGGCCGCCTGTTCGGCCGAGATGCCGAGCGGATCGGCGATGCGCTTCAACGCCGCCTTGGCCTTGTCGAGGCTGAGCGGCAGCTTACCGCCGAGCAGGCCTTCCGGATTGAGATAACCCAGCACCAGATTGGCGTCGGACGTCGTCGGCTCGACACCGCCCTGGCCGTAGCAGGCGGGACCCGGATCGGCGCCCGCCGATTGCGGACCGACCTGCAGCAGGCCCAGCGAGTCGATCCAGCCGATCGAGCCGCCGCCGGCGCCGAGCGTCTCGACCTGGATCATCGGCACGCCGATGCGGTAGCGCAGGAAGTCGATATTCTTGTTGAGATTGGTCTGGCCGTCCTTGGTCAGCGTTATGTCGAAAGACGTACCGCCCATATCGACGGTGATGACGTTCTTCTTTTTGAAGGGAGCGCAGACATAAAGCCCCGCTTGCGGCGCCGAGGCCGGACCTGAATTGATCGCATAGACGGAACGGTCGGTCATCACCTGGCCGATGGCAAGGCCGCCATTCGACTGGAAGTACCGCACCGGCTGCCGGGCGCCGAGCTTCTGGAAATACTGATCCACGGCGCCGACATATTTGCGCATCACCGGGGCCAGATAGGCATTGGCCACCGCGGTGGAGCTCCGCGTATATTCACGGATCTGCGGATAGAGCTCGCAGCCGACGGTCAGGATCGCGTCCGGCATCATCTCGCGGACGATCTCGGCGGCGCGTTTCTCGTGCCTGGTGTTGAGCACCGACCAGACGAACGAAATGGCGACGGTCTCGACACCTTCTTTCAGGAACAGCCGGCAGGCATCGCGCACATCGTCTTCATTCATCGCAGTGCGGATGGAGCCGTCGGCCAGCACACGCTCGCGTACACCTTTGCGCAAGTAACGCGGCACCAGCATGGTGGCGGCCGGATATTCGGGATCGTAGCGGTAGCCGTCTTCCTTGTGGCCGTTGCGGATCTCGAGCGAATCCTCGTGCCCCGCGGTGCAGATGAGGCCGGTTTTGCCGCCCCGATGGGTGATGAGGGCGTTGAGGCCCACCGTCGTGCCGTTGATGCAGAGATCGCAATTGGCGACGATCTCTTCGGCCGAGCGGCCGAGATGCTCGGCGATCAGAGCGAGGCCGTTTTCGATGGCTTTGGTCGGATTGGAGGGCGTCGAGAGCGCCTTGAAGAGCTTGATCGAGCCTGCTTTGCGGTCGGCAATGACGAAATCGGTGAAGGTACCGCCGGCGTCGATGCCGAGACGATATTGCGCGGTCATTGGGCACCTCCACGCAAGGTGTTGGTGGCGTCCTGATCGACAGTGCCGTTGGAGATGACGACGCCATAATCCTCGCGGGCGCCCTTGATCGACACGAGGCCGTTCTTCACGTCCCAGAGGACTTTGTCGATCGGTCGTTCATGTGGGTTGCCGTAACCGCCGCCGCCCGGATTCATGTTGGTGATGGTCTCGCCGGGCTGGATGGTCTGCAGGATGTTCTTGCGCTCGACATCGGTCTTGCCCTTGCGCTTCAGCTCGACGCGGCCGACTTTGGTGTCGATGAGCTTGGACGTGGCGCCGGCGGCGCCCATGGCCGGGATGCGGCGGCCTTCGCCGAAGCCGATGCACAACATGTCCTTGTAGAGCGGCTCGACTTCCCAGGCGGTGCCGGAGCCGCCGCGGTATTTGCCCGCGCCTCCCGAATCCGTCATCAGCGAATAACGGTGGATGATGATCGGATAGGAATATTCGAGAAGCTCGACATCGCCGGAGGTGAGCGCGCCGAAGCAGCATTCGGGGCCGACCGCATGCCAGCCATCCTGCTGCGGCGTGGCACCGCCGCCCGAAATGATGGTGGCGAGCACCATGGTGACGAATTCCTCGCCGCTTCTTTCATCGCGCCCGGCGATGTTGAGCCCGTTGGCATGGCCCCAGGAGGCGGCGACCTTGGACGGCATCGCCTTTTCGAAGGCGAGACGCACCGCGTCGGTCAGCGTCTCCATCGGCGTCGTGGTGCAGTTCATATGCGGCGCGGGCTCCGCGGCATTGCACAAGGTGCCCTTGGGCCCGAAGTCGATCGACACGCAGCGATAGAGGCCTTCATTGTAGGGCGGCGGCAGGGCCGCGAACATCATGAGGCCCAGATAGACGCCCGAATGTGAATTGCCCTCATAGGAATTGATGAAATAGGGCACTTGCGGCGGGCTCTTGATGGCGATGTGGCAGCTATCGCCCTTGATCTTCACCGTCGCGGTGATCTCGAAATCGCCGAGCCCGTGGCCGGCATCCTCGAGGATCGCGGTGCCGCTATAGGTGCCGTCCGGCACCGACTTGATGAGCGAGCGCATATGGCGGTCGGCCATGTTCAATAGCTCATCGATGCAGGTGTCGACGGTGGCGGCGCCATATTTGTCGACTATGGCGAGGAGATTGCGCTCGCCCACCTGACAGGCGCCGATCAGCGCGTTGAAATCACCTTCCTGATCGCGCCTCGCCCGCATATTGGTGAAGATCATATTGAGGACATCGTTGCGCGGCTTGCCCTTGTCCCAGATCTTCACCGGCGGGATGCGCAGGCACTCCGCATAGATCTCCTTGGCATTGGGATTGTAGCCGGCCGGCACCGGGCCGCCGATATCGGTCAGATGGCCCTTGCAAACCGTCCAGTAGGCGAGCTTCCCTTTGTAGAAGACCGGCTTGTACATGCAGGTGTCGATGGCATGGCTGCCGCCGAAGGCCGGATCATTGTGGAGGATGAGGTCGCCGTCATGTATGTCGTCGCCGAAATATCTGGCCACCGCCTTCATCGCCGGGATGAGGGATCCCAGATGGATCGGGATGTCCTGGCCCTGCAGGATCATTTCCGGCTTGGCGTTGAAAAGGGCGGTCGAATAGTCATGCGCCAGGTTGAACACCGAGGAGCGCGCGGTTTTTTCGAGCGTCAGCGTCATTTCGCGCTGGGTCGTCTCCAGCACGCCTCTGACGACGGAAAGGGTGATCGGGTCAACTTTGGATTTGCGGCTCGGCTTCATCGGGTCCTCGCGGATCGCTGAACCACGCCGAAAGCCGAAATGGCCGTGCCTGAAGCCGGCGGCTGTTTCCTCACCCTCGGCATGGCGTCTATCGCACCATTGCGGAGCGGGAGCCTAAGTCGCGGTGAGGACAGGAGTCTTTGCTGCAGGTGAACCGGCTTTTGATTTCCCGTGCAGTCCGCCCGGTTTCCATTGCGTCCACGCGCCCTACGCCGTAACATTTTCCGTATGCGGAGTGCGCTATGAAGAGACGTATCTCGACCAGCAGCGTGGCGCTCCACGAGCGCAGCCGGCATTGGCATGAAACGATCGCCAGCGCCTATTTCCCGCTCGACCTCACTTTCCGCGACCCGGCCCATTTCTCGGGTGAGATCACCGACTGGCATCTGGGCGGCCTGTCCTTGTCCAGGCTCACTTCCGAAAGCCTGTGCTACCGCCGCCTGCCGCATCATTTTCGCGCCGAGCGCGACGAGCATTTCCTGATCACGGTGCCGGCGCTGAGCGAGGTGTTCTTCTCGCAATGCGGCAAGGACGTCTATTGTGCCCCCGGCTCCTTCATCCTCGAGCGCAGCCACGAGCCTTACGAATTCAGCCACAGCGAGGCGTCCGATCTCTGGGTCATGAAGGTCGAGGCCAAGGCGCTCGCCGGGCGCCTGCGCGGGCCCGACCGCTTCTGCTCGCTGCAATTCGACGCCGCCAATGGCGCCGGCGGCTTCTTCGCCGACATGTTGCATCTGATCCCGGACCGCTTCGATGAAATGAATGACGAGACGCGCGCCACGGTCGGCCAGCAGCTCATCGATCTTCTCGTCCTGGCGCTCAAGGCGGACGAGCGGACGTTGACTTCCGGCGGCTCGACCATGCGGGCGGCGCATCTGATGCGCATCGAGACCTTCGTGCGCAAGAACCTGCGCAACCCGGCGCTCGATCCCGAAATGATCGCGCGCCATTGCGGTATTTCGCTGCGCTATCTGCATGAGCTCTTCCGCGACACCAACCAGACGCTCAGCGCCTGGATCCGCGACCAGCGGCTCGACGCCTGCCGCATGGCGCTCTGCGACCGCAATGTCACGCAAAGCGTCGGCGAGATCGCCTATCACTGGGGCTTCGGCGATCAAGCTCAGTTCTCGCGGACATTCAAGGCTCATTTCGGTATGTCGCCCAAAGAGTACCGTGACGAGGCGCGCCTCAAAGCGCGCCTCGATGCGTGATCAGGAAAGAGCTTCCCTCACCTTGTGAAGCAGACCTTCGCGCTCGTGACGCGCTTTCAGTGCGGTGTCCAGATCGACGCCGACGAAACGGGCCTGAGTATGCGGCTGCAATTGGCCGATCAGGTCCATGTCGGCCGAGATCACGGTGCCGACCATGAAATAGCCGCCGCCCGACACCGCGTCGCGGTGCAGGACAATCGGCTCGGTACCGCCCGGCACCTGGATCGAGCCATAGGGATAACAGGCGTCGACGATGTTGGAGGGATCTGAGCCGGCGCCGAAAGGCTGCTGGCGCGGCACGAAGTCGAGCGGCCTTCCGCCCTTGAAGCGATAGCCGATACGGTCGGCCTCGGGCGCCACCTTCCAGGTGTCGGCAAAGAAGTGTTTGCCGGCTTCGTCGGTGATGCGGTGCCAGTAGAGCCCCGGCACCATGCGCAGCTCCGCCGGATTGCCCGGCGCACGGCGCAAATTGGCCGGCACGCTGCGGCCGTCCCTGGCGCCCTTGCCGTGGCCCACCGGCAACTCATCGCCGGCCTCGAGCTTGCGGCCCTTGAAGCCGCCGAGCGCGCCCAAAGCATAGGTCGAGCGTGAGCCGAGCACGACCGGCACGTCGATGCCACCCGACACGGCGATGTAAGCGCGCGCCCCTTTCTTGAGGAACTCGAAGGAGAGCACCTGGCCCTTCTTCACCGTGAAGGAGGTCCAGCTGTCGCGCGCTGCGCCATCGAGCTTGGGCGGCAGGTCGGCGCCGGTGACGGCGACCGTCGCATCGGCGGTGAATTCGAGCTCGGGGCCCATGAACACCGCCTCGAGGACGGCCGCACCTTCGTCATTGCCGACCAGCATATTGGCGGTCCTGGTAGCGAGCCGGTCCATGCCGCCCGACAGCGGGATGCCGATATTGTAATAGCCGGGCCGGCCCAGATCCTGGACGGTGGTGGCGAGGCCGGGTTTCAGAACCTTAATGGCCATGGAGCACCTCATTGAGCTTGCGGTTCGAGGCGTCGATGTCCTTATGGAAATCGGCGAGCGAGAAAGTGACATTGCGCATCAAGGGCGCGAACTTGCCGGCATCGACATCGGCGACCGTGGCATCATATTGGGCGCGGTCGATCGGCTTCCATTTGACGATGTCGCCCGGCTTGAACAGGCACATGAAGTCGCGCAGGTAGCTGATCTTCTGATTGGGATCGTAGATCGGCATCGGCGTGATGCCGAACATCTGGTAGCCGCCGGCGCCTCTCACCGAATAGATGCAGCCGAAACAGCCGCCATGGCCGATGGTGAGCTTCGGCGTGTCGGTGCGCGGGCGCAGATATTTCGGCGCCTCGATCTGCCGCTGGCGATCCACCATCTGATAGAGGAAGGGCAGGCCGGCCACGAAGCCCACCATGGAGACGAACCAGGGGGCTCCCGAATGCGCCTTGATGAAGCCGTCCGGACCATCGAGATTGTTGATGCGCGCGGCATATTCGATGTCGGTCGATTTCGGATCCTGGTGGCGCTCACGGAAGCGCATCAGCGTCTCATGCGTCCAGGGATCGTTGTAATAGACCGGAATCTCGATGATGCGCGTCTTGATGACGGGCTCGGCCTTCTCGGCGACGCTCTCGAACTTCTTGAGCTCGCTCAGCATGTCGGCGGGCTTGATCACATCGGGATCGAACTTGATCTGCATCGAGGCATTGGCCGGGCAGATCTCGGTGACGCCCTTGATCTTCGCGTCCCTGACCGCGTTGGTGATGAACAGGGCCTTGAAGAAGGCGTCGAGCGACATCTCCTCGTCCATCTCGACGAAGATATGCTCGTCACCGCCATAGGAATATCGGGTCTTCATCGAAGCGCCACCTCCCTTATTCTTGTTATGCGTCGTCCCGGCGCAAGCCGGTCTTGAATGGGTCCCGGCTTGCGCCGGGATGACGGAGAAAAGCGTGTGCGTTCTTCACGCCCTCACTCCGCCAATTTCGCTGCGTTGGCCTCGAGCCAGGGCTCGAGCCAGCGTGTATGGAACTGTCCCCGCCGCACGGCGGCGTCATCGGCGAGCAGTAGATGCAGCGGCTTGGTCGTCTTGAGGCCGCCGATCTCGAGCTCGCCCAGCGCGCGCTTCATGCGGTCGATCGCCCGCTCGCGGGTCTCGTCCCAGACAATGAGCTTGCCGAGCAGTGAATCATAAAAGGGCGGCACCTGGTAGCCGTCATAAAGCATCGTGTCGAAACGGGTGCCAGGCCCGCCCGGCACACGCAGGCCTTTGACCACGCCGGGGAAAGGCATGAAGTTTTTGGCCGGGTCCTCGGCGTTGATGCGCACTTCGATCGCGTGGCCTGAACGTTTGATGTCGTCCTGCCGGTGCTTCAGCCGCTCACCGCCGGCGATGAGGATCATCTCGCGCACGAGATCGAGGCCAGTGACGAACTCCGTCACTGGATGCTCGACCTGGATGCGGGTATTCATCTCGATGAAGTAGAAGTCGTGGCTCTCGTCGTCATAGAGATATTCGATCGTGCCGGCGCCCTTGTAATGGACCGCCTCGGCGAGAGCGACGGCGGAAGCGCATAGTTTCTGGCGCACATTGTCGGGCAGGACGGGCGAGGGGGCTTCCTCCCACAGCTTCTGGCGGCGGCGCTGCAGCGAGCATTCGCGCTCGAAGCAGTGGATGGCGCGCTCACCGTCGCCCAGCACCTGCACCTCGATATGGCGGGCCTTGGTGATGACTTTCTCTATATAGAGTCCGCCATCACCAAAGGCTGCCTGGGCCTCGCCTTGCGCCTGCGGCAGGAATTGCGCGAATTCCTCGGCCGTATTGGCAATGCGGATGCCCCGTCCGCCGCCCCCGGCCGCGGCTTTGATCATGATCGGAAAACCGATGCGCTCGGCGATCTGCGTGGTCTCGGTCAAATCTTCGATGCGCCCGCCGCTGCCCGGCACCACCGGCACGCCGGCTTTTTCCGCGGCGATGCGGGCGGAGACCTTGTCGCCCATGGTGCGGATCGCGTCACCGCTCGGGCCGACGAAAATCATGCCTGCCGCCACGACCGCGTCGGCGAAGCCGGCATTCTCAGCGAGGAAGCCATAACCCGGATGGATCGCGTCGGCGCCCGCCTTCCTGGCGGCCTCGATGATGACGGGGATGTTGAGATAGGATTTCGCCGCATGCGGCGGGCCGATATTGACGGCTTCATCCGCCATCTTCACGGCGAGCGAGTCGGCATCGGCGACGCTATAGGCCTGGATGGTGCGGATGCCCAATTCGCGCGCCGCGCGGATGATGCGCACCGCGATCTCGCCGCGATTGGCGATGAACAAGGATTTCAACATGAGGCGTCCTTGCAACCCTCGCCCCGCTTCAGCGGGGAGAGGGGAGGGCCCCGACGCAAAGCGGCGGGAGGGGTGAGGGGCTTGTTGAATGAGAAGGCATGGTCTTGATGCAGGCCCCTCACCCTCCCCATTGCTGTGCAATGGGTCCCCTCCCTCTCCCCGCTGAAGCGGGGCGAGGGCAACTGGGCGACGAGCTTCTCCATCAAGCGATTTCCACCAGAGCCTGGCCGGCCATCACCGGCTCTTCATTGTCGGCGAGGAATCTCACGATCTTGCCGGCGACTTCCGCCTTCACCTCGTTGAAGGACTTCATCACCTCGATGAGGCCGATGACGTCGCCGACCGCGACCTCGTCGCCTTCGTTCTTGTACAGAGGCTTGTCCGGCGCCGGCCGGCGATAGAAGGTTCCGGGAAGCGGCGAGAGAAGTTCATGGGGCATGGGCGCTCTCTTCTATTCTATGTCAGGCGGCGTCGAGATAAGGGGCGACCGCCTTGCGGACGGCTTCGGCGATGGCGACGGCATTTGGCGTGTCGGAATGGATGCAGATGGTGGCCGAGCCGACCGTCACTTCCTTGCCGTTGACGCTCGTCACCTTGCCTTCGGTCACGGCGCGCAGGCATTTGGCGGCGGCCTCGTCGGGATCCTTGGCGTCATGCTCGCGGGTGATGATGACGGTGCCGTCGTCGCGGTAATCGAGATCGGCATAGAATTCCGGAATGAAAGTGTGGCCGCGCGCTTTGTAGATCTCTTCATGCAGCGTGCCGACCATGCCGAAGAGCGGCACTCTGAAGATGTCGGCGACGTCGGCGACCGCCTGCGCCATCTCCTCCTGCCGCGCCGCCATGCCGTACAGCGCGCCATGCGGCTTGATGTGGTTGAGCTTCATGCCGGCGGCTTCGAGAAAACCTTTGAGCGCGCCGATCTGATAGATGAGGCAATTGGCGAGCTCGTCGCGCGCGATCTTCATCTCACGCCGGCCGAAGCCCTGGAGGTCGGGGAGCGATGGATGTGCGCCCACCTTCACGCCATGCTTCTTGGCGAGCTCGACGGTGGTGCGCATATGGTTGAAGTCGGAGCCGTGAAAGCCACAGGCCACATTGGCGACATCGATGAGCGGCATCAGGCCGGCATCGTCGCCCATCTTATAGAGGCCGAAAGCCTCACCCATGTCACAGTTGATGGCTGTCACACTCACTCCTCCCGATGCGCCACTGACGGGCGTTCTTGTTTACGAATGCAAATATTGGGTGGGGGAGCGGATATTGTAAAATCAGAAAATCCGCTCTCAGGTATTTGAAAAAGAGATATCACGATTTTTGGGCATCCTGGCAGGCGCGCCACACTTTTTCCGCCGTCACCGGCATGTCGATGCTGGTGACGCCCAAAGGCGACAAGGCGTCGAGCACCGCGCTCACCAGGGCCGCCGGTCCCGCAATGGCGCCCGCCTCGCCGCAGCCTTTGACGCCCAGCGGATTGTTGCGGCAGGCGGTCACCAGGCTTTCGATGCGCATCGATGGAAGGTCGTCGGCACGCGGCATGGCGTAATCCATGAAGGAGCCGGACAGAAGCTGGCCGGTTTCGGGATCGAAGGCGCAATGCTCCAACAGGGCTTGCCCCGAGCCCTGCGCCAGGCCGCCATGGATCTGGCCCTCGACGATCATCGGATTGACCTGGTTGCCGAAATCATCGACCGCGGCCAGCGCCACGATGTCGATCTTGCCGGTCTCGGGATCGACCTCGATCTCGCAGATGTGACATCCGTATGGAAAAGTGAAATCAGGCGGGTCGAACCAGGTCGTCTCCTCGAGCCCCGGCTCGAGCTTGTCGAGCGGATAATCGGCGGGGTTATAGGCGGCCGCCGCGATCTCCTTGAAACTCTTCGAGCGGTCGGTGCCGGCGATGCGGTAGTGGCCATGCTTGAACTCGATGTCGCGGTCATCCGCCTCGAGCAGATGGGCCGCGATCTTGCGGCCCTTCTCCACCACCTTGTCGAGCGACAGCTTCATTGCCGAGCCGCCGACGGCGAGCGAGCGCGAGCCATAGGTGCCGATGCCATAAGCGACGCGGTCGGTGTCGCCATGGACGATCTCGATCGCCTCGAAATCGACGCCCAGCGTATCGGCGACGATCTGCGCATAGACCGTCTCATGGCCCTGGCCATGGGTGTGGCTGCCGGTCAAAACGGTGACGCTGCCGGTCGGGTTGACGCGCACCTGGCCCACTTCGAACTGGCCGCCGAGACAGCCTTCGCGGGCAAGCAGCTTGGACGGACCCATGCCGCAGGCTTCCATATAGAAAGCGAAGCCCAAGCCGCGATAACGGCCGCGCGCCAGCGCTTCCCGCTTGCGTTCGGCGATGCCGGCAAAGGCACCGACCTCCGCCGCGCGATCGAGCAGCTTGTGGAACTCGCCGACGTCATAGGTCCACAGCAACGGTGTCTTATAGGGAAAGGCTTCGGCCGGAATCAGATTGCGCCGCCTGATCTCGACGCGGTCGATCTTCATCTCGCGGGCCGCCGCATCCATGGCGCGTTCCAGCACATAAGTGCATTCGGGCCGCCCGGCGCCGCGATAGGCATCGACCGGCATGGTGGTGGTGAAAGCGGCGCGGGTGCGCACATGCACGGCGCGCACCTTGTAAGGGCCGGGCATAGGATAAGCATAGAAGAAAGACGGGATCGCCGGCGCGAAAGTGGACAGATAGGCGCCCATATTGGCGATCGTGTCGACCTTCAGCCCCTGAACGATACCGTCGGCGTCGAGCGCCAGAGACACTGTCGTGACATGGTCCCGCGCATGCGTGTCGCAGATGAAGGCCTCGGAACGATCGGCGATCCATTTGACCGGGCGCTTCAGCCGGTGCGCGGCAAAGACGCTCAGCACCTCCTCGGCATAGTGATAGATCTTCATGCCGAAGCCGCCGCCGACATCGGGCGCCACCACGCGGATCTTCTCTTCCGAGATCTTCAGCGTCGCGATCGACAGCAGCACGCGGATCACATGCGGATTCTGGTTAGAGGTATAAAGCGTGTAGCGGTCGCTCGAGGGATCGTAATGACCGATCGTGCCGCGTGTCTCCATCGGCGAGGCATGCACGCGGTTGTTGATCAGCTTGACGGTGGTGACATGGGCGGCCGTGGCGAAGGCGCGCTCGGTCGCCGCTGCATCGCCGACTTCCCAGTCGTAACAGAGATTGCCGGGCGCCTCGGTCCAGATCTGATGTGTTTCAGGATCTAACGCGGTCGCGAGATCGGCTACCGGTGGCAGCCGCTCATAGTCGATCGCGATCATCCGCGCGGCCGAAACGGCTTCGGCGCGGCTTTCGGCGACGACGAAGGCGACGGGATCGCCGACATGGCGGACCCGCTCCGTGGCCAGTACCGGATGCGGTGGCTGCGCCATCGGCCCACCCTTGGTATGGGGCACGATCCAGCCGACCGGCAGGTTGCCGATCCCGGCCGCGGCGAGATCGGCGCCGGTGAAGATGGCGAGCACGCCCGGCATCGCCGAAGCCTGCCCGGTTTCGATGGATGTGATCCGCGCATGGGCGTGCGGTGAGCGCAGGACCGCCGCATGGGCCATGCCGGGCAAGGCGATGTCGTCGACATAACGCCCCTCGCCGGTGATGAAGCGGCGGTCTTCCTTGCGGTGAATCCGTTGGCCGATCAGCGGCTTGGCCGGTGCGTGCATGGTCGTTTCTCTCCCGGTGCCGTCTATTGCGGCTGCTTGAGTGCCAACTATTGAGGTTCGGCCCAGCTATTGTAAAATCAGAAAATCTGCTCAGCGTTATCGGGAATTCAGATATGCCACTCTCGATCAAGCAAGTGCGTTACTTTCTGGCCGCCGCCAATGCCGGGCAGGTGAGCCAGGCGGCGATCGAGCTCAATGTCTCGCAATCGGCGGTGACGGCGGCGATCAAGCAGCTCGAGGAGGATCTCGCCGTGCGCCTGTTCGACCGCCTACCGACCGGCGTGTCGCTCACCGCCGAGGGCACCCGCTTCCTGCAGCATGCGCGCATCATCATGGCGGCGGTGAACGAGGCGATGAGCGCGCCTCTGACCGAGGACACGGCGCATTCCGGCCATATCAGGGTCGGCGTCTCCTATACGGTGGCGGGCTATTTCATGCCGCGCCATTACGCCCGGTTCCTGCGCAACTATCCGCGCATCAGCGTCGAATTGCGCGAACTGCCGCGCGAGGCGATCGAACGCGGCATCGTCGACCGCACCCTCGATATCGCGGTGATGCTGGTCTCCAATCTCGCCGACACGGCGCGGATCGCGTCCGAAACCCTGCTCAGGTCCAGGCGGCGGTTGTGGCTGCCGGTCGAGCATCCGCTCCTCAACCGCGAGAACATCACGCTCGCCGAAGTGGCGGCCGAGCCCTATGTCATGCTCACCGTCGATGAGGCGATGCACACGGCCGGCAAATACTGGGTCAAGGCCGGGCTCGAGCCCAGGATGGTGGTGAAAACCTCCTCCGTCGAGGCGGTGCGCAGCATGGTCGCCGCCGGCATGGGCGTCACCGTTCTCTCCGACATGGTCTATAGGCCATGGTCGCTGGAAGGCCAGCGCATCGAGACCCGCAATGTGATCGGCGACATTCCCAGCATGGATGTCGGCCTCGCCTGGAATCGAGCGGTGCAACAGGGGCCCGCCACCCGCGTCTTCCATGACTTCATGAGCATGACCTTCTCGGGCGCCGCGGCGATGTAAGACGTTGTGGTAAAATTGCCGCAGTCGGCGGTAAATGCGGTTGCCTGTCGATCGACGCCTTCCTCGGCGGTGCGGGATCGCTGGCGGACGTGCTCGATGTCGGCGGCAATGTGACCGGCGTGACCCAAGTCTTCGTGACCGACACCAATGCCGGGCCGGGCGTTTACAACCCGACCGGCATCCTGGTGGCGCATGCGGCGGGCACCACGGCCGTCGGTGATTTCGTGCTCGCCAATGGACCGATCGACAAGGGGCTGTTCGCCTATGACCTCGTCTTCGACGCGGCGAATGGTGAGCATCGTCTCGTCGGCCTGCCCGACCGCGAGGCCTTCGAGCCTCTGGCGGCGGTGGCGGGCGCGCAAGCGATCTGGCGTGAATCAGCCGATGCCTGGTCGACGCGCCAGGAAAACCTGCGCGACATGCTCGCCACCAGCCACACGGTGACGGCGGTCGCCGATCCACCGGTCGAAGGCAGCGATGCGCCCACCGGCGGCCTATGGGCGAGCGTCCTCGGCAGCTGGTCGAAGCGCGACGACGATGCCTCCTTCTCGCTCCTCGATGCGAATCTCGACTTCGACATGAGCTACAAGCAGGACATCTATGGCGTGGTCGGCGGCGCCGATTTCCGCACCGGCCTGGGCGCGGGCGGCGGCAGCCTGCTGTTCGGCGTCATGGCGGGTTATGTCGATTCGACCCTCGATTTCGACGAAGGCTCGACCAGCATCGACAGCAAGGGCGCGACGCTCGGTGCCTATGCCGGCCTCTTGAGCAACGGCTTCTTCGCCACTGTGCTGGTCAAGGCCGACCTGCTCAAGATGGACTATCAGGTGGGCTCGCTGGCTGTGGACGACAATGACGATGCCGATGTCACCTCGCTCGGCGCCCGCGGCGATCTGGGTTACCGTTTCGGCGACACGCTGTTCGTCGAGCCGATGATCTCGGTGGACGGGTTCTCGACCAAGATCGACGACTTCTCGGTCGGCGGCGCCGACATCGATGCCGGCACCAATGAGAGCTACCGGGCTGGCGCCGGCCTCAGGGCCGGCTATGGCGGCGAGACGGTGCGGGCGTCGGCGACGGCCAGGGTGTGGGACGTGTTTTCGACCGACAATGAAGTCGATGTCCTGGCGGGGGTGCCGCTCGGCCTCTCGGATGACGACCTGGAGGGCGTCTATGGCGATGTCAGCGGCCAGGTCGACGTCACCCTGTCGGCCAATATGACGGCCTATCTGAAGGGTGGCAACCTGTTCAGCGACGACGTCACCAAGCCCAATGCGTCCGGCGGCTTTGCCTTCTCCTGGTAACCGGCCGACCCGTAACCGGTGGTTGCGGGCTGGTCCCCCGGCATCCAGAATATCTTGAAAGAGACCTCCCGATTTGCCCGCTTTTGAGGCATTCGGGGACGGGACTGTAGCCCATTCGCAACGGTCGCCCGGCAAATGATATTGTCGGACGTTTGCCGATTGTGTTTTTTCCCAAATCCGGCCAAAAAGATAACTCGGGGGAAAATTGGCGGGGAAATCTTATGGCGCGGTTCGCCCGAGTCCTTATTGCGGCTGCTCTGAGCGCTGTCGCTTTGGCAGGTCCGGCGGAAGCCGCCGACCCGATCGGGAAGGTCGTCGCTGCGGTGGGGTCGCCCACGGGTTCCGGCCGGGCGCTCAGCCCCGGCGTTCCCATATTTGAGAGCGACAAGGTCGTCACCGGCGGCGGCAACGTCCAGATCGTATTTATCGACGACACCAGGCTGGTCGTCGGGCCCAATTCCACCCTGGTGATCGACCGTTTCCTGATGCGCGGCGGCAATCGGGCGCAGAAATTCTCCGTCGACGCCTTGCGCGGCACCTTCCGCTTCATCAGCGGCAAATCGGCCAAAAACGCCTATGACATCAGGACGGCGAATGCGACCATCGGCATCCGCGGCACCGCTTTCGATTTCTCGTCCGGCCGTGAGACTTTGATCGCGGTGTTCGAAGGGGGCGTCCGGCTTTGCGCCTCGGGAACATGCGAAAGCATCCCCGAAGGCTGCGGCGTCGGGCGGGCGCGGCGCAACGATGTCGATCAATTGGGCGGCCGGTCCAAGGGCCAGGCGCTGCGGAGCCTGCCTTACATCGTCAATCAGGGCTCGCTCAACCGGTCCTTCCGGGTCAATACGCGCTCCTGCCGTTCGAGCCTCGGTCTGATCCTCGATTTCCAGAACAACAACCAGGGCAGCGGCCAGCAAGGATCCGGTCCGAGCGGAGATACCGGCGGGGGATCGCCGGGCGGCAATCCGGGCGGTGGCGGCAGCAATCCCGGTGGCGGCAATCCAGGCAGCGGCACGGGCGGTGGTGGTGGCGGTACCGGCGGCGGTGGCACCGGCGGCGGCCCGAGCGGGGGAGGCCCCTGATGTCGAGCAGGTCCGGACGAGGAGATAGATAATGGGACAGCCGTTCGATTGGATGCCGACCGGCGGTCACGGCAAACGAAGCGTAGGGCGCGTCTTGCGCAACCGCCTGGCGGTGACCACGATCCTGGCCGTGGCGCCGTTTCTGGGTTATGGGCGCCAGGCCTATGCGGCTTGTGAACCTGCCGCCGCTCCGCTCACGCATCTTTGCACCGACGCGAGTCCGGGTCAGTTCTTCTTCGTCAACAATGCCAATTTCGCGACGGGGACTCCCACCTATGTGACGACGGGTGGCCTTGGAATCGAAGGCCTCGGCAATCAGCGTTTCACCGACAATCAAGCCTCCACCAGCATCACCAACAGCAGCTATTACAGCCGCGGCCTCTCCGTCGTCTCCACGGGAGATCTCGGGGAAACCCCTGGTGCGGTGACCATTTTCACGGATGGCACGATCGGCGGCACGGCCCATGGCATCTACGCCCGCAATGAAGGCAGCGGCGATATCACCATCACGGCGAATGGCAGCGTCACCGGCACGGATTTCGGCGGTGACACCTATGTCAAGAATGATGGCATCTACGCCAAGAATTTCGGCGCCAATCTCACCGTCACCACGGGCATCGGCAGCACGATCACCGGCGAGCACAATGGCATCGATGCGCGCAATTATGGCTCTGGCAATCTGACGATCACCACCAATGGCGATGTCACCGGAGACAAGTTCGACGCCATCTACGCGGTCAATTCCGGTGACGCCCTGAGCGTCACCGTCAATGCCCAAAGCGTCGTCAAGGGCTTCGGCAACGGAATAGGCGCTTTCAACAATGGCAGCGGCGATCTCGCGATCAAGGTCGACGGTTCGGTCACCAGCGAGGGTTATGACGGCATTCACGCCCGCAACGAAGGCGCCAATCTCATCATCACCACCGGCGTGGGAAGCAGCATCCGCGGCGAAGGGCCCAGCCCGGAAAGCGAGGATGAAGACTCCAACGGTATCGACGCGGTCAACGAGGGCAGCGGCTATCTCAAGATCACCGCCGACGGCGAGGTGTTCGGCAATTTCAATGACGGCATCTATGCGAAGAACGAAGGCACCGACCTCATCATCGAGACCGGCACGCAGAGCGTCGTCAAAGGCGGCGGCAACGGCATCGGCGCCTATAATTACGGCAGCGGCAATCTCAGCATCAATGCGCAAGGCGTGGTCGGCGGCTACAGCCAGGCGGGCGACGGCATCAAGGCCTATAATTCAGCCGATGGCGGCTATCTGAAGATCGTCACCGGCACGCAGGCCGTCACCGGCGGCGATGACGGCATCCAGGCCGAAAACCTCGGCGACGGCGATCTCACCATCACCATCAATGGCGCCGTCACCGGCAAGAACGGCAACGGCATCACCGCGATCAACAACGGCGATGAATTCTACAACACCGAGACCGAGGAATGGGAACCGGCCTTCGGCCGCAACCTGACCATCACCACCAATGCGGCGGTGACCGGCAAGTTCTACGGTATCGAAGCCCTCAACCACGGCACCGGCGACCTCACCATCACCGCGAACGGCAACGTCACCGGTCAGGAAGAGGACGGTATCTACGCCTATAATTCGGAGATCGGGAGAGGCGCCTCGGTGACGACGGGTGCTGCCGCCAGCATCACCGGCAAATACGATGGCATCGACGCGCGCAATTACGGCGAGGGCAATCTCGAGATCACCGCCGATGGTAATGTCACCGGCCAGAATGGCGACGGCATCTTCGCGCGCAATGTCGAAGAGCGTCTGTATATTGGAGCCGATGAAGAGGTCGAGGGCAATGCTCTCGCTTTGACGATCACAACTGGCCCCGCGAGCGTCGTAACCGGCAAGCTCAACGGCATCTACGCCCAGGACACCGGCATGGGCAATTTCGAGATCACCGTCAACGGCCGGGTCACGGGTGAGACCCGCGACGGCATCTATGCCTTCGACGGCAGTGAGGGTTACGACACTCAAATCCTCGACGTGAATGAAGATGCCTACCACTTCTCCATCTTCACCGGCGCGGCGAGCATCGTCACCGGCAAGGAAAACGGCATCAATGCTCTCAATTTCGGCAATGGCGACCTGAATATCGAGGTCAACGGCCAAGTCACCGGCTCCTCCAGGGACGGCATCCATGCGATAAACAACCCGTTCGGCGTCCATGACCTGACGATCGGCACCGGGCTGGGAAGTGTGGTCATCGGAGCCAAAGACGGCATCGATGCCACGCAAGGTAGCGGGGGCTCATTCGAGATCACGGTGGACGGCACGGTCACCGGCCTGGGCGAGAGCTGTAAGGACAGCAAAGATAGCAAGGACAGCAAGGACGACTGCAAGGACAGCAAGGACGATTTCGGCTTCGGCATCAAGGCCTTCAACGACCAGGGCGACAGCGCCACCGAAATCGAGATCGGCGCCGCGGGCCTGGTGCAGGGCAAGGCTGCCGGCGTCTATGCAAGGTCGTGGGATGGTCAGGGCATCACCATCACCAATGCCGGCATCGTGCGGAATCTATCGCAGCTGCCCGGCGATCTCGCGATCGTGACGAACGGCGGCGCAGCCGAGATCGGCAATACCGGTGCGATCATCGGCACGGTGTCGCTCAGCTCATTCGACGACACGTTCAACAATGACGGCCTGTGGTCGACCACCGGTGCGAACGAGTTCGGCGACGGCGAAGAGGACGAGGTCAACAATAGCGGCGTCCTCGTTGCCGCGGTCACGCAGGGCACAAGCGAAAATCCGACCCTCACCGGCCTCGAGCGGTTCAACAATTCCGGCGCGATCTCGCTTATCGACGGCGGCGCGGAAGACACGCTCGAGATCACCGGCGTGCTCGCCGGCCAGACCGAATATAAGAGCGAAGGCGGCCTGCTGGGCGTCGATGCCATCCTCGGCCCCGAGGGGAAAGCGGACGAGCTCCAAATCAGCGGCAATGTCACCGGCGTAACCAAGGTCCATGTCAATGTCGTGGGCGCCACCGGCTTCAATGACGAAGGCATCGCGGTCGTGCGCGTCTTCAGCGGCACCACCGGCGATGGCGATTTCGTCCTCGACGGGCCGCTCAATGCCGGCTTCTACACCTGGGATATGCGCTACGACGATACGTTGAAACAGCATGAGCTGTTCTCCTCCGGCGTCGGCATAGGGGCTGAAGAATTCGCCGGCGGCATGACCGCCACCCAGGACCTGTGGTTCCAGACCTTAGGGACGCTGCTCGGCCGGCAGATGGATCTGAGATCCTTGATCGGCGGCACAAGCGTCACGCCGGTCGCCGATTTCGCCGAGCCGGTCTCGCCGACGCCCGTCGCCAGGGTCACGCCGGGCTTCTGGGTCTCCGGTCTCGGCGCCTATCTGAAACGCGACGACGAGCAGGACGGCTTCACCCTCGACCGCACGCAGACGATCTGGGGCGGGCTCGCCGGCTTCGACTTCGGCACCCAGGATGTCGGCGACGCGCTGCTGTTCGGCGTCTTCGGCGGCTACATGTCCTCGAAGCTCAAATTCGACGAGACCAACACCGAATGGAATTATGAAGGCCCGACGGTCGGTGCCTATGCCACCTATCTCGACCGCGCCTTCTTCGTCGATGTCACGGTCAAGGCCGACTTCCTCGATATCGAGATCGATCCGGAAGATTTGGCGCCCGACGCCGATGACGGCGATACCGACGCGCTCAATATCGGCGGGCGCATCGACACCGGCTACAAGTTCGGTGAGAGCATGTTCGTCGAGCCGCAAGCGTCGCTCGCGGTGGTGCACAGCGAGATCGACGATGTCGATGTGTTCGGCGGCACGGTCCAGTTCGACGACGAGACGAGTGTGCGCGGCAGGCTCGGCCTGCGCGTTGGTTTCGATCATCAGGCGAGCGACATGACGGTCTTCACGGGCGACGTGATCGCCAGCGTGTGGGAAGATTTCTCGGGCGACAACAACGCCACCATCGCCGATCCGGCCCTGCCGTCCTTCGGCGTGTCGGACGATCCGGGCTCCACCATGGGCGATATTTCGGTGGGCTTCGGCGTCGCGGCACCGGAAGGCTGGTCGGGCTTCCTGCGCGGGAACTACCAGTTCGCCAATGACTACGACGCCTATAGCGGCAATGCCGGGCTCAGATATTCCTGGTAGAACGACATTGATCGGATGCCTTGAAGCGCGCTAGGTCTTCCCGCGATTCATTGTCTCAGAGCGCTTCCCGCCAAAGTTGCTCGACTTTGGCGATATGGAAGCGCTCCAGATAGTATGTAATTCGGGAATATTGTCTTGCCTCCATCTGATCCAGCGCCTTCCACCGAAGCCCAAGCGCCAGCCGACGACAAGCCGGCGGCCGACAAGGCCCCCGCCGTCAACTATTCGATGTCGGGCGGCTTTCCGCGCCTGCTCGCCCGCCTCGATCTGTCGCTCGGCTTCACCTCCTACCAGTCGGGCAAGCTCTATCTCCTCGGCCGCAATCCCAAGGGCGGCGGGCTGATGGTGGACGAGCGGCTGTTTCCCAAGGCCATGGGCCTCTATGCCGAGGGCCACACGCTGGCGCTCGCCACGTTGTTTCAGATCCAGCGCTTCGAGAACGTCCTTGACGCCGGCCAGGCGATCAACCACACCCAGGACGCCTGCTATGTGCCGCGCATCACCTACACCACCGGCATTCTCGACGCGCATGACATCGGCCTGATGGCCGACGGGCAGATCGTCTTCGTCAACACGGCCTATAATTGTCTGGCGGTGCCGTCGGAGCGCCACAGCTTCACGCCGATCTGGATGCCGCCTTTCATTTCCGCTCTCGTCAATGAGGACCGCTGCCATCTGAACGGCCTCGCCATGGAAAACGGCAAGCCCCGTTATGTCACCGCCGTGTCGCGCTCGGACACGATCGACGGCTGGCGCGACCGCCGCGCCGAAGGCGGCATCGTCATCGATGTCGAGTCGGGCGAGATCGTCTGCACCGGGCTGTCGATGCCGCATTCGCCACGCCTCGTCGACGGGCGCCTGTGGCTGCTGAATTCCGGCACCGGCGAGCTCGGCGAGGTCGATCTCGCGACCAAGTCCTTCCGCCCGCATATGTTCTGCCCGGGCTTCGGCCGCGGCCTCGCCATCAAAGGCCGGCATGCTTTTGTCGGCCTGTCGAAGCCGCGCTACAAGCGCTTCGAGGGGCTGGCGCTCGACGACAAGCTGAAGGCCGCCGATTCCGAGCCCTGGTGCGGCATCCAGGTGATCGATCTCGACAAGAAGACCTGTGTCGAATGGTTCCGCATCGATGGTGCGGTGGCCGAGATCTATGACGTGGCGGTGCTGTCCGGCATCGCCTGTCCGATGTCGCTTGGTTTTGCCTCAAATGAGATCCGCAATCTCATCACCCATGATCCGCTGGTGCGTTAGATTTACATCCATAAGTTGTGGCGTCGGATCCTTGAAACAAACCTGACGAATCGACATTCGATCTAGGATTTTGATCCTGCAATTGACTGTTGCTAGAGCGCCACACTCTCGCGATCACTTTTGAATTACCGAGGGGAATCTGTGGCGACTGTCGCACCTGTCAGTTAAACTCGGCGTAATGTGCGGTGATTTGAAATGCCGCGACCAGGCTGGGGACCCCATGGAACGGCGCTTGAAATCGGTAAATCCTGTAACGCGTGTCCTGCGCAATAGGCTGGCTCTGACGACGATCCTGGCCGCGGCACCCTTCCTGGCCTATGGCCGCCAGGCCCTTGCCGCCTGTACCCCCAACCCCGTGGCGCCGACCTATTCCTGCAGCGGCGCCAGCGGGGCGCAGTCCTTCAACCTGGTCAACAACGCCTATATCACGACAGAGCCGGGCTTCAGCGTCACCGCCGGTGGCGGCGACAATGGCATCACCATCACCGGCGATGGCCATCTGCGTTATATCGACAATAACGCCTCGCCCGTCACCAGCGCGAACTTCACCGGCATCTATGTCCGCTCGGGCGGCGCGGTGACCATCAGCACCGGCGGTGCGATCACCGGCGGCACGAACGGCATCTATGCCCGCAATGACGGGCTTGGCCAGGTTTCGATCACCGCCGATGGCGCCGTTACGGGACAGTCGGGCGATGGCATCTATGCCGTCAATTACGGCGTCGATCTGACGGTCGTCACCGGCGCCGGCAGCGCGATCGAGGGGGGCGACGAGGGCATAAATGCGCTCAACGGCGGTGCCGGCAAGCTCGACATCACCGCCAATGGCGAGGTCACCGGCGCCAATGACGCCATCCACGCCTTCAACTCCATCGATGGCACCGATGTCGTCATCACGACCGGCGTGAGCAGTGCGATCGAGGGTGGCAGCAACGGCATCCATGCCGAAAATCAGGGGCGCGGAAGGCTCGAGATCATCGCCAACGGCTCGGTCGATGGCGGCACCGGCGATGGTATCTATGGCCGTAATCAAGGCGGTGATCTGATCATCACGGCCAATGCGGGAAGCGTGATCGAAGGCAGCGACGAGGGCATCGACGCAGTCAATATGGGCTCGGGCGAGCTCAGGGTGACCGCCGACGGCAAGGTTACAGGCACTCAGGATGACGGGCTCCGCGCCTTCAATTCCGGCAACGGCACCAATCTCAAGATCACGACGGGTGCTGCGAGCGATATCACGGGCGAGAATACCGGCATCTTCGCCGACAATTTCGGCACCGGCGATCTCGACATCAAGGCCTATGGCAAGGTCACGGGCGACGATGGCGATGGCATCTATGCACGCAATTCCTATGGCACCGACAATGGCGTCAATCTGAAGATCACCACCGGCGTTCAGAGCGACATCACCGGCTCGCGCTACGGCATCAAGGCGAAGAGCTACGGCAACGGTGACCTGATCATCACGGCGGATGGGCAGGTCACGGGTGAGAGCGAAGACGGTATCTTCGCACATGCCTATTACGGTCAGAATCTGACGATCACCACCGGTGCCGGAAGCGACGTCAGCGGCCTCGACGAAGGTATCGATGTCGAGAACACCGGCGTCGGCGATCTTACCGTCACGGTCGGCGGCAAGGTGACCGGGACGGAAGGCAACGGCATTGACGCCTTGAATGAAGGTGAAGATCTCACCATCACCGCCGAGGCCGGGAGTGTGATCAAGGCTGAGCAGGAAGGGATCTGGGGCCGGAACCGGGGCACCGGCAATCTCACCATCACCGCCAATGGCGCGATCAGGACCGAGAGCAGCGGCGGCAACGGCATCGGCGCCGAGAACGAGGAGGATGGCGGCGACCTGACGGTCACCACCGGCGCCGGAAGCTATATCTCCGCCGGCGATGACGGCATCTATGCCGAGAACAACGGCCGCGGCAATCTCACCATCCTTGCCGATGGAATGATCGAGGGGCGCGGCGATGATGGCATCTATGCCGAAAACGAGGGCGCCAATCTGAAGATCACCACGGTGGCGGGCAGCGTGGTCAAGGGCGCGGATGACGGTATAGACGCGCGCCATGAGGGCGGCGGGACCTTCGAGGTGACCGTGAACGGTTCGGTCAGTGCTACGGAGTTCTATGGCGTCAAGGCCGTCAATGACGGCAACGCGACCACCCGCATCACCGTGGGCGGCGCCGGTCTCGTCGAGGGCAACGTGGCCGGCATCTTTGCCAGATCGCTCGATGAGCAGAACATCGCCATTACCAATGACGGCATTGTGCGCAATCTCTCCGGAGAAGCAAACGCGCTCGCCATCGAGACCACCGGCGGCGCCACAGCGATCGACAACAACAATCAGCTTATCGGCACGGTGAAAACCGCGACCGGGTTCGACGCCAAGCTGACCAATAATGGTGTGTGGCGCACGCGCGGGTGGAGCTACTTCAACGGCGGCGACGACATCGTTTTCAACAACGGCACCTTGGTCGCCGCCGCCGACGCGGCGGCTGCTGAGGTCGTAACCCTCCACGATATCGAGACATTCAACAATGCCGGGCTGATTTCACTGGTGGATGGTCAGACCGGCGATCGGTTCAACTTGGTGGACGTCACTACTTTTCCGGGCACCCGCTATGTGGGTGACAATGGCCGGCTCGCCGTTGATGCGGTCCTGGCCGAGCCGGGAACCGGTGCATCGGATCGAATCGCCATTGCTGGCGTGACCGACGGCACGACCAAGGTCGTGGTGAATATCCTCGACGCCACCGGGCCCAACTATCAAGGCATCCAGGTGGTCGCGGCGGTGGCGACCGGCGAGGAAGATTTCGATCTCGAAGGTGGCCCCCTCAATGCCGGCTTCTTCACCTGGGATCTGGTCGCCCGGAACGTGCCGTTCCTCGGCCCGTCTCAGATCCTGGTCACGACCGGTATCGGCGCCGGCGCGCAAGAGATGGCGGCCGGCATCACCGGCGGCCAGGATTTCTGGCACCAGACGACCGCCACGCTGCTGCAGCGCCAGGCCGATCTCCGGGCCCTGCTGGCGGGGCCCCAGGTCACGCCGGTCGCCGATTATACGGAACCGGTCGCCCCCACGCCCGTGGCCAACGTCACCCCCGGCTTCTGGTTCAAAGGTGTCGGCGCCTGGCTCGAGCGCGATCAAGGCAATGGGCCGACAAGCACGGACCGCAAGCAGTCTATCTATGGCGCACTCGCCGGCTTCGACTTCGGCACCGAAAGTGCCGGCGAGACCTGGATGTTCGGCTTGTTCGGCGGTTATCTGACCTCCGACCTCGATTTCGACGTCACCGACACAGAATGGAAATACAAAGGCCCGTCGGCCGGCGCCTATGTCACCTATCTCAATCAGGCCTTCTATGCCGATCTGACGGTGAAGGCGGACTTCCTCGATGTCGATATAGATGCCGAGGAGATCGGCGGGATATCGGGTGAAGCCGACACGGATCTCTTCAATATCGGCGGCCAGATCGATGCCGGCTACAAGATCGGCTTCGGCCAGGGCGCCTTCATCGAGCCGCAGGCCTCGCTCGTCGTGCTCCATACCGAGATCGACGATATCGACGAGATCTTCGGCGGTTCGGTCGACTTCGAGGACGAGACGAGCGTGCGTGGCCGGCTGGGCATCCGTCTCGGCGCCGACTACGAACAGGGTGGCGTGATCCTGACGCCCGATGTGACGGCCAGCGTGTGGCAATCCTTCACCGGCGACAACACCGCGACGGTGTTCGCGCCGCTCACGCCGGCTTTCGATGTCTCGGACGATCCGGGCGAGACGGTGGGCGATGTGTCACTGGGCCTAGGCGTGATGGCGCCCGACGGCTGGTCCGGATTCCTGCGCGGCAATTACCAGTTCGCCGAGGATTTCGAAGCGGTCACCGGCAATGCCGGGGTGAGGTATAGCTGGTAAAGATCAGGCGACGGGGGGAACTACCCACGTTTCCCCCTCTCCCGTCCGCAGGATGGGAGAGGGTGCCCGATAGGGCGGGTGAGGGCTCTTCCGCTTAGCACCGTTCCATCAAGGTAAGAGCCCTCATCCGGCCTTCGGCTACCTTCTCCCATTGCTTCGCAACGGGCGAAGGGAAAGGCGGGAGGACTTCTGTTCTCACATAGTATCTATGCGATAGCTCTCCATGCTCCGCAGGCCTGTCGCAGCCCCAAAACCTCGCTGCAAAACCTCGTGATGTAAGCGCCGCACCCCTCAAATGGGAGGCCCGGAAATCCCCTGACCCTGTAATTGTTTAAGAAGAAACAGGCTGGGACGGACGGGGGTAGAATGAGTTCGCTGGGAACGCCGCAAAAGGGGCAAGGCGGCAAGTCGGGGACGCGGCAGTTGCGCAACCGACTGGCCCTGACGACCATCCTCACCGTGGCGCCGTTCTTCGGCTATGGCCGCACCGCCTATGCCGCCTGCGATCCGGCGCCGGCGTCGCCGACCTTCGTCTGCACCGGCAATGCCAATGTCGTGACGCAGGCCATCACCGCCGACAATGCCGATGTCTCGACGGCGCCGGGCTTCAGTGTCATCGCGCCCGTCGGCAACGGCATCACCATCACCGGCGACGGCCATCTGCGTTTCACCGACGAGAACGCTTCGATCATCACCGGCGACGAGGACGGGCTGAGCGTGAGCGCGGCCGGCGACGCCGGCTCCACCCCCGGCACCGTCACCGTCACCGTGAACAGCACGATCACCGGCGGCTTCAATGGCCTCCGCGCCCGCAATGACGGCACCGGCGACCTCGTGGTGACGGCGGACGGCAAGGTCACGGGCCAGAATGGCTCCGGCATACTCGCCGGTGCGGGCGCGAGCGGGCGCGATCTGACCGTGAACACCGGGGCCCAGAGCGACATCGCCGGGGACAGGTTCGGCATCGATGCCCGCAGCTCCAGCACCGGCGATCTCTTCGTCAATGCCAATGGCAAGGTCACGGCGATTGATGGGGACGGCATGCACGCCTTCACGACCGGCCGAGACCTGACCATCACCACGGGGGCGGACAGCGTCATCACCGGCAGCAGGTTCGGTATGATCGGCCGCAATGACGGTACGGGCGACCTCGCGATCACCGTGAACGGGGATGTCACCGGGATGGTCCGCGAAGGCGTCTATGCGCTCGGCAATTCCACCGCCAACAATGTGACCGTCACCATCGCCGCCGGAAGTGTCGTCAAAGGCGGTTATGATGGTGTCGAGGCGCGCAATATCGGCCGCGGCGCTCTCAATGTGAATGTCTATGGCGACGTCACGGGCACGGTCCAGAATGGTGTCTGGGTCGTCAATTATGCCGGCACCGGCGCCACGGTCACCACGGGTGCGCAGAGCAAGGTCACAGGCTATGACGGCATCGGTGGCCGGAATGACAGCGGCGATTTCACCATCACCGCCAATGGCGAGGTCACCGGGACGGATCGCAACGGCATCTATGCCCGCAATCTCTCGAGCGGCGATCTGAAGATCGCCACCGGCGCGGCGAGCGATGTCAAAGGCCAGCAGAATGGCATCGATAGCCGCATGATCGGCACCGGCGACATCGAGATCATCGCCAATGGCAAGGTCACCGGCACGGAAGGCATGGGTATCTACGCCTTGAGCGCCGCGGGTGGCGGCGATATGACGATCACCACGGGCGCCGGCAGCACCGTAGCCGGTTTCAATTTCGGCATCACCGGCATGAACAAGGGCGCGGGGGATCTCACGATCACGGCCAACGGCAATGTCACGGCCCAGAACGGGGGCGGCGTCGCCGTCTATGGCCGTAACTTCGGTGACGCCGGCGATATCACCATTACGACCGGTGCGGGCAGCTATCTCAAGGGAGATGGCGGCATCCGTCTTCTGAACAACGCGGCAGGTGACGCCAAGATCGATGTCGGCGGGCGGGTGAATGCACGCTTCTACGGAATCGATGCCGGCAATGGGCTGGCGAGCGACAGGCTCGAGATAACCACGCGGGCCGGCAGTGACGTTTCGGGAGCGTTCTACGGCATTCACGGCCGCAACGCCGGCGGTGATCTCATCATCTCGGTTGCCGGTGACGTCACGGCGAGCGCCGGCCATGCGATCATGGCGCGCAATCAAAACACGGCTGACGATCTCATCGTCACCGTCGAGGCCACGAGCACCGTCGAGGCCCAGAGCGGCGGCATCATCGCCACTAATCGCGGCACCGGCGTGACCGAGATCACTGTGCGCGGTGTCGTCGAAGGAATGGACGGCACCGGCATCCATGCCACCTCGACGACTGCCGGCGGCGGGGTCATGATCGCTACCTCGGCAGGAAGCCGGGTCACCGGTGGCCTAACCGGCATACAAGCCTTTGACGAGAATGATCTCGCCATCGACATCACGGTAGACGGCGACGTCCGCGGGGTGGACGAAAATGGTGTCTATGCCCGCAATTTTGGTTACGGAGGTGCCGACATCAAAGTCGGCGCGACCGGCCGCGTCCAAGGCATGGTGGCGGGCATCGATGTGGCCTCGACGGGCGGCAAGACGGTCGTCGACAATGCCGGCCTGATCACGGCCACCAATCTGATGGCGATCAATGTCAAAGGAGCGCCCGCGGAGATCACCAATATCGGCGTGATCAATGGTCGTGTCGATCTGACCGGTGGGGACGACAGGCTCGACAATCTGACGGGCGGCGTCTTCACGGCGTACAACTCCGACTTCGGCGCAGGCAATGATGTCGTGAACAATGCCGGCCTGGTGCAGGCGGCCCATGGCATCGCCGAATTTGAGAATACGACTCTCTGGAATCTCGAGGCCTTTAACAATTCGGGAACGATATCGCTGGTCGATGGCCTGCAGAATGATGGCTTCAGCGTTGGTCCAGCCGCCAAATATGTGGGCTATGGCGGACGGCTCGCCGTCGACGCCTTCCTGGCGCCGGGAGTGCCCGGCAAGTCGGATCTTCTCATCATCAACGGCGACGCAAGCGGAACGACAAATCTCGTCGTCAATCTCACCAATCCGATCGGCAGCGCCCCCAATATCGACGGTATTCGGGTGGTGATCGTGAGCGGCAATTCGCTCGAGGAGGACTTCAATATCGAAGGCGGTGTGCTCAATGCCGGCTTCTTCGCCTGGGACCTGCGCCGTGTCGAAGAGGGCGGCGATGTCGTCCATGAGCTCTACACCGCAGGCCTCGGCGCCGGCGCTTACGAATTCGCCGCCAGCATCACCGGCGCCCAGGATATGTGGCAGCAGACGACCGGCACGCTCCTGCAGCGCCAAGCCGATCTACGGCCGCTGCTGGGTGCCACACAGGTGACGCCGGTCGCCGATTTCGCCGATCCGGTCGACCCGACGCCGGTCGGGCGCGTGACACCCGGCCTGTGGTTCAAGGCGGTGGGCGGCTGGCTCAATCGCGACGGCGACACCGACAACAATGTCGTGCTCGACCGCAGGCAGACCGTGTTCGGCGGCATTGCCGGCTTCGATTTCGGCACCGAGAATGTGAGCGGGCAGGGCGACGCGCTGCTGTTCGGCCTGTTCGGCGGCTATCTCACCTCGAAGCTCACTTTCGACTCCACCAATACGGAGTGGAAGTATGACGGCCCGACGATCGGCGCCTATGCGACCTATCTGAAAGACGCCTTCTATGCCGATCTGGTGGTCAAGGCCGATTTCCTCGACATCGATATCGACGCCGATGACCTGGCGCCCGATGCGGAAGCCGACACGAATGCGACGAATATCGGAGGTCAGATCGATCTCGGCTACAAGATCGGCTTCGGCCATGGTGCCTTCATCGAGCCGCAGGCGTCACTGTCGGTGCTCCACACCGAGATCGACGATATCGACGACATCTTCGGTGGGTCGGTCGAATTCGAGGATGAGACGAGCGTACGCGGCCGCTTAGGCTTGCGTCTCGGCGCCGACTATGAGCATGACGGTCTGCTGCTGACGCCCGATGTGACGGCAAGCGTCTGGCAGTCCTTCAGCGGTGACAATAATGTTACCGTCTTGGCGCCGCTGACCCCGGCGAGCGATGTCTCCGACGATCCGGGCGAGACCATGGGCGACGTCTCGCTCGGCCTCGCGGTGACGGCGCCCGACGGCTGGACCGGCTTCCTGCGTGGCAATTACCAGTTCGCCGAGGATTTCGACGCCATCACCGGCGCCGCGGGCTTGCGCTACGCCTGGTGATCTGACCTGTGGTTGCATGAAAACGCTGGCCGTCTGACTATTTTTGGGGGCATTGCAACCCGTTCTTGAGCGAGGCGATTTGCCCGCGTTACCTCCTTGGCGGAAATCCGGAATCCGCCTGGGGGATAATGTGAAGTCGAAGAACCTGTTCCGCCGCCGTCTCGCCGTGACGACGTTCCTGACCGTAGCGCCGTTTTTCGGCTATGGCCGCATGGTCCATGCCGCCGGCTGCGACCCGGTGACCTTGCTGTGCTCCGGCGAGACGTCCGATACCCAGGATCTGTCCGGCATCGACAATGTCCATGTCGTCACGGCGCCCGGCTTCAAGCTGGAGGCTGAGAACGACGCTATCCTCCTCAATGGCTATGGCGACATGCGCTTCACCGACGAGAATGCGGCGCTTGTCGACGGCGGCTATAACGGCACGGGCCTCTCCATCCGCGTCAAGGGCGATAGCGAGGACATACAAGGCGCCATCACCATCACGACCGATGGCACGGTCAAAGGCCATCTGGGCGGCCTCAACGCCATCAATATGGGATCGGGTGATATCGTCATCACTGCCGACGGCGAGGTTTCCTCGACCGGTGGCAAGGCCATCTTTGCCCGCAACGCCGCTGCCGGCGGCAAGCTCGTCGTCACCACCGGGATTGGAAGCGAGATCAGCGGATATGCCATCGGCATCGATGCCCGCAATCAGGGCTCGGGCAATCTCGAGATCACCGCCAATGGCCAGGTGACGAGCGAGACGGCGACCGCGCTCCAGGGCATCCATACCGGCAAGGGCGACGGCAAGCTTATCATCGTGACCGGCGAGGGAAGCGAGATCACCGGCGCCCGCGGCATCTATGGCCAGAATTCGAGCGGCGGCGGGCTCGAGATCATCGCCAATGGCAAGGTCACCGGCAATGGCGACAGCGACCAGCAGGAGCGCGACGGCATCTTCGCTTATAACAGCGAGGGCTCGGCCACGATCACGACCGGCGTCAACAGCGAGGTCTCGGGCTCCGACGGCATCGTCGGCATCAACAAGGGCGCCGGTGGGCTCAGCATCACGGCCAATGGCAAGGTCTATGGCACCGGGCGCTCCGGTATCGTCGTCGAGAATCTCGAGGGCGGCGGCGGGGCCACCGTCACCACCGGGGCCGGAAGTCTCGTCAAAGGAAAATCCTACGGTATCAAGGGAAGCAATGAGGGCGATGGTGATTTCATCATCAACGTCCAGGGCGATGTCATCGGGGGCTGGCGCGGCATCGAAGTCCGGAACAGCTCCTATAGCGGCGCGCTCTCGATCACCAGCGCGGCGGGAACCTCGATCAAGGGGAAAGCCTCCGGTATCCATGCCTTACATGCGGGCTCGGGCGATCTCGAGATCACCGTCGGGGGCGAGGTCAGCGCGGAAAAATACTACGGCATATTCGCCTATAATGGCGGTCAGGGAGACACCGTCATAAGAGTCGGCAGCGGCGGCCTCGTGCAAGGCGGCTATACCGGCATTCTCGCCCGTTCGAATGACGGACAGTACATCGCGATCACCAATTACGGCGAGATCCGCAATTTCTCGGGCAAGTCCTATGATCGCGCCATCGAGGCGAGTGGCGGCCCCGCCAGGATCGACAATTTCGGCAAGATCATCGGCACGATCCAGTTCGACGACGAAGGTGATATTTTCACCAATCTGGGTGTGTGGGACACGAGCGGCAGCGTCGAAGGCTTCGACCGGAGCGATTTCCTCGGCGGGCATGACGTCTTGAACAACAAGGGCACGCTGATCGCCGCCAACAATGCCGCGGTCGAGGAGCGCTCCGAGATCGCTGATCTCGAAGTCCTCAACAATTCGGGACTGATCACGCTGGTCGACGGGCAGGCGGGCGACGCACTGCTCATCGGCTCCTATGACGGTCATGATTATGTCGGCCAGAATGGCCGCGTCGCTCTCGACGCAGCCCTCGGCGCCGGCGAAGACGGCAAAGCCGACCGCCTGTTCATCGCCGGTAATGTCAGCGGCGTGACGACGGTCTCCATCAATGTGACGGCGCTGGCCGGCGTCAATTATGACGGCATCGCGCTCATCACCGTGGGGGGCGATGCGACGGAGGGCAATTTCGTGCTCGAAGGCGGTGTGCTCAATGCCGGCTTCTTCGCCTGGGGCCTGCGCCTCGACGAATGCGGCTGCTCCAGCGTCTATGAGCTCTACACCAAGGGCATCGGCGCCGGCGCTCATGAGTTCGCCGCCGGCATCACCGGCGCCCAGGACATCTGGCAGCAGACGACCGGCACGCTGTTGCAGCGCCAGGCCGATCTGCGCGCGACGATCCAGGCGACGCAGGTGACGCCGGTCGCCGACTTCACCGAGCCGGTTTCGCCGACCGCCGCCGGCCGGGTCGGCCCGGGCTTCTGGTTAAAGGCGCTGGGCGGCTATCTCGAGCGCGACGCCGAGACGAACGGGTTTGCCCTCGACCGCAAGCAGACGGTGTTCGGTGGTCTCGCCGGCTTCGACGTCGCCACGGATACTCTCGGCGACACGGTGCTCCTGGGCCTGTTCGGCGGTTACCTCACCTCCGATCTCAAATTCAAATCCACCGGCACCGAATGGGACTTCGAGGGCCCCGCGCTCGGCGCCTATGCGACCTGGCTGAATGAAGCCTTCTATGCCGATCTCACCGTCAAGGCGGATTTCCTGTCGATCGACATCGATGCCGACGATCTGGGGCCGGGCCAGGCCGACACCAATGCGATCAATCTCGGTGGCCAGCTCGATATGGGCTACAAGATCGGCCTCGCGCATGGTCTCTTCGTCGAGCCGCAGGCCTCGCTGTCGGTTCTCCATACCGAGATCGACGATATCGATGACATCTTCGGCGGCGCGGTTGCCTTCGACGACGCCACCAGTGTCAAAGGGCGTCTCGGCCTGAGGCTTGGGCATAATTTCACCTCGGGTAATTCTGTTGTCTATTCATCGGATGTGACGGCGAGCGTCTGGCAGGATTTCTCGGGTGACAACAACGCCACCATCACGGCTATCGATTTTCCGGCGACGGAAGTGGCGGACGATCCCGGCCAGACGATCGGTGACCTGTCGCTCGGCTTCAGCATGACGGCGTCCGAGGGTTGGTCGGGCTTCCTGCGCGGCCACTACCAGTTCGCGCCGGATCTTGACGCGGTCGTCGGCAATGCCGGGTTGCGTTATGCGTGGTGAATAACTTCACCGCTGCAATGTTCTGCATCACAACCTCAGATACGTCCGATCGAATCAAGTGTGGGAATTCGCCAACGGAAATGTGATCGCTTCCGTGGCAAAATGGCGCGCGGACCCAAAATTTCTGTTGCAGTAATCCAATGTCAGTTTAATCCTGTCCGCCAATAGGCGCCGATTTGCGCCGCAGTGCATATTTTTGGGGGGCGGTACGTGATACGGAAAACCTGGACGGCATCTTCGGATGCTTCTCGCGCGCAACGTGCAAGCCGCGCATTTCGCAATCGATTGGCTCTGACGACGGTCCTGACCGTGGCGCCGCTCGTGAGCTATGGCCGCCAGGCCGAGGCGGCCTGCGCGCCCGACCCGGTGGCGTCGAGCTATTCCTGCAGTGGCGCCAATGCGACGCTGAGCTTTCTCAATATCGACAGCGCCGCCATCACGACGGTGGCCGGCTTCAGCGTAACCGCCACGGGGGTCGAGCACGGCATCATCATCACCGGCGACGGCCAGCTGAGCTATATCGACACCAACGCCTCGCCGATCACGAGCGAAAACGGCACCGGCCTCGTCGTCCATGCGACGGGCAATGTGGAAGGCGAGGTCGGCGAGGATGGCGGGATCGTCATCGATACGAACGGCGCCATCACCGGCGCCGCCGGCATCGATGCCCGCAATGACGGCGCCGGCGATGTCTCGGTGACGGTCAGCGGTGAGGTGACGGGGAGAACCAGTGACGGCATCTATGCGCGCAATTACGGACGCGATTTGACGATCGCCACCGGCGCGGGCAGCGTCACTGGCGGTAACGACGGCATCGAAGCCCGCAATGACGGCTCCGGGGATCTCGAGATCACCGCCGAAGGTGAAGTCACCGGCCGCAGCGGCGCTGGCATCGAGGCCGAGAACTCCTCCGACGGCGTCAATCTGACAATCATCACCGGCACGCAGAGCGTGATAACCGGCTCCGACAGCGGAATCTACGCGCGCAATCGCGGCGACGGCGATCTCGACATCACGGTCGATGGCCAGGCTACCGGGTTGGACAATGACGGAATATTTGCCGAGAACGGCAGCTATGACGGAAACGAATACAGTGTCAGGGGTGTCAATCTTACCGTCAGGACCGGCGCTGAGAGCGTGGTCGTCGGGGCCAGCGATGGCATCGACGCGGAGAACTATGGTCGTGGCAAGCTCGAGATCACCGTCAACGGCGCGGTGACCGGGATCGAGGACAACGGCATTGAAGCGGAAAATTCAAGTGACGGTACCCATCTCACGATCACCACAAATGCCGGCAGCGTTGTTCGCGGCGGCGATGACGGCATCAATGTCGAAAACAATGGCGACGGCGATCTCACCATCACCGTCAATGGCAGGGTAACCGGCGAGGAGGATGGCATTGACGCCGAGAATGACGGATCCGGCGACACGAGGATCACGATAGGAGAGAGCGGTGTCGTCGAGGGCAGATATTCCGCGATCGATGTTGATTCCGACGATAATCAGGATATCTGGATCACCAATTACGGCTCGGTCAGGACTCTGTCGGGCGATTCGACCGCCGTTGCCATCACGACCTATGGCGGCGATACGGTGATCGAGAATCACGGCATCATCACCGGTGTGCTGCGTTTCGCCGAAAACGACGATGATCTCGACAATTACGGCGTCTGGAACACCGCCGGCGGCCGCAATGAATTCGGCCTCGACACCGACCGCGTTTTCAATGAAGGCGTGCTGGTGGCGGCGAATGACGCGCAGGCCAATGAGACGACCGAGCTTCTCGATCTCGAGGAGTTCCACAATAACGGCGGCCTCGTCTGGCTGGCCGACGGCGCGGTCGGGGATACTCTCCGGATGCGCGGCGAGATCATGAACGAGTTCGATGACCCTCTGCGCTACTCTGGCGAGGATGGCTATCTGGCGGTCGACGCGGTGCTCGGCGCCGGCGTGGCCGGTGAATCGGACATCCTCGAGATCATCGGCAATGTCGATGAGGAAAGCTCCACCACCATCGCGGTCAATGTCGTCGGCGTGTCGGGCGTCAATCTGATCGGCATTCCGGTGGTCAAGGTCATCGACGGCGATACCGGCCCCGACAATTTCAGCCTCGATGGCCCGGTCCATGCCGGTCTCTTCGCCTGGGACTTGAGATTCAACGACGAAGAGAACTGGTACGAGCTCTTCACCTCAGGCATCGGCATCGGGGCCTATGAGATGGCGGCCGGTCTCTCGGGCGCCCAGGATATCTGGCACCAGACCACCGGTACGCTGGCGCAGCGCCAGGCCGATCTGCGCCCGCTGCTCAACGGCACGCAGGTGACGCCGGTCGCCGATTTCGCCGAACCGGTCGCGCCGACGGCCGCGGGCCGTGTCGGACCGGGCTTCTGGTTCAACGCGGTGGGTGGCTGGCTCGACCGTGATGCCGAGAGTGACGGCTATACGCTCGACCGCAAGCAGTCGATCTATGGCGGTCTCGCCGGCTTCGATTTCGCCGCGGACGGCGAGGGCAGTGGAACCTGGCTGTTCGGCCTGTTCGGCGGCTATCTCAGCTCGACGCTGAAGTTCAGCGAGACCAACAGCAAGTGGACCTATGACGGCCCGACCATCGGTGCTTACGCCACCTATCTGAACGATGCGTTCTATGCCGATGTGACCGTCAAGGCCGACTTCCTGTCGATCGACATCGAGCAGGATGACCTGGGTGCCGATGACAGCGATACCGACGGTATCAATCTCGGCGGCCGTATCGATGCCGGCTACAAGATCGGCGGCGGTGCGGGCGCCTTCGTCGAGCCGCAGGCCACCTTGGCTATCGTCAACGCCGATATCGACGACGCCGAAGTCGGCGGTGCCGATGTCGACTTCGACAGCGAGACCAGCGTCAAGGGCCGGCTCGGCCTGAAGCTCGGCTATGACCACACCGCCAGCAATGAGATGATCTTTTCGTCGGACCTGACGGCGAGCGTCTGGCAGGAGTTCAACGGCAGCAACGATGCGACGGTCTCGGCGGCGGGCCTCGGTGACTTCGGCGTGTCGGACGACACGATCGAGACGCTCGGCGACATCTCGCTGGGCTTCAGCGTCACCGCGACCGAAGGCTGGTCGGGCTTCCTGCGCGCCAACTACCAGTTCGCCGAGGATTTCGAGGCGATCACCGGCAATGCCGGGTTGCGGTACTCCTGGTAGAGCTGCCGCCGGCAAAATGATTCCCTCTCCCGCATGCGGGAGAGGGAAAGGATATTCAGTCACTATTTCGGCGGCACGGGATCGACGATCCTGAAGATCACCTCCCTCGGCTCCGAAGCGTCGGGTTCGAATGTGCCGAAGTCGTCCGTTCCGGATGCAGCATCTGTCTCGCTGTCGCTCACCATCTTGAGGAAGGCGGCCTGGGCGCGCAGGTCGCCTTTCGCCGCGGCGGCGATGAGCGATCTGATCACCGCGCGGGCGATTGGCATTGCGACGTCCCTGCCATCCTCATCGATGTCGATCAGGCGATAGGCTTCCTCGCTGACCAGCATGTCGAACGGCTTCTGTGGTTTTTCCTGTCGGGGCTTGTTCCGGCTGCCTTTGCGCCGTCCCGACGGATTGCCGGACTGGCCTTTCTGGAAACGCTTTCCAACTGGCGGCCGGCGATAGCCGATGCCCGGAGAGGAAGTTTTGTCGTCGCTCATCACACGCCTCCGAATTCTCTTCACTTCGTGGGCTTGTCTTGCCTATGAGTTCACGAAGTCAAGGCGGTGGCACGAAAGAGAAAGGGCTCCGCTGCTTTCAGGAGCGAAGCCCAAATCCCTGTAGATCCCTGCAGATCCGCTGCAAATCCCCTGCTGAGTCCGCTGCAAAAGAACAGCGGAACAACAGCGGAAGGTCAGGCCCGGCGCTTCACGCCCGGCAGCACGCAGAGCATCTCGAAGAGGAGATTGGCGCCGGTCAGCGCCGTGTTGCCGCTCGGATCGTAAGGCGGCGACACTTCGACGAGGTCGCCGCCGACGAGGTTGAGGCCGTAAGCGCCGCGGATGATCTCCAGGCCCTGGATGGTGGTGAGGCCGCCGATCTCCGGCGTGCCGGTGCCGGGCGCGAAGGCCGGGTCGAGGCTGTCGATGTCGTAGCTCAGATAGACCGGGCCATCGCCCATCTGCTTGCGCACTTCTTCCATCAGAGGGGTGAGCGACTTGTGCCAGCATTCCTCGGCCTGGACGACGCGGAAGCCCTGCTGGCGCGGCCAGTCGAAGTCATCGGCGGCGTAGCCCGTGGCCCTGAGGCCGATCTGGATGCAGCGCTTAGTGTCGAGCAGACTGTCCTCGACGGCGCGGCGGAACGGCGTGCCATGGGCGATCTTCTCGCCGAACATGTTCTCATTGATGTCGGCATGGGCATCGACATGGATGAGGCCGACGGGGCCGTATTTCTCGGCCATGGCGCGGAGGATCGGATAGGTCAGCGTATGGTCGCCGCCGAGCGTCAGAGGCTTACAGCCATTGGCAATGATGCCGCGATAGGCATCGGTGATGATGTCCATGCATTTCGGCAGGTTGAACGTGTCGATGGCGACATCGCCGATATCGGCCACCATCAGGCTGTCGAAGGGGGCGGCCCGCGTCGCCATGTTGTAGGGACGGATGAGGCAGGATTCGGCGCGGATCTGGCGCGGCCCGTAGCGCGTGCCGGCGCGGTTCGAGGCGCCGATATCCATGGGGATACCGACGAAGCAGGCATCGAGCCCCTCGGTGCCGACCTGTGTCGGCAGGCGCATCATGGTGGCCGGGCCACCGAAGCGCGGCATCTGATTGCCGCCCAAGGGCTGGTTCAATGTACGTGTCACTTTGGCACCTCTTTTAGGCTGGATTTCGGCCCACAGGTGACACGCCGGAGAGGCTTAGGCAAGAGCCCCCTACCAATATCCGCTACTGCAAAGGTTTTCCCTTCTCCCGCTTGCGGGAGAAGGTGGCCGAAGGCCGGATGAGGGTGTTTTCTCAGCTTCTATGATGCTGCAAGCACCGGGTGGCGTCGGGATTCCTGATGGGTTGTCGCAAAATTGAACCAACACCCTCATCCGCCCTTCGGGCACCTTCTCCCGCAGGCGGGAGAAGGGGGGATTTTCAGGCTGCTACGTCAGCTCCGCCGCCTTGGTCGTGCGCGTGAGCTCGGCAAAATTGTCACGGATATAAGCGGCCGAGCGCAATGCCAGCGCCGAGATGGTCGGCGTCGGGTTGACCACGCCGCCGGTCGCCAGCACGCTGCCGTCCATGATGAAGAGATTGGGCACGTCCCAGCTCTGATGCCATTTGTTGACGACCGAGGTCTCGGGATCGGCGCCCATCCGGCAGGTGCCGATCATGTGCCAGGCGGGCGTGCGGTAGACACCTTCCGCATCGCGATAGTCCTGCAGATGATATTCGAAGGCGCCCGCCGCCTTGAAGATGTCCTCGATGCGGTCGAGCATGTAGTTCATCATGCGCTTGTCGTTTTCACCCGGCGCATAATGCGTCTCGGCGGCCGGCACGCCGTCCTCGTCGGTCAGCGTCTTGTGCAGGCTCACGCGGTTGTTGGGATTGGGCAGGTCGTCACCAATGGCGAAGACCCCGATGCCATGGCCGAAATGGCGCTCGAACCATTTGTGATGGTCCTTGCCCCAGGGCGCCTTGGAGCTCGAGAACCAGCCGGCCGCGGTCTCGCCCGCCGAGCCGGTCGAGGTGATGCAGTTGAAGTTGAAGCCGTTGACGAAGCCGCGCGAGATGTCGGTCTCGGCGAATTCGCGCGAGATCATCGAAGCGACATAGCCGGTATGGCCGTCGACCGCCTCGTCGACGAACATCTCGCCCGCCACCAGCGTATGGTGGAGCAGGTTGCGGCCGACCTGGTCGGAGCTGTTGGCGAGATTGTCGGAAGCGAGCAGCATACGCGGCGTGCCGACGCCATTGGCGGCGACGAGCACGACACGCGCTTTCTGCATATGCGTGTGGCCGGTATTGCGGTCGATATAGAGCGCGCCTGTGGCGCGGCCGTCGGCACCCTTTTCGATCTTCAGCACGCGCGCATTGATGCGCAATTCGGTGCCGGCCTCGAGCGCCTTGGGAACGATCGACATCGAATATTTGCTCATCGAGCCGCGCGGGCAGCCGCTGCACGAGCCGCAGCCATTGCAGGCGGGACGGCCGTCATAGTCTTCCGAGATGACGCCGGCCTCGCATGGCCACCAATGCCAGCCGAGCCGGTCGAAGGCATCGCCAAGCCGCTTCGACACTTTCGACGGCGGCAAGGGGCCGGTGGGCGCAGGCGGGCGCGCCGGCATGGCGAGATCGCCATTGAGACCCGACACGCCGACCAGGCGGTCGGCTTCCTCATAGAAAGGCGCCAGGTCTTCGTAGCTCATCGGCCAATCGGGCTGCAGACCGTGCTCTGTGCCCTTGCGGAAATCGGACGGGCGGTAGCGCGGCCAGATCGCGCCATAGACATTGGTCGAGCCGCCGACGCCGTTCCACATCAGGATCTGCGACGAGTCCGACTTGACCGGATAGTCGTCGGGATGGCGCCTTTTGGCGACATCGGGATTCCAGATGGTGCGGCGCTGCCAGGCCCAGTCGGCATGGAGCTGGGGATGGTCCTTGGCTTCGACCCAGGAGCCCTGCTCGAGGCAGACGACATCGAGGCCGGCGCGGGAGAGGACGAGGGCTGCCAGCGAGCCGGTGGCGCCGGCGCCGATGATGAGGACGTCACAGACGCGTTGCGTGGTCATCTCTTGAGCCCCCAATTTTCGGTGCGGCTGGTGGCGAGATCGAGCGAGGAGATATCGATGCGTTTCACCCGGTCGGTCGGCACATAGGCGCCGCGCGCATGTTTCGGTCTGTCGCGCTCGATGTCGAAACGCTGGCGCGGATAGCCGCTTTTGTGCGGGCTCATCTGATAGGGCCGGCCCGACTGGCGGATCGCTTCGGCGACGATCGGGCTTTCATAATAGGCGAAGACCGCCGCGGAGCGGATGCGGTCGAAGAGATCGGGCTCCTGCGTCGCCAGTGCCTCGACGATGGCGCGGCGCTCAGCTTCGCTTTTGCCGGTGAAGGGGGCACCGGCGGCGAGGAGGGCTGCGGTGAGACGCAACACGTCCTTCTCGCCGTTCTCTTCCGCAAAGCGCAGCAGCATGATGCCCTGCACGCCGATGCTCGCGGCGGAGGGCCAGGTGTCATCGCCCGGTATCAATTCATCGGCCAGTTGGGCAAAAAGGGCCGCGAGCTCCCTGGGACTGGTCTGGGTCGCTTGGGCGGACATTATTTCGAGGCTCCGGATTTGTGGGTGATGGTGATCATCTTGAGCTCGGTCATGGCTTCGAGCGTATGCATGCCGCCGAGCCGGCCGATGCCGCTTTTGGTGCCGCTGCCACCGCCGAAGGGCAGGTGGATTTCCCAATAGGTGCTGCCGGCATTGATGTTGACGATGCCGGCGGGAATGGCTTTGGCAATCTCGATGCCTCGCGCGATGTCACGGGTGAAGATGCCGACGCTCAGTCCGTAATCGGTGTCGAGCGCGATCGACAGCGCCTCGTTCGCATCCTTGAAGGGGATCACCGGCACCACAGGGCCGAAGGTCTCCTCATGCGCGACGCGCATCTGCGGCGTGACGCCGGTCAGGATGGTCGGCTCGAAATAGAACTGACCACCAAGATCGGGCCGCGCTTTGCCGCCCGCCGCGGCGCGCGCCCCTTGGGCCACCGCGTCGTCGACATGTTCCTTCACCTTGGCCGCCACCTTGGCGTTGTTGAGCGGCCCCATGGTCGTGCCCTGGTGGAAGGGATCGCCCAGCACATGTTTCTTGGCGCGTTCGACCAGCATGTCGCCGAGCTTGTCGGCGATCGAGGCCTCGGCGAGAACGCGGCCCGTCGCGGCGCAGACCTGGCCGGCATTGAAGAAGGCGCCGCCCGCCGCGGCATCGGCCGCCAATTCGAGATCGGCATCGGCGAAGATGATCACCGGGCCGTTGCCGCCGAGCTCGAGCAGCAAGGGCTTGCCGGCGCCGCGCTCGGCGATGCGCCGGCCGGTGGCGGCGCTGCCGGTGAAGCCGATCGCCACGACATCGGGATGCGTCACGACCGCATCGCCGGCGGTGGCGCCTTCGCCGATCACCAGATTGACGACGCCCTTGGGCAGTCCCGCTTCCGCGATCACCGCCATCAATTCGGCGGCGACGAGCGATGTGGTCGGCGCCGGCACCCAGACGATGGTGTTGCCGGTGGCGATGCCGGGGGCGAGATATTCGACCGGGATATTGACTGGGAAGTTCCACGGCGTGATGACGCCATAGACGCCGCGGGCCTGGCGGATGGTCATGGCGAGCTTGGTCGGATCCTCGGTCGGCAGCGTCGAGCCGCCCATCTGCTTGACGAGCTCGGAAGCGAGACGGAAGCCGTCGGCGGCTTTCGTCACTTCACCTGTCGCCTCTTTGAGAATCTTGCCTTGCTCGAGCGACAGCGTGCGGGCGAGCCGGTCGCGATTGGCATCGATGGCCGACGCGATGGCGACGCACAAAGCGGCGCGCTGGAAAACCGGCACCTGCGCCCATGAACGGGCCGCTTTGGCGGCGGCGACGGCCTGGTTGACCTCTTCCGCGCTGGATTTGGGCAGGCTGGCAATGGCTTCCCCGGTCACGGGATTGATCGCCTTCATGGTCTCGCGTGCGGCGACCCATTCGCCGCCGATGAAGTTGCGCACCTGGCGCTGGTCCTGGCTTCTGTTGTCCATTTGATGTCCTCCTAGTTCGATGAAGGGCTTGCAACCGTCCGGCCATTGACGATCAGGCCCGCCGCAAAAAGCCGTTTGTCGGCGACGACCGTCTCGCCCCGCGAATCGGTGAGCGGGAAGGAGCCGTCGCGCAGCTCGAGAACGCTGGCATCGCCGGCCGAGCCGATCTTGAACGTGCCGAGATCGGGCCGCTTCAGCGCCTGCGCCGCATTTATGGTCGAGGCGGCGATGACCTCCTTCAGCGAGAAGCCGAGCTTCAGAAATTTCGACAGCGTCGTCACCTGGTCGAAGACCGGCCCGTCGAGATTGAGCGCATGAATGTCGGAGGAGATCGTGTCGGGGCGGAAGCCCTGCTTCAGCATCGCATAGGCGGTCTTCCAGCCGAAGGAGCCCATGCCATGGCCGACATCGAAGATGACGCCCCTCTGGCGCGCCGCCAGCACTTGCGGTTTCACCTTGCCGTCGGCCGTCACCGGCGCGTTGGGGAAGGGACGGCAGCAATGGGTTAGAATATCGCCGGGGCGCAGATGCTCGACAAGCTCTTCATAGGAAGGCGGCGGCTCGTCGATATGGGCCATCAAGGGCAGGCCGGTCTCGTCCGCCACCTGGAGCGCCACATGAAGCGGTGCGATACCGGCGGCGCCGCTCGCCTTGGCGCCGATCCTCACCTTGATGCCGATGATCACATCCTTGTTGGCATTGGCGACTTCGACCGCATCGCGAGCGCTCAACAGGCGCAGATCATGGCCTTCGCCCACCATGATATTGTGCGAGAAGGCATAGATGCCGGCGAAGGACACATGCAGATAGGCCAGAATGCGCACGTCGGAGCGTTCGATCACATGCTTGCGGAAACCGGGGAAATTGCCGGGGCCGGCGCTGCCGGTGTCGACGCAGGTCGCCACCGCGCTGGCGCGGCCGAAGGCATCAGGATCGACGCCGAGCGAAGTGCCGCCCCAATAAACATGGGTGTGGAGGTCGATGAGGCCGGGCGTCACGATGCGGCCCGACACGTCATAGCTCTCCTTGCCTTCGAGATCCTTGCCGATGGCGGCGACCTTGGCATCGGCGAAGGCGATGTCGGCGACGCGATCGAGATTCTGCGAAGGATCGAGCAGGCGGC
Organism: Taklimakanibacter albus; assembly: GCF_016595235.1. Lineage (GTDB taxonomy): Bacteria > Pseudomonadota > Alphaproteobacteria > Rhizobiales > Aestuariivirgaceae > Taklimakanibacter > Taklimakanibacter albus. Next base: position 1,461,137 of record NZ_JAENHL010000007.1, on the reverse strand, counting down.
CGTTCTTGAGGACGATATCGTATTGCATGGTCTCGTTTCTATTGTGGTTTGATGCGGTTGCCGCTTTGGGCGTCGAAGAAGCAGGCGGAACGGGGATCGGCGGTGAGTGTCAATTGCGCGCCGGGGGTGAGGCCGGAGGGATCGGCGCAGGCGCCCTTCACCATATGATCGCCCACCATCACTTCGAGGAAGTGGATGGGGCCGGCCGATTCGACGAAAGCCAGCTCGCCGGTGAGGCTGATGCCGTCGGCACGTCCAGCGGCAGCGGGGGAGAGGTCATGCGGGCGGATGCCGATGATCGTTCCACCATTGTCGTTGCGCCCGGCGAGGGCTGAGGGAAGGAAGTTCATCTGCGGACTGCCGATGAAGCTCGCCACGAACTGGTTGGCGGGCTCCTTGTAGACCGTCATCGGGGACGCGACCTGCTGGATGACGCCGTCCTTCATCACCGCGATCCGGTCGGAAAGCACCAGCGCCTCCTCCTGGTCATGGGTGACGAAGATCACCGTCATCTTCAATTCGCGCTGCAGGCGGCGGATCTCGGAGCGCATGCGCACCCGCAGGCTAGCATCGAGATTGGAGAGCGGCTCGTCCATCAAAAGCGCCGCCGGGTTGCGCACGATGGCGCGGCCGACCGCGACGCGCTGGCGCTGGCCGCCCGACAGCTCATTGGGCAACCGATCGAGCAGCGCCTCAAGGCCGAGCGTCTCGGCGGCCCAGTCGACCTGGCGGCGGATGAGGTCAGGCGTTACCTTCTGCTGGCGCAACGGGAAAGCGATATTGTCGCGCACTGCCATATGCGGATAAAGCGCGTAATCCTGGAAGACCAGCGCGATATTGCGCTCGCGCGGCGACAATTCCGTCATGTCCTGGCCATCGAAGGCGATGGTGCCGGTGTTGATGTCCTCGAGGCCGGAGATGCAATAGAGCAAGGTCGACTTGCCGCAGCCGGACGGGCCGAGGAAGGAAATGAACTCACCATCGGCGATCGAGAGGTCGAGCTGCTTCAGGATGTCGACCTTGCCGTAGCTCTTACCGATGCCGGAGAGGGTGATGGAAGCCATGTTTCCTGTGTCCTAACCTTTGACCGCGCCTGAGAGCGCGCCTTGCACCAGGTAGCGCTGGAAGAAGAAGGCTACCACGACCGGCGGAATGATCGAGAGCACGCTTGCGGCGAAGAGCGGGCCATATTCGTAGAATTGCGCCTGGTTCAGGAAACCCGAAATGACGACGGGAATGGTCTGCGCCTTGGGCGTCGAGGTGAGGATCAAAGCGAAGAGGAACTCGTTCCAGGACACGAGGAAGCAGAAGATGGCGGCGGCGATGACGCCCGGCCTGACCACCGGCAGCAGAACCTTGATCAGCATGGCGAAGCGCGAGCAGCCGTCGACGAGCGCGGCGCGGTCGAGACTTATCGGCACGCTTTCGAAGGTCGCCTTCATCATCCAGGCGCTCAATGGAAGAAGGAAGGACGAATAGGAGATGACGAGCGCCATGCGGGTGTCGAGCAGGCCCAGCGTCTTGAAGGTGATGAAGAAGGGCAGCACCAGGGTCAGGCCGGGGATCATGCGGGTCAGCATCAGCGCCCACAGCGAGCCGGCGAAGAAACGTTCCTTGGCGTGGCGCGCGAAGGCGTAGCCGGCAAGCGTGCCGAGCGCCACATTGATGACCGAGACGATGGCGCCGACGATGAAGCTGTTCATCAAGGACAGCGGCACACGCTTGGCCTGGGCGCTGGTGGTGTGGCCCTCGGCGGCGAGCACCGATATGAAGTTGTCGAAAGTGAGCGTCGTCGGGATGACGGTTGCCGGCGTGCGGATGAGATCGGCGGCGGGCGACAGGCTCATCAGGATGAGTGCCAGCACCGGCAGCACCGACCAGAGGAAGATCACGATGGCGACGAGGGCGAAGAGGGCGGGCGCCAGCACGCGGGTGACGCGGGCGGGCAGGAGGCTGTGCGGGCGATAGGCCGGCAGCGTCACCATGGCATTGCGCTGCGCCCGCTTGGCATGCCAGGCCATTTCCGAGGGTGTGGCTCCATCCATCATGTGCTCGGCGCTGCGGCGCTGGCGAAAGATGAAGAAGTAGATGATCGCCAAAGCGAGGCTCGCCAGCGTGAGGACATAGAGGATCGCCGCGCCCTCACCGAAGCGCAGGAACGAGAAGGATTGCAGATAGCCGAGCCAGGACAGGACCGTCGTGGCGGTTCCCGGTCCGCCGCGCGTCATGATGAGCAGGATGTCGAAGGTCATCAGGGCGTTGATGGTGGCGATGATGGCGATGAAGAGGTAGCTCGATTTGAGCCAGGGGAGCGTGATCGAGAAGAAGCGGCGGATGGGGCCGGCGCCGTCGAGGATCGCCGCCTTGTGCAGATTGCCGGGCATCGACTGGAGGCCGGACAGGATCATCAGCGCGGTGAGCGGTGCCTGGTTCCAGACATGGGTCAGCGCCACGAGGTTGAGGGCGCGGAAGCCGTCGCCGAGCCAGGCGGCGGTGAGAAAGCTGAGGCCCAGATCATTGAGAAGGCCGTTCAACAGGCCGAAGCTGCCGGCAAAGACGAAGGACCACAACACGCCGATCGCCACCGGCGCCATGGCCCAGGGCACCAGCACCGCGCTGCGCAACAGTCCGCGGCCGGGAAAGCGCTCATTGAGGACGAGAGCGATGATGGTGCCGAGAATGGTCGTGCCGGCGACGGAGATGACCGCAAAATAAGCGGTGCGGCCAAGCGCCCCCCAGAACTCGGCGTTGTCGAGGAGCTTGGCGTAGTTGCCCAGTCCCACAAACACCCAGCGCTTGGTGATGGGGTTGGTGGTGTTGAAGGAGAGATAGAGGCTGTAGAGCAGCGGCAGGCCCGCCACCAGGAAGACGATGAGCAAAGCGGGGGCGACCGCGCCATAGGAAAAGGCCGGTACGCGCCGCGTCTTGCGCCTGATGGTGACGGAGGTGTCGAGAGCCGTCGTCAATTTGTGCCCCGCAAAGACCATGAGAGGCCGGAGCCTATGAGGCTCCGGCCATGCTCATCTATGGATCACTGATACTGCTTCTGGAGCTCGGTCGCCTTGGCGCCGAGATCGGCGACCAGCTTGTCGATGGGCGAGCCGGAACGGAAGGTCTCCTGGGCCTGCTGCATCATGTAGAGATCCCATTCGGGGAACCAGATCGCCTTGCCGATCTTGCGAGCGGTGCCGTTCTCCACCTGCTTGCCCGAGATGGCAAGGTCGCGCCATTTGGAGAAGCTCTCGACCACTTCAGGGTCGCTCATCACTTCCTTGTAGGCGGAGCCGAGGCCGAATTCGAGCGCCCAGCGTTTGATCACATGATACTTGCCGTCCTTGGCCTTGCCGCCGAAGAACTGCAGCATGTTCCACACCCGATCGACATCGCTCGGCTGCGATCCCATCAGATAAGCGGCGGTCCACGCCATGGTCGAGTGGGTGGCGCCCGGCATCAGGGCGTTCTTCACCTTACCGGCGGCTTTCGATACGGCCGGGTCGTTGGTGACTTTCTGGTCGTAGTCATGCAACACCATGAAAGTGTGCCGGCCGGTGCAGTAGCTGGGCACGCCTTCGCCCGGCAGCGTCATGATGTCCTCGGCGACCAGCTTCTCCTGATAGAGCTTCTGGTGCACCTCGAGAACCTTGCGCAGAGCCGGCTCGTCGACGAAATTGCCGTCGGCGTCGAAGACCTTGGCGCCTTCCGAATACCAGCAAGAGAACAGGCTCCAGGATAGCTCGGCCCATTTCTGGCCCCAGGCCGAATTGTAAGGCGCATCCGAAATGCCGTCCTTCTTCAGCTTGCGGCAGGCTTCGAGCAACGCGTCCCAGCTCTCGGGCACGCCGATGCCGGCCTTGGAGAGATGTTCCTCATTGTAGATGAAGGAGTTGTGGCCGGCATAATAAGGCATGCCGGCGAGCTTGCCGTCATTGAGCGACAAGGATTCGATGCAGACCGGGAACATGCTGGCCTTGATTTCATCGACGCCGGCGAGGCCCTCGAGATCGCGGATCCATTCCGCCGCATGCCAGCGCGCGATGCGATCTTCCTCGGCATAGAGCATGTCGATCTTCTGGCCGCCGGTGAGCTTGGTCTCGGCGAGCGGATGATAATCGCCCGTCACCAGCTCATAGGTGACATTCTCATCATAGAGCTTGGAGAAGATCTTGACGTTCTCTTCGACGATCTGCGGCTGATACTGCCAGCCGACGAAGGTGATCGGCGTCGAAGGTGCTGCGAAAGCGCGTCCACCCAGCATCGTGCCGGCGGACAGTGCCGCGGCACCTTGCAGGACTCTGCGGCGGGACAAAAGATAGCGGTCGAGCGGCGATGTCATGGCAAGTTCCCTCCTCTGTTATTCGAGCGAGGTGTCTGGCTTCGGGCTCGACCGAACTCAGTCATGACGGACACGTGTTTGCGGCCGGCGCAAACCAAATCCAACGAACCCTCGACAGACGTGACGAATTCACCTCGCAGGATTTGTGTGTCTTGTTATGTGCGTGAGTATGCGCGCAATCCGAGTGAAGGCAATGAAATTTTCATTTTCTTGTCAAATCTGAAGATAAGCCTCAGAAAATTTGCATTTTGCCCCTGCAAATGATCCGGAAATAAAACTTTGGAGAAAATATCAGTTTCAGTCGCTCAAAGGCTGCGGCGTGTCCGTATCGGCGAAAGTGAGGACCTGCTGCTTGATGCGGCGTAATTTTTCGCGCGCCGCGCCGTTGCGATGGAGGGCGGAGCCGTAAGCCAGAATGTCGATGGCGATCATGAAGGCGTAACGCATCGAGGTCGGGCCCAATATGTCGCCGTCGTCGCGCGCCTTCACGCTGAGGGGCAGATCCACCGCCGCGGCGACCGGCGACTCGGCGCTGGTGAGGGCCAGCGTCGTCGCGCCATATTCGCGCGCTACGCCGATGGCGCGCAGCAGCTCCTGGTTGCGGCCGCTGAGCGAGATGCCGAGCACCACGTCGCCGCGCTCGACGGTGGCGGCGAGCATCATCTGCATCTGGTTGTCGGCGGAGGGCACGGTGCGCACGCCGAGGCGGAAGAAACGGTTCTGCACTTCGTCCACCAGCCAGGACGAGACGCCGCCGCTGCCGAAGGCATAAAGCGTGCGGCAGTTGCTGATCAGCTCGATGGCTTTTTCCGCGGCGACTAGATCGAAATGCTCGTGCGCATTGGCGATCGAATTCTGGGCCCGTTTCAGGACGCGTTCGGCCGCCTCGTTGAGCGCGGTGGCGGGTGTCGTCAATTCGAGATAACGCGGCCCGACCCGCATGGAGCCCATGATCTTGAGCTTCAGGTCGCGCAAGCCCTCGCAGTCGAGCGAACGGGCGAAACGGGTGATGGTGGGCGCCGAGACGCCCAACCAGCCGACCAGCTCCTCCACCGGCTTCTCGACGAAGCTGCGGGGCTCGCTGACGATCGCCTGGGCGATCTTGCGGTTGGTGCGTGACAAGGTCGGTTCGCGGTCGAGCACCACGGCGATGATGTCGGGCGAGGCCTGGCCGTTGCGCGGCGCTTGCGGCTTGCCCCGGTTCTGCGCGGTCGAAGAGAAGGACGCCATGATTTCAAGCTTGCGCCAGGTGGCAGGTCGGAGACAAGCTTAGACTTTCGGTCGCGCTGGTTGAAACTCGGCTCATATTCCTATTTGGTAACTTTATGAGAGGATCGATGGCCAGGCTGACACAAAGCTATGTGCACGGGGTCAGCGATATCCCGCTGATCGGCCAGACCGTCGGCGCGTTCTTCGACGCGGCGGCCCGGCGCTGGGCGAAAAGCGATGCCCTCATCGTGCGCCATCAGAAAGTGCGCTGGACCTATGCCGAGCTGAAGCGGAAGGTCGATGACTTCGCCGCGGGCCTCCTGGCGCTCGGATTCGTTCCCGGCGACCGGGTCGGCATCTGGTCGCCCAACAATGCCGAATGGGTGATCACCCAGCTCGCCACCGCCAAGGCCGGCCTGATCCTGGTCAATATCAACCCGGCCTATCGTCTCGCCGAGGCGGATTACGCGCTCAACAAGGTCGCCTGCAAGGCGCTCGTTACCGCCAGCCAGTTCAAGACCAGCGACTATGTCGGCATGCTCAACCAGCTCACAGCCGAAGGACGGCTGCCGCATCTTCAGACGATCATCCGGATCGGCGGCGCTGCATCCGGCATGCTGGGCTTCGACGATGTGCCGGGGCTCGCTGGCCCCGAGCATCACGAACGGCTCACCCAACTTGGCGAAGAGCTCCAGTTCGACGAACCGATCAATATCCAGTTCACCAGCGGCACCACCGGCTATCCGAAAGGCGCCACGCTCACCCATCACAATATCCTCAATAACGGCTTCTTCATCGGCGAGACGATGAAGCTCTCAGAGAAAGACCGCGTCTGCATCCCGGTGCCTCTGTATCATTGCTTCGGCATGGTGCTGGGCAATCTCGCCTGCATCACCCATGGCTCGGCCATGGTCTATCCGGGCGAAGGCTTCGATCCCCTGGCGGTGCTGGAAACCGTCGCTGAGGAGAAATGCACCGGGCTCTATGGCGTGCCGACGATGTTCATCGCCGAGCTCGGCCATGCCGACTTCAAGAAGTTTGATCTCTCGTCCCTGCGCACCGGCATCATGGCGGGGTCGCCCTGTCCGATCGAGGTGATGAAGCGGGTGGTGAGCGAGATGCATATGGAGGACGTCACCATCTGCTATGGCATGACGGAGACGAGCCCGGTGAGCTTCCAGACCTCGCCCGCCGACCCGCTCGAAAAACGCGTCGGCTCGGTCGGGCGCATTCATCCCCATGTCGAGGTCAAGATCGTCGATGCGGAGGGCCGTATCGTGCCGCCGGGCGAGACGGGCGAATTGTGCACGCGCGGCTATTCGGTGATGCGCGGCTATTGGGACGACGCCGAGAAGACCAGCGAGGCAATCGATGCCGCACGCTGGATGCATACCGGTGATCTCGCCAGGCTCGACGAAGAGGGCTATTGCAACATCGTCGGGCGCATCAAGGACATGGTGATCCGCGGCGGCGAGAACATCTATCCGCGCGAGATCGAGGAATTCCTCTACAGGCATCCGAAAGTGCAGGACGTGCAGGTGATCGGCGTGCCCGACCCGAAATATGGCGAGGAGCTCTGCGCCTGGATCAGGCTCAAGTCAGGTGCCGCCTGCACGGAAGAAGAGATACGTGGTTTCTGCCAGGGCCAGATCGCCCATTACAAGATCCCGCGTTATGTGAAATTCGTCGACGCCTTCCCGATGACGGTGACCGGCAAGATCCAGAAATATCTGATGCGCGAAGAGGCCCGCCGGGAGCTGGGCCTCGTGGAAGAGAAGACGGCATGATGGGAGTTGAGTGAGGCATGGCACAGAGCAATTTCGGCCTCGATTTCGACCTTGGCGAAACCGCCGAGATGATCCGCGACACGGTGTCGGTCTTCGCGCAGGCGGAGATCGCGCCCAGGGCGGCCGAGATCGACAAGAGCAATGAATTTCCGCGCGACCTGTGGCCGAGGATGGGCGAGCTCGGCCTCCATGGCATCACGGTCGAGGAGGAATTCGGTGGCTTGGGGCTCGGTTATCTCGATCATGCGGTGGCGGTCGAGGAAGTGAGCCGGGCCTCGGCCTCGGTGGCGCTCTCCTATGGCGCCCATTCCAATCTGTGCATCAACCAGATCCGCCGCAACGGCACCGATGACCAGAAACGGCGGTATTTGCCGAAGCTCATTTCGGGCGAGCATGTGGGGGCGCTTGCCATGTCGGAGCCGGGCTCGGGCTCGGACGTCGTCTCGATGCGCACCAAGGCCGAGAAAAAGGGCTCGAAATACATTCTCAACGGCAACAAGATGTGGATCACCAACGGTCCCATCGCCGACACGTTGTTCGTCTATGCCAAGACCGATCCTGCCGCCGGGGCCAAGGGCATCACCAGCTTCCTGATCGAAAAAGGCTTCAAAGGCTTCCGCACCGCGCAGAAGCTCGACAAGCTCGGCATGCGCGGCTCCGATACCGGTGAGCTCATCTTCGAGGACTGCGAAGTGCCGGAGGAGAATGTCGTCGGCGAGGTCAACAAGGGCGTGCGCGTCCTGATGTCGGGGCTCGATTATGAGCGCGCCGTGCTTGCCGCCGGCGCCGTCGGCATCATGCGCACCGCGCTCGATGTCGTGCTGCCTTATGTGCATGACCGCAAGCAGTTCGGCCAGCCGATCGGCACGTTCCAATTGGTGCAGGGCAAGCTCGCCGACATGTATGTGCTGATGAATGCGGCGCGCTCTTACGTCTATACGGTGTGCAAGGCCTGCGATCAGGGCCGTGTCACCCGCGAGGATGCGGCGGGCGCCATCCTCTTCGCCGCCGAGAAAGCAACACAAGTGGCGCTCGATTCGATCCAGCTTCTGGGCGGCAATGGCTATATCAACGACTTCCCGACCGGGCGGCTGCTGCGCGACGCCAAGCTCTATGAGATCGGCGCCGGCACCAGCGAAATCCGCCGCATGCTGATCGGGCGGGAATTGTTCGAGAAGTCGGTCTAGGGGATGAGGACTCGGATGAATCCATTGGCGCCGGCGGATTTCCCTCACCCTTGTGGGGAGGGATTAAGGGTGGGGGTCGGAAGATCTTTCCGGGTAGACCACCCGACCCCCACCCCAGCCCCTCCCCACAAGGGGGAGGGGAAAGAAGTCTGTGCGTTTCGGAAGCACTCTCCATGACCCATCTCAAAAGCGATATCGATCCCGGCTCCGACAAGTTCCAGCGCAATACCGAGCATATGCAGAGTCTCGTCGAGGACCTGCGCAAGGTGTCCGGCCATATCATGCAAGGCGGGCCCAAGGCGTCGCGCGACAAGCACGAAGCGCGTGGCAAGCTGCTCCCCCGGGAACGTGTGCTCAGGCTGCTCGACCGCGGCTCGCCCTTCCTCGAGGTAGGTCATCTTGCGGCGCATAAGATGTATCACGGCGAAGTGCCCTCGGCCGGTCTCATCGCCGGCATCGGGCGGGTCTCGGGCCGCGAATGCATGATCGTGTGCAATGACGCGACGGTGAAGGGGGGCACTTACTACCCGCTCACCGTCAAGAAGCATCTTCGCGCCCAGGAGATCGCCGAGCAGAACCGGCTCACTTGCGTCTATCTGGTCGATTCCGGCGGCGCCAATCTGCCCAATCAGGACGAGGTGTTTCCCGATCGCGACCATTTCGGCCGCATCTTCTTCAACCAGGCCAATATGTCGGCCAAGGGCATCCATCAGATCGCGGTGGTGATGGGCTCCTGCACGGCGGGCGGTGCCTATGTGCCGGCGATGGCGGATCAGAGCATCATCGTGCGCGAGCAGGGCACGATCTTTTTAGGCGGCCCTCCTTTGGTGAAGGCGGCGACCGGCGAAGTGGTGAGTGCTGAGGATCTGGGCGGCGCCGATGTCCATACACGACTTTCGGGCGTCGCCGATCATCTGGCGCAGAATGACGAGCACGCGCTTCTGCTCGCCCGGCGCGCCGTCGCCAATCTGCAGATCCGCAAGCCCGGCGATCTCGTGCTGCGCGAGGCGAAACCGCCGCAGTATGATCCTGCCGAGCTCTATGGCGTCATGCCGCCGACCTCGCGCGAGCCCTTCGATGTGCGCGAGGTGATCGCGCGCCTCGTCGATGACAGTGCGTTCGATGAGTTCAAGGCGCTTTATGGTAAGACTCTGGTCTGCGGCTTTGCGCATATCGCCGGCATGCCCGTCGGCATACTCGCCAATGACGGCATCCTGTTCTCGGAATCGGCGGTCAAGGGTGCGCATTTCATCGAGATCTGCTGCCAGCAGCGCATCCCGCTTCTGTTCCTGCAGAACATCACCGGCTTCATGGTCGGGCGCAAATATGAAAATGAAGGCATCGCCAAACATGGCGCCAAGCTCGTGACCGCGGTGGCGACCGCGCAGGTGCCGAAGGTCACGGTGATCATCGGCGGCAGCTTCGGCGCTGGCAATTACGGCATGTGCGGCCGGGCCTATTCACCACGCTTCTTATGGATGTGGCCTAATGCGCGCATCTCGGTGATGGGCGGCGACCAGGCTGCCAATGTGCTGGCCACCGTCAAGCGCGACGGCTTTGCGGCGAAAGGCGAAAGCTGGAGCGCCGAGGACGAGGAAGCTTTCAAGGCGCCGATCCGCGAGCAATATGAACATCAGGGCCACCCCTATTTCGCCTCGGCGCGCCTGTGGGACGATGGCGTCATCGATCCCGCCGAGACGCGCCGGGTGATTGCGCTCAGCCTGTCGGCCGCGCTCAATGCACCGATCCCCGAAACCCGCTTCGGCATTTTCAGGATGTAGCCCATGCTGAAGTCAGTTCTCATAGCCAATCGCGGCGAGATCGCCTGCCGGGTCATCAAAACGGCGAAGCGCCTGGGCTTGCGCACCATCGCGGTCTACTCGGATGCCGACGCCGATGCGCTGCATGTCGCCCTGGCCGACGAGGCGGTGCGGATCGGCGGGCCTTTGGCGCGCGACAGCTATCTCAAGATCGATGCCGTCATCCAGGCGGCGAAACAGACCGGCGCGCAAGCCATTCATCCGGGCTATGGTTTCCTCTCCGAGAACGCAAAATTCGCCGAGGCTTGCGCCGAGGCGAAGATCGCCTTTGTCGGGCCGCCGGCCTCGGCCATCCGCGCGATGGGCGGCAAGAGCGAGGCCAAAGCGCTGATGGCCAAAGCGGGCGTGCCTCTGGTGCCCGGCTATCACGGTGAAGATCAGGATCCGGCGACGCTCGAGGCGGCCGCCGACAAGATCGGCTACCCCGTGCTGATCAAAGCCTCGGCCGGCGGTGGCGGCAAAGGCATGAAGGTGGCTGAGAGCAAGGGCGAGTTTCGTGACCAGCTCGCTTCAGCCAAACGTGAGGCGCTGAATTCCTTCAGCGACGATCGCGTTCTCGTCGAGAAGTACTTGGCGCGGCCGCGCCATGTGGAGATCCAGGTCTTCGCCGACAGCCATGGCAATTGCGTCTATCTGTTTGAGCGCGATTGCTCGATCCAGCGTAGGCATCAGAAGGTGATCGAGGAGGCCCCGGCTCCCGGCATGACGGCGGCGCTGCGCCAGCGCATGGGCGAGGCTGCGGTCACGGCGGCGAAATCGATTGGTTATGCCGGCGCCGGCACGGTCGAGTTCCTGCTCGACGTGGACGGTTCCTTCTATTTCATGGAGATGAATACGCGCCTCCAGGTCGAGCATCCGGTGACTGAGTTCATCACCGGCCTCGATCTCGTCGAATGGCAGCTGCGGGTGGCCTCCGGGGAAAAACTGCCGCTCGCGCAGGATCAACTCGTCCTCACCGGACATGCGCTCGAAGTGCGGCTCTATGCCGAGGATCCCGACCGTGAATTCCTGCCGCAGACCGGACGCATCAGCCATCTGCGCTTCCCCACCGAAAATGCGCATGTGCGTGTCGATACCGGCATCACCGAAGGCAAGGCGATCAGTACTTACTACGACCCGATGATCGCCAAGCTCATCGTCTGGGACCACGACCGCGACGCGGCGTTGGCGCAATTACGCCGGGCGTTGGGAGAGACCGAGATTGCCGGCCTCGTCACCAACACCGCTTTCCTCATGCGGCTCGCTGCGAATAAATCCTTTGCCAAGGCCGAACTCGATACCGGCTTCATCGGCCGGCATGAGAAAGAGCTTCTGCCCAGCGTGCCGCCGGCGGGCGATGAGGTGCTGATGCTCGCCGCCACCGGCCTTTTGCTGAGCGAACGAACCGATTCCGCTGACGACCCCTGGTCGCAAAGGGACGGCTGGCGGCATTATGGCGGCAGCCAGGACCATCTGAATCTCATCGATGTGAGCGGCGGCCAAGCGATCCACAAGGTCGTCTTCGACTATGCCAAAGACGGCTTCGTCTTCCATTTCAAAAAGGCGACTGTCGCGGTGAAAGCCACGCTGTCGTCCGAAGGCCGTCTCATTGCCGATCTCGGTGGGCGCCGTCTAGCCGCCGGCTTCGCCCGTAAGGACGATGACATCACGCTTTTCCTCGATGGCGTGAGCTATCGGCTGAAACAGGCGCCGATCGCCATCGAAGAAGAAAGTGGCGAGGCGACGGCCCTCAAGATCACCGCCCCCATGCCCGGCCGAATCATCGCCGTCCATGTGGCGGCGGGCACACAGGTCGAGAAAGGGGCGCCCCTCATCGTCCTGGAAGCGATGAAAATGGAGCATGTGCTGAAGGCAGGACATGCCGGCAGGATCGAAACCATCGGCTGCAAGCCGGGCGATCAAATTCGCGAGGGCCAGGAGCTTGTACGCTTTGCTGCGCCGGCCTGAGGCTGACATGAGCGTCAGGCACATCGGATGATCGAAAAGCGCTTCGCACTTTTCATTCCGATGCTCTAAGGTCGACCTATGGATTTCGCGCTGACAGACGATCAGGCCCAGATCAGGGACATGGTGCGGGGGTTCGCGGCCGAGAAGATCGCTCCTTACGCCGCGCAATGGGAAAACGAAAAGGCCATTCCACGCCAGATCCTCAAGGAGGCGGCGGAGCTGGGCCTTGCGGCGATCACGGTCCGCGAGGAAAGCGGCGGCTCCGGCCTGTCGCGGGTCGAGTCGGTCCTCATTTTCGAAGAACTTTCCTATGCCGATCCGGTGGTGGCGAGCTTTCTCTCCATCCACAATATGTGCGCCTGGATGATCGACAGCTATGGGTCGACCGAGCAACGTCAGGTCTGGTTGCCCAAGCTTTGCGCCATGGAGCAGGTGGCGAGCTATTGCCTGACCGAGCCCAGCTCGGGCTCCGATGCGGCGGCGCTCAAGACGAAAGCGGTCAAGGACGGCAACAGCCATTACCGCCTCACCGGCTCAAAGGCCTTCATTTCGGGTGGCGGCTATTCCGATCTCTATCTGGTCATGTGCCGCACCGGCGAAGAGGGGCCCAAGGGCATCTCCTGCATCCTCGTCGAGACCGGCACCGAGGGTCTAAGCTTCGGCGCCAATGAGAGAAAAATGGGCTGGCATGCCCAAGCGACGGCGATGGTCAATCTCGATCAGGCGCGCGTCCCGGCGACCCATCTGATCGGGGCCGAAGGCCAGGGCTTCTCGATCGCCATGAACGGGCTCAATGGCGGCAGGCTCAATATCGCCGCCTGCAGCCTCGGCGCAGCGCAGTCCGCCCTCGACAAGGCGCTCGCCTATATGAAGGAGCGCAAGGCCTTCGGCCGCAATCTGGCGCAATTCCAGGCCCTGCAGTTCAAAATCGCCGATATGGAGACGGAATTACAGGCGGCGCGCGTCTTTCTCTATCATGCCGCCTGGAAACTCAGCACCAATGCTCCCGATGCGCGGAAATTCTGCGCCATGGCCAAACGTTTGGTTACCGACACGGGCTTCCGGGTCGCCAATGAGGCGCTGCAGATCCACGGTGGCTATGGCTATCTTGCCGATTTCGGCATCGAAAAGATCGTGCGCGACCTGCGCGTCCATCAAATCCTCGAGGGCACCAATGAGATCATGCGGCTTATCGTTGCGCGCGACATGCTGGGTGGTGATTAGCCCGCGATGACAGCCGATATCATTGCCCGCGTCGACGGCGCCGCCGGACGCATCACCCTGAACCGGCCCCGAGCGCTCAACGCCCTCAATCATCCGATGGTGCGCGCCATTACGGCGGCGCTCACCGAATGGCGGGACGACGACCGGGTCAAGCATGTCGTCATCGACGGCGAGGGCGAGCGGGCTTTCTGCGCCGGCGGGGACATCCGCGCCGTCTATGAAATGATCCCGACCGCCCCCGACGCGGCACGCCAATTCTGGCGTGAGGAATATCAGCTCAATGCGATGATCGCGCGTTATCCCAAGCCCTATGTGGCGATCATGGATGGCTTCTGTCTCGGCGGCGGTGTGGGACTGTCCGGCCACGGATCGCACCGTATCGTCACCGAGCGCTCGGTGGTCGGCATGCCGGAAACGGCGATCGGCTTCACGCCGGATGTCGGCGGCTCGCTGTTGCTGGCGCGGGCGCCCGGCCATGCCGGTGAATATATGGCGGCGACTGCCTATCGGATGACCGCGGCGGACGCGATCTATGCCGGTTTCGCCGATACTTTGATCTCCGGCGCCGACCGGGTGGGCCTCACCGCGCAGCTTTGCGAGGGACGCGCCGCCGATGAGGCCCTCGCCGCGGCCGCCATCTATTCGGGCTTGAGCGATCTCGCCGCGCGGCAGGCGCGGATCGACCGCGCCTTTGGCGCAGCCACGGTCCAGGAGGCGGTCCGCCGTCTCGAGGAAATGGCAGAGCCCTGGGAGCAGGAAGCGCTCAAGAAGGTCGCCGTACATTCGCCGACGGCACTCGCGGCGGCACATGTCTCGGTGCGGCAGGCCCGCAATTTCACGACCATCGAACAAGCGCTCGATCATGAATATCGCTATGCCTATCGCGCCGTCGATCTGCATGATTTCCGCGAAGGGGTGCGGGCGCTGATCGTCGACAAGGACGGCAAGCCCGACTGGCGTCCGCCGCGGCTTGCCGATATATCGATGCATGATATCGAAGCCCTGTTCGCGCCGATCGGCGACAACGAATTGGGGCTCGCTTAGGGGAGTTGCTTCGCCATGAGGATAGCATTCATCGGTCTCGGCAATATGGGTGGACCCATGGCGGCGAATCTCGCCGCCAAGGGATTCGCGGTGAAAGGCTTCGACATCGTGGCGGCCAATCTCGACAAGGTCGCCGAGCAGGGCGTGGTGGCGGCGCGCAGCGCGGTTTCCGCGGTCAAGGATGCCGAGGTCGTGATCACCATGGTGCCGGCCGGGCAGCATGTGCTCGATCTCTATCGCGCCATCCTGCTGCCGGCGCCACGCGGGGCGCTGTTCATCGACTGCTCGACCATCGATGTGGCGAGTGCGCGCGAGGCGCATGCGATGGCGAAAGGCGCCGGCATGCAGAGCCTCGACGCACCCGTGTCGGGCGGCACCGCGGGTGCTGCCGCGGCGACCCTTACTTTCATGGCAGGCGGCGATGCCGAGGCCTTCGAGCGTGGCAATCCCGTTCTGGCGGCGATGGGCAAACGTATCGTCCATTGCGGCGGTCCGGGCGCCGGCCAGGCGGCGAAGATCTGCAACAACATGATCCTCGGCATATCGATGATCGCGGTGTCCGAGGCCTTCGTGCTGGCGGAGAAACTCGGTCTCGAGGCGCAGGCGCTTTACGACGTCGCCTCGGCCGCGTCCGGCCAGTGCTGGTCGCTCACCACTTATTGCCCGGTGCCGGGTGTCGGGCCCGCATCGCCTGCCGACAATGGCTACAAGCCCGGTTTTGCCGCCGCCCTCATGCTGAAGGACCTGGCGCTCGCCCAGCAGGCGGCGGAGGCCTCGGGGGCGGCGACGCCGCTCGGCGCCCATGCCGAGCAGCTTTATCGTGAATTCAACACGGCCGGCGGCGGGGAGAAGGACTTCTCAGCCATCATCCGTCATCTCGCCGCGGCGCCGCGGAGCTAAGTCTCAGGCGTTCCAGCTTGGACGCTCATGCAGGCTCTTGCTCCAGCGCTGCACATGCGACAGCGTTGCCGGAACCTCGAAGTCGAAGACCTCGGCTATCCACAGCGTGACCATGCCGCTGATATCGGCCATCGAGAATTCATCGCCGGCGAGATAGGGCCGGCCGTCGCTCATTTCGCGGTCGAGCCAGGCCCATTTCACCGGGATCGCCTGGCGCTGCGCCTCGGCGAAGGCCGGGACCTGGGTTTGGCGCTCCTTGAAGAATTCATCGGTGTGGAGGACGACATTGCCCATGGTGGCGAATACTTCCTGCTCCATGCGGCGGTTCCACATCTCGACCTTGCCCTGGCTCTTGGCGTCGGCGCCGAACAGCGATGGCGTGGGATGGAGGGCTTCCAGAAACCGGCAGATGGCGACGCTTTCGGTGACGACGTCGCCGTCATCGAGCTCGAGCACCGGTACCTGGCCCAGTGAATTGAGCTTCAGAAATTCCGGCGATTTGTGCTCGCGCGTGCCGAAATCGATCGGAACGATCGGCAGCTCGATGCCTTTCTCGGCCATAAAAATGCGGACGCGATAGGAATTGGGGCCGGGGGCCGAATAGAGCTTCATGTCTTCCTCCTTTGAAATTTAAGCAGATCACTGCTGCGTGAGAACGCGGCCGAGCGTGTCGAGCAAATAGCTGCAACCCTCCTCGCGGCTTTTGCAGGTGTCGGCGCCATCGAGAAAGGACGCCTGCTCGGTATAGATGAGCTTTGTGCCCTGGCCGTCAGGCAGGAATTCGACTGTGGCAAGAGAGGCCGAAATCCGCTTGCCGTCGATGATCATGCAATAGGACAGGACGAGGCGCTTGTCCGGCACGACGTCGAGATAGATCGTCTCGTTGCGTATGGGCGCGCCACCTTCGAAGCGGAAGGTGCCTTCCTCTCGGCCGCCTTCGCGGACATCGAGCGTGTAGCTGTCGGTGGTCCAGCCTTCGCCCTCGGCGAACCAGCGGCGCTTGATGTCGATATCGGTGAAGGCCTGGAAAACCTGGGCCGGCGCTTGGTAAAAGCTACGCTCGAGGGTGAAAGTCGCGGGTTCGACGGTGCGGTTCATGCTGAAAATCCCCTGTTAACCAGTTGTGAAAAGCAACTGGTTGCAAGATATCTAAACTGGTGAGATAATGCAACCGGTTTTTTGGAGATTTTCATTTCATGAGCGCTGATCACCGGTCTGACTGTCCCATCAATCTCACTCTCGAAGTGCTGGGCGACAGATGGAGCCTGCTGATCATCCGCGACATCATCTTCGGCAATAAGCGGCACTTCCGCGAGCTGCTCACCCAGTCGATCGAGGGCATCGCGTCGAACATCCTGGCCGACCGGCTGAAGCGTCTGGTCGAGGAGGGCGTGCTCAGCAAGGCGGATGATCCGAGCCATAAGCAGAAGGCGGTCTACAGCCTCACCGAAAAAGGCATCCAGCTTCTGCCGGTGCTGGCGCAGATGGCGGTCTGGGGCCGCAAGCATATGCCGGCGAGCGAGGAGCTCGCGATCCGGGCGCAGCTTCTCGATGAAGGCGGCCCGCCGCTGTGGGCCGACTTCATGAAGGAATTGCGCGAGCGTCATCTGGGCATCCCGTTGAAGGCGCCGCGCGGCTATGTCCCTGTGTTCCAGCGGCTGCAGGCGGCCTATGAAGAAGTGGTCGCCCGCCAGAAAGCCATGCAGCGAAGCTAGTTATGATGCGCGGCGGGCTCTACCCGGCGCAGCATGAAGGCGGCGAGCAAAGCGGCGGTGAGCGCAATAACGGCGCAGATCACCGCGGTGATCACCAAAGCTTCGGTGAAAGCCGTGCGCGCCGCGGCGAGGATGAGGGCGCCCGTTTCTCCCGGCAGTTCAGCCGCGACGGCGACGGCGCCGCCGAGTGTGCCTAAGGCTGCTTCCGCCGCTTCATGCGGCAGGTCGGCTGGAATCACTTTGCTCATGGCGCCGCGATAGATCGCCGTCATGATGCTGCCCAGGACCGCGATGCCGAGCGCGCCGCCGAATTCGGCGCTGGTCTCGGAAATCGCCGCCGCCGCGCCGGCGCGTTCGGGCGGTGCCGCATTCACCACCAGATCGGTGGTGAGGGTGAAAGCGGGGGCGAGGCCCAGCGACATCAGGATGAAGCCCGCGATCAGGATGGCAAGCCCGTAAGTGCTGTCGATCTGGGTGAGCAGCAGGCAGGCGAGGCCGGCAATGGCGAGGCCGCCCGCCATGACATAAGCGGGGTGGAAGCTGCGCACGATCTTCGGCGCCAGCATCGAGCCCAATATGAAGGAGAGGCCGGAGGGCAGCATCCACAGGCTCGCCTCGAGCGGCCGCATGGCGAGGACGAGCTGGAGATATTGCGAGATGAACAGGAAGAAGCCGAAGGCGACCAGCACGCCCAGCATATAGACGGTGAGCGAGGCGCTGAAGGCCGGCTTGCGGAAAAGCGTGAAATCGATCAACGGGTGGCTGAGCTGCCGCTGGCGCCTGGCGAAGAGGAGGGCGACGGCAACGCCGACGATGACCGACAGGGCAGGCTGCCAGCCCATACCATGCTCGGCGAATTGCTTGAGGCCGTAGATGACCGCCAGGACCGCGATGAGCGACATGGCGGCGCTCGCAATGTCGAGTGGCGTGGCGGTCTCGTCGCGGAATTCCGGCAGCAGGACCGGGGCCACGGCGAGCAGCAGGATCATGATCGGCACATTCACCAGGAAGACCGATCCCCACCAGAAATGCTCGAGCAGCACACCGCCGAAAAGCGGCCCGATGGCGCCACCGACGGAGAAGGCGGCGACCCAGATGCCGATGGCGGTGGTGCGCTCGCGCGGGTCATGGAACATGTTGCGGATGAGCGAAAGCGTCGAGGGCGCCAGCGTCGCGCCGGCGATGCCGAGGATGGCGCGGGCGATGATGAGCGTCACGGCATCGGAGGCAAAGGCGGCGAAGATCGAGGCCAGGCCGAAAGCGACAGCGCCGATCATCAGCAATTTGCGTCGGCCGATGCGATCGCCGAGATTGCCCATGATGATGAGTGAGCCGGCGACGAAGAAGCCGTAGATGTCGATGATCCACAGAAGCTGCGATGCCGAGGGCTTGAGCTGCTCACTCAGCTGCGGCACCGCCAGGTTGAGGACGGTGAGATCCATCGAATAGATGACGCATGGCAAGGCCAGCACGGCAAGGCCGATCCATTCGCGGTTGCCGGCCTTGGCCGGTGCTTCGGTCGTCGTGGTCATCGGTATTTCCAATAGGCTCGTTCGTGAGCGGGCAGTCTAGATAGCGGCTCGCCCGGCACTTGTCAGGAGGCTCGTGTTGCGATTTTAATCCACTAGCGCTCCGCAGGTGAGATTGGCGACGGTGCCGGTCATCGCGCCGGCGCGGTCGGAGGCCATGAAGGCGGCGGTCTGGGCCACCTCGGCAAGCGTCGGATAACGTTTCAGCAATGTCTGCGCCGGCCCGGCCAGCATCTGATCGACCGTGATGCCGGCCTGATCGGCCGAAGGTTGGAATACCGCGCGGGCATGCGACTGGAGCGCCAGCGCTTCCGGCAAGGCATGCGGGCGCAGGCAGACGACGCGGATGCCGGACGGCGCCAATTCGCAGGCGAGAAGGCGCGAAAAGCCTTCGACGGCGGCGCAGGCGGTGCCGAAACCCAGATAGCCGGTGCCGGCGAGACGGCTGCCTGGCGTCGACAAAGTGAGGATCACGCCTGATTTCCGCTGCGCCATGTGCCAGGCGACCGCCTTGGCGGTGATAAAGTTCATCTGCGCGTAAGCCGTAATCGGAAAGGCGAAGTCATCGAGGGAGAGATCGGTGAAGCTCTTGCCCTGGACGTGAAACAGGCCCACTGCGTTGAGCGCGATGTCGATCGCGCCGGCCTTGGCGGCCACGTCATCGGCATGCGCCTTGACCGCTTCCTCGTCCATGACGTCCAGCACCGTGATCTCAGGCCTGCCGCCCTTGGCGGAAATATCGTCTGCCACCTTTTCGAGCTTGGCGAGATTGCGTCCGGCGAGAAAGACCGAAGCACCTTCCGTTGCGAAAGCACGCGCCACGGCGCCGCCCACAGCTCCTCCGCCGCCATAGATGATGGCGGTTTTGCCCTTCAACATGGGATTCCCTCTCTTGAGTCGTCGTCTAGATTTCGAGAAAAGCTTTGAACCCGCCATAGATCAGGCGTTTGCCGTCGAAGGGCAGGTTCTTGTTGTCCATCTGCAGGCGGGGATCCGCCATCACCTTCTTGACGATCCGGTTGCGTTCGGCCCGCGACTTGTAGGTGACCCATGAGAAGATCACCGTTTCGTCGGGCTTCTGCTTCACGCTGCGCGGGAAGGACGTGACCTTGCCCATCGGCACATCGTCGGCGATGCATTCGACATAGCTGACGGCGCCGTGCTCGCGCCACACCTTGCCGGCGCGTTTCGCCATCTTGCGATATTGGGCCATGTTCTTCTTCGGAACGGCAACAATGAATCCATCGACATAGGTCATGTCCAGTCTCCTTCAGATCGGATTGTGATCGGTTATGAATGCCGGCAGGCGTCGGCGCGTCTGAGCAGCAAGGAACGCTCGCGGGCATTCTGCGTCAACGCTGCGGCATGGCGGAACTCCGCCTCGGCCTCGGCGTGGCGGCCGAGCTTCATGAGAAAGTCGCCCCTGACGCTCGGCAACAGATGATAGTTCTTGAGCGTTTCCTCGCCGACAAGCGCATCCACCAGATCGAGCCCGGCTTGCGGTCCGCTCCTCATGGAATGCGCGACGGCACGGTTGAGTTCCACCACCGGCGAGGCTTCGCGCGCCGCCATGATGTCGTAGAGGGCCGCAATGCGTCCCCAATCGGTATCGGATGCCTTGGCGGCGCGGGCGTGACAGGCGACGATCGCCGCCTGAAGGCCATAGCGGCCAAGCTCGGGGTCCAGCGCTTCGGCGCGCGCCAATGCGGCAAGGCCGCGCCGGATGAGAAGCTGGTCCCACAAGGCTCGATCCTGGTCGAGCAGCAGGATCGGCTCGCCGTCGGGTCCGCTGCGCGCATTGAGGCGCGAGGCCTGGATCTCCATCAGCGCCACCAGGCCATGTACCTCGGATTCTTCCGGCATGAGCCCGGCCAGGATACGGCCCAGCCGCAAGGCTTCCTCGCAAAGCTGCGGGCGCATCCAGTCGTCGCCCTGCGTCGCCGCGTAACCTTCGTTGAAGATGAGATAGAGCACCATGAGAACTGAATCGCGGCGTGCCAGCAGCTCGGCGCCGCGCGGCAATTCGTAAGCCACCTGCTTCTCGGCAAGGGTGCGCTTGGCGCGCACAATGCGCTGCGCGATGGTCGTTTCCGTCTGCAGGAAGGCGCGCGCGATCTCCTCGGTGGTGAGGCCGCCGATGAGACGCAAGGTCAAGGCGGTGCGGGCTTCGGTGCTCAGCACCGGATGACAGGAAATGAAAATGAGGCGCAGGAGATCGTCGCCGATCGTGTCGTCGAGGGCCGCGTCCAGTGCTTCGAGCGCTTCCTCCTGCTCGGCATCGCGGCTGCGGCCGATCTCGGCATGTTTGCTGTCGGCCAGCTTCGCCTTGCGGATCTTGTCGATGGCGCGGTTCTTGGCGGCCGTCATCAGCCAGGCGCCGGGTTTTTCCGGAATGCCAGATTTCGGCCATTGCTCGAGCGCCGTCAGCAACGCTTCCTGGGCCAGCTCCTCGGCTTGGCCGATATCGCGGGTGAAGCGCGTCAGGCTGGCGATGAGCTTCGCCTGCTCGATCCTCCAGACGGCGTCGATCGCGCGATGAGTGTCGGACATTGACATGATGCCCGATCAGACCATCTTCGCTCCGATATCGCAAGTTTCGCTTCATTACCAACGCCTTGGGGTTGCCGCCCGCGGCCGGAGCCACGGGCGGATCTTGCGTCACGACTTGGCGAGCTTGTGGGCTTCGGACATGAGCCTTTCCTCCTGCGCCCGAAGCTCGGGCGTGAAGGCCTCGCCGAAATCGTCGGCCTCGAAGACCTGGCGGATTTCAAGCTCAACACCATCGCTCATCGGGCAGCGCTTGACCCATTCGACGGCTTCCGCCATCGACTTCACGCGCCACATCCAGAAGCCGGCAATGAGCTCCTTGGTCTCGGCGAAGGGGCCATCCGTGACCTTGGGCTCGGCTTTGGTGAATTTCACCCGCTTGCCCTTGGAACTCGGATGCAGACCGTCACCAGCCAGCATGATGCCCGCCTTGACCAGCTCCTCGTTGTAATTGCCCATAGCGGCAAGTTCCTCGGTCGTCGGCATGATGCCGGCTTCCGTGTCCTTGTTGGCCTTGACGATCACCATGACTTTCATTCTGCTATTCCTTCTCAATAATCAGGGGGTGGCCGCGGCGACGATCATCCAGCCCACGCCGAACTTGTCGGCGACCATGCCGAAGCTGGTGGCGAAGAAGGTCTTGATCAGCGGCTGCTGCACTTGGCCGCCGGCGCTCAAAGCGTCGAACAGCCGTTTTGCTTCTGCGTCATCCTTGGCCTGAAGGGCCAGCGAGATGCCGGTGAAGCTGGTCTTGCCGGAGCACATGCCGTCGGTCGCCATGATCAGCGTATCGCCGACCTTGAACTCCGAATGCATGATCTTGTCGCCGGGCGGCATGGCGCCCATGTCGGCGCAGCCTTTATCCATTTCCATGGGCTCCATCGGCGGCGCCTCCTGGAAGCGCATCTTCACGCCGACCTTGGCGCCGATCGCCCTGGCGTAGAAATCGAGCGCTTCGTCGGCGCGGCCTTCGAAAGACAAATAGGGTTGGACCTGCATCTTCATACTCCTCTTGCTACGTGATTGTTAATTTCGGGCGCCGCCCACTTCCATCGCGCGGAAACGTTCGATGGCCTCGCCTGGGGTAAAATCCTCAAGCTCGAATAGTTGGCGGATTTCGATTTCACCGTCCTCATTGTGCGGATTGGGGAAACGGCGGGCCCATTCGAGCGCTTCTTCGCGCGACTTCACCTGGATGATGGTGTAGCCGGCGATGAGCTCCTTAGTTTCCGAGAAGGGACCATCGACGACGCGACGCTTGCCGCCTTCATATTTGATGCGGAAGCCTTGCGCCGTCGGATGCAGCCCATTGGCATCGAGCAGGATGCCCGCTTTGGCGAGCTCGGCGTGATAATCCGCCATGGCGCTGAGGAGGGACTCCTCGGGCATGACGCCCGCTTCCGAATCCTTGCTGGCCTTGACGATGATCATGAAACGCATGGGTCTAGATCTCCTGTTCCGGTGAGGGAGCCTTGCCGGCTCTACCTCCACGACGTGCGAGGTTCGACGAAATCGACAGGCGGGCAAAGAAAATCAAAAGATTTTTTTTCGGCCTGCGGAAGTCTTTGAATTTTCAGGCGCCTTGGCGTCCGAGCGGTGTCAAATCGAGATAATGCAGCACCGGGACGACAGGTTCCACGCCACGCGCATAGGTCGAGTAGGTGTGGAAGATCTCATCGCCTTCGCGCAGGAAGACGCTGATGCCGTGATGCTCGCCATCGGCGAACCACGGCTCGTTGTTGGCGATGTGCTCGGCGCGCGGACGGTAGTTGTATTCGGAGGGCGCCACCTTCTCGTCGGTCGTCGCCTGGAAATCGTAATTGAAATCACCGCCGAAGGACGAATAGAGCGGGATGTCCCAGCCTTTCGCTTGCGCATAGGCCTTGAGCTTCGCCTGCGGGGCGCGCGCGATGACGGCGAGCGAGGTGTCACGCTCATGCAGTCCCTTCAGAACCGGGAGGTCGTCGACGAAACCGGTGCAGCCGGAGCAGGCCTTTTCCCAGTCGGGATCGTACATGAAGTGGTAGACGATGAGCTGGCGGCGGCCGTCGAACAAATCGAGGAGGGAGGCCTTGGCGTCCGGACCGTCGAAGACATAGTCCTTGTCGAGTTTGACCATCGGCAACCGGCGGCGCGCCTCGTTGAGCGCATCACGCTCACGGGTCAGCTGCTTTTCCTGGTCGAGCAGCGCCTTGCGGGCGGCAAGCCATTCGGAACGCGATACGGTCTTCGGCAGTGCTTTCGGAGTCTCAAGCATACAAACCTCCCTGGTTCCCGGTTAGTGGGCGGAAGCCCGCCGGGCCATTACGTCCGACATAATCGATGCGACGATGCGTCCCTGATCGCGCGGTTCAATTACCTTGACAAATAGGTTGATATCAACATAATTAGCGCATGTCAACTCGGCTGGGCCCGTCTCTCGAAGAAACTCTTCACGTCCGTGATCATTGCCTGTGTCTCCATGTGCAAAGGGCGGCGCGAGCGCTGGCGCGGCGTTTCGACGACGCCTTGCGCCCGCTCGGCATCAATCAGGGACAATTCTCGCTGCTGATGTCGCTCAACCGTCCGGACGCGCCGACGATCAGCCGGGTGGCGGCCTTTCTGGCGATGGATCGCACCACGCTCACCGCCGTCCTCAAGCCGCTGGAGCGGCGCGGTCTCCTGACGATGGCGGTCGACACGGAGGACCGTCGCAACCGGCGGCTGACCCTGACCGACGCCGGACGCAAGCTGCTGCGCGACGCGCTGCCGATCTGGACGAAGACACATGCCGCGGTCGACGCGATGCTTGTCGAACAGAAATCCGACAATCTGCGCGGCGTGCTCGCGCTCCTGGCCTGAGGCGCGCGCCATCGCTCAGGCGCCCGTCGAGCCGCAGCAGCCTCCCGCCTTGGCGGCGGAATTCTTCTCACCAGTCAGACCTTCCGGTTCATAGCGGTCATGCCGCCTCACCCAATCGGTGAGGTTGTAATTGGGGCCGGTCTCATTGCGGCCTTTGGGAGTCATATCCAGAAACATATAGGCGCCGAGGATCTCCTCGCCGCCGCGCCCGAAGGTCGAGTAGGTGTGGAAGATCTCGCCTTCTAGCGTCTTGTAGAAAACGCTCAGGCCGGAAAGATCCTCGATGCCGACATCGGTCGTCTCGTAATTGTAATAGGCCTTGCCCGAGGCGACCTCATCCTGGGTGAAGGATACGTTGAAGTCGTAATTGAAGTCATTGGCATGCGAGGACACGAAAGGGAAATTCCAGCCCATGCGCCGCCGATAGGCTTCGATTTCGGCAATCGGCGCGCGGGCCACCGAGGCGAAGGCGACATCATGGTGGCGGAAATGCAGGAGCGCGCCCGCGACATGGTCGACCTCGAAGGAGCAGCCGACGCAGCCTTCCTTCTGTCCGGGAGCCAGCATGAAATGCTTGATGATGAGCTGGCTCTTGCCCTCGAAGAGATCGGCCAGCGTGCATCTTCCCTGCGGCGTGTCGAAGACATAGGTCTTGTCGATCCTCACCCAAGGCAGCTCGCGCCGCGCGGCGCTGAGCTTGTCGCGCAAATGGGTGAATTCCTTCTCCTTTTGGAGAAAGGCTTTGCGGGCGGTGGTCCACTGATCGCGGCCGACGACTTCATGCTCGATCATGGGGCTCTCCTTTTCGATTTACAGAAAGGGTTCAGGCCGCCTCGGCGGTGACCACATAGGCGGTGAGCTTGTCGAAGGCTTCGCTCCAGCCGCCCTCGTGACCATCGCGTTCCTCGACAGACTGGAAGGGCGCCTGCTTGAAGGTCATGCGGGTTTTGCCGTTCTCTTCGGTGAAGGTGATGGTGATCAGATTTTCCAGGCCGCGCTCGCCGTCCTCTTCCCAAGCGAAAGTGAAGACGAGGCGTTTGTTCTCGACAACCTCGCGATAGACGCCGTGGAACCAGTAGTCCTTGCCTTCGGGAGAGCGGATCAAGGCGCGGTACTGGCCGCCCTCGCGCACATCGAGCTTCGCCGACGGGGCGGTGAAGCCCTTGGGGCCCATCCAGCGCACCATGTGCTCAGGCTCGGTCCATACTTTGTAGACAAGCATCGGCGGCGCATCGAGCACGCGGGTGATCACCAGTTCGAGCCGGTCTTCCCGCACGTCCTTGTTGTTCACGAGATTCATGACGTGCCTCCCTTGGATTGCAGGTCCTGCAGATAGGTTTCGAGACGGTCGAAGCTCGCCTCCCAGAAGCGGCGGTAATGCTCGAGCCAATCCGCCGCTTCCTTCAGCGGGCCGGGCTCGAGGCGGCGCGGCCGCCATTGTTTCTCGCGGCTCTGGGCGATCATGCCGGCCTTCTCCAGCACTTTGAGGTGCTTGGAGATTGCCGGCAGGCTCATCTCGAACGGCTCGGCGAGCTCGGTGACCGAAGCCTCGCCCAAAGCCAGCCGGGCCAGAATGGCGCGCCGGGTCGGATCGGCGAGAGCAGCGAAGGCGGTGCTGAGGCGGTCGGTCATTTACTGAACCAGTCAGTTAATTAATCATTTGGTTAAATAATGGGAGTGACTACTCTTGTCAAGGCTGACGCTGGGTTGGGGAAGGCTGGTTAGTGCGCGCCTTCGCGTGGCAGGCCGAAACCGCCGACGGGCTCGGTCCGGGTGGCGCTGTCGAAGCCGGCGATCATCGGCATGGCTTCGGTGATCGCCGCCCGCACCTGCGGCAGGCTCAAAGAGCCCTTGTGGCTCGCCTCGCTGTCCCAGACTTCGGTGATCCAGATCGCGTCGGCATCGGCCGGGTCCTTGGCGATAATGTAATTCAGGCAGCCAGGCATCTTATCGGTGCCACGCAACAGAATGGCGAGCAAATCATCGCGTTTACCGGGCTTTGCCCGCATTTTTCCGATCAGACCAAACATCGAGAACTCCTTATGCCCGGATCATGTCGGGTGCGACGGGCGCTGTCGAGCCGCTCATGTTTAGAAACAAACGCTTGTTTGTTTAATCGAGTGTGCTAAGATCCGCTCAAGGACGGGGAAAACCCGCAAAGACAAAGGGAGGACTGATGGCTCGGACCCGTGGATCGGTCGGCGCCGAAACCGAAAAGGCAATCCGCAAGGCCGCCGTCGAGCTCATCGCCAAACATGGCTTCGAGGCCATGACGCTGCGCGACCTCGCCGAGCATGTGGGCCTGCAGCCGGGCTCGATCTACCGCTACATCGCCACCAAGGACCAATTGCTGGTCGACATCATGGCCGAGCATATGGAGACGCTGATCGCCGCCTGGCGCGCCGCCGACCGTCCCGATGCCGATCCGCGTCTCAGGCTCGAGGGCTTCGTCGACTTTCACATCCGCTACCATTTCCAGCGGCAGAAGGAAGTGGTCATCGCCAATCTCGAATTGCGCAGCCTGACGCCCGATGCGCGGCGCGCCTGCGTAGGCTTGCGCAAGACCTATGAAGGCGAGCTGCGCGGCATCCTCGAAGCCGGCATCACACAAGGTTTCTTCTCGCCGACCGACAGCGGCATCGCCACCAATGCGATCATCTCCATGCTGACCGGCGTGTGCTTCTGGTACAGCCCGAAAGGCAAGCTTTCGGCCGACGACATCATCGCCATTCACAAACGCCTGGTGCTCGGTGGACTCTCCGGCACACCGCGCGGCGAAGCAAAGATCATTCCCCTGGCAGCAGGACGCAACTGACATGAAGGACGAGGAGGCGATCATGGATCATTTGGTAACGGACGCGCATCACGCCGCTCTTTCACTCGATGATTTTCATGCGGTGCCCAAATTGCGCCGCCGGCTCAGTGAGATCCGCACCTATGGTTACCGCCCGACGCCGGCGCGGCTGACCGGCCAGCAATTGCTGATCGCCCAGCTCACCGCGTTGGGTCTCGCCAACAAGGAGATCGCCTATCTCGCCGATATTTCGGAAACGACGGTGAAGGCGCATATCAGCGCCGCCTTGCGCAGCCTCAATCTGAAACGGCGCACCCAGCTCTGCCGCTACATCTTCGAAGCCGGACTGCTCGCAGCCGAGTAACGCGTCACGTCGATGCGCTGATCCGTTCCTTCTTGCGCGCATAGTAACGCCGCGCCTTGGCGCGGCTGCCGCAGACGCCGGTGATGCACCAGCGCTTATTGGCGTTGCGGGTGCGGTCGATGAACAGCCAGCCGCAATTGCCGCACACCCGCACACGTTTCGCATCGGGGGAGAAGGCGAGCGTCATCGCCTGATGCAGGATGGTGGTGAGGAACGTATCGCGGTTTTCGGTCAGGGTCTCGGCATAAAGAGTGGCGAGAGCCGGCCAGCCGGCGCCCGAGCGGAAATAGCCGTCGATCGCCTCGCGGGCCGCTACGCAACGGTCGACCGAGGACATTGGCGGGCTCAGCCCGGCAAAAACGGCCCAGCCGGCCAGATTTTCGGCTGATCCCCCGCGATCCTCCTCGCGGCCGGGCTGGCCGCGCCAGACCACCATATTCGCGAAATCGAGCGCCGGCTGACGGTTGATGAAATGATGGTCGTGCCAGTGGAAGCCGGTCATGGTTGCAATTGACAGGGAGAAGTCCCAGCGTCATTCTTACTAGCAAACCATGGTTAGCCCGTCAAAATGGATTGTCATTCTCCTCTCCGGGGCAGGGGCATGCCTCCTTTTGGCGGAGCCCGCCGCTGCCGAGAGCGCAATGCGCTCCACCGGCTATGTGATCCAGCAGATGGTCAATGCCAGCCTGGTCGGGGCGCTCTACAGCCTGCTCGCCGTCGCCTATGCCCTCCTTCACGGCATCACCAACCGCATCGTGCTCTCCTTCGGCGACATCGCGACCTTTGGCGCCTTCAGCACGATCTATATGATGCTGCTCATGCTGGCTTCGAACTGGCAGGTCGGACTCGCCATCGGCATGGTTTTCGTGATCGCGGTGGTGTCGACCGCGGCCTTCAGCGCCATGCTGCAGAAGCATGTGTTCTCGCCTTTGGTGCGCTCGCCGACCCAGGCGATCATGATCGCCTCCATCGGCGTGTCCATCGCGCTGCAAGAGGGCTTGCGGGTGAAGTCGTCGGGGCGCGAGCAATGGCTGTCGCCGATCTTCGCGAGCTCTGTGGTCAATGTCGATTTCGATGGCTTCACTCTCCATGTCACCGGCATGCAGTTGCTCATTCTCGCCATCGCGGCGACATTGCTGAGCGGCCTCACTTTGGTGCTGACGCGCAGCCAGGCGGGCAGGCTGTGGCGGGCCTGCTCGCAGAATATCGCACTGGCCCAGCTCTGCGGTATCGACACCAGCCGCGTGCTCACCTGGACAGGCGCCACGGCAGGCGCTTTCGCCGCCGTCTCCGGCTGGATCATCGCCGTCGGGTATGGCGGGGTGAGCTTCTATATGGGGCTGGTGCTGGGCCTCAAGGCGCTGTTCGCCACCATCATCGGCGGCTTCGGCACGATTGGCGGCGCCATCGTGGGAGGCTTCCTGCTCGCCGCCATCGAGACCTTGTGGAGCGCCTATTTCCCGATCGTCTATCGCGATGTCGCGGTGTTTTCGATCGTCATTTTGATCTTCATCATCAAACCCGACGGGTTGCTGAGCGTCGATCTCCGGCGCGACAGTGAAGTGTGAGGTAATGCCATGATACCGCGTAAGATTATTGGCCTGGCCGCCGCTCTCTTCCTCACCGCCTGCGGCGAGGATCCGAATGCGCCCTACCTGAATTTCGCCGGCGGTGGGTTCGTCTTCAACTATCGCAATGCGGAGGCGTTTTACGGCTTCGTCGCCAAGCCGGTGCGGACCCTTCCGGAAGGCGGATCGATCGAGGCGCAGTTCGAGGTGCCGGGCAGTGCCGAACCGGCGACGGTGACGGAAAAGGTCGTCGCCGGCCAGGTCCAGTATTCATTCAAGTCGCCCAATCTCACCGGCATCCAGCCCAAGCATGATTACAAGGCGGTGATGCGCCTGCTCGATTCCGCAGGTAAGGAAGTTGCGCGCTATGAGCAAAATTTTCATACCGATGTCGACCAGTCGACCATGCCCAATCAGCCGCTGGTCGTCGGGCCGGGTTACGAAAAGAATCCGGATCTGAAGCCTGGGACTCTCAACTGACGAGGGCTCGCGGCAACTAAAATGTTTGTCGGGCCTGCATTAAGCGTTTTGATCAAAAGAATGGGGCGCTTTCGACGCGCCTTATTCCTGTAGCTCTTCTGTCGCAATGCTCCTAAAGGATGGCGTCGATTACCGCCTTCTTATGGAGTTTCGCGATGTCGCCGCATGATCCCCTGGTCGCCCTGATACGCACGACGGAGGGAAAGGTTAAGGGCGAACGGGAAAAGCTGCTGGCGCGCCTGCTTCTGGAGAAGGCGCCGCCCGAGGACCTGCAGAATCATCCGGCCGACGACCTGGGCCAATTGGTGTCCGGCCGCATGGCGTTTCTGGCCGATCGCAAGCCCGGGCGCACCAAGATCGCCGTCACCAATCCGGAAGGACCCTTCGGCGCCGTCACATTGGTCGACATCCTCAATGACGACATGCCGTTCCTGGTCGATTCGACGATCAGCCTCCTCACCGAGCGCGGTTATGACGTTCGCCTCGCTCTGCATCCCGTCCTGTCGGTGAAGCGCGACGGCGACGGCAAGCTCACGGCGCTCGAGGCGAAGCCCAGCTCCGATGCGCATACGATGCGCGAGAGCTTCATGCATTTCCATCTGGCGCGCATCAATGCCGACGAGGCATGGGCGCTGGAAGAAGACCTCAAGGCCATCTTCGCCGATGTGCGCGTCGCGGTGCTGGACTGGCGCGCCATGCAGCAGCGTCTGCGCGAAGCGATCACCAGCTACCAGAAGAATCCGCCGCCCTTGCCGATCGAGGAGCTTACTGAATCGATCGCCTTCCTGCAGTGGCTGCTGGACAATCATTTCACCTTCCTCGGCATGCGCGAATACAAATTCGAAGGCGGCGCCAAGAAGGGCGTGCTCGAGCCGATCGCCGAGACGGGGCTCGGCATATTGCGCCAGCCGGAAATGGAAGTTCTCCGGCGCGGCAATGAGAAGGTCGCGATCTCGCCGCAGATCCGCGAATTCCTGATGCAGCCCGCAGCGCTGGTGATCACCAAGTCCGACATGCGCGCCAATGTCCATCGCCGTTCGGCCATGGACTATATCGGCGTCAAGCTGTTCGACGCCGAAGGCGAGCTCTCGGGCGAATTGCGCGCCATCGGCCTCTTCACTTCATCAGCCTATACGCAGAACCCCAACGAGATCCCGCTTCTGCGCAAGAAGCTTCAACAGGTCGTCCAGGCCTCGGGCTTCTCGCCATCCGGCCATTCCGGCAAGGCGCTAGTCGCGGTGCTGGAAGGATTCCCCCGCGACGAGCTGTTCCAGATCGATGCCGACGTGCTCGCCGACATGGCGGCCGGCATATTGCGGCTCGAGGAGCGTCCGCGCACGCGCCTGTTCGTCAGGCGCGACAAGTTCGACCGCTTCGTCTCGGCCTTCGTCTTCATTCCGCGCGATCGGTTCGATTCGGACGTACGCCGCAAGGTCGGCGACATGCTGGCGGAAGCCTTCGACGGACGGGTGGCGAGCTTCGCGCCGTCCTTCGGCGAAGGAACGCTGGTGCGCGTGCATTTCATCATCCTGCGCAATCTCGGCAAGGATCCCAAGCCCGATCTCGCTTCGCTCGAGCAGCGCATCGTCGAAGTGGTGCGCAACTGGGACGATCGCCTCGAAAGCGCGCTCGTCGCCAAGGGCGCCGATCAGGCGACGATCGCGCGCTGGCGCGGCGCCTTCCTGCCGGGCTATCGCGATTCGACCGATCCCGCGTCCTCGCTCAAGGATATCGAGGAGATCGATGCGCTCGCCGAGAATGAGAGCATCGGCGTCGAGTTCATTCGAACGGAAGGCGACGGCCCGCGCGAGCTGCATTCGCGTCTCTATCATCAGGGCGACGCCATCGCACTTGGCCGCCGGCTGCCCATCCTCGAAAATCTGGGGCTTCAGGCCATTTCGGAAACGACCCATATTCTCTCGCCGGGCTCGTCCGCAGGCCGCACGCGCGCCGTCATCCATGACGTGCTGCTGCAGGCGCCCGCCAATGCCACGATCGACGATCCGGCAACGCTCAAGGCGCTGGAAGAGGCGTTTCTCGCGGTGTGGACCGGCATGGCCGAAAATGACGGCTTCAATGCGCTCACCTTGCGCGAGGGCCTCGGCTGGCGTGACGTCTCGCTGCTCCGGGCACTGGGGCGCTACATCCGCCAGTCGGCGGCGTCCTTCTCACCCGATTACATGGCGCAGACGCTGGTCAAATATTCGCCGATCGCGCGCCAGCTGGTGACCTTGTTCTACGCGCTGTTCGATCCCAGGTCGCCGGACGAGAAGGCCGCGGACACCGCCAAGGAGAAGATCGAGAAGGCGCTCGTCGATGTCTACAATCTCGATGAGGACCGCATCATCCGGCGCTATGTGAATCTCGTCAGCGCCGTGCTGCGCACCAATTTCTTCCAGCCGGCCAAGGCCGACGGCGAACCGCCGCTCATCAACTTCAAGATCAGCTCCAAGCTGGTGGAGGGCATTCCCGAGCCCAAGCCCTTCGCCGAGATCTTCGTCTATGCGCCCGATGTCGAGGCGGTGCATTTGCGCGCCGGCCCGATCGCGCGCGGCGGCATCCGATGGTCGGACCGGCCGGAAGATTTCCGCACCGAGGTTCTGGGGCTCGCCAAGGCGCAGAACGTCAAGAATGCGGTGATCGTGCCGGTCGGCGCCAAAGGCGGTTTCGTGCCGAAGCGCCTCAAGATCGGCGACAGCCGCGAGGCGATCCAGGCGGAAGGGGTGCGCGCCTATAAACGTTTCATCTCGAGCCTGCTCGACATCACCGACAATCTGAAGGGCGACAAAGTGGTGGCGCCCATCGATGTGGTGCGGCGCGACAAGGACGATCCCTATCTGGTCGTCGCCGCCGACAAGGGCACGGCGACCTTCTCCGATACCGCCAATGGCATATCGGCCAGCCACGGCTTCTGGCTCGACGACGCTTTCGCCTCAGGCGGATCGGCCGGGTATGACCACAAGAAGATGGGCATCACCGCCAGGGGCGCCTGGGAGGCCGTGAAACGGCATTTCCGCGAGATCGACGTCGACATTCAGACGACGCCCTTCAGCGTGATCGGAGTCGGCGACATGTCGGGCGACGTGTTCGGCAACGGCATGCTGCTCTCGCGCGAGATCAGGCTCCTCGCCGCTTTCGATCACCGCGACATCTTCATCGATCCCGAACCCGACACCGAAAAGTCGTTCAAGGAACGCGAGCGGATGTTCGCGCTGCCGCGCTCGAGCTGGCAGGATTACGACAAGGCGCTGATCAGCAAAGGCGGCGGCGTGTTCTCGCGCTCGCTCAAGGCCATCCCGCTCAGCCCGGAGATGAAGAAGCTCACCGGGCTCGCCGGCGACAAGGCGACACCACAGGAGCTGATGCGGGCACTGCTGCTCGTTTCCGCCGATCTGTTGTGGTTCGGTGGCATCGGCACCTATGTGAAGGCGTCGAACGAGACGCAGGCCGATGCCGGCGATCGCGCCAATGACGCGCTGCGCGTCGATGCCGATGAGCTCAAGGTGAAGGTCATCGGCGAGGGCGCCAATCTCGGCGTGACGCAGAGAGGCCGCATCGAATTCGGGCTCAATAGCGGGCGCATCAATACCGATGCGGTGGACAATTCCGCCGGCGTCAACTCCTCCGACATCGAGGTGAACATCAAGATCGGCCTGTCGCGGGCCGAAGCGCAGGGGCGGCTCAAGCGCGAGGCTCGCAACGAGCTCCTGGCCGACATGACCGAGGATGTCGCCGGTCTCGTGCTGCGCAACAACTATCTGCAGACGCTCTGTCTCTCGCTGGCGCTGGAGCAGGGCACGACGGAAAACTCCTACGCCATTCAGCTCATGCAGCGGCTGGAGAAATCAGGCGAGCTCGACCGCAAGCTCGAGGCGCTGCCGACCGACACGGTCGTCATCGAACGCGACCTCAAGGGC
This sequence comes from Taklimakanibacter albus, assembly GCF_016595235.1. GTDB lineage: Bacteria > Pseudomonadota > Alphaproteobacteria > Rhizobiales > Aestuariivirgaceae > Taklimakanibacter > Taklimakanibacter albus. The sequence goes on along the minus strand of NZ_JAENHL010000007.1, from coordinate 1,427,931 downwards.
GGCGGCCTGACCCGGCCCGAGCTCGCGGTGCTCATGGCCTATGCCAAGATCTCGCTGTTCGGCGAAATCGTCGCCAGCGACGTGCCCGACGATCCCTATCTGTCGCGCGAGCTCAAGCGCTATTTCCCCAAGGCGATGCAGGAACGTTTCGCCGACGATATCGAGCACCACAAGCTGCGCCGTGAGATCATCGCCACCATGCTGGCCAACAGCATGATCAATCGCGGCGGCCCGAGCTTCATCGCCTATGTGCTGGGCGAAAGCAGCGCCGGGCCCGCCGATATCGCCGCTGCCTATGCGGCGGCGCGCGACAGCTTCGATTTCCTCGAGCTCAACACGATGATCGACGGGCTCGACGCGAAAGTACCGGGCACTCTCCAGAACAAGCTCTATGCGGGGCTGCAGCGTCTGCTGCGCTGGAGCACGGTATGGTTCCTGCGCCATGAGAAGCTCGATGACGGCCTGCAGCAGCTCATCGAACGTTATCGCGACGGGCTCGCCAAGGTCGAAGCGGTTTTGGCCAAGACGGTGCCGGCGGCCGATCTCGAGCAGATGAAGGCGCGGCAGAGCGAGCTCGAAAAGCAGGGCGTGCCGGCGAAGCTCGCCGCCAAGCTCGCCAGCCACCGCTTCCTGCAGCGAGCGCCTGACATCGTGAAGATCGCCGAGCGCACCGGCGCCGGCATCGATGCGGTCGCCGCGGTGCTGTTCGCCACCGCATCGGAACTGGGTGTCGAAAGACTGATCGAGGAAGGCAACGCGCTGCGGGCCCGCGACCTGCTGGAACGTCAGGCGATCAACCGGCTCAGGGCGCAGGTCTTCGAGAACCATCGCGGCATCGTCACCCGCATCGTCGAAAGCAAGACGAGCTGGGCCGACTGGCGGGCGAAGAACGAGGCGCGCGCTGCGGCCGTAATCGAAAACATGGATACGATCCTGGCGAGCAAGCCCTTCGACATCGCCCGCTATGCGGTGGCGCAGGGTACGCTGGCCGATCTGGCGATCAGATAGAAAACTCCCTCCACCGCCGAAGGCGGGGAGGGTGGTTCTTTACTCGATCCGGACCGCGGTGCCTGCCGCGGTCACCATCAGCATGCTGCCATTGGAGCCGATCGTCTCGTAATCGAGATCGACGCCGATCACCGCATTGGCGCCCAAGGCGGCGGCCTTGTCGGTCATCTCGCCGACGGCGGTCTGGCGCGCATCGTTCAGCACCTTCTCATAGGAGCCGGAGCGACCGCCGACGATGTCGCGGATCGAGGCGAAGATATCGCGGAACAGATTGGCGCCGAGGATCGCCTCGCCGGCCACCAGGCCCTTATATTCGAGGATACGACGGCCTTCGATGGCGTTGGTCGTGGTGACAAGCATGGCGATTTCTCCTCCTGACGAAATTCACACGAGCACGACGGCTCGGATGTCAAATGTGATCTTCGCCGCCAGTTGCAAGTTTTTTCGAAATGCAACCGATGAGGCACGACGGCGGCTGAATAGAGGCTGAACGAAGACCGCCGCTCAGGTTCAGCCGATCGGAATTATTCTGCCGTTTTCAGAGCAATGTCATGGAGGCGCATATGGGTATCGACAAGGGCGATCCAGGTACGACCAATCCATACCGCTTGATCAAAGGAACACGCGTCGATGATGTTCTCGTCGGCGGCAGTGGCCAGGATCATATCATTGGCTACAGCGGAAATGACCGGCTTTATGGCCAGGATGGCGATGACATGTGCGATCCCGGCCTCGGTATTGATCTTGTTTCCGGTGGCGCCGGCAATGATACTGTTACTTACGCTAACGCCGAGGGTGGGGTGTCCGTTTTTCTCGATCAGGGATATGGCGGCCGTTCATCGCTCGATGCGGCCGACAAGGACAGCCTGTTCAGCATCGAGAACGCTATCGGCTCGGCCTATGACGATTATCTCATCGGCAATGGCGAGGCCAATATTCTGCGCGGTGGCGGCGGCGCCGATGTGCTGTTCGGCAATGGCGGCAATGACCGTCTCTTCGGCGAAACCGGCGATGACCGCATCGAAGGTGGCTCAGGCCATGACATGATCGATGGTGGAAGCGGTGTGGACCGGGCCGGCTACACGGTCGAGACCGGCGGGATGACGGTCGATCTCGAACAAGGCCGGGCCTACAAGACAGCACTTGGCTTCGACAACGATCCCGACGCCGACACCCTTGCCAATATCGAGGATGTCGCGGGCTCGGCCTATGCCGACATTCTCAGAGGCGACGGCAACGCCAATCTCCTGATCGGTAATGGCGGCAATGATACGTTGCTCGGGCGCGGTGGCAATGACGTTCTCCTCGGCGCCAACGGTGATGACGAACTCGTCGGCGGCGACGGTGACGACCGGCTCGAGGGTGGCCGGGGCAACGACATGCTGTCGGGTGGCGCCGGCACCGACACGATGACGGGCGGCGATGGCAATGACCTGTTCTATTTCTTCGCCAGCGCCGATGCGCCGCTCGGCTATGACGTGATCACCGACTTCACTGACGGCGACAAGATTTCGATCGAGACCTATGAGGGCTTGAGCTTCATCGGCATGGCGGGCTTTTCCGGGTCCGGACAGGGTGAAGTCAGCTATACCCATGCCCATGACGGGCGGACGGTGATCGTCATCGATGTGGATGGCGATGCCATGGGCGACCAGACGATCTGGCTCAGCCGGACGATGAATCTGCAGGCGGACGACTTCGTCCTGTAGTGGCCCGCCCGGCCGGAATCGGTGCCCGCCACCAGCCTCCTGGCGGCGGCTTGCCTTTTCCCAGGGGGAGGCCTATATGAGGCCAACTTAGGTTCATCCACATAGCTAGAGTTATGAGGGTGGGTCCCAGCCGGGGCCCGCCATTTTTGTTACCTGAAATGAACGATCAGAGACTGACACGTGAGACAGGACCCGCTTTACGGGTGGCTAAACTGGTCGAGCCGGTGCTCGACGGGCTCGGCTTCCGCTTAGTGCGCGTCAAGTTGAGCGGCTCGACCTTGCAGATCATGGCGGAGCGCCCGGATGGCAGCTTCACCATCGACGATTGCGAGCAGGCGAGCCGCGCCATCTCGCCGATCCTCGATGTCGAGGACGTCATTTCAAACCGTTATTTCCTCGAAATGTCCTCACCCGGCATCGACCGGCCGCTGGTGCGCTCGGAGGATTTCGAGCGCTGGGCCGGGCATGAGGCGAAGATCGAGATGGTCGTGCCGCAGGCTGGCCGCAAGCGCTTCCGCGGCGCGCTCGAGGGTTATGCCGATGGCGAGGTGCGCCTCTTCGTCGACAATCCGGAAGGCGGCGCGGAGAAGTTACTGATCGGCGTGCCCTTCGCCGATATCGGCGACGCTAAACTGGTCCTCACCGACGCCCTGATCGCGGCGGCGAAGGAGCGCAAGGCCGGCCAGGCGATGGCCGACGGCAGCGACTGGACCGAAGACACCGAGAACGACGACCCAGCAGATTCAAAGACAACGGATTTGGACGACAGGAGACACTGACATGGCCGAAGCCGCCGTTAGCGCCAACAGGCTCGAACTTCTACAGATTGCCGACGCCGTCGCGCGCGAGAAATCCATCGACAAGTCGGTGGTGCTGGCCGCCATGGCGGAAGCCATCCAGCGTGCCGCGAAGTCGCGCTATGGGGCCGAGAACAACATCCAGGCCGAGATCGATCCGCGCACCGGCGAGACGCGTCTCAACCGGCTCCTGGACGTGGTCGAGAAGGTCGAGAACGAGGCGACCGAGATCAGCCTCAATGAAGCCCAGCGGCGCAATCCGGCCGCGGCCATCGGCGATCAGATCGCCGATCCCCTGCCGCCGATCGAGTTCGGCCGCATCGCCGCCACCAACGCCAAGCAGGTGATCGTGCAGAAGGTGCGCGATGCCGAGCGCGAGCGCATGTATGACGAATACAAGGACCGCATCGGCGAGATCGTGCACGGCTCGGTCAAGCGCGTCGAATATGGCAATGTGATCGTTGATCTGGGCCGCGGCGAAGCGATCGTCCGGCGCGACGAGACGCTGCCGCGCGAGACTTTCCGCCCCGGCGACCGCATCCGCGCTTATGTTTATGACGTGCGGCGCGAGCAGCGTGGCCCGCAGATCTTCCTGTCGCGCACCCATCCCGAATTCATGTCCCGTCTGTTCGGCCAGGAAGTGCCGGAAATCTATGACGGCGTGGTCGAGGTCGTCTCGGTCGCCCGCGATCCGGGCTCGCGCGCCAAGATCGCGGTGCGCTCGAAGGACGGCTCGATCGATCCGGTCGGCGCCTGCGTCGGCATGCGCGGCAGCCGCGTCCAAGCTGTGGTCAACGAGCTCCAGGGCGAGAAGATCGACATCATCCCGTGGTCGGCCGACGTCGCCAATTTCGTCGTCAACGCGCTCGCCCCCGCCGAAGTGGCGAAGGTCGTGCTCGATGAAGAGGCCGAGCGCATCGAGGTCGTCGTTCCCGACGAGCAGCTCTCGCTGGCCATCGGCCGGCGCGGCCAGAATGTGCGCCTCGCTTCGCAACTTACCGGATGGGATATCGATATCATGACTGAGGCCGAGGAATCGGAGCGCCGCCAGAAGGAATTCGCCGAGCGCACCCAGCGCTTCGTCGAGGCGCTCGATGTCGACGAGATTCTGGCGCAGCTGCTCGCTTCCGAGGGCTTCGCTACCGTGGAAGAGATCGCCTATGCCGACTCCCAGGAAATTTCGAGCCTGGAAGGCCTCGACGAGAATACCGCGCAGGAACTGCAGACCCGGGCGCGCGATTATCTCGACAAGATCACCGCCGAGCAGGATCAGCGGCGCAAGGATCTGGGCGTCGCCGATGACGTCGCCGAGGTTGAAGGCGTGACGTTGCCGATCATGGTGGCGCTGGGCGAAGCCGGCATCAAGACGGTCGAAGACCTGGCGGACTGCGCCACCGACGATCTGACCGGCTGGACCGAGCGCAAGCCGGGCGAGACGGTCAAGCACAAAGGCGCCTTCTCCGATCTCGATGTGTCGGCGGCGGAAGCCGAGGCCATCATCATGGCGGCCCGCGTCAAGATGGGCTGGATCGAGAAGGTGGAAGAGGTAAGCGCCGAACAGGCTGGCGAGGAGGCGCAGGACGCTTGAGCCAAACCGGGACCGAGGCAGAGGAGATTGTGGCCGAGCGCATGTGCATCGTGACCAGAGAGGTCATGGATGAGGCGCAGCTCATTCGCTTCGTACGCGGTCCCGACGGTTCGGTGGTTCCTGATCTCAACCGGAAGTTGCCGGGCCGTGGTGTCTGGGTCGGCCTCAAGCGGACCCGGGTCGCCGAGGCGGTGAAGCGTCGGGCCTTCTCGCGAGGGCTCGGTGAAGGAAGCGTCGCTAGGGAAGAACTTCCCGATCAGATCGGGGGGCTTCTCCGCAAGGCGGCGCTCGCTTATATATCCTTGGCAAAAAAGGCTGGCGGAGCGGTAGCCGGAGCCGCTAAGGTCGAGGAAATGTTGGCAGCCGGGCGGGCGCGGCTTGTCATTCATGCAGTAGAAGCAGCCCAAAATGGCCGGCAGAAGATCGACGCTCATTCGGGGCCAGGTGTGGAAACCCTGGGTTTCTTCACCTCGAACGAATTGGATTTGGCCTTTGGCCGGACAAATGTGATACATGCGGCAGTGGCCAAGGGGGCGCTCGCGGAAAAGCTCCTTCAGGCCGTGCATCGCATAGAAGCTTACGAAGGCTAGAGCGCTTTGCGAGCCTTTTCCGCCCGGGTCGGCTTGACCCGGGCGGAAAAGGCTTTAAAGCCGACCGCAAACTGGCAGGACGAATGACGGATACGAACGATACCAATGATCGCAAGCTCGGTGGCGCCGGACAACAAGGCCGGACCTTGAGCATGCGCCGCCCGGTCGAGCAAAGCCGGGTGAAACAGAATTTCTCCCATGGCCGCACCAAGACCGTGGTCGTCGAGACGCGCCGCAAGCGTCCAGGCGGCCCTGGCGGCAAGGACGAGGAACAGCAGCAGCGTCCGGCTCAAGAGGCGGCCAAGCCGCAGTTCCAGGCGCAGCCACGCGTCGCTCCGACGCATGCCGACAGGCCGCGCCAGAACGAGCAGCAGCGCTCCGGCGTCGTGCTGCGCACGCTCACCCCCGAAGAAAAGGAAGCCCGCGACCGGGCGCTCGCCGATGCGCGTCTGCGCGAGGCCGACGAGCGCAAGCGCCAGGAAGCCGAAGCGCTGCGCCGGCGCGAGCAGGAAGACCGTGAGCGCAAGGAACGTGAGGCCGCCGAGCGCCGCAAGGCGGATGACGATGCGCGCCACCGTTCCGAGGAAGAGGGCCGCAAGAAAGCCGAGGAAGCAGCCAAGAAGCTTCCCACCCAGCGTCCCGTCCAGACATCGGATGAGGATGAAGCCAAGACCAAGCCGCGCCCGGGCCTCAGCGTCAAACGCGAAGTCAAGGTTCCGGCACCGACGCGCACCAAGGGCGATGCCGATAAGCGCCGTGGCAAGCTGACGCTCTCCAATGCGCTGGACGAGAACGACGACCGTTCGCGTTCCATCGCCGCCTTCCGGCGCCGCACCGAGCGCCAGAAGAAGCAGGCGCAAGGCTTCCAGATGCCGACCGAGAAGATGGTGCGCGACGTCACCATCCCCGAGGCGATCACCATTCAGGAACTGGCCAACCGCATGTCGGAACGGGCCGTGGACCTGATCAAGCTTTTGATGAAGCAAGGCCAGATGCATACGATCAATGACGTGATCGATGCCGATACGGCCCAGATCATCACCGAGGAAATGGGCCATCGGGTCCGTCGCGTCGCCGAAGCCGACGTGGTCGAGGGCCTGGCCGGCGATACCGATGCCGCGGAGACGCTCAAGCCGCGCGCTCCGGTCGTCACCATCATGGGCCATGTCGATCACGGCAAGACGTCGCTGCTCGACGCGATCCGCAAGACCAATGTGGTCGCCGGCGAAGCGGGCGGCATCACCCAGCATATCGGCGCCTATCAGGTCGAGACCAAGAATGGTCTCGTGACCTTCATCGACACGCCGGGCCACGAGGCCTTCACCTCGATGCGCGCCCGCGGCGCCAAGGCGACGGACATCGTCGTGCTGGTGGTCGCCGCCGATGACGGCGTCATGCCGCAGACGGCGGAAGCCATCAATCACGCGCGCGCCGCCGAAGTGCCGATCATCGTGGCGATCAACAAGATCGACAAGCCGCAAGCCAATCCCAACCGCGTCCGCACCGGGCTGCTCCAGCACGAAATCGTGGTGGAAAGCATGGGTGGCGAGGTGCTGGAAATCGAAGTGTCGGCGCTCAAGGGCACCAATCTCGACAAGCTGCTGGACACCATCCTGCTGCAGGCGGAAGTGCTCGACCTCAAGGCCAATCCCGATCGTGAGGGCTCCGGCATCGTCGTCGAAGCGCAGCTCGACCGCGGCCGCGGCCCGGTCGCGACCGTTCTGGTCCAGCGCGGCACGCTGCATCTGGGCGACATCTTCGTCGCCGGCTCCTCCTGGGGCCGGGTGCGCGCCCTCATCAATGACAAGGGCGAGCATGTGAAAGAGGCTGGGCCTTCGGTTCCGGTCGAGGTGCTGGGCCTGAATTCCGCGCCGGAAGCGGGCGACCAGTTCGACGTCGTCGCGAACGAGGCGCGGGCCCGCGAGATCACCGATTATCGCGACCGCAAGCGGCGCGAATCGCGTGGCGTCGCGAGCGGCCGTGCGTCGCTCGAGCAGATGATGTCGCAGCTCAAGGAAGGCGCCCGCAAGGACTTCCATATCCTCGTCAAGGCGGATGTGCAGGGCTCGGCGGAAGCGATCGTCCAGGCGCTGGAGAAGATCGGCAACGAAGAGATCGGCGCCCGCGTCATGCATTATGGCGTCGGCGGCATCAGCGAATCGGATGTGCAGCTCGCTGCCGCGTCCGGTGCGGTGATCCTCGGCTTCAATGTCCGCGCCAACGGCCAGGCTCGCGCCGCGGCCGAGCGCGACGGCATCGAGATCCGCTACTACAACATCATCTACGATCTGGTGGACGACATCAAAAAGGCGATGTCGGGCCTGTTGGCGCCCACCTTGCGCGAAACCTTCCTCGGCAATGCGGAGATCCTCGAGATCTTCAACATCACCAAGGTCGGCAAGGTCGCCGGCTGCCGGGTCACCGAGGGCTCGGTGCAGCGCGGCGCCAAGGTCCGCCTCATCCGCGACAACGTCGTCATCCACGAAGGCACGCTGTCGACGCTCAAGCGCTTCAAGGACGAAGTCAAGGAAGTGCAGGTCGGCCAGGAATGCGGCATGGCCTTCGAGGGCTACCAGGATATGCGGGCGCGCGATGTCATCGAGTGCTTCCGCGTCGAGAAGGTACAGCGCACGCTGGATTGATCATGAACCTCGAACCGAGGTGACCGCTTACCCAATCCGTCATGGCCGCCGCAAAGGGCGGCCATGATGAGTGGGCGAGAATGGCACGTCAGAGGTTGATCCGGAGATATCCCCATGACCACATCGAAAGCCCCCTCGCAACGCCAGCTGCGCGCCGGCGAACTCATCCGCCATGCGCTGGCGGATATTCTCTTACGCGGTGAAGTGGGCGATCCCGAACTCGAGCGCTTGGGTGTCGGGGTCCATGAAGTGGCGATGTCGCCCGATCTGCGTATCGCGACCGTTTATGTGCGGCCCTTGCTCGACGGGAAAAAGGACCGTGCGGTGAAGCTCCTCGCCGAGCATGCCCGTTACATAAGGGGACTGCTGGCGCCGCGCGTCGACATGAAATTCATGCCGGAACTGCGCTTCCGCATCGATACGGCGGCCGATTATGCCGACAAGATCGACCGGCTGCTGAAGGATCCGGCGGTCGCCCGCGATCTGCCTGAGAAGAAGTGAGCAAACGTCAGAATATCCATGGCTGGATAGCCCTCGACAAGCCGGAAGGAATGGGATCGACCCAGGCCCTGGCCAAGGTCAAGTGGCTGTTCAACGCCGCCAAGGCCGGGCATGGCGGCACCCTCGATCCGCTCGCCTCGGGCCTGCTGCCGATCGCGCTCGGTGAGGCCACCAAGACCGTTTCCTGGGCCATGGATGGGCGCAAAACCTATCGCGTGCTCGTTCAGTGGGGCGAGGCGCGCACCACGGATGACCGGGAAGGCGAGGTCAGCGGCCAGTCCGACCGGCGTCCCACCGAGAGCGACATCGCCGCCATCCTGGGCCGGTTCGAGGGCGAAATCCTCCAGACGCCCCCCAAATTCTCGGCCATCAAGATCCAGGGCGAGCGGGCCTATGACCTGGCCCGGGCGGGTGAGGAGGTGGCGCTCGCCGCCCGTCCCGTCCATATCGAGAAAATCGCGCTCCTGGCTCAGCCGGATGCGGATCATGCCGAATTTTCAGTCACTTGCGGAAAGGGGACCTATATCCGCTCGCTCGCCCGCGACATGGCGGAGGCGTTGGGAACACTCGGCCACGTGGCTGCCTTGCGGCGCACCGCGGTCGGGCCATTTACCGAAAATGACATGATTTCGCTGGAAAAGCTGACTGAACTGAGCCATAAGGCGGCCGGCGACAACGCCATGGAAGGGGTTCTCCGACCCATCGAGACCGTGCTGGACGGCATCCCGGCACTGGCCGTGAAGGACGCGGAGGCCCAACGCCTGAGACAGGGCCAATCAGTTCTGCTCAGAGGCGCAAGCGCTCCCATCGCACAAGATGCGGTTCTCGTTATGTGGGGTCAAAGACCCCTGGGGATCTGCTCTATCGAAAAGGGCTCGCTCAAGCCGAAGCGTCTGTTCAACCTATAACTTATTTGGAGATGACCGAATGACGATGACCCAGGAGCGCAAGAACGCGCTCGTGAAGGAATATGCCACCAAAGCCGGCGACACCGGCTCACCCGAAGTCCAGGTCGCGATCTTGACCGAGCGTATCAACACGCTGACCGACCACTTCAAAGCCCACAAGAAGGACAACCATTCGCGCCGCGGCCTCCTGAAAATGGTCAGCCAGCGCCGTGGTCTCCTCGACTACCTCAAGAAGGTCGATGAAAGCCGTTATCAGACGCTGATCAAGCGGCTGGATATCCGCCGGTAGTCGGAAACGAAGTCAGTATGAGCGGGCGGATCACCGATTTGCCGCCCGCGATCCCCGAAGTGGCGTCCGGCAATAGGGCCGGCGCCAGAAGGCCCAATGGGGATGCCGTCCACGGTGTAGGTGAACGCAAATCTAGCGGCGGCCAAGGGCAATCAGGAAAATCACATGTTCAATATCGATGTTGAAGAAATCGAATGGGGCGGCAAGAAGCTCAGGCTCGAAACCGGCCGCATGGCACGGCAGGCCGATGGCGCCGTGCTCGCGACTTACGGTGAGACCACCGTTCTCGCCACCGCGGTAGCAGCCCGCTCGGAGAAGCCTGGAATCGACTTCTTCCCGCTCACCGTCAACTACCAGGAAAAGACCTACGCCGCCGGCAAGATTCCCGGCGGCTATTTCAAACGTGAAGGCCGCCCGACCGAGCGCGAGACGCTGATCTCCCGCCTCATCGACCGGCCGATCCGTCCGCTCTTCGTCGAAGGCTTCCGCAATGAGACGCAGGTCATCGCGACCGTGCTCTCCTACGACCTCGAGAACGATTCAGACATCGTCGCTTTGGTCGCCTCGTCGGCGGCGCTCACTTTGTCCGGCATTCCGTTCATGGGCCCGGTCGGCGCGGCGCGCGTCGGCGTCGTCAATGGCGAGTATGTCCTCAATCCGACGATCGAGCAGATGAAGACGTCGGAGCTCGATCTCGTCGTCGCCGGCACGCAGGACGCCGTGCTGATGGTCGAGTCGGAAGCGAAGGAACTCACCGAAGAGAAGATGCTCGGCGCCGTCATGTTCGGCCATGCACATTTCCAGCCGGTGCTCGAAGCGATCATCCGCCTGGCCGAGCGTTCGGCCCGCCAGCCGCGCGACTTCACGCCGCCGGATCAGGAGACGCTGTTCAACTCGGTCAAGCAGATCGCCGAAGCGGACGTGCGCGCCGCCTATGCCATCGCCAAGAAGGAAGACCGCCAGGAAGCCGTCGCCAAGGCGAAGGACAAGGTGCTGGCCGCTCTCGTGGTCGAAGGCAAGGAAGACGCTCCGGCTCCCAACAAGGTCGGTGAAGCCTTCAAGCATCTCGAGAAGGACGTCGTCCGCAACAACATCCTCGATACCGGCCACCGCATCGACGGGCGCAATCTCGTCACCGTGCGGCAGATCATTGCGGAGGCTTCGGTCCTGCCGCGCACGCATGGTTCGGCGCTGTTCACCCGTGGCGAAACCCAGGCGCTGGTGGTCACCACGCTCGGCACCGGCGAGGACGAACAGTATATCGACTCGCTTGAAGGGACCTACAAAGAGACCTTCATGCTGCATTACAACTTCCCGCCCTTCTCGGTCGGCGAAACGGGCCGCCTCGGCGGCGCCGGCCGGCGCGAGATCGGCCATGGTAAGCTCGCCTGGCGCGCCATCCATCCGATGCTGCCGCCGGCGGATCAGTTCCCCTACACGATCCGCGTCGTCTCGGAGATCACCGAGTCCAACGGCTCGTCCTCGATGGCCTCTGTCTGCGGCGCCTCGCTGTCGCTGATGGATGCGGGCGTGCCGCTGCGCGCTCCGGTTGCCGGTATCGCCATGGGCCTCATCAAGGAAGGCGAGCGCTTCGCGGTGCTCTCCGACATCCTGGGCGATGAGGATCATCTCGGTGACATGGACTTCAAGGTGGCCGGTACCGCCAATGGCGTGACCTCGCTGCAGATGGACATCAAGATCACCGGCATCACCGAAGACATCATGAAGACGGCGCTGTGGCAGGCCAAGGACGGCCGGCTCCACATCCTCGGCAAGATGGCGGAAGCGCTCGAGAAGGCGCGTCCGGGTCTCGGCGAGCATGCCCCGCGCATCGAGGTGATCACCATCCCGACCGACAAGATCCGTGAAGTGATCGGCACCGGCGGCAAGGTGATCCGCGAGATCGTCGAGAAGACCGGCGCCAAGATCGACATCTCCGATGACGGCACCGTCAAGGTCGCCTCGTCCTCGGGACCGGCGATCGAAGCGGCGATGAAGTGGATCAAGTCGATCGTGTCGGAGCCGGAAGTCGGCGAGATCTATGACGGCAAGGTCGTCAAGGTCGTCGATTTCGGCGCCTTCGTGAACTTCTTCGGCGCCCGCGACGGCCTCGTCCACGTGTCGGAACTGGCGCCGCGCCGCGTCGCCAAGGTCTCCGACGTCGTCAATGAAGGCGATATCGTCAAGGTGAAGCTGCTCGGCTTCGACAATCGCGGCAAGGTCCGCCTGTCGATGAAGCAGGTCGACCAGCAGACCGGCGAGGACCTGTCCAAGAAGCAGGCGGAAGAGCAGCCGGAAGCGGAAGCCAGCAACGACTGAGACCGCTCAAGGTCCAAGAATTGAGAAGGCGCGGGGTAACTCCCGCGCCTTTTTTGGTTGTATTTATCCAAAGTTAACTACGCGAATATCCTTTTTTCCAACCGAAGGTAATTTTAAGCGCGTTTTGCATCTCAGCTGCAATGATTGGGGCGGAATAGCAAATCATAATAAGAAGTTACACCGCCTTGGAGAGATATGCCGGTCGGAGACATGACGAGCCCAGTTGCCGAGACCCAACAGACCGAGGCCTTTGAGCAAGAGCGGCTCCGCCGACTTGGGCAGTACAGGATTCTGCGGACGCCACCGGAGCCGGCATTTGATGATATCGCGAGACTGGCGGCGGATCTGTTCGAGGCGCCGATCGCCTATCTCTGCCTGACCGAAGCCAGGCACCACTGGTTCAAGGCCCGGATTGGATTGGACCTGCAGGAAGTGGAGCGTTCCGTCAGCTTTTGCGATCATACGCTGCCATATCAGGACGTGATGGTCGTTCAGGACGCGAGCAAGGATGAGCGGTTTGCCGACAATCCATTCGTAACCGGACCATACGGCGTCAGATTCTATGCGGGAGTCGCTCTCAGAGATGCCGATGGCTTTCCCCTGGGCACGCTTGCCGTGGCGGACGTAAAGCCGCGCGCGATCACCGAACAGCAGAAGAATTTCTTACGGAGCCTGGCAAGCATCGCCCTGGACAGAATGGAACTCCAGAAGGTCAAGGCCGACCTTCAGGAAACCGTTACGGCGACCGAGGCGGCGCGTCAGGATGCCGTCACCAGCCACGCCGAATTGCGGCAGGTCATCGAGTGCCTGCCGCAAGCCATTGTTCTTCTGGATGCACAGAACAACCTCATTCTGTGGAATAAGAACTATGAGATGATGTTCCCCGAGGTGGCTCCCCTCGTCAAACCGGGAGTCAATATAGAATCGCTCTACCGCAACGCCTTCGAAAAGATAAGCGGCCTTTCCGACCAGGACGAGGCTCGCGCCGAAACATGGATTCAGCGGCGAATGGACCTCCTCAACCATAGTGCTTCCTATGTCGAACGGAATCTCAGCGACCACAGATGGATCCGCTACGACCAGCATGTCACCGATGACGGGAAAAAGGTGTTTGTCAGGACCGATGTCACCGACGACAGGAACGCCGCCGAGTCCTTCCGGCTGCTGTTCGAAAGCAATCCGGTTCCGATGTGGGTCGTCGAAAGAGAAAACCTGAAATTTCTGGACGTCAACGCCGCCGCTATCGAGCATTACGGCTATTCGCGCGACCAGTTCCTGAACATGACGTCGCTGGAAATACGGCCGGCCTATGAACGCCAGAGGGCGCTCGACGACGCCACGAACAACTTCTCCGCCGACAGCGGCGAAAAGGACTGGATCCACAACAAGGCGGACGGCACGGAGATACTGGTCGGCAGCTATGCCAAGCCGATCAAATATAGCGGCAAGGACGCGGCGATCGTTTCCGTCGTCGATGTTACCGAGCGCCGCAAGCATGACGCGCGCATCAAATACATGGCTGAGCATGATGCGCTGACCGGCCTTCCCAACCGGCGGCTGTTCCTCGAAATGCTCGAGAACACGCATCTTCAGAAGACGCAGAAGCCCGGTCTCTGGTCGATCATTCTGGTGGATATCGACGACTTCAAGAATATCAACGACACCCTCGGGCATCATGTGGGTGATAATCTCATCACCGCGGTAGCCAACCGTCTGGAAGAGTGCGTGGGCGATACCGGAATTGTCGGCCGTCTCGGGGGCGATGAGTTTGCGGTGCTGCTTCCGGCGATCGCCGATCCCTCCGACGCTCACACCACTGCGAGCGAACTCGTCAAGGCTTTCAGCAGTCCTCTCAAGGTCCGCGAATACGAGATTCTGGTCGGCGTGAGCGCCGGAGTGAGTGTCGGCCTCGACAAGTCGCTCGATGCGTCCACCATGCTGAAGAACGCCGATCTCGCCCTCTATAAGGCGAAGTCGGATGGCCGCGGCGTCTGCCGGATCTATGAGCCGCATATGTCGCTGCAGATGATCGTGCGCCGCGAGATGGAGCGCAACCTGCGCCAGGCATTGGTCGAGGAGCAGTTCGAGATTCACTATCAGCCTTTGCTGGAGCTCACCGGTTGCAAGGTAATCGGCTTTGAGGCCCTGCTGCGCTGGAACCATCCGGACGAAGGCATGATCCCGCCCTCGACTTTCATTCCCGTCGCGGAATCGAGCGGATTGATCGTTCCCATCGGCGCCTGGGTGCTGGAGCAGTCCTGCAGGCTGGCCACCACGCTGAGAGACGATCTGACGGTAGCGGTGAACATCTCTCCGGCCCAGTTCAAGTCAGGTAAGCTTGTCGAGGTCGTATCCGGCGCGCTTGAGAAATCTGGTCTTGCCGCGCGCCGGCTCGAGCTTGAGATCACCGAATCCTGCCTGCTGGAGAAGACATCCGAAACACTGCAGACCCTGAAGGAGCTGAAGGAACTTGGCGTGTCCATCGCGCTCGATGATTTCGGCACCGGCTATTGCGGGCTCGGATATCTGGGCAGCTTTCCGTTCGACAAGATCAAGATCGACCAGTCCTTCGTCAAGGATGTCGAGACGACGCGCAAATCCGCCGAGATTTTCCGGGCGGTGATCAATATCGGCCACAGCCTCGGCCTCATCACGCTTGCCGAGGGCATCGAAACGACCGAGCAGCTCGAGTTCCTGCGCACGCTCGGATGCCAGCAGGGCCAGGGTTTCCTGTTCAGCTCGGCAGTTCCCGCGCGCGAAATCGCAGCCGAGCTGAAGCTCAAAGGGAAGTCACATTCCACCAGACCGTCCGCCTGACGAGTAACGCCTGAAATAGGATATTTCAGAATGGCGGAGGTTGCTGGCAATTATCCAATTCAATTTCGGCCGATTGCATCGCCTCCATCGTCGCTTATCTGATCTCGCGCTCCTCAAGCCGTCATCCCGACGAAAGTCGGGATCCACAGAAGTAGTGACGCGCGTCAAGCGCTGGCCTGGTTGCCCTCATTGAATGGATCCCGGCTTGCGCCGGGATGACGGTTACTTGATTGACCTGATCGCCTCGGCTTAGTAAGCCGGAATCATGCTCCCCCTCGTGATGATACCGGCATTGTGCTGCGACGAAGGCCTTTACGATGATGTGAAGGACAGCTTCGCCGAACTCGTGACGACGCAGATCACTGTCCCCTATGAGGACAGCCTGGCGGCTTGCGTCGACAAGGTGCTCGGCGCCGTCGATGGCGACTTCATCGTGATGGGCACGTCCTTCGGCGGCCATGTGGCACGTGAGACGGCTTTCGTGGCTCCGGAGCGGGTGAAGGGCCTGTGGATCATCGGGGCAGGGGCGGGCGCCGTCGCCAATCCGCAATTGGGCTTCGAGCGCAGCGCCAAATTGCGCGACGGCCGAGCCGATGAAGTCTATCGCCAGTTCTTTCAGACCATCACCCATCTCCCAGGCGAGCGTGGGCAGGAGGCGGCCGACCGGTTCCTCGCCATGGCGCGCCGTGCCGATCCTCAGAAGGTGGCGCGCCAGTCGGATGCCCTTGCGGTAAGGCCCGACCGCTGGGCCGATCTGCCGAAGATCACCTGTCCGAGCCTCCTGATGTGGGGTGTCCACGACCAGTTTTCCCCGGCGGCGGACGGCCTGCGCATGGCCGGGCTCATTCCCCATGCCCGTTATGTCGAGATCGCCGAATGCGGCCATCTGCCGTCCTTCGAGACCCCCGAAGAGGTGGTCGAGGCGGGCCGCCATTGGCTAGCCGATCTGGACATTTGATATTTCGCTCGACTGTTATAATATAACAGTCATGTCTTTCCCCGATCCCCGCCATAATCACGAGCACTGCACCGCCGATCTGGTGAAGCGGGCCGAGCGCATCTGCGCGCGCCGCGGCTCCAAGCTCACGGCCCAGCGCCGCGACGTGCTCGATTGCGTGGCCCAGAGCCATCAGGCGGCCGGCGCCTATGAGATCATCGAGCGCATGGCCGCCAACGGCCCGCGCCCGGCTCCCATCACCGTCTACCGCGCCCTCGACTTCCTGCTGGCGCATGGGCTGGTGCACAAGATCGAGAGCCGCAACGCCTTCATCGCCTGCTCGCACGCGCATGAGGGGGAGCCCGCCGCGCTCCTCATCTGCGAGGCATGCGGCATCGTCGCCGAGCTCGACAGTCCCGACACCTTCGCGGCACTCGGCCGGCAGGCGGCGGCCCAGGGCTTCAAGGCTGAACGTACCGTGGTCGAGATCTCGGGCCGCTGCGGCCACTGCGCCGGGAGCGCCTGAGCCATGGACGCATTCGTGCCGAGCCAACCCTTGATCGAAGGCCTGGACCTTTCCCTCACCTACGGCAAGCGCGTCATTCTAGATCACGTCGATATCGAGGTGATGCCGGGCGAGATCGTCACCCTCATCGGTCCCAATGGGGCGGGCAAGTCTTCGCTGGTCCGCGTGCTGCTGGGCTTGCAGAAGCTGAGCGGCGGGCGCATCAAACGTAAACCCGGCCTGCGCGTCGGTTATGTGCCGCAGCGCTTTCCCTTGACATCCAATGTGCCGCTCGATGTGAAGCGGCTGCTGTCGCTCACCTTGCGCGCCGCACCCGCCGATATCGATGCGGCGCTCGCCGAAACCGGCATCGCGCATCTGAAGGACGCCGCCGTCGCCTCGCTGTCGGGCGGTGAATTGCAGCGGGCGCTGCTGGCGCGGGCGCTTCTCCGCAAGCCGGAGCTGCTGGTGCTCGACGAGCCGGTGCAGGCGGTCGACTTCATCGGCGAGACGAAGCTCTATGAGCTCATCTCGCAGATCCGCCGGACCCATGGCTGCGGCATATTGATGGTGAGCCACGATCTCCACATGGTGATGGCGGAAAGCGATCGCGTCATCTGCCTCAACGGCCATATCTGCTGCGAGGGCGGGCCGGAAACCGTGCGCCACGATCCCGAATTCATCAAGCTCTTCGGCCCACAGGCGGCGCGGGTCATCGCCGCCTATTCGCATCATCACGACCATGACCACGAGAGTCATGCTCAGCACGACCACAAGCATCATAATCATAAGCACTGATGGCCATATTCTCCGAACCCTTCTTCATCCGCGCCCTGATCGCGGGTCTCGGCGTCGCGCTCATCGCAGGTCCCATCGGCTGCTTCATCGTGTGGCGGCGCATGGCCTATTTCGGCGAGACGCTCGCTCATGCCTCGCTTCTGGGCGTCGGCCTGGGACTTCTATTCGGCGTCGATCTCACTCTGGGCGTCATCGCCACGACGGTCGCCGTCGCGGTGGCGCTCCTGGCGCTCCGGTCGCAGCGCGAGCTTGCCACCGACACGCTGCTCGGCATCCTCTCGCATGGGGCGCTCGCCGCCGGCATCGTGGTGGCAAGCCTCCTCACCTGGGTACGCTTCGACCTGATGAGCCTGCTCTTCGGCGACATTCTCACCGTGTCGGCGAGCGACATTCTCTGGGTGTGGCTCGGCGGTGTGGCGATGATGATCGGGCTGGCTTTTCTGTGGCGCGATCTTCTGGCGCTGACCGTGCATGAGGAGCTGGCGACGGCCGAAGGCGTCAAGGCGCAAAGAGTGGAAGTCGGCTTCGTGCTGCTCATCGCGGTGTTGATCGCGGTCGCCATGAAAATCGTCGGTATTCTCCTCATCACCGCGCTTCTCATCATTCCGGCGGCGGCGGCCCGGCGCATGGTGCGCTCGCCCGAGGGCATGGCGGTTTGGGCGAGCCTTCTCGGCATGATCGCCGTGGTCGGGGGCCTCGTCTTATCGGCGACCTTCGACTCGCCCTCGGGCCCCTCGATCGTGCTGATGGCTGCGGCGCTGTTTGTCTTGACCTTGGCCCTGCCCAAGGCCACTTAACCTCCATGCTTTTACCGCGCAGACCCTCCATCGGCGTTTCGACCGGTTCCGTCCAGATCGGCGGCGGGGCGCCCATCGTCGTCCAGTCGATGACCAATACCGATACGGCCGATATCGAGGGCACCGCCCGGCAGATCGCCGCCCTCAACCGGGCCGGGTCCGAGATCGTGCGCATCACCGTCGACCGCGAGGAGGCGGCCGCCGCGGTTCCCCATATCCGTGACAAGGTCGCGGCCAAGGGCCTCGATGTCCCGATCGTCGGCGACTTCCACTACAACGGCCATATGCTGCTCAGCCAATATCCGGCCTGCGCCGAGGCCTTGGCCAAATACCGCATCAATCCCGGCAATGTCGGCTTCAAGGAAAAGAAGGACCGCAATTTCGGCATGATGATCGAGACGGCGCTGCGCTTCGACAAGCCCGTCCGCATCGGCGTCAATTGGGGCTCGCTCGACCAGGCACTGTTGACAGAGCTCATGGACCGGAACGCCAAATCGGCGGCCCCCATCGAAGCGCGCGCGGTGATGCATGAGACGGTGGTGCAATCGGGCGTGCTGTCGGCGGAACGGGCGCGTGAACTGGGCCTGGGCGCCGACAAGATCATCATCTCGGCGAAATGTTCGGAAGTGCAGGACCTGATCGCCGTCTATCGCCTGCTCGCCAAACGCTGCGATTACGCGCTGCATCTGGGGCTCACCGAAGCGGGCATGGGCTCGAAAGGCATCGTCGCCTCGACGGCGGCGCTTTCGGTGCTGCTCCAGGAAGGCATCGGCGATACGATCCGCATTTCGCTCACCCCCGAGCCCGGCGGCGACCGCACCCGTGAGGTGACGGTGGCACAGGAAATCCTCCAGACCATGGGCCTGCGCTCCTTCGCGCCGATGGTCATCGCATGCCCCGGCTGCGGGCGCACGACTTCGACCGTGTTCCAGGAACTCGCGCAGGACATCCAGACCTATGTGCGTGACCGCATGGTCGACTGGCGGCGCGACTATCCGGGCTTCGAGACCTTGTCGCTCGCGGTCATGGGCTGCATCGTCAATGGCCCGGGTGAATCGAAACATGCCGATATCGGCATCTCGCTACCGGGAACCGGCGAGCTGCCGTCGGCGCCCGTCTATGTCGACGGCAAGAAAGTCGCCACCTTGCGCGGCGCCGATATCGGCAAACAGTTCCAGGGCATTGTCGAGAATTACGTCAAGGAGCGTTGGGGGTCGGCGTAATTCGTCGCTTGAACGCAAATTGGCGATTGAACTTTGTTCTCTTATTGTTCTATGATCCTGCTTCCCCAATCAGTGTGAAGCGAGGCCCCTCATGACCCGTCCTTTCAGCTTTTCCGACCGTCAGCATTTCGTCCAGTGCCTGGCTATCGTGCGCAATCTGTCCATCGCCTGCGCGCGCGGCGAACGCCCCGATTCGGAACTCGGCAAACGCTGCGATATGCTGGTGACATCGGTCGATGATGTTATGGGTGAGCTCGTCGGCGATTCCGCTTATTTCCACGTCCAGGACGGGGCCAATCGAGCATAGAGGCAGGCATGCAGAAAAGGCGTTTCGGCGCGGCCGGTGGTGAAGTCGCGGTCATCGGCCAGGGCAGCTGGTATATCGAGCATGCGGCGCGTGCCGATGCCATCGCGGCGCTGAGGCGCGGCGTCGATCTCGGTCTGACACATATCGACACGGCCGAGATGTATGGCTCGGGCGAAGCCGAGACGATCATCGGCGAGGCGCTGAAAGGGCGGCGCGACGAGATCGTCATCGTCTCCAAGGTGTTGCCCAGCAACGCGTCAAAGGCCGGCACGAAACGCGCCTGCGAAGCATCCTTGAAACGGCTCGGCACCGACCGGCTCGATTGCTACCTGCTGCATTGGCGTGGGCAATATCCGCTCGCCGAAACTTTTGCGGCCTTCGAGGAGCTAAAGCGCGACGGCAAGATCCTCTCCTGGGGTGTCAGCAATTTCGATGAGGACGATCTCGCCGAGGCCTTATCCGTCGCAGGATCCGGCAAGATCGCCTGCAACCAGGTGCTCTATCATCTCGAAGAGCGCGCCATCGAACATGCGGTCATTCCGTGGTGTGAAAAGCATGATGTCGCCGTCGTCGCCTATAGTCCCTTCGGCCATTCGGGCTTTCCGGATGCGGCGGGTAAAGGCGGCAAGATTCTGGCCGAGATCGCCAAGGCACATGGCGCCAGCCCGCGCCAGGTGGCGCTCGCCTTCCTGACACGGCGACTGGCGCTCTTTGCCATACCGAAAGCGGCGAAGCTCACGCATGTCGAAGACAATGCCAAAGCAGGCGATCTCGTTTTGAGCGCCGGTGATATCCAGCGCCTCGATGATGCCTTCCCGCTCGGCCGTAAGCCGCGCGGGTTGCCGATGATCTGATTACTTTCGCCGGCTCACGACGTAATCGGCGGCGGCGATGAAGATTTCCGCCTTGGCGCCGAAAAGCTGCATCGCGTCTTTCGCTTCCCGCACCAGCTTGCCCGCTTCGGCCTTGGCGCCGTCGAGACCCAGAAGATCGACATAGGTCGCCTTGCCGGCGACCTTGTCCTTGCCGGCTGTCTTGCCGAGCGTGGCGCTCGAAGCCTCGACATCGAGAATGTCGTCGGCGATCTGGAAGGCGAGGCCGATATGGTCGGCATAGAGAGCGAGCGCCGCACGCTCTTTCGCGCCGGCCTTGCCGAGGACGGCGCCGGCGTTCACGGCGAAGCGGAAGAGGGCGCCGGTCTTCATCGCCTGCAAGGTGACGATGCGGCCGAGATCGGCGACCTTCTCGCTTTCGGCCTGCAGGTCGAGCATCTGGCCGCCGGCCATGCCGTCCTTGCCGGCAGCCTGCGCCAGCTGGGCGATGAGCTCGCCGCGGATCGCTGCGTCGGAATGCGTCGCCTTGTTGCTCAGGATCTCGAAAGCGAAAGTGAGAAGCGCATCGCCGGCGAGGATCGCGGTCGCCTCGTCGAAGGCCTTATGCACGGTCGGGCGCCCGCGGCGCAGGTCGTCATCGTCCATCGCCGGCAGGTCGTCATGGACAAGCGAATAACAATGCACACATTCGATCGCCGCGCCCGCCTGCAAGGCGTGGATTTCCGCGACGTCGAAAAGCCGGGCGCTCTCGGCCACGAAGAACGGCCTGATCCTTTTGCCGGGCGCTAGCAGGGCATAACGCATCGCCTCGACGAGGCGCGGCGCCCTGGCATCCTCGACCGGCAGGAGGCGATCGAGATGACCCGCGATCGTCCCGGCAAATCCGGTCAGATGCCGTTCGAACTCGGTTTGCGGGAGTGACGCCAAGATGCTGTCCTGTGCTAGGGTTTGGGCAAGGTCAAAAGGTCTAAAGAGAAGGACAGGGAAACTCAACCTATGGGGCGCGGCTTATTGCACAGATCCGGCCATGACTGATATCGGGGTCAGGCGGCGGGCGCTGTTCCAGAGGCGCGCAGACCAGCCGGCGGCCGGCGCGGATGCCGACAACAGCGACGAGGCTTCCCCTGTGCCCCGAAAGATCTGGCGTATCAGCACCTTTCTCAAGCGATACGATCCCTGGCCGCGCCGGATCGCCACGGTGGCCGTGATCGCAGCGCTGTGGCCGATCGTGATGACGTTCGTCTATGCGGTGGTGCCGCCGCCCGCCTCCAATCTGATGATCACCCGCTTGGTCAACGGCAATGGCATCACCTATGACTGGGTGAGCCTCGACGAGATTTCGCCGCATCTGCCGCGCGCCGTCGTCTCCTCCGAAGATGCCCGCTTCTGCTCGCACAATGGGGTGGACTGGATCGAGTTCGGCGACGTGCTGGACGAGGCGACCGATGGCGACGGCGAGGGCCCGGTCCGCGGCGCCAGCACCATTTCCATGCAGGCCGCCAAGAACCTCTTCCTATGGGATGGCCGCAGCCCGGTCCGCAAGGCCCTGGAACTGCCGCTCGCTTACTGGATGGATCTGATCTGGACGAAGCGCCGGATGATAGAGATCTATCTCAATATCGTCGAATGGGCGCCCGGAGTTTACGGAGCGGAAGCTGCGGCGCAATATCATTTCAAGAAGCCGGCCGCCAAACTGTCGAAACGGGAGGCCGCTCTGCTCGCCGCCGTCCTGCCCAACCCGATCAAACGGAACGCCGGAAAGCCCTCCAAACGGGTCAATCGCATCGCCCAGCGGATCATGGCCCGGATGAACATGATCGGTCCCTATGTGACTTGCCTCGGGCTCTGAAGCCCGCTATAAGCCGCCCAGATTTGGCGCCCCGGCCCGGCCGGGTTTGCGCCTTTTGTTTGATGGAGAGTTTCAATGGCCGTTCCACGCAAGAAAATGTCCCGCAGCCGCATCGGCATGCGCCGCTCGGGCCATAAGCTTCAGACTGTCACCTGGATCGAAGACAAGAAGTCCGGTGAGCTGCGCCGTCCGCATCATGTCGATCTCAAGACCGGCATGTATAAGGGCCGCCAGATTCTGGAACCCAAGAGCGACTTCTGAGCGCTCACGCTCAAGGTTTATCGAGCGGGTTCTGAGGGGAATTCGTTCAAAGCGGGGGCCGGCGCTTGCGCCGGCCTTAGCCTTTAGGGCATGCCTCATCCGGATTTCTTGCCGATGTCGCCGTGACGTTCGACATCGGCACCCAAGAGAGGCCCGATGATGAAGCTCTATTATCAAACCCATTCACCCTATGCGCGCAAGGCGCTGGTCTTCGCCCATGAGGCAGGGCTCAAGGGTCGAATCGAGGTCATCCACCACGAAACCAGCCCGACCCGCCGCAATGCCGCGGTCTTCGCCGAAAATCCGCTCGGCAAGGTGCCGGTCCTCATCCGGCCCGGTCTCGCGCCGATCTTCGATTCGGACGTCATCTGCGCCTATCTCGATACGCTGGCGCCGGACCGCCGGCTGATCCCCAAAGAGGGCGAGGCGCGCTGGGACGCGTTGCGCCTCCAGGCGGTGGCGCAAGGCCTCTGCGATGCCGGCATCGCGCTGCGCTGGGAGACGGTGCGGCGGCCGGAGGAACTGCGCTACGCGGCGTTGCGCGACGGCTACACCGAGAAGCTGATCGCCAGCTATGGCTGGCTCGAAACGGCGCTCGACATTGCGGGTCCCGTCCATGTCGGCCATATCGCCCTCGCGACCGCGCTCGACTGGATCCGGTTCCGCGATCTGCCGGCCTTCCGGGAGGGCCGGCCGCGGCTCACCGTTTGGTTCGACGCCTTCAGCTTGCGCCCTTCGATGCGGGCGACTCCCTTGTCGGGAGAAACCCAGGATTAGCCGTTAACCATCCCGCCAAAGGGAAGCTTAGGCATTGGCCCTTACCTTGCGCCCAGTCTGAAAGGCGAAGGCGCTAGGGCGGAATGGATCGGTTGCTGAAATTGATGCCGTCGACTTTGCGACGGCAGGCCGAGACGCTGCTCACCGGCAGCGGCGAAGGCGCGCGCTCGGGCCGTGGCGCCCTGACGGCCTTCGCCATCCGCATCGTTTCGGCCTTGCTCGCCTTTGTCAGCCAGATCCTGCTCGCCCGCTGGATGGGCGCCTTCGAATTCGGGGTCTTCTCCTATAGCTGGGTGTGGGTGCTGGTGCTGGGTTCGCTGGTATCGATCGGCTTCGCGACCTCGGTGATCCGCTTCCTGCCCGAATATCGCGAGCAGGGAAGATGGGATCTCTTCCAGGGCTTCCTGCGGGCCGGACGCGTGATCGTCATCCTGCTCGGGGCCGTCATCGCCACGTTGACCGTGCTCTTCATCGAGGACTGGAATGGTCTCCTCGAGCCTGTCTATGTCGTCCCCTTGTGCATCGCGCTGCTGAGCCTGCCCGCCTATGGCCTCACCGATTTCCAGGACGGCGTCGGGCGCGCGCAAGGCTGGATCGATCTGGCGCTCATTCCGCCCTATATCGTGCGGCCGCTTCTGCTCTTCGCCTTCATCGGCATCTTCTATTGGGCGGCGCGTCCGCCTGATGCCGCAACGGCGGCGCTGGCCCTGGTTTTCGCCTGCTGGGTGACCGCCATCGTGCAGTATCTCGCCTTGCAGCGACGCCTCAAGCTGGCGGCGCCCAAGGCGCCATCCAGTTTCGCGCTCAAGCTGTGGCTGCGCACGTCGCTGCCGCTCTTCATGATCGACGGCTTCACGCTCTTCATCCTCAATCTCGATGTGCTGCTGCTCGAATATCTGCGTGTGCCTCCCGACCGGATCGGCATCTATTTCGCGGCACTGAAAACGATCTCGCTCATCGCCTTCGTGCATTTCTCGATCAGCGCGGTGGCGATGCCACGTTTCGCCGCTCTCCATGCGCGTGGCGAATTGGCGGAGCTGCGCGGTTTCCTCGCCCGCATGCAGGCCTGGTCCTTCTGGCCCTCACTCCTCGGCGCCGGCATCCTGCTCATTCTCGGCAAACCGCTGCTCTGGCTCTTCGGGCCTGACTTCATGGCCGCCTATCCGGTGATGTTCATCCTGGCCATAGGCCTCCTCATCCGCGCCTATGCCGGTCCGGCGCAGAACTTGCTTGCCGTCTCCGGGCATCAGGACAAGGCGGCAATGATCTTATTTGCAACACTTCTGCTCAATGGCGGATTGGGGTTGGCACTCATCCCGCGATGGGGCATCGAGGGGGCGGCGGTCGCCATCTCCGCCGCTTTCGCCTGCGAGGCCATCGCCACCCTTATCCTTACGAAGCGTCTTTTCCCAACCGAGATACGGCCATGAATATGATGGTGGTGATGTCGAGCGCGGAAACCATCAGGGTCGAGAAGCTCACCAAGCCGGCGGAGATCGATGGACTCTCGGCGGCCTGGCGGTCGCTTGGCGCCAACAGCTTCGCGCCGGCAGGCTCCTTTCTGCAGCCCTGGCTCGCCCCGGCGCTCAAAGCCTATGGACCGAAGCACCCCGCCGAAATACTGGCGCTGTGGCAGGGCAACGAACTCTGCGGGCTGTTTGCCCTCCAGACCGGCGGCGGCCCCCTCAAGCGGGCCTGGGTCTCGCCCTTGAGCTTCTCAGGCACCCCGCTGATTGCAGCGCATGACCCCGCTTCGGTGCTTCAGGCCTTTCTCGGCGCCCAGCGTGGCCGCGCCATCCAACTGCGCACGATCCCGGCTTCCGGCCCATTTTGGGACATGCTGGTCACTGCCGCTGCGTCAGTAGGCGGGGCCGTCGAGATCCTGAACCGCTGGGAACGCGCGGCGCTTGCGGCACAGCCGAGTTTCGAAGACTGGTTCTCAGGCAATTTCGAGCGCAAGCGGCGCAAGGAATTTCGTCGGCTGCGGTCAAGGCTCGGCGAGGAGGGCAGGCTCGAGAGCCTTGCCTGGGCGCCGGGCGACCCGGTCGATCCCTGGGTGGACGAACTGATCGCGCTCGAGGCGCTCGGCTGGAAAGGCCGGCGCGGCACGGCTCTTGCTACCGATGTCGTCATGGCAAATTCATTCCGTGACGCGCTTCATCATCTGGCCGGCGAGGGCAGCCTCCGGTTCTGGAAGATCGCCTTCAACGGCAAGCCGATCGCCATGATGTCGGGCATCGTCAAGGGCGACCAAGGCTGGCTCGGCAAGATCGCCTATGACGAGAGCTTCGCGCGTTATTCGCCAGGGGTCATGCTGATCCTCGATGCGACCGAGAGGCTGATCGACAAGGAGCGTCTGGCGCTCGTCGATTCCTGCGCCATTCCGGGCCATCCGATGATCAGCAATATCTGGCGCGACCGCATCGCGCTTTGCGATGTGATGATCCGCGGGCCCGGGCTGCCGGCGCCGGCTTTCCGGCTGCTGGTCGAAGCCGAGAAGGCGCGTGTCGCGGCGCGCGCCATGGCCAAGAGCTTTTTCTATCGCGTTATGAGGAGAAAAGAATCATGAGCATCGTCACCTTCGACGCGCAAGTGGCGCGCGAGAAATTCCTCAAGGCCCCCTTCGCGCTCCAGCACGGCCTCGCCGATCATCCGCTGTTCACGCTCGAGCGCCTGATCCAGCTCGCTCAGTCGATGCCGCGCGACCGCATCGAATATAATTCCGGCAAGCTGCTGCCCGGCCAGAAGCCGGAAGACATCCCGACCATCGACATGGCGCCGGCTGAAGTGATCAAGCGCATCGAGGAAGCCAATGCCTGGATGGTGATCAAAGGCGTCGAGGTCGATCCCGATTATGCGGCGATCCTCAAGGGCTTCGTCGATGCGGCGCAAGCGGCGGCCGGCAAGAAGGCGGACGATTACAGCGACCTACAGGGCTACATCTTCGTTTCGTCGGCCAATTCGACGACGCCCTTCCATGTCGACGCCGAGGAGAACATCCTGATCCAGATCCGCGGCGACAAGTTCGTCCATATCTTCGAGAACGGCGATCGCACGCTGATCTCCGAGGAGGCGCTGGAGATTTCTCCCTCGAAGCATCGCAACCAGCATTACGATCCGTCCTTCGAGGCGCGTGCCCAGGTCTTCGCCATGAAGGAGGGCGATGCGGTGCATCTGCCCTATATGTGGCCGCATTGGGTGCGCACTGGCGGGCGCTATTCGGTGTCGATGGCGATGACCTGGAAGACGCCGGAGGTCAACCGCCTCAACAAGATCCGCCTGATGAACGGCACGCTGCGCCATTTCGGCTTGCCGCAGCGCGCACCCGGCGTCTCGCCGGCGATGGACGGCATCAAGGTCGCCGCCCATGACGCAATGCGCGCCGTCATCGATCCGTTGCGCAAGTCGGAAGGCATGCGCCGCCTGCTGCGCGGCGCCATCTATGGCAAGAAGGCCAATTACTACTACGGCAAGGACGAGAAGAAGCCCGTCTGATCATCTTCTTTGCAAAGGCTGGACGTTCTTCAGCAGGGCCACGAGCTGGCTCTGCTGGCGCATTCCGGTCTTCTGGAAGATGTTCTCGAGATAATGCCGCGCGGTGCTGAAGCGGATATCCTGCAGCTCGGCCGCTGACTTGAGCGATTGGCCGGCGCAGAGATTGGCGGCGAGGCGCGCCTCGGCCGGGGTGAAATTGAAGATCGCCCGCAAATGCACATCGAAGCCATCAGGCAGTTGCGGCGCCACTTCACGCAGTATGACCGCCGCCATCGGTTCCCAGGCCGGGCCGAAGTCCTTTCGGTTGGCGAGCGGCGTCACCGAGATCATCAGATTGCCGCTCCTTCCATTCAACGCGGGCTGACGGAGCAGGAGATCGAAACTCGCCGGCATTTCGCCGGGCGACGCCATACGCGCATCAGCGATGGCGCCACGCAATACTCCGTCATTGGATGATGTCGAGACCAGGCGTCCGGCCTCGATCCGCAAGCCGCTGCCGGGCCGCGACAGCAGCGCTTCGGCGTTTTCGTTCATCTCGATGATATGCTGCTCGGCGCCGACCAGCAGAATGCCGAAAGGCAGCTGATAGAAGGAAGACGTCAATGCCTGCGCGGTCTGCCTGTGGCGGCTGATGCGCATCGCACGCGTGAGATGTGGCAACAGCTGCTGCAGCAGCGTGATCTCGGCAGCGCCGAATTCCTCCTGCTTGCGGCCGCGCTGGACATTGAACGCCCAGACGGACGAGTCGGAAATCCAGATCTTGCAGAACATGCCGCCATACATGTCCTGCGGCGCCATCCATTCATTCCAGTAGCGGCTGGTGCGCAATGCGTCACGGTCGAACAATGTGCGGTCGGTGAAGACCTTGCCGGTTTCAGCCCGCATCGCGCTCTGAATGAAGGGGTTTGCTTCGGTCGCGAATTCCGCGACGAAGCTGTGCAGGAAAACCGGGTCGGTTCCCATGGTGATGAGGTCCTGGGGGCCGATATCGGGGCCGTGGCGCACGAAATTCGCGCTCGAACCGTGAAAGAGGCGGCGCAGCGTTTCGATCGCCACTGTCCATTCCACCTCGCCGGCGGCAGCGCCATAGAGAGTGTCCATGGCATTCGCCATGCCGTCCGAATAGCCCCCAAGCATACAAGCCGCCCCCAATGCGTCTGCCCCGGTTCTCCGGTTGCGCCAGAGTTCCCCTTACCTGTGACGAAAAAAGGGCGCCCACTGTGAGAGGCGCCCTGCAAAGTCTACGAGGGAGAGACTCTTCTTCTAGAAGTGCCAGCTCAGGCCGGCGCGGACCGCATGGAAAGCGGTGTCGGCCTTGCCATCATCATCGTCGCCATTGTCGGCATCGATGTCGCCAAGATCGGTATAGCGATATTCGATCCGGGCGCTGAGATCGTCGGTGACGGCATATTCGATGCCGCCGCCCAGCGTCCAGCCCCAGTTCGTCTCGCTATTGCTGGCGAATTCATCGCCATCGCTGTCCTTCAAGGTGAGCTCGACGCCGCCGACAGCCAGACCACCGGTGGCGTAGAAGAGTGCGCGGTCCGCCGCAAATCCGGCGCGCAATCTGAGCGACCCCAGCCAGTCGATCTCCTGCTCGACCTCGCCGACCTTGATTCCATTGCCGTTGATGACATCGGTGTCGCCGTTGATGTCGGCGAATTCGATGTCGCCCTCGATGCCGAGAACCAGGGCGTCCGACTGCCAGTTATAGCCGGCATGGAGGCCGCCGACGAAACCGTCGAGATCCATATGCCCGTCACGGCCATTCAGCACCGCGGCGCGCCCGAGCACTTCTTCCGTCGATTCCGTCCCCGTCGAGCTGACATCGTTTTCGCCCCAGGCATAACCGCCCTGGAGGCCGACATAAGGCCCGGTCCAGTCATAGGCTTCAGGCGCCACAATATCGGCGGCCTGCGCGGCCGAGACGACGAACAGCGACGCGGCGCCGGCCAAAAGCACGTTCTTCAGCATGGAAATCCCCCGGAAAAGATAGTCTGCAACCTGGCCGGAAGATAACCGGGGAATGGCCGGTGCGCCTACCCGGCATATGACGGGGCTCCGACCGCTTTTCGGACGGGTGTGATAATTAGGCCACAGGAGCAGGTCGCCCCACTTATTTCAGGCTGACGAGATATTCGGCGATGGCCTGCACGTCGGCTTCCGGCAGCTTCGACAGATTGGTCTGGACGGCGCCCATGCCGCCCGAGGACAGCTTGTCATAGCCGAAGGTCTCGCCGAACTGCATGGCCGAGACGAGGTCCTTGGCGTCCTTGTAGCGGCCACGTTCGATGAGGCCACGCAGCGAAGGGACATTGCCGTCACCTTCGGGATGCGGACCGCCGGCGAAGGCGCGCGTCTCATCGAGTGTCATGAAGAGGGTCCGTGGCGTGTGGCACTGGGCGCAGTGGCCGGGACCGTTCACCAGATAGGCGCCGCGGTTCCAGCTCGCCGTCTCTCGCGGGTCGGGTTGCCATTTGGCCGTGGAGAGGCCGAGATAGTTCCACAGGCCGACACCGCGACGGAGGAAGAAGGGCAAGGGAATATCATCCGGCTTGTCCTCCGCCCGCACCGGGGTGAGCGACATCAGAAAGGCGCGAATGTCGAGAACGTCCTCGGTGCGCATGAGCGCATAGGACGTATAGGGGAAGGCCGGTATGGCGTGGTCGCCTGAGGGCGACAGGCCGCGTTCGAGCGCGTTGACGAAATCGAGCTCGCTCCATTTGCCGATGCCGGTTTCCGGGTCGGGCGTCAGATTGGGCGGAAACAGCGTGCCGATCGGCGTCTTGAGCGGTGCCCCGCCGGACGGCAGGCCGGCATCGGCGGAAGCATTGGCGGGATCGGGTCTATGGCAGTTGAGGCAGCCGCCGATATTGAACATCAGCGCGCCGTTGGCGAGATCGGCCTGATGCTGGGGAATGGCGTCCGGGCCTAAAGGCCTTGGCGCCGAGAGAAACCAGAACACTGCTCCGCCCAGCAGGACGAGGCCTGCCAGGCCGAGCAGCGTCGATCGTTTCGTAACAGCCAGGTTGAGTTAATCCTTCGGCCGGCGATATTTGGTGTGGCAACCCTTGCAGCCTTCGCCGAGACCGGCAAGTGCCGTCTTGAAGCCCGCCTCGTCGGTGGTCGCCGCCATGGCCTCGACCGCTTTCAGCGCCGTATCCTCGGCCGCCTTGACGCCTTCCGGGTCGCTCCAGATCTCAGGCTTGGCATAGGTCTCGGGCGGACCTTTTTCACTGCCTGGGGTGAAATTGGCGAAAGCCTGCTTCATGCCGGCGAGCATGGCATCGGCGTTGGTCTTGACGACGGCCGCATCGTATGGGGCTTCGCCCTTGGCGATACCGGCGAAGGCGCCCATGGCCTTGCCGACCTGTTTCATCCCCGCCTGACGGTCCTCGATCGGACCGGCAAGGGCAAAAGTGGCGCCCAGTCCCGCCAGGACGGCAAGAACAGGCATCGTCTTCAAGATTGTGGCTGGCTTCACCATGTATGTCTCCCGAATGGCATTGGCTCGCAACAGGAGTATACGCACAGGAACCTGTGGCAATTTCATCACGAATTATTGTTTTTTTCCTTCGCCATGAAATGGCCCGGCTTCAGCCGCGCGAGCGCCCGTCTCGACTCCCATCTTTACTCATGAACGCAGAATGAACCGCTCATTCGGATGTGAGTCAGTCATTGCGGCGTAGTAACAGGTCTTAGGTAATTCTTAGATTTAGCGTGTTATGAGCAAAAATACCGAAGGAGAAGAAGTTATGCGTAGCCTCGAGGCGTCAGACCGAACGGAGCCCTATCAAGGGCATGTCAACCGGCCGGCACGTGTGAGCCCCGAACTCGCGGAATTCCTCCATATGCTGAATTCGCTCGAGAATCATCTGGTCGAGAAGACCAACAGAACGGACTGAGCAGCTTCGTCCGTTGCCAGCCTGCGCCATGGCGCAGGCTTCACTTTTTGTCATCATGCTTAACAATGCGTGATCGGCCGCGCGGCGAAGAGTTCCGCCCTTGCGCGCAAAGCGTCAAGCTCTCAAACAATTGAAATGATGTTGGCGAGCGCCCGCTGAAAGGCGGCGTTCAGCGCAGGATCTTCTGGATCGCCGACTGCAGCTCGCTGCGGCCCGCGGGCTTGGGCAGCGCCATGTCGAAACATTCATGCCAGTTGCCGCCCTTGTGCCAGTCGGCGAGATAGGCCGAGAGCGCCATCAGGGGGGTGCGCGCGGCACATCCGCCCAGAGCACGGATCTCGCGCGCCGCGATCATTCCGTCCATCACCGGCATTTCGATATCGAGCAGAACCAGATCATAGGTCTGGGTGCGCACCTGCTCCAGCGCTTCCTCGCCATGCTCCACCGCATCGACATCGCAGCCCATGCGCCGCAGAAGTGCCGCGGTCACCAGGCGTACCGTGTCGGAATCCTCAGCGAACAGGATGCGCGGCCGCGATCCATTGGTGCATTTGAGCTGGGTCTGCATTGTCGGCGCCATATCCTGTGTGGTCTTCTGTTCTTGGGCGTTCCCTTGTCGCGAAAGTCGAGCAACTTTCGCGGGGAGCGCTCTAGGGACCGGATTGTGCCTGCCAATTCCTGCCTAAATATTGTCGAAACCAAAAAGCGCAACGCATAGCTAACGAAGGGTAACTGACGCCGCGGCATCAATTCCTTGTCGCTTGGATGGCCGGGTCGAGCCCGGCCATATGCTTTTCCTGCCGATGCGGCTTACTTCGTCCCGAACATGCGGTCGCCGGCATCACCCAGGCCCGGCACGATATAGCCGTGGCTGTTGAGCTTGCGGTCGACCGCGGCGGTGAAGATCTGCACGTCGGGATGATCGGCATTCACATGTTTGATGCCTTCCGGCGCCGACAGGAGGCAGACGAGCTTGATGTCCTTGGCGCCCTTGTCCTTCAGGCGCTGGATGGCGGCCGACACCGAATTGCCGGTGGCGAGCATCGGGTCGACGACGATCACGCGGCGCTCGGCGATGTCCTCGGGCACCTTCATGTAATATTCGACCGGCTGCAGCGTGTCGGGATTGCGGTATATGCCGATATGGCCGACACGCGCCGAGGGCATCAGATCGAGCATGCCTTCGAGCAGGCCGTTGCCGGCCCTGAGGATCGAGACGATCACGAGCTTCTTGCCCTTGAGGATGGGCGCCTCCATCTCGGCGAGCGGCGTCTCGATGGTCTGCGTCGTCATCGGCAGGTCGCGCGCCACCTCATAGGCGAGCAGCAGGCTGATCTCGCGCAGCAGCTGGCGGAACACCGCCGAGGGCGTGTGCTTGTCGCGCATCAGGGTCAGCTTGTGCAGCACCAGCGGATGGTCGACGATGACCAGGTTCGCGGGCAGATCGGCTTTGCTCATGGAGGTCTCCTTAACCGCCTTTTCTTAGAGGGTCGGGCGCTCTAAACTCAAGCCGGACTGTGGGCAAATTCGCCTTCATCCACCGGAAAAGCCCATGACATCGCTCAATTTCCGCCAGCATGAAATCCTGCTCATCGCCCGCCAGAGCGGCAAGGTGACGGTCGACGGACTGGCCGAGCGTTTCGACGTCACCCCCCAGACCATCCGCAAGGACCTGAACGACCTGTGCGAGCAGCGGCTCCTGACCCGTACCCACGGCGGGGCGTTGTTGTCCTCGGGCGTCGAAAACGTCGCCTATGAAGCGCGCCGGCTGCTGGCCGAATATGAAAAGCAGCGGATCGGCGAGCGGGCGGCACAGCTCATCCCCAACAACTGCTCGCTCTTCGTCAATATCGGCACGACGACCGAGGAAGTGGCGCGCGCCCTCGTGAAGCATGAGGGGCTACTCGTCATCACCAACAACATCCATGTGGCGACCACACTGACGCCGTGCCCGGGCGTCGATGTCATCGTCATCGGCGGCATGGTCCGGCGCTCGGATGGTGGCATCGTCGGCGAGGCGGCGGTCGATTTCATCCGCCAGTTCAAGGTCGATTACGCGGTGATCGGCGTGTCGGCGATCGACGATGACGGGGCGCTGCTCGATTTCGACTATCGCGAAGTGCGCGCGGCGCAGGCGATCATCGCCAATGCCAGGCGCACCATCCTGGTCTCGGACGCGATGAAGTTCACCCGGTCGGCGCCGGTGCGCATCGGGCATTTGAGCCAGATCGATACGTTCGTGACCGACCAGCCGCCGCCCGATACGATCGTCGATATCTGCCGCCATCACGGCGTGACGCTCGAAGTGGCGCAGGCCGCGGAAGAGCCAGCCAGCGGCTTGTCGGCGGCCTGATCCGCTGTTCTTCCGCTGTAAATAACAGCGGAATTATCAGGGGATTATCAGCGGATCTGCAGGGATTTGCAGGGATCTTCGAGAAGGCGGCGGAACAGCGGAATGGTCCCTGTCAACGCGATCTTCGCAATTTCCAACAAATGTGCCCGAGGAATCAAGGGCAGTCGGCGGTTCAGCGAGGTGTATCCTTGAAGGGCAAAGCGACGACCTGAAATTCGTCTTCGTAGAGAATGTAGCCGGGCCGCGTTGTGCGCAGCTCCTGCACCTGGACGCCAACGCCGTCCAGCAGGTCTGCTATTCGGCGTAAGCGTCTCATGTGATCGGCCGCCGATGAGCGAATCCAGCTGATTCCCGAATGTTTTCCGTTGTGCTGTCGTGACGCTGCGAAACGATCGGGGACCGGCAGATTGTCGCTGAACCAGAGGAGGAGATCGCAAAGCTCGTCGTGGCGGCCGGAGGCAAGCCAATTCTCCCGACGCGCTTTATATGCGCTCGGAAAGATACCGGTGCGATGGCCATAGGGTAGATGGCGGCCATCCGTCACGAAGCGGATCAGATCGTCTGCCATGGGCTTGTCGATGGTTCATCAGGTGCCTTTCGCGCTGTTGCATAGTCAAAACCATTGGGAAAAGCCAGCTAAAACAAGGCCCTGAGAATGGCCTCCGGGAGAGTGATGTCACCCGACAGTTTACCTGGCACGTGGGGGACCATGCGGGATTGACCGGGATTAACCGGGACCACGCGGGCGAAACTCAATAGACACAAGGCTTTTGCAGCCATCGGGGCGCATCCAAAACGACGCGCGCGAGATGCTGTACCGGCGACAGAATTCCCCGTGGAGGCTGCCAGAACGCGTGGCACGGCCGATTAAGGCCCTATGCCACGGAAACCCCGTTAAAAAGGGCCTCGAAGCGCCCTCAACCGGCCTTCGATCGGTCGGCTTGGCAGGTCAGACGAGGTGGAGAACTGGCCTGAAAGCAGGTCAGATGACACCTAACAGGCCAGATGGCCGATTTCGGCTTAGAATTTAGTGACTTAGGGCGAAAGGCGGGCCTAAACTGGCCGGTGAGAACTGACCTGCTCACTAATCGACTTTCAGCCAGGCGCGAGGGTGCCGCGATGCCCACCTATACCCAGGAACATGAGGTCTATCACGGACTGACAAGGCGGGATCGGCCGGTCAGAGTATTCGTCACCTGCCCAATGCAAGTGATCGAGCATCTGGACACCGAAATTCTGGCGAATATCGCGATCGACATGGCCGACAAGGGCTTCACCATCATCTTCAAGGTAGAGGAGATCGAGGCCGCTAAAAATACACGTCCGACGGGGCGGAAAAAGAAGCGGCCAAGATGAGGGAACGTTGCCTGATCGACGAGTTCCCAAAAGTCGCCTCGGCGGCACCACAATACTCGGCTCGCTGCTTGTCACAGCGAGCCTTTTTCATTTGACTTGATGGTCCGGCCGTTCTCAGTCTGTTCCGATGGACTGGTTTCATCGTTTAGACCTTCACCGGATCGATCCCGATACCCTTACCTTGCGAAGGGTGTTCGAGATGCAGCTCAACTATCAGATTGAGCTGGTGCTGATCTGCAGGACGCCCGATTGCCGGCGACGAGCGAAGGTCGACATGATCACACGCATCGACAAATACGGCTCCGCTTCGACGCTGGGGCATATGCGCAAGCGATCGCGCTGCAGCGGATGCGACATGCCCGAGCCTGATGCTTACTTTTTGATCGAGAGCCCGCGCCGATTCGAAGATCAATGGTTCCCGCGCCGGCCATCTTGAAGGTGGTAATATTGTCCGCTTGGTCCCCATGAGTAATTGCCTCGCGCATAGCCTGAGAAGGAAGTGACGGAAAAACCGAGCACGAGCGCATGCACCACCGCGACGATGATCGCGAGAGCTGCGCAGTAGAAGAATTTGCGGCGGTAGGGCCAGGGAGGCGGAGGCGGGCGCGGCGCTAGACCATTGTGCGCTGGCTTTGCCGATCTCTTCCGGCGTCCGCGCGCTCCTGGCTTCCTCGGCGAGCGTCGTCGAGCGGACGGCGGCGGAAGCTCGGGGCGATTGTCATTCGCCGTCCGCGCCGCAATCAAAATTTGACGCACCTCATCCTCGAAAGACACTGCCAACGACCTCCTCGGTCAGCCGGCAAAACGAATCGTGCTGACGAGGCGGAACGGCCGGCGAGGAATTCTCACTTCTGGTTAGATGGGCAGCAAGGCCACATCTCCCCGTCACGAACAGGCAGAGGAATTCAGCGTTAACCAGGATATGTCGGAATTCTTCGAATTATTACTAGTTGTGATTTTGCGTCAGCCGACCTTCTTTGCCGACGCGGCGGGTATTGGACTCGCGGTCAGCTTCAGGTGGCGATTGTAGAAGCCGGCGATCAAGCGCGCCTTCGAATCGGTGTCGAGCTTCGGCGTTTCGTCTTCGATCGCCCGGACGATTCCTGCGAGAATCTCGGCATCGATTGGTGCCGGCGCGGCGGTGCGCTCATCTCCGTCGGCGAGCCAATCAAGGCTTATGCCGGTCACTTCGCGGACGCGAATCAACAGGTCCAGATCCGGCGAGCGTTCCTCGCTTTCATAAAGGCTCCAGCTGGTCTTGTTACTGCCGACCTGGGCAGCAAACGCGACCAGCGAGGCGTTTCCTCGCGCCTGCCTAAGCCTTTGCCCCACATCGCCTTTTTTTCTCTTCTTCTTATCGATCACAACTCATTTCCCTAAACGCGGAAATACCCGTTGAGAGAGGCAACGAACGATGCCTATAATGGCATCGAACGTTGCCGATTCGGCACCGTTCATTTCCGCCGCCGCTGTTGGCGGCAACGAGGTTGGGGATGAGCAAGTCGAAAAAGCCGAAGAAGCCAGAACCAGAAAAGATGTGGGACGAGTACGCCATAAAGGCGGAAATCCGCCGTAACGGCCAAACTCTGAC
Organism: Taklimakanibacter albus; assembly: GCF_016595235.1. GTDB lineage: Bacteria > Pseudomonadota > Alphaproteobacteria > Rhizobiales > Aestuariivirgaceae > Taklimakanibacter > Taklimakanibacter albus. Next base: position 1,391,776 of record NZ_JAENHL010000007.1, on the reverse strand, counting down.
ATCGCTCGCGAGAGCAAACGGTTACGAGCCGTCCACCTTTCGCGCAGCGTTCAAAAAACCCATCTCCGGCGCAAATCGCGCCATGGCTCAGTACCTCGGCCAACCGGTGCAAGCGTTATGGCCGAAGTGGTTCGACGATCACGGCGAGCTCATCCCCGCCCGTCAGCGAAACTCTACTCACAAAATAGGTTCCGGGGAAAGGCCCGAGCGGGTGGCGGCATGAAGCTCGTCGAAGTCCGCCTCTTTCCGATCGAGGATATCGAGGTCGGGGATCGTATCCGCGAAGTCAACGATGCCAAGGCCGCTGTTATGGCCGAGACGATCAAGAAGAACGGCCTTCTGCAGCCGATCGAGATCGTTAAGCGCGGCAACAAGCATGTCCTGGTCTTCGGTGCTCACCGGCTGGCCGCGCACAAGCTCCTCGGCATGGAAGAAATCTCGGCTCGCGTCGTGGAATGCGAGACCGACAAGCCGGACCTTGAAATCCGCCTTCGCGAATGTGTTGAGAATGTCGGGCGCGAAGAGCTGACGGCGCTTGATCGCGCTGGCCACCTGGCCGAGCTGAAACGGGTCTATGAGGAGCTTTACCCCGACAGCCGGCGCGGCGTCGCGGGCGCGAAAAAGAAGCATGATGCTGCAACTCCGATCTTTGGAGTCGCAGACGAGATCGCCAGCAAGGCGGGCCTGAGCAAGCAGACATTCTTCGCGGCCGTCGCAGTCTGGAACGGCCTCGCACCGGAAACTCGCAAGGCCGTCACCGGCACTTGGCTGGCCGACAACGGAGCCCAGCTAGCCCAGCTCGCTAAGGTCGAGCAGAAAAAGCAGGGCCGAGTGCTTTCCCTGGTGCTGCCGGCGAAGGAGGGGGAGAAGCCCAAGGCGGCGTCGATCTCCGATGCCGTGTCCATCATCGACAACAAGGTCGATCCCAAGTCCGCCGATGAAGCGGCCTTCGCCGCGCTGGTGAAGGCTTGGCACAAGGCCCCGCACAAAGCGCAACGGCAGTTTGTCGAGTATCTGCGCCAGCATAAGGCGCTGAGCCTCACTCCGACGAAAAAGCCCCCCGCCGCATCGAAGAAGAAGAGGGCCAGCAAGTGAAAGAGTGGCTCACTGCCGCCGAGATCGCCGCGCGGAAACTGCCGGGACTGCCCGGCTCTAAATCCAACATTCAATCGATGGCCGATCGGGAAGGCTGGAAGTCCGCCAAGGCGAGTGACGGTGAGCCGCTGGCGCGCCGGAGAAAAGGGCCTGGCGGCGGCTTCGAATACCACATTTCGGTCCTCCCGGCTTCTGCTCGCGTTGCAATGAAGAGCGAGGAGTTGAAGGTCGACGTGATCGCGACTCCAACAACAGAGATCGCACCGCCACCCCCGGTATTCACCGAGAAGAATATGCTTCGGAGAGACTCCCGACTGGCGCTGCTGAGCCTGGCTGATGCCCACTATTCCGCGAACCTGGCGCTTGGCCGCGCGGCGGCCGACTACGACTTCGCTGGCCGCTACAATCAGGGCCTGATCGAAATACCCGGCTGGATCAAACAGCAAATAGCCTATGCGTCCGGTCGCTCGATCAAGCGCTGGCGCATGCTTCGCGACGCCGGACATTGGCATCAGATCGGCAATGGCGTTTCAAAACGGGGCCGGAAGAGCACCCTCGGCACTGCCGACGACGGTGAGATCGCAATTTATATCAGTGGGCTGCTCGTCGCGCAGCCTCATCTGACCGCCGACCACATTCGCGATCTCGTCGAAGCGAAATTCGCGCCGGAGACCCTTCCTTCGATCCGGTCATTCCAGCGCTATATTTCGACCTGGAAGTCCAGGAACGGCGCGGTGGTGGCGAAGCTCACCAATCCCGATGGCTTCAGGAACAGCATCCGTCTTTCAGGCTCCGGCGCCTATTCCCATATTCGTCGGCTCAATGAGCTATGGGAGATCGACGCGTCCCCGGCCGACGTCCTCCTGAAGGATGGTCGCTACTCGATCTATGTCGCAGTCGACGTCTGGTCCCGGCGCATGATGACTTATGTCACCCGGACGCCCAGGACCGAGGCGGCGCTGCTACTCATCCGCCGCGCGATCATCGCCTGGGGAGTGCCGGAGCAGATCAGGACGGACAACGGCGCGGACTTTACCAGCTACCACTTCAAGCGCGCGGTGCATTCGCTCGGGATTGGTCACGACATCACCAACCCCTTCTCGCCTGAAGAAAAGGGCATTGTCGAGCGGCACATCGGAACTCTGCAGCGCGGTCTCATGCCGCTTCTGCCTGGGTTCATCGGCCACAATGTGCAGGATCGAAAGCAGATTGAGGCCCGCAGGGCCTTCGCGGCGCGCCTGGGCGAGAGCGACGCAAAGACGTTCTGCGTCGACCTCGATCACGACGAGCTACAGCGCGCCATGGATGCCTGGTGCACCGACAAGTTTGCGCACTCGCCACATAAAGGGCTCGACGGACAGACGCCCTTCCTGCGCGCTCAGGCTTACAATGGCGCGCTTCGGAAGATCGAGAACCTGCGGGCGCTCGATCTGCTCCTCGCGCCGGTCGCCGGCAGCGACGGCTATCGAACGGTTACGAAGCAAGGCATCCGCCTGGATTATGGCTACTATATTGCGCACGAGCTGATGGCGGGCGCGAAGGTCTATTGCCGGCAGGACCCGGAGGACTTGGGACGGCTCTATATCTTCGAGTCCGAGACCGGTGCCTTCCTCGCCGAAGCCATCTGCCCCGAACGCTCCGGCGTCAATCCGCGCCAGCTCGTTGCAGCAGCTCGGGCGGCGCAGCAAGACCTTATCCGTGAGAGAACCCAAGAGATCCGTCGCGAAGCTCGCCGGATCAAGCCGCGCGACATGATCGATGACGTGCTCGGGCTGGCGAAGAGCAAGAACCGCAACATCATGCCTTTCCCCAAGCCGGCCGACACACACAGCTCGCCAGCATTGGATGAGGCCGCTTCGGCTCTTTCAGCTCCGATTGCGATGCCGGGGCAATTGCCGATCGCACAGGCGACGACAAACGTCGTTTCCCTGCCCGAGACCGCAAAGCAGCGGTTCCGCCGCGCGATTGCGATCCAGGAAGCAATGACGAAGAGCGATGCCGTCGACGCGGACGCTGCGCGCTGGCTGACCAGCTACGTGCAGAGCGCCGAATTCAAGGCGCACATCGCGATGTTCGAGGACTTTGGACGTGAGTGGCTTGAGGAAGCGTGAGTGAAAACCCGCGCTCGTGGATCAGACGAGCGCGGGCGGAAGGCAAAGCAATATGGAAAGGCAAATCATGACTACCGGAACGAAGAAAGTCAATGCAAGCGTCGGAGGGACCGCGCCGCTTCGCAACGTCACGCTCTGTCTGCAGCTCATCACTCGACTGAGCGAGAGGCCGGCGCATCTTCCCGGCATCGGCGTTTTCTATGGGCCGAGCGGCTTCGGCAAGACGACGGCCGCTGTTCACGGCGCGCAGCGGCATAATGCCTATTACGTCGAGTGCGGTTCATCATGGCATGCATCCTCGCTTGTCGATGCCATCCTGCACGAGCTGACCGGTCATCCTAGCAAGGGAACGGTCGCGACGAAGGTTGAGCGGATCATTCAGCTACTGGCACAGGACCCGAAGCCGCTGATCATCGACGAGGCCGATCACCTGGTCAAAAAAACGATGGTCGACGTCGTTCGCGAGATCTCGGACAAGTCCGCCGCGCCTGTCGTTTTTATCGGCGAGGAGCAACTGCCGCAAAAGCTCATCGCCTTCGAGCGCGCTCATAATCGCGTTCTCGAATGGGTGCCGGCCGAGCCGGCCGATATCAACGACGCGAAATCTCTGGCGAAAATCTATGTGCCGGAGCTGGCGATCCACGACGATCTGTTGAAGCACATCGTTGAGACGACGGACGGGATCACGCGCCGACTGGTGATCAACTTCGAGAGCATCCGCCAGGTTGCGCTTCAGAAGAACCTCTCAAAGGTGGGGCTATCGGATTGGGGGGACCATGACGTCTATACGGGCTCGCCCAAGCCGCGCGCTCGTCAGCTTCGGCGGAGGGCGTCATGAGAGCAGCGCAAAGCTTGGCGACGGTTCCTGCAAAAGGCGCGACTTTCGCCCTATCTGCCGCCACGCCGGAAATCATGTGGGCGGCAATTCTCGCGGTCAGTGAGAACGGCGCGCCGTTCTCGATCGCCGATGCGGTTCAAGCTGCGACGGCTATTCCCATGGGCAATGTGAGCTGCATTGTCACGGCCGGCGCGATGGATAGCTATGTCCACCTGCTCATCCAGGCGCGCGTCGCCTCCTACGCCGGCATCGGCGTCGATCGGACGAAGCTCTACACGATCATCAAGCCCCGGCATCTGCCTCACTTCCTGGACGGGGCAGGGAACGTTTGCCCGCGATATCAAGTCATGGATCTGATGTGGCGGGCGATGAAGATGCTGAAGTCGTTCAATGTCCGAGAGCTTGCCCTTCAATCCACGCTTCCTGGCGTCTTGACCGTGTCGGAGGCGATAGCGGAGACCTATGTCTCGCATCTTATCGAAGCGGGATATCTTCGGCGCGTCAACAAATACGGCACCAGCCCGGTCTATGGGCTCGCCCCTGGCATGGCAACAGGACCAGTGCCGCCGCGCATCATGACCGGTCGCCTTGTCTATGATCCGAACCGCCGATCAGTCGTGAACGATGTAATTCACGTCGACGAGGTGCCGCTGTGAGTGCGCGTGGACCAAAGCCCGGTACCAGTGCGCCGCGCGTCTCGCTTGCCAATGCCACCGATGCATGGGGCGACGCTATGCCCGATTGGATCAGATGCTTGGCTGAAGCTTGCGATCGCTCTTCGCAGAGCGCAATCGCGAAGCGACTCGGGGTCTCGGGCTCCGTGGTCTCGGGAGTGCTGCGGCAGACCTACGCCGGCACCTATGAGACCGTCGAGAAGGCGACTCGCGGCGCGCTGATGGGTGACACGCTCGTGTGCCCGGTACTCGAAGAGATACCGGCGCATGTCTGCCTAGATCATCAGAAGCGCGCCAGGAATTTTTCTTCGGCGTCCTCCCTCCGCGTGAAGCTCTATCGGGCTTGTCGCGGCGGCTGCATCCACTCCCGGATCAAGACAACGAGCGCGGAGGAGGGCGGCAATGCTGAATGAAGCGGACCCCTTCAGCGAACGCCTGGCCGTGCTCGCCGATGATCTCCTGACGCTTTCCGCGCGAGGCCTGTCCATGACGCCGGAAGCACTCGCCGTCATGGGCCTGCTCGTCCGCGAAATGGCTGGCGAGGCTGCCGATCTCGAAAAGGGCGCGGGGATGGTCGTTCCCGCGCCGGCAAACAGTACTCCGCCGCTTCGGCGGCGGCCGGCGCTCCTCCTCATCATCAACAACATGGACCAAGCATGACTCGCGAGGCCGATCCATACGCCGCCGCCGCGCGCGCGCTCGGCGGCGATATCCGCCTAATCACCGGCATTTCGATCAACGACATAAAGGCCATGGGCGGCCTGATCTACGGGCAGAACGAGCTGCTCTCGGAGATCGCCGTCCTGGCAGAACAACAGTGTGTGGCGTCTGCATCCGGACAGCAGGTTGCCCGAGCCATTCTCGCAACGATGGTCAGGCACGGCTTCTTTGATCCCCAAATCTATCGACAGCTCTCCGAGGTAACGCCGCATGACCAAGACTAAATCGAAGGCCAGCAACGCGCCGGTCCCGAAAGACCGGAACGAGGCTTCAGACTTCATCGCCGAGATCGGCTCGATCGACCTGGCGATCGTCCGCCTGGATGCGGACTTGAAGGAGGAGCTGGCTGCGATCAAGGCGCGGGTGGAAGCGAGAGCGCTTCCGCTAGTCACCCGTAAGAGTGCCCTGGTGAAGGGCATTCAAATCTACTGCGAAGCGAACCGCGCAACTCTCACGGACGGCAAATCCAAGACGATCAGCTTCGCGGCCGGGAAGGCTAGCTGGCGACTTCGGCCGCCCTCTGTGTCGATCGGGAAGATCTGGAAGCTCGACGACCTGGTGAAGCGGTTGCTCGAGTTGAGGCGGCGGAAAGCCCTTCGCCACAAATTCGAGATCAACAAGGAGGCCATTCTGGCCAATCCCGCCCTGATCGACGGCATAGATGGGGTGAAGGTCAAGTCAGAGGGCGAGGACTTCATTGTCGAGCCATTCACGCCCGAGGGGCTGGAGGCAGCGCAATGACCGGGCACCTTGTTCTCGTCGCCCTGCAAATCGGCTGCATTGCCTTTGCCATCCTGCCTTACTGGATGCTGCTCTCGGCGCGGAAAGGGGGCGGCAATGGCGAACGCTGACCAGGATTGCAGCCCCACACTCGTTGGGAGCACCTACATTCACGCCGACGATTGCCAGCGCGCCAAGGAGCTTGGCTTGCCGCGCTGGTCGGATATGAACCCGCGCCCTGAGACGCTGCCGGCGCTCTTCCCCGATCACCGATTTGGAAGCCGACACACTCGTGAAATGACCTTCACGGTGGGCGCAGGCAGCCATGCCCGAAACCTCATGGTGATCGACCAAAGCATGTCGGCGATCCGCGCGGAGCTGGTCGCGATCGCAAGTGACGTGATCGAGGAGGGTGGCGAAACAACGGTGACGTTCAGCATCACGTTCGACCATAGGGGCCGGCAATGACGATCCTGAAGGGAAAAATACTCACCTGCCTGGCCGCCTTTGCCATCGCGCAGGAAGCCCAGAAGGCCGGTGCGAGCAGCGGCTCATTTCCCTGCCCTGGCTGTAGTCAGCCGCTCGCTTGGAGCGCTGCGCCGGGCAACGGCCACCTTTGGGGCCAGTGCAAGACAGAAAACTGCGTGAGGTTCATGCAATGATCATCGACAAGGAAGCTCTGCTCCGTCAACTCACCTATTTTCGCGACGCGCGCCTGAAGGACCGGCCCGAGCAGCTCGAAGAGATGCCGACCGAAGACGGAACCGTCTATCTCTTCGACACTTTGCAGGTGGCGATCTGGCTCGTCGAAGGCGATCGCAGCGGGGGCGCGTCATGATCGCGCTCGCCCCCAGGAACAAGATGCTCGCCAAGGTCCATGTCGCCAAAAAAGAGTTGGGCCTCGACGACGAGACGTATCGCGACATGCTCGTCCTGGTGACCGGGAAGAACTCTGCCCGCGACTGCTCGGACCATGAGCTTGTGAAAGTCATCGAGCTGTTCGGCAAAAAGGGGTTTCACGTGAAGCCCTCGAAAGGCCGGATGCCAGGCTATGCCGAGCATAAATATGCCCCCAAGATCAGGGCACTTTGGCTCTCCGGCTGGAACCTCGGCATCATCCGCGATCCCGAAGAGAAGGCGATGTGGACTTTCATCCATCGGCAGACCGGCATCGCGTCTGTGCGCTGGCTCAAGAGTTCGGAAGATGCCTTGAGGGTGATCGAAGCGCTGAAGAAGTGGCTGGCGCGAGAAGGCAATGTGGATTGGAGCAAGCCAGGCCCGATGGCGTCAGCCTTCCGCGACTTCCCCGGATACCGCATCGCCGTGGCGCAATGGCTGAAGCTCATCGCGATCGGCGCGGTTTCCATTCCCCACACCTGGACCTGCTCAGATGGCGAGCGCAGCGAAGGCCTGTTCCTCTACGGCCAGAAGGTGCTGGACAAGAGCGAGCCGGCAGAATGGTCCAACGCCGATTGGGTCACGATCACCAAGGCGCTCGGCCGCAAGCTGCGTAAAGCGCTGCAGGAGGCCGAATGAGCCCCACAATCACGATGCGGGAGCTGATCGCTCATTTCGACGCGGCCGACGCTTCCGGCAAGCCGGCGCGTGAGCAGTTCGTCGAAGTGCGGCGAGCGCAATTCGAGAGGGCGCAGGCCAACGGGCGAGTTGTGATGCTCGACGAAAAGCAGATCTATGATCCCGAGGAGCCGCTCCTGATGGCCTTGGTCGCGTCGACCTGCGGCCACCTGGTCCGGGTCGGGATCACAGCCCAGGAGGCCGCGGCGATCTACAGGTTCGCCAGATCGCAGGGGCTAGTCCAATGACAGGCTGGCCCTTCGACAATCTCAAGCCGCTTTCCTATGGCGTCATCCTCGCCGACTTCCCCTGGCGCTACAAAATGCGTAGCTCCAAGGGCTATGGCCGATCGCCCGAGGCGCACTACAAGACGATGCCGGATGAGGAGATATTAAACCTTCCGGTCTCGCAGCTCGCGCGCGGTGATTGCGTCTACATCATGTGGGCGATCTGGCCACGACTGCCGTTCGCCCTGGAGGTGATGAAGCGTCATGGCTTCAAATACAAAACTGGCGGGAGTTGGTTGAAGCTCACGAAGACCGGCAAGACCGCAATGGGAGGCGGCTACATTCTGCGCTCTTCGTGCGAGCCGTTCATCATCGGGACGATAGGCTCGCCAACTTATGGATCACGGTCGATCAAAAACTCGATCGAGTCGCTTCGACGGGAACACTCTCGCAAGCCGCCTGAAATGCGCGAGCTGATCACGCGTCTCTTGCCGACCGAATTCGGCTGCGAGCTTTTCGCTACCGAGCAATGGCCTGGATATGACGTCTGGGGCGATCAGCTCGGCAAATACGAGGAGGCCGCCTGATGGCGAGGCTCCCCGTCACCGATCATGCGGTCCTGCGCTACCTGGAGCGGATCTGTGGTGTCGACGTCGCCGAGGTTCGGCGGCGCATCTTCACGGCGGCCGAGCCGGCCTTGGACAAGGCGGCCAACGGCATCACGGCCGAGGGCATCAACTACCGTATCCGGCGCGGCCGGGTGATCACCCTTCACGTCGGCAAGGCGTTCCCGGTGCGCAGGCAGCATGCCGTCGCGATGAAGAAGATCATGCGCCAGGCGCGCAAGGTTCCGATCAAGAAGGAACTGTCGGAATGAGCCTAGTCGCAATAGGCCTTAGCATATTCTTGCCACTCGTTTCGAGCACTGGCGGCGTGGTCGAGGACCGTGACCGTGATGTAGTCCTTCTCATCTCGACCGATATCGCGGGTGAAGACACAAAGGGAACTCGCCCAGGCGTTCCATTTGGTCTTGCCGTCATCGGTGACGTAAACCCAAAGGCTCATCGCCTGCGTCCATTCCACCGCCCGGACCCCGAGCTGCATGCCGATCTCTTCCTTGGCGCGGATCTGCCAGGGCTTGAGATCTGGCGCGGCATGGGCTGGAAGGGCAAGGAGGGCCAGGGCGAACAGGGCGGTGGTGGCTCGAAGCATCTAGTTTCTCCGGTGATCTGCGCATGAGACCTCGCCGCCTATACCTGCCGGGTATATTGCGGGAGATCGCCGATGTGGCGGGGCTGGAAGCTGCCATAAAGATCGCCGAGGCGAAAGGTGGGGCCAGGGCCTATTTCCCGGCCGTGCCGGGGGCCGAACACTGGCTCTCGCAGCTCGTCGGCAAGGACAAAGCCGGCGCGATCGGCAAGGCCCTTGCGCCAGGCCAATGGCACGAGGTGCCCATGGGGCCGAGCGCCAGCCAGGCCAAGCGCTGGCGGATGATCATCGAAATGTCGGACGAAGGTCACTCAAAGCCTGCCATTGCCAGGGCGGCCGGAGTGCATCATAAAACAGTACAGCGCATCGTGAACGGCAAGCGCCGCACCGTCGATCGCGTCCTGGCTCAGAAAGACCTCTTCGAATAGATGGGGACGGGCGTCCCCCGCAAGTAATCCCGGAAATCGCTGCACTGTCTCGTCATGGAAACGAGACGCGCCACCGCAGCCGAATTTGTCAACTTCAACCTGAGCGCCGCCGCTCTGGCGGAAGAACCCCGGCATCTGCAGCTTGCCCGAAACTTCCTCGGAACGAAGGAGACTTCCGGCAAGCGCGACAATCCCGTCATCATGCAATTCTATGCCGACGTCGGGCATGACTACGTCGAACACGATGAAGTCGCCTGGTGCGCCGCTTTCCTCGGCGCGATGTTCGAGCGCTGCGGCGTCCGATCCACTCGCGCCCTGAATGCTCGCTCGTACCTCAAATGGGGCGAGGCGGTCGATCCCGAGTTCGGCCGCCCTGGTGACGTCGCTATCTTCACGCGGGGCAAGAACACCTGGCAGGGGCATGTCGCCTTTGTCCTCCGGGTCGCAGATAAATTCGTCGAGGTCCTGGGCGGCAACCAGAACAATTCGGTCTCGATCGCCCGCTATCCGCGCGAGAGACTGCTCGGCATTCGCCGCGTCGGCAAGTACAGCGTCAAGGCCTCGGGCCTCAAGTTTGGCGATCGCGGCCGGCGCGTCGAAGCGCTGCAGCAGCAGCTCACTGATCTCGGCTATGCCGTCGGGCATGTCGACGGGACCTTCGGATCTCGGACGCGCGAAGCGCAGCTCGCCTTTGAAGCCGACAACGACCTCCAGACGGACGGCATCGCCAGCGAGGCCGATATGGGGGTGATGGAAAAGGCGAAGAAGCGCGAGATCTCGGAAGCACGGAAAAACGCCACTCTCACGTCTCTTGCGGGGCGCTCGACCATTGCCAATGCCGCCGTCCACAATATCAGCGCCGGAAGCATTCTGTCCGGTGCCGGGGTTGTCGGCATCCTCGGCGAATTCAGCGGCACTCTCGGCGTCGTCGGTGACGCGCTGCAGATCGTGAAGGGCTTCGTCGCGGATAATGGGTTTCTGATCGGAGCGGCGGTAATCGGCGTCGGCGCCTGGATCGCCTGGCAGGCCTGGAAGTCTGGCGACGCCCGCGTCCAGGGCGAAAGAGCCGGGAGGATCATGTGATCGGGCTCCTCCGATATCTTCCCTATGCCATCGGCGCGATCCTTCTCATCGTGCTGCTCTACTATCGCGGTGAAGCGATAAAGGCGGAGGCCGAGCGCGATCTCCTGCAGGACAAGCTGACGATCGCGCTCATCCAGAACCGCGAGAAGGACAAGACCATCGATCTCCTGAAATCCTGGAAGGAGAAGTCCGATGGCATCCAGACCGATCTGATTTCGAAGATCGAGAAACTGGCGGCGGAGAGCCAGGACATCCAGGACGAGATCACCAATCTGGGTAAGACCGATGCTGATGCCAAAACTTGGCTTGACACTCCTGTGCCTGACGCTGTGCGCCGCGTGCTCGGCAAGAAAAGAGGGAACGGGAAGCGAGACGGTCTTCTTGTACCCGGCCGAGCAAGCCCCTTGCGACACGAGCGAGCGCGATCCCCCACTCAACGAAGACCTGGCCAATGAACTGACCAGGACTCGCCTGCAGCGCAACACATGCGCCGCGAAGGTCGAAGCCAACAACGAATTCACCCGGTGGGCGCAGGAAGAGGAACGCCGCCGCAAGGAGAAAAAGCCATGAGCCTGGCATGGAGAGTCGCGGTCTTGCTCTGCCTCATCGGCATCGGCGCGGTGCTCTGGGTCGCTTCCTATTCGGGGCCGCCCCAGCCCTGCGTGATGGGGCAGAAAGCGGACAAGTGTAAGTGATGGACATAGTCGACAAGGCGCAGGAGCTGGAGCAACGCGCACGTTTCAGCGGGGTAGGTCGGATCAGGGCGGGTCTACTCGCTGACGGAACGGTCGATTGCGTCGACTGCGCCGAGGAGATCCCGGAGGATCGCAAGAAGGCGATGCCGAACGCGCGCCGCTGCTCGACCTGCCAGGAGAAGCATGAAAGGCGGGGGCGGCGATAATGGATCAAGTCAATTGGGGATGGATGATCTCCGGCGCGGCATTCGTCTGGACGGTCTATCTGACTTTCTGGACGCGCCACTCGCAAAGCAAGAAGGCGGCCGAAAAGGACGTCACGGATCTGCGCGACAAAGTGACGAAGCTGGAGACTGGCTTTGCTGGGCTTGAGCAGAAAGTCGACGACATGCCGACGAGCGATGCGATCCACAAGATCGAGCTGGGCATGACCGAAATGCAGGGCAAGCTAAACGTCTTCACCGAGAAGCTCACGCCGATCGCGGCCACCGTCAACCGCGTCGAGACATTCCTCATGAATTCGAGCAAGGACCGATGACAAGCTTCAACGATTTTGTTCTGCGCGATCTCCGCCTCTGCCTCCTTCGCGCGCTTGCCGAGCAGCCGGGATATACGGCGAATGAAGTTTTGCTGCAGAAGGTGGCGGCGGGATACGGAATGAGCCGGACCCGTGAAGTGATCCGGACCGAATTGAACTTCCTTGCTGACGTCAGTGCGATCACCGTCGTCAATCAGGGAAGCTATGCCATCGCGACGCTGCATCGTCGTGGCCAGGATCATGTCGACGGTCTCATCGAGATCGCCGGGGTGAAAAAACCCTCTCCGAAGGAGTGACGACATGGCGAAAGACGCCAAGCGTGGCCGGCTGTCGTCGATCGACCTCTTGCCGGAAGAGGCTCGTCCGCATGTCATCGCGGCCATGGAGGCGCTCAAGGAACGGCGCCGGCAGCAGGATGATATCCGCGAGGAGCTGAACAGTCATCTTCTCGCCATGGGACAGAAGCCGATCTCTCGATCAGCCTTCCATCGGAAAGCATTGTGGCTCGCCACCTATGGCGAGCAGCTCACACAGGCACGCGAGGTCGCGGCAATCCTTGCCGAGAAACTCAACGAGGCACCTCAGGGCGATGTGGGCCTCCTCTTGAACGAGACAATCAAGACGATCGTCTATGACGTGATCATGGAGCAGTCGCTGAATGACAGCTCCGCCAGCATGGAAATGCTGAAGGAAGCAGCACTGACGCTCTTCAGGCTCGAACAGGCTCGCAAGATTTCGGTCGTGACGCGCAAGCGCATCGTCGACGACTTCAGCGACAAGGCCACGAAGGCGATCGACGTGGCGGCCGGGAGGGCCGGCCTCGCGCCCGAGGTGGTGAGCCAGATCAGGCGGGAAGTCCTGGGAGTGATTGACCGCAAATGAACGATGAGCCCGACAAGCCGCTGCCGGCCGAGCTGCAGCCCGTCCTGCCGAGAGACCCCGAGGCGGAGCTTCCGGGGGACCTTCCGCGCGGCGCGGACATAGCGCCGGATCTTGATCCCTTCGCGGAAGGCATCCTGATGAAGCACCAAGTCGACTGGCTGGCCGATGCATCCAGGTTGAAGATCGCCGAGAAGGGACGACGCACTGGTATAACCTTCGCCGAGGCCCTGGACGATACGCTCGAAGCCGCCAAGGAAGGCGGCTCAAACGTCTTTTACATCGGCGATACGAAGGACAAAGGCCGGGAATTTATCGGCTATGTCGCACACTTCGCCCGGGTCGTCGCGCAAGAGCTGGTGAAGATCGAGGAGTTTCTCTTCGAGGACAAGCGGGAGGATGGCCGATCGTCGTTCATCAGCGCCTTCCGCATTGTGTTCGCCAGCGGCAAGCGCGTAGAAGCTTTGTCTTCCCGGCCGGAGAACATTCGCGGTCTGCAGGGCATCGTCGTGATCGACGAGGCGGCTTTCCATCGCGATGTGCGCGCAGTGCTCGATGCCGTGATGGCGCTTCTCATCTGGGGCGGCAAGATCAGGGTGATCTCGACGCATAATGGTGTGCTCAACCCCTTCAATGAGCTGATCCACGAAGCGCTCGCCGGAAAGAATGCTTTCAAGGTCCACCATATCCCTTTCCGCAAAGCTATCGACAACGGCCTGTTCAAGCGGGTTTGCGCGAAGACGGGCGAGATCTGGTCGGCGGAAGCTGAGCAGGCGTGGGAAGCGGAGATCCGCAAGGCCTATGGCCCGCGCGAGTCCGCGATGAAGCAGGAACTGGATTGCGTCGCGGCCGAGTCGGAAGGGGCCTCATTGTCGCGCATCCAGATCGAGAGCTGCATGGTGCCGTGCCCGATCGCCCGGCTGAGCCTCCCCGACTCCTTCAAGGACAAGCCTCCCGCGATGCGCAAGCTAGAGGCGCATGCGTGGTTTGTCGCCAAGGTGAAGCCGGCGCTCGATCGACTGAACGTCAGCCGGCCTCATGTTTATGGATATGACTTCGCCAGGTCGGGCGCGATCTCCGCCATGAAGATATTCGAGATCGGAACCGATCTGAAGCGACGCTGCAAGCTGCTCTTGGAATTCCGGAACGTGCCCTTCGATCAGCAGCGCGAGCTGCTCTTCCTTGTCGTGGATCGCCTGCCGCGTTTCTCGGGCGGCGCAAATGACGCGACCGGCAACGGCCAGTACCTAGCGGAAGTCGCTCGCCAGAAATATGGCGAGCTGATCCATGAAGTGAAATTCTCGGCCGAGTGGTATCGGCTTAATGCGACGCCTTATATCGAGGCCTTCAACGACCAGACGATCGAGATCCCCCGCGACGACGACGTCTTGAAGGATCACCAGGCGCTGGCAAACGTAAACGGTGTCACCAAGGTGCCGGACGATCATATCGCCAAAGGTGCCGACGGCATGGACCGGCATGGCGACACGGCGATCGCCGGCATGCTCGGCTACTTCGCGAGCCGGCAAGATATTGCTGCTTACGGCTGGACGGCTGTTCCGGCCGTCAATGGCGATGTGCGCAAAGGCGACGAAGACATTTTCGAGCGCGACGTGCGGATCAGCAGCGGCATAGGCTCGATGAGAGGTGCATACGGATGAAGTGGCTCGAAGATTTCCTAAAGAAGGTCAGCTCCAAGAAACTTGCCGAGCCGGCCGGCGAAGCCGAGACCGGAAGCATCGCCGACAAATGGGAAGAAACCATTGTCGCCGGTCTCACGCCAGGCCGCATGGCGCAGATCCTCAAAGATGCGGCGGGGGATGATCCAGACGACTTCCTCGGCATGGCCGAGGAGATGGAGGAGCTTGATCCGCATTATGGATCGGTCCTGCGAACCCGCAAGCTCGCGATCTCCTCGATCGAGGCCGAGATCGTCGCGGCCTCGGAGGATGCGAAAGACCAGGAGATCGCCAAATTCGCGCGGGAGATCGTCGACGCGCCAAACTTCCCGGATCTGCTCGCCGATTGCCTTGATGGACTCGGCAAGGGCTACGCCGTCTGTGCGATCGAGTGGGACACCAGCAAGAACCTTTGGAAGCCGGAGAATTATGTCTGGCGAGATCCGCGAAGCTTCCGGTGGGACAGGGCCACGCGGACGATAAAGCGCCGGCTTGCGGACGGTTCGTTGGTCGATCTCGATCCCGGCCGCTATGTGACGCATGTGCCGCGTTTGAAGTCGGGCGCGCCAGTCCGCGGCGCTCTGGCGCGCCTGGCCTCCTGGAGCTTCTTGTTCAAGAACTACACGGTGAAAGACTGGGTGAGGTTCATCGAAGTCTACGGCATGCCTTTGCGGGTCGGCAAATATGGTCCGAACGCGAATGAGGATGACAAGCGCAACCTTCTTCGGGCACTCGCCAATATCGGCACCGACGCGGCCGGCATCATACCGAACACGATGAATATCGACTTTGTGCAGACGGGTGCCGGCACTGCAGCGCAAGGGCCGGTCTTCGGCCAATTCGCCGACTATCTCGACAAGCAAATCTCCAAAGGCGTGCTCGGTCAGACGATGACGACCGATGACGGCGCAAGCCGCGCGCAGTCCGAGGTCCACAATGAAGTGCGGCTCGATATCAAAGCAGTCGATGCGCGCCAGCTCGCGGCGTCGATCCAGAAGAGCCTGATCATTCCAGCCTGCGCGCTTAACTTCGGAATGTTGGAGAAATATCCGACCTTCCGTCTGCCCGTTGAAGAGCCGGAGGATCTGAAGGCATGGACTGCGAATGTCACCGAGTTCATGGACCGAGGCCTGCCCGTTAGCCGGAAGCAAATCCGCGAGAAGATCGTGCTCGATGAGCCGATCGACGAGGCGGACGCCCTTGTCGGCCGCGCGCCACGGTCATCACTCGAACCGGATGACGAGATTGCTCCGCGCTCCAGAAAGGCGAGAGCGCACCGCTCCGACTGCCCATGTTGCGGCGGCAAGGCGATCGCGCTTGCGACGAGCGAGGGGCAGGACAGCCTGGACGAGATCGTCGCGGCTGCGCTTGCGGACGATGCCATGGACGGGCTGGTCGAACCGGTTCTCGCGGCTGCGCGGGGATCTCGGAGTTTCGACGAGTTCATGACAAAGCTCACGCAGGCGGCCGGCGAAATGGATGCGGCATCGATCATCACCAGGCTCGGCGAGGCGACATTCAAGGCTCGCGGCCTCGGCAGTGCCACCGATGATCCCCAGGCATGAAGGCGACGATCAAGATATCGAGCGAGCCTTCGCCGGAGGTCATGCGCTTCTTCGAAGAGAAGTCGCTTCGCCCTTCCTTCAACTGGCGCGACGTCTGGGGCGAGGAACATGCTCATGCCTTCACCGTTGCGAAGAGCGCCGGCTTCGACATCTTGACCGATGTGCGGGGCGCTGTTGCCGACGCGCTGCGCGAGGGCAAAACCTTTGAAACTTTCCAGGCCGAGCTGGAGCCGATCCTCCGAGGGAAGGGATGGTGGGGCAAGAAGAAGCTCATTGATCCCAAGACCGGCGAGCTCGTCGACGCGCAGCTCGGATCAGCGCGCCGGCTTCGCGTGATCTATGAGGCCAATGTCCGGTCGGCGCGCGCGGCCGGCCAATGGGAAAGGGCGCAGCGGACGAAAGCGGCGTTGCCCTATTTTGAGTATCGCCTCGGCCCATCCGAGCGACACCGGCCGCACCATGTCGAGAAGGCCGGTATTATTCTGCCGATCGATGATCCTTTCTGGGATGAGTGGTTCCCGCCGAACGGCTGGGGCTGCAAATGCTGGCTGCGCCAGATCTCGCGCTCGGCCGCGAGCGCTGCCGGTGGCGTATCCGCGCGGCCGATCGTTCCGCGCCGCCGCTATGAGAACACGCGGCGCGGCATCGTGGAGGAGCTGCCGGTCGGCATCGATCCCGGCTGGCAGACTTCGCCTGGGAAGGGCCGGGCGCGGTTTCTCTCGAATGAATTCTTGCGGCGCGTGGACGGAGCGGACGAGCCGGCCGCGCGCGAATCGATCCGGGAGTTTTGGGGCCTTCCCATGTCGGCTGTCATCGGAACCATGGAGGAGCGCGTACCTCTACCGGTTGGGGCCTCGCGCAAGCTGCAGGCGATCACCGGGGCGCGCGGCGCTTCCGTCGCCATGTGGAACGACAAATGGCGCGCGGCCAGGAAGAAGCACGGCCACGCCCAGGAGATGGCGGACGCGCTCATGGCGCTCGACCAGGTGATCGAGGCCGGTGAAGAGGACCCGCTTCTTGATCGCCGGCCTGGCGAGGTCTGGCTCTACCCGGCGATCTTCGGCCGAGTGTGGAAGGTTGTGATCGTGAAGTCAGAGGCCGGATATATGCGGCTCAAGTCCTTCATGCCGTATAGCCCTGCGCGAGCTGAGAAGGACCGGAAATAGAAACGACAGCAGGGAGTAGGGCTTGCCTCCAACGGCCGCCATTGGCCGTCCCCCATATGCTGCTGTCGTAACGCGGAATATAGGCCATCCCGCCCCCAAAAACAACGCGGCTGGGAAAACCCCCAAAAAGGGGGTGAAGGCCCCCGGAAGGCCCGACTGTGGCCGGAGACCCCCGTTTTTGCCAGAAAACCCGTTCTAAACCCCTTTAAAGGGCCGACTGGAGGCCAGGGGAAGCCCCTAAACAGGTGAAGCCCGGTTTGGGGGCCGGGCTTCGAAGCAAAAACCAACTGAGTTCTGAAGTGTTGCGCTAACTGTTTGGGGGCTACTTCATGGGCCTGCCTCCATGGTGGGGGTGGAAGTCGAGTGGCCCGATCATCGCCGCCCCATGAACGCAAATGACGGGGACGCGCGTCCCCGTCATTGCATTGAGCCTCTGTCGCGATATTGGCCGCATGTCGCGAGAAAACGCAAGAGAGACACTGACGCCCAAATCGGGAAAGGCCTTCGCGCTCGCCCTGACGAGCCAAGGCACCGCGCCTGAGTGGGTCATGCTTCTGCCGGCCGGCCGCATCGAGGCAAATGATGGGCGCGCCTGGCTGAATGATCGTCCCGACGTGGTCGTCGCGAATTTCAATTCCGGTGGGCTCGATCTTCCGTTCGACTTTGAGCACGGTTCCGAGAAGCGCGCGCCGCTCGGCGAGTTCGTGCCGGCCGCTGGCTGGATCGTCGACGTTGCCAATCGCGAAGGTGCGATCTGGGCAAGGGTGCAGTGGACCGAACGCGGCCGGAGCGCCATCGAGGCGAAGGAGGTGCGCTACGTATCACCCGCCTTCCACCATGAGCTTGAGACGGGGCGGATCGTTTCGCTGTCTTCCGCAGCTCTTTGTCTGAGCCCTGCAATTTCATCGCTGCCGGCGATCGCTTCCCGGCAAAACCCGCAAGAGAAGGAGAACGACGAAATGGACAGGAAAGCCCTGTGCCAGAAGCTCGGGCTTGCCGAAAACGCGACGGACGCTGATATCGCCGCCGCGATCGGTACGCTCCAACAGAAGGCCACCGCCTCCGCCAGCCAGGTCGACCTGGCGCAGTATGTGCCGCGCGCCGACTACGATGCGGTCCTCGCCGATCGCAACAACCTTCAGACGTCGATCGCCAGCCGGCAGGCGGCTGATCTGACGACTGAGGGCACCGCCCTGGTCGAGCAGGCGATCAAGGACGCGAAGATAGCGCCGGCCTCGAAGGGGTTCTATCTGTCGCTGTGCAGCAGCCGCGAGGGCATCGACAAGCTCAAGGCCTTCATCGCCTCCGCTCCGACCGTCGTGCCTACGACGATCGGCGAGGACACTGGCGACAAAGGCACCGCCAAGGCGCTCACGTCGCAGCAGAAGAAGATCGCGGCCAGCCTGGGCATTTCCGAGGAGGATTTCGCCAAGGATCTCGCCGCCGACGCGAAGAAGGAGGCCTGATCAATGGCACCGCTCACCGAACGCAAGCTCATCACCCGCCGCGAAGCCAATCACTTCGGCTTCCCGGCTGCGGCCAATGCCAAGGTCCAGGAAGGCAGTCTCGTCGTGCTGGATGCCACCTGGGCCAAGGCTGGTGCCACGGCGCAGAACCTCGTCGCAGTCGGCATCGCGACGGAATTCGTCGACAACACTGGCGGCGGCAACGGCGCGAAGATGATCCCGGTCGAGAAGGGAACATTCCTGTTCGCCAATGCCGGTGGCGTCACCCGTGCTCACATTGGCGGCCAGGCCTTCATCGTCGACGACCAGACCGTCGCTCATGACAACGGCACCAACACGCGCTCCGGCTTCGGGCGGATCGAAGACGTCGACAGTGCCGGCGTCTGGGTGAAAATCCTCTAACGGAGATCTCTTCCATGGACATCAACAGGACTACGCTTGACAGCCTCTACACCGGCTACAAGCGCAATTTCTCCACCGGCTTTGGCAAGGTGAAGCCGCTCTGGCAGCGTATCGCCACCCGCATCGGATCGACGACCTCGCAGAACGTCTATCCGATGCTCGGCGACTTCCCCGGCATGCGCGAGTGGATCGGCGATCGCCAGCTCCGGCTGATCGGCATGCACGACTACACTATCAAGAACCGTGACTGGGAAGACTCGGTTCGCGTGAAGCGCAACAGCATCATGGACGACGAGTTCGGCATATATGCCCCGTTCATGGAAGGCCTCGGGGCCGCCGCAGCCGAACATCCCGACGTGCTGGTTTTCGGCGCCTTGAAAGATGGCTTCAGCAGCATCTGCTATGACGGCCAGAATTTCTTCGACACCGATCATCCTGTCGGTGGCGTCGGCGACACGCCGGTCACTACCAAGTCCAACATGCAGGCGGGTGCAGGCGCGCCCTGGTTCCTGCTGGATACGAGCCGGCCTCTTCTCCCGCTCATCTTCCAGGAGAGAAAGAAGGCCGACAGGCTCGATCGCCTGGACGATCCCACCGATCCGAATGTCTTCCACAAGAAGGAATTCATCTACGGCGTCGATGGTCGCTATAGCGCGGGCTATGGGTTCTGGCAGCTCGCCTTCGGATCGAAGGACACTCTCAACGCCGCCAACTTCAAGTCGGCGCGGACAGCGATGGAAACGCAGGTGAACGACAGCGGTTCGCCCCTTGGCGTTTCGCCGAAGATCCTCGTTGTCGGTCCGACGTTGCGCGATGCCGGCGAGGACATCCTCAAGAAGGAACAGAACTCAGGCGGCGAGACCAACACCCTCCGCAATGCGGTGGAGCTGGTGGTCGTGCCCTGGCTGGTTTGAGGAGCGCTGACGCATGAACACGAAGGCTGATACCCCCAAGACCGACGAGAAGAAGATCAAGGTGATCGTCGCCGGCCCGGATAAGGGCCGCTGGCGCCTCGGCACGAAATTCGGACCCGAGGGCACGCCCATCGAAGTCACGAAGGCCGAGCTGGACGTGATCAAGGCCGATCCTCTTCTCCGCATTCTGAGCTGAGGCGGCGCTCATCCGCCGCTTCAGACGGGCGGGTCCTTCTGGTTGGACCCGCCCACCCCAATACCCGAGGGGCCGGCGTGAAAGCTGCTTTCGAGCGCTCCGCCGGCCCAAAGCAACAATAGGTGCCCCTGGCGATGTACGCGACGAAGCAAGACATCATCGATCTGTACGGCGATGAGTTCCTGGCTCTGATCGCCACCAGGGGCGAAGAGACCGGCCTTGCCGGCCCGCTCACTAATGAGGCGATCACCGACGCCTGTGCGAATGCGTCGAGCGAGGCCGACTCCTTCTTCGCAGTGCGCTACCCGACGCCGGTCCAGAACCCGCCCTCGATCGTCCGCTCGCATGTGATCAATATCGCATGCCATCTTCTCGCCTCGACGCATGATCGCATGACCGAGATCATCCGGCAGCGCTACGAGGACGCACTGCGCTGGCTGCGCGATATCTCGACCGGCCGCGCCAATCTCGCAGGCGGGGACAACGGCAGCGGCACAGGCGAGCCGCAACCCGCGCCAGGCGGCTTCGAGTTCATTTCGAGCCCGTCGCTCTTCAAGCGGGAGAACCTTCGTTGAGCGGCATCCAAATCGAAGTCGACGCGAGCCAGCTCTCGATCATCGCCGATCGCTTCAATCGCCTCGGTGATCTCGACAAGCACGAGCTGCTCGACAGTCTGGGAGCGCTCGGCGTCTCGCAGACGCAGCAGCGGATCGCGACTGAGAAACGCTCGCCCGATGGCGCGCCCTGGGCTCCGAACCGGCGCGGCGGTTCGATCCTCATGCTGATGGGCCATCTCCTCGGCTCACTCTCCCACCAGGTGGGAAGCGACCAGGTGAGCTGGGGAAGCAACCTGGTTTATGCGGCCATCCATCAGCGGGGCGGCACGATCCGGCCGAAGCGCGCCAAGCGCCTGGCGTTCCGTGTCGGCAATCAGATGGTCTTCGCGCGCCAGGTCAATATTCCAGCGAGGCCCTATCTTGGCTTCAGCTCCGCGAACCTGGCGGAGATCCGCGAGACCGTCCATGCCTGGATCGAGGAGCGCCTTAAATGAGCGCTGGCCGCATCCTCACCTATCGCACTCAGGCCCTGGCCGATCTCAAGGCCCTCTTTCCGTTGTTGAAAGACATCGACACTCACGCCGGCCGGTTCGACGACGAAGAGATCGGCCGGTTGATCATGAAAGCGCCGGCCTTGCGCCTGGCCTATCTCGGATCGCCGAAGACCGACGAAAACCAGGACGGCCGTCTCGGCTGTCTCGCCAAATTTGGGGTCTTCATCGTCACGAAAGACGGCGAGCCCATGAAACGCGACGCCCAGGCGCTCAACATTGCCGAGGCGCTCCTGGTCGCCTTCGATCGCTATCAGCCCAAGGTGGGGGGCAAGACTTTGTCGGAGGCCGCGCGCAATTTGCGGCATGACATCCTTTACACCTCGGACACCGACAAAAAGGGCGTCTTGCTCACGGCGGTGAGCTGGGAGACGAAGATCACGATCGGCGCGAGCTTCATCATGGAAGGTGGCGCGGTTCTTAACGAGCTTTATATCAATGGCGAGCTGGTCCTTGAGGTGGCACCGTGAGCCGCTCCCTTGAAAGGCTCTATGCCGATCGCATCGGCAAGCAGATTGGCGAGCTGATCCGTCGCGTCGAGGATGCCGAGCGGCGCATCGCCAACGTGGCCCGGCCGGGCAAGGTCGAAGAAGCCGACTACGAAAAGGGCCTGGTCAAGGTGAAGGTCGGAGATTTGCAGTCGGCCTGGGTGCCTTGGCGGACGCGCGCCGGCTCGCAGCGACTGTGGGACCCGCCAGCGGTGGGTGAGCAGGTCATGCTATTCTCGCCGTCTGGCGAGCCTGGTCAAGGCTGGGCGGACTGGGGCGGCTTCTCAAACGGCTTCCAGCAGAACCACAACAAGGGTGGCGAATATAAGCTCACGCTCGGAGCCAGCTCAATCCACATCACCGGCCAGGCCATCGTGATCAAACAGGGCGGCAGCACCATCACGATCACGGACGGCAAGATCAAGCAGGAGTCGGACGAGATCGTCGCCGATGGCGAATGCCACTTCGGTGGCGAGGGCGGTGTGCCGGCCGCGATGCTCGGCTCGATCGACAGCGATGGCGACACCGAAGTCGAAAACCTGGCGACCAAAGTCTTTGTTCAATGAAGGAGGTTCCTATGAACTTGAAGTGGGAAGTGCAGCATGACGGGTGGGTCAATGGCGTCTGGAGAAAGAAGGGCGAGATCGTCTTCGCCCCCAAAGCCGCCATGCGCTTCCCTGAGCTCGCCGGCCAGGTGAAGGAAGACAAGCCGCCAGTCGAGGCGAATGAGACCGTCGTGGACGAAACGCCCTCGGCTCCTGTCGAGAGCGGCAAGAACGGCACCGGCAAGAGAAAGTAACCGCCGATGATGACGGGCATGAGCCGATCGAGCGGTAAACGGCTTGAGGGCATCGATCACCTCAAGCAGTCCGTGTGGGATATTCTCACCACGCCGGTCGGCACGCGCGTCATGCGTCGCGAATACGGATCTGAGGTGCCCAACGTCATCGACAAGCCGATCAACCCGGAGACGATCATCGACGTCTTCGCGGCGGCGGCCGACGCGATCGACAGATGGGAGCCGCGCTTCAAGCTTGTGCAGCTTGCGATGCCGGAGGCAGGGGCGGACGGGCGCGTCGGCCTGGAGCTGAAGGGTATCTGGTATCCCGATTGGCCGCGACGCGAAGGCGGCCGTGAAGTGGAGGTGGTCCTGTGACGATCACGATCACCGGCCTCGAAGGCCTGCCACTACCTGAAGCGATCGAGGAGATCGACTATGAGATCATCCTCCGGGCATATCGCGACAAAGTCGTCCAGCTCTATCCGGACCTGGACCCGATCATCGACCTGGAGAGCGAGCCCGCGCGGAAGGTGCTGGAGGTTGGCGCCTATCGCGAAATGCTCCTGCGCCAGCGCATCAATGACGCGCTGAGGGCAAACCTGATCGCCTTCGCGCGTGGATCTGATCTCGATCATCTGGCCTCCTTCTATGATGCCGTTCGCTTAGTGGGCGAGAGCGACGATGCCTTCCGCCGTCGCACCATTCTCATCATTGCTTCCCGCTCGACGGGCGGCACCGCTCCGCGTTACCGCGCCGTGGCGCTCGGTGCATCCATCCGCGTCAAGGATGCGATCGCATATCGCGAAGGAATTCTGCCAACCGTCAACGTTGCGGTCATCTCGACGGACAGCAATGGCGTGGCGGACGAGCCCTTGCTCGAGACAGTCCGAACCGCTCTCAACAATGCGGCGGTTCGCATGGTCAATGACACGATCGCGGTGCGGTCAGCCATCACGGTGACGGTGCCGATCACCGCCGATATCTGGCTCTATCCTGACACGGCCGCGGATATCGGGCCGCGCCTGGTCCAGAAGCTCCGGGAGGCCTGGGCTTCCGAAGGCGGCCTGGGTTTCGATCTCACCAGGTCATGGCTTACCGCACGGCTCATGCAGCCCGGCGTTCAGCGCGTCTCGATCATCGGGCCGGCCGCCGATGTGCAGATCCCGCCCTTCGAAGCGATCGCGCTGGGCAATATTGATCTCACCATCCGGGGCAGGGACTTCTGATGACCCGGCCGTCCCTGCTTCCCAACAATGCCACGCCCTTCGAAGACGCTCTTTCCCTTGCCGGCGACATGATCCCGCGCACCAGGAACGAGATCGACTCGATGCGCGGCATCAAGCTGGTGAACACCCCGCCGAGCCTGCTGCCGTTCCTGATCTATGAATATGGATTGCAGGAACTGACGCCTTACGTGCCGAACCTCTACGCGCTGATCCGGGAGGGCATCGCCTGGCAGCGGGTGCGCGGCACTCCGGCCGCCATGGCTCTCGGTCTCTCCTGGATCAACTACGAGGCCGCGATCGAGGAGGCACCGGTCAGGCGGCGGCGCTGGCATTTGTTCCAGCTCCATCTCGACCGGGTACGGGACGAAGAGACGCCGGACCTCGAAAGGATCGAGGGCATTGCAGGGCTTTCTCCGTGCCTTCGAAGCGTCTTTTATCGGGGCTTCCATGGATATGACGTCAGAGCCCATGAATATGGCTACTCGACATGGTCGCGCTCGATCTATTCCGCCGACTCCGGCGCGCGCCTTCGTCCAGGTGGGACAAAGTGGAGCTTTGGCCGCTCCTATGATTTCGACCTGGCGCTCTCGCAGGCGGACCTCGTAACGTTAGGGGTCTGGGTCGAGCCTGGCGAGGAAGGCGACGCGCTCGGCTGGGCGGACATCACTTGGGCGGATGCCGGCTCATCCTGGACGTCATCGGCGGCGCAAGCCCGGCGCAGGGCCATGTGCGCCGGCATGCTCGATCGGCCGGTCTGGCTGGAACTCAAGGACGGCGACGGCCTGGTCATCGGCTATCGGCGCGCGCGGGCCGCCTGTGGCGTCGTCGCCAATTTCTCCGGCCCCTATTCGGTGAACGGTCTGCACTACGCGCCGATCGAGCTGGCCGAGATCGTATATCTCGAATTCCTGACAGGCTTCGGCGATGGCGCTGATCGAGTGGCGACTTCGGCCAGGCTTGTCTTTGACGCGGAGCCGATCGATCCGGCCAAGCCAGGCCTTCCATGGGCGAGCGCTGCAGAACTAGCCGGGGGAAGTCCTGGCGTGGCGCAGCAGGCCATCGAGATCAAGCTCGGTAAGACCGTCCGCGAACGCTTCCGCTTCATTTTGAGGTTTTGACGATGGCGAGTCCCTATGCTCACCCGCTGGTTCCCAATGCCTATGATCGTTCCCCGAGCTTTCCGCAGTGGGAAGCGGTCATCATGCGCGAAGGAGTGGGATACTCTCAAGGCGCGGAGATCAACGAGGCGCAATCCCTCGCGGAGCGGCGTCATCGCCGTGTCGGCAATCTTGTCGCCAGGGATGGCGATCGCGTATCCGGCGCGGAGATCATTGTCGATCGCGTCGCCGGCACAGCCAGGCTGACGCCGGGCACGCTCTACATTCGGGGCGACGTTCGACCGATCGGCGAGAAGCTGATCTCGGCCGTGCCGATGACCGGCGAGATCCGCATCGGGGTGAGGATTACCACCACGGTGATCGATGAGATCGCCGAGCCGGCGCTGTACGGCCTTCACCCCGGCGAGCCGAGCGAAGGCGAGCCAGGTGCTGTCCGCGTGGCGCAGGCAATCGCCTGGAGCATCGAGGGCGATGAAGAAGCCGGCGACTTCATTCCCGTCTATCTCTTGAAGGACGGGACCGTCGTCGATCAGACACCGCCGCCGCAACTGTCTGGCTTCAATCAGGCGCTCGCGCTTTACGATCGCGACTCGAACGGCAACTACATCGTTGAGGGCTGTCGCGTTACGGCGCTCGGAAAGATCGGCAGCAAGCAGCATTTCTCGATCTCCGAAGGCGTCGCCAACATCATGGGTTTCAAGCGCAGCCGGGCGGCCGCGCTTCGTCACCAGCAGGAAGAGACCTGGGACAACGAGCAGATCAGCGCCGAGCCGCATAACTATCCTGCAGGTGGCGGTGCTGTCGTCATTCCAGTCAATCATTCGCCCATCGACAGCGTTCAAACGGTCATCATCACCCGCCAGACGACGCAGACCGTTGTGCGCGGTGCGGTCACCAACACGATGGACAATCTTCCGCATGCTTCGGTGACCTCGATCATCAGCGTGACACAAGGCGCAACCACCTTCACGCCGACGACGGACTATGTCCTGAACAATGATCGAGTCGACTGGACTTCGGGGGGAGCCGAACCTGCCACCGGCTCTTCCTACTCCGTCACCTATCGATATCTCTCGCCCGTCGCGCCGAGCGCAATCGGCCCGAACAGCGTCACGGTGACCGGGGGCGTCGCCGGCACGACGGCGCTCATCACCTACCGGTGGAAGCTCAACCGCATCGATCTTCTTTGTCTCGATAGCGACGGGCTCCCGGTCTATCTGACAGGCGTTGCAAGCCGCGAGACGCCTGTCGCGCCGCTGGCGCCTTTCACGCTCCTGCCGCTGGCTGAGATCACCAACAACTGGCTCACCAAGCCGAGCGTGGTGAATACCGGCGTTCGCGCCTATCACATGACGGCGATCGACCGCATGTATAAGCGCATCGTCGACCTGCTCGACTTGACGGCTCAGGAGCGGCTGCGCAGAGACATCGACTCCCGCGAGCCGGTGGCAAAAAAAGGCGTCTTCGTCGATCCCTTCACTTCTGACCGATATCGCGACCAGGGCGAGGCTCAGACGGCGGCGATCTTCCTCGGGTCGATGCAACTCGCCATCGATCCGACTTTCAAGCTCCCTGAACTTGATGGGCCGGTCTGTCTCGATTACACCGAGGAGATCATCATCAGCCAGCCGCTCGTCTCCGGCTGCTCGAAGATCAATCCCTATTCGAACTATGAGCCTTTGCCTGGCGCGCTTGCGCTCACGCCTTCCTCGGACTTCTGGGTTGAGCATGTGACCGAGTGGACTTCGCCGGTCACGCGGCAATTTACCGGCAACAGCAACCGCACGACGACGAGCGAAGAGCTGGTCGACGAACGCGAGGAGCTTCTTGAGTTCCTTCGCCAGATTAATATCGACTTCACGGCGCGAGGATTTGGGGCGGGAGAGAACCTCGCATCGCTCACCTTCGATGGCGTGAATGTGACTCCGCCCGGTCTGACGGCGGACGCCAATGGCCGCATCATCGGCACCTTCCAGATCCCGGCGAATGTGACGGCCGGCCAGAAGGCGGTAATCGCTACCGGCGCGGGCGGCACCTCGGCCCAGGCGCTCTTCGTTGGGCAAGGCCGGGTCGAGATCGAGACCATGCGACGGGTGACAACGATCACGCGCGCGCCGGCAAACCAGACGGTGGCGCAGGGACGGCCGCCGCGCAACGAAGGCAACGGCAATGCCGATCCGCTGGCCCAGACTTTCACGCTTCCGGAAGGGCGGCATGTCGCGGGCGTCAATCTTCGTTTTTGCGCAAAAGGCGTCGCCTCGAATGGCGTCCTTATCCAGATCGTGACCGTCGAGAACGGCATTCCGACGGTCGAGGTGGTGGCGGAGGCCTTCGTCGAGATGGGGCCGGTCGTCCTCAATCAATGGACGCCGATCCGCTTTCCGATCCCCGTCTATCTTCCGGCCGATCGCGAGTTCGCCATTGTCGCCAAGACCGATGACGCGGTGCATGGGCTCGCCTATGCCAAGGTCGGCGCATTCGATCCGGTGGCGCAGCAATTTGTCGGCGCGCAGCCCTATTCGGTCGGCGTCATGCTTTCATCTTCGAACGCTCGGACCTGGACGCCTCACCAGGACGAGGATCTGACGTTCCAGATCGTGGCGGCGAAATTCTCGCCGACAACGAAAGTAGTGCCGCTCGGAAGCCATGCGGTGACGATGGCGAGCGATTTCCTGGCGCGCGCGGCGGTGGAGCTGCCAACCGGAGACGCCAGCTTCTATTTCGAAATCGAGCGCGCGAGCGGGCAGATCACCAGGCTCCAGCCGGACCAGCCCTGGGAGCTGACTGAGTACATCACCGAGACCGTGCAATTCCGGGCGGTGCTGAAGGGCAGCGAGAAGATCAGCCCCATTCTTTATCCGGGGGTGCTTCTGGTTGTGGGCAAGATACGGACGAGCGGCACATATGTAACGCGCGCCTTCGCCATGGGGACTGCGATCCGCCTCTCCACCTTCCTGTGGTCGCAATTGCCGGCTGGCGCGGCGGTCACCATCGAGCGCGACGCGGCCGACGATAACTGGATCGAGGTCGATGAGACCCAGGCCACGGCGCTCAACAACGGCTGGATGGAACGCGAGTTCACAGCGAACCCGGTCACGGCGGTGCAGGGCCGGCTGCGCGTGACGATCACAGGCGGACCTGGCGCGCGGCCGGCGATCGCCGAATTCCGGTCAGTGTCGATTTGAGGTTGAGCAATGCCGATCAACGACAGAACACCTAACCGCGACTACCCTCAACCGCATGCGAGCAACACGCTTGCGGATGACGTCGAGCGCCTGCGGCAGGCTTTCAATGCGCTTGATGCCGACGTGCAGGCCGTGATCCTTCAACTCGGTCTCAAGGCGGCGCTAAGCCATGTTCACGAGATCGCTCAGATCACCGGGCTTCAGGAAGCACTCGACAGCAAGATGACTATCGGGGCCACCTTCAGCCTTAACGATCTCACCGATGTGAATGTGGCGGTCAGCGAGAACGGTCAGATCCTCGGCAAGTCCGGCTCGCAGTGGATACCGGTCGGCTACACCTGGGGCAATCTCGGCGGCAAGCCAAACTCGATCGAGGGCTTCGGCATTGGCGGCGGCACGTTCTCGCAGCCGGTGATCGGGGTCTCTTATGCGCTCGATGCTGGAGCGGTCTGGAAGCTCGTGGGCACCAGCGTGACGATGAACTACGACACTGGCGACTTCGAGTCATTCAGCCGCACCAACAATCTGAAGCAACTCACCATCGGCTCGGCCGGCTACTACGCCTGGACGGCGCAATATCAATATCAACGTTATACCGATGATGGCGCGGGGAGTGGACCGGACGTCTATTTGGACCGGCAGTCGAGCAGCCCGGCCGCCAACGACTCACTCGCCGCGAAATTCTTCCAGGGCCGCAACAGCGCTGCCGAGACGATCAACTATGCGACCATGCGCGCGCAGATCGTCGATCCTGTCGATGCGACGGAAGACGGGCGTTTCGCTTTCGAGACCATCATCGGCGGCGCGATCGCCTATCGCCTCTACATCGGCGCGGGCCTGTACGCGGCCGGGCAGTCCGATCCTGGTGCCGGCAAAGCGAATTTTGCAGGCGTTCAGATCGCCGGCACGGAAATCGGCTCCAACAGCTTCGGCGCGAGGACCATCTCAACCGCCGCACCTACGGGCGGCAACGACGGCGACATTCACTACCAGGTGGACCCGTAATCTTGAAGAACGCACTCAACGAGGAGAACTGCTATGGCTACTGAATTCCTTCATGGCGCAGAGGTCATCGAGGTCGATGATGGCATCCGTCCGATCAGGACGGTCAAGTCATCCGTCATCGGCCTGGTCGGCACCGCGCCCGATGCCGACACGGTGACTTTCCCGCTCAATGAGCCGGTCCTCATCGCCGGCAATCAGCACATGCTGCCGAAGCTCGGCGTTGACGGCACCCTTCAAGACGCCTTGAAGGCCATGTTCTACATGACCGGCGTCACCGCGATCGTTGTCCGAGTCGATGAAGGTGCCGGCGTTCCCGAGACGATGAGCAACATCATCGGCTCGCAGGGCTCCTATACCGGCCTCCATGCCCTTCAGCGGGCGCAGGGAAAGTATGGCTTCACCCCGAGGCTCTTGCTCGCGCCTGGCTATACGGCGCAGCGGCCGGCCAATGGCGTCGTGTCGATCGCCGTCACGGCGGGAGGCACCGGCTACACGACAGTTCCCAATGTCACGATCACTGGCGACGGCAGCGGCGCGACGGCGCATGCGGTGCTCACGGCCGGCGTCGTGACCTCGATCGTAGTCGACAGCCAGGGGGCGGGCTACACAACCGCTCCGACCGTCACGATCGCGGGGGGAGGCGGTACGGGAGCCACGGCCACCGCGACACGCGGCGCGGCCAAGAACCCGGTCACCGCCGCCATGGTCGGCATCGCCAATAAGCTGCGCGGCATGGTCTTCGCCGATGGCCCTGCCACCAGCTTCGCCGACGCCCTCGCCTGGCGCAACGACTTCGACACGGATCGCGTCCACATGACTGTGCCCGATGTGCTGCAGTGGGATACGGTCACAAATGGCTATGTCCAACGTTCGGCCTCGGCCGCGCTCGCCGGCATCCAGGTCTATATCGACCACAACCGCGGCTTCTGGCACTCGCCCTCGAACACACCGATGAACCAGATCGGCGGTACCTCTCGGCCGATCGACTTCACCTTCGGCGACTACGATTGCGAGGCCAATCTTCTCAACGAGAAGAACATCAACACCGTGGTCAATTGGGAAGGCTGGCGGTCCTGGGGCAATCATACGCTCTCAAGCGACGAGCAGAAGCGCTTCACGCCGGTGCGCCGTACGGCTGATATGATCTTCGACTCGATCATCCGGGCCGCCCTGACCTGGATGGATCGGCCGCTTAGTCAGAAGCAGCTCATCCTCAATATCGTCGAGTCCTCCCGCGCCTATATGCGCGAGTTGGCTTCGCTGGGGGCGATTGTCGGCGGCAATTGCTGGCTGGACCCGGATATGAACACGGAAAGCCAGCTCATGGCCGGCCATCTGAACATCTCGTTCGATTACGAGCCGCCCGCGCCGCTGGAACGCCTCACATATCGCGCTCACCGCAACCCGGCCTATTACCGGGTCCTGGTCCAGGACGTGCTGCGCGATCTCAACCGCCTGTCGCCGGCCGCTTAAAGGAGAAACGCAATGGCACTTCCGCATTTTGTCAAACAATCCACCATCATCGCGGACGGCTTCGGCCAGCTCGGGAAGATGGAGAGCGTCAAGCTTCCCGACCTCAAGCAGGTCTTTGAGGACTGGCGCGGTGGCGGCATGCCCGGCGCCGTCGAGGTGGAACTCGGCATCGAGAAGATGCAGATCGAGTTCAAGATCGGCGGCGTCGATCGGAACCTGCTGAAGATGTGGGGCCTGCAGCAGGGCGCGATCAAGCCGTTCCAGATCCTCGGCCATGCCGTCGCCGAGGACAGCGACGAGTCGCTGGGTGTTTCCGCCTATGTGCGCGGAAAGCTCGGCGAGATCGAGTTCGACGAGTTCAAGACGGGATCGCTCGCCAACATCTCCTACGTCGTCAAAATGCATTACTACCGGCTGCGCGTGGGTGATGAGGACATGGTCGAATATGACCCGATCAACCTCGTCTACAAGATCGGTGGCGTCGATCAGCTCGCCGCCCAGCGCGCCAATCTCGGCCTGTAACGGAGGCGGCAATGACAGAGAAAAAGAAGGAAGAGAAGCTTTTCCCGCATGTCGTCACGCTCGATGAGCCGATCAGCGTCGACGGCACGAGCTATTCGACCATCACCTTCCGCCAGCCGCGCGGCCGGGATTGGCGGCGCTGGCACAAGGAAGGGAACGAAGAGCGGAGGCTCATGGGCTTTCTCTCGGATATCGGCCAGGTGCCGGAAGCCGTGATCGACGAGCTGCCGTTCGAAGCACATGCGGAGGTGGTCAACGTCGCCCGGCTTTTTTTCGCGATCTACCAGCCGGAGAAGAGTGGCTTGCTGAACTTTGCGGCGAGCTTGCCTTTGTCCTCGGATGGACAATCCGGGACTGTGAAGAGCTGACAATCGACGAGCTGATCCTCCATCGCAACAAAGCGGTGGAGCGATGGGAAGGAACCTGGGGCGCATTGATCAAGGTGTTGGTGAAGCATGGCTGATATGGAAGCATCGGTTCTCGTCCGCCTGATCGATCGCCTCTCGGGTCCCTACAAGAAGATGATGGGCACCATGAAAGGTGCCGAGGGCATTCAGAAGCGGCTAAGCGCGCAGACCGCTAAGGCCCAGACCGCAAATTCCTCGTGGGAGCGAACCTCGCGCAAGCTCGATGAGCGGATGCGCGCCGCTGCCAGGTCGACCGATCGATTTGCAGCGGCACAAGCCAAGGTCGGCCGGAGCGTCAGGGAAGCGAGCCGGGCCATGAAGCCCTATCTCAAAGACCTGAAGGCCATGTCCGACCGGCTGAAGGACAAGGCATTCCGGGGGGCGCGCAATCTCGCGGTGGGTGCGGTGGCGACGGCCGGCCTGGCGGCGGGCCTGGTGCAGAGTCAGCTCATCAGCCCGGCGTCGGAGCTGGAAGGCTTCCGCATCCAGTTCGAAGCCCTGGAAGGCAGCGTCGAAGCCGGCAGAAAGGCTTTTGCATGGGCGGAAGAATTCGCGGTGAAGACGCCGCTCGAATTGCGCGAAGTCGCCGACGCCTATGCCTCGCTGCGCGCCTATGGGCTCGATCCGACCAACGGATCGCTGATGACTCTGACCGATACGATGGCGATGCAAGGCAAAGGTGCCGAGCAGCTTCAGGGCCTCATCATGGCGGTTGGTCAGGCCTGGACCAAGCAGAAGCTCCAGGGCGAGGAGATCATGCAGCTCCAGGAGCGTGGCGTTCCCGTCTGGGACATCCTGTCGAAGAAGATGGGCAAGTCCGTCGCGGATCTCCAAAAGCTGTCGTCAAAGGGCAAGCTCGGGCGCAAGGAGATCGCTCTCTTGCTCGAAGGCATGGGCGAGCGCGCGGCCGGAGCTTCGGAGAAATTCTCGAAGTCCTGGCGCGGCATGACGTCGAACGTCGCGGACGTCTGGTGGCGCTTCCGCAATATGATCATGGACGCGGGCCTGTTCGACTGGATGAAGTCGGAGCTGTCGAAATTCCTGGCGATGATCGACCGCATGGAGAAGAGCGGCCAGCTCAAGGAAATCGCGGTCAAGGTGTCGGAGAATATCAAACTGATCCTCCAAACGACGCTGGAGATCATCAAGGCCCTGATCGTGGTTATCCCGCAGGTGGTCGGCTTCATGCAGTCGCTAGCGGACTTTGCAGGGGGATGGCAGAACCTGATGATTCTCGGCGGCATCGCCCTGGCGCTGAAGGCCATTGCCGGCGCACTGTCGACGATCAAGACGCTCGGCGGCATTGCCGGCGCTTTGGGCGGGGCGGTACTTGGCGCGGGGGCCAAGACCGCCGCGAGCACGGCCGCGTCAACAGTGGCCGGTGGCGCGGCTGGCGCGGCCGGTGCTGCAGCGACGAGAGGCGGCGGAGGCTGGCTCATGCGGTTTATCAAGGGGGCTGGCTGGCTGACTGCCGGGTCCTTGATCTACGAATTTCTCGATCAGACATCGCGGGCGGCGCATCCGCCAGAAGAGTTGTCGCCCGACGAGAAGCGGAAGTGGATCGACGAGCGCTATCCCTACTTCAAGGCTGATCGCCTGGAGGACTTCGCGCCGGTTCCCGATGAAGGGCGCAGGGCTCCGCCTGGAACCAATGCGCCGAACAAGGCGGCTCAGATCGGAAGCTCGATCGAGAGCACGCTCAACACCGTGTCGCTGTTCTCGATCGGCGGCCGGATCATGAAGAGCCTATGGGACGGCATCAACGCGATCTGGACTTCGTTTCTCGCGGATCTGCAGGCCAAGGCGCAACAGATCCAGGCGACCATGTCGGTGACGGTTCAGCCGAGATGGGTGCCGGGCATGCCGCCGTCCTTTGCTGGCGGCCGGCGCGGAACGCCAGCGCCGCAATTGCCGGCGCAGCCGTCGATCGACGGCGCTCGCGCGCGCGGCGGCGACGTGCGCAAGGGATCGCTCTACCAGATCAACGAGAAGGGCATCGAGCTATTTGCGCCTGGCGTCTCGGGCTCGATCGTCTCCAATCGGCTCATGCGGGAAGGCCTGGGTGGCGGGCGGGGCGGAAGGATGGTCAATCTTGGGGGCATCCATATCCATGGCAATGTCGAGCGTGGCGCGGCCGAGGCGCTGTCGCGCGCTCTGATGCGTCGGCTGCGCTCCGCGCTCCATGATGGTGTCACCGCATGAACACCGTCTTGTTGGCGCTCGGTCCCTTTCGCTTCCAGGTGCGCGGACCTTCCTATGAGAAGCTCAACCTGTCGACGGAAGCCCGCTGGGAGCAGCAAGACAGGCTGAGCCGCGCGCCGGCCATGCAATTCATCGGGCCTGGCGTCCACACGCTGACGATCGACGGAACGATATACACACACTATTCGGGCGGCTTCAGCCAGATCGAGCGCATGCGGTCGGAAATGGGGAAGGGTCGGCCGCATATCCTCGTCAGCGGCTATGGGCGCGTCTTCGGCAAATATGTGATCCAGAACCTGGACACGACGCAGACCTTCTTCCTGGCGGACGGTGCGCCACTGAAGGTCGAATTCACGACCGAGCTGAAATCCTATGGTGAGGACGGCCAGAACTTCGGGGGCCTATTCTGATGGCTGTGATCTATCGGACAAAGCAAGGCGATATGATCGACCTGATCTGTTTCCGGCATTATGGGCGTTCATCGGGTGCCGTCGAGGTAGTGCTCGAAGCCAATCGCGATCTCTCGCAACAGCCGGCCGTCCTGCCGCTCGGCATTGAGATCACCTTGCCCGACATTTCGCCGATCCCGACGCCGCAACCTGTGAGGCTTTGGGACTGATGACGCCGGACTTCGACATTCTGATTGACGGCGCTTCGATCAAGGGCCGGATCAACGATCGGCTTCTGGAGCTGACCGTTTCCGATGCCCAGGGGCAGGAGTCGGATACTTGCCAGATCCTGATCGACGATCGCGACCAGGCCCTGGCAATTCCTCGGAAAGGGGCACAGCTTTCGGTTTCGCTCGGCTATGTCGAGACGGGCCTCGTCCATATGGGCCTGTTCACCGTTGATGAAGTCACGTTGAGCGGCAATCCGCGCGAAATGTCGATCAGCGCCAAGGCCGCCGACATGCGGGAGTCGCTCAAAGAACAGAAAACCAGGTCCTTCGAGAAGAAGAGCCTTGGCGACATCATCGGCGAGATCGCCGGCAATCACAATTTGCGCCCGGCCGTCTCGTCGGAACTGGCGTCTCGCGTCATCCCTTATCTGGGGCAAACCGAGGAGAGCGATCTCCACCTGGTGACCAGGCTCGCGAAGGATCATGGCGCAGTTTTCAAGGTGGCAAATGGGGCATTTCTGTTCACGGCCAAATCTGCCGGTCAGAGCGCATCCGGGCAGACGATGGGCACGGTCGTTATATCGCCTGCGAATTGCAAGGAGTGGAGCGCTACTCTGCAGGACCGGCCGCGCCACAAGGAAGTCAAGGCGCACTGGCACGATCGCGACAAGGGCGAGCGCACCACCGAGACGCAAGGAGGAACGGGTGGCGACGCTGCTTTCATGGTGCGCCATGATCTGCCGTCGAAGGACGAAGCGCAGTGGCAGGCGGAAGCGCGAGCGGGTGACTTGGCGCGGGCGGAAGGATCGCTCGATGCGACTCTCATAGGAGATCCGTCGATCGCCGCCGAAAAGTCGGCCGTCATGAGAGGGCTTCGTGCCGGCATCGACGGCATTGACTGGACGATTACCAATGCCGAGCACAGCTACAGCTCTGGCGGCTACACAACCTCGATCACAGCGGAGCTAAAAGCATGAGCCAGCCGAATTGGGAGAAGCTCTATCCAGGCCGGCGCGCCCTCACCGTTTTGATGCCGAAAGAACATGCGACGATGCTTCTGCTCGGCGCGAACGAAATCGCGCCGGGCGTGGTGCTCCTCGATCACTTCATGCTGGCCCGGCCGCGCCCCCTGGCGGCCGACAAGGAGCCGGCCAAACCGACGCCGGCAAAGTCGGCCGCGCGCGGCCGTCGCCGGCTGCGCCGGCAGGCCCGCAAGATTACGGAAGAAGAGCGCGCCGCGATCGACAAGGCCGTCGCCGAGGGCAAGGTCAAGCTCCTGAAGCCGGGCTTCGGTCTGCCGCCGAGCTGGCTCACCTCGGAGTCCGATCAATGACGATGAAGAGCTATGTCAGATCGGGCGGCCTCTATGTGCCGGTCTCGCAGCTCCATGTGAAGCAAGGCGGGACCTGGAAGAAGGTCTCGAAGGGCTATGTCAAACAGGGCGGGGCGTGGAAGCAATTTCACGAGAGCACCAAATATGCGGTGGAATATCTCGGCCCGCCGATCGTCGACACTGCTGGCCGGTCCACCTACACCTTTGCGACGACCGGTTTCGGCTCGCCCGACAGCACTCGCGAAATCTTCATAGTCGGGCGCGCGCGTCACAGTAGCTCCTCCGGCAATATCAGCGCGATGACGATCGGCGGAGTGGCCGCCACCATCTCGTCCTCGGTCAGCACCACGAGCTGCGAATTCTGTGGCTTTGCCCCGGTTCCGACAGGACCGAACGGCACCGTCGTCGTCACTCTGGGCAATACTCATCAGTTCTGCATGATCGCCGTCTATCGCGTTACGAAGCGTCCTGTCGGCGGCGCTCGCACGGATGCCGAGCTAGGGCAACTGTTCAGCGGAACATCCTTGACGATCAATTCCGTTACGATCGACGCCAATGGCTTCATGCTCGGGGCACATGGTCACGCGAACGCCAATCCGACAACGTCATCTGTTCTAACGACCGATGCCGATCTGAGCCCCGTAGCGGGGGTACGGAATTGGTTCGGTCACATGGAAATTCAGCCGGGCGCGATCACCCCGTCGCAGCAATGGTCGTGGTCGGGCAACGCCGCCGCGATGGGCACGCTGTGGGCTTTCAAGTGAGCTACGGCTTGGCCGATCTCCTGGGCATCTATGTCGGCTCGGATGGAGCGGCGACAAAGGCGCTCTATGACACGCTCGATCGCCTCGGGCCGAAGGGCCAGATCGCGACGCATCTCTTCCGGGCTCACAAGAATTCCAGCAAGGCGAAGGAGTATCGCCGGCACGGCCGATCGGCCGCCTATGCGACCAAGGATTGGGCGATCACCAGCCTGACGAACCTTCTGACGATGCACGGTCACCAGCTCGGCCTTAACTGGGGCTGGGGAGTCGACCTCAAGCAGGAGTTCCACCGAGACGTTTTCTATCTCGATCTGCCCACCGGCCAGGTGAGCTTTCACACGGTCGGCCGAGGCAAAGGGCCGGATTATCCGGGGACCTGGGACGGCGTGAGAGAGCAGGGCTCCATGCGGATCTGCAAATGGGTTTTGAACGATGTTTTCGTGGGGATTAAAGCCGATGAATGATCAGCCGATTCCGCGCCGTATTCGCGTCGACCAGATGACGACGGCAGAGCTGGCAATCCGGGATACCATCGCCGTCGTCGAACGGGCCGGCGCGCATCCTCTGCTCACCGACGCGGTGACCTTGCTGGGCCAGGCCCAGGCGAAGGTCGCGGACTATGTCGATGCTCATTCGATCGAGCATGACATCAAGCTATTGGCGACTAAGCATGGCGTCGTGCTCACACCAGGAATGGTCAGAGATATGGCGTCGTTCTTCACGGCGCAGCCGGGGAAAAGGTGACCGGCGTGACCGCTGAGAGATGGGCTCTGCAGATTGATGCGAACCGGCCGATCGCCATGCGGCCGGATGGCGTCACGATCCTTTTCGACGAATTGGCTGCGATGGAGCCGGGGGCGGCTGAGTGCCTTAAGGCGCGCGGCCTTGTCTATGTCACCGAGTTCACTGAAGGAGCCCGGAAGTTTGCCGGCCATATCATCGCTGTGAGCTGGGGCCAGGCTGAGCAGATCGCGCAAACGCGCGCGCTTGGCGAAGAGGTCACCGGCCTATTCCGAGCCGATCCAGGCACTCGACCAGGCTGACTCTTTCC
The DNA here is from genome assembly GCF_016595235.1 of Taklimakanibacter albus. Lineage (GTDB taxonomy): Bacteria > Pseudomonadota > Alphaproteobacteria > Rhizobiales > Aestuariivirgaceae > Taklimakanibacter > Taklimakanibacter albus. Next base: position 1,354,314 of record NZ_JAENHL010000007.1, on the reverse strand, counting down.
CCCGGCCTTTTCAAAATAGGGGCGGGGGTGTTGGGGCGTTCCAGCGCCCCGAACCGGGAGCGGTAACTCCCATGGACGTATCGGCCGGCCGACCGGCCATCCCGCCACCCGCGCGCAGCGGGCGGGAGTGTCTTTGATAGGTTTTCAATGTCGCGTGGAGTCCCAAAACTCGCCCATGGTTTACAGCCCGTTCGCCCGGCCTCGCCGGCAGCGCCCTGGATCGGTGGAAAGCGCCTTCTAGCTCCCCAGATCGTCGCGCTGATCGAGCGCATTCCCCATAGCACCTATGCGGAGCCTTTTGTCGGCATGGGCGGGGTTTTCCTACGCCGGACGGCACGGCCAAGAGCCGAGGTCATCAATGATGTAAATCAGGAGCTGATCACACTCTTCCGGGTGCTCCAGCGGCACTACGTGGCGTTCATAGAAATGATCCGCTGGCAGCTCTCATCTCGCGCTGAATTCGAACGCCTGGCTGGCCTGCCGCCCGCAAACCTGACGGATCTCGAACGGGGGGCTCGTTTCCTCTATCTGCAGCGGCTGACCTTCGGAGGGAAGGTCGCGAGCCGCGTTTTCGGCGTCGATGTGAAAACTCCAGCCCGCTTCGACGTGAGCCGCGTCATTCCGCTCCTGGAGGAGCTGCACGATCGTCTGGCCGGCGTCGGTATTGAGTGCCTGCCCTATGCCGAATTCATCCGGCGATACGATCGCGAGGGGGTCCTGTTCTATCTGGACCCGCCCTATTGGGGCAGCGAAGACGATTACGGCCGAAAAATTTTTGGGCGGGGGGACTTCCAGGCCCTTGCGGATATCCTGGCCGGGCTCAAGGGAATGTTCTTGCTGTCGGTCAATGACCGGCCCGAGCTGCGGGAAATCTTCGCGGCCTTCGAGATTAAGGGGGTAAGAACCACCTACACGGTCGCGAAGGGACCGGGCCAGGTCGCCCGCGAGATCCTGGTGAGCAATATCCCCGGCCTCTTCCGCGCAGGCCGCCCAAGGCCCTGAGAAGGGGTTTCAAGGGCTGTTGAAAACCCGCGTCAGGCCGGTACTTTTGGAAGGGTTTCTGGCGACCAACGGAGGGCCGGGCGGTGAGGGCAGGGCGAAGCTAGGGCGCTAAGTGCCTGAAATATCGTGTGCCAAGTTTAGTGTCGTCGTGTGCCAAGTTTTTTGGCGCGCTACAAGTGATTCCATCGCCAAAGGGTTGCTATCCAGGATTGACGACCCGCGCTTCTGCGATTTTCGTTGAGTTTCATTTTCTTTCGTAATATAGCGAAAAGAGAAAAGTTTAGGGTTCATTTGGTTCGCATGTGCGAGATAATCCTTTCGCATATGCAAAAAGCGAATCGAAATGAATCGCAGGTTCGATGGGAGCGGCATGGCCGGCGAAGCGGGCGTCTATGATCTGGCCATTATCGGCGGCGGCATAAATGGCGTCGGCATCGCGCGCGATGCGCAAGGCCGCGGTCTCAAGGTTTTCCTCGCCGAGCAAGGCGATCTCGCTTCCGGCACCTCATCCGCCTCGACCAAGCTCATCCATGGCGGCCTGCGTTATCTCGAACATTATGAATTCCGCCTGGTGCGCGAAGCGCTGATCGAGCGCGAAGTCCTGCTCAATGCCGCGCCCCATATCATCTGGCCCTTGCGCTTCGTGCTGCCGCATCACAAGGGCCTCAGGCCCTGGCCGGTGCTGCGGCTCGGCCTCTTCCTTTATGATCATCTGGGCGGGCGCAAGATCCTGCCGGCCACGCGGGGCGTCAATCTCGCCAGCGATGTCACCGGGGCCGCCCTCAAACCGGAATTCACCCGCGCCTTCGAATATTCCGACTGCTGGGTCAATGACGCAAGGCTCGTGGTGCTCAATGCGCGCGACGCGCAGGAGCGCGGCGCCGATATCCGGCCGCGCACACGATACGTGTCGGCGCGGCGCGACGGCAATCTGTGGACTTGCGTCCTGGAAGACGTGAACAGCGGCGCCAAGACCGAGATCAAGGCGAAGCTTCTCATCAATACCGGCGGGCCATGGGTCAGCCAGGTGCTGGGGCGGGTGATCGGCGAGAACAATCCCGACAAGATCCGCATGGTCAAAGGCAGCCACATCGTGGTCGACAAGCTTTATGATCATGACCGCTGCTACATCTTCCAGAACCAGGATGGCCGCATCTGCTTCGCCATTCCCTATGAGCAGAATTTCACGCTGATCGGCACCACCGATGAGGACCACAAGGGTGATCCTGGCAAGCCTGAGATTTCGATGGCCGAACGTGATTATCTGCTCGCTTCGGTCAGCGAATATTTCAAGAAGCCGGTCACCGCCGACATGGTGCGCTGGACCTATTCGGGCATTCGTCCGCTGTATGACGACGGGGCGAGCAAGGCGCAGGAAGCGACGCGCGAATATGTGCTGAAGCTCGAGGCGCCGGACGGGCAGCCGCCTTTGCTGTCGGTCTTCGGCGGCAAAATCACCACATTCCGCAAGCTCGCCGAAGCGGTGCTCGACAAGATTTCCCCCTTCTTTCCCGGTCTCAAGCCGCAATGGACGGCGGGTGTGGCGCTGCCCGGTGGCGACTTCCCCTATGCGGAGATCGAGCAACGGATCGCCGATTTTCAGCGTCGCCATACGTTTCTCGATGCCGAGAATGCCCGCCGTATCTTCAGGGCCTATGGCACGCGGGCGGACAGGATTTTCGAAGGTGTACGCCAGGGGTCTGATCTGGGTGAAAGCTTCGGTCGCTTGAGCGCCTGCGAAGTGGATTATCTGATGAAGGAGGAGTGGGCAGAGACGCCCGAAGACATTCTGTGGCGCCGCTCGAAGCTCGGACTGCATCTGTCCGTGGCCGAGCAATCGGCGCTGCAAGCCTATCTGAACAAGGAAGCGGGCGAAAAGACCCGCCGGAAAGTTTCGGCTCTCTAACGAGTTTAAGGACTGCCCGGAAGGCAAACGCCATTTTCCGGAACGTGCCTACCGACTTTTACCGGACATGCGTGCGCTCCGGATTGGGCTTAAGCCGCGCGCGAAATGGGAGGACTAACGATGTCGCTTTTGAAGACAGTATCGGCGGCCGCCTTGCTGCTGGCACTCGGCGCCGCCCCTGCCTTCGCGGATATGGAAGCCGCGAAGAAATGGGCGGAGAGCGAATTCCAGCCGACGACGCTTTCCAAGGAAGACCAGCTGAAAGAGCTCGAATGGTTCGTCAAAGCGGCGGAACCGTTCAAGGGCATGGAAATCAACGTGCTGTCGGAAACCATTCCGACGCATGAATATGAATCGAAGACGCTGACCAAGGCCTTCGAGGAAATCACCGGCATCAAGGTCAATCACCAGCTGCTCGGCGAAGGTGAAGTGGTGCAGGCGGTGCAGACGCAGATGCAGACCAACCGCAATCTGTACGACGCCTATATCAACGACAGCGATCTCATCGGCACGCATTCGCGCCTGCAGAGCGCCGTCAACCTCACCGACTGGATGGCGGGCGACGGCAAGGACGTGACCCTGCCGACGCTCGATATCGACGACTTCATCGGCAAGTCCTTCACCACGGGGCCGGACGGCAAATTGTGGCAGCTGCCCGACCAGCAATTCGCCAATCTCTACTGGTTCCGCAAGGACTGGTTCGACCGCGCCGATCTCAAGGAGAAGTTCAAAGCCAAATATGGCTATGACCTCGGCGTGCCGGTCAACTGGTCCGCCTATGAAGATATCGCCGAGTTCTTCACCAATGATGTGAAGGAAATCGACGGGGTGCGCGTCTATGGCCATATGGACTACGGCAAGCGCGCGCCGGATCTCGGCTGGCGCATGACCGATGCCTGGCTGTCGATGGCGGGCTCAGGCTCGCCCGGCCTTCCCAATGGACGCCCGATCGACGAATGGGGCATCCGCATGGAGAAGGATTCGTGCAACCCGGCGGGCGCTTCGGTGTCGCGCGGCGGTGAAACCAACGGCCCGGCGTCCGTCTATGCGATCGCCAAGTGGGACGAGTGGCTCCGGAAATATGCGCCTCCGGGCGCTGCCGACTACGACTTCTATCAGTCGCTGCCGGCCCTGAGCCAAGGCAATGTGGCCCAGCAGATCTTCTGGTACACCGCCTTCACCGCTTCGATGGTGGCGCCCAAGAGCGCCGGCAACAATACGGTCGACGACACCGATACGCCGCTCTGGCGCATGGCGCCGTCGCCGCATGGTCCTTATTGGAAAGAAGGCCAGAAGCTCGGCTATCAGGACACGGGCTCATGGACGATGTTCAAGTCGACGCCGACGGATCGCGCCAAGGCCGCCTGGCTCTATGCGCAGTTCACCGTGTCGAAATCCGTGTCGCTGAAGAAGAGCCATGTCGGTCTCACCATCATCCGCGACTCGGACATTCGCCATCAGTCCTTCACCGACCGCGCTCCCAAGCTCGGCGGGCTTGTCGAGTTCTACCGTTCGCCCGACCGGGTGAACTGGACGCCCACCGGCGTCAATGTGCCTGACTATCCGAAGCTGGCGCAGCTCTGGTGGCAGCAGATCGGCGACGTCAATTCCGGCGCCTTCACGCCGCAGGAAGCGATGGACCGTCTGGCGTCTGAAATGGACCAGGTCATGGCCCGTATGCAGGCGGCCGATGAAGCCAACAAGACCTATGGCGGCTGCGGACCGCGGCTCAATGCGGAAAAGGATCCTTCCGAGTGGCTCGGCAAAGAGGGCGGACCTCATGCCAAGCTCGAAAACGAGAAGGAAAAAGGTCAGACCATCGCTTATGACGAGCTGATCAAGCGCTGGACCACGGCCCAGTAGCTCATCTGCAATCTCTCTCCCGGGAAACGCCGCTGGTGTTTCCCGGGATGTAGGGAATAAAGCGCGATGGCTTTAAGAAGAGGCGCCGTCACGCTTTATCTTTTTATCGACGCATGATTTTTCCGGAAAACCGCTTCGCACTTTTCCGGATCATGCTCTAGAGTGTCATCTTCACGTCAGAAAGCTCAGGCGGCCGATGTCCCTTGAACTCAAGAATGTGACCAAACGTGTCGGCGCCGACACGCATATCCATGAGACGAGCCTCAGATTCGAGGACGGGTCGTTCAATATCCTTCTCGGCACCACACTTTCCGGCAAGACCTCGCTGATGCAGCTGATGGCGGGCCTCGACCGGCCGAGCTCCGGCGAAGTCTGGTTCGCGGGCAAGAACGTGACAGGCGTTCCGGTGCAGAAACGCAATGTCTCAATGGTCTATCAGCAGTTCATCAATTACCCGAATTTCAGCGTCTATGAGAATATCGCCTCGCCGCTGCGGGTCGCCGGCATGGCTGAGGCCCAGATCGACAAACGGGTGCAGCAGGCGGCCGATCTCCTGCGGCTCGGGCCGATGCTCAAGAGGCGGCCGAGCGAATTGTCGGGCGGCCAGCAGCAGCGCACCGCGATCGCGCGCGCTCTGGTCAAGGATTTCGACATGATCCTGCTCGACGAGCCGCTCGCCAATCTCGATTACAAACTGCGCGAGGAATTGCGCGACGAGCTGCCGAAGCTCTTCGCCGGACGCAATTGCATCGTCGTCTATGCGACGACCGAACCCACTGAAGCCCTGCTTTTCGGCGGCAACACGGTGCTTCTCCATGAAGGCCGCGTCACCCAGTTCGGACCGACCTCATCGATCTACCGCAAGCCCGCCGACCTCACCAGCGCGCAGGTCTTCTCCGATCCGCCGATCAACACCGCCAAGGTGATGAAGAAAGGCGACCAGATCACGCTTGAAAACAAGGTCACCTGGCGGGCGCCCAAGGCGGCGCGTGTGCCGGACGGGGCCTATACGATCGCGATCCGGCCGCATCACATCACGCCGGTGCAGCAGGGTCGGGAGGCCTCCACCATCGAAGGCCGTGTCCTGGTGACGGAGCTGTCGGGTTCGGAAAGCGTCGTCCATTTCGACATGAACGGCCAGACCTGGGTGTCGCAGTCGCATGGCATCCATCCCTTCGAGGTCGGGGCGACGGCGAAGCTGTTCGTCGATGTCGACCAGGGCTTTTTCTTCGACGGCGAGAACCGGCTGATCGGAGCGGCTGCCTGATGGCCAGGATCACGCTCCAGGATATCCGCCATGCCTATGGGCCCGATCCCCAGCGCGAAGAAGACTGGGCGCTGAAGAAGCTCACGCTCGAGCTCAAAGATGGCGGCGCCTATGCGCTGCTCGGGCCCTCGGGCTGCGGCAAGACGACCTTGCTCAATCTCATCTCGGGCCTGCTCGCACCGACCGAAGGCCGCATCCTGTTCGACGGCACCGACATCACGGATGCTTCCCCTGAGCAGCGCAACATCGCCCAGGTGTTCCAGTTTCCGGTCATCTACGACACGATGACGGTCTACAGCAATCTGGCCTTCCCGTTACGCAATCGCGGCATCGGCGAAAAGGAGGTCGATGCAAGGGTGCGCGAGATCGCCCATATGCTCGAGCTCGACGCGACGCTGATGAAGCGGGCCTCGGGCCTCACCGCCGACGGTAAGCAGAAGATCTCGCTCGGCCGCGGCCTGGTGCGCTCGGACGTCAATGTCATCATGTTCGACGAGCCGCTCACCGTCATCGACCCGCATCTCAAATGGGTGCTGCGCTCGAAGCTGAAGGAGCTGCATCACCGCATCCGCCGCACCATGATCTATGTCACGCATGACCAGACGGAGGCCTTGACCTTCGCCGAGCAGGTGGTGGTCATGAAGGACGGCCAGATCGTGCAGATCGGCACGCCGATCGAGCTCTTCGAGCGGCCGCAGCACACTTTCGTCGGCCATTTCATCGGCTCGCCCGGCATGAATGTCCTGCCCTGCGAAGTGAAGGGCGGCAAAGCGATCTTCGCCGGCAATAACGTGCCGGCGTTCAATGCGGCCGCCTATAAGGGCAATGGCAAGACGCTCGAGCTCGGCGTCAGGCCGGAATTCGTGCGTTTCGCCGGCGATGGCATCCCCGTCGATATCGTCAAGGTTGCCGATGCCGGACGCTACCGCATCGTCGAGACGCGGCATCAGGCGCACAGCATCAAATTGCTGGTGGCCGAAGGCGCCGAGCTGCCTTCCGGCCAGGCGCGCCTCCACTTCGACGCCGATCACACGCAGATCTATGAAGACGGATGGATGGTGTCCTGATGAACAAGACCGTCAACCAGAAAGCCTGGTTCTTCGTCCTGCCCGTCGTGCTGCTGGTCGCCTTCAACGCCATCATTCCGCTGATGACGGTGGTGAATTTCTCGGTGCAGGAGACCTTCGGCGACAACATGTTCTTCTGGGCCGGCGTGCGCTGGTTCGAGCAGGTGCTGCAGTCGGACCGCTTCCATGCCGCACTCGGCCGGCAGATCCTGTTCACCGCTATCGTCCTCCTGATCGAGATTCCCCTCGGCCTCGCCATCGCGCTCACCATGCCGCGCAAGGGTCCCTGGGTCTCGGTCTGCCTGGTGCTGATGGCGCTGCCGCTGCTGATCCCGTGGAATGTCGTCGGCGCCATGTGGAATATCTTCGCGCTGCCCGATATCGGCCTGCTCGGCCGCCTCATCAACGGGCTCGGCATCGAATACAATTATACGCGCCAGATCTTCTCGGCCTGGTTCACCATGGTGCTGATGGATGTCTGGCACTGGACGTCATTGGTCGTGCTGCTCTGTTATGCCGGCCTGGTCTCCATCCCCGACGCTTATTATCAAGCGGCCAAGGTCGACGGCGCCAGGCCCTGGGCGGTGTTCCGCTATATCCAGCTGCCCAAACTCAAATATGTGCTGACCATCGCCATATTGCTGCGCTTCATGGACAGCTTCATGATCTATACGGAAGCGGTGGTGCTGACCGGCGGCGGCCCTGGCAATGCGACGACCTTCCTGTCGATCGACCTGCAGAAGATCGCCCTCGGCCAGTTCGATCTGGGCCCGGCGGGCGCCATGTCGATCATCTACTTCCTGATCATCCTGTTCTTCAGCTGGCTGTTCTACACGCTGATGATGAAAGACGAGGCCCGGTGATGAAACGCGTGCCCTGGCTTGTCCCGACGCTTTACATCCTCTTCCTGCTGCTGCCGATCTATTGGCTGGTCAACATGTCGTTCAAGACGACGAACGAGATTCTTGGCTCGTTCACTCTGTGGCCGCGGAACTTCACCCTCGACAATTATGTGAAGATCTTCACCGACCCGACCTGGTACAATGGCTATATCAACTCGATCACCTATGTGCTGATCAACATGGTGCTGTCGATCGTGGTGGCGCTGCCGGCGGCCTATGCCTTCTCGCGCTACCGCTTCCTCGGCGACAAACATCTGTTCTTCTGGCTGCTCACCAACCGCATGGCGCCGGCCGCCGTCTTCGCGCTGCCTTTCCTGCAGCTCTATTCGGCGGTAGGCCTGTTCGACACGCCGATCGCGGTGGCGCTCGCCCATACGCTGTTCAATATTCCGCTCGCCGTATGGATTCTCGAAGGTTTCATGTCGGGGGTGCCGAAGGAGCTCGACGAGACGGCCTATGTCGACGGCTATTCCTTCTGGGGCTTCTTCTTCAAGATCTTCGTGCCGACGATCGCCGCCGGCATCGGCGTCGCCGCCTTCTTCTGCTTCATGTTCTCCTGGGTCGAATTGCTCCTCGCCAAGACCTTGACCTCGGTCGCGGCGAAGCCGATCGCCGCCACCATGACGCGCACCGCCAGCACCTCCGGCTATGAATTGGGCCTCCTGGCGGCAGCCGGCACGCTGACCATCGTGCCCGGCGCCATCGTCATCTATTTCGTCCGCAACTATATCGCCAAGGGCTTCGCCCTTGGGCGCGTGTAAGGGAGGAGGGAACTGTCATGGAAAACGCTGCGTTCCTTTCCTGGATGGCCTGGACCTGGCCGACGGCGGCCTTCTTCCTGTTCATCTTCCTGTGCCTCGTCGGCATGTCGGTGTGGGAGTATTATTCGCCGGGTGGCACGCCACGCCATGGCATATTGGGTCTGGACACCACGCGCGGCGACCGGCTGTTCATCTCGCTGCTCGGCAGCGCCTTCATTTTCCTGGCCTGGCTCGGCCTCGTCGGCACGCCGCTCTGGGGACCGCTGGCGATCGCGCTCGTCTACGCTTTCGCGGTATTCAAATGGGTGTAGCGCATGACCCGGAAAAGTGGCGGCCGGTTTTCCGACAAGGTCATGCGCAAATCCAAGATCAATTAACACCCAGCACCGCGCGTGCGGCATGGGCGACCTCGTTCATGCCGGTGAAGCGATCGGCATCGAGGACCATGCGCCGCGCCATCGTCAGCGCCTTGCGCTCGCATCTGGCGCGCAGAGCCGGATCCTTGATGCTTTCGAGATCTTCCGTGTGGGCGAGGCCCAATATCCGGCGGATCATCTTGATGCCGGCGAAGGAAATCGTATCGGTCAGAAGCTTGCGCATGAAACGCTGCTTCTCGGCGGCGAAGGCGACCGCCCCTTCGGGCTCGGTGAAGAGCTCCGGCATATAGGCGTCGCCCGATCTGCTCTTGTCCCAGAGCTCGAGGAAGCGCCGGCTGAACAGGCGCCAGACATTTTCCGTCTGCAGCAGGATCCAGTGGCGATAGGGATTGCGCTGGCCGAAGCGCTCTTCATGGCCGGCCTGAGCGTAATAAGCGATGAGCAGATTACCGATGACGGCGCCGACATCGAAGCCCATGGGGCCGACAAAGGCGAATTCGGGATCGATGACGCGCGTGTCCTGAGGGGTGAGCATGACCGAGCCGGTATGGAGATCGCCGTGGATCATCGCCTCGGCCGAGGTCAGGAACTGCAATTTGCGCTCCTGGACTTTGATCTTCAAAGGCTCGTCGCGGCGGAACTGGGCGGCGATGTCGTCGAGATAGGGCGTCGTCCAGCGGTTGAGCTTGGCGACCCGGTAGGGATCGGTGAAGACCAGGTCTTCGGTGATCTTGCACAGCTCGGTATTGCCGGCAAAGGCGGCGATGCGCTGCTTGTGGACGGCGGCCGGCACGGCCAAAGCGGAGGTATTGAAGAGGGTCTGCGCCATGAATTCGGCGATGTGGCCGGCGAAGAGGGGATATTCGACGCCGCGGATGAGCCCCTTGCGCATGATGACATGGGGGGTCAGGTACTCCATCACGATCAGCGCCAGATCGCGGTCGTAATGATGGATCTTGGGCACCAGGCGCGGCGCGTGCCGCGCCTGCTCGGAGAGCGCCATATGCTCGTAATAGGAGCGCTCGAGCGGCAAGGGCCAGCTGTCGCCGACGAGCCGCACATAGGGCAGTGCCTGCTTGACGACGACGGCGCCCTGGGGGCCCTTGACGATGAAGACGAGGTTCAGATTGCCGTCGCCCACTTCCTCGACGGTCCAGGTCTCGGCTGCGCCGCCGAGAAAGTCGCGGACATTGGGCAGTTCCGACAGGACACCCGGCAAGGTGCCGTCATTGAGGGCGCGATAGGCGGTCGACATGGTTCCTTGGTTCAATGCGACGCCGAGCGCGAGACACGCAGACGCTCGGCATAGATATTGATGATCAGAGCGGCGAGCAGAATGAGGCCGCGGATCAGGATTTTCAAGAAGCTGTCGATATTGATGTGATCGAGGCCGTTATTGAGCACCCCCAGCACGAAGAGGCCGATGATGGTATTGCCGATGCCGCCGCGGCCGCCGAACAGGCTGGTGCCGCCGACGACGACGGCGGCGATGGCATCGAGCAGATAGGTGCCGAACTCGTTCTGCTGGGCGCTGCCGAAATAGGCGACGCCGAGCATGCCGGCGAGGCCGGAGCAGAAGGCCGAGATCATCAGCACGGCGGCGATGATGAGCTTGACATTGACGCCCGAATATTCGGCGGCCTCGCGATTGCCGCCGACCATGTAAACATAGCGGCCGAAACGCGTATAGGTCAGCACGACATGGCCGATCAGCAAGGCCAGAGCGGCGACGATGATGAGCCAGGGAATGCCGAAGATGGAGCCCGAGCCCAGCTCGCCGACGAGGGACGGCACGGCATAGGCGATCTGGCCCCTCACCAGCATGGCGCTGATGCCGTCGCAGATCTGGAGCATGGCGAGCGTCATGATGAAGGAGGGAATGCCGATCCGCGTCACGCCGATGGCGGTGATGCCGCCCAGCGCCACGCAGGTGGCGATCGCCAGGATGATGGCGAAACCGCCGGCGAGCGGGATATTGGCGATATTGACGCTCGCATCCTGCAGCGTGAAGAAGGCGACGACGATGCCGGTGGCATTGGCGACGCTGGCGACGCTCAGGTCGATCTCGGCGGTGAGGATGACGAAGGTCAACCCGACCGCGATGATGGCGGTGATCGACACCTGCTGCAGGATGTTCTGCAGATTGCCGAAGGACATGAAGGAGGAACTGGCGAAGCTGAAAAAAGCGACCAGGAACAGCAGTGTCAGGAAGGGCGCGATATTGCTCAGCTGGTTACGGAACCAGTCGCCAACTGACTGCCGTGCCGGGCGAGCTTCCGAAGTTGACGTCATCCCCGTTTCCTCACTGTCATATTCATGCTGCCGCCAAGAGGCGGTCCTTGCTGATCGTTTCGTCGGCGAATTCCTGTGAGACCGTACCCTTACGCATCACCATGATGCGGTCGGCGAGCGACAGCACGGTTTCGGGCTCGGTCGAGAATATAATGATGCCCACGCCCTGGTCGCGCAGATTCCGCACGATCTTCACCACATCTTCCTTGGCGCCGACATCCATGCCGCGGGTCGGCTCGCTGAGGATCAGAACCTTGGGCAGATAAGTCAGCCATTTGGCGACGCCGACTTTCTGCTGGTTGCCGCCCGAGAGATTGCCGAGCAGCGCCTCGGTGCCCGGCGTCTTGATGCTCAGGCTTTCGATGTGCTGGCGCGCGATCTTGCGCTCGGCATCGGGCTTGAGCCAGAGGCGCGACAGGCGCTCCAATATGGCGATCGACGTGTTCTTGTAGATCGGCTCATGGTGGAACAGCATGCTGCGCCGGCTTTCCGGCACATAGGCGATGCCGGCCTTGGCGGCGCGGGCGGTGTTGGAGAGCTTGTGCGGCGCGCCGTCGAGCTTGAGCAGGCCCGCGTCGCATTTGAGCTTGCCGAACAAAGCGCGCGCCAGCTCGATCTGGCCGCAGCCCATGAAGCCATAGATGCCGAGGATCTCGCCGCCTTTGACGGTAAGGCTTACATCCCGGAACGCGCCGGCCTTGCTCAGGCCTTCCGCCTCGAGAACCGTCCTGGCGCCCTTGGGGCTCGCCAGCGTGATGTCGCCCAGATAGCTCGATTCCAATTCCTCATGGCCCTTGCCGATCATGCGCTGGATGATCCAGGCCTTGTCGATCTCCGGCGTCACCGGTGCCGCGACCACCTTGCGGCCGTTGCGGAAAATGGTGATCTCGTCGGCGATGGCGAGCACGTCTTCGAGGAAGTGCGAGATGAAGATGATGCTGTTGCCCTGATCGCGTAAGCTGCGCAGCGAGCGGAACAGGCGCTCGATCTCGGGCGGCGACAGAGCCGAGGTCGGCTCGTCCAGGATGATGATGGATGCCCCGGAAAACAGGACGCGGGAGAGCTCGACCAGCTGCTGGATGCCGATCGGCAGGTCGCCCAGGATCATGCGTGGATCGAGATCGAGGCCGAGCTTCTGCAGCTGCTCGCGGGCGCCTTTGTTCATGGCGGCCCAGTCGACGGCGCCCAGCCGGGTGATCGGCTGGACTCCCAGATAGACATTCTCGGCGACGGTGAGCTGCGGCACGACGCTCAGCTCCTGATGCACCATGCCGATGCCGTGTTTCAGAGCGTCGCGGGCAGAATGGAAGTGGACGGGCGCGCCGTCGAGCAGCATCTCGCCCTCGAAGCCCGCATGCACGCCGGCGATGATCTTCATCAGGGTCGATTTGCCGGCGCCGTTTTCACCGACCAGCGCGTGGATCTCGCCCCGGCGCAAGGTGAAGTCCACACCCCGAAGCGCTTCGACACCGCCGAAGGACTTCGAGATGTGGGACATTTTCAGGCGAATAGCGGCCTCATCCATAGCGGCCGACTCTATCACAAACAGGCCTCAGATCAGGAATTGTTCCTCCATCCAGGCCATGCCGGCGGCGTTGTCCTTGGTCACCACCGGACCGTCGGTGATGATGTGCTTCGGAATGCCTTCACCCGTCTTGGTGCCATGCACGACGGCGGCGACGCCGGCGATGATGGCGCCGCCATGGATGCGGCAAGACGGGTTGCGCACCGTCGCGAACATCCGTCCGTCGGAGACGGCGGCAATGGCCGGCGGCATGGCGTCGACACCGCCAATCAGGATGCCGTCGCGGCCCTTGGACTGCATGACTTTATGGGCGGCGAGCGCCATGTCGTCATTGTGGAAGAAGGCGGCATCGATCTGCGGGTGCTTGGTAAGCAGTGTCTCCCAGATGCGGGCGACCTTGGTGACGTCCCAATCGGCCGGCTGCTCATCGAGCACCTCCATGTCGGGGAACTTCTCGATCACCGACTTGAAGCCCTTGGCGCGGCCCTGCGCGCCGGTATGGCCGAGCGCACCTTGCGTCATCACGATTTTGCCCTTGCCGCCGAGCTTGTTGACGAGGGCCTGGGTCACCGAGGCGCCCATGAACTCATTGTCGGGGGCGAGGAAGGTGTGGACGTCGATCGTGTCGAGAGGTGCGATCAGCGTGTCCATGTCCATGACCGGGGTGCCGCCCTCGATCATCTTCTTGACCGGCGCGGTCAGGGTGCCGATGCCGAAGGCCTGGATGGCGACGAAGTCCCATTTCTGCGAGGCCATGTTGTCGATGGCGGCGCGTTGCTTCACCGCATCGAGCTGGCCGTCGAACCAGGTCACTTCCACATTGAAGAGCTTGCCCCAATATTCGGCGGCCTGCTTGCCCTGGGCGCACCAGGTAGCCTGCAGACCGGCATTGGAGAAGGCGGCCTTCAATGGCTTTTCCGATTTGCCGGCTTCCTTGGCGAGCGCCGCAAGACTGGGTGCGAAGAGGCCGGCGGCGCCGGCCACTGTGGCGAGCTTCAGAAGGTCGCGGCGAGACTGCACGTTTGAGTCCGACATCTGGGGTTCCTCCGTTTTCATGTCAGGGACATTTGTCATACTTATTGTTTTGGCAAATTTATAAAGTGAGTTTTCGGCTTTGCCTAGAGCCCTTCCCGTTTCGATCGAATCGAGACGATTCGATCGAAACGGGAAAAAGGCTCGGACAACTTATAATTTGAGCGCTCCCTTATCGCCAAAGTCGGGCAACTTTGGCGGGGAGCGCTCTGCGCTCACAGCCAAAGTGGCGTGCCACGAAAGGACACTTGCAATAACCTTCACGTTAGCCTATTTTCTTCTGTAACTTAGAATGTTACAAATGTTACAGGAGATCCCGGTGTCCACGACCCAGACCGCGCCGATCGCCGCGGGAACGCGCATCGGCCATGTACATCTGAAAGTGTCCGATCTCGATCGGGCGCTCGCCTTCTATTGCGGGGTGCTCGGTTTCGACCTCATACAGAAGTATGGCAGCCAGGCCGCCTTCATCTCGGCCGGCGGCTATCATCATCATATCGGCCTCAATACCTGGGAAAGTGCCGGCGGCTCACCGCCGCCGCCCGGTACCACCGGCCTGTTTCACCTCGCCATCCTCTATCCGACCCGCGCCGATCTCGCCGATGCGCTGAAACGGCTGGCCCAGCACGGTATTTCGCTTGACGGTGCGTCCGATCACGGTGTGAGCGAGGCGCTGTATCTGCGCGATCCCGACGAGAACGGCGTCGAGCTCTATTGGGACAAGCCCGAGAGCCAGTGGCCGCGCAATCCGGATGGATCACTCGCGATGTTCACGCGCCGTCTCGATATCGAAGATCTCTTGCGCACCGCCCAGAGTTAACAATTCCACTGACCTCAGACTGAAAGGGGATATCCCATGACCAAAGTTCTCGTCCTTTATTATTCCGCCTATGGCCATATCGAGCAGATGGCCTATGCCGTGGCCGAAGGCGCCAAGTCGGCCGGCGCCCATGTCGATGTGAAGCGCGTGCCGGAACTGGTGCCGGAAGAGGTCGCCAAGAAGTCGGGTTTCAAGCTCGACCAGAAGGCGCCCATCGCCACGGTCGATGAGCTGCCTAATTATGATGCAGTCATTTTTGGATCGGGGACGCGCTTCGGCAATGTCACCGCGCAGCTGCGCAATTTCATGGACCAGACCGGCGGCCTGTGGATGAAAGGCGCGCTTGTCGGCAAGGTCGGCTCGGTCTTCACCTCGTCGGCCACCCAGCATGGCGGCCAGGAATCGACCATCCTCACCTTCATCCCCACCTTGCTCCACCAGGGCATGGTCGTGGTGGGCCTGCCTTACGCTTTCCAGGGCCAGATGGGCGTCGATGAGATCAAGGGCGGCTCGCCCTATGGCGCCTCGACCATCACCGATGGCGACGGCAGCCGGCAGCCTTCGGCGGTCGAACTCGACGGGGCCCGCTACCAGGGCCGCCATGTCGCGCAAATCGCCGCCAAGCTCGCGAAATAACTACGTTTATTGTTGACCTGCGGGTCCCTGAACAGGAAACTCCTCGCCTATAAAGCGGGGAGTTTTTTATGGCGCCTTACATCCTGGCGATCGACCAGGGGACCACGTCGACGCGCAGCATCCTGTTCCGGCCCGATCTGTCGGTGGCGGCCGTCGGCCAGCAGGAATTTCCACAGCATTTTCCGGATTCGGGCTGGGTCGAGCATGAGCCCGAGGATATCTGGCGCACCACCGTCGAGACGATGAAGGTGGCGCTCGCCAAGGGCGCGGCCGAGGCGCGCGACATCGCAGCCATCGGCATCACCAATCAGCGCGAGACCGCACTCATCTGGGACCGCAAGAGCGGCAAGGCGATTCATAGAGCGATCGTCTGGCAGGACCGGCGCACCGCCGATCTCTGCGCGCGCCTCAAGGAGGCGGGACATGAAGCCATGGTCTCGGCCAAGACCGGGCTGCTGCTCGATCCCTATTTCTCCGGCACCAAGATCGCCTGGCTGCTCGACAATGTGCCGGGCGCGCGGGCGAAGGCGGAAGCGGGCGAGCTCGCTTTCGGCACGATCGACGCGTTTCTTCTGTGGCGTCTCACCGGCGGCAAGGTGCATGCGACGGACGCCACCAATGCGGCGCGCACGCTTCTCTACGACATTCATCGCGGCCAATGGGACAATGAGCTCTGCCGTCTGCTCAATGTGCCGAAGTCGCTCTTGCCCGAAGTGCGCGACTCCTCGGGTGATTTCGGCGCGACCGACGCGCAGCTCCTGGGTGCCGCCATCCCGATCAAGGGCATTGCCGGCGACCAGCAGGCGGCGACGGTCGGCCAGGCCTGCTTCCTGCCCGGCATGATGAAGTCGACCTATGGCACGGGGTGCTTCGCGCTGCTCAATACGGGCACATCGCCGGTCACCTCGAAGAACCGGCTGCTGACCACGATCGCCTATCAGCTGAACGGCAAACGGACCTATGCGCTGGAAGGCGCCATCTTCGTCGCGGGCGCGGCGGTGCAGTGGCTGCGCGACGGGCTCAAGATCATCGATGCGGCGCATCGCACCGGCGATCTCGCCGCCGCCGCCGATCAGAATCAGCAGGTCTATCTCATTCCGGCTTTCGTCGGGCTCGGCGCGCCTTACTGGCGGCCGGAGGCGCGCGGCGCGATGTTCGGGCTGACGCGCGCGACAGGACCGGCGGAGTTCGCGCGCGCCGCGCTCGAGGCGGTGTGCTACCAGACGCGCGACCTGCTCGAGGCGATGCAGGGCGATTGGGGCGACAAGAAGAGCACGATCCTGCGCGTCGATGGCGGCATGGTCGCGTCCGACTGGACCATGCAGTTCCTGGCCGACATTCTCGATGCGCCGGTCGACCGCCCGAAAGTGCTGGAGACGACGGCGGTGGGAGCCGCCTATCTCGCCGGCCTCGCCCAGGGCCTGTGTCCGGCACCGGAGGAATTCGCCAAGGGCTGGAAGCTCGAGCGCCGCTTCGCACCGAAAATGCCGGCAGAGATCCGCGACGAGAAATATGCCGGCTGGAAAGACGCGATGCGGAAGCTGTTGAGCTGACTCACCCTCGCCCCGCGTAGCGGGGAGAGGGTAGGGGCCCACCGCGAAGCGGTGGGAAGGGTGAGGGGCGCAGGATCTCTTGGTGCAATGATAAGCGCACCTATCGCGACCGCCGATTTTTGCTGGAAAAAAGGGTAACAGGGATGCTCCTCACCCTCCCAACGCTGACGCGTTGGGTTCCTCCCTCTCCCCTCTTCGAGGGGCGAGGGCAAGTGCGCCTGGGGGTAATTTCCCTGTCATTTGGCCGTCACGGAAACGCCGCATAGCCTCCCTGACCAGAAGAGGGAGAGAATCATCGATGACCGCTATAACCGCCGATACCGAGCTGTCCTCCGCGGATGCTCTCAAAGCGGCCGTCCATCAGCACCGGGCCGTTTCCTTCAACGGCATGCTCGAAAGACTGTTCACGATGGCTTTCGGCGGGCTCGTCTATCCGCAGATCTGGGAAGATCCGATCGTCGATCTCGAGGCGATGGAGCTCACCCAGGACCATCGCATGATCACCATCGCGTCGGGCGGCTGCAATGTGCTCTCTTATATGACGCGCTCGCCTGAAAGCATCATCGCCGTCGATCTCAATCCCGCCCATATCGCGCTGATGAAGCTCAAGCTTGCGGCGGCGCGGCAGCTGCCGGCCTATGAGCAGTTCCGCCGCTTCTTCGCCGATGCCGACAGCCATGCCAACACGGCCGCCTATCACGCTTTTCTGCGCCCGCAGCTCGATCAGGAGACGCAGCGCTATTGGGAGAAGAAGACGCTCAATGGCCGGCGGCGCATCGACATGTTCGCCAGGCGCTTCTACCGCCACGGCCTGCTCGGCCGCTTCATCGGCGTCGCACATCTGGTGGCGCGTTTCTATGGCGTGCGCCCCGAGACGATCATCAACATGTCGGATCTCGCCGAGCAGCGCATCTTCTTCGACGATCATATCGCGCCGATCTTCGACAAGCGTCTGGTGCGCTGGCTGACCGGCCGGCGCCTGTCGCTCTATGGCCTCGGCATTCCGCCGGCCCAATATGAGAAGCTCGCCGGCGGGCGGTCGATGTCGGAAGTGCTGATCGAGCGGCTGCGCAAGCTCGCCTGCGACTTTCCGCTGAACGAGAATTACTTCGCCTGGCAGGCTTTCGCCCGGCGCTACGACACGGGTGCTACGGCGGCACTGCCGCCCTATCTGCAGCGCGAGCATTTCTCGGCGGTGAAGCGCGGGGCAGGGCGGATCACGCCCCATCTCGGCTCCTTCACGGCCTGCCTCAAGGCGCATGAGGCGGAAAGCCTCGACCGTTATGTGCTGCTCGACGCGCAGGACTGGATGACGGACGAGCAGCTCACCGAATTGTGGGAAGAGATCACCCGCACCGCCAAACCGGGCGCACGGGTAATCTTCCGCACCGCCGGCGAGGCGACGATCCTGCCCGACCGGGTGCGCGCCGACATTCTGGAGCGCTGGTCCTATGAGGCGGAGCGCTCGCGTATCCTGGGCTTCATGGACCGGTCCGCCATCTATGGCGGCTTCCATCTCTATCAGCTGAAGGCGGCTGCGTGACCGTTGACGCCCATCACAGCGATCTCATGGACCGCATCTACCGCCACCAGCGGCATTTCTATGATGCGACTCGCAAATATTATCTTCTGGGCCGTGACCGGCTGATCGAGACCCTGGCGCCGCCCCGCAACGGGACGGTGCTGGAGATCGGCTGCGGCACCGGGCGCAATCTGTTGAGCGTGCGGCGGCGCTATCCGCAGGCCCGGCTCTTCGGCCTCGACATCTCGGACGCCATGCTCGCGACGGCGCGGGCGCATTCGCGCGGGCAGGATATCGCCTATGCCAAGGCGGATGCCGCCGCTTTCGATCCGCAACAGCTGTTCGGGGTCGAAAAATTCGATCGCGTCTTCATTTCCTACGCTTTGTCGATGATCCCGCCCTGGCAGGATGTGCTTGCGCAGGCGAGCTCCATGCTGGCGCCGGGTGGCGAGCTGCATGTCGTCGATTTCGGCCAGCAGGAACGGCTGCCCAGGCTCTTCCGCTCGACCTTGCGCACATGGCTCTCCTGGTTCCATGTGACGCCCCGGGCCGATTTACGTGAAAGGCTCGAGGACGTGGCGCGCGCCCAAGGCGCGGCGCTCCAGTTCACGGCGCTCAAGGGCGGCTATGCCTGGCTCTTCGCGGTGCGAAACCCGGGCTTGTCAGAAAGGGCGAATTCCTCTCTATTCTGACACCCTATGTGGGTCCTGAGCAGCACGATCGAGAGTTTCCTCATCGCCTTTCCGGCGCTGTTCTCGATCGTCAATCCGATCGGCATCGCGCTGATCTATCACCAGGTAACAGCCGGGAATACACGGGCGGAGCGCACCGCGCTCGCCTGGCGGGTGGCCACCTATTCGCTGGGCGTCATGCTGGTGTCGCTGCTGGCCGGCGCCACGCTGATCGGCTTTTTCGGTGTTTCGCTGAGCGCGCTCAGGGTGGCGGGCGGTCTCGTCGTGGCGGTGCGGGCCTGGGAAATGCTCTCGGCGCCGGAGCAGAACGAGGGCCGCAAGCAGGAGCAGGCATCCAAGGCCACCGGCGCCAGCGATGACGCCTTCTTCCCGCTCACCATGCCGCTGACCACCGGGCCCGGCACGATTTCGGTGGCGATCGCGCTCAGCGCCAACCGGCCCAAGAACACGCTCGACGTCATTCCCTATTTCACCGGCATGTCAGTGGCGGCATTGGTGGTGGCGCTGACCATCGGCCTCTTCTACGCTTCGGCCGACCGGGTCGTGTCGCTGCTCGGCCAGAACGGCTCGCGCGTGGTGACGCGCATGTCGGCCTTTCTGCTTTTGTGCATCGGCGTGCAGATCTGTCTCACCGGCGTGCAGGAGGCGCTGGTGAGCATCATCCCAACGCGCGTCATGCCCTCGCATGTGTGAAGGACCAAGACTCTCATGATCTTCCCGGCCATCGAAGACTGGAACGACGCCTATACGAACGGTGCCCATATTGCCGGCGGCGACGCCTATCCGGGGCGCTGGGCCGAGGCGGCCGCTGCCTTTCGCGATGGCATCGGCGCGATCGGCAGCATGAAGCTCGATCTTTCCTATGGCGCGCAGCCGCGTAACAAGCTCGATCTGTTCCTGCCGACGGAGAAGCCCTGGGGTCTCTTCGTCTTCGTGCATGGCGGCTACTGGATGCGCTTCGACAAGTCGCACTGGTCGCATCTGGCGGAGGGCGCGGTCCGGCGCGGTTTCGCGGTGGCGATGCAGAGCTACACGCTCTGTCCCGATATCGGCATCGCCGGCATCGCGCGTGAGGTCGCCGAAGCGGTGAGCTTCGCCGCGCGCGAGGTCGAAGGTCCGATCTATCTCGCCGGGCATTCGGCCGGCGGCCATCTCGTCTCGCGTTTGATGGCGGCGCCCGCACTGCTGCCGGAAGAGGTACAGCGGCGCATCGCCCATGTCGTCTCGATATCGGGCCTACATGATCTGCGCCCGCTCATGAAGACGACGATGAACGAGACGCTGAAAATCGAGGCGGTGGACGCCTTGGCCGAGAGTCCGGCTTTGCTCGAGCCGTTGCCCAGTACAAGGATCACCTGCTGGGTGGGGGCGGCCGAGCGCGCCGAGTTCATCCGCCAGAACGCGCTCCTCGCCAATGTCTGGCGCGGTCTCGGCGCCGCCACGGCCGAAATCGTCGAGGCCAACCGGCACCATTTCGATGTGATCGAGGGGCTGACCGATCCGCGCTCGCCTTTGACCGCGGCCTTATTTGAAGCCTGATCGGCGGTTATGAAGCGGGTGAGGAGGTGCTCGGCGATGAGCCATCCAAAACCGCAAGGGGTGCCGCCCAGCGAGCCCCGGCCGATGCCCATGCCCGAACCGCCGCGTCCGGCGCCGATCCCGGATCAAGGACCGAAACCGCCGCCCGGCCTATGAGCGGGCTGCGCAAATGCGCCTCGACAAAGTCTTCCGTAGCGGCATAGTTTGCGGGGGTTGTGAACGGGAGAGACCAAATGGGACGTTTCCTCTGGGCCGTGCTGCTGACCGGCATGCTGTCGGGCGCCGCGGCGGCGCAAAGCATCGGCGGCGCCTATAACGTGGCCGGCACCAATGTCGACGGCTCGCCCTATGCGGGCCAGGCGCTGATCACCATCACCTCGAACACCACCTGCGAAATCGCCTGGCAAACCGGCGGCACCACGTCGAAGGGCTTCTGCATGCGCAATGAGGATGCCTTCGCCGCCGGCTATGTGTTGGGCAAGGATATCGGGCTCATCATCTACAAGGCGGCGCCCGACGGGACATTGCGCGGTGTATGGACCGTCGCCGGCCAGAATGGCGCCGGCACCGAGATCCTCACGCCGATCAAGTAAGCGCCGGCATCCCGGGCGGGGCCATTGCAATTGCCCATTTCCTTGTTGTACAATCGTTCAACAAGGAAATGGGCATGTTCAACCCGCGTTATGCCAGGCTGTTCGAGACGGTGCGGATCGGGCCCAAGACGGCGCCGAACCGCTTCTATCAGACGCCGCATGCGAGCGGCATGGGCTGGCGGGCGCCCAAGGCCTCGGCCGCTCTGCGCGGGATCAAGGCGGAAGGCGGCTGGGGCGTCGTCGCCACCGAATATTGCTCGATCCATCCTTCATCCGACGACTTCCCCTTCGGCTATCTGTCGCTGTGGGACGAGGACGATGTGCGGGCGCTCGCCAAGACCGCCGAGGCGATCCACGCGCATGGCAGTCTCGCCGCCGTCGAGCTCTGGCATGGCGGCTTCCATGCCAATAACCGGCTGACGCGCGAGCCGCTGCTGTCGCCTTCAGGCCAGCGCGCCAAGTTCATCCAGCCGATGGGCGCGCGCGCCATGGACAAGGCGGACATCGCCGAGTTCCGGCGCTGGCAGAAGGATGCCGCGGCGCGCGCCCGAAAGGCCGGATTCGACATCGTCTATGTCTATGCCGGGCATGACTATCTGCCGCTGCAATTCCTGTCGCCGCGCACCAACCGGCGCAGCGACGAATATGGCGGCAGCATCGAGAACCGCACCAGGCTCCTGCGCGAGATGATCGAAGAAACCCGCGCCGCCGTCAAAGACGACTGCGCCGTGGCGCTGCGCCTCGCGGTCGATGAGCTGCACGGGCCGAAAGGCATCACCCATGACGGTGAGGCGCGCGATATCGTGGGCGTTCTCGCCGAGCTGCCCGATCTCTGGGACGTCAATGTCGCGGGCGCGCTCGGCAATGATTCCAAGAGCGCGCGCTTCTCCGAGGAAGGATTCCAGGAAGACTATGTCTCCTTCGTCAAGAAAATGACGACAAAGCCGGTCGTCGGCGTCGGCCGCTTCACCTCGCCCGACATGATGATGAGCCAGCTGCGCCGTGGCATCCTCGATTTCATCGGCGCGGCGCGGCCTTCGATCGCCGATCCGTTCCTGCCGCAGAAGATCAGGGAGGGCCGTGAGGACGAGATCCGCGAATGTATCGGCTGCAATATCTGCCGCGCCGCGAACAATGAATCGATCCCGATCCGCTGCACCCAGAACCCGACCATGGGCGAAGAATGGCGGCGCGGCTGGCATCCGGAAAAGATCGCACCGAAACGTTCGGAGAAAAGCATCCTCGTCATCGGCGGCGGCCCGGCCGGCCTCGAATGCGCGCTGGCGCTCGGGCGGCGCGGCCATCAGGTGGCGCTGGCCGAAGCCCGCCGCGAGCTCGGCGGGCGGGTGCTCGCCGAAGCAAGGCTTCCTGGCCTGGCGAGCTGGATCCGGGTGCGCGACCATCGCGAACATATGATCGGCAAGCTGTCCAATATCGCGGTCTATCGTGAAAGCCGGATGACGGCCGAGGATGTGGAAGGCTTCGGCGCCGATCATGTCGTGGTGGCGACCGGCGGCATCTGGCGGCGCGATGCGATCGGCGCATTCGGCGAGGAGCCGCTGAGCCTGCCGGAAAGCGACAAGATACTCACCCCCCATGACATCGAACGCCTCGCGGGGACAGCACAGTCCATCGTGATTTATGACGACGATCATTATGCGGTGGGCAGCGCGCTCGCCGAGATGCTGAAGCGCCAGGGTCATAAGGTCACCTATGTGACGCCGGCGCCGGTGGTGTCGTCCTGGACGCAGATGACCGACGAGCAGGGCTTCATCCAGTCGCGGCTGATGGCGCTCGATGTCGAGCTGGTCCTGTCGCATCAGCTCAAGGGCATGGCCGGCGACCAGGCGCGTTTCGTTTGCGTCTATTCGGGCCGCGAGCGTGACCTGACCTGCGACACGCTGCTGCTGGTCACCGGGCGCGTCCCTGACGATTCACTTTACCGGGATCTCGTCCACCGATTGCCACAAGGTACGGTGAGCGCCATCGGCGACTGCCATGCGCCGTCCCATATCGCCGATGCGGTCTTCGCCGGGCACCGTTTCGCCCGTGAATTCGACGAACCCAGATCCGAGCTCCTCCGCCGCGAAAGGCCCGAACCATGAGCAGAGCGACATCGAGGCGGCGCGAGCGCCCGCAACGCATACCCGGCGCCCTGCAGCAGCGGCCATGGAAGCAGTTCACCTTGCCTTACCGGCCGATCGAGGTGTTGAGCGCCGATCAGGTCGAAGCGATCCACGACACGGGGCTGACCATTCTCGAAGAAATCGGCATGAGGGTGCTGGAACCACGCGCCCGCGCTCTCTTTGGCGCAGCCGGCGCCAGCGTGGACGAAGGTGAGCTTCAGGTGCGCTTCGATCGCGCGATGATCACCGATCTCGTCGCCAAGGCGCCGGCGGAGTTCTCGCTGCGCGCCCGCAACCCGGCCAAGAATGTCCGGGTCGGCAACCGGAATGCGATCTTCTCCTCGGTCGGCGGACCCGCTTATGTGAGCGATCTCGAACGCGGTCGGCGCGCCGGCACCTATGCCGAAATGTGCGACTATCTGAAACTCATCCAGATGCTCGACATCCTGCATCAGGAGGGCGGTGGCCCTTTCGAGCCGCTCGACCTGCCGGCCGAAACGCGCCATCTCGATCTCTATTATGCCGAGATCACGCTGCTCGACAAAAACTGGCAGCCGCAAGGGCTCGGCACCGACCGGGCGATCGACGCGCTCGAAATGGCGGCAATCTCGCTCGGCACGACGCGGGAAGGGCTGATCGACGATCCGGTCTTCACTTGTGTCATCAACACCAATTCGCCGTTACAGCTCGACATCCCGATGGCGGAAGGGCTCATGACCTTCGCCGAGCATGGCCAATGCGTGATCGTGACGCCCTTCACGCTGGCGGGCGCGATGTCGCCCGTGACATTGGCCGGGGCGCTCGCCCAACAGCATGCGGAAGCGCTTGCCGGCATTGCGCTGACCCAGATCGTGCGGCCGGGGGCGCCGGCGATGTATGGTGGCTTCACCTCCAATGTCGATATGAAATCCGGCGCGCCCGCTTTCGGCACGCCCGAATATGCGCAGGCCGCGCAGGCCTCGGGGCAGCTGGCGCGGCTCATCGGCATGCCGTTCCGCTCGAGCAATGTCACCGCCGCCAATGACGTCGATGCGCAGGCGGCCTATGAAAGCATGATGGCGCTGTGGGGCTCGATCATGGGCGGCGCCAATCTGGTTCTGCATGCGGCGGGCTGGCTCGGCGGCGGCCTCACCGCCTCCTTCGAGAAGCTCATCCTCGATGCCGATCTCCTGCAGATGATGGCCGCCTATTGCGAGCCCTTCCAGGTGACACCGGAAACGCTGGCGCTCGATGCGGTGCGCGAAGTGGGGCCGGCCGGGCACTATTTCGGCACCGCGCATACGCTGGCGCGCTACGAGACGGCCTTCTATCAGCCGCTGATCTCCAACTGGGACAATCACGACACCTGGATCGAGCGCGGCCGTGAAACGGCGCCCGTCAAGGCCAATCGCATCTGGAAGCAGATGCTTAAGGATTATGAACAACCGCCGATCGATGCGGGCGTAGACGAGGCGTTGCGCGATTACATGGAACGCCGCAAACGCGGCGATTCCATAAAAGCCTGAACCTCGACTGAACGGCGCCCGCGGATGCCGTTCAGTCATGTGGCGATAGGGTGTCCTCCGTCCATCAAACCGGAGGCACATCATGATCATTTTTGGAACGCCCACCGAAAACAGCGATTGGATCATCGGCGACGACGGCAATGACTGGATCTACGGCGCCGGCGGCAATGACCTCCTGCAGGGCGGTGGCGGCAACGACCTGCTGCTCGGCAATGATGGTGACGATACGTTCGTGCCGGGCCTCGGCATCGATTTCGTCTATGGCGGCTTTCTCAACGGGGATTCCGGCAACGACACCGTTTCATATGCGCTTTACGGGGGCGCGGTGGAAGTCAGCCTGCAGCAAGGCTATGGCTATCTGCAGTCGCAGAAAGAGGCCGACAAGGACACGCTGCGCGGCATCGAGAATGTCCGCGGCTCCGCTTATGGCGACGCTATTATCGGCGATGCCAATGCCAACAAGCTTTATGGCAATGACGGCAATGACGGGCTGGCCGGGCGTGACGGCAATGACAGCCTCTATGGCGGCAACGGCGACGACGAGCTCTCTGGCGGCAAGGGCGCCGATCTGCTCGATGGCGGGGCCGGCATCGATACCGTCGCCTATGACACGTCACCGGATTATGTCTTCGTCAATCTGCGCGACGGCTACGGCATGTATGGCGACGCGCAAGGCGACACATTCGCCGGCATCGAGAATGCCCGCGGCTCGTTCGGCAATGACTATCTCTTCGGCAGTGCCGTAGCCAACCAGCTCTATGGTCAGGAAGGCCGGGATTTCCTCTGGGGCTTCGAGGGAAAAGACGGACTGGGCGGCGGCGATGGCGACGACGTACTCGACGGCGGTGCCGATAATGACGTGCTCAATGGCGGCGGTGGCAAGGACACGCTGGCCGGCGGCACCGGCGCCGACCGGTTCTACTTCGGCGCTTTTGGCAACACGCTCGAAAGCGCTCTCGATACGTCGCGCAGTGATGTCATCACCGATTTCAGCCATGCGCAGGGCGACAAGATCGATCTTTCATCGGTCGGGAAAACGGGATCTCTCGATGGCAATCAATCCGACAATCTGACCTTCACCTTCATCGGCGGCGACGATTATTCAGGAACGGCCGGCGAGCTGCGCAGCTCGCATATCGATGGCAACACCTGGATTTCCGGCGACATCGATGGTGATGGCAATTCCGACTTCCGCATCATGCTGACGGGCTCGCACCAGCTCGTCGCCGGCGACTTCATCCTATGAACCGCACGATTGGAGGACGATCATGATCATCTTCGGAACGGCGACAGAGAACAACGACTGGATCATCGGTGACGATGGCAATGACTGGATCTACGGCGCCGGCGGTAATGACCTCCTGCAGGGCGGCGGCGGCAACGACCTGTTGCTCGGTAATCACGGCGACGACACGCTGGTGCCGGGCCTCGGCGTCGATCTCGTCTATGGCGGTTTCCTCGATGGTGATTCCGGCAACGACACGGTGTCCTATACACTCTATGGCGGTGCCGTGCAGGTCGACCTCGCACAGGGCTATGGATACCTGAAATCACTGGGCAATGCCGACAAGGACACGCTGCGCGGCATCGAAAATGTCCGCGGCTCCGCTTATGACGATTTCCTCGGCGGCGACGCCAATGCCAACAAGCTCTATGGCAATGACGGCAAGGATATTCTGTCGGGCGGCCAGGGCAATGACGGCCTCTATGGCGGCAATAATGACGATATCCTGACAGGTGGCCAGGGCGCCGACATTCTAGACGGCGGCAGCGGCAGCGACATCGCCTCCTACAGTTCGTCCCAAGAGCGCGTCGTCGTTCATCTCGGCGGCGGCTACGGGCTTTATGGCGATGCCGGAGGCGATAGTCTCACCGGCATCGAGAATGTCGATGGGTCCTCCTATGACGACTGGCTGTTCGGCGATGACGGCGCGAATGGCTTGTTCGGGGCGAATGGCGCCGACCACCTCTACGGCAATGGCGGAGCCGATGCGCTCGCGGGCGGCAGTGGTGACGATTTCCTCGATGGCGGCACCGGCGGCGACAAGCTGATCGGCGGGCTGGGCAAGGACACGATGACCGGCGGCACCGGCGCCGACTATTTCATCTTCAGCGTCATGACGGGTATCATCGACAGTGCCGTCGAAACATCCAGAAGCGACGTCATCACCGACTTCGGCCAGGACGACACGATCGACCTGTCCGGCATCGACGGCAATACCGGTCTCGGCGGCAACCAGGCCTTCACCTTCATCGGCGGCGACGACTATTCGGGAACGGCAGGTGAGCTGCGCATCTCTCACATCGATGGGAATACCTGGATTGCCGGCGACAATAATGGCGACGGCAATTCCGACTTCCGCATCATGCTGACGGGTCAGCATCAGCTGACCGCCAGTGATTTCATCTTGTGATCGAGCAGCTGGGGAGCTTCCAATGGGCAGCGATCACAAGAACGGGCCGTCACGAGTAAGCCTCGTGGCGGCCCTGTCGTCTTTCCGCGCCGCCTTCATCGGCATCGGCGCGCTGAGCGGGGCGGTGAACATACTGGCGCTCACCGGCTCGTTCTTCATGCTGCAGGTCTATGACCGGGTGGTGCCGGGGCGCAGCATGCCGACGCTCATCGGGCTCGTGCTGCTCGCCGGCCTGCTGTTCGCCTTTCAGGGGCTTCTCGATTTCATCCGCGCGCGGCTTCTCGTCCGCATTGGCCTCGCCGTCGATGCCCGGCTGTCGGGCCCCGTCTATGCGGCGCTGATCCGCCAGCCCTTGCGGAGCGGCCAGCAGGGCGACGGGCTGCAGCCTCTGCGCGATCTCGACCAGGTGCGCTCCTTCCTGTCGGGCGCCGGCCCCACGGCCTTCTTCGATCTGCCCTGGATGCCGCTCTATATCGGCATCTGCTTCCTCTTCCATGTCTGGATCGGCGTCGCCGCTTTGGCGGGCGCGATAGTGCTCTGCGCCCTGGCGCTTCTCGCCGAAGGCCGCACGCGCAAACCCACCCAGGAAGCAGGCGCCCTGGCGGCGTCGCGCAGTGGCCTCGCCGAAGCGGCGCGCCGCAATGCCGAGGCGCTCCAGGCGATGGGTTTCGCCACCCGGATGGAAGCGCGCTGGGCGGTGGTCAATGACGCCTATCTCGACGCCCATGCCAAAGCGAGCGACGTCGCGGGGGCACTCGGCACCGTGTCGCGCACGCTCAGGATCGCGCTGCAGTCGGCCATGCTGGCGCTCGGCGCCTGCCTGGTCATCGGGCAGGAGGCGAGCGGCGGCATCATGATCGCGAGCTCGATCATGATGAGCCGCGCTCTGGCGCCGGTCGAGCTCGCTATCGGAAACTGGAAAGGCTTCGTCTCGGCGCGGCAAGGCTGGCGCCGGCTCGGCACGCTTCTCGGGAGCGCGCCGAACATTGCACCGCGCACCGCCTTGCCGACCCCCCAGGCGACACTTGCGGTCGAGGGCGTCAGTGCGACGCCGCCGGGCGACGGTCGGCTGGTGGTGCGCGATATGAGCTTCAACCTCGCCAAGGGAGCCGGTCTCGGCATCATCGGCCCCAGCGCTTCCGGCAAGTCGTCGCTGGCGCGGGTGCTCGCCGGTCTCTGGCAACCGGTACGCGGCACGGTCAGGCTCGACGGCGCCGCCCTCGATCAATGGGCGCCGGAGGAACTCGGCCGGCATGTCGGTTACCTGCCGCAGGATGTGCAGCTTTTCGACGGCACGATCGCCCTGAATATCGCGCGCTTCGAGCCCGAGGCGCCGGCCGACAAGATCCTGAAGGCGGCGCATCTGGCCGGCGTGCATGATCTCATCGTCCATTTGCCGGAAGGCTACGAGACGCGGATCGGCGAGGCGGGGACAAGACTGTCGGCCGGCCAGCGCCAGCGTGTGGCTTTGGCGCGCGCGCTCTATGGTGATCCCTTCCTGGTGATCCTGGACGAGCCCAATTCCAATCTCGATACGGAAGGTGAGGCCGCCCTCGGCCGCGCCATAACAAGCGTGCGTGAGCGCGGCGGCATCGCCATCGTCGTGGCGCACCGGCCGAGCGCGCTGGCGCCTCTCGACCAGCTTCTCGTGATGGCGGAGGGCAAGCCGCAAATGCTTGGACCGCGCGATCAGGTGCTGGCGCGTCTCGCCCGTCCAAAGACCGCGCAACCAGAAATGAAGGTGGCCTCATGACCGGAACAGCCCATAGAGCCGACCGCGCCATCCGGCGTTATCTGCTGGCCGGTGTCGCGAGCCTTGGACTTCTCGTCCTCGGCGTCGGCGGCCTCGCCGCCATGACCAAGCTGTCGGGCGCCGTCATCGCGCCAGGCCGGCTGGTGGTCGACACCAATGTGAAGAAGGTCCAGCATCCGTCAGGCGGCGTCATCGGCGCCATCCGGGTGCGCGAGGGCGACCCGGTAAAGGCCGGCCAGCTCCTGGTCCGCCTCGATGCGACGGTTACCGAGGCCAATCTCGCCATCGTGAGCAAGAGTCTCGATGAATTCGAGGCCCGTCAGGCACGCCTCAAAGCGGAGCGTGACGGCGCCGCAGCGATCAGCTTTCCGCAAGGCCTGCTGCCGGACCTCAGCGTCGGCGAGACATCACTGTTCAATCTCAGACATGAAGCGCGGGCCGGCAAGCGGGCGCAGCTCAAGGAACGCATCACCCAGCTCGGCGACGAGATTTCGGGCCTCAACCAGCAGAAGACGGCGAAGGCGCGGGAGATCGCGCTGATCGCCGAAGAGCTCGAAGGCATCCGCAAGCTGTGGAAGCAGAAGCTCGTCTCGATCGGGCGGGTGACGCTCCTCGAGCGCGACGCCGCACGTCTGGACGGCGAGCATGGCCGTCTCATCGCCGCCATCGCCCAGGCGAAAGGCCGGGTCGGCGAAACCGAATTGCAGATCCTGCAGATCGACCAGGACTTCCGCAGCGAGGTCGCCGGTGAGCTGCGTGACGTCGAGGCGAAGGTCGCCGAATACAGTGAGCGCAAGATCGCCGCCGAGGACCAGCTGAAGCGCATCGACATCAAGGCCCCGCAGGACGGCGTCGTGCATCAGCTGGCGGTGCATACGGTGGGAGGTGTGGTGCAAGGCGGCGAGTCGCTCATGCTCATCGTGCCGGTCAGCGACGAGCTGACGGTGGAAGCGCGCATCGCGCCGCAGGATATCGACCAGATCGCCGCCGGACAGAACGCCCTGTTGCGGCTCTCCGCCTTCAATCAGGCGACGACGCCGGAACTCAACGGCCGTCTGGTCACCGTCGCGGCGGATCTCACGACGGATGAGAAGACCGGCATCAGCTTTTATACGGCAAGGGTGAGTTTACCGCGGAGCGAAATCGTCAGGCTGAAAGGCCTGGCGCTGGCGCCCGGCATGCCGGCGGAAGTGTTTTTCCCGACGCATGAGCGCACCATCCTCTCCTATCTGGTGAAGCCGTTGAGCGACCAGATGGAGCGCGCCTTCAGGGAAGAGTGACGAGCAACGCAAAGGAGTCCTCTCATGGCCAAGATCGATCCCGTCCCCGGCACGAGGCCGCCCGGCACTGCCGACAGATTTCGTTTCGATCTCAACGTTCTCTTCGGCACCGACAACAACGATACCCTGGTCGGCGGCGCCGGCGACGACCGCATATCGGGTCGCAAGGGAGATGACACGCTGATCGGGGGCGGCGGCAACGACCGGATCGATGGCGGCGACGGCAGCGACACGCTCTTCGGGCAGGAGGGCGATGATACGTTCACCCCGGGTGCAGGACGCGATTACGTCTATGGCGGATCCTCGACCGGCGACTCCGGCATCGACACGGTTTCCTACGCCAATTATGGCAGCGGCGTCCTGGTCAGCCTGGTCAATGGCTATGGCTATCAGCAGTCGCTGGGTAATGCCGACCGGGACGATCTCCATGGCATCGAGAATATCATCGGCTCGGCCTATGACGACACTCTGGGGGGCGACAACAAGGTCAACCGGATCATGGGCGGTGACGGCAAGGACACGCTCGATGGCTGGGGAGGCGATGATTATCTTGATGGCGGTGATGGCGACGACACGCTCTTCGGCTCTGGCGGCAACGATACGCTGATCGGCGGCGATGGCGACGATGAGCTGCATGGCATAGAGGGGATCGACACTCTCGATGGCGGCGCCGGTGAGGATGATCTCTATGGCGGTTCGGAAGCGGATATCCTGACCGGCGGCAGCGGCGCCGATAC
The DNA here is from genome assembly GCF_016595235.1 of Taklimakanibacter albus. Taxonomy (GTDB): domain Bacteria; phylum Pseudomonadota; class Alphaproteobacteria; order Rhizobiales; family Aestuariivirgaceae; genus Taklimakanibacter; species Taklimakanibacter albus. The sequence continues at coordinate 1,323,150 of NZ_JAENHL010000007.1, read as the reverse complement.
GTTCCATTTCGGCGTCACGGACAATAATGGCGCCTGGGGACGCGATACGATCACCGACTTCACCCATGAGGATATGATCGAGCTGCTCGGCTTCTTCGCCGAGCCGAGCTTCCTCGGCCAGCAGGCTTTCGACGGCGTCGGCGGCGGCGGGCAGATCCGCTATGAGCATCCGCAGAGCGGCGGCACGCTCATTCAGGTCGATTTCGAAGGCAACGGGACGGTCGACAAGGAGTTCTTCCTCAACAATGTCGTGACCCTGACCACCGACGACTTCGCTTATTTCTAATCTCTCTTCCCTTCTCCCGCTTGCGGGAGAAGGGAAGAGAGGGCGGATGAGGGTGTTGGTTCAGTTGGCGGCAGCGCTGCAAGAGAACAAGATGACGAAGCTTCAATACCTCCCATACTTGCTCCTTTACAGAAGTTGAGAGAACACCCTCATCCGGCCTTCGGCCACCTTCTCCGGCAAGCGGGAGAAGGGGAAATGAAGAGAGTCCCGAGTCTTGTCACCGACGAGGTTTCTCAGATCAGCGCTTGAGGGGGCCGAGCCTCGCTTCGAGCACGGCGTAGACCGCGGCGCGCGCACTGTCGCGGTCGACGACGGAGGAATCGAGGCACCATTCGATCCACAGGCCGTCGATGAGCGCGATCACCGTCATGGCCAATGCCTCGGCGTCGAGCTTGACCTTGCGCGCCTTGGCGATCTCGCTCAGCGCGTCGCCGATCGCCCGGCGATAGGCATCGTAGGATTTGCGGTGCGAGGCCTTGAGGCGCGGATTGGTGGCGACCTCGCCCCACAGAGCGAGCCAGGCCCGGAGCGATGACTTCGAGAACATCGGGGCGCGGAACATGGTGTCGATGACGGCGGTGAGGCGCTCCTCAGGCCCGCCTTCGAAGAACAAAGTCTCGCGCCCGGCCGCCAGCATCGACTGGGTCATCGCCTCATAGACCTCGATCAGGAGGCCCGAAATGCCGTCGAAGTGATGATTGATGAGCCCGCGCGAGACATTCGCCTCGCGCGAGATGCGGTCCACCGTGAAGGCGGCGATGCCGCCCTCGGCCAGGCAGCGGATCGCGGCCTCGATGAGCATCTGACGGCGCAGATCGGCATCGACGCGGGCGAAGCGCGGCTTGGCTTTGGCGGCGGCGGTTTTTGTCATGCTTTCTGCTTCTTGAAGCCGACCGGGTTGGGATATCCGTCGGCGAGGATTTCGGGCTCGATGGTGTTGCGGTGCACGGCGACGAAAGGCTCATGGCAGATGAAGATGAAGCCCCCCGATTCCTCCATCAGATCCTCCATGCGGTTATACATCTCCTTGCGCTTGGCCTGATCGCCCTCCGACAAAGCCTTGTTGTAGAGCTCTTCATATTCCGGGCTGTTGAAGGCCGACCAGTTGTAGACGCCGATCTGGTCGGGCCGGAACCAGACCGTATTCTCCGACGGGTCGATGCCGCCGGCAAAGGCCATCAGCACCATATCCAGATTCTTATAGCCATCGCCCTGGGTCTTGTCGCCCAGCACCCAATAGGCCCCCTCGTCAAAGGGCTGGATATCGACGGTGATGCCGGCCTGGGCCATGGTCGCCTGGATGATCTGGCAAGCCGTCATGTAGCGCGAGTCGTTGAGGGTGGCGAGATTGACCTTGAGGTCGCTCGCTCCCGCCTCGGCGAGGAGCGCCTTGGCCCTTTCATAATCCGGCTTGTCGATGATGTTCCTGGCCCGGGTAAAGGGGGTGCCGGGCTGCACCACGCCGGTCGAGCGCGGCACCAGGCCGTCATAGGTGCCAGCGATCACCTGGTCGCCGTCAAAGGCATATTGCAACGCCTGGCGGACCTTCGGGTCCTTGAGCTTGGGATTGTCGATATTGATGGTGAGCCAGACATATCGCGTCGACTGGGCCTCGATGAGCACCGTCTCGGGGAGCGGCTTTTCCCGGAGCGGCTTGGCCGCCGCCACCGCGACCCGGCAATAATCGAAGGCCTTGGCCTCATAAGCGAGCTGGGCCGCCTCGTCGTCATCGACGATGCTGATCTCGATCGCCGGGAAATCGGGCTTGGGGCCTGGCCAATCGGGATTGGCCTTGAGCACGACCTTCTGCTTGGGCTCCCATTTCTCGAGGACATAGGGGCCGCATTGCGCCGGGATCTCGGTCGTGTATTTGCCGCCCACCTTCTCGACCGCCGCCTTGCAGACGATATGGCCGCCATAATAGGGGAGCGAGGCGAGCCAGATCGGCTGGTACGGCTCCTTCAGATGGATGATGCCGGAGCGCTCATCCTTGACTTCGACATGGTCGAGCTTCTCGAACTGGTACTTCCACGGCGATTCATTGGCCGGATTGGCGATGCGCTCGAAGGAGAACTTCACGTCCTCGGGGGTGAGGGCGCCGAAGCCGCCGGTCCATTTGAGGCCGGGGATGAGCGTGAAGGCGATGCTGGTCGGGCTCGTCTGCTCGATCTTCTCGGCTGCCCAGGGGGTGATCGTATTGCCCTTGCGCATGTCGGAAAGCCGCACCAGCGAGGTGAGCACGCAGCGATTGGTGATGTCTTCAAGTCCGCCGATCTCGTAAGCCGGATCGAATTTCTGGATGTCGCCTTCGCCCCTGATGCGCAGGAGATCACCCTCGGCGGCGAAGCTCAGGCGCGGCGAGAGCACGATACCGGAGCCGAGCAGCGCGGAGAGCTGCAGAAAGCCGCGACGGTCGAAATGTCCTTTGATCTTCATTTTTTCTACTCCTCCCTAATTGATTGGATAGTGACAACGCACTTTATGGTCGGCAGTCAGAGATGAAAGCGCCGGAGCCTCGGCGCGGCAGCGTGGCTGCGCAAAGGGGCAGCGTGTGTGGAACTCGCAGCCTTTCGGACGCTTGAGGATGCTTGGCACCTCGCCGGTGATGGCGAGATGCTGGCGCCGCTGCCGGGGATCGGGAATGGGCTCGGAGGCGATGAGGGACGCCGTATAGGGATGGCGCGCCTTGGCGAAGATCGTTTGCGTCGGCCCTTCCTCGACGATACGGCCCATATACATCACCGCGATCCGGTCCGAGACATGGCGGACCACCGCGAGATTGTGGGTGACGATGATGTAGGAGAGATCGAGCTCGTCCTTGAGCTTGGTCATCAGATTGAGGATTTCGCCCTGGATCGAGACGTCGAGACCGGCGGTCGGCTCGTCGGCGATGACCAGCGACGGCCGCAAGGCGAGTGCGCGGGCGACGCCGGCGCGGCGTGCCTGGCCGCCCGACAATTCATGCGGGTAACGGCTGACGAAATCGGCCGGCAGTCCAACGAGTTTCAGAAGCGCCTGCGCCGCCTCGCGCCGGGACGTCATGGCGGCGCCATGAATGACGAAGGGCTCGGTGATGGCGGCGCCGATCGACACGCGCGGGCTCAAGGAGCCGACCGGGTCCTGGAACATCATCGCCGTCTTGCGGCGCAAATGCCGGAAGGCGGAAGGCTCCGTTCCCGCAATGGCGGCACCCTCGAAACGGACACTGCCGCGGCTCCGCGGCACGAGGCCCAGCAGCGCCCGCGCCAGGGTCGTCTTGCCGGAGCCCGACTCGCCCACTAACCCCAAGGTCTCGCCGGGGACAACGGCCAGCGATATGTCATCGAGGATCATCAGGCGGCGGGAACCGAGTCCCAGCATGCCGCCAGGGGCACGGAAGTTCACGCCAAGCCCTTGAGCCTCGATGAGGGGCTGGGTCATAGTGAGGAGCCTCGGAGGAAGCCCGCGCGCTCGGAGTCCGAGATCACCGGCAGATAGCTGGTGCGCTCGGTGATGCGGGCCGGATCGCAGGCGAGCAGCGCGCGCGTATAAGGATGGCGCGGTCTGTGGAAGATGTCGTCGACATCACCGCCTTCCACCACTTCACCCTGATACATCACATAGACGCGGTCGCAGAGCTCGGCCACGACGCCCAGATGATGGGTGACGATGAGGATGCCGCCGCCATAGTCGCGGCGCAGCTCGCGGAAGAGATGGATGATCTGCGCTTCCATCGTGACGTCGAGCGCGGTCGTCGGCTCATCGGCAATGAGCAGGCTCGGATTGACGAGCAGAGCGGCGGCGATGGCGCAGCGCTGGCGCATGCCGCCCGACAGCTCATGCGGATAGGCGCGGGCGCGCAGAGCGGGATCGGGAATGCCGACCCGCGCCAGCATGGCGACGGCGCGGTTGAGTTTCTCCATCGGGCTGCCGGGCATGCGGCACTGGAAGTCGACCAGCTGCTCGCCGATGGTGAGCACCGGATTGAACGAGGTCATCGGATCCTGGAACACCATGGCGATCTCATCGCCGCGCAAGGCAGCCTGCGCCCTGCGGTCGGCGCCGGTGATGACCTGGCCCTTGAAGGCGATGTCGCCTGAAAGGATGCGCGAGCTCGACGGCAGGAGCCCGGTGATGGCCGAGGCGAGGGTGGACTTTCCGGAGCCCGACTCCCCGACGAGGCCGACGGCCTCGCCGAGCCTGACCTCAAGATTGGCCTTACGCACCGCCTGGACATGTCCGGCATAGTCGATGGTGAGATCACGGATGGCGAGCAGCGGTTCGGTCATGGGGTGCGCCTGGTCTTGAGCTTGGGGTCGAGCGCGTCGCGCAAGGCTTCGCCGAGGAAGGTGAAGCCCAAGGTCGCGATCACGAGAGGAATGCCGGCGGCAATGACCAGCGCCGGATTGCTGCGTAAGGAAGTGTAGCCGTCATTGAGGATGGTGCCCCAGCTGGGTGTCGGCGGCTTCACGCCGAGGCCCAGATAGGAGAGCGCCGCTTCCAGCGCCACGACGGACGGAATGTCCATGCTCACCAGGATGACGAGCGGCCCCAGCACATTGGGAAGAAGATGGATGCCGACGATACGCGGCAGGCTCGCCCCCATCGCCTGCTCGGCGAGGATGAATTCGCTGCGCCGGAGCGACAGCGTCTGGGCGCGCACCAGCCGGCCATAGACGGGAATGGAGATGACGGCGATGACGAAGATGAGCGTCGAGGTGCCGGGGCCTAGAATGACGATGACGGTGAGGGCGAAGAGGATGAGGGGAATGGCGTTCAAGGAGTCGAAGAAGAAGATGAGAAGGGCGTCGAGCCAGCGCGGTCCATAGCCCGCGAGAATGCCGAGGATGAGGCCGATGAAGGCGCCGATGCCGATCGAGAACACGGCGATGCCCATGGCGACGCGGGCGCCGTAAATGATGCGGGACAGGGTGTCGCGGCCAAGCTGGTCGGTACCGAGCCAGTGCGCCGCCGAGGGGCCTTGCAGCTTGTTGATGATGTCGATCTTGGCCGGGTCATAGGGGGCAATCACATCGGCGAAGATCGCCGCGCCCAGCACGATGATGACGAGCACCAGGCCCAGAAGACCGAAGGGATCGCGCGTGACGCGCTTCACTATCTCAAGCGCCCCGGAAGGCATCTCTGATCCTCGGATCGAGCCGCGCGATCAGGAGGTCGGCGGCTATGGTGAGTGTGACATAGATCGCGGTCATGACCAGCACGGCGCCCATGACGACGGGATAATTGCGCAAGGCCACGGCACTGGTGACGAGCTTGCCGATACCGGGCCTGGAGAAGATAACCTCGACGAAGACGGCGCTGGAAATGAGCCCGCCGAGGCTGACGGCGAGCAGCGACAAAGTCGGGATGAGTGCGATGCGCAGGCCGTATTTGGTGACGATCTTCCATTCCGGCACGCCGAAAGCGCGCGCCGTGCGGATATGCGGCTCGCCCATGACGTCGAGCATGGACGCGCGCACGAGGCGCGCAAGATAGCCGACCCAGGTGAAGCCGATGGCGAAGGCCGGCAGAATGAGCGCCTGGACCTGGCTCATGATGTCGCCATCCTCGCCGTCGCCGATCGCCGGCAGCCAGTTGAGCTTCACGGCGAAAATGAGCAGCGCATAGATGGCGACGACATAATAGGGGAGCGAAATGGTGCCGACGGAAATCAGGCTCGCCACCCGGTCGACCCAGCTGCCGCGCTTCAGCACCGCAAGGCAGCCAAGCGGAATGGCGAGCAAGGTCGCCCAGCCGAGCCCCGCGATGCACAGGATCAGCGTATTGGGCAGCACTTCCCAGATCTCGGCCGCCACCGGGCGGTTCGACATAACATCGATGCCGAGATTGCCGGTGAGCACATTGGCGAAGAAGTTATAGACCTGGATGATATAGGGCTGATCGAGGCCCATCTCGCGGGTGAGCCTGTCGATCATTTCCTGAGTGGCGCGCGGCCCCAGCGCGGCGCGCGCCGGATTGCCCGGCACGATGAAGACCGCCGCATACATCGCGAACATGACGCCGATGAGGATCAGAAGTCCGAGGCCGATGCGTTTGATGGTGTAAGCGAGCATGGCCTGGTCCGCCGCTTCAACAGAAGTCGCGTTTAATGGTGCGCGTCGCACCCTTGCTGTGGATGACGCGGCCCTTCTCGCGTGCCTCGATCTGCCAGGTCAGATAAAAATTCCCGGCATCGGCGGTGAGCTCGGTACGCGATTTTGCTTCCATGTCGGAGGGACCGCTTCTGATCGCCCAAGCATATTCGGTCACGAGCTTCGCCGACAAGGGATCGTCGGGGTGGATGAAGAACGTGTCGTTGTTCCAGGATGACGTGACGATGCCGCGATCGTCGATCGACTGCGTGCCGCCGTCGCTTCTGAGCTTGATGGTGCGAATGCCTGAACCCAGATCGTCCTCGACGGTTTTGGTGACCGCGCCTGCGGTGATATCGGTCGAGGGAACGGGCGGGGCGATCTCGGCCGGCTCGAATCTCACCGATGTATCGCGGGGACCCGCCGGGCGCACCGGCAGGCGGATGGTCGACAGCCCGGTCCTGATCGTCGCGGTGGCGAGCGTCGGCTGCGGCCACAGGACGAACCAATGCTGGGTGGCGAGCGCCAGGCGGATGCGATGGCCGGCTGGGATCTCGCGGGCAAAATCGTTGAGCTTCAGTTTGACCTTGAAGGGCTTGCCGACCGGGCAATCTTCCGGGAATTCATGGCTGTCGCGGTGGCTCAGATTGAGCACGCCATAGGTCATCAGCGCCGAAGTACCGTCCGGGTAAACGTCACACAATCGCGCGGCGAGATTGACCTTCGGCACGTCGACTGTGAGCTCGAGCTCGATCTCGGGCGCGCCCAAAAGCGTGATCGCTTCGGCAAGCGGCTCGGTGTCGAAACACAAAGCCTGGCCGTCCTCACGGCGCTGGTCGATGGCGAGATCGGGCGAGGTGCCGCCATAGCCGCCCCAGCGACCGCAATCGGTGCCGGCGGTGGCAGGCGAGCGCACCGACCGTTCGGCGCCGGTCTTTGCCTCGCGATCGAGACCGATCGGATTGAGATAACGTGTCTGCCAGTCAATGCGGGGGCTGGGCCAGGCCTCCTCGGCGACCCAATGGCCTCTATGCGTTTCGTAATAGGAACGCGGACGCTCCTCCTCGATGACGAAGACGCGATAGAGCGGCTCGTCCATGATGCCGGTCGCCTCGCCGGCCAGCCAGTATTTCCACCAGCGCAGCGCTTCCTGCAGATAGCCGATCTGCGGGCCCGGATTGCCGCGGCAGGGAAAGGCATGTGTCCACGGGCCCATGATGGCGCGCTTGGGGGAGGAGAGGCCTTCGAGCAAACGGGCCACGGAATTGGAGTAGCTGTCCTCCCAGCCGCACACCGCCAGCACGGCGCAGTCGATCTTCGAGAAGTCCTCGCAGACCGATCCCTGTTTCCAATAGGCATCGCGGCACTGATGCCGCAGCCAATGCTCCGACCAGGAGGTGTTGGCCTCGAGGCGCTTCAGCCACATGTCGCGCCAGGCGTCGCCGACGATCTGCGGATCGGGCGGCATGGCGTTCTTCACCAGCATGAAGTTCGACCACATCTCGTCTTCGGTGATCAGCGCGCCGCCCATATAATGGACGTCATCGGCATAGCGGTCGTCGGTCGAGCACAAGGTGATGATCGCCTTCAGCGCCGGCGGGCGGCGGGCGGCAACCTGGAGCGAATTGAAGCCGCCCCAGGAAATGCCGACCATGCCGACATTGCCGTTGCACCAGGCTTCCGCGGAGAGATGTGCGATGATCTCGCAAGCATCTTCCTGCTCGCGCGGGAGATATTCATCGGCGAGCAGGCCGTCCGAATCGCCAGCGCCCCTGATATCGACGCGGCAAACGGCGACGCCGAAGCCCGCCCAATAGGCCTGGATCTCGACGTCGCGGAAGACGGTGCCGTCACGCCGGCGGTAAGGGACCATCTCGACGACGAGCGGAACCTTGTCCTTCGTCTTCGGCTTCCACAAAGTGGTTGCGATCCGGGTGCCGTCGGCGAGGGTGATCCACAAGGGATCGACGACCTCCACCGCATAGGGGAATTCTGTTCTTATATCCGCCATGGCGTTTCCTTGTTGAACGAATGTATAACAAGGAATAGCGGACTTTCAACGGCCTATTTTCACTTTTTCGCTGGAGCATAACTTCCGGTGGAGGAAGGCGTCGCGGGCAGCGCCTAACTTGTTGAAAGGACTTGCCTGTCGCGCATATGGACCATCCCGGCGGCGACATACGCCTCGCGACATCGGTATCGGCAGTTCCTAGGCTGGCGAGGCTCACCACCACGGCAAAGGCAGGTGGCGGTCGCTCGATCGTTCATCACGACTGAAGGCCTGCACGCCTTGCAGTAGGGCGCCCAAGTGGCTATTCGACTCCCGGTTCGTATTCCGGGAGACCAGATTTCATGCCGCAGGATTTCGTCGAAAGCCTTCATGCCGATTATGGCCAGCGCTTCAGCGTGGATGAGGTGCTTTATGAAACGCGCACCGAGCACCAGCATCTGGTGATCTTCCGCAATAAGCGCATGGGCCGGGTGCTGGCGCTCGACGGCGCGGTGCAGACGACCGAGGCCGACGAGTTCATCTATCACGAGATGCTGGCGCATGTGCCGATCCTCGCCCATGGCGCGGTGCGCAAGGTTTTGATCGTCGGTGTCGGTGATGGGGGCATCGTGCGGGAAGTCACGCGCCACAAGAGCATCGAGGAGATCGTTGCCGTCGAAATCGACCAGGCGGTCATCGACATGTGCCTCAAATATCTGCCGAACCATTCGGCTGGCTCGCTCGACGATCCGCGCCTCAAGCTCGTCATCGCCGACGGGCTCGACTATCTGCGTGATGCGGCCGAGAAATTCGACGTGATCCTGTCGGATTCGACCGATCCGATCGGTCCCGCCGCCAGCCTGTTCAGCAGCGATTTCTATCGTCTGAGCCGGGAGCGCCTCAATGAGCGCGGCATTCTCTCGACGCAGAATGGCGTGCCGTTCCTGCAGCCCGATGAATTACGCAAGACGGCGAAGAACCTGGCGCAATCCTTTCCCGACCGGCATTTCTTCCATGCCGCGGTGCCGACCTATATCGGCGGCAGCATGAGCTTCGGCTGGGGGGCGATGGATCCACAAGCGCGCCATGTGCCGGTCGAGACCCTGCGCCAGCGTTTCGCCGCGAGCGGTCTCAAGACGCGCTACTACAATCCCGAGATCCACCAGGCGTCATTCGCGTTGCCGCAATATATGCTCGACCTGATGGCTTAGTTGTCCGCGACAGGCATACAGAATCCTCACCCTGAGGTGCCCGGCGAAGCCCGGCCTCGAAGGGTTTGTTGCCGCGCTTTCGCTCTATCCTGAGGGATGCTTCGAGGCTCGCTTCGCTCGCACCTCAGCATGAGGGGTTGTGATTCCTAGCTTAGGGAAATCGCAGCCAGATGGCGTAATTTATCTGGCGCAGAGGTCCCATAAGTACCCTCACCCTGAGGTGCCCGGCGAAGCCGGGCCTCGAAGGGTTTGTTGCCGCGCGCTCGCTTCATCCTGAGGGATGCTTCGAGGCTCGTTTCGCTCGCACCTCAGCATGAGGGGTTGTGGGAGATTCCTCGTTCAGGGGTCAGGGGAAACGCAGCCAGGTGGCGAAGAATATCTCAAGGCTGTCGTCATTGCCGATGACATGGTCCTCGGTGACGGCATCCTTGTAGTCTACATAGGCGGCGCCGGCGCCGAGGGTGAGCTGGCTGACCGGGTCCCAATAGAGACCGCCGCCTAAGCCCAGCGCTTGGCCGGCGATATCGTAGTCTTCGATGCCGGCGCCGAGCTCGAGGCGGGTCTGCTCGGTGAGCTGGGCGAGGAGGCCGATGGAGCCGGCCCAGAAGTCCTCATCCGCCGTCAGCGGGCTCAGATTGTTGTAGAAGCTCGATGTGCCTTCGCCCAGAACCGCGCCGGCGGTGATGAGGATACCTTCGGCGATGTCCAGCGTGGCGCCGCCGCCGAACGCCCAGTCATCGGCGCCGTGATCGTCGGATTGATAATAGCCGACGATCTGGCCGGTGAAGGGCTTGTTCGTGTACATGAGATAGGCCTGGAGCGAGGGCATATCGCTCTTGTCGATCGTCTCGCCTTCCGCATCGGTGATGTCGTCCGGGTCCTCGAGCGAGATGGCGGCCGAGACCGTCCCGTCGGAATAGGTCAGGCGCATCTGCTCGCTGTAAGGATTCGACATGCCGAAAGAGCTCGTCGGGCCTGAGGCGCCATTCCAGTCCCAGCCCACCTGCAAGGCGGACGTGCTGTCGTTGTTGCCGGCCATGAATTCCCAGTTGGGCGCAAATTTCCACCAGCCATAGGCATAGTTGATGCCGACATCTTCGGCATAATCGGTGAGATTGCCGCCGCCCGAGGCCTGCAGGCGCAGATAGCCGCCCACCTCGCCGACCGCCGTATCGGTCTTGCCGGTGACGACGATGCGGCCGCGCGTCGTGACGTCGAGATTATCGCCGTCCTCCCAGTCCGTATAATACAAGGCGGCGCGGATTTCGCCGGAGACCGAAACCTCGGCGGCGGGGGCGGCATCGGCAGCCGGCAACACCGATAGCGTGAAGCCCTGGTCGGCTCTCACCCGGTCGGCGGCGCGGCGTGGCACCAGACTTTCGGAATGTCCCTGGCCGTCGCGGATCGACAGGAGGCTGTAGCCCGGCGCCGACACGGCTTGCGGTTGCGTCTCGAGGTCCGACACGCGCGCCTGCAACAAGGCGAGCTCACTCTTCAGATTGCTGAGATCGTCGGCTGCGGCGCCCATGGCCATGGCGGCCAAAGCGACCCCGCCCAGAAGCACGTGCTTCCCGAGATTTGTCACGGTTTCCCCTCCCCAACAGAGATCAAGCACTGCGTTGCGAAATTGATCTGGAATGCCGTCTTCCCCCAAAAGTGAATCGGGGTCGGACTTATGTTGAACTATCGTTCAACAAGGCGCAACAGATTTTTGACGAAAGGGGAGGGCAGTATGGGTGGCGCACCGGAGCATCCTCTGCGTGTGATCACTTCCTCAGAGTGTGTTCCGTATTGTTTTCACATGTCAGCCCGATGTCTTTCAGCTGGTAGTCGTTCAGCCGATGAAGCTTGGCGAGGCGTGGAGCTTCGTCGCCCGCGTGTGGGCGGACAAACAATGCCCGCAGCAATCGCCGTGCCTGGGGGAGGATGGCGGCGATTGCCGGGGCGTCTGCCGGCTCCTCCCGGTCATCGTCACCGGAAGGAGCGTCGCAGGAACAGGTCATAGATAGAAATAGGGATCGAGCACGCGGACTTCGGTGATGCGGTCGACCGGCAGGCCGTTGAGCTCGGCAACCTTGCGAATGGCTTCGGGCGTCGGCCCGTCATAGACGCAGAAGGTCTTCTTCTTGTCCTGGGTGACATAGGAATGCACCCAGGTGACGCCTTGCTCGGCATTGCGGCTGACGACCTTCAGCGTACCTTGGGCGCCTTTGGCGTCCATCGGAATTTCGAGGCCGGCGGGAAAGGTTCTTTCGATGATATAGCGGGGCATGAGGAAACTCCTGTGCAAGTGGACGGCCAGACTCTAAGCGCGCCGCTTCCGCCCCACATCGGGAGGTCTCCCTATTTTGGCGCCGCCATCTCCCTATTTTGGATGACGAGGCCCTGGGCGAGGGCTGCTGCCGCGGCCTCGGCGCGCGACCGCACCTGCAATTTCGCCAGGATCGACGAGACGTGATGATCGACGGTCTTCGACGAGATATGAAGTCTCGTGCCGATCAGCGCGTTGCTGAGGCCGCCCGCCAGGCAATCGAGAATGGTGATCTCGCGGACCGTCAGGCCGTGCGGGTTGCGCAAGGTGGTGGCACGGGGCCCCCGCGGAATGCGGCGTGTCCCCTGATCACGCATGTGCTGGCGCAGCATCTGGGCGGCGGGCGCGGCGCCGAGCCGGTCGAATATTTCGAGCGCCCGCAACTTCGCCGCCATGTCGCCGTCGGCCAGCGCGCGCGCCTCCTCATAGGGACATTTGAGATCTCGCCAGGCCGCGGCGGCGCCCTGCCAGTCGCCATCGATCTGCAGGGCAAAAGGCCTGGCGCACCAGCGCGGCGGCTGGACATCTTCTCCGGCACGCCGGCGCCAGAAGGTGAGCTCACCGATATGCCAGGGATGACGGTGATTGAAAGCGAGCTCATAGGCTGCCGTCGCCTCGGCGGCGACACGCTCCTTGTCGCCTTCGAACCACGCCGCCTCGGCGCGCGCCGCATGCACGGGGGCTAGGCGCTGCAGCGTATTGGTCTGGCGCGCCAGGTCGAGCGCCTCATCGAGCGCCAAAGCGGTGCCCGGATCGCCGCGCCGCGCCCTGAGGCGGCCCAAGGCGACCAAGGCCATGACCTTGCTGACGAGTGAGAAATTCGGACAGTTGACGACGGCGGTCGCGTGATTGCCCGCATCGCTCCAGCGGCCCTGATAGAGCAGGGTCAGAGCGAGCCAGGCGGACATGTAATTGTTGGAGTGATCGAGATCGCAATCCTCGGCATAGGCGATGCCTTCCCTGAGCAGCGCCTCGGCCTTGCCGAATTCGTAACGCTCGCCATACGATGAGCCCATATTCAGGAAGGCGAGGCCGACGACATCGTCCATGCCGCCGGCGCGGGCGAGGTCGAGACAGCGATTGAAATGCGGCAGTCCCTTGTCGTCACCGCTCACCAGCATGGCGGCACCCACCACCAGCTCGGCCGCGGCCAATGTCGGCTTGTCGTCGAAGCGTGTCGCCAGCTCGATTGCCCGCTTGCCCCAATGCACCGCCGGCGCCTTGTCGCGATCGAGCATGCGCAAATGCGCCTGCATGCGGCAGGCGGCCGCCAATTCGCGGGTCGGCGGCATCGCCTCGAGAAGGGCGATCGCCCTTTGGCTCACTTCTTCAGCGGCGGCATTCTGGCCGCTGCGCACCAGCGGCCAGGCGAGATTGGAAAGGGCAGCCCCTTCCTGCAGAGAGTTGCCGGCTTCATGCCAGAGCACCACGGCCTCACGCCGCGCGGTGATCGCGTCGGCGAGATTGTCGACGATCGCACATTGCTCGGCATAAAGATCCAGCAGCCTGGCGCGCTCGGCGGCGGGCCGCGCCACCGCAAATGTCAGCGTGCGCTTATATTGCGCGGCGGCGGCGCGATGGGCGCCGGCCGAAGCGGCCGTCTTGGCCGCCGCCGGTCCGTAATCGAGAACCGAAGCGGTGTCCTCGGCGCCTTCGGCGAGATGCGCCAGTTGCGCCAGATCACCGCGCTCGATGCCTGACGCCCGGATCGCGGCGAGCACCCGGCGGCTCAGATCGCGGAAGCGCCCGGGAGGCATCGCCGCCAGTATCGCATCGCGCACCAATTCATGGCGGAAGATGATGTCCTCGCCCGCCATTTCAAGAATTCCCGCGCGCATGGCGGTGTCGATCGTATCGGCGTCGGCGCCGCAGATCGCTTCGAGCTTGGCCTCGCGCATGCGACTGCCGATGATCGCGGCAGTTTCGAGAACATGCCGGACAGCGGGAGAAAGCCGTGCCAGGCGCGCCTGCACGGAGTCGTTTACCGAGCCTGGAATACCGCCTCCATCCGAGGAGAGGATCTCGGCGACGAAGAAGGGATTGCCCGCCGTCTGCCGGTGAAGAGCATCGGCGTCGAGCTCACGCCCGCCGATCAGATCGCGCACCGCGGCGAGCGTCAGGCGCGGCAGCGTGAGGCGTAAGGTGGTGTGCGAGGAGGCGAGATCGCCGAGCAGCAGGCGCAAGGGATGCCGGGCGCCCACCTCATCCTGACGATAGCTGAGGATGAGCAAGGCGCGCGTCTGGGCGATGCGACGGCCGAGATATTTGAGAAGATCGAGCGTCGCTTCATCGGCCCAATGGATGTCCTCGACGACGAGGAGGGTGGGCTCGGCCGGATCGCGCAGGAGCTCCAGCATGGTGGCGAAGAGCTGGGCGCGGGGTGCACCGCTTTCGAGCTGTGCCAATAGGCGGCCGCCGAGGCTGCGCGCAATGTCGTGCAGCGGAACGAGCGGCGTCGGCGTGAAGAGCGAATCGCAATAGCCGGTCAGCACGCGCGCCGATTTACCGTTCCGTGCGATGAAATGGCCAATGAGCGCGGTCTTGCCGATGCCGGCCTCGCCGCTGATCAGCGCAATGCGCCCGGTGCCGGCTGCCGCATCGTTCAAGGCGGCGGTGAGCAACTGCAGATCGTGGTCGCGTTCGAGAAGCGGCATGGCGGTGGCACGTCTTCGTTGCGGGGGGGCTTCTGATACCCGCGGGATACGGCCGGGAAAAGTGAAGTATTTCACAAATCGGGCTGAAAAGCTGAGATTTTTGCGGGGGTTCCCCGTGGGCCAAGGTTCCGTTCGGACTATGCAATATCTGGTTGATTGACCCGTCGAAATGCCTGTCGCATTAAGCCGGTGCGCGACGGGGTGGACGGGGATTCGGATGAGTGTGGCTGAATGGTTCTTCCTGCAGGGAACGAAGGAAGCGGGACCTTTCACGCGTGATCAGGTTCAGTCGCTGTTCCTGTCCGGGACAATCAGCAAAGAGACCCATCTGTGGCGTCCCGGCTATTCCGAGTGGCGTCCGCTGTCCGCATTCTCGGAAATCGAAATCGAGCCGCCGCGGCCCAGCTATGGCGAGAAGCAAAGGCGGAGGGGCCGATCGCGCGCCGCGCCGCGGCCATCAGGACAGAATATCGCCATCGCGCGCGACCAGGTGCTGGCCGCAAAAGCCGTCGGCAGCAAGACGAGAGCTCCGTGGTATGGCGACTTCACGATTGGACTTCTCCTGACCCTCGGTCTCGCCGGCGTGCTGGTCTGGCTGTACCGGCTGGAGTCGCTCCCGTTTCATCAGTAACGTTGCCGACAATCTTTCACCTAGTCAGTGACTGAGGCCCCTGGGGCGCGGAAAGCCGCCTAGATCTTCGCCGCCCCTGTCGCATTGGCCGGGACCGGTGCCCGGGGCCGGAGCGGCGCCAGGGCTGCATGCTGTTCATAGGTCTCCTCGCCGAGCCGCTTGACCTCATGTTTCGGGATATCGGCGAGCAGATCTTTGACTCGGTCGAAGGAGGCGCGGAAAGTCGCTTCCTTGAGGGTGCCCTCTTTCAGCCCTGCTTGCATGAAGTCGATCATCTTCAGGATGCGCGTCGTGTCGGCCCAATAAGCGCACATGCACAAGAGGTCGGCGCCGGCATTGACGATGCGCTGCGTCGTTTCCGGCTGGTCGAGCTTGGAGGAGATCGCCGCCATGCCGAGATCGTCGGTGACGACGACGCCCTTGAAGCCCAGCTCCTGGCGCAGAATGTCATTGAGGATGACGCGCGACATGGTGGCCGGAATGCCGGGATCGACCTGCGACACGACGATATGGGCGGTCATGAAGAGGCGCGTCTTGGCATCGGTGAAAGAGCGGAAGGCGGCGACTTCGCGCTTGCGGAAGGTGTCGGGATCGACATCGATGACGGGCAGCGAATAATGCGAGTCCACCCCCGTGTCGCCATGGCCGGGGAAATGCTTGGGACAGCCCAGCACGTCTTCCGCCTGCATCGCATCGAGGAACTGGCGCGCCGCCGCCGCCACTGCCTCGGGTGTCGTGCCGAAGGAGCGTGGCCCGATGACCGGATTGGCCGGGTTGGAATTGACGTCGACCACCGGCGCGAAATTCACATTGAAGCCGAGATGGCGCAATTCGACGCCCATGGCACGGCCGACGGAAGCAGCCTGGCTCGGCCATTCCCGCGCATAGGCGAAGGGCGTGATGGGAGCAGGCGGGCGCAGCACGCCGCCGCCCTCGTGGTCGATCGAGATGATGACCTCGTCGCGGCCGATATATTCGCGCACATCGGCGAGCAGTTTCGCATGCGAGGCCAGCCACTCCTCATAAGGCGCATTGGCGAGGAAATTGGCGCGGAACAGCACGACGCCGGCCGGGCGCAAAGTCGACAGGAGCCGCTTGTCGTGGTCGCCCAGCACCGGACTCTGCTGCAGGCCGATGAGGAAACGATGGCCGAAGGCTTGCGGTCCACGGCCGAGATCGAATTCCAGATCCATCTTTTATCCTCTGTCAGAAATGCCTGTGGCGGCGCGATTTGCTGATATGTCAGTCCAATTAGAACAAATCCCGCCAAAGTTGAAGACTTTGGCGATAAGGTGATTCCTCTTCACCGGGACGCGCATCTGGTGATCCAGATCTTAATCGAGGGCAATAAGCATGGCTAAATTCGGCGATCTCATGGTCGAGGCCCGGGAGCGGCCGTTCGAAGGCTGGGATTATTCCCTTGACGGGCGGATCGTCACCCAGGAGCCCTGGGACTTCGGTGGGCTTGTCGATGCCTTGGCGGCAGCCTCTCCCGATCTCCTCGATATGGGAACAGGCGGCGGCGAATGGTTGAGCCGGCGCCGGCTGCCCAAGCGGAGTGTGGCGACCGAGGGCTGGCTGCCGAATATACCGGTAGCCCAGGCCCGGCTTTCCCCCCTCGGTGTGGAGGTCATCGCGGTCGAAGGCGCGCCGGAAAATGTCGTGCAGGATCGGGGCGCGCCCGGCGGCGACCTGCCGTTTCCGGATGGGTCCTTTCATCTCGTGATCAGCCGGCATGAATCCTATCTGTCCCGCGAAGTCCTGCGCGTTCTGGCGCCCGGCGGGCGCTTCGCGACGCAGCAGGTCGCTTCCACGATCGCCCGGGACTTTCACCGGGTGCTCGGCCAAATGGCGCCGTCCATTTCCAGAATGTGGGACCTGGATTTCGCCGTGCGGCAGATCGTGGCCGCCGGATTCACAATCGAGGACAAGGCGCAAGGCACCGAGGTCATGCGCTTCGCCGATGTCGGCGCGCTCGCGTGGTATCTGAAGAACCTGCCTTTCATCATTCCTGATTTTTCCATCGATCGGGCCGCCGTGAAACTCGAGCAGCTTCATCACGCAACGGGCGAGGACGGCATCGAGGTGCGCCAGCCGGTCTTCCGCTTCACCGCTCTTGCCAAATCATGACCCAGGGGAAATAATGAGCTACCGGCGAGATGGGGCCTCAACGGAGCGTGATTCAATGCGACGAATGATTGGTAAAATCCTGCGGGCTGTGAGCGTCGCGGGTGTCTTGGTGATGTCGGCGGCTCCGGCCATGGCCGATGCGACCGAACCTACGGCGGATATCGAAGGCGCCAAGGACAATGGCTTGGTCAAGCGTTACGAAGGCTCCTTCATCGTCTCCTATGAGCGGTTCTCCTACACGGATTTCCGTGTGCCCCTGTCACCGCTGAAGCCCGTCGCGGACGCCGATGCCCGCGATCAGATGAACAACCGGATCCATGCGCCGGACAAGGTGATCGAGGCCGAAGGCGCCTTGACACGTCTCGCTTATGTGCTGCCGCCCGAACGGTCGCCCCTGGAAGTCCTGCGCAACTATCAGGATGTGATCGAAGCGGCGAAAGGCCAGGTCCTCTTCGAATGCAAGAAGGAGGAATGCGGCGGCGCGGCCGACCGGTCGAGCTCCGGCGGCGGCGGCGATATGAGCCTGATGATGTATTTCTTCCATGAGAGCGATCTGAAGGATGCCGGCTTCTCCAACGGCGCCTGCGCGCTGACCGCCGGCGTGAACGACCAGCGTTTCTTCGCCGCCAAGATCCCGCAGGAGGACGGTGATGCCTATGTCACCGTGCAGACCTTCTCGTTGATCGACGATCTCTACTGCAAGGCATTCAACGGCCGCACGATCGCCGTCGTCCATGTGCTCGAGCCCAAGGGGCGCGACAAGAAGATGGTCGTGGTCGAGGCGGCCGAGATGGCGGACTCGCTCACGACGACCGGCAGCATCTCGCTCTATGGCATCTTCTTCGATACCGACAAGGCGGATATCAAGCCGGAATCGGAGCCGACGCTCAAGGAGATCGCCAAGCTTCTCACCGACGCGCCGCAGATGTCGGTGATCGTCGTCGGTCACACCGATAGCCAGGGGGCGTTCGATTACAATATCGATCTGTCGGCGCGGCGGGCGAATGCGGTGAAGGCCGAGCTGGCGGCGAAATACGGCATCGCCGCCAACCGGCTGGTGGCCGCGGGCGCCGGCATGATGGCGCCGGTCGCCAGCAATGACGATGAAAAGGGCCGCGCCAAGAATCGCCGCGTGGTGCTGGTCAAGGCGAACTGAAGGGAACGAGGCGCGTACTGCGAAGCCCATGCTGTTCGACTATTCATCGCCGACGATCAGTTGAGCTTCGAGCAGCATGCGAAGGAAACCCGCCGCGGGCTCGAGCTCGCGATGAAGGGGCATTTCACACGGCGCAAATAAATGACCCCCGCAATTGGCCTTGCGGGGGTCTGTAAGCACCTAGGAGGAAGGTTGGTGCTTGGTCTCGTGTAGCCTCTGGCTTACGGGAAGCGCAGCCAGGTGCCGAAGAAGACTTCGAGGCTGTCCTCGTTGCCGATCACGTCGAGGCCGTCATTGTCGATGACAGCGGCATCCTTGAAGTCGATATAGGTGGCGCCGACACCCAGGGTGACCTGGCTGACCGGATCCCAGTAGACGCCGCCGCCGAAGCCCAGAGCCTTGCCCGCGTCATCATAGTCCTCATAGCCGACGCCCAATTCGAGACGGGTATCGTCGGAGAGGTTGGCGAGAATACCGGCCGATCCGGCCCAGAATTGCTCGTCCGTCGTGAGCGGGGAGAGGTTGGCCGCGTAGCTCGACGTGCCTTCGCCGAAGACGGCGGCGCCCAACAGCTGGATGCCTTCGGTGATGTTGACGGCCGCGCCACCGCCGATCGCCCAGTCGTCATTATCGCCGGCATCGTCCTTCTGATAGAGGCCGACGATCTGAGCGGTGAAGCTGTCGGTCGAATACATGAGGTAGCTCTGCACCGCCGGAATGTCGCCGGTGTCACCGTTGATGACTTCGCCATTGCGCAGATATTCGGCATTATCCGGATCCTCCAGCGCGAGGGCGAAGGAGAGCGGCCCTGACGAGTAGGTCAGGCGGATCTGCTCGTTATAGGGGTTGGACGGACCAAAGGTGCGGGTCGGCCCGGTGGCGGCAAGCCAGTCCCAGCTGGTCAGCAGCACGGCGGTATTGTCGTTATAGCCGGCCATCAGCTCCCATTCTGGGGCGAATTTCCACCAGCCATAGGCCTTGTTCATCTTCACATTTTCGGAATAGTCGCCGAAATCGCCGCCGCCATTGGATTGCAGACGGAAGTAGCCGCCGACTTCGCCGACAGCGGTGTCGGCCTTGCCCTTGATGAAGATACGGCCGCGGATATTGATGTCCGCATTGTCATCATTGCGGAAGTCCGAGTAGAGCAAAGCGGTGCGGATTTCGCCGGACACCGACACTTCGGCGGCGGGAGCCGCATCGGCGGTCGGGACGACCGACAGCGTGAAGCCCGATTCGTCGCGAACGCGATCGGCCGAACGCTCGGGAACGAGTGTTCCGAAGTTGCCCTGGCCGTCACGGATCGACAGCAGGCTGTAACCCGACGGCATCGAGGCCTGCGGCTGCGCCTCAAGCTGCGTCACACGCGACTGGAGGGTTTCAATCTGCGCCTTGAGCGCGCTGAGATCGTCGGCGCGGGCAGCGGTGGCTGTCACGGCAACCGCCGCACCGCCCAAAAGCGCCCATTTCATCGTTTTCATTATTAGTCTCCATCAATGCAGCGAAACGCACTTTGTTGCGTTCTTGATACAATTCTCCCGAAGAGCGCTGTATCAACCCCCACTCTGTGAATCGAGGTTGAACGGATACTTATCCGAGGTTGGCTGAAATACAATTGGTCGGCACGCGGACGGGATCGATTAATTCCGGCTGTGCGGTTTTTGTAACAGGAACAGGAATGTGTGTCGGAGTCGCAATGATTAGAGAACGACGATGCGTAGAAGTGGCGTGCGTTCGGTTACAATAAAGTCTGTCGCTTATGAGCGTGTGCGTTGGTAACCTGTCGTGCAACGCAAAAAGAAACCCCCGCAATGCGATTGCGGGGGTCCCTGTAGGGGATCGGAACTCAGCGTCCAGAAGTGGGAACTACCGGCACTAAATCACAATCCTCGTCCCTTTATCAGGGGAAGCGCAGCCAGGTGCCGAAGAACACCTGGAGGCTGTCTTCGTTGCTGTCGTCCACGAAAGCGAGGTTGCCCAGGCCATCGGTGCCGACATCCTGGCGATCGCCGTAGTCGATGTAGGTCGCGCCGACGCCGAGAGTGACCTGACTGACCGGATCCCAGTACACGCCACCGCCGAAGCCGAGAGCGGTACCGGCATTGTCGTAGTCCTCATAGCCGACGCCCAGCTCGAGGCGGGTGTCTTCCGAGAGATTGGCGAGAATGCCTGCGGACGCGCCCCAGAATTCTTCGTCAACCGTCAGCGGGCCGAGGTTGTTGGCGTAGGAGTTGGTGCCTTCGCCGTAGACTGCGCCAACGGTCAGCTGGAACATCTCGCCGAGGCCGACGGTGGCACCGCCGCCGATCGCCCAGTCGGCGTCATCACCGAGAGTGTCGTCCTGATAGAGAGCGACGATCTGACCGGTGAAGGCATCCGACGAGTACATCAGGTAGCCCTGAACGGCCGGGATGTCGCTGCGGTCGGCAGCGTCAGCTTCAACGACGAAGTCGTCGCCGCCGCCAGCCGCCTTGTCAGCGCCGAAGTTGACCGCGTAACCCGTCGCGCTGTCCGGATCTTCGACCGCGATGGCGAAGGAGAGCGGGCCGGACGAGTAGGTCAGGCGCATCTGCTCGTTAGCCGGGTTCGACGGACCGAAGGAAGCGACCGGGCCGGTGGCCGCGAGCCAGTCCCAACCCACCTGAAGAGCGGCGGTGTTGTCGTTATAACCGGCCATCAGCTCCCATTCCGGAGCGAACTTCCACCAGCCATAGGCCTTGTTCATCTTGGTGTTCTCGGAGTAGTCGCCGAAATCACCACCGCCATTGGCCTGGAGACGGAAGTAGCCACCGACTTCACCCACGGCCGTGTCGGCCTTGCCCTTGATGAAGATACGGCCACGGACGTTGATGTCCGCGTTGTCGTCGTTCTCGTAGTCCGTGTAGATCAAGGCGGTGCGGATTTCGCCGGACACCGACACTTCGGCAGCCGGAGCCGCGTCAGCGGTCGGAACGACCGAGAGCGTGAAGCCCGATTCTTCACGGACGCGATCAGCAGCGCGTTCCGGCAGAACGCCCTGGAAATTGCCCTGGCCGTCGCGGATCGACAGCAGGCTGTAGCCCGACGGCATCGAGGCCTGCGGCTGAGCTTCGAGCTGGGTCACGCGCGACTGCAGGGTTTCGATCTGCGCCTTGAGAGCGCTGAGATCATCAGCCCGGGCGGCGGTGGCCGTCACGGCGAGAGCCGCACTGCCCATGAGCGCCCACTTCAACATGTTCATTTTATTCTCCCTCAAAACAGCGACAATCGCCGTGTTGCGATAGTACGACAAATTTCCCCCTGGGGAATATTGCCCAAAACCTCTCTTCAATGAATCGAGGTTACTGGTTGGATACTTTTCGCCGGAACGGATTGCAATTCCCGCCTGCGTTGCGGAAGACGATTTGTCAGCTGCTGTGCGGTTTTTGTAACAGGGACAAAGAGGTAACTTAGAGTCGCGCGACAGTGACGGAAATGTGACAAGCGCGTGGACAGGAAAAGTGGAGGCCGACTTTCCGTCCGATCATGCGCTAAAGTTAAGGCTCCGATCGCGTTTGTCCCTTCAGGTCGAATTGACTTCAGGCGATCGTGATCCAGGGAGTCTTCAAGTTACATGCATGTAACTTTGAGACCTGCTTCGTCGGCGATGGTCGTAAAATAAAGACGCGGCGGTAGTGTTCCGCCGCGTCACTGAGATGCAAAAAGTGATGGAGTCTACTGCTCAGTCGTCTGAGCTTCGAATTCGCGGCGCGCCGTCTCGAACGCAGTCTGGTGCTCCATCGTCCAGCCCATGATCTCCTGGGCGTGATGAAGAAACTGCTGGCCGAGCTCGGTGAGCCTGTATTCGACGCGTGGCGGCACCACCGGGTAGACGCGGCGCGTAACGAGGCCGTCGCGCTCGAGCTGCTTCAGCGTGCGCGTCAATACGCGCGATGAAATCGGCGTCGATCGCTCGATCTTGCGCTTCAGGTCGGTGAAGCGGATCGGCTCGCCGGCCGCCTCATGGATGACACGCACGCTCCATTTGTCGCCCAAACGCGAGAGTATCTCGCGCACGACAATGAACTCGTCGTCGCTGCTCGCCCTGTTCGTAGAGGACATTGAATCGCTTTCCTGCGTCGAGAGGCTCATCTGACTACCACATAGTTCATTTCGGAAGATTTCACGGATTTGCATATAAGGAATGTGAGTCATGCTCACAATGAAGATTGAGTATCAAATTGTATTCGCGGCGCATGCTCGCCAGTGTCAGGATCGTCTCGATCACGAGGCAGTGAGTTGACGCGAAGTCCGGCACGCACGGCGTAACCATTCATGATCGGCGCTTCCTATGAGCGCGATACGGCGGAAGTTCGGCGGCGGACCGGGGCAGAGCCTGGCGATACGTGACCGCCCGCCTTCGCGCTCTCCATCTCGCGCAATCTGAGCGCCCGATCGAAGTAATGATTCATGAACGAGTCGTCGTCCGCTTCAGCGGAGTCCTGCCTTATATCCGTCATCAATGACCTCATGAAGATTTCATGTCATCGAACGAACCTGAACAACGCGAAATCACGTTGTTCAGGTTCTCTGCCCCCGGTCCATGACCGGATTGTAGGTGCCCGTGGTTGAAGTCACCGACGAGAACCTGTATGTTACTTGCTAGTCACTATTCTGTGACTGATCAGTAACAAAGTCAAGCAGAAAACTGGTGGCCGCCGGCAAAAGCAAAATCGATACCGTGAGGCCGCGCGAACGCATTCTCGATGCGGCGCGTGATCTCTTTGGCCAGCGCGGTGTCCAAGCCGTCGGTGTCGATGAGATCGCGGCCGCCGCCGACAGCAATAAAATGACGCTCTACCGGCATTTCGGCTCGAAGGAGAATTTGGCGATTGCCTGCCTGCGTGCCGTCATCGATGAGATCGACGGCAAATGGCGGGCGGCCGAAATGTACGACAATCCCGCCGGCGCGCTCGATGACTGGATCGTCAAGATGGCGAAGGGATGTGCGAGCGGCGACAGTCGCAGCGAGCTCATCTTCGCCGTGTTCCGGCAGGCGCGGGAAGATGCCGCCGCCCGCCCTTTGCTGGACGCCTTCATCCTGCGGCATCGCAGGCGAATGGCCGACATATGCCGAAGGTCCGGCATTGCCGACGGCGACATACTCAGCGAGGCGCTGATGCTGCTCGCGCATGGCATCCGCGCCAATCCGTGGGGGCTCGCCAGCGCGGGCCGCAGCGCGTTGTTTTCGGCGCGCGCCCGCTTGCTGGTGCGGTTGTTCAGAGCTGGGCCTAAGGCGCCGACATCCGTTTCCGCCTCCGGCAGGTCGAAGCCGGCAGGCAAGCGCAGGGCGGTGCCGGCATCACGGGGCAATCCCAGGCCGCGCGAGCGCATACTCGCCGCCGCCTGCGCGCTCATTCAGAAGCACGGCGTCCAGGACGCCAGTGTCGATGAAATCGCCGCCGTCGCCAACAGCAACAAGATGACGCTCTATCGTCATTTCGGCTCCAAGGAGAATCTGGCCGTTCACTGCTTCAAGGCCGCTCTGGCCGAGGCCGAGGCCATTCTGAAGGAGATCGATACAGCCTGTGGGGGTGATGCCACAGCCCAGCTGCAAAGCTACCTCAAGCTCATCGCCGACGCATTGGCACGAACCGACCGGCGCCTCGAGATGATCGGCATGGCGATGCAGGCCATGCGCAGCGAGGAATTGGGGCAAGGACTGATGCGCGATTTCGAAATCCGCGAGCGCAAGCGGCTGACGCGCATCTGCCGAGCGCTCGGCGTTGCCGATTTCGAGGCGCTGGCCGACAGTTTGATTCTCGTTCTGCATGGTATCGATTCGGATCCATGGGGATTGAACGGCGCGCGCCAGAGCACTCTCTATCTGTCGGTCGCCGGCGCGATCGTGGACATATTCAGGGCGCAACCGGCGAAGCCGCTGCGCCGCCGCGGTGGAGCTTCATCCGTGAAACAGGCGAAATAGATCGCCGCGTCGGGCTTGTGCGTAAGTGACAAAGTTGTCACGTCTTGCGAGCCCATTGCAGCGTCCTATATGTCGGCAATCTGCAGAGAGGGCCTATCATGCTCACATCGGAGAAGGACACCGGACAGCGCGGTCAGGAGACGAAGGCGGTGGACGGTATCGAGCATCGCGTGATCATCCGCGAGCTGTTCGAGCATATCGGTGACGATGCGACGCTGCGGCTGGCCTGGTACCTCAACGAAACCCCGGCGCGGCTCAACGAGCTGCGCGATTTCGTGGCGGACGTGTCGCAAAGGAAGTTCAGCCTCGCCTTGCGCCAGCTGATCCGTAACGGCTTCGTATCGCGGCGTCATTCCGACACCTTCCCGTCCTGGACGATCTACAGCCTGACGCCGATGGGCGCCGCCTTCCTCGATCGGGTGACGGAACTGGCCCACTGGATCGACGCACATGGCCAGGACATCAAGTCGGCGCGCGGCCGGTTCGAGAAGCGTAGCGTCAGGATGCTCGACGCCGCGTGAGGGCCGATTTGCCCCGGCCAGGACTACGCCGTGCTCAGCCGATCACTTGGCCAGTGTCGCCGCAGCGGCATCAACACCAGCCAGCCGCTCTGTGAAATAGGCGTCATAGTCCGCGAGACTCCTTGACTTGTAGACTTGCCAGGCCGCCTCGATGGCTTGCCTCGCCTCACCGATCATCGCACCATCGCGATGCCGCCTGCCGAGCTCCAGCAAGACGCCGCCCAGCCTGTCTTTCGCCAAGGCCCAGTTCAGGCCATTCTTCTCCAGCGTCCATGCGGTGGCCGCAGCCTCATAGGCAGTGGCCGCCTTCCGCCAATTCTCGTCGCCGCCATTGCCCTCGGCGAGCGTCTGTCTGACCAGTCCGAGGCCCATCTGGGTCTGCGCCCATTGATCGCGATTGCGCTCGCGGCTCCATTCCCGCAAGGCCTGCTCAAAGGCGTCAGCCGCTTCATTAAAACTGCGCGTCCGTTCATCGCGCTCGCCCATCCTTTTCATCACGGTGGCAAAGCCATGGATCTCGATGTCCGAGAGCATATCCCCGCTGCTGCCCTGCCGTCCGCCCAGGAACTGCCATGCGGTGCCGCGATTATATTGGAGAACAGCCCATTCCATCGGCGCTTTCTCCCGCGTCTTGACAGTCAGAGCCGCGTCATATCGGGCGATGGCCTGTCTCAGCACGTCGTTGTCGGCCTCATAGCCAGCGAGCGCGACCAAAGCGGTTCCAAGACCAGTCTGGGCGTCCGCCCATTGTCGCGGGAGGCGATCCTGCGTCCATTCGCTCAAGGCGGCCTCATAGGCGACGATGGCTTTCTTCAGAAGCGCCTCATCGTATTCCCGAACACCCCGGTTTTGCAGCACCAAGGCCAAGTTAAACTGGAGTGACGCCCAATCGAGCGGCACCCGCTCACGGGTCCATTCCGTCAGCGCCAATTCATAAGCGGCGGCGGCCTTTTTGAAATTCTCCGGCTGATTGCCGATTTCGGCCAGGGTCGCCAGGGAGTTTCCGAGAACATTCTGGACGGAAGCCCATTGCATGGGCGCCACCTCACGTTTTGCATCCGCCAGCACCGCCTCGTAGACTTCCACTGCCCTGGAAATCGTTGCCGGGTTCCGTTCCCGCCGCCCCAGCGCCAGCAAAGCATTGCCCAGATTGATCTCGGCATTCCCCCAGCCGAGCGTCGTGTCATCGCGCGTCAGCACCGTTAGGGATGCCTCGGACGCCGCGATGGCTTTCTTCAGATGGTCAATCTTTCCTTCGCGCTCGCCAAGGGCGAGAAAGACCATGCTTAGGCCGTCCTGAGCGTTGGCCCATTGCCGCGGAACGCGCTCACGGGTCCACTCGGTGAGAGCGGCCTGATAGGCCGTGGCCGCCCTGAGCAAGTTTCCGGTGCCGGTTTCGCGCCAGCCGAGCACGCTCAAGGCAAGGCCGAGATTATTTTGCGCCTTCGCCCATTCGAGCGGAACTTCCTCACGTGACCACTCGCCGAGCGCGGCCTCGAAAGCGGCGACCGCCTTCACCAGATTTTCCGAGCCAGTTTCGCGCCGCCCCAAGGCGTTCAGGACCAGGCCGAGGCCATTTTGCGTATCCGCCCATTGCCACGGAGCGCGCTCGCGGGTTCTCACCGTCAGCGCCGCTTCATAAGCGAGCGCTGCCCGCTTCAGATTGTCCGTGCCTGTCTCACGTTCACCGAGAGTGGAAAGCACATGGCCGAGATTGAGCTGAGTTTCCGCCCAATCCATTGGTGCGTTGTCACGCGTCTGAATGGTGAGCGCGGCATTGAGCGCCGCCGACGCCTTCTGCAGATTTTCGAGATCGTTCTCCTGCGCGCTCAAGCGGAGCAGGGTGCGGCCGAGGTTGTTCTGAAGGACAGCCCATTCCAACGGAAAGCGATCGCGCGGACGCTCGGCG
Organism: Taklimakanibacter albus; assembly: GCF_016595235.1. Lineage (GTDB taxonomy): Bacteria > Pseudomonadota > Alphaproteobacteria > Rhizobiales > Aestuariivirgaceae > Taklimakanibacter > Taklimakanibacter albus. The sequence continues at coordinate 1,296,336 of NZ_JAENHL010000007.1, read as the reverse complement.
AGCGCGGCCTCGAATGCCGTCACCGCTTTCTTCAGCTTCTCCTTGCCAAGCCCTCTTTCACCCAGAACGCGCAAGGCAATGCCGAGACTGCTTTGTGCCCTGGCCCACTCCGCCGGCTTGCGCTCGCGCGGTATCGAGGCAAGAAGTGCTTCATAACGCCCGGCCGCTTGCTGCAATGCTTCATTCTCGCCCTTGTATTCGCCCTGATTGCGCAAGGCATCGGCTTCGCTGAACCGGAAGCTGAGAACCAGCGCGTCGTCCTTTCCCGTCGCCTGCTCGGCCGCCCTGGCATATTTCACCGCCGCCAGCCGATAGTCGGCGGCAAGGATCGCGGTTCCCGCCTCATCGGCATAGGTCGAGGCAAGCTCGATCCGATCGGCGATCACATCGGCCTCGCGCTGATCGAGGGTCTTGTCGAGCTCGTCGGCCCTGGCGCTCGCTCTGGCGCGAAAGGCCTTTGCCAGTGGAATGACGCCCTTGGCCTCGGCGCGGTCAGCGAGGCCGGCAAGGCGTGCAAGCTCCTGATCGTTGCGCAAGGGTGCTGGCTTGTCGGCCAGAAGCTTCTTCAGATTCTCCGCTCCGGCGCGAAGCTGATTATCGAGTTCTTGCGGCCCTGCCGAGACATCGACCTGCAATTCCTTCAGCATGCCGTAGAGTGGATCGAGCGGCAGTGATTGCTCCTTGGCCAGATTTTCGACCAGCTTCTGCATATCCTTCGGCGTGGCCGCGATCGACAGCAGAAGCTTGCGGCGGGCGCCGGACAATAGTTGCTCGTCGGGCGAAACTTCCGCCACTGCGCCGCCGAAACGCAGAAGTCGCCTCAGGCTGGCATTGACCCACGGACGCTGGCGCGTTGCGGTCGCGAGATAGACCTCCTCGGTTACCATGGTCATGACCTGGCCGAACTCATAAGCGTCATTGGCGCCGAGATGCTCCAACAGGGCGGCGGCATAGGGGCTGTTGCTTCCGGCAGGGCCATCGAGTGCCACCTTGCCGGGCTCGGCGGCAAAACCGATGACCTCGCCGATCGTATCGGGCGAAACGGCATCGTTCAGCACGATAGCACCCTTCCCGGCGCCGAGCCCGGCCGCGGCCACGGCTATGCCGGGCGATGCCGCGTCGGGCTTCAAAGGCGCATCAGGCGGGAAGGGACTGACGCGGCAGGCATCGAGCAGCAGAATGGTGATGCGGGCCTTGCCGCGCAAGCGATCGAGGACGTCCTGCAGCGAGACGAGACTCTCATTCGCCTCTGCCAGCGACGTGATGTCAGCGTCGGTAGGGATCAGGTAATTGACCCCGCCGGCCTCGATAGCGTGTCCCGAATAATAGACGAGCGCCACATCGGCGCCCTCGGCATCCTCGATGAAGCCGTCCAGGGTGCGGCGGAGTTTCTTGGCATTGCCGTCGAGAACGGTCGTCGTCGCGAATCCCAGTTCATCGAGCAGCGCCTCGATCGCCCGCGCATCGCGTTCCGGATTGGTGAGGCGCACCAGCCTGGCATAGGCCGATTGACCGATGACCAGGGCCGTGCCTTTCAGAGCCTCGGCGGCAGAGGCGGGAAGACTGGCGCAGAGCACGACGGCCAGGACCAAGGAAAGCCGTCGGAAAACCACTGCGCAGCTCATGCCGTTTTCAAGCTCACACCGCTTTCTGACATTGCGTAATGTCAGCATGACGCCGGAATTCTGGCAAGTGTGGGACCGTTTTTATTCGGGCAGAACTCTGTGCCTGATGGATCGTCAAGGGGGGTAAATGCTGCCGGATCTGTGCCGGGCATCAGCATATAAGCTGGCATAGGTCAGCTGACAGCCTATTGAAATCTATGGCGACCCCGAGAGGATTCGAACCTCCGACCCTCAGATTAGGAATCTGATGCTCTATCCTGCTGAGCTACGGGGTCACTCGGGGCCGCTTATATAGCGTTCGCTGCCCGGACGGAACCCCGCAAAAAAGGAGCCCGGCGAACCGGGCTCAAGGTCTCACGTCCCGTTAGCCGACGGTTACATTTTCGGCAGCAGGACCTTGTCGATCACATGGATGACGCCGTTCGACTGGTCGACATCGGCAATGGTGACATTGGCGACAGTGCCGTTCTCATCGGCGATCATCACCTTGCCGCCCTCATACATGGCGGTGAGGGTGCAGCCGCCCACCGTCTTGACCGGGTGCTTGCCCTTGTCGTCGTCGACCATCTTCATGATGGCCTTCGAGAACGCCTCGGCGCCCACCACATGGCAGGTGAGGATCTTGACGAGCTTGTCCTTGTTCTCGGGCTTGAGCAGGGTCTCGACGGTCCCGGCCGGCAAGGCGGCGAAGGCCTCATTGGTGGGCGCGAAAACAGTGAAGGGCCCCTTGCCCTGCAAGGTCTCGACCAGGCCGGCCGCTTTGACCGCCGCGACCAGGGTCGTGTGATCCTTCGAATTGACCGCGTTCTCGACGATATTCTTGTCCGGGAACATCTCGGCGCCGCCCACCATCGGATTGGCGGCGAAAGCGAGGCCGGCGGCCCCCATCGCCAGGGCGGCAGCGGCGGCAGTCAGGGTCTTGTGAAATTTGGTCATCGCATAGTCCTCTCTAGGTCATCATCCAAGTGGATACGCCCTTCGATACGAGGCTTGCGGGAAAGTGGACGCCGTCACGCCCGTCACAATGAGTTGAGAGACGGCCATGCAACCAAATGCCGGTACGCGGCGTAGGGGCTGTTATTGCGCGCCTTATTCTTCAGGCTCGGTGGTGAAGAACAGCGGATAGCCCTTGCTGCGGCCGAGGTCGGTCGCCTCTTTCGCCTTCGTCTCGGCGACATCCTTGGTGAATACGGCGATGACACAGGCGCCGCGCTGATGCGCGGTCATCATGACGCCATGGGCGCGGTCCGCGGTCATGCGGAACACCGCCTTCAGCACCGTGACGACGAACTCGCGCGGCGTGTAGTCGTCATTGAGGAGAATGACCTTCCAGAGCTTCGGGCGCTCGGTCTTGGGCTTGACCTTGGTGCGCGGCGCGACAGTGGATTTTGGGCTCATGACATGATCGCCTGCAACAAAAAGCCCGGCGCTGGGCCGGGCTCTTCATCGATCATTCAGAAGGGGCGATTCACGCCGCTTCTTCCGCCGGAACGCCGTCATCGGCCTTGGTGTTGCGATGCGCGTTCTTGGCGAGGAAGGTTTCGATCTCCTTGACCGCCATGTCGTCGTCGATCTTCTTCACCGCGGCGATCTCGCGCGCCATGCGGTCGAGCGCCTGCTCGAAGAGCTGGCGTTCAGAGTAGGACTGCTCGGGCTGGCGCTCGGAGCGGTAGAGGTCACGCACGACCTCGGCCACCGCGATGAGGTCGCCGGAATTGATCTTCGCTTCGTATTCCTGAGCGCGGCGCGACCACATGGTCCGCTTGATGCGGGCGCGGCCCTTCAGCACCTTCATCGCATGCTCGATGAGCGGCTTGTCGGCGAGCTTGCGCATGCCCTTCTGCTCCGACTTCGAGGTCGGAACCTTGAGGCGCAGCTTTTCTTTCTCGAAATCGACGATATAGAGCTCGAGCTTGATGCCGGCGATCTCCTGCTCCTCGATCATGACGACGCGGCCGACGCCATGCGCCGGATAGACGATCAGCTCGTTGACCTTGAACAGAAGCTTCTTGGCGGCCGGCGTGGCGACGACCGGCTTGTCGGCCATATGGGTGATGGGGGCATGGGTCGCCACCGGCGCCTGGACCGGCTGAGCGGGCCTATGGGCCTGGGGCGCATGCGCCTTCGGCTGCTCAGGCCTATGGAGCGGAGCCTGGGGCTTGGGCGCGGGAGCGGCGGGTTTATGGGCCTGCGGGGCGTGCGCCTGGGCTTTCACTTCAGGCTTGTGGACCGGCTTGGCAGCGGCCTTGGCCGGCTGGACGGCGGGCTTCACTTTCTTCGGGGCGACTACAGTTTTGGCCTTCACGGCCGGCTTTTTCTTGGCAGTGGCTTTTTGCACGATCTTTTTCTTCGCTTTCGCTGCAGTTTTCAGGGATTTGGCAGTGGCCTTCGTCTTCGATTTGGTCATGGCTTTCCTTCGCCTCGCAACCTATCGATGGCGCAAGCTAATGCCGGCGCCTTGAGCAAACGGCCGATCGTCTGATCTCGCCTTTCCGGCAGTCCAGCGGATGGGGATCTCAGGCCCTCTTTCCGGCATTGGACAGGCATTTGGCGAAAAAAATCCGAGCTTTGGGGGCCCGGGATCGTTTCCGTAAGTCTGGTTTACATCATGAGGGAATATAGCACGGCTTTAATGAAAATTAAAGTCCGACCTGTCCGTGTACGGTATAATTCTGCGTAACGAGCGATATTTGCGGGGGAAAAGGTTAATGGCCCCGCAACATATTCAAATCAATCGCCTTCACCGGGATTGGGCGAGAAATACTTCTCGAGCTTGCCTTCGACGCCGTCGAATTCCTTGGCATCGGGCGGCGCATCCCTCTTAATCGTGATATTCGGCCATTTCGGGGCATATTCGGTGTTGAGTTCCAGCCACTTTTCAAGGCCGGGCTCGGTGTCGGGCTTGATCGCCTCGGCCGGGCATTCCGGTTCGCAGACGCCACAGTCGATACATTCGTCCGGATGGATGACGAGCATGTTGTCGCCTTCATAGAAGCAATCGACCGGGCAGACTTCCACACAGTCCATGTACTTGCATTTAATGCAGTTTTCCGTGACGATATAGGTCATTCGCGACAATCCGTTCTTTATTCCGAACGCTCTATAGCAAGGCTTTAGAGCAAGAGCAAATCCCGCCAGAGTTGAAGACTTTGGCGATAAGGATTTGCGCCAACATATTGATTTTGGCGCGAATCCTTTTCAGCGAAGTCATTCAACTTCGCTGGGATGCGGGCTAATGCAGCAGATTTTACGACGCATCCGCGGCGGGGTCTGCCATGTCCTCATAGAGGGTCTGGGCTTCGCTGGCCGGGCCCCTGCGGGTGCCGATCGCCAGCACCTTGAGGACCCGCACCCGGCCATGCGCGGCCAAGGTTATCACATCGCCCGGCCCCACCTCCTGGGCGGGCTTGGCGATCTTCACCTTATTGAGCCGGACCTGCCCCTGCGACACTATGGACGCGGCCAAAGTCCGGGTCTTCACCATCCGGGCGAACCACAGCCATTTGTCGATGCGCTGCCGACTCACGTCTTATTGGCGAGTTGCGCCTTGAGCGCCCCCAGAATGGCGAAAGGCGAATCGGGGTCGATCGGCTTTTCCGGCTTGCGCTCGGGGCGGGGCGGGCGCTGCGGCTTCTGGGGCCGCTGGCCGGGCTTGCCGCCGTCCTGCGCCTTATGCTCGCCGCGTTCCTTACCGCGCCGATGGCGTTGCTGCTGCTGTTGCTGCGGCCGCGCCTCGGGCTTCTGGCGCTCGCGGCGGAAGGGACCGGTGTCCTTGGGCCACCAGACCTCGATCTCGATCTCCTCCGCCGACGCGTCGGCCGCGGTTGTCTCAGCGGGGACCGCCGCGTCCCCTTCAACCGGAGCGGCGTCGGCAGGGACTGCCGCTTCCCCTTCGGCCGTGGCGGGCGCGGTCTCGGCGGTTTCGTCCGAAAGCTCGGTCTCGACCGGCGCCGCCTCGACGGCGGGTGTCTCTATTACGGCCTCCGCAACGGGCTCGATGACCGGTTCGGCCACAATCTCAGCCACCGCGTCGCCCGAAGGAGCTTCGGTTGCGGCTTCCGGCTCGGCTGCCGCCGGCGCCGTGGCGGCCGGCACCGGCCGCTTCACCTTGCGCTTCTGCATGCGGAAATCGAGGCTGCGCAGAATGGCTTGGAACTCCTCGCCCGAGCAGCCGACCAGCGACATCATGTCGGGCACGATGCCGAAGCCGCCGCCCTCGATGGAGCCGGCCGGGCGCGGTTCTTCCGGAAAACGCGGGCGCCAGAAGACCCGGTCGCGGATCATGTCGGCGAGCCGCTCCAGCATGTCGATGCGCACCACGCGCGGCCCGCAGATGCGGTAGCCGCAAATGCCGTAGAAGCCGCGCGGCGTCGAACGGTCGAAAATCGCAGAGGTGAGGCCCTGGCCCGGGGATTCCGGCAAGGTCTCGAGATCGAACTTGCCTTCCTTGCCTTTCTCCAGGCCCCAGAGCAGCAGGCGCAATTGCGTTGCGGCGGGCTTCAGCAGCAGCGGCACGAAAACATTGAAGGCGCCGAAGCGCACGCCGAATTTGCGCAAGGCGGCGCGCTCGTCCTGACTCAGGCTTTTCACTTCCTGCGCCACCTGATCGCGCGGCAGCACGCCCAGCGTCTCGACCAGGCGGAAGGCGATGCCGCGGCTGGTGCCGGTGAGGCCCTCGCCCTCTTCGAGCTTGATCAAGGGCTCGATCACGTTGGCGATGTGGCGGCTCAGAAACTTCTCGAGCCGCGCCTGCACCGCCTCGCGATCGGGGCCGGTCAGCTGGTCGTCGGCGATGATGACGATGCGCGGCTTGAGGAGGGCGGGGCCGGCCTCGAGCCTGGCGATCGGCGCATTCTGCCAGACGATCTGACCCTGCCGCGTCAGCGACAGATCGGGATCGGGACAGGCGGCGACCGTCTGAGCGCGGCCGGCGATCTCGGTCGCCACGGCCTTCAGCGAGGCGGCTTTCACCGTCTTGCCGGTGGCGCCGTCTCCACCATCGGGAATGAAGTGGAATCCCTTGATGCGGCCCACATACTCGCCTTCCACATGCAGGGCGCCATCTTCCTCAACCGTCGACATCAATTCTTCCTTTTGGGCCAGACGCCGCATGAGCACGCTCGTGCGGCGGTCGATAAAACGCTGTGTGAGCCTTTCATGCAAGGCATCTGATAATTTGTCCTCAATTTCGCGGGTGCGCGACTGCCAGAAGAGCGGTGCCTCCAGCCAGTCGGAACGGTTTGCCACAAAAGTCCAGGTCCGGACATGGGCAATGCGATTGGACAGGGTATCGATGTCGCCGTCGGAGCGGTCGCAGTGGCTGAGCTGGCGGGCAAACCAGTCCTCCGGGATGCGGTGCTTGTCGCGCGACAGGAACTCGAAGATACGCCCGACCAGCCCCGCATGCTCGCTGGCGCTGATATTGCGGTAATCGGGGATCTGGCAGACATCCCACAGAAGCGCCACCTGGGCGGGGGTGGCGGCGAGGCCGGCGACCGTTTCGTCGCGCGCCGAGGCCTCGAGCGCCAGGATATCGGGCCCGGCTTGCGCCCGCGTCAGGCCCTCGATGCGCGGGAAAAAACCGAGGCTCCTTTTCAACCCGTCGATCGAACGGAAATCCAGGTCGCGGTTGCGCCATTGGAGCACCGGCACATTGTCGAATTTGTGGGTCTCCAGGCGTTCGATCATGTCGGCGTCGAAATGCTCGGCCTCACCGGTGGTGCCGAAAGTGCCGTCATTGAGATAACGTCCGGCGCGCCCGGCGATCTGGCCCAGCTCCGAAGGGTTGAGGTTGCGGTAGTGGAAGCCGTCGAATTTGCGCGTCGCGGCGAAAGCGACGTGATCGACATCCATATTGAGGCCCATGCCGATGGCATCCGTCGCCACCAGATAATCGACATCGCCCGACTGGAAGAGAGCCACTTGCGCATTGCGGGTGCGCGGCGACAAGGCGCCCAGCACGACAGCGGCCCCACCGCGCTGGCGGCGGATCAATTCGGCCACCGCATAGACGGTCTCGGCCGAGAAGGCGACGACGGCGGAGCGCCTTGGGAGCCGTGACAGCTTCTTGCTGCCGGCATAGGTCAGCTTGGAGAAACGGGGCCTTGCGACGAAGTTGGTGCCGGGCACCAGCCGCTCGATGATCGGGCGCATGGTGGCGGCGCCCAGGAGCATCGTCTCCTCGCGGCCGCGCCGGTTGAGCAGACGGTCGGTGAAGATATGACCGCGCTCGAAATCGGCGCAGAGCTGGATTTCGTCGATGGCGAGGAAATTCACGTCGATATTGGAGGGCATGGCCTCCACCGTCGCCACCCAGAAGCGCGGGGTGGCCGGAATGATCTTCTCCTCGCCGGTGACGAGGGCGACGGCGTGATCGCCGACCCGCAAGCGCACCCGGTCATAGATCTCGCGCGCCAGAAGGCGCAGCGGCAGGCCGATCATGCCGGTGCCATGCGCCAGCATGCGCTCGACGGCGAGATGGGTCTTGCCGGTATTGGTGGGGCCGAGAACGGCCGTGACACTGCGGGAGGCGGGCATTTTCTTGAGTTCTCACTTGATGCCCTGGGGCGTCCGGGTCAAGGGCTTCGGCCGCACGAAAATGAGCCTCGGCTTAACCTTCGGATTCAAAGGCGAACAAAGCCTGTCCGAATCGCTGACCAGGCCCCGATTCCGGCTTTGTTCCGTAGGCTGAACATTCGTTTCGCTGCGTCAACCCTGGTCGTCCTCCTGACGGGCTGGAAGGCGATTTCTTCGCTAGGTCATGACAAGTGTTAATTTCGTCCTGGTGGGCGAGGCTCATGGTTAGCAAAGCCTCACTGGGAAGCAGGCAATTCCCGGCATCCTGTTAAGAATTTGTTCCCCTTCCGGAACAGAGCATGTCCGAATCACAGATCTCGTGATTTTCCGCTTTTGTTCCAATGGTTTAGAGCAACATCTTGTGCCTGGTTGGCGGTTTTCCACAAGCGGCCATGCGGCTGTTAAGGATTTGGGAGCATGGTTTCAGCCCTGGCATTTACCATATGTGCCAAAATGGGAATCGCTCTTTTGGGCGCTGCGGCCATATGCAACCCGAAGAAAGCGCTGCGAAACTTGACGGGCGAGGGGCTTTGCCCTTATACGACCGACCTCTTTCCGCGAATTTGAGTTTGGAGCAGTGAAATGGCTCGTCGTTGCGAGTTAACGGGTAAAGGCGCCCAGGTTGGCAATAAGGTCAGCCATGCCAATAACAAGACCAAGACACGGTTCCTGCCGAACCTGTGCAATGTCAATCTCATCAGCGATGCGATGGGACTGGGCTATAATTTCCGCGTCAGCGCCATCGCGCTGAAGTCGGTCGAGCATGCCGGCGGCCTCGATGCCTTCCTGGTCAAGTCCCGCGACGAGAATCTCTCGCTCAAGGCCCGCCGCCTGAAGAAGAGCGTCGAGAAGCGCGTGGCCGCCGAAAAGGCCGCCTGATCTTCCAGGTGCCTGTCGAATTTGCAGAGCCGCTCTTTGCCGGGCGGCTTTTGCATTATCATGGTCCCTCATGACGAAGGACCATCCGAAACGGCATTCGCCCAAAGCCTCGCGTGACGGGGAGCCCGTCATCCATCCTTCCGCGCAATTGCGCAACGCCAGGCTCGGCCGCTTCACGGCGCTGGCAGAGCGCGTAGCGTTCAAGGATTCCGAGCTCGGCGACTATTCCTATGTCGAGCGCCATGCCGAGATCATCTATTCATCGATCGGCAAGTTCTGCGCCGTCGCGTCCGATGTGCGCATCAACGCGCTCAACCATCCGATGGAACGGGTGAGCCAGCATAAGATCACCTATCGGCCCAACGAATATTTCCTCGGCAAGAAGCTCGATGCGGGCTTCCGCGAAGAGCGCATGCTGAAGAAGGTGACGATCGGCCATGATGTGTGGATCGGCCATGGCGCCATCATCCTGCCCGGTGTCAGCATCGGCAATGGCGCGGTGGTGGCGGCCGGCGCCGTCGTCGCCAAGGATGTCGCCGACTACATGATCGTCGCCGGCGTTCCGGCGAAGCCTTTGCGCCCGCGTTTCGCAGCCGATATCGCCCGGCGCATCGCTGGGCTCGCCTGGTGGGATTGGCCGCATGACCGGCTCTGCGAGGTGGTCGATGACATGGCGGCGCTTTCGGCGGAAGACTTCGTCGCCAAATACGAGAAACAACCTGCCTCTTGACATGCAACTGAATGGTTGCATATTGGGTGAATGAGCATGGACGCCGTATTCAAGGCGCTGGCCGATCCGACGCGCCGGCAGCTTCTCGACAATCTCCATGCCAAGAACGGACAGACGCTCGGCGCGCTGTGCGAGGAGATGAACATGACCCGGCAGGCGGTGAGCAAACATCTGGCGATCCTCGAAGAGGCCAATCTCGTGGTGACGTTCCGGCGCGGCCGCGAGAAGGAGCACTATCTTAATCCGGCGCCGATCTTCGAGATCGCCGACCGCTGGATCGACAAATTCGAGCGCGGAAAATTGCGCGCGCTCACCGATCTCAAGAAAAATTTGGAAAGGGATGAAGAATGAGCAAACCCAGCTTCGTCTATGTGACCTATATCCGGACCACGGCGGAAAAACTCTGGCAGGCGCTGGTCAATCCGGAGGCCAACCGACAATTTTGGTTCGGCGCGCATCAGGAAAGCGATTGGAAGAAAGGCGCCCCCTGGAAGATCGTCTTCGCCGATGGCCGCCTCGCTGATACGGGCGAGATCGTCGACATCGATCCCTTGCGCCGCATCGTCATCAAATGGCGCAACGAAACCATGCCCGAGCTCAAGGCCGAGGGTTATACACGCTGCACCATCACGCTCGAGCCGCAGGACGCGCTGGTGAAGCTCACCGTCACGCATGAGGCGGAGCGCGAGGGCCAGCACAAGATGATCGATGCGGTGCAATCGGGCTGGCCGCTCATCCTCGCGAGCCTCAAGAGCCTGCTCGAGACCGGCAAAGCACTGGAGGGCACCGACCGGCTGCCGGAAGAGTAATGCGTTACTTCGGGAGGCCGGAGAGGGCGGTATCGACCTCGTTCAAGGCGTCCTTGAAATAATCATCGAACTCATTCCGGCCCGCCGATGTGTAGGTGCGCCAGGCCAGCTCAAGTGATTGCCGGCTTTGTTCGAGGAGCCCTTTGTCGCCGCGGCGCTGGCCCAGAAGGAGCTGCGTCCGGCCGAGATTGTTCTGTGCCGCCGCCCAATCGAAACGGGCATTCTCCTCGGTCCACTGGGTGAGCGCTCCTTCGAAAGCGGCGCTGGCCTTCGTCAGCATCTCCGCGCCGTTCTGGCGCTGCCCCAGGGCTTTCAGCGCCAAGCCGAGATTAAACTGGGTGCGCGCCCATTGCATGGGCATGCGCTCACGGGTCCGTTCGGTGAGCGCCAGCTCGAAGGCGGCGACCGCCGCGGTCAGGCTTTCCGAACCGGCCTCGCTTTCCCCGCGGATCGTCAATGCGCTGCCGAGATTGTTCTGCGCCATGGCCCAGGCGGCCGGATGATTGGCGCGGGTGAGGCGGGTGAGCGCTGCTCCATAGGCGTCTATTGCCTGGCCCAGGCTTTCCATGTCGCCGCGCTGGCCGAACGACAGAAGCACGTTGCCGAGATTGCTCTGCGTCACCGCCCAGGTGAAAGGCTCGCTTTCCGGATTCCATATCGTCAGCGCCGCCTGAAAGGCTTCGATCGCCTCGAGCCGGGTCATCGGATCGTCTTGGCGTTCGCCTTGCAATCTGAGGACCGTGCCGAGATTGGTCTGGGTCTGTGCCCAATCGCGAGGCAACTGCTCGCGTGTCCTGACGCTGAGCGCCGCCTGATAGGCGGCGATGGCCTTGCTCACATTATCGGCGTCGCCGCTGCTTTCGCCCAGCGCGGCGAACACGCTGCCGAGATTGTCCTGGGTCCGCGCCCAATCGATCGGAGCGCTCTCCTTCGTCCAGATGGTGAGGGCGGCCTCATAGGCGGCGACGGCCCGAGTGAGTGTCCCGGTATCGCCCTCACGCTCGCCCTGAAGCGACAGCGCATTGCCGAGATCGTTCTGGACGGCAGCCAGGTAATCGGGATTTTTCTCGCGGTCGATCGCGGCCTCGTAAAGGCCTATCGCCTGCCGCAACCCGTCGCCATCGCCCTTATACTGACCATGGTTGTAGAGCGCGCTGGCCTGCTGCAGCCGGTACCAGGAGGCCAGATCGGTATCGTCCTTCGCCGCCTGGCGATAGGCCTGCTCGTATTTCGCCGCCGCCAGCTGATAATCGAAGGCCATGATCGCCGTTCCCGCTTCCTTGGCATAGGTCGCGGCCAGAGCGAGGCGGGTGGCGGTGATTTCGGCTTCGCGCTGATCCAGCGTCTTGCTCAGCTCATCGGCGCGCCGCGAAGCCTGGGCGCGATAATCCTGCGCCAGAGCGATCGAGCCCTGCGCCTCCGCCCGGTCGCCGAGCACCGACAGCCGCGCGAGCTCGGCATCATCGCGCAGGGGAATCATCCGTTCGGCGAAAAGTCTATTGTCGGCGAGCAACTTCTTCAGATTTTCGGCACCGGCGCGGATCTGCTTCTCGATGTCCTCAGGATTGGATGTCGTATCGACCGCGAGGCTCTCCAGCATGCCATAGAGCGGATCGAGCGGCAGCGATTGAGCCTTGGCGAGATCCTCGAGCCTGATGCGCATATCCTTGGGCGTGGCGGCGATGGCGAGCAGGAGCTTGCGTCGATCGATCGACAGCCGTGCTTCATCGGGGGAAGCGTCCACGACCGCGCCGCCAAAGGTCAACAGCCGTCTGAGGCTGGTATTGGTCCACGGCTTCTGGCGCGTTCCGGTGGCGAGATAGACCTCTTCCGTCACCATGGTCATCACGTCGCCGAACTCATAGGCCGTGTTGGCGCCGAAATGCTTGAGGAGTGCCGCCGCGTAGGGGCTGTTGCCATCGGCGGGCCCGTCGAGCGCCACCTGTCCCGGCTCGGCGGCAAAGCCGATCACTTCGCCAAGACTGTCGAGCGCGGTCACCGTTTCGTCGGCGGGACGCGCGCCTCTGGGGGCGCCAAGACCACCGGACAGGATCGGTTGGCCGGTGGCGGCCGTACTGCGTTTGAGCTGGCTCCCCGGCGGGAACGGATTGCTCCGGCAGGCATCGAGCAGCAGGATGGTGATCCGCGCCTTGGTACGCAGACGTTCCAGCACGTCCTGCAGCGAAATCAGCTTGGCATCGGCATCATCGAGCGCCTCCGGATCGGCGTCGGTGGGGATCAGATAATTGATCCCGCCCGCCTCGATGCCGTGGCCGGAATAATAGACGAGGGCCACATCGGCGCCCTCGGCATCCTCGATGAACATGTCGAGGCTGCGCCGGAGCTTGCGCGTATTCTCGTCGCGGGCGAGCTCGGTCTCGAAGCCCAGGCGATCGAGGAGGTCTTCGATGGCCTTGGCGTCGCGCCCGGGATTGGGCAGCGGCACCAGGCTCTCAGAGGCTGATTGTCCGATGACCAGAGCGACGCCTTTAAGCGGCTCGCCGGCGCCGACGGGCAGGATGGCGCCGAGCAACAGGACAAGCGCCAGAACCAAGCGGCATGCGATCGGCATCACTCCTCCGGATGCCCCATGACTGACATAACGTCATGTCGGGAACAAGCCGGAAATGCGGCTGGATTAATCAGGGCTTGAGCGCGAATTGCAGAAGCAGCGTGCGCTGGAATTGCGGGCGGTAATTGTTGTCGGAAATGATGGTCACGCGCGTCTCGCCATTGAGCTTCGACACCGCGATGCCTTCCATATTGTCGATGCGATAGAAGGGCATGCGGCCGGAAAAGACGAGGCTCGGGGCCACGGCGCCATCGGCGACGATGTCTTCGGTCTTGATGCGGCGGACCGCCATGCCGGGCAGGCTGGTGGCGCTGAAGCTACGTTCGACCGTGAGGACGTCGCCATCGGGCAGGATGGCGAGATCGGTGATGGCGTAATCCTCATATTGCTTGATCGAGAAGCCGAAGGCTTTCTTGCCGCCCCACACCCAGGCACGGATATCGCCGTTCTCGTCCTTGTTAAGCTCCGAGATGGCGAGCATCGAGCCCGCCAAGGGACCTGACGCGAAACGGCCGATCGCCTCGAGTTCCTGATTGGGCGGGCCCTTCGCGACGGCCTTGGGCAGCTTCAGATCCTTGAAGCGCGCCTTGAAGCCGTCCTTGCCCAGATCATAGAGGCCGGCGCGCGCCCGGCTCTCGAAGCCGACGATCACCTTGCCGTCGATGCGCATCGGCTCCCAGCCGGCGAGCGCCTCGGCATCGTTCCTGACCTTGCCCTTGTAGGGCTTGCCGTCAGGCCCCAGAATCGGCGCCATCACCGCGTCCTTGAGCCCCGAAAGATGGTCGTCGGTATAAACGAGAACGGCCTTGAACCAGAAGCCGCGGTCGGACACGGCGAGGAGGCCGGTGCCGTCGGCCGAGAGCTCGAGCGAGGACAGGCCGCCGAAACGTTCATCGTCGCTCGCCAGCTCGATGCCGCCGCGCCATTCGAGCCCGCCGAAGGTGACGAGCTGCGAGAACATGGTGAAGGATTTGACCGGCTGGGTGCGGACGCTGAGCGCTTTCTCCTCAGCGCCGGCGGGGCCGGCGATCAGGAGGAGGGCTGATACCCACAGCCATTTCATCAGTTGAGCCGACGCCGCGGTTTCGCGGGCTCGCGCTTTACTTGCTTCGGCGCGCGCTCTTCAAAGAGCTCGGCGAGCTTCTCGGTCATGGCGCCACCCAGCTCCTCGGCATCGACGATGGTGACGGCGCGCTTGTAGTAACGCGTCACGTCATGACCGATGCCGATGGCGATGAGCTCGACCGGCGAGCGGTTTTCGATGTCGGTGATGATCTGGCGCAAGTGCTTTTCGAGATAGTTGCCGGAATTGACCGACAGGGTCGAATCGTCGACCGGCGCGCCGTCCGAGATCACCATCAGGATACGGCGCTGCTCGGTGCGGCCGAGCAGGCGGTTATGCGCCCAGATCAGCGCCTCGCCGTCGATATTCTCCTTGAGCAGGCCTTCGCGCATCATCAGGCCGAGATTGCGCCTGGCGCGACGCCAGGGCGTGTCGGCCGATTTGTAGATGATATGGCGCAGATCGTTGAGGCGGCCCGGATTGCCGGGCTTGCCGGCGGCGAGCCATTTCTCGCGCGACTGCCCGCCCTTCCAGGCCCTGGTGGTAAACCCTAGGATCTCGACCTTGACGCCGCAGCGTTCCAGCGTGCGCGCCAATATGTCGGCGCAGGTGGCGGCCACCGTGATGGGGCGGCCGCGCATCGAGCCCGAATTGTCGAGTAGCAGCGTCACCACCGTATCGCGGAACTGCATGTCCTGCTCGACCTTGAAGGAAAGCGCGTGCAAGGGGTCGATGACGACGCGGGTGAGCCGCGACGCGTCGAGCAGGCCTTCCTCGAGATCGAAATCCCAGGACCGGTTCTGCTGCGCCATCAGGCGGCGCTGCAGGCGGTTGGCGAGCCTTGCCACCACGCCCTGCAGATTGGAGAGCTGCTTGTCGAGATAGTTCCGAAGCCGCGACAGCTCTTCGGAGTCGCACAGATCTTCGGCCGCGATCTCCTCGTCGAACTGGTTGGTATAGACGCGGTAGAAATCCTCGTTGGAGAGCGACGAGAAGGGCAATTGCGGGCGCCAGGGCTCCTCGCCGTCGGGGGATTCCTCGCTGTCCATGTCGTCCGGCATGTCGTCGACATCGAGCTGCTGGGCATCCATCTCAGAGGCGTCGGTCTCGCCCTCGGCGTCCTGCAGTTCCTCGGCCGCCGATTGCTGGCTTTCCTGCTCCTCGCCCTCGGGCGTCTCCTGCTGGTCGCCGGAATCGGGTTCGGCTTCCTCGTTCTCGTCGCTGTCGTCGCTTTCGTCCGGGTCCTCACCCAGCTCGTCCGCCATATCGAGCGCGGCGATGATGTCGCGCGACATGCGCGCGAAGGCCGCCTGGTCGGTCATGGCGTCGGTCAGATGGTCGAGATGGCCCGCGGCCTTCTCCTCGACCCAAGGCCGCCACAGCTCGACGAGCGCCTTGGCGTCGTCGGGCGGCGGCGCACCGGTCAATCTTTCGCGCACCAGGAGGGCCACGGCTTCCTCGAGCGGCGCGTCCTTCTTGGTCGCGGGCCTGCCCGCCATCTTCTTGTGATAGCGGTCCTGCAGCATGGCGGTGAGATTCTGCGCCATGCCCGGCATGGCGCGGGCGCCGATGCATTCGACGCGTGCCTGCTCGACCGCCTCGAACATGGCGCGCGCGTTCTTGCCTTCGGGGCGATAGCGATTGTGGACGCCGTCGTCGTGATTGGCGAGACGCATGGCGAAGCTGTCGGCGATGCCGCGGGTGATGGCGACTTCCTGCCGGTCGAGCTCGGTCGAGATCTGCGGCAGCTTGGCTTTCTTGCCCTGCAGGCTCGGCGCCTCGGCGCCGAAGGAGACCGAAAGCTCGGGCTCGCCGGCGATGGTCTTCATCGCCAGCGTCAGGACATTACGGAATTCGCCTGCCGGTCCTTCGCGGTCCTGTGCCATCAGGCATCCTCATGACAGCGCGACATGCGCCGGCGATTCAGGCAGCTCCTCGCCGAAGCAGCGCTGGTAGAACTCGGCCACCAGCGCGCGCTCGAGCTCGTCGCACTTGTTGAGGAAGGTCACGCGGAAGGCGAAGCCGACATCGTCGAAGATCTCGGCGTTCTGCGCCCAGGTCATGACGGTGCGCGGGCTCATGACGGTCGAAAGATCGCCCTGCATGAAGGCGTTGCGGGTCAGATCCGCGACGCGCACCATGTTGGCGATGGTCTTGCGGCCCTTGTCGTTGTCATAGCTCTTGCTCTTGGCCAGCACGATGCCGACTTCCTGCGCATGCGGCAGGTAGTTGAGCGCGGTGACGATCGACCAGCGGTCCATCTGCGCCTGGTTGATCTGCTGGGTGCCGTGATAGAGGCCGGTGGTGTCGCCGAGGCCGATCGTATTGGCGGTCGAGAACAGCCGGAAAGCGGGATGCGGGCGGATGACGCGCGACTGGTCGAGCAGCGTCAGCTTGCCGGACGATTCGAGGATGCGCTGGATCACGAACATGACATCCGGGCGGCCGGCATCATATTCGTCGAACACCAGCGCGACATTGTGCTGGTACGACCAGGGCAGGATGCCTTCGCGGAATTCGGTGATCTGCTTGCCGTCCTTCAGGACGATGGCGTCCTTGCCGATGAGATCGATACGGCTGATATGGCTGTCGAGATTGATGCGGATGCACGGCCAGTTGAGGCGCGCGGCGACCTGCTCGATATGGGTCGATTTGCCGGTGCCATGATAGCCGGAGATCATGACGCGGCGGTTATAGGCAAAGCCGGCCAGGATCGCGAGCGTGGTTTCACGATTGAAGAGATAGTCTTCGTCGAGATCGGGCACATGCTCGGTGGCCTTGGAATAGGCCGGCACTTCCAGGTTCGAATCGAAGCCGAACAGCTGCCGCACCGACACCTTCATGTCGGGGAGCGGGGCTGCTTCGCCATTAGCGGTCGCGGTCATATTTTTGTTGCCAATATATGAGGTCTCGGAGTGCGGAGGTTCTAGACGGTCAAACGGGCCTGGGCAAGGCTCGAAAACCCTGATCGGGGGCGCTCTTAGATCACGATGAGGTTGGATTGAACCAATCCAAACTCACAAACGTGATCGATTCTTTAAATTTAGCGCGGGATTCTCGCGAAAAACCGGTATCCGCTTTTTCGCATCCCGCGCTAGCAGAATCCCGTCGAGCGCAGGTAATCATAAGCCTGGATCACCGCCTTGAGCGTGTCCTCATTGGCCCGGCTGCCGTTATTGGCGTCCGGATGAAGCCTTTTTACCAAGGTTTTATACTGGGCCCTGGCCTTTTCCTTGGTCGCCGTCTCGTCGAGGCCCAGCGTATGCAGTGCCTTCAACTCAGCATTGCGAAGGGGGCGGGCGGTGCCGGTGTTCACTTCCTTGCCGTTCTCGCCCAGGAAATTGAACGGATCGCGGAAGCTGCCGGGCTTGGCCCTGCGGCCTTGCGCATTCATGGAACTCGAATTCTGGCCGAGCTTCCAGGTCGGGCGATGGCCGGTCTGGGCTTCCTTCTGGAAGTCGCGCACCGCGTCGTCCTTCATGCCGTCGAAGTAATTGTAGGTCTTGTTGTATTGCTGGACATGCTCCAGGCAGAAGGAGTGGAACTGGCCTTCCTGGTTACGGCCCTTGGGCGCCTTGTGGCGCCCGGGCTTGGGGCAGCCTGGCCATTCGCAGGGCGGATGCTTGTCGCGCGTGACGCGCTCCTCGCCCCGCTTGACGCGAATCTTGTCGAAATATTTGGAATCGAGTTTCATCGCCACCAATTATGGTCATCAGTTGAGACAGGAGCAAGTCATGACGCTCGGACCCATCGGTACGCAAATCAAGGATAAGCTATCGCAAGCCTTCAGGCCACAGATGCTCGATGTCGTCGATGAGTCGCATCTGCATGCGGGCCATGCCGGATCGCATCCCGATGGTGAAAGCCATTTCCGCGTCAAAATTGTGTCTGAGGCCTTCACCGGCAAGAGTCGGGTCGATACGCATCGTATGGTGAACGAAACCTTGAAGGAAGACCTCAGGACGCGCGTGCATGCACTCGCCATCCAGGCATCGGCACCAAAATGACTTAGATGGGAGCGCATCGGCTTAACCGAGAACCGCGTACACTTCTCGGGCCGATGCGCTAGACTCTGCTTCTGATCCGCTGCTCGAAATTTTCGAGGCTGTCGCCGGTCCAGGCGCGGCGGTGGAAATATACCTTGCGCGCGAACCAGTTCATCAAGGGCGTGCCGATCACCTGGTCGTAGAGCCAGTTGGGCGGCGCGGCGTCCATCACGCGGCGCAGCAGAAGCTTCTTGCGCATGGCCGGAATCTCGCGCGCCAGCACGCGCTCGGGCGAAGGCCCGTGGCGGGTGAGGTGATCGGCAATCAATTGCGCGGCGCGCCGGCCATAGCGGAAAGCGAGGCGGATGCCGCCGCCGGTCAAGGGCGAGACATGGCCCGCCGCATCGCCGATGAGCAGAACCTGGGGAGCCGCGAAAGGTGAAACGGGGCCGCCCACCGGGATGCGGCCGCTGCGTCGTTCCTTGAGCGCGACTTTCGAAAAACCGAAGAGCTTCTCGGTGTGGGCGAGGAAGGCCTTGAGATCGGGCTTGGTGTCGCCATTGGTGGCGAGCCCGACCTGGAAGAAGCCGGGCGCCGGCGCCACCCAGGCGAGATAGCCGCGGGCGAGGCGCGAATCGAGGAAGCAATGGAGGAAATCCGGATCGGCCTCGGGGAGCTCCGGATATTCGATCTCGAGACCGGTGAGGAAACGGGTGTTGCGGCCGAGGTCGAAGAGCCGCGCGACCGTCGAGCGGGCGCCATCGGCGCCGACGAGATAGCGGGTGCGCAGGCCCGTCTGCGGCAGGAAGATCCTGTCGCCCTGGCGTTCGACGCGATCGAGCCTTGTCGAGCAGCGGATGTCGGCGCCGGCCGCCTCGGCTTCGCGCGCCATCCAGCGCATCAGGTCGGCGGTGTTGCTGGTGAGGAAATAATAGCCGGGCGCGAAGAGATCGACGGAGCGCAGCGACGGCGCATAAAGACGGACGCCATGCACGGTGCGGGTGAGATGCGGCGGAATGTCGATTTCGTCGGCCGCTTCCTTGACGATGATGCCGGTGGTCGAGATGCGCGCACCCGGATCGGTCTTGGCCTCGATGACCAGCGTGCGCAGGCCGCGGATGGCGGCGGCGCGCGCGCAAGCCAGGCCCGCAAAGCTCGCTCCCACGATCACCAGATCATATGCCGCCGTGTCTTTCATCGCGTTACGGAAGATTGGGTGACAAGGTGGTAATTTGAAGGCAGCGACCAAAGTGATGAAGGGACGGCGGCAATGACGCGCTGCGGGATCAATTTCTGCGCTCGTGACCTGCCGCATAGGCCGGGAGCGCATCCATGGCAGCCTGGAACGCCCGGCGAATTTCAGTCTGGCTGAACCCCTGGTCCCAAAGCTCCGTCGCGAGATCAGCGATGACCACATCTATTGTGGGTGTGGCCTGGTCTGGATTGTCGGTCTGAATTTCTCGACACGCCTCAGAGAAGTCGGTCGCCAGCTTAAGACAGGCCGAGCGCCATTCATCTTCCTTGTCCAGTGTCATTGAATTCTCCAAGCGTCCTTCAACCACCTGAATTGTCAGTTCCACAGCCTCGGAAAGGCCGGCGGCTTCGAACTCTCGGACCTCGAAGCTGTCATCGACGACGAACCATTCATGGACCGCCTCCTCGGGCTGGGTGAATGGGCGGAGGCTAAACATATCGAGGCGGGAAATGCGTGAGCGGTAGAGTGTCGCGTCGGCTTGGGTGCTGGAGAGAATCTGAATCTTCAGAAGTATATGAGGGCTGGCTGTCGTGATCTCCAGCTCACCTTCATATTCAAGCTTCCATATTCGATGACGGGCGCGTCCCATGCCTTGCAGTATAGCAACGCCATGGGTTTCACAAAAATTGCACGATGAGATGGTTTATTCCACCGGCGCCGGGCTTATCCTGAGCGTGGTGATCTGATGCCGGCGCTTGCGCATCACCTCGAAGCGGAAGCCATGGAAGGTGAAGGCCTGGCCGGCATCGGGGATCATGCGCGCCTCATGCACCACGAGGCCGGCGATGGTCGTCACTTCCTCATCCGGCAGGTGCCAGTCGAGGGTGCGGTTCAAATCGCGGATCGGCACCGCGCCGTCGATGATGATCGAACCATCCTTCTGCTTGCGGATGCGCGGACGTTCGGCGTCATGCTCATCGGAAATGTCGCCGACGATCTCCTCCAGCACGTCCTCGAGGGTGACGAGGCCCATGACCTCGCCATATTCATCGACCACCATGGCGAAATGGGATTTGCGCCGCAAGAAGGCGGCGAGCAGGTCCGACACGCGCCGTGTGTCGGGCACGAACCAGGGCGGCTTGACGATCGCCTCGATGGCGATCCCTGACGCATCGCCCTCACGCTCGAGGAGCGAGGCGAAAAGATCCTTCACATGCAGAACGCCGATGATGTTGTCGGGACTGTCTTTCCACACCGGCACACGGCTGTGGCCGCTCTTCAGGACTTCCTTGATGATCTCGTCCGGCGTCGTCGCCACGTCCACCATCGTCATCTTGGTGCGGTGGACCATGACATCGAAGACCTCGAGCTCGGAAAGGTCGAGGACGCCGCCCAGCATGTCGCGGTCCTTCTTGACGACCGCTCCCTCTTTCAGATGCTGATCGATGGCGCCGCGCAGTTCTTCCTGCCCAGTCTGCGACCTGGCGAGGCCCAGCCTTTCCAGGAGACGTTTGAAGCCGCGCTGCAGCGCCGTCATCTTGCCGCTTGTTCCTCCGCGAGGAAGGCTAGCACGTCGCTCTCCTTGATGTCGCGCGCGATGAACGCTTCGCCGATGCCGCGCACCAGGATGAAAGTGAGCTTGCCCGCCACTGCCTTCTTATCCTGGCGCATGATCTCGAGAAGCTTCTCAGGGCCCGGCAGGTCGCCCGGAATATCGGCAAGCCGGGTCGGCAGGCCGACAGAGCGCAGATGCGCCTCGGCGCGCTCGGCGAGGCCCCTGGCGCAGAGGCCGAGCTTCTCCGAGAAGCGGAAAGCCTGCGCCATGCCGATCGCTACCCCCTCGCCATGGAGAAGGCGGCTCGAATAGCCGGTCGCCGCCTCGAGCGCATGGCCAAAAGTATGGCCGAGATTGAGGAGGGCGCGCACACCGGTCTCGGTCTCGTCCTCGGTGACGATATGCGCCTTCATCTCGCAACTCTTGGTGATCGCCTTGATGCGCGACTGGGCGTCGCCGGCGAACAGTGACTGAGCATTGCCTTCGAGCCAGGCGAAGAAGGATGCATCGCCGAGCAGGCCGTATTTGGCGACTTCGGCGTAGCCGGCCGCGAGCTCGCGCTTGGGCAGTGTGTCGAGAAGCGCGATGTCGATCAGCACGGTGCGCGGCTGATGGAAGGCGCCGATGAGATTCTTGCCATGGGGCGAGTTGATGCCGGTCTTGCCGCCGACCGAGGAATCGACCTGTGCCAGCAAGGTGGTGGGAATCTGGATGAAGTCGACGCCGCGCCTGAGGATCGCCGCGGCGAAGCCGGTGAGATCGCCGATGACGCCGCCGCCGAAGGCGATGACGATGTCGCGCCGCTCGATGCCGGCGGCGAGCAGCTCATCGCAGGTCTCGGCGAGATGGCGGTAGCTTTTGGTCGCCTCGCCGGCGGGCAGCACGATGGCGCGCGAGGTGATGCCTTCCGCCGCGAGGCTCTTGCGCAAGGCATCGAGATGGAGGCCGGCGACGGTGCTGTCGGTCACGATGGCGGTGACCGGACGCTTGAGGAACGGCTTGATGCGTTTGCCTGCCTCGGCGAGAAGGCCGGCGCCGATGGCAATCTCGTAGCGCCGCGCGCCGAGCTCGACAGGGACGGTGGTGGCAGGGTGAAGCGCCTCAGCGTTGTTCATTGGTCAGTCGGTCCCAGCCCGGCCAGCGGGCCAGGGTCTTGATGATGGTGTTGACGATGGATGTATGGGCCACATCGCGGCTGTCGACCGTGATATCGGCTTCAGCATAGACGGGATAACGATCGGCGATCAGCTTGCGCATGACACCTTCGGGATCGTCATTCTGCAGGAGCGGCCGGTTGGAGCGCCGGCGCACCCGGCGCATCAGAAGGTCGAAGTCGGCCCTGAGCCAGATCGAGATGCCGTGGGTGCGGATGGCGTTGCGGGTGTCGGCATTCATATAAGCGCCGCCGCCGGTGGCGAGCACCTGGGCACCGTTTTCGAGGAGGCGGGCGATCACCTTGCGTTCGCCGTCGCGGAAATAGGCCTCGCCATGCTTGGCGAAGATCTCCGGAATGGTCTGCCCGGCGGCGACCTCGATCTCGTGGTCGGCATCGACGAAAGTGAGGCCGAGCTTCTCGGCGAGGCGGCGGCCGACCGTCGTCTTGCCGGCGCCCATGAGGCCGACCAGCACGATGGGATGGCCATCGAGGCGCTGACGGACGAGAGCGGTATCCTTGCTGAGCGAGCGGCGGGCCATGCGTGTTGACTATGAGTTTATTGCCTCGCGGGGATAGCGCATTCCAGGGGCGAGGGGAATTGCGGACGCCTCACTAGGAAATTTTATCGCCACATTGTGATTCTGAGATGCCTGAATCACTTGGCGTGGCCGTCACAATCGGGCAAAAGGGCGCCGGGTAGGGAAGGACGTGTCGTGCCTGATACTGTTCGCTTTCTGTTAATCATCGCGTGCTTGGCTGGTGCCGTTTACGGGGCTGCCTGGGGCTTGGCAAACTATCCCCCGGAACAGACCGAGATCGTCAAGGCGCTACCGCATGAAAAAATCAGAGCGCAATGAGAATGGCCGCGATCAGAGGCTGATCGAGCGATTCCTGGAAATGATGAGCGCCGAGCGGGGCGCCGCGCGCAATACGCTTGCCGCCTATGAGCGAGATCTCGAGGCCTATGCGGCTTTTCTCGGCAGCGAAGGAACCGGCCTTCAGAATGCGACGTCGGAACATATAAGGAACTATCTGGCGGCGCTTGCGGCGGAAGGGCTCAAGGCTTCGAGCGCCGCCCGCAAGCTCTCGGCGCTCCGGCAGTTCCACAATTTCCTCTATGGCGAGGGGATCGTGCGCGAGAATCCCGCCACGGCCATCGATGCACCGCGGCTGCGCCGGCCCTTGCCCAAGGTGATGACGGCGGATGACGTTACGACGCTGATTTCCGCCGCCGAAGCCCGGACGCTCCGCCTCACCGGCAAAGCGCGACTCAAGGCGGTGCGGCTCCATTGCCTGCTCGAACTGCTCTATGCCACCGGCTTGCGGGTCTCCGAGCTGGTGGCGCTCAAGCGCCAGGCGGTCGCCAAGGGACCGCAATTCCTCGTGGTGAAGGGCAAGGGCGGGCGCGAGCGCATGGTGCCGGTATCGCACAAGGCGGCCGAGGCGACAGCGGCTTACCTTCGGGCGCTCCGCGAGGACGAAGTGCCGGAAAGCCCCTGGCTGTTTGCGTCCCATGGCGAGGCCGGACACTTGACGCGCCAGCATTTCGCCTTGGAACTCAAAGCTTTAGCAGCCGAAGCCGGCTTGAGCGTGGCGAAGATCTCGCCGCATGTGCTGCGCCACGCCTTCGCCAGCCATCTGCTCGCCGGTGGTGCCGATCTCCGGGCTGTGCAGCAGATGCTTGGCCATGCCGATATTTCAACGACGCAGATCTATACCCATATCGAGAGCGACCGATTGCGGGCGGCGGTCGAAACCCATCATCCGCTGGCGAAGTCCGGTTGACATCCGTAACCGGGATAGCCACTTTGCGCCGCATTCCGGCCAGCCGGCCCTTCTGAGGTTCAATGCACGCATATCTCGATTTTGAAGCCGCCCTCGCCGAGCTCGAAGGCAAGATCGCCGAGCTCAAGGCTATTGCGGGGCCAGAGGCTGCCGTCTCGATCACCGAAGAGATAAAGGCGCTCGAAAAGAAGGCCGCCAAAATCCTTGCCGACCTCTATCAGAACCTCACCCCCTGGCAGAAGGCGCAAGTGGCGCGCCATCCCGACCGGCCGCACACCGTCGACTATATTAAAGAGCTCATCACCGACTACACGCCGATGGCGGGCGACCGGAAATTCGCCGAGGACAATGCCATTATCGGCGGCCTCGGCCGCTTCCGCGGCGAAGCGGTGGCGGTCATCGGCCAGGAGAAGGGCAACGACACCCAGTCGCGGCTCAAGCACAATTTCGGCATGGCGCGCCCCGAGGGCTATCGCAAAGCGGTGCGCCTCATGGAAACCGCCGACCGCTTCGGCCTGCCGGTCATCACGCTCATCGACACCGCCGGCGCTTATCCCGGCATCGATGCCGAGGAACGTGGCCAGGCGGAGGCCATCGCGCGCTCGACCGATTGCTGTCTGGGACTGGGCGTGCCGCTGATCTCGGTGATCATCGGTGAAGGCGGTTCGGGCGGCGCCATCGCCATCGCCACCGCGAATGCCGTGCTCATGCTCGAACACTCGATTTACAGCGTGATCTCGCCGGAGGGAGCTGCTTCCATTCTCTGGCGCGATGCGGCGCGCGCCAAGGATGCGGCGAGCGCCATGCGCATCACCGCGCAGGATCTGAAGAAGCTCGGCATCATCGACGACATCATCGCCGAACCGCTGGGCGGCGCCCATCGCGGCCGCGAGCAGGTGCTCCAGGCCGCCGATGAGGCGATCGCGCGCTCACTGCGCGCCTTTGCCGCCATGCCGGCGGATGCGCTGCGCATGCAGCGCCGCGACAAGTTCCTCGCCATCGGCCGCGATCTTTAGGAAGCGGACTTTTTTATTTTCGCATCGGCTTGTCCGAAAGGTCTGCAACCTTTCGGGCCGATGCTGTGCCCAAAAGCTGCCTTCATTGCCCATCAGTCTCAGCTGATGCGGGTCATGAAGCTCTTGCTTGTCCTCGTTGCCGCCGTCGTGGCGGGATATGCCGTCTATTGGCAATTCAACCGCATGACGCTCGAAGAGGCGCAGCGGACTTTGCCGCAACGCCTCGCCGCCAAGGGCTTCAGTGAGGGCCAGCCGGTGTTCCTGCGCATCTTCAAGCAGGAGGCCGTCCTCGAAGTCTGGATGCGCGACGACAAAGCCAGCTGGCGGAAATTCCAGACCTATCCGATCTGCCGTTTCTCCGGAGCACTCGGTCCCAAGCTCAAGGAGGGTGACCGCCAGGCGCCGGAAGGCTTCTATCAGGTGGCGAGCGAGCAGCTCAATCCGAACAGCCGGCACCATCTCTCGTTCAATCTCGGTTTTCCGAACAGTTTCGACCGCGCGCATGGCCGCACCGGCTCCTATCTGATGGTGCATGGCGGCTGCAGCTCGATCGGCTGCTACGCGATGACCGATCCGTCGGTCGACGACATCTACCGGCTGGTCGCGGCGGCGCTGCGAAAAGGTCAGACGCAGGTCGATGTCCATGCCTTTCCGTTCCGCATGACGGACATCAACATGGCGCGCCACGCGCAATCGCGCTGGATCGGGTTCTGGCGCGATCTCAAGTCAGGCTACGACCGGTTCGAGCGTGAACGGGTCGTGCCGGCGGTCACGGTGGTCGACAGGCGTTATGCCGTCGAGGGTTAGCTCATCCTCATAGCAGGGTCACTCCGGCAGTTTTGAGCGCTGCGCGAACTGCCGCTTCAGGGCTTTGATCGCAGACGAGAATGTCGACCTCGTCGAGGCGGCAGATCAGGTGCGCGGCGCGGCGGGAAAATTTGTCGGCATGCGCCACGACGATGATCTTGCGAGCGTTGGCGCACATTGCGCGCGCGATCGATGCCTCGTCGAAATTGGAGGCGGAGGGTCCGGCGGTCGTGTCCAGTGCGGCGACGCCGACGATCGCGTAATCGACATGAAAGCGGGATATCTGCTCGATGGCGTCGGCGCCCACCGACTCGCCGTTGTCCACGGCGTAAATGCCGCCGATCAGATGCACCCGCGCCTTGCCGGCGCCGCGCGCCATGACATGCGCGATGCGCACCGAATTCGTCACGACGGTCAGATCCGTGATGTCGCTCAGCGCATGCGCGCAGCTCAGCGTCGTCGAGCCTGTATCTATGAAGAAGGTATCGCCACCAGCGATAAGGTTAGCGAGCTTGCGCGCGATCGTGGTTTTCTCACCCGACGCCTCGCCCATCCGCTCGTCGAAAGTGCCTTCGGCGTGCAGTCGCATGCGCCGTGCGCCGCCATGGATCTTCTGCACCGCGCCGCTCTCGGCGAGAAATGCGAGATCGCGACGTACCGTTTCCGGCGAGACACGAAAACTCTCGGCGAGCGTCTCGACGGCCACCTCGCCATCGCGCTCAATCAATTCGACAATGCGAGCCTGACGCGCCTTCGGCTTCACGCGATGTCCCCTTCAACCGGCCCCGGGTGGCCGGCATGCTTCGAGTTACTTTGCTGGAATTGCCCATGTCAACAGCGGATTGGTGAGTTTTTCCAAGAAATGGGCACTATGTTGAAAGAGAATTGACTATCCGGGCAATAATGATCAGAAATCGGGTAAGATTGGCAAGTGGAGAGACCGATGCCGGACCAGCTGTCCGCCCTGTCGGGCCGATTCGACGTTACGGTCGTCGGTGCCGGCGTGGTGGGATGCGCGATTGCACGCCGGTTTGCCTTGAGCGGTGCGCGCGTCGCGGTCATCGAGAAGGCCGTCGATATCCTGGATGGCGCCTCGAAAGGTAATTCGGCGATCCTCCATACCGGCTTCGACGCGCCGGTCGGTTCACTGGAGCAGAGCTGCATCGCCTCCGGGTATGAAGAGTATCTGGCGATCCATAGCCGTCTTGGTCTTCCGCTTCTCCGCGCGGGCGCGCTTGTCATTGCGTGGACGGAGGAGGAAGAAGCGCTGTTGCCGACCCTCATGGAGCAGGCGCGGCAGAACGGCGTTTCCGACATCGAAGCCCTCAGCGAGGCGGCAATGCGCGCGCATGAACCTGGACTCGGGCCTGGTGCGCGCGCCGCTTTCCGGGTGCCACGCGAATATCTGATCGATCCGTGGTCCGCGCCCTTCGCCTATCTGCTGCAGGCGATCGAGAACGGTGCGGAGGTGCTGCGCGGCGCGGAAGTCATCAGCGGGCGGCGTGACGGCGATTGGAGTCTCGAGACGACGCGAGGAACGGTGCGTACCGGCATGGTTGTCAATGCCGCAGGCCTGTGGGGCGACCGGCTGGACGAAAGACTCATCGGGCGCAGCGATTTCCACATCAGGCCGCGCAAAGGTCAGTTCATTGTCTATGACAAGCCTGCTTCCCGGCTCGCAGCGCATATTCTCCTGCCGGTTCCCAACAAGGTGACGAAGGGCGTCGTCGTCTGCCGCACCGCCTTCGGCAATCTCCTCGTCGGCCCGACCGCTGAAGATCAGGATGACCGCGAGCATGCCGTGCTGATGCCCGAGACGCTCGAAGCGCTGAAGCGGCGCGGCGCCGAGATTTTGCCCAGGCTGAAGGATCACACCGTCACGGCGATCTATGCGGGCCTGCGCCCGGCAACCGAGTTCAAGGATTATTGTATCAAGGCGCATGACGGGCTGAACTACATCACCGTCGGCGGCATCCGTTCGACCGGACTATCGTCCGCGCTCGGGATCGCGCTCCATGTCGAGCATCTCGCTCGGCTGGCGCTGACGCCCAGAAGCGCTCCGGCCTGGCCGAAGGTCGCGAATATCAGTGAAACTTGTCCGCGCGACTGGCAGACTGAAGGTCACGGCGGTGTGGTATGCCACTGCGAGATGGCGACAAGGCGAGAAATTCTGGCCGCGTTCGAGGGACCCTTGCCGGTCCGTTCGCTCGCCGGACTCAAGCGGCGCACGCGCGTCACCATGGGGCGTTGTCAGGGTTTCTTCTGCACCGCGGAGCTGTCTCGATTGACGGACGGCCGGTTCGTTCGCCCGATGGCGGAGAGGGCTGAATGAGCCTGCCGCGGGAGACCGACATCCTCGTCATCGGTGCAGGCCCCGCGGGCCTCGCGGCCGCGACAGTGCTCGCCCCTTCGGCGCGTGTGCTTGTTCTCGATCGTGAAACATCCGCGGGCGGCATTCCCAGGCATTGCGGACATTACCCATTCGGATTGCGCGAGTTTCGGCGGCTCCTGAAGGGGCCGGCCTATGCGCAGACATTGGTCAGACGCGCGCAGGCCGCGGGAGTCCACGTCGCCACCGGCGTGAATGTCGTCAGTCTCCTGCCGGGTCCGCGCGTCGCCGTGACGTCCAATGCGGGAATAACGGAAATCGACGCGAAGCTCGTGCTGCTCGCCACCGGCGTGCGCGAAAGCTCACGTGCCCAAAGGCTGATCGGCGGTGAGAAACCGGGCGGCGTCATGTCGACAGGCGCTTTGCAGGGTCTGGTTTATCTCGAAGGCAGACGGCCTTTCCGCCGGCCGGTGATTCTGGGGACGGAGCTGGTATCGTTCTCGGCGATCATGACCTGCGCGCATGCCGGCATTCGACCCGTTGCGATGATAGAGCCCGATCCCCGCGTGACCGCGCGCTGGCCTGCTGCGGTCTATCCTCATCTGAAGGGCATCCCGTTGCATCTGTCGACCGTCATCACGTCCATAGAAGGTCGTGAACGGGTCGAGCGTGTCGTCATCAAGGGGCCGAAAGGCGAAAGCACGATTGAGGCCGACGGCGTCATCGTCTCCGGCCGCTTTCGCCCGGAAGCGACATTGCTGGATGGAAGCGATCTCATTCGCGATCCGGCGACCGGCGGTCCGGTCATCGACAGCTTCGGCCGGTGCAGCGATCCATCCTATTTCGCAGCCGGCAATCTTCTGCGCCCCGTCGAAACGGCCGGCTGGAGCTGGGCAGAAGGTGTTGCCGTCGGCCAGGCGATGCGCGCCGCTCTTGCCGGGCGTCTGCCGCAAGGCGACACATATGAAGTGAAATTGATCGGCGAGGCTTTGGATTGGGTCGTTCCCCAGAGAGTGACCGGGCCGGATGCCGTTGCCTTTGATCGCCTGCAATTGCGGGTGACGCGGTCGGTCGCGGGACGACTGACCGTGAAAGTCGGCGGCAGCGAATATGCTTCGCGAAGGATCGACACGCGCCCGGAAAGGCGCATAACGGTGCCCCTGCCGCCCCGCGCCGGCGCCGTGGAAATCGTGCTGGAGGAAGAATGAGAGCCCTCGCCATCGACCAGGGTACGACGTCGACACGCGCCCTCCTGGTGGATGATGAAGGCATCCGCCAGATCCATGCGATCGAGCACCGCCAGTTCTATCCGGCTGCCAATCATGTCGAACACGATGCCGAAGAGCTCGTGAAAAATCTTCAGGCCTGCCTCGCCGCGGCGCCGGAAGTCGATTGTGTCGGACTGGCAAATCAGGGCGAGAGCTGTCTCGCTTGGGATGCCGCGACCGGCAAGGCCATCACACCGGTCATTGTCTGGCAGGACGCGCGGACGACCGACATTTGTGAGCGACTCAAGAGCGAAGGGAAGGAGGCGCTGACCCTGTCGCGAGCCGGCCTTCCGCTCGATCCCTATTTTTCGGGATCGAAGCTCGGATGGATATTGGCCAATGTTCCCGAGGCGCGCGGACTGCTGGCGGCGAAGCGCCTGAGGCTTGGAACGACGGACGCCTTTTTCCGCGACAGGTTGACGGGCGTCTTTGCCACCGATCCGAGCACTGCTTCCCGCACGAGCCTGCTTAACCTGACCACAGGCCACTGGGACGCGGATCTCTGCCGGCTTTTCGGGGTACCTCCGGAGGCGCTTCCGGAGATCCGCCCCACGACGGGCGATCTCGGTGTGTTGCCGGGCGGACGAGAATTGACGGCCTCGATGGTCGACCAGCAGGCGGCGCTCTATGGCCACGGGGCGCGCAAGCCGGGCGATTCCAAGATCACCTTCGGCACGGGCGCCTTTGCGCTCTGTCTGACAGGCGCGCTGATGTCCGTTCCGGGCGTCCTGCCCACCATCGCCTGGGCGGAATCCGGCAAGCGGCCCGTCTATGCGCTCGACGGCGGGGTCTATGCCGCCTCATCGGCGGTGAACTGGGCCCGTCAGCTCGGACTCTTCACCCGATTCGACGACATCAATCATTTCGATGCCGCGCCGGCCATTACGCGCGGCCTGGCCTTCGTGCCGTCGCTCGCCGGGCTTGCCTGTCCCCACTGGGATCGCTCCGCGAAAGGCGCGTGGATGGGCCTCGCGCTGGACACGAAGCCCATCGATCTGGCGCAGGCGGTGCTGGAAGGCGTCGCGTTCCGTATGCTTGAAGTCATGGACGCCATGGCGAATGCCGCGCCTGGCTCCGCTCCCATCGGAATCGACGGCGGCATGAGCCGCAATCCGTGGTTCTGCCAGTTTCTTGCCGATGTCCTCTCACGCCCGCTGCGTATTTCCGATGAGCCCGAGCTTACCGCGCTTGGCTGCGGGCAGCTCGCCGCGACCGGCGCGGGCGGCGCTATCGAGCGGTCACTGAGTGGGCGTCTTCTCGAGCCGCGCGCGGTGCCAAGGGAATGGTATGAAACCTTTCGCAGCGCCCGGCTCGCTGTTCAAAGCTACCGGCCAGCCAACCCATAATGGATGTCGAAATCTCGTTACGGCTGGACCGTCCCGACACCCGTCGTCACAAGGGAGTAGAGATTGGACAACTGGTCGCCGAGGAGCTGCACCGAGGCCAGAATCGCAAAGAAGATGGCAACCGCAATGAGGCCGTATTCTATGGCCGTGGCGCCGCTATCTTCCTTGAGGAAGCGCACCAGCAGTTTCATAGGCGACCGCATTCTGAGCCCTGGCTCCATGGATTTCAGGTGAACGGAGCCTAGATGAGCCCCCTTCAACCGGGGTTAACGGAAGCGGTCAAATTCCACGCACTTGACCTTGGATAAGCTTCGTTCAGGCGAATTTGATGCGAGCGCTCTGGACCTTCCCATATGGTAAGCCCCAAATAGAGGTGCAGCATGCTCCGCAACTGCCGATCGGATAACAGGATATAATTATGCCCTTGATTTCACGACGTCATTTCATCGCCGCTCTCGGCTCGACGGCGGCCGTCCCGTTCCTCGGCCGGGCCGCCTTCGCGGCCAAGGACGAGACCCAACTCACGGTGGATACGCGCGTGATCGAGGTCAGGGGCAAGGCCGCGAAGGTTTACAGGCTTGATACGGCGCAGGGTAAACAGGGCTTTAATTTCGATGCCGGCCAGTCGCTCCGGCTGTCGCTCACCAACCGCCTCAGCGAGCCGACGCTCGTCCACTGGCATGGCCAGACGCCACCCACCGAGCAGGACGGCGTGCCGATGCTGTCGCAGCCCGAACTCAAGCCGGGCGAAAGCTATTCTTATGATTTCAAGCCACGCGCAGGCACGCATTGGATGCATTCCCATGTCGGGCTCCAGGAACAGAAGCTGCTCGCCGCGCCGATGATCGTGCGCAGCCGCGCCGATGTCGCGGCCGACGAGCAGGAGCATGTGGTGCTGCTGCATGATTTCACCTTCCGCGAGCCCGCCGAGATCCTCGCCGAGCTGAAAGCCGGTGGCGGCGATCACGCCGCCCATAGCGGTGGCGGCATGAGCGGCATGGGCAATATGAGCGGGATGGATCACAGCAAGATGGCGATGCCGGCACCCGATGCGGGCGCCATGCTTAATGACATCACCTTCGACGCCTTCCTCGCCAATGAGCGCACGCTCGACGATCCGGAAGTGGTGAAGGTCGAGAAGGGCGGCCGCGTGCGGCTGCGTATCATCAATGGTGCCGCCGCCACGAATATGTGGGTGGATCTGGGCGGGCTCGAAGGCGAGTTCATCGCCGTCGACGGCAACGAGATCGAACCGGTGAAGGAGAAGGTGTTCCCGCTCGGCATCGCGCAACGCGCCGACATCCGCGTGACGCTGCCCGGCGAAAGCGGCGCCTGGCCCATCCTGTTCCGGCCCGAAGGTCTCAAGCAGCGCACCGGCATCGTCCTCGTCGCGGGCGACGGCACGATCGCCAAGATCGGCGCGGAAGGCGACATGGCGCCGGCGGTCGACCTCGCCATGGAGCTGAGGCTGAGGGCGCTGAAGGGCCTGGCGCCCGAGCCCATCACCCGCGCCGAGATGGTCATGCTGACCGGCGGCGATAAGGACTATGTCTGGGGGCTGAACGGCAAGGCCTCGATGCATGACACGCTGTTCACCGTGAGGCATGGCGAGCGTATCGGCATCATGATGCACAACATGACCACCATGTCGCATCCGATGCATCTGCACGGCCATCACTTCCAGGTCGTCGACATCAACGGACAGAAGGTTCAGGGCGCCATGCGCGACACCCTCCTGGTGCCGCCCAACGCGATGGTGACGATTGCTTTCGATGCGGATAACCCGGGCAACTGGGCTTTCCATTGCCACCATCTCTATCATATGAATGCGGGCATGATGGCAGCCGTCGCTTATGTGAACGCCGCCTGACAGAGCGCTTCCCGCCGAAGTTGTCCGACTTCGGCGAAGAGGAAATCGCTCTAACGAGAAAAACGTTTTGAGCGAGGGCGGGCATGAAGCAGGCCGATATTCTCATCGTCAATGCGCGCGTGCTCACCCTCGACGACAAGAATCCCCGCTGCGACTGCGTGGCGATCGCCGGCAACGAGATCCTGTTCGCAGGCGCCGCGGCTGACGCCCAGGCCTTCCGGCACAAAGGCACCCGTATCATCGACGCGCAAGGGGCGAGTGTGCTGCCGGGCTTCATCGAAGCCCATCTGCATATCTTCTCGGGCGCCGCCGAGCTCGAGATGCTGCATCTGACGGGCGTTTCGGGCTTCGCCAGGCTTTCCGAGCTGGCGCGGGACTATGCGCGCAGCAAACCCGAAATACCGCTCCTGATCGCGCAAGGCGCCGACTACACAATCCTGTCGAAGGACGAGCCGGTGACCCGGCATCATCTCGACCGCATCGTACCCGACCGGCCGTTCATGATGTTCTCGCCCGACCATCATACCGCCTGGGCCAATACGGTGGCGCTCGAGCGCGCCGGCGTCCTGCGCGGCCGCGCGGTTCCGGTCGGCAATGAGATCGTGATGGGATCGGATGGGCTTGCCACCGGCGAGCTGCGGGAAGGGGCCGCCATCGACCCGGTGCGCGCGCTGGGTGGTGAATGCCGCGAAAGGCTCGGTCTCGAAACCGGCGGCGAGCCCGCTGTCACGCCGAGCCCGGCCGAGCGCGCCCATGATCTCGCGACGATGCGGCGCGGGCTCGCCCATTGCGCCAAACACGGCATCACCAGCTTCCACAATATGGACGGCAATTTCTATCAGCTCGATCTCCTTGCCGAGATCGATCGCGCCGAAGGCCTGCCGGTCAGGGGGCGCGTGCCTTTCCATATGAAGAATTTCATGAAGCTTGCCGATCTCGAGAAAGCGAGCGAGATGCATCGGCGCTACCGCTCGGAGCGTCTGCGCTCGGGCTTCGTCAAGATGTTCATGGACGGCGTCATCGATTCCGGCACCGCCGTGATGGCCGGCGCCTATGGAGGGCCTCCGCGCAAGAACGGCGATCCCTTGTTCACGACGGAGCAGTTCAACGAGATCGCCATCGATGTCGACCGGCGCGGCCTGCAGATCGCCGTCCATGCGATCGGCGACGGCGCCGTCAACAGTGTGCTCAACGGCTATGCGGCGGCGGCCAAGGCCAATGGCAAACGCGACAGCCGGCATCGCATCGAGCATATCGAAGTGGTGCTCGCCTCCGATATTCCGCGCTTCGCCGAGCTCGGCGTCGTCGCCTCGATGCAGCCGCCGCATCCGCCCGGCACGATGGGCCTGCCGCTCGAGCCGACGCTGGGCCTCATCGGCGAAGCGCGCTTTCCGCTGGCCTATGCCTGGCAGACTTTGCGCGAAGCAGGGGCGCGGCTTGCTTTCGCCAGCGACTGGCCGGTCTCCGATATCAATGTGATGCGCGGCATCCATGCGGCGGTGACGCGCAAGCCCTGGAAGACGGGACTGCCGGAGCAGAAGCAGTCGCTCGGCGATGCGCTGGCGGGCTATACGCGCGACGGAGCCTATACGGAGTTCATGGAAGACCGCAAAGGCCGCATCGCGCCCGGCCTCCTCGCCGATATCGTGGTGCTGTCGGACGATATCGAGAAGGTGGCGCTGGAGACGATCGACCAGATGACGCCGGCGGTCACCATCTGCGACGGGCGCATCACCTACGAAGCTTGAGTAGCGCTGGAGGGCGGAAGTCGCGTTCCCATAATTCTGGACAAAGAAACCGTCCAGATGGTATGTTTATGCCGTGGCTCTCGCTCATCATCGCAAGAAGGATCCGGCCCAGGTTCGCCGCCAGCTGCTCGACCAGGCGGCGCGGCTGTCGGTTCGGGAGGGGCTGGCCGGTGTCAGCCTGCAAGGGGTGGCGGCCGCCGCGGGTGTGACCAAGGGCGGGCTGCTCCATCATTTCCCCTCGAAGCAGGTGCTGATCGAGGCGATGTTCACCGATTTCCTCGCCGCGCTCGACCGCGATATCGACGAGCTGATCGCGGCGGACGGTGAGAGGCCTGGCTGCTTCTCCCGCGCCTATGTCGAGGCCATGTTCCGCCAGGGCGATGTCGGCGTGGACAGTTCCTGCGCCGTGCTCGGCATTGCCATGCTCACCGATCCGCGCCTCAGGGAGCTGTGGGCCAAGTGGCTCGCGGCGCGTCTCGACCGGCATCGCGCAACCGACAGCGCGCCCGAGCTCGAGGTCATCCGTTATGCCGCCGATGGCGTGTGGCTCGCCGATTTCATGGAGGTGCGGCCGGCCAACCGGGCCGAGCTGCGCAACCGCCTCATCACCGTAACAAGAAGTGTGCCGTCATGAATCCGCTGGTCACCGCCTATGGCCTGCTGCTCGTCGCCATCGCCGCCGAAGTGGTGGGCACGTCGCTGCTTGCCGCCTCGCAGCAATTCACCCGCCTGTGGCCGACGCTGGGCACGATCGCTGCCTATGCATTGGCCTTCTATCTGCTGTCCTTCGCGCTGCGCGTCATGCCGGTCGGCATCGCATATGCGATCTGGAGCGGGCTCGGCATCGTGCTGGTGTCGGCCGTGGGCTTCGTCGTGCTGCGCCAGTCGCTCGATCTGCCGGCGCTGATCGGCATCGGCTTCATCATCACGGGGGTGGTCATTATCAACACCCTGTCGCACTCCGTCACGCATTGAAACCGCTGGGCCTTAAGTTCTCAGGCCAGTTGAAGCCGCATGCCGCGGTGACTGTCCTTGAAACCATGGTTCTCATAGAAGCGCCGCGCGGCGAACCGGGTTTCGTGGACAAATAGCTCGATCAGACAACTGTGCCGTCGGCGCGCCTCGCCGATCGCCCAATCGAGCATATGGTGCCCGATCTTGCGGCCGCGATGGTGCTTATCGACACGCACATCTTCAATGAGAGCACGCTCGGCGCCCTGATGGCTGAGGCCAGGGATGAAGGTCATCTGCAGACAGCCGAGGAGCCCGCCATCGGCCGCTTCGGCGACGATCACGAGGTTTCGTTTGTCCGCGACGATCTCATCGAATGCCTTGAAATAGGCCTGCGAAAGCGGTTCGGAAAGATCTTCGCGGTCTCGCCCGAGCTCATCGTCGGCGAGCAGGCGCACGATTGTCCGGATATCCTCCCGCCGCGCCGGACGGATGTGCACTTCCCGAAGCATGTTCATCATGAACGCTCACTGGATACACGACCGCGCCCGGACGCGAGGGTGATCAACCCTTACGCATAGGCGCCGTGGCAGTGCTTGTATTTCTTGCCTGAGCCGCAGGGGCAGGCGTCGTTGCGGCCGACCTTGCCCCAGGTCGCCGGATCCTGCGGATCGACCGGCTGCTTGCCGGCCTTGCGCTGAGGCTCCTGCCCGAAGACGATGCCTTCGCCGACATCGTCCTGGCCGGTCGTCGCATCGATATGATGCGCCTGCATCGGCGGCAGATCGTCCTCGTCGGGAAGCAGATCGTCGTCATCGTCGCCGGGACGGCTCTGCAGCTCGACGCGCATGATCTGGCCGGTGGTCAGCTCGCGCAGATGGGCGATCATCGCCTCGAACAGCGTGAAGCCTTCGGTCTTGTATTCGTTGAGCGGATCGCGCTGGCCATAGCCGCGCAGATGGATGACCTGGCGCAGATGCTCGACGGTGACGATATGCTCGCGCCAGAGATGGTCGAGCGTCTGCAGGATCACCGCCTTCTCGACCTGGGTCATCACCTCGGGCGTGTAGGTCTCGCGCTTGCGCGCATAGAACTCATCCGCCGCCCGGGTCACGCGCTCGCGGATCTCCTCATCGGCGATGCCTTCCTCCTTCGCCCATTCATCGACCGGCAGGTCGAGGGCGATGGTCTCGCGCAGCTTCTCGCGCAGGCCCGCCGCGTCCCATTGCTCGGCATAGGCGTTCTCGGGGATATGGCGGGCGACCTGATCGTCGATCACCTGATGGCGCATATCGTCGATCGTCTCCGGCACCTCTTCGCCGCGCATGACGCCGATACGCATCTCGAAGATGACCTTGCGCTGGTCGTTCATCACATTGTCGAACTTCAGCAGGTTCTTGCGGATGTCGAAGTTGCGCGCCTCGACCTTCTGCTGCGCCTTTTCAAGGGCCTTGTTGATCCACGGATGGACGATGGCCTCGTCCTCCTTGAGGCCGAGCTTCTGCAGCATCGAGTCCATGCGCTCGGAGCCGAAGATGCGCATCAGGTCGTCGTCGAGGGAGAGATAGAACAGCGAGCGGCCGGGGTCACCCTGGCGGCCGGAACGGCCGCGCAGCTGGTTGTCGATGCGCCGGCTTTCATGGCGCTCGGTGCCGATGACGAAGAGGCCGCCGGCCTTCAGCACTTCTTCCTTGTTGCGCTCGATCTCGGCGCGGATCTCGTCCTCGCGCTTCTGGCGCTCGGGGCCGGGCGGAATATTGCCGAGCTCGGCGGCGATGCGCATCTCGGCATTGCCGCCGAGCTTGATGTCGGTGCCGCGGCCGGCCATGTTGGTGGCGATGGTGACGGCGCCCGGATAGCCGGCCTGGCCGATGATCTGGGCTTCCTGCTCGTGATAGCGGGCATTCAGCACATTGTGCTGGACGTTCATGCTCTTCAGCATGCCGGAGAGAATCTCCGACTTCTCGATCGAGGTCGTGCCGACCAGCACCGGCTGCTTGCGCTCGCGCGCTTCCTTGATGATCTGGATGATCGCTTTGTATTTTTCCTTGGCGGTGCGGTAGACCTCGTCGTCCTCGTCCTTGCGGCCGACCGGCATGTTGGTCGGGATTTCGATGACGTCGAGCTTGTAGATGTCCATGAACTCTTCCGCCTCGGTATTGGCGGTGCCGGTCATGCCGGCGAGTTTTTCATAGAGGCGGAAATAGTTCTGGAAGGTGATCGAGGCGAGCGTCTGATTCTCCGGCTGGATGGCGACATGCTCCTTGGCCTCGAGCGCCTGGTGCTGGCCATCGGAATAACGCCGTCCCGGCATCATGCGGCCGGTGAACTCGTCGATGATGATGACCTGATTGTCCTTGACGATGTAGTCCTTGTCGCGCTGGAAGATCTTGTGGGCGCGCAGCGCCTGCTGCACGTGATGCACGACGGTGACATTTTCGGCGTCGTAGAAATTCTCGCCCTTGAGCAGGCCGGCCGCGCCGAGCAACTGCTCCATATGCACGTTGCCCTGTTCGGTCAGTGTCACGGTGCGCTGCTTTTCGTCGAGCTCGAAGTCGCCCTCGACGAGCTGCGGCAGGAAGGCGTCAATGGCAATATAGAGGTCGGACTTGTCGTCGATCGGACCGGAAATGATGAGCGGTGTTCTCGCCTCGTCGACCAGGATCGAGTCGACTTCGTCGACGATCGCGAAATTATGGCCGCGCTGCACCATCTCCTCGAGATGGAATTTCATGTTGTCGCGCAGATAGTCGAAGCCGAGCTCGTTGTTGGTGGCATAGGTCACGTCGGCGGCATATTGCTGGCGGCGCTCGGCGTCGGAGAGGCCGTGCACGATGACGCCGGTGCTCAGTCCCAGGAAGTTGTAGACCTGGCCCATCCACTGTGCGTCGCGCTGGGCGAGATAATCGTTGACCGTCACCACATGCACGCCCTTCTGGGTGAGCGCATTGAGATAGACGGGGAGGGTGGCGACCAGGGTCTTGCCTTCGCCGGTCTTCATCTCGGCGATGCAGCCTTCATGGAGCACCATGCCGCCGATGAGCTGGACGTCGAAATGGCGTTGGCCGAGGGTGCGCTTGGCCGCCTCGCGGACGGTGGCGAAGGCCGGCGCCAGAAGCTCGTCGAGCGGACGGCCATTGGCCAGCTGCTCGCGGAATTCGACGGTGCGGGCTTTGAGCGCCTCGTCGGACAGGCCGGTGAGGCTCGCCTCCAGAGCGTTAATCTCGGCGACGCGGGCGGCATATTTCCCGACCTTGCGGTCATTTGAGGTGCCGAAAATCCGCGACGCGATCGAACGCAGTCCTAGCATATTATGTCTTTCCTTCGGAGCGGGGCGCTGTCGCCGACGCAAGTCTCGGGCCGCCTTTTAATGAAATTGGCGCCTCCGGGCAATTGCCCCGAAGCCTGAAATGAATTTAACGAAGCCGGCGGCCTGGCTCGGTCAAGCCCATTTCAGGTAGTCGGTCTCCCCAAGGACTTCAATGCGTTGCATCAAGGTCACAGGGCGTAAATGTTCCAAATCCCCCCTTGAAGTTGACGTTTAATGCGACCATTGTCCGCGCCGCGTTACAACGAATTAGGGAAAATCAGGCCTGGAGGCGGCTTATTCTTGCCGGATTTGACCGCCAATGAGCTACCATCGCGGCAAGGACGCCGCCCGGTGCCAAGACCCCTGAATGGGAATCCGATGCTGATGATTCAGAAATTCACCAAATTCGCCGCCTTGTCGGCGGTGTCCTTCCTGCTTTTGACACCGGCCCATGCGCAGGTGAAGGAAGACAAGACGGTCGCCATCGTAAACGGCCATGAAATCAAGGTCTCCGAGGTGGAAATGGCGGCGGAGGACATTCTCGGCCAGCTGCCCGATATTCCACCGAAGCTGCGTTATCCCTATATCGTCGAATATCTGGTCGAGCGTCATCTCCTGGCCCAGGCGGCGGTCAAGGAAGGCATTGCCGATTCGGACGAATATAAGCGTCGTCTCGCGCTCTATCAGGCCAAGGCATTGCGCGATGCCTATTTCGCCCAGACGATCGTTCCGACCGTCACCGAAGACGAGATGAAGAAGGCCTATGAAACCGAGTCGGCCAAGGTCGCCCAGACCGAGCGCGTCCGGGCCCGGCATATCCTCGTCGCCACCGAGCAGGAAGCCAAGCAGATCCGTGCCCGCCTCCAGAAGGGCGAGAAGTTCGAGGATCTCGCCAAGCAGTACAGCACCGACGGCTCGAAGGAATATGGCGGCGATCTCGGCTATTTCACCGCGCCCGAAATGGTGCCGGAATTCTCCAAGGCCGCCTTCGCATTGAAGCCGGGCGAGGTGTCGCAGCCGGTCAAGACCGATTTCGGCTGGCACATCATCAAGCTCGAAGACCGCAAGATGGGCGGCGCCCAGCCCTATGACCAGGTGAAGACGGCGATCCGCAACATCCTGCTGCGCAAGAAGACGCAGGAGAAGATCATCAAGCTGCGCATGGAGTCGAAGGTCGAGCTGAAGGATCCCGATCTGGCGAAGTTCGCCGAGGAAGCCCGCAAGCTGCGCCAGAAGGCGCTGCAGCAGAAGCAGGGCGGCGCTGCGCCCGCCGGCGGCGATCAGCCGGACGCAACCGACGCGCCGGGCCTTACCGGTGATGAACCCGCGACAGGCGGCGGCAAATCGGATATGCAGGCGCCGCAGTAACCACACGCGACGGCTTCGCGCGATGACTTTCGGGGAGGGGAAGAATGGCCAGCAACGTCCGGTCGCCATTGGCGCCGGAGCAATTTCCAGTGGTTCCTCCCCTGGACGGCGTCACCTTCGCGGTCGCCGAGACGGGCATACGTTATAAGAACCGTCCCGATGTGCTTCTGGCGCTTGTGGCGCCCGGCACGTCCGTCGCCGGGGTTCTGACCACCTCCAAATCGCGCTCGGCGCCGGTCGACTGGTGCGCCGAGAAGTTGAAAGGCGGCGCGGCGCGCGCCCTCATCGTCAATTCCGGCAACGCCAATGCCTTCACCGGCAGCGCCGGAGTCAAGACCGTGACCGCGGTCGCCAAGGCGCTCGGCGCTCAGGCCAAATGCAAGCCGGCCGAGATTTTTCAGGCCTCGACCGGAGTCATCGGCGAGCCGCTCAACCCGGCGCCCATCGTCAAGGCCCTGCCGCAGCTCTTTGGCGCCTTGCGCGCCGATGCCTGGGCGGACGCCGCGCGCGCCATCATGACGACCGACACGTTCCCCAAAGCGGCCACCCGCAAGGCGCGCCTGGGCGACGTCACCGTCACGCTCAACGGCATCGCCAAGGGCTCGGGCATGATCGCGCCCGACATGGCGACGATGCTTTCCTTCGTCTTCACCGACGCGGCGCTCCCGCCCAAGATCCTGCAGAAGCTCCTGAGCCGCAGCTCTGCCAAGAGCTTCAACTGTATCACCGTCGACGGCGATACCTCGACCTCCGACACGCTGCTCGCTTTCGCCACCGGCACGGCCGGCCCGGCGCTGAAAGGTCTCAAATCCGACGCCGATCCGCGGCTGAAGGCTTTCGCCAAGGCGCTCGATGATCTGTGCCAGGACCTGGCGCTGCAAGTGGTGAAGGACGGCGAGGGTGCGGAGAAACTGATCGAGATCACCGTCGCCGGGGCCGAAAACGACAAAGCGGCGCGCACCATCGGCATGGCGATCGCCAATTCGCCGCTGGTCAAGACGGCGATCGCCGGCGAGGACGCCAATTGGGGCCGCATCGTCATGGCGATCGGCAAATCGGGCGAGAAGGCGATCCGCGACAAGCTCAAGATCTGGATCGGCGGCGTGCAGCTCGCGAAGAACGGCATGAAGGCGCCCGACTATCGCGAGGCGGATATCATGCCGCATATGAAAGGCCGTTCGATCGTCATCAAGGCGGATGTCGGCGTGGGCAAGGGCCGGGCCACGGTGTGGACCTGCGATCTCACCCACCGCTATATCGACATCAACGGCTCCTATCGCAGCTGATGAGCGGCCTGCCCCCAGATCACGATCAATTCAGGTCGATTCGACCTGAATTGATAAACGTGATCGTTATCCTTAATTTAGCGCGTGATCGGACGGAAAACCGGTGCCCACTTTTCCTGATCACGCGCTAGTTCTCGTCGCGGCCGTCGCATTGGTCGACGCCGATGGCCGCGTGCTCATCGCCAAACGGCCGGAAGGCAAGGCGATGGCCGGCATGTGGGAATTTCCGGGCGGCAAGGTCGAAGCGGGCGAGCGTCCGGAGCTGGCGCTTATCCGTGAGCTCAAGGAAGAGCTTGACATCGATGTCACCGAAGCCTGTCTGGCGCCCCTCACTTTCGCCAGCCACGCTTATGAAAAATTCCATCTGCTGATGCCGCTTTATGTGTGCCGGCGCTGGAAGGGCATGGTGACCGCGCTCGAGGGCCAGGAGCTCAAATGGGTGAAGCCCAACCGGTTGCGCGAGCATCCGATGCCGCCCGCCGACCTGCCGCTGATCCCGCATCTCATCGATCTCTTATAATGCCGATGAGCGGGACCGCGGCCGAAGTCCTCGCTCGCCAGCGGCTTTCGCTTTCACCGATCGATCTCGATATCGCTCTGCGCCCTGGAGACGAAGCGGCCGCTTACGCGCTACAAGCCGAGACGAACGATCTCATCGCGCAGAAGCTGGGCGCCCTTGTCGGGCACAAGATCGGCTGCACGACGCCGGTCATGCAGAAATTTCTCGGCATCGGAAATCCCTGCGCCGGCCGCGTCTTCGCGCAGACGGTATTTGGAGCGCATGCCGAAATTGCCCGCCCGCACTATCGCAAGCTCGGCGTCGAATGCGAAATCGTCGTCGAGATCGGGACGGACATCGAGCCGGGTCGGGACGACTACACGCCGCAAACACTTCTGCCTCATGTCGGCGCCGTCATGGCGGGTATCGAGATCGTCGATGATCGTTATGCCGACTATCGCACGCTCGGCGCCCCCACGCTGATCGCGGATAATTTCTTCAATGCGGGGTGCGCGCTCGGGGTGCCGGTGACGCAATGGCGCGCCTTCGATCTGGCAGCGCTCGCGGGTCATATGCGCATCAATGGCAACGAGGTCGGGCGCGGCACCGGCGCCATGGTGATGGGACATCCCCTCGCGGCGCTGGCCTGGCTGGCAAACCAGCGGAGCGCCGAAGGGTTGCGGCGCGGCGAATTCGTGTTCCTCGGCAGCCTTGTCGAGACCAAATGGCTGAATGCGGGTGATGTGGTGGTGATCGAAATCGCCAGGCTCGGGCAAGTGAGCCTGACCGTCACCGATTGATATTCAATCCAGTTTGTCTTCTAGCTTCACTTCCTGTGTCTTGAGCGCATCGGCCAGGCGCGCTTTGGCGCTGCCCGGGCGCAAGGGTTGCTGCTGCGATGCATGCGGCGCCCAGCCGATCGCCCAGGCGGTCTCGACGGTGGCACGCACGCGGCCGTCGGGATCCGAGAAGCGCGCATCGTAAAGAGCGGCGGCGCGGGCGAGGAGGCTCGCCGTCACCGGCCGGCGGGCGCGCGCCTTCAGAGAATGCTGCAGGCCCAGCGCCTTGATCTCGCGCATGAGCGACAAACCGTCCTTGTACCTGACCGTCGTCTGGTCGAGATCGACGGCGGGCAGCGCGAAGCCGGCACGCTGCATCAGGGCGCCCACGTCACGCAGATCGGCGAAGGGCGCCACGCGCAGGCTGGCGCCGCCGGTGAGTTCGGCTTCCGCCGCGAGCCAGGCTTCGCGCAATTCGACCAGCGTGCGGCCGGCAAACAGGCCACCCAGGAAAAGTCCGTCGGGCCGAAGCGCCGCGCGGAACTGGGCAAGGCTCCCCGGCACGTCGTTGACGCTGTGGAGGCCGAACAGGCTGATGATGCAGTCGAGGCTTTGGGGCGCGAGCGGCACCGCCTCGTCGTCGAAGACGAAATCGATGCCGGGGCCAGGCGCCGGTGCCGCGGTGATGATGCGGCCGAGCCGGCTGAGGCCTGAGAGAAGGGCCCTGATCTCGCCGGCGGCGGGACCGAAGATCAGCGTCGACTTGAAGTCGCGCAGGATCAGGCCGAGCCGGCTTTCGACCTCGGCCGCCAGCGCCTGGGCATAGAAGGCGGGGCGCGTCGGCGCGACGCGCGCCAGATGGCGGCGGCGGAGGGCCTTGTCGAAAAGCTGGGGCAGGTCGGTCGTCATGGCGCGGAACGTAGTCGAAGCGTCCCCCGGATTCCATGTTACAATCCGGCATGGCCGCATTGACGCTCGCGCAGATTTCGGACGGGGCCGCCCGCCTCGGCAGATGGAGCCTCGACTGGCTCATTCCGCCGCAATGCCTGACCTGCCACGATGCGGTGAGCGTAGCGTCCGGCCTCTGCACCAGATGCTGGAGCGCGCTTTCGTTTATCGAGGCGCCTTTGTGCGAGAGGCTCGGTTTACCCTTTTC
This sequence comes from Taklimakanibacter albus, assembly GCF_016595235.1. Taxonomy (GTDB): domain Bacteria; phylum Pseudomonadota; class Alphaproteobacteria; order Rhizobiales; family Aestuariivirgaceae; genus Taklimakanibacter; species Taklimakanibacter albus. The sequence goes on along the minus strand of NZ_JAENHL010000007.1, from coordinate 1,252,672 downwards.
CTATGACCCCGGCTCCGATGCGGTGAGTGCGGCGGCGCTCGCCGATCCGCCTCTCTGGGATCGCGCCCGTGCGGCGCTGGTTTTCGACGAGACGGCGCGGGCTCTGGCGCATGCCCTCAAATACCGCGATCGCCACGAGGCGGGGATCGTGATGGCAAGGCTCATGCGCCGCGCCGGGGCGCAGCTCATCGCCGACGCCGATGCGGTCATTCCGGTGCCGCTGCATCGCTTCCGGCTCTGGCGGCGGCGCTACAATCAGTCGGCCATTCTTGCCAAACATATCTGCCGCGCGGCGGACAAGCCCTTCGCGCCGCATCTCGTCCACCGGCAAAAGCGGACGCAAGCGCAGACCGGCCTCGATCTCGAGGAGCGGCAGCGCAATGTCCGCAACGCTTTTATCGTGCCGGAGCGCTACCGGCCTGACATCGTCGGCAAGTCCTTCCTGCTCGTCGATGACGTCCGCACCACCGGCGCGACGCTCACGGCCTGTACCCGTGCGCTGAAACAGGCGGGCGCTGGCCGCGTGGATGTCCTGACCTTCGCGCTTGTACCCAAGCCCAAGCAGTTCCATATTTAGGGTACGATCATTGTCCCATTTTCCGTGACGGCCATGTCGAAAGTCACCATCTACACGACGCCCTTCTGCCCCTACTGCCATTCGGCCAAGGCGCTGCTGCGCCGGAAGAATGTCGAATTCTCCGAGATCGATGTCAGCTATGACGCGGATGAGCGGCAGCGCATGATGGCGAAGGCCAATGGCCGGCGCACCGTGCCGCAGATCTTCATCGGCGAGACGCATGTCGGCGGCAGCGACGAACTCCATGCGCTCGACCGCCAGGGCAAGCTCGATCCGCTGCTCGCCGGGGCATGAGTTTCAAAGCAGCCCTCATCCAACTGCGCTCGGGGCGGGACATGGCGCGCAATATCGCCGAGGCTTCCGCCCTGATCGTGGAAGCGGCCCGGCAAGGCGCAAGCCTCGTCGCCACGCCTGAAATGACGAATATCCTGGAAACGGATCGCGACCGGCTGCGCGGCCTCGTGCGGCCCGAAGCCGAGGACGCCTCGGTCGCGGCCTTTGCCGAGCTGGCGCGCGATAAGTGGATCTGGCTCCTGGCCGGCTCTTTCGCGCTCAAGGGCCCGGGAGCCAGGCTTCTCAACCGCTCGTTGTTGTTCGCCCCCGATGGCACGGTCGTGGCCCGTTATGACAAGGTGCATCTCTTCGATGTCGACCTGCCGAACGGCCAGGTACTTCGCGAATCGGCCGCTTATGCGGCGGGCCATGATGTGCCGGTGGTGCCGCTGCCCTTCGCGACGCTCGGCCTCACCATTTGCTACGATGTAAGATTTCCTCATCTTTACAAAGATTTGGCGAAGAGAGGCGCGGAGATCCTGACGGTGCCGTCGGCCTTCACCAAGGTCACCGGCGAGGCGCATTGGGACGTTCTGCTGAAGGCACGCGCCATCGAGACCGGGAGCTTCATTCTGGCGCCGGCGCAAGGCGGCCTCCATGAATGCGGTCGTGAGACCTATGGCATGAGTCTTGCTGTTTCTCCCTGGGGCGAAACAATAGCAGAAGGCGGCGAGGTGCCCGAGCTTGTCATGACCACCATCGACAGATCGCAAGTCCTTGATGCAAGACGGCGAATCCCGGTGTTGATGCATGACCAGCAGGTCACCTTGAATGCCCAGGGAGAGGTTGCTACCTAAGCGTCATGATCCGATACGATCTCATTTGCGATAAAGGCCATGAATTCGATGGCTGGTTCTCCGACAGCGCCGCCTATGACGCGCAGGCCAAGCGTGGCCTCGTCACCTGCGTCCATTGCGGCTCGGCCAAGATCGAAAAGCAGCTGATGGCGCCGGGCATTCCGGTGAAGGGCAACCGCAAGAAGGAAGGCCCCACCAGGCCTGCAGCTTCGGCGTCGGCCGCCCAGCCGGTGCTCGCCAGCGCCTTCGATCCGCGCCAGGAGAAGCTTCTCCAGATGATGCGCGAGATGCGCAAGGCGGTCGAGGAGAATGCCGAATATGTCGGCAACAGATTCGCCGAAGAAGCGCGCAAGATCCATTATGAGGAATCGGACAAGCGCGGCATCTATGGCGAAACCACCGCCCAGGACGCCAAGGAACTCATCGAGGAGGGGATCGATATCCATCCTCTGCCGGTACTGCCCGAAGACGGCAACTGATCTCATCGCTTAATTATAAGTGTCTGTCGGCTTGAGCCTTCGCAAGGCCTATGGTCTATTCGCCCTGCCGCAAGGTTAGCAGACAGGCGACATCATGTTTCTCCCACAGGCTTACCGCCATCTCGGCGTGTTCGCGATTTTCATTTGCGCCGCCTTCGCGGGCGGCGGTCCGGCGCAAGCCGATGTGCGGAAGGATTTCGACAAGGCGCTCGCGGCGACGAACTGCCCCGGTATCGAGAATATTCAGGCGGCGGAACGTCTGGTGCTGCTCTCCGAATGGTCCGGCCACTCCCTCATCGAGCTGGCGCGGCGCGCCGGCTTCGGCTCCAATGTCAACAATCTCGGCGAGAACGATACGTTTCTTCCCGCCGATGAGGCCGACAAGGCGGCGATGCTCGACCGCATGGCCAAGGGGGCCGCTGAAGGCGTGCCGCGCCTGAAGGCCGACAGCCGGATCTATGGCGCGAAGCTGTGCCCTTTGCTGGCGAACGATTTTTTCGAAGACACGATCAAGATGCAGAAGCGCGCCAACGCGCCGGTGCGTCCCTATCTGCGTTTCGCCCAGCAGGTGAGCCGCCTCCATGGCTGCCATGACGGGCCGATCGACGGCGCCTTCGGGCCGGCGACACGCGCCGCCTGGAACCGCATGGCGGCGAGCACGGCGCCCGACAGCACCGTCTCCGATACCGGATTTCCCATGCCGGGCGATGTTCTCGCCGCGGCTGTGCATCCGGTCGCCGAAGGCGCCTGTGATGCGGATAAAGGCGCTGCCGCGCAGGCGCTCTATGACTATATATTCGTGCCGACGGAATATGGCATTGCGACGGGTGCTTCGACGATAGCTCAATTCGAGCAGGCGGCTCTGCTGAAGCCGACCCATTTGCGCAACCGCATCCTTGCTTTGGTGCTGGGACGCTGGAATCGCTACGAAGGCCCACCTGCGATTGGCGGCACGGCGATCGGCGAGGAGGAAATCTTCGCCCGCTTCTGGCCGCTCGTGCGCGATGATTTCGCAAGCTTCGCCGGAGATGTCTCGCCACCGGCGGCATATGAAAATGCCGGCGATGTCTATCTGCTCGCCGCCCAGCGCGCGCTTTACGGTATCGGCGTCGATCCGATGCCGGAGCCGGCGCTGATCCTGCTCGAGAAGCTCGCGCTTGAGAATCGCGATGCGCGCAACATGCTGGCCGGCGCCTATCAGTTCGGTATCGGCATCGTGCCCGATCCCGCCAGGGCGACGCGGTTCCTGCTGCGTGATCCATCCGATCTGCGCGATCCGGCCAGCGCCTTCGCCGCTTACGAAGCGTCGCGGTCGGATGGCGCGCGGGCCGCCGATTATGTGCGGGCGATGCTGGCCGTCGATGATGCGGAACAGGAGCAGCGCGAAGATGCCGGCGGCGAAGAAGGCGGCGAGACGCCGGCCTTCCAGAATGTCTCCATCTCGATATCCGAGATCGGCGACCTATCGCGCATAACGCGGCTCGCTCTCGATTTTCCGCAAGCGCTCGCGGTGGTGAAGAGCGCTCGTCCCGAGCAGCGTCTCATCTTCGGCCAGATGATGCTCGAAGGCCGCGGCGGCGAACGGCCGGCGCGCGATCTCGGCATAGATCTCATCGCTTCGGCCGCGGCCGACGGGCTTGCCGACGCGGCGCTGCGGCTGGCGCATATCCGCCGCTACCAGGAGACACCTGATCTCGCCGAAGCCGAGCGCCTCTATGGCGTCGCGGTCGATGCCGGCAGCCCGCAAGCCGCCTTCTCTCTCGCCGAAATGCTGGACGAGAAAGGCAAATTCGCCCAGGCTAAGGCGCTTTATGACAGAGCGGTGGACCTTCATGCCGCCAATCCGATGGCCTGGGATCTCGCGACGGCGCTGCAGAACCGCATCGTCGAGGGGAGCCCGTTCCTCGCCGCCAAAGAAGGCGCCGCCTGGCTGCAGGAGCGCATCGCCAAGGACAGCAAGCTCGCTTTGGCGATCGGTGATGCCTATCTCTGCGTGAGCTGCGGCGGCATTGTCGATGCCGCCCAGGCGGCGGCCTGGTATCGCAACGCTGCCGCCGTCGAGGAATCGAGTGACCGCTCGGCCTCGACCAAGCTCGCCCGTCTGCTCATCGCTTCGCCGGGCCTCGAGACGTCGAAAGACGAGGCGTATGCCATACTCAAGCACAATGCCCCGGCCGAGGCGCCGCAAGGCGATGACTCCTATATGGGCAGTGAATGGTACGCCCGATCCGGCGTACTCCTGCTGAGCGAAGCGGGCCGCCGTTCGAACGCCACGCCGAAGGATCTGAATGACGCTGTGCAGGCATTTCTCGGCCTCCTCTGTCCGCAGAAGGAAGGATGCCTGCCTCTGGCGCGCGGCCTCGCCAATGGTGAATTCGATCCAGGCCTGACCGGGCTCGGTTATGCGACGCTCGAGAATCTGCAGAAAAATGCCGATCCCGAGGATGACATGCCGGCCCGCGCCCTTGCCGATACACGCGCCGTCTATGGCGATTTCCGCGGCGCCATCGCGCTGTTGCGCCCGTTGCCAGCCGGCTATGACGATGTCGAGGCCTCGCTCCACACCGTGAAGCGGATCGTCGCCGCCAATCTGCGCCGGCGCAGCGCCGAGCTGCCGGACGGCCTGCTCGATTATGTGCGGCTGCTTGCGGCGCGTGGCGAAGACGAGGCGAAGGTGCTGCTCGGTTTGCTGTCCGACCCGCCCGCCGAGATCGCGGAAGCTCCGGCGGCCGATGTCGCCACCGCACAGGCGGCCTTCGACCAGCAGCTGGCGCGCGGCGCCTTGAGCCGCGGCCTTGCAGTCAGCGCGCGGCGGCTTTCGGAAGCGAAGGCCGCTGAAGGTGACAAGGACGCCGCGCTGAAGCTCGAATTCACCGCGCTCACCAGCGAGCTCAAGCTCGCCGCTGTCGATGCGATATTCGACGGCGCACTGCCGGGGCGGCTGACCAAGGTCTGCCTCCTGAGCCGGGCGAGCGAGCGGGTATCGGCGCTCGGTTTCGATGACGCCGCGCTGACGCTCGCCAAATATGCGGTCAACGAGCTGCAGCTGGTGCGCCGCGATATCGCCCAGCTGCCGGAGGGCTTGCGCACCTGCTTCCGCGACGTCGCCGCCAATCACTATCGCTGGCTCGCCGATCTGTTCGTCCGCCATCAACGCCTGGCGGAAGCACGCTACGTGATGGGGCTGCTCAAGGATTTCGAGACCTACGAATTCGTCGGGCGTGACCAGGATTACCGCAAGCGCGGTTATGACGGTTTCACGCTCGACCAGCTCGAGCAGGATTTCACCGGAGCGCTCGGCGCGATCGCCGTGCCGGTCACCGCCAAAGCCCGCTGGCTCGCCGACGCGCGCTGGAAGGCGCGCAACGGCAAGCTCAGCGACGCCGACAAGGCCGAGATGGCGAAAGTCGAGAAGGAGCTGGCCGAGGCGGCGAAAGCGTTCCAGCAGCAGCTCGACACGGCGCTTGCCGCGGCGCGCGGTCTCGGTCGCGACGAGCGTGCCGCAGATCTCGACAATCTCAAGGCGCTGCAATCCTTCCTGCGCAGCGAGGCGGGACGCAAGACGGCGGCGCTGCACTTCGTGGTGCTACCGCAACGCCTGCATGTCATTCTGACCACGGCGCAGTTCCAGGTGAGCCATACGGTCGAGACGCTCGACGGTGCGCCGTTCGAGGAGGCGAAGCTCGACCGCAAGCTCGATCAGTTCCGGGCATTGCTTCAGGATCCCGGCAGCGATCCGGCACCGCTGGCGGGCGATCTCTATCAGCTGCTCATCGGCCCCTTGCAGAAGGAGATCGAGGCGGCGGGCATAAATACGCTGCTCGTCTCGCCCGACCGGCGGCTGCGCTACATTCCCTTCGCCACCTTGCATGACGGCAAGGCCTATCTGGCGCAGACCTACAATCTGGCGCTGTTGTCCGACGCCGGCTATGAAGTCGCGGGCGACCATCGCACCGGCCTCGAGATCTCGGCCCTCGGCATGACCCGGGCGGCGGAAGACTTCTCCGCTCTACCCAATGTGCGCGCCGAGCTTGCCGGCATCGTCAAGGGCGATGCGTCATCCTATGGCTTCCTGCAGGGACGGATCGTGCTCGACAAGGATTTCACCCGCGACGCCTTGAAGAATTCCCTGCAATTCGGACCACCGGACAGCGGCGCGCTCGGCGTTGTCCATATCGCATCGCATTTCGCGCTGGGTCCCACCGATACGGACTCCAACCTGCTGCTCGGCGACGGCAGCCTGCTGTCGCTCGCCGATATCAAGACCGACCGCTTCACCTATGATTTCGGCAGTGTCGATCTCCTGACGCTGTCCGCCTGCTCGACCGCTTATGGTCTCGCCAACAGCGACGGGCGCGACATCGAAAGCTTTTCGGAAGTGTCGCGCAAGGGCGGCGCGCGGGCGATCCTGGCGAGCCTGTGGCCGGTCAATGACCTGTCGACCTCGCTGATGATGCAACGCTTCTACGAGCTGCGCGAAAGGCGCAATCTCGGCAAGGCGGAAGCGCTCGCGACGGTGCAACGCGAATTCATCGCCGGCACGCTGGGGCAGGGCGACGCAAGTGAAAGCGTCGTCGCCGAAACGGCGCGCCGCGGCGCCACCGCGATCGAAGAGGCCGATAGCGCCGCGCCCGCGCCGGTCAAGCTCGATGGCTTCAAACATCCCTTCTACTGGGCTCCCTTCATCATCATGGGTAACTGGCAATGAGGCGTGTATTGCGGGCCGCTCTGATCCTCCTTCTGGCGTCGGGCGCCGGAATGGCGCAGGCGCAGGAGATCAAGCAGGGCGCGTGCTACCGGGCGGAGGTGCCGCGCACTTACGGGCCGGTGCGCTCCATCACCGCGAAGCTCGACAAGAACGGCATCGACATCCAGTTCACCGAGTGGGACACGCCCAACACGATCTTTCTGGCCGGCGCCTCCTGTGCCGAGAGCGGTGGACGATTGATCCATTGCAGCATCGAGTGCGACGGCGGCCATGCCGATCTGGCGCTGACGCCGGACGGGCGGCTCAGCCTCCTGGCCAGAAGTCTGCGCAGCCTCTCGCTTGGCCAGGAATCGCGCCTGCTGAGCTCGCTCGATGCCGATGGCACGTCGCTCAGCGGGCTCTATGTGTTGAACGAGAGCGCGTCCGAGCAATGTACGCCGGAAGGCGAGACCTATCAGGTGGCGCTCCAAGCGGGCGACGACACACCTTCGGTCGCCGCGGCGGAAAGGCTGCTGAACGATCTGGGTTTCCTGCTGGAGAAGCCCGACAACATCTTCTCTGATCGTACCCGGGCCGCGGTGGCGCAGTTCCAGACCGCGTCCGGCCTCAAGGCGACCGGCGTCATCGATGCCGAGACGGCGCGCCGGCTGGTGGCCCAGTCGGCGACGAACGGCGGTTGCTAGATCAACGCTGAGGCGGCTGGCCGTTTTCTTCAAGACATCCCAAGGCGGGAACGCCAGGATGGTCGAAGTTCAGCCGCAGGAGATTCATCATGAGCAAGCAAGGTCACGACCGGCAGATCGATTATGTGGAATTCAACGTGGCCGATATCGCCCGGTCAAAAAGCTTCTACGGCACGGCATTCGGGTGGTCGTTCACCGATTACGGACCCGCTTATTGCGAGTTCAATGACGGCAGGCTGAAAGGCGGCCTGACGACGACCGCTCCCGTGCGCGCCTCCGGCGGACCGCTGGTCATCCTCTATGCCGACGATCTCGAAGCTGTCGAGGCGAGCGTGCGCCGGGCGGGAGGTGAGATTCGCAAGCCGATTTTTGATTTTCCGGGTGGGCGCCGGTTTCATTTCAGCGACCCCGATGGCTACGAGCTCGCGGTATGGTCGGCCGCCTGAAAGGCTGAGCGTGAGGCCACGCAGAATCCACTCGCCGATGTCTGGCCGTTCAGCTAGGCTCGGCTCCCATGTGGAAGCTCCTGTTCCTGGCCAGCAACGGCCTCGTGGCCGCCGTGATGCTTTCTGTTGCCGCCGCCGCGGAAATCCGGATCGGTGTTGCCGGGCCCATGAGCGGTCCTTTTGCGGCATTCGGCGCACAGATGCGGCAAGGTGCGCGAATGGCCGTCGACGAGATCAACGCCTCTGGCGGTATCAATGGCGAAAAGCTGGTGCTCGCAACGAGCGATGACCGTTGTGATGCCAAACAAGGCGCTCCGACAGCGGACAAGATGGCCGAGAAGAAGGTGGTGCTGGTCGTCGGGCATTTCTGCGGCGGCACCTCGATCGCGGCGTCGCATGTGTATGCGCGTCAGAACATCATTCAGATCGAGCCGGCCTCGACCAACCCCGCGCTCACTGAGCAGCGTCCGGGTCCCGGACTATTCCGTCTGGTGCCCTCCGACCGCAAGCAGGCGTCGTTCGCCAGTGCGTATATCGCTCGGAGATTTGCCGGCAAGAAGATCGCCATCATCGGAGATGACAGCCACTACGGCGCATCCCTGGCGCAGAGCGTTCGAGCCGCGCTCGCGGCCCTGGGGCAGGCGCCGACCCTGAGCGAAAGCTTTGCGGGGGGCCAGAAGGATTTCTCCTCCCTGGTCGCGAAACTCAAGGCGGCGGGAATCGATGTCGTCTATGCCGGCGGCTATCACACGGAGATCGGGCGGCTCGTCCGCGAAATGCGCAGACAAGGTGTGACGGCGCAACTTGTCGGACCCGATGCGCTGGTGACCATGGAGTTCTGGCGCCTAGCGCGTGGCGCGGGGGAGGGGACGCTGATGAGCTTCACACCCGATCCGCGCAAAAGTGCTGCCGGCGCGAAAGTCGTCAAGAAGTTCAGGGCGAGGAAGCAGGAGCCTCAGGGCTACACGCTGCATAGTTATGTGGCGGTCAAGCTGTGGGCCGACGCGGCCAGATCGGCCGGATCTGTCGAGTTCGCCAAGGTCACCGCGGCGCTGGCGAAGGCCAATGCGGATACACCGATCGGCAAGGTTCGCTTCGATGGTCAGGGCGACCTCGTCGACCCGCCGATGATCTGGTATGTCTGGCACAAGGGCAAATATGCCCCCCTCAAGAATGCCGATTGAGGTCGAGGCTGCGTTAATTCCCCGGCTTCTGCGCCACCAGCATGTAGTTCACGTCCAGGTCGCGGGCGCGGCGCCATTCACTTGAAAAGGGATTGTAGGTGACGCCGGTGCGGTCGAGCTGCTTGAGCCCGCTCTCAGTCAGCCAGGTCTCGAGCTCGTCGGGCGTGATGAACTTCTCCCATTGATGGGTGCCCTTGGGCAGCCAGCCCAGCACATATTCGGCGCCGATGATGGCGAGGCCAAAGGATTTGAGCGTCCGGTTGAGCGTCGCCACGAAAATGAGCCCGCCGGGCTTGAGGAGCCGGGCGCAGGTCTCGACGAAAGCCTCTGGGTCGGCGACATGCTCGATCACTTCCATGTTGAGGATGACGTCGAAGGTGGCCCCCGTTTCCGCCAGCGCCTCGGCGGTCATGGCGCGGTAGTCGATGGCGAGATCCTGCTCACTTGCATGGACGCTCGCGGTCGCGATGTTCTTTTCCGAGGGGTCGATGCCGGTGATCTCGGCGCCCAGCCTGGCCATCGGCTCGGTCAGAAGGCCGCCGCCGCAGCCGATGTCGAGGAAGCGCAGGCCCTCGAAGGGCCGCCTGACGAAGGGGTCGCGGGCGAAGCGGGCCGAAACCTGCTCCTTGATGTAAGCGAGCCGGACCGGATTGAAGACATGCAGGACCGCGAATTTACCTTTCGGATTCCACCATTCGGCGGCGATTTTGGAGAATTTTTCGACCTCGGCGGGATCGAGGCTGGGGGCGGTCAGGGCAGGGGTCATCTTGGCTCCAGAATGTCGTATCCCATTATTGCATAGAGGGGCCCCCTCATCTATGAGTACGCCGCGCCGCATCCCACCCTTATTCAAGGTTCTAGGACAAGGCGTGCCGGGCCCATCGGGGACCCCGTGCGCGTGACGAAAGAGGTTTTGGGCCATGGGCCGCTTGGTAATGAAATTCGGGGGCACTTCCGTCGCGGATATCGAGCGAATCCGCAACGTGGCGCGCCATGTGGAGCGTGAAGTCAAGGCCGGCCATGAAGTGGCCGTGGTGGTGTCGGCGATGGCGGGCACGACCGACAGGCTGGTCGGCTGGTGCCGCGAGGCGGCCGCGGTGCATGACGCCCGCGAATATGACGCGATCGTCGCCTCGGGCGAGCAGGTCACTTCCGGCCTCCTCGCCATCGTGCTGCAGGATATGGGCATTCCGGCCCGCTCCTGGCACGGCTGGCAGGTCTCGGTGAAGACCGACGGCGTCCATGGCGCGGCGCGTATCGCCGCCATCGACGCGTCCGAGCTGCGCAAACGCATGGAGCAGGGCCAGGTCGCGGTGGTGGCCGGCTTCCAGGGCATCGGGCCCGACAAGCGAATCACCACTCTGGGCCGCGGCGGCTCCGACACGTCGGCGGTGGCGCTGGCGGCGGCGCTGGAGGCGCGCTGCGACATTTATACCGATGTCGACGGCGTCTACACGACCGATCCGCGCATCGACAGCAAGGCGCGCAAGCTCGACCGGGTCTCCTATGAGGAGATGCTGGAAATGGCTTCGCTGGGCGCCAAGGTGCTGCAGACGCGTTCGGTTGAACTCGCCATGGTCTACAAGGTACCTTTGCAGGTGCGCTCGAGCTTCGAGGCGCCCGACGCCGCCAATCAGAACCGGCCGGACGGGTCGGGCCCCGGAACACTCGTATGCGATGAGGACAGTATCGTGGAACAACATGTCGTCAGCGGCATCGCCTATTCGAAGGACGAAGCCAAAGTCTCGATCCGCAAGGTCAAGGACAAGCCGGGCGTCTCCGCCTCGATCTTCGGCCCGCTCGCCGAGGCCGATATCAGCGTCGACATGATCGTGCAGAACGTCTCGACCGACGGCGAGACCGCCAACATCACCTTCACGCTGGCGCGCAAGGATCTGCGCAAGGCGTTGGAAGTGCTGCAGGGCCTGAAGGACAAGGTCGGCTATCACGAGCTCACCCATTCGGTCGACGTGTCCAAGGTGTCGGTGGTCGGCATCGGCATGCGCAGCCACGCCGGCGTCGCCGCCAAGATGTTCAAGTCGCTGGCCGAGAAGGGCATCAACATCCAGGCGATCACCACGTCCGAGATCAAGATCAGCGTGCTCATCGACGAGGCTTATACCGAGCTCGCGGTCAGGGCGCTGCACAGCGCCTATGGTCTCGAGGGAGCCAACTGAGCGATGATCCTCGCGCTTGGCCATAAACGATTTACGATCCTTTCGGGGAAACCGGTGACGCCGGCTTCCTGGATTGGCGTATGTTATCGCCAAGCCTGCGCCATTACGATGGCGCGAAGCGCACATGAGGACACCGCCTGATGGTCACATCCGCCTTAGGCCCGCGTGTTCTTCTCAGAAGGCTCCGCGAGGTCATGGCGGAGCCCGAGACCGCGCAGAAGCGGCTCGACAAGATCGTCGTCCTGATCGCGGCCAACATGGTCGCGGAAGTATGCTCCATCTATGTGATGCGGCCGGGCCAGGTGTTGGAGCTCTATTCCACCGAAGGCCTCAAGCGCGAAGCCGTCCATCTGTCGAAACTGAATGTCGGCGAAGGTCTCGTCGGCACCATCGCCGGCGAGGCGCAGCTTCTCAATCTCGCCGACGCCCAGGCGCATCCGGCCTTCAAATACCTGCCGGAGACCGGTGAAGAAGCCTATCACTCCTTCCTCGGCGTGCCGATCCTGCGCAACGGCATCGTCATCGGCGTGCTGGTGGTGCAGAACCGCACGCGGCGCCATTATACCGATGAGGAAGAAGAAGCGCTGCAGACCACGGCCATGGTGCTGGCCGAGATCATCGCCTCGGGCGGCCTCACCGATGTGGCGCGTGACGTCGCCGCCGACATCTCCCATGTGCGCAGCCACCATGTGAAGGGCGATGCGCTGGCCGACGGCATAGCGCTCGGCCATGTCGTGCTGCACGAGCCGCGCGTGGTGGTCGAGAATCTCATCGCCGAAAACATCCCGAAGGAGAAGCTCCGCCTCGACGGCGCGATCGAGCAGCTCAGGGCCCAGATCGACGAGCTCATCGACGGCACCGATACGCGCGGCGGTGAATATTCCGAAGTGCTCGAGACCTTCCGCATGTTCGCGCATGACCGCGGCTGGGTGAACAAGTTGCGCGAGACGGTCGAGACCGGCCTCACCGCCGAAGCCGCGGTCGAGCGCGTGCAGAGCGACAACCGCGCCCGCATGATGCGCACGCCCGATCCCTATTTGCGCGAGCGCATGCATGATCTCGACGATCTCGCCAACCGGCTCCTGCGTATTCTGACCGGCCAGATCGCCACCGCGTCGCGCGGCGACCTTCCGCAGAACGCCATCGTGGTGGCGCGCAATATGGGCCCGGCCGAGCTCCTCGATTACGACCGCACCAAATTGCGCGGCGTGATCCTCGAGGAGGCCGGCCATGGCAGCCATGTGGCGATCGTGGCGCGCGCACTCGGTATTCCCGCGATGGGCCAGAGCGAAGGCATCATCGATGTCGTCGACACCGGCACGCCGATCATCCTCGACGGCACCGTGGGCGAGGTCTATGTGCGCCCGTCGCCCGAAATCGAAAAGGCCTATGCCGACAAGGCGCGCTTCAATGCCAGGCGCCAGGCCCAGTTCGCGGCGCTGCGCGACACGCCGGCGATCACCCGCGACGGCGTCAAGATCGATCTCGGCATCAATGCCGGCCTGCTCGTCGACCTGCCGCATCTGCGCGATTCCGGTGCGGAAGGCATCGGCCTGTTCCGCACCGAGCTGCAGTTCATGATGGCGCAGCATTTTCCGCGCCTCGATACACAGGTGCGCCATTACCGCGGCATCCTCGCCGCGGCGAATGAGCGGCCGGTCACGTTCCGCACTCTCGATATCGGCGCCGACAAGCTTCTGCCTTATCTGCGCCAGGTGAAAGAAGACAATCCGGCCATGGGCTGGCGCGCCATCCGCATGGCGCTCGACCGGCCGGCTTTGTTGCGCCTGCAGCTCAGGGCGCTTCTCAAGGCCGGCGCCGGACAGACCTTGCGGGTGATGTTCCCGATGATCGCCGAGGTGCATGAGTTCGTCACCGCCAAGGCGATGATCGAGGACGAGAAACGTTATCTCAAGAAACACGGCCACAAGATTCCGGCCAAGCTCGAGGTCGGCGCCATGATCGAGGTGCCGGCGCTGGTGTGGCAGCTCGACCAGCTCCTGCCCGAGCTCGATTTCGTTTCCATCGGGTCGAACGACCTGGTGCAGTTCCTCTATGCCTCCGACCGCGGCAATCCGCGCCTCGCGCATCGTTACGATCCGTTGAGCCCGGCGGTGCTGAAAACCATCCGCGCCATCGTGCTGGCGGGGCAGAAACATGGCGTCCATGTCAATCTATGCGGCGAGATGGCCGGCCGGCCGATCGAAGCGATGGCGCTGATCGGCCTTGGCCTCACCTCGATCTCGATGGCGCCGGCGGCGATCGGTCCGGTCAAGACCATGATCCTCTCGGCCGACCGGGTGAAATTGTGGGAATTCATGGAGCCGCTGCTGGCCCGGCCCGACCATTCGCTGCGCGAAACGCTCAGCTCTTACGCTAAGTCGGCCGGCATCAGGTTGATTTAACGTGCCAAGATGAGGCGGCGTTAGCCTTCTGCTTACCATTCTGAGGCATCTTCAGGCGAGTGTTAGCGTTACCGGCGAGTTAAGGCCGGTTGTCTGGAGAAGTGCTCCATGGATGCTTTATCCGCCGATCTCGACCGCGACGATCCCGCGCTGGGCGATGCGACTCCGTTTTTCCGCCCAAAGCCTGACGGGGACCTCAATCCCGCCGGCGAGGCGGGATGGTATCTGCAGCGCGAGCGGGAAAAGCGCGGCCTGACCCTCGACCAGGTCGGTGAGGCCACCGGTATTCACCCCTATCATGTCGAGGCCATCGAGCGGGGCGACCTGACGCGCCTGCCGGAACGGCTCCAGGCGCTCGAAATGGTCGGCATCTATGGCGAGTATATGGGCTTCGAGCCCGAGCCGCTGGTCACCCATTACGCGGCCTTCCTGCCGCGCCCGGCGACCGCCGGGTCGAAGGTGCATCCGGCCAATCCGGGACCGCTGTCGAGCGCCAAGATCCTCAGATTCGGCAAGCTGCCGCCGTTCCCGCGGTTTAACATCAAGTCCTTCCCGGGTGGTGCGGGCGGCGTGATCGGCTCCTGCTTCGGCGCCGTCCTGCTTTTCGCCACCGCGAGCTGGCTGATGCAGCCGGTGCCCAATGCGGGCCCCGATCAGCAGGTCGCCCAGGAAGAGACGCTTCCCGAAAACGATCCGATGCCCACCGCATCGACCGGCGAAAGCCAGACCAATGTGGCGGTCAGCGAAGAACCGATGCCCGAGGCGGTCGAGCCGAAGGTGACGGAAGAAACCGCGACCACCAGCCAGGATCCGGCGAGCGAAGAGGATGCTTTGTCCGGTATCGGCGCCCTGATCGAGGATAATTTCGAGTCTCCGGCAACCGCCACGCCCGGCCAGGCCGCGGCCCCGGTGCCGACGCCCAACAAGCCCGCCGCCCCCAAGCAGACGGCCGCCGCTCAGCCTTCGGGCGAAGACGGCGCGCGTCTGGTGCTCAAGGCAAAGGCGCCGGTCTGGGTGCGCATCGAGGACTCCCAAGGCAATGTGGTGATGACGCAGATGCTGCGCGGTGGCGACACCTACAGTGTGCCCAACCGTCCGGGGCTGGTGGTGATCGCCCGCGACGGCGGCCTGCTCTCCTACATGATCGATGGTCGTGAGCGCGGCATTCTCGGCGTCCCCGGCCAGATCCTGGTCGGCCAGCCACTCGATATCCAGGCGCTCGAAAAGCGCGGATAATCCCGCGAGAACTTTGAATACCGGGATTGGCGGGAGCGTCGAGCTTCCGCCATTTCCTTTTCTGCGAAGTTTGCTCTACAAGCCCGCCATCATGAGTGCCATTCCGCAAGCCAAGCTCGACCGCATCCAGCAGCGTTTCGCCGTCATCGAGGCGGAGCTCGCGCAAGGCGCTTCGGGCGAGACCTTCGTGAAGCTGTCCAAGGAATATGCCGAGCTCAATCCGGTGGTGGTGGCCGCCAGGGCGCACGCCAAAGTGCGTTCCGACCTCGCCGGGCTCGAGGAAATGATCCAGTCGGGCGACAAGGACATGGCCGAGATGGCCCAGGCCGAGAAGCCCGATCTTGCAAAGCGCATCGATGAGCTCGAGCAGCAGCTCAGGATCCTCCTGCTCCCCAAGGACGCGGCGGACGAGCGCAATGTCATCCTCGAGGTTCGCGCCGGCACCGGCGGCGACGAGGCGGCGATTTTCGTCGGCGATCTCTTCCGCATGTATCAGCGCTACGCGTCGATCCAGGGCTGGCGCGTCGAGGTGATCTCGGCGAGCGACGGCGATCACGGCGGCTACAAGGAAATCATCGCCACCATCACCGGGGCGGGGGCCTATGCCAGGCTCAAATTCGAATCAGGCGTGCACCGGGTGCAGCGTGTGCCGGCGACGGAAGCGCAAGGCCGCATCCACACCTCGGCGGCGACGGTGGCGGTGCTGCCGGAAGCCGAGGAAGTCGATATCGAGATCAACGATGCCGATCTGCGCATCGACGTCTATCGCTCCTCGGGGCCGGGCGGCCAGTCGGTCAACACCACCGACAGCGCGGTGCGCATCACCCATCTGCCGACCGGTCTCGCCGTCGCCCAGCAGGATGAAAAATCGCAGCACAAGAACAAGGCCAAGGCGCTGAAAATCCTGCGTGCCCGGCTCTATGAGCGCGAGCGCCAGCGCCTCGATGCCGAACGCTCGGCCACCAGGCGCGGCCAGATCGGTTCGGGCGACCGCTCGGAGCGCATCCGCACCTATAATTTTCCGCAAGGCCGGGTCACCGACCACCGGATCAATCTCACCCTCTACAAGCTCGATCAGGTGATCGAAGGGCCGGGGCTCGACGAGCTGGTCAGTGCGCTGATGACCGAGCACCAGGCGGAACTGCTCGCCGCCGCCGAGGCCGATGCAGCATGATCCTTCTACCCTCGCCCCGCGAAGCGGGGAGAGGGTAGGGGCCCGCCGCAGAGCGGCGGGAAGGGTGAGGGGCGCGCGGTCTCTTGGTGCAATGCTAAACAAGTCAGTTGTGAATGCTGTGTCAGAAGGAACGGTAACAGGGATGCCCCTCACCCTCCCAACGCTGACGCGTCGGGTCCCTCCCTCTCCCCGCTTCGCGGGGCGAGGGGAAAAGGCGTGATCCCCGATGCGGGAAGAAGATAGAGCCAGCGAGCTGCTGAGGTCCGCCAAGCTGGCGTTGGAGCGGCAGGGCCATGCGACGCCGGCGCTCGATGCCCGATTGCTCTTGCAGGCAGCCGCAGGTCTCACCCGCGAGGCGATGATCGCCGATCCCGACCGGCCGGTCGCCGCCGACGCGGCGGCGCGCTTTCGCACTTTCATCGACCGCAGGCTCAAGGGCGAACCGGTTTCGCGTATCTTGGGAGACCGCGAATTCTATGGCCGGGTCTTCACGGTCACGCCGGCGACGCTCGACCCCAGGCCCGATACCGAGACTTTGATCGATGCGGCGCTCACTTTCATGCCGGCGGACAGGCCATGCCGCTTCATCGATCTGGGCACCGGCACCGGGGCCATCGCCCTCACGCTCCTCGCCGAGCGTCCTCTGGCTGAGGCCGTCCTGACGGATATTTCCCCGCAGGCGCTGGCAGTGGCGCGGGCAAATGCTGAAAGGCTGGGCGTCATGGCGCGCGCCAGCTTCATCGAGGCGAGCTGGTTTGCGGGGATCGAGGGCCAGTTCGATCTGATCCTGTCGAATCCACCTTACATACCCACGGCGATTCTGCCGACACTGGCGCCGGATGTGCAAGATTTTGACCCTAGGTCAGCATTGGATGGCGGGCCCGACGGTCTCGGTCCCTATCGGGAAATCGCCGCCCGGGCGCTCTCCTTCCTGGCCCCGCAGGGGCGCGTGATCGTCGAAATAGGGGAAGGACAAGCTCTTGAAATAGAAGATATTTTTAAGGCCTTTAGGCTGGTCCCCGAGAGCCGCTGGAAAGACCTCGCCGGGCATGTCCGCTGTCTCGGTTTTACACAGGCCTGAGCGCGACAAAAAAGGGGTTGGAAATGCCGGGGGGAAGGGCTACGTTATTAATCGGTATTTCGTTCTGCCCGTTGCGATCGGCGCTAGACGGCAGGTGACGGGACGGCCCTCCAAGGCAAATAGTCCCTTCCACATTAAGATTAGCGCGGTCGAAATGTAACGGCTCCTTGCCAGGATACGTTCTCAGGCAGAGCAAGACCTTACCTAAACCACAGGGACCGACTTGGCAGGGCTCGTTTGAGAGTCGATCGTCGATCAGAAATCATGCCGGACCGGCGTGATGTGATTCTGCGTGTGGGAAAAACCGCGGACAGTATGAATCTGAACTAAGGCATGAGCAAAAAATGAGACCAGGGCAGCACAACAAGCGGGGCCGCGGCCGGAATCGTCGTCACAATGGTGGTGGCGGCGGAGGCGGTGGTGGCGGCGGCAACCCGCTCAATCGCGTCTATGAGAGCAACGGGCCGGACGTGAAAGTGCGCGGCACGGCGCAGACCGTCGCCGACAAATATCTCCAGCTCGGCCGCGATGCCCAGGTCTCCGGCGACATCGTGATGGCCGAGAGCTATTATCAGCATGCGGAACATTATCTGCGCATCCTGGCCGCAGCCCAGGCCTATCAGCAGCAGATGCAGCAGCAATTTCGTCGTCCCGAGGACGAGTTCGGCGAAGATGACGAGATGGATGGCCAGGGCGAAGGCGATGACGGCCAGCCCGAGATCGGCAATGAGCGGCCGGGCTTCGCGCAGGACGCCGGCGACCAGCCGGACGGCTTCGATGCCGGACCCGAGCGGCGCGATTATCAACAGGGCAACCGCGACAATCGCGACTTCCAGCACAATCGCGGGCCGGATCAGCAGCATAACCAGGGTCAGGGCCGCGACCGCAATGACCGCAACAACCGCGGTGACCGCTTCCGCCCGCGCTGGGAGAACCGCCGCGACAACCGTGATCAGCAGGGCGGCGACAATCGTTATCAGCAGGGTGGCCAGCAGCCCTATCAGGCGCGGCGCGATGAGCAGCAGCCGCAACCGGCGGCCGTCGAGCCCGAGCAGCCCCGTCTGCCGGTCGCCGAAGCCGCCCCGCCGGCGCCGGCCGCGGCACCCGCCGCTCCCGCTCCCGTCGAAATCAACGGCTCGGCCGAGAAATGGGACGGACCGCAGCCGTCCTTCCTGAAGCGCCCGACGCGCGCCCGCAAGCCGAGGGCGGCGAAGGAAGCGGCGCCGAGCGAAGATTAGAGCATCGGCCCGAGAAGTGTGTGCGGTTCTCGGATAAGCCGATGCGTAAAATAAAGAATTACAGCGAGCGGTAGACGAAATACCGCTCGCTTCTCACTGCATGCGGCAAGGGCACAGCCTTTGCGTTCGACAGCGTCAGCGGCAAGTCCGACAGTACGATCGCCCCTGGCGCCAGCAGCGCCGGCAGAGCGCCGCTCACCACTTCGGCGATCTCGGCATTGATCGCCTCGTCATAAGTCCCGACATCGGAATTCACCAGAACGGCCTTACCGCCGAAGCGGTAACGCGCCTCGGGCAAGGTGTCCGACAGCTTGCCCAGAATCAGATGCTCGGCATCGGGCGTGCAGTCGGGAAAACAGTCGATCTCGCGGTCGAAGACGAAAATGTCGCGCCCGGGCAGGTGCCGGCGCATATGGTCAAAGGTCCGGCCATGGCCGAGGCCGAGCTCGAGCACCGGGCCGGACCGGCCGGCGATCTCGCCAAAGGCCCAGTTCAGGCAGCGGTGCTGGGCTTCCAGCCGGAACAGGAGGCGCTCCAGCCGGGTCGGCTCTGAGGCCCCTGCGACGTCGCGTCCGACCGCCGTTTCCCTCGGATTTTCATCGATTTCATGCATGGAAATAAGGTGCTCAATCTTGCCAATGGGAAAATCATTCCCATATCTCGGACGGGAAATCACCCCCTTGGAGCCGAATGCCTGACTTGAGGGTTTTGTTCCGGGGTGGGATGATCCAATCAGCCAATGACGGCGTTAACGGGGTGCCTTTCAGGGCTCCGGAAACGTGCCGAGGAGGAGAGTACATATGGATTTTGAGAAATACACCGAGCGGGCTCGTGGTTTCATCCAGTCGGCCCAGTCGCTTGCCTTGCGCGAGGGACATCAGCGCTTCAGCCCCGAACATCTTCTGAAAGTCCTGCTCGACGACGAGGAAGGTCTCGCTTCGGGCCTCATCACTTCTGCCGGCGGCAACAGCCGCCAGGCGCTCGCCGACACGGAAGCCGCGCTCAAGCGTCTGCCGAAAGTGTCGGGCGGCGGCGCGGGCCAGGTCTATCTCGCGCCCGAGACGGCGCGCGTCTTCGAGGCCGCCAACCAGCTCGCCCAGAAGGCCGGTGACAGCTTCGTCACCGCCGAGCGTCTGCTGCAGGCGCTGGCGATCGAGAAGTCAGACGCCCAGAAGGCCCTGAAGGACGCCGGCGTCACGCCGCAGCGCCTCAATGAGGCGATCAATGAATTGCGCAAAGGCCGCACTGCGGATTCCGCTTCCGCCGAGCAGGCCTATGACGCGCTCAAGAAATATTCGCGCGACCTCACCGAGGCGGCGCGCGCCGGCAAGCTCGATCCGGTGATCGGGCGTGACGACGAGATCCGCCGCACCATCCAGGTGCTGTCCAGGCGGACCAAGAACAATCCCGTGCTCATCGGTGAGCCGGGCGTCGGCAAGACCGCGATCGCGGAAGGCCTGGCGCTGCGCATCGTCAATGGCGACGTGCCGGAGAGCCTCAAGGACAAGAAGCTCCTGGCGCTCGACATGGGCGCCCTCATCGCCGGCGCCAAATATCGCGGTGAGTTCGAAGAGCGGCTCAAGGCGGTGCTGTCGGAAGTGACGGCGTCGGATGGCGGCATCATCCTGTTCATCGACGAGATGCATACGCTCGTCGGCGCCGGCAAGGCCGATGGCGCGATGGATGCGTCGAACCTGCTCAAGCCCGCGCTGGCGCGCGGCGAGCTCCATTGCGTCGGCGCCACCACGCTCGATGAATACCGCAAGCATGTCGAGAAGGACGCCGCTCTGGCGCGGCGCTTCCAGCCCGTCTTCGTGAGCGAGCCCACGGTCGAGGACACGATCTCGATCCTGCGCGGCATCAAGGAGAAGTATGAAGAGCACCACAAGGTGCGGATCACCGATTCCGCGCTGGTGGCGGCAGCCCAGCTCTCCAACCGCTACATCACCGACCGTTTCCTGCCCGACAAGGCCATCGACCTGATGGACGAGGCGGCGTCGCGGCTGCGCATGCAGGTCGATTCGAAGCCCGAAGAGCTCGACGCGCTCGACCGCGACATCATGCAGATGCAGATCGAGCGTGAGGCGCTCAAGAAGGAGACCGACCGTGCCTCCAAGGACCGGCTCGGCCGGCTCGAGAAGGAACTGGCCGATCTCCAGGAGCGCTCGAGCGAGTTGACGCAGAAATGGTCGGCCGAGAAGCAGAAGCTCGCGTCGGCGGCGACGCTCAAGAAGGAATTGGGCGATGCCCGCACGCTTCTCGAGCAGGCGCAGCGCAAGGGCGACTTCGCCAAAGCGGGCGAGCTCGCTTACAGCACCATTCCGGGGCTCGAGAAAAAGCTGAAGGACGTCGAGGAGCAGGCCAAGGGCAATCCCATGGTCGAGGAGGCGGTGACCCAGAACCACGTGGCGCAGGTCGTGTCGCGCTGGACCGGCATTCCCGTCGACAAGATGCTCGAGGGCGAGCGTGACAAGCTTTTGAAGATGGAAGAGGCGCTGGGCAAACGCGTCGTCGGCCAGGCGGAAGCGGTGAAGGCCGTCTCCACGGCGGTCCGGCGGGCGCGTGCGGGTCTCCAGGATCCCAACCGCCCGATCGGCTCCTTCATGTTCTTAGGCCCGACCGGCGTCGGCAAGACCGAGCTCACCAAGGCGCTCGCCACGTTCCTGTTCGACGACGAGCACGCGATGGTGCGCATCGACATGTCGGAATACATGGAGAAGCATTCGGTCGCCCGGCTCATCGGCGCGCCTCCCGGCTATGTCGGCTACGACGAAGGCGGTGCGCTCACCGAGGCGGTCAGGCGGCGGCCTTATCAGGTTGTCCTGTTCGACGAGATCGAGAAGGCGCATCCCGACGTGTTCAACGTGCTGCTCCAGGTGCTGGATGACGGCCGTCTCACCGACGGCCAGGGCCGCACGGTGGATTTCCGCAACACGCTGATCGTGATGACGTCGAATCTCGGCTCCGAATATCTCGTCAATCTCGGCGAGAACCAGGATGTCGATGAGGTCAGGGACCAGGTGATGGCGGTGGTCAGAGGCCACTTCCGTCCCGAATTCCTCAACCGGCTCGACGAGATCATCCTGTTCCACCGGCTGAAGCGCGAGCATATGGGCGCCATCGTCGACATCCAGCTGCTGCGGCTGCAGAAGCTGCTCGCCGACCGCAAGATCACGGTCAAGCTCGACAAGGCGGCGCATGAATGGATCGCCGACAAGGGGTATGACCCGGCCTATGGCGCGCGCCCCTTGAAGCGCGTGATCCAGAAGTCGCTGCAGGACCCGCTCGCCGAGGAAATCCTCGGCGGCGAGGTGGTCGATGGCGACACGGTCGATGTCGGTGTCGGCAAGGACGGCCTCACTCTCAAAGCGGTGAAGTCGAAGTCCAAAGCGGCGTAAGCCACCAGATTCAAGGTCTAAGGACGGGGAGCGGAAGGTATCTTCCGCTCCCTTTTGTTTGCGATTTCAGGATCGCGGCCACGCCTTCCTAGCGCGCAACCGTGCGCTGCCACTGGCTGACTTTTTGAGTCGATCGATGAGCCGGGTTTTATTCGGCCGCTGATAACGTTACTCCTGCATCAGAACCATGCAGCCAACGCTTCATGGTTCTGAAGGCTCCATCCCCTGAGAGCTCGGAATCGTCCAGCGCCGCACTCGTTGAAACGATGCGCAGCTCGGTCGGCGACACGCCATGGGTTTGGCGAAAGGCCCGGTTGAAAACCGAGATATTGGTGAAGCCGCATCGCGCCGCGATGGTGCTGATACGCTCGCCTGCATGTGTCGGGTCGACGACAATCCGATAGGCGCGCATCAACCGGCGCTGTTGGATATACTGGCTGACGCCGCCCAGCGGCTCGAACAGGCGATACAGCTTGGCGCGCGATACGCCCAGCCTGTTGCATAAGAACTCCGGCCCCAGAGCCGGGTCATGGAGGGTTGCGTCGATCATGCGCCGGCAGGTATCCAGGGAGGCGCTGACAGCCACTTGCGAGATCAGCTCGCGCCCGTCGACCGATGCCCCCGCCAAGGTCGCAACCAGGGCCGCTGTTCCGCGCGCCGCCGCATGCATATCCGGAACATCAAGCGCGGGAGCCTTAGTGTAGAGCATCCGCATATGGGCTGCCAGCATCTCGTTCAGCGGGCTT
Source organism: Taklimakanibacter albus (assembly GCF_016595235.1). Lineage (GTDB taxonomy): Bacteria > Pseudomonadota > Alphaproteobacteria > Rhizobiales > Aestuariivirgaceae > Taklimakanibacter > Taklimakanibacter albus. The sequence continues at coordinate 1,230,010 of NZ_JAENHL010000007.1, read as the reverse complement.
GCTCCTGGCAGAATCTTGCCGTGCAGGCTGTCGAGATTGGCCACATGCGGCGCAAGCAACGTTCTCGGCAGAATGAGCGTCATGCTCTTGTAGTCGGATGCCCGCAAGGCGCTGCAGCGGGTCATGTCGAGAAAGAAAATATCGCCAGGCCGAATCTCGGCAGCGCGCCCCTCGATATCGAGAGTGGATCCGCCCTCCGAATAGACAGTGAGACTGATGTGGTCGACGCTGCTGCGCGCAATCGTCTGTGCCGTGCGCCGCAACCTCTCTGCCGAAGAATAGCCATCGATGATGACCACATCCGCCAGGTTGTAGCCCGTCAGTCCGGCCTTGAAGGAAGAGCGAGCCGCTACGCTTTCGGCGTCCATCTCATAGATTGGGGAATAGCCCGACCGCCAAAGATCGAATTCGCGCGCATTGCCGGCGTTGACCGACAGACTCACCTTGTTCGGTGAAAGGCGGGTCTTTCGTGACGCTGGCGGTTCCATAAGGCGAGCGGCTCCCAAACGTGATGTGCGCCAAGGTGCCCAACACCCTCGGACTTTGCAAGGTGTCTCATTCTATTGACGTGGTGTCTCATTGCCCAGTCTGCGCCTTTCTGTGGGACTCGGCCTCGAATAGACCTGCTGATCGGTGCGACGCAGTGTCGTCTGAAAGCAATATTGGTTGGGGACGGGGGTTTCATGGGACGGTATCTGAGTCAGCAACGGCGGTCGCTCCTGGCTGCGCATGGTTTGGCGTATCGCGCCGGGCTGCTCTCCCACACTGCGCTGGCCACGACGATCATGCTGGGCAGCCTTGTCCTTGTGGGGCCCGCCGTCGCCGGCGATGTTACCGGCGGTGCCGGCAGCACTGGCGGCGGTGCTGCTTCGGCGCCCTTTCCGCCCGAATTGATCGGGGTGGAAGGAGCGGGCATCACGGTGAGCAAGGTGACAGGCCCCGCAAGCGGTGGTCCGGGTGGTCCAGGTGGTCCTGGGACGGGCACCGCTGCGGTCACGCCGGGTGAGAGCTCCAATGGCACCGGTGGAGCCGGTGGATTGCCTGGCTTCGGCGCGAGCGGCGATATCGGCGCGCTCGACATCATCCTGAACGAGGACGTCGACAATCCTCTCGGCATCACACTCACCACCGGTGCTGCGACCGGTGGTAACGGCGGGTCCGGCGGCGATGGCTTAGGCGGCCTGGCCGGCAATGGCGCTCTGGGAGCGAACGGCAATCCCGGCGGCACAGGCGGGGCCGGCGGCGCCTCCGTGGGAACCGGCGGGGCGGGCGGCGTTGCCGGTGAGGGCCAGGCCGGCGATATTGGTCCGGTGACGGTCGATGTGACCGGAAACATCGTCTCGACCACCACTCTCGCGTTGACAGCCGGCGCGGGGACGGGCGGCAATGGCAGCGCCGGCGGCGCTGGCACCGGCGGTGATGGGGGGACCGGCGGTGTAGGTGGCAATGGCGGGATATTCCGTCAGCCGGGTGGCCAGGGTGGCGCCGGCGGTGCCGCGAACGGCACCGGCGGTAAAGGTGGTGATAGCGCCAGCGGTAGCGGGGGAGCTGTCGGCAATGTCGAGGTGAGTGCGTCCGGTGATATTCGGAATACGGTTTCCCTCACCGTGACGTCGGGCAAAGGTCAAGGCGGAACAGGCGGCACGGGTGGCGCCGGCCTCGGGGGCAATGGCGGTGATGCCGGCAAGGGCGGCAATGGCGGCTATGTCGGTCCTGGCGCCAGCGGCGGTCTGGCTGGCGAAGCGTCCGGCCAGGGCGGAATGGGCGGCCTTGGTGGTCAAGGTCTTGGTGGCGATATCGGGACGATCACCGTCTCGGCCGGCGGCAGCATCACCGGCACCACGACCATCGCGGCAACGGCCGGCAAGGGGATCGGCGGCGCCGGCGGTGCGGGCGGTAGCGGCATGGGCGGTACGGGGGGTGCCGGCGGCATTGGTGGTACGGGCGGCGGTGCCGGCGATGGTTTCAATAGAAGTAATATTTGGGCCGGCGGCGGCGGCACCGGCAGTACTGGCGGTTCTGCCGATGGCGTTGGTGGCGATGGTAACAAGGGCGGCGATGCCACCGGTGGCGACATCGGCAAGGTCAGCATCTTTGCCGGCGGCGCCCTCACGGGCGATGTCGATATGGACCTTGTGGCCGGCGATGCGACAGCTGGCGCCGGCGGTACCGGCGGTGCGGGTGAAGGCGGCGAGGCCGGTTCAGGTGGCGCTGGCGGCGCTGCCGGCACCATGGGTAACGTCACCGGCTTTGCACATAACAATGGCGCCGGCGACGGCGGCAGCGGCGGCAGCGGCGGTGCGGCCAGTGGCTTTGGCGGCAATGGCGGCGACGGTGGAAATGCCGATGGCGGCAGCACCGGCGCCGTCACGCTCGACGTGCTCGGTACCCTCACCGGTGCCATCAATATCGTGGCGACGGGGGGCTCGGCGACCGCCGGCAAAGGTGGCGATGGTGGCAACGGCACGGGCAAGATCGGCACGACAGGCGGTGCCGCCACTGGCGGCGGTTCTGCCGGCAATTTCGGCGACGGTGGTGATGCCACAGGCAATCGGGCCGGCAGTGGCGGTGCAGGGGGCGCCGGTTCCGCATCGGTCGGCAATGGCGGCAAGGGTGGCAATGGCGGTGACGCCACCGGTGGCAACGCCGGTGCGGTCACCATCGACCGTACGGGCAATACGAACGGAATCCTCACCGTCACATCGACCGGCGGCAATGCCAAAGCTGGCGATGGTGGGGCCGGTGGGAGCGGCGAGACTGGCCGGGCCGGCAATGGCGGCGCCGGTGGCGCCGGCGGTAACTTCGGAACTCTCGATGGTGCCGACGATGTCAACAATCTCGCCGGCAATGGCGGCATGGGTGGTGCCGGCGGCGGTGGCGCCAATGCGGCGGGCGGCTCAGGTGGCAATGGCGGCAGCGCCACGGCCGGTGACGTCGACGTCGCGATCTCCAATGGTGGCATCTTCACCTCGACAGGGGCTGCGATCACGATCAATGCGTTTGGCGGCAATGCTGAGGGCGGCAATGGCGGCAAAGGCGCTGGCGCGACAGCGGGCGCCGGCGGCTCCGGTGGCGCGGGGGCAGCAGGTGGCACAGGCGGCAATGCTAATGGAATTGCCGGTATTGGCGGTGACGGCGGCGCAGGTGGCAATGCCACGGGTGGCGTAGGTGGCAATGGCGGTAATGCGACAGCCGGTTCGGCGAATGTCGAGGTCGGCAACAGTGGCGACATCACGTCGGCCGCGACAGCCATCACCATCATCGCCGCCGGCGGCAACGCACAGGGTGGCATGGGCGGCACCGGTGGCGATGCCACGGCGGGCGCTGGGGGCGCGGCCGGCTCCGGTGGCGCTGGCGGCGCCAACGGCAGTGCCGCTGGCGGCAATGGCGGCAATGGCGGCACGGCGGAAGGCGGCGATGCCACGGTCATTGTGACGAACGACGGCCGGATCTTCTCGACGGGCGGAAACGGCATCGACATCACGACGACGTCAGGCGCCGCCAATTTCGGAACAGGTGCTTATGGTGGTGGTGCGTCGGCGATCGCTACGCCCGATCCCGGCGATATGGGGCAGGATGGCTCCGTGGCCAGCAGCAACGGCGCGAGCGCGATCACGGTCGACAACACTAACCTGATCGATGTCAGTGGCATCGGCGTCAAGGCGACGGCCAATGGCGACAACGGCACCATAAAGGTCAACAATACCGGCGGCACGATCGAGGGCGGTCTGGGCGGCATCGTCGTCGGCACGCAGATCGACCCGGCGTTCATCGCCAACAGCGATATCGACATCGTCAATAGCGGGGTGATTTCGGCGGGCAACCGCATGGCCATCAACGCCAAGGGGGCGTCGGTCGAGATCCTCAATACGGGCGCGGTGCTCGGTTATATCGATCTGACGGCACAAGACGATACGTTCGACAACCAGGCGGGCGGCGTCTTCGCGGCGCGCAGCAACTCGAGCTTCGGCGCCGGCAACGACATCTACAACAATCTTGCCGGCAGCATGCTCGATGTCGCCGATGCCCCCGGTGTTGTCGAAGGCGCCGAGTTCAGCGGCCTCGAGCAGTTTCGCAATAACGGCCTGATCAGCATGCTCGATGGCGCGGCGGAGGAAAAATTCACGATGTCCGCCGATGCCGGCGATGTCGCCTATTCGAGCTCCGGCGGACGACTGCAGGTCGACGCGGTGCTGGGCGACGCGGCGAACGGCAAGTCCGATCTTCTGATCATCAATGGCAATGTGGTGGCGAGCCCCACCGGACCGACGACCGCGACGCAAGTCGCCGTCAATGTCGTCGGGATCTCCGGCGCCAATGCCGACGGGATCGCGGTGATCGACGTGACGGGCGACACGGCGGCAGGGGATTTCGTCCTCGAAGGCGGTCCGCTCAATGTCGGCCTCTTCGCCTGGGATCTGCGTCTCGATGACGGCGGCCATGTCTACGAGCTCTTCACCTCGGGCGCCGGCACGGCCGCTTATGAGTTCGCTGCCGGTCTCACCGCGACGCAGGACATCTGGTATCAGACGACCGGCACGCTCCTGCAGCGCCAGGCCGATCTCAGGCCGCTGATTGCGGGCACGCAGGTGACGCCGGTCGCCGATTACGCCGAACCAGTCGCACCGACGCCCGCCGGACAAGTGGGGCCGGGCTTCTGGCTCAAAGGTGTCGGCGCCTATCTCGAACGCGACCAGGGTGACGGCATCGACGTCACCGACCGCAAGCAGACCATCTATGGCGGCCTCGCCGGCTTCGACTTCGCGGCTCAAGGGAATGGCGATGCCTGGCTGTTCGGCCTGTTCGGTGGTTATCTCGCCTCCGATCTCAAATTCAAGGAGACCGACACCAAATGGACTTATGACGGCCCGTCGGTCGGCGCCTATGCGACCTATCTGAACGAGGCGCTTTATATCGACATGCTGGTCAAGGCGGATTTCCTCAGCATCAATATCGATCCTGATGCGATGGGCGCCGATGACGAGGATACGGACGGCATCAATCTCGGCGGCCTGATCGATGCCGGCTACAAGATCGGCGGCGAGGGCGTGTTCGTCGAGCCGCAAGCGGCGCTCGCGGTGGTGCATACCGAGATCGATGATGTCGACATGCTCGGCGGCACTATCGACTTCGACGAGGAGACGAGCGTGCGCGGCCGGCTGGGCCTGCGTCTCGGTTATGACCACACGGGCGCCGATCAGGTCGTGTATTCATCGGACGTGACGGCGAGCGTGTGGCAGGAGCTCAACGGCGGCAGCAACGACGTGTCGATCGGGTCTCCCGGCTTCCCGGCTTTCGGGGTGTCGGATGAGCCGGGCGAGACCGTCGGAGACGTGTCGCTGGGCTTCAGCGTGGCGGCGCCGGAAGGCTGGTCGGGGTTCCTGCGTGGCAACTATCAGTTCTCCGATGACCTCGAGGCGATCGCCGGCAGCGCCGGCGTCAGATATTCCTGGTGACGCAGCCGGAGACTGGTGTGACCCTCCCTGTCACAACTTTAGGTGATTTCGTGTCCTGTTGCGAAATTATCACAGGGGTCGATCAATCTCTGAATTACCCCTGGGAATCTCTGGCGTAGCTTTCCAGGGGCGGGATAAACCTTGGGTAAATATTCGCCTATGAGGGACAATCATGCCTGATCGCAGAGCTGCCGGGTTCGCAATTTCCCGTTCGGGATATCAGGGGCGGGCCAGGCTGCTCTCGCACACGGCACTGGCGACGACGGTGATGCTGAGCAGCCTTGTTCTGGCGGGACCGGCCTTTGCCGGCGATGTCACCGGCGGCGATGGTGTCAATGGCATCGGGGAGTTTTCATTGCCTTTCCCTCCCGAATTGATCGGGTCGGAAGGGGTGGGCATCACAGTGACCAAAGCCACCGATCCCGCAGCGGGTGATAATGCCGGTCCGGGCAATCCCGGCACCGGCACGGCTGCGGTCGTCCCGAGCGAAAGCTCCAATGGCACCGGCGGGGCCGGTGGCATTGGCGGCGCCGGCACGACTGGCGGCATCGGCGCGCTCGACATCCTTCTGAACGAAGATATCGACAACGCACTCGGCGTGACGCTCACCACGGGGGCGGCGACGGGCGGTAATGGCGGCGCCGGCGGCGCCGGCACTGGCGGCCTGGCCGGTACGGGCGCTGACGGCGATCCCGAAGTGGCGGGCGGCGACGGCGGCAGCTCCGTGGGGACGGGCGGCAAGGGCGGCACCGGCGCGAGTGCCACTGTCGGCACGATCCACGCCGTGACGGTCGATGTCACCGGCAACATCGTCTCCACCGTGACCATCGGGCTCACCGGCGGTGACGGGACGAGCGGCAATGGCGGTGCGGGCGGCGCTGGCAATGGCGGCACCGGTGGTGCCGGCGGCGCCGGCGGCATTGGTCAGAGCGGCGGATTTCCAGGTGGCGCTGGTGGAGATGCGAACGGCATCGGCGGCACCGGCGGCAACAGCGTCAGCGGTATCGGCGGCAGCATCGTTGACGTCGAGGTGAGTGCTACCGGGGATATCCGGAGTGAGGTTTCGATCACCGCAACATCCGGCGATGGCCAGGGCGGAAGCGGCGGCGCGGGCGGTGCAGGCTCCGGCGGCAGCGGCGGGAATGCCGGCAAGGGTGGCGATGGCGATGGTGGCTTTGCACCCGGCGCCAGCGGCGGCGAGGGCGGCCATGCATCGGGCCAGGGTGGAATTGGCGGCCAGGGCGGCCAGGGCATTGGCGGTGATATCGGTACGATCACGGTTGAGGTCGGCGGCGACATCACCGGCGCCACGTCCATCGTGGTGACGGCGGGCGGCGGCAATGGCGGCAATGGCGGCGCGGGCGGCAGCGCCACGGGCGGCGCCGGCGGCACGGGCGGCGCGGGCGGCAACGGCACGGGCACCATCGCCAGCGACTCGGGCGGCTTCGCGGGTAACGGTGGCATGGCCGATGCGATCGGCGGCCATGGCGGTGATGGCGCCGGCGGCACCGGCGGCACTATCGGTACGATCCTCGTCAGTGCGGCCGGCGACATCACGGGTGCGGTCGACATCACGGCCACAGCCGGCGCGGCGGTCGGCGGTGTCGGCGGCGCTGGTGGTAACGCCGAGGGCGGCACAGGCGGACAAGGCGGCCAGGGTGGCGCCGGCGGGACGATCAGCGGCGTTTTCGGCAGTGGAATCACCACGGGCGACGGCAGGCAAGGTGGCCAGGGCGGCTCGGCCCTAAGCACGGGCGGCGCCGGCGGCGCCGGTGGCGATGGCGCTGGCGGCTCTATCGGCCCGGTCACCGTTTCGGCGGATGGCGTGATTTCAGCGGGCGTCAAGATCGATCTGGGTGCCGGCGGCGGAACCGGCTCCGCCGGCGGCGCGGGCGGTGATGCGCTGGGCGGCACAGCGGGCGCCGGCGGCAAGGGCGGCAATGGTGGCGCCACGGGCGCCGTCAATGGTGACAGCTTTACCACCGCCGGCAGCGGCAACCGCGGCGGTGACGGCGGTGGCGTCGGCGGCGCCGGTGGGGCCGGCGGCATCGGCGGCATCGGCACGGGCGGCGGCATCGGCTCGATCACGGTCGAGGCGACCGACATCAGCGGCCTCGTCGAGATCGCGGCAACGGCCGGCGACGGGCTTGGCGGCGCCGGCGGCGCCGGTGGCCTCGGCAGTGGTCTCGGCGGCAGCGCCGGGATCGGCGGCGCCGGAGGCGCCGGGGGCAGCATCGGGACCATCACGAATGGCAGCAACAATGTCGGCGGCAATTCCGGCGCCGGCGGCGCCGGCGGCTCGAACTACGGCACAGGCGGTGACGGTGGCGCGGGCGCCGTTGGCGAGGGTGGCACGATCGGCGACATCGTGGTCGCGGCCGGCCTGGGCGGCATCGCAGACGGTGTCGCGATCGAGGTGACGGCAGGCAATGGCAGCGGCGGCGCCGGTGGCGCGGGCGGCGCCGGGACAGCCGGAACGGCCGGCGCCGGCGGTGTCGGCGGTGCCGGCGGCCCGGTTGGAGATCTGGGCGGCTCGGTCAGCAACAATTCCGGCAGCACCGGCGGCGAGGGCGGCGCCGGCGGCGATGCCCATGGCATAGGCGGCAATGGCGGCATCGGGGCTAACGGACAGGGCGGAGATATCGGTGCGATCACGGTTGCGGCAGGCCTTGGCGGTATCGCCGACGGTGTCACGATCGCGGCGACGGCGGGCTCGGCAACCGGTGGCGCCGGTGGTGCCGGCGGTGACGGAACCGGCGGCATAGCGGGCGCCGGTGCCAATGGCGGAAATGTCGGCGCCGGGGGCGGTTTCAGCCAGGTCGCCAATGGCGACGGCAATCGGGCCGGAGATGGTGGCATGGGCGGCGCGGGTGGCGCTGCCGGCGGTCGGGGCGGTTCGGGCGCCGCCGGTGGCGACGGCCGCGGCGGCGATGTCGGTCCGGTCAGCATCACATCGCAGGGCGGTCTGTCGGGTGGCGTTTCGCTGATGCTCATGGCGGGCGCGGCGCAAGGCGGCGCCGGCGGTGACGGCGGTGACGGGAGCGGCGGCACGGCAGGCGCGGGAGGCCTTGGCGGCAACGGCCGCTTCCTCGGCAGCATCGGGTCCGGCAGCGACAATCTCGCCGGGAACGCGGGCGAGGGCGGCGCCGGTGGCTTCGCCGATGCGTGGGGTGGTGACGGCGGTGCCGGCGGCGATGCCTTTGGCGGCAACACCGGCACGCTTACGCTCGATGTGCTCGGCACGCTCGACGGAATCATCGAAATCGGATCGATCGGCGGCTCGGCGAGCGCCGGCCGCGGCGGCGATGGCGGCCTGGGTACGGGCACGCTCGGCGGTGCGGGCGGCGCCGGCCGTTTCGGTGGAACTCTCGGCGATCCGGGCAGCGGCGGTTTTGCCGCCGGCAATCTGGCCGGCAATGGCGGCGCTGGAGGTTCCGGTTCTGCGTCGGTCGGCACTGGCGGCACTGGCGGCAGTGGCGGCAACGGCACGGGTGGCGATGCCGGGACGATCACCGTCGACCGCGCCGGCGATACGAATGGCAGCATCCTCATCAAATCGTCGGGCGGCGCGGGTGCCGGCGGCGCCGGAGGCACGGGCGGTGACGCGACGACCGCTCAGGCCGGTGCCGGCGGTACGGGTGGCCGCGGCGGCACAGCCCCTGGGGATGAAAGCGTCATCGGCAATTCCGGCGGCATTGGCGGTCTCGGGGGTGATGGCGGCGGTAACGCCGATGCAATGGGCGGCGCCGGCGGCAAGGGGGGCGACGCCACCGGCGGCGATGCCGATGTCTCGGTCTCCAACAGCGGTGTCTTCACCTCGACGGGTCAGGCCATCAGCATCAATACCCGTGGCGGTAATGCCGCCGGCGGCGCCGGCGGCAATGGCGGGGACGCGGCCGGGGCGACGGGCGGCGCCGGCGGCGCCGGTGGTGAGGGCGGTTTTCTGGACAGCACGCGAAATGTCGGCGGCGATGGCGGCCATGGCGGCGATGGCGGCCTCGCCACGGGCGGTGCGGGCGGTCATGGCGGTAACGCCATCGCCGGTTCGGCGACGGTCGATGTCAGCAATGAGGGCGACATACAGTCGGCCGGGACGGCGATCGTCGTCGTCGCCACTGGCGGCAATGCGACGGGTGGCGCGGGCGGCAGTGGTGGTATTGCCACGGCCGGCGCGGGTGGCGCCGGCGGCGCCGGCGGGACGGGCGGCAAAGGTGGTGACGGTGGCGATGGCGGCGATGGCGGCAGTGCCACCGGTGGCGCCGGCGGCAATGCCGGCACGGCGCAAGGCGGCAACGCCACGGTCACGGTGACCAATGACGGCCGTATTTTCTCGAGCGGCGGGAACGGCATCGACATCATGACGACGGCGGGCTCCGGCGCTGCCGGGACGCTTGGTGAGGGCGGCGGCGCCACGGCCGGCTCAAAGGGCGGCTTTGGCCCCCGCGGCACCGGAAGCTCGTTCGTGGGAGACAATGGCAGTGACGGTCAAGCGGGAACAGCCGCGCCCGGCGCGGACGGCCAGGATGGTTCAGAAGAGAGCAGCAACGGCGCCAGCTCGATCACGGTCACCAACACCAATCTGATCGATGTCGTCGGCATCGGCGTCAAGGCGATGGCCAATGGCGACAACAGCACGATCGCGATCAACAATACCGGCGGCACGATCACCGGCGCTTTGGGCGGCGTCGTCGTCGCCACGCAGATCAATCCGGGCTTTGTCGCCAACAGCGATATCGACATCGTCAATTCAGGATTGATCACGGCGGCCAATCTCGAGGCCATCAATGCCAAGGGCGCCTCGACCGAGATTCTCAATGCGGGCACGGTCCTCGGCCGCATCGATCTGACGGCGGAGGGCGACAGCTTCGACAACCAGGCGGGTGGCATCTTCGCGGCGCGCGGCAATTCCGACTTCGGCGTCGGCGCCGATATCTTCACCAACAGCGGCGTCGTCGCTTCGGCAGATGATCCGTTGGCGGACGAAAATGTCGGATTGCTGAGGCTCGAGGCCTTCAATAACCTCGGCCTGATCACCATGGCCGACGGCGAGGAAGGCGATACGCTGACCATGAGCGGCGCCACGCAATATGCGAGCACCGGCGGCAGTCTCGCGGTCGATGCGCTGCTGGGTGCGCCCGGCACCGGCAAGTCGGACAGGCTGATCATTGACGGCGCCACGGCCAGCACCAACGGTGTGACCCGGGTCTCGGTCAATGTCACCGGCGTGTCGGGCGCCAATAGCGACGGCATCGCCGTGGTCGAGATGACCAATGGCGGCGCCACGCATGACGGCGACTTCGTGCTCGACGGCGGGCCGCTGAATGTCGGCTTCTTCACCTGGGATTTGAGACGTGATGGCGCCACGCAGGAGCTGTTCACCTCAGGGGTCGGCACCGGTGCTTACGAGTTTGCCGCCGGCATCACCGGCGCGCAGGACATCTGGTATCAGACGACCGGCACGCTCTTGCAGCGCCAGGCCGATCTGAGGCCGCTGCTCACGGGCACGCAAGTGACGCCGGTCGCCGATTACAGCGAGCCGGTCGCGCCGACGCCAGCCGGACAAGTGGGGCCGGGCTTCTGGATCAAAGGTGTCGGTGCCTGGCTCGAGCGCGACCAGGGTAACGGCATCGACGTCACCGACCGCAAGCAGTCGATCTATGGCGGCCTCGCGGGCTTCGATTTCGCCACCGAAGGTCAGGGCGATGCCTGGCTGTTCGGCGTGTTCGGCGGCTATACGGGCTCGAAGCTCACATTCAACGAGACCGACACCGAATGGACCTATGACGGCCCGTCGCTCGGCGCCTATGCGACCTATCTGAACGACGCGCTTTATGTCGACATGCTGGTCAAGGCGGACTTCCTCAACATCAACATCGATCCCGATGCGCCGGGCGCCGACGACGAGGATACCGATGCCTTGAATATCGGCGGCCTGATCGATGCCGGCTACAAGATCGGCGGCGGCGAAGGCGTCTTCATCGAGCCGCAGGCGGCATTGGCGGTGGTGCATACCGAGATCGACGATGTCGACATCCTGGGCGGCACTGTCGATTTTGACGATGAGACGAGCGTCCGCGGTCGGCTGGGCTTGCGTCTCGGCTATGATCACACTGGCGCCAACCAGGTGGTCTATTCGTCGGATGTGACGGCGAGTGTCTGGCAGGAGTTCAACGGTGGCAGCAACGACGTCACGATCGCGACGCCCGGCTTCCCGGCTTTCGGCGTATCGGATGAACCGGGCGAGACGGTGGGCGATGTGTCGCTCGGCTTCAGCGTGGCCGCACCCGAAGGTTGGTCCGGCTTCCTGCGTGGCAATTACCAGTTCTCTGATGACCTGGAGGCGATCTCCGGCAATCTGGGTGTCAGATACAGTTGGTGACGTGCGTCGGCGTAGCGAATTTGCACCGGCGGTATAAGAAATCGTTGAGGAATTATTAAGGAATCAGCGGCTGCGTTCTTCCTCCAGTTGCAGAAAGGCAAAATACGCGGCAAATCTGTCACATTTTTACAACATTCTCCCAAAAATGGTTCTTTACCTCAAGGAATCACTAGCGGGGTTCCCCTGGCGCCATATAGTCTCTGCGTAATTTTGGTACCTTTACGTCGGGGGACACTCATGCTGCGTAAGAAATCCGCTGGATTCGGCCGTTTGAATTCGGCCGAAGCGGTCACGGCAAACAGGGGCGTGAGCCGCTCCGTGGCGCGGGGCCTGTTCTACTCTTCCATCCTCACCAGCTGCCTTGTCCTGGTCAATGGCGCGACGGTCAACAAGACCTATGCCGCCGCCTGCGTCGGGGGCGTCGACGGGGCCAACGGCACGGTGTGCTTCATCGGTGTGACCAACGACACCCTCACATATGTGGGCAGCAACGGCACCTATGCGAACGGCAATTTTTCGCTGACCCTGCAGAATCATGACGTCAACGGGACCTTCGACGGCATCACCTTCAACGGCGTCACCGGCGGCGATGGCTTCATCAATCTGACCGGCGACAGCGATGTCGACGGCAATGCCGGCCACGGCATCACGTCCTCGGCCGTCGACAGCAACACCGAGATCATCATCGAAGACTCGAGCTCGGTGACGGGCTCCGTCAGCGGCATCGTGGCCAACAGCGGCGGCGCGGCGGGCGGCAATATCAAGATCACCACCGAGGCGGGGACCCCGGTCGTCGGCGAATCGGGTAACGGCATCTTGGCCAATGCGAGTACGCTCGGCAATGTCGTCATCGATGCGCAGGGGGCGGTGACCGGCACTGGCGGCAACGGCATCGTAGCGGTTGCGGCGGGCGGCACGGTCGATGTCACCACGGGCGCGGCGGCGATCACCGGCACGAACGGCTCGGGCATCGATGCCACGGCCTCCGGCAACGTCACGGTCGGCAGCGGCGGCAATGTCACCGGCACCGTCGGCAACGGCATCAACGCCACCTCGACCGGCAATGGCAGCGTCGAAGTGACGACAAATGGCGCCGCCGGAACGCTGGTCAGCGGCGCGAATGGCGACGGCATCAATGCCGAAGCGCAAGCCACTGGCAATGTCGATGTCGAGGTGCATACCGCCGTGACCGGCAGTGTCAACGGCATCGATGCCAATGCGGTCGACGGCACGGTCGAGGTCACGACGGATGCGGCGGCGATCCTTGGCCAGGCCGGCCATGGTATCGACGCGACGGCTTCGGGCCTCGTCACTGTCGGCACGGGCGGCAATATCACCGGCACCGGTGGTTCAGGCATCAATGCAAGTTCGTCGGTCGGAAATGTCCTTGTGACGACGAACGGAGCCGCCGGCACGCTGGTGAGCGGCACGGGCGGCGCCGGCATCAACGCCTCCTCAGGCGGCGTCGGCGCCCTTGTCGATGTGGAAGTGCACACCGCCGTGACCGGCAGCACGATCGGTATCGACGCTCATTCGGATGACGGCACGGTCGAGGTCACCACGGATACGGCGGCGATCCTCGGTCAGGCCGGCCACGGCATCGACGCGACGGCCTCGGGCCTCGTCACGGTCAGCACGGGCGGCAATGTCACCGGCACTGGCGGCATCGGCATCAACGCGTTGTCCGGCAGCGGCAATGTCAATGTCACGACGAACGGCGCTGCCGGCACGCTGATCAGCGGCACGACCGGCGCCGGCATCTTTGCCGAGGCGACAACCGCCGGCAATGTCGATGTGGAAGTACATACGGCCGTTACCGGCAGCACGGTCGGCATTGATGCCAATGCGGTCCTGGGCACGGTCGAGGTCACCACGGATACAGCGGCGGTCCTTGGCCAGGCCGGCCACGGCATCGACGCGACGGCTTCGGGCCTCGTGACGGTCAGCACGGGCGGCAATGTCACCGGCACGGGCGGCATCGGCATCAACGCGGTGTCCGGCACCAACGGCAATGTCAATGTGACGACGAACGGCGCGGCGGGCACACTGATCAGCGGCACGGCCGGCGCCGGTATCTTCGCCAATGCGGACGGCACCGGCAATACCGACGTCGAGGTGCATACGGCGGTTACCGGCAGCACCAACGGCATCGACGCCAATGCGGACTCGGGCACCGTCGAGGTCACCACGGATACGGCGGCGGTCACCGGCAATGCCGGCGACGGCATCCAGGCGACGGCATCGGGCAATGTGACGGTTCTGACCGGCGGCAATGTCACCGGTACGGGGGGCAACGGCGTCAACGCCCAGAGTTCCGCCGGCGGCAATGTCGATGTCACGGTGTCCGGCCTTACCACCACCGAAGTTCGCGGCACGACCGGCGCCGGCATCAATGCCGGCGCGACCGGCGCCGGCACCGTAACTATCGACAATAATGTGAGAGCGCTGGGCGCCGTTGCGGGCGTCACGGCGACGAGCGGCGGCGGGGCTATCCAGATCACCAACGACCTCCTCATCGCCAATTCGTCGCTCACCGACTCGGGTCTGGCGATCCGGACGATGGGCGGACCCACGACGATCGACAACAACAACGTTCTTGGCGGACGCGTGGAAACCGGTGCCGAGGCCGACCACCTGATCAACGACTTCTTCTGGATCACGGAAGGCATCAGCGATTTCGCCCTTGGCGACGATGTCGTCGACAATAACAATGTTATCGTCGTTGGCGATGAAGCGGGCGTTGCCGAGACGACGACGTTCGCCAATCTCGAGAACCTGAACAACAATGGCCTCGCCGGCATCGACCTGCAAGATCAGGCCACGGGCGATGGCAGCAATATCTCCGACCGGCTCGAAACGAGCGGCAACTACAACGGTAATGGCGGCGGTCTTGCGATCGACGCCTTCCTGGGCGGTGCGGGATCGGTGGCCGATGTGCTCGATGTCGGCGGCAACGTGACCGGTGTGACCGAGATCTTCGTCCAAGACACCAATGCGGGGCCGGGCGGCTACAATCCCAACGGCATCCTGGTGGCGCATGCGGACGGCACCACCACCGCCGCTGATTTCGTGCTCGCCAATGGACCGATCGACAAAGGCCTGTTCTTCTACGACCTGCTGTTCGATGCGGCGAATGGCGATCATCTGCTCGTCGGCCTGCCCGATCGTGAGGTCTTCGAGACGCTGGCGGCGGTGTCGAGCAGCCAGGAGATCTGGCGTGAATCGGCCGATGCCTGGTCGACCCGCCAGGAGAATCTGCGCGACGTGCTGGCCACCCGCCAGGTGGTGACGGGCGTCGCCGACCCGGCCGTGGTCGAAGACGACCGGCCGATGGGCTCCCTGTGGGCGAGCGCGCTCGGCAGCTGGGCGGAGCGTGACAATGACGCGTCCTTCTCGATCCTGAACGGCAAT
>NZ_JAENHL010000007.1:1214437-1214566 GCF_016595235.1 Taklimakanibacter albus | reverse complement strand
AGCTCGACCAGCATCGACACCAGCGGCGGCACGGTCGGCGCCTATGCGGCGCTGATGAGCGGCGGCTTCTTCGCCACCGTCCTGGTCAAGGCCGACCTGCTCAACATGGACTACACGGTGGGCTCGCTG
>NZ_JAENHL010000007.1:1205443-1214427 GCF_016595235.1 Taklimakanibacter albus | reverse complement strand
GTCGACATTCTGGCCGACGTGCCGCTGGGCATCTCGGATGACGGCATGGAAGGCGTCTATGGCGATGTCAGCGGCCAGGTCGACGTCAATCTGTCGACCAACACAACGCTCTATCTGAAGGGCGGCATCCTGTTCAGCGACGACGTGACCAAGCCGAACGCCTCGGGTGGCTTCGCCGTCTACTGGTGATCTGCCCCGACAGGGGAAAAGTGATAAGGAATTGGGGGTATCGTCAACAACGGTACCCCCTTCCGTTTTTGATTCGGGGCGAGCCATCGGCACGGAATGTGAGCTGCAATGAGACTGATCATCCCGATCGCGTGCGTCGCGGTCATCGCCGCCGCCAGCCTGGGGCTTGCCGCCGGCTATATGACGGGGCAATTCCCGCAAACCGCCACGGCCGATCAGACGGCCACGCTGGCGCCGGGCGATCTGAAGACCGGGGCTGAACCGGAGGCCGCGGCGACTGCAGGCCCGGATGTGAAGGTCGCGGATACGCAGGCCGCGGCGAAGAAGGGCGCGCCTCAGCAATTTGGCGCGTGGGTCGTCTCCTGCGCGGAAGTGCCGGAAGGGGCGCCGAAGAATTGCGTGGCGCGGCTGGCGATCCGCGACAAGAACCGCGATGTGACGGTGATCAACTGGCTGATCGGGTACAACAAGGACAGGCAGCTCTTGATGGAAATCACCACGCCGTCGGATGTCCTCATAGAGCCTGGCCTCAAGATGACCATTGGCGAGGGGGCGGCGCAGAGCTTTACCTATCTCTCCTGCGCCCCTGCCGGATGTGTCACCCGCATCCGTCCTGAGGCCCAGATGCTCGACGACCTGCGCCAGGCGAAAAACGTCAAGCTCACGATCGAGACACCCGCCGGCAAGGCGATCACCTTCACGATCCAGGTCAGCGGAATTGCCGAGAGCCTGGATGAACTTGCCCGGCCCTAAAGCGCTTGCCGCCAAAGCTGCTCGACTTTGGTAATAAGGAACGCGCTCGGTAAGCCTCATTTATCAACTTTTGATTGTTCTTGCACTCTGTGTCGTTCTGACAACAGATGGAAGAATTTTTGCTTGGCGTTCGCCTGGTCGTCTGGTGATTCTCCCTAGGGTTAGATAAACCTATCGTGATTTTGTTCTTGCCCTGGGGTGTTCCTTTATGACTCGGACGATCGGTGCGGCCGTTGAAAAGCTGGCCTCGAAGAAGACGCGGCGTTTCCGTTTGCTGGCTCACACATCCCTCGTATCGAGCATTCTCATCAGTGGTCTCGTTCTCGCGGCTCCGGGCTTCGCCGCCAATGGGACGGGCAATCCGGGCACCGACGGGGCCAATCAGGCGCCCGGCAATGTCGCCGTGCCGGTCTCCACGATCGACAATCCCAATATCACGCCCGCCCCCACGGCTGCGGCAGGAGGAGATGGCACCGACAGCACCACGGGCACAGGCACTGCGGGCGCCGCCGGTACGCCAGGGATGCCGGGCGTCGCTATCGGCACCACGGGCGGCGACGGCGGCCTGGGCGAAAACGCCAACGGAACCGGCGGCGAGCCCGCCGGCAATGGCGGGTCAGGCACTGGCGGCGGCATCGGTCCGATCCTGATCGACAGAAACGGCGACATCACGACCGCCGCGATGGTCGACGCCGTCGCCGCGGCCGGAAAGGGCGGCAATGGCGGCCGGGGCGGTGACGGCATCGGCGCCGTCAATACAGGGGCCGTGGGCGGCATCGGCGGTGTCGGCGGGCCGACGGTTATCGGCGGGACCGGTGGCACCGGTGGGCCGGGCGGCGATGGCGGCCGTGCCATCGGCGGGGGCACCAATGGCGGCAATGGCAATTTCGGCCAGGGCGGCAGCGTCGACACGATTACCGTCGATGTGAGCGGCAACATCCAGAGCGCGCTGGTGATGGGCACCGGTGGCGTCGGCACCGGCGGCAATGGTGGCGCCGGCGGCATCGCTCAAGGTGGCAGCGCCGCGGCCGGTGGTGCCGGCGGCAGTGGCGGCGGCTATGCCGCCACCCTGACGGGCGATGATACCACAGGCGGGACCGGCGGTATCGGCGGCGATGGCCGCGCGGTGAATGCCGGCGCCGGCTGGGGCGGAGAAGGCGCCGACGGCACCGGCGGCAATGTCGGCGCCATCAGCGTCACGGCGGGTGGCGATATCGGCACCCTGGGGATCGAGTCGACCGGCGGCGTGGGCGATGGCGGCGACGGCGGCACTGCTGGCGCGGGAACGGGCGGCACCGGCGCCAAAGGTGGCACGGGCGGCGCCGGCGGCTCACTCGGCATCATCGCGGAGGGCGATTTCAATGGAGGGGGCACTGGCGGCATTGGCGGTGCCGGCAGCGTCGTTGACGGCGCCGGGGGTGACGGCACCAGAGGCGGCAACGCAACGGGCGGAAGCACGGGAGATATCCTGGTCACCGCGGTCAATCTCGGCCCCACCAAAATCAAATCGGCCGGCGGCTCGACCGCGGCCGGTAACGGCGGCGATGGCGGCGATGGCCAGGCCGGCACGGCCGGCGCCGGCGGCGACGGCGGCGTGGGCGGCAGCCTCGGCGATATGCTGACAGGCATCAATAATGACGCCGGCACCGGCGGCGCTGGTGGCGTCGGTGGTCACGCCAACGGCCTGGGCGGTAATGCCGGCCATGGCGGCAATGCCACGGGCGGCAGCTCGGGAGCGATCGACATCGACGCGGCCGCGAATATCGGCCCGCTCTCCATTCTTTCCATTGGCGGCGCGGCGACCGGTGGCAAGGGCGGCATAGGCGGCGCGGGCACGGCCACTGCCGGTGGCGCCGGCGGCACGGGCGGCGCCGGCGGGCAGGTCGGCGATCTCGGTGCTACGGACTTCGCGATCGATAACAATGGCGGTACTGGCGGCACTGGCGGCGCCGGCGCCAGCAACTCTTCCGCGACGGGCGGCAATGGCGGCAATGGCGGCAATGCCCGCTCCGGCGATACGGGCTCGATCAATATCACCCGCAACGGCACCACCACCGGTCCGGTGACCATCGTGTCGGAAGTTTCACCTGGTCTCGCGGCAACGGGCGGCCATGGCGGCGCCGGCGGTGATGCCACCGCGGCGGCGGCCGGCGCCGGCGGTACCGGCGGCGCCGGCGGCGATGTCGGCGCCTTTACCAATTTGATCGACAACGGAAATTTCGCCGGCAGTGGCGGCAGGGGTGGCGCCGGCGGCGGCGGCAACGACGCGATGGCCGGCGCCGGCGGCAATGGTGGCAATGCCGTGGGCGGCGGTGCTGCGATCACCTACACGAATAATGGCGCTCACACCTCGGCGGCGGGCATCACCCTCGTGGCCAATGCCGGCGACGCGGTCGGCGGCAATGGCGGCAGTGGTGGAGATGCAACGGCTGGCGCCGGCGGTGCCGGCGGCACGGGTGGTGCCACTGGCTCCGGCGGCAATGGTGACGGCTTCGGTGGCGCGGGGGGCGCCGGCGGTAATGGCGGCGCGGCGACGGGCGGCAGCGGCGGCAATGGCGGCAATGGCACGGGTGGCTCGGCCAGCGTCGGGATGAACAACACCGGCGACATCACTGCGAATGGCGGCAATGCGATCACGATCATCGCCACTGCGGGCGACGGCACCGGCGGCGATGGCGGCAGGGGCGGCGGCGCCCACGGCGGTGCCGGTGGGGGCGGTGGTACGGGCGGTGCCAGCGGCGGCGTGGCCGGTGACGGCGGCAATGGCGGTGACGGCGGCAACGGCACCGGCGGCAATGCCGGCAATGGCGGTCGTGGCGTTGGCGGCGTCGCGCAGGTCAGGGTCGTCAATGACGGCCGGATCCTGGCGACCGGCAATGGCGTCGACATCACCGCGACATCGGGGACGGGCACGGGTGGTTCCGCCGGTTTCCTCGGCAGTGTGACCCGCGGTCTGCCCGGCGGCTTCGGCTTCGGTGGCGCTGGCGGCATTCCCGGCCAAGACGGCGACGCCGGCATCAACTCCGGAACGCTCACCGACGGCGCTCCAGGCAACCCCGGCACCGATCAAAATGGCCGCGCCCAGGTGGCCGTCGACAACTCGAACCTGATCGATGTGAGTGGCATCGGCGTCCGGGCGTCGACGGAGGGCGACAATGGCTCGATCGCCGTCAACAATATCGGCGGCACGATCATCGGTGATGCGGGCGGCGTGTCTTTGCGGACCGATATGAGCGATCCGGACTTTGTCACCGCCGGCGACATCGATATCGTCAATTCGGGCTTGATCGCTTCCGGCAATGTGCTCACGGCCGCGGCGATCAACACCAAGGGGGCTTCGACCGAGATCCTCAATTCGGGCACCGTGCTCGGCTTCATGGACCTGACCGAGCAGGGCGATCTGGTCGAGAACGAGGCGGGCGGCGTCTTCGCGGCGCGCGGCGTATCGGACTTCCGCGGCGGCGTCGACGTCTTCACCAACAGCGGCACCGTCGCTTCGGCCGATGACAATGCGACGGACGAGAATGTCTCGCTGCTCAATCTCGAGTCTTTCAAGAACGCCGGACTGGTCACCCTGGTCGACGGCCAGGCGGGCGACAGACTCACCATGACCGGCAACACTGCCTATGACAGCACCGGCGGCAGCCTCGCGGTCGATGCGCTGCTGGGCGCACCCGGCACCGGCAAGTCGGACAGGCTGATCATCGACGGCGCCACGGCCGGCACCAGTGGCGTTACCAGGGTTTCGGTCAATGTCACCGGCACATCGGGCGCCAATAGCGACGGCATCGCCGTGGTCGAGATGACCAATGGCGGCGCCACGCATGACGGCGACTTCGTGCTCGATGGCGGGCCGCTGAATGTCGGCTTCTTCACCTGGGATTTGAGGCGTGACGGCGCCACGCAGGAGCTGTTCACGTCGGGTGTAGGCACCGGCGCTTACGAATTCGCCGCCGGCATCACCGCCACGCAGGACATCTGGTACCAGACGACCGGCACACTCTTACAGCGCCAGGCCGATCTGAGGCCGCTGCTCGCGGGCACGCAGGTGACACCGGTCGCCGACTTTAGCGAGCCAGTCGCGCCGACGCCAGCCGGACAAGTGGGGCCGGGCTTCTGGATCAAAGCTGTGGGCGCCTGGCTCGAGCGCGATCAGGGTGATGGTCTGGAGGTGACCGACCGCAAGCAGTCGATCTATGGCGGCCTCGCGGGCTTCGATTTCGCCACCGAAGGTCAGGGCGATGCCTGGCTGTTCGGCCTGTTCGGCGGCTATACGGGCTCCAAGCTCGCCTTCAACGAGACCGACACCGAATGGACCTATGACGGCCCGTCGGTCGGCGCCTATGCGACCTATCTGAACGAAGCGCTTTATGTCGACATGCTGGTCAAGGCCGACTTCCTGAACATCACGATCGATCCCGATGCGCCGGGCGCCGATGACGAGGATACCGATGCCTTGAATATCGGCGGCCTGATCGATGCCGGCTACAAGATCGGCGGCGGCGAAGGCGTCTTCATCGAGCCGCAGGCGGCGCTCGCGGTGCTGCACACCGAGATCGACGATGTCGACGTCCTGGGCGGGAATGTCGATTTCGACGACGAGACGAGTGTCAGAGGCCGGCTGGGCCTCAGGCTCGGCTATGATCACACCGGGGCCAACCAGGTGGTCTATTCGTCGGATGTGACGGCGAGTGTCTGGCAGGCGTTCACCGGTAGCGACAATGATGTCACCATCGCTGTACCCAACTTCCCGGCCTTCGGCGTCTCGGACGAGCCGGGCGAGACGGTGGGCGATGTGTCGCTGGGCTTCAGCGTGGCCGCACCCGAAGGTTGGTCCGGCTTCCTGCGTGGCAATTACCAGTTCTCTGATGACCTGGAGGCGATCTCCGGCAATCTGGGTGTCAGGTATAGTTGGTGAGGTTCTTCTTCTGGTTGCAGGAAGGCAAAGACCACGGTGCACCTGTAATATTTATACAACATTCTCCCAAAAATAATTCTTTACCTTGAGGAATCGCTAGCGGAACTCCCCTAGCGCAATATAGTCTCAACGTAATTTTGGTACCTTTACGTTGGGGGCATTCATGCTGCGTAAGAAATCTGCAGGATTCGGCCGTTTGAATTCGGCCGAAGCCGCCAAGCCGCTGTCGACTGGAAACAAGGCGAATAGGGGCGTCAGCCGCTCCGTGGCGCGGGGCCTGTTCTACTCTTCCATCCTCACCAGCTGCCTTGTTCTGGTCAATGGCGCGACGGTCAACAAGACCTATGCTGCCGCCTGCGTCGGGGGCATCGACGG
This sequence comes from Taklimakanibacter albus, assembly GCF_016595235.1. Classification (GTDB taxonomy): domain Bacteria; phylum Pseudomonadota; class Alphaproteobacteria; order Rhizobiales; family Aestuariivirgaceae; genus Taklimakanibacter; species Taklimakanibacter albus. Next base: position 1,208,192 of record NZ_JAENHL010000007.1, on the reverse strand, counting down.
GGCCAATGGCACGGTGTGCTTCATCGGCACGACCAACGACACCCTCACATATGTGGGCAGCAACGGCACCTATGTGAACGGCAATTTTTCGCTGACCCTGCAGAATCATGACGTCAACGGGACCACGGACGGCATCACCTTCAACGGCGTCACCGGCGGCGATGGCTTCATCAATCTGACCGGCGACAGCGATGTCGATGGCAATGCCGGCAGCGGCATCAACGCGTCGGCCTTCAACAGCAACACCGAGATCATCATCGAAGACACCAGCTCGGTGACGGGCTCCGCCGGCGGTATCGTGGCCCTGAGCGGCGGCGTCGTGGGCGGCAATATCACCATCACCACCGAGGCGACTACCCCCGTGGTCGGCGAATCGGGTGACGGCATCCTTGCCAATGCGACCACGCTCGGCAATGTCGTCGTGAACGCGCAAGGTGCGGTGACCGGCACCGGCGGCACCGGCATCTTCGCCAATGCGGCCGGCGGCACGGTCAATGTCACCACCGGCGCGGCGGCGGTCACCGGCACGAACGGTAATGGCATAGAGGCCACGGCCTCGGGCGCCGTGACCGTCGGCACGGGCGGCAATGTCACCGGCACCGTCGGCAACGGCATCAACGCCGTCTCGACCGGCAATGGCAGCGTCGAAGTGACGACAAACGGCGCCGCCGGAACGCTGGTCAGCGGCGCGAATGGCGACGGCATCAATGCCGATGCACCGGCCGGCAATGTCGTCGTGGAGGCCAACACCGCCGTGACCGGCAGTGTCATCGGCATCGACGCCAATGCCGGCGGCACGGTCAGTGTCACCACGGGCGCCGGCTTCGCGGTCACCGGCAATGGCGGCGACGGCATCCAGGCCACGAGCGGCACCGGCACCACCGTCGATGTGAATGGCAATGTCACCGGCACGGGCGGCAACGGCATTCTCGCGACGACCACGAATGGCACTGTCCAGGTGACGACGGAAGCGGGCACGCTGGTTCAGGGCACCGGCGGCGCCGGCATCTCCGCCAGCACGACCTTGGCGGGCAACGTCACCGTGACCGCGAACAGCCAGGTAACCGGCAGCACCATCGGCATCGACGCCAACGCGTTCTCGGGCTCGGTCCAGGTCACTACAGGCACGGCGGCCATCCTCGGCCAGGCCGGCCACGGCATCGATGCGACGGGAACCACCGCGGTAATCGTCGGAACGGGCGGCAATGTCACCGGCACCGGCGGCATCGGCATCAATGCGGTGTCGAGCCTCGCCAATGTCTCCGTCACGACGACCGGCGCCGCCGGCACGCTGATCAGCGGCACAAGCGGGGCCGGCATCAACGCCTCCTCCTCCGGCGCCGCCGCTACTGTCGATGTGGAAGTGCACACGGCCGTCACCGGCAGCACCATCGGCATCAATGCCATTTCGAACAACGGCTCCGTCGAAGTCACCACGGATCAGTATGCGGTCAACGGCCTGTTCGGCGCCGGCATCGACGCGACGGCCTCGGGCCTCGTCACGGTCAGCACGGGCGGCAATGTCACCGGCAATGGCATCGGCATCAATGCGGTGTCCGGCACCAACGGCAATGTCAATGTGACGACGAACGGCGCCGTCGGCACGCTGATCAGCGGCACGGCCGGTGCCGGCATCTTTGCCAATGCGGACGGCACCGGCAATACCGATGTCGAAATCCACACCGCCGTCACCGGCAGCACCATCGGCATCGACGCCAATGCGGACTCGGGCACGGTCGAGGTCACCACGGATACGGGCAATAATGTTACCGGCAATGCCGGCGACGGCATCCAGGCGACGGCGTCGGGCAATTCGACAGTCGAAACGAAAGGCAATGTCACCGGCACCGGCGGCAGTGGCATCAATGCGCAGAGCTCCGCCGGCGGCAATGTCCAGGTGACGACGAGCCTGGCCGACCCGCTTAACCCCGCCACGGTCGTCACCGGCACGGCCGGCGCGGGCATTCTCGCCGCCTCCACGGGGACCGGCACCGTGACGATCATCAACGACACCTTCACGAAGGGCTCGGTTACCGGCATCGATGCCGTCAGCGGCACCGGTGCGATCCAGATCACCAACACCAGGGTGATCTCGAACAATTCCTTGTTGGAAACCGATCTGGCGATCCGCACGGCCGGTGGTCCCACGACCATCGACAACAATACCAATGGCGGCATCATCGGACGGGTGGAAACCGGCTCGAGCGACGACACGCTGAACAACAGGTTCTTCTGGATTACGAACGGCACCAGTGACTTCGGCGCGGGCGCCAATGACGCGGTGAACAACTTCTACTACATCTTCGCCGGCAATCAGACCGGGGTGAGCGAGACGACGACCTTCAACGGCCTGGAGAACCTGAACAACAACGCGCTAGGCCACATCCAGTTGAGCGACCAGGCTGTCGGCGATGGCAGCAATTTCTCCGATGTGCTCAGAACGTCCGGCAATTACAACGGCAATGGCGGCGATCTCGGCGTTGACGCCTTCCTGGGCGGTGCGGGATCGGTGGCCGACGTGCTCTCGGTCGGGGGCAACGCCACCGGCGTGACCCAGATCTATGTCAACGACACCAATGCGGGGCCGGGCGGCTACAATCCCAACGGCATCCTGGTGGCGCATGTGGACGGCAGCACCACCGCCGATAATTTTGTGCTGTCCGATGGGCCGATCGACAAAGGCCTGTTCTTCTACGACCTGCTGTTCGATGCGGCGAATGGCGACCATCTGCTCGTCGGCCTTCCCGAC
>NZ_JAENHL010000007.1:1204812-1205433 GCF_016595235.1 Taklimakanibacter albus | reverse complement strand
CCGGCCGTGGTCGAAGACGACCGGCCGATGGGCTCCCTGTGGGCGAGCGCGCTCGGCAGCTGGGCGGAGCGTGACAATGACGCGTCCTTCTCGATCCTGAACGGTAGCTTCGAATTCGACACGAGCTACAAGCAGGACATCTATGGTGTCGTCGGCGGCGCCGACTTCCGCGCCGATATGGGCGGCGATACCAGCATGCTGTTCGGTCTGATGGGCGGTTATGTCGACTCGAAGCTCCGCTTCGACGAAAGCTCGACCAGCATCGACACCAGCGGCGGCACGGTCGGCGCCTATGCGGCGCTGATGAGCGGCGGCTTCTTCGCCACCGTCCTGGTCAAGGCCGACCTGCTCAATATGGACTACACGGTGGGCTCGCTCGAGACGGACGACAATGACGACGCCGATGTGACCACCTGGGGTGTGCGTGGCGACTTGGGCTACCGCTTCGGCGACAGCCTGTTCGTCGAGCCGATGCTGTCGGCCGATGCGCTCTCGACCAAGATCGACGACTTCTCGATCGGCGGGGTGGATATCGATGCCGGCACGAATGAGAGCTTCCGTGGTGGTGCGGGCGTCCGGGCGGGCTATGGCGGCGACACGGTTCGCGCCTCGGCGACGGCG
>NZ_JAENHL010000007.1:1180418-1204802 GCF_016595235.1 Taklimakanibacter albus | reverse complement strand
GGCGACAGCCTGTTCGTCGAGCCGATGCTGTCGGCCGATGCGCTCTCGACCAAGATCGACGACTTCTCGATCGGCGGGGTGGATATCGATGCCGGCACGAATGAAAGCTTCCGCGGCGGTGCGGGCGTCCGGGCGGGCTATGGCGGCGACACGGTCCGCGCCTCGGCGACGGCACGGGTGTGGAATGTGTTCTCGACCGACAACGAGGTCGACATTCTGGCCGACGTGCCGCTGGGCATCTCGGATGACGGCATGGAAGGCGTCTATGGCGATGTCAGCGGCCAGGTCGACGTCAATCTGTCGACCAACACGACGCTCTATCTGAAGGGCGGCATCCTGTTCAGCGACGACGTGACCAAGCCGAACGCCTCGGGTGGCTTCGCCGTCTACTGGTGATCTGCCCCGACAGGGGAAAAGTGATAAGGAATTGGGGGTATCGTCGACGGCGGTACCCTCTTCCGTTTTTTGACTCCTCGATGCCCTCGCGCAGCCTTGACGGCTTCAGCTAGAGCATGATCCGGAAAAGTGCGAAGCGGTTTTCCGGAAAAATCATGCGCAAATAGGAAGATGAAGCGACTCTTCCTCGTCATCACGCTTTAGTCTGCGCCATCGCTTGCTCGGCGATGAGATAGGCGCGCGACAGGATGACGGCGAGGAGTGCCACCGAATAGGCCCGCACGAGATAGGCCATTGGCCAGAAAACGAGATCGAGGAAGCTGAAGCCGGCGGCGCCGTAGATCTCGCCGACGATGATGCCGCGTGTGATAATCGTCATCACGACGGCCGTGATGATCCCCTGGATAAGGCCCGGTCCGATGATCAGCCGTATCGCGGTATAGAGAAATGTCTTCGTGCCCCGCGCCAAAGCGCTGCCGAACCGCTTGTCGGTGCCGACGACGGTGGCGGGAAGCCAGGTGCCGAGCAGCGCGAAGACGACAAGCGCCGCCGCGCCGATGACGGGTAATGCCTTGAGGAGCGTCAGCCATAGACTGTCGGGCTCATAGAAATAGATGATGGCCGCGAAAGTCGGCACCATCATCAAAGCGAGAAGGGCCAGGGAGCGCAAGACGAAGGGGCCGAGCAGCTTCGAGTTCGTCGTGGCCAGATCCACCTGGTTGAGAAGAATGGTTCCGTGGATGGAGATGGCCAGCATGCCCCAGATGAACAGATCGGCGACCGAGCGCGAGCTGCTGCTGGCGCCGCCGAAATAATCGGTCACCAGGTCGAACACCAAGGCCAGCCCGACCACGATCAGCACGGTTTTCAGGTTGATGCGGTAGGCATCCCAGGCCGCCTGCCATATTCCATTCGCGAATTGCATGTCCGCCCCCGTTGCGTTCAGTGCCGTTCTCTAAAACCCTTGCCGTAATGGGCCTCGAGGCGGGCCTGGATGATCTCGAAGCAGATCGACAGGATCCAGTAGATCACCGCGGCGGTGACCAGCATCTCGATATAACGATAGGCGGCGCGGCCGAAGGACTGGGCCAGGAACATGATTTCCCACACGCCCATCACCGAGATGAGGGACGAATCCTTGAGCATGGAAATGAATTGCGAGCCGGTCGGCGGGATCACCACCCGCATCGCCTGCGGCAGCACGATGCGCCACATGACGACCCATGGATGCAGGCCCAGCGAGGCCCCGGCCTCGCGCTGGCCCTTCGGCACCGACATGATGCCGGAGCGGAAAATCTCACTCAGGTAAGCGCCGTAATTGAGCGACAATGCGATGATGCCCGACGGCACCGCGGCCGGCACCGGTCCCAATTGCGGCAGCCCCAGATAGATGAGGAAGATCTGCACGAGCAGCGGCGTGCCGCGGAAGAACGAGGTGTAGAAGGTCGATATGCCGTAGAAGACGGCGCTCTTCGACAGCCGCCCCAAAGCCGAGACGAACCCTAAGATGATCGAGGCGATGATGGCGAAGAAACAGACGAAGAGGGTGAGGGCGGCACCCTGGATGAAGCCGTCGCGCGTCAGCGTCAGGCCGGTGAGGAAAGGCAGCTTCTCGACGATGAAGCCGAATTTGAGATCGAAGCTCAGGAAGAAGAAGACGAAGAGCGCCAGGAGCGAGGCCCAGACGGCGAACACACGCAACCGGAAATTCGCGTCCGCGGTCTTGGGGAAAGTCGAAGCCGGGACGGTCCCGGCTCCGGTTTCAGGTGACGACGTGTCGCTCACTGCTTGGTCGTGATGTCGCGTCCGACCCACTTCTCGGAGATCTGCTTCAGCGTGCCGTCATCCGACATCGCTTTGAAGACCTCCTTGATCTTGGCCTGCCATTCGGGGTCGCCCTTGTCGACCGAGATCCAGATCGGCTCGCCGAAGACCGGATCGCCGACGATCTTGAACTTGTCGGGCGCCGCCTTCACGCGCTCGATGGCGGTGAGATAGTTGCTGACGATGGCGTCGAGCCGCTTGCCTGTACCGAGAGCCAGGTCCTGGAAGGCGGTGTCCTCGGAATCATACGGCACCGGATTCAGCTCGTTGAACGGATAGGTCACCGCTTCCGCGCCCGGAATATCGATGACCAGGCTCTTCATGATGTATTTCTCGTAGGTGGTGCCCGACTGGGCGCCGACCTTCTTGCCGTTGAGATCGGCGGCGCCCTTGATGTCGTTGTTGTCGGTGTTCACCACCACGACGGCGGGCGCCGAATAATATTGCAGCACGAAGTCGAGCACCTCGGCGCGCTCCTTGGTCGGCGTCATCGAGCAGACGCAGATGTCCCAGCGGCCCTTCCAGTTGCCGGCGGTGATGATCTCCCAGGACGGCGTCTCGGTCTTCATGTCGACGCCGATCCGCTTGGCGAATTCCTTGGCGACGTCGATATCGAAGCCGATCACCTCGCCTTTCTCATCGATATAGGAAAAAGGCGGATAGGCGCGGTCGGTCGTCTCGACCATGACCTTGTTCTTCATGACTCGGTCGAGTGTCTCGCCGGCAATAGAGGCCTGGCTCAAGGCCATGGTCGCGCCCAAAGCCAAGGCCGCGATCGCGAAAGTCTTCTTCATAATGGTCCGTCTCCCTGTGATTCCGGTATTCCGCTTGCAATCAGATTGTCAGCAATTGCGGAGTTCCACCAGCCCTCCCTTACGGCGAATTCACGAGGGCTATGTTGCAATGCAGCATGAGACCAGGGTAAGCTCGGCCATGGCCAGCAAATCCTCAATCGAGCGGGACAATGTCATCCTCGTCCTGCAAGGCGGCGGCGCGCTCGGCGCCTATCAGGCGGGCGTCTTCGAGGCCTTGAGCGAAAACGGCTTCACCCCCGGCTGGATCGCCGGCATCTCGATCGGCGCCATCAATGGGGCGATTATTGCCGGCAACCGGCCGGAGGATCGGATCAAGAAGCTGCGCGGCTTCTGGGAGCGGGTCTCCTCCGGCGTGCTCGGCGTTCCCTTGATCGGCGACGGCCATCACCGCACGCTCTTCAACGAAGCGAGTGCGCTGTCGAGCCTGGCTTTCGGCGTGCAAGGCTTCTTCAGGCCGCGTTTTCCCTCACCGGTCTTCATGGCGGCCGACGGGCCGACATCGGTCAGCTATTATTCGACCGAACCCTTGGCCGCGACGCTGAACGAGCTCGTCGATTTCGACTATCTCAACCGCGCAGGCCCGCGCCTGAGCGTCGGCGCCGTCAATATCGCCACCGGCAATCTCACCTTCTTCGACAAGGACAAGGAGAAGCTCCAGCCGGAGCACATCATGGCGTCGGGCGCGTTGCCGCCCGGCCTGCCGGCGGTCAAGATCGGCAGCGATTATTATTGGGACGGCGGCCTCGTCTCCAACACGCCCTTGCAATATGTGCTGGACGAAACATCCGACCCGCAGAAATTCATCTTCCAGGTGGATCTGTTCAGCGCCCGGGGGCCGGTGCCCGGCAATCTCCTCGAAGCGGCAGAGCGCGAGAAGGAAATCCGCTATTCGAGCCGCACCCGCTTCAACACCGACATGGCGGCCAAGCGCATCGAATACCGCGCCGCCCTGGCGCGGCTCCTGCGCAAGCTGCCGGCGGCGCTCCAGGGCGATGCCGATGCCAGGCTTCTGACCGAAATCGGCGAGGAGCCGGCGGTCACCATCGTCCATCTCATCTATCGCGAGCGCACTTACGAGACGCAGGCGCGCGACTATGAATTTTCCCGCGTGTCGGTCGAGGAGCATTGGGAGCAGGGGCGCAAAGACGCGCTGACGACACTCAGCGACGACAAGCTCAAGAGCTGCATGCCGCCCAAGCCCGGCGTCACCGTGCTCGATCTCACCAAAAAATAGCCATCCCCCGAATCGTAAGGAGTCTTTCCATGAAGCTCGACAAGAAGATCGCCATCGTCACCGGCGCCGCCAGCGGCATCGGCCTCGCCATCGCCAAACGGTATGTCGCGGAAGGGGCGATCGTCGCCATTGCCGATCTGAAGGAAGACGCGGCCCAGGCGGCCGCCGCCGACCTCACCAAGCAGGGGCCGGGCAAGGCCATCGGCATCGCCATGGATGTAACGAGCGAGGAGCAGGTCAATGAAGGCGTCGCCAAAGTGGTTGCGCAATTCGGCGGCGTCGACATTCTGGTCAGCAATGCCGGCATCCAGATCGTGCACCGGATCGAGGATTTCCCCTTCGCCGAATGGAAGAAGCTGATCTCGATCCATCTCGACGGCGCCTTCCTCACCGCCAAGGCCTGCCTGCCGCATATGTATAAGAAGAAGTCCGGCAGCATCATCTTCATGGGCTCGGTCCATTCCAAGGAGGCCTCGCCGCTCAAATCCGCCTATGTGGCGGCCAAACACGGCATATTGGGCCTGGCCCGCACGCTCGCCAAGGAAGGCGGGCCATACGGTGTGCGCAGCAATGTCATCTGCCCGGGCTTCGTGCGCACCCCCTTGGTCGAGAAGCAGATCCCCGAGCAGGCGCGCGATCTCGGCATCTCGGAAGACGAGGTGGTCAAGAAGGTGATGCTCGGAAACACGGTCGACCAGCTGTTCACCACCGTCGAGGACGTCGCCGAAGTTGCGCTGACGCTCGCTTCTTTCGAGACCAGCGCGCTCACCGGCCAGTCGATCGTGGTGAGCCATGGCTGGAATATGAACTGAGTTGGTCTAATATGGGGGCATGACCTACCCCAAAGCCTCGCTCCGTATCGAATTCGGCCCCGAACAGCGTATCGGCCCCGGCAAGGTGCGCCTGCTCGAGCTCGTCGCCGAGACAGGCTCGATCTCGGCGGCGGCGCGCGGCATGGACATGTCTTACCGGCGCGCCTGGCTGCTCCTCGATGAGATGAACCATATGTTCAAGGAGCCGGTCATCGCCGCGGTGACGGGCGGCTCGCATGGCGGTGGCGCCAAGCTCACCGAGCTCGGCGAGAACCTCATCGCCGCCTATCGCGCGGTGGAGGCCGATTCCGTCCAGATCCTCGCCAAACGGCTCGGCCGCGTGCTCGGCCAAGTGACGCGCGGCGGCGCCGACAAGGCCGAAAGCCGGGCCAAAGCCCGGGCAAAGTAGCAAATCTAAAACAAATTGATCCGGCAATGGTTGGACCAAAGGGCAATTGCGCGCTATTTCCGGCCCTGCAATCGTGTTTGCCTTCATATATCTTTTGCGAGGGCAGGTCTCCCATCCTTCCCCCGACCGCGCCCTTGTCCGGGCCCCGTCCTTCATCCCATCCGGGTTGATCCCTCCCGGCTTGAAAGCGGGGCCCGGTCTTCTTCTTATCCGAATGACGGCAAGCCTGTAGGTCCTAGGTCCAACTAGAATGTTTCGCCGCGCCTGGGAATGATCAGATAAATGCCGCTCGCCGGGACGCCGGGCGGTGCCAGCATGTTTGCAACCAGGAGGCCAGATCATGCAGAAGCAAGCACGTGAAAGCTGTGCCGTGACAGAAGACATCTCCCCCCCGAAAGATAAAACTCTTCTCAATCGCCTGGCCGGCGGAGTGTTCGCCGGCGCGGTTTTCGTCTCCTCCATGCTGGCCTCATCGGCGCTGGTGCCGGTCACGGAAGCCCAGGCGCAGGATGCGGCCAAGCCCAATATCCTCGTCATCTTCGGCGATGATATCGGCCAGACGAATATCAGCGCCTATTCCATGGGCGTGGTCGGCTACCGGACGCCCAATATCGACCGGATCGCCCAGGAAGGCATGCTGTTCACCGACTATTATGGCGAGAACAGCTGCACGGCCGGGCGCTCGACCTTCATCACCGGGCAAGTGTGCCTGCGCACCGGCCTGTGCAAGGTCGGCATTCCGGGCGCCACCGTCGGTCTCCAGGCGCGCGATGTCACCATCGCCGAAGCATTGAAGAACCTGGGCTATGCGACCGGACAGTTCGGCAAGAACCATCTCGGCGACCGCGATGAATTCCTGCCGACCAACCATGGGTTCGACGAGTTCTTCGGCAATCTCTATCACCTCAATGCCGAAGAGGAGCCGGAGCGGCCCTATTACCCGAAGGATGACACGACCTTCGTCAAAGGCAATTCGCCACGCGGCGTGCTGCACAGCTTCGCCGACGGGAAGATCGAGGACACCGGACCGCTCAACCGCAAGCGCATGGAAACCGTCGATGACGAGACGACGGCGGCGGCCATTACCTTCATGGAAAAGCAGGCCAAAGCGGGCAAGCCTTTCTTCACCTGGATGAACACCACGCGCATGCATCTGTTCACCCATGTGCGTGAATCCATGCAGGGCCAGAGCGGCATGCCGGGCAACGAATACGCCGACGGCATGGTCGAGCACGACGGCGATGTCGGCAAACTGCTTAAGGCGCTCGACGATCTCAAGATCGCCGACAACACCATCGTGGTTTACTCCACCGACAATGGTCCCAACCAGTTTTCATGGCCGGATGCGGCGACGACACCGTTCCGCAGCGAGAAGGACACGAACTGGGAAGGCGCCTTCCGGGTGCCGGCGCTGATCCGCTGGCCGGGCAAGATCAAGGCGGGGACGGTCTCGAACGAGATGATCTCGGGTCTCGACTGGTTCCCGACTCTGGTCGCGGCCGGGGGCGATCCGGACATCAAGGATAAGCTGCTGAAAGGCACCAAACTCGGCAGCAAGGACGCCAAGGTGCATCTCGACGGCTTCAACCAGCTGCCCTATCTCACCGGCCAGCAGCCGAAGTCGGCACGCAATGAATTCTTCTACTTCAACGACGATGGCGCGATGGTCGCCTATCGCTACAACAACTGGAAGATCGTCTTCGAGGAGCAGCGGGCCCCGGGCGGTTTCGCGGTCTGGGCGAATCCCTTCACCTCGTTGCGGGCGCCGAAAATCTTCAATCTGCGCATGGATCCCTTTGAGCGCGCCGATGTCGTTTCCGATCAGTATTACGATTGGACGGCGAAGAACGCCTATCTGATCCAGTATGGCGTCTATCGCGTGGCGCCCTTCCTCGCGACGTTCAAGGATTTCCCGCCGAGCCAGCGGCCGGCGAGCTTCAGCATCGACCAACTGGTGGATGAGATGATGAAGTCGATCGACCAGAAGCAATAGTGAAGTTTGCGCGAAGACCTTCGGGGATGCATCGAGGTGAAATCGATGCGTCCCCGGCTTGACGACAGGACTAGCCGGCATGAAAGCTGCGATCATGAGCGGGAAGGCTGATCGCGCAGGCGAACTGCGGATCACGCATACTGCTGTGCTGTGGCCGTCTCTCCTGCTCTTTGGCTCAGGGCTGGCGGCGCTCACTTTCCAGATCCTCTGGATCAAGCAGCTGTCGCTCGTCGTCGGCATCGACATCTTCGCCGTCACAGTGGGGGTGAGCGCCTTCTTCACCGGGTTGGCGCTCGGCGGGCTGGCGCTGGGACGCGTGATCGACCGGAGCGTGAGGCCCTATCTCCTTTATGCCGGGCTCGAGACCGGCGTCGCGGTGCTGGGAGTCGCGGCGACCTTTCTGCTCGCGGCCGCACCACCCTGGTTCGCCGCGCTCGAGATGCGCAGCAGCGTCCTCGCCTGGGCGATGGTCTTCGCGCTCGTCGGCGTTCCTGCTTTTCTGATGGGCGGCACATTGCCGGTGCTGGTGCGCGCCTTGACCTCTTCGGCGGCCGGCATCGGCCGAAAGGGCGGGAGCCTCTACGCCGCCAACACCTTCGGCGCCATAACCGGCGCCTTGCTCGCCTCGTTCCTGTTCATTCCGAGCCTCGGCATCAAGGGCACGGCCTTTGCCGCCGCCGCGATCGGATTGCTGGCGGCCTTGGGCGCCATGCTCGCCGATCGCAGCGTTCCGGCCGCCAAGCTTCTGCCGGTCGGAACGCCGGCCCGCCTCTCACGCGATGCGAAAGTCGCCATCGCGCTCTATGCCTTGGCGGGCGGCGTGGCGCTCGGCTATGAGGTCGTCTGGTCGCAGGCGATCGTGCAGTTCATGAGCACCCGCGCTTTCGCCTTTTCGGTGGTGCTGGCGACCTATCTTTCCGGTCTCGCTCTGGGCGCTGCCCTCTTTGCGCGCTGGGCCGATCGCGTGCGTGATCCCTGGAGCGCCTTCGGTCTCCTCATCGCACTCGCCGGGCTCACCGCGCTGCTTCAGATGGCCTTGCTCGGCGACTGGCTGATCCAGCTCCAGACGCTCGCCGAGCGCGCCGCCTGGGCTCTCACCGGCAATGATCTCGCCCGCATGTGCGCGCGTTTCGCCGTCGCGGCCCTCACCGTCATCTTCGTGCCGACGCTATTCCTCGGCGCCGCCTTTCCCGCCGCTTTGCGCCTCATCGTCAGCGATGGCCATGTCGGCCAAGGGGTCGGCAAAGTGGCGGCGCTCAACACGCTGGGCGGCATTGCCGGCACCGTGCTGACCGGTTTCGTGCTGGTGCCGCAGCTCGGCCTGATGCGCACGCTGGCGCTGCTCGCGCTCACCGCCGCCGCGATCGGCCTGATCGCGGTTCTGTGGCGGCGGCAAGGTCGTACGGCATTGGCGGTGACGATCGCCGCCTTGGGCGCCATCTGCCTGCTGGCAGTGCTCATCCCAGCCAATAAGCTCGCGACCTTGCTGCCGGCGACCGGCAAAGGCGAAATCGTCTTCTACGAGGAGGGCCGCGGCGCCACGGTGGCGGTGGTCGAGCAGAAGGGCGGCAAGGGCACTTTCCGCCGCCTCTACATTCAGGGCGTCTCCAATACCGGTGATTCTCTGCCGTCGCTGCGCTACATGCGCCTGCAGGCGCTGCTGCCGCTCATCATCCGGCAAAACCAGCCGAAATCGGTGCTGGTGATCGGCCTCGGCACCGGCATCACCGCCGGCGCCACGCTCGACTATGCCGGGCTCGAACGGCGGGTGGTCGCCGAGCTTTTGCCGGGCGTCGCGCGGGCATCGGCGTTCTTCGCCGGTAATTACGGCGCGGTTCGCGATGCGCGGCTCGATATCCGTTTGCGCGACGGGCGGCGCGAGCTCCTGCAAAGCACTGACGCCTATGACCTCATCACGCTGGAGCCGCCGCCACCCTCGGCGGCGGGCGTCGCCAATCTCTATTCGACAGATTTCTACCGGCTCGCGGCATCGCGGCTCGAACCCAGCGGCATGGTCGCGCAATGGCTGCCGCTGCCGACCCAGAATGGCGACGACACGCGCGCTTTGGTGAAGAGCTTCATCGAGGTCTTTCCCCATGCCAGCCTGTGGACGACAGAATTGCACGAGATGCTGCTGATCGGTTCCTTCGAGCCGATGCCGCTCGATCTCGAAATGATTTCGCGACGTCTCGCCGAACCGGCCATTCGCGACGCGCTTGCGGAAGTCGGCATCACCTCGCCTGCCGCACTTCTGTCGACCTGGATCGCCGACCGCGACCGCCTCGTGACTTTTGCCGGCTCTGCCTTGCCGGTCACCGACGATCGGCCGCGCATCGAATATGCGCCCTGGGTCAGGCCCGATGCCTTCGTGCCGGTTCTCATCGAGCTCTTCGCCTTGCGCCATGATCCGCCGGTCACGGGGGCCGATGCGGCATTCGCGGCGGAATTCCGCCGCGAGCGCGATCTCCTCGACGCCTTCTACCAGGCCGGCGTCTATGCCTATGAGGGCGATCGCGAAGGCTGGCGGATCCAGATGGGCAAAGTCGCCGCGGCCCACACCGGCAATCCCTATTACGAATGGTTCGGCAGCGGAGGGGAGCAATGACGGCACGCGACGACATCGTGGCGCTCGGCCAGAAGATCGGCCAGTCGATCATCGGCCAGGAGGCGATGGTCGAGCGCCTGCTGCTCGGGCTCCTGAGCGACGGGCATCTGCTGGTCGAGGGCCTGCCGGGACTCGCCAAGACGCGCGCCATCAAGAGCCTCGCCAAGAATCTCGACGCCAAGCTGTCGCGCGTCCAGTTCACGCCGGACCTGCTGCCGGCCGACATCACCGGCTCCGAGATCTATTACAGCGAAGGCGGCAAGGGCGAATTCAAGTTCCAGCCGGGTCCGGTCTTCGCCAATCTGGTGCTGGCGGACGAGATCAACCGGGCGCCCGCCAAGGTGCAGTCGGCGCTGCTCGAGGCGATGGAGGAGCGCCAGGTGACGGTGGGCGGCGAAACGCACGGCCTGCCGGATCTGTTCCTGGTGATGGCGACCCAGAATCCGATCGAGCAGGAAGGCACCTATCCCTTGCCCGAGGCGCAGCTCGACCGCTTCCTCCTGCATGTGCAGGTCGATTATCCGGCGCGGGAGGCGGAGGCGCAGATCATGCGGCTGGTGCGCAGAGAGGAAAGCGAGAAGGAGGCGGGGGCTGAGAAGAAAGCGCCACCGCCCAAGCTCGATCCCAAGGTGGTGATCGAGGCGCGCCAGGAAATCGGCAAGATCACCATTGCCGAGCCGGTCGAGAATTATATCGTCGCGCTCGTTTATGCGACGCGCGAGCCAGCGAAGCTCAACAAGGACCTCGGCCAATGGATCGAGGTGGGGGTGAGCCCGCGCGGCTCGATCGGCCTCGACAAGGTGGCGCGCTCGAAAGCCTGGCTCGACGGGCGTGACTATGTGAGCCCTGATGATGTGAAGGCGGTGGTGCATGACGTGTTCCGCCACCGCCTCATCCTCTCTTATGAGGCGCATGCGGCGGGGGTGAGCGCCAATCAGGTGGTCGATCGCGTCGTCGAGCTCGTGGCGGTCAGTTAGAGGGGCCCTTATGGCTCTTTCGCTTTCGGCATTGGGACGGTCCAAAGGCATCGCGCGGCCGCACGGTACCGCCGCGGGACCCGACAAGGGCGTCCATGTCGCGACGGAGGATCTGGTGGCGCTCGAAGCCCAGGCGCGCGATTTCGGCTTTCTCGCCAAACGTCCGGTCGATCGCCTCCTCGCCGGCCGGCATTCCTCGCACAGGCGCGGGCGCGGCCTCGCTTTCGAGGAGTTGCGCAATTATCTGCCGGGCGATGATATCCGCAGCATCGACTGGCGGGTGACGGCGCGCAGCGGCAAACCCTTCGTGCGCATCTATGACGAGGAGCGCGACCGGCCGGCGCTCATCGTCGTCGACCAGCGCATGAACATGTTTTTCGGCAGCCGGCTCAAGATGAAGTCGGTGAGTGCGGCGGAAACGGCGGCGTTGTGCGCCTGGCGGGTGATGGCGCTGGGCGATCGGGTCGGCGGTTTCATCTTCAATGACAGCGACATCGACGAGCGCGTGCCGCAGCACAGCCGCGCCGCTGTCATCGGTTTTGCCGGCGCCCTGGCGAAGCAGAATGGCGAGCTCGCCGCCGATCTCGAGGTCGAGCGTGGCACGGGGCAGCTCGATCTCGTCCTCGAAAAAGTGGCGGCGGTGGCGCATCACGACCATCTGGTCATCGTCATCAGCGACTTCGAAGGCCACGGCCCGCGCACCCGCGATCTGCTTCTGCGCCTCACCGTCAGCAACGATGTCATCGCGATGCTGGTCTATGATCCCTTCATGCTGGACTTGCCGGAGAAGGGCGAGATCGTCGTCTCGGGCGGCAACCTGCAGGTCGAGCTCGCCATGGGGCATGGCAAGGTGCGGAGCGGTATCACCGACTTCGCCAAGCGTCATGGCGATGCGCTGCTCGCCTGGCAGCAGGAGCTCGGTCTGCCGATGCTGCTCGTCTCGGCGGCGGAAGAGACAGCGCCGCAGCTGCGCCGTACCCTCGGCCAGCTGGCCTGGCGGCAGAGACGGCGCTGACCATGGAACCGGCAGCCCCTCCAGGTCCCGATCCCCTCACCACGCTGGCGCTGGAGAAGCTCGACGACATCGTGCAGCCGCAACCGGTGTCGTGGCTGCCTGAGACCTGGGGTTGGCTGGCGCTCGCGCTTCTGCTTGTGGCGCTCGTCGTGTGGGCGCTGTGGCGACGGCACAAGCGTTATGTCGCCAATCGTTATCGCCGCGAGGCGCTGGCCGAGATCGATCGGCTGACGGCGACACTCGGCGTCGGCGCCGCCGCGACCGGTATCGCCGAAGTGCTGAAGCGGGTGGCGCTCAAAGCGTGGCCACGCGAAACGACCGCCTCGCTCTCGGGTGCGGCGTGGCTCGTCTTCCTGAAACGCCAGAATTTCACGAGTGATTCCGCCACGCGGATTCTCGACGATCTCGAATATCACGCCGGCCCTGGTCTCGCCGAAAGCGACGCGCGGGATTTTGCCGATGATGCGCGGCGCTGGATCGAGAGGCTGCATGTATCAGCTTGACCAGCCATGGCTTCTCTTAGTGCTGCCCTTGCCGGTGCTGGTGTGGTGGCTGGTGCCGGCCTATCGCAAGACGGTCGCGGCCTTGCGTATTCCCTTCTTTGATGAAGTCGCCGAAGCGGCCGGCGTCACCCCGACCGAAGGCTCGATCGTGCCGCGACGCAACTGGGCGCAATGGCTGATCGCCCCCCTCTGCTGGCTCCTCATCGTGCTGGCCCTGGCGCGGCCGCAATATGTCGAGCCGCCCGTCACCAAGACCGAGCCGCAGCGCGATCTCCTGTTGGCGCTCGATCTCTCGCAATCGATGGACACGCGCGACTTCCGCGATCCCACCGGCCAGATGGAGACGCGGGTCCAGGCGGTGAAGCAGGTGGTCGGCGATTTCGTCAAGAAGCGCCAGGGCGACCGCATCGGCCTCATCGCGTTCGGTGACGCGCCTTATCCGCTGGTGCCCTTCACGCTCGATCATCCGACCGTCGAGATGCTGATCGCCGATGCGCTGCCCGGCATGGCGGGGCCGCGCACGGCGCTGGGCGATTCCATCGGGCTCGCCATCAAGATGTTCGCCGACAGCAAGGCGCCCGAGAAAGTGCTCATCGTCCTGACCGACGGCAATGACACGGCGAGCCGCATGCCGCCCGACCGCGCCGCCGACATAGCCAAGCGCAACGGCATCGTGGTGCATACGGTGGGCATCGGTGATCCCAATGGCGAAGGCGAGGACCGGCTCGATACGTTGGTATTGCAGAAGGTCGCCCAGGCCACTGGCGGGCGCTTTTTCCTGGGGCAGGACCAGACACAGCTCGCCCAGATCTATGCGCGGCTCGATCAGATCACGCCCGCCAATCAGCAGACTCTGTCCTGGCGGCCGGTGATCGAGCTCTTCCACTATCCCTTGGGCGCCGCTCTGCTCCTGGCGCTCGTCTATCACGCGCTGGCCTGGCTCGCCGCGAGCCTCAGGTCACGGACGCAGGCCGCGTCATGATCGGCGATTTCCATTTCCTGCGGCCCTGGTGGCTGCTCGCGATCCTCGCCGCCGCACTCCTGGTTTTTCTCATCACCCGCCGGGGTGATGCACGCACGCGCTGGAAGGACCTCATCGCGCCGCATCTGCTCGACCGTCTGCTTATCGACCAGCAAAGCCGCCGGCGCTGGCAGCCGGTGCATTTCGTCGCGCTCGTCATCGCGCTGGGCGGGCTCGCCGCGGCGGGACCCGCCTGGCAGCGCCAGCAGCCGCCTTTCGTCGAGGACAAGGCGCCGCTCGCTTTCGTCATCGATCTCTCTGCAACCATGGATGCGATCGACATCACGCCCTCGCGCCTCGAACGGGTGAAGCTCAAGGTGCAGGACATCCTGAAGCAGAGGCCGGGCGCGCGCACCGCCGTCTTCGTCTATGCCGGCAGCGCCCATATGGTGCTGCCGCTCACTGACGATGCGTCTCTGGTCAACACTTATGTGGGCGCACTCCAGACCCGCATCATGCCGGTCGCCGGCAAGAACACGGCAAAGGCGCTGACGGCGGCCGAGCAGGGGCTGGCGCGCGAGGATGTGCCGGGCACCATTCTGTTTTTCACCGACGGGATCGAACCCGCTGCCGGCGCTGCGTTCAAGCGTCCCGCCGGCAACAATGAAATCCTGGTGCTCGGCGTCGGCACCGAGGAAGGCGGTCCGGTGAAGACCGGCGAGGGCCAATATCTGAGCGACGGCACTGGGCGCGTGCTGGCGAAGCTCGATGTCGCGCAATTGCGCGATTTCGGCCGCGACACCGGCATAGCGGTCGCTACAATCACACCCGATGACAGCGATGTGCGCTGGGTCACCCAGCGCATCCGCACTCATCTTCAGGCGCGGCTCGCCGAAGGCCAGATGCGCTGGCGTGATGCCGGCTGGTGGCTCACCCTTCCGCTGACCTTGCTCAGCGCGTTCTGGTTCAGGCGCGGCTGGTCGGTGCAATGGTTCTTCGCGGCGGCGCTTTTGGGCGGGCTGCTGCTGCCGGGCAAGGCTGAGGCGGCAGACAGAAGCTTCATCGATCTGTGGCTGACGCCCGACCAGCAGGGCCGGCTCGCTTTCGATAAGGGCGATTATGCGCGTGCCGCCTTGCATTTCGAGGATCCGATGTGGCGGGGCGTGGCGCTCTATCGGGCCGAGCAATATGGCGCCGCCCTCGATGCCTTCGCGCAGCTGCGGACCCCTGAAAGCTTCTACAATCAGGGGAATGTTCTCGCGCATCTCGACCGGCTCGACGATGCCGCGGCGAGCTATAACGAGGCGCTGAAGGCGCGTCCCGACTGGCCCGAGGCGAAGGCCAATCTGGCGCTCATCGAGAAGCTCATCAAGGAGCGCAAGGAGGACGAAGAGGAGGCGGCGCAGGGGCCCAATCTCAAGCCGGACCAGATTCAGTTCGATGAGAAGAGCGGCAAGGGCAAGTCCACCGAGGTCGATCTCGCCCAAGAGACCGCCGATATGTGGATGCGTACTATCGAGATCACACCCACCGATCTCCTGGCGCGCAAATTCGCTATCGAGGCCGAAGGGGTAAAGCCATGATGTGGCGCTGTCTGGCATTGTTGCTGTTTCTCATGATGGTGACCGGGCTCCAGGCCGCCGAGCCTCTGCTGCGGGTCGAGCTCCTCACCAAGCCACCGATCGTTCCCGGCCAGCAGGTGCAGATCCAGGTCGACGTGCTGGCGCCCAACTTCTTTTTGTCGCCGCCGAAATTCCCGCTCTTCGATCTGCCCAATGCGATCGTCACGCTGCCCGACGAGCGGGCGGTCAATCTGACCGAGACGATCAAGGGCGAGAGTTATGCCGGCATCCGGCGGAGTTATGTCGTGACGCCGCAGACGGCCGGCGACTTTACCTTGCCGCCCGCCGTGATCCCTTTCACCTTCGCGGCGGTGCCGGGCCAGGCAGGCATGGAGGGGTCGGTGACGTTGCCGCCGCAGACATTCACCGTTGCCGGCGCGCCGGCAAGCGGGGGAGCGGCCGCGCAACAGATTGGCGTCACCCAGGATCTCGACCGCGATCCGAAAACCTTGAAGGCCGGCGATACGCTGGTGCGCACCATCACCGTGACCGCGCAAGGCATGCAGGCGATGATGATCCCGGTGCCGGATTTTTCCGCACCCGACGGTGTGCGGCTTTATCCGCATGATCCGGTGCTTACCGACAAGCTCGATCAGGCGCAGGGAACGATCGGCGGCACGCGTGTCGACCGCGTGACCTATGGTTTCGAGACGGCCGGCAGCTACCGTCTGCCCGCCATCGAGATCGCCTGGTACGATCCGAAGACACAGAAGAACGACATGGCGCGAGCGCCGGAGATCGCCGTGACGGTCGCGCAAGCCCCGGGCTTCACGCCCGCGATCAAGCCGCCCGAGATCGCTGAGCCGGCGCCGAGGCATCCGGTCAATCTGCGGCTGCTGGCCTGGGTGGCCGCCGGTGTTGTCGCGCTCGCTTGCCTCGCCTGGCTCGTGCCGCGTCTGTGGCGCTCGATCGGAGCATGGCGGAAAACGCGCCGGCTCCGATACGAGCAATCGGAGGAGTATTCCTTCAGGCAATTCTCGGCCGCCTGTCGGGGTGGCGATGGCGGTATCGTCTATGCCGCGCTCCAGTCCTGGGCGGGACGGGCGAAAGTTGCGCCCTTGCGCGATTGGCTCGGTAACAGCGAAGCGCTTGTGGACTATGAGCGACTTGAAGCTTCGCTCTTCGCAAGCGCGCCGGTTTCCTGTGACACCGGCAAGCTCTTTGCCGGCATCAACGAAGCGCGGCGGATCTGGCGCGACCGGCAGGCCGTGGTGATGACTTCCGCCGCCTTGCCGCCGCTTAATCCTTGATGGCCATCAAACGGTCGTCGATCGAGACCGATTTGACCAGGCAATGGACCTGGTCGCCTTCGCCCAACCCCAGTTCGTCCACCGCCTTGCGCGTCACCGCGGCAGCGAGGATCTCGCCACCCTCCAGCTCCACCTCCACCATCACCACCGCGCCCAACGGCTCGGAAATGGCGGAAACCTTGCCGCGCAAGGCTGTCCGGATGCTCAATTCGCGCGGCTTCGACAAAGCGATGGTCACGTCGGTGGCGCGGATAACCACGCGGATCGGCCCGTCCTGGGGAAGAAGACGCCCGGCCAGGGTGATCGCGCCGGCCGGATGGCTCACTTGGGTGAGCTGATAGTCGGGATCATAAGAAGGTTTCGTCGTGGTGAGGATCGAGGCGCGGGCGAAACGGTCATCGCCGGGCCCGGCCTTCGGGCTCAAGACCTGCTGCGGCGGGCCGTCGCTCTTCACCTGGCCCTGCGCCATCAGAATCACCCGGTCGGCGAGGCGCGCCACTTCCTCGATCGCATGCGAGACATAGAGGATCGGCAGCTTGAGCTCGTCGCGCAGCCTCTGGATATAGGGGATGATCTCGCGCTTGCGGTCGATGTCGAGGGCCGCCAGCGGCTCGTCCATCAAGAGGACATGCGGTGAGGCGAGCAAAGCGCGGCCGATGGCGACGCGCTGGCGCTCGCCGCCCGACAGCGTCGTCGGGCGCCGGTCGAGCAGGGCGCCGATGCCGAGCAGCTCGGTCACCTGGTCGAGGGTGATGCCATTCGGCTCCGCTTTCGTGAACCAGCGGCCATAGGTCAGATTCTGCCGGACGCTCAGATGCGGAAACAGCAGCGCATCCTGGAACACGTAACCGATGCGGCGGCGATGGGCGGGAAGGAAGATGCCCGCCGCCATGTCGGTGAAGACCGTGCCATTGACGACGATGCGGCCGCGATCGGGCTTGAGGAGGCCGGCGACGAGATGCAGCACCGTCGATTTGCCGGCGCCCGATTCCCCGAACAGAGCGGTGACGCCCTCGCCGGCAGTGAATTTCACCGCCAGCGTGAAATTGGCCCGCGCCAGCCCGACATCGATCTCGATCATGAGAAGCTCGCCACCTGGCGGTTGAGGCGGCGGGCCAGGATTTCCGAGGCGATGAGGGCGAACAGCGAGATGACGATCGACACGGCGGTGAGGCGCAGCGCATTGGCATCGCCCCCCGGCACTTGCGTGAATGTGTAGATCGCCGCCGGAATGGTCTGGGTCTCGCCCGGTATGTTGGAGACGAAGGTGATCGTCGCGCCGAACTCGCCGAGCGCCTTGGCGAAGCTCAATATGCTCCCCGCCAGGATGCCGGGCAGCGCCAAGGGCAAGGTGACGGTGGCGAAGACGAAGAGGGGACGCGCGCCCAGCGTGCCGGCCGCCTGCTCGAGCCGGCGGTCCTGGCTTTCGAGCGTCAGGCGGATGGCGCGCACCATCAAAGGCAGGCCCATCACGGCGGCGGCGAGGGCGGCACCGGTCCAGCGGAAGGAAAAGACGAGGCCGCAGCACTCATCGAGAAAGGCGCCGATCGGGCCCTTGCGGCCGAAAGACAGGAGCAGGAGATAGCCGGTGACCACGGGGGGCATCACCAGCGGCAGATGGATGAGGCCGTCCAGCAAGGTGCGGCCGGGAAAACGGAAGCGCGCCAGGATATAGGCCAGTGCCAGGCCCACCGGCAAAGAGGCGAGCGTCGCGACGCTCGCCACTTTGAGGCTCAGAAGGATGGCGGTCCAATCCTCTTCAGACAGGCCCGTCATCAAGCAAACTCACTTGAGGATGGTGAAGCCCTGCGCAGTGAAGATTTCCTGCGCCTTGGGGGAAGAGAGATAGGTGACAAAGGCTTCGGCATCCGCGTTCTTGGAGGAAACGATCACCGCCACAGGATAGACGATGGGGGGATGCGAGTCCTCCGGAAAGACGCCCGCCACCGCGACCTCCTTCTCGGCCTTGGCGTCGGTCGCATAGACGATGCCGAGCTTGGCTTCGCCGCGGGCGACGAGGGCAAGCGCGGCGCGGACATTCTCGCTCATCGCCAGGCTCTTTTCGACGGAAGCCCACAGGCCCAGCTTCTCGAGCGCCGCCTTGGCGTATTTGCCGGCCGGCACCGCCTTCACATCGCCCACTGCGAGCTTGCCGCGGGCGAGCGCGCCCGCGAGATCGGCGCCTTCCTTGATCTCGAGCTTCAGACCTGAGTCTTTGGCCGCGACCAGAACCAGCTGGTTGCCGAGCAGAGTCTTGCGGGTGTCCGATTTGATCAGCTTCTTCTCTGCCACATAATCCATCCAGTCGAGATCGGCCGAAATGAAGACATCGGCGGGCGCACCCTGCTCGATCTGCTTGGCCAGCGCCGAGGAGGCGGCGTAGGTGTTTTTGGTTTCCTTGCCGGCTTCCGCCTTCCACACTTCGGAGACGGCATCGAGCGCGTTTTTCAGGCTGGCGGCGGCGAAGACATTCACCGGGTCGGCCGAGGCATGGGCCGCGAAGCCTAAAAGGATCGCGGCGCTGAGCAGAATTCTTCGTATGGCGTGCATGGTTCCCTCGTTGCTTGACGTCATTATATCCGATTGAATATAACGAAGAGGGGCAAGCTGCAAGACATCCTCCTCCCCGAATGTCCGGGCCTGTCTTCGCCAAAGCCAGCCCGATCCGGGGCCTCGGTGCGTGATCCTCGCGGATTGCGCGCCGTTTTTTATAGGCCTAGTCGATCTTGCGGATCGCGACCTTGATGGCCGGCGCCGAGGCGCTCGACAACTGCAAGGTAAGGGGCGCATCAGCGAACTCGAACTGCACGCTTTTGCGTAAGCCTGGGCAGCCATGGACGCCGGAGAATTCGCCCGATGGGCGATAGGCGCCGCCCTGCACCACGTCGATCCAGGCCTCGTCCGACAAAGTCACCAGATAGCGGCCGGGTTTCACCACCTTGTCGAAAGCGAGCAGGGCGCCCGCGGTCTTGTCGGGCTTGGGCTTGCCTTCCGGTGGTAGCGCAAAGGCGATCTCGGCCATGGGTTTGGTCGCGACCGTCAAGGCGCCGTCGGCGAGCTCACCGACCGCCGCTCCCGAAGCATAGGCCTTGAGGTCGGTCGCGGCGTCGAACCAGGATTTCTCGGTGGCGAGCGGCCATTTGAATTTGCCGCAAGCGGTGACGTCTTCGGCCGCCGCCGGGCTCGCCAGAACAACGAGTAGGACAGCAGCGCCGATAAGCCGGCGCGGGTCAGTCCACCGCGACCATGACATCGGAGGCCTTGATGACGGCATAAGCGGTCATTCCCTTCTTCAACCCGAGTTCCGTAACGGCTTCGTTGGTGATCGACGACGTCACGATGTTGCCGCCGACATCGAGGCGGACATGCGATGTCACCGCGCCCTTGTTGATTTCGATGACAACTCCTTTGAGGACATTGCGTGCGCTCAATTTCATGTGCACAGTCTCCTTCGTCAGCCCGTTGTTGCGTTGTATCTAAAATAGCATAACGCTTGCCGAGCATAACTGGCAATGTTTGGCTTGTCGGTCCTTGACCGAATCGTGCGTTGGAACCCAGATGAACAAACAGCGTTGGGCTCGTACAGCAAGCCTCGCTGATCAGAAGGAAACGTCAAATGGCTAGACGTGTCGTCAAGAAGAAAGCCGCGAAGAAAGCCAAGAAGGCCGCCAAGCGGCCGGCGAAGAAAGCGGCAAAGAAGCGCGTAGTCCGGAAGGCGAGCAAAGCCGCCAAGGCGCCGAGACCGGCCAAGAAAGCAGCGAAGAAGAAGGCCGCCAAGAAGGCCGTCGCCAAGAAGAAGGCGGGTCCGGTCAGAAAGGCCGTCAAGAAAGCGATGAGCAGGATCAAACGCGCTGTCGCGGCCCCGGTTGCGGCGGTGGCGGCGATCGTGGCGCCGGCCAGCTCCGAGCCCACGCCGGAAGGCGGCGGATCGGGTTCGAACTGATCTTCGCCCAAATCTGAATAGCAATACGGCCGGACATCAAGTCCGGCCGTATTGCTTTTAGAACCTATGAGAGATGAGCCGGAGGCCCGCTTGTCTACTGTTGAACCTGCGCGACGCGGGTGCCTGTGGGCGCCACTTTCATCATGGCGATGATGCGGGTCTTGAGCGACTGGAAGGACTTCATGTCCTTGCCGGCCAGCTGGCGGCCGCCCGAGGCTTTGACGCGGGTCGGATTGACCGGGCGGTCCTTTATGCGGACTTCGTAATGGAGATGCGGACCGGTCGAGCGGCCGGTGGAGCCGACATAACCGATCACCTGGCCCTGGCGGACGTTGCCGCCCGGGCGGATGCCGTCGGCAAGGCGGCTCATATGAGCATAAAGCGTCTCGTATTTGCCGCTGTGCTGCAGCTTGACGGCGATGCCATAGGAGCCGAAGCGGCCGGCGACTTCGATCTTGCCGGTGCCGGCGGCGCGGATCGGCGTGCCATAGGGGGCGCCGAAGTCGATGCCAGTATGCATCTTGTTATAGCCGAGCAGCGGATGGCGGCGCATGCCGAAGCCGGAGGTCAGCTTGAAGCCGGAGACCGGCGTCTTGAGCAGCGACTTGGTGGCCGAGCGGCCCTGCTCGTCATAATAGTCGGTCTGCCCATCGGCGTCGGTGAAGCGGTAATAGGTCTTGGTCTTGCCGCCCAGGGTGAGCTGGGCATAGTGCAGAACCTTGCGCTTCTTGGACGAGCCGGTGAGCGGGTTGCCGTAGAACACCTCGAACGAGTCGGAGGCCTTCACCTGGCGCTGGAAGTCGACGTCATAAGCGAAGACGCGCGTCAGCTCGGCGGTGATGTAATCTGGAACCTTGTAGTCCTTGGCGGTGGCATAAAGACTAGAGCCGACCCGCGCCTTGGTGCGGAAGTGATCGTAATTGGCATAACGCGACGCCGTGCCTTCCTTCTCGCCGTCGATGCGGGCGACGAAGTGGCCGTCCTCGTCGGCTTCGACCAGGATGTTCTCGGTCGGGCCGGGCCGGAAGGCGAGCCGCACCGGGAAAATCACATAGCGGCCATAGAAGTCCTGCTGCTGCTCGAGGGTGAGCTCGAATTCGGTGCCGTCCTTGAACTGCTTGGTCGGGAAGACCGGCTCGATCGAGGCGACGAGGGCCTGGGCCGCCTCGCGCGTGACGCCCCGGCTGACGATCTCGTCGATCAGCGTGCTGCCGGCGGCGAGAGTGATCGTTTCGTCGGTCGGCTCGGGCGGCGGCGTCTTGGAAATGGTGGTGATGTTCTCGGCATTGACCGAGGCGACGGCGAGTTCGGCGTCGAGCACCACGGTGCGTCCGCCGCCGCCATAAGGCAGATCGCCGGCGCTGATGCCGGGATAAACCGCTTCGCCGGTCACGCCGCGCTGCGGAATGACGAATTCGCCCGAGACTTCCGGCGTCTCTTCTTCATCTTCGAAGCTGGACTCGCCGAAGGGCCGGAGCGCCACCGATTCAAGGAACCCGCCGCTCGCCGTATTGCTGCGCAGCGTGTCGCGGGTGCTGATCGAGGCCATGGCGTCGTTGGAGTAACCGCTCGACCCGACGAAGCCCAGAATGGCGGCGCCGATGACGAGAGTTCCGGCAATGCCGGCGATGCAGGTGGTGAGAAGCCAATGCGAGGGACGGGTGGGCTCGGCGGCAAAGGGATCATCGAAGTCGGCGTCGAATTGCTCGACATGCACGGGCTGGCTGGCGCCGTTCACCGCGACGGGTAGATTCCCGGTATGCTTATTCCCTCGCGCGATCAATCCCGCTTCCCCTAATCGTGCCGTTCGCTATTGCCGGCCAGTTGACCTTCTGCACCGACCCGCTTCGGTGCGTGAATTGTTTCTACGACCTAGAGCCCTCTGCTTTGATCGACCCGATCAAAGCAGGAAAGGGCTCGAAAGCATCTAGTTCTGGAGCGCTTTACTTTTCGCCAAAGTCGAACAACTTTGGCGGAAAGCGCTCTGTCGCGCCTTGGCTGCTCTCAGGCCTCACCCCGGTGAGCAACGGGCGGAATTTGCCTTTCGGACCTGCCCGAGTCAACCGTCATTAACGCTGCCTTGCGTCAAAGACACCAATTACGCCATGGGCTTAGGCACTATTCCGGTTAAGGATTGTGACAACATACGGTTTCCGAAGTCTTAACCCGAATATGGATCCAAGCCCCCGATGATGGCGAAACTGGTGACAAAAAATGGCAGGAAAAGGGCGGTGCGTAACTTTGAATAAAGTTATCAGCGTCTTGCGGTTTTCCAGCCCGCCAGACAGCCGACCGCGGCGAGCGGCAGAAAGGCAATAAAGAGCCAGGAAGCTGCCCCTGCGGCGGTCTCGGCGGTGAGCCCGTGCGCGAAGCCGCCGGCATTGGCGATGATGCCGGCGATGGCGGCGCCCACCGCATAACCCATGCGCTGCATGGTCGGCACCGCCGAGGAGGCGATGGTCTTTTCGTTAGCGCGCGAGGCATCGACGATCATGCGGGTGACGAAGGGCCAGGCCATGCCGAAGCCGCCGCCCTGCAGGATGGCGCATAAGAGAATCAGCGGGAGCGAGCCCGCCGGCACCGCATAAGCGAAGCCGACGACGCCAATGGTGATCATGAAGGCGCCGATGGTCACGATGTGGCGCTCGCGGTGGGGCGGGGTGTTGGCGACGAGAATCGACAGCACCGACCAGGAAATCGATTCGGACGCGATGATGTAACCCGAAGTCAGCAGCGGCACGTCATGCAGGCGGGTAAGAATCAGGGGCGCGTAAAGGCCGAAGGAGCAGGTCGCCACCGAGAAAGCCGCGATCATCGTCATGCCGGTGCCGACGGGGCTCTGCCAGTCGAAGGGGCGCGACGGGAAGAGGCGCGAATTGGGCCGCCTGGCGTCGAGCACGAAGACGAGGCCGATGCCGGCGAGGCCGACGATCAGCAGAAGCGATGAGCGCAGCGGCGAGATGGCGAGTCCGGCCGAGGCGATGAGAATCACGCTGACCGCCAGGCAGGCCAGCACCTCGAAGGGAAAAGCGGGCGGCTTGTCGCCGGCGGGCTTGACCGTCTCGCCGGCGGCACGCATGCGCAGCACCAGGAGCGAGGCCACCGCCATGGCGAGACCGCCTGCCGCCGACACGCCGAAAGCCCAGCGCCAGTTGATATATTCGGCGGCGAGCGCTCCCAGCATCGGGCCGGAAAAGGCCGCCACCCCCCAGATGACCGACATGACGGCGAAGAGCTGCGGCCAGATCTCGCGCGGGAACAGCCGCTCGACGGAAACGAAAGCGAGCGCCACCAGCCCGCCACCGCCGAAGCCCTCGAGCAGGCGGCCGACCAGGAACCACGGCATCGAGGGGGCGAGCGTACAGACGACGCAGCCCGCCATGAAGAGGAGGGCGGCGATCACCAGATTGGCGCGCAGCGAGACGAAGCTGACCAACCGTCCGGTGGCGGCGCCCGCCACGATCGAACCGATCTCATAGACGGCGAAGGACCAGCCGACGAATTCGACGCCTTCGATCTCGCGCAGCATCGCCGGCATGACCGTCATCACCATCGTCTCGTTGGTCGCGTGCAACATGATGCCGAGGCTGATGAAGCAGAAACGCGCCAGATCACCGCTTTTCCATAAGCCCAGCCAGTCGACGCGCTGGCTCGTTGTTTCCGTCATTTTTGTGCCTTTTCGGGAGAAGTGAAGCGGCTTGCGGGTGTGTGTCCGAGGACGGCGGCGCAGAGCTTGGCGCGGGTGGGAATGTCGGGGTCGCTGCAGATCCGCCACAAGGCCAGATTGCCGGGGGTCCGGAGGGCGGTCATCGTCTGGCCGGTCACGGATGGCCCGCCAGGGGCTGGATCACATAAGCGCAGCGCCTGGCGCCGGCGAGGATGTGCTCGGCGCGCAAGACCGCGACGCCGGGACCCAGGACGTTCTGGAATACCTCGAGCTCGGAGCGGCAGAAGCCCTGGCAGATCCGCGCCGCGGCGCAGATCGGGCAGTGATTCTCGGCAAGGAGGAAGCTGCCGTCGGGCTC
>NZ_JAENHL010000007.1:960418-1175418 GCF_016595235.1 Taklimakanibacter albus | reverse complement strand
CCCCGTGAAGATGCGGGGTAATTGCGGTCAGACGGAAAGACCCCGTGCACCTTTACTATAGCTTTACACTGGCATTCGTGCTGGCATGTGTAGCATAGGTGGTAGGCTTTGAAGCGGAGGCGCTAGCTTTCGTGGAGCCGAAATGTGAAATACCACCCTTGTTGACATGGATGTCTAACCGCGACCCCTTATCGGGGCCCGGGACAGTGTATGGTGGGTAGTTTGACTGGGGCGGTCGCCTCCCAAAGAGTAACGGAGGCGCGCGATGGTAAGCTCAAGCTGGTCGGAAATCAGCTGTCGAGTGCAATGGCATAAGCTTGCCTGACTGCGAGACTGACAAGTCGAGCAGAGTCGAAAGACGGTCATAGTGATCCGGTGGCCCCACGTGAGGAGGGCCATCGCTCAACGGATAAAAGGTACGCCGGGGATAACAGGCTGATGATTCCCAAGAGTCCATATCGACGGAATCGTTTGGCACCTCGATGTCGGCTCATCACATCCTGGGGCTGGAGCAGGTCCCAAGGGTTCGGCTGTTCGCCGATTAAAGTGGTACGTGAGCTGGGTTCAAAACGTCGTGAGACAGTTTGGTCCCTATCTGCCGTGATTGTAGGAGAATTGAGAGGATTTGTCCTTAGTACGAGAGGACCGGGATGAACGCACCTCCGGTGGACCTGTTATCGCGCCAGCGGTACAGCAGGGTAGCTATGTGCGGACGGAATAACCGCTGAAGGCATCTAAGCGGGAAATCCACCTCAAAACCATTTCTCCCTTGAGAACCGTGGAAGACGACCACGTTGATAGGCCAGGTGTGGAAGCGCCGTAAGGCGTGAAGCTTACTGGTACTAATCGTTCGAACGGCTTGATCGTTCTCATTTTCAATACCCATTCGGTATTGCGCAAAATCTAGTTGATTGTCTGTCTTTCGCCGGCCTGGTGGCTATGGCGAGGTGTCTGAACCCGATCCCATCCCGAACTCGGTCGTTAAACGCCTCAGCGCCAATGGTACTTCGTCTTAAGACGCGGAAGAGTAGGTCGCTGCCAGGCCTGCAAAAGACAGACGCAATGTGCAAACAACTTCTTCATCGATCTCTTTAAAACCCGCCGCGCGAGCAATCGCCGGCGGGTTTTTGCTGTTCGCGAGATGTGTTACGTCTCGCTCCTTCGAAGGGACAGCAGCCGAGGCTGACGCGCTCCATTCGCGGAAACGGGTGCGGCCATGACCAAGATCGTGTTCGAGGTCTTCCAGGCCACGTCCAGCTTTAGCCAGGAGTTCTGTCGCATCATCAGGATGACGCGCAAAAGGCACGTTTTGAACGCCAGACCGTCCCGGATCATGATCGAGCACGACCCAAAACGCGTTTGAGGTCTCGTTTACAAGCCTGTGCGGGCGATGATGCCCGGCATGAACGCCCCTTTCGACATTGCCACCGAACAAGATCGAAGACGTGCCGAGACGCTCAAGTCGCTGACGCTTGAAGCCGTCCCCCTCGACGTCCCGCGGCAAAGGTCGATGCTCCGGCGACTTGCCCTGCCGGCCTGTTTCTCCGCGCTGATCTTCGGGGCCGCCTTCTATTGGCCGGATGCGGTTCAGCACTTTGAAAACCTGGTTGGGGAACCGGAGCGCGCCCCCACCGCTCCCGCCGCGGCGACGCACGACCAAAGCGCGCCCCTGGCGGAGCAATCGACCGTGCGCACTCTCATTCCGGCCACCCGTGAGGTCACCGGCTCCGGCTTTGTCGTGGCGCCGCGTTTGACAGCGGTTTTCGCGAAATACGAAGGCAGGATCACGAGAATCACCGTGACGCCGGGCGATGTGGTCGCGGCGGGCCAGATCCTGGTGACCCTTGAAGATGCCGGCGCCCGGTTTGCACTCGAGCAGGCGAATGCCGCAAAGAATCAGGCCGAGCTCATTCTCGCCGCCCGCGAGATCGATCTGGCGCACGCCCGCACCCTTTTGGGCCGCGCCGAAATCCTCGCCGCCCGCGGCGCTGCCTCGAAGCAGGCGCTTGATGACGCGCGGACCGCGACGGAGCGGGAGTCGAATGCGGTGGCGCAAGTGCGCCAATCCGTCGACAGCGCCCGGCTCGCCATTCGCATCGCCGAGGAGCGGGTGGCGGAACTCTCCGTTCGCGCGCCCTTCGCCGGCACCGTCACCCGCCTCGACGCCCATGTCGGCGACATGGTGCTGGCGCGGCTCGACAGTGTCCTCGAACGCCAGAGCCTGCTTACGATCACCGATACCAAAAGCCTGGTGATCGATGCCGATGTGGCGGAAACCACCATCGCCGCCCTGAAGCCGGGTCTTCGCGGCCAGGCGGTGCTCGACGGTTTCCCTGACCGGCCCTTCGCCGTCGTGGTCCTGCGGCTGGCGCCCGTCGTCTCCGCCGAAAAGGGCACTGTCTCGCTGCGCCTGTCGCTCACCGACCCGCCCGACGGCATTCGGCCGAACATGGCGGCGCGCATCCGCATCACCCTTGATGAAGCAGGAGACCCAACACAATGACAGAAAATATCGCTCCCTATATCGCGCTCAGCGGCGTCAGGAGGGCGTACCGCATCGGCGGGGAGATGATCTCCATCTTCTCAGGGCTCGATCTCACCATCCCACAGGGCGACTTCGTCGCCGTCATGGGCCCCTCCGGATCGGGCAAGTCGACGCTGCTCAACATGCTGGCCGGTATCGACAGTCCGGATTCGGGAACGCTGCGTATCGGCACGAGTCGTCTCGACCAGATGGGCGAGGCGGCGCGCGCCGCCTGGCGGGCGCACAATATGGGCATCGTGTTTCAGTTCTATAATCTGCTGCCCATGCTCAGCGTGGCCGAGAATGTCGAGCTGCCGCTGCTGCTCAAACCTCTGTCGCGGAAGGAGCGGCGCATCCGCGTCGACAAGGTCCTCGATCTCGTCGGGCTGGCCGGGCGCGCCAAACAATATCCCGCCTTGATGTCGGGCGGCCAGCAGCAGCGCATCGGCATCGCCCGCGCCATCGTCTCCGATCCGGGATTGCTGCTCTGCGATGAGCCGACCGGCGACCTCGACCGCAAATCCGCCGACGAGGTTCTGGAGATGCTGCGTTTCCTCAACCGGCACCTGCAAAAGACCATCGTCATGGTGACTCACGACCCGCAGGCCGCCCTTTATGCCCGCCGCACCCTGCATCTCGACAAGGGCGATTTCGTCGAAGAGAAGAGGGCCGCCTGATGACCTTTTTCGCTCTCGCCCGCAAAAATGCCTGGCGCAAGCCGCTGCGCACCGTGCTTCTCATGGTCTCGATCGCGGTCGCTTTTCTGATCTATGGCCTGACCGCAAGTTTCCTCAACGGCGCGCAAGGGACCGCGGGTGCCAGCGATGACATTCTCGGCGTGACCAGTGCCGGCGGGCGCACGCAGCCGCTGCCGATGGCGATGATGGCGCGGATCGCCGCCGACCCTGATGTCGCGGCGGTCGGATATGTCATGCGGCTGCGCGGTTTCGTCGATGTCGAGAAAAACGTCGTCGCCATCAGCGCCGGCGATCCCGATCGGCTGCTGGCCGTCAACGGCAAGGGACTCGGGCTGACGCCGGCGCTGGTGGAAGCGATCGGCCAGGCTCGCGACAAAGTGCTGGTCGGCCGTGCCTTGGCCGAAGCGCAAGGATGGCGTGTCGGCGAGCGCGTAACGGTCACGGCCTTCGACATGGCGCGCGCGGATGGCGGCCGCGAATGGCGCTTCGAGATCGCCGGCATCTTCGAAGGTGAAGACGCCACCACCGACACCTATTTCATGATCGCCCGCTACGACTATGTGAACGCCGCCCGCGCGCGCGGCAAGGATACTGTGGATGCCTTCATCGTGCGGCCGCATGCGGGCGTCGCGCCGGGAGAGCTGGCCGTCCGCATCGATACGCTTTTCGCCAACTCGGCCACGCCGACACGCACGCAATCGGAAAAGCAGTTCCTGGAAGCCTTCCTGCGCCAATATGCCGATACCGGTCTGATCGTAAATCTCGTCGTCGGCGCCGCCTTCGTCACCCTCCTGATGATCGTCGTCAACACGATGGTCTTTGCCGTGCGCGAGCGCACCTTCGAGATCGGCGTGCTGAAGACGCTTGGTTTCTCCCGCCGCGGGATCATGGCGCTCATTCTTGGCGAGACGCTCTTCGTCTTCGCCGTGGGCGGCGGCCTCGGCCTGGTTCTGGCGAAGCTCGCCACCCTGCTTGCCGGCCCGGCACTGGGACTGGTCCTGTCGTTGCCGGTTCTCGCCAAGGCGCTGGCGATCCTCGCCGCTCTCGGCCTCGCGACCGGCGCGCTGCCGGCCTTCAATGCGATGCGAACCCCCATCATCAAAGCTTTCAGGACGAGATAACCCCCATGTCCACCCACAGCAGACAAGCGCTCGTGATGATCCGGACCAATTTGTCCAGCCTCCCACGGCGTCTTGCGATTTCCACTTCCATGATCCTGTCGGTCGCGCTCGTCGTCTGCGTGCTCGCCGGGTTCCTGGCCATGGCGAAGGGCTTCGAGACGGCGCTGAACGGCGCCGGCTCACCCGCCGTCGCCGTCATTCTCGGCGGCGGCACCAATCAGGAGACCGGCTCGGACATTCCCGCTTCCGTCATCCGCACGCTCGACGCGATGACCGGCGATCTGGGTGTCACCCGCAATGCGGACGGCCAGCTCGTCGCGTCCCGCGAGATCGTCGTGCCTGTCGATGTGAAACAGACCACCGATGGCGCGGCACGCACGCTGGCGCTGCGCGGCATGGATGCGGTCGGACCGTCGATCCGCGATCGCATCGAGCTTTCGGCAGGACGCTTCTTCGCGCCCGGGGCCCGCGAGATCGTTGTCGGCGACCGTCTGGCCAACGAGTTCGGCCTCGCCGTCGGCGACGTCATCCGCCTCGGCGCGGTCGATTGGACGGTCGCGGGCCATTTCTCCGCCCAGGGCAGCGCGTTCGAATCCGAGATGTGGGCCGATCTCGAGGCGGTGCGCGCCGCCTTCGACCGGCAAGGACAGGTGCAGAGCTTGAAGCTCCGCCTCACCGATCCGGTCACCCTCAAACTTTTGCAGGACAAGGTCACCACGATCACGGGGACACCGCTCGTCGTCCTGTCCGAGGCCGATCTCTATGCCGCGCAATCGGGGCGTACCGCGAGCCTCATCCGTCTGTTCGGCTGGCCGCTGGCGCTCTTGATGGCGGTGGGCGCGACGGCGGGTGCGCTCAACACGATGATGAGCTCCGTCACCGACCGGACCGTCGAGATCGCCACCGTCCGCGCGCTGGGCTTCGGCCGCCTCTCGGCCTTTCTCGGCACCTGGGTCGAAGCGATCGTGCTGGCGGGCGCCGGCGGCGTCCTCGGCCTCTTCGCCTCTTGGGCGATCTTCAATGGCTGGCAGGCCAGCACCATCGGGGCGAACAATACAAGCATGGCGTTCCAGCTCGCCGTCACGCCCGATGTTCTTGTGACATCGGGTCTGCTCGGCCTCGCCATCGGCATCCTCGGCGGTGCCTTACCCGCTTTCGCCGCCACAAGGTTGCCGCTGACTGCGGCGCTTCGGGCGCGGGGGTAGGGAACAATGTCATGAGGAGGGCTGGCTTCCGGATTTCACTCGCCGATTGGAATCTCACCGCCTAACATCCCTGGCGAATGATCAGCGAGGGGTGCCCATGATCGCGAACTATATCGATGAAATCATCATGTTCTGTGCCGGCCTGTGGGCCACAGCGACCGGCTTCGGCTATCTGCAGATGCCGGCGAAGGATCAGATCGCCCGCGAGCAGTGGCAGGCCCGCTTCGGAATGGCGCTCAGATGGATCGGCCCGCTCCTGCTCGTCATCTCCATCGCCCTTGCCGTCGTGAAGAATAACACCTGAACCTGCCAGCCGATCGTACCGCCGCTAGGGCATTTTCCCGGGAAGCGGCCAATTCGGATCCGCTATGAAGCCAGGGCTTCACGCCCGCCGCACGGTGCGATATGCACATACCGCTTCGATCGCGACGCTGTCGAAAGCCGGCATGCGGTCACAAGCCTCATGCTGATTGCAGCTCTTCCTGACGGGTGGTCAATGTGAAACGCTATATCCTGCATGGACGGCCGGGCTGGGGCTCGGTTCTTACCGAGGCGCAGCTCGACTGGTACGGGCTGCCTTACGACTTCGTCGATGACGGCGACCTCTTCGAGGACGACAAGGCGCGCTGGAAGCTGGCGAAGCTCAATCCGCTGCCGCAATATCCGACCCTCATCCTGCCCGACGGCCAGGTGATGACGGAAAGTGCCGCGATCACGCTCCATCTTGCCGATGCGGCGAAAAGCTTCGATCTCGTGCCGGAGCCGACCGACACGACCCGGCCGCGTTTTCTGCGCTGGCTCGTCTTCATCGTCGCCAATATCTATCCGACCTTCACCTATGCCGACGTGCCGGGGCGCTTCGTTCCGGGCGAGAAGGCGGCCAAGGGGTTCCGCGCCAATATCGACGAGTATCAGAAGACGCTGTGGAGCATGGTCGAGGCCGAGGCGAAGGCGCCGTGGTTCCTGGGCAAGCGGTTCTCGGCGCTCGATATCTATTTCTGCGCCATGACGCGCTGGCGCCCGCGTGAACCCTGGTTCGAGGAGAACGCGCCGAAGGTCTTCGCGGCGGGGCGCAAATGTGATGATCTGCCGAAGCTCAAGGCGGTGTGGCTAAGGAACTATCCGCCGGAGTGACTTAATGTTGCCTTGAGCGGCGGCCACGCTTGCGCTTGGATCAAGAGGCGATGTTGTAGATGCGGTACCTGCGGCGAAATTCGACAGAGTCGTCCAAATCTGATATAAAACAGCACCGCCACACATGCCGACCTCGAAGCTGGTCATGTGTGGCGGCTCACGCCTTCATACCGAGAAGGCAGCTTGTGCACCTCACCGCCGCGTCGGTCCGGAACCAATCGCGGCGGGAGGCTCTTGCCCCCTTACCAAGGGGGTAGCTCTAAGGCGATGTCGATCTACTGGTCGGCGTCGCCTTCGTCATCTTGGTCCTCGTCTTCGACAATCGGGTAGACGAAGTCGATCACCGCACCGAAGGTGGCGATGAACTTATCTCGCTTGTCTTGGGTCCAGCCCGAGCCGTTGTTCGGCAAGCTCGCAAGGAGCCCGCTCAAGGCAGGCGGTAAGCCGGGCGTTGGGGATTGAACAAAAGCCGGTGGCGGGGGTGTCTTGCTCTTGGGTTTGGCTGGTGATGCAGGCGGGCGACGAGTCTGAGTTGCGCCGCCATTGGACTTGGGCGGCGCGGTTTGCGCTTTCTCAGGCATGAGACCTGCGGCGGCACAGAGGCCCGTGAACAGAGTCACCATCCTGTCCTGCTGGCCGGTCGGCTGATAATTGCGGAAGGCGTCTCGAATCTGCGTCGCGTCATCCTTGGAAGGGTCAACGAAAGCGAAGACATCTTGATATGCGGCCTTCAGCCACTCCTGAAGGCGCATCTTGTATTCGGCCTGCGGCGCGCGGCGGATTCCCTCAAAGACCGGACTCGGAGCGCCGTTCTCGTCAATCAAGTCGAGGACCTGCAACGCCTGAAGGGTTCGGGTGATGAGGCTTTCAGATATCCCGGCGCGCAATAGGGTGTCGGCATTGACCGGGGCAGGCAGACCACGATCGCGGTGACGCGTGACCAGCTCAAGCACCGCCCTGCTGGGGGCGTACGGTGCGGGACCATTTGCGGTTACGGCCATTGCTGAAGCTCCGTTCGTTCTGTCCGCCAGCTTATATATTGGCGTACAGTACAATGCAATATGTGTATTTGTTTTCTGTCCGTATTTTTAAGTATTTGATTTTTCAAATAAATATTACGTACTCATGATGAGAGTAACCATATCGTGATGATGGATCCAAGAACGTGGTCGATGGAGTTGCCTCCCAGATTCGCCCGAATCTCATTCCCCCGCCTGCGCTGGATGGCTAGGAGTGAGCCCAAAAGGCGCAAATCTGGCCATTGGCCTTGCTGCCGACGCCGAGGATGCGGCGCTGGAAGTATTCCGTACTGTGTATGAACTTTGGATAGCGTTACTGGAGGCGAAAGCACTTGACGTCCCCAAAAAGTGGAAAATACTGTCTCAGATGCCAAGCACTTCCATGACGAGGAAGCAGCCTTTGCTTATCTGGAGGCTCGCATCTGGCTGACCGCCCCTGTCTGTCCGCATTGCGGGGGGCGCGGACCGCATCAGCAAGATGAAGGGCAAGTCCACCCGGATCGGCGTCTATAGTGCTACCAGTGCCGCAAGCCCTTCCGGGCGACGGTCGGAACGGTCTTTAAAGCGAGCCAAGTCCCGCTGCGCCTCTGGCTTCAGGCCGTGCATCTGATGACGGCCAGAAAGAAGGGCGTCAGCTCAAATCAGACTTCATCGCATTCTTGGCGTCACGCTCAAGACGGCGTGGTTCATGTCACACCGCATCCGCGAGGCGATGCGGACGCTCGGCTTGGGGCCGATGGGCGACGCAGGCGAGACTGTGGAGATTGACGAGACGTTCATCGGTCGCTTGCCATACATCGCCAAGCCCGTGGGCGGTTGCGTACATAAGAACACGGCTCATGTTGGTGAACCACAACACGAGCCAGTCTCGCAGCTTCCATATGGAAGACACGACGGTCGCGCAAGTGATGCCTATTGTGTTGCGGAACATCAAAGCGGAACGCGCGGAGATGACGGGCGCAAACAGCACATACCGCTATCGCCTCAAGAAGCACGTTGCTGAGCACGGTTCAGTGAACCATAAGCGCGAGACGTGCGCGGCGATGTGCACAAGAGCACCATTGAAGGCTTTTTCAGCATCTTCAAGTGCGGCATGAAGGGCGTCTATCAGCATTGCTCAGAGAAGCACTTGCCCTGCTATTTGGCGGAATTCGATTTCCGCTATAACAATCGTGTTCGGCTTGGCGTCAATGATGTTGCGCGCGCGGATTGCGCATTGTCGGAAAGAGGCTGAAATACACGACTGCCGGCCAATGAAAGGCGCCCTATGGGACGAAAGGCGAAAAGCAAAAACGCCGCCCAAAAATCAAGGGCAAGAAACAGTCGGAGCGGTTTAAGAAGCCGCTCGGGAGCTTGGTGCAGATGACAGCGCCACCGCCTTTGACCAGATATTGAAAGAATGGTGGCGACCAAGAAGCCCGCCAAGCAATAGGAGGCAGCAGCCTACTTCTGCCGCCATAAGTCGATAAGTCGAAAGGCAGCCTCTAAGGACGTCGCCTTGCCTAAGACGTCGATACCCTTTGTTTCGGCTGTGTCACAGCATTCAAAGACAAAATAGCCTTCAAATCCCATGTGACTCGCGCCCGCCTCAAGAATCGTTTGACGAGAAAGTGACGCAACGTGAATACTTCGCCCGTTGTCCAGATTCGCGCTAGCGAGGATTTGATCCATGGCCGTCACCTCTAAAGGTCCACGAATTTCCGTGAACGACTTGGCACTGTTTATGGTGTCTTCGGACACCGCTCGTATGGGGATCATTCGTCGGGCGAAGTTTCCGCAGAAATCGGTTGTAATTCGCTATCGGGACGCACGACCACCACTGGTCGCACATTTAACAGACCCGATTCGTTCTGTGAATCCCCTCGCGACAGCGGAACAAATGCTTGCCCAGCGAGCTATCGACCCGTCCCAAAGCTCTTTGGCGCAGGATGACGCCAAGCAGTCCATTGAGGTGCTGCATGCCATTCAGGGTATGGCCAACAAGCTGAAGGGATATGATTTCCAATCGGTCCCCCTGAAACAGGCCAAGCTGAAGCTCGGCGGGGTTGAGGTCTCGGTGTATGCCGACATGCTGGTACATGGCAGCACCAAGGGACACGAGCAAATCGGTGCTGCAATTCTACGGATGACCCAAGATGACGCTGACACCGACCCTGCCAAGGCCAAGCGAAAGGAAATGGGGCTGTACGTGGCGACCATGGCAAGGCTTCATGTCGACCAGAATATTAGCTCAAACCGACAGCCTACCAACAAGCTCTGCATGTCAATTGACGTCCAGCATGGGGAGGTCTTCTGTGCCCCGGACTCAAACACCAGGCGCATGAAAGACCTTGAGAATGCCTGCCGAACAATAGCGGCTCTCTGGCCCACTATTGAGAAATGATGAGCTGGGTATGGTACCTATAACATCGCCGACCAAGAGGAGGAACGCCTCATGAAACTGCGCCTCATTCTTACTTCGGTCTTTGTCGTCGCGGCATTGCCGGCGCTCGCCGAGGAGATTTCCGTATCGGGCTGCGCGGCCTCCGGCGTCGAGGCGAGCTGCATGATCCTCAAGGCCGAAGACGGCAAGACCTATGACATCACGGCGGCGCAGCCGGCGCCGGAGCCCGGCACCTACGGCAAGGTCACGGGCACGCTCAGCGACAAGATGTCGATCTGCCAGCAAGGCCCGGTCATCGATCCGGCGCAGTGGCAGGTCGAGCCCGGCCGGGCATGTCCGGTCGAGACCTCGCAATAGTTCCACTTGCCATCGCGCACATTGCCATGGTTTGTCTGGAGAAGAGGAACAGCGGAATTCGGGAGTTCCCTGCAGATCCCTGTAGATCCGCTGCTAATCCCCTGTAAATCCGCTGCAGATCTGCAGGGGAGTTCCGCTGCAAATCTCCGGCCCTATTTATAGGCCACTGCCGCACTCGAGGGGCCGGCCAGCGGGATGACGGCGAAGCGGCGGAAGCCGGCCGCACGGCACCAGCCCTCGAAATCGGCGCCGGTGTAATCGAAGGCGTCACCGAACTCGATCAGCATGTTGAGCGACATCAGAAGGCCGAAGGCATTCTTGCGGCGCTCGTCGTCGATCAGGGCCTCGATGACGACGAAGGCGCCGCCTTCGGGCAGCGCTTCATAGGCCTTGGCGATCAGCTGCTTCTTCTTTTCGAGATTCCAGTCATGCAGGATCATGCCCATGGTGATGACGTCGGCGCGCGGCAGAGGATCGGCGAAGAAGTCGCCACCCACCGCCTTCACACGATCGCTCAAGCCCGCTTGCGCGATCTTGCGGGTGGCGATCGGCACGACATTGGGCAGATCGAAGCTCGTGCAGCTCATATGCGGCTGGGCGGCGGCGACCATGCAGGACAGCTGGCCGGTGGCGCCGCCGACATCGCACAATGTGCGATAGGCCGAGAAGTCGAACTTCTGGGCAAAGGCGCGGAAATTGCCGGCCGAGATGCCGGACATGGCGTTCATGAACTGCTCGAGCCGCTCCGGCACCTCATAGAGCTTGGCGAACATCGGCTCGCCCGAATGTTTGGTCTCATTCTGCGGCTTGCCGGTCTGCAAAGCCTCGGTCAGATCCGCCCAGAAGCGATAGAGCCGCGCATTGGCCATCTCCAATATGCCGCCGACATAGGCGGGGCTGTTGGCGTCGAGGAAGAGCGCGCCTTCCGGCGTGTTGGCGTAACGGGCATCAGCCCCGTTGCCGGCGCGGTCGAGTAGCCCCAAGGCGACCAGCGCATCGGGGAAGTCGGGCACCGCGCGCGCGTTCAGGGCGAGGCTCCCGGCGATCTCCGCGGCCGTCATGGGGCCGCGGGCGAGCGCGGTGAAGAGCTTCAGCTCGATCGCCGACAGGAGCGTCTTCGAGGCGAAGAAGCCCATGCCGATCTGCAGGATATGAGAGGGGGTGAGGTCCGACATGCGCCATCCCTTATTGCCGACCCCCGGCAGCCATCTAAGGGCTTCGCTCCGGACGGCGCAAGGCGAATTCACGCGCCGCGGCGCAGGCCCTCAGCCAACCGGTGCACGTCATGCACCCAGATGCCGCCGCCATCGGGCGGCAGCTCCAGCCACTGGCGCTGTTTCAGCGTGTTCTGGGTGTCCTCGTAGCCCGACTGCCAGTGCTCGCGCATCGAGGTGCCGGAGAACTCATAGTCCTTGGCGTGGCCCTCATAGGCCTTCTGCTGGTAGATGAGATGGATGATGGTGAGTTCGGGCAGGTCGGAGAGCTCCTTGATCCAGCGCGCCTCGTCGGGGGTCTGGTTCTTCTTCGGAATACGCGCCAGCGCCGCATGGGCGCGCTGCTTCCATTTCTGGATCTTGCGGTACATGTCGGTGTTGTAGCGCGTGCGAGACGAATACATGATGTCCTTGTGGCGCGCCATGACATCGGCCATCTCGCGCGGCAAGGCGCCCCGGGCCGAGAACAGATCGACCTGGAAGACCAGCGAGTTGAGATCGTCCTCCTGCTCGAGCAGATGCTGCAGCGGCGTGTTTGAGACGATGCCGCCGTCCCAGAAATAGTCGGTGCCGATCTTCACCATCGGAAGTGCCGGCGGCAGCGCGCCGCTCGCCATCACATGCTCGGGCGTGATCTCTTCGTCGCGATTGTCGAAATAGACGAAATTGCCGGTCATCACATTGACGGCGCCGACCGAGAAGCGCGAGCGACGCTCGTTGATGAGCGAGAAATCGACGAGGTCGAGAAGCGTCTCGCGCAAAGGCGAGGTGTCATAGAAGCTCGTCGCGGTCTTGGCGCCGGCGGGGCTTGTCCAGGGATTGAAGGCATGCGGGCGGAAGAAGCCGGGCTGTCCGTCGGCGAGCGTCATATAGGAGCTGATCGAGTTGCGCATGCGCCGGAACATGTCGCCGTCCGGCGTGTAGGCCCAGATCTTGCGCGCGGTGATGCGCTCCCAGAATTCACGCAGGCGCGGAAGGCGCTGCTCGCGCGAATTGCCGGCGATGATGGCGGCGTTGATGCCGCCGATCGACACGCCGGTCACCCAGTCGGGCTCGATCTCGGCTTCATGCAGCGCCTGATAGACGCCCGCCTGATAGGCGCCGAGCGCGCCGCCGCCCTGGAAGATGAGGGCGATGCGGGCGCAGCGCTCAGGCCGCCAGCTTAGAGGTTTCGCCTTGCCGTTCTGCCGTTCGACCTGCTTGTCCATGATCCGTCCCGGGCGCGTTGCTCTGGACTTCAGCAAACCAAGCCGGTGTGACACGCACATGACGCCGCGCCGTCACATGACTTCAATGAAAGCCGACTTAGCTCGTTTCTCCATCAAAAGAGGGTTGCGACATGACGGCTGAAAGAAGCGCTATCGTCACCGGATCGACCAGCGGCATCGGGCTTGCCATAGCCGAAGCCCTGGCGCGGTCGGGACATGATGTGATGCTGAACGGGCTCGGCAAGGCCGAGGACGTCGAGGCGGTCAGGGCGGAGATGGCCGACAAATACGGCGTCGAGGTCCTGTTCAGTGGCGCCGATATGAGTCGGCCGGACGCGATTGCGGAGATGATCACCACCGCCGAGCAGGCCTTCGGCAAGGTCGACATCCTCGTCAACAATGCCGGCATCCAATATGTGGCGCCGATCGAGGAATTCCCGCCGGAGAAATGGGACCAGATCCTGAGCATCAATCTGTCGGCGTCGTTCCACGCCATCAGCCATGTGCTGCCGGGCATGAAGCAGCGCAATTTCGGCCGCATCGTGCAGATCGCCTCAGCCCATGCGCTGGTGGCGTCGCCGTTCAAGAGCGCCTATGTCGCCGCCAAGCACGGCATCGCCGGACTCACCAAGACGGTGGCGCTCGAAGGTGCCGAGTTTGGCGTGACGGCGAATGCCGTCTGCCCCGGTTATGTGCTCACACCTCTGGTCGAGAAGCAGATCCCCGAGCAGGCGAAAGCGCGCGGCATTTCCGAAGAGGCCGTCATCCGCGATGTGCTGCTGGCGGCGCAGCCGACTAAACGCTTTGTCACTGTCGAGGAGGTCGCGGCCCTCGTATTGTTCCTGTGCAGCGACGAGGCTGCCTCGATCACCGGCGCCACGATACCCATCGATGGCGGCTGGACCTGTCACTGAAGCGAGGGAAGGGAACTCTCATGCGCGTCGCCGATATTCTGAATCTGCCGTCCATGCCGCTCGCGGGGCCGAGCTATCCCAAGGGCCCGTACCGCTTCATCAACCGCGAATACATGGTCATCACCTATGAGACAGACGCCGATATCATCCGCGCTCAACTGCCCGAACCGCTCGAGCCGGTCGAGCGGCCACTCGTCAACTACGAATGGATCAAGATGCCGGACAGCTCGGGTTTCGGCACTTACACAGAGACGGGCATCGTCATTCCCTGCCGTTTCAAGGGTGAAGATGTGGGGTTCGTCTCACAGATGTATCTCGACGATGATCCGCCGATCGTCGCCGGCCGCGAGATCTGGGGGTTTCCCAAGAAATACGCCCATCCGAAACTCGAGGTAGTGAAGGACACGCTGACCGGCACGCTCGACTATGGCGGCCAGCTCGTCGCCATGGGCACCATGGGCTACAAGCACGAGGCGATGAGCGGCAATGGCGAGAAGACCACCGCGATATTGAGCAAGACCCAGGTCAATCTGAAGATCATTCCGGGCGAGGATGGCCGCCACGATATCTGTCAGCTCGTCGCCTATAATCTCACCGACATCACCGTCAAAGGCTCATGGCTCGGCCCTGGCCGGCTCCATCTCGTGCCGCATGTCAATGCGCCGGTCGCCGATTTGCCGGTCAGGAAGATCATCGGCGCCCATCATTTCATCGCCGACCTGACGTTGCCCTATGGCCGCGTGGTTCATGATTATCTGAAGCCGTAGAGCTTCGACAAAAAGAAGCCGGGCGCCCTGGTGAGAGGCGCCCGGCTTTTTCGTGATCAGAATACCGTGGCGAAGAGATAATAAAGCGAGCCCGAGAGCATGATCGCGATGGGCAAGGTCAGCACCCAGGCGAGCAGCAGGTTGCGCACCGTCGCCATTTGCAGGCCGGAGCCGTTCGCGGCCATGGTGCCGGCGACACCGGATGAGAGCACATGCGTGGTCGAGACCGGCAGGCCCAGCATGTCGGCGGCGCCGATCGTGCTGGCGGCGACGAGCTCGGCGGAGGCGCCTTGCGCATAGGTCATGTGGCTCTTGCCGATTTTCTCGCCGACCGTCACCACGATGCGTTTCCAGCCGATCATGGTGCCGAGGCCGAGGGCGATCGCCACCGCCACCTTGACCCACAGCGGGATGAATTTGGTGGCGCCGTCGAGCGACTTCTTATAGGCGCCGAGCGTCACCACTTCCTCCTTGCTCAAATCATTCGCCTTGTCCTTGAGCAGGAAGCGGATCGCCTCGGAAGCGAGATACATGTCGTTGCGGGTGTTGCCGACGGCCTCCGCCGGCACCTTCTTGATCGAGCCATAGCCGCCGACCTGCTGCGAGATTTCCTTCACCAGGCCGGCGAGGGCGGGATAAGTGGCCTCGCTCATCTGACGCTCGCTCACATAGGCCGTCACCGCGGCGCGCGGATTGCCGCCCGGGATGGTGAAACCTGAGGACTTCCGCTCGATCACCTCGGCTGCGGCGGCCGAGGTCTTGCCGAACTCAACCATCTGCGTGTCCGGCATGGCGCGGTTCAGGGCGTAGGCCGTCGGAACCGTGCCGATGAGGATGAGCATGATGAGGCCCATGCCCTTCTGCCCGTCATTCGAGCCATGGGCGAAGGAGACGCCGGTGCAGGTGAGAATGAGCAGGCCGCGGATCCACCAGGGCGGCGGCTGGTTGCCTTTCGGCTCCTGATAGAGCGCCGGATTGCGGATCACGAATTTGAGGGCGAGGAGCAGAATGGCGGCGGCGATGAAGCCGACGAGCGGCGAGAGCAGCAGCGACCAGCCGATCTCCGTCGCCTTCGACCAGTCGACGCCCGAGGTGCCGTCATGGCCGTGCATCAGCGCATTGGCGACGCCGACGCCGATGATCGAGCCGATCAGCGTATGCGAGCTCGATGCCGGCAGGCCCAGATACCAGGTGCCGAGATTCCAGATGATCGCGGCGATGAGCAGCGCGAAGACCATGGCGAAGCCGGCATTGCTGCCGACCTGCAAAATGAGCTCGACGGGGAGCAGCGAGATGATGCCGAAGGCGACGGCGCCGGTCGACACCATGACGCCCAAAAAGTTGAACACACCCGCCCACACGACCGCGACATTGGCCGGCAGCGCGTGGGTGTAGATGACGGTCGCCACCGCATTGGCAGTGTCGTGAAAGCCGTTGACGAATTCGAAGCCGAGCGCGATCAGAAGCGCGACGCCGAGCAGCAGGAAGGGCAGGTAGGTGCGCACCGACGTGCCCGCTTCGGAAATATCCACATAAAGGCTGTAGGCGGTGAACAGCAGTCCGGCGGCGAGCACGCCGCCGAACAAGATCACACTGATCAGATTGAGGCCCTGGTCGAGATCGGGACGGGTCTGTCGACCCGATGCACCCGCCGTCATGTCGGTCATGTCGCGCTCCTGAGGTAACTCACAGGAACGTGATCTAGGGCCGCGAAGATGAAGCTGCGATGACGGTCAGATCAAAGATGGCTCAATGCGATGTCTGGCAGAGCCGGTGATCGCTCAGGACCTCGATGACGCGGCAGTCCGAGACGCGGCCATGGCCGCATTCGGTCACCATGCGCTTCAGTTCCTTCTGCAGGGCCCTGAGCCGCTTGAGGCGCTGCTCCACTTCGTCGAGCTGGCGGCTTGCGATGTCGTCGGCTCGCTCGCAGCTCGTCTGCGGATTGTCTGAGAGGCTCAACAGCTCCCGGATGGCGTCGATCGAGAAGCCGAGCTCGCGGGCATGGCGGATGAAGGTTAATCTTTTCCTGTCATCGATATCGTAGAG
This sequence comes from Taklimakanibacter albus, assembly GCF_016595235.1. Lineage (GTDB taxonomy): Bacteria > Pseudomonadota > Alphaproteobacteria > Rhizobiales > Aestuariivirgaceae > Taklimakanibacter > Taklimakanibacter albus. The sequence goes on along the minus strand of NZ_JAENHL010000007.1, from coordinate 1,158,825 downwards.
CCGGTGGCCGCCTTCGGTGCGGGTGAAGGGGGCCATGAGCCCGATGCTCTCATAATAACGGATGGTCTGGACCTTGGTGTCGGTCGCCTCGGAGAGCTTCCCTATGGTGAAGCCGGCCATGTATATTTCCTCTTGTATCTCTAGTGGCTAGAGATTGTACGCCTTGATCATGATGTCAAGAGAACCCCAAATCCAGAAATTCAAGATCACCGGCATGGACTGTGCCAGTTGCGCCCGCAAGATCGAAGTGGCGGTCGGCCGCGTCAAAGGCGCCAGCGATGTCAAGGTCGGTGTGACCAGCGAAACCCTGACTGTGACTCTCGCCGAGGCGCTACATGCCGCCGAGGTGACCGCCACGGTCAAGAGCCTCGGCTATGGCATCGCCCCCGTCGGCGGATCCGCCGTCGCTCCGGCAGCGAAGCCCGCGCATCAGGATGATCATGATCACAGCAGCTGTGGTGGCCATCATCATGATCATGCGCCGGTGGCGAAAGAGCCGCTGGTGCAGAAATTCAAGATCAGCGGCATGGACTGCGCCAGCTGCGCCCGCAAGATCGAGGTCGCGGTCGCCCGCATCGACGGCGCCAGCGACGTCAAGGTCGGCCTGACGAGCGAGACGCTCACCGTGACATTGGCTACGCTCGAACGCGCCGCCGACGTCACCGCCACGGTCAAGAGCCTCGGTTATAGTGTCGCGCCGCTTGGCGCTTCCGCCGCTCCGGCGGCGAAAGCCCCGGACACGCATGATCATGATCACGGCAGCTGCAACGGCCATGCTCACGATCATGATCACGGCCAGCCCGCGGTTGCGGCCGTCGCCGCGGCCGCGTCTCCCGACGATCACGCCAAACCGGTGGACGTCAGCTGGTGGCAATCGGCCAAAGGCCGGCTCGTCCTCATTTCAGGCGCGTTGATCGCCGCCGCCTATGCCGCGACCCAGGTCATTCCCGAGGCTTCCTACTATGTATTCCTCGCCGCCTGTGCGGCGGGCGCCATTCCGGTGGTCAAGCGCGCCTTCATGGCGGCGCGTTACGGCTCCGTCTTCACCATCGAGATGCTGATGACCATCGCGGTCATCGGCGCCATCGTCATCGGCGCCACCGAGGAAGCGGCCCTCGTCGTCTTCCTCTTCGCGGTGGGTGAATTGCTGGAAGGGGTGGCCGCCGGCCGCGCCCGCTCCGGCATCAAGGCGCTCGCCAATATCGCGCCCAAGACGGCAATGGTCGAAACCCGCAACGGCCTGGTCGAGATGCCGATCGCGCAGATCGCGATCGGCTCTATCGTGGTGGTGCGGCCGGGCGACCGCGTGCCGGCCGACGGCACGGTGATCTCGGGCACCTCGTCGCTCGATGAATCGGCGCTCACCGGCGAATCGGTGCCGCGCGTGAAGGAGCCGGGCGATACGGTGCTCGCCGGCTCGATCAATACGGAGGCGATGCTGCGCTGCCGGGTGGAGAAGCCGGCCGAGGACACGCTCATCGCGCGCGTGGTGCGTCTCGTCGAGGAAGCGGCCGATGCCAAGGCGCCGACCGAGCGCTTCATCGATACTTTCTCGCGCTATTACATGCCGGCCATCTGCGCCGTGGCGATCCTGGTGGCGATCCTTCCACCCCTCGTCTGGGGCCAGGACTGGTCGACCTGGATCTATCGCGCCTTGGCGTTGTTGCTGATCGGCTGCCCCTGCGCGCTCGTCATCTCGACGCCGGCGGCGATCGCCTCGGCGCTGGCGGCCGGCGCCCGGCGCGGCCTCCTCGTCAAGGGTGGCGGTGTCCTCGAAGCGATCGGCAAGGTCAAGGCGATCGCCTTCGACAAGACCGGCACGCTCACCGAAGGCAAGCCCAAGGTCACCGATATCGTGCCGCTCGCCGATCTCGATGAGGCGGGCGTGCTCAAACTCGCCGCGGCGGCGGAGTCGTCCTCCTCCCATCCGCTCGCCGCGGCGATTGTGGCGGAAGCCAAAGCGCGCAAGATCGCCTTCACGCCGGCGAGCCATTCGGAAGCGCTGCCCGGCAAAGGCCTCAACGCCACAGTCGACGGCCAGATCGTCACCATCGGCGCGCCGGCCAGGCTCGGCGTCACCAGCGTCGACGTGCTGACCCGCGCCCGCAATCTCGAGGCGGAAGGCAAGAGTGTGTCGGTCGTGCAATCGGGCGGCAAGGTGCTGGGCCTTATTGCGCTGCGCGATGAGCCGCGCGCCGATGCGGTTGCGGGCCTCAAGGATGTTGCCTCACTCGGCATCCGCACTGTGATGCTCACCGGCGACAACCGCGCCAATGCCGAGGCGATCGGCAAGACGCTCGGCATGGAAGTCAATGCCGAGCTCCTGCCCGAGGACAAGCTCGCTTTCATCAAGAAGCTCGCCGCCGAGGGTGGCGTCGCCAAGGTCGGCGACGGCATCAATGATGCGCCGGCGCTCGCCGCCGCCACTGTCGGCATCGCCATGGGCTCGGGCACCGATGTGGCGCTCGAAGCGGCGGATGCGGCGGTGCTGAACAACCGGGTCAGCGATGTGGCGGCGCTCGTCCGCCTGTCGCGGCGCACGCTCAGCATCATCCGCGAGAATGTGACGATCGCGCTCGGCCTCAAGGCGGTGTTCCTGGTCACCACCGTCATGGGCACGACCGGTTTGTGGATCGCCATTCTGGCCGATACCGGCGCCACGGTGCTGGTGACCGCCAATGCGCTGAGGCTGCTTAGATCACGATCACTTTAAGGTCGGATCGACCTAAAGCTCCGGATCTGGCGCGCGGGGATGGCAATGCCATTCTCGCGCGTCGCCTATTGGCTAAAACCCATCAGATTCCCTTACGACATTCTTAACCTCTGCAATCCACGGTTTTTTAGGGATTTGCGTTCATTTTTCCGCATAGTTTAAGGGGCGGCTCTATGCTGAAAGTACTGACGTGCCTGACCGTGGACCATGATCTGCGGCTCGTTGCGATAGCGGCGGCGATCTGCACGCTTGGCAGTTTCGTGGCGCTCAGGCTTTTCATGCGGGCGCGGGCTTCCGACGGTGCGTTGCGGCGGCAATGGCTGCTCCTGGCGGGAACCGCCGCCGGTACGGCCACGTGGGCCACTCACTTTCTCGCCATGCTGGCCTTCGCGCCGACCTTGCCGACCGGCTATGATCCCTTCCTCACCACCTTGTCGCTGGTCATCGCGGTCGGAGCACTCACGACCGCTTTCGCCATCGCCGCATGGTCGTCCACGAGCTTCCATCCGCGGCTCGGTGGCGCCTTGGCCGGGCTCGGCATCAGCGCCATGCATTATACCGGCATGGCGGGCTTCCGCGTCGCGGGGCAGGTCGAATGGGACAAGGGCTATGTCGTCGCCTCGGTCGTCGCCAGCGTCCTTCTCGGCATGCTCGCCATCCACTTCGCGCGGCGTCCCGACGGCTGGCGCGGCCGCTACGGCGCCGGTCTCGCTTTCGTGCTCGCCATCTGCAGTCTGCATTTCACCGGCATGGCGGCGGTCACCATTCTACCCGACCCCTTGATCGATGTACCCCTCGGGGCAGTGCCGAAGCATGTGATGGTGTTCTTCATCGCCGCTGCTTCCGCTTTGGTGCTCACTATTGGCATCGCCGCCTATTTCGCCGACAAGAGTGCGCGCGGTGAAGGCCAGGCGCGGCTGCGACGTCTCGCCAATGCGGCAATCGAAGGCTTGGTCATCGTCAAGGACGGCCGCATCATCGACGTCAATACCAGCTTCGAGGAACTCACCGGCTACCGGCGTGACCAGGTCGTCAATCGCGGTCTGTTCGACACGATCCTCACGCTGGAAGACGACGTGCCGGTGCTCGACGCGGTGAAGAGCGAAGGGATGCTGCGCGGCGCCGACGGCCGGCTGATTCCGGTCGAGCTCCTGTCAAAACCCGCCGACTCCGTGGCCGGCAGCCGCGTCTATTCGGTACGCGACCTGACCGAAAAGAAAATGGCCGAGGGCCGTATCCACTATCTCGCCCATTTCGATTCGCTGACCGGACTTCCCAATCGCAGCTCCTTCCTCGATCGCCTGGCCAGCGAAATCCGCGAGGCGAAAGAGCGCGACAAGAGCTTCGCGCTGCTGAGCTTCGATCTCGACCGCTTCAAGGAGGCCAATGACATGTTCGGCCACGCGGCGGGTGATCTGGTGCTGGCCGAGATCGCCCGGCGTTTCACGGCGTCGCTCAAGGGCGCGGAATTCGCGGCGCGCTTCGGTGGCGACGAGTTCTTCGCCATCCTGCCCGATGCGGGCAGACCCGAGCAGGTGATGGATTTTGCCGACCGCATTCAAACCGCCCTGCGCGCGCCGATGATGTTCGAGGGCAATGAAATTCATATCGGCGCCAGCGTCGGCATTGCGCTCTTCCCCGCCGATGCCGCCGACGCGCCTGAGCTGATGGCCAATGCGGATCTTGCGATGTATCGCGCCAAGGATACGGCGGCCGGCCGTGCCTGCTTCTTCGAGCCCGGCATGGATCTCCAGATGCGCGAGCGGCGCAGTCTGGCGCGCGATCTCAGGCTGGCTCTGGCGCAAGGCGAATTCGAGCTCTATTACCAGCCGCAGTCACGCCTTACCGACAATCTGACGATCGGCTACGAGGCGCTCATCCGCTGGCATCATCCGACACGCGGGCTCATTCCGCCGGCCGAGTTCATCCCGATTGCGGAGGAGACCGGCCTCATCGTCCAGATCGGCGAATGGGTGCTGCGCCAGGCCTGTGCCACGGCGGCGTCCTGGGCCGAGCCTTACAGAATTGCCGTCAATCTTTCGCCGGTGCAATTCAGCCATGGCGCGCTGCCCGAAACCGTGCATGCCATCCTCGTCGAAACCGGCCTGTCGCCGAAGCGGCTCGAGCTCGAGGTGACGGAATCGCTGCTGATCTCCGACCCCGATACGGCGCTTCACATACTGCGCCGTCTGAAGGGCCTCGGCGTCTCGATCGCGATGGATGATTTCGGCACCGGCTATTCGTCGCTGTCGACCTTGCAGTCCTTTCCCTTCGACAAGATCAAGATCGACCGCTCTTTCCTCGACAAGCTCGGCAAGCACCGGAAAGCGGCCTCGATCATCCGCGCGGTGCTGGCGCTCGGGCGCAGCCTCGAAATTCCGGTGCTGGCGGAAGGCATCGAAACCAAGGCGCATCTCGATTTCCTGAGGCAGGAAGGCTGCGACGAGGCGCAAGGTTACTTCCTCGGCCGGCCGATGCCGGTGGGCATGATGTTCCCGCAAGCCGCCGCCGGCGTCGCCTGATTTTATAGAGCCTTGGTGGGCAAGGGCGCGGTGGCGCGCTTCTGCACCATTTGAAGCAGCAGAATGAAACCCAGCGCCACCGCCATGGCGACGGCGCACAGGCCGAAGGCGAAGCTCGTCGAATGTGTGGTCGCCACCCAGCCGAAGAACCACGGCGCGAGGACGCGCGGCAGGCCGGCGATCAGCGAGACGATGCCAAGCGCGCGGGCGGGATTCTCCTGCATGTGTTTGGCGGTGATGGCGAAGATCGCCGGGATGACGCAGGCGGTGCCGAAGCCGGTCACCGCGAAGGCGACGGCGCTCAGGAGGAAATTGTCCGACAGGCCGATGAGCACGAAGCCGGTGGTGGCGAGCAGCAAAGAGCCCAGAATCAGCGGGATGTCGCCGAAGCGGGCGCGAATGCCGTCGCCGCCGGCGCGGATGGTGGAGTTGCACAGGCCGAAGAAAGCGGTGCCGAGGCCGGCGATGGCGGCAAGATCGGGCGCCTGCTCGTCGAGCAGCTTGGCCGACCACATGATCGCCGCGGTCTCGCCGGCGATGACGAGGCCGGCGGCAAGACCGAGGATGATCAGCGGCGTGAGAAGCGGCGCGGGCGCGCCGGGCATGGCGCGCGCCATGGCGGAGTAACGCGGCTTCAGGCGGCGCGCCGCGAAGACCATCGCGGCGGCGATGCCGAGGCAGAGGATGATCGCCGCCCAGGCGGTGTTGGCATCGGCCGAGACGAGGCTGCCGATCAGGGCGAAGACCGCCATGGAGCCCGAGGCCGAGGCGTGGAAGCGGGTGAAGATCGGCCGCTTCAAGTCGGCCTCCACATAACTCGCCTCGGCATTCATGAAGAGGTCGAGCAGGCCCTGGGCGGCGCCGAACAGCACCAAAGCGATGAGGAACCAGAGCGGGCTTGTGGCGATGAGCAGCAGGGCGCCGGTCAGAGCGACGAGCGGCATGCCGGTGAGGATCAGAGCGCGGTTGCTGGCGAAGCGGGCGAGGGTGCCGCCTGAGGACATCACGATCACATAGGCGATGCCATAGAAGGTGATGCCGAGGCCCAGCATCAGGCTGTCGACGCTGGAATTGCGCATCACCACCGGGATCGTACCGGCCCACATGCCGGAGGATACGCCATAGCCGATGAAGACGGCCGTCATGGCGGCGCGGGGCGAGGTCAGATAGCGGGCTTCGGGGAGCATTTGCGCCGGGACGTTAGTTCCCACCGCGTGATCCGGCAAGCGGGCCCGGCGCAGGGCTGACCAGCTCAGGGATGAGAATTTTGCATGACCGGGGCCGCGGCCTGATCAGCTGGCTGAATGTCGCCACAACGCATCGATCCGGTCGGCAAAGTTCTTCGGCTGCTCGGCGAAGAGATGGCCGGTCTCACTGGCGATGCGGGCGAGGATGGCCTGGCGCCGCCGGTCGATCAAAGCGAGCGCCTGGTCCTTCTGGGCGAGGGCGGCGAAGGGGCTTTCCGGCCGGGCGAATTCGGCGGTGAGCTCGTCGAGATCATGCAAATCGCCCAGATCCTCGCGCAGCTCCTGGAGCTCCGCCGTCCAGACCTTGAACAGCTTGGGCCACAGGGGCTTCAGGAGGTCGACATGGTGGAGGTGGTGGATGACCGATTTGCGCGCCTCGTGGAGGAGCGGCATCTCTTTCCGCTCCAACCCGTCGCGCAGCAGGCTCCTCGCCTTGGCATAGCAAATCCGCAGGCCTTTCACGAAAAGGCTCATATCGCGCTTGGGCAAGGTCCACTCAGCGATGCGCGGGCGCAGCTCCTCGATGAGGGCGAGGGCGGTTTCGATATGGCGGCCGGTCTCTTCGGGGCTCACCACGTCGGCGCGCAGCTCGCGCGCCGCTGCCGCCAGGGCCGCGAAGACCGACTCCTCCGCCTCGGCGTCGGCGGTGGCCGCCCTGAGCTTGGCGATGGCCTCGCCCATGGCCTCGGTATGGCGGAGCACCGCCAGGGCATGGGCGGCATCGCGCAGCGTCTGATTCTCCCTCTGAAAGGATTCTTTGCCCAAAGCCGGCTTCATGAGCCGTAACAGGCTGCGGGCAAGCTTGAGGCGGCGTCTGGCCGGATGTACGGTTTTGCCGGATCGGGCCTGTTCCAGGTCCTGGGCGAGGCCTCGCATGGTCTTGCGCATCAAGCGGCGCAAAGCCTCACCTGCCGGATGATCCACCGAGATCTTCGGCACTTTTCTTAATCCCTCGACTGCCCGGCCCGCACCCTGTCCGGGTTCCTTGTCACAATCAATGATTTCCCCAGAAATTTCTTGAAGATGGGGGTTCACAAGCCGGCATTCGGTTGCTACATACACGCCGCGTTGGCACATCCCCTTGGATCGCCCAAGCAGTTTTGACGCGGGATGGAGCAGCCCGGTAGCTCGTCAGGCTCATAACCTGAAGGTCATAGGTTCAAATCCTATTCCCGCAACCAAAAGAACCCCAGTAACTTCAATGAGTTACTGGGGTTTTTCTTTGGCCGGAGCACATCGGGGCCCGCTGCTGATCCTCTGTTCCCGCAACGCGTCTGCCGCCGCGGAAGTCCGAAGCTGACCCGCAGACCGGACGTCGTTGTCTTTGCATTGTCATCGACTATAAGCACGTGTTGATTACGCAACCGAAGCGGGGACCAAGTGGGTGCGATAACGAAGCTGCGGAAATATCTCCTCGCCCGTTTGCGGCGGGGCGTGCTCGATTATGCCGCCGATGGCGTCGGCGTGTGGGGCAAAAATCTCAGTTTCATGCATGAACCGAAATTCGCTGCTGCCTGGGCGAAATCGCGCGAGCTGAACAAGGAGGGCTGGGTCAAGAGCAAGCGTGGCGTTCCCGAGGTCGCGTGGCGCGCGCATGTCGCCTGCTGGGCCGCGAGCCGCGGTCTCGCTCTCGAGGGTGACTTCGTCGAATGCGGCGTTCACACCGGCCTGTTCTCGGTGGCGATCGCCGAGTTCCTGAACTTCGCCCAGCAGCCGAAGAAATTCTATCTGTTCGACACTTTCGCCGGCCTGCCGGACTATGCGCTGAAGCCGGCGGAGGACACGGGCCGCACCATCAATGATCGCAAATATTTCGACGTCTTCGACATCGCCAAGCGCAATTTTGCGCCCTATCCGAATATCGAGCTGGTCAAGGGTGTGCTGCCTGACACGCTGAGCGCCGTCGATGGCAAACGGATCGCTTATCTGTCGATCGATCTGAACAACGTGGTTGGGGAGAAGGCGGTCATCGAGCGGCTGTGGCCGCAGGTCACGCCCGGCGCGATCATTCTGCTCGACGACTACGGCTTCGCTGCTTTCGCAGATCAGCACGACATGTGGAACGACTTCGCCCGCTCCGTCGACAGGGTGATCGTCACTTTGCCGACGGGCCAAGGGCTTCTCGTGCGCTGACGCTTCCGGCAACTCAAGGACGATCATGACCGAACAAATATCCGCCGATGCGGAAGTCACGCTGCGTCGCATCTCCGCCGCGACGGTGTGGGATGTATGCGCCTTGAGCAACACGCTGTCGCCCGAGCACCGCAATCTGGTGGCCGACAACGGCGCCTCGATCGCGCAGGCGCATTTCTCCGAGAATGCCTGGATGCGCGCTATCTATGCGGATGAGACGCTGGTCGGCTTCGTCATGCTCCATATCGGCGCCGATCATGATGACGGTATCGACTGTCCGGGCGCCTTTCTATGGCGCCTGATGGTCGGCGGTCCGTTTCAGCGCAAAGGTTACGGCGAGAAGGCGATCGCCCTCATCGTGCGCGATCTCAAGGCGCAAGGTTTCACCGAGCTCCAGACCAGCTACGGGCAGGAGACAGGCAATGCCGAAGGCTTCTACAAGCGTCTCGGCTTCGTGACGACCGGCGAGATGTATGATGACGAGGTCGAGGCGGTGCTGAAATTCTGATCAGCCATGCGAGGCAAGAGCCTGCGCGTAGCGGTCAGGATCGAGCCTGAGGGTGAGCACGGCGACGATGAGGATCAACGCCGATTGCAGCGCCCAGATGAGCGCGAAATCCGGCACGAAGCCATGCAGGGCGGAAATCAGGAGCGGGACCAAGGCCGCGATGATGAAGCCGCCGCCCTGCATGGCGGCACTCAGCGCGCCGGCGCGCCAGGGATCGGCGAGATGGTCGAGGCTGATCACCAGAGCAAGGGCGAAGCAGCCGCCGAGGCCCGCGCCCAGCAAAGCGGCGATGAGATAGGGGTTGAGCCCGGGCACGAAAATGAGCGCGCCGAATCCCAGAAGCTGCAAAGTAAGCGCCAGCCAGAACCACGGCCGTTTGTCGCGCGACCGGCGGCTGAGAATCGGCAGGCCGAGCGCTGTCGCCGTCTGGGCGAGCGCCATGACCGCGACGATGGTGCCGCCTGTCGCCGCGGAATGACCAAGGCTCTGAAAGAAGGGGGCCAACCACGCGACGGTCAGCGAATAGCCGCTGTTGACCAGCCCGAAGCAGAACATCAGCAGGATTGCGCGGGGCGTGCGCCAATAGGCCGGCATCGGGCCTAATTCGGAGCGCTTGCGCGGATCCGGCCGCTTGATCATCACGGCGGCGAGGAAAGCGCCCATCAGCGCCAGCGGCGCGAAGATCGCCAGCGCCAGCTCCCAGCTCGCTATTGCCGTGGCAATGCGCGGTGAGAGATAGGCGCCGAGCGCGCCGCCGCCCATCAGGGCCGCCGAATAAAGGCCGGTCATGGCGGAGACCCGGTGCGGAAAGCCGGCCTTGAGAATTCCCGGAAAGACCGCCTGAACGGCGGCCACGCCGAGGCCGCAGATGAACGCCGATGCCAGGAGCAGGACTTGCCCATGGGCGACGCCGCGCAAAGCGAGGCCGATGCCGAGCAGCAGCATGCCGGCGATGACGACACCGCGTCCGCCGAATGCCGCCTGCAAGCGGGGGGCGGTGAATCCCATCACGCCCATCAGGAACATCGGCAGGAAGGTCATGACCGACAGCGCCGTCATGCTCATGCCGGTCGCCTCCGAAATCTGCGGCGCCAACGGACCGATGGCGGTGAGGAAAGGACGCAGATTGAGGCCGACGACGATGATGAGCGTCACGAAGGCAAGGCTGCGCCCGGCCGGCGCCGAGTCTTGTGATGTGCCGGCGGTCACGTCGGCAGCGCGCGGGCGTAACGTTTGAGAATGGCGGCGGTGTCGCCGTCGGAATTGGGCGCGCGCAGATCGGCCCTGACCGCGACGGATTCGAGATGATGCAGCATCAGCGCCTCGGCAGTGCTTGCATCCCCGGCCTGAAGGGCCGCAATGATGCGGACATGCTCGTCGACGGCGCATTCGGAGGAATGCAGGCGGGCGAAGCGGGCGAGGATCAGCGAGCTCCGCGACACGGTTTCGCTCACGAAGCGGGTGAGAACCTGGGAGCCGGTCAGCTCGGCGAGCAGGATGTGGAATTCACCCGCCAGCCTGATCGAGAGCGGGCCGTTCACCGGCCGGGCGCGCTCCTCCTGCTCGACATGCTTGCGCAGGCGCTTCACGTCGTCGGGCTTGAGATTGCCGGCGAGGCGGCGGATGACCTCGCTTTCGAGCATGCGGCGGAGCGAGAAGATGTCGCGCGCGTTCTCGGCGCTCGGCTCGGCGACGAAGGCGCCGCGATTGGCCTGGTGATCGACCAGGCCGTCGCCGCGCAGCTGCTGCAAAGCGGCACGCACGCTGGTGCGGCTGACCTTGAACTCGCCGGCGATGACGTCTTCGGACAGCTTGGTGCCGGGCTTCAGATTCTGCTCGAGAATGGCATCGCGCAGCGCCTGATAGACATTTTCCGCGCGGCTTCGCTTGGGCGGCACGTCGCTGGTCATCACTTTGCATCACCTCGCAATGCCGGTCTGGTCGAATTCGATCTCTGGCGCAATGGTGTTGTCATGGCGTGTACATTATTGTACACAATCATTGTATGCAAGTCTTGGGTTGATCGCCTCAGGCGACAAAAATCGGGACCGGGCAACAAAAACAAAGCGATGGAGGGAATGCATGAATAAGTCTGTTCTCGCCCTGGCGGCCGTGGCCACCCTGGGTGCGATGGCGATGTCGGCCGGTGCCGCGACGCTGGATACGGTCAAAGGCCGCGGCAAGCTGATCTGCGGCGTGTCGCTGGCGACGCCGGGCTTCGCCGCTCCTGATGACAAAGGCCGCATGACCGGCTTCGACGCCGATATCTGCCGCTCGATCGCCGCCGCCGTCTTCGGTGATGGCGACAAGGTCGATTTCGTCCCGACCAATATCAATACACGGTTCCAGGCGGTGCAGTCGGGCGAGGTCGACGTCCTGTCGCGCCAGACGACGCTCACTTATACGCGTGAGGCCTCGCTCGGCCTCGATTTCGGGCCGACCGTCTTTTATGACGGCCAGGGCCTCATGGTGGCGAAGAGCCTCGGCGTCGCCAGCGCCAAGGAACTGAAGGACGCGGCGATCTGCACGCTGCCCGGCACCACCACGGCGCAAAATCTGAGCGACTTCTTCCGCACCCTCGGCGCCAAGTTCGAGCTCGTCGTGTTCGAAAGCCCGGACGAGAACCGCGCCGCCTTCTTCGGCGGGCGCTGCCAGGCGATTTCGTCCGACCGTTCCGATCTGGCCTCGATCCGCGCCGTCGCCAATAATCCCGACGATTACATCCTTCTGCCGGAGACCATCTCGAAGGAGCCGCTGGCGCCGGCGGTGCGGCAGAATGATTCCGCCTGGCGCGACATCGTCTCATGGTCGGTGTGGATGCTGATGGCCGCCGAAGAGAAGGGCATCACCCAGGCCAATGTCGATGAGAAGCTCAAGAGCGAGGATCCGGAGGTCCAACGCATGCTGGGCGTCACCGACGAGCTCGGCCCGATGCTCGGCCTCGACAAGAAGTGGGGCTACAACATCATCAAGTCCGTCGGCAATTACGGCGAAGTGTTCGAGCGCAATATGGGCCAGGGCACCCGCCTCGGCATGACGCGCGGGCCCAATACGCAATGGAATGCGGGCGGGCTTCTCTACGCGCCGCCGATCCGCTGAGACAAGGCTCGCGCCGCGCTCGTAAGCGGCGCGAGCCCCTTGCTGCATGACCCTGTTCTACGACAAGCGGTTTCGCGCTTATTTCTACCAGTTCTGCGCGGTGGGGATCGTCCTCATCGCCGGCTGGCTGATGTTCGTGACCGTCAGCGACAATCTCGCCAAGCAGAATATCGCCACCGGCTTCGGCTATCTCGATCGCCAGGCTGGCTTCATCATCAGCGAAACGACCATTCCCTATCAGGAGACCGATACGATCGGCCACGCGCTCCTGGTCGGCATCGCCAATACGGTCAAGGTCTCGCTGCTGGCGGCGATCCTCGGCACGATCATCGGGCTTCTCGTCGGCATCGGGCGCATGTCGCGCAACCCGCTGCTGCAGCGCCTGATGCTCGCTTATGTGGAAGCGCTGCGCAACGTGCCGTTGCTGCTTTATCTCTTTCTCTGGTACGCCATCCTCCTGGTGGCGCTGCCGCCGGTGAAGGAGGCGCTGGAGCTGGCGCCGCATGTCTATCTCTCCAATAGCGGCCTAGTGCTGCCGTCCTTCACCTTCGAGAAGGGCGCCGTATTCCTGCGTTGGGCCGTTATTCTCGGCATCATCGCCGCCTTCTTCATCCGCCGCACCGCTTTGCGCCGGCGCATCGAAACCGGACAGCCGAACCATGGCGGCCTGGCCGCGCTCCTGGCCCTTGTCGGGCCGGCGCTCGCATTGGTGATTATGGGCGGCGTCGCCATCACCTGGGAGATCCCCGAAGCTGGACGCTTCCGCATCACCGGTGGTCTGCATATCAGGCCGGAATTCGTCGCGCTTCTGGTGGGGCTTTCGCTCAGCGTCTCGGCGAGCGTCGCCGAGATCGTCCGCGCCGGCATCCAGGCGATCAACAAGGGCCAATGGGAAGCGGCCGCGGCGCTCGGACTGCAACGCAGCCGCGTGATGCGACTCGTCATCCTGCCGCAGGCTTTGCGGCTGATGGTGCCGCCGCTCACCAATATCTATCTCACCGTGTTCAAGAACAGCTCGCTCGCCATCGCCATCGGTTATCCCGACCTGGTGATGGTCTCCAACACCGTGATGAACCAGACCGGCCAGGCGATCGAGACCATCGCCATCTTCATGGCAGTCTATCTGGGACTCTCGGTTGCGATCTCGCTCTTCATGAACTGGTACAATGGGCGCGTCGCGCTGAAGGAGCGCTGAGATGGCCGAGCTTCAGCTGTCCGTCCCTCTTGGCCCGCCACGGCGGGCGCGGCCCTGGATCAAGAATCTGTTCGGAACACCGGGCAATGCGCTCATCACCATGTTCTGCGTGCTGGCGCTCGTCCTTCTGGCCAAGATCGCCATCGGCTGGCTGTTGATCGACGCCGTATTCACGGGTACGCCGGCTGATTGCAAAGTGGGGAGCGGGGCCTGCTGGCCATTCCTCGGTGCGAAGCTGCGCTACATGATCTTCGGCTTCTATCCTTATGAGGAGCAGTGGCGTCCCCTCGCCGCCTTGCTCTTGTTCCTCGGCGCCGCGCTCGTCTCGATGGTGCCGCGCTTGTGGAGCCGAGGGCTGCTTCTTGTCTGGCTCATCGTGCTGATTCCGGCGCTCTATATTCTGATGGCTGGCGGTGTGCTGGGCCTCAGCGCCGTGCCAAGCTCGAAATGGGGCGGCCTGCCGCTGTCCTTCATGCTGTCCTTCATCGGCCTCGCCGCGGCAATGCCGCTCGGCATCGCCCTCGCTCTGGCGCGTCAGTCGGACCTGCCCGCCATCCGCGTGCTCGCCATCAGCTTCATTGAAATCGTGCGCGGCGTGCCCTTGATCAGCCTGCTGTTCCTGGCGACGGTGATGCTGCCGCTGTTCATGCCGGAAGGGGTGACGATCGACAAATTGCTGCGCGCCCAGGTGGCGATCATCCTCTTTGCCGCCGCCTATATCGCCGAGATCGTGCGCGGCGGCCTGCAGGCGGTGCCGAAGGGGCAGATCGAGGCCGGCAATGCGCTGGGGCTGCATTACTGGCTCATCATGCGCAAGATCGTGCTGCCACAGGCCTTGAAGAAGGTCATTCCGCCGCTCGTCTCGCTGTTCATCGGCTTCTTCCAGGACACGACGCTGGTGACGATCATCGGCCTTCTCGATTTCCTCGATACGGTGCGCTCGGCCTTGCGCGATCCGGACTGGCAGGGCATTGCGGTGCTGGAAGGGTATCTGTTCGCCGCCTTCGTCTATTTCACCTTCAGCGCCCTGATGGGCGCCTATAGCCGCTTCCTCGAGCGCTATTACAGGACCACGCATGACTAGCCAAATCACCGTCATCCGCAATGCCGAGCGCATCGTCGCTTTTGATGCCGCGCGAAAGGCCCATGTCTATCTGTCCGACGGTGATGTCGCCTTCGACCGGAGCGGCTTCATCCAGGTGGGCGGGCGCTATGAGGGCGGTTTCGGCGCCGAGATCTCCGGGCGCGGCAAGATGGTCATGCCGGGCTTCGTCAATGTGCATTGCCATTCGGGCGAGGAGCCGGTCGCCAAGGGCATCTTCGACGACATGGGCACGCCGGCGCTGTGGGGCAACGCGCTTTATGAATATTCGAATCTGGTCGAGATAAGCCCGGAGGCGGTCGAGGCGTCGCTGACGGTGATGCTGGGCGATCTTCTGCGCAGCGGCGTCACGACGCTGGTCGACATTGCCGGGCCGCATGAGACGTGGTTGCCGACCTTGGCCAAGAGCGGGGCGCGCGCCTATGTGGCGCCGGGTTTTCGCGAGGCGCAGTGGCATGTGGAAACGAGCCTTCGTCTTGATTTCCACTGGGACAAAGCGCGGGGCCGTGAAGCCTTCGCCCGCGCACTCGCCGTCGTCGATGAAGCACGCGCCCATCCGTCGGGCCGGCTCGGCGGTGTCGTCTCGCCGTCGCAGATCGAGACCTGCTCGGCCGAGTTGCTGCAGGACGCCATGCAGGCGGCACGCGCGCGTGGTGTGCCGATGACCGTCCATGCGGCACAGACCATGACCGAGCATGAGGAGCTTCTGCGCCGCACCGGGCTCACCGCCGTGCAGTATCTCGAAGAGCTCGATCTGCTCGCCGACAATCTCATCATCGGCCATTGCATCTTCATCGACAGCCACAGCTGGACGCGCCAGCGCACCCGGCGCGACGTCGAGCTGCTGGCCGACTATCGCGCCAATGTCGCCCATTGCCCGGTCACTTTCGCGCGCAGCGGCATGGTGCTGGAATCGATCGGCGCCTATCGCCGTCAGGGCGTCAATGTGGCGCTCGGCACCGACAGCTATCCCTATAATATGATCGAGGAGATGCGGCAGGCGCTGATCTGCGGGCGCATCGCGGGCAAGAGTTTCGCCGATGTCGCGACGGGCGACGTGCTCGACATGGCGACGCTCGCCGGCGCCAAGGCGCTGGGACGCGACGATATTGGCCGCATCGCCGCCAAGGCGAAAGCCGATTTCGTCATCGTCGACCTCGAACATCCAGCCATGCAGCCGGTCTATGATCCGTTGCGCAACCTCCTGCATTGCGCGGCGGAGCGCGCCATCGAGGCCGTCTATGTCGATGGTGATCGCGTGGTCGAGCAGGGGCGTCCGGTTCATCTCGATTATGATGCGGCCGCCCGGGCGCTCGCCGAGGCGCAGCGTTTCGCGCTGGCGCGGATCAGGGCGAACGACCCGCGCCGGCGCAAGCTCGAGGAACTGGCGCCGCTGACTTTGCCGGCTGCTTCGGAACATCGAAACCAGATGAACGGAAAATAATAACTTTCTCCGCCTGCCGTTAGGGACAGACTTGTGCCGTCACCAACACGGAGGAAAGCCTGATGAAAAGGATCTGGGGTGTGCTCGGCGCGATGGTCCTTGCGCTCGCGAGCACGGCGGCATCGGCGCAGGAGAAGCTGGTCGTCAGTATCTGGGGCGGCAACTGGAAGGAAGGCGCCGGCATCATCGCCAAGGAATTCACCAAGCGCACCGGCATGGAGGTCGAGTTCATCACCGGCGGCACGCTTGACCGGCTCGCCAAGGCCAAGGTCGCCAAGGACAGTCCGGAATCGGACGTGGTCTTCACCACCAGCCAGGTCGGCTTCCTCTATCAGGCCGACGGTCTGTTCGAGAAGCTCGACAAAGCCAAGATCGCCAATTATGCCGGCCTGGTCTCGGCCGCCGATCGCGGCGATTATGAAGTCGGCGTCTATTCTTACGTCTACAGCCCGGTCTATCGCGCCGATCTGATGCCCAAGGACTTCAAGCTCACCTCGTGGAACGATCTGTGGTCGCCGGAGGTCGCGGGCAAGCTGTCGCTGCCCGATTTCGACCCGAGCCACATCATCATCGCGTCTGCGGTGCTGTCCGGCGGCACGGCGGCGAATTGGGAAGTCGGCATTCCATTGTTGGAGAAGCTGAAGCCCGGCGTGAAAGCCTTCTATCAATCGGATGCGACCAGCCAGGACCTGCTCAAGACCGGCGAGACACCGGTGCAGGTGATGTTGTCGATCAACGCCTATCACCTGATCCAGAACGGCGTGCCGGTCACCATCGCGATCCCGAAGGAAGGTGCCGTCGTCGGCATCGATGTGCTCGGCATCAATGCCGGCACCAAGAAACTCGACAAGGCGCAGGAATTCATCAATGTCGCGCTCGATCCGGAGATCCAGCGCCAGTTGTGCAACTTCCACAAATGCTCGCCGATGCATAAGGACGCGAAGATCGATGCCGAGCTCGCCAAGCTGCCCGGCATCTTCACCACGCCGGAGCAATGGTCGACGCAGGCGATCATCACGCCTGATGAGATCCGCGCCAAACTGCTGCCGACCTGGAAGGCCTGGTTCACCGAGAACATGATGCAATAACGCGCATCACTCAGCGTCTTGCCCGCGCCAGGACGGCGACGTCCTGGCGCTTCATTTTTGGGCGCCACTTGCCTCTACTTAGGAACATTGGAAGCAAGCGCACAGAAAATAATAATTTTCTGATTTAGTCCTGTCCGTAAGATTGTCCCTGTCCTGCCAGCGCATTGTCGCTACGCTAGGTCAAAATACGAATAATTCAATGAAAACAGGGAGAAATGACTAGATGAAGAAGCTTATGGTAGCCCTTGGCGCGCTCGCCATCGCTCTCGCCAGCACCGCCGCTTCGGCGCAGGAAAAGCTCATCGTCAGTGTCTGGGGCGGCAACTGGAAGGACGGCGCCGCCATCATCGCCAAGGAGTTCACCAAGCGCACCGGCATGGAAGTCGAGTTCATCACCGGCGGCACCCTCGATCGTCTCGCCAAGGCGAAAGTTGCCAAGGACAATCCCGAATCGGATGTGGTCTATACGACCAGCCATGTCGGCTATCTCTATCAGTCCGACGGCCTGTTCGAGAAACTCGACAAGAGCAAACTCACCAATTTCGCCAATCTCTATCCGGCGGCGGATCGCGGCGACTATGAGGTCGGCGTCTATTCATATGTCTACAGCCCGGTGTTCCGCACCGATCTGATGCCCAAGGACTTCCGCATCACTTCGTGGAACGACCTGTGGTCGGATGCCGTCGCCGGCAAGCTGTCGATGCCCGATTTCGATCCGAGTCACATCATCGTCGCCTCGTCGATCCTCGCCGGCGGCGACGCCGCGACTTGGGAGAAAGGCGTTCCGCTGCTCGAGAAGCTCAAGCCCAATATCAAGGCCTTCTACCAGTCGGACGCGACCAGCCAGGATCTGCTCAAGACGGGCGAGACGCCGGTGCAGATCATGCTGTCGATCAACGCCTATCATCTGATCCAGAACGGCGTGCCGATCACCATCGAGATTCCGAAGGAGGGCGCGGTCGTCGGCATCGGCGCGCTCGGCATCAACAAGGGCACCAAAAAGCTCGACGCGGCGCATGAGTTCATCAATGTGGCGCTCGATCCGGTCGTTCAGCAGGAAATCTGCGACTTCCACAAATGCTCGCCGATGAACAAAGACGCGAAGGTCTCGCCGGAACTTGCCAAGCTGCCCGGCATCTTCACCACGCCCGAGCAGTGGTCGACCCAGGCGATCATCACGCCTGACGAAGTGCAGGCCAAGCTGCTTCCGACCTGGAAAGCTTGGTTCACCGAGAACATGATGCAATAAGCGGACATCGGCTGGCCCGTCCAAAGCGGGCCAGCCCTTTCATTTTTGCCATGTCCAAGCGCCCGTTCCTCATCCCCTTCCTGGTCCCCGCCATTCTCGTCGCGGTGATCTTCCTCGCGGCGCTGGCCGAGATCCTGCAATACAGCTTCCGTGAATTCATCCCGGGCTCGCTCGATGTCGGCGGCTTCACGCTCGACAATTTCGCCCGCATCTACCGGCCGGTCTATTTCAAGGCGGTCGTCAACACCTTCGTCCTCAGCCTCGCCACCGCCTTCTTCACGCTGATCCTGTCCTATCCGATCGCCTTCGCGCTGGTGCGCACCAAGGTCGAGTGGGTCCGCACGCTGCTCATCCTGCTGTCGATCACACCTCTCTTCACCGGCGAGATCGTGCGCACCTATGCCTGGATGCTAGTGCTCGGCACCAATGGCTTCCTCAACACGATGCTCCTGGATATCGGCATCATCTCCGAGCCGGTCACCTTCATGTATACCCGCGCGGGCGTGGTCATAGCGCTTGTCCAGTTCGCCATGCCGGTGATGATCATCATCCTCGCCACCGCCATCAGCCATATCAACACCGATTATGAAAAAGCCGCCGCCAATCTGGGCGCACGCCCTTGGACCGTCATCACGCGGGTCGTCATTCCGCTCACCATGCCGGGCATCATTTCGGGCTTCATTGTGATCTTCGCGTGGACGATGAGCGCCTTCGCCACGCCGCAGCTCATCGGCGGCGGCAAGGTGCTGATGATCTCCAATGCCATCTATCTGCAGGGCTTCTCGGCCCTCAACTTCCCCTTCGCCGCCACGCTCAGCGTGATCGCGCTGATCAGCGCCTTCGCCAGCCTGGCGCTCATGAAACTCATCGCCAACCGCCTCGAGCGGCAAACGGCGATCCATTGACGAGGCCCTTAAACATGTGGAGACAAACGCTGTTCTGGGTGATCGTCAGCTGCATCCTGTTCTACATGACGATCCCGGCGATCGTCGTGGTGATGACGTCGTTCAATCCGGGCGAGATCCTGTCCTTCCCGCCCAATGGCTTCTCACTGCGCTGGTACGAAAAGGCGCTCACCTATCCCGATTTCCGCATCGCCTTCCGCACCGGCCTCATCGTCGCTTTGATCTCCTCGACCCTGGCGCTCGTCATCGGCACCTCCTTCGCCTTCCTGGTCGTGCGGTATGTCTTCCCGGGCAAGAACCTGCTCGAGGGCATCCTGTCGTCGCCGCTGATCATTCCGCATTTCACCACCGGCTTCGGCTTTCTGCTGCTCGGCGCACATCTGAACCTCAATCAGACGCTTACCATCATCATCATGACGCATGTCGTGCTGGTGCTGCCCTTCGTCGCCCGCGCCGTCTATGTGAGCCTGCTCAATATCGATCCCAATTTCGAGCGTTCGGCGGCCAATCTCGGTGCCTCGCCCTTCATGGTGCTGAGCCGCATCACCGTGCCGTTGATCATACCGGGCATGGCGGGCGGCTGGCTGGTGGCGGCGATCCTGTCGCTCACCGAATTCTCGGCCTCGCTCTATGTCACGGCGAGCCGTACCCAGACGCTGCCGGTCGCCATGTACAACTATATCCGCGAATATACCGATCCGACGGTCGCCGCGGTCTCGGCGCTGCTGATCATCGCCACGATGCTCATCCTGATGTTGGCCAATCACTTCCTCGGCCTGCGCAAGATCCTCGCGATAGATTCACACTGATGACAGGTGGTCCGAACAGCATGAATATCAGCAACAGCGGCCATTCGGTCGATATCGTCGAGGTAACCAAGACCTTCGCCAATGTCACCGCCGTCCACAAAGTGTCGCTCAACATCCGCAAGGGCGAGTTCATGACACTGCTCGGCCCATCGGGCTGCGGCAAGACCACGCTGCTCAACATGGTGGCGGGCTTCGAGACGCAGACATCGGGCGCCATCCAAATCGACGGCAAGGATATATCCGACGTGCCGCCCTATATGCGCGAAACCGGCATGGTGTTCCAAAGCTATGCGCTTTTCCCGCATATGAATGTCTTCGACAACATCGCCTTCGGCCTGCGCATGCGCAAATTGCCGGCCAGGGAGATCAAGGCGGAGGTCGAGCGCGCCCTCGACATGATGAAGCTCTCCGGCATGGAGGGCCGGCGGGTGCGCCAGCTTTCCGGTGGTCAGCAGCAGCGCATCGCCTTGGCGCGCGCCATCGTCATCCGGCCGAAAGTGCTGCTGCTCGACGAGCCGCTTTCGGCGCTCGACAAGAATCTGCGCCTGCAGATGCAGGTGGAGCTGAAAGAACTGCATCAGAAGACCGGCCTCACCACCATCTTCGTGACCCATGACCAGGGCGAGGCGCTCAGCCTGTCGGATCGCGTCGTGGTCATGAGTCGGGGCGAGGTGCAGCAGGTCTCAGCGCCGATCGAGCTCTATACCCAGCCCGCCAATGGCTTCGTCGCGTCCTTCATCGGCGAGATCAATGCGCTGCCCAAGGCGCGTTGCCAGAAGAGCGGACAGGACTTCCGCTTCGAGGTCTGCCCGGAGATCAGCCTGAATGGCCGGCAGCCGGCGCGCCAGGAGCTCAAAGACGGCCAGATGGTCCATATCTTCATCCGGCCCGAGCATATCGAGATCGCCGGGCCGCGGCACAACGGCGCCAATATCGTGAAGGGCAATGTCGCCGCGCATATCTATCAGGGCACCCATACCCAGACCCGCGTCAATGTGCCGGGCATCGGCCTAGTCGAGCTGCGCACCAAAGGTGCCGCGGCCATCGATCAGGCTCCGCTCGGTTCGGAAATCGCATTGTCGGTGCCGCTCGATGAGGCCGTCATCCTGCCGGCTTGAGGAGGAGAGATTCCATGGCTGAAGTCCCAGACACGATGCCCGATCCGGCGCTCCGCCAGCGCTTCCTCAATGGCATGGGTCTTGCCGCCTGCACGGTCAATGTCGTCACCACCGAGGGTGCCGCCGGCCGCCATGGCGTGACGGTCTCGGCAATGGCGTCAGTCTCGGCCGACACGTCGCGCCCGACGCTGCTCGTCTGCGTGCATCACATGAGCCCGGCGGCGCAGGCGATCATCGACAACGGCATCTTCTGCGTGAACGTGCTGCGCGACGACCAGTCCTTCATCTCCGACTGTTTCGCCGGGCGTTACAAGACGGCGGACGGCAACAAATTCTCCTGCACCAGCTGGACAACGCTCGCGACGGGTGCGCCGCGCGTCGTCGACGCGCTGGCCGCCTTCGACTGCCGGATCCTGTCGGCGCAGAAGATCGGCACGCATCATGTGATCATCGGCAGCGTCGAGGAAATCTTCGCGCTCGACCGCGGCTCGCCCCTGATCTATGCCAACCGCGCCTATGGCACGCCGTCGCGTATCGACAATGGACGCGCCCAGGAGGCGCAGAGTGTCGAATCGGTCAGGCTCGGCGCCTTCCACACTTTTGGTCCGCATGTGGTGCCGCAAGTGCTGAGACGGCTCGCCGCCAAGGGCCAGCAAATCGATCTCAAGCTGGTCGAAGGCGACCATCGCCGGGTGCTCGAGGCGATCAAGGCCGGCGATGTCGATCTGGCGCTGATGTATGACTTCAATCTCGGCGACCAGATCGAGGCCGAATTGCTCACCGAGCTGCAGCCTTATGTGCTCCTGGCCGAGAACCATCCCTTGGCGAAGGAGAGCTCGCTGTCGCTGGCGGCGCTGGCGAGTGAGCCCTTGATCCTGCTCGAGCCGCCACCGAGCGGGGAGTATTTCCTGTCGCTGTTCAGCGAGCGGAGCCTTACGCCTAATATTCGCTTCCGCACCGCGTCGTTCGAGATGGCGCGCGGCCTCGTTGCCGGGGGCTTCGGCTACAGCCTGCTGTCGACCAAGCCTGCGGCCACCATGTCCTATGACGGCAATGCGCTGGTGACGCGGCCCCTATCGGATGCGACGCGGTCGAGCCAGGTGGTGCTGGCGCGGCGTGCCGGCGCAACGCTTGGCGCCGGGGCTGAAGCTTTTGCGGCGGAGTGCCGAGGATTGTTCGGCGTTTAAGCTCAATATCCCCGCTTCGGGTCGACGCGGTGCAGCGGTTCCTCGCCGCGGCGGATGCGCCTTATGCTTTCGGCGACATCACGCGCCGCGATGCGGGGCGTGGTGTTGCTGGCGAGATGCGGGGTGATCAGGACATTGTCGAGCGCCCAGAGCGGGTGGCCTTCCGGCAGCGGCTCCTTGTGGAAGACGTCGAGCGTCGCCTCGGCGATGTGGCGGCTGCGCAAGGCTTCGATGAGAGCGGCCTCATCGGCGATCTGACCGCGGGACACGTTGATGAACTTCGCTCCCTTCGGCAGCAAGGCGAGGCGCCTTTTGTCGAGAATGCCGCGCGTCTCCTCGGTCAGCGGCAGCAGGCTCACCAGGATCTGGTTGGCGGCGAGGAAACCGTCCAGCGCGTCCGCTCCCGACACGCAGTTCACATTGGCCAGCCGCTTCTGGGTGCGGCTCCAGCCCGAGACGGCGAAGCCGAGATTGGCCAAAGCAATGGCCGCCGCCGCGCCGAGATCGCCCAGGCCCAGGACGCCGACCTTGATCTCGGCGAGCGGGCGCGGATGGATGAACTCCCATTTGCCGCGTTTTGTGGAGCGCTCGAACTCCTGCATGTCGCGGGCGTAACGCAGTACAGCGAAGAGCACGTAACTCGTCATCAGCTGCACCATGCCCTGATCGGACAGGCGGCAGATGGGCACGTCGGGCAGGTCGTTGCGGCCGACGATCTCGTCGACACCGGCGCCGAGATTGGTCACCAGCTTGATATTCGGATAGGGGGCGAAGAACCCCGCCGGCGGCTTCCAGACAAGCGCATAGCGGACTTCCGCGTTGTTGCCGGACTCGGAACTCACGCGGAAGTCGAGATCGGGAAGCTCGGTCTTGAGCGCGTCCCGCCAGGCGCTCGGATCGTCGGTCGGGCTGTAGAATACCAGAGCTTCGCCGTTCATCAGTTCTTCTCTCCCTTCAGCAGCCGCGACATGGCCATGACGGCGAATTCGTAGCCGTTGGGACCCAGGCCGGCAATGATTCCCGTCGCCGCCTTGGAGATGAAGGAATGATGCCGGAACGGCTCACGCTTGTAGATATTGGTCATATGCACTTCGATGACCGGCTTGGCGAAAGCCGACAGGGCGTCGAGCAGGCCGATCGATGTGTAAGTGAGGCTGCCGGCATTGATGATGATGCCGTCTTCCGTCTGGCGCGCGGCATGGATCCAGTCGATCAGCTGGCCTTCATAGTTCGACTGGCGGAATTCGAGCTCCAGACCCACTGTCTTGGCGACCGCGCGGCAGCCGGCTTCGATATCGGCCAAGGTCTTGGACCCGTAGACGCCGCTCGGGTCGACTCCATAGAGATTGGTATTGGCGCCATTGACGATCAGGGCCCTCAAAGTTTGGGTCATCCGAGCACTCCTTGCGATCACGTGGGATGGTTGGGATTCAGTCGAGCGGCGCCATGCCGGGCATCTGGTTGGTCGAGATCACCTGGCGGCAGTGAGCCTCGAAGGCCTGGGTGATGCTGGTCTTGCGCAGGCCTTTGAGTGTCGCGAGGCCGAGCACCATGGGCGGGTAGTTGCCGGCGAGCGGCACATAAGCGAGCGGTTTGCCATTAAGCGCCGCCTTGTTGCGCGGCCGGGCCGTCGCCAGCGAATAGCCGAAGCCGCTCGCCACATAGCTGCGGATGGCTTCGGGATATTCGGTCCTCGTGAGGATGTTGGGCGCCAGATTTTCGCGCAGGAAAAGCGACATGAAATATTCGCGGCTCAAGGGCAAGTCGAGCAGGATGAAGGGCAGCTCGACGAGGTCGCTCAAAGGAATCGGCGCCTTGGCCACCAGCGGATGATCGGCGGGCAGCAGCGCATAGGTCGGCAATTGCGCCAGCGGCTCGAAATCGATGTCGTCGGGGATGTTCTGCGAATAAGTGACGGCGATGCTGATCTCGGCCCGGCGCAATTTGGCGACGAGGGAGGCCTCATCGCCCTCCGAGACATGCAGCTTCACGCGCGGAAACTGATCGAGGAAACCCTTGCAGACCTCCGAGATGATCAAGGGCGCATAAGTGCGGAAGGAGCCGATGTTCAAGGGGCCGCTGACCGAGCCCGCCACTTCGTCGGCGACATTGTGGAGCTCCTCGGCCTGGTCGAGCAAAGTCTTGGCCGCCTGCAGGAAACGCACGCCGGCCGGGGTGAGCGACAGGCCCTGCGCGTGATGGCGCACGAAGAGCTGGATGTCGAACTCGGCTTCGATCTGGGCGATGGCGGTCGAGATGGAGGGTTGCGAGATATTGAGCCTTTCGGCGGCGAGCTTGACGCTCTTGGTCTCGCCGGCGGCGACGAAATAAAGCAGTTGCCGTAATGTGAATCGTAACGGCGATCGCGACGGATCGGCCTTGGTCACCATATTCGACCGGACTTGAACACGTATTTCCTCCTGCAGGAGATACGAGTTTATGTCACCTTTGAAGGCCGGTTCAATGCGTATCACATGGGACCTCTATTTGTCGCCGGGAACCCCGTAGGACGGGGCGGTTGACGGGTTGAGGGCGCGGGTCACATAGGCGTCCATCTGCGGCTTCCACAGCGCCCAGAGGCGCGCCAGCTCGCCGATCGGGTCGGTCTCGTGCCAGTCGACACGTAGATCCGCCACCGGCCAGGCGACGTCGCGCACCAGGAGCATGCCGACCGAATGGACCGGCCCTTCCTCGCCACCGGCGGCAAGGGCCGCCTGCATGGCGGCGATGAGCCGGTCGCCGAGCTGCGCCTGCTCATCGGCCAGGAAGGCCTTGACCATCTGGTCGGGTACCTGCGGATCCTTCAGCAGATTGCCGGCCGCCACGACATCGGGGGCTTCCTTGATGCGGTGGGTGCCGAGCGTCTTGCCGCCGGAGAAGGACGCGGTGCCGCCCTGGCGGTCGACGAGCGCCAGCTGGCGGTAGTCGAGATGGGGTGCGGCGGCCTTGAGCTTCGCCAAGGCTTCCGGCGCCGAGAGCCCCGAGGCCATGAGGTCGAGACCTTTGGGGCCGAGCGTCGGGTCGGTAATGTTCTGGGTGGCGACGACGCCGACGCCGGCACGGGCATGGGCGCAGCGCGCCGCGACACAGGGGCTCGAGGAGGAGACCGCGATGCCGAACATGCCGGTGCGCCGGCAGCGGGCGGAGATCGAGAAGGTCATGGGCTGGCCTCAGGCCTTGTCGGGAATGACGGCGGTCACTTCGATCTCGACCACCCATTCCGGGCGCGCCAGCGCCGGCACCACGAGCCCGGTCGAGCAGGGGAAGACGCCTTTGAGCCACACGCCCATCTCGCGATAGACGGCCTCGCGGTAGCGGATGTCGGTCAGATAAACGACGATCCGGCAGATATGCGAGAGCTCGCTGCCGGCTTCCTCGAGCAGCAACTTGATGTTTTCCATCGTCTTGCGCGTCTGCAGGCCGGCATCGCCGACATGCAGGCTGGCGCGCGTGTCGAGATCCTGCGCCACCTGGCCGCGCAGGAACACCATCGTGCCGCGCGCCACGACGCCTTGCGAGAGATCGTTGTCGAGCTTCTGCTCGGGATAAGTCTGCTTGGTGTTGAAGGGACGAATGCGCTTATGGGTCATGGGGTTTCCTCATCCTTGAAAGTGTTGAAAGCTGTATCGTAAGTGGTCAGCAGCGCAGCACAACCTTGCCGGCCTGTTCGGAGGCCTCGAGGATGCGATGCGCTTCGGCCGCTTCGGCGAGCGGCAATTCGGCATGAATGATCGGACGCACGCGGCCGGTCTCGACGAAGGGCCAGACATGGCGTTCGAGCGCCCGTTTGAGGCGGGCTTTTTCGTCGGCCGGCTTCGGGCGCAATGTCGAAGAGGTGAGCGTCAGGCTTTTGCGCATCACGACGGTGAAATCGAGCGTGATATTGGCGCTCTCCATGAAAGCCACGCTGACATGGCGCCCGCCCGGGCCCAAGGCTTCGAGATTGCGCGGCATATAGGAGCCGCCGATGATGTCGAGCACGACATCGACGCCGCGTGCGCCGCGCGCCTCACCGATCACCGAGACGAAGTCCTGATTGCGGTAGACGATCGGATGGGCGCAGCCGAGCTTGTGCAGCAGCGCCGCCTTCTCCTTGGTGCCGGCGGTGGCGAAGACGGTCGCGCCGATGGCGTTGGCGAGCTGGATGGCAATGGTGCCGTTGCCGCTGGCGCCGCCATGGATGAGCACTGCTTCGCCGCAGGAAAGCCGGCCCAGCTCGAACAGATTGTGCCAGATGGTGAACAAAGCTTCCGGCAGCGCGGCGCAGTCGCGCTCGGCCAGGAAGCCCGGCAGCTTGAGGCAGCAGCGCGCATCGGCCACGGCATATTGGGCGTAGCCGCCCCCCGACAGCAAGGCTGCGACACGGTTGCCGACGGCGAGATCCTTCACTTCCGAGCCGCAGGCGACGACGGTGCCTGCCACTTCCAGGCCCAATATGTCGGAAGCGCCTGGAGGTGGTGAAAACACGCCGCGGCGCTGCATGATGTCGGGACGGCAGACGCCGGCATAGACGACCTTGATCAGCACCTCGCCGGGCTTGGGCTCGGGCACCGGAAACGTGTCGAGCGACAATATGTCGGGTCCGCCCTTCTCCCTGGCGATCACGCCGCGCATGGTTTTCGGTATCGAGGTCATGTCATTATCCATGTCGCAGCCGGCTGACTCAGTTTCGCCGCGAGGCGCTCCAGCATCCGGTCGGTGGCGGTGAGCTCATCGAGACCGATCCATTCATCGGCCTTGTGGGCGCGGGTCATGTCGCCCGGTCCGCAGATCACGGTCGGGATGCCCGCTTCGGCATAAAGACCGGCTTCGGTGCCGAAGCTGACGGTCCTTGGCTTTGCATCTGTATGGGCCAGCGCGGCGACGGCGGCGATGGCCGGGTGGCGGGCAGGTGTCGCGAGCTGCGGATAGGCGGCGATCTCTTCGACGAGGATGTCGGCCTCGGGTGCCGATCGGCGCAGTGTCTCGCGCTCCGCGGCGATGCCGGCCTCGATGTGTTTCAAGAGTGCGGGAATGTTGTTGTCAGGAATATTGCGGATCTCGTATTCGAGCACGGCGCGGTCGGGCACCAGATTGAGGGCCGAGCCGCCATGCAGCGAGCCGACATGGATCGTCGTATAGGGCGGATCAAAGGCGTCGTTGCGTTTGGCCGATCGCGCGGTTTCCGCCGCGAGATCGCCGAGCAATGTGGCGACGCGGGCGCCTGCCAGTACGGCATTGGCGGCGCGATGCGGCAGGGCCGAATGGCCGGTGCGGCCGGTGACCGTGATGCGATAGGCGACCTTGCCCTTATGCGCGGTCGCGACCGTGAGCGAGGTCGGCTCGCCGACGATGCAGAGGGCAGGCTTCACTTTCAGGCCCGCCACTTCAGCGACGAGATCGGGTGCGCCACGGCAGCCGACTTCCTCGTCATAGGAAAAGGCGAGATGGACCGGCGTTTCGGTTGCGCTTTCGCGCAAGGTGGGGAGCTGCGCCAGGATCGCGGCGATGAAGCCTTTCATGTCGCAGGCGCCACGGCCATAGAGGCGCCCGTCGCGCAGAGATGCGGTGAAGGGTGGGCTCGACCAGTTGGGTTCGGTGGCCGGCACCACGTCGGTATGGGCCGACAGAACCACGCCGGGACGATCGGCGGGACCGATCGTCGCCAGCAGCGAGGCTTTCTGGCCTGTCTTGTCGGGAATACGCCGCGACGCGATGCCCAGCGGCGCCAAGCGCGCCTCGATATACGCAATGATATCGAGATTCGAATTGGCGCTCACCGAGGCGAAGCCGACGAGCTCCTTCAGGATGTCGGCCGATGTCCGCGGCGTCATGACCTTGGACCGTCAGAGCGAGCCGTTGACCCGGTCCGACAGGCCGGCCGATTTGCGCACGAAATCGAGAGGGCCTGAGAAGTCGAAGGCGTTGTAGGTCGCGGCCAGATGGTTGAAATGCGGGGCCTGGGCGAACTGGACGAAAGTCAGCCGGTGATTGGCGTAGTCCGAGTTCAACAGGTCGCGCGCGAAAGCCAGAAGCTTGCGGCGGTCCTCCGCCTGCCAGGCATCGTTGAGGCTGTAGAACTTCGCCAGCCAGTCCTTCGACTCGCCATTGGCGAAAGCGGCGGCGCTCGGCGTGACGCAGATCTGGCCGCCGCACAATTCGCGCGCGATATGCATCATCTGCGGGAGATTGGCGCAGGCATGGATGCGGCCGGCATAGAGGATCGACTGATGCGGCATCAGCAGGCCGCCCGGGCTCTTCTGCGCCAGCGCGATAGAGGCGGTGAGATGGGCGTTGATGCCTTCGCGGTAGCAGACGAGGTCGGCAAGCTTCTCGCGCACCGCCTGCAATTTGTCGAGGCCGGTCTGCTTAGCGTTCCACAAGGCCGCGCCGATCATCATGTCGGCGACGTAGAGAAGACGCAGCGTGTAGGGGAAGGCCGAATAACGATGCAGCGTGCCGCGGATATAGGCGGCGGCGCGGGTGTGGCGATAGAAGAAGATGTCCTCCCAGGGGATGAGGACATTGTCGAGGACCATCAGAAAGTCGACTTCGTCATATTTGTTGGCGAGCGGATAGTCTTCCTTGCTGCCTTTGCCGGCGAAGCCCGAACGAGCGATCATCTTCACGCCGGGCGCGCCCATCTTGACGATGCCGCCGACCGCATAGTTCGACAGCTTCTCGTTGGTCCAGGCGCCGACCGTCGGCTTGAGGAAGGCCTGGTCGGCATAACCCGCCGCCGTCTCATATTTGGCGCCGCGCACGATGATGCCCTTGTCGGTCTCCTTGACGACATGGACCATCATGTCGGGATCCTGATCCTGCGGCGGCTTGGAGCGGTCGCCCTTGGGGTCGGTATTGGCCGAGACGTGGAAGACGTCGGTCTCGATCACGCCCTGGATATGGCGGGCGATGTTTTCGGAGAATTGCGAATCGATTTCGTTGAGTACGTCCTGGCCGTCATAGAGCGACCACATCTCGCCGACCGTCTCGTCGCCGACGCGGGTGACGACGCCGCTGATATCGGAGATGACGGTGTCGACCGCCTTCCACTTGTCGTGCCAGTCCTTCTGCTCCTTGGGCAGGCGGTTGAAGATCGAATGGGTACCGGCGGTATCGCTGTAGGTGAGGGTGTCGGCGTGGCTGTTGTCATGCTGCATGTCATACATGCGGGCGCGGATGTCGATGATCGGCTTCATCGCCGGATGTCTGGTCACATCCTTGACGCGTTCTCCGTCGACCCAGACCTCGCGTCCGTCGCGGATGCCTTCCCGATATTGCTCACCTGTTCTGATCATTGTCTTCACGCTGTTTCTTGAGGATGCGGGAAGCCTAGGAGAGGACGTTGGATAGCGAAAATAATTAATTCCTGCGGATTGCTTCAAAAAAACCAAAGGCCCGGTCTTTGCCCTGGGCGGCAGGTTCCAGCCGGGCCAGGAGGGCCTTGGCGCCCGGGGCGCCGGTCAGGTCGATTCCGGCCGGACCCATGGCCAGCAAGGTCTCGCCCGGAGCGCAGCGGAGGATGAAGGTGCCCGTTTCGGCGGTCCAGGGACCGGCGGCGGCGAAGAGCAGGAGCACGCCCCCTGCCGGTGGCGCGACCCGGTGCCGGCCTTCCGTCAAAAGTTTTACCGATGAGCGCCAAACGGTTTCCCGGGTCATGACATTGAGGACACGGGTATCGGCGCCGGAGGCCTCGCAGTCTGGGGCTTTGCCGCTGTCGAAAGTGAGGGGCGTCAGGAGCGCGAGCCGTTCCACGTGGCCGTCAGCGAAAGTGAGCGCCATCGCATCGCCCGACAGGCGGGTGATGTGCCGGGTAATGCCAGGAAAAGCGGAG
Source organism: Taklimakanibacter albus (assembly GCF_016595235.1). Classification (GTDB taxonomy): domain Bacteria; phylum Pseudomonadota; class Alphaproteobacteria; order Rhizobiales; family Aestuariivirgaceae; genus Taklimakanibacter; species Taklimakanibacter albus. The sequence goes on along the minus strand of NZ_JAENHL010000007.1, from coordinate 1,128,693 downwards.
AAGGTGCTGGCGGGCGGGATGTCGGCGAGGCTGATACGGATATCGAAATCATCCGACGCCGGCCACAGAATCACATCGCGCGTGACGCCCTGGCCGTTTTTCCAGGGCTTCGTCACATAATCTTCGGCGCCAAGCCGCCGCAACGTCGTCTGGTCGGTCATTCTCTTACCTTAGACGATAGAGCGCTGAAGCGAGGGGAGCCATGAATAGGATTTTCCGATCCAGACGGAAGCGGAAAAGTTATTTATCGCCAGTCCCGCGTGATCCATCGTCATGCCCAAAAGACAAGGAGCGACAAGCAGATGACGACCAAACCGGCGCTGAAGCTGACACATGAGGGCGCGCTCAAGGCGCTTTTGGGAGCGGTCGCCAAGGCGAACGAGCTCGGCGTGCCGCAGAACATCACCGTGGTCGATGAGGGCAGCAATATTCTGGCCTTCCTGCGCATGGACGGCGCCAAGCTGCTGTCGATCGAGACGTCGCGGTCGAAGGCGATCACCGCTGCCTCGCATCGCCAGCCGACTTCGAGGCTCGACCCCAAGAATGAGATCAAGCTCGCCATCGCGGCCGGCGGCCGGCTCACCAATCTCGAAGGCGGCCTCCCGATCATCATCGACGGCTTCTGCGTCGGTGCGATCGGCGTGGGTTCCGGCACCGGCGCGCAGGATGTCGAAGTGGCGCGCGCCGGACTCGCCGCCATCGGCGCCGAGGACCAGGTGCCGTGACCATGCTGAAGCTTTTCTATGCGCCGACCTCGGCCTATGTGCGCAAGGTCATGGTCACCGCGATTGAATTGGGCCTCGCCGACAGAATAGAGAAGCTGCCAAGCGCCGCGCATCCGGTGAAGCGTGACGAGCGCATCGCGCTCGCCAATCCGCTCGCCAAGATCCCGGCGGCGATCACGCCCGAGGGCGACACGCTCTTCGACAGCCGGGTCATCTGCGAATATCTCGATGCGCAGGCGCCCGGTCTCAATCTGTTTCCGGCCGAGCCCAGGACGCGTTGGCAGGCGCTCACTCTGCAAGCTTTAGGCGACGGGCTTGTCGATGCCGCCTTGCTGTCGCGTTATGAGATGGCGATGCGGCCGCCGGAGCGGCAATGGGACGATTGGGTGCAAGGACAGCTGGCCAAGGTCGATGCCGCGGTGGCGCGGCTCGACGAGAAGATCGAGATGGTCGCGGGGCCATTGACCATCGGCCAGATCGCCATCGGCTGCGCGCTCGGCTATCTCGATTTCCGCTTTGCCCACCGGCCCTGGCGGGAGAAACATCTGCGGCTCGCGGCCTGGTATGCGGCCTTCGCCGAACGCCCGTCGATGCAGGCGACGATCCCGCGTGACGCGGCCTGAGGTCAGGATGCCGCGACGGCCTCTTCGATGAGCGCCACCACGGCATCGGGCTGCGAGGCGAGCGAGGCATGGCTCGCCTTCAAGGTGATGACCCTCTTGGCGCCGAGGCGGCCCGACATCATTTTCTGATTGTCGGGCGCGATCATGTGATCCTCGCTCGATATCTGATACCAGGATGGTTTCTTCTTCCAGGCGGGCTTCGAGATGTTCTCGCCGAAGGTGCTGGCGAGCGGCGCCTTCTGGGTCGCCGCCATCACCAGCGCCTCGTCAGCGGTGAGATCCTGGCAGAAACTCTCATGGAACTTGTCGCGCTTGATCCACAGATAGCCGTCGCTGTCGGGTGCGAGATTGGCGGCGGCGGCCGGCGGGTTCTTGGCGGTGATGGCGCCCGGGCTCTCCCCGGCATCGGGAGCGAAAGCGGCGATGAAGACGAGACCCGCCACATTGGGCTGGTCGCCGGCTTCGGTGATGACGGTGCCGCCATAGGAGTGGCCGACCAGGATCACCGGCTGCTTCTGCTGGGCGATCATCTTGCGCGTGCGTTTGGCGTCGTCGGCGAGCGAGGTCAGCGGATTCTCGACGGCGATGACGGAGTTGTGGCCTTTGCGCGCCAGAGCCACGATGACCTTGCTCCAATGAGCCGCGCCGCCCCAAAAGCCATGCACGAGAATGATGCTGGTTTGCTTGGGCATGGAACTCTCCTCGAACTGTTGCTGGATCGTGCCGGGAGCCGATCTTGATCGCGCCCGCGACCGAACGCAAGCAAGCGTTGCCTTACAAAGAGGTTACACTACTCTGTGAGAGAGGTGGTGACGCAATCACCCGCCGGCTTCCGCTCCGGCCAGCACGCGCGCCAGTTGCTCGTCGCGCTTATAGACGTCGCGGCGGAAATGGATCGAGCCGTCCTTGTTGGCCCAGGCGGTCATGTAGGTCACATGCACGGGCACCTGTGTCTTCAGATTGATGATGCGCTGTCCGCCCTCGGCGATCTGGGCATCGATGCGGGCCTTGGACCAGCCTTGATCGGCGAGCAGCAACTCGGCGAGCTCGAGCGGGTTCTGCACCCGGACGCAGCCATGGCTGAAAACGCGCAGATCGCGGTTGAACAGGCTCTTCGACGGCGTGTCGTGCAGATAGACATTGAAGCGGTTGGGGAACATGAACTTCACCCGCCCCAGCGCGTTCTTCGGTCCCGAATCCTGGCGCAGCGAATAGGGCATGCGGTTGATCGACGACCAGTTCACGCTATAGGGATCGACTTCCCTGCCGCTGTCGCCATTGCCGGCGAAGACGCGGATGCGCTCGCGCTTGAGCACGCCCGGGTCACGCCGGAGCTTGGGCAGGTATTCATTGTTGGCGATATTGGGCGGCACATTCCAATAGGGGTTGAGAACGATGTATTTCATCTTCTCGGAAAAGACCGGCGTGCGGGTGAAGGGCTTGCCGACCACGACGCGCGCGGTGTGCACGGTCTTGCCGTCCTTCACCACCTTCAGTTCCTGATCGGCGATATTGACCAGGATGTAATATTTGCCGAGATCGTCATCCATCCAGCGCCGGCGCTCCATATTGAGCTCGAGCTGCTGGATGCGGTCGGCGACCGGAACATTCATGGCCTCGAAGGTGGTCTGCGCCATGATGCCGTCTTCGGTCAGGCCGTGGCGGTACTGGAACCATTTCACCGCGGCGACGAGATCGGCGTCGTAGAGGTCGCTCTCCTTGTTGGCGCCTTCGGGAAGATCGCCGGTGAGGATGAGATATTTGCGGATGGCGGGGACGCGCTTGTCATTCATGCCGGGCTTGAGCGCCGCGCCCTTGCCGATCACCGGGAAGCCGCCCTTTACCTCGATCTCGCGATAGGCGGCGAGCGCCGATTTGAGGCGTTGATATTCGGGCGTCTGCGGCTCGAGCGAGCGCACATAGTCGGCAATGTTGTCGGCACGTTCGGCGCCGTCGATCAACGTCAGCGCGCCCATCTGCTTGGAGGTGATGGCGTTTTCCTTGCCGGCCGTCTGCGGCTCGACGATGCCGCGATTGATGTCACGGCCGAAATCGAGGAAAGCGCGGGTCAACAGGAATTCGAGCTCGGCCAGCTCACGCGGCGTCTTTGCCGTCTCCAGCTTCTGTTCGATCTCGCCGACGCGGTAGGCGACGGGATCGAGCCCCATATCGGCCGCGCCCTTGATCGCCATGAGGATATCATGGGCCTTGGCCTTGGGACCTGAATCGCGCACCCAGAGCGGCTTGTAGTCGCGATCGTCGGCATAGAAGACATAGACCTCGACGATGCGGTCATCCGACTGCTGGTCGCCCATCAAAGGCTCGCCATTGTCGATGATCTTGCGGATCTCGGCGGCGACCTGCTCATTCTCCACGGCGTGCGCCAAGGGCGCTGCGACCAGCAGTAGAATGAATACCGGCGCCCAGGCGATCAGGCGGGCAAGGGACATGGATGTTCCTCCGTAAACTCCATGTCCTGAAGCTTATGGGGGAAGCATGATCCGCGCCAGGGTCAATCTGCCCGATACGTAAGAATTAAGAAAAAAGGCCCGTCTTGCGAACGGGCCCTCTTGTCTCGATCAGGGAAAGGCTCAGGCCTTGCCGCGACTCGCATCGACGCTCCAGGGGCCAGGGCCTGCGGCGGCGATATAGAGGAACACGAAGCTGAACATGATGGCCAGCTCGCCGCTGTTGAGGATGGGGTGGAAGTTCTGCGGCGCGTGCACCATGAAATAGGCGACCGCCATCAGACCCGACAGGATGAAGGCGGTGAGACGGCTGAATAGGCCAATGACGAGGAGGGCGCCGCCGACGATCTCCAGGATGCCGGCGATGCCGCCGGGCGACCCGACCGGTATACCGTACATCCCTTCGACGGCTGGGAAGCCGAAGAATTTTGCCGAGCCGTGGGCAAAGAAAAGCAAGGCGGCGATGATGCGCAGCACGCTCAACAGCTGCGGCGCGAAGCGCGATAGAAACATAAAGTCCATGGAATCCCCTTGTCCGTTGGTTACCGCCAACCATGCCTCTTATCCGGTGGGCCGGCGCAATTTCGCTAGCGAGGCCAACCTAGAATGGCAACGCCGCGGGTTTCACTTTCTCGTTATCGCTCGGGTAAGGTTTTTCGGCAAGCCACCAGCGGCTCCCAGGCAGCCATGGCCCCGTCGATGATCGCTTCAAGGTCCAGGCGCGAGGCGCCGTCGCGCGCCTGGATCGACAGGCCTTCGAGCAACGTAGCGTAAAAACCGCCGATGCGCTCGGCATCGGCCGTCTGCGGCACGTCACCTTCCACCATGCCGTGGGCGATACGGGCCTTGAGGGCGACACGCGATTCGCGGCGGTGCCGGGCGAGGTGATCGCGCACATCCTTGTTCTGGGGTGTGCCGAGAAGCGCCGACAGCACGATCATGCAGCCCGGCGGCTTGCCCGCCTGCGTATAGGTCGCCGCATAATCGCGCAGCATCGTCTCGATCGCCTGGCGCGCCGTCGGCGCGGTTTCGAGGACGCGCTGGGCCGGGACACCTTCGATCTCATTGTAGAGATCGACCGCCTCGCGAAAGAGCGCCTCCTTGCAGCCGAAGGCGGCATAGAGGCTCGGCCGCTCGATGCCCATGGCCTCGGTCAGGTCGGAGAGCGAGGTGCCCTCATAGCCGCGCTCCCAGAATACCTCCATCGCCCGGCGCAAAGCCAAGGCGCGGTCGAAATTGCGCGGCCGGCCGCGCTCTACCGGGGGGCGATCCTTTTTCATACCAATCAGTAAATAATTCTCTTGACGGATTGATGCAAGGCCTCCAGATATATTTACCTATCAGTACATAAATGGAGAGTTCCATGAACCACCTGTCCGGAAGAACGGCCCTCGTCACGGGCGCCAGCCGCGGCATCGGCGCGGCAATTGCCAAACGCCTGGCGGCGGAAGGGGCGGATGTCGCCATCACCTATGCCAAGGGCGCGGACGCAGCGGCGAAGATCGTCGCCGAGATCGAGGCTCGGGGCCGCAAAGGCCTCGCCATCGAAGCCGACAGCGCCGATCCGCAAGCGGTACGCCGCGCCGTCGCCCAAACGGTACAAGAGCTCGGCCGCCTCGATATCCTGGTCAACAATGCCGGCGTGTTTCCCTACGGCCCCTTCGAGGCGATGACCCTCGAGGAATTCGATCGCACCATGGCGATCCATGCGCGCGCCGCCTTCGTCGCCGCCCAGGAGGCCTCGCGCCATATGAGCGAGGGCGGACGCATCATCTCGATCGGCAGCAATCTCGCAGAGCGCGTGGCGCATCCGGGTGTCACCCTCTATGCGATGAGCAAATCGGCGCTCATCGGCTTCACCAAGGGACTGGCGCGCGATCTGGGACCGCGCGGCATCACGGTCAATCTCGTCCAGCCGGGCTCGACTGAAACCGATATGAACCCCTCCGACGGCGAAAGTTCCGATGAGCAGCGCGGCCTCACCGCGCTCGGCCATTATGGCGCGGCGAGCGACGTCGCGGCGGCCGTCGCCTATCTGGCGAGCGACGGCGCGCGCCAGGTCACCGGGGCTTCGTTCCTGGTCGATGGCGGCGCCAATGCATGACCAAGATGTCGGGGTAAAACCGTCTTTCGGCTCTGGTGGAGGGTGGCAATTCTGATAGGCTCGCCGATGTAGGCAACCCGGAGGGCTATATGAGCATCATCATTGCGATCCTGATCGGCCTCGTCGCCGGCTGGCTGGCCGGCCAGATCGTCAAGGGCGGCGGCTACGGCCTCATCGGCGATATCATCGTCGGCATCGTCGGCTCGGTCATTGCGAGCTGGCTGTTTCCGCGGCTCGGCATCTCGCTCGGCGGCGACATCGTCGGCGCGATCATCTCGGCCACGATCGGCGCCATCATCCTGCTCGTCATATTGCGGCTCATCAAACGCGCCTGAGCAGGCTTGATTGTGTTCGAATGAAGCTCCCGGCCGGCAACGGCCGGGAGCTTCATTTTCGTCACAGTGTGACGACGATCTTGCCGAACTGCTCGTTCGATTCGAGATAGCGATGCGCTGCGACGATCTCCTCGAATGGAAACACCTTGGCGATGACGGGTCGGAGCGTACCGGTCGAGAGGCCGTCGAGGATGAAGACCTTCGCCGCGTCACGCCGGGCCGCATCGGCGATGATCTCGTGGACGAGATAGCCGCGCAGCGTCAGGCGCTTGCTGAGCACGGTGAAGAGTGGAAAGGGCGTGGGCTCCGGGCTCAGCCCGCCATATTCGATGAGGATGCCGCCCGGCGCCATCGCTGCCGTCAACGGCTCGAATATGGGTCCGCCGATCGGATCGAACACGACGCGGACACCTCGCGTGCCGGCGATCTGCCGCAGCCGTTCGCCCAGATCCTCTTCGGCTGAGGCGACGACATGATGAGCGCCCTCGGCGAGCAGGGCGGCCTGCTTGCGCACGGTCCGCGTGACCGCGATCACGGTCGCGCCCACCTGCCTGGCGATTTCGATCGCGGCGAGGCCGACGCTGCTCGAGGCGGCGGTGATGATGACGATGTCGCCGGCCGTCAGCTTCGCGATGTCGATCAACGCGCCATAGGCGGTGAGATACTGCATCCAGCTCGCCGCCGCCTGCGCGAAGCTCAGGCCCGGCGGGTGCTTCACGACGAATTCGGCCGGAAAGCGGATGAGCTCGCCATGGACCGGACAGCGCACCATCGAGACGGGCGGCAGGACGCTGACGGCATCGCCGATGGCGAACCCCGTGACACCATCACCCAGTGCCTCGACGAGACCTGCCGCCTCGAGGCCCAGGCCCGAGGGCAGGGCCGGCGTTTCGATATAGGTGCCCCGGCGCATCAGCGCCTCGGCCCGGTTCAATCCCAAAGCCTTGACCTGGATACGGATTTCGCCCGGACCCGGCGCCGCAACGGCGATGTCCTCGATGCGCAGGACATCGGGCCCGCCTGTCTCATGAAACCGGATGCTTCGTGCCATTGGGTGCCTTCATTCCGAACTGATTACGCTGAATGAGCTATGCCAACCCAGGAATTGGCGATAAATAAGCATTCAGGCACAACAGTAGAAACCATTGGTTCTGAAATGGATCGCCTTGCCAGCATGGATGTCTTCGTCAAAGCCGTCGATCTCGGCTCCTTCGCGGCCGCCGCCGCGGCGCTCGATCTCTCAGCCCCGATGGTCGGCAAACATGTGCGCTTTCTCGAAACCCGCCTCGGCGTCCGTCTCCTCAACCGCACCACGCGCCGGCAGAGCCTGACCGAATTCGGGCGGGCTTATTATGAGCGCTGCCGGCTCATTCTGGCCGAAGCCCAAGCCGCCGACGCGCTGGCCGCCGATCAGTTCGCTGAGCCCCGCGGCCGCCTGCGCGTCGCCTTGCCGGCTCTCTATGGCCGCTATTGCGTGGCGCCGGTCCTCCTTGATTTCGCGCGCCAGCATCCGGCGCTCGAGCTCGATCTCTCATTGGGCGATCCGCTGATCGATCTGGCTGAAGGCAATTTCGATCTCGCCATCAGGACCGGCGACCTCAAGGACGAGGCCGGCGTGATGACGCGCCGCGTGGCGCGCCAGCTGATGATCGTCTGCGCCGCGCCTGCCTATATCGCGCAGCATGGCGAGCCGCGGCAGATCGCGGATATCCACCAGCACGCCACCATCCTCTATGCCCGCGGCGGCCGTGTCCGCTCCTGGCTGTTTCCGCGTGGCGGCGAAGTTCCCGCGGAAATCACACCGCAGAGTCGCTTCCGGCTCGACGACATGGCCGCGATCGCCGATGCCGCCGCCGCCGGCATGGGGCTCGCCTGGCTGCCGAGCTGGCTGGTCCGCGCCGAGCTGCGTTCAGGTGCGCTCAGGCAGGTTCTGCAAAGCGAAGCTGAGTTTCCTTATGATTGCCACGCGCTGTGGCTCGCGACACCACATCTGCCGTTGAAGATCCGCGCCGCTATCGACGCGCTGTCGGCGCGGTTGCCGGCCTATACGGCGTGACGGAGCCTCAAAGCTTCGGCCAGGTGTCGGCGATCTTGTAGCCCGCAGGCCAGGGATCGTCAGGATCGAGCAACAAGGTCGATGTGCCGGTGATCCAGGCGCGCCCGGCGATCGAGGGGATGATGGCCTTGCGACCCGCAATTTCCGTCTCCTCCTCGAGGCGGCCGTCGAAGCGCGACTCGATGATCGAGCGGCCGATGAAACGCTCGCCTTTCTTGAGCAAGCCCTTGGCGTGCAGCACCGCCATCAGCGCCGAGCAGCCGGTGCCGGTCGGCGAGCGGTCGAGCTTGCCGGGATTGACGACACAGGCGTTGCGACTGGACAGCTGGCCGTCGATCTTTTCGAGCTCGCCCGTCATGAAGCAGAAGGAGATGTGATCCCAGCCGGTCAGCACCGGATGGCGGAAACCCAGCTGCGCATTGGCGGCGGTGACGAGCTTGCGGCCCATGACCGCGATGTCGCGCGCCTCTTCCGGCTTCATCGCGAAGCCGAAGTCTTTGGCCCGTGCGATGACGAAACTGTCGCCACCAAAAGCGATGTCGACGGTGACGGTGCCGACTCCCGGCACGTCGAGTTGCACGCCGAGCTTGTCGGCAAAGGAAGGCACGTTGCGCAGGCTGATGCGCTCGGCCTTGCCATTGCGGCACGACGCACGGATATGGATGAGGCCCGCCGGGGCTTCGAGCACCAGATCGGTTTCCGGCTCCTGCATCGGCAGAATGCCGGTATCGAGCAGCACGGTCGCGACGCAGATGCAGTTCGAGCCCGACATCGGCGGGGTATCCTCGGGCTCCATGATGATGAAACCCATCTGGGCGTCCGGATGCTTCGGCGGAACCAGCAGGTTGACATGGCGGAATACGCCGCCCCGGGGCTCGTTCAGCACGAAATTGCGCAAAGTGCCGTCGCTGGCGATGAAGCGCGACTGGTCCCACAAAGTGGCGCCGGGCGGCGGCGCCACACCGCCTACAATGACGTCGCCGACCTCGCCCTCGGCATGGCAGCCGACGATCTGGATCGCCTTGCGGCTTCGCATGATTTCTGCCTCTTGATTGCCCAATTTGATAGGTTATGAGAACCTCGAAGACAACGGAAGGGCCCCATGAAATCCATCGAACATTTCATCGAATCGATCATCCTGGCATCGCGCTGGCTGCTCGTGGTGTTCTATCTGGGGCTCGCGGTGGCGCTCGCCATCTATGCCTTCTCCTTCGCCAAGAAGCTCGTCGAATTCGTCAGCGTGGTCATGGTGCTCGAGGACACCGACACGATCCTCAAGATGCTGGGCCTCATCGACGCCGCATTGGTCGCGAGCCTTGTCGTCATGGTGATCATCTCGGGTTATGAGAACTTCGTCAGCCGCTTCGACAATGCCGATGGCGAAGTGCATTGGCTGGGCAAGATCGACGCCGGCTCGCTCAAGGTGAAGGTCGCCTCGACGATCGTCGCCATCTCCTCCATCCATCTGCTGCAGGTGTTTCTCAACTCGGCGCAATATACGTCCGATCAGATCATGTGGCTGACCATCGTGCACATGGCATTCGTCGTCTCGGCGATCTTCCTCGCCGTCATCGATAAGGTGATGTCGGGCACCAAGAAAACAGACGAGTAGGGCGCAATCCCGTTACATATAGAAGATGAAGGTCAGCACCGCGAAGAGCGGCAGCAGGATCGCCATCGACCACAGCATGTAGCCGAAGAAGCCCGGCATCCGCACGCCGGCGCGCCGGGCGATCGAATAGACCATGAAATTGGGCGCGTTGCCGATATAGGTGAGGGCGCCCATGAAGACGGCGCCGGCCGAGATCGCGGTCAGGGTCATCGCGCCCTCGGTCATCAGCGACTGCGGATCGCCGCCCGCCAGCTCGAAGAACACCAGATAGGTCGGGGCATTGTCGAGAAAGGCCGAGAGCATGCCGGTCAGCCAGAAATAGGCGGCCGGATTGGCCTCGCCGTCGGCGCCGGTCACCAGCGCCACGAGCGGCGCGAACATGCCGTTCTCGCCCGCCTTCAGCATGGCGAGCACCGGGATGATGGTGATGAAGATGCCGGCGAAGAGCTTCGCCACTTCCTTGATCGGCTCCCAGGAAAAGGCATTGGCCTCGCGGTCCGACTTGGGAGTTACCGCAAGTGAAACGAGCGTCACGGCGACCATCACGATATCGCGCAGGATGTTTACGATCTCGGCATCGACGCCCATGATGTGGACCGTGCCGAGCGAGGTCGAGGCGCTGAGCAGGATGGCGCCGATGATGACGCCGAGCAGGATGATGTTGAGGCCGCCCGACATGCGCAGCGGCTCGTCACCGGGCGTAGGATCCGGCTTCGAATGGCCGTCCTGGCGGTAGATGACGCTGTCGAGGACGAAGAACAGCACGAGGAGAACGGCGACCAGGAACAGCGTTTCGGGGAAAAGGTGCTCGGTGGTCCAGAAGAAATCAACGCCGCGCAGAAAGCCTAAGAACAGCGGCGGATCGCCGAGGGGGGTGAGCGAGCCGCCGATATTGGCAACCAGGAAGATGAAGAAGATGACGACATGGGCGTTGCGCTTGCGGTCGTCATTGGCGCGCAGCAGCGGGCGGATCATCACCATGGCCGCACCGGTGGTGCCGGTGAAGCTCGCCAGCGCCGAGCCGATGGCGAGAAGCCCGGTATTGACGGCGGGCGAGCCATGCAGATTGCCGCGCAGCACGACGCCGCCGGCGACCGTGAAGAGCGCCAGCAGCAGCAGGATGAAGGGGATATATTCGAGGATGATGGCATGGCCGATCGATGCGATTGCCGTGCCCGAATCGAACAGCGCGAAGAGCGGAATGATGATGAGGGCCGCCCAGAAGGCGGCGATCTTGCCCTGGTGATGCTCCCAGAAATGATGCGCGAGGAGGGGAAGCAGCGCGATCGACAGAAGAATGCCGACAAAGGGGATGGCCCAGGGCAGGATCAGCTCGGCGCCGTTGAGTTCCGCGGCCTGGGCCTGGCTTGGCCAGAAGAGGACAGGGAGGAGTGTCAGGAGAGAGAGCACGCGGCGTTCTTTGGGGTGAGCCGATGCCGACCGTGCGTGAAACATAGCTGTCTTCAAAGCCCCTCACCCTCCCCATTGCCGGCGCAATGGGTTCCCCTTTCCCCGCTCATGCGGGCGAGGGAATTTACCGCAACCGCTCCAGGATCGAAACATAATTGGCGACCGCGGCACCACCCATGTTGAAAATCCCGGCCAGCTTCGCGTCCTTGACCTGCATGCCCTCGGCCTTGCCTTCGAGCTGCAGCGCCGCCATCACATGCATCGACACGCCGGTGGCGCCGATCGGATGACCCTTGGATTTGAGGCCGCCCGAGGGATTGACCGGTAATTTGCCGTCCTTCTCGGTCCAGCCCTCGGCAATGGCGCGCGCACCCTGGCCACGCGGCGCCAAGCCCATCGCCTCATATTCGAGCAGCTCGGCGATGGTGAAACAGTCATGCGTCTCGACGAAGGAGAGATCGGCAAGGCTTGTGCCGGCGCGCTCATGGGCTTTTTTCCAGGCGACTTCGCAGCCTTCGAAATTGACGATGTCGCGCGCCGACATCGGCAGATAATCCTGGACATGGGCGAGACCGCGCAGATGCACCGCCTTTGGAAAACGCAAGGCTGTCTCCGTGTCGCACATCACGATGGCCGCGGCGCCGTCCGATACCAGCGAGCAGTCGGTGCGCCGCAACGGACCGGCGACGATCGGGTTCTTGTCCGACACGGTATTGCAGAACTCGACCGACAATTCCTTGCGCAACTGCGCATAAGGATTGGCAACGCCGTTCTTGTGGTTCTTGGCGGCGATGCGGGCCAGTGCCTCCGACTGATCGCCATGGCGCTGGAAATAGAGTTCGGCGATGCGCCCGAAGATGCCGGCGAAGCCGCCCGGCGTGTCGCCTTCCTCGGCGCGGTAGGAGGCATTCAGCAGGATGTCGCCGATCTGGTCGCCCGGTGCTGTCGTCATCTTCTCAGCGCCCACCACCAGCACGAAGCGGGCGGCGCGCGCAGCGATCGATGTATGCGCGGCATGGATGGCGGCGGAGCCGGTGGCGCAGGCATTCTCCACCCGCGTCGCCGGCTTGAAGCGCAAAGCGGGCGACGCATTGAGCGCAAAGGAGGCCGGGAAGGACTGCTTCTCGAAGCCGCCGAAATTGCCGACATAGATGGCGTCGATATCGGCAGGCGCCAGGCCTGCATCGGCGATCGCTTCCGTCGCGGCACCGACGATCAGGCTTTCGAGTGTCTCGGCTTCGAGCTTGCCGAATTTCGAATGCGCCCAGCCAATGATGGCGGTCATGGGTCAGCTCCCTGAATGAGGTCACTGACCCATAAGATAATCAAATCGTCCGCAGATACCACTCGTAATCGCGCGCCGTCGGCTCGGCGAAGAAGCGGTCGGCCTCGACCTCCTTCAGCGTGCAGAAGGTGTCGACGAAGTCCTTGCCGAAATAATCCTTGAGGATCGAGGCGCGCCAGAAGGCATCGATCGCCTCGAACCAGTTGCCGGGGATGTATTTGGCGCGCTTCTCATAGCCGTTGCCGGTGACGGGAGCACCCGGATCAAGCTTCTCGGAGATGCCGTAATGCATGCCGGCGAGGATGGAGGCCATCACCAGATAGGGATTGGCGTCGGCCCCGGCCGGACGGTGCTCGATATGGCAGGTCTCGGGCGCTCCCGCCGGGATACGCAGCGAGACGGTGCGGTTGTTGATGCCCCAGCTCGCCGAGACCGGCGCGTAGGAATTGCGGCGGAAGCGGCGATAGGAATTGGCGTTGGGTGCGAAGATCAGCATGGATTCGGCCATCGACGCCTTGAGGCCGCCAAGCGCGTTGAGCAGCAGCTGGTTCTCGGTCGGGTCGGCGGCGGCGAAGAGATTCTTGCCGGCTTCGTCGGCCAGGCTGACATGGATGTGCATGCCCGAGCCCGTCCATTCGGAATAAGGCTTGGCCATGAAGGTGGCGACGAGGCCATGCTTGTCGGCCGCCGCCTTGATCAGCCGCTTCAGCATGATGCCTTCATCGCAGGCTTTCAGCACGTCGGCGCGGTGGCGCAGCACGATCTCCATCTGGCCCGGCGCATATTCCGAGATCAGCGTCTTGGCCGGTAAGCCCTGGATGTCGGCAAAGGCATAGAGGTCCTGGAAGAAGGGTGCGAAATCGTCGAGATCCTGCAGGTGATAGGCCTGGTAGTGTTGCGGGCGGGCGCCGTTGGTGAGGGCCTTGGGGGCTCTCGGCGTGCCGGCGAAGGCCGCCTCGCGGTCCATCAGGAAGAACTCGACCTCGACGGCGCCGACCGGCGTCATGTTGAACTCGGCGAAGCGGCCGACGATCTTTTCCAGCGTATTGCGCGGATCGGCGTAATGGGGAACGCCGTCGAGATCATGCGCGGCGGCGATATATTGCGCCGCCGGCTGCGCCGCCCAGGGAATGGTCGTCATGCTGCCGGGAATGGGCCACAACAGCAGGTCGCGGTCGCCTTCGTCGAAGACGAGACCGGTCTCGGGTACATCCTGGCCGGTGGCGTCGAGGACGAGCGCCGAGATCGGCAGGAAGCGGCCGTCGCGCCAGCCGGGCACCAGCTCGTCGCGGCGCAGGATCTTGCCGCGCTGGATGCCGCACAGGTCGGTCCAGATCAGATGAAAACTTTCGATACCCGGATTGGCGTCGAGAAAGGCCTGAGCTTCACTCTGGCGCTGCGGGGTGATGACGGTCATGATTCAAGGACTCCATCCCGTCAGACGAGCTCGGCAAGGCACTGGTCGAGGCCGGTGATCAGGCTCTCGACATGCGCTTCGCTCGTCGCGGGACATATCAACATCATATTATGGAACGGCGTGATCACCACGCCGCGGTTCAGGAGATAATGGTGAATGGCCATGTCGATCGGGCGGTGAATGATGCGCCCCGCTTCGCCGCCATTGCGCGGACGGTCCGGGCTGCACATGAATTCGACACGCGCGCCGACGCGCACGACATGCCACGGTGCCCCATATTTGATGATGACATTCGCGATACCTTTTTCGAGCCTTCTGGCGAGCTCGATCAAAGGGGCGAAAGCCTCCCGGGTAAAATAGGTCTCGAGCATGGTGCGCATGAGCGCCATTTGCAGCTTCGAGCCTGAAAGCGTGGTGCCGATGCCGGAACGGCCCGGCTCACGGTGTTCGAGATATTTCCTGATGCGCCCGGCAGTTTCTTCCGAGAAACCATAGACCGCCGCGGGCACGCCGCCGGCGATCGGCTTGCCGAGCACGATGGCGTCGGGTTCGAGCCCGTGGGCGCCGGAATAACCGCCGGGGCCCGACGACATGCAATGGGTCTCGTCCATCACGAGCAGCGTGCCGGTGCGCCTTGTGATCTGGCGCAGTGCGTCATGGAAGCCCTCATCGGGTAGCACCATGCCAATATTCGTCATCAGAGGCTCGGCCAGCACGCAGGCGACATCGCCTGGCGCCAGCGCCGCCTCGAGCGCTGGAATATCGTTGAACTCGACGACCTTGGTGAATTGCGTGATGTCGCGCGGCTCACCGATCAGAGCCGGATCGGCGACTTCCTTGCCGTCTGCGAGCGTGACGAAGGTTTCATCCACGGCGCCGTGATAGCAGCCATTGAAGACGAGGATCTTCTTGCGCCCGGTGATGGCGCGGCACCAGCGCAACACCGCGCGATTGGCGTCGGATGCGGTCGCCGTCACCTGCCACATGGGCAGGCCAAAGCGTTCGGCGAGGAGACGTCCGACGACGGCTGCGTCGGGCGAGGGCAGCATGGTGGTGAAGCCGTCGAAGCTCGCCTGACGCAAGGTTTCGGCCAGCGCCTTGGGGCTGTGGCCGAACATGGCACCGGTGTCGCCGAGGCAGAAATCAATGTAGCTGTTGCCGTCGGCATCGGTCAGATCGACGCCCGAAGCCTTTTCGATGAAAAGTGGAAAGGGCGTTTCCCAATCGGCCATCCAATGCATCGGCACGCCGCGCAGCCAATGTTTGGAGGAGTCTTCGGCCAAGGTCCTGGATTTCGGGTTGCGCTGGAGAAAATGAGCTTTTTCACGCGTCAGCATCGCCTCGATCGAGGCGTCCGTGATCCGGGAGGCCATGATATCCTTTAAAGTTGTTAGTCCGGGGCACTTACCTAGCCGGGCTCAGGGGGCGAACACAACCCCCATGGATTTCTCGTCCAGAATCTGGTTTGACAACGCGTCCACACGATAAGGAAAAGTCCAATGAGCCGCGTCGTCTATGTGAATGGAAGCTATGTCCCTGAAAATGAAGGGAAAGTCTCAATTTTCGATCGCGGCTTCCTGTTCGCCGACGGCATCTATGAGGTGACGGCCGTCATCAACGGCAAGCTTGTGGATTACGAACCGCATGCCGAACGGCTCGAACGGTCGCTGAACGAGATCAGCATGGCGTGGCCGTGCAGCAAGGCGGAACTCCGCCAGATGCATGAGGAGCTCATCAAGCGCAACAAGCTCGATGAAGGCATCATCTATATCCAGGTGACGCGCGGCTCAGCCGACCGCGATTTCAAATTCCCCAAGGAAGCGAAGTCGACCCTCATCGGTTTCACCCAGGTGCAGAAGCTGCTCGAGAATCCCAACGCGCCGGCGGGCGTCAAGGTCGTCACCATTCCCGATATCCGCTGGGCACGTCGCGACATCAAATCGGTGATGCTGCTGGCGCCGGTGCTCGGCAAGCAACGCGCGTATGAAGAGGGCGCCTTCGAGGGCTGGATGGTCGAGGACGGCAAGGTCACCGAAGGCACATCGTCCAACGCCTATATCGTCAAGGACGGCAAGGTCATCACGCGGCCGCTGTCCAACAGCATCCTCGCCGGCTGCACGCGCCGCTCGCTGTTCCGCATGGCCAAGGAAGAGGGTGTGGTCATCGAGGAGCGTCTGTTCACGCCGGAAGAGGCCTATGCGGCGGACGAAGCCTTCCTCACCAGCGCCTCCAATTTCGTGCTGCCGATCGTCGAGATCGACGGCAAGCGGGTGGGCGGCGGCCAGCCCGGCCCGGTGGTACGCAAGCTGCGCGAGATCTATCTCGACGAGGCGCGCAGGCAGGCGGGGTTGAAGTAACTTTACCTCTGGCTCATCCGCCAATTCGGATTGATCCACGGCTCCTGGTTGGAGGCGGGCAGGGGCGTGCGGCCGAGGATGTGATCGGAGGCCTTCTCGCCGATCATGATCGAGGGGGCGTTGAGATTGCCATTGGCGATCTGCGGCATGATCGATGAATCGGCGACGCGCAGATTCTCGATGCCGATGACGCGGCATTCGGGATCGACGACCGCTTGCGGATCCGACGCGTCGCCCATGCGGCAGGTGCCGCAGGGGTGGAAGGCGCTTTCGCAATGATCGCGGATGAAGCCGTCGAGCTCGTCGTCGCTCTGGAGATGCGCGCCCGGCTGGATCTCGCGGCCTTTATAGGGCTTGAGCGCGTCCTGCTCGAAAATCTCGCGCGTCAGGCGCATGGCGGCGCGGAATTCCGTCCAGTCGTCCTGATGCGACATGTAATTGAACTTGATGGTCGGCGCTTCGCGGGGCTCGGCCGACTTCGCTTTCACGAAGCCGCGCGACTTAGAGCGCATCGGTCCGACATGGACCTGAAAGGAATGGCCTTTGGCGGCGGCCTTGCCGTCATACCGGATGGCGATCGGCAGGAAGTGATATTCGATGTCGGGATATTCGACGCCGGCATGCGAGCGGATGAAGCCGCAGCTCTCGAAATGATTGGTGGCGCCGAGGCCGGTCTTGAACAGCAGCCATTCGAGGCCGATCAGGCCTTTCGAGAACAGATTGAGGCTCGGCAACAGCGAGACGGGTTTAAGCGACTCGAGCTGGAAATAGACTTCGAGATGGTCCTGCAGATTCTGGCCCACACCCGGCAGCGCATGGACCGGCGTGACGCCGATCGACTGGAGATGCGCCGGTTCGCCGATGCCGGAGATCTGCAGAAGCTTCGGCGAGTTGATCGAGCTCGCCGCCAGGATCACCTCGCGGCGCGCTTGCGCCGTGAGAATCTCACCGCCGCGCTCATATTCGACGCCGGTGACGCGTTTGCCGTCGATCAGGAGGCGGCGCACGAAGGCGCGGGTGATGAGCTTGACATTCGACCGCTTGAGGGCCGGGCGCAAATAGGCATTGGCGGCCGACCAGCGCCGGCCCTGCCAGACGGTGCGCTCCATGGCGCCGAAGCCTTCCTGCTGGCGGCCATTGTAGTCTTCAGTGACGGGGTAGCCGGCCTGGTGGCCCGCCTCGACAAAAGCCTGGTAGAGCGGATTCTTGCGTGCCCCACGCGTCACATGCAGTGGCCCGGCGGTGCCGCGCCAGCCCTCCTCGCCGCCATGCGACGTCTCCAACCGCTTGTAATAGGGCAGCACGTGACGGAAGCCCCAGCCCGTGGCGCCCATCGCCTCCCAGGTGTCGAAATCGCGCGCGTGGCCGCGCACATAAACCATGCCGTTGATCGAGGAGGAACCGCCGATCACCTTGCCGCGCGGCGTCACCAGGCGGCGCCCGCCCAAAGCCGGCTCGGGCTCGGCGACGAAGCCCCAGTCATAGGTCTGCATGTTCATCGGATAGGACAATGCCGACGGCATCTGGATCAGCGGGCCCATATCGGTGCCGCCATATTCGAGCACCAGCACGCTGTTCCGGCCGTCTTCCGACAGGCGATAGGCCATGGCCGATCCGGCCGAGCCCGACCCGATGATGATGAAGTCGAACGACTCCATTAGATTTCCCCTTTTAGGCGCTTATCCTTGCGCGCTCTTCTTGAGGCTAGTGGATCGCATAGCGGCGGGCGTTGCGCAATACGTCATGAATTGCGGCGTAAACGTCCGGTGATCCCTTCCAGCTCGCGGATGCGCTCCTCGGTCTCGGGCCAGCGGCGGTCGACGATGTCGGCGATGAGCGCCTCGATCATGAAAAGTGTCGCGACGTTCGAGTCCCAGCCCGACGGCGCGTCGATGCGCAAGGGGAAGGCGTGTGCCGCGACGCCCGCGATCGGCGACATCCATTGGTCAGTGAACAGGACGATGCGGATCTTGCGCTCGTGCGCGAGGTTCGCGAATTCGGCAAGCCTTGGGTCGTAACGGCGCACATCGAAAGCGATGAGCACGTCGCCGCGCTTCATGTTGAGGAGATATTGCGGCCAGGCGGCGGGTTGGCCCGGCACCAAAGTCACACCCGGCCGGATCATATGCAGATGGGTGTGGAAATATTCGGCGAGCGGCCTGGTGATGCGCCCGCCGGCGATATGGACGGCATGGCCCAGATCGGCGATCAGGTCGGCAATGCGGTCGAAGCTCCGGTGATCGACGAGCTTCAGGGAGCCGCGCAGATTCTCCATTACCGCCGCGGCGAAGCGGTTGAGCACATGGGTGTCGGGCGCGTCCTTCGACCAGCGCTGGTGGCGCGCGATCGGGTCCTGCAATTGCGCCTTGACCTCGCCGCGCAAGGCGGCCTGGAAGCCGGGAAAGCCGGTAAAGCCCAGCTTCTTGGCGAGGCGAAGCGCCGTCGGCGTCGACACCCGTGCCGTTTTGGCGAATTCGGTGATGCTGGAGAGCCCCGCCACCGGATAATTGGCGAGCAGCGCATGGGCGAGCTTGTGCTCGGCAGGGGTCAGTTTCGATGTGCCGAGCCTGATGCGCTCAGCGACGGTTTCGGGTTGGGCGATGGTCTTGCGGGTCGTCATGCCCGATCTTGTAACGAATTTGACAGGCGCTGGCGATTCTGAAATGATCGTTCCAGGTGGGATGAGGGAGAGAAGATTTCTCCATGGGTGGGTTGCTTCGGCCCGATGAGGGCGATCCGGTCATAGTGGTGAATGAGAACGGGCAGTCGCCCGTCGTGCTGGTGTGCGAGCATGCCGGCAAGGTCATCCCGCAGGCGCTGGGCGACCTGGGCCTGTCGCCTGAAGATCTGACGCGCCATATCGCCTGGGATATCGGGGCGGAGGTGGTGTCGCGCCGGCTTTCCGAGGCACTCGACGCGCCGCTTTTGCTGCAGCGCTATTCGCGCCTCGCTTATGACTGCAACCGGCCGCCCGAATCGCCCGATGCCATGCCGGTGAAGAGCGAGACGACACGGGTGCCCGGCAATGAGAACCTCTCGCCCGATGCGCGGCTCGCCCGCATCCGCGGCATTTATCGCCCCTTCCATCACGCGGTGTCGGAGCTGCTGGATCGTCGGGCGGCGCGGAATATCGCCTCGCTCGTCGTGACGATGCACAGTTTCACGCCGATCTACCGGGGGATCCGCCGCCATCTCGATCTCGGCGTCCTGCATGACCGCGACACGCGTCTGGCCGATCTGGTGCTGGGCCTGTGCGGTCGCATGAAGGATGTCGTGGTCAGGCGAAACGAACCTTATGGGCCCCAGGACGGCGTCTGTCATACGCTCAACCTGCATGGCGGCGCCCGGGGACTCCATCACGTCATGCTGGAGATCCGCAACGATCTCATCAACCATGAGGCTGGTCAGGTGCAATGGGCGGGACGGCTCGCCCAAGTGCTGGAACAGGCCGTATCGCTCGTATTCCCTTCAATATCAGTGAGGACGCAATTGAGTTCGTAGGACTGTCGCGGGGCAATACCGGAGGAAACAATGACACCTAAGGGTTATTCAGATTCCGAGCATCATGAAGACGTGAAAGTCCTGCACAGCATGGGCTATGCGCAGGAATTAACGCGCCGCATGGGCCCGTTCCAGAATTTTGCGATCTCCTTCGCCATCATCTGCATCGTCGCAGGTGGCATCACGGCGTTTCCCGCCGCGCTGAGCGCCGGGGGCGGCGGCTCGATCGGCTATATCTGGCCGCTTGGCTCGCTCTTCGCGCTCTTGGTGGCGGCCGCCATGGCCCAGGTCGCCTCATCCTATCCCACGGCCGGCGGCATCTATCATTGGTCGTCCATCCTCGGCGGACGGGGCTTCGGCTGGGCCGCCGCCTGGTTCAACCTGCTTGGCCTTCTGTTCGTCGTCTCGTCGGTGAATTTCGGCTTGTTCAACCTGACCCGCGACCTGCTGCTGGCGCAGGTTCTGGGCATGGACGTCACCAACTGGACGCCCAGTGGCGAGTTCTCGACCGGCTGGTGGGTCCAGACGGCCTTCATCACCTGCGTCACGGTCGCCCAGGCGCTTCTCAATCACTACTATCTCAGGATCACCACGATCCTCACCGACTGGAGCGGCTATATCATCCTGGCGACGGCGGTGGTGCTGACCTTGGCGCTGCTGGCTTTCGCGCCGTCGCTCAATTTCGCTCGGCTGTTCACTTTCACGAATTTCACCGGTGACTCGGGCGGCGGTGTGTGGCCGCAAGCCCAGGTCTTCCTCTATGTGGTGGCCCTTGGGCTGTTGCATGCCGTCTACACGATCACCGGCTTCGACGCCTCGGCGCACACGTCGGAGGAGACGCGCAACGCGCAGCGCGAAGTGCCGAAAGGCATGATCCGCTCGGTCTGGTGGTCGTTCCTGTTCGGCTATTTCATGGTCTGCGCCATGGTGCTGGCGCTGCCCGATCAGACGGATGCGTCCGGCACGGTCACCGATGGCGTCGCCGCGGCGGCCAAGCAGGGCTGGGCCTCGTTCAACTGGCTCATCCAGGTGTCCGCCATGCCCTTCATCCTGAAGGCGGCGATCATCATCGGCATCGTCGTGTCGAACTTCCTCTGCGCGCTCGCCGGTCTCACCTCGTGCTCGCGCATGATGTTCGCCTTCGCGCGTGACGGCGGCCTGCCGATGTCGAATGTGCTGAAGCAGGTCAGCCCGACCTATCGCACGCCGGGCGCCGCGATCTGGGTCGGTGGTGCGCTGTCCATTGTGGCGACGCTCTATGGCGGTGCTTTCCTGGTGCTGTCGACGGGCTGCGCCGTGTTCCTCTATCTCTCCTATCTGATGCCGATCGGTGCGGCATTGAAGGGTGAGCTGGGCGGGGAGTGGACCAATAAAGGTCCGTTCAATCTCAAAAGTGCGTCGATACCGGTTGCGGTGCTGGCCATCCTCGGCTGCGCATTGCTGATCTTCGTCGGCGTGCAGCCGCCGCAGGAGAAGGTGGGCTATCTGATCGTGCTGATGATCCTCGCGCTGACCGCCTTCTGGTTCGCGATGGAAGGCAAGATGGCGGTCGGCGCCGTCTTTGCCGCCCTGACCGTCGCCATCGTCTACTATTTCTGGCGGGACCCGGAGAGCAATTTCGGGCTGTGGGCGGCGGTCGTCGTGGCGGTGGTGATGGCGGCGTTGCTCGTCGTGCTGCGCGGCAAGCGTTTTGCCGGACCGCCGGTCGGCGACGAGATCGCCAAGCGCCGGGCCGAGATCGCAGCGGCCGAGGCGGCGATCGCGCAAGGCAGCTGAGCAAAGTTTTACGAGAGCCGGCGGCGTCCGGGAAGGACGCCGCCATAGGGAGCAAACTAGGGAAAACAGGGGATTTTCATGTCTCAAACGGAAGGTGGTGGCGTCAGCTATACAAGAGCTGATGCCGGTTATTTCGAGAAGCGGCATCTCCAGCGTTATGCGGGGATCTGGTCGCTCTGGGCTTTGGGTGTCGGCGCGGTGATTTCCGGCCATTTCTCCGGCTGGAATTTCGGTTTTGCGACCGGCGGCTGGGGCGGCATGCTGGTGGCCGGCGCCATCATCGGCATCATGTATATCGGCCTTGTCTTCTGCATTGCCGAAATGTCGCCGGCGCTGCCGCATACGGGCGCTGCCTATTCCTTCGGCCGCACAGCCATGGGCCCGTGGGGCGGCTTCATCACAGGCCTTTGTGAGAATGTCGAATATGTGGTGACCCCGGCGGTCATCGTGACCTTCATCACAGCCTATGTGAACAGCATTTTCGGTTTCGATCCCGCCTATTCGCCGATCATCTGGATCGTCACCTATCTGATCTTCCTCGGCCTCAATATCTTCGGCGTGGCCCTGTCCTTCCGGGTGACGCTGATCGTGACGCTGCTGTCGCTGGCCGTGCTGATCATCTTCTGGATCAGCGCCATTCCGAACATGGATTTCAGCCGCTGGGCGCTCAATATCGCGCCTGATGGCAGCGAACTCCCCGAGGGCAACGGGTCGTTCTTCCCGATGGGCTTCTCCGGCGTCCTCGCCACGCTGCCCTTTGCCGTGTGGCTGTTCCTCGCCATCGAGCAGTTGCCGCTGGCGGCTGAAGAGTCGGTCGATCCGAAGCGCGACATGCCGAAGGGCATTCTCCTCGGCATGCTGACTCTGGTCATCTCGGCCTTCATGATCGTACTGCTCAATCCCTCGGTCGCGGGAGTCGGCGCCCACAAGCTCGGCACCTCGCTCGAGCCGCTGCTCGATGGGTTCCGTGCCGTCTATGGCGATGTCGGCGTCACCGTGCTCGGCATCATGGCGCTCACCGGCCTCATTGCGAGCTTCCATACGATCCTGTTCGCGCAAGGACGGCAGATCTATTCGCTGTCGCGGGCGGGCTATTTCCCGTCGGCCTTGTCGATCACCCATTCGACCTACAGAACGCCGCATGTCGCGATGATCGTCGGTGCTATCGTCGGTCTCTTGATCATGCTGGCGATCTGGTTTGCGCTCGGCGCCGAGAAGGGCGGGTCGATCATCGGCAGCGTGCTTCTCAACATGGCGGTGTTCGGGGCGATGTTCTCCTATATCCTGCAGGCGATCTCCTTCATCCTGCTCAGGAAGAACCAGCCCCATATCAACCGGCCTTATAAGAGTCCGCTTGGCATCGGTGGTGCGGTGGTGACCATCGTGATCGCGCTGGTGACGCTCTATTATCAGGTCCAGGATCCGCTCTTCAGCAAGGGCGTCCTGTGGGTCGGCGTGTGGTTCGTCCTGGCGATCATCTATTTCGCCCTGGTCGGCCGTCACAAGCTCATCCTCTCGCCTGAGGAAGAGTTCGCGATGGAGCATCGCGCCAAGGCATAAGAACGACGACGGCGGCGCGGGAGAGTTCCCGCGCCGCTTTCTTTTGGTTTTCCCCTCGAGAAAGAGAAACAGATGGTTCAAGGCATGCTGACGCTCGCCCAGCTCAAGAAAGAAGTTGCGGCCGGCACAATCGATACGGTCGTCGCGGCGTTTCCCGACATGCAGGGGCGGCTGATCGGCAAGCGCTTCCATGCGCAGTTCTTCGTCGACGGCGCCTATGAGGAGACGCATGGCTGCAATTACCTCCTCGCCGACGACATCGATATGGAGCCCGTGCCCGGCTACAAGGTGGCGAGCTGGCAGAAGGGGTATGGCGATTTCGTCATCAAGCCGGATCTGGCGACGATGCGGGTTACGCCGTGGCTCGACAAGACGGCGCTGGTGATCTGCGACGTGCTCGACCATCACGATCATTCGCCGTTGCCGCATGCGCCGCGCAATATTCTCAAGAAGCAGCTCGAACGGCTCAGCAAGATGAAGATGAAGGCCTATATGGCCTCGGAGCTCGAATTCTTCCTGTTCGACGAGTCCTATCAGAGCGCCCATGACAAGGCCTATGCCAATCTCAAGACGGCGGGCTATTATATCGAGGACTATCACGTCCTGCAGACGACCAAGGAAGAAGGCGTGATGCGCGCCATCCGCAACGGTCTCGCGGGCGCCGGCATTCCGGTCGAGAATTCCAAGGGCGAATGGGGGCCGGGCCAGGAAGAAATCAATGTCAAATATGCCGAGGCCCTCGACATGGCCGACCGGCATGTGATCATGAAAAACGGCTGCAAGGAGATCGCCTGGGGGCTCGGCAAGGCCATCAGCTTCATGGCCAAATGGAATTACGGGCTCGCCGGCAACTCCTCCCACATTCATCAGAGCCTGTGGACGGCCGACGGCAAGAGCTCGATGTTCCATGACGCCAAGGGCGATCACGGCATGTCGGCCATGATGAAGCACTATCTGGCGGGCCAGCTCGCCCATGCCGGCGAGATCACCTATTTCCTCGCGCCCTATATCAACTCCTATAAGCGCTTCATGGCCGGTACTTTCGCGCCGACACGGGCGATCTGGAGCTTCGACAACCGCACTGCCGGCTACCGCCTGTGCGGCGCCGATACCAAGGCGATCCGCGTCGAATGCCGGGTCGGCGGCGCCGATCTCAATCCCTATCTCGCTTTCGCGGCGCTGCTCGCCGCCGGCCTCGACGGCATCGAGAAGAAGATGGCGCTCGAGCCTGCCTTTGCGGGCGATGCCTATGACACGTCGAAGAAGCTGCGCGAGATCCCCAAGACCTTGCGCGAGGCGACCGAGCTTCTCGACAAGTCGAAGCTGCTGCGCGGCGCCTTCGGCGACGATGTGATCGATCACTATGTGCATACCGCCAAATGGGAGCAGTTCGAATATGACCGGCGCATCACCGACTGGGAATTGAAGCGCGGCTTCGAGCAATATTGAGAGGAAGAAAGAGTGGCAGAGAAGATCAGATGCGTATCGCCGGTCGACGGCTCGGTCTATGCCGAGCGGGCGGTGGTGAAGAAGAAGGAAATCGAGGCGGCCTTCGCGGCGGCCCATGCCGCGCAGGACAAGTGGAAGCGCCTGCCTCTGGCGGAGCGGGCGAAATACTGTTCCGCCGTCGTCGACGCCATGCTCGCGATGAAGGACGCCATCGTCCCGGAGCTCGCCTGGCAGATGGGCCGGCCGATCCGGTATGGCGCCGGCGAGCTGCGTGGCTTCGAGGAGCGGGCGCGTTACATGATCGCGATCGCCGAGCGCTCGCTCAGCGACATCAAGCCTGAGCCCAAGGAAGGCTTCCTGCGCTACATCAAACGCGAGCCGCTGGGCGTCGTGTTCACCATCGCGCCGTGGAACTATCCCTATCTCACCGCGGTGAACTCGATCATCCCGGCGCTGATGGCCGGCAATGCGGTCGTTCTCAAGCACGCGGCGCAGACGATCCTGGTCGGCGAGCGTTTCGCCAAGGCCTGCAAGGCGGCGGGGCTGCCCAAAAATGTCTTCCAGAATCTGGTGCTGTCGCATGATCAGACGGCGGCGATCATTTCGGGCGGCCATGCCAATATGGTCTGCTTCACCGGTTCCGTCGCCGGCGGCAAGGCGATGGAGAAGGCGGCGGCCGGCCGTTTCATCAATGTCGGGCTCGAGCTCGGCGGCAAGGACCCGGCCTATGTGCGCCCCGACGCCAATATGGCGCATGCGATCGAGAATCTGGTCGACGGCGCCTTCTTCAATTCGGGACAGAGCTGCTGCGGCATCGAGCGCATCTATGTGCATAAGAAGGTGTGGGGTGATTTCATCGACGGCTTCGTCGACCTGACCAGGAAATATGTGCTGGGCTCGCCGCTCGACGAGGCGACAACGCTTGGCCCGATGGTCAAGCCGGACGCCGCCGATTTCGTGCGCAAGCAGATCGCGTCGGCCGTCCGCTCCGGCGCCAAGGCCCATATCGATCCGAAGAGCTTCGCGCGTGACCGCAAGGGCTCGGCCTATATGGCGCCGCAAGTGCTGACCTCGGTCAATCACCAGATGTCGGTGATGACGGAGGAGAGCTTCGGACCGGTCGTCGGCATCATGAAAGTGAGCGACGATGAGGAAGCGATCGGGCTGATGAACGATTCACCCTACGGCCTCACCGCCGCGGTGTGGACCGAGGATGCCGACGCCGCCGAACGCATCGGCGATGAGATCGCCACCGGCACGGTTTTCATGAATCGCTGCGACTATCTCGACCCGGCCTTGACCTGGACCGGCGTCAAGGATACGGGCCGCGGCGCCACGCTTTCCGTTGTCGGCTACGAAGCCCTGACCCGGCCCAAGAGCTACCACCTCAGAACCAGAACGAAGTGACATTCCATGACCATTCCGAATCGCAATATCAACTTCCCCACCGCGATCAAATTCGGCGCCGGGCGCGTCAAGGAACTGGCCGAACTGTGCCAGGCCAACGGCATCAAGCGGCCGCTCTTCGTCACCGATCCGGGCCTTGCCCAGATGCCGATGGCGGCGGCGATCCTCGCCGATCTCAAGAAAGCGGGCCTCGGCGTCGCCTTGTTCTCGGATGTCCGTCCCAATCCGGTCGAAGCCAATCTCCAGGCCGGCATCAAGGCGTTCAAGGCCGGCAAGCATGACGGCGTCATCGCCTTCGGCGGCGGTTCCGGCCTCGATATCGGCAAGCTCATTGCGCTGATGCATGGCCAGAAGATCTCGGTCTTCGATCTGGAAGATATCGGCGACTGGTGGACGAGGGCCGATGCAGCCAAGATCGTGCCGATCATCGCGGTGCCGACCACCGCCGGCACGGGCTCGGAAGTCGGCCGCGCCGGCGTCGTCACCCATCCCGAGACGCATGAAAAGAAGATCATCTTCCACCCGGCGATCATGCCGAAAGTGGCGCTGCTCGACCCTGAGCTCTCGGTCGGCCTGCCGCCCAAGCTCACCGCGGCGACCGGCATGGACGCGCTGGCGCACTGCCTCGAATCCTATTGTGCGCCCTTCTATCATCCGCTCGCCAAGGGCGTGGCGCTGGAAGGCATGCTGCTCATCAAGGAGAATCTCGCCAAGGCGGTGAAGAAGGGCGCGGATATCGATGCGCGCGGCAATATGCTGGTCGCCTCGTCGATGGGCGCCACGGCGTTCCAGCGAGGCCTCGGCGCCATTCATGCGCTGTCGCATCCTTTCGGCGGCCTCTATGACGCGCATCACGGGCTGCTCAATGGTATCGTGATGCCCTATGTACTGAAAGCCAACCGCAAGAAGATCGAGAAGGACATCGAGCGCGCCGCCGCCTATCTCGGCATCAAGGGCGGCTTCAACGGCTTCCTGAAATGGATCCTGGCCTTGCGCAAGGAAGTCGGCATCCCGCACAAGCTCGCCGATATCGGCATCGACACCAAGCGCCTCGACGAGGTGGCGAAGATGGCGATCAAAGATCCGTCCGCCGGCGGCAATCCGATCCAGTTCAGCGAGAAGCAGTACAAGGCGCTCGCCAAGAAATGCGTGACCGGGGATCTCTGAGGCGTCCGTCCGTCATTCACCTGTCATCGACACCAATCAGTTCTGCCGTTTCGGCGGCAGGACTTTTACGTTCCGGGGGATCTTCATGCATATCGCAAAAAGCCTGAGCGTGGCGCTCTTCGCTGTGGTCCTGGTGGGCTGTGGTGAGGAATCCGACAAAAGCGCGAAATCATCGAGCGAGAGCAAGACGGCGGTCGTCGAAGCGGCCGGCGCGCCGACGGGTGACTTCGATGCGAGCAAGGTCGCGGTGTCGAGCGCCGATCTCGGCGCCTTTCCCTATTTCGCACGGCCCGACAGCGTTGCGCCCATGGGCGGCGAGCAGACGCTCGAGCAAGGACGCTTTCCGTTCTGGACGGGCGCCAAATTCGAGCCCGTCGAAGGCCGCATCTTCATGGGTGGCCTCAATGGCGCGGAAGGCAAGACCTATTCCAGCGTCGCGGTGCGCAATTATATCGAAAATCGCGTCGCCGAGGCGGGCGGCGTGAAGATCACCGAAGGGCGCATCCCGACGGCGGCATCCGATCTACTCGGGGATGAGGTGAAGGTCGGTATGATCCTGGGCCTCGGCGACATCTATAACGATCCGACCTCGACCTATGTCATCCGGCGCGCCGACAGCACCATCTGGATCCATTTCGTGACCAACGACCTGTTCGGGTCGTGGACGATCGCGGAGAGCAAAGCGCCCTAGTTCAATGCCCCGAGCCGTCCTCGACGATCACCTCGACGGTGATCTCGCCGGCTTTCTCGAAATCGAGGATCATGTCGAAGCGGTCGCCGACCTTGAGCGGCTTGGTGAGGCCGATGAGGCGGAGGTGCCTCGCGCCTTTGCGCATCGCGACCGGTTTGCCGGGATCGGCGACGACCGACGTGAGCGCCGGATCATCATAACGGTTGTTCTGGCGCAACTCGATCATCGAGCAGACGGTTGAGCGCGCGGCGACCAGCGCATCTGTTTCCTTGCCGCGGTTGGACAGAGGCACGAAGACCTGGGTCTCGCGCGTCTCCGACGGCAGGCCCCAGACATGGCCGATCGCGATCTCGCCGATCTTGAAGGAATGCGCCAGGGCCTTGGACGCGGTGGCGGCCATGGCGATGAAAGTGAGAAAAACGCGCCGGGTGAGCATGAAACTTACATCATCATATTGGTGGAATAGAGCGAGCCCCAGAAGAGCAGGCCGCCGAGCCCCAGAATCGCCAGGCCGCCGATCACCCTGAGGCCGAAGGCGGCGTGATCGAGCCAGGCGGCTTCCTTCTTGGCGAGGCGCAGCGCCAGCTTCTTCGAATAGACGGCGATGGCGGCGATGACCGAGACGGTGATCGCCGTGCCGAGCGCCATCACGAGGGTCGAGGTGATGCCGGCCCAGTAGAGGCCGAGCGCATTGGCCGCGATCAGCACCAGGAGCGCTCCGGTGCACGGCCTTATCCCGACCGCGAAGGAGAGCGACAGGGCCTTGGTCAACGACCAGTCGCCCTTGACCTCGCTCGCCTGCGGCACATGGGAATGACCGCAGCCGCATTCCTGCCCGTGATCATGGTGATGGTGATCGTGGTGAGCGTGATGATCATGGCCATGATCATGATGATGCCCGTGACCATGATCGTGAGGGTGATCATGCGCGTGCGCGTGCGCTGGTTCAGATGCATGCGCATGGGCATGCGGGCGGAAGGCCGACCAGATCAGATAGGCACCCATCAGCGCGATCAACGCGTAGCTGGCGGTTTCGAGGAACCCGGCGACATCGCGCGCGGTCGACCCCACCGCGGTCACCAGCAGCAGAAGCAAGCTGATCACCACGATGGCGGTCAAAGCCTGGATGAGGGCGCTCATGAAGGCGATCAGGATGCCGCGGCGCAGTTCATTCTCGGTGGCGAGTAGCCAGGCGGAGATCACCGCCTTGCCATGGCCCGGACCCGCGGCATGAAAGATGCCATAACCGAAGCTCAACAGCATCAGCGTATAGGCGGGAAGCAGCGAGGATTGCGCCTTCATCTGGCGCAGCGATTGCGACATGGCGCCATAGAAGCTGCGCTGCTGCTCGATGACCCAGAGGACCGGATCGCTCCAGAAAGAGGGCATGATGATGGTGCCGTCGGCATTGCGCGGCTGGACCAGAAGCTTGCGCTTGTCGATCTTCGGCGCCGTCTCACTCGGCTGCTCCTGGGCGTGAAGGGGCACGGTGAGGAAGCCGGGACTGGCGACACAGGCCAGCAGGAAGAGAGCGAGAAGCCGGGCGATCAGGGTCATTGGCCGCAGATGATCAAGGCCGGTTGCGCGAACATGCCGCCGAAATCCTCATCCTCGGGCGGTTTCCAGTCGGTGCCTTTGGTGGAGAGCATTTCGCGCGTCTGGTTGAGCTGCTGGTCGGAAACGACCGGCTCGACCTTGAGCCGGCAATCGGCGGGCAATGTGCCGATGACGCCGACCGGATCCTGCTCGACATAGTCGAAGGCGATGTAGAATTCCGGGTCATAGACCTTGTAGTGGAATTCCACCTTATGCGGGTCGACCGGTGTCGCGAGCGGTACGGTGAAATGCAGCTCGAGCTTGCCGCTGCTGTAGATCTGGCCGGGCTCGACGGGCTCGCCGATCGGGACGACCTTGCCATTCACACGCGGCACGACGAAATAATTGTAATCCTTGAGCGAGCTCAGATTTTCCTTCGTCAAGGGCTCGAGCTCGTCCTGGCTGTAGACGCCGTCGCCATTGGTATCGAGGCCGTCGAGCGCCATTTGCGCGTAGCCGTCATCGAAAGTCCATTCCACCGCGATGCCGCTCACCTGACCCTTGTCGTTGAAGACGACGTCGGAGCGCATGACGATCCAGACATGGGGATGGGCGAAAGCGGGCGCGGCGCTGCCCAAGGCCATGGCCGACATTGCCGCTCCGAAAAGGATACTCCGCCGCATTCCCGAACATGTCCCAAATCACTGGATGAGTGAGGGATGATGGGGGAATGCGGCGGAAAAGTGAAGTTACGGCTGCGTTATCCCTTCAGGCAGCCGGTGAGTGACGTCACAAAACGGCGCATCATGCCGGCATAGGCGTCAGGACCTTTGGGTTCCTGCGCGCCCAGGCCGTCGAGCACGGCGGTTTTGGCTTTGGTGCCTTCGATGACGGTCTCCACATATTTCGGCTCGAATTGCGGTTCCGCAAAGACACAGACCGCCTTCGTCTCGGCGATACGGTCGTGAATTTCCTTCAGGCGCTTGGCGCCCGGCGTCACTTCCGGATTGACGGTGACGCTGCCGGCCGGATTCATGCCGAAACGCGCTTCAAAATATTGATAGGCATCGTGGAAGACGATGTACCGCTTGTCCTGAACGGGTGCGATCTCGGTTTTTATCTCAGCCGAGAGCGCGTCGAGACTGCTCGCGAATTTGGCGGCGTTCTCCTGGTATCTGCCGGCATTGGCGCTGTCGAGACCGGCCAGCGTCTTGGCGAGCTCATGAGCGATCGCCTTGGCGTTCTCAGGGTCCATCCAGATATGGGGATCATGGCCGCCATGATCATGGTCATGACCTTCCTCTGCGTGAGCCTCCTCGCTTTCGCCTTCATCGGAATGCGGCTCCCACAGGCCGCCATCGCGGGCAGGGAGCGACTTGACGCCTGGGGCTTCACCCGCCTCGAAGACCTTCTTCTGGCCGATCTCGGGATTCTCCAGCGCCTTGTGCAGGAAAGCCTCGAGATTTTCGCCCACCGCCACGATCAGGTCGGCATTCTGCATGGCGCGGACCTGGGAAGGGGTGAGTTGGGCGGTGTGCTCGGACACCGCGGCATCGAGCAGCAAGTCGGGCTCGGCCACGCCAGCCATGACATTGGCGGCGATGGAGTGGATCGGCTTGATGGTGGCCACTACTTTGGGGGCGGCAAGGCTGGCGGTGCTGAAGGTGGTGGCAAACAGGCAGGCCAAGGCAAAACGGGCGGTCGCGGGCATCACTTTCTCCTCTATGTTATATTATAACATAACATAGATCGACCCTTGTCAAGTGACAGCTTGTTGAAAGCCCTGCGGCCTTTCGTGAGTTGTGCCGGCCGTTGCAACCGGCCAAGGGAGGAAGCGAGACGATGTCGCGAGGCTTTCTGACGTGTTTTCCATTCTGACGGCGTTTTTCGGCGGGCTCCTGAGCTTTCTCAGCCCGTGTGTGCTGCCGCTGGTGCCGCCTTATCTGTGCTTCATCACTGGCGCCTCGCTCGACGACCTGACCGAGAATCAGGCGATCTCGCGCCGGCGCACGCTCTTTGCCTCAGTCGCCTTCGTGCTCGGCTTCTCGACCGTCTTCGTACTGCTCGGCGCCACCGCTTCGGTTGCCGGACAATTCCTGCGTGAGCATCTGCCGCTGCTCGCCCAGCTCGCCGGCGTCGTCATCATCCTGATGGGCCTGCATTTCCTCGGCGTCTTCCGCTTCGCCTTCATCAACCGAGAGAAACGCTACCAGCAGGAGGCGCGGCCCGCCGGGCTCCTCGGCGCCTATGCGGTGGGACTTGCTTTCGCTTTCGGCTGGACGCCCTGCATCGGGCCGGTGCTCGCCACCATTCTGGCTGTCGCGGCGAGCGAGGACAGTGTCGGGCGCGGCGCCTTCCTGCTCGCCGTCTATTCGGCGGGCCTCGGTGTGCCGTTCCTGCTCGCGGCCCTCGCGGTCGGCCGGTTCCTCACCTTCCTCAAGCGTTTCGCTAAACATCTCAACATCGTCGAGAAAGCGATGGGCGTGCTGCTCATCCTGGCCGGCATCGCTTTCCTCACGGGCCTCCATCAGAATTTCGCCTATTGGCTGCTCGAGACTTTCCCGATCTTTTCGAAGATCGGGTGATCATCTTTCCTCGGAAAAGCGCGTCATCAGATGCGCTTCCAGCCGGTCGATGATGGCGCTCTTGCGCCCATGGGCGCGCTCCAGCCGGATGTTGAACTCGGCGAGCGGCGGAAAACCTTCCGCCTCGGTGAGCTCGCGCATATCGGAGGTGACGCTGCTGCGCACCATGGCGCTTAGCGCGAGGCCGCCGGCTACCGCGGCGCGCAGGCCCGTGATGCTGCGGCTGATGACGGCGGTGCGGTAGCGGCGCTTCATGGCCTGGAGCGATGAGACCATGAAGCGGGTATAACTGTCGTCCTCGTTGCGTATTGCGATGGGCACCGGTTCGCGCTCATGCAGATTTCCCTCGCGCGGCGCCACCCAGACGATCTGGTCGCGGAAGGCGATCGGGCCGCCGCGCACCGGGCCCTCGCCCTCGGTGATGAAAGCGAGGTCGACAGCACCTTCGGCCAGCTTCTTCACCAGGAGCTTCGAGTCCTCCAGCACCAGATCGACGGTGGCGAGCGGATAGAGCTCAATAAAGCTTCTCAGCACCTCGGAAAGGATGCGCGGCGCATAATCCTCCGACAGGCCCAGCACCACGACGCCTTCCACCGAACCGCGGTTGAAGGCGGTGAGTGCGCCATTATAGGACGCCATGATGTCCTTGGCGTAGCCCAGAAACAGCTCGCCATGCTCGGTGAGCGCGACGCTGGCGCTCGAACGCAGCAGCAGCGGGCGGCCCAGCAGGTCCTCGAGGCGCCGGACCTGCAGGCTCACCGCCGACTGGGTGCGCCCGACCTGGCGGGCAGCCTGGGTGAAGCTGCCGGTTTCACAGATCGCGATGAAGCTCTTCAGAAGGTCGATGTCCATGGGTGATGAGTTTCCCTCATGGCCCATATTTCAACTACTTGTTGGACAGATCAACTGCCCAGGTGTCCGATAGCGTGAGGAAATTGGAGGTGCCGTGTCATGATCATCCAGGCGTTTGCCGCTCTGCGCCGCGTATCGGGGGCGATCGACAGCTGGTGCGCCACGCGCCGCCTGCGCGGTACCGATGACGCCATGCTGGCCGATATCGGTGTAGCCCGTGGCCATATCGACTGGCTCGTCCATCATGGACGGAAGCGGAGCTAGATCAATTCCCGGTTATCCCGTGCCGTCGTTGATCAATGCCATCGTCTCGGGATCATTGCGGAGATGAAAGGCGATCAGCTCACCCAGACGCGAATTGCCGATGGGTTCGCGATAAGCGCGTTGCGGGAGATCGATGCCGGGAGCGCCATTGCCTTCGATCAGCACCGGTCCATTCGAGGTGATGGCGATGTCCCAGCCGATGATGACCCGTGGCGCGAAAGCCGCATGCGCCCGGCATGCCAGGGCGACCGTTTCCGGCCAGAAGGGCAGGATTCGACCTTCGATCGCGGCACCGGTGTCGGGATGATGCGTGCGCCATCCGACATCGGGCCGCAGGCCGATATCGGTGGCCGGGCCCAATCTCCCTGATTCCATCCCGACGGCGGCAATGATGCCGCCGGCATGAGAATTGTCGACCAGCCGGTTGGCGCCAATCGCCATGCGGAAGCCGGCATGCGTCGCCTCGTAACCGCCTTTCTCGTTGAGAAGGGTCAGGATGCGCACCGTTGTGAGGGCGCCATTGCTCAGATCACGGAGGGCTTCGTGACTGCGCAGCCGGGTCTGGACGATGACGTCCTGATCGCGTCCGTTGATCCGTTCGAGAAGTTCGTCCCGGCCGATCTGCTCACCATCGAGGAGCGATCGATAACGGCCATCCGGCATATAGAGCCACGCTTCCGCGCCGGTGCCGCCATTTCCCCGCAAGGTCTTGATGAAGAGATCGCAAGGCGGCAGCTCGATGGTCGCGAAAGAAGCGCCGGCCTTATGGACGAGATGGTTCGCCGGCACCGGCAGATCGTTGGCTCTGCAGCGCTTGATGAATTCGTCTTTCCTGGCGATGTTGGGAACGGCTTGCGATTTCATCAGGCGGTAGATGCCGCCCTTGAGCTCGAAACGATGCAGGTAGTCGCCGGCGCGCGCCAGCCTTTGCGCGTCGAAAAGCTCGAACATGTAGTAGGACGGCGGCAGACAGCCGAACCGCCAGGCGACGCTCAGCTGTTCCATTGCCTGTCTGGCCATGGGCTTGCCGGTGCGCCGGGCAATGGCCCGGCCGTTGAGGGTGGTGAACCAGATGCTCGTGAAGGCAAAGGTCGGCGGCCACGCCAGATACCAGGCCAACAGGCCGATACGCGCCAGAAAACCACGTTCACGCCAGAGGGCGCGGCAGTAGGCCTGATGAATGAAGCGGGCATTCGTTTCGGCGTGCCGCCGCATCATCCACAACAAATGCGGCGGGAGACAATGTACGACACGGGAGCGGTAACTTTCGCCATGTTGTCTGTCCACGATGGCCTCGACGATGTGGAAGGCCAGGCTCGATCGTACGCGCGGATCGCAGCTGGCGAGATAGATCTGTCCGAGATCGCTGCGAAACACCGCCTTCCAGAAGCCAATTCTCGTCCGCGCCCGATCGATCGGCGAGCCATCTGCGGGTGGTGGACGGAGGGAACGCATGATCAGGCGGCAGCCAGCATTACCAGTTGTCCAGATTCACAAGGTCTCAGAGGCCCCCGGCCCAGACAAAGTCGTCGATAGTTCACTCGCGCGGGTAGTGCCCGTAAATCCTGGGGCGCCGCTAAACCAGCGTGTGGCCGGAAAGGCGCTCGAGGATTCGCAGCGCGGACCGCGAGGGATCGCGCATGACCTCCGGCGGCAGGAAGAAGACCTGATCGAGCGCGTGCTGGCCGCTGACGCCGCCATGCAGGACGACGTCGGTCAGCGCCACCCATGCCGATCCGGCCGGGAAACTGAAATTGCGCCGCGGAGATTTCTTTTGGAAGTCGCGATCCTGCTTTCCCAGCTGGCGCATTTTTTCGAGCACGTGATCGTAGCCGGTGCGCTGACCCGTCACGATTCTGGCGAGACTGGCGGCGCGGTCGGTGGTCTTCTCGAACCAGCTGCGCTCGATACGAATCGAGGGCAGGTAGCGTTGCGCGAAATTCTCGAACCGCTCGCCGAGCTCCCATTCGCGCGGCCGGCCCGACGGGTCGATATTGCAGAATATGCGTAGCTTGCTGCGTCCCTGGGTGGGGTAGAGGTAAGTCGTATCGACATGGAGGCCCTGTCGCTGGGCGCGCTCGGCGGGGCGATAGATGATGCGGTTCTGCTCGCAGGCGCGCGCGAAGTCCGGCACCAGTTTTTCCAGCAAGTCGCGCGACCATACGGAATATCGGCGCAGCATCGCCTCGATCTCCCGCCTTTCGGGCATCCGGATGGAATTGAACAGCAGCCGATCGACGGCCATGTCGAAGGTCAGGGTCGGACGCCCAGTGCGCTTGGCGCGCTGCTCATTACCGCGAAAAATGATCTTCGGATCGGTAATGATGGCGCGCTCACGTTCGGTCAGCTCGAATCCGCAGCCTTTGAGATACAGCACATTGCCGTTCTCGAGCGCGTCGCGGACCTGAGCGCGTATGTCGGGAGCGGAGAAGTCGGTCCGTTCATCGAATTCCAGGACTTCGGCAATCGTACTGTCTGCAGCGGCCATGGAACCAAAGCTCACATCTGCACCGGTCGATGACGGAACCTAGCGCCGTTTGATGGGCCATTCCAGCGGAATCAGGACGTTGACCGATGTCCCGGTTTCTCCGTCCAATCACGCGCCAATCATGAGATTCCGACCATTTTTGCCGGGAGGAGCGTCAGCGGCCGAGCTCGATCGGCTTTCCGTGCGGCGTTGCCTTGGCGGCGCGGTCCCAGGCCTCGATGCGCGCCAGGCGCTCATCCGCGCTCATGAGGCGTTTCTCCTCGACGAGCTTCTCCAGGGCGGCGAGCCAGCACTCATAATAGCTTCGCGTGCCCTGCATCTTGATCTCGCGGCCGAGTGCTTCGGCCCATTCGGTCCAGGTGAAGAGGCCTTTCGCCTCGAGGCTCACCGCCATGGCGAAGGCCTGCGCCTCCCAGGGCTCGTTGAAGACCGGTTCGTCAGGCGGGTTCAAGATAAGGCTCCCAGAGATCGGCCGATACCGTGTCACGCGGATGGCGCGCTTCGCCCCATATGTCGCGCGCCGGAAATTTCACCGTGTAGAGCGTCGTCGGATTCTCGCCCTTGCCATGCGCATTGGTGTCGGGAAAGACATGGGCGCCATGCAGCCGCACGATCTCGCCCACATGGCCACGCAGATAACGCGGCAGGCGGGTATGGCCTGTCGGATGCATGTTCCGTGTACGCACTTTATCCCCGGGCTTGAAGCGCGGCGCCGCCGCGGCGGTCCGCGAGGTCGGTCCGCCTTTGGCAAGCACCGCCGCCACGTCCTTGGCGAGAAGCTTGCCCGCCACCGGCTTGGGCGGAACCGCCATCTTGCCGGCGGTGGCTTCCTCGCGCGTGACGAGGCCTTGCCCGACCATCAGCTCGATCAGCCCCGAGATCCAGATCTCATAATAGCTCATCGAGAGATATTTGGCGGGCGGCAGGCTTTCGCGCGCATGGCGTGATTTGTCGATGTTCCACTCCCGCGTGGCGCCCATGGCGAGGGTGAGCGCCAGCGCCCGACTCTCCCAGTCTGCATGGAAAAGCGGCTCGTTCGTTTCGGGCGCCATCGGGCCGAAGCCCATCTGGCCGCCCAGATCCTGCGGGCCGTTCATGAAGTGGCTCCCGGCTTCAAAGCAATGCCGGTGCCGATCATCGAGTCACGCGTCACCAACTGGCTGAGCTTCTCGGCGCTCCAGCCTTCGGTACCTTGGGGCCGCATCGGCAGTACCAGATAACGGATCTCGGCGGTCGAATCCCACACGCTGATGGCGGTGTCGTCGGGCAGCGTCAGGCCGAATTCGGCGAGCACGCCTCTGGGATCTATGACGGCGCGTGAGCGATAGGGCGGCGCCTTGTACCAGACAGGCGGCAGGCCCAGCACCGACCACGGATAGCAGGAGCACAAAGTGCAGACGACGAGGTTGTGCGTCCCCGGCGTATTCTCGACCGTCACCATATGCTCGCCCTGGCGGCCGGTATAACCCAGCGAGGCGATCGCCGCCGTCGCATCCGCGAGTAGCCAGGCCTTGTATTTGGGATCGCTCCAGGCCTTGGCGACGACACGGGCGCCGTTGCGCGGGCCGATCTTGGTCTCATAGGTCTCGATCAGCGTGTCGAGAGCTTCCGGTTCGACATAGCCCTTCTCGACGAGAAGGGATTCCAGCGCCTTCACCCGGAGCGCGATGGGGGAAAGCTCCGATCCTTCGTCATGGTCGTGATCATGGTCATGCGGCATTGTGTTTCTCTCCGAGGCGGCTAGCATAGGCCTCGGGCAGCGGGGAGAGAAGCGGTCATAATGGCGAAACTGGAGGGCATCAGGGCCTGCGTCTTCGACGCCTATGGCACGCTGTTCGACGTGCATTCGCCGGTGCAGAAGCTCGCCGCCGAGATCGGCGCGAAGGCCGACGCCCTGTCGCAACTCTGGCGGCAGAAGCAGCTCGAATATTCCTGGCTCCGGAGCCTGATGGGCGTCCATGCCGATTTCTGGCATGTGACCGGAGACGCGCTCGATTATGCGTTGGCCTTTCACGGCATCGACGAGCCGGGGCTCAAGGACGAGCTCCTGGCGCTGTATCTCAAGCTCGACGCTTATCCCGACGCCAGGGAAGCGCTGGGCGCGCTCAAATCGCGCAATATGCGCACCGCCATCCTGTCCAATGGCAGCCCGTCGATGCTTGATGCGGCGGTGCGCTCGGCCGGCATCGACAAGCTCCTCGATGAGGTTCTGTCGGTCGAAGATGTCGGCATCTACAAGCCGAGCCGGCGCGTCTATCGCCTGGCGATGCAGAAATTCGTCATCCATGACGCGCCCGCCATCTGCTTCGTCTCGGCCAATAGCTGGGATGCGCAGGCGGCGGCGCAATTCGGCTTCCAGGTGGTCCGCATCGACCGTTTCGGCCTGCCTCCTGACAAGATCCCGGGCAAGCCCGCCCGCCTCGTGAAATCGCTCACCGAGCTGCCGGCACTTCTATAGGAGTTACCTCATGCAATGGCTCAACGAACCTGCGCAATGGCGGGTGGACGGCAAGGACCTTTCCTTCGTCACCGGCGACAAGACCGATTTCTGGCAGCGGACCTTCAATGGCTGGCGCAATGACAACGGGCATTACTACCACGAGTCCGTCACGGGCGATTTCTCCGCAGAGGTCGTTTTCGCAGCAGGCTACAAGGCGCAATATGACCAGGCCGGCCTCATGCTGCGGATCAGCGCCGACCAGTGGATCAAGGCCGGCGTCGAATTCGCCCATGGCCATGCGGCGCTAAGCTCGGTCCATACGCAAGGCGCTTTTTCCGATTGGGCGATCGCGCGCGAGGTCGATGTCGGGGAGTCCGTTCGTCTGCGCCTGACGCGCAAAGGTGATGCCGTCTGTGTGCAATACAAGGCGGAGAAGGGATTCCGCACCTTGCGGCTCTGCACCATGCCCGGCGCAAGTACGGCGCTCATCGGCCCGATGGCCTGCTCGCCGATCGAAGGCGGCATGAATGTGCGCTTCTCGGGTTATTCGCGCGGGCCGGCGGTGGATTTCACCAGCGAGGTTTAGCTCGTGTCATCTGCCCTCATGCTGAGGTGGCCGCGAAGCGGCCCTCGAAGCATCCTTCAAGAGAAAGCGAGAGTGCTGAAGCAAACCCTTCGAGGCTCGCTTCGCTCGCACCTCAGGGTGAGGGGAAGTGCTTAGCTCGCGCGCGCCAGCTTGTCGTTCACGCGGCGTGCCGCATGGAGGCGGACGGCGTCGCCGAAGGCCTTGAACATCTTCACCGAGTCCGGATTGTTGGCGGCCTTGTATTCGGGATGCCATTGCGCTCCGAAAGCGAAGGCCTTGGCGCCCTTCACCGACACGGCCTCGATGATGCCATCGGGCGCGCGCGCTTCGACATTGAGGCCGGGCGCCACCTTGGCGATCGCCTGGCGGTGCAGGCTGTTCACCAGGGTCTCGCTCTTGCCGAGCATGCCTTCCAGCACGCCGCCCGGGGTGATGGCGATCGGATGCACCGGGCCATATTTGACGTCCATGTCCTCGACCTTGCGCGAGCGGTGGTCGAGCCGGCCTTCGCCGCGCTGCACCTCGGTCTCGAGCGTGCCGCCCATGACGACATTGAGCTCCTGGAAGCCGCGGCAGATGCAGAAGAGCGGCATGCCGCGGTCGAGCACGGCGCGGATCAGCTTCAAGGTGAGTTGGTCGCGGTGATGGTCATAGGGCTCGTGATCGGCGGTCGGCGTCGAGCCATAATGCGGCGGGTGCACATTGGAGACGGCGCCGGTCATCAGGATGCCGTCGAAATGGTCGAGCAGCGCCGAAAGGTCCATCGCCTCGGCAATGGCCGGGATCATCACCGGCAGGCATTGCGCCACGTCAGAGACGGCGCGCACATATTTGTCGCCGAGGGAATGGAAAAGGAGGTGGCTGTTTTCATAGGTGTCGGAGGGCAGGCCGACGAGGGGATGTCTGATCATGGTGGCCATTTGATACTCTAGAATGCGTGGCAAATCCATGGCACCTTGCCAGCCCCATGGATTTCACACTTCCCCCTGATATTGAGAGCCTCCGGCGCCGGACCCGCGATTTCATCCGCGGCGAGGTCCTGCCGCTCGAAGCCCGTTCCGACGTCTATGACGAGTTCGAGAATATCCGGCTCGACCGGTTGGACGAGTTGCGCGCCAAGGCCAAGGCCGCCGGCCTCTGGGCGCCGCAAATGCCGAAAGAGCGGGGCGGGCTCGGCCTGCCGGTCATCGGGTGGGCGGCGCTTTACGAGGAGGCCAATCACTCGATCTTCGGGCCGGCGGCGCTCAATTGCGCCGCGCCCGATGACGGCAATATGAGCGTGCTCAACAAGGTGCTGGCCACTGACGCGCAGAAGGACAAATGGCTGCAGCCGATCGTTGACGGAAAGGTCCGGTCTTCTTTCGCCATGACGGAGCCGGCGCCGGGCTCGGGCTCGGATCCCGGCGGCATGATGCTGACGCGCGCCGAAAAGAAGAACGATCGTTATGTGATCAGCGGTCGCAAATGGTTCATCTCGGGCGCCGCCGCGGCGCGGCATTTCATTCTCATCGCGCGGACATCGGACGACGCGCGGCATGGCCTCTCGGCCTTCCTCTATCATGGCGATGATCCGGGCTGGCGCATCGTCCGGCGTATCGACATCATGGGGCCGCAGGAGCATGGCGGCGTCTGCGAGCTCGAACTCGACGGCCTCGAAATACCGGCGGAGAACCGGCTGCTCGAGGACGGCGACGGTCTCAAATTCACACAATTGCGCCTGGGGCCGGCGCGCCTCACCCATTGCATGCGCTGGCTCGGCCTCGCCAAGAGATGTCTCGAGATCGCGCAGGCGCATGTGGCGGAGCGCCAGGCCTTCGGCACCAAGCTCGCCGAGCGGGAGTCAGTGCAGATGATGCTGGGCGATGTCGCCAAGGACATTGAGGTCGGCCGTCTTCTCACCATGAAAGCCGCCTGGGCGCTCGACAAGGGCGACAAGGCGCAGAGCGCCATCTCGATGGCGAAGATCCACGCGGCCGACACGTTGCACAAGGCGGCCGATACCGGCATTCAGCTCCTCGGCGCCAAAGGCTATTCCAAGGACACGGTGCTCGACTGGATCTACCGCTATGCCCGCGCCGCCCGCCTCATCGATGGCGCCTCGGAGGTGCATCGCATGCTGATCGCGCGCGCGCTCGGCAAAGAGGGCATCGATTTCTGGAAATGGAGCTAGGCCCGTCGGGCTAGCCAAGAGGAGCAGCACCATAATGCGTTTTGCGTCGCGGATACGGCCGGCCAGCCCGTCAGGGCGATCGTCATGGGACATTCACAGCGTCGCCGAGGAGATGATGGCAAAGGGCGAGGAGGTCATCGTCCTGACGGTGGGCGACAGCGATTTCGCCAGTCCCAAGGCGGCCGTCGATGCTGTCACCGATAGCCTGGCGCGCGGGCGTACCTATTATACCGCGCCCGCCGGCGATGACCCGTTGCGCGCCACGATCGCGCGCCAGCAGAGCCGGCTGATCGGCCGGGAGATTGCACCGGAGCAGGTCATCGTCACGGTCGGCGCGCAGAATGCGCTGCTCATCGCAAGCCTGTGCCTTCTCGATCCCGGTGATGAAGTCATCGTGCCCGAGCCGCTCTATTCGACCTATCCGGGCACGCTCGGTCTCGCCGGCGCGCGTATGGTCACCGTCGCCAGTCCGGCGGCGCAGGACTTTCATCCGCAGGTCGACGCCATCGCCGCCGCCATCACCCCGCGCACCAGGGCTATCTTTCTCGCCACGCCCAACAACCCGACCGGCGCCGTCTATCGCCAAGACGAACTGCGCCGGATCGGCGACATCTGCAAGCAGCATGATCTCTGGCTCGTGTCGGATGAGGTCTATGCCGGCATCGTTTATGAAGGGCATCATTTCTCGGCCGGCAGCCTGGCCGACATCGCCGATCGCACCGTCACCATCGGCAGCCTTTCCAAATCGCATGCCATGGCGGGCTGGCGGCTCGGCTGGATGGTGGCGCCCCTGGCGCTCGCCCGGCAAGCCGAGAGAGTCAGCACCTGGGTCACCTTCGGCATTCCGACTTTCATCCAGGATGCCGCGGTGGTGGCGCTCGAAACACAGCCCGACGGCATGCCCGAACTCAAGGAAGCCTATGCGCGCCGGCGGCAGTTGTTCTGCGACCGGCTCATGAATGTCCCGGGCGTGGTGCCGCATTGGCCGGAGGGCGGCATGTTCGTGATGCTCGATGTCAGCGGCTCCGGGCTTCCGGCCTATGAGTTCGCGATGGGACTGGTCCGGGAAAAGCGCGTGGCAACTGTGCCCTCGGATGACTTCGGCGCCAGCGCACAAGGTTATCTGCGGGTCAATCTGGGCGCCGCCGACGCGCTGATCGAGGAAGCGGCGGCGCGTATCGCCGACTACGCCTTCGCCCTCCATGAAGAGAAAGCGACCCCTACGCCCGCGTGAATTGCTGCCGGACTGATGTCTATCCGTGCCGGATCAGATTTTCGAGGTCGGCAAGGGCAGAAGCGAGCCGCTTTTTGTCCGGCAGGTTGGTCACGCTGAGCACAAGGCCGGTATCGCTCGGGCGCGGCTCCTTGTACCAGGTCGATAGAGCGTTCGGACTTATGCCCAGCGTCAATGCCTCGCGGGCGATGCGCCGGTCGTCGGTGCCTTCCGGCAGGTGCAGCAGAAGGCCCAATCCCGCCATCGCTTCGGTGCCGCCAAGCGCGCCTTTGATTGCGGCGCGCAGAACATCGCGGCGGGCGGCATAGAGCCGCTTCATGCGGCGCAGATGGCGCATATAGTGGCCCTCGCGCATGAAGAGGGTGACCGCGCGCTGGATCTGCGGAGCGGGTGCCGGCGACAGTGCCGATGCGACGTCTTTGAAATGTGAGCTGAGCTCGGCCGGCGCCACGATGAAGCCCAGGCGCAAAGCCGGGCTGATCGTCTTGCTGAAGGTGCCGATATGGATGACGCGCCCCGCCTGATCGACGGCGGCGAGGGCCGGCGTGGCACGGCCCTTCAACTGCAACTCGCTCAGATAATCGTCTTCGATGATCCAGGCATTCGCGCGCATCGCCCAGTCGAGCAAAGCGCGCCTTCGCGCCAGCGACAAGGTCATGCCGAGCGGCGCCTGCTGGTCGGGAGTCACCAGAGCCGCCTGCGCATCAGGCGCCTGACGGATGCCGTCTTCGACGATGAGGCCCTCCTGATCGGTGCGCACCGGCACGATGGTAGCGCCGGCCAATTCCAGCGCCTGGCGCGACAGTGGATAGCCGGGCTCCTCCATCCACACGGTCTTGCCCTCGAGCGCCAGCGCGCGCAGCACGAAGCCCAATCCGCCGGAAAAGCCGTTGGTGATGAAGATCTGCGCCGGCGCCGCCCGGATGCCGCGCGCGATGGCGAGATAGGCGGCGATCTCCTGGCGCAGCTCCGGCTCACCCTTGGGATCGGGATAACTCGCGGGCAGGATGGCGGTCTCGCGCGCCGCCCGCGCCATCAGGCGCGACCACAGCTTGAACGGGAACTCGTCCTGCGCCGGCACGCCCATCTGAAAGGGCAGGGGTGCGGTGGAGAAGTGATCGAACAATCCGGGGAACCGCTCCGTTGGTTCGATTTTCTCAACCGGCGGCTTGGCCGGCAGGTAGTCGGCGACATGCGTTCCGGCCGAGCCCGAGGTGACGATGAGCTGCGCATCGACGAGGCCGTCATAAGCCGCTCTCACGGTACCGCGCGCCACACCGAGCTGGGCGGCGAGGTCGCGCCAGGACGGCAGGCGCGCACCGGGCTTGAGCCGGCCTTCGCCGATGGCGAGCGCTATGCCATCCCGGATCTGGCGGGTGAGCGGCGCGCCGCTGCTCCGGTCGAGGCTCAGGAGGAAAGGATCGGTCATGGTCGGATGGTACAGCAGTTTATGCCATTCTTGGTGCTTTTT
Organism: Taklimakanibacter albus; assembly: GCF_016595235.1. Classification (GTDB taxonomy): domain Bacteria; phylum Pseudomonadota; class Alphaproteobacteria; order Rhizobiales; family Aestuariivirgaceae; genus Taklimakanibacter; species Taklimakanibacter albus. The sequence continues at coordinate 1,085,124 of NZ_JAENHL010000007.1, read as the reverse complement.
ATTGGCCCTGCCAGAGCGCATCTCAAGCTCGACATTACAGCTCATCAGGAATGACACTCATGACCCTCCGCCTCGATTATATGAAAGCCGCTCCCGCCGGCATGGCCGCCATCAGGGCCACGCGCGACTATGTCGCCAAAAGCGGCCTGCCGCAGACCCTCATCGATCTCGTCAATCTGCGCGTCTCGCAGATCAATGGCTGCGCCTATTGCATCGACATGCATTCGCGTGACCTGCTGAAGCACGGACTCGACGTGGCGAAGCTGGTGCTGGTGCCGGCGTGGCGCGAAGGCGGCAAGCTCTTCGACGCGCGTGAGCAGGCGGCTCTCGCCTGGGCCGAAACGGTGACGCGTGTGGCCGAGACCGGCATTCCCGATGCCGACTATGCAGCGGTGGCGGCCGCGTTCACCGAAAAGGAAGTGGCCGATCTCACCATCGTGATCGGCCTCATGAATCTCTACAACCGCATCGCCATCGGCTTCCGCTCGACGCCCGAGGCCGCCAAATGACCGGGCGCGCCATCCACCCCGCCGCACTGGCGATGCTGGCTTCCGGCCTCATCGTCATTGCGGGCTTGGCGGCGCTCTCCCGTCATGGTCCGATCGCGATGAGCACGGGCGTGGAAGAGAGTGCGGCGCCCTCACGCGCGCGCGAGCAGGTGATATCCTGCGAGAAGCTGCCCAATGTGCCGGGCAAATCCATCACCACGACGCTCGTCGAATTTCCTCCGGGCGTCGTGGTGCCGAGCCATCGTCATGCCGGCTCGGTCACCGCCTATGTGCTCAAAGGCACGCTGCAGTCGCAGTTGAACAGCGACCCCGTCGGCACATTCGGTCCGGGCGGCAGCTGGTTCGAGCCGCCGGGCACGCTGCATACCTACGTCGCCAATCCGAGCCCGACCGAGCCCGCGGAGATCATGGCGATCTTCGTCGCCGACAGCGATTGCGGCAAGCTGACGATCTTCGAGGATGAATAAGAGAGCGGCACTCTTGCAGTGTTTCCCCTCTCCCGTCCGAAGGATGGGAGAGGGTGCCCGAAGGGCGGGTGAGGGCTCTTACTGGGCGTGAGAAACTGTGCCTTCGAGTGCCAGCAAAATCATATCCATGACGTCATCAAAACGGCGATAGATATCATCGTTCAATATGCGAAGAATCCGATAGCCTTGTAGTTCGAGATAAGCTGATCGTCGATCGTCATAGGCGATTTCTTCGTCGGTCGAATGCGTTACGCCATCGACCTCAACGACGAGGCGAGCCTCGCGGCAGAGAAAGTCCACTGTATACGGGCCGATCGGATATTGTCGAGTGAACTTGTGGTTCTGGAGTCTTCGGTCACGTAGGCCTGACCACAGTCGTGCTTCAGCCGGAGTTTGAACGCGGCGAAGGCGACGCGCCTGATCGAGGCGCTTTGATTGGGTAATTCCCATCTTGCGTTCAATTCTGCCACAAAGCTCAGGTGGAACAATGAGCCCTCACCCGGCCTTCGGCCACCCTCTCCCATGCTGCGCACGGGCGAGGGGGAAAATCCTTCATGCGCCAACGCAAGAGGTCTCACTTCTTCGGTCTGGGCACGCGGACGAATTCGTCGAAATGGCGGCCGAGATCGCGCATGACCTCGAAGCGTTTCTTGGCTTTGGCGCCGAGCCTCGTCGCCACAGCATTGGTGAGAAGATTCAGCAGCACGCTCAAAGCGGCGGTCGAGTCGAAGAAGGTCTGCACATGGGTATGGCCTTCGAAGACATATTTCGTGTAGCCGGCCGCCCAATGGCTGAACCGGTCGGTCACGATCACGGTCGGAAGTCCCATCTGTTTGACCCGGTCGAGCAGCTTCACGCCCCGCGTGGCATAGGCCGCAGTGTCGACATGGACGAGCAGGCTCTTCTTCGGATCGGCGGTGAGGATCTCGGTATAGGTGCCGGTGTTGTCGTCGATATGGAAGACGTCGGGCCTCGCATAAAGCAGCCGGCTGGCGAAATCGAGCGCCAGACCCTGCGAGGCCTGGAAGCCGACGACGAAAATCGTCTCACGCCGCGCGATCTCATCGACCGCCTCGGCCCAAAGTTCGGAGCCAGCCAACGCATAGGCCTTGCGCACCGCATCGAGCTCCAGCTCGAGGCTGCCCTTCAGGCTTTCGGGCTCGCCGCCGCGCACCCGGAAACGGTCATGGATGTCGTCGACCGTGCCGGGATCGGTCTGGACGCTGCCGCGCAGCCGGTCCTTCAAGTCGCGCAAGCCCGCAAAGCCCAGGCTGCGTACGAAACGCGATACCGTCATCTCGCTCACCCCGGTCGTCTGGGCGAGGCTCGCGCCGGTCTCGAAGGGCAGCAGATGCTCGTTGCTCAGCATGTGGGTGGCAAGGGCGCGCTCCGACTGCGACAGGCTTTCGAGGCGCGGCGCCAGGATCGCCTTGAGGTCGAAGTTCCGTGGTTCGTTCTTTTTGCTTCTGGACATGGTCAGTCCTCTATCGCATCGAGCCGCGGAATGGATCGCACGAGCTCCCTCGTATAGGCATCGGCAGGTTCGCGCATGACCTTGGCCGCCGGACCTTCTTCCACGATTCGTCCCGCCTTGAACACATAGACACGCTGGCAGAAGGCGCTCACCACCGAGAGATCATGCGACACATAAAGCATGGTGAGGCCACGCTCGCGGCGCAGACGGTCGAGCAGCTTCAGGATCTGCGCCTGGGTCGTGACGTCGAGCGCCGAGGTGATTTCATCGGCGATGAGAAAACGCGGTTCGACCGCGAGCGCGCGGGCGAGGCCGGCACGCTGGCATTGCCCACCCGACAGCTGGCTCGGATAACGCTCGAGCAAAGCGCGCGGCAATTCGACCTTGTCGGCGAGGTCGTCGACGCGCCGCGCGATCTCCGCACCTTCCGCCAGACGGTGACGCCGGATCGGCTCGGCGATCGCTTCCTTCACCTTGAGGCGGGGATTGAGCGAGTCGTAAGGGTTCTGGAAAACCATCTGGACGGCGCGGCGGAAGGCGCCATCAGTGGAAGCCTCTTTGCCGTCGAAGACGATCTCGCCCGCGGCCGGCGTTACGAGTCGGACAATGGCGCGCGCCAGCGTGCTCTTGCCTGAACCGGACTCGCCCACAATGCCGACCGTTTCGCCGGCCTCGACGGTGAGACTCACTCTGTCGAGCGCCCGGAAGGGTTCGGTGTCTTTGCCCGTGAATCGGCTGACAAGATCACGCCGCTTCGGGAAGGTGACGGTGAGGTTCTTCACTGTGAGCAGAGGCCGTGTCGAACCGGAAGAGATAAGTGAGCTGCTGGCCTTGCTGCGGGACGGCTGCGAGTCGAGAAGCAGCCGCGTATAGGGATGCTTCGGCGCTTCGATAATTTCACGGGTCGAGCCTTGCTCGACGATCTCGCCCTGGCGCATCACGATGATACGGCTGCAATTCTGCGCGATTACGCCCAGATCATGCGAGATCAGCACGATCGAGAGACCATTATTCCGGTTGAGATGGCGGAGCAAGTCGAGGATGCGCGCCTGGACGGTCACGTCGAGGGCGGTGGTGGGCTCATCAGCGATCAGAAGTTTTGGTCCGCAGCCGATGGCGGTGGCGATCATGGCGCGTTGCTTCATGCCGCCGGAGAATTCGTGAGGGTAGGCCTGTGCCCGCTGCGTCGGCTCGGTGATGCCGACCTGGCGCAGCAGATCCACCGCCTGGGCGTTAGCGGCTGCCTGGCCGGTCGCCAGATGCCGGCGGATCGGTTCGGCGATCTGCGCGCCGATGCGCAGCAGGGGATCGAGATGAGAGGCCGGATTCTGGAAGATCATGCCGATATCGCGGCCACGGATCCGGCGCAGATCTTGCGTGCTCATGGCCGAGATCGACTGGCCGTCGAATGACACATCACCGGTGACCGCGGCGGAAGGCGGCAGGAGGCGCATGAAGGCCCGGCAGGTCACCGACTTGCCTGAGCCTGATTCACCGACGATGCCGAGCACCTCGCCCTGATCGACACGGAGCGAGACATTGCGCACCGCGGTCGTCTCGCCGAAACGCACGGTGAGATCCTTGACCTCGAGCAATCGCGCCATGGTCAGCTCCTCACCGGCCGGCGCAATTGCGCCAGCGCATCGCCGAGAAAAGCGAGGCCGAGGCCCAGTGAGATCGCCGCGGCACCGGGGAAGAAGCAGATCCACCAGGCCTGGTCGATGAAGGATTGGCCGTCGGCGATCATCACACCCCATTCGGCGGTCGGCGGCTGCGCGCCCATGCCGAGGAAGCCGAGGCTGGCGCCTGCCAGCATGACCAGTACCGCGTCGCTCACCGCATAGGTGATGACGGGCGACAGCGCATTGGGCAGCACATGGTTGAGCAGGATGACGCGTTTGGAGAAGCCCAAGACTTTGGCGGCGAGCACATATTCGCTCTCGCGCAGCACCAGCACCTCGGCGCGCACCAGCCGCGCATAGGTGACCCAGCCGACGATGGCGAGGGCAATGAAGTAATTGGTGAGACCCGGGCCCAAGAGGCCGACGATGGCGAGCACGAGGACGAAGAAGGGAAAAGCGACGGTGATATCGTAGACACGCATGAAGACTTGATCGGTGAGGCCGCGGAAGTAACCGGACAGCAGGCCGACCGTGGTGCCGATGATCAGCGGCGGCAGGACGCCCAGCGCGCACATCAGGAGATCGATGCGCGCGCCGTAAATGACACGCGAGAGGATGTCGCGGCCGACCTGATCGGTGCCGAACCAATGGCTGGCGCTGGGGGCGCCCAGCAAGGTCAACATGTCGATGGCGTCGGGATCATAGGGCGCGACCCAGGGCGCGAAGAGCGCGGCGAAAATCCAGCCGCCGAGAATGAGCAGAGCGACGAAGCCGCTGCCGACGAGGCGCCAGTTCCGCCGGTCGGGCGCGGCCACTTGATTTTCCGCCGCCGTCACAGCTCCACCCTGGGATCGATGAAGGTCGAGATGATATCGACGATGAGGGTGATGGCCACGGTGACCAGCGCAAAGACGAGGGTGAGACCCTGCACGACATAATAATCACGTCCCATCAGAGCAGCGATCAGCAGCCGCCCGAGCCCTGGGACCGCATAGACGGTCTCGACGATCACGGTGCTGCCGATGATGAGGGCGACCATCACGCCCAGGAGATTGAAGGTCGGCAGGATGGCATTGGGCAGCATATGGCGCCAGAAGATCTCACGCTCGCTCGCCCCTTGGGCGCGCGCCGCGGTGATGAAGTCCGCTGCCGATTTTTCGATGAGGGCCTGACGCAGGCTCTGGGTCAGCACCGGGATGAGCCAGATCGAAATCGAAACCGCCGGCAGAAACAGGTGATGCAGATGCGCGGTGAAAGTCTGGCCGTAGCCTGAGACCGGAAACCAGCCGAGCTCGGCGCCAAAGAACCGCGCCATCATGATGCCGAGCCAGAAGACTGGAATGGCGAGGCCCATGATGCCGAGGAAGCGGATCAATTGATCGATGAAGCCGCCGGGACGTTTCGCGGCGGCGACCGCCAGGAGCAGAGTTGGCGGCACGGTGAGGACGACGACATAAGCGGCGAGGAACAAGGTCGGGCCCATGAACTGTCCGATGAGCTCGGCGACCGGGCGCTGGAAGCGCAAGGAGAGGCCGAGATCGCCCTGCAGCACATTGGATACATAGCGCAGGAATTGCAGCGGCAACGGCAGATCGAGACCATATTGCTGGCGCACCGCCGCGATCGTCTCCGGGCTCGCCCGGTCGCCGACGAGAAGCCGCACCGGATCGCCCGGCGCCAGCCGCAAGAGCAGAAACGAGATGACGCTGATGCCGATGAGCACCGGGATCAGCTGCAGCAGGCGGTTCAGAATGGAACGGAGATGCGACAAGGGAGATCCATTTGGGCTGTCGATCATTTATCCGAATATTCCCCCTCTCCCGTCCGCAGGATGGGAGAGGGTGCCCGAAGGGCGGGTGAGGGCTCTTCGTTCGTCGAGATGAGAGCCGTCGAAAGTCTCGTTTGTTTCGAGAAAGAGCCCTCATCCGGCCTTCGGCCACCTTCTCCCACGCGTGCCGCGCGGGAGAAGGGGAATGTTTTGTCAGTAAACGCGCATCACTTCTCGATCGTCGTTTCTTCCAGTGTCCATTGCAGCGACGGCGTCAGCTTGAGGCCCTTCAGCTTCTTGCTGTAGGCCACCGTGTTGGGCGCGTAGAAGAGCGGGATCTGCGCCACTTCTCCGGTCGAGATCGCCTGGATTTCCTTGTAGATCTCGGCGCGCTTGCCGGGGTCCATCTCGCGCGTGCCGGCGTCGACCAGCTCGTCCACCTTCTTGTTTTCGTAATAAGTGTAATAGGAATGCGAGCCGCAGGAGCCGCAGACTGCCCAGCGCACCGCGAGATCGGGATCGGGCGTCTCGTTGAACCACCAATTGGGGGTCGCGTCATACTCGCCCTTGGGGATCGCTTCCCACCAGGCGCCGCCATCGACGGTCTCGATCTTGGGCTTGAGGCCGATCGCCTGCCACTGCGCCTGGAGCAGCAGCGCCATCTGCTGCTGCGCCGGGTCGGCGGCCACCAGGATCTTCACTTCCTTGCCGACCATGCCTGATTCCTCGAGCAGCGCCTTGGCCTTGACGGGATCATAGGCGATGCCGGGATAAGACTTGTCGTGGAAGTCGACCGCGCCCGGCAGCGTCGTATTGGCGGCGGTGGCGAAGCCCTGCGTCACCGCCTGGGTCAGCATCTTGTTGTCGATCGCTTGTGCTGCAGCGAGGCGCGCCTTGGCGTTGGAGAAGGGCTCGCGGCGATGATTGAGGAGCGTGATCCAGATGGTCGTCGAGGGCTCGAGGCGCATATCGATATTCTCTTCCGCCTTCATGGTCGCGACCTGCGACCACGGCACCGAGCGCACCGCGTCGGTCTCGCCCGCCTTCAGCATTGAGATACGCGCATCGGCGGCGGCGACTTCCTGCAGCACCACGCTGTCGGGGCTCTTGGGATATCCGGTGCGCCAGTAATTCGGATTGGGGTCGAGGGTGAGGGCCTCATTGGCGCGCCATTCCTTGACCACATAGGGCCCCGAGGTCAGCGGCTTCTCGGTGAAGGCCTTCTCTTCGCCGCGCGCTTCGACATCCTTCTTCGATACGATGCCCATGTTCCAGATCTCGACATTGCCGAGGAAGGGCGCGAAGGGCGATTTGAGCTTCACCACGACGGTCTTGGCATCCGAGGCGGCGACGCTGTCGACGGCGCCGAGCGGACCCGGATAGGCCGAGCGCTTGTCGGTGCGCACGCGCTCGAGGCTGAAAGCGACGTCATCGGCGGTGATGGCCGACCCGTCGGAGAATTTCGCATCGCGTAGCTTGAACGTGTAGGTGAGACCGTCGGCTGAGGCCTCCCAGCTCTCGGCGAGGCCCGCTTCGAGCGCGCCCGTCTCGGTGTTGCGGCGAAGGAGGCGCGAATAGAGAAGCCCGTAGGTCTCGATATTGCCGGCGCCGGCCGAGCGCATCGGGTCGAGCGTGGTGGTCGGATAGGGCGAGACGATGCGGATCGCTTCGGCGGAAGCGCTGAAAGAGAGGGCGCCGGCGAGGCCGAGCAGGATCGCGCCGGTGAACAGGCTTTTCGGGATGAACATGGCGTTCCTCGATGTTTATTGTTTGGGGCTTCATGCCCCTTAGGCGCAGCCACTATGTTATTCTTCTAACATCGTGTCAATCGGCTCGCGGAAATTATGTTAGTAATCTAACTTATCCGGCGAGGCCCAGTGTGGCGATCGTCAGCACGAGGTAACGGCCGATCTTGGCGAGCGCGACGAGGAACAGAAAGACCGGGAAGGGCTCGCGCAGAACACCCGCGGCAACGGTCAGCGGATCGCCGATAATGGGCAGCCAGCTGAGGAGCAGAGACCATTTGCCATAACGGCGATACCAGGCGCCGGCGCGATCGAGCGCCGCCGGCCTCACCGGGAACCAGCGGCGATCGCGATAACGCTCGATGAAGCGGCCGAGCAGCCAGTTGACGACGGAGCCCAGCACATTGCCGATACTGGCGACGGTGACGAGCAGCCAGGCCGGCTGCGCGTCGAGGAGGAGAAGCCCGACAAGCGCCGCCTCCGATTGCATCGGCAGGATCGTCGCCGCCACGAAAGCGGTAAGGAACAGGCCGGCATAGACGGCGAGATCGGCCATCGCTCAGCGCAGCGCCGGGGCGTTCGGCCATTCCGGGTGATGGCTGTCGATCACGAAGGCATGGCGGTGGCGCTTGTTCCCACCGGCCAGATGCGGGTGGTCAGGTGCCAGCGTCGCATGGACATGCTCGATCTCGTCGGGATCATCGGCCGGCCATACCCGGCTGGCGATGATCACCGCGACAGCGCCGATCACGCCCAGCGCGATGAAGGTGGGGGCAAGGCCCATTTCCGCGCCGAGCCAGCCGGACAGCGGATAGGTGATGAGCCAGCAGGCATGCGACAGAGCGAATTGAGCGGCGAACAACGCGGGGCGGTCCTCGGGTTGCGACGACCGGCGCAAGAGACGGCCCGCCGGCGTCATGGCCAGGGAATAGCCGAGGCCGAGCGCGAACCACAAGATGAGAAGGACGCCATAGCTGGCGACGGCCGCGCCGAGCAGCAGGCCTGCCACCAGGGTGGTGGTTCCGGCCAGCATCGCCTGGCGGTCGGAAAATTTGTCGAGAAGGCGCGGCAGGCCGAGGGCCGCCGTCATCGAGCCCGCGCCATAGGCGGTGAGCGCGAGGGCCGTCTCGCGCTGCCCCAGGCCGAAGTCTGCCTGCACCAGCACGACGGTATTGACGATCACCATGGCGCTCGCGGCGGCGATGGCGAGATTGAGGGCGAGCAGCCCGCGCAGGCGCGGCGTCGCCAGATAGATGCGCAAGCCGCGCGTGGTGCGCTCATAGATTCCGCGCGCCGTGTTGGGTTTGGGGCTCGGCAGCGTGACGGTCAGAACGAGGGCGGCGGAAGCGAGGAAGCCGAAGACCGTACCGGCGAACAGGCTGTGAAAGCTGATCAGGGTGAGGAGGGCGGCCGCCAGCATGGGGCTGAGCGCGCTTTCGAGATCATAGGCGAGGCGCGACAGTGACAGAGCGCGCGTATATTGCTTCTCGTCCGGCAGGACGTCCGGAATGGTCGCCTGGAAGGCCGGGGTGAAGCCGGCCGATGCCGCCTGCAGGACGAAGATCAGCACATAGACCTGCCAGACCTGGGTGACGAAAGGCAGGAGGACGGCAACGCCGGCGCGCACCAGGTCGAGTGAAATCAGCATGGCCCGGCGCGGCACCCTTTCGGCGAAAGCGGCGGCGACCGGCGCTATCGCGACGAAAGCGATCATCTTGATGGCGAGCGCGGTGCCCAATACCGAGCCCGCATCGGCGCCCGCCAACTCATAAGCGAGCAGCCCCAGCGCCACGGTCGCCAGCCCGGTGCCGATAAGGGCGATCAGCTGGGCCAGAAAGAGATGGCGATAGGTACGGTGCTTGAGGATTTCGAGCATGGAGGGAGTATACTATCCCCCAGTATAGTATGATGGCAAGCGACCGTGCCTCTCCCTCCCCGCGCTTCGCGCGGTGGAGGGAGGAGTCTCCGCTCACAAAAACTTCGTGATCGCCTTGAGTTCGTTGAGCTGGGTGCGGCCGGTGCTGCCGGCGGCGGTGACCAGGCAGTGGTCGATATGGTCGCGGATGAAATGGTCCTTGGCGCCGGTGAGCGCGCTGGTGGCGGCGGCGAGCTGCTGGGCAACGTCGAGGCAGCCGCGTCCGTCCTCGATCATCGCTGCGATGCTGCGGATCTGGCCCTCGACCCGGCGCAGGCGCTTGACGATGTCGGGATGCGATTTGTGCTGGTGCTTGGGCATAGAAGCTGCGTCTCCATGGCCGGTCTGGCCATGGCTCTTCTATAACCGGTCTACCGCGCGGCGCAAACTTCCGCGCTAGAAGCTCACCGCCAGCGTGGCATTGAGGCCGTGATCCTCGGCATCCTTGGCGATCTCGCCGCTGTAAGCGAAGCCGAGCGTGGCGTCGGCGGCGATCGAGAGATCGAAGCCCGCTTCCAGCACCGCCGCATCGCGCGCGATCGGGGCGCCGGTGATCACGAAATCCTCCGAGCCCTCGAAGGCGAGCGTCGTTTCCGGCTGCACGTCGCCGAAGGCATGCCGCCAACCGGCCATGGCACGGAACGATGCCGGCATGGAACCCAGCTCGAAGCCCAGCGCGGCGCGCAGGCCCAGCGTGGTGAACGTGTTGTCGTTGGTCTCGGCGTCGCTCTTGAGCGCCGCCGGGCCGCCATGCTCCTCGAAGCCACCCGTATGGGTCGAGATATAAGCGGCATTGGCGAAGGGCTCGAGGCGAATGCTGTCGAGATCGAAGGCATAACCCGCCTCGCCGAAGACCTGCACTGTGCCCGCATCATAGTCGGCGGTCAGCTTGTCGCCCATGGCATGGCGCTCGGTGTCGATATCGTGCCAGGCATAGGCAAGGCCAGCGCGGAGGCCAAAGGCTCCCGCCTGCGTGCCGCCATAGAGGCCGATCTGATAGCTGTCGGCGTCGCCCGATGAATTGCGGTCGTCATCGAAGCTCGACTGGGCATAGCCGGCGAGCGCGCCGAGGCGGACGGTGTCGGCAACGGCCATGTCGGCGCCGGCGAGGAAGCCGCCGGCATTGCGGGTGAATTCCGAGGCATTGCCGTCGCTCTTGGTCTCGCTCCAGGCGCCGAAGCCGCGCGTCCACAGAGCGAGGCCCTGGGTGTCGGCCGGCGCATTGCCAAGGCCGGTGGCGCTGAAACCCATGACCTGCTGGCCGGTGGCGGCGACGCTGCCGAAGGCGGAGCGCAGACGGTCATTGGCGGCATTGCGCCAGAAGCGGCTGTCCTGCGTGAACATGCCGGCGAGGGAGGCATGGACTTCTCCCGACAGCGCGTCGAGTAGAGCGCGCGCCTCATCTTCGCCGGCCGAAAGAGCCAGCGCCCGCCAGACGGCGCTGGCATTGGTCAGCGTTTCGATGGCATTGCCTGCCGCGGCCTGGTTGGGACTCCCGCCAATATCGGCGAAGCCGGTCTGGTTGCGCGACAGCTCGAGCGTCACGTCATTGCCGCTGCCGCCCGTATAGCTCAGCGTCGGATCGAGGAAGATCAGGTTCTGGGTGATCGTTGCGAACTCGCCTGCGACCGCGTCGCTGCCGTCATTCTGGATGATGACGAAGGGACCGTTGAACAAGCTCCAGCTGTTAAGCGTCACCGGTGACAGGTCGAGCTTGAGCGTGGCGCCATTGATGTCGACCGAACCTTCGACGATGAGCTTGTCAGAACTGGTCGGCGTCGCCGCGATCTCGAGCGTGCCGTGATTGAGATAATCGCCCTTGACGGTCTGGTTGCCGAGCCCGTCGCCCACCGCATGGGTGCCGCTTACGGCAATGGTCGTCTTGCCGAGCGTGCCCGAGCCTTCGAGCCGGCCACCCTCGACCTTCATCGTGCCGCCGAGCTCGCTGTTCACGCGGAGCGTGCCGGCGGTGACCTTGGTGTCGCCGTCATAAGCGGCATTGCTGCCGCTCCAGATCAGCGTGCCCGCGCCCTGCTTGGTGATGAGGCCGGTGCCGGTGAGCGCACCCGCATAGGTGCCGGTATCGGCCTGGTCGAAGACGAGATCGGCTTCGTTGAGGATGGCGCCTTTCAGGCTCGCCGTGTCACCGATCAGCGTGCCTTCCGAGACTGTAGTGCCACCGGCATAGTCATTGGCGCCGGACAGCTTGAGCGTGCCGGTGCCTGTCTTGGTCAGCGAGCCTTCGCCGGTAATGGCGCCGGCAATCTCGAATTCACCGGTCTCGGTTTCGATCTCGGCCTCGCCCGTCAAGTCGACGGCGCGGTTGCTGGTGAAGCCGGCGGTCGTGCGCAACGTGGCGTCGCCGATGGCGAGGCCGCCAGTCGTGTCGCCAAGATTGCCGTCGGCGCCGATCTCAAGGACACCTTCGGCGATCGTCGTGCCGCCTTCGTATGTGTTGGTGCCGGTGAGCGTCAGCGTGCCGATGCCGCTCTTGGTCAGCGAACCTGCGCCGCTGACGACGCCGGTGAGCTCGAGATCGCCGGTTTCGGTTTCGATCTCGGCTTCGCCCGTCAGCTCGACGGCGCGGTTGCTGGTGAAGCCGGCGGCCGTGCGCAACGTGGCGTCGCCGATGGCGAGGCCGCCGGTCACGGCGCCGAGATTGCCGTCGCTGGCGATCTCGAGAACGCCTTCGCTGATCGTCGTGCCATCTTCATAGGTATTCACGCCCGTGAGGATCAGCGTGCCGGCGCCAGTCTTGGTAAGCGATCCCGCGCCGCTGACAATACCGGTGAGCTCGAGCTCGCCGGCTTGCGCTTCAATGCCGGCAGCGCCGGTCAGTTCGACTGAACGGGCGCTGGTGAAGCCCGTCGTGGCGCGCAAGGTGCCGTCCTGGATGATGATGCCGCCTGTCGCGGCGCCGAGATTATTATCGGCGGCGACCTGCAGCACGCCGTCCTTGATTGTCGTGCCGCCGGAATAGGTATTGGCGGCGCTGAGGATCAGCGTGCCGGCGCCATCTTTGGTAAGCTTGCCGGCGCTGCCGCCATTGCCGGTGTCATCGGCGATGACGTCGCTGACGGTCTGGGTCTGGCCGTCGCCGGGTGCGAAGGTCAGGCCGGCATTCTGCAGGAAGATACCGGTGCCGCGCGCCATGCCGTTGCCGGCACTGTGGCCGCCCGTGCCGCCTGTCACGCTCCCGCCCGATATCGTGCCGGAGCCGGCGATGCTCAGCGAGCCGCCGTCCTGCACGAAGATCGCACCACCGAAGCCCGCGCCGCCGCCGCCGCCGGCATTGTCGCTGGTGCCGCCATTGCCGCCGCCGAAGCCGCCCGCGCCGGATCCCTGATAACCACCGCCGCCGCCGCCGCCGAAGCCACCGGCACCACCGGGCGTGTTGAAGTTGCCGGCGCCGCCGCCGCCGCCGCCATAGCCGCCGGCGCCGCCCGCAGCGTTCTTGCTCGATGTGCCGCCGCCGCCGCCGCCGTAACCACCGGCGCCGCCGTTGAATCCGTTTGCGGTGGAGGTGGAGCCACCGCTGGCGCCGCCGCCGGAAAGATCACCGCCGCTGCCGGCATTGTTGTTGGCAGTGCCGGCTCCGCCATTGGGGCCGCCACCGGCACCGCCGACAAAACTGCTCGGATTGATACCGTCGCCAAGAATGCCATTATTGCCATTGGCGAATGCGCCGCCGCCGCCGCCGCTGCCGCCGCTGTCATTTGCCGCGCCGCCATTGCCACCAAGGCCGCCGCCGCCGCCGCCGGATATCTTGTCAGCCGGACCAGAGGTGCCGCTATTACCGCCTTTGGCCTGGTTGTCCGTGAAGCTGACGCCGTCAACCGTGACATTGGCGCCCGAGCGCACGTAAAGCGCACCACCCGCACCCATGCCGCCGCCGCCCGCGCCGTCATCGCCGTAGCCGCCATTGCCGCCCTGCGCCAAGCCGTCGGCGATGGTGCCGTTCGATATCGTGAGATCGCCCTTATTGGCGAAGAAGACGCGCGTCGTGTCGTTGCCGGAAATCGTATTGCCGCCGAGATCGATGGCAAGGCCACCGCTGCTGCCGTCCGTGTTGCCGATGGCCGGCAGGAACTTCAGTCCGTCCGAGGCTGGAGTGAGGGTGTTGAGATTGATGTTGCCGGTGAGCGTGATCACATCGTTGCCGGGATTGGCATTGGCGCTGGTGATCGCGTCGGCGAGCTCATCGGCCGTCGAGGCGAAATAGACCGCGGCGTGCGCGGTGTCGGCGCTCCATAGTGCGGTTGCGATCGTCAATGCCGTGGTGGCCACGAGATCGCGCCGGAAGCGCTTCGACAAAGTACGCATCTCTCATCCCTTCGCTCAAGCTGCAATCTCCGCGCGAGGCGCGTCGATGCCGCTCGTTTTCATTTCAGCGAAATGATGAGAATCCCCCCAATCACACGCCGCCCGTTGCATATTTGATGCAAGGTAAGTGGCGATCGCAAGAAATTAATGAGGTAGATTCAAAAAAAGACACCTCAGAACAAGCTTTTCCACGCAAGGCCGAGGATCGCGGTGAGAAGCAAGGTGCGGATGATGCCTCGATGGAAGGCGAAAAGTGCGATCGCCGCAATCACGGATAGGCTCAGTGCTGCGGGATCGAGACTTGAAAACTCGGGCACGAGACCGAATCGCGTCCGCGTCAGCGTGGCGAAGAGCACATGCAGCGCGAACCACACGGTCAGATTGAGGATGACGCCGACGACCGCGGCGGTGACGGCGGCGAGCGCGCCCGACAGACGCGGCATGTTGTGGAGGCGCTCGATATAGGGCGCTCCCGCCATGATCCACAGGAAGCAGGGTGTGAAAGTCATCCAGAGAGTGATGAGCGCCGCGGCGATGCCGCCCCACATGCCGCCGGCATTGCGGTAGCCCGCCATGTAGCCGACGAATTCGGTGACGAGGATCAAGGGGCCGGGCGTCGTCTCGGCAAGGCCCAGCCCGTCGATCATCTGCGGCGCCGTGAGCCAGCCGAAATTTTCGACCGCCTGCTGCGCCATGTAGCTCAACACTGCATAGGCGCCGCCAAAGGTGACGACCGCCAGCTTGGAGAAGAACAGAGCGGTCTGCGCGAAGACGTGATCGCGGCCGAAGCACAGGATGATGAGGCCCAGCGGCACGAGCCATAGAGCAAGCCAGAGCGCCAGGGTGGATGCCGTCTGGCGCCAGGGAACTGGTGTCGTCGTCACCGCCGTTTCAGGCGCCGCCGTGCTCACGCGGAAGAAGCCGAAAAGCGCCGCGGCCAGGATGATCAGCGGGAAGGGTATGGCGAAGACATAAAGCGCCAGGAAAGCCAGACCGGCAATCCACCAGTCGCTCGCATGTTTGAGAGCCCGCTTCGCCACCCGCAGCAGCGCTTCGATGACGATTGCCAGCACCGCCGCCTTGATGCCGAAAAACAAGGCTGCCACTACCGGCACCTGGCCGAAGGCGGCATAGATCATCGACAGGATGAGCACGACGAGCGCGCCGGGCAGCACAAAGAGCGTGCCGGCGGCGAGACCGCCGCGCCAGCCATGCAGCGACCAGCCGGCATAGGTGGCGAGTTGCATCGCCTCAGGGCCGGGCAGCAGCATGCAGAAATTGAGCGCCGCCAGATAACGCTTCTCGTCCATCCACTTCTTCTCGTCGACGAGCACGCGATGCATCAAGGCGATCTGGCCGGCGGGTCCGCCGAAAGAGAGGATGCCGATCTTGGCCCACACGGCCAGCGCCTCGCCGAAGCTCGGGGTTCTGCGATCCATGAATGATGCGGCTTTCGCGGGTCTCACGGCTTCGGCTTGTTGGTCGGCCAATTATGGGTCTCCTCGGTCGCGTCCCGGCACCAGCGATAGAAAGCATCATAGAGCAGCAGTCCGGCATCGAGCTGCTCGAGGTCGTCGGCATACATGCGGGAGAGCCCGAGTGAGGCCGCGAGCAGGCCCGGCGCCTCGGGCGCCAGATCGAGCCTGGCGGTGTCGGCGCCGCGCACGATCAAGGCAAGCCGCTTCAACGGCTCGGTCGTCAATCCGAGTTCCTCGATCATCGTATCGAAGGTGCATGTGTCACTTCGATGACTCCAGAAGACATTCTCGATGTCGAAGGGTGTCGCCTTGAAGCGCTCCCCGACCAAAATGACCTCGCTCGGCGCCACGAAGAGGAAGACGGCTTCGGGGTCGACGAAGCGGCGGATCAGCCAGGGGCAGGCGATGCGGTCGATCTTGGGCCGCGCCCTTGTCACCCAGACGGTGCGGCCCTTGTCGTCGCGGCGCGGCAGCTTGGCGTCCGGCACCAGGGGCAGGCGGGCCGCCTCCCAGGCCTCGAAGCCGCCTTCGAGAACATTGGCCTCCTTGCCGAGATGGCGGAGCCAGGCGGCGGTGCCGTGGCTGAGCTTCAGCCCCTTCTGGCAGATGACGATGGCCGAATTGCCGGAAAGCTCCGACCCCCAGCTTTCGGCCAGAGGATGCGGGCGCCAGACCGAGCCGGGGATCAGGCGTGGGTCGGCGGCGAAATCCTCATCGGTGCGGACATCGATGAGATGCGGGCATTTGGGCAGGCCCACGAGACGGGCGAGTTTGTCCACGGTGATCGTGTTGGGAGATGGCATAAGCGTCCTCCGGAGGAGATTAAGGTTCCTGGACGCGATGCTTCGGCATGTCGCCTTGTGGGGTGATCGCTTCGCCCCATGCATGAGATTAGGCGCCGGAATGACGGACGAGTCAAGTTCGGCGCAAGTCCGTGTCGTGCGCGGTGCTCCGAACGACAGGCCATTGCCCTATGTTGCAGTGCTTCCAGGGCGCTATTTCTTTTTCTCCTTGCGATACCTACCTTATTGTCCGTGAGCCACCGAATGATAGAGTCCGACCATGACTCAGGCAGCCGCGTCTCTCGACGACAAATATGATCTGACCAAGGACCGGGTCTTCATTTCGGGCCCCCAGGTCATGGTGCGGGCGACGCTCGCCCAGAAGGTGCTCGACCGTGAGGCCGGGCTCAACACCGCCGGGTATGTTACCGGCTATCGCGGCTCCCCGGTCGGCGGTGTCGACCAGGCCTTCGAGCGGGCCGAGAAACTGCTCGCGCCGGAAGCCATCAAGTTCCATCCCGGCCTCAATGAGGACCTTGCCGCCACCGCCGTCTGGGGCAGCCAGCAGGCCGAAATGTGGGGCGAGGGCGCCTATGATGGCGTGTTCAGCATCTGGTACGGCAAGGGACCGGGCGTCGACCGCAGCGGCGACGTGCTGCGCCACGCCAATGCCGCCGGCACCTCCAAACATGGCGGCGTGCTGGTCATGGCGGGCGACGATCATGGGGCGGAATCCTCCACCGTGCCGCATCAGAGCGAGATCGCGCTGCTCGACGCGATGATCCCGATCCTCAATCCGGCCGGGTTGCAGGAGCTTTACGACTATTCGATCTATGGCTGGGCGCTGTCACGCTTCGCCGGCACCTGGGTGGGCGTCAAATGCCTGCATGACACGGTGGAATCGACCGGCGTCATCGAGGCGGGGCCGCACCGCATCCGTCCGAAAGTGCCGAAGGATTTCAAGATGCCGCCGGGCGGGCTCAATATCCGTCCCAATGACGACCGGCACGACCAGGAAAAGCGCCTCCATAATTTCAAGCGCCAGGCGGCCATCGCCTTCGCGCGCGAGAACAATCTCAACCAGATCGTCTTCCGTGGCGGACCGCACCCCAAGATCGGCATCGCCAGTGTCGGCAAGAGTTATCTCGACACGCGCCAGGCGCTGGAGGAGCTTGGCATCGACGAGGTCATGGCGGCCAAGATCGGCCTCAGGCTTCTGAAGATCGGCCTCATCTGGCCGCTCGATTCCGCCATCATGCATGAATTCGCGAGCGGCCTCGATCTCATCATCTGCGTCGAGGAGAAGCGCGACCTGCTCGAAACGCATGTGCGCGAATTGCTGTTCAACGACCGCAAGCACGCGATCATCGTCGGCAAGAAGGACGAGCAGGGCGAGTCGCTGTTCCCCGTCTATGGCACGCTCGAGCCCAACCAGATCGCCGTCGCCATCGGCGAACGCATCCTCGGCCACAAGCATTGGCCGCAAGTGGCTGAAAAGCTGGACGTCATCAAAGCGGCACAAGGCCGGATCAGCAATGTGCCCGATCTTCTCGCCCGCACGCCGTATTTCTGCGCCGGCTGCCCGCATAATTCCTCGACCGTGCTGCCGGAGGGCGCGCGTGGCTATGCCGGCATCGGCTGCCACTGGATGGTACAGGCGATGCCCGCCCGCAAGACGCAGGGCTCGACGCAGATGGGCGGCGAAGGCGCCAACTGGGTCGGCGAGGCGCCGTTCTCCAAGCGCCAGCATATTTTCCAGAATCTCGGCGACGGAACCTATAATCATTCGGGCCTCCTCGCCATCCGCGCCGCGCTCGCCGCGGATGTGAACATCACCTATAAGATCCTCTACAACGACGCGGTCGCCATGACCGGCGGCCAGGCGCATGACGGCAAGCTCAACGTGCCGATGATCGCCAATCAGATGCGCGCCGAAGGCGTCGAGCGCATTGCCGTCGTCTCCGATGAGGAAGGCAAGCAATATCCCTCAGCCTTCCCCTCCGGCGTGACCTTCCATCACCGCGACGATCTCAATGCGGTGCAGAAGGAGTTCATGGGCGTCAAAGGTACGTCGGTCATCATCTATGACCAGACCTGCGCCGCCGAGAAGCGCCGCCGCCGCAAGCGCGGCACCTTCCCCGATCCCAATAAGCGCGTCTTCATCAACGAGCTCGTCTGCGAAGGCTGCGGCGATTGCGGCGTGCAGTCGAACTGCGTCGCCGTTGCGCCGGTCGAGACACCCTTCGGGCGCAAGCGGCAGATCGACCAGTCGGCCTGCAACAAGGATTATTCCTGCGTCAAAGGTTTCTGCCCGAGCTTCGTGACCGTGGAGGGCGCCGAGCTGGTGCGCGGCCTCGATACCAAGAGCCTGCCGGGCGGGGCAAGCTTGTTCGAAGTGGTGCCTGAGCCGCAATTGCCGAAGCTCGACCGGCCCTGGTCGATCCTCGTCACAGGCATCGGCGGCACCGGCGTCATCACCATCGGCCATGTCCTCGGCATGGCGGCGCATATCGAGGGCAAGGGCTGCGGCATCATCGACATGGTGGGCCTGTCGCAGAAGAACGGCGCGGTGGTGAGCCACCTCAAGATCGCCGCCAGGCCGGAAGACATCTCCGCCATCCGTATCGCCTCGGGTGCGGGCGATCTCATTCTCGGCTGCGATCTGGTGACGTCGGCGGCGGAGAAAGTCCTGGCCGGAGCTTCGCCCGAGCGCACCCATGCGGTGCTCAACACCGCTGAGATCATGCCGGCCTCCTTCACCCAGAAGCCCGATCTCAAGATCCCGGCGGAAGAAATGCGCCTCAAGATCGAGACGCGGGTGATGAAAGGCGAGGCGCACGCGATCGATGCGACGCGGATCGCCACGCAGCTTCTGGGCGATTCGATCGCGAGCAACCTGTTCACCTTGGGCTTCGCCTATCAGAAGGGGCTCGTGCCGGTCCAGGCCTCCTCGATCGAGCAGGCGATCCATCTCAACGGCCAGGCGGTGAAGATGAATCTCGACGCCTTCCTGTGGGGACGGCGCGCCGCGCATGATCTTGCCGCGGTCGAGAAGATCGTCGAGCCGAAAAAGCCGGCTGCGGCCGACGAGACGCTGGACGAGATGGTCGCGCGGCGCTCGGTATTTCTCGCCAGCTATCAGAACGAGGATTATGCGCAAACCTATCGCGATTTCGTCGCCAAGGTCAGTGGGCGCGAAAGCGAAGCGGCGCCGAAGTCCGAGGCGCTGTCGCGCGCGGTGGCGCGGTATCTCTTCAAGCTCATGGCCTATAAGGACGAGTATGAGGTGGCGCGGCTCTATACCGACGGGTCCTTCGCCAAGGAGCTCGGCAAGCGTTTCAAGGGCGGCAGGCTCACCTTCTATCTGGCGCCGCCTGTTCTCGCCAAGGTGGATCCGGTGACTGGCGTCCCGCGCAAGATGACCTTCGGCCCGTGGATGATGCCGGTCTTCCGGCTTCTCGCTTCGGCCAAGTTCCTGCGCGGCACCGCCTTCGATCCGTTCGGGCGCAGCCATGAGCGGCGCACCGAGCGTGCGCTCATCGGTGACTACCGTGCGATGGTCGACGAGCTTCTGAAAACGCTCTCCGCCGACAATGTGGCGCTCGCCACCGAGATCGCGAGCATCCCGGAACAGATCCGCGGCTATGGCCATGTCAAGGAACGTCATCTCAAGCTGGCGAAGGGACGCGAAAGCGAATTGCTCGATGCGTTCCGAAGCGGCAAGGCGAAGATGCCGGCGGCGCTCGCGGCCGAGTGATTGAGCGCGCTCAAAATCATCGCGGATGCGTGAAAGAATTGCCCAATGCATTGCGTATAGCTGAAGCTAAGAAGCTTAGGTTGATCGTGAGGGAATAAGTCTGTGAACTAGCGCGGGATGCGAAAAAGTGGATGCCGGTTTTTCGCGAGAATCCCGCGCTGACTACGAGAATCGATCACGTTGATGAATTTGGATCGATTCGATCCAAATTCATCGTGATCTAGGCGATCAAGGCTTGAAACGCGTCCGCGGACTCAGTAGCTAGGCCGTCATCGGGGAGTAGCCACCGCTGACCCGGCGGGATCGCATCAACAGGCTCGCGTTTCAAACGCGTGGTGCGATCGGTCGGTTTCGACTCGGCAAGACCGTGGCAAAGCCCGGCGTGCGGACAGCTCGCCTTTGCCCGGTCAATCTGTCCGTATGTTGAGCCCTGTCATGTCTCCGATCTCGATTTCCGTGCTGGCCATCAGCATGTCCATGGATGCGTTTGCCGCCTCGATCGGCCGTGGCGCCGGCCATGGCGAACGCATCAAATTCACGCACGCGTTGCGCACCGGCGCGGTGTTCGGCGCCATCGAAGCCATCACGCCGCTGATCGGCTGGGGCATCGGCGTCGCCGCGAGCGGTTTTGTCCAGGCTATCGATCACTGGATCGCCTTCTTCCTGCTTGGCTGCGTTGGTGCGCATATGATTTATGCGGCCCTTCACAAGAGGGAGGAGAAGACGTCCAATGGCTCGCTCGCCGCACTGATGGCGACGGCGGTCGGCACCAGTCTCGATGCCATGGCTGTCGGCGTGTCGCTGGCGATGCTCAATGTGAACATCATCGTCGTCGCCATTGCCGTCGGTCTGGCGACCTTCATCTTCTCCGCCGGCGGTACCCTGCTCGGACGGCTGGTCGGCGCCAGGCTCGGTCAGTTTGCCGAGATCGCGGCCGGGATCGCGCTCTTCGGCATCGGTCTCAAGATCCTGATCGAGCATCTGACGGCTTGAGCACGGCCGCGACCCAGCCATGCCGGTGCTCCTGATAGACCGCTTGATCGGGGGCGGGGAAGTCCGGGTCGGCGAATGAGCCGACCCCGACGGCTATGTAGTCCGGCTTGCGCTGCGGCTCCCAGAAAACCGTCGAACCGCAATCGGGACAGAAATGGAAGATGACGGGGAAGCCTGAATCCGCTTCACGGGCAAAGGCCCTTGTCGCGCCGTCGATCCGCACCCGTTTGCGCTCGAAGAAGGCAGCGACCCCAAAGGTGCTGCCGGTGCGCTTCTGGCAGGCGAGACAGTGGCACAAAGACACCTTCGACGGTTCGCCCGAGCAGAAGACCCGGAGCTCGCCGCAGGCGCAACTGGCCAGTCGTTCTTTCGTCATGATCGTCAGCCTATAGCAAAGCACGGCGATTATTTCTAAGGACGCTTTTAACCCTTTCGTGATAAACTTCCCTTTTGGTCAGTTTGTCTTCAGTGAGTTTGGTCCATGGCACCCGTTGGTCGGCCCTACTGGAAGGGTTTCATCAAGCTGTCTCTCGTCCAGATCGCGGTCCAGATCTATAGCGCCGTCGAGCCGTCGAATTCCGGCCTCAATCAGATCCACAAGCCGTCCGGCAAGCGCGTCAATTATGTGAAGACGGTCGCCGGCGAACCGGTCGAGGAAGCCGATATCGTCAAGGGTTATGAAGTGAGCGAGGGCACTTATGTGGTGCTCGAGCCCGACGAGATCGCCGCGGTCAGGCTCGAAAGCAAGAAGACGCTGGAGCTGCAGGAATTCGTCTCGGCTACCGATATCGACCCGCGCTTTTTCGAGGCGCCCTATTATCTGATCCCGGAGGACGAGTTCCAGGTCGAAGGCTATCGCGTCATCCAGGCGGCGCTTGCCCATAAGCGCAAGCTCGGCCTCGGCCAGATCACCATGTCGGGGCGCGAATATCTCGTCGCTGTCGGCGCGCTGGATCAAGGGCTCGCCATGTATATCCTGCGCTATGCCAATGAGGTTCGCGCGGCCGACAAATATTTCGGCGAGATTCCGGATGTCGCGGTCAATCCGGAGCTGGTCGACCTCGCCACCAAGCTCATCGCCGAGAACACCCATCAGTTCGACCCGAAGCAGTTCCGCAACACCTATGAGGTACGCCTCCAGGAGCTGGTGCAGCAGAAAGCCAAGGGCAAGAAGCTCGTCGTCAAGTCGGATGAGGAGCGGCCCAAGGGCGCCAATGTCGTCGACCTCATGGAAGCTCTGAAGAAGAGCGTGAAGGGCGACAAATCGGCGAGCAAGCCGACGCCGCCGGCGAAAAAGGGCGGTGGCAGGAAGAAGTAGCGTTCAGCGAACCCTCTCGGCGTCGGGCAGTTTCCAGCTCTTGTCGAAAAGCGGCTTCTCCGGCCCGTAGAGCCTGAACATCAGTTCGAACTTGCGCTTGGGATCGGTCGGTACCCAATTCGCGTCCTTGCCTTTCGGTGGCTTGGGGCCGAAGAAAACGTCGACGGATCCATCGGCATTCTTGGCGACTCCGGGGCTGATCGAGGCGACGCTGGCTTTCGTCATGTTCCGCACCAGCGCGTGAGTCTCGCGATCATAGACCGTCACCGACCAATATTGCTTGACCGGCGCCTTTGCCGGCACGTGCAGGCGATAGGAAGCCTTGCCGTCGAAGACGCGGCCGTCCTTGTCCTTGTTGGTCAGCAGGTAGAATTGCGCGGTACCCAAGCGTTTGATGCCAGTGAAGCCGAGCGTATAGGTGACGCCGCGCGCATCAACCGGATAGGCGTCGGGATCCGAGTATCCGCCTTGCGCGCCCTTGACTATTTCCGGCATGGCGGCGGGAAACCATCGGATTCCCTCATTGATGACGGGAAAGCCGTCTTCATAGCGCTGTGCGAGAAAGGCGTGCGCTTCGCGCGCCGCCTTGTCGAGCAGGCCCTTGGTCTTGGCGTCGGGCTTGAAGGGCTTGCCCTTCTCGATCCCGAGGGTCCGCAACTGATCGATCATGGCGCGATCGCGGTCGAGCCAGGGCTCGGTCTGCACGATACGGTAGAGATTGTCGAAGAAGCTCGCATCATAGCGGATGGTGGAGTCGAACAGGGTGTCATAGGCATCGGAAAAGTTCGTCGCGGGCGGGTTCGCCGCCTGCGCCAGCGGATAGATCCTGACGCGCTGGCCATAGGCGACCGATTTGGCGATATCGGCGTCGCCATGGCTGGGGAGATTGGAGCGTAAGAGCGCGAAGCCGCTGAACGTGTCCGATTGAAGGACGATATAGCCATCCGGCGGCGTGCCTTGATGGCCGGGCGGCAGGATCAGATATTTGCCGCCCTTGCCCTTGTCGGCGCCTTCGGGGCCGGCATCCTCGAGCGGCATCTGCCAGACAGTGACGATATTGCCGGCGATCGACCCGCCTTCCGCCGGTGGGATTTCGATAACGATCGGCCCGTCCTTCACGTTCCAGAAGGACATGAGATAGATGGCGTCCGGATTGGGCGTCAGCGTCTGGTTCTTCCAGTTCACCGGCCGCGACCAATAGACGATCTCATTCGTTTTGGCCGTGGTTTTCCTGAGCATTTCCTGCAGCATCAGGTCGGTATTGACCGCCGGCATGCCCCAGATGACGGCCTCAACGGCGCGCCGCTCGACGGCGCGGCGGGCTAGGTCGTCGGATGAAGCGGCCTCGGTATTGGTGGCCAAAGCGCACAGCATCAGGACCGTCAGAAGCAATCTCGTCATGGCCTGTCTCCACATTCCGGTTTCGGGAAGTGTGCGACATGCCCTGGGGGGAATCGAGTTGGACCAAGGGGCAAGGTCCAATTTCCCTGGCGACCGAAATCTTACGTAAAATTATGTGAAGGAACGGAGCGGGTGGTGGGGGCTTTCCCCTCTCGAAAGGAGACCTTCATGAAGAATTTTCTGACGACAACGACGCTGGCCACCGCATTCATCCTGGGAACTCTGGGGGCCGGTTCCGCCATGGCGCAGGATGCCCAGCCTCCAACCAAGGAATGTGTGGGTGACCAATGCCCCAGCGGCGCCATGGGCGGCAATAAGGAGGCTATTCCCGATCAGGCCGTACCGCGGAAGCGCCTGAAGGCGCCCGAAGAAAACGATCAGATGCAAGGCAAACGGAAGATGCCGGAAGGCAACCAGGTCGAGGATCAGACGAACGATCAGGTCATGCCGCGCAAGAAGAGGGTTGGGAGCGGCCAGCAGGATGACGACAATGTGGACGTGCGGACGCGGACACGCGTCGGCGAAGGCAAATGGCGCTTCGATCCGAGCCGCCATGACCGGCGCCGCAGCAAGACCGCCAGCTTCCGCTTCTATTATGGAGGCTATTGGTATCCGCAGCCCTATTGGGAAGTCTACAGTGTCGGTCCGCGCTATCGCATCAGCTGCGGTGAAGGCCGCGGCATCGTCGCCGAACGCTTCAACCGCGTCCGGGTCATCGAATGCAACGGCGGCACCTACACCTATCTTGGCCACCGGTCGGGTGACACCTATCGCATTCTGCTGAATGCGCGCACTGGCCGGATCGTCGGCCGCACACTCATCTGACGCGTATAGACACGTGTCGGTTCCTCAGAAGGCGGCGGCCAGGGCAGGACGGTCATTCCTGTTCTGGACGCTGGTCGGTCTCATCGCGGCGGTGATCGCGGCGCTCACCATTGCCGGTCTCTTGATGAAGGCTGTGTTGGGCTGAAGGAATGCCGGGCAGCGAGAGTTCCTCTCGCTGCCCGCTTGTCATGGCGTGGTCAGATTCTGCAAATCCAGCAAGCCGCCCTCCAGCGCATCGCTGGCGGCGTCCCCTACCGAGGGCAGGACATCGATCACGTCGATCACATCCGCGGCGAGGTCGAGCCAGAAGGGAATCGCCTCGAGCTTGTCGTTGAGTTCCTTGGCTTCGGGAATGAACTGGCCGATCTCGGCCAGCGGCCGGCCGGAGCGGGCGATCTGCTGGCGCCGCGTGCCCGACATCGGCACCTTCTCGGCAATGCTCAGCACATCGACGGCCCACCGGCGCTCGGCCACGCTGGTGCTCGGTTTCTTGAGCAGGATCATGGCGAATTCGACGCTCTTTTTGTCGAGGCCGCCGACAGTCTTGAGGCGGGCCAACTCGGCGGCGCTTTGCTTCTGGATGTTGATGGTCCAGATCGCGGCGCAGATCGAAATGAAAGCGGCCAGAATGCTCACGATGAGTCCGGTGCGCTGCCAGTCGGATAATCTGCTCATGCCTTGACTCAAGTTCCCCAAGTGGTCGTTTAAAGTTTAGGGCGGCATATCCAGCTTTTTCCGGCATGTCCAGTCTGAGCAGCACTAAGGTTGATCTCGCGGCAACCGTAAAGCGAATAGACATTGGCCCATGGTCCAACTCGCTTATTTCACAGCGAGCTTGGACAAGCGAAGTACGGGCGGCATCACGGAGACAAAGGAGCGCATCCCATGCAGGTGCATTCTGGAGTTGGCCCGGCGGTGCGGCCATGAGCAGAGTTCCCCGCCGGTCAAAAAGCATCGCACCGGCTTTGATGACGGGTGCCGTCCTCATGGCCGGCGGCGCCGTCGCCTGGTCGGCGATGGTCTGGCTCGCGCTGCGAATCTGGAATTGACCGGCGCCATAATTTCCCTGTTCACGTCACGTCGGTATTGCTAGCGTCGCCGCCACGCCTGGAGGGGCGCGAGGTGACCGATACGAAAGTGACAGCTGCCGACAGTCGTATGTCCGACCTGCCGGCGGAACGCATGTTCAAGCGGCGAGCTTTCTATCGCCTCATCGACCGGTTGTATCGGGCGCCCTCACTGCCGGAGGTGTATGAAGCCACGCTGGATGCGATCACCGAGCTGCTCGGCTGCGGCAAAGCCTCCATTCTTCGCTTCGACAAGAGCGGCGTCATGCGCTTCGTGGCCTGGCGAGAGCTGTCGGACGGTTACCGGCAAGCGGTCGACGGACATTCACCCTGGCGCATGGGCGAGCCCGACCCCGACCCCATCTTCGTCGCCGACATCGCAAAGGCCGGAGAGGCCCGGAACCTCATGCCGGTTCTCCGTCAGGAGGGCATCCAGGCGCTGGCTTTCATTCCCGTGACGCTTAACCGGGCGACGGTCGGCAAGCTCATGTTCTATCACGCGGCACCGCATGATTTCGACGAGGAGGAGCGCGAAGTCGCGCTGATCCTCGCGCGCCAGCTCAGTTTCAGCATCGAGCGGCTTGCCGCCGACATGGCGGCCGGCCGGCTCATGGCGCTTATCGAGTCCTCGGACGACGCCATCATCTCCAAGAACCTGGATGGCGTCATTCAAAGCTGGAATCGCGGTGCCGAGCGTCTCTTCGGCTATAGCGCCGAAGAGACGGTTGGCCGTCCGGTCACGCTTCTCATTCCGACGGACCGGCTCGAGGAGGAAACCTCCATCCTCAGCCGCATTCGCAAGGGCGAGCGGGTCGATCATTATGAAACGGTGCGCCGGCGCAAGGACGGGACGCTCGTCCATGTCTCCCTCACCGTGTCTCCGATCATCGACGCGCGCGGCAACATCCTGGGCGCCTCGAAGATCGCCCGCGACATCACCGAACGACAGCGCGCCCTTGAGCGTCAGCAGCTGCTGCTGCGCGAGATGAACCACCGGGTGAAGAATCTCTTTGCGGTGACGAGCAGCATCATCAATCTCAATTCTCGCTCCGCCACCTCCGCGGCCGATCTCGCGACGGCGGTCACCAACCGCCTCAATGCGTTGAGCCGGGCCCATTCCCTGACCATGGTGGTGAACGAAGCCGCCGAGAATGCCAACGACATGGGCGTGACACTGCACGGCCTCGCCGAGGCTATACTCAGCCCCTATGAGGGGCGCTCGCGGATAAACGTCGCCGGCGACGACCTGACCATCACCGGCAAATCGATCACGCCCGTGGCACTGCTTCTGCATGAATTCGCGACCAATGCCGCGAAATATGGCAGCCTCTCCAATGAGACGGGCCGCGTCGATATCGTCTTCGCGCTCGATGGTGAGAAGGTCGAAATCCTGTGGCGCGAGACCGGTGGGCCGCCGCCACCGGCCGACAGCGAAACCGGCTTCGGCAGCCGTCTGGTCGAAGCCAGCGCCCTCCAGTTGGGTGGGCGGGTGGAACGTCAGTGGAGCGCCGACGGCCTGATCATCAGGCTTGAAATATCGCGTCCGCTTCTCGAAGCCAGCGCCGACGCCGCCAAAAGCTGAGCTGTCGCATTTTTTGGAACCAAACCGCCCCGAGCGGCATTGTCCCGTCCGTATCGGGAGGAGAAGCGACTTGCCGACCAGGCGCAAACTGGCACCGAAGGCTTCGCGGCTGACGCAGCAGATCAAGCGAGCGAAGGAACTTGCGCGCATATCGGTGGGACCGGTCGCCGAGCTCTATGCGCTTCACGCCGAGATCTGCGAAAAGAAGCGCAAGACCGCGAAGAAGGGGTCGACGAGTTCCACACTTTAGGCGCCCCGCGGCCTTTCCTTCCGAAAGTTGGAACTTCGTGATCGCCTCGTCCGTTGTCTGGATATTCCCAAGGCGAGGTGTCTCATGAACCAGATCATCTATCTCATCGGCCTCATCGTCGTCATCATGGCGATTCTTTCGTTCCTCGGCTTGCGCTGAAGGGAGAAAACCCATGTCAGTTCACGATTCCGGGCCCGAAGTGGCCGTCGTCGAAACGACGATCAATACCGAACGCTCCTCGGTGGATTGGGGCGCCGTCATTGCCGGCGCCGTGATCGCGGCGGCAATCTCCTTCGTTCTTTTTACCTTCGGGGCTGCTGTAGGTCTTTCCATCACCTCACCATATCCGGCGGAAAGTGTGTCGGCCGTGACCTTCGCGCTCGTGCTCGGTCTGTGGATCGTTCTGGTGACGGTGATGAGTTTTCTGGCCGGAGGATATTTCACCGGCCTCCTGATGCAGAGACGGGCCGCCGGCGATCATGAAACCGAGATGCGCGATGGCATGCACGGTGTGCTCGCCTGGGGCTTCGGCGTGTTGATCGGTGCCGTCATCACCGCTTTCACCATCGCGGGTCCGGCCAGGAGCGGCGCCGATGTGGCCGCCAATGTCGCCGGTACCGCCCTCGCGGGCGCCGATCGAACGCCGGTTGCCTATTATGCCGATCTCCTGTTGCGCAGTGATCGTCCGGAAGCCGTGGCACCGGCCGAGACCGAGGCGCGCCGTGGCGAGGCCGCGCGTATCCTGGCGCGTTATCCCACCGGTGAAGTCGAGACGAAGGACCGCGCCTATCTCAACCAGCTGGTGATGCGCCAGACCGGCCTTGCCGAGGCTGAGGCCACGACGCGCGTCGATACGGCTCTTTCCGATCTGCGTAGCATGGTGACCCAGGCACGCGATGCGGCGGAAAAGGCGCGGAAATTCGCGTTGTTCCTCGGCTTTGCCGTCGCCGGCGCGCTGGCGGTCGCGGCCGCCGCCGCCTGGTGGGCGGCGGTGCAGGGCGGCGAGCATCGCGACCAGAATGTCGATCTTAGGCCCTATATCGGCTGGCGGCGCGAAGCGCGTCTTCGTTAGCAAATTTTGAGCTCGTGCATAGTGCCGGGACCTGGCCACGGATCGGGGCTGGGTTTCGTGCGTTATTGCGCTGACGCAACAGCCAATGCGGAACCGGAATCGCCATTCGGCGTTAGGTCACCATGTCGATCTGGGATGACTCTCCTTTACCGCCCGCGCAACTGAGAAAGGCTGATATCGAGGCCTTTCCGATCCGGCGCGCCCGCCCCGGGCGGATCAGGCATGTCGCCAATGGCAAATCCAGACCGATCAGCGCCCGCGATGCGGCGCGCATCGCCAAACTCGTCATACCTCCGGCCTGGCGCGATGTCCGCATCAGCGCCGATCCGCGCAGTCACATCCAGGCGGTGGGCCGGGACGACGCCGGACGGCGTCAATATATCTACCATCCCGATTGGGAGATCGTTCGTAACGGCGTAAAAGCCCGCAGGCTCAGCCGGCTGATCGCTGTGCTGCCGCGCATCAGACGCAAGATAGCGCGCGATCTCGATGGCGATGCTGACGAACGCGTTCTCGCCACCGCCGCCCGCTTGGTGGATCGCCTGTGCTTGCGGGCCGGACATGAGGAATATGCAGGAGAGGAAAGCGGCCGGGGCGTGGCCACGCTGTTGCGAAAGCACGTTACCGTCTCAGGGTCGGAGATCTCTTTCGATTTTCCGGGCAAAGGCAGGAAACATATCCAGGCCAGCCTCGCCGACGACAAATGTGCGCGCAATATCGGGCAAATGAAAGAAGTGCGCGGCCGGCGCCTGTTCAAGCTGAAGGCCGGCAAAGGCTATAGGAACATGACGGCCGGCGATCTCAATCGTTACCTCGTCCACATAGCGGGCGCGAAGATCTCGGCCAAGGATTTCAGAACGCTGCGGGCGTCCGCCGTGGCTCTTGAGCGCCTCGCCGGCCATGCGGGTGATTCCATATCGGAGAAGCGCCGCCTGCTCGTGACAGTTGCCAGGGAGGTCAGCGGCCTCCTGGCCAATACGCCGGCGGTGACGCGCAAGAGCTATATTCACGCGGAGATCATCGAGCATTATGAAAGCGGTCGGTTGATCGACCAGGCTGGCCGATCTCTCTACAGATGCAGTAAGGCGGAAGCGCGGCTCGACAGATTTCTCCGAACCGCTCGCCGCAGGTGAAGTGGAATTAGCGCGCCTGCTCGTGATCGAGAAGGGCGCGCTGCTGGCTTCTGATCTCGACGAGCCGGTTCAGGCGCTCGGAAATCCTTCGGAGGTCGAGATAACCGTCCACGACGACTCCATCGCGATCGGCACCACCGATAACGGCTTTGCCGAAGCCCACATCTTCTATCAACGTCAAGAGATCAGCACGTGTGATGAGGTTCGATTTCATGTGTGGCAACGCTTCCTCCCCAGTCAGATGCGGAGCCTAAACGCAGCCGGTGAAGTTTCGTTCCAATGGAACCCGGACAATTCCAACGAGACAAAGGAATCGGTACTTTTTCGGGGAACCATTGCACCGGACCGAGCTTGATCTCATGCCCCCCGGACTCCCCGCGGGGAAACGAACGGCCCGTCACAGATTGCCGTCCCTTGGTGGCGGGCCGTTTTCTTTCACGTCAGGTGAAGAGTTCCGATAAAAGCGGCTCGCCACGAGGGACGGCGATGCTCCGTGACGAGCCGCTCCGCTTTCGGCTGCTCAAGAGACCGAAAGCTCAAGGAGAAGTCCGGCAGTATCTCATATGCCACAGCCCTATCGAAGTTGGACTTTGGGGCATGCGGGCGATCGCCAGCGCTATAATTGAACGCTGCTCCAACTACCGGGAGCTATCCCGGCAAGGTAACGACAAGCGGTCCATTGGGCATCGCCACAACCGTGTGCTCATATTGCACTGTCGGCGCCGAGGGCGTGCTCAGGAGAGTCCACGGGTCTTCGCCATCCTCGGCCCATTCGGCGCCGAGCGACAGGAAGGGCTCGACCGTGAAGACGAGTCCCTTGGTCATGACGCGGCGTTCCGAAGAATCCGGCCAGGTCGCGATTTCCTTCGGTTCCTCATGCAGCGAATGGCCGACGCCGTGGCTGGCAAGATTGCGGATCAGCGTATAGCGGTTGCGGCGCGCGAAATCGCCGATCGCCATGCCGATGCCGGCCAAGGGCTTTTCGGCCTCGACCTGACGGATGCCGGCCCACAAAGCGCGCCGTCCGTCGCGGCACAGGCGCTCGATGTTCCTGGCCGCAGGCGGCACGGCGAAAGAGGCTCCGGTGTCGGCGAAGACGCCGCCCTTCTCGGCCGAGACGTCGATATTGATCAGGTCGCCTCTGGCGATCCGGCGGTTTCCGGGAATGCCATGCGCGATTTCCTCATTGATGCTGATGCAGGTCGCGCCGGGGAAATCATAACACAGTTCCGGCGCCGGCCTGGCGCCCGCCTTCTCCAGAAGCCGCCGGCCGATGAAGTCGAGCTCGGCCGTGGTCATTCCCGGCTCGATGGCGGCGCCCATGGCTTCGAGCGTGTCGGCGACGATACGGCCGATGTCCTTGAGCCGGGTCAGCTCTTCTTCGTTCGAGATCGTCATCCCGCTTTCCGATTGGCGAGGCTGCCGATCACATTGCAGATGATGCGCGCCGCAGTGAAGGCGCCGATGCCGTCGCGATCGTTCTTCGGCACGAATTCGATGAGATCGAAGCCGGCGAGCCTGGCTTTGGCGATTGCGCCCTGGATGAGGCGCGTCACCTGCGTGTGGGTGAGGCCGCCGGTCGAGGGATAGGCCACCGCCGGCATGATCGACCAGTCGAGGCCGTCGCAATCGAGCGTGATGAGGAGGGGCGAGCCGGCCTTGATATGGGTCAGCGCCGCGGCGATGCCCTTTTCATGGATCGTGGCCGCGGTGATGAGCTTGGCGCCCCAGGCTTCGGCGTCGCGCACTTCCTGCTCGCGCGCCGAACCCATGCCGCGCATGCCCACCTGGATGATTTTGCCCACATGCGACATTTCAGAAGCGCGGCGCATGGTGCTGGAGAAGCCCAGGGGCTCGCCATAACGCTCCTGGCGCCAGTCGATATGCGCGTCGATCTGCAGGATGGTCAGCGGCCCGTGGTCGGAAAAGGCCTGGATGAACGGAATGGGGGTCGAGTCATCCCCGCCGATCATGATCGGAACCGCGCTTTGGGCAAGGATGCCGCGCGTGCACGCCTCGATCGTTTTGCGGTTCTTGGCGCCCTGCTTCGACTGGGTTTCGAGATCGCCCAGATCGACGAGGCGATATTGGCCGTTCCTGCCGAGCAACGGTCCGCCGAAATCGAAATCCCAGGAATCGAGGAAGGCGGCGTCGTTCTTCAGCGCCTTGCGCAGAATGCCGGGGGCTTGCTCATAGGGGCGATTGTCGATGCCCTTATAGGGTGTGCCGTGCGGTGCGCCGAATAAAGCGGCCTGGGCATTTTTGGCGGACGCCGCGACGCGGCTGCCGAGAAAGGGGATGCGGGGCTTGTTCATGGTCATGTTCCCCTATCCCATAGGGTGTCAGCGGGCGCCAGAGCTTTCCTCGGGCGCGGCCTCATCGGTCACTACAGGTTGCGGCCATTTCACCCGGACCGGCGGCAGGATGAAACGGGCGGTCGTACCGTCGTCCAGGACGCTGTCGAGCACGACATCGCCATCGTGCATGCGCGCGATCTTGCGGGCGATCGCCAGCCCGAGGCCGATGCCGCCATGGCGGCGCGACGAAGAGGCGTCGCCCTGCTCAAAAGGCTCGAAGACACGCTCGAGGTCGTCTGGCGCGATGCCGATGCCGTTGTCCTCGATGACGAAGGCAAGGCCGCCATCCGGCTGGTGCTCGATCCACAAAGCTATGGCGTTGCCGGGCCGTGAGAATTTGATCGCATTGGTGACGAGATTGATGAGCACCTGGCGGATGCGGGTGATGTCGCCTTCGATCTCGGCGGTATTTTCGAGATCGGCCGACAAGGGAATGTCGGCCGCCTTCGCCTGCTCGCGGCACATCTTATAGGCGACTTCGAGGATCTCGGCGGCGTCCATCTCCTGCTCGACCAGATGCAGCGTGCCGCGCTCGATGCGGGTGACATCGAGGATGTCGGCGATGATGTTGCGCAGATGGGTGCTGCTCTGCAGGATCGTCGCGGCATATTCGGCATAGACGGGACTGCCGAGCGGTCCCTCGCGCTGGGCGATGAGCATCTCGGAAAAGCCGACAATGGCGTTGAGCGGCGTCTTCAGCTCGTGGCTGGTGACGGCGAGGAACTGCGACTTGGCGGTCGAGGCGCGCTCGGCCGCTTCCTTGGCGGTGATGAGGTCGAGCTGGGCCCGGCGCTCGAGCGAGATGTCGCGGATCACGCCGCGATAGCCGAGGAATTCCTGCGCATGGCCCCAGAGCGGCTGCGCGGTGAGCATCCACCAGTCGGTCCGGGTGGTTCGTCTCACCTCCAGGCACAGGCCGTCGATGGTCTGGCGGTTGCCGCACAGCAGTGTGAAATCCGACCAGCCCTGGTCGGTCGGCGAGGCGCCGGCCGCTTCCTGCAATGTCCGGCCGAGGAGAAGCTTCGACGTGCCGAGGAGGCTCGGCAGACGGTCCGAGAAATAGATGAGCTTTCCCTCATCATCGGTCTCCCACAGGAGATCGCTGGAGCAGACCTCGAAATCCTTGAGCAGAAGAGCGAGGAACTCGCTCTGACGGTTCATGTGGTAGTTGTCGGCGGCGCGCCGCATCAGCGTGCGGTTGAGGGCCACGCTCATCAGCGACATCAGGAAGGCGACGGCGACGGCGATGAAACCCAACAGCAGATCGACGTCCTCGCCACGCCGGATCTGGCTCACGAACAGAGCCCCGCTCACCACGGCGGCGAAGGTGATCGAGGCCAAAGGCAGCCGGGTCAAGGCGAAGGCGCCGGTCACCGCGGTGATGAAGCACACACCAAGGACCACATGCTGGGCTTCGACCGGAATGGCCGGCATGAGCTCGAGAGTGGGAAAGGCCCAGAGCAGGGCGAAGGCGAGGCTCCCCGCCTCGATAGCGGTGACGGTGCGGCGGTTGGCGCCGGCGAAATTGCGGTTGTGGAACCAGGAATACAGCACCGTGGCGGTGAGGCCGGCCTGGCACATGGCCCAGAGATAGAGCCAGGGGCCGCCGACCGATGTCAGGGTCGACCAGACGACGACCATCACGGCGAGCGCATTGGCGCCCATGATATAGGGGCGGAACTGCGCCAAGGGCGCGATCTGCTCGGCGCGGAACCGGCTGATGTCGAATTTCGGCCTGGAGCTCATGCCGCCGAAAGAGGGCAGCGCGACGTCGCCGACGCGGCGTTCCATCTGCCCCCGTGGGACATCACTTGTCGTCGCCATGACCAAATCAGCCCGTCTCCCCCGGTCAATATATACTGTTTGAACCTATTATTTCGTCAGGGGCTTGGGGTTGCGTTAAGGTGTCACCGGTTCTTCCGCTCTGGTTAACAATCCGCTACTGCAAAGTCCATCATGCTGAACACTGCGGAGACAGGCGAAACTGCGGCCAAGGGCCAGGGCCGCATCGGCGTCCTGATCGTCAATCTGGGAACCCCGGAAGCCACGTCCTATTGGCCGATGCGGCGCTATCTGAAGGAGTTCCTGTCGGATCCCCGCGTCGTTGAGACCAACCGGCTCCTCTGGTGGTTCATTCTCAATGGCGTCATCCTCACCATCAGGCCCACGCGCAGCGGCCATGCCTATGACAAGATCTGGAACCGCGAGCGCGACGAGTCGCCACTCAAGACCATCACCCGCGCGCAGGCCGAGAAGGTCGGCCATGAGCTGGCAGGGGACGGCCCTCTCCTTGTCGACTGGGGCATGCGTTACGGCCTGCCGCCGGTGGGCGAGCGTCTCGCCGCCCTGAAGGAAGCGGGCTGCGACCGCATCCTGGTTTTCCCGCTCTATCCGCAATACAGCGCCGCGACGACGGCGACGGTGGCCGACAAGGTATCCGAGGCCATGGCGAAACTGCGCTGGCAGCCGGCATTGCGCTTCGTGCCGCCCTATTATTCGGAGGGTGCCCACATCGATGCGCTGGCGCACAGCCTCACACGCCATCTCGACACGCTCGACTGGACGCCCGACACCATTCTCGCCTCCTATCACGGCCTGCCGGAAAGTTATGTCGCGGCCGGCGATCCCTATTACGACCATTGCCGCGAGACGACGCGGCTGCTCAGAGCGAAGCTCGAGCTGCCGGAAGCGAAATTGCGCATGGTGTTCCAGTCCCGCTTCGGCAAGACGGAGTGGATCAAACCCTATGCGCAGGATACCGTCGCGGCACTGCCGGGCCAGGGCGTACACAATCTGGTGATGATCATGCCGGGCTTCGCCGCCGATTGCGTCGAGACTCTCGAGGAGGTCGCCATCGGTCTGGCCGAAACCTTCCGCGAAAATGGCGGCGAAAACTTCTCCACAGTTCCGTGTCTCAACGAATCGGATGCCTCGATCGCGATGCTCGCCGCTCTTATCCGCAAGGAATTATCGGGTTGGATATAAAGGGACTTGCGATTCAATAACTTGTCCCTATGTTAACCCGCTGAAGAGGGCGCTTGACTAGTTTCCTAGTTTGAGAGTGGAGCGGCGATATGTTCGAAGGCGCTGGTATTGCAGTCATAATTCTCCTGGCCGTGGTTCTGTTCGGCCTGTTGCGGTCGATCCGGATGGTGCCGCAAGGCTCCAATTACACGGTCGAGCGTTTCGGCCGTTACATCCGCACCTTGCCCCCCGGCCTCGGCGTCATCGTGCCGTTCTTCGACCGCATCGGACACAAGCTCAGCATGATGGAGCGGGTGCTCGACGTGCCGAGCCAGGAAGTCATCACCCGCGACAACGCGATGGTGAAAGTCGACGGCGTCGCCTTCTTCCAGGTCATCGACGCCGCCAAGGCGGCCTATGAAGTGCAGAATCTCGAACACGCCATTCTCAATCTGGTGATGACGAATATCCGCACCGTGATGGGCTCGATGGATCTCGACAGCCTTCTGTCGCAGCGCGACGAGATCAACCACCGCCTGCTCGGCGTGGTCGACCAGGCGACGACGCCCTGGGGCATCAAGATGAACCGCATCGAGATCAAGGACATCAGCCCGCCGCGCGACCTCGTCGACGCCATGGCGCGGCAGATGAAGGCCGAGCGTGACAAGCGCGCCACCGTGCTCGAGGCGGAAGGTCAGCGTCAGTCGCAGATCCTGCGCGCCGAAGGCGAGAAGACATCGGTGGTGCTCGAGGCCGAAGGCCGGCGCGAGGCCGCCTTCCGTGACGCCGAGGCGCGCGAGCGCGCGGCGGAAGCCGAGGCCAAGGCGACGATGCTGGTCAGCGACGCCATTGCCAGCGGCAATATCCAGGCGATCAACTATTTCGTCGCCAACAATTATGTGAAGGCCCTCGAGGCCTTGGCGACCGCACCCAACCAGAAGGTACTGATGCTGCCGATCGAGGCTTCCGCCCTCATCGGTTCCCTCGGCGGTATCGCCGAAATCGCCAAGGAGACCTTCGGCGGCGGTGACAGCGATCAGGTCGCGCCCAGGCGCCGGTCGTCGCCGCCCAGCGTTCCGCCCATTCCGCCCAAGAGCTGACGAGGAACATTCCGGCCATGCAGCAGTTCTTCCCGTTTCTCGGCGGCTGGACCTGGTGGATCATCGCCGGCCTTCTGCTGCTCGTGGAACTCGTGCTGCCCGGTGTCTTCTTCATCTGGCTGGCGCTCGCCGGCGCGGTCATCGGCGTCCTCGACATCTTCCTCGACCTGTCCTGGCAGGTCGAGATCGCGCTCTTCGCCGTCCTCTCCGTGGTGCTTGTCTATTTCGTGCGGCCGCGCTTCTCGCTGCCGGGCGGCGAGCCGAATAACCTCAATCAGCGCATGTATGGCTATGTCGGGCGCAGCTACGTGCTTGACGAGGCGATCGTCAATGGCCGCGGCAAGGTCCGCATCGACGATACGCTGTGGGTCGTGACGGGCGCCGATCGCGGCAAAGGCGAATGGGTGAAGGTCAAAGCGGTCGATGGCGCGAGCTTCGCCGTCGAGCCAGCTAACGGGCCAGGCTGAGCTTCAGTCTCTTCAACTTCCTCCCGCTTAAGGGAGCGACGCTCTTCACCTCGCCCCGCGCGAGCGGGGAGAGGGAGGGGCCCATTGCGAAGCAATGGGAAGGTGAGGGGCACCCGGTCTCTTTGCTGCAACAAATGCCGAATACATCGCGCGTCAGCTGGAAAGAAGGGTAACAGGGATGCCCTTCACCCTCCCAACGCCGATGCATTGGGCCCCTCCCTCTCCCCTCTTCGAGGGGCGAGGGGAAGCCAGCATCTTCTAGGGCCCGGCCTACTTTACGCCAAGGCGCAACAGGTCGTGGACGTGGATGAGGCCGATGGGCCGGTTCTTGTCGTCGACGACGAACAGGCTGGTGATCCTCTTGCCCGCATTCAGGAGATCGAGCGCCTCGGAGGCAAGCGTGTCGGCCGCGATGGTGCGCGGCCCGTGGGTCATCACTTCGGCCACGGTGAGATCGATGAGGTCGCGCGACATGTGACGGCGCAGGTCGCCGTCGGTCACGATGCCGATCAGCTCGCCGCTTTTGTCGTCGACAATGCCGAGGCAGCCGAAGCTCTTCTCGGTCATGGTTACCAGCGCCTCGGTCATCGGCGTCGCGGGGGCGGCCAGCGGCAGCTTATCCGCCTTGTGCATGAAGTCGTTCACATGGGTGAGGGCGGCGCCGAGCAGCCCACCCGGATGGAAGGTCTTGAACTGCGCCGCATTGAAGCCGCGGTCCTCGAGCAGCGCCAGCGCCAGCGCATCGCCCATGGCGAGCTGCAGCATCGTCGAGGTGGTCGGCGCCATGCCGATCGGGCAGGCCTCGCGGGCGTCGGGCAGGCACAGCGCCACGTCGGCGTGGCGGCACAATGTGCTCTCGGCACGGCTCGATATGCCGATCAGCTTCACATGGAAACGTTTGGCATAATCGAGCATGGCGCGCAGTTCCGCCGTCTCGCCCGAATTCGAGATCATGATGATGATGTCGTCGCGCCCGACCATGCCGAGATCGCCGTGACTGGCCTCGGCCGGATGGACGAAGAAGGATGGCGTGCCGGTCGAGGCCAGCGTCGCCGCGATCTTGCGGGCGATATGGCCGCTCTTGCCCATGCCGCTCATGACGACCCGTCCCGAGCCCTGCTTGATCAGGCGCACCGCCTCGCCGAAAGCGCGCCCCAGCGGCCCATCGAGGGCCTGGATGAGCTTGGCCATGGCCTCGCTCTCTATCGTCAGCGTGCGCTTGGCGGAGGCGATCCAGCTCCGCAGTCCCTCGGGGTCGACTTCAATAACTTTTGCCATGGGGCAATCACCTAGCTCATCCGGCGGCAACAATAAACCGGGCTCGATATCGGCCTCCGCAGGGGCGCCGTCAACCGCCCATTAACCATGTTTTCGCTAGGTTGTCAGACCAGTGAGGTGAGTTAATGGTCCGCCAGCGTTTCATATATTGCGGGATCGCGGCGGCGTTTCTCCTGAGTTGCGCGGCGCAGGCCCAGGAGTCCTCTTTGGGGCTCAGGAGCAGCCTCGATGCGTCGGATTCCCCTGAGGAAACCGAGATCACGGTGGCCAAGGCGACGACGCTCGAGGTCAATCCGCCCGACGAGCCGCCGCCGGAACCGGTCCGCAAGCGCCGCGCCGAGGATGACCCTTACGCTGCGCTCGGCCTCGATATGGGCGGCCTCACGGTCTTCCCGGTGCTGCGCGCCGGCGTCATCGCCTCCGACAATCCGGAATCGTCCAATTCCGATCGCAAGGGCGATATCGGCCTCAGGCTCCGGCCGTCCTTGCGCATCACCAGCGACTGGGTCCGGCATGAGCTTCTCGTTTCGGCGGAGGGCGACTTCATCGCCTATGACGATCGCTCCGAGAACGATTCGAACGACGCCTCGGTTCTGGCGAGGTTGAGGCTCGATATGCGCCGCTCGACCACGCTCTCGCTCGATGCCGGTTATCAGCTGTCGCAGGAAAACGGTTCCGACAGCGAGGTGCCGAATACGGCGATCGGCAACCGCACCGATCAGTCCTTCAGCCAGAATGTGGCGCTGACCCATCGTGCCGGACGCATCGCGGCCACGGCGCGTGTGGGCGCCAACTGGCAATATTACGGTGATGTGGATCTCGCCGGCGGCGGCAAGGAAGACAATGCCGACCGCGAATATGTCCAGCCCGTCGCCGCCATTCGGCTCGGCTATGAGGCGTCTCCGGTGCTCGTACCGTTCGTCGAGGCCGCCTATGAGCCGCGCATCCATTTCCAGAAACGCGATCGCAATGGTCTCGAGCGCAGTTCCGATGGATACCGTCTCGCCGCCGGTGTCGCCTTCGAGCCGTCGCCCTTGTGGTCGGGCGAGCTGGCACTCGCCTACCGGCTGCGCGACTACGAGGATCCCGATCTCGACTCGCTCGACGTGTTCGGCCTCAATGGCCGTGTGACATGGCGGCCCACCGAGCTGACGACGCTCGACCTGACGCTCGGCACCGGTCTCAACGAGACGTCGTCGGCGGATTCGAGTGGCGCGCGCAGCTATGACACGAGCCTGGGCATCACGCATGATCTGCGCGACAATCTCACCGTCAACGCCAGCGCCGGTCTCACCTACGAAGATTATCAGGGCATCGATCAGAACGAGCTGACGCTCAGGACCAATACCGGCGTCCTGTGGCGGATGAACCGCTGGATCGCCTGGACTCTCGATTACGATTTCATCTACAACGACAGCAACCTGCCGGGCGAAGACTATTACGAAAACCGCGTCACCGCCGGCATCGAAGTGCGGCGGTAGACGCGGACAGACCTCGCCCGAAGAGTCGTTCTTCGCGATCTTCCCTGCATTCTCCCTGAATCAGTCTAGAATCCGCCGGCGTCCTCGATGATGCTCTTCAACTCACGCTTGAAGGCGCCGGAGAGATCGTCGCGATCGAGGCCATAGGCGACATTGGCGGAGAGGAAGCCGATCTTGTCGCCGCAATCATAGGTCTTGCCGGCGAATTTGAGTCCGGAGAATTTCTGCCGGGCCTGCAGGCGGATCATCGCATCGGTGATCTGGATCTCGCCGCCCGTACCCGGCTCCTGTTTTTCGATCTCGGCGAAAATCTCGGGCTGCAGGATGTAGCGGCCGGAGATGATGAGATTCGAGGGGGCGACTTCACGTTTCGGCTTCTCGACCATCGCATCGATGGTGAAGGCG
Source organism: Taklimakanibacter albus (assembly GCF_016595235.1). Taxonomy (GTDB): domain Bacteria; phylum Pseudomonadota; class Alphaproteobacteria; order Rhizobiales; family Aestuariivirgaceae; genus Taklimakanibacter; species Taklimakanibacter albus. Next base: position 1,045,591 of record NZ_JAENHL010000007.1, on the reverse strand, counting down.
CGGCCGGACCAGGTGCCGGGCTTCACGACGCCATAACGATGCACATTCTCCCACGGCACTTCCTCGACCGCGATGACATTGCCGCCGCCTTGGGCCTCATAGACATCCATCATCTGGCGCAGGCAGCCGGGCTTGGCGTGGATCAGCATGTCGGGCAGGAGAAGGGCGAAGGGCTCGTCGCCGACGATGTCGCGGGCGCACCAGACCGCATGGCCGAGGCCCAAGGGTTCCTGCTGGCGGGTGAAGCTCGTCTCGCCGGCGCGGGGAAGGGACTTCGCCAGGAGCTCGATCTCGGCCGTCTTGTTACGCTGACGGAGCGTCGCCTCGAGCTCATACTGCTTGTCGAAATGGTCCTCGATGACGCCCTTGTTCCGTCCCGTCACGAAGACGAAATGCTCGATGCCCGCTTCGCGCGCCTCATCCACCACGATCTGGATGACAGGCCGATCAACGATGGTCAGCATTTCCTTTGGGACAGCCTTGGTCGCCGGCAGGAAACGTGTGCCGAGACCGGCCACCGGGAAAACTGCTTTCTTGATGCGGCGCTGCATTGTGGTTTACTCCTTGTTAAGCGTTTTCTTTGCCGATCCCGTCGAGGCGACGCATTTTTGCGCCAATTTGGGTTAAATCGTGAAGATAGAGAAGATTCCTGACGAAAGCTTGTAGAGGAGAAAAAGCATGGCCGTGTTGGTGACCGGTGGGGCAGGTTATATCGGCAGCCATATGGTCTATGCCCTCGCCGATGCGGGCGAGGATGTCGTCGTGCTCGACAACCTGACCACCGGCTTCTGGTGGGCGATAGCCCCCCAGGCCAAACTCGTCGAAGGCGATATCGGCGATGAGGCGTTGGTCGGCCAGCTCGCCAAGGACCACAAGTTCGACGCCATCATCCATTTCGCCGGTTCCATCGTCGTTCCCGAATCCGTCGCCGATCCTCTCAGCTATTATCTCAACAACACGGTGAAGACGCGCAGCCTGATCGCCGCCGCGGTGAAGGCGGGAATCCCGCGCTTCGTCTTCTCCTCGACCGCCGCCGTCTATGGCAATCCCGAGCGCGTGCCGGTGGAGGAGAATGCGGTGCTGGCGCCGATCTCACCCTACGGCTCGTCGAAGCTGATGAGCGAATGGATGCTGCGCGACAGTCATGCAGCCTATGGGCTACAATACGTGGCCTTGCGTTATTTCAACGTGGCGGGCGCCGACCCCAAGGGCCGGACCGGCCAGTCGACGCCGCGGGCCACGCATCTCATCAAGGTCGCCTGCCAGACGGTGCTGGGCGAGCGCGAGCAGATGGACATTTTCGGCAATGACTACGACACGCCGGACGGCACGTGCCTGCGCGACTATATCCATGTCAGCGATCTCGCCCAGGCGCATCTCGATGCGCTGAAGCACTTGCGCCATGGTGGGGCGAGCGGCGCCTATAATTGCGGCTATGGCCAGGGCTACAGCGTGCTCGACATCGTCAGGGCGGTCGAGAAGGCGGCCGGCAAGCCGGTCAATGCGCGCATGGCGCCGCGGCGCGCCGGCGATCCCGCCGCGATCGTCGCCGCCTCTGCCAAGATCAAGCAGGAAATGGGCTGGACGCCCAGGCACCAGGATATCGACCGCATCGTCGAAAGCGCTCTCGCCTGGGAAGATTATCTCCGCCAGCGCAACGAAGCCGCCTGAAAGGGGCCGCATTTGGCGGGTTTCCTCTCCCTCTGATATGACGTTGGGGTGGGCGAATCGGCCCGGCCCCGGGATGAGGACGTTGATGGCGAAGTTCAAATACTTGGCGGCCGTGATTCTGGCGGCGGGTCTCACCGGCATGTTGGCCTCGACGGCCTTTGCCGACGCCAAATTCGAGAGCTTTATCCAGAGCCTGTGGCCGAAGGCCAAGGCGTCCGGCATTTCGCGCGATGTGTTCGACCGCGCCTTCGCCGGCATCACTGAGCCCGATCCCACCGTGCTGAAGCTCGCCAACGAGCAGCCGGAATTCACCTCGACCACCTCGCAATATCTCGGCAAGGCGGTCACCCAGATCCGTATCGATGCCGGCCAGAGCATGAAGTCGTCCGAGGCGGATCTGCTTTCGGCGATCGAGAAGCGCTACAGGGTCGATCGCGCTGTGCTCCTCGCCATCTGGGGCATGGAAAGCAATTTCGGCAAGGACAAGGGACAGATGAGCGTCATGCGCTCGCTCGCCACCTTGCTCTATTCCGGCCGCCGCAAGGACTATGCGCGCAATCAGTATATCGCGGCGCTGAAGATCCTGCAGAGCGGCATCGTCTCGCCGCAGAATTTCACCGGCTCCTGGGCCGGCGCCATGGGGCACACGCAATTCGTGCCGACCTCCTATCTCTCCTTTGCCGTCGACTGGACCGGTGACGGCAAGAAGGACATCTGGAATTCGAGCCAGGACGCGCTCGCCTCGACGGCCAATTATCTTGCCAAGGCCGGCTGGAAGAACGATCGGCCCTGGGGCTGGGAAGTACAGCTGCCGACGAAATTCGACCGCGCGCTCATCGGCCGTTCCAATTGGCGCCCGGTCGCCGAATGGGTGAAGCTCGGTCTCAAACCCGCCCGTGGCGGCAATTTTGGCGCGCCCAAGGCGGACGCCTTCGTGATGGTGCCGCAGGGCGTCGAGGGACCGGCCTTCCTGGTGACCCGCAATTTCATGGCCATCATGGATTACAACCAGTCGCATTCCTATGCGCTGGCGGTGGGCCATCTCGCCGATCGCATCAAGGGCGGGCAGCCCTTTGTGGGTAGCTGGCCCAATGTCGATTACGACCTCACCTTCAACCAGCGCGTCGAGATCCAGACGCTGCTCTATCGCCGCGGCTTCGATCCCGGCGGCACCGACGGGCGCTTTGGTGCTCGCACCTATGAGGCCATTCTCGGCTTCCAGCACAAGACCGGCCTCAAGCTCGACGGCACGCCCACTGTGGCGCTGCTTGAGCGGCTGCGCACCGGCAGCTAGGATCATCCCGATGATCCGGCATCTCCTCATACTCATCGCGGCGGTCTTCGCCGTGGCGCTGCCGGCGGCGGCGCAGGGGACGAAATCGGACAAGCCCTATTTCGCGGCCAAGGAAGTCTACCAGCTCTTCGTGATCGGCGATTCACTCGCCGCCGGCCTGTGGTCGGGCGTGTCGCGCCAGATCGAGAATGACGACCGCATCTCGCTCAATGGACGCTACAAGGAGGATTCAGGCCTCTCGCGTCCGGAATATTACGACTGGAACGGCGCGCTGCCGAAGATCCTCGCCAGCAACAAGATCGACATCGCCATTGTGATGATCGGCTCGAATGACGCGCAGGCGATCCGCGACGGGCAGGCGCGGTATGTCTTCGACACGCCGGAATGGCGCCAAGCCTATGTGAAGCAGGTCGACCGGCTGATGGCGAGCCTCAAGGCGGCGGGCGCTGCCGTCTACTGGATGGAGATGCCTTCGATGCAGGCGGCCAAATATGATGGCGCGATGAAGGTCATCTCGTCCATTCACGAACAGCGCGCCCAGGCGGCGGGCATCCGCTTCATCGCGACGCGTGATGCCTTGTCCGACAAGGGAAAATACGCCGAATCGGGTTTTGATCCGGCGGGCGAGTTCGTGCGCATGCGCTCGCGCGACGGCGTGCATTTCCTGCGCGAAGGCAACAACAAGCTGGCCAGCCTGGTGATGGCGGCGATCAATGCCGATATCGACACGGCGGTGGCGGCTGAGCCGGCCGAGCCGCCGCCCGAAGCCGCGGTCAACCAGACGCCGCCGGGTTCGGGCCTCACCGGTGCGGAGATCCTGGCGCATGCCAAGGGTGACTTCGCCGGTCCGCTCCCACCACCCGCCGACCCGGCCATGGCGCAGCTTGCCAAGACGACGAAGCCCGGCACCGATGCCGCCCGGCTGTTCGGCCGCGGCGAGGCGGTCACGGTAAGGCCCGGCCGCTTCGATGACATGTCGGCGGCGCAATAGCTGCCTCGTATCCGGCTATTTCATTAGAATTGTCTGAGATCCGATAACCCGCGATTAACTCAGAATTGGCAAAGCCGATGGCTGGACCCAAAGGTTAAGATTTGCGTTACGCGTAGCCGTCATCAGTTTCATGTCTGCATCGGAATCCCCCGGTAAATCGGGAAAATCCGAGGAGCAGATTGACCGATGGTGGAGACGGCTGTGATGACTGAAGCGCGTGGAGTTGCGGTTGCAGAGTTTCTGGGCCGTGGCGGACTTGTCGCCTATTTTTCGTTCGCGGCGGTGGTTCAGGCGCAGTCGATCCTGCAGCTGATCGAAGCCTCGCCGGCGCCGGACAATCTGTTCCTGCAGATTCTCTCCCGTATCGCCTCACTCATGTTCCTGTCCTTGATCGTCATTCTGGCCATGTTCCGGCTCAAGCCGTCGCGGAAAGCGGAGGGCATCGAACCCCGCCTGAGCGCAATCGCGGCGACCTTTCTGATGGTGCCGATCGTCATGGTTGAAGGTGGTGCGGCATCGAAGGAGGCCACGGCGATCGGTATAAGCCTCGTCGCGCTGGGAACGGCATTGTCGGCCTATGTGCTCTTCTGGCTCGGCCGGTCCTTCAGCATCATGGCGGAGGCGCGCAAGCTCGTGGACCGAGGGCCTTATGCCATCGTCCGGCATCCGCTTTATGTGACGGAGGCGATCGCGGTGTTGGGCATGGTCATACTGCACTGGTCGTTTATCGCCGTGCTCGCTTTTGTCATCCAGTCCGCTTTGCAATTGCGGCGGATGCATAATGAGGAAAAGGTTTTGCGGGCCGCGTTCCCGGAATATGCGACCTATGCCGAGCGCACCCCACAGTGGTTCCCGATGCCGGTCGGCTGGCGGCGCCAACCAGCATAGGCGTCGCCAATCATGTGGGACATTCTCGGCCTCCAGACTCTCATCCTCGCCTTTCTGATCTTTGCGCCGCTCGAGCATTTCTTCGCTATGCACGAGGGCAAGAAGATTTTCAGGCCGGCCTGGAAGATCGATCTTTTCTACGCTGTGTGCAGCGCCCTCTTCACCAAGCTCGGTCTGGCGCTGGTGATCATCGGCACCATTTATCTCGCGTCACTGCTGGTGCCGTCGTCGCTTAGTGCGGCCGTCGCGGGATTGCCGCTATGGGTCCAGGTCGTGGTGGCCATCATATTGTCCGACCTGGGCTTCTATGCGGTGCACCGGCTGTTCCATAAGATCCCGTGGCTATGGAAATTCCACGCGATCCATCACAGTATCGAAACCCTGGACTGGCTGGCAGGTCACCGCGTTCATCCGGTAGATCAGATTCTGACCAAGGGCGCATCATTGGTGCCGGTCTTTGCGCTCGGCTTCTCCGATTCGGCGATTGTGATCTACAGCATGATCTATGTCTGGCAATCGCTGCTGCTGCATTCGAATGTCAGCGTCAATCTGGGGCCGCTTCGTTACGTCCTGGCATTGCCGCAGTTTCATCACTGGCATCATGCCGACCATCCGGAAGCGCATGACAAGAACTTTGCCGGGCAGCTGGCTTTCCTCGACTTTATTTTCGGCACGCATCACTTGCCGGGGCGGACTCTTCCGGAACGTTATGGCACATCGACGCCGGTCCCGTCTGATTATACGGGTCAGCTGCTCTTTCCTTTCAAGACGGATCAATCCGAACAACCGATCACGGAGTCGCTCGGTCATGCGGATGTCGGGCCGATAGTTGGCGATCTCGACCGGATGACCGTTCGGTGAGTCCGGCCCTTTCCCATCATTTTGCCTGATAGCCGAGCCATGCGGCGCCGATAAGTCCGGCATCGGCGCCGAGCGCGGCAGGCAGTATCGGCGTGTCGCGATTGGCGTCGGTCCAGAGCCTGCCCCGGATGGCGGGCTCCACGCGGTCACACAGGAATCCCTCCGAAAGTCCGAGCCCGCCGCCGATGACCAGAGCGCCGGGATCGATCATGTCGATCATCTGGGCAAGCCTGTCGCCCAGAAGCTCGATGGCATCGGACAACACGCGTCTGGCAATCGGGTCTGCGGACTCCCGGGCGAGAACATCTTCAGCGCTGCTGCCGGTCCGGCCGGACAGGCGGTCATATCTCTCCGCCAGGCCCTTGCCTGAGGCAAACTCCTCGACGATGGCATCGGTGCCTGCCGCATCATTTCCGGGCCAATAGCTGAGGGTGCTGCCAAAATGGATGGCGAAGCCCCGCGCGCCGCGATAGGGCACGCCGGCGATCATCAGGCAGTAGCTCAAGCCGGTGCTGATCGTGACATAAGCGAAATTGGCGAAAGGCCGCCCGGCGCCGAAATGCGCCTCCGCCGCCGCTGCGGCGCGCGCATCCGACTCGAAACAGGCCGGTGCGATGGCCGAGAGATGGGTCAGCAGAGGTCGGCCGTCCTCCGGCAGATAGGAGCTGCTGCGCAGCCTGCCCGTGACGTCGACGAGTTCCGGCATGCCGAGGCCGATGGCGGCGATCGGAGTTCCGGCCGCATCGTCGCGAAGGCCGGCGACCAGTCGCCTGACATCGGCTTCGATGATCTCCGGTGGCCGATGCGCCAGCGTCGGAATGATCCGCTTCGCCAGGACGGTGCCGGTCGAAATGTCGACCAGGCCGGCGGCGATCTTGGTGCCGCCGAAATCTATCCCGATGCAGGTCGCCACGGAGATCAGGCTCCGGCGCCGGCTGCCGGGCGATCGGCATAGACGCGGGGCCCGGCGCAGTCCCAGATGACGGTCGACGGCCAGTTCGGATCATAGGCGTCGGCGGCCATGATCCGCCTGACCGCGGTCTGCTTGTCGTCGCCGATGAGCACCAGAACAGCGGCGCGCGACAGATCGGCGATGGTCGCGATGCCGACCGACACGCCATATTCGGGGACTTGGCTGGCCGATCCGAAGGCGGGATCGGTCACCACATTGTCCTGGCGCGTCGCGTCGGCGAGGCGGATCACCCGTGAGATGCTGTCACGCGGTGAGCCCAGTGGGTTGAAGGCGACATGGCCGTCGGAGGCGCCGCTCGCCAGCAGGAACAGGTCGATGCCGCCGGCTTGCCTGAGGCGGGTATCGAAGGCGGCCGGATCGAGCGGATCGGGGAACCAGATGTTCTCGGCACGGAGGTGAAACGCTTCGGCGAGGCCCGAATTGATCGGCTGACGCAGTTCATATTCGGCGAAATGGAGACAGGTCGTGGGATCCGTCGCGGACAGGAATGCGAACCGGCCGGCGGCATCACGCGTCACATAGTCGTCCATCATCACGATGACGAGCCGGGAGAGATCGGCTTTTTGCTCGGCCGCCAGGCGGGCGAAGGCTTCATAGGTCGATCTCAGGCTGCGGCCGGCCGGGCAGCCGAGCAGGAAAAGCGCATCGCCCTTGGCGGCGATCGCCGCCAGTATTTCCCCGGCGAGCTGCTCGCCAAGATCGCGGGCTGTTTCGAACACATGCAACTTTGCGGGCAAGCGGGTAGTCCTTCCTTAAATGCTCAGCCCCTGAACCTGGTCAGGCGCATGGCGATGAGTGTGCCGCCCAGGGTCACGGCGAGCAGCAGGGTGCCGAGCGCGTTGGTCGCGGGCGTGAGATTGGTGCGGATCATCGACCAGACCAGCGTCGGCAAGGTCGCCGCGCCACTGCCGGTGAAGAAGGTGATGATCAGGTCGTCGATCGACAGCGACAATGCGATCAGCGCGGCGCCGATGAGGGTCGGGGTGAGGATCGGCAAGGTGACGGTCCAGAAGGCGCGCATCGGCGAGGCGCCGAGATCGCGCGCACTCTCGATGACCGAGAGGTCGAAGGTGCGCAGGCGCGAGAAGATGATCATCACGACGAAGGGCAAGGTGAAGAGCAGATGGCTCAATATGACCGTGAAGAGCCCGAGCTTGAGGCCGATGGCGATGAAGAACGACAGAAGCGAGACCGCCAGGACGAGAGCCGGCAGCAACAAGGGCAGACCCAGCAGAAAGGTGACGAATGCCGCGGCGCGCTCGCTGAGCTTCATCATGCCGAGCGCCGTCACCGTGCCGACGGTCGTCGAGATGGCGGAGACGGAGAGGCCGATGATCGCGCTGTTCCGCAAGGCTTCGTAGAATTCGGGCTTGGCGAAGAGAGCCTGCCACCAGCGCAGCGACAGCGACGGAATGGGGAAGGCGGCAATGTCGCCGCCGGTGAAGGAGAACAATACGACGAGCACGAGCGGCGCCGTCATGAAGACGACGAAGATCAGACCCGTCAGCTGCCAGAAGAATGTACGGCTCGGGCTTTCCATCAGCGAGGCCTCCACAGGCGCAGGAGCAGGCCGGCGGTGATCAGCACCAGGGCCGAGGCGAACAGCATGACGAAGGACAAGGCGGCGCCGAGCGGCGCGTTGAAGGCCTGGCCGAACTGGCTTTCGATGATGCGGCCGAACATGCTGATCGTGCCGCCGACGATCGCCGGGGTGACATAGTCGCCGACCGCGGCGAGGAAACAGAGCGAGAAGGCCGCGAGAATGCCGGTCTGGCAGCGCGGCACGAGAATGTCGCTGACGACCCGCCAGCCGGACGCGCCGAGATCGCGCGCCGATTCGATTTCCGCCTCTTCGACGCCGCGCAGCGAGGAGAAGATCGGCAGCACGGCGAAAGGCAGAAGGAAATGAACCAGCGTCACCACCACGGCGCCGGGAGAATAGAACAGGGAGGTGATCGGCTGGTCGATGAGCCCGAGGCCGAGCAGCGCGGTATTGATGACGCCCTCATTACCGAGGATCGTCTTCCAGGCATAGACCTTCATCAGATAGCCGCCGAACAGGGTCAGTAGCGTGACGAGCAGCAGGAAGGGCGCCAGCCGCCCGGCGCGGAAGCGGATCACATAGGCCAGCAGGAAGCCGAGCACGGTCGTCGTCACGGCGGTGAGCAGCGCGAGCTTGAAGGTATAGAGGAGAACCGGAAGATGCTGGCCTAAAGCGCGGGCGTAGTTGGCGAAAGAGAAATCGGGAACGACGCGAAACGCCGCCACGCGCCAGAAGCTCAGCACGAAATAGTTCAGGGACGGCAAGATGAACAGCAGCGTGAAGATGATCGCCACCGGCGTCATCATCCACGCTACCGACCATTGCCCACGGATCCGCATCGCGCCGTCCCTGATCACCAGACCGTCAGGCCGCCTTGAAGCCTTCATAGGCTTCCTGCCAGTCGGTCCATGTCATGATGCCGTCATCTGTCTCGAGCGGCGGCATCTGGTAGAACTGCGCCTTGCTGCCGAAGTCGGCCAGATTGTCATAAGGATAGAACTTCAGCGCCGGATCGAGGGCCGCGATCGCATCGACATTGCAGATACCCTGCGCCGTCTCCTTGGCGAGCGCCAGCTGCGACTGGGTCTCGATCATTTCGTTGAGCACCTTATGCGCGGCGGCGGTGTTCTTGCTGGAGGCCGCCAGCGAGCAGACGTCGAGCCAGGCGAAGGTTCCTTCCTTGGGATAGGTGAACTCGACCACCTTGCCCTTGTCGGCTGCATATTTCTTGACGAATTCGCCGCCGTTGAAAGTTATGCTGATCTCGTTGCGCGCCAAAGCGTCGGCGAGCTCGCCGAAGCTGACCGCGATCTGGCGCAGATGTTCTTTCTTCAGCTTGATCAGGAAAGCGATCGCCTTGTCGAGCTGCGCGCGCGTCAGGCGCGTCGGCACTTCGGCATCGGTGACGAGCTTGGCCGCCAGCAGCAGATTGCCCAGTGGATCGTCCGACATGCCGACCTTGCCGGCATATTCGGGCTTCAGCACGTCGAACCAGCTTTCCGGCGCAGTCTTGATGACGGCCGGATCATAGACCATGGCGCCCGATCCCCAGGTGAAGGGGACCGCATAACGCTTGCCGTCGACCATGATGTTGCGGTCGTTGCGGAACAGCTCGGGCACTTTCTGCAGATTGGGCACCAGCGCATCGTCGATCGGCTGGATGAGGCCGGCGGCGGCGAGCAGCGGCACATAACCCATATAAGGCGTGATGAGATCGATGTCGTTGCCGCCGCTGGCGAGACGGGTGATGATCTCGTCATTGTTGTTCATCGCCGAAAAAGCGAGCTCGACATCCTGCGCCGCGAGATTGGATGTCGCCATGAGGCCGGTCTGGTAGCCGTCCCAGCCGAACATGGTCACCTTGGTCTTTTCGGCGGCGCGTGCAGGGCCGAACGAGCCGAGGGCAGCGGCGCCGCCCGCCATGACGGCCAGCATCTGCCGGCGTGACATGAATGCGACGTGGCGCATGCCGATTATTCCTTCATTGCTCACTGTGAATTCCTCCAGTTGTCTCGATGGTTGATTGATGCCGCGGGCTACGTGTCGAGCAGCACTTGCGCGTCATGCGCCCAGCCGACGGTGATTTCCTCGCCGGGAGCGGGAAGGTTGCGGCGATCGGCGGTGTCGGCGGCAGCCACCAGCCGGCCGCCATCGGCAAGGCCGATCTCGTAGCGCAGATGCGAGCCCAGATAGACCCGGTCGCGCACCCGTCCGCGCAGCGTGAGGCCAGCCGCGCCGGGAGAGGGCGCGATCTTGATCACTTCGGGCCGGACCGCGATCGCGATATCGCCGTCCGCGCCTCTGCTGGTAAAGCTTCCGCCCGCCGCCAGCGTCACATGGCCGGCGCGCCGTGTGGCCGCAAGCACATTGGCCTCGCCGAGAAATGTCGCGACGAAACGGCTCTTCGGTCGCTGATAGATTTCTTCGGGCGAACCGATCTGGACGAGATGGCCCTCATTCATCACGGCGATCCGCGTCGCGAGGCTCAAGGCCTCGCTCTGGTCGTGGGTGACGAAGACGAAGGTGCCGCCGATCTCGCGATGGATGCGGCGCAATTCTTCCTGCATGGTCTGGCGCAGTTTCAGATCGAGCGCCGCCAGGGGCTCATCGAGCAGCAGCACTTTCGGCCGCATGACGAGCGCGCGGGCCAGAGCGACGCGCTGGCGCTGGCCGCCCGAAAGCTTGTCGATCGGGCGATCGAGATATTCCTGCAATCTGACCAGCGCGGCGATATGCTCGACCTCGCGCGCGATATCGGGACGGCCGCGGCCGGCGATGCGCAGGCCATAGCCGATATTCTGCCGGACATTCAGATGCGGAAAAAGGCCATAGCCCTGGAAGACTGTATTGCTCGGCCGTTTCTCCGGTCCGAGCGCCGTCACATCCTGGCCGTCGATGAGGATACGGCCCGACGTCGGCCGCTGGAAGCCACCGATGGCGCGCAGCAAGGTCGTCTTGCCGCAGCCCGAGGGACCGAGGATCGCCAGGAAATCGCCATGTCCGATGGTCAGATCCAAAGGACGCAACGCATGAAACGTGCCGTAGGAAACAGAAACGCCTTCCAGGCGGACAAGCCCGTTCTCACTCACGATCTTCACAACTCCAATGCAGGTTTGCCGGCACGCGCCGGGTGAGGACCGGGGTCCGGCAGCGGGAAGGGACCGCTCGTCGGTATCGCGAAGACCGACTCCTGCAGCTGCGCCAGGCCGGTCGCCAAAGCGCCGATCAATGTGGCGCGATTGCCGAGCGCGCTGGCGGCGATGTGTGGCGGCTGCTCGGAGCCCGCCTTCACGTAAGCGGTGGCGCGCTCGACCAGCTCGGGCTGGATGCCGATGCTGCCGCCGAGCACGATCATGTCGGGATCGATGATCGCGGTGAGCGACAGGAGGCCGAAGGCGAAGAGCCTGGCGGTTTCGTCGATGGTGCGTTCGGCGACCGCATCGCCTTTGCGCAGGGCGGCGAAGATTTCATCGACGGAGCGGGCGGCCCGATCGCCGAGCTGGTCGCCGCCCAGGCGGCGGTAACGCGCCATGATGCCCCGGCTGCCGATGGCGCGCTCGAAGGCGCCCTCGCCAAGGATGTTTTCGTCGAAAGGATCATTCTCGATGGGCAGGAAGCAGATTTCGCCGGCAGCGCCGCGGCGGCCGCGGATGAGCTTGCCATTGATCATCAGGCCGAGGCCGATGCCGGTGCCGAGGGCGGCGAAAGCGAGACTGTCGGCGCCGCGCCCACGCCCCTGCCAGTGCTCGCCCAGGACCGCGAGATTGACGTCGTTCTCCGCCGTCGTCGGCGCGCCGAGCAGCGTCCTGAGCGAGCCCGCTATGTCGGTTCCGGTCAGATCGGGAATTGAGGGCGAGTGATTGAGCCGGCCGCTGCGCGGATCGATGATGCCGGGGCAGCCGATGACGGCGCGCTGGATCTTCGAGCGATCGATGCCGGTCTCGGCGATGAGGCGGTCGACCTCGCCGGCGATCTGCCGCAATGCGGTAATGCCGCCCGCCGGATCGGTGGCGGCGGTCGTCTCGGCGACGACATGGGAGCTCAGATCGGCAAGGGCGATCCGGCATTTTTTGCCGCCCAGATCGATGCCGATGACATAGGCGGCCGAGGGCACGATCTGATAGGTGACGCCGGTGCGGCCGATATTGCCCTGGGTGCGGCCGACCTGGCCGATCCAGCCGGCATCCTCGAGCTGGCGGGCGACTTCCGATACGGCCTGCTTGGACAACCCGGTCCGCCGGGAAATCTCGGCCCTAGTAATCGGACCCGCGGTGACGATCATTTCGACGACGGTGCGCAGGCTGAACAGCCTGGGCAGTCCGGTGGCGGAGGCGGTCGACGGCACGGCGTCCATGATCTGCAGCGTATCACTAATTAGTTCACTCTGGTGACGAACTAATTAGGCGGAGCCAGAGTGGGCTGTCAAGCCGGGGCTTGTCCCGCTCTGGTTGTGGCGTCGGTTGGTCTATCGCGGCAGTTCCGACTCGCCCATCAGGAATTCGTCGATGGCGCGCGCCGCCTGGCGGCCTTCGCGGATCGCCCAGACCACCAGGGACTGGCCCTTGCGGATGTCGCCGGCGGCGAAGACCTTGGCAACCGAGGTGCGATAGTCGTCGGTATTGGCTTTGACATTGCCGCGCTTGTCGCGTTCGAAGGATGTCTCCTTCAGGAGGCCTTCCTCTTCCGGCCCCGAGAAACCGATGGCGATCAGCACGAGATCGGCCTTGATGATGAATTCGGTGCCGGGCAGCGGCTCGCGCTTTTGATTCACGCGGGCGCACTTCACGCCGGTCACCTTGCCCTTTTCGCCGACGATGGCGAGCGTGGCGCAGGAGAATTCACGCGCCGCGCCCTCGGCCTGCGAGGAGGAGGTGCGGAACTTGGTCGGCCAATAGGGCCATACCAGCATCTTGTCTTCCTGCTCGGGCGGGACCGGGCGGATATCGAGCTGCGTCACCGAGAGCGCGCCTTGCCGGAAGGAGGTGCCGACGCAGTCCGACGCCGTGTCGCCGCCGCCGATGACGACGACGTGCTTGCCGGTGGCGACGAGTGGCGCCTCACTCGAAACATCCTCGCCGCCGACGCGCCGGTTGCTCTGGATGAGGAAAGGCATGGCGTAATGGGCGCCCGCCATCTCCAGGCCGGGCAGGCCCGGATCGCGCGGCTTCTCGGCGCCGCCGGCCAGGAGCACGGCGTCATAGGCATCGGTGAGCGAGCGGAACGGACGCGTGACACCGATATCGACATTGTAATGGAAGGTGACGCCTTCGGCTTCCATCTGCTCGACGCGGCGGTCGATCGGATGCTTCTCCATCTTGAAGTCGGGAATGCCGTAGCGCAGCAGGCCGCCGGCCTTGGCATAACGTTCGAAGACATGCACCTCATGGCCGGCGCGGGCGAGCTGCTGGGCGGCGGCGAGGCCGGCCGAGCCCGATCCCACGATGGCCACACGCTTGCCGGTCTTCTCTTCGGCGGGCTCAGGCTTGATCCAGCCTTCCGACCACGCCTTGTCGGCGATCGCCTGCTCGATCGTCTTGATCGTCACCGGGACGTTTTCGAGATTGAGCGTGCAGGCTTCCTCGCACGGCGCCGGGCAGATGCGGCCGGTGAATTCCGGGAAGTTGTTGGTCGAATGGAGATTGACCAGCGCCTCGCGCCAGCTGCCCTGATAGACGAGATCGTTCCAGTCGGGGATCTGGTTGTTCACCGGGCAGCCGGTGTGACAATAGGGGATGCCGCAATCCATGCAGCGCGCCGCCTGCTTCTGCGTGTCGCGGTCATCGAGCGGAATGGTGAATTCGCGGAAATGGCGCACCCGGTCGGAGGCCGGTGCGTATTTCTGCTCCTGCCGGTCGATTTCCAGAAAGCCGGTGATCTTCCCCATCGTCTTCTCCTAGTTTCCTGCCGGCGGGAGTCCGAGCGCCATTTCGGCGCGCATGATCCAGGCCTTCACATCGGGCCGTGCGTTGAGATCGAAGCCGCCCTCATGGGCGAGCCGCGTATAAGCAAGGAGGGCGATGTCGGCGACCGACAGGCTGTCGCCCACGAACCACATCCGGCCCTTGATCAGCCGCTGCATCAAATCGAGCGCCTTCTCGCCACGCTCGACGCGCCAGGCCTCGCGCTCGTCCTTGCTGCGGCCGAGATAGACCATGTGATAGCGGCTCGTCGCCACATAGGGCTCGTGGCTGTATTGCTCCCAGAACAACAATTCGTCGATCTTCGCCTGGGTGAAAGTGTCGTCCGGGAGCAGGCTCGTCCCCTGCGCCAGATAGCGGATGATGGCGTTCGACTGCGCCAGGCAGCGACCGTCATCGAGCTCGATCATCGGCACCTGGCCCATCGGGCTTTTGCGCAGATAGGCGTCGGTGCGGCTCTCCCCCTTGGTGATGTCGATATCGATCCATTGATAAGGGATCTGCAGGAAGTCGGCCGTGAAGCTGATCTTCTGGCAGTTGCCGGAATTTCTGTCGCCATAGACCTTCATCACGCTCTCCGCTGCATGCCGATGGTCATGCCGTCGCTGGTCTCCTGCGCCTTTTCGAGCTCACGCAGAGCCCGGGCATATTCGACGGGCATCACCTTCACGAATTTCGGCAGGTAGTCGCCCCAATGGTCGATGATCTCACGCGCCCGGTTCGAGTTCGTATATTTCAGATGACGGCCCAAGAGATGCCAGATGCGCTCGGCGTCATGGCGGTCCATATGTGCCGTCACATCGACGAGACCGTGATGCTCGAGGTCGCCGCCATGATGATGGAGGCGCTCGATCGATTCCTCTTCAGCCGGCACTGGTGCCAGATCGACCATGGCCAGGTTGCAGCGCTGGGCGAAGTCGCCCTTTTCATCGAGCACATAGGCGACACCACCCGACATGCCGGCGGCGAAGTTGCGGCCGGTCTCGCCGATGACCAGCACGACGCCGCCGGTCATATATTCACAGCCATGGTCGCCGACGCCTTCGACAACGGCGATGGCGCCGGAATTCCTCACCGCGAAGCGCTCGCCGGCGACACCCCGGAAGTAGCATTCGCCGCCGATGGCGCCGTAGAGCACGGTGTTGCCGGCGATGATCGACTTCTCCGGCGCGAAACCGATCTTGTCATGCGGCTTGACGATGAGCTTGCCGCCGGAAATGCCCTTGCCGACATAGTCGTTCGCTTCACCGGTGAGCTCCAGCGTCACGCCATGGGCGAGGAAGGCGCCGAAGCTCTGGCCGGCAATGCCGGTGAGGCCGACACGGATCGTATCCTCGGGCAGGCCCTGATGACCATAGCGCTTGGCCACTTCACCCGACAGCATGGCGCCAATGGTGCGATGGACATTGGTGACCTTGGCTGCGATCTCGACCGGCGTGCCGGTGGTGAGGGCTGCTTGCGCCTGCTCGATCAGATAGGTGTCGAGCGCGTCGGAGAGATCGTGCTTGGGCGGCTCGTCGCGGCGGATCGAAACCTTGCCGATCGTCTGCGGCTTCTCGAAGATGCGGCTGAAGTCGAGACCCTTCGCCTTCCAGTGGTCGATCGCCGCGAGCTTGTCGAGATATTCGCTCATGCCGACGAGATCGTCGAAGCGGCGGATACCCATTTGCGCCATCAACTCGCGCACTTCCTCGGCGACGAAGAAGAAATAGTTGATGACATGCTCAGGCTCGCCCTTGAAGCGCTTGCGCAGCACCGGATCCTGGGTGGCGACGCCGACCGGACAGGTGTTGAGATGGCACTTGCGCATCATGATGCAGCCGGCGGCGATGAGCGGCGCCGTCGAGAAGCCCATTTCATCGGCGCCGAGCAGAGCAGCGACGATCACGTCGCGGCCGGTGCGGATGCCGCCATCGGCCTGGACGATGATGCGGCCGCGCAGGCGGTTGGTGACCAGCGTCTGCTGGGTCTCGGCGAGGCCGATCTCCCAGGGGCTGCCGGCATGTTTGATCGAGGTGAGCGGCGAAGCGCCGGTGCCGCCTTCGAAGCCCGAGATGGTGACGTGATCGGCGCGCGCCTTGGCGACGCCGGCGGCCACCGTGCCCACGCCCACTTCGGAGACGAGCTTGACCGAGATCGAGGCGGAAGGATTGGTGTTGCGCAGGTCAAAGATGAGCTGGGCCAGGTCCTCGATCGAATAGATGTCGTGATGCGGCGGCGGCGAGATCAGGCCGACGCCCGGCGTCGAATAACGCACCCGCGCAATGGTCGCATCGACCTTGTGGCCGGGCAACTGACCGCCTTCGCCGGGCTTCGCACCCTGCGCCATCTTGATCTGGATCTGATCGGCATTGACCAGATATTCGGTGGTGACGCCGAAGCGGCCGGAGGCGACCTGCTTGATCGCCGAGCGCATCGAGTCGCCATTGGGCAGCGGCTTGAAGCGATCCGGCTCCTCGCCGCCTTCGCCCGTATTGGAGCGTCCACCGATGCGGTTCATCGCAATGGCGAGCGTCGTATGCGCCTCGCGGCTCAACGAGCCATAGGACATGGCGCCGGTCGCGAATCGCTTGACGATGTCCTTGGCCGGCTCGACATCATCGATGGAAATTGGCTTCCGGCCGATCTCTTCCGCCGATCTGATGCGGAAGAGGCCCCGCGGCGTCATGAAATGTTCGTTCTGGTTGTTCACCATCTTGGCGAAGTCGCGATAGGTCTCGTCTGACTCGCCGCGCACCGCATGCTGCAGCTTGGCGACCGATTCCGGCGTCCACACATGCTGCTCGCCGCGGATGCGGTAGAGATATTCGCCGCCCACTTCGAGCGACGAGGTGAGGACCGGGCTTTCGCCGAAGGCCGCGGCATGGCGGGCGAAGGCTTCGGCCGCGATTTCGTCGAGACCGACACCTTCGATCTGGCTCGCGGTACCGGTGAAGTAATGCCGGATGAATTCGCTCGACAGACCGATGGCGTCGAAGATCTGGGCGCCGCAATAGGACTGGTAGGTCGAGATGCCCATCTTGGACATGACCTTCAGGATGCCCTTGTCGACCGCCTTGATGTAACGCTTGGCGGCTTCCTCGCGCGTGATCTTCTCGTCGAGCGAGGCGATCATGTCTTCCAGCGTCTCGAAAGCGAGATAGGGGTTGATCGCTTCGGCGCCATAACCGGCGAGAGTGCAATATTGATGCACTTCGCGGGGCTCGCCCGATTCGACCACGAGACCGACCGAGGTGCGCAGGCCCCGGCGGATCAGGTGATGGTGCGTGGCGGAAGTGGCGAGCAGCGCCGGGATCGGCACGCGCTCGGCCGAGACCGCGCGGTCCGACAGGATGATGATATTGTAGCCGTCGCGCACCGCGCGTTCGGCGCCGGCGCAGATCGCCTCGAGCGCCGCTTCCATATATTCGGGGCCGTTCGCGACATCGTAGGTGACGTCGATGGTCACGGTGCGGAAGGGATTGTCCTTGACCACGCCGATGGTGCGGATGCGCTCGAGCTCCTCATTGGTGAGGATGGGCTGCGGCACTTCCAGACGCATATGGGTCGAGGTGCCCTTGAGATCGAGCAGATTGGGCCGGGGTCCGATGAACGACACCAGCGACATGACCAGCTCTTCGCGGATCGGGTCGATCGGCGGGTTGGTGACCTGCGCGAAGTTCTGCTTGAAATAGGTGTCGAGCAGCTTGGGCTTGTCGGACAGCGCCGAGATCGGCGTGTCGTTGCCCATCGAGCCCACGGCTTCCTGGCCGGTCTGTGCCATCGGCGCCATCAGGAGCTTCAGATCCTCCTGGCTATAACCGAAGGCCTGCTGGCGATCGAGCAGGGGAACCGCGATCTTCGGCCGCTTGGTCTTGGCGGCCGGCATTTCGCGCAGAACAACCTGGGTGCGCTTCAGCCAGTCCTTGTAGGGATGCTGGGTCGAGAGCGTCTTCTTCAGCTCGTCGTCGGAAATGATGCGCTTCTGCTCGAGGTCGATGAGCAGCATCTTGCCGGGCTGCAGCCGCCACTTCTGGACGATCTTCTCTTCGGCAAACTGGAGACAGCCCATTTCGGAGGCGAGCAGCACGAAGCCGTCATCCGACACCATGTAGCGCGAGGGCCTCAGGCCGTTGCGGTCGAGGGTGGCGCCAATGAGGCGGCCGTCGGTGAAGACCATGGCGGCGGGGCCGTCCCACGGCTCCATCAAGGCGGCATGATATTCATAGAAAGCGCGGCGGTCCTCATCCATCAGCGGATTGCCGGCCCAGGCTTCCGGAATGAGCATCATCATCGCATGCGGCAGCGAATAGCCGCCCATGAAGAGCAGCTCGAGCGCATTGTCGAAGCAGGCCGAGTCGGACTGACCCTCATAGGAGATCGGCCAGAGCTTCTCGAGATCGCGGCCGAGCATGTCCGACTTCATATTGGCCTGGCGGGCGGCCATCCAATTGTAGTTGCCTCTGAGCGTGTTGATCTCGCCATTGTGGCAGATGAAGCGATAGGGATGCGCCAACGGCCAGGACGGGAAGGTGTTGGTCGAGAAGCGCTGATGCACCATCGCGAGCGACGAGGTGACGCGCTCATCGGTGAGATCCTTGTAATAGAGGCCGAGATCCTTGCCGAGGACGAGGCCCTTATAGACGACGGTGCGGCTCGACACCGAGACCGGATAATAAGCGCGGCCCTTGGTGCCCAGCACTTCGAGGACGCGGTTCGACACCACCTTGCGGCAGACGAAAAGCTTGCGCTCGAAATGCGCCTCATCGCGAATGGTGGGACCGCGGCTGATGAAGAGCTGACGGTGGAAGGGCTCGGTCGGCTTGACGCTGTGACCCAGAACTGTTTCATCGACCGGCACGTCGCGCCAGCCCAGAACCTTGAGGCCTTCCTCGCGCGCGGTTTCCCACCAGATGCGTTCGATGTCCTGGCGGTAGACGGGCTCGCGCGGCATGAAGAGCTGCGCCACCGCATAATGCTGCGGCTCGGGCAGCAGGAAGCCCAGGCGCTTGGCCTCGGCCAGGAAGAAATCATGCGGAATCTGGAGCAGGATGCCGGCGCCGTCGCCGGCCTTGGGGTCGGCGCCGACCGCGCCCCTGTGCTCGAGATTGCGCAGGATGCTCAGACCATCGGCGATGATCTTGTGGCTCTTGATATTATGGATATTGGCGATGAGGCCGATGCCGCAGGCATCATGCTCGTGACGCGGATCGTAAAGGCCATGCGCTTCCGGCAGGCCTTCGGGAAGGAGATGGGTCGCGTGCTTCATGGCCTCGAGCCTTTCACGTTTCCTGAACACTTTTATAAACCTCTGAGCCGGGCCGTGAACCCACCTCAAGAGTATGCTGGTCGTCTGGTGCTGGAGGTTTCGAGCTGTGGGGGCCTTCGCAGGCGTTCCCCGCGCAGCCTGACCTGGATCGAACCTCCGGCACCCTCTTGAGGGTCGTCCCGGAGCTTCAATCCTTTTTCGTTTTCGTCGTCTTAGCTCGGGGCGTGCGCAGGCGATCGACCGGTTTATTGGTCGTCGTGTTCAGAGCCATATTGGCGGCGGTCCGGATCATCCGGGCTGTTCCTGAACTTGTTGCGCTGCAAAAGGACAGTCATGCTGTCCTTTTTCTATATGTCAGATGAAACCCTGGGGCGCAAGTAAAGAATGGCGTTCAGATGCAGATCGAAACAAAATTGCGTGAAGTCAGATTGCGGTTGGGGGTTGGCAGTTTCGCGCGGCTTGAGTAGGCATCTCGTCCTCACCGAAAGGCCCAGCCCATGAATTTCGCGTCCGACAATGTCTACGGCATCCACCCCAAGATCCTTGCCGCCATCGAAGCGGCCAATCAGGGGACAACCCCCTCCTATGGCTATGACGACTATTCGAAGCGCGCGGAAGATAAGCTCTCGGAGGTCTTCGAGAAAGAGGTGCGCGCCTTTCTGGTGACAACCGGCACGGCGGCGAACGGGCTGGCGCTCTCGGCGCTGACGCCGTCCTATGGCGCCGTGTTCACCCATAATGAGGCGCATAGCGCGATCGATGAATGCAACAGCCCGGAGATGTTCACCGGCGGCGCCAAGATCATCGGGCTCGAAGGTGTCGAAGGCAAGCTCACGCCGCCGATCATCGAGAAGGTGCTGAAAGGCTTCCTGCGCGGCGAGCATGATCCGAAGCCGGCGGCGCTGTCGATCACCAACTCGACGGAGCTCGGCCGTGTCTACAAGCCGGATGAGATCAAAGCGCTTTCAACCGTCGCCAAGTCACGTAAGATGAAGTTCCACACCGACGGCGCGCGCTTCGCCAATGCGGTGGCCGCGCTCGGCGTGAAACCCGCCGACATCACCTGGAAAGCCGGCATCGATGTCATGTCCTTCGGCGGCACCAAGAATGGCGGCATGCTGCTCGAGGCGGTCGTCTTCTTCGACACGGCGCTGGCGGAAGATTTCCTCTACCGGCGCATGCGCGGCGGCCAGCTCATCTCCAAGAGCCGCTTCCTCGGCACCCAGATGCTGGCCTATCTCGAAGGCGGCCTGTGGCTCGACAATGCGCGCATCGCCAATGGCCTGGCCCAGCGCCTGGCGAAGGGCCTGCTGCAATCGAACCGCATCCGCATCCCGCTCCCCGTTGAAGCCAATGAGATCTTCGCGGTGATGCCGCTGGCGCTGCACGACAAGCTCCTCGCTGCGGGTGCGCATTTCCATCAATGGGGTCTCGACATTCTGGGGCGGGATGGCATCGCGGAAGACGAAGTCTTCTGCCGCTTCGTGCTGTCCTTCGCGACGCCCGAAGCGGATGTCGATCGTTTCCTCAGCTTGGTGAAGCAAGGCTAGCCCAAGGGGTGACGGTCCTTTGCCCAGGCAGCCAGTTGATCGTGGAGCATTTCCACATAATGCGGATCATCGGCGAGCTCGGCCAGGTCCGACAGCCGGTGCATGCCGATCAGCAGGCTGATCCGTTCTGAATTGATCGGCCTGCCGGTCATGCGCCCGTAGCGATCGACGATTTTCCACGTCAGCTCGGGCGCGATGAGAGACGAATAGACGAAATCCTGATGCAGGGGGCCAAAACCTGAATCGGCGAAGTCGTAGACGCCGTTGAGGCGCTGCGTCCCGTGGTCGAACGCCATGTTCCAGCCATGGCCGTCGAAGAAGCCGTAAGTCATGCCCAAGGGATCGGCCGGCAGTTCCTCATAAGCGGTGATCGTTCTCTCGCACAAAAGGCGAAGCTCATCGGGCATCAGCGGCAGCGCCTTGGCGCGAATCTCCGATACCGGGCGCCAGGGGAGTATCTCTGTTGCGCCGGCCTGGCGCATCGATAGCGGATCGAGCGCGTGGATCTCGGCATAGAAGCGCGCCAGCTCCTCGGCGAGCTTTTCGCGCGCCGCAGGCCTGAGCTTTTCATAATGCTCTCTCAGCAGGTGCTCGCCTTTGATCTTCGTGTGGCGCGAGAACAGCATCGGGTCCTCGATGAGCGCGAGATCCGGTACCGGCATCGACAGATGCGGGCGCACCGCCGCGAGGATCCGCGCCTCGCGGCGCAAGGCGCGCTCGGCCTCGGGCCCCTTCGGAAATTTGAAGATCAGGCGGTCGTCGACGTCGAGCGCCAGCGAATGAAAGCCCATGGTCAGCGGGCGGAAGCTCGCTCCCGCGAGTTCGGGAAAGGCACGAAGGACGGCGTCGCGATAGAGTGTGATGTCTTCAGTCATTGCTTCTGTTCTGGGGATGTCAGGCGGTATGGGCCGTCATTTCCTCGGTGATCCATTCGCGGAAGGCGAGGGCGGCGATCCGGTTCCGGGGCGTCTTGGACCAGACGAGATGATAGGCGTAGCGCGATGGGATCTCGGTCTTGAAAGGCTTCACCAGTCGGCCGACCTTGAGATCGTCGGCAACGAGGAGGCCGCGCACGAGCGCTATGCCTTGCCCGTCGATGGCCGCCGCGATCATGTCGCTCAGGCTATCAAAGCGAGGTCCTTGTGTCACCACGCGCTTGCGGGTGCCGGCCGCGGCGAGCCAGGCCGGCCAATATTCGTGTTTCACATCCGCATCGCGCAGCAAGGTGCAGCCGAAGATATCATCGACGTCATGGAAGCTCGCGGCGAGCAGATCGGGGCTGCAGACCGGAAAGATCGTCTCGCGCAACAGTTCTTCCGAGCGGAAGCCGCGCCAGCGGCCGGTGCCGTAGAGTATGCCGAGATCGGCGCCGCATTCCTGGATCTCGCTCGCCTCGATGGCCGGGAAGAGGGCGAGATCGATATCGGGATGACGTCCGCGAAAGCGTGGCAGCCTCGCGACCAGCCAGCGGGTCGACAGTGAGGGAATGACCGCCAGCGACAGGTCGCTCGCCGGCGCGTCGGCGCAGACATGGCCGGTCACTTCCGCGATCATCTCGAGCGCTTGCCGGACAGTGGGGGCAAAAAGCTCGCCGGCGCGGGTCAGAGCGAGGCGGCGGGTCAGCCGGTCGAACAGCGTCTTGCCGAGTGATTCCTCGAGGAGCTGCACCTGCTGGCTCACCGCGGATTGGGTGATGTTCAGCTCACGGGCGGCAGCCGTGAAGCTGCGCAGCCGGGCGGCGGCCTCGAAAGCCCGCAGGGTCTGCAAAGGCGGCAGCCGGCGCATATCAGGAAATCTCATCCATAAGCATTGCTTATGCATGGTGATCAGGAATCGCCGTTTGTCAAGCCGGGCCGGATCGCGTGCCTATAGCGCATGAACGATGCAATGAATTTCCATGTGGCGGTGATCGGCGGCGGCGTTATGGGCTGTGCCGCCGCCCGCGCGATGGCGGCCCGAAACGAACGTGTCGTCCTCTTCGAAGCGGCGGAGGTCGGACATAAGAAGGGCAGCTCCCAGGGCCAGACCCGCATCATTCGCCTCGCCTATAGCGATCCCTTCTATATCCCGTTGTGCCGCGCCGCCTATCCGGCATGGCGGCGGCTCGAAGCGGAAGCGGGCGAACCGCTTCTCCATGTTTCCGGTGGCCTCGATATCGCGATGGGGGATGTGCCGTCCTGGCAGGCGACAGCCGCCGCGATGAAGGTGGCAGAGGTGCCGCATGAAGTGCTCGACCGCGCTGGCCTCGCCCGCCGCTTTCCGCAGTTCCGGCTTCCGGATGACGCGGTGGGTCTGTTCCAGCCCGATGCGGCTGTCCTGCATGCCGATCGCTGCCTTGCCGCCCTGGCAGACAATGCCCGGCAATCAGGTGCGACCTTCAAGGAATATGAAGCGGTTCTTTCGGTGCGGCCGGTCGCGGCGGGCTTCGAGATCAAGACGAGGAAAGGCAGCTATCGCGCCGATCGCCTGGTGGTCGCCGCGGGCGTCCGTACGAATGAAATGCTCTGTGGATTGGCACTCGATCTGCCGCTCACCGTCTCGAAGGAGCAGGTCGCTTATTTCCAGCCGCGCGAGCGTGCTCACTTCGTCGCCGGAACATTTCCCGTCTTCATCCTTCATCTCGGCGGCAAATTGCTGAGCTCCGGCTTCCCGCTCATCCGCGAGGACGGCATGAAGCTCATGATCGAGAATAAACGCGCGGCGGCGGATGATGACGACGCGCCGGATCTCCGGCTTCTCGTCGATCTCGAAAGACAGGTCCGGCGCATATTGCCGGGCCTTTACCCGGAAGCGGCGCGGGTGGAGAC
This sequence comes from Taklimakanibacter albus, assembly GCF_016595235.1. Classification (GTDB taxonomy): domain Bacteria; phylum Pseudomonadota; class Alphaproteobacteria; order Rhizobiales; family Aestuariivirgaceae; genus Taklimakanibacter; species Taklimakanibacter albus. The sequence continues at coordinate 1,021,847 of NZ_JAENHL010000007.1, read as the reverse complement.
CTGCCGCTACACGCTCACCCCGGATGAGGATTTCATCATCGACCGGCATCCGCGCGATCCGCGGATCACCGTCATTTCGGCCTGCTCCGGCCATGGCTTCAAATTCGCGCCGCTGTTCGGCGAAGCGGTCGCCGATCTCAGCACGCACAGGACGCCGTCGATCGACCTCGGTCCGTTCCGGATCGATCGTCCGGCGCTCAAGCAAAACCTCACGGCAAGTGAGGATGTCGGCAACAGGAGGAGATCGTCATGAAGTCTGCACTATGGATGGCGCTTGCGCTGGTCCTGACGGCCATCGCGCCGGCGGGAGCGCGCGACCTGGCGGAGATCAAGGCCACGGGAACGATCAGGATCGCCACCGAAGGCGCCACACCGCCCTTCAACTATTTCGAAGGCGAGAAGCTCACCGGCTTCGATGTCGATCTCGGCAGTGCCGTCGCTGAAAAGCTCGGCCTCAAGGTGGAATGGGTGACGCTCGCTTTCGACGGTTTGCTCGTCGGGCTCGATCATGATCGCTACGATATCGTCGTCGCCGGCCACGGCATCACGCCCGAGCGCCAGAAGGCGGTCGATTTCAGCACGCCCTATGTGTGCAGCGGCGCCGCCATCGTCGCCAAGGAGGGTGGGGCGCGGACCGTCGCCGATCTCGCCGGCAAGATGGTCGGCGTGCAGGTGGGCACAACCTATCTGACCGCGGTGCGCGACGTGCCGGGTGTGAAGGAGGTCAAGACCTTTCCGAAGGACACGGATGCGCTGCAGAACCTGGTCTCCGGCCGCACCGATGTGTGGATCTCCGACAAGCTGACCGCGCTCACCGCCGCCGAGAAGGCGCCGGACGCCAAACTGCAGATCGGCGATCTTCTCTATGAGGAACGTTACGGCATGGCTTTTAAGAAGGGCAATGACACGCTGCGCGATGCGGTCGATGCGGCCGTGCGCGACATGCTGGCCGATGGCGGCTACAAGCGGATATCCGAGCATTATTTCAAGCAGGACATCCGATGCCCGTGACGGCATCGAGGGAGGAGGCGCCCATGCCGCCAGAGCTGATGATATCCGCGCCGCGCCGAAGCACGCTCCTCGATTGGCTCCCTGATCCTGAAGGCCGCGTCATGATCGGCGCGGCCGCCGCCATGTTCCTCGTGCTGTGGATCCTGCCGGTGCCGCTGGCGGCGATGCCCGAGCCCATCGGGCCGGCGGCGGCGCAATTCGGCAATGGCGCGCGCATGACGATCCTGCTCACCGTCACCTCGGGCAGCCTCGGCCTTCTCGCGGGCGTCGTCGTCGCCCTCATGCGGCTCTCGCGCAACCGCGGGCTCCAGCATATTGCCGGCTTCTATCTCTGGATCATTCGCGGGACACCGCTCCTGGTCCAGATCCTCTTCGTCTATTTCGCCTTGCCGGCGCTCCTGCCGGGGCTCGAGCTGTCCGATTTCTGGTCGGCCGTGCTGGCGCTTTCGCTCAATGTCGGCGCTTACAATTCCGAGGTCATTCGCGCCGGGCTGCTCGGCGTGCCGAAGGGCCAGCGCGAGGCGGCGCAGGCGCTCGGCTTGTCGCCCATCTATGCACTGGCGCTGGTGATCCTGCCGCAGGCGATCCGGCTCTGCCTGCCCCCGCTCGTCAATAACATGGTGTCGCTGCTCAAGGATTCGAGCCTGGCCTATGTGATCGGTGTGGTCGAGCTTTCACTGATCGGCAACCGCGTCCAGGCAGAAAGCTTCCGGCCGGTGCCGGTCTTCATCGCGGTGGCCGGCATCTATCTGACACTGACGACATTGCTGACGGCATTCAGTCATGCTCTCGAGCAAAGACTCGCACGGAGCACGATCAGATGACCCGACCCTGAACTCGACATCCCAAGGAGGACGCCATGACTGCGAAGATCATACTGCGCCGCTGGAGTGGGCGCCTCAGGACCGCCGATGAAGACGATTATCTCGTCTACTTCAACCGGACGGGCGCCGTCGATTACGGCCGCACGCCCGGAAATCTCGGCTTCCAGATCATCATGCGCGCGCTGGGCGACGGTGTCAGCGAGGTCACGACGCTGAGCTGGTGGGAATCGATGGAGGCGATCAAGGCCTTTGCCGGCGATGCGCCGGAAGTCGCCCGCTATTACCCGGAAGATGATCGCTTTCTCGTCGAGCGGCCGCCCAATGTCGATCACTACCGCGTCTTCGGCGGGCGGGTCAGCCTGTCGCTCTAGACGACCTGGAAGCCTTTCACATAGGGATCGCGGTCGTCGAGGAAGATCGTGTTGAAGCCAGTGATGCGGGCCCAGCCTTCGATCGAGGGGATGATCGCGTCAAGGCCGCCGACCTTGGCGCGGCCTTCGATGCGGCCTTTGAAGGTCGAGCCGATGATCGATTCATGGACGAAGACGTCCTTGTCGCCGAGCCGGCCGGTGGCGGCGAGCTGCGCCATGCGCGCCGAGGTGCCGGTGCCGCAAGGCGAGCGGTCGATGGCCTTGTCGCCATAGAAGACGGCGTTGCGGGCCGTTCCTTCAGCCGTCTGCGCTTTGCCGGTCCACAGCACATGGGTCAGGCGGTCGATCGCTGGATTCTCCGGATGCGCGATCTTGTGGCGGGTATTGAAGGCGTCACGGAGCTTGGGCGACCAGCGCAGTATGTCGGCCGGCTTTACGTCGGCCAGATCGCGATAATTCTCCTGTGCCTCGACGATGGCGTAGAAATTGCCACCATAGGCGACATCGACGGTGAGCTCGCCCAGGCCTTCGACCGTGACCGTGTAGCCGCGGCCCAGCAGGAAAGAGGGGACATTGACGATGCGCACACGCTCGACGATATCGCCGTTCTTCTCGTAATGCGCCTCGACGAGACCCGCCGGCGTGTCGAGCTTCAGAACGCCCGGCGTCCTCGGCGTGACGAGACCTTGCTCGAGAATGAAGGTGACGGTGCCGATCGTGCCGTGGCCGCACATCGGCAGGCAACCCGAGGTTTCGATGAAGAGAATCGCGACGTCACAATCTTCGCGTGTCGGCGGATAGAGAATCGAGCCCGACATCATGTCGTGGCCGCGCGGCTCGAACATCAGTCCGGTGCGGATCCAGTCATAGCGCTTCAGAAAATCCTGACGGCGCTCGAACATGGTGGCGCCGGCGAGCCGCGGCACGCTGCCGCCCGTAACCACGCGGACCGGATTGCCGCAAGTATGCCCGTCGATACAGAAAAATGTAGATTTTGCCATGACTTAGCTCGTAAAGCTCAGTTTTTCAGATTTGTACATTGTATAAAATATAAAAACAAGTGAGAATCAGTTGTCCCTGAAATCTTCACGGAAGATGCAGACTTCGAGGCGGTAGCGGAGCCGTTCAAACTGATCGCTCGCTTTCATCCGACAATGTCGTAAGAAAACCGGGTACGTGATGCAGCAATGACATGTCGTAGTGCATTCTTGCAGCGTATCCGTCGGACGAAAAGTCTCACCACACGCAATCTTCGCCGGCTTGTATTGACGGCCAAGGGGCTGGTGGATGACAATCGCGCTTCGGAATGGGGCGGTGCTTTCTCCAAGCCCTGAACGTTCCAGCGTGATCCGCACGCAAGCAACCCAGGTGGATAGGATTTATGCGATACGAAGCACCCAGCTCGACCAAGGCCGCGGTTACCCTCCTCACGAAAGAAAAAGGCAAGTCAGCCATCCTCGCGGGAGGAACCGATCTCCTCGTCCGCCTGAAGGGTGGTTTCGTCGAGCCTGATCTCATCGTCGACATCAAGCGCATTCCGGCCATGCGCGAAATCAAGAAGACAGCCTCCGGCTTCCAGGTCGGCGCCGCGGTATCGGGCAATGAGCTCGGCGCCAGCGTCGTCAAGAAGGCCTGGCCCGGAGTTGTCGAAGCGGCCAACCTCATCGGCTCCAAGCAGGTGCAGGGCCGCTGCACCATGGTGGGTAATCTCTGCAACGCCTCGCCCGCCGCCGACAGCGTGCCGGCGCTGGTCGCCGCGGGCGCCCAGGCCGTGATCGTCGGCCCCAAGAAGAAGCGCACCGTTCCGGTCGAGAAGATCGCGACGGGACCGGGCCGCACCAGCCTCGCCAAGGGCGAGATCGTCGAATCACTGCTGCTGCCGAAGCGTCCGGCGCGCGCCGGTGACGCCTATCTGCGCTTCATCCCGCGTTCCGAAATGGACATCGCGGTGGTGTCGGCCGGCGTCAGCCTCGTGCTCGACGCCAAGGGCGTGGTCAAGGAAGCCCGTGTGGCGCTTGGTGCGGTCGCGCCGACCGTGCTGCTCGTGGCGCCCGCCGCCAAGGCGATCATCGGCAGCAAGCTCGACGATGCGGCGCTCGACAAGCTCGCCGCCGCGTGCTCGGCCGCCTGCTCGCCGATCGACGACAAGCGCGGCACCATCGAATTCAGAACCAAAGTCGCAGGCGTGCTGGCAAAGCGGGCTGCAAAAATCGCGTATCAGCGCGCAGGAGGCAAATAATATGGCTGGCGTTCACGTATCCACCACCGTCAACGGCGATCCGGCCGAATTCGTCTGCGATCCGGATGAGCCGCTGCTCGATGTGCTGCGCAACCGTCTCGGCCTCACCGGCGCCAAGGAAGGCTGCGGCACCGGCGATTGCGGCGCTTGCAGCGTCACCGTCGATGGCGAGCTCGTCTGCTCCTGCCTCGTTCTCGGCGCCGAAGTGGAAGGCCGCAAGATCGAGACCATCGAGGGCATGGCGGATGGCGACAAGCTGCACCCGCTGCAGCGCAAGTTCATCGAGCATGCCGCTCTTCAGTGCGGCATCTGCACGCCCGGTTTCCTGATCGCGGCGCGCGCACTCCTCAAGAAAAATGCCAACCCGACCGAAGAGGAAATCCGCTTCGGACTCGCCGGCAATCTTTGCCGTTGCACCGGCTATGACAAGATCGTGCGCGCCGTGCAGGACGCCGCCCGTGAGATGAGAGGAGCCTGATCCATGGCTTATGACACCAACTTTACCGGCCAGAAGTTCAAAGTCGTCGGCACCCGTCCGCTGCGTCCCGACGGCCTCGACAAGGTGACGGGCCGCGCCCGCTACGGTGCCGATGTTTCCGCGCCGGGCCAGCTCGTGGGCCGCGTGCTGCGCTCGCCGCATGCCCATGCCAAGATCGTCAAGATCGACACGTCGAAAGCCGAAAAGCTTCCCGGCGTGAAGGCGGTCATCACCAGCGCCGATCTGCCCGATCTCACCAATGGCGATGCCGGGATGTACGACATCCTGGTCAACTGCATGGCGCGCGGGAAAGCGCTCTATGACGGCCACGCGGTGGCCGCCGTTGCCGCGGTCGATGCCGCGACGGCGCGCAAGGCGCTCAAGCTCATCAATGTCGAATACAAGATCCTCCCGCATGTGACCGATGTCGACGAGGCGGTGAAGCCCGGCGCCCCGGTGCTGCATTCGAAAATGTTCACCGACGGCGTCGAGCCCAAGCCGACGAAGGCCTCCAATGTCGCCAAGCGGACCGAATTCGGCCATGGCGATGTCGAGAAGGGCTTCAAGGAGGCCGATGTCATCGTCGAGCGCAGCTTCAAGACCGAGCAGACGCATCAGGGCTATATCGAGCCGCATGCCTGCCTCGCCAATCTCGGGTCCGACGGCCAGGGTGAGATGTGGGTGTGCACGCAAGGCCACTTCGTCTATCGCAATACCTGCGCCACGCTTCTCGGCCTCGATGCCGCGAAGCTGCGCGTGACGGCGTCGGAGATCGGCGGCGGCTTCGGCGGCAAGACCCATGTCTGGGCCGAACCTCTGGCGCTCGCGCTGTCGCGCAAGGCCAACCGGCCGGTCAAGCTGGTGATGACCCGCGATGAGGTGTTCAAGGCCTCGGGTCCGACGAGCTCGACCTCGATCGACGTCAAGATCGGCGCCACCAAGGACGGCCGCATCACCGCGGCCACCGCGACGTTGCGCTATCAGGGCGGCCCGTTCCTCGGCATGTGGGCCGAGCTCGGCGCCATGACCTCCTATGCCTGCTACGACCTCAAGAACGTGAAGACGGTCGGCTATGAAGTCGTGGTCAACCGGCCGAAGGTCGCCGCCTATCGCGCACCCTCGGCGCCGATGGCCGCCTTCGCGGTCGAAAGCGTGGTCGACGAGCTTGCCCATAAGATCGGCATGGATGCGGTCGCGTTCCGCATCAAGAACGCCGCCAAGGAGGGCACCAAATCCTCCTACGGCCCGACCTATGGTCCGATCGGCATCGGCCCGACGCTCGAAGCGGCCAAGAACCACCCGCATATGAAGGCGCCGCTCAAGAAGAATCAGGGACGCGGCATGGCTTGCGGCTTCTGGTTCAATTTCGGCGGCCAGACCTCCACGTCACTGAACGTCACGCCCGACGGCTCGGTGAACGTATCGGTCGGCACGATCGATGTCGGCGGCTCGCGCGCCTCCATGGCGCTCATCGCCGCCGAGGAGCTGGGCGTGCCTTATGAGAATGTGCGCTGCGTCGTGGCGGATACGAGCTCGCTCGGCCACAACGACATGAGCGACGGCAGTCGCGTGACCTTCTCCTCCGGCATGAACACGGTGATCGCCGCGCGCAATGCCAAGAAGGTGCTCATCCAGCGCGCCGCCAAGATGTGGGATATCCCGGAAGAAGCAGTCACCTGGGAAGACGGCCACGCGAAGCCCGCCGGCGCCAATGCCGGCAACTTCCCGCCGCTCTCGCTCAAGGAGATCGCGGCGGCCGCCGGCAATACCGGCGGTCCGATCGCCGGCCACAATGAGTTCGTGGCCGACGGCGCGGGTGTCAGCTTCGCCACTCATATCTGCGACGTCGAGCTCGATCCGGAAACCGGCGCCACCAAGATCATCCGCTATACGGTGATCCAGGATGCTGGCAAGGCGATCCATCCGTCCTATGTCGAGGGCCAGTATCAGGGCGGTGCCGCGCAAGGCATCGGCTGGGCGCTCAACGAGGAATATGTCTACGGCAAGGACGGGCGGCTGCAGAATGCCGGCTATCTCGATTATCGTATCCCGGTCTGCTCGGACCTGCCGATGATCGATACGGTCATTCTGGAGATTCCCAATCCGAACCATCCCTATGGCGTGCGTGGCGTGGGCGAAACATCGATCGTTCCGCCCTTGGCCGCGATCGCCAATGCCGTCTCCAACGCCGCGGGCGTGCGCATGACGCATATCCCGATGTCGCCGCCGCGCATTCTCAAGGCGCTCGACGACCAGGCGAAAACGAAGGCGAAGGCCGCCTAGTGTGCTGAACGCGAAGTTCCTGAAATCTGGCCACACGTGCCGACAGTAACTTCGCGTTCAAAAGCACACTAGAACTATAAATTTACTAGTGTCCTTTCGAATCCGAAGTTCGCTCGGAAGGTGCGGCGCTGTAGTGCGAACTTCGGATTCGAGACACTAGATGGTCAAAGTCGTGCTCTGGGGGTCGCTCAGGGCGGCCGCCGGGGGCACGGAGGCCGTCGAGGTCGAGGCCGGCAATATCCGCAGTTTGTTCAATAAGCTCGAGACCGAATATCCCGGTCTCGAGCCCCATATCAAACGCGGCATCGCCGTTTCCATCAATGGACGCATCTTCCGGGATTCGTGGGATGAACGAATCCCGGAAAATGCCGAAGTGTATCTCCTGCCGCGCATTGCCGGTGGGTAAATTCAGCACCCAGCATCTCTCCATTAGGCTGACTTTCCCTTCTCCCGCTTGCGGGAGAAGGTGGCCGAAGGCCGGATGAGGGTGTTCTCTCAGCTTCTGTAAAATCGCAAGTATGGGAAGTGTTGAGGCTTACTGTCTTATTCTCCTGACGAGCTGTCGTGAACTGAACCAACACCCTCATCCGCCCTACTGGGCACCTTCTCCCGCAAGCGGGAGAAGGGGAAATGAGGGAACAGGCTTTAGTGTCCTTACAGGTTGCTTAGCCGCAGCCGATCGCTCATTCTCCTTCGCGAAACCAGCGATAGGGTGAAGTGTTGAGCGACAATCCCGGTTTCTCGAAGCGGCCTCGGGTCGTCATCATCGGTGCCGGATTCGGCGGGCTGACGGCGGCCATAACGCTGCGCAAGGCACCCGTCGATGTGACCTTGCTCGACCAGCACAACTACCATCTGTTCCAGCCTTTGCTCTACCAGGTGGCGACCGCCGGGCTTTCACCGGCGCAGATCGCCTCGCCGATCCGGCGCATCGTGGCGCGCCAGAAGAACGTCACCGTCCTGATGGACAAGGTCGTCGATATCGATCCGCTCCAGCATGAAGTGGTGACCGCGACGCGCCGGCTGCCCTTCGATTATCTGATCGTCGCCACTGGCGCCCGGCATGCTTATTTCGGCAATGATCAATGGGAGGAATTCGCCCCCGGGCTCAAGCAGATCGACGAGGCGACCGAGATCCGCCGGCGGATTCTGCTGGCCTTCGAAAAAGCGGAGACGGCGACGGACGAGGCCGAGCGCCGCCGGCTGCTGACTTTCATCGTCGTCGGCGGCGGGCCGACCGGCGTCGAGATGGCGGGCGCCATCGCCGAGCTCGCGCACCGCACCTTGCGGCGCGATTTCCGTCATATCGATCCGACCGAAAGCCGGATCATCCTCATCGAGGCAGGTCCCCGCGTGTTGTCCGCCTTTCCGGAAAGCCTCTCGCAATCGGCGGCCGAGCAGCTGGCGAAGCTCGGCGTCACAGTCAGCACGGGCGCCGCCGTCACCGGCGTCGATGCGACGGGCATCGATCTCAAGGATGGCAGCCGCATCGGCGCCGGCACCATCATCTGGGCAGCGGGCGTTACAGCGTCGCCAGCCGCCAGGTGGCTCAAGGTTGACAGCGACCGCGCTGGCCGCGTCGTCGTCGATGCGATGCTGCACCCGGCCGGCTTAGAGAATATCTTCGTGATCGGTGACACCGCGACGGTGACCGACGGAAATGGCGTGGTGGCGCCAGGTATTGCGCCCGCCGCCAAGCAGATGGGCCATTATGCGGCGCGCGCCATCATCACCCGGATCGCGCAGCGGCCGGTCGGGCCGTTCAAATATCGCAACTATGGGAATCTCGCGACGATCGGGCGCAAATCGGCTGTCGCTGATTTCGGCAGCTTCCGGCTTTCCGGCTTCTTCGCCTGGGTCGTATGGTGCTTCGCCCATATCTGGTTCCTGATCGGCTTCCGCAACCGGATCATCGTCTTTCTCGACTGGGTCGTCGCCTATTTCTCCTTCGCGCGCGGCGCCCGGCTCATCACCGGTGGCGAAGACTGACCATACATTTCTTTTGAAAGGATGCCCCGCAATCGCCTTGTCAGCGCTTGGTCCGGCTTCCTATTCTGCGGTACATCGGAAGATGATGGGAGATATCATGGCGCGCGACAAGCTTTATCTGATCGAACCGGGTTTCAGCGATGCGGAAAGACCCGGACAACGCTTCGTCTGCCCGTCCTGCAATCGGGTCGAGGGCCTGCTGCGGAGCTTTCCCGAGCTTGCGGCGCAGCTCGATGTCGAGCGCGTCGCTTTCCCGCGTCCGCGCCGGCAGGTGATCGCCGAGATCGGCGAGGACAGTCAAAGCCTGCCGGTGCTCATCCTGTCCGGCGATGCGCCGGCCGATCTCCCCGTGGCCAACGGCAAGCGATTTGCGAGTGACATCGAGCGTATTCTGGCGCTCCTGTCCGATCGGCACGGCTTCCCGCGGCAGCACTAGCTCCGGCCGCGCACCGCGCGCACCATGCGCGCCAGCGCTTCGGCGAGGATCGGCCGCGTCGTCGCGAAATTCAGCCGCGCGAAGCGCTCGCAGGCCGGATCGAAGGCGGCGCCGGGGCTCAGCGCGACACGCGCCTTGTTCAGGAAGAAGTCGTAAGGCGTCTCGGTTAGATCGAGGGCGGAGAAATCGAGCCAGGCGAGATAGGTTGCTTCGGGTGAGCGGACTTTCACCTCGGGCAGGTCGCGCCCGATCGTGGCGATGAGCTCGTCGCGATTCGACTGGAGATGATCCAGCGCGCCGGCAAACCACGGCTCGCCGCTCGTCCAGGCCGCCACCGTCGCATCGATGCCGGTGACGCCGGGCGTGCCCAGGAGCCGCGGATGGATGCGCGCCTCGAAGCGCTGCTTCAGGGATTTCGAGCCGAAATGGACGACGCCGCAGCGCAAGCCCGCAAAGCCGTAGCTCTTGGTGGCGGAGGTGAGCGTCACGGTGCGCGACGCAGCTTCGTCTGAGATGCTGGCAAAGGGAATATGGCGGCGGCCGTCGAAGATGATATCGCTGTGGATCTCGTCCGAAATGACGATGAGATCCTTCTCGGCCGCCAGCTGCGCGAGCTTCTCCAGCTCCGCACGCTCGAGCACCCGGCCGGTCGGATTATGCGGGTTGCACAGGAAGAGCAGCTTCACATTGCCGTCCAGTCGTTCGGCAAGATCTTTGGCATCGATGACAAAACGCCGGCCGTCATCTGGCATCGGATTGGCGACGATGCGCCGGCCGGTGTCGCGGACGGCATCGCGAAAGGGCGGGTAGATCGGCGTCTGCATGGCGACGGCATCGCCTGGATCGGTGAAGGCGATCACGGAGGCAAACAGAGCCTGCACGAGATCGTTGATGACGAGCGTGTCGGCCGGATCGACGCGCCAGCCGAATTTCTGCTCCATGCGGCAGGCAAAGGCCTTGCTCGCCGCCATCGCGGGCTGATCGCCGTCGCGCAGCGCATAGCCATAATCGCCCTTGGCGGTGGACTTCTCCATCACACGCTGCACGCACGGGGCAACGGGAAAATCCATGTCGGCGACCCAGAGTGGAATGACATCCGGCTCATAGCGGCGCCATTTGAGGCTCTGGCGCTCGAGCAGTGTCGCGACCGAGATGTCGTTCAGGTGAAATGCGTCATTTGCCATGATGTTTCCGCTTGCAGGGATTTGGAGAAGATCAGCCGCCGAGAAGAACGGTCCGGCAGCTGGAAAGCGCCGACTGGAGCGCTTCCTCGGTGTCGACCGTGCACAGGCTGAGGCGAACGAGATTCTGCCGGCCGCCCGGATCGGCCGACATTTCGGAGCTCGGCAGCACCGCCACGCCCTGTTGCTGCATATGAGTTGAGAACTGCTCGGAGCGCCACGGCTCGGGCAGGCGGAGGAGCAGATGCAGCCCGGCATCATGGGTGATGATGTCGAAACCAGCGAGGATGCGGCGGGCCATGGTCTGGCGCCGCAGCGTGATCGCGCGCTGCCGCTCGACGAGCTTCTTCGCCGTTCCATCGAGTATCCAGTTGGCGGCGATCTGGCCCAGCAAAGGCGAGGTCATCCAGGTCGAAACCCTGATGGCGTTCAACGTATCGGCGCGCAGCGACGGCGGCACCAGCAGGAAGCCGACGCGCAAGCCTGGCGCCACGGATTTCGACAGGCTGGTGCAGAAGCAGGTGCGCTCGGGCGCGAAGGCCGCAAGCGGTGCCGGACGTTCCGCCGGCTTGAGAAGGGGGCCGTAAACATCATCCTCGATGATGATCAGATTGTGCTTGCGCGCGATCTCGGCAATCTGCCGGCGGCGGTCTTCCGGCAGGATGCCGAGTGTCGGATTCTGCAGATTGGGGACGAGGACCATCGCTTTCGGGCGCTCGCGCGTGGCGATCGCCTCCAAGGCCTCGGCGCGGACACCGTGCTGGTCGAGCGGCAAGGCGATGACGCGCAGGCCAAGGGTGCGGCAGGCGCCGATCACGGCGGGAGAGGTCAACTCCTCGAGCAGCACCAGATCACCCGGCCGCGCGACGGCGAGCAGCGACACGAAGACGCCATGGATGGCGCCCGATGTCATCAAGACGCGCTCGGCGGCGGCCTCGACGCCTAGCGACTTCATCCAGGCGGCGCCGGCGGCGAGATGGGCGGGATGGGCACTGCTCGGATGATACCGCAGCAGGTCGGCGGAGAAGGGCAGGGATTCGAGCGCCGTAAAGGTCTGGCTGAGCTCCTCGCGCGCCACCGACGGAAACGGGAAGTTGGAGCTCAGATCGAGCGCGCCGGCGCCGCCGGTCTTCGGCCAGGGGATGCGCTCGGGAACCGATGACATGCGCACGAAAGTGCCGCGGCCGACCTCGCCCGCGACGACCCCCATCTCGGCGGCGAGGTCATAGGCCTTCGACACCGTGGAGAGATTCATCTTCAGGCGACGGGCAACGGTGCGGCGCGGCGGCAGGCGGGTGCCCGGCAATAATTCGCCGGCGCGCACGGCCTGGGCGATGGCCTGCGCCAGCGCGGCGTATTTGGGGCCCGCCGAGGGCTGAAGCTTGGGTGTCCACATTGTATGCCACACAATTCTCTAGGCTATCACTCAATCAATAACATTGTTTGGTGGCGTCACCAAGCTCTACGGTGCCGGAAAGAGGAGTTGTCATGCAGAAGCTTGGTTTGATCGGTGGAATGAGTTGGCAAAGCACGGCGATATATTATCGGCATATGAACGAGATCGCGCGGCAAAGGCTGGGCGATCTCCATTCGGCCGATCTCATCCTGCGCTCGCTCGATTTCGCCCAGGTTGCCGAACGTCAACACAGCGGCGACTGGGACGGGCTTGCCGACATTCTCGTCGCGGCCGGCCGTGATCTCGAAAAAGCCGGCGCCGCGGCGCTGGTTCTGTGCACCAATACGATGCATCTCCTGGCCGAGCGCATCGAGGCGGCGGTTGCGATCCCGCTCATTCACATCGCCGATGCGACGGCCTCCGCCATCCGCCACTCGCCATCGCGCCATCCGGCCTTGCTCGCCACCCGCTTCACCATGGAGCGCGATTTCTATCGCGGCCGGCTGCAGGCTGCGCACGGCCTCCCCACCATCATCCCGGAGGAGACGGCGCGCCTGGCGATCCATCGCATCATCTATGAGGAGCTGTGCGAAGGCATCGTCAAGCCGGAGTCCAAACGTCAATATGTGGCCGAGGTGGCGCGGCTGCGCCAGCAGGGCGCCGACGGCGTGATCCTCGGCTGCACCGAGATCACCATGCTGATCGGGCAGGACGATTTCAACATTCCCGTATTCGACACGACCTGGCTCCATTCCAAGGCCGCCATGGACTTCGCGTTGGGCGGCGGGCTTCCAAGAAAACACAAGGAGGAAACGGCATGACCGGCAAACTGGCTCGATTGAAATATGCGGCACTGGCGACGGCGCTGTTCGCGTCACTTCCCCTGGCCGAGGCAGCCTCAACGCTCGAAACCGCCAAGGAGACGGGCAAGATCACCGTCGGTCTCGCCAATGAGAAGCCCTATGCCTATATCGAGGTCGACGGCAAGCTGACGGGCGCCATCATCGAGGTACTGCGCGCCGCTTTGGCGCCGCTCGGCATCACGCAGATCGAGGCGAGCGTGAGCGAGTTTTCGGCGCTGGTGCCCGGCGTCATGGCAAGCCGCTTCGACATCATCGGCGCCGGCATGTATGTGACGCCCAAACGCTGCGAAAGCATCGCCTTCACCAACCCGCTGACGCAGATCGCCACGGTCCTCGCCGCACCCGCCGGCAATCCGAACAAGATCCATTCGCTCGAAGATATCGCCGCCTCGCCGACGCTCAAGATCGGCAGCCAGGTCGGCACCGCGCAAGTGGAGGACCTGCACCGGGCCGGCATTCCCGACGACCGGATCGTGCTGTTCTCGCGCGATGTCGAGGCGATGGCGGGCCTGCGCGCCGGGCGTGTCGATGCGATCTACTATCCGGCCCTCGAGCTCGGCGAGCTCATCGCCAAGAACGGCGGCAACGAGGTCGAGCGCGTGGAGCCTTTCACGATTGCCAAAGGCCCCGACGGCAAGCCCTTGCTCAATTTTCAGTCGCTCGGCTTCCGCAAGGAGGACAAGGACTTCATCGCCGCCCTCAATGAGCAGATCGCCGCCTTGCACAGCTTGGGCAAGCTCGTCGAGATCCTGAAGCCTTTCGGCTTCGTCGCGCAGGATCTGCCCGACCTCGCCATCACCGCCGACAAGATCTGCGCCGGAACGTGACGGACGTCGTCGATGTCTTGACCAGGGCAGGGGCGCTCCTGCCGCTCCTCGCGCAGGGCGCCCTGGTCACGCTCGAGATCGCCGCGATGTCTCTCGTCGCGGCGATTTTGGTCGCCTTCGTCGTCGGAACGGCCCGGCTTTCGGCCATATCCGCCATCCGTGTCGCGGCCCTGGTCTTCCTCGAGATCTTCCGCGGCACGTCATTGGTCGTGCAGCTGTTCTTCTTCTATTTCATCCTGCCGCTGCATGATGTGCGCCTCAGCGCCGAGGCGACGGCGGTCCTGGCGATCGGGCTCAATCTCGGCGCTTATGGCTCCGAGATCGTGCGCTCCGCCATTAAGAGCATCGGCAAAGGGCAGATCGAGGCGGCCTTGAGCCTGTCGTTGCCGCGCTGGATCACCTTCTCGCGCGTCATCCTTCCGCAAGCTTTGATGATCATGCTGCCGAGCTTCGGCAATCTCGCCATCGAGATCGCCAAGGCGACCGCGCTAGTCTCTCTCATCACCATCACCGATCTCACCCAGACCGGGCACAATCTCATCACCGCGACAGGCGAGACCTCGCTGGTCTGGCTGATCATCCTGTTGATCTATCTCCTCATCAACACGCCGCTCAATCTTTTCGTGTCCTGGGCGGAGAAATGGGCCAGCCGGTCTCGGCGGGGAAAGTCCAATGCCGTTTGATTTCGGCTTCGCGCTCAGCATCCTGCCGATCCTCCTCAAGGGCGCGGTGGTGACGGTGATCGCGACTTTCGGCGGTTTTGCCGGGGCGCTGGTCGGTGGCGCCGTCGTCGCCGCGGCCAACCGCTCGCGCCTGCTCGTCTTGCGCCTCTTCGCCCGCGTCTTCGTCTATGTCGTACGTAACACGCCGCTGCTGGTGCAGCTTTATTTCGTGTTTTACGTGCTGCCGGGTTTCGGCATCACGATCGATGCTCTGGCGGCGGGCATATTGGGCTTGTCGATCCACTATTCCGCCTTCACCGCCGAGATCTATCGCGCCGGCATCGGCGCCGTTCCGCGGGGACAGTTCGAAGCCGCCGATGCCCTCGGCCTCAATCTCTGGCACAAATGGGTGCTGGTCGTCGCACCACAGGCGATCAGGCCGGTACTGCCGGTGCTCGGCAATTATCTGATCGGCATGTTCAAGGAGACGCCTATTCTCGCGGCGATCACGATCATCGAGCTCTTCGGGGCGGCGCAGGATATCGCCGGCAAGACCTATCGCTACAACGAACCTTATACGCTGGTGGCGGTCATCTTCCTCCTGATCAGCATTCCCTGCTCCCTGGTCGTCAGAAGGCTCGATACCACACGGGGGCGGGCCTGAAGACGCATGAGAATCTGCTATTGTCTTCTTTTTGATCCTTTCGGAGCATGACGTGATGACTGGTTTTGTGGATAGGGAACGTGCGACGCGGCTGCTCGCGGGAGCTGGCATGGATGCCCTGGTCCTGTGCGAGCCTGAATCTTTCCATTATGCCACCGGCGCGCCCATGGGGCCGGCCGGCCTGTTCCGGCGCGCCGGGGCCGGATTTGGCGTCATCGGCCGCGATGCGAGCCTGCCGATCGGCGTCATCATCGCCGACTTCAATGCAAAGCAGGCGCAATCGCCCGCGAACCGCGTGCTGACTCACCCGATCTGGATAGAGACGGCCAGGCTGCCCGAGGCAGAAGCGGCAGCGCCGCTCGGTGCGCGTATCGAAGCCGGTCTCAGGGCGCTTGGCCGCGCCCCTGATTTCACGCGCCCGGCGACTTTCGATCTCGCCCGCTCGATGGCCCAGCTGAAGACGTTGCTCGCCGACTATGGGCTCGGCCGCGCGCGGATCGGCTTCGATCTCGATTTCATTCCCGCCGCCGATCTCGAGGCGATCAAGTCCTTGCTGCCGGATTGCATCATCGTCAACGGCTCGCCGGTCTTCGAGCAACTGCGTGCCGTGAAGTCGGCGCGCGAGATCGAGCTTCTGCGGCAGGGCCTCGCCTTTTCGGAGGCGGGGATGATCCGGCTCAAGGACGGCGCGCGGCCGGGCATGCGGCAAGCCGATCTTGTCGCGCTCTATCGCCAAGGTGCTGGAGAGGCGGCGAGCGCCCAGGGGATACAGATTTCGACCGCCGAATATCTCACCGTCGGCGCCAATGCCAAAGCGGCGGACATGCCTTTGGAAGTGGGAGACCCGATCAAGGCCGACATGATCTGCACGGTGAATGGCTACGCATCCGACATGTCGCGGAATTTCGTGCTCGGCCCACCCAGCGCCGATCAGCGTGAGCTGCACGCCATCGCCGAGCGCGCTTTCGAGGCGGGGTTGGCGCAATTGAGGCCTGGCAGGAAATTGTCGCAAGTCCATGATGCGGCAACGCAGTGGCTGGCGCGCGAGGGCCTTGCCTCCTATCGCCGCGGGCATTTCGGCCATGGCGTCGGCTATTCGGTATTCTCCGAGCAATGGCCGTTCATCGCCGCCGACAGCGCGGTCGAGATCGAGCCCGGCATGGTGCTGGCCTATGAGATCCCGCTCTATGTCGAAGGCTTGGCGAGCTACAATCTCGAAGACCAGTTCCTGATCACCGAGGACGGACCGGTTTCGATGAACCGCCTGCCGCGCGAGCTCCTGGTGATGCCGGGCAAGTGAGCGCCGTCATTTCGGCCGGATGGGCCGTCTTTCATTGGCCAGCAGAACACCGAGCAGAACGATGATGCCGCCGGCGATTTCATGCAGGCTTGTCGTCTCGCCGAGGACGAGAAAGCCGAGCAGCACCGTCCAGGCCGGCGTCAGATAGCCGTTCATCGAGCCGAGTGTCGGGCCGGCGCGGCGCAGAATGCTCATGAACAGCACGATCGGCAGCGCGGTGGCGAAGATGCCGAGCGCCGACAAGGCGAGCAGATGCTCGGGCGCGGCGGCGAAGGCTTGCGGCCCGAAGAACACCAGAACGGCGAGTGTGGCCGGAATGCCGGAGAAAGCCTGCTGGCCCAATGCCAGGCGCGCCGGCTCGGCGACGGGTATGGAGCGCACATAGAGGGAGCCGAGCGCATAGCTGACGGCGGTGACGATCATCGCGAGCGGTCCCCAAAAGCTGCCCGACTGCAGGCTGTCGCCCGAAGGCCCGATCAGGACGGCCATGCCGGCGAAGCCGACCAGCACGCCGCAGAGACGCCTGGGGCTGAGGCGCTCATCGGCGAAGAGGAAATGCGCGAGGACTGCCACCATCAAAGGCGCCGTCGCCTGCATCATCGAGGTGAGGCCGGCGGCGATCTGGGTCAGTGCATAGGCGGTGAGCGTGTTGGGGATGAGGCCCTGCAGCAGACCGAGCACCGCCCAATCGCGCCATTCGCGCCCCTTGGGCAGGACGGGTTGCCCACGCCACATGACCCAGAGCGCCAGGAGGCCGCCGCCCATCAGGCCGCGCAAGGCGGTGAGCGGCAGCGGCGCCAGATCGGCGCCGATCAGCTTCATCAGGAGAAAGGAGGTGGCCCAGAGAAAGGAGCAGAGCAGCATCTGCGCCAGAACCGGCGAGCGGCTTGCGGCTCTCTCCAAAGCCAGCGTCTCAGTGTTCATGAAGCGGTTTGCGTCCCGAACAGAATCTTGCGCTCCGCCGCCGAGATCGGTTTCGGCGACGAATAGGAATCGTGAATACCGGCATAGGCCCTGATCACTGCCGGGCGCCTCGCGATGGTCTCGAACCAGCGCTGGAGATGCGGGTGATCGTCGAGCGACTGGAGATGGCCCTTATGCGGGACGATCCAGGGATAACAGGCCATGTCGGCGATCGAATAATCGCCGGCGATGAAGTCGCGGTCGGCGAGCTGCCTGTCCAGCACCTTGTACAGCCGGGTCGTCTCGCGCGCATAACGGTCGATCGCATAAGGCACTTTCTCCGGCGCATAGACATTGAAGTGGCCGATCTGGCCGGCCATCGGGCCGAGCCCGCCCATCTGCCAGAACAGCCACTTGATCACGTCGTTGCGGCCCCTGAGGTCCTTCGGCAGGAAGCGGCCGATCTTGTCGGCAAGATAAAGCAGCATGGCGCCCGATTCGAACAGGGCGATCGGCTTGCCGCCATCGACGGGGGCGTGGTCGACCAAAGCCGGGATCTTGTTGTTGGGCGAAACCTTAAGGAAGTCCGGCCTGAACTGCTCGCCCTTGCCGATATCGACCTTGATGACGCGATGCGGAAGCTGTGTCTCCTCGAAGAACAGCTTCATCTTGAGACCGTTGGGTGTGCCGCAATAATAAAGATCGATCATTTCCTGGTCCGTATTTCGTTTCCCGTGTCACAATGCGGTGATGCGGTGCACCGTGACAGCACCAAAAATGACGTATCGGAGTGGGCCAAAGCCAGTTCTTTCCAGCCGGCCGGACGTATGCCTGATATGCGTTGGCGCATTGTGTCGAATGGCGAACGACGGCTAAGATTGCAGTCCTAAACTAATATGCGGAGGAACCATGGCGGGCGACGATCTCTCTTATGCTTCGGCGGGCAGCATCGCTGAGGCGATCAAGACCAAGAAGCTTTCACCGGTCGAAGTGGTCGACCACTTCATCAAACGCATCGAGACACGCAATCCGAGCCTCAATGCGGTGGTGCATCTGGCGCCGGAAGAGGCCCGCAAGGCCGCCAAGGCGGCCGAGCAGGCAGTGATGGACGGCAAGACGCTCGGCCCCCTTCATGGCGTGCCGGTGGCGATCAAGGATCTCTTCGATTTCAAGCCGGGCTGGCCGGCGACGCTTGGCGGCATCCGGGCGCTCAAGGACTTCAAGCCGCCTTTCACCTGTCCCTTCGCCGAGCGCATCGAACAGCGCGGTGGCGCCATCATCGTCGGCAAGACCAACAGCCCGGTCATGGGCTTTCGCGGCGTCACCGACAATTATCTGTTCGGGCCGACCGGCAATCCCTTCGACACGACGAAAAATCCCGGCGGCTCGTCGGGCGGCAGCGCCGCGGCGGTGGCCGACGGCCTGTTGCCGCTGGCGGAAGGCACCGATGGCGGCGGCTCGATCCGCATCCCGGCCTCCTGGTGCGGCGTCTATGGCTACAAGGCTGCTTTCGGGCGCCTGCCTTTGTGGAACCGGCCCAATGCTTTTTCGGCCGAGACGCCCTTCATCTTCGAGGGCCCGATCACCCGCAATGTGAAGGACGCCGCCTTGGCGCTGACGGCGCTCGCCGGCTATGACCGGCGCGATCCTTACGCGCTCGATGAG
This sequence comes from Taklimakanibacter albus, assembly GCF_016595235.1. GTDB lineage: Bacteria > Pseudomonadota > Alphaproteobacteria > Rhizobiales > Aestuariivirgaceae > Taklimakanibacter > Taklimakanibacter albus. Next base: position 1,002,755 of record NZ_JAENHL010000007.1, on the reverse strand, counting down.
ACGGTGGACTTCCTCGGCGCGCTCGATCGCCCGATCAAGGGCATGCGCATCGCCTACAGTCCCAATTTCGATGTCTTCCCGGTCGATCCGGAAGTCGCCGAAACGACACGCAAGGCGGTAGAAGCGCTGCGCGAGGCGGGCGCCGTCATCACCGACGTCAAGCTCGGCATCAAACGCTCGCATATGGAGCTGTCCGATCTGTGGTGCCAGATCATCATGCCGCTCAATGTGAGCGGCGTCGCCAGCCTGAAGGCGGCGGGCTACGATCTTCTCGGCAAACACCGCGCCGACCTGCCGCCCGAATATCTCTATTGGTTCGACCGTTACAAGGACATGACGGCGGCGGCGCTCAACGAGGCGCAGATCGTGCGCACCGAGATCTATGACGCGGTGCAGAATGTCTTCGCCGATCACGACATTCTGATCTCGCCGACGCTAGGCTGCCTGCCGGTCACCAATGCCAAGGACGGCAATACGCTGGGACCGGAGACGGTGGCGGGCGAAAAGGTCAACCGGCTCATCGGCTGGTGCCTCACTTTCCCGATCAACTTCACCGGCAATCCGGCGGCGTCGATCCCGGCCGGCCTCGCCAAGGGCATGCCGGTCGGCATGCAGATCATCGGCAAACGCTACGCCGATGCCGATGTGCTGGCGGTGAGTGCTGCCTTCGAGCGCCTGCGTCCTTGGGAGCAGACTTACGATATTTGCCGCGCGCGCAAACTATCATAGTCTAGCGCATCGGACCGAAAAGTGCGCAGCGGTTTTCGGATAATCCGATGTGTAAAACAGTGACGAGGAGAGTGACATGAGCTGGCTTCCGACAAGCGATCCCGTACTGGGCGACGTCAAATCCTGCAATGCGCTCGACCTCGTCATCGTGCCGCGCGTGCGCGACCTGGGCGACGGCTTCAATGTCAGGCGGGCTCTGCCGCATGGGCGCCGCCAGATGGTCGGGCCGTTCATCTTCTTCGATCATTTCGGGCCGGTGCAGTTCATCGCCGGCCACGGCATGGATGTCAGGCCGCATCCGCATATCGGGCTCGCCACCGTCACTTATCTTTTTGACGGTTCGATCCTGCATCGCGACAGCGAAGGCAATATCCAGGAGATCGTGCCCGGCGCCATGAATCTGATGACCGCCGGGCGCGGCATCGCCCATTCCGAGCGCACGCCTGACGTGCAGCGTGCGACCGGGCAGCAGATGCTCGGCCTCCAGAGCTGGATCGCGCTGCCCGCCGGCAAGGAAGAGATCGATCCGTCCTTCCAGCATTTCGGCGCGGCGACACTGCCGATCGTCGAGGACAAGGGGCTCAAAGCCCGCATCATCGCCGGCTCGGCTTTCGGCGCCACGGCGGCCGTCAGCATGGTGTCGGACTGGTTTTATGTCGAAGTCACGGCCGATGCCGGCGTCGCGGTGCCGCTCGATACCACGTATGAGGAGCGCGCCATATATCTGGTCGATGGCGAGGTCGATATCGCCGGCGACAAATTCGCCGCCCCGCAGATGTTGATCTTCCGCCCCGGCGACCGCATCACTATCAAGCCGGTAACGAAGACGCGCATGATGTTTCTAGGTGGAACGGCCATGGAAGGCCCGCGCCATATCTGGTGGAACTTCGTCTCCTCGCGCAAGGAGCGCATCGAGGCGGCGAAGGAGGACTGGAAGACCGGACGCTTCGGCCGGGTCCCCAACGAGACGGAATTCATCCCGCTGCCGGAGAAGTGATCGCCCTCAGAATGGATCCGATGGAGGAAAACGAAACCTACGGCGAGATCCGCCAGGAGATCCGCAAGCTGTGCCGGCGCTTTCCCGGTGAGTATTGGCGCACGCTCGACCGCGAGCGGCATTATCCGACGGAATTCGTCGAGGCGCTGACCGAAGCGGGGTGGCTCGCGGCGCTGATCCCGGAATCCTTTGGCGGCTCGGGCCTGCCGCTGTCGGCCGCCGCCGCCATTCTCGAGGAAGTGCAGCGCAATGGCTGCAATGGCGCCGCCGCCCATGCGCAGATGTATATCATGGGCACGTTGCTCCGGCATGGCAGCGACGCGCAGAAGCAAGCCTATCTGCCGCGCATCGCATCGGGTGAATTGCGCCTCCAGGCTTTCGGCGTGACCGAGCCCGGCAGCGGCACCGACACGACATCGATCAAGACCTTTGCACGGCGCGACGGTGACGCCTATGTCGTCACCGGGCAGAAGGTGTGGACGTCGCGCGCCGAACATTCGGATCTGATGCTGCTCCTGGCGCGCACCACGCCACACGACGAGGTGGCCAAGCGGACCGATGGGCTGTCGGTCTTTCTCGTCGATATGGCGGCGGCGCTCGGGCATGGTCTGACAGTAAAGCCGATCCGCACGATGATGAATCACGCGACCACCGAAGTGTTCTTCGACGCCTTGCGCATACCGGCCGCCAATCTCATCGGCGAGGAAGGCAAAGGTTTCCGCTACATCCTGTCCGGCATGAATGCCGAGCGCATTCTCATCGCCGCCGAATGTGTCGGCGATGCCAAATGGTTCATCGCCAAGGCCTGCGCCTATGCCAGCGAACGCGCCGTCTTCGGCCGGCCGATCGGGCAGAATCAAGGCGTGCAGTTTCCGATCGCCAAGGCCTATGCGGCGATGCGCGCCGCCGAGCTCATGGTCGCCGAGGCGGCGCGGTTGTTCGAGGCGGGACGTGATTGCGGCGCCGAGGCGAACATGTCGAAGCTGCTCGCGGCGGATGCGGCCTGGGAAGCGGCCAATGTCTGCCTGCAGACGCATGGCGGCTTCGGCTTCGCCGAGGATTTCGACATCGAACGGAAATTCCGCGAAACGCGGCTCTATCAGGTGGCGCCGATCTCGACCAACATGATCCTGAGCTATCTCGCCGAGCATGTGCTCGGCCTGCCGCGCTCCTATTGAGGCTCAGATGACACGTCCGCTCGCCGGTCTCCTCGTGGTCGCCATCGAGCAGGCGGTGGCCGCCCCGATGTGCACGGCGCGGCTCGCCGATGCGGGTGCTCGCGTCATCAAGATCGAACGCCCGGAAGGCGACACGGCGCGACACTATGATGCTGCGGTGCATGGGACGAGCGCCTATTTCGCCTGGCTCAATCGCGGCAAGGAAAGCATCGTTCTCGATCTCAAGGTGGCGGATGACCGGCGTCTCGTCGAGACCATACTCGGCAAGGCCGATGTGTTCGTCCAGAATCTGGCGCCAGGCGCGACCGAGCGACTTGAACTCGGCGCAGCACAGCTCACCTGCCGCTTTCCCAAGCTGGTCGCGCTCGACATCGTCGGTTATGGCCGGGATACGCCAAGCGGGGATTTGCGCGCCTACGATCTCCTGGTTCAGGCGGAATCAGGGCTCTGCTCGGTCACCGGATCGCCCGAGGCGCCGGCCAAGGTCGGCGTGTCGGCGGCGGATATCGCCACCGGCATGAATGCCCATGCGGCGATCGTCGAAGCGCTTTATGAGCGCGAGCGGACCGGCCGGGGCAGGGCCATCGAAATGGCGATGTTCGACGGACTGGCCGACTGGATGAATGTTCCGCTGCTGCATCATGACTATGCCGGCCGCGCCACGCTCCGGCACGGGCTCGCCCATGCCGCGATCTATCCCTATCGGCCTTTCGCCTGCCGGGACGGCGAGGTGGTGATCGTCGCCCAGAATGCCGATGAATGGGGGCGGCTGTGTCGGCGAGTCCTCAACCGGCCGAATCTCGTCGATGATCCGCGTTTCGCCAGCAATACGGCGCGGCTCACGTATCGCGACGCGCTCGACGCTGAAATTGTGCCGGTCTTCGCGGGATGGACCGTGGACGAAGCTATCGCGCGTCTGGCGGCAGCGGGCCTTGCCTGGGGCCGCGTCTCCACCGTGGCGGATCTTTCAGCGCATCCGGCCCTGCGGCGCATCAGCTGCGAAGTGCCCGGCGGAACATTCTCGCTTGCGGCGCCGCCTTTGCATCCCGATCTGGCTACGGCCACTGTGCCGGCGCTCGGCGCGCATACAGACGCTGTCCGGCGCGAATTCCACTGATCTGCACGCCTGTGCAATATTTGCACAAATCAATCAATATGTGCGTTTATAATGGCTTTGCACTCCTGTGCAAAAATGATTGACGAAGGGCCGGTCCGATGAAAGGATAATGGAAGCGCCGAGGTCATCTGCATGAGGCGGGCGTTTTTGGGAGGAAGAATGACGCTCGAACAGAGCGCGACCGGCCTGGATCGACCGGCGAGGGGGCGTCTCCATCGTCTGCGTTACCGGCTGAAGATCATCCTGCGCGAGCCGACCACCATTATCGGCGTTCTCGCGGCGGCGCTGTTCGCTTATCTGATCATCGTCCCGATCCTGTCGCTGCTGGTCGACGCAGTCCAGGTCCAGTTCGGCGACGAGCGCCGCATCAAGCAGGATGTGGGCGCCTTCACCTCTTATTATCTCGAGCGCGTTTTCAGCTCGCGCATCTCGCATGACATGTTCTGGGAGCCGCTTCGCAACACGCTTACCGTCGCTTTCGGCGCGATCGTTCTGTCGATGCTGGTCGGCGGCACGCTCGCCTGGCTCCTCAGCCGCAGCGACATGTTCGGCCGGCGCTGGTTCGCCACCGCGCTGATCGTGCCCTACATGCTGCCGGCCTGGACCTTCGCACTCGCCTGGACGACCTTGTTCAAGAATCGCACCGTCGGCGGCCAGCCGGGCTGGATGGAATCGCTCGGCTTCACGCCGCCCGACTGGCTCTCCTATGGCCAGGTGCCGGTGATCATCATCCTGGCGCTGCATTATTCGCCTTTCGTCATCCTCCTGTTCGGCAATGCGCTGCGCCGCTTCGACTTGCAGCTCGAGGATTCGGCCCGCATCCTGGGGGCGAGCCGGTTGACGGTGACGCGCAAGATCATCCTGCCGCTGATGCGCCCGGCGCTGATGTCGGCGATGGTGCTGATCTTCGCCAAATGCCTCGGCGAGTTCGGCGTTCCCTATGTGCTGGGCCTGCCGGTCGATTTCGACGTGCTGGCGACGTCCCTCTACCGCAACATCGCCTCGCGCCAGAGTGGCGTCGGCGCCGTGCTGGCGGGCGCCATCATGCTGATCGGCATCATCACCATCACCATCGACGCCCGGCTGATGAAAGAGGCGCGCCGCTTCGTCACCGTCGGCTCCAAGGGATCGATGAACCGCCTGAGCCCGCTCGGGCCCTGGCGGATGCCGGCGACGCTGTTCGCGGCACTCATGTTCCTGTTCAGCGTCGGCCTGCCGATCGCCACCTTGTTCCTGTCGACGGTGATGAAGGTGCCGGCGCAGTTCACCCTCGACAATTTCACCCTAGACTACTGGATCGGCACCGATCTCAAGACCGTGGCGCTGACCACCGGCATATTGCTCAGCCCGGAATTGTGGAGCGCCGCCTGGAACAGCCTCACCATCGTCGGCACCGCCTCGATCGTCTCAGGCCTGCTCGGCCTGCTCGTCGGTTATGTGGTGGTGCGCACGCCGGTGCGGCCGCTCGCCACCTTCCTGCGCCAGGTGACCTTCCTGCCTTATCTCGTGCCGGGCATCGCCTTCGCCACCGCCTATCTCTCGCTCTTCGCCGTGCCGCGCGGGCCGATTCCGGCGCTTTACGGCACGACGCTGATCCTGGTGCTGGCGCTCATTGCCGACCAGATGCCCTATGCCTCGCGCGCCGGCATCAGCGCCATGATGCAGCTCGGCAAGGAACCGGAGGAAGCCGCACAGGTCGCAGGCGCCGGATGGCTGCGCCGCATGATGCTGATCGTCGTGCCCATCCAGAAGGGATCGCTCACCACCGGCATCCTCCTGCCCTTCATCTCCGGCATCAAGGGCCTGAGCCTCTTCGTGGTGCTGGCGGTGCCGAGCACCGATGTGCTCACCACCTATTCGCTGCGCCTCGTCGACTATAACTACACGCAGGCCGCCAATGCCGTCGTGCTGATCATCGCCGCGCTCGCTTATTTCGGCGCGCTGCTCGGCCAGAAACTCACCCGGACCAATCTCGCGGAAGGACTCGGAAGCTGAAATGCCGAAGATCAATCTCAGCGGCGTCGAAAAGAACTATGGCGGCAATGCCGCCAATGCGGTGGCCGATCTCGATCTCGAGATCGGCGATGGCGAATTCATGTGCCTGCTCGGGCCCTCGGGTTGCGGCAAGACGACGACCTTGCGCATGATCGCCGGGCTCGAGCATCTGAGCGCCGGCGAGATCACGGTCGGCCCGCGGGTGGTCGATTCGATCGCGCAAGGCGTCTTCGTGCCGCCGGAGAAGCGCCAGATGGGGCTCGTCTTCCAGAGCTACGCGCTGTGGCCGCATCTGACCATCGAGCGCAATATCGATTTCGGCCTCCGGCTGCGCAACATGCCGCCCCCCGAGCGTGAGGCCCGCGTGGCGAGCGTGATGAAGACGCTCGGCATCGAAAAATACCGCGAGCGTTATCCCTCGCAGCTCTCCGGCGGCCAGCAGCAGCGCGTGGCGCTCGCCCGCATGCTCGCCGTCAATCCGGAAGTGCTGCTGCTCGATGAGCCCTTGTCCAATCTCGATGCGGCGCTGCGGCTCGAAATGCGCGCCGAGCTCAAACGCCTGCATCAGGAATTCAAGACGACGATCGTCTTCGTGACGCATGACCAATGGGAGGCGATGACGCTCGCCACCACGATCGCGGTGATGAGCGACGGAAGGCTGCAGCAGGTCGGCACGCCCAATGACATCTATGACCGGCCAGCCAACCGCTTCGTGGCCCGTTTCGTCGGTAATCCGCCAATCAATATCGTGGAGCTCGGGCAGAAAAACTCGATGCTCTCCGCCAGTGCCGGCCGCTTCCTGAGCGCGTACGGAGCTGAGCTTGCCGGCGCATCGGCGATCGCGCTCAGGCCCGAGGCCATCCGCATCGCGCGCCAGGGCGATGACGTGCCGGCGGGCGTCCTTGCGGGAGAGGTGCAGGTGACGGGCATCCTGCCGACCGGCGGCAGCTGGATCATCGAGCTCACTTGCGGGGCGGAGAAGCTGTTCCTGATCACCCATCAGCCGCCTGATGCCGAAGTCGGCGAGGCGATCACCTATTGGGCCAAGCCTAAGGCGCTGCATGTCTTCGATGCAGCCGGCAACCGTCTCGACGCGGCGGACCGGCTGCTGAGGCCTGAGCGCAAACTCAATTCATAAGGGAGGAGAAGCCATGAAGATCAAAGTCAGACTTTTGTTGACGGCAGTCGCCTTATCGACCCTCGTGAGCGTCCCGGCGCAAGCCGAGGAAAAATTCGACCTCGAGGCGCTGGTCGCCGCGGCCAAGAAGGAGCCGCCGATCAATGTCCATTCGAGCACCGGCAAGATCGTGAAGCAGGCCGAGAAATTCACCAAGAAATACGGCGTGCAGGCGACCGGCACCAAGGCCAATGCGGCCGCCCAGCTCGAAATGGTGATCCGTGAGGGCCAGGCGAAGAATGTGCAGGGCGACGTCATCCAGATCAGCGACGTGCCGGCGGGCGTGGCGCAACTCGTGCCGCAGGGTTTCGTCGAGAGCTGGGTGCCGCCCGATCTCGCCGGCAAGATCCCGGCGCGCTACCAGAATCCGCTCACCGTCTCCAACGAGGCGAATGTGTGGGCCTATAATACCGAGCTCAACAAGGAATGCCCGGTCAAGAATATCTGGGAACTCACCGAGCCGAAATGGAAGGGCAAGGTCGCCATGCAGGACCCGCTCGGCAAGGCGTCCTATGTCGACTGGTTCAACCAGCTGAAGAGCCATGCCGACGACAAAGTGGCGGCCGCCTACAAGGCGCATTTCGGCAAGGACATGCCGGCCGATGAGGATGGCGCGACCGGCGCCTGGGTCAAGGCGCTCGCCGCCAACGGTCCGCTTCTGACCGATGCCGACGAGGCGGCGGCGCAGGCCGTCGGTGCGCCCGACCAGAAGGAGCAGTTCGTCGGCCTCGTCAGCTCGGCGAAGTTCCGCAATAACAAGGACGGCGCCAAGCTCGGTCTGTGCATCGGTCTGCAGCCCTTTGCCGGCTGGCTCTATCCGAGCCTCGGCTTCATCGCCAAAGGCACCGACAGTCCCAATGCGTCGAAGCTCTTCATCCATTATCTGCTGACCGAAGAAGGCATCGCGCCGCAGGCCGATGACGGCAAGATATCGACCAACAGCGATGCCAAGCTGCCTGAAGACGAGCCGTCGGGTATCGGCAAGGTGCTGGATCAGATCTTTCCCTATGACTCGGCGAGCGCGGTCAGTGATTGGGACACTCGCCAGGACTGGCAGGATCTCTGGCGCATCAACTACAAAAAATAAGGGAGGAGACCATGAAGCAAGCATATCTGTCGGCCGCACTGGTTGCGTTCCTCACCATCCCCGCCGCTTCGGCTGGCGCCGAGGAGTTCGATCTCGAGGCGCTGATTGCCGCGGCGAAGAAGGAGGCGCCGATCAACATCTATGACAGCACCGGCAAGATCGTCGAGATGGCCGAGAATTTCAGCAAGAAATACGGTGTGCAGGCGACGGGCATCAAGGTATCGGCCAGCGGCCAGCTGGAAATGATCATCCGCGAAGGACAGGCGAAGAACGTCAAAGGCGATGTCGTGCTGATCAGCGACGCGCCGGCTGGACTGGCGCAGCTTCTGCCGCAGAAATTCGTCGAGAGCTGGCTGCCGCCCGACATGGAAGCCAAGATCCCGGCGAAATTCCAGAACCCGCTCGCCGTCACCACCAATGCCAGCGTCTGGGCGTACAATGCCGAGGTCCATGAAACCTGTCCGGTGAAGAACATCTGGGAACTGACCGAGGCCAAGTGGAAGGGCAAGGTCGCTTTCTTTGATCCGCTGTCCAAGGGCACCTATACGGACTGGTTCAATCAGACCGCGATGCATGACGACGGCCAGATGAAGACCGCTTATAAAGCGCATTTCGGCAAGGAGATCGAAGCCGGGTCGGACAGCGCCATGGCAATCTGGGTGAAGACCTTCGCCGCCAATGCACCGCTCATCGCCGACAGTGACGATGCAATCTCGGAGGCGGTCGGGGCGCCGGGCCAGAGGGAGCCGTTCTTCGGCCTGATGAGCTCGGCCAAGTTCCGCGATAATGCCGACAAGGGCTACAAGCTCGGCCTCTGCGCCGATCTGGCGCCGTGGCCGGGCTGGACCTATGTGAAGCTCGGTCTGATCGCCAGCGGGACCAAGAGCCCCAATGCATCGAAGCTGTTCATCCACTATGTGCTGACCGAGGAAGGCATAGCGCCGCAAGTCAAGGACGGCAAGCTGCCGACCAATCCCGATATCAAGCTGCCGGCGGACGAGCCCTCCGGCATCGGCAAGGTGCTCGACAAACTGCAGCAATATGACACGTCCTCGGCGCTCGCCGATTGGGACACGCGTCAGGATTGGCAGGATCTGTGGCGCGTCAATTACAAAAAATAGGCGCCGAGCGCGGGATGCGAAAAAGTGGATGCCGGTTTTTCGCGAGAATCCCGCGCTAACTATAGAATCGATCACGCTCATGAGTTTGGATTGGTTCAATCCAAACTCATCGTGATCTATGCCGGGATGGAAGAGGTTGTCCTCCCCTTGCATCCCGGCTTCCCTAATTGTTGATAAGGAGATTTCTCTAAGGTGACTGTAAAAAAACTCGTTCGCCCGCGCGCTTTGCTTCTCGATTTCGGTGGCGTCATCGTGCTGACCTCGCATCGACCCGGCTGGGAGGGCAAGCTCGCCGAGCATGTGCGCGGCCTGCTCGACCAGGCGGGCATCGCGGTGCCGGCGGCTGAGCAGATCGCCGATGACATCAAGGCGGGAGCCAAGGCGGATTCGCATTGGAAGGACGCCATGTCGCGTCCTTTCGCGCCGCGCGAGCTGACGCATGAGGAATTCTGGGGCGATTTCGTCGCCGGCGACTGGCCTAAAGCGGCGCGCGATGCCGTGGTGGCGAATGCCGCCGAACTCTGCCGGCAGATGGGCCATATGAAGAGCCATCGCGAGATCAGAAGGGGCTTGCTCGACCTTCTCGACGCGGCGGATGCGGCCAACGTCCCGGTCGGCATCGTCAGCAATGCGCTGTCGGGGCAGGTGCATCTCGACTACCTCGAAGCCCATGGACTTACCCGGCGTTTCGCGGTCGAGATCCACAGCGACAAGGTGCGCGTGCGCAAGCCCAATCCGGAAATGATCCTGCTGGCGACGCGGGCGCTCGGCGTCGATCCCGCCGAAGCCTGGTATGTCGGCGACAATTTCGACCGTGATGTCCTGTGCGGCAGGCGCGCCGGCATCGGCAGCGCCATTCTCATGGAAGCGAACGATACGTACAAAATGCCTTACGAATTGAAGCTTCATCCCGATGCGGTGGTCGCCGACCCCGTGGGCCTGCTGGAGTTGTTCAAGGCGGTATTGCGCGAGATCGCAGCATGACGGACATCACCCGATCTCAGCGCCTGGCCGATGTCGCCTGCCGGGCGGCGCAATTGATGCGCGAGCCGCTGCTCGCTGCCTTCCGTTCGACGATCGAAGTCGATTACAAGCGTGACCTGCATGACGTGGTCACCCAGTATGACCGCCAGTCGGAAGCGGCGATCCGCGAATTTATTCTCGCCGAAGTGCCGGATTCGGTGGTGGTCGGTGAGGAGGCGGGGACGAGCGGCACTGGCCGGATCCGCTGGTATGTCGATCCGATCGACGGCACGTCGAATTTCGCGCGTGGCCTCGCTTTTTGGTGCGTTTCGGTCGGCGCGGTGATCGATGACGAGATCGTCGCCGGCGCGATCTATGATCCGGTCGCAAATCTCCTGTTCCGGGGCGACCTGTCCGGCGCCTATCTCAATGGCGAGAAGCTGCGCTCGCGGGCGATCGCGGATGAGAAGCAGGCGACGCTGATCACCGGCTATCCGGTCGGGCGCGACTTCCGCCGTGATGGGCGCGACGCAGCGCTCGCCAATTTCGCCGACCTCGTCGAGAATTTCTCGACGCTCCGGCGGCCGGGAAGTGCGGCGCTGGCGCTTGCCCATATCGCGGCCGGGTGGATGGACGCGGCCATGGGCACCGGCGTCAGTCCCTGGGATGTGACGGCGGGCATTCTCATCCTGCGCCAGGCCGGCGGACGTTATGAGCCGCTCGGCCTCGGCAAGGCGGCGAAAGGCACGCCGGACTTTCTGTGTCCTGGCTATGTCGCCACGGGCGCCGGTGCAAATTATCCGACCTTGCAGCGGATCGCGCGGGACATCGATGCGGTGGTGCCGGCATGATCGATCTCGACCGACGCGCCGACTTCTGCCGTGACGTGGCGCTCAGCGCCGGCGCCATTGCCCGTGACGGCTTTGCGCGCCGCGCGCCGGGCTTCGGCATGAAGGGGCCGCAGGATTTCCTCACCGAAACCGACATGGCGGTGGAGGCGCATTTCAAGGCGCGTCTCGCCGAAGCCTTTCCGGAAGACGGTTTTCTCGGCGAGGAGACCGGCGGCTTGATCAGGCCTGACTGCTGGGTGCTCGACCCGATCGACGGTACCGCGAATTTCGCGCGCGGCATTCCGCATTTCTGCATATCCATCGCTTTCGTCAGCGATGGTGCCACCGAGATCGGCGCCATCTATAATCCGAGCGTCGATGAGCTTTATTTCGCCAAGCGCGGCCGGGGCGCCACGCGTAATGGCGCGCCGATCGCCGTCGCCGCGACGACCAACTTCGATGCGGCGTCGGTCGAGCTCGGCTGGTCCAATCGCCGGCCCGACTCGCTCTTCCTGAATGCGGTGGCCGAGATCCTGCGGCGCGGCGCCAATGTGCGGCGGGCAGCTTCCGGCGCACTGGGGCTCGCTTTCGTCGCCGATGGCCGCTCGGATGCCTATGCCGAGCTGCATATGCATCCCTGGGACTGTCTCGCCGGCCTGTTGCTGGTGAAGGAGGCGGGTGGTCTCGTGGGGCCTTTCCTGCATCCGGACGGTCTCACGCGAGGCGGCGCGGTTCTCGCCGCCGCCCCCGGCATCGCGGCCGGCATCAGTGCGGCGACCGGCATCGCGCTCGAATGACATGAAGATCGCCGTCATCGCCGACCCGCATTTCCACGATGTCGTATCCTGGCCCGGCCTGGAAGGACCGGCATTCCGCAGCTTCGCCGACAGCATCGCCTCGACGCGGGTCTTCAATGAAAGCAGTCCGGCGCTGAAGGCGCTGCTGGACGATATCGTCCGGCACGGCATCTCGCTCGTCATCATCGCCGGCGATCTCAGCGATGACGGGCAGCGTGCCGCCATGGCGAAGACGGCCGCGCTCCTCGATGATTATACGCGCCGACACGGACTGCGTTTCCTGGCGACTCCCGGCAATCACGATCTCTATGCCATCCATGGCCGGCATCAGAGCAAGCGGTTCCTCAACGCGGACGGAAGCCATGTGCTGGTGACCAGCGATGCGGAGATGCCGCAAGGAGACTCGGTCGCGCGTCTCGTCACCGATGACATGTATTGCGGCGGCTATGCCCAGGCGCTCGCCGACATGGCGTCTTTCGGTTTCTTTCGGCAGGCTTCCGATCTCCATTGGGAATCTCCCTTCGGAAGCGACGACGATCTCGACAATCGTCGCTTCGTCATCCGCTCCGCCGATGGCGCGACCGAGCGGAATATGATCGATGCCTCCTATCTGGTCGAACCTGTCGCCGGGCTCTGGGTCCTTTCTCTCGACGCCAATGTATTCGAGCCGCGTAATGGCGATCTCGATCCTGTCGCCGAGGCGAGCTATCATGACAGCACCAGCGCCGGCTGGAACGCGATGCTGCGCCACAAGCCTTTCATTTTCGACTGGATGAGCGATGTCGCGCGCCGGGCCCGCGCACAGAAGAAAAAGCTGATCGTCTTCTCGCATTACCCGATGATCAACCCGTCGAACGGCGCGCTCGCCGATGAAATGGCGTTGTTTGGCATGAGCGATTCATTGCGCCGGGTGCCGGTCCGGGCCGTCGCCGAAACGGTGGCTGCAACCGGCATCAAGGTACATTTCGGCGGCCATCTGCATGTCAATCACACGGCGGTCTATCATGACAGTGACGGATTCCTGGTGAATGTCGCGGTGCCGTCCATGGTCGCTTTTCCCCCGGCCTATAAGGTGGTGGGGATCGAGGCGGAGAGACTCACCGTCGAGACGGCGCTGATCGGCGATGTTCCTGGCTATGACGTGGCCTTTCCCTTCTATCGCGCGGAAACGGACAGCGAAGGTCTGACGGGCGCAGCGGATCATGTCGATTTTCTCGACCGCCATCTGGCGCTTCTGGTCCGCGAGCGTTATCTGCCCAAGGAATGGCCGGCTGATCTGGCACGTCTGGCGCCGATGCTGAGCCTCGTCGAGCTCGACCGGCTCGCCGGCGATCCGCGGTCTTTGCTGGCGGAAGAGATCGGGCCGCGTGTCTCGGACGGCCAACTGACCTTGCTCGACATGATCACTGACTGGTATCGCCTGCGCAAGGCCAACAGTCTGGCGCTGGATTTCATTCCGCCGGAGCGCATCGCGCGCTATCGGGCACTCGTCCGGCGCTTTCGGACGGACAGATCCTGGCTGCCGGGCAGCCTGCAGGCGCAACTGGCGAAATTCATGCGTCTCATGAGTGCTGGACTCGACGGCAATCCGTCAGCCGATTTCACCATCGATCTGCGCGATGGCGCGGTCGAGGATCTGTCGCGTCACCGCGGCCGCACGGAACGCCGCCAGACCGGTGGCGCCTGAAACGCGATAGGGCCTCGGGCCTCGGGCTCGTCGGCGCTCAGCAGCGCCACCGCATGATCGGCGATCTGCTCGATCGGCTGGCGGAAGGTCGTCAGATTGTAGGAAGCCCAGCTCGCCTGGTCGATGTCGTCGAAGCCGACGACGCAGAGATCCTCCGGGATGGCGAGCGCGAATTCGGTGCGTGCCGCATCCATGAATCCGCAGGCCATGAGATCGGTTACACAGAAGACGCCGTCGGGCCGGTCATGCCGCGCCAGCACGAGGCGGCCCGCTTCGTAGCCCGAGGCATAAGCGGTCGGCCCTAGCCGCGTGGCGGAGGCGGTGAAGCCCGCGTCCTTGGCGGCTTTGACGAAAGCCGTCTCACGCCCGACAAGGCTCGGCGTGCCGGCCTCCGACGAGATCACCGCGAAATTGCGGCAGCCGGCGCGCTTCAGCATGTGGAAGGCCTCGCGCGCCGCGCCTTGGTTGTCGAGGGTGATGCTGGTCGGTCCGCTCACCGGATCGTCGCGGTTGATCAGGATGACATGCTGGCCGCTGTTGACGCAGGTCTTGATGAGCGAGGCCGGTGGCTTGCCGGAGAGAACGATGGTGGCCTCGGCGCGGTAGTTCAAGGTCTGCCGCAAGGCCGCCTCGACGCTTTCGCTGGTGCTCGAGGTGTTGATGATCATGGCGACGCGGTTGATGGCCTGCAGGCGCCGCGTCATCGTCTCGACGATGCGGCCCTGATAGGGCGTGCTGATATCGGCGCCGATCAGGCAGACGATGCCGCTCTTCTCGTTGATCAGGCTGCGCGCCAGATGATTGACGTGATAGCCGAGTGTCTCGGCCGCATGCAGAACCTTCTTGCGGGTCGCTTCCGAAACACTCGCGCCTTCGGTGAAGGTGCGCGATACGGCGGAGCGCGACACGCCGGCGAACTCGGCGACCTGCTGGGCGCTGACAAAGGTCTTGTTCTGAACCATTGCACAAGTGTGCAAGATTTTGCACGCTTGGCAAGGGCTGATCTCAGATGGCGCGCTGCCGGGTCTCCTCGGCGAGGATCACGGCGGTGACGGCGATGACCGAGACGACGCTGAAATAGAGCAGAACGGGAAGAAGATCGCCGCCGCTCCAGGCGAGGAGGCTGGCGGCCACGACCGGCATCAGCCCGCCGCCGAAGATGGTGCCGAACTGGCGGCCGAGCGAGACTCCGCTGAAGCGCACCCGCGTATCGGGAAAGAGCTCCGGATAGAAACTCGAGGTCGTGCCGATATGCATGGGCTGGATGAGGGCGCCCGGAATGGCCATGGCGAGGATGATGGCGAGCGTCTCCCTGGTTTCGAGCAGCGGGAAGAACAGGAAAGCGACATAGAGCCCCGCCAGCACGAAGCCGGTGCCCAGCACCCAGCGCCTGCCGATGCGGTCGGACAGCGCACCGAAGATCGGCACCATGGCGATGGCGATGACATTGCCGATGAGCACGCCTTGCAGCAGCACCGCCTTGTCGATGCCGAGTGTCTTCACGCCATAGGAAAGGCCGAAGATGGAAGTGAGATAGAAGACGCCTGACTCGGCGAGCGCGCAGCAGAAGACGAGCAGCGCCGGACGCTTGTATTTCGCCAATACCTCGAGCAGCGGCACGCGGGCAGGGGCGGGACGCGCCGCCTGGAACACCGGTGATTCCTCCACCCTGCGGCGGACGAAGAAGCCGAGGCCCACCAGCACCACGCTGAGCAGGAACGGCACGCGCCACGCCCAGCCGAGCAGCACGTCATTGGGAAGAGCCGCCACGACGGAGACGGCGAGTGTTGCCAGCACCACGCCGGCGAAATTCCCGGACTGGGCGATCGAGGCGAAGAAGCCGCGTTTGCCGTCGGGCGCCGATTCCAGCATCAGCACCGGGGCGCCGGTCGATTCACCGCCGAGCGCGAAGCCCTGCAGGAAGCGCAAGGCGAGGAGCAGGATGGCGGCTCCCAGCCCTAAGCTCTCATATGTGGGCAAGAGGCCGATGGCGGTCGTCGACAGGCCCATCAGGATCAAGGTGGCGGCCATGACCGGCTTACGGCCAAGGCGGTCGCCGAAATGGCCGAAGAACAGGCCACCCAAGGGACGGGCGACGAAACCGATCGCGAAGATGCCGAGCACGGCGATGGTGCCGACCAGCGGATCGGCATTGGGGAAGAACAGTTTGTCGAAGACGAGCGGGGCCAGGAAGCCATAGAGCATGAAGTCGTACCACTCGATGGCGGAACCCAGGAAGCAGGACAGCGCCACCTTCGCGCGCTCCCTGGTGCCGATCACAACCTGTCCCGCGACGCTCGCCTCTGCCATGACATTTCCCCCGGATCGTCTTTTGTTCGGGCTATTGGTCTGGCGAGGCGGGCCGGCGGCGTCGAGTGACTTTTGATCACATGGCGTTCGCTGCGGGGAAAGTCGGCAACGGAAATGTGGAAAGCTTCAGGCAATTGGCTGAAAAAATGTCCGGGCGCGCGTCAACGCGTCCTGATCGTTCAGCACGTCGTCGGGGCGGTTGCCGTAGCCGAGCAGGACGCCGCCAAATTTCATGGCAAGATAGTCGGCGGTGATGGCGAGTGTCCCGACGAGCGGGTCGGCGCGTTTGGGATCCTCGTCTGACAGCACCGACACGCCCCACATCGTCTTGCCGGCCATGCGCGCCTTGAAGTCGGCGCCCTTCACGCGCAGCCAGCCGCTCCAGTAATCGAGATAGAGCTTGGCGCTGGCCGGCACGCTGTACCAGTAGAGTGGCACGACGAAGACGAGGTCGGTGGCCTTCAAGGTGGCGTCGAACAGCACACGCTCATTGCCCTGGGGCTCGGGATAGACACCGACCGAGTGACGGATGTCCTCGAAGGGCGGCACCGGCAGGTCGATCAGATTGAGCCATTCATGCGCACTTCCGGCAGGCAGATGCTCGGCTGCCTTGCGCGCCAGAAGCTCGGTATTGCCGTCGCGGCGGGCGCTCGACAGCACGAAAGTGAAATGGCGGGATGCCAAGGGATTTCTCCGGGTGCGATGGACGACGCAATGGACCATGCGGCGGCGCCGGGCGCGACGCAAATGACATCTCTTGATCTTCGGATGAAATCAATTCATCTGAGAAGGATGACCAATACCAATTCCGTTGCTTTCCTGCCGTGGACGGCGCTCAGGAGCTTCGAGGCGGCCTCGCGCCTCGGCAGCTTCCTGGCCGCATCGCGCGAGCTGTCGGTGACGCCGACCGCGATCAGCCATCAGATCAAGCGGCTGGAGGAGCATCTCGGCAGCCGGCTGTTCGAGCGCCTGCACCGTGCGTTGAAGCTCACGCCGGCCGGCAGAATTCTGGCACGGGAGACGCAGAAGGCCTTCAGCGGCCTGGCGCGCACCATCGACCGGCTGCAGGTCGAAGGACATGCCGGCGCCGCGCATGATCTGGCGATCAGCGTCGTACCGTCGCTCGCCGGCAAATGGCTGACGCCACGGCTCCATGGTTTTCAGGAAAGGCATCCGCGTATCGGCCTCAGGATCATCGCCGACGAAGCGTTGGCCGATCTCAAAGGCGACAAGACGGTCGACATCGCCTTGCGTTATGGGCCGGCCAGAGCGGAGAGGGGGATCCATGCGGAGCGCCTGTGGCCGGAGACGGAGGTCATCGCCGTCTGCGGCAAGCCGATCGCGCGCAAGCTCGCCAAACGCCCGCCCATCGATCTTGCCCGCCACATGCTGATCCGCACTGCACCGCCGAAGACGCCGGCCAATCGCAGTCCTCCGTCGGCCGACTGGAATGCCTGGTTCAAGGCGGCCGGAATCCCGGTGGATGCGGCGTTGCGCCGGGCGCTCACCGGACCGTTCTTCAGCACCACTCATCTGTCGATCGAGGCGGCGATCGCCGGGCGTGGCATCGCCCTGGCGCCCCGCATATTGGTTGCAGCCGATATCGCCGCCGGCCGCCTCATACAGCCTTTCGCCACCAGCCTCGTCGATCCGAACGGCTTCTGGCTCCTCTGCCGCAAGGATCGCCTCACGGAAAGCGGGATCAAGGCGTTCATCGGCTGGATCCGGCGCGAGGCTGCCCGGGTCGAATAAAACTAACTTTCCCGCCAAATATTGCTCACTCCTCCCCCCGGCCGGCCGCCGATATGACAGAGGCTGGATGATCAGTCTCAGAAATATCTCCAAGGCCTATCCGGCCGCGGAACGAAATGTGCGCGCTTTGGCCGATATCGATCTCGATATCGTCAAAGGCGAGATATTCGGCATCATCGGCGCATCGGGCGCCGGTAAATCGACCCTGGTCCGTCTCATCAATCTGCTCGAAAGCCCGAGTAGCGGTGAAATCCAGGTCGATGGCCGGGCGACGGCCGCCGCAAACGGCAAGGAACTCCGGGCACTGCGCCGTGACATCGGCATGGTGTTTCAGCATTTCAACCTGCTCAACGCCAAGACTGTTGCCCAGAACATCGCCTTTCCGCTTGAGCTCGCGGGCGAGCTTGCGCGCCCGCAGATCAAAGCCCGGGTCCAGGAACTGCTCGAACGGGTCGGGCTTCTCGATCATGCGAACAAATATCCGCGTCAGCTGTCAGGCGGCCAGAAGCAGCGGGTCGGCATCGCCCGCGCGCTGGCGGGCAGGCCAAAGATCCTGCTCAGCGACGAGGCGACCAGCGCGCTCGATCCGCAGACCACGCAATCGGTGCTGCGCCTGCTGTCCGAGATCAACCGTGACATCGGCATCACTATCATTCTCATCACCCATGAGATGGATGTGGTACGCCGCATCTGCGACCGGGTCGCCGTCCTCGATGGCGGCCGGATCGTCGAAAAGGGTGCCGTCGAAGAGGTCTTTCTGCATCCGCGTCACCCCGCGACGCTGAGACTCGTGCGCGAGTCGGAAGGCGATGAGGCTGAGAACGGTCTCGACCTGGCGCAAGCTCCCGGTCCCGTCTATCGCTTCACCTTTCTCGGCGACGATACGCAAAGGCCGATCCTCGGCGCCACGGCGCGTGAATTCGGGGTGGATTACAGCATCCTGGCCGGCCGCGTCGGCCATATCAGAAACCTGCCTTTCGCCCAGCTGACGGTGGCTCTGGTCGGCGGCAGCGCCTTCGGCGCCGTCAACCGGCTGCAGGCAGCAGGTGTCGTCGCCGAAAGGCTGAGCGACGGCGCCTTGAGTGTCACCCCGCGCGCGGTCAATGGGTGACGGCGATGTCCTTTGACGCCATTGATTGGGGAGATATCGGAATCGCCGCCATCGACACGCTGTCGATGCTCGGCGGCGCGCTCGGCTTCACCATTCTCTTTGGCTTGCCGCTCGGCATCCTGCTCTTCCTCACCGGTCGCCAGCAGATGCTGCAGCAGCCGGTCTTCTACGGGATCCTGTCCTTCGTTCTCAACATCCTGCGCTCGGTGCCGTTCATCATCCTCCTCATCATGTTGATGCCGGTGACGGTGCTGTTGACCGGCACTTCGCTTGGCGTCCGCGGCGTCATCCCGCCTCTGGTCTTCGGCACCGCGCCCTTCTTCGCGCGCCTGGTCGAGGCGGCGCTGCGTGAGGTCGATCGCGGCATCATCGAGGCCTCGCAGGCCATGGGCGGCTCGACCTTCCAGATCGTCTTCCGCGCTCTGCTGCCGGAAGCGCTGCCCGGCCTCATCGCCGCGGTGACCGTCACATCGATCGTGCTCGTCGATTATACCGCGATGTCGGGCGCCATCGGCGGTGGCGGCATCGGCGATCTCGCTATCCGCTACGGCTATCAGCGATTCCAGACCGAGGTGATGGTGGTGACGGTCGTCATCCTCATCCTGCTCGTCCAGCTTCTGCAGGCGTCGGGCAACCGGCTCGTCGCGCATTTTTCCCGCAAATGACAACTTCACGCCGAGAGGACATGATGAAACTGTTCAAGACTATTGCCACCACCGTTACAGCCGCGCTTCTGTTCGGCGTGGTGCAGGCTCAGGCCGCCGAGAAGCTCGTTGTCGGCGCCACCGCGGTTCCCCATGCCGAGATCCTGGAATTCGTGAAGCCGATCGTCGCCAAGGAAGGCCTCGATCTCGAGATCAAGGTGTTCTCGGATTACATCCAGCCCAATGTCCAGCTCGTCTCCAAGCAGCTCGACGCCAATTATTTCCAGTATCGGCCCTTCCTCAACGACTACAACCGCGAGCGCGGCACCCATCTCGTGCCGATCGTGCCGGTGCATGTCGAGCCTTTCGTCGCCTATTCGACCAAGATCAGCGCCGTCGACCAGATCGCCGACGGGGCGACGGTGGCGATCCCCAACGACCCGGTCAATGGCGGACGTGGGCTTCTGCTGCTGCAGAAGGTCGGGCTCATCAAGCTCAATGGCAAGCCCGATCTCGAGACACCGGAAGATCCGCTGCCGACGCAGAAGGACATCGTCGAAAATCCGAAGCATCTCAAGATCATCGAGCTCGAATCCGCGATGCTGCCCCGCGCGCTGTCGCAAGTGGAACTCGCCGCCCTCAACGGCAATTATGTCCTTGAAGCCAAGCTCGACGTGAACAAGTCGCTTTTCATCGATCGCGGCCAGGACGGCAAGAATATCTGGGGCGAATATCTGGTCACGCGGCCCGAGGACAAGGACCGGCCGGAGATCGCCATCCTCGCCAAGGCGCTCAACAGCGACGCGACGCGTGAGTTCATCAAGACGCGCTACCAGGGCCAGATCTATCCGGCGTTCTGAGGTATCACTCGATGAAACTCGTCCATTCCGAGCCGCTCGCCACCGTCGCCCCGGTCTTCGCCGGGGAGGCGGCGGCCGCGGCGCCGCGCCCGGCCGTGCCGGCGCATCGCATCAGAAGCGATGAGGAGGCGATCGATGTCGCCGAAAAGCTCGCGGTGCGCTTCGCCGAGGAAGCGGGGGAGCGTGATCGCGAGCGCCGCCTGCCGATCGAGGAGCTCGACCTCTTCTCGCAAAGCGGGCTGTGGGGCATCACTGTCCCCAAGGCCTATGGCGGCGCCCAGGTCTCGCAAGCGACGCTGGCCAAGGTCTTCGCCATTCTGGCGGCGGCCGACGCTTCGATCGCCCAGATCCCGCAGAATCACTTCGAGATCGTCGACGTCATCCGCTCGACTGGCAGCGAGGCGCAGAAGAGGGAGCTGTTCGGCGCCATCCTGTCGGGCTTGCGGCTCGGCAATGCCTTCTCGGAATTCCACGGCAAGAATGTCGAGACCTTCGAGACGCGTATCGTCAAGACGAGCGCCGGCTACAGCGTGTCCGGCCGGAAATTCTATTCGACCGGTGCGCTCTTCGCCCATCTGGTGCCGATCGTGGCGCTCGATGAGGACAATCACGTGGTCGTCGCCATCGCCGATCGCGAGAGCAAAGGCCTCACCGTCGTCAATGACTGGTCGGCCTTCGGCCAGCGCACCACCGCGAGCGGCACGGTCACCCTCGACAATGTCCATATTCCGACCGAGCGGGTGCTGCCGGCACATATCGTCTATGAGCAGCAAAGCGCGGTCGGGCCGCAGAGCCAGCTCATCCATGCCGCCATAGACGCCGGCATCGGCCGGGGTGCCATCGCGCTCGCTATCGACTTCGTGCGCACGAAAGCCAGGCCCTGGATCGACAGCGGCCGCGAACATGCGCATGAGGATCCCTATACGATCGCCGCGATCGGCGACCTGAAAATCCGACTCCATGCGGCGGAAGCCCTGCTCGAGCGGGCCGGCCGGCAGCTCGACGCGACCATTGCCGAGACCACCGAGGAGACGATCGCGCTCGCCAAGATCGCCGTCGCCGAGGCCAAGGTGCTGAGCACCGATATCGCCATCCTTGCCGCCAACAAGCTGTTCGAGCTTGCCGGCACCCGCTCGACGCTCGGCCGGCACAATCTCGACCGCATCTGGCGCGATGCCCGCACGCACACGCTGCATGACCCGGTGCGCTGGAAATATCACGCCATCGGGCAGTTCTATCTGAACGGCGTCAAGCCGCCGCTCCATTCCTGGATCTAGCCGGCGGCGCTCCTGCGCTGCGACGGGGCAGCGACATTGGCGATCACCTCGCCGAAGGGTCCTGCATTGCGGGCCGGGCCAAGATCATTGCCGGTGGTCGCTTTCAGCGGCAGCTTAGGGAAGACCAGCTCGGCAAAGCGGTAGCATTCCTCGAGATGTGGATAGCCCGAGAGGATGAAACGGTCGATGCCGAGTGCCATATAGCCCTTGATCCGGGCCGCGACCTCGTCCGGATTACCGACCAGAGCGGTGCCGGCGCCGCCCCGCACGAGGCCGACGCCGGCCCAGAGATTAGGGCTCACTTCGAGCTTGTCGCGCCGCCCGCCATGGAGCTGCGACATGCGCTGCTGGCCGACTGAGTCGAAGCGCGCAAACGCCTTCTGCGCCGTGGCGATCGTTTCGTCATCGAGCTTGGAAATCAGCTCGTCGGCGGCTTTCCAGGCCTCGGCCGAGGTCTCGCGCACGATGACATGCAGGCGGATGCCATAAGAGAAGCTGCGCCCTCGGGCCGCCGCATGGGCTTTGGCCTTGGCGAGCTTCTTGGCGACGTCCTGCGGCGGCTCGCCCCAGGTCAGATAGACATCGACGTGATTGGCGGCCACCTGGTTGCCGGCGTCAGAGGACCCACCGAAATAGAGCGGCGGATAAGGCTTCTGCTCGGGCGGATAGAGGAGCTTGCCGTTCTCGATCTTCAGGTGCTTGCCGGTGAAGGTGACGTCCTCGCCCTGCAGCAGGCGGCGCCAGACGGTGAGGAACTCGTCCGTCACTTCATAGCGCTCGTCATGATCGAGGAAGACGCCGTCGCCCTTGAGCTCCAGGGGATCGCCGCCCGTCACCACGTTGATGAGCAGGCGTCCGTTGGACAGGCGGTCGAGCGTCGCCGCCATGCGCGCGGCGAAAGCCGGCTCGGTCATGCCGGGCCGCACCGCCACGAGATAACGCAGGCGTTGTGTGAGCGGCACCATCGCCGAAGCGATGACCCAGGAATCCTCGCAGGAGCGCCCGGTGGGCAGGAGCACGCCATAATAGCCGAGCTCATCGGCGGCGCGCGCTATCTGGCTCAGATAGGAGAGTGAGACGTGACGGGCGCCGATCTCGCTGCCGAGATAACGGCCGTCGCCATGGGTCGGCAGAAACCAGAGGATATCGGCGGCCTGCGCCAAAGGGGGAAGGTCGAGCTTGGCTGTCATGATCTATGCTTTCAGATGGCGCCGTGGCGCGGCGGATTGATGCCGTTGAGCCAGTAATTGCCGATGACCCGGTATTTCCAGCGCACCGGGTCATGCACCGTATGGGTGCGGGCATTGCGCCAGTAGCGGTCGAGATTGAATTCTGCGAGGGTCGAGCGCGAGCCGCCGAGTTCGATGAGCTTGCTGCCGGCGAGGAGCGACACTTCGGTGGCGGCGACCTTGGCCGACGCCACGGCGATCGAGGCGGCGGCGACGGTCTCGGCTGTCGGGTTGGCGGTGGCCTCGTCGACGAAACGCGCGGCGCGCCCGAGGAGTGCGTCGGCGGCATCGAGCCTGATCTTCACCTCGCCGATATCAGAGATGATATGCGGGTCCTCATAGCCGTGCTCGAGGCCGCTTTCCTTCCACGGCCGCGTATATTGGCGCACGAAACGCACGGCCTCGGTAAAAGCGCCGCGCGCAATTCCCTGATCGACGGCGGCATGCATGATCTGGGCATGCGGCCCCATCGACGAGGGCGTCTCGAAAAGAAGATGGAAGGGGACGACCGAGAAGGGATGAACGGCGACATTGTCGAGAATGGTCGTGCCGGATCCGGTGGTGCGCTGGCCGAAGCCCGACCAGTCGTCGATAATGGTGATGCCTTCGGTCTCGCGCGGCACGATGGCGAGCGTGCTTTTGCCGTCGTCATTATTCGCGATGACCGCGATCCAATGGGCGAAGAGGGCGCCAGTGGAATAGAACTTCCGGCCGTTGAGGCGGAAGCCATCGCCGTCGCGGGTGATGCGGGTGGCGTGATCCTGTGCCGTCTTGGTGCCGATCTCGGACAGCGCATTGCCGAGCCGCTCGCCCGCCAGCACGGCCTTGTAGAAGAACTGCTTCTGCTCGGGCGAGCCCTGGAGCCGCAGGCCTTCCAGCATGAAGAAGTGATTCTGTGGAATCTGCCCGATCGATCCGTCGGCGGCGGAAATGATGGCGATCACCTCGGCCAGCGTGCCGGTGGCGACGCCGGCGCCGCCGAACTCTTTAGGCACGGTGATGGCGAGAAGGCCCCGGTCAGAGAGGAGATCCATCTCGGCATAGGGAAGCTTGCGCTCGCGGTCGCGCTCGGCGGCGCCTTCGGCCAGGATCGCCGCCACGTCATGGGCGATCTCGATCGCCTCGCTGTCAGTGCGGATGACATGGGCATGCTTGTCGCGCGGTTTCGGCACGGGAAAGGCGGCGATGGCTTTGGCGGGTTGTACGGTCATGGTGGCGACGCTCCTCAAATGAATCCGCCATAACGGCCGCCGCCATAGACCAGCGGTGCGCCGCCCTTGACGGTGATGGCTTTGACCGCGCCGATGACGATCGCGTGGCTGTGGCGCTCGATGAATTCCTCCACCGCGCAATCGATCGCGGCGACGGCGTCTTCAAGCACGGAAGCTTGCGTCACGAGCGTATTCCAGGAGGCGCCGTCATAACGGGCGGGCCCCTTGATGCCGCCGCGGCCGGAAAAACGTTCCGCGACGTCGCGATGTGTGCTGCCCAGGATGTTCACGCAGAAATGGCGGTATTTCTGGATGACCGGCCAGGACGATGCGCCGCGATTGACGCAGACGATCATGGTCGGCGGCTCGACCGAAAGCGAAATCGCCGAAGTGACGGTCAAGCCGGTGCGGTCCTCGCCGGTGCCGGCGGTGATGACACTGACGCTGCCGGCAAGATGGCGCATCGCGTCGCGCAGCGTCGTGGGATGATGGGTGAAATCCTGCGGCGACTTCACGGCAATGGTCATGATCTGCTCTGTTCCCTTGCGCGCGCGATCACGCGGTCGGCGCGTTTCGATGCCGGAGATTAGTTCATCGCCGCCGATCCCGGGTCTCAGTTTTGTTTGTCCGGTGCTTTAGCAATTCTCAATTGTCCTCCCCTTGGCGCGGGGCCTGTGAGTTTTGTTTGTCCTCGCCGGCAGAATTACTCAGTTTTTCAACACGTATCGGAAGGCCACACTCGCTTCATCGGTGCGCAGGCTTCCTCAAATGAGGATGGCTGTGATGATCGAGCCACCTCATCCATTTCCGGAGACGAGAATGACAAATCAGACCAGGACCGGCGTGTCGCGCCGCACTCTGCTTGCCGGTGCCGCCGTGCTTGGCGGCAGCGCGCTGTTTCCCATCGAGCAGGTCAAGGCTGCCGGCGGCATCAAAACCCTTCGCATTGCCTCAGGTGAGGCGGATGGCGTGAAGGGGACGCTCGACCCGGCCTATGGCACCAATGATCCCGATGCCGCGCGGGCCGGACTCGTATTCGAGGGACTGGTCAAGCTCGACGAGGCCTTCGCCGTTCAGCCGAGCCTCGCGACCGCCTGGAAGCCGAATGACGATGGCAGCGTATGGACTTTCAACCTGCGTCCGGGCGTCAAGTTTCATGACGGCAGTCCGTTCACGGCGACCGATGTCATCTTCAGCTTCCGCCGCCTGTTCGATCCGAAGACTCCGTCGCCGTCCGCCGCGTGGCTCGCGCCGATCGATCCGGAGAATATCAAGGCCGTCGACGACCTGACGGTCGAGTTCAAGCTGCGCGAACCGGTCGTCGAATTTCCCGAGCTCATTTACAGCCACAAGGTCGTCAAGGCCGGCCAGACCAATGAGCAGGTGCGTACCGCCGGCATCGGTACCGGTGCCTTCAAGGTCGAGCGCTTCGTGCCGGGTGAGGAGCCGAGCACCTATGTGCGCCACGACCAATATTGGCAGCCGGGCAAGCCGGGTGTCGATCGCGTCGAGCTGCGCTCGATCCCGGAGGAGGCCGCCCGCATCGCCGCCCTCGTTTCCGGACAGGTCGATCTCTTCTGGGATCTGCCGCTGCGCGGTCTGACACGCCTCGAGCAGGACAAGAACATCGTCCTGCAGACGGCAAAGACATCCTTCTGGCTCGGCCTTGCCGCTTGGACGGATACCAAGCCCTTCGATGATCCGCGGGTCCGGCTCGCGCTCAAGCTGGCGGCCAACCGCGATCAACTGCTCAAAGCCGTGCTGGGCGGCCATGGTTCCGTCGCCAATGACCAGCCGGTGGCGCCCTGGATCAAATTCGGCCTGCCGGACGAGCCACGCAAGCAGGATATCGAACAAGCCAAGAAGCTGTTGGCCGAGGCCGGTTATCCGGACGGCATCGATGTCGAGCTTTACACGTCCGCGTCTGGATCCGGGCTTGTCGAGCTCGCCACCGCCTACAAGGCGCAAGCCGAAGCCGCCGGCATCCGCATCTCGATCAATCAAGCGCCTGCCGAAGATTACTGGTCGAATATCTGGCTCAAGAAGCCGTTCATCGTCACCGCCTGGAGTGGAAAGGGAGCCGACGCGGCGCTCGCCCGGCCGTTCCTCTCCGATGCCGAATGGAATGAGACCCATTGGCACAATGACGCGTTCGACAAGCTCATTCTCGAGGCACGCCGTACGATCGATGAGAAGAAGCGGGGTGAGCTTTATCAGAAAGCGCAGGAGCTGGTGCGCGACGATGGCGGGGCGCTGATCCTCCTGTTCGCCGACGCCATCGGCGCGACGCGCGCCAATGTGAGGGGTTGGAAGCTGCATCCGCAGAAGCTCTCGCAGAGCTATGTGGATGTGACGATTGTCGATTGAGATTGTGAGATAGCCTGGTGCGTGTCGCTCCGATTCCGAGATTGATCGTCACTCGCCTGGCGCTCTCCGTTTTGTCGCTCTTCGTCGTGTCGCTGATCGTCTTCTCGGCGGTCGAACTTCTGCCGGGCGACACGGCCGAGCGCATATTGGGCCGCGAGGCGACGAAGGAGTCGCTCGCGGCCTTGCGCACGCAGCTGCGTCTGTCGGATCCGGCGCCGGAGCGCTATGCCCGCTGGCTTGGCGGGATCGTCCAGGGTGATTTCGGGCGATCGCTGGTGGCCGACCGGCCGGTGTTTTCCTACATCGCAGGTTATCTTGGCCGCACCCTGCTGCTCGGGGGCTTGGCGCTCCTCATTCACATTCCGCTGAGCATCGGGCTTGGCCTGCTGGCCGCGGCGCGGCCCGATGGGGCATCCGACCTCGCTCTGTCGGCGGCGGTGCTCATCGGCATGTCGATCCCGGAATTCGTCGTCGGCATCTTTCTCATCATGCTGCTGGCCAACGACCTGCAGCTCTTTCCGCCGCTGGCGCTCATCGATCAGGCGAAGTCGTTTGGGGACGTGATCCATATGCTGGCTCTGCCGGTGATCACCCTCAATTTCGCGATGACCGCCTATGTCGTGCGCCAGACGCGCAATTCGATGATCGAGGTGCTCAAGTCCGATTATGTCCGCATGGCGTCGTTACGCGGCCTATCGCCGCTGCGCGTCCTCTTCGTCCATGCGCTGCCCAACGCGCTTTCACCGGCCATCAACGCCATCGCGCTCAATGCTTCCTGGCTGGTCGGCGGCATCGTCGTTGTCGAAGTCGTGTTCAACTATCCGGGACTCGGCCGGCTGCTGGTCGAGTCGATCCGATTTCACGATGTTCCGATGATACAGGGCGCGGCGCTCGCTTTGTCCGCGGCCTACATAGCCGTCAATCTCGTCGCCGATATCGCGACGCTGCTGCTCAATCCGAAACTGCGGACCAGAACGGCATGACGGACCTCTCCGTGCTCCTTGAATCGCGGCCGCGTCCGGCCGGTCGCCGCTTTGCCCTGCAACGTTTGCCGGTGAGCGCGAAAGTCGCCGGCCTCGTGCTCCTGGCCTATGCCGCGGTCGCCATGCTGGCGCCGGCCATCGCGCCCTATCCGCCCAACGAAATTTTCGTCGGTTCGCCCTTCGAGCCGCCATCCGCGGCCTTCCTTCTCGGAACGGATAGCCTGGGACGGGATGTCCTCAGTCGCACCATATATGGCAGCCGTACCATTCTCCTGATGGGTGGCGCGGCGGCCGGATTGTCCGCTTCGATTGGCGGTCTGCTCGGCATGTTCATCGGTTATCGCGGCGGCGTCCTCGATGAAGTCGCCATGCGCATGCTCGAGATCATCATGAGCATTCCCTCCATCATCTTCGCTTTGCTCATTGTCGGATCGCTGGGCGCCAGCGCGCCGCTCGTCGCCGTTACGGTCGGCCTGCTTTCGGTGCCCAATGTCGCCCGTGTCGTCCGCGCGGCGACGCAGTCGGTGGCATCGGAGGATTTCATCACCGCCGCGCGGGCCCGTGGCGAGACCAGTCTGTCGATCGTGCTGCGCGAGCTCCTGCCCAATGTCACCGGCACGCTCATCGTCGAGTTTTCCATACGTACCGGTTATTCCATCCTGTTCATCGGGGGGCTCGGCTTTCTCGGCTTCGGCGCCCAGCCGCCGACTGCCGATTGGGGGCTCATGGTCAATGAAGGACGCGGCACGATCGATGCCTCGATCTGGCCGGTCGCGGCGCCGGCCGCCGGCATGGCCATGCTGGTGACCGCCGTCAATCTCTTCACCGATGGCGTCAATCGCCTTTTCGGTCCGGCCGAACAGGGAGGTGTCCGATGACGGCCGCTGCGCATGATCTGATGACCGTCGCGTCGCTGACGGTCGACTATCGCCAGCAAGGGCAGTGGCATTCCGTCATCCGTGATCTCAGCCTGGCTGTCCGTCGCGGCGAAATACTCGGGCTGGCGGGCGAATCCGGTTGCGGCAAGTCGACACTCGCCTCGGTGCTGCTCGGCGAGAGACGTGGCGAGCGGCGCCTGCGGGCGGGATCGGTGCAGTTCGACGGGATCGATCTTTCGACCCTCCGGGCGCGGGAGCTTCGCCGGCTTCGCGGCGTCAGGCTGGCGCTGGTGCCGCAAAATGGCGGTGCATCGCTCACCCCGACATTGCGGATCGGAAGCCTGTTCGCGGAAACCCTGCGGGCGCATCGGCCCCATATGAATAAGGCCGAGCTTGCCGCCGAGGCGCGGCGCCAGCTCAGCCAGGTCGGCCTTCCGGATCCCACCGGGGCATTGGCGCGTTTTCCGCATCAGTTCAGCGGCGGCCAGCAGCAGCGTATCGCCCTGGCCCTGGCGCTCTGCCGCATGCCGGATCTCCTGATCCTCGACGAGCCGACGACCGGGCAGGACGCCATGACACGGCGCGGCATCATCGACCTTCTGATCCGGCTGCGCCTGTCGAGCCGGATGAGCATGCTCTATGTCTCGCATGATCTGGCGACACTCAGCGAAATCTGCGACCGCATCGCCATCATGCATGCGGGAGAAATCGTCGAAATCGGCCAAATGGAGGACGTCCTGCTGCGGCCGCGTCATCCCTATACACGGGCTCTTGTGGCCTCGATCCCGCGTCTGGAAGCGCCGCCCGATCCGGCCCTGTTGCCCGCCAGCCGCAGGACGCCGGAGAGAATTACGGCATGACGGCGATGATCAGAAGCACCGCGATCGTGCCGCAACTGCATATCGACAATCTCAGTTGCCGCTATGAACGCCCGCACCTCTTCTCCGGCAGAAGAAATAAGACGCCTCCGGCGGTCGACGATGTGTCCTTTGCCGTCGGCGCCGGTGAGACGCTGGCGCTCGTCGGTGAAAGCGGCAGTGGGAAATCGACAATCGCCCGCACCATTGCCGGCCTCTTTCCCGCAGCCGCGGGCCGCCTGCGTTATGGCGGTCACGACCTGACGCTCCCGGTCGAGCGGCGTGCGGCCGAATTGCGGCGTCTGATCCAGATCATTTTTCAGAATCCGGACGCGTCCCTCAATCGCCGCCATCGTATCGGGAGCATCATCGCGCGGCCTTTGCGACTGTTCTTCGGCCTGTCAGATGCGGACAGCCGGCAGGAGGTTGCCTCTCTTCTCGAGGCGGTGCGGCTTCCCACCGATTATGCCGAGCGTTTCCCCAGCGAGATCAGCGGCGGTGAGCGCCAGCGCGTGGCGATCGCGCGGGCGCTCGCGGCGCGACCCTCCCTGCTGCTCTGCGACGAGATCGTATCGGCGCTCGACGTGTCGGCCCAGGCGACCATCCTCGAGCTCCTGCGTTCGATACAGACGCAAACCCGCCTGTCGATGCTGTTCATCACCCACGATCTCGCGGTGGTCCGCTGGTTCGCGGATCGCGTCGCTGTCCTCTATCGCGGGCATCTGTGCGAGGTGGGGCCGGTGGAGCGCGTTTTCGCTCCACCCTATCATCCCTATACGTCGTTGCTGCTCGAGGCCGTGCCGGTATTCGGCCGGCGGCGTGAAGCGGCGGGCGACGCGGCAAGTCCAGCAGTGACGTCGTCACCACCGACAACCGGCTGCGCCTTTGCCAGCCAATGCCGCCACCGGATCGACGGTCTATGCCGAAGCGCCGAACCACCATGGCGCCAGGTTGCGCCGGGTCACGCGATCCGCTGTCACCTCGAGGCGTCCGACCTCAATCGGATCACGGGCCGGGCCGCCACGGGCGCCAGGCTTCAGGTCGCGGCCGCACAGAAATCTTGAACTGGTGAATTATCATGGCGAATACACATAGAAAGAAACGATTGAAGCTCGGTGCCTCGATCTATCCCGTCGGCTATCACGTGGCGGGGTGGCGCTATCCGGGGGCGCAGGTCGATGGTGGCATAAGCCTGCAGCATCATGTGGATCTGGCCCAGGCAGCGGAGCGCGGCGGCTTCGATTTCATTTTCCTCGCCGATGCGGCCGTCATCTGGGATCAGAATATCGATGCCGTGGCGCGCACCGCCTGGAGCACGCGGTTCGAACCCCTGACGCTTCTCTCCGCTTTGGCGATGGTGACGAAGCGGGTCGGCCTCGTCGCCACCGTCAGCACGACATACAACGAGCCCTATACGGTCGCCCGGAAATTCGCCTCGCTCGATCATCTTTCCGGTGGCCGCGCCGGATGGAACCTCGTCACCTCGGCGGCCGAGGCCGAGGCGCAGAACTTCAATCTCGATCGCCATCTCGCCCATGCCGACCGCTACAAGCGCGCCCGCGAATTTGTCGAGGTGGTGACCGGCCTGTGGGACGGCTGGAGCGATGACGCCTTCCTGTTCGATCAGCAGTCCGGCATCTATTTCGATCCGGCGAAGCTCAATATCCTCAACCATCACGGCACGTATTTCTCGGTCAAGGGGCCGCTCAATATTCCGCGCCCGCCGCAAGGATATCCGGTGATGGTTCAGGCAGGCTTGTCGGATGATGGCCGCGAGCTCGCCGCGGAGACCGCCGAGGTTCTGTTCACGGCGCAACCGACATTGCCCGACGCACGCGCTTATTATGCCGACGTCAAGGCGCGGATGGTCAAATACGACCGGTCACCCGATTCTCTCAACATCATGCCGGGCGTGGTGACGGTGATCGGCCGAAGCCGCGCCGAGGCACAAGAGCAGGAAGCCCGGCTCAGATCCTTGACCCATCCGGCGCCGGGTCTGGCTTTTCTTTCCGGCCTGATCGGCGCCTTCGATCTTTCGCATCATCCCCTCGATGGTCCTTTGCCGGAGCTGCCGCCCACCAATGGACCGAAGGGCCGGCAGCGGCTTCTGGTGGAAGTTGCACGCCGTGAGAAGCTGACCCTCCGCGATCTCTATCTGAACATCGCCATGACAAGCGGCCACCGGCTGGTCTCGGGAACGCCCGAAGATATCGCCGATCAGCTCGAAGACTGGTTCGTGAATGAAGGCTGCGATGGTTATAATGTGGCGCCGCCCTATCTTCCGGGCGGCTTTGACGATTTCGTGAACCTCGTCGTTCCGCATTTGCAGAAGCGGGGCCTTGTCCGCACCGAGTATGAAGGCGTCACGCTGCGTGAGAATCTCGGTCTGCCGCGGCCGGCTGCACGGTCGCACATCAAAGTGAGTGCGGCCGAATAGCTTGGTGGGTCAATGGCGATCACGTCAGATAGACCGAGGGCGACATGATATCGCCATGCCAGGTGAAGACGGCGAGTAGCGGCTCCGCCGCCGTCGTCATGGCGTGGGCCACACCACTTGGATGAAAGATCAGCGATCCGGGCGGACGTGCCATTGCCGGCTCGTGCCCCGCTTGCCATAGAGCCGTCCCTGCGATCACGAGATAGAACTCGACCGCCGGGTGGGCGTGCAGCGGATAGATCGTGTGCGGCGCCATGAGGGTGAGGCCCAACAGCAGCCCGTTATCCCGCTTGAGGCCCTGCCGGCCTATGATCTGGGTAAAGGCGATGGCCGAGGCGAGGCCGTTCAGGCGCGGATCATCAGGATAGGAATAGGTCCAGTGCAATGCCGGCGCGATTGCCGACAGCGCTCGGGCTATGTCCGCTTCGGGCCCCAGATCGCCAAGCGCCAGCGCGTCAGGCAGGAAGTCGCAAGCCGGGAGGCGGGTGGGAGAAACGGGCGACAGCGGCCCCGCGTCGGAGCTCGACAGTGCAAGTAACGTATCGATCTCCCGGCGCGTTGCGGGCGGTTCATCCCTGCCGCGATCGAGGCGATCGAGAATGAGGCGTCGACAGGCATCTACATGGCGATC
Organism: Taklimakanibacter albus; assembly: GCF_016595235.1. GTDB lineage: Bacteria > Pseudomonadota > Alphaproteobacteria > Rhizobiales > Aestuariivirgaceae > Taklimakanibacter > Taklimakanibacter albus. The sequence goes on along the minus strand of NZ_JAENHL010000007.1, from coordinate 970,530 downwards.
GAGCGAGGCGAGATCAGGCATTTGGCGGAACTCCACGGCTTCTTCCACATGGCGGTCACGGTTTGTGCCCGCTCAATTTAGTTTTTCCAAGAGCGGTCGTTAGAATTTCTGCGTCCTCATGATGGCTGATTGCCCATAGTTTGGAGAAAAGCAGAGGACCTCAGTATGAGCAAACCGGAAAAATCTCCCCTTGCCCTCGAAGTGTCGATTGGCGTGCCGAGCCAGGAAGAGGCGTTGAAGATCGGCCGCATTCTGGTCGAGGAGCGGCTCGCGGGCGCGGCCAATATCGTCCCCGGCATCACCGCCTTCTTCTGGTGGGATGGCGCGGTGAGAGAGAAGGCCGAGACGACCTTGCTCCTGAAGACACTGCCGGAGAATTTTTCCAGGCTGAGCCAGCGTGTCCGCGAGCTGCACAGCTACGTTACGCCGGGCATCAAGGCCTGGCCGGTCGTCGCGGGTGACCCCGACTGGCTCAAATGGCTGCAAACGGAAGCACAGCCGGTGAGCTCCGCATCACCCGCCTGAGACTTCGAGACGGGAACTTCTCTGCATGAAGCGCGACGGCGTTCGCCGTCGCGCCACTCGCTTTTGCGTCATCAGGGTGGTTCGCAGTTTTGTTTGTGCGGGGTGCAAGCAATTCTCAATTGTTGGCGAGGGGTTGGCCAGTTTAGCAATGACCCACCACACAGGAGTATTTCGATGACCCGCCAACTTCGTTTCAACGCCTTCGACATGAATTGTGTCGGCCATCAGTCGCCCGGCCTGTGGGCACATCCGCGCGACAAGTCCTGGAAATACAAGGATCTCGATTATTGGCAGGATCTTGCCCGGACTCTCGAGAAGGGTATTTTCGACGGCATCTTCATCGCCGACGTCATCGGCTACTACGATGTCTATAAGGGCTCGAACTACCACGCGATCCAGCAGGCGGCGCAGATTCCCGTCAATGATCCGCTCCAGCTCGCCGCTCCGATAGCGCTGGCGACGGAACATCTCGGCATCGGCATCACCGCATCGACGTCCTTCGAGCATCCTTACACATTCGCGCGCCGGATCGCGACCGCCGACCACCACACGAAAGGCCGCGTCGGCTGGAACATCGTCACCTCCTATCTTGAAAGCGGTGCGAAGAATATCGGTGAAGGCGGTCTGCGCCGTCACCACGACCGTTATGAGGTGGCCGCCGAATATGTCGAGGTGCTCTACAAGCTGCTCGAAGGAAGCTGGGAAGAAGGGGCCGTGGTGCGCGATGCTCAGAAGCGCATCTTCACACATCCCGAGAAAGTCCATGAGATCGGCCACAAAGGCAAGTTCTTCGACGTCCCGGGCTATCAGCTGACCGAGCCGTCGCCGCAGCGCACGCCCGTTCTCTATCAGGCGGGTGCCTCGGGGCCCGGCAAGGAATTCGCCGCCGCCCATGCCGAATGCATCTTCGTCGCCGCGCCGACCAAGTCGCTGCTCAAGGCCTATGTCAGCGAGATCCGCAGCCGCGCGGCGAAGGCGGGGCGGGATCCACGCAAGCTCTATATCTATAACCTCGCCTCGATCGTCACCGACGGGACCGACGCCAAGGCGCAAGCCAAATTCGACGACTACAAGCAATATTTCTCTTATGACGGTTCACTCGTCTTCATGTCGGGCTGGAGCGGCATCGATTTCGGCCAATATGCACCGGACGACCTCGTCAAGAAGGTCGAAACGAATGCCATCATTTCGATGGTCGAGCATTTCTCCAGCCGCGACAAGCCCTGGTCTATCGAAGAGCTGGCGAAATTTGGCGGCATTGGCGGTCTCGGCCCGGTTTTCGTCGGATCGCCGACGAAGGTCGCCGATACGCTGCAGGAATGGGTCGAGGATACCGATGTCGACGGCTTCAATCTCGCTTATGCGGTGACGCCCGAGAGCTTCGAGGACATCGTCGAATTTATCGTCCCTGAATTGCAGCGGCGCGGCGTCTATCCCACGGCCTACCGGCCCGGGACGCTGCGCGACAAACTCTTCGGCGAAGGCCCTTATCTCCAGGCGCCGCATCCCGCCGCGCAATATCGCGACATCGAGGCGGTGAAGCGCCGCGAAGCCGCCGCCCGGCTGGCGCCCAAGAGCGCCGCCTCCCGTATTCCCGAAACCGTCTGAGGCAAAGCCATGCCAAGTTCCCATGCGCTCTCGCAAGATATTTCCTTCCTCGACCGCCTGATCGCCACCGCGCGACGCAATGCCGGACAGCCGGCTCTGCTGCATAAGAGGCGCGGCGTGTGGGTGGTCAGGCGCTGGGCCGATGTGCTCGAGGAAATCGACCGTCTGGCCGGCGGGCTCCACCATCTGGGCGTCAGCGAAGGCAGCCGTGTCGCCATCGACGGCGAGATCACCGCGCGCCTGCTGCTCTCCGGCGCCGCGATACGAGCGGTGGGTGCGGATATCGTGTCGGTCCCGCTTTCGGCATCGCCTGAAGAGCTCGACCGCGTCGTGGCGGATCCGACCATCAGCCTGGTGATCGGGCAGGGCCGCGAGACGGTCGAGGAATGGAGCGAGGCGACGCGCAATCGCCGCGAAGTGCCGATCGTCTTCGATCATGCGACACCTGACAGCCAGCCGCCTCGCCATGGCATCGTGACCTTGCCGCTGCTCAAGATGCTGGGCAAGCCCTTCGGCTGGGCGAAATCCGTCGACAGAAAGCCGACGGACACGAAACTGCCGGTGACTTGGGTGGAGGAATCGACCGAGTGGGCCGACGGTCTCGATATCGTGCTCGATCACTGGGTGTCCTCGGGCGAGCCCCTTGCTCTGCCCGAGCTGCTCGCCGCCGCGACGCGCGACCGGCGCGAGATCGCACCGCAAAGATGGATCGCCTCGGGGAGCCGCCTGCATCAGAACGACGCCGCGATCCGCGAGCGCCTGCCGGCCCGTAAATCCTTGTCGGGATGGCTTGTCGGCGGTGCGCTGAAAGGAGGGGCGGCGCCTTGGTTCGCCCTCACGCGTGCCCTTCTGCGCAACCGCCTCGGTTTCCGGCGTCTCATTGCCATCACCGCGCCGGCGGAGACCAGTTCACCCGGACTGTTCGGTGGGCTCGGTCTCGCCTTCGATAATCTCGGACAGCCGGTCCAGCCGGCACGCGTCGTCGTGTCGACGCCGCCCAAAACCTATCCGCGCGAGCGGCTTGTCGCGGTGGCGGCGGCGCGATGAGCGAGGCCCTGCTTTCGATCCGCGACGTGTCCCTGTCGTTCAAGGGCATCAAGGCGCTCACCGCCATCTCCTTCGATGTCGCCGATGGTGAGATCTGCGCGCTGATCGGACCGAACGGCGCCGGCAAGAGCTCGCTTCTGAACGTCATCAACGGCGTCTATCGCAGCGATCGAGGCGAGCTGACCTTTGCCGGCAAGGCGTTGCGCCGGCCGCGCCCGCGCCTTGCGGCGCGCCTCGGCATCGGCCGCACCTTCCAGAACAATGCGTTGTTCAAGCGGCTGACGGTGCTCGACAATGTGCTGGCCGGTCTCACCCGCAAAGCGCGCGCGAGCCTTCTCGAGCATACTTTCCGCGTAGGCCGCTCGGCATCCGAAAGCCGTCACTTCCGCGAGCTCGCCGAAGATACGATCGCCTTTCTGGAGATCGAGGCCTATCGCGACTGGATCGTCGGCCAGCTGCCCTATGGGCTGCAGAAGCGCGTCGAACTGGCACGCGCTCTCGTCTCAAGGCCTAGACTTCTGCTGCTCGATGAGCCGATGGCCGGCATGAATCACGACGAGAAGCAGGAGATCAGCCGCTTCATCCTCGACGTCAATCGCGACCTCAAGACCACCATCGTGCTGATCGAGCACGATATCGGCGTGGTGATGGGCCTGTCGGACCATGTCGTCGTGCTCGATTACGGCCGCAAGATCGGCGACGGCAGCCCGCAAGAAGTGCGCGACAATCCCGATGTCGTCACCGCCTATCTCGGCACCGTGCATTGAGGATCGCCCCATGAGCTTCTTCCTCGAGACCCTGGTCGGCGGCCTTCTGGCGGGCGTCATGTATTCGCTGGTCGCGATCGGCTTCGTCCTCATCTACAAGGCCTCCGGCATCTTCAATTTCGCGCAAGGATCGATGGTCCTGTTCGCGGCCCTCGCTTTCGTCACCTTGCGCGAAGCGGGCTGGGACTTCGTGCCGGCACTCCTCGTCACCCTGGTCGTCATGGTGGCGGGCGCCATCGCCATCGAACGTTTCGTACTGCGCGCCCTGATCGGCCAGTCGGACCTCACTCTGTTCATGGCGACGCTCGGGCTGTCCTTCGTCATCGAAGGCCTGGCGCAGCTGTTCATGGGCGCCAGCGTCCATGAGCTCAATCTCGGCATCGACGACATTCCGATCGAAGTGGGGCCGATCCTGGTCAGCCAGTTCGATCTCCTCGCGGCGGCGACCGCCGGCGCGCTGGTCATATCGCTGTCCTTGTTCTTCAACTTCACCCGCATCGGCATCTCCTTGCGGGCGATCGCGGATGATCCGCTCGCCGCGCAGTCGATCGGAATCCGATTGCCCACGCTGTGGCGGATCGTGTGGGGTGTGGCCGGGCTCGTCGCGCTGGTGGCGGGCCTGTTGTGGGGAGCGCGGCAGGGCGTTCAGTTCTCACTGACCCTGGTGGTGCTGAAGGCTCTGCCCGTCCTCATCATCGGCGGTTTCACCTCGATCGGCGGCGCCATTGTCGGCGGCCTGCTGATCGGCGCCAGCGAAAGCCTGGCCGAGATCTATCTCGGCGATCTTCTCGGCGGCTCGGTGTCGACATGGTTCGCTTATGTCGTGGCGCTCGCCTTCCTGCTGATCCGGCCGGCCGGCCTGTTCGGCGATCGCGCCATCGAAAGGGTATGACGCCATGACCGCGCTCGCCGCTCCCGCACCGCCCGAAACCGTCGAAAGCCCAGAAGTGCTGCGGCGCTGGCGCGTCGGGCCATTGGCCATCGCCGGTCTCGTCCTTGCATTCTATGCACTGGGCTTCGTGGTGCATGACTACTGGTTCAACGCCATCCTGATCCCGTTTCTGATCATGGCGCTGGCCGGTCTCGGGCTCAATCTTCTGACCGGTTATGCCGGGCAGGCCTCGCTCGGCACCGGCGCCTTCATGTCGGTCGGCGCCTTCGCCACCTATAATGTGCTGCTGCGCCTGCCGGATCTGCCACTGCCTGTGAGCCTCGTGATCGGCGGCCTGTTCGGCGCGCTGGCGGGCGTCATCTTCGGGTTGCCGAGCCTCAGGATAAAAGGCTTCTATCTGACGGCCTCGACGCTTGCCGCGCAGTTCTTCCTGCCCTGGCTCTTCAACCAATATGGCTGGTTCTCCAACTATACGACATCGGGCTCGATCTCGGCGCCCAAGCTCGTGTTTCTGGGGGCCGACCTCTCGACGCCGCTCGGGCGCTATCTCCTCACCTTGACCAGCGTCGTGATCCTGACCTGGCTCGCCTGGAACCTGGTGACGAGCCAGGTCGGGCGCAACTGGATGGCGATCCGCGACATGGATACCGCCGCGGCGGTCGCCGGCATTCCCATCGCCTTCAACAAGCTCGCCTCCTTTGCGATCTCCTCCTTCATCATCGCCATTGCCGGGGCGCTCTGGGCCTTCGCCTATCTCGGCACCGTCGATGCCCGCTCCTTCGACCTCGACCGCTCCTTCACCGTGCTGTTCATCATCATTATCGGCGGCATGGGATCGATCGCCGGCGCCTTCATCGGCTCCGCCTTCGTCATCCTCGTCCCGATCCTGATCAGCAATGTCTCGGCGAACCTGTTCGCCGGTGCCATCGATGCGGGCCAGTCGGAAAACCTGCAGAAGATCCTGTTCGGCGCTCTGATCGTCTATTTTCTGATCAAGGAGCCGAACGGGCTTTACGCGCTCCTGCTTCGTGCGCGCCGGCGCCTCGCTCTGTGGCCGCTCAAATCCTGAACCCCTTTCATCATGGAGAACTCGAATGTCCAGTAGATTGAAGAAAGCCTTGCGCGGCCTCGCTTTCGCGGCCCTCGCACTGGCGGCCGTCCCGTCGGTCTTCTCGGCCGCCGCCGAAGAGGCCAAGCAGCAATATTTCCCGCTCGCCACCTTCCGGGTCGGCGCCTATGCGTCGAGCGGCATTCCGGTGTGGGCCGGCGAGATCGACTATTTCCGTTACATCAACGAGGTCGAAGGCGGCATCAACGGCGTCAAGCTGTTCTGGGACGAATGCGAGACCGAATGGGAAGTCGAGAAGGGTGTCGAATGCTATGAGCGGGTCAAGGCCGGCAAGGACGGCTCGCCGGTGCCGATCTTCCTGCCGCATGGCGATCCGATCTCCAAGGCGCTCACCGAAAAGACGGTGGCCGACAAGATCCCGCAGATCACCATCGCCTATGGCCGCACCGAGTCGATCGACGGCCGCGTCTTCCCCTATTCCTTCCCGGTGCTGTTCAGCTTCTGGTCGGAAGCCTCTTCGGTGATCAACCACATCGCCGAGATCGAAGGCGGCAAGGAGAAGCTCAAGGGTCTCAAGATCGCGACCGTCTATCACGACAGTCCTTACGGCAAGGAGACCCAGGTCCCGCTCGACTTCCTCGCCAAGACCTATGGCTTCGAGAATATCCAGATCCCGGTGCCGCATCCGGGCAATGAGCAGTCGGCGCAATGGGCGAAGATCCGCCAGCTCAAGCCTGACTATGTCTTCCTGCGCGGCTGGGGCGTGATGACGCCGGTGGCCATCAAGACGGCGGCCAAGACCGGCTTCCCGGTCGATCACATCATCGGCGGCATCTGGTCGGGCTCCGAAGAGGATGTCCGTCCGGCGGGCGCCGTCGGCAAGGGCTATAAGGCGGTGACGCCGTTCCCGGCCGGCGCCGATTTCGAGATCCTCAAGAAGCTCAAGGCCAATATCGTCGACAAAGGCCTGAGCGACCTCAAGGACCCGAAGAGCTTCGGCTCGGTCTATTACAATTCGGGTGTTATCGAAGCGATCATCTCGGTCGAGGCGATCCGCAAGGCGCAGTCGAAATTCGGCAACCGCCCGGTCACCGGCGAGGAAGCGCAATGGGGCCTCGAGAATCTGAAGCTTGACGAAGCGCGGCTGAAGGAGATCGGCGCCGACGGGCTGGTGCAGCCGCTCGAGCTGTCGATCAAGGATCATGAAGGCGGCGGCGCCGGCAAGATCCTCCAGTGGGACGGCGAGAAGTGGAACATCGTCAGCAATGGCTGGGTGAGATCCGACCGCGAATTGCTGCTGCCGCTCATCTATGAGCGCGCCGCTGCCTATGCCAAGGAAAAGGGCATCACGCCGCGCCCGGATGTCAGCAACTGAACAGGCGAGCCGGCCGTCCCTTGCGGGGCGGCCGGCTTCTTCTCTTTCGATTACGGGAGCAAGCCAGTGAGATTTGGATATTGGATGCCGCTCGGCAGCGGTGGTTTCGTCATCAGCAACCTGCCGCAGCGCACCGACTGGAGCCTCGATTACAATGCCAGGCTGGCGCAGCAGGCGGAGGAACTCGGCTTCGAATATGGCCTGGCGCCGGCACGCTTCATCGCCAGCCACGGCTGGGAGCTGCAGCAGGAGGCGATCACCTGCACCGCCATCCTCGCGGCCCAGACCAAGAAGCTCAAGCTGATCTCGGCCATTCACACCGGCTTCTGGCACCCGGCCATGGTCGCCAAGATGGGCGCCACGATCGATGTCTATTCTAAAGGCCGCTTCGCCATCAACATATTGAGCGGCTGGTTCCGTGACGAATTCCGCATCTTCGGCGAGCCCTGGCTCGAGCATGACGAGCGCTATCGCCGCTCGGAAGAGTTCATCCAGGTGCTCAAAGGCCTGTGGACGCAGGATCCTTTCACCTTCAGCGGCGACTTCTACCGCATCAATGGCGGCTGGCTCAGGCCGCCGCCGGTCTCGGCGCCTTACCCTGAGATATTCCAGGGCGGCAATTCGAAAGCGGCGCGGCGCATGGCGGCGCATCATTCCGACTGGTATTTCCTCAATGGCAACAGCGTCGAGAATGTCCAGGCGCAGATCGAGGAAGTGCGCGCGCTCGCGGCCAAGGCTGGACGCACCGTGAAATTCGGCCTCAATGGCTTCGTCATCCAGCGTGACAAGGAGAAAGAGGCGCTCGAGCAGCTCGAGGCGATCGTCGCCCATGCCGATCCCGAGATCGTCAAGGCCTTCGGCGATCAGGTCAAGGAAGCCGGCACGTCGACACGCGACCGGATCGGCATGTGGGTCGATTCCGATTATGCCAATCTCGTCCAGCCCAATGACGGCTTCAAGACGCGTCTCTTCGGACCGCCCGAGCAGATCGCCCGGCGCATCCGCGAATATGAGGCGGTGGGCGTCGACATGATCCTCACCGCCTTCCTGCATTTCACCGATGAATTGCCGGCCTTCGGGCGCGACGTCATTCCGCTTCTGAGCGATCCTATCGGCGCGGAGAAGGCCGCATGAACGCGCCCGAACCGTTTCTCGTCGTCGAGAATGTCGAAGCTGTCTACGGCCAGGCGATCCTGGCGTTGCGCGGCGTCTCGCTGACGCTCGGCGAAGGCGGTGTCGTCGCTCTTCTCGGCGCCAATGGCGCCGGAAAATCGACGACGCTCAAGGCGATCTCCAATCTGATCCGCGCCGAGCGCGGCCAGGTGAGCCAGGGCACGATACGCTGGCGCGGCCGGGATATTCTCGGGCGTGATCCGTCCGCCCTCGTCTCCGACGGGCTGGTGCAGGTGCTGGAAGGCCGGCATGTGTTTCCGCAATTGACCGTCGAGCAGAATCTGATCACCGGCGCCTATGTGCGGGGTCTGTCCAAGCTGCGCATCGCCGATGATCTCGAGCGCATCTATGCGTGGTTTCCGCGGCTCAAAGCCCGCCGGCAATCGCGCGCCGGGCTCACCTCGGGCGGCGAGCAGCAGATGGTGGCGATCGGCCGGGCGCTGATGACGCGCCCGACTTTGGTGCTGCTCGATGAGCCGTCCATGGGGCTGGCGCCGCTCATCGTCGAGGAGATCTTCGAGATCGTCCGCCAGCTCAATCGCGACAGCGGCGTCAGCTTCCTGCTCGCCGAGCAGAATGCCAATCTGGCGCTGCGTTATGCCGATCACGCCTATGTGCTGGAGACGGGGCGCGTGGTGGCCTCGGGGGCGGCGTCCGAGCTCGCCCGGCGCGACGAAATCAAGAACATCTATCTGGGCGGGGGAAGTGCCGCGGCTGCAAAGCCGACGCGGCACTGAAGCCTGCTCATCATCGGAGTGAAGTACGAATATGACGACCGTCAATGCCTGGGGCAGGGGCCCTTCCAGACGTTATGAAGAACTCGCCCAGAAATTCCGCCCCCTCTTCGCGCGGATCGCCGAAGGCGCCGTCGCCCGCGAGATCGAGCGCAAGCTGCCCTTCGAGGAGATCGGCTGGCTGAAGGAGGCGCGTTTCGGCGCCTTGCGCGTGCCGGAAGCCAATGGCGGCTATGGCGCGAGCCTGCCGGAATTGTTCGAATTGCTAAGCGAGCTCGCCGCCGCCGATTCCAACTTCACCCAGATTCTCCGGGCGCATTATGGCGCGGTCGAGGATGTGCTGGCGTCGCGCGATGCGCAGCGCCGTAAAGCATGGTTCGCCCGGTTCGCCGCAGGCGACATCTTCGGCGGCGGCTTCACCGAGCGGGGCGGCGCCAAGGCGGGGACGTTCGCCACGACCATCAAGCGGCTCAATGGCGGCTGGGTCGTCAATGGCGAAAAGTACTACAGCACCGGCTCGCTGTTCGCCGACTGGATCGAGCTCGTCGGCACGGGGCCTGAGGACAAGGTCATCGTCGCGGCGGTGCCGACCTCGGCGCCGGGCCTCACCCAGCGTGACGACTGGAACGGTTTTGGCCAGAAGCTCACCGGCAGCGGCACCTCGATCTATGAAAATATCGAATTGCCCTTCGACCATGTGCAAACGGGCGACGACCGCTTCAAATACCAGGCCGCCTTCTACCAGACCGTTCATCTCGCCACCTTGACCGGCATCGCCCGGGCGGCGGCGGATGAGGTGTCGGAGCAGGTAGCGCGCCGCACGCGCACCTTCACCCATGCGACGGCGCGGGTACCGCGCCAGGACCCGCAAGTGCTGCAGGTGGTCGGCCAGGCGCATTCGAGCGCCTATGCGTCAGGCGCC
>NZ_JAENHL010000007.1:719833-960290 GCF_016595235.1 Taklimakanibacter albus | reverse complement strand
CCCGGCCATCTCGCCGCCGAGATCGAAGCCGCCGAGGGACAGATCGTCGTCTCGAAGCTCGTCCTCGACGCGACCGCCAATATCTTCAATGCGCTGGCGGCATCGGCCACCAGCACCTCGGTGAGCCTCGATCGCCATTGGCGCAATGCCCGCACGGTATCCTCGCACAATCCGGCGATCTACAAAGAGCGTGTGGTCGGCGACTACGCCGTCAACCAGACGGCACCGCCCTATCTCTGGCTGCCGGGGGCGAGCTGATGATCCGGTCCGTTACGATATGCGCCGGTCGAGAAGATCTCTGACCCGCGTTGCAAGTTGCTCGAAAGTGAAAGGCTTCGAGATGAGCTGCACACCGGCATCCAGCCGCCCCTGATGGACGATGGCATTGCGCGAATAGCCGGTCGTGAACAATACGCCCAGACCGGGTCGTAAATGTAGTGCCATATCGGCGAGCACACGCCCGGTTTTGCCGGGCAGGACAACATCGGTGAACAGCAGATCAATCCGCCGGTTCGAACGCAGAATCGCAAGCGCGGCATCCGCCTCAGGCGCTTCGAGAACGACATAGCCAAGTTCCGACAGGATCATCGTGCTGTAAGCCCGGACATCGTCATTGTCCTCCACCACGAGAATGACTTCACCCTCGCTGCTGGTTGGAGCAACGGGCTCGCTTGGACCGGGCTGGCTATCGGCACTCCCGGTGAAGCGCGGAAAGTAAAGCTTGACGGTCGTGCCCTGGCTTTCTTCGCTGTAGATCGTCACATGTCCGCCGGACTGCTTTACGAAACCATACACCATGCTGAGCCCCAGCCCGGTGCCACGGCCAGGCTCCTTGGTGGTGAAGAAGGGCTCGAATACACGCGCAACCACATCCTTGGCCATTCCCGTGCCTGTGTCGCTGACGGCCAACATGACATATTGGCCCGGAATGACCTCCGTGTCGGTCGCGCTGTAGCTTTCATCGAGCGCCGTGTTGGCGGTTTCGATCGTCAGCTTGCCTCCATCTGGCATTGCATCGCGGGCATTGACCGCGAGATTGAGGATCGCACTTTCGAGCTGGTTCTGATCGATCTCGGCAGTCCACAGCCGTGGCGCCAGGACTCCCTCGAGCTCGATCTGCTCGCCCAAGGTCCGGTGCAGAAGCTCTGTCATCTCGCGCACCAGCGCATTCAGCTCAAGGGGTTTGGGCTCGAGAGGCTGACGTCTCGAGAAGGCGAGCAGGCGCCCGGTGAGATTGGCCGCTCTTTGTGCCCCTTGCAGTGCCATATCTGCCGCCCGGGCGATCCGCGCTTGATCGCCGGTCTTGCTGCGCTTGATCGTATCGAGGCCGCCGATGATGACGGTGAGCAAATTATTGAAGTCGTGGGCGATGCCGCCGGTAAGCTGGCCGACCGCTTCCATCTTCTGAGCCTGACGGAGCGCGTCCTCAGCCATGGCGCGACGCGTCACTTCTTCCGCCACCCGTTCTTCAAGATTAGCGTTCAGCGCCTGCAGCTCCCCTTCCGCCCGCCGACGCTGCTGAAGCTCACGATCGGCCGCCTGGAACAGTTGCGCATTGTCGAGCGCGATGGCCGCCTGACTTGCCAGGCCGATGACACGCTCCTCCGCAATGGCGTCAAATACATCAGTCTGCGAATGTCCGAAGAACAGTCCTCCCAGCACCTCGCCGGTGCGGGATTTTACCGGGACGGCCAGATAGCTGCGCACCGGCAGATGCCCCTTCGGCATGCCATAATGTGGCGCCGTATGGCCATAGCGGGGATCCTTTGTTATGTCGGCAGAGCGGACGACAGCTGTCCCCATGAAGGTTGGCGTGAAGACGGCGGTATTGCGCGGCATCGGAAACCTGTCGAAGGCCTCTCTCGGCGCGCCCGACAGAGTATAAAGCGTGTACCGCTCACCTTGTTCGTCGATGATGTTGTAGAAGAACGCTCCGAATTCGGCGCCGGAGATCTCCACTGCAGCGTCGGTGATCGTCTGAACCAGCCTGTTCTGGTCGAGGTCTCCCGAAATAGTGGTGGCGGCGCGATTGAGAATGGCGAGCGCCGTGGTCTGCTCCTTCAATGCCGCATTGGCGGCCTTTTCCTCCGTGACATCGATGACGACGCCAGCCATCCTCTTGCCGCCCTGGGCGTCCGTTTCGACCTGACCGCGGGCGATTACGGTGCGTTCCTCACCCGATCCATGGACCCGGTATTCGGCTTCGTAGGGTTCTCCCGTTTCGATGGAGCGATTGAGGACCGACATGAGGCGAGCCTTGTCGCGCCGGTCGATGGCTTGAAAAAACGCTTGCAAGGGGAGACCAGCCTCCGCATCGGAAGCGGTCACCCCAAATACCTCGACCAGCGGGCCCTGAATGGCGAGCCGATCGCTATCCACCGTCCATTCGAAAACCGCGACGCGTCCGGTCGAGAGCGCGAGCGACAGGCGGTCCTGGGACATCAGGTATCGTTGCTCGCTTCTGAAGACGGCACGGTTCGCCTCACGCCGGACTTCCGCCATCTGCATGTTGGAATGCACCCGGGCCAGCAATTCGCGGGCCGCAAAAGGCTTGATCAGGTAGTCGTCAGCGCCGGCCTCAAGGCCCTCGACTTTTGCCTCCTCGCCGGCGCGCGCGGACAACATGAGAATTGGTACTTCGGCAAGGGCCGGGTCGCTCCGGATACTTCTGAGCAGGCCGAATCCGTCCAGTTTCGGCATCATGACGTCGGTCAGGATCAGGTCGGGTTTTCTTTGTCGCGCAAAGGCGAGAGCAGCTTCACCGTCACCCGCCATGTCGACAACATATCCCTGGGCCTGCAGGAGACGGCAGACATAGGCGCGCATATCCGCATTGTCGTCGGCAAGAAGTACACGCTTCCCGACTCCCGATCTGGCAGGCGCCTGCGCGGCGATCGCTCCCAGTCCGGCTAGTGAAAACTCACCTTGCGATTCCAGTTCGGGCGCGGTGTCGGGCAGCCATTGCAGGGCCTCGTCGACAAACTCATGCGCTCTGACGACATCGGCTTCTCCGGTTGCCTCTGCTTGAACGCGATCTGGCGGTAGATGCTCATGGCCGAAAGGCAGTGAGATTGTAAAAGTCGTGCCAGCGCCATGCGTACTTTCCACGGCAATGTGTCCGCCGTGAAGCTTCACCAGCTCCTGCACCAGCGCCAGGCCAATGCCACTTCCTTCGTAACTGCGGCCCTGGCCCCCCTCTATCCGGTGGAAGCGCTCGAAGACCTTCGATATTTCTTTTTCGGGAATTCCAATGCCCGTATCACGTACCTTCACCATGGCGGCGCGACCATCGTTCGATGGTGCGATGGCCACGGAGATCTGGCCCTTCAGCGTGAACTTGAAAGCATTGGAAAGAAGGTTGAGGAGAATCTTCTCCCACATCTCGCGGTCCACATAGACTGGCTCATCGAGTGCCGGACATTGGAGGTCGAGCCGCATCCCGGACTTCTCGATGGCGGAGCGGAAGCTCGACGCGATTTCGGCGCTGAACTTGGACAAATCGGTCGGTCGATATGTGGCATGAACTCTTCCCGCCTCTATTCTGGAGAAGTCGAGAAGGCTGTTTACGAGCCGAAGCAGGCGAGTGCCATTGCGGTGGGCCAATTCGACTTGTCTGCGCATCTCCTCGACGGATGCCTTGCCGGACAGAAGTTCCTCAAGGGGACCAAGCATAAGCGTGAGAGGAGTGCGAAATTCATGGCTTACATTGGAGAAGAATGCGGTCTTGGCACGATCCAATTCCGCCAGCGCCTCCGCCCTGCGCCGCTCTTCTTCATAGGCGTCGGCGTTCGCGGCGACTGCGGCGATCTGGCCCGCGACGAGGCTGAGAAATCCACGATAGCCTTCATCGAACAATCGATAAGGGTTCAGGCCCACGATCAGAATACCGGCCCGGCCAGTTTCGCCCGAGGGCGGAACCGCGAGCACCGCGACCTTGTTCGTCGCTCTGTCCCATGCACCTTTCGGAAGGGCTTCATCGAACATAGCGGTGATCTGCTCGAGCAGTACAGGTTCGTAGTTCTGCAGCACCTCGGCGACCGGCCATGGCGCGATGCTGTCGACGGGCAGGGCCGCCGGGGCAGCCGGGTGATCAGCGGCAAGGCCGTGCGATGCCACCAACGTGGCGTGGTCGTCATCCGGTGCGACCATATAAAGTAATGCGAAAGTCAAATCCTGCGGGTCGGTCGCCAAAGCCGCCATACTGCGTTGACATGCTTCGCTCCAGGACCGGGCATCGGCGGTTTGCGCCGCGAGTTCGCTCAGCAGCTTCAGTTGGCGCTCGCCGATGACGCGCTGGGTGTCATCCGTGTTCGCGCAGATGATGCCGCCCGGCGTGCCGTCGTCATCCGGAATCGGGCTGTAGGAGAATGTGTAATAGGTCTCCTCCGCATAGCCGTGACGCTCCATGATCAGGAGCTGCTCTTCGACATAGGTGCCTTCCAGGCCTCCCATGGCGGTGTTGAGCATGGGGCCGATGTCCGGCCATATTTCGCGCCACACATCCGCTGTCGGCTTCCCCAGGGCCCAGGGATGCTTACCGCCGATGATGGATTGATAAGGATCGTTGTAGAGATAAATCAGTTCTTCGCCCCAACCGATCCAGATCGGCTGTCGAGATGTCAGCATGATCCGGACCGCGGTCTTCAAGCTTTGCGGCCAGGTCTCGGGACTGCCCAGCGGACCCCTGGCCCAGTCATAGGCACGAATGAGAGTCCCCATTTCGCCGCCTCCCGCGAGGAAACTGGGGGCGCTTGCGCAGGAGCCGGTAGCGGGAAGATCAGGGGCTCGCATGATCGTTTGACGTGGCCTGTGCTGGGGGGAGTTCCTGAATGTTCCTCTATGCCGGCCGGGCGAGCGCCGACGAAAGGGCGGCTGAAAGCTCCTCCACGAGAAAGGGCTTAGAGACGACAGGCCTGGTGCGGAATGGCTCTGGCACGTCTGCTGCTCCATAGCCACTTGCAAAGGCAAAAGGGATGCCTTGGTCGGACAAGGCATCGGCGACTGGAAAGACCTTCTCGCCGCGCAAATTGACATCTAGAAGTGCAAGGTCAAAACCACCTATTTTTACCTTTTCCAGCGCCTCGGTCAGGCTGCTGGCGCTCACAGCCGCCGCACAGCCCAGGTCTGCGAGCATGTCTTCCACTGACATGGCAACAAGAACTTCGTCCTCGACGATAAGGACGCGCATCCCTTCCAACCCCATCGTGTTCTCCCGTACGACACTTATTTGAGTTTTATGCCGGTCACGCAGTTCAACGCAAAGCTATGGACTCTGCTTCGCCGCGAACCCCAACGTCGACGTTCAGGGAAAGTTCCGATGCGTGAGGAATATTGTTTTCTGCGCCGTAAGGTGGAGGCCGGTATTGCCTGCGCAACCTCAGCTTTAGTCAGGCCTGGCTGTTCCTCGTTGCAGCAAATGCCGGCGTGCGAGCCGGATCACCCCTCAATGACGACCCGGCCCCTGGGTGTCGAGCAGCAGGCCAGGATATAACCCTCGGCGATCTCTTCATCGAGAATGCCGCCATTATGCTGCATGTCCACTTGGCCTTCGAGGCAGCGCAGCCGGCAGGTGCCGCACAGGCCGGACTGGCAGGCGCTTGGTATGTTGATTCCGATGCCTTTCGCCGCCATCAGCACCGTCTCGCCGGGTCGGCAGTCATGTTCGACGCCGGATTGCGCGAAGATCAACCGCGACGTCTCGACCGAGGAACTTATCGGGACTTCCAAAGCCGCTGGGTGAAAGCTCTCCTCGTGATAATCCCGCATGTCGAAGCCTGCATGTGTGAGAATGGCGCGGATCCCGGCCATGAAAGGCTCGGGGCCGCAGCAGAAGATCTCGCGATTGCGGAAATCGGGCGCCATTTCCGGCAGGAGGCTGGTTGAAATCCGTCCACGAAATCCCGGCCAGAAGCGCGAGGACGGATCCTCGACGACCCAGGCCAAACGAAAAGGCTGCATGCGGCCGGCCATCCATTCGACCTCGTCCCGGAAGATGATGTCGGCTGGAGAGCGTGCTGCGTGGATGAAGGCGACATCGGCGGCGCGGCCCTGATCATAGAGCCAGCGCGTCATCGACATCATCGGCGTGATGCCGGAGCCCGCGGAAATGAACAGATATTTCTCGGCTGGATGATGCTGGAGCGTGAAGACTCCCGATGGTCCATGAGCCTTGAGTCGCATACCGGGTTTCAGGTGGTCGAGCATCCAGCGGCTGCCGATGCTCTCGGCTTGCGCCTTCACGGTCACCGACACGGTGAAGGGTCGCGATGGTGCGGAGGAGAGCGTGTAGCTGCGCAGCACATCCGGCCCGGCTTCGGGCAGTTCGAAGGTCATGAACTGGCCCGGCGCGTAGCGAAACCAGCTCTGTTCCGCAGTCTCGAAGGTGAATGTCTTCACCCCCGGCGCTTCCGTGATGGCCGACAGGCAGATCAGGAGCTGCGTGCGGTCGTTTCTCGGCGACATGTCCATCGCCACCTCACGCGACACAGCTGAGCCTGACGCCGCTGCCTTTCAGCCGTGGCGCCAGGGCATTGCAATACCAGTCGACGAACTGGACGACCCCGCTTTCATGGTCGGGCGCATAAGGTCCCGGCTCATAGGCCGGCGAATTGATGCCGCGCTGGTTCTCCTCGACGATGCGACGGTCCTGGTCGTTGGTCTGGTTCCAGACATGGGTCAGCTCGGTGACGTCATAATCGCCGCCTTCGACGGCCTCCTCATGCACCAGCCATTTGGTGGTGACCTGCGTCTCCTTCGGTCCGAGCGGCAGCACCCGGAAGGTCGTCGCATGGTCGCCGAGCAGATGGTTCCAGGTCGTCGGATAATGATAGAGCAGCATCGAGCCGATGCGCTCCGTGGCGATACCGCCGAGCGGGCGCCTGACCGCGGGCTTGCCGGTCAGGGTGAAGCTCGTCGTGTCGCGCAACAACGGCACCCGCATGGTGCGGTACTGGCCATCGCCGCTGATCTCAAAGCGGCTGGGGAGACCAGCTGCCTCGCAGCGCTGCCAATGCGCCTGGATCTCAGGATCGCTGTCGGCGCCGTCGATGCCGGTCAGCGTCGGGCGCTCGGGGAAGGTGCGGCAGAGCTCGGGATGATTGGCGGAGCAGTGATAACATTCACGATTGTTTTCCCAGACGAGCTTCCAATTGCCCTTCTCGATGATGGTCGTCTCGCAGGCGACCTTGGTGCGGCCCAGATGATGCGGCGCCATATAGGGCAAAGCGGCGGCGCGGAAGGTCTCGAAATCGGGCGCCTCGTCGGCAAGGCAGATGAAGACATAACCACCGACCGTCTCGCAATGGACAGGCTTCAGCCCGTATTGCTCGGTCTTGAAGCCAGGGCCCATGTCGCGCGCGAACATCAGGCGGCCATCGAGCTCGTAGGTCCATTGATGATAGGGGCAGACGAGACGGGCGGCGGTGCCCTTGGCGGCGGTGCAGACGCGCGAGCCGCGATGGCGGCAGCTGTTGTGCAGGGCGCGGATCCGGCCGTCACGCGCTCTGGTCACGATGACCGAATAGGCGCCGACGTCGAGGGTGAAATAGCTGCCGTGCTTCGCCACCTCGCATTCATGGCCGGCGAACAGCCATTCGCGGTACCAGATCTCGTCGAGGTCGATCTGGAAATAATCCGGATCGACATAGAATTCCCTGGGGAGGCTCATCTCGGGCTGCCGGCCTTCGAGCCGCGACAGCATATCCATTCGCATATTCTTCATCGCATCGACCCGCTGCTTGAGTTGCATCGACCGATGAAAATGTGATGGAGGAAAGTCGGCGGCCGCAGAAGCGACATTCGCCGCCCGACCGCCCACCGCAGCCCATCGGACTTATGTTCCTGGCTGGTTTCCGGACTTGGCAGCGGATCCTTGCGGATCGCCGCGGCGCCTTCCCGGATGGATCATCCAGTGGCTTTTGCCGCGGGTTGCGCTGCCTTACCGTTGCGGGGGCAGTGCCGGTTTCACACCGGCTTCCCAATTATCCAGCCCGATCGCTCGGGCCGGCACCTTGAACAAGGACATTCAAGCATAGAGGCGGCGGCGGGGCGGTCTCAAAACCGACATTCCGCCGCGGGCCTGAGACACGGGCCCTCAATCCCAGGCGAGCGCACCGCCATTCTGGTATTCGATCACCCGGGTTTCGAAGAAGTTCTTCTCCTTCTTGAGATCCATGGCTTCCGACATCCAGGGGAAGGGGTTCTCCGTCTCGGCGAAGACCGGCGCCAGGCCCAATTGGGCGCAGCGGCGGTTGGCGATGAAATGCATGTATGTCTCGCACAGGCCGGCATTGAGCCCGAGGAAGCCGCGCGGCATCGTATCTTTGGCATAGGCGCTTTCGAGCTCGGCCGCCTCGCGCAGCATCTGGCGGATTTCGTCCTGGAAAGCGGCACTCCACAGATGCGGATTCTCGACGCGGATCTGGTTGATGACGTCGATGCCGAAATTCAGATGGATGGATTCGTCGCGCAGGATGTACTGATACTGCTCGGCGATGCCGACCATCTTGTTGCGCCGCCCGAGCGACAGGATCTGGGCGAAACCGGTATAGAACCACATGCCCTCGAAGACGACATAGAAGGCGACGAGATCGCGCAGGAAGGCGCGGTCCTTGTCCGGCGTTCCGGTGGAGAAGCCCGGATCGTCGAGATTCTGCGTGTGCTTCAAGGCCCAGGCCGCCTTGTCGGTGATCGAGGGCACTTCGCGATACATGTTGAAGAGCTCGCCCTCGTCGAGACCCAGGCTTTCGACGATATACTGGAACGTATGGGTGTGCACCGCCTCCTCGAAGGCCTGGCGCAGGAGATATTGCCGGCATTCGGGATTGGTGAGATGGCGGTAGATGGCGAGCACGATATTGTTCGCCACCAGCGACTCGGATGCGGCGAAGAAGCCGAGATTGCGCTTCACCGCGCGCCGCTCATCATCGGTCAGACCATCCTTCGACTTCCACAGCGCGATATCGGCCTGCATCGACACTTCGGTCGGCATCCAGTGATTGTTGCAGCCCGAGAGATATTTCTCCCAGGCCCAACGGTATTTGAGCGGCAGCAGCTGGTTGACGTCGGCGCGGCAGTTGATCATCGCCTTGTCGTCGACGCGTACCCGTCCGCCTGAGCGGTTGATGGTGCCGAGCCCGGTCGCGTCAGCGATCGCGGACTTGGGCGTCTTGTCGAAAGCGGGATGCAGACGGCGGCTGACATCGGCGGCGGTCGGTTCCGACCAGTCGAGCGTGTTCATGTTCTTGTACTCCAGGTTTATTGGCAGGCTTCGCAAGTGGGATCGTCGATCGGACAGAGGAGCGGCACGGCGAGCTCGATCGGT
This sequence comes from Taklimakanibacter albus, assembly GCF_016595235.1. GTDB lineage: Bacteria > Pseudomonadota > Alphaproteobacteria > Rhizobiales > Aestuariivirgaceae > Taklimakanibacter > Taklimakanibacter albus. The sequence continues at coordinate 950,968 of NZ_JAENHL010000007.1, read as the reverse complement.
TCGGCGGCGGCGCCGACGGAAACAGCATTGAGCTTCCCGTCGGTTCCTTTCAGCGTCGACTTCTCGACATGGGTGGCGCTCAGCGAGCGCAGGTAATAGGTGGTCTTGAGCCCCCGATTCCAGGCGAGCCTGTAGAGCGCATCGAGCTTCTTGCCGGAGGGATTGGCGATATAGAGATTGAGCGACTGCGCCTGGTCGATCCATTTCTGCCGGCGTGCCGCCGCCTCGATCAGGAAGCTCGTATCGATCTCGAAAGCGGTGGCGTAGAGCGCCTTGAGATCGTCCGGCACCCGGTCGATGCCGCCGAGGCTGCCGTCGAAATATTTGAGGTCGCTGATCATCACCTCGTCCCAGAGGCCCCGGGCTTTCAGATCGTGCACCAGATCGGCATTGGCGATGGTGAAGTCGCCCGACATGTTCGATTTGACGTAGAGATTCTGATAGGCGGGCTCGATCGACTGGCTGACGCCGCAAATATTGGAGATGGTGGCGGTGGGGGCGATGGCCATGACATTGGAATTGCGCATGCCCTGCTGGAGCACCCGCTCGCGCAAGGACGCCCAGTCGAGGCGCGAGGAGCGGTCGAGATCGAGCTTGCCGCGTGAACGGCTCAGGATCTCGATCGAATCGAGCGGCAGAATGCCCTGGCTCCACAACGAGCCGTCATAGCTCGGATAGCGGCCGCGCTCGGAAGCGAGATCGCTCGAGGCCCCGATGGCGGCATGGGAGATCGCCTCCATGCTTTCATCGGCGAAGCGGATGGCCGCCTCGGAGGCGTAAGGAATACGCTGGCGATAAAGCGCGTCCTGGAAGCCCATGAGACCAAGCCCGACGGGGCGATGGCGCAGATTGGAGAACCGCGCCTCAGGGATGGTGTAGAAGTTCACGTCGATTACATTGTCGAGCATGCGCAGCGCCACGGTGACGCTGCGAGTCAGGTGCTCGTGATCGATGCCCTCGGCGGTCACGTGATTGGCGAGATTGATCGAGGCGAGATTGCAGACCGCGACCTCCTTGTCGGAAGTGTTGAGGGTGATCTCGGTGCACAGATTGGACGAGTGGATGACGCCCGCATGCTGCTGCGGTGAGCGCAGGTTGCACGGGTCCTTGAAGGTGATCCAGGGATGGCCGGTCTCGAACAGCATGGTCAGCATGCGCCGCCACAGATCGATGGCGCGCATCTGCTTGAAGACCTTGACGCGTCCTGCCGCGGCTTGGGCCTCATAGGCCTCATAGGCAGCGGCGAAGGCAGCGCCCGTCAGGTCGTGAAGATCCGGCACCTCGTCGGGCGAGAACAGCGTCCAGGTGCCGTCGGCCTCGACGCGCTGCATGAACAGGTCCGGCACCCAGTTGGCGGTGTTCATGTCATGGGTGCGGCGGCGGTCGTCGCCGGTATTCTTGCGCAGATCGAGGAATTCCTCGATGTCGATATGCCAGGTCTCGAGATAGGCGCAGACGGCGCCCTTGCGCTTGCCGCCCTGGTTGACGGCGATGGCCGTGTCATTGGCGACTTTCAGGAACGGCACGACGCCCTGCGACTTGCCGTTGGTGCCCTTGATATGGGCGCCGAGGCCACGCACGCGGGTCCAGTCATTGCCGAGGCCGCCCGAATATTTGGCGAGCAGCGCATTGTCCTTCACCGACTTGAAGATACCGTCGAGATCGTCAGGCACTGTGGTGAGGAAGCAGGAGGAAAGCTGCGGCCGCAAGGTGCCGGCATTGAACAAGGTCGGCGTCGAGCACATGACGTCGAAGGCGGACAGCACCTCGTAGAATTCGATGGCGCGCGCCTCGCGGTCGACCTCGCGCAGCGCCACGCCCATGGCGACGCGCATGAAGAAGGCTTGCGGCAGCTCGAAGCGCACGCCGCCCTCGTGCAGGAAATAGCGGTCATAAAGCGTCTGCAGGCCGAGATATTGGAAATTGAAATCGGCCTCGGGCCTGAGCGCCCGGCCGAGCCGGTCGAGATCGAAACGTTTGAGCTCGGGATCGAGAAGGCCGGCCGCGATGCCGCGGTCGATATAGTCGGCGAAATAATCGGGATAACGCTCGGCCATCTGGGCCTGATCCGCACTATCGGGATGGCCGCACAGGAAGCTCAAAGCCTCGGCGCGCAATTTATCGAGCAGCAGGCGGGCGCTGGCATAGGCGTAATTGGGCTCGGTCTCGATCAAGGTGCGCGCCGCCATGATCTGGGCAAGCGCCAATTCGTCCTCGCTCATCCCGTCATAGAGGTTGCGCTTCGTCTCGGCGAGAATGGCTAAGGCTTCGACACCGGCCAGCCCGGCGCAAGAGCTGGCGATCAGCTCCGCAAGCCAGTTTTCGTCCAGCGCGCGGTCGAGGCCTGATGGCGACTTGATCCGCAGCGCGGGGGCAGTGGGGTTTGCCGGCTTTTCCGCCGCGCGCAGCCGCGCCCGTTCCTCGCGATAGAGCACATAGGCGCGGGCGACCTTGTGGTGGCCGCCGCGCATCAAAGCGAGCTCGACCTGGTCCTGGATCTCCTCGATCGGCATGGCGCGCTCGGAATCGCTGCGGCGCGTCAGGGCCGCCGTCACCTGATCGGTCAGCTCACGGACGATCTCATGAACGCGGCGCGAGGCGGCGGCGCTCGAACCTTCGACGGCGAGAAAGGCCTTGGTCATCGCGATGGCGATCTTGGCCGGATCGAAAGTCGAGATCGACGCGTTGCGGCGGATGATGCGGAAGGCCGGCATGCCGGCGGCTTCCTGGGAGCGCGACGGTAAAGGCAGGACGCGGCCTTCCGGGCGATCGGTGATTTGAATGAGAGACATTGGCTAACCCCTAGAAGTTGGGGGCCAGGGCCAAGGGAGCGCAGACGCAGGAATCCGGCACGTGGAACGACCGGGGCGCAAGCGAACCTTCGGAGCACCCCGCCCGAGGACGATCAAGACATCACGGGCAGGTCTCCTGACTCGCGGGTCGACGTCGTTTGCTGGCCTTCCCAATGCGCAACTCGCATCAGTGACCGACAACGCAAACAACTCGCCGCTAACAGTTGCGGGGGCAGTCCCGGATTCGCACCGGGTTCCCTCTTAGCTCCAGAATCACTCCTGGAGACCAGTGATGGCTGCATATTGTGGTGTGTGGCCCCATCTCGTCAACATATTGTCGCAAGGTTTCTCTGGCATATGTAGACATAAGAATATCTTTATATGTTATTGACATGAGAGACGGGCTGAGAGATGATCGTCTTGTCACGGTCCTCAGATTTTTGCCTGAGGCGAAAAAGGGAATGCGGTGCGATCCAGGGCGCTTCCCGCCAAAGTTGTTCGACTTTGGCGATAAGGAGACGCCCAAGATGGGATCAAAGCCGCGGCTGCCCCCGCAACTGTAAGCGGCGAGCCCGATCCGGAATCCACTGGCCTTGCGCCGGGAAGGGGGATCGAGGTTTAGACCCGCGAGCCAGGAGACCTGCCGTGACGAAGACGTTCTAGGGCGGGGTGTCCCAGGGGAGCGCGTGTTGCAGGTTGGCGCCGGTACGGGCTCGCCTCGCATGCTTCTTCCATTGGCCGCCGCTTATCAGCGAGGTGCGCCATGATCTTCGAGACGAGCTCCAGCATCCGCGATCGATGCGACCGCAATCGCGGTCCGCCCTGACGCGCCTTCGCGCTTCACCTTCATCACCAATGAAAAAATCTGGAGCCTTGCGCTTTCCGGAACAGGAGAATTCATGTCCATCACAACCGCCAATCTCGGCTTCCCGCGTATCGGCCGCCGGCGCGAGCTAAAGGCCGCGCTCGAAAGCTACTGGGCCGGCAAGAGCCCGGCCGCGGCGCTGCTCGCCACGGCCGCGAATCTTCGCAAGGAGAACTGGCTGCTGCAGCAGAAGAGCGGCCTTGATCACATACCGAGCAACGACTTCTCGCTCTATGACCAGATGCTCGATATGAGCGCGCTGGTGGGCGCCATTCCGACGATCTATGAGCGCCCGGGTTCCGGCGTGCCGCTGGATCTCTATTTCGCCATGGCGCGCGGCAGCGGCGAGGCCCGGACCTGCGCGCATGGTCATCAGCATGAGACGACCGGCGTGCCGGCGCTCGAGATGACCAAATGGTTCGACACGAACTACCACTATATGGTGCCGGAGCTGGCGAGCGATCAGGCCTTCGAACTCACGACCACCAAGCCTCTCGACGACTTCCTGGAAGCCAAGGCGCTCAGCGTCGAAACGCGACCGGTCCTCATCGGGCCGGTGACCTATCTGCTCCTCGCCAAGGTCAAGGATGGTCGCGCCGAGCCTTTGTCGCTGCTGCCGGGACTTCTCCCCGTCTATGTGGAGATCCTGCGCAAGCTCGCGGGCGCCGGCGCCTCCTGGGTGCAGATCGACGAGCCGGCGCTGGTGCTCGATCTGTCGCCTGCCGCCAAGGCCGCCTTCAAGACCGTCTATGAGACGCTGGCGCGCGAGGTGCCGGGCCTCAAGCTTTTGCTCACCACCTATTTCGGCGCTTTGGGCGACAATGCCGATCTTGCGTCCAAGCTGCCGGTCGCAGGTCTCCATGTCGATCTCTGCGCCGCGCCCGAGCAGGCGGATATCGTGCTCGGCAAGGCCCGATCCGATCTCACGCTGTCGCTCGGCGTCGTGAATGGCCGGAATATCTGGCGCAATGATCTTTCGGCGACACTCAGAAGCCTCGACCGCTTCGCCGACCATGCCGGCGGCATCGTGATCGCGCCGTCCTCGTCGCTGCTGCATGTGCCGGTCGATCTGGCGCTCGAGACCGATCTCGATCCCGAAATCCGGAGTTGGCTCGCTTTCGCCACCCAGAAGATCGAGGAAGTGGCGCTGCTGGCGCGTGGCCTCAAAGACGGCGCGGTGGCGATCGCCGCCGAGCTGGCGCGCTCCGACGAAGCCGCGCAGGACCGCCGCGAGTCGGCCAAGATCCATGACAAAGCTGTGCAGCTCAGGACGCGCGGTGTAAGGCATGAGATGACGTTGCGCCGCAGCCCCTTCGCGACGCGGCGCGTGGCGCAGGACAAGCGGCTCGGCCTGCCGGCCTTCCCGACGACGACTATCGGCTCCTTCCCGCAGACGTCGGACGTGCGCAAGGCGCGCTCCGATTTCAGCAAGGGCGTGCTTACGCAAGCGGAGTATGACGCGTTCCTGCGCCGCGAGACCGAGAAGGCGGTGCGCTGGCAGGAGGAGATCGGCATCGATGTGCTCGTCCATGGCGAGTTCGAGCGCAACGACATGGTGCAGTATTTCGGCGAGCAGCTATCCGGCTACGTCTTCACCAAACATGGCTGGGTGCAGAGCTACGGCTCGCGTTATGTGCGCCCGCCGGTCATCTTCGGTGACGTGTCGCGGCCGAAGCCGATGACGGTCCAATGGTCGTCCTATGCGCAGTCGCTCACCGAGCGGCCGATGAAAGGCATGCTCACCGGTCCGGTGACCATCCTGCAATGGTCCTTCGTGCGCGACGATCTGGCGCGCGCCGATGTGTGCCGGCAGATCGCGCTCGCCATCCGCGACGAAGTGGTCGATCTCGAAAAAGCCGGCATCGGCATTATCCAGATCGACGAGCCGGCGATTCGCGAAGGCCTGCCGCTGCGGCGCGCCGAGTGGACGGCCTATCTCAACTGGGCGGTGGAATGTTTCCGTCTCGCCGCCGCCGGTGTGGCGGATGAGACGCAGATCCATACCCATATGTGCTATTCGGAGTTCAACGACATCATCGCCGCGATCGGCGCCATGGATGCCGACGTCATCTCGATCGAGACGTCGCGCTCGAAGATGGAACTGCTCGATGCCTTCGTGTCATATCGTTATCCGAACGAGATCGGCCCGGGCGTCTATGACATCCACTCGCCGCGCGTGCCGGATGCCGCGGAAATGGCGGATCTCCTCGACAAGGCGACGGCGCATCTCGCCCCCGACCAGGTCTGGGTCAATCCCGATTGCGGTCTCAAGACACGCCGCTGGGAAGAGGTGAAACCGGCGCTGGTCAATATGGTCGCCGCCGCCGGCCGTCTCCGGGCGTCGCACCGCACGTGATGCAAGAGGGCCGGCGTTCATCGCGCCGGCCCTCTTTATCTTACCCTCGCCCCTACGGGGGAGAGGGAGGGACCCGATGCGAAGCATCGGGAGGGTGAGGGGAACGGACGGAAATCATCCTGCCATCGCATCCGATTTTCTCTGCCGGTTCCCCCTCACCTAGCCCTCTCCCCCGCAGGGGGAGAGGGGATCAACCAGCATATTTTCACCTCACGGACGGCTGATTTCGTCCAGATACCAATCGATATAACGCAGCTCGTTATACTCCATCGGCGCAATCGGACCGGGCACAAAGTAATGTGAGCGCACGCCGCGGGCGGTGTGCTCGATGATCTTCTTGTCTTCCGCCGTCGTCACCTTCCACAGCCAGGTGAGTTTCTCGAGATCATAGTCCTTGCCTTCGACGGCATCGCCGTGCACCAGCCAGATCAGCTCCATCTCGCAGCTGTCGACCGTCTTCGGGATGAAGCGGTAGATCATGCCGTGATCGGGATAACAGACGAGGAAGCTGGTGCCGCCGACATGGATCGACGTGACGCCGCCATCATAGTTCTGGAACTTGCCCATCAAAGGCGCCACGGGTGAGCCGTCCTCGCTGCCGCTCGCCGCACCTTCGTAGAGCGCATAGCGGAAGACGTCGATCGCCTCCTTGCCGGCGCGCGAAGTCTGCCAGTGATTGCCGGAGATGATGTTGACGCCCAGCGCGCAAGTGCGTTCCTCCATGCGGCTGTTCATTTCGGCGATGCGCTCGGCCGGCTGCTCGAGCGCATGGGTCTTGGAATATTCGGGATGCGCCGGCCCGCAATGATAACATTCGACATAGTTCTCGATCGCGAGCTTCCAGTTGGCGGCGATCGCATAGGTCTGGCGATGCGCCACCCGCGCGTCACCCCAGCCATATTGGCCGCAGCTCGCGCGCAGCGACTGCTCGATGAGGGTGAAGTCGAGCGGCGCCGTGGCGAAGGAAATGAAGATGAGGCCTTCGGCGACGCGCACATGGAGCTTGTGCAGCCCGTATTTTTCGCGGTCGAACCCCTTGGGCATCAGGCGCGCCGCCTTGAGGCGCCCATCATTGGCATAGGTCCAGGCATGATAGGGGCACATGAAGAAGCGGGTATTGCCCTTAGGCCTAATGCAGACTTCGGCGCCACGGTGGCGACAGACATTCAGGAAGGCATGGATCTCGCCATCCTGGGCGCGCGACAGGATGATCGCTTCACGTTCGAAGCTGAACAGCTCGAAGTCGCCGATATCGGGCAGGATGCTGACATGGCCGATGCAATGCCAATGCCGGCGCAGGACACGCTCCATGTCGCGCTCGAAGATTTCCGGATCGGCATAGAAGGCGCGCGGCAGGCCGTGACCCGGTTCGCGCGACGCGACGAGCCGATCGATGTGGTCGCCCAAATGGTCCTGGTGCAGAAGTGTAACGGCGGTCATGATCGCGTGTCGTCCTCGCAAGTTCGCTCATGCGGGGACGGGGAGGGGGATCGGCCGTCGCGGCGCCAGGCCTCGGCCAATCGCCACTCGACCGCCCACCGCGGTCCATCGGCATGCTCGAGGCTGGTTTCCGGGCTTGAGACGCCGCTCCACCTTCCCAGGCATCAGCCCAGTGGCATTCGGAGCGGCTCAGAGGTCTCTTACCGTTACGGGGGTAGCGCCGGCATCGCACCGGCTTCCCAATTATCCCATCCGAGGACGGGCACCTTAAGCAAGGCCATAAGACCACAAAGGCCGGCGGGATATCCGCTAGGAAACGACATGGGCTACGGGGTGCGCGACAAAGCTCCGCGCCTGAATCCCCCCAAGAAATCAACAGGTAAAAATTTACGCTTGTGTTCACCTGAAAGTTGAGCCTAGATTGCAAAGCGCTTTGGCAAAGCGTTTTGGTGACTTAAAGTTGAGAAAATTTCCGTGGTTTCAATTGCGGACGTAGCTCAAGCGGCAGGGGTAAGCCCGACAACCGTTTCCCATGCTTTGAGCGGGAAACGGAAGGTCAGCCCGCATATCGTTTCCCGCGTGCGGGAAGCAATGGATCGTCTCGGCTACCAGCCGAGCCGCACGGCGCAGAATCTGGCGCGCGGCACCACGCGGATCCTGGCGGTGGCGGTGCCGGATATCGGCAACAGCTATTTCGCCGAGCTCGCCAAGGGCGTCGAGGCCACCGCGATCGGGCGCGGCTACAATGTCATCCTGTGCACCACCGGCTTCGATCTCGAGAAGGAGATGCAATATCTCGAGATGATCAGGTCGCGCGCGGTGGACGGCATCGTCTATTCGGCCGGTTCGCCCCCCACCAACAGCGAGCTTCATCGCGTACTGGGCGACATGCCCCTGGTTTTCGTCGACGAAGAGATCGTCGGCACCGATTTTCCCTCCGTCGTCTCCGACAACGACAAGGGCGCGCGGCTCGTCGCCCGGCATCTGCTCGATCTCGGCCATCGCAAGGCGCTGCTGCTCGTCATGCCGGGCAATAACGCCACCAGCATCCGCCGCATCGAAGGCTTCGGCGACGTATGGCGGCAAGGCGGCGGTGAATTCGCGATCGTCAAATCGGACCTGACCGAGCAGGGCGGCCGCAAGGCGGTGCTGCCGCACATCGAGGCCCTGCGCTCCGGCGAGGTCACCGCCATCTTCGCGCTCAACGACTTCATGGCGATCGGCGCCATCAACCAGCTGCGGAAAGAGGGCATCGACGTGCCGGGCCAAGTCTCGGTCGTCGGCTTCGACGACGTCTCAGCCGGCTCCTATTGCTATCCGCCGCTCACCACCGTGCGCCAGAATGTTCTGGGCCTCGGCGTGGCGGCGACGACGACACTCATCGATTCCCTCGAAGGCGTGAAGCCGCTCACTGGCGAGCAGGTCGTGCTGCCCATCGAGCTGATCATCCGCGAATCCACAGGTCCCCGGCGCATATGACGAAGCCTCAGCAGAAATATTCGGTGTTCTTCGGCGATGTGGCGGAAGATGAATATTATGCCGCGCCGTTCTTCCCGTCGGCCGGCGACAAGCTCATCGTCAAGACGCTGCCGCCGCAATATGGCGGCATGATCGCCAATGCCGCTTCGATCTTCGCTCATTACGGGATGGCGACCACCTTCATCTCGCAGCTGAATTCCGGGCCCTTGACCCAGAAGCTGCTCCGGCAATTGCGCGAGGCCGGCCTCAATACCGACTATGTCATCTTCGACGAGGCGGTGCCTGATTCGAAGTGCATCATCCTGATCTCCGGCGATCAGCATATCGTCATCATCCCGAAGCTCGGCATCACGCATTCGGAAATCACGCCCCAGATGTTCGAGCATATTGCGGGCGCCGAATTCCTGTTCACCTCGCTGACCGACGCGCGGCCGTTCCGCATGGGCGAGCTCACCGCGCCGCAGGTGCTGCAAGCCTTGCGCCGGCGCGGCGTCAAGATCGTGATGGATCTCGATGTCTACAATCTCGAGAACCATCCTTCCGGCCTCATCGAATATTGCGACATCCTGTTCATGAATTCGCGGGGCAAGAAGCGCTTCACGTCCGTCGGCAACGATATTCAGCAGCTTCTCGCGGCGGGCGCCACGGCCATCGTCGTCACCAAGGACAGTGAAGGCTGCGACCTCCACACGGCCAAGGGCGTCAAGAGCATCCCAGGCTACAAGGTCGAGGTCGTCGATGTCACCGGCGCCGGCGACACCTTCTCGAGCTCATTTCTCTACGCCTATTCGCAATCCGGCGACCTCGCCGCCGCCGCCGAATTCGCCAATGCGGCAGCGGCCTTGTCGGTCGGCAAGGTCGGCGCCCGGGGCGGGATGACGACCGACAAAGCCGTGCGGGCCTTCATGCAGGAACGCGCGGTGCTCGTATGAACCATCAACACCAAGCAACAATTGGGAGGAGTGACTAATGTCTATCGATAATGCCATACAGGGCTATGGGCGTCTGACGATCTTCATGATACCGATCGGCATCGCCATCAATTTCGTGGGTGGCCAGTTCGCCCTGCTCTTGAAGCTGCCGGTCTATCTCGACAGCATCGGGACCATCCTGGTCGGCGCGACCTGCGGCGGCATTCCTGGTGCCATCGTCGGTGCGATCTCGAATGTGCTCAATTCGATCACCTCGCCGCCGACCATGGCCTTCGGCATCCTCAGCATCATGTTCGGCCTGCTCGCCGGCTGGCTCGCCAAAAAGGGCGTGTTCCTGAGCCTCACCAAGACGCTGCTCAGCGCCATTCCCTTCGCGCTCATCGGCGGCGTGCTCGGCGCCATCCTTACCATCTGGATCTTCGGCGGCCTCGCGGTCGGCGGCGGCGCGCTGGTGGTTGGTGCTCTCACGGCGGCCGGCTTCGACATCAATACCGCCAACTTCCTGGCGCAGGTGCCGATGGACATCCTCGACAAGGTACCGACGGTGCTCGTCGTCTATGCCATCCTGAAAGGCATGCCGAAGCGCATCTTCGCCAAGCTGCCGCTCGGCTACATCTATCTCGGCAAGCGCCCCGGCGCGGCGGCCTGAGATATGCAAAACGACGCCACGAAAGGGCGCGCCGGGATAGACCGGGATTTCGTCGAAAGCTTTCGACGCCCGGTCACCCAGGGAAACATGATCCGGGACATCAACCCGATCATCGCTTTCCTGGTCCTCGGCTGCCTTGCGATCATTCCCATCTGGATCACGGGATTGACCGCGCCGCTCATCATGTGCGCGGTTTTCGTGGCGATCTCGCTTCTTGCCGGCGTCGGCCGCCAGTTCATCCCCGGCTATCTCAAGCTGTTCCTGGCGGTCGGCTTCGTTCTTTTCATCCTGAGAGCGGCTTTCGAGCCCGGCAGCCATGTGCTGTTCACCCTGGGGCCACTGACTCCCACTCTTGAAGGCGCCATCGGTGGCGCCCGTTTCGCGCTCGTCGTCATGGTTCTGTGCGGCGCGCTCACGCTCTTTGCGGCGCTGATGCCGGCCAAATATCTGATGCTGGCGCTCGAGGAGCGCGGGCTGACTCCGCGCGCCACCTATGTGCTCCTGTCCTCGCTGCAGTCGATCACCGATCTCGGCCGCAATGTGCGCGTCGTCATGGACGCGCAGAAGTCACGCGGCATCGAGACGGAAGGCTCGATCTTCACCCGCAGCAAGGCGTTCTTTCCGATCATTGCGCCGGCCTTCCTCACCGCCATGACCCAGACGGAGGAACGCGCGGTAGCGCTCGATGCCCGCGCCTTCAATTCCAAGACCGCGCATACACGTCTCGCCTTCTTCCGGCAGCCGCGTCTTTGGGAATATGTCCTGCTCACTGTCGCCTTTGCCGGCCTCGTGCTGGCCGTCGTGGGAGCCGCGCTGTCATGGCTCTGATCTCGATGCAGGATGTGAGCTTCACCTATGCCTATTCCGAGGCGCCGGCGCTCAGCAATGTGTCGCTCACGCTGGAGGAGGGGCTTCTTTATGGCGTGATCGGCGTCAATGCGAGCGGCAAGACGACCTTGTGCAGCCTCATGCGCGGGCTCATTCCGCTGTTCCATCCGGGAACCCTGACGGGCAAGGTCGAGATCCGCGGGCGCAACCTGCTCGAATGGGATCCGGCCGAGCTTTCGCGCGCCATCGGCTGTGTGTTCGAAAATCCCTTCACCCAGATCAGCGGCATCAAGGACACCGTTTTCGAGGAGATCGCCTTCGGCCTCGAGAATATCGGCGTTCCGCGCGATGAGATGATCGAGCGCGTGCTCGAGGTGGTCGAAAGACTGGGCCTCGAGGCGCTCATCAAGAAGAACCCCAATGAGCTGTCGGGCGGCCAGCGCCAGAAGGTCGCCTTCGCCGCGATCGTCGCCATGGATGCCGATTTCATCGTCATCGACGAGCCGACGTCGCAGCTCGATCCGGAGGCGTCCGATGCGGTGTTCGAGATCATCGGCGATTTGCGCAAGCGCGGCAAATCGATCGTGCTGGTCGAGCACAAGATCGACCTGATGGCGCAGCATGCCGACCGGATCATCGTCATGAAGGACGGCCGTGTCATCGGTGAAGGCCCGACGGCGGAGATCGTCACTTCGGCGCTCATGGACGAGGCGGATGTGCCGCGGCCGGAGGTCACTGAACTGGCGCTGGCGCTACAGGGCGCCGGCAAGGCGTTCCCGTCGCTGCCGATCACGCGGGCCGAAGCCTTCGCCGCCTTGTCGTCCAGGCTGGGGCGGTGAGCATCATGGCCATAACCTTCACCAATGTCTCCTTCGCTTATCCCAGTGGCTGGCGCGCTGTCGACGATGTCAGCTTCACCGTCAGGCCAGGCGAGCGGCTCGCCATCGTCGGCCAGAACGGCGCCGGCAAGACGACGACCGTCAAGCTGATGAACGGTCTGCTCAAGCCGACCAGCGGTACCGTGACGGTCGATGGCGTCACGACGGCGGAGCGCACCACCGCCAGCATCGCCGCGACGGTCGGTTATGTGTTCCAGAATCCGGACGACCAGATCTTCGCCAGCACGGTGCGCGACGAGCTCGAATATATGCCGCGCTATCGCAAATGGGATGACGCCAAGCGCGACGAGCGGGTGGCGCGCGCCGCGCGGCTCGGCGGCATCGAGCGTTATTTCGATAGCAACCCCAACGATCTGCCGCTGGTCATCCGCAAATTCGTGGCGATCGCCGCCGTGCTCGTCGGCGAGTGCAAATATATCGTGCTCGATGAACCGACCGCCGGGCTCGACCGGCCGGGCCAGCGCCGTCTCGTCGGCCTGATCGACCAGCTCGAATCCGAGGGCGTATCGGTCGTCACCATCACCCACGACATGCGCTTTGTCGCCCAGACCTTCACACGCGTGATCGCCATGGCGAACCGCCACATCATCGCCGATGGCGACTGCGCCAGCCTCTTCGCCAGCGACGAGCTGCTTCGCCAGGCCAGCATAAGACGGCCCGAGCTCGCGCAATTGGTGAGGGATCTGGGCCTGAGCGACAGGGCCTACCGCCTCGACGAGATCGCGGCGCTCATTCCCGACAACCGTTAACCGACACAACACATGGCAGTTCTATGAGCGCGAACAGGTTTCTTTCGACTTTCAATAATCGCATCCCCGTCTTCGCCATGCTGCATCTCAAGGGGGACTCTCCCGCCGAGAAATTCGACATTGCGCGCCGCGAGACGCAGATCCTGTGGGAGAGCGGCGTCGATGCGGTGATCGTCGAAAACTATTTCGGCTCGGTCGACGACGTCGTCGCCGTCTGCCGGTGGCTCAAGGATGAGGCGCCTGAGGTGGTGTTCGGCGTCAATATCCTGAAGGACGACAAACGCGCCTTCGAGGTCGCCAATGAATTCGGGGCACGTTGCGTTCAGCTCGATTCAGTGTGCGGACATCTCCCCGTCGCCGATGACGGCGCCTTCGGTGACTGGCTGAATGCCCAGCGCGCCGCCTCCAAGGCCTTCGTCCTGGGCGGCGTGCGTTTCAAATACCAGCCCTATCTGTCGGGTCGGCCCCTGGTCGAGGACCTGCTCATCGGCATATCGCGCTGCGATGCCGTCGTCGTCACTGGCGAGGGGACCGGTCTGCAGACGCCAGTCGACAAGACAGCTGAATTCCGTGCCATTGTCGGGCCCGGCTTTCCGATCGTGATCGGCGCTGGCGTCACACCCGATAGTGCTGAGCGCGATCTCGCCAAGGCCAATGCGGTCATCGTCGGCAGCTATCTGAAGGATACCCATGTCGATACCGGCAATGTCGACAAGCAGCACACGCTCGATTTCGTCCGGGCCATCCGGGCCCTGGGCTGAGCACCGTAAGAACTGAGGGAATGAATATGGCTCACGAGAACATCACCGACACGGTGCCGGCCGGCCTGGTCGAGGCCCAGCGCCTGGCGATCCGGCTGGCGGAAGCGATTTGCGCCGATGCGAAGCCGGGCGAGACGGAGATCGAGGTACGCGACCGTGCCGACCGTTATGTGCGCGACTTCGGTGGCACCGGCCTGTGGACGCCGACCACGATCGGCTTCGGCATCGGCACGCTGAGCTGCTTTCCGACCGACAAGCCGACCGCGCGGCAATTGTGGAATCTCGATCTCGGCATGGTGGACATCCATCCGATCACGCCGGACGGCTGGTGGGGCGACTGCACGCGCAGCTTCCAGCGCGGCGACAATGTCGCGCAGCGCAAGGCGCTGGAGACGATCGACGCGATCCATGCGACGCTCCTCGCTTCGGTCCGGCCCGGCATGCGCGCCTGCGAACTCTTCGCCATTTTCGATGCGGAGGTGAAGAAGACACCGTTCCTGCTGCTCGACCGCCTGTCGAATATCGGCCACTCGCTCGACGCCAATTCCTCCTATGACGCCGGTTATATCGATGCCTGGAACGAAACCCCGATGACCGGCGCCTGGGCGATCGAGCCCTTCATCGGCAATCATCTCTATGGCGTGAAGAAGGAAGACGTCGTGTGGTTCGGCCCGGGCAAGTGCACGATCGTCCGGTGACCGCCGAGGCCGCCGCCTAGCGCATATTTTGCCATCTCAATAATTTTGGCCGCCGCGCAATATCTGTGCGGTGATTGATCCCTATTGACAGTCGTCGAATTTGCCTCCTAATCTGCGATCCCAGAAATAAGGAGGCGGCTTTGAACCTTCAGGGACTACGCGTCATCATCACCGGCGCGGCGGGGGGAGCGGGAATCACCATCGCGCAGCGTTTTCATGCGGCGGGTGCGCGCGTTCACGTCGCCGACATCGACGAAGCGGCCATCGAGGCGGTGAGCGACGGCGATGACGGAATCTCGGCAAGCCGATGTGATTGCGGCAATGCCGATCAGGTGGCGCGGCTCTTCGCCGAAGCCGACACGCGGCTGGGCGGGCTCGATGCGCTCATCAACAATGTCGGCATCGCCGGGCCGACCGCGGCCGCGGAGGATGTCTCGCCCGAGGAGTGGGACCGCACCATCGGCGTCAATCTCTCCGGCTTCTTCTATTGCGTCCGGCAGGCGATACCACGCCTCAAGCAGACGGGCGGCGGATCCATCCTCAATGTCTCCTCGACCAGTGCGCGCACCGGCCTGCCTATGCGGCTGCCTTACGCCGTCTCCAAGGTCGGCGTGCTCGGCATGACCGAAACATTGGCCCGCGAGCTCGGCCCCTTCAACATAAGGGTCAATTCCATCTTGCCCGGCTGGATCAACAATGCCCGCGGCAATGCGGTGATCGAGCGCAAGGCGGCGGAGCTCGGGGTTGATCTCGAACAGATGATCGCCGAGAACACCGAATTCATCTCGATGCGCACCCGCATCGAGCCGGAAGAGATCGCCGACATGATGATCTTCCTCTGCTCGCATCAGGCCCGGCACGTGTCGGGCCAGCATATCGGCGTATGCGGCAATGCGGAGTATGAGCGATGAGCGGCGCGGCGGCGGTCTCCTTCACCCGGGTCAGCAAGACCTATGATGGCAGGACCGCCGTGGTTGACGACCTCGATCTGACCGTCGGCGAGGGCGAGTTTCTAAGCCTTCTCGGCCCGTCGGGCTCGGGCAAAACCACGACCTTGATGATGCTCGCCGGCTTCGAGACGCCGACCGCGGGGGAGATCACGCTCGCGGGACGCTCACTCGCGCATGTGCCGGCGCATCGACGCGACATCGGCATGGTGTTCCAGGACTATGCCTTGTTCCCGCATATGAGCGTCGCCGACAATCTCGCCTATCCGCTGCGTCTGCGCGGGCTTGCGCGCGAGGAGATCCGCGCCCGCGTCGACAAGGCGCTCGCCATGATCAACATGTCGGGCTTCGGCCAGAGACTGCCCGCAGCACTTTCGGGCGGCCAGCGCCAGCGCGTGGCGGTGGCACGCGCCCTCATCTTCGCGCCGCGCCTGGTTCTCATGGACGAGCCCCTGGGCGCGCTCGACCGCCAGCTGCGCGAGCAATTGCAGATCGAGATCAAGCAGCTGCATCGCGAGCTCGGCCTCACCATCGTTTATGTCACGCATGATCAGGCGGAGGCGCTGACGCTCTCCGACCGCATCGCGCTCTTCCATCGGGGGCGGATCGAGCAGCTCGGCACGCCGAGGGATCTCTATGAGCGTCCCGACACGCCTTTCGTCGCGAATTTTCTCGGCGACAACAATCTCATCCGCTGCATGGTGGTCCGGTCGGACGGGCAGGACTGCCAGCTGCGGCTGCCTTCCGGCGATCTCCTGGCCGGAAAAGCCGCTTCGGGCCTCACATCCGGCGACAAAGCGGTCGTGGCGATCCGGCCGGAAGCCATCCGCCCATGCATCAACGGGCAGGCGGCGACCGCCGAGGCCGAGGTCATCGAGGCCATCTATACGGGCGATCAATTGCGCATGCGCTGCCGCGCATTCGGCATCGACAATCTGCAGATCAAAGTCTCGTCCGCCGACATGCCGGCCCAAGCGGCGGCGGGGACGCGATTGCGGTTTTCCATCGCGCCGGAGGCGGTGCGCGCCATGGCCGATAGCTGATTTTCGAAATTTCGAATCGTCCGCGCGTGACCGGGCCACGGCGGTGATCCAACAAGCAAGCCCGAGATGAGGAGAACGTTCATGCCAGGACTGAAAATCCTGCCGCTCGCGGCGGCAGCATTGATCGCCTGTTCGACATTGGCCATAGCTGAGGAGCTGCGCATCGCTAGCTGGGGCGGCGTCGTCACCGACGCCAACCGCGCCGCCTATTGGAATCCCTATGAGAAGGCGACGGGCACCAAGATCATCGACGACACCTTCAACGGCGAGATCGCCAAGGCGCGCGCCCAGGTCCAGGCGCAGTCCTATCAGTGGGACATCGCGGAAATGGAAGATGCCGAAGCCGTGGCCGGCTGCGAGGAGGGGCTTTACGAGAAGCTCGATCTGTCGCGCGTTCCGGTCGCCGATCTCCTGCCCGACAGCCATGACGAATGCAGCGTCGTATCGCTGACCTCCGGCACCGGGCTGACCTACAACAAAGCCAAGATGGAGAACGGTCCGCAAAACTGGGCCGATTTCTTCGATGTGCAGAAGTTTCCGGGCAAGCGCGGCTTGCGCAAGTCGGCGACCATCACGCTGGAGGTCGCACTTCTCGGCGCCGGCGTGCCGAAAGCAGACGTCTACAAGACATTGGCGACCAAGGAAGGCCAGGATCTCGCTTTCGCGACGCTCGACAAGCTGAAAGGCAACATCGTCTGGTGGTCGTCGGGAACCGAGCTGGTGCAGGGTTTCATGTCGGGCGAGTTCGACATGGCGGTCGCTTATAATGGCCGCGTTGCCGGCGCCAACAAGACGCAAGGCCAGAAGCTCGAATTCGTCTGGTCGGCCGGCTATCTCATCGGCAACAACCGCTGGGTGATCCTCAAGGGCACGCCCAAGGCCAAGGCGGCGATGGATTTCATCGCCTGGGCGACGACGCCTGAGCCGCAGGCGGAATTCATGCGCCATATCGACTATGCCTCGGCCAACAAGAAGGCCTTTCCGCTTCTCGAAGCCGAATATCTGGCCTATATGCCGAATACGGCGGAACGCGTGCCCTACGGCCTGACCGCCGATCTGGCGGTCTGGCGCGACAATCTCGACACGCTCACCGAGCGCTTCAACGCCTGGGCCAGCCAGTAATGGCGGCGGGCCTCGCGCAGGCCGCGACGCCACCCGGACAAGAGACGACTGCCGCGACCTCCGCGCGGCAGCCGTCCCATCAGGGTGTCACCGGTGCGTTCGCAGCCAATGACGATCTGCGCCGGCGCTTGCGGCGGATCGACAGGCTGCGCGAGGCGAAGGCGCTGGCGCTCACTTTGCCGGCGCTGCTGTTTCTCATCGTGGCGCTCATCGCGCCGCTCGTCTTCTTCATGAGCCGGGCGGCCGATAATGCCGATCTCACCGACCATCTGCCACGCACCAGCCAGGCGATGGCCGGCTGGGACGGCGATGGCCTGCCACCCGAAGACATTCAGCGGATTCTCGTAGACGAGCTCTCCGGCATCGCCGGCACGCCGGGGCTCGCCGTGCTGGCGCGGCGACTCAATTACCAGGAGCCCGGCTACCGCTCGCTCATCCAGAAGACGGCGAACGGCCTGCGCGCCGGCGGATCGGGAACCGCCGCCGAGCGGCTGACCGCGATCGATGCGCGCTGGGCCGAGCCGTCGATCTGGCAGACCCTGCGCCAGGAATCGGGGCGCTGGACATCCTTCTTCATGCTCGCGGCCATCGATCTCAAGAAGGATACTGCAGGCGCCATCGCCTCGGCGCCGCCCGAGCGCGCCATCTATCAGCGGGTCTTCGCGCGTACCTTCATCGCGAGCCTCAGCGTCACGCTGATCTGCCTGGTGCTGGGCTATGCCACCGCCTATGCCCTTCTGCGTTTGCGCACCGGGCTCGGCCGTATTGCCTTGCTGGTGATTCTGATCTCGCTGTGGACCTCGCTTCTGGTGCGCACGCTCGCCTGGATCATCATCCTGCAGAAAAACGGCGTGCTCAATTCGGCTCTGATGGGCGCCGGCATCGTCGATGAGCCGGTGCAGTTCATCCGCACCTGGTTCGCGGTCATTCTCGCCATGGTGCATCTGCTGCTGCCTTTGATGATCCTGCCCATTCTCGCCGTCATGCGCGGCATTCCGCCGTCTTACATGAGAGCGGCGCAGTCGCTCGGCGCCGCGCCATTCCGCGCCTTCTGGTCGGTCTATCTGCCGCTGACCTATCCGGGGATCGGCGCCGGCGTCGTGCTCGTCGCCACGACCTCGCTCGGCTTCTTCATCACGCCGGAGCTTCTGGGTGGCCCGGAGCATCAGATGATCAGCTATTTCGTCGCCTTCTTCACCAATATGAGCGTCAATTGGGGGCTGGCCTCAGCGCTCGGCGTATGGCTTTTCGTCATCACCATCGCGATGTTCGCCGGCGTTGCGAAGGGCTTCGGCATTGCGAGGATCAAGCCATGAGCACCACGTCCTTGCCGCAACGCGCAGGAAGCGCCTTCCTCAATACGATCCTGCTCGGCATGCTGGGTTTCCTGCTGTTGCCGATCCTGTTCGTCATCCCCTTGTCGCTGAGCGCCGGTGAGTTCTTCATCTATCCGATGCCGGGCCTGTCGCTGCGCTGGTATGAGGCGTTCTTCAGCGACCGGGCCTGGATCTCCTCCCTGTGGAGCAGCATCGTCGTCGCAACCTCGACCATGGTGCTCGCCACGGTCCTGGGCACCCTGGCGGC
This sequence comes from Taklimakanibacter albus, assembly GCF_016595235.1. Lineage (GTDB taxonomy): Bacteria > Pseudomonadota > Alphaproteobacteria > Rhizobiales > Aestuariivirgaceae > Taklimakanibacter > Taklimakanibacter albus. The sequence continues at coordinate 931,824 of NZ_JAENHL010000007.1, read as the reverse complement.
GATCGGGTTCTGGCAGTCGCGCAGCCGGCTCGGCATGGTCATTCTGGTCGTGCTGGTCTCGCCTCTGATCATACCGGTCGTCGTCGTGGCGATCGCCTTGTTCTTCTTCTATGCGCGTCTCGGCTTCGCCAACAGCATGTGGAGCCTGGTGATGGGACACACGGCGATCGCGTTGCCGCTCGTCGTGCTGACCGTGGCGGCGACGCTGCAGACCTACAATCCCAATCTGACGCGCGCCGCGGCGAGTCTCGGCGCCTCGCCGGTCCGCGCCTTCTTCGACGTGATGCTGCCGCTCATCGCGCCCGGTGTCGCGACCGGCGCGCTGCTCGCCTTCGCGATGTCCTTCGATGAATGCGTGCTGTCGCTGTTTCTCGGCAGTCCCGAGCAGCGGACCTTGCCGCGCCAGCTTTTCTCGGGCCTGCGCGAAAGCATCACGCCGGTGGTGGCGGTGGCGGCCACCTTGATCATCGTGCTGGCGAGCGCCTTGCTTCTGGCGAGCCTGTTGCTCAAGGCCCGTGCCGAGAGGCTGCGCGGAGAGAGTCCGTGAGACGGTCAGGCGCGGGCGCGCAATTGCGGGATGAGGTCCCTTGCGGCGCTGGTGAGGTCGTCGCGCAGTGCCGCCTCGGCCGCTTCGGGATCGTTGCTGGCGACCGCCTGCAGCATGCGGTTATGGAAGGTCGAGATGCTCATGTCGCCATGCGGCGGCATATGGCGCTGCAGCGTCGGGCCGATCCTGAGCCACAGCGTCTCGATCATTTCGACCAGGGTCCGCGAACCGGAGAGCTTGTAGAGCTCGAAATGAAAACGGAAATTCACCTGCAGCGAATAGGAGCTCGAGGGATCGGAGCCCGAAAGAATCTGCTGATATTCGTTGTTGATCTTGCTGAGGAGGACGAGATCGGCTTTCCGCGCCTTCATGGCCGCGAGCCTGATCGCCATGCCTTCGAGATTGAGGCGGATTTCGAGCAGCTCGGCGAAGTCGACCTTGTCGGGATCATAGACGAAGAAGGCGCTCTTGTTGCGGCTGACGACGGCACCGTCGGCATCGAGGCGCTTGAGCGCCTCGCGCACCGGCGTCGGGCTCACCCCCAGGGCTTCCGACAATGAGCGGGACGTCAGCCCGGCGCCCGGCTGTATGGCGCCGCTCATCAAAGCGAGGCGCAGCACCTGATAGGCCTGGCGTTCGACGGAGATGCCTTCGATCGGCACGAGGCGCGGAAGGGTCGGTGCATTCGCCTTGCGCCGGCCGGCCGCCGAACGGCCGGTCTTCTTCTTGCTCGTTTTGCGCATGCCGCTCATTTGCCTTTGGTTTTCCGCCATTTGCCTATTTCGCAGATTGACACGGCGCGCAACCCCATGCAACATTTCTGAGATCGCAAAAATAACAATCACCCCCACGCGACTTCCAAAAAACCTCCGCGAAAGGACCGCCAAATGAGCCGAAAGGTCATTCTCACCTGCGCCGTCGTCGGCGAGAACAAATACAACCGAGCCCATCCGAATTTTCCGATCACGCCGCAGCAGATCGCCGATTCCGCGCTCGAGGCGGAGCAGGCGGGCGCCTCGGCCGTGCATCTGCATGTGCGCAACCCCAAGACCGGTGAGGGCAGCCGCGATCCGGACCTGTTTCTCGAAATGGCGACGCGCGTGCGCGACAATGGCGTCAAGGCGGTGATGAACATCACCTGCGGCGGCGGCGGGGTCTATCGGCCGGATCCTGCCGATGAAAGCCGGGCGGGTCCCGGCTCCGACGTGGCGCCGGCCGCGGAGCGTGTGCGCCACATCGAGATGGCGCTTCCCGAAATGTGCTCGATCGATGTCACGACGCAGAACCAGATGGATGGTGACAGCGAATATATCTATCTCAATTCGCAGGCGACCTTGCGCAAGATGGCGAAGCGTTTCCAGGAGCTCGGCGTCAAGCCCGAGATCGAGGTCTTCGCGCCGGGCGACATCCTGCTCGCCAATCAGATGCTCGCCGACGGCTTTTTTGACGCTCCGCCGATGTACCAGATCGTCATGGGCACCAGATGGGGCCTGCCGGCGACGCCTGAAACCCTGATCTATATGCGCAACCTGTTGCCCGCGGGCGCCAACTGGGCGGCCTTCGGGATCGCCCGCATGCAGATGCCGATGGCGGCGCAGGCCGTCCTGCTCGGCGGCAATGTGCGCGTCGGGCTCGAGGACAATCTCTATCTGAAGAAGGGTGTGTGGGCCACCAACGGCACGCTCGTCGCCTGCGCCCGCGAAATTATCGAGCGCATGGGCTACGAGGTGGCGACGCCGGACGAGGCGCGCGCCATTCTCGGCCTGCGCAAGCGCTGAGACGGGAGAGGCGCATGACCAAGTTTCGTATCGGCCTCATTGGCCTGGGCGGCGTGGCGTCGGCCCATCTCGCCGCCTTTCGCTCACTCGATGAGGTGGAGATCGTCTCGGTCTGCGATATCGCGCAGGCTGTTGCCGAAACCACCGCGCGGGAATTCGGCGCGCGCGCTTATACGGATTATCACCGCCTCCTCGCCGATGGTGGGGTCGATCTGGTCCTTGTCCTGACGCCCGCCTCCACCCATCGGGTGATCGTCGAGGCCGTCGCTGAGGCGGGCTTGCACGTCTTCTGCGAGAAGCCGCTGGCGGTGACGCTCGCCGACGGCGAGGCAATGGTCGTCGCCTGTGAGCGTGCCGGTGTGAAGCTCTTCTATGGGTCCTGCTATCGTTTCCTGCCGGCCATCGTCAAAGCGCGGGAGCTCATCGCCGAAGGGGCGATCGGCAGGATCGTGCTGATGAAGGAACAGCTTGTCGGCGGCACGGGGCACGCGGCCTATCGCGAGCTGGGGCCGGTGCATTATCCACCGGGCGGTCCGGGCGGCGCCGGCATGGGCCTCGTCGACCACGGCATTCACTTGATCGATGTTTTTTCGTGGTTCGCAGGTGCTCCGCCCGACAAGGTGCTGGGCCGGGGCCAGATCGCCGGCGCGGCCCCTGTGAGCGAGTTCATGACGATGGCGTTTCCGGGCGGCGCCTCGGGGCATCTGCTCTACAACGCCGCGACCTTCAGCGCGGGCCTGCCCGGTGAGGGCATCTTCAATGGCGGGCAAGGCTGGCTCGCCGACGGCAGCATCGCCGAAACCGGGCGGTGGGAGGAGGAGCCCGGCTCGATCTCGGTCCACGGCACTGAGGGCGCGCTGCGGATCTTCCATTATGCCAATGCGCTGTTCATCCGGAATGAAGCAGGCCTGCGGCAGGTGCCGCTGCACGGGCGTCCGGCCTTCGGCCACTTCGCCACGCAGCTCGAAGCCTGCATCTGGGCGATCCGGCGGAACGAAGCGCCTCCGGTCGGCGGCGTCGATGGACTCAACGCGCTGAAAGCGCTGCTCGCCGTTTACACTTAGGAGGAACTCCCATCCATCGAACGACGTTGTCTCGCGGATAAACAATCATGCGAGGCTTGGATGACCACCATTCTTCTGGTTATTTTGATTCTGCTGCTCATCGGCGCGTTGCCGAATTGGGGGTATAGCCGCAACTGGGGCTATTTTCCGAGTGGCGGCGTGGGGATCATCTTCATCATTCTGCTTATTCTGGTGCTCACCGGACGGGCCTAGCCCGCCGTCGGCAAATTTCAGTCAGGACCTGCCTCAAAAGAAGAGCGGCTCGTTGCGTGAGGGCATATCACCGTAACGAGCCGCTGCTTCGGCTTTTTGCCGAACGCCCCTGAGGGCAGGGAGCGCCTTCAAGGTGTTCCGAAACTGACTTGTGAGCAAGTTGGACCAAGGGGTAACAAGCCGGGTCGGCCCGCCAGGGTTGTCGAGAGGGATTGAAAATGAGCACCTGGCGGGCCTTACGCCAGTTGGCACTATGATAATCGTGAGCGGCGACGTTTGTTCCCGACGCTTCTTGGCGCCATCATGCCCTAGAAAGTGCGGCGCAGCCTGGAGGCGACGATCAGCAGCAGGGTCACGATCGCGATATTGGCGGCCGCCAGATTCTGCAGCCCGCCGGCGTCGCTTACCGAGGACATGCCATGGAACATGAAATTGGTGAGTGAATCCATGGCATAGCCGGCGGGGAGCGCCTTCGACAGAGAGTAGAAGAAGAACCGTTCCGGATCGAATGCCGAGATCAGACCGGAAAACAGGAACGAGACGACGAAATAGACGAGCGCCATCATTATGATCCGTATTTCGCTGCGCAGAGCCAGCGAGGCCGTGAGACCGAGAAGGGCGCCCGCGGTCAGGGACAGAGCCTGTATCGCAATGGTCGTGAGATCCGGCGCCGTTATCGTGAATCCGTGGCGATTGGCCGATATCGCGAGCAGGAAACACAATACGGAAAGCGCCAGCAGGCTCGCCACCGTTGCGCGCGCCAGGATGGTGGGCCACCAGTGGCCGTGCGAAGCGGCGACGATCGTCGACAGCGTATTTCCGGCGATGTCCCTGGCGACACTGCGGCAAGCGAAGCCGAAGGCGACGAAATGGCAGAGCATCGCGATGATCTTCGGCAGGAAGATCCGCGCATGGCTCCCGGGGCTGGTCGCCGGGTTGGAGATGTTCACCGCCGTGGGCCAGTCCGTGGGCAGCTGGGCCACGTCCTTGTCGCCCCTGAACAGCTCACGATAGACCTTGATGAACCAGGGCTCGTGCCGGCTCAGGGTAATGGCGGCAAGCTGCGCGGCGCGAACCAGGCGTTGGTGCTCAAGATCGGAACGGCCGATGACCGATATCCGCCAGCCATCGTCACCGCAGAGGATGCCCAGATCGGCCTCATCCTGTATCATCTGGACCACGAGTTCCGACTGAGTCCAGGGCCGTCTCGAAATATCGAGATCCACCGTCTCGCGCAGGAGCTCATGCGCCTCGACGAGAAAGGTCTGACATTTCTCGGATGTGTCGTCACGGCTATAGAGCATCACCTTGATCCGGCCTTCGCCCACATCCAGGCTGGCGACACCATCAACCGTGAGAGCGAGGCCGAGAAAAAGCAGGACCAGCAGCGCGGGCCGTAGCGCGACTTCCAGCATCTCGAAGAGGATGAGTGACATCTTGGGCTCAGAATTTCAGGGGAGTGTTCCAGAGTTTCTCGAATTCGGCCGGCAATGCATTGCTCGTGGGCTGCGAGGCGATCACGATCTTCGCCGTGTTGAACGCCTCCTCGATCAGCGCGATCGCCTGGGCGAGACGTTGGTCGTCGAGCTGCGACAAGGGTTCATCGAGTATGATGACGTCGGAGCGGGTTGAGCACACCTGCTGCAGGGCGAACAGACGGCGATATCCGCCGGACAGCGTCCCGAGCGGCATGTGCGAACGGTCCTTGAAATAGGCTTCGACGACGTTCTCGTTCATCGCCACGCCGCGGCCGATGATGAGGCCGAGGAGCAGCCTGTTGAACCTGAGCGAAAGGTCGGTGAAGCCCATGATGGCCTGCGGAAGATACGAAACCGACAGGTGCTCCTGCGATTTCCGGATAAGCCCGCCCTCATCGGGCTCCGTCAGGCCGGCGACGATCCGCAGGAATGTGGATTTGCCGCATCCATTCGACCCGCGCACCAACACGCGTGCCCCCGGGCTCAATGCGAGATCGACCGGCTTGAAAATCTCCGGGCCGCCATAGGACTTGGTGATGTGCTCCAACCGCAGGAGTGGGGCCGTCGTCATTGCTTGGATGTCTCCCGCTTCAACGAAAGAGTTGCGGCAATGCCCTTGCCGTCCTCCTGTCCATTCAGGCTGATGGTCATCAACCTATAGGGAATATTGGTCCTCATCTCCGTGAGAGCGTTTTGTATGCTCTCTTCTTTTGAAAGGAAGGTCGATCCATCCACGGCCGCGTTGAACTTCGATGTCGATGGCTTTGTCGACATTGCCCTCTCCAGCTCCCTGATCAGCTTCGAATTTCCGCGCTGATAGAAGATGAGCGCGAAATTCGATCCGCTCATGTCGACGCTGTCGACCTGTAACTGTTGTCCCTCGAGGACCGGTTTCATTTTGTCCAGCTTTGCGCTCGCGCATGGAGCGCCTATCTCGTCAATCGTCGGAAGCGAAACGAACCATTCCAGAAGCCCGCCGTTATTGTCGTTCTGAGCGGGAGCCCACGCCGCGAGGGTCTCGGCGGTCTCCTGCATCGCCGAGACCTTGTCGATATCGTCGGTCATGGCGTCGCCCCAAAGCTTGATTGCTTCGTCGATTTGCGCCCGCATCACGTTCATCTGGTCGCCGTCAAGCAGATAGCCCCAATCGTGACGTGCTTGCTGCAAGAGGGCGGCGGCGCTCCGCAGGTCAGCTTTTATCTGCTCGCTGCTCTTGCTGATGAGCCCTCCGGTTTCACGATCTTCGATCGTCGGTGCTAGCAATTGATTGAATCTCGCGAGTTTTTCCTTCGACATGGCGGCGACGGAAGCGGTCATGCCGGCGAGCGCGGAGCCCCATGACAACTCGCCGGGAAACTCCATTGCGCCCATGCGTTTGGTGAACCCGATGCTGGACTCGCGCTTGAAATCGGGCGGATGACTGGCCATCAGCCGATCGAAGGCGGGAAGATCCTGCGCGGCGACGGCGTCGACGAATTCCTCGAGCTCGGGCGTGTTCTCCTCGCGCGTGCAGGACAGTTCCGACAGAGTGGCTTTGATTGCCGCGGCTTCGTCCAACGTCTTGTCCCGGTTTGCCTGTTGCGCCCGGCGCTCGATCATTTTGGTGAAGCAGTCTTTGCCGGAAGCAGACGCCAGAGTGCACGCCATCGTGAGATAACTGCCGAGACCGGACATGATCGCGGCATTGCGGCGTAGAGTGTCATGACGGGAAAGGACTTCCAGCAACCGTGAAACACCTGCCAGGTCGCTTTTGGCGTGTGACGTGACGATCGCCACGGGCGCCAGCCAGTCGGACGTTTTTTTCAACGACGCGAAGCTGACCGCGGAGATGCCATTGTCCAGGAGGTCGAAGAATAGGGGGTATACGCGGCCCTTGGCCTGGAGCATGCCGGTGAGATCGGGAAAGATGGTGTTGAGCAGCTTCGGGTATGATCGCAGGGAGGGATCGTTGAACGAGATCTGTATGCCGGAGCCGGGCGGTCCGGACCACTCGACGGCTTGCTGTTCCCCCGGTTTCAGAGCGATCAGTTTGAGAAGCTCCATATCTTGTGGAGCAAGGTTGACGATGAGCGAGACGATGAGTTCGTCCTTGTTCATCGAGATGGCCAGAGGTGTCGTGAGATAGAGAGGGATGGCGGGCAGGCGTGGATTCTTCTGGAGCCGCATACCGGAGGTCGGTCTTATGCCGCCAAGCAGCGTGACGTGATCGCGGTTCTGAGCGCGCAGAGAGGTAACTGCATCTTTGAAGGCTCCGTCGTGGCCGATACTCGTTGACGGCCTGTCCAGCCGCCTTGCGAGGGAGGCCTTGCCTTGATCGCCGACATAGGCGGAGAGTACGACGTAGTTGTCCAGTTTCTGGCCGGTATAGCCTCCGAAGCTGGCGGGGAGGCCGCTCTCGAAAAGGTCTGCTTCTTTGTCATCCAGAGCGGTGCGCGGCAATGGCAGGCTGTTGCGGTCCTGGCAGGCAATCGCGGAGCCTGCGACCATGAGCTCACATTGGCATTTCAATGTGGTCTTGCCGCGGAGCTTGCACATCGGCCTGACCGAGGCTTCCTTCAGCCCACTGCTGATGATGGGCACAAGCTCGATGTTCAGCATCTGGTCCGACTCGGCCGTGAACATTCCGTTTATCGTCAACTGATCTATCGCGTCTGTGCCGGGGGGCAGGGACAGGCAAGGCTGGTATCCGTCGGCGGAAATATTGAGAGATGCCCGACGATGAAGCGGTCCGGCCGTTTCGCGAGCCCAATATCCGATGCTGATTGTCGGCACCGGGTCCACCAGACCGGCGGAGAGATAGTTGATCAACGACAGCGGTTTCGTCGCCGGCAGAAGAAAATATAGGCGGTTATCCTTCCGGAACATTGCCGTGGACCCGGAGATGTCCAGGCCATTTTGCTTGAGCGTCTCGTCATCGCGGCTCAGCAGGCAATGCAGGCTCTTGTAGCCCCTGGGCGAGTCTCCGACCAGCAGGGCGTCGATCGACTGATCAAGCTGTTCTTGACTTCCGATCCCGCCGTTCGTCGGCCAACCGCCGCTATCATCCAGCGCTGAACGCATATAGGCCAGATGCGTGCCAGAGAGTGTGGTCAGGTCCTTTATGGTATCGGACAAGATGAACCAATCCGCGTCCGCCGGCACGTAGTTCACGCTTGCCGGCAGTTCTTGGGCGCGCCGCTGCTGCAGCCAGAAAAGTGTCAAGGGCAGGCAGACCGCCAGAAGCACCGCGAGGAGAACCTGCGGCATCCAGCTTGTCGCCAGCCGGGCAGCAATGGCTCGGTAAGCGCGAATGGCGGGAGCGATCCGCGAGAAGCTCTTTGCGTCGTCTCGCGGTTCATGCGCCATATTCTAGCCTTCGTTCAGCAAGGAAAGGACACGCGCAAGACTGCGCTGGTTGGCGTTGAAGCAGTTGAGATAAGTGGCGGTACTGCGCCCGCTGGAAGCACTCGGCCGACGATCGCCGACCCCGAGAAGCAGATCATCCATGGCCTGCTGGCTCTGCGGCGTCAGGAGCCAACCGAGCGGAGGAGAGGGTGCCATGTTGGGGCACAGCCTGAATTGGATGAAGAGTCCCTTTGGATTGTGCATGGTCTTGATCAGGGACTTCGAGGCCATGACCTCGCGCCCGCCGGACGTATTGTAGAGGCCGAGCAGCGCGCCGGCGACTTGCGAGAGCAAAGTGGGCACTCCTTTGTCTCCGGGCGGTGTCGTATTGGCGACCTGGATACCAAAATCATCCTGAATCTCGTTCCAGACCGCGTAATCCTGTTCGGCATAATTGGGATTGTTGAGAATCTCGATCACCACCGGCGTTGGGCGTCTTTTGCCTTCAGGCCACCGGTTATCGATAATCCGCATGGTTTCGGTCACCAGCTCTTCGAGCGTCGCCGCGCCGTTGTTCTCGAAGTAGCCGCCGTCGATGATGTGGCCGAGGGTGGTGTCTCCGCCATTGGCCCCGTCAACGACGACTCCCGAGGGTGAAACGATGGGAAATCGCGCCGAATTGAGCACCGAGGCGGCGATGGGGATATCCTTGCGGGTAAGGTTCGAAATGAAATCATAGGCATCGGTGAAGACGGCCTGCCTGATCTTGACATGTGAGGTGATGACTCGCTTTCCGGTTTCCTGGTGCGTGCCATTGAGCAGAAGGATGGGAATCCAAGCCAGGTTGACGGCGGCCGGCCGCCAGAAATCGCGCAGGGTCGAACGGCGCAAGGCGAAGAAAGATGTCTTGTCGAGATTGTTCGGCACGCAGGCCGCGTTGCTGCCCGGGCGGGCGCAATGTGCCTGCCAGGCGATCGACATTTCGTGTTCGAAGACGACGGCCCGGTCGGATCCGGGAGGAAGCGGCAGGAAAGCGGAAGCGATGTCCCTGAACAGATAAGTGCCGAGTACCGGCGTCAGGAAGTCGTAGGCGAGGATCTGCTTGGCTTGTGATTGATAAAGCCCGATGGGAAGCGGCACATCGGCCATGGACAGAGGATGGCGGGAGCATAATGGCGGAGGGTTTGGCGGTACTCTCGACCGCGCTTCGCCGTCCAGGCTGTTGCGCAATTGGGCAGCATGGATCACCGCGCCGAGGCTGCCGCCCGAAACCCCGCTTATGGCGAAGAGACGATCGGAAAATTTCTGTGAGCAATCGGCTACTCGCCCGAGAACGGCGGTCGTCCAATAGGCTGCGCGGATGCCGCCGCCGGCGGCATTCACGAAGAAGATGTAGGGGGGCGGATTCTCTTTCCATTCTGGCTTGTCCATCCAGCGCTGGACCTCATCTTCGAGGGGCGCCTGCAATTGCGGTGCGTCGTCCGCGGCCATGGAGGTTATGGTGTAGGCAACCCGGCTGTAATTCTGCAGGGCGGCGAAGGAAAGGAACGCCGCGATCCCGACTGCGATTGCCGCGGGCGGATTGCCGCGCCAGAGCAGAACCATGCCGAGCACGCCGAGGATCGCGCATCCGACCTGCGGCCATATTCCATAGGTGTTCAATCCCGTGGCGTTGATCAGGAACGGCAGCAAGAGCGGTAGAGATAAAAATAGCGCCGTGACCGGGAAGTTGGTGTTCCTGAAGAGCAGGCGCGGAATGGCGAAGAGCGGAACGTAGATCGCCATGGCCAGGATGACGATGCCTATGGTTCCGATGGTTAGGGCGAAATCCGCTCCCAGATACAGGGCAAGCAGCAGGCCGCCTATGCTGGCGGTGATGCTGAACGCCATGCAGATGCGCCAATAGGGTAGCGGCAGGTCGATCGCTTGGGCGGGGAGACGCAGCAGGCTCCGCATCGTAGGCCCGATCCGGCTCATGTTCCTGCTGGGGATGCGGGCCTCGTCTTCGCTGATCACGAAGCGCGCGGATCCCGCCATGATGGCGGCCATGACGAACAGGCTCGCGAGGCTGATCAGGAAGACGAGACCAAAACGTTCGGTGCTCCAGAAGTGATATAACTGTGAGCCGGCAACGAAGAAGGCCACGCCGATAGGCACGAGCGTGGTCGCGATCCTCCTGGTGTGCTGCTCGAGCGTCCGGTGCTTACGGTGCGCCGGCATGCCGCCGCCGAAGGCGTCGATGCTGCTGAGCTCAAGCCTGAGGCGGCTCCAGAACCAGACTTGAAAGCAGAGCAGTATCAGGGCTGCGAAAGTGAACCAGGCGCTGGCGCTGCGGGTTTCGTCATAGAGGGAGCCGATAAGCTCGGCACCCTGTCCGGTGAAAAACAGGATGTTGAGAATGAGGGGGACAAAAAGCATCGCCCGGCACTGGCGGAGCGCCCACCAGACGGATCGCAACGTAGCCCAACGAGTTGTCATATTTTCTTACCTTACGGCAAAATTATGATACTTTCAATCGGTGGATCTGGCGGATGTGTTGTTTATGCGCCGGCCGGCGGAACGTTTTCGATGACCACGGATTGATCTGGAAATGGACAAAAAAGCTCTATGGGCGAAAATTGCCGAGCTGCGTGATGCCGCCGAACAGGCGCGGGCACTGTCGGTCGATTTGAGCGATCCCAAAACGGAACAGGGCTTTCTGGAGCTCGCAAGGAAGCTCGAGGCGGAAGCTGCGGCGCTTGAAAAGAAGGCGGGCGACAAGCCGGATGAGGTGGCTGGCTCTTGGTGAATCCTGGATTAACTATCTTGCCGGCGCGTCGATCTCAGGCAGCGAGGGTCCGCGTCGCCTCGATCAGGGCGTCGGTGATGGTCTCGAGCGCATTGAACTGGCGATAATAGTCGATCCCATGCGTGTGCTGTTGTTTAAGGCCATGCCCGGAAGAGAGATGCCAGACCCCGCCGCCGGAGTTGTATTCGAGGGCGAATAGCTTGCCGGTGCCGTGCTCGCGAATGATGTCGATCCCCATCACCGGAAGATAGGGGACTTCCTTGTGGATGGACTTGGCGAGCGCGATGACTTCGGGGTCATTGGCGAGGGCGACCTTGCGCGGCATGCCATTCGCCGCCACGGCGATGTCCAGCGTGTCGTCGCCCGCCTGATCGAGCGGCGCGCGCGGCTCGACCGCCGTCGAGGTGACGGAGTAGATGGGCCGTCCGAGGACCGTGAACACCCGATAGCAGGTCACGAGAGGGCCGGTGTCGACGTAACGCTGCGCCAGGAGATCGACGCCATGCCGGGGATCGTCCTTCGGCAGCTTGGCGGTGTTCGTCCACTTGACGTCTCGCGTACGCATCAGGCGGACGCCGCGCCCCTGAAGTCCCTTATTCGGCTTGACGACGGTGAACGGCCCCCATTCGGCTTCATCGAGTTTCAGATCCGGTGTGATCACATGCGTTTCCGGTGTTGCCGCGCCGGTGCCCGCCAGAAGCCGCAGCTCCTCGAGCTTGCTGACCCCCGCCGACATGAGGCGGGTGCCTCGCGCGGGGACATCGATGCGCGCGAGATAGGAGGGAGAGAAAATGAGCGTCGGCCGTTTCGCGGCCTTCGTCCAGAATTCGGCGGGAATGACGCCGCCGGCGGAAATGATGTGAACCTGAATGTCGTTCGCCCGCCCGACCATCATGTTGCGAATGACCATGAAGTCGGAAATGCATTGCCGGGTCGGCACGTGATAGAGGACGAGATTGTAAGTCGGCTCCACGCGAGCATCCTCCGCCAGGGAGGGATGGCTTTAGCACGGCCTCATTGTCTTGGGCAAAAGGCCATCCGGTGCGTGAAGGAGCTTTCAGCGATGCCGGTTGAGTAGGGTGCGGCCCGCCTCTCGTGATGTGCCGTCCCTGGTTGGCGGGCCGCACCCCTTGCTGCGCCTTGGAGACGCAACAGTCCGTCGTCCGGCTGATATCCAGTTAAGTTACGACTTGCGACGAGGAGCAAGTCGTCGCACCGCTCGATCGCTCGCATTGCGCTGACCGCATGGCCGCTCATGCCATCATGGCAGTGCGAGCTTCCGTTTCCTTGTTTTCAAGGGGACGCCTCTTTCGCATGAATTGAAAGTTAAAAAGGACGCGCAGAGGCAAAAATGAATTCGAAGCGGCCCGCCAGGACAACGGGACGGCGAAGGTTGTTTGACGGGCCGCCGCCCTTCAGAAGCCTCCGAAAGGCGGGAAAATTATATCGGCTGGCCGATGGAATTCAATGGCTCTCAGTGCCGGTGTCTTGCAGCTGAGGGCAATTAGCCGGTCGCTCAGTCTACTTTCTGAAACGGCGGCGGGACCCATGCGCCGTCCAGCGCCTCAGGCTTCGGCGCGTAGATGCGAAGGGTTGGGCCCATCGCGCCCGACATGGGGGAGGGAAGCCAATTGGATTCCCTCTCCTTGCCGGGGGTTTCGGCCTGAATGTAGAGGTCGAGCGAGCCGTCTTCATTGAATTTCAGCTTGTCCCGGTCGCCAATGGCAAATCTGTCGATCGGATTGGGGATCTGGAAGCCCTGATTGTCATACATGGTGAGCGACCAGAAGGCGCCGGCCGGCGGTGTCTTGCCCTTGTCGAAATGCAGGACATATTTGCTGGCGCCGTCCAGGGGCTTTCCTTCGCCATCCACAAAGGCGGCAGGATAGATTGCGTCCGCCGGGAGATTGGCGCCGAGCCCCGCCAGGGCGACGATGGCGCGCTGCCGGTAGGAGGTGCCATAGGTCCCCATATTGTCGACGACGACGTTCCAGCCATTGACATGCGTGCCGCTACTCTTGATGCTGGCCACCATATCCTCAAGGCCCTCTTTTGCGCCGGCATTGATGGCATCGATCGTTGTTTTGTCGAGCTTGCTGCCGTCCCAGCTTTTGCCGGGCTCCAGCCCGATCGCCCGCATCCTGAACAGGATGGGATAGTCGTTGCCGTGCGCCGGGAACTTCCGCATCAGCTCGGCAAGACGGGTGAACAGCTCTACGCCCGTCATCTTGTCGACCTGGACGAGCGGCGGTGTCTTGGTGTCCACGCTGGCATCGACCGCAGTTGTCACCGGCGGCGCATAGGACTTGCCCCAGTGAGCGAGCGGCGTCAGCTTCAACCCGTCCTGGACCTTATGAACATTCTCGTAGTCGGCGGGACCATTGGTCTGGACACGTCCCATGATCCAGATCATCGATGTCGGTGCGTCGATCCGCTGGATGCCTTCAGGGAGGTCACCTTTCCAGCCCGGCGGCACGTAGGCGAAGTTGCCGGCGCCCGTTCCGGTCGTTCGGGCTCCCACCGACGCAAAGATGTCCGTCCACATGTCGAGAGACGGCACGAGATAGAAGCGCCCGCCGGTATCAGGCACCGACAGGATGATCGGTTCCTTGCTGAGATCTACCCAGGCGAAGGAATAGAGCGTGTCGAAGTTGAACCTGACAACGTCCTTCGCATCTGCTTTGGGATAGGTCCGGAAGTAAGCGAACTGATTGATCGGCGCGCGCCCCGATACCGCGGCGGCATTAGGTACCGCTGTGGTTTGGCGCGCCGTCATATCCATCAGAACGATGGGATAGCCATATTGGTAAACGTCACGGGCAAGGGCTCGGACTTGATCCGCGGACAGAGGTGCGTTTGCCTGTGCCGCAGCCAAAGTGAACCAGAATCCGATGAGAACGCTGATCAGATGCCTCATCACCCCTCCTCGAATTGCGACGGCCATGATTCATGGCGGGCGCTCACAGGTTATGAGCTTTCTCCAGAAGCAAGCTTTTCGCGGCGTGACTAGTTGGACCTAAGGCCCATGAAAAATTGCCCGATTTCTCGAGAGGGAAACCCGCCCTCCGCGCCTCAGCCCCTCGGCAGCTGAGGGACGCAAGCAAGCTCCATTTTTGGGACGCATCACCTTGAGTGCCTTCGTGTCGTCGACGGTGAGCGGGACGCAAAAAAGCGATGCCGGCTTTCGCGAGCGGGCTTTAAATAGCCCGCATGACAGCGAATCGGATCTGGGCGTTTTTGAGTGGTTGTGGAGTTGGCTCCCTCGGTGGTCTCATTGGCCTCGGTGGCGCAGAGTTCCGTTTGCCGATCCTGATCGGCCTGTTTCGCTTCGGCGCCCTTGAGGCCGTTATCCTCAACAAGGCTATGAGCCTCATCGTGGTCGCGACGGCATTGCCGTTTCGGTCTTCGACGGTGCCCTTAGCCTCTATCGCGGAGCAATGGCCGGTCATTCTCAATTTATTGGCCGGCAGCCTTATCGGCGCCTGGCTCGGTGCAGACTGGGCCACACGCCTCTCGTCGCAAACCCTCTACCGCGTCATTGCGGTCCTGCTCGTGGTCATTGCCGGTATTCTGCTGCTCGGTCACAGCGGCGAAGCCGCTGGCGCATGGCTTCATGGCCCTGCCCAGATCGCCGCCGGCGTGATGGCGGGGCTTGCCATTGGAGTCGTTGCGTCCCTCATGGGGGTGGCAGGCGGGGAGCTCCTTATCCCCACTTTGATCCTGCTGTTCGGCGCCGACGTAAAGCTGGCGGGCAGTCTGTCGCTTGCGGTGAGCCTGCCCACGATGCTGGTCGGGTTCGCCCGATACAGCCGCGACCAGAGTTTCGTGGTCCTGCGACGTAATCTCGGCTTCGTCGTGGCCATGGCGGTGGGCTCAATCGCTGGTACATTCATCGGTGGCCAATTATTGGGGCTGATACCCAGCTCAATCCTGCTGCCGCTGCTTGCGGCAATCCTGCTCGTATCGGCGGTCAAAGTCTGGAGACATGCCTGATCAGCCGCCCGCTTTGATGCGAACATGTTAGTGCGGGCGAGCGTTAAGCAAGTAAAACACCGGGGCAAATGCGGGGGCGAATTTGCCGTGCTTTTTCTGCCGTCACTGCAGTATAACTCCTGACATGCTTACCCGTTTCTGTTGCGCGATCGCGCTTGCTGCCAGCCTCTGTTTCTCCGCCGCGCTCTTGATCCAGGGCGCCGCTGTCGCTGCTGCCGTCTCCGGCCAGGCCGTCATCGTCGACGGCGATACTCTGCAGATCGGTCGGGTGATCGTCCGCCTTCACGGCATCGACGCGCCCGAGCTCGGGCAGAAGTGCCAGCTTCCGAAGGGCTCCTGGGACTGTTCCAAGGCCGCGATCGACGCCCTGTCGATGATGACCGCCGGCGAGACAGTTCACTGCGAGCCAAGGCAGCGCGACGACTATGGCCTGCTGATTGCCCGATGCTTCACCAAAGACGAGCCCGACATCGGCGCGAAACTCGTCGCCTCCGGACTGGCCTGGGCCTTCGTGAAGTACTCGGCCGACTACATTGATCTTGAGATGAAGCCGCGGCGCGAGGAGATCGGCATCTGGCAGTCGAAGACTCAAACGCCCTGGGAATACCGCGCCTGGCGCCGGGAGACGGCCAGGCAGGTCGCTCCTGAAGGTTGCCCGATCAAGGGAAACATCGATGCCAAAGGCCAAAAAATCTACCACGCTCCCTGGTCGCGACAATACGCGCTGGCGAAGATCGACCAGGCGAAGGGCGAACGATGGTTTTGCAGTGAGGCCGAAGCCATAGATTCCGGATGGCGAGCATCGCATCGATGAGGGTAGGACAATGAGCAACGGTCCAGCGGCGGGCAGAGTTATGAGGTCGTTGCGCGGTGCGTGGTCCTGATGAACCCCAGCCGCTGACCGATGCGTTCGCCGGGTCGTTGAAGGCGGCCTGGGCATCACCGTGATGCCTGCCGGTGCGTCGGCAAGCGAGGTCATCAAACGAGGACTTGCCTGCGTGCCGCTCGACCATGAATGGGCTCGCTGCGATATCTATATCGCGACAAAAGGCGGGACGGAGACCCAGACCGCGCTTTCTGGATTGAAAGACGCCTTGCTGCGGTAGCATCGCTACTTGCCGAAAACCGAACACAGATTGTTGAAAGGCCAATCGACTTTGCCTTCGCAGCATCGTTCGTTCCCTCCTTAGCGAGGAGCCCCATGAGCGAAGATGCAAGCAACCAATGCCCCCACGCCAAAGCACATGGGGTCCCGGAGTATGACGTGGATTTCTATGCGGACGACGTTATCCGTCATCCGTGGGATCACTATGCCGCAATGCGAACGCTTGGATCTGTGATCTGGCTCCCGCGGCACCGAAACTTTGCCTTTACACGCTATGCGGCCGTCCGGGAGGCACTACGCAACTGGAAAGTCTTCTCATCTGCAAGTGGCGTTGCGGGAGATGACTTTGGCTGCCAGTTCCTCCGAGGAAACACCCTCATGTCAGACCCTCCGCGGCACGACGAAATGCGTGCCGCCATGGCTACCCCCTTGCTACCGGCGGCGCTCGAAGGCCTTCGTGAGAGCATAGAAGTGGCCGCAGTGAAGGTGGTGGACCGTGTGGTCGGCAGCGGCGGGTTCGACGGGATGGCCGATTTCGCCCGCAAGCTGCCTCTCTCGCTCGTGACGGAGTTGGTTGGACTGCCCGACGACGGGCGCGCGAACATGCTGAACTGGGCGGCGGCGTCTTTCAACATTCTCGGCGTGCAGAACGAGCGCGGCCGCAGAGGCGTTGAAACGCTCACGGAAATGCGGCAGTGGATCGCTACGAAAGCAACGCTCGATCGCCTCAAGCCTGGAAGCTGGACGGCGCGCATCCATGAGCTTGCCAGAGATGGGGCGATCCCCGTGGATTTCGTCCCGCATCTGTTTCGCGACTACATCAATCCGAGCCTGGATACGACCATCTCTGCGACCGGCCATCTCATCTATCAGCTCGGTCGAAATCCTGAACAATGGGAACTGCTGCGAGCCGATCCGACCCTCGCAGCCAACGCGGTCAGCGAGGCCGTCCGCATCGGCTCGCCCATACGCTCCTTCACGCGAACGCTGACGCAAGACTGCACCATTGACGGGGTGGACATGCCACGAGGCGCCCGCGCCATGATGCTCTATGCGTCTGCGAACAGGGACGAACGTCGGTTCGAGAACCCCGACCGCTTTGATATTGCGCGTCGGGATCTCGACCATCTCGGTTTCGGACATGGTGTTCACGCTTGCGCGGGCATGCATTTGGCCCGGATGGAGATGGAATCGCTTCTCAAGGCCATGATGTCGCGTGTCGACCGGATCACCGTTGGGGAACCGGAAATTGCCCTGAACAACACTATTCATGCGTTCAGCCGCCTGCCGGTTATCTTCCATCCTGTTGCCGCCAGCGCGTCGAAGCTTGCCACAGGCAGTGCGGCGAGCGGCGCGATCGAGGTCCGGGTCATTGACCGCAGGCAGGAGGCTGAGAACATCATCTCCCTGCGCCTAGCCAGAACAGATGACAATCCACTCGAAAGCTTCACCGCCGGCTCGCATATCGATCTGGTCCTTGGGGATGGAATGATCAGGCAGTATTCATTGTGCGGCAGGCCAGGAGCCGAGGGGCCTTACCGTATCGCGATCCTTCGTGAAGAGCCGTCGCGAGGCGGTTCGGTCGCGGCGCATGACAGTCTGAAGGTCGGCGCCACCTTGCGTATCGGTTTTCCCCGCAATCTTTTTCCGCTGGATGAGACCGGGTCGAAATACATCCTTATCGCTGGCGGCATCGGCATCACCCCGATTCTTTCCATGGCGTACCGCCTGCATGAAATGGGCGGGGACTTCGAACTACACTATGCCGCCCGCAGCGAGGCCAACGCAGCCTTTCTCGAGGAGCTTCACGAGGCGCCATTTCGACGCCGCGTCAGCATCTATCTCGGCACAGATCCGTCCGGGATGCGCCTGGACCCGCGAAGGGTCCTGTCCGGCCCGAGGATCGACGGCCGTGTCTACTGCTGTGGTCCCGCACGTTTGAACAACGCGGTTGCAGCTGCCGCCAAAGCGACAGGCTGGCCCGTCGGCAGTGTCCGCTTCGAGCGATTTTCCGTTGGTTCGGACGACGTCGACACGGCGTTCACTGTGGTGGCGCGGCGCAGCAACCTACGCCTCATGGTGCCTGTTGGCCGTACGATCCTGCAAGTCCTTCAGGAAGCTGGCGTCAGCGTTGGGTCATCGTGCCAGTCGGGTGTCTGCGGCACATGCCTTACGCCTGTTGTGGAGGGACTGCCGGATCATCGCGACCAATGGCAGTCGGACGAGGAAAAGGCGACGAACAGGCAGATGACGATCTGCTGCTCGAGGTCGCTTACACGCGAGATCGTCATCGACATCTGAAGCACTAGCCGAAGGAAGAGGCGTGAGTGTGGAAATGATCAACAAGAATGGAGTAACGCCGTCCGCGGCGTTCCGGCTGCTTCATTTGGGATCTCGTCGATCGGACCGACATGTTCATCGTCCAAGAGACGATGCCGCTTGAGCCACTTTTACAAGCACGCGAAGCCGACAGAGCTTCGCACTGTAATTATCGCCCCGGCGCTCGTCGACCCGCACAGATCTTTTGGGGTTTCGAGAACGGCAAGTTCATGCACGACGTCCTTGAGTGCGATATTCGTGACATAGTGTGACTTTCCCAGCGCGAACACTGCGAACTTGTGGCTGCTAGCTAGGCGGTAGTGACGATTTGACGGCTTGGAGCTGGGAATTGCGGGCGTAGGCACAACTACCGCCATGTGGCTGCTCCAGTCGATGTATGACTTGAATGGTCGCGTTTCTGCAATTAGGGACGCAGCAGGAGACCTTCGAAGCGACTCAACCCAGTTTGGTGATGATCTCCGAAGGATCAATAGCCGGCTTGAAGAGAATTTTTCGATGTTGAGGTCCGATATCGGCGCGATCAAAGACAAGGTCGAGAAGCTGCAGAAGCCTCAATTGCCGCCCGACCGTCCCCGGCCATAGTGGCGGCGGGGCCTCCGCAATGCTTCCTGACGGCTGCATCGAAGGTCATGCTCGGCGACAATGCGTCCCCGGTCCACTCGGCTGATTTACAGGATGGCGCCGCATAGGGCGGATCAATTCGCCCTGTCGAAACCCGCCCCGGCCTCCTATATGCTTAGCGGAAAGCATTGGAGAGTTTATGTCAGTGTCTTCGTTTCTCTTTTCTGTGACGGTCAAGAAGTCTGATTCTACTGTCTTGTTTCGAGGGACGATATGGGCAGCGGGAGAGAGCGAAGCAGAGGCCGCTGTGATGGAAGATCACCGGGATATTCCATTGGTCGATGGCGACTTCTCGGTCACCGTAGAGCGCTTACATGCCTAAAGGCCCTAAAAAGGCGAGAAGAATTGTTCCTCGCCGGTACAATTCTCTAGGCGCATCAGTCAAATAGCCCGCTTCGCGTTCTCACATAGCGAATGACCTGCTTGTGACCTTCGCATCTACTGCACTTCCCTTCGTGGCGATCACAATTCGGCAACCGTGCCAGTGCACTCGTGTGGCGGCCCACATGTTGGTCGGCGCTCAGGCCGAGCTTCTCGGTTATGCAGTCGTCGCAAAAAGCGACGCAATTGGCATCCTTGATGAACTCTGCCACGTGCTCGAGCGGTGTCATATCAGACGGCTTTCTTCGCCTTGTCCACCTTGATGTGAACATCGGCGCCGATCTTGTCGAGGAAGCCAAGGAGGGCTTCCAGTGAGAACTTATCCACCTTGCTGTTGATGAACTCGGATGACCGGGGCTGGGTAATGCCAAGCTTCTTCGCGACCTCAGCCTGGCTCCACTTGCCCTTTTCGATCCAGTCCACCGCGCGATAGATGCCCGACACGTCCTTGGCTCGTATTTCCCGGAAAATCCGGATCTGATCCATTCGTCGTAGAGATCCTTCCGAAGCAGACCAGTCTCATCGAAGTTGAGATAGAAGCCTGAGACATTCCCGATCTGCTCCGGCACTCCTTTTGCGTCATCAATGGTGCGCACTTTGAGAACAAGGACTGCCGCAAAAAGAGACTAGAGAATTTATCGGCGGTTGCCGACGCGTTCGAGTTTTCCTCCTGAGCTTCCGCCCCATCTCTGCCCCATGAGAGCGATGAGATGCGTATTGCTCAAAATGGCCCGCTCGCAACTATCTGAAATTTTTGAAGAAGAAATGGTGGGCGGTACAAGGATCGAACTTGTGACCCCTACGATGTCAACGTAGTGCTCTACCGCTGAGCTAACCGCCCACGCCATTGCTTGAAGCGGCCTGCGTATATCGGGAAGCGGGCCTGAGTGCAAGACCTATGACCGGCTGTTCGCGGTTTTGCTGGCGGTCCTGCGCCGACCCGAGATAACCGGGCAGGGTGTTGCGATTTGTCGGGCTTCGGCAAGGGTTTAGCCGACTTTCCCTAGCGGTCGGCTTGAGTGAGAAGGCGACCTGCAATGGCCGGGCCTGGTGGCGCGTCTAAGCCGCCATCATGCGGTCGACTTCGGCGACCAGCTCGCGCAAGTGGAAAGGCTTGGACAGCACCTTGGCTTCCTTGGGGGCGCGCGAATCGGGATGCAGTGCCACCGCGGCGAAGCCGGTGATGAACATGATCTTCAGGCTTGGATCGAGCTCGGCGGCCCGGCGGGCGAGCTCGATGCCGTCCATTTCCGGCATGACGATGTCGGTCAGGAGAAGGTCGTACGTGCTCTGCTTGATTTCCTCGAAGGCGCTGGCGCCCTCGCCGAAAGACACGACGGCATGGCCGGCGCGCTCCAGCGCCCGCACCAGAAACCGCCGCATATCCTCGTCATCCTCAGCCAAAATGATCTTGGCCATCATATCCCTGATCGTTCGCCATCGTTGAGCTGACGGGTGTTATAGTCCAGCACACTAGGCCGGACAGGTAAATGTCCTATAAAGCGCGTCTATCCTGTGGACAACGGCGCTTTTGACCGCGATACTTGGCGTGAATAAGCCACCAGGGAGCTTCGCGAATTGGGCAAACCCGCCGAGTTGGAAGCCTTCGCCATCATCGCCCCCCGTAAGTGGACACGGCCGGTGATCTTCAACTCACCGCACAGCGGTCGCGTCTATCCGGCGGAATTCCTCGCCGCCTCGCGGCTCAACCCGCATGCGCTGCGCAAATCGGAAGACTGTTATATCGACGAGCTCTTCTCGTTTGTCGCCGATCTGGGCTCACCCTTGCTGCATGCCCATTTCCCGCGCGCCTTTCTCGACGTGAATCGCGAGCCCTATGAGCTCGACCCGCGTATGTTCCGCGAGGAGCTGCCGGGCTTCGCCAACAGCTCCTCCATGCGCGTGGCCGGCGGGCTCGGCACCATCCCGCGCATCGTCAGCGAGGGCGACGAGATCTATCGCGGTCCCCTCAAGCTCATCGATGCACTGGCGCGCATCGAAACGATCTACCGGCCCTATCACCGCACTTTGGCCGATCTGATCAACCGGGCGCGGGACGCCTTCGGCTATTCGCTGCTGATCGACTGCCATTCCATGCCGTCGACCGCCTGCTCGCATGTGACGCCGCATCAGGCGGGGCGGGTGGATATCGTGCTGGGTGATCGCCACGGGGTGGCCTGCGCCGATGAGATCGTCTCGACGCTCGAGGAGCTGATCCGCAGCCAGGGCCTCCGGGTCTTGCGCAATAAGCCCTATTCCGGTGGCTTCATCACCCAGAATTACGGCTCGCCCAATCACCACCGGCATGCGCTGCAGATCGAGATCAACCGGGCCCTTTATCTCGACGAGCGCAGCCTGGAGCGTAACCGCGGCTATGCCGCCGTAAAGCTCACCTTGCACCGGATATTCGCCGGTCTGCTCGCCAGCCTCCCCGATATCATGCAACCCCGGCGTGAGGCGGCCGAGTAAGAAAAAAGGCCGGTATCACTTTCGTGAACCGGCCCAAGTCTAGGGAGGAAACGCCCAGGAAGGGCATGCGAGGGAGGACGTCGTCCTCACTCACGAGACCTATTTGGCAGTGCAGCAGCGAAATTTCAAGTCAAAGAGTCAATCGAAGTGAATAATTCGGATCAACTTTAAGAAAACGCAGATCATATAATTTGTGTCTATCATTTTGTTTTTATTCGAAAATATTTGAATTTTAGAAGGGCATCCATACATCTTTCGATAAAGGGCATGCGCTCGGTGCATGCCTCGAGCCTGGATAACTCTGCTGCGATGCAGCAAGATTTCTCCGGTTTTGAATAGAAACTCCATAAAAGTGGTCGAGTTTTTGCTTTTGTGGGAATCGAATCGGAAAAGCGATATCCCTCATTTCCCGGCGCCTCACGCCAAACTAGAAAAAATCCTCCGCTAGCGCGGGATGCGAAAAGTGGATCCCGGTTTTCGCAAGAATCCCGCGCTAAAATATTAGAATCGATCACGTTCATGAATTTGGATCGATCCGATCCAAATTCATCGTGATCCAGAGCCAGAAAGCTGCCCCATGCCCACCCCGAACTGGACTGAACTCACTCGATTCGCGCTGGACCTCGCCGAGGCGTCAGCCCAGGAGATCATGCCGCATTTCCGCAAGGACATCCCAGTCGACGTCAAGGCCGGCGCCGTCTGGGACCCGGTCACCGAAGGCGACCGGGCCGGCGAGCGGATCATGCGGGCGATGATCGAGGCGCGTTATCCCGATCACGGCATCCATGGCGAGGAATATGGCAAGAAGCCCAGCCGGTCGGGCCTGACCTGGGTGCTCGATCCGGTCGACGGCACCCGCGCCTTCATTTCCGGCATGCCGACCTGGGCGACGCTCATCGGCCTCAATTTCGAGGGCAAACCCAAGGTCGGGGTGATGAACCAGCCTTTCGTCGGCGAGACCTTCTACGGCAATCCCGACGGCGCCTGGTCGCGCCACGGCGGGGCCGAGCGCAAGCTCGCCACCCGTCCCGCGCGGCCCCTGGCGCAGGCCACCTTTACCACCACCGCGCCCGAGCTCTACCGCTCGGATGCCGAGAAGGAAGTGCTGCGGCGGATGACCCAGGCGGCGCGGCTCACACGTTATGGCGGCGATGCCTATTTCTTCTGCGTGCTGGCCGCCGGCCAGACCGATGTCGCTTTCGATGCGCGCATGGAGCCCTATGACATCGCGCCGCTCATCCCGATCATCGAAGGCGCCGGCGGCATCGTCACCACCTGGGAGAAGGGCGATCCGGCGCAGGGCGGCAATGTGATCGCCGCCAGCTCGGCCGCCCTTCACGACGAGGCGCTGGCCCTCATCACGCCCGCGTAAAGGCGTCGAAAGCGGCGAAGAACTGCTCGCGGATGCTGTCGCGCTCGAACAGGATCTCGTGGCGCGCCTCGGGAATGACGGCGAGCGACACGCCGGTGGCCGCCGCGCAGAAGCGCCGCGTCGCTTCATTGTCGACGATGCGGTCGCGTCCTGCCGCCACGATGAGGATCGGCGAGCGAAACACCATGGACTTGCCGAACGCATTCATCTGGCGCAGCGCATGCAGCGCGGCGTTGAGCCAGGAGAAGGTCGGCCCGCCGACGCCGAGATCAGGCTGCTGCGCCAGAGTGGTGGTCGCCTGATGGAAGCGGCGCTGGTCGCTGGTCAGGTTGTTGCCGGGAAAATTCTGCGGCGCGATCGGCAGCTTGCTCTGGCCCGGCAGGAACAGCCGGCCAAGTCCGACCTTGGGCGCCACCGCGCACAGGAGACGCACGACCGACAGCGGCCAGAATCCCGTATCGACGCCGATCAGCGGCGCCGACAGCACGGCGCGCTCGAACCAGGTACGCTTCGTCAGCGCGCGCAGCAGGACGAGGCCGCCGGTCGAATGCCCGATCGCGTAGAAGGGCGGCGGGCAATCCGGCAGGACGACCTGCATCATGAAGGAGGTGAAATCGTCGTCATATTCGGAGAAGGTCTTGAGGCCATCGCGATAACGGTCCTCATAGGCGCGCTCCGATCCGCCCTGGCCACGGAAATCGAAGGTGGCGACGGCGAAGCCGCGGCGGACGAAGTCGGCGATCGTCTCGAACCAGCGCTCGATGAAATCGCCGCGGCCGCAGACCAGGACGACCGTGCCCTTCGGCGAATTGGGAACCGCATAGGCGGCGCGCAGCTTGCGCCCGTCCTTGGCCGTCACCAATGTGGCGACGAGGCCTTCCGGCAAGCCATTGCCGGGCAGGGGAGTCAGCGGAATCAAGGGCGGGTGCAGATCCACGGGCCTAGCGCTTACAGGAGGCCGGTCCGGCCGGCAAGAAACAGAGTTTCACCCTGTTTCCCGCCTTGCCGGTGAAGCTATTTGAGCAGCTTGACGTCGGTCAACTGGCCAGAGGACGAGTTGAGCTTGACGGAGAAGGGCTTGCCGTCGCGCGTCGCGTTGAAGGCGTAGACCTGGCCTTTGCAGGTCACCTGCTTGACACTCTTGAAGCCATAGCCGGAAACGATCTCGCCGGCCTTGGCGCAGGTGATCGAGGTCGGCTTCTTCCTGGTGGCCTGCTGCTGCTTGCGCGGGGTCTGCGGCCGTTCCTGGAACTGCGGCTTCGCATAGACCTTGCGCTTGCGCGGCGGGATATATTCGGGCTCGTAATAGTCCGGCTCGTAAGCGTAATCGTCGTAATCATCCTGATCTTCATAGAGATAAGCGGGACGATCGCGACGGAAGTAGCGATAGTAGCGCGGCTCCGGAATGTATTCGGGGCCGTAGTAGTAATCATAGTCCGGATCTTGGGTGTAATATCTGAACTTCAGCTTCGATCCGGCATCCGCGGCGCCCGCGAAAGCGATCGTCCCGCACACCAGGGCAGTCGCTACAAGTCCAAGCTTGGTCAGCATGATCTCAAACCTTCTTTTGTCGGAGGGGGAGCGTTTGCGCTCCCCCATGGATCTCACTCTCAATAGTCGTCGTAGTCGTCATCGTAACCGCCGCCCCAGCCGCCGCCGCCTCTGCGGATCCGGTCGACATCCTTGATCTGGCCGGAGCGCGAGCGAATCTGAATGCGGTACAGATCGCCACGACGCAAGCCGTGATACACATACTCGCTGCCGCTGCAGTCCACCGGACGCACCCGGCGATAGCCCGCCGAGGCGGCAATCCGCGCACCCTGGCGGCAACTGATGCGGCCACGACCATAAGACGGACCAGGCTGGTAATATCCGCCGCCGCCACCAACGCCAATTCCGATATCGATATCGGTGCCGGCCACGGCCTGACCCGCCGCGCCGAATCCCATCACGCCAAGAGACACCACTCCGGCGGTAATCAATTTCTTGAGCATAACCCCAGTACTCCTCAGCTGCACCCTCTCGTGCAACGAGGGCACGTTGCGTGAGGATCGTGAAGAAAATGCGGCGGACATGGCGCCTTTCCGCCGTGGTTTGTAACACTCTGTAATAGCAAAGGGGCCCCTTGTCGGGGCCCCGGAAAAGCGATCCATTACAGTCGTATCGGACTTTCGACCTACAACCGATGGCGTTTGAGAACATCGCCGGTGCGCGGGTCGAGCTCGATTTCAAGCCGTCCGCCGTCGCGTTTGGCGCTGAAACGATAGGACGATCCCGAACAACTCAGCTCCTCGATGTCCTCATACCCCTTCAGTTTGAGAAGGCCTACAGCCTCACGGCAGCTCAAGGTCAGATTGACGCCCTTATAGGCGGGCTTGGCATAGGCCGGGCCACCGCCCTTGGTGCCATAGGGGACGTAAAAGTCGTAATGCGAGGGCCATTCATAGCCCGGCTTGTCCTTCGGCGGATCGGACTGCGCGCTGGCGGGAGCCGTTGCGAGCGGCAAAGCGAGAGCGAGAAAGGGAAGGGCGTAGCGCAACTTGACCGTCATGATGGCTCCTTGTGTCCGGTTGATCACAAGCATCGCAGAATGCGCCTGAATATCCTCACAAGGAGATATTCACTCGGGGTTCATTCCCCAAACGAAAAGAGCGCCCGGGGGCGCTCTTTCCATAAAGCCTATGGGAACTCTTAGAGGGGGTCGACATCGACGATGTTGCCCCAACGGTTGACCTTCACGCGATACCAGTCGCCGGACTGCTTCGCGTTGAAGCGCATGTGCTTGCCGCTGCAATCGACGGCCTTGACCTTGTAGAAGCCGTGGTTCTGCACGATCTTCCTGGCCTTCATGCAGCTGATGCCGCCATAGCCGCCGCCATAGACCGGGTAGTAGCCGTAGCCGCCGCCATAGTAGCCGTCGCCATAGCCATAACCGCCACCGTAGCCGCCGCCAAAGCCCAAGCCGACATTCACATCGATATTGGTCTTCGCCTGGGCCGGCGCCGTGGCAACGGCAGCAGCGGTCAGAGCGGCAGCGGCAACGAGAAACTTCGTAAACATTGTTGTCTCCTTGACCTTCTTCAGTGATGGCCTCGCCATCGATGGGCAGGAGATTACGGCTTTGTAACTGAATGGGGATCGAAGGGACCGTTCATTCGTCATTCATTTTTCGCGCCAAAGATTCTGAATTAAGCGGCTGTAATATATAGGGAAAATCAAATCCCCCGCGCGCCCTTGAAAATCCCCGGACAGAAATTATTTGAGTTGATGCGAGCGCCGCCCCGGCGGGTTCGCAAATTGAACGGCCCGGTCAATGAAGACGGGCTCACCCCACTGCACCTTGCTCAAGGAGAATGTGCACATGTTTGACCTTTCCCCCCTTTATCGTTCGACTGTCGGCTTTGACCGCCTGGGCCAGCTTCTCGACAATGCCGGGAGCTTCGAGGTTCCGGCCTATCCGCCCTATAATATCGAGCGCGTCAGCGAGGACGAATATCGCGTGACCATGGCGGTCGCCGGTTTCGGTCAGAACGACATCACGATCGAAGTGAAGCAGAACACGCTCAGCGTCTCCGGCAAGAAGGCCGAGAAGAGCGAAACCAAGAGCGAGTTCCTGCATCAGGGCATCGCCCAGCGCGCTTTCGAGCGCCGCTTCCAGCTCGCCGACTTTGTACAGGTCGTCGGCGCCGAGCTCGACAATGGCCTCCTCCATATCGCTCTCAAGCGTGAGATTCCGGAAGCCATGAAGCCGCGCACCATCGCCATCACGGGCAGGAACGAGCCCAAGGTGATCGAGAACAAGAAAGCCGCCTAGAGCGCTTGCCGCCAAAGTTGCTCGACTTTGGCGATAAGGAAGCGCTCCAGATTATATGTTTTCGAGCCCTTTTACCCGTTTTGATCGAATCGGAACGATTCGATCAAAACGGGAAGGGCTCTAATACCGGCTGCTTGATCTGAACGGGGCGTCCGCGTCGCAAGATGCGGGCGCCTTTTGCCATTCAGCGCCCGGTATGGACACCGGCGAGATTGATCAGGTGGATCAAGGCGAGGAAGGCGATGAAGCCTCCGATGACGATGACCGGCGTCGTCGGGATCAGGCGCGGGTTGATGCTGGTGCGCGGGCGCTTCTCGATGATGACCATTCGGGCGACAACCGCCAGGGCGGCCAGGAGAACCAGGACCGTGATAATGAAATTCGTCGTGAACATCGTGAGTTGGACCGTCTGAACCGGGCGGGAAAGCGCAAGGGCGGAATTGACAGGTCAGGTCCATATCACTATGGTCCCGCCTCGAAAAGAGGCACCCGGAAACACGTTCCGGGTGCGATTTATTTGGTGATTGTCATGAAGATCCGTAACTCATTGAAATCGCTCTTGAAACGCCACCGTGACAATCGTCTCGTGCGGCGCAAGGGTCGCGTTTATATCATCAACAAGACCAATCCGCGGTTCAAGGCCCGCCAGGGCTGACGCGATTCCGTCTACGGTTTTGTGATCACCGCCGCGAGACCATCGCGGCGGTGATCATTTTGTTGCCGCAGGTGCTGCGGTATACTGGCGCCATGATGATCCGGCGCAGCCTTGTCGCTTTATCCGCCCTTGTCTTTCTCGCTTCGGCCGCCGCAGCGCAGACCGAGGCGCGCGACAAGAGTCCCGAGGCAATTCCCGCCGCCGTGACCCGGCTCAAGCCCGCGGAAATGCGGGCCGAGCAGATCGACAGGCTTTTCGCCCGGCTGATCAAGAGCGAGGACGGGCCTGAGGCGCAGCGGGCCGAGCAGTCAATCTGGAATCTGTGGATGACCTCCGACAGCCCGACGGCCGACGCGCTCCTGGCGCAGGCGATGCGCGCCTCGGCGGCGAAGGAGACCGGCACGGCTCTCGCCATCCTCGACAATGTGATCGAGGTCCATCCCGATTATGCGGAAGCCTGGAACAAGCGGGCGACCGTCTATTTCTTGATCGGGCGCTTCAATGATTCGCTCCAGGACATCGAAAAGGTGCTCGAGCTGGAGCCCCGGCATTTTGGTGCATTATCCGGGCTCGGCATGATCAAGCGCCAGCAAGGCGATCTCGCCGCCGCCCGCGCCGCCTTCAGCGAGGCCTTGACCTACAACCCACATCTCGACGGCGCCAAACGCGCGCTCGAGGAGATCGAAGCCGAAGAACGGCCGATCTGATCCGGCAAACACAGTGCTTCCACGTGGCGCCCGGGTGACGCTGTTTGATCACGTCCCCGTATCGTGGCAGAAAGTCGAAATGGATAAGATCGCTCTGCTTGCCCTGTTCACGAAGGCCCGTCGGCGTGCGGAAGCCGGCGACCTTGGCATCGCGGATCAACATGAAATCGTGACGGAACTCGAAAGGCAAGGGCTCTCATCCGAGGAAGCGCGGCTGATTCTCGCCAAGCTCGTAGATGCCCAGGAACTCGACCTTGCTGAGATGGAGCGGCTTCTGGATGTGATGGACAAAGGTTGAGATGGAACTCTTTTGCGGCGCCGGCGTTATCGAACTGCACCAACCCCTTCTGGCGCATCTACCCTTACTAGAAACCCGCTGACGCGGGTTTTCTTTTTGGAACACTCTTAGCGTTGGATTGAATTCACCGCGAGGGCCTGGATCACGACGAGTTTGGGTTGAATCAACCCGGACTCGTGAACGTGATTGATTGTCATATGTTGGCGTGGGTTTCTTCGGCATCCACTTTTTCGCATCCCGCGCTAGTGACTTTCACATTCATCCATTGGATCCGCCGCCGGTCTAACCTTCTGCCAAATTCAGAAGTGATCAGCAGCCTGTTATGGCTGCCGTCATTCATCACAAGTTCCATTTGCTTTGCAGGACGCTTCAGCCAGACAACCTGATCGGCGCCTCTTCATCAGGAACTCCAAGCCAGCCGGCGGGTTAGCGTGCGCTCAGGAGATTGTTCCAGGGCAAACATGGAGGCATCACATGGGCCGCGGCATATTGCTTTGGTTATTGGGCGTTCCGATTCCGATCATCCTGCTTCTTTTCATCTTCTTTCGATAGGAGGGCCTCATGGCCAATGTCACTGTAGAGACCCCTCTTGCGGAAGGCTCACGGCCCGCCGTTGTCTGGGGGCCTATCTTCGCCGGCGCATTTGCCGCGATCGTCGCGACTGTTGTGCTGATGCTGCTCGGTTCCGGTTTGGGGCTGACTCTCGTATCCCCGTGGTCGGCGGAAAGCGCCAGCCTGACGACCATCGCCGCTTCGACGGCAATCTGGCTGGTCATCGTTCAATGGCTTTCGTCAGCCCTCGGAGGTTATCTATCCGGCCGGCTGCGTACCAAATGGGTCGGGGTGCACACGGATGAAGTGTTCTTCCGCGATACCGCCCATGGCTTCATGGCATGGGCTGTGGCAACGCTGGTCATCGTCGGACTCATCGGGCTCCACACGACCACGCTTCTCGGTGCCGGCACTCAGGTTGCGGCCAGCGTTGCCGGTGGTGCGGCCAATGCCGCAGGTCAGGCCGCTCAGTCGAGCGGCCAGAATGATCCGACGGGCTATTTGGTGGACAGCTTGCTGAGGCCCGCCGACCCTTCGCGTTTGGCCACCTCAGGCGTGGAAGGCGATCAAGCCGCGGCAGCACAAGCGTCGCGTATTCTCGCCATGGGCGCCATCCAGGGCGAGGTAACGCCTGAGGACCGGACCTATCTCGCCAGCCTCGTCGCCGCGAGAACAGGGCTTGCACAACAGGACGCACAGGCACGCGTGGAGGCTTTCCTGACCAAGGCCAGCGAGTGGAAGGCCAAGGCACAGCAGGCGGCCGATGAAGCCCGCAAAGCGAGTGCCACGGCGGCTATTCTCGCCGCCCTTTCAATGGCGATCGGGGCATTCATCGCTTCCGTGGCCGGCGCTATGGGGGGAAGGCAGCGGGACGATGACGAGCTTCTAGTTATCAGTTCGGCTCGCTAGAACCTGCGCAAATCGCGCAGATCCCTTTCGTGAGAAGTCGTCACCCGGGACTGCGAACCTTTGGTTCGCGGTCCCAAATCCGCTGATGTTTGGCCATGCGTATATAGGCTTCGATGCCGGCGGCATCTTCGATGGTGATCACACCTTCATCGAACATTCCTGACAATCCGGCTTTGTTCAGGAGCGCTACCGAGGGGCCGTTCAAGCCGATAACCTTCAGATGTCCAAATGCATCTCGTACCCAATCGATGGCGGCCGCCTCTTCGGCGAGCTCGTTCGCCCCTTCGTCGCTCGTGAGAATGGCCACCGCATCGAAAATGACGGACGGCGCGGCGGAAAGAGCGTGATCCGCCGGCAGCTTGATCTTGTCCGAAAGGGTTACCCCGCCGATCTTGCGGCAGACGACAGCCATTTCCGCGCCTTCTGCCTCGATCGCTTTCTTCAACCGTTTCAAGAAGCCGCCGTCGACGCCATTCGACAGCAGGACGCCTATCGTCCGCCCGCGCAGGGTAGCGGGGGCCTTCTTGATCAAGCTCAAAGCGGGTGACGGCGCCAGGTCGCGTGGTTCAAGAGCGGGCGTGATGGGATCTATCTCATTCGTCCCCAGCGCTTTGCTGACACCCCCGCATAGCGTCTTGTCGATAATGGCGAGATGCCCGAGCATCCGCTTGCGAATGGCCGGTGTTTCGACCTTGCCGAGCTCGAATGCGAACGCGCTGACAATATGCCGTTGCTCCGGCTCCGACATGGAATTGAAGAACATACGCGCCTGGCTGTAGTGGTCCTTGAAGGTTGCGGACCGCTCGCGCACTTTCTCCGAGCCGAAATCACCTTGCGGATGAGTGACGAAGCCAGACGGGGTTTCTCGCGGACCATCGGGGGCGAGGCTGTTCGGTTCATAGGCTACACGGCCCTTGGGAACGTCCATGCGGCGCATGCCGTCACGCTGGAAATTGCGCATCGGACAGCGCGGCCGATTGACCGGAATTTCGTGAAAATTGGCGCCGCCCAAGCGCGAGAGCTGCGTATCGAGATAGGAGAACAGCCGGCCTTGCAAAAGCGGATCGTCCGAGAATTCGATGCCCGGCACGAGATTGGCCGGGTGGAAGGCGACTTGCTCGGTCTCGGCGAAGAAATTGTCGGGGTTACGGTCCAGCACCATTTTCCCGACGATCTGCACGGGAACCATCTCCTCCGGGATGAGTTTGGTGGCATCGAGAATATCGAACTCCAGTTCGGCGGCGGCCCGATCGTCCAGGACCTGAACGCCGAATTCGAATTCCGGGAAATTCCCGCTGTCTATCGCTTTCCATAAATCACGCCGGTGAAAGTCCTGGTCCGCCCCATTGATCTTGACAGCCTCATCCCACAGGACGGAGGCCGCACCGAGAACCGGTCGCCAATGGAATTTCACGAAATTTGATTCACCCTCGGCGTTCACAAAGCGGAAGGTGTTGACGCCGAAGCCCTCGATCATGCGCAGTGAGCGTGGAATTGCCCGGTCCGACATGACCCACATGAGCATGTGCATGCTCTCAGGCATAAGCGAGACAAAGTCCCAGAACGTATCATGGGCGGAGGCGTTCTGCGGAAAGCCGCGATCGGGCTCCATCTTGACCGAATGAACCAGATCGGGAAATTTCACCGCATCCTGGATGAAGAAGACGGGAATGTTGTTGCCGACGAGATCGAAGTTGCCTTGGTCGGTATAGAATTTTACGGCAAAGCCGCGAACGTCCCGGGGAAGATCCACCGATCCAGCGCCGCCGGCGACGGTGGAGAAGCGCACGAAAACCTCGGTGCGCTTTCTCGTGTCCTGCAGGAACGTCGCTTTGGTGAGATGCCGGAGCGATTTATTGAGCTCGAAGTAGCCATGGGCGCCAGATCCTCGAGCATGCACTATCCGTTCCGGAATCCGCTCGTGATCAAAATGCGTGATTTTCTCACGCAGCAGAAAGTCTTCGAGCAGCGTGGGTCCACGCGTCCCCGATTTGAGAGAGTTCTGATTGTCGGAGATCTCGATGCCCTGATTGGTGGTCAGGTTTTCGCCGGATTTCCCGCTCTTCTGATGCAGCTCGCCGCCAGAACCATGTTGCTGTTTCGGGCCCGGTGTGCGTGAGGATGGCATGTGAGACTCCTGTTGAACAGCTTTTCAAGCAAGGTGAGTTGATGTGGCCAAACGCCCGTGGGCCTAACCGGCATTAAAGAATTAGCCCCGAGGTGAGTCGGGGCTAATAAGAGATGGGCAGCCTAGTTCGGTCGCCTGATGCGCTCGATCTCGGCTTCGGTAAGTTTATAGGGAGGGGCTTCGGGATTGTAGGATTCCCAGCCTGTCTTCTTGTAGTCTTCGCCCAATCTCACCGGGTCGAGAGGCTCATTCCTGTCAAGGATTGCCTGCGCGCGCACAGCGTGCTGACTATCTGTCTTCACCGACAGCAAGGTGCCGCCGCGCCGGATGGCTTCGGAATAGACATGAGCATGTTCTTCAGGAACACCGACATCGACAAGCGCGCCCACAATACCGCCCGCAGCTCCACCTGCAACGGCGCCTGCAGCTGTAGCCGCCAACCAGCCTGCCGCCACGATGGGCCCGACTCCAGGAATGGCCAGCATGCCCAAGCCCGCCAGCAGACCGGCACCACCGCCGACGGCGGCGCCAAGGCCGGCGCCCGCCGCTGTGTTGGACGCCTCATCCTTGTCGACATACTTCGCGTTTACATGACGGTTGGCGATCAAGCTGATATCCGTCGAGGGAATACCCGCCGCCTCAAGGTCGCTCACGGCTCTCCTGGCCCGCTCGTGACTGTCGAATACCTTCGTTATCGTTTGCATGGAGTACCTCTTTCTGAATGGCTGGAATTAGTTGGCGACGACGTTGCCCTTGTAATCGACGGCGACTTGAACGGACTTGCCGTCCTTCATAGCGGTGCCGCGCCATATACCCTTGTCGTCCTTGGCCAGAGCTGACACATCCGCATAACCTGCGGCAAGTGCCCGATCCTGAGCCTGGCCTTCGGTGAAGCTGTTCGCGCCTTCCAGCGGAGCGCCTTCATCGATCGCGGCAGACGCAAACACGCCAGTTTTACAGTTCTCAAGGAAGGCCGCCTTGGCGATCGTGCTATCCGCCGGCACGCTTTGTCCATTGATCCGCATCCATGCAGCGTAGCGGCTTGCTTCTCCACCACTCAATGAACCGTCGTTATTCGCATCGGCTTGCGACCACATCGTGTTGCATTCCGCATCGGTCATCGCGAAAGCAGGCGTGGTGAGCAAAAGACAAGCCGCGGCCGTCATGAGAAAAGATTTCATGTAGATCTCTCGGTTGTTGAAGGTTTCCCGCGGGAAGCGAGGTACACTTAATGCTTGCGATGCCGGTTGGTTCCTTCTCACCTGACAATTTCTGGATCGCCGGGCTCCGACTCCTCATCCAATTTTGGAGAAATCATTCTTCCCGGTGTCTGACCACCAACTAGGCCATCTTCATTCGGGCCCTGCGGTGAATGCGGCTCGTCAGAGAAATGACTTTCCTCGCCGGCACTTTTGTTGCCGTCCGACAATCGTGAGACCTCATGTTCTCTTGCCAGTTGCTTGGCCACGAGCGGCTGCGGCGGACGGCCCGTGCGGGCGTCATGCGTCGCATCATAAGATGGAAGAGGAACTTCAGAGGCTGGCGTAGACGCGTCCTCGTGAGATGGTTTTTGACTCTCGATGATACGGTCGGGGAGGCGGTCCACATATTCTTCGGCGGCCAGATCCTCGCCGGTTGCGCCTTCGGCTAAAACGCGTGTCGCCGCCTCATCCTTGAGTTTGGGGTCAGTCGGAATAGGAGCGGTGCGGGCCGTTGCCGTAGGTCCTGTGACACCTGCCTGCTCTCCGTGCCGAGCGGACTCGGCAAATTGGGCGAGCGCTTCCGGGCGTTCGTTTGTCATCGCGGATTTCCTCCTTGTGGAATCAAAGGAGCAAACCGTTCTTCACCCGGCAAAGTTCCTATTCGCGGGCTTGGGCATCACCGAAGCGGTCGAACACGGTGAATTGCTGCCGTGGTTGGACTTGGATCAAAGAGCCATGTTCTCAAGTGAAACCTGCTCGTCCGCAGCGAGACTAGTATCCCTTTAGGAACGAATAGACACGTTTCGCTTTGATCCTGGCGTGTTCCGTTATTGCCCCCCGGGGCACGCGGGCCCGCTGGGAGTTAATCCGCTCTGCGGATTCCCGGCGGGTCGACGGCATTGTTCAAATTCATCGCGGCGGCAGTGATAAGGCGTCGGGGCTTGACTCGCGGTACTGCGTAAGTCCGCAGCGCTTGGCGCCTCGACGCAAATCGGTGTGCGGAACAATTATTACGGTCGACGCCTGGCCAGCTACATTCCGACCAAGTGCCAAGCGTCTTCCGAGAAATATTTTCTAGGCGTGACCGTTGCCTTCCGAGCTCGACCCGCCGTCGAGAACGCCGAAAGTCGAGGACCGCTGCCCTTCTTCGGCGGTGTTAAACCCTTCAGCCGCCAAGCCGCGTCTGATGAGTTCCCGGACAGCAGCGGCGCGGCTGGGCATTCTGGCCTTGAAGCGGAAATTATCCAAAGCTCTAAGCTCTTGAATATCCAGCATAATTTGGAGACGTTCTTCGCGTTTCTCGATCATGGCAGAATCTCACAGCGTTTTGAACAAGAGTGGGTTTATGAGTAAGTAGTGCTTTTTGCTGGAAATGACAAGATTATGTAAGTGGCTGAAAATCAGTGGAATTGCTCGCTGGAGCCTCTGGCGCATATGCCGCAGACACTGTTGCTTCCGCTCTTGCGGGATTGAAGTTGCGTGAGGGAGGCGTAGCGTCGCCTCAAACAAGGAGGCTCCGATGACAAAAGTTTTGTCACCTGCCGCAACTGCTGCCGTGAAAGAGATTGTCCGAGAGGCCGAGGCCAACAATGAAATCGTTGATGCCTATGGCGTGGCGGAAAGGATCAGACGGTCCTTTCCCGACGAAGAATTCATGCCCGGCGAAGTCATCGCGGTGATGCTCAGGTCAGGTCTTCAAGCCGTAGAGTTGGCGCCAGCGCCTCTTATTATCGAGATCATACTTCCACCTGAAGCTCCCGGTGAGAATGAAGATCTGGAAGAACAACGTCCAAGCTGATTTACGGCATGTGTTGTACTGAAAAGACAGGCGCTGCGTCCGCGGGATCGTCTTTTTGACCGCATACGCGCGCGGAGACCAAAACTATAAGAGCTAGGTTTGAGCCGTCACGCAGGAGCCGTGGGTTCGGTAACGACGAACTACTCTTTATCTTTGTCGGTAGAATGAGACGGCTTCTTGTATTTGTCGGCGATCTTATTTGCCTTCCCCACTTCCGTGTCCGCGTCAGGACCGGATTCGGTAAGCTCTGCATCAATTGGTGTGGCAGGTCTGAGGGGCGCTTTTGACATCTGAAACCTCCAATGACTGGCCTATGCTTTCATTTGGTCGGATCGGCCCGAGGGTCGATCATCGAGAAAACAGCGCGCTTTGGCGGAAAGGACGGCAATCGGCGCGGGGGCGGTCCATCACCCGTATTGTGACGTTGCCCTTGCAGCGACGAAGGAGAACTTCGACGGGTGTGCGAACAGTCATCGGTGATTTTATCAGCCCATTGCGTCGAGTCTTCGAATTGCACCGTGTCTACCTCTAATTCTGTCGCTTTATCGCCATACAATCGGAGCGATCCTCGCCACCAACGAACGGCGTGACAATACGTTCCAACAGGAACATCTGCGTTGGAGGCGCGATTCAGCTGGACGGTAGCCACCATGGCAGCTGATTGGTCCTCCCCGATCGCATCCGAACCCCCGAATATGAGCCCTCTATTCCCCCTCTATTCCAATGCCGCACGGAAACCGGAAGTGCTTTGATGCGTTATTGTTGCATGGTTCGGGAGGAGCTCATGCGGCGGTTAACCGAGGCGCGCGACCGAGCGGAACGGGCTTATCTGGACATAGTCATTCACACTCACGAGGCGGATAAATTGCGGGAAGCCGGGCTGGACGCGTCGGAAAGCCATCGGCGCATGAAGCTCGCTGAGAACGCAGAGCAAAAGCATCTTCAGGAAATGACCTGGATTCTAGATCGATTGGACAAGCTCTAGAGGCTGGGCATGGGCAAGATAAATGCCGCCTTTAATTGACCTGCGTCGGGATATCGAGGGCGCAATATAGAAAGAAAACAATGCCGAATGGATGGTTATCTCTCTCCACTCAGATGATGAGACTGGGAATGGAGAGCCAATTGATGATTCTGCGTCGCTTGTCGTGTCTTCAGGCTGGCGGCTCGTTTGCGCGAAATGAGGCCGAGAGAATGGTCACCGAAAAAACCACCGCTGCCGCAGTCGAGACTTTCGCACTGAGTGTCGCCCTGATGTCCGGCAAAGCACCCCTTGCCGCCCTGGAGTCGACGGTGAAATCCTACCGTAAGAAAGTCGCTGCAAATCGGCGACGCCTGACTCGGCGCCCTAAAAAATAACCTGCCGTCTGACGGTCGGGCGCCGCAATCATGCGCGGCGCCCGGCATCAGATGTCTGATGCTATCTCTTCCGGCTCTTCCGGTTGGCTGGCCCGCTAGAAGGCCGGCGCCGGCTCGCAGGCATCGGACGGCGATACCGGGGTGCCGAGATTGTGGACATCATTCGCATTCACCTTCACCCGCGGATAAGAGGCGTTCGGTAAAGCCGGGCCGAATGTATAGGTTCCGCTATAGACTACGCGGACGATACCGTTGGTGGACGGGTTGGCGACATCGACGATATTGCTGTTGATCAACACCTCGCCGCCATCGGTCGCCGCGGCGATCCCCCACAGACAATTGCGCACGACATTGCCGGTGACGAGGAGGTCGCGCGTGTTGCCGTTGACGCCGAGATTGATGCCGACCAGATCGCAGCATTCGACGACATTGCCGGTGACCGAGGCGTCGCCGCTGACGCTGATCCCCTGTCCCTGGCCTTCCGGGCCATGGCAATTGCGCACGATATTGTTGGCGACCGTTGACAGGCGGCAGCCGGCATTGTTGAACACGAAGTTGGTGACGGTGATGCCAAAGCGGCACTGGTTGACCGCGTTATTGGCGAAGATCGACTGCACCGGATGGCTGCCGGGAACATAGCTGCCGTCCGGCTCCTCGCAATAGAGGGCCGTTTCGCCCAAAGCGTAGCAATCATTGCCGGTCACCGTGACGCCCGAGCATGAGTTGAAGCGCGCCGCCGAGAATCGGCAGAAGCGGATGGTGTTGTTGCTCACGGTTACATTGTTGGCGAGCCAGCAGGTGATGCCGTTGCCTTCCTGGCCGGTGGAGGAGGGATCGACCACCTCGATGTCGGTGATGAAATTGTCCTCGATGCGGGCGCCGGAGAACTGGCTGTAGAACAAAGATGTGCCGCCGGGGCCCGGACGGCTGGTAAAGTCCCAGTGCATCACCGATACGCCATTGCCCTTGATCGCGCGGATCACGTTGTTCTTGATGAGGAGGCCGGTGCTGCGGTCTGAGGTGATCGCATTGCCGAAGCAGGCGAATATCTCGTTGTCGATGATGGTGGCGCCCTTGTCCTTGAAGCCTGTCGTCACGCTGTTTGGTTGGCCATGAGGCCACCAGACGGCGGGTGGTGAGAAGGCGGCCTGGGTGCCGCATTTTTCGAGCCGAAGGCCGGCATCCGAGCTCGCGAAGATCCGGCATTTCTCGATCCTGACGCGATTGGAGAGCAGCGCATAGATGGCGCCCCATGTCACGGTGATCGGGGAAGGTGCGGCCGGATCATAGGAGGCGTCGAAATCGATGCCGCTCACCTCCACTTCCGAGGCGCTCTCGATCTTGAGGATGTGGCTGGCGGATTGGCCGAGCTTGAGGGTCACGGTGCCGGGCGCGGCGAAGAGGCGCAAGGCTTTCTTGTTGTTGTTCGCCGTCTGCGGCCGGATTTCGAGATTGCCGACGGTGTAGATCGCGGGCACGGTCGGGCTTGTCGGCGCAGGCGTCAGATAAAGCGCCCGTCCGTTCTTCATCGCCAGGTTGATGGCGTTCTGCAGATCGGTGCTGGTTCCACCATTGAACACGATGACGTCATCGGTCGAGAGTGTGGCCATGTCACAGGCTCCTTGGTGCAAGGTTGGGGGAGACGGAGTCGGGATGGGGCTAACGCGGCATGCAGGCGTTGGCGCGGGATCACTTCAGATCGGGTCGACCTGATTTATTGCCGACG
The DNA here is from genome assembly GCF_016595235.1 of Taklimakanibacter albus. Taxonomy (GTDB): domain Bacteria; phylum Pseudomonadota; class Alphaproteobacteria; order Rhizobiales; family Aestuariivirgaceae; genus Taklimakanibacter; species Taklimakanibacter albus. Next base: position 893,203 of record NZ_JAENHL010000007.1, on the reverse strand, counting down.
CTGGAAATTCCCGTGTTTGCGTCCGCGAATGCAAGCGGAAAGAGTGATCGCCTTGCGGAGGATGACTCTTGCATCATTGGGCGCAAGGGTGGAATCACTGCCGAGGTGAGTTCCGCTGTTTCGCGAATTTTGCGGAGATCCCTGCAAATCCCTGCAGATCCGCTGATAATCCCCTGCAAATTCCGCTGTAAATTACAGGGGAATTGCAGCGGATCTAGAGCATGATCCGGAAAAGTGCGAAGCGGTTTTCCGGAAAGATCATGCGCAAACAAATAGACTAAAGCGCGCTGGCGACGCTTCCTGAAGTCATCGCGCTTTAGTCTCGGTTGAGATAAGCGACGCGCAGCATGTTGGTGGCGCCCGGCGTGCCGAGCGGAACACCGGCGGTGACGATGATGCGTTCGCCGGGAGCGGCGAAGCCCTCGGCCTGCGCGATGTCGCAGGCGCGCGAGACCATGTCGTCGAGATCATGGGCGTCGTCGGTGAGCACGCAATGCAGGCCCCAGACGAGGGCGAGGCGGCGGCTCGTGGCGGTGATCGGCGACAGAGCGATGATCGGCACGTCGGGGCGCTCGCGCGACATGCGGATGCCGGTCGAGCCCGAGGCCGTGTAGCAGACGATGGCGGAGAGCTTGAGCGTCTCGGCGACCTGGCGCGCCGCCGCCGATATGGCATCGGCGCTGGTCGGCTCGGGCTCGCTTCTCTGCGCGGTGATGATGCCGCGATAGAAGGCGTCGTTCTCGACCGATCGGGCGATCGCGTCCATGGTGGCGACAGCCTTGTCCGGCCATTTGCCGGTAGCGCTTTCGGCCGAGAGCATGATCGCGTCGGCGCCTTCATAGACGGCGGTGGCGACGTCAGAGACCTCGGCGCGGGTCGGCACCGGCTCGACGATCATCGATTCGAGCATCTGGGTCGCGACCACGACGGGGCGGCCGGCGCGGCGCGCCGCGCGGGTGATCTGCTTCTGGCGGGCCGGCACCGTCTCGAGCGGCAATTCGACGCCGAGATCGCCACGCGCCACCATGATGCCGTCGGAAATCTCGAGGATCTCCTGCAGCACGTTGAGGGCCGAAGGCTTCTCGATCTTGGCCATGACGCCGGCGCGCCCGGCGATGAGCTTGCGCGCCTCGGCCACGTCTTCGGGACGTTGGACGAAGGAGAGCGCGATCCAGTCGACGCCGATATTGGCGGCGAAATCGAGATCGGCGCGGTCCTTTTCGGTCAGCGCCGGGATCGGCAGGATCGTGTCGGGCAGGTTCAGGCCCTTCTTGTCCGACATGACGCCGCCGAAGATCACCCGTGTGCTGATCCGGTCCGGTTTCACATCGGTGATCTCGACGCGCAGGCGTCCGTCATTGACGAGCAGGTTGTCGCCCGGCTTCACCGCCGAGAAGATCTCGGGATGGCGCAGATGGACGCGGGTCGCGTCGCCCGGCGCGGGGTCGGTGTCGAAGGTGAAGGTCTGGCCGGCGGTGATGCGCACCTCGCCGCCCTGGAAGGTGCCGAGGCGTAGCTTCGGGCCCTGGAGATCGGCCAGAATGCCGATCGGCCGGTTGAGCTTCTGCTCCACCTGACGGATAGCGCCATGGAGCTCCTCGAGCAGCTTGTGCGAGGTATGGCTCATATTGATGCGGAAAACGTCGGCGCCGGCGAGAAACAGCTTCTCGATCATCTCCGGGCTGGAGGAGGCAGGCCCGAGAGTGGCGATCACCTTGACGCTGCGATTGCGCCTCACTGTGGTTGCGCGCCGCCGTTGGTGCTCGTCTTCTCGCCGGAAAGAGAGATCGTCCAATCGGTTTCCTCTTTGGTGTCGACCTCGAAGAAGCCGGTCTTGTTGTAGCCGCGGTCAGTGCAGTTGCCGATGCCGCGGATGGTGAAGATCTTGTCCCGGGTGCACATCATCGATTTGCCGCCCCAGGAGCCGCCTTTGTCATAGTCGACGGCGAAAATATAGTAGTAGCGGGCGATGAGCGGGCCCTTGAGCAGGGTCTCGCAGCCATTGGCGCCGATATTCCACCAGCCCTCCGACGCCCAGCCGTCCTTGTCCTTGTAGCCGAGCGCCACGCCGACGCGGCTCTCGGTCTTGTTGCAAAGCTTGAGATCGGCCTTGGCGCTCTGCGCCATGAAGGCGAGCGCCACGACCGCCGTAGCCAATACTGCCGAAAACTGTGCCATCCGTCCCCTGGACCCCGGTGATACTAGCGAATCGATCATAACATTCCCTGTCAAAGAACATGCGTCAACAGGCGGGCCTAGGGCGAGCCAAGTTGTGCCACGACCAGTCCTGCCGTCAAGTTTGGCAAGATGATGACTGGCCGAATGGGACCCCCTATAAAACCTCGAATGTTTGAAACAAGCCTTAATGATAGTTTTGCCCGAATTGACGGGAATTTGAAGCGGGGATTGATCCTTCTCGCCGACCATGCCCGCAATACGATTCCCCCCGAATATGGCGCCCTGGGGCTGCCGCCGGAGCAGTTCGAGCGCCATATCGCCTATGACATCGGGGTCGAGGCGGTGACGCGGGGGCTCGCCCGGGCGCTCGATTGCCCGGCCCTGATGGCGACCTATTCGCGCCTCCTCATCGACCCCAATCGCGGCGCCGACGATCCCACCCTCATCATGCGGGTCTCGGACGGGGCCATCGTGCCGGGCAACGCCCTAGTCGACGACGCCGAGCGGGAGAGGCGCATCGCCCGGTTTCACCGGCCCTATCACGGCGCCATTACGGCCGAGATCGAGCGGGCGAAGGCGCTGGGCGTCGATCCGGTGCTGGTGTCGCTGCACAGCTTCACGCCCTTCTGGAAGGGCATCGCGCGCCCCTGGCATGTGGGTGTCCTGTGGGACACCGACCGGCGCTTCGCCGGGCATCTCCTGGCCGCGTTCCGGGCCGCGGGCGACCTCTGTGTCGGAGACAATGAGCCCTATTCCGGCGCGCTCGTGGGCGACACCCTATATACCCATGGAACCAGCCGGGATTTGCAGCATGGCCTCATCGAAATCCGCCAGGATCTGATCGCCCGGCAATCAGGTGTGGATGAGTGGATATCGCGGCTGGCGCCCATCCTCGAAGCGTATATGAAAGGTGGCTCATGATGATCGATCCGAAGACCCAGACCGAGCTCGAAGCCGCGGTGTTCCGCCGGCTTGTCGAGCATTTGCGCGGGCGCAGCGATGTCCAGAATATCGATCTGATGAATCTGGCGGGATTCTGCCGGAACTGCCTGTCGAACTGGTATGAGGAGGCGGCCAAGGCGCAGGGCCTCGAGGTGTCGCGCGATGATGCGCGCGAGCGTGTCTATGGCATGCCCTACGCCGACTGGAAGGCCAAATACCAGCGCGAGGCGAGCCCGGCCCAGGACGCGGCCTTCAAGTCAACCCACAAGCACTAGATCAGCTCAGGACACCTTCTATGGACGCCAAGACCAGTTTTGCCCAAGGCCAGCTCAAGAGCATCGTCGAGCGCATCGAAAGGCTCGAAGAGGACAAGAAGGCGATCGCGGCCGACATCAAGGAAGTCTATGCCGAGGCCAAGGGCAACGGGTTCGACACCAAGATCTTGCGTAAGGTTATCTCTTTGCGGAAGAAAGACCGCCACGAGCGCGAGGAGGAGGAAGCGATCCTTGACCTCTATATGAACGCGCTCGGCATGCTGCCGGCGGAAGAAGCGGCGTAACCAAAAAATATTTTTTTGTGGCCGGAACCAACCGGCGTGCTTTGTGTTCGCCCATCTGGAGCGGGCGCGACGTGACGGCCGGTATCGCATAAGCCCGCCCAGCCGCAGTGGAGGGCACGACTATGACGCATTACCAGCCGGCGAGCCGACCCCCTATCCAGAAAGCCCAGATCGTCGAAACGCTCCTGCGCATGGCGGGCGGCGGCTTGACTATCGGCTTGCTGATCGTGCTGCCGGCCCTGAAGATCCTGGGCGTCGCCTGAGCTTGGACAAACGGGCGCAACTGATCCTCGAACGAGCGCGCGAGCTGCATGGGCGCGATCATCCCGGCCAGCCCTGGCCCGTGGCCGCCGGCAAGGATGACAACGCAGCCCTGGCCATCCAGGGACGCTATCTTGCCCGGGCCGAGGACCTGCTTCTGAAGGAAGGCGTGATCGAATCGGTCGATCAGAGCTGACCGCATGTCCTGAAGATTTTCTCAAACCTCGGCGCGATGTGAAGTCATTCTGCGGTCGCCGCGAAGTGCTGGAGGCCCAATTCCCGACCCTGTTGCATGAAGAACACGACCGCATCGCAATGCGCGGCCGATAGCGGCCTGGTCGATTGACCGGCACGCTTTGGCGCGCTTATGTCCGCGTCACCACGCTGCTTTTGAAGCTTACCCTGGTCCCAGCCCAGGGAAGGTGACCGGAGAGTGGGCGATGCATGCTCAAGCCTCTCTCGACAGCAGGTACGTGTCTGCTCTCCGGTTTTCTCTCAAATCCGAATTTGGACGGAAACGCCCGGCCGGTCAGTTGCCGTCGGTGACGTCTTCGATGAACTGGCCGAGGGTCTGACGCTTCTTCTGCATCACGACCGGCTCGTTCATGAGCATGCTGCCCTTGGCGGAACGGTTGACCTCGAGCATGTCGCCCTTGCCGCTCGTTACCGTCTGCAGCGACGGCATGACGGCGGGCGTCGCGGCATTGGCCTGCGCCATCATCAAGGTCGAGGACGACGAGAGCTGCGGTGCTGCCATCTCGGCGATGGTTTCGCTGTCATCCGGCACGACTTCTTGCGGCATGCCATCGCGGCGGACGGCCTGGTCGGGGCTGAAGGTCAGCTGCTTGGGCCACCAGAAGAGGTCGTCATTGCCGGCGGAAGCGGCGAGCGGGCGGATCAACGGGACATCTTCCGCCGTGCCGTCACGCAAAGAGTCGGCGAAGCTACCCTTGGCGGAGACATTGGCGGTCTGGGTGACGTCGGGCTCCTCGACCATCGACTCGGCACCGGCCACGGGGCCCAGATTGTCGTTATAGATGCGCGACTTGAAGTTGGTCTCGACGCCCTTCGGCGGGGCGGAGGCCGGCTCGATCTGCATGTTGGCGGCGGCCATCATCAGGACTTCGATGGGCTTCGGCCGCGGCAGCGGCACCGGATAGGCCTCGACCACCTCGACCGGGCGCTGAACCACCGGCTTGGCGCGCGGTGTCGGGGCGGCGGGTGCTTTGGCTTCCGTCTCCACCACGGCAGCAGTGGTGGTGGTGGCATCGGCAGCGCCGCCATCCTCGTCGTCATCGCCGCTATAGCTGTTGGCGATGGAAGCCAGCTTCGCCTTCATGGCGCCGTGATCAGGCTGCGACTCGGAGGTCGCGACCATGATCTGGTCCTGGGCGTTGCGGCGGGCGCCGACGGTCTTGCGGTAGTCGCGGAAAATCTTGGCCAGCTGGCTCGGCGACACGCGCGGCCACATGCGGACCTTGCCCGAATCGACGTGAACGAAGCCGTACTGGCCGGAGGTCGGATAATAGCCGACGCCGCCCACTTGGCGGACGAGGGCGCTGTTGCGGACCTTTTGGGTCGGAACGTCGGGGAAATAGATGTCGATGGCCTTGCCGACCATGTGCTGGCTCTTCTTCGCCACGTTACGGCCGATGCGCTTCAGGAAGGCATTGGTCTTCGGCGAGCGGAAGCCGGAAACGATATGGACGGGCCTCGTGGAGCCCAGATCGGCGTGCAGCTCCCAGACCAGGTCGATGGTCTTGGGATCGATGCGGATGACTTCATTCCGGCGCCAGTCGCGCAGGATATAATTGAGCTTTTCCATGGCCGAAGGAATGTAGCGCCCATTCACTTTGTAGGTGACGGTCAGGCTTTCCTTGGTGTGGGTCTGGTAGAGGGAGAGGGTGCGGGTCTCGCCACCGGCGGTCGCCTCGCCATTGCTGAATCCGAACCACAGTCCGGCGGCAAGGGTGCCGGCCAAAAATGTCGAGAAAGCGATCCGTTTCGCGCGCGAGGTCAATGATCCACGGTGTCCGTTTTCAGCGGCCAGGAAACCCATACTCACTTTTAGACCGGCTGAACCCCGGTTCCCCTAGTTAGTGTCCCGAAAACAATGGTCACCCGTCCCAGAAACGGATTACACCAGTTCCATGCTTGCGACAAGAATACGGCTACTCTTAGGCAATCCGTCTGTCGATAGGTAACCTAAATCACTATCATTAACAGGGGCTTAAGCAATAAAGGCAGGATGACTCTGGGGCAATCCGCAAGGTCACCTTACCGCCACAGCCGTGGCGGAGAAAGCGGTCTCCATGCGCTGATCGCGGCCATAGACGTCGTCATAATAGACGATTCTGCCGCTCTGGTCGGGCCAGGCGGTGAAATAGGTCAGATGAACCTTGAACTCATCGCGCACCTTGGCGCTCTGGCTGACGCCGCTGTCGATGCGCTTGGCGACTTCGTCGGCATCGAGCTTGAGCAGTGTTTCGGCGAAGATACGCGGATTTTCCACGCGCACGCAGCCATGGCTGAAGGCACGGGCGGAACGCTCGAACAGCGAGCGCGCCGGCGTATCATGGAAGTAGATGCTGTGTGAGTTGGGGAACAGGAATTTCACCTCGCCCAGCGCATTGTCGTCGCTCGGCGGCTGCTGGATCGAATAGGGCACGCCCTTGTTGTAGGCCGACCAGTTGACCGAGCTCGAGCGCACGATCTGGCCGTTCCTGGTGACCACCCGATAGCCCAGCCGGTCCAGATAGGACGGATCACGCCGCAGAATCGGCAGCATCTCGTTCTTGATGATCGAAGGCGGCACGCCCCAGGACGGATTGAACACCACCGTTTCCATGCGGTCATGGAAGGCCACCGTCTGGGTGTTGGGTTTGCCGATGATGACCTTGGTGCGCCACACCTCGCGGCCATTGTCGACGACCTCGAGCTGATAAGCGGCCTGGTTCACGAAGATATATTTGCTGCCGAGCGATTTCGGCAGCCAGCGCAGGCGCTCCATGTTGTAGCCGAGCTTGGCGACCATGCGCGCTTCGCTGCGCCCGTTGAGGGCGTTGACCGTCGCCTGATCGAGGGCGCCGGTGACTTTGATCTGGGCTTCGGTCTGAAACACCTTGAGCGCCGCCGAGACGTCGGCGTCGAGAACCTCTTTGGCGTCCGCCGCGCTGCCGCCGGTGGCGGCGGGAACGATGTCCGGCTCGGTGCCGGCGACTTTCAGATAGCCGAGGCGCTCGAGATGGTGGCGTGCCAGAACGATACGCGGGTCCTTTTCGCCGGGCTTCACCCGGCGCCCGAGCGGAATGGTCTCGCTCTCCGCCGCATGAAGCTGGGCCCGCTTCTGGGCGAGCTCGGTCTTGAACAGGGCATAGGCCGGATGTTTGGGCTGCAGGCCTTTCAGATATTCAACCGGGAACGGGCTCCAGGCCAGGACCTTGACGGCAGTGGCCGGCGCCACGGGATCCGGCGTGATGTCGTTGTATTTCGTCAGGCGGTTGGGAATGATCCGGCCACCCGAGGCATGGCGGGCATATTTCAGCGCCATCGCGGTGAGGCCGAGATCGAGCCTCGCCAGATGGACCATGTCGCCTTTGAACGAGGCAGGGCTGTCGCTGAAGGCGCCGAGCGCCGGGGGCAGATAGTCGGAGGGCTCCATCGCCTCATCGGCGCTCATCGCCAGGAGGTTCAGGACGTCCTGGCCGCGCTGGTCGAGGCCATCGGCCGTCGTCCACAGCGGCTTGAATCCATTGGTCCGGTAGAGCTCGATGATTGCCGACTTTTCGTCGCGGGTGACGCGCGCGGTGGCCTCTCGGCTCTGCAATTCACGGTAAACGGCCTGGGCCAGAGGCTCGGTCGGCTCAGTTTCGGTAAAGCTGTCGGCGCGCAGAGCCTCAAGCTTTTCGGGCTGGTAGACCAGCGGCGGCTCAGGCTTGTCGGCCTCGATCAGGGGCGCATTCTGGATGCGCGGGCCGGGTTCGCGGTTGCGGCGCAGCTCGTTGCGGCGATCCTCGCGCTTGCGCTTGAAATAGTCGAAAATGGAGCCCGACTTCTGGACCCGGCTGGGCGAATGAGTGTCGCGTTCAGCAAAGGCCTCCGGTGCCGCAAAACACCAAGCCAAAACAAGCGCAGAGGTGCCCGCCAATCCCCGCCGCAGCCGCATTATCGGTATACTCCCAAGAGTTGCTGCCTTAGCTAACCGGGGCTTCATGGCATTTCAACGGTCAGAGCTTCCCTTGGTTGCATTAAACCAGGACTGTCACGTTTTTGCCGCAACCCCGGACCATCAGGCGGTCGAACGGCCGTTTTCGTCGTCGTCGAGGCCGAGGTCACGCATCTTGCGGTAGAGTGTCGACCGCCCGATGCCCAATTTCCGTGCAACTTCCGACATTTGGCCGCGATAGCGGTGGAGCGCCAGGCGAATCATGTCGGCCTCGATCTCCTCCAGCTTGCGGATATGGCCGCCATCGGTAACCGCCGGGATACCGATCGCCATGCCATCCGAAATGACCGAGCCGGTCGAGCGTGACGGGCCGGCCCCGACGGGCGCCGGCGCCGGGATTGCCGGCAGCTCGGGGATCTTCACCTCATAACCTTCGACCAGCGAGGCGATCTGGGGGAAATCCTGGATTTCGAGAGTGTCGCCTTCGCACAGGACGATGGCGCGGAACACGGTGTTCTCGAGCTGGCGGACATTGCCCGGCCAGCTATAGAGCTGCAGCATCGCCAGCGCCTTGGGCTCGATGCCGTGAACCTTGCGGCCTTCCTCGGCGGCGAAGCGGGTGATGAAGTGGTTGACGAGGGCGGGGATGTCGTCCTTGCGGTCCTTGAGCGGCGGCACCATGACCGGGAAGACGTTCAGACGGTAATAGAGATCCTCGCGGAACTCGCCGGCCTTGACCATCTCGATCATGTTGCGGTTGGTGGCCGAGATCAGCCTTATGTTGACCTTCGTGGGCTTGCGCGATCCGACCGGATCGATCTCGCCTTCCTGAATGGCGCGCAGGAGCTTCACCTGCATGTCGAGCGGCAGCTCAGCCACTTCGTCGAGGAACAGCGTGCCGCCATCGGCTTCCTGGAACTTGCCGATATGCTTGGCGGTGGCTCCGGTGAAGGAGCCCTTCTCATGGCCGAACAGGATGCTTTCGACCAGGTTTTCCGGTATGGCGCCACAATTGACGGCGACGAAGTTGCGGCCGCGCCGCTCGCTCTCGCCATGAATGGCGCGGGCGATGATCTCCTTGCCCACACCCGACTGGCCTTCGATCAGGATCGGGATGTTGGACTGGGCGCCGCGCCGGCCGAGCCGGATGACGCCCGCCATCCCGGCGGATGAGGCGATGAGGTCGTCGAAGGTCAAGGCGCCGCCGACCTTCTTGTTGAGGCGTTTGACCTCCTCGGTCAGCGCGTTGACCTTGAGCAGATTCTGCACCGAAACGCGCAGGCGTTCGGGCGAAATCGGCTTGACCACGAAATCATCGGCGCCGGCACGCATCGCCTTGATCACCGTCTCGATCGAGCCTTGCGCTGTCTGCACGATCACCGGAATGTGGCCGCGCACGCTGTTCATGCGCTCGAGGAACTCGAGACCGTCCATGCCCGGCATCATGAGGTCTAAGATGACGAGCTCGATCTGGCCGCCGGTCGTGCCGGCCAATATGTCGAGCCCCTTGGCGCCGCTGTCGGCGCTCACCGCTTCGAAGCCGAAGCGTTTCATCATCTCTTCCAGAATGCGCCGCTGGGCCGGATCGTCTTCAACTATAAGAACGCGCGCTGTCATGCTTGACCGACACCACTCAGATAAAATGGCCATTCGGGGCAAAAGCCGTCTTGGGATGCGCACCGCCCAGCAGCATCCCGGCCTTCCCCCGTCTCAGGGTCGACTGTGGCAAAGAAGGGTAAAGGGCACATTAAGGACATGGCGAGAATGGGGACAGTTGCGCGCGCTGTCCAGTGTCCTCGGAAAGTGGCCTTGCGTCAGGCGAGGCACGCGGCCTTATTGCCGAGGTCACATGCATGGGCCATATGAACAGCAAAACAATCGAACGGATGGATCATGGACACTGCCGCCACCGCCAAGAAACTGGGCCCGTTGCCCGAATGGAATCTCGCCGATCTCTACGCGTCACCCGAAGATCCCGCTTTCGCTGCCGACATGCGGCGCGGCGAGGAGGACGCGAAGGCCTTCGCCGAGACCTACAAAGGCAAGCTCTCAGGGCTCGCCGGCGGCGATCTCGCCAAGGCCATCAAAGCCTACGAGGCCTTGAGCGATCTTCTCGGCCGCGCCGGCTCCTATGCGCAGCTCTATTATGTCGGCGACACGACCGATCCGGCGCGCGCGAAATTCTATGGTGATGCGAGCGCCAAGCTGACCAATATCTCGACCGTGCTGCTGTTCTTCGAGCTCGAGCTCAACAAGATCGCCGATGACGATCTGGCGGAGAAGCTCAAAGTTCCGGCGCTGGCGCATTACCGGCCGTGGATCGACAATCTGCGCATGGAGAAGCCCTATCAGCTCGACGACAAGATCGAGGAGCTCTTCCTCGAGAAGTCGCAGACGGGTTATTCGGCCTGGAACCGGCTCTTCGATGAAAGCCTCGCCGAGATGCGTTTCACCGTCGATGGCGAGGAGCTGTCGCTCGAGCCGACACTGACGCTGATGATGCATCCCGACGAGACGAAGCGCAAAGCGGGCGCCGAAGCGCTGGCGCAGACCTTCAAGAAGAATCTCCGGCTGTTCACCCACATCACCAACACGCTCGCCAAGGACAAGGAAATTTCCGACCGCTGGCGCGGCTTCAAGGATATCGCCGACGCGCGGCATCTGTCGAACCGGGTCGAGCCGGAAGTCGTCGCCGCTCTCGTCGAGGCGGTGCGCACCGCCTATCCGCGCCTGTCGCATCGCTACTACCAGATGAAGGCCAAATGGCTCGGCAAGGCGAAGCTCGATCACTGGGACCGCAACGCGCCCTTGCCGCATGAGGACACGCGCGAGGTCGCCTGGGAGGACGCCAAGGCGACCGTGCTCGACGCCTATAAGGGCTTCGCGCCGGAAATGGCGGAGATCGCCGGTCGCTTCTTCGATAAGAGGTGGATCGACGCGCCGGTCAGACCCGGCAAGACGTCAGGCGCCTTCGCGCATCCGACGGTGCCTTCGGCGCATCCTTACGTGCTTCTCAATTACATGGGCAAGACGCGTGACGTGATGACGCTCGCCCATGAGCTGGGCCATGGCGTGCATCAGGTGCTCGCCGCCGATCAGGGCGCGCTCATGGCGCAGACGCCGCTGACGCTCGCCGAGACGGCATCCGTCTTCGGCGAGATGCTGACCTTCCAGGCGCTGCTCAAGCAGGCGACCGACCCCAAGAAGCGCAAGGCCATGCTCGCCGGCAAGGTCGAGGACATGCTCAATACGGTCGTGCGCCAGATCGCCTTCTATACATTCGAGCGCAAGATCCACACGGCGCGCAAGGAAGGCGAGCTCACCGCCGACCAGATCAATGCGCTGTGGCTCGAGGTGCAAGGCGAGAGCTTAGGCTCCGGTATCGCCTTCTCGGAAGGCTATGAGACCTTCTGGGTCTATGTCTCGCACTTCATCCATTCGCCCTTCTATGTCTATGCCTATGCCTTCGGCGACTGCCTGGTGAACTCGCTCTATGCGCGCTACCAGGAAAGCGCGGAGGGCTTCCAGGACAAGTATTTCACCATGCTCAAAGCCGGCGGCACCCAGCATCACACGGAATTGCTGAAGCCCTTCGGCCTCGATGCGAGCGATCCGGCCTTCTGGCAGAAGGGGCTCAAGGTCATCGAGGGCTTCATCGACGAGCTCGAGGCGATGGAAGCTGCGTGAGGCATTAGGTGGCAGACGACGAGAACAGCCTGACTGGTCGACTGCTCCGCTACGCCAATGTCGGAACGGGGGTGGGCGGCGCCGTGGCGCGCATCGCCGCCGGTCGGCTCTTCGGTGGCGAGCGGGGCTCTTCGGCCGAGGGCCAGCTTCTCGCCGAAGCGCTCGGTAATCTCAAAGGCCCGCTGATGAAGGTGGCGCAATTGCTCGCCACCATTCCTGATGCACTGCCTGAGGCTTACGCCGCCGAGCTGGCGCAGCTCCAGTCGCAGGCGCCGGCGATGGGCTGGGCCTTCGTCAAGCGGCGCATGGCGGCGGAGCTCGGTCCGGACTGGCGGAAGTCCTTTGCCGAATTCTCGCATGAGGCGGCGCATGCGGCCTCCCTCGGCCAGGTGCACCGCGCCTCGTCGCATGACGGCCGGCTGCTCGCCTGCAAGCTGCAATATCCCGACATGGACTCGGCCGTAGAGGCCGATCTCAAGCAGCTGAACATCATCTTCGCCCTGCATCGGCGGATGTCGCCGGTGATCGACACCAGCGAGATCGGCGAGGAGATCGCGGCACGCCTGCGCGAGGAGCTCGACTATGTGCGCGAGGCGAAGCACATCCGCCTCTACACGGAAATCCTCAAAGGTCATCCCACCATCCATGTGCCCGAAGTCGAGCCGCAATTGTCGACGCGCCGGCTCATCACCATGAACTGGCTGGAGGGGCGAAAGCTGCTCGAGTTCAGGGAGCATGATCTCGACACGCGCAATCTGCTTGCCCGGCATCTTTTCGAGGCGTGGTGGATGCCGTTCTGCGGCCACGGCGTGATCCATGGCGATCCGCATCTCGGCAATTACTCCGCCTCCCTCGACGAGACGGGCCGGCCCAAGGGCTTGAATCTTCTCGATTATGGCTGCATCCGCATCTTCCCGCCGCGCTTCGTCCAAGGGGTCGTCGATCTTTATCATGGCCTTCGCACCGATGACCGGGCCCGCATCGTCCATGCTTATGAGACCTGGGGTTTCCAGAATCTCAGCAACGAGCTGATCGACATTCTCAATATCTGGGCGCGCTTCATCTACGGCCCTTTGATGGAGGACCGGGTGCGCGCCATCGCCGACGGCGTGTCGCCCGCCGAATATGGCCGCCGCCAGGCGTTCACCGTGCATCGGGCGCTGAAGGAGAAGGGGCCGGTCAAGGTGCCGCGCGAATTCGTATTCATGGACCGCGCCGCGATCGGCCTCGGCGGAGTGTTTATCCATTTGAAGGCCGAGCTCAATTTCTACCGGCTGTTCAACGAGGCGCTGGAAGGCTTCAGCGTCGAAAACGTCGCGGCCCGGCAGGCGGCGGCGCTCGCGTCGGCTGGACTTACATCCAGTTCCCCATGAGGATGAAGGCGGCCCAGTAATAAGGATGAGCGGTGGGGACCTCGCTGACGGTTTCCTCCGTGTCTTCGAGCGCGGTCATTGCACGGCTGGCCTGGGCGACTTGCGGTTCCGGCTTGGCGCCTTGGATCAGATCGAGCTGGGCCTGTCTCAGGGCCCGGGCCTTATCGAGGTTCTGGTTGATAAGACCTTCATAGAAGTCCGCCATGAGCTTTGCCGTCGACTCGTCGGCAATCTGCCAGAGCGTCGACATCACGGCTGAGGCGCCCTTGTTTTGCGCGAGCACGCCGAAGCTTTCGATTTCCTCCCCCTCGGCGCCGCCGCCGAGAGCCGTCTCGCAGGCCGAAAGCGTGATCAGATCGATGCCCCGGAAATTATACTGCTTCTGTGAGCGCAACTGATCCAGGGAAAGACCGTCGCCATTGCCGAGGAGCAGATAGGAGTTGGCTTCGTTGCCGGGCCGAAAGCGGAAATGACTCGCAATATGGAGGATCTGAGGTTTGCTCGAGAGCGCCTTGGCGAGGCTTTTTTGGGTGAAATCGTCGTCTAGTCTGGGCTTGCCCGCGATGATCTTGAAAACTGTTTCCAGCTCGCGCGCCGTGCCCGGCAAGGCCGCGAAGCCGGGGAATGGTCGCGTGACGCCGAAGCCCGCACCTTTGATCCGATCACGGCGCATGGGCGTGAAACTTGTCGGGCTGGCCGGATTGTAGAGTGCCGGTGCGAAATCCTCGACAAGATAGCGCCGGCCGTCATAAAGCGCGGCGAAGGGCACGTAACGCAGGAAGCCGGACAGATCGAGGAGAAGAACCGGCGCGTCGGTGCTCTTCAGATCGACTGCGGCATCGAGATCGGAACGCACCGGCCTGATGATGTCATCATAGAGGGCCGCCAGTTGGGCAAGGGCGTCCTCGTCGTGATCCCGCACGGCGGCGAGCGCTGCCGACACCTTGTTGGCAAGCTCCGTGCGGCCCACGGGCAGCATGCGATAGATCATCTGGCGTCCGGCGGCTCTGATGAAGACATGCAAATTGTTATCCTGGCTCATGATCTGCAGGAGGACCGTATTGGGGCTCATGGAGCGCAGATCCGACTCAATCTTGTCCGCATAGCGTTGCCCAAACTGGACTGCCGTCTTCTTCGCCGTTTCGGTGCGGTCGATGAGGTTGCGGGCGGATGCAACAAAGACCTGCATGGCCTGATCACGCTTGGCGGCGAGCTCCTGCATCTTCAGCTTGTCTTCAAGCAAGGCGGTTCCTGTCTCCTCCCGCGTAGCCTTGAGCGCGCGCATTTCCGAAGCGATCTGGAGGACAGGTTCCATCGATGCCCGCATGTCCGTCCAGAAGCTCTGTTCGACTTCGTCGAGACGAATGCTGCCCGGTTCAATATCCCGGCTTGCCGAAGAGCGGCCGGCGCCGCCGCGCGTGAACTCGTAGAATTCCTGCTGCTTCAGCAAGCCGGCGACGAACTGCGCTTCCGAGAATTGTCCATCGGCGAGAAGCAAGTCCGACAGTAGGCGATAGGAGGGCTGAAAGCTCTGCCCGAGCGCCGCTCTTGTTTCATCCGACAGGTTGCTGTTGCGGGCGCGCACCTCCTGGTGCGTATTGACCGCCTGCTTGGCGAAGAAGATGGCCGTCGTCCTGTTGCCGGTGGCCGAAAGAGTGCGCGCCAGCATGCGATAGGTGTAGCGCTCATTGTCGACATCAGCATCCGTGGCGCTGGTTTGAATGAGCAATGCCTGAAGGCCGTATTCGAGAGCCGCGTCGTAGCGTTTGAGCTTCAAGGACGTATTGCCGATCCGGCTCAGCATGCCGGCCGTCTCGGCATGATCGGGGCCGTAGGTATCGAGGATGATGCTTAAGGCTTGTTGATAGTTCGTCAGGGCGCTCTCGAATTCCCTGAGCTCGTCATCCACATTGCCGAGATTGATGAGCGGATGCATCATATCAATGCGACTGGCGCGGGGGTTGTTCTCGATTATCGTTGCGGCGGCGCGAAATTGCGCGCGAGCGTCGTCGTAGCGGCGAAGGTCCCGATAGGCGAGGCCGAGAATGCCGTGGGTGGCGGCGAGCGTGCTTTGATCGGGTGAGGGTATCTGACCGTAGAGGGTCAGCGCGCCTTGCGCCGCCTCGATCGCTTCCTGATTGCGGCCAACCAGATTCAGGACGCGGCTGCGGTTCCTGAGGACATCGGCGATCCGGACGGCTTGAGCGCCGAGCTGCTGGTAGACAACCTCGGCTTGATCGACAGCCGCAAGCGCCTCGCCGTAGCGTGCGAGGCTGATGAGACTGACCGCCTTGTTCAGATAGAGACTGCCCAGGGGCTCTTGGTCAGTGCCGGGAAGCCGGGAGATCACCCGTATTGCGGTCTCCGTGGCGGCGAGGGACTCTTCCTGGCGTCCGGCGCCGGCGAGGCCGTTGGCCAGGTTCATATAAGCGCCTGCGACCTGCGGATGGCTCTGGCCCAGCCTTTCCTCGAAGATGCGGCGGGCCGCTTCATAGGCGACGACGGTCTCGTCGAAGCGGCCGAGCTTTTCGTAGATGAAGCCGAGCTGAGACTGGATATTGGCTTCGAGGAATTCCTGCCCCTTGCGTTTCTTTGTCAGGCTCAAAGCTGTGACCGCATTGCGCAAGGCCTCGTCGAGATCGCCAGGCCTGCCCCTTTCCCTGAGCGCGAAGCTCAGCAGATAAAGGGCGTCGGCGTCATTCGTGCGGGCAAGAGGAGTGAACCAGCCAACGGCTTTATCGAGATCGCGCTTGACGCCGTTGCCGTCCAGATAGGCCTCGCCAAGCGCGAGCATTGCGCCCCGGTAGCCGGCCTCAGCCTGCCGCGTGAGGAGAGGGATATCGAGCGGTGTAGAATCCTGCGCCACGCACAGTCCCGCCAGTCCCGGAAGTCCCAGGAGAAACATGAGCCAGAGGACAACCAATCGCCGTCGCATGTGCCGTCCGGGGCAGGGGAACGGCGAGGATATTGCCCTTCCTTTGCGGGATTTTGAAGGCGGGTCTGGGACTCATCGCCGCGCCGGGCCTCAGTTCTTGCGGCGGGTAAGGCTCTAGGCTAGGTAAGTCTCCTCAGATTCCAAGGTTTTGAGGGGATTTTCGACATGGCGGAGCAATCAGTCGACCACCATCTGGATATGGATGCGCATCGCAGGACCTATAGCGCCTTTATCCGGGGCTCGGTGGCGCTCGGCATCATCTGCGGCTTCGTGCTCGTCGCGCTCAGCTGCTTCGCCTTCGGCAAGTCCTTGAATGTATTCATCGGTTTCGCCGGCCTGATCATCGGTTGCATCGCGGTTCTCATCGATGCGCGCTCGGGCTCGGAGCGCTGGCTGCTGTCGGCCGGCGCCCTCGTGCTCTTCGGACTGATCACCGCCGTCAACGTCGGCTAGGACCTCCGACATATGAAGATCGCGGTCTCAGCCGAAACATTCCCGGGCGAGAGCCGCGTTGCGGCGACGCCCGACACCATCAAGGCCTTCATTAAGAAGGGTTTCGACGTCGCCGTCGAGGCCGGGGCGGGCAAGGGCGCGTTCATTTCGGATGACGCTTTCGCTGGTGCCGGCGCCAAGATCGGCAATGGCGAGGCGGCGCTCCAGGACGCCGACATTCTGCTCAGCGTCCGCCGTCCCGAGGCGCGGACCACGGGATCGCTCAAGAAGGGCGCCCTGGTGGCGGCCATTCTCGACCCCTATGGCGACCGGCCAGGGCTCGAGACGCTCGCCAAGCAGGGCCTGACCCTGTTCGCCATGGAGCTGATGCCGCGCATCACGCGCGCCCAGTCGATGGACGTGCTGTCGTCGCAGGCCAACCTCGCCGGCTACAAGGCGGTGATCGACGCCGCGGCGCAATTCGGCCGCGCCTTCCCGATGATGATGACGGCGGCGGGCACGGTTCCGCCGGCGAAGGTCTTCATCATGGGCGTCGGCGTCGCCGGTCTTCAGGCCATCGCCACGGCGCGGCGCCTGGGCGCCATCGTGTCGGCGACCGACGTGCGCAAGGCGACCGAAGAGCAGGTGAAGAGCCTCGGCGCCAAATTCGTCTTCGCCGACGTCGCCGATGCGGCGACCGCCGGCGGTTATGCGCGCGAGCTCTCGGCCGAGGACAAGGCCAAGCAGGCGGCCCTCGTCGCCGAGCATATCAAGATCCAGGATATCGTCATCACCACCGCCCTTATTCCAGGCCGGCCGGCGCCGGTGCTGGTGACTCAGGAAATGGTCGAGACGATGAAGCCCGGCTCGGTGATCGTCGATCTCGCGGTCGAGCGTGGCGGCAACTGCCCGCTGTCGAAGCCGGGCGAGATCGTCATGCACAAGGGCGTCACGATCATGGGCAATCTCAATCTCGCCGGCCGGCTGGCCGGCAATGCCTCGCCGCTCTATGCCAGGAATCTGCAGAACTTCCTCGATCCCCTGATCAAGGACGGGGCGCTCAAGATCGACTGGGCGGACGAGATCATCACCGGCACGCTTGTCGCCAAGGACGGCGAGCTGGTGCACAAGATGTTCAAATCCTAAAGGGGCTCCCCGCGATGGAACATGCGATCGATCCCTTCGTCTCGCTTTTCGCGATTTTTGTGCTGGCGGTGTTCGTCGGCTACTATGTGGTGTGGAACGTCACGCCGGCGCTGCACACGCCCTTGATGTCGGTCACCAACGCGATCTCCTCGGTCATCGTGGTCGGAGCACTTCTCGCGGTCGGCGCCGGCGCCATCGCGTCGGGTTCGACGCTGGCGATGATCTTCGGCTTCCTGGCGCTCATCCTCGCCTCGGTCAACATCTTCGGCGGCTTCCTCGTCACCCAGCGCATGCTGGCGATGTACAAGAAGAAGGACCCCGGCGCTTCCAAGACGCCCGCGAAGGGACATTGATGGGCCTTCTGGCGAAATGGTCGCGCCTCTGCCTCATGACGGTGGTCATGGGGCTGTTGCCGCTCGCCGCCGTTTCAGCCAGGGATCTGACTTCCGCCGAGCGCGCCGCCTTGGCGCAGACGGTGGAGCGCTTCAACGGCCTGATGAACACGCAGGACTGGCAGGCGATGGTCGAGACGACGATCCCGCCGCGCATCATGGACAATATGCTGACGCGCAGCGGTGTCACCAAGGAGCAGATGCTCAAATCCATCGCCGCCCTCATGGCCGAGACGATGGCCAAGGTCACCATCGATTCCTATGCGATGGACCTCGCCAAGGGTGATGAGAAAGAGCTCGCGGATGGAACGCCCTATGTGCTCGTGCCGACCGAAACGGTCGTCAAGGTCGAGCAGGGCGACAAGATCGCGGTGCGCTCGCACACGCTGGCGATGATGGATACGGAGAAATGGTACCTGCTGCGGATCAGCGATCCGAAGCAGGTCAACATGCTGGTCGAAGTGTATCCCGAATATAAAGGGATCGAATTTCCCGGCGACAAGACGGAGATCTTGAAGGAATAGCCATGGGCACGTCACTCGCTGCATTTCTGCGCCATCATGGCCGGGCTCGACTGCTCGCGACGGCTGTGGCTGTCCTGTGCCTCGCCGGCACCGCTTCGGCGCGCGACCTCACTGACGCCGAGAGCACCATGCTCAATTCGGCCGTCGAGATGTATGACAAGGCGATGGAAGGCAAGGATGTGCCCATCCTCGTCAAGGCCATCCCGCCGCGCATCATCAAGCAGATGGCCGAGCACGACAAAGCGAGCGAAGACGACATCCGCAAAGCTCTGGGCGACCTCATCGGCCAGACATTGGAAGCACTGCCGGTGCATTCCTTCACGATGGACATGGCCAAGGCCGAGCATGGGCATGTGGCGGACGGAACGCCTTATCTGCTCATTCCGACCGAAACGGTGATGACGACCGGTGGTGAGGGCAAGACCCTCATGCGCACGGCGACGCTCGCCATGCTGGACGGCGACCTCTGGTACATGGTCCGCGGCAGCGATGCGCAACAGGTCGCGGCGCTACGCGAAGCTTATCCCGAATATGAAACGGTGGTGTTCCCGGACGCCACCATGGAGCTGGTCAAGGAATAGTCATGAGCGCTTCTCTCGCCGCCTTCCTCTATCTGGTTTCCGGTGCCTTGTTCATCATGGCGCTGCGCGGCCTGTCGAGCCCCGAGTCATCGCGCCAGGGCAACATGTACGGCATGATCGGCATGGGGCTCGCCATCGTGACGACGCTGCTCCTTGCCGCACCCGCCAGCGGGCTCGCCTGGGCGCTCATCATCGGCGGCATCGCCATTGGCGGCGCCATCGGCGCCGTCACCGCCAAACGCATCGCCATGACGGCGATGCCGCAGCTCGTCGCCGCCTTCCATTCGCTGGTCGGCCTCGCCGCCGTCTTCGTCGCCGCCGCCGCCTATTATTCGCCGGAGGCTTTCGGCATCGCCACCAATGGCGAGATCCATGCCCAGAGCCGTGTGGAGATGGCGCTCGGCGCCGCCATCGGCGCGCTCACCTTCACCGGCTCGATCATCGCCTTCCTCAAGCTCGACGGGCGGATGAGCGGCAAGCCGATCATCCTGCCGGCCCGGCATCTCATCAATATCGCGCTCGCCCTGGCGCTCATCGTCTGCATCTACAGCTTCTTCGCCAGCCAGAGCGCCATTGCCTTCTGGCTCATCGTCGTCATCAGCCTGGTGCTCGGCCTCTTGCTCATCGTGCCGATCGGCGGCGCCGATATGCCGGTCGTCATCTCGATGCTGAACTCCTATTCCGGCTGGGCCGCGGCCGGCATCGGCTTCACGCTCGCCAATACCGCGCTCATCATCACCGGCGCCTTGGTCGGCTCGTCGGGCGCGATCCTGTCCTACATCATGTGCAAGGGCATGAACCGTTCCTTCATCAGCGTCATTCTGGGCGGCTTCGGCGGCGAGACCGCAGCCGCGGCGGGCGGTGGCGAGGCCAAGCCCGTGAAGCAGGGCTCGGCCGAGGACGCGGCTTTCATCATGAAGAATGCCGGCTCGGTCATCATCGTGCCGGGCTACGGCATGGCGGTGGCGCAGGCCCAGCATGCGCTGCGCGAGATGGCCGACCATCTCAAGAAAGCGGGCGTCACGGTCAAATACGCCATCCATCCGGTGGCGGGCCGCATGCCCGGCCATATGAACGTGCTCCTGGCCGAAGCCAACGTGCCCTATGACGAGGTGTTCGAGCTCGAGGACATCAATTCCGAATTCGCGCAGTCGGACGTCGCCTTCGTCATCGGCGCCAATGACGTGACCAATCCCGCCGCCAAGGACGACCCGACCTCGCCGATCTTCGGCATGCCGGTGCTCGAAGTATGGAAGGCGAATACGGTGATGTTCATCAAGCGCGGCATGTCGTCTGGTTATGCCGGCATCGACAACGGCCTGTTCTATCGCGACAATACGATGATGCTGTTCGGCGACGCCAAGAAGATGACGGAAGAGATCGTCAAGGCGATGGGCTGACGCTTGCCGGCGTCCGACTTCGAGCGCGACGGTGTCGCGCTCCGCGAGAACGCCGTCGACGTCGCTATCATTGCGACACTGGCCGAGGAATTCGATGCGGCCGGCGTGCGCATCGGCGCGCGGCCGTTCGATCTCTCGCCCACCATCAGAGCATTGATCGGTCCTGAAGGCGCGCTCGGGCGGAGAGCGCGCGAGCTTTCGGGTGCACCACCGCGGCCGGTGCGGGTTCTCGCTTTCGACAAGACGCCCGATGCCAACTGGCATCTGCCCTGGCATCAGGACCGGGTCATCGCGGTGAAGCGCCGTGTCGTGCTCGCGGGCTTCGGCACCTGGACGATCAAAGGCGGCCAGCCGCATGTCGAGGCGCCGGCCGGCCTGCTCGAGAAGATGTTCAATCTGCGCCTCCATCTCGACGACTGCGATGCCGGCAATGGCGCGCTGAAGGTCCTGCCCGGCACGCATCGCCTGGGGCGCCTGAGCGATGCCGAGGTCAAGAGCGCGGCCGTCAAGGGGCAGGCCATCCTGTGCGAGGTCAAGGCCGGCGGCCTCCTGGCGATGAAGGCCCTGGCGCTCCATGCCAGCGACGCTTCGACCTCGCCACGCCGCAGGCGTGTGCTGCATGTCGATTACTGCTGGGGCGAATTGCCGAACGAGCTCGACTGGGCGCTCGATGCCTAGTCGTGAGCTTGCGGGCTCCCGGTGAGCCCGTAACGGTTCTCCAGAACGGACAGGACTTGCTCATATTTGTCGCCCGGCCTGATTGCCGGCAGGCCATGCAGGTAAGCAGTCACAGCCAGCCCAAGGACATAGGTGCTCGCTGGTGGTTTGATCTTGTGGTAGAGGTGCACGCCGAGAGTGTTCATCACGCCTGATGCCCGCACGAGCTCGAAGGCCATGCACAGGCTCTGCAGGTGAGAGGCGGCATCACTGTCGATATAGATCAGCGACTTTTTGATGACGCCGGTGCGTTTGTCGTAATACATGACCGTTCAACAAGGGGCGGCGACATGTCCAAAGGCGGCAGGGCCAAAGTTCACGATCGTCTTGGCCGTGATGTGGGCGTTCAGACGAAGCAGCGTATCGGTATCGTGATCCCGCCGGGTGAATTCTTCGGGCTCCGGCGCCATGTAGACTTCAATGCCGGAGGTGTCGGCCGCGCCGGTAAGCTGGCCGATCGCGCCAGGTGCATAGGACTGGAGGGTCTTCAGGCTACCCATGGCGGCCGGTGCACAGCCGCCCTCCGGACAGGTCACGTAGATTTGAGGCGGAGTTCGATATTTGAGGATGCCGGGAGACATCACGCTCGCCCAAGCGTAGCTCTCGACCAGCCAGCTGCGCCTCTCTTGCGGCAAGTCCTTGATATAAGCATCCATTTTGTCGATGGGCGTGGCGGTATCGGGGGCGGCGGCAGATGCCGCCATCCACAGAGCCGCAACGACATCCCGAGACGCAAACCAAGGCAGCAGGGCCATGGGCTCCCTCTATCCACGCCGGGAAATATAGGTAGCCGCCGCCTGGAAACCACGAGGCGCCGGAAAAGCTTCACCGTCTCGCTGTTAACCCGCCACGCAATCGTCTAGATTTACGGTCATTTACCGCGCCCTGAGGTTCCCAAGCCGCCCATGACCGACGCCAAAGAACATACGGTTCTCGAACTGCCGAAAGTCTACCTCGTCCGCATGATGGTGTTCACGCTGGTCGTCACCATCCTGGTGGTCGTGCTGTTTCCTCATATGCAACGGGCCTTTATGGCCAATCCGGCACTCAACGGCGTGATCATCGGCGCCCTCATTCTGGGCGTGGGCTATTCCTTCCGCATCGTCTGGCGGCTGTGGCCCGAGATCAACTGGGTCAACAGCTTCAAGATCAACGACCCCGACCATGATACGACTCACCTGCCGCGGTTGCTCGGGCCGATGGCGACGCTCTTCCGCGACCGGCCTAACCGCACCGTGCTGTCGCCTCTGTCGATGCGCTCGCTGCTCGATTCGCTCGCCTCCCGCCTCGATGAAGCGCGCGACATCTCGCGCTACCTGGTCGGCCTCCTGATCTTCCTGGGCCTTCTCGGCACTTTCTGGGGCCTGCTCGAAACCGTGACGTCGGTCGGTGACGCCATCCGGTCGCTCGACGTCTCCTCGGCCCAGTCGGCCACCGTCTTCGAGGAGCTCAAGACCGGCCTCGAGGCGCCCTTGTCGGGCATGGGCCTCGCCTTCTCGTCCTCGCTTTTCGGTCTCGCCGGATCGCTGATCCTGGGCTTCCTCGAATTGCAGGCCAGCCAGGCGCAGAACCGGTTCTACAACGATCTCGAAGACTGGCTGTCGACCATCACCGATCTCCAGGCCGGCGAAAGCGGGACACTGAGCGTGCCGCATTATCTAAGACTTGACGTGGCGGGCCTGCAAAAGGGCATCGAGCGCATCAACCAGACACTCGACGAGGCGCTCGCCTCCGAGCCGGCTCCGTCGGCTTCAGCGCCGGCGCCGGTTTCCTCGGGGCTCGGCCTGCCGGCGCTCTCCGCCCAGGACGGCGAATCCATGGAGAAGCTCGCCGACGCGGTGGCGAGCCTGGTGCAGCAGATGCGCGAGGAGCAGAAGATCGTGCGGCAATGGGCGCAGGCCCAGCAGGTCCAGCAGAACGAGATGCAGAAGCTCATCCTGCGCGCCTCCAAGCAGCAACCGCCGCAGAGCCAGGGCCCGGCGAGCCGGTTCAGCCAGGCCGCCGCGGTCGAGGACGAATAAACCATGGCGCAAGCCCTCTCGCGGCGCCGGCGCCATGACGATGCCCCTTATTGGCCAGGCTTCGTCGACGCGATGGCGCAGCTCCTGCTCGTCATCACCTTCCTCTTGTCGGTCTTCATCGTCGCGCAGTTCCTCCTGGCACGCGAGATCTCAGGCCAGGACAGCGCGCTCGGGCAATTGCGCTCGCAGATCGCCGAGCTGACCCAATTGCTGGCGCTCGAAAAATCGGCCAAGGCCGAGCTCGAACTCAATTTCGCGACGCTGGGCGATGATCTCCAGGCCGAGAAGACCAAGTCGTCCAACCTGATGCTGCAGCTCGAGGGCGAGGCCGCCAAGGGCGACAGCGCCGGCTCCACCATCACCGGCCTGCGCACCGCGCTCGACCAGGAGAAGCAGCTGTCCGCCGACGCGCTCGCCAAGGTCGAACTGCTCAACCAGCAGCTCGCGGCGCTCCGCCGGCAGATCGCAGCCCTGTCAGGGCTGCTCGCCGATGCCGAAACACGCTCGCGCACCGACCAGGCGCAGATCATCGATCTCGGCAAGCGGCTCAATTCGGCGCTGGCGCAGCGCGTGCAGGAGCTGACGCGTTATCGCTCGGAATTCTTCGGCCGCTTGCGCAAGATCCTGAGCCAGCGCTCCGATATCCTCGTCGTCGGCGACCGCTTCGTCTTCCAGTCGGAAGTGCTGTTCCCGAAGGGCTCGGCGACCATCAATCCGGCCGGGCTCGTCGAAATGGACAAGCTTGCCAGCGCGCTCAAGGAGCTCGAAGGCGAGATCCCGCCCGATATCGCCTGGGTGCTGCGCGTCGACGGCCATACCGACACTGACCCGATCCAGACGACCTTCAAGTCGAACTGGGAACTGTCCTCGGCCCGCGCCATCGCGGTCGTCAACTACCTGATCCAGCAAGGTGTGACGCCCAAACATCTGGTGGCGGCGGGCTTCGGCGAATTCCAGCCGCTCGATCCGGGCGACAGCGAAGAGGCGAAGACGCGCAACCGCCGCATCGAGCTCAAGCTCACCGAACGGTGATTCAACTACAATCCTCACCCTGATGTGCGCGCCGAAGGCGGGCCTCGAAGGGTGGCAAGCGGCAAGATCCTTGTACCTGGATCATGCTTCGAGGCTCGCTGCGCTCGCGCCTCAGCATGAGGGTGTATTAGTAATAAGCCTAGGCCGACTGAGCGCTGAACTGCAGCTTGGCGAGGCGTGAATAAAGCGGGTTCGTCTGGGCGAGCTCACCATGCTGGCCCTCGGCGACGATGCGGCCTTCATCGAGGACCAGGATACGTCCGGCATTCCTCACCGTCGCCAGGCGATGGGCGATGACCAAAGTCGTGCGATGCTGGGTGAGTTCGGTGATCGCTTCCTGGATCAGGGCCTCGCTCTCGGCATCGAGCGCGCTTGTCGCCTCATCGAGGAGAAGGATCGGCGCGTCGCGCAATATGGCGCGGCCGATGGCGATGCGCTGGCGCTGGCCGCCTGACAAAGTGATGCCACGCTCGCCGACTTCAGTGTCGTAGCCTTTCGGCAGACGCTCGGCGAATTCATCGATGCGGGCGGCGCGCGCCGCTGCCTTGATCTCGGCGAGCGATGCTTCGGGCCGGCCGAAACGGATGTTGTCGAGGACGCTCCCCGAGAAGATCACGGTCTCCTGCGGCACCACCGCGATACGCGACCTGACGGCGCGCGGATCGGCCTGGCGCACATCGACGCCATCGACCAGGACGCGGCCCGTCTGCGGATCATAGAAGCGCTGCAGCAGCGCGAAGATCGTCGACTTGCCGGCCCCCGATGGGCCGACAAGGGCCACCGTCTCACCCTTGGCCACGGCGAAGCTCACATCTTCGAGCGCCGGGCCATCGGGCCGGGTCGGATAGTGGAAGCTCACTCTGTCGAAGACGACCTCGCCCTTGGCGGGTGAAGGCAGCGGCACGGGCGAAAGCGGCGCGGCGATGGCGGGCTTTTCGTCGAGAAGCTCGGCAATGCGTTCGGCGGCACCCGAGGCGGCCTGAACTTCGCCCCAGACCTGCGACAGCTCGCCGAGCGCGCTCGCCGCGAGCACGGCATAAAGCACGAACTGGCTGAGCGATCCCGCCGTCATGGCGCCGGTGATGACCTCGCGGGCGCCATACCAGAGCACCGCCGTCACCGAACCCAGCGACAGGAAGATGATGGCGCCGGTGAGGAAGGCGCGGGCGCGGGTGCGCCTCGCGGAGGCGTCGAAGGCGACAGCGGTCGCATCCTTGAAGGCCTTGATCGCGGTGAGCTCCTGGACGAAGGACTGCACCGCCGTCACCGCCAGAAGACGCTCCTGAGCGTAAGCCGCCGAATGGGCGAGCGTGTCCTGGGCCTCGCGCGACAGCGCGCGCACCCGGCGGCCGAAGAAGATGAGCGGCAGCACGATCAACGGAATGGCGAGGAGGACCAGGCCCGACAATTGCGGGCTCGTGACCACCATCATCACGGCGGCGCCGATCAGCATCACCAGATTGCGCAAGGCGATCGAGGCCGAGGTGGAGAAGGCCGACTTGATCTGGGTCGTGTCGGCGGTGAGGCGCGAGACGATCTCGCCCGAGCGGTTCGCTTCGTAGAAGGCGGGGCTGAGATCGAGCAGGTGCTTGAACAGGAGGTCGCGGGTATCGGCGACGATACGCTCGCCGAGCCAGGTGACGAGGTAGAAGCGGGCGGCGGAGGCGAGTGCCAGGACCGCGACGACGGCCAGCATCACGGCAAAATACTGGTTGATGAGGAGGCTGCCCTCGGCCGAAAAGCCATGGTCGATGACCCGGCGGACCGCCAGCGGCACGATGAGGGTGGCGAGGGCCGCCACCACCAGGGCCAGGAAGGCCAAAGCGACGGGCAGGCGATAGGCCGTGAGCAGGGGTAAGAAGCGGCGGAGCGGCTTCAGGCTCTTGCCGGCAGGCCGGGCCGGGGCGGTATCTTCGGTTGAACGAGCCATTTTGCTCCAGTTAGACCAGCCGGACCGCCCTAAAAAGGGGCCAAGCCGCCGCACTTGCGCTGGGGCCCCCCCTCCTGTATAGACGCCGCCCGAAGCCCCTAAATTCGCAGTTTCCGGGCGCCGCGGGCGCGCCTCCAAGAGAGTTTACGCCATGAAGAAAGACATTCATCCCGAATACCACATGATCAATGTGGTGATGACCGACGGCAGCAAGTTCCAGACCCGTTCGACCTACGGCAAGGAAGGCGACACGCTCAATCTCGACATCGATCCGAAGTCGCATCCGGCCTGGACCGGCGGCCAGCAGACGCTCCTCGATCGCGGAGGCCGCGTCAGCAAGTTCAAGCAGAAGTTCGGCTTCCTCAACAAGTAGGCCTGGCTTTCAGCTTTGCGCCCTAAACCCGGCCTCGCGCCGGGTTTTGTGTTTTGGGAGTCCCGTTACCCGGCTGGCATTTCGGTCGATTGATAGGCCACATTCTGCCAGCGGCCGTCTTCTCTCACCCAGACCGACAGGAAGCGCGCCTGATAGTCGAATGAGGCGGCGCCATTCCGTCCGCAGGCGCTCCAGCGGCCGGTGACGACGGCCGTCCCGTCATAGAGGCGGATGTCGAGCTGATCCACCGAGGCCTTGTCCCAATGGCGCGCGCCCTTGCGAAAGGACGCCAGCGTCTCGGCTTTGTTCTCGGCGGCGCCACCTGGCTGGATGATGATGTAGTCCTTGTGGAGAAGCTGATCGAAGAGTGCCAAATCGAGACTGAGATGCGCGTCGGCCAGCGCTCGCTCAGCCTGAGCAACGGCCAGCAGGTCATCGAAGTTCTTGGCTGAGGCCATAAATGCAGCTTTCGGTGGGCAGGGATGGATAGCGTTGGAGCCAGCGCTTACATAGCAAGCTTTGTGAATCAGGGAACCAGCCATGCCGACGGAAACCCAGCCCCGCATCGCCATCACCTATTGCACCCAGTGCCAATGGCTGCTCCGTGCGGCCTGGATGGCCCAGGAGCTGCTGTCGACCTTCACCACCGAGCTGGGTGAGGTCGCCCTCATACCTGGCACCGGCGGAATCTTTCAGATCACCTGCGGGGATGAGCTCATATGGGACCGCAAGCGCGACGGCGGCTTTCCGGACGTGAAGACGCTCAAGCAGCTGGTGCGCGACCGGGTGGCGCCGGAACGCGATCTCGGCCACACCGACCGGGCGGCGGAAGAGCGCAAATGACGTTGGCCTTCCGGCCACTCAGCCGGGATAATCTTGCCGATGTGGCTGGGCTCGATGGCGCCTTCACGGTCGAGGCCGAGCTCATCCCTTCGGCGCGCCACGGCGTCGTCACATATGACATCGAACCGGTGCCGGCCTACCTAAAGCGGTATGCCGACAATGAGGAAGGCGAGCTCGCCGACTTCATCGATGCGCCGGACAAGATGTTTCTCCTGGCCTATGCCGACGGCGAATTGGCGGGGCATATTTCGGTGGCGATCCATTGGAACCGCTATGCCTTCATCGATCATCTCGCGGTCGACGCCCGATCCCGGCGCCATGGCGTGGGCAGGGCGCTGCTTGCACAAGCAATCGACTGGGCGCGTGCGCGGCAACTGCCGGGCGTGATGCTCGAAACCCAGAACAACAATGTCGCCGCCTGCAGGCTCTATGAACGGCTGGGCTTCACGCTCGGCGGCTTCGATCGTTTCCTTTATCGCGGCGAGATGCCGGAGACGCGCGAGATCGCGCTGTTCTGGTATCTGCCGCTCGGCTGAACTGACGCGAGCATTAGCTCGTTCACATTCATGCCGCCAAATCCCCGTCCGGCTGGTTGAGATAGATCAGCACGCCGATGATGGCGACGTAGAATTTGAAGGCGGCTTCCTGGCCGTTCCAGGTCTGCGACTGCCACATCGCGAACCATTCGCCGCCCACCACCATGAAGCCGAAGAACCAGACGAGGAAACCCATGGTGGCGGCGATGACGGCTAAGCGTTTGGCCTTGTTGAATTGAGCACCGGTTGCGTGGCGCGCCTGCCAGAGATGGAGGGCGCCGATGAGGAATAGGAGGAACGTCACGGCCTCGCCCAGAATGATGAGCCAGTAGGCGACGTGCCAGAGACTCTCACTGGTGATGGCACGATACATCAGCTTGTTGCCCGGGAAGGTCGTGTCCATGCTGAGCACATGCTGGACGAAGGCGAAATTGGAGCCGTAATCGGTGATGTTGCCGAAGGCCACCATGAAGGCGAAAGCCGCCAGGCACAGGCACATGATGATCTTGGAAAGGCGCACGGTCATGGTCGAATCTTCCCCATATGCGATTGCGTCATTTTAACTGGAGAGTGATCCTGTCGCCATGGGATAGTCGGCCGACCCCGGAGGATCCGCCATGCGCAAGACCAGCATCGCCTTGACCGACAGCGCTGGACGTTATGTCGAGCGACACGGCATCAGGGCGGAAGTGACAAAGCTCGATCTCGACGCCCAATGCACGATCGGCGACATCGTTTCACTCGAGCGTGAGGAGATGCCGCATGACTTCGTCGTCCTGCGTCGGCGCTGGGTGATCTCAGGCAAGGGCCGCGAGCTCGAAATCACGCTCGATTATCCGGCTCGCCCCCTGAAGATCTGAAGCGCTGAGTTCCCTGTAACATGCAGGAGCATTTACAGTGGAATTACAGGGGTTTTCAGGGAATTTTCGCGAAATCCGCGGAACAGGGATCTCGCCCTCATCCGGCGATACTCGCAATATCCAACATCTGCGCCCGGGAGTTCAACCCCGCGAGATCTACCGGCGTGCCGTTTTGAACACCGCCGCCAGCCGGTCCATCTGGTGGCTGACGGGGCTGGGCTGCGGCGGGGCGACCCGCGCTTTGGTGGACAGCATCTCGTCGAGCTTCTGAATGCGCTCATGCAGCCTGAGCGAACGGTCGACGAGGTCCTTGAGGGCCACCGGAATCTGCTCATAGCCGGTCATGACATGGCCGGCCCCGATTTCGGAAAGATGGATGCGGTGCTTCTCCTTGGAGGCGTCGTCGACCGAGATTTCCCCGGCCGAGACGGCGCGCTGGAGCAGAAGCCACGAGGCGAGCTGCATCAGCCTGGTGGTCAGGCGCATGCTTTCGGTGGCATAGGCGATGGCGCCGGTGCGGTCGAGCAGGCGGGCATCCTGGCGGCCGGGACCGTCGAGATAATTCGCGGTCTCCTCGACCAGGCCCATGCCTTCCTTGAAGATCGAAGCGAATTGATCCGAGGCGGTGAAGCGCGCCAGAAAGTCGACCAGGCTCTCGCCGCGGCCATTCGTAGAATTGTCCCCTGTCACCATCATGAGAATCGTTTCTTTCGTTCTTTCTCCGTCGCACCCTCAGCGGAATGGGTTTAACGGAACATTAAAACCTGCGTCATTTTCGGCCACTATCCACAGAAAATGGCCCGGTGCTCTGGTGACGAGCAAATCGCGGGCCAAAAAAAAGCCGCGCAAAAGCGCGGCTTAAAAGGTTCTAACAGGGAGGCGTCAAACAGAGTGGACAGGAGCCACTCGGAGAATCCAGATGACTGGATTACATTGATGAAAATACAACCGAATCCCTTACTGATTGGTTAACGATACGGTTGCTTAACGCAAAAAGAGTCTAAACGCCTCCTCAGCTCCTGAAAAATGCGTCGGCAGCGGCCTTGCTCGACTGCTTGCCGGCGATGGCTTCACGGATGCGAACGATCTCGGATTCCAAAAGGTGAACGCGGTGTTCGAGTTCGGCTACCGACAGGAGGGCCAAATCCTCACCGATGACGATCTCGGGCTTCTTGATCCGACGGATGTCGTCGAGGTCCATGCGCCTACTCCCTTGACGATGTGAACAGAATGGGCAGTTTGGCCTGCGCCCTCCGCCTCTGCAAGTCCGGCCGCGATCAGGCAAAGGGGATCGCCCGCCACCCGAACAAGGAGTCCTCCATGACCGCGCTGCCCGCCAAGATGACCGCCATCGCCATCACGACGCCGGGCGGTCCGGAGGTGCTCAAGTCCGCCCTGATCGCTGTGCCGGTCCCCAAGGACCATGAGGTGCTGATCAAGGTCGCCGCCGCCGGCGTCAACCGACCGGATGTGCTGCAGCGGCAGGGCGGCTACCCGCCGCCCGCCGGGGCGCCCTCGACACCGGGCCTCGAAGTGGCGGGCCATGTGGTGGCGAAGGGCCCGCAAGTGACGCGCTATAAGGAAGGCGACATCGTCTGCGCCCTGGTGCCGGGCGGCGGCTATGCCGAATATTGCGTGGCGGCCGAGGACAATGCGCTTCCGGTTCCGGGCGGCATTTCGCTCATCGAAGCCGGCGGCATTCCGGAGACTTTCTTCACCGTATGGACCAATGTCTTCGAACGGGGCGGGCTTAAACCCGGCGAGACGTTGCTCGTCCATGGCGGCTCGAGCGGCATCGGCACCACGGCCATCATGATGGCGCATCAGCTGGGATCACGTGTCTTCGCGACCGCGGGCTCGACCGACAAATGCCGCGCCTGCGAGGCCTTGGGCGCCCAACGCGGCATCAATTACCGGGAGGAAGACTTCGGCCAGGTCGTCAAGGCCGCCACCGACGGAAAGGGGGCCGATGTGATCCTCGACATGGTGGGGGGCGATTATGTCGGGCGCAACCTTGCCGCCGCAGCGATGTTTGGCCGGATCGTCAATATCGCCTTCCTCAAGGGCTCCAAGGTCGAGGTCGATCTCCTCCCCATCATGTTGAAGCGGCTGACCCTGACCGGTTCGACGCTCAGGCCGCGCAGCGTCGCCGAAAAGGCGGAAATCGCCCGGGCGCTCGAGGCCCGGGTGTGGCCGCTCCTGTCCCAAGGCAAGATCCGGCCGCAGATCTTCAAGACATTCCCCCTGGCGGAGGCTGCGCAAGCGCACCGGCTGATGGAATCGAGCGCCCATGTCGGCAAGATTGTGCTTGTGCCGTGAGGGCCCTCGCGCCTATATAACCCTTATTCCATTCATCTTTTGATCTCGCGATCACAGAGCCATCGGTTCTGAAGGAGTTTTTCCCTATGTCACGCGCACCTTTGATGCCCAAGGCCACCGCCGTGTGGCTCGTCGAGAATACCGCGCTCACCTTCCGCCAGATCGCCGATTTCTGTGGTCTGCATGAGCTCGAGGTAAAGGGCATTGCCGATGGCGATGTCGCGCAGGGGATCAAGGGCCTCGATCCGGTGACCGGCGGCCAGCTCACCCGCGAGGAGATCGAGAAGGGCGAGAAGGACGCGGAATACCGTCTCAAGCTGCTCGAGCCCAAGGTCAATATCGCGATCCAGAAGGCGACCAAGGGGCCGCGCTATACGCCGGTGTCGAAGCGCGGCGACCGTCCCGACGCCATCGCCTGGCTCCTGCGCTACCACCCCGAGCTGCCGGATTCACAGATCATGAAGCTGGTCGGCACCACCAAGACGACCATCGCCGCAATCCGCGACCGCACCCATTGGAACGCGCCCAACATCAAGCCGGTCGATCCGGTGTCGCTGGGCCTGTGCTCGCAGATTGATCTCGATTTCGCGGTGCAGAAGGCGGCGCGCAAGTCGGGCCGGGGCTATGTGCCTGATGCCGAGCCGGTGCGCACCCTCATCCCGGCGGCGGCCGCCGTGGCGCCCGCCGAGCCGCATCACGAGGAAGCAGCCCCGCATGCGAAGAAGCATGAAGAAGAGGAATATGACGCCGATTCCGTCTTCGCCAAGCTGAAGGGCCTTAAAGCTCCGTCCGAGGACGAATAATGCGTGTACTGATCATTGGCGCGTCGGGCGCGCTCGGCCAGGCCGCCGTCGCGGCATTGAAGGGCCGCCATGAGATCGTCACCGCCGGACGTTCGTCGGGCGATGTGAAGGTCGACCTTACCGACCGCGCCTCGATCGAGCGCATGTACAAGGATGCCGGCAAGCTCGACGCCGTCGTGGCCTGCACCGGACATGCGCATTTCGGTCCGCTCGCGACGATGACCGAAGATCAGTTCATGCACGGCCTCAAGGACAAGCTGATGGGCCAAGTGAATGTGGTTCTCATCGGCCAGTCGCTGATCAATGACGGCGGGTCCTTTACGCTGACCGGCGGCGTGCTCGACCGCGATCCGATCCGCAAGGGCGTCAATGCCTCGACGGTCAACGGCGCGCTCAACGCTTTCGCCCTGAGCGCCGCCATCGAGCTTTCGCGCGGCATCCGCATCAATGTGGTGAGCCCGACCGTGCTCGAAGTGTCGGCCAAGAAATATGACGGCTTCTTCCCGGGCCACCAGCCGGTCTCCTCGGCGCGCGTGGGTCTCGCTTATGTGAAGAGCGTCGAGGGCGCCATCACCGGCCAGGTGATCAAGCTCGACTGAGCAAACTCGCAAATTGGTTTCGCCGAATACGGAAAGGCCGCCTCATGAGGCGGCCTTTCGCATTTGTGGGACTATTCGGCCCATATCCGCTCCCGCACAGGTTGATTTCTCTGCAGGAAACATTTCTGCGGCATTCTGTCCATATTTTTGTTGTAAGCACAACATTTGCATTGTAATATGCGAATTACTCTAAGCGATTTCGCTGAGCGGCAAGTGTCCATTCGCCGCGAGCAACAACAAAAACTGTAGTTATTACAATGGGTTCTTGATGAACCCCATATGAACGGAGGAACGGGGAATTGTTCAGCCAGTGAATTTTATGTTGGACATTGCAACACTGGAGATAATTAAATGTTCAACACATTCACTTTCAAGATCCTGTCTTCCCTGGCCCTGATTGCAGCGGTGACGGTCGCCGCGGCCGGACCCGTCGAGGCCGGCAAGAAGAACAAGATCCCCGGTCATTGGGAGCGCGGCCAGGATGGCGGCTTCGAATGGGTCGGCAAGAAGAAAAACAAGCCGATGAACGTTCAGCCGGTGGTGCGTGACCACCGCAATGGTTCGGGCGGCGGCGGGGTAACGGTGACTGAGACCGGCGCTCCGATCGTTCGCGACCATCGCACCGAGCCTGTCGTGCGTGATCATCGCGCGCAGCCGGAGGTGCGCGACCATCGCAAGAAGAAGATTTTTGGAATGCCCGGTTTTTGACGAAGGAGAAGTGAGAAGGCTGTTCATCACAAGGTTGGGGCGCCGGTTCGATGGAGCCGGCGCCGGGACGCGGGAATACCGAATTTTTCACAACGATGCGGTGTATGGGAATGACCAAACTTGTATGGGATGAATTCAGCACCCAGGTGCTGCCGGAACGCGATCACTTCGCGGTCTTTCACGACGAAACAACAAGGCGTGAGCCGGCGCTCAGCGTCGTCACGCAGAACGACACCCAGTTCTCGGGCACGATCAAGCGCTGCCGGCTCGGCATTGTCGGTGTTTCCAAAGTCACGGCCAATGCGACGAGCTATATACGCACGCCGGAGCTGGCTCAGGATGGCGGCGACGCCATCGTCGCGGTCTTATGCCTGCAGGGCAGCATGCTGTGCACGCAAGGCGACGCTCCGGTGCAGCTCGGTCAGGGCGATGGCGTTCTATACGACAGCGCCGAAGCGGACGGGCTGCATATAAGTCCCGGCGCCTGCTATTGGGCCCTCAAGATTGCGCGCGCCGACATGGCGAAAGTGGCGCCGCATGTGAAACGCTTCGCCGGGCTCAAGCTCGCCAATACCGGCATGGCGCTCAAACTCCTGAGCAGATATCTCGACGGGCTTCAGGACAGCGAGGCGCTGGGCGACGAGCAGGAGGCGCGGATCTTCGGCGACCATCTCGTCGACCTGATCAGAATGGCGATCAGCCACGAAAGCGAAGCCCTGCAGCTCGCCGAGCGGCGCGGTGTGCGCGCGGTGCGCCATGCCGCGGTACTGCGCGAAATCGAGCGCAATCTCGCCGACACCACTTTGAGCGCCGCGGCGGTGGCCGATCGTCTCGGCGTGACGCCCCGCTATGTGCATTTCCTGCTCGCCGAAAGCGGTCTCACCTTTTCCGAGCATGTGCTGGTGCGGCGGCTGCGGACCGTCGAAACAGTGCTCGCCGATCCCGACAAGGTCATGCTCAAGATCTCGGCCATCGCTCGCCAGGCGGGCTTCACCGACATGTCCTATTTCAACCGCAGCTTCCGCAATCGCTTCGGCGATACGCCCTCGGGCTTCCGCAAGCGGGCGGTGAATGGCGCAATGGAGCCGAATGACGTTGCGGCATAAGACTGACCCCTGATGGCTGAAAACGCTGTCAGGGGAACTCTCTTTATTTTTACGCATCGGCTTGCCCGAAAACCGCAGGCACTTTTCGGGCCGATGCTCGCGGATACCAGGTCTTGTAATTCGGCAGGTCGACCCCATATTGGGTGTGTCGAAGTTTCGCCCAACATTGTTGGCCGACGCGCTTTATGAGCGCGGAAATCACCGATTTCAGAACATCGATCTCACGGGCTTGGCCCGAGTCAGCAGCGCAGACCGCGGATGTACCGGCTGCGCTGCCGACGAATTGTGCATTTTGACTAGCTGCTTGAGAGAGTTCAGATGTCCTATTCCATCAGTGCGGCCAAGGCCAAGGCCACCCATGACACGGCCATGAGCATCATCGAAAAGGAAGCGCGGGATCGCGCCTCGCGGACCGCTCATCTGCGTCAATTGCGTCTCGCCAAAGAGGCCGAGACGGTCGATCAAATCGTCGCGGTCGCCGGCGCGAAAACGCGCGCGCGCAAGAAGAGCAACTAGAGCGCCGGGCGATTCTCATAGAATCGCGCGTGAACTCTCTATCTCATTGTCTTGCGCATCGGATTATCCGAAAGCCGCTTCGCACTTTTCGGCCCGATGCTTTAGATCCGATCAGCCAATGAGCGACTTGCGGAACAGCGTGTCGCCAGGATCGCCCTCATCCGTCGCGCACCAGCCTTTCAACGCATAGAAGCGCGCCGCGCGTGAGCCGGTCGCGGTGGTAAGCCAGGCTTCCTGATGGCCAAGCTTCGCGAGCCACGCCTCGGCCGCGGCGAGAAGCGCCGATCCGTAGCCACTTCCTTCACAACCGGGCTTGGTGAAGAGCGCGAAGAGCGAGGCATCACGGCGGTCGGCCATGGCGAAGGCGACGATGCCGTCACCATCCTCCGCCACCCAGGCGCCGAGATCGCCTGCCGCCATTTGGGCAAGGGTTGCCTCAGGGGTGATGCCGCGCTCCGCCATCTGCGCGATGCTCATATGATTTTCAGTCACCGAAATGCGGATCGCCGTCAGCGCCGGCAGATCTTCCGGCCGCGCCGCGCGGATCATGATTTCACCGGCACCATATAATTCAGCGGCAACCTGCCGCCATCGGCATAGATGGTCTGGCCGGTGATGTAGCTGGCATCGTCGGAGGCGAGGAAGGCCGCGATGGCGGCGATCTCCGCCGTCTCGCCGATACGCCCGAGCGGCGTGCGCGACAGCAAGCGATGGCGCGCTTCCGGATCATTGTTCACCGTCGTCAGCATGTCGGTCATGATCGAGCCAGGCCCGATGGCGTTGACGCGAATGCCGTGCTCGGCGAGGCCGAGCGCCATCACCTTGGTGAGCTGGTTGATGCCGACTTTGGAAGCGGAATAGGGCACCTGTGTCGCGATGGTGACCACGGCATTGACGGACGACATATTGACGATGGCGCCTGGTTTGCGTCCGTCCTTTACCTGCTTCACCATCTGACGCGCCACCGCCTGACCCATCAGGAAGGCGCCCTTCAGATTGACCCTGATGACGCGGTCGAAATCGGCTTCCGAAATTTCGAGTATGTCGCCCGCGGCGGTGACGCCGGCATTGTTGACGAGGATGTCGATCGCGCCGTGGCTCGCCGTGACCGCGCGTACAATGCCGTTCACTTGCGCCGAGTCGCCGACATCGCAATGCAGGTAGGAGGCATCCGGCCCGAGCTGCCGCGCGGTTTCGTTTCCGCGCGTGTCTTCGATGTCGGTGAGAATAACGCGCGCACCTTCGGCGAGAAGGCGCTCGGCGCAGGCACGGCCAATGCCTCTTGCCGCGCCGGTGATGATGGCGGTTCTGTCCTTGAGCTTCATATCAGTCCTGATCTTATTCCGAGAAAGTGCCGCCGTGATCGGGGTCGATGACGAGCGAGGCGAGAGTCACATGTCGGGGCCGCGTCAATGCGAAGATGCCGGCCTCGACGATATCGCGATTGGTGACGAGAGAGTCCGCCGGGCGCGGGGCTTCCCAGGCTTGTGTATCGAGCGGCGAAATGTCGACGAGATTGGGCGGATAGAGCGCGCTCACCCGGACGGGACGGCCCTTGAGCTCCTGCTTGAGGCCCTCGGTCATGCCGGTTTGCCCGTGCTTGGCGGCGTGGAAGGCAATCGACGCGCCCTGAAGCGGCACATTGGGGAGACCCGAGATCGAGACGATGTTGAGGATGTCGCCGGCGCCCGACGCCTCGAGCGGTTTGATGAGGCCGCGGGTGAACAGCAATGTCCCGGTGACGCCCGAGGAAATCGTGCTGACGATGGCATAGGCGTCGTGCTCGTCCATCTTGCCGGCGAGCCATTGCGCGCCGTTGTTGATGAGGATGTCGATCTTCGCCATTTCGTCGCGCAGCTTCTTGGCGGTGAGGGTAACCTGGCCCGGATCGGCGAGATCGAAGACGAGGGTGCGCGGCCGCTTGCCGGTGCGCAGGCCGATCGCCTCAGCGGCGGTGGTCACCTGCTCGGTGTTGCGCCCGGTCATGATGACCTCGGCGCCGAGATCGGTGAGGACGACGGCGAAGGCGGCACCCAGGCCGCGGCCGGCTCCGGTGATCACCACGGTCTTGCCCGTGAAATCCGGCTTGCTCATCATGTTTCCCTCTGTTCGTCGCGTTGGCGAGTCTAGCTAATAGCGGTCAGCCGCGCCAGCGGCGCGGGCCGAGACGGCAATGACGAGTGACGCCAGCACGACGAGGCCAAGCGCCATGGGCAATCCGCTCAGCTCGGCGACGAAGCCGATCAAGGGAGGGCCGGCGAGAAAGCCGGTATAACCGAGCGTCGTCACCGCGGCGATGCCGCGTCCCGGCGCGTCGGGCTCAAGCCTACCGCCACCGGCGAAAAGCACGGGCGCCGCATTGCCGAGCCCCATGCCGGTCAAAGCAAGGGCGGCAATAGCGATGGGGGCCGATGGAATGACGAGGGCGATGGCCATTCCTGCGGCCGTCATGAGCGCGCTCCAGCGCAAGAGCCGAATGGCGCCGAATTTGAGGCGCAGCCGGTCACCCAAAAGGCGCGCGGCTGTCATGCCGACCGCGAAGGCCGCGAAGCCCAGCGCCGCCGTGGTGGCCTCGAGCAGGAAGCGCTGGCGCAGAATGAGACCGGACCAGTCGATGACGGCGCCCTCCGACATCAAGGTCAGGAAGCAGAGGGCGCCTAATCCGAGAGAGGCGCGTGTCGGCCAGACGAAGATCGCCCCCGGCGTCCCTCTGTCGACGCCTGATGGGAGGTAGTAAGGGATGCAGGCGAGGAACAGAGCGAGGCCCAGCGCGCTGGTGAGCAGGATCTGCGGCGTCTCGCCGATCACCTTGAGGAGCAGGGCGCCGAGAACCGTCCCGATCAGGGCGCCCGCGCTGTAAGCGGCGTGGACCACGGACATGGTCGGTCGCCGCATCGCCTTTTCGACCGCAACGCCATGAGCGTTCATCGCGACATCCATGCCGCCCAAGGCGGCGCCAAAAAGGAGAGCGGCCGGCAGGAAGGTTGCGAGGTCCGGCGCCATCGGCGGCAGGATGAAAGCCAGGCACAGGGCGATGCCGGTCACCGCCGCGACCTTGGCGCTGCCGAAGCGGCTCGTCATGCCGGCGGAAATCGGCATGGCGATGATGCCGCCGATCGCAATGGCGAGAAGGGCCATGCCGAAGATGCCGTTGCCGACGGCGAGCCGGTCCTTGGCCAGCGGAATATGCGGAACCCAGGCGCCGACGATCAGCCCATAGACCAGGAACGTAACCGAGATGGCGCCGCGCGCTCTGCGAATGACGGAAG
The DNA here is from genome assembly GCF_016595235.1 of Taklimakanibacter albus. GTDB lineage: Bacteria > Pseudomonadota > Alphaproteobacteria > Rhizobiales > Aestuariivirgaceae > Taklimakanibacter > Taklimakanibacter albus. The sequence continues at coordinate 854,996 of NZ_JAENHL010000007.1, read as the reverse complement.
GGGACATTAGGGAGGCGCGCCTTGAAGCTGGTTGAGAAGGTTCCCTATCACTTTGCGGGTGAGGCGACAAAATGCGGATTGCGCCGGGCCGGGAAATGTAGAACAAACGGGCCGTGCGAGAGATTTGTCGCGAGGTAAGCGGCGCCGGCACCAAGATCGACAGTGACACTATCTATGGGTGAGTGAGGGAACTTACTGCATGATGCTGCGCAGCTTCGCTGCCGCCGCCATCGTCCTGGCGGCGACGATGTCCGTCCCGTGCGTTGCAAGCGATCAACGTCTGCTGGTGCTGGAAGGCTCCTGGGTCAAATGGGGCGCGCCCAAATGGAGCACAGGCGCCACGGTGACCTATGGCTTCGCCACGGCCGACGTGATGTCGCCGTCGGCACGCAATTGCGCGACGCTTCGGCCGCTCGATGGATTCGAGAAGCAGACTGGGCTTGCCGATCATCGCGTGCGCGCTGAAGCCACCGCCGCCTTCGCGGCGTGGTCGAGGGCCGCTAATCTCGCTTTCGTCGAGGCGCCGAATGCGACCCAGGCCGACATCCTCATCGGCGCGCAAGGCAATCCGATAGGACGCGCTTTCACCAATATCGAGCTCGAGTCCGGGCCGCTCGCTTCGGCGCCGGCGACGGAAAGAGGGCTGGTCGCCAGCGAGCAGCCGAGGGAGCCACCCGCCAAAGCGCACAGTGTGAGGACGATCCGCCAGGCGGTGATCTGCCTCAACCCGCGGGCCAAATGGAAGATCGGCTTCGACGGCGATCTCGATGTCTATGACCTGCGCTATACATTCATGCATGAGATCGGTCATGCCATCGGGCTCGATCACCCGGGTGCGGCCGGCGCGCTGATGGGCTTTCGCTATGACGAGAAGCTCAAAGGTCCGACGCGGAGCGACGGTGACGCGGCGCGCAAGCTCTATGGTTCGCCGCTCACTCCAGCCACTCGGTAATGAACTTGCCGCTTGAGTGAATATCGATGGTCTCGAGCGGGCCGGGGCCGACATTGCTGAACTTATGCGGTGTATGCGCCGGTGCGATGAGGATCTGGCCTTCGGTTGCGGTGATCTCGCGATCGCCCAGGGTGAACAGGCCGGTGCCTGAGCGCACGATGAAAGTCTCGGCATAGGGATGCTTGTGCAGGCGCGGTCCGCCGCCTGGCCCCGCGATAAAATTGAAGATGATGCAGAGATCGCCGCCAAAAGCACCGAGCTCGACTTCACCCTGCCAGCGGTCGGGATGCTCCGCCCAGTTCGCGCGCGCGATGACATCCATCATGGTGATCAGCCCAGTCCCTTCGTCTTCAAAGCCTTGGTGATCTCATCGAGGATCACCGGATCGTCGATGGTCGCCGGCATCTTCCATTCCTCGCGGTCGGCGATCTTGCGCATGGTGGCGCGCAGGATCTTGCCCGAGCGCGTCTTGGGGAGGCGCTGGACGATCATCACCGTCTTGAAGCTGGCGACCGGACCGATTTCTTCACGGATGCGCTGGATGCATTCCGCTTCTATTTCCTTCGCTTCGCGCGCAACGCCCGCCTTCAGCACGACGAAACCCACCGGCACCTGGCCCTTGAGCTGATCGGCGATGCCGATGACCGCGCATTCGGCGACATTGGGATGGCCGGCCAGCACTTCCTCCATGCCGCCGGTGGAGAGGCGATGGCCCGCCGTGTTGATGATGTCGTCGGTGCGCGCCAAGATGTAGAGATAGCCGTCTTCATCCATGAAGCCCGCGTCGGCGGTTTCGTAATAGCCCGGGAAATGCTCGAGATAGCTCGAGCGGAAACGCGCATCGTTACCCCACAGCGTCGGCAGGCAGCCGGGCGGCAGCGGCGTCTTGATGCAGATGGCGCCGAGCGTGCCGCGTTTCACCTCATGTCCGCCCTCATCGAGCACGCGCACGTCATAGCCCGGCATGGCGACGGTGGGTGAGCCGTATTTGACCGGCAACCGGCCGAGGCCGATCGGGTTGGCGGCGATCGGCCAGCCGGTCTCGGTCTGCCACCAGTGATCGATGACCGGCACATTGAGACGCTCCTCGGCCCATTTCACCGTATCGGGATCGGCGCGCTCGCCGGCGAGGAACAGAGTGCGGAACTGCGACAGATCGTATTTGCGGATGAAATTGCCGTCCGGGTCCTCCTTCTTGATGGCGCGGAAGGCGGTCGGCGCGGTGAACAGCGCCTTCACGCCATGCTCGGCGATGACGCGCCAGAACGTGCCGGCATCAGGCGTGCCGACCGGCTTGCCTTCGAAGAGGATGGCGGTGGCGCCATGGAGCAGCGGCGCATAGACGATATAGGAATGGCCGACGACCCAGCCGACATCGGAGGCCGCCCAGAAGGTCTCGCCGGGCGCGATGCCGTAGATATTCGGCATCGTCCATTTGAGCGCCACCAGATGCCCGCCATTGTCGCGCACCACGCCTTTGGGCTGTCCAGTGGTGCCTGACGTGTAGAGCACATAAAGCGGGTCGGTGGCCTTCACCGGCACGCACTCCGCCTTGCGTCCTGCTGTGCGGGTCGCGGCGAGGCCTTGGGCCCAGTCATGATCGCGGCCTGGCGTGAGCTCGGCGGCAAGCTCCGGCCTTTGCCAGACGAGACCATGTGCCGGCTTGTGCTGGGCGAGTTCGATCGCCTTGTCGATGAGCGGCTTATAGGCGACGACGCGGCCGGGCTCGATGCCGCAGGAAGCCGACATGATGAGCTTCGGCTTGGCGTCGTTGATGCGCGTGGCGAGTTCGGCCGGGGCGAAGCCGCCGAAGACGACGGAATGGACGGCGCCGATGCGGGCGCAGGCCAGCATGGCGAATACGGCTTCAGGGATCATCGGCATGTAAAGGAGAACGCGGTCGCCTGTGACGATGCCGAGATCCTGCAGCAGGGCCGCGAGCGTCGCGACCTCGTCCTGAAGCTCGGCATAGGTGAAGCGCTGCTTTCTGCCGGTGAGCGGGCTGTCATAGATGAGGGCGGCGCGCCCGCCGTGGCCGGCCGCGACATGGCGGTCGACGGCATTCCAGCAGGTGTTGCATAGGGCGCCGACGAACCAGCGGTCGAGGCCGTCGACCTTGGCATAGACATGGTCCCAGGGCTTTATCCAGTCGATGTCGCGCGCCGCCTCGGTCCAGAAGGCTTTGGGGTCTGACTGCCAGCGCTGATAGGTCTTCTCGTAGGTGCTCATCGAAATTCCTGACGTTTCCGAAGCTTAGTCTTGGATATCGGGGACTGAAGGACAACAGGAAAATGGTCTGGTTTTACCGGGGCAGACTTGCTAGGACACTGACCTCTTCCATCAGGCAGGAACACACCGTGGCTCAGTCGGCTAATCTCACCGTCATGATCGCTGCCGTCCGCAAGGCGGCGCGCGGCGTGCAGCGCGATTTCGGCGAAATCGCCAATCTTCAGGTTTCGGTCAAAGGGCCGGGCAATTTCGTGACCGCCGCCGACAAACGCTGCGAAAAGGTGCTGCGCGACGAGCTGGAAAAAGCGCGGCCGGGCTACAGCTTCCTGATGGAGGAATCGGGCAAGGTCGTGGGCCGCGACGCCGATCACCGCTGGATCATCGATCCGATCGACGGCACCACCAATTTCATCCATTCCATCCCGTTCTTCGCCATCTCCGTGGCGCTCGAGCGCAAGGGCGATCTGCTGTGCGGGGTGACGTATAATCCGATCACCGACGAGCTGTTCACCGCCGAGCGCGGGCAAGGGGCTTTCCTCAACAACCGTCGCCTGCGGGTCGCGGCGCGCAAGACTCTCTCCGACGCGGTGCTCGCCTGGGGCATTCCCTCGATCGGTGAGGCGGATCGCCACGACCAGTCCCAGCGCGAGCTGGCGCGGCTGCAGCCCAAGGTCGCGGCGCTCCGGCAGATCGGCTCGGCGGCGCTTGAGCTCGCTTATGTGGCGGCGGGCCGTATCGATGTCATGCAGGGCCGGGGCCTCGAGCCCTGGGACACCGCGGCGGGCATTTTGATGGTGCGCGAGGCGGGCGGCATCGTCACCTCGGCGGAGGGCGAGAAGGCGCCTTTCGATACGGGAACGGTTCTTGCCGGCAATGCCGACCTCGTTCCGTTGATCAAGGCCGAGATCGCCAAGGCGCGCGCAGGGGAGTGATTCTCTGGTTCAAGCACAAACGCTAAAGGCCGGGACATGCCCGGCCTCGTTCTTCACTGCCTTGACGGCGTGATTACGGCTTGACGATCTTCTTGGGCGCCGGGAGCAGGCCTTCGCGCTGCAGGCGCTTGCGGGCCAGCTTACGGGCGCGGCGGACGGCTTCCGCCTTTTCGCGGGCCTTCTTCTCGGAAGGCTTTTCGTAATGTCCGCGGAGCTTCATCTCGCGGAAAATACCCTCACGCTGCATCTTCTTCTTGAGGGCCTTGAGCGCCTGGTCGACGTTATTGTCGCGAACGATAACTTGCACGAGATCTGACCTCGGTTCCTTTAGAAAGCGGTTGTGTCCAGAAAAGCGACCCGGAATAACCCGTGCCGTCCGAAAGGGCTGCCCCCTTCAAGCTGGCGGGCGAAATAGCACAGGGTTTTAGCCCTGTCGAGGGGTTAAGCGGTTAATATGGCCCATTTTACGGCCGGCGCGGCATTCCGCCTTGCCGTAAAGATGGAGGCCGGAATGGGGTTCCCGAGCCAGATTCTGCCAGTTTTCGGCGTCCTCGCCCAAGAGATTGGTCATGATGACGTCGCTGTGGCGCTCCGGGCTGCCGAGCGGCCAGCCGGCGACGGCACGGATATGCTGCTCGAACTGCGAAACGGTGCAGGCGTCCATGGTCCAGTGGCCGGAATTATGGACCCGGGGGGCGATCTCGTTGACGATCAGCCGCTCGGCGCCCTGGCCCCTGGCGAAGAACAGTTCCACCCCGATGACGCCCACATAATCGAGGGCGGCGGCGATCCGGGCGGCGATTTCGCGGGCCTCCGCGGCCGTTTCGGGGGCGATGGCCGCGGGCACGATCGACTGGTGCAGGATATGATTCGCATGCCGGTTTTCCGGCACGTCATAGACGGCGATGGCGCCGTCCCAGCCGCGCGCCGCGATGACCGAGACTTCCTTCTCGAAAGCGACGAAGCCCTCCAGGATGGCCGGGCGGGCGCCGATCTGGGCCCAGGCGGCAGCGAGCGCGGTTTCGGCGCGGAGCGTGGTCTGGCCCTTGCCGTCATAGCCGAAGCGGCGCGTCTTCAGGATCGAAGGCCTGCCGATGCGGGCGACCGCCCGCTCGAGCCCGGCTTCGTCATCGACGGCGGCGAAGGGCGCGGTCTCGAGGCCGATGCCGGCAAGGAAGGTCTTCTCGACGAAACGGTCCTGGCTGGTGGCCAGCGCCTCGGCGCCCGGCGCCAGGGGCTTCAGCCGGCCCAGAATGGAGGCGGTCTCGGCCGGCACATTCTCGAATTCATAGGTCACGACATCGACGGCGGCGGCAAAGGCCTCGAGCGCGTCACGGTCGTCATAGGCGGCACAGGTAAAAGCGGCGGCGACCTGGAAGGCCGGGCTGTCCGCTTCGGGCGCGTAGATATGGCAGCGCAGTCCCAGGCGTGCCGCGGCGAGCGCCAGCATGCGGCCGAGCTGGCCGCCGCCCAGAATGCCGATCACGGAATTGGGCGGCAGAGGATGGGCAAGCCGCATCAGGCGCCGTCCCTCGGGGCTGCCGCAACGGCAGCGGTCTGCTTGGCACGCCAGGCTTCCAGCCGTCCGGCCAGAGCCTTGTCGTTGAGCGCCAGGATCGCTGCGGCGAGGAGGGCGGCATTGACGGCGCCGGCCTTGCCGATGGCGAGCGTCCCGACCGGAATGCCCGCCGGCATCTGGACGATCGAATAGAGGCTGTCCTGGCCCTTGAGCGCATGGCTCTCGACCGGCACGCCGAGGACGGGCAGGCTGGTCATGGAGGCGGTCATGCCGGGCAGGTGGGCGGCGCCGCCGGCGCCGGCGATGATGACGCTGAAGCCTTCCGCCTTGGCGCCCTTGGCGAATTCATAAAGCCGGTCCGGCGTGCGATGCGCCGAGACGATGCGCGCCTCATAGACGACGCCGAGCTCGGCCAGCGTGTCGGCGGCATATTTCATGGTGGTCGGCCAGTCGGATTGGCTGCCCATGATGATCGCCACTTTGGCCGTCATGCGATGATATCCGGGATCAGCTTGTCCTCGACCTTCTGGATCTCGTCCTTGATCTGCAGCTTCATTTTCTTGAGCCGGCGCAATTGCAGCTGGTCACCGGTGCCCGAGTCCTCGAGCGACGAAATAGCGGCATCCAGGTCGCGATGTTGCTGGCGCAGCGTCATGAGCCTTGTCTGCAGAAGATTCTCTTCAGTCCCGTCGATCATCCGGCGCCTACCCCAGTTTGCGCACCGATTTTTTCCACACTCCCTATGCCCTTGTACGGGGTTCGACAAGACCCCAAGTCTGTGTCACACTCATATGGTCAATCACAGGAGGCTTTGATGAGCGTTCAGGCGCATCTCGGTGAACTGGCGGCAAAACATAGGGCTCTGGAAGCGGAGCTCGAGGACGTGATGTCCCACCCCGCTTCGACAGATGCCGAAATTGCCGAGCTGAAGCGCAAGAAACTCCGAATCAAAGACGAAATTTCCAAGCTCGCCGTCCAGATGAGGCACTAGGCAGCTTACAAGATCAAAGCCAAGAAAATCTCGTCACTTCAGGCCGCTTGACGGTTCTGAAGTGACGGAGACCTCCCAAAGTTTTTCCAGCTTTCAAACTGACATAGACGCCAGGCGATGCTGGCGGCGTGTTCTTCAGGATTTTATGCGCTGCCGGTCGGGCAGGCCGTCATGCGGGCCTAGCGGCCGCGGTGGATCGATCTTCCAGTGACGGTCGCCGATCTCTTCGTTGCGCTTGGGGTGCATCGGATAATGGATGCGGCTGCGGATGCGTGTCGCTTCACCCGCCACCAGCAGCCGTACTTCCTGATCGGTGTTGTTGATGAAGGTGTGGGCAAGGCCGGTACCGGCGGGAAAGGACACGCCGTCGCCGGGCTGCAGCCGCTTGAGATGGCCGTCGGCCCACAGATCAGGTTCACCTTCGAGAACGAAGACGAACTCTTCCTCATCGGCTTCCGCATGCGGCCAGGAGACACGCCGGCCAGGCTGAAGCCGCTCGTGATGGATGCCGAGACGCATCAGGCCGTGTTTCTCGCCATAGGAGGCGCTGATCGCCTGGAGCTCGTCGGAGCCATTATAGTGGTTGTCGTCCTTGCCCTCGATGTCGCGCCAGTGGGCGACGAAGGCCGAAAAATCGATGGGGCCGGTCATGTGGTGATCTCCCTAGAGAGTTATCACCGCACTATACCGGCCCCGAAGACAGGCAACAGTCAGCAGCGTTAAATTCAGGCTGCCTTTTCGAGTTTCTGCGACCACTTGCCGGACGCGGCGAGCGAATTCATCTCGGCGCGGTGGTTGAAAGCGCTCTGCGCGGCGGCGACATTCTCCGCCTTGCCCTTCCAGGTCTTGAGCGCGGCGGCCTGCAAAGCGCGGCCATAGGAGAAGGTGAGCTTCCAGGGCAGGTTGCCGATGGCGTTCATGTAATGGAGATGCGCGGTCGCATCCTCATCCGACTGGCCGCCCGACAGGAAGGCGATGCCCGGCACGGCCGACGGCACGCAGCGCTTCAGCACCGTCACTGTTTTCTCGGCTACTTCCTCACGCGAGGCCTGCTTGGCGCAGTCCTTGCCGGAGACGACCATGTTCGGCTTGAGGATGGTGCCCTCGAGCACGACGCCGGCATAATAGAGCTCGCGATAGAGCTCGTTCAGCGCCCATTCGCTCACCTTCATGCAGGTGTCGATGTCGTGATTGCCTTCCATCAGCACTTCCGGCTCGACGATCGGCACGAGGCCGCCTTCCTGGCAGAGGGCCGCATAGCGGGCCAGAGCATGGGCATTGGCGTGGATCGAGTTATGAGTGGGGAGGCCCTGGCCGATATCGATCACGGCGCGCCATTTGGCGAACTGAGCGCCCAGGCCAACGTAATCCTTGATGCGCTCGCGCAGGCCATCGAGACCTTCGGTCACCGTCTCCTTGGGCGACAGCGCCAAGGGCTTGGCGCCGACATCGAGCTTGATGCCCGGAATGGCGCCCGTCGACTTGATGAGGTCGACCAGCGGCGTGCCGTTCTTGCCCTTCTGGCGGATCGTCTCGTCGAACAGGATGACGCCCGAAATATACTTCGACATGCCTTCCTTGGCGGAGAACAGCATCTCGCGATAGTCGCGGCGGGTTTCCTCCGTGGACGGAGTATTGATCGAATCGAGGCGCTTCTTGATCGATCCGGTGCTTTCATCGGCGGCCAGGATGCCCTTGCCGGGCGTCACCATCGCTTCGGCGACTTTTGCGAGTTTCTCGGTCATGCTTACGCTCCTCTCAAAGCTTTCACGCCTGGCAGCGGCTTGCCTTCCAGCCATTCGAGGAAGGCGCCCCCTGCCGTTGAAATATAGGTGAAATCGTCAGCCGCTTTCGCCTGGTTGAGGGCGGCGACGGTGTCGCCGCCGCCGGCAATCGAGACGAGCTTGCCAGCTTTCGTGAGATCGGCCGCATGACGTGCGGCCGCATTGGTGGCCTTGTCGAAAGGCGCAATTTCGAAGGCGCCGAGCGGACCGTTCCAGACGAGCGTGCCGGCCTTGTCGAAGGCGGCCTTGATGGCGGCAACACTCCTGGGGCCGGCATCGAGGATCATCTCATCGGAGGCGACGGCGGTGATATCGACGACGTGGGATTGAGCGCCGGCCTTGAATTCCTTGGCGACGACGGCATCAACGGGGAGCAGGATCTCGCAGGATTTCGATTTCGCCGTGGCGAGAATGTCCCGTGCAGTCTGGGCCAGATCATGCTCGCAGAGCGACTTACCGACCGGGTGACCCTGAGCGGCAAGGAAGGTATTGGCCATGCCGCCGCCGATCACGATCACATTGGCGACACCGGAGAGATTGCCGAGAAGCTCGAGCTTGGTCGACACCTTGGCGCCGCCGACGACGGCAATGAGCGGCCGTTTCGGCTTTTCGAGCGCGGCTTCGAGCGCCTTGAGCTCGGCCTCCATGGCGCGCCCGGCAAAGGCCGGAATCAGATGGGCGATGCCTTCGGTCGAGGCATGGGCGCGATGCGCGGCCGAGAAGGCGTCGTTCACATAAGCATCGCCGAGGCTCGCGAAGATCCTGGCGAGCGCTTCATCGTTCTTCTCTTCGCCCGCATGATAGCGGGTATTCTCCATGAGAAGGCACTGGCCGGGCTTGGCGTTCTTCGCGGCATCGATCGCCTTGCCGTCATGCCAATCGGAGAAGACGAAAGTGACAGGGCGGCCAAGCACCTTTTCGAGCGCCGGTGCAATCGGCCGCAAGGACATTTCCGGCACGACCTTGCCCTTCGGCCGGTCGAAATGGGCGAGCAGGATGACCGCAGCCCCCTTGTCCAGGAGCTCCTTGATGGTCGGCTCGATGCGCTCGATGCGGGTCGCATCACGCACTTCGCCATTCTCGATCGGCACGTTGAGATCGACGCGGACGACAACACGCTTATTCCGGGCGTCGAGCTGATCGAGGGTCTTGAAGGCAGGCATCAACACAAGGCTCCCTGGTATTTAGCTCAGACGGTTGCGGATCAACGTGTCTTCTTCTTGACCGCCTGCAACACATGTTTGGCGGTGATGCCAAAATGCGGATAGAGCTTCTCGATCGGGCCTGAAGCGCCGAAGCTCGACATGCCGACGAAGATACCGTCGAGGCCGATGAAGCGGTCCCAGTTGTTGCGCACCGCGGCTTCGATGCCGACGCGGATCTTCTCCGTGCCCAACACCTTGTCCTTGTAAGCCTTGCTCTGCTTCTCGAAGAGATCCATCGAGGGCACCGAGACGACGCGGGCCGGGATGCCGGCCTTGTCGAGGAGCGCCTTGGCGTCGAGAGCGATCTCGACCTCGGAGCCCGAGGCGAAGATGACGGCTTTCGACTTCTTGGCGCTCGGCGCGATCTCGTAAGCGCCTTGCGCGCAGAGATTCTTCGCCGAGTAAGTGAGGCGCGCGGGCCTGAGCTTCTGGCGGGTCAGCGCCAAAACGCTCGGCGTCTTCTCGGATTCGAGCGCCAGCTGCCAGCATTCCGCCGTCTCGACCGCATCGCAGGGGCGGAAGACATGGAGATTGGGCATGACGCGCAAGGCGGCCAGATGCTCGACCGGCTGATGGGTCGGACCGTCCTCGCCGAGGCCGATCGAGTCATGCGTCATCACATAGATCACGCGAATGCCCATCAGCGCGGAGAGGCGGATCGAGGGCCGGCAATAATCGGTGAAGACCAGGAAGGTGCCGCCATAGGGAATGACGCCGCCATGCAGCGCCATGCCGTTCATGGCCGCCGCCATGCCATGCTCGCGGATGCCGTAATAGACATAACGCCCGCCATAGTCGGCGGCGTTGAGCGGTTTCAAATCCTTGGACTTGGTGTTGTTTGAGCCGGTGAGGTCGGCCGAGCCGCCGATCGTCTCGGGCACCGCGACATTGATGACGTCGAGCGCGTTCTGCGAAGAGTTGCGGGTGGCGAGCGCCGGCGGTTCCTTGGCAAGCTTCTTCTTGTAGTCGGCGATGACGGTGTCGAAATTGGCGGGCAGGGCGCCCGAGATCGCGCGCTTGAATTCGCTCTTGGCCGAGTTGGCGGCGAGACGCTTCTCCCAAGCCTCGCGCTCGGCGCGGCCACGTTTGCCGGCGGCGCGCCAGAAGGCGAGGATGTCGGCCGGAACCTCGAAGGGCGGATAGTCCCAGCCCAGCGTCTTGCGGGCGGCGGCCACTTCATCGGCGCCGAGCGGCGAGCCGTGGGTCGCGGCGGTGCCCTGCTTATTGGGAGCACCGAAGCCGATGATCGTCTTGCAGGCGATGAGCGACGGCTTGTCGCTCGACTGGGCGGCTTCGAGGGCGGTGGCGATGGCTTGCGCATCATGCCCGTCGATGAGCGTGGTGTTCCAGCCCGAGGCGGCGAAGCGGGCAAGCTGGTCGGTCGAATCCGACATCGTCACCTTGCCGTCGATCGAGATGCCGTTGTCGTCCCACAGCACGATCAGGTGATTGAGCTTGAGGTGGCCGGCCAGCGTGATGGCTTCCTGCGAGATGCCTTCCATCAGGCAGCCGTCGCCCGCCAGCACATAAGTCTTGTGATTGACGAGATCACCGCCGAAGCGGGCATTGAGATGGCGTTCGGCGATCGCCATGCCGACCGCATTGGCGATGCCCTGGCCGAGCGGACCGGTGGTGGTTTCGATGCCCTCGGCATGACCATATTCGGGGTGGCCGGCGGTCTTCGAACCGAGCTGGCGGAAGTTCTTGATCTGGTCCAGCGTCATGTCCTTGTAACCGAGCAGGAACAGCACCGAATAGAGCAGCATCGAGCCGTGGCCGGCGGACAGCACAAAGCGGTCACGGTCGGGCCAATGCGGGTCGGCCGCGTCGAATTTGACGAACCGCGAGAACAGGACGGTGGCGATGTCGGCGGCGCCCATGGGCAGGCCCGGATGGCCGGAATTGGCCTTCTGGACGGCGTCCATGCTCAAGGCGCGGATGGCGTTGGCAGAGGTCCGGAGCTTCAAGCGTTCGTCATCCGAAATCAGGGGGGCGGTGCGGAAATTCGCGGCTTGGGCGGCCGTGTCGGATGTCATTGGGGCTGCTCGCTCTCGGTGAATGCGGGGGGCCAGAGATAGCATCCGAGCCCCTTGAGTCAACCTCTGTGAACAAGTTTGGAACCGGTTGCGCCGATGGGCCGCTGCGCTTAGTTTACGGGGGTGCCGGAAGGGATTCGCAAGTGACCGGCCAGCAGTTGGGATGAAATGGCGGATACGCGCAAGCTCGACGAGGTATTAAATCGGTTCGACGCTGCGCTCAGGCAGTTCGAGGCCGCTGTCGAGCGGCAGAATGAGCGCAAATCGAATGAGGAGTCGCTCGAGGCGGCGGCGGAAGCCTTGCGGCTGGATCGCTCGCGCCTGGCGCAGGAGCTCGACGGCGTGCGTTCCAAGGCCAACGACCTCGTCAACACAAATCAGAAGGCGGTCGGCAAGATCGACGCGGCGATGTCGCGCATTCGCGCCGTTCTCCACAGCAACAGTGGGGGGTAAAAGCCCGATGGCGCAAGTGATCGTCCAGGTCAATGACCGCCCTTATACGATGCAGTGCCCGGATGGTGAGGAAGATCATCTGCGCGAGCTCGCCAAGCTGCTCGATACCGAAGTGTCGCGCATCAAGAGCAATGTCGGCACGGTGGGCGATATTAGGCTTCTGGTGATGGCGGGCCTCATGGTGGCCGACCGGCTGTCGGAATCGGTCCGGCGCATCGAGGAGCTCGAGGACCAGCTGCGGGGGGCGCGCGAAGCACGCAATGCCACCGTGCAGCAGGCCCGCGAAATGGAAGCGAAATTCACCGAAAGGCTGGAAATCGCGGCGCAGCGCCTGCAGGGCCTCGCCGGTAAAATGGGCTGAGAGCTCAGGCCCGCAACCTCTTGCGATAAGCCGCCTTCTTCACCTTGTTGCCGCAGCCATTCATAGCGCACCAGCGCCGTTTGCCGGGTCGCGACATGTCGACGAACAGAACCGAGCAATGATCATCGGCGCATTTGCGTAAGCGTTTCGTCATCTCGCCCGACAGGAGATCGATGGCATCGCGCGCCACGCTGGCGAGCACCGCGTCATAGGGGGCGTCGGCTTGCCAGATCCTGGCCTCACCCAGGCCGGCGAGCTGCGGGACCGGCGGTGCTTTGCGCGCCCAGCGATTGAGCAGGTCAAGATCGGCGGCGACGGGGGCGCTTTGTCCAAGAGCGGCAAGGGCCAGACGGTAGAGCGCCTCACGAAGCCGGCGCGCCTCTTCGAGCTCAGCTGCGGTGACTGCGACCGCATCCGGCAGCAGGCCGGCGGCCACACACCAGCGACCGAAATCGGAGTCGTTCTGCCAGCGGTCGAAGCTCATATGATCGCGGTCGCCGACGGTGGCGATAAAGTCCAGGCACAGGCGGCCGGAGCGGAAGCGGAAATTCCAATCCGACGGGTGGATGTATTGCATGGGTACTTGTTTAACTGGTTCCGATTCGCTAGTCTAGGCACCTGTTTAACAGGTGCCCAGGAGAGGATCCCATGCTGCAAGCCTGTCTCAATGGCGCGCGCAGCCGCCATGACCATCCGCAAATCCCACAGACGCCGGAGGAGCTGGCCCGTGATGCCACCCGGGTGGTGGTGCGAGGGGTGGCGGAGCTCCATGTCCATCCGCGCGACGCGCAAGGCCTCGAAACACTCGACCCGCAGGATACGGCCGCGGCTCTTACCGCCATCCGCCAGGCAGTCCCCGGCATTCCGGTCGGGCTTTCGACGCGGGAGGGAATCCGCCGCGATACGAGCCGAGGCTTCGCCCAGATGAAGGCCTGGCAGCTTTTGCCCGATTATGTCTCGGTCAATCTGAGCGAAAGCGACGCCGCCCGGATCATCGATCTGATGCTGGCAAAAGGGATCGGCGTCGAAGCCGGGCTCGCCACGGCCGCCGATGCGCGCAACTTCGTGACGCTTGCGACAGCAAAAGCCTGTCTGCGCATTCTCGTCGAGATCGATTTCGAGAAGGATGTTGCGAGCGCGCTGGCACTTGCCGACGAGATGATCGGCATCATCGCGCAGAGCCATATCGATCTGCCGATCCTGCTGCATGGCTTCGACCAGACGATGTGGCCACTCTACCGCAAGTCGCGTGTGCTTGGGCTCGATGCGCGACTCGGTTTCGAGGACGGGCTCGTGCTTCCCGACGGAAGCATCGCCGCCGACAACCTGGCGATCATTGCCGCCGCGGCCGAATTGACTTAGCGCGTGATCAGGAAAAGTGGATACCGGTCTTCCGTCCGATCACGCGCTAAAACTCAGTATTTCGATCACGTTTATCAGTTCAGGCCGCTACGGCCTGAACTGATCGTGATCTAGGGGCGGAAAGTCGTGGTGGAGTTTCTGCTTCGGTCCTGGATTTCAGGCTTGCTTGCGCCTAAATAGGGGTCGGCGAGCTGCCCGGTACGTGAGGAGATCTTTTCCCTGGGGCCTATACGATTCTCGCGGGAGCTGTCCCTAGGCTTGGCCGTGGCCTTGCCCACATGGCGCCCACCTACACTTGTAGGTACCCGGGATCGTCATTCTCCCACGGCCATGGCGGCCCGCCACTCGAATTGCCTGCACTAGAGCGCTTCCCGCCAAAGTTGCTCGACTTTGGCGATAAGGAAGCGCTCAAGATTATATGTATTCGAGCCCTTTTTCCCGTTTTGATCGAATCGTTCCGATCCGATCAAAACGGGAAGGGCTCTAAGCGAGGGATGATATGCAAGTTGCTAAGCGCTCCGGCGACGTTCTCGATCTCAAGCGCCGGGCGCGGACGGCCGCCAATGCGGCCCGAGCGCATGCGCATAAGACCCTCGGCGACCGGGCCGGCCTCATGCTGGCGCAGCACGAGCTGCCGATCGAGCGTCGAACCGATCGCGCCTCTCTTTCAGGCTTCTATCCCTATCAGGCCGAGATCAATGTCCTGCCGCTGCTGGCACGGCTCGTGAGCGAGGGCTGGCAGACCGCCTTGCCGGTGGTCATGGCGAAGGGCGCGCCGCTGACCTTCCGCGCCTGGGCACCCGGTGAGCCCACCGGCCGTGGCATCTGGGACATCCATATTCCGCTCGAGACGGCGCCTGAGCTCCAGCCCGACGTGCTGTTGGTGCCGATGCTGGCTTTCGATCGGCGCGGCTATCGGCTCGGTTATGGCGGCGGCTTTTATGACCGCACCCTTGCCGAACTGCGCAAGCTGAAGCCGGTGACGGCGATCGGTGTCGCCTATGCCGAGCAGGAAATGGCCGAAGTTCCGGTTTCCGATTACGACGAACCGCTGGACTGGATCCTGACCGAGCGTGGCGTCATCGAGCCGAAGCGCTGAACCTCCATGCGTCTCCTCTTTCTCGGTGATGTGGTCGGCCGCTCAGGCCGCGAGGCGGTGGCGCGGGTGCTGCCGCAATTGCGCGAGCGCCATGCGCCCGATCTCGTGGTGATCAATGGCGAAAACGCCGCGCATGGCTTCGGCATCACCGAGGACATTTATAATGGCCTCATCGATGCCGGCGCCGATGTGGTGACGCTCGGCAATCATTCCTTCGACCAGCGCGAGGCGCTCATCTTCATCGAGCGTGTGCCCAATATGCTCCGCCCACTGAATTATCCGCCGGGCGTGCCGGGCAAGGGCGTGGGCCTGTTCGTGACCAGGACCGGCAAGCGGGTTCTGGTGATGAACATCATGGGCCGGGTGATGATCGAGCCACAGCTCGACGATCCGTTCCGCGCCGTCGACCGCGAGCTCGAGCTCTGTGCGCTCGGGCGCGACTGCGACGCGGTGATCATCGACTTCCATGCCGAGGCGACCTCGGAGAAGATGGCCTTCGGTCATTATGTCGACGGGCGCGCCAGCCTCGTCGTCGGCACGCATACGCATGTGCCGACCGCCGATCATCACATCCTCAAGAACGGCACCGCCTATATGAGCGATGCCGGCATGTGCGGGGATTACGATTCAGTGATCGGCATGGCGAAGGAAGAGCCGATCCAGCGCTTCACCCGCAAATTGCCGGTGGAGCGCATGCGCCCGGCGGAAGGCGAGGCGACAGTCTCAGGCGTGGCGGTCGAGACCGATGATGCGACCGGTCTCGCCGTGAAGATCGCGCCGGTCCGGATCGGCGGGCGTCTCGCCGAAGCGCGGATCGATTTCTGGTAGTTAGCGCGCGAGTGCCTTCGCCTTGGTGGCGCTGGCGGGCTGGCCGCTGCGGGCTTCTTGCGCAAGTTGGCTCATCACGCTCACTGCCTGAGCCCATTCAGTCTGAGCTCCTGCGGTATCGCCGCGGCCGAGCGCGTCATTGCCGGCCGTGAGATGGGTTTCCGCGCTCTGCGAAAGATCGCTCAGCGTCGCGATGGCGGCGAAAGCCCGCCCCGACGGCGCGGCGCTCGCCAGCGAGCGCACTTTATTCAGGGCGGCGGAACAGGCGGCCCCTGCGAGGCCCTCCGCCGCGAAAACAATCTGACCAACCGAACCGGACTTCACCGTCATGGAACTACGCTCCTCGTTACTCACCTTTTCTTCAAATTGGGCGATCCGCCTTAAGGACGGGTTAAGTCGAGCGGGACGGCATTTTACGATGCATTTACTATGCCGGAGCGCTTGTTAATCTTATCAGGAGGGGGCTATAAGGCCCCCGATAAGGGACATTTCCGAGGATCCATGGCAGGTCATTCTCAATTCAAGAACATCATGCACCGGAAGGGCAAGCAGGACGCCATCCGGTCGCGATTGTTTTCCAAGCTCGCGCGCGAAGTGACGGTGGCGGCGAAGACCGGCCTGCCTGACCCCGAGAAAAATCCGCGTCTTCGGCTCGCGGTGCAGAATGCCCGTGCCGAGAACATGCCCAGGGACAATATCGAACGCGCCATCAAGAAGGCGCTGGGTGGCGATGTCGATACCTATGAAGCGATCCGCTATGAGGGCTATGGACCGGGCGGCGTCGCCATCATCGTCGAGGCGCTGACCGACAACCGCAACCGCGCCGCCAGCAATGTGCGTTCGCTGTTCACCAAATATGGCGGCAATCTCGGTGAAACCGGTTCTGTCGCCTTCATGTTCACGCGCATGGGCGAGATCACCTACAAGGCGGCGGCGGGTTCAGCGGATGCGGTGATGGAAGCTGGCATCGAAGCGGGCGCCGATGACGTGCAGTCGGACGAGAGCGGCCATGTCATCCTGTGCGCCTTCGAGAGCATCGGCGAGGTGACGCATGCGCTTGCCGCCAAGCTCGGCGATGCCGAGACGGTGAAGGTCGTGTGGAAACCGCAGACGGTGACGCCGGTCGATGAAGAAACCGCGACGACGCTGATGAAGCTTATCGACGCGCTCGACGAGGATGACGACGTCCAGAACGTCTTCACCAATTTCGAAGTCTCCGACGACGTGATGAAGAAGCTCACCGCCGCCTGAGGATGGTGCGCGCTGTCAGAGCGCCGGGCGTTCTCATGGAATCACGCCGGCGCTCTATTTTTTTGTTTTGCGCATCGGTTTATCCGAAAAGCGCGTCGCACTTTTGGGACCGATGCTCTATTTCAGAAACTCCAGCACGGCCTGATTGAACAGCTTCGGGTCCTGCAGCATGGCGAAGTGGCTTACATTGGGCAGGATCACCAGCTTGGCGCCGGGGATAGCCTTGGCCATCTCGACATCATGCTCCTGGCGGATCGCCTCGTCATGCTCGCCATCGGCGATCGCCACGGGAGCGGTGATCTTGGCCAGCTGCTCCGGCTTGTAGTCGGGCTGCGTCGCCCACATCTGGCTGATTGCGCCGACGAAGTCGTTATAGTCCTTGGGTGTCTTCGACAGGCGCTCATAGTCCTTGCCGGCATTCTCGATGTATTTCGAGAAGGTCGGGTCCTTGTCGATATTGGGCTTGAGCCCCGCGACATTCGTATTGGCGCCGAAGGCGAAGAGCCGGTCGAGGCGGTCGGGATAATTCATCGCGATGTCGAGGCCGATGATGCCGCCATCGCTCCAGCCGACGATCGAGGCCTTGTCGATCTTGAGATGATCCATGAGGCCGATGACGTCCTTCGCCATCAGGCCGTAGCTGTAAGGATCGGCATTGCGGGTCGACTGGCCGTGGCCACGGCTGTCCATCGCGATCACGCGATATTGCTTGGCGAGCTCCGGAATCTGGCCGCCGAAATATTCCATATTGCCGAGCCCGCCATGCAGCAGGATGAGCGGCGAGCCGTCGCCCCAGATGGCGTAATGAACGGTGATGCCGTTGATCGGCACGTCGCCGCTGTCGCTGGCGGGCGGCAAGGCTTGCGGCGCGGGCAGCGTTTTCCACAGTTCCTCGGCCCGGAGTGGCAGAAGCGTGAGGAAGCCGGCCAGGATCACAAGCGCGAAAGTCGTCAGGAATCTGCGCATGACACGTCCCCAATGAAGCTGAAGTAGGCGGGAAAGAATGCTATGCCCCAGCCCATGGCTCTGTCCACTGTTCGAATCATCGGCATCGATCCTGGTCTCCGGCGCACCGGCTGGGGGCTGATCATCTGTGAGGGCTCCAGACTTTCCCATGTCGCCGATGGCGTGGTCACCAGCGATCAGGCGCTGACGCTGGCCGAGCGGCTGGTGCAGCTCAAAGTGCAGCTGGCGCAGGTCGTGGCGGAATGGCGGCCCGATGAGGCGGCGGTCGAAGAGACCTTCGTCAACAGCGACCCCCGCGCCACGTTGAAGCTCGGCCAGGCGCGCGGCATCGCCCTCCTGGTGCCAGCGGAAGCGGGAATCCCGGTCGCCGAATATGCCCCCAATCAGATCAAGAAGACGGTGGTCGGCGCCGGCCATGCCGAGAAGGAGCAGATCCACCATATGGTGAAGGTTCTGCTCCCCCGCGCCCAGCCCAAATCGGCCGACGCCGCCGACGCGCTGGCGATCGCCATTTGTCATGCCCATCACCGGGGCGCCCAGAGCCTGGCCAAGAGGCTCGCTCGTTCTTGACTTGTTCTCGAAATTGCGTTAAATATGTAGGTACGTTTCTACATTGGCTTCTCGTGGAGGAACAACACCATGACCGTTACGACATTGACCAGTCGGGAATTCAATCAAGATACGAGCCGGGCCAAGAAAGCGGCGCAGGAGGGGCCGGTATTCATCACGGATCGTGGGAAGCCTGCTCATGTGCTGCTGACTATCGAAGAATATCGACGTTTGGCTGGCAAAAAGGGTGACATCATCGATATTCTGGGCATGCCTCCGGGAGTCGGAGATGTGGAGTTTGATCCGCCGCGTATTGAGATCGAGATCAAGCCGGCTGATTTCTCCTGATGTTCATTCTCGACACCAATGTCGTTTCCGAATTGCGAAAGGCTCGGGATGGCAAGGCCGACCCGAATTTTGTGCAATGGCTTCGTACCGTCGTTGCGGCGGAACTTTTTCTGTCGGCGATCACGGTGATGGAACTCGAGATTGGCGTGTTGCAGATGGAACGACGTGACCCGGTGCAAGGAAATATCCTCCGCCAATGGTTGGACAGACACGTCATTCCCGAATTCCTGGGGCGCATACTGTCGATCGATTTCGACGTGGCCGGGCATTGTGCCCGCCTGCACGTGCCTAATCGCAGAAATGAGCGCGATGCAATGATCGCGGCCACAGCAATCGTCCACGGCATGACTGTCGTCACGCGTAACGTTGTTGATTTTGAAACGACCGGCGCTCTTGTCCTAAATCCCTGGAATGCAATGGCATGATCAGTAAGCTCAAAGGCCGCATCGACACCTATGGCCCGGACTGGGTCGTCATCGACGTGAACGGCGTCGGCTATCATTGCTTCTGCTCGACCAAGACTTTGTCGGTGCTGCCGGCCGCCGGCGAGTTCGGCGAGCTCTTCACCGAGATGCTGGTGAGCCAGGACATGATCCGTCTCGTCGGCTTCGCCACGCAAGGCGAGCGGGAATGGTTCAAGCTGCTGCAGACGGTGCAGGGTGTGGGCACCAAGGTCGCGCTGGCACTGCTCTCGACGCTGTCGACCGCCGAGCTCGCGCAAGCCATCGCGCTGCAGGACAAGGCGATGGTCGCGCGTGCCCCCGGCGTCGGACCCAAGGTCGCGCAGCGGATCGTCAGTGAGCTGAAGGATAAAGCGCCGGCCTTCGCGCCCGCCGATCCGGCGCTGGCAAAACTGCAGGCCGAGATCGGCGGGCCCAAACCTACGGCCGCGTCGGATGCCGTCTCGGCGCTCGTCAATCTGGGCTATGGTCAATCGCAAGCGGGTGCTGCGGTAAGTGCCGCCATGCGCAAGGCGGGCGATGACGCGGCGACCGAGCAACTGATCCGTCTCGCGCTCAAGGAATTGGCACTGGCATGAGCGCGGTTATTGCATCCGCTCCCGTCGGCCGTCCGCTATGGGTAAAGCTGATCATGACAGTCTTGCTGACCGTCGGCGCCGGTCCGCTCGTCGGTACGATTCTCGTCTATCTGGCAGACGCCACCGGCCTGACGCCTGAGGCGATTTCGATCTACATGCAAGGCCAGACCATATTGTCGGTGCTGGTTTCAGGTTATGTGTCGGGGGGACTGCAGGCCTTCATTTGTGGACTGGTCTTTGCGCTTGTCGGCTGGTTGTCCGGCAGACTGCCGGTCTCTGTTCCGATCGTGACTGCATTGGCGCTGGCCGCGCTCTTCGCGCTTGCGCTTTTCGGCGTGTCAGGCAACGGCATTGTCTTTAGTGTGATCATCCATATCGTGCCGGCGCTCGTCACCTGGTGGCTGGTGAAGGCCTATTGGCAGAAAGCAGTAACATGAACGCGGCGTCCGACCGTTTCATAGGCCGCGAACAGCGCCCCGAAGACCAGCTCGACACGCATTTGCGCCCGCAGATGCTGAAGGAATTCGTCGGCCAGTCGAAGGCGAAGCAGAATCTGCATGTCTTCATCGAAGCGGCGAAGGGGCGCAACGAGGCGCTCGACCACGTGCTCTTCGCAGGTCCCCCCGGCCTCGGCAAGACGACGCTCGCCCAGATCGTGGCGCGCGAGCTCGGCGTGAATTTCCGCGCCACCTCGGGCCCGGTCATCGCCAAGGCCGGCGATCTCGCCGCACTCCTCACCAATCTCGAAGAGCGCGACGTGCTGTTCATCGATGAGATCCATCGGCTCAATCCGGCGGTCGAGGAAGTGCTCTATCCGGCGATGGAGGACTTCCAGCTCGATCTCATCATCGGTGAAGGCCCCGCGGCGCGCTCGGTGCGCATCGATCTGGCGAAATTCACGCTGATCGGCGCCACAACCCGAACCGGGCTCCTCACCACGCCGCTGCGTGACCGCTTCGGCATTCCGGTGCGTCTCGATTTCTATACCGAAGAGGAACTGCTCGATATCGTCAGGCGCGGCGCGCGCGTGCTGCAGGTCGTCATGGCGGAAGAGGGCGCGCGCGAGATCGCGCGGCGCTCGCGCGGCACGCCGCGCATCGCCGGCAGGCTGTTGCGCCGGGTGCGCGACTTCGCCTCCGTCGCCGGCGCCGCGATGATTGACGCCAAGGTCGCCGACAAGGCGTTGCGCAGCCTCGACGTCGATACGCGCGGCCTCGATGCGCTCGATCATCGCTACCTCTCCTGCATCGCAATCAATTTCGGCGGCGGACCGGTCGGCGTCGAAACCATCGCCGCCTCGTTGTCGGAAGCGCGCGACGGGATCGAGGAAGTGATCGAGCCGTTCCTCATCCAGCTCGGCTTCGTCAACCGCACGCCGCGCGGCCGGCTGCTCACGCCGCATGCCTTCCGCCATCTGGGTCTCTCGGTGCCGCAGCGCCCCGAGATCACGCAAGGCATTCTGCCTCTGGAGAATGGCGATGACTGAGTGGCCGGATCTCGCCGGGCGCATCGACGGCAACCGGCATGTGCTGCCGGTGCGCGTCTATTACGAGGACACGGATTTTTCCGGTGCCGTCTATCACGCCAATTATCTCAAATTCTGCGAGCGCGGCCGTTCCGACTGCCTGAGGCTCATCGGCATCCATCACAACGAGATGCATTGGCATGAAACCCATGGCCGCATGGGCTTCGTGGTGCGCCGGATGGTCTGCGATTTCCTGAAACCGGCGCGGATCGACGATCTGCTCGAGGTCGAGACGCGTTTTCGCGAGATGGGCGGGGCCCGCATGGAGCTCGATCAGAAGGTGCTGCGGGCGGGCGAGGTGCTGTTTTCAGCCGACGTGACGGTGGCGCTGGTCGATGCGGCGGGGCGCCCCAAACGTTTCCCCGAGGACATGGCGGCCGCCCTTAAGACGTTCTGACGCAACCCCTTGTCCCATGGGAACTCGGCTTCGTAACCATAACTTAACCATAGCTTGCTGTTCTCTCTGGCGCCCGATATGCGGTTTCGGCGGCCAAAAGCCCGCTACGCCGCAGTTTGGACAGATTTAACCTTATCTACCTCGCTCGCTTCACCATGAAGCCAGGGCGGGGATTTGGATTCTAGAGCGCTTCTCGCCAAAGTTGCTCGACTTTGGCGGTAAAGAAGCGCTCCAGGTTAGTGATTTTCGAGCCTCTTACCCGCTTTGCTCGCATCGTTTCGATGCGAGCAAAGTGGGTAAGGCTCTAAGTGCCGGCGGTGGGAAAGAAAGCAAAGCATGGAAGTTGAGACGGTACAGAACGTAGCGCAGGGGGCAGGACAGCTCTCCCTCTGGCATCTGATCTGGAATGCGGGCTTTGTGGTCCAGCTGGTGATGCTGGGCCTCGCTGCGGCCTCGGTGTGGTCCTGGGCCATCATCTTCGAGAAATTCTTCGTCTATCGCCGCACCATGGGGCAGAGCGAGCAGTTCGAGCAGAATTTCTGGTCCGGCCAGTCGCTCGAGGATCTCTATATGGCCTTGGGCTCGCGCAACAATAGCGGGCTCGCGGCGATCTTCATGGCGGCGATGCGCGAATGGAAGCGCAGCCAGGGGGCGGCGTCACGGGCCGGCTTCCAGGGCGTCCAGAAACGCATCGAGAAGGTGATGGACGTCCAGATCCAGAAGGAGATGGGTTATATCGAATCCAGGCTTTTGTTCCTGGCGACGGTCGGCTCGGCCACCCCGTTCATCGGCCTGTTCGGCACCGTCTGGGGCATCATGACCAGCTTCCAGGCCATCGCCAATTCGCAGAACACCAATCTGGCGGTCGTCGCCCCCGGCATCGCCGAAGCGCTGATCGCAACCGCGCTTGGCCTCCTTGCTGCCATACCGGCGACAATCTTCTACAATAAGTTCGCCGCCGACGCGTCGAAGATCGGGGCCAGACTGGAAAACTTCGCTGACGAATTCTCCGCGATCATCTCGCGGCAACTGGACGAGCGGGTGTAAGCATGGGTGCTTCGGCAGGCGGTACGAGCGGGGGATATACGAGACGCGGCAGCCGCCGGCGCTCGTCCTTCTCGGCCATGAGCGAAATCAACGTGACGCCGCTGGTCGACGTCATGCTCGTGCTGCTCATCGTGTTCATGGTGGCGGCGCCCTTGATGACGGTCGGCGTTCCGGTCGACCTGCCGCAGACCAAAGCCAAGCCGATGCAGGGCGATACCGAGCCCATCACGGTCTCCGTCGACGCCGAAGGCAAGATCTTCATCCAGGAAACTCAGATCGACCAGGAGACGCTGATCGCCAAGCTCCAGGCGATCGCCAAGAACGGCTATGAGGAGCGCATCTTCGTGCGCGCCGACACCAATGTGAATTATGGCCTCGTGATGAAAGTCATGGGCGAGCTCAACGGCGCCGGCTTCAAGAAGATCGGCCTCGTCACCTCGTCCGAGACGGTGGCGCCTGACAAGGGCAAGACCCAGAAGAAGGCGCAGAAATAGGGCATGCGGCGCAGCCTCACGATATCGGTTCTGGCGCATGCGGCGATCCTCGCCGCGGCCTTTGTCGTGCTGCCCAATCCGGATGAGTTCAAGGTCGAGGACCAGGAGTCGATCCCGGTCGATATCGTGTCGATCGAAGATCTGCGCAAGACGCAAGCGACAGTGAAGACGCCGGAAAAGCCGGCGGAGAAGGTGGCTCCGAAGCCTGTCGATGTGGTGAAGCAGGTGAAGCCCGCCCCAGAGGTGGCGCCCGAAATCAAGACCGCAGCCAAGGAAGCCTCGGCCCCGCCCGAGCCCAAGCCCGAGCCGAAAAAGGAAGAGCCGAAGAAGGAAGAGCCGAAGCCCGCGCCGAAGCCGGAAGATCTCGCCGAGCTCATCAAGAAGACGGATGAGCCGGAGCCCGAGAAAAAGAAGGAAGAGCCGAAGAAGGCGGAAGTAAAGCCGGAGAAGCCGGTCGAAAAGCCGCCGGAGAAAAAGCCTGAGAAGAAGCTGAAGCCGAAGAAAGAGTTCAATCCGGACGATATCGCGGCCTTCCTCAACAAGACTGATGACAAGCGCACGGCGCCGCTCAAGCAGCAGGCGGAAACGGGCACGCCGAAGCAGGGCGAATACAATCTGTCTGGTATTGATGAAGGCGTCGCCGCAACATTGCGCGACAAGCTGCGTCAGGCTCTGGAGCGATGCTGGGACGTTCCGCCCGGCGCACGTGAAGCGGCGATCGTGGTGAAAGTCCATTTCTTCCTCAATCCCGACGGCTCGGTGAGCGGCATGCCGAATGTCGTGAACAGCAGCTCAGACCCGCTGTTCACCGTCACCGCGCAGTCGGCCGTATCGGCGGTGATGAGCTGCCAGGCTTATGATTTCCTGCCCCAGGACAAATACGACATGTGGCGGGAGATCACTTTTACTTTCAATCCGAACCTGATGTTCCCGAGCTAGATGAGGCGGCATGATCTCGATGCGTATGATTGACGGACGATTCTTTGCGGGCGCGGTCACTCTGTTCATGTGGCTCGCGCTGGCAGCGACGGCGCGCGCGCAGGGCCTCGATGTCGATATCAACAAGGGTCAGATCGATCCTCTGCCGATCGCCATCACCGCGTTTGTCGGCACCTCGCCGGAAGCGGCCCAGTCCGGTGCCGACATCGCCGGCGTCATCGCCAACAATCTTGGCCGTTCGGGCTATTTCCGCCCGCTGCCGCCCGAATCCTTCATCGAGCAGATCACCAATTTCGACCAGGAGCCGCGCTTCGGCGACTGGCGCCAGATCCAGGCCAAGGCGCTGGTCACCGGCCAGACGATCATGGAAGGCGGCCGTCTCAAGGCGCAGTTCATCCTGTGGGACACCGGCTCGCAGCAGAAGCGCGCCGGTTTCGAGTTCACGACATCGCCGAAGAACTGGCGCCGCCTCGGCCATCTGATCTCCGACAAGATCTATCAAGAGTTGACTGGCGTGCCCGGCTATTTCGACACGCGCGTCGTTTTCGTCGCCGAGTCTGGCCCCAAGGACAAGCGGGTCAAGAAGCTGTCGATCATGGACCAGGACGGGTTCAATGTGCGCGCCATCTCGGACGGCAAGCAACTCGTGCTGACGCCGCGCTTCTCGCCGAACTCGCTCGAGATCACCTATATGGCCTTCGGCTCGGGCTCGCCGCGCGTCTATCTCTACAATATCGAAACGGGGCAGCGCGAGATCGTCGGTGAGTTTCCCAATATGAGCTTCTCGCCGCGCTTCTCGCCCGACGGCCAGCGCGTCATCATGAGCCTGCAGGACGGCGGCGCCGCCAACCTGTTCGTGATGGACCTGCGCTCGCGCCAGATGCAGCAGCTCACCAACACCGATGCGATCAACACCGCACCCTCCTATTCGCCGGATGGCAGCCAGATCGCGTTTGAGGTTGGCGGCGACAACAGCCAGCAGATCTTTGTGATGAATGCCGACGGTTCCAATCCACGCCGCATTTCTTCCGGCGGCGGGCGTTATGCGACGCCGGTGTGGTCGCCCGACGGCAAATACATCGCCTTCACCAAGCAGGGCGGCGGTCGTTTCGCCATCGGCGTGATGAATCCCGACGGCAGCGGTGAGAGATTATTAACCGAAGGTTTTCATAATGAAGGTCCGACATGGGCACCGAACAGTCGCGTGATCATGTTTTTCCGCGACGAGCCGGGGGAGAGTGGTGGCCCAAGGCTCTATTCGGTTGACGTTTCGGGCTACAACGAACAGCTCATCAAGACGCCGACCTTCGCGTCGGACCCGGCGTGGTCGCCTTTGTTGAACTGATCCGCCTGCGGATCAAATCCGTCGCGAGGCGGGATAATCTGAGTTGGTTTCGGGCTAGGGGGCCTGATCCGCTTACGGAACAACCGGGAAGCGGGCGCCAACGACTTAAAGGAGTGGGATAAGTCATGTTGCGTATGAGCGCGGGTTTCAAGGCTGTCGCCTTGTGTTTCTGTTTCCTGGCCCTGGCGGCCTGTTCCAAGAAGAACACGGCCAATCTCGAGGATGAGAACGGTCTCGGCCGCGCCGCGATGGCGGGGTCGGAGCAGCAGTTCAAGACAGAAGTCGGTGACACCGTCTTCTATCTCGTCGATCAGTCGACGCTAACACCGGAAGGCCAGGAGACGCTGCGCCGTCAGGCCGCCTGGCTCAAGCAGTATTCCGACGTCGCGATCCAGGTCGAGGGCCATGCCGATGAACGCGGCACGCGCGAATACAATATCGCGTTGTCGGCGCGCCGCGCCACGACGACCCGCCAGTTCCTGATCTCGCAGGGCATCGAGGCGAGCCGTATCTCCTCCATCGCCTATGGCAAGGAGCGCCCCGCGGCGCTGTGCGATGCCGAGCAGTGCTATTCGCAGAATCGCCGCACCGTCACGGTCATCACCTCGGGCGCCAAGACGAGTTGATCTCGCGTCAAGCATGAAGTTGCTGAGAGAATTGAACGAGCGCGGTTTACGCGCTCGTTTTTTATTGCCCCTCGTGGCGGCTCTGGCCTTGTGCACCCAGCCGGCGTTCGCCACGTCGGTCGTCGTCGGTGACACGGTCTATTTCTCACGCAATTCCATGCAACTGAGCGGCGAGGGTGAGGAAACGCTGCGCCGGCAGGCGGCGTGGCTCAACGAGCATCCTCGGGTCACCGTCACGATCGAAGGCCACACGGACAGTTGGGGAAGCCGGACCCAGAACAAGGCGCTCGGCCAGCGGCGGGCCGAAGAAGTTCGCCGCTTTCTGATGAGCCAGGGCGTCGCGGCGTCGCGCGTCACCACCATTTCCTATGGCGAGGATCGGCGGATGGCCATTTGTCAGAAAGAGCAATGCTGGTCCACCAACCGCCGGGCGGTGACGATCATCGCGTCGGATGGTGAGCCCCCCTGACTTCGCGGACACCGTCGCAGGGCAGATTTTTCTCTTGTTTCCTAGGCAATTTGGCGGGTGCGGCAATATTGGTCACAGAATCGCCGCGCTGTTACGGTCATAAGCCCCCTTAACAGGTGCTTTCCGGCATAGCCGGGAAGGGAATATTAACCCTAAATAAGCACTGTACGGTAGCAATTTGGTCCTGTGGTGGGTGAGCGGCCCCGGTGAGAGGCGGCAATGCACAGGGCGGGACATAGGAGTGGGATATCATGTTGCGTCGTTTGGCGGAATTCAAGATCGCTTTGATTTGTTGCTGTTTTCTGGCTTTGGCCGCGTGCTCGAAGAAGAATCAGCCGGATCTGGAAGGCGATGGCGCCGGTACGGCGGTTCCCGGCTCCGAAAAGGATTTCGCCATCAATGTCGGCGACCGCATCTATTTCA
Source organism: Taklimakanibacter albus (assembly GCF_016595235.1). Classification (GTDB taxonomy): domain Bacteria; phylum Pseudomonadota; class Alphaproteobacteria; order Rhizobiales; family Aestuariivirgaceae; genus Taklimakanibacter; species Taklimakanibacter albus. The sequence goes on along the minus strand of NZ_JAENHL010000007.1, from coordinate 827,827 downwards.
TCGTCGATACCTCGACGCTGACTCCTGAGGCCCAGGAGACGTTGCGCCGCCAGGCCGCCTGGCTCAAGCAGTATCCCAATGTGACCGTCCAGGTCGAAGGCCATGCCGACGAGCGCGGCACCCGCGAATACAACATCTCGCTGTCGGCGCGCCGCGCCACCGCCACCCGCGAATTCCTGATCGCCCAGGGCGTCCAGGGCAACCGCATCTCCTCCATCGCCTATGGCAAGGAGCGCCCGGTGGCTTTGTGCGATGCCGAACAATGCTACTCCCAGAACCGCCGCGCGGTGACCGTGATCACCGGCGGGGCGGTATCGGGCTAAAGTGACGGACCGGGACCTGTGGCCTCGTGGCAACAGGTCTCAGATGTTTCGGTAGCCCCCTGGCAAAGCCTCATTTTCACCGCCTTTAGAGACCAAGCCCAATCATGGGGTGCTGGGGACGGCTCTGGCACAGCAGCGGTTACGCGATGAAGACAGTTTTGAAGCTTACCCTTCCTGCAGCTCTCCTGATGGCCATGGCCATCGGTGGCGCCCCCCTTGCTCTGGCTCAGTCGGACGGCGAATTGGCCGACCGCGTCAGCCGGATGGAAGAGCAGATGCAGCAGCTGATGGGGCAGGTCGAACAACTGACTTTCGAAGTCAGGCGTCTCCAGGGCCAGCGTAAATCGGGCGATCTCGGTGAGCCCGTTTCGGCCCAGCCGCGTAAGCGCCAGCTGGCCGCCCAGGAGCAGGGCCTCGACAGCCAAGGCGTCGAGCAGATCGGCGACACCGAATATACCCAGCAGCCCTTGCAGACGATCGGCGACGATCTCCCCGAAGGCCAGGTGCAGAGAGCGCCAGGACCCAAGATCCTCGGCACCATTCCCGGCTCCGCCTACCAGAACGGCACTGGCGGCGATCAGCAGGGCAATGGCTATTCGCAGAATAATGGCGGCTACCAGACGGGTGGCAACGGCGAATTCCAGGGCCAAGTCCTGGTACCCCCGGGTGGCGGTACTGAAGGCCAGGTGCTCGTGCCGCCGGCCCAGAATGGCGGCGGCGGTGGCCAAGTGCTGGTTCCGCCCGCTCAAGCCGAAGGCGGCGATGGCGGCGGCAATGATCTCATGCCGGAAAAGGTCGAGACGGTGGCGCTGGGTACGGCAGCCTCCGCCGATCCGGAAGTCGTCTATGAGCGCTCCTATGAGAGCCTGCTCAGGCGCCAGTTCGGCGACGCCGAGGTCGGCTTCCGTGGCTTCCTTGAACAGCATCGCGACCACAGCCTCGCCGGCAACGCCCAATATTGGCTGGGCGAGACCTATTATGTGCAGGGCGATTACAAGCAGGCGGCGTCAGCCTTCCTGTCCGGCTATCGCGATTTCCCGAAGAGCCGCAAGGCGGCGGACAGCCTCCTGAAGCTCGGCCTCTCGCTCAACCGGCTGGGCCAGAAGGAGCAGGCCTGCGCTGCCTATATGCAGGTCGGCTCGCAGTTCCCGAAGGCGGCCGAGGCCAAGAAGCGGGCGCAGTCGGAGATCAAGCGTGCCGGCTGCTGAGGCAGGCCGGCCGATCAGTCTCGACGCTGCGAACGCGCTTTTCGAATCCCTGACCTTCCATGACCATGTGGCGCTCGCTGTCTCGGGCGGCAGCGATTCCACCGCACTCATGTGGCTCGCGGCGCGCTGGGCCGTTACACAGCGCACGCCGCCGCGCCTCACCATCCTCACCGTCGATCATGGCTTGCGGACCGAAGCCGCGGCCGAGGCTCGCAAGGTCGCGGGCTGGGCCGAGGCGCTCGGCCTCGCGGCGCAGATCCTGACCTGGACCGGCGCCCGGCCGGTGAGCGGCCTTCAGGCCAAAGCGCGCGAGATGCGTTATGGCCTGATGCGCGACTGGTGCATTGCCCATGGCATGAGCCTCCTGGTGACCGCCCATACGCGCGAAGACCAGGCCGAAACCTTTCTCATGCGGCTGGCACGCGGCAGCGGCATCAGAGGCCTCTCCGCCATGCGGGCCGACGAGACAGGCGCCGTCCTGCTGGAGCGCCCGCTGCTCGAGACGAGCCGCGCCGATCTCAGGGCGACGCTCGTGGCCGCGGGACATGAATGGATCGAGGATCCGAGCAACCGGGATGAGCGCTTCGAGCGGGTAAGGCTGCGCCAGGCGCTGCCGATGCTGGCCGAGCTCGGCCTGACCCCGGAAGCCGTGACGCGCTCGGCGGCGCGCCTCGAACGGGCCCTCGCCGCGATCGAAGGCCTGTGCCGCGATTTCCTCGGCCGTCACGTGGAGATCCGGCCGGAAGGCTTCGCGATGGTCGATCTTCCGGCCTTCCACAAGCTTGACGAGGAGGTGGCGATCCAGCTCCTCGAGCGGCTCCTGGGACAGCTGGGCGGCGGTGACGCGCCGCCCCGCCTGATGGCGGTCGAGGCGCTCCAGCACTGGCTGAGGCGCGGCGGGACAGAGGCCCGCACGCTCGCCGGCTGCCGGCTCGCCCAGCGCAAGCGCCATCTGCTGATCGGGCGGGAGGCCGGCCGTATCAGCCGGATCCCGGTCGCGCTGGCACCGGGAAGGAGCCTCGTCTGGGACAATCGTTTCAGGATCAGTATCGGCCCGGCGGCGCCTGACGTCGCCATCCTTCCGGTTCACGGGCTGAAGGTGGCGCGCAACCCCAATATCCCGGCCTTCGTCCAGGATGGCCTGCCGGCCTTGCTGATCGCGGGCGAGATTGCCGCCATCCCCTCGTTAAGCTATGTGGGACAAAGCGCCCCGCCGGGCTTGCGGGCGGTCGCGGAATTTCAGAAAATCGGCCTATAAATTGCTTTAGCAAAGCTGCCATGCTTGGCAATCCTGACCCGCATCCCTATGTTAGATTTAACTTTTGGGCGGCAGGATTGGCCCAAATCCCTTCGGCCTCAAGGCCCTTGAGAGAGGAACGACGTGAATAATTTCCGGAATTTTGCTGTCTGGATCGTCATCGCGATCCTGCTATTCGCCCTGTTCAGCCTGTTCCAGGGCCAGGCTTCGCGCTCGAAGAGCGACGAACTCGATTATTCGACGTTCCTCAGCAAGGTCAATGCCGGCGAAGTGCAGACGGTGACCATCACCGATGCCGGCATGAACAGCTCGTATCTCACCGGCAAGCTCACCACCAATGAAGTGTTCGCCACTTACGCGCCGTCGGATCCCGAACTGATCAAGCTGCTCAAGGACAAGAATGTCTCCTTCAACGCCAAGCCGGCGCAGAACGACTCGTTCCTCTCCAATGCGCTGCTCTACTGGCTGCCGACATTGTTGCTCATCGGCGTCTGGGTGTTCTTCATCCGGCAGATGCAGTCGGGCGGCGGCAAGGCGATGGGCTTCGGCAAGTCCAAGGCGAAGCTCCTCACCGAGCGCCATGGCCGCGTGACCTTCGAGGACGTGGCGGGCGTCGATGAAGCCAAGGAAGACCTGCAGGAGATCGTCGAATTCCTGAAGGATCCGCATAAGTTCCAGCGCCTCGGCGGCAAGATTCCGAAAGGCGCCTTGCTCGTCGGTCCTCCCGGCACCGGTAAGACGCTGCTCGCGCGCGCCATTGCGGGCGAGGCGAATGTGCCGTTCTTCACCATCTCGGGCTCCGACTTCGTCGAGATGTTCGTCGGCGTCGGCGCGTCGCGCGTGCGCGACATGTTCGAGCAGGCGAAGAAGAACGCGCCCTGCATCATCTTCATCGACGAAATCGACGCGGTCGGCCGCCATCGCGGCGCCGGCCTCGGCGGCGGCAATGACGAGCGCGAACAGACGCTCAATCAGCTGCTCGTCGAAATGGACGGCTTCGAAGCCAATGAAGGCGTGATCCTGGTCGCGGCCACCAACCGGCCGGACGTGCTCGACCCGGCGCTGCTGCGTCCCGGCCGTTTCGACCGTCAGATCACCGTTCCCAATCCCGACATCGTCGGGCGCGAGCAGATCCTGCGCGTCCATATGCGCAATGTCCCGCTGGCGCCGGATATCGACCCCAAGGTGCTGGCGCGCGGCACGCCCGGTTTCTCGGGCGCCGATCTCGCCAATCTCGTCAACGAGGCGGCCCTGCTGGCGGCCCGGCGCAACAAGCGTCTCGTCACCCAGCATGAATTCGAGGACGCCAAGGACAAGGTGATGATGGGTGCGGAGCGCCGCTCGCTGGTCATGAGCGAGGAGGAGCGCCGCAATACCGCCTATCACGAAGCTGGCCATGCCATCGTCGGCCTCTCGGTTCCTTACGATCCGCTGCACAAGGTGACGATCATCCCGCGCGGACGCGCGCTCGGCGTGACCATGAACCTGCCCGAGGGCGATCGCTATTCGCGCACGCGCGAATGGTGCGAGGCGCGGCTCGCGGTGCTGTTCGGCGGCCGCGAAGCCGAGCTGATCCTCGGCGGCGAGAAGAACGTCACCAATGGCGCCACCGGCGACATCCAGATGGCGACGCAATTGGCGCGCGCCATGATCACCGAATGGGGCATGTCCGACAAGCTCGGCCGTGTCCGCTACAACGGCAATGAGCAGGAGATCTTCCTCGGCCACTCGGTGACCCAGACAAAGAACCTGTCCGACGAGACAGCCTCGCTGATCGATGCCGAGATCCGCAAGCTCATCGAAGACGGCGAAAAGAAAGCGCGCGAAATTCTCCGCGGCGACAGCGACAAGCTGCACACGCTGGCCAAGGCGCTTCTCGAATTCGAGACGCTGTCGGGCGAAGAGGTGAAGCGTGTCCTCAAGGGCGAGCAGATCCAGCGCGACGATCAGGGCGGCGGCCACAAGAAGCCGGAAAAGGCCTCCTCCTCGGTCCCGGTTACCGGGCGTCCGAAGAGCGGCCCGACCCCAGGCGAAATGGAGCCGCAGCCGCAGGGCTGAGCACCGTCTGTCCGACTGAACATCTTGACCCCTCTCTCCGCCACAGCGGGGCGAGGGGTCAAAAGTTTGAAGACCAAGGATGACCCTCTATCTCCGCCCGCTGAGCCTGCTTCATGGACCCGATGCGCGCCGCGCGATCGCGGCGGGCGGCGCCGGTGCGCTTGGCGGCTCCGACTTCATCGCCTTCACGCAAATTCAGCTCATCGAGCGTGCCCGCGGCAGCGTCTTCAAGCGTGTCATCACCTATGCTGAAGCGCAACGTGTCCACGGTGAACTGCTTGATCTTATCGAAGCGCGCCGGCCGGCCTTCGCCGGCCTCGCCATGAACCGGCCGAAGCTGATGGGCATCGTCAATGTCACGCCTGATTCATTCTCCGATGGCGGGCAATTGGCGAATGCAAGCGAAGCGGCCGCACATGGCGCGCGGCTCGCAAGCGAGGGCGCCGACATTCTCGACATCGGTGGAGAATCGACCAGGCCCGGCTCCGATCCGGTGCCCGCGGAAGCGGAGCTCGCGCGCATTTTGCCGGTCATCGAGGCCTTGACGCAACAAGGCCATTACATCTCGGTCGACACGCGCAAGGCGCAGGTCATGCGTCAGGCTGCGGTAGCCGGGGCGCGGATCATCAATGATGTCTCGGCGCTGTCCTACGACCCCGAAGCGGTCGGTACCGTGGCGGCGCTCGGTCTCCCGGTCGTGCTCATGCATGCGCAGGGCGATCCCAAGACGATGCAGAATAATCCCGTCTATGACGATGTGACGCTCGACGTGTTCGATATGCTCAATGCCCGCATCGCTCAATGCGAGGCGGCCGGCATTCCGCGCCGCCTCATCGCGGTCGATCCCGGCATCGGTTTCGGCAAGACGTTCCACCACAATCTGACGCTGCTCAACGAGCTGGCGCTTTTCCACGGGCTCGGCGCCGTGCTTCTGGTCGGGCTGTCGCGCAAGGCTTTCACCGGCGCCCTGACCGGCGAGAACAAGGCGGCCGACCGGGTTTTCGGCTCGGTCGGAGGGGCGATCCAGGCGGCTCTCAATGGCGCCCATATTCTCAGGATTCATGACGTCAAGCCGACGCGGCAAGCCCTCGCGGTGGCGCTCGCCGGCGCGGATCCCGAGGCCGCCCGGCTTTAACCCTTCAGCGCCCGTTCTGGTATAGACTATTCGGGTTCAGTGAGACGGCAAGGTCACGTTAGGAAAAGGAAAACCATGTCCCGCAAATATTTCGGAACCGACGGTGTGCGCGGCGTTGCCAATCGCGCGCCCATGTCGCCCGATATGGTGATGAAGATCGGCCTTGCCGCCGGCAGTGTCTATTCCCAGGGCAACCACCGCCATCGCGCCGTGATCGGCAAGGACACGCGGCTCTCAGGCTACATGATCGAGCAGGCCCTGACCGCCGGCCTGCTGTCGGCCGGTGTCGATGTTTTCCTTTTCGGCCCGTTGCCGACACCCGCCGTCGCCATGCTGACGCGCTCGCTGCGCGCCGATCTCGGCATCATGATTTCCGCTTCGCACAATCCCTATTACGACAACGGCATCAAGCTGTTCGGACCCGACGGCTATAAGCTGTCGGACGCGCAGGAGCTCGCCATCGAGAAGCTGATCGACACCGCCGACAATGTGAGCCTCGCGGCACCCCAGGACAAGCTCGGTCGCGCCAAGCGCATCGAGGACGCGCAGGCCCGCTATATCGAATTCGCCAAGCGCACTTTCCCCAAGGATCTGCGGCTCGAGGGTCTGCGCATCGTCATCGATAGCGCCAATGGCGGCGCCTATCGGGTGGCGTCGGCCGCCCTGTGGGAACTCGGCGCCGAGATCATTCCGATCGGCAACGATCCCAATGGCTTCAACATCAACGAGAAATGCGGCTCGACGGCGCCGGAGGCGATGTGCGCCAAGGTGGTCGAGACGCGCGCCGATATCGGCATTGCGCTCGACGGCGACGCCGATCGCGTCGTCATCGCCGACGAGCATGGCAAGCTCATCGATGGCGACCAGCTGATGGCGCTGATCGCGACGTCCTGGCACAGCCAGGATCGCCTCTCGGGCGGCGGGCTCGTCGCCACCATCATGTCCAATCTCGGCCTCGAGCGTCACCTTGCCGATCGCCAGCTCACATTGGCGCGCACCAAGGTGGGCGACCGTTATGTGGTGGAGCATATGCGCCAGCACGGTTTCAATATCGGCGGCGAGCAATCGGGCCATATCGTGATGTCGGATTTCTCGACCACCGGCGACGGGCTGGTGGCGGCGCTGCAGGTGCTGGCCGAAGTGGTGCGCACCGGCAAGCCGGTGAGCCAGGTCTGCCATATCTTCGAGCCGGTGCCGCAGATCCTCAAGAATGTGCGTTATGGCGAGGGCAAGCCGCTCGAAACCAAGACGGTCAAGCAGGCGATTGCGGATGCGACCTCGCAGCTCGGCGCCTCCGGCCGTCTCGTCATCAGGCCGTCGGGCACCGAGCCGTTGATCCGCGTGATGGCGGAGGGCGATGATGCCGGCCTCGTGGCGAAGATCGTCGACGACATCTGTATGGTGATCGGCAAGGCGGCCTGATTTTCAGGCCGCTTTCCGCATCCGGCTGGCGGCGATGCCGGCCAGGATGAGGACGAGACCGATTCCGACATTCGCGGTCAGGCTCTCACCGAGAAGCATAGCGCCCAATCCGAGCGCATAGACGGGCACGAGATAGTTCGAATAGGACACGAAGCTCGCACCGGCCGAGCGCACGATGACATAAACGAGTAGGGTGGCGATCGCGGTCGGCACGATGCCGAGGCCGATCACGCACAGAAAGGCGAACGTCGTCGCTTGATCAAGCCCATGCGGCGCGTAGAGCGCGGCAAAGATCACGCCCATGGCGCCGCCGGAGAGACAGACGGCGGTGGCTTGTTCCACCGGACCGTGAAACGGAATGCGCCGGGCGAGCAGGCTGTGGGTCGCATAGCAGAAGCAGGAAAAGATGATGGCGATCTCGCCGACGAGCGCCATGCCCTGGCCTTCGAAGCGCAGGAGCTTCTCGGGGCCGAGCACGATCATCAGACCGACGAAACCGACGACGAAACCTACCGCCTTCATGCGCGTGAGCTTCTCATCGGGCAGGAAAAAATGCGCGAGCACGATGACGAAAAGCGGAATGGCCCCCATCAGGACGCCGGACAATCCTGAGGAGATGAACTGAGTTCCCCACGAGACGAGAAAGAAGGGAACCGCATGGCCGATGAGGCCGAGGCCGGCGAACCACAACCAGAGTTCCCGCCCACGCGGCCACTGCCGCTTCGTCAGCATCACGACACCGCTGAGAAATATGCCGGCGACCGAGAGGCGCAGCGCCATGACCCAGGCGGGATCCATCGACGCAACGGCAATCTTGGTCATCGCGAAGGACGAACCCCACGTCATCACGAGTGCGACGAGCGCGATCCAGTCTTTTGTCGTAGGGGAGGAGTTCATGACACAACGGTAACTAGCGTTATGGTCAGTGCACGGTCAATGATTTCCCACGCATCTGTCTCGATCGGGCACAACAGAGCGTGATGTTTTGGCAACAGTTACAATCTGCCTTTTTGCCGCCCGATTCGAGCCCGGCTCTCGTCACACGCCGCTCCTAACTAGGAACCATCACGAGGGACGTGAGTTACCGGATGTATCCGGGAGAGGAGAAGTGTCTATGAAATCTTTCAAGCTCGTTTTGCTGGCCACTGCGATGACGGCGGGTCTCGCTGTCGCCGCGCAGGCCGCCGATGTGACGCCGCCGGAACCGGAGACCGTCACGCAGGAGCAGTATCAGGCGATGGGCTTCTATCTGCGTGGTGACCTCGGCTGGTCGTTCCTCGATTGGGGCGACAAGGACAATGCCTTCGCGGTGGGCGGCGGTGTCGGTTATCAGTTCAACGATTATCTGCGCTCGGACGTGCGCGTCGACTGGTCGGGTGACTACGAGGTCGGTGACAATGCCGACGCCAGCCTGACGACCGTGCTCGGCAATATGTACGTCGACTGGAAGAACGACTCGATCTTCACGCCCTATATCGGCGCCGGTGCCGGTTATGGCTGGGTCAGCGCCGATGACGGCCTCAGCGATGACGGCTTCACCTACGCGCTGATGGGTGGTGTCTCCGTCGACATGTCGCAGAGCATCGCGCTCGACTTCGGCTACCGTTATCGCGAGCTGATGATCAGCGGCGAGAATCCGGCCGATCACTCGGCGCTCGCGGGTATCCGCTTCAAGTTCTGAGGCTCGATCGAGAGACCTCGATTGAATGAAGCGGCGGTGGAGAAATCCACCGCCGTTTTATTTTTGCGCTTGCTATCACTTTCCAATTTTTCCCTTCTCCCGCGCGCAGCGTGGGAGAAGGTGCCCGATAGGGCGGATGAGGGCTCTTCTGAGTTATTAGCTAGTCTTGAGCAAAGAGCCCTCACCCGGCCTTCGGCCACCCTCTCCCATTGCTTCGCAACGGGCGAGGGGGAAACCTGGAGGGGTTCGCGCTGCTGGAGGTGCTAGTGGCCTTTCCGCAAATCTGTTGACGAACGCTCCGGTCTCGGGCATGAGCGTCGCCGGGACACCTCTCCCCACCGAGAGGCGGACCATCTGTAAGGATGGAGCAGACATGACGACGATCGAGAAACCGGCTGTGCGGCCGGCCAATCCGCACTTCTCTTCCGGCCCGTGCGCGAAAATCCCGGGCTGGTCTCCTGAACTCCTCTCCCATGCCCTGATCGGGCGCTCGCATCGCTCGAGCGAAGGCAAGCAGCGCCTCAAGCAGGCGATCACGCTGACGCGCGAGATCCTCGAAGTTCCCGACAGCCATCTGATCGGCATCGTGCCGGCCTCCGATACCGGCGCCGTCGAAATGGCGCTGTGGTCGCTGCTTGGCGCCCGTCCGGTCGATCTCCTCGCCTGGGAAAGCTTCGGCGAAGGCTGGGTCAGCGACGTGCTCAAGCAGCTTAAGCTCAAGGACGCGCGCGTTCTCAAGGCACCTTATGGCGAGCTGCCCGATCTCAAAGCGATCGATTTCAGCCATGACGTGGTCTTCACCTGGAACGGCACGACGTCGGGCGTCTGCGTGCCCGATGGCGACTGGATCGCCGCCGACCGTCAGGGCCTCACCATCTGTGACGCGACCTCGGCCGCCTTCGCGCAGGCCCTCGATTTCGCCAAGCTCGATGTCGTCACCTTCTCCTGGCAGAAAGTGCTGGGCGGCGAAGGCGCCCATGGCGTGATCATCCTGTCGCCGCGCGCCGTCGAACGGCTCGAAAGCTACGTGCCGGCCTGGCCGCTGCCGAAGATTTTCCGTATGACGCAAGGCGGCAAGCTCATCCAGGGCATCTTCACCGGCGAAACCATCAACACGCCCTCGATGCTGTGCGTCGAGGATTATCTGGTGGCGCTCAACTGGGCGCGCGGCATCGGCGGGCTCAAGGTACTGCGCCAGCGCGCCAGCGCCAATGCGGCGGTCATCGACAAATGGATCGCCGGACGCTCCTTCGCGCATCATCTCGCCAAGGATCCGAAGACGCGCTCCAACACTTCGGTGTGCCTCACCCTCGATGGCGGCGAAAGCGTGCCGAAATCGATGGCGAAGCTGCTCGAGGCCGAGCGCGCGGCCTTCGATATCGGCGCCTATCGCGACGCGCCGCCGGGCCTGCGTATCTGGTGCGGCGCCACCGTCGAGACATCCGACGTCGAGGCGCTCATTCCCTGGCTCGACTGGGCTTACGCCGAAGCCACGCGCTGAAGCTTTTCGCGCGCGATCCTGGTCGCGCGCGCCTCATCTTCCAAGCCGTCACATATTTTCGGAGTTCTCTCATGAAACCCCGCGTCCTCGTTTCCGACAAGCTGTCAGAAGCCTCCATCCAGATTTTCCGCGACCGCGGCATCGACGTCGACTATCAGCCCGATCTCGGCAAGGACAAGGACGCGCTCCTTGCCGCGATTTCGCAATATGATGGCCTTGCCATCCGCTCGGCGACGAAAGTGTCGCCGAAGCTCATCGCCGCGGCGACCAAGCTCAAGGTGATCGGCCGGGCCGGCATCGGCGTCGACAATGTCGACATCCCGGCGGCGACGGGACGCGGCATCATCGTGATGAACACGCCCTTCGGCAACGCCATCACCACCGCCGAACATGCGATCTCGCTGATGATGGCGCTGGCGCGCCAGATCCCGGAAGCCAATGCCTCGACCCATGCCGGCAAGTGGGAAAAGAACCGCTTCATGGGCGTCGAGCTCTTCAACAAGACTTTGGGCGTCATCGGCTGCGGCAATATCGGCGCCATCGTCGCCGACCGGGCGCTCGGCCTCAAGATGAAGGTGATCGCCTTCGATCCCTTCCTGTCGCCCGAGCGCGCCATCGAGATCGGCGTCGAGAAGGTCGAGCTCGAGGATGTGCTGCGCCGGTCCGATTTCATCACGCTCCATACGCCGCTCACCGACAAGACGCGCGGCATTATCGACAGAGCGGCGATCGCCAAGATGAAGAAGGGCGTGCGCATCATCAACTGCGCCAGAGGCGGCCTCGTCGTCGAGGAGGCGCTGCAGGAGGCGCTCAAATCCGGCCAAGTCGCAGGCGCCGCCCTCGACGTGTTCGAGACGGAGCCCGCCACCCAGCATCCGCTGTTCGGGCTCGAGAACATCGTCGCTACCCCGCATCTCGGCGCCTCGACGGCAGAGGCGCAGGAGAATGTCGCCATCCAGATCGCCGAACAGATGGCCGACTATCTCATCACCGGCGCGGTCTCCAATGCGCTCAACATGCCGTCGATCTCGGCGGATGAGGCGCCACGCCTGCGGCCCTTCATTGCCGTCGCCGAGAAGCTCGGCTCCTTCGCCGGCCAGCTCACCGACGAGCCGATCACCGGCATCGTCATCGAATATGCGGGCGAGGTCGGCGACATGAATACCCGCGCCCTCACTTCGGCGGCGCTTGCCGGCGTGCTCAAGCCGATGCTGGGCGATGTCAACATGGTGTCGGCGCCGGTGGTGGCGAAGGAACGCGGAATCAAGGTGGACGAGGTGCGCCAGACCCAGCGTGGCGCCTACGAAACCTATATCCGCCTCGCCATCAAGACGGAAAAGATGGAGCGCTCGGTGGCGGGCACCGTGTTCTCCGACGGCAAGCCGCGCATCATCCAGATCAAGGGCATCGAGCTCGAATCGGAATTCGGCCCGCATATGCTCTATGTGACCAATATGGACAAGCCGGGCTTCATCGGCGCGCTCGGCATGCTGCTCGGCAATGCCGGGGTCAATATCGCGACCTTCCATCTGGGCCGGCAGGCCCAGGGCCAGGAGGCCATCTGCCTCGTCCAGATCGACGAGCCGGTGCCGGAAGCGGTGCTCGCCGCGGTGGTGAAGCTGCCGCAGGTCAAACAGGCTAAGCGGCTGGCTTTCTAAGAGCTTCTATCGTCGGATCAAAAGCCCTTCAGGCCGTTGCGACCTGAAGGGTTTTTTATTGCGAAGAAATTGATCCGTAATCGACCTGAATTTCCGCGTGCGTGAACATCAGCCTTCATTCGGGAAACATAAATGCCGGCGCGTCAGCAACAAATTGACGCTGGAGCGCGTTTCAAGAGCATGGGGGTTCATCCTTCAACGGAGAGGTGTTCCATGATTACGGCAAGAAACACCGATAGAAGCACGGCACTCTTTGCAGCGGTATCGCTACTCGCGCTTATCGGCATGACCGCGCCCGGCCATGCCGGCAGTCTCGGCGGCGTCGTTGGTGGCGCCGTCGGTGGCGCCGTCGGAGCGGTTGGCGGCGCTGTTGGCGCTGTCGGCGGCGCGGTTGGAAATGTCGGCAATACCAATGACAACAGTGGTACGTCCGGCGGCAAAGGCGGATTGCTTGGCGGCGGCACTGGCGGACTGGTCGGCGGCGCCGGCGGGTTGGTTGGCGGTACGGTCAACGCCGTAGCCGGCTCCACCAATCTGGCGAAGGCCACGGTCGGCGTGCTCAACCGGAAAGGCGTGTTGCAGGCGGTTGCCAAATCCGACCTGATCGGCGGAATCAAGGCCAAGCTTGACGTGCTGTCCAAGAAGAACCTGGCCAAGCTTTGCGTCGGCATAGGCGGCGGGTCCGGCTGCGGCAGCGGCAAGAGCCGTCATCAATTGCTCGGCCTCATCGACTACCGGCTCACTTTGTTGTCCAAGAAGCAGTTGCTGGGTCTCTGCGTGAGTGTCGGCGGCACCGGCTGCGGTGGCAAGAGTGGTGGCGGTGGTGGTGGCGGAGGCGGGGGCGGAGGAGGAGGCGGTGGGGGCGGCGGAGGCGGAGGTGGCGGTGGCGGCATGAGCCAGGAAGTCGCCGCGCTCTCTGGCGGCGAGCGCCGCGAGCTCATGCGGAAATGCCCGTCGGTTCTGCAGAATCCCGCCGCCTATAGCGGCGACGCGGTGAAGGTCTGCCGCGTTCTCGGGCAGATCGCGGGATTCTAGATCCTGTTTGCAGCGTACATCCCGGCGAAGTGGAAGCACTTCGCCGGATTTCTGCGTCTCCCTGTTGTTTCACTTCCGCCCTAAGTCCGACGCTATCCGGCCCCGATTTTGCCGTCGCCGGCTGGCTCAGATGTTGCCGGGACGGAACCAGGGAGCACCTCCATGCGTACACTTGTTGTCGCGCTACTTCTCACCACCACATCATTGAGCCCCGCCTTCGCTGCCGACATCAATGCGGTATCGCGCATCGACGCCGTCACGGTCTTTCCACAAGGAGCGGAAGTGACCCGCATCGCCGAGGCGCGGATCAGTGCAGGCGAGCACACGCTGATCTTCGACGGACTGCCGGGTGATCTTTCACCCGAGACCTTGCGCATCGAGGGCACGGCCAAGGGCGTAATCGAGATTGGATCGGTCGATTCCAAGGCGGTCTCTTTGCCACGGGCTGAGCTCGATGCGGATCGCCGGCGGATCGAGAAGGATATCGAGACGCTGGCGGATGAGCGCGCCGCCCTCGATCAGGTTATCCAGGACGCTGAGTACGAGAAGAGCTTGATGCAGCAGCTGGCGGCGGGGACGCTCACCCGGAAACCAGAAGAAGGCGACACGCGCATCCTCAATGCGCAGGGCCTAAGCGGGGTGCTTGACCTCGTCAGCACAAGGCTTGCGAGTCTCGGCAAGACGAGCCTCGATGTCCGTCAGCGCCAGCGCGAGATCGACCGTCTGACCGAGGATCTTCAGAAAAAGCTCGCTGAACTCGCCCCGCGTGGCGGCCAGCGCACACGGGTAACGGTGCACCTTTCCGCGCCTGCCCAAACCGAGGGCACCTTCAAGCTCCGCTATCGCGTCTGGTATGCCGGCTGGCAGCCCATCTATGATGCGCGGCTCGGCGCGATGGACAAGGACGGCAAGGCCCGGATCGAGTTGGTGCGCCGCGCCGAAGTCTCGCAGTCGACGGCGGAGAGCTGGGACAATATCGCGCTGACCCTTTCGACGGCGCGGCCGCTTGGCGAAACCGCGGCGCCCGATCTCGAGCCCGTGGCGATCGACAAGCTCGTCGAAGCCCGGCGCGAAAGCTATTCGATCAAAACCAAGGACGATGAGCGTATCGGACCTGAACAAGCTCCCTCAGAGTTGAGAAAGGAAGAGCAGATCGCGGACGTTGGCTTTTCCGATGTCGAATCGCCGCTCGACGCGGCGCTCCGGCAGGCCCAGGCCAATGTGAATATTGCCGGTTTCCAGGCACTCTACGCCATCAAGGACCGGGTGAGCATCGACAATGCGGGTACGGCTAAAAAGGTGCGGATCGGGACCGATGAAATCGACGCGAAGCTGTCGGCGCTTGCCGTGCCTAAGCTCGACCCCAATGCATATCTGACGGCCGCCTTCACGCTCGCGGGCGACACGCCGCTGCTGCCGGGCCTGATCCTGCTTTATCGCGAGGGCGTCTTCATGGGGCAGGGCGTGTTCCCGTTGCTGTCGCCCGGCGAGGAGACGAAGCTCGGTTTCGGCGCCGACGACCTCATCAAGGTCAAGCGCATCGAAGTGAAGCGGCGCACCGCCGAGGAAGGGCTGCTCACGACGTCGAATGTCGACGAGCGGGCTTTCGACATCACCGTCAAGAACCTGCATCAGGCTTCAATTCCCGTCACCATTCTCGACCAGGCGCCTTACTCCACCGAGCAGAAGATCACCGTCGAGACCCTGTCCGGCATGACGCCGGCGACGGTGAAGGACTATGAGCGCCAGCGCGGCATCCTGGCCTGGAGCTTCGATCTCGCGAGCCAGGACAGCAAGGTCATCAAGCACGGTTACAAAATCAGCTGGCCGCGCGATGTCAAACTCGGCTCGAACGGCGATTGAGGCTCGGACGGGCAGCCCCTCCCCAAGGCCATATGGGGAGGGGAAATGGCTGTTGTTGCAGCTCAGCCCCGGGGCTGACGCGATCCCGCCGTGAATTTGCCGTGACGCCGGGATTTGATGCGCCACCCCCGCGACCGGGGAACCACGGAGCACCACCATGCGTCACGCCGCCGCCGCCTTTTTCCTCGCCACCACCGCTTTGACGGCCCCGGCCTTCGCCGCCGACATCACGGCCGCGTCGCGCATCGACAAGGTCACCGTCTTCCCGCAGGGTGCCGAAGTGACCCGCATCGCCGAGGCCCGGATCGGGCAGGGCGAGCATACGCTCATCTTCGACGGGCTGCCGGCGGAGCTTTCGCCCGAGACCCTGCGGGTCGAAGGCGTGGGCGGCGCCAAGCTGGAGATCGGCTCGGTCGATTCGAAGATCGTGTTCCTGCCGACCGACACGCTCGACCAGAATCGCAAGCGCATCGAGAAGGACATCGAAAGCTTGAGCGACGAGCGCGCCGCGCTCGACCAGACGATCGGCGATGCCGAATACCAGAAGACCCTGATGCAGCAGCTCGCCTCGGCGACCCTGACCCAGAAGCCGCAGGAGGGCGCGACCCGCATCCTCGACGCGCAAGGCTTGAGCGGCGTGCTCGATCTCGTCGGAGCCAAGCTTGCGAGCCTCGGCAAGACCGTTCTCGATGCCCGGACGCGGCAGCGCGAGATCGACCGGCTGGTCGAGGAGCTCAACAACAAACTCACCGATCTCGCCCCGCGCGAGGACCAGCGGATGCGGGTGAGCGTGCATCTCTCGGCCCCGGCCGAGACGGCGGGCACGTTCCGCCTGAGCTACCGGGTCCAGAATGCCGGCTGGCAGCCGATCTATGACGCCCGCCTCGGCGAGATGGGCAAGGATGGCAAGGCCAAGATCGAGATCGTGCGGCGCGCCGATGTCATGCAGGCGACGGCGGAAAGCTGGGACAATGTGGCGCTGACCTTGTCGACGGCGCGCCCGATGGGCGCCACCGCGGCCCCCGATCTGGCGCCGATGGCGGTCGGCGGCTTCATCGATGGTCGAAGTGAAAACTACACCTCGCGCGGCGTCGGCAATGCCGCGCCCGAGGCCCCCATCGTGGCCGAAGAATCGCTGCAGGCCGCTCCGGCGCAGGACATGGATGTAAAACGCGCGGTGCAGAAGCAGGCGCGGGTCGAGATCGCCGGCTTCCAGGCGCTCTACGGCATTCAGGACCGGGTGACGGTCGACAATACCGGCACCGCCAAGAAGGTGCGCATCGCCACCGACGAGATCGAGGCGAAATTGTCGGCTCAGGCCGCGCCCAAGCTCGATCCCAACGCCTATCTGACCGCCGCCTTCACGCTCTCAGGCGACACGCCGCTGCTGCCGGGGCCGGTGATGCTCTATCGCGACGGCGTGTTTATGGGCCAGGGCATGCTGCCGATGCTGTCGCCCGGCGAGGAGACCCGGCTCGGCTTCGGCGCCGACGACCTCATCAAGGTGAAGCGCATCGAAGTGAAGCGGCGCACCGCCGAAGAGGGGTTGCTGTCGACCTCCAATGTCGATGAGCGCGCCTTCGACATCACGGTCAAGAACCTGCATCAGGCGGCGATCCCGGTCACCATCCTCGACCAGATGCCTTATTCGACCGACCAGAAGATCACCGTCGAGACCTCGTCCGGCATGACACCCGCGACGGTGAAGGACTATGAGCGCCGGCGCGGCGTCCTCGCCTGGAGCTTCGAGCTTCCGAGCCAGGATACCAAGGTGATCAAACACGGCTACAAGATCAGCTGGCCGCAGACGCTCAAGCTCGGCCTCAACGGCGAGTGAGAGCGCCTCCGGCGGCGGGCTGAAGGTTCAGCGATTCTCCTTGGTGGTCACGCCGAGCATGCGCCTTTCGAGAAAGGCGATGCGCGCGGCAAGGTCGCTGGTCTCGCTCTGGAAATAGGCGACGATCAGCACCGCGATCACCAGGCTGGAGTTGAATTGCCCGATATTTTCGGAGAGCCAGGGACCGAAATAAGCGAGAATCGCGGCAAGCACGATGATTACGCCGACGGTTTTCAGCGCCCGAAATTGACTGGAACTTTGTTTCTTGGCCATGGTCGGCGATTTTAATCCTTGCGATCAGTTACCTCAAGTCATGACCGATCACTTTTAAACGAGGATCTCGGGAACTCCCTTTTTTGGAGCGGCGAAGTGTCCTGTTTTGGGGCGGCCGATCGTGCTTTGCCTTTCGGCCCGGCCCGTGTAAAAGCCTGCAACGGCCCCGGCGCGTCAAGCGTTAACGGGGCCGGTTTCATGTCAGGACTGGGAACTTCATGGCGAATGTCGCGGTAGTGGGCGCCCAATGGGGCGATGAGGGCAAGGGCAAGATTGTCGACTGGCTGTCGGAGCGCGCCGATATCGTGGTGCGCTTCCAGGGCGGCCATAATGCCGGCCATACGCTGGTCATCGACGGGGTGACCTACAAGCTCTCGCTATTGCCCTCCGGCATCGTGCGCAAAGGCAAGCTGTCGGTCATCGGCAATGGCGTCGTCGTCGATCCCTGGGCGCTCTGCGCCGAGATCGAGAAGCTGCAAGGGCAGGGCGTCACCGTCAGCCGTGAAAACCTGCGGATCGCCGGCAATGCGACGCTCATTCTGCCGCTCCACCGCGAGCTCGACCAGATGCGCGAGGCGGCCGCCGGCGACGGCAAGATCGGCACCACCGGGCGCGGCATCGGCCCGGCTTACGAGGACAAGGTCGGCCGGCGCTCGATCCGGGTGCACGACCTCGCCAATCTGGCGACCCTCGACCCCAAGATCGACCGGCTGCTCGCCCATCACAATGCGCTGCGCCGGGGCCTCGGCCAGCCGGAAGTGCAGGCATCCGAGCTGAAAGCCCAGCTCGCCGAAGTGGCGCCGAAGCTCCTCGCTTATTCCGACGCCGTCTGGCACCTGCTCGACGAGGCCAAGCGCGACGGCAAACGCATCCTGTTCGAAGGCGCGCAGGGCATCCTGCTCGACATCGACCACGGCACCTATCCCTATGTGACCTCCTCCAACACGGTGGCCGGCCAAGCCTCGGCCGGCTCCGGCATGGGGCCGTCGTCCATCGGTTATGTGCTCGGCATCGCCAAAGCCTATACGACGCGCGTCGGCTCGGGCCCGTTCCCGACCGAGCAGCAGAACGAGATCGGCGAGCTCATCGGCCAGAGAGGCCGTGAATTCGGCACCGTGACCGGGCGCAAGCGCCGCTGCGGCTGGTTCGACGCGGTGCTGGTCAACCAGACGATCAAGGTCTCGGGCATCCACGGCATCGCGCTGACCAAGCTCGACGTCCTGGACGGGCTCGAGGAGATCAAGGTCTGCGTCGCCTATGAGCTCGACGGCAAGCGCATCGACCGCCTGCCGGCGGCTGAAGAGGCGCAGAAGAACGTGGTTCCCGTCTATGAGACGCTGGAAGGCTGGAAAGAGACGACCGCCGGGGCGCGCTCCTGGGCCGATCTTCCGGCCCAGGCGATCAAATATGTGAAATATCTCGAAGAGCTCATCGGCTGCCCGGTGGCGCTTTTGTCGACGTCGCCCGAGCGCGACGACACGATCCTGATGAAAGATCCGTTCGAGGACTGACATGCTCCGGCGCCTCATCCTCCTCAGCGGCGCCGGTCTCCTTTTCGTTGTCCTGACGGCGCTCACGCAGCTGGGCGGTCTCATTTTCCTGGCGAGCCTCGCGCTCGCCTGGGCTTTGCGCCTCGCCGGATCGACCAGAGCGATGGCCGTTCTCGCCGGCATTGTCCTCTTCCTCGCCGGCGTGCCGCTCGCCAATCTGTTCGTCGCGCCGGCGCTGGCCACGCTCAATGGCCGCGTGGCTCTGCCGTGCGAGATGAGCGCCGGAACATCCTATGCCGCCCTGTCGCCCGTCTACTGCGCGCTCGGCCGCACTTATGCACGGGCGGAAGTCCAGGCGATGCTCGAGGCGATGGGGCGCGATCTCGGCCGCGATGATCCGGGCCTCGTCGTCGCCACGCTCGATGCGAATTTTCCGGTCCTCGACGGTTTTCCGCTGCCGCCGCATCTGTCGCATGACGACGGGCGGCGCATCGATCTCGCTTATTTCTATACGGATGCGGCGGGCAAGCCGCTGCCGCTCGCCGCGCCGTCCTTCCTCGGCTACTGGGGTTTCGAAGAGCCGCCGACGCCGGCCGATGCCGCGTGCACCGACAAGACGCGCTGGCTGACCTTTCGCTGGGACATGGACTGGTTTCAGGCCTTCGTGCGCAAGGACCGGAGGCTCGATCAGGAGCGCACCGCGGCAATGCTGCGCTGGCTCGTCGAGAAGGGGCCCGAGCATGGCGTCACCAAGATCCTGCTCGAGCCCCATATGGTGAAACGGCTCGGCGTCACGTCGCCTTTGATCCGGTTCCAGGGCTGCCGCGCGGCACGCCATGACGACCATATTCATGTCGAGGTCGGCGGCTAGAGTCTGGCTTGACCATCCGGGAGTTTGCCGATGCAACCGATCCTGCTCTTCAACCCGTCGCTGGCGCTCAAGATCGTCGTCGCCGTCATCGCCATCGTGGGGCTGGTGCTGTTCATCCGGGCCTATTGGAAAAGCGGCCGGCTCTGAGTGGGAATTCCGCTGTTTTTTGCAGCGGAATTTGCAGCGGATTAACAGGGGATCTACAGGGATCTGCAGGGAATCTCGAAATTCCCCTGTTTTTTAACTGCGGCGCCGCCTCTGGAATTCTCCAATTGCACATTTGCGCACATGACTGCCAGAACTGTGTTCCTCTCGACGTCGTAGGACAGAAACGATATCGTTGCAGCAGGGATAGGGGAGACGGCCATGGACAGATTTCTGCGTGACGGCTTTGGTGAGGTCGCCGGAGGGCTCGGTGCGGTCGTGAAGAGCTTCTGGCCGGTATTCCTCGTCTATATCGCCATGGGCGTTGTCGGCGTCGGCTTCGGCTATTTCGTGATGACGAGTGATGCGCCGGACCTCACCTTCCTCCTGCTCTATTTCATTATCGTCTTCGTTGTGCTCATTTATATCTTTCTCGCGCTCAGCCAGGGAGCCGTGGCCTGGCATCGCCGCGTCGTCTTGGGCGAAGCCGCGCGCTGGATCTCGCCCATACCGCGATTACGCAGCCTCAAATATGCCTGGGCGGTGTTCCTGTTCTCGCTGGTCTTCATGATCAGCTATCTCATCATTGCCTCCTTCACGCTGCCCTATCTGCATTCCATATTCACAGCGTCAATCGGGCAGATCGATCTCACCAAGGCACCGGCCGAGCAGCTGGAGGCCTGGCGCCGGGCCGTGTGGCCCATCCAGCTCATCCTGTTGGCGATCGTAATCGTCCTCGCCGCGGCCATTCTCTGGCTCGGGCGGTCGTGGCTTCTCATTTTTCCTTTTATTTCGGTGCGCTCGACCGAACCCGCCTTCGGCCGCATCCGCGAAAGTCTCGGCTACTCAAGTGGCCTCGTCGGCTCATTGCTGGCCGTCTACTTTCTGTCGTCGCTCCTGGGGCTGGCCTACTATCTGCTCGTGCCGATGAGCGTACAGCTTCTGCCCGTGCTCAATGTTTTCACGACCATATTGGGGGTCGTGATCTATTTCTTCTGCTTCCTGTGGGGATTGAGTATTCTTTCGCTGGCTTATCGGCGGGCCGTCGCCGTACCGGAAACGAACCATGCGGATTAAGCTCTGCCTCTGCGCCTTTCTCCTCTTCTGCGGCCTGGCGGCGGTTCCCGCCGGCGCCGTCGATACCTTGCGCATCTATCGCCTCGATGGCAGCAAGCAGTGCGAGGAGGGGAAAACGGGGCGCAGCCTTGCCCGTGATGCTCAGGCATTGCGCCGGCTCGGCATTGCGATCCGGTCGATGAAGAAGCTCCATCACCCGACCATGGTCAACATCATGATGTGCGGGGCGACCTCGACGCGCGCCAATACCTATGTCATCCGCGCGAGCGACTGGCGCCGCCATGGTAAACGGCTCAGCGGCTTCAAGCGCTGGCCGTGAGTTCCTCAGCCTCATTTCCCTTCTCCCACAAGCGGGAGAAGGGAAATAGGAGAGACGAGGGCGCTGCGTGACATGCCTGCCAGCCCTTGTTAGTCTCGCCTGTGAATAGTTTCGGAGGCCGGCCGGATGGACAAGAAGCAGCAGTTCAATCTGTGGTACGTGGCGCTCGCATTCGCCGGGATCCTTCTCGCCCAGGGCTGGTGGCAGACCTACCGCACCGTCGAGCCGCTCGATTATTCCGACTTCCTGGCGCTGCTCAAGAAAGGCGAGATCGCCGAGGTCACGGTCAGCCAGAGCACGATCGAAGGCAAGTTCAAGACACCGCAGAACGGCAAGGAGTTTTTCGTCACCACGCGCGTCGATCCCGCGATCGCCAATGATCTCGCGCAATACAATGTGAAAATCTCGGGCCAGGCGAGCAACGGCTTCCTCTCGACGCTGCTCTCCTGGATCGTGCCGGTGCTGTTCTTCTTCGCGCTCTACATGTTCTTCTTCCGCCGCATCATCGACAAGCAGGGGCTCGGCGGCATGATGAATGTCGGCAAGTCCAAGGCCAAGGTCTATGTCGAGAAGGATACCGGCGTCACCTTTGCCGATGTGGCGGGGGTCGACGAGGCGGAGGCCGAGCTCGTCGAGATCGTCGGCTTTCTCAAGGACAAGGAGAAATATGCCCGCCTCGGCGCCACTATTCCGCGCGGCATCCTGCTGGTGGGCCCGCCCGGCACCGGCAAGACGCTGATCGCCAAGGCGGTGGCGGGTGAGGCGAAGGTGCCGTTCTTCTCGATCTCGGGCTCGGAATTCGTGGAAATGTTCGTGGGCGTCGGGGCGGCCCGCGTGCGCGATCTCTTCGAGCAGGCGCGCAAGACGGCGCCCTGCATCATCTTCATCGACGAGCTCGATGCCTTGGGCAAAGCGCGCTCCGGCCCGAGCTTCGGCGGCAATGACGAGAAGGAGCAGACGCTCAACCAGCTCCTGACCGAGCTCGACGGCTTCGATCCGCGCGAAGGCATCGTGCTGCTGGCCGCCACCAACCGGCCGGAGATTCTCGATCCGGCCTTGCTGCGCGCCGGGCGTTTCGACCGGCAGGTGGTGGTGGACCGGCCCGACAAATCGGGGCGTGTCGAAATCCTCAAAGTGCATATGAAGAAGGTCAAGGCCGACAAGGATGTCGATCTCGAGCAGCTGGCGCAGCTGACCACCGGCTTCGCCGGCGCCGATCTCGCCAATCTCATCAACGAGGCGGCGATCTTCGCGACAAGGCGCGGCGCAAAAAGCGTGACGATGAAGGATTTCGTCGAGGCTTTCGAGCGCATCGTCGCCGGCAGCGAAAAGAAGAGCCGGGTGCTCAATCCCGACGACAAGAAACGTGTCGCCTATCATGAAATGGGCCATGCGCTGGCGGCCGCCACGCTGCCGGGCGCCGACCCGGTGCAGAAGATCTCGATCATCCCGCGCTCGATCGGCGCGCTCGGCTATACGATGCAGCGCCCGACCGAAGACAAATATCTGATCACGCTCACCGAGCTGAAGAACCGCATGGTGGTGCTGATGGCGGGGCGCGCCGCCGAGGAGCTGATCTTCAAGGAGATCTCGACGGGGGCGGCCGACGACATCACGCGGGCCACCGACATCGCCCGTCAGATCGTGACGCGCTTCGGCATGGCCAAGGAACTGGGGCAGGCGGTGTTCGAGCGGCAGGGCTCGAGCTATATCGGCGATAACATGGTGGGCATGCGCCAGAAGGATTACTCCGACGAGACGGCGCAGAAGATCGACCTCGCGGTGAAGGAGCTGATCGACGAGGCCTATGCGCGGGCGAAGAAGATCCTCACCACGCGCCACAAGGATCTCGAGGCCGGCACGCATATCCTGCTCGAGAAGGAGACGATCACGCCGGAGGATTTCAAGGCGCTGTTGCCGAAAGCTGCGAAAGCGGCGGCGGAATAGAACGGGCCATCTGGATGCCTGGACGGGCCCGCTGTCGTGGCGTAAACAGCAGGGCCGTCACCTGTTTATTCCAGCCTTGTTCGAAAGCTCCCGGCCGCCGCAATGAATTCCATGGACTTGCTGTCTTTGCACTATCGGGCGTCCCGGCGCGCCGAGTTCAAGACCATAGATGACATATTCTTCAATCAGGAATTGAAGAGCTGGTTCGTCTTCAAGCCAGAGCTGGTCATCGACTTGCTGCGCGACGATGACCGGCTCATCGTGCCCGACACCGTCGCCAACATCAAAATGCTGGAGGCGCGCTACAAGCGGCAGTTCCCCAATCTCATCTATGCGGTGAGCCACATCCCGTTGCTGCTCAATGGCGAGGTGCATCGCGACATCCGGCGCGGTTTGGCCGAGATCGTGTCGCGGGGCAGGCCGAGGATCCTCGCCGGATTGCCGGAGCTGATGGCCCGTCACATCGCGCCCCTGGATCAGGAAACCCACCCGGAATGGGTTTCGGCCAGGCTTTCGCCGCTGGTCGGCGAGATATTCGGCATCATGTGCGATTGCCCGGTTCCATTGCCCTTTCCGAAGCTGGCATTGACCAGGCTGTTCGATCGTTTCGTCAGCCTGGCGGCACTCGGCGAGGCTGAGAAGCATGCCGGCCAGTTGCGCCAGAGACTTGCCGAGACAGCGCCCCATGTCGATCAGGCCTATGCCGTCGCCCTTCTGGTTCTGGGGCGGGATTCGCTGCTCGGCACGCTCGCCACGGCCTTCCATACAATTCTCAGCGAGAACGAGGGCAAATGTTTCGCCGACATCGAGTTCCCGGATTTTCCGCCGGAGACCGGCGTCGCCATCGCCGAACGGATCGCGACGACGGACATCACGGTGGGAGCGCGGACGATCGCCGCCGGCGACCGGGTAAGAATGTATTTCCAGCCTATAAGCGACATGAGCAGCGCCAACAAGCAGGCCTTGTTCGGCGCCGGCGCGCATTCCTGCCTGGGCCGGCCAATCTCCCTTGACGTCTGGCGCGCGATGATCGAGACCTGCAAGGGGTTTTCGTCGCGGCTGATCTCGGTCAGCTGCGAGTTCGAATCCAACAATATATTCGTGATGCCGCAATTCTTAAGGACCGAGCACGCCCGATGAGTGAGAAGATCGAAACTGAACTGCGTAACGTCTTTGCGGAACTTGGCCTGATCGAGGCCGCGCCTGGCGATGTGACCGAGGACATCACCTTCGCGGATCTCAACGCCGATAGCCTGACGCTCATGGATCTCTGTGTCGCCCTCGAGGAACGTTATGAGTTCATCATCGAGCCGGCCGATGTCATGAAGCAGGCCACTTTGAGCAATCTGGCGCGCTTCATCGCGACGCGGCGGCCTGAACGGGCGTGAGCTTTCCGTGAACGAGCGGAAGACACGATTTGAAGTCATGCTCGCGGATAGACCCGTCGCCATCAGCGTGCGGGAATGGCGCATCGGCAAGCCGAAGGGCCGGGTGATCTGCCTGCATGGGCTGGGCGTGAACGGTGCCGAATATGCGCCTATGGCGGAGGGCCTGAACAAGGCCGGTTTCGACGTGCTGGCCCCGGATTGGATGGGGCACGGCGACAGCGACTATCTCAGCAATCTCGAAGACTATGACTGGACGAACTACGTCAAATGCCTGACGGCGATCGTCAGGCACCATCATGGGCCGGTGACCCATTATGTGGGAACGTCCTGGGGCGGGGCGATCCTGCTCATGTTTCTGCTGTCGTTGCGGGTGCGCCCGCAATCGGCGATCTTCGTCGATGTTCCGATCCGGACCGCGCCCGAGACGACGCGTCATGGCGAAATACTCGGCCGGCAGGTGGGCCAAAGCTTCGCATCCGCCGCCGAAGGCAATGCGTTCCTGGCCCAGCTGCGGCCATTGCTGGTGGAGGTGCCGGCGAAATACAAGGCTTATCTCGATCAGGAGCGCTATCGCGCCGAAGGCGATCGCCTCATTTTCAGCTTCGATCCCCTGGCGATAGGCAGGCTGAGCGGAAGCGCAAGCTGGAAATACAATTATTTCGGTGAGCTGAAGCGTTTCAGTTTCGATACACTGTTTCTCTATGGAGCCGCCAGCCCGCATCGCTGGCCGCCGGACTATGTGGCCCTGGCTCAGAAGTCGCCTCTCATCACCTATAATGGCGACATGAAGGGAGGCCACCCGCCGATGCTCCTGTTCGAGGAGCAGTTCGGCCCGATCGTCGATTACATCAAGAAGAAAACGCCGGCGCGCTGACGTCGCGCCAGCGTAACGGTGATCAGAAGTCCCGCCCTTCGACGAAGAAGCCATAAAGCGATGTCAGAATGGTGACGTTGAAGATGGCCAGCAGCCAGCCAAGGAAGGCCTGAATCAGCTGGGAGATGACGAGCGTGATGGTGGGACCGATAAGGGCCAGCGTAAAGTCGAGGGCGAGGAAGACAAGCGCCACGCCGATCAGCAGCAGGAACTGGAACAGGATGACGAGGAAGATCGGCAGCTTGTTGTCGCGCGTCGCCGCCCAGGCGTCGCTGAGCGAGAAGTCGCGCCGGCCGATCGCGATCGCCGGCAGCTTGACGCTGAGCCGGTAGGTCGAGATCACGACGAACATGAAACCGGCCAGCCCGATGATGACGGCCACTACCCCGATGACTTCCGAGAGCGATCCCAGCAGCATCAGCGGCAGCATGCCGATCATGAAGACGACGCCGACGATCAAGCCGATGAGCCAGACATTGCCGACATAGCGCCAGGTCAGTCCGTCGAGCCGGAAGAGCTCGGCCCCGACGGGCACCTGATCGAGCAGAATATAACGGTGCCAGTTCACAGCGATGGAGGCGAAGGCCAGGATGGTGACAAGGGCCACGACGATGGCGATCGGCACATAAAAGCCGGGATGAACCTCGATGCCGCCGGCGAGAGCAAAGCTGGCAAAAGCAAGTGTGCCGATATTCAGGGCAGCCAGGACGAGATACCATGGCCAGGAGATGCGGAAGGCATAGCCGATATTGTTGCGCACGCTTTTGATGGCGTGGCTGACGCACGCCCCGGCCGGGAGCTGGCGGGGCAACGGGCTTCCACTCGTATTCATATGCCGTTCCTTTCCCTTCAGAAGTCCAAGAAGTGATCACTTTGGCAAGTAGTCACCATGCTCTGCCTTCTTATTTGCGCCTGATTTCTCCGGAACTTTCCGGATCATGCTCTAGCTCAGAAGTCGCGGCCCTCGGCGAAGAAGCCATAGAGCGAGGTGAGGACGGTGATGCTGAATATCGTGATGATCCAGTTCGCCGCGAAATGCAGGACATAGGCAACCGCAATGGCCAAAGCCGGGCTGAGCTGATTGAGGGCCGCGGCGAGGAGGCCGATGAGGAGGAGCGATCCCAGGAGACAGACGATCTCGAACAGCGCGACCAGAAAGATCGGCAGGTTGCTGTCGCGCGTCACCGCGAAAGCGTTCTTCAGGCCGAAATCGGTACGGCCCAAGGCGATGGCGGGCAGCTTGACGCTGAGACGCAGCGCGATGGTGCCGGCAACGGGAACGATGATGATGAAGAGCAGGAGCGGAAACAGCGGGCTCGCGCCGAGCGAGGTGAGGGCGGCAATGATGCCGAGCGGAATGCCGACCAGGAAGCCGGCCACCACGAGGATGAGGAAGATGAGGATGATATTGCCGAAATAGCGCCAGACCTTGTCATCGAGGCGGAAAATGCCGCGCGAGTCCGGCACTTCGTCGAGCAGGATATAACGGTGCCAGTTCACCGCGATGGAGGCGAAAGCGAAGCCGAGAAGGAGGCCGGAGATCATGTTGTTGAGGAAGGCCAGCCCCTGGTTCTGCGTCAGGTCGCCGCCGGCGGCAGCGCTCAAGACCAGGCTTACAATGATGGTCAGGGGAATGACGACCACATACCACGGCCAGCTGATGCGGAAAGCATAGACGATATTGTGGCGCACGCTGTTGATGGCATGGCCGATGCAGGTGCCGACCGGTAGCTTCCGGGTCATTAAATCTTCTCCGTCAGAAATCGCGCCCCTCGGCGAAGAAGCCATAGAGCGAGGTGAGAATGGTGATGCCGAAGATGGTGAGGATCCAGTTGACGAACAGCTGGGCCAGGAGGCCGGTGACGAAGCCGAATATGGGATGAATGGCGCCGGTGACAAATTCCAGGAAGAACATGAGCATGCCAGTGCCGAGGGCGAGAGCGACCTGGAACAGGATGAGCAGCAGCACCGGCAGGCTGTTGCCGCGCGTGGCGGCCAGAGCGTGGCTGAAGGTGAAGTCGCGACGGCCGAGCGCCACGGCGGGAAGCTTCACGCTGAGGCGGACGGAAAAGATCGCCAGGATCATGAAGAAGATGAGGCCGACGATGACCACTGCGATGATCACGGAGTCGGAATAGAGATTTGCGGCAAGGGCGATGAGCGGGCCCATAATGACGGCGCTGATGAGAAACAGGATCAGGCCGATGAGCAGCAGATTGCCGAGATAGCGCCAGGTGTGGCCGTCGAGGCGGAAGATGCTGCCGCCGGTGGGAACTTCATCGAGCAGAATGTAGCGGTGCCAGTTCACGGCGATGGCGGCGAAGGCCACGAAGCTGATCGCCACGAGAAAAACCACGCCGAAATGCAGAGCGGAAAGGACGCCGCCGGCCGCCAGGACGCCCAGGCCGGCGAAAACGGCGATGGAGAGGACGGCGATGGCGGCATACCACGGCCAGCTGATGCGGAAGGCGTAGGATATATTGTTGCGGACGCTGTTGACGGCGTGCCGGATGCAGGTGCCAACCGGAAGCTTTCGGGTCATATTGTCTCTCCCTCTTGCCTCCGCCTTAAGAAAGCCCGAAGGCCCCGTCAAGCCGCGTCACGACATGACATGAGAGTGCCCATGAGCCAGACCCGCCGTTCCGTCCTGAGTGTTTTGCTTCTGCTGCCGGTCGTGGGCACTGGGCTCGCGACGGTTCCGGCCGAGGCGGCCGGCGATTATGCCCAATATGCCCGCCAGGTGCTTGCCAGCCTGCCCGCCAATAGCGAGCCCCGGCCCGATCTCGAGGCCTATCTCGACAAGCTCGTCTCGTCCTATCGGCAGGCCAATGGCCGCAAGGGGCTCGCCGCCAGCGACATGCTGCGCGAGGCGGCGCGGGCCCAGGCGGCCGACATGATGTATGCCGGCAAATCGCGCCACGTTTCGCGCGCCGGCCATTCCTTCGACCAGCGTTTCGGCGCCTATGTGGAGGCGGCCGAGCTCTATAAAGCGCGCGGCGAGAATGCTGCCAGCGACCGCAAGAAAGGCCCGGCCGACCTCGCCAAGGCGAAGGGGCTGTTCGACCTGTGGCTCGACAGCAGCGGCCACCGGCGCAACCTGATGAAGCGGGATTACGAGTTCGTGTCGACCGGCGTCATCCAGCGCGGCAATGAATTATGGGCGGTGCAGATCTTCTGGTCGAAGAAGATGGAGCCCGGCAGCAATCCGCTGTTGCTGATTCAGTAGGACAGCTTCGTCGCTATCCGTCATCCCGGCGAAAGCCAGGATCCATTGAGTAAACGCGACTGGGGAAGCGCTGATTATCTTGCGAGGGTTTATTGGATCCCGGCTTTCGCCGGGATGACGGAAAGTGGGCATAGGGCGAGGGCAAAACGAAAAGCGCCGCCCCGGTTTGATGCGGGACGGCGCTCTTCAACTCGTTCAGGCTTGTCTTAGACGCGGGCCTCGGCGGCGAGGGCGGATTTGGGCGCCAGCGCCTTCTGGGCGGCGTTCTTGACCGCCTTCTGCACCTTTTCGAAGGCGCGAACCTCGATCTGGCGAATGCGCTCGCGCGACACGCCGAATTCCTGGCTCAGGTCTTCAAGGGTGGCCGGGTCTTCCTGCATGCGGCGCGCCTCGAAGACGCGGCGCTCGCGGTCGGTGAGCTTATCCATCGCCTCGGTCAGAAGCTCGAGACGCATGCGCTTCTCTTCGCTTTCGACGAGGACGTCTTCCTGCGTGTCGGTGTCATCGACGAGCCAGTCCTGCCATTCGCCTTCCGACTCGGCGCGCACCGGCGCGTTGAGCGAGGCGTCGCCTGACAGGCGGCGGTTCATCGACACGACATCTTCTTCCGGCACGCCGAGACGACGGGCGATCTCCTTAACCTGGTCGGGGCGCAGGTCGCCCTCTTCCAGGGCCTGGATCTGGCCCTTCACCTTGCGCAGGTTGAAGAACAGCTTCTTCTGGCTGGCCGTGGTGCCCATCTTCACGAGGCTCCACGAGCGCAGAATGAATTCTTGAATCGAGGCTTTGATCCACCACATGGCGTAGGTGGCAAGGCGGAAGCCCTTGTCGGGCTCGAAGCGCTTGACCGCCTGCATGAGGCCGACATTGCCTTCCGAGACGACCTCGGAAATGGGCAAGCCATAGCCGCGATAACCCATGGCGATCTTGGCCACGAGGCGCAAATGGGAGGTGACGAGCTTGTGCGCGGCTTCGCGGTCGCCATGCTCTTTCCATTGCTTGGCGAGCATGAACTCCTCGTCCGGCTGCAGCATCGGGAACTGGCGGATCTCCTGCAAATAGCGGGAAAGGCCGCCTTCGCTCGAGACGCTCGGCAGTGCTGACATAGATCTGTTGGCCATTTAGTTTTCCCCCCTTTCACGGGCCGGGTGGAAGGCAAGGGCCTTCTCCGGTGATGAGGATATAGGGATCAATGTGCGAAATTTAAGACCGTTCCCGCCAAAAAAGAAACTAAACAAGTTGCAATATTGGCCTGCGCCGGGCGCAGGGCTGGAAAACGCGTTCAATCCCTTGAATTATATCGGGGATCGGCTTTGAGGCTGGTTGGACCAGCGGACCATGGACAAACTGTCGCTGGGGTATATCAGTAACAGGCTAACTTGCGGGTAACCGGTGCATGACCTGGCTCTATTTCCTGTCCTTCCCCACCCTGTTCCTGGTCCTGTTGATCATGACCGGGCTCGTCAGCACAGCTTTGTGGGCGCTGCCCAAGCTGCCGCCGGTGGCCCACCTGATGCGCTGGGGCAAAGCCATGTCGCCGGTTTTGCAGGGCATTTGCGGCACCTTGTTCGTGCTCGCCACCACCTTCCTGTCGTCGAGCGTATGGACGGCCGAGGACAAGGCTTATGAGGCGGTGGCGATCGAGGCGCGGCAAGTCCGCCAGTTGCGCACGCTGGCGCATCTCTTCGCCGAGCCGCGGCGCTCCGAGCTCGTCAATCTGGTGTCCGAATATGCCGGGCAGACGGCGGCGGAATGGCCGCTGATGACGGACGCCGGCGGCGGGCGCGGCGCCGAGCAGGTGCTGACCGCGCTTTACGGCGCCGCCGTGTCGCTGGCGGGCAGTGAGCAGATGCTGTCGGGCGAGATCATGCAGGCGCTCAATGCGGTGGGCGATGCGCGTGAGCGCCGTCTCGACATCGCGCGCAACAGCGTCAATGAGGACCAATGGGTGGTGATGCTGATCCTGGCGCTGATCCTGGGCGCCGCCGTCACCTTCGTGCATGTCGAGGAGGACAAAGCGCGCGCCGTGGCGCTGGGCCTCGTCACCGTCATGGTGGCGACGGCGCTGCTGCTCATGATCATGCATGACCGGCCGTTCATCGGCTACGAGGCGCTCGGCCCCGAGGCGATCGTCGCCGCGGCGAGAGGTCTATGAAAGGGCCGAAATAAGAGCGGCGAGATCGGGCGGCGGATCGCTTTCGAACGACATCGGCTCGCCCGAGACCGGATGCTCGAAACCCAGCACCGCGGCATGGAGCGCCTGGCGGCTGAGCGCCCTCAGCGCCACCTGGGCGCCTTCGGGGAGCTTGTGGATGGCGGTCTTGAAGCCCTTGCCATAGGTCTCGTCACCTAAGAGCGGGTGGCCGATATGGGCCATATGCACGCGGATCTGGTGGGTGCGGCCGGTTTCGAGCCGGCAGGTGATGAGGCTCGCCACCGGTGGCGTACCGAAGCTTTGCTCCACGTCGTAGTGGGTGATGGCCACGCGGGCCTGGGGGCTGCGGGAGACGGTCATCTTCTCGCGGCTGACGCCGTGGCGGCCGATCGGCGCATCGATGGTGCCGCGCCGGCGCTCAGGCGCGCCCCAGGCGACGGCGATATAGGCGCGCTCGAGCCTTCCGTCGCGGCCATGGGCGGCGAACTGCTCGGAGAGGCTTTTATGGGCCTGGTCGGTCTTGGCGACGACGAGCAGGCCAGACGTGTCCTTGTCGAGGCGGTGGACGATGCCCGGCCGCTTGACGCCGCCGATGCCGGAGAGGCTGTCGCCGCAATGGGCGAGGAGGGCGTTGACGAGGGTGCCTGAATCATGGCCGGCGGCCGGGTGGACCACGAGGCCCGCCGGCTTGTCGATGACGATGAGCGCGTCGTCCTCATAGACGATGGTGAGGTCGATCGCTTCGGGCAAAGGTTCGGCCGGGACGGGGGGCGGCAGGCGGACCGTCACATGATCCTCCGCCTTCATCTTGCGGCGCGCCTCGGTGACGGGCGCCCCCTCGACATCGACGCACCCATTGGCAATAAGGGTCTGGAATCGCGCCCGGCTCACCTCGGGGAAGCGGTGCGAGAGAAAGCGGTCGAGCCGCTCGCCCGCGGCTTCGGGCGGAACGGCCGCTTCCAAGTGATCTAGCGATGGAGACATCATGACGGACAACCAGCAACCGGATATGGGGGATACCCCGCCGCAGCCGGGCTTACGATTCCTTGAATGGACCGTCTATATCATGGGCGGGCTGCTCGTCATCATGCTTGTGGTGCTGCTGGGCGGCATCGCCTGGAAGGCGACGCGCGGCAAGGCGCCGGAAGAACCGCCGAAAGCCAGCCTGGTCGAGATCGGCGTGCCGGCCGGCGCCACGATCGGGTCCGTGACGCTCGACGGGAACACCATGGCGGTGCAGGTGACTGCCAGTGGAACCCAGGAAGTGGTGGTCGTCGATACGAAGAAGGGTGTCGTCGTCAGCAGGGTGAGGTTGAAGCCGGAGGGGCAGTGAGGGGCGGGGGGGCCTGCCCAGCATATTGATGGGCTCGTCGTTGCACCGCTTGGGCTAGGGCCAGTGCCGATCTGGCACATCTATAGGGGCGATGATCGCTCCAGGCCTAGTAGCTGCCTTGCGACAGGAGAGTCTGTTTCAATATGGCGATAAATTTTTTGTGTTTCTATTCCGGCTCTTTGCAATACTGAACCAGACTCACTTGCGGAAGAGTCTCGCCTCGTGCATTCTATTCGCCAACAGGGGCTATCTCGATGCGGGCGGCGTCCAACCTTGCAGAGTCTGCTGACTGCGCGTGTCCCGGTAATTATGCCGAGGCTGCCGCCGGGCTTTTGGCCGGGCCGCCAAATGCGGATTGGGCGAGCCGCTTGTCTTCTGCGCCGTGTGAGGGGCTCGAGCGCCTCCGTGATCAAGGTCGACAAACTTTCAACATCAATGCTTGCTCACGGGCTGTGCAATGGTGCGCAAGTCGAAGTCGCGTCGACGGTCAGTCCCGGCAGGTGCGGACCAAATCCGAAGTCTCGTTCCAATTGAATGCACTGTCACCGAAATTAACTGTCACCGAAATTAAGGCGAGGCCTGGCAAGTGCGGTTCTACGGAGAAGTGAGGCGCCGAGATGGTTAGGTCCACTGCCGTCACCGAAATCCTGGAGATCTCGTTGGCGTGGGCTTAGCAGTGTCGGTACATCGTAGAAAATTTGGATAGGGGAAGTGCATGTTCGTTATCGAAAGGGACCCGAAGCGGCTGGGTAGCGGTAGAACAATAGATCGCGAACGGGGAATGGAGCTGAAGGAGATCATGGCGACCCGTGACGAGATACGTCTCGTCCTGAACGTGAAAGGGAAGGATATTACCGTAAGCGCAAGTTACCGATTCGCCGGAGAAAACAGGAACATTATTGAGTATTTTGTAGAAAGGTTTGGGAACGGTTGGTCCTCAGTCCGTGAAAGCTACAGCAAGTATGACTTTTCGTCTCGTGCCGAGAAGCTTGAGATCGCAGAATATATTGAAGAAGCCTTGAAAGCATTCGGAGTTCATCATTCCCTGCCTCCTGGACATTCTGTCGATGTGAAATTTAGTGAGGAAGCGCTTTCCTACAGGGAGGGAGGGCTGTGATTACGATTGAGCAAGCCAAAATACAGTTAACTGCGCTGTTCGAAAATGGCCAGACTCCCTCACTTGCGCAATTGCAGTCTATTGCGTCGCAGCTTTCCCATTCAGTGCCAGGTACTACCTCGACGCCCGGCATGCCGGCCGAGGTGTTCTTCCCGACCGGTGCCCGCACCATCTTGTCCTATCTGGTGAAGCCGCTCAGCGACCAGGTCGAGCGCGCGTTCCGGGAGGAGTGAGGGCCGGCGCGCGCTGGACCGGCCCGGTCCGTCACGGGATGTCTTGCGCTTTGCGGCGGAGCCCCTTATATCGAGCCCCTCGAACAGTGCGCCCCCTTCGTCTAGTGGCCCAGGACGCGGCCCTCTCACGGCTGAAACAGGGGTTCGACTCCCCTAGGGGGCGCCATTCAATTCCTTAACATCATGATTTTCCAGCCGCTTTCCTGGGTTCACCGCGGCCGCACTCACGGCTGGCGCAAGCGGCCATGCTCACGTTAGGCTTGGGCCATGATCGAATCCTTTCTTCGCCGGATGATCAAGGTCGGGAACCTGACGGTTCATCTGCCCGGCGGCCGCACGCTCAAAGCCGGGGATGGCAGCGGGGCGCCGGTGGTCCTGCGCCTGTCGGCCAAGACGCTGCGCCGCATCGCGCTGCATCCCGGACTGGCCTTTGGCGAGGCCTATATGAACGGCGACCTGGTCATCGAGCAGGGTGGCCTTTGGGACCTCCTGGACATGGTGGGCCGCAGCGGCGGCCGGGCGCCCGCCAAGGGGCGCCCGCCGCTGCTGAAGCGCCTCAAGCAGACGCTCAAGCGACGCCTCCAGCAGGCCAATGGCCGGCTGGCCTCGCGGCGCAACGTCGCCCACCACTACGATCTGTCGAACGACCTCTACCGGCGCTTCCTCGATGCCGACATGCAGTATTCCTGTGCTTATTTCCGCCGACCGGACATGACCCTGGAAGAGGCGCAGGCGGCGAAGAAGAGCCATATCGCGGACAAGCTGAGGATCGAGCCGGGCCAGAGCGTGCTGGACATCGGATCCGGCTGGGGCGGGATGGCCATGACGCTCGCCAAAGACTATGGCGCCAAGGTCACCGGAGTCACGCTGTCGACGGAACAGCTCAACCTGGCACGTGACCGCGTGGCGGCCGCGGGGCTGGCGGAACGGATCACCTTCGAGCTTCGGGATTATCGCGACCTGGCCAGTTCCTTCGACCGGATCGTCTCCGTCGGAATGCTGGAGCATGTGGGCGCCCCTAACCTGCGTGCTTATTTCGAGACGGTGCGCCGGCTGCTGGACACCGATGGCGTCGCGCTGATCCACACCATCGGCCGGATGGAAGGCCCACGGGCCACCAACGCCTTCACCCAGAAATACATCTTTCCGGGCGGCTATGTGCCGGCCATGTCCGAGGTCACCCAAGCCATCGAGGAGGCGGGGCTGTGGATCACCGATGTGGAGGTCCTGCGCCTGCACTATGCCGAGACGCTGAAACATTGGCGCCAGCGATTCATGGCCGACCCGGAAATCCCCCGTCTCTATCCCGAGACGTTCCGCCGGATGTGGGAGTTCTACCTGGCCGGCTCGGAGATGGGCTTCCGCTATGCGGGCCACATGGTGATGCAGTTCCAACTGACCCGGCGTATCGACGTCCTACCGAACACGCGGGACTACATGCTGGAGAAGGGCGCCTGAAAAGGGCATTGTGACGTGTCGCGATCAACAGAGAGGGAGTTTCAGATGAAATTGAAAGTCGTTTCCTGCGTCTTGTTCATCGCCGGCATGACGACGGCGGCTCAAGCCGACCGGAAGGCCGCCGATGAATGCGCCGCATCGCTGCCGGCCAACGCCAAATATATTTATGAGACCACCCAGGCGAGCCACCCGACCGAGGAAACCGGCCGCAGCATCGTGATCGGCATCGTCGAAAAGATGATCGCCGAGGGCAAGCTGACGCTCGGCGAAGGCGAGACCGCCGGCGAAGCGGCGGGGACCTGCCTCGAAAAAATGAAGTAGCCTCCCGGCTCTCAGCCTTCTGTTTCAGGAATGCGGTCGGTCAGTTCCTTGCCGGATGCGGGGGGCGCCGGGGAGCCTGATTTGGGCGGCGCCACGGAATCGGGGGCTGCGTCTTTCTCAGGCGGCCTTATGTCGATAGTCTCGCCCGGCGCCTGCTTGGTGATGATCCGGTCGCCGCCGGTCGATGTCTCCACGGCCGGTGCATTCTCGTCCCGCGGAATACGTTCGTCGATCTCTTTGCCGGATGACGGGGAAGGCGCCTCGGTCGTGGGCTGCTCGTCAATCTTCCCGTCGTTCCAGATCGGCGTGTCGGCGGTCAGGTAATAGATGCCGGCGACCGCGAGCGCGACGCAGAACAAGGCGGCCAGCAAGGCGTAGGTCTGATCCTTCATCGCGCGTCCCTCGGTCAGGAACTTGGTCCTCAGTGCATATTTGGTGAAACTGAAGGCATGCCGCAAGGGAATAAATAACGAGACTTGACGAGACGCGGAGAGAAGGCCAGCACACGGAGATGATCGATCGGGGTGACAATGACTGAAGACCGCAAGCAATTGCTCGACTGGCTCCACAATGAGAAGGACGAGATCATCGAATTGCTCAGGGCTCTCCTGCGCGAGCGCTCGCCCAATCCGCCGGGCGACACACGCTCGACCGCCGATGTCGTCACGCGCTATCTGAGCGGGCAGGGGCTCGACCACCGGATCGTCTCGCCGCATCCCGAAATGCCCAATATCATCGCCAATTTCCAGGCGGCGCGGCCGGGGCGTCATCTGGTGCTCAACGGCCATATGGATGTCTTCCCGCTGGCGCCTGGCAATGCCGGCTGGAGCAAAGATCCGTGGGGCGCCGAGATCGTCGACGGCAAGATCTATGGCCGCGGCGCCTCAGACATGAAGCCGGGCACCACCGCCTCGCTCATCACTTATGTGCTTTTGTCGCGCCTGCGCGACAAGCTCCACGGCCAATTGACGCTCACCTGCGTCTCCGACGAGGAGACTTTCGGGCCCTGGGGTGCCCGTTATCTGATGGAGCATCATCCGGAAGTGCATGGCGACTGCCTGCTCAATGGTGAGCCGAGCGGACCCGAATCGATCCGTTTCGGCGAGCGTGGGCCGTTGTGGATCGAGTTCACGGTGCGCACGCGGGGCGCCCATGGCGCCTATGTGCATGCGACCGGCAGCGCCACCAAGATCGCCATGAATCTCGCAATGGCGCTGGAAGAGCTGACCGACATCGAAGGAAGGGTCAGCGACAATGTGCAGCGCGCCATCGATCTCGGCCGGCCCACCATGGACCGCATGATGGGCAAGGGCGCCGGCGATCTCGTCTCCAAGGTCACGCTCAATATCGGGCTGATGAATGGCGGCGACAAGGTCAACATGATCCCGTCGCATTGCACGTTCACCGCCGATCTGAGGCTGCCGGTCGGCATGGGCAAGGCCGATCTCCTGCCGAAGATCGCCGAGATCACCGGCCGCTATCCGGAAGCCACCTGGCGCGAGATCGGCGGCGACGAGCCGTCCTGGTGCGATCCCGATCACGAGATGGTCGGCATCATCCAGAACAACGTCACCGCCTTCGGCCGCCCGAAGCCGACGCCGATCGTCAGCATCGGCGGCACCGATGCGCGGCTCTGGCGGCACAACAACGTGCCGGCCTATGTCTATGGTCCCTACCCGCATGGCATGGGCTCGCATGACGAGCATGTCGACATCGAGGAGTTCCTCCATGTCGTGCGCACCCATGTGCTATCGGCCTATGATTATCTGAGCCGCCCGGATGCGGTACGGCCGGTCAATCGGGAAGCGTGAAGACCTCGCACGGCTCGTCGATGCCGCGCAGTTCATGCGCGCCCAATGGCCGTAACGGGTTCGTCGCCTCGGCAGCGAAGGCACCCGAGATCAGCACGGTGTGCTGCAGCGGCTTGCACAGGCCTTCGAGCCGGCTGACGAGATTGACGGCGCGGCCGATGGCGGTGAAGTCGAGGCGGTCAGCGGTGCCGATATTGCCCCAGATGATGTCGCCCAGATGCAAGGCCATGCCGAAGGGCAAAGGCGGCAGGCCTTGCCGGGCGCGGCTTTCGTCGAGATGCGCCATGCCGGCGCGCGCCGCCGCAACGGCGCTGAGCGCGCCGTCGCAGGCGACGGAGGGCGGATTGCCGCCGACCGGGAAAATGACGAGCACACCATCGCCGATGAATTTCAGCACCTCGCCGCCAAAGGCATGGACGGCGCCGGCGATGCGATCGAACCAGGCGCCGAGCGCGGCCACCACCACCTCGGGCGCCGCCCGCTCCGACAATTCGGTGAAACCGCGCAGGTCGGCATAGAGGAGAGCCGCGCGAATGGTCTCGCCCGGCTCGCGGCGCAAGCGGCCGGCCAGAACCTGGGCGGCGCTGCGGCGGCCGAGATAGGTCTCGAGCAGCGCGACCAGCGTGGCGTTCAGGGCGAGAATGGCGAGCGGTGCGGCGGCGAAACGCGCGACGGCGCCGAGCAGCGCCGATTGATCCTCGGTGAGAGGCCCGCTCAGCGCCCAGCCGAGGACCGGGCCGTCGGGTGTCGTGCCCGCGACATCCTCGCGGACCGAATGGGGCCTGAGGCCCGAGAGCCAGTCACGCCCGACGGTGACCGGCTCGAGCACGGTGATGCTCATCGAGGCGAAACCCAAAGCTTCGATCACGACGCCATTATCCGCCCGCCACAGCCAGACGCGCCGCGCGATGATCGGATGCGGCGCGGAGAGCGTCAGCGCGCCGCCGGCGAGCGGCAGGCCCTCGGCGATGAGGCGCGCGCCGAGCGCCGCGAGGAACTGGTCGGCGCCGGCGAGGCTGCCGGCGTCGTCGATGAGCCAGGCGAGAGGAGGGGGAAGCTGCATCGGCGGATCATGCCGGTCCGCGGCGCGCCTGTCATCGGGTGATGCGTAGCCCTAACCCCCTCACCCTGAGGTGGCCGCGCAGCGACCCTCGAAGGGTTGCCTCATTCTGATGGTGCTTCGAGGCTCGCTTCGCTCGCGCCTCAGCATGAGGATGCTTTGAGAAGACGCTGCCGCTAGGACAGATGTTCCAGCCGAATGCATCTTGACCGCGACGATGGTTGGGGATGGAGTGTCCTCTTCAAGGAGGCCCCCACATGGTCGAACCGCTCGTCGTTCGCCGCGAAGTCCAGATCGCGGCGCCGCCCGCCACGGTCTTCGCGTTCCTGACCGATCAGGACAAGTTGCTGCGCTGGATGGGCACGGAGGCGACGGTCGAGCCGCAGACGGGTGGGCTCTATCTGGTCAATGTCACCGGCAAGAGCATCGCACGCGGCAAATTCATCGAGGTCGTTCCCGTCCACCGGCTGGCTTACAGCTTTGGCTGGGAGGGGAACCCGAAGGTGCCACCGGGATCGAGCTTGATCGAGATCGATCTCCTCGAGGAAAAAGGCGGCACGCTGTTGCGGCTCACGCATAGCGGCCTGCCGGATGCCGAGGAATGCGCCGGCCATGAAGAGGGCTGGACGCATTATCTCGGCCGCCTCGAGATCACCGCGGCGGGCGGCGATCCTGGACCCGATTCGAACTGCAAAGCGCGCTAGTTGTTTGCCGGCAGCACGAAGGCATTGACGCGGAAAACCCTGAGCGCGATCTTCTTGGCCAACATTTCGGCATCGGCATAGTCGGACTTGCTCAAAGCGAGGCAGGTCTTCTCGAAGGACGACTGATCGTCGGATGTGCTGCGGAGTTTGGGTGAGCCGATGATCACCATCCGCCACGCACAGCTCAGTTTCTGATCACGAACAAAAATGCCATTGGAAAATTCGCTGGCGTAACGGGCGACGGAGCGCATCGAGGCGCGCCGCCCGGCCAGCGCGCCGCCCATGATCAAGGGCAGCAGGCGCTGATGCGCCTTGCAGTTCTTCGGCTCCGAGGTCGTGCCGCAATCGAGCTTCTTGGGGAAGATCGCATCGTCATTGTCGGCCGAAGCGATGGCCGGCGAGGCGAGGCACAATAAGGCGATCACAGGCACTTGCAAAAACTTCACAATCAGCTTGCTCCAGGCTCGTGAGCAGGATGCGCCGTGGCACGCCGCATATCGGAATCGGGCCGACGCTTTTGTTTGCGCATCGGCTTATCCGAAAACCGCTTCGTACTTTTCGGGCCGATGCTGTGCACCATCCTGACAGGAATGTAAATTCACAGGCGACCCATGGTCAAATTAGGGCGAAGTTCCCAATACCGACAAGAAGCTTGACATACGGTATACCGTACGCAAGGATGAATGAACCTCGCGAGGCGGAGGCCTCGGCGTACAAATATGGGGGAACATCTTGGCAGTGCAGGTCGAGAAAAGTCGCATCTCGAATCCCATCGATTTCGACAAGAACGGGCGTCAGGCCGGCGTGCTCAGAGCGCCACTGGCGCGCAATACTTCAGCCTGGGGTGTGATCGAGATTCCGATCATCTCGGTGAAGAACGGCAAAGGTCCGACCGTGTTGCTCACCGGCGGCATCCACGGCGATGAATATGAAGGGCCGATCGCGATCTCGCATCTCGCCCGCACGCTCGATCCGGCCAAGGTGCAGGGCCGGGTGATCATGATTCCCGCTTACAATATCCCCGCCGTGCTCAACGACACGCGGCTCAGCCCGGTCGACAATCGCGACATGAACCGCTGTTTCCCCGGCAATCCGAAAGGCACTTTCTCGGAGATGCTGGCGCATTTCCTCGATGGCTACATCCTGCCTTTGGCCGACGTGTCGGTCGACATGCATACCGCCGGCCACAGCGCGGATTCGGCCCTTTCGACAAACATGCATTATCTCCCCGATCCGGGTTTGCGGAAAAAGACGATGGATGCGGCGGCGGCCTTCGGCGCGCCCTTCAACACGGTGTTCTGGGGCGTCGATGAGGGCGCCACCTTCACCTCCTGCGTCGAGCGCCGTGGCATCATCTCGCTCGGCACCGAGCTCGGCGGCTGGGGCCGCGTCAATATCGAAGGTGTGCGCATCGGCAGGCGCGGCGTCGACAATATCCTGAAGCATTTCGGCGTCATCGAGGGCGAGCCCGAGACGCAGCAGCGCGACGGCTCGGCCGCAACGCGCCACATGATGGTGCGCGATCCCGCCGGCTATTCCTTCGCGCCGGCCGCCGGCCTGTTCGAGCCGACCAAGGTCGTCGGCGATGCGATCGAAGCGGGCGAGTCCGCCGGGCTCCTGCATTTCGTCGAGGAAGTCGACCGCGCCCCGATCGAAGTCAAATACCAGCGTGACGGTGTGTTGTGGATGTCGGCGGGTCCGGGCCGTGTGGCGCGCGGCGACACGATCGGCGTGGTGATGAGAGACTATGACGAAGCGCTGGCCGCTGCCTGAGCCGGAAATTTTCAAAGGGAGGAATAAAAATGTCACTAAGACTGAAAGGACTAGCCTTCGCCTTCGGACTGATGACGGCGCTGGTGGGCGTGACGCCCGCCGTCGAAGCAGCGGGCGGTGAGATCGTCATCGCTTCGGTGCAGGGTCCGCCGTCGCTCGACGCGCATGTCACCAATGCGCAAGTGGCGCGCAACATCACGCTCCACATCTATGAGACGCTCTATGCGCGCAACGAAAATGCGGAGCCGGTTCCCGATCTCGCCGAAGGGGTGAGCGTCTCCGATGATGGGCTTACTTACACCTTCAAGCTGCGTCAGGGCGTCAAGTTCCACAATGGCAAGGAGATGACCTCGGCCGATGTCGTCGCCTCGATCGAGCGTTACCGCAAGATCGGCGTGTCGCCGGCGCTGGTCGCCGCGATCGACACGGTAAGCGCGGTCAGCCCCTATGAGGTGGCGATCAAGCTCAAGGTGAAGCAGTCGGTCTTCCTCGACAATATCTCATCGCCCCGCGCGCCGATCGCCATCTATCCGGCGGAAGAGGCGGCCAAGGGCGCCAATGAGATCCAGTATATCGGCACCGGCCCGTTCAAATTCGTCGAATACAAGCCGGACAGCCATGTCACGCTCGAGAAGTTCGCCGATTATGTGCCCAATCCCGCCTATCAGAAGCGTGACGGTCTTGCCGGCAAGAAGGAAGTGCTGATCGACCGCGTCACCTTCCGCTTCATCCCGGAGGCGGGTGCGCGCACCGCGGCGCTCGAATCGGGCGCGGTGCAGATCGTCGAGACGGTCGACGGTCCGACCGCCGAGCGGCTGCGCAAGGACAGCAAATATGTCGTCCATGACGTGCTGCCCTTCGCTTTCCAGGTCATCAAGCTCAACCATGCTCAGGCGCCGTCGGACGATGTGAATTTCCGCAAGGCGGTGCAGGCGGCGCTCGACATGCAGGAGGTGATGGAGATCTCCTATTCCGGCATCAACCAGGTCGATGGCGGCTGGGTGTTCCCGAAATCGGCCTTCGCCAACGATGCCGGCCTCGATCAATATAATGTCGCCGATTTCGACAAGGCCAAGGAGTTCCTGTCCAAGTCGAGCTATAAGGGCGAGACGGTGACGTTCATCACCGACAATCTCAGGCCCAATGTCGATATCGCCACCGTCGTGCAGGCGCGGCTCGCCGAAATCGGCGTCAAGGTCGACATCAAGGTCGCCGACTGGCCGACGACGTCGAAGATCGGCTTCACCAAGACGGGCTGGAATTTCTGGACACATGGCTTCGGCATCGAGCCCTTCGAAGGCCCCGGCACCGTGATGTCGGCCTTTGTCGGCGGCAATGCCCAGATGGTGGCCGATCCCGAGATCGACCGCATCGCCAAGGAATTCTACGCCACCCTCGACGACGCCAAGAAGAAGGAATTGTTCAAGCAGTTCCAGCAGCGCATGTATGACAACATGGTCGCGATCAAGGCCGGCAATTACGGTCTCTTCCAGGTGACGAGCGACAAGGTGAAGGATTTCGTGCCCTTCCGCATCCCGCGCATGTGGGGTGTGACGCTCGCCCCGTAAGTGTAGAAGTTTCGTGAACCGGCACCGCCGCTGACAGAAGCGGCGGTGTCTCCCGTTAACCCGCGAGAGGAGGTCCCCATGCGCGACTACCTGCTGCGGCGGCTCATATCCGTCGTTCCGGTCCTCTTTCTCGTGTCGCTGATGTCCTTTGCGGTCATCTGGATCATTCCGGGCGATCCGACCGCCGCTTTCCTCGATGCGAGCTCGACGCCGGAAGACGTGGCGCGGCTGCGCGAGATGCTGGGCCTCGACAAGCCGCCACTGGTGCAGATGGCGGAATGGTATGGACGGGTGCTGACCGGCGATCTCGGCCAGTCGATCCTGCTGCGCATCCCCGTTCTCTCAGCCATCCTGGAGCGCCTGCCGCTGACCCTCCTTCTCGCCACGCTCGCTCTCATCCTCGCGGTGGGCCTCGGCGTGGCGGCCGGCACCTTTGCCGCGACACGGCGCGGGACCTGGGCCGATCAATCGGTCATGAGCCTCGCTTTGCTCGGTCTGTCGGTGCCGGATTTCTGGCTCGGACTTCTGCTGATCGTCGTTTTCTCGGTCCAGCTCGGCTGGCTGCCGTCTGGCGGCTATGTGCCGCTGCTCGATGATCCCCTGGGCTGGGCGAAGTCCATGGTGCTGCCGACCATCACACTCGCGGTGGTGCAGGTTGGCTTCATCGCCCGCATGACCCGCTCGGCGATGCTCGACGTGATCAGCCAGGATTTCATGCGCACGGCGGATTCGAAGGGGCTCTCCGGCCTCTATATCATCCTGCGCCACGGTCTGCCCAATGCGATGATGCCCATCCTCACCGTCACCGGCATCATTGCCGGCGCCCTTCTCGGCAGCGCGGTCGTGGTCGAGCAGGTCTTCGCGCTGCCGGGCGTCGGGCGGCTCATCATCGGCGGCATATTGAGCCGCGATTATCCGATCATCCAGGGCGGTCTCCTGTTCCTGACGGTGATCTATCTGCTCATCAATCTCGTCGTCGACCTGCTCTATGCCACCATCGATCCAAGGGTGCGCCTTGAGTAGCCTCGATACCAATCTGGCGCATGAGGCGCTGCCGGAGCGGCAGAGCCCGTTCCTTTTGTTCGCGCGCCGGCTTCTGGGCAACCGCGCCTTCGTCATCGGCGGCTCGCTGTTCCTCATCGTTCTGGTTCTGGCGGTCTTCGCCGACCAGATCGCGCCCTTCAAGCCCAACGCCAATAATTTCCGCGCCCGGCTGGAAGCGCCAAGCGCGATGCATTGGTTCGGCACCGATCATTTCGGCCGCGATATCCTATCACGCGCCATCCATGGCGGGCGGCTGTCATTGTTCATCGGCCTGTCGGTCGTGCTGTTCACCGGCGTGTTCGGCACGCTCATTGGTGCGGCGTCCGGCTATTTCCGCCGGCTCGACAATATTCTCATGCGCATCATGGATGCGCTGATGGCGTTCCCGGCGATCCTACTCGCCATCACGGTGGCGGCGACTCTCGGCGCATCGGTGCAGAATGTCATCCTGGCGCTCGGCATCGCCACGACGCCGCATACCGCGCGCATCGTGCGCGCTTCGGTGCTGGTGGTGCGCGAGATGGAGTTCGTCGAGGCAGCCCGTGCGCTGGGCGCCAGCCATATGCGCATCCTGTTCCGCCATATCCTCGCCAATGCGATGGCGCCGCTCATCGTGCGCCTCACTTATGTCTTCGCTTCCGCGATCCTCGCCGAGGCGCTGCTCTCCTATATC
Source organism: Taklimakanibacter albus (assembly GCF_016595235.1). Taxonomy (GTDB): domain Bacteria; phylum Pseudomonadota; class Alphaproteobacteria; order Rhizobiales; family Aestuariivirgaceae; genus Taklimakanibacter; species Taklimakanibacter albus. The sequence continues at coordinate 783,989 of NZ_JAENHL010000007.1, read as the reverse complement.
GGCGTCGGCCCCCCGCCTCCCGCCGCGACCTTTGGTGGCATCATCGCCAATGGCCGCGACTTCATGGTGGAAGCGCCCTGGGTGACCTTGTTCCCCGGCCTCATCATCCTGATCGTCGTGCTCGGCCTCAATCTTTTGGGCGACGGCCTGCGCGACGTGCTCGATCCGAGGATCAGGGTATGAGCATGCTCAAGGTCGAGAATCTCACCACTGTGGTCGGCTCGGGCGTGTCAGCGCCGAGCGTGCTGGAAGATGTGTCCTTCACGCTCGATGCCGGCGAAGTGCTGTGCGTCGTGGGTGAATCGGGCAGCGGCAAGTCGATGCTGGCGCTCACCATCATGGGCCTGCTCGGTTTCCCGGTGCGGCGTGCATCCGGCCGCATCATTCTCGATGGCGACGACATCACCGCCGGTGGCGCTTCGGCCTGGCGGCAGCGGCGTGGCCGCGATCTGTCGATGATCTTCCAGGAGCCGATGACCTCGCTCAACCCGATCATGCGGGTCGGCGAGCAGATTGGTGAAGTGCTGCGGATGCGCAAGGGCATGGGCGCCGATACGGCGCGGCGCCGGGCGATCGAGCTGCTCGAACGTGTCGAAATCCCGGCGGCGTCCTCGCGGCTCGCCGCTTTCCCACATGAATTGTCGGGCGGCATGCGCCAGCGCGTGATGATCGCCGTGGCGCTCGCCGCCGAACCCAAGCTCCTCATCGCCGATGAGCCGACGACGGCGCTCGATGTGACCATCCAGGCGCAGATCCTCGATCTCCTGCGCGACATCCAGGCCGAAAGCGGCATGGCGCTGATGCTGATCACCCATGATCTCGGCGTCGTCGCCGAGATGGCGCACAAGGTCATGGTTCTCTATGCCGGCCGTGTCGCCGAGATGGCCGATGTCGAGACGGTGTTCGATGCGCCGTCGCATCCTTATACGCAGGCGCTGCTCGCTTCGATCCCGTCGCTCGATTCAGGTGGCGACCGGCTGGTGACGATACCGGGCTCGGTGCCGGGTGTTGGCCTGATGCCGAAAGGCTGCCGCTTCGCGCCGCGCTGCCCCCATGTGAAAGACGATTGCCGATCTGGGCCACCGCCTCTGGCGATGCTCGGGCCTGCACAACGCGTCGCCTGTTTGAGGCCGTTTGGTTATGTCCGACGTGAGGAGGGACGCGTATGAGGTGCCTCCAATTTTTCACCCTCTCCCGTGCGCGGCATGGGAGAAGGTGCCCGACAGGGCGGATGAGGGCTCTTCATTCGGAGTTACGGAGGGTTCTCAAGAGCCCTCACCCGGCCTTCGGCCACCCTCTCCCATTGCTTCGCAACGGGCGAGGGGGAAATACCGGAGCCGTCGCGCCATGACCGAGATCCTCATCGAGGCGCGCAGGCTCGTCAAACATTTCGAACCGCGTGGGCTGTTCCTCAAGAAGAAAAGCGAGGCGGCGGTCAGAGCGGTCGATGGTGTCGATCTCGCCATCGCGGCAAAGGAAACCGTCGGCCTCGTCGGCGAATCCGGTTGCGGCAAGTCGACGGTCGGCCGGCTGTTCTTGCGCTTGCTGGAGCCCACCTCGGGCCAGATCCTGCATAAGGGCAGGGATCTCGTGTCGCTCACGCCCAAGGAGCTCGAGGAGCGGCGGCGCGACCTGCAGATAGTGTTCCAGGACCCGTTCGGCTCGCTTAATCCGCGGATGAGCGTGGGCGCCATCATCGGGGAGCCCTTCGCCATCCACCGGCTCGCCAAGGGAGCGGAGCGCGAGCGCCGCGTCGCAAGGCTGCTTGATCTTGTCGGGCTTCCCCGCGCCGCCGCCGATCGCTATCCGCATCAGTTCTCCGGCGGCCAGCGTCAGCGCATCGGCATCGCCCGGGCGCTGGCGCTCGAGCCGCAATTCCTCGTCTGCGACGAGGCGGTGTCGGCGCTCGATGTCTCGGTGCAGGCGCAAGTGATCAACCTGCTGCAGGACCTGCAGCGCGAGCTCGGCCTCACCTATCTCTTCATCTCGCATAATCTGTCGGTGGTGCGGCACATCTCGGACCGGGTCGCGGTGATGTATCTCGGCCGTATCGTCGAGCTGGCTGACGCCGATATTTTGTTCAAGGCGCCGGCGCATCCCTATACGCGCGCACTGCTCTCCGCCATCCCGCCCGGCCATCCGCGCGCCAAACGCGATCGCGAAAAGCTCAAAGGCGACGTGCCGAGCCCGCTGGCGATCCCGCAAGGCTGCCGTTTCGCCCCGCGCTGCCGCTTCGCCGTGGAGCGCTGCCGATCGGAAGATCCCGCTCTTTCCATCATTGCCGACGGACGGTCGGTCGCCTGCCATCTCGTGGCCGACGGCAGCCTTTCCGTCCCGCCACGCCTGTCGCCCCATTCCGGAGCCGCCGCATGAAGATCCTGATCGCCGAATGCATGCAGGAGATATCCTCCTTCAATCCGCTGCCGTCGCAATATGAAGACTTCAAGATCGACAATGGTGACGCGCTGTTGAAGCGACGCGGCCTCAATACCTCGATCGGCGGTGCGCTGGCGGTCTTTGACAAGCGAAGCGATGTCAGCATCCTGCCGACGATTTCCGCGCGCGCCGACAGCGCCGGTATCCTCTCGGCGGAAGGCTGGCAGCTTCTCGCGGCGGAGATCCTGGCGGCGGTGCTGCCGCATAAGGGGACGGTCGATGCACTTTATATCTCGCTTCATGGCGCGATGGGCGCTATCGGCGAGGCCGACCCTGAGGGTTATCTCCTCGAAGAAATCCGTAGAAGCTTCGGGCCGGATGTGCCGATCGTCATCTCGCTCGACCTGCATGGCATCCTGACCGACCGCATGCTGCGCCAGATCGACGGTCTCACCATCTACCAGACCTATCCGCATGTCGATTTCGCCGATACCGGGTTGCGCGCGGCGCGGCTGCTGCTCGATATCTTCGACCGCAAGCTCAAACCCACCATTGCGCGCGTCGTGGTGCCACTGCTGGCGCGCGGTGATGAATGTGTCACCAAAAATGGACTCTATGGCGATGTGCTGGCGGATGGGCAGTTGCTCGAACATTCAGGCAAGGCGCTGGCGGCCGGCGTGATGATCGGCAATCCCTTCACCGACGCGCCGGAACTGTGCACGCAAACGATCGTCGTGACGGAAAAGAATGACGGCTCTGCCGAGGCCGCGGCGATCAAGCTGGCGGAGGCCATGTGGGCCGGCCGTCATCGCCTCGTCGGCAAGCTGATCGCTCCGGAGAAAGCGGTGGCGCTGGCGCATCATTTCGACAAGCCGATCATCTTCACCGATGCGGCGGACGCCACCTCATCGGGGGCGAGCGGTGATTCCAACGCACTGATCAAGGCGCTGCGGGAAGGCGGCTACAAGAAACGCGTGCTGGCCCAGATCGTCGATGCGCCGGCCGCCAAAGCTGCGCATGAAGCGGGCGTCGGCGCCACGATCGATGTCGCGCTCGGCGGCACGGTCGATACCAGACGGTTCCAGCCGCTGAAAGTGCGCGCCAACGTCGAAAGCCTGTCGCGCGGCAGGGCGGTGCTGGAGACGATGGGCTTGCCGCTCGATGCGGGCATGAGCGCGGTGCTGAGCTTCGAGAATTTCACCGTGCTGGCGATCAGCAAACCGGCTTTTCTGTTCGATCGCGCACTCTATTACGCCAATGGCCTCGACCCTGAGCGCTTCGATCTCACCATCGTCAAATCGCCCCATACCGAGTTCCACATGTATGACCAGTGGGTGGCGAAGAATTTCAATGTCGATGCGCCCGGATCGACCTCGGCCTATGTCGCAGGATTAGGCCATAGGCTCTGCGCCCGCCCGATCTATCCGATCGAGGCCGACACATCCTTCACCCCCCGCGCCGTGACCTATCGGCGGCGGAGCTAACTCTCAACAAAGGCAAACTCATAATGAAAATCGATAGTGTTGATTTCTTCTATCTGGCCATGCCGAAGGTGACGACCGAGGCGGATGGCAGCCAGGACGCGCTGGTGGTGCGGGTCAGCGCCGGCGGTCATGTCGGCTGGGGCGAATGCGAAGCGGCGCCTTTGCCGTCGATCGCCGCCTTCGTCTGCCCGATGTCGCACGGCGCCTGCCGCCCGGTGGCGGATTCGGTGCTGGGCGAGACGCTCAACGGCCCGGACGATATCCATCGCATGACCGCGACCGTCGCCTATAACAGCATGGACCTGCTGCAAGCGGCCCATACCTGGTCCGGCATAGAGATGGCGATGTGGGATCTCCTGGGTCATGTCCGAGGCGTGCCGACCTGGAAACTGCTCGGTTATGACGCCGCCTATCCGAAGATTCCCTATGCCTCGGTGCTGTTCGGCACGACACCGCAAGGCACGCTGGAGCGGGCGCGCGAGATGCGCGGCCGCGGATTCCGGGCGGCGAAATTCGGCTGGGCGCCCTTCGGCGCCTCGCTCGAAAGCGACATCGCCCATCTCGATGCGGCGCGCGAGGGGCTGGGGCCGGACGGCATCCTGCTCATCGATGCGGGCCAGATCTTCAACGAGGATGTCGAGGCGGCGGCACTTCGGCTCGATGCGATGGAGCGCAACCGTGTCACCTTCTTCGAGGAGCCGTTCCACGGCTCGGCCTATGGCGCCTATGGCAAGCTGTCGGCACGTGTGAAGACGGTGAAGACGGCCGGCGGTGAAGCGGCGCATAACCGCCATATGGCCGAGCATCTCATCGATTTCGGCAAGGTCGGCTATGTGCAGATCGATTGCGGCCGCATCGGCGGCCTGTGGCCGGCGAAGCAAGTGGCCGACTATGCGGTGAAGCGGGGCGTCACCTATATCAACCACACTTTCACGTCGAACCTGGCGCTGAGCGCGTCGATGCAGCCTTTCGCCGGCCTCAAGGATCACCGGATCTGCGAATATCCGACGACGCTCAAGCAACTCGCGGTGGACCTGACGCGCAACCATATCGTGCCCGACAAGAATGGCGAGATCCATGTGCCCGACGCGCCTGGCCTCGGCATCGAGGTCAATCCGGCGGCGCTGACGCAATATGCCCAGGATGTCGAGATCAAGGTCAACGGCAAGGTGCTGTTCCAGAGCGTGCGCAGTGTCTAGATCGATCTGACGCTATCTAGAATGTCAGAGGGACCGGATGGAAATCCGGTCCCGCTTTTTTTGGCGGGATGATTCCGGCTCTTGCGGCCAAGTTTGCGTGATGTTAGCCTGTCGGATATCGTATCCACTATATGGATGTTCAATGTCCAGCCTGGGGAACCAGAAAGACAGCTCAGCCAGCCCGGCAAACCCGGCGGCTGAGGTCATTCTCAGGGCCACGGGGCTCGCGGTGGCGTATGGCGCGGTCGAGGCGGTGCGTAATCTCGACCTCGAAGTCGCCGCTGGCGAGATCGTCGTTCTTCTCGGCGCCAATGGCGCGGGCAAGTCCAGCATGCTCAACGCCATCGTCGGATTGTCGCCGCGCGTCGGCGGCAGCATCACCTTCGAAGGCCATGACATAACGCGCAAAAGCACCGAGATGATCGTGCGTTCCGGCATCTCGCTGGTTCCCGAGGGTCGCCGCCTGTTCTCCAACATGACCGTCCGGGAGAATCTGAGGCTTGGCGGAGCGGCGCTGGGGCTGGCCGAATTCGAGCGCGAATTCGAGCGCCTGCACGACCTTTTTCCCATCTTGCGCAAACGCGCCGATTCACAGGCGGGGCTCTTGTCGGGTGGCGAGCAGCAGCAGGTCGCCATTGCGCGCGCGCTGGTCGGACGCCCGCGCCTTTTGCTGCTCGATGAACCCTCGCTCGGGCTGGCGCCGATCATCGTCAATCGGGTTTTCGAGATCATCGAGGAACTGCGCCGCCGCAAGGTGACGATCCTGCTGGTCGAGCAGAATGCCGAACGGGCGCTGAAAATCGCCGACCGGGGGTATGTGATGTCGAATGGCGTCGTCGAAGCGGCGGGCAGGGCGGCCGATCTCCAGACGAGCGCGATCGAAAACGCCTATCTCGGAACGGCGGGAGCGTGACCATGGAATTGATGCTTCAACAATTGATCAATGCCGTATCGCTCGGATCGATCTATGCGCTGGTGGCGCTCGGCGTGGCCATCGTGTTCAGCATCCTGCGGCTGGCGAATTTCGCTCATGGCGAGCTCATGACGGTCGCGGGTTACACGCTCTATGCGACACTTCTCGCCGGGGTGCATTGGCTCCTCGCCGCCGTCGCCGCCATCGCGGCTTCGGTCATAGCGGCGCTCCTCCTCGAGCGCGTCGCCTATCGCCGACTCAGATCGGCAAATCCGCTGACTCTTCTCATCACGTCCTTCGCGGTTTCCGTCGCGCTGCAGAGCCTGTTCCTGCTGTTCTTCGGCGCGCGGCCCAAGGGCATCGAGCTGCCGGCCTTCGTCGATGCCGGCTTCCGCATCGGGCAGTTGCGCGTTCAATGGCTCGACGTCTTCATCATCGTGATCACCGGGCTGATCGTGCTCTCGCTGCATCTGTTCCTCAAGAAGACGGTGATCGGCCTGGCGCTGCGCTCCGCCGCCGACGACTTCCGCACCACCCGACTCATGGGCATCAAAGCCAATGCGGTGGTCGTGGGCGCCTTCATGCTGTCGGGGGCGCTCGCCGGCATTGCCGCGCTGTTCTATTTCGCGACCGTGCCCAATGTCGTGCCCTCATCGGGCTTCGAGCCCATGCTCAAAGGCTTCATCGCCTGCGTCATCGGCGGGCTCGGCAGCCTGCCGGCGGCGGTCGTCGGCGGTTTCCTGCTCGCCTTTCTCGAAGTCGGCAGTGACGCCATCCTGTCCAACAGCCTTAGCCCCTATCTCGACGCGATCGTCTTCGGCATCGCGATCATTCTGCTCAGATGGCGGCCTGGCGGCCTTTTCGGCGTGCGCATGACGGAAGATCTACGGGTGTGATGGCGATGTCGCAAAAATGGTGGCCGCGCGCCCTTATCGGATCGGCTCAGATCCTCGTGCTGGTGAGTCTCATCGTTGCCGGGGTCAGCCTGCTCGGCTCGTCCACCGATCAGCGAATCCTGACGGTGTTCCTCATCAATCTGATCGCCGCGATAGGCCTGCAGATCTATACCGGCACATCCGGCATCATCTCCTTCGGCCATGTCGGCTTCATGGCGCTGGGCGCCTATGGATCGGCGCTCTTCACCGCCGATCCCGCCATCAAGGCGATGGGGATCCCGAATGCGCCGGACTTCATCCTGACCTCCGCCATGGGCTTCCTGCCGGCGATGCTCATCGGAGTCGGCGTGGCCGCCATCGTCGCCGCGGTCATCGGCCGCGTCTTCGTCCGACTCGGCGGGTCGGCCGCCGCCGTGGCGACCCTCGGCTTCATGGTCATGGTGTTCACCGTGCTCTCGAATGCTGAGGAATGGACACGTGGCGCCAAGGCCTTCAGCGGCATTCCGGCCTATACGACGATGGGTTGGTGCATGGGCGCCTTCGCGGTGATCCTGGTGATCGCCCGGCTTCTGCGTGAGTCGGATACCGGCCTCGGCCTGCGCAGCAGCCGTGACGATGCGATCGCCGCACAGGCCTCGGGTGTCGATGTCGTCAACAGCCGCTATGTCATGTGGGTGGCGAGCGCCGCCTGCTCGGCCGTCGCCGGCGCCCTCTATGCTCACTATATCGGCGCCATCCTGCCCAAGGCGTTCCATTTCGAGCTGACGTTCCTGATCGTCACGATGGTCATCGTCGGCGGCCAGTCGATCACCGGCGCGATCGTCGGGACCTTGCTCATCACCATTCTGGCGGAGGCGCTGCGCCGGCTCGAAAACGGCTTCTCGCTGGGCTCCTTCAGCCTGAGCGAGGCGCCCGGGCTCACCACCGCGGTGCTGGCGCTGCTAATCGTCTTCACCTTGACAATGCGGCCGCAGGGCTTGGTCGGGCGCTGGGAGCTCGATGACCTGACGATGCGCTGGCTGGCGAAACGACGGCCGGCAGCAAGCGGCGCCGCACTGCCATTCGAAAAAGATCGGGAGCGTAACCCGGCAGCCTGACAAGACAAAAAACGAAGAGGAGAGGAAACGATGAACATAAGAACGAAACGCATTGCCTTGATCACCGCCGCGGCGGCCCTGGCGCTGTGGCCGCTGGGCGCCGCGGCCGAATTGAAGCCGGGCACGGTCTACAAGATCGGCTGGGCGTCGGACAAATCGAACTATCTGTCCTTCGTCGACGAGCCGCTTGCGAAGGGCATGGAGATCGCGATTGAGGAGATCAACGCCAAGGGCGGCATCGCCGGCAAGGTGAAGATCGAGCTCGACCGGCGCGACATGAAATCGGATCCCATGCTGGGCGCCACCGTCGTCCAGGAACTGATCGCCGCCGGTGCGAATTTCATCGTCACGACCTGCGACACGGACGTGTCGCTGCCGGGCGCGCAGATGGCCGCCAAGGCCTCGCTTCCGGTGATCAGCAGCTGTGGCGCCGATGCCGCCGGACCGAGCCAGGTGCCGGGCGGTTTCGGCTTCCTCAATGTGCCGGGCACGCTGACCCAGGGCGCCATGCTGGCGGAATACGCGGCCAAGAAGGGATATAAGAAGGCCTTCACGCTGAAGTCGAAGAGCGAAGGCTATACGCATACGCTCGGCGTCGCCTTCGAAGAACGCTTCCGCGAGCTCGGCGGTGAGATCGTCGGCGAGGCCTATTACACGCTGGGCGACAGCAGCTATCGGGTCACCGCGACCAAGATGGCAAGCTCCGACGCCGACGTGATCATGACCAATACGTTCCCGCCCGATACGACGGCCTTCCTCAAGGATCTGGAGCGGCTGGGCAATACCAAGCCGATCATCATGGTCGACGGCAACGACACGCCGGTCATCTTCGATGCCGGCGGCCAGCTCGACATCTCGGCAATGACGACCTATGGCGGCAACCGGACGCCGGGCTCGGCCTTCGAGACCTTCGAGAAGGAATATCGCGCGAAATTCGGCGCCGATCCGGAATCGCTGCAGACCGCGCTCGGCTATGATCTCGTCGTCAGCGTCGCCGCGGCGGTGGAAGCCGCCCGGTCGACGGAAGGCGCTGCGGTGCGCGATGCGCTGGACAATGTCGAGAATGTCGCCGGCGCCACCGGCCTCATCTCCTACAAGAACAGCCCGATCGGCCGCGGAATCCCCAAGAAGGACTATGCGGTGGTGACCTTCGATCGCGCCAACCGCAAATTCGTCGTCGTGGAAGTCGGATTCCCGCAAAAGTTCCCGCCGGTGAAATGACTCTGGCGCAGGCGGGGGACACATGGCCCCGCCAGCGCTCCTCGGCACGCGTTTCGGAGCGGAAGAATGAACTTCAAGGCGAGCGATGTAGTCATGAAATTCAAGGGCCTCACCGCCCTTGACGGGGTCAGCCTGGATGTGGCCAAAGGCGAGATCGTCGGGCTGATCGGTCCCAACGGCTCCGGCAAGACGACGCTCCTGAATGTGACATCCGGCGTCTATTCACCGACCAGCGGCAGCTTCAGCATGGGTGCCGAGAGCTGGTCCAGCATTTCGCTGCGCGATGCGGCGCGGCGCGGCATCCGCCGGACGTTCCAGAATATCCGGCTCTTCAATTCGCTGACGGTGCTCGAAACCGTCGAAGTGGCATCGGCGTGGCTCGGCACGGGTGACCGGCGGGAAAATGCGCTGAACGCCTTGGATGAGTTGCACTTCACCCAGCACCGCGACCGGATCGCCACCGAGCTCGCTTATGGCATGCAGCGCCGGCTCGAGATCGCCCGCGCCATTGCCGGCAGGCTGGAGTTCCTGCTGCTCGACGAGCCGACGGCAGGGCTCAATCACGGCGAATCGGAAGAGATCGTCACGATCGTGCAGGCCATCAGGCGGCGCCGGGGATGCGGCATCGTCATCATCGATCATGATCTCAATGTCATCATGAATGTCTGCGACCGCGTGGTCGTGCTCAGCGAAGGCAAGGTGATCGCCTCCGGTCCGCCGCAGGAGGTGCGGCGCGATCCGCAGGTCATCAAGGCCTATCTGGGTTCATAGGAAGGAACAACAATGTCAGCTCAACCCGCCACCGGCTCCCACGACCTGCTGATCAGGAAAGCACGACTCCTCGATCGCGACGACATCTGCGATATCGCGATCGCCGGCGGCCGCATCGTGGATATCGCCGCCCATATCGGCGGTGCCGCCGCCCGCACCGTGGATGCGCAAGGCGGGCTCGTCACGGCAAGCTTCATCGATCCGCATTTCCATCTCGACAAGGTCCTGTCGCGCAATTATGTCGGCGCGATCTCCTATCAAGAGGCCTTTGCGCGGGCGCGCGAGGCGAAGCGGAATTTCACCGTCGCCGATGTCGAGGCGCGTGTCTGCCGCGCGCTCGATCTGGCGGTGGCCCAGGGAATAGGGCGCATCCGCACACAGGTCGATGTGGACTTTGCCACGAGGCTCGTCTCGCTGGAAGGCGTGCTCCGGGCGCAGGAGCGTTTCCACAACCTCATCGACCTCGAGATCGTCGCCTTCCCGCAAGAGGGCATCGTCACCGATCCTGAAGCGCCGGCGCTGCTGCGCGCGGCGCTTGGCATGGGGGCGACGCTGGTCGGCGGCCTGCCGGAATTCGAACATTCCCTCGAGGATCAGCGGACGCATGTCCGCACCATCTTCGACATCGCCACGGAACGGGGCGTGCCGATCGACTTCCACTGCGACTACACCGATCTGGCGCCCTACAAGACGCTGGAGATGGTGGCCGACATGACCGTCGAGCGCGGCTATCAAGGCAAGGTCACCGCTGGCCATTGCTGCGCTCTCGCGGTCTATCCGGATGAAGAAGCCAAACGTGTGATCGACAAGGTCAGAGCGGCCGATATGAGCGTGACGATCCTGCCGATCGCCAATTTGCAGATGCTCGGCGGCGACGGCGCGACACCGGTCAATCGCGGCTCCTCACGCGCCAAGGAGCTGCTCGCGGCGGGCGTCAATGTCTGCGCCGGCGCCGACAACATGTTCGACATCTGGTTCAGGTTCAACCGTATGGATCCCGTCGACACCGCCTATATGACCTGCCTGAGCACCGGCATGCGCAGCGATGCGGAAGTGCGCGAGGCCTTCGACATGACGACGTCGCGTCCGGCGCGTCTCATGGGGCTGGCCGATCACCGGGCCGGCATCGGCGGGCGCGCCGATCTGGTCGTGCATTCGGCGGCCAATCTCGTCGATATGTTCCGCAATCTTCCCGGCCGGCGGGTGCATATCAAAAACGGCCGGCTGGTGGGCGGCGTGGAAGGAAGCGTCTGGACGGCGCGTTGAGCCAACGCCTGAAACCCCTTTAGGGCATCTTCGCGGATAATTTCCGCTCTTGTGCCGTCAAGGCTTCATGTGCATAATATGAATATCGTATCCACTATATGGATATTGGAGGCGGGTAAAAAATGGGACTTCGCATAGCCATCGACACCGGCGGAACCTTCACTGACGTTGTCGCGATCGACGAGGAAACGGGAGAGATCGCCGCGGTCAAGACACCTTCGACACCGGCCGATCCGAGCATCGGCCTGGTGGAGGGCGTCCAGAAGATCCTCGACACACTGGACCGCGGCGCCGAAGACGTGCGCATGCTGCTGCATGGCTCGACGGTCGCGACCAATGCCGTGCTCGAGCACAAATTCGACGGACTGGGCCTGCTCGTCACCCGCGGTACCCGCCATATGATCGAGATCGCGCGCCAGTCGGTGCCCGACGGCTATGGTAACTCGTTCTTCTGGGTGAAGCCGCCGCGGCTCGTCCCGTTGCATCTGGTGCGCGAGGTTCCCGGCCGCATGCGCTTCGACGGGTCGGAGCTCGAGGCCATCGACGAGAAGGCGACGCTGAAGGCGGTCAAGGAGCTGGTGGAAGACGGCGTGCGCTGCATCGGCGTGTGTCTCCTCCATTCCTACGCCAATGGCGATCACGAGCAGCGGATCGGCGAGCTGATCCGCAAGAATTTTCCGGACGTCTTCGTTTCGCTGTCGTCCGTCGTGCTGCCCGAATATCGTGAATATGAGCGGGCGATGACGACGCTCATCGACGTCCTGGTCAAGCCCTATTGCAAGACCTACCTGCAGAACGCCGCCGACAAGATCAAGGCGAAGTCGGGCGACATTCCGTTCCTGATCATGCAGTCGAATGGCGGGGTGGTGAAGCATTCGACGGCGGGCGAGCGTCCCGTCACGATGCTGCTGTCAGGCCCGGCCGCCGGCATATTGGGCTCGATCCATATGGCGCATCTCGCCGGCTACAAGGACATTCTCACCATCGATGTCGGCGGCACCTCGACCGACGTCGCGATCATCGAGAACTACAAGCCGATGTACACCTCGGCGTCGATGGTCGAGAGCTATCCGGTCAAGACGCCGATGCTCGACATCGTCACCGTCGGCTCAGGCGGCGGCTCGATCGCCTGGACCGATCCCTATGGCAGCCTGAAAGTGGGGCCGCGCAGTGCCGGCGCCGATCCAGGCCCGATCTGCTACCGCAAAGGCGGCACGAAACCCACGGTGACCGATGCGGCCATCGTTCTCGGGCGGCTGCCGGCGGCGCTGATCGGCGGCGAGATCAAGCTCGATCTCGATGCGGCGCGCAAGGCCTATGACGAGCTCGGTAGGCAATTTGGCATGCCGGCGGAAGAAATCGCCGCCGGTGCGCTGGAGATCGCCGCCGTCAACCAGGTCTTCGGTATCCGGCAGGTGACGACATCACGCGGGCGCGAGCCGGGACAATATGCGATGGTCGCGTTCGGCGGCGCCGGCGGACTGTTCGCCGCGGAAGTCGCCGATTTCCTCGGCATCAAGACGATCATCTCGCCGCCCAATCCGGGCAATCTCTGCGCCTTCGGCCTGCATGTCTCGGATGTCCGGCGCGATTATATCCGCACCCTGGTGCGCCAGCAGTCGAACGCAAGCCCCGACGAGATCATCGAGGCCTGGGCCGATCTCACGAAGCTCGGCGTCGACGACATCCGCGCCGAGGGCATTCCGCGCGAGAAGATCATGATCCAGAAGGTCGCCGATCTGCGTTATTTCGGCGAAGGCCATGAAGTGCAGGTCGATATTCCGCCCGAGCTCAGCGATGCGGAAGCGATCGATTATATGTGGAAGAACCTGCATCGCGTGCATGATCAGACCTTCGGCTTCCATTATGAAGGCGAGCAGGATGTCGAGTTGGTGAATCTGCGCGTGCAGGCGGTCGGCACACAGCACCGGCCCAGCCTCAAGCAGGATATCGCCATGCGCAAGCCGGCGGTTCCCTTCGCCAAGCGTAAGGTCTATTGGCGCGGCTCCGGCTGGGTCAATTGCCCGCTCTATCGGCGCACCGAGCTCGCCATCGGCCAGAAGGTCGAAGGTCCGGCGGTCATCGAGGAATATGGCTCGACGGTGGTCGTTCCGGCCAGCTGGACGCTGCGCTCGGACAGCTACGGCAATCTCATTCTCGAAAAATCGGCATAGGGGCAGTCACGACCATGTTGAACAAGGTAAGCCGTACCAAGCTTGGGCCCATCGAGCTCGAGGTCATCCACGGAACCATCCGCGCGGCGGAACTCGAGATCGAAGCGGCGGTGGAGCGCACCGCCCGCTCGCCGATGATCCGCGACCAGCATGATTATCGCGTAGCGCTGTTCGACGCCAAGGGCCGCAAGCTCACCGGGCGTTCCTATTCGGCGATCGTCGAACCGGTCTTCACCCATTTCGAGGAAGGCGACATCCATCCGGGTGACGTGTTCTTCTGGAACGACCCTTACAATTCCTGCGGCGGCATCGGCCATGTGCCGGATCTGTGCACCACGGTGCCGATCTTCTTCGGCGACCGGCTGATCGGCTTCAGCCAGGTCTTCGGCCATCACGATGATATCGGCGGCGCGGTGCCTGGCAGCCTGCCGGTGCATGCCACCGACAGCTGGATGGAAGGCGCCCTCATTCCGCCGATCAAGCTCTATGAAGGCGGCAAGCTGAACAAAGCGGCGTTCAAGATCATCACGCGCAATTCACGCCTGTCGGAACATCTGGCCGGCGACCTCGATGCCGAGATCGGCGCGGCAAGGCTGGGCTCACGGCGCATCGTGGCGCTGGCCGAGCGCTACGGGATCGAGACGCTGGAAGAGGCGTTCGACCAGATCCTGAAGAACACCGCCGAGATCTTCCGGCGCGAAATCCTGCCCAAGATCAAGGACGGCGTCTATCATTTCGAGGATTATATCGAGGCGGATGGTGTCGACGAACCGCGGCTCCATGCGCTCCGCCTCACCATGACGAAGACGCCCGAGAAGATCATCCTCGATTTCAACGGCACCGACCCCGAGGCCAAGGGGCCGATCAACTGGGCGCTCGACGAGATGGAAGGGCGCTATTTCCGCAAATGGCTCGCGCCGGCGCTGCGCTCGCTCGCAGGCTCGCCTGAGCGTGCCGCCGAGATCGATTCCAATGAAGGCGTTCTCGATATCATCGATGTCGTCTTCCCGGCCAAGGGCACGCTGATCACACCCAATTTCGGCAAGCCTACGGGCATGCGCTTCTTCCTGATGTTGCGCTCGCTCGGCGTGTTCACCGCCTGCCTGTCGAAGGCGACCGGCGGCAAGATGCCGGCGGATCACGAAACCATCCGCATCTGGGGCCTCACCGGCGGCAGCACCCAGAACGACTTCTATCTGTTCCGCGAAGTTCTGGGCGGCGGAAGCCCAGGCCGGCCCTGGGCCGACGGGTCGGATGTCGTGCATATCGTGCCGAATTCGAAGAACCTGCCGGCGGAATTCTCGGAGACGCGTTATCCAATCCTGGTCGAGCAGCTGGCGCTGAAGGAGGATTCAGGCGGCGCCGGCTTCCGGCGCGGCGGCTTCGGCTATGACAAGATCATCCGGGCGCTGGGCGACTGCCGTCTCATCTCCAATGCCGACCGTTCGATGCTCGGCTGCTATGGCGTCAATGGCGGCCACGCCGGTCTCAACTACCAGGTGTCGGTGATCGACAAAAAGGGCAAGGAGACCGTCCATCCCGGCATGAGCGACACGGTTGTCGTCAAGGCCGGCACCAGCGTGCGCGTGGTCACGACCGGCGGCGGCGGCTGGGGCGATCCGCTCAAGCGCGAAGTCGACAAGGTCGTCTATGACGTCCAGTGCGGTCTCGTCTCGCGCAAGGCGGCGCGCGATTTCTATGGCGTCGTTCTGAAGAAAGCCGGGCGCAAATGGGCGGCCGATGTTACGGCGACCAAGGTGCTGCGCCGTGAGATGAGCAAAGCACGCGGACGGTTGCCGATGTTCGACCGCGGACCTTACTTCGAGAAATTGAAGAAGAAGGGCGCGGTGACCTATCCCGACAAGTGGAAGGACCCGGATGCGGGCTGGAAAGCGACCGCGATCGATTGACGGCGCGCCACCGGCTTGGCAATCAGCACTTTCGTTTCTCAGTGAGAAAGGCCCGGTTCGATGCAGATCACACAGTCCTTCAAGGTTGCGCGGCCGCTGCCGGCCGTCTGGGCGCTGTTCCAGGATATTCCTGAGATCGCCAGATGCATGCCGGGCGCCGAGCTCATCGAGGACAAGGGGGACGGCAACTATCTCGGACGCGTCGGCATCAAGCTGGGGCCGTTCAATGCCTCCTTCGAAGGTGAAGCGAAGGTCAAGGTGGATGCCGCGACACATACCGGGCATGTCGAAGGCAAGGGAATGGACAAACGCGGCGGCAGCCGCTCCAAACTCGTGATGGACTACAGCCTGTCGGAATCGGGTGATCTCACCGCCGTCGACATCAAGGCCGATCTGCAGCTTTCGGGGCCTGTCGCCCAGTTCGGCCGCACCGGCGTCATCACCGAAACGGCGAATGTGCTGATCGCGCAATTCGCCCGCAATATCGAGCAGAAGCTCGCACCGGCTGTGACCGAGACCCGGCCGGCCCTGGAAGCCGAGCCCGCGGTAAAGGTCGTCAACGAAGCGAAGCCGGCGCCAGCCCCAGCCAATCAGATCAGTGTCGCTACGCTTCTCGGCGCGCTCATCTCATCCTTTTTCCGACGGCTGTTCGGGCGCGCATAAAAGCCCGCGCGTTTAGATCACGATCACTTTAGGTCGGGTCGACCTAAAGTGATAAACGTGATCGTAATCTTTTATTTAGCGCGTGATCGGACGGAAAACCGGCGTCCACTTTTCCTGATCACGCGCTACCGCGGGCGATAGAGATCGGCATAGGTCTGGCGCAAAGCGTTCTTCTGCACCTTGCCCATCGCATTGCGCGGCAGGTCGTCGACGAAGATCACCTGCTTGGGCAGTTTGAACTTGGCGAGCCGGCCTTCGAGCCGCTGCAGGATTTCCCGTTCGAGAAGGCTGTCGCCGGAGCGCACCACGACGGCGGTGACGCCTTCGCCGAAATCGGGATGCGGCAGGCCGATGACCGCCGATTCGACGATGCCCTCGATACTGTCGATCTCGCTCTCGACTTCCTTCGGATAGACATTGAAGCCGCCAGTGATGATGAGGTCCTTGCCGCGGCCGACGATCGACACATAGCCATTGTCGTCGATGCGGCCGAGGTCGCCGGTGATGAAGAAGCCGTCGGCGCGGAATTCGGCCGCCGTCTTCTCCGGCATCCGCCAATAGCCCTTGAACACATTGGGCCCGCGTACCTCGATCATGCCGATCTCGCTTTGCGCCAGCGGCTTGCCGCTGTCGGGATCGCTGATGCGGACATCGACACCGGCCAAGGGAAGGCCGACCGTTCCGGCGATGCGCTCGCCATCATAGGGGTTCGACGTGTTCATATTCGTCTCGGTCATGCCGAAGCGCTCGAGAATGGCATGGCCGGTGCGCTCGCGGAATTCGCGATGCGTGTCGGCGAGGAGGGGCGCCGAGCCCGAGATGAAAAGACGCATATGGGCGGTCGCCGCGAGGCTCAAGCCCGGATGCTGGAGGAGGCGCGTATAGAAGGTCGGGACACCCATCATCGTCGTAGCGCCGGGCATCAGCCGCATCACGTCGTCGGCATCGAATTTCTGCCGGAAGAGCATGGTGCCGCCCGACAGCAGCAGCGTGTTGGTCGCGGTGAAAAGGCCATGCGTGTGATAGACCGGCAAGGCATGGATGAGGGTGTCGGCCGCGCTGAACCGCCAGGTGTCGATGAGCGTCAGTGCATTGGAGGCGAGATTGCCATGGGTGAGCATGGCGCCCTTCGAACGCCCCGTCGTGCCCGAGGTATAGAGGATGGCGGCGAGATCGGACCAGCCGACTTTCGCATCGGTGAAACCGCGCGCCTGCCGGCGTGTCGCGTCCATGAATGTCCCGTCGCCCTTGATGCCGAGCGAGAGCAGGGCAGCGACATTGCGGCGCTTGGCGAGATCCGCGAGAGCATCGAGACGCTCCGGCATGACGATCAAAGCGGAGGGCTCGGCGTCGCCGACGAAATAGTCCACTTCCGGCTCGGTATAGGCGGTGTTGAGCGGCAGATAGACGGCGCCGAGCTTGGCGCAGGCGAGGAAGAGCGCGATGGCTTCCGGGCTTTTATCGACCTGGATCGCCACCCGGTCGCCGGTCTTCACGCCCTGCGCCGCAAGGGCATTGGCCATCTGGCCGGCGAGCGTCCAGAAATCGAAGAAGGTGAAGTCACGGCCGTCGCCATTGCGGATGAAAAGCTTGTCCGGCGCGGTCATCCGACGGTGCACGAGAGCGGGCAGATTGCGCAACTGCGGATCATCGGCATAGGACCAGCTCATGAGATCTTGGCTTCCTTCTTTCTTGGTTTTTCCGAGCCGAGCAGGCTCTGGACGTTTCGGGTCAACATATTTGCCGACAGATCGCCGGCCAGAATCTTACGGATCGCGGATGAATGTGCAACCTCACCACTGTCGGCATAATCTTCATGATTCTTCTCGATGGCGCCGAGATCATAAAGATAATTGACCATCACGCCATGGGACTGGCGCAGGCCCTTGGCGGAGAGGTCGGCCGAGGCGTGGATGCGCTCGAGCCTCGCGCCATTGCCGAGATGGAATCGGGCGACGGGATCGAGCGGCCGGCGATTGGCGCCCTTCGCCTGCAGCAAGTAGGTTGCCGCAGCCTGGCGCAGGACTGGTGCCAGCGCCTCTCGGTCCTCAGCATTCTCCTGCCAGCCGGACTGGTCGAGGCCCGCCAGACGTTCGTTGTCCGGCAGCGCGGCGAGAAGCGGCGAGTCGTCCTGGCGCGCGGTCTTCAGCCAGGACGCGAAGCCTGGCACCGGCGATAGGGTAACGAAGGTCTTGAGCCACGGCATTTCGCGCAGAAGCTCCTCGACGACCTGCTTGATCAGGAAATTGCCGAAGGAGACGCCCTTGAGCCCGACCTGCGTATTGGAAATGGAATAAAAGACCGCCGTGTCGGTACTGGGGAGCTCGAGCGCGGTGCGCTCCTCCGACAGGAGCTCGCCGATATTTCCGGGAATGCCTGAGGTGAGGGCGACTTCGACGAAAATCAGCGGCTCGTCCGGCATCTGCGGATGGAAGAAAGCAAAGCAGCGGCGGTCACGCGGCGCGAGGCGGCGGCGCAGATCGTTCCAGTCCTTGATCTCATGCACCGCTTCATAATGAATGATCTTCTCGAGGACATTCGCCGGCGAGGCCCAGTCGATCGGGCGCAGCAGCAGGAAGCCGCGATTGAACCACGAGGTCAGGAGATGGACGAAGTCGGCCTCGACGGCCTCCAGCGCCGGTGTGTCGCGCAAATGGGTGAGCAGCTCCTGGCGCATCTCGACAAGCGCCGCGGTACCACCAGGCGCGAGGTTGATGCGGCGCAAGAGTTCCTGGCGCAGCGGCTCGGCGGCGGCATGCAGCTTCTGCGCCGCGGCCGGCGTCGGCTGCGCCTGCCATTGCCCGACGGCGTCGGTGAGCTTCTCCGCATCGGGACCGAAATCCTGCGCCAGCATCTCGAACCAGGCGCGCCGCGCCGGCTTGTCCATGCTTTTCCATTGCGCCACGAGGGCGCGCGCCAGAGCGACGCCGGATGCCTCGCCCTTGGTCGAGATGAGGCTCGAGGCCAATTCGCCGATGCGGCTTTCGGCCGATGCGCCCGCCGGCAGTGGCCGGCCGAGCCATTGGCGTCCGCGCTCGGCGATCCTGGCGAAGAGGTCGCTCCAGAAGGCATTTTCCGGGTTGATGGCGTTCATCATGGGTCTCCCAGCTATTTACCCACAAATATGGGGTGCAGATGACGCTTGCACTACGCCCACTTTACATGTTCATATATTAGCTATCGTATCCATATTCTGAGTATGAATGTCATTGCGGGCGAGCG
The DNA here is from genome assembly GCF_016595235.1 of Taklimakanibacter albus. GTDB lineage: Bacteria > Pseudomonadota > Alphaproteobacteria > Rhizobiales > Aestuariivirgaceae > Taklimakanibacter > Taklimakanibacter albus. Next base: position 764,797 of record NZ_JAENHL010000007.1, on the reverse strand, counting down.
CAAGCCCGAGAAGAGGGAAAGCCGGCCATGGAACACCGCATGTCCAATATGACGCAGATGGAAATCGCCGAGGCGATCAAGGCGAAACGCGCCGTCATCCTGCCGACCGGCGCCACCGAGGCGCATGGCCCGCATATGCCGACCGACACCGACACGCATCAGGCCGAGCATATCGCCTGGCTCCTGGCGGAGCGCATCAACGCGCTGGTGGCGCCGCCCGTCGCCTATGGCATCTCCAAGACCTTCGAATTTTTTCCGGGAACGATATCGCTCTCCATTCCCACCTATCAGACGATGCTGTTCGAAATCGGCGCGGCGCTTTTGCGCCAGGGCTTCGAGCATCTGATCATACTCAACGGCAACCGGCCCAATGGTACGGCCAATGACGCGGTGGCGCGTCATCTGGTGGATGAGCTCGATACCCAGCATACATTCAAGGTTTCGGCGGTCAGCTATTGGGAGCCGGGCGCGGCCAAGATCAATGAGCTGCGCAAGTCGGTTGCCGGCGGCATGGGGCATGGCTGCGAGTTCGAGACCGCCTTCCAGCTCGCCACCAGGCCGCATCTGGTGAAAATGGAGAGACTCGCCGGCGCCAAATACGGGCCGGTCGGCTGGGATCTCGTGGCGCCGACCAATCCGACCCGGACCTATATGCGCCGGCCGCGCCCGGAAGCGGGCCATGCCGCGATCTTCGGCGACCCCACACATGCGACCGCGGAAGCCGGAGAAGTCTTCATCCACACCACCGTGGCGGCGCTCGAGGAGACGTTCAAGACGCTGCGCGGTTCCTACGAAGAGCGCAAGTAAGGCGTGCGTCAGCCTTGCCCGGGGCGCCAGCCCAGATCGAAGGAAATGGAATGCGCCGTGTGGACGATGCGCTCCTGCAGCTCCTCGCGGCGCTTCTCGTTGCGCAGCATCGTCTTGCGGAAGACGAAACACAACGACGCCACGACGCGGCCGCTGCTGTCGCGGATGGGGGCGGCGAGGGAGCCGGTGAAAGGTTGCACGTCGGCGACGGTCTGCGCGAAACCCGCCTCACGGATCTCAGCGAGGCGTTTGCGCAGTTCCACCGGATCGGTGATCGTCTCGCTGGTCAGCTTTTCGAGATTGCGCTTGAGATAAAGCGCGATGAAGGCCGGATCCTCATAGGCGAGAAGGATCTGGCCCTTCGACCCGCAATGCAGCGGAAAATGGTGGCCGTAATGCGCCTTGGTGATGTCCTCGCCGAAACGCTGGGCCGAATAGATCGCCACCGACTGCCAGCCGCTGCGCTCGACGATCTGCACCGCCACGCCCTCGACGTCCTGCATCTGGCCCAGATAAGCCATCGCCGTGTTGAGCACGCGGTTGTTCGACAGATAGGCCGAGCCGATATACCAGAGGCGAGGGCCGATCTCGTAACGGTTGCTTTCCGGATCGCGGCGCAGGAACTGCGCCTTTTCGAGCTGGATGATGGTGCGGTGAACGGTGGCCCAGGGAAGGTCGAGCGCGCGTGTGACATCCACAACGCGGCTCGGCGACGCGGCGATCTGCTCGAGCACCGCGAAAGACCGCGACATGCCACGCAGCTGGCTGGCCCGATCGCCGTCCGCCGCCCGACTGGATTTGACTTTCGCTTTCGCCACAGGCGACTCCTGCCATTGTCTGGGGTAACATCCGCCGGCAGCCGTCCCTGCCAGGGGCGGGATATCGATCGATCCCGATATTCAAATAGCATATACTCTATCCGCTCATCGGATGCCAGTAGACTTGTGGAGGAGAGGGCGCATGAATGATCTTCTTCACACTCTCTCGGCATGCGCCGCGGTCGACGGGCTCCGCCAAGGCGAGCTGTCGCCGGGCCAATTGATCGCCGCACTGGAGCAACGGGTCGAGGCCGTCAATCCGGCGCTCAATGCGCTCCCGACCACATGTTTCGAGCGCGCCCGCGCGCGGGCCGCGGCGCTCGAGAAACTGCCGCCCGGCGAACGCGGGGTGCTGGCCGGCCTGCCGGTGCCGATCAAGGATTCATATGAAGTCGAAGGGGTGCGCACCACCTGGGGCTCGCGCGCCTTCGCCGATCATATCGCGGCCAGGTCTGACTATTGCGTCGAGGCCATCGAGGCCGCCGGTGGCGTCGTCTATGCGAAGTCGAACACGCCGGAATTCGAGGCGGGGGCCAATACGTTCAACGATGTGTTCGGCGCCACGCGCAATCCCTGGAATATCGCTTTGTCGGCGGCGGGATCGTCCGGCGGGGCCGCGGCGGCGGTCGCCAGCGGCATGGCCTTCATCGCGCAAGGATCGGACTTCGCCTGCTCGGTGCGGTATCCGGCGGCCTTCTGCAATATCGTCGGTCTCAGGCCCAGCCCCGGCCTCGTGCCGCAAGGGCCAAATGCCTTGCCGTTCCAGGTGCTGTCGGTGATCGGACCGCTGGCCCGCAGCGTCGCCGATGTGGCGCTCGGCCTCGATGGATTTGCCCGCTTCGACCGGCGCGATCCGCTGTCGCGGCCGGTATCGCCCATGGGCTACCGGGCAGCCGCCATGACGGCTGAGCGGCCGAAGCGGGTCGCCTTCAGCATGGATCTCGGCGTCGCGCGGGTCGCGCGCCCGGTACGCGCGACGATCGAACAGGCGGTCGGGAAGCTCGCCGCTGCGGGACTCGCGGTCGCCGAGACGCATCCTGATCTGAGCCTCGCCGACGGCGCCTTCCGGACATTGCGCGCCTTCCAGTTCGCGGCCTTGCGGCAGGAGGTCCTGCAGACCGCGCGGGACAAGCTCAAGCCGGAAGTGGTGTGGAATATCGAGCAGGGCCTCAAGCTCACGGCGGCCGAGATCGCGCTCGCTGAAGCGCGCCGCGCCCAGTCGCGTCGCGACATGCTGGCTTTCCTGGACGAGCACGACTTCCTGATCGCGCCCGCCGCACCGGTCGAGGCCTTTCCGGTGACCGAGCGCTTCGTGCGCGAGATCGACGGCGAAACGCTCGAGACCTATCTCGACTGGCTGCTGCTCGGTTATGCCGTCACCGTTTGCGGATGCCCGGCGATCTCGATCCCCTGTGGCTTGAGCGAGAACGGCTTGCCGGTCGGGCTGCAGATCATCGGCAAGCCTTATGGGGAAGCTGCGCTGCTTCGGGTCGCGGCATGGTGCGAGAGTGTGCTCGCGGCATCGCTGGCGCGGCCGCTCGAACCGAGGGGCGCCGCATGAGCAGTTCGTCGCTCAGGCTCGAGCCGGTGCTGCTCCTCTTCGCGGCGGGCAGCTGCATCGGGCTGATCTTTCCGCTCGGCCGGCTGGCCGGAGAGGCAGGCGTGCCGCCACTCCTCTATGCCGCGGCGAGCGCCTTCGGGGCGAGCCTGGTGTTGTTCCTGGCCGCGTGGTTTTCCGGAACTCCGGCGGCGGCGCGCCGGGGTGTCGTCAAATATGCGCTGGTTGCCGGGCAACTGACCTTCGCTATCCCCTTCGGCATGCTGGTGGCGGTGATTCCGCATCTGGGCTCGGGCATCCCTGCGATCCTGCAATCGCTGGCTCCCATCATCACGCTGGCCATCGTCGCTGCGCTCGGCCTCGAGCGTCCGAGCCTTTTGCGGCTCGTGGGCCTTGCCTCCGGTCTCGCCGGCGCGCTGCTCATCCTGATCTCACGCAATGCCGGCAGCTTCGGCGAGACGGCGCCGGCCATCTGGTACTTCGCCGCGCTGGTGACGCCGCTCGCGCTCGCCGCCGGCAATGTGTTCAGGACGGTTGCCTGGCCCAAGGCTGAGAAACCTTTGCCACTCGCGGCGGTGACGCTGGCGGCCGCGGCGCTGGGGCTCGCCGCCTTTCTTCTGATCGCCTGGCTGTTCGGCCAGAAGACGGATGTCGTCGCGGGCCTTGGCGCCGGCTGGCACCTCATCGTCTTGCAAAGTCTCGCAAGCGGCATCGGCTATGCCTTGTTCTTCCGGCTGCAGCAGATCGGCGGTCCTGTCTATCTCAGCCAGATCAGCTATGTGCATACCGGAGTCGGCGTCGCCTTTGCCGTCCTGTTCTTCGCCGAGCCCCTGTCCGCCGTGGTGTGGGTCGCGGTGGCCTTGATCCTCGCCGGTGTCGCGCTGGTCAATCGCGAGCAGCAGCCCAGATAACAGTATTGACAGGGCAAGGCGTCGATCAGTATCATCATATTCGATATCATATCCATTATGTGGATAAAACACGAAGGCTCCTCGAAGAGCCTCCATAGCCGGGGAAACGCAGTGCCGAAAATGGCTTCGCAGCGGAACATGGCGACATCCGGGATCTCACCGAGATCCCGCGGCAGCAGGCGGGAGGTGCGCCCGTGAAGCCTTCCCTGTTCGACTATGTGGCGCCGCGCTCGGTGGACGAGGCGGTTGGCTTGCTCAAGGAAGACTCCGGCGCCATGATCCTGGCCGGCGGGCAAAGCCTGATCCCGGCGATGAACATGCGCCTCGCCAGCCCGTCGCGGCTGATCGACATCCAGAATATTCCGGGCCTCTCACATATCACGATCGGCAATGGCAAGATCGCGGTCGGCGCCATGGCACGTCACCGCGAAGTCGAGCTGCATGACGGCGTCGCCGCCGCCAATCCGGTTCTGCGCGCCGCTCTCGGTCATGTCGCCCATATCCCGATCCGCAATCGCGGTACCGTCGTCGGCAGTCTCTGTCATGCCGATGCCGCCGCCGAGATGCCGATGATCCTCGTGCTCACCGGCGGCAGCGTCCAGGTGGCCGGATCGGATGGCGGGCGCGAGATCGCCGCTCAGGATTTCTTCCAGTTTCACATGACGACGTCGCGCCAGCCGGACGAGATGGTGGTGGAAGCGCATTTCCCCGCTCTGCCGCCGGGCGCCGGCTTCGCCTTCGAGGAATTCACGCGCCGCCATGGCGACTATGCCATCGCCGCGGCAGGCTGCATCCTGACACGCAACGGCGCGGGCGCCGTGGCCACCGTGGCCCTGGCCGCCTGCGGCGTGTCTTCCAAGCCGCTGCGCCTTGCCGCCGCCGAGCAGATCCTTGCCGGCAGCCGGCTCACCGCAGCCGATATCAAAGCAGCCGGCGATGCGGCCTGCGCCGCCGTGACGGCGCCGGGCGACATGCATGCCACCGCGGGCTATCGCAAGCATCTTTTCGCCACGCTTGTCCGTCGCGCGGTGGAAAGAGCCGCGGCGCGGGCGCAATAGGAGATCGGACATCATGGCTCGCGGAAAGATCAAACCAAAACTTCCTCAGTCCTCGGATGATCCGCGCGTGAGCGTGAAGCTGACCGTCAATGGCGAGGAAGTCACGCGCGAGGTCAGCGTGCGCATGCTGCTGTCCGACTTCCTGCGCCATGAGCTCGGCCTGACCGGCACACATGTCGGCTGCGAGCATGGAATCTGCGGGGCATGCACCATCGTCATGGACGGCAAGGCGGCGCGCTCCTGCCTCACCTTCGCCGTCCAGGCGTCGGGACGCGAGATCCGCACCATCGAATCGCTGGCCGATCCGGATGGCACGCTGCACCCGCTGCAGCAGGCCTTCCAGGATTGCCATGGATTGCAATGCGGCTACTGCACGCCGGGCATGATCATGAATATCCTCAGCCATCTCGAATCCGATACCGAGATCGATCTGTCCGATGCCGGCGTCCGCGAGATACTGGCGGGCAATCTGTGCCGCTGCACGGGTTATCAGAACATCATCTCGGCGGTGCGTCGTGCCGCCGATCACATGGCGCCAAAAGCCGGTCAGGAATAACCCATGTCGACACGACTGTTCGGTGCCCGGATCAAGCGCAATATCGATCCCCAGCTGTTGCGCGGGGAAGGCTCCTTCATCGACGATATTCCGCTCGCCCAGGCCCTGCATGTGGCTTTTGTGCGCAGCCCCTTCGCGCGCGCCCGCATCAACTCGATCGATATCTCGGCGGCGGTGGCGCATCCGGGCGTCGCCGCGGTCTATACATGCGACAATGTCGGGGCGCTCGATATCGAGATGCCGCTGCTCATCCCGCATTCCTCCATGCACGATGCGCGCACCCAGCGGCCGCTGGCGCGCGACGATGTCTATTATGTCGGGCAGACGGTGGCGATGATCGTCGCGGTCGACCGCTATACGGCGGAGGATGCCGCGGCCCTGGTCGATGTCGACTATGATCCGCGCGATGTCGAGGTGGATCTCGAAAAGGCGATCCTCGACGGCGCGCCCCTTGTGCATGACACGCATGAACAGAATATCGCGGCCCATTTCGTGCAGGTCTCGGGCTATCCCGACAGCGCGATCGCCCAGGCCGAGCATGTGACCAAAATCCGCGTGCAGGTCGACCGTTCCACCGCGGCGCCGATGGAGTGCCGCGCCGTCGCGGCCCAGTTCGACGAGGTGACGGGCGAGCTCACCGTATGGGACGGAACCCAGGCGCCGATCTCGGTGCGCGGCGGTCTTGCCTCCATCTTCAAACTCGACGAGGACAAGGTCCGGGTCATCGCGCCCAATGTCGGCGGCGGTTTCGGGCAGAAGGTGCTGCTGTTCTATCCCGACGAGCTCCTGGTGCCGATGGCGGCGATGCAGCTGGGGCGGCCGGTGAAATATATCGAGGACCGGCGCGAGAACTTCGTCGGCTCCTCGCAGGAGCGCACCCAGATCCATTTCATGGAGCTCTACGCAAAGAAGACGGGCGAGGTGATCGCGCTGCGCGACAGCTTCCTGCACGATACCGGCGCCTTCATCCCCTATGGCATCGCTGTGGCCCAGGTCGCCTCGACCTCGATCGCCGGCCCTTACCGGATTCCCAATATCTGGGTCGAGTTCAAGGCCATCTATACGCCGACCGTGCCGGTCACGCCCTATCGCGGCTGCGGCCGTCCGCAAGCCTGCTTCGCGATCGAGCGGGCGATGGATCAGCTCGCCGACGAATTGGGCCTCGACCGCTTCGAGATCCGCCGCCGCAATCTCATCGCCGATCATGAGTTTCCCTATGATCGGGAAGGGCTGATCTTCGCCGACGGCCTGAAAGTGAGCCTCGACAGCGGCCAGTATCACAAGGCGCTGGCGATGATGGAGGAGCGGCTCGATGCTCCCTCATTCGCGAGCGCGCAGGCCAAAGCGCGTGCTGAAGGCAAACATCTGGGCCTCGGCCTTGCCTTCTATGTCGAGGGCACCGGGCTTGGACCTTATGAAGGCGGCCACGTCCGTATTCATCCGATCACCGGCAAGGTCTATGTGAATACCGGGCTGACCTCGCAAGGGCAGGGACATGACACGGTCTTCGCGCAGATCGCCGCCGACCAGCTGGGTGTGAAGCCCGAAGACGTGATCCTGGTCGAAGGCGACACCAAGGCCTTCGACTGGGGCGTGGCCACCTTCGCCAGCCGTGCCGCGGTGGTTTCGGGCAATGCCATCCACAAATCGGCAATGATCGTCAGGCGCAAGGCGCTCCAGGCGGCCGCCAACATGCTGGAGGCCGATGTCGGCGACGTCGAGCTCAAGGACGGCGCCGCCTGGGTCAAAGGCACCGACCGCAAGGTACCGTTATCGGCGGTCGCCACGGCGACCAATCCGCTGCGTTATGCCTTCAACGAAGCGGCGCAGGCTGCGACCCAGTTCGCGCCGGCGAGCCGTCATGACGGTCCCTCGCTCGATGAGGGCGAGCATCCCGGTCTGGAAGCCACCGATTATTACAGCCCGCCCTGCGCCACCTGGGCCTATGGCGTGCATGGCGCGCTCATCGAGGTCGATCCGGAACTGTGCAGCGTGACCATCCGCAAATATGTCTGCATCCATGATTGCGGCAACATGATCAATCCGATGATCGTCGAGGGCCAGGTCATGGGCGGCATCGCGCAAGGGCTCGGCGGTGCCATGTATGAGCGGATCGAGTTCGACGAGACCGGCAATATGCTCAATGCGAATTTTGTCGATTTCCTCGTCCCCTATGCGACCGAGATTCCCGATGTCGAGATCCTGCATCTCGAGACGCCATCGCCGCTCAACGCCCTGGGCGTGAAAGGCGTTGGCGAGGCGGGCTGCATCGCGGTGGGCGCGGTGGTCGCCTCAGGCGTGGAAGATGCGTTGAAAGCGCTGGGCGGCGGAAAGTTCCGGCATACCCCGATCACACCCAGCATGATTCATGCGGCGCTCGACGCCGCTTGAGCGCTGCCGACGACAAGCCGTCCCATAGAGGACGGCCGAAAAACAAGCCGTGAAGAAGCACAAGCGGTGTTCACCGCGGATGGGAAGCAAGGAAGGACAGGGCACATGACACGACATATTTTGAGACTTCTCGCCTTTGGACTGGCCTTAGTCGGCTTGTCGGCTCTGCCGGCAATGGCGGCGTTCAAGCTCAAGGGTGAGCCCAAGATCGCGCTCGTCATCTTCACCCAGAAGAATGACGGCGGCTGGTCGCAGGCGCTCGATGAGGCGCGCCAGCGCCTGGAAGCGTCGATGGGCGTCAAGATTCCAGTGGTGGAGAACGTGCCGGAAAACGCCACGGCGATCCGGCCGGCGGTGGAATTGCTGATCAGTCGCGGCTTCAACATCATCATCGGCTCGGCCTTCGGCTATTCCGACACGTTCAAGGAGCTGTCGGAGAAGTATCCCGATGTCGCCTTCCTCAATCCGGCGGGCATCACCAACGGGCCCAATCTCCAATCCTTCTATGGCCGCACTTATGAAAGCCAGTATCTGTGCGGCATGGCCGCCGGTGCGGCCTCCAAATCGGGCAAGCTCGGCTTCGTGGCGGCCAATCCCTTCGGCCTCGTGAACTGGACGGTGAACGCCTATGCGCTGGGCGCCCAGCAGGTCAATCCCAACGCGACCGTCACCGTGATCTATACGGGCGCGTGGAACGATCCGGTCAAGGAACGGGCCGCGGCGGAAGCGCTGATCGAGCAGGGCATCGATGTCATCGGCCAGCATGTCGACACGCCGGCAACACAGATTGTCGCCCAGGAGAAGGGCGTCTACGCGACCGGCCATCACCGCGACCTGCGTGAATTCGCGCCGAAGGCGACACAGTGCTCGTCGGTCTGGGTGTGGGATCGCTTCCTTGAGCCCGAGATCAAGAAGATCATCGCCGGCGACTGGACGCCCCCCGCTTATGGTGCCTTCCTGTCGATCAAGGAGGGCGGCACTGACATCGCCTGCTGCGGCGACGCGGTGCCGAAAGACGCGGCCGACAAGATCACCGCCGAACGCGAGGCGATCGTGAACGGCAAGCAGGTCTATGCCGGTCCGCTCGCCGATCGCGACGGCAAGGAACGTGTCCCGGCGGGGCAGGTGCTGTCGGATGCCGATCTCTGGAAAATGGACTGGTTCGTCAAGGGCGTCATCAGTCAGAAGTGACGGCACCTGGCTTTCTGTGGACAAGGTGATGACTTCGGCTCTCGAGCTTTCGGGCATATCCAAGTCATTCGACGGCTTTCGCGCCATCGCCGCTGCGGATCTCGAGGTCCGCAGCGGTGAAGTCCATGCCTTGCTGGGCGAGAACGGCGCCGGCAAGTCCTCGCTCATGAATATCGTCGCCGGCCTCTATGCGCCGGATGAGGGCTCGATCCGCGTCCAGGGCCGTCCGGTGCGCATCGCCGGCCCCCTCGATGCACGGCGCTTGGGCATCGGCATGGTCCATCAGCACTACAAGCTGGTGAAGAGCTTCTCGGCGCTCGAGAACATCCTCCTGGCCAATCCGAAGGGCGGTTTCGCGCGCGGCCGGGCCGCGATCGACACCGCGCTTGCCCGCCTCGCCGACCGTATCGGTTTCACCGTCGATCTGACGAAACCGGTGGGCGCGCTCTCCATCGCCGAGCAGCAGCGGGTCGAGATCCTGAAAATGCTGGTCGGCGGTGCGCGGCTGCTCATCCTCGATGAGCCGACCGCGGTGTTGACCGATATGGAGGCCGAGAGGCTGCTGGCGTTGCTGCGCCATCTCGCCAGCGAAGGCGCCGCGGTCATCCTGGTCACGCATAAGCTCGGCGATGTCATGCGCCATGCAGACCGGCTGACCGTCATGCGCAACGGCAAGACCATCGCCACCGCCAGCCCGGGGACACTTAACGCCGGCGAGCTGACGAAGCTGGTGGTCGGCACCACCACGACCGAATGCGCGGTTCCGGCGCAGAATGTCGGCGGACCGGTTCTTTCTCTCACCGGCGTCAGCAGCGGCGGCAATGGCCGGCGCGAGACGCTGAGCGACGTGACAATGCGGATTTGCAGCGGCGAGATCTATGGTCTCGCCGGCGTCGGCGGCAACGGCCAGACCGAGTTGGCCGAAATCCTCATGGGCGTCGTCACTACGGCGTCCGGGCGGATCACTCTGGAAGACGCGGTCGACATAACAGATGCCACACCGAAGACGCGGCGCGCCAGGGGCCTGGCCGTCATCCCGGCGGACCGGCATTCCTACGGTCTGGCTGGCGAGCTCTCGATCGCCGACAATTATGCGATCGGCGATGTCTATTCCGGCAAATATGGCGGCGTCCTGCGCATGAAGTCGTCGGCGGCGCAAACGGCCGCCGGCGCGGCGGTCGCCGCGCATGACGTGCAAGGCGTGCGCAGCCTCGCGCATAAAGCGGCGCTGCTGTCCGGCGGCAATGCGCAGAAACTCGTGATCGCCCGCGAATTCGCCGGCGCGCCGCGGGTGATCCTGGCCCATAGCCCGAGTCGCGGCCTCGATGTGCGGGCCGCCGCCGCGGTCCATGCACGCCTGCGGGCGGCGCGTGACGGCGGCGCCGGAATTCTTCTCATCAGCGAGGATCTCGACGAGATCCTGCTGCTTGCCGATCGCATCGGCGTCATGAGCAGCGGCCGGCTGGTGGCCGAATTCGCAGCACCCGCCGACCGGCAGGCAGTGGGAGAGGCCATGGTCAGTCATGGCTGAGCCGCTTGCCGCCCTCGATGCGGCACCGCCCGCGCCCTCCCGTCAGTCCAGTCGGATGACGGTCGAGATCCGTCAGACGAGCCCGGCCGGGCAAAGGATCCTGATCCGCGGCGCCGGTCTGCTGATCGGTCTGGCGATCTCCGTCGCCATCCTCGCCTGGGCGGGCGTCGGCCTCGGCAATCTCGCCAATGAGTTCATCTATGCGATCTTCTCGGACAGCCGGAGCGTGGCGAGCGTCCTCGTCCAGATGGCGCCGCTGCTGATCGCGGGCCTCGCCGCCTGCGTCGCCTTCCGGGTACGGTTCTGGAATATCGGCATCGAGGGGCAGATGATCTTCGGCTCGATCGCCGCTACCCTCGTGGCCATCACGGATTTCGGGCCCCCAGCGCTGCGCCTCGTCGTGATGCTGATGGCTGCCGCGCTGGGCGGCATGGGCTGGATCTTCGTTCCCGTCGCGCTCAAGCTGAAGCTCGGCATCAGCGAGGTCGTTTCCACGCTGCTCCTCAACTATGTCGCGCTCAATTTCCTCCTCCATCTTCTCTATGGCAGCTGGCAGGATCCGAAGAGCAGCTTCCCGCATTCCGAGCAATATGACGCCATCGAACGGCTCAGCCCGATCGGCTGGGAGAATGTCACGCTGGCTCTGCCGCTGGCCTTGCTGTTGGCGCTCATCTTGTGGTGGGCCCTCAATATCAGCCGGTTCGGCTTCTTCACCCGCTTCGTGCATGCGAATCCGAAGATGGCGAAAGCCATCGGCATACCGGTGCTCGGCGTCACCTGCGCGGCGGCGCTGCTGTCGGGCGCCCTGGCGGGCGTCGCCGGCTTCGCGATCAGCGCCGGCATCGAGTACCGGATGACGCAATCGTTCTTCTTCGGCTACGGTTTCTCAGGCATCCTCATCGCCTTCCTCGCCCGCAACAATCCCATCGGCGTGATCGTCGTCGCCTTCTTCGTCGCCATTCTCTTCGTCGCCGGGCAGAGCCTGCAGGTCTTCTATCAGATCCCCGGCGCGATCGTGCAGCTGATCCAGGCCATCGTGGTCATCTCGGTGGCCGCGGCAGAGTTCTTCATCCGCCACCGGCTGAAGTGGACGAAGTAGACATGGCCGACTTCATCCTCAACTGGCTCGTCGTCTCGCCCGCCTTCGCCGTTCCCTTCGCCTTGGCGGCGCTCGGTCTCATCGTGGCGGAAAAATCCGGCGTCCTGTTTCTCGGGGCCGAGGGCTTCATGCTGGTCGGCGCGATGACCGGGGCAGGGGCCCTGATCACCATGGGCGGGCATCCCCTGCTGGCACTGCTCGTCGCGATGCTGGCGGCGGCACTGGTCTCGCTCATCTTCGCCTTTCTCGTCGTGGTGCTGCGGGTCGACCAGATCATCGCCGGGCTCAGCATGGTGTTTCTCTGTCAGGGGTTGACGAGCCTGATCTCGACGCAGCAAGGCTGGACCAACCGGCCGATTTCCGGCCTGGACCCCATTGCGCTATGGCCCTTGTCCGAATTGCCGATCCTCGGGCGTCTGCTCTTCCATCAGGACGCGGTCTTCTATGCGACGATCGCGATCTTCGTCGCCTTCCATTGGATATCCAACCGGTCGCTTCTGGGGCTCAGGCTCAAGGCGGTCGGAGAGAATCCCGACGCTGCCGATGCGGCGGGCGTTAGTGTCGCGCTCTATCGTTTCGGCGCGGTGCTCTGTGGCGCGGCGCTGATCGGGCTGGCGGGTGCCTATCTGTCGGTCGGCGTCGCCAAGATCTGGGTCGACGGCATGGCGGGCGGGCGCGGCTGGATCGCCATCGCGCTGGTGATCTTCGCGCGCTGGCAGCCCTGGCGGGCATTGGCCGGCGCCGTGCTGTTCGGCTGCATCGAGGCGCTTATTCCGCGTATTGCCGCCGCCGGCATCCAGGTGCCGCAATATTTCATGCTGATGACGCCCTATGTCGCCACGCTGGCGGTAATGATCTGGGCAGCCCTGCTGCGTTCGCCGCGCACCGGTCAGCCGGCGGCGTTGGGCACGCCCTTCGTGCGCGAAGAGCGGCGCTGAACGATACCTATCGTATCTACTGCTCGGCCGGGGCGCCGTCTTCCGGCACTTCCTCGTCGCCGATCGCCGGGGCGGCGGGAATGCACTGCAGGCTCCAGTTGGCGGCGGGCTTCGTCGCCTCATAGGCCTTGACGGCGGCGAGGCACTGATCCTGCTGATCGAAGGGGCTGGGCAGCACGGTGACTCCGCCTTGCGGGCCGGCAACGACGACATACCAGAGAAAGGCAGCAGCGGCAGCAGACATGGGACCTCCTCGTCAGAATGAAACGTGAAATGAGGCCGGGTGAATCCTTGGTGAGGGTGATCCGCCCGGCCTCCTAGATCACGATCACTTTGGGTCGTTACGACCTAAAGTGATGAACGTGATCGGAATCAATTTGGCGCGTGATCGGACGGAAAACCGGTTTCCACTTTTCCTGATCACGCGCCGAGGTGGCGCGTGATCTTGCCGATCACGCGCTCGTCGCCGTCCTCGTTATTTCTTCTTCTTGGTCACCGGGCACTTATGCGTCTTGGTGTCCTTGCAGAGCTTCTTGTGCTTGGTCACCTTGTGCTTGGTGGTCTTCATCGTCGCCGAGGTCTTGGTCGCCGCGGTCTTGGCCTTCGCCGGCGCCGGGGTAGCAACGGTGGTGGTCGCCGCCTGCACCGGGGTCACGGTGAGAGCCGGCGCCGTGAAGGCGAGGGCCGTGGCGAGGCTCAGAGCAGCCAAAGTAAGTTTGTTCATCTCAGTATCCTTTCCATTCGTTTCAAGAAGCACGAGGCATGTCGGCTTCGGTCATCACTTCGGGTCGATCGGCTGGACCCCAAACAGCTGGAGCGCTTTGACATAGGCTCTGAGGCCTTGCGCTTGTTTGCCTTCGGCGCAGAGTTTCTTCGCCTTCGCTCCAATCGTCGTGGCCTTGGCAGAGCGATTGGACCCGGAATGGGTCTTGATCTGCTCGGCGAGTTGGTCCTGCAGGATGGTGCAACGGTCAGACCTCGTCTGCTCCGCCGCAACACCGCCTGAACCCGCTAGCAGAGCGAACGCGCCTGTCAGTGCCGCGAGACAAGCGATGCGCAGGCTCCGGGACCTGCAGCTCACGTGGGACATAGTAGAGGAACCAGAGTTGCGCATCGTTGTCGCAACAACGGATAGGCGCGCTGTTTTTCCGGAATTTTTCCGAAGCTCGCGGTCTCTGTAACCGATTGTTTCCAGGGCCGTCGGAGCGGATACAAAAACTGTCGTCCAGTTAACTGGATCGCCGTGAAAGCCCGTGTTATGGCCCAACCGGCATGAGACTCACCCGCATTACAAATCTGTTATGGAGGGCCTTCGCATGACGACGAGCGGCCACCTCCTCGTCGTCGATGATGATCGCGAGATCTGCGATCTCATCCGGCATTTCTTCGAACGTCATGGTTATCGCGTGTCGGTGGCGCATGACGAGGCGCAGATGCAGGCGCATCTCAGGCGGACGAATTTCGATCTCGTGGTGCTCGACGTCATGCTGCCCGGCCGCAACGGCCTGGAACTGTGCCGTGACATCCGCGCCAAGTCGCAGGTGCCGATCATCATGGTGACGGCGGTCGGCGAAACCACCGACCGCATCGTCGGTCTCGAAATGGGCGCCGACGACTATCTCGCCAAGCCCTTCGAGCCGCGCGAGCTTCTGGCGCGGGTCCGCGCGGTGATCCGCCGCTTCGCCTCCGCCGGCGAGGCGGAGCGCCAGACGCGCCCGACCCAGACCTATAAGTTCAGCGGCTGGACCATCGACCTCGCGCAGCGCCGGCTGTGGAGCGACGATAATGTCGTCGTCACCCTGACGACCGCCGAATTCGATCTCCTGACCGTCTTCGTCACGCATCCACGCCGTACGCTGAGCCGCGATCAGCTCCTCGACCTGACACAAGGACGCGAGGCGCAGGCCTTCGACCGCAGCATCGACATTCTGGTCAGCCGGCTCAGGCGCAAGCTCACCCAGAGCGTCGAGAACGCCAACTTCATCGTGACCGTCCGAGGCGGCGGCTATATGTTCGCGCCCGCCGTGGAATCGCCATGAGACGGCTGTTGCCGCAATCGCTGCCCGCCTGGGTTCTGCTGATCGTGGTGACGGGCCTCCTTGCGGCGCAGACGGCGACCCTCGTCATCGCCTCGCATGGGGTGGCGAGCACCGGACGTTCCTTCGATCTCTTCCGCTTGGGCGAGCGCACCGTCGCTTTGTCGAAAGCCCTCTATTCGGCGACGCCCGCGGCGCGCCCAGGCCTTCTCGACGATCTCGCCACGCCGCCGCTGATGCTGTCGATGTCTGCCAGGCCGGCGGTCACCAGCGCCATTCCCGCCGATGACGAGCTGGCCGAGCTCGAGGACATTCTCGTCGCCAAGCTCGGCCGCGACGGGGTGAGCGATATCAGGATCCGCGAGGAGGATCCGGCCGCGGTCTTGCGCATCACCGAGCCGCGGGCGAACGATGCCGAAGACGAGCCGGGCAATGTCGAGGAGCAGCTGTCGGAAGCGGCGAGCAATCTTGGCCGCAGCGGCCGTTTCGTCGTCTCGGTGCAGTTCAATGACGGGCAGTGGCTCAATTTCGTATCGCCGGTAACACCTGATCCGCCAGTGCTGACGCCGGAAAATATCCCACTTTATGTCGGCGCGGCCGTCTTCATCATCCTGCTGTCGCTGTGGACGATCCGGCAGCTCACCGCGCCTTATGCCGCTTTCGAACGGGCCGTCAAGGCGATCGGCAACGACCTCAACCGCCCGCCGCTGCCCGAAACCGGCAGCCGCGAAGTCCGCGCGGCGGTGCGCGCCATCAACTGGATGCAAAGCAAGGTGCGCGATTATGTGTCGGAGCGCGAGCATCTCGCCGCTGCGCTCGCCCATGATCTGCGCACGCCGGTGACCAGGCTGCGCCTGCGCTTCGAGCTGCTCAAGAAGAAGAACGAGACCAAGGCCCTCATCGCCGATCTCGCCGAGATCGAGGCGATTATCCAGTCGGTGGTCGATTTCGCCAGTCACGAGCCGCACAAGGAGGCAAGCGAGCGCATCGACATGATCTCGCTGGCCGAGGCCATCTGCGACGACTTCCCGGAGGTGCAGATGGATCAGCCGGCGGAGCCGGTGCGGATCGTGTGCACCGGCCGGCCCATCGCGCTCAAAAGATGCCTCACCAATCTCATCGACAATGCCGTCAAATACGGCAAGCGGGCGCGGGTGACGGTCACCGAGACGGACGGGAATGTCGATGTGGCGATCGCCGATGAAGGTGAGGGGATACCGGCGGACGAGATCGAGAGCGTCTTTGAGCCCTTCGAGCGGCGCGAGCGCTCGCGCAACCGCGAGACGGGCGGCATCGGCTTAGGGTTGGCAATCGCCCGCGGCATCGCCCGGACGCATCAGGGCGATATCACCATGACGCCGCGCGCCGAAGGCGGCATGAAAGTGGTGCTGTCGCTGCCGAAGGGAAGTTGACGTCTATTTCTGATCGAGACGCCAGCATCCGTCCCAGTCGTCCGGCAGTGGCGCGCTCATGAAGCCTTCGATACGCTTGAGGAAAACACGTGAAGGTCCATCGTCGGGAGACATCGCGAGCGCCGCGGCGAAAGCGCCGCGCGCGTCATCCCAGCGCCTGGCGCGATAGGCGGCGAGCCCTTCGGCGAAACGCGCCTTCAGCTCGTGCTGCGCCGGCGTCAGCTCGCCTTTGCGACCCATGATCTCGTACATCGTCTGCGGCCGCGTCTCGCCCAGCACCACCACACGATCGATCTCGCGCGTTTCGACTGTGTCCCCGGCGCCGGCGATCGTATCGGCGGAAGCGAGGATGCGGGTGCCGTAGAGCTTGCTCGCGCCTTCGAGGCGCGAGGCCAGATTCACCGTCTCGCCGAGCACGGTGTAGCTCATCATGAATTCCGAGCCGATGCTGCCGACCAGCGCCTCGCCGGTGGCGACGCCGATGCGGATGTCGAAGGCGATCGGCAGGCTGCGCATGCCGAGCAGCTCGGCGATCTCGGCCTTGAGCGGGGCGATGTGCGCCTGCATGTCGAGGGCGGCGAGACTCGCCAGGCGTGCCTGATCGGCTTTCTCGGTGAAGGGCGGGCCCCAATAGGCCATGATGGCGTCGCCGATATATTTGTCGATGATACCGCCATGGTCGCGGACCGGCGCGGACATCACCGAAAAGTAGCGGTTCATCACCTTGACGAGACCTTCGGACGTCGTCTCCTTGGCGATGCCGGTGAAGCCTCTGACGTCGCAGAACATCACCGTCATGACCCGGTGCTGGCCTTCGGTGGCGAGCACCGGATGGTCGATGAGATCTTCCACCACGCGCGGATCGACATATTTGCCGAAGGTCCGGCGGATATGCTCCTTGAGGCGCAATTGCTCGATCATGCGGTTGAAGGCGGTGGTCAGATGACCGATCTCGTCGCGCGAACTCACCGTGACGGTGTGATCGAGATTGCCGGCCTCGACCGCGCGGGTGCCTTCCAGAAGGCGATGCACCGGGCGCGTGATGCCGCCGCTGACGAGGAGCGCGAACATGAGGCCCAGCAAGGCGGCGAGCGCCGTCACGGCCGCGGCAATTATCATGGCCTGGCGCTGTTGGGCGACCGTCGCCGCCGCGTCCGCCTGCACCAATGACAACATGTCGGCGCGGATGCCGTCGAGCTTGGCGATAAGGTCATCGCGCAGGGCGTCGACCCGCGTCATGCTGTCGGATATCGCCTTGCCGTCGCCGGTGTCGAGTGCGGAGAAGAGACGGTCGATCTCCTGGTTCAGCTGTTGACGGGCATAGGTGATTGCCGCGCCGATGCGGCCGTCGAGCCGGACCAGCGCGATGGCGTCGTCGGCGGATGATTTTCGCATCTCGACGAGACTATTGATCAAGTCGCGGGCGGCTTGCGCTTCCTTCTCCACCTCGTCGCCCTTGCTTTCGAAGAGCTCGCGGTTCTCTTCATATTTGGCCGTGTCGACCGGCGTCTGCATCTTGACCATGACCATGCGGCGCAACGCCAAGGCCCGCTCGAGGGAGCGGATATTGGCGCGCGCCAGATGGCCATAGGCCGGGATGAAGCTGTTGGAGAGTTCCTGGATGCGATGCTCGACCCGCAACGCCCAGACGAATGACAGGATCGCGGTCAGCACCATCAGGACGATCAGTCCGATGGCGATGCCCATGATCTTCTTGCGGACCGTCAGTTGAATCGACATGAATGGATCATTTCGAGGGGCGCCGGGCTTTACGTTTTGGCGGATCTTTGGCGGGCTTCTCCTCGGCATCGGGTTTCGCCGGCCTGGCGGCGGCGCGATCGGAGAACAGAATGGTCACCTGGATCGTGTCACCGTCGCGCTCCGTCGTGGCGACGCCCGGCGCATTGGCCGCGAGACGCACCATGCGGGCATTGTTTGCGAGAATCTCGGCGACGAAGCCCTTGACGCCGCGGGCCATGGCATATTCCTGGAGGCGCGTCTGGAGCGCCGTGCCGAGCCCCTGGCCCTGCCAGTCCGGCGCCACCATATAGGCGACCTCCGCCAGATTGGTCGTCGCATTCAGGAAGTAACAGCCGCTGCCGACCACCACCTCGTTTTCGCGGGGGCCCGTCACCGCGAGAAAGGCCACTTGCGTCTCGTGATTCACGTTACAGAGCGTCTGCAGGTCCTGATAGGAGAGCGACCGGACGCGCCGGAAGAAGCGCGTATAGACATCGTCGGGCGAGAGCAGGTGGAAGAGGGATCTGAGCGCGTCGGCATCGGCGGCGTGCGCCGGCCGGATCAGCAGCTCGGCGCCGTTGGCGAATGTCTGGCGCCGCTCTTCCTGAACCGGATAGGCGTTGTGCGAGGCGAGATACTGCTCGCGCGGGACATAACCGAGCTGCCGGGCGGCTTCGACCAGCGCATCGCGATGGTCGGGATGCGCCACTTCGATCATCGCGAGGGCGCGCTCGCGGATGGATTTCCCGAACAGATAGGCGATGCCATATTCGGTGACGACGTAATGCACGTCGGAGCGCGCGATGCCGACGCCGTCGCCGGCGGCGAGCAGCGGCTTGATCCGCGAGGCGTCGTCTTCCGTGGTCGAGGCGAGGCAGACGATCGGCTTGCCGCCGGGTGAGCGCGCCGCGCCCCGGATGAAGGCGGCCTGGGTGGAAAGCCCGCCATAGAACTGGCCGTCGAGCTGGTCGACGCAGACCTGGCCGGTGAGGTCGATGGCGAAGGCCTGGGTGATCGACACCATGCGATGATTGGCGGCGATGGCGCGCGGATCGCAGACTTCTTCGATCGGCTGGAAGTCGAAGCGCGGATTATCATGCACGAAGTCATAGAGACGGCGCGTTCCCAGACAGTAGCTGGTGACGATGCGGTCGCGGTGCAGCGTCTTGCGCCGGCCAGTCACGACGCCCGCTTCCACCAGGCTCATGATGCCGTCGGTGATGACGTCACTGTGAATACCGAGATCGCGGCGGTCCGTGATGTGGTGCAAAGCTTCGTTGGGAACGCGGCCGAGCCCGATCTGCAAGGTCGAGCCGTCCTCGATGATGGCGGCGATGTAGCGTGCGACGCGGTCCGCCGTTTCGCCGGCTGGCGGATGACGGTATTCGGTCACCGGCGTGTCGACATCGATGAAGGCATCGAAACGATCGATATGGACGAAGCTCGAGCCATGGGTACGCGGCATCGCCGGATTGATCTCGGCGATGACATGACGCGCGACGCCCAGCACCGCCGGGGCGAGATCCACCGATACGCCGAGGCTGACGAAGCCGCGCGCATCCGGCGGCGAGACCTGAAGCAGCGCCACATCGATGGGCAATCGGCCATTGGCGAGAAGGGCAGGCACTTCCTCGAGCGAGATCGGCACATAATCGAGGCGGCCGGCGGCCTGGAGATCGCGAATGTCGCTGCCGACGAAAAATGAGCGGTGACGATAGCGGCTCGCCTGCGCCGCGGGCGATACCAGGGTCGCGAGGAAGCTGACGAATTCGAGATCGGCCGGACCTGGTTCCAGGCTTTCCAGCGTGGCGATCAGATGGCGCGGGGCGGCGCAACCAGTACCGAGATAGATCCGGCTGCCGGGCCGGATCGCCGCCAGGGCTTTCTGCGCATCGACGCGTTTCGCGCCAAGATCAGTCTTAGTCGGAGTCTCCGAAACACTCATCTGGCCTCCCTGCCGTCGGCGTTATCTTTCGCGCGGCCTCCGCCGGCAGGCAAGAAACAAAACTACTAGAGCGCTTCCCGCCAAAGTTGTTCGACTTTGGCGATAAGGAAGCGCTCCAGATTATATGTTTTCGAGCCCTTTTTCCCGTTTTGATCGAATCGAAGCGATTCGATCAAAACGGGAAGGGCTCTAAGCGTCATTCTGAGAATTCCTCATGGCTGCCGTAAGGAAAATAACTGCCGCGCTGCCTTGACAGAGGTTTCGTTCTTTTTATAGAACAGTCGAGATCTTAAACAGAACTCTTGCCCGCCTTCTCTTATCCCCCTGGAGGACTTATGAAAAAGCTTATCGTGGCAGCGGCGCTGGCCACCCTGGCGTTTGCCGCGCCGGTAAAGGCCGAAGAACCGAACAGCATCCTCAACGTCTCCTACGACATTGCGCGCGAGCTCTATGCCGAGGTCAACAAGGCCTTCATCGCCAAATACAAGGCCGATACGGGCAAAGATCTCGAAGTGAAGCAGTCGCATGCCGGTTCCTCCAAGCAGGCGCGCGCCATCCTCGAAGGGCTCGAGGCCGATGTGGTGACCTTCAACCAGGTCACCGACGTGCAGATCCTGCATGACAAGGGCGATCTCGTCGCCGCTGACTGGCAGACGCGACTGCCCAATAATGCGTCGCCCTATTATTCCTTCCCGTCCTTCCTGGTGCGCGAGGGCAATCCGAAAGGCATCAAGGACTGGGGTGATCTCGTTCGCGACGACGTGAAGGTCATCTTCCCCAATCCCAAGACCTCGGGCAATGCGCGCTACACCTATCTGGCCGCTTGGGCCTATGCCAAGGAGGCCTTCCAGGGCGACGAGACGAAGACCCGCGACTTCATCAAGAAGCTGTTCGCCAATGTGCCGGTCTTCGATACCGGCGGGCGCGGCGCCACCACCACCTTCGTCGAGCGCGAAACGGGTGACGTCCTCATCACCTTCGAGGCCGAGACGCGCGCCATCGCCAAGGAGTTCGGCGAGGACAAGTTCGACCTGGTGACGCCGCCGGCGAGCCTCTTGGCCGAATTCCCGGTGGCGGTGGTCGACAAGGTCGCCGACAAGCGCGGCTCGCGCGCCATCGCCGAGGCCTATCTCAAGTTCCTCTATTCGCCGGAAGGCCAGGAGATCGTGGCGCAGTTCGGCAACCGGGTACATGAGCCGAGCGTGGTCGAGAAGCACAAGGCCGACTTCCCCGAGATCAAGCTCGTCACCGTCGAGGACGTGTTCGGCGGCTGGCAGAAGGTCTCCAAGGAGCATTTCGCCTCGGACGGCATTCTCGATCAGCTCTTTGTCGCGCGCTAGCGCGCATCCCGGCGAAGTGGAAACCACTTCGCCGACAAGGATTCGCGCCAGCTTGTATGTTGGGCAAATCCTTATCGTCAAAGTCTCCAACTTTGACGGGATTTGCCCCGCATTTTGTGCTCTAAGCGGGCGGGGCGGGATCATCCCGCCCCGTTCCCTTGTTCAACGATAGCCTGATCCCTCATGCCGCAACGGCGCATTCTTCCCGGCCTTCCGCTCTCGCTCGGCGTCACGCTCGTCTATGTGACGCTTATCATCGCGCTGCCTGTCGCGGCGGTGCTGCTCAAGGCGATGAGCCTGTCGCTCGGCGAATTCTGGAACATCGTCACCTCGCCCCGGGCGCTGTCGACCTATCGGATCACCATCCTCTGCGCGCTCGCCGCCACGCTCTTCAACGCGATCTTCGGCTTCGCCTTCGCCTGGGTGCTGGTGCGCTATGATTTTCCCGGCAAGCGGCTTCTCGACACGCTGGTCGATGTGCCCTTCGCGCTGCCGACCGCCGTCGCCGGCGTGACGCTGACGGCGCTCTTCGCCAAGAACGGCTGGTTCGGCGCACCCTTGGCCTCGATCGGCATCGAAGTCGCCTATACGCCGCTCGGCATCATCATCGCCATGATCTTCACGAGCCTGCCTTTCATCGTGCGCACCGTGCAGCCGGTGCTGGAAGAGCTCGACCCCGAATTCGAAGACGCCGCTTCCTGCCTCGGCGCCGGCGATCTCGACACGATGCGCCGGGTCATCCTGCCCTTGCTGATGCCGGCGCTGCTTGCCGGCATCTCCTTCGCCTTCGTGCGCTGCCTCGGCGAATTCGGCGCCATCATCTTCATCGCCGGCAACCAGCCGCTGTCGACCGAGATCACCTCGCTGCTCGCTTTCATCCGGGTCGAGGAGTTCGACTATCCGGGTGCCGCGGCGATCGCCACGGTGATGCTCCTCGCCTCGCTCACCATCCTCATCCTGACCAGCCTGGCGCAGTCCTGGTATGGCCGGCATCTGACGCGGAGCTGAAGCGATGGCGACGAAACGCGTAGGCGACCAGAAGCTCGTCCGCCGGCTCCTCATCGGCGCCGTGGCGATCATCGCCCTGTTCCTCATCGCGGCACCTCTGCTGGCGATCCTGAGCTACGCCCTCGCCGGCGGGGCGGGGCGTTATTTCGAGAGCCTTCTGACGGAAGACACGCTGCATGCGGTGAAGCTTTCGGTGATCACCGCGCTCATCGCAGTGCCGATCAACACGCTGTTCGGCATCGCCGCCGCCTGGGCCATCGCCAAATTCGATTTTCCCGGCCGCCGCTTCCTCACCGCCATCATCGAGCTGCCTTATTCGATCTCGCCGATCGTGGCGGGCGTGGCCTATCTCTTCGTCTTCGGCGCGCAAGGCCTTTTCGGGCCGTGGCTGCAGGCCAATGACATCAAGATCATGTTCGCGCTGCCGGGCATCGTGCTGGCGAGCTTGTTCGTGACGGCGCCTTTCGTCGCGCGTGAATTGATCCCGCTGCTCGAGGCGCAGGGCCGCGAGCGCGAGGAGGCGGGCATCTCGCTCGGCGCCTCGGGCTTCCAGACCTTCTGGCGCATCAGCCTGCCCGGCATGCGCTGGGCGCTGCTCTACGGCATCATCCTGTGCAATGCGCGCGTCTTCGGCGAGTTCGGCGCGGTGTCGATCGTCTCCGGCAATGTGCGCGGCGAAACCAATACGCTGCCGCTGCATGTCGAGTTGCTCTACCAGGACCATAATTCGGTCGGCGCCTTCGCTGCGGCTTCGGTGCTGATGCTGATCGCCGTTTTCACTCTCGTCGCTAAATTCCTGCTCGAGCGCCGCGGCGTGCGCCGCCATGCGGAAGGAACCTGATCCCATGACCTTGCATATCGACAGCGTGAGCAAGCGCTTCGGCCAGTATCAGGCGCTTGACAGTGTGAGCATCAACATACCCAAGGGCGAGCTCGTCGCGCTGCTGGGCCCTTCCGGCTCGGGCAAGACGACGCTGCTCCGCATCATCGCCGGCCTCGAGACGCCGGATCAGGGCAGGGTGCTGTTCGACGGCGAGGATGCGACCGATGTGGCGCCGCGCTACCGGCAGATCGGCTTCGTCTTCCAGCATTATGCGCTGTTCCCGCATCTTTCCGTCTTCGAGAATGTCGCCTTTGGCCTGCGCGTGATGGCGCGCGAGGCGAGGCCTTCGGAAGAGCAGATCCGCGAGCGGGTCAGCGAGATCTTGAAGCTCGTCCGTCTCACCAATCTCGGCGAGCGGTTTCCGGCGCAATTGTCGGGCGGACAGCGCCAGCGGGTGGCGCTCGCTCGTGCTCTCGTCATCCGGCCGCGCGTGCTGCTGCTCGATGAACCTTTCGGCGCGCTCGACGTGACCGTGCGCACCGAGCTTCGGCGCTGGCTGCGTGAGTTACAGCAGGAGCTCGGCCTCACCACCATCTTCGTCACGCATGATCAAGAAGAGGCGAGCGCCATCTGCGACCGCATCGCCATCCTCAATGAAGGCAAGCTTCTGCAGACGGGCTCGCCGGTCGATCTCTTCACCATGCCCGCCACCAGCTTCGTCGCGGGCTTTCTGGGCTCTGCCAATATCCTGGCGCGGGAAAGTCTCGGCGCCGGTGCGCCGGTGGGCATCTCCGGCGCCAAAGTCGCCTTCCGGCCGGCCGACGGCAAGCTCAGCACTTCCGCCGCGGCTCCGGCGCCCGGCGGCCACTTGCGCCTGTCCGGCACCATCCAGCACCGCGAATTTCTGGGCTCGATCGTGCGTTATGCGATCGCGCGCACGGGCGGCGAGGTGCAGATCGATGCCCCGTTCAAAGCCGGCGAGGCCTTCATTGCACCCGGCACAGAAGTCGCGGTCGATATTCCGCATGACGCCCTGATCAGCCTCAATTCCTGACCTAATTCTCTTTGATTTCAAGAAGCTGCGGCGATTTTCGCCGCCGCCTCGATTCCTGCTTGTCAAACAAGTTTTATCGCATAATAATACTTGAAATTGGAAAGCGATCACAAAGAGGGTCGCTCAGCCCTTGGAGGGGACGAATGGGATCAGCGGAAATGGCCGGCCGGCATGTGGTGATCACCGGTGGCGTAAGGGGCCTGGGTTTCGCCTTGTCCAGTCTCTTCGTCGAACGCGGCGCCAAGGTGGCGATCATCGACATCGACAAGGACGGGCTCGCGAGCGCCGTCGAACGCCTGGGCGGCCCCACGAAAGCGGTTGGCGTTGCGGGCGACATACGCCGGCGCGACAAGGCCCATGTCGCCTTCAGTCTCGCCGCCTCGGCGCTCGGCCATGCCGATATCCTCATCAACAATGCCGGCGTCTATCCGCGCAAACCCATGCTCGAAATCGATGACGAGGCGTGGGACTACACTTTCGACGTCAATCTGCGCGCCATGTTCCATATGTCGGTCGCCGCCGCCAATCACATGAAGCCGCGCAAGGCCGGGCGTATCGTGTCGATCGCCTCGATCGACGCCTATATCCCCTATGCCAAGAACGCCCATTATGCGGCCGCCAAAGCGGGCGTGATCAGCCTGACCAAGTCCTTCGCCCAGGAGCTGGCGCCCGAAGGTATCCTGGTCAATGCCGTGTCGCCCGGTCCGATCGACACACCCAACCTGCGGGCCTTGGGCATCTATGAGGATCTCGCCAAATCGACACCGCTCGGCCGGGTGGCGGATCCGAGCGACATCGCCGAGGTCGTCTATTTCCTTGCCAGCGAACGCAACCGCTACATGACGGGCGAAACCGTCATCGCCGGCGGCGGCATCGTCATGGATTGAACCCGAAAGAAAGAAGAGAGGAGGGCCAACAACGATCTGAGACCGCCGTGCTGTACGCAAGAACGACATAATGAGTCTGGGAGAGAAACAATGATCACCAAACAGCCATCGTCCAAGCGTTCAACATTCGACCGCCGCCGGGTCCTGAAAGGAATGGCGGCAACAAGCGTCGCCCTGACCGGTTTCCCCTATATCGCCAAGGCCAAGCCCGCCACGATGACGGTGCCGAATTCCGGCGGTGCTCTCGAGGAAGCCTTCAAGGTCGCCTATTTCGATACGTTCCAGAAGAAGACCGGTATCCAGATCCTGGGCGCGCCCTATATGGATACGGCGCGCGTCAAGGCGATGGTCGAGAACAACGCCGTCGATGTGGACATACTGAATATCGATGCCACCGAAGCGGCGGCATTGGCGCGCCTTGGCCTGCTCGAGCCCATCGATTACAGCGTTTTCGACAAGTCGACGCTGCTGCCGGCAGCGGCCAAGGAGCATTATGTGCTGGTCGACGTCGCCGCCTATATCATGGCGTGGAACACCAAGACCTTCACCGCCGAGACACGGCCGAAGAACTGGGCCGAGTTCTTCGATCCTGCAACCAAGGAAGGCCAGCGCAGCCTGTGGAAGCTCGCCCCCCAGACGCTCGAAGTGGCGGCGATGGGCGGCGGCCAGGCGCGCGACAAGCTCTATCCCATCGATCTCGATCTCGCTTTCAAATCGCTCGACCGGCTCAAAGCCGATCTCACCTGGTGGACGTCGGGCGCGCAATCGGCGCAGCTCGTCATCGGCGGCGAGGTCGATGTCGGCACTGTGTGGAACGGGCGTGTCTTCAAGGCGAAGAATGACGGCGCGCCGGTAGACTATACCTTCGACAATGCGCTTTATGTGTGTGACTCGATGGTGATCCCCAAGGGGGCGAAGAACAAGAAGGAGGCGATGGAGTTTCTCGCCAATATGGTCGACGCCACCAACCAGGCGACCTTCTCGAAAGCCATCCCCTATGGGCCGGTGAACACCAAGAGCTTCGAGCTTCTCGACGCCAAAACCCTCGAATTGCTGCCCAACTCGCCGCAGAACGGCAAGACGGCGGTGTTCCAGGATTTCGATTACTGGGCCGAGAAAGGCCCGGAAATCTTCGAGCGCTTCAACAAGTGGCTCGTCGGCTAAGGGGGCCGCGCCGATGAGCCTCGCGATGCCGGAGCGGCGTCTGGAAAAACTGTCGCCATCTGCCGCCCGGCATCGTCCCTGGTCGCCCGAGCGCGGCCATGCGCTGCTGCTCTTGCCGCCGCTGCTTCTGCTCGTCGCCTTCTTCGTCATTCCGCTGGCCGATGTGGTGCTGCAGAGTTTCGCAGGTCCCGGCCATCCGCTCACTCAATATGAGCGTATATTCACCCAGTCGAGCACGCTTCAGGTTCTGCTCTATACATTCCAGACGGCGGCGACGGTCACTCTATGCACGCTGGTGCTGAGCTATCCGGTTGCCTTCGTAGTGAGCCGGGCCAAAGGCAATCTTCTTCACTTGAGCCTCGCGCTGATCCTCATTCCGTTCTGGACCAGCACCGTCATCCGCACCTATGCCTGGATCGTCATCCTGCAAAGGCGCGGCGTTCTCAACGAGATGATGCTCGATTGGGGCTGGATCGAGCGGCCCCTCAAGCTGATGAGCAACGGCGTCGGCATGCAGATCGCGATGATCCATATCATGCTGCCCTTCATGGTCATCCCGCTGCTCAACACGATGCGCGGCATCGACGGCAATCTGCTGCGCGCCGCGGCGGTGCTGGGCGCCAATCCGCTGCGCCAGTTCCTGTCGGTCTATCTGCCGCTGTCGCTGCCCGGCGTCAGCGCCGGCTCGATCCTCGTCTTCATTTCCTCGCTCGGCTTCTACATCACACCGGCTTTGCTCGGCGGGCAGAAAACGATGGTCGCGGTGCTCATCGAGCAGCAGGCGTCGCGGCTGCTCGACTGGCCGATGGCGTCAGCCTTGGCTACGGTGCTTCTCGTCGTGACCTGCCTGCTGTTCCTTCTCTATGAGCGGGCCATGCGTTTCGCCGGCGGCGGCAAGACGGTCGGAGAGGTATCATGACCGATCCCCGCCTGTGGCGTATCCTCTCTTATGGCATTCTCGCTTTCGCGGTGCTGGTGCTGATCTATCTGGTGCTGCCGACGCTCGTCATCGTGCCTTTGTCCTTCAGCAGCGAGACCTTTCTGAGCTTCCCGCCGCCCGGCTTCTCGCTGCAATGGTATGACGCCTTCGCGCAGAGCCTCGATTACCGCATCGCCATCCTCAACAGCGTCAAGATCGGCCTGCCGGCGGCGCTGTTCGCCACGGTCTTCGGCACGCTGGCGGCGCTGGCGCTGGTGCGTGGCCACTTGCCCGGCCGGCGACTTCTGTCGGCGCTGATGATCGCGCCGTTGATCCTGCCGCAGATCGTGCTGGCGATCGGGCTGTTTCCGATCATGGTCAAACTCGGCATCATCGGCTCCTATGCCGGCATCCTGCTCGGCCACACGGTGCTCGCCATGCCGCTTGTCTTCATCACAGTGGCGGCGGCGCTCAAAAGCTACGCGCCGACCTATGAGCTCGCCGCCATGACGCTCGGCGCCAATCGCTGGAACACGTTCCGCTTCGTGACGCTGCCGATGATCAAACCCGGCGTGATCGTCGGCTTCATCTTCGCCTTCGCCTTCTCCTTCGACGAGCTGATCCTTGCCATCTTCCTCACCAATCCGGCGACACGCACCGTGCCGCGCCTGCTCTGGGAGCATCTCAACTACCAGATGACACCGGTGATCGCGGCGGCGACCGTGGTGCTGCTCGTCATCACTTTGTCGATGCTGGCGATCGCGGCCGTCTATGCCCGAACCGGCGCCAGGAAACCGAGCGGGGCCGCCTCATGAATGTTCATGCCGATCTTACGCCCGATCACAAGGTCATCGCCGAGAAGCGAGGTGCGCTGGTCGAGTTCGGCGGTGTCACCAAGTCCTATGGGCCGGTGACGGCGCTGCGCCCGACATCGTTGCGGATCGAGGCCGGTGAGTTCTTCGCCATCATCGGGCCGAGCGGATCCGGCAAGTCGACCTTGCTCGGCATCACCGCCGGCTTCATCGTGCCCTCGGCCGGCATGATCCGCATCGATGGCGCCGATATTGTCGCGGTGCCGCCATACTCGCGCAATTTCGGCATGGTGTTCCAGAATTATGCGCTGTTCCCGCATATGACGGTGGCCGAGAATATCGGCTTTCCGTTGCGCATGCGGGGTGTGGCCAAGACTGAAAAGGCGGAGCGTGTCGCCCGCGCACTGGCGATGGTGCGGCTCGAAGGGCTGGGCGATCGCCGCCCGTCGGAACTGTCGGGCGGACAGCAGCAGCGCGTTGCGCTGGCCAGGGCCGCCGTCTATGATCCGCTGCTCCTCCTCATGGACGAGCCGCTCGGCGCCCTCGACAAGAATCTGCGCGAGGAGATGCAGGAAGAGATCAAGAAATTCCAGAAGGCGCTCGGCGTCACCGTCATCTATGTCACGCATGACCAGCAGGAGGCCGCCGCCATGGCGGACCGCCTTGCCATCATGCGCAACGGCCGGCTCGAGCAGATCGGCTCGCCGCGCCAGCTCTATGAGCGGCCGCAGAACATATTTGTCGCGGGTTTTCTCGGCGAAGCGAGCATCCTGCCGGTCAGCAAGGCAACGCCGCTCGCGGGAGGTTTCGCGGTGGCCGAGCTCGCCGGCGGCGGGAGTGTCGAAGCAGTCGCCAGCACAGGCGTCGGCGAAGCACTGTGCATCCGGCCCGAATGTATCGTGGTCGGGCCCGAGGCCGAACATACCGACAATGTCTTCGCGGCGCAGGTGGAAGAGGCTGTCTATGCCAATGGCAGCGTGCGCTACCGGCTGCGGCTCGACGGATCGGGGCATGTCGTCAACGCACGGTTTTCCACACGGCCCGATCTCGTCCTGATGCAACCCGGTCAGCGTACAAAAGTCGGCTGGGCGCGGCGCGACGGGCTGTTGATCGAAGGGAGGCCAGAGACATGAACGGGTTTGACGGAAAAGTGGCGCTGGTCACCGGGGCGGCCTCCGGCATGGGACGCAGCCATGCGGTGAAGCTGGCCCAACTCGGCGCGGCCGTCATCATCCAGGATATCGATGCCAAAGGTCTTGCCGAAACGCAGGCGCTTGTCGAGGCGGAAGGCGGGACATGTGCCGCCTTCGTGTTCGATATTTCAGATGTGGCGGCGATCGCCGACATGTCGGCGAAGGTTCTCGATCGTTTCGGCAGCCTCGACATCGTCGTCAACAATGCCGGTATCGGGCGCGACCGCGTGATCGAGGATATCGACCAGGCGGCTTTCGACCGGATGATCAGCGTGCATGTCAAAGGCTCGTTCTTCTGCGCCAAAGCGGCGGTGCCGGCGATGAAGGCCAAAGGCTGGGGGCGCATCATCAATGTGTCGTCGCGCTGGGCGCAGGCCGGACATTTCATGGCGTCCGATTATATCGCCGCTAAAGGCGCCGTTCTCGGCCTGACCAAAGCCTGGGCCAAAGAGCTGGCGCCGTTCGGCATCACGGTCAATGCCATCGCACCCGGCGGCGTGTGGAGCCGGATGGTGCTCGAAAATCTGGGCGAGGAAGGTGTGCGGCATGAGGAAAGCCAAGTGCCGCTCGGCCGCTGGGCGCAACCGGAAGAAATCTCGGAGACCATGGCCTTTCTGGCGAGCGATGAAGCCGCCTTCATTACCGGCCAGGTGCTGAGCCCGAATGGAGGCAAGACGATCGTTGGATTCTAGGCGCTAAGGCGACACCGCATTCACTGAAAACAACTGAAAATCGTTTCTCGCAGGAGAAGCGAACGGGAAATCGCGCGCCGATGCAAACGCGCAGGAGGATGACAAGATGAGTGATCTCAAAGGCAAGGTGGCGGTCATTACGGGCGCCGGGGCAGGCATGGGCCAGGCGCATGCCGAATTGATGGCCGAGCGTGGCGCGATCATCATCGCGCAGGACATCGACGGCGCCCGCGCCGAGACGACAGCGGCGCTGGTGCGGAAGAAGGGGGGCGCGGCCGATGCGGTCGCCTGCGACGTCGCCGATGTGGCGGCGCTGACCGCGACGCTCGACAAGGTGCTGGCGAAACATGGCCGTGTCGACATTCTCGTCAACAATGCCGGTATCGGCGGCGAGCCGATCATCGAGGAGACGAGCGAGGAGCATTTTGATCGCATGTTCGCGGTCCATGTGCGGGGCTCCTTCTTCGCCGCCAAGGCGGTGATCCCGGCGATGAAAAAACAGCGCAGCGGCAAGATCATCAACATCTCGTCGATCTGGGGCATGGTCGGCCATCATTATGCGTCGCCCTATTGCGCCGCCAAGGCGGCGCTGCTCGGCCTGACCAAGGCCTGGGCCAAGGAGCTGGCGCCGTGGAACATTCATGTGAATGCGGTGGCACCCGGTGGCGTCATCACCGAGATGGTGCTGGCGCAGCCCGATATCGAAAAGAAGATGGCGCAGAAGGTCGCCCGCGTGCCGCTCGGGCGTTATGCCGAGGCGCGCGAGCTTTCCTACACCGTGGCGTTTCTCGCCTCGTCGCAATCCGACTTCATCACCGGCCAGGTCATCAGCCCCAATGGCGGCGAAGTGATCGTCGGCATCTGATCTCAATCGTCAAAGCAGAAGGAGGCGGTCATGCGCTTCGGTCTTTTCAATCTCATGAACCAGTTCGGCTTGAGCCAGCGCGATGTCTATCAGGGCACGATCGACTGTGTCCGGCTCGCTGATGAACTCGGCTTCGATACCGCCTGGTTCGCCGAGCATCACTTTTCCAATTACAGCCTGTGCCCATCGCCCTTGATGATGGCGGCGGCAGTGGCGCGCGAGACGCGGCGCATCCGGCTCGGGCCGGCCGTCATCGTGGCGCCGCTCTATAATCCGATCCGATTGTCGGAGGAGATCGCCCTTCTCGATCAACTGAGCGAAGGGCGCGTGGTGCTGGGTCTCGGCTCGGGTTATCAGCGCTTCGAGTTCGAAGCTTTCGGCGCCGATCTCGCCGAGCGCCAGGACAGGCTGCTCGAGATCTGGGCGATCGTCGACCAGGCGATCCACCAGAACCGTTTCAAGCACAGCGGCCGCTTCTACCAGATACCGGACGTGCCGCAGGCGATCGAGCTCTACAACCGGCGCCGTATGGAGACCTATTTCGTCTCCTGGTCGCCCGAGATCATCGCGCGCGCCGTCGCCACCGATGCGGTGCCGTTCATCACCGTGGGCTGGGGCGATTCAAAGGCGCTCGCCGGCATGCATGATTTCGTCCGCCAGAAGTATCAGGAAGCGGGCTTCTCGCTGGCCGGGCGGCGTTTCGCGGCGCAGCGTTATGTCTTTGTCAGCGACGACCGCAACGAGTTGCGGAAAGTGGCGGAAGGGATCCGTTATGCCGGGCGTTGTGCCGGCCATATGCGGGTGGGCGCCCAGCATCTCGACGGCCATATCATTGCTGATGAGCCGGTGGCGGGCGAGCCCAGCCTCGAGACGATCATCGCCTCGGTGCCGATCGGAGATGCCGAAACCGTCGCCGAAAGGCTGATCGCCGAGATCCGCGCCAATGCGATCACCGATCTGAGCTGCTTCATGATGCCGGCAGGTGTCGCGCCCAAGGCGGTGCTGCGTTCGATGGAGCGCTTCGGCTCAGACGTCATGCCCATCGTCGTGAAAGCGATCGCCGAGGACACTAAGCGGCGCGAGGTCGCCTGAGGTGAACGCCTTCACGCCGCCGATCGGCGAGATCCTGGAGGAGGGGCCGTGGCTGCGCGGCGACAATGACGTGGATGCGCCGGCGATGGCCGAGCCGTTTCGGTCGGCGATGCGTCGCCTCGCCGCCGGCACGTCGGCCGTCACGGTGCGGCAGGGCGATGAAATATTGGGCCTTACGGCGACATCGGTGACGTCCCTGTCGCTCGAGCCGCCGTCACTGCTCGTGTCGATCCGCCAGCAATCGCCGGTGCTGAAGGCGATCGTCGCGGTGAAGGCTTTCACCGTTCATCTGCTCGGCGAAGACCAGTCGCATGAGGCCAATGTTTTTGCCGGCCGCTGTGGTCCTGCGCCGCGGGCAAGCCAGGTCGACTGGGCGCATGCGGGGGACGATCCGCCACGGCTCGCCGGCGCCATTGGCCATATCGATTGCACGGTCGCGAAGCTCATTCCGGTTTTCTCGCATATGCTGGTGATCGGCACCGCTACGGCCGTCGACATCACCCCGCATCGCCCGCCGCTCGTCTATTTCGACGGCGCCTTCCACGGTCTGAAATCCAGCTAACCGCCCCATGACGGCGGGAAGCGGCTGGCCGAGAGGGAGGGGCTCGACATGTCCTGGGCGGCGGCGCGCACCAGGTCAGTGAAACGTTCGCGCGCCGCTTCGAGAGAGTAGCGGCTCTTTTCGATCGAGATCGTCACCGCGCCGACCGGCATGTCGCCATCGCCCATCACCGGGGCGGCGACGCCCATTTCCATGTCGAAGATCTCGCCATCCTGCCAGGCGACCCCTTCCTCGCGCGCTTGCCCCAGAAGGCGGCGCAACTCGGCCTTGTCGATGACGGTGCGCGAGGTGAAGCGCCGCATCGGCGAGTGCTCCAATATGTTGTCGATGTCGCGCTCGGACAGACGCGACATGATCGCCCGGCCGGCCGCCGTGCAATAGGCATAGCGGCGCACCGGGAGCAGCGCGAAATCATGCGAGACGAGATTGGGGATACGGTTGATGTAAAAGACATGGATGCCGTCCATGATGCCGAGGCCGACCGACTCGGTCGTCTGGCGGGCCAGCGGCTCCAGATATTTGGTCGCCTGGATGAGCAGGGGATCGGTCTGGAGATGCGAGACGGCATAGGAGATGAAACGCGGCGACAGGCTGTAGCGCTTGTAGCGCTGATGCCGGCGCAAAAGCCCGAGATTCTGCAGCGTGTAGAGGAGGCGCTGGACCGAGCCTTTCTCGAGGCCGGTCTTTTCCACGATCTCCGAGAAAGTGAAGCTCTCGGCATGCTCATTATAGAGATCGAGGATCTTGTAGGCCTTTTCGAGAGTGCCCAGCTGCAGGCTGCTCATGGTCTTTCCTTGACGCCAAGTGTCGAATCGACTGGCGAGTGTAAGTTCCCACTATCTGATACTGCAAACTCGAAACGGACGCTACGGGTGGCGCGGCAGAGCAGGCTTGAGGAAATCGAAAGCTAGGCGAAGAAGCGGTTTGGCGGCCGCGGCAGCCCCAGATTCTCGCGCAACGTACGGCCTTCATATTGGCGCCGGAACAGGCCACGTCGCTGCAATTCCGGCACCACCCGGTCGACGAAGTCGTCGAGGCCCTCCGGCAGATAAGGGAACATCACATTGAAGCCGTCAGCGCCTTCCGTGTGCAGCCATTCCTCCATCTGGTCGGCAATGGTCTCAGGCGTGCCGATTATCTCGAGGCTGCCGAAGGC
The DNA here is from genome assembly GCF_016595235.1 of Taklimakanibacter albus. GTDB lineage: Bacteria > Pseudomonadota > Alphaproteobacteria > Rhizobiales > Aestuariivirgaceae > Taklimakanibacter > Taklimakanibacter albus. The sequence continues at coordinate 731,239 of NZ_JAENHL010000007.1, read as the reverse complement.
GCCGCCGACATATTGGGCGAGCTCGCGCACCGTCATCTTCTCGGCCTTGGCCAGCTCGATCAGCCGCTCGCGGCCGCTTTTGCTGGCATTGCTTTCCGGAATCTCCGGCAAGGGGCCATCGAGATCGAAGCCCGACACATCGGTGCCGAGGCGGACGGAGAGCGAGGCGATGCCACTGTCGGGATGGACCAGGCTATCGAGATGTTTCTTCTTTGCCTTGGCTTCTGCCACCGTGTCGCCGACCACGACGAAGGCGCCGGGCAGGATCTTGAGATGATCGGGATCGCGGCCCAAAGCGCGCATGCGGCCCTTCACATCGGCATAGAACCGCTGCCCGTCGGGAAGATTATTGACGCCGGTGAAGACTGCCTCGGCGGTTTCGGCGGCGATCTGCCGGCCGGCTTCCGAGGCGCCGGCCTGGACGATCACCGGCCAGCCCTGGACGGGCCGCGCGATATTGAGGGGCCCGCGCACCTTGAAATGCTCACCCTTGTGGTCGAGCACATGCAATTTGGCCGGATCGAAATATCGACCGCTTTCGACGTCACGAATGAAGGCGTCGTCGGCCCAGCTGTCCCACAGGCCGGTGACGACGTCGAAGAATTCACGCGCCCGCTTGTAGCGCTCGCCATGCTCGACATGCTCATCGAGGCTGAAATTCAGCGCCTCATGCGGATTGGCGGAAGTGACGAGGTTCCAGCCGGCGCGCCCGTTGCTGATATGATCGAGCGAGGCGAATTTGCGGGCGACATGATAGGGCTCGTTATAGGTGGTCGACGCGGTTGCGATGAGGCCGATATGCTCGGTCATCGCCGCCAGCGCCGGCAGCAAGGTGAGCGGGTCGAAGGAGGTGACGGTGGCGCTGCGCTGCAGGGCCGCCATCGGCATGTTCATGACGGCGAGATGATCGGCCATGAAAAAAGCATCGAACTTGCCGCGCTCCAAGGTCTGGATGAGACGCTTCAGATGCGCGAAGTTGAAATTGGCATCCGGCCAGGCGCCGGGATAACGCCAGGCGCTGGTATGAATGCTGACGGGGCGCATGAAGGCGCCGAGACGCAACTGGCGGGACTGGGGCACGGAACCTCCGGGGAGAAGAAGCAGATCGGGACCAGTGGATATCGGTATTGCCCCCGTCCGATGACAATTTAGATTTTTTCGTCGGCGGATGAAATTTCCTTTGGCTGGAGAGGCCATTCGGCCTTCTGCACTATTTATTCCATCTCATACGTTTACTTTGCATCTTGAACTTATCATTCCATTTCTGATAAGGGCTGCCCATCCGTAGTGGGAAGAAGGCAGTCATGAAACCGGACGATATCGTGATGGCCTGCATCTGCGATTATGCGGGGCAGGTGAAGGGCAAGGGTTTTCGCGGCATCGATCTCAAAAGCAGGCTGCGCAGCGGCGTGGGCCTCGCGCCCACCAACCTGATGATCACCGCCTTTGGCCAGATCGTCGACAGCCCCTGGGGCCCGCGCGGCGAGCTCCTCATGATGCCGGTCGCCGAAACTGAAACGACGGTCGATCATGGCGGCGAGTTGCCGCGCGAGCGTTTCCTTCTGTCCGACCTCCTCGAACTCGACGGCACGCCCTGGGCCTGCTGCCCGAGAAACTGGCTCAACAAAGGGCTGAAGACACTCGAAGCGGAGACGGGGCTTAGGGTGAAATCGGCTTTCGAGCATGAATTCCACTATTCGGGATCACGGCCGCGCCTGGGCGATGCGTACTCCCTCGATTCGATGCGCCTGCAAGGCGCCTTCGGCCAGCTTCTGATGCAGGCGCTCGATGAAAACGGCGTCGGCCCGGAAATGTTCATGCCCGAATATGGGCCGCAGCAATTCGAGGTCACCTGCAAGCCGCAGATCGGACTCAAATCCGCCGACGACGCGGTGCGGCTGCGCGAGATCACCCGCAGCGTGGCGCGCGCCCTCGGTCACAAGGCGACGTTCTCGCCGGTGATGGGGGAAGGCGCGGTCGGCAATGGCGTGCATGTGCATTTCAGCCTCGAGGATGCCGCCGGCAAGCCTCTGACCTTCGATCCCGGAAGGCCCTGTCAGGTCGGCGAAGCGGCGGCCCATTTCGCCGCCGGCATCCTGGCGATGATGCCGGCGATGGTGGCGCTCACCGCGCCGTCGGCCGCCTCCTATGAAAGGCTCAAGCCCAATCGCTGGAGCGCCAGTTACAACAATCTCGCCGACAAAGATCGCGAGGCGGGCATCCGCATCAGCCCGCTGTCGAAGCTGCCCGGCACTGATCCCTATAAGAGCTTCAATCTCGAATATCGCGCCGCCGATGCCGCGGCCAATCCCTATCTGACGCTCGGCGCGCTGGTCTGGGCCGGCCTGCAGGGCATCCGCGACCGGCGGCCGCTGCCCGAGCCGACACAGGGCGATCCGGGACTTCTGTCGGATGCGGAGAAGAAGAAGCGGGGCTTGCGCCGGCTGCCGTCCTCGCTTGCCCAGGCGCTGGATGAGCTCGAAGCCGACGGGCGTTACAGGATCTGGATGGGCGATGAGCTGCTCGAGGCCTATCTCACCCACAAACGCAGCGAGCTCAAGCTCGTGAAGGACCTCGACCTCGCCGAACAGATCAAGCGTTATGCTGAAGTCTACTGAGCTTCTGGGCGGCAGCGATCCCGATCCGGTGATGCTGGGCCGCGAGGGCGGCCGCTCACCCTTTCTCCTCGCCTGCGACCATGCCGGCAATGCCATTCCCGCCAGGCTCGGCACGCTGGGGCTCGGCGAAGCCGACCGCGAGGACCATATCGCCATCGATATCGGCATCTTCAGCACCAGCCATTGGCTGGCGCACCGGCTCGATGCGCCTCTGATCGGCCAGGCCTATTCGCGCCTGGTGATCGATTGCAACCGCAGGCCGGGCACCATGACGTCGATGCCCAAGGTCAGCGATGGCCGCATCGTTCCCGGCAATGCGGATATTTCCGAGGAGGAGCGTCGGCAGCGCGTCGCTGAGATCTTCTCGCCCTATCACACAGCGCTGGCGCAACTGATCGCGGTCAGGACCAGCTTCTTGGGAATGCCGCCGATCCTGTGTGCGATGCACAGCTTCACCCGCGTCTATGGCGGCCGGACGCGGGATTGTGACATCGGCGTGATCCATGGCGAAGAGACGGAGATCGCCAGCCGGCTGATCCATCGCCTGAAGACCTTTGGTGATCTTCGCGTCGGCTACAACGTGCCTTATGAGATCGACTTCGCCGGCGATCATACGATTCCGGCGCACGCCGTCGAAGGTCGCATTCCCTATATCGAGATCGAGATCTGCCAGGACCTGATCGCCACCTGCGCCGGCCAGCGCAAGCTCGCTTTCATGTTCGAAGCCGCTTTCGGCGATGTCGAAGCGGCCTTGGCGCGGAGCGGCTGATCCGATGACCCTGACGCGGCTCAATCCGATCGCACCGAAATCGACGGCGCTCCTGGTGATCGATGTCCAGAACGGCACCTATAGCGACAAGGAGCGCGCCAAACGTCCCTATTTCCATGAGCGGGCGACAAACGAGACGATCCCCAATATCGTGAGGCTTCTCACGGCGTGCCGGCGAGCGCAGGCGGATGTGATCTTCACTGTGATCGAGAGCCTCACTTTGGACGGGCGTGACAGAAGCCTCGACTACAAGCTCAGCGGCTTCAATTTTTCCAAAGGCTCATGGGAGGCGCAGATCCCGATTGATGTGGCGCCCTTGCCGAATGAGATCGTACTGCCGAAGACCTCGTCTAGCCTCTTCAATTCCACGGTCTTCGATTATGTGCTGCGCAATATCGGCATCGACACGGTGCTGGTGACCGGCTTCCTCACCGATCAATGCGTCGACCATACGATCCGCGACGGCGCCGATCGCGGCTTCTACATGACCTGCATTGCCGATGCCTGCGCGACGGAAAGTCCGGAGCGGCATGAGGCTGCGCTTTCGGCCTTCAAGGGCTATTGCCGTATCCGCACGACCGCGGAGGTCGTGGCGGAGCTGGGCAAGGGTTAGAAAACCGACCAGCCCATTTCGCGGCTCAGCTCTTCGAGAGCGGCGGTGGCCAGCCAGGAATTGCCATTGTGATCGAGGCCCGGCGACCAGGCCGCGATCGAGGCCTTGCCCGGAACGATCGCCAATATGCCGCCGCCGACCCCGCTTTTGCCCGGCAGGCCGACACGGAAGGCGAATTCACCCGAGCCGTCATAATGGCCGCAGGTGAGCATCAGCGCATTGATGCGGCGTGCCCGCTCCGGCGAGATGACTTGCGGACCTTCGGGCGAGAGTCTGCCGCCGAACGCCAGATAGCGGCCGGCTTTGGCGAGCTGCCGGCAGCTCATGGCGATGGCGCAGTGATGGAAATAGACACCCAAGGTGAAGTCGACCGGATTTTCGAGATTGCCGAAAGCGCGCATATAATTGGCGAGCGCCATATTGCGGAAGCCGGTCTCCTTCTCGGATGCGGCCACGTCATGGTCGATGGTGATCGCTTCATCATCGGCGACGAAGCGGATGAAACGCAGGATGGCGCCCAAGGCTTCCTTGGGCTGATGGCCGGCGACGATCGCATCGGTGACGGCGATGGCGCCGGCATTGATGAAGGGATTGCGCGGGCGACCCCTCTCATATTCGAGCTGGACGATGGAATTGAAGGGATTGCCGGAGGGCTCGCGGCCGACGCGCTGCCACAGCGCGTCGCCGATCTGGCCCAAAGCCAGCGTCAAGGTGAAGACCTTGGAGATGCTCTGGATCGAGAATGGGCTTTCGTGATCGCCGCAGGCAACGAGGTCACCGTCCGCGGTGGCGACCGCGATGCCGAAGCGGGAGAGATCGGCGGCGGCGAGCTGCGGAATGTAGTCGGCGGGCCGGCCGCGATCGCTTCGGGCGGCGATGTGGTCGGCAATCTTCTGCAGGACGGCTTCGAGACGCGCCACCGTCATTCGGCGAGCCGCCCGTGCAGCTCCTCGATGCGCGCCACGCGGCGTTCGGCGCGGTTGCCGAGGCCTTCGGCGAGCCGCGAGATCAGCGCCTCGATGCACATGATGGTCGCCAGCGCCGAGTCATAGACCGAAGGGCCGGCGACCGGCAGAGCGAAGACATGATCGGCGAGCTTGGCCGCCGGCGACTGCCATTTGTCGGTGAAGACGATCAGTGTCGCTTCAGCCTCACGGGCAATCGTCGCGAATTCGATGACATTGTCCTGATAACGGCGGAAGTCGAAGACCACCACGATATCCTTCTTGTGGATCTCGAGGGCGTCATTGACCATCCGGCGCGTCTCGCTGCTCACCAGATGGACATGCGGGCGCACGCCCATCAGCCCATAGGCGAAGATCTCGGCGATCGAGCGGCTGAAGCGGCCGCCGATCAGATGGACGGCGGCCTTCTCGTTTTCCAGCAGCTGGACCACCGCGTCGAATTCGGCGACCGGGATCATCCCGGAGGCCTGGCGCAGAAGCAGGCCGGCCCAATTGGCATATTGCGCCAGGGTATCGCCCTCCTGGACGCGCGCATCGGGCGTCTGGTAGCGGGCGAGGGGCGATTCGAGCGTGGCGGTGAGCTCGTCGCGCAGGGCCTCCTGGAATTCGGGATAGCTGGCAAAGCCGAGCTTGCCGATGAAGCGCAAAATGGTGGCGCCGCTCGCCTCGGCGCGCCGGCCGAGCTCGGCGACGGTCTCGAGGCCGGCAGTCGGATAGCCGGTGGTCAGCACGCGGGCGATGGTGCGTTCCTTGCGCGTGAAGCTCTCCTGATGCTGAAGGATTCGCGCCGCGATGGTCTGGGCTGTTGGGGTGCTCACACGTTCTCCTCTGGCGTGACTCGCCGCAAAGTATAACCGCGCCGCGCGGCTCTTTCGTCCAATTTTCAGTTTTGGACTATTTAATCCATTTTATATATTGCAGACAGAAAATGAAACATGTATTTGTTTTTGACTCCCCGGCAGATGAGGGGGGCCCAGGACCTGGACGCCAGATGAAAAGAGCGAGCATTTCCCTTGGAAATCACAGCATGACGGAGACTTCCGAAAGGCCGGCGCCGGCTTCCGAGGACATCCTGGCGATCGATCACCTGCATCACCGCTATGGTAATGTGACTGCGCTGAAGGACGTGTCGCTCAAGGTCAGACGCGGCGAGTTTCTGACACTTTTGGGCTCGAGCGGCTCCGGCAAGTCGACGCTTCTGCGCATGATTGCCGGCCTTGAAATGCCGACCTCGGTGGACGTCTTCACGCTCGAGGGCCGTCCGATGGCGCAGGTGCCGGCCAATCACCGCAATGTGTCGACGGTGTTCCAGCATTACGGCCTGTTTCCGCATCTGAGCGTCGGCCAGAATGTCGAATATGGCCTGCATGTCCGCAAAATTCCGGTGCCCGAACGGCGCCGCCAGGCGGAGGAGATGCTGCGGCTCGTCAAGCTCGACGGCATGTATGACCGACCCATCCACGCGCTGAGCGGCGGCCAGCGGCAACGGGTGGCGCTGGCGCGCAGCCTCGTCCTCAAGCCCGCCATCCTGCTGCTCGACGAGCCGCTCGGCGCGCTCGACGAAAAGCTCCGGCTCGAAATGCAGATCGAGCTCCTGTCGCTGCACCGGACGCTCGGCATGACCTTCATCTATGTCACCCATAGCCAGGAGGAGGCGCTCACCATGAGCCACCGCATCCTCCTGATGAGCAACGGCGAGATCGTCCAGGAGGGCAGGCCGGAAGATCTGTTCGACCGGCCGAGCAACCGCTTCGCCGCCGAATTCATGGGCATGGAGAACATCTTCACGGCTGAGATAACGGCCATCGATGGCGGCGTGATCTCGGTCACCGTGAATGGCGCGCATCTGCGCGGCCTGTGGACCGGCAAGACCCAGCCGCGGATCGGCGATCCGATCGCCGTCGCCTTCCGCTCGGAAAAGGTCAAGCTTGCACGCGACAAGGGTGCTCTCGGCGGCGATGCCAACCGTTTCGAGGCGACCCTCAAGAGCCGCGTCTACAAAGGCAAATATCTCGATGTCGTGGCGGCGTCGGCCTTGGGCGACGTGCGGCTCAGGCTGTGGGACGACCATGTCGTCCTTTCCGACCAGTTCAAGATCGAATGGCGCCCGACCAATACGGTGGTCATCCCGATCGACTGAAGGCGATCGGGCTCAATCAGAAAACAGGAGGAGATGTCCAGATGAAGTCCAAGAAGGTTTCCAATATCTCGCGCCGCAGCGTTCTCAAGGCGGGAGCCGCGGTGCTGGCGACGCCCTATCTGATCTCGCGGCCGGCGCGCGCCGATGAAGGCACGGTCAAGATCATGGGTGTTTCCACCGTCGCTCTGCAGGACTGGAGCGCCTTCGAGGCCGATACCGGCCTCAAGATGGATTTCGTCGGCGTCAACAGTGATCCCGGCCTCTATGTTCAGGAAGTCGTCGCCAATGAAGCGGGCGACAGCTACGACATCTTCATCTTCGACGGCGGCATCGAGGATCGTCTCGGTGCCAGCGGTCATTTCCAGAAGATCGATCCGGCGGCGATGAAGCTGTGGGGCGCGGTCGCGGATTCGGTGAAGTCGAGCGCGCTGCTGCAAGGCGCCGACGGCACCCAATATGGCGTGCCGATCGTCTTCAATGCCGACTCCTTCGGCTATCACGTCGATGCGATCAGCGAAGCCGAGCCGTTCTCCTGGGGCATGGTGTTCGAGAACGAGAAGATGCTCGGCAAGGTCGCGCTGGAAGATACCTGGCTCACCACCTTGCCCAATGCCGCGCTCTATCTGATCAGCAAAGGCAAGGCGATCACCGATCCCTCCAACATGACTCCGGAAGAGGCGAAAATGACCGCCGACTTCCTGATCGAGCGCAAGAAGGCCGGGCAGTTCCGGGCTCTGTGGCATTCCTATGAGGAGTCGGTCGACCTTCTCGGCAATCGTGAAGTGCTGATCGCCGAATGCTGGGAGCCGGTGATCAAGCAATTGCAGCGCGACGGCAAGAATGTCCGCTATGCATCGATGAAGGAAGGTTATTCCAAGTGGATGATCGGCGCCTATCTGCCCTCACAGGCGAAGGACGAGCGGCTGGCCCGCGCCTATAAGGCGCTCGACTGGTTCCTCGACGGCCACTATGGCGCACAGATGGCGATCCAGCAGGGCTATGCGACGGCCAATCCGCAGGCGGCGCTCGCTTTCGCCAAGGCCAAAGGCCTGAGCGAAGCCGATCTCGGCGCCATCAAGCTCAATATCGAAAAGGTCGAGCAGAAGATGACGCTGCCGCATTACTGGCAGAATTCGGCGCCCCAGCATGTCGAGGCGATCGAAGCCGAGTGGCAGCGCTTCAAGCAGGCCTGATCCCTTCATGGCCACGGCCTCCGGCACCTTCACGCGTTTCATCAGTCCGAGCGGGGTCAGCCCGCTCGGCGTCTCGGCCGTTCTCGGCGCCTGGATGCTCATCGTCATCCTGCCGCTGCTCGGACTGGTGCTGTGGTCGTTCCTGAAGCTCGAGAATTTCCAGCTCGTCTGGGAACCGACCTTGCAGGCCTATCGCGACCTGCTGTCCTCGGGGCGCTGGGAAGTGACGGTCCGGACCTTGCGCATCGCCGCCATCGTCACCTTGATCGAGCTTGCTCTGGCGGTTCCTTTCGCGGTGTGGCTTGCCAAGGGCACGCGCTCGGTGCCGGTCAAGGTGATCACGCTCGCCGCTCTCACCATCCCGTTTTTCCTGAGCCTCTCGGCGCGCACCATCGTGTGGCGCGCGGTGCTGGGCCTCAACGGGCCGATCAACAGCGCGTTGATGAGCCTCGGCCTCATCGACCAGCCGCTCGACTGGCTGCTGTTCTCGGAATTCGCCGTCATCGTCGGGCTGATCGGTCCTTATTTCCCGCCCATGGTCTTTCCGCTTTATCTGGCAGTCACCCTCATTGGTGACGAGCTCCTCGCCGCCAGCAAGGATCTGGGCGCCTCGCCCGCTTTCACCTTCCGGCATGTGATCCTGCCGCTGGCTCTGCCCGGCCTCGGCGCTGGTTTCATCTTCACCTTCATCCCGATGATCGGCGATCCGGTGGTGCCCGAGCTTCTCGGCGGCGGCCAGGTCGTGGTGCTGGCCTCGTCGGTGAAGAGCCTTCTGCAGGTTCTGAACTATACGGTCGCGGCGGCACTTTCGGTGTTCATGCTGGCGATCATGGTGGGCCTGGCCGCGATACTGACGCTCGTGCTGCGCGGCCGCGTGAGGAGGCAATCCACATGACGGTTCATGCCGCCCATACGCCCAAGATTTCCGAATGGCCGGTCTGGACCAGGCTCGGCGCGCTCACCGGCTTCGTCGCGCTCATCGCCATCTATGCGCCGATCCTCTGGCTCATGATCATGTCGGTGAGCGGCGATCCGCTCAGCGGCATTCCGGGGCCTTTCACCAGCGAATGGTATGGGACGCTTGTCACCAACACCAACTGGCTCGAGCCGCTTTGGCTCAGCGTGCTGCTTGGCCTTGCCGTCGCCTTCACCTGCATGGTGTGCGCCACGGTGGTCGGGCGCGCCATTCCGCGCATCCGGCAGGGCAAGGGTGCCATATTGGCGGTGGCACTGTTCCCGCTGATGATCCCGGGGGTGGTGGTGGGCACCGCGCTCTTCCTCTATTTCCGCGTGCTGCTCGGCCTCAAGATGGGCATGTGGTCGCTGTTCGCCGGTCATCTCGTCTGGTCGTTTCCTTTCGCGTTGCTCGCCGTTCTGGTGGTGGCGCTGCGCTTCGACACGCGGCTCCTCGAATCGGGCGCTGATCTCGGCGCCAGCGCCTGGCAACGTTTTCGCGACATCGAATTCCCGTTGCTCAAGGACGGCATCATCTCCGGCGGCCTGTTCGCCTTCCTGCTCTCCTTCAACGAGATCGCGCGCTCGATCTATCTCAGAGGACGGGTCGAGACGCTGCCGATCTATCTGTGGCAGCAGGCTTCGACCAAGACCTCCAATGTGCCGCTCATCTATTCGCTCAATGTCATCATCCTGATCGTCAGCACGATCATCGTCGCTATCGCCTTCTGGCTCCTGTTCGGCCGGCGCGAAAAATAAGAAAAGAGGAGACTCCATGTCGAACCATCTCAATCTGATCGAGCGCGACCGCGTCGCCGTCGCCGGCATCGAGAAATTGCGCTTCTTCCCGCTGGCGGTGGTCGAGGGCGAAGGCTGCTGGCTCATCGAGGATGGCGGACGCCGGCTGATCGACCTCTCGGCAACCTGGACCGCGTGCGGGCTGGGGCATGGACATCCGAAGATCATCGAGGCGATGACCCGCGCGGCACGCCGGCCGCCGGGTGCCGGCGGTCTTTCCGCGGTCCATCCCGATTCCGTCGGCTTTGCCGAGGAGCTGCTGGCGCTCACCCCCGGCAGCGGCGACCGGCGCGTCTATTTCGGCCATGCCGGCACCGACGCCAATGACGTCGTGCTGCGCGCTTGCCGCAGAGCGACCGGACGGCGGCGCATCATCGCCTATCATCACGGCTACCATGGCGGCATGGGTGTCGCGATGCGGGTGTCGGGTGTCCATATCGAAGCCGGCGCCGAGGCCGATCCCGATCTCTTCCTCGCCACCTATCCCAATCCCTTCCGTCCACATGTCGACGGTCCGGATCCGATCGCGGCGAGCGTCAAAGCGAGCCTCGATGAGATCGCGCGCGAGCTCGCCAAGGGCGACGTCGCCTGCCTCATGGTGGAGCCCATTCTGTCCGATGGCGGTCTCGTCGTCCCGCCCAAGGGCTATCTCAAATCGCTGCACGCATTGTGCCGCAAGCATCAGGTCCCGCTCGCCGTCGATGAGGTGAAGATGGGGCTTGGACGGCCGGGCGTGCTGCATGCCTTCCAGCTCGACGGCATCGTGCCGGAAATCGTCACCTTCGGCAAAGTCATCGGCGGTGGTTTGCCGCTCGGCGCGGCGGTGGGGCCGGCCGAGATCCTGGACGGGCCGGCGGCTTCGGCACTCCTCACCATGGCGGGAAATCCGATCTGCACCGCGGTCGGGCGCCAGGTGATGCGCACGCTCATCGAGGAAGACCTGCCGGGACGCGCGAAGGAATCGGGCGATCATTTCCTGGCGGAACTGCGCAAATGCCAGGCGGCGAGCGACGTCATCGGCGATGTGCGTGGCCACGGCCTCGCCATCGGCCTCGAGCTGGTGGCGGATCGCGCCAGCAACAAGCGCGACCGCAAGCTGGCGCAGCGCACCGTCTATCGCGCCTTCGAGCTCGGCGCCGTCGTCCATTATGTCGGCGGCAATGTGCTGGAGATCACGCCGCCCCTCACCATCAGCCGCGCCGAAGTCGATATCGCGGTCGGCATCCTCGACCAGGCGATCAAGGACGCGCAGGCCGGGCGCGTCGATGACGCGGCGGTCGCCCGCTTTGCCGGCTGGTGAGACCATGAAGACAGCACTTGTCACCGGCGCGGGCTCCGGCATCGGGCGGGCGATCG
>NZ_JAENHL010000007.1:600854-719681 GCF_016595235.1 Taklimakanibacter albus | reverse complement strand
CGGGCGGCGGGCGGCCGGGCCAAGGCGCAAGCGGGCGACGTCTCGTCCGAGAGCGACGTCGCGCATCTCGTCGCGGTGGCCCACGCGGCCTTCGGCCCGATCGGCCTTCTCGTCAACAATGCCGGCCATGTGCATCAATGCGCCTTCGAGCATCTGGAGGTCGACGATTTCGACCGCATGTTCGCGGTACATGTGCGCGGCACGTTTCTCATGATGCGGGCGGTGCTGCCGGAGATGCTGGCGGCGGAAGCGGGCGTCATCATCAACATCGCCTCGCAGCTCGGCCAGATCGGCGGCGTCGAGCTCGTGCATTATTCGGGCGCCAAGGCGGCGGTCGTCGGCATGACCAAGGCCCTGGCGCGCGAAGTGTCGAGCCGCGGCGTGCGGGTCAATGCGGTGGCACCCGGCCCCGTCAACACGCCCCTGGTCACCGTCCTGTCGCAGGACTGGCGTGATCGCAAAGCGGCGCAATTGCCGCTCGGCCGCTTCGGCGAGCCGGAGGAGATCGCCGCCACCGTCGCCTTTCTCGCCTCGCCCGAATCGAGCCTGTTCGTCGGCCAGACGCTCGGCGCCAATTCCGGAGATGTGATGTTATGAGCCGGCGGGTCGTTCTCATCACCGGCGCCGGCATCGGCATCGGCCGCGCCACGGCGCAGGCTTTCGGAAAGCTCGGCGATTTCGTCGTGGTGACCGATATTCTGGAGCAGGAAGGCGAAGCGGTCGTCCACGACATCACGGCGGCCGGCGGTGCGGCGGAATTCCGCAAGCTCGATGTGCGCTCGACGGCGGCGGCCGATGCGCTCATCGCCGACATCGAGGCGCGGCATGGCGCCATCGACGTGATCGTCGCCAATGCCGGCATCGCGCATAAGGCGCCGGTGGCTGAGCTCACCGATGCGCGCTGGGACCTCACTTTCGACATCGACCTCAAGGGCGTATTCCGCGTGGTGCGGCCGGCCTTGCCGGGCATGCGCCGGCGCCGCTCGGGCGCCATCGTCGCGGTGTCGTCCACGATGGGCGTCGCCTATGGCTGGAACGAGCATGTGCATTATTCCTCGGCCAAGGCCGGCGTCATCGGCCTGGTGCGCGGCCTCGCGGTCGAGCTGGCAGGCGAGGGGATCCGGGTGAATGCGGTGGCGCCCGGCTATATCCGCACGGCGCAGCTTCTGTCGAAGGAACATTCGCTCGGACCGGAAGCGGCCGAGGCCGCGGCGCCGATCATCCCGATGGGCCGCCTCGGCGAACCGGAAGATGTGGCCGATGTCATCACCTTCCTCGCCTCGCCGGGGGCGCGTTATGTCACCGGCCAGGCGATCGTCGTCGATGGCGGCCTGCTGGTTGGACGGTATTGAGAGCCGCCAAGTAACGGCAGATAATAATATACAGACAAATCAACTAAATTCTCATCTAAACAAATAAACGCGTTCCCCGTCTGGTTTATTGAACCTTTTATATTGGACGACTGTTTGTCTTCCGGAGCGGCAGGGTTCTTTATTACTTCTTCTTCCTGCAGCGTTACTTATCAGACACTAATGGAACGGTTTGAACAACATGCGTAAATTCTATGGATTATTGCCGAATGCGCAGGAGCAAATTGCCGGAAGGTATTCCTTCCTGATTTTGCCCGTCATGATCTTGGCTCTCGGCAGCGTGAGCTTATCGGCCTCGGCAGGATCGCTGGGCGATACGGTCGGTGGCGCCGTTGGTGGCGTGACCGGCGGAGCAGGCGGCGCCGTTGGCGGCGTGGGCAACACCGTGGGTGGTGTGGCCCATGGAGCAGGTAGCGCGGTCAACGGTACAGTCGGTGGTGCTGCGAGCACTGTCGGCGGAAAAACGAAGGCCACAGTTGGCGTACTCGATCGCAAAAGCGTCCTGAATGCCACCGCTAAATCCGACCTGATTGGCGGAATCAAAGCCAAGCTCGACGTGCTGTCCAAAAAGAACCTGGCCAAGCTTTGCGTCGGCATAGGTGGCGGTTCGGGCTGTGGCAGCGGTCGCAGCCGTCATCAATTGCTGGGCTTGATCGACTACAGATTGACCCTGCTGTCTCACAAGAGGCTGCTTGGCCTCTGCGTGGCCGTAGGCGGCGGCTGCGGTAAAAGCCTGGCTTCCGGCGGTGGCGGCGGCGGTGGTGGCGGTGGCGGTGGTGGTGGTGGCGGTGGGAATGGCGGCAATGGTGATGCCGGCGGCCCTGCCATCAATGCGCTATCGGCCAATGACAGGCATCTGTTTACCGCAAACTGCTTCAAGGTCCTGCAGAATCCGGCAAGCTATAAGCGCGATATGGTCGCGATCTGCCGCGTAGTGAAGATGTAACAGCCCCCTTGGGCGGTCACAAATATTTCGGCCAAGCGCGTCATGCACGCTTGGCCGAAAACGCTTTAGGGTTCGCGAACGCGGTGTTCAAGCGACTGGAGCGAGTTGCGCGAACAGAAGGCCTGCAAGTGCTGCTTGCTCCGCTCAAGCGCGTCAGCATGGGCGGACAGTCGCGTCACGATCGTCACGGCGGCACTCGCCTCGTTCTGCCAATTAATCAGAGGCGCGGAAATTCCGGTCTGATCCGGCAGAACCCCGCCGCTGCAAACCGCATAACCCTGTTCACGAACTTCCCCGACCAGCCTGTCAATCGCGTCCGTTTCGTAAAGACCGGTGGTGCGCTCCCGGGTTTTCTCTGCCTCGATCAGAGCTTGGGTCTCGTGCCGTGGCAGAAAAGCCAGAAACACCTGGCCGGTGGCGGAGGTCACCAGAGGAAGCGTCTGTCCCAGAGCGAACAAAGGGACGATGGGGGCGTTGCCGCGATGCCACCGGATGATAGTAGGCCCGGTGAGGCTGAATACCGACAAACAAACCGGTGAATCGGTATCGAGCGCCAGCTGCTGAAGATGATCGGCGGCATGATTCACGAGGTCATGGCGCTGAACGGCGGCGAGGCCGATCTGCAGTGACAGGCGGCCCAGATCGTACTCGCCGGTGCGTCGCTGCACCACCATGCCCGTCTTAGTGAGGCTGTGGAGATAGCGATGGAGCTTGCTCGGGTCCATGCGGCAGAGCTCACTCAATTTCTTCAGCGACAGCGGACCGCGAGAGGCGGCGAGCGTTCGCATCACGGCAATGGCGGCATCGACCGATTGAATGCCACTGAGGTCGCGAAATTCAGGTTGCGAGGACTGGTCCTGGCCGGGGAGTGAGTTCGACATGGTCGGGCTACCCTAAGGGAAAGCGTGCTTCCCATGTGAGCTAATTTGCGCACAATGCGCCCGTTGACGTCGAAAGGGGTAGAATCTGATCCATTTGATTGAATCACGCTGCCAGCGCCTGCAGTCCGGATGGTGCTGACGGTCATTCCAGCCCGCCGATCCAGTGGGCGATGTTGCGATAGGCCGTCTGTTTCGCCCGATGCGCCAGAGGATGCTGCAGGAAGCTGTGGCCTTCGAAGGGGTGTATGTCGACGCTTACGGAGCGATGTTTGAAGGCCCGGGCCAGGGCAATCGAGTCGTCGCGCAAGGGGTCGCGGCCGGCGATCACGAGATGGACCGGGCAGCCAGGGCCATCGGCAAGCGCTGAAATGGAATAGGGGCTCCTGCCGGCGCTGCCATTGGCGGCGCGCCAGTAGCGCCGGACGCTCAAAGCGTCGAGACCGTCACGTCTTTTGCCGCAAGGGGCGGCGACATGGCCGAAGGCGCCATAGAAGCTGCACACGCCCGCAATCCGTTCGCCGCGCTTTGCGGCCTCGCGTTCCACCGCGAACGCGAGGGCGCCGCCGGCCGAGTCTCCTGCCAGGATGATCGAGGTGAAGCCAGCGTCACGGCAGAAGCCGACTGCGGCCATGCCATCTGCAATGGCGGCCGGCGCCTTGTGCTCGGGCGCCAGGCGGTAATCGACCGAGATCACGATCGAGCCTATCGCTCTTCCGAGTTCACACGAGATGTCGGCATGCGTGGCGGGCGAACCGAACATCCAGCCGCCGCCGTGAAAATAGAGGATCACACGCTCTGTTGGTTGCGGCGCTTCATGCACCAGCACGCGGATGGGCCGGCCCTCGGCCTGGATCATCCGCCAATCGGCGCCCGCCGGCGTCACGCGGCAGGCGCGCTCATAGGCGCGGCGCAGATCGAGGACATTGCCGCGCCGCCAGTCGACGCGCATGGCGTGCCGCCGGCTCATGAGAGGAATCCGCCCCCGGATCCGCACCCGTATGCCATAAATTATGCCTCGAACCACCAGCGCTCGGCGCCGCGTGCGCCGTCGAGCGGCCAGCTCGAAGTGAGCGCGCCGCCATGCTGGACATTGGCCCGCCTGGCATAGATCCAGTTGCGGAAGAACGGGATGATGACCGAGCCCTTGTCATGCAGGATGCGCTGCATCTCGCCATACATTCCGGTGCGCTTGCCCTTGTCGAGCTCGGCGCGGGCGGTGAGCAGCAGCTCGTTGAATCGGTCATCCTTGAAATGCGAGTCGTTCCAGTCGGCGCCTGCCGCATAGCCCAGCGTGAAGATGATGTCGGGTGTCGGACGCTGGCCCCAGCCCGCCAGGCAGAAGGGCTTCTTAAGCCAGATATTCGACCAGTAGCTGTCGCTCGACTCGCGCACTACATTCACCTCGATGCCGGCCTTGCGCGCCGTTTCGCTGAAGAGGAGCGCCATGTCGACGCCGGACGTGATGACGACGTCGGCGGCTGAGAGATCGAGCTTGAGGCTGGAGAGTCCGGCCTTCTTCAGATGGAATTTCGCTTTGTCGGGATCATAGGCGCGCTGCTCTATCGAGGCGTCGTAATAGGGCATGATCGGGCTGACCGGCTGGTCGTTGCCTATCGAGCCATGGCCGTTGAGCACCATCTTGACGGTCGCCTCGCGGTCGATCGCATATTTGAGGGCGAGGCGGACATCGGGATTGTCGAAGGGGGCCGCGTCCTGATGCATCGGCAGCGACACGTAGGTGCCGGTCGGCACCTCATCGACGCGCAGGCTCTTATCGCGCTCCAGCATATGCACCGTCTTGAAGTCGCATTCGATCATGGCGTCGAGCGAATTGTTGAGAAGCGCGGTCTGGCGGGCATTGACGTCGGTGATGGCGGTGTATTCGACGGCGTCGAAGAAAGCGCGGTCGGATTTCCAGTAATTGGGGAAGCGTTCGAGCGCCGCCCGCACTCCCGGCTCGAAACCCTTGACCACATAGCCGCCGGTGCCGGCGAGATTGCTGATATCGACCTTGCCTTCCTTGTCGGCCGGCAGCATCACCAGATGATAGTCGGTGAGCATGAAAGGCAGGTCGGCATTGCCGCTCGCCAGCTTGACCACCAGCGTGTTCTTGTCTTCGGCCTTGATGCTTTCGACCGAGGCCAGGAGCGACTTGGCGCCTGAGGTCGATTTCTCGCCGCGATGATGGTTGAGCGAGGCGGCCGCATCCATGGCGTCGAAGGTCTTGCCATTGTGGAATTCGACGCCTTTACGCAGCTTGAGCACCCAGGTTTTGGCATCCGCCGAGGTTTCCCAGGACTCCGCCAGCTCGCCGGCGACATCGTTGGTGGACGTGATCTCGGTCAGGAAATTGCGATGGGTATGCGCCATGGTGATCATGAAGCGCGAATTGTAGGTCGCCGGGTCCATGCTGTCCGACGAGTTGCCATCATCGAGGCCGACGCGGAATTGTCCGCCCTTCGTGGGCGCGCTGCGCGCCGCTGTGGTCCACAGGCTGGTCGCGAGCGGCGCCGTCACGCCGAGCGCCAGCGCGCTTTGCATGAAAGCGCGCCGGTTCAGGCGGCCGGAACGGGCAATCGACATCAATTGGGAAAGGTCAGGCGAAGTCTTGCTCGGGCGCATGGCTGTCTCCTCCGGATTTTTGTCGTCGTTGCGGAGAAGATTAAGCGCAGATGCCGAGCACGAATGTTCAGCTCTCGCGAATTTATGTGCAGGGTTAAAGGTCGGCGTAAAGCTGGGCGGCGTCGGTGAAGTTGAACAGGATCGGCACCGGACGTTCGGCGACGAAAACCTCGGCCGTCTCGCCGGTCAACAACGAAACGGCGCGCTCGGTATCGGCGACCGCACCGCCATAGAGCCGGTTAGCGAGATTGAGCACCGCCGTCTTGTGCATTGCCGATGTGGCGCTGCCGCAGGCGTCCTTCACCAGAAGAACGCGCAAGCCATGTGTGATTGCATCCCGCACGGTCGCGGCGACGCAGGCCTCGGTCCAGACGCCCGAAACCACCAGCCAGGTGACACCGCGGGCCTTCAGGCGCGCCGCAAGGTCACCTTCGCAGAAGGCGCTGGCGTCATTCTTGGTGATGACCGGTTCACCGTCGCGCGGCGCCACTTCATGACAAATGGCGGTCAGTGAGCTGGCCACGTCGCTGAAAGTGGGTTTGCCATCCGCCGCGGTCGGTTCGAATGGCCGTGGCGGGATCTTGGTGAAGTCGCGGATATAGGCGGCATGAACGACCATGTGGTTCAGCGTCCGCGCCGTCTCGAGAAGGCGCGCGGCATTCTTGAGGATCTGGCTCAGGCCGGGGACCTTGTAGAGCGGATCGTGGCGCTGCTCCTCCTGAAAATCGATGAGGAGGAGAGCGGCAGCCTGGCCGTCGAACGATAATGTCGTCTTCATTCAGATCTCTTTGCCAAGCAGCTCTTCCTCGAAGGGAAAGCGGGAAATCAGCTTCGGTCCGCGCTCCGTTATAAGGACTTCTTCCTCGAGTTTCACGCCCTCCTGGCCACCTTTTTCACCGATATAACTTTCGACGCTCACCACCATGCCGGGCTCGATCGTGCCTTCGCGCCCGTAAGTGGCGAAATCCATGGCATGGGCGATGAACGGCGTCTCGCCATGCATGCCGACACCATGCATGACCGAAGTGTAGCGCTGATCGATGAAACGCTCGGGGATCTTCCAGGCTTTCTCGGCGATCTCGCGGAAGCTCATGCCCGGAGTGATGATGCCGATATTGTGCTGCACCTGGTCATAGGACATGCGGTAGAGCGCCTTCTGATAGGCGGTCGGCCTGCCCGGGCCGCAGCGGAAGGTGCGGGAGAAGTCGGAATAATAACCGAAGCAGCCGATGGTGTCGGTGTCGAGCGCCACCAATTCGCCGGGCCTGACGCGCCGGCCGCTCGCTTCGTTGAACCACGGATTGGTCCGCTGTCCGGAGGTGAGGAGGCGGGTTTCGATGAACTCGCCGCCCTGGCGAATGACCTCATGATACATGACGGCGAAAAGCTCGTTTTCGGTAATGCCCGGCTTGATGGCGTCGCGTACCGCGGCGACCGCCGCTTCCGCGCCCGTCATACTGATTTCGAGGCACTTGATCTCTTGGGGCGTCTTGACAGCGCGCACGGCGAGAATCTCGCCCTGGCAATCGCGGACATCAAGGCCACGGCCCTGGAGCGCCACAGCCTGCAGATGACTGCAGCGGTCGAGGCCGATCTTCTTGTTGCCCGCCGCATGAAGACGCATCAGCTCGGCGATCTCATCGGCGAAAGGCCCCGCTGTCTCAGTATCCTTGCCCGATACCGACGACCAGACGAGCTTGCTCGGGCGCGCTTCATCGACCGTGTCGAGCTGCAGCGAGACATGATAGCTCTGCGGATATTCGAAGAGGATGATCGGGCCTTCGGTGGGGATGAAGAAATAACGCGTCGAATTGCGCAGGAAATAGCCGAACATGTTGCGCGTGCCGGTGGCGTAGCGCTGATTATAGGGGTCGAACAGCAAAACGGCGCCATAATCCGCCTTGGCCATCCACTGCCTGAGCTTGGCGAGCCTTTCGCGGCGCAGCGCCACCGCATCGACCGCCGGGGGCTCGGTGTCGGACAGCCACATATTGTTGGCCGGATCGTCGAGCGAGGGATGGCGCATGCCGGTCGAGAAGTCGACATCATCGACATTGTCCGGGTTGAAGACGACGATGCTCATGAAGGGGTAAGCCTTTCGCGATGGGAACGGCCCGAAAGGATGGCCGACAAAGCCGGCAATGAATGTGCCGTCTTCGCGCTGAAATGTGCCGTTATGCTCTGCGTGCCTTGCCGGGTGTCGTGCCGAATACGGCTCTATAAGCGCGCACGAAAGAGGAGAAGCTCTGATAGCCGCAAGCGAGGCCCACCTCGCGCACCGGCATCTTGGAATGGATGAGAAGGTCGCGCGCTTTCTCCAGGGTGAAGCGGCGATAATATTCGGCGGGGCCGATGCCGAACTCCACCTTGAACAGGCGCTCGAGCTGGCCGATCGACAGACCGAGCTTCGCGGCTATGGCGGAAATCTCTTCAGGCCTGTCCTGGGCCTTCTCCATCTCGGCGACGGCCTTGAGGACGACGTCGTCGCGGATGCCGGTGCGCAAACGCAATTGCAGGCGCTCGCGATCCGCCGTCGCCTTGATCCGATCATGCACGAACCATTCGGCCACCTGGCGGGCGAGCTCGGACCCGTGATGCCGGCCGATGAGCTCGACCATCATATCGAGAGCTCCGACGCCGCCGGCGGAGGTGATGCGGGTGCGATCGATCACGAAGATCTCGCGCGCCAGCTTGATATGAGGAAAGGCTTCGAGGAAGGCCGGCTGGCTCTGCCAGTGCAAGGTACAGGCGAAACCATCGAGAAGGCCGGCGCGGGCGAGATAGAAGGCGCCGTCGGCGACGCTGCCGATATTACCGCCGAGGCGCAATGTCTTGCGGATCCAGGACAAGGGCTTCTTGGCGACGAGTCGGTCGGCGTCACCGCCGGAGCAGACCATGATGTAGTCCGCGGCCGGCGCCTTGGCGGCGGCGTGATGCGGGGTGACGACGATGCCGTTGGAGGCGGTGACGGGCGCGTCATCCGGCGCCACGATCGTCCAGTCATAGAGGCGCCGGCCGGTGATCGTATTGGCGGCACGCAAGGGCTCGATGATGGCGCTGAAAGCCATCAGCGGAAAACCCGGAAAGATCAGGACGGCGAATTTTCGCGTCGCGCTTCTAGCCACAGCTCTTCATCACATAGAGTCCGGCGCCGATGATCAAGGCAATGCCGAGCCAGGTCCAGAGATCGGGCAGGGCGCCGAAGACGACGACGCCGAACAGCACGGCACCGATGATCTGGGCATAGCTGAAAGGCGCCAGGCGGTTCGCCGGGGCGAGCGCGAAGGCGCGGATGATGAAGATCTGGGCCAGGCCGAAAGTGAGGCCGAGGGCGATCATGATGAGCCAGTTCAAGCTCGAGATCGGCTCCCAGGTGAAGGCGGCGAGCGGCGTGGAGATGGCCATGCCGATGGCGAGCGTCCAGGCCAAAGTGGTTTCCGGCCGCTCGCCCGCCGCGCCGAGCTTGCGGGTGAAAATCTGGAAGAACGCATAGAAGAGGGCGGCGGCGATCGGAAACAGCGCATAGAGGCTGATATCGCTCACCCCTGGCCGGGTGACGATCAGCACGGCAAGGAAGCCCGCGAACACCCCGATCCAGGCCGACAATCTCACTTTCTCACCGAGCAGCGGCTGCGACAAAGCGACGACCAGGAGCGGGCCCATATAGAGAATTACGGTCGCGTCGGCGAGCGGCAGATGGCGCACGGCCAGCACCATGGAAATGCTGATGCTGAGCGGAATGAGGCCGCGGATGATCTGGTTCTTCCTCTCCCGCGTGCGAAAGAGCGTACGCCACTCGGTGCCGGGGCTCGCCCAGATGAGGACGGGAATGGCAAAGGTGTAACGCGCCCAGACGATCTGTCCGACCGATTGGTCGTTGGCGATGACCTTGCTCAGGCCGTCGAGCACGGCGAAGATCATCGCCGCGGCGATCATCAGCACCGCGGCTTTGACCCAGCCCGAGGTCGTGTCGGGCGTCGTCACTGCGGGACGGTCTGCGCCGGCAGCCCTGCTGTCTGTGGGAAGGGAAAGCCGATCTCGGCCGCCAGTGCCCGGAAATCCTCGTTCTGCCAGAGCTTCTTGAAGGAGCGGTCGATGCGGATGGCGAGAATGTCGGTCTCGCCGATCTCCTTCGATTTACGCAAATAGGCCATCGTCGTCTCGGCATCGCCGATCACGCCGGCGGTGCGCGCCACATTGAAGGCCTGCTCGCGGCCCTGGTCGAATTGCAGGCGCTGCTCATCGAGCATCGCGGCAAAGAGGCCGCGCGCGCCATCCGCTTGATAGCCTTTCTGGGCCGCCGCGAAGATCTTGCGCATGGCCTCATTTTTCTGAAGCTCCGCTGCCTTCAGCGACTCGCGCAGATATCCTTCATAGTCTTCTTCATCGAGATACATCGTCGCCAGATAGAAATGGGTGGCGAGGTGGCCGGGTGCCGTACGCCGCAGCTCCTTCAGGATGGCGATGGCTTCTTTCGTATTGCCGGCGTGGAACAGCATCAGCGCCTTGTTGGCGAGGATGGCGCGCGATTCGGGATCGAGCTCCTGCGCCTTGCTGATGGCGGCGAGCGCCTTGCCGAACTCTCCCCAATGCATGATGGTCATGGCGTACCAGGCATAGGTCTGGGCTGAATTGGGATCGAGCGCCAGCGCCTGCTCGAACAGCGCCTTGGAGCGGCTGAAATCGCGTGACCAGAAGAATTCCGTAAAGCCCAGCGCGCTGTAACCCGCGGCCAGCTTGGGGTCGAGGCGGATGGCGCGCTCGGCCGCGGTCTTCGCCTGCGGATAGGCGATGTCGGCTGGCATCAGCGCATATTGCGGCAGGAGATTGTAGGTATTGGCGAGCTCGGCATAGGCGCCGGCATGGTTAGGATCGCGGGCGATGATCTGGGTGAACTGCTCGAGCGCGCGGGTCAGTCCCTCGGGCGTACGTGTGCTCAGATTATAGCGGCCGGCGAGATAGAGATCGTGGATGGAGGGCGCAAGCGGCTCGGTCACCTCGTCGTCGCCGCCAGATATAGTGGTCGGCGGGACCAGGCGATAGAATAAGATCACACCCGTCGCGATGACGAAAGCGAGCGCCAGCAGACCAATCGCCCCTTGGCCGTAGGAAAGGCGGAAGCCTTTCGGCGGCGGCGCGATCTCGATTGCGGGTTCGGGCTCGGCCTCAGCGTCCGAAGGCGGCACTGCTTCCGCGGGTGGCGATTTCAGCCAGTCTTCCAGCTCATGCGCATAGGCATAGACGCTGGTGCGGCTGCCGCCCGGCACGCGATGCACCGGCAGGCCGCGCTGCACTTCCCAGCGTTTCACCGTGCGCTCGTCCTTGCCGAAAAACTGGGCAATCTCCTTCCAGCTTCTCAGGCGGCGATCCGGTTTTGGATGTGCCGGTTCGGTCTTCATGCCCCGTCCCCATGTCCGTCTGAGCGGCGGCCGGATGCTAGCCGAACTGGCAAGCAGGCACCAGTCGGACTTGCCAGGAAATTCCGCCATCGGTTCGAGGTACCCGGCATAAATCATGGACACCATGGGCATTTTCCCGTGATGCCCCACTTTGTCCCAGGATGTCACGACTTGCCCTGCGCCGCTTCATGACGGGGGCCTCTACTCTTCAGGAGGAATCGCGTCGGGTCGCATGCCCTCATCGGCCCCGCGGGAAGCCAAGGAGGAGATGAGGGAAAGCGAGTTGGTTCCGCCTGAAGGCGGGCTGGGGGAGGGCTATCTTGTCTATCCATGTTCGTTGCCTGACGCAGCACGTCAGGAAGGCCGCGATGCTGTCGATCTCGTCACTGGCACTTGCGGCCATTGGCGGTACCGCCCAGGCGGCCTGCACCAGCACCGCGCCGGCCAGCAACACAACCGTCACCTGCACGGGCGCCAACACGACCGGCGTCATCGCGCCGGCGAGCACCGGCGTCACGCTCACCGTCGATCCGAACGGGTCGATCATTCCGCCGAGCGGTCTCGCCATCTCGCTCGGGGGCACCGCCAATGTGACGATCGGCGCCGGCGCCGATCCGACCATCGATACATCGGGACAGGGAACACAGACAGCCTATGCGATCGTCATCGGTGACGGCTCGACGATGACGATAAACGGCGTCGTCAAAGGCAAGGGCGGCATCAGCGATGCCAATCTTGGGACCAACCTGACCGGCTTCGCCAACAGCACCATCACCCTGAATGCCGGCGGCAAGATCGTCACCACGGGTACGGTGCAGAATTTCGCTCTCAATGGCCGCGGCGGCAGCAATATCTACCAGATTGACGGCATGATCGATGTGACGGGCGCCAGCGGACAAGGGATCGGGGTCGGCAATGGCGACCAGATCACCATCGGCGCGACCGGCAGCATCATCACCAGGGCGGGTGACTCGTCCGGCGCGATCGCCGGATCCGGCAAGAACAATGTCAAAGTGACGATCGCGCAAGGCGGGCTCATCGAGACGCACGGAACGGCTTACGCCGTTTGGCTCGGCAATGATGCCGACATCAAGGTCGAGGGCACGATCAAGAGCCTCAGCGATGCCGCCGCTGCCAATTCAGGCGGTGGTGCGGCGATCAGTGCCGGCAACAATGCCAGGATCACGGTCGCCGCAACCGGTAAGATCTATACGGGCAATCCGAGCGGCGCGCAGGGATCGAGCGCCTGGGGCATCATCGCCAAGGATAATGCCGTGATCCAGATGGACGGGCTCATCGACACGCAGCGCGCCCATGGCATCGATATTCTCGGCAAGGCAGCCGATATCACGATCGGCAAGACCGGAACCGTCACGGTGCATGGCGGCGCCAGCAACGCCTATGGCATCTTCGTGCGCGCCAATACGGCAGTTGGTGACGCGCCGGTCAAGATCATGGTGGCCGGCCGTGTCGAGAATTTCGGTACCGGCTCGGCGATCTATCTGATGGGTGACAACGGGCCGGTCGATCTCGTCACCAATGTCACCATCGCCGAAGGCGCCTCGCTCTTCGCGCAGAACAACATCGTCTACAAGCAGGCCGACAGCGGCGGGGGCAATTATCCGGCGGTGATCGACAATCTCATCATTGCCGGCAAGATCGAGCGCGGGTCGTCCGGCATTGCCATCGATCTGAATGATGGCGACGATGTCATGACTCTCCTGCCGACCTACGAGATCGTCGGCGGCGTCACGGGCGGCAATGGCGCGGACAGGTTCCAGCTCGACGGCGCAACCGGCACGACCGGCAGCTTCGATTTCGGCACCGTTGCGGTGACGAATTTCGAAGCCGGCCGCAAGCAGGGCGCCGGCGAATGGATCCTGAAGGGAACCGCAGGCGCCAATGCCATCGCGGGCACTTTCGAAGCTCAGCAAGGGCTCCTCACCGTCGATGGGACGATGTTGTTCACCGACTTCGACGTGAAGTCCGGCGGTGCGCTTGGCGGCAATGGCTCGATCAAGTCCCTCACCGCCGCCGGCAGCGTCAATCCCGGCAGCAAAGGAAACATCGGCACGCTCACCGCCGGTTCCGCGAATTTCACGTCCGGATCGGTCTTCCAGGTCGATCTTGATCCGTCAAATTCCGATCTGCTCACCGTCACCGGCAACGCCACGATCGATGCGGGCGCGCAAGTCTCCGTCCTCGCCGGATCCGGCTCCTATGCCGATGGCATGGAATATCTCATCCTCGACGCCGCCACCCGCGCTGGCACCTTCGGCGGCGTGATCGACAATTCCGCCTTCCTGAATTTCATGCTCGATCACGACAAGGATCCGAACCAGGTGTGGCTGCGCGTCGCGCAGGTGGCGGTGTTCCCGGATGTCGCCGAGACGCCGAATCAGCTGTCGACGTCCGAGGCCCTGCAGGGGCTCGACCCCGCCAATCCGATCTACCATGCCGTGCTGCAGCTCAGTGCCGGCGAGGCGCGGCAGGCCTTCGATCTGCTATCGGGCGAAATCCATGCCTCGCTCAAGAGCGTGCTGTTCGAGGAAAGCCGTTATCTGCGCGAAGCCGTGCTGGGGCGCCTCAACCAGGCCGCCTCGGGCGACCTCGCCATCACGCCGGTCGCCGATGCCGATCTCGATGCGGCATCGCAAGCGCGCAATGGTTTCTGGGGCCAAGGCTTCGGCTCCTGGGGCGATCTCGACGGCGACGGCAATGCCGCTTCCGTCGATCGTTCATCCGGCGGCTTCTTCGCCGGCCTCGATGGCGAGGTCGCGGATGGTTTGCGCCTCGGCCTGGTCGGCGGCTACAGCCACAGCTCGCTCGACGTCGATGAACGCGCGTCCTCGGGCGAATTCGACGGCTATCATATCGGCCTCTATGGCGGCACCGCGTTCGACAGTCTCAATCTCCGGCTCGGCGCCGCCTATAGCTGGTACGATATCGACACGCGGCGGCAGGTCGATATCCCCGGCTTCGACGACAAGCTCGACGCCGATTATTCGGCCGGCGCGGCGCAGGTCTTCGGCGAGCTCGGCTATCGCTTCGATCTCGGCGGTCTCGCGGCCGAACCTTTCGCGCGCGCCGCTTATGTGCATCTCCACACCGAAGGCTTTGATGAGGAGGGTGGCGCCGCGGCGCTTTCCGCCGACAGCGACAATCAGGACATGACCTTCACCACGCTGGGCGTTCGCGCTGCCGCCCAGTTCAGCGTGGGACAGAGCTCTGTGACGGCGCAGGGGCTGCTCGGCTGGCGCCATGGATTCGGAGATATCTCCCCCCAATCCATGTTCGCGCTGGCCGGCAGTGCCGATTTCGACATCGCCGGCGTGCCGTTGGCGCGCGATGCGCTGCTGATGGAAGCGGGCCTCAAGGCGGCGCTGAGCGATGAGGTGACGCTCGGGGTGAATTACTCCGGCCAGACCGGCGATGGCGTCGAGGACCACGGTGTCAGGGGCAGTCTCACTTTCACCTGGTAATCGGCTCGGCGGCACGACGGCGCAGTTCGTATTTCTGTACCTTACCGGTCGAGGTTTTCGGCAGTGGTCCGAAGATGACAGTCCGTGGGGCTTTGAAATGTGCCATGTTGGCGCGGCAGAACTGGATCACCGCCTCGGCGCTGAGCTCGGCGCCCTTCTTGAGGTCGATGAAGGCGCAAGGATGCTCGCCCCATGTCACATCGGGCGCCGCGACGACCGCAGCCTCGAGGATGGCCGGATGGCGATAGAGGACTTCCTCGATCTCGAGCGAGGAGATGTTCTCGCCGCCCGAGATGATGATGTCCTTCGAGCGGTCCTTGACCTCGACATAGCCGTCGGGATGGCGCACGCCCAGATCGCCGGTGTGAAACCAGCCGCCGGCGAAAGCCTTGGCGCTGGCTTCCGGGTTCTTGAGATAACCCATCATGATCGTGTTGCCGCGCAGGAAGATCTCGCCCATCGTCTGGCCATCGGCCGGACAGTCGGCGCCGGTGTCGGGATCGGCGACCGTCACCGCTTCGAGAGTCGGGAAGGTCACGCCCTGGCGCGCCGCGAGCCTGGCGCGCTCGGCGAGCGGCAGTTCATTCCACTCCTCGTGCCAGGCACAGACGAGGGCGGGACCGAAACTCTCGGTCAGGCCATAGAGATGCGTCACCCGGAAGCCCGCTTCCTCCATTGCGGCGATGATGGCGCTGGGTGGTGCCGCGCCGCCGGTCAGCACATCGACCGGGTGGTCGAGGCGCCAGTCATCAGGCCGCTCGGCGCGGGCGATCATGTTGAGCACCACCGGCGCGCCGCAGAAATGCGTGACCCCGTGATCCTTGATCTTCCTGAAGATGGCGGCGGTCTCCACCTGGCGCAGGCAGACATGCGTGCCGCCGACCGCCGTCACCGCCCAGATGTAGCACCAGCCGTTGCAGTGGAACATCGGCAAGGTCCACAGATAGACGCTGGTCGATGAAAGGCGTGCTTCGAGGGCATTGCCGAGCGCATTGAGATAGGCGCCGCGATGATGGCAGACGACACCCTTGGGGTCGCCGGTGGTGCCCGACGTGTAGCCGAGGCTGATCGGCGCCCATTCATTGACGAGCGGCGGAAGGTCCTGGGCCGGGTCGCCTTCGGCGAGCAAAGCCTCGTAATCCTCGCCGATGACAATCACGGGAACTTCGTGGCCTGAGTGCTGGAGCGCCGTCTCGACCACATCAAGGAACTGCGGATCGACCAGCACGAGCTTGGCCTCTCCATGGGCGAGGCAGATGCCGATGGTCGCAGCGTCGAGGCGGATATTGAGACAATTGAGGACGGCGCCCGCCATGGGCACGCCGAAATGCGCCTCGATCATCGCCGCGCTATTGGCCGCCATGATGGCAACGGTGTGACCGGTGCCGATGTTCCGTCCGATGAGCGCCGAAGCGAGGCGGCGGGCGCGCTCGTCGAGCTTGCGATAGCTGTAGCTCCGCGTCTCGTCGATCACCGCGATCTTGTCGGGGAAGGTCAGCGCCGCGCGCCTAAGGAACGAAATCGGTGACAAGGGCTGGTAGTTCGCCGGATTGGGCGCAAGGCCTTGCTCATAGATATTGGACACCCAGACACCCTCTCGTCAGAAAATCCGTAGAGATTCCTATCCTCATCTTAGTTCCATTCGGTTCCCGCCGACTATGTAAGATTTTAGTAACCGCATATCGGCATTGCCGGAACGATTGCCGCCCTCGCGCTTTGTTTCGACATGGACCAGATGGCTACAGATCTCCGCGCCGCGGCCGCTTCGGCAAGAGCTTTCGCCGACACGGTCGAGTCGGCTGAATTGCGCGAGAGCTTCCGCGACATGGCGCGCCGCTGGGAAGCGGAAGCCAAACGCTGCGAGAAGCGGAAGGGAACCGCAAGGTCGTATTTTGAACAGCGAGCAGATGCCCCAACGTCAGTAAACATGAAGGATCGGTAAGCGACGGAATCCGCCTCCCCGCTCGTCCTTGTTCATGAGAGTGGGTGAAATGCGCCTTTCGGAAAATGAACGGCGCCTGCAGTGCGGAGAAAAATATGAAGAAACTTTTGATGACTCTGGCCGTGGCGGCTCCGATGGCGCTTGGCATCGGTCTTGTTGGGACGGGCAGCGCCGAAGCCAAGACGAGCGTCAATATCTATCTGGGCATTCCTCACTATGGCTATCAGGTCGGTCCTGACTATGTGTATCGCAAAGGCCACGGCTGGTACCGGCCGGGTCGTCCGAACAACAGGGGCATGAGCTGCAACCGGGCGCGTGATCTGGTGCGTGACCGCGGCTACCGCAATGTCCAGGCGCGCAATTGCAGCGGCCAGACCTATACCTTCCGCGCCACCCGCAATGGCCGCGCGTTCCTCGTCTATGTGAATTCGCGTACCGGCGCCGTCTGGCGCGGCTGATCGGCAAAGCAGAGATGGGACCCGCCGTTAACCCGGCGGGTTTTTCATTGCCTAGAATCCGTAACGGATATGCTCGGCCCAATAATGCTCGAGCCGCTTCAACGCCGAGACGAGGCGTTCGAGATCCTCGGCGGTGACGCCTTTCTCCTCGAGCACCGGAACATGGCCTTCATAGATGGCGGCGACCATCGCCCTGATTGCCTGGCCCTTTTCCGTGAGGCTCAGGCGAACGACACGTTTATCCTGGGGCGCGCGCTCATAATGGAGGTAGCCGCCCTCGACGAGCTTGGCGATCGTGTAGCTCAGATTCGAGCCGGTATAATATCCCCGGACCCTGAGCTCGGTGGCCGACAGCTTGCCGTCGCCGATATTGTAGAGAAAGACGGCCTGGGCGCTCGTCACCTCGGCGTCCTGGATCTGGCGCTCGAGCTCCAGTTTTATGAGCTCGAGCAGGCAGCGGTGCAGGCGCTCCAGCTGCCCGAGGGCGCGGACGAAATGGCTCTTGAGGAGCCGGTTTTCGACCTTGGGATCGTCATTTTGGTCATCCGGCTTCGGGTTTTCGGGAATCGGTTTTGCTGCCATAGGGTCGGCTGTAAAGGCCGCTTGGTTAAACCAAGATCAAAAAAATCGCTAAAATTTGCTTTATCCCCAAAGAGATAGGGGGCGACAAGGGGCGGCTGCGGAGGTTCTCGCATAGGTTGCGGCGAGGTGAGGCACATTGACAAATCATGCCCAAAACCTCATCTAGACCGGGTTCGATCTATGGCCTTGCTTGGCGTTTGCCCTTTCGGGCTCTTCTCAAGACATTGCGGGTTCGAATACGGGGACAAGAGACGGTCCACCGGTTTGGTCACAACTCGAAAGGTACTTCCTATGCCGACAGGCAAAGTTAAGTGGTTCAACCCCCAGAAGGGCTTCGGCTTCATCCAGCCGGATGACGGCTCGAAGGACGTGTTCGTTCATATCAGCGCCGTTGAGCGCGCTGGTCTGTCGACCCTCAACGAAGCGCAGAAGATCAGCTACGAGCTCGTCACCGAGCGTGGCAAGACGAGCGCCGGCCATCTGAAGATGGTCTGAGCTATCTGGAAAAATTCAGTTGGGTCGAGGGCCGGGATGCAAATCCCGGCCCTTGGCTTTTTGGGGGTGGCCTGAAATTTGGGATAGCCCGTTGTATTTCTTTAATTTTGACGTGTTTTATTTTTGAAACCATACGAGATTTTCCCGTAAGCAGATAAAGTCTATGGCTTCGCTTCTCGGGGAAAAGTTATCCACAGGTGGCGTTCAATCTGTGGACGGAGAAAATCGGCATATCGACTTCAAAGGCAATCGGCGTGACACTCTCCCTCACACGACGCCGATATTGTGATCCAGATCGCAGCCGGGTCCATCCAAGATATAGGCGCCGTCTCATGGCCGGGCTCGCTGGCAACAGTTAGAGACCGGACCGCGACATGAGGCCGATGAGTGTCATAAACGGCGGCTTATCCGTTTGATGGCCGGGCAATTGGGCCGCAAGGTTCAGCTGTTCGCCGGCCGGCAGCTTGGGTTGCAAAATCGGAGCAGCCTGGTCGCTTCAAAGTAGACTTATGGCACGGGTCATCCTCGTGGTGATCAGATGCTGTGGGCAGCTTTGAACAGGGAGGCGTGGGCACTTCGGTGTACCGCGCCTTCTTGTTATTGGGCCGGGCTTCACCGATATTATGTTTCATGTCGCGTGAACGAAAATCCAAAGCGGATATCGACGAGAAGCTCGATGAGGCCTTGAGCGAGACCTTTCCGGCGAGCGATCCGGTTGCCGTCGGCCGCAATGACCATCCCGGCAAGCCGAGACAGCCGGCGCCGGAAAAACCCGACAAGCCCGAGTAAACTGACGATCAGTGGAGCTGCAGCCAGCTCGGCAGCCGGGCGTCCTGGTCGGCGAGCGGATCGACCTGGGGCTGCTGCAGCAGGCCATATACGCAGACGCGGTTGCGGCCTTGTTCCTTGGCCGCGTAGCAGGCCTTGTCGGCCTGATGCAGGATCTCGCTGAGCTCGGGCGCCGTGTCGGAAATGATGGTCGCGCCGATGCTGGCGCCGATGCGGAAAAGATCCAGCTCCCAGCGGAACTCCATGCGTGAGATCGCGGCGATGATCCGCTCCGCCGTGGCCTGCGCCTCGGGCAATTCGCAGTCGCGGATGAGAAGCGCGAATTCATCGCCGCCGAGCCGGGCGGGGACATCCTTCTTGCTGCAATTGAGCGCGATGATCTTGGCGGTCTCTTTCAGGAGCGCGTCGCCCGCGGCATGGCCGGCCCGGTCATTGACCTGCTTGAAATAATCGAGATCGATGAAGCACAACGCATGGGTACGGTGCTCCTGGCGCACCTGGGTGATCGCGTCATTCACCCTGGCGATGAAGGCCGTGCGGTTGGGCAGGCCGGTCAGCGCGTCATGCAGGGCCGAATGGGCGATTTTCTTCTGGCGCGCATGCGCCTCGGTCACGTCGCGGAAGACCAGCACCGCGCCGATCGAGCCCTTGGCCGGGCTGCGTACCGGTGCCGCCGACATCTGGATATCGCTGACGCCGCCCTCGCGGTTCACCAGGAACACGCCGCCGTCGCGCTGATGAGAGGCATTCCCCTTGAGGCATTCGGCGACGGGATCGGCGGCACGGTCGCCGGTCGCCTCGTCGACGATATTGAAGATGGTGGCGAGCGGCATGCCTGAGACCTCGGTCGACGACCAGCCGGTCAGCTTCTCGGCGACCGGATTCATGAACGTGATCAGGGTCTCGGCGTCGGTGCAGATCACCGCGTCGGCGATCGAGGTGAGCGTGATGCCGAGGCGCTCGGTTTCCTCATAGGCCTTCTCGGTCAGCCGCTTCTGGTCGGTGATGTCCCAGTTGGCGCCCACCGCGCGCGTCGCCCGGCCGTGATCGTCCCTGAAGATACGGGCGATGCTGTGGATGAAGCGCTGCTCGCCATCGGGACGGATGATGCGGAACTCGTCCTCGTAATGATTGTGATTCAGCTGCGCGTCCTCCCAAGAGGTCAGGACGCGCATGCGATCGTCGGGATGGAGGATGGAGCTCCAGGAATCGAGGTTGCGAACGAGGCTCGCATCGGTGCCGTAGATCTTGTGCAGGCGGTCGTCCCAATGCGGCGTCTCGCCGACCAGGTCATAGTCCCACACGCCGATCTGTCCGGCGCTGATGGCGAGGTCGAGCCGTTCATGCAGGCGCGATATCTGCGTCTCGTAGTTCTTGATCGAGGTGATGTCGGTATGGGTGCCGATGATGCGCTGCGCCCGGCCGTCGGCAGTCCAGGCGACGGTGCGGCCGCGGCTCAGGATCCAGACCCAGTGCCCGGCCTTGTGGCGCATGCGGAATTCGCATTCGATGCCGTCGAACTCGCCTTCCGTGTTGCGGCGCATGGTCTCGACCATCCGGGCGCGATCGTCGGGATGGAGCAGGTCCTCCCAGGACTGGCGGGTATTGGCGATCTCCGCCTCGCCATAGCCCAGCATGGCTTTCCAGGTAGGCGAAAAATAAGTCACGTTCGAGCTGACGTCATAGTCCCACACGCCCTGATGGGCGCTTTCGAGCGCGAAGGACCAGCGCTGCTCGCTGTTGGCGAGCTTGCGTTCGGCCTCCTTACGCGCGGTGATGTCGACGAGCTGCGAGACGACGAGCGGCGGCTTGCCCTTGTTGCGCAGGACCGACGCGGCGCCCTGGACATAGACGATGCGCCCGTCCTTGTGGACATAACGGCGCTCGAATGTGTAGCCGTCGCGTTTGCCTTCCTCGATCTCCTTGAAGTTCCGGCGGATTTGTGCGGCATCGTCGGAGGTAATGAAGTCCTCGAGGCGCAAGGCGCGCAATTCTTCGACACTGCGGCCGACGAGGCCGGCATAGGCGGCATTGGCATAGGTGATACGGCCGTCGAGCGACAGAATAACGATGCCGATCAGGGTGTTGTCGAAAAGACTGCGCAGCAGCTGCTCGTCATTGCCGGCACCCGGAGGCGGCGCAAATGGGGAGGACTGGACCATCAAGCCACTATCTTCGACCAAGCTTAATAATGGTGGTTAATGTGAATTTCAATTTTAAATATAAGGCCCGCAGCGGAGGGACTCGCTGCGGGCCATCGACAGGGGATGCCCAGGGGGAATGGGCAGGGGACCTGGCCTCGGGTAGGCCAGTGCAGATAAAACGCGCCCAGCTCCAGAAAGTTTCATCCGAAGTTCAGATTTTTTCCGTCGTCCCAGGGGCTTTCCGCCTCGCCGTCGCGGTCGTCTATGCCATAGACATGGACGCAGCGGCGCCCGGAGCTCTTGGCCGAATAACAGGCGAGGTCGGCGCGGTGGAGCACGACGGCGCTGTCGGAGGAGTCGTTGGCGATTTCGGTGATCCCGACGCTGGCGCCGACCCGAAAAATCATGGATTCCCAGCGGAATTCCATGGCGCAGACGGCATCGACGATACGTGTGGCGACGGCGCGGGCCTCGGCGGCGCCGACATTGCGCAAGATGAGCCCGAATTCGTCGCCACCCAGCCGGGCGGGCACATCCTTCTTGCTGCAGCTCAGGGCGATGATCTTGGCGATTTCCTTCAGCAGCGCGTCGCCCGCGGCATGGCCGCCGGTATCGTTGACGGTCTTGAAGCGGTCGAGGTCGATATAACACAAAGCATGGGGCCCTGAGCCCGGGACCGTCTCCTCGATCGTCTGAGCGAGCTTGGCCTGGAAGGTGGCGCGGTTGGGCAGGCCGGTCAGGCCGTCATGCTGGGCATTGTGGGTGATCTTCTTCTGGGCGGCGCGATGCACGGTCACATCCTGGAAGACCACGACGCAGCCGATCATCTCGCCGTCGGAGCGGCGCACCGCGGCGGCCGAAAGCTGGATGTCATAGACGCCACCCGCGTGGCTCAGCATGAAAATGCCGCTGGCGCGGTAATGCGAGGCTTCATGCGCGAAGCATTGGCCGACCGGATTGGGGGCGGGATCGCCGGTCGCCTCGTCGATGAGGCGCAGCACCTCGACCAGCGGCTGGCCGATCGCCATCTCGGCGGCGGCGATGCCGGTCATGGCCACCGCGGCGGCGTTCATGAACGTGACATTGGCGAGCGCATCGGTGCAGATCACCGCCTCACCGATCGAGGCGAGCGTGATCCTGAGGCGTTCCTTTTCCTCGAGAATTTCCTGGTTGAGATGTTTGTAATCCGACACATCCCAATTGGTGCCGACGGCGCGCAGCAGCGCACCCTTGTCGTCGCGAACGAACTGCGCCAGCGCCTTGATGTGGCGAACCTCACCCGAGTGCCGGATGATGCGGTATTCGGCACTGAAATGACTGGAACTCTCCTTGGCATAGCGCCAGTCCTCGTGCACTTTCGCAACGTCGGCGGAATGGATCATATCCATCCAGTCGTCGAGATGTCCGCTGAAGGCGCCGGCCGCGACGCCATAGATCGCGTGCATGCGCGCATCCCAATGATAGTCGCCGTCGGCGAAATCCACGTCCCAGACACCGGCGCCGCTGGCCTCCATGGCGAGCTTCAGGCGCTGGTGGAGCGCCGAATTGCGCGCCTCGGCCTGCTTCTGGGCGGTGATGTCGGTGAGCTGGAGGATGGCGATATCGGGCTGGCCGGCGGCGCGGTGCACCGACACGGCGCCCAAAGCGTGAAGAATGCTGCCGTCCTTGCGGATATAGCGGCGCTCGAGCTGATAGCCGTGGGTCTCGCCGCTGGCGAGAAACTGGTGAAAGCTGTCGATGGTGACGGGGTAATCGTCAGGATGGGTGTGAATGTCGAGGCCACCCTCCAGAATCTCGGCCTCGCTGAAGCCGATCATCGTCGTGAAGGCGCGGTTGGCGCTCAGGATGCGGCCGTCGAAGGTCATGATGACGAAGCCGATCGCCGCGTTCTCCATGATATTGGTGAGGAGGGCGGCGGGATCGAGCCCGGTCAATAGATCGCTCTGGTAGTGGACGCCGGCTTGCATAACTTACCGTCGCACGCACCGATTAAGGTCGGCTAGCGGAACTCGTTCAATTTTTCGCTTTTTTCCCTATTGGGAAAAGACCCTCAGCGCGTGATGGTCTTCTGCAGCGCCTTGATGCGCTGGGCGAGGGAGACGACATTGCCGGGGAAACGCTGGGCCGACTGGCTTTGGCTTGCCGATTTCTTGGCCGATTTGGACTTGCCGGAGCCGTTTACCGGTTTTGCCGCCGGTTCTGCCGGCGCTTCCACTTCCACCGGGGCTTCCGGCTCGCCGGCGCGGTCTTCGAAGCCAAGCTCGGTAAGTTTTTCCGGCCAGGCCTTGTCGAGGGCACGGATCTCGGCGGCGAGCTTGTCGCTCTGCTCGGCGGCCTCGGCCAGCCTCTCCTCGATCGGCTGGCTCTTGGTCTGCAGCTTCCAGATCTTGCTCTTGAGGCCGGCGATCTCATCACCGCGCTCGGTGAGCTCATTGTCCTTGGCCTGCGCCTTGGCGGCCAGCAACTGATTGGATTCGGCGCGCTGGGCGAGATCGGCCTCGAGTTCGGCGATATGCTGCTGCAGGCGGGTGATCTCGGCCATGTGGCCGGAGCCGACCTTTTCGCGCAGGCTCAGATCGGCGGCCAGGATCTCGATGCGGTTGCGGTGGCGCGAGACCTCTGCGGTCTGTTCGGCGAGCTTCGCCTTCAGCTCGCCCAGGCGCACTTCGAGCTTGCGCGCCATCATGGCGTTTTCGGCGCGCATGCTGTCGCGCTCGGTTTGCAGCTCGGAGACGGTGCCCGGCACCTTGCGTGCCATGCGGCGGGCGCCGAGTCTGACGCCCGAGCGCCAGGCGGCGCGACCCAGGAAAAGGGCGATCAGGCTCGCCACCGCGAAGCCCAGGCCGAACCACAATAACGTCTCAAGCTGAGACATGAATTCCTCTACGCCACGCCGCCTCAAAGCTCGCCGAAGCGAAGCCTTCCGACCCACCATAGCGTGGCAAATGTGGCGGAGCGACGGCTAAATCGCTCCAGAACCGGCTCAGAACGGGTTCCAGGTCGGCTTTCTCGTATATTTGAGATAACCGACATTGGCCCCGAGCCGGGCGCCCACGCCCGTCCGGATGGGAGCCAGTATTATATCCCGGTTCTTCTGGAAATTCACGCCCAGACCACCAACCAGATAGGCCGAGCCTTCGACGCCGCCGAAGCGCTCGTCATAGAGGTCGCGCGGGGCCGAGGAATTATAGACCAGCACCAGTGCCCGCGAGCCGTTGCCGCCGAAATCGAAGCCGATCGAGGGGCCCTGCCAATAGACCTTCTGACGAGTGCCGTTCTTATAATAGATCACGCCTTCGCCATAACGCAGGCCGCCGACCAGGGCGCCGGAGCCTTCCTCGCCGACGATATAGGCGGTGGGCTCACCCTGGCTGGAAAATACATATTCCACCGCTTCAGCCACGCCCCGCGTCGTCTTGCCGAAGAATTTCTGACCGGCATCGACGATCTCGCCGGACGAATAGGTCTGCTGCTTGCGCTTGGTGGCCGCTTCGGCGGGCCCGAAGCCCACGACACCGGCGGTGAGGCCCATACCCAGAAGCGCCAGGGCTTGGCGACGGTTGATAATCTTGCTCATGCACAACTCCTTCAGCACGTCACCCAACCGGCACTCCCGCGACGCGGTGTCCTGGCCATTCGACCTGCTTGAATCCCACCTGTTATGAAACCTTACTCTAAGCGCTGCTTGTGGCAGCTTTGAGTCGCGGATTTCAGCCCGACAAAGTGGCGTTCTTTTGGTTAACAGGGCGCTAAAATGGAGGTGTTCAGGCGCCCCGGGCGATGAAGGCCGGGTTGTCGTAGCCGCGTTCGGCCTTGCCGTAACGTAGGGGGTCACCGGTCTCGACCTCGACATGGCCGCCGGCGGCGGCAAGCACGGCGTGGCCCGCCGCCGTGTCCCATTCCATGGTGCGGCCGAAGCGCGGATAGAGATCGGCTTCGCCGGCGGCGAGGAGGCAGAATTTGAGCGAGGAGCCGGCGGACACGATCTTCTTCACCTTCAGGCCCTTGAGATAGGCCTCGGTGCGCTCGTCGCGGTGCGAGCGGCTGGCGACGACGACGGGGCCTTCGGGCGCGGCTTTACGTGCCTTGAGCGGCCGCCAGGCGCACAGCGAAAGATCCTGCTCACCTTCCATCTTGGCCTCGAAGGCGCCCAGGCCCTGTTCGCCGCAGAAGATGCGCCCGATGGCAGGCGCATAGACGATGCCGGCGACCGGGATGCCGGTGTCGACGAGTGCGATATTGACGGTGAACTCGCCGTTGCGGCTGAGGAACTCCTTGGTGCCGTCGAGCGGGTCGACGAGATAGAAGCGCTGGCCGGTCTTGGGGATGAAGCCTGCCGCCGCGGCCTCCTCGGAAATGACCGGAGTTCCACCATCCTGGGCCTTGAGGCCGGCGAGGATGATCTTCTCGGCCGCCTCGTCCGCCTCGGTCACCGGCGTCAGGTCGGCCTTTTCGCGGGCGACCACGGGCCTCGCATAGATGGTCATGATTTCCCGGCCGGCAGCCAGAGCGAGGTCGGCAAGGGCCAGGAGGCGGGACGAGAGGGAGGCTTGAGCAGTCATGATGGGGGCCGCTATGCCCTGAAGCCCGCGCATCGGTCAATGCGGAATTATTCACCTCGATCTGGTAAAACGGTCACACGAATCACCCTTACCTCCAGGATATGTGCCGCCGATGCAGCAGAGCCTCTTGAGCGATCTCGACCTTGCCGCCCTCCTGTGCAGCCGAGTCTGCCACGACGTCATCTCGCCGGTCGGCGCCATCACCAATGGTCT
This sequence comes from Taklimakanibacter albus, assembly GCF_016595235.1. Taxonomy (GTDB): domain Bacteria; phylum Pseudomonadota; class Alphaproteobacteria; order Rhizobiales; family Aestuariivirgaceae; genus Taklimakanibacter; species Taklimakanibacter albus. Next base: position 693,796 of record NZ_JAENHL010000007.1, on the reverse strand, counting down.
CGAGCTGCTCGAGGTCGAGGACGACGAGGCGATGCGCGTCATGGCGATGGACCTGGTGCGCAAATCGGCGAAGCAGGCCTCGGCCAAGCTCAAATTCTGCCGTATCGCCTTCGGTGCCGCGGGCTCGGCCGGCGCCATCATCGACATGGGCGAGGCGGGCGATGTCGCCAAGGCTTTTGTCGGCGAGGAGAAGATCAAGCTCGACTGGCAGGTGCCGCGCGAGAACCGGCCCAAGCAGCAGGTCAAGCTCCTGCTCAACATGATGCTGATCGCCATGGGCTCCATTCCGCGCGGCGGCGTGGTCAAGGCGGAAGCGATCGAAGGCGGCTTCACCATCCGGGCCACCGGTGAGGGCGCCAAGATTTTCGAGAAGACCGACCAGGTTCTGAAAGGGGCCGCCCCGCTCGAGGAGATCGATGCGCGGCTGATCCAGCCTTATTACACCAAGCGGCTCGCCGAAGCGGCGGGCATGCCGCTGTCGCTGGCCTTGGACGGTGCCGATGTGGTGGTGAGTGCCATCGCCGAAGCCACCAACCCGGTGGCCGTCGGCGCGTGAGGCCCTCTTGCCGGGGCCTGCGTCCATCGTTGGCGCCGAGGCGGATGATCTCGTAGACCGCATCTATGAAGCCTCGGTGCTGCCGGAGCTTTGGACGAGAGTCATCGCGCAGATTGCCGATTCCGTCGCGGGCGAGGCGGCGCTCCTGTCGACGGTGCAGATGAACACGGTGCGGATGGTCGCGACCTCCGCCGACTTCGCCGAAACCTGGCAGCTCATCTTCAAGCGATTTCCGGGCGCGTCAAATCCGCGGACGCAGCGATTGCTTGCAGCCAGACATTCGGGGTTCGTGACCGATGCGCATGTATTCAGCGCAAGCGAGATCGAGCGTGAACCGCTCTATACGGAAATCCTTATCCCGCGCGGTTATGGAAGCGGCGCCGCTACCGCCATTCACTATCCGGGCGGGGAGGCGGTTGTCCTGAATATCGAGCGCCGGGCAGCACTCGGAACCTTCGACGAGCAGGCTATCACGCGGCTCGACGGGCTGCGCGCCCATATTGCCCGCTCGTCCCTGATATCGATGCGCTTGTTGTTCGAGCGTGCCAGGACGGCGGTCGAGACGATTTCGGCCCTCGGGCTCGCGGCCTGTGCGGTCACCGAGACGGGCGTGGTGCTCGTCGCCAATGCCGAGTTCGACGCCGAAGCGGATGTGTGGACGAGCCGCGGCGGCGACCGCATCGCCTTATTGGACCGGCGCGCGGACGGGCTGCTTCAAGAGGCGCTCGCCTTCATCGCCACGGAACGCGGCGTCCGGTCCCTGCCAATCGCGGCCGGCGAGGGGAGGCTGCCCGGCGTTCTGCATGTCGTGCCGATCCGCCGCGCCGCCCATGACCTGTTCGGCCGGGCGGCGGCTATTCTCGTCTTGACGAAGGCGTCCAATGAGCCGACGCGGGCGACCGCGCTGTTGCAGGTATTGTTCGACCTGACGCCGACCGAGGCGGTGGTCACGGCGCGGATTGCGGCGGGTCAGACGATCGAGCAGATCGCGCGCGCTGACGGCAAGAGCATCGCGACCGTGCGCAATCAGGTGAAAAACGTGCTCGGCAAGACGGGATGCCGCCGGCAAACCGAACTCGCGCGGTTGTTGGCGCAGTTGATCCCGGCCGGCAGCTGAGGGCCTCGCTCGAAAGTCGGCGCCGGACCAAAAGAAAATCCCGGCGCCTTGCGGCACCGGGATTTCCCAACCCCTTCTGCGCCCGAACCGTCAGGCGCTTTCGCGCATATCGTCTTCCTGCGGCGCACCCTCGCGCAGCACATAGCCGCGGCCCCACACCGTCTCGATGAAATTCTTGCCGCCCGCGGCGGTCGCGAGCTTCTTGCGCAATTTGCAGATGAACACGTCGATGATCTTGAGCTCGGGCTCGTCCATGCCGCCATAGAGATGATTGAGGAACATCTCCTTGGTGAGGGTGGTGCCCTTGCGCAGCGAGAGCAGCTCCAGCATCTGGTATTCCTTGCCGGTCAGATGTACGCGCTGGCCGCCGACTTCGACGGTCTTGGTGTCGAGATTGACGAGGAGGTCGCCGGTGGTGATGACCGACTGGGCATGGCCCTTGGAACGGCGCACCACGGCATGAATGCGAGCGACGAGCTCGTCCTTGTGGAAGGGCTTGGTCATGTAATCGTCGGCGCCGAAGCCGAGGCCCCGCACCTTGTCTTCGATACCGGCCAGGCCGGACAGGATCAGGATCGGCGTGTTCACCTTGCTGACCCGGAGCGTCTTCAGGACTTCATAGCCCGACATGTCGGGCAGGTTCAGGTCGAGAAGAATGATGTCATAATCATAGAGCTTGCCGAGATCGACGCCCTCTTCACCGAGATCGGTGGTGTAGACATTGAACCCTTCCGACTTGAGCATCAGCTCGATGCTCTGGGCCGTCGCTGTATCGTCCTCGATCAGCAGAACTCTCATGCGTATCCCCTTCATCCGCCCCGGACTGCGACGCCTCACGGCCCGCGAATCCTAAGAAACCTCGCCGTGAAACGTTCAGTTAACGTTGATCGTTAACATACGCCCGGAAAGGTTAACAAAATCTAATAAACCTGACTCAAGATCACTGTTCCCCCCGGTGCCGGAAGCCCGGATTTACCCGGTCTTAAGGTTACGGGCCCAGTATGGGCTCCAGAGGTTCGAATCTCCAAGTTAGTTGATTCGTATTCCTATGCCTAGGGAGGGCGGGGGGCACTCGCGCTACCGGGCACCCGTGTGTTGAGTATAAGAGGGTTACATGCGTTCGTCCCGTGAGACGCTTCTCAGGCTGCACCGCTTCCGCACAGAAGAAAAACGCCGGCAGGTCGCTGATATCGAAGCGATGATCGCGGATCTGATGCGCAAATATGACGATCTCGACGCGCAGATGAAGATCGAGGAACAGCGCACCGGCGTCAACGATCCCGCCCATTTCAACTATTCGATGGCCGCCAAGTCGACGCGCGGACGGCGCGACAATATCCTCAAGACCGTCGGCGACCTGAAAGACCAGCAGTCGAGCGCGCAAGGCCTCCTCCAGGAAGAGGAAGCGGAGCTGCGCAAGCTCGAGCTCCTGGCCGAGAAGGAACTCGACCATCGTCCCGCCTCACGCGGCGCGCCGACCGGCTTTGCGCCGCGCCAGGCGATGAGCTGAGGCGGGCTATCCTCCGTCTCGCGACCCTTGCCGACAGTGAAACCGTCGCCGGGCTTCTACGGCTGATGGATGCGTATTACCGGCCCGGCGAGGTCCTGCCCGCGCCGGGAGCCTATGCCGCCATGGCCGAGGCGACGATCCGGACGCAGGAGGGCACGCGTTTCGTCCTCTGTTTCGCGGGCGACGAGCCGGCGGGGCTCGGCTGCTTCGCGCTGCTGCGCCCGGGCCGCGACCTGAAGGGGCTGATCTTCGTCAAGGACCTGTTCGTGCGCGCCGAGCGACGCGGCCAGGGGCTGGGCCGCGCGATGCTGCGTTTCATTGCCGGCGTCGCGCTGGAGCAGGGCATCAGCCGCATCGATCTCGCCACCGATGTCGCCAATGAAGGGGCGCGCAAGCTTTATGAGGCGCTGGGCGGCGTGGTGCGGCCGGCCGTCTATTTCAGCTTTCCAGAGAATGCGCTGAGAGATCTGGCGCAACCGTCCGCTAGCGCGTTTGACCAGGCGATCCTGAAGGAAGCTTTCGAGCTGATAATTCTGGGGAAACGGATGGCCGCGATAGCGCCGGAACCCCTCACCAAACGCAACCCCTATGCGCTTGCCCCGCTCGGCCGACCATATCTCCATCTGATTCACATAATCATCCATATGATGGTGGGCCTTCAGCCAGGTACGCTGTGACTGGTGATGCTCGAGCATCGCGCGTTTGACCGCGATCTTGCCGGTGATATCGACAATGAAATCCGGATCGATCAGGTCGCCGCTGCGGTCGATGCCACCCAGCGGATCCATCAGGTAGAGCTCGGGGATTCCGTCGATAGAAGGCGAGTCTGTCTGGTAATTGGGTGAACCTGCCGCAAAGCAGGCGTCGCGCACGAGCAAGCTCGTCGCTTCGTGATCCGGGGAGTAGTCCACGGGCGATGCCGTGAGAACAATGTCGGGACGTGTCTTTCGCAGCAGCTCCACCACGGCGTGCCGAGACGCGTTATCCGAGAAGATTTCCTGGTCCAGGAAATCTCCGGGCAGATACTGCGCGCCGATGACCGCCGCCGCGGAAGCGGCTTCCTTCCGGCGCAGCGCCGATATCTCCGGCGCCGACAGGTCGTGCGATCCCTTGTCGCCGCTGGTCAGCGTAGAGAAGACGATGTCGTGATTTCCCGTGTCGGCCAAAAGCGCCAAAGTACCTGCGGCGAGGAACTCGATATCGTCAGGATGTGCATGTATTGCGAGAATGCGTGCCAAGTAAGTTGCTCCAAAAATCCTTATGCGCGCCTGCTTCGACTGACCGATTGCGCGCCTCCCCCGGAAGCCAACCAGTATTTCTACATTGTAGAATGTCATACGTTGATATAAAAAAGTTGACAAGCATCCTTTTCATGATTGTAAATGTTATTGTACATTGTAGCAAAATAACGGATGCCGCCTGGTGATCTCGCCAGGCGATGTCTTGCAAGAAAAGGGTGGATCGCATGAAGTACAGGACGATTGTCGGGCTCCTGGGAGCTGTCGGCTCGTTGTTTTTGGTGAGCTCGGCCTCATCCGAGGAGACAAAAACAATCGGGTTCTGGAAGGCCCCGCACAGCGCGGACGAGGCTGCCCTTTGGTCTCCGTACATTGCCGAATTCGAAAAAGCACATCCCGGCGTGAAGATCGATCATGTGATCACCCCCTGGAACACTTGGAACGAGGCCTATACGGCGGCCTTTGCCAGCGGCAACGCGCCCTGTGTCAGCTACATGGTCGACGCGTTCTCTCCGGCCTTCATCTACAACAAAAAATTCGTGGATATCGATGCCGCCGGTTGGTCCGATCAGGTGAAGGGCGGATATGGCCCACTCTGGACCGTCGCCCATTTCGGCGAGATGCAGGTCGGTGTCCCGTTCGCGACCAGTCCGCGCATGTGGCTCTACAACAAGGACATGTTCGACAAGGCTGGTGTCAAATATCCCACCGATGACTGGACGATGGACGACCTGGTCGAGACGCTTCGCAAGCTGAAGGCGAGCGGCGTCGAGACCCCGGGCAATATTCCGGTCGCGGCGGCCAAGCTCGGCTATCAAAGCTATCTGCCGTTCCTGTGGTCGATGGGTGGAGACATCCTGGACAAGAGCGGAAAACCTCGCGTGGACGACGATGCCTCGGTCCACACGATGAAGTGGCTGAAGGCGCTGTTCGACGAGAAGCTGATCGCTCCGATCGGCAACTATTCCGCTCAAGAGGGACAGGATCTGTTCGTGCGTGGCAGCATTGCCGTGCAGAACATGGCAGCAGAGGTGCTCGGCAAGCTCAAAGCGGAAGCGCCGGATCTGAAATACGGCATCGTCAAGTCGCCGACGGGCCCCGGCGGGCAGCACAACTTCCAGGACTGGGGATATTTCGCCATCGCCAATGAATGCGCTTACAAGGAAGAGGCCTGGGAATTCGTCAAGTTCATAACGTCGAAGCAGGTGGTTGAGCAGTATATCGCAGCGGTCGGATTATTCCCCGCACGCGTGGACACCAATCTCTACCAGAGCGATCCCGACGGTAAGGCCTTTCTCGATAACATGGCGCAGAACCGCAATATACCGATCGTGCCCAAGTCCAATCAGATCGTGGATCTGTGGTTCAAGGAGGTCGAGGCCGCATTGTCTGGGATAATTGCACCCGAAGAGGCCGCGAAAAACGCCCAGGCCTCTCTGGAGCGGGTTCTCCGCTGATCCCGGCGGGGCCGGTGCGATCCGTGCGCCGGCCCGGCTTTGACAATTTCATCTGGCTTGCCATCAATGAATGTCCTCTCAGCCGCTCGTCGGTCCGGAAAAGCGCATCTTGGATTGCGGGAGGCGCTCCTCAGCAATGCCGTCGCCTATCTATTCCTGGCTCCGGCGCTCCTCTTCTTCGTCGTCTTCCAGGCCGGCCCGCTGATCACGACCATTGTGCTGTCCTTCTACGAAGGCGGTATCCTGTCAGGATTCAGCTATTCGGGATTCGACAACTACCTGACGCTTTGGTCGGACAGAGAGTTCTATCAAACCATAAAATTCACCCTCCTGTACTTCGTCATCATCGTTCCGTCGGTTCTCGCGGTGTCGCTGGCGATGGCGGTGCTGCTGAACGACAAGTTCATTCGCGGGAAGAACTTCTTCAAGGCGGCGATCTTCTTCCCGAGCCTCGCCCCGATGGTGACGCTTTCGACGCTCTGGCTGTTCATGATCTTTCCAAATGTCGGGCTGATCAACATGCTGCTGGCGGTCGTGAACGTGCGCGAGGTGGAGTGGCTGTCTTCGCCTCTGATGGCCACGCTGACCATCGTCCTGGTCGAGCTCTGGCGAGGCGTGGGCTTCTACATGGTGATCTTCCTCGCCGGACTGGTCGCCATTCCTGAGGAGCTTTATGAGGCGGCGGAACTGGACGGCGCCGGGCCCATCCGCCAATTCTGGTCGATCACACTGCCGCAATTGCGTCCCACGATCACCTTCTGCCTGATCATGGCGGTCATCTTCAACTTCCAGCTCTTCGATGCGGTCTACATGATCACGGGTGGCGGGCCAGGCGGATCCACCGAGTCGATCGCCTGGTATATCTTCAGCAATGCCTTCAAATACGACCAGCTCGGTCTCGCATCCGCCACCTCGACATTGCTGCTGCTCGCCGTCATGAGCATCACCGCCGTGCTGCTCAAAGTCCTCCCCTCGGACCGATAGACATGACCTCCGCATCCCGGACCCTGCTGCTCCGTCACCGCCCGGCGCTGAACCGTCAGGTCTCCAGGCTTCCGATCTACATCGGCGTGACGATCATTGCCGTCCTGGTCCTTTATCCTTTCGTCTTCATGCTCTCGACGGCCTTGCGTGAGTCCACGATCCTGCGTTTCTCGCCCTGGGACCTGGTGCCGAGCGATGTGACGCTCGCCAATTTCCATCGCCTGTTCTCCGATACGTCCATGCTGAACTGGCTGGGCAACAGCATGTTTGTCGCGACTACGACCGCCTTGTTGAAAGTGGGGATCGATTCGCTGGCCGGTTATGCGTTCGCGCGGCTGCAGTTCAAGTTCAAAGAACTTATTTTCCTTCTGCTGATCGCCGCAATGATGGTCCCGCCGGCGGTGACCATCGTGCCGCGTTTCCTCCTGCTGCGCGATATCGGACTGATCAATACGCCGTGGGCGCTCATTTTGCCTCATCTCTCCTATCCGCTCGGCGTCTTCCTCATGCGGCAGGCCATGGCGACGATTCCCTACGAGCTGGAGGAGGCGGCGAAGCTCGATGGATGCTCGGTCTTCACGATCTACTGGCGCATCGTGCTGCCGCTGGTCGCGCCGGCACTGGCGGTCGTGGTGATCACGACATTCATGTATCAATGGGTGGATCTGCTGTGGCCGGTCGTCGCGATCACCAACGATGGGCTCAAGACGGTCACGGTCGGAATTTCCTCGATGAAGGCCGAGCAGTCGCGCGCCGACTGGGGACTGATCATGGCGGCCAATACCTGCGCCATGATACCGATCGGAATGCTGTTCGTGTTCTGCCAGCGGTATTTCATGACAGGGATGACCAGCGGCAGCTTGAAATAGGCAGGAATCAAAATGAGCGCGATCGACATCAGGGGACTGGGAAAGCATTATGCCGGCACGGATGTGCTCAGGCAGGTCGACCTGACCATCGATGAGGGCGAGTTCATCGTCCTGGTGGGACCATCGGGTTGTGGCAAGTCGACGCTGCTGCGCATCATCGCCGGCCTCGAGGACATCAGCGAAGGCGAGCTTTATATCGGCGGGCTGCTGTCCAATGCGGTAAAGGCCCGGGCGCGCAATGTCGCGATGGTCTTTCAAAGCTATGCGCTCTATCCGCACATGACCGTCGAGGAGAATATCGGCTTCGCCCTGAAGGTCGCAGGTCTGAGCAAGGCCGAGCGTCATCGTCGCGTCCGCGACGTCGCCAGGTCGCTCGGGCTTGAAAACCTGCTCCAGCGCAAGCCGAAGGCCTTGTCGGGCGGACAGCGTCAGCGGGTCGCCATCGGCAGGGCGATCGTCAGGCACCCCAAGGTATTCCTGATGGACGAGCCGCTGTCCAATCTGGACGCCAAGCTTCGTGTCGAGATGCGCGCGGAGATGCGCGCCTTGCATTCCAGACTCGGGGTCACGACCGTCTATGTGACCCATGACCAGGTCGAGGCCCTCACTCTCGGCACCCGCGTGGCGGTGCTCCGCCCGATCGGCGAGAGCGGCAACACGAACGTCCAGCAGTTCGCCACGCCGACCGAGCTCTTCGAAAGGCCTCATAATGTTTTTGTCGCCGGTTTTATGGGCAGTCCGCCGATGAACATCCTGCTTGCCAGGCTGGTTCGCCGTGGTGGCGCCCTCGAGATCAGCATGGGCGATATCGTGATCGCCCTGCCGCAGGCGATGCAGAGCCAGGCACTGGCGGACGCTGCCGGCAGAGCAGATGGGTATATCGTTATCGGCGTGCGGCCGGCAGACATAGGCGTGGCGCCCCCGGGCGGAGTCGCCTTCAATACCCGTATCACCGACATGGAGATGCTGGGCGACCATTCATCCGTCTCGTTCTCCGCCAGGACGCCGGCGGTTCCTTTCGATTTCGACTTCACGGCCAAGGACGTCTACACGTCGCTTCTGGGCGGGAGCAGCTTGACAAAGATATCCGCGCGACTCGAGGGCCGGCTTCGCCTTCGGGCGAATGACGAGGTATCGCTCGCCATCGATCCGGCGCGCATCTACTTCTTCGACGCGCAAACTGGTCTCGCGCTCGGTAATCCGTGACCGCTCGAGCCGTTCCGTCCGGTGACCGGCGCAGTGAAGCGTGCTCAGCCTACCGGCCGGAGTGAGGCCTTCAGACGAGAGCCTTGCCGGTCGTCGTGTCAAACAGATGGATGGAAGCCGGGTCGATGGCGATCGAGGCCGATTGCCCCGCCTTTACATGAGTACGGCCGTTGACGCTGGCGCAAATCTGCTCGCGGCCGATGTGGCCTATCACGTAGGAATTCGCGCCGGTGAACTCGACATCAGCGACCTTGAAGTGGATCCCGCCGCTGTCGCAGAACCTGATACGTTCCGGACGGAAGCCGACAGTGACCCGTTGACGGGGCTTGGCGTGGCCCGGCGCCTTCACCGACACCCTCTGCTCGCCCAGGAGAACGCTCCTCATGTCATCGGCGAGTTCTCCCGGCAGAAAGTTCATGGCCGGAGAGCCAATGAATCCAGCGACGAACAGGTTGGCAGGCTGCTCGTAGAGCTCACCCGGCGTACCTACTTGTTCGATCCGTCCGCCGCACATGACGATGATCCTGTCGGCGAGCGTCATCGCCTCGACCTGATCATGTGTCACATAGACGGCGGTGGTCGGGAATTGACGGTGCAGTGACTTGATCTCGCTGCGCATCTGGACGCGAAGCTTGGCGTCCAGATTGGAGAGCGGCTCGTCGAACAGGAAGACTTTTGGATTGCGGACGAGCGCGCGGCCCATCGCGACACGCTGACGCTGCCCACCGGAAAGTTGTCTCGGATAACGCCGTAGCAGGGGAGAGAGGCCAAGGAAGCCGGCCACCTGCTCGACGCTCGTCCTGATCGCCGGCGCCTTCCTGCCAGCGAGCTTCAGGCTGAAACCCATATTCTGCTCGACCGTCATATGCGGATAGAGGGCGTAGTTCTGGAATACCATGGCGATATCCCGGTCCTTGGCGTGGACCTCGTTGATGACTCGGTCGCCAATGGCGATCGTTCCCGACGTGACGCCCTCGAGACCGGCAATCATGCGCAACAGGGTCGACTTGCCGCAGCCCGAGGGCCCGACGAGGACGACGAACTCGCCGTCCTGGATCTCCGCGTCTATGCCATGCAGGATCTCGAATCCGCCATAGGCCTTCTTCACATTGTTGATTGTCACACCCGACATCTGATCAATCCTGTTGTCTGTCAACTGCTTGCGCGATCAGCCTTTCACGCTGCCCGCCGCCAATCCCTTGACGAGAGAGCGCTGCAGGAAGAAGGCGATGAAGACCGGGGGCAGCGCCGAAAGCAGGCCCGCTGTCGCGATAAGCGGGTAGTCGGTCGCGCGGCCGGCGGCGAAATCCGCGATCGCGACACTCAGCGTCTTGGCGCGCAGGTCATTGGTCAGGATGAGCGAGAAAAAGAACTCGTCCCACGCCAGCAGAAGTCCAAACAATGCCGCCGTGCCAATGGCCGCTCCCGACAAGGGAAGCACGACATGGCGAATGGTCTGCCAGAGATTGGCACCATCCATCGCCGCGGCGTGGTCGATTTCACGCGGCAGCGTATTGAGATTGCCGGTGAGCAGCCAGACGACGAAGGGCAGCACGATCGAGCAGTAGACGACCGCGAGGCTGAACGGGGTATTGAGCAGGCCGAATGCGCTCAGCGCGATATATATCGGCAGGATCAATGCCACCGACGGCAGCATGTATGTCGAGAGCACCAGATAGAGAAGCGGAGCCCGCCGGCCAGGAAGCCGCGAGAAACTGTAGGCGGCGGGAAAACCGACTATCAGTGACAAAATGGACGCTCCCGCCGCCGCGAGGAAGGTATTGCGCAGCGCAAGGAGGAATATCTCGCCGGGCGAGTTCGGCTCGAACGTCAACAACATGCGGTAGCGGGAAAAATCCATCGTTGCCGGAAGCCATTGCATCGGCCGTGCGGTCAGATCGGTCATGGAGCTGACGCTCATGATGAACATCCAGCATACCGGCGCCAGGATGATGGCCGTGACAAGCAACACGCTCGCATAGAGGGCGATGCGCCAGAAAATTCTTCTCATGGCTGGTCCTGCCTCCGAAGCAGACGGACATAGATCGCAATCAGCACCATCGAGATCGCAACGACGACGAGTGCGTATGAGGCGGCGCTGCCGGCCCGCAGGAACGCAAAGGATTCGTCGTACACGAAGAAGGTGGCGGTCTTGGTCGTGTTGGCGGGGCCGCCGCGCGTCATGACGTAGAAGATGTCGAAGACCTTGAAGGCTTCGATCGTGCGCAGCACCAACGCCACGCTGAGCGGTGCCAGAATGCCAGGCCAGGTGACATTGCGGAAGCGAGCCCACGGTCCCGCGCTATCGATTGTCGCGGCCTCATACAGCTCACGCGGAATCGTCTGCAGGGCGGCAAGCACGATGATCGCCACGATCGAGAAGTTCTTCCACACCTCGGCAACGATCACCATGTTCATGGCCAGGCCGGGTGTGCCGAGCCAGGACTGATAATTGTCGATCAGGCCGATCTGGAGCAGCAGGGCATTGAAGGCGCCATATTCGGGATTGTAGATCAGTCGCCACATCATGGCCGACACCACCGTGGGCATCGCCAAAGGCAGCACCAGCAGGGCGCGAACAAAGGCGCGCCCGCGAAATTCCTGGTCGAGCAGAAGGGCGACCATGACGCCAATCATCGCCTCAGCGAGGACCGATACGATCGTGAAATAGAGTGTGCGCGCAACCGCCGCGCGGAAGGCCGCATTCTCGAGAACAGTCTTGAAGTTGGCCAGCCCGACCCATTCGGCCTGGACATCGTGTCCCGCCAGCGGGCGCGAATGAAATGACAACCAGATCGATTGCAGCAGCGGGTAGCCCGTTACCCCGAGCACGATGATGAACATGGGAAGGAGCAGCAGCCATGCTGTCCGGTTTTCTCGTCTAATGAGCGTCACAGTCTGTCCGGCGGGATCATTTCTGAAAGGAGGCGGCTTCGCGTCATCGCGATTTTCGCTGGAAGGAGCCGCAGGGGAGGGTGCATAGGGGGCTTGCCATCGGCGACCTGCACCCATGGCAAGCACGGCGCGATCCTCACTTCATTCCGCTGGTCTGTGAAGCGAGCTCCTTCATCGCCTGTTCCGGCGATTGGAGGCCGAGCAGCGCGCTTTGAATCTGCTGCTGGAGCAGGGTGGAAATTTCCTGGTACTGAACCTTTGTCGGGCGATTATACATGATCGCGACAGAGGTTTCGGCCGCCTTGATCAGCTCTTCCTGACCCTTGACCACCTTCGGATCAGCGTAGGAGCTCTTCCAGATCGGCAGGCTCATGCTGGCGTATTTGTCCTGCGTTTCCTGCGAGGTCAGATACTTGATATATAGCCAGGCGGCATCCTTCTTGTCCGAATTCCGCATGATGCTCAGACCCATCGAGCCGTTGATGGCGGCCTGCGGGCTGCCTTCGGGCGTTCCGGGCGCCGGCACGATGCCGATCTTGCCGGCCACCTCGCTCTGCTTGGGGTCGTTGGCGAGCGGCCACATATAAGTCCAGTTCAGCGCGAAAGCCGCCCGGCCGCTCGAGAAGGTATTGCGGACCTCTTCCTCGAGGAACTCGGTCGAACGGGGATTGGATATGCCGTCCTTGATCGAGCCCACCATGAACTGCAAGGCCTTGAGCGCGCCGCCTTTGGTGAAGGCGGGTTCGCCGTTTTCGTCATAGAACTGGCCTCCGAAGGCCTGGACGAGAAGCGCGTAATCGCAGACGAGCGCCTCCGCCTGACCCCAGCTCCACACGATCGGGTAGTCGGCAAGACCCTTGTCCTTGATGACCTTGGCCTGCTGGGTCAGCTCGTCGAGTGTCGCGGGGGGATGATCGAACCCGGCCTTGGCGAGAATATCCTTGTTGTAGAACAGATATTTCGTGTCGAGGATCCAGGGCATCGCCCAGATCTTTCCGTCATATTCACCGGTCTTCCAGGCGCCGCCGAAGATGGGATCGCGCGGCGGAACCAGGCTCGTGAGGTCGTCGACAAACTGGTTCGTGGCGAACTCTGCCGGCCAGATCGTGTCCACGAGGGCGACATCATATCCACCCGAACCGGCGCTGATGGAGGCGACAATCTTGTTGTGCAGGGCTTCGTAAGGCACGAATTCGAGATTGACCTTGATCCCCGGATGGGCAGCCTCGAAATCGGTCGTCATGTCGCGCACGTCTTTGTCGCTATAGGCGGTCTGCTTCATGAAGAGTGCCTGGAGAACAATGTCCTGGGCCTGGACGACCGTTGAGGCCGCCATCACCGCGGCAATGCTCAGAGCTCCCAAAATGCGTTTCATCTCCCACTTCCCTTGTCATTTGTGTTTTTAAGCCCGGTCAGATTTCAGCGGGAAATGAAATTTGTCAATATAGAAAATTATGCTACAATAGCGAATGAGAGACAGTACCTTCCTGATGAACTAGCGCGTTTTGCTGGGATTCGGGGTTAGATATGTGTGCGATGATGAATTGACGGCGGTTGATTTTCGTATTGTCGCTTGATAAGCGATATTGTCGCAAGTGTAGATGAAGCCCTGATGACCGAGATGACGCATGACCACGGCAGCCGCTGATTTCGGCATCAACTCCTACTCTTATATCTATGACACCGACGCGCTTGGCTTTCTGCAGCGCGTGCATCAGCTCGGATTTTCACGCTTCGAGCTCATGGCGTTTCCCGGGCATCTCTGGCCCGGCGAGGCAACCTCCGCCCAGAAGCAGGCGATCAGGAAATATGTCGGGGACAACGGGCTGGTCGTCTCCACGCTCAATCAGCCGAATATCGACATCAATATTGCCGGTGCTTCTCCCGAAATGCGCCGCTATTCGCTGGACGTCATCGCGGGGATCATCGAGCTGGCGGGCGAGATCGGATGCGCGAATGTCATTGTCGGCCCCGGCAAGGCGAATGGCCTGCTGTCGGCGCCCCTGGAGCTGCTTGCCAGCCGCTTTTTTGACGGCCTGGACTTTCTCCTGCCGGTGGCGAAACGCGCCGGCGTAAATGTCCTGGTCGAGAACATGCCCTTTGCGTTCCTGCCCGATGCGCAGGGGCTGCTGGCGGCTCTCGAGCGTTATGGCGATCCCGGCATCGGGGTGGTGTATGACATCGCCAATGGCGCCTTCATCGGCGCCGACGTGGCGGCCGAGCTCGAATTACTCAGCCCGCGCCTGAAATACCTGCATGTGTCGGACACGACGCGGGCCAGATATGATCACGCCGCGATCGGGTTGAAGAACAGCGTGATCGATTTCACCGCCCTTGCCGCTCCAGTCGGCCGGCTGGATCTGCTCGGGCCGCCCATCATCGAGGTCATTTCAGCCAGCCCCGACGGCGATATCCGTGAATCCGCCGCGAAATTGTCGGCGCTGGGCTGGTAGGCCGCTTCCGGCGATTCACACCTATATGCGTCATATTCATCCTGATCCAACAAGGGGCCGATAGTGGCTGAAATGGAAAGTGCGGATTTTGTCATCATCGGGGGCGGTTCTGCCGGCTGTGTGCTGGCCAACAGGCTGAGCGGCGATCCCGCCACCGGCGTGGTCTTGCTCGAAGCCGGTCCCGCGGATGACTGGCGGGCCTGGAGCGTACACATGCCGGCCGCCTATGGGATAAATTTTCAAGGCGGGCCCTATACGCGTTCCTACCATACCGAGCCCGAAGCGCAGCTTTTCGGGCGCAAGGTGTATCAGCCGCGCGGAAAGATCCTGGGCGGCTCGTCCGGCATCAACGGCATGTGCTACACGCGCTGCAGCCCGCTCGATTATCAGCGCTGGGTCACCGAAGGCGCGCAAGGCTGGTCGTATGCGGAAGTGCTGCCGTATTTCAAGAAGCTCGAAAGCAGCGATAGCGGCGATGACCTCTATCGCGGCCGAACCGGCCCGGTCCGGGTCAAGGCGGGACCCTGGGCCTTCGCCAGCTACGACTCGTTCCAGAAGGCGGGCGAACAAGCCGGCTATCCGCTGACGCTGGATATCAATGGCTATCAGCAAGAAGGTTTCGGACGTTTCGAGCGCAATGTCGATAATGGCATCCGCGCCAGCGCTTCGTGGGCCTATCTGCGTCCTGTCCGGCATCGGAAGAATCTTAGGGTCAAGACCGGCGCAACCGTGGTGAGGATCCTGTTCGAGGGCACAAAGGCTGTCGGCGTGGAGTATCGTCAGGGCGCGCAGGTCAGGAAGATTCGCGCCGAACGCGAGGTGCTCCTCTGCGCCGGGGCGATCAATTCGCCGCAGATTCTGCAGGTCTCCGGAATCGGCGAGCCTTCCCATCTCAAGGAGCTCGGTGTTGCGACGGTCGCGGCGCTGCGCGGTGTCGGACAGAATCTCCAGGATCACTACGAATTCTATCTGTCCTGGACATGTCCCGACGAGGTGTCTCTCAACCGTCATCTCGGCCCCCTCGGCAAAGCCAAAATCGGTCTTGAATGGATCCTGACACGGAGAGGATTTGGCGAGTCCAATCATTGCGAGGGCGTCGCCTTCGTCAAAAGCGACAATTCGCTTGGATATCCGGATGTCCAGTTCCAGTTCATGCCGCTTCAGCTGGCCGACGGCCTGTCGCCGAAGTCGAAGCCGGGAGGGTTCTGCATAACCATCGCGCATCAGAGGCCGAGAAACCGCGGACATGTGAAAGCCCGATCACTTGACGTGGATAAAGCGCCGGAAATCGTGCTGAATTATCTGTCGACCGATTACGACCTCGCAAAGGCGCGACGCTGCATAGAAATCGTCCGCGATGTCATCGCGCGCCCGGCATTCGATGCTATTCGCGGCAAGGAAATGAAGCCCGGTGTCGAAATAAATTCGCGCCAGAGCGTCGAGCAGTTCTGTCGCGAGACGGGAACCAGCGGATACCACGCTTCCGGCACGTGTCGGATGGGATCGGCGCACAATCCGGATGCCGTGGTTTCTGCCACGGGCAAGGTCTTCGGAGTCGAAAATCTGCGCGTCGTAGACGGGTCCATCATCCCGAGCCTGACCACCGGAAATACGAATGCGCCGATCATGATGATGGCCGAGAAGCTCGCCGACGACATTCTCGGCGTGCCGCCGCTCGTCCCGATCCACGCGCCCTTCGCCGGCGAGCTGAAGCCGGACGTGTAGCTTGTAGGCTCTAGCTCAGCTTGTGATCCCGCAGGCGCTGGTAATGAGGCTGAGCCGCCTCGGCGATCCTGGCCAGATGCGGGCTCAACTCAATGGGCCGGTTCTCCGGCTTGGCGAAACCGGTCGATGCCCAGACCGCATTGTACCAATGCGGCGCCCAGACGCCGTCGAAGCTTTTCGGGCCCTTGGGCCAGCTCAGCATGTGGTCGTCGAAGGGAATGGCGCAGGCCGCGCACAGCCGGCCGAGGGTGCGCCGGGGGTCGGCCAGCACATCATCGGCGTCGATGACGGCGGGGGCGCGGCCCAGATGATCGGCGACGAGGTCGAAGATCTCGGCCTGCTCGACGAAGCCGATATCGCGCAAGGAAACATCCGCCCATTTGCGCGTATAGCTCGCCAGGACACGCTCGGGCCGGCGGATGAGAAAGGCGTTGGTGAGCGGCAGGATCCAGGCGCGGTCGAAGCCCTTCAGCATGTGATGCGTCATATGCTTCTGGTAGACGACGCTCTTGCCGTCCGGCGGCGGCGCGAGGCAGGCCTTGACGAGCCTGTCCCAGTCGCTCTCGTGATGGGCGATGATCTCGTCGCGCATCGGATGGTCGTTGCCGTGGTTCTTAAGCGCGAAGGCGTAGAAAGGCTCGTCCCAGGCGAAACAGTCCGGCCGGTTGCCGAAGGAATACATCATCGCGGTCGAGATGTTGCGCGGTCCCGACCACATGGCGATGGTGACGGATTTCATCAGAGGGCGCGCTTCGCTTCGCGTTTGGCCAGCGCCTTGTAGAGGCCGGTGAGCCGTTCCGTCATCGGGCCGATGCCCGTCCAGTCGCCCTTCGGCGCTAGTGGATGGGCGACGATACGGCCGTCGATCTCGCGCACCGGTACGAGGCCGGCGAAAGTGCCGGTGACGAAAGCCTCATCGGCGCCATAGACGTCATAGAGCGAGAACTGCTTCTCGAAGACCGCAATGCCGTTCTCCCTGCAGGCGCGGATGACGGCCGAACGGGTAATGCCCGGAATGCAATATTGGCCGCTCGACGTCCACACTTCGCCGCGACGAACGATGAAGAAATGCGTCGAGTTGCAGGTGGCGACGAAGCCCAGAGGATCGAGCATCAGCGCCTCGTCGGCGCCGGCATTCATCGCCTGCACGCAGGCGGTGATGCAATTGAGCTTGGAATGCGAGTTGAGCTTCTGGTCCTGCACGTCGGGCGCGCCGCGGCGCACATTGACGGTGTGCAGCTTGAGGCCTTTGGCCACCACCTCCGGCTTCGGCGACTTCCATTCCGGAATGATGACGATGGTGGCGGGCGAAATGGTGGCGCGCGGATCCTGATAGGGCGTCGCCTTGACACCACGCGTGACCATCAGGCGGATATGCACGCCGTCGGTCATCCTGTTGGCGTCGAGACAGGCGAAGAGGCGCGCCACCAATTCGTCCGGCGTGAGGCCGATATCCATGAAGATCGCTTTGGCGCCTTCATAGAGCCTTTCAATATGCTCGCGCAGAAAAGCGATGCCGCCATCATGAAGGCGCAGGCCTTCCCACACGCCGTCGCCCAGGATGAAGCCCGAATCGAAGACCGAGACCACCGCCTTGGCGCGCGGCAAGAGCTCGCCATTGACCGAGATCAGGATGTTCTCGTTGCGCGGGTCGATTTTAAATTCTTGCGTCACGATGCGGCCTTCTCCTCATTCTCGCTCATGCTGCGCGGATCGCGCGCGGCGTCGTTCTGCGTGTCCCAGGACCGGTCGGGCGCCAGTTCCGGGCGGGGGCGCTGGTCGCCCGACAGCACGCGCTCGATCTCGGCTTGCGCGGCGCGCGAAATGTCGATGATGGTGTCGATGTCGCCGGCATGGCGGGCGGAGCGGCGGATCAACGCCTCGTCATGCTTGCGGAAAACCTGCAAGGCGCGCGTTGCCTCGTACGGATGGGTGCCGAGCGCCACCAGCGCGTCTTCGGCCATGACGAGGGACGAGTCATAGACCTCGCGATAGACATGCTCGACGCCGGCATTGAACAGCGCATAAGCGTGGGTGCGGTCGAAGGCGCGGGCGAAGATCTCGAGATGCGGAAAGCGGCGCTTCGCCGTTTCGACGATCTGCAGGATCTTGTCGCGGTCGTCGATGGCGACGACGAGGATCTTCGCGTCCTCGGCGCCGGCGGCCGCGAGCAGGTCCTCGCGCGAGGCGTCGCCATAAAAGACCTTGAAGCCGAAGCGGCGGAGCGCATCGATCTGCTCGGCATCGTGGTCGAGCACCGTGGCGCGTGAGCCATTGGCGGCGAGCACGCGGCCGACCGTCATGCCGAAGCGGCCATGTCCTAAGATGATCGCCGAAGATCCCGCGGGATCGATGCGGTCGGCCTCGCGCTGGAAGCCGTAGCGCTCGAAACGCGGCTGGATCACTTTGGCATCGAGCATCATCAGCAAGGGGGCGATGGCCATGGAGAGCGCTACGATGGCGACCAGCATGCTGGCCTGCGCCACCGCGAGAAGGCCGAGCCCCGCGGCAAAGGAGATGAGCACGAAAGCGAATTCGCCACCTTGCGCCAGCGAGAAGGAGAACAGCGAGGCGCGCGGCGGCTTCATGCGGGCGAAGCGGGCGATGGCATAAAGCACGATGAGCTTGAGGGCGACGAAAGCGAGGACGCCGCCGAAGATCAGGCCGGGCTCGCTGGCGATCAGCTTGAAATTGATGCCGGCACCGACGGCGATGAAAAACACCGCGAGCAGAAGGCCCTTGAAGGGATCGAGATCCATCTCGATCTCATGGCGGTATTCGCTTTCGGCGAGCAGCACGCCGGCGAGGAAGGTGCCGAGCGCCGGCGACAGGCCGACCATTTCCATGAGCAGCGTGATGCCGACGACGAGCGCCAGCGCCAGCGCGACGAAAATCTCGCGCAGGCCCGTCATGGCGATGAGGCGGAAGAGGGGGCGCATCAGATAACGCCCGGCCAGCACGATCATGGCCACCGCGGCGAAGACGACAACCGCCTGTTGCCAGGCGGGCAGGCGGGCAATATGGCCGGCCTCGCCATGCGCGACCTCGCCGCCATTCACCGCCAAGAGCGGCAGCAGCGCCAGGATCGGGATGACGGCGATGTCCTGGAACAGCAGCACGGAGAACACCGACTGGCCGCCCGAGGTCTTGAGCTGGCCGCGCTCGGCGAGGCTCTGCAGCACGATGGCCGTCGAGGACATGGCCAGGATGAGGCCGATGGTGAGCGATGTCTTCCAGGCGGTGCCGCACAGGATCAAGGCGACGGCGATGGTGGCGGCCGTGCCCACCACTTGCAGGCCGCCGAGCCCGAGGATCGGCTTGCGCAGGTTCCACAGCTTGGAGGGCTGCAGCTCGAGGCCGACCAGGAACAGCATGACGATGACGCCGAATTCGGCGAAATGCATGACATCCTCGCCCTCGCTGCCGATGAGGCCCAGAACCGAGGGGCCGATCAGCATGCCGGCGATGAGATAGCCCAGAACCGAGCCGAGGCCGAGCCGCGTGGCGATCGGCACCGAGATGACCGCGGCGCCCAAATAGATGAAGGCGCCGAGCAGGAAGCTGTCGAGGCTAAGTTGCATGGCGCTTCTTGTGAGACCGATGCCCCTCGAAGGCAAGCGGCAGGCTGTAGCCCTTGGCCAGGCGGTGCATCGGGTCGATATGGCCGTCGCGCAGGCCTTCGATGAGGCCCAGATAGTCGCTGGTCCTGAGCGCCAGGTCCTCGCTCGTCATCCAGCGGCCGGCGAAGACGGCGAAGGGTTCGAGATAACCCATGCCGCAGAGATGGGCCGACTGGTTGAACGGGCTCAGGAGCTCGGCGATCTCGAAGCGGTTGCGCCCGCCATGATGGTAGGCGGTCTCGGCACCACCGGTCGAGATGGCATTCATCAGGAACTTGCGCTGCAGATGGGTGCCGCCCGGCCCATATGCCCAGCCGATCTCGAGGACGCGGTCGAGCCATTCCTTGACGATTGCCGGCGCGGAATACCAGTAGAAGGGATGCTGCAGCACGATGACGTCATGCTCCAGAAGCAGCTCCTGCTCGCGCGCCACATCGATCATGAAATCGGGATAGGCGGAATAGAGATCGTGAAAGGTGATGCCGGGCAAGGTGCTGACGGCGTCATAAAGCATGCGCTGGACGAGCGAGCGGGACAGGCGGGGATGGGCGAAGAGAATGAGGACCTTCATGCGTGCCTGAAGATAGAACCAAGCCTGAAGCATGAAAAGGCCGTTCGCTCGATACTCCGTTACCCCGACGAAAGTCGGGGTCCATTGAATTCGTACAATGCGAGCAGCGCCTGTCGCATGGAGGCTTTTGTGGATCCCGGCTTGCGCCGGGATGACGGTTCTTTTCTCAGAATTCCCGACGCTCCTGTTTCGCCTTCATGACGCTTTTGGCCATCTTGCCGAATGCCTTGCTGCGGGCGCGCCGCTCGGCGAGGCTTTCATTGTTGTGCGCTTCCTCGGCGGCGAGCTTGCGCCAGCGTTTGAGACGATCGGGATCGAGGGGGCCGTCGGCGGTGGCCGCGATGATGGCGCAGCCCGGCTCGCCATCATGCCGGCAATCGCTGAAGCGGCAGGCCTGGGCCAGCGCCGCGATGTCGGCGAAGACGCCGTCTATCCCCGAAGCCGCATCGGTCAGCTGCAATTCGCGCATGCCCGGCGTGTCCATCAGCCAGCCGCCGGCGGCGAGGCGATGCAGCGCGCGGCCCGTCGTGGTGTGGCGGCCCTTGTCGTCATCACCGCGAATGGCCTGCGTCACAATGGAATCGCCGCCGGTCAGCGTGTTGACGAGCGTCGACTTACCGACGCCCGACGACCCCACGAAAGCGACGGTCTGGCCTTTCTTGCACCAGGGCAGCAGACAGGCGGTGCTTTTCGGATCGCGCGCATCGACAATCTCGACGAGAAGGCCGGGCAGGAGCCGCGCCGCCTCATGCACATAGTCTTCCGGCGTCTCGCTGAGATCAGCTTTGGTGAGGACGACGACCGGCATGACCTCGGCGTCTTCGGCGAGGACGAGATAACGCTCGAGACGCGCTTGGTTGAAGTCCTGATTGCAGGACGAGACGATGAAGAGCGTGTCGACATTGGCGGCGATGAGCTGCAGCTTGCGCGCCGTGCCGGCGGCGCGGCGCTTGAACAGGCTGCGGCGGGCAAGAAGACGGCGCGCCCGGCCGAGGGCCGGGTCGAGGAGCAGCCAGTCGCCGATGGTGGCGTGGGATTGGTCGTCATCTTCATCGGCGATGAAGGGTGCGATGGTGGTGTCGAGGCCAACGCCCAAGACCTCCAGTCGGTCACGGTGAACCGCCATCACGCGGGCGGGGATGAGAGGCGTATCGGGATCGAGTTGCGCGGCGAAATAGCCGCTCCAGCCGAGTTCGGCGAGATCGAGAATTGCGGAATTCATTTGTGCACCAGCTACGGCGCCTCATGCGAGGCGCGCATGGACGATCGGACCTGCCAAAGCAGGCTCCGGTTTCAGGCTGGGCGGACGGAAGGAAACGTTATCGCTGCGGACGGGCCGCGGCGGGCGTCAGAATGCTTTCCGGATGGCTCCAGCCAAACGGGACAAGAGGACAATCATTCAGGCCTCCTTTCAAAAAAACATCGTCAGGCGCTAATATGTGACGGAAATGAGCGCTCCCCGCAAGCCCCGCGATGTTTTTCTGGCCCTGGTCAACGGCCTGTGCGACGGCCATTTCGACGATGTCGTCAAGCTTTATGCCGAGAGGACCGATATCTCGCATCCCTTCGATCCCTTACACGGCGAACGGCTGACGAGCCGGGCTCAGCTTACGGAGCATTTCTCGCGGCGTCCGGTGCGCAAGACGCTCGCGGCGCGGCCGAGCAACATCAAGGTGCATGAGACCAGCGATCCGGAAGTGATCGTGGCCGAGTTCGCTTATGCCGGCACCAATCTCGAAACCGGGGCGGCCTTTTCCTATCCCTGCATTTTCGTGATGCGGGTGCGCGACGGCGAGATCGTCGAATCGCGTGATTATGTCGATCATCTGGGATCGGCCGAAGCGCGCGGTGGCCTTGCCAGTCTCTTGAATGAGATCGGCAAACACCGCTCCAAAAACGAATAGGGCCTGCAACTGCAGGCTCATTCATTTCCCGGAAGGATGCGCTACTGGCGGTATTGCTGGATGCGCGTGGTGCGCAAGCCGGCGAGCCCATGCTTGTCGATCGAGCGTTGCCAGCTCAGATATTCCTCGACAGTCAGGGTGTAACGATCGCAGGCTTCTTCGAGGCTCAATAGCCCGCCCCGGACAGCTGCCACGACTTCCGCCTTTCGGCGGATGACCCAGCGCTGGTTTCCGGGGGGCGGTAAATCCGCAATGGTCAGCGGACTGCCATCGGGCCCAATGACGTAATTAACGCGGGGACGCAACTGACCGTTCATCACCATACTCGACTGGGGTACTCAAAACTCACTACGGGGGTGAGCGTAAGTGTCTTCACTTAAAATTGGGCTAAGCAGTTCCGAACAATTTGCAAATCTCGAGCGCCTTATGCGCCAAATCAGGACAGGTACGTCAGTTTGACGTTTACAAGCGAGGGACGAGCCGCCATCTATCCGCCCATGACCCAGTCCGACGGCCTCCTTGAGCATGTGCGGGCGACGATCGGCCTGCCGGGCGAGCCCGGCTCGACCCGGATCGTCTGCGCCATGTCGGGTGGCGTCGATTCTTCCGTAGCGGCAGCTTTACTCAAGCGGGCCGGCTATGATGTCGTCGGCATCACGCTCCAGCTCTATGACCATGGCGAAGCCGTTAAGCGGAAGGGCGCCTGCTGCGCCGGCCAGGACATTCACGATGCCCGCCGGGTGGCGAGCCAGCTCGGCATTCCCCATTATGTGCTCGATTTCGAGAGCCGCTTCCGCGAGGCAGTGATCGACGATTTCGTCGACAGCTATGTCAATGGCTTCACCCCGGTGCCCTGCATCCGCTGCAACCAGACGGTCAAATTCGCCGACCTCCTCAGCCGGGCCCAGGACCTCGATGCGGCGGCCCTGGTCACCGGACACTATATAGAGAGCCGCCCGCGCCCCGACGGGTCGGGCCGGCGCGACCTCTATACCCCTGCCGATATCGCCCGCGACCAGAGCTATTTCCTGTTCGCGACGACCCAGAAGCAGATCGACTATCTGCGCTTCCCCCTGGGTGCCTTGCCCAAGAGCGAAACGCGCCGGATCGCCACCGAGATCGGCCTAGCGGTCGCCGACAAGCCGGACAGCCAGGATATCTGTTTCGTCCCGGAGGGCCGTTACGGCGATCTCATCGCCAAGCTCCGGCCGGACGCCGCCGAGCCCGGCGATATCGTCCATCAGGACGGCAGGGTGCTCGGGCGCCATAAGGGCACGGTCAATTTCACCGTCGGCCAGCGGCGCGGCCTCGGCATTGCCGAGGGGGATCCTCTTTATGTAGTGCGAATCGAGCCCGAGACGCGGCGTGTGGTGGTGGGACCGCGCGAGGCGCTGCTGCGTCACGACATCGCGCTCTCCCAGGTCAACTGGCTGGGTGAGCAGCCGATCGATTCGCAGGGACAGTCGATTTTTGCTAAGATTCGCTCGACTCGGCCACCGGTCGAGGCGGAGATCCGCCGGGCGGAGGACAGTGTGCTTGTCGGCATTGCGCAGGGGGAATATGGCGTTTCGCCGGGCCAGGCTTGCGTTCTTTATGAAAAGCCCGGGCCAGGGGCCAGGGTTCTGGGGGGCGGCTTCATATCCCGGGGTTTTCCAACGGCTGGAAATAGGCGCTTGCCAGAAGCCTTGTCCGTTGTCACATAATCGGGAAACGGGAGCAGGAGAGAGAAATGCAGGGCAATGCCCGCGCGCTCGCTGAGATCGACAACCACGACGTGATGCGTGCCTATCGGCGTTGGGCGCCGGTTTATGACGCAACGTTCGGCAAAGTGGTCGAAGCAGGCGTCAAGCAAGCCACCTCCCTCGTCAATCGCTATCACGGCAAGGTATTGGAAGTGGGCGTCGGCACCGGCCTGTCGCTACCCCATTACAAGCACACGCTCAAAGTCACCGGCATCGACCTGTCGCCCGACATGCTGATGCGGGCACGCGAACGGGTGCAGCGCAAGCATCTGCGCCATGTCGATGCGCTTCTCGAGATGGATGCGACGGCGCTCGATTTCGAAGACAAGACCTTCGACGTGACCGCCGCCATGTTCGTGATGACGGTGGTGCCGGATCCGGTGCAGGTGATGAACGAGCTCATCCGCGTCACCAAGCCCGGCGGCCATATCCTCATCGTCAATCATTTCAGCATCGACAAAGGCCTGCGCGCGGTGGTCGAGAAGAGGCTGGCGCGCTTCTCAGATATTCTTGGCTGGCGGCCGGACTTCCCGGTCGAGACGCTGATGGTCAGCGGCAAACTCAAGCTCGAAGAACGCCGGCCCTTGAAGCCTTTCGGTTTCTTCACCTTGTTGCGGTTTCAGCGGCTCACCTGATGGGTAATCACGAAATGCTGTTCTGGCGGCGCTATCTGCGCCGCCCGCTCGGTGTTGGGGCGGTGGCGCCCAGCGGTCCCAGTCTCGCCAAGGCAATGGTGGCCGCGCTGGCTCCCGGACCCGGCGATACTGTCGTGGAGATCGGACCGGGCACCGGACCCTTCACGCGTGCACTGCTCGCCGCCGGCGTGGCGCCCTCGCATCTCATCCTGATCGAGTTCGACAAGGAGTTCGTGCGCCATCTGCGCCACAAATTTCCGGGCGTCACCGTTGTCGAAGGTGATGCCCAGGAGCTGCCGCGGTTGCTGAAGGAGCAGGGGCACGACAAGGTGCCCTGCATTCTCTCGGGCCTGCCGCTCCGCAGTATGCCCGAACACGTGCGCGTCGGCATCTCGCGCGCCATGGCGGCCTCACTCGCGGATGAAGGACGGCTCGTCCAGTTCAGCTATCTGTTCGGGCCGCCGATCGACAGGGCGGAATGCCGGGCTGCCGGCCTCAAGGCCCGCCGGGCCAAGGCGATCATGGCGAATATCCCGCCGGCTTTCGTGTGGCGGTACAGCCGGAGCCAGTGACGGTAAGACCTGTAACTGTATTATACGCATTCCTGTTTTTGAGTATAACTAGGCTGGCTATTGTCGGGAAAATTGGTTATACTCATCCCGCAGGTCGCGTATAAAAGGCGTCATAAGTGGCAGTTCCCTCGCTCGTTGCGCAGACAATCTATGCCGAATTGCTCGATCGCTGTGCCAATGCGGCATTCGACGAGGCGTTCATCGAGGAAGGCGCTTTTACCGCTAAGATGATTAAGGGGCGGCGCTATTGGTATTTTCAGGTTGGGGTCGGCGCCGCGCGTAAACAAAGATATGTGGGGGTCGAGACGCCTGAACTCTTGGAGCACATCGCCCGTCACCGAGAGGCGCGCAACGACGCACGCGAACGTCGGGCGCTGGTCTCTACGCTGGTGAGATCATTCAACATGCCGCGCCCCATTCCGCAGATCGGCGACGTCACCGCCGCCCTGGCCAAAGCTGGCGTTTTTCGTCTCCGTGGCGTGCTCGTAGGGACTGTCGCATACCAAACATATTCGGCGATGCTGGGGGTCAGACTCGCCAATGCTCTCCTGGAGACCGGCGATGTCGACATCGCTCAGTTCAAGAATGTGTCACTGGCCGTAGAGGACAATACTCCCTCCGTGCTCGAAACCTTGCGGGGTGTCGACAAGACATTCAGGGCGATTCCAAATATGCTCGATGGCCGGCGGGTAACGAATTATGCGGCCAAAGGCGGCTTGCGAGTAGACTTTCTTACGCCAAATGAAGGCGAAGAAACCGGTCAGCCGCAATCATTGCCGGCGCTGCAAACGGATGCACAGCCGTTGCGTTTTCTCGACTTCCTCATCCATGATCCGGAGCCGGCAGTACTTCTCCATGATGCCGGTGTCTTCGTCCAAGTCCCCGCGCCGGCGCGCTATGCCGTCCACAAGCTGATCGTGTCGAGTCGGCGTCGTGATGGCACCGCCAAGCGAGACAAGGATATTCGTCAGGCCGATATATTGCTCACCGTGCTTGCTGAGAAAAGACCTCACGAGCTCAGGCTCGCCTGGGAAGAGGCTCATGGGCGTGGACCAAGCTGGCGCAAACTGCTCCTCCAAGGGCTGAGCGTCATCAGTGCGAGCGCACGAGATCTGACGCTCAAGACGACTGATCTTCGACGACTAGCCATTCCCGGCCTCGACCTGACGTTTTCCAGTCCCCCGGTTCGGTATGACTTCTCTAGGGACATCGTGATGTTTGAGGGCGAAGCGCTTGGAAGCGCGGTTTCCTGCGCGATCAGCCGTGAGGCGTTGGATGACCATTTCGGATCCAGTGGACTGGATCAGCAGGGACGCCTCGACAGCGTCTTGAGAAGTAGATCCAAGATCGAGTTTATGGCCCGGACCAAATATCGGTCATGGCCGATTGAGGAACCGGGCAAGGTTCTGATCAAGACCGAGGACGTTCCGGAATTGTTGAAGGAGCCTTCTGCTTCGAAATCAGCGGATAGATCGGTTCGCGCGAAGCGTGGACGGCACGCAGACGGCAAATGAGCGGGCCGATGATCAGTTTTCCGGCTCTGGAATGAATGAACCAACATACACGTAGGGTTCGAGATCGAATGCCTGCTTCAATCTCTCCGCATTGTATGCGTTGATAGTCGGAGCGTCGGAGAGCGCGGATGTGACCAAGACAAGACGCCATGCCGGATTGGATTGTAAGCCCTTTTCATGCTCGTTCCGGGTTAGGAAGAACTGGGGGGATGAACTGGCCGTGCCCTTCACCTCGACATGCAGCTCCGACCTGCCCTTCGTAAAAACGAAGTCGTGACCACAAGGCAGATGCGTCACACGCTTGTAGCTGTATCCCCTCATCTTGTAGTGCGCGATGACTGCGCGTTCGGCTGCTTTCTCAACCTTCTTGCGATGCTCTGGCGTGCCGAAGCTCTTCAAGGGATCGGCCGCGTCGAGGTCAGGATCGGGTGCCCTTTCTTCGTTCGGGTTCTTGATCGCAAATGTAGCCATCGCCTTCAGGCGATCTTCGAGAAGCTTGAGCACACGCCTCTTGGTGTCGTTGACGGGCACACCGGGTCCTGCGAGGAATGAGTACTTTCCCTGCCTGATGGAAGAGTCCGAGAATGGCCTGACTCGATGTTCGGGCGGAACGAAGTATGCGGTTTTGCTGCTGATGCAGTACGACCAGTCATAGGCCTGGTGAGCTACATCCCTTCTCTTCTTGGTCATGCCAGCAGGCGGATCAAGCCACTCACCATGCAGCGTGGCGTCGTTGTACCAGCCGATGATATGGACACCGGTGCGCTCTGGGTTCTTCGCAAGACAGATCACCGTCCAGCCATGCGGGTCATCGTTTGAAGGCGCGTACTCCTTTCTTTGTGGCGGAACGTAGCAGTAATAGGTTCCACCTGGTCCTGGATCAAAGTTGAATGCCTCGTGCCCGCGACCTTCATTCTTCTTATCTCTAATGTCGTTGAGCCACCCAAAGTTACCGTCGACAGAGCCGCCACGGTAATACTGTGACCAGCCGAATTTGACCCAAAGGACCTTCTTCATGAGCCGTCTCCCTCAACCCACCGTCAACTTCGAGAAACCGCTCTCGATTTTCAAGTGCGATGCCTGATCCGCGCAGACAGCATGGTCAGGGAGTAGTTTGGAAAGGATTATGGGTGGGGCGCTTTGTTGACGTGGACCTGCCGGTACAGTCGACGCCTAGATTTTGCTACTTTAGGTATTTTATCAGTTTTTCGCACCCCAATGGCGGAACTGACCGAGAAGGCATATGCTAAAAGCGGACCCCCCGGCAGTCGCTGGATGCCAGATGAGTATTAATCAAGTAAAACAATGCTTTATTGAAAGTATTGGTAGCGGAGGAGGGAGTTGAACCCCCGACCCCAGGATTATGATTCCCGTGCTCTAACCAACTGAGCTACTCCGCCCCAAGATCGTGACGGCGATATAGGGTTGGGGAGGATGGCAAGTCAAGTCATGGCGCAGCCTTTCTGCGTTTGCCCATATGCGATTATGGGAAGGTACCCCTCCCTTAGATGACCGGCCGAATTCGGATAAGATTCGGGGTCGGGGGTTCAACGCGCTGTAGCGCTACCAATATGTGCCTCGAGAGGTGTTTCTGCATTCTGATTGACAGTTCAATCAGAATTCTGACAGGCTGACATCATTCACCGCCCCAGCGAGGGAGGAACCAGTCCCCGTGAACAAGCCGCATTCGCCCGTTCCGTCTTCGCCGCTCCTCGATCATTGTCCGGCGACCCTGCCGGCCGTCGCCTATTACGACGCGGATCATTTCGCGCGCGAGCAGAAGATGATCTGGGCGCGCAACTGGGTGTATGCGGGACGCGCCAACGACATGGCGGCGATGTCGATGCGGCGCCTTTCGGTGGCGGGCGAGAATCTGATCCTGGTGAAGGATGCCGAGGGCGCCTTCACCTGTTTCCACAATACCTGCCGGCATCGCGGCGCCGAGCTCTGCGCGGCGCCTGAGAGGCGGCTCAAATCGAAGCTCATCGCGTGCCCCTATCACGGCTGGACCTATGACCTGAAAGGCCGGCTGGTGCGCATGCCTTTCGTCTCCATCACGCCCGACTTCAAGAAGGAGGAGCAGGGACTCTTCCAGGTTGCGGTGAAGGAGTGGAACGGCTTCGCCTTCGTCTGTCTTGCCGATGATCCGCCCGACTTCGACAGTGTTCCGGGCGCCGGCCGCCTCGACAACTGGCCGATGCGCGATCTCGTGACCGGCCATGTGATGGTCAAGGAGATCGCCTGCAACTGGAAGATCTTCTGGGAGAACTACAATGAATGCCTGCACTGCCCGGGCATTCACCCCGAGCTGTCGGCCATGGTGCCGGTCTATGGCAAGGGTTACATGGCGGCGAATGAGGCGCCCGACTGGACGCCCGACACGCCCCTGCCGACGCATCAGCTGAAAGACGGAGCGAGCACCTGGTCGATGACCGGTGAGCTCTGCGCGCCACCTTTCCCCCGCCTGACGCCTGAGCAGCTCGCCGCGGGCTCGCATTTCGTGACCTTGCTGCCGACGATGTATATCGTCGCCCATGCCGATTTCGTGCGTGCCGTTTCGCTCACGCCCCTGGGGCCTGAGCGCACCGAGCTTCGCGCCGAGTTCCTGTTCGCGCCCGATGCGCTCGCGGCGCCGGGCTTCGATCCGAAGCCGGTCGTCGATTTCGCCACGCTGGTGATGGTGCAGGACGGTGCGGCCTGCGAGATGAACCAGCGCGGCCTGCATTCGAGCCGCTACCGCCACGGCACGCTGATGCCGCAGGAATTCGAGGTCCACCGTTTCCACGAATGGATCCGCCGCCACGATCAGAATTGAGGAGAGCTACGCCATGAAACAAGTGAAGCCGGAAGACCGGCGCGTCGCCAATATCCACTCGGCCAGGTTCGAGCCTTTCGTCTATCCGGACGGCGAGGCGCTGGGCGACGGCATATTGCAGCTCGCCGACGACCTGCCGCTCGGCACCGGCTTCCATGTCTATCGCATGCCCGCCGGCATGACGACGCGGCCGCATCGGCACAATGGGCATGAGCAGTTCCTCATTCTCGAAGGCGAGCTGATCGAGAATGACGGCACGGTGTTCAAGACCGGCGATCTCGTCTGGTTGCGCGATGGGACCGAGCATTGCTCCCACACGCCCAATGGCTGCCTGCTCGCCGTGCATATCGCAGGACCCGAGATCGCCGTCGACTGAGATCGTCAGCGCCGTCCGGCCTTCTTCTTGACCGGCTTCTTCTTGGCCGGTGGTTTCTTCTTCTTGGCCGGGAAGAAGGATCCGAAGGCGGTGAGATCGATAAGCCCCGGCTTGCTGCCCGCCGCCGCGGCGATGGTGGCGAGATCATGCGCGAGATTCTGGCGCAGCACCTCGCCGCCGAAATGCAGCCCGCCCACGCCATAGGGCGCATGGAGGCTCAGAACCGCCGAGCCGGAATTGCCGCCGAGCGTGGTGGCGTCATGGCTGAAAGCCCAGCCTATCTTGTCGCCGGCGACCGAACCCGGCTGATTGAGGATGCGTCCGGGGCAGACATATTTCATGCCGTAATCGTCACCGAACAGCTCGAAGAAGCGATCCCAGATGGCAGTGGACACTTTGCCGGTGTCGGGGTCGATCGCGGCCTCGCGCGGCGGCGCCGCCGGATAACCCGCCACGACGAGATTCGATTTCGCGCCGGCGCCGGTCAATAGCGGCGCGCGGCCGGCCGCCTTGGGCAGTGCCTTGCCGGCCTTGTTGGTCGTTTCGACTTCCAGGATCGCGACATCAAGCTTGGCGAGGTCGACATAGGGACCGATGCGTTGACGGCCGGCGGTCACGATGCTCTTGACGGCGAAACGCCGCGTGTCGTCCTGGGCTGCCTCGTCGAAGCAGATCGACACGTCGCCATTGAGCAGGAAGCGCTGCTTGCCGCCCGCCGCCGGCATCGGTTCGGCGAAGACGTCGATGACATGCCGGTTGGTCATCACGAGGCCCTTGCCGATGACGGTGCCGGTGCCGACATGGACCTGGCCATCCACGGTCTTCACGTCGATGCGGCCGACGGCATCGAACAGCGGCTTCAGTGCGTTACGGGCCGGGCCCAGGGATGCCGCCCAGTCGCCGAGCTGCGGATCATCGGGATCGACCATTCCCTTGACGATGCGCAGCGCCGGCCTGCCGGTGAGCAGGACGATGGCCTCGGTGGTGGCGCGCAGCATTTGCGCGGAACGTCGGCCAGGGGAGGCGCCGGTCGCCAGTGTGGTGACGACTTCCTCTGCGTCCGTCATGAATTCGCGATGCCTGCTTGCTGCCGATTCCGTGGCCGCCGACTTCGAGGCTCGGAAATTCAGCGCCTTCTCGATACGGTCGAGCATCTTCTGCGGGCCGGCTTCGGTGACCATTCCGCTGACGGCGCTTTCCGGCGAAGACTGTGCGCCTGCGAATCCCGCCGGCGATGCTTCGGGGACGCGCGGACCGACAAAAGCGGTGCGTGGGCCGTGGGCGGCGGAGCCGGGCTTTTTGTCGCTCGGGATGGGTTTTGCCGGCTTGTGCAGCGCCTTGGCGAGCGCATCGCTGGGACGCGGTGGTGTGGCGCTTTCGAGCGCGCCGGCGCGCTCGGGGATCTGGCGCTGGATGCGGTCGGCGGCAAGATAACCCGCCTCGGCGACGAAGCGCGGATGAGCGCCGGCCGATTCCAGGATCTTGGCGCCGGGATTGGCTTCGGGTACCGGCGCCGCGGCTGGAATGGCGGCGAGAGGCAGCTTGAGCAAAGCGAGCGCATCGACGATGCCGGCGCCGAGCGAGTTCGACGGCCAGTTGGCGGGCTTGCGCACCGTCTTCTTGACGGCGGAGCGGAACAGCTCATGCACCGTCGTGCCGCGCTTCGTGGCTTCGGTGCGCACCGCCGGAACGCCGTGGCGCGCCAGCCACAAAGCCGCGCAGCCTGCAGTCAAGGCGACGGCGAAGGAGGTGCCCTGGCCCGGCTCCACCAGCGCCTTGTTGGTGTCGGCGGGTCCGTTGCGGCGGGCGATATAGACATTCTCGGCGGGGGCGGAGACGTCGACCTTCGAGCCGTGCGACGAGCCCTTCCACTTCTTGTCCTTGTGATTGACGCCGGCGACGGCGATCACGTTTTTGTCCCAGGCCGGATAGACCACGAAGGGGACACAGTTGCCGGCGGCGGCGAGCACGATCATGCCGGCCTTGACGGCGCGCTCAATGGCGCGCTTCAGGTCGGCGCCTTCGATGGGACCGCCGAGGCTCATGGTGATGACATGGCAACCCTGCAGGCGGGCATGGTCGATCGCCGCGGCGACGGCGCCGCCGGCGCCGATGACCACATTGTCGATGCAGCGGACGGGAACCAAAGTCGCGCCCGGCGCGCTGCCGATGATCGACAGCGAGGCGCGGCTGACCGCGACGCTCGATGTCCCGGTGCCGTGGCCCGGAGACGACATGGAAGACGACAGGGGATCGATCGGGAGGCCCGAGCCCGCCAATATGTCCTTGCCCTTGGCGAGATCGAGCGCGGTGTCGAGCTCACGGTGGTCGGCGACGCCGGTATCCGGCTGGCCGATCAGGATGCCTTCGCCGCGGGTATTGAAAGCCGACCAGGCCTGATCGGCCTTGATCGCCTGGACCGCCCAGCGCTGCTGCGTCGGCGCCGCCGCATTGGACTTGCACAATGTCCAGAATATGCCGCCGATCGATTCCGGCGACTGGCGCATCAGATCATCGTCGGGAATCCAGCCCGGATCGACATCGGGCACACAGGATTCGAGATCGAAATCATCGACCAGATGCTGGGCGACGTCGAACAGGAAGCTCGATGACTGCTGGCGGACAACGCCCGGGAACTGCAGCACATGGATCAGCGGGTCTTCACCGGGTGGAAGCGGGAAGAACTGGAACCGGTCGCTGCCGATGAGGGCGCGCAAGAGGCGGCGCTCGCGGGTCTTGTTCGGCTTGGTCTTGTATTCGAAGGTGAAGCGCAAGATGCCAGGGGTCAGAACCTCAGGCTGGTTCGGCATAGCCGCCTTGCCCGCGGCTTTGAGGAAATCGCGGTACATATCTGCCCACTCCAGTTGCGCCCTCTGTGGCTATGGATTCGGCACGGTACGAAATTCGCGGATTTTCTTGGCGGTGGAAGGCGATAGCTACAGCGCAGCTGCAGCCTCGTTTCCCGGACGTGTTCTTATGAGATGATTATTACCCAAGGATACATCAGGCGCGGCCAATTGAAAAGGGCATTGCCGCGTTTCGGGCCGAAAACCCGCTCATCATGCTGTCACCTCACCCAACAACCATTCGCGAAACAGCGAAATTTTCGGCTTGTCGCGCATGTCGAGATTGCAGAGCAGGTGGAAGCGCTCAGGGAGATCGATCTCACTGCCGGCGATGGGGACGAGTCTCCCGGCCTGCACTTCAGCCTCGACCAGGAGCGGTGTTGCGAAGCAGATGCCCTGTCCCTGGAGAGCCGCATCGATCATCAGACCGGCATCGCCGAAATAGAGCGTGTCGGCGAAGCCCGTCTCGCCAAGCCCCGCAGCTTCCGCCCAGAGCGTCCAGTGCGGCTGGTGGATGACCTGAAGAAGGGTGAGGTGGCGCAAGTCTTTCAACGTCGCGCCGGCGGGCGTCCCGTCGAGCAAGGTCGGGCTCGCAACGGCCAAGGCGGCGCCGCCGCCGATCGGGTCGGCATGCATGCCGTCCCAGTCGTCGCCGCCCCAGCGAATGGCGACATCGATGTCCTGGCGATTGAAATTGACCGGGTCGGAGGAGCTCAGCAGCGTCACCCGGATATTCTCATGGCGATCCATGAAACGCTTAAGGCGCGGGGCCAGCCATTTGGAGGCGAAAGCCGGCGCCGCGTTCACGCTCAATATCGCAGGCGCGGTGGGGTCGGCGAGCTTGCCGCAGGCGCGGCCGATCATGTTGAGCGCCTCCGACACCGAGCCGGCAAGTGCCGTTCCCTCATGGGTGAGCTCGAGGCCACGCGGCAGGCGGCGGAACAGCCGCACATCGAGGAATTCCTCGAGCTGGCGGATCTGCTGGCTGACGGCCGACTGGGTGACGAGCAATTCCTCGGCGGCGAGCGTGAAGCTCAAATGACGCGAGGCGGCATCGAAGGCGCGAAACAGATTGAGCGGCGGAAGCCGTCGCGCCTTGCCGGCAGCGGGTTTATCAAGCGGCATCGGCGAGGCCTCGTGCCTTGAGCACCGGCTCGAGCAGCTGCAGGACCTCCGCCCCGAAACGCTCCATCGAAGCGAGGGTTTCTTTTCGACCAATGCCGGCGAGGCCCATGAAGCAGGAAAGATGCGTCGGTTTGAGCGCGGCGATCTCGGCGGTGAGCTTCTCGGCGCAATATTCGGCGCCGCCGATGACGGCATGGGCGAGAAAATCATCGAGCGGCGGTTCGTCATGGAACGGCATCAGGCGCACGAACGGCCCGTCCTTATCAACGGCGGCCCCCCTCAGATTGTGCTCGGCGCGCGACAGATTGCGCACGCATTCGACGGCATGCAGCGCTTCGCTGCGATCCTCGGTGACATAGATAAAGCGCTGTACGGCAAGCGGCATGTTCTCCGGATCGCCGCCAGCCCCGGCCCAGCCGTCGGCGATTTGTCGGCGTTTCTGCAGAGCTGCCGCCAGGCCGCGGTGACCGAAGCTCATGAAGGGCGTGTGGCCGCCACGGGCGGCGCGCGCGACAATCGCGGGATTGGTGCTGACCGCGAAGATCTCCGGCAGATCGAGACCGAAGGGCCGCATCGGCAATTCGGTCGGCGCGATCTGGAAGAATATGCCTTTGTGCGCGATGGCGCCGGTACGCAGGCCCTGCTCGAGAATGTCCCAGATCTCGAGCACCATGTCGTGCTTGTGCCGGGGATCGATGCCGAAACGGTCGAACTCGTAGGGCTGATAGCCACAGCCGAGGCCGAGCGCCAGACGGCCGCCGGTCAGAAGATCGGCGAAGGCGACCTCCTGGACGAGGCGCAACGGATTGTGGAAGGGCAATGGCAGCACACAGGGTCCCAAGCGAATACGTTTCGTCGTGGCGGCGGCGCGTGTCACCATCATCAGGGCATCAGGGCAGATCGAGTGATTGGTGAAATGATGCTCGGCGAACCAGGCGATGTCGAAATCGAGATCCTCCGCCATCGTCACCATGTCGAGCGTGGTCTGGATGACCGAGGCGGGCGAGGTGTTGCGGTCATAGAGCCCCATGAGGCTGAAGAGACCGAGCTTGATCATATGGCCATATCTCCTCTCTCCTCGCCTATCACGCCGCAAGGGCCGGCCCAAATTAGTTAAACTCCGTATCTTACGAGGCATTAGTTCCTCTTATGTCGCCGCCGTCAGCATTTGCGCTTATGCGACCATTATTATTTTGCGTTTGCGCCCTTCGCGTCGTCGGCAAATATTGAATGTCATGGACAAGACTCGCACCGACTTCATCTCCGCAATGCGCCAGCTGGCGAGCGGCGTCAGCGTCGTCACCACCGACGGGCCTGCCGGGCGCGCCGGCCTCACCGTCAGCGCCATGTGCTCGCTGTCCGCCGATCCACCGGCACTTCTCATCTGTATCAACCGGCAAAGCCGGGCGATGGCGACGTTGCGCCGCAACGGCGTGTTCTGTGTGAATGTTCTGGCCATCGAGCAGATGGAAGTCGCGCGCATCTTTGCCGGCCAGGCGAACACGTCCGATGGCGATAAGTTCGCCAGCGCGCGCTGGGAACAGCTCGTCACGGGTGCGCCCGCGGCCCAGGATGCGCTCGCCGTCTTCGACTGCCGGATCGCGCAAGGCATGCCCTATGGCAGCCATGACATCCTGATCGGCGCTGTGGCCGAAGCCCGCATGCGCGAAGGCCGGCCGCTCGTCTATTCCAATCGCGCTTATGGCGGGGTCGCGCCGGTGGCGGTCTAACCACTGGCGGGCGGAGAATAATGGAGTATCCTGAGCGCCGACAGAATCTCCTGAAGAGCGCTCACGCCCAACATGCCAGACGCCGCCATCGACAAGCTCATCACCGAGCAATTCGACTCGCTGAGCCCGCAGCTTCGTCTCGCCGCCCGTTTCGCGATCGACAATCCCGACGAGATCGCCGTCAATTCGATGCGCAATGTCGCGGCCAAAGCCGGGGTCAGGCCCAGCACGATGCTGCGTTTCGCCCGGCAGCTCGGTTTCGAAGGCTACGACCAGCTGCGCGATCAGTTCCGGGCGCGCATCAAGGCGGGCGTCGAAACCTCGTGGTCGGGGCGCGCGCAAAGCCTGCGCAAAGGTTCTACATCCTCGCGCAACGCGCTGATCGACCGGATCGTCGCCGATGAGCATGACAATCTGCAGAAGACTTTCGATGAGGCGACGGCGAAGAGCCTCCGGCAGGCCTGCCAGATCATCAGCGCGTCGCCCTCGGTCTATGTGCTGGGCCTGCGCAGCCTGTTCCCGGTCGCCTTCTATTTCCACTATGTCTGCCGGATGTTCATGGGCAAGACGGTGCTCCTGACCGGCACCGGCGGCACGTTCGCTGACGATCTGCGCCGGGTCGAGAAGGGCGATGCGGTGGTCGCCTTCAGCTATCACCCTTATGCGCGCGACAGCGTGAAGGCAGTGAATTTCGCCCAGAAAAAGGGGGCGCGTGTGATCGCCGTCACCGACAGCCGCGTGTCGCCCATCATGGCGCCGGCCAAGGTCGGTGTCGTCGTCGCCAACCAGACGCCGTCTTTGTTTCCGACCATCCTGCCGGCCTTTGCCGTGGCCCAGGCGCTGGCCGCGCTGCTCATCCAGGAGAGCGGCGAGGAGACCATGGCCAATCTCGCCAAGACCGAAAGCCAGCTCGCCGCCTTCGGTGTCTATTTCGGCGGCGAGAAATAGAGACCGTTTTGCAACATCCCTCACGCTGAGGTGCCCGGCGCAGCCGGGCCTCGAAGCGTCCCTCAGGATAGAGCGACAATACTGAACCATACCCTTCGAGGCTCGCTTCGCTCGCACCTCAGGGTGAGGGAGTGTGACGTGTTGCGTTCATCATGGCCTAGCCCTTCAACACCTCCTTGATCGTCGCTTCGAGCTTGCCGATGATCTCGGCGATATGGCCGTCATCGACGATGAAGGGCGGCGCCAGCATTACGTGATCGCCCTGGCGGCCATCGATGATGCCACCCATCGGATAGCAGATGAGGCCGTGATCGAGCGCCGTGGCCTTGAGCCTCGCGGCGATCTTCTTGTCGGGATCGAAAGGCGCCTTGGTCGCGCGGTCGGCGACGAATTCGAGTGCCCAGAACAGGCCGCGGCCCCTGATGTCGCCGACATGGGGATGCGCGCCGAAGGTCATATTCAGGCCCTCGGCCAGCCAGCTGCCGGCGCGTTTCACATTGTCGAGCAAATTCTCGTCGCGGATGGCCTCCTGGACGGCAAGCGCCGCCGCGCAGGCGGTGACATGGCCGGTATAGGTATGGCCGTGCTGGAAGAAGCCGGAGCCTTCGACGATTGCCTCATAAATACGCTCGCTGGCGAGGACCGCGCCGACCGGCTGATAGCCGGCGCCCAGCCCCTTGGCGATGGTGACGAGATCGGGCGCGATGCCTTCCTGCTCATAGGCGAAGAGCGTTCCGGTGCGGCCCATGCCGCACATCACTTCGTCAAGGATGAGCAGCACGCCATATTTGTCGCAGATGTCACGAATGCGCTTGAGGTAGCCCGGGACCGGCGGCACACAGCCGAGGGTCGCGCCCGCCACCGTCTCGGCGATGAAGCACATCACGGTTTCGGGGCCGAGCCGCAGGATCTCCGCCTCGAGCTCATCGGCGATGCGCAGGCCGTAATCCGCTTCCGTCTCATGGGCGCCGCGGTCGCGATAAGGATAGCAGGGCGCCACATGGGTGACGCCGATCAGCAGGGGCTCATAGGCAGCGCGCCGCCAGAGATTGCCGCCGGCCGAAAGCGCACCCAGCGTATTGCCGTGATAGCTCTGACGCCTGGCGATGATGCGGCTGCGCTGTGCCTGTCCGGTCTCGACGCAATATTGGCGCGCGAGCTTAAGCGCGGTCTCGACCGATTCCGAGCCGCCGGAAGTGAAATAGGCGCGGGTGAGATTGCCGGGCGCTTCGCTGGTCAGGAAGGAGGCGAGGTTCTCGAGCGCATTAGACGTGAAGAAGCCGGTATGGGCGAACGCCAGCGTCGTCGCCTGTTCCTGAATGGCGCGGATGGGGGCGGGATGGCTGTGGCCCAGACAGCTCACCGCGGCGCCGCCCGACGCGTCGATATAACGATTGCCGGCATCATCGAGAATATAGGGCCCGTCGCCTTTCACCGCGGTGCGCAGTTTCGTCTTCGGCGCGCGGTGAAAGACGCTGGTGTCGATGTTTCGCTTAGGCCCGGCCATGAGGTTCTCCTTAGTCACGGAGCCCCAAGGCTAGAGCGGAAAAGAGTGTGATGCAACAAATGACTCATAGATTGACTTAGTAGAGCAAATGGTTCATTCTTGAATGATCGGGAACAGGAGCGCTTTCGCGAGCATGACGAAGGAATTCCAGGATCAGGTGGCGGTGGTCACCGGCGCCGCGCAAGGGTTGGGCGCCGCCGTCTCGACGCTTTTGGCGCGCCAGGGCGCCACCGTCTTCCTCGTCGATCTCAACGGCAAGGGCGCCGAAGCCCAGGCCGAAAGATTGCGCGGCGAGGGAGCCTCGGCCCATGGTTTCGGCGTCGATGCCGCGGATGAAAGTGCGCTGGAAGGCTTCCGCGCCGAGATTGCGGCACGCAGCGAAGGGCGCCTCGACATATTGGTCAACAATGCCGGCGGCTGGCGCTACGGCCGCGCCCATGAGATCACGCTCAGCGACTGGGATTGGACCTTCCGCACCAATGTCACGGTTCCGTTCCTCACCACGCGCGCGCTGATGCCCTTGATGATCGAGCGTAAATACGGGCGCATCGTCAATGTCGCCTCGACCGATGCCTATCGCCCGAAGCCGGCGCTGCCGCATTACGCGGCGGCGAAAGCCGCGGTGGTCAGCCTCACCAAATCGCTCGCCGAGGAGCTGGCGCCGCATCAGATCCTGGTCAATGGCGTGAGCCCCGGGCCTATCGCCACCGAGACGGCGAAAAGCCAGAGCTGGCTCGCCGAGCGCATCAAGACCATCCCGATCGGGCGGGCCGCGGAACCGGAAGATATCGCCGAGGTTATCCTGTTCCTGGCGTCGCCGCGCAATCGTTTCGTCGTCGGCGAAACCGTCATCGCCAATGGGGGAATCCTGATGGCGGGATGAGACCCCCCGAGAATCTGCGATAATCATAAAACAAGGAGGACGCGCCTATGAAGAATAAGACTGCCGGTTCACTCACACGCCGCGAAGCGCTCGCCATGATGGGCGCGGTCTCGCTCGTGCCGTGGCTCGATGCGACGCCGGCGCAAGCGGCGAGCCAGCTCGTCTTCGCCTCGGGCGGCGGCAAGCTCGAAGAGACCTACAAGAAGACCGTGTTCTCCGCCTTCAAGGAGAAGACCTCGAACGACATCGTCACCACTGCCAATGAAGGCGCCAAGCTCAAGGCCATGGTGGAGCAGGGGCAGGTCGAATGGGACATGATGCAGGGCCCGGCCGAGCAGCTCATCGTCTTCGGCCGCCAGGGCCTGTTCGAGCCGATCGATTACACCAATATCGACAAAGCCAATCTGCTGCCGGGCGCGGCCAATGAGTTCTTCGCGCTCACCGATGTCGCCGCCTACAATATCGGCTGGAACACCGCCAATCTGAAAGGCCCGGCGCCGCAGAACTGGGCCGAGGTATGGGCCTATGACGGGCGCATCGGCCTGTGGAAGAAACCCTTCCAGACGCTGGAAGTGGCGCTTCTCGCCGACGGCGTGGCGATCGCCGATCTCTATCCGCTCGACATCGAGCGCGCTTTCAAGAGCCTCGACAAGATCAAGAGCAAGATCGTCTGGTGGGAGCGTGGCGCGCAAGGCGCGCAGGTCTTCCTCGATGGCGAGGTCGATGTCGGCGCCATCTGGAACGGCCGCGTGCACCAACCCAAGCTCGACGGCGCGCCGGTCGACTTCAACTTCAACCAGGCGATCTTCGTCAACGACGCCTGGGCGGTGCCGAAAGGCGCGCCGCACAAGAAGGAGGCGATGGAGCTCCTCGCTCTGGCGCTGTCGCCCGAGCAGCAGGCGGCCTTCGCGCGCGAGCTGCCTTATGGGCCGGTGAACCGCGCCGCTTTGGCGCTGCTCGACGACAAGGTCAAGGCGACGCTGCCGTCCTCGGACGAGAACTTCAAGAAGGGCCGGCTGCTCGATCTCGAATTCTGGGCCGACAACAGCCAGGCCGCGCTCGAGAAGTTCAATTCCTGGCTCATCGGTTGATGCTGAAGGGGGCAAACACCGGCACACCGGCCACGATGCGTAAAGTATCGTGGTCGGTGGCGCGGCTCTATCGCTGGATGCTGCTGGCGCCGGCACTGTTCCTTGCCGCCTTCTTCGTCTTCCCGATCATCCGCGTGGTGCTACGGAGCTTCTCGGACCCCGCCTGGGGGTTGCAGAATTACGAACGCATCATGGCGGGCGGACCCTATCTGCAGGTGCTGCTGGCGACGATACAGACGGCCGCCACTGTCACCGCGCTCTGCCTGCTGCTCGCCTATCCCGTCGCCTATGTCATGTCGCGGCTGAGCGGTTCGCTTCTCCAGATCGCGGCGGCCTGCGTGATCATTCCGCTATGGACCAGCGCCGTCATCCGCTCCTATGCCTGGATGGTCGTCTTCCAGCGCAAAGGCATCCTCAACGAGGCGCTGATCGGCGCCGGCGTCCTCGACGACGCCATCCGTTTCCTGCCCGGCAGCTTCGCCGTGCATGTCGGCATGGTCCATATCATGCTGCCTTTCATGATCCTGCCGCTCCTGGCCAATATGCGCGCCATCGACCGCTCGCTGCTGCGCGCCGCCGAGATCATGGGGGCCAACCCCCTGGTCGCCTTTGCCAAAGTCTATTTCCCGCTGTCGATGCCGGGGGTGAGCGCCGGCGTGGCGCTGGTCTTCATGATGTCGCTCGGCTTCTTCATCACGCCGGCGCTGCTCGGCGGGCCGCAGCATCTGATGGCGGCGGTGTTGATCGAGCAGCAGGCCAATGTGATCCTCGACTGGGGATTGGCGTCGAGCCTTGCCACTGTCCTCCTGGTGGTCACCGGGGCCATGTATGTCGTCTATATGCGCCTCACCGGCAACGCGACCGGCAATCTGAAGGGAGCGCTCTGACCATGTGGGGGCGCGCTCTTCTCGCCGGTCTCGCCGGGCTCATTCTGCTCTATCTCATCCTGCCGATGCTGGTGGTCGTGCCGCTCTCCTTCAGCGGCCAGAGCTATCTGTCCTTCCCGCCGCAGAGCTGGTCGCTCAAATGGTACGGCACGATGGCGGACAATCCGCTGTGGCTCGAGGCGACGATCAACAGCCTCCTGATCGGCATTCCGACAGCGCTGATCTCGGTGGCGTTCGGTACGTTGGCGGCGCTCGGCATCGTGCGCGGCAACATTCCGCGGGCCGGCCTGATCTCGGCCGCCATGGTGGCGCCGATGATGATGCCGCATGTCATCCTCGCCATCGGCCTCTATCCCGTCATGCTGGAGCTCGGGTTGCTGCGCACCCATGTGGCCGCCATCATCGGCCATTCGGTGATCGGCATTCCGCTCGTCTTCATCACCGTCTCCGCCGCGGTCACCGGCTATAATGGCGCGCTCGAGCTCGCCGCGATGACCATGGGCGCCAATCCCTGGCAGACCTTCTGGAAGGTGACCTTCCCGATGATCCGGGTCGGCATGCTCATCGGCGGCATCCTCGCTTTCGCAACCTCCTTCGACGAACTCATGCTGTCTCTTTTCCTCACCGGTGCGGCCACCCGCACGCTGCCGCGGCTCATCTGGGAGCAATTGGCCGACTATCTCACCCCCACCATCGCGGCGGTGGCGACCTTGGTTTTCGTCTTCACCCTCGTCCTGCTCGCCATTGTGAGCCTTCTGCAGATCAGGCGCGGCCGCGCCATGGCAGGTCAGCATGGCTGAGCATGGTTCGGGTCTCGTCCTCGACGGCGTTACCAAACGCTATTCCAGCGTGACGGCGCTGCAGCCGATCTCGATCGAGATCGCGCCGGGCGAATTCTTCTCGCTGATCGGGCCGTCGGGCTCGGGCAAGTCGACGCTTCTCGGCGCCATTGCCGGCTTCATACCGCCGAGTGCCGGGCGCATCCTCATCGACGGACGCGACATCGTCGATATCCCGCCCTATCGGCGCAATATCGGCATGGTGTTCCAGAATTATGCGCTGTTTCCGCATTTGACGGTGTTCGAGAATGTTGCCTTCGCACTGCGCCTGCGCAAGCTCTCTAAGGCGGAAGTGACCGAGAAGACGCAGCGCATGCTCGACGTCATCCGGCTGTCCGGCATGGGCGAGCGCCGGATCAGCGAGCTGTCGGGCGGCCAGCAGCAGCGTGTCGCCCTGGCGCGCGCCGCCGTCTATGACCCGCGCATCCTGCTCATGGACGAACCCTTGGGCGCCCTCGACAAGAATCTGCGCGAGGAGATGCAATACGAGATCAAGGCGTTCCACAACAAGATCGCCGCGACGATCATCTATGTGACGCATGACCAGGAAGAGGCGGCGGCGATGTCCGACCGCATCGCCATCATGAAG
The DNA here is from genome assembly GCF_016595235.1 of Taklimakanibacter albus. Taxonomy (GTDB): domain Bacteria; phylum Pseudomonadota; class Alphaproteobacteria; order Rhizobiales; family Aestuariivirgaceae; genus Taklimakanibacter; species Taklimakanibacter albus. Next base: position 651,592 of record NZ_JAENHL010000007.1, on the reverse strand, counting down.
GACGGCGAGATCGTCCAGCATGGCAAGCCGCGCGAGCTCTATGAACATCCGCGCAACATCTTCGTGGCGAGTTTCTTAGGCGACGCCAATATCTTCAAGATCCACGACGCGAAGCCGGATGCGCGCCACATGAAGCTCGATATCGGCGAAGGGCTTTCGCTGTCGGCGCCCGGCGATGTGGCTTCCGCGTCACGCCATTATGTCTGCGTCCGGCCGGAATCGATCGCCGTCGGCGCGCCCGGGGCCTTCAACGGCGCCGCCGGCCAGAATGTGCTGCCCGGCATCATCGCCGACGTCGTCTACACCGCCGGCACCATCCGCTGCCGCGTGAAGCTCGCCGATGAGGCGGTGGTGACGGCGCGGCTGCCCTTTCAGCGCAATGCGGCGTTTTTCGCGACCGGAGATCAGGTCGACGTCCGCTGGGCGCTCACCGATACATTGCTGATACCAGAGGAGACGTGAATGCCCTTGTTGGAAGGTAAAATTGCGCTGATCACCGGGTCGGGTGACGGCATGGGACGGGCCCATGCGATCCTGATGGCCGAACGCGGCGCCGATATCGTCGTATCGGACATCCGCGCCGAGCCCGCCCAGGCGACCGCCGAGGAAGTGCGCAAGCGCGGGCGGCGCGCTCATGTGGTCGTCGCCGACATGGCCGATGTGGCGCAGGTCAAGAACATGGCGGAGGAGGGAGCGGCCAGGCTCGGTCCCATCGACATCCTCGTCAACAATGCCGGCTACGGCCAAAGGCTCGAGACGATGGACATCACGGAAGAGGATTTCGACCGTATGTTCGCGGTCCACGTCCGGGGCTCGTTCTTCGCCGCCCAGGCAGTGATCCCCGCGATGAAGGAACGCCGGCGCGGCAAGATCATCAACATCTCTTCCATGTGGGGCATGACGGGCGCTCCCGTCGCCTCGCATTATTGCGCCGCCAAGGCAGCCCTTCTCGGCTTCACCAAGGCCTGGGCCAAGGAGTTGGCGCCCTGGAACATCCATGTCAATGCGGTGGCGCCCGGTGGCGTGCGCTCCGGCGGGCCGATGAAGCTCGACAATTCCGAGATCCTCAAGGCCAAGGAGGCGAAGGTGCCGCTCAAGCGTTATTGCGAGCCGGTCGAGATCGCCTATGCCGTCGCCTATCTGGCGTCGCCCGAATCCGACTTCGTCACGGGGCAGGTCATCAGCCCCAATGGCGGCGAAGTGATCGTCGGTTATTGAGGGAACGATCATGGAAAGACCGAGCATGAAGCTTGCAGGCAAAGTCGCCTGGATCACCGGATCGGGCCGCGGCATGGGCCGTGCCCATGCCGAGCTCCTGGCCCGCTATGGCGCCGACATCATCGTGCATGACGTCTTGCAGGATGAAGCCGCGATCACCGCGAAATCTGTCGAGAAACTGGGCCGGCGCGTCTTCGTCACCCATACCGATATCACCGACACGGCCGGGATCCGGGCGATGGTCACGGAGGCGGAAGCCGTGCTGGGACCGATCGACATCCTGGTGAACAATGCCGGCATCGGCCAGCATCTCGCCATCGAAGACATCACGGTCGCCGATTTCGACCGCATGTTCGACATCCATGTGAAGGGATCGTTTTTCTGCGGCCAGGCGGTGATCCCCGGCATGAAAGAGCGCCGGCGCGGCAAGATCGTCAACATCTCCTCGATCTGGGGCATGAACGGCGCCAATACCGCATCCCATTATTGCGCCGCCAAGACGGCCATTCTCGGCCTGACCAAGGCCTGGGCCAAGGAGCTCGCACCCTGGAACATCCATGTCAATTCGGTCTGCCCGGGCGGTGTCATCACCGAGATGCCGATCAAGGTGCAGGGCTGGGACCGCATTCGCGAGAAAGAGCAGAAAGTGCCGCTCAAGCGCTGGGCGCAGCCCGAGGAAGTGTCGGGCGCGGTCGCCTTCCTCGCCTCGGCGGAAGCGGACTTCATCACCGGGCAGTCGATCAGCCCCAATGGCGGCGAGACGATCGTCGGTTTCTGATTAGGGAGTTAGAGGTATGCATTTCGGTCTCTTCAACCTGATGACCCAGCGCGACAAGGCCAAGACGCCGCGCGAGATCTATGCCGAGATGGCCGATCAGGTTCGTGTCGCGGAGGATATCGGCTTCGAGATCGCCTGGTTCGCCGAGCATCATTTCTCCAATTATTGCCTGTGCCCGTCGCCCCTGACGATGAGCACCTACATGGCGGCGCGCACCAAACGCATCAAGCTCGGCCCGGCGGTTATCGTGCTGCCGCTCTATGAGCCGATCCGCATGCTGGAGGATATCGGCCTTCTCGACCAATTGAGCGACGGCCGCGCCGTGCTCGGCTTCGGCACCGGCTATCAGGAATATGAGTTCCACAAATTCGGCGTCGATCTGAAGAAGGGCCGCGAGATTTTTCTCGAAACGATGGATCTGGTCGAGGCCTATCTGAAAGGCGATCCGGTCTCTTTCAACGGCCAGAAGATCAAGCTGCCGGAGACCTATTTCTCGGTGCGCACCATCCAGGAACGGCCGCCGGTCTATGTCGCGGGACTCACCACCGACATGGAGACGCAGCGCCGCTCGGTGGAGCGGGGTTACGTGCCGTTCGTCACCACGGGCTGGAACACCGTCAATGTCATCCGCCAGATCAAGGACAAATTGCGTGAGACCTATGTCGCGGCGGGCGGCGAGGCTGCGCGCATGCCTTTCGCCATCCAGCGTTATGTCTTCGTCAGCCACGACCGCGACGATGTGCTGAAAGCCGCGGATGGCGCGCGTTATGTGCGCCGCATCGGCCAGGCCATGCGCAACAAATATGGTGAGCTCGACGGCGCATACTTAAAGGAAACGCCGGCCGCCGACGAGCCGCCGCTGGAAGAGATCGCCGAGCGCACCTTGATGGGAGATCCCGAGACGGTGGCCGAGAAGCTCTGTGCCGATATCACGGCGCTCGAGCCCAGCCATATGAGCCTGTTCATGGGCATTCCGGGGGTCGCGCAGCAGAAGACGCTCAAATCGATGGAGATGTTCGGCAAGGAAGTGCTGCCGCTGGTCGAGAAGCGGCTGGGCAAGCTCGCCGATATTGGGGTCGGGGTGCCGGGCCTCCGCAGCAACGCGGCCTGAGCATGATCATCACCGTCTCTGAAACAGGCGAATTGGGCCTCGACGCGCCGGACGACTTCCGGCGCTTCGAGATCCAGGTCAACCGCGTCGGCATCACCGTCGCGCAGATCATGGCGGCGCTGCGCACATTGGGCGAGGTTTCCGATGACGGCCATGTCTGGGTCGGCGAGCCGGCGCTCGTCAAGCTGGCAGGCCGTGAGGGAAATGACGCCTGGCTCGCCAGGCTCGCGGCGATGAAAGACAAGGCACGGCCCTTCGGCTGGGTGGATGACGACCGCCATGCTATACGGGCCCACATCAAATGGCCCGCTCAGGACGATAACAGGACCGCATGACCACACCCTGCATCATCACCGTCGCCATCACCGGATCGGTTCCGCGCAAGGAGGACAATCCGGCGGTGCCGATCACCGTCGCCGAGCAGATCGAGTCGACGCAGGAGGCCTTCGAGGCCGGCGCCACCATTGCGCATGTCCATGTCAGGAAAGACGACCAGACGCCGACCTCCGATCCCGAACGCTTTGCCCGTCTCGGCGAAGGGCTGCGCAAACATTGCCCCGGCATGATCATCCAGTTCTCGACCGGCGGGCGCTCGGGCAAGGGCTCGGAGCGCGGCGGCATGTTGCATCTCAAGCCGGACATGGCGTCGCTTTCGACCGGCTCCTGCAATTTTCCGACCATCATCTATGAGAACCATCCAACTCTCGTCCGCGAGCTGGCGGACAAGATGATGGAATATGGCGTGAAGCCCGAGATCGAGGTGTTCGATCTGTCGATGCTCTATCAGGCGTTGCGTCTCGCCGATGAGGGGGTGCTGACGAAGCCCTTGCATGTGCAATTCGTCTTCGGCGTGAAAAACGCCATGCCGGCGATCCGCGATGTGCTCGCTTTCCAGGTGAGCCAGCTCAACAAGCTGATGCCGGAAGCGACCTGGACCGCTGCCGGCATCGGACGGCATCAGCTTGAGGTCAATCGCTGGTCGCTGGAGCTCGGCGGGCATTGCCGCACCGGGCTCGAGGATAATATCCGCATCGACCGCGACCGTCTCGCCGCCTCCAATGCCGAGCTGGTCAAAGGTGTCGCGGCGCTGTGCGGTGAGTATGGCCGTCATCCGGCGACGGTGTCGGAAGCGCGCCAGCTCCTCGGACTTGCCGCAACGGGGTGATGCGATTTCGGCGAAGTGCTGCACCTGCGCATCGCTCGGCTCATCACCACCCTCTGACCGATTTTAGATTTTCCTTGCCGATCAACGTCTTGTGGAAGGACGTCGGATTGGCACAGTGATTGCTGATGGCTTCTCAAAGAACATTCTGCGGGAGGAGCCATGAGCGAGACTGCAGCGGCCGAGCTGCCATTCCTGAATCTGTCGGATCCGTCTTTTTCCATTCGCTCGCACGTGGTGCGCGAGGCGCGCGACAGGAGCTGGTGCGCGCGTACGCCCTATGGGCTGGCGGTGCTGCGTTACGAGGAAGTCGGCAAGCTTTTACGCGATCCGCGCCTGCGCCAGGGCAGCTACGCTTGGCCGGCGCATAATCAGGCGACCGGGCGTTTCGCCGAATGGTGGCTGGCCATGCTGCTCAATCGGATCGGTGAGGATCACGCACGGCTGAGACGGCTCGCCAATCCGGCCTTCTCGCCAAAACTCATCGGCGCGCTCAAGCCCAAATTCGAAGCGCTGGCGCATGAGCTGATCGACGGTTTCGCCAAGCGCGGCCGTTGCGACTTCATGGCGGAGTTTTCCGAGCCCTATGCCACGCGGGTGATCTGCATCCTGCTCGAGCTCGACCAGTCGGAATGGCGCAATCTGGCCGACATCGCCGGCGAAATGGGGCTGGCGCTGGGCGTCACCTACAAGCAGGATGTGGCGCGGGTGAATGCGGCGACCGACCGGCTTTATGACTATGTGCAACGCGTGATCGCCCTGCGCCGCAAGCGGCCGCCGGCCGACGACTTCGTCTCTTTGCTGCTGCAGGCGAATGAAAACAAGGACACGCTGAGCGACCAGGAGCTTGATGACATGGTCGTGCTCGCGGTGTTCGGCGGCATCGACACGACGCGCAATCAGCTCGGCCTCGCTCTCGGCATGTTCATCGACAATCCGGCGCAATGGCAGCTTCTCGCCGAGCAGCCGGAGCTGGCACGCCCGGCGGTGGAAGAAGTGATGCGGACCAGGCCCACCACGACCTGGGTAACGCGCGAGACGATGGAGGACATCACGGTCAACGATCTCCCGATCAAGAAGGGGACGACGTTGCATCTCTTTGCGGAATCGGCCGGCACCGATCCTGCCGTCTTCACGCCGGGCTTCGACATCTCGGTCAAACGAATGCCGCATTTCGGCTTTGGCGGCGGCACCCATCATTGCCTCGGCCATTTCATCGCCCGTGGCGACATGACCGAAGCCCTGCGCATCCTGGCCCAGCGCATCCGCAACCCGCGCTACGACGGCGCCGCGACATGGCTGCCCGACAGCGGCAATACCGGCGCGGTCAAGCTGCCGATCCTCTTCGATGCGGAGCCGACATGAAGATTTGCGTCGATCTGGTGAAATGCCAGCTGCATGGCCAATGCGCGATTGCGGCGCCTAAGCTCTTCTCCTTCGGTGAGGACGGCAAGCTCCAATGGGTCGAGCAGCCGGATGAAAGTGCGAGACGGGAAGCCGAGGAAGCGGCCGATGTCTGTCCCGAACAAGCCATCACGATCGAGGATTGAGCGGAAATGACCGGGCATGTCCTCGTGGTCGGTGCGTCGCTCAGCGGCCTGAGACTGGCCGAGCAATTGCGTGGACTTGGCCATACAGGGCCGGTCACGATTGCCGGCGCCGAAACACGAATGCCTTACAACCGGCCGCCGCTCTCCAAGGACGTACTGACGGGTGATGACGATGAGGCAACACTTGTACAATCATTGAGCTTCCGTCCGCGCCCGACGCTTGATGATGTGACCTGGAAGCTCGGCGCGACTGCGGTTGCCTGCGATCTGGCGGCGAGAAGAGTGAGCTTCGCCGACAGCTCGACGCTGTCCTATGACGCGCTCGCCATCGCCACCGGCCTGTCGCCACGGCGCGTGCCGCTGTCCGGCGGTGAGAAGGACCGTTATGTCCTGCGCACGCTCGACGACGCGCTGGCTTTGCGGGCGCGGCTCATCGCGGGCGCGCGGCTCGCCGTTATCGGCGCCGGCTTCATCGGGTGCGAGGTCGCGGCGTCGGCGCGCAAACGCGGCCTTGCCGTGACGATGATCGAAACCTTCGAAGCCCCGATGCAGCGCGCCATCGGCATCGTGGCAGGCCAGGCGATGCAGGCGCTGCATCGGAGTGAAGGCATCGACTTCCGCTTGCAATCGAAGATCACCGGCTTCGTCGACCGCGGTGACGGGCATCTCGACGGCATCAGGCTCGAAACTGGCGAAATGATCGCCTGTGATCTCGCGGTCGAAGCAGTGGGCTCGACTGCCAATACAGCCTGGCTCGTCGGCAATGGCCTAGATCTCAGCGATGGCGTTCTCTGCGACAATGCGATGCGTGTCGAAGGGCGCGCCGACGTGGTGGCGGCCGGCGACATTGCGCGGTTTCCCAATCTCTTTGCCGATCATGTGCCGCGGCGCATCGAGCATTGGACGGTACCGGGTTTCACCGCCAAACGCGCCGCCGAAAGCCTGGTCAAGGAGATGGTCCAAAGCAGCTTCGCGCCTTTGCCGGCCTTCTGGAGCGACCAGCATGGTTTGCGACTGCAGAGCTACGGTTCGCCGTCGCTCGGAGATGCATCTGAGCTGCTCGAAGGTTCGCTCTGCCCCGATGACATGCGCCGCCAGGGCGTGGCGCTGGGCTATCGCCGGGCCGGCCGCATGATCGGGGTGGTGCTGATCGGCCTGCCGGCGGCCCGCCTTGCTCACTATCGGAACCTTGTGGATGTCGGGCGAGAAACGTGATGCAATATCTCATCAAGCGCTGCGAAAATGCAGCATCTGTGCGGGGGGGCCGTGTGAAAAGCCGATTTGAATCAAGGGCTGACTGAAAATCGAGGTCCTGGCTTGAGTGGCATGGGCCTTGCGGAGACAGACGAAAACAGCGGCGCAAGCAAAGCGCCCCATAGAGGGAGACCAGGAATGGCCGATCGATCGGGCCTCAAGGCGCAACTCGCCAAGGCCTTGGACGACATGCATGCCGATGTGATCCATGTCGGACTGTTCGACTATGCGAGCATGTTCCGCGAGCGCCGGCTGCGCCGCGATGAATTGCTGAACGGCGCCGAAACGGCGGTCTTTGCCAATGTGCTGCCCAAATGGGATTCGGGCGAGGCGATCCTCTTTCCAGGTCCCTATCGCAGCGAGACGGTCGCTTATGACGTCGCTTCGCTCAGGCCTTATCCCTTCGAGAAGAACGCCGCGGCGCTCATCGCCGATTACACCGGCCCGCAAGCGGCGATCATGCCGCGCCGCGTGCTCGCCGACCAGATCGCCAAGGCCGATGCACTGGGTCTCGATGTGTTCGCCGGCTTTGAATTCGAATTCATTGTCCTCAATGAGACGGCCGAGACCTTGCGTACCAAGGGGTTCGCCAATCTCAATCACTATGCCGCCGACAATCGCTGCTGGTCGGGGCAGACGGCGGCCACCTATGCGCCCTTCGTCGCCGAGCTCGAAGATACGCTGACCCGCGCCGGCGTCGATCTCTTCTCGCTCAGCGTCGAATTGGGACCCGGCTGCTTCGAGGCGACGCTCAAGCATCGCGAGGGCCTGCGTGGCGCCGATGACGCCGCCTTCTTCCGCATGTTCACCAAATCCTTCTGCCGTCAGCGCGATCTCACCGCGTCCTTCATGGCGCTCACCGGCAATGGTTTCCCAGGCATCGGCGGCCATATCAATCTGTCGCTGCGCGATCGCAAAAGCGGCCGCAATGTCTTCGCCGACCGATCGGATGCCAATGGCCTGTCGGCGACGGCCAAGTCCTTCCTCGCCGGCATCATCGCCAATGTGCCGGAGATCTTCCCGATGATAGGCAATACGGTGAATGCCTATCGCCGCCTGGCGCCTGGCAGCTGGGCGCCGAAGACGGTGAGCTGGGCGCCCTATAATTATGCCGCGGCGGTGCGCATCGCGGCCGAGACGGAAGAGATGACCCGGCTCGAATTGCGCCTGCCGGGGAGCGACGCCAATCCACATCTCGCCATGGCGGCGATGCTGGGGGCAGGGCTCGACGGTCTCACGCGCGGGCTCGAGCTTACGACGCCCGCCATCGCGTCGGGCGGACCCAATGAGGTTCCGGAAGGCGTCGAGCGCCTGCCCGTCGATCTGCTCGATGCAACCAGGCGCTTCCGCGCCAGCGCCAAGGCGAAGGCGCTCTTCGGCGCGGCCTTTGTCGATCACTATTCGGCGATCTGCGAGGCGGAAGACACGGCGCTGCGCAAGGCGGTGAGCGCCGCCGAGGTTCAACGTTATCTGGAAGCCGGCTGAGGAAAAATGAGCAAGCAAACCGATTTCGAAGTGCATCGCAACGCCGTTGGCCGCGCCGAGCTTGTCCGGAAAGTCCAGGCCAAGATCGATGAGCTGGGGGTCGATTACATCTATCTGCAATATATCTCGATCACCGGCCGGGTGATGGGCAAGGCCTGTCCGGCGCGCCATTGGGAGCAACTGGCGCGCAAGGGCGTCCAGACCTTCATGGGCGGCGTCGTCAATGTGTTTCCCGACCGGCATGGCAAGCTCATCGCTTTCCCGGCCAACTCTCATGAGGTGATCGCCCTTCCTGACCCGGAGACCTTCTGCCAGCTGCCCTGGAACAAGCGCATGGGGCGGGTCTTCTGCACGCTCTTCTACATGGAAGAAGACGCCGACAAGCCGGGGAGCTATTTCGAGCCCGATTCGCGCGGCAATCTGCGCCGCATCGACAACGAGTTCCGCGCCACCCATGACATGCACATGCGGGTCGGCTGCGAGCCGGAAATGCTGTGGCTGAAGAAAGGATCATCGCCCGATATTCCCTTCGAAGGCACGACCAAGCCCTATGCCTATCATATCGAGCAGTTCGAGCAGCTCGCGCCGGTATGGCTCAAGGTCTATGAATATTCGATCGCCATGGGGCTCGACATCATCCAGGGCGATCATGAAGACGCGCCCGGCCAGGTCGAGCTCAATTACATGTTCGACGAGCCGCTGCGCACCGCCGACCGGCTCACCACCTACCGGCAGATCTGCGCGCAGGTGGCGCGTGAGTTCAACCTTATCGCCTGCTTCATGACCAAGCCTTATATGGGCACCTCGGCCAATGGCTGCCATCACAACATTTCTCTGTGGTCGGGCGGCGACAGCGAGGTGGTGAAGCTGGTGAACGGCCCGCAGCCCGGCCTCGACGACGTCTTCACCTATCGCAGAGGCGGCAAGAACGAATTGCGCGACGAGACGGAAACGTGGAAACCGGCGGCGGTCGGCCGGCATGCGCTGGGCGGGCTCCTCAAACATCTTTCCGGCATGACGGCCATCGCCTGCTCGACGGTGAACTCCTATCGCCGTCTCAACGATACGGGCCTGTGGGCGCCGCTCGCGATCAGCTGGGGCCTGCAGAACCGCTCCTGCGCGGTGCGCGTGTCGGGTCCCGACCGCTTCGAATACCGGCCCTGCGATTCGATGGTGAATCCCTATCTGATGATGGCGGCGCTCTATAAGGGCATGGATGACGGGCTCAGGAACCAGACCGATCCGGGCGAGCCCGAAGAGCGCAACCTCGTCGAGGTGATGAAGTCGGGCGAGCATGTCGAGCGTATCCCGATGAATCTCAACGACGCGCTCAACGCGCTGCGCGACGATCCGGTGATCCGCAAGGCGCTGCCGGGGCGCATGTATGAGGTGTTCGATGCCTATAAGCGCGATGAATGGGACCGCTTCATCTGGGAAGCGTCGGACTGGGACGTGAAGACCTATCTCGACTGCCTGCCGTAACAGGAAGGAATCTTTGAGGTGGATGACAGGCTGATCCGGACCGCGCCTTTCCTCTTCGACCTCGTGTCGGAGGAGGGGCGCATCGTCTATGCCAATGCGACGGAGGAGCGTGAGCTCGGCTTCCGACCGGGCAAGCTCGCCGGCGTCGGCTTCGAGCTCGTCTATCCACCCCAGTCGCGCCAGTTGATCGAACGTGTTCTCAGAAGTGAGGCCACCACACCTTTGACCTTTGCCCGCCTTCAGGTCCGCAGCGCCGAGCGCAAGCTCATCGAGGTTGCCGCCAATATCGACATAGTGGAGGATGCGGAGCTCGGCCGCTGTGCCCGCATCGTCAAATTCCCGCTCGACGACACGTTGCGCCAGATCGATGCGATGCGGCGCGAGAACGAGCTGCTGTCGAGTATCGTCTTCTCGGCGCGCGACGCCAGCTACTGCGTGGAATTCATCGAGCCGGTGGACCTGACGGCGCCCGAGCATGAGATCATCCGGCAGGTCTTCGAGAATCGCTGCTGCTGGCGTTATTGCAATGAGGCGATGTCGCGGCTCTACAAGCTGCCGATCGGCGACGACCTCAATACGCGCAATGTCCGGGAGGTGTTTCCGCGCAATCCCGACAATGAAGTCTTCGTGCGCACCCTGATCCAGGCGAACTGGAACATCGACGCGGCGCTGTCGCGCGACCATCGCTATGACGGCGTCGACGTCTTCATCGAAAACGATGTGCGCGCCGATATCCGCGACGGACAGCTCCATCGTTTCTGGGGCGTGGTGCGCGAGGTCAACGCGCGGCGTATGCAGGAACGCGATCTCGCGGTCCAGGCCGCGACCGCCCTCGACATATTGGCCGCGGTGGCCGATCCGATCATCGTGACGGATGGGGCAGGGCAGATCATCGGCGCCAACCCGGCCGTCGAATGGAGCCTGGGCTGGCCGGCCGATACGGTCCTCGGACGCGATCTCGGTGACCTTCTGCGCCTGCGCCAGGATATTAAGGATTTGCTGGCCGCGGCGCGCCCACCGCAGCTCGCCCAGCGCGTCGAAGGCCAGGCGATGCACCGTGACGGCGGCGCGCTCCCTTGTCTCGCCATCGTCTCGGCGCTGCAGCGCGAAGACCAGGAGCCGCGCTGCGTGCTCAGTCTGCGGCTGACACCCGGCGCCGCCCGGATCGGACGGGCGTCATGACCCGCTCCACGTCCTTCCCCGGCAATACCATCGACGCTCTGCCCGAGGGCATCCTGATCATCGACGAAACCGGGCTGGTGCGTGATCTCAATGCCGCCGCGGTGACCCTTCTGGGCTTCGACCGCGATACGCTTCTCGGCCGACGGCTCTTCGACAGCTGCGGCGGCTTCCAGCCTTTCTCGCGGCTGGTGGAGCTCGTCGAAGCGGGCCTCAAGGCGGAAACATTGATCGAGCTCGAGGGCGGGCGGCAGATCATGGCGCTGGTCCGGCGCATCGGTGGCGAGCTTCCGGGCGCATCGCAAGGTGTGGTGGTCGTGCTGCATGACCTGCAGGTGCTCGATCATGAGCGCGAGCGGGCGCAAGGCGGCGGCAAACGTCCGGCCTTCCGCCTCATGGGCCAGCGCGCGGCGAAGCCCGATCTCGCCCATCAGCGCCGCATCTCCCCCTATCTCAACCAGATCATCACGCTCGGCGAGCGGGCGATGCGGCAGGGCGCGCGCGTGCTCCTGCTCGGCGAATCGGGCGTCGGCAAGACCGAGATCGCGCGTTATCTCCATACCTATGGCGCATCGCCCGCTGCCCCCTTCGTTCATGTCAATTGCGGCTCGATCCCCGACACATTGTTCGAGTCGGAAATGTTCGGCTATGAGCGTGGCGCCTTCACCGGCGCGCTGTCGGGCGGCAAGAAAGGTCTGATCGAGGCGGCCGATGGCGGCATGCTGTTTCTCGACGAGGTAGGCGAGATCCCGCTCGCGATGCAGGCGAAACTGCTCAAATTTCTCGAGACCGGTTCGGTGCAGAAAGTCGGCGGCTCGACCGAGAAGTCGGTAAAAGTGAGGATCATCGCCGCCACCAACCGCGATCTGGCCCAGATGGTGCAGACCGGCCATTTCCGCCGCGATCTCTATTACCGGCTCGCCGTCGTGCCGCTTTCGGTGCGCTCCTTGCGCGAGACGCCGGAGCTCATCGGCGAGCTGATCGACTTTTTCGTCGCCGGGGTCAATGTGCAGCGCGACCAGCCGCTTGTCCTCTCGGAGGACTGCCGGAAACATCTGATGGCCTATTCCTATCCCGGCAATATCCGCGAGCTGCAGAACGTCATTCAGCAGATATCGGTGCTGGCGGCGGGCAGAGCGGATTCGAGCCATCTTCCTGAAAGTGTGCTGCTGCGCCTCGTGCCGCAGAACGCCCAGCTCGACGACGGCGGCAATCTCAAATCGCGCGTCAGGGCCTATGAGCGCCAGATCATCGAAGCGACGATCGGCAAGCTCGGCTCGAAGCGCAAAGCGGCCGATGCGCTCGGCGTCGATATCGGAACAATTGTGCGCAAGACACAAGAGAAAGACTGAAGTCAGAAACAAGAAACGGAGGAAAGCCTATGAAGAACACGTTCGTCAGGAAGATCTCGACGGCGCTGGTGACGCTCGGCCTCGTGGCGGGGCCTGCTCTCGCCGACGGTCAGGTGAACATCCTCACCTGGGAAGGTTATGCCGATGCGAGCTTCATCAAGCAGTTCGAGACGGAATCGGGCTGCAAGGTCTCGGCCACCTATGTCGGCTCGAATGACGATTTCGCGCCGAAGCTCGCCGCCGGCGGCAATGTCTATGACATCATCACGCCGTCGCTCGACACGACCTATACGATGGTCGATGCCGGCTTCGTCGAGCCGCTCGATACCTCGAAGATCACCGAATGGAACAACATCTATGAGAAGTTCCGCAAATCCGCCGGCATCAACAAGGACGGCGTGACCTATGGCATGCCCTATGCCTGGGGCGCCATCGCCTTCATGTATCGCGTCGACAAGTTCCCGACGCCGCCCACCTCGATCGCCGACCTGTGGAACGAGCAATATAAGGGCAAGGTGTCGCTGTGGGACGACAAGAGCGCCATCTATGTGGCGGCCCGTCTCGAAGGCAACACCAACATCTATGAGCTGAACGACGCGCAGATCGAGCAGGCCAAGCAGAAGCTGATCGCGCAGAAGCCGCTTATCCGCAAATATTGGGCGACCGCCGGCGAGCTGGTCGATCTCTATGTGGCGGGCGAGGTGTGGATCTCCAATACCTGGGCCGGCTATCAGTCGGCGCAGATCAAGGCCAAGGGCATCGACGTCAAGGAGTTCATCCCCAAGGAGAATGCCGAGGGCTGGCTCGATTCCTGGATGATCGTCAAGGACACGCCGAACAAGGACTGCGTCTACAAGTTCCTCAACATGCAGAGCTCGGAGCTCGGCCAATGCGGCGTCGCCAATGTGAACGGTTACTCCGCCGCCAATCCGGTCGCCGCCAAGAAATGCATGAAGCCCGAGCAATATGACGCGCTGCATCAGGACGATCCGGCCTATCTCGACAGCCTCATGCTGTGGCGCAATCTCGGCGAGCGGCTGGAAGCCTATACCAATGCCTGGAATGCGGTGAAGGCCGCCAATTGAGCGGATTTGAGCGCGGGATGCGAAAAAGTGGATGCCGGTTCTTCGCGAGAATCCCGCGCTACTATGAAAGTCGATCATGTTCATGAGTTTGGATCGCTTCGATCCAAACTCATCGTGATCTAACGTGTGAGGCCGGACCCGCGAGAGAGGGCAGCGGGTCCGGCGCCGTTTCATTCGGAAAGGTCTTGTCTCATGAAGCCGATCATCGAGATCGACCATGTATCGCGCATCTTCGGGGGCAGGATCGTCGCCGTCGACGATGTCCGCCTCGACATCGCGGAAGGTGAGTTCATCACGCTGCTCGGTCCCTCGGGCTGCGGCAAGACGACCTTGCTGCGCATGCTGGCCGGCTTCGAGCTGCCGGATCGTGGCGCCATCAGGCTTGACGGGCAGGATGTCACCCACCTGCCGCCCTATAGACGCGATGTGAACATGGTGTTCCAGGACTATGCACTGTTCCCGCATCTCACCATCGCCCGCAATGTCGCTTTCGGCCTCGAGCGCTTGCGGCTCGAGCGTGCCGACATCACCCGCAAGGTGGACGAGACGCTGCAGCTCGTCGGTCTGGCCGACAAGGCGGACCGCATGCCGCACCAGCTGTCGGGTGGGCAGCGCCAGCGCGTGGCGCTCGCCCGCGCCATCATAAGGCGGCCGCGCGTGCTGCTGCTCGATGAGCCGCTCTCGGCGCTCGACGCAAACTTGCGCGAAGCGATGCAGGTCGAGCTCAAGCACCTGCACCGCAAGCTCGGCCTCACCTTCGTCATGGTGACGCATGACCAGACCGAGGCGCTGGTCATGTCGGACCGCATCGTCGTCATGCATAATGGCCGCGTAGCGCAGGCCGGCACGCCGAGCGAGCTCTATGACCGACCGGCCTCGACCTATGTGGCCAATTTCGTCGGCACGTCGAATCTTCTGAAAGGCGTCGTATCGGACGTCTCGAAAAGCGCCATCACGGTCGACCATGCCGGCTTCAAATTCGAATGCCCGCCTTTGCGCAGCGTCGCGCCCGGCCAGCATGTGATCGTCGGGATCAGACCGGAGAAACTGCAGATCACCGGCCTGGTGAACGGCGTGGCGCCTCCCGCCAATGCCCTCGACTGCGAGGTGGAGGAGCGGCATTTCCACGGCAACAGCATCAGGCTGCGCTGCCGTCTCTCTTCCGGCGAGCCCTTATTGTGCGATCAGCAGCTCGGCACCACCGGCGCGCTCAAGGCCGCGCCCGCGAAGGGCGAGCGGATCAGGCTCGCGGCCGATGCCGACAGCCTGGCGCTCTTCACCGAAGATGACCGGGCATGAAGGGGTTCCGGCTCGACAGGCTGCCTGGCCTTGCGGTGCTGTCGGCACCGCTCGTCTGGGCCGTCCTCTTCCTGTTCATCCCCTATCTCATCATCTTCACCTACAGCTTCTGGCTGAAAAAATACCCGACCTTCATACCGGCCTTTCAGTTCGGCAATTACGCGCAGATCTTCGCCGATCCGCAATATTACCAGGTGCTGCTGCGCACCGGTAAGATCGCCCTGATGGTCACCGCTTTGTCGCTGCTGCTCGCCTATCCCTTCGCCTATTTCCTCGTCTTCAAGGTGAAATCGTCACGGGTCCGCAGCCTTCTCTACATGGCGGTCATCGCACCGCTCTGGGTGTCCTATCTGCTGCGCGCCTATATCTGGAAGACGATTCTCGGCAGCGAGGGCGTGCTCAATTCCTTCCTGGTCTGGACCGGCATCCTCTCGGCGCCCACCGATCTTCTTCTCTACAACCAGTTTTCGATGGTGGTGACGCTGACCTATATCTTCATCCCGTTCATGGTCATGCCGATCTTCACCGCGCTGGAGAAGATTCCGCGTAATCTGGTCGAGGCGGCGGGCGATCTGGGTGTCACGCCCTGGGGCGCGCTCGCCAAGGTCATCTGGCCCTTGTCGCTACCGGGCGTCATCGCCGGCGCCACCTTTACCTTCTGCCTCACTTTCGGGGATTTCATCGCGCCCATGCTGGTCGGCGGGCCGGACGGGGTGATGATCGCCAATGTGATCACCTCGCAATATGGCGCCGCCCTCAACTGGCCGCTCGGCTCGGCGCTCGCCGTCGTTCTGCTCATCATCGTGCTCATCATCATCGAGCTGTCCGACCGCCTCCAGCGGAAAGACCGGATCGGGCTCGGGTGATGTCATGATCCAGGCGCTCAACAACACACTGTTCCGCCGCCTCGGCGATGGCGTCTTCGTGACGATGATCGCCAGCATCCTGGCCTTCCTCTATCTGCCGGTGATCGTCCTCATCGTCTTCAGCTTCAATGATTCGAGCTCGCTGACCCTGCCGCTCTCGGGCTTCACCTGGAAATGGTATCAGAGCGTCTTCGCCAATGAGGACCTGCTCAGGGCGCTGCGCAACAGCTTCTATGTCGCTTCGCTGGCGACGGTGCTGACTCTCGTCATCGGCGTTCCCGCCGCCTTCGCACTCGACCGGCTGAATTTTCCCGGCAAGACGTTGTTCCGGCGCCTGGTGCTGCTGCCGCTGGTGCTGCCCGGCATCATCACCGGCATCTCGATGCTCAATCTCTTCAAGCTGATGGGCTTCAGCCTGAGCCTCGAGACGGTCATCATCGGCCATGCGACGGCGCTGCTTTCAGTGGTGGTGACGCAGGTTTTCGCGAGATTACAGCGGCTGAGCCGGTCCTATGAGGAAGCGGCGGCCGATCTGGGCGCCAGGCCCTGGGAGACCTTCTTCCTCGTCATCCTGCCCAATATCCGTTCCGCCATGATCGGTTCGGCGCTGCTATCCTTCACGCTTTCCTTCGACGAGATCCCGGTGACGTTCTTCCTCACCGGCCGGGACAACACGCTCCCCATGTATATCTGGTCGACGATGCGGCGCGGGCTGACGCCTGAGATCAACGCCGTCGGCACGCTCATCATCGCCGCCTCGCTGGTGCTGATCGTGCTGTCCGTCTCGCTGCTCAAGGCCGATGACGAGAGATAGTCGGATCAGGGCGAGAAGGGGAGGTTATTCAGCGCGACAGGACGATGGCCGCGCGGTGGCGCGGCTCGCCATACCAGGCCATGCGGTCGAGGACGGGAAGCCTCACCGGTAGGTCATAGGCATCGGCTTCGGTTTCGAAAGAGTCACGGTCGATCCACGGGTCGTTGATGAGGAAAACATCGTTCTTGACCGAATGGGCGACGACCCAATGCGGCGCCTTGTGGCCATGCGTCGCCATCTGGTCGATGAGGACGATAGCGATGGCGCCCAAGGAGACGGCATCGTGGATCTCGGCGATGTCGAATTCGCGCTTCTCGATGATGATGGGGGAAGCATGCGCCTTGGCCTTGAAATCGGCCTGGACGAACCGCATGAGATCGCGCTTGGCCTCGGTATTGCCGCGGTCGAGCAGGACCGGCTCCTCGGTGCTCATGAAGAGGCGCGTGCGATAGCCGCGCCGCTGGGCGGCGAGCGCCATGGCATAGGGATCGCAGCCGCCGGGACCGGTGAGGCCGATGACCGTCGTCGCCTCGCGCCACAAAGCGATCTCGATATGCCGGTCGGGGATTTGCGCCGGATCGAAGCCGCCGAAGCTCATGGCGAGCGAGCAGGGGCCGCAGGTGAATTCCGTCGACTGCGCATAATGAGGCACCTGGCGGGTGGTGCGCATATCGTGATTGGCGAGCCAGCGCTCGGCGAATCCGCGCTTGTCGGCCCGCTGCGGCAGGCCAAGAAGCAGGCGCATGTCATCGCCGACCTCGGCCCCCGATGTTCCGGCGTCGATGCGCCAGGAGAGGATGCCCGCCTCGGCCGAGGCCTCAGCGAGCGTCACGACCAGCGCCTGGCCCGCCTCGCGCCGGCCGGCCCACAGCCAGACGATACGCAGCATCGCGGCGGTTGGCCGCTGCAACGCCACCAGAAGACCGGTGATGGCGCCCGACTGGCGCGCGACGAGAATCCTGCGGCCATGGACCGGCAGATAGGACATGAGACGGCCCGCGATGTCTTCCGGCAGTCCCGAGGGCAGGCTCGCATCGCCATCGAGAGACGTCACGTCGATGAGGTCGGTCATGTCAGATTCCTGCTGATCGGACTCCTGGATAGACGAACGCGCGTCTAGCCGCCACGATTCTCGTCAGCGAGGACAACCTTCAGCTGTTGCTTGAGTTTCATGATCGCATCAGGCGTCCAGGGGCCGGCACCGGTCACTTCGATCCAGGCATCGACATAATGTTCGGGCGCATAGACATGGCCGTGGCCCATGGGCGTCGCGGTGGCGACCGCCATGTCGAGTGCCAGCTGCAGCATGGTGACGATCGGATACCAGGTGAGCTCGGGCGAGACGTCGGGACCGCGCGGCTTAGCCATCCAGGCGGGGGCGCGGTAGAGATCGCGGTAGTCGAAGAAGGTGACGGGGTCGCTCGCATATTGCAGATAGACGACGCGCATCGGTCCCCAGGGCGCGAGGTGGGACGTACCGAGCCCCTCTTGATTCATGAAGCGCACGAAAGACCCGTCGCGGAATTGCGGCAGCCAGGCGGGCGATCCTTCATTGCGCCCGTCGGTGATGCGGCGCCAGCCGCGGCTCGCGAAAGGCGGGCCGCTCCATAAAGCGCCGGCAATGGGGTCGCCCAGCATCTCGAAGAGCTGCGCCGACTTCTCGGAATTCATCGCGCCGAGGCTGAGTCCGTGCAGATAAAGAAGCGGCCGCCGGTCCTTGGGCAAGGTCGTCCAATAGGCATAAACCACACGGAACAAAGCGCGCGCGGCCTCTTCGCCATATTCGGGCTCGGCGATGAGCGACAGTGGACTCGAGAGATAGGAATATTGCTGGGCAACGCTCGCGACGTCGCCGTCCTGCAGATATTCGAGGCTGTCGACGGCAGCGGGGTCGATCCAGCCGGTGCCCGTCGGCGTGATCACGACGAGAAGCTTGCGTTCGAAGGCGCCGACCCGTTTCAGTTCGTCGAGTGCCAGCCTGGCACGCTCGTCGGCGGTGCCGGCGGCGTTGAGCCCGACATAGACGCGGATCGGCTCCTTGGCGGGGCGTTGCGTGAAGGCGCCGATCGCTTCGGCGGAGGGACCGGTGGTGACGAATTCGCGCCCGGCGCGGCCGAGATCGTCCCAGGCGATCAGAGAGGCGGAGTTGCCGGTCTTCGATGCCGATGTCGGCTGCGGGCGCTCCGGCTCGATCAACTCGTCATATTGACGGTAGCTCGAATCCGCCGCTTCGAGCGCCAGGCGAAAGACCATGTCATTGGCTAGCAGCCAGAACAGCAGGAGGGCCAGACCGGCGCCGATGACATTGGCGACGCGGCGTGGCACGAAACGGCGGATGCGGGCCGTGACGAAGTAAGCCACCTCGCGGAAGAAGCGCGCCAGCGCCAGGAGCGCCACGAAAGTCACCAGCGCGATGAAAGTGAGCTTGATCGGATGCGCGCTGGTCACCGGCTCCATCTGCATCAACTGGCGGATGGAATTCTGCCACGCGGCCGTGTTCCAAAGGAAGTAGAGCGCCACGCCGGCGCAGAGGACCGCAATGACGGTGTTGGCACGGAAACGCAGCTTCTCGCCGGGCTCGGGCAATTCCAGATAGGCCCACAGCCAGCGCCAGAAGACGCCGACGCCGTAGCCCAGGGCGAAACAGGCGCCCGCCAGCACGCCTTGGGTCAGATAGGTGCGCGGCACCAATGTGGGTGTCAAAGCGGCGGCGAAGAACAATGTGCCGAGCAGAAGCCCGATGCCGGACAGGGAACGCCAGAAATTCAGCCAGCGGGAGACGGAGAACATGGTCTACAACTGAGCCTCGATGGCGGCCTTGTCGATGATCGACCACACTTCCCTGATCCGCCCGTCCAGAAATTCATAGAAGACATTTTCGGCGAACTGGACCCGCTTGCTGTTGACCGGCAGGCCGAACAACATGCCGATCGGCGTGCAGTCGAACTGGAGACGGCTGGCAATACGAGGGGGCTCCGAGATCAGCAGCTCTATCTCGAAATGCAAATCGGGAATGGCGCGAAAATCACCTTCGAGCATGTGGCGATAGCCCGACAGTCCGATGCGCTTGCCGTTATAGTGGACATCCTCGTGAACGAACGCGCCTAAATTCGGCCAGTCCTGCTTGTTCAGGCAAGCTATGTAGCTTCGGTAGATCTGGGCGAGATCGGTTCCCATCAGGCCTTTATATCGGCAGTCCCGCCGAAATGAAAAGGGCGCCTTCCGGCGCCCTTTCGTCAGCTTGCGATCGCGTCGATCCATTTGTTGAGCGCGTCGTCATAATGATCGGCATACCAGGTCTCGTCGCGGATGATCTGCTTGGCGAGATTGGCCGGGAAGCCGGGGTCGATGCGCTGCTGTTCGGCGTTGAGGAGTGCCGAGGCCGCCGGGTTGGACGGGGAATTGCCGAGCTTGTCGAGCAGCACGATCTGGCGTTCCGGCTTGAGCGTCGAGGCGATGAACTGCTGCACCTTGGCGCCGGCCGGGTTGCCTTTCGGCACCACCCAGGCGCCGGGGCAATAATTGGCGCCGTCCCAGATCCAGCTGACCCGCTTCTTGGTGTCGCGCTCGAGCACGCTGGCGCGGGTCGAATAGATGCAGCCCATGACGATCTCGCCGTCGAGGAACATCTGCTGCGACTCGGCACCCGAATCCCAGAACAGCAGATGATCCTTGATCGACTTCATCTTGGCGATGGCGCGGTCCATGTCGAGCGGATAGAGCTTGTCGGCCGGAACACCATCGGCGAGAAGCGCCCCTTCGGCCGCTCCCATCATGTATTTCCACATGGCGCGTTTGCCCGGATATTTCTCGACATCGAAGAAATCGGTCCAGCCGGTCGGCGCCTTGCCACCCATCTTCTCAGCGTCATAGGCGATGACGAAGCTGAAGCCGTAATTGGCGATGCCGTGCTCCCAGGCCCAGCCGTCGCGGATCATCTTCTTGTCGACCACCGAATAATCGATGGGCTCGAGATACCCCTTGCGGCCGAGATCGATGGCGATGAAGCCGTCGGCGTCGCAGACATCCCAGATGACGTTCTTCTCGTCAACCTGGGCGCGGATCTTACCCGGCAGAGGGCCGCCGCCGATCACGCTCACCTTGGTGCCGGTATCGGCGGTGAAGGGCGCGCCCCAGGCTTCCGCCATGAAGGTCGCGGCGTCACCGCCAAAATTGGAGACGACGATCTCGTTGACGTCGGCCAGCGCTTCGCCGGAGCCGAGGCTCATTTTGGCGAGGGGTGCTGCGAAGCCGAGGGCGGCCACGAGTTTCACGAAGTCGCGGCGGTGGATGCGGCCGGCCTTCAGATCATCGATGCCGATCTGGAGGCGGTCGAGCTTGAATGCGGTGCGGGACATGGATTTCCTTACCTTCTTATTCTCTGTGGTCCTTGGAGTCGCCGCGGGTGACATGCGGCGTAATCCGGATGGCGCCCGCTGCGTCGCGGGTGAAGCCGCGCACGCCGGCAAAGGAGATGGCGTGACGGTCGAGGAGAGCGACGGCTTTGTCCTCGAGGCCTGCCGGCACATAGAGGAAGAAGTGGCGGTTGCCGGTCTCGGTCAGATTGTCGGCGGCGGCCGAGCAGGTCTTCCAGATCGGCGCCTTGGCTTCGTCGAGGGTTTCCTCGACCTCACCGATCTCGCGGATCTCGCCCTTGGTGTTGACGATGACGATATCGGGGAAATGCTCCCGGCCTTGATGAGGGATCGAGCGGGTCGGGCGTGCGACATTGGTGAGCGTCACATAGTCGGCCGGCCAATCCTTCTGGTCGTGGAAAGGAAAGCGCGTCCTGGCGATATGCGTGACGACGGCGTCGTGTTGTTCACGGGTCATGTTCGTACTTTCGATTTATTGATGGTCGTAGCGGTCGCCACGGGTGAGATAGGGCGTCACCTTCACTTCATCGCCGGCGATCTCATATTCGCGAAGCCCCGCGAAGGAGATCGCATGCTGGTCGAGGGCGGCCAGTGCTTCCGCGGCGAGGCCTTTGCGCACATAGACGAAGAGATTCTTCACGCCCGTCTCGTTCATCGTGTCGGCGACGTCGGCGCAGAGCTTCCAGCGGGCGATGGCCGCCGCATCGATCTTGTCTTCGACCTCGCCCAGACGGCAGGGCTCGCCCTTTTCGTTGAGAATGACGATATCGGGCCAGTGCTGGCCATCCGGTCCTTGAACCGGATGGCTGCGCTCGGCGCCGTTGGTGAGCGTCTGGTAGCCTTCCGGCCAGTCGGTCTGGCCGGGGAAGGGGAAGCGATTCGCCGCGATGAAACGGATAACGCGATCCTGATCGGTGTTCTGCATGAGGCGCCTCAGACCGCGTCGCGGATCAAGGGCGACGTCGAGCAGTGCGGGCCGCCGCCCCCCGAGCAGACGAGATCATAAGGAAGGGTGAGAACCTCGACGCCTTTAGCGCCCAAGCGGTCGAGCGTGTAATTGGAGGCGCCCTCGGTCATGATCACGCGGCGGGGCGCAATGGCCAGGCCGTTGATGATCCACGGATTGTCCTCGTGATGCACTTCCACCGTCTCGATGCCGAGCTGCTTCAGCTTCTGCAGGAAGGGGAAGGGGAGCTGCGCCGGATTCACCAGGGCGAGATCGGGGGCGATCATGAGGAACAGGCCGTCGATATGGAGGCGATAGCCGGTGAGATCGATCTGGACGAGCTCGACACCTTGCGAGCGCAGCACTTCCTCGATCTGGCGGCCGCCTTCCTCATTGCCGCGCGATGAGCGCGAGAAGACGGCGGTCTTGTCATTGAGCCAGGCGAAGCTGCCGCCCTCGGCAATGGCCGTGCCCGACAGCGTGCGCAGGATCGGGCAGCCGATACGCGCGAGTGTACGCGTCGCCTGCACTTCCTCGCCGCGGCGGATGCGCGGGCCCATGCGAGTGACAATGGCGCCGCCGCCGACGCCGATGACGACGTCGCGCGTGTAGCAGGACTTCATGCGGCCGGGGCCGGCCTGGTCGAGGAAGACGATCTCGACACCTTCGTCCTTGAGAATCTTCACATAGGCATCATGCTGGCGCTGCATGCCGGCAAGGTCGGGGCCCTGATTGCCGCGCCAGTACCAGCCTTGCTGGATGTCGCCGAAAGCGCCCATTTCGAGACGCTTCGAGGTGTCGACGACATTCACTTCGGGACCGGGGCGATGCATCAGGACGACGCGCAGGCGGCCGACGTCATTGGTGCAGCCCCAGGAGCGACCCCACCAGCGCTTGAGCAGATCGGCATCCTCGAAAGCGGGCTCCGCTTCCGACGGGAAGATCTTGATCAGCTGATTGTAGCGCCATTCATTTTCAGTCATCACGCTCATGGTGATTTTTCCTCTTCTTGGTGTTGTGATCAGATTCCGACGATCGGGTCGCCGCCATTGGGGCAGAGAAGCTGGCCGGTCATGAAGCCGCCCTTCGGTCCGACGACGAAAGCGATCCAGTCGGCGATTTCCTCGGGCTCGGCCCAGCGCTTGACGAGATTGAGTGCGGCCTCTTCGTCGAGCGCGTCCTGGCCGTAGCGCAACGTCATGCCGGTGCGCACGACGCCCGGCGCCAGCGCGTTGACGAGAATGCCATAGGGGGCGAATTCCCGGGCCCAGGCTTTGGCGAAACCCAGCACTGCCGCCTTGGCGGCGGCATAGTGGCTCGAGCGCTCGAAGCCGACCTGGGCGCGGTTGGACGAGATGTTGAGAATGCGGCCGTAACGTTTGGCCTTCATCTCGGGCAGCACCGCGCGGGTGGCGGCGAGCGTGCCCCAGACATGGATATCGAACAGGCGCTCATAGGCGGCCTTGTCGATATCCTCGATGACGGCATTGAAGCCCGGCACGCCGGCATTGTTGACGAGGATGCTGACGCCGCCGGCTTCGAGGGCGCTCTGCCTCAGTGCCGCTTCATCGGCGACGCTGTAGATGGCGGGAAGCGCCTCGCCCTTGGCTTTGCGGATGGCGTCGACGACCTCGGTGACGCGTCCTTCATCGACATCCTGCACGATGACGCGGGCGCCTTGCGAGCCAAGCTTCTCGGCGGTGGCGCGGCCGATGCCGGAACCGGCGCCGGTCACCAAAGCGGTCTGGCCGACGAAATCACTCATGCTGTTGCTGCTTTCTTTTTCTCAGGGGTTCTGGCGATGACGCCGGTGAAGACGAGGTCGAGATGGTGCTCGACCGCGGCCTGCAGCTCCTCCAGAGTCATCGTGTCGGAGGAGACGAGCCGGCCGAAATGATAGGTGCCGACCGCGGTGATGAGATCGGCGAGCCGATGGATATCGACATCCTTCTTGATGCTGCCGCGCTTCTGGAAATGGCCGAGCAGCTGGATGTAATGGCGCTTGATGATGCCCTGGAAGCGGCGCGACAGGCGATGCTGCGGGCCGTCGGGCTCGCGATAGGGGGCGGAGAAGATGACCCGCCAGCATTCGCGGTTGAGCGTGGTGAGCGCCTGCACGGTCAAGAGCTTTTCGAAGGCGTAGATCGCCTCGATCGGATCCTTGGGCGGATTGCGCACCAGGTCGCGCCGTGCGGGATAGGCGGCGCGGACATGGCGCACCGCCAGCGCCATCAGGATATTCGGCTTGCTGGTGAAATAATTATAGACCGTGCCCGGCGCCACCTGGGCGCTCTCGGCGATTTCCTCGATGCGCGTCGCCTCATAGCCTTGCGAGGCGAACAATTCGGCGGCGACGTTCAGCATCTGATTGAAGCGTGTTTGCCTGTGCAGAGCGCGCAGCCCGGCCATGCGGTGCCTCCCGGAGAGATCGACAGGCCGGAATGATAGTCACATCAATTTTGAAGTCGACTCCTTTTTTTTACTTGACTTAAAATTTAACCGGGCGAAACCTAGGGAGGGTGGCGGCAAAGGGGCGCAAGCCCTTGCTGTCGCCTAAACATGATGAGAGAAGCACGCCGCAGTTGAAGGCGGCCGTTACCGCAAGGAGAGGACGACAAACATGAGAAAACACAGTTTCCAGGCTGATCTCGCCGAGATCGCCGCACAGGAAGTCAAAGCCGGCAGGCTCGACCGCCGCGATTTCCTCAAAATCCTGGCCGCGGCCGGTGTCGCTCCGGCGCTGGGCGCCGTCCTCGGCTCCGATCCCGCTTCCGCGCAGGCCGGCGAGATCGTGCTCGCCAATTTCGGCGGCGACGCCATCAACGGCATGAGCGAAGCCTGGGGCAAGCCCTTCACCGCCGATAGCGGCATTCCGGTGCGCGTCGACGGCGGCAGCCCGCTCGCCGGCAAGATCAAGGCGATGGTCGAATCGAAGTCGGTGATCTGGGACGTCTGCGACGGCGACGGCTTCCTGTGCAACCAGCTCGGCAATCAGGGCCTGCTCGACGAGGTCGACTATTCGGTCGTCGACAAGTCGAAGATCCGCGAAGGCTGGGCGTGGAAGCACGGCATCGCCAACTACACCTACAGCTTCGTGCTCGCCTATAAGAAGGAGCTGTTCCCGGACAAGCCGCCGACCTATGCCGATTTCTTCGACACCAAGAAATATCCGGGCAAGCGCTCCCTGTGGAAGTACCAGATGGGCGCCATGGAAGCGTGTCTCTTGGGCGACGGCGTGGCGCGCGACCAGCTCTATCCGGCCGATCTCGACCGCGCCATCGCCAAGGCGAAGTCGCTCGGCGACGACGTGATCTATTGGGAATCGGGTGCGGAATCGCAGCAGATGTTCCTCGACGGCGAAGTCGTCATGGGCAATATCTGGAACACCCGCGCCAGCATTCTCGAGCGCGACACGCAAGGCAAGGTCACCTGGACGTGGAATGACGGCCTCTATTGCCCGTCGTCCTTCGTGATGCCGAAGGGCCATCCGGCGCCGAACGAGGCGCTGCAGAAGTTCCTCGCCTCGATCCTCGAACCCGATCGGCAGATCAAGCTGCTGTCGATCCTCGGCAACGGCCCGACCAACCCGGCCGCGTCCGCGTCGCTGCCGCCGGAGCTGCAGCGCCTCGACCCGGGCTATGGCGACAACGCCACGGTCCAGGCCATCCGCAGCGAGGACTGGTACGAGAAGAACTACGACGCCGCTGTGGAAAAGTGGATCGACGGCATAGCCGGCTGATCAGAACGGCGGGCATAGGATATTCCTTATGAGACAACCTTATATCGGGTTCCTGCTGCCCGCCGCCTTTCTCGTCTGCGGCCTGTTCCTCATCCCCATCGGCCAGCTGATCATCCTGTCCTTCGACGGCTTCACCGAGCCGTCGTTGCGCTGGTATGCGCAGATCCTCGAGACCGGCAGCATCCAGCGTATCCTGTGGACGACATTCCGCATCGTGACGATCACCACGCTGATCGCCGTGCTGCTGGGTTACGCGGTGGCCTTCGCCATGGCCCATATGGGCCCCCGGCAGCGGCTTCTGCTGCTGCTCTGCGTGCTGGTGCCGTTCTGGCTGTCGGTGCTGGTCAGGGCGCTCGCCTGGCTTATCCTGCTG
Organism: Taklimakanibacter albus; assembly: GCF_016595235.1. GTDB lineage: Bacteria > Pseudomonadota > Alphaproteobacteria > Rhizobiales > Aestuariivirgaceae > Taklimakanibacter > Taklimakanibacter albus. The sequence goes on along the minus strand of NZ_JAENHL010000007.1, from coordinate 625,523 downwards.
CGCAATAACGGCATCGTCAACGAGACGCTGCTCGCCACCGGTCTCATCGGCGCGCCTTTGCCCCTGGTGCGCAACGAATTCGGCGTGATCATCGGCATGGTGCATTATCTCGTGCCTTATGCGGTGTTCCCGATCTTCGCCACCATGCAGAACATGGATGGCCGCCTGATGATGGCGGCGCGCAGCGTCGGCGCCTCGCCCTTGCGCACCTTCATCGACGTCTATCTGCCCGTAACCTTGCCTGCGGTCTTCGGTGCCGGGCTCCTGGTCTTCGTCTTCGGCCTCGGCTTCTTCGTGACGCCCGCCATCCTGGGTGGCGGCCGTGTCGTCATGCTCAGCGAATATGTGTCGATCTCGGTGCTGCAGACCTTGCGCTGGGGCCTCGCCGCATCGCTCTCCGTCGTCCTGCTCGTCGCCACGCTCGCTCTGCTGTGGATCGTCAGCAAAGTCGTCGGCGTGCGCCGTCTCCTGGGGAACGCGTGATGGAGCTCAAAGGCTGGCCGCGTTACGCCATTTTCACCCTCGCCTGGACGGTGGCGCTGTTCCTGCTCTTGCCGGGACTCGTCGCCATTCCGGTCGCCTTCAATGACAGCCGATTCATCGCGCTGCCGACCAACGGCCTGTCGCTCAGGCATTTCGAAACCTTGTTCACCTCGGGCGGCTGGCTCGCCAGCATCGGCGACAGCGTCGGCGTGGCCCTCGCTTCGACGGCGATCGCGGTCTCCTTCGGCACGCTCTGCGCGGTCGGCCTGTGGCGCGTCACGCCGTGGCTCGCCGGCGTCGTCGCTGCCTTGCTGCTGGCGCCGATGATCTTCCCGCCGATCGTCAGCGCGCTGGCGCTCTACCGCGCCTGGGTGGCGATCGGCATCTATGACACCTGGATCGGCGTCGTCCTCGCTCATGCGATCCTCGCCATTCCTTACGTGATCATCACGGTGACGACGTCGCTCAGCCTCCTCGACGGCAGGCTGGAGCAGGCGGCGCGCAGCCTCGGCGCCTCGCCGCTGCGTACCCTCGTCGACATCATCATCCCCAATATCCGCACCGGCATCGCCACCGCCGCGGTCTTCGCCTTCATCGTCTCGTGGGACGAGATCGTGGTGACCATGTTCGTCTCGAGCCGCGCCGTCTACACGCTGCCGCGGCGCATGTGGGATGGCATCCGCGAGAATGTCGACCCCACCGTCGCGGCGGTCGCCGCCGTGCTCATCGCGATCACCGCCATCGGCGTGCTGATCGCAGTGGCAAGCTCCTGGCGCCGCGGCGGCGCCAAGGCGTCATGAACAGAGCGCTTCCCGCCAAAGTTGCGCGACTTTGGCGATAAGGAAGCGCTCAAAAATATACTGTCGAGATCTACCCGCTTCGATCGAAGCGGGTAGATCTCGATAACAAGAAGAGTGAAAGACCAGATGCTGCCTTTGATCAAGAATCCGCCCCCCTGGCCGAATGGCGCCCGCGTCGCGGTGTGCTTCTCCTTCGACATGGATGTCGAAAGCCTGCTGCATCTCTATCAGAAAGAGGCAGCGCCCTCGCGCCTTGCGACATCTTCGGCGCTGCGCTACGGGCCTTTCGTCTCGATCCCGCGCCTCATCGACATCTTCAAGCATTTCGGCATGAAGCAGACCTTCTTCGTGCCGGGCTGGTGCATCGAGACCTATCCGCACGCCATCGAGGCGCTGCTCAAGGAAGGTCACGAGATCGGCCATCACGGCTGGCTGCATGAGAAGCCCAATACGCTGTCGGCGGGAGACGAGGAACGCGTGCTCGATCGTGCGCTCCAGGCCTTCGACAAGGTCGTCGGCGCGCGCCCGCAAGGCTATCGCGCACCCGCTTATGCGCTCTCCGAGCACACGCCCAATTTCCTGGTCGAGCGCGGCTTCACCTATGACGCCTCGCTGGTCGGCGACGACATTCCCTATATGCTCAAGGCGGAGAAGGGCTCGCTCGTCGAACTGCCGTCCGATTTCGCGCTCGACGACTGGGTGCAATATGTGAACATGAAGGAATTCGGCTTCATGATGCCGATTCAGGCGCCGGAGCGGGCGATGGAAGTGTTCCGCGCCGAATTCGACGCCGCGTGGAATCACGGCGGCCTGTGGATCTCGGTCTGGCATCCTTTCGTGTCGGGGCGCCTGGCGCGCGCCGAAGCGATCGTGCGCCTCATCGAGCATATGAACGCCAAGGGCGATGTGTGGTTCGCGCCGATGAGCGAGATCGCCGCCCATGTAAATTCGCTGATCAAGACGGGCGCCTGGACGCCGCGCGCCGATGAGGTGCCGTATTGGACCAGTCCCGTCGAACATCTCGTGACCGCAAGTCGAGGGTGACATGAACAAAGCTCAGGAAAAACCGATCGCGCTGTCGATCCGCAACCTCGTCAAGACCTACGGCAAGGTGGCGGCCATCGACAATGTATCGCTCGATATCGCGTCGGGTGAATTCCTGAGCCTGCTCGGGCCCTCGGGCTCGGGCAAGTCGACCATCCTGATGGCGATCGCCGGCTTCGTGACGCCCGATTCGGGCGAGATCCTGCTCAACGGCCAGAAGATCGACGCGCTGTCGCCGGAGAAGCGCCAGTTCGGCGTGGTGTTCCAGGGCTATGCGCTGTTCCCGCATATGTCGGTGCGCGGCAATATCGCCTATCCGCTCAAATTGCGCGGCATCAAAGGCGCCGAGCTCGACGCCCAGGTCGAGCGCACCATCGATCTCGTGCATCTCTCGGCCTTGGCCGACCGTATGCCCCGGCAGTTGTCGGGCGGCCAGCAGCAGCGCGTCGCGCTGGCCCGCGCGCTCGTCTTCGATCCGTCCGTCGTGCTGCTCGACGAGCCGCTCTCGGCGCTCGACAAGAAGCTTCGGGCCGAATTGCAGTTCGAATTGCGCAGCCTACATCAGCGCCTCGGCACCACCTTCGTCAATGTGACGCATGACCAGGAAGAGGCGATGACCATGTCGGACCGCATCGTCATCCTGCGCGACGGCGCGGTGCAACAGATCGGTGCGCCCGACAGCCTCTATAACCGGCCCTCGACCCGTTTCGTCGCCGACTTCCTCGGCCGCGCCAATTTCCTCGAAGGCGCGGTGTCCTCCGTCAACGGCACCGAGCTCAAGATCGACGTCAAGGGCATCGCGGTCCGCCACGCCAAGGGCAAGGACGCGGCGGCGCAGGGTGAAAAAACGCTGCTGGCGCTACGCCCCGAGCGCATCGCGGTGGTGTCGCCCGATCAGGCCAAGACCAGTCTCAACCGGATCGACGGCAGCGTGCAGACCTCGGCTTTCGTCGGCAGCCAGTATGTCTATGTGATCGATACGCCGCTCGGCACGATCGAAAGCCAGATGCCGGCCTTCGAGGCTGGTCCCCTGCGTCAGCCCGGCGCCCAGGTCGCGGTGACGTGGTCACCGGAAGCGGGCGTGCTGGTGAAGGACAAGTAGACGTCATAAACATCAGTTTCGGAATTCTCCCTCCGCCACCGAAGGTGGGGAGGGTGGCGCGCGGAACGCGCGACGGGTGGGGTCTCTCCGTGCACGGAAATCCATCACGAAAATAGGGTGCAAGGTGCTCCGGCCAGTTGATGAACACCTGCCGGCGGAGGGACCCCGCCCGTCCGCCCTGTGGGCGGACACCCTTCCCACGCTTCGCGCGGAGGAGGGAGATCGCTGTCAGCCGCGCCGCGCCTTCTCGATCGCCGCGACATCGATCTTCTGCATGGTCATCATGGCGTCGAAGGCGCGTTTCGCTTCCGCACCGCCGGCGGCCATGGCCTCCATCAGGACGCGGGGCGTAATCTGCCAGGAGAGGCCCCATTTGTCCTTGCACCAGCCACAGTCGCTTTCCTTCCCGCCATTGCCGACAATGGCGTTCCAATAGCGGTCGGTCTCCTCTTGGGTCTCGGTCGAGATCTGGAAGGAAAAGGCTTCATTGTGCTTGAATATCGGACCACCATTGAGGCCGACGCAGGGGATACCGCAGACGGTGAATTCCACCACCAGCGCCTCGCCCTTCTTGCCGCTGGGATAGTCGCCGGGCGCGTAATGAGTGGCGCCGACCTTGCTGTCGGGAAAAACCTTCGCATAGAAGCGCGCCGCGTCCTCGGCATCCTTGTCGAACCAGAGGCAGATCGTGTTCTTGTTCATCGCATTTCCTTCCCTTCATCGAAATCGAAGCCATAAGATGCACCGAGAGCGGTGAAACGTCCAATATGTGAAGAAAGTTCCGCAATTTCGGTCACAGCTCCTTCTCCGCAAGCTCACGGAATTCATCGGGGACGGAGTGCCGCGGACCGAGCGCGACGGAGGCGTAACCAACGGCTTCCCAGCCAAAACGCTGGCGTACCTTGTCGATGGAGCGATCGGCGAGATAGCGCGCCATGCCCGGTTTGGCGCCGGGGCGGCGCTTTTCGTCGGCAAGACCCAAGGGCAGTTCGAGCTGCAGCCACGAGCTGTCGTCTATATGCGACACCGAGATCGCCAGCAACGAGATGAACGTTTCGCGTGGATGATCGGCCAGCACGCCGCGCACCAGATCTTCGGCGATCTCGGCCAGGATCGTCGTCGCCGAAATTGGTGCGTCGAGAGTCACGGAGCGGGTGACCGCGCGCAGATCGGCGAAGCGGACGCGGACCGTGACCGTTCTGCCGGGCCGCGCTTTGGCGCGCAATCGCGTGGCGACCCGGTCGGCCAGGTGGCGCAAAGCAGGGCGGATGACACTCTCCGTCGCGGGCTTCCGGCCAAGCGCCGATTGGGCGCCGGCCGAGTGGGCGCGCTGATGCGTCCTGATCTCGCGCGGATCGTGGTTCCAGGCGAGCGCGGTGAGCTTCTCGCCGGCGGCAGGTCCGAGCAGCCGCCTCACCGCGCCACAATGCGTATAAGCGAGCTGGCCGATCGTCGTGATGCCAGCAGCGGTGAGCCGGGCCTGTGTCGCCGGTCCCACGCCCCACATCAGCTCGACCGGCAGATCATGCAGGAAGGCGAGCTCGGCCGCGGGGTCGACGACGACGAGCCCGTCGGGCTTCGCCACTTGCGAGGCGATCTTGGCCAGATGTTTGGTGCGCGCCACGCCGACCGAGATGGGCAGGCCAAGCTCGAGGCGCACCCGCTTGCGGATCGCCTGGGCGATCTCGGCCGGAGACCCGAAGAGATGCGTGCAGCCTTTGACATCGGCGAAGGCTTCATCGATTGAAATCCGCTCGACCAGCGGGGTGAAGTCCCCGATCACGCGGATCGCGGCGTCACCCAGTCTCTGATAATCCTTGAAATGGCCGCCGGTGAAAATGAGATCGGGACACAATGCGCGCGCCTTGCGTCCCGGCATGCCGCCTTTCACGCCGAAGGCTTTCGCTTCATAGGAGGCCGCCAGCACCACGCCGCCTCCCACCGCGATCGGCTTGCCGCGCAGCGACGGGTCGAGCAACTGCTCCACCGAAGCGTAGAAGGCGTCGAGATCGGCATGGAGGATCGTGGGGGGATTATCCATTCCGGTGGTCTTCGTGACGCTCCGAATTGCCTGGAACATAATAAGAACAAGCTGTGCTGATGTCAATTAGCTTTTGGACTAAGTAAGGCAGCTTTTAATCCAGGCGGCCGCCCTTTTTTCATTGAACTCCGTCACCGATCCCCAGGTCGTTATGCGCGATCTCCCTCGGGCCCTAAATCTCCTTCTGTTGCCCTATCAAAGCTTCTCTATGAAATCGTTCCAACCGCTAGGAGTGAGGGCGTGGTCCACTAGTTCAACTACTTCCGGCCTGTTTGTCTTATGCAGCGAGTTGCGGGAAAATCCGTCATAGCCAAAACGCGAAAACCCTTCTTGAGCGAGGATTTCGCACCATTGCCGCACGTCACTCTGCACTAGCATAAGTTGTTCTTGATTAAGGTTGTGCCCAGTTTGCTGACCATGAAAGAGCTTGTTTCTGTAGGTGTATGCTGTCTCGATGGAGCGTCTTAGGCTTTTATAGTCGTTGCCCATGATTTGCCTCGCGGTAGTGGCTGTGAGCTTCTCAATCCCGTGAATGAAACGATTGTGGTTTAGCTTACTCTTTCGAGCTAGTGCGGCGCGCAGCTTAGACTTCGAGTCCTCGTCGTCTTCCAAGAGGTCGGAAGCTTGGAAGAGAAGGTTGGCTGCGAGTTTTCTTAACTGTCTCTCAAACTTGATCCAAGTTAGGCAAAAGGCGTCGACACACATTGTGCTCGCACCTGACAACAGGACCAAATCTACAGTCTTGAACTCCTCGTCGATTCCCTGAGTCATGCGCGTAATTACAGCTTGTGTATTCTTCATGTTGTCTCACTCTCACCTGGGGCCCACTGACCGTAACGGAGTGTGAGATCCTAGTGCCCATGATAGTATCCAATTAGCGGCGGATACTTCGGCTCACTCTTCGTCAATCGCCGTTCAACATGTTCACCAAAATCTGGTGGGGGTGCATGATATGTTTGATCAATTAGAATGCACTGCCAGTCGTTCAACTCCTCCTTTAAGAGGCGATAGACCTCCTGATAGAAGTACTCAAATACCTCCGGATTAATGTCTGGCGTAATATTCTTCATCGGAGAGTCAATGATAATAACATGAGGAAGTGGAAGTGAATTTTGGGCCGCGGTAACATGTAGGGCCAGTGCAAAACATATCTTAAAAAGGACCATCTTCCCGCCACTTCCAGCATCGTTGAATGTCCAAGCTCGCTGTTCATCGCCTGCGGGATATACATAGGGTAGCCATGATTTTTGGTTTAGAGATATGCGGTCCTGCGGCTTAAATTCCGGAAAGTGAATCGCCTGCAAGATGCTATGGAAGTTTAGTTCCAAGGATTGGATGTTTTGACGTCCCTTCTCGAAGCGTGCCTGTTCGTTTTCGATTTCTCTTTCTAATTCGCTGATCTGAGCACTGAACGCGTCGGCCTCGCGCAACTTGCGTTCAACGTCATTTGGCATCTCCTTAATACGAACTAAAAGCGATCGGCGTTCGCCGATTGCACCTCGTCGAGCCTCTAGTTTCCTGGCGCGTTGAATGTACTCGGACTCTACTTGTCTGCGGGCATTGTCGATTCTTGCTTGCAATATCGCTCGTTCAACGGAAATTCTATCTGCTTCCTTGTTTTGACGCTCGAGTGAGCGATCCAATCTTGCCACAGAGCGCTTAAGGTCTTCAATTCTGTCAGATAGATCCCGCTCAATCACCGCATTGCCTCCTGGGAGGCCGCCTGGTGCTTTGCCCAAGTCTGACTTGCATAGTAAGCAAGTTGCTCGACTTATCGCGTCGGCTAATTCCGTTCCGCAAGCTGGGCAGGCATGAAACTCAGCGCCGCTTAGGAGTTCAGATGCGGTCGATGATCTAGCTATCTTGAATTTCATCGTTATGAATTCAGCTATGAGAGATCTCTGCTCGTGGAGGCGCTGATCAATCTCAACTATTGCCTGTCTCTTGCTTTCGATCGTCCTTGTTAACGCTGAAATTTGGGCGGCATCCTCTTCAGCAACGGTCATTCCGGGTGTCTGAGTATTTCTTTGCTGACTGATTTCAGACTTAATTTTCTCCTCTTCGTCATTGAGGCCGTCTATTTCAGCCGAAATCTGCTCTTGCGAACTGAACCCATACCGCTCAAGAAAATCGCCGATTTGCTTGGCGGCCTCTCTCATCGTCCGTTGCTTTTGTCGAATATCTGCTAGTTCTGTTTGTAGTGCGCTGAGGCGATCGCTGTGCAATCCTAGAACATAGCGCAGTACATCTTTTGACTTCTCTTGCCGTACTGGTTGCTCAAGAAGAAAAAAGCTGGAATCTAGATCTGGTTGATCTAGGTAGCAGAATTTGAAGAAATCTCTGAAGCTTATACGATGGAGTTCGGAGTCGGGATCGCTCTTACGGCTCCGTACTTTAAGAAGTGGCGAGCCAAGGTGGCGTAGCAGAAAATCGCTGTAGTTGAATATATCGTCTCCGATGAGTGGTTGAGAGCCCGCTGTTAGCGGGAAATTGTCTCGACCCGATTCTGTGTCAGATTTCCACGTAACCTCTACCGAAGTTGAGAGTGTTGCTCCCCGTTCTATGAGAGCTTCGGTGTTTCCGACTGTTGCGCGGAGGTGAGTGCCAATCATCTCGCTACTGATAGCCGGTGTTTTTTTTAGCGCGCCGCCAAGGCAGAAGTTGATTAACTCAGCTATGGTAGATTTTCCTGTAGACATTTCTCCGTGAAAAAATGAGAGATGGCGAGAAAACTCAATGCGTTCTTCACTCTGCTTGCAGAAGAGGACTAGCGCTTCCAATATGAATTTCATTTCGTTTTGCCGATAAAGGTGATGCCCTCGTTGAACTCTAGAGTTGTGAGTTCAGGGAAAAGTTCATAAATGAATTCCATCAGTCTTCTCGCTTTGAGATCTAGGTGTTTTTTCAGTAGGAGGGCCCGCTCAAATACGCGTTTGAAGCCTTCGCGGTTCGACAGGCTCTCTGCTAGCTTGTCGCCAGTCACTGTGAGGTCAATCTGAATTGTCCGACCATCTGTTCGCACAGTAACAAGTCGTCTTGCTGCCAGAATATTTAGAAACCGCCGGTATCTGTGATCCCAAGGACCGTATCTGTATCGGATCATCCGCGCTTCGATCGCAAGTCTCTCGTAGTCATCAACGGGGATGCTTTTAGGAGAAACACCGCGGGCGAGGAGTGCTTTTTCAAGGCACGATGGATAGCGTAACAGAAAGTCCAGTTTTGCTAGTTTTGTAATGCCTTCAATTGCGGGGCCCTCCGGGCGATTAAAGGCTTTCAAGAGCACTAAGATGCGAGCAAGATGGATGTCTTCATCCTTGTCGAGAGAAGTGAGAATATCGACAAGGTCGAGAGTCATCTCTTATCTCCAACGGGAGTAAATTGAGGCGACCACCAAGTCTTACATTTTTCTGTCAATACCCCAGCTGCTCCCATTAGGTGTTCGGGACGACATCGATAGATTTGATCCGGGTCCTCATTGCAGCGGTCATTGAGCCGCCTACGTAGATCGCTATACATTTTTGAGCCGTAGGGTGCTCCAGTCTTTTCCGCAATGACTTGAGCTTCGACAGCTTCGGATTGTACAATTCGAAGTACGTTTCTGTATCTGCTTGTTGCTTCTTCGTGACCATATTGGTTTGTCCATCTGAGCAGAAGAGCTTCAAGAGAATGCACAAGATCTTCCATGTCCAAGACGCGAAGTGCTTCGACTCCACCTCGTGCCATCTTTTCAACCATTGTTCGTAGGGTCGAAGGAAAGTCGTCCGCGACTAGCAAGTGCGAGATGTCCAGATTCTCGAATGTGAGATGTCTGTTCTTCAGATCGTCGATTATGTTTGTGACTTGGACTTTACGGATACGCTTGCCCTCTAGGCGCTGATCGACACTCACTTCCGAGAAGTGGGTGCCGGCAGCGTATAGATCAGTGATCGGACCGCTTAGAAGTCTGGTGGACGCGTCACGAGCTAAGCCGATAAGAGATTCGGCGATTCGACAAACGCAAGAGAATGGCAAGTTGCCAATTCCCGGGCACTCAGCGAGCGCGTCCCTAACATTGTGTCGAATGCTGGCGATGTCAGTACCGTGGCCATTGAGTAGTATCTTCTTCAATGTCGAAAATACTTCAGACGTATTGCAGTTTGACGTGCTGCAAAGCTTTTCCGTCAGTTGCCTCAGTGGATGTTCTGTTTTCAACCCCTTCAAGCTCTGACGGGTCTGCGCCTCTCGCAATAGCCAGGGAAGATTTCTTTGGTCTTCAATGTTGATCCAGAAGCTGTGATTGGTGACTATTTCAAAGCTTGCAAAGGTATTGGGAAATTTCTTGTCGAGTGCGCAGAATCTGCAGAGCGCTGATACAATAGTGTTTTCGTTGGCTTTGAAGTGGTCCTGGTCTGTGGCTCGACTCTTGACTTGTATTGCGATGAAGTCGCCATTGTAATGTTTTACGAGAATATCTTCGTGATTCTCGCAAATGATTTCTTCAACGTCTGTCGCTTTTGTGAGAAGTCTGATTGCATTGATTGCGGCGTAGCAGTGTTGATACAGAAAACGCAAAGCAACATCGTCTCCAGGATCCGATGTATCTAATGTGTGGCCTGGGCCAAAATTCACAATCGAGCCTCTCGTTACGTAAAGAGGGCATTCCAGTGGATTCGTGTTGGAATTGCAATAGCAGCTGTGCCAAAAAAGGCTGCATAATGACTGATGTCTTGCAATTTAAGATTGAATTGCTGTTTATTTCAATCTTTCGATCAGCGACATCGCCGCTGCCGGCGCCTTGGGCTTGAAGCCGTTGATCATGAAGACGAAGACATCGCGCGATTTGGGCGGCTTGGCTTCCGGCTTGGCGACGGTTTCGAGATCGTTCGGCGTCCCGCCTTCGGCCCAGGCCTTGGCGCGCTTCGCCCAGTCGTCGAGCGCCTTGGGCGCATAACCGGTCTCGATCTTCTCCGACATGCGCTGCAGGCGCGCATAGACGAAAGGCGCCGTCACATCGGCGATCTCGGGGAAGCTCTCCTTGTCGGTATAGACCGTCGCCACCTTGTATTTGCGCAACAGCTCGATGAAGTCCGGCGCCCTGAAGCTCGGATGGCGCACTTCGACAACATGGCGCAGCGCCAGGCCGTCCTGCTCGTCGGGGAGAAGCTTGAGGAAGGCCTCGAAATCGGCGGGATCGAACTGCTTGGTCGGCAGGAACTGCCAGTTGATGGGGCCGAGCTTCTCTTTCAGCTGCGTGATGCCGCTCGTGATGAAACGTTCGACCGACTGGCCGGCTTCCGCCAGCACGCGACGATTGGTGCTGAAACGCGTGCCTTTCACCGAAAAGACGAAATCTTCCGGCGTCTCGTCGCGCCAGCGCGCGAAGCTTTCCGGCTTCTGACTGCCATAATAGGTGCCGTTGATCTCGATCGCGGTGAGATGCTGGCTCGCATATTCGAGCTCGCGCTTCTGCGCCAGGCCTTTGGGATAGAAGGTGCCGCGCCAGTCCTCGAAGGTCCAGCCGCCGATGCCGACGCGGATTTTTCCGGTGGAAGTTTTGGCCATGCGATGATCTCCGGGAGGAATTGGGCGGGGTGAGACTACCGCAGTACCCTAAAGATGTCTGCTGTCAGATCACGATGAGTTTGGATCGTTTACGATCCAAACTCATAAACGTGATCGATTCTTATATGTTAGCGCGGGTTCTTGCGAAAAACCGGTGTCCACTTTTTCGCACCCGCGCTAATGTTTGGCAGCAGTCTTGCCATAGGCCTTGAGGAAGGTCCTGACCGCGGCAACCGCTGCGGCGCGCACTTGCGCGTCGGTCGGCTTGTCGCCGAGCAGCGAGCCGACAAAGAGATCGGCATTGACGAGAGCCTGAAACTGGCGCGCCGCGATATCGGGATCATCGATGTCGAGATAACCCAGATGATGCAATTTGGCGAAACGCGCGCCGATCGCCGCCCAGGCGCGCTCGGGCCCAAGCGCCCGCCACGGCGCGAAGAGCTCAGGATAACGCTCGCCCTCCGCCTGGATCAGTTTACGCAGCGCGATGCAGTCACGGTTGCACAGGCAATTCGACGCGAGCCTCGTCGCGAAATCGACAAGTTCGGCTGCGAGATCGGAGGGGCGTTCGGGGAAGCCCGCGAGGGTGGCGAAGAGACCTGCATTGGCGCGCTCGGTCATGTCCTTCACCACGGCGGTGAACAGCTTCTCCTTGTCGCTATAGTGATTGTAGATGGTCTGGCGCGAGACACCCGCTTCGGCGGCGATCGTCTCGATGCTGGCGCTGGCGAAACCGTCCCGGCAGAAGATCATGGTCGCCGCTTCGAGGATGGAGAGCCGCTTGGCGGCATGGCTCCTTGAGGGCGAGGGGGCCGGGCTGGTGCTGACCATTTCTGTCATGTCGGCCGGATAATAAGAGGGCTTGACTGTTTTGACAACTATGTCCAATAATTTGGGCTAACTTGTCCAGCGAGGGCGTGCCGAGTTGCCCCCGTTGTCTCGCTGGGCCCGACTTTCTGAGGGAATTCAATAGTTTCGAAGCTGCCGCCGGACGCCGGTGCAGCTCACGATGAGGGATCTTTACACCATGCAGGCGCGCTTTATCCGCAATGCCGTGATTCTGGGGCTGCTGTCGGCCATCGGCCCCTTCGCCATCGACATGTATCTGCCGGCGCTGCCGACCATCGGCCAGAGCCTCAATGCCGATATCAAAGCGGTGCAGCTCAGCCTGATGCTGTTCTTCGTTTCTTTCGGCGGTTTCCAGCTCGTCTTCGGCCCGCTGTCCGACATGTATGGCCGCAAGCTGCCGCTTTATATCGGCTTGGCGCTGTTCGCCGTCGGCGGCGTGGGCTGCGCGCTGGCGCCGGACATCACCACGCTCAACATCTTCCGCTTCATCCAGGGAATCGGCGCCTGCGCCGGCATGGTCATCTCACGCGCCGTGGTGCGTGACCTGCATACCGGCATCGATGCGGCGCGCATGATGTCGCTGCTCATGCTGGTGTTCAGCATCTCGCCGATCCTGGCGCCGCTCACCGGCTCGATCGTCATCGAGCTGGCCGACTGGCGCGCCGTATTCTGGGTGGTCACGGTGGCGGCGCTCGCCGGCATCGTCATGATCGCGACGATGCTGCCCGAAACGCGGCCTAAGGCGCTGCGCGTCGAAAGCGGCGTCGGCAGCGCGCTGTCGGCCTACCGGCTGCTGTTTTCCGATGCCAACTTCCTGGCGCTCACCTTCATCGGCGGCTTCGGCATTGCGAGCTTCTTCGTCTATCTCGCCAATTCGCCCTTCGTGCTGATCGGCCATTACGGCCTGACGCCGACGCTCTACAGCGTGTTCTTCTCGATCAATGCGGTGTCGTTCTTCGCGGTGTCGCAATTCACCGGCAAGCTCGCCGACCGCTTCGGCCTGACGCGCGTCGTGCGCATCGCGGTCGTCGGCTATTTCGCGGCGATCACGGCGCTCTTCGTGCTGTTCGCCTTGGGCGTGGACCGTCTCGATGTGCTGGCGGTGCTGATGTTCATCGGCTGCGGCTTCCTGGGGCTGGTCATTCCGACCACCGCGGTGCTGGCGCTCGAGGAGCATGGCGAGATCGCCGGCACGGCCTCGGCGCTCATGGGCACCTTGCATTTCGCGGCCGGCGCGGTCGCGATGGCGGTCGTCGGGCTCTTCGTTGACGGTACGGCATTTCCGATGGTGGCGGGGATCTCGGCCTGTGCGCTCATCACCTTCGTCCTGGCGCAGGTCGTCCTGCGTCAGCGCCGGCCAGCCGAAGTTCCTGCAGAATAAATTTTGACCTGCATAGGAAACCAACCGCGGTTGCGGGCGTTTTCCAGGTAGTCTCGGCAGCAGGAGCCGTCCCGTAGCTGAGGCAAGGGTCGCTCCAGGGATTCACAAGATCCCTGCAGCGGCCCTTTGTCTTTAAATCGCGGAGCTTTGACAAATCCCTGGAATTTGAGAAGGTTAGCCCGGAATCACATCGGGAACCCTCATGCGCGCGAAATCCAAAGCCATCATCACCTGTGCCATCACCGGCTCCATCCATACGCCCTCGATGTCGCCGCATCTGCCGGTGACGCCTTCCGACATCGCCAGCCAGGCGATCGAGGCCGGCGAGGCGGGGGCGGCGATCCTGCATCTCCATGCGCGTGATCCTCAGGATGGCCGACCGTCACCGTCATCCGACCTGTTCATGGAGTTCCTGCCGCGCATCAAGCAGGGCACCAATGCCATCGTGAACATCACGACCGGCGGCGGGCAGGGCATGTCGCTCGATGAAAGGCTGGCCGCCGCCGAGCGGGCTTCGCCTGAAATGACCTCACTCAATATGGGCACGATGAATTTCGGCCTGTTCCCGATGCTCGGCCGCTACAAGGAGTTCGAGCATGAGTGGGAGCGCCAGCATCTCGACCGCTCGCGCGACTTCATCTTCCGCAACACCTTCGGCGATATCGAGCAGGTGCTGAAGCGGCTGGGCGAGGGGCACGGCGTCAAATTCGAGTTCGAATGCTACGATGTCGGCCATCTCTATACGCTCGCGCATTTCCTCGACCGCAAGCTCGTCAAGCCGCCGCTCTTCGTGCAGACGATTTTCGGCATACTGGGCGGCATCGGGCCCGATCCGCAGAACGTCCTTATCATGCGCGATACGGCGGAGCGCCTGTTCGGCGATCAATATCACTGGTCGGTGCTGGCGGCGGGGCGCTTCCAGCTGCCCTTCTGCACCATGGCGGCTACGATGGGCGCCAATGTGCGCGTCGGCCTCGAGGACAATCTCTATATCGCCAAAGGCAAGCTCGCCAAATCCAATGCCGAGCTCGTCGCCAAGATGCGGCACATCCTGGAAGAGCTGTCGATCGACGTCGCGACGGCCGACGAAGCGCGCCAGATGCTCGATCTCAAGGGCGTGGCGAATGTCAAATTTTAACGGTCACCGACCTCGCGGGCGGGACTGAACGCCATGCCATGTGGGGCCATGGTCCAATAGCCGCCGGCTGGCCGATATGCCTAAATCTCATGGATTTTCTGGGGGTCTTTCTTCCCGATCATGTGAGAGAAGGCAATCGATGAAGCTGTTACGCTCGCTCGGGCGCGCGGTGCTCGCGCTCATGACCATTGTCGGTGCCGGCGACATGGCGAATGCCCAGGAAGGCCTCGGCGCCTTCATGCCGCATGACGGCGGCACGATCACCACCGCCTGGGCCAATGCCTACGGGCCCGATGCGGAATCCTGGATTCGCTTCGCCAATACGCGGCCCGATTCCTTCGACATCAACTATTCGAGCTCGCGCGGCACCGTCGCGGTACGCCGGATCTATGTCGCCGACCGGATGAATGCGCGGACCCTGGTGCTCGGTTACAGCGCCAAGATGCCGCTCGTCATTCCGGGGACCACGACGCTCGGGACCTCGGCGGCGGTGCTCGAAGAGCTGCGTTCGACCGGGCAGGCGGCCTCCAATCTCGTCTATAACGAGGCGATGGCGACGATGACCGGCGGCTTCACATTGGTCGAGAAGGCGCAGATGTCGGTCAATCTCGACGGCAATCCCATAAATGTGCCGGTGGTCCACGCCAAGGGCAGCTTCAAGGATGGCCGGCAGAGCGCCGTCGGAGATTTCTATTTCCTCGATAACCGCAACAATCCGATGCTGCTCCTCTACAGCATCCAGTTTCGCGGCGAGAGGGCGCCGCGCAGCGAGCGTTATGTCCTGGTCACGCCGTCTGCGGATGAGCGCGCCCGGATGGAGCAGGCGCTCGCGGCGCGCAAAGCCTATACGACCTACGGCATTCACTTCGACTTCGACAAAGCGACCATTCGCAACAGCTCGGTGCCGCTCCTGAAGCAGATCGCCATTGCGTTGCGCAACAATCCGCTGTGGACGCTGTCGATCACCGGTCACACGGATTCGATCGGCGACAAATCCTATAATCTGAAGCTTTCGAAAGCCCGGGCGGAATCCGTGAAGGCCAGGCTGATCAAGCTCGGAGTCGATCCAGGTCGCCTCAGCACGGCAGGGGCGGGCGCCGGCGAGCCCGTCGCCACCAACAAGACTCTGCAGGGACGCGCCCTCAATCGCCGTGTCGTCCTCGCCCGTACCGACCGATGATCTCGAGACCCAATGAGGAGTGCAGTACATGATTCTGGCGACGCGTCTCTTTCTGGCCGGTCTCGCTTTCTGGGCGCTGGCGGCGACCGCTTCCGCCGCCGACAAAATCGGCAATTGCGAGCTGACCGGCGCCAAGGGCTCGGCTCGCATCGCGACGCCGGCGGTCCCGGGCCAGCTGACCGTGGCGGTTTCGCTGCCGGCGCCGGTGTGGTGGAACGGCGATACGCCCGAGGCGATCAAGGACGGCATGGAATATTGCCTGGCGGCCGAGATCGCCTGGCGCGCGGGGTATGACAAGCTCAAGGTGGTGGCGGTGGATTTCGTGCCGCTGGTCAGCGGCGAGGTCAAGGACTACGACCTGGCGCTCTCCGAGGTCTCGATCACCGAGGAACGCAAGAAGGTCGTCGACTTCTCGGTGCCCTATTTCAACTCGGATATCGGCGTGCTGACGCTGAGCGCAAGCCCGGTAACCCAGAAAACAGTCCGGAAGGTTACGGTCGGCATCCAGCAAGGCACGACGGGCGCGGCCTTCGCGCTCGATGTCCTCAAGGTGAAAGACTACAATGTCTATGCCGAGCGCGCCGATCTTCTCAAGGCGCTGAGCGACGAGGACGTGGTGGCCGTCCTGACCGACACCTCGATCACGCTTTCGGCCGAGACGGCCTCGGCGGGCAAGATCAAGGTCGTCGGACAGTACAAGACCGGCGAGATCTATGGCGCTGTCTATCCCAAGGGCAATGCGAACAATCCGACGCTGGACAAGATCATGAAGGCCATCATCGATGACGGCACGATGAAGAAGCTCGCCGCCAAGTATCTGGTGGCGGCCTGGGGCAAGGATCCCGGCAGCATTCCTTATTTCAAACCATAGATCACTCATTTCGGGTCAGTTCGACCCAAAACCGACAAATGTGATTGAAATCTCATATCGGCGGCGCCAGTTGAGTTCAGGGCGGCAGGCTCCTATGAGTGGCGCCATGGATATCCAGGCCCAACCCCGATCTTTGATTTCCCCGTCGCTCCCCCTGTCGCATGCCGGCAAGGCGGCACCATTCCTGCCGATGTCCCGCGCCGAGATGGACGCGCTCGGCTGGGATGCCTGCGACATCGTGCTGGTGACGGGTGACGCCTATGTCGATCATCCGAGCTTCGGCATGGCGATCATCGGCCGGCTGCTCGAGGCGCAGGGCTTCCGGGTCGGCATCATCGCGCAGCCCGACTGGCAGTCGGCGGAGCCGTTCAAGGCGCTGGGCAAGCCGGCGCTGTTCTTCGGCATCACCGGCGGCAATATGGACTCGATGGTCAACCGCTACACGGCGGACCGTCGCCTGCGCCATGACGATGCCTATACGCCCGCCGGCGAGGGTGGCAAGCGGCCGGACCGCTGCACCATCGTCTATTCGCAACGCTGCCGCGAGGCCTACAAGGACGTGCCGATCGTGCTCGGCGGCATCGAGGCGTCGCTGCGCCGCATCGCGCATTACGACTACTGGTCCGAGAAGGTGCGCCGCTCGATACTGGCCGACGCGAAGGCGGATCTGCTGCTTTATGGCAACGCCGAGCGCGCCGTCGTCGAAGTGGCGAACCGGCTCGCCGCCGGCGAGGCGCCGCGCGATCTCGACTCCATCCGGGGCGTGGCGCTGTTCCGTCGCGTGCCCGACACCTACACCGAACTTCCCGCCGACGATCTCGACTCCGCCGATGAGGGTGCTGCCCGCCGTCCCGGCGACACCGTCATCCGGCTGCCGTCCTACGAGCAGGCCGAGCAGGATCGCGAAGCCTATGCCCGCGCCTCGCGCGTGCTGCACCGGGAGAGCAATCCCGGCAATGCGCGCGCCCTTGTCCAGCGCCATGGCGATCGCGATCTGTGGCTGAACCCGCCGCCGATCCCGCTGACGTCGGACGAGATGGACGCCGTCTACGATCTGCCTTATGCGCGGGCGCCGCATCCGTCTTACGGTGATGCGAAGATCCCGGCCTGGGACATGATCAAGTTTTCGGTGACCATCATGCGCGGCTGCTTCGGCGGCTGCACCTTCTGCTCGATCACCGAGCATGAGGGCCGCATCATGCAGAACCGCTCGGAAGGCTCGATCCTGCGTGAGATCGAACTGATCCGCGACAAGACACCGGGCTTCACCGGCGTGATCTCCGACATCGGCGGGCCGACCGCCAATATGTACCGGATGGCGTGCAAGGATCCGAAGATCGAGGCGGCGTGCCGGCTGCCGTCCTGCGTGTTCCCCGACATCTGCCCGAATCTCAACACCTCGCATGACGAGCTGATCCGGCTCTATCGCAAGGTGCGCGAGGTGAAGGGCGTCAAGAAGGTGATGGTCGCGTCCGGCCTGCGCTACGATCTCGCGGTGAAAAGCCCCGAATATATCAAGGAGCTCGTCACGCATCATGTCGGCGGCTATCTGAAGATCGCGCCCGAGCACACCGAGCGCGGGCCGCTCGACAAGATGATGAAGCCGGGGATCGGGGCCTATGACCGTTTCAAGGAAATGTTCGACGAAGCCGCCAAGCAGGCCGGCAAGAAATATTACCTGATCCCGTATTTCATCGCGGCGCATCCGGGCACGACCGACGAGGACATGATGAACCTCGCGCTGTGGCTCAAGAAGAACCGCTATCGCGCCGATCAGGTGCAGACCTTCCTGCCGTCGCCGATGGCGACCGCCACGGCGATGTATCACACCGGCGTCAACCCGCTGCGCGGCGTGCGGCATGGGGCGAGCGACAAGGTCGAGGCGGTCAAGGGCCTCAAGCAGCGCCGGCTGCACAAAGCGTTCCTGCGCTATCACGATCCCGACAACTGGCCGGTGCTGCGCGACGCGCTGAAGCAGATGGGCCGTGCCGATCTCATCGGCTCGCGCCCGGACCAGCTCGTGCCCGCCCACCAGCCGCCCGGCACCGGCAAGGCCTCGGGAACATCACGGCCGGTCCGCCACACCGGCAAGGCGCAGCGCTTCACCACCAAGGGTGTGCCTATCCGCAAGCTGAGCTAGGCGTTTAGCCTCGTGAAGAACGAGAGGGTGCCCTTACAATCTCCGAGCGCTCGCTTGCAAAGCTGTGCGCGGCGGCGTTAGGATTTTCCAGACTGAAACCATCGGGGAGAATTCCGCTGTTTCTCCGGATGGCCGAAAATCCTGTAGATCCCTGTTGTTCCGCTGTTAATCCGCTGCAAATTCCGCTGCAAAAAACAGCGGAATTTTTCTTCTTCTGCGTCACTCGATGATCGGAATCTGCGGCGCCGCCTCGCGCGGCATGTGGCCGGTCAGGCGCGGGTCGGGATGAACCTCGATCGCGGTCTGATAGGGCGTGAAGCCGGAGCGGCGATAGAAGGAGAGCGCGGCCGGATGATCGAAGCTGCAGGTATGCACCCAGAAGCGTTTGATCGGTTTCGCCCAGGCGCGCCGGGTCGCTTCCGACATCAGGAAGCGGCCGGCGCCCTTGCCGATCTCGTCGGGTACGAGGCCGAAGAAGGAGAGCTCACATTCGCCGGCGGTGCGAAAATCCAGTTCAAGCAACCCGGCAACAGCCGCGCCGCGGAAAAGGCGATGGACCTCGACATCGGGATGGCGCAGGATTCCCGACAGCTTCTCATCCGCCATCTTGAGGCGCGAGTACCACAGCCAGTTCTCGCCGATCAGCTTGAAGAGGGCCCGATAGGCGCCGAGATCGGCATCCTTCCAAGGTTTCAACGTGAGGTCGGGCGCATAGATCTGCGGCGGCCGGTGCTCCGGCGGCGCCGTCATCTCGAGGAAGGTCGCGACATTGGCGACGTGACCGGGCGGAATAGGCGAGTAGCCTTCAGGCAAAGGCGGACGGGTGCTGGACATGGCGCGTAACCAGCCTGTGTCCGACAGATTGTCAAGTCCCACTCATCCCTGGTATCGACCTCTCGTGAAGACGCCATGCGAAATGGAACGACGACGGAGAAGGTCTATATCCTGCACCATGTTCGTGAGGACGACGAATATGGTGATGATGCGAAGTTGATCGGCGTCTATCGTACTGAAGAGAAGGCAAAGGAAGCCATCGAGCGTCTGAGTCCGCGGCCGGGTTTTCATGACTATCCCGAAGGCTTTCAGATCGACCCTTATGAACTGGATGAGGATAACTGGACCGAAGGCTTCGGCTTCATCACGTCCGGGGATGAAGCCCTAGAGACTGACCGATAATCCGCCATCGACGGCGAGCACATGTCCGTTCACATAAGATGCCGCGTCGGAAGCAAGGAACACCACGGCGCCGCCGAGCTCGGCGGGTTTGGCCCAGCGACCCGCCGGCGTGCGGCTCTCGACCCATTGGGTGAAGGCTTTGTCCTCGAGCAGAGCCGTGTTGAGCTCGGTCGCGAAATAGCCGGGTGCGATGGCGTTCACCGTCACGCCATGGCGGCCGATTTCCGCCGCCATCGAGCGGGTCAGGCCATGCAGGCCGGCCTTGGCCGCGGCATAGGCATGGATCGTCGGACGGCCGAGGATGGCCGCCACCGAGCCGGTATTGATGATGCGGCCATATTTGTTGGGCAGCATGATACGCGCCGCATCGCGCGCCAGCCGGAAGCAGGCGGAGAGATTGACGGCGATGACACGGTCGAAATCGGCGTCCTCCCAGTCGATGAGGGGGCGGCGATGCTGGATGCCGGCATTGTTGACGAGGATGTCGAGCTTGCCGTGATCGGCGACGATCTTCGCCAGCGCGTCCTGGCACTGGCGCGTGTCGGTCACGTCGAAAGCGAGATGCTCGGCTCCGAGCTTCGCCGCCGCATCGCGTAAGGAAACTTCATCGCGGGCATTGAGGACGACTGTGGAGCCATGCTCGGCCAAGGCCTCGGCCATGGCGAAGCCAAGCCCGCGCGACGCGCCGGTCACCAGGGCCACGCGGCCTTTCAGAGAGAAACGATCGGTCATGATTTTCTTTTTTTGAGGGAGGGAGAAGCAGGCGGGACAAGCCCGCCTGCCTGTGAGCGTGGTTATTTGCCGATGCAGGTGTCGGCGGTTTCCGGCGTGCAGACATCGAGGCCGGTATAGGTCGGGTCGGTCGGGTTGCCCTTGCCGTCCTTCATGTCCTTCAGGAACATCATGGTCTTGTAACCCATTTCAAAGGGCCGCTGACCGACCTGGCCCTTGGACAGGCCTTCCTTCATCAGCTCCATCTGAACCGGGAGCGTGTCGGCGACGACCAGCGCCAGCTTGCCGGAGTCGAGACGGTCCTTGTATTTGGAGACCGTCGCGCGATAGGCATCGGGGATGAATTGCGGGAAGCCGCCGGTCGGCACGAAGGCGTCGAGATCGGCAAGCTTGCCCAGCGTATCCTCGAGCTGCTGCACCGAGCGCGGGAAGTCGTCATCGGTGTAGAGCGGGCAGCCGTCGGCTTCCGTCCAACCGTTCTCACCTTTCAGCGCGTCACCGGGCGATGCCGCCGACTGTTTGCCGGAGAGCGTGTCGCGGATGCCCTGCATGCGCTCATTGTGGTTGGCGGCTGCCGCACCGCCCGACTGGATGCAGATGGTGCCGCCCTTGGGCTTCAAGGTCTGCACGATCTTCGCCAGGTTGACGCCGATGTCGTAGTTCTTGGTGCCGACATAGGCGACACGCAGGTCCTTATTCTCGGGCAGCATGTCGGAGTCCCAGGTGAGCACCGGGATGCCGGCTTCCTTCGCCGCCTGGAGCGCCACCGCCATGGCCGCCGCGTTGGACGGCGACACCGCGATGCCGTCGACCTTCTTGGCGACGAGATCCTGCACGATCTGCACTTGCTCTTCGCCGCCGCCATGCTCGCCGGGGCCGATATACATGCATTCGAAGGCGCCGTTCGATTCCGCCTCCGCCTTCTTGCAGCCGTCACGCGCCTGGTCGAAGAACGGGTTGTTCATGTTCTTCGGCACCAGCGCGAAAGTGTATTTCTGCTGCGCCATGGCGCCCGCGGCGCCGACAGCGAGAAGTCCGGCGATGATCGCCGTTCCGGTAAGATACTTCAACATTCGAGATCCTCCACTTGCTCTTGCTGTTAGGCCAAATCCGACGGTCCGCACGGGTGCTCCTTTGCGTTCCGTTGTTCTAGCGGTGCTTCCTGGGCAGAATCCTCTCGATAGTGGCGGCGATCAGGGATTTGCCGCCGCTCTGCATGCCGAGAAGCACCGCGAGAATGATGAAGGCGCCGACAAAGGCTCCTTGCCAATTGGAATCGATACCCGCCATCAAAAGCGCGTTGCGGATGACCTCGAGCAGGGCCGAGCCCACCACGGCGCCGAAGGCGGTGCCGGCGCCGCCCATGAGATTGGCGCCGCCGATGACGGTGGCGGCGATGACGCGCAACTCATAGGACTGGCCGAGCGCATTGATGGCCGACCCGCTATAACCCAGGATCAACAGCGAGGCGATCGATGCGGTGAAGGCCGAGAAGACATAAGCGAAGAATTTGATGCGGTCGACCGGCACGCCGGTGAGGCGGGCGGCCTGCTCGTTGCCGCCGATGGCGAAGAGATGGCGTCCCCAGGCGGTGAAGTTGAAGGCGAATCCGGCCACCAGCGCGAAGATGATCATGGTCCAGAAATGCGACGAGAGCTGCGGTAGCCAATGCGGCAGCCAGCTGTCAGGCGTGTGCAGCGGCCAGCGCCATTGCCCGATCGCCTTCACGATCGGGGCGTCGGGGCCGAATTTGTAGAGCATCTGGTTGCCGGAGAAGACGATCGCCAGCGAGCGGGCGATCGCCATCATGCCGAGCGTCACGACGAAGGACGACATGCCGACATAGGCGACGAAGAAGCCGCTGACGGCGCCGCAGATGAGGCCAGCGGCGAGACCGGCGCCGAAAGCGATGTACCAGGGATATTCCCAGGTGAGGAAAAGCCCTGCGACGATGGCGACCAGGCCCATGATCGAGCCGATCGACAGGTCGATGCCGCCGGTGATGATGACCACCGTCATGCCGATGGCCATGATGCCGAAGGGCGCGAAGTTGCGCGTCATATTGGCGAGATTCTCGACCGTGCCGAAGGCGTTGGGCTCGTAGAGCGCCATGCCGACATAGAGGATGGCGAGCGCGATGGTGACCCAGAAGGCCTGGCTGGCGAACAGCTTGTCGAGCAGCGTCTGCTCGCGGTTCTCGACGACGTCTGTGATCGCCGCGTGATCGGTTTCGATGCTGGCCTTGGCGGGTTCAGGCGGCACGGATCGCTCCCGTGATGAGGCCGGTGATTTCTTCAGGCGAGGTCTCGGAAGTGTGTTTGTCGGCGACCTTGGCGCCGCGGCGCAGCACGATGATGCGGTCGCTGACGGCAAAGACGTCGGGCATGCGGTGACTGATCAGCATCACCGTCACGCCTTGCGATTTGAGGCGGCGGATCAGCTCGAGCACCTCGGCCACCTGGCGCACCGAGATGGCGGCGGTCGGCTCGTCCATCAGGACGAGCTTCGCCTGTGACAGCCTGGTGCGGGCGATGGCGACCGCCTGGCGCTGGCCGCCCGACATCTTCTTCACCAGATCGCGCGGGCGGGTTTCGGATTTGAGCTCCTGGAAGAGGGCGGCGGAGCGCTCGATCATCGCCTGCTTGTCGAGGACGCGAAAGGGCCAGACGCCCTTCTTGATCTCGCGGCCCAGGAACACATTCTCGGCGGCGGTCAGATTGTCGGCGATCGCCAGGTCCTGATAGACGACCTCGATGCCCTTGCCGCGCGCTTCGATCGGCTTATGGAAATGGCAGACCTCGCCCCCGACCGCGATCTCGCCTTCGCTCGGCGGGAAATTTCCCGCGATCAGCTTGACCATGGTGGATTTGCCGGCGCCATTGTCACCCATCAGGCCCACGACCTCGCCCGGCTCGAGCGCGAAGCTGACCTCGCTCAGAGCCCGGATGGCGCCGAAATTCTTCGACACGTTGCGAATGTCGAGTAAAGCCAAAAAGGGGTCCTCCCATCGCGTCGGCTCTTGGCGGCCGGCTTTTCGAAAACTACCCGGCTGGAATTTTTGCATAGCTTCGACGGGCTTGTCGAGCGCCTTCACAGGCGATAGGCATATTTGTCATACTAAAGACTCTTGAGACTTTCCCCTCAAACCATTAGTCATTCGGATGAGGCTTCGCAGATGCTGAAGTTTGCGCTTTTCGGAGCAGGGCGGATCGGCGCCATGCATGCCGCCAATATCGCCGCCAACCCGCACGCCCAGCTGGCCTGGGTGTTCGACGTGAACAAGGACGCGGCGGAGAAGGTGGCGAGCCGGCATGGCGCCCAGGTGGCGCCCGGCATCGAGGCGGCG
Organism: Taklimakanibacter albus; assembly: GCF_016595235.1. GTDB lineage: Bacteria > Pseudomonadota > Alphaproteobacteria > Rhizobiales > Aestuariivirgaceae > Taklimakanibacter > Taklimakanibacter albus. The sequence goes on along the minus strand of NZ_JAENHL010000007.1, from coordinate 601,699 downwards.
CTGGCGGATGCGTCAGTGGGCGCGGTGCTGATCGCGTCCTCGACCGACACCCATGTGCCGCTGATCACGGCCGCGGCCAAGGCCGGCAAGGCGATCCTGTGCGAAAAGCCGATCGATCTCGACATCCAGAAAGTGGAGCAATGCCGCAAAGATATCGCCGGAACGAACGTACCGGTGCAGATCGGCTTCAACCGGCGTTATGACGCGACGCACCGCGCCGTCCAGCAGGCGGTGGCGAGGGGCGAGATCGGTACTCTCGAAGTGCTGATCATCACCAGCCGTGACCCCGAGCTGGCGCCGATGCCGATCCTCAAGAGCTCGGGCGGCATCTTCCGCGACATGACGATCCATGATTTCGACCTGGCGCGTTTCATTCTGGGCGAGGAGCCGGTGGAGGTTTCGGCCACCGGCAGCGTGAAGGTCGATCCCATAGTGGCGACGCTCAACGACTATGACACGGTGATGGTGACGATGAAGGCCAAGTCCGGCGCGCTCGTCCATATCAACAATTCCAGGCGTTGCGTCTATGGCTATGACCAGCGGGTGGAAGCCTTCGGGTCGAAAGGCATGGTGCAATCCGACAATCCGATGCCGAACATGCTCAGGCGTTCAGGTGCCGGAATGACCCAGGCGCTCAGCGGGCTGCATTATTTCTTCATCGAGCGCTACATGCAGGCCTATCTCGACGAGCTCAACGAGTTCATCGATCGCACCAACAGAGGATTGCCGCCGACGGTCGATTTCGAGGATGGCCGCAAGGCGCTCATCATCGCCGATGCGGCCTTCGAATCGATCCGTTCCGGCGAGGCGGTGAGCGTGAATTACGGGTGAGCGCCCCTTCCAAT
>NZ_JAENHL010000007.1:0-600780 GCF_016595235.1 Taklimakanibacter albus | reverse complement strand
CCGGCGAAAGCCGGGATCCACTGAATAAACAAAACGCGGGCATTACTGCCCGCGCTTCAAGAATTTAGTGGGCCCCGGCTTTCGCCGGGATGACGTCTTTAGTCGTGATCCGACATCTTCTCCAGATTCTGGTCGGCGCGGCGGGTGGCGGCCTCGAAACGCTCTTCCATCGTCTGCATGTTCTTCTTCGGCTCCTGATAATAGGCCGTGAGCTTGAGCAGTTTGACGAAGGTCTTGTTGAGGGTGCGGCCCCAGAATTTCATCGGGCGGTCGAAGTCGAACAGCAGGATGACGCGTTCATCTTCCGTGTCGTTCCACACTTCATGCTCATAGGTGTCGTCGAACACGAAGATCTCACCCGGGCGCCAGACCTGGATCTTCTCACCGACCCGGATGCGGCACTTCTCGGCATCCTTCGGAATGATGAGGCCCAGATGCGAGCGCAGGATGCCTTTGGTGACGCCGCGATGCGCCGGGATGTGATAGCCCGGCCCCAGGATCGAGAACCAGGCGGTCTGCAGATTGGGAATGCTCTCCAGCGTCTTCGTGGTGAGCGGCGCCTGCTTGCAGTTCTTCTCGAGCTTGTCGCCGAATCCAAAGAGAATGAAGGTGCGCCAGTTGTTGCCTTTGGCGATGCGCATCTGGTCGGGCGACACGTCCTGGAACAGCGGCACCGCCTCGCGGTGCTTGAGGATCTCGACGACCTCGGCGCGAATGCCTTCCCAATTGTCCACGAAGGGCTTGAGGAAGGGGAAGTCCTTGTTGTCATGAATGGGCATGTCGCCCACCAGGGACTGGCGCCCGAGGAAGTCGGCAAGGCTGCGGATCAGGTTTTTGCCGAACCGCTTGACCCTCTTGCGGCGTCCCTTCTTGAGCTTATCGCCGAGCGACATCTCGGTATTGGCCATCACAATCCTCTTAAACCAATGGAGGTAACCTTACGGATACCCTCCCTATAACATTCCACCCGGATTTTCACCTTATCTTGTGTAACGGATGTTGGCTCGGGCTGGCTTCGTGCTGGCTCTGGCGCTATGGGATGTCCGTTGACGAAGGTATTTAGGCAAATGTGGGTCAGAACGCAACTCAAGATCGGATGGCTGGATCTCTTCGCTGGAGCTTGGAATTGTTTTAAATCCAATGATCGCGAGGCCTTGCGGCGATCGGTCGAGAGCTTCTTCTCCGATACGGACGATACGATCGCCACCTATTCGGTGCGCTCCGGTTTCGACCTCCTGATCCAGGCGCTCGACCTCAAGCCTGGCGATGAAGTCATCTTCTCGGCCCTCAATGTCCGCGGCATGGTGAGGGTGGTGCGTGATGCCGGCCTGGTGCCGGTTCCCGTTGATCTCGACATGGGGTCGATGGGCCCCAATCTTGAACGGCTCGAAAAGGTCATCACGCCGCGCTCGCGGGTTTTCGTTGCGGCACATCTCTTCGGCGCGCGACTCGATCTCGACCCGCTGTTCGACCTCGTCCGTTCCAAGGGCATCGTCGCGGTCGAGGATTGCGCCCAGGCCTTTAATGGCAGGGCGTATCCCGGAAGCTCCAAGGCCGATCTGAGTCTCTTCTCCTTCGGCCCGATCAAGACCTCGACGGCGTTGGGTGGCGCGCTCATCCGGGTGCGCGACGACAAGCTGCGCGGCCGCATGCGGGCCATTCAGGCCAATTATCCGGTGCAGCCCGACAAGAAGCATCTGAAGCGCATCTTCCAGTTCATGGGACTTAAGCTGGTCACCTCCCGGCCGGTGCTGGGCGCCATCTACAAATATTACCATTCGCGTGGCCAGGACTATGAGGACTCGCTCGCCGACAAGGTGCGCGACGTGGCGCCGCTCAAGACCGCCAAGAATCTCCGCTTCCAGCCGTCGACCGCCATGCTGGCGCTGCTCAGCCGGAGGCTCGATGAGTTCGATATCCAGGACATCCGTGTGCGGACCACCAAGGGCGAGAAGCTGCGCGACCTGATCGGCGGCTCGGTCGCCATGCCGGCGCAGGCCAACGCCCATCATGATTACTGGGTGTTTCCGCTGCTCGTGGACGAGCCGCGCAAATTCATCGACGGGCTCCGCGCCGAGGGCTTCGATGCCGCCGATCTGCCGCGCTCTCAGCATATCGCGGCACCCAAGGACCGGCCCGAGCTCGAGCCCCAGACGGCGGCGACCGTGATGCGCGATCTGGTGGTCATTCCCTGCTACGACACCATGCCGGACGCGGAACTCGTGCGCCAGGCCGAGGTCATCAAGCGGCTGGCGGCAAAGCCGGCGGCCTGAGAACAGGCTGAATCAAATCAATAATTTAGTGGGATTTGCGTAGATTTCGCATCAACTTTGCGATCGCTGGAGCCTGTCAAATCCCGGGCGTCTTCTGTCAAGCCGCTTCCCGCGCCTGGGCCTAAGGTCGGATCAGTCAGAATCCCTTTGGAGCCCCGCTCGATGAGCAAGGAAAAAGACGACTTCATCGCCCGGTCGAAGCAGTTCTGGAATCCGGGCAAGACCTCGGATTGGCAGCGCATGGGTGTCGATCTCGTCATCGACCGGCGCGAGGCCTATTACCTCTGGGATGTCGACGGGCGCCGGCTGATCGACGTCCATCTCAATGGCGGCACCTATTCGCTCGGCCACCGCAACCCCGAAGTGGTCGAGGCGGTGCGCGAGGGCATGGCCTATTTCGACATCGGCAATCACCATTTCCCCTCGATCATGCGTACCCATGTGGCCGAGATGCTGGAGCGGCTGACGCCTCCGGGTCTCAAGCGCACCATCTTTGCTTCAGGCGGCGCCGAGGCGATCGACATCGCGCTCAAGAGTGCGCGCAACGCCACCAAACGCCGCAAGATCATCTGCATCGAGCGCTGCTATCACGGCCATACCGGCCTCGCAGTGCAGGTCGGCGACGACCGCTTCTCCAAGCTCTTCCTGTCCGAGGCGTCGAACGAGAATGTGGTCAAGGTACCGTTCAACGATCTCGAGCGCATGCTGGAAGCCATCGCGGTCGGCGATGCGGCCTGCGTGATCATGGAGACGATTCCGGCGACTTATGGCTTCCCGATGCCGAAGCCCGGCTATCTCAAGGCCATCAAAGCGGCCTGCGAGAAGGTCGGCACGCTTTATATCGCGGATGAAGTGCAGACCGGCCTGATGCGCACCGGCGAGATGTGGGGCATCGAAACCTACGGGGTCAATCCGGACATCCTGGTCACCGGCAAGGGATTGTCGGGCGGCATATATCCGATCGCCGCGGTGGTGGTGAGCGAGAAGGCCGGCCAGTGGCTGAGCGAGGACGGCTTCGGCCATATGTCGAGCTTCGGCGGCGCCGAGCTCGGCTGTCTCGCCGCGGCGAAAGTCCTGGAGATCTGCTCGCGCCCCGAGACGCGCTCGCAGGTCCATTACATCTCGGCCTATCTCGCCAACGGCCTGCGTCAGGTGCAGGCGAACTATCCCGATTTCTTCACCGGCATCCGCCAGCGCGGCGTCGTCATGGGGCTCGAATTCAACCATGACCAGGGTGCCGTCTATGTGATGAAGCATCTCTACCAGAACGGAGTCTGGGCGATCTTCTCGACCCTCGACAAACGCGTGCTGCAGTTCAAGCCGGGCCTGCTGATCGACCGCGAAATGTGCGACGAGATCCTGACCCGCCTCGACACGTCGGTGGCCCTGGCGCAGGCCGAGCTTTTCGGCGGGCGGGCCCGCAGCTATATGACGAGCTCCAAGCCCTCTTATTCGCGGCAGTCGGCGGCTTAGTTCATGTCAGCATCGGATACGCTTACCCATCAGCAGAAGCTCGACCAGCTGCAGCGTGTCGCCGATGCGGCGCTCAAGACCTATGACCTGCCGGCGGGCGCCAAAGCGACGATGATCAACCTGTCGGAGAACGCGACCTATCGCGTCGATGGCGGGGGCGGGAAATGGGCGCTGCGCGTCCATCGCGAAGGCTATCATTCGAAGACCGCCATCGGCTCCGAACTTGCCTGGCTGCAGGCGCTGCGCCATGACGGCGCCGTCACCACGCCGGTGCCGGTCAAGGGCAAGAACGGCGAGATCATTCAGACCCTCTCGCTGCCGGGGCTGGCCCAACGCCACGCGGTGCTGTTCGACTGGGAGGCGGGGGCCGAGCCCTCGGAAGCCGAGCTGCTTGGTCCCTTCGAGGTACTGGGCGCGGCGACGGCGCGTATGCACCAGCATGCCCGGCAATGGCGCCGGCCGCAGAATTTCGAACGCATGACCTGGGATTTCGACGGCGCCTTCGGGAAGGTGCAGCATTGGGGCTCCTGGCGCGACGGCATGGGGCTAGATGCGGAAAAGACGAAGCTCTTCCAGCGCACGGTCGATCTCATGGAAAAACGGCTCGCGGCTTTCGGCAAGGGCCCGGAGCGTTACGGCCTCATCCATTGCGACATGCGGCTCGCCAATCTGCTGATCGATGGCGAGGAGACGAAAGTCATCGATTTCGACGATTGCGGCTTCAGCTGGTATCTCTATGACGGCGCCACCGCGCTGTCCTTCATCGAGCATCGGCCCGACGTGCCGGAGCTTATCGCGGCCTGGGTCAAAGGCTATCGCAGCGTGCTGCCGCTGTCGGCCGAGGACGAGCAGGAGATCCCGACCTTCGTGATGTATCGCAGGCTCTTGCTCGTCGCCTGGATTGGCTCGCATGCCGAGACCGACCTCGCAAAATCGATGGGCGTTCCCTATACGCGGGATACGGTCGCGCTCTGCGAGGATTATCTGCGGCGATACAGCTAGGCGGTCTGCTGCGCCCGGTAGGATCTGGGCGAGGCGCCGGTCCAGCGATGGAAGGCGCGCGAAAAGGCCGACAATTCCGAATAGCCGAGCAGGAAAGCGATCTCCGAGAAGGGGAGCTCGCGCTGGCGCACATAAACGAGCGCCAGATCGCGGCGGGTTTCCTCGACCAGGTCCTTGTAATTGAGATTGTCGCGGGCGAGCTCGCGCTGGATGGCGGCGGGTGAGGCCTTGATCGCCTCCGCCACGCTTTCGAGCGCCGGATAACCTTCGGCAAGGCGGGCGCGCACGGCCGAGCGGATCTGGTCCTTCAAGGTCTGGCGCGGCACCGGCTTGGTGCCGACGCTCATCAGGCACATGCGGGTGATCGACAGCAGCTTCAGATCGGGCGCCGGCATGGGGCGCTGGAACAGCTCGCGCCGGAAGACGAGGGCATTGGTCGATTGCGAGAAATACACGGGCGCGTTGAAGGCGCTTTCATGCTCGCGCCAGGCTTCTGGCTTGGGATGCTCGAAATGGACTTCTTCCGGAGCCCAACTCGCGCCCAGACATTCGCGGATGATGTTGAGGAACATGCCGAGGGAGAGCTCGGCGTCCTGGCGGCGCGCCAGAATGTCGGGCATGCGAATCTGATATTCGAGGCGGGCGAGGCCGTTGCCGGCATCGGCGATCGCCATATGTGTCGATTGCTGGTGCAGCCCGAACAGGCCGACGAAATTCTCGAGGGCGGCGCCGAGGGTGGGCGAGGAGACGGCGGTATAACCGATGAGGCCGAGGTCGCGCGGCTTGAAGCCGTTGCCGAACCACAGGCCGAAATTGGGATTGCCGGTATTGCGGGCGGCTTCCTCGAAGAGCGAGCAGAAAGCCGACAGCTCGAGGCTCAAAGTGGGCTGGCCGACACAGGCGGGGTCGATGCCGGCCTCACCGCAGACCCGGTCGATATCACCGCCCCAGCGGGCGACATGGTCGGCGATGCCGGTGGCGGCGGAGGCGAGGATTCCCGGATTGGCGCTGTCTTCCCTTGGTGGCATGACGAGCCCCTTGTTTTCTTGGGCGGCAGCGTGGCACGGAAAGGCTGCCGAAGCAACTTCACAGGCACTCGACTCTTAAAAATAGGGACATGATAAAGTGGATAACAGGGATTTTCGGCTGCATTCATCTTGTCCCTGAATTTAATGACGACAACTGATGTCAAGCTCGCCTTGTTTGGTGTCAAGCCGGGTTCGCGGCGATGCCCTAATTTGGCGTCATGGCCATTCATCCCCTTCTCGAAGATAGAGGCTTCACCAGCTTTCACGCCAAGCAGATGGTCGAGAAAGCCCGCTGGGCGGCGGAAGCCTTCTCGGGCCTCGACCGGACCGAAGTGCTGCGGATCGCCAAGGCGGTCGCCGAGGCGGGTTATGCCCAGGCCCAGCGCTATGCCCAATGGGCGGTGGAAGAGACGGGCTTCGGTGTCGTCGAGCACAAGCTGATCAAGAACCAGGCCTGCTCGCGCGGCCTCTATGAGCTCTACAAGGACCAGGACTTCACCGGCATCAAGCTCGATGGCGAGCGCAAGATCCTGGAGATCCCCCGGCCGGCGGGCGTTGTTTTTGCGCTCACCCCTTCGACCAATCCGGTCGCCACCGTCTTCTACAAGATCATGCTGTGTCTCCTGACACGCAACGCCATCATCATCTCGCCGCATCCGATGGCCAAGGCCTGCTGCGCCGATGCCGCGAAGCTTCTCGCCAAGGCAGCGGAAGATGCGGGCGCCCCTGACGGCGTCATCCAGGTCATCGAGGAGCCGTCGCTGCCGATCGTCGAGACGGTGATGAAGTCGGACCGTATCGATGTGATTCTCGCCACCGGCGGCTCGCCGGTGGTGCGCGCCGCTTACAGCTCGGGCAATCCGGCGATCGGGGTGGGGCCCGGCAACGTGCCGTCATATGTCGATGAGACGGCCGACGTGCCGGCGGCCGCGAAGGCGATCGCCGACTCGAAGTCCTTCGACAATGGCATTCTCTGCACAAACGAAAGCGCCATCATCGCGCATGGCGCCATCATCGATACGCTCGCGCAGGAGCTCAAGCGCAATGGCTGCCATATCTGCAGCGAGGAAGAACGTGACCGGCTCGAGCAGACCTTGTTCCCGAATGGCAAATTCGACATCTCGCTGATCGGCAAGGCGGCCGAGCTCATCGCGCAGAAGGCCGGCTTCCGGGTGCCGCCGCGCACCAAGGTGCTGGTGGCGCCGCTCGCCCGTATCGGCGACGACTATCCGCTGTCACGCGAGAAGCTCTGTCCGGTGATCGGCCTCTATGTGGCGGCGACGCGTGATGCGGCGATGATCGCCTGCCGCGCCATGACGCGGCGCTCGGGCGGCGGCCATTCCGCCTCCATCCATGCGCGCGATCCGCAGATCATCCTGCGTTACGGCGAAGTGATGAATGTGCTGCGCATCAGCGTGAATGTCGGCAACAGCCTCGGCGCCTCGGGCTTCGAGACGCATCTGGCGCCGACCATGACCATCGGCACCGGCTATTTCGGCAGGAGCTCGGTGGGCGAAAATGTCGAGCCCCGGCACCTGGTGCAGTGGGTGAAGATGGCCTGGAACAAGGATGACCGTATTCAGATGCCGTCCTTCTCCACCGCGGACCGGGTCGAGAAGCCCAAGATCGGCGCGCCGCCACGCGGTGAGATCGACTACGATTTCGGTAATCATCCGGACGGCACGGTGAGCGCACCGGCACCCGCAGGGCAGACGACGACCCAGGATGCCGATATCAGGGCGGAGATCCGCCGCATCATCCTCGAGGAATTGAAGGAGCTGACGGCGCGCTGATGGCCAAGCTTCGTTCCTATATCTTCATCGATCAGCTGCAGCCCGGCACCATGTGCTATCTCGGTACTTTCTGCCGGGGCTTCCTGCCACGCGCCAATATGGCGGCGATCGTCATCGAAGTGGCGCCCGGCCTCGATATCGAGCCATTGACCGACATCGCGGTGAAGACCGTCGACGTGAAGCCCGGCATATTGGTGGTCGAGCGGCAGTTCGGCTATCTCGAATTCCATTCGCATTCGACGGCCGCGGTGCGCGCGGCGGGCGACGCCATCCTGGCCGAGCTCGGCGCGAGCGAGAAGGATGCTCTCAAGCCCGAGATCCTCGCCTCCAAGATCGTCAAACGCGTCGACAATTATCACGCGCTGCTGATCAACCGTAACAAGTCGGGCTCGATGATCCTGCCGAGCGAATCGCTGTTCGTGCTCGAAATGCAGCCGGCCGCCTACGCCATCCTCGCCGCCAATGAGGCGGAGAAGGCGGCCAATGTCAAAGTGGTCGACTATCGGATGATGGGCGCCACGGGCCGCGTCTATCTCTCGGGCGAAGAAAGCAACATCCGGGCCGCCGCCCACGCGGCCGAGCAGGCCCTCGAAATGAGGAAGGCGGCATGAGCGGCATTTCCTCGAACGAGATCCGGCAATTGGTACGCGATGCCTTGCGCGAATTGCTGCCGGCCGTCAAAACGAAGCCTGCGACCGGGAGCACCCTTCTCAGCCGTCTGCGTGCCGCCCTCGGTGAGCCCAAGCCCGCGCCAGTCGATGTCAGGATCGACGGCGCTGGCGACCTCAACGCCTTCGCGCGCGATCTCCTGCAGGCGCAAGAGGACGTCAAGGTCGGCATACTTTCAGGAAAGATTCAGTTCAGTCTGGCGGCGCGCAATGGTGTCACAGCCAGCGCCGCGGCCCCGGCCGCGACGCGCAGCCCGCATCAGATTTCCAAGGGCGTGGTGACCGAGGTCATGGTCACCGAGATCGGCAAATCACATGACCGTCTTATTGTCGGCAAAGGCGTCGTGGTGACGCCGCTGGCGCGCGATCGTGCGCGCGAGGTCAAGCTTGAAATCGTGAGGGAACGCTCATGAAGACAGGGATAGTCGTCGGAAAAGTTTGGGCCACCAAGCGGCTCGATCAATTACCGGGTGGCGCGTTGCTCGAGATCGCCATCGAAGAGGAAGACGAAATGGATGAGCGCATGGTGGCGTTCGATCCGTTGGGCGCCGGCATCGGCGAAAGGGTGCTGATCACTCAAGGGTCGGTCGCCAAGGCGTGGTTCAAGGACGGCAACAATGTCGTCGATGCGCTGGTGATCGGCATTCTCGACGAGCAGGCGGCGCCGGCCAAGTCCGGCAAGAAGAGTTGATTGGATTAGTCAGGTTGCGAAAAGGAGGACATCATGTCTAACGCAATTGGTTTTGTCGAAACGCGCGGCTTCGTGGCGGCTTTCGCCGCGGGCGACGCGATGGTGAAGGCGGCGAATGTGACGATCATCGGCCGTGAGCAGGTCGGCGCCGGTTTGGTGTCGGTCGTGGTGCAGGGGGATGTCGGCGCCGTCAAGGCGGCGACGGAAGCCGGCGCCGAGGCCGCGCGCAATGTCGGCGAAGTGGTGTCGGTGCATGTCATTCCGCGTCCGCATCCGGATGTGCTCAAGCATTTCGGCACCGCGAAGTAACGGCCTGCCGTGGCCGAACTCCGCGTCTATCTGAAGCTCGAATCCTTGAGGCGGCAGTTCGCCGCCTATATGGGCTCGCCGACCCGCGCGCGGGGCTATGTGCCGCTGGAAGGCATGCATTCGCTGATCATCGAGATCGCACCGGCGCTCGCCATCCATCATGTGAGCGATATCGCGCTGAAAACCGTGCCCGAGGTCGAGCCCGGCATTCTCTATACCGAGCGGCAGTTCGGCATTCTCGAGCTGCATTCCTTTGATATGGAGCATGTCGACCGGGCGGGGGCGGCGGTGCTGAAAGCGATTGGCCAGAAGGCTGAAGACCAGCTCAAGCCGCAGCTTCTCTTCGCCGAGATCGTGCCTGAGGTGACGGATAGCCATGCCGTCATCCTCAACCGCAACCGCGAAGCGTCGATGATCCTGCCGGGCGAATCACTCCTTCTCGTCGAGATGATGCCGGCGCTGTTCGCGGCTTACGCGGCGAACGAGGCGGAGAGGATCGCGCCCGGCGCCACGCTGGTCGACTGCCAGATGATCGGCGCCTCGGGGCGTCTGTTCATGTCGGGTGACAAGCTTGAGCTCGAAAAAGCGCGGGATCACATCGTCAAGATGCTGAAGGGCATGAGCGGGCGGAAGTCTTGACGCCGCCTGCCCGGGTTGACGCCTTGTAATCCGCCGACCATAGGAAGCGGCCGCCGAATTGTGCTATCAAGCTCCCGTCTTCATTCGCGAGGAGTTTGTTGGCAGATGCGGCTGGTTTCCTTCTCTAAAATTTTCGGTGTTCTCGCTGTGGCGCTAGGGCTCGCGGCGCCCTTTGCGGCTGCGGAAGTGCCGCTCGACGGCTCGTTCGTCGCCGGGCAGAATTGCAGCGCTTTCCAGTCGATCAAGAAGCAGTCCAATCCGGTGCCGCTCAACGCCGGGACGTCCTATCAGATCGTCGCGGGCAACAAGGAGCCGGCCAGTCATTTCCTGATCCTGGTGCCGGGCGCTTCGCCGGAACGGCGCTGGGCGCCGGTCGATTGCGGCACCCGCAGCGGCGGCGCGCCGATGGGCGAAGGGAACACTTCCGCGCAGAAGCCCGGCAAACAGGCGCCATCCGGCGGGCAGCCGACGCAGAATGTTCTGGCGGTCAGCTGGCAGCCCGCCTTCTGCGAGACGAAGCCCGACAAAGTCGAATGCCGGACGCAAACGGTGGACCGGTTCGATGCCAGCAATTTCACGCTGCACGGCCTGTGGCCGCAGCCGCGGCGGATGGCCTATTGCAATGTCGGCAAGAGCGATATCGGCAATGACAAGGATGGCCGCTGGGATCAACTGCCGGAAATCTCGCTCGAGCCGCCGACGCGTGCCGAGCTCGACAAGGTGATGCCGGGTACGCAGTCGCAGCTCGAACGGCATGAATGGACCAAACACGGCACCTGCTATTCACAGACGCCGGAAGAGTACTTCGGCGAGGCGCTCGCTTTGATGCGGGCGCTCAACGGGTCCGCCGTGCGCGAGCTGTTCGCCAGCCGCGTCGGCCAGCAATTGACCTTCGATGAGATCCGCAAGGCCTTCGACCAGAGTTTTGGTGAGGGCGCGGGCCTCAGGGTGCGCATGCAATGCGCGCGCAACAACGGCAAGCTGATCATCTCCGAGCTCACCATCGGCCTCAGCGGTGACATCACACCCGAAACGTCGCTCGCAAATCTCATGGCCGCCGCGACACCGACCAAGACCGAATGTCCGGGCGGCCTCGTCGATGCGGTGGGGCAGCAATAGCTCAACAAAAATGGCCGCCTCGCAGGAGGCGGCCATGGTGGGGTGAGTATTCTGTCCGTCAGGCCTGGTTGATGGCCTCGATCGATTCGGGGATGATCTGGCCGCCATCGACGATGATCGTCTGGCCGGTCACATAGGCCGCTTCCTTGGTGGCGAAATAAAGCGCCGCATAGCCGATATCCTCGACCCGGCCGAGCCGCTTCAGCGGGATCGAGGCGGCCATGGTATTTTCGTAATCGGGGCCGAGATCGGCGAGGCCTTCAGTGGCGATATTACCCGGCAGCACGGCATTCACGGTGATGCCGAATTTGGCGAGCTCCATGCAGGCGGTGCGCATGAAGCCGAGCTGGCCGGCTTTGGTGGCGCCGTAATGCGTCCAGCCGGGAAAGCCGGTCACCGGACCGGTGATGGAAGAGGTGATGATGATGCGGCCCTGGCCGCTCTTCTTGAGCGCCGGCAGGCAGGCTTTCACCGACAGGAATGTGCCTTTCAGATTGGTGTCGACGGTGATGTCCCAGGTCTCGTCCGTCATCTCCTCGATCTTCACTTGCGGGAAGATGCCGGCATTGGCGCAGAGAATGTCGAGACCGCCATGCGTCTTGACCGCGAAGTCGGCGGCCGCCTGCATGCTCTTGTAATCGGTGACATCGGCGGCGAAGGCGGCAACGGTGCCGCCTGCCTTGCTGAGCTCCGCGGCGGCTTCCTTGGCCACGTTCTCATGGCGGGCGGTGATCAGCACCTTGCAGCCGGCCTCGGCGAAGACGCGTGCAATGCCCTTGCCGATGCCCTTGCTGCCGCCGGTGACCAGGACGGATTTGTTTTTCAGCGATGAAAACATGGAAACATTCCCTCTCTCGTTATTTTCATGATTGCGCGCGCCGGCGCAGCGTGACGAGCCAGTAGCCGCCGAGCAGCAGCAAGGCCGCGCCGAAGGTCGAGACCGTGCCGAGCACCGGCACGCCCGGCGTGTAGCCCGCCACCATTTTGGCATAGAGATATTTGGGGATGGTCGCGTCGGCGCCGGTGGTGAACAGCGACAGAGGGAAATTGCCCCAGGACAGAAGGAAGGCGAAGAAGGCCCCCGACACGATACCCGGCAAGAGGACGGGCAGGGTCACTTCGCGGAAGACCTGCCAGCGCGAGGCGCCGAGATCGAAGGCCGCCTCTTCGAGCGCAGGATCGAAACTATAGACCTGGATGGAGATGACGAGCGTCACCACCGGGATGATCCAGACGAGATGGGCGAAGATGGCGGTCATCCACGAGGTCTGAATACCGATGGCGTTGAACCACAGGAGGAGCGCCAGACCCAGCACCGATTGTGGGAAGAAGATCGGCAGCAGCACGATCTTCTGGAAGACGGTGCGGCCCTTCCAATTGTAGCGGGCGAAAGCGAGCGCGCCGAAGAACGCGATGACGACGGCGACGACCATGACGCAGAAGGCGATGGTGATCGAATTGGCGAAAAGCTGGCGGATCTCGAGCGACTCGAAAGTCTTGCGCCACCAGTCGAGACCCCATTTCTGAATGGGGAACAGGAAGTAGCGGCTCGCCGTCAGGGAGGCGAGAAGGATGCACAGAGCCGGCAGATAGAGGAAGACGAGGACGGCGAGCGTCCAGGCCCAGATCAGCGCGCGGCGGCCACGATCAGTCATGGCTCACCTCTTTCCCAAGATGGCGTCGAGATCGAAGCGTTTGAGCACCAGCATCACCAGCGTGCCGACGACGATCATCAGGAGCACGGCGAGCGCGGCGCCCAAGGGCCAGTTCTGTGCATAGGTGAAGGCGATCTCGATGTCGTGGGTAATCGGGATGATGGTCTGGCCGCCCAATACCTTCGCCTCGGCAATGGCGCCGACGGCGAGCACGAAAGTCAGGAGCAGGCCGATCATGATGCCGGGCATGGAGAGCGGCAGCTCGACCTCGCGGAAGACCTGCCAGCGCGAAGCGCCGAGATCGCGTGCGGCTTCGCGCGTTTCGTTCGGCACCATGGAGACGCCGAGCGTCATCGGGAACAGCATGAAGGGCAGATAGACATAAACCATGCCGAGCAGCACCACGCCGGGCGTAAACAGAATGCTCTCCGGCTCGATGCCGAACCAGGATTTGAGCGTGCCGAGCAGCACACCATTCTTGATGAGGAACAGGATCCAGCCATAGAGGCGGACATTCTCAGAGACGAAAAGCGGAATGGTGAAGAGCAGCGTCAGGATCGGCGACCAGCGGCCAAAGAGCCGCGCCATGCCATAGGCGATCGGATAGCAGATGAGCGCCAGCAGGGCGACAGTCAGGGCGGCGAACAGCATCGACCAGCCGAAGGAGATGTAGCTGTTGCTGGCGAATATATCGGCATAGTTGTCGAGCGTCGGCGCGCGGGTGAGGCCGAAGGAGCGCGGCGGCATGAAGCTGTAGGCGATCACCGTGAGGAGGGGGGCGGCAAAGCCGATGATCATGAAAAGCATCAGCGGCAAGGCGTTGCGGGCCCCCTGCGACAGCCCTTTGCCGGTTTCGTGAGGCGCCGCCATCAGCCGGTCACCAGAATGGAATCTTTCGCATCCCAGCCGATGAGGACCGTCTGGTCACGGCGGAGCGTAGAGGAATGCTGGCGCAGTTTCTCGACGATGAAGACATTCTCGCCGACGCGCACCTGATACTGGATGCGCGAGCCCAGCGCATATTCATTGTAGAGCTTGCCCTCGAGAACGTTCTCGGCCTCTTTCGCCTCGGTGACGAAGCGGACGAATTCCGGCCGGATGACGAGGTGGCCTTTGCTGAAGGCTTGCGGAATCGTGGCAACGGTGAAGGTCTTGTCGAACGTGTCGGCGGTGATGGTCCGGCTGCCATTCATGCTGACCGGAATGACATTCACATCCCCCATGAATTCCGAGACGAACTTGTCCTTGGGCGACGAATAGATTTCATTCGGCGTGCCGACCTGGACCAGGTTGCCGGCGCGCATGACGCCGATACGGTCCGACATCACCATCGCCTCCTCGAGCGAATGGGTGATGTAGACGAAGGTCTTGCCGGTCTCGCGGTGGATGTCCTTGAGTTCTTTTTCCAGCGTCTTGCGCAATTTGTAGTCGATAGCCGAGAGCGGTTCGTCGAAGAACAGGATCTTGGGGTCGAAGGCGAGGGCGCGGGCCAAGGCCACGCGCTGGCGCTCGCCGCCCGAGCAGCGCAGCACCGACTTGCCGTAATAATTCGGCGGCAGGCGCAACTGATCGAGCAGGGCCAAGGCGCGGACTTTACGCTGGGCCGGGTCAATGCCTTTGATCTTGAGTGGAAACTCGATGTTCTCGCCGACAGTGCGGTGAGGGAAGAGAGCGAGCGACTGGAACACCATGCAGGTCGGCCGCTTATTGGCCGGCAGGTCATTGATACGCGTGCCGCTCAGGATGATGTCGCCGCTCGAAGCCTGCTCCATGCCGGCAAGCATGCGGATGAGGGTCGTCTTGCCCGAGCCCGACGGGCCAACAATGGTGAAGAATTCGCCCTCGGCAATGTCGAGATCAATGCCGTCCACGGCGTTGAACGTGCCGAAGGACTTGGTGAGGGACTTGAGCTGCAGAATGGGCGGGCGCTTTGACATGCAATCCTTGGGAACTTTAAGCAGATTTGGCCCCTCCGGCATTGAGCGGGAGGGGCCTTATTGGTGCGTGACGGCCCGGATTACCCGGCCGACGCTTCCTTCTTCGCTGCCGTCATGATGTCGAGCAGCTTGTCATAGTCGGGAACAATGTCGTACTCGACCGAGCGCGCCACTTCCTCTTCGAGCGAATCCCACTGGATGGCGTCGAGCTCTTCCTTGGTGAAGAGATCGAAACATTCCTTGTTGCCCATCTGGGCGACGGGATTGAAGGTGCCTTCGGCGAAAGCAACGGTGTGAGCGACCTTCGGGTCCTGCACATATTTCAGGAACTCGGTGGCGAGCGGCGACAATTCCGGATTGTTCACCGGCGAGGTGATTTCGATCCAGACGATGCCGCCCTTGCCGCCTTCCATCGGGCCCGAATTGGGCGTGATGCCGCGGATATTGGCGGCGCCGTCGGCGCGCGCCGGCGAGGCTGAATAGGTGCCGCCGGTCAGATGGAAGTCGATCTCGCCCGACACCAGCGACTGGTTCATCGTGGCGATGTCGCCGACCACCTTGGCGCCCTTGAAAACGCGCTTCGCCGTCTCGGTGAATTTGGCGACCTCGTCGTCATTATGCACCTTGAAGGGATCGAAGCCGGCGATGCAGCAGATGTTGAAGACGTTCCAGTCGTCCGATTCGAGGACGCCATACTTTTTGTCATTGGCCGGGTCGTTCCACAGATTCCAGCCTTGATCCTCGGCGGTCTTGCGGCTGACCTTGTCGGTGTTGACGACGAAGCAATAGGGTCCGAAGCGCTGCGCCATGCCGATGAGCTGCTCGCCCTTCTCGTCCATCGCCCATTTATAGGGGGCCTTGAAGGCCGGCATCATCTTGTCGAAATAGGGTTCGAAGGTGGCGCGATCGAGCGGCTTGATCAGGCCCTCGGGCGCCATGATCTTGCGGGCCCAGGGATTGTTGACGTTGATGAGGTCCCAGATCTTCGTTTCACCGGCGCGCAGCCGGTTGACCATGGTCGGATCGTTGGTGAGAGACTCCGCCTTGACGGTGGCGCCCTTATCCTGGCGGAAAGGGTCGAGCACCTGGGCCGAGTTGTAACCTTCCCAGCACAGGATGTTCAGCTCTTTCTCGCGGGCGGCATGTGCCGGGGTGGTGGTGAATTTTGCGCCGGCTGCCACGGCCGCCGCAAAAGCGGTCGAGCGTTGCATGAAATTCCGGCGAGACAGGGGTGTTTTCAGCATGCGACTTCCTCCATTGTTCTGTTACCCATCACTTGGCGTGGGCTTGGTTCTGGCGTTTCCCATCTGACAGCCTAGGGCAGGTCCCTGGCAATCGCTTGACTTTCGAGCGTCCCGATTTGACACCCTCCTTTCTGGTTTCAGAGCCGCATCATCGCAATGAGCTCCGCGCTCGACATGACGTGACAGTAGATCATGTTGATGATCTCGAGCTCCTTGCGGTGGAGCTCGTCCGAACCGGCCGCGCAGCAATCCTCCACGACCACCACATTGTAGCTTTCATCGGCCAGGCTGCGCACCGTCGAAGACACGCATTGGTCGGTAAAAATTCCGGCACAGACGACGTTCTTGATCCCCAGATTATGGAGGATCAGCCGGAGATTGGTGCCGGTCAGCGCGGAGTCGGTCGTCTTGGTGACGACGATCTCGTCACCCGCTGGTGCCAATTCAGGGACAAGTTGGGAGGGGGCTTCGTCCTTCGGCAAGAGCAGGTTGTTCCAGCCCGGCATCTTCTGGCTGAGCGAGCGGTCGCGGCCATCCTTGGTGTGGCAGGCGATGCGGGCGAAGAGGCACTCTATGCCATGCCGGCGGAAGCGCGCCAGGAGGTCGGCGGTGCGCGGAATGACCGTGTCCCGCATCCGGCTGTGGAAAGGCGTCCAGGCGTCGTAGCGGCGCTGCTCGTCGGGCGTCAGCGTGGCGCGGTCAGGACGCGCCAGATACGTATTCTGAACGTCGATGACGAGGAGGGCGGTCTCCTTCCAACCGAGATCGAGGTCCGCCGGTTCGGGCGCACCTTCGTAATAGATCGATCGGAAGGAATTTTTCCAACTCATCGCCATCTCGTTTGGAAATAGCTTGCGCCATCCATGTCAGCTATGCAACATAATTGTTGTGGGTACAACATAAGAGTGGCGACATGGACTTCATTTTCATGCTGACGCATCACGACAAGACGGTCCAGAACTGTCTTGACGTTTACGACTCTCTCTCCGGCATCGGCCTGAAACATGTGGGCTTCAAGGATGTCGGCGTCGACAAGGCCACTCTCAAGGAGCTGACACGACGCATCAAGGCAGATGGCTGCATCGCCTATGTCGAGGTCGTCAGCCAGACGCCGGAGACTATCCGCCAGTCGATCACCGCTTCCGCCGAACTCGGTGTCGATCGCGTGCTCGGCGGTCAGGACATCAAGCTCGCCATGGATACCTTCAAAGGCGGCGGGCCTTCCTATTATCCGTTCCCCGGCAAACCGATCGGCCATCCGACCAAGCTCGGCGGCACGGCGGTGGATGTCGAAGCGGATTGCCGCAGAGCCGTCACCTCGGGCTGCCCGGGCGTCGACCTCCTGGCCTATCGCGCCACCGAGGCCGATCCGCTCGATCTCATCCGCGCGGCGCGGCGTGGTGTCGGCGACAATGGCTATCTGATCGTCGCCGGCAGCATCGACTCGCCGGCGCGCATCAAAGCGGTTGCGTCGGCGGGTGCCGATGCCTTCACCATCGGCTCGGCGGTTTTCGAAGAGGCCTTCGCGCAAGGCGTCAAGGGTGTGCGTGATCAATGCAAGGCGGTATTGCGCGCGACCGGTACATGACATGGAAACCTTGAGACAGCTGCTGACGGGCACTTATCGAGATCCCGATACAGGCGAGCTCCTCCATGTGCCGATGAAGGCGCTGGTGATCGAGCCGACGCTCGCCGGGCGCGAGGCGGAACTCGTCAAGGCGCTCGATCTGCCGAAGCCTTTCGCGATCCTTTCCGATGACGATACACATGCCGCGTTGGCGCATCGGGTCGAGCCGGCGCTCGCCTCGCTGGGTGAGATCATACCGATCAGGCTCGGCAAGCGGCCGCATCCCGATGACGAGACGGCCGCGCGCGTGATGCGTGCCGGCGAGCGGGCCGGATCCTATATCGCCGTCGGTTCGGGCAGCATCTGCGATCTGGCCAAATATTCAGCCGCCAAGCAAGGCAAACGCTGCGCCGTCTTCGGCACCGCGCCCTCGATGAACGGCTATACGTCCGTCAATGCCGCCATCACCGTGCATGGGCACAAGAAGTCCCTGGCGGCGATCTCGCCCGACGGCGTCTTCATCGATCTCGACGTGCTGGCCAAGGCGCCGAAACGCCTGATCCAGGCGGGTTTCGGCGATGCGATCTGCCGGTCGACGGCGCAGGTCGACTGGCTCCTGTCGAGCCGTCTCTTCGGCCAGACCTATCGCAAAGCCCCGTTCGCGTTCATCGCTGATCTCGAAAACCAGCTCGTCGCCGATCCGGGTGCTCTGCTGAGGGGCGATCGTGCGGCTCTGAGCTGCCTGATCCGGATCCTGCTGCTCTCGGGCTTCGGCATGACGATCTGCGGCGGTTCTTATCCGGCGAGCCAGGGCGAGCATCTGATCAGCCATCATGTCGAGATGATGCCGCCTGAAGGCTGGGAGCCGGCGCTGCATGGCGAGCAGATCGCTGTCACGACGGTGGTGATGGCCAAGCTGCAGGACCAGCTTCTGGCGCGCGATACACCACCGCTTCTCGAACCCAGCAAGCTCAGCATCGGCGCGCTCAAATCGCATTTCGGCGATGAGGTGGGCGCCGCCTGCTGGCAGGACATCCAGCCCAAGCTCACCGACGCACCGAGGGCGGCGCGGCTCAATGAAAGACTGCAGGCGATCTGGCCAGTCCTCAAATCAGAGATCGAGCTGGTGCGCCGGTCCTCCGGCGCCATCGACAAGGCGCTGGCGCAGGTCGAGGCACCGCGGCGTTATCCGGCAATCGGTCTGTCGCGGTCGTTCTTCAAGAATGCGATCCTGCATGCGCGGGAAATCCGGAATCGCTATACCTTCCTCGACCTCGCGGCCGATTCAGGCCTCCTGGAACCGGAAAGGCTGATCGATTGACGACCTTGCTACCACTCGCTTCCTGTCCGCCGAGCGAGCTTCGGGCGGTGAAGGCGATCCTCACCGATATCGACGATACGCTGACGCTCCATGGCCGCCTGCCGGCGATCGCCTATCGGGCACTCGAGGACCTGCGCCGCACAGGGCTGGTTGTGATTCCGATCACCGGCCGGCCGGCGGGATGGTGCGATCACATTGCGCGCATGTGGCCGGTCGACGGCATCGTCGGCGAGAACGGCGCCTTCTACTTCCGGTATGATGACAAGTCCCGCAAGATGCAGCGTGTCTATGGCCAGCCGGCCGAAGAGCGGCTTGCGAACAGCGCCAGGCTCGAAAAGCTCGGCGCGCGCATCCTCACCGAATTCCCGGGTACCGCCATCGCCTCCGATCAGGCCTATCGCGAGATCGATATCGCCATCGACTTCTGTGAGGATGTGCCGGCGCTGCCGTTGGCAACGGCCGAGCGCATCAGGCAGGCCTTCGAGGCCGAGGGTGCCGTGGCCAAGGTGAGCTCCATCCATGTCAATGCCTGGTTCGGCCATCACGACAAGCTGACCATGACCCGGCGCATGCTCAAGGAGTGTTTCGGGATCGATACAGAGCGCGAGAAGCAGCATATTGTCTATGCCGGCGACTCCCCCAATGATGCGCCGATGTTCGCCTTCTTTCCGAACTCGGTCGGCGTCGCCAATGTGATGCCTTACAAGGAGATCATGGCGCATCTGCCGCGTTATGTGACCAAGGCCGAAGGTGGGGAGGGGTTCGCCGAACTCGCCAGGGCTCTGTTGGAGGCCCGCCATGGATAAATTGTCCAAGCGCGAGAGACAGGATCGCATCGTCACCCGTCTCAACACCACGGTGGCGGTGCGCATTTCCGATCTCGCCGAGGAATTCGACGTCACCACCGAGACGATCCGGCGCGATCTCGACGCGCTCGCCGAGCGCGGCCTGCTGGCGCGCACCTATGGCGGTGCGGCGATGCGAGCGCTCTCCGACGAGCCCGGAATCGCGGCACGCGCCCAGACCTATGTCGCCGAGCGCGAGCGCATCGCCCAGACCGCGGCGCGGCTGGTGAAATCCGGCGATGTTCTCATCATCGATGCCGGCTCGACGACGTCGCATCTGGCCAAGGTGCTGGCGCAGCTTCCGATCGAGTTCCGCGCGATCACCAATTCGATCGGCGTGGCGCGGCTCCTGGGCCAATCAGACACGGCTTCCGTGCTGCTCTGCCCCGGGGATCTGCGCCTCACGGAAGAAGGGGTGTTCGGTCCCGAGACGCTCGATTTCCTCGACCGCTATCATGCCAATCTCGCTTTCATCGGCGCCGGCGGCTTCACGGTGAACGAGATCAGCGACGCCGATGCGGCGGGTGCGGCGGTCAAGCGCAAGATCATCGCGCGTTCGGAACGCGTCTATCTGCTCGCCGACCAGACCAAGGCCGGCATCACTCAATTCGCGACGATCTGCGCCTTGGGCGCCATAGACGGGCTCATCACCGATGCGAGGCCCGACGAGGCTATGGTCCGGGCGCTCGGCGAGGCACAGGTCGAGCTCAGTGTCGCAGAGCAAGGGAAGACCGGCATCGCCGCATGATCGTCGGCATCGACATCGGCACCCAAAGTCTCAAGGCGGTGATCCTCGCCCCCGAGATGAAGATCATCGGCGAACACGCCATTCCTTACAGCCCGAATTTCCCGCACCCCGGATGGGCAGAGCAGGATCCATCTCTGTGGGAAGCGGCATTGGGGCAGGCCATTCAGGGCGCCCTCGCCAAGGCCGGGCGCAAATCGGATGAGGTTAAAGCGCTGGGTTTCGGCGGCCAACTTGATGGCTGCGTCGCCGTCGATCGAGGCGGAAAGCCGCTGCATCCCTGTCTGATCTGGATGGACCGGCGTGCCGAGATCGACGGCGTCGATGCCGATACGGTTCACGCACGCTGCGGCGTGGTGCTCGACGCGACCCATCTCGCTGCCAAGATCAGATGGCTCAAGCGGCATGTGCCGGCTGTGTCCGCGGCGGTGAAGTTCCATGTGCCGGTGTCCTATCTGGTGTCGCGGGTGACCGGCGCCCATGCGATCGATCACGCCACCGCCTCGACCAGCATGGTCTATGGGCTCGAGGCGCGTGCCTATGACGAGACGTTGCTCGCGGCTTTCGGAATCGGTGCTGAAGAGCTGCCGGAGGTCATGGATATGGCCGACAAGGCCGGGGAACTGTCGGCGGAAGGCGCCCGGCTGACCGGTCTGCCGACCGGCATTCCAGTCGCGGTCGGTACCGGCGACGATTTCTCCTCATCTCTGGGGGCGGGACTCACCGTCCCCGGGCGTTTCATCAATGTGCTCGGAACCGCCGAGGTGACGGGTGCGCTGCACGGGGCGCCGGTCGTCGATCCGGGCCGGCTCGTCGAGACGCATGCTTTTCATGGCGGGCACTATTTCATCGAGAATCCGGGCTGGCTGTCGGGCGGCGCGCTCGTCTGGTTCCGCGACACGTTCCGGCTCGCGAGTTTCGACGAGCTGACCGGGCTCGCCGGACAGGTCGAGCCGGGGGCCGAAGGGGTGACCTTCATCCCGGCTCTGTCCGGCGCCATGGCGCCCGAATGGATCGCCTCGGCGCGCGGCGCCTTTTATGGCCTGACGCCCGCGCATGGAGCGCCACATCTGGCGCGCGCCCTGCTCGAAGGGCTCGCTTTCGCCATGCGGGACGTGTTCGAGCGCACACAGAAGCTGGGCCTTGCGGCCGATGCCTTGCGGATCGTCGGCGGGGGAGCGCGCAGCGCCTTGTGGAAGCAGATCCGCGCCGATCTCATCGGCCTGCCGGCCGAAACGCCGCTCCATACCGATACGTCAGCTATCGGCGCCGCCGTTCTCGCCGGCAAGGCGGCCGGCCTCATTGCGGATATCGGCGGGACGATTGCCGAGCTCAATCCCGTCGCGGATGTGACTTTGCCGCTTGTTCGGCACAAGCAAGCCTATGACAATGCGTATCGGCGCTATCGCCAGCTCTTTGAGTCATTGAGGCCTTTGTTCTGATCCGCATTCTTTTCACGCTTGCTTTGGGTGCTCTCGGCGGCGCCATCTTCGCCTATCTGCATCTGCCGGCGCCTTGGCTCGCCGGCAGCATGATCGTGGCGATCATCGCCGTATTGTCCGGGATAAAGCTCTCGGTGCCGCCCTATCTGCGCATTCTCGCCTTCATCATTCTGGGCGTACAGATCGGCAGCAGCGTCACGCCGGAGACGCTCGCAACGGCGGGCCGCTGGCCGCTGAGCCTGGCGATATTGCTGCTGACGGTCTTCGTGGTGACGGCCGCCTGCTATTGGTTCTACCGGCGGGTGCGCGGCTGGCCGATGGCCGATGCGCTGTTTTCGAGCCTGCCCGGCGCGCTCGCCATGGTCGTCGCCATGGCGGACGAGGCGAAAGCCGATATGCGGCGGGTGATCATCGCCCAGAGCATCCGACTGTTCTTCCTCGTCGCGGCCCTGCCGATCGTCATCACCAATCTGTCGCACGCGGCGGTGCCCCCGACGGCAGTGGTGCCGACAGTGTGGTGGGAGATCGTGCTGGTCTTCCTGGCGAGCGCCGCGGCAGCGCTGCTCCTCAACCATCTGAAGGTTCCGGCCGGGCTGTTCATCGGCGCGATCGTCGTCAGCGCCGGATTCTTCCTGGGCGGTATCGCCCATGGTGCCCTGCCGGCGCCGGCACTGATCCTCGCCAATGTGACGCTCGGTACTCTGCTCGCCAGCCGGTTCCAGGATTTCAGCCCCGGAGAATTGCTCTATGGCCTGGCGGATGGAATGGCGGGCTTCGCCATTGCGCTGGCGATCTCGATCCTGGGCGCCATCCTGGCGAGTCTCGTCGCGCATCAGCCCGTCGCCTTGACGCTGCTCGCCTTCTCGCCGGGCGGGCTCGATGCGATGACCGTCATCGCGCTCGCGCTCAATCTCGATCCGGCCTATGTCGGTGCCCATCAATTGGCGCGCTATTTCGCCATGAGCCTCACCGTTCCGACGCTCGCCGCCTATCTGTTGCGCCGCCGGCTGCCACCGCCATCCTCCGACGAATAGGAATTCCGGCGAATCGGCCGGCACGCTAAAAGGCCACCGTTCCGCCGCATTGGAATGGTGCAAGGCGGCGCATATTGTTGGAGTTGAAGGATGTCGATGCGGCCGATGCGCGAAATTATGGTCCAGCTCCTGGCGACCGTCATGATCCCGCTCACCGTGGCGGGAACCGGCCTCTATTACACGCGCTGGCAGCAGAATCTGAGCGATCTCAAGACCATGATCGATCTGGTCAGCGACGAGAACTCCGAGAAGCGCAAGTTCGGCATCGCCATGCTCGAATATCTCCTGAAGAACGACAAGGTGCCGGTGGAGTTCGTGGCGGCGCAGCTCGATTACGCCAACTCATCGTCCGACAAGCAGATGCTTCCTCTGATGGAGGCGGCGCTGATGAAGGCGTCGGACGAAAATGCCGCCGTCGCCGAGACCTTCCGCAAGGCGCTCGAACGCCTGCCGAGCCGGCTCTTCGTCCACGCCATGACCGATCAGCAGCGCGCCTGCATCGCCACGATGCTCCTGTCGCTGAAGGATGCCGACCGTACGCAGATCTCCGTGCCGCTGATCGCGCAAGTCAATTGGGACGGCAAGCAGCATGAATTGCGGGTGCTGAAGGACAGCGACATGGAGCGCGGCCAGGCCATCGCCAACATGTTCGGCGCGCTCGGCCTCGAGCTCAAGGTGATCAATCTCACCACCATCTGGGAAGGCGCCAAGAAGGTCCGGCCCAATACCTTCGAATTGTGGTTCGGCGATGCGCCGCTACCCACTGTCTGCGGCGGCTCGGCGCAGCCGGTCAAGTCTCAGTAGACCACCAGGGACGCGGCGCCCGTCTTGGCCTGCAGGTCGTGCGGGGAGAGCCGCATGACGCAATGTGGGGTGCCGGCGGCGGCCCACACGCTGTCATAGGCCAGGAGATCGGCATCCATGAAGGTCTTGAGCGGGGTGTCGTGGCCGAAAGGCGGGATGCCGCCAATGGCGTAGCCGGTGGTGCCACGGACATAGCTGGCGTCCGGGCGTGCCAGGCTTTCGCCGATCACATTTGCCGCCTTCTTCTCGTTAACCCGATTCTTGCCAGAAACCAGCAGCAGATAGGGCGTGCCCGACTGGGCGCCTCGGAAAACGAGCGACTTGACGATCTGGGCAACCTCGCAGCCGCAGGCGGCAGCGGCTTCCTCGGCGGTTCGGGTGCTGTCCGCCATGGTGACGATGTGAGGGGATAGGCCAAGGCGCTTCGCCGCATCGGCGACGCGCTGGGCGCTGGAAGGCAGTGGATTGTCCATTTCGGTCATGGCTTTGCTGGTGCGGGAGTTGCAAGATATGGAAATAGCTGAAGAAACGAGTCTTTTGCGACCTATTTTGGCACAGACGGTTCATAATTCGGGAGCATTCTAGTGGTTTCCCCTCTGTCGACAAGATTACCGGGAGATCAGAGCCTGGGCGGCGCGCTGCGCCAGGCCCGCCTGGCGGAGGCTGCCCATTTCGATGCGGTGCTGGACATCAGAGACGCCCAGACGCTGCGCCTGCAAGTCCTGAAAGACGATCTGGCCCCGGTCGTGGCCAGCAATAGCGCGGCCACATCCTTCATCGACCTGGCGCTCGTGCCGGGTGACCCGCCGCGCCTGTGGGTCGATCTCATCACGTCCGTGGTCATGGCGCCCGATCCGCGCAGCTACCGGCTCGTCCAGGACAGTCCGGCCGGGCGCCAGACGCTGCTCGAGACGACTAACCGCGATGAGATGATCGAGCGCATCACCCAGCATATCGCCCACCGCCTGATCGCGCGGGAGCGTGAGATCACGGCTGTCTCTGCCCCTTCGGCAGGTCTTAAGCCGGCGATCATCGGGCATTCGACCACCGCCTTGATCCTGGCCTGGCTGTCCGGTTTTTCCATCGGGGCCCTGGCGCTTTTCATTGCCGGAATATTAATTTCCCGGCTCACCGGATAGCGTCGTTAATAATCTGAAATACCTTTTGATTTTAAGCTTTCCCGTCCCGCTGTTAGCTAAGAGCAGGGGATTTCAGCGAGTCCTGTCGGTTTCAGGACGCTGTCGGGAAATAGGTAGTAAGGTCAAGAGGTTAAGTTGCACGGCACGGCTATCAAAGCGGGATTGAGGCAGAGCGCGAGCGAGTTCGCGTTGAGCCCCACGTCCCATCATAACCCGGTGCTGGCGAAAGTGCTTGGTGGTTTTGCCACGCTGACCGCGGGTCTCGACTATGCCGCGCGCGGTGTGACGGGCTTCAATTTCTACTCGTCGCGCGGCCAGCTCGAGCATGTGCTGCCCTATCGCGAATTGCGGCTGAAGGCGCTGGCCACGGCGCGCAAGCTTCTCTCGACCGGTCTCAAGCGCGGCGAACGTGTCGCCGTCGTCGCCGAGACGAGCCCCGATTTCATGGCAGTGTTCTTCGGCTGCCAATATGCCGGCCTGGTGCCGTGCCCGATGCCTTATTCGATGTATATCGGCGGCAAGAACGCCTATGTCTCGCGCATCGCCGGCATGCTGAAGACAGCGCGCGCCAGCGCGGTCATCCTGCCGAACGATCTCATCTCCCATATCACCGAAGCAGCGCGGCTCGCCGACACGGCGATCGTCAAGACCTTCGAAGAACTGGCGGCGATGCCGGAGAGCATCGAGAAGCTGAAGCCCTTCGACGTCGACGATGTCGCCTATATCCAATATTCCTCGGGCTCGACCTCGAGCCCCAAGGGCGTGCTCATCACCCAGAAGGCGATCGTCGCCAACACGCGCGGCATCCTGCGCGACGGCCTCAAGATCACCAATGAGGATCGCGCCTTCTCCTGGCTGCCGCTCTATCACGACATGGGCCTCGTCGGCTTCTGCCTGTCGCCGATGATGGGGCAGGTGACTGTCGACTATCTCTCGACGACGTCCTTCGCCCGCCGTCCGGCCCTGTGGCTCAAGCTGATGTCGGAGAACCGCAGCACCATCGCCTATTCGCCGTCCTTCGGCTTCGACCTCGCGGCGCGCCGGATCAATGGCGAAGCGGTGACACTGGATCTGACGTCCTGGCGCGTCGCCGGCATCGGCGGTGACATGGTGCGCGCCGACATCCTGAATGATTTCGCCGAGAAACTCTCGGTCGCGGGCTTCGACGCCAAGGCCTTCACGCCGAGCTACGGCATGGCCGAGTCGACACTCGCCATCACCTTTGCCGATCTCAGCAAGCCGGTGAAGATCGATACCGTCGATCGCCTTCATTACAAGCTGGCGCAACGTGCGGTTCCGGCGAGCGAGCAGCTCAAGCAGAGCCCCGAGCGGGTGCGCAGCTTCGTCGTGTGCGGCAAGCCGATCACCGGCCATGAAGTCATCATCCGTGACGATAGAGGGGCGGATCTCGGCGAGCGTGAAATCGGCCGTATCCTGTTCAAGGGCCCGAGCCTGATGGACGGCTATTTCGAGAATGCCGAAGCCACCCAGGCGATCATGACCGCCGATGGCTATATGGATACCGGCGACATGGGCTACTGGCTCGACGGCGAGATCGTCATCACCGGCCGCGCCAAGGACCTGATCCTTCATAACGGCCGCAATATCTGGCCGCAGGACATCGAATGGGCGGCCGAGCAGATCGAGCCGCTGCGCAATGGCGATGCCGCGGCCTTCGCGGTCGAAGGCGAGGATGGCGAGGACGATGTCGTCGTGCTCGTGCATTGCCGTATCGCCGATGCGGCGGAGATGGAAAATTTGCGCCGCAAGGTCGCCGCCGTCGTCCATCAGACCGCCGGCGTCGAATGCGCCGTGATCCTCGTCGCGCCGAAGAGCCTGCCCTTCACCTCTTCGGGCAAGCTTTCCCGCGCCGGCGCCAAGGATGGGTATCTCACCGGCGACATCGCCGAGATTTCGCCGTTGGCGCGCCTGCCGCGTTCCCTGGATGAAACGCGGCTCGCGGCCGCGCAATAAACCACGATTGGCTTAGGGCCGATGCAAGGGCCGATAGCACTCACCGGAAGCACCGGTTTCGTCGGTCGTCATCTCGTCAAGATGCTGGAGGACGCCGGATATTCTCTGCGGCTCCTCGTGCGCAAGGGCCCGCGCGACTGCGGGTTCGGCACGGCTGAAACGATCATCGGCGGGCTCGATGACGAAGCTGCGCTCCGGCGCCTGGTCGCCGGCGCCCAGGCCGTCATCCATCTGGCTGGGGCGATCGCCGCGCCCGACCGCGCCACCTTCTTTGCCGTCAATGCACAAGGCACGGAGCGGCTGGCGCAGGCGGCGCTCGCTGCGGGCGTCGAACGCTTCATCCATGTATCGAGCCTCGCCGCGCGCGAGCCGCAGCTCTCCGACTATGCGGCGAGCAAACGCCAGGCCGAGGATACGCTGCTGGCGCTTCCGCCGCAGGGCCTGCTCATCGTCAGGCCGCCGGTCGTCTATGGTCCGGGGGATCGCGCTACCTTGCCCTTGCTCGGACAGCTCACCCGGCGTTTCGCGGTCATACCGGCCGCGGCACAGGCGCGCTTCTCGCTTCTCTATGCCGAAGATCTGGCGAAATTCCTGATGGCGCGGCTCGACGACCGGACGACGGGTCTGCGCGAGATCGACGACGGGAAGGCCAATGGTTACGGCTGGTCCGATCTGACGAAGAGCGCGGCCGAAGCGGAAGGACGGGAGCCACGCCTGGTCTTCCTGCCGCGGTGGCTGCTCCAGGGCCTGTCCTGGCCAGTGTCGCTGCTGGGCGCCGGATTGAAATTGCGCGTGCCGCTGACGCCCGGGAAGGTGCGCGAGCTCTATCATCGCGACTGGGTCGCCCATGGCGATGCGGGTCTCGCCGGGGCCGTGTCGTTTGACGAGGGCTTCCGCCTTACGATCGCCTGGTATCGCGAACAAGGGTGGTTGCCGGTCAAGACCGGGGCCGATAGAAGGCGGGCGCCGAAGTCTTATGGAGAGAGCATGAAATGAACCAGGACATATTCGCGACCCTGTGTCAGCTGCTTGAACCGTTCAATACGGCCAAGATCGCCCTTAAGCCCGAAACAGATATCTCTGCCGATCTCAATATCGATTCCGTGTCGGTGATGGACTTCGTCATGGAAGTAGAAGACCATTTCGACATCGAA
This sequence comes from Taklimakanibacter albus, assembly GCF_016595235.1. Classification (GTDB taxonomy): domain Bacteria; phylum Pseudomonadota; class Alphaproteobacteria; order Rhizobiales; family Aestuariivirgaceae; genus Taklimakanibacter; species Taklimakanibacter albus. The sequence continues at coordinate 572,924 of NZ_JAENHL010000007.1, read as the reverse complement.
ATCCCGCTCAATGTCCTCTCCGAAACCCGCTCGCTCGCCGATCTCGTGAAGGTCGTCGAAGGCCGTCTGGCAAAGGTGTGATCCCATGACTGATCTCTTCGACAAGCACCGCGGCATAGCCGAGCGTCATGAGCGCATGATGTCGCTCGGCGTCAATGCGGTCAGCCTCACCAATGACCGGATCCTGTCGCCGACCCGCGCCATCATCAACGGCCGCGAGACCGTGCTGGCCGGCACCAACAATTATATGGGCATCACCTTCGAGCCCGACTGCATCGCTGCCGGACAGGAGGCGCTCGGCCTCTACGGCACCGGCACGACGGGCTCGCGCATCGCCAACGGCTCCTATGCCCTGCATCGCGATCTCGAGAAGGAACTGGCGGGCTTTCTCAACCGCACGCACTGCATCATGTTCACCACCGGCTACCAGGCCAATCTCGGCATGCTGGCGGGGCTCGCGGGGCCTAAGGACACGATCTATCTCGACGCCGACTCGCATTCCTCGATCTATGACGGCTGCACCTTGTCGGGCGCCAAGCTGGTGCGCTTCCGCCACAATGACGCGAGCGACCTCGACAAGCGCCTGGCGCGCTCGGAAGACGGGGGCGGCCGGCTGGTGGTCCTCGAAGGCATCTATTCGATGCTGGGCGACCGTGCTCCGCTCGCCGATTTCGTCGAGGTCAAGAAGAAACACGGCTTCCAGCTGCTCGTCGACGAAGCGCATTCCTTCGGCGTGCTGGGTCCGAACGGCCGGGGCCTCGCCGACGAGGCGGGCCTCGAGGACGATGTCGATTTCGTCGTCGGCACCTTCTCGAAGAGCATCGGCGCGATCGGCGGCTTCGGCGCCGGTAACCATCCGCTGTTCAACATGCTGCGCTATACCTCGCGCCCCTATATGTTCACCGCCTCACCGTCACCCGCGACGGTGGCGACGTCGCTGGCGGCGATCCGCAAGCTCAAGGCAGAGCCCGAGCGGCGCGAACGCCTGGCGGTCAATTCGGCCCGCCTGTTCAACGGCTTCAAGGCGCTGGGCCTGGCGCTCGGCTGCGACAGCGTGAGCCCCATCGTGGCGGTGAACTGCCCCGACGAGGTTTCGACCATCGCCATGTGGAATGCGCTTCTCAATGCCGGCGTCTATGTGAACATCGCCCTGCCGCCCGGCACGCCCGGCAAGCAATGCCTGCTGCGCTGCTCGGTGTCGGCGGCGCATACATTCGAGGACATCGACCGGATCATCGCGTTGTTCGGCGAGGTCGTCGCGCAGGGCCACTACAAAAAGGCTAGCTGACCTCGCGCATGCGCGGCGAGGGGCGGGCGGCGGCAGCGTCCCATTTCTCGATCAGCGTCAGGCAGGCGAGCTGGTTTACCGGCCGGCTGTAGAGAAAGCCCTGGCCGTAGATGCAGCCGAGTTGCTGCAGCTCGATCGCCTGCGCCTTGAGCTCGATGCCTTCCGCCGTCGTCGCGACACCAAGGCTCCGGGCGAGGCTGAGCATGGAGCGCACGATCTTGGCGTTCTGCTGGGGATCGGCCGAAGGGCGAATGAAGGATTTGTCGATCTTGATCTTGTTGATCAGGAGCTCGGAGAGATGCTGCAGGCTCGAATAGCCGGTGCCGAAATCATCGAGCGCGATGGAGATGCCGAGCAGTTTGAGATCGACCAGCGGCTGGCGCACCGACTCGAAGTTGGCGGCGAGGGCGCTTTCGGTAATCTCGATCTCCAATCTTTGCGGCGTGATGCCGGCATCCTTGACGATGTCGCGGATGCGCACCGAAATATTCGGGTTGACGAGCTGCATGGGAGAAAGATTGACCGACACCGAAAGCTGCGGGGGCCACAGGCGCGCACTGGCGCAGGCCTGCCGCAGGATGGAGATAAACAGGTCGTCGATGAGACCCGCCTCCTCGGCGACCGAGATGAAGGAGTCGGGACTGATCAGCCCGTCATCGGGATGCTCCCAGCGGGCGAGAGCCTCGAAGCCGACGAGACGTCCGGTGGCGAGCTCCACGACCGGCTGGAAATACGGCACGATGAGGCCGCGCTCGATCGCCGCCGGCAGTTCGGTTTCGATGCGGGCGCGCAGCCTGATGCGATCGTCCATCGAGGCATTGTAGTAGACGGTGGCCTCGGATTGCTCGCCGCGCGCATGCTGAAGTGCGATGTCGGCCTTGCGATAGAGCGATTGCGGATCGGTCGCGTCCTGGGGCGCCTTGGCGACACCAAGGCGGGCATTGAGGGATATGGTGCCGGACGCCGCAGCAATCGGCTTTTTCAGCAGCTTGATCAGCCGGTCGCATTGCGCCTCGAGATCCTGCTCGTCGGCGAATTCGGTGAGGATCACGAACTCGTCGCCGCCGACGCGGAAAGTGTTGGTCAAATCGCTCTGATTGGACTGGAGGCGCTTGGCCAAGGCGACGAGGATCGTATCGCCGGCGACGTGGCCATAGAGACTGTTGACCTTCTTGAAGCCGACCATGTCCAGCGAGATCAACGCAAGCTTCTTGCCCCCGGTGGAAACGGTATGGAGCTTCTCGCCGAGAACGCCGCTCAGCGCGCGCCGGTTGGCGAGACCGGTCAGTTCGTCATGCATGGCGAGGAAGCGGATATTGTCCTCAGCTTCGGCGAAGACGTCCTCCGAGCGGCGGAGATTGCGGTAGAGAGCCCACCACAGGATTCCCAAGCCGATCAGCACGAGGCAGAATTTCGACAGCTGCGAGAATTTTGAGACCGACGCGAAATCAGTGCGCAGCTGCTGACGGGTGGCCTCGACGAGGCGGCCGGTTTCGCTGGTCAGCCGCGCCTTCTCCATCGCATAAGTGCGCGAATCGAGGATCGCCTCGGCCTCGGCCTTCTGCCCTTTCTGGACAAGGCTCAGTGCCTGGCGCTCCATATTGGTGGTCGCTTCGTTGGAAATCTTGCCATAGGTGGTGAAACGCTTCGCGGCCTCGGCGGGGGCCATCGCGATCCCATCGGCAATCGAGCGATCGAGCAGCGGGACGGCATTTTCGTAGCGGATGATCCACCGCCAATCGCCGCTGGATACGGCCATATGGGCGAACATGGAGAGGCGCTCGTCGAACAGCGCGATCTGATTGGCAACGAGACTCGCCCGTTGCAGCCGGGCGTCGATCTGGCGCGCCCAGTTTTCGAATATCGAGCGCTCGATCATTCCAGCGACAGCCAGCAGGAACGCGCCGAACAGCGCGATCATGACACTGCGATGTGCGACCGAGATCGCCCGCTTGACGATCGAGTGTTTCATCTTCCGCCGGACTGTGAATCCCGAGGATTTACTTAGACCGAAACGCCGTAAGGAGAGACTAACACAGTTTATCTGATATTTGTTTGGTAAATATGGTGTTAATCGAGCGGCTCTACTGCAATGCGATATGGTTTCACTTGACGGCGCCGCGCCATAAAAGCCTGGGCAGCAGCATGAAGCCGGCAAGCACTGGATGCCGGCGCTGCCAGGGTGAAAGCTCGATCTTGTTGCCGCTGTGCCGCTCGATTTTCCAGGCCGCATAGGAAGCGCCGCCTTCAAAGGTGAAGGCCGCCTTCACAAGTCTCGCGACCGACAGGGCCTTGCCCTGCCAGCGCCGCAGCCGCCAGGACACAGGCGGCACCGAAGGCTCTCCGATCAGCATGGCCGCCTTTTCGTAGAAGGCGGCATTCGCGGCAACGAGCTCGCCGGCGCGGCTGCCAGATTCGGGGCGCAGCTCGGTCCGATAGGTTTCCTCGAAACCGCGGCGCCAGGTATCGGCCGCGGCGCTCCCTTGTGGTGCAGAGGCGAGCGCGGCGCGATACATGGTGATGACGGCCTGGCTCACCGCCGCGACGACACGTGCGCGACTTTCGTCGTTCGACACATAGGCGAGGGCGGCGGGCTGCGCGAAACGCGCCCAGAAATAAGGGTTCTTCGTGTCAGTGCGCATGTGCCGGGCAAACAGCGGCAAGGTCGTGGCGGCGTATTTGCACCTCAAGGTGCGGCCATCATGAACCGTCTCGGCATAATAGACATTGGGCGGCACCAGACGAGCGCCGATGCGGCTCACCGGATTGGCGCTCACATCCGCATCGCTTGCGAAGAGAACATAGAGATCGATCAGCGATTCATCGGTGCCGACGCCGCGCAGGCAGGATCCATAAGCGAGAATGGCGGCGGCTGTCTTATGCCGGCTCAACACATGATCGGCCATCGCCCGGACATCGGCGGAGAGCGGACGATCGAGTGTCGTGGCGACCAGGGCTGCGAGTTCTGCGGGCGGCCTGTCCATCATCCGCAAATATACGCGAATTCGGGACCGGTTTCGACCCGCAGCGGTCCGTCGGCCGGCGTTTCGAAGAACTCGCCGTCGATGACGAAAGGCGTGCTGGTCGCGATCTCGAAGACGCGGCCGGAGACGCTGCGCGCCCCTTGCGGTACGCGGCGGCCCTCGCCGCCATACATCAAGGGCAGCAGCCAGCGTGTGATGCTGGGGACCGGATAGGGAAATGTCGAAACGCGGATCGGGCCGTTCTTGCCGCCCCAGAAGGGTTTGGTGCCGAGAATGAGCTTGTCGAGCGTGGTGGCGAGAAGCATCAGATGCTCACCGTCGACGACCGCCGCGCGATCCTGCATGAGCTTGATCGGATAGGGGCGGTCGATCCTCTGCGTATCGTGAGGATTGGCGCGGGTGAACAGCGCCTTGGCGACGGCGCTGGCAAGCGTCGCGAAAGTGGCGAATTCGCCCTTCAAGCCGGTGCCGTGGACGACGTCCTGACAGAAGACAGTTGCCTGCCAGACGGCGCCGGTGCCGAGAAACATGCCGTGACGGACGCGGCCGTCACGGGGATTGGCGACACGCAGGGTCGGACGCGTGACCATCACCCGCGGCTGCCGGTTGGCGATGAAATCAGCCTGAACCTTCACGTCGCGGTTGCGGAAACCGAGATCGGCGGCGGTCATGTTCGTCGTGCCGTGCGGCAGAAGCGAAAGACGCGGAAGGAATTTCGGCGCATAACGCTCGGCGATCTCGGTCTGGATCGCCTGGACAGTGCCGTCGCCCGAGCTGATGAACAGATCGGTCACGCCGGCCTCGGCCATTTCCGCGATGAACGGGTTGAGCTGGGAAAAATTCGCCAGCACCCGGACGATGATCTGGGGATGCTCCTTGAGGAGGGCGGCCAGTTCGAGGCCTTTGCCGCTCGCCTTGCCGGATAGCGGATTGACGATGAGACCGCGCGTCATCAGCCCTTCGCCATCCAGGATTCAAGGGGGCCGGCGCGTTTCGCGGCGAGGCCCTGGGCGAGTTGCAGGCCGTGCAACACGAGACAGATGACCGTCCACCAGGCCACCGCGATGAGGCCCCAGTCGGGCCGGCCCATCAAGGTGAAGGCCGTCAGGATCACGAGATTCGGGTTGCGGCGTGCGGTGATCTGGCGAAACACCGTGTCGATCTTGCGCCAGATGTGGATTTCGAGGCCCAGCCACTTGATGGAGATACCCTCCATGATCCGTTGCAGCACATAACCGCCGAGGATCGCCGCGATGACGGTCCAGAAGGTCGTGTCATCGAGTGGATGGCCGGCATAAGCGAGACCCATGCCCCAGGCGACATACCAGAAGGGTGGATGGATGAGGTCGAGACCATGGTCGAACACGTCGCCCCATTTGCTGGAGGTCAGCGTGGTGCGCGCGAGCTTGCCGTCGACGGTATCGAGGAATGTCATGAGCCAGGCCGCTGCAAGGCCCATGCCATACTGGCCCTGCATGAACAGCCAGAAGGCGAGGAAGACCATGACCGCGCCGACGCAAGTAACCATGTTCGGCGTGACGCCGCGCGGCGCCAGCCAACGGGTCACCGCGAAAGCGGGGCGCGGCCAAAGATGCTTGGTCACCAGGTCGGTGGCACCCTTGTACGTGCCCATGAACATCCGCCACTCGACATCCGGGCGGTTGTCGGCGGTCACGCGGAAAGCATAAGGCGTCTCGCGCTTGCGCAACGCCTTCCAGAACTTGGCATCGAGCTGGTCGGGGGTACGCGACAGGAGCCCGAGATCGGACGAAGGCTCGATGCCCTCGAGCAATATCTCGGCAATGGCGCCGGCATGCTGGCCCGGCGCTTGTACGGCGAGCGGCGCGCTGCCACGACCGGTGGTGCCGATGATCAGCACATTGGACCGGGTGGCCAGGATGGGAATCAAGGGCTGATCGAGGACCGCGTCGGCCGTCACGAAGATCACCGGCCCATTGTACCGGGAGGCCTGCTCGAAGGAGACCTCCGTCGTCACGCCCTCGCGGGCGAACTGGCGGCGCAGGCGCTCCACCGGCGTCAGCGACCACAAGTGGATATCGCTCGAGCCGACGAAGCAAAACGCCGGCTTCGACGTCGATTGCGTTCCCTGCCCGGCCGGAGCGGCGTTCATTGTCGCGTTTTCCAGGCTCATAGGCGTTCGGTGCGGAAGGTGATGAAACCGGCGATCGCGGCGAGGCCCAGGACCGGAGCCCAGGCGGCGAACCATGGCGTCACGAAGCCAAGCTCGCCCATGGTGAGCGCGATGCCGTCGGCGATGAAGAACACGAAGCCGAGACCGATCCCGACCGCGAACATGATGCCGATGCCGCCGCCGCGGCGGAAACGCGCCGCCAGCGGAATACACAGCGCCACCATGGCGAAAGCGGTGACGAAGATCGCCAGTCTTTTGTGCCACCAGGTCTGATAGACCCAGGTCGGCCGGATGCCGAAGCCCGAATTTTCGACGAAATAGCTCAGATCGCTCATGCTCATCTCTTCGGGGTCGCCCGAGCGTGCGCCGGCAGCGGCGGGCCGGAAGGATCCCGAATAAATCATCTGATCGAGCCGATTGGGCGGGAGGTTCTCGCGATAGTAAACGAGCACGTTGGAGAGGTGCCAGCGATCCTGACTGAGCACCGCGCTTTTCGCCATGATCTGCTCACGCAACAGACCGGCTTCGTCGCGCCGGAAGATGATGACGTCCTCGAGTTCCGTCGCCTGGGCATTGGCGCTGCCGGCCCGCAGGATGTCGCGTCCGGCCCGCATCCAGATCGGGTCCTTCTCGCCGCCGACCTTCAGCTTCTTCTCGTCGTAGTCGCCGATGCCCCATTCGCGCAGCGTGGGCGCTGTGCGCGGCACGGCCTGATCATTGAGGAGAAAATGCAGCCCGCCGGCCAGAATGGCGAAAGGCATGAGCATCATCATGACACGGAAGGGCGATACGCCGGACGACCAGATCGCCGGCAGCTCGTTGCGGTAGCTCAGTTCGATCAGGACGAGCAGCAGGGCAATCAGCACGCTGATCGGCAGGAAGGTCGAGAGCGTGCCGGGAGCCCGCATCATCACATAGGTGAAGACGGCGTCGAGACCGCCATCGCCGATCGCCAATATCTCCTTGGAATAGGCAACGATGTCGAGCGTGATGACGAAGATCGAAATGCCGAGGAGAATGAAGATGAAGCGTATGAGGACCATACGCGTGAGCATCCAGCCGATGATCTTCATGCCGCTTCTCCGCGCCGGAAGCGAGCCGTTATTCTGCTGAAGAACCGTCTCATCGCGGTCGCGAAGCGATCGATGACGCGGTCGAGGTGGTCCGGCTGCAAGGTGAAACTCGCAGACCAGAAGCGCCAGGCGGCAAAGGCGGTGACCGACAGGAATGGCAGCCACATGGTGAGCCAGGGCGAGGTGCCGTTCGAGCGTGTTGCGATGGCGCCTTGCTCGATGACCTCGTGGAGGGCCACCAGAAGGATGAGCGCCACGCCGAACCGGTAGGTCCGCTGGTTGCGGCGCCGGCTCAAAGCGAATGGCACGGCGAGGAATGGCAGCATCGGCATGGTGAGCATCGCGATGATGCGCTTGTGCAGCTCGGCGCGCATCTGATCAGGCTTGGCTCCCGCCGGCGGATTGTCCTGCAGCGTGATGAGCTCGGGAAGCGTGAGTTCGCGTTCGTCATTGCCGCGCGGCCTGAAGGTCTTGTCGGCCACCTGGCCGAGCGGCGTGTCGGCTTCCTCGAAATTGCTGACCGTCGAACTGGGTGGCGTCTGGTCCGGCGCGAGGCTCGGCATGCGGTCGATCTGCAGGCGATGGCCGTTCTGCAGGCGCAACACCGGCAGGCGCGTATCGGTGTTTTCGATGAGGCGTCCGTTCGAGGCGGTCACCGTCTCGATGCCGCCATTGCCGCGATTGTCGAAGAGAAAGATGCGCTCGAATGAGCCGGCGGAGCGATTGAGCTTATCGAGGATGAAGGTGCGGGTGCCCGCCTGCATGAAGATGCCTTCCTCGGCGAGATAGAAGACGTCGACATTCTTCACGTCGAAAACGACGGCGCGATAGGCGTAACGGGTATGCGGCTGGAGCCAGCCGACGATCAATACGGAAAGGGCGGCCAGGATGAGCGACAGGATGGCCACCGGCTGGGCGATGCGGTGAAGCCCGATGCCGGAAGCGAGGAAGGCGTCGATCTCGCTGTCGCGCGACATCTTGTTGAAACTGAAGAGAAGACCGAGGAACAAGGCGGCCGGCAAGGCCACGCCGAGATAATGCGGCACCAGATAGGCCAGCATCTCGAACACGACGCCGATCGAATTCTTCTTGCCGAGCGTGGTGTCGAGAAGGCGTACCATGCGTTCGGCCAAGAGCACGAGCAGGCCGATGACCACCGAGGTGATCAGCGGCTTGGCGAGCTGGCGCAGGACATAGCGGTCTACGATACGGAACACGGCGGGTCAGTCTTTCGGCCAGTCTCGGCGAATGGTGTCGCGCAGGCGAGCATGCGTCTCGGCCGGCAAGGTAAGGGCGCCCGCCAGATTGGGCTGGCCGGGCCAGCCGGTATCGGGAAACTCCACATCCTCGAAGCGCTGCGCCGCGGCGTAGCGGGGGATGACGTGGAAATGCACGTGCGGGTCGACCATCATGAGCATCAGGTAGTTGATCTTATCATAGGCACGGAAGTTCCTGAGGCCGGTTTCGAGACAATGGGTTACGTGAGCCAATTCCGCAAAAGCCTGGGGCGGAATTTGGGAGAAGGCGGACCACTCTCCCTTGGCTCCCAGGATCAGCGATCCCAGGGTCACCTGCGCCGGTCGCAGCAGAACAGTCCAGTGCTTGTAGTCCGCGATCAGGGTGGCGGGAAGGCCAAATTTGACGAGCGTCGCATTCGACATAACTTGTAACATGCCCTAACGTAAGAGTATGAGAGAATTCTTACCCTTTTACAGGGTAAAACTGCTGTGGGCTACAAAGGCGCCGGTCTGACCGTCCCACCCGCGGATGGTGACACTGGCCGACCAGGCCCCGTCCACGCGGCGGATCTTATAGAGATACCAGGCGGCCGCGTCATAGGTGCCGTGGCCCGGCGAGGTGGCCGACGGTGCTCCCATGATATGGGCGGCGCCGAAGCGGGTTGGGAGCACGGTCCGGCCATGGCGATGGTTATGGCCGTAAAGGACCAGATCGGCCCCCTGTTCCTCGAGGATCTGCTTCAGCTGCTGATCGTCGTCGAGCGCCCGGCGCCTCGGCGTGAGGCCCGGGAGGGGCGGATGATGGATCAGGACCACCCGGTAGAAACCGCGCTGGCGCAGGTCCTGGAGGATAGGGCCGAGCTGCTTGAGCTGGTCGGCTCCCAGGCGTCCGCCGGCCCGAAACAGCGATTGCGGGACGGCGCTGGACAGGCCGATCAAGGCGATGTTCCGGCGTTGCCGGACAAAGGGAAAAACCTCTTCCGCCCCGGGGGCGGCGCGCGGGCCGGGCAGCTTGATGTCGCCCGTCATATAAGCGCCCCAGAGGCCGGCACCTTCCGTCCAGGGGAAGGGGCGATAGGCATCGTGATTGCCGGGCACCAGGGTGATCCAGTCGGGCGCCCCGAAGCTCTTCAACCACTGGGCGGCGGCCACGAATTCCTGCTTGAGCGCGATGTTGATCAGATCGCCCGTCAAGGCGACATGATCGGGCGCATGCGCCTTGATATCGGCGATCATGGCGCTGGCGATGGCCGGATCATGCAGGAAACGGCGCCGGCGGTGCCAACTGATCTTGCCCAAGGTCCGCTTGCCGATGTAGTCGCGCCAGGATTCCGCCTTGGGGAGCGGCCCGATATGGACGTCAGACAAATGGGCAAGCGTAAACATGGAGGCTGGACAGTTTCGTTGACTTCCGTCGAATCGGGTGCGATTGAGGTTCGCCGTTCATAGAGCCTTTCCGGTTCCGGTCGAATCATTTTGCTTTGAACCGGGCCCGAAAACGGGAGTCTCTAAGCGGGAGTGAGCAGCGAGTTCAAGCATCGTGAAAGTCATCATTCTTGGCGCCGGGCAGGGCAAGCGTCTCCTGCCGCTGACCGCCGAAGTCCCTAAGGCACTTCTGGATATCGGCGGGCGCTCGCTCATCGGTCGGCAGATCGATGCCTTCGCCGCCTGCGGGGTCACCGAATTCGCCGTGGTCACCGGCTATGCCGCGTCGCGCATGGAAGAAGCGCTGGCCCGTATCGCGCATGAGAAACGGATCAAGATCAAGACCATCTTCAATCCGTTCTTCAGCGTCGCCGACAATCTGGCGAGCTGCTGGATGGCGCGCCATGAGATGAAAGGCGAGTTCATCCAGGTCAATGGCGACAATCTGTTCAAGACGGATCTGGTCAAGGTTCTCCTGGCGGCGCCGGAAGCGCCGGTGACGGTCGCGATCAACCATAAGCCGGCCTATGACGCCGACGACATGAAGGTCATGATGGACGGAGAAAGACTGACCGAGATCGGTAAAACCTTGCCGGCCGAGACGGTCAATGCCGAAGCCATCGGCTTTTACTTGTTCCGCGGCGACGGCGGTAAAGCCTATGTCGAGACGCTCGACCGCGCCATGCGTGACCCGTCCGGCCTCAAGCAGTGGTTCCCGGCGGCGGTCGGCATGCTGGCCAAGCGTATTCCGGTCAAGACCGTGGCGCTCGACGGCGTGCAATGGTGCGAAGTGGATTTCCCGGTCGATCTGCAGCAGGCGCGCCAGCTCGTCTCAAGCTGGTAGTCGCTGTCTTTCCGCAAGAATTTTTTCGGCGAGTTCCTTGTCTGCCGGCTTGTCGACATCGACGGCGGCCTCGGCGAAAGGCATCAGCACCGGTCTTGCAACAAGACCCAGGCGCCGCGACGCCACGGCGAAAGCGCTGTCGAGGGTCAGCATGCCCGTCGCGAAACGCAGAAGCGCCACCGGTCCGAAGGCGCCGACCAGACGCCAGGGCTTCTTCCGGATCTTTTCGAGATCGTGCCAGAAGGCGAGAGCCGCGAAAGCGCGCTCGGAGGTGAGGGCGAAGAGATTGCATCCGGAAACGCGGTCGCGGCCGAATTTGAGAAAGGTCCGTTTCGCTTCCGGAAAACGCGCGAGGATCGTCTCGGCGCTGGCGAGCCCGGCCGAGAGATCGGCATCGTAACCCGCCGCTTCGGTGAAGAAGTAGTCGAGCATCTGGGCGGTCAGAAGCGGATGGTCGCCCGTGGTGATGAGCCAGGGAAATTGCGGATTGCCGCGGACCGCCGCAAGCGCCGAGTGCGCCGCGCTCTCCTGCGGCGGCAGGAAATTCACCTGGTCGGCCAGCGGGCCCAGCGCCTGCTCGAGCAATTGCCGCGTTTCGATGACGACATGAATGGTTCCGACCATCGGATGCGCCTGGAGCGTGCGCACCACGCGGGACAGCATGTTCTCGCCGCCGACCTCGACAAGGCATTTATGCGTGACCCGATAGGCTTTGGCCATCGGATCATCGGGGCCACGGCCCGCGGCAAGCACGAGGACATTCCAGGCCGTGCCCGTCACGTCAGGCTCTTCTCATAAATGCGGTAGGTCTTGTAGGGCGTGCCGCCGAGCGCCTCGATGATGCGGCGCATCGGCCTGTTGTCCTCCAAAATCCAGGAGAGCTCACCGCGCTTCGTGCCACGACCGGTATGATAAGTCCTGATGGTGTCGATGACCGCGCCGGCCAGCGCCGAGCCGATCATCGTGTTGTGGTACCGGCGGCGCACGCCCATCAGCGGCATGCGTACGGAACGGGGTGGTTTCATCAGGAGCCGCCAGACGAGCTTGGCCCAGCCGAGCGGCAGCAGTTTGCCGTCCAGATCTCTGATCCAATCGTTCAGATTGGGAAGCGTGATGGCCATCGCGGCCGGCGTGCCCTTGTAGCTCGCGATCGAGATGTAGTTCTCACCGACCAGCATCTTCAAATTCTTGCCAAGTGCGGTGATCTCCTCATGGGTCATCGGCACGAAGCCCCAATTTTCCGACCAGGCGTCGTTGAAAATGTCGATGATGATGGCGAGATCGCGATCCAGATGCTTTTTGCTGAGTGGCCTTATCGTGAGATCACCCGATGCCTTGACCTTGTCCACCATGGCCTGCATGGCGCGGGGCAGGGGTATCAATCCTTCATAATCGTAAGCGAGAACATCCTTGATCTTGGCGTAGCCATTCGCCTCCAGGTGACGCGCATAATAGGGCAAAGCGTGCCCCATCATCATGTTGGGGGGCGTATCGAAGCCCGAGATCAGGAGGCCCATTTCGTCGTTGATGGAGAAGTTGAAGGGGCCGTGCGTCGCCTGCAAGCCGCGCTTGCGGAGCCAGTCTTCGGCGGCGCCCAAAAGCGCTGTGAAGACGCGAGCATCGTCGAACGCGTCGATAAAGCCGAATTGGCCACGACCGTCGTGATGGTGCTCGAGGCGCAGGCGGTCATGCTGGGCGGAGATCCGGCCGACCGGCCGGTCGCCATCATAAGCGACGAAAAGCTGGACGTCGGCATGCTGGAAATAGGGATTCTTCTTGGGATCGAGATGCTCGCGGCGCTCGAGATCGAGAGGAGCTACCCAATTGGGATCATCGGCGAAGACAAGGCGAGGGACGCGGAGAAAAGCCGTCTTGTCCGCCGCTGTCAGGACTTCGGTGACCCTCAGGCTCATGCGGTCGGGACCTTTGCTTTGCGGGGAAGATGGGCCTTGGTGACGGATCCCTTTTCCACCTTGTAGAGATGAGTGGCGACTTCGGTCCAGGCCGGACGATGGGTGATGGCGACCGTCGTGTATTGACCGCGCAAGGCCGCGATATTCTCGCAAATGGATTGCTCGGTATCGGGATCGAGGGCGCTCGTCACCTCGTCGAGGATGAGGAGCTTGGGCTTGGTCACCAGTGCCCGCGCCAGCGCGATGCGCTGACGCTGGCCGCCCGACAGTTTCGCGCCCATGGAGCCGACTTCAGTGTCGAGCCCGCGTGGCATTTCCAGGATGAAATCGCTCGCGCCGGCCTGATCGAGCGCCAGCTTGATGGCGTCATCGCTGATTTCCGTGTCGCCGAGGGTGAGATTGTCGCGAATGGTCGTGTGCAGCAGGCTGAGCTCCTGCGGCACATAGCCGATCGAACGCCGCCATTGCTTGATGTCGATGTCGGCCAGCGAAACGCCGTCCAGCGTGATCTTGCCGGAATCCGGCATGTGCAAACCGATGAGCAGATCGATCAGCGTGGTTTTGCCGGCGCCCGAGCCGCCTTGCAGCACGGTGATCGAGCCGACTTTGATCGAGAGATTGGCGTTCCTGACCACTGGTGTCTCTTCATGAGCGAAAGTGACGTCCTCGAACCGGCATTCTTTGGTCAATGTGGGGGGCAGCGTTCCGGTGTGGGTCTCGCGCGCCGCCACCGCGCTGGCGATGAGCTCCTCGGTGCGTATATAGGCGCTTTCGTTTTCCGCCGCCTGCTGCAGGAACTTCTGCAGCCGGTTGATGATCGAGAGCACCTGGAAGAAGACGATGCCCAGGACCACGAGCTCGGCCAGCGACACCTTGGCGATGGTCACGGCGAGATACACGCCGACGCCGAGCGCGATGATGATGAGCAATTCGCTGCCCTGGGCCAGACCCTGGCGCGCCACTTCGCGGGTGGCGAGCGCCTTGCGCAGGCGCTTGAGGATGCCGGTCATCTGGGCGACCAGCTTGTCATAGCGGTTCATCGTTTTCAGCGGCTTGATGTTGTTGATCAAGTCGGTGATGAATTTGGTGAGATCGGAGGTGCGGTCGGCACGCTTGTAGCCGGCGCGCTTGGCGACATCGACCAGCCAGTTGAGTGCGGCGGCGATGACCACGCCGACGCCGATGCCGAGGAGCGCCAGCCGCCAGTCGACCAGGAAAGCGACGAGGCCGTAGACGATACCCTGGATGGAGTAGGCGACGACCTGTGCGGCGACGAAATAGGCGGCGGCGGCGAAGGCCGCGTCACCGCTGATCGTATTGGCGACGCGTCCGGCATGGAGTTGCGTGTAGTAGCTCCAGCGCGCATTGAACAAAGCCGAGATCAGCTGGCGGCGGAGCGTGGTGGACACATGCGCGATGGCGATGCCGGCATAGGACAGGGCGACGAAGGAGAGCAGCGTCTTCAATGCAAAAAAGACCACGACGACGATGACCAGATTGGGCAAAGTCGGCGCGATGCCGAATTTCGACATGAAATCATGGATAAGGACAACCGCCGGCGAGCCGGCTGAATTGGTGCCCTCGCTGGCGATAGCCTGGATCGTCGGCAACAGGGCGGACAGGCTGATCACTTCGGCAAAGCCAGCGAGCAGCAGACAGAACAACACGGCCCAGGGCCTGGTGCCCTCGGCGGTAAAAAAGATGCGGAATACCTGTTTCATTATGCGGTTGGCTTTACTGTGATTGCCCGCCCGACTCAAGGACAGCCCATGCTCAGCCGAATCCTTATCCGTGTCTTGCAGCCCTGGTTCAGGCTCCGTAGGGGCATGACGCTAGGGGTACGCATCGTCGTCCTCGACGATGCCAATCGTGTCTTCCTGGTGCGGCACGGTTATGCGCCGGGCTGGCTCCTGCCCGGCGGCGGCGTCGAGCGCGGCCAAACGTTCTATGACGCGGTCGAGCGCGAGCTTGCCGAGGAGGGTGGGATCGTGCCCGACGAGAGGCCGGTGCTGCATGGGCTTTTCTCCAATGAGGCGAAGTTTCGCGGCGACCATGTCGCCTGCTTCGTCCTGCGCAAATTCACCCGCAAGGACTGGACGCCGACTTTGGAGATCAGGGAAGCCGGCTTCTTCCCGGTAGCGGATTTGCCCGAGGGCACGACCGGCGGCACCCGCCGGCGCATCGCCGAGGTTCTGGAGGGGCGGACGCCGCTGGCCAACTGGTAGGGGGCGGCGCCGAGTTATCTGTTTACGGCAAGCCAGCCCTGTGTTATGGGCGCGGCCATGAAGCGGATGCTGCATATCCTCGGCCATTTGCGACGACGAGACCGATCGGCGCCTCAGCGCGTTTGAATCGCTCCAGCCGGCGGTACTTCCGTTTGCTGGGGCCTCTACAGTCTCAGACCTTCGGAAATCATCATGTCCACCATCACCGTCGAAGCGGCGCTCGCCGCCGATCATGCCGCCACCGAAAACCTCCTCGACCTGACTTTCGGCCTGAGCCGCTGGGCCAAGACCTCCTATCGGCTGCGCGAGGGTAATGTCGCCGTGGCCGGCCTTTCGCTGGTGACCCGCGATGCGGGCTTCGGGCTTACCGGTGCGATCAGCTTCTGGCCGCTCAAGATCGGCCAGGCGGGCACCGATGCCCTGCTGCTCGGTCCGCTCGCCGTCCATCCCGAGCGGCAGAATATCGGCATCGGGCGCGCTTTGATGAAGGCCGGCCTCGACAAGGCCAAAGCGCTCGGCCACCGGCTGGTGATCCTGGTCGGCGATGAGCCTTATTATGCACGGGTCGGCTTCAAGCGCGTGCCTGACGATCAGCTCGAAATGCCCGGTCCCGTCGATTCGGACCGGCTTCTTTATCTCGAGCTCGTAGAGGGAGCGCTCGCCGAAGCGCATGGCCTCGTCCTGCCGCCGTTTCGCTTCGCGGAACTGTCAGCGTCCTTCGCGATACCACATGGCGGCAAAGGCCATCAGCAGCAGGCCCAGGCTGCCCAGGGTTGAGAAGAGCGGAAGCTCATGCACGGCGCGCACGCGATGCGCGTCGTTGGCCTTGAAAGCGAGCCAGCCCGAGCCCGCCATCTGGCGGCCGGCATCGGCTTTGACGAGGCGCGGCAGGCCCGAATAGTCCTCGAGCCAATAGAGGCCGCCACCGGTGGCACGGGCGACGGGAGCGAGCTTCTCCTCGGTGGCGATGGGATCGGCCGTCTCCTTGGGATCGGCGCTGCCGATCGCCACGGCGGCGGTGAGCTTGCCGTCGGCCAGACGATGGATACCGGGCTCGGTCACCGCCAGATCGGCGCGCCAGACGCCCGGCGTCACCTGCTTGAGCTCGACCTGCTTGGTGGCGCCTGAGGGCAGGGTCACCGTCACCGGGGCGGTCGTATCGGCCATGGTGCGGCGCTCGATCACGATATTGTCGTTGTCCTGCTTGCCGCTCAGATATTCCTCTTCGAGATCGGGCTCCTTCATCAGCCAGTGGGCGAGACGGCGCAGCAACTCGGTCTGCGGACCGCCGCCTTCATAGCCACGCGCCCATAGCCAGCCGTGATCGGAAAGCAACAGCGCGAGACGGCCTTGCTCCTCGCGCGACAGGACGAGAAGCGGCTTGCTGTCGAGGCCCGACATGACGACTTCGCCCGACTGCGCCTCGGCATCCACCAGCCTGAACCAGCGGCCCCAATTGGGCGTCGCACCTTGTGCGCCGGGAAGATCGCGCGTGACCGGATGGCGCTGACCGCGGTCGGTGACCCGCGGCTTGAACCCGCCTTGCAAAACCTGGCCTGACGGCACGACCTGCAGCACCGCATTCAATGGTGTGTTGTAGAGGCCGTCTTCGGCGGCGAAATCAGGGCCGGCGGCAATGAGCACGGCGCCGCCGCGCTTCACATAGTCCGCGATATTGGCGAGATACATCATCGGCAGGATGCCGCGCCGCTGATAGCGGTCGAAGATGATGAGATCGAATTCGTCGAGCTTCTCCACGAACAATTCGCGGGTAGGGAAGGCGATCAGCGACAATTCCTTGATCGGCGTGCCGTCCTGCTTCTCAGGCGGCCGCAGGATGGTGAAATGGACGAGATCGACGGATGCGTCCGCCTTCAGGAGGTTGCGCCAGGTGCGCTCGCCCGGATGCGGCTCGCCCGACACCAGGAGCACGCGCAGGCGATCGCGAATTCCTTCGATGATCGAGATCGCGCGGTTGTTCTGCTCGGTGAGCTCGCCCGGCAAGGCATCGGCGATGATCTCGGTGATGTTCTGACCGCCATGATCGACGAGAACCGGGAGCGAGACGCTCTGGCCGGGCTCGACCTCGATCGTGTGTTCCTCGCCATTATTGGTGCGGATGGTGACGCCGATCGGTCCCGGTGTCGCGCCCTTCTGCTCGACGCGGAAACGGATCGTCTGTTCCTTGCCGACGATGCCGAAGCGCGGCGACTGCTCGATGACGATGCGCCGGTCGATCTCCTTGCGGCTGCCGGTGATGAGGCCGTGGACCGGTGCGTTGAGTCCGAGCTTGCCCGGCTCTCCTGGGACGTCATGAACTTCACCGTCGGTGATGAAGACGGCGCCGGCGAAACGCTCGGGCGGCACTTCCGACAAGGCTTCGTTCAGGGCCGCGAACAGGCGTGTGCCGTCATTCTCCGCGGAGGAGTTCGAGGTTACGGTGACGACGCGCAGTTCGGTGTTGCCGAGGCGTGCCACCGCCTGTTTGAGATCGGCCAAAGCGCGCTCGGTGCGGGCGGTGCGGTCGCCGAAGCTCTGGCTGCGGCTCTGGTCGACGACGGCGATGGCGATGTCGGAAAGATTTTCGCGGTCTTCATTGCGCAGGCTCGGATTGACGAGAGCGGCGATGAGGAGCGTCAGCGCCACGGCGCGTAGTAACCAGCCGCGCCCGCGGGTGAAGGCTGAGATGGCGATGAAGACGAGCCCGGCAGCCGCCAATGCGGCGAGAAGCGGCCAGGGTAGCAGCGGCGCTATGGTGAAATCCCAGCCCATTCTACTGCCCCAATCTTTCGAGCAAAGCAGGGATGTGGACCTGATCCGCCTTGTAATTGCCGGTCAGCGCATACATCACGATGTTGACGCCGGTGCGGTAGGCGAGTTCGCGCTGGCGCTCGCCGCCGGGCACGGTCGCATAAAGCGGCTGGCCGCGACTGTCCTGCGCCCAGGCGGCGGCGTAGTCATTGGCGCCGATGATGATCGAGGTCACGCCGTCGGCATTGCCGGTATTCGCAGCCCCCCCTTCGCCGGTCTCGACCCAGAGCTGACCGCGCTCATAGCGGCCGGGGAAAGACTGCAGCAGGTAAAAGGCCTTGGTGAGGACGTGATCGGGCGGCACCGGTTCGATCGGCGGGATGTCGAGCTTCTCGACGACGCGGCGCAGTGCCAGTGTGGCGCCCGAAACGTCGCCCGACAGTGAGCCGAGATCGGTGCCGTCCTCGCGCGTGTCGAAGAAGATCGTGCCGCCATTCTTGATATAGGTGTTGAGCTTGGCAAGCGCTGCCGGCGAAGGCGCCTGGGCATCGGGCAGAATGGGCCAATAGAGCAGCGGGAAGAATACGATCTCGTCGCGGTCGAGATTGATGGCGACGGGCTCGCCGGGCTCGACCGAGGTGCGCTCGACCAGGACATTGCCGAGGCCGGCGAGGCCCTGCCGGCTGATCTCATCGACCTGGGCGTCGCCCGTCTCGACATAAGCGAGCTTGGTCTGGAGCGTGCTGTCGAGCGCGAACTGGTCGGCGGCGGTGTCCTGCGCATGCAGGGCACCTGGCTGCAGCAGAGGAAGCGCCAGAAAGCCCAGGGCAACCATCGCAGCGGTGCCGGCGCGCCGGGCTCTCAGCCGCTGCAAGCTGCCGCCCAGCCACAATGCGGCGACGCAATCGAGCAGGAAGAGAAGGGCGGCCAAGCCGAAGAGATAGGGGGCGAGCGGAATCGCCGGCGCGCGTTCCAGTCCGCGCAGACTTGCGCCGGCCGGCAGGGCCGGCATGGGGGCGAGGTCTGCCTCGCTGATGGTGAGGTTGATGGCGCGTTCGAGGCTGCCGCGATTGTAGAAACCCGCCGGATGCCTCGGTGAAGGCCTGGCGGCGTCGATATCGGCGGCGGCGATCGGTTCGGCATCGGGTGAGGGATCGGCGAAATCGCCCGTGCCGGTCAGCACGCGGCGCGGCGTGAAAGCGGCCTGGCTGGCCGCTTCGCCGGAAGCCGTGCCGGCGCCGCTGCCGGCGCCAGGAGCGAGATCGAGGATGCGCCGCAACATTTCCACGAACATGCCAGACAAAGGAAGATTCGACCAATCAGCGTTGGCAGTGACATGAAACAGCACGATCATGCCTTTTCCGCGGCGCTCGGCGGTGACGAGCGGGGTGCCGTCGGCGAGGCTGGCCCAGACCTTGGGCGTCAGATCGGCGGCGGGCTCCGCCAGGACCTGGCGGTTGACGACCACGGAACTGTCGAGAGCGAGGCCCGAAAAGGGGCTGGTTTCGGCGAAGGGCTGCAGCACCTGCGGCGTCTCCCAGGAGAGAGCCGAGCCCAGAGCGCGGCCGCCTTCGCGCAAGGTGACCGGAATGAGCGAATCCTGAGCGGTGGCCATGCGCGGGCCGGCAAACCGCAAAAGAAGACCACCACGCTCGATCCAGCCGGAAATCTGGTCCTGCTCTTCTTGCGGCAGCACGCCGATATCGGCGAGCGCCAAAACCGAAAGCCCGGCGTCGAGCTGGTTCTTCAGGTCGTTCGCTTCCTTGGGCTCGAAGATCTCGGTGTAAGGCTCGAGCGCACGCGATACATAATAAAGCGGTGAAAGCAGGGGCTGGGCCGACTCGAATGAGCTGCCGGCCATGAGGGCGACCGTCTTGCGGCGCCAACGGTCGTCGAGAAGGTAGACGGCGCCGGCGCTGCGTTCATCCGCGAGCTCGATACGCTCGACCTCGTTGCGCAATTCGAGTGGTAGCTCGATGAAACCTTCGGCGCGCGGGGCGCCTTGGCCGAAGGTCAGCGTCGTCTCGGCGAGGTTGCGGCCATTGCCGGCCAGCGCCTTGGCGACGACCTTGTCCTGCGGTGCCGTGGGCGCGCGCAACGCCGTCACTTTCAGGCGACCGCTTTCGATATCGGGGGTGGCGAGAGCGAGCGGCAGGCCCGTTGCGGGGGCAGCGATCACATCGAGCGTGGCGCTTCCGCCACCGAGGCCGAGCAATCCTTGCGCGAACTCCCGCGCCGTGCGGTGGTCGAGACCATCCGACAGCCAGACGATGCTGAGGCCGGACGTGTCACGATAGGCCTGCCGCAGACGCTCGAGCAGCGCCAAACGGTCGGGTTGCAAGGCCCTGGGGGTGAGCGCGGAGATCCGGCTCATGGCCTCGCGCGCCGCTTGCGGCTGGAGATCGAAAGGACGTCCCACCGGCGTGGTGCCGGCAACCGCCACGGGCACGCCCGCTTGCTCGGCGGACGCGGCGACATCCTGCAGGACGGCAAGACGCGCATCCCAGTCCTTTGCCGCCGCCCAGCTGTCATCGACGACGATCAGCACCGGATTGCCGGCAAATCGTGCGGCGTCAGTAGGCGACAGCAAGGGATGCGCCACGGCGAGAATCAGCAGAGCCGCCAGAGCGAGGCGCAACAGCAGCAGCCACCAGGGCGTCTTGTCCGGCTGTTCCTCGCGCGGGATAAGATCGAGCAGCAGGCGCAGCGGCGGAAAGCGCACATGTTGGGGCCGGGGCGGTGTAAAACGCAAAAGCCACCAGATGACCGGAAGTGCCGCGAGGCCGGCCAGCGCCCAGGGGGTGAGGAAAGTGAGACCCTGCAGCATCAGAAGGTCCTCGCGCCATTGGCGCGGCTCTTCTCGCCGCCGATCAGCCCGTGCAGGGCATGGAGAATCTTGAGCGGCGCTTCGTCGGTGCGATGCACCGCGAAGCTCCAGCCGATACGCCGCGCGATGTCGCGCACCTGCGCGCGCTGCTCCTGGAATTTAGCCTGATAGGCCTCGCGCAGGCTTTCGGTCTTGCCGGCGACATACTGAAGCGGCCCCGCCATTTCCTCGAATTGCACGCGGCCCGAATAGGGCAGCGTCTCTTCCGCCGGATCGGACACCTGCACGACATGGCCCGCCACACCGTGTGCTGCGATCGAACTCAGCGAGCGGGCGATTTCCTGCGGGCGCTCGAGAAAGTCGCCGAACATCAGCACGGTGGAGAATTTCGGCAGCTTCACCGAATGCGGCAAGGTCTGCGAGGAGGGCTGCGCGATCAGCATCTGCGCCAGACGGAGCAAAGCGGGACGCGAATGGGCGGGAAGCATATCGGCGCCGAGGAGCGAGACGCGCTCATTGGCGCGCACCGCAAGGCTCGCAATGGCAAGGGCGAGAAGCTTGGCGCGATCCACCTTGGTCACGTTGGCGAGATGCGATTGGAAATTCATGGTGAGCGAGGGCGATACCCACAGCCATAATGTATTGGCGGCTTCCCATTCGTTCTCGCGGATGAAGACGCGGTCGGAGCGCGCCGAGCGGTGCCAGTCGATCTGCTGCACCGTGTCGCCGAAGGAATAGGGGCGGTATTGCCAGAAGGTCTCGCCAGGCCCTGAGCGCTTGCGGCCATGCACGCCGATGATCACGGTCGCGGCGATGCGTTGCGCCTCGACGAGAAGCGCCGGCAGCGCGCCGGACAGGTTTTCGGCGCGGTCATTGAGGGCGAGGGCTGCCCGGTCCTGCATTCTGGGATCAGCTCAGCCGTGTCTTCAGGCGGGCGATCACGCTGTCGATCGTCTCGCCGTCGGCGCGTGCCGTGAAAGTGAGCGCCATGCGGTGGCGGAAGACCGGACCGACAAGAGCGAGCACATCGTCGATGGAGGGCGACAGCCGGCCGCCGAGCAAGGCGCGCGCACGGGCGCCCAGCATCAAGGCCTGGCTGGCGCGCGGCGACGGGCCCCAGCCGATGGTCTTGTTGACGAATTCATCGGCGTCGGGTCCAGGGCGGGCGGCGCGCACGATCGACAGGATGGCGTCGGCGACCTGCTCACCGACCGGCATCAGGCGGACGAGATGCTGGATCTTCATCAACTCGCCGGAGGTCAGCACGGTCTGAGCTTCGTCCTCTTCGGTGCCGGTGGTGGCGAAAAGCATGCGCCGCTCGGCATCGAGCGCCGGATAGGGCACGTCGATCTCGACCAGGAAGCGGTCGAGTTGGGCTTCCGGCAAGGGATAAGTGCCTTCCTGCTCGATCGGGTTCTGGGTGGCGAGCACGTGGAAGGGGCGTGGCAGGTCATGGCGCACACCGGCAATGGTAATGTGATGCTCCTGCATCGCCTGCAGCAGGGCCGACTGGGTGCGCGGGCTGGCGCGGTTGATTTCGTCGGCCATCAGAAGCTGGCAGAAGACCGGCCCGGGCACGAAACGGAACTGGCGGCGCCCATGTTCGCTCTCATCGAGCACTTCCGAGCCCAGTATGTCGGCAGGCATCAAGTCGGGGGTGAACTGGATGCGTTTCTCCTCGAGGCCCAGCACGCGGCCGAGGGTGGTCGCGAGCTTGGTCTTGGCGAGGCCCGGCGCGCCGACCAGCAGACCATGGCCGCCGGCCAGGATGGCGGTGAGCGACAGGTCGATGACCTCGGACTGGCCGAAGATCACCTTGCCGATGGCTTCACGCACCTTCTCCAGGCGGCCGGCCATCTGGTCGAGTTCGGAAACAATATGCTTTTC
Organism: Taklimakanibacter albus; assembly: GCF_016595235.1. Lineage (GTDB taxonomy): Bacteria > Pseudomonadota > Alphaproteobacteria > Rhizobiales > Aestuariivirgaceae > Taklimakanibacter > Taklimakanibacter albus. The sequence continues at coordinate 550,317 of NZ_JAENHL010000007.1, read as the reverse complement.
AGCTTCATTGATGCTTGCCATGGGGCTCACTATAGTTTGGGCATGGTCGGTTGCGAAACCAAATCTGGTGCGCCAAATGCCGAATCCGTTAATGAAATCCTTGTGAACAAGCATGGCCTTATCATGACCAAGCCGGAGCGCGACGCGGGCAACCCCCTGGCCGGCCTGAAAGAGGCCGAGCGCGCCTCGGGCAAGAAGGGGATGCCGCCGGTCCATTTGTGGAACCCGCCCTTTTGCGGCGATATCGACATGCGTATCGCGCAGGACGGCCTGTGGTACTATTTGAACTCGCCGATCGGCCGCAAACCCTTGATGAAGCTCTTTGCTTCGGTGTTGAGGCATGACGAGGACGGGAAGTATTATCTCGTCACGCCGGTCGAAAAATGCGGCATCCGGGTCGATGACGCCCCCTTTGTCGCCATCAGGATGAGCGTCGAGGGCAAGGGGCGCGATCAGTCGATCACCTTCGAGACCAATACCGACGACATTGTCACAATTGACGCTACGCATCCGATGCGCGTGGCGGTCGAGGCGGGGACCGAAGGTCTCAAGCCCTATGTGCTGGTGCGGGGAAGGCTCGAGGCGCTGGTTTCGCGGGCGCTGTTTTATGACCTGGTGGCGCTCGGCACGGTCGAGGGCGACTGGTTCGGCGTGTGGTCGGCCGGCCGCTTCTGGCCGATGCAGCGCGCCGCTGAAATCGGTGCAGTCGCCTGATGGATGATTTCAGGTTCGACGAGGCGGAAGTCCGCGCACGCGCCGCGACGCGGCTTCTGAAAGACGCGCCTGAGGCCGTGGCGCGCAGCGACGATGATCTCAATCCCGATCTCAAGGCCATCGATCCGCTGAAGGCCCGGCGCGCCGCCGCGGTGCTGGTGCCGATCGTGCTGCATGAGCCGGAGCTCACCGTGCTCCTCACCCAGCGCACCGATCATCTGGCGAGCCATGCCGGCCAGGTCGCTTTTCCGGGCGGCAAGATCGAGCCACGCGAGGATGCGCTCGCCGCCGCCTTGCGCGAAACGCGCGAGGAAACAGGACTCGATCAGAGCTATATCGAGCCGATCGGCTTTCTCGACGCCTATCTGACCCGCACCTCCTTCCATGTGGTGCCGGTGGTGGCGCTGGTCAAACCGGGTTTCGTGCTGGCACCGCATGAGGGCGAAGTCGCCGCCGTCTTCGAGGTGCCGCTCAGATTTCTCATGAGCCAGGAAAACCATGCGCGGCACAGCCGCGAATGGTTGGGCAAGCAGAGATATTTTTATGCCATGCCCTATGGTGAAAGGTATATCTGGGGGGCCACCGCCGGCATGATCATGAATCTCTACGACCGTCTCTATCGCGCGCCATGACGACGACATTGCCTTCCCTCAGCTCCGAGCCCTGGCTCAAGGATGCGGCCTTGCGCCGGGTTTTCGACGCCCTCGCGGCGGCGGGCGGCGAGGCGCGTGTCGCCGGCGGCGCGGTGCGCAATACGCTGCTCGGCGAGCCGATCAACGACATCGACATCGCGACGACGCTGACGCCCGAGCGCATCATCGCGGCCGGCGAGAAAGCCCGTCTCGGTGTGCATCCGACCGGCATCGCCCATGGCACGATTACGCTGGTCACCGGCGGTAAACCCTTCGAGGTGACGACCTTGCGTGTCGATGTCGAAACCTATGGTCGCAAGGCACGTGTCGCCTTCACCGACGATTGGGAAGCGGATGCGCGCCGGCGCGATTTCACCATGAACGCGCTCTATTGTTCAGGAGATGGGAAAATATATGACCCTACAAAGGGTTATCCGGATATTTTAAGAAAAAGAGTCAGGTTCGTCGGCGAGCCCGCGGCGCGCATCAAGGAGGACTATCTGCGCATCCTGCGCTTCTTCCGATTCCATGCGCGATATGGTGCCGGCGCGCCCGATCCCAAGGGGCTTGCCGCCTGCATCAGATACAAGGGCAAGCTTAAGGAACTCTCAAGCGAGCGCGTTCGCCAGGAACTGTTCAAGCTGCTCGAAGCGAAGCGGGCGAGCGAGACAATCAAGCTGATGGCCGCCCGCAATGTGCTGAAGATGCTGTTCACGCCTCTCGCGGAGCTGAGCGCTTTTGTCCGCATGGCGAAGATCGATGCCGTGCAAGGCCTCGCTCCCGACGCGCTCTTGCGGCTCATCCTCATCGCCAAGTCGCCGTTCGCCTTGCGCGAGCATTTGCGCCTCACCAATGCGGAAATGAAACGCCTCGAAGCGATCGCGAGCCATACTTCACCGCATCCGTCGTTGCGCGACAAGGAACGCCGCGCGGTGCTCTATCGGCTTGGCCCGGCGACCTGGCGCGATCAGGTCCGGCTCGCTTGGGCACAATCGGAGACCCGGGTCGACCGCACGGCTTGGAGAGCGCTTCTCGATTTCGCCGATCAATGGATCATTCCGCGCTTTCCGCTCTCCGGACAGGATCTCCTGGCGCATGGCTTCAAGCCAGGACCGGATCTCGGCCGCGAATTGGAGCGACTCGAAGACTGGTGGATCGCGTCGGACTTTACCGAAAACAAAGAGACCCTCCTGCACAAGCTGGAGGCCAGAGGCTGACAGCGGCACCCATCCGTTTCAAATCAAGCCAGACAAGAGGAGATCACAATGGCTGACATCATCGTCATGAAAACCACGGGCGCAAAAGCGCCAAAGGTCGAGAAGGGGCAGGGCAGTGGACCGACGCTCCTCAAGGGACCGTACAAGACCAAGACCTGGAACCACTATAAGGGCGAGAAGGGCCGGCTATATTCGGGCATCTGGGAATCGACGCCGGGCAAGGTGAAGGTGGCTTATAACGAATGGGAGTTCTGCCACTTCATCGAAGGCAAGGCCATCCTGACCAACGACAAGGGCAAGAAGTGGACGCTGAAGGCCGGCGATGGCTTCATCATTCCGCCGGGCTTCAAGGGAACTTGGGAAACGGTCGAGAAGGTGCGCAAGCACTATGTGATTCTGACGCCGAAATAAGGCAGTGTCGGATCGCGATTAAACGTTAGTATGTGTGATGCAACGCCGGTCCCTACAAGGGCCGGTGTTGCACAAATTTCTGTGTGCGCAGTGCTGGACGGCATGAGGCTTCCCCCCTATATGTGCCCCTGCGACATTCTGTCAGGAGGGACACCAGATGGCCGACGCCGCCAAGCCGAAACTTCAGCAGAAGCCCGACGTCTCCGATATCCTGACCACAGCGGTGCGGGCACGCGAGAACGTAAGCAAGGCCGCCAAGACCGAGGTCAGCGCCGATCCGCGCTTCGCCAATATCTCGGCCAACAGCTTTTTCAAGGTGATGTTCGCCGAGAACACCAAGCCTGAGGCCAAGCGCGAGGAAGTCGCCAAGCTCCTCACCTTCGAGGGCACGAAGGAACAGAATCGCGAACGCATCAAGGAGTTCGAGCTGTTCAAGGAATATCTCCAGAGCCAGCGCGAAGAGATGGCGCAGGAGATCATCCGGCTTACCGATACGGGCACGTTCTCCGAGCTGAAGCAGGTCTATGACGACCTCAACACTTCGCTGATCCAGTTCGACGAGCGGATGCAGCCGCTGACCGACATCATCGATGCGGTCTATACTTTGCGCACGAACGGCCTGACGCTCGACGCCTTCCAGGAGATCCTGCGCGACAGAAAGCGCGAGGAGGAGCTTCTGCGTATCAAAGATGCCAAGCAGCAGGAGTTCAAGCAGCTCAAATCCTCGGTCGAGGATATCCATTCCGACATCGCGGCGCTGGGCGAGAATCGCAGTTTCTTCGGCCTTGGCGGCGTCAAGGAAGAGGCCCGTATCGCGATCGCGCGCAAGAATGAAGAGCTGAAATGGGTCGTCGACTCGCTGGACAAGCTGTCGGACGAGCTTCATCAGCTCGACCAGCAGACCCCGACGGAGAGCGAGCTCGGCGAATATGTCGAGCAGAAGAAGAAACTGCGCGAGCTCCTCGACATCAGCGCCGACGATCACAAGCAGCGCCAGAAGGACCTGGTCGACGCGGCGGTGAATTTCGTGAACACGGCCAAGACCCGCGTCGGCTCGGTGCGCGGGCATCTCAACAAAATGAACGACCAGGTCGAGAATCTGTTCGACGCCAACAATATGATGGGCACGGTCTATGCCATCATGAACGAAGGCATCAAGGAAGCGGCTGACGCCAATCTGAAAACCCGTGAGGCGCTGCAGCCGCCGGCACCGGGCAGCGAAGACATGATCGCGCAAATGGCGCGCGAGCAGAAGAAGATGGCGGTCGAGCAGCATATCACCATGCTCGATGCCTCCGCCGCCGACACGATGGCGACCTATGCCGACCTGACGTCGGGGGCCATTCGTATCAAGACGATGAAGGATGCCGTCGATCAGCAGGCGATCAAAGCGCGCGCCATGCACAGCCAGGGTATCTCAGGTGTCGCCGATCGTTTGAGCGTCGTGCTCCAGGCGGTTTCCTCGGCGGCTCTGGGCGAGGCCTCGGCCATGGCCAAGGATACGCTGCAGCAGATGGCGGAGAACACCAACAAGGTGGCGCAGAAGGAGAGCATCCGCATCGCCATGGGCATCGAGGAGCAGAACACCGACCTCGCCAAGGCGATCGACGATCTCGGCGCCTATGGCGAGGTGGTACGCGCCGCCACCAATATCACGCGCGAAGGCCTCACCGACATGCGCGCCAAGCTCGATGAGCTCAAGAAGCTCGCCGAGGACGTGCAGGGCGATGTGCATGATGCGATCGGCGTCCACGCCGATGTCGCACGTCCGCAAGAGAGGGTGGCGGAGCCGGAGGCGACCGGCGCCACGCCATCGCCGTTCAAGCTGGGCCAGCACTAGAGGTTCGTAGGAGCAGGGAATGGTGATGAGTTTTCTCACCCGCGGGGAAGACTATCTGGCCAAGGCGCCGAGATTCCGCCTGGTCGGGCGCGACAGCGAACTCAAGAAGCTGTCGTCGATCCTGGTCCGCAACATGGCGAATTCCGTGCTGCTGGTGGGGCCGGGCGGCGTCGGCTGCACGGCCTTGTGCATGGGGCTGCAGGCCAGCAAGCATGATCCGGATGCGCCTTTCGACATCGTCAACAAGCGTTTCTTCTGGCTCGACACCGACGCCCTGTTCTCTTCAGGCGATCCCGTCGTCATCCGTGATTCCTTCCAGCGGATCATGGCCACGCTCGATCGCACGCCCGACTCGGTGCTGATCATCGAAGATACGCGCGACTTTATCGAGGCGGCGCGCAATATCGGCACACTGCATTTCATCAATGCGCTCTGCCTCGCCATCAAGTCGAAGCGGACGCAAGTCATCCTCGAAGCGCGCGATGAGGATCTCGACATCATCCTGAAGAGCCATTCGGACCTCAGGGAGCTGTTCACTCTCGTCGATCTGGCGGAACCCGAAGGCGACGCCCTGTTCCAGATCGTCTCGGAACGGGCCGGCCATCTGAACGAATTCCACCGCATCCGCATCGCCGAAAACGCGACCCGCACCGCGATCGAACTCACCTCCAAATACCGCTCGCGCGACGCCGGCATGAGCCGGGCGCAGCCCGAACGCAGCGTTTCGCTGATCGACCGGGCGCTCGCCACCTACAGGCTCGGCGCCCATCGCAAGGCCCCTGGGCTCGCCGAGGCGGAAGCGGCGAGGAAATCGGCCAAGGACCAGCAGCAGGTCGTCGCGGCGGAAGCCGCCATGGCGCAGTCCTTGGCGCGCTGGACCGAGAGCCAGGAGAAGATCAAATCGCTCTACAAGCGCCAGCGTGACGGCGAGATCGCCGTGCTCGAGCTCGAGGAAGAGCTCGACAAGCAGGTGGCGACGGAAGCCGAGGCGCGGAAATCTCCCGACAATCAGGTCAGCGAGATTACCGGACGCATCGCCAAATTTGCGCGTCTCGCCACCGGCGCCGGGATCGAATCCGACGAGGTCAGGGACCTGCGCGGCCGCATCGAGAAATTCCAGGGTGAGATCGCGACGAACCGCACGGCCTTCGACGCCCTCACCAAGGAGCTCAACGATCATCTCGAGCTCACGCGCGAGATCGTGCTGCGCGAGTTCAGCCAGATCTCCGGCATCTCGGTGAGCAAGCTCAACGAGGACGAGCGGGAGAAGCTGCGCAATCTCGAGACCGAACTCAAGAACCGTATCTTCGGCCAGGACCATGTCGTGCGCATGCTGTCCAATGCCGTCAAGACCGCCCGGGTGGGCCGGCGCAACCAGGACAAGCCGCAGGCCTCCTTCATGTTCTTAGGTCCCTCGGGCGTCGGCAAGACCGAGATCGCCAAGGCGCTGGCGGCGAGCCTGCTCGATGACGAGAAGGCGCTCACCCGCTTCGACATGTCGGAATATATGGAGAAACACGCGGTTTCGCGGCTCATCGGCGCGCCGCCCGGCTATGAAGGCTTCGAGGCCGGCGGCATCCTGACCAATGCCATGCGCAAGAACCCACTGCGCATCCTGCTCTTCGATGAAATCGAGAAGGCGCATCCCGACGTCTTCAACGTCTTCCTGCAGATCCTGTCGGACGGCCGGCTCACCGACAATGTCGGGCGCACCGTCTCCTTCTCCGACGCGATCATCGTCATGACGACGAATATCGGCCAGCCGCATTTCCTCAATCCGAAGCTCACCGTCGAGGAGGCCAATGCCGAAGCGATCCGCGAGATCGAGAAGACCTACCGCTCGGAGTTCCTCAACCGCTTCGCCGGCCGGCAGAACATCATCTGCTTCAACAAGCTCGACCTGCCGTCGATCGAGAAGATCGTGCGCCGCGAATTCGACAGCATCGACCGCACCTATACCCAGGAGGGCATCAAGGTCACGGTGCCGGAGGCCGATCTCAAGGCCTTCTGCAAGGATCACTATGATCCGGCGATCGGCGCCCGCGGCCTGCCGGGCTTCATCCAGGCGAATATCGAGCCGATCATCGTCAATATGATCCTGGAGAGCGACAAACGCGGCAAGCTCGATCTCGCCTATAATCCGAAGCGCCAGGCTTTCGAGATCAAAGAGACATGAGCACGCTGCGCGACGAGGTCGAGGCGCTGAAAAAGAAGGTCGAAGGGCGGGCCGAGGAACGGGACAAGGTTAATTCGCGCTCGTGGACGGGACGGACCCAATATAATCTGACGGCGCTGCACAAGTTCCTGTTCCAGTTCGTCCTGGCGCTGTCGTGGATCTACACGCATATCCTGCGGCCGGTGGCGCGTGTCCTGTTCAAGCCCATCACCTGGCTCTGGCATCTCTATCGGCTGCTCTGGGACAAGGCCGTCTATTACGAAGACAAATACCAGGAGCGGCAATTCTCCAAGACGCGCGCCGGCATTTTCCTCGCCGTGTCGGCGGGTTTCGCCTGGTACCTGTTCATTCCGCTGATCGTCTTTCTCTTTCATGCCGTTCTCTATCTCACCACCGTGAAGCATGATGAGGTGGTCTATCTGACCAACTCGCAGGAAATCCTGCCGCACGAGAACGAGCATTCGGTGCAAGGCTGCCACGCGTTGCCGTGCACCGACCAGAACAGCATCTACTTCCGCATCCGCGCCAGCAATTTCAACGAAGCCTGGTCGATCCTGAGCGGCCGTGGCCTGTTCTTTCCGGACTATGTCGCGGCCTCGGTGCCGGTGGCGGTCAGCCGCTGCAAGATCACCTCCTATGGCCTGCGCGTCAAATTCCTTATGCGCGGCTTTGACATCTATCCCGATCTGCTCCAGACAGAGTGCTCTCCGCTCCTCGAGCAGCCTTGAAGGTTTCTGAATTCGAATGACTGTACGACGCGACAGCGGCGCCGTCCTGATCACTGGCGCGGCGCGCCGGATCGGGCGATGTATCGCCCTCGACCTCGCGCGCGACGGCTGGGCCGTTGCCATCCATTGCAACACCTCATTACATGATGCCGGGACGCTCAAATCCGAAATCGAAGCGGCGGGTGGGAGCGCGGTGATCGTCCAGGGAAACCTCGCCGAAGCGCAAGTACCGGAACGGCTGGTGGCCGAAGCCGTCGCGGCTTTGGGGCCGCTGACCTGCCTCGTCAACAATGCGTCGCGCTTCGAGCCCGATGAGGCGGGTTCGGTGACGCTCGACAGCTGGGCTGCCCATCTCGACACCAATCTCAGGGCGCCGGTCTTCCTGTCGCAGCATTTCGCGGCGCAACTGCCGGCCGATAGCTCGGGCAATATCATCAACATCATCGACCAGCGGGTGTGGAAGCTGACGCCGAAATTCTTCTCCTATACGGCGAGCAAGTCGGCGCTGTGGACGGTGACGCGGACGCTGGCGCAAGCGCTCGCCCCGCGCATCAGGGTCAATGCCATCGGGCCGGGGCCGGCGCTGCCCAATGTGCGGATGGATGAAGAGGATTTCGCGCGGCAGATGCGGCTGACGCTTCTGAAGCGTGGCACGTCGCCGGAGGAAATCTCCTCTGCGGTAAAATACATACTATCGGCCCCGGCAATGACCGGGCAAATGATCGTTCTCGATGGCGGCCAGCATCTCCTGTGGCAGACCCGCGATGTCACCGAAGTGAAAGAATAGGCGATGAGCAACGAAGTCAAGATCACCCACCACGTGGCGAGCGGCCATGCGCGTCTGCGTCATGTCTTCGTCAAGGACCTGAAAGTGAACGCGCTTCTCGGCATCTATCCCGAGGAGAAGACCACTCCGCAGATGATCGTCGTCAATATCGACCTTTCGGTGAAGGAGGGCGATGATCCCTTGAGCGACGACATCAAGAATGTCGTGAGCTACGAGATCGTGGTGCGCAAGGTCGAGGAGATCGTGTCGGCAGGCCATGTCGGCCTCGCCGAAACCCTGGCCGAGCTCATCGCCGCCGCCTGTCTGCGTGATAAACGCGTGATGGCGGCCAGAGTACGCATCGAGAAGCCGGACGTCATTCCCAATGCGCGCAGCGTCGGCGTTGAAATCGAAAGGTTGCGCGACTAACCTCGGTATCGATGTCGCTGGATCTCCATTATATTGACGGTTCGCCCTTCGCCCGGATCGTGCGCATCCTGGCGCGCGAGCATGGGGTCGTGATGCGGGAGATCGAGCTGGCCGAATTCCCACCTTCGGACAGTTTCCTCGACATCAATCCGCTCGGCCAAGTACCGGTCATGATGGCCGATGGCGTCGCGCATTTTCCGACCAGGATCGCCATCGACGCTCTCCTGGCGCGCGTGAACGGTCCAGCCCAGGGCGTCGCGGCCACAATAGCCCGCCCCGATCATCGGACCGAGGATGAGCAGGATCTGGCCGTCATTCTTGCCATGGGCGATGCGCTCGCCGCCCATCACTATGCGAAATGGGCGGGAATCGGACCAGTGGATCGCAACCGGCTCGGCTTCGATCCGGCGGAGCGCAATATGGTGCGGGCCCTTCGAACACTCGACTGGCTGGAGAGGCGCATGCGGAACGGTGCCTTCCAGTCCGGCCATGTGAGCGTTCAAGACATCGCTCTCGCGGCCTTCATCCTGTGGTCGGAATCGCGTGGCCGGATTGCTTGGCGCGGGCGGGCGCAAATGGAGCGTCTTGTCGGTGCACTCGAGGGACGCGCCAGCTTCGCGGCGACAGCGCCGCGGCCGCATCAACTCAAGTGATCAGAGGCCGCGGATGCGCGGGCGCCAGCGGGCGATGATGTCGCTCATCTCCTTGGCTTCGCCGGCGGAATTGGCGCTGCGATAGACATCGACCGGAATACCGCGCCGGCTCAAGGTCGCGACCGCCTCGGCCATGAGCGCATTGACGATGAAGGCGCCGGAAATGGTCGATGTCGAGCCCATGCGTTTGTCGGAATCGGGGATAGCGAGGCAGGCATCGCCGTAAGGGGCTTGATTGTCGATGACGAGATCGGCGACGTCGGCGAGCATCTTGCCGCTCTGATGGCGCGACGTGACGCGCGACGCATGATCGGTGGAGGTGATGGCGATCACCTTGGCGCCTCTGTCGCGGGCGAACAAGGCGGCCTCGATCGGAAAGGCGTTGCGTCCTGAATTGGAGGCGACGAAGAGCACATCCTTGGGGCCGATCGGATAGTCCTCCAGCACGATCTCGGCGTAGCCTTCGAGACGCTCGAGGACGGTGGAGCGCTGGGCGCCCTGATGCAGCATGAGGGCGGGATCAAGAATCGCCTGCACCGCCGCCGCGCCGCCGGCCCGGTAGAAGACTTCCTCGGCGATCATGTGGGAGTGGCCGCTGCCGGTGACATAGACGAGGCCGCCTTGCGCCAGCGCGTCGGCGATCCAGTCCTGCGCCGTCGCCAGAACATTGCGCTGCGTGGCCACCAGTCTCTTCAATATCCCGGTGATGTTGTCGCAATATTCATCGATCAGCGTCGTCATCAACTCATCCTGTTATTTCAGCGATATATTCATAGCGGTCGCCGCGGTACCAGCTCATGGCGTCTTCGAGGGCATTGCCCTGCACGCCATAGCCGATGCGGTGAATGGCGAGCACGGCCGCGCCCGGCTTCACACCCAGATAGCGGGCGATGTCGGCCGGTGCTTCGGCCGCCTTGAGGCTCTGCAGAATGCGGCGCGGCCGGCCGCCTTGGGCGTCCATGCGGGCGTAAAGGGAGCCGGTGCCGTCGAAATCGGCTCCCACGGCCTGGACCGGGAAGATGGAGCGGTCATAACCCATCACCTCGTCGTCGGCCTGGCGCAGACGGCTGAGCATCATGACTTCAGTGCCGAGCGGCAGCCCGGTGCGGAAGGAGATCTCCGGCGGCACCGGCATGACCTTGCATTCGACAATATGCGAGGAGGGCTTGAGGCCGCGGCTCAGCATGTCGTCGGTGAAGCCGGTAAGCCGGGTGATCGGTTTCTGGATGCGCTGGGCGATGAAGGTGCCGGCGCCGGCCCGGGTGGCCACGTAGCCGTCCTTGGCAAGCTGTTCGAGGCTCTGGCGCAAAGTCGAGCGTGAGACGCCAAGGCCTGCGGCGAAGTCGCGCTCGGCCGGCAATGGCTGGCCCGGTCCCAAAGTACGGTCGTCGATCGCCGAGGCCATTGCCATCACCAGACGGATTCCCAAAGGGCCCGTCAATCGATCCATGCGGCGGCGGATTTCCTGCGTTTCAGTCATGAGTTCCAAGGCTGAGATTCGGGCGGCACCTTATTCTGGTCTGCAGACTCTGGCAACACTGGTATGATTTTGGATCGCATTCCGGTATGCAAGGCTCAATTCATGAAAATGACCTAGTGTAAGTATCATATGTTATTGAAATCAACATTTTAAGTCCAGAAAAAATTCTCGCAGAATATATTTTGTAACACGGTTATGGGCCACTGGACGATCATCCAACATTCCGATACCATGCCAAAAACATACCAATATGGAGGATGTGATGCTGCCCAGGACACCCGCTTTGACGCGCCGGGCCTTTTCTCTTCTGGCTTTGGGCGCGGCGGCCTGGGGAAGCGCATCCCTGCCGGCTCTGGCTGCTCCCGCGGAAGTGCGCATCACTCATTCCATGACGGGCGGCGCCCAGAAAGAGGCCTTCGATGCCATCGTCGCCGCTTTCGAAGCCGCTCATCCCGACATCAAGATCAAACAGATCGTCTATGATGACGACCTCTATTCCGATACCGGCCTCATCACGCAGCTGAAAAGCTCTTCGCCGCCCGAGATTTATTTCCAATGGGCGGGTGCTCCCACCCAGCGCGATGCGCGCGAGGGCTTCGCCATGGATCTCTCGGAGGCGCTTGGTGCGGAAGGCTGGAAGGACAGCTTCATCGCGCCGGCCTTCTCGCAACAGATGGGCGTGCTCAATGACGGCAAGCCATATCTCGTGCCCATCACGCTCGATGTGACCAATGTCATCTGGTACAACAAGCAGATCTTCAAGGAAGCGGGGATCGCGCCGCCCGCCAATTGGGCCGAGCTCATCGATCTCACCAAGAAGCTCGCCGGCAAGGGCGAGACGCCCTTCGTCATCGGCAACCAGGAACTCTGGCCGCTCGGCAATTGGGCCTCGCATATCGCCTCGCGTGTCGTGCCGCCCGCCGATTATGAAGCGGCCTTCCGGCTCGAAAAGCCCTTCAATACGCCGGACTTCGAAAAGGCGCTGAACCTCGTCGACGAGATCCGCCAGGCCGGTGGTTTCAACAAGGACATTGCCGGCCTCGGCGCCGACCCGGCGATGAGCACCTTCTTCCAGGGCGCCGCCGCCATGCATCCGATCGGCTCCTGGCTCGTCTCCTCGGCGACCGAGCTCGCCGAGAAGGATTTCGACTATGACGAATTCAACACGCCGCTCATCGACCCGGCGCATCCGCTGAAAGACAGCGTCATCGGCACGCTCACCGGTTTCGCGGTGAGCCCGAAGAGCCAGAATCCGCAACAGGCGATCACCTTCCTGCGCTTCTTCACCTCGCCTGAAAACCAGGTCAAATGGGCCGAAGCCGGCAGCTTCAGCCCGGTCAAGGGCGCGATGGAGAAGGCCAAGCTCGATCCCAAGACCAAGGCGATGGCCGATCTCCTCAACAGCGCCGGTTCGCTGGTGCCGCCGCCCGACACGACCTATCCGGTCGAAGTGGCGGAAGCCTATTACCAGGCCGCCGCCTATGTGGCGGGCGGCGAGAAATCGCCCAAGGACGCGCTTGTCTGGCTCGACGACCGCGTCAAGACCATGCGCAAGTGACAATGACGGGCGGCGCCGTAAAAATTTCGAGTTCTACAGGTGCGACAGGAGCGATAAGGGCCGGTGCGACGGGGTTGATCTTCGTCGCGCCGGCGCTTGTCCTTTATGCCGCCTTCGTGCTCTGGCCGCTCGCTTCCTCCGTCTATTATTCGATGACCGACTGGGATGGCATCTCCCAGGCGCGCTGGATCGGCTTCGCCAATTTCGAGCGCGCTTTCGCCGACAAGATCCATCTCGCGTCCTATCTGCATGTGACGCTCTACATTCTGGGCACGCTGGTGTTCGAGGTGAGCTTCGGCCTCTTCATGGCGGTGCTGCTCAACAGCGACCGGCCCGGCTTCGCGCTGCTCCGGGCGCTGTTCTTCTCACCCGTGGTGCTGTCGATGTCGGCGGCGGGCGTGCTGTGGACCTTCGTCTTCGATTATCGTACCGGCATCATCAACGCGTCGTTGAAAGCCATTGGCCTGACCGACTGGGCGCAGCCCTGGCTGTCGCAGCCCACGACCGCGCTCCTCTGCGTCATGCTGGTGTCGGGGTGGAAATTCGCCGGGCTCTATATGATCCTGTTCTTCGCCGCCTTGCGCCGCATTCCCCGCCATCTCTATGAGGCGGCCAGGCTCGAAGGGGCGGGCCCCGTCTGGAGCTTCTGCAACATCACGCTGCCGCTGCTCAAGCAGAATATCCTGGTGGCCGTGCTGCTTGCCGTCACCGGCGGTTTTGCCGGCTTCGACCTGTTTTTCACCATGACCAACGGCCAGCCCTATAATTCGACCGAGGTGCCGGCGACCTGGATCATGAAGCAGGCCTTCGACAACGATCAGCTCGGCTACGGCATCGCGCTCACCGTGATCCTCACCGGCGTCGTCTGCCTCATCTCTCTTATTTATCTGCGTTATGCCGAGCGAAGCCATGTCGTCGAATACTGACGCGAGGCCCAGAACCCCCGGTGAATGGCTGCAATTCGGAGCCGGCAGCGTCATCGTCACGGTCATGTGCTTCCCGGCGATCTGGATGGTCTATTCCGCCTTCAAGTCGAACCGCGAGATCTTCCGCTCGCCCTTCGGCCTGCCGGCGGAATGGCGTTTCGAGAATTTCACCAAGGCCTGGATCGAAGGCGGCCTCGGCGCGCTGTTCCTCAACACCATCATCGTCACCGGGCTCGGCGTGGCGATGTCGGTCTTTTTCGCCAGCATGGCGGCCTATGCCTTCACCCGGCTCGACTTTCCGGGGCGCCGGGCCCTGGCGCGCCTGTTCCTTGTCGGGCTTCTGCTGCCGCCGCCCGCCGTCGCCATCGCACTCTTCACGCAATTGAGCGCGCTCGGTCTCATCAACACTTTGTGGGCGCTTATCCTGACCAACGGTGCCTGGACGATCGCGCTCACCACCTATCTGCTCGGCGGCTATTTCCGTTCGCTCAAGCGTGAGATGGAGGAGGCCGCATTGCTCGAGGGGGCGAACCGCTTCCAGATCTTCTGGCATGTGGTGATGCCTCTGGTGAAACCGGCGATGATCACCGTCGCCATCCTCAATGCCATCAATATCTGGAACGAGCTTCTGTTCGCGCTGCTCTTCATCAGCGACGACGCCAAACGTACGCTGCCGGCCGGCATCGTGCGCTTCTCGGGGTATCACAGCACCGATTACAGCCTCATCTTCGCGGCGCTGACCATCACCACCATACCGATCATGATCTTCTATTTCATCTGTCAGCGCCATGTCATGCGCGGCCTCACCGCCGCGGTCGCCGAATAGCGGGAGTGCGAATGTTCTACAGCGGAGTCATCGAAGGTTTCTACGGCAGACCGTGGTCGGCGGCGCAGCGCATCGAGATGCTGGACTGGATCAAGGCGGCGGATATGAAGCTCTTCGCCTATGCTCCAAAGGACGACATCAAGATCAGGGCGCGTTGGCGTGAGCTCTATGATTGCTGGGAAAGCCGCAGCATCGCCAATCTGGCCAAGGAAGCAAAATCGAAAAACGTCATGCTGATGGGCGCCATCTCGCCCTGTCTCGATATCCGTCATTGCGACCCGGGCGAAGTCACCACACTGAAACGCAAGCTGCAGCAGCTCGACGATCTCGGCATGCGGTCCTTCGCCTTGCTCTTCGACGATGTGCCGAGCGTTCTCGGGCCCGAGGATCGCAAGATTTTCGCCACTTTCGCGGAAGCGCAGGCGCATGTGGTCAACGAGGTTCAGGGCTTCGTGAAGGAGCTGGGTTCCGACCGCCGGCTGTTCTTCTGCCCGACCGAGTATTGCGGACGCATGGCCGGAGGCGATGTCAAGACGTCAGCCTATCTGGCGGAGATCGGCGAAAAATTGGTACCGGACATCGAGATATTCTGGACAGGGCCTGAGATCGTCTCCGAGGAGATCTCCGCGCAGTCGCTGCGCGATCTCGCCCGGGTGATCCGGCGCAAGCCGGTGATCTGGGAGAATTTCCACGCCAACGATTATGACATCCGGCGCGTCTATGCTGGGCCCTTGGGCGGGCGCAAGACCGATATCGTGCCGGAGATCGCGGGCTTCATCACCAATCCCAATAACGAGTTCGAGGCCAATTTTTCCGCGGTTCACACGCTCGGACGGTTCCTGGCCGATCCAGGTTATGAGGAGGGGCAAGCCCTCAACGCCTCTTGCCGCGACTGGCGGCAGCGCTTCGTCTATGCTTCAAGCAATCGGCAGCTCGAGCTCGAGCAGGTGGAACTATTGGCGGATCTCCTTTACCAGCCTTTCCGTCTCGGACCGCAATCAGCGGCAGTCGTCGCCGAGACGCGACGGCTCCTGGCCGAACCCAAGGCGGCCGGGCAAGCCGGAGGTATCGAGCGCATCCGGCATTTCCTCAAGCGTGTCTCGAAACTCTTTGACGACCTCACCGAGATCAGCAATCGTGATCTCTTCTACACATTCCAGCCCTATCTTTGGGAGTGCCGCGAGGAGCTCCTGACCACCATTCACTATCTCGACTGGCTGGCGACCGGACCTCAGCCCGGCGCCCGCTTCCCGCATCAGGACCATTTGCCCAATACCTATCGGCAGGGTTTCGCCGTGGCGCTCCAGCATCTTTTCCCGCGCGATGAGAGAGGACATTACAGCCATGCCCCTTGACTCCTATCTTCTGCGTCATGCCACGCCTGAGGATCTGCCAGCGCTTTACCGGGTCTGTCTGAAGACCGGGGATTCCGGCCAGGATGCGAGCGCCATCCAGGACGATCCCGATCTCCTGGGCGAATTTTATGTCGGGCCTTATGTGATGCTCGAGCCGGAACTCGCTTATGCGCTCGACAGCTCGGAAGGACCTATCGGTTATCTCTTGGGCGTCCTGGATACGGCGAAATTCAATGGCCGGCTCGAGCGCGACTGGCTGCCGCGCCTGAAGAAGACCCATCATGACCCGGTCGGCGACCCCGCCGGATGGCACGGAAGCGACTGGGTGCGCCATGCGGTTCATCATCCCTTTCTCAGGATTCCCGCCGCTCTCGGACCCTATCCCTCGCACGCCCATATCGATCTTCTGAGCGAAGCGCGCGGGCAGGGTGTCGGGCGGCATCTGATGCAGACGATGATGGAGCGGCTGACCGAGCTTGGCTCGCCCGGTCTTCATCTGCAGGTGAGTCCCAAGAACAAGGGCGCGCAGGATTTCTATCGGGGCCTCGGCTTCGACGTGCTTTCCTCGCCGGACCTGCCGGACGACACGCTGTTCATGGCGCGGCGCCTCGGGGAGCCTGATGGCGAAGATTGAATTCGACCGGGTCTACAAGAACTATGGTGACACTCCGGTTCTTCATGACGTAACGCTCAGCATCGAGAGTGGCGAGCTTTGTGTCTTCGTTGGCCCCTCAGGCTGCGGCAAGTCCACGCTTCTGCGCATGGTTGCGGGGCTCGAAATCGTATCGGGAGGTGAGATCCGGCTCGCCGGGCGCCGGGCCAATGAGCTGCCGCCGCCTGAACGTAATGTCGCGATGGTGTTCCAGACCTATGCGCTGTTCCCGCATATGACGGTCGCCCAGAATATGGGCTTCGGCCTCAAGATCCGCGGGGTGCCGGCGGCGGCGCGGAGCGCCAAGATCACCGACGTGGCAAAGACCCTGCAGCTCGACGGTCTGCTCGACCGCCGGCCAGCACAGCTGTCGGGCGGCCAGCGCCAGCGCGTCGCCATCGGGCGCGCGATGCTACGCGATCCGGACGTCTATATGTTCGACGAGCCGCTTTCCAATCTCGACGCGGCCCTGCGCATCCAGACGCGGCTCGAGATCGCCCGGCTGCATCAGGTGACGGGGCGCAGCATGGTCTATGTCACCCACGACCAGATCGAGGCCATGACGCTCGCCGACCGCATCATCGTGCTCAATCGCGGCCGGGTCGAACAAGTCGGCTCGCCGATGGAGCTCTATGACCACCCGGCGAATATATTCGTCGCCGGCTTCATCGGGTCACCGAAGATCAATCTGCTCGAGGCGGCGGTGTCGGAGCAGGGGCTCGCCATCGGCCAGGTGCATCTCGCAGTGGCCGGGGTCGGCGCGCGTCCGGGCGACAAGGTCACTCTCGGAATCCGGCCCGAGCATCTCGCCATCGCGCGGAGTGAAAGCGAAGCGACCTTCGTTTCGGAAGTCGCGCTGGTCGAAAGGCTGGGCGGTGAGACGCTGGTCTATGCGCAGTCGCCGGTGGGCGGCGATCTCCTCATCCTCAAGATTCAGGGCAAGACCAGTCTCAAGCCCGGAGAACGGATTCCGGTCGTGATCGAGCCCGATCATCTGCATTTCTTCGATTCTGCCGGAGCGCGGCTTTCCTGAGTCGCTTCAACTGCTTAGCGGCGCAAGCTCAGAAATAGATTCAAATTCTCAGACATAGGCGATCGAGCGGCCGGCGATGACGGCCAGGATCCAGATGCCGGCGGAAAAGGCGGCATGAAAGCGGGCATTGGCGGGGATCGCCGGCGTGAGAACCGCTCTTCGTCTGGCCCAATGATAGAAGGCGAGATTGGCGAAACCCGCTGTGATGAAAGCCATCTTGGCGAGGAAGATCGGGTTGCGCCCGAAGGCCGTCGCTTCGGCGCTGAACATGACCGGCCCGGTGACCAGGAGCAGGACGAGGCCAGTCGCCGCGACGCCGAGGGCCACGGGCGAGATCGTGGCCGCGAGGTCGAAGCGGTTGCGCAGCAGCAGGATGTCGAAAACCAGGATCGCGCCCACCAGCAAGCTGGCGCCGACCACGTGGCAGAGATTGGCGAGCGGATAGAGCCAGACCGATCCCCGCGCGGCAAAACCGAGGCTCGAGAATTCAAGGCCCTGGAGGAAACTCTCCCACATTTGCGGTCAGCGCATCTCAAAGACCTTGCCGCCGACGGTGATGCGCTCTGCCCGCATCTCATGCTCGCGCCTGGTCGAGGGATAACCTTCGGCGGTGATGACCGTGCCGGCCTTCAGCATCTCCTCGCTCAGGCCACGGTTCTGCATGCGTGAGATCGGCGCCAAGGTGATCTCCCAGGTCGCGTCCTGGTATTTGAGCATCACATGGGCATGCGGGTTCTGCCAGGCGATCATTTCGACCGGCGCTTCGATGGTGAACTTCTTGGCCGAGTCGTAGCTGCCCCAACCATGATGTGCCGAGGCGGCGGCGGTGGCGCCGATCAGGAAGACGAGGGAGGTGACCAGTTTTGCGCGCATATGCTCCTCCTAGGGCCGTCACGCCAAGCTTAAGGGGTGAAGTCTCAGGAACAATGCCGAAGGCTCCGGCTCCCGCGATTGTGATGAGGCTTGCCTTTTGCATAAGTGTGTACTTATATGTTGAGCATGATCGAATCTGAGGTCTTCCGCGCTCTGGCGGATCCGACACGGCGCGCCGTCCTTGAAAGGGTGGCGGCGCGGGAAATGAGTGTCGGGGAGCTCAAGAGCCATTTCGCGGTGTCGCAGCCCGCCATCTCGCAGCACCTGGCGGCGCTCAAAGGGGCGGGGCTCGTAGCCGAGCGCCGAGAAGGCCGCTTCGCCTATTACCGCGCCGATCCCAAGGGCATCGCGCCGCTACTGAGCTGGGTCAAGCGTTACCGGGCCTTCTGGCCCGAGCGGATCGAGAAACTGAAAGATGTCCTCAAGGGAATGGATCCATGACCAGCCAAACCAAGTCGGATGATGTGATCGTCAGCGAATATGATCTCGAAGAAAGGCCCCAGAAAGTATGGCGGGCGCTGACCGAGCCGGATCTCGTTGCCCAGTGGCTGGTGCCCGATGACGTCGATTGCCGCGTCCTGGAGGCCGAGCCCGAGCGGTTCTTGCGCTGTTCCTGGAGGAGCCGGGACGATGAACGCGACGGCTTCGGCCAGGGCCTCGACACCGTCGTCACTTTCGAGCTTTCGCCGACCGACGCGGGCGGCACGCACTTGCGCATCGTCCATGCGGGCTTTGCGACCGTCGCCCTCCAGGCCGCCAATGACAACGGCGCCATGCTGATGATGAGGGCGGCATGAGCAACTTCGTCCCCGTCGTCGTCGAGCAGTCGAGCCGTGGCGAGCGCTCGTTCGACATCTTCTCCAGGCTGCTGCGTGAACGCATCATCTTCCTCAACGGCCAGATCGACGACAACATGTCGGCGATCATCTGCGCGCAATTGCTGTTCCTCGAAGCCGAGGCGCCGGGCAAGGAAATCGCCATGTATATCAATTCGCCGGGTGGCGTGGTGACGAGCGGTTTCGCGATCTATGACACGATGCAATATATCAAATGCCCGGTCTCCACGGTGTGCATGGGCTTCGCCGCCTCGATGGCGTCGTTCCTGCTGATGGCGGGCGCGCCGGGCAAGCGCATCTCGCTGCCCAATGCCCGCATCCTGCTGCACCAGCCCTCAGGCGGCTTCCAGGGCCAAGCCTCGGACATCGAGCGCCACGCCGAGGACATCGTCAAGATGAAGAAGCGGATGATCGGCCTCTATGCCAAGCACTGTAAACGCAGCCTGGAGGAGGTCGAGCGTACCCTCGACCGCGATTTCTTCCTGACGGCCGAGGAGGCGAAGAACTGGGGCCTTGTCGACCATGTCTATGAGGTGAGGGTCGGCCAAGCCGCCGCCTGACGCTGCGTCGTCATCTCTGTTTGCGCGTGATCGGACGGAAAACCGGCATCCACTTTTCCTGATCACGCGCTCCGTCCTGCCATTTCCCGGCAGGCCATCGTGCTATTTGCGAAAACCTCGCAGAATCACGATATTGGGGCCCATGGACGAACCGGAAGACATTATTGCGGAAGAAGGTGAGGAGGGCGTCAAAGAGGGCCCCGGCCCGCATGTGATCCGCGCCCATCTGAAGACGTTGCCCAACCGGCCCGGCGTCTACCGGATGTTCGACGTCAAGGGTGACGTCCTCTATGTCGGCAAGGCGCGCAGCCTGAAGAACCGCGTTTCGAACTATGTCCGGCTTGGCGGGCATAGCAACCGCATCGCGGCGATGATCTCGCTGACCGCGACGATGGAATTCGTAACGACGGAGACCGAAGCGGAAGCGCTGCTCCTTGAAGCCAATCTGATCAAGAAGCTCAGGCCGCGCTTCAATGTCTCGCTGCGCGACGACAAGTCCTTTCCCTATATCCTCATCCGCAAGGATCACGAGGTCGCCCAGATCGTCAAACACCGCGGCGCCCGCTCGCATAAAGGCAATTATTTCGGCCCCTTCGCCTCGGCGGGGGCGGTCAACCGCACCATCAATGCCCTGCAGAAGGCCTTTCTTCTGCGCTCCTGCACCGACAGCGTCTATGAGAACCGCACGCGGCCCTGCCTTCTCTATCAGATCAAGCGATGCTCGGCGCCGTGCACAGGCGTGATCGAGCCTGGCCCCTATAATGAGCTGGTCAAGGAAGCGGAAGCCTTTCTCAACGGCAAGAGCAAGACGGTGAAAGCCGAGCTCGCCAAGCTGATGGAAGAGGCCTCCGAGCGGCTCGATTTCGAAAGCGCGGCGCGTTATCGCGATCGCATCCAGGCGATGAGCTTCGTCACCTCCGAGCAGGGCATCAACCCGCAAGGGGTGGAGGAGGCCGATGTCTTCGGTCTCGCGCAGGAAGGCGGGCAGACCTGCATCCAGGTGTTCTTCTTCCGCGCCGGCCAGAACTGGGGCAACCGGCCGTATTTCCCGCGCGCCGACAAGTCGCTGCCGGTGGCCGAGGTGCTGGGCTCGTTCCTGGCGCAGTTCTATGACGACAAGCCCATTCCACCCTTGATCCTGCTGTCGCACGAGATCGAGGAGACGGCGCTTCTCGAAGAGGCGCTCGCCACCCATGCCGGGCGCAAGGTCGAGATCGCGGTGCCGCAGCGGGGCGAGAAGCGGGCGCTGGTCGAGCACGCCGTCACCAATGCGCGTGAGGCCATGGGCCGCAAGCTTGCCGAGTCCTCCTCGCAAGCGAAGCTCCTCGCCGGGGTGGCGCGTGTTTTTGGCCTCGCCGAGCCGCCGCGGCGCATCGAGGTCTATGACAACTCCCATATCCAGGGCGCGCAAGCGGTGGGCGGCATGATCGTGGCCGGCGCCGAAGGCTTCCTCAAATCGCAATACCGCAAGTTCAATATCCGGGCCGAGGACCTTACCCCCGGAGACGATTTCGGCATGATGCGCGAGGTGCTGACGCGGCGCTTCTCGCGGCTCCTCAAGGAACATGGTGAACGCGAGCCCGCCAGTGAGGCCGGCCCGGACCAGCCGCAGGCCTGGCCGGATCTGGTGCTCATTGACGGCGGGCAGGGCCAGCTTAGCGCGGCGCGCACCGTGCTGGCCGATCTCGGCATTGCCGATCTCTGCATCGCCGGCGTCGCCAAAGGACCCGACCGTGATGCCGGCCGGGAGCACTTCTATGTGCCGGACAAGCCGTCCTTCATGATCGAGGCGCGCGATCCGGTTCTTTACTATATTCAGCGGCTCCGGGACGAGGCGCACCGCTTCGCCATCGGCAGCCACCGGGCCAAGCGCGCCAAGGCGATCTCGCTCAACCCGCTCGACGAGATCGCCGGCATTGGCCCGACTCGCAAAAAAGCCTTATTACAGGCATTTGGATCGGCCAAAGCGGTGGCGCGGGCCAGCCTTGCCGATTTGGCAAAGGTTGAAGGGGTGAATTACGCTCTGGCCCAGGCTATCTATGACCACTTCCACGAGGGCGCTTCATGAGCGACGCGGTGACCAAATTGGCCCAGAAAGAAAGCCAGCGCCATGCGCTGAGCCTGCCCAATTTGCTCACCTATGGCCGGCTCATCGCCGTGCCGGTGGTCGCGGGCCTCGTCCTTTGGGGCGGCGATGCGGCGCGCTGGACGGCGCTCGCTCTCTTCATCGCCGCCGCCATTACGGATTTCTTCGATGGATATCTGGCGAGGCGTTGGGGCCAGCAATCGGCGCTTGGGCGCATGCTCGACCCGATCGCCGACAAGGTGCTGGTGGCGGTGGTGCTCCTGGTGCTCACCACCGACCGGACCATCGATGACGCCCATATCTGGGCCGCCATCATCATCCTCACCCGCGAGGTGCTGGTGTCGGGCCTGCGTGAATTCCTGGCCGAGCTGCGCGTCTCCGTGCCGGTCACCAAGGTTGCCAAATGGAAGACCACGGTGCAATTGATCTCCATCGGCTTCCTCATCGCCGGGCCTGCCGGTGACAAGATCGTGCCTTATGTCAGCGAGTTCGGCCTGTTCTGCCTGTGGATCGCCGCGGCGCTCACCCTCTATACAGGCTACGACTACTTCCGCGCCGGCATCGGCCATGTGATGGACGACAAGTGACAAAACTCCTCTATTTCGCTCGCATGCGTCAGATCATCGGCAAGGGGGAAGAGGAGATCGCTCTCCCGGCCGAAATCACGACCGTCAGCATGCTGATCGATTTTTTGAAAGGCCGCGACGAGGCCTATGCCTCGGCTTTCGCCGACCCGCGCATCATCCGCGCCGCCATCGACCAGGCGCATGCGCCCCTCGACGCACCGATCACGGGCGCCCGCGAGATCGCCTTCTTCCCACCGGTGACCGGAGGATAGGCCTCGCGATCCTCGTATCGAAGCGGTCAGTCGCTACCACCAAGGCATGGCGGGTTTTGCGAAAACAAAAAGCGCGCGGAAGGTGCTTCCGCGCGAATTCGTTACTTGATGAAAACCCTCAGGCCGCCTTCTTCTTCGGCTGCACTTCGTTGAGATAGTCGACGCGCAGCGTCCGGGTCAGGTCGCCGACGCTGAACTTGTAGGGGCCGATCTCGCCGACCGGGGTCACTTCGGCGGCGGTGCCGACGATGAAACACTGCTCGAAGCCCGCAAGCTCCTCCGGCATGATGGCGCGCTCGATCACCTTGAGCTGACGCTTCTGAGCGAGGCCGATGACGGTGCGCCGCGTGATGCCATCGAGGAAGCAGTCCGGCGTCGGCGTGTGGATCTCACCATTCTTCACGAAGAAGATATTGGCGCCGGTGCATTCGGCGACCTGGCCACGCCAGTCGAGCATCATCGCATCGGCATAACCTTTGCGCTCGGCCTTATGCTTGGAGATGGTGCAGATCATATAGAGGCCGACGGCCTTGGCCTTGGACGGCGCGGTCATCGGGTCGGGACGGCGGAATTCCGCGATGTCGAGACGGATGCCCTTTTCGAGCTGCGTCGGATCGAAATAGGACGGCCACTGCCAGATGGCGATGGCGACATTGATCTTGGTGTTCTGGGCGGCGACGCCCATCATTTCCGAGCCGCGCCAGACGATGGGGCGGACATAGGCGTCGGCGAAGCCTTGACGCTTCAGCGTCTCGCGGCAGGCGGCGTCGATCTCGGCGACGGTGAAGGGGATCTTCATGTCGAGCATCTCGGCGGAGTCGAAGAGGCGCTGCGTATGCTCGGTGAGCTTGAAAATCTCGCCGCCATAAGCGCGCTCGCCCTCGAAGACGCCGCTGCCATAATGCAGGCCATGGGTGAGTACATGGACCTTGGCGTCCTTCCACGGCACGAATTCGCCATTCATCCAGATGACGCCTTCACGCTGGTCAAAAGGAACGATCGACATGGCAGCTACTCCCATCTATCCGGCTGCTCGGCATTTTTGCACGCAGCCTCGGTTCGGCCTATATGTCATCACGGCTGTCCGAATATTCGGCCCTGATGACGCAACAAGGTTTCTTGCGATTGTGATGTCTTGTAACAAACTTCGGAAAATACGTCAATATGGCTGACATAATTTCTGAGCACGATGTGGGCGACGAGGAAATCGTCAGCCTGATCGAGCTCCTGTTCTTTGCCTATCGCGATTTCACCAGCGATCCCGATGCGATACTGGAGGAATGGGGATTCGGGCGGGCGCATCATCGCGTCGTGCATTTTGTCGGCCGCAACCCTGGCATGACGGTGGCGCAGCTCTTGGGCATCCTGGGCATCACCAAGCAGAGCCTCGGCCGGGTGCTGCGCGATCTCATCGAGAAGGATCTCGTCTTTCAGCGGCCGGGCGACACCGACCGGCGGCAGCGGCTTCTGTTCCTCACCCAGGAAGGTGAGGCCTTGCGCCTCAAGCTGATGGCGCCGCAGGCCGAGCGGATCATCCGCGCGCTCAGCGAGGCGGGGGAAGAAGCCGAACCCAATTATCGCAAGGTGCTCTATCACCTGATCAACCCTGAGAACCGCCGCTCGGTGAGCGAATGGCTCACCAGCCGCACGACACAGGCCAAGCCGGAATGAGTGAGGAGAAGCCGCATATCCTGGTGATCGACGACGATCGCCGTATCCGCGAGCTGCTGCAGTCCTATCTGGCGGAGAATGGCTTTCGCGTCAGCGTGGCGCCGACGGCGGCGGTGGCGCGCGAGAAGATGCGCGGCCTTGCATTCGACCTTCTCATCCTCGATGTGATGATGCCGGGCGAAAGCGGCACAGCGCTGGCGCAATCGTTGCGCGGCGCCAAGGAGCGCATTCCAATCCTCATGCTTTCGGCGCTGTCCGAGATCGAGGATCGCATCAATGGCCTGATGGCGGGCAGCGACGATTACCTGCCGAAGCCGTTCGAGCCGCGCGAGCTCTTGCTCAGGGTGCAGAATCTGCTGCGCCGTTCCGCGCCGCCGTCCGACCAGCGGGTCGATGTCCGCTTCGGCGCCTGCCAATTCAACCTGACGCGCGGCGAGCTCCGGCGCAATGGTGAACTCGTCAAGCTCACGACGCGTGAGCGTGAATTGCTGCGGCTGTTCGTGCAGAATGCCGGTCAGCCGATCACCCGCGGGGATCTCTCGCCCGATGGGGCGGAGGACAATGCACGCACCGTCGATGTCCAGATCAACCGCCTGCGCCAGAAGATCGAGGAAGATCCGTCCAATCCAGTTTATCTGCAAACCGTGCGCGGGGCGGGCTATACTCTGCATATCGATTAGCAGGATAAATGCATGAGTGCCGTCACCGAGACCGACCCCAAGATCGAGCGACCGACGCTCTACTGGCGTTTCAACCGGTTTCTCGAGCGCTATCTTCCGGCCGGGCTCTATCAGCGCTCGCTCATCATCGTCGTGGCGCCGATCGTCCTCTTGCAGAGCATCATGGTGGGTATCATCCTCGACCGCCATTGGGACAATGTGACGAGGGTGCTCGCCCGTTCACTGGCGCGCGATATCTCGCTGGTCATCGAGCTCTATGGCAAGACGGAGAAAACGCCCGCGGCGGTCGCCGGCTTCACCGAGATGGTGAACAAGCGCCTGCGCCTGAGGCTCGAGATCGAGAACAACGCATCACTGCCGCCACCGAAGCCGGCGCCCTGGCTGTCGATCGTCGACACGCGCCTCAGCCGCTATCTCGATCATGAGGGCCTGCCGGCCTGGATCGACAGCACCAGCTATCCGGGCTACGTCGAAATCCGCGTCGAGCCCGAGAAGGGAACCGTCTTCCGGTTCCTGCCCAATGACGAGCGGGCCTTCGCGGCCAACACCAACTCACTGCTGATGTGGATGCTGGTGTCCTCGCTCGTCCTGCTCGCCATCGCCATCGTCTTCATGCGCAAGCAGATCAAGCCCATCCTCGAGCTCGCCCATGCGGCGCGGAGCTTCGGCCTCGGCCACGATGTCAGCCATTTCGTGCCGCGCGGCGCCACTGAAGTGCGTCAGGCGGCGCAAGCCTTCCTCAATATGAAGGATCGTATCGAGCGCCATGTCGAGCAGCGCACGGCGATGCTGGCGGGGGTGAGCCACGATCTGCGCACCATCCTGACGCGCTTCAAGCTCGAGCTCGCCTTTCTCGGCGACGATGCCAAGGTGAAGGCGCTCAAGGGCGATGTCGAGGAAATGCAGACGATGCTCGAAGCCTATATGAACTTCGCCCGCGGCGCCGGCGGCGAGAAGGCCGAGCCCAGCGATATTGCGCAGATGGTCGCCGGCGCTGTGAAAAGCGGCGCCCGGCCGCATTCGCAGGTGAAGGTCGACGTGTCGCCCGATCTCGTCGCCAAGGTCAAGCCCAATGCGTTTCGCCGCCTTGTGCTCAACCTGATCGCCAATGCGGCGCGCTTCGGCCAGGAGATTGCCGTCAAGGCCAGGGTGAAGGGCAGCCGGCTCTACATCACCGTCGATGACAACGGGCCAGGCATCCCGGCCAATATGCGCGAGGACGTGTTCCGGCCGTTCTTCCGGCTCGATGAGGCGCGCAATCAGGACGAGCCGGGAACCGGCCTCGGTCTCTCGATCGCCCGCGACATCGCCCGCTCGCATGGTGGCGACATCACGCTCGAAGACAGTCCGCTCGGAGGCCTTAGAGCTGTCGTGAAGATCCCAGTGTGATCAGCGCATCGGCCCGAGAAGTGTGTGCGGTTCTCGGATTAGCCGATGCGCAAAATCAAAGAGATAGAGCGCTCTTGCGCTGGACCATCACCTTGCCGTCGAAAGCGAAAACCAGCTCGCCATTCTGGTTGAAGCCTTCGCTGTGTTTGGTGGCGAGGCCCCAGCGCGGCCGCGACGCCATCTCACGCTTGGCGGTGATCTCCATCCAATAGGTGACCGTGTCGCCCGGATAGACCGGCTTGATCCATTTGAGGTTGGTGACGCCGGGCGAGGGGCCGTGCTCGGGCAGCACGTCGCCCTGGGCGATCCGCGCTTTGCGGGCGGTATCGTCGGCCTCGACATAGCAGCGCATCCAGCCGGAGGCGGTGTGCCAGCCGGACGCGGCCAGACGGCCGAAATGACTCTCCGCGGCCGCGTCGTCGTCGATGTGAAAGACCTGCGGATCATAGGCGCGGGCGAAGCGTAAGACCGCCTCGCGGGTAAAATGATAGGAGCCGAGACGCCATTTCTGGCCGATCTCCGATTCTTCGTAATAAAGCCCCATCATGGCGCGCGCACCTTGATCAGATTGACGCCGGTCATGTCGACCTTCGCCTCGCCTTGCGTTGAAAGCGCTTCCCAGCGCATGGTGACGAGCCCCATTTCCGGACGGCTCTTGGACTGGCGCTTGGCCAGCACGGTCATCCGTCCGCGCAAGGTCTCGCCCGCATAAACGGGCTTTAGCCATTTGATCTCGTCGAGACCGGGCGAACCCATGCCGGCGGTGCGGGCGAGATACCCGTCGACCATCATGCGCATGAGCATGCCGCAGCTGTGCCAGCCTGAGGCCGAAAGCCCTCCGAGGACGGAGGATTTGGCCCGCTCCTCGTCGAGATGGAAGAATTGCGGGTCGAATTCACGGGCGAAGGATTTGACCTCGTCGGCCTTCACATCATAGGTGCCGAGATCCCAACTCTCTCCGACGGTGAAGTCCTCAAAGTGGAGAAGATCGGACATTGCTTCCGCCTCAGTTCGCGAAGCGGAAATGCAGAACGTCGCCGTCCTGCACGATATATTCCTTGCCCTCGAGACGGAGCTTGCCGGCATCACGGGCGCCGGCCTCGCCATTGAGGCCGACATAATCGTCATAGGCGATGGTTTCCGAGCGGATGAAACCCTTCTCGAAGTCGGTGTGAATGACGCCGGCGGCCTGCGGCGCGCGGGTGCCCTTGGTGATGGTCCAGGCGCGCGCCTCCTTGGGGCCGACGGTGAAATAGGTCACGAGATGGAGAAGCTCATAGCCGGCGCGGATCACGCGGTTGAGGCCGGGCTCGGCGAGGCCGATCGTGTCGAGATAGTCCTTCTGCTCGGCCAGAGGCAGAACCGCGATCTCGCTTTCGATCTTGGCCGACACGACGACGGCTTCGGCGCCTTCCTCCTTGGCGCGTATCATGACTTTGGCCGAAAAATCATTGCCCTTGTCGGCGGAAGCCTCTTCGACATTGCAGACATAGAGCACCGGCTTCGAGCTCAGGAGGCCCAGCATCTGGAAAGTCTTTTCTTCCTCGGGCTTGCGCTCGACGAGGCGGGCGGGCTTGCCTTCCTGCAGCAGCACGAGGGCGCGCTTGACGAGGTCGTATTGTTCCTTGGCTTCCTTGTCGGCGCCGCGTAGCTTCTTCTCGAGATTGACGGCGCGTTTCTCGAGGCTGTCGAGATCGGCCAGCATCAGTTCGGTCTCGATCGTCTCGATGTCCCGGATCGGATCGACGCCGCCTTCGACATGGGTGACGTCGCCATCCTCGAAGCAGCGCACCACATGGGCGATGGCATCGACCTCGCGGATATTGGCGAGGAACTGATTGCCGAGCCCTTCACCCTTGGAAGCGCCGCGCACCAGGCCGGCGATGTCGACGAAGGTCAGCCGCGTCGGAATGATCTGACCGCTCTTGGCGATTGCCGCCAGACGATCGAGGCGCGGATCGGGGACGCCGACATCACCGACATTGGGCTCGATGGTGCAGAAGGGATAATTCGCCGCCTGCGCCGCCGCCGTCTGGGTGAGGGCATTGAACAAGGTCGACTTGCCGACATTCGGCAGACCGACAATGCCGCATTTGAAACCCATTATTCCGTCTCCTTCTTGCCCGGCTTCGGTTTCTCCGGCTCGGGCGTGAGTGCCAGATGCACCCTGTTCTGAAAAGTCGCAAAATCACGCTTGGCGAGCAGGTCGGCATTGTCGGCAAGCGTGTCGATCAAGGGATCGAGCCACTGCTTGTCGGCCTTGCTGAAATCGCCCAGCACATGAACATGCGCCATGCCTTTGACGTCGAGCTTGCCGACGCCCAAACGCACGCGGTGATAGTCATTGCCGATATGCGCGTCTATCGAGCGGATGCCGTTATTGCCGGCGCTGCCGCCACCCGTCTTCACCCGGACCTTGGCGGGAGGCAGGTCGATCTCGTCATGCAAGACCACGACATCGGCGGGTACCAGATTGTAAAAGCGCATCGCCTCGCCGACGGCGCGGCCAGATTCATTCATGTAAGTGAGAGGCTTGAGGGCAAGGATGCGTTCACCGGCGAGCGTGCCTTCGGCGGTTTCGCCCTGGAAGCGCTTGCGCCATGGGCCGAAACCATGGCGGCGGACTATCGAGTCCACCGCCATGAAACCTATGTTGTGCCGGTTGCCGGCATATTTCGACCCGGGATTGCCGAGGCCCACGAGAAGAAGCATCGCGCCCTCCTGAAACTCCCCGCGACGTTCGACGCGGGGAGAGAAGGGTTACTTCTTCTTGTCGCCGGCCTTGGCGGCCGGAGCGGCTGCCGCGGCCTTGCCGGCCGGAGCGGCGCCAGCCTTGGCGTCCTTGCCAGCGGCGGGAGCGGCACCCGGAGCGGCGGGAGGCGCCTTCTGGGCGGTCGCCGGAACTTCCGCGGCCGGTGCTTCGGCAGCGGCGGCTTCCTCTTCCTTGAGGCCGGCCGGAGCGGCGATCGTCGCGATCGTGAAGTCACGCTCGCGGATGGCCGGAGTCACGTTCTCGGGCAGCTTCACCGCCGAGATGTGGATCGACTGGCCGATCTCGAGACCGGTGAGGTCGATCAGGATCTCGTCCGGAATGAAGTCGGCCGGGCAGTAGAGATCGATCTCGTGGCGGACGATGTTCAGCACGCCGCCCTTCTTGATGCCGGGCGAGTCGAGGTGGTTCTTGAAGTGAACCGGGATTTCGACATGGATGCGGGCGCCCTTGCCGAGACGCAGGAAGTCCACATGGCTGATGAAATCGCGCACCGGCTCGAACTGGATGTCGCGCGGAATGGCGCGCACCACGGTTCCATCGACTTCGAGGTCGACGAGGGTCGACATGAAGCGGCCGGTATTCACATGAGGCTGGAGCTCGTTATAGGCGAAGGAGATATTCTGGGGCTCCTTCTTGTCGCCATAAACGACGCCGGGGACACGACCTTCGCGGCGCACTGCTCGGGCGGCCCCCTTGCCGGCCCCGCCACGCGCCGTGGCCTGAAGCTTAATGATCTTGGACATTCTACTCTCCGATTGGATATGGATTGCGCGAACCTTCCTCCAGGGGTGACCGGCGTCCGCGCGCGGGCGGATATACAGACTTACCCCGCAGGACGCAACCCAGGGCGCTAATGGGATTAGTATCCTTAATCGCGACTGGCGACGGCCAGCCGATAGGCCCGGTCCGGATCGACATTGCCGCCGCTGCCGATGGCGACTAAGGGCGCCTTGCCGCCCGTCGGCTCGTCAAATGTCAGGGCGGCTGCCAGCGCAACCGCGCCCGCCGGCTCAAGCCAGAGGCGGCCATGGGCCAAGGCGAGGCGCATGGCTTCGGCGATCTGGGCTTCATTGACGCTTACGACAGAGTCGACATGGCGCTGGATCAGCGGAAAGGTAAGGTCGCCCACCATCTGGACCTTGATGGCGTCGGCACTGCTGGCGCTGGGGCCGGGGAGGGCGATCCGCCGGCCCGCTGCAAAGGATTGCTGTGCGTCATTTTCGAGCTCCGGCTCGACGCCGATGACGCGGATTCCGGGTTTGAGCTGCTTCAGGGCCGCGGCGACACCGGAAATCAGCCCGCCGCCGCCAATCGGGACGAAAACCGCCGCCATGTTGGCAAGCTGCTGGATCAATTCGACGGCGATCGTGCCCTGGCCGGTGATCACTTGCGCATCGTCATAAGGCGGCACAAGCCTGAGCCCTCGTTCCTGCGCGATCTGCTCGGCGAGCGCGCGCCGCGCCGCCGAAGTGGGCTCCGCCATCACGATCTCGGCGCCGAAGCCGCGCGTCGCGGCGATCTTGGGTTCGGGCGCATCGGGCGACATGACGATCACCGCCCGGGTGCCGAAGCGGCGCGCCGCCATGGCGACGGCCTGGGCGTGATTGCCGGTCGAATAGGCGATGACGCCAAGCCGCCGCTCATCTTCCGAAAGCGCGCCCAGCACGTGGAGCGCACCGCGGATCTTGAACGACCCGGTCGGCTGCAGCGCTTCCGCCTTGACGAGGATTGAGTGACCGGAGATCGACGACACGCGGTCGAGCTCGATCACGGGCGAGGGACGCAGATGCTGGCCGAGAAGCTGATGCGCGCGCAGGAAATCCGCGGCGGCGATATCGATGGTCATCGTGCTCAGTCGAAGAGGCTCGACACCGACTCTTCACGCGAGGTGCGCCCGATCGCCTCGCCGATCAACGGCGCGATCGAGATGACGCGGATATTGCGGGCGACCTTCACGGCCTCGGTCGGCTGGATCGAATCGGTGATGACCAGCGATTTGAGCTTGGACGAGGTGACGCGCGCAACGGCACCGCCCGACAGGACGCCATGGGTGATGTAGGCGGCGACATCTTTCGCACCCTGCGCCAAAAGCGCATCGGCGGCGTTGCACAACGTGCCACCCGAATCGACGATGTCGTCGATCAGAATGCAGGAATGGCCTTTGACGTCGCCGATGATGTTCATGACCTCGGATTCACCCGGACGGTCGCGGCGTTTGTCGACGATGGCGAGCGGCGTGCCGATCCGCTTGGCGAGTGCGCG
This sequence comes from Taklimakanibacter albus, assembly GCF_016595235.1. Lineage (GTDB taxonomy): Bacteria > Pseudomonadota > Alphaproteobacteria > Rhizobiales > Aestuariivirgaceae > Taklimakanibacter > Taklimakanibacter albus. The sequence goes on along the minus strand of NZ_JAENHL010000007.1, from coordinate 518,953 downwards.
GGCGCGCACCACGCCGCCGACGTCGGGCGATACCACCACCGTGTTGCGCAGGTCGTAGTGATCCTTGATGTCGCGCACCAGAACCGGGCCGGCGAAAAGATTATCGGTCGGGATGTCGAAGAAGCCCTGGATCTGGCCGGCATGGAGATCAAGGGTCAGGACGCGGTCGGCGCCGGCATGGGTGATGAGATTGGCGACGAGTTTGGCCGAGATCGGCGTGCGCGGGCTGGATTTCCGATCCTGGCGGGCATAGCCGAAATAGGGGATCACGGCCGTGATGCGGTGCGCGGAAGAACGGCGCAGCGCATCGATGATGATGAGCAGCTCCATCAGATGGTCGTTGGCCGGGAAGGATGTCGACTGGACGACGAACACATCCTGGCCGCGCACATTCTCCTGGATCTCGACGAAGATCTCCATGTCGGCGAAACGCTTCACCACCGCCTTCGCCTGCGGCAGATTGAGGTAAGAGGAAATGGCTTCGGCGAGCGGCCGATTGCTGTTTCCGCTGATGATCTTCATGAAGGGCCGGCCCTCGTTGGCGGGAAGTGCTGTGCGGGCTCTATATCAACAGGGCGGCGCTCGCGCAAAGGGCCGCGCGTGTATTTTCCTTAACAGTCCACAGGAGCCTAGAAGGGCTTGAAATCCCGCATGATTCCCGCCCGGTCAGCGGTATTTGGTCACCAGGTCGGAGATTCCGCGTGCCGCCGCCTGGGCGGCAAAAAGGGCATTGTTGCCAAAGCCCGCCTCGAGAGAACCCGACGGAACGTTATTCGCCTGCCTTATGGTGCCCAGCGTCTTACCGTCATGCGTCTTGACCTCCCAGGCCAGCGCCACTTTCTGGTTCGGCCCCTCCGTCGGGCCGAGCTCGACATTGCCGGCAATGGTCAGGGCGTCGTCGCGCGGCTTGGACAACACCGGCCAGCCGGCATCCTGCAAGGTCTGGCGCATGGCCGCAGTCAGATCGGAATTGCCGCTGCCGGGGGCTCCCTTGACGGGAATGACGGCGACGGCGGTGATCTCTTTACGGGTCGTAACATCGGTCTTGATCGGCTTCGCCGAGGCGGCCACCACCTGATCCTCCGTCGGCTCAGCCTCCTGGGTCTCGGCCAAGGCCAATTCCTTTTCGGACAAAGGCGGGGGGGCCGCACCGTCGGGAGCGGGTACCGGCGTCGCCTCGGCCACCGCGACTGGGGGCTGGGGCGGCGGCTGCATCGGCCCGTTGAGGGTCTCGTAGTCAATGTCCTTGTCGGCATCCGGGCCGGCTCGGGCATAGGTCTCGAGCGGTGGCGGCAGGCCGCCCACTTCGGTCGCATAGCCGAGCTGCGACAGGCGGCTCGACAGGCTTTCCGCCGTATAGGCGGCGACGCGCTGAAGCACGGCCGGGGTAACCTGCGCCCAGGGATCACCACCCGGCAGGCCCGGGGCCACTTCCTCGGCTGAAATCGTGTGCAGGACGACGCCATTGGGGTCGGTCAGAGTCCAATTGTAACCGAGCCGTACCGCCGCCGTGTCCGGGATGATGTGGAAATTGCCCCTGAGCGATAAGGTGCTGGCATCGAGGCGGCCATCGATTATGGCCATGTCGCGCTTGCCGGCCGAAATGGCGAGCGCGTCCTTCAATTGCGGCAACTTCGTCGCGGGGAGGCCGGTAACCTCGACCAGCGCGATCGGTGGAACGGTTTTGCCGCTCGGGCCTGGCGTACCTCCCGATTTTGCGAAAGGCTGCGAGCCGCCGCCGCCACAGCCGGCCAGGGCCACGAGGCAGAACGCCAGCAGCGCCCAGAAAAACCCCTGTCGCCAGGGGCGCAAGCTTATGGTGCGATCATCGCCCATGGGATCAGCGCAGGATCATCCCCAATGGATATTTGGACAAGGGCTCAAGCCTAGCATGCCCGATGATATAAGTCCTGCCCAGGCTAAAAGCATGGCCGCTGTCGCTGTCCATCAGAATCATGTGCAAAAAGAAGACCTGGTTGGGCGCGAGCTTCGTCTGATTGCCGGTGAAGAACATCGGATAATCCATCCAGCTCGGGGTGAATTTGGCGCCCAGAGCATAGCCGCAGGCATTGTAGCGGTGCGCCTTCATGCCGTGCTCGTCCATCACCCGTGCATGTGCGTCGAAGACATCGCCGGCTTCATTGCCGGGGCGCAGCGCCTTCTCGCAAGCGGCGAGCGCCGCGCGGCATGCCTCGTCCATCTTCTCATGCGTCTTGCTCGGCTTGCCGATGATGACGGTGCGCATCAGGGCCGCGTGATAATGTCGGTAGACACCGGCGAATTCGAGGGTGAGCTGATCGCGCTTCGCCAATTTGCGGCGGCCGGCTTTGTAGCGGCTGAGCAACGCGTCATGGCCTGATCCGATGATGAATTCATTAGCGGGATAATCGCCACCGCCGGCGAAGACCGCCGCCTGCTGGGCGGCGAGAATGCGGCCTTCATCCGCACCGGCACGCGTCTCCGCGACGCCGGCCTCGAGCGCCAGATCACCAAGCTTGCCGGCCTTGCGCACATAGCGCAGCTCGGCTTCCGATTTCACCAGGCGGATGCGGTCGACGAGATTGGTCGCTTCGGTAAGCGTGCAGAAACCTTTGAGCGCCGCTTCGACGGCCTTGCCATTGAAATGCGTGAGGCCATAGGAATTGGTCTCGATGCCGAGCCGCTTGCCCTTGGCGCCGAGGCTCTTGAGCATGTCGCGCAACTGCGCCGCCGGCCTGGCGCCGGCCTGGTCCGTCCAGATGCGGATGTCTTCGATGATCGAGGTGTGCTGCGCCTGACGCAAATCAGGGGTACGGGTGAGCAGCGCCAGTTTTCCATCCGCGCCGAGATAAAGACATTGGAAGAAGCAGAAGCCGAATGTGTCGTAGCCGGTGAGATAATACATGCTCTCCTGCTGGAACATCAGCAGGCCGTCGAGGCCTTCGGCCTCCAGCGCACGCCGCGCCTTGGCGATACGCGCCTTGTATTCTTTCTTCTCGAAATGAAGAGCCATGTTGCTATTCCGCGTTGAGCACGATGGCCGAAATCTGCCGGCCGTAATCCTTTTCACGGCGATGCGTGGCGCGCCGGAAGCTGTAGAAGCGATTCTCGTCTGAATAGGTGCAGAGGTTGAGATTGACGACCTTGCCGACACCTGAGCCCGTCATGCGGCGGGCGAGATAGCCCGGCAGGTCGAACATATGATGGCGCGCCTGCTTCGAGGGAATGAAGAAATCCGCGTTGCCCGTGTCCTGGGCGAGGAACGGGGCCGGAAATTCCGGGCCGACTTCGTAAGCCGGTTGCGAAATCGTCGGACCGATGACCGCATTGATGCGCTCGCGCCTGGCGCCGAGCTTCTCCATTGCGGCGACAGTGGCGTCGCTCACGCCGGCAAGCGCGCCCTTCCAGCCGGCATGGGCGGCGCCGATGACGCCGGCCTCCATGTCGGCGAAGAGGAGAGGAGCGCAATCGGCGGTGAGCACCGCGATGGCGAGGCCAGGCTTTGCCGTGACGATGGCATCGCCTTTGGGTGGGGCGAGCGGATCCCAGGTCGTATCGGCAACGATCACATCGGGACTGTGCCATTGCCATACGGTGAGGAGGTGGCTGCCGGGAACGCCGAGCGCCTCACCGGCGGTGGCTCGGTTCTTCGCGACCGTCGGCTTGTCGTCGCCCGAGCCGAAACCGCAGTTCAGCGAGGCGAAGAGGCCGTCCGAATGGCCGCCCTCGCGGGTGAAGAAACCGTGGCGCAGTGCTGTAGATGATTTGAGGTCGGAAGCTTCGATCATGGCGATCCAAAGGGATAAGGCGTGGGGAGCCCGGGCGAAGTGGCCGCCAAGACCTTGAACAAGTTACCCATTTGATTCTCCCCGGCAAGCCGTTCGACGGCGCGTCCGATAACGTTGCGTTCTGGGAGCTTGGCCTTCTGGGTGAGCAGGGCGGCGCGCGCTTCCAGCCCCATGCTCAGCAGGAACTGCCGCTGGGTGATGGGGCCATGGGGCAGGGCGCCGCCTTGCCTGAGGGCATTCCCCAGGCTTTCGAAGTCGACATGGGAAGTCAGATCCGCCTCACCCGGGCGGTCGAGAATGCTGCAGAATTTGTGACGGCGGACCGCTTGCAGCGTGTCGCCGAGAGCGGAGGCGGCATGGCCATAATCGATGACGAGGGCGACTCCCGGGCTAGCAGCGAGGCGGCTGCCCAGCTCGCGTGCGATGTCGTCGCGCAAAGGAGCGGATTCCAGAATGTCGCCGTCGGTGCCAGGAGGCCGATCGAGATGCTGCGCCGAAAGGCCGATCACCAGCCGATCATCGGCGCCGAGGCCGATGCGGCGCTCCATCCATTGGCCATTGCGGGATTCGAACTGGCGGATGGGGAGCGCGTCGAAGAACTCATTGGCAATAACGATCGAAGGCCCGTCAGGGAGAGTAGCGAGGCTGTCATGCCAAGTGATGGTCTGTCCGAGCCTTGCGGCCTGCAGCTTGCGCAAGGCCGGGCTGGTTTCGACGAGATGGATGCGGACACCGTCGCGGAAACCGGGCATCACGCGGCTGGCGCGCAGCATGTCGCTCATCAGTGTGCCGCGGCCAGGACCAAGTTCGATCAGATGGAACTCGTCCGGCGCGCCCAGAGCCTGGAACGCCGCCGCACACCAGATGCCGATGAGCTCGCCGAAAATCTGTGAGATCTCGGGCGCGGTGATGAAGTCGCCCTCAGGTCCGAAGGGATCGCGCGACATGTAATAGCCGTGAACCGGATGACCGAGGCAGAGCGCCATATAGCGATCAAGCGGTATTGGTCCGTCCTCGCGGATCATCGCGACGATGATCTGTTCGAGCGGCGTCGGCTTCATCATGTGCGGCGCGAGCGCATCAGCAGCCAGATGCCGATGGCGACCAGCGGCAGCGACAGGATCATGCCCATGGTAATGAAACCGAAGAAATAGCCGAGCTGCGCGTCGGGCTCACGGAAGAACTCCACGATGATGCGCGACAGGCCGTAGCCAAGCGCGAAGAGGCCGGAGGCGCGGCCGGGATGGCTAAGGGCCTGGAATCGATGCGTGGCGATACGGATGATGACGAACAGCACGAGGCCCTCGAGGAGGCCCTCGTAAAGCTGGCTCGGATGGCGTGGGATCTGCTGCGGGTCGTTGGGGAAGATCATCGCCCAGGGCACATCGCCCGCCCGGCCATAAAGCTCGCCATTGATGAAATTGGCGAGGCGGCCGAGGCCCAGGCCGACGGGCGTCGCGGCGGCGCCGAGATCGAGCAGGCGGTCGAGCGTCATGCCATGCCGTCTGCCATAGACAAGCAACGCCACGACGACACCGAGGAAGCCGCCATGGAAGGACATGCCGCCTTCCCACATGCGGAAGATGTCGAGCGGATTGGCGAGAAAATGGAGCGGATTATAGAACAGCACATAGCCCAGCCGCCCACCCAGGATGACGCCGAGGGCGATCCAGATGAAGAGGTCATCGACCTGCGCCGGCGTAGCGGTCGGCTTGCGGTCGCCCCACAGAGACGGGGTCGCGACCAGGCGCTTGGCGTACCAGATGGCGAAGAGGAGGCCGGCAATATAGGCCAGCGCGTACCAGCGCACCGCAAAGGGGCCAATGGAGAAGGCGATAGGGTCGATATTGGGGAATTCGATCATGGCGGGGCAAACTGGGCGCACGGCCCTGATTGGTCAAGGCACCCTTGAATTGCGGCCCGCTCACACTTAATTGAAAGGGCAATAGGAGCGTGCCCCATGACCACGACATCGTCCCGGTTTTTTGATGAACTCGCCAAGCTTGCGACCAATGCGGCCGGCGCCGCACAAGGCGTCAGGCGCGAGATCGACACGCTGGTGAAGGCGCAGGTCGAACGCGTGCTCAATGACGTCGGCGTCGTGAAGCGCGAGGATTTCGAGGTCGTGCGCGAGATGGCGCAGAAGGCACGCGAGGAGAATGACCGCCTGCATGAGCGCATCGCGGTGCTCGAAGCCCGGCTCGGCATTGTCCCGCCGGCGGCCCCCACGAGCGAAAAGCCCGGCGAAGGCCCGGCCGCGACTCACTAAATAGCCCGCCTGTCTGTAAAATCCGCTGTGGAGGAATCACCTCCATGGTTAATGCTGTCTTGATGCGACTCAAAGGCTTGGGCACGGTCTCCCCGGGATTGACGAATTGATTCGTCACTGGGAACAATTGAATGGCGAGCCTGCAATCGCTCTTGAGAGAAACGTCCAACCCGCTCGATCGCGTCGAGCATATAGCGCATGGCCATGAATGGTTCATCGACCGCTCGGCGGAAGACGAAGTGAATATGATCGTCGCCGCCACCTGGGGCGACATGAGCATTTCGATCCATTGGCGCGAGGATTTCGAGAGCCTCCACATCGCCTGCAGCTACGACTTCAAAGTGCCGCCGGCGCGGCGCGAGGAAATCGGCCGGCTGCTCAACCTGGTCAATGAGCAGCTCTATTTCGGACATTTCGACATCTGGCGCCAGGACGGTACGGTGCTGTTGCGCAACAGCCTCATGCTGGCGGGCGGCGCACGCGTCACCGACGCCCAGTGCGAGGCGCTGATCCGTGTCTCGATCGAGACCTGCGAGCGCTATTTCCCCTCACTGCAGTTCGTCGTCTGGGCCGGCAAGAGCGCCGAGGAGGCGCTGGAGTCGAGTCTGCTCGATACAATGGGTGAGGCATGAGCATTTCCCTTTCCGGTACCCTGGTGCTGGTCGGCTGCGGCAAGATGGGCGGCGCCATGCTGGAAGGCTGGCTCAAGAGCGGCGTCAGGCCCGAGCAGGTGGTGGCGCTCGACCCTTCGCCGCCCCCCGAAATCCTGGCGCTCCTGCAGCAGCATCATATCCGGCACAACCCTGCCGTCGCGACCATCAAGGACGCCGAAGTCGTGCTCGTCGCGGTCAAGCCGCAAGTGATGGAAGACGTGCTGCCGGGCGTCGCTTCCCTCAAGACTTCGCGGCCCCTGGTCGTCTCGGTGGCGGCCGGCAAGACGATCGCCTCTTTTGCGCGGCATTTCGGCGCGGATGCGGCAATCATCCGCACCATTCCCAACACCCCGGCGGCGGTCGGACGCGGCATCACCGCCATGGCGGCCAATGCCCATGTCTCCGCAGCCCAGATCGAACTTGCCCGAAATCTGCTTTCGGCGATCGGCGAGGTGGTGACGGTCGAGGACGAGTCCCTCATCGATGCGGTGACGGCGGTCTCGGGCTCGGGTCCCGCTTATGTCTTCTATCTTACCGAGTGCCTGGCCAAAGCCGGTGTCGCCATGGGGCTGCCCGTGGACATCGCCATGCAGCTGGCGCGGGCCACGGTGGCGGGCTCGGGCGAACTCATGCGAGTGAGCGGGCTTCCGGCCGAGACATTGCGGCAGAATGTGACCTCTCCCAAGGGCACCACCTATGCCGCGCTGCAAGTGCTGATGGCGGAGGACGGGCTCGCGCCGCTGATGGAGAAGGCGATCGATGCGGCAACCCGCCGCTCGCGCGAATTGGCAAGCTGACGGCGGCCTCGGCCTCAGCTACACTCTCCATATGAGCACCGAGACGCGCGATCTCATCGTCGATGCCGCCTTTCGCCTCGCGGCGGACAAGCCCTGGCCGGAGATAACGCTGGCCGCCATCGCCGAGAATGCCGGGATCAGCCTCGCCGATCTCGCCCGGCAGGTGTCGGGCAAGCCCGACATATTGGACGCCTTTGCGCGCCGAATGGACAGCGAGCTGCTCGCCTCGCTCACGGGTGATCCGGTCGAGGGCGATGCGCATGACCGCTTGTTCGACATCATGCTGCGCCGCTTCGAATTGCTGGCGCCCTATAAGCCAGCGATCGCCAATATCGCAAAGGCGCCGGCCGACGGCCCGGTGGAGTGGCTGTCGCTGCTCGCGTCTTCACTCGTCACGCAGGGCTGGATGCTGGCGGCGGCCGATATCAGGCTCACGGGCTTCAGGGGCGATGCGGCGCGGCTGGGCCTCGCCAAGATCGCCGCCGATACGATGCTGGTCTGGCTCAAGGACGACGATACCGGCCTTGCGCGAACCATGGCGGCGCTCGACCGCAAATTGCGGGACGGCGAGGCGGTGATGAAACGGCTTGAAACACCGATCGCGCTGTGCTCTGGCTTTGCCCGCGTCTTCCGCAGCTTCAGGGAAGAGCGGACAACCAAGACACAGGCCCATGACACAGCCGACTGACAAATCAGCGCCGATCACCTTCGACGATTTCCTCAAAGTCGATATCAGAGCCGGAACGATCATCGAGGCGGAGCCTTATCCGGAAGCGCGCAAACCCGCCTTCAAGCTCAAGATCGATTTCGGTCCCGAGATCGGTGTCAAGAAATCCTCGGCCCAGATCACCAAGCATTACAAGCTTGAGGAGCTGGTCGGCCGGCAAGTGGCGGCGGTCGTCAATTTCCCGCCGCGCCAGATCGGCAAGTTCATGTCGGAAGTGCTGACGCTCGGCTTTCCCGATGATGACGGTGAAGTCGTGCTCGCGGCGATCGAGCGCAAAGTGCCGAATGGCGGCAGGCTCTACTGAGCTTCGGATTCGCATAAAATTCCTTGCAGTTTTGCGCGCGATATCAGCGCGCGCTTCTACCAGGCCGAGGTCGATGCCGGGGTGAAGAACCCCGACCTCTCGCTGCAGGAATAGGCTCGCGCCTATACGTTGACCATTTTCAAGCCTTCGTCGGTGTAGCGCTTGCCGGCGATGGAGTCCTTCGGCACGGCGGCAGCGATGGCGGCAAGGTCCTGCGCTGTCAGCACGACATCCACCGCGCCGGCATTGTCCTCGAGATGGTTGATCTTGCGAGCACCCGGGATCGGCACGATGAAATCGCCTTGATGCAGCACCCAGGCGAGCACAAGCTGCGCCGGCGTGATCTTCTTCTGGCGGGCGATGCCTTCAAGGGTTTCGACGAAAGTCATGTTGGTCTTGATGTTTTCCGCCTGGAAGCGTGGCTGGGTGCGGCGCCAGTCATTGCCGGCCAGGCTTTCGGCCGAGCGGATGGCACCGGCGAGGAAGCCGCGGCCCAACGGGCTATAGGGCACGAAGCCGATGCCGAGCTCGCGGCAGGTGGGCAATACCTCGGCTTCCGGATCACGGGTCCAGAGCGAATACTCACTCTGCACGGCAGCGATCGGATGCACCTTGTGGGCCCGGCGGATCGTCGCGGCACTCGCCTCCGAGAGGCCGATCGCCTTGACCTTGCCCTGGCGCACCAGATCAGCCATCGCACCCACCGTGTCCTCGATCGGCACCTTGGGGTCGACGCGGTGCTGGTAGAAGAGGTCGATATGGTCGATGCCAAGCCGCTCGAGCGAGGCATCGGCCACTTCCTTCACATGTTCGGGCCGGCTGTCGACGCCGTTGATTGGCGAGGTTCCGGGTGTCGCCGTGCCGAAGGTGAAGCCGAATTTCGTGGCGATCACGACCTTGTCGCGCACATTCTTCAGGGCCTTGCCAACGAGTATCTCGTTCTCGAAGGGGCCGTAGACCTCCGCGGTATCGAAGAAGGTGACGCCGAGATCGACGGCGCGCCGCAGGGTCTCGATCGACTTCGCCTCTTCCTGCCCGCCATAGGCGTAGCTCATGCCCATGCAGCCGAGGCCAATGGCGGAGACGGTGAGCTCGCTGCCGAGCTTGCGATGTTTCATGGTCTTCTCCTATCTGGAACGGAAAGCGAGGCGCGGACGATACTCGATCTCGCGCAAGAGTTTGAGGCGCATCGCCTCGGCGAAATCTTCGTAATCCTTGGCTGTCATCACGAAGCTGTCGGGGCCGGCCTGGACGTTGCGGCGATAATAGTCGGCGAGATCGCTCACCTCATTCTGGATGGCGAGCCCGTTGATGACGATGCCGCGGCTCAGCGCCATGGCGCGAGCCTGTCCGACCAGGACGGTGAATTCGCGCGCCACCGACTCGCGGCCGTCGCCCGATACGTCGACGACGGCACGTGCCGCTTCGACGTCATTGCCGTCGATTGCCCGCAAAGCAGCGGCAATGCCTTCACCGATCGCCGTCGACCCGCTTTGCCGGCGCGGAAAGGTCGCGACCGTTGCGGCAAAGTGTTCGGCCTCCGCATCGGACGTAATGACGAACCAGCCGGTCATGTCCTTGGGGATCTGCGGCTCGGCCCAGACAAGCAGATTAACGGCGATGCTTTTCGTTGGCCCGGAGCGGATCGCCCGCCGGACTGTGGCGTCGCGGAAGCCTTGCGCGATGCCTTCGAGCTGCAACGTGTATTCACGATCATCGACGCTGCCCGAGGCATCGACTGCGAGAACGAGCTCGAGGTCGACAGTCTTGGCCGATACCGTGCCCGTGACGGGCTGGCTCATGGCGAGCAGGAGGAAGGCCAGCAGATGACGCATGGTGCATACTATCCTACAGGCTCGAGAGGGGGTTGAGAACTTCTCACCGGCGAATGGCAGGCGCGCCGTTGCGACAAGGCAGGCCATTGGCTAGAAAGCTTGAGCCACATCCCTTCCTTTCAAGGAATTCCCATGCGCAGTCAGGCTCGTGTTGTCGTCATCGGCGGCGGTGTCGTCGGGGCGTCGGTGCTCTACCATCTCACCAAACGCGGCTGGAAGGACGTCGTGCTCATCGAACGCGATGAGCTGACCTCGGGTTCGACCTGGCATGCGGCCGGCGGATTCCACACCCTCAATGGCGATCCCAATGTCGCAAAGCTGCAGGAATATACGATCAATCTCTATAAGGAGATCGAGCAGATCTCGGGCCAGGCGACCGGCATCCACCTGACCGGCGGCGTCATGCTGGTGTCCAACCACGACCGTTGGGACTGGCTGAAGATGGCGCATGCGCGCAATCGCTATCTGGGCGTGCCGACCGAGCTCATTCCGGTCAAGGAAGCAAAGAAATACTGGCCGCTGCTCGATGAGAAGCAGTTCATCGGCGCCATGTTCCATCCGCTCGAAGGCCATCTCGATCCCTCCGGCACGACACATGCCTACGCCAAGGCGGCGCGTATGCAGGGCGCCGAAGTCATCCGCAAGAACAGGGTCACCGACACCGTGCAGCGCCCGGACGGGACCTGGGATGTAGTGACCGAAGGCGGCACGATCCATGCCGAGCATGTGGTCAATGCCGGTGGCCTGTGGGCGCGCGAGGTCGGTCGCTTCGTCGGCCTCGAACTGCCGATCCTCGCCATGGCGCATCAATATCTCATCACCGAGGAGATCCCGGAGGTCGTCGCCTTCAACAAGGAGACTGGCCACGAGATGCTCCACTGCATCGATTTCGACGGCGAGCTCTATATGCGCCAGGAGCGTACCGGCGCCCTGGTCGGCACGTACGAGCCCAATGGCCGGCCATGGTCGCCGAAGGTGGCGCCGTGGGATTTTTCGACCGAGCTGCTGCCGCCCGATCTCGAGCATATCTCCGACAATCTCGAACGCGCCTTCCAGCATCATCCGGCCCTCGCCAAGGCCGGCATCAAGAATGTCATCCACGGCCCCTTCACCTTTGCGCCCGACGGCAATCCGCTGGTCGGGCCAATCCGGGGCCTGCACAACTATTGGGTGGCCTGCGGTGTGATGGCGGGTTTCAGCCAGGGCGGCGGCGTCGGCCTCGCTTTGTCGAACTGGATCGTCGATGGCGATCCGGGCTTCGACATCTGGGCGATGGACGTGGCGCGTTACGGCTCCTGGGCCAACATGTCCTACACCTCGAAAAAGGTGATCGAGAATTACGGACGCCGTTTCCGCATCACCTTCCCGAATGAAGAATTGCCGGCGGCGCGCCCGCTGCGCACCAGCCCGCTCTATGAGCGGTTCAAGGCGATGGGCGCTTTCTTCGGCGTCGGCTATGGTCTCGAACAGGCGTTGTGGTTCGCGCCCAAGGGCAAGAAGCCCACGGAGAAGATCACCTTCCGCCGCTCCAACGCGTTTCCGATCGTCGGCGATGAATGCCGCGCGGTGCGTGAGCGGGTCGGTGTGATCGAGATCACCGGCTATGCCAAATATGAGATCACCGGGCAGGGGGCTGAAACCTGGCTGTCGCATCTCCTGGCCAATCGCATCCCGGCCAAAGGCCATCTGGCGCTGACGCCGATGCTCAACGAGGCCGGCAAGCTGATCGGCGACTTCACCGTCGCTAAGGCGGATGACGAGCGTTTCTACATCTTCGGTTCGGGTCCGGCGGAGAACTATCATATGCGCTGGTTCGAGGGGCATTTGCCGAAGGACGGCAGCGTCGCGGTGCGCCCCTTGACCGTCGAGCTTGCGGGGTTGTCAATCGCAGGGCCGCGTGCCCGCGATCTCCTCGCCAAACTCACCGACGCCGATGTCTCCAACGAAGCCTTTCCCTTCATGGACTTCCGCGAGATGGATCTCGGTATCGTGCCGGCCAAGGTGGGACGCGTCTCGTTCACCGGCGATCTCGGTTACGAAATCTGGGTACGCTCGGACTATCTCTTGGCCGCGCATGACATGATCGTCGAAGCGGGCCGCGAGCTGGGCCTCGCTCATTTCGGCGGCCGGGCTCTGATGTCGCTCAGGCTCGAGAAGTCCTGGGGCACCTGGGCGCGTGAATATCGCCCGATCTACGGGCCGCTCGAAGCCGGCCTCGGCCGCTTCGTCTCCTTCAAGAAGAACGACTTCATCGGCCGCGACGGCGCGCTCAAGGAGAAGGAGACGGGCGGCAAGCTCAGGCTTCTCACCTTCACCGTCGAGACCAAGGATGTCGATGTCATCGGCGACGAGCCGGTCTGGCACAGAGGCAAGGTGATCGGCTGGATCACGTCCGGCGGCTATGCCCATTATGCCGGTAAGTCGGTGGCACTCGGCTATGTGCCGAAGGAGATTGCTCACGAAGACGAAGGCTTCGAGATCGAGATCATCGGCAAGCGCTACAAGGCGAGGCCGCAGCGCGAGCCGCTCTTCGATCCCAAAGGCGAACGGATGCGGGGCTGACGTCAGACCGGCCGGCGGTCGCGCTCCGCCCATTCGACGGCGAGCCAGGCGGCGACACCGAGACCAGCGAAGCCGGCGACGAGCGGGATGACCGTGCCGTCATAGAGCCGGCCGATCGGACTGCCGGTCGCGACGGCGATGAGATTCGATACCGACCCGATGACCGCGGCGGCGACGCCGGCGATGTGTCCCATCGGCTCCATGGCGAGCGCGCTGTAATTGCTGAATTGCAGGCCGTTGCAGAAGAACAGAACGGTCATATAAGCCATAAAGGCCCAGAAGGGCGGGTGCCCGTCGAGCAGAAGGGCGAAGGGCAGGAAGGCGAGCGACGACAGGCAGGAGGTGCGCAGGGCCCATTTCGACAGGTTGCGCATGCCGAAGCGCATCACCAGGCGGGCATTGGCGAAGGAGGCGACACCGATGCCGGCGGCGAGAAGGCCGAAATAGACGCCGAACAACTGACCGGTGCCATATTGCTCCTGGAAAATCTGCTGCGAGGTGCCGAGATAGGAAATGACGGCGCCGAAGATGAAGCCGGTGGCCAGCGTGTAGCCGAGTGTGCGGCGATGCGAGAGCGCTTCCCAGGCGGAGCGCAGGATGCGGCCGATCGACAAGGGGACCCGCTCGGTCTTCGCCAGTGTCTCGGGCTGGCGGGTGGCGAGCCAGAGGAAATCGAGCATTCCGACGATCGCCAGCGCCAGGAAGATCATGCGCCAGTCGGCGACGAGGAGAATGAGCTGGCCGATCGATGGCGCCAGGACCGGCACCAGGATCAGCACCGTCATGACGAAGGACATGATGCGCGCCATGGAGCGGCCGACAAAGAGATCACGCACCATCGCCATGCCGACAATGCGGGGGCCCGCGGCGCCGAAGCCCTGCAGGACGCGGCCGAGCAGCATCAAGGTGAAATCGGTGGTGAAGGCGCAGATAAGCCCGCCGGCGATGAAGCAGCCGATGCCGGCATACATTGCGGGCTTGCGTCCGGTGCTGTCGGAGATCGGGCCGTAGATGAACTGCCCGACGGTGAGGCCTCCGAAGAAGGCGGTGAGCACCAACTGACGGTCATTGGGATCGGCGGCGCCGAGCTCATGGGCGATGTCGCCGAGCGCCGGCAGCATGCCGTCGATCGACATGGCGATCAAAGAGAAGGTGAGCGCCATCAGCGTGATGAATTCCACGCTCGAGCGGGCTGAGGCCGGTTGCGTCATGGGGGCATTCAGCTCGGCGTGATCACGCGCTTGGACCGGCCGCGCTCGGCCCATTCGGTAACGAGGAAAGCCGCGATCTCCATGGCGGTGAAGCCGGCGACCAGCGGGATCACGGTGCCGTCATAGAGCCTCCCGATCAATGTGCCGGCGACAACGGCGATGAGGCTCGATCCGGCGCCGATGACAGCGGCGGCGACGCCGGCGATGTGGCCCATCGGTTCCATGGCAAGCGCGTTGTAGTTGCCGAAAAGGAGCCCGTTGCAGAAGAACAGGACGACCATGAAGACGAGGAAGAACCACAGCGGCGGGTGGCCGCCGAGCAGGAAGGCGATCACCAGGAAGCCGAGCGACCACAGGCAGGCGGCGCGCAGCGCCAGCTTCGACAGCGTCCGCATGCCGAAACGGGTGACCAACGTCGCATTGGTGATGGACGCGCAGCCGATGCCGGCGGCGAGCACGCCGAAATAGACGGCGAAGAGCTTGCCGGCGGCATACTGGTCCTGGAAGATCTGCTGCGACATGCCGAGATAGGAGATGAAGGCGCCGAAGATGAAGCCGGTGGCGATCGTGTAGCCGAGCGTGATGCGGTTGCCGAGCGCCTCCCTGGCCGAGCGCAAGATATGCCCGAGCGACAGCGGCGCGCGCGCCGTCGGCTCGAGCGTTTCGGCGCGGCGCATGGCGAGCCAGAAGAAATTGATGGCGCCGACGAGCACGAGACCGAAGAAGATGCCGCGCCAGTCGGCGACGAGCAGGATGAGCTGGCCGATAGAAGGTGCCAGGATCGGCACCATGATGAAGACCGCCATCACGAAGGACATCACCTGCGCCATGGCGCGGCCGGCATAGAGATCGCGCACCATGGCGGTGCCGACGATGCGGGGGCCCGCGGCGCCGAAACCCTGCAGCACGCGGCCCATGATCATCACGCTGAAGTCGGTGGTGAGGGCGCAGATGAGCCCGCCCACAATGAAGCAGCCGAAGCCCGCATACATTGCAGGCTTGCGGCCGGTGCTGTCGGAAATCGGGCCATAGATGAACTGGCCCAGTGTCAGCCCGGCGAAAAAGGCAGTGAGCACGAATTGCCGGTCATTCGGATTGCCGGCGCCAAGATCGCGCGCGATGTCGCCGAGCGCCGGCAGCATCGAGTCGATCGACATCGCGATCAGCGAGAAAGTGAGCGCCATGAGCGCGATGAATTCGGCGCCGGCGCGGCTGGGACTGGTGGTCATGGAGGGCTTTCGAGGATGGGGCGGACAATAACCGCGATCCGCCCCCCTGTCACCCTTGCTATCTATGCAGCAGGCGCATCCTCATGTGACGAAATTCAACATCCGCAAGACGTCGAAATAGTCCTTGGTGGCGAAACGGATGGTGCGGTCGCCGCTGTGGCTGGCGCCCGGGTACCACTGCATCCGGTAGGCTAAGACCGGGTTGGCATAGGTGACTTCGAGCACGAAATCCTCCGGCAGCGGAATAAGGGCGTCGGCAAGCCTGCCCTTGAGGGCCGTTTCGGCCCCGGCGCGGATGGCGGCGATGGCGGCCTTAGGCGTCAGGCTGATGGTCGACTGGCCGACGCCACGCTTGACGGCGCAGCGGCCGATCGCGGCATTGGTCGATTTGACCTCCGCCATCAGGCCTTCATCGCCGGTGACGAAGACGGTCGGCACCCCGAGCAGGCTGCCGGCCAGAGCATGAATGTAGAATTCCGATGCCGTTCGGCCATTGAGACGGATCAAATGCGGTTTGAGCGAGAGCGTGTGGGCGAGCGCGTTGGCTTCCGAGCCTGCCGCCGCGTGATAGCCCACCATCATCACCGCAGCGAAGCTCTTGTCGAGCTCCTGCACCATACAGAGCGGGTGGCCGGCCCAGGAGCGGATCAGCCGGATAGTGCCGGGCAGCATTGAGGTGATGAGATTGCGGCCTGAATCATGAGCGTCCTTGACCCAGATCTCCGTGGCGCCGGCGGCCTCGGCGCCCTCGATGGCGGCCACCGCCTCGCGCGTCATCTGCTCGCGGAATTCGGCGTAATCGGCATGGTTCTTCTGGGCCTCATCCCAATGGGTGATGCCGGCCACGCCTTCGATATCGACACTGATATAGACTTTCATGATATGCCTTCGAGGCTCCCTGCAACGTAGAATGGACTTGATGAAAATCGACACGACGAGCCGAAGCCTGAGCCTCGATCCGCGCGATCGCGCGTTCTTCTGCAATCCCTATCCCATTTACCGCCAATTGCGCGAGAGCGTTCCGGTCTTCAAATGGGAGGAGTACGGCTATTGGTGCTTTTCGCGCCATGAGGACGTGTCGGCGTTGCTGCGCGACCGGCGCTTCGGCCGGCAGATCCTGCATGTGATGACGCGGGACGAGCTGGGCTGGTCCGAAATACCGGAACGGCTCAAGCCGTTCTATGATGTCGAGCAGCATTCGCTGCTCGAGACCGAGCCGCCGGTCCACACCAGGCTGCGCGGCCTCGTCAACCGGGCTTTCCTGTCGCGCACGGTGGAACGGCTTAAACCCCGCATCGCGCAACTCACCCATGAGTTGATCGACGGCTTCGCGGAAACGCGCGAGGTCGAGCTGCTCGAGGCTTTCGCGACCCCGATCCCGATCACCATCATAGCCGAGCTGCTCGGCGTGCCGGTGGAGGAGGGGCCGCGGCTCCTCTCCTGGTCGCATGACATGGTGGCGATGTATCAGGCGCGCCGCGATGCGGAGGTCGAGCGCAAGGCGGTGGAAGCGACGCTCGCCTTCAGCAGCTTCATGCGCCGCCATGTGCAGGCGCGGCGGTTGTCGCCCGGCGACGATCTCCTGTCCCAGCTCATCGCCGCCGAGGCGGAAGGCAAGTCGCTCAGCGAGGACGAGCTCATCACCACCGCCATCCTGCTCCTCAATGCCGGGCACGAGGCGAGCGTCCATGCCATCGGCAATGGGGTAAAGGCGCTGATCGAGGAAGGGCAGGCGCGGTCAGGCCTTGGCGAGGGGCATGTCGAGGAGCTTCTGCGCTTCGACGCGCCGCTCCATCTTTTCACCCGCTATGCATTGGAGGATGTCGAGTTCAACGGCCTCAAGCTGAAGAAAGGCGAGACGGTTGGTCTCCTGCTCGGCGCCGCCAATCGCGACCCGGCCCGCTTCCCCGAGCCCGACCGGTTCGATCCCGCCCGGACCCCCAACCCGCATGTGAGCTTCGGCGCCGGCATTCATTTCTGTGTCGGGGCGCCTCTGGCCCGGCTTGAGCTCAACGTGGCGTTGCCGATCCTGTTCGAGCGCCTGCCAGGGCTGAAACTGGCCCGGCCGCCAAGCCACCGGGATGCCTATCATTTCCACGGATTGGAACGGCTCGACCTCGTCTGGTGAGTGCAGTTGACCGGGGAGGTCGTTTCCGCGCCATGCCAGGACGGAAATACGCCGTCCTGTGGACCCTGTTGAGCGTATCACCCGGAGAGGTGAGATGATTTCAACGGTGTGACGATGTCCGAAGCCCAGACCCTTCCCTCAACCGGTGGCCGCCGGGCCCGTGGTGGTGCGGAGGCGCGCCGCGCCGCGCGCGGTTCCGGCATGGCCAAGCAGCAGGGTTTCATCCGCCGCAACGTGCCGCTCTACGAACCCTTCACCACCGACCAGCTCGAGCTCATCGAGGCCAATGCCGAAACCGTCCTCCAGGAGATCGGCATCGATTTCCGCGACGATGCCGAGGCGCTGTCGATGTGGAAGGCAGCCGGCGCCGATGTGAAGGGCGACCGGGTCCGCTTCCCCAAGGGGCTGGTGCGCGCGCTCCTCAAGACGGCGCCGCGCGAGTTCGTGCAATATGCGCGCAATCCGGAGCGTTCGGTCACGGTCGGCGGCAACAGCACCATCTTCGCGCCGGTCTATGGCCCACCCTTCATCCGCAATCTCGACGAGGGCCGCCGCTACGCCACGATCGAGGATTTCCGCAATTTCGTGAAGCTCGCCTATATGGCGCCGTCGCTCCATCATTCGGGCGGCACGGTGTGCGAGCCGGTCGACATCCCGGTGGCCAAGCGCCATCTCGACATGGTCTACAGCCATATCCGCTATTCCGACAAACCCTTCATGGGCTCGGTGACGGCGCCCGAGCGGGCGGAGGATTCCGTCACCATGGCCAAGATGGTGTTCGGTGACGAGTTCGTCGATCAGAACTGCGTGATGATCAATCTCATCAACGCCAATTCGCCGCTCGTCTTCGACGGCACGATGGTGGGGGCGCTCAAGGTCTATGCCCGCGCCAACCAGGCGACGGTGGTGTCGCCCTTCATCCTGTCGGGCGCCATGTCGGCGGTTACCGTCGTCGGCACGCTGACGCAGATCCTGGCCGAGGCCTCGGTCGGCATGGCCTTCGCGCAGCTCTGCCGCCCCGGCGCACCGGTGGTGTTCGGCACTTTCGCCAGCTCGATCTCGATGCAGTCGGGGGCGCCCACTTTCGGCACGCCGGAACCGGCGCATGTGCTGTTCGGCGCAGCCCAGCTCGCCAGGCGCCTCGGCGTTCCGTTCCGCTCGGGCGGCAGCCTGTGCGCCTCGAAAGTCACCGACGCGCAAGCCGCGCATGAGACGGCCAACACGCTGTGGCCGGCCTTGCTCGGCGGCGTCAATTTCATGCTGCATGCGGCGGGCTGGCTCGAAGGCGGCCTCGTCAGCTCCTATGAGAAGTTCATCATCGACGCCGACCAGCTCACCATGTTCCAGCGCTTCTCGGAAGGCGTCGACTTCTCGGAGAACGGGCAGGGGCTCTCGGCCATCCGCGAAGTCGGCCCGGGCTCGCATTTCCTCGGCTGCGCTCATACCCAGGCCAATTTCGAAACCGCCTTCTGGCGCTCGACCATCGCCGACAACAACTCCTTCGAGCAGTGGCGCGACGATGGCGGCAAGGACGCCACTCAGCGCGCCAACGAAACCTGGAAGCGGATGCTGCGCGAATATGAGGCGCCGGCTCTCGATCCGGCGCTCGACGAAGCGCTTCAGGCCTTCATGGCGAAGCGCAAGGAAGGCCTGCCAGACAGCGTGGCATGAGGCTTTGCCCAGACTTCATCTTGGGCCGCCATAGCGACGAATCTTCGGATCGTGTTTGAGTTGCATGATCGTCCGGACAAGGTCTCTGAAATTCTCCTTTTGTCGGGATGGCACATGCCCATTTCTTCGGGACAGTGCATTTGTGATGCTCGCCAGACCTCTGTTGGACTCCTTCTTGTCATGATCTCCGCGATGACTCACCGGTGACGTCTGCCGCGAAGGTACCGCACTGGCATCGTCGCTGCCTGCCATAGCTCCGATTGCCGCAGCGGTTGCGGTTCCTACCCCCGCCGGCACTCCAATCGGAAGGCCGTTAAACTGGAGGACTCTTTTAAAGAACGGATGGCTATTCAACTCCCGCATCGCGGCAGCCGCTTTGGGGGCCATCCGCTTCATTGTGTCAGGTCCCGTTGAGTATATGCGAAATGCTTCCGCAGCTCGTTCGCGCGGTGGCGTGAGGCCTCCATATCCGCGATTTTCTGGCAATAGGTAGGGCGGTCCGATTATCCCCGTCGAATGAGCACTATAGAGAGGGATGAGCTCATCATCGATTCCCTTCAACGAAAGTTGCCCAGCGATCAAGTCGAGGCCGTGTCCCAGCTCGTGCCCTATTGTGACAAACTCCTGGTCAGCTGGAAGCCCATCCCACACGGCAATCTCCGCGAGGCGGTCATCCTTGGGATCTTTGCTAATGTGGCCAATCGTTCTTGGTTGGAAGTAGCCTCTGGGCATGGACACCAGTTTAAGGCCCAAATCGTTCTTTATGATGCTGAGCATTTCACTCAATGTGAGCGCGCGATCGGCTTTGCCCAGTTCATTTCGTCCTGCAACGAACCTCGCTGTTAGAGGCCTCCTTTCAATGTCGAACAGAATTCTTCCCTGAGCGTCTGTCGGCGGATCTTCCGGATAGTCGAGGCGAAATGGCCGGCGGCGTCCTGTTGTCATTGGCGGATATTGTGCAATCCAGGGAGAGGACCGCTGCTTCCAGTGACGAGGCAGTGTGAATTCGATTTCTGCCTGCTTCACTGGTGGCGGGAAAGGGAGAAAAGTGGGCTTGAACGAGTCACTGCGCTTTGATTCCAGCACATCGCGGCTAACCGGCCGAATGATATGCGGCGTCGGCACCACCAAGTTGGTATCCGGCAGGATGATATCTGGCTTGGGCACTACCAAGCCGGTGTCCGGACGAGTGATTGCTGCGGTAGCTAGATCACTTCGTTGAGGGGTGGCTGTTTGCGGGAGATGACCTTGTTGAAGCTGGCTGTCAGATATGGGCTTTTCAGGTGAAATTTGGAGCGCGCGCTTGTCGGGGCCGGCAGCGGTGGCATGGCCCATGTTGTTCTCGGGTACGATCGACCCTAATTCACTGGTCGCAAGGCGCTCTGCATTGAGGGCCGTGCCAGGTGTCTTAACGAGATTTGCCTTCGAGCCGACCGCAAGTCCCCCGCGGACCAAGCCAGCGGCGCCAGTAGCGATGCCCACTATATCCAGAGCGCTGCCCACGGGGTCGGTAATCATCGTGTTCCTGATGTTTCGCCATGTACCATAGCGATCATAGAGTGCCTCCCCCACCGCACCCGAAACCTGGCGTTGTCGTTCCCTTGTTTCCCGACTGCGTGGTGAAACATAAGTATCCATGAAGTTTGTAAATTCTTCCGGGACAATCCGGTCAACGCCGCCTTGTGCGGCATCGACGAGGGTCTCGGCCGTTCGCTGCGGATGGGTAATCATGTCCCAAAGTCCGGTGGCTGCATTGACGGCCGACGGTCTAATATTCTGTGGTACATCAGACCACGAAGGTTCTGGCTTGGGCTCATCGTTGGGCACGGGGGGCTGGTCGAAGTTCGTCGGGCGCGTGCCAGTAATAGCCTCGAACGCTATCCGGTCGCCAATTTGCCGTATAGTGGCTTCCTGATCCTCGTGCGGCAGATTGAAAAAATCGTCGCTGACCTGGACTCTTCTGCCTTTAACGATGATTGTCGGCATTGCAGGATACTCCATCCGTCATTTTTGCTGCACAAGCGCTATGTTTCTTGTGTGCAAAAAGTCAAAGGAGATTTGCCGCGGTTGGCCTCAGCTCTCCGGCGGAGCTTTCGCCGCCCTTGCATCCGACCAGGCATAGAAGCCGACGCCCAGAATGATGAGCGCGGTGCCGATGGCGTCGGTGAAGGTGAATTCCTCGCCGAGGAAGATCACCGCCAGGAAGATGGTGATGAGCGGCGAGATGGTCGAGATCATCGAGGTCGCCTGGGGCGAGGTGCGTCCGAGCCCGGCATTGATGAGGAAGGAAGGCAGCACCGTCGCGAAGAAAGCGCAGCCGGCGACGAGGCCGAGATAGTGCCAGGACACGCTGGGGCCGGTGCCATGCGAGACCAGCAGATAATGGATCACGCAGGCGATCGAGGCGGCCGACATGGCGATGGCGGTGAAGAGCGTGCTGCCCATCGCGGTGATCAGGTTCTTGGCGAGAAGCTGATAGAGCGCGAAGGTCAAAGCGGCGCCGAGCACCAGCACGGTGCCGATGAGGGTCGTCCAGCCATCGGCGGAGAGGCCACGCGAGAAGATCACCGCGAGACCCGAATAGGTGATGGCGGCGCCGATCAGGCCGTTCATGGTGATGCGGCCTTTGAAGAACAGCCAGCCCAGGAACATCACGAAGACCGGATAGGTGAACAGCACCAGCCGCTCGAGCTGGGCAGTGATGTAGATGAGACCGGCGAAATCGAGATAGGCGGCGACGTAGTAGCCGATGAAGCCGTTGAGCGCGGCCAGCGCCACGAAGCGCGGGCTCGGATAAGGCCGGCCGGCGCGCCGATGCAGATAGAGCGCGTAGAGGCCGATGGCGAGAAAGAAGGGCAGCGACATCACCATGCGCAAAGCGAGCATCATGGCGGCGTCGGCACGCTCCAGATAAGCGAGCTTGATGAAGATGGCCTTGGAGGAGAAGAGCGCCGCTCCCAATGCCGCAAAGACATAGCCGAGCCACGGTACGGAGGCGGCGGGCGCCGTCGGGGCGCTGTCGGTCGTGGTCTCGCTGCTCATTTTTTCCGCTTACACGGAAAAGCCGGTTCGGGCTTCGGACGGATCGGCATGTCAGCCGCGCCATTCCTGCAGGTCTTTGCCGGAAATCCGCTGCAGATCCGCTGTTCTTTTGCAGCGGATTTACAGCGGATCAGCAGGGATTTGCAGGGAATTTCCGCGGGCCCCTCATAGCAGGGGAAATCCTGTGCCAGTCTTGTGCCACTGACACGACCAAGGACTCAATGGCCTTCGAAGGACACGAGCGTATGGATCTTGACGCCCTTGTCGCGCAACAGCTTGCTGCCGCCGATGTCGGGGAGGTCGATCACGAAGGCGGCGGCCACGACTTCACCGCCCGATTTGCGGATCAGGTCGATGGCGGCATTGGCGGTGCCGCCGGTGGCGATCAGATCGTCGATGAGCAGGATGCGGTCGCCGGCACTGATCGCATCGGCATGGATCTCGATCGTGTCGACGCCGTATTCGAGCGCATATTCCTGGCCGATCACCCTATAGGGCAGCTTGCCTTTCTTGCGGATGGGCACGAAGCCGCGGCCCAGCACATGGGCGACAGCCCCGCCTAAGATGAAGCCGCGCGCTTCGATGCCGGCCACATAGTCGATGCCGCCCTTGAGGAACGGCCAGGCGAGCTCATCCACCGCCGCACGGAAGGCGTGCAAATTGGCGAGGAGCGTGGTGATGTCGCGGAAAAGGATACCCTTCTTGGGGTAATCCGGAATGGTCCGGATATACCGCTTAATGTCGAAGCCGTGCCGCAGATCCATCAATCTCTCCTTGCGAAGTCCAACCCCGCGATATTAAGGCCACTTCACTTCCGGGGGTAGCGAGGAGAGTATAGACTCCACATTGCCGCCGGTCTTGAGGCCGAAGATCGTGCCGCGGTCATACAGCAGGTTGAATTCGACATAACGTCCGCGGCGGATGAGCTGCTCCTCGCGCTCAGCGGCGGTCCAGCTCTCCTTCATATTGGCGCGCACGATCGGCGGATAGGCGTCGCGGAAGGCGCGGCCGACTTCCCGCACGAAGGCGAAGTCGGCGTCCCAGTCGCCCGAGTCGACATAGTCGAAGAAGATGCCGCCGATACCGCGCGCCTCGCCGCGATGCGGCAGGAAGAAATAGTCATCGCACCATTTCTTGAACTTCGCATAGTCGGCGATGGGATGGGCCTCGCATGCTGCTTTCATTGCGGCGTGGAAGGCGACGCTGTCGCGATGTTCCTGGGTGCGCCGGACGTCCAGGACCGGGGTCAGGTCGGCGCCGCCGCCGAACCAGGATTTCGACGTCACCACGAAACGGGTGTTCATGTGCACCGCGGGCACATGGGGATTGCGCGGATGGACGATGAGCGAGATGCCTGAGGCCCAGAAGCGCGGATCGTCCTCGGCCCCGGGGATCTGCTTGCGGAATTCGGGCGAGAATTCGCCATGCACGGTCGAACAATGGACGCCCGCCTTCTCGAACAGGCGCCCATGGATCATCGACATGACGCCGCCGCCACCCTCGACGCCGGCATGGTCCTTGCGGCTCCACGCCTTGCGGGCGAAGCGGCCGGGCGGCTCGGCGCCGCCCAATTCGTCCTCCAGCCTCTCGAATTCGGCGCAGATCTGGTCGCGCAAGGTCTCGAACCAGGCGCGTGCTTTGGCTTGTTTTTGTTCCAATGTCTTGGTCATGGCCGGACTCTGGCGAAACTTGCTGGGCAAGACAAAGCGGCGGGGCGTCACGCTCCCGGGCATGTGGCCTTAAGGAAAGCCGCCCGTCTGGCGCAGGGCCTCGCCGGTGATCATGGCGCAGGCCAGCGCCACATTGAGCGAGCGCAAACCGGGACGCATGGGAATCAGGAGCCGGGCGTCGGCCGCGTCGTGGACTTCCGCCGGAACGCCCGAGCTTTCCCGGCCCATCACCAGGATGTCGCCCTTGTGGAAGCTGAAATCGGTATAGGGGACAGCCGCCTTGGTCGAGGCGAGAATCAGCCTGTGGCCCCGGGTGGCCTCCCGGAAGGCGGTCCAGGACGGGTCGCGGACGACCAGGGCATGATCCAGATAATCCATGCCGGCGCGTTTCAGGGAAGAATCGGACCAGGTGAAGCCGGCCGGCTCGATGATCCTCACCCGTAAGCCAAAGCAGGCCGCCATGCGCATGACGGTTGCCGCATTGGGTGGGATGTCGGGCTGGTAGAGGGCGATTTCGATCATGGATTTCAGCTTCTTAGTTCCGGGCAGGGAGGCGCGCAAAGTATCGTCTCACTGCGACACTTGATGGCTAGACATTCCGGAAACCCGATGCCAAAAACACACCAATTCGTGTGCCGGCCGGTTTCGCGGGCCTTCCGGTATGCCTTTTGCGAGAGGAAACTCAAGTGTCCACAGCCGAACATGCCGATCCGAACCGGCGCGACTTTCTCTATATAGCCACCGGTGCGGCCGGTGCGGTGGGCGCGGCCCTGGTGGCCTGGCCGTTCATCGACCAGATGAATCCTGACGCGTCGGTGCGCGCTATGGCCTCGATCGAGCTCGATATCGCGCCGATCGCCGAAGGCCAGAGCATCACCATCAAGTGGCGCGGCAACCCGGTTTTCGTGCGGCATCGCACCCAGAAGGAGATCGACGAGGCCAAGGCGGTGCCGGTCACCGACCTCCCCGATCCCGTTGCCCGCAACGCCAATGTGAAAGAGGGCGATCCCGCCACCGACGTCAACCGCGTGGTCGATGGCAAGGAGAAGCTGCTGGTGATGATGGGTGTGTGCACCCATCTCGGCTGCGTGCCGCTCGGCCAGCAAGGTGATTACGGCGGGTGGTTCTGCCCCTGCCACGGCTCGCATTACGACACGGCCGGACGCATCCGCAAAGGCCCGGCGCCGCAGAATCTGCCGGTGCCGATCTATGCATATATCTCCGATACCAAGATCCGTATCGGCTAACAGAGGGCACGCGATGGGCGGACATTCGACTTACCAACCCAAGAGCGCCGCGGAGAAATGGCTCCATGAGCGCCTGCCGATCGTCGAGCTGGTCAAGAGCTCGGCTCTCGATTTCCCGACACCTAAGAACCTGAACTACTGGTGGACTTTCGGCGGCATCCTCGCCGTCATGCTGGTGGTGCAGATCATCACCGGCATCGTGCTGGTGATGCATTACACGCCGCATGTCGACTTGGCCTTCAACTCCGTCGAGCACATCATGCGCGACGTGAACTATGGCTGGCTCATCCGCTACATGCACGCCAACGGCGCGTCGATGTTCTTCATCGCCGTCTATATCCACATCTTCCGCGGCATGTATTACGGCTCCTACAAGGCGCCGCGCGAGGTGCTGTGGATCATCGGCGTCCTCATCTATCTCGTGATGATGGCCACCGCCTTCATGGGCTACGTGCTTCCCTGGGGCCAGATGAGCTTCTGGGGCGCCAAGGTCATCACCAACCTGTTCTCGGCCATTCCGTTCTTCGGCGAGCCGATCACCACCTGGCTGTGGGGTGGCTATGCGGTCGACAATCCGACGCTCAACCGCTTCTTCTCGCTGCACTATCTGTTGCCCTTCGTGCTCGCCGGCCTGGTCGGCCTGCATATCTGGGCGCTGCATGTGCCGGGTAACAACAACCCGACCGGCGTCAGCGTGAAGTCGGGGCAGGACACGGTGCCCTTCCATCCGTACTATACGATGAAGGATTCGTTCGCGATCGTCGTGTTCCTCATCCTCTTCGGCTTGTTCCTGTTCTTCGCACCGAACTATCTCGGCCACGCGATCAACTACGAGCCGGCCAATCCGCTGTCGACACCGGCGCATATCGTGCCCGAATGGTATTACCTGCCGTTCTACGCGATCCTGCGCGCCATCCCCGACAAGCTCGGCGGTGTCGTCGCGATGTTCGGCTCGATCGCCATCCTCTTCGTGCTGCCTTGGCTCGACACGTCGAAGGTGCGCTCAGGCAACTACCGGCCGCTGTTCAAGGGCTTCTTCTGGATCTTCGTCGCGGTCTGCATCGGCCTCGGCTATCTGGGCTCGAAGCCGCCTGAGGGCTGGTATGTCACCTTCTCGCGTCTCCTGACCTTCTACTACTTCGCCCACTTCCTGGTGATCCTGCCGCTGCTCGGCCTCCTCGAGACGCCGAAGCCGCTGCCGTCGTCAATCTCAGACGACGTGCTCGCCAAGAAGAAACCCGCCTTGCCGCAAGGCCAGGCCGTGCCCGCCGAGTGATTGGAGAAAGACACATGAAACTCTTCAAGACACTCGTCGCGGCCTCTCTCGTCCTTCTCGCCGTCCCGGCTTTCGCCGCGGAGGGCCAGAAGGAAGCGAAGGACATTTCCTATTCCTTCGAGGGGCCGTTCGGCACATTCGACCGGGGCGAGCTGCAGCGCGGCTACAAGGTCTACAAGGAAGTCTGCTCGGCCTGCCACTCGATGCGGCTGGTCTCCTTCCGCAACCTCTCGCAGCCGGGTGGCCCCAGCTTCTCCGACGAGCAGGTCAAGGCGCTGGCCGCGACCTTCACGGTCAAGGATGGACCGGGCGAGGACGGCGAGATGTTCGACCGGCCGGGCGTCCCGTCCGACCGCTTCCCATCGCCCTTCGCCAATGAGCAGGCGGCGCGCAACGCCAATGGCGGGGCCCTGCCTCCCGACCTCTCGCTCATCACCAAGGCGAGGGCCGGCTGGTACGGCACGTTCAACCAGCTCATCAACGGCGTCGGCGGACCGCAATATGTCTATTCGGTGCTGACCGGCTATGAGCAGCCGCCGGCCGAAGCCGCCAAGGATGCGCCCGAGGGCAAGCACTACAATCCGTATTTTGCCAGCGGCCACTGGATCACCATGGCGCAGCCGCTTGTCGACGGCCAGGTGACCTTCGATGATGGTGCGCCGAACACGGTCGATGCCATGGCGCGCGACGTCTCGGCCTTCCTGGCCTGGGCCGCCGAGCCCAAGATGGAGGAGCGCAAGTCCTTGGGCTTCGCCACCCTCATCTATCTCGCGATCTTCGCCGTGCTGCTCTATTTCGTGAAGCAGCGCGTCTGGGCCAAGGTCGAGCATTAAGTCTAACTGAACACTGAAGTTTAGGGGCCGGGAGATTTCCCGGCCCTTTATCTTTGGCGCGGCAACATTGCCAAGGTTTAAGCAAATCGCCCTTGCATCGCCCAGATCGTAAGCCACCTCATAGACAGGAGGCTTAAGGCCATGGACCGCAAGCGTTCGTTCCGCCGTGAATTCCTGAGCACCTTGATCGAGACGTCCCGGCATCTGCGCCATTTCGTCGATCAGCGGGCCCAAGCCATGGGCCTCACGGGCGCGCAATTGCGTGTTCTCGCCAGGCTCAGCCGGCGGGAGGGCGCCACCCAGGCCGAATTGGCGGCCGACATGGAAGTGCGGCCCATTTCGCTGTCCAGCCTCATCGACAAGCTGACCCGCCAGGGACTGGTCGAGCGGCGCGGCGATGCCCGCGACCGCCGTATCAACCGCATTCACCTGACCGCCGCCGGGCGGGCCCTGGCGCTCAAGATCGACGGCTTCCGCGAGGCAATTGCCGGTGAGGTGCTGGCCAAGGTGGATGATGCTACGCTGAGGCAGGCCCATGATGTCCTCGGCCTGCTCAGGCAGCGTTTGAGGGTGCCGCAAGACAGCGGCAAGGAAGCCGCGGAATAAGGCCATGAGACGCATTCTCCTGTTGCTGAGCTTCCTCGCCGCGATCGGCGCCGGCTGGGCCGGCTATTGGTATCTGGGCGGCTTTGCCGAGCGGGTGGCCGATGCGCAGACCACCCCCGCGCACCGGGCAGAAGCGGCAATCCCGGTCGTGCTCGCCGAAGCCAAGCGCATGACCTTGCCGATCAGCTTCGCCACCATAGGCACGGTCCAGCCCATCGCCTCGATCGCCGTCACGTCGCAAGTTTCCGGCATCGTCTCCAAGGTCGCCGTGGCGGATGGCGCCGATGTGAAGGAAGGCGACCTTCTGATCGAGATCGATGCCAGGCTGATCGATACAGAGATCGAGGAGGCGCAGGCGACGCTGGCCAAGGACCAGGCCAATATCGACAAGGCCGAGCGCGACCTGGCGCGGATCGACAAGCTGCTCGCCGGCAAGTTCGAAACGCAGGAAAACGCCGCCGACGCGCAGACCGCACTCGACCTCGCCAAGGCGACCCTGCAGTCCGATCAGGCGGCGCTCCACAATCTTCAGGTGCAGCGCGAATACTACTCGATCCACGCGCCGGTCAGCGGGCGCATCGGCACCGTTCCGGTCAAACCCGGCTCCACCATCATTTCGGGCCAGCAGGCAAGCCCGATCGTGACCATCAACATGTTCGATCCGATCTATGTCGCGGTGGGCATTCCCCAGAAGCTGGTCGCCGATCTCGCCGAGGACAAAGCGCAAGGAGTAGCCAAGATCAGCCTCACGGTGCCGGGGCGGGGCGAAACGCGTGAAGGCGCCGTGACGGCGATCGACAACGCGGCCAACGCCGCGACCGGACTCGTCACCGCCTATGCCACCATCGCCAATGCGCCGGCGCTTCTGTGGCCGGGCGAGATCGTCAATGTCGAGGTGATCTTCCGCGATGAGCCGGACCAGCTCACCGTGCCTGATGAAGCGGTGCGGACGAACCAGCAAGGATCCTATGTCTATGCGGTCGACGCCCAGCAGCGCGCCCATATGAAGCCGGTGACGGTGGCGCGCAATGTGCGCGGCATGACGGTCATCGCGAGCGGCCTGAAGGAAGGCGAGCAGGTGGTAACCGACGGGCAGCTTCTGCTGTCGGACGGCGTCCAGGTTTCGGTCAAGCAGGCGATGGGGACGGGAGGCTGATCATGCGGCTCTCCGAGCTCTGCATCAGACGGCCGGTGATGACGGTGCTGCTCATGCTGTCGCTCGTCGTGCTTGGTATCGCGGGCTTCCGTCAGCTGCCGGTGGCCGCGCTGCCACGCATCGACTTCCCGACCATCCAGGTCAGCGCCTCACTGCCGGGCGCCAGCCCTGAATCGATGGCGTCCTCGGTCGCGGAGCCCCTGGAACAGCAATTCTCGACGATTCCCGGCGTCACCTCGATGACGTCGACCTCGATGCAGGGCTCGACCACCATCGTGCTGCAGTTCGATCTCAACCGGAATATCGATGGGGCCTCCCTCGATGTGCAGTCGGCGCTCAGCATCGCCGAACGGCGGCTGCCGCCGCAGATGACGACGCCGCCCAGCTTCAGGAAGGTCAACCCGGCCGACCAGCCGGTGCTGCTGCTGGCGCTCGCCTCGAGCACGATGCCGCTCACCGATGTCGATGAATATGCCGAAGATGTGCTGGTGCCGCAGCTTTCGCAGATCCTCGGCGTGGCGCAGGTTTCGGTCTTCGGCCAGCAGAAGCGGGCCGTCAGGATCGAGGCCGATCCGCGGCTCGCGGCAAGCCGCGATCTCAGCATGGCGGATATCGCCTCGGCCGTTGCCGCCGCCGACTCCTATGTTCCGGTCGGCGGCCTCTCGGGCCAGAACCGCAACCTCACCATCAACGCGCCTTCGCAGCTCATCAAGGCGTCGGACTATCAGCCCCTGGTGGTCGCGTGGCGGGACGGCAAACCGGTGCGGCTCGGCGATGTCGCGGTGGTGCGCGACGGCGCCCAGAACGAGCAGACGGCGAGCTGGTACAACGACCAGCGGGCGGTCGTGCTCGCGATCTTCCGCCAGCCCGACGCCAATACGATCGACGTGGTCGACCAGGTGAAGGCGCATCTCGCCTCCTATCGCAGCCAGATGCCGGCCGCGATCAAGCTCGACGTCACCAATGACCGGTCGATCTCGATCCGCAATGCGGTGTCCGACGTCGAATTCACCCTGATGCTGGCGGCGGCGCTGGTGATCCTGGTGATCTTCGCCTTTCTCAAATCGGTGCGCGCCACGCTGATCCCGGTCCTGGCACTGCCGGTGTCGCTGATCGCCTCCTGCGCGGTAATGGCGGTGCTCGGCTTCTCGATCGACAACATGTCGCTGCTCGCCATCACGCTCTCGACCGGCTTCGTGGTCGATGACGCCATCGTGATGCTGGAGAATATCGTGCGCCATATCGAGGCGGGCCAGAAGCCTTTCGCCGCCGCGCTCGAAGGCGCCGGTGAGATCGGCTTCACAATCCTGTCGATGACCGTGTCGCTGGTGGCGGTGTTCATCCCCGTCCTGTTCATGGGCGGCGTGGTCGGGCGCCTGTTCAACGAATTCGCAGTGACCATATCGGTGGCGATCCTGGTGTCGGGTTTCGTGTCCCTGACACTCACGCCGATGCTCTGTGCCAGGCTTCTCAAGGCCGAGGAGGAGGGCAAACGCAAGAGCCTGGTGGCGATCGTCTCCGACACGGTGTTCGGATGGATGGAGCGGTTTTATCGCGGCACGCTCGATATCGCTTTGCGTTTCCAAGGTGTGATGCTGCTCGTCACCCTGGCGACGCTCGGCCTCTCGGTCTGGCTCTATATCGTGATGCCCAAGGGCTTCTTTCCGACCGAGGATACCGGCTATCTGAATGCGACGATCCAAGCCTTGCCCGATATCGGCTTCGAGGCGCTCGCCGCGAAGACCCAGCAGGTGAGCGCCATCGTGCGCCAGGACAAGGCGGTCGCCTATGTGCTTTCGACGACGGGCGGGGGCGGCAATGGCGCGAACACGGCGCGCCTCTTCATCGCGCTCAAGCCCCAGGATCAGCGCGATGCGGCGCAGGACGTGGCTCGCCGGCTCAGGCGTGAAACGGCGGTCGTTCCCGGCATCGACGCCTATTATCAGGCGGTGCAGAATATCCAGATTGGCGGACGGTCGGCCAAGGCCGATATCCAATACACATTGCAGAGCGCCGATCTCAACACATTGATCGCGCAGGTGCCGGGGCTCGTCGAGCGCCTGAAGAAGCGCCCCGAACTGCGCGACGTGACGACCGATCTCGAACTCAGCAACCCCGAGCTCATCGTCGATATCGACCGCGACCGCGCCGCGGCGCTCGGCGTGAATGTCGATGACATCCGCTCGACGCTCTACAATTCCTTCGGCGTGGCGCAGGTGGCCACGCTCTATATGCCCTCCAACGACTATCCGGTGATCCTCGAAGTGGCACCGGAGCTGCAGAACGATCCCAACGTGCTGTCGCTGATCTCGGTGAAGTCGGCGAACGGCACCGCCATTCCCCTCGACCAGGTGACGGTGACCCGGCGGGAGGCCGGACCTTTGTCGATCAATCACCAAGCCCAGCAGCCGGCGGTCACGATCTCCTTCAATCTGGCGCCCAATGTGTCGCTCGGCGCCGCCGTCGAAGCGGTGGACCAGGAGACCGCGGCGGCGCATCTGCCGAGCTCGGTCTCGGCCAATTTCGCCGGTACGGCGCAGGTCTTCGTCGACGGGCTGGCGGGGCAGGGCTTCCTGCTGCTGATCGCGGCTCTGGTGATCTACATCATCCTCGGCATTCTCTATGAGAGCTATATCCATCCGCTCACCATTTTGTCCGGACTGCCGTCCGCCGGCATCGGCGCCCTGGTGGCGCTGTGGCTCGCCGGCATGGATCTGTCGGTGATCGCCGTCATCGGCATCGTGATGCTGATCGGCATCGTCAAGAAGAACGGCATCATGATGATCGATTTTGCGCTGAAGCGGCAGCAGGCGGGCGCGCCCGCCTATGAAGCGATCCGCGAGGCCTGTCTCCGGCGTTTCCGGCCGATCATGATGACTACCTTCGCCGCCATCCTCGGCGCGCTGCCGATCGCGCTCGGCTTCGGCGCCGGTTCGGAGCTGCGCCGGCCGCTCGGTGTCGCGATCGCCGGCGGTCTCGTCCTGTCGCAATTGCTGACCCTCTACATCACACCCGTGGTGTTTCTGGCGCTCGAAAGGCTCAAGACCAGACTGTGGCGGGGTGGACAGCCGACGGCGTCATCCGCCCAGCCGGCGGAGTGAGGATAACTTGCCTGGTCCCGCAGCGGTCTGCTAGTGCCCCATGGCAGTGGTGAAGAGGGGACTTTCATGGCCAAATCGGTGCTGGGCATTATCGGCGGATCGGGTGTTTACGATATCGAGATGGACAATGCCCGCTGGGAAACGATCGCTTCGCCCTGGGGCGAACCCTCCGATCAGGTCCGGCGCGGCGAGATCGGCGGCCTGCCGGTCGTCTTCCTGCCACGGCATGGCCGCGGTCACCGCTTCTCGCCGACCACCATCAACTATCGCGCCAATATCGACATATTGAAGCGGACAGGGGTCACCGATGTGGTGTCGCTGTCGGCCTGCGGGTCGTTCCGCGAGGAGTTCGAACCGGGGCGGTTCGTGCTGATCGACCAGTTCATCGACCGCACCTTTGCGCGCGAGAAAAGTTTCTTCGGCACCGGCTGCGTGGCGCATGTGTCGCTCGCCTACCCGATCTCGCCGACCTTGCAGGATCTGGCTGAGGCGGCGCTCAAGGTGGAGGACATTCCCTATGCGCGCGGCGGCACGTACTTGGTGATGGAGGGGCCGCAATTCTCGACGCTGGCGGAATCGCATCTCTACCGGTCCTGGGGCTGCAGCGTCATCGGCATGACCAACATGCCCGAGGCCAAGCTCGCGCGCGAGGCGGAGCTCAGTTATTGCACGGTGGCGATGGTGACGGATTACGATTCATGGCACCCGCATCATGGCGAGGTCGACATCACGTCGATCATCAAGGTGCTGAAGGGCAATAGTGAGAATGCCCGCAAATTCGTGACGCGGCTGGCGCGCGATTTCCCGCGCGAGCATCCGCGCTGCCGGGTGGGTTCCGACACGGCGCTCGACTTCGCCATCATGACGCAGCCGGATCAGCGCGATCCGGCCTTGCTCAAGAAGCTCGATGCGGTGGCCGGACGCGTGCTGAACCGGCCCCAATAAAGCCATCGGACAGCCCAACTCAGGGTGATTTGCCGGCTTAAGTGAACTTCCGGGACGCCCGCGCGTTAACGGCGCGATAGGAATCGCGGACGGAGGGTCAATTTTGGTCCAGCAACTTACACGACGTTCATTTCTCGGCAGCGTCACGCTTGCCGGAGCCGGTCTGGTGATCGGTGCCCGCACCGGCTTGGCGCAGGAGACGATGGACACCACAGACGGGACGGTCGATCCGTTCCCCATCCCACAAGTCGATCTGCGCAAGATCCCGGAACAGTTCCGCCGGCAGACGGTTGAGTATCTCGGGCATGAGTGGCCGGGAACCATCGTCGTCGACACGAAGACGAAGCATCTGTTCAAGATCCTGCTTGGCCAGCAGGCGATCCGCTATGGCGTCGGTGTCGGGCGTGATGGTTTCTCATGGTCGGGTGAGGCCGAGGTCGGCGCCAAGCAGATGTGGCCAAAATGGAACCCGCCGGCCGAGATGGTGGCGCGCGATCCCAATGCGGCGAAATGGGCGAATGGGCAGCCGGGCGGTCCCGACAATCCGCTGGGCGCGCGGGCGCTCTATCTCTACCAGAGCGGCAAGGACACGCTGTTCCGCATCCACGGCACCAATGCGCCGAAATCGATCGGCAAGGCGATGTCGTCGGGCTGCATCCGCATGCTGAACCAGGATGTGGTCGAGCTCTATCGCATGACGCCGATCGGCACACGCGTCACCGTGCTTCCTTCCGATCCGCAGCAGATGTTCGAGGAAGACGAAGTCGCGGCGCAATAATCGCCGCAGCGTTCTCAGAAATTCAAACGCCAGTTCTTGGGACTGGCGTTTTTGATTCTCAGTTGAAGAGCGCCGCCGACTTCTTGCGCTTCTTGGCGGCGAGCTTGACGGTCTTGATCGGCTTGTAGATCGGCGCCAGCACCATTTTCACGAAGGGATGCTTGGAGAGCTTCTTCTGCTCCGCCGCGTCGAAGGCGGCATGCTTGCGGTTGCAGGCATTCTGCACCTGGTCGCGAATGGCCTGCGCCTTTCTGTCGACCTCGTCGCAGGTGCGGCCGCGCAACGCGCGCACCCGGGTCTCGATCTCATTGGCGCAACCCATCCATATGGTGCGATGGGTTTCCTCGTGCTTGCGCAGGAAGTTCGAGAATTGCTGCCAGCGATCACGGGCACTGGACGAGAGCCCGGCCTCGTCGGTGAGCTTCGGCAGTCGAATGGTGAAGTCGATGCGATACTGATAATCGACGATGCGGCAGCTCTTCGTCAGCTCGAGCTTGCCGCGCTGCGATGATTCGGCCGACGTCGCCGCATAGGCCTTCTCGCCTTTGACATGCGGGCCGCGCTTGAGCATCGATACATAGACGCCCGCGGCGGTGTCGCCTGAAACCTTGTAGTATACGTATTTCGTGGTGAAGGCCGGCGCCGCTTCGGCCGCATTCATACCCAGCCCCGACAGCAAAATCGCCGCCCCGATTGCCATCCCCTTGGTTGCCCGCATCGATGCCTCGCGAAGTTGAGACGGAAAGTTAGGGCAGGGCCGCGGGTCCGGCAAGGTCTAAGACGAAGGTTTGGTTGCCGCCATTTGAGCCTTGCCGAGAAACCGGCGTTGCGTCATATTCCCGCGCCGGACTGCAGAAACGCACGTCCGGTCGGGCAAAGCATTCGAACCCGGTGAAGACTGAACTCGGCGCATGGGGCATGCGTCAGCTACCGCCTTTCCCGCTGTTTTGACGAGCTGTGCCTTTCCTGTAAGCGGAAGTCCACATTTCGCAGGCAGGCAGTTGAGGAAACGGGACAAGGAGCAATCCCCGCATGCGCCAGAATGGCACTATAAAATTTTTCAATCAGGCCAAGGGTTATGGATTCGTGTCGCCGGAAGGTGGTGGCAAGGACGTGTTCGTGCATGTCACCGCCGTCCAGCGCTCCGGCATTCCGGAGCTGAACGAAGGTATGAAAATCAGCTTCGAGGTCCAGCCGGACAAGCGCGGCCGCGGCCCCCAGGCGGTCGAGCTGCAGCTGCTCTGACGGTTACCGGCCCCTCGGACCCGCCCGGCCCGGGGGGCAAACAAGCGATTTCCGCGCCAGCCGAGACTGTGCTAATGTCGATCCCATGGGGTAGGTCGCGCTTATCTCTTGATGGTCGTCCTGGCGCTCGCCGGGATGACGGGCATGGCCGGGCAGGCACTAGCGCATAGCTGTACTTGCCGTGCCAATGGGGAGGTTTTTGCGCTGGGACAGATGGTCTGCATCCGGGGTAAGCTCTCGCAATGCCAGATGAACCAGAATGTGCCGACATGGCAGACAATCGCCGACACATGCCCAGAAGCCCAATACTCACCCCGACCCGCCGTCCTCGCCGCCATCTCGCGGCCGCTGTCCTGGCCGGCCTCCTCGCTCTCGCCAGTTTCGCGTTAACGCAAACCGCACAGGCGCGCGGCCCCGTTCCAGGGCAATTCGACTATTACGCGCTGACGCTGTCCTGGTCGCCGACCTATTGCGCCTCCGAGGCGGGGCGGGACGATCGCCAGCAATGCGGCTTCGGCCGCCCCTATGCCTTTGTCGTACATGGGCTGTGGCCGCAATATGAACAGGGCTGGCCGCAGGATTGCGTGTTGCGCGAGAAATGGGTGCCGGACGATATTATCGAGGCGATGCTCGACATCATGCCGTCGAAGCGGCTCATCATTCATGAATGGAAGAAACATGGCGCTTGCTCGGGCTTGCGGATGCGCGCCTATTTCGAGCTGACGCGCAACCTGTTCGGCAAGATCCGTATTCCGGCGCGCTATCTGAGGCCGCAGGAGGCCGTCGTCACCACGCCGGCTCAGCTCATCAGCGATTTCGTCAAGACCAACCGCGACCTCACCAGCGACATGCTGTCCATCCAGTGCGGCAATTCGCGAGGCGCGGCACGGCTCTCCGAATTGCGCATATGTTTCGACAAGGACGGCAGGCTACAATCCTGCGGTGTGAATGAAAGACGGCAATGCCGGGCGGAGAAGCTGGTGCTGCCGCCGGTACGCGGGGGTAATCGATGAAGAAGGCGCTGATCTTCCAGCATATGAATCATGACACGCCGGGGCGTTTCCTCGACTATTTCGTCGAAGACGGCATCACGCCGCATGCGGTCAGATTGTGGGAGGGCCAGGCGATCCCGTCTCTCGAAGGCTACGACCTGATGTTCGTGCTGGGCGGCGCCATGGATGTCTGGGAGACCGAGGAGAATCCCTGGCTCACGGGCGAAAAGCAGGCGATCCGCGAATGGGTGGCGGACCGCGGCAAACCCTATATCGGCCTGTGCCTCGGCCATCAGCTGCTGGCGAATGCACTGGGCGGCGAAGTGGCCCTGGCGCAAGAGGGCGAAGTCGGCGTGCATGAGGTCAAGGTCAATGGCGCGGCCGAGGGTCATCCGCTGTTCGCCGGGCTCTCAGGCAGCCACAAGGTGATGCAGTGGCATCATGCCGAAGTGAAGGTGCCGCCCAAGGAGGCGACGGTGCTCGCCTCGTCGCCGCGTGCCAAGGTGCAGGCAATCGCCATCGACAATCACGCGATCGGCATGCAGTTCCATGCCGAGTTCTCGCCGCAGTCGGTGGCGAGCTGGGAGTCCTTGCCGAATTATGTCGGCGCCCTCGAGCGCGAGCTGGGGCCGGGCGCCTATGGCAAGGTGACGGCGGAAGCCTATCCGCTGATGCCGCAGATGGGCGCCATGACGCGGCGCATCTACGACAATTTCAAGCGCGCTTCGGGGCTCGTGCGCTGAACCGAGGGCGTCGCGCCCGCATTATCTCGAAAGTCCTGATTTAGAGGCCGGCTCCGATCTCATCGGAGTTTCCGGCCTCTTTGCTTTCTTGGCGTCGGCACGATCTATCGGCCGCGGTTTTTTTTATTATGTGATCACAGATTGACAGACGCTCTTGCGGTGTGCATTTTATCTGCGATCACATAATAATTCAGACCCGGAAGATTGCGACAAATGACCCGTAAAGTAGTCCTCACCTGCGCCGTCGTCGGCGAAACCAACTTCAACCGCGCTCATCCGAATTTTCCCATCACGCCAAAGCAGATCGCCGATTCTGCACGCGAGGCCGAAGAGGCCGGGGCGTCAGCAGTTCACCTCCATGTCCGCAATCCGGTCACCGGCGAGGGCAGCAGCGACCCCGATCTCTTCCTCGAAATGGCGACGCTGGTGCGCGACAACGGCGTCAAGGCGGTGATGAATGTCACCTGCGGCGGCGGTGGCCTGTTCTTTCCCGACCCAGAGGATGAGGGCCGTGCCGGTCCGGGATCGGAGATCGCCTCGGCCGAGGCGCGCGTGCGCCACATCGAAATGATTCTGCCGGAAATGTGCTCGCTCGACGTCTGCACGCAGAACCAGACGGACGGCGAGGTCGAGTATGTCTATCTGAACACCCAGGCGACATTGCGCAAGATGGCGCGGCGCTTCCAGGAGCTCGGCGTCAAGCCCGAGATCGAGGTCTTCGCGCCGGGGGACATTCTGCTGGCCAATCGCATGCTTGCCGACGGCCTATTCGATCTGCCGCCGATGTATCAGATCGTCATGGGGACCAATTGGGGCCTGCCGGCCACGCCTGAGACGATGATCTACATGCGCAACCTTCTGCCCGCAGGAGCCAACTGGGCCGCTTTCGGTATTGCCCGGATGCAGATGCCGATGGTGGCCCAGTCGGTACTTCTCGGCGGTAATGTGCGCGTCGGGCTTGAGGACAATCTCTATCTCAAGCGCGGTGTCTTCGCGACCAACGGGCAACTGGTTGCGCGGGCGCGGACGATTATCGAGAGCCTCGGCTTCGAGGTGGCGACACCCGATGAGGCGCGCGAGATACTGGGTCTGAGAAAGCGCTAGACATGCAAAGCGCGCGCGAGGACGAGCCGCTCTCCGCGGCAGCCTATCTCTATGGCGAAGCTGCTCCGGTGATCTCGGCCACGGCCTTTCTGGCCCCGACCGCCGTGATCATCGGTGATGTCGAGATCGGCGAAGGTGCGAGTATATGGTTCGGCGCAGTTTTGCGCGGCGATATCTGCCCGATCAGGATCGGAAGTGGGACGAATATCCAGGATGGCGTCATCATCCATGGCGATGAGGGTGGCCTCGTCAGCATCGCCGATGACGTCACCATCGGCCATGGCGCGATCGTGCATGGCTGCGCCATCGGGGCAAACGCCCTCATCGGCATGGGCGCGATCGTGCTCGATAACGCCACCATTGGCGTGGGAGCGCTGATCGGAGCCGGCGCCGTTGTCGCGCCCGGCACGCAAGTGGATCCGCAAAGCCTGTGGCTCGGTTGTCCGGCGCGAAAGGTCCGCGAACTTTCATCGGCCGCGGCTGCGGAGCTGCGGGCGGGCGCACAGCACTACCGCAACCAGGCGCAACGCTACCGGTCCGGCCATTTTCGCCGTGCGGCGCCAACCTATCATTCAGCTATCAAGGAGAAATGACATATGAATCTGCGGGGGCTTCGCGTTCTCATTACCGGCGCCGCGGGCGGTGCCGGCGCATCCATCGCGACCTGTTTCGCCAGGGCCGGCGCCTATGTCCATATCGCCGATATCGATGCGCGCGCCGTCAAGGCGCTGGCGGCAGGCCCGGAGAAGATCTCCGCCAGCGTCTGCGACTGTGGCCGCGCCGATGCTGTCGACCAGCTTTTCGAAGAGGCCTCGGCGGCGCTGGGTGGACTCGATGTCCTCATCAACAATGTCGGAATCGCTGGACCCGCGGCGGCGGCCGAGGACGTGGCGCCGGAGGAATGGGACCGCACGATCGCCGTCAATCTGTCGGGCTTCTTCTATTGCGTCCGCAAGGCCATCCCGCTGCTGAAGCAGGCCGGAGGAGGGACCATTCTCAACGTATCCTCGACAAGTGCCCGCACCGGGCTGCCGCACCGGCTGCCCTATGCGGTCTCGAAAGTCGGCGTCCTCGGCCTGACGGAAACCCTGGCGCGTGAGCTCGGTCCGTTCAATATCCGTGTGAACACCATTCTCCCCGGATGGATCAACAATGCCCGCGCCAACTCCATTCTCGAGCGCAAGGCCAAGGAACTCGGAGTCGAGCCGAAGGTGCTGATGGCGGAGGAGCTGCAATTCATCTCCATGCGCACGCAGATAGAGCCGGAGGAGATCGCGGAGGTGATGATGTTCCTGTGCTCGTCAGGCGGACGCCACGTGTCGGGTCAGCATATCGGCGTGTGCGGCAACGCCGAATATGAAAGGTAAGAATGGCGGTCAAGTATCGCGCAGGAACGGCAATATCTCGCGATAGGCGGCTGTAAGGTCGTTGTGCAATGCCGCCTCCGCCGCATCGGGGTCGTTATGGGCGAGCGCATCGAGCATCTGATCGTGAAATATCGTGGTGCTGATGTCGCTGTCGGCTGGCCAGTCGCGCTGCAAGGTGGGACCGATGCGAAGCCACAAGGTTTCGATCATCTGGGTGAGGATAGGCGATCCTGAAAGCGTGTAGAC
The DNA here is from genome assembly GCF_016595235.1 of Taklimakanibacter albus. GTDB lineage: Bacteria > Pseudomonadota > Alphaproteobacteria > Rhizobiales > Aestuariivirgaceae > Taklimakanibacter > Taklimakanibacter albus. The sequence continues at coordinate 479,449 of NZ_JAENHL010000007.1, read as the reverse complement.
CTCGAAGTGGAAACGAAAATTCACCTGCAAGGTATCGACGGTGGAAATCTTATCTCTGCTCAGCTCGGTGCGGTATTGGTCGTTGATGCGGCGAAGGCTGTCCAGATCCCTCTCGCGCGCCTTGAGCGCCGCGCAGCGAATGGCGTGGCCTTCGAGCTTGAGGCGGATATCGGTGATTTGAGCGAAGTCGGACTTGTCGGGCGCGTAGACGAAGAAGGCGCTCTTGCTCCGGCTCACCAGCGCGCCATCCGCTTCAAGTCGCTTGAGCGCTTCGCGGACCGGCGTAAGGCTTACACCCATCGCCTCGGAAAGCGAGCGCAAGGTCAGTCCGGCGTTCGGCAGGACGCCGCCGCTCATCAGTGAATAACGCAACGCCTCATAGACCTGGCGCTCGGCAGATATGCCTTCGAGCGGTGTAATCCGCGGCAAATCCGGTGCGCTGGCCTTGGGGCGCCCGGCTCCGGGCCGGCGCTTGCGCACGGCCTTGCCGCTCTTCCGTTTCACAGTTTTCTTTGCCTGCCTTGTCATCGTCCATCGACATTACGGGATTCGGTGCGGAGTTCAATAATCGTGTGATCACAGAACAAAAGCCCGTCGCGCGAGTTGACAGTCGTTTCTTAATATGAGATCACAGAATAAGAAACAGCGGAATGACAGTCAGCCGCTGACCAGTGAGCAGAGAGGACGTGTATGCAGTTCGCCATTGATACAGGCGGCACCTTTACCGATCTCGTCGTCAAGGATGCGTCCGGATTTTGTCGGATGTTCAAGTCCTCGACGACGCCGGCCGATCCGATCTCCGGCGTGCTCAATGTTCTAGAAGTCGCCGCCGCCGAATATGGAATGACCCGTGCGGCCTTTCTTTCCGAAGGCAGGCTTCTTGTCCACGGAACGACACATGCGCTCAACGCCATCGTCACAGGCCGGACGGCGAAGACCGCTTTCATTGCGACCAAAGGCCATGGCGACATGCTCGTTCTACGCGAGGGCGGGCGTACGGATCCTTTCAATTTCGATCACCCCAATCCAGAACCCTATATTCCCCGAGCCTTGACCTTCGAGGTCACCGAACGGACGCTGCCGGATGGGTCGGTGATGCTTCCGCTCGATGAAGAAGAGATCGCGAGCATCGCCGTCACGCTGAAGCGGCAACGCGTCGAAGCCGTCGCCGTCTGTCTGTTGTGGTCGATTGTCAATCCGTATCATGAACAACGCATCGGGACGCTTCTCGGCACACATCTTCCGGGTATTCCTGTCACGCTCTCTCATGAGCTCAACCCGATCATCCGGGAATTCCGCCGCGCCTCGTCGGCCGCCATCGACGCGTCGCTCAAGCCGATGATGGGCATCTACATGTCCAATCTCGAGGCGCGCCTCAGGGAAGCGGGATTTCCGGGACGCGTTCTGGTGATCACGTCGCAAGGCGGTGTTATCGATGCCAAGGATGCCGCGACGGCGCCGATCCATATCGTGAATTCCGGGCCTTCCATGGCGCCGATGGCAGGACGTCACTTCGCAGCCATCGATGAAGGATCGACGACGGCGATCGTCGCCGATACCGGCGGCACCACCTATGATGTCAGCCTGGTGCGCAAAGGACATGTCCCCATCATCCGGGAGACATGGATCGGCGCGCCGCATCGCGGCACCATGATCGGATTCCCCTGGGTCGATGTGAAGAGCGTAGGTGCCGGTGGCGGCTCGATCGCCTGGGTCGATTCAGGCGGACTCCTGCATGTGGGGCCGCAAAGCGCCGGCTCGGTTCCAGGGCCCGTCGCCTATGGAAAGGGCGGCGTCGAACCCACCGTCACCGATGCTTCGCTGGTTCTCGGTCACCTCGATGGCGACTCGTTTCTCGGTGGAGCAATGAAGCTCGACAGGAAGCTGGCCGAAGCAGCGATCCGGAAAAGAGTGGCGGAACCGCTTGGCATTTCAGTTGAGGCCGCTGCCGACGCCATACTCGCGGTCGTGACCGAAAACATGGTGCAGGCCATCAATACGATCACGGTCAATCAGGGAATCGATCCCAAAGATGCCATCCTCATCGGCGGCGGTGGCGGTGCCGGCTTGAATTCGGTGCGGATCGCCAAGCGGCTTGGGTGCCGGACTCTGTTGATCCCCGCCGTGGGGGCCGCACTTTCGGCGGCTGGGGCCATGATGTCGGGCCTCAAGGCGCATTATCAAGCAGCTGCCTTCGCCGCGACGGATCGCTTCGACTTTGATCGCATTTCGGATGTGCTCAGCGGATTGGCCGAGCGTTGCCAGGCCTTCGCCGCCGCGTCCGGTGCGGGCGCCGAAAGTGTGGAGATCAGCTACACGGCCGATGCCCGCTATTCGACCCAGGTCTGGGAGATAGAGGTCCCGCTGCGGTCCGGGAAAATTCTGACACCTACCGATCTTGGCGCGTTCATCGACGACTTCCACAAGACACATCAGGAACTCTTCAATTTCTCCGATCCGTCGTCTCCCATCGAGATCGTCGGCTGGCGGGCGCAGGTGCATTGCCGGTTCAAGGATACGGGCGGCATAGATTTGGCCCGTACCGACGAGGAAGAGGTTGGCTCCTCGACCCGGCGCAGCTTCTTCGCGCAGAAGGGCTGGTGCGACGTGCCTGTCCACAATTTCGAGGCGCTGGCCGTCAATGAATTCGTTACCGGGCCGCTGATCGTCGAAAGCCCCTTCACGACTGTCGTCGTCGAGCCCGGTGTGGCGGCTGCCCGGCGACCGTCCGGCAGTCTTTCCATAAATATGGGGGCCACACAGTGACCCAGCAGATTGACAAAGAAGCCAGATTGGACGGCGTGCAGCTCGCCATCCTTGCCCATCGCCTCGAAGGCGTTACGCGCAAGATGGCGAATACGCTGCTCAGAACCGCACGATCCGGTGTCATCAATATCGCCCGCGACTTCTCCTGCTGCATCGTTACCGCCGGCGCCGAGCTCCTCGTCGCCAATGAAGGCCTGCCGATCCATGTGCTCGCCGGGCCCGACATCATGGCGCGGGCGATGAAAGAGCATAGTCCGGTGCTCAAACGCGGCGATGCCTTTCTCAACAACTCACCCTATCACGGGTGCAGCCATGCCGCCGATCATACGCTTCTGGTGCCCGTCATGGACCATGAGGGTACCCATCGCTTCACCGTACTGGCGAAGGCCCATCAGGCCGATATCGGCAATTCGATCGCGACCACATATCACGGCGCCGCCAGGGATGTTTACGAGGAAGGCGCACTGATCTTCCCATCCGTGAAAGTGCAGGAGAATTACGAAACGGATCAGGACTTCGTCCGCATGTGCCGGATGCGGATCAGAGTGCCCGATCAATGGTGGGGAGATTTCCTGGCCATGGTGGCGTCGGCGCGCATCGGCGAGAGAGAGATCATGGTGCTGGCGGAAGAAGTCGGTTGGGATACGCTGGAGAACTTCAGCGCCACCTGGCTCGACTATTCGGAGAAGCGCATGGTGGAAGCCGTCACCGCGATGCCGGGTGGCCGGATGACCCGGACCAGCACCCATGATCGCTTTCCGGGCGCGCCGGAGGAGGGTATCCCGGTCACCGTCGATGTTTCCCTCAATCCAAGGGAAGCGCGCATCGCCGTCGATCTCACCCGCAATCCGGACTGCCTGCCCTGCGGCCTCAATCTATCGGAAGCCTGCGCGCGTACCGCCGCCATGGTCGGCATATTCAATTCCATCGATCACCGGGTTCCCAAGAATGCCGGATCCTGCCGGCGCATTGATGTCAAACTGCGCGAGAATTGCGTGGTCGGCATTCCTCGGCATCCCACATCCACTTCCGTCGCGACCACAAATGTCGCCGACCGGGTTGCCAATGCCGTCCAGGCCGCGATCGCGGAGATCGCCAATGGGGCAGGCATGGCCGAATGTGGCGCCGTCATCGCGCCGGCGGGTGGGGTCATTTCCGGCGTGGATCCGGCCGGGAAGGAATTCGTCAATCACATCTTTCTCGGTGAGACCGGTGGTGCCGCGGCACCGCGCTCCGATGCCTGGCTGGTCATCGGGCATGTCGGTGGTGCCGGCATGTGCAATCTGGACAGCGTCGAGCTCGATGAAATGCGCCAACCCTTGCGCGTCTTCTCACGCAAGCTCGTGCCCGACACGGAAGGGGCGGGCCGGTTTCGCGGCGCGCCGTCCATGTCGGTCGAATTCGGGCCGGTCGGATGTGACATGCAGGTCGCCTATGTGAGCGACGGCACCGTCAATGCGGCGCGCGGCGTGCGCGGCGGTGGCGCCGGCGGTAAGGCGGACCAGTTCCGCGTCAGGCGTGACGGCACGCTGCAGCGCCTCGATGCCTGCGCCCAAGTCACCATTCATGAGGGTGAGAGACTGCTGTCGATCTCCTGCGGTGGCGGCGGCTATGGCAATCCGGCGGAACGCGAGGCGGAGACGGTCGCGCGCGATGTCGCCGAAAAGTGGATATCGGCACAAAGGGCGCGCGACGTCTATCGCGTGGCTGTCAGTGAGGACGGCTCGCTCGATCGCAATGAAACCGTGAGGCTTCGTCACGCCGAGCGGTAGACAGGCAGTAATCAAGAAAACAAACGAGGGAACGACAGATGAAGAAAATCTATGCGATCAAGGCAGCCATGCTGGCATTGCTGCTCGGCGGCGGCTATGCACTGGCGGACGAGGATGTGAAGGTTGGATTTGCTCTGGCGCTTTCAGGCTTCATTGCGCCCTATGACGATGGCCCTTATAAAGCCGCGCAGCTTGCGATCGACGACATCAATACGAAGGGCGGCCTGCTCGGCAAGAAGCTGATCGCGGTGGCCTCCGATACGAAATCGGACGTCGATGTCGGTGCCATTGCCGCCACCGATGTCATCGGCAAAGGCGCCCGGGTGATCATGGTCACCTGTGATTTCGATTTCGGCGCGCCGGCGGCAATCGTCGCGCAAAGCCAGAATGTCTTTGCCTTCTCCTCCTGCGCGGCGGATCCGAAGTTCGGCGTTCAGGGCATTGGCCCGAATGCTTACACCTTGGCCACGGCCACCCTCACTCAGGGTTCGATATTGGCAGAGTTCGCGTACAAGCAGGCCAATCTCAAGACAGCCTATCTGCTGACGGATACGAGCGGCGAATATATGAAGTCGCTATGCGCGTCTTTCGAGCGCCGCTTCATCGAGCTCGCCGGCGAGGCCGGCATTGTGGGCAAGGACAATTTCCACGGCTTGAACGATACCTCCATTGCCGGCCAGATCAGCCGGTTGAAGGCCAGTCCCAAGCAGCCGGAAGCGGTGATGTTCTGTGGCGCCGGCAGTGCCGGTGCGTCCTTCATTCGCCAGATCCGTGCAACTGGCATCGATCTGCCCTTGCTGGCGGGTGAATCGATGGACGGCGCCTATTGGCTGGGTGCGGTCCCTGATCTGAGCAATTTCTACGTTCTTGCCTATGGCTCGGCGTTCGGTAACGACCCGGATGCCAAGATCAACGATTTCACCACCAGGTTCACGGCCAAATTCGGCGAGCAGCCGGCGACGTCGCATGCGCTGACCGGATACTCCGTCATCGAGGCCTGGGCGCTTGCGGTGGAGCGGGCCGGCACTTTCGACACGGATGCGGTGCGCGCCGAACTCGACAAGCTCAAGGACGAGCCGTTCCTTGCCGGGAAAACAAGCTTCACGCCGGAAGCCCACATAAATCTCGACCGGCCGATGCTCGTCTTCAATATCGTGAATGGCAAGCATGAGCCGATCGGGCGCTTCTCGAGCGAAGTGATCCCCGAGCTCAAATTCTGATCCGCGCCGGGAAGCAGGATGATGGATGCGGTTCGGTTGACCGCGCGTGATGTCGGTGTCAGTTTCGGGGGACTCGTAGCGCTCGCTGGAATTGACCTCGATGTCGGCGCCGGTGAGATCGTCGGGTTGATCGGGTCCAATGGGGCCGGCAAGAGCACGATGGTCAATGTACTCTCCGGCTTTCAAAAGCCGTCTCGGGGCACTGTCTTCCTCGGCGACGTATCGCTTGCTGGGATGCCTCCCCATCGCATTTCGCGTGCCGGCATCGTTCGGACCTTCCAATCAGTGCGACTTTTCCGGGATCTGACGGTGGCCGAGAATGTTGCGGCAGCGGTCGCCGTGCTGGGCAAGGGCGCTCCGGATGTAACGGAGCTGCTCGCCCTCATGGGGATCTCCGACCTGAAGGAGAAACCGGCTGGATCGCTATCCTACGCACATCAGCGACGGCTGGCGATCGCCCGGGCACTCGGCCTGCGGCCGCGTTTTCTGCTGCTCGATGAGCCGGCGGCCGGCATGACCCCGGGCGAAGTCGAGGAGCTGGACCGCACGCTCGTGGCCTTACGCGATCAGACGGGACTGGGGCTGCTGCTGGTAGAACATAATATGACGCTGGTCATGTCGGTCTGCGAGAGACTCGTCGTCATGGATGGTGGCCGGGTCATCGCGCGGGGAACGCCAGACTTGATAGGTCAGGATCCTCTGGTGCGTCAGGCCTATCTCGGCCCTGGAAGAGAGAGGGCGCGCCCGTGACCCTGCTGGCCATCGAGAATATCACGGTGAAATACGGCCCGATACCGGCGATCCGCGACGTCTCGCTGCGGATCGGGGAGGGCGAGACCCTGGCGGTGGTCGGCGCCAACGGCGCCGGAAAGTCGACCCTGACGCTCGCGATCACCGGCATCGTCAGGCCAGCCTCTGGGCGGATCGAATTCTCCGGGCGCTCGCTGCTGGGGCTTGGCCCGGAGGCGACGGCGCGCCTCGGCGTGGCGCTGGTTCCCGAGGGGCGCCATATCTTTGAGGGCCTTACCGTTGACGAGAATCTGCTGCTCGGCACGACCGTTCTCGCTGATCGAAGCTCCGCCCGACATGCCATGGCACAGAGTTATGAGATGTTTCCCATTCTGCATGAGCGGCGCAACGGGATGGCGACCCGGCTTTCGGGCGGCGAGCAGCAGCAACTGGCTATTGCGCGCGCGCTGCTGTCGAAGCCCCGCCTGCTGATCCTGGACGAGCCGTCGCTCGGGCTGTCTCCTGTGATGGTCGACAAGATCTATGCGATCCTCTCCGAGTTGAAGAGCCTGGGCACCACCTTGCTGCTGATCGAGCAGAATCCAGCCCGTATCGATGAGGTTGCCGACCGCGTGATCGTGCTGAGCAGCGGGGCTGTCCAGGCATCAGGGCTTGCCGCTGAGATTCTGGCCGATGAGCAGCTGCATGCCTCCTATCTTGGCGGTGTCGCGCTCGGAGCACGTCAATGATCTACGTCATCCAGACCCTGGTCGATGCGGTGAGCGTGGGAGCGGTCTATGCGCTCTCGGCTTTGGGTATCGGCCTGCTCTTCGGTGTCATGCGGCTGGTCAATTTCGCACAAGGAGAGTTCGTGACCATCGGCATCTACACATTGATGCTCACCGTCGGCCTGTGGTTTCCGCTCGCCGCGATCCTGACGGTTCTCGTCGTCGTACTGCTGGCACTCCTTGCCGACCGCCTCGCCTTCAAACCGGTGCGCGACGCCGATCCGGCGACGATGCTGATCACCAGCTTTGCGCTCAGCTATCTCCTGCAGAATGTGCTGGTTCTCATCTTCGGGGCGCGTCCCATAGGGTTCAACATCATCCCGGAGCTCGGCTTGCCGGTCATGATCGGGGAGATCCGCATTCCACGCCTGAATATCCTGACGATCTGCGTCGCCGTCGGCCTGCTGACCGGTATCGCGCTCTTCCTGCGGCGCACACGCATCGGGATCGAGATGCGGGCAGCCGCGGTCGATTTCAGGATGGCGCGGCTTCTGGGAATCAAGGGCGATCGCGTGATCGCCGTTGCCTTCGCCTTGACCGGCGTGCTGTCGGCGGTCGTTGCCGTTCTCTTCGCGGCACAGACCGGCACCGCGGCGCCGACCTATGGGCTGCAGCTTGCTTTGGTAGGGTTCGTCGCGACGGTCATCGGTGGAATGGGGAGTCTCGTCGGCGCGGTATTCGGCGGGATGATCGTCGGCGTGGTGACGGTGTGTCTGCAGGCACTGCTGCCGCCCGAATTGCGGGTTTTTCGTGAGGCTTTCGTCTATGCCGTGGTCATCGCGATCCTGGTGTTGCGGCCGGATGGGCTCTTTCAAGGCGTTGGCTCGAGGGAGCGCGTATGATGACGCGGCGCTGGTCGACATTCATTTTGCTGTCTCTGGTGATCCTCGCCGTCGCCGGTATCGGCTGGGCCGGATCGGATATTTTCCAACGCTTCGTCATCGACATGCTGGTGAAGCTGGTCGTGGTGCTGGGCCTTGCGGTCTTCGTCGGAAATTCCGGGGTGTTCTCCTTCGGGCATGCGAGCTTTGCGGCGCTCGGCGCCTATAGCGCCGCCTGGTTCACCTTGCCGGTCGCCGCCAAGAAAATCTTTCTTCCGCAACTTCCGGCCTTCGCGCTGTCGACGCAAGTGGGTCTGCCGACGGGCGCCGCCATCGGCGTAGCCTTCGCCTCGCTTGTGGGGCTGCTCATCGGGGTAATCATCGTCCAGCTGTCGGGGCTCGGCGCCAGCATCGCAACCGTCGCCTGGCTCGCCATCGTGACAACGGTCCTCGCCAATACCGACGCCTATACACGAGGCACGAGCTCGCTGGTGGGCCTGCCGCTCGCAACCGGCATCGGTGCGGCTCTGATCTCGGCGCTTCTGGCGCTGTTCGTCGCCTTCCTATTCAAGACGTCACGTTACGGCCTGATGTTGCAAGCTTCGCGCGAGGACGAGGTGGCGGCCAAGGCCACCGGCATCTCGGTTCGCGCCGTGCGCCTGTGGGCCTTTGTTCTGTCCGCCGCGCTGGTCGCGCTGGGTGGCATATTGCAAGGGCATTTCCGCGGCGTATTGACGGTCAGCCAGTTCTATTTCGAGTTTACCTATCTGACGCTCGCGATGCTCGTCATTGGCGGAATCAGAAGTCTTTCCGGCGCGGTCATCGGCACATTCCTGGTGGCGGGCTGTGCCGAGATGCTGCGGATCGTTTCAGGCGGCTTCGAATTCGCCGGCCTGATGGTGCCGGCGCTGCCGGGATTGCGGGAAATCGGCCTTGCTTTGATGATGCTGATCGTGCTCTTGGCGCGGCCGCGCGGCATCATGGGCAGCCGCGAATTCACTTGGTCCGTGAAAACGGGTTAAGCACGCCTTGCGGCGCGGCCCGCGCTCGCCGTGCGGGCGGCGATGGCGACAACGAAGGCGGCAAAGACCATCGCCGTCGCGTAGGGCAGGCCGTCGGGACCGAACCGGTCCATGGCCCAGCCGCCGATGAGGGCGCCGACCAGGGCGCCCGCACCCCACGTGGTGGAGAAGGCGGCCGTGCCGGCGACAAGCTCGTTGCCGGAGAAACGTTCGCCGAGCTCGGCCAGCGCCATGGTGTAGATGCCGGCCGAGGTGGCACCGGTCACGACCAGCACGGGCCAGAGCAACCAGGTGCCGAAGGCGGACGGGATGAGGGCACTGCCGATGACGGTCGTGAAGGCGCAGACCACCATCATGCCGCGCTTGCTCCAGTGATCGGCAATCCAGCCGATGGGGAATTGCAGCCCGGCATTGCCGACGATGAAAGCGGTCAGCATCAGCGCCGCGGTTTCCTGATCGAAACCTTTCTTGACCCCGTAGACGGGCATCAGTCCCAGATAGGCGGCGTCGATGACAGCAAACAGGGTCACGGCGCTGATCAGGATGGGCGCCAGACGCGCGAAGCCCAGGATGGAAAGCTGGCGCTCCCCGGTCTCGGGCATAAAGGTGCCGGTCGGACGGTAGTAGAACATCGGTATCGTGCTGGCGGCCAGGAAGCCAGCGCCGATGAAGAAGGGCAATATGGTTTCGATGCCGGTGAAGCTGATCAGTGCCGAGCCGAGGCCAAAGCTGACGGACAGGATGCTGGCATAAAGCGCCATGATGCGCGAGCGCGCCGGTCCGAAGGCCGCCTCGACCACCCAGGCCTCACTTACCGTGAACAGCGCCCCGACAGCGAGGCCGTGGAGGAAGCGGAGCACGAACCACGCCCAATATATCGGCGTGAAGGGATAGGCCACGATTATCGTGGCAGTCAGGAAGGCGGCGATGATCGCCACCGGCCGGGTGCCGAGGCGACTGGTCAAATGCGGTACGAGGAATCCCGAGACCAGGATGCCCAGGGGCTGCATCGCCGTGTTGAGGCCGATCACGTGCGGCGGCACGCCGTGCTTCTCCATGACCAGAGAGAGCAGGGGAAATATGAGCCCGAGCGCGAAGCCGAAGACGGTGACGGCCGAGATGGCGGCGAAGAGATTGATCCAGCGCTGTCTATCCATGCGCGACTCCCTGCACCATCCGGCCGCGCGAGAGGCCGAGACCGATCAGCAGGATAACGTAGATGGCCGTGACGGTGATCGGAATGGCGATGATGCCGAAGGCGTCGGTCGCAGCCCCAGCGATCGGCGGGCCCAATATGCCGCCGACCCCCCACATGGCGGCAAAAGCGGCGCTGCCGGCGATGAGATCGGGGCCCTTGAAATTATCGCCGAGGATGGTGAGGGCGATGGTGTAGATCGCATAGGCGGTGGTGCCGAGGACCAGCATCACCGGCCAGATCAGCCAGGACTGGATCGTCCATATCATCGATAGCGCCAGCACCGCGGTGATGATGGCCGAAAGCACGATCACGCCGAGCCTGGACCATTTGTCGGCAAGCAGGCCGATCGGCAGTTGCAATAATGCATTGCCGATGATCGAGACGCCGAGGATGGTGGTCACCTGCTCGACGGGAAGCCCGGAGCGCAGCCCGAAGATCGGGAAGAAGGACAAGATGACCGCGTCGAAGAAGGTGAGCGTGCCGACGGCGAACAGCAGCAGCGGCGCTCGGCCCACGAAGGCCCAGAAGCCGCCGCCTTCCTCATGGCGGAAGGAATCCTCGGAGATACGCAGAAAAGTCAACGGAATGGCGCTCATGCCGACGCACAGAATGCCGATCAGCCAGGGCGCCCAGCCGTCGATGCCGGTGAACGGGATGATCAGCGGGCCGATCGAAAAACTTATGGCGAGCACGCTCGTATAGAGGCCCATGGTGCGGCCGCGGTTGCTCTGCTCGGCGCCGCTCATGATCCACGCCTCGCTCACCGTGAACAAGGTACCGGCGGCCATGCCGAAGACGAAGCGGATGGCGAACCACGCCCATACGCTGGGGAACAGCTTGAAGGCGGCGAGCGTCGCCATGGTGACGAGAATGGCGATGTAAACGACGCGCTTGGATCCGAAGCGCGAGACGATGCGCGGCAGGAACGGGCCGCCGATCATGATGCCGAGCGGCGACATGGCGGCGTTGAGCCCCATGATCCAGGCCGGAACATGGCCCTTCTCCATCAGCAGCGGCAGCATCTGCAAGGTGAGGCCCATGGCGATGTCACAGGAAGCGACGGTCGCGATGGCGGCGACAATCGTCCGGTAGCGCTGTGCGAATGGCAAAGGCGCCGACATTGCTGGTCCTCGGAAGGAATGGTTGCTTGATTGATCCTCTAGCGGTTCCGCTCAACGGTCCGCAAGTGCAGCCCTGTGTCTTGCGCATGACGCTGCGCGCCGCTATGCACTGGGGCCATGACACGTCCGAAAATCATGATCATTCCGGTCACGCCGTTCCAGCAGAATTGCTCGCTCGTCTGGAACGAGGATACGCGCATCGGCGCCGTCGTCGATCCCGGCGGCGATGTCGATGTGATCCGCAAAGCCATCGACCAGGCGCAGGTCACGGTGGAGAAGATTCTGCTGACCCATGGACATATCGATCATGCCGGCGGCGGCGCCGAACTGCGTGACCAACTCAAGGTCGCGATCGAAGGACCGCACGAGAAGGATGCGTTTCTGCTCAAGGACCTGCCGAAGTCAGGGGCTCAGTACGGTTATCAAGCCCGCGCGTTCACGCCCGACCGCTGGCTCAAGGAAGGCGACAAGGTCACGGTCGGCACTCTGGAATTCGATATTCTCGAATGTCCGGGGCACACACCGGGCTCGGTGGTGCTGTTCAACAACGCGCATCGCTTCTGCTTCATGGGCGATGTGCTGTTCCAGGGCTCGGTAGGGCGCACCGATTTTCCCTATGGCGATCACGAGGCGCTGATCACCGCGATCCGCGACAAGCTGCTGCCGCTCGGCGACGATGTGGCGTTCCTGCCCGGCCATGGCCCGGCCAGCACGATCGGCGAGGAACGGCGCGGCAATCCGTTCCTTACCGGCGTGAGCTGACACCGATCGTTGATCAGATGCCCTGCGCCAGGACCACGACGCGGGAGCCGATCGGAGCGCGCCTATAGAGCTCGATCACGTCCTCATTGATCATGCGGATGCAGCCGGACGACAAGGCCTTGCCGATGGTCTGCGGCGCGTTGGTGCCGTGCAGGCGGTAGAGCGTGTCGCGGCCGTTCTGGAAGAGATAGAGGGCGCGGGCACCCAGCGGATTTTCGGGGCCGCCGGGCATGCCGTCCTTCCATTTCGCCGCGTTGGGATCGCGCTCGACCATTTCGGGCGGCGGCGTCCACCGCGGCCACATGACCTTGCGCTCCACATCGGCGAGACCGGCCCAGCGGAAACCCTCGCGGCCGACGCCGACACCGAAGCGAATGGCTTCGCGCCCGTCCAGGATGAGATAGAGGTGGCGCTCGGCGGTATTGACGATGATGGTGCCCGGCCAGTGGCGGCCTTCATACGGCACGATCTGGCGACGGAACTTCTTCGGGATCTTGCTCATGTCGGTCGGCGGGAAGGTGATCAGATCATTGTAATCCTTGCCGGGCCGGAACTGCTCCAGCTGCTGCTGGGCGCCCGCCGCCGTCGCCGCAAGGCCGGCAAAGGCCGCACTTCCCGCCGCCAGGAAGCGCCGTCTATTGATACTGCTCGTCATTAGGCCTCCTCTATAAAGCGTCGCCGCTTCAGGCTGCCTCAACCCGAAGTGACAGGCGCGATCGACATGCTGAATTTAGCTTGGGGCGACGTGTTGCCGAAACGCACTTTTGCGTGTCAGGATCTCAAATGCCGACAAGGCGGATCTTGCCGACATGATAGGCGTCACCGGTGCTCTTGAACTGATTGCATTCGGTCGGCTGGCCGCCAATGCTCTGGCACAACTCGCCCTGTGTCGCCGACCAGGTGCCGCGGCCTTCGCCCTTGACGTCGTCCTGGTAGGTCAGCGAGCCATCGGCATTATATGTGATGAAGCCGCTCGCATCGGGGCGGGTATATTGCCAGCTCTTGCCGATCAGGGTGGAGCGGATCTCTTCGGCGGAGAGGAGGCGGATCGGTTCGGCCTGGGCAGCCGGCGCTGACGAGGTCGGCGTCTGGCCGCCATTGAGGATCTTGATGGCGCTCTTGTCCGGGGACGAGGCGCAGCCCGCCAGAATCAGCATGGCCGCCATGGCCAAGCCCCATCTCGAATAATCGGTCATTCCCACAATCCTTAACCCCTGCGCCGGGCGCCATGTGTCACGTTTGAGCCCGGAGGGCAAGATTGACCAAGAGTGACGTCCGGATAGGGCGAAAACAGGGCAAGGGGGCCTAATTCAGCCGGCCTTGCGCACCACCTCCAGTAGTTCGCCCAGATGCTCGATATGACGGTAGCGCTGGTGCCCGCTCGGGGCCTCGTCCTGTTCCAGCGCCCAGGTCAGGCTGTGCGGCACATAGACGCCCCAGCTGCCGGCCTTGATGGCCGGGACAATGTCGGATTTCAGCGAATTGCCGACCATCATGGCCCGTTCCGGACCGTCGCCATGGCGGGTGAATAACCGCTCATAGGTGGCCGCCGATTTATCGCTGACGATCTCGACCGCGCTGAAAAAGTCGCCGAGGCCGGACTGGGCGAGCTTGCGCTCCTGGTCAAACAGGTCGCCCTTGGTGATGAGGACGAGGCGATAGTCGCCGCTCAACTGCTCGAGGGCGGCGCGGGCATGCGGCAAAGGCTCGATCGGGTGGCTGAGCAGATCGCGCCCGGCATCGACGATCTGGTGGATGACGGTGGCGGGGACGCGGCCCTCGGTCACCTCGATGGCGGTCTCGATCATCGACAAGGTGAACCCCTTGATGCCGAAGCCATAGGCCTTGAGATTACGCCGCTCGGCCTCGAGAAGCCGGTTGGACAGGGCCTCGGCCTCGGCATAATCGGCGAGCAGGCCGGCGAAGCGCTTCTCGGTCATCCGGTAATACTGCTCGTTCTGCCACAGCGTGTCGTCGGCGTCGAAGCCGATGGTCGAAAGCCCGGCCGGTGGGGAGGACATCTCAAACCCGTTCAGGTGTTGCGAAGTCGCGGAGCATAGGCCCTGGAGGCGAGCCGGTTCAACCCCGACACATCTTGCCTGCCCAACGAAATAATGGTTTATGAAAAAAGATTAATGTTTGGGGGCGGCAGTGACGAAACGGCTGATTCTACTTGTTTGCGCGATACTACTGGCGGGCTGTGCCGCCAAGCTGGTGCCGGATGACTATGCCGGGCCGACAGCGGTGGTCAGGGACAGCAACGCCAATTATGTCAGCGGAGGGTTCTTCAAGTCCGACCGCGCCGAAATCTATTCGATGACGGCCGTGGACGGGAAGGGTATCCCGAACGCCTTCAGCTCCACTTCATCGGCCAGTGAGGGCCTTGGGATGGGCATGCGGCTCAAGAACGAAGAGCGGCGCGTCATGATCAAGCCGATGAAGGTCAAGCTGTTCGCGCTGATCTATTATCCGGCGCCGATCAGCACCTTGTTCAACAAGACCTATGCGACCGAAAAGACGGTGAATTTCCATCCTGTCGCCGGTCAAAAATATGTCGTGCGCGGCAAGCTGGGCGACTCCGGCTCGGATGTCTGGATCGAGACGGCGGGCGGCAAGAGAGTAACGCAGTAGGCTCGCGCGAGAATCACATGAGACGCCGCGCCTTACTCGTTTGCCTGGTGCTGCTCGCGGGCTGCACCACCAAAACCCTGCCCGACGGATTTTCCGGACCGACGGCGTCCGTCAGGGACAGCTATGGCAATTTCGTGAAGGGCGGCTTCTTCAGGCACGAAAAGGTCGATCTCTTCATCATGCGGGAGATGGACGGGAAATACATCGATAATGCGATGCTGGCGACCTATCGGGCGAGCTTCAAATCGAGCTTGGGGTTTGCACTCAAGCCGCAAGCGCATGAGCGGCGCATTCCCGTCAGGCCAATGACCATCACACTGGCGGTGGTCACTCAATATGCGGCGGGCGGTCAATATGGCGGCAGCCGCGAGCCCGAAACCCTGACCACGCGAAAGATCAAGTTCAACCCGGTGGCGGGTGAAAAATATGTCGTCAAGGGACGGACGGAAGGCGGCGTCGCTTCCGTCTGGCTCGAAACAGCCGGCGGCAAGATCGTCGGGGAGTAACTCGAGGGATGACCATGAAACGTCGTGTGTTCCTTCTGGGCGCTTTCTCGCTTGCGGGCTGTGCAAGTCAAAAGCTGCTGCCGGATGACTATTCCGGCGCGACCGCCCTGATCAAGGACAGCTATATTCGGCGAAAACAGAAGTCCTGGCTCGGCGGTGAATATAACGGGATCGAGATTTTTGCGGTGGCGCAGGTTGATGGCAAGTACCTGACCAATGCGTCACATATGACCGAGGGAGGTTATTCCACACCGGTCACGACCAAGGGTTTTGAAAGGCGCGTGCCAACCAAGCCGATCAAGGTCCTGCTCGAAAGATACTATGTGATCCGCAGAGAAGCGGAGATGCCGTCGGACTTGGGCAACAAGACCGTCACCTTCACGCCTGTCGCCGGCGAAACCTATGTCGTTCGCGGCGAGTCGGTTGGATCGAACTACAATTTCAATCTGTGGATCGAAACTGAAGGTGGCAAGAGAGTCACCTGATCGTCGCCCACGCAGTGAAGTAAGGAACCGTACTTGGCTGGGAAAGGGGCATGAAAAAACTTCTCGTCGCCCTTATGATGGCGCTTGGTTTCGCCCGAAGCGTGGAGGCTGAGCCTGTCACGCAGATGATGGATCCCAACGACATTCTCTTTTCGATTCCGACGATTGCGAAAGATCTGCCACTGCTGGATCCGCTCGGCGAGCCGCCGGCCACCGACGCGTGTGTGCTTCACGAGGACGATTGGGCGCAAGCTGAATTTCTGCCCAAGGCGATGGTGCCCGAAATCCGGCGCATGTTGAGCGAACTCAAGGCGTTCGACGCGCAGAACCGCGACGGTCCCGGCTGGCGGAACATGTATGTACGTGAGTTCAACCGCGCCCCGCTGATAATCGGCAAGACCGCGCTCGAGCATCTTCAATCCATTCTTGGGACACGCGCCGGCTCGGCTCCTCTTCTGACTAGCGTTGCAGGCGTCGGGAGGGTTCGCGGCGGCTTCACCATTGCAATCGGACGCAATGTGCATCTTTATGGTTATGCAGAAGAGGGCGGCATCCCGGTCATTGCCGCCAGCCTGGGTTCGAATCCCGACCATCAAGCGCTCACGGATGTGTTCGCCAAACTCAATGCGAGCGACGGTCTTGTCCTCGTCGACTGGCGCCAGCAAATGCTGCTTGTCTCGGTGGCTGACGACGGCAGGATCGGAATCTGGCGGCCCTAGGCGCAGTCTACCGCCCGCTCTTCCTGAACGTCCTTGTGCCCGGCCGGCCGCCCTTGGAGGCCGCGCGGCGCGCCGGCTTGGGGGAGGGCCAGGACGCTGTTGCCGGCTGGAGGGTGGACTTGCCGCGGCGCGGCTCGTCCATCGGATCGCGCGCCAGGGGATCGTCCATGACGGCCAGCTCGACATCACGCAGCCGCTTGACCTCGTCGCGCAAACGCGCCGCTTCCTCGAATTCGAGATTTGCGGCGGCCTCGCGCATGCGCTTCTCCATGTCGGAGATGACACGCTCGAGATTGTGGCCAACAAGCGGGGCGCCGTCCTCGGCAAGCCCTGAATCCACGGTGACGTGGTCCTGCTCATAGACCGACGACATGATATCGGCGATGTTCTTCTTGATGCTCGCCGGCGTGATGCCGTTTTCCAGATTATAGGCCTCCTGCTTCTCGCGCCGGCGGCTGGTCTCGGCCATGGCGCGCTCCATCGAGCCCGTCACACGGTCGGCATAGAGGACCACCTTGCCATCGACATTGCGGGCGGCGCGGCCGATGGTCTGGATGAGCGAGGTTTCGGAACGCAGGAAGCCTTCCTTGTCGGCATCGAGAATGGCGACGAGGGCGCATTCGGGAATATCGAGGCCTTCGCGCAGCAGGTTGATGCCGATCAGCACATCGAAGACGCCAAGCCGCAGATCGCGGATGATCTCGATGCGCTCCAGCGTGTCGATGTCGGAATGCATGTAGCGCACGCGAATGCCTTGTTCATGCATGTATTCGGTGAGATCCTCGGCCATGCGCTTGGTGAGCACGGTGACGAGGGCGCGATAGCCCTTTTTCGCCACGTCGCGGCATTCGGCGATGAGGTCGTCGACCTGGTTCTTCACCGGTCGGATCTCGACCGGGGGATCGATGAGGCCGGTCGGGCGAATGACCTGCTCGGTGAAGACGCCGCCGGTCCGGTTCATCTCCCAGGAGCCGGGCGTCGCCGACACATAGACCGATTGCGGTCGCATCGCGTCCCATTCCTCGAAGCGCAGAGGCCGGTTGTCGATACAGGAGGGCAGACGGAAGCCGAATTCGGCGAGCGTCGCCTTGCGGTTATAGTCGCCGCGGAACATGCCGCCCAATTGCGGGACGGTCACGTGGCTTTCATCGACGAAGACCAGTGCATTGTCGGGCAGATATTCGAACAGAGTCGGCGGCGGCTCGCCCGGCTTGCGGCCGGTGAGATAACGCGAATAATTCTCGATGCCGGCACAGGAGCCGGTCGCCATCATCATTTCGAGATCGAACAGCACACGCTGCTCGAGGCGCTGGGCCTCGAGCAAGCGGCCCGCCGCGTTGAATTCCTCGAGCCTGATCTTGAGATCGGTCTTGATGCGCGACGCGGCCTGCTCGAGCGTCGGCTTCGGCGTCACATAGTGCGAATTGGCGTAGAGCTTGATCTGCTCGAGCTCGGCCGTCTTGTGGCCGGTCAACGGATCGAATTCGGAGATGGCCTCGACCTCGTCGCCGAACAGCGAAACGCGCCAGGCGCGGTCCTCGAAGTGTGAGGGAAAGATCTCGACCGTGTCGCCGCGCACGCGGAAGGTGCCGCGCACAAAATTGCCGTCATTGCGCTTGTAATGGAGGGCCACGAGATCGGCGAGAAGCTGGCGCTGGGCGATGCGCTCGTTCTTCTTCACCGTGAAGGTCATGGCGGAATAGGTTTCGACGTCGCCGATACCGTAGATGCAGGATACCGAGGCGACCACGATGACGTCATCACGCTCGAGAAGAGAACGCGTCGCCGAATGGCGCATGCGGTCGATCTGCTCGTTGATCGAGGATTCCTTCTCGATATAGGTGTCGGTGCGCGCCACATAGGCTTCCGGCTGGTAGTAGTCGTAATAGGAGACGAAATATTCGACCGCGTTGTCCGGGAAGAAGCTCTTGAACTCGCCATAGAGCTGCGCCGCGAGCGTCTTGTTGGGGGCGAGGACCAGGGCCGGACGCTGGGTCTGCTCGATGACCTTGGCCACGGTGAACGTCTTGCCCGAGCCGGTGACGCCGAGGAGAACCTGGTCGCGGTCGGCGCCCTGGACGCCGGCGACGAGCTCGCTGATGGCCTGGGGCTGGTCGCCCCGGGGCTCGAAATCAGAAACGATCCTGAGCGGCGTGCCGCCTTCGGATTTGTCGGGGCGCGGCGGGCGATAGGGGGTGAAGACCTCGTTGGGCACGAAATCCGGGCGCAGCGCCTCGAGCCCGGCCCGGGGACCCGACATGTCGGCGCGCGGATCCGGCCGCTGGCGCAACGCCTCGGCGGTCGGTATTTCGGGGAAGCCTTCCAGCGGCTTCTGCGGCGCTTCGGAGAAGCCGCCTTCCTGTCGTGAATGTCCCATGATGGGGGTAATATAGGATGGCCGGGGCCAAGCCGGAAGGGTGGGCTGTGGCGATTGCTGACAGCATTATGGCAGCAGCGGGTTGTCCTCGGGACAAGCTGTCGCCGACGGGCTAAGCTGCGGCCGATTCGGGAAAGGGGGCTCCGGCCATGTCACTGATCCGCAAGCTCGGTTTTGCCTATTTCGCGCTGTTCGTGATCGTGGCGGCGATGAGTTATGTACCGCAATTCAAGGATGCCAACGGCATGATGTTCGGGCTGTTCAAGCTCGACCTCTATGACGATGCGCTGCATCTCTTCTCGGGCCTGTGGGCCGGCATCGCCGCTTTGATCTCGACCCGGGCGACCGTCAACTACTTCAAGCTGTTTGGCACCCTCTATTTCCTCGACGGCGTGCTGGGGCTCTTCACCGGCAGCGGCTATCTCGATTTCGGCATCTTCATCAATGGTATGCTTGATCTCGATCTGATGACGCGCATCATGGCCAATCTGCCGCATCTGGCGATTGGCGGTTTCGCCGCCTATGCGGGTTTTGTATTGTCGAAACGTCATGGCGAAACTGCGTAA
Organism: Taklimakanibacter albus; assembly: GCF_016595235.1. Classification (GTDB taxonomy): domain Bacteria; phylum Pseudomonadota; class Alphaproteobacteria; order Rhizobiales; family Aestuariivirgaceae; genus Taklimakanibacter; species Taklimakanibacter albus. The sequence continues at coordinate 459,966 of NZ_JAENHL010000007.1, read as the reverse complement.
GACCAAACGGATACTTCTGGCGCTGGCGATTCTCCTGGCGGCGCCGGTCGTCTATATCGGCGTCGGCTGTCAGGGGACGTCCGACGGCGGCAGCAATGTGACGATGCCGGTCATCGAACCCGAGACGCGTGCCAAGCTCGACGACCTGGTGGGCTACCGCTTTCCCGAGGAAAAGTCCTACCTGACCTTCCCGGAATGGTACATCGTCTACACGTCGCAGGATTTCGCCGATTACATCGAGAAATACTATCCGAGCGGCTTCAGCTATTTCCGCTCGGCGGCCGAGTTCTGGACCAGCTATTGCGCCGTCAACCGGCTGGTCGCGCCGCGCTACGACTTCAATGCCGGCACGCATCTGATGATCTATGTGATCGGCATCAGTCACACGGTCGAATATGTCGTCAAGGGCATCTATGAGAATACGATCGGGAGGTTGAGCGAGCTCTTCGCGCCGATACCGCCCACTGCCGAAGACATGTTCGCGCGCAAATACGCCTATGATTACGGCCAGTGGCTCAATACCGTGCCCTGGTATGATTTTGCCTTTGCCGAACGCTTGTCGGAGCTCTGGAACAATGTACCGTTCGCGGGGCCAGGCCCGGTGCGCAAGGCCGAGCGGCGTTTTGCGATCTCGGCCGAGCTCGGCGTCAAGACCGGCTATGGCTGGCTGATCCGCGGCGGCACCGAGACGGTCTATGCGCCCGCCCAGCTCGAAATCTATGCTCTGATGCGGGGCGTGCCGGTCGACACCGCGCCGATCGACCGGCGCATCACGCTCGTCGAGTCGTTCCGCGACGGGAGCCAGCTCGTCAAGCTGCCGCGCTACCAGCCCTTCACCGAGATCGTGCAGAAGCTCGGCGCCACCAATGCCAGCTTCCTGGAGATTGGCGGCAACAGCAACATCCTGATCTCGCTGACCGTGCCCGAGGATTGGGCGCCGCCCGAGGACATGCCGCCCGTCTTGTTCGAGACGCAAAATCTCGCAGGAGCAGGAGGTAAACGTGTCGGTCTCTCGGTGCCGGTGGCGCTGCTGCTCGATGTCGTGCGCAAGCTCGGCCCGAGCGGAGCGCAGCTCGAGCATGTCTATGATTATTGACCGGCTCTTGCGTTTCGCCGCCGGCGCAGTGATCGTGCTCGCGGCCTGGACGGCGATCCTGGCCGGACTTGCCTTTGCCATGCCGCCCGGCACGCCGCTCGCGGTCTTCGCTCCCGGCCATGCGCTCGAAACGGTGGCGCAGGCGCATGGCTCCTTCGAGGCATTCGGCCAGAGCATCGCGGTGACGCGGTCGCCGGAAGCGGGCTTCGCCGGTCGGCTCTATGGCGCCGGGGCGCTGCTCGTGATCGATGCCCGAATTGTGATGTCGTGCCGCGAATTGTTCGCGAAGACTTGATTCTCCCTTCCACGGGCGGGCTCTTAAACTCGCCGCCATGTTGTTTCAAAATCGTGTCTGGCGCGTTCTTCTGGTGACGGCGATCTTCGTCGTCGTCGGCCCTCCGGTCGGCGGCGTCGTCTCCTGGATGAGCATGGGCGCTGCCTTCTCCTTGCGGTCGCCTGTGCCGTTCGTCACCGGATCCTATGGCGAGGGCATGATCCTGGCGCTGAGCAGCGGATTGATCGTCGCCTTTGCCGGCCTCTGGCTCGCATTGCGGTCATGGCCGGTGCCTATCGTCGCGGCGCTGGTGAGCAACGCGCTGTTTTTCGTCCTCACGGCGGATATGGATCTGTCGCGAGCCGATTATGTGAGCGCGTTGTACAATATGGGGCGGGTGTTCCTGCCGCCCTCGATCGTGGCGGCGCTCGTCTGCTGGTTCATGGCGCGGCCCTTGCTGCGCGCGGAAGGTCAATAACCGGGAAACTCCGCCGCATAGGCCTCATAGAAACCGTTACTGAACAGCTGCCGTGGGTCAAAACGTTTCTTGGCGGCGAAGAAGTCACTGATCATCGGATAAGCGCGCTTCAGCTGCATCGCGTCGTAATGGCGCTGATAGGGCAGGAAGAAACGGCCGCCCGACAGATGCGCCAGGTCGACCAGATCGCGGGTCAGGCCACGCATCTTCTCGATACCGGCCTCGTCCACCGTCTGGTTGACATAGAGCACGACCGAGAATGCCTCTTCCGGCGCGTAGTTGAGAGCGATCTCCTCTTTGTGCACGACGCGCACCGAGGCGTTGAGAAGCAAGGTGCCGTTCTTCTGCATGAGGGCGCGCATCCGGTCGATGAAAGAGAGGAGATTGGTCCGGGGCACGAAATATTCGTGCAGAATGTCGGTCTCATAGTTCAGGTTGTTGAAGAGATAGGGCACCGAGTCATGCATCGGCTCGTTGCGCGACACGAGGCAGGCCTCGCCGGTCCGGCCGGCGATCTCGCTCACCGTGCAGGATTCGAATTTATGCTCGAGCTCCTTCTCCGCATACCACTTGGCTTCGGCAAAAAGGCTGCCCTGCTTCGACAGGTTGAAGACGAGGCGGCGCAGCCCGGCGGAGCTCACATCCGCCAGCGGTGGCAGCTTCACGTCCGGCAGGTCCTGGCGGTGATAAGTATAAAGGAGCATTTCGCGCAGGAAGCTTCCCGGCGCCGTCGAGAGATGGCCGTAGAACAGACCGATGTCCGGTTCGGCGGCGATCTCCTCGGCGAAGATCTTGGGGAAATCGGCGATGTCGATCAGCCGCCGGCGCGATTCATAGACGACATTGTCGGCGATCTCGATCTCGGCCTCGAGAATGACGCCGAACAGGCCGTAGCCGCCGACGATATGGCGATAGAGATCGGAGTTCTCGCTGCGGCTGACGGTGACGATCGAGCCATCGGCCAGCATGATACGCAAACGGCGCAACGTGCGCTCGACGGCGCCGACCTGATGGTCCATGCCGTGGGCGTTGACGGAGATCGAGCCGCCGACCGTGAAGACATCCGAGGATTGCATCGCCTTCACGGCGAAGCGCGGATGGAGGATGTTCTGGATATCGTGCCAGCGCGCGCCGCTCTGCACCGTCATGGTGCGCGCTTCCGCGTTGACGGTCACGGCGTTGAAGCCGGTCATGTCGAGGACGACGCCGTCGCGCGCGAAAGCATGCCCGCCCATCGAATGAAGCGCTCCCGCCATCGAGACCTTCAAGCCCTGGTCGCGGGCATAGGCCAAGGCATCGGCGATGTCCTTTTCAGTTTTTACCGCCACGACACCCTTGACCGGGGTGCGCGAAAGACAGCTCACATCGTTGACGGTGCCGGCGCGCTGCGACCAGGGCAGGCTCGTCGCCTCCGGCGGCATGGTCAGGGCATTGTCCGGGACGAGGGGGCCGCAGTCCTTGGGAGCTAACGGAGCGGAGGCCAGCCCATAGGCTTCGTTGCCGATCCAGGCGGCGGCCGCCGCGAGACCTGCCGCGCCGATGGCCTTTCGGCGCGTGAACCACTTCGTCATGAATCACCTTGTGATTGTTGGCCCGGAAGCTAGCTTATTTGCACCGGCCCGCCTAGAAGACGCATCTATGAACTACCGCCACGTCTATCATGCCGGCAATCATGCCGATGTCCTCAAGCACATCGTGATGCTGCGGGCCTTTTTGCATCTTCAGAAAAAGGACAAGCCGTTTCTGTTTCTCGACGCGCATGCCGGCACCGGCCTCTATGCGTTGTGGGGCGATGAGGCGCTGAAGACGCTCGAGTGGCAGGATGGGGTGGGGCGGTTCTATGACCCTTCCGGCAAGGCCGTGCCCTTGGCAGCCGAAGCCGAGGCCTTGATCGCGCCATGGCGCCACGTGATCGCATCGGTCAATGCGACGGGGCAGCCGCTCTCCCATTATCCGGGATCGCCGGGCTTCGCGCTCGATGTCTTGCGTCAGAACGATCGTGTCATCCTCAATGAGCTGCATCCGGATGATCACGGGAAGCTCGCGGAGTTCGCCCAGCGTGACAGGCGGGTGGTGCTCGTCGAAGGGGACGCCGCGATCGCGGTCAAGGCGCATCTGCCGCCGCCCGAGCGGCGTGGCTTCATCCTGATCGATCCGTCCTATGAGCGCGAGGACGAAGCGCGCCGCGCCGTGCAGATGCTGCGCGATGGCTATCGCCGCTTTGCAACGGGCGCTTTCGCCTTGTGGTATCCGGTGACCGGTGACGGCTTGTCCGAAGTGATCGCCAAGGAGGCGCAGGCGCTCGCCATCCCGAAGACGCTGAAGATCGAGCTTCTGGTGCGCAAGGCCGTGCCCGAGGGTGGGCTCGCCGGCTCTGGCCTCATTCTCATCAATCCGCCCTGGCCCTTGGCGGATGAGCTTGCGGCTATCGGGCCCGCTCTGTGCGAACGCCTCAGGCAAAGCGACGGCGCTGCCTGGTCGCTCGATTGGCTTGGTGCCGAGATCTAGAAGCTATTGTCCGCCAGGGGGCTGTTGCTGCCCGGTGTCCCGCTCGAAAGTCCCGTCATGCAGCCACCGCAGAGCCTGAAACTGCGCCCGCATCTCCTGATATGTCTTGTAGACGATGTTATGGGGACCCATGGTGCTGGCATCGGCGGGGGGCGTCGTGGCCCAGTAGGTTATCATTGTCGCCGTGGAGCTGCTCGCTACCAGCATGATCAGCCCGAGCAGCGCCTTGGGTGACCGGCCACCGGAGACACCCGTCACGGTTGCGGCGATGCCGGCAAGAAATATACCGGCGATCGCGGCGATCACCAGGAACGGGATGGCCATGATGATGATGTACAGCGTATAGGCGACCAGCACCTCGATCATGGCGCGATCATAGCAGGTTCGCCTTAAGGAATCAGCTAGCGCCGCGCTTTCGCCAGCATGGCGAGATGCGCCAGCGCGCTGAGCCCTGCGCAGATGGCCAACACCCAATAGCCGATCATGAAATGGTGATCCTGCGCCGATCCAACACCTTGCGAGATCACGGCGCTCACCCCCATTTGCAGGAAGCCGAGAAGGCCGGCGGCGGTGCCGAAGAGCCGCGGATCGATGCTGATGGCGCGAACGGTGCCATTGGGGATGGTGAGGCCATTGCCAAGGGCGCAGAGCAGCATCGGCAGGAAGATCGCAGCTGGAGTCAGGAAGCCCATCAGAGCCAGGACCAGGCACAGCGTGGCTCCGGCAAAGGTCAGGCTGTTGCCGATCAGCACCATCTGATCGTTGCCGATGCGTTCGGAATAGCGCCCCGAGCAATAGTTGCCGATCATGTAGCCGACCGAGACCGGGATGAACCACAAAGCATATTCCATGGCCGAGCGGCCCATGATGTTGACGGTGAGAAACGGCGCGAAAGCGAGGAAGGTAAAGAACACGGCGCTGGCGAAAGCGAGCGACGTGGCATAGCCGCGGAATTGGCCTGACGCGAAGATCCTTCCGTAATGTGCACTTTGCCACAGACGGCCGTCGGTGCGGCGATTGATATTCGTCTCATGCAAGGTGAACCAGGCGACGGCGAGAGTCAGTGCGCCGATGAGGGCCAGAAGCACAAAGCTCGAGCGGAAGCCCCACAGCTGATCGAGATAACCACCGATCGCCGGCGCGATCATCGGCGCCAGCACCCAGGCCATGGTGATGTAGCCGAGCACGCTCGCGGCCTTTTCGCCCTGATAGAGATCGCGCACGATGGCGCGCGACAGGACGATGCCGGAAGCGCCGCCCAGCGCCTGCACCAGGCGTGCGGCGATCAGCGTCTCGATCGTCGTGGCGAGCGCCGAAGCGATGCTGGCGATGACGAACAAGGCAAGCCCCGCGAGCAGAAGCGGGCGCCGGCCATAGCGGTCCGACAGCGGACCGTAGAAGAGCTGGCAGACGGCAAGACCAATCAGATACAGCGTAAGCGTCAGCTGTACCGTGCCGTAGGGGACGCCGAAAGTCGCCTGCAGACCCGGCATCGAAGGCATGAAGATATTGAGCGCCAAGGGTCCGATGGCGCTGACCGTGACCAGAATCAAAAAAGGCGGGCGGCGCGCGGCCGATGACGCGAGGCGATCTGACATGGGACCTTTCGGGGAATGGAGTTTCCCTTATAGGCGTAGCAGCGGCTTATCCCAATAGCCTTGGGGCTGATGGGACATGAGGCAGTTGCATAGCGTGGCTTGACAGAGGGCGCGTGGCGCGAGGATCGGAAGAAGAGGGGGTAAGCCTTGAGCACACAGCACGCCCGTGCCTTGCGGCCGCGCACGCTTTTACCCGGAGACGGGGCGGCCTGCGCGCGCCTGATGCGCAAAGTCACGCAGCTTGATGAGCGGCTCGACAGGTCACTCGCCCAGGTCATCGACGATCTGCTCGATGAAGAGCGGCTTATCGGTGGTCTCATCGAAGATCATGATGTTACGGGAGAAAGTGCCGTCGTTGCGGCGACGCTGTCGGCGTTCGTAGCGTCGGAATTCCAGCGGACTTATCTCGCCAAGCCCTGGCCGTGCCTCACCAACTGGCTGCTCAGGCGCTGTCTTGACGGCGGCAGCGACGTGTTTCTCGACCGCGCGCAGCAGGCTCAGGGCAATCTCAGCCGCGGTCTCGATCTGGTGATGCTCGACTACATCCAGACGCCGATGGACTTCACCTCGCCCGAAGGCCGCCGCATCATGACGGTGTTCTTCCCGTTCTATCTGTCGATTCATCGCGGCTACAATCTCAATTCGATGATCGTCGAAGCGGGCGCGATGTATGAGCAGATGGCGCTCAGCGCCGGCTTCCGGCTCTATCGCGAGCTCGATCTCGACGCCGAGCCGCCGTCGGAGCCCATACCTCACGGCGCCTCGTCGAAGCGGGCGGTGTATTATTTCCAGCGCGAGATGGCCGCCGACACGCCGCCCTCGACGCCGGTCTCGGCCGTCTTCACTTATCTTGAGCCGCGCTTCCGGTTCACCGCCGGCGAGCAACGCATGCTGTTGCGCGCCATCGACGGCCTCACCGACGAGGAGATCGCCGGCACGCTCGCGGTTTCACGCGACGCGGTCAAGCAGACCTGGCGCTCGATCTACGACCATGTCATCCAGGTGATGCCCGATCTCGTCGATCGCGGTCAGGCCGCGGGTGGCGAAGGCGCGCGCGGACAGGAGAAACGCCGGCGCATCGTCGCCTATGTGCGCGACAATGCGCAGGAGCTCAGGCCGCATTATCTCCGGCGCGGCTGATCATTTCGCGAGCGCCGCCTCGACAAGAGGCAAAGCCTGGTTCTTGCCGTCGAAGGATGTGACGCCCTCCAGCCACTTTTTCACCTTCTCCGGATGCTTCTGCATCATGAGGCGCGCCGCCTCGTCGGCCGATTTGCCCTGAGTCATGACGAGGTCCATGCCGGCATTCTCGTAGTCGATGTCAAAGACGACGTTGGCGAGAAGCTTGGCGGCGTTGGGACAGTCGTCGGAATAGCCGCGCCGGACGATGGTGCGCACCGTGGCGCCGCCGAAATTCGGTCCGAATTCGACATCGCCGCCGGCCAGATAGGTCATCTGATATTTGAGATTCATCGGATGCGGCTGCCAGCCGAGGAAAACGACCCATTCGGTCTTCGGAATGCTGCGTTCGACCTGCGCCAGCATGCCGGCTTCACTTGATTCGACGATATCCCAGTCCTTGAGCCCGTGCCGTCCGGCCGCGACCATATCGAGCAGCGGCTGGTTGCTGCCGGGCTCGATGGCGTAGATCTTGGTGCCGAATTTGTCGGCATGGGCGGCGAGATCGGCGAAGGACTTCACGCCGGCGTCGGCCACGTAATTGGGAACCGCCAATGTGTATTTGGCGCCTTCGAGATTGGTGACGAGGGGGATGACCGAGCCCTCGTCGTAATAGGCTTTGAACTGCTCGTCCTGGATCGGGCGCCAGTTGCCGAGAAACACATCGAGGTCGCCGCCTTTCAGCATCTCATAGGTCACATTCAGGCCGAGGAGATTCTGTTCGGGCTGGTAGCCCAGCGCATCGAACAGGGTGGCGATGGTGGCGTTGGTGAGCGCGATGTCGGTCCAGCCGAGATCGGAAATGCGGACCTTCTGGCAGGTTTCTTTGTCGGCGGCGAAAGCGCTTCCGGCAAGACCCAGGCCGGCGGCGAAAACAAACGTGGCGATCGGCTTTTTCATTTCAGCTCCCTTTGGTTCTTGTCGTTTGCCGAGAGCCTATGAGGGTTGTATTCTTTGTCAATTCAAAAAATTGGTAGAGCGTACAATTTTTTGGTAGAGCACACAGAATTATGGGAACAGTCGGCAAGACCAAGATCCGCATCAAGGATGTCCGGCGCATCGAGCTGATCGAGGCGGCCTACCGGGTTTTTCTGGCCGATGGACTGAACGGGCTGACGACCACGCGCATCTGCCGGGAGGCCGGCATGTCACAAGGCATCCTGACCTATTATTTCAAGAACAAGGACGAGGTGCTTTTCCAGATGGTCCGGCACAGCAACCGGCTGCTGGTGGAGGACATCATCGCCCGCCTGCGCCGGGCGCGGACGGGCTGGGAGCGCCTTCAGGCCGTCATCGAAGGCAATTTTCCGGAACGCCATTACGATGCCAACACGGCCAAGGCCTGGGTGTCCTTCTTCGCTGCCGCCGCCTCGAACGGCCGCTATGCCATGCTGCAGCAGTTCTTCTATCGCCGGCTCCGATCGAATCTGGCCTCGGCGCTCGCCGGCAATCTGGCGCCCGGCGAACTCGATCATTTCGCCCGCGGCTTCGCGGCGATGATCGATGGGCTTTGGCTGAGGCGCGGCTGCACCGGAGACCTGACGGCGGCCGAGGCCGTCCGCCTCGTGACCGGCTATTCGGAGCGCGCTTTGGGGCCTGAAATCGTAGCGCGGCTGCGGCGGACAGAAGGCCCCTCAGCCCGGGCGTCGGACTGAGGGCAAGCGTTATCAGGTGCTGTCCTCGCCGGCAGCGAACAGCCTTTCGGCCAGCCTGCCGAGCGCGATGGCCAGAACGAGGACGAAGGCCATGAAGACCGCAAGCGTCACGAAGCCCGTGGCCCTATAGGCCGATGCCGCCAGATACGCGCCGGGCCCGATCAGCACGGCGGCGATGATGGCGATGGAAAAGAACGCGAGTTCCGTGAGAGAGGGCATTTGGAACTCGCGTCTCGCCCCCACGACTCCGAGGAGCATGAGGGCAAGGAGAAAAGCGAGGCTGCTGGAAGGCAGGCTGACGATCGTTGTCACAATGGCGGCAAGGCCCAGTGCCGGCAGAAATTGGGCGCGACGCAGACTGAGGCGAAGCGGACGAAAAGGCATAGATTACCCCCCGGGGCGCCATGAACGGGCATGACATTTCGCCGGGCTGCGGCGAATTTCATCAGCCTATTCAAGCGATTAGAATCTCTCGCCCTCTGACGACCGGTCAGTCAGACTGATGCGATTGGCAGAGGCTCACAATCCCCATTTTGGGGAGGACAACATTGTTCTGGAAAGTGCAAAAAGTGGAGCGCCCGATCTCCGCGAACGGGCGCTCTCCGCGACAGCTCAGTTCAGGCCGCTTTCGATATGTTCGGCGAGCTCTTGATATTCCTCGCAGGTCGTGCCGCAGCGATGGGCGATCTCAGTCAGCTGCGACTTGGCGAGATCGATGCGGCCGGCGGCGACATAACCCTCACCCAGATATTCGCGCGCCAGCACGAAGTTGGGATCGATCTCGATGGCCTTGTGGTAGTAGCCGAAGGCCTCATCGAGGCGGCCCGACTTGCGGTGGCTGTAGCCGATATAATTCAGCACGCGCGGATCATTCTGATTGCGCACGGCGGCGAGAACGGTCAGTGCCCAATCATATTCGCCGGCCTGTGCCAGCGCGCGGCCCTGCTGATAAAGATCTTCGTCGGGCAAGACGCCGGAAGTGGCTTTCACGCATTTGCCTTTTTTCACCACTTCGCCCTTCTTGCATTTCTTAGGCGTGGTGGTGCCGCTGTCGCCATCACCCATCGCATAAACGGGAGCGAAAGAGGCGACGCCAAAAGCGAGGGCCGCGACCGTGGCCAAAGCGAGATGAATCTTCATAATCTGTCCTCCAGGGAGCGAATACGAGCTTATTACGTCCCGAGGCTCATTTCCATTCCTTCTCACCGCCTGTTCTGGCGGTGAACCTTCGATGAACCCGCCATTCAGGCGGGGCTCACGGCCATTCTGCCATCCTCCCGCCATCGATCGGACATGATCGCAACCTGTTGGAGGTCAATTATGACGAAGTTCTCACTGCACAAAGTCTCGCTGGCCGCCTTCGGCGGCGTGGCCGCGCTGATGGTAACCCTTTCTGTGGCGGTTCCGGCAGATGCCGCCACCGGCCGCTCCAAATTCCGGGCGAGCCCGGAAGAGCTGCGCCGCCATTGCTGGCGCATCGACGAGACGTTCTGGAAGAGCAAACGCCGCTATGGCTGCGGTGACGTGATCGGCTGCTCCGAAGGCAATTGCCGCCAACTGGTGAAAACACCTCCCCCGCCGCAATATGACCCGCCCACCGCCTTTCTGAAGCGCCATCCCGGCAAGAATGGCGACGGTTCAGGGGGGAATGGCGGCCGCAATGGTGGTGGCGGCGGAGAAGGCGGCGGCGGAAACAGCAGCTCTGCCGGTGGGCCGAATTAACCCGTCGCGCGGATCGGCAAGGTTGGCGAGCCTCCCATGTGGGGGCTCGCCTTTCATTTTGTTGAGCTGCTCTGGTGCTCGAACAGCTTGGCGGCGAAGACAGCCAGGAAGACCAGGCTCACGATCACGACCAGCAGCGTATCGCTCGTCGGCGCCAGGGTGACGAGGTTCTTCGCCTCGGCGGTGAGGAAGCTCGCTTGCGAGGGAAGTGCGCTCACGATCATCAGCGTGAGGATTGCGGCGATGAGGCCGAGGGCGAAAAGGCCCATGACGAGATGGGTGCGCGCCGCGAAATCGCGATAGCGTTCCATGATCTGTCTTACCCGCATGCTTGTCATCCGTTGTCGTCACTCTTCGATGCTGCTCATATGGGTGAGCTTTGTGCACCCTTCGGGCCGGACCTGTGGCGAAACGATGATCTTCCGTTAACGGAGGATTAAATGGCCGACGGATCGAAGTCGTAGATCCAGGAGAGGCGGGAGAGAAAAACCTCGGGCTTGGTGCTGCGCAACACGACGTTGCGGGCCAGGCGCATCGGCCCGCGGGCGTGATAAATGGAACTGAGCCGCCGCGATTCTGCGACGATGCGCTGGGTGCGCGGCAAACGCAGCGCCTGATAGGCGCGCAATGCACCGGCGATGGTGTCGCTCGTCTGGATATTGCGGGCGAGAACCACCGCGTCCTCGAGCGCCATGGCCGCCCCTTGCGCCAGATAGGGCAGGGAGGCGTGCGCGGCATCGCCGATGAGGGCGATGCGGCCCTTTGTCCATGTCCGGGCGGTGGTGCGGCTGGCGGCCGCCCATTTCTGCCAGGCAGCGGGCAAGGCCAGAACCCGGTGAAGCTCCGGATGGGCGTCCGGAAAGAGGGCTGGAAGCTCGTCAGCCGCGGCCGGCGCCGACCATCCATCGCCCGGCCAGTCTCCACCCAAAGTGGCAGCCACCACATTGAGCGCTTTTCCGCCTTGCACCGGATAATGAACCACGTGGCCGCCACGGCAGAGCCAGAGCGTCACATTGGCGAGTGGGTCAGCGAGCGTCACGTCAATCGGGGCCAGCGCCCGAAACAGAGTCTCGGCGTGGCGCACCGGCGGGCCGTCGGCGAGAAGCGCAGCCCGGATCGCCGAGCGGATCCCGTCGGCGCCGAGCAGAGCCTCGCCCGTGAGCGCGGTTCCATCCGTCTCGACCTCGACATGCTCGCCCCGGTCGGCAAAGCCCTTCACCGGCGCGGCGGTCATCAGCGTTATGCCCGGTTGGGCTTGGGCGGCATCGACCAGGCCGGCGAGGAGGTCGGCGCGGTGAATAACCCGGTAGGGAGCTCCGAAGCGCCGCTCGAACGAGGCGCCCAGTGGAACATGCTGCAGGATGCGGCCGCTATGGCCGTCACGGATGGTGATACCGGGCGGGGCGAAGCTTGCCGGCGCCACCCTTTCCCACGCCCCCAGATAGTCGAGCGCTCTCACCGCGTTGGGACCGATCTGCAGGCCGGCGCCGACCGTCTCGAAGGCCCGTGCCTGCTCAAGCACGCGGGCCTCGCGGCCGATACGGGCGAGGCCCAGCGCGCCAGCCAGTCCGGCGATGCCGCCGCCGGCGATGAGGACGGGAAGAAGGGGCATTTCAATTACATATCGCTGATCCGCCCTGCCAATCCAACGCAGATCTCCTAATATGGAGGAGACAAGATCACGCAGGATGACCCCAATGGACGCGACAGAACTCAAATCCCTTCAGGCTCCCCTCAAGGAGCTGTATCGCCAGGACGGCAAGTCGGCCCTTATCACTCTCAAGGCGGAGGGACGTATCGGCGAAGGCGTGACCTGCTCGGTCGAGACCGCCCGCGCCATGGTCGAGGCCGGGCTCCATCCGGCCACCGGCGGCTCGGGTATCCATGCCTGCTCGGGCGATATGCTGCTCCAGGCTCTGGTCGCCTGTGCCGGGGTCACCCTCAATGCGGTGGCGACGGCGCTGGGGCTCGATATCGACGAGGCCAGTGTGCGGGCGGAGGGCGATCTGGATTTCCGGGGGACGCTGGGCGTCGCCAAGGAGGTACCGGTCGGCTTCCGCGACATCCGCCTCGTCTTCGACATCAAGGGCAAACTGACGGACGAGCAGAAGGCCAGCCTGATCAAGCTCACCGAACGTTATTGCGTCGTCTATCAGACCCTGCGCAGCCCGCCGCCAGTAGCCGTGGACGCCCGCTGGAGCTGACCCGCCAAGATCACGATCAATTCAGGTCCTATGACCTGAATTGATCGTGATCGGAATCTTAAGCTTGGCGCGTGATCGGACGGAAAACCGGTATCCACTTTTCCTGATCACGCGCTACCGGAATGTCGCCATGACAATGGGGCCCTTGCGGTCGGGCGGTGGCGGCGCTACCAGATGCCCGCGCCAAAATCAGGGATCATTGGAATGGGCTTTATCTCAGACTCGCTGAACCGCATCCAGCCTTCGGCCACCATCGCCATCTCGAACAAGGCGATGGCGCTCAAAGCCGAGGGGCGCGACATCATCGGCCTGTCGGCCGGCGAGCCCGATTTCGACACGCCCGAGAATATCAAGGAAGCGGCGATCTCGGCGATCCGCAAGGGCTATACCAAATACACCAATGTCGACGGCATCCCCGAGCTCAAGAAGGCCATCGTCGCCAAGTACAAGCGCGAGAACAACCTCGACTACAAAGTCTCCCAGGTCTCCGTCGGCACCGGCGGAAAGCAGATTCTTTTCAACGCCTTGCTGGCGACGGTGAATCCGGGAGATGAAGTCATCATCCCGGCCCCCTATTGGGTGAGCTATCCCGACATCGTCATGCTGGCGGGCGGCAAGCCGGTCTTCGTCGAGACGACCATCGAGCATGGCTTCAAGCTCCAGGCCGAGCAGCTCGAGCGCGCCATCACGCCGAAGACGAAATGGTTCATCTTCAACTCGCCGTCCAATCCGAGCGGGGCCGCCTATTCGCGTGAAGAGCTGAAGAAGGTCACCGACGTCCTGATGAAGCATCCGCATGTCTGGGTCCTGACCGACGACATGTATGAGCACCTCGTCTATGACGACTTCGTCTTCGCCACACCGGCCGAGGTCGAGCCCGGCCTCTATGAGCGCACCTTGACCATGAATGGTGTGTCCAAGGCCTATTGCATGACCGGCTGGCGCATCGGCTATGGCGCCGGACCCGAAGTCCTCATCAAGGCGATGTCGAAGCTCCAGTCGCAGTCGACCTCCAACCCGTCCTCGATCGCACAATGGGCGGCGGTCGAGGCGCTCAATGGGCCGCAGGCCTTCATCCCGGCCAACAACAAAGTGTTCAAGGAGCGCCGCGACCTCGTGGTGTCGATGCTCAACCAGGCCAAGGGCCTGTCGTGCCCGACGCCGGAAGGCGCTTTCTATGTTTATCCCTCCTGCAAGGGCGCCATCGGCAGAACGGCGCCGTCGGGCAATGTCATCAAGAATGACGAGGACTTCGTCACCGAGCTCCTGGCCGCGGAAGGGGTCGCCGCTGTCCATGGCGCGGCCTTCGGCACCTCGCCCTTCTTCCGCATTTCCTATGCGACGGCGACCGATGTGCTCGAAGACGCCTGCCGGCGTGTCCAGAGATTCTGCGGCAATCTGAGGTAAGTATCATGATGTATGACGCGTCGGTCCCGGTTTTCGTGCATTTCCTCAATGGCATTGCAGCCCTCTTGCGCAAGACCGAGGCGCATGTGCAGGCCAAAAAGCTCGATCCGAATGCCTTCCTGACGGCAAGGCTGTTCCCGGACATGTTCACCTTCACCAAGCAGGTTCAGCTCGCCTGCGACTTCGCCAAGGGGACGAGCGCCCGCCTCGCCGGCGTCACCAATCCCAGCCATTCTGATGAAGAGAAGTCCTTCGACGAGCTGCATGAGCGGATTCGCAAGACCGTCGAGTTCCTGCGCGGCCTGAACAAGGACCAGTTCGCCGATGCCGCCGATCGCCAGATCACCTTCAAGGCCGGCGGCAAGGAGCAGACACTCAAGGGCGCCGACTATCTCTCGCAGGTCGGCCTGCCGAACTTCTACTTCCATGTGACGACGGCCTATGGGCTCTTACGCCACAATGGACTCGAGATCGGCAAAGCGGATTTCATCGCCCGCTTCTGACGCCTGATTTCCCGAGTCAGTTGAATCGCTTGGATTGAAGTCTTGAACCGCCGTGTGAAGACAGGCCGGACGACGCTACCGATTTGCGGAAGGCCTGCGGGCTCATGCCGGTCACGGTGCGGAAGCGTGCATTGAAAGTCGAGAGATCGCCAAAACCAGACGCGAAGGCGATGGCCGCAATCTCGGCCGGGGTCGTCGCCAGCGCGACCGCGGCGCGGCGCATCCGAATATTGAGCAGAAGCTGATAGGGCGTGATGCCGAGTGCCTGCCGGAAGGTGCGCAGGAAGTGATATCTGCTCATGCAGGCCAGGCCGGCGAGATCGCTCAGGCCGAGCGGCTGGTCGGCGTGATCTTCGATGTAACGCACGACATCGCTCACCCGGCGCCGATCACGCGCCGGCAAATTGCCCATGGCGCGAGAACCGTCGGAAAGGACCGCGAGCACAGCTTCGGCAAATCCGATGGCGAGCTCCTCCAGATAGATCGGATCCGCGGCCAATGCCCCGGCCTCGACCATCACAAGGGGCCCCGCCAGTTGCCGCAGCGCCGGCAGCATGTTCGTGGCGAAGCGAAAGCGGGGTGAACCGGCCGCGGCTGTCGCGATTTCCTCGAAGAACGGGCGAGAGAAATGAAAGGACAGGCAGCGATCGCCGGTGCCGTGATCATGTCCGCATTCGAAGCAGGTTCCGGCATTGCCGAGAAGCAGGGCCCCTGGATACATCAGCGACCGGCCGGTTTCACCGCGATAGAAGAACGACCCATGCAGCACGGCGGCGATGGTCACATCACGGTGCTGCTCCTCGAAGGTGCGATCTTGCGGCCCCTGCGCACAGACGACGTCGCTGACGCGCCAGCCATCACCTTTGGCCAGCAGGCGCGCCGGCGGCGGGCCGCTCACATGCTGATCCAGGGGAGTTGAGGTCATGCCCGCGAAGATAGCAATTTTCCCCAAGCACGCCAAATGCGGCAACGGCTAGATGCCCGGCCGACATCCCTAATGGAGGACTGGACCGATGTTCGATCATGTTTCAATTGGCGTCCGCGACACAGCAGCGGCAAAGCGCTTCTATGATGCGGCTTTGACGCCGCTCGGCTATGCCTGCCTCAGCGACAGTCCAGGCTCGCTCGGCTACGGGAAGGGCAGCGTCGCGCTGTGGATCAGCGCCACCGAACGCCCGGTCACCGCCGATGAAAAATCGGGCCTGCATTTCTGCTTTGCCGCGCCGAGCCGTGAAAGCGTCCGGGCGTTCCATGAAGCGGCGCTGTCCCAGGGCGGGCGTGATAATGGCGGACCTGGCCTGCGCGCCGATTATGGCCCGGATTACTATGCTGCCTTCGTGGTCGACCCCGACGGCTACCGCCTCGAGGCCTATTGCGGCGCGCCGGCAAAGAGCTGAACCCATGGACAAGAGCGAGGCCACGCGGCAGCTCCGGGCCTTGAACGCCCGGTTCATCCATAATTTCGTGACCAACGATGTCCCTTCGCATGATGCGATCACGCATGCGGACTTCACCTATGTGTCGAGCGAAGGCGTCCGGCGGGGCAGGAACGAGTATCTCAGGCGCTGGGCGACCGGGTTCGATCCCGATGTCATCATCTACTGGGACTATCGCGACGAGCATATTGGCGTGTTCGGCAATATCGGTCTTGTCTGGTCGGTCAACAAACATGTGATCGTCGAGGCGGGCAAAGAAGTCATCGGCATGACCGGCTACACCGACACCTATCTCCTCGAAGACGGCGCCTGGAAATGCATCCAGGCGCAATTGGTGCCGATGGCGCCCGACAATTATCCGTCGGACGCAACGATCGTCAGGAGATACATCCGAGGGGTGAAATACGAGTCAATTGAATCACTTAATCTGGTGCCTTAAACAGATGGGTGATGACGCATGTCGTGCTCGAAAAACCTGAGCAGCGCGCCCAGGTGCTGGCGCTCAACCGGCTTGCCTTCGACGGTGAGGAGGAGGCGCGCATCATCGAAGCGCTCACGCGTGACGATCTGGTCGTGCTGTCACTGGTGGTGACCGAGGGCGAGAAGGTCACCGGCCACATCCTGTTCAGCCGGCTCGAGGTCGAGGTGGATGGCCGTCCGGTCAAAGCGGTGGCCCTGGCTCCTATGGCCGTATTGCCGGATCACCAGAACAAAGGCATTGGCTCGACACTGATCCGGCGTGGGCTCGATCTTGTGACGGCACGTGGCTTCGAAGCTGTGCTGGTGGTGGGACATACGGCGTTCTATCCGCGCTTCGGCTTTTCGGCCGAAGCGGTACGGCATATCGCTTGCCCCTTCCAAGGGCATGAGGCCTTCATGGGACTCGAGCTCAAGCCGGACACGCTCGCCGGCGAGAGCGGTGCGTGCCGTTACCCCGCCGCCTTTACGCTCTGAAGTTTCGCCGCCCGCCAGCGGTAGAAGAGCGGTCCGACAAAAACCAGGGCGGCAATGATCAGCAGCGCCAGCGACAGCGGATGGGTGAAGAAAACCGAGGCGTCACCCTGGCTAATGGTCAGCGCGCGCCTGAATTGCGCCTCGGCGAGCCGGCCCAGAATGAGGCCAATGATGCAGGGCGCCACCGGGAAATCATAGCGCCGCATCAGGAAGCCGAGGATACCGACGAGGAAGAGCAGCACCAGGTCGAAGGTCGAATTGTTGAGGCTGTAGACGCCCAGCGTCGAGAACAGCAGGATGCCGCCATAGAGCAAAGGCTGGGGAATGGAGAGGAGGCGCACCCACAGGCCGGCAAGCGGCAGGTTGAGGATGAGCAGCATCACATTGCCGATATAGAGACTGGCGATCAGGCCCCAGACCAGCGTCGAGGAGGACGAGAAGAGGAGAGGGCCCGGCTTCAAATTATACTGCTCGAAAGCGGCGAGCAGGATGGCGGCCGTCGCCGAGGTCGGCAGGCCAAGAGTGAGGAGCGGCACCAGCACGCCCGCCACCGCCGCGTTGTTGGCGGCTTCCGGTCCGGCCACGCCTTCGATGGCGCCCTTGCCGAATTCCTCCGGCTTCTTGGACATGCGCTTCTCGAGGAAATAGGACAGGAAGGTCGGGATCTCGGTGCCGCCCGCCGGCAGGGCGCCGAAGGGGAAGCCGAGTGCCGTGCCGCGCAGCCACGGCTTCCAGGAGCGGCGCCATTCGTCGGCGGTCATGAAGATCGATCCGCGGATCGGCACGATCTCGCCGGCGCGCATATCGGGCCGCGAGGCCATGTAGAGCGCCTCGCCCACGGCGAAAAGGCCGACCGCCACGACCACAATGTCGATACCGCGCAGCAGGCTTAGAATGTCGAAGGTCAAGCGCGGCTGGCCGGTGAGCACGTCGGTGCCGACAAGGCCGATGGCGAGGCCGAGCAGCAGGCTGGTGAGGCCGCGGGGGAGCGACGAGCCCAGCAGGGCCGACACTGTGGTGAAGGCGAGGACCATCAGGGCGAAATACTCCGCCGGTCCGAACAGCAGCGCGAGCTTGACGAAGAGCGGCGCCAGAAAGGTGATGGCAATGGTGCCGAGCGTGCCGGCGACGAAGGAACCGATCGCGGCGGTGGCGAGTGCCGCCGCGCCGCGACCGTTCTTCGCCATCACATTGCCCTCGACCGCGGTGATGATGGAGCCGGATTCACCCGGCGTGTTGAGCAGAATGGAGGTCGTCGAGCTGCCATACATGGCGCCGTAATAGAGGCCGGCGAACATGATGAAGGCGCCGGTCGGGTCGAGCTTGGCGGTGATCGGCAGAAGCAGCGCGATGGTGAGCGCCGGACCGATGCCCGGCAGGATGCCGATGGCAGTGCCGAGCGTCGTGCCGAGCAGGCACCACATGAGGTTCATCGGCGTGAGCGCCGTGGCGAAACCTTGCAAAAGCGAAGCAAGAACATCCATGGCTACAAAAGTCCCGCGAGAATGCCGGCCGGCAATTGCAAGCCCAGGCCGTGGGTGAAGCCGATATAACTCGCCACCACCAGGGTGATGGCGACAATGCCGTCGCGCAGAAAGCTGCGGCTGCCAAAGGCGAACGCGACGCACATGAAGAGGAAGACGCCGGCAATGACGAAGCCGAGGGGCTTCAGGATATTGAGATGGATGAGGAGGCCGGCGCCGATGATGAGCAAAGCGCGCCAGTCGGTGGCGAAGCCTTCGGCGACGATCTCGCGCCGGGCGGCGGGCGCCCAGGAATTCCAGGCGAAATAGGCGCCGACGACAGCAAGGCCCACGGCGATGAAGTAAGGGAAAACCTGCGGGCCGACCCTGGCATAGGTCGGCGGTATCTGCATCTGGGAGGCGTCATAGAAGATGATGCCGCCCAGCAGAAGGAGGCCGAGGCCGATCGCGAGACCGGCCGCGGATTTTGGTGTGTCGGGTTTCATCGCCGGTCCTACTGGACGAGGCCGATGCCCTTCAGGATCTCCGTGACGCGGACATTCTCCGCGGCCACCAGCTTGGTGAAATCGTCGCCCGGCAGATAGAGATCGGTCCAGTTCTTGGCCGCCAGAACCTTCTTCCAGCTGTCGCTCTTGACTGCCGCATCGACGGTGGCGAGGAGAGCCTGCTTCTGCTCGTCAGTGAGGCCCGGGGGCGCCACGATGGCGCGCCAGTTGGCGAGCTCGACATCGACGCCCTGTTCCTTCAGCGTCGGAATATCAATGCCGGCAACGCGTTCAGGTGCGGAAATGCCCAGCGCCCGCAATTCACCCGACTTGATCTGGCCTTCCCATTCGCTATAGCCGGAGATGCCGGCCACGACATGGCCGCCCATCACCGCCGCCAGAGCTTCGCCGCCACCCGAGAAGGGGACATAATTGAGCTTCGAGACATCGGCGCCCGATGCCTTGGCGACGAGACCTGCGAGGATATGGTCGGTGCCGCCGGCCGAGCCGCCGCCCCAGGCAACCGCGCCCGGATCGGCCTTGAGCTTGGCGACGAGATCGGCCAGCGTCTTGAGCTCGGAAGAGCCCGGAACGACGATGACCTCATATTCGCCGGTGAGGCGGGCGATCGGCGTGGTGTTTTCCAGCGTCACGGCCGACTTGTTGGTGAGGATGGCGCCGACCATCACGAGGCCGTTGACCATCAGGACATTGTCCTTGCCCTGTTCCTGGCCGGCGAGCTGGGCCAGACCCACGGTGCCACCGGCACCCGGCACGTTTTCGACGGTGACGGCCTTGACGGCGCCGCCCGACTGGACGGCTTCCTGCATGGCGCGCGCCGTCTGGTCCCAGCCGCCGCCGGGCGCTGCCGGGGCGATGATACGCAGCTCGTCGAGTGCCAAAGCGGGCGTGGATGCGAGGTTGAGCGAAAGTCCGCCGGCGAGCAAAAGGGCTACAGCACTGGCGATAAGGGTTCTACGATTCATCGGGTTCCTCCACTTGTATCGATGTCGATCCTTGGCCATCTGTTGTGGCCTAGCGGAAGCGCGTTTAAGCTCAAATCCTGTCATGAAGCTGTCATTGCCACAAGCGCCTTTGCGCTCACTCTCCCCTAGTGTGCTGAACGCGAAGTTCCTGATATCAGGCGGCTCGCACCGACAGGAACTTCGCGTTCAAAAGCACACTAGAATCATTAGCTTTCTAGTGTCCTTCCGAATCCGAAGTTCGCTCGGAAAGCGCTGCGAGATGGGGCGACCTTCGGATTCGGGACACTAGCCGATGCGCATCCTGATCGTCGAGGACACGCCCGATGTCGGTGAAGCCATCGTCGCCTGGCTGTCGCGGGTCGGTTATGCGGTCGACTGGCAGATGACGGGGGAGGGCGCGCGGGACGCGCTCAACGTCCAGACCTACGACCTTATCATCCTCGATGTCATGCTGCCCGATATCGACGGATTCACTCTTCTGGGCGAGATCCGGGCCCGCAAGATCGATACCGCGGTGCTGGTGCTCACCGCCCGCTCGCAGGTCGATGACCGGGTCGGCGCGCTCGATCTCGGCGCCGACGACTACCTGGTGAAGCCTTTCGACTTCCGCGAGCTCGAAGCGCGCGCTCGCGCCCTGGCGCGCCGCCGTCACGGCGCGACGGTGAGCCGGCTTCAGGTGGGCGATGTGGTTCTCGATCAGGCGGCTCGCCTGGTGACGGTGGCCGGCGAGCGGGTCGATCTCACCCGCCGCGAGGTGGCGCTGCTCGAGGTGCTGATGGCGCGGCCGCAGCGGGTGTTCAGCAAGGCGGATCTCCTCAACCAGATCTTCGGTTTCGGCGAGGATGCCGGCGAAAATGCCATCGAGCTCTATGTCGCCAGGCTCCGGCGCAAGCTCGGCGCCGCCGGCATGGAGATCAAGACGGTGCGCGGTGTTGGCTATCAGGCGGGACCGGCCGATGAAAAAAAGTAGATCGTCGCTGTTCTGGCGCCTGACGGGGCTGATCTCGGCGGTGCTGCTCGTAGGCGCCGCGGTGCTCGCCATCGCCGCCTCCAACTATGCCCGCACCGCCGCCGACGACGCCTATGATCGGGTGCTGCTCGGTGCCGCCCGCCAGATCAGCGAGACGCTCTCGGCCGAGAACGGCGTCGTCGAGGCGGGCGTCCCGGTGTCGGCTCTCGAAGCCTTGTCCGCCTCGCGCACCGCGCGCGTCTATTATCGCATCGCAATGCCGGCGAAGACCGAAGTCACCGGCTACCAGGATCTGCCCCTGCCGGCGGGTGCCGAAGCCGGCGGCGCCGGGCCCTTCGTGAGCAACACCGATTTCAAGGGGCATCCGATCCGCATCGCCGCGGTCGGGCGCTATTTCGCCGAAGCCAATGGCTGGGTGATGACGATGGTCGGCCAGACTCTCGAAGCGCGCGACGCATTGGCCCGCGATCTCACCCTCAAGGCCATGGTGCTGGTCGGCCTGATGAGCCTCATCGCGCTCACCGGCATGATCATCGCCATCCGGCTGGCGTTGCGGCCGCTCACCGATATCGAGACGGCGCTGCTCAAGCGTCCGCCCAATGTGCTGACCCCGCTCGATGTCGAGGCGCCGGCCGAAGTCGCCACCCTCATCGCGGCCATCAACAATTTCATGGAACGCCTCTCCGGACGGCTCGCGGCGATGCAGCGCTTCATCGCCGATTCGGCGCATCAGATCCGCACGCCACTGACCGCGCTCGTCGGCCAGGTGGAGCTCCTTTCAGCGGAGACGAATGCGGCTAAGCGCCAGCATCACGTCGAGCGCGTCAGGACGCGCACGGCGGAGCTGGCGCGTCTCACCAATCAATTGCTGAGCGATGCGATGATCAGCCATCGCGCCGAAACCATGGGCCAATCGGAAGTCGATGTGGCGATGCTGGCGCACGAGGCGCTGGCCGCCGCCGTGCCGGTGTCGCTCGATCGCGACATCACTGTGTCCTTCGACGCGCCGTCGGACCCGGTGATTATACATGGCGATGCGGTGAGCCTGCGCGAGGCCTTCAAGAATGTCATCGAGAATGCCATTCAGCATGGTGCGCGCTCGCTGCTCAGACTCACCGTGCGCCGGGCGCCACATGGCGTCGAGGTTGAGATCGCCGATGACGGGCCGGGCATTCCACAAGAACTTTGGCCGCAAGCGACGGAACGCTTCTTCCGTGGCCGCTCCGGCGGTACCGGATCCGGGCTCGGCCTCGCCATTGCGCGCGAAGTCGCGGTTCATCATGGCGGCGAACTCGGCTTCAAATCGGAGGAGGGCATCTTCTCGGTGCTGTTCACGTTCAACGGGGGGGAGCCATCATGATTGCGATTGCCCGGCGCTTCGCCTGTCTGGCCTTCTCGCTCGTGGCGATGGCGAGCGCGGCCTTCGCCCAGGAGAATTTCCATTTCCCGGCGGTGGGCAAAGAGACCGCAGTGCTCACCATCCGCGCCGTTGCCGATATCAGCGCCATCGAGCCGATGATCCGCGATTTCCAGGAGACGGAGCCCGGCATCACGGTCGATTTCACCGATTATCTGACCAACGACCTCTATGACCTCCTCTCGGCCCAATGCGCAAAGGGCGAGACCATGGCCGACATCGTCATCTCGTCCTCGGTCGATCATATCGCCAAGCTCGCCAATGACGGCTGCGCCCAGACCTATGCCTCGCCCAACACCAGCCGCATCCCCGATTGGGCCAAATGGCGCGACGAGGTCTTCGGCTTCACTTTCGAGCCGGCGGTGATCGTTTACAACCGCAATCTCGTGCCGGCGGCGGATGTCCCACGGACGCATCACGATCTGGCCGAGCTGATGCGCAGCAAGCCCCAGCTCTATGATGGCAAGATCGGCACTTACGACATCGAGAAATCCGGCATCGGTTATCTCTTCGCCTTCTTCGACACGCAGCAATCGAACATCTTCGGCCGTCTCCTCGAGAGCCTGGGACGGTCGCGGGCGACGTTGCGCTGCTGCACCGGCGAATTGCTGGCGCGCATCGAGGCGGGCGAGCTGCTGATCGGCTACAATCTGATCGGGTCCTATGCCTATGGCCGCTACAAGGCGGGCGCGCCGATCGGCATCGTCATGCCGCGCGACTATACGCTGGTGCTCAGCCGCACCGCGATGATCCCGGCAAAAGCCGGGCGCAGCGATCTCGGCGAGAAATTCCTCGACTATCTTCTGTCGAGCCGCGGCCAGGCGGTGGCGGTCGAGAAATCCTTCTTCTTCTCCTTCGACCGTCCGGTGCCGGAGGGTGTCGATGCGGTCGATCCGGGTTCGGGATCGGGCGTGTACCGGCCGATCGTGATCGGGCCGGCCTTGCTCGCCACCCTCGACCAGCAGAACCGGCGGCGCTTCCTGTCCGAATGGAAGGCCTCGATGGCGCGGGATTAAGGTCGCGCGCCCGCCTGGAATTACGATCCCACAGACGCCATATTGTAGGAATGGGTTCGAGACCGCGGCCGGGCGACAGGTGCCTGACCGGGAAAGGCTCCAGGCATGAGACTGGTGCGTATGGTTCTCTGTGCGGCCGCGCTGCTAGCCGTGGCGTTTGCTTTGCCCATCCAAGGCCGGGGTGAGACAGGCGAGGGATCGCGGATTGCCCTCATGATCGAGATCGACGGCGCCATCGGTCCGGCCACGGCCCGGCAGATCAAGGACGGCCTGGCAAGCGCGCATGAACGAAACGCCGAAGTCGTCATCCTGCGCCTCAACACACCGGGCGGGCTCGTCACCAGCATGCGTGAGATCATCGCCGACATATTGGCCTCATCGGTGCCGGTGGTCGGCTATGTGGCGCCGTCCGGAAGCCATGCGGCGAGCGCCGGCACCTATATTCTCTATGCGACACATGTAGCCGCCATGGCGCCCGGCACCAATATCGGCGCGGCGACACCGGTCGAGATCGGAACGCCCTTTCCAAGCCTGCCGGGTGGTGACGAGCCGAAGACCGATGAGAAGCCC
This sequence comes from Taklimakanibacter albus, assembly GCF_016595235.1. Classification (GTDB taxonomy): domain Bacteria; phylum Pseudomonadota; class Alphaproteobacteria; order Rhizobiales; family Aestuariivirgaceae; genus Taklimakanibacter; species Taklimakanibacter albus. The sequence continues at coordinate 436,024 of NZ_JAENHL010000007.1, read as the reverse complement.
GGCGCCGCGCCGGCGCAGGACACACTGGCAATCAAGGCGACCAACGATGCCGTAGCGCTCATTCGCAGCCTCGCCGAACTGCGCGGGCGCAATGCCGAATGGGGCGAAAAGGCAGTGCGGGAGGCGGCCAGCCTGTCGGCGCAGGCAGCCCTCGATCAGCACGTCATCGACCTCATGGCAAACGACACCGCCGCGCTCCTGCAGGCGATCGATGGGCGGAAGATCGCGACAACGGCCGGACCGCGCAGTCTTGCGACGCAAGGATTGAAGGTCGAGACGATCGAGCCCGGCTGGCTGATCCGGCTCCTGGCGGTGATCACCGATCCCAATGTTGCCGTGCTCCTCATGCTCTTTGGTGTCTATGGTCTGGTCTTCGAATTCATGAGTCCCGGCGCGGTGGCGCCCGGGGTGATCGGCGCCATATGCCTGGTGTTAGGCCTCTATGCGCTCAATCTGCTGCCTATCGATTATACCGGCCTCGCTTTGATGCTTCTCGGCCTCACCTTCCTCGTCGTGGAGGCCGTCTATCCGACGGTCGTGCTGGGCGCCGGCGGGCTGGCCGCCTTCCTTCTCGGCGCCGCCATGCTGTTCAGGGTTCAGTCGCCCGGTTATCGGCTGTCCTGGACGCTCATCGCTGTTGTGGCGATGCTGATCGCCGCACTGCTGCTGCTCTCCGGCCGTTTTCTCTGGCGAACACGGAACAACGTTCCGCGGATCGGGCGCCAGGCCATGCGCGGCCTGCCGGTCGAGATCCTGGACTGGTCGGAAGGCTCGGGCCATGTCCTTGCCGAGGGTGAGCGCTGGAACGCGCGCAGCAATGACACCTTCACCGCCGGCGAGCCGGCCGAGATCGTGGATATCGAGGGCCTCATTCTCACTTTACGGCGCAGAACCAAGACCGGTTCAGGCTCAGGAGAACCACCATGATGATCGACTATGCCATCTATCTGATACTTGCCGTCTTCGTGATCCTCTTCCTCAGCTCGGCCATCCGTATCCTGCGGGAATATCAGCGTGGCGTCGTCTTCACGCTCGGCCGCTTCACCGGCGTCAAGGGACCCGGCCTCATCATCCTCATTCCCTATGTGCAGCAGATGGTGCGCGTGGACCTGCGCGTCGTGGTGCAGGCCATCCCGCCGCAGGATGTGATCTCGCGCGACAATGTCTCGGTCAAGGTGAATGCCGTTCTCTATTTCCGCATCGTCGATGCCGAGCGCGCGATCATCAGGGTCGAGGACTTCATGGCGGCGACCAGTCAGCTGGCCCAGACCACCTTGCGCTCGGTGCTCGGCAAGCACGAGCTCGACGAGATGCTGGCGGAGCGCGACCGGCTCAACAGCGACATCCAGGAGATCCTCGACCAGCAGACCGATGCCTGGGGCATCAAGGTGACCAATGTCGAGATCAAGGACATCGATCTCAATGAGAACATGGTCCGCGCCATCGCCAAGCAAGCCGAGGCCGAGCGGCTGCGCCGGGCCAAGGTGATCAATGCGGAAGGCGAACAGCAGGCGGCGGAGAAGCTGGTGGAAGCCGGCCGGATGCTTTCCGCCGAGCCGCAGGCGATGCAATTGCGCTATTTCGCGGCGCTCCATGACATAGCAGGCGAGCGGACCTCGACCGTGGTCTTCCCGCTACCGGTGGATCTGCTGGCGCATTTGCAGGGCCAGCCCGGCGCCGACAAGTGATTGTGATCTACGCCTCGGCGGCGCGCGAGCGTGTCTTGAGCCAATAGCCGATCGCGACGACGAGAGCGGCGCCGATGGCGGCGGCGATATAGACGCCGGTCGAATGCGGCTCGATACCGAGGCGCGTCCCGACGACGGGGTCGGTGGCGATCATCTCGCCGGCGATCCAGCCGAGCAGCGCCGCGCCGGCCCAGACGATGATCGGGAATTTCTCGATCATCTTCATGATGAGCTGCGAGCCCACCATGATGAGCGGGATCGACAGCGCCAGGCCGAAACCGAACAGCCATGGATCGCCCTTGGACACGGCGGCGATGGCGACGACATTGTCGAGACTCATCACCGCATCGGCGATGGCGATGGTCCACACCGCCTTATAGAGCTTGTCGGAGGCGGCGATGTTCTTCTCTTCGGCTTCCTCGCCCTTGGCGAGCTTGACCGCGATCCATACCAGGAGCAGGCCGCCGACCACTTTGAGGAAGGGGACGAGGAGCAACTCGGAGATGATCAGCGCGAAGATGATGCGCAAAAGGATCGCGACGCCGGCGCCCAGGATGATGCCCCATTTGCGCAAATGCGGCGGCAAGGAGCGGCAGGCAAGGGCGATGACGACGGCATTGTCGCCGGACAGGAGGAGGTCGATCCAGATGATCTGAAGGATGGCGACCGAACTGGCGAGAACGTAATCCATGAAAGCCGATATGAGGGAGTTTTAGGCCGCTGCCAAGAGCTAAGCGTATTTTATCCGGAAATCCTTGAGCACGGCCCGGGCCGAATTGTGCCCGGGCGCACCGGTGACCCCGCCGCCCGGATGGGTTCCGGAACCGCACATATAGAGGCCTTTAACGGGCCCCCGGTAATCGGCATGGCCCAGCATGGGCCTGGCCGAGAAGAGTTGATCCAGCGACAAGGCGCCGTGGAAGATGTCGCCGCCAATGAGGCCGAAGGTGCGCTCGAGGTCGAGCGGCGAATTGATCTGCCGGCCGACGACGCTCTTGGCAAAGCCCGGCGCATAGTCGTCGACGGTCTTGATCATCAGATCGGCCACCTCCTCGCGGTGGTCATCCCACGAGGCGCCGTCGGGAAGCTCGGGCGCCACATGCTGGCAGAACAGGCTCGCGACATGGGCGCCCTTCGGGGCGAGCGAGGGATCGAGCGTCGAGGGGATCAGCACCTCGACGATCGGCTTGCGGCTCCAGCCATATTCGCGGGCGTCGTGATAGGCACGGTCCATGTAGGTGAGGGTCGGAGCGATGATGATGCCGGAGGTATGATGATCGCCAATGTCACGACCGGGCAGGCAGGTGAAGGAGGGCAGCTCGGACAGCGCGACATTCATGCGGAAGGTGCCGGACCCGCATTTCCAGCGCTTGATGCGATGAAGGAACTCCACCGGCAGCGCGCCTTCGGGGATGAGGCGGCCGAACAGAAGCTTGGGATTGAGATTGGAGACGACCGCCCTGGCCTTGAGACTGCGGCCGTCGGCGAGGACGATACCTTTGGCGCGGCCCTTGTCGATGATGACCTCGGTCACGGCGGCGTCGGTTTCGATCTCGACGCCCTTGTCGCGGCAGGCCTTGGCCATGGCCTGGGTGATGGCGCCCATGCCGCCCAGCGCGTGGCCCCAAACGCCCTTCTTGCCGTTCACCTCGCCGAAGCAATGATGCAGCTGCACATAGGCGGTGCCGGGCGTCTTCGGGCTGGCGAAAGCGCCGACGATCGAATCGAAGCCGAACACGGCCTTCACGACATCGGATTCGAACCAGCCGTCGAGGAAATCCGCCGCCGACTGGGTGAAGAGATCGAAGAGCAGGCGTTTGCGCTGAAGCGAAAGCGAACCCAGCCGGCGCGCCAGGGCGCCCGCCTTGACGAGCTCCGGCAAGCTCGTCAGCAGTCCGCCTTCGATCAGATTGGGCGGCGGCTTGAGAACGAGGTCGCGCAGCACATCGGCGATGGCGTCGATCTCGTCGGAGTATTTCGGATAGGCGGCGGCATCCTTGGCGGAGAATTTGGCGATACCGGCTTCGGTCCGGCCGGGGCCCGTCAGCAAATAGCGGCCGTCAGGCTGTGGCAGGAAATTCGAGGCGCGGCGCTCGACGACCGTCAATCCGTGTGCTGACAAATTCATGTCGGCGATGACCTTGGGATTGAGCAGGCTCACCGTATAGGCGGCGACGGAGTTGCGGAAGCCGGGGTGGAATTCTTCCGTCACGGCGGCGCCGCCGACCACGCTACGTCTTTCCACGACCTTGACTTTCAACCCGGCAGAAGCGAGGTAGAAGGCGCAAACCAAGCCGTTATGACCGGCGCCGACAATAAGGATATCCGTCGTCATTCAATGCATCTCCCGTAACATGCTTTTGACTCGCGCTTTCCCACCGCGTCAATGCCGGGTCGCATTAGAGACACAATCAGCGCTAGGATTCGGCTGGACTACAAAACAAAAGGAAAACAGGAATGCGTAAACTCGCTTTGGCCGCGGCTGCCGTTGCAGCACTCGGCCTCTCCGCTCCGGCGGCAGATGCGAAAACAGGGGTGAAGATAGGCGTGCTGACCTGCTCGATCGAGGGCGGGGTGGGCTTGATTCTGGTTTCATCGAAGAAAATCAACTGCGTCTACCAGCCGTCGGGCGGTGGCCGGGTGGAGCGTTATGAAGGGCGTATCCGCAAGCTCGGCGTCGATATCGGGGTGACGAATCAGACGATCCTGGCCTGGGCGGTCTTCGCGCCGGGCAAGACCAAGCGGGGCGCGCTCGAGGGCACCTATCTCGGGGCGACGGCCGAAGCCACCGTGGTGGCCGGGCTCGGCGCGAATGTCCTGATCGGCGGGTTCAAGAAAACCATTTCCCTGCAACCGCTTAGCATTCAAGTCCAGACCGGGCTCAATGTCGCGGCCGGTGTCGCCGGGCTTTATCTGGATTTCGTCCGGCGCTGATGCGCCACCAGAAACGGCAAATCATCGGACTATTGTATTTGGCGCGCGATCGGAGAGACCGCGCGCTATTCTCTTTCCTAACGGAAACTGTTGCCTCGATGTCACGGCGCGCAAGTTTGTACGCGTCGTCGGCATTTTCATTTGTCGCTATCCCGCCGGGAGAATAGGTTTCAGCTACGGGGCGGCTGTCTGGACGAGGCGGGAGGATGACCCGAAGGACAGCCTGGCTGAAGGGAGCGCTACTCACCGGTTTTTTGGTGATGACAGCGTTTGGTGGCGCGGCCGTCGCCGCCGATGCCGTGGAGCCCGGCTGCGTGCCCGCCGTTTCGGCGGTCAATGGCAAGGTCGAGGGGGCCGGCGGCTATGCCGACAGTGAGAATGAAAAGGGCGATCTCGCCTGGGAGGCCGGCGGCTCACTGAGCCTTCCCTTGGGCTGCCTGCTCGGCTTTCAGGCCGATATCGGCGCCAGCAACAAGCTCGACGATACGCAATATGGCGCTATCGGGCATTTGTTCATTCGCGACCCGCAAACCTATCTGTTCGGCGTGACCGGCGGCGGCGTCGATGGCGATGACACCAAGCTCTACGCCGTGGGGCCTGAAGCCGAAGTCTATCTCGGCAATCTGACGCTCGAAGCCTGGGGCGGCTATCTCAACATCGATCAGGATGACGGCGGCGGAAAGGATTCGGGCTTCATCATCGGCGATGTGGCCTATTATCCGACTGATGATCTCAGGCTGTCGGTCGGCGGCAAGCTCGTCGATGACCAGCAAGGACTGCGCGCCGGCTTCGAATATCAGATCGGCGGCATGCCGATGTCGGTCTACAGCAAGGCGGATTACGGCGACGACGACTTCTTCTCCATCCTCGGCGGCTTGCGCTTCTATTTCGGCGGTGAGGACAAGAGCCTGATCCGCCGCCACCGCGAGGACGATCCGCGCAACCGCACTTTCGATCTCATCACGCAAGGCGAGCGTGACCGCAATCGCGGAAACGGCCAGCCGGCTGGTGGCGGTACCGCGCCCCCGCCGTGATCCGGCGAGGGCAAAAATTACCTAGTGAAACTGTTGCCAAGTAGTTGCAGTCGTTCATGAAAATGACGGCTGCCTGGCCTTTTCATTTGTGTGCCGCCGACGGCCCGGATAGATCAGCCGCGGGCGGACAGAACGACTCAAAGTCCCCAAGAAAATCGAGGTACAAAAGTGATTACGAAGAAAGCCTGGCTGACGGGCGTTGCATTCACCGGCGTGGTCGCCGTCGCCACTCTTGGCGGAGCTGCGTTCGCCGCGGATGTCACGGCGCCCAGCTGCGCCGTTTCGGCGCTCAACGGCAAGATCGAGGCCGGCGGCGGCTTTGCCGATGCCAAGGACGTGAACGGCGATTTCGCCTGGGAGGCCGGTGCGTCGCTTGCCTTCCCGCTTGGCTGCATGTTCGGTTTCCAGGCTGATTTCGGCGTGTCCGATCGCTTCGACGACACGCAGTTCGGCGGCGTCGGCCATTTGTTCGCGCGCGATCCGGAGAACTATCTCATCGGCATCGCCGGCGGCGTTGTCGATGGTGATGATGCGACTCTCTACGCCATCGGTCCGGAAGCCGAGCTCTATTTCGGCAATTTCTCGCTCGAAGCCTGGGGTGGTTATGTCAACATCGATGCGAATGACGGCGAAGGCGACGACTCCGGCTTCATCATCGCCGACATGGCCTATTATGTGACGGATGACTTCCGGGTTTCGCTCGGCGGCAAGATCGTCGACGATTACGAGGGGCTGCGCGCCGGCTTCGAATATCAGTTCGGCGGCATGCCGATGTCGCTCTATAGCAATGTCGAATATGGCGATGACGACCAGTTGACGGTTCTCGGTGGCCTGAAGTTCTACTTCGGCGGCGAAGACAAGAGCCTGATCCGCCGTCACCGCGAGGACGATCCGCGTAACCGCACGTTCGATCTGTTCATCAAGGGCAAGGACCACGACAAGGGCGGTGTCGTGGAGCTCCCGCCGACTTGATTGAGCAGTCATAGTTAGTGAAGAGCCGCGGGTACCCCGCGGCTCTTTGCTTTTGTCGTACCGACTGCTGTACCCTCAACCAGGTTGGCACGGTCTTGAGGGAGCATATGCGGCGCGCCGGGCATGTTTTGCTGTGTTGGGAGTTCGGTGCCGGCAACGGTCACGCGCGCCGGCTCCAATTGATCGGCAAACGGCTCGAGGCTTTGGGCTTCACGACGGCCTATGGCCTGCGGCGCCCGGAGGTCGGGGCCGCCATCGGCATCGCCGAGGAGACGATCAGGCCGGCGCCGAACTGGCCATTGCGCCCCACTGCCGCCAATCCCGCCCAACATATGACCAATGCCACCTATGGCGACTATCTGGCCCAGATGATGCTCAGGCCTCATGACGATCTCGATGAGCGCCTGCGTCTATGGCATGAGCTCATTGAAGCGGAGCGGCCGGACATCATCCTTGCCGATTATGCGCCGAGTGTCTCGCTTCTTTCATATGGACGCATTCCGGTCGCGGCGATCGGCGATGGCTACACTTTGCCGCCGGCCGACCTTTCCGTCTTTCCTCGTCTGCTCGAGAACGTGCCCCTGGAATACGAGGAAGGCGATGTGGTGCGGCGGATCAATCGCGCAGTGAGACATTACAATCCCTTGCCGATCGCACATTATCCGGAGATCAACCGGGCCGACCAGCATCATCTCCTCACACTGCCCTGCCTCGATCCTTATCGCGAGCATCGTCATGGCGGATGGCTCGGCACGGTGGACAGGGCGGTGATCGCCCCGCAGAAGGAAACGCCCAGACAATTCTTCTCCTATTTCCAGGAGAACCGGCAAACCGATGCGCGACTCATCGACGGGCTCATCCAGTCGGGGGTGGCGGGCAAGGCGATCTTTCTGCTGCCGTTGCGGCGGACCGCGAAGCGGCTCGCGGCGGCGGGCATCGCGGCTCCCGATGGTCTTGCCGATCTCGCCGTAGAGCTCACCCGCTGCGGCGTGCTGGTGCATCAGGGGACCGTCGGCATGGCGATGGCCGGCATCGCCGCCGGACTGCCGCAAGTCATGTTGCGATCCGATCTTGAAAAGACGCTCAATGCACAGGCCATCGTCGCGCGTGGCGCCGGCATCACTCTCGGCTGGAGCACTTTCGCGGCGGAAGATCTCGCCGCGGCAATCCGGCAAGCGGTCGATGATCCCGTCATGCAGGCGGCGGCGCGCGATCTCGCGCGTGCGAACGAACGCTATCTGAAGCTCGATGCCGTGAGTGAAATCGCCAATGCCTGCGCGACGTTAATCGGAGGGTAGGCGCGGGCTTGCGATTTGCCTCTTGTCATCATCGCAAAACGGCGCAAGCATAGAGGCCGAGGATCCGCCCCGACGGGGTTTCCTCGCAAGACGGGCGGTCCCGGACGGCATTGGCGCAGTCAAAGGGAGGTCCCGGAATGAGCAGCACGAATGGCAGAGAACGTCAGGGTCCGCGGTGTATCGCACTCGTCGGGCCCTATCTAAGCGGCAAGACCACACTTCTCGAAGCCATCCTGTTTCGCCTCGGCGCCGTGCCGCGCCAGGGCAAGGTCTCGGACAAAACCAGTATCGGTGACGCGGCGCCGGAAGCGCGCGCGCATGGCATGAGCGTCGAGCTCAACGCCGCCAGCGCCTCCTTCATGGGCGAGAGCTTCACCTTCATCGATTGCCCCGGCTCGATCGAGTTCGGTCAGGAGGCGCGTGCCGCGCTTACCGGCTGCGATGCCGCCGTCGTCGTCTGCGAGCCCGACGACAAGAAGGTGCCGGCCCTGCAATTGATCCTCAAGCAGCTCGATGATCTCAACATTCCCCGTTTCATCTTCATCAACAAGATCGACCGCACCGAGAGCCGGCTGCGCGATGTCCTCACCTATCTGCAGCCCGCCAGCAGCACGCCGCTGTTGCTGCGCCAGATTCCGATATGGAAAGACGAGATCGTGCGCGGCTTCGTCGATCTCGCTCTCGAGCGCGCCTTCATCTACCGCGAAAATTCGCCGAGCGAAGTCGTCGAGATGCCCTCCGATATCCTCGACCGGGAAAAGGAAGCCCGCTTCGCGATGCTGGAAAAGCTCGCCGATTACGATGACGAGCTGATGGAGCAGCTGCTCTCCGATATCGAACCGCCGCGCGATCGTGTGTTCAACGATCTCACGCGTGAACTGGCGGAGGGGCTGATCACGCCGGTGCTGTTCGGCTCGGCCGAGAACGGCAATGGCATCCTGCGCCTCATGAAGGCGCTGCGCCATGAGGCGCCGGGCGTCGCTGAGACCTCGAAACGGCTGGGCCTCGGCGCGGTCAATGGCAATGGTGGGGCGGCGCTGCAGATTCTCAAGACCTTCCATACCGCGCATGGCGGCAAGCTGTCGCTCTCGCGCGTGCTGTCGGGCGCGATCGCCGACAGCGCCACGGTCTATGGCGGCAAGGGCCAGGATGCGCGCGTCGCCGGACTTTTCACGCTGATGGGATCGACGCCGCAGAAGATCGCCAAGGCGGAAGCGGGCGATACGGTGGCGCTCGGCAAGCTCGACAATATGGCGACCGGCGAGACCATCTCGACGGTGAAGGGGACGGTGAAGCAACTGATGAAGCTCGACGTGGCGCCGGGCGTCTACGGGCTCGCCATCTCGGTCGCCGACCGCAAGGACGAGGTGAAGCTCACCAGCGCCATCGCCAAGCTCATCGAGGAGGATCCCTCGCTGTCGCTGGAGCAGAACCAGAGCACACATGAAATGGTGTTGTGGGGGCAGGGCGAGATGCATCTGCGCGTGGCGCTGGAGAAGCTGCAGGGCAAGTTCGGCGTCCAGGCCAATGCGCGGCCGCGGCGCATCGATTATCGCGAGACGATCCGTAAGTCGGTGCAGATTCGCGGCCGGCACAAGAAGCAGTCGGGCGGGCATGGCCAGTTTGGCGACATCGTCGTCGAGATCAAACCGCTGGCGCGCGGCTCGGGCTTCGCCTTCACCGACACGATCAGCGGCGGCGTGGTGCCGAAACAATATATACCGGCGGTCGAAACCGGCATCCGCGACTGGATGGGGCAAGGACCGCTCGGCTTCCCGGTGGTGGATTTCACCGTCAACCTGTCCGACGGCTCCTACCATGATGTCGATTCCTCGGAAATGGCGTTCAAGACGGCCGCCCGCATCGCGATGAGCGACGGCATGCCGCAATGCTCGCCGGTGCTGCTCGAGCCGGTCGTCGCGGTGGAGATTCACGTGCCGAGCGAGGCGACGTCACGCGTCAACCAGATCGTTTCCGGCCATCGCGGCCAGCTTCTGGGCTTCGACGGGCGCGAGGGCTGGTCCGGGTGGGACACCGTGAAGGCGCATATGCCGGAAAGCGAGATGGGCTCGCTCATCATCGAGCTCAGATCGGCGACCGCTGGTGTCGGCACTTTCGTGTTCAAACACGACCATATGTCGGAACTGACGGGACGCCAGGCCGATCAGGTCGTGACCAACCGGAAAGCGACGCTCGCGGCGTAGGGCAAATCCCGCCAAAGTTGAAGACTTTGGCGATAAGGATTTGCCGAGGACAACGCGGCGGTCAGGTCAGATAGGCGATCAGCATCGAGGCCAGCATCAGCATGGAGCCCATGCTGACGATGTCGGTGACCGTGGTCAGAATGATGCTCGAGGCGGTGGCGGGATCGGCGCCCAGCTTCTTGAGCACGATCGGCACCGAGGCGCCGGACAGTCCGCTGACCAGGACCGACAGGATGGTGGCGACGAAGACGATCAGTGCGAGATAGGCCGGGCCTTTGTCGCCCTGCATGATCGCGACGATGTAAATCACGGCGGCGACGGCTATGCCGGTGACGACGCCGTGCAGGATGCCGAGGCGGATCTCCTTCCACAGGGCGACCGAGTAGAAATCGGTGCTCCCGGTACGTTCCAGTGTCCGCAAGGTGATGGCAAGCGCCTGGGCGCCGGTATTGCCCGACTGGCCGGCGAGAACGGGCAAAAAGGCGGCGAGCAGCACGACCCGGTCGATCGTGTCCTGATAATTGCCGACCACGAGGCCCGCGGCGAAGGCGGTGATGAGATTGATCATCAGCCAGGGCAGGCGTGATTTGACTGACGCCACGAAGGGCGTCGCAACGGTCTCGCCTTCGTCGACACCGACCATTCGGCCGGGCGTCGCGGTGAGGCGTGCTTCTTCGATTTCATGCAGCTTTGACGCGCGCACCACGCCGCGCAACTTTCCGTTGCGGGCGCAGACCGGATATTCCGGGATTTCCATGCCCTTGATGCGTTTCAAGGCGTCATGCACGTCGACGCCCTGCTGGAGCGACACGACTTTGGTCATCATGACATCGGCGATCTTGGCCTTTTCGTCGGCCAGGATCAGGTCGCGCATGACGCAGAGCCCCATAAGCCGGCCTTTCTTGTCGACGACCATGGGATAGGTAAAAAGCCGGTTGCGCGGTGTGGCGCGGATGGCGGCGATCGCCTGCTCGACGGTATTGTCGGGCGCCAGCTTCAGAACCGGCTCCTGCATGATGTCTTGAATGGTCGTCATACCGAGGCACCCCATAGAGCCCTTCCCGCTTTGATCGCATCGCTTTGATTCGATCAAAAAGGGAAACGGGGCTCGAATACACTTGATCTGGAGCGCTTCCTTATCGCCAAAGTCGAGCAACTTTGGCGGGAAGCGCTCTAGTTCCGCTTACCCACCCGGATCAGCCGGAGCCCACCCTTCGTCCGAATCTTATGGCCGGTCGCTGGGTTTTGCCACACTGGCGCATCGAAGTGCTCGCGTGGCAAGCGGGACGGAGGCTTGTCAACTAAAAGTTTTGACAGATATTTCAATGCCATGGCGTAAATAAGTAGGAAGACATATTGCGGTTTACGCTCCGATAGAGCAAAATGAAAGTCTGAGGGCGCATCTTATCTAAGGATTCGAATTATGGCGTATGTTGCGCGCCTTGCCGGCGCAGGCGTGATCTGCCTCTATGCCCTCACCACTCCCATGCAGGCCGCCACCCCGATCGGCAAGGTATTTGCCAAATCGGGCTCACCAAGTGCCGCCGGGCCGGGAGGCAAGCGAACGCTTGTCGAGGGAAGCCCTATCTATGAAGACGATCAGGTCCAGACGGGCAACGGCAATGTTCAGATCATCTTCGTCGATGACACGAAACTTGTGGTCGGGCCGAACTCCAACCTCGTCATCGACCGCTTCCTCATGCGGGGCGGCAACAAGGCAAGAAAATTCTCCGTCAATGCATTGCGCGGCACTTTTCGCTTCATCAGCGGGCATAGTGCCAAGAATGCCTATGACATCAAGACCGCCAACGCCACGATCGGCATCCGCGGCACGGCCTTCGATTTCTCCTCCGGTCGTGCGACGCTGGTCGCCGTTCACGTGGGGCAGGTCAGGCTGTGCGCCTACGGCAATTGCGAAACGGTCGATGACCGTTGCGGCGTCGGTCGTGCCCAGAATGGCGATATCGACGAGCTCGGCGGCAAGGCGAAAGGCAGGGCCATCAAAAGTCTGCCCTATATCGTCAACCAGGGCCCCCTGGCGCGTCCGTTCCGGGTCAATACTTCATCCTGCCGATCGGTCGCGACCTTGTTCCAGAACTTCTTCGGCGGCGGCTCACAGGGCGGCACGGGTGGTCAAGAAGGCGGCCCGAGGTCCAATAATAGCAGCCCGCCCGACACTGGCGGGTATGGCGGCTGACCTTCCAGACAGAAGGCCGCGCGGACCGGACGTGAAAAACGATCCGCGCGGGCTCACCAACCAAAGCAGAGAAAGCTGAATGACGGGAGCCGGCACGCGCAAGACATGGGCGGGTGTCGCGACCGGCTTCGCCGTTCTCCTCGGCCTCTTGCTGCTGCGCGGCTATGATCCGCCGCTTCTGCAATATCTGCGTAATGCCGGCTTCGACCAGTTGCAGAGAATCTGGCCGCGCGACCAGCCCGATCTACCGGTGCGCATCGTCGATATCGACGAGCGCTCGCTCGCCGAGCTCGGCCAATGGCCGTGGTCACGCAAGGTGCTCGCCCGCCTGGTCGATGAGCTCAATACGCTCGGCGCCGCGGTCGTCGCCTTCGACATCATATTTCCCGAACCCGACCGCCTGTCGCCGAGCCGCATTGCCGGCGATCCCGATCTTCTGGCCGGCCTGAGCGCCGAAGCGCGGCAGGAAATCGGCAAGTCTTTTCCCGACAATGACGACATATTCGCACAAGCTCTGCAGGGCCGGCCGATCGTGCTCGCCTTCTCCAACGCGCCGGGTAATGCGCGCAAGACGCCGCCGCGGGCGGCGGGCTTCGCCCAGACCGGACTCGATGCGAGCAAAGCGCCGCCCTCCATCCAGAGCGTCGCCGCCAATATCGAAAAGCTCGAAGCGGCGGCGGCCGGCTTCGGCGGGATCAACCTCGATCTGGCGCGTGAGCAGGGCGTGGCACGGCAGACACCGATGCTGTGGACGGATGGAACCGGCTTCTATCCGAGCTTGGCGCTCGAAGCCTTGCGCGTGGCGCAAGGTGCCTCGACGATCGTCGTCAATGCCTCCGATTCGACCGAAAACGCCATCGACAGCATTCGCGTCGGTGATTTCGAGATCCCGGTGGCGGAGGACGCACTCTTCGCGGTGCGTTACCGGCACGATTCTCCCGCCACCTATGTGTCGGCGGCCCGCATCATCTCGGGCACCGAGCGCGAGGCGCTGGCGCCGCTCATCAATGGCAATATCGTCTTTGTCGGCACCTCGGCAGCGGGCCTCCTCGATGTGCGCATGTCGGCGCTCGGCGAAACGGTGCCCGGCGTGCTCGTTCATGCCCAGGTGGTCGAGCAGATCCTGAGCAATGATTTCCTCAGCCGGCCGCAATGGGCGGCGGGCGCGGAATTCCTCGCGGTGGCCGTGCTCGGACTGGCACTGATCACCATCATCATGTTCTCGACGCCGATGAACGGTGCGCTGGCGGGCATCGCGGCGATCGGCCTGATGGCGGCGGGCTCGGCCTATGCCTTCCGGTCGCTCGGCATCCTGGTCGATGCGACCTTCCCGGTCCTCGCAATCATTCTCGCCTTTCTTGCGACGCTCGCTTTTCGCCTCCTGGTCACCGACAGCGACCGGCGCATGCTCAGGAATGCCTTCGGTCACTTCGTCTCGCCCGACGTTCTCGCCGAGATCGAGCGCAATGCCGGCGAGCTCAAGCTCGGCGGTGAGGTGCGGGAAATCTCGGTGCTGTTCGTCGACATCCGCAAATCCACGACACTCAGCGAGAAGCTGCCGCCCGACGCGCTGGTGTCGCTCATCAACACGCTGCTCGACCGTTGGAGCGCCTCGATCATCGCGCAGAGCGGGACGATCGACAAATTCATCGGCGATGCGATCATGGCCTTCTGGAATGCGCCTCTCTCGAAGCCGGACCACCAGTATCACGCCGCGCGGGCGGCGCTCGGTATCCGCAAGGCGACGGCTGAGGTCAATGCTGACTCGGAAGTCAGCCGGATTCTCAAGGAGCGCGGGCAATGGCCGTTGCAATGTGGCGTCGGCATGAGCTCGGGGCCGGCCTGCGTCGGCAATATGGGATCGGAAACGCGTTTCGACTATTCAGCCGTCGGAGAAACCGTGAATATCGCGGCGCGCACTGAAACGGCGAGCAAGCGGGCGGATTTCGACATCGTCATCGCCGGCGCGCTCGATCCTGCGACCAAGCGGCTGGCCATCCTGCCCGCCGGGCATGTCGCGATGGCCGGCCTTTCCAATCAGATGCCCATATGGGCGGTGGTGGGCGATGAAGCGATGGAGCAATCAACCGCCTTCGCCGAACTGAGCGCGGCGCACGCTGTCTTGCTCGATGATCTCGCCTTTAAGCGACAAGATCGGCTTTTCGACATGGTCGAAAAATGCACCGCGCTCGCTCGTGAAATCGAGCCGCGGCTCGTCGGATTTTACACCGCCATTCCCAACCGTCAGACTGACTTCGGGTGATAGCTGGCTGATGATTCAGCGAAAGAAATTATCGATTACGCCCGATTGGAATTGACGACTTCCCATAGTTCAATTAACAGCGATGGAATTGTGTAAACGGGAGAGGGGGCTGTCCCGATGTCAGATGCTGATGTCATTTCTATCAACTGTCCACATTGTGGAACGACCGCGGTCAAAACATTCCCATGGGCGATGACGCACTTCACCACCAGGTGCACGAGCTGTCGCAAGGCCTATCTTATCGATCGCGCTTATCTTTTGCGAAATCTGCAACGGCTTGATGCCGCTGTGAATCCGGGTCAGCCCGGCGCGCGCGACTAACAATCTGACGGATTTGCTCTGTGCGATCCTCATGATCGCACTGTGTTTCTTCAGAAACATTCTGATACAAATAGCCTGACATATAAGTCAGGTGACGGGTGTGATCGTTTTGCAGGGGTGTCGGGTGATCGGTTTTCAATCGTCGATTGTCGGCCCCTGCTGATTCGTCCGATAGCTGAGCAGTCCTCGCGCGGCCTGTAACTTTGTGTCCCTCGGCGCCGTATAGGGGAAGGGCCCGCCACCCGGCGGGCGCGCTTCCTCGCGGGAGCGTGAGTTGTCCCGGCCGTGGCCAAAGCCTAGAGTATCAGGTCTCGGCTGCCGGGCTCTGTGCCGTTCCCGCGATCCGGAAGGCAATGGCTTGAGGACACGCAAATGCTGATCAAACGCAAATCCGGCTGGGAACTCCCGGAACATCTGGTTACGCCTGAACGGCTGTTCCTGAACCGGCGGGCGCTCTTAGCCGGGCTTGCCGGCGCTGCTTTGGCCGGTTTCGCCGATCCGTCCAGGGCGGAGAGCGATCCTTCCCAGGGCCTCTATCCGGCCGCGCCGAATCCCACCTACCGGGATGCCGGGCGCGCCATCACCGATGAGAAATACAATACAAACTACAATAATTTCTATGAATTCGGCACATCCAAGGGGATCGCGGCGGAAGCCGAGAAGCTGCGCATCCGCCCGTGGGAGATCGCCATCGATGGCGAGGTCGACAAGCCCATCACGATCGGCATCGACGATCTCCTGAAGAAGGTCACGCTCGAGGAGCGCATCTATCGCCATCGCTGCGTCGAGGCATGGTCAATGGTGGTGCCGTGGACCGGCTTCCCGATGCGCAAGCTCGTCGAAATCGCGAAGCCCAAGGCGGACGCGAAATATGTGCGCTTCGAGACCTTCAACGACCCCGAAATGGCGTCCGGCCAGCAGCCGGGCCTCTTCGGCAGCATGCCCTGGCCCTATGTCGAAGGGCTCACCATGGCCGAGGCGATGAATGACCTGACTTTCATGGTCACCGGGGCCTATGGCAAGCCGGTGGCCAAGTCGATGGGCGCGCCGATCCGCATCCATATGCCCTGGAAATACGGATTCAAATCGATCAAGTCGATCATCAAAGTCAGCTTCGTGAAGGAACGGCCCGTCGGCATGTGGGAGCAGCTGCAGGCGTCTGAATATGGCTTCTGGGCCAATGTGAATCCGGAAGTGCCGCATCCGCGCTGGAGCCAGGCCTCCGAACAGGTGCTCGGAACCGGCGAGCGTATCCCCACCCAGCTGTTCAACGGTTATGGTGACTATGTCGCCGCGCTTTATGCGGGGCTCGAGAACGAGAAGCTCTATATGTGAGAGACCTCAGTTGCGGTGAATCTTCCGTCGCAACTTCCCGCTGTGTCGCTCCAGCAACAAAAGAAAAGGCCGGACAAAATCTGTCCGGCCAAGGATATGGGCTTGTCCCGGTGAAGGGACGTCTCCGGTCCGGGTGAGGGTGGTCCGGAAACATCAGCGGAGCGATACAAGGGGAGGGAGTAACTTCCGCTGCTCGTGCATTCCCAATGAATGCGACCATGTGAAGATGCGTCATTTGCTTATGTCAGACAAGCTGACACATCTCATGGGTGGCATGCTCGACTCGCATGGCATTGATTTATAAGGACTTTGGACGAGTATCCAACCAAACTCGGTAAGCTGATGGATTCCAATGAGTTGGGGTATCGAAACGGGCCGGAATCTGTTGTGCAGTGCAAAATCTGCCTCCCTTTAGCCGGCTCGACAGAGCCGAAAAAGAGGATCAGAAGTAGGTCATGGGATTTGACCTATTTTGGGCACTGTTGATCTTCACCGTCGTGATGTCCGTCACGCCGGGCCCCAACACCATGATGCTGCTCGCGTCGGGCGTGAATTTCGGTTTTCGCGCAACCGTGCCGCATATGACCGGCATCACGCTGGGATTCGGCGCCATGACGGCGGTCGTCGGCCTCGGGTTGGGCGAGCTCTTCAAGCTCTACCCCATGATCTATTCGGTGCTCGGCATTGCCGGCGCCGTCTACATGCTGTTCCTGGCCTGGAAGATCGCGACCGCGACAGCGGTGGGCGAGAGTCGGTCCGCGGGCCGGCCGATGACCTTTCTTCAGGCGGCCGCCTTCCAATGGGTCAATCCCAAAGCCTGGGTGATGGTCATCACCGCCTTCACCGCCTATTCCATACCCGACGCTCATCTCGCCTCGGTCGTGCTTCTGACCGTCACCTTCATGGCGATCGGCGTACCGGCCTGCGTGGTCTGGATCCTGTTCGGCACCGGGCTCAGACGCTGGCTTGAGAATCCAAAGCGCCTGCGGGTCTTCAACATCACCATGGCGGTTCTGCTGGTGCTGTCGCTCGTTCCCGCTTTCTGGCACGGATGAGCGTCTTCCTGTTCACGGACAACCCCGCGACCCTCGCCGGCAAGAATACGCTGTGCCTGCACGTGCCGCCGGCGCTCGCCGACAAGCGGGCGGTGCTCCTCTGGTATGCTGAGGCACTGTGCTTCCCGTCCTACTTCGGGGAGAACTGGGACGCGTTCAGCGAGTGCGTCCGGGATCTCGCCTGGCTCGCGCCCTCGAACATCGTCATCGCCCATGGCGATCTGCCAATGGCGGGGCATCCGTCCGATCAGGATATCTATCTGGATGTTCTGGCGGATGCCGTTCTCGATTGGAAAGGGGATGCCGCGCGGAATTTCAAAGTCACCTTTCCAACCAAGGTGATGCGCGCCTTGGACAACCGAATGATCATCGTGGGCCGACACATGTCGACGCGCGACCTCATTGTGCGGAGCTTTCCCGACGGCGTCCCTGACGAAGACTATCCGGCACTCATCTGGGTGCTCGATGATGCCCAGATGTCGCAGCGCTCGATTGCGACGGCGTTGGCCGCAAGCGGCGTCAATGACGACACTGCCGCTTTGAATGATATTCTCGGCGTCCTTGCCGACCGGGAAGCTTACGAGGCGGCCGGCCGTGCGATCATCGAGAAGATGAAGCCATATGGATATGACGAATGGCTCGTGGAAGGCGACACGCCGCTGTCGCAAGTCCATCTCATACGGGCGTTGAAACAGATGCACACACTCTTGCGTGACGGGGGCGAGAAGCGCGGAGCGCAGCTCATCGCAAGAATTCTCAAGCTCCACCATGGGTCGGACGAGTTCTGGAGTGCCGTCACCAGCCTTGAACTCTGGGGAGGAGCCGGATCGCTTTTCGATCAGGCATTTGTGAAAAATTCTGAAGATTCCTTGAGATTGCAGTTCAACCGGGTGCTCCTCGAGCTGGGTGGCCTAATTGAAAGGGAAGGACGTTCGACCCATTTTGTCCGATCCGCGAAAATGGTGCTTCGCCAATGGGTGGCGAAATAGCGTGAGGCCGCGTTATATCATTGCGCTTTCGGCGCTCTGCCTCGCGGCTGTCGGTGTGGCGACCTTTGGAGACATCGGCGGTGCCGATTGTGGTGTGGATGTCTTCGACACGCGCACGTCACCCGATGGGCGATACAAAGCGGTCAGCTTCGGCGTTGACTGCGGTGCGACCACCGGCTTCAACACGCAGTTGAGCATATTGCCGGCGACGGCTGCATTCGACCGAGACGCCTATCCGCCCCAACTGATCCTAGATGGCAAATGGACGCTCGCAATATTGTGGAAGGACGACGCCGGTCTAGTGGTGACGATCCCGAAGACGGTGCGGATCTAAAAGCAGGAGGAGCGTGCCGGAGAGGTCTTCATCAGCTACGAGTGAGGGCTAGTAGATTGGCTGCAGATCCTCACCGCTCTTTCTCATGAGGAGTAATGCCCAGCCATTGATCTCACCTCCGCCCCGGCGGTCGACGATGTGATATTTGCCATCCTTGACGGCTTCAACGATCCACTGGGCGCCGTCAGTTTCGCCAAGGCCACTTTCGTTGGTCGGAAGATCCCAGAATTTGGTCCGCTCCAGTGTCTCGATGAGAATCTCGGTTTCCTTCTTGTCGATCTGTGTCGTCTTGTTGATCACGATCTTGCCGGGTGCATAACCGCCATGCCCGTCCGCTTTCTTGGTGGTGAGCTCGGAAGTGCCGTCGGGTCTGACCGTCACGCGAAAAACGAAGGGAGCGTGAAAGGTTCGCAACCATAGCATCCGATAGGTTTCAGTCTTGTGGTCGCCGAGCCAGAGCGACGGTTCGCCCAGCGCGGCCAAGTGCTTAGAGTACCATCCGATACGGAAATCGTCGAGCTGTTGACTGCTGTCCAAGGGACGAACTGCGAAATAGCGCTCCTTGGCGTCGGCAGTGTTCGCGGTAAGCAACGCCAATGTCAGCACGGCTACGAAGCGCATGATGAGTCTCCCCGAATATTTCCCGGGCAACAGTTTTCTATAGAAATTCGCCCCAATCGCGGCGCCGCGCTGTCTTGAATAAGGCGCCGTCACGTTTGCTCACCGTGCGCTCCTGCAACGAGCCATCGGCCGTGCAGAGCTTGAGATCTATCCGGCCCTTGCTCGCCCGGGGTGGGGCAAGGATACGCGCCTCGGCGGGAAGACCGGCTTTGCGAGAGGCGGCGAGATAGATGAATTTCTCGTCCTCCCAGGGCACGTCCGCCTGCTTCGCCAGACGGTGCAGGCGCGAGCGCGCCACGCGCCTGGAGAAGTGGCACCAGTCCGGGCTTTTGATCGGGCAGGGGGAGCGGTGCGGGCAGGGGGCGAGGATATGGGCGTCCAGCGCGATCAGCCGTTCACGTGCCGCGAGGATGCGTTCCCAGCCCTTCGGCGTGCCGGGTTCGACCAGGAGCAGGACATCGCCGGTCAGCGCCCAGAGTTGGCCGACCAGACGGTCCCGTGCTTCGGGGGCGAGTTCGCTCAGCACATAAGCGAGCGAAACGAGATCGGGCCGATTGACTCCTGTGACGCCTTTGGTGACGTCGCCGGACTGCCAGTCTATCGCGGCCACCGGGCTCGCCTCGGCCAGCGTCTCGCCGCATTTGCGGATCGCCCCTGATGCCTCGACGAGACGCGCGGTCTTGAGGCCAGGCCAGCAGTTGGAGGCGGCCCAGAGCACCGTGCCGGGACCGGCGCCGACATCGAGCAGGCTCTCTGGCGTGAAATCCGGATGGCGTTCGGCGAGCTCCGTCATCGCGGCGCGGATGGCGGCATAGGTGGCGGGCAAGCGCGTGGCGAGATAGGCCTTGGCGCTGAGATCATCCGCGAGATGCAGCCGGCCGTCGCGCGTCTCGCCGCGATAGCGCTCCGACAGGCTTGCGGCGGCCCTCGTCAGATCGGCGATCGCCACACCCTCGAGCGCTTGGTCGACGGCCTGGCGCAGGAGGAGGGGAAGCTCCATGCGAAAGCTAGAAGCTCCACTCCTTCGCCTTCGAGACGAGGAAGTCGCGGAAGACGGTAACGCGTTTCGAGTCCTTCAATTCTTCCGGATAGACGAAATAGGTGTCGAATTGCGGCGTCTCGACCGGCAGATTGACCTGCACCAGGCTCGAATTGTTGCCGACGATATAGTCGGCAAGCGACGCGATGCCGACGCCCGCCTCGACCACGCGCCTCAGGCCGTAGGCGTTATTCACGCGCAGGAATGGCCGCCGGATGTCGCCATCGGCGCGGCCCGCGGTTTCGAGCCAATTGATCGAGGTCAGATAGGTCGGCGCCTGGCCGAAGGTGACGATGCGGTGATTGTCGAGATCCTCGACCGATTTCGGCATGCCGAATTTCTTGACGTATTCGGGTGCGGCATAAATGTGATGATGCACCGTGAAGAGCTTGCGCTGGATGAGGTCCGGCTGCACCGGCCGGCGTAGCCTTATCGCCACGTCGGCCTCGCGCATGGCGAGATCGAGTTCGCGGTCGTCCAGCATCAAAGTGACCTGGATCTGCGGATAGAGATCGGTGAATTCGGTCAGATGCGGGGTCAGCCACACCGAGCCCAGCCCCACCGTGGTGGTGATGCGCAATTCGCCGGTCGGTTTGTCCTTCGAATCCATCAGGCGCGTCTGGGCCGCGGCAAGCTTGGCAAAGACGTCATGGGCGGTGCGGTACAGCACCTCCCCTTGCTCGGTGAGGATGAGGCCCCGGGCATGGCGGTGGAACAGCGCCACATTCAGGTCCTGCTCCAGCGAGCTGATCTGCCGGCTGACGGCGGATTGCGACAGCCCGAGATCGTGGCCGGCATGCGTGAAGGAGCCGGCTTCCGCGACCGCGTGAAATATTCTGAGCTTATCCCAATCCATGGCCATATTTTCTTCATTACCGCAGCGCGGATGCGCGCGGTGTGATTGCTGTGTGTATCGTTACTCGGCCGCCTCGCGCAGATGTTCCTGGGCAGCGAGCCAGCGCTCCACCTCGAGGGCGGCCATGCAACCCATGCCGGCCGCCGTCACCGCCTGGCGGTACACATCGTCGGTCACGTCGCCCGCCGCATAGACGCCCGGAATGGACGTCGCGGTGGAGCGGCCTTCGGTCACGATGTAGCCGCCGGCATTGAGCGGCAGCTGGCCGACGAAGAGCTCGGTGGAGGGCTTGTGACCGATGGCGATGAAGACACCGTCGGCGGGAAGCTTCTGCACAGCGCCCGTCTTCACGTTCCTGACCTTGGCGGCGGTGACGCCCTTCGGCTCGTCGGCGCCTTCGACTTCTTCCAGGACAGAATCCCAGATCACCTTGATCTTCGGATGAGCGAAGAGGCGGTTCTGCAGGATCTTCTCGGCGCGGAAATGGTCGCGGCGATGGACGATCGTGACCTCGCTGGCGAAATTGGTGAGGAAGAGGGCCTCTTCGACCGCCGTATTGCCGCCGCCGATCACCACCACTTTGCGGTCGCGGTAGAAAAAGCCGTCGCAGGTGGCACAGGCCGAGACGCCGAAGCCCTGGAAGCGCTGCTCGGAGGGCAGGCCCAGCCAGCGCGCCTGGGCGCCGGTCGAGATGATCAGGGCATCACAGGTATAGACCTGGCCCGAATCACCCTTGAGCCAGAACGGGCGCTGATTGAGCCTCACCTCGACGATGTGGTCGGAGATGATCTCGGTGCCGACATGGCGGGCCTGGGCCTCCATCTGCTGCATCAGCCAGGGGCCCTGGATGACATCGGCGAACCCCGGATAGTTCTCGACATCCGTGGTGATGGTCATCTGGCCGCCCGGCTGGATCCCCTGGATCATCAGCGGTTTCAGCATGGCGCGCGCCGCGTAGATCGCGGCCGTATATCCAGCGGGCCCTGACCCAAGGATCAGGACACGGGCATGACGGTCAGTCATGGCTTGCTCCTCTTCTGGGGTGCTTCCTTGCGAGAATCGGACAGGTGGGAGGCGCCCTAGTGGTATGACGTTACAACATAGCTTATTTGGGGGCTTTCTCAACCCTTTGACTATGAGTTGTGCATAGCTGGCCGCTTCTGCAATGCCCCTACGCAATGGCTGGCGAGCGGAAATAGCAGAACCGGACCAAGCGGATAATTGACCCTTCGGCTAGGAAATCGGTCATATTTATCCCCAGGCCGCGCAAGATCCTCCTGAGCCGATTGTGGTCTATTGAAATTTTATTGCTATAGTCCGCTCCATGACGGTCACGGGGCAACTTGACGCCATCGACTGGAGGATACTCAAGACCCTCCAGGACAATGGGCGCATCACCAATGTCGAACTGGCTGAAAAGGTGGGGCTGTCGCCGCCGCCCTGCCTGCGCCGCGTCCGGGCGCTGGAGGAGGCGGGGTATATTGCCGGCTACCGCGCCATGCTCAATGCCGAGAAGCTCGGCTTCGAGATCATGGTCTTCGCCATGGTCGGGCTGAAGAGCCAGGCCGAAACCGAGCTGTCGAGTTTCATCGAACGGGTGAAAGCCTGGCCCCTGGTCCGCGAATGTTATGCGGTCTCGGGCGAGGCCGATTTCATGCTGAAATGCGTGGGCGCCAATCTCCATGCCATGCAGGATTTCATCATCAAGGACCTCACGGCGGCCGCGAATGTCGACAGCGTGAAGACGACGCTCATCCTCAGGCGCGAGAAATACGAGCCCGGAATCCCGATCCCATGAGCAATGCTTCGGAAGCGATCGACGGCGTGTCGGTCAAAGGCTGGTTCAGCCTGACATCATCGGCCCTCACCGCGGTGGTGGTGGGCTTCGCTTCGACCATCCTGCTCATCATGGAAGCCGCCGACGCCGCCGGCGCCAATGATGCGGAGAAGGCTTCTTTCGCGGCGGCGCTGTGCTTCGGCATGGCGGTCACCTCGGTCATTCTGGGCTGGCGCTATAGAATGCCGATCATCACCGCCTGGTCCACGCCGGGCGCGGCTCTCATCGCGACCAGCGCCGGCGCCGGCCTCGATTATCCGAGCGCCATCGGCGCCTTCATCGCCGCGGGCGTGCTCATGTGCGTCACGGCTCTGTTCAAGCCGGTGGCGCGTCTCATCGAAAAAATCCCGGCTTCCATCGCCGCCGCCATGCTGGCAGGCGTCCTCTTGCGCTACACGATGGGTGTGCCGGGGGCCGCGATCGAACTGCCCTATCTGGTGATGCCGCTGATCGTCGTCTTTTTCGTCTTGCGCGTCTGGCTGCCGCTTTTCGCCGTGCCGGTGGTTGTGGTGCTGGGTGTCGTGCTGGCGACATTCACCGGCGCGTTCGGTGCGGGGTGCTGCACCTTGAGCATGACGCAGCCGGTCTGGACCACGCCCAGCTTCAACTGGCCGGTGATCGTGGGCCTCGGCCTGCCGCTCTATCTCGTCACCATGGCCTCGCAGAATCTTCCCGGCTTCGCCGTCCTGAAGGCGTCCGGCTATCAGCCGCCGGTCACCGGCTCGCTATGGGTGACGGGCCTCGGCTCGATCGTCTTCGCGCCCTTCGGCTCGCATCAGCTCAATCTCGCGGCAATCACCGCCTCGATCGTGACCGGATCGGAATCACATCCCGATCCGGCCAAACGCTGGCTCGTCGTCTGGCCTTATGCCGTCTTCTATATCCTGATCGGTCTGGCCGCGGCGAGCTTCGTCGCCATCTTGGGAAGCCTGCCCAAGCCGCTCATCGTTGCGATCGCCGGATTGGCGCTTTTTGCACCGCTGCTCGGTAGCACGACCGCGATGTTCAGGGAGAAGAACGAAATCGAGGCGGCGCTCGCCACCTTCCTCGTTTCGGCGTCGGGCATCACGATCTATGGCGTCGGCGCGCCCTTCTGGGGCCTCGTCGTCGGCCTCGTCATATATGGCGCGCGCTATTATCAATCGATGAGGAAGCCCCATGGCTAATGCTCATGATTTCGCCTTCACCCGTCTGACCGGCGAAGACCTGCCGCTCAAGGATTTCGCCGGCAAGGCGATCCTCGTCGTCAATACGGCGTCGGAATGCGGATACACGCCGCAATATGACGAGCTCGAGGCGCTCTGGCAGGCGAACAAGGACAAAGGCCTCGTGGTGCTGGGTGTGCCCTGCAACCAGTTCGGTGGGCAGGAGCCAGGCTCGGAGGCCGAGATCGGCGCCTTCTGCCGGAAGAATTACGGCGTCACCTTTCCGATGACGGCGAAGAACGATGTGAAAGGCAAGACAGCGCATCCCTTTTACAAATGGGCCGCCGGTGAGGCGGGACTCCTCGGCAAGCCCAAATGGAACTTTCACAAATTCCTGATCGGCCGCGACGGCGCTTTCGTCGACTGGTTCTCGAGCCAGACCAAGCCGACGGGACCGAAGATCAAGAAGGCGCTGGAGAAGGTCCTCATCTGAGCCCTGTCCGGCGCGCCGCGCAGAAGCTGTGGGTACATGGCTTCAGCCAAGCTCCGAAGCCGACGGCGCCTGTCGCGCCCGCGCCTGCGATGAGCGCGATGAACATGCCGAAATCATTGCCGAGCAGAAGCCACCAGGGCGTCGCAGCAAGCCCGGCACCCCACAATGCGAAGCTCCATAAGGGCGAGTGAACAACCGGCCCCCATAGTTTTGTGATGAGGAAGAAGGCGGGTGCCACCAGGAAGAGATGTTGCATGCTGGCGACGACGAAAACACCGGGCACCATGCTCAGGGCAGAAATATCGTTCAGGCCAATGACCAGGCCGGCGCAGAGTATCACCGTCGACACCGCAATCGAAATCATGCCTGCCGTCTGACCTCGACCAATCATCGGCGCAGTTGTGTCGCCGTTTGCTTCCGACGCCAGCCGCCGCAGACCGTCACGCGGCACAAGATCCTGCGGCTGCTTGACGTCCTGCGCCAGACCGAGTGCTTTCAGGATGCTGATCAGCCACCAGCCGGGATCGGTCTGGCCGTGCTCGACGCCGAGCTTGGCGGAGCCCGGAAAGGCATGATGATTACCGTGCCAGCATTCGCCGAAGGTGACGAGGCCGACATATTTGATGTTGTAGCCCTGGACGGCCACGTCATCGACGGTCCAGCCCTGATGGCCACGGCGATGGGCGAAGTGGCCGATGAGCCAATGGCCGGTGAGCGACACGCTGACCCTGAGTGCCACGCCCCAGACGAGCCAGGGCAGGCCGCCGATTGCGAAGAACAGGACCGCCCAGGGAAGCTGCTGCAGCATCCAGCTGCGCTCGAGGAAACGATAGAAGGGGTCGTTAAGGGTTTCCGGCTCGATCGCGAAATGCGGCGGATGGTCGAGCTTCACCGCGCAATGCATCTGCCACCAGGCATCGACGAAGAACGAGCGGCGATGGGCGTAGAGATCGTGGCAGTGGCGCTGGCGCTGCGCCCAGTCGCGGATATCGTGCGCGGCGATCATGCCGAAGGGGCCGGCCATGCCGACGAGGGTGCCCAGATAGACGAGCAGGCGCTCAAGCCATAGGGGAGCGATGAAGCTGCGATGAATGAGCAGGCGGTGCATGCCGACCGAATGTCCGGCGCATAACGTAACTGCGCTGGTGACGAGGAAGAGCAGGAAGGCATCCCAGGTGAAGGTGAGGGGCGCCAGGACCAGTGCGGTGAGGGTGAGGGCGCCCGTCCACAATGATTTGCCGGGAACCCATACGACCCTGCCGCTCGACGCCTCGCTGTCGAGACCCGAAATCATGCGGGCGGTTGAAATGCAAGACATCGCCGTCGCCTCCTTGATAAGTAATTTGGTAATTCGTTTATGAGCTAAATACTGAAATACAGACTTGAAGGTAATTAGGCAATAGACTAAATGATGACTCGGTTAATCGCGCGGGCGAAATGGAGCGTTATGGATATTCAACGTGTGTTCGAAGCCCTGTCCTCGGTGACGAGGCGGAAAATCCTGGCCTATCTCTCCGAGACGGATCTGACCGCCGGTGAGATCGCCCAGCGCTTCGACATTTCGAAGCCGTCGGTCTCGCAGCATCTTTCCGTTCTGGAATCAGCGGGCCTCGTCGCCAGCGAGAAACGTGGCCAGTTCGTGCATTACCGTCTGGTGCGCGACAATCTCCTCAACACGCTCAACGGCTATGTCCAGGAAGTCTGCCCGGTGAGCCGGCCGCTCAAGAAGGAGAGCGAGAAGCTGGCGAAAAGCCGGCGCAGCTGAGCAGGGAGTCTCTTCTTTTCGAGCCTGCGCGCTTGCTGTAAGGGCTGGGGGATGACGCACTGGCAGAAATATCATGCGACCTGGGGCAAGCTCGAAGCGCCCTTGCGGCCCAACGCCGACATCATCGCCAAGGTCAAGGAGCTCGCCGGTCCTGTTTCGGGGCCGGTGCTGCTGCTCGGGGTGACACCGGAACTGGCGCTCGCCTTCGATCATGTCGTCGCCGTCGACAAGAACAAGGCCATGGTCGACAATGTCTGGCCGGGTGATACGAAAGACCGTCGAGCCATACATGCCGACTGGCTGGATATCACCGAGCCGCGCGGCTTCTACGCTGCCGCGATCGGTGATGGGAGCCCGAACGCGCTGACCTCCTTGCGGGAAATGCGATTGCTTTTCGAACGCGTCGTCGACCTTCTCGCGCCGGGCGGCCGCTTCGCGTGCCGGCTCTATGAACGGCCGGCTACGCCCTTCACCAAGGATCATCTGCTCGATCTGGCGGGCGCTCCGGCAAAGCTCAACTTCCATGCCTTCAAATGGAAGCTGGCGATGCATCTGGCCGATCAGGTTGGTGCATCGATACCTGTCGTGTTGATCCGCGAGCGCTTCAACGAATATTTCCCCAATCGCGACAAATTCGCCCGCGATACTGGCTGGCCGCGCGAGCTCGTCGACATGATCGACGTCTATCGAGGCTCACCGGCGGTCTATGTCTTTCCGAACCGCGAGGAAGTGCGGACTGTCCTGCCTAAGGGCATCGCCGATGTTCGCTTCGAGTCCTCCGGGCGCTATGATCTCGCCGAATGCTGTCCTATGCTGGCCTTCAGCAAGAACTAGGGGCCTGCGCAGCTGAAGACCGTTCCGCAAAAATCGGATGTCGACGGACAGCTCTGGCCGCCGCTACTGGTAGAGGAGCATGCCGTCCTGACGGCGCTGCTCGTCCAGCTCGAGGCGGCGCAGTGGCTCGATCCCGCGGCGCTGGCGGAGGGGCAGACGCGGCAGCTCAATGCGGTCTGCGAGCATCATAAGAAATACACGCCGACCTTTGGCGTGCGGCTCAAGGCTTCGGGTCTTGCCTATCTCAACAGCCTGGATCGCCTGCGCCAGCTGCAGCCGCTGTCGCGGCGCGAGGCACAGTCGCTGGGCGAGAGTTTCTTCGCGAAGGAGGTTCCGCCCCGCCATCTGCCGCTCGGCAACGCCAAGACCTCGGGGTCGACCGGCGAGCCGGTCAGTGTGCGCAAGACCGCGGTCGGTCGGCTGTTCTGGTCGGCCTACACGATCCGCGATCACCTGTGGCACGGTCGGCAGTTCAGCCTCCGCATGAGCTCGATCCGCGCCAATATCAGCAAATATGTTGAGGCTAAGGACTGGGGCGCGCCGGCACGCAATCTGTACAGGACAGGCGAGGCGCAAGGCATTCCGATCACGACGGATATCCGCGAGCAATTGCGGCAGTTGCGGCGCTTCGGGCCTGAGCTCCTCATCGTCTATCCCAACAATCTTGCTGCTTTTGCAGCCATCTGGGAGGCCGAGGGATTCGATCTCGGAGCTCTCAGGCATATCAAGACCATCGGCGAGACCGTGCATGATGAGTTGCGCGACCGGGTGAAGGCGGTCACCGGGCTTGCGATCGAGGACAATTACTCCTCACAGGAAGCCGGCACGATTGCCATCCAATGTCCGGCAAGCGGGCTCTATCATGTGATGTCCGAGGCGCTCATCGTCGAGGTGGTCGATGCGAAAGGCGAGCTCTGCCGGGAAGGCGAGACCGGCCGTGTGCTCGTCAGCGATCTGACCAATCTGGCGACACCGCTCATCCGCTACGACATCGGAGATTATGCGGAGGTCGGACCGGCTTGTCCCTGCGGCCGCGGCCTGCCGACCTTGCGGCGCATCTGGGGCCGCGAGCGCAATCTGGTGCGGCTGCCCAATGGCTCACGTAACTGGCCGCTGGTCGGTTTCCACGCTTTCGATACGGTGGCGCCAGTGCGGCAATATCAGCTGATCCAGACGGCGCTCGATCAGATCACCCTCAAAGTGGTGACGGATGCGGCGATCAGCGCGGAGCAGGAAGCGGGGCTGATCAGGATCGTCCAGAAGGCGCTCAACCATCCGTTCAGAATCACGGTCGAACAGCACCGCCACCGGCTGCCTGTCGGCGCCAATGGCAAGTTCGAGGAGTTCGTCTGCAAGATCGAGTGATATTCAGGCGCCGAGCTCGGTCGCTTCCTGCTCGAGCCGCGCGCGGTCGAGGATGCGCACCCCGCCGCGATGCAGGCCTACGATGTTCTGGCGCTTCCAGTCCTGCAATTGCCGATTGACCGCCTCGCGGCTGGCATTGATCAGGCTCGCCAGCTGCTCCTGGGAGGAGGGGACATCGTCGCCGAAATCCTCTGACAATGTCAGCAGGCGATGGGCGAGGGCGGCGGCGAGAGGCAGTAGCGCGGTCTCGCCGATCCGGCCCTTGATGTCGCGCAGCTTGCCGCACAGATAGCCGATGACATGCACCGCGACTTCCGGATGGGCGTGGACGAAGGACAGGAAGGCGGTGCGCGGCAGGCGGAATATCTCGCATGGTTCGAGCGCCGTCGCGGTCGCCATGCGCGGACCACCATCGAGAAAACCGACAAGGCCGAAGGTGCCTTGCGGGCCGAACAAATTGAGCGTCATTTCGCGACCGTCCGGGCCTGAGATCGCGGTGCGCACGCGGCCGCTCTTGATGCCATAGAGCGCATCGCCCGCTTCACCCATATGGAAGATGATATTGCCCTTGGTGAAACGCTGCATGCGGCACAGGCCGGCAAGCGATTGCCGGTGCGGGTCGGAAAGCTCCGAAAAGGGTTCGGTGCGCGCGATGATGGCGACGACGGGATCACTTTTGAGCATGGTCTCGGCGCTCATATGGTCTTTTCCCTGCGGTTGGTCTGTGCGGTGGATCACAGTCCGGACGTTGGATTTGCGGCATGATTAGCACATATCGAGCGAGGCTGACGATATGGCCAAATCCTTCAATACGACGTCACGGCGGGTGGGAAAAGCTGAAGAGGCCGGGCTGCTGACCGTGCTCAGGCGATTGTTCCGGCGCCCCCATGCGAGCGGCGTCTCGCATCTGAGCGACCGCATGCTGCGCGATATCGGACTCGGCGACGGGGGGCGTTCAGAGTATCGAAAGATCAAGCGTCTCCGACGGCCCTAGCCAGATCACATGGTCGGTATGGTCCTTGATCTCGTCGCCCGACAGCGCATGGGCGAAGATGGTGAAGCCGCCGCGATGGGCGACCAGCCACTGGATCACGTCCGAGAAGTTTTCCGGCGTCACGGTGAGCTGGCAGGAGCCGCGCGGATGTGGTCCGACCGCCTGGTCATGGAGCCGGCCCATGGCGACACCGAACCGATCGCGCACGGTTTCGCACAGACGCTGCGCCTCGGCCCGCTGCGGAGCGTCGTAATAGACATGGGCGTGGTAGCCGGTGATGGATGTCATGATCTCTCCTAGCCAAGCCATTGGAGCGTGTCGTCGGTCCTATACAGCACGGAGCCGAACCGTCCGAAAAGCCCTATCGTGCCATCCGGTGCCGCGACGATCTCATAAGGGGTGCCCGGCAGACGCCACAGGCGCCGGGCCGACCACCGCCCATCATCCGATCTCAAGACCTTCCAGATATCTCCGCGATTCAGGCCGCCATGATCCAGACCGGTCACCGCGAATATCCGGCTGCCGCGCCACACGATGGCGAGGACATTTTCGTCGATGACGGTCTGAGTCGTTTTCTCGTCAATGAAACCAAGCTCGCCGCCCCATTCGCCATGATCCGTACCGATGAGCTTGCCGCCCTGGATATCAAGAACGAGAGGCGCCCGCCGCGCTCCCTTGAGGCTCGGATAGTCGCGCTGGACTGGACATCTGAATGACTCGGTCGAGCAGTAATCAAGCGGCGCCCAGATTGAGGTTGTCAGAGCGACTTTAGGCAGGTGACGGTCGACGGTCAGCTTGTGGGCCACTTCACGGATGGCCGGCAGCCAATAGGTACTGGCGATATCCTTGAGCATCGCGTCGGCTTGCGGCGCGTTGAGCTCCTTGAGCGCGACCATGGCCTCGAAGGTCAAGCACCAATCATGAGGAGAGAGGGCGGCGGCGAGCTGCGGGATGGCCTTGGCATAGTGGTTCAGCCGCAAGGTCCGGGCCGCCTCGGCGCGCAGATCCCAATCGTCCCCATTGAGTTTCTCAAGGACAAAGGTGACGTCCTTCTGATCTTGAAAACCAAGTTCCGCGAGCTGCCGCAGGCGCGTGAAATTGCGCGAAGACTCCGGCTGCTGCATGCATTCGAACCGGACCTCGCCGGTTCTGAGGTCGGTGCGCCGCTTTCCTGCCCAGCAATTAGGATCGTCCTGCGCCAGAGCGCAATCGCTGGCGACGGAGAGTGCGAATAGGCCGAGCCAAATGAGGGCACAGTTGCGCATTTATAGTTTCCCCAGCGCTACGCGGAGAGGATGCGCCGGGCATTGCGCAAAAATCAAGGCCGGGCACGGGCCCGGCCTTGGAATTCTCGCTCGGCTGCGGCAGGTGCCGTCAGTTGTACCTGACCTTCAGGATCTCGTAGCTCTTGCCGCCGCCCGGGGTGGCGACTTCCACTGAATCACCTTTGCGCTTGCCGATGATGGCGCGCGCGATGGGCGAGCTCACCGAGATCAGGCCCTTCTTCACGTCGGCCTCGAATTCGCCGACGATCTGATAGGCGGCTTCGTCCTCGGTATCCTCATCGACGAGGGTGACCTTGGCGCCGAATTTCACGGTGTCGCCCGACAGTTTCGAGATGTCGATCACCTCGGCGCGGCTGATCTTGTCCTCGAGCTCGGCGACGCGGGCTTCGGTCCAGCCCTGTTGTTCCTTGGCGGCATGATATTCCGCATTCTCGGACAGATCGCCATGCGAACGCGCCTCCTCGATCGCGCGGATAATACGCGGGCGCTCCACCGATTTCAGGTGCTTGATCTCGTCCATCATGGCGGCGTGCCCCGCCTCAGTCATTGGAATCTTATCAATCATGTCGCAAATCCGTCAGTTCAACTCTTTCCGTCGGGGCGGTCGGCCCGCGCCGGGTAAAATGCAAGTTCCCGGTGAACGGCCCTTGCGGTCCGTCACCGGGAACAGCCCACAAAGATGGCTTAAGGCGGCGAGGAATTCAAGAGTCCCGTTAAGCCGTTCTTCAGCTTGGCAAATTTCAATCCGGGCGGAGGGAGCCGGAAGTCCGATTTGGGCAGTTTGGGGCCTTTCATGCGGGGGCTTGGTCCTCACAGGCATGTGATCTCACTTTCCTTAGGGGACAGTTTGCCAAATCAGGGGGAAATCGGGCAAGCCGAGCCCTGTCGGCTGCGGCATCAAGAAGGGAACGGACGCCGCGCCATCTTGTGGTAATTTTTGCCTACTAGGTCCTGCATTCCTTATGGAGCAGGTTTGCAGGAGAGAAGATGTATCGCTTTGAGATCAGCCGCATGACAAAGGCCTATGTGCTCCTGTCCTACGTCTTGTGGCCGGCCCTTTTTGGTTGTGGACTGCTCGGTGCCTATTGCGCCTTCGCAAGCGATCATCCGCTTCTCTGGTTCAACGTCGTCTATCTGAGCATCGCCGCCGGGATCGCACTGTTCGAATATCTCATGCCTTATGAGCGCGACTGGCTGGCACCCGATGGTGAGATCGTCAACGACATCGCCCACACGCTTCTCACCAAGGGTGCGGTGCAGGTCGCGGCGGCGGCAGGTGCCACCTTTCCGATTCTCGTCGCCATGGTCGCCCAGCCCCATGTCGGAAACGACGATGGGCTGTGGCCCACCAACTGGCCCTTGCTGCTGCAAGTGGCGTTGGCGCTCGTCATCGCCGAGCTCGGCCTCTATGCCGCGCATCGCTATGCCCATGAGCGCCTGATCCTCTGGCGCTTCCATGCGCTCCATCACAGCGTCGAGCGCCTGCGCGTGTTCAATACCGGGCGCTTCCACGTGGTGGACTCGATCGTGAAGGCGGCACTCAGCCAGATTCCGCTCTATCTGCTGGGCGCGCCCTTGCCGGTTTTCCTGTGGGTCGGCGCGGTGACGGCCTTCATCGGCCTCCTGACCCATTGCAATATCGAAATGCGCACCGGCTTTCTCGACTGGATTTTCAGCACGCCCAGGCTGCATCGCTGGCATCATTCGCGTGATGCCACGGTCGGCAACACCAATTATTGCGAGAATGTCGTGCTGTGGGACCAGCTGCTCGGCACCTATCACAACCCGCCCTATCCGTCCTCGACCGATATCGGCATCAAGGGCGAGATCGCCAAGAGCTTCTGGACGCAATTGACGCAGCCCTTCACCAAAGAGGGCCTCAGGCAGATCCTCGGGCGGCATAAAAAGAACAACGCGCCCGTGGTTCGCGAGCGCGTCGACATTTAGATATTGCCTCCTCCGCATGGCAGGGCCATGCGGAGGAGAATGTCAGTGATAATCCTGCAGCGGCCGCACATCGAGCGTTCCGGCCTTCTGTGCGGCGATCGCCTTGGTGACCGCCAGGATGCCGGGCAGTGTGGTGTAGTAGGGGACCTTCTGCAGCAGCGCCGTCTGGCGGATCGGCTTTGAATCCGACTCGGAAGCTTTCGATTCCGTCGTGTTCAGCACGAGCTGGATCTCGCCGTTCTTCAAAGCGTCGACGACATTGGGCCGGCCCTCCAGCACCTTGTTGACCTTGGCGCAATCGAGCCCCTTGGCCTCGAGGAAGCGCTGGGTGCCGCCGGTGGCGCAGATGCGGAAGCCCAGATCGAGCAGCTTCTTCACCGCCGGCAGGATGCGCTGTTTGTCGGCGTCCTTCACCGAGATGAAGACCGTACCGGCGAGCGGCACACGCATGCCGGCCCCCAGCTGGCTCTTGGCGAAGGCCATGTCATAGGTCTTGTCGAGCCCCATGACCTCGCCGGTCGAGCGCATTTCGGGACCGAGCAGGATGTCGACGCCGGGGAAGCGGTTGAACGGGAAGACCGCTTCCTTGACCGCGACATGGTGCAACTTCTTGGGCTTGAGTTTGAAGCTCGCCAGTGTCTCGCCCGCCATCACCCGCGCGGCGATCTTGGCGACCGGCTCGCCGATCACTTTGGCGACGAAGGGCACGGTGCGGGAGGCGCGCGGATTGACCTCGAGAATGTAGACCTCATCGTCCTTGACGGCGAACTGCACATTCATGAGGCCGACCACCTTGAGAGCAAGCGCCAGCTGGCGGGCCTGTTTCTCGATTTCGGCGATGATCGAGGCTTTCAGCGAATGGGGCGGCAGCACACAGGCGCTGTCGCCAGAGTGGATGCCGGCCTCTTCGATATGCTCCATCACGCCGGCGACGAACACGTCCTTGCCATCGGAGATGGCATCGACATCGACCTCGATGGCATTGGAGAGATAGGAGTCGATCAGCACCGGGCTGTCGCCCGAGACGACCACCGCCTCGGTGATGTAGCGGGCAAGCTGCGCCTCGTCGCGCACGATCTCCATGGCACGACCGCCCAGCACGTAAGACGGGCGGATGACGACTGGGAAGCCGATCGACTTGGCGATCTTGCGCGCTTCTGCGCCTGAGCGGGCAATGCCGTTCTTGGGCTGGCGCAGTTTGAGCTTCTTCAGAAGCTTGGCGAAGCGGTCGCGGTCCTCGGCAAGATCGATCGCATCGGGCGTCGTGCCGAGGATCGGCACGCCGGCGCTTTCGAGCGCATGGGCGAGGTTGAGCGGCGTCTGGCCGCCGAACTGGACGATGACGCCCTTGAGCGTGCCGTTCGTCTGCTCGGCCCAGATGATCTCCAGCACGTCCTCGGCGGTGAGCGGCTCGAAATAGAGCCGGTCGGAGGTATCGTAGTCGGTCGAGACCGTTTCCGGGTTGCAGTTGACCATGATCGATTCGAAGCCCGCGTCATGCAGCGCGAAGCAGGCATGGCAGCAGCAATAGTCGAATTCGATGCCCTGGCCGATGCGGTTGGGACCGCCGCCCAGGATGATGATCTTCTGCTTATCGGACGGGCGCGCCTCGTTGCCGTCATCGCCGGCAAGGCCCGTCTCGTAAGTCGAATACATGTAGGCGGTGGGCGAGGCGAATTCGGCCGCGCAGGTGTCGATGCGCTTGAACACCGGCTTGACGCCGAGCTTGCGGCGATGGGCGCGCACCTTGTCTTCGCTGCCGCGGATCAGCTCGGCGAGGCGGCGGTCGGAGAAGCCCATGGCCTTGAGTCGGCGCAGATTGACGGCGTCCTTCGGCAGACCACGTTCGCGGATCGCCGCTTCCATCTTCACGATGCCGTCGATCTCGCGGATGAACCACGGATCATATTTGCTGGCGGCATGAATCTGCTCGACGGTCGCGCCGAGGCGAAGCGCCTGCGCCACTTTGAGGAGGCGGTCGGGGCGCGGGGCGGCGAGAGCGGCGCGGATGGCGTTCCTGTCGTCGTCTTCGCCGAGGCCGTCGATCTTCACCTCGTTGAGACCAGTGAGACCCGTCTCCAATCCACGCAAGGCCTTCTGCAGCGATTCCTGGAAGGTGCGGCCGATGGCCATGACCTCGCCCACCGATTTCATGGCGGTGGTGAGGGTGGGCTCGGCGCCGGGGAATTTCTCGAAGGCGAAACGCGGGATCTTCGTCACCACATAGTCGATGGTAGGCTCGAAGGAAGCGGGCGTGGCACCACCGGTGATGTCGTTGGCGAGTTCGTCCAGCGTATAGCCGACCGCGAGGCGGGCCGCGACCTTGGCGATCGGGAAGCCGGTCGCCTTGGAGGCAAGGGCGGAGGAGCGCGACACGCGCGGATTCATCTCGATGACGACGAGGCGGCCATTGTCCGGATTGACGGCGAACTGCACGTTGGAGCCGCCGGTCTCGACGCCGATCTCACGCAGCACCGCCAGCGAGGCGTTGCGCATGATCTGATATTCCTTGTCGGTCAAGGTCAGCGCCGGCGCGACGGTGATCGAATCACCGGTATGGACGCCCATCGGGTCGATATTCTCGATCGAGCAGATGATGATGCAGTTGTCGTCGCGGTCGCGCACGACCTCCATTTCGTATTCTTTCCAGCCGAGCACCGATTCCTCGATGAGCACCTCGGCGGTGGGCGAGGCGTCGAGGCCGCTTTCGACGATGTCGAAAAATTCCTCGCGGTTATAGGCGATGCCGCCGCCAGTGCCGCCCAGCGTGAAGGAGGGGCGGATGATGCAGGGCAGGCCGATCTCGAGCATGGCCTCGAAGGCCTCGACAAGGGCGCGGTTGCGGTAGCGCTTGAGGCGCTCGGGCTCGGTCGCCGCCCAGTCGCGCTCATAGGCCTCGACGTCGCCGCCCTGGGTCTTCAGGAACTCGGTCTCGGCGGCGAATTGCTCGCGGTCGGCCTCTTTCAGGGCCGAGGCATTGGCCAGCATGGATTTGGGGGTCTCGAGGCCGATCTTCTTCATCGCCTCGCGGAACTGCTCGCGGTCCTCGGCCTTGTCGATGACATCGGCCTTGGCGCCGATCATCTCGACGCCGAATTTATCCAAGACCCCCATACGGTTGAGGGAAAGCGCGGTATTGAGCGCGGTCTGGCCGCCCATGGTGGGGAGAACCGCGTCCGGGCGCTCCTTCTCGATGATGCGGGCGACGACCTCGGGCGTGATCGGCTCGATATAGGTGGCGTCCGCCAGATCCGGGTCGGTCATGATGGTCGCCGGATTGGAGTTGACCAGGATGACTCGATAGCCCTCGGCCTTCAGCGCCTTGCAGGCCTGGGTGCCGGAATAATCGAATTCGCAGGCCTGGCCGATGATGATCGGTCCCGCCCCGATGATGAGGATGGATTTGATGTCTGTGCGTTTTGGCATTGCGAGGGGGTTCCCTACACGGGGAATCTCCAGATGCCAAGCGGATTCCCTAGGGGCGACGGAATGGTGGAAAACTGGGCAAAATCAGTAGTGTTTCGAAGAGATGAAGCACATGGGCGGCCCGCCTTCACGCTTGTTTGCTCTGATGAGAAGCAAGGCATCGCTGAAGGCGGATATGTAGATAGTGGTCGTGGACTCAAGCTCGCCGTCGGGTCCGGCCGAGAAGGCTGTTCCGTTCCATGTCAGTTTTTGCCTGGAATTCTTGCGGAGCCCGTCCCGGTAATCCTTGTTCTCCTCCGTGGCCCGGCTGACGAAAGCGATTGTCATTTCCTCCGCCGTGAGCCGTTCGACAAAAATCGCAAAAGCCGGAGGCTCGGTTATCGCCGGCCAGATCCAAACCCCTTTATATTTCCTGATGTAGCCAGGCAGTCTGCCCACGGTCTCCGTTTTTGTGATGAGGCCAGGCGGAGCAATCGTGTCTTCCAGTTTGAAGGGGGCCAGCTCACTTATAGATCGCGAGCTTACTTCTGCCGGCTCCGCCGAGGGGAAGCGACTAAAGCACCATTTAAGGGCTTCGTCTTCGTTCACATGTGATCGAGACTCCGAGTTATCGTCTTCCGCCCGTGCCGGCACTAGCATCAGAAAGGTAAAGATTGAAATCAAGACGATGTTGCGCATTCGCCACCACAAGATTGATGGCGCTCAGTCTTCCTGCGCGATCAGGGCGGGATTACGGCGTGGCGCGGTTGGACTCGTCAGGCGTCGAGGCGACGGCCTGCTCGCGGGTGATGCATTTGATCTGGCGGAAGACCTGCGACTTGTCGGCGGTGCGCAGCCGCTCGAAGACGAGCGCCTCGGCAAAGCCGTTGTCGCGGCACCAGGCATCGGCACTGGGCTTGCCGCAGCTCGCCCGATCCGACATGCAGAGCGCAACCGGCTTGCCGTAGACCTGCGGGTTGAAATAGGTCCGCGCGGCATTCTCGGCCTGGGCCGGAATCGCGGACAAGCAGGCGAAGCTCAAGACGGTGGCGATCAGGACGGGGCGAGGGCTCAACATGGCGGTACTCCAGCGTGACGAATATGCCACAACGGCCGAAAATCCACCCTGAATGGGCCGTTCATCTGCCGTTCATCTCAAAGACGGTCTTGACGCCCCCAGTCCGTCGCGGCGATGAATTGGCCAGGCATGGTTACTGGGGGCAGCAGGATGCTGAAATCATTGAAGGTTGCGGGTATGGCGGCGATCGCCGGGCTGGCTCTGGCCATTCCTTCCGCAAAGGCAGAGCGCAATCAGGACGCGAATTCCGGCGTGAAGACGAATTTCACCGTCGGCGCCTGGTCTTACAAGACCAATCCCAAATACAAGCGCAAGGAAGTCGACTATGCCTCGGCCGAGAAGCCGGGCACGATCGTCATCGAGACGCGCAAGCGCTATCTCTATCTGGTGCTCGATAACGGCAAGGCGCTGCGCTACGGCATCGGCGTCGGGCGCTCAGGCTTCACCTGGAAGGGAGCTGAGAAGATCAGCCGCAAGGCGGAGTGGCCGGATTGGCGCCCGCCGGCGGAGATGCGCGAGCGCCAGCCGGACCTGCCGGAATTCATGGAAGGCGGCCCCAATAATCCGCTGGGTGCCCGGGCGCTCTATCTCGGCGCCACCGAATACCGCATCCATGGCACGGCGCAGCCTTGGACCATCGGCCAGGCCGTCTCGTCAGGCTGCATTCGTCTCACCAATGAGGATGTGACGGATCTCTATGGCCGGGCCAGGGTCGGCGCCAAAGTCATCGTGAACTGACATCTATTTGGCGCGGGATTCTCGCGAAAAACCGGCTTCCACTTTTTCGCATCCCGCGCTCGCCGCCATCGCCTTTTCGAGCACCGCATAGAGCCTGGCATTGCGCGACTGCGCCACGTTGAAGCGCATGTAGCTTGCCGCACGTTGCGAGACGCTGAAGACGTTGCCGGGGGCGAGGACGACATTCTCCGTCAAAGCGTGGCGGGCGACATCGGCCGAATCCAGTCCGTCCGGAAGCTTGCACCACAGGAACATGCCGCCCTTGGGCTCGCACCAGGGGGTGAGGCCCAGCGCCTTGAGCCGGGCCTGGGTCTCGCCCATGGCCTGCGCCAGCCGGCGATGCAGGCTGTCGAGATGCTTGCGGTAGAAGCCGTCGCTGAGCACGCCATAGACGAACTCGGCCGAGAGGGGCGCGCTGCCGAAGGAGGTCGCGAGCTTGAGGTCGATGAGCCGGTCGATCCAGTCGGCGCGCGCGGCGATAAAGCCGCAGCGCAATGCAGCCGACAAGGTCTTGGAGAAGCTGCCGATATGGACGACGCGCTCCAGCCCGTCGAAGGCGGCGAGGCGTGGCGCCGGCTCGACCTCGAGGTCGGCGAATATGCTGTCCTCGATGATGGTGAGGCCATGCGCCTCGGCGAGCTTGAGGAGGCGATGGGCGGTGGTGGATGAGAGCGAGGCACCGGTCGGATTGTGCAGGGCCGAATTGGTGATGTAGAGGCGCGGCCGCTCGGCGGCGAGGATATTGGCGAAGGCATCGAGATCGGGGCCGGCCGGCGTATAGGCGACGCCGACGACGCGGGCGCGATGGGCGCGCAGCATCGCCAGGAAGTTGAAGTAGCAGGGATCATCGACCAGCACCGTATCGCCCGGCTCGAGCAGCAGGCGGCACAGGAGATCGATGGCCTGGGTCCCCGAATCGGCGAGCAGGATCTGGTCGGGGCCGGCCTCGATGCCTTGATCGGCGAGCCGGCGCGACAGCAATTGCCGCAACGGGGCGAGGCCGTGCGGGCGGTCGTAATCGGTGAGATAAAGCGCGTGCTCGCGCCGGCTCAGCGTGCGCAAGGTACGGCGCAGCGCTTCGTCCGGCATCCAAGAGGTAGGCAGCCAGCCGCAGCCGGGTTTCATCATCCTGTCGCCCGCTTCGAGCGATTGACGCGAGACCCAGAGCGGATCGATGGCGCGGTCGAGGCTGGGGCCGATCTCGGTCAGAGCAAGCGGCGGCATAGGCCCCGACACGTAAAAGCCCGAGCCCCGGCGCGAGCCGATGGTGCCGTCGGCCACCAGGCGGTCATAGGCCTCGACCACTGTCGATTTGGAGACGCCCTGGCTATCGGCGAAGGCGCGGATCGAGGGCAGCCGTGCGCCCGGCGTCAGGAGGCGGCGGGCGATGCGGTCGCGAATGGCGGCGATGACCTGGTCTACCCTTGTAACCGGGACGCCATGATCCATCTGTATTGCTCCTGTCACCAGTACAGTTTGGCCTTATTGTACTTGTCTGTCCCTGGAGTTTCCAGGGGGCATCGGCCACAGAAGCGGCATGGACAGAACCGCAATCGGCTGGATCAACGGATTTTTGGGCGTCGTCATCTTCAGCGGATCGCTGCCGGCGACACGCCTCGCCGTGCATGATTTCGACCCGCTTTTCCTCACCATGGCGCGCGCCACCATCGCCGCGATCCTGGCGGGGCTGATGCTCATGCTGTTTCGCCAGCGGTGGCCGGAGAAGAGCGACATCGTTCCCCTGATCGTCACCGCCTTCGGCGTCGTCATCGGCTTTCCGCTGCTGACCGCGCTGGCGCTCCAGCATGTCACCGCCGCCCATTCGATCGTCTTCGTCGGCCTCCTGCCGCTCGCCACCGCGATCTTCGCGGTGCTCAGGGGCGGCGAGCGGCCGAAGCCGGCCTTCTGGCTGTTTTCGATTCTCGGCAGCGCCCTGGTGGTGGGATTCGCGCTGGCGCAAGGCATCACCGCGGCGCCCCTGGGCGACGCCCTGATGCTCGGGGCGATCATCGTCTGCGGGCTGGGTTATGCCGAGGGCGCCAAGCTGTCGCGCCGGCTCGGCGGCTGGCAGGTCATCTCCTGGGCGCTCGTCATCTCATTGCCGGTGATGGCCGTCCTCCTCGTCGCCTTCTGGCCACAGAGCTGGAACGGCATAGGTGCGCCGGCCTGGGCCGGGCTCGCTTATGTGTCGGTGTTCAGCATGCTGGTCGGCTTCATCTTCTGGTATCGCGGCCTGGCGCTGGGCGGTATCGCCGCGGTCGGCCAGCTGCAATTGCTGCAGCCCTTCTTCGGGCTCGCCATCGCGGCGCTCTTGCTCGGCGAATATGTGAGCCCGGCGATGATCGCCGTCACCCTCGGTATCGTGGCCTGTGTGGCGGGCGCCAAGCGTTTCGCGTGATGCGGAATTAAGAACCGGAGGGCGACAGGTCGCGGTTTCGAGAGGGGCGTGAGTGCCGCTCCGCCGCCCTCCGGCCGACCCTGGCCTTGGCAGGCCAGGGAATAAAACTCATCAGGTGATACGTTGAAAGGTCAGACGCCGACGCAGCCGTCGAGCGAGCAGGGTTCAATCTTCATCTGGCTCTTGACCGGCCAGGGCTGGTTCTTGGTCAGCGTCGTGACATTGCTGTCGGCGGTGATCTTGGCGCGCAGATAGGCCCGGTTGTCACTGGTCAGCGCCCCGGCATTGAGCAGCAGGGCGGCAAGAAGTGTGGTGGCAAGGATACGCATCGGATAGGCCCTCTCGAAACGCACTTTCAGCGTTGCAAGGACAATGCCATGGGCTGCCGGAACCCTCCCTGAATGGGCCGTTCATCTGGCGTTAATCTGGCTAAGCTCTTGTTCTCAATTAAGAATGACCGTGAATCCCATAGCGGCCGGGGGCCAGGATGCCGTTCGGATCGAGGGCATTCTTGATCCCAGCACAGGCGTCCCGGAACGGGGCTATGGCCTGGGCCATATGGAACTCGTGAAAATCGACCGGGGCGCGGCCGACATAGACGCCGCGGCGGGCCACTTCCTCGGCCATCTTGCGGTAACAGGCCTCGGCCCTCCGGCGCTCATCCTCATCCTCGCGATTGAAGCCCAGAACATGCAGCCCGCGGGCAAAACGGGCCGAGCAGACATTCATCACCGTGTAATCGAGCCCGTGCTCCTCATAGATGCCGCGGCAGAGCTGCTGGAACTCGTTGGCGACCTTGCCGATCATCGGGGTGCCGGGCAGGAACCAGCTGTTGCCGCCGCCCGGCCGCCATTTGAGCAATCCCAGCTCGCCGTGACCGGGCACACCGGAAAAGGCGTTGATGGCGATGGCGAGCGGCGCGATGGCTTGCGCCTCTTCATGTGGAATGTAGCGCGCTCTGCCGGACTGGCCGAAATGGGCGCGCACCCGCTCGATCATCGGGTCCATCGCGGCAGGGCTCGGCCCATAAAACGCGCCGGAGACATTCCAGGCGCCGAGGCCGTGCTTCGCACGCAGGGCGCGCCGGCCTTCTGCCGAGATGGAACGTTTGCCGCCGCTCGCACGATATTCCGGACTCTCGCCCTCGGTGCCGCACAGATAGAGGTCGTTGGCCACGCGGAAGAGGGTCGGCACGAAATTCGACAGCTTCAACGGCCGGCACAGATCGACGATCTCAGCGAGGTCGTCGTCGTCATCATAGGCGAAATGAAATGACCGGATGGCGGGCGGACGCGGCAGCAGCCAGATGCCCATGCGAGTGACGATGCCGTAATTCGACTGAGTGAACAGGCCGTCGAGAATGGGGCCGAAGGAATATTTCGACGTATGCCAGTTGGAGACATCGGGGCTGTCGAGCGCGCCGTCGCCGGTACGCAGGATCTCGCCGTTGGCCAGCACCACTTCCATGCCGCAGGAGAAACCAAAATGATCGAAATAGGGGCCGTAGCCGGCACCCTTGTCGAGCGCATTGCCGAGCATGCCGCCTTGCGGCGGGCCTGAAGTGACATCGAGCATGAGCTTGTTGCCGCGCCGCACCAGCTCGTCATACATCGCCTGATAGGTGACGCCGGGCTCCACCACCGCATAGGCCAAGGTCTCGTTGATCTCGAGAATGCGGTTCATGCGGCGGCCGAGATCGACCACCACCTGGCCCGGTGCGCTGGCCGAGCGGCTGCCGAGCCCGATATTGTTGCCGGTGCTTACCGGATAGAGCGGCACCCTATGCTCATTGGCGAGGCGGACGATCGCCTGAACCTGCGCCGTCGAGTCCGGATAGATCACGGCCGC
This sequence comes from Taklimakanibacter albus, assembly GCF_016595235.1. Taxonomy (GTDB): domain Bacteria; phylum Pseudomonadota; class Alphaproteobacteria; order Rhizobiales; family Aestuariivirgaceae; genus Taklimakanibacter; species Taklimakanibacter albus. The sequence goes on along the minus strand of NZ_JAENHL010000007.1, from coordinate 393,751 downwards.
CGGCCGGACATCGCCGCCCGGCAAGGTATTCTCGCCATATCGCCGCAGCGTCTCTTCGCTGTGATTGACGCCGTCCTCACCGAGGAGGGACCGGGCGGCGGCGAGAAACGCGTTGAGGTCGGAAGTGCGGGCATCCATCGGCGCCTCCTGTTTTGGCGGGAAGCCTGAGGTCTAGATGATCGCCTTTCCGCCGTCTTATCCGGCAGCGCAGGGCGAGTTGTCTCGACGCGCAGATGGAGTAAGTTATCGGTAGCCCGAGGTTTCAGATGACCCCAACCGTTTGGTCGACTGGTGATGCGGAAGCCCGCTTGCGCTTTTCCTATTGGCGCGACGCGGTCTGCCAGGCGATCCTGCATGTCGATGCCGAACGGCTGGGATCGGAAAGCTTCGAGGCGCGCATTTCCGGCTTTGCCAGCGGACCCACGAAAGTGGCCCGCTTCACGTCCAGGCCACATCGCATCCTGCGCCATCGCAACCATGTCCTGCGCTCGGGTGAGGAGGGTTATCTGGTGAGCTGGCAGGAGGAGGGGCAAAGCCATATCGCCCAGGGCGATGCGTCGCTTCTCCTCGATGCCGGTGAGATCGCCATCGTCGATGTGGAGAAATCCTTCTCTGTCGACTTCCCGACACCGGTACGGCGCACGCTGGCGCTCGTCCCGCGCCGAAGGCTCGAGGAGAAAGCCCCGTGGATCAGGCGCTCGCCACCGATAAAGGTGAGCGGTGACGGTGTCTATGCGGAGCTGGCGCGCGCGCATCTCACACAACTCTGCGCCGACCCGGCGCTCGGCGCGGATGCCGCCGATCTCCTGGTCGAGAATGTCTGCAATCTCCTGGCGCTCGCCAGCGCGCCCTCATCCTTCGAACGCCAGACCTGCGAGCTGCCGACCGACACGCTGCTCGCCTTTCTCAAGAAAAATCTGCATCGGCCGGATCTCTCGCCGCCTTATGTCGCAGGGCAATTGCGCATTTCGGTGCGCACGCTGCATCTGCGTTTCCAGCGCATGGGAACCACCTTCGGCGCGTGGATGCTGGCCGAGCGGCTGGAAGCCTGCCGGCGCACGCTCGCCAATGTGCGGTTCGATCAGCAGAGTATCACCGAGATCGCCTTCGATTGGGGTTTTCGCGAAATCTCCCATTTCAGCAAGGTGTTCAAGGCGAGATACGGCGTGACGCCGCGCGATTTCCGCGCCGCATCGCGGAAACCTTAAATTCCGCCTCTCTTGCGCCAGGCGCAACTTCGCCAATTGACGTTCCGGCCACTTCGGAAGCAACTCGGACGCGCATCTAAACGCGATCTTTGAGAGAGGGCTCGCTTTGAAATTCGGGATGTTTTACCCCGTCGCCGTTGCATCGGAGACGGAGCTCGGTACTGGCCTGTGGGGATTGGACCGGGATCGTTACGCCAATACCATCGAGGACCTGCGCGAGCAGGCGATCTGCGCCGATGAAACCGGCTGGACCTCGATGATGTTCGCCGAGCATCATTTCGAGATCGAGGGCTATCACGTCACGCCCAATCCGTTGATGCTCAACATCTATCTCGCCCAGCACACCAAGCGGCTCAGGCAAGGCCAGATGGGCCTGGTGCTGCCTAACTGGAATCCGCTTCGGCTCGCGGAAGATATCGCGATGGCCGATCACCTGACCGGCGGGCGTCTCGATATCGGCTTGAGCCGCGGCTACCAGCCGCGCTCGGTCGGCGTCATGGGCCAGCATTACCGCGCCAATGCCGCCGGCACCGGCAAGGCCGAGACGGAGGCGACCAACCGGCGCATCGTCGAGGAGTGGTTCGAGGTGATGCGCCGCTCCTGGACCGAGGATCTGTGGGATTTCGAAGGCGAGTTCATCTCAGTGCCGCCGCGCGGCCTCGAATGGAAGCACCCGATCTCGGCCAGGCTCAATGCCGGCGTCGCGGACGGAGCGCTCAAGCAGGTGGCGACCGTGCCCAAGCCCCGGCAGAGTCCGCATCCGCCGCTCTTCACCACGCTGACGCAGAGTCCCGAAACGCTCAACTGGTCGGCACGGATCGGCAGTTCGGTGGTCACGCTGGCGGCCAATCTCGATATCGTGCGCTGGGTGTTCCAGGCCTATATGGATGAAGCCGCGAAGCACGGGCGAACTCTGCGCTTCGGCGAATATTCGACCGGCGGCGGCGTCGCTCTGTGCCGCAATCTCGCGGTCGGGCGCACGCATGAGGAGGCGATGGAGACGGCGCGCCAGGGTGCGGCCTTCTGGACCCATTGGCTGGGTGAGTTCGGCTTCTTCGAGGCGCTGCGCATGAAGGGCCAGGAAGGTCCGGTTCCCAAAACTTTCGAGCAGATGATTGCGAGCGGCTTCCAGATCGTCGGCACGCCCGACACGGTCGGCGAGGAAATTCAGCGATTGAAGGACGAGCTCAATGTCGAATATATGATCTTCGTCATGTATGGCGGGATCACGGAACAGAAACGCATGCTCGAGTCCATCCGGCTTTTCGGCGAGCAGGTCATTCCCAAATTTCCGGACGCCGTCGCCGGAAAAGGATAGGGGCCACCATGGCGGGCGCGGGTGAAATCCGCTCGGTCGCTCGGGCCCTCGATCTCCTCGAGATGATGCAGCGCAAGGCGCCGGGCGGAATCCGCGCCAATGAGGCGGCCGAGCAGCTCGGTGTCGATCCGGCGACCGTCTCGCGCCTTCTGGCGACGCTCATCGCGCACGGCTATGCGAGCCGCCTGCCCAATCGCCACTATGCGCTCGGCACGCGTTCGCTTCGCCTTGCCTCCGTGTGGGTCGACCATCTGCTCCAGGTGGCGGCCCCGCCGATGGCGCGCGTCGCCGACAGTTGCGGCGAGACGGTGTATCTCATCCAGCTCGTGGGGTCGGAGGCGGTCACGTTGGCGAGGCTCGCCAGCAACCGGCGGGCGGTGATCGATATCGAAGTCGGCCCGAGCTATCCGCTCTGGGCCTCGGCGGCAGGCCGGGCGCTTCTCAGCAGTGTCGCCAAGGTGCAGCGGCCCGCGCTCCTGCCCAAGGAGCCTTATCCTGCCTTCACGGCACGGACCAAGACGCGCTGGAACGATCTCGCCGGCGCGCTGCAGGACGCCCAGCAGGACGGCATCCATGTCGAGGATGGCGAGCTCGATCCGCATCTCTCCTGCTTCGCCACGCCCTTGCTGCATCAGCAGCGCGAGGAGAAGCTGGCGATCGCCGTCAGCTTCGATATCCACCGCTCGGAGCGCGAGCGTAATATGATCCGCCAGGCGCTGCGGCGCGAATGGCGTGATCTCGCCAATCAGATCTGAAATATTGCCGCTGACTTGCGCCAGGCGCATCGGCGGAATTGACGGAAGCGCCCGATCGGCGGAGCATTCCACCGTCATGGAGAGGGCCATGGGTGCGCTGAGCTCACATACCGAGGAACAGTTCCGCGCCGCGATGCGGACCTTTACGGGAACCGTGTCGGTGATCACGACCTGCACCGCGGACGGTGAATGGCGCGGCATGGCGGCGACCGCCGTGACCTCCGTGTCGCTGGCGCCGCCGACCTGCCTCATCTGCGTCAATCGCGAGACGACGCTGCATCCGGCGCTGGTCGCTTCCGGGCGCTTCTGCATCAATGTCATGCATCGCGACCATCATGAGTTGATCGCGAGCTTCGCCAATTCGCAACTGCGCGGCAGCCGCTTCCAGCTCGGGCAATGGCGGCGTGACGGTGCGGGTATTCCGTTCCTCGAGGACGCGCAGTCCAATATCTTCTGCGAGATCTCCGACAGGTTTCCGGTCGGGACCCATGACGTCATCCTGGGCCGCGTCGGCGACGTGAAGGTGAGAGCCGATCATGATCCGTTGCTCTATGGCGGCGGCAGTTACTACCGCCAAGCCAAAGATTGATTGCAGGGATGGACAAATCGCCCTGCGCTTACAGGCAGGAATGAACAGATGGCCTCGCCTAGACTACAGGGATGAAGACAGCCTTCAGCGAAGAGCAATTGCGCGACCCGGAGATCGCAGAGGCCAACGGGATCCTCGAGACCTGCGTGCATTACGGCTTCTGCACCAATGCCTGCCCGACCTATGTGCTGACGCGCGACGAGAACGAATCGCCGCGCGGCCGTATCGATCTCATACGCGCCATGCTCGAAAAAGGCGGGGCGCCCGATGCCAAGACGGTCCGGCATATCGACAGCTGTCTCTCCTGCCTCTCCTGCATGACGACCTGCGCGGTGAAGGTGGATTACGCGCATCTGGTCGATCGGGCGCGGGCGCATATCGAGCGCCATCATCATCGGTCTTTGAGCGATCGCCTGATGCGCGCCGCCCTCGCCAAAACCCTGACGCGGCCGCGGCTCTTCCAAGCGATGCTGCGCCTGGCGCGCCTGGCAAGGCCCTTAGCGCCATTACTGCCTGTGCGCCTCAAACCGTTTTTCGCCCGGATTCCAGGGCAGCTTCACGCCAATGTCCTTGCGGTGACTGTCCATCCAGCCCAGGGCGTGCGGCGCAAACGTGTCGCCCTTCTCGCCGGATGCGCGCAGCAGGCGCTCAACGGCAATATCAACGCGGCGACCATCCGGCTCCTGCAGCGGCAGGGCTGCGACGTCGTCATCGCGGCTGGCGCCGGATGCTGCGGTTCGCTGCCTCTGCATATGGGCCGCGAAGATGAGGCGAAGGTTTTTGCGCGCGCCAATATCCTGGCCTGGGCGCGGGAAAAGGAAACACACGGCCTCGATGCGATCATCGTCAATGCCTCGGGCTGCGGCACGACGGTCAAGGATTATGGCCATCTCTTCGCGCATGACGCGGAGATGCTTAGGTCCGCCGCGGAGATCGCAGGCCTAGCCAAGGACATCAGTGAAGTGCTGAGCGATGTCGGCGGCAAGATGCCAGCCTATCGCGTGGCCTATCACGATCCGTGCTCGATGCAGCATGGCCAGAAGGTGACACGCGAGCCGCGCGCGCTGTTGCGTCAGGCCGGATTCGACGTGCTCGATATCCCCGAGAAACATTTCTGCTGCGGCTCGGCCGGCACCTACAATCTTCTGCAACCCGCCATGGCGAACGAGCTCGGCGCGCGGAAAGCGAAAAATATCCACAGCACCGATCCCGACATCATCGCCACCGGCAATATCGGCTGCATGATTCAGCTTGCCGGTCATTCACCATTGCCGGTGCTGCACACGGTCGAGCTGCTCGATTGGGCGAGCGGTGGACCGATGCCGCCGGCGCTCGCCGCGGTCACGCTACGCGCGCCTCAGAAAAAAGTTGCGCCGGATACGGGCGGCATCTGGTAGCGGCGAAAAGAAAAGGGCCCCGGTTAAGGGGCCCTAGTTGAGCGGCTCTCGAGGGGATCAGGGGGGGACAGTGAGCCGCTGGGGAGGAAGGTTCCGGAAAGCAGAAACACGATCTGCGAGAGGGGCGGGTGTTAGACCGGGCGACCGCCTTCCGGAATTCGTGAATTCAGTGGTTCGGCGCGGGGGCCTCGTGATCTGGTGAGATGGTCATCTCTCGCTCGCTTTCGTCATCTCGTCTGCGTTGTTGGAGAGGACATTAGGCGACGGCCGAGTAATCGACCCTGAACACGGCGTTCATCTGGCGTTTAGGTTTCCCGGCCGCAGCGTCAGCCTTGCCTGCACCCAAAAAAGGGTCTGGCCCGTAATGGACTTCATGACTATCGTACTCACCTTCATGCCTTTTGCCGTGGGGATCATGGATAACGATCTGAGGCAATTGCTGGCGCAGGTGGCGCGAGGCGACCGGACCGCCTTCGCGAAGCTCTATGATGTTGTTTCCGGACGACTTTTCGGCATTATTGGCCGCATCCTGCCGCGCGCCGAGCTGGCCGAGGACGCGCTCCAGGAAACCTTCATGCGCATCTGGCAGCGGGCCTCCTCCTATGACGAAACGATCGCCAGCCCGATGGCGTGGATGGCGACCATCGCCCGAAATCAGGCGATCGACCTCAAGCGCCGCTCGGCGGAACGGCTCGCCGCATTGGCGAGCGAGCTCGACGAAACGCTTGCCGACGAATCACCCGATCCCGAATCGCTTGCCGGACAGGCGGGCGACCTGCGCCGCCTCGGCGAATGCATGCAGGGCCTGCCGAATGAGCGCCAGCAGCTGGTGCTGCTCGCCTACCGGCAAGGTTTTACCCGCGAGGAGCTGGCCGAACGTTTCAAGCGGCCGGTCACCACCATCAAGACTTTGCTGAGGCGCAGCCTGATTGCGCTCAAGGAGTGTCTCGATGGCGCTCGATGAAACCTTAGAAGCCCTGGCCGGTGAATATGTGCTGGGCACGCTCGCGCCGGATGAGCGTCTCGAAGCGCAGACCCTCGTGGCGCAGAACACTGAATTCGCCGCCGCGGTCGACCAATGGACACGTCGCCTGACGCCTTTGCTGCTCGCCGCCCGCAGCGTCGAGCCGTCGGCCGAACTGCGGGCCCGTGTCCTCGCCGGCATCGACAAGCTCGCCGGCGCCGGCGGCAACACCGTGGTCGATCTCAAGAAGCGCCTCGGCTTCTGGCGTGGCGCAGCGCTCGCGGCCACGGCGGTCGCCGCAGCATTGGCGCTCTTCATCATCTTCAAGCCGGCGCCGGCGCCGGGACCCGGCAATTACGTGGCGGTATTGCAGCCGGAAGGGCCGGGGCCCGCCTTCGTCGCCTCGATCGACCTCAAGGACGGCACCATCAGCGTCAAGCGGCTGGGCTCGCAAGCCGAAGCCGGCAAGACCTATGAATTGTGGGCGGTCGGCGGCGGACGCGCCAATCCGCAATCGCTCGGCGTCATCGATGCGAGCCTGCGCATCCCGGCAAGCCAGCTCGGCAAGGTCGATCCCGCGACCCTTGGCGAAACGGTCTTCGCCATCAGCCTCGAGCCGCAGGGCGGATCGCCGACCGGCGCTCCGACCGGACCCGTCCTCTATACCGGCAAGCTCGTCGCGACCGAATAAGCTGCGGCCAGATAGCGCGGCCAAGTTCCCGCGCAACCTGGTCTAAGCTCCGGCCGAAACGGAGGGGCCATGACAGATGATCTCAACTGGCTGAGCGCGACGAAGCTCGTCAAAGCCTACAAGAAGAAAAAGCTTTCACCCGTCGATATGACGCGAGCCTGCCTGGCCCAGATTGCCCGGCATGACAAGAAGATCAATGCGATGTGCCTGGTCGACGAGAAGGCGGCCCTCAAGCAGGCGCAAGCGAGCGAGAAGCGCTGGCACAAGGGCGAGCCTCTCGGCGCCGTCGACGGCGTGCCGACGCTGGTCAAGGATCTCATCCTGGTCAAAGGCTGGCCGACCTTGCGCGGCTCGAAAACCGTCGACCGCAATCAGGCCTGGGATCATGATGGTCCATCGGTGGCGCGGCTGCGCGAAGAGGGTGCGGTGCTGCTCGGCCTCACCACGACACCGGAATTCGGCTGGAAGGGTGTCACGGATTCACCCCTCACCGGCATCACGCGCAATCCTTGGGATACGACCAAGACGCCGGGCGGCTCATCGGGCGGCTCGTCCGCCGCGGTCGCCGCGGGTTATGCGCCCTTGGCGCTCGGCACCGATGGCGGCGGCTCGATCCGCATCCCGGCCGGCTTCTCCGGCATCTTCGGCCACAAGCCATCCTTCGGGCGCGTGCCGGCCTGGCCGCTGTCGCCCTTCGGCACGGTGGCGCATACCGGACCGATGACGCGCCGTGTCGCCGATGCGGCCTTGATGATGAATGTGATCGCCAAGCCCGATCTGCGCGACTGGCATTCGCTGCCTTATGACGGACGCGACTACGGCAAGGGTCTCGACAAAGGCGTCAAGGGTCTGCGCATCGCCTTCAGCCCGGCGCTCGGCCATGCCGATGTCGATCCGGAAGTCGCGGAAGCGGTGCAGAAGGCGGTCAATATCCTGCGCGCGCAGGGTGCCAAGATCGACATTGTCGATCCGGGCTTCCCCGATCCGGGACCGATTTTCCGCGTGCTCTGGTGGTCGGGCGCGCGTGCGCTGCTCGGCCGTCTTCCGGCGGCCAAAAAGAAGCTCCTCGATCCGGGCCTGGCGGATGTGGTGAAGCAGTCACTTGAGATGACGCCTGAAGACTACTTCGACGCAGTGAAAGCACGTGGCGCGCTCGGCACGCAGATGCGCCAGTTCATGGAGAAATACGACCTCCTGGTGACGCCTACCTTGCCGATTCCGGCCTTCGACGCGGGCAAGCTGTCGCCCGTCGATGACGGCACCGGCAAATGGGTGAACTGGACACCGTTCAGCTATCCCTTCAATCTGACGCAACAGCCGGCGGCGAGTGTGCCCTGCGGCTTCACCAAAGCCGGCCTGCCGATCGGGCTTCACATCATCGGCCGGATGTTCGATGATGCAGGCGTGCTCCGGGCCGCCGAGGCCTATGAGGATGCCAGCGACTGGCATAAGCGGCGTCCGACGCTCGAAGGATAAAGATGCAGAGACGGAGTTTCACCAGCGCATTGCGGCGGGGAAGGGCCTCCTGGTCCGTCCTCACCCTCTATGCGCTGCTGATTCCGATTCTTCTGGGACTTCTGCCCAAACCTGATGCGACCGCCGAATTCCTGCTGCTGCGCGATCTCGCGAATGCCGAGGTCTGCTCGATGTCGGGCGCCCCTCAGGTGCCCGGCCAGCCGGTGCAGCATCAGCCCGATTGTATTCTCTGCGCGACGGCGTGCCCTTTAAGCGGCTCGGTCGCGGCAGCCAGTGCCGCGCCTGACGTCGAATTTCCACTGCCACGCCAGAACGTCCTGGCGCTCGCATCGCCCAAGGTCTTTGCCCTTTCGACCTTCGGCCTGTTCTCCTCGGACATCCAGTCACGCGGCCCTCCGGCCTGAAGCGGAAACCTTTTTCATCCGTAGTGATCAAATGACAGCGCGCTGATTACGCGCGGTTGCCTATGTCTCATGGAGACGTCTCATGTCCGTTGCCGAATTGTCGCGGGATACCGCGGCGCCGTCGACCTATGCGCTCTACCGCGCCGTATGGCGATGGCACTTCTATGCGGGACTTCTCGTCCTGCCCTTCCTCATTTCACTCGCCGTCACCGGCAGCCTTTATCTGTTTAAAGACGAGATCAACGCGCTCGTTTACGCAAAAGAGCTCACCGTAACGCCGAGCGATGCGCCGTATCTGTCACCAACCGAGATCGTGAAGCGGGCGCAGATCGTGGTGCCCGGAACGGCGTTCCGTTATGCGCCGCCTGAAGCGGCCGACCGCAGCGCCGAGGTCGGCATAGCAAGCGAGAGCGAAGGCCGGCTCTCGGTGTTCGTCAATCCGCAGACCGGCCAGGTGCTGGGCCGCTTCGCCGATTCAGGCTCGTCGCGCACGCCTCTGATGCAGTTCGTCAAGAAGATCCACAGTCTCGAATGGTTCGGTTGGCTGCCCAACCGCATCATCGAGATCGTCGCCGGCTGGACACTCGTTCTCGTCATCACGGGATTCTATCTGTGGTGGCCGCGCGGCCAGACGGGTGGCGTCATGAGCATCCGCCAGAAGCCGCGCCAGCGCATCTTCTGGCGTGACCTGCATGCCGTCACCGGTGCGGTGGCGGGCGCGCTCATCTTCTTCCTCGCCATCACCGGGCTGCCGTGGTCGGGCTTCTGGGGCGCCAAGCTCAACAGCTTCGCGGACCAATATGGCCTCGGCTATCCGACGCAATTTTTCAGCGAAGTACCGAAGTCGGACGCGCATTCGGCCCATATGGGCCATGCGATGACGCAGACCTCGTGGTCGCTCGAAAATGCCCCGATGCCGCAAAGCAGCGCCGGCATGGGCGAGCCGATCGGCCTCGACAAAGCGGTTTCGATCTTCGATCGCCTCGGCATCAGCAAGGGTTATGTCATCGACCTGCCGCAGGATGGCGAAGGCGTTTATTCGGCCTCGGTCTTTCCTGACCAGGTCGCCAATGAGCGCGTCATCCATCTCGACCAATATTCGGGCAAACCGCTCTTCGACGGCGGCTTCAGCGAGCTCGGCCCGATCGGCAAGGCGGTCGAGTTCGGCGTCAGCGTGCATCAGGGCCAGGAATTCGGGCTCATCAATCAGCTCGTGATGCTCGTGGCCTGTCTCGCCATCATCGCCATGGCGGCATCCGCGCTTGTGATGTGGTGGAAGAGGCGGCCGGAAGGATCGCTCGGCGCACCGCGTTATCCGCAGGATCTGCGCATACCGCGCACCATCCTCGTCATCGCCTGCGCCGTCGGCATCGTCTTTCCATTGGTCGGCCTGACGCTGCTCCTGGCGCTCGCCGCCGACTTCCTCGCTCCCAAGCTTTTCGCCTGAAGGATACCCTCCATGAAATTTGTCAGAGAAATCATCGTCGCCGTCGCGCTCACCGTCGCGGCCTTCACCAGCTCCGTCGCGCATGCACACGACTACAAAGTGGGGAGCCTCGTCATCAATCACCCTTGGACACCTGAGCCGCCAATGGGCGCCAAGGTGGCGGCAGGCTTCCTCAAGATCACCAATGAAGGATCGGCGGACGACCGTCTCGTTTCGGTCACGACCGAGATCGCCGGCAATGCCCAGGTCCACGGCATGAAAGTCGAGAACGGCGTCATGTCGATGTTCGAGATCGCAGGCGGTCTCGTCATCCCGGCAGGGCAAACGGTCGAGCTCAAGTCGAAGTCGAACCATGTGATGTTCATGGATCTGAAGCAGCGGCCGACCAAGGATACGCGCTTCAAGGCGACGCTCACTTTCGAAAAGGCCGGCCCCGTCGCGGTCGAGTTCAAGGTCGAGCCGATGGGCGCCGGCCATGAACATGAGGGGATGTGAGCATGCTGAGAGTTTTGCGCATTCTCCTCTGGGCCCTGGTGGTGACGGGCCTTGCCGGTGTCGGAACCTATTTCTATCTCGGTCAGCAGAAGGGCGCTGTGCAGCCTTTGGTGACGATCGGTGGGCCGTTCAAGCTCGCCGCCACGACGGGCGAGACGATCGACAGCACGGGCTTGAAAGGCGAGCCATTCGCGGTGTTCTTCGGCTTCACCCATTGTCCGGAAGTGTGTCCGACGACGCTTTATGAAATGTCGAGCACGCTCGGTAAGCTCGGCGACGAGGCGAAGAATTTGAGAGTCTATTTCGTCACCGTCGATCCCGAGCGCGACACGCTCGATTTCATGAAGAGCTATCTGACGAGCTTCGATCCGCGCATCATCGGCCTGAGGCCCAGCGCCGATGAGCTGGCGCAGATCGCCAAGGCCTATCGCGTCTTCTATGAGCGGGTGCCGACGAGCGACGGCGGCTATACGATGAACCACACGGCGCTCGTCTATCTCATGGATCGCGAAGGCCGTTTCTTCGGCACGCTCGATTACGAGGAGAAGCCCGAGATGCGGCTCACCAAGCTGAAGCGCCTGCTGAAGGAAGGGTGATCAACTTCTATCCAGGTAGCGCAGAAACAGCCAGGTGCCGGCGGACGAGATGAGGGCGGCGGCGGTCGCGAACCAGAAGCCGCCATGCACGCCGGACCACGGGATGCCTTCGAGATTCATCCCGAACAGGCCGCCGACCAAGGTCGGCGGCAGGAACAGAGCGGTGAGAACCGAGAGCCGGTAAAGCTGCCGGTTGGTTTCGGCGGCGAGCTTGGCGTCGATCTCGTCATGAAAGAGGCGGGCGCGCTGCTCGATCTGCTCGAATTCCTGATCGAGATGGGCATGCAGCTCGAGAAGATCCGAGAGATCGGCGGGAAAACGCGGCGCTGAGCGTTGGGCGTCGGAGAGGACGCGGCGCAAGGCGCGCTGCTGGCGATGCAGCATGGCGGCCTCGCGGCGCACGATCACGGCGCGCCGGCGCTCGTCACTGACGCGTTCCTCGAGCACGCGGTCCTCGATCAACTCGATCTCGGTGGCGAGGTCCTGCAGAACGCTTTCGATGCCTTGCGCATAATGCGAAAAGAAGGCGAGCAGCAATTGCGCCGGCGTTTCGAGGGCGCGGCCGGCATCGAGCTGGCGGCGGATGAGTTCGGCCGAGCGGATCGGCTTGGCGCGCAACGTGACGAGCACATTCTCGCTGAGGAGGAAATGAAGACGGCAGGTCTCATGCGTCTCGCCCTCGAAGTCGCGGCGGAGATCGGCGACGCTGCCGGCGGCATCGGCGGCGAAACATTCGATGAGCTGGTAGGTGGGGATGTGCTCGATGAAGTCGATGGCGAGGGTCGAGAAGCGGCCCGAGCGGGCGAGCCAGCGACCGCAGCGCCGGTCGATGAAATTGAGATGCAGCCAGAGCCATTCACCCTCCGGGCTCGAAAGCTCGGGATCGATGTCGGCCTCGGTGAGCTTGCGTGCCGTTCCGTCAGCGGCGAAGCGATAGGCGCAGACGAATCCCGGCACATCGGCGGGTGAAACGAGGGGCTGAGGATTGTCCGGCATCCCTCCTGAAGCACATGGGCCTGTGACAGTCATGTGACGGGCGGGTGGGAGACACAGCTGATCCGCTGATAATCCGCTGCAGATCTACAGCGGAATCAACAGCGGATTATCAGCGGATCAGCAGGGATCTGCAGGGAATTTCGGGGTTCTCGAAATAACAGCGGATCGGGGAATGGCACATCTTCGACCTCCAGGTCCGAGCAAAGCCCGCCTCAGCCCATGACTTCAAGAGGGTTGACTGTAAGGCAAAAAAGGAGTTTTCTAAGAATAGACCGGTCTGTCTAGTCATTCGTCTCAGGGAGTTGGATATGCACATAGCCAAGGATCGGATTGATGTGAGGATGGATATTCCGGGTGCGGTCATCCGCCAGCATTTGGATTTCGGCGATGCCAGCGGCTACGGAAAGCTCAGCGGCGAGTTCTTCAGCCTTGCCGCCGGCGTCGACACGACCCCGCTTTTCCAGGGGCTCGAAGGCAATCAATGCCAATGTCCGCATTGGGGCTTCGTGCTCAGCGGCCAGCTCACCACCACCGACGGCGAGGGCAGGCGCGAGACGATCAAAGCTCATGACCTGTTCTACTGGCCGCCCGGCCATAATGTGAAGGTCGATGCCGATGCGGAGATCGTGATGTTCAGCCCGCAGCATGAGCACAGCCATGTCATCGATCATATGATTGACAAGCTGAAGGCCTGACCGCTCTTCTGGTTGCCGCCCGGTGACGGAGTCGGGCGGCAACCCTTGCCGGCGAAGTGAAAATGCATTCGACCAAACAACGCCTGATCCAGGCCGGGCTCCAGATGCTCCTGGAGCAGGGCTATAATGACCTGGGCATCCAGGAGATTCTCGCGGCCACCGGCACGCCGAAGGGGTCCTTCTATCATCACTTCAAGGACAAGGAGGATTTCGCCCTCGAAGTGGTCGCGGCCTATATGGAGCAGGTTCATGCCGGGCTCGATGCCTGCCTCACGGATCAGACGCGACCGCCCTTGCAAAGGGTGCGGCGCTTCTTCGAGCTCACCATGCAGGCCTATGAGAAGGAAGGTTATCTCGGCTGCCTGATCGGCGGGCTCGGCCAGGAATTGTCGGGCATCAGCGACACCTTCCGGCGCAAGATCGAGGAATGCCTGTCAGCGATTTCCCGGCGCATGGCGGCATGCCTCGAGGAAGCGCGCCAGCGTGGCGAGATTGCCGGCGACTGCGACGTCAAGCAGATGGCCGATCTGCTCGTCGACTGCTGGGAGGGGGCCGCACTGCGCAGCCGCTTGCGGCGCAATCCGGCGCCCTTGGGCACGATGCTCGATTTCTATCTGCGCTCGGTGGCGGCGCGGCCGTGATATTCACTTGCGGGGCATGACTGGGGCACCCCAGCCGTCATATTCGCAGCCGAACTCCGCGCAGAGGCTCATGAGGAGGCGCGTGTCGTTCTGGATGGCGTCGATGTCGATGGGCGAGACGCGAAAGAACAGAATGGCGTCAGACCGCCGGTCAGGTTCGATCGCGAAGCCCAGTTTTCGCAAGCGCGCCTCTATCGCGTCGTGATTGTTCGTACCGTAGATGAAATGATCGATCTTGCGCGCAATGGAGTGGTCGTCACCATTCTGAGCCAATGAGTAGACGACGTCATGGTCGCGCGCCAGATGCCCCTCGAGCGGAGTAGGATGCAGCGCGGTGATTTCCGCCAGCGGGACGGGATGCAAGTCGATGGAGATTGTCCGGACCGCGCGGATCAGGGCGTGCGCTTTCACGCCCACGCCCTCCTGTGCGCAGTACCAGACGGAGCGCATATTCTGGCCAGTCCGCCTGGCAACAATCTCGCCCGCACCGTTACTCAATATGCCAGCGAGCTCGTCTTCGACAGCATAATAGAGTTGTTGGGTCTCCGCATTCGGCATGCCCCGCTCGGCGCGCTGATCCGGTGCAAAGTGATAGCGCAGCTCATGACAAGCAGCGTGCTGAGGCGTGCGGCGGCTAGAAGATATCGCCTGATTGACAGCAATCACGAAGCCCGATGGCTCGGCTTCGCGGTGGAAAATGATCCAGTCGTCATCGGACATTGCGGCGGCCGTGTTCCCAATTGGAAACACGGCCAGCATAACAAAGGCCATACAGATACGAAAAACCCTTCCTGCTGGAAGGATCCGCATGTCAGCCTTTCGCCTTGTCCATCTGCTCGACGAAGCGCTTGAACAGATAGTGGCTGTCCTGGGGGCCGGGTGAAGCTTCCGGGTGATATTGCACCGAGAAGACCGGCTTGCCTTCGATGGCGATGCCGCAGTTCGAGCCGTCGAAGAGCGAGACATGCGTCTCGACCACGCCCTGGGGCAGGGTCTCGCGGTCGACCGTGAAGCCGTGATTCATCGAGGTGATCTCGACCTTGCCGGTGGTGAAGTCCTTCACCGGGTGATTGGCGCCGTGATGGCCCTGATGCATCTTGCGGGTCTTGGCGCCGAGCGCCAGCGCCAGCATCTGATGGCCGAGGCAGATGCCGAAGACCGGCTTGCCGGAGGAGACGAGCTTCTTGATCTCCGGCACCGCATATTCACCGGTCGCTTCCGGATCGCCAGGACCGTTCGACAGGAAGATACCGTCGGGATTCATCGCCAGGATGTCGTCGGCCTGGGCGGTGGCCGGAACGACAGTCACCTCGCAGCCGGCGGCGGTGAGGCAGCGCAGGATGTTGCGCTTGAGGCCGTAATCGACGGCGACGACCTTGTGGGTGGCGCCATTGCCAGGCTGATAGCCGGTCTTCCAGTCCCAGGTCGTCTCGTCCCAGTCCATGCGCTGGGTCAGCGATACGTCCTTGGCGAGATCCATGCCGACGAGACCCGGCCATTGCGCGGCCATGGCTTTCAGCTTCTTGAGATCGAACTTGCCCTTGGCGTTGTGGGCGATGACGCCATTGGGCATGCCCTTTTCGCGGATCAGATTGGTGAGGGCGCGGGTGTCGATGCCGGAGAGGCCGGCAATGCCGCGGGCCTTCAACCACTGGCTGAAATGGCGGTGGCTGCGGTAGTTGGCGGGATCGGTGACGGCGGCCTTGACGACGCAGCCGCGGACGCCCGAGGTGGCGGCGAGATTGGTGGTCTCGATGTCGTCCTCATTGGTGCCGACATTGCCGATATGGGGGAAGGTGAAGGTGACGATCTGGCCGGCATAAGAAGGGTCGGTGAGAACCTCCTGATAGCCGGTCATGGCGGTGTTGAAGCAGACCTCGCCCACCGCCTCGCCCTCGGCGCCGAAACCTTGGCCCTCGATGACGGTGCCGTCGGCCAGAACCAGGAGCCCGGTAATGCGCGGCGTCTCCCAGTCGGAAAAGGACGGGCGCGCAGGTTTTTTCGCCGCCCTCGGTTTCGCCGACCGGGCAGGGGCTTGCTTGGCCATGGACTCACATCTCCTGAATTTGCGTTCTCTTATGGGCAGGGCCCGGGGCCGTCAAGGTTGCGCTCAAGCCGCTCCCGGCGTATCTCAACCCCTTTACGGCTAAGGATATTCCCATGGGCCTGCGCGAACAGATCAATGACAGCCTCAAAGCGGCGATGAAATCGGGCGATAAAAGGCGGGTTTCGACGCTCCGCCTGATCAATTCCGCCATCAAGGACCGCGATATCCTGAACCGCACGGCCGGGCCTGACGCGGGCGTCAATGATCCGCAGATCGTCGAGGTCATGGCCAAGATGGTGAAAACGCGCCAGGAGAGCCTGGAAATCTACGAGAAGGCCGGGCGCGACGAGCTCGCCACCCAGGAGCGCGAGGAGATCGCGATCATCCAGGGCTATATGCCGAAGCAGCTGTCCGACGACGAAGTGAAGGCGGCGATCGCCCAGGTCATCAAGGACACCGGCGCCAGCTCGATCAAGGACATGGGCAAGGTGATGGGCGCCCTCAAGGCGCAGTATTCGGGCCAGATCGATTTCGGCAAGGCCGGCGGCGTGATCAAGGGGTTGTTGGGCAGCTGAGCCCGCGCGTTGAACCTCATTGACAACGAAGGCACCGTTGGCTATCCGCACGTCATGATCAAGACCCTCGTCATCACCGGAATGTATTACGCGCCGCTTCAATAGCGGCGGGGTGCTTTGTCGTCCTTCAACCGCTGCTTGGCCAGCGGTTGTGATCCTCCAGACAGCTCTGGCTCGGCAGCCTGCCAGCGGAGTTTTCTGAATGCCTGCCCCTCAAGATATTCCCCATCGGCCTCATCGCCGCTTGTCGCTTGGCCTCATCGGCTTCGGCGCTTTTGGACGTCTGGCCGCCTACCATCTTTCGCCTCACTTCGATCTCCGTGCTTTCGATCCAGCCTTCGCCGGGAGCGCGGGACTAGCCGAGACGGCCGGATGCGAGGTCGTGGTGATCGCCGTTCCCGTTGCGCGTATGGCGGACACGCTCAAGGCCATCGCCTCGCATGTCAGGCCTGGCGCGCTGGTTCTCGATGTCGGATCGGTGAAGGTCGAACCGGCGCGGCTCATGCGGGAGCTGCTTCCGCCCCATGTCGATATCGTCGCGACGCATCCGCTGTTCGGACCGCAAAGCGCGCGTGACGGCGTGCGCGGCCTCAAGATCGCGCTTTGCCCGGTAAGGGGGAGGCGTCACCGGCTCGTGGCTGCCTTCCTGCGGATCGCGCTCGGACTCGAAGTGATCACTACGACGCCTGATGCGCATGATCGGGACGCCGCGCTTTCGCAAGGGTTGACCCACCTGATCGCCAAGGTGCTCGTCAGAATGGAGCCGCTGCCGGATCTGATCACGACACGCAGCTTCGATCTGATTTGCGAGGCTGTGGAGATGGTGCGTCACGACCCGCCGCAAGTTTTCGACGCGATCGAGCGCCTGAATCCATATGCCCTGGAGGTGCGCCGCCGCTTCTTCGACCTTGCCTCGGCTCTCGATGCCGAGCTGCATCAGCCGCCCGTCGACCTACGCCATCCGCCTTTGGCGAGGAAGAGCGATCACCCTCGCGCTTTGAGCGGCGTTTCGGGAAACATCAGCCCGCCGCCGGCATGAGCGCAGGTCGCAGCGGCGACCTGCATCGCTTCGGTGAGGCATTGGCGCCAGGTTTCGGCATTGCCCGGCAAACCCTGGCGCAGGATGAAAGCGATCACCGTGGCGAGCGTCGCATCGCCGGCGCCCATCGTGTCAACGATCGGTTTCGTTTGCGCGGCGATCGGGACCGAAACCGAGAGACCGGATCGGGTGCGGAGGCTCGCGCCTTCACCGCCATGTGTGAGCAGCAAAGTTTCGACGCCGAGGCCGAAGAGGCGGTCGATCGCGGCGTTGCGGTCACCGCCATAGAACAAGGCCGCATCCTCATCACCGAGCTTCACGAGCACGGCCTTCGCCATCGCGCGCTGGGCGCCGGCGCGATAGGCGGCCATGTCGTGAATGAGGCGGGGGCGCGGATTGGGGTCGACGACGGTGAGGCCCTTTGCGCGGGAGAATGCTGCGATCAGATCATCGGTCTGGCGCGCATCGTCGAAAGGGAAGGAATTGACGGCGACCGACGCAGCGTTTTCAACCGCGTTCATCACCTCTTCGGTGAAGGCGATGCGGCGGCGATACATCTCCGGCGTGAACTCATAAGTCGGCTCGCCATTGCGCCGGCGCGAGAAGGCGACGCCGGTGAAATCGACATTGGGCGCATTGAAGATGGCGACACCTTCCTGGCGCAGATAGCGCTCGAGCAGGAAACCATAGCGGTCGAGTCCGAAACGCGTCACGAGGCCTGAGGCGAGGCCGAGGCGCGCGAGGCCCACGGCGAGATTGAGCGCGGCGCCGCCGGGCAGATCATCGACATGGCCGGGCGCCAGCTCGACCGCGTCGATGATGCCGTCACCGATGCTGATTGTCGCTGGTCTATCCGTCATTTCCCTTCTCCCGCGCTAAGCGTGGGAGAAGGTGGCCGATAGGCCGGATGAGGGCTCTTTCGGAAGGCAGGCAGAGCTTTCGAACGTTGTTGCGTCGGAGACAAAGAGCCCTCACCCGCCCTTCGGGCACCCTCTCCCATTGCTGCGCAACTGGCGAGGGGGAAAATGGGCGAGTGAATTGTCATTGTCTTACTGCAAATTGGTATGACGATGCTGCATGATCTTGTGCGCGTCGGGCAGATCGCGGGCGAGGGCGAGAATGACGCTGTCGAGCAGAAGGAGGCAGGATTGCTCGAAGAGGCTGCCGCCGAACTGCTCGGTCGTCGCGACCGGCACCGGCAGCACGATATCGGCGAGGCCGGCAAGTGTGGCTTTGGGCTTGTGGGTCAGCGTCACGACCTTGGCGCCCTCCTGACTGGCGATGCGGGCGAAGCCGACGCTGACCGGGGTTTCGCCGGAGCCCGAGATGACGAGCAGCGCATCACCGGTGCGGATCGACGGCGCCGAGACTTCGCCGACGAAATGCACAGTGCGACCAATATGCATGAAGCGCATCGCCGCCATCTGGGCGACGAGGCCGGAGCGACCCTGGCCGGAAAAGAACCAGCGCTGCTTCGGATCAGCGAAAGCACTAACGACCTTGGCGAAGGCTTCGGCGTCGAGGCGGGAGAATAGCTCCGCTATTTCCTGTCCCACGGCCAGCCACGGCCGGGTTCGGGCAGTCTGTCGCGGATCCATTGTGATACCTCTTTCGGATTAGCGGCCTCGGTGATGGCGCTGCCGACGACGACGATCTCAGGGCCGACAGCGATCACCTGGTCGAGCGTCTTCGGCCCGATGCCGCCGGCGAGCGAAACGCGGAAACCCTTGGCGTGCATCTGCCGCACCGCATCGATATGCGATGTCGATGTATTGCCGGCGAGGCGCGCATCGGTGGGGGAATGGACGGCGACATAGCCGAAGCTCTCCGGGAAGGTCGCGTTCGCGGGGAGAAGCTCGGCCTTGCCGGATTCGGTGATGGTGTCGACGATGATGGTGGCGCCGAAATGTTTGGCGCGTTTGCCGAGCGTCTCATGGGTGGCGCTGGAGGCGCAGGACAGCACCGTCATGAAGGCAGCCCCGGCGCCGAAGACCATGTCGGCTTCGAGCTGTCCCGCATCGACGGTCTTGGTGTCGGCAAGCACCATCACATCCGGGCACAATTCGCGCGCGGTGGTGATGGCGGAGACGCCGAAACGTTTCAGGAGCGGCGTGCCGATCTCGACGATATCGGCATAGGGCTTGACCAAAGAGAGGAGGGCCAGGTGTTCAGGCTTGTCGAAAGCAATCTGCAGAAGCACGTGTTTCCCCAGCCTGTTTATTTCGTTTCACTCAAAACCCTCAAGCGGCAAGACCTCTGTACCTGAATCATGCTTCGAGGCTCGCTTCGCTCGCACCTCAGCATGAGGGGGAAGATCGTGGTTAGCTTAAAGCGCGCCGGCGCCTTTCTTCAAGGAAATTTCGGACCGCGGGGTCCGATTCCAGTCCGATAGCGCGCAGATAGGCGTCATTGGCGGCCGCCTTGTCGGAGAGACGCGCCTTAAGCTCGGCGCGCGCTGCCCAATAAGGCTGATAGTCGGCGAGGCGTTTGTCCTCGGCGATGGCGTCGAGCGCGGCCAGGCCTGCGGGCGCGCCGCGCAGCTCGGCGATGACGACGGCGCGATTGAGCGCCACCACCGGCGAGTGGGTCAGATCAAAGAGCCGGTCATAGAGCCGCTCGAGCGCCGTCCAATCGGCGCGGCCGGTACGCCGGCGGATCGCATGCGCCGACTGGATCGCGGCTTCGAGCTGATAGCGCCCGATACAATAATGACGGCTCGCTTCGCGCAGGAGACCGTCGGCTTCCTCGATCAAGGGCGCCTGCCAGCGGGCTGGATCCTGTTCCATCAAAGGCACGAAGTGGCCGGCTTCGTCGCGGCGCGCGAGGCGGCGCGCATCGAGATGGAGCAGCAGTGCGAGCAGACCCAGCGCTTCGGGCTCCTTCGGTAACAGCTCGACGATGAGACGCGCCAGCCAGATCGCTTCATCGGCGAGGCCTTTGCGCTGGACGTCGACGCCCAGGGGATCGGCCCAGCCGGCACTGAAGGCGGCATAGACAGCAGCGAGCACCGCGTCGAGGCGTTCCGGCAACTCATCGCGATCAGGGATACGGAACGGAATGCCGGCGTCCTTGATCTTGGCCTTGGCGCGCACCAGGCGCTGGCTCATGGTGGTGGGCGACACGAGAAAGGCCTGGGCGATGGTTGCCGCGTCGAAGCCCAACACAGTCTGCAGGATGAGCGGCGCCCGCATCCGCACATCGATGGCGGGATGGGCGCAAGCGAACATCAGGCTCAGGCGTTCATCGGGTATGTCGCGCGGCTTGTCGTCCAATTCCTCGGCGAGCAGGAGCAGATGATCCCTGCCGCGCTCGGCGGTGAGGACGCGGCGATTGTGATCGACGAGCTGGCGCCTGGCGACGGTCAGAAGCCAGGCCTCCGGACTTTCCGGAACGCCGCTTTTCGGCCAGCGGTTCAGCGCTTCGAGAAAGGCTTGCGCAAGGGCATCCTCGGCTTTCGCGACATCACGCGTGCGGGCGGAGAGATAGGCGACCAGCTTGCCGTAGCTCGCCCGGGCGACATGCGCGACAGCGGCGGGCGGCAGGCTGGCCGGTTCCATCATGCGGGCTTCGGCATCATCCAGAGCGGGCGGACCTCGACACTGCCCTGTGTGGCGCCGGGACAGCGCGCCGCCCATTGCAGGGCTGAATCGAGATCGGGCACATCGATGATGAAGAAGCCGCCCAACTGCTCCTTGGAGTCGGCATAAGGACCGTCGAGCACCGTCGTCTCGCCATTCACCTGGCGCACCGTCGAGGCGGTCTCGACCGGTTGCAGGCGATCGCCGCCAGCCAGCACGCCGGCGCCGATCAATGCCTGGGTATAGGCGATATAGGGGGCGGACATGTCATTGTCCGTCCGCGTGAAGCGGCTTTCGTCACGATAGAGCAAGAGCATGTATTTCATGGTTCATCTCCCGGCGATCCTGATTGATCGCTGAACCATAGTCGTTTGAACTGGGGCGTGATCGACAAAGGCCCGAAAAAATTTAACCCCTCTCTCCCGGCGAGAGAGAGGGGATTATGTGAATCACACGATGGTGGTCGTGACCTGGACATTGCCCTTGGTGGCGTGGCTGTAGGGGCACACGACATGGGCTTTCTTGACGAGGTCTTCGGCCTTGGCCTTGTCGACGCCCGGCAGGCTCACTTCGAGCGCCACCACGAGGCCGAAGCCCTGCTTGTCGTCGCGTTCGCCGATGCCGACATTGGCGAAGACTTTCGCATCGTCGGTGATCTTCACCTTCTCCTTGCCGGCGACAAATTTGAGCGCGCCCAGATAGCAGGCGGAATAACCGACCGAAAAAAGCTGCTCGGGGTTGGTGCCGGTGCCGGAGCCGCCCATTTCCTTAGGCAGCGTCAGCTTGACGTCGATCTTGCCGTCATCGGTGCGGCCTTGTCCGTCGCGACCACCGGTTGCGCTGCCATGTGCGGTGTAAAGTGCTTTCATCACAAGTCTCCTTCGATATTGGGGGGCGACTATCTCATGCCGTCCGCCGGCTCGCAATCGCCACGCCGAGTGCGGCGATGCCCATGCCGATCCAGGCGATGACCGGCATCGCTTCGCCGAGGATCGGCCACGCCATCAAGGTCGCGACCGGCGGCACGAGATAGAAGAGCGACGAGACGCGCGAAACCTCGCCGGCGCGGATCATGGCGAGCAGCAAGGTCATCGAGATCACCGAATTGCCGATCACCAGATAGGCAAGAGCGGCCATGAATTCGGGCGACGACCAGTCGACGTTCAGCGTCTCGGTGGCGAGCGCCAAAGGCAAGGTGCTGGCGAGGCCCGCCGTATATTGCACCATGTTCGAGACGATCGGATGATGACTCATGCCGAAGCGTTTTTCCCATAATGTGCCGCCGGTGATGCCGAGAAGCGCGCCGATCGAGCACAGAATGCCGAAGATGCTCTCCGATTTGACGGCCGACTGTCCGAGGATGACGGTAGCGGCGCCGGCAAGACCCAGAACGAGGCCCAGCCAGCGCAAGGCGCTGACACGCTCGCGTGCGAAATAGGGCGCCACCAGTCCGACCAGGATCGGCTGCAGGCAAACGATGATGGCGACGGTGCCGGCGGAGGCTCCGGCATTGAAGGCGAGATAGCAGAGGCCGAAATAAATGCCCTGGATGAGGAAGCCGACGAAAGCGATATGGAACCATTGCGCAGGTTTCGTCGGCCAGGCGGGGCGCATCGCGATGGCGAAAGGCGCCAGGATGATGAGCACCACGGCGTAACGCAGAGCGAGGAAGGTCAGAGGCTCGGCATGCCTGATGCCGAGCTTGGCGATGCTGTAGCCGCCCGACCACAAAACGAGAAAGATGGCGGGTGCCAGCAACAGCCAGAGCGGACGGCCCGGCGCCGGCGATGTGTCATTCATGCGGAGCGCACCGCGATGTAGTCGGCATAGACGCCGTTGGAATATTCCGCCGAGACGAGCTCGAAGCCGGCCTGCTTGATGAGGCCTTCCATGATCCAGCCATAGGTCGAGTGCTCATCGCGGATGTGGCAGGCGACGGTGGCGCGGTCATAGCCGGTATTGGCGATCATCCAGTCGATCCAGCCTTCCGCGGTGCTGGGTAATTCGGCCGACGTACAGGAGAAGACGACGTCGCGGATGAAGAGCTTGCCACCGGGCTTCAAGGCTCGAGCGAGGCGGTCGAGGGCGACGCCTTTCCATTGGTCGGGCAAATGGTGCAGCGCGAATTTGGTGGTGATCAGATCGAGGCCGGCAGCGGGAAGATCAAGCGAGAGAAAACCCGCATGCTGGGTCGTGACATTGGCCAAGCCCTTGGCCGCGGCCCGGCGGCGCGTGGCGGCGAGCATGGGAAGCGACACATCCACGGCATGGACCTCACGGCACAAGGCAGCGGCGGTGCAGGCGAGAAGGCCGGTGCCGCAGCCGATATCGGCCATGATGTCGGAAGTGCCGAGGCCGAGCTTCTTCAGAAACGTCAGGTCCTCGCCGCTATCCGCCTGGCGCTCGTCATAGGTCGCGACCTCGGCCGCATCGGCGAAATCGGTGCCGACCTGCTTCAGATCATCGTAATACCAATCGGGTCTTTGCATGCGCCATGGTCGCAGAGGCGGGTGCCGCGAGCCAGAGCAGGCAGCGGGCGGATAGCATGCGCCCGCCGCATGGGTCGTGCGAAATAGCGTCGTTGGGATTACGCATCTTCTCCTTCCCCCTTGCGGGGAAGGTGGCTCCCACGGCCTTGGGCCGTGGGAGTCGGATGGGGGGCGGGTGCTCTGGAAATTACGAATAGAAAAAATCTGCACCACCACCCGACCCCCACCCCCGCCCTTCAGGCGTACCCTCCCTGCAAGGGGGAGGGAAAGAAGTCGCGTGATGAGCGCGCTGGACGGGCGACACATGCATTCACCCCCGAGACTCACTATATTGTCGGAGGTTGAGGAGTGATGGCCATGGCACCTTTCGATTTTGCGGTATCGATCGCGCTCGGCATCGGGCTTGCCTCGGCGGTGGGCTTCCGGGTGTTCCTGCCGCTGCTCATCACCAGCGTTGCCGCCTATGGCGGCTATATTCCCGTGAGCGACGGCTTTGCCTGGCTCGCGAGCCCCGCCGCGGTGATCATGCTGGGTGTCGCGGCGCTGGCCGAGATCCTCGCCTTCTATATTCCGGGCGTCGACAATCTGCTCGACACGATCGCCACGCCCGCGGCGCTGGTCGCCGGTACGCTCGTCTCGGCCGCGGTGATGGCCGATCTGCCTCCGTTGGTGAAATGGACGGCCGCCATCATTGCGGGCGGTGGCGCCGCCGGCATCACACAGGGCATCACCACGCTGGTCCGGGCCAATTCCACCGCCTTCACCGGTGGCCTCGGCAATCCGGTGGTGGCGACGGGTGAGCTGGGGGCGGCGACGCTTGTGTCGCTGCTGGCGCTCGCCGTGCCCTTCGTGGCGCTCGGTGTCGTCATCCTGTTCTGCTTCTATGCGGTGCGAACGATCCGCAAGTTCCTGCGGCGTCAGCCCAAGCCTGAAACCCAGGGAACCGGATAATCCGGACGGCTTTCTCCTTTTGTTCGCCGCTATTCTGTTGAAAGACTGTGCATGGCCGATTTGGCCTTAGGCTTGATCCCCGCTTTTGTGGTCTTGGTAGCTCATGAGATTTCCTCCCACCTTTCTTGACGAGATCCGGGGCCGCGTATCGGCGTCCACGGTGGTGGGCCGGCATGTGCAATGGGACCGGCGGAAGTCCAATCCAGGACGCGGCGATTTCTGGGGCTGCTGCCCGTTCCATAATGAAAAGACGGCGTCCTTCCATGTCGAGGACCGCAAGGGCCGTTATCACTGTTTCGGCTGCAAGGCGTCCGGCGACATTTTCACGTTCCTCGTCGAGAAAGAGGGGGTGAGCTTTCCGGAAGCGGTCGAAAGGCTCGCCCAGGAAGCCGGCCTGCCGATGCCCAATGTGTCGGAAGAGGACGTCCAGCGCGAGAAGCTCCGGACCACGCTTTATGACGTAATGGAGCTGGCGGCCAAGTTCTTCGAGGAGACGCTGCATTCGGCCAAGGGCGCCAAGGCCCGCGGCTATCTGGCCGACCGCGGCCTGAGCGGGGCCATCCAGCAGGAGTTCCGGCTGGGCTATGGGCCCGACGACCGTTCGGCGCTCCGCAGCCATCTGGCGGACAAGGGCGTCACCGTCGAGCAGATGGCGGAAGCGGGGCTCGTCGTCACCGGCGACGACATTCCCGTCGCCTATGACCGGTTCCGCGACCGGGTGATGTTCCCGATCCGCGATCCGAGGGGACGGGTGATCGCCTTTGGCGGCCGCGCTCTGTCCAAGGATGCGCTCGCCAAATATTTGAACTCTCCCGAGACGACGCTCTTCCACAAAGGCTTCGTCCTCTACAATCTCGACAAAGCGCGCGGGCTTGCGCACCAAGCCGGCGAGATCGTGGCGGTCGAGGGCTATATGGACGTGATCGCGCTGCATCGCGCCGGCATCGGCCATGCGGTGGCGCCGCTCGGCACCGCGCTCACCACCGACCAGCTGGCGCTGCTGTGGCGGATCGCGCCGTCGCCGACGCTGTGTTTCGACGGCGATGCGGCGGGGCTCAAGGCCGCCTACCGGGCGCTCGATCTGGCGCTGCCGCTGCTCAAGCCCGGCCATTCGCTCAAATTCGCCCTGCTGCCGGAAGGCCAGGACCCGGACGACCTGCTCAAGAATGAGGGCGCCGAGGCGGTGAAAACCGTGATCGCGGACGCCCGGCCGCTCGCCGATGTCCTGTGGGCGCGCGAGGCTGAGCAGGCCCGCATCGACACGCCGGACGGGCGTGCCTCGTTCGAGGTCAGGCTGTCGGGCCTGGTGCGCGAGATCGGCGATGAGACGGTGCGCAAATATTATGGCGAGGATATCAAGGCGCGGCTCGCCCGCCATCTCGCCCCGCAAGGGGGCCCCTCGCTCCGGGGCTTCGGGCGGGGGCGCAGCAAATATGTGACGGCAAAACCCCTCATCCAGGCGCGGCGCGGCCCCCGAGCCCGGCCGCTGCCGCATGATTTCGCCTCGCCCGCCAGCGCCGGCCTCAAAGCGAGCCCCTTGGCCCAGAAGAGCGGCGGCCAGCATGAGCAGGAGCGCCGGGAGAAGCTTTTACTCCTAGCAATTATCAATCATCCGGAACTTTTGCATGATTTTCTGGATGATTATGCCGCAGCGGAATTCATTTCACACGAGCTTGACTCGCTGAAGCGGCAAATCATAGATATGGCCGCCCTGGCAGAAGGTCTTGACGGATCGTCTCTCAGGGGCCACCTGAACGATAAAGGTCTTGGGCCGGTCGTGGCCCGCCTTGAAAGCCAGGCGGTACGTCTGAACGAATGGTTCCTGAACCCCGGTGCTGCGTCTGCGGACGCCCGGACAGCGCTTCGTCAGATGTTCGCCCTGCACAGGAAAAGTGTAACTCTGGATCGGGAGCTCAAGGCTGCCGAGGTGCAATTCGCCGCCGATCCGACGGAGGATAAGCTCGTCGCGCTCAATCAGATCCGCGAAGAGCTGGCATCCCACGCCGGAACGGAAGCCCATATTGAAGGGTTTGGCGAGGCCTCGGGGCGCGGCTCCAACGCGGTTTAGGGCAAAGTGTGAACATGGATTGGCGCGTAATGGGCGGAACCGGTATCCACCCGAAGCGCGTGAGGTAAGGTTAGGAACGGGTTAACGGGCCGGCGGCTACAACCGCACACGGCCCCCGAATCAGTTGAGACGAGAAGGATAGGCGACGCATGGCCCGAGCCCAGATGCGCGAACCGCAGAGCGAAGAGAACGAAGCCCAACCCGCAGCCGAAGAGCAGGAAGCCCAGGAGACCCCGGGCGAGGGTCAGGATTCCCCCGTTCTTGATCTGACCGACGCGGCCGTCAAGCGCATGATCAGGGCCGCCAAGCAGCGCGGCTATGTGACGCTCGACGAGCTCAACTCCGTCCTCCCCTCGGAAGAGACGAGCCCGGAGCAGATCGAAGACATCATGTCGATGCTCAACGAGATGGGCATCAATGTCGTCGAGAGCGAGGAAGAGGGCAACGACACCGCCAAGACGGCCAAGGACGAAGAGGCCGAGCCCTCCGAGAACCTGCCGATCAAGGTCGAATCCGAAAAGGCGCCGGCCGACCGCACCGACGACCCCGTCCGCATGTATCTGCGTGAAATGGGCCAGGTGGAGCTCCTCTCGCGCGAGGGCGAAATCGCCATCGCCAAACGCATCGAGGCCGGCCGCGAGGCGATGATCCAGGGCCTGTGCGAAAGCCCGCTGACCTTCCAGGCGATCATCATCTGGCGTGACGAGCTCAACGAAGGCAAGATCCTGCTTCGCGACATCATCGATCTCGAAGCGACCTATGCCGGTCCGGACGCCAAGAACAAGCAGCCGGTGATGTCGGACGAGAAGCTCGCGGAGCCCAAGAAGCCCGAGCCGATCAAGAAGCCGGAGCCGCGCCGCGCCATGCGCCGCGACGACGAATATGGCGACGTGCTGTCGCCTGAGGATTTCGACAAGCCGCAGGTCGAGGAAGACGACGAGGAGGGCGATGATGATCCGGGCGTTTCACTCTCGGCGATGGAAGCCGAGCTGAAGCCCCAGGTTCTCGAAACCTTCGACCGCATCGCCAAGACCTACAAGTCGCTGCGCAAGCTGCAAGACCAGGAAGTGGGCGACAAGACCGCTCTCTCGCCGTCGCAGGAGCGCCGCTACAAGAAGCTGCGCGACGAAATCATCGTCGATGTGAAGTCGCTGTCGCTGAACAATGCGCGCATCGAGGCCCTCGTCGACCAGCTCTACGACATCAACAAGCGCCTCAACGCGCTTGAAGGCCGCCTGATGCGCCTCGCCGAGACCTATAAGGTGCCGCGCGATGTGTTCCTGAAAGAGTATCAGGGCGAAGAGCTCAATCCGGAATGGCTGCGCCGCGTCGGAAGGCTCGCCAAGTTCGGCTGGAAGAAATTCGCCAATGACGAGAAGGAATCGATCCGCGTCATCCGCGAGGAGATCCACGAGCTCGCCACCGCCACCGGCCTGCAGATCCCGGAATTCCGCCGCATCGTCGCCATGGTGCAGAAGGGCGAGCGCGAAGCCCGCATCGCCAAGAAGGAGATGGTCGAGGCCAACCTGCGTCTCGTCATCTCGATCGCCAAGAAATACACCAATCGCGGCCTGCAGTTCCTCGATCTCATCCAGGAAGGCAATATCGGCCTGATGAAGGCGGTCGATAAGTTCGAATATCGCCGCGGCTACAAGTTCTCGACCTACGCCACCTGGTGGATCCGGCAGGCGATCACCCGCTCGATCGCCGACCAGGCGCGCACCATCCGTATCCCGGTGCATATGATCGAGACGATCAACAAGATCGTGCGCACCTCGCGCCAGATGATGCACGAGATCGGCCGCGAGCCGACGCCGGAAGAATTGGCCGAGAAGCTCTCGATGCCGCTCGAGAAGGTGCGCAAGGTGATGAAAATCGCCAAGGAGCCGATCTCGCTCGAAACGCCGGTGGGCGACGAGGAAGACTCGCATCTCGGCGACTTCATCGAGGACAAGAACGCCATCCTGCCGATCGATGCGGCGATCCAGGCGAATTTGCGCGAGACGACGACCCGCGTGCTGGCGTCACTGACGCCGCGCGAGGAGCGCGTGCTGCGCATGCGCTTCGGCATCGGCATGAACACCGATCACACGCTGGAAGAAGTCGGCCAGCAGTTCTCGGTGACGCGCGAACGCATCCGCCAGATCGAAGCCAAGGCGTTGCGCAAGCTCAAACATCCGAGCCGCAGCCGGAAGCTTCGGAGCTTCCTCGACAACTGATCACCAAAAGGCCGGCGAAAGCCGGCCTTTTTTGTTGGGGGCAACGATTTACTCCGTCAAGGACGATACGGTCGCCGAAATCGAGGGGCTTCCCAGGATTACGCCGGGAGCTCCAGATCCACTGATGCTCGCTGACGAGCGCAAGGTGGTGTTGTCCTACTACGTCGAGGACCCGACCGAAGCCGAACTGGCAAAGGCCTATAACCATTCCGACAGGATAGGCGGTCTTGATGTCTATGCAATTTTCCGCTTCCGTGGCGTGCATTCGCATATGTTCGGCTATCCCAATGAGGAGGCCGATCACGGCCATCCTCTGGCATCCCGTGGCTTTCGTTCATTCGGAATCTACGAGGTAGGCAAATCCAGTTGGATCGCGCGAATGGAGTGCATGAACAGCGTGCATCCCGCGCATACAAAGGAGATGTTCGATAACTTGCGCCATTTGATCTTCGGATTTCATGACTCGACATTCGAGATTTTGACACGAGAGTTCGATCTTGAACTGATGAGTGATGATTGGAATCGCATGAAGATATTTCCACGGATGCGAGAATTGTTGAGGCCGCGGAACGACGAAATCTGACAACTATTGGCTCTGGGAGAGTGTGGCTGTTCCTCCTTCGGTATATCGATGAAAGTCGCGCGATAGCGGGAGATGTCGACCACCGATGACCAGGACCGGCTTCCTGGACAACTGAACTTCATCGGAGCAAAAAGAATGCGAAAGAGCAGTCCATGACCAATCCCTTCGACGATGAGAGTGGAACGTTTCTCGTCCTGCCGAACGAGGAGGAGCAGTACTCGCTCTGGCCGTCTCATATCGACGTGCCCGCCGGGTGGCGGGTCGTTCACCCCGCGGATGGTCGCCGGGCATGCCTCGACTTCATCGAGAGCAACTGGACTGACATGCGCCCGAACAGCTTGCGCCTCGCCATGGAGAAGGCGGAGGCCACGGCGTCCGGCCAGCCGACCGACAAGATCAACCCCTCGGGTGAGGACAAGTAGTCCGGACTACTGGACGCGCCGTTGCTTCACTCCCCCTCCGGCATCTCGATGAAGGTCGCGTGATAGCGGGCGCTGTCGACGGCCGATGACCAGGCGCCGGTGAAGAGGACGATCAGCAGTACAGGTTTGTCGCCCTTGGCATCGGGTGGTGCGATGATGTCGCTGATCCACAATCCGGCCGGGCAATCATCCTTGGCGATCGCCCATTGATAGATGTGTTCGTTAAGCGCCACCGTCTTCGTTTCGGGAAAGGTGCGCTCGGCCGTGATGGTGAAGGTCACCGGAATATCGCGAGTGGGTGACTTAGCATTTTATGCATTTTTCACGCGCTAAAAGTCGGCCAGCCCGCCTCATTGGCAAGCGAACGCTGATCGTAGCAAAGCTCCAGAGTTTTTTGGCAAATTACCTCATGTTCACTGGTCCAGCTAGGGATTGGGCGGGGCGAGGTGCAGCTATCGCGATTAGCTGTTGCCATTACTGCATTTGGCATGCCCACCCGGGAGGTTCAGTTCTCCGCACGAGGAATTGTATTACTGTAACTTAGCATCTTCTTTTTGGCTGATTCTTGCGGCACAGAAATTAGAATTCATACTCCATCTCACATTATTAGTAGGCGCTGTCTCTATAATATGTTGTTTTTATGAGATTAATTTTTACTCAAACGGATTCTGCGTTTGCGTGGGCTAGATAAGTAGCTTTTCTTGCGTGCCCAGAGTGCGATTCGCCGCGTGGCCGCGCTCCACGGGAGTTATATTTTCTCAACGACGGTAGCGATGAAATTCTATGGCAGTTAGTGAACGGCGACATCGTCATAGACCAATGCGGGCAAACTGCGTGGTTCCTAATTCCGCCTTCGGCTCTAAAATTTTCTTATAAAATCAATATATTATGAGTTCAGCCCTCTTGGCCGGGCGCTTGGCGTCTTCTCTTGGGTCATCCACATCTGCGCTTGGCGTGCCCATCCGGGAGGTTCAGTTCTCCGCATGGCGTCCTGATTCGACCTAAATTAGCATCAACTAAACGCTCGCCAAGAGGGTCAAAAAAATTATCAAACATCGAAAAACGTACAGATTATCTGTAAAAATCATTTTTTCCTTTTCTAAAACAATGACATACTGGATGTATGATAATGATAGCTTTTATATAGCGTGGATAAACAATGTGTACCAAGAAATCTGGCAAGAGAGCGGCGATATTTCGTGCAATATCCAATATTCTTGCATATATTGTCGAATATTCCCTTGCGTAGCTGGCTGCATCTTATTATATGATTATCAAAATTAGTGAACGTGTGGTGTATCTATTTGTCAGTATGGAGTTTGAAATGATTGATGATCTGGCGGAAAGGCTGAGAAAGCTCGAGGAGCGAATCGAAAGACTCGAGCGGATTCTAGGAGGCGATGATGTGGAAACTCCACGAGCCAGAAAGCTGTCGGCCAAGGAGTTTTTGCTGACAAAGAATCCTAAGTCTGAAGTGCAAAAAGTGGTCGCGCTAGCATTTTTCCTTGAGCATCAGGAAGGGGTGGACGTGTTTAACGTCTCTGATCTGGAAGCTGCATTTCGCTCGGCTCGAGAGAGGCTTCCTAAGAATTTGAACGATGCCGTTAACAAGAATGTAGCGCGCGGATTCCTGATGGAGGCGTCGAGCAAGAAAGATGCAAAGAAGGCTTGGCAGCTCACGTCGACTGGTGAGCGCTTTGTGATGGAAGGAATGGTCTAGATCGGACGTTCCGATCCAAATATGGAGAGAAGAAAATGGCAAATGGTGTGCCGGTTGAAGCAATGACTAGGATCGTTGAGGTTTTGGAGCCGCTTTCCTCGGAAGATCGCTTGCGAGCTATACGCGCGGCTATGGTGTTGTTGGGCGAAACACAGCAGCTAGAGGTCGCGCCGGCTGTGGATTCCGACAATCAAGGTGCAAGCGCTACCAACCTGCCGTCTCGCACTCAGATGTGGATGAGGCAAAACGATGTCTTGCCGGAGGAACTGCAACAAGTGTTTCATCTGACCGCGGACGGCTTTGAGATGATAGCGCCTCGTTTGCCAGGAAAAAACCGCAAGGAGCAGACGCTTAGTGCCTACATTCTCACGGGATTGGGACAGTTCCTTGCAACAGGGGCTCCCTCATTTGAAGATCAACTTGCTAGAAAGCTGTGCGAGGTTTCTGGTTGCTACGACAACACAAATCATGCGACCTATCTGAAGAACAAGGGAAACGAGTTTACAGGCGCAAAAGATAAGGGCTGGACGTTAACCGCGCCTGGCCTAACTAGGGCAGCGCGCATGATCAAGGAACTCGCAAAAAGCCCATAGTGGCTCCTCTGTATCATTTCGAGAGTTGCGCTCGTTACATGTGCGGTTTGAAAAATTAATCCTTCTATGGCGACGGAGCAAGCATGGACGTTCGTTTTGGTCTGAAGATTGGGCACATTGAGATGGAATTTGAGGGGGCGAAGGATGTCTTTGAAGCCAAGATTGAACCCATTGTAAGAGAACTCGTTGAGTTTGGAATGGTCAATCTCAGTGTCGAGTTTCCTGGGAATCAGCTTGACGTTAATGGGGACAAACCAAAGACGCCTGCCCAGGCCATGACGGTTAAGTCTGTGGCAGCAAAACTTGGTGTCAAAGATGGCAGCTCGCTAGTCTCTGCCAGCGTAGCTTCTCTCGTTGTGCTGAGGATGAAGCAGACTGTGACGCGGCAAGAAATTCATGACGAAATGAAACAGGCCATTGGGTACTACAAGACTACTTATGGCAGCAACCTTAGTAGCTATCTTGACACTTTGGTGAAGCAGGAAGTCTTAATAGAAGTCTCAAAAGACGTGTACGCGATGAAGGAATCTGAGCGGCAGGTTATGGAGCAGAAACTTGCTGGCTGATGGCGATCTTAAGCGCTGGCTCCATCGGGAGTTGCCGCAGACGGACAAGTTACTTTTGATTTTGGCGGTGATCGATTCCGCCTGTCAGATCAACGATATGCGAAAGCGTGCATTTGAAGCCGGCTTCGCTCTACCAAAACACTGGAACCCATCGAAAACATTGGGGCGTGCGAAAGGCTTGGCAATACGCACTCCCAAAGGATGGGAGATTACAGACGCAGGCAAAGAACACCTAAGAAACCTTGGGGTGTCGTCACTGAGTGTTGCTGCGGTTCATGTGGCGGTTAATTTGAGATCGCATCTTTCAAAAATCAAAAATCCTAATACCCGAGCTTTTGTTGAAGAGGCAATTAAGTGTTACGAGTTGGAGCTGCATCGTTCAGCAATCGTGATGTCTTGGATCGCTGCTGTTGACATTCTGTATAACACCGTCTTGGCCAAGTTTGCCCCTGCCTTCAACAAGGAGGCAAGACGAGTTGATGCAAGATGGAAAGACGCCATGTCAATTGATGATTTTGGGAGGATGAAAGAGGCCGATTTTCTGGATAGATTGGCCGCAATCTCCGCAATCGGAAAGAATGTAAAGGCGGAGTTGAAGAACTGCTTGGATCGGAGAAATGGTTGCGGTCATCCGAATTCACTGAAAATCGGACCTAATACGGTAGCTCATCATCTGGAAATCTTAATACTGAATGTCTTTGAGCCTTTTCAGTAGAAGAGGAGCTCTTGTCATCCGATTCACTCCCCTTCCGGCATCTCGATGAAGGTCGCGTGATAGCGGGCGCTGTCGACGGCCGATGACCAGGCGCCGGTGAAGAAGACGATCAGCAGTACAGGTTTGTCGCCCTTGGCATCGGGTGGCGCGATGATGTCGCTGATCCACAATCCGGCCGGGCAATCATCCTTGGCGATCGCCCATTGATAGATGTGTTCCTTGGCTGCCACCGTCTTCGTTTCGGGAAAGGTGCGCTCGGCGGTGATGATGAAGGTCACCGGAATATCGCGCGGCTCAGGCGCCGCGTTCACACAATCAGGAAGCGGGTCGGTGGTTTTGGCGCTGATCGAATAGACGAATTGCTGGTCCGGAATGGCGCTCGGAATGGTCGGCCAGACGACGAACTTCAAGGGTGCGTCCTTGCCGTCGACGGGCGAGCGTTGCGTCATCGGCACGCCGGCAAGTCGGCGGCCTTGTGTCCCGATCTCGAGCGCCGAAAGCTTCGCCGCTGCCTCCTCACGCACCACCTTCCGGAGCTTGCCGAGCTCGGGCGCGCCTTCTTCCGTCCGTAAGGATTCAATGTCGATATCGGGCTTGTTGGTGTTGTCGGGCAGATCGGCGATGAAGCCGAAGGGGAAGCCCTCCACGGTCTTGTTGGTCTCGCGGTCGATGACGAAAATCGCGGCGTCGAGCGCGTCGCTCGCAATGTCATAGCCATATTGCTCATAGGCAAAGTAGCGGCCGTCGGGCGAGAAGCCGAGGATTTCGATGTCGGGTGCGTCCGACTGCTCGCGCGCGGCGAGCGGCGTGGCCGACAGGAAGAGGGCACAGAAAAAAGCGAGCAACACGTGGCGCATCAGAGACTCCGAGCAAGGGCAG
Source organism: Taklimakanibacter albus (assembly GCF_016595235.1). Taxonomy (GTDB): domain Bacteria; phylum Pseudomonadota; class Alphaproteobacteria; order Rhizobiales; family Aestuariivirgaceae; genus Taklimakanibacter; species Taklimakanibacter albus. Next base: position 359,635 of record NZ_JAENHL010000007.1, on the reverse strand, counting down.
GCGAGACTAGCGCGGCTTCCGGGAATGGGATAGGTCCGTTCCATGCCCTGCGCCAAGCCTATTGCGGGCAAAGCGGCAAGGGTTCAGTCTATCGGAAACAATTACGCAGGTCTGACATGTCCTTTCTAAAATCCCTGTTTGGTCTTGGCGGCGATAAAGCGGCGGGCGATGGGCCGGTGGCCGCGGCCAAGGAAACCGAGCATAAGGGCTTCATCATCCGCGCCACGCCTTACAAGGAAGGCGGCCAGTTCCAGACCGCCGGCACGATCTCCAAGGAAGTCGATGGGCAGATGAAGGAATACAAATTCGTGCGTGCCGACCGCTTCTCGACGCTCGAAGAGGCGGCCGACCTGTCGCTGTCGAAGGGTCGCCAGATCGTCGACGAGCAGGGCGAGCGGATGTTCAAATAGGCCCGCGCCCGCCTGTTCCCCAAAACGTGACCAGATCGTGAGGAGGCTTCCATGACCGCTCGGAAATATGCACGACTGGCCGGCGTCATCTTCGCCATCATCGCCATTCTGCAATTGCTCCGCGCTTTGACCGGCTTCGAGATATCGGTGGATGGCGAGGCCATGCCGATGTGGCCGAGCTGGATCGCCGCGGTGGTGGCGGGGTTTCTGGCCTATCTCGGACTGACCGCAGGGGATTGAAGTAAGAGCCCTCACCCGGCCTTCGGCCACCCTCTCCCATTGCTGCGCAACGGGAGAGGGGGAATGCTAGCAAGGGCAGTCGCTCACGCCGCTTCGAGGGCCTGGCTCAAGGCGTCGCCGAGCTTGCCTACCTCCATGCCGGTGAAGTTTTTTGCGACTTCGGCGGCGACCACCTTGCGCAGCTCATCGCTCATCGCCTTGCGAAGCGTGCCCAAAGAAGTGGGCGCTGCCGCAACGATCAAGGTCGAGAATTTTCCCTCGCGCAAATCTTCCGCCAGGCCGTCGGCGACTTCCTTCATCAGGCGGTCTTCGGCCTGCTGATGCAGGTCGGTCGGCTCGATCGAGGAGCGGCCGGGTCCGATGCCCGAATGGGTGCGGCCCGGCTTGTCGGTGCCGAGATCGCGTGTCGGCGGCACATTCTGGTCGTGCTTGCGCAGCACTGTCAGCCTGGGTTGCAAGGTCGTTCCGTCATTGCGCAAAATCAACGCGCGCCCGCCATCGGTGGCGACGATCCAATCCTTGTATTTCAGACGGTCAACGGCCATTCAGTTCTCCTTTGCTTCATCCACCTGATGTAAACTCAGCGCAGCAGCAATGGTTTCCCAGATGCGTCAGCTCCAGAACGAATTGGCGATCTCTACCCGAGGTCAGGGTTTTACCGAGATCACCGGCGAAGCGCGCCGCTTCGTCGAGGCGAGCGGCATGGAGACCGGCCAGCTCACGCTCTTCGTGCAGCATACATCAGCCTCGCTGCTGATCCAGGAAAATGCCGATCCCGATGTGCGGCGCGATCTGAACGAGTTCTTCCGTCGGCTGGTGCCGGAAGGGGCGAGCTGGATGGTCCATCGCAGCGAAGGACCCGACGACATGCCAGCCCATATCAGGACCGCGCTGACACAAGTGTCGCTGACGATTCCGATCGCGCGCGGTGAGCTGATGCTCGGGACATGGCAGGGCATCTATCTGTTCGAGCACCGCGATGCGCCGCATCGACGCCGGGTATTGCTGCATCTGATCGGAGAATAGAGAAAGCCGCTCCGGCAGTTGCCGGAACGGCTCGCGGTGGTTGCTCCCGGAAAATCAGGCGGCGACGGCGGTGGCGAGATGGGGACTTCTCACCGCCGAGACCAGTGAAGTGACCCGGGCCGTCGCCTTCTTCAACGCGCTGTCAGTGGCCTCCGGGCCCATGCCTACACCTTCCACGCGGATGATCTCGACATCGGTCAGGCCGATGAAAGCGAGCGCGGTGCGCAGATAGGGGATGGCATGATCCATGCCCGCCGCCGGACCGTCCGAATAGACGCCGCCCGAAGCCAGCACGATATAGACCTTCTTGCCGGTGAGATGGCCCTTGGGACCATCCTTGTCGTAGGAGAAGGTACGGCCGGCGCGGGCGACATGGTCGATCCAGGATTTCAGCGTCGAGGAGATGCCGAAATTGATGAAGCCGGTGGCGAGAATGATGGTGTCGGCGGCGAAGAGCTCATCGACCGCGGTGTCGGAGGCGCTCACCAGCTCGGCCTGGCGGGCGTTGCGCTTGTCGGCCGGCGTATAGATGCCGGCGGCATAGTCCGAATCGATATGGGGCAGCGGGTTGGCGGCGAGGTCGCGCACCACCAGCGAGGCCGACGGATCGGCGTCCTGCAGTTTGTGGGCGAGATCGGTGGCGATGCGGGTCGAATGCGAGGCGCTGCCACGGGGGCTCGAGGTGACGAGGAGGATGGACATGGGTTTGGGCTTTCGCGTTGAAGAGGTTGAACTGACGCGATGAATATGTGCCTGGCCATCCATCTATAAAACTGGCATAATTTATATGTAATCCATCTGGTATTTAGATATATGCAGCCCAATCCAACCCTGGACCAGCTTCAGATCCTGCTCGCGGTGGCGGAAACCGGGAGCTTTTCGGGGGCCGGACGGAAGCTCAACCGGGCCCAGTCGGTCATCAGCTATGGCATCGCCAATCTCGAGGCGCAGCTCGGGGTAAAACTCTTCGAGCGCGAGGGCACGCGCGAGCCGCAACTCACCGAGATGGGCAAGGCGGTCCTTGAGGACGCCCGCCGGATGACCGGTGTGCTGCAGCATCTGCGCGCCCGCGTCGAAGGGCATCATCAGGGCCTCGAAGCCGAAGTTGCGATCGCCATCGACCCGGTGCTGCCGGCGCCGGTATTCATCCGTACACTGAAGGACTTCGCGGTGCGGTTTCCGACCGTGGACTTGCGTCTCACCATCGGATCTCTCGGTTCGATCGTCGATCAGGTGATGAAAGGGGAGGCGGATATCGGGGTGGGCGGCGTTCCGGGCGAGGCGGATGTGCGGTTGATCGAAATCGGGCTCGTCACCATGGTGCCGGTGGCGGCGCCGCAGCACCCGCTGGCGCGGCTCACAGGGCCGGTGACGCTCGAGCAGTTGCGCGAGCATACGCAGCTCGTCGTCACCGATCCGTCGCAGCGCACGCGCGGTCGGGACTTCAGCGTCTTCGCCTTCCGCACCTGGCGGCTCAGCGACATGCATACGAAACATCTGATGATCCGCGCCGGTCTCGGCTGGGGCGGCCTGCCGGGCTGGATCATCGCCGAGGACCTGAAAAAAGGCCTGCTGGTCGAGCTCGATCTCGAACCTTTCGGACAGGTGCAGGGGCCGTTCTACGCCATGCATCGCACCGACCGGCAGCCGGGGCCGGCGGCGTCCTGGCTGATCGAGACCTTCAAGAGCCAGCTCGGCTGCTTCAACGAGGCGGTACCCGGCGGCATCCTGCCGGACGGCCTTGATGATGTGGGCATGCGCGGGTAGATGAAAAGGTCAAAGAGAGGGAGAAAGCCATGCATTATAGCGGCGGATGTCATTGCGGGCGCATCGCCTATGAATTCGACAGCGAGGCCCCGGTCGGCGAGGTGATCGACTGCAACTGCTCGCTCTGCTCCAAGCGCGGGCATCTTCTCGCTTTCGTACCGCGCGACAAGTTCACCTTGAAGACGTCCGAGAAGGATCTCGCCACCTACACCTTCAACACGCACCGCATCCGCCATCATTTCTGCCCGACCTGCGGTGTAGGTCCCTACGGCGAAGCAAAGGCGCCCAATGGCGTGGCCATGGCGGCGATCAATATGCGCTGCGTCGACGGCTTCGCGCCCGATCAGGTTGCGATCAAGAAATTCGACGGGCGCAGCAGATAGGTCAAGCCATGGAAGTTCCGGTCCTGGAGACGCCGCGGCTCCGGCTGCGGGCGCATGAAGTCGCCGATTTTCCCGACGTCATGGCGATGTGGTCGCTGGATGCGGTCACTCATTATATCGGCGGCAAGCCGATGCGGCCCGATGAATGCTGGACGCGCATCCTGCGTTATCGCGGCCTGTGGCCGCTGGTGGGCTTCGGCTATTGGGCGGTCGAGGAGAAGGCGTCGGGGCGTTTCGTCGGCGATGTCGGCTTCGGCGATTTCCACCGCATGATCGAGCCGCCGATCCGCGGCTTTCCCGAAGCCGGCTGGGTGCTGGGACCGGACTTCCACGGTAAGGGTTATGCATCGGAAGCGGTGGCGGCGGCGCTCCACTGGCTCGACCAGGCCGGTAAAGGCCGCAGCGTCTGCATCATCGATCCCGCCAACAGACCATCACTCAGGATCGCCGAAAAGAGCGGGTTCCGCGAATATCAGCGCACGATCTTCATGGGCGACGAGGTCATCCTGCTCGAGCGAGCATAGACGGTTGGTCGCAGGCTCTTCCGTATGAGTGGGGTTCTGCGTTAGCCTTGGCCATGTCCAGGCTCTTCCCGCATCTCTTCACCCCCTTCCAGGTCAAAAAAACCGAGTTCCGCAACCGGATCTTCTCGACCGGTCACGATACTTATCTGCCGGAGAACTACCTGCCGTCGGAGGCGCTCACCGCCTATCACCTGGCACGCGCCCGGGGCGGAGCCGGGCTCATCGTGGTGCAGGTCGTGGGGGTGCATGAAACGGCGCGCTACACCGATGATCTGCTGATGGGCACCGAGGACAGCTGCATCGGGCCCTTCGCCAAGATGATCGATGCCATCCACAAGGAAGGCACCAAGGTCTTTGTCCAGCTGTTCCATCCGGGACGCGAATTGCTGGGCCGGCCGGAAGGCGTGGCGCAGGCCGCCTTCGCGCCGTCCTTCTCGCCGTCCGAGCGTTTCCGTACTGCGCCCCGGCCAATGTCGCTCGCCCTCGTCGAGGAAATCATCGAAGGTTACGGCCAGGTGGCGCGGCGCATGGCGGAAGCGGGCGCCGATGGCGTCGAGATCGTCGGCAGCCATGGCTATCTGCCGGCGCAGTTTCTCAATCCACGCGTCAACCGGCGCGAGGACCGTTTCGGCGGTTCCCTCGAAAATCGCATCCGGTTCGTGAAAGAAGCGGCGCAGCGCGCCCGCGCGCTGGTGCATGACGACTTCATCATCGGCATGCGGCTGTCGGGCGAGGAGCTCGATGTCGACGGACTGCAGGAGGACGAGACGCTCGCCGCCTGCCGGCTGCTGAAGGACGATCTCGATTATTTCAACGTCATCGCCGGCACGTCGGCCTCACAAGGTGGGGCCATTCACATCGTGCCGCCGATGCTGATCGAGAATGCCTATGTGGCGCCCTATGCGCGCAAGCTCAAGCAGGCGATCGGCAAGCCGGTCTTCGTGGCGGGCCGCATCAACCAGCCGCATGAGGCGGAAAAGGTGATCGCCGAAGGGGCCGCCGATATGTGCGGCATGACGCGGGCGATGATCTGCGATCCGGGCATGGCCAACAAGGCCAAGGCCGGCGCCACCGACGATATCCGCGCCTGCATCGCCTGCAACCAGGCCTGCATCGGGCATTTCCAGCTGGGGCTGTCGATCTCCTGCATCCAGCATCCGGAGACCGGGCGTGAGCTTGCCTATGGCGCAAAACCCAAGACGGGGCAGCGCAAACGTGTGATGGTGGTGGGCGGCGGACCCGGCGGCTTGAAGGCGGCGGCGGTGGCGGCGGAGCGCGGCCATGAGGTGACGCTTTATGAAAAAGAGACGCAGCTCGGCGGCCAGGCACGTTTCGCCCAGCTTCTGCCGGCGCGCGCCGAATTCGGCGGCATTATCACCAATCTCACCCGCGAGGCGGAGCTTGCCGGCGCGCGCATCGTCAAAGGCAAGGCGGTGACGCCGGACTTTCTCAAGAGCGAAGCGCCCGATGCGGTGGTGCTCGCGTCGGGTTCGGTGCTGCAGCGGCCGCCGGCCGAGATCGGCGAGGATGCCCATGTCCTGCATGCGGTGGAGGTGCTGAAGGGCGCCAAAACCGGCGCCCGCGTCGTCATCTATGACTGGCTCGCCGACTGGATCGGCCTCGGCATCGCCGAGAAGCTCGCCGGTGAAGGCGTCGATGTGCGCCTCGCCGTCAACGGGCTCAGTGCCGGCATGGCGATCCAGAACTACACGCGTGACGCGCATCTGGCGCGGCTGCATCGGGCCGGCGTGAAGATCCTGCCGATGATGCGGCTCTACGGCGCCGATGCGACGACCGCCTATTTCGTCCATACGACGGCGCAGGAGCCGGTGGTGCTGGAAGATGTCGACACGATCGTGCTCGCCTGTCCGAACGCGCCGGAAGATACGCTTACCGAAGCGGCGCAAAGCTTCGAGCATTATCTGGTGGGCGACTGTCTGTCGGCGCGCACCGCCGAGGAAGCGGTCTATGAAGGCTTGAAAGCGGGGATGGCAATTTGAACCTCAATCAGATCAGCGTACCGGCCAGAGACATCAAGGCATCGATCGCCTTTTATCGGAGACTCGGCCTGACGCTGATCGTCGAGACGCAGATCTATGCGCGTTTCGAATTGCCGGATGGCGAGGCGACGATGTCGCTGCACAAAACCGATGCCGCATTGGGCGAGGAGGGCATCTATGTCTATTTCGAATGCGCCGATCTCGATGCGCGTGTGAAGGCGCTGCAAACCGAGGGCATCGTGTTCGAGAACGAGCCTGAGGACCAGCGCTGGCTGTGGCGCGAAGCCTGGCTCAAGGATCCCGCCGGCAACTGGCTGTGTTTGTATCTGGCTGGCGAGAACAGGAAGAACCCGCCGTGGCGGATCACAGAGTAGAATGGCCAGCGCTTTTCCCGAAATCATCCTGGTGCGGCATGGCGAGACGGAATGGAGCGCCAGCGGAAAACATACCGGGCGTAGCGACATTCCGCTGACGGCCAAAGGCGAGGAGGCCGCACGCCGGCTGGGCGACAGGCTGCGCGACAAGAGCTTCACGGCCGTCTGGTCGAGCCCGTCGCTGCGGGCGCGCCGCACGGCCGAGCTGGCGGGCTTCATTGCCGAGGTGAAGCCCGATCTCGCCGAATGGGATTATGGCGCCTATGAAGGGCTGAAGACGAAGGAGATCCTGCTCGAACGGCCCGGCTGGAGCTTGTTCCGCGATGGTTGTCCGAAGGGCGAGAGTGTCGCCGATGCGGGCGCCCGTGCCGACCGGGTTGTGGCGGCTTTGCGCGTGGCGGGCGGCAATGTGCTGGTATTTTCGTCGGCGCATTTCCTGCGCACGCTCACCGCCCGCTGGCTCGGCCTTGCTCCCGCGGACGGCGCGTTGTTCGTGCTCGACACCGCAAGCGTGTCGGTTCTGGGCTACGAGCACGACATGAGCGAGCCGATGTTGCGCCGCTGGAACCAGACTTAAGCGCGCGGCGCGTAGGTGCCGAAGCACCAGATGTGGCCTTCCGGATCCTTGCAGATGAAATCGCGGCTGCCATAGGGTTGGTCGGCGAGGCCCATGACGATCTCGGCGCCGGCCGCTTTGGCGGTGGCGTGGACGGCGTCGGCATCCGGCACAGCGATATAGATGGCCTGGCTGTTGGCGCCGAGCTCGCTCGGCGGGCGCACCAACTTGCCCAGCACGCCATCGTCGCGCTGGCTCGACATCATGAGGATCGAGGAACCGAAAGCCATCTCGGCATGCACGATCTTGCCGTCATCGCCCGTATAGACGACGTGTTTCTTGAAGCCGAAAGCACGTTCGAGCCAGTCGAGCATTTTGGGCGCGTCGCGATAGCAACAGACCCCGGCATAGACGATCGGCGTGTCGGTGGTGGGCATCTTGTCCATGATCAATCTCCTCTTGGTGTGAGACGATCATGAACCTCGTTTGCGGCCCGGTCTTGAAGAAATGTGACCTGCATTCCCGGCCGTCGAGGCACGATAATAGATCTCAAGCGGCAATTCGAGCTCCACGCCGGGTTCGGCGCGGCCCTGCAGCAGGTCGAACAGCAGGCGGGCGCAGAGCTGGCCACCTTCGCCACCTTGTGTGTTGATCGCGGTGATCGGGGGCTGGGCGGCGAGCGTGGCGCTGCTGTCGACGCCCGAGGCGATGAGCATCCGGCTGCCGATGCGCACGCCGTCCGAGGCGAGCGCCTGCGCCACCGCGGCGGCGACGCCGTCGCCCGCGCCGATGAAGGCATCGATCTCGGGGGCGTCCGTCACCATCGCGCGGGCGATTTCCTGCAGGCGCGGCGGCGGCGCCGCGAAGGGGGCGAGCGCCTGATGCGGCGCGACATCCGCCGCGCGGCACCAGTCGGCATAGGCCTGCTGGACGGCGAAGGACCATTCGGAATGGGTGGTCGAGGCGATGAGCGCCGGATGACGGGCGCCGCGCTCGGCGAGATGCTCGAGCAGCAGCGTGAAATAATGCGCGTGGTTCGACCACACGACGCCGGTCGTCTGGCGGGGGCCCAGCAGCCTTTCGGAGGAGACGATCGGCAGGCCGGTATCGAGCAGCCTCTGGATCATGGGATCCTCGGCCACGGGGTCGATGAGGACGATGCCATCGACATGCGGCGCATAGCCGTGTTTCGCATGGCCCGACGCGACGATCAGGGTGACGTCGTAGTCGAAGGCCGCCGCCTCGTTCACGACGCCATAGATGAAGGACATATAATGTTCGGTATGGGCGAGCACCTGCGGGATATAGAGGCCGATGGCGCCGGTCGTCGCGGTACGCAGCGAGCGCGCCGAGCGGTTGATCGAGAAGCCGAGGCGCGCCGCGGCGGCCACTACCGCCTCACGCGTTGCCGGCGATACCCGCCCATGCCCGCGCAGCGCATCGGATGCCGTCGTCTTCGCGACGCCGGCCGCCTGCGCCACATCGATGATGGTGACCGCGCCCGCGGGCGGGGCCGGCTTCCGGGTCATTCCGTTTGTTCCTCCTTCAGAACACCTGCCAGGATTCGCGCCTCACCGTACAGGGGCCGCCTTCGTGAAATTCGAGCCGCGACCGTTCGAGATCGAGCGCGATCGTGATCAGCGACTGCCAGCGATTCTCGAAGGAGAGTGCGGGGTCGGGATGGCAGCAGATCGGCGCACCATCGGCCTGATGCACGAGAAGGCCCGCCACCCGATCCACCGGATCGATGGCGGCCAGCAGCGCGCGCCGGGCCTGGAGATGCTCGAGCCTGGGAAAGGTGCTCGACTCCGTGGGCGAAAGCTCGCCCGCCGCCAGCCGCCGGTCGAGGAAGTGGTTGGTGTGAAGCAGAAAGCCGTCTTCCGGCGCCTGGAGCGTCGCATGGCCGCCGGAGCTCAATTCCACCTGGGCGGCATCCGCCTTGCCGTCGGCATAGGAGACGATGGTGAGGACGGTCGAGGCGGAGACGTCCGCCGATTGCGCGATCGCCACGGCCTCGGCGAGAGTGCTCGCGCCGTCGAGAACCGCGCGGGCCACGGCATGGACGGGGACACCGATCCCCTCACCGTCGCTGGCATGATTGAGAATGTTGAAATGCACCCCGATGCCGGCGTCGTTGAGCCCGATCTTGCCGAGGATGCCGAACTCGGTGAAGTAGCGCACCGTCCGGCCATCACGTGTCGGATAGCGCACCACCAGCGTGTTCTCGTTCGAGACATCATGCCAGTCCCAGGTCTGGATGGTGCGGGGAGGGCCGTCCTCGGGAAGGATCACCGAGGTCGAGCATTCGCCTTCGCCGATCGCCTTGACGGTCGCGAGGATTTCGGTGCGGGCATTCAGCATGCCGATCTGCCAGAGCGGGATGCCGGCGCCCTTGGCAGATCCATGCAGCTCGGCGCCGAGATCGGGCGCCCAGCGATCGATATGGGCGAGTGCCGTTTCACCGAGTGCCGGCAAGCCGGCTTCGTCGACGCGGACGGCGCGGAACAGCTCCCGATATCCTTCGATATTCGCGATGATCTCACCGGCGAAAGCGTGTCCGATGGCCTCGCCCCGGCGGAACGGGTCCAGCTCATCCGTCTCGTAACGATGGACCGTCATCGGGCGCTCGCCAAGACGGCGTCCCAGGCAAGCTCCGAGGCGACCGATGCGAGCGCGATGGAGTTGATCGCATGCTCGCCGAGACGTGTGCTGCCCGCCGGCGGCAGCTCGACCTCGTCGGTCGTCAAGGCGAACAACGTGTCGCCGTCATGGTTGGTGTGGAAGGGTTGGATCGCCCGATGCATGGAGGAATGCACCTGGCGGCCGAACAGCCGCAGCTCCTTGTCGTCGAGGCGCACATTGGTCACCACCGCGGTGACCGTCGTGTTGCCGGCGGCGGTGGTCGGCGTCGTTCCTTCGCGCAGCGCACGCTCATAGTCGACGACCGGCAGGCGGCGCTCGCCTGTCGCGCGGTCGTAATTGCCGCGCAGCACGGTGCCGTCGCGGCCGACGACGACGCCGACAGGATTGACGATGGTGACGATGAGGATGCGGATAGGACCGAGCTTGGCGAAAGCGGCGCCTTGGCCCGTAAATTCGCAGCGCGCCAAGTCGATCTTGCCGGCTGAGGCGCTGATGCCGGCGCCGACACGGCCGACAGGAATCCAGTCGCTGCGCGCCGCCCGGTAGGCCGCCCGGCCGAGCGCCGCGTCAGGCACGATGCCGGTGTCGCGGGCGGCGAGGTCATAGATCACCGCGCCCGATGTCGAGCGCAGGTCCTGCCAGCTCACGCGGTTGCCTTGCTGCGCCAGCATCTCCTCGCTGACGCCGGTCGCGGCCGCGAGGCCATAGGACGATCCGCCGGCAAAGCAGATGGCGTGGTTGAGATCCTCATAGCGGCCGATGATGCCGATGGCGCCGCCGCGGGCATCGACGGCGGTGCGGGCGCCGGCGGGGATGGAGATCACCGTGGCGCCGGTCGGTCCTTCGACATATTCGGCGGTGCCGACGGCAATGCCGGGGAAGTCGAAGGCCACTTTGCTCCGGCCTTCGCCATGCGTCGGCACGAGATCCACATCCCGGTTGCCGGGGCGCTTCTCCCAGAAGGGCGGCGGTGTCAGACGATGGGGCAGGCTGTCGTCGTAAAGCGGCATGGTCGATCCCTTGTTCATCTCGCGGCCCTCAGCACCGCATCCCAGGCGAGCTCGGAGGCGAAGCTGCCGAGCGCGATGGAGTTCATCAGGCCATTGTCGCGATCGGGCGGCGGTGCGAGCTCGACCTCATCGGTCGTCAGCGCGAACAAGGTGTCGCCGTCGAGCGCCGTGTGGAACGGCTGGATGGCGCGGTTCATCGAGGAATGCACCTGGCGTCCGAAATGGATGAGCTCCTTGTCGGCGAGACGCACATTGGTCACGACGGCGGTGACGGTCGTGTTGCCGCGCGCCGCCCGCGCCGGCTGCGATTGCTCCAGCATCTCCAGGCAGTCGTTCGCCAATGGGCGCCGCCGGCCGCTGACGGCATCATAATTGCCGCGGACCACCGAGCCGTCGCGATCGACGATGACACCGACCGGATTGACCACCGTGACCACCAGCACGCGTGCCTCACCCGCTTTACCGAAAGCGGCGCCCTGGCCGGTGAATTCGGTCCGGGCATGGTCGATCTTGCCGGCGCTGGCGCTCGCCCCGGCGCCGACGCGACCGACCGGGACAGAACCATGGGCGGCGGCGCGTATCGCCGCTTGGCCCAGCGCCGCATCCGGGACAATCGCATTGTCGCGTGCCGAGAAGTCGTAGATCACCGCGGTCGAGACGAGCTTGAGATCATCGACCGAGCCGCGATTGCCGTGCTGCGCATGCAGCTCGTGGGCGACGCCGGCGCCGGCGGAGAGGCCATAGACCGATCCGCCGGTCAGGCAGATGGCATGGGCGAAATATTCGAAGCCGTTGCTCATGCCGATGGCACCGCCGCGGGCATCGATGGCAAGCCGGGCGCCGGCCGGGATGTGGATGACGGTCGCGCCTGTCGGGCCTTCGGCATAGTCGGCGACCCCGACCGCGATGCCGGGAAAGTCGTATGCGACAAGATCCTTATGGCCGCCGGTGCGCGGAACGGGTTTTATCTCGTTATTGCCGCGGCGTTCGCCCCAGCTGGGGACGCCGCAGAGACGATGGTCGCTGTTGGTGGTCACAATGCCTCCAGAAGTTGACGGGAATATTCATGTTGCGGCCGCGCATAGAAGCGCGATGTCTCCGCCAGCTCGACGATCTGGCCCCTGCGCATGACGGCGATGCGGTGCGCGATGTAGCGGACCGCCGCGAGATCATGCGAGATGAACAGCGCGGCGAAGCCGTGCTCGACCTGCAGATCGGTGATGAGATTGAGGATCTGCGCCTGGACGGAGACATCGAGGGCGCTGACGGCCTCGTCGAAGACGAGGAAGCGCGGTTTGGTGATCAGGGCCCTGGCGATGGTGACGCGCTGGCGCTGGCCACCGGAGAGCTCATGCGGGAAACGCTGCGCGAGAGCGCGGTCGAGCCGGACCTTGTCGAGCATCGCTTCAACCGCCGCCTGATGGCTCGCCAGGGATGAGCGGTCGAGTGCCGCGAGCGGCTCGGCGATCGACAGCCCGACCCTGAGCCTGGGATTGAGCGACCAGAGCGGATTCTGCGGCACGGCCTGGAGAAGTCCGATCCGGTCTTTGCGATCGCCGAAAGGCTTGCCGAGAAAGCGCACATGGCCCGATGTCGGGCTGCGCAGACCAAGCGCGACGCTGGCGGTCGTGCTTTTGCCTGAGCCGGATTCGCCGACCAGTCCCAAGGTTTCACCGGCATGCACCGCGAATGTCACATTACGCATCGCGGCGATGACCGAATGATGAGGGCCCCAGCCGCTGGTGAAGGCGGTGGTAACGTCGTCGAGCGCCAGAACCGGCTCGTTCATCTCCCGCCTCCCACGGCCAATTTGGCGGAGGGCATTTCGGTGCCTGATGCGGCGGGATCGAAGGGCCTTGTGCCGATACGCTGACCGGGCTCCGCCCGGGCCGGGTCCGATGCCGCCAGCGCGATCGTGTAGGGATGCGTCGGATGGCGCAGAACCTGCGCGGCCGGGCCATCCTCCATCACCTTGCCGCCATACATGACGACGACCCGCTCACACCAGCGGCTGACCGAGCGCAGATCGTGGCTGAGCCAGAGCACGGTCGCGCCGGCTTTGGCGGCGAGGTTGAAGATCAGCTTCGTCACTTCGGTGCGGACATGGCTGTCGAGGGAGGCGGTCGGCTCATCGGCCACCAGCAGACGTGGCGTTCGCGCCATGGCCATGGCGATCATGACGCGCTGCGCCATGCCGCCCGAGATCTCATGCGGAAACAGGCGCAGCACGCGGTCGGGCTCGCTGATCTGGACGCTGTCGAGATGGTGCCGAAGGCTGGCGGTGTCGCTGGGCAGGCCGTGCAGGACGAGCTCGAGCTGGCGGCCGATCCGCATGGTCGGATCGAGGGCGGCGACCGGATCCTGCGGGATGTAGCCGAGGCATTCACGGCGCAGCGCGCGCAGGCGCTGATCATCGAGCGCCAGCACATCCTGTCCGTCGATGCGAAGCTGTCCGCCGGTCACCCTCGCGCTGCGCGGCAAGAGGCGTCCGGCGAGAAGACCGAGAGTCGTCTTACCGGATCCCGATTCACCGACGAGACCGACGGTCTCCCCCGCATCGACGCGCAGAGTTGCGCCATCGAGCGCCAGGACGCGGGCGCCGTTGCCCGGATATTCGATGGTCACATTCTCGATGTCGATGATCGGGCTCATGTCAGCGACCTCGCTTCGCGCGGGTCGAAGCGATCGCGCAGGCTGTCGCCGATGAGGTTGATGGCGAGGATCGCGATCACCAGGATGGCGCCGGGCGCCAGGATCAGCCATGGCGCCTTCACCATGTAGACCGCGCCTTCCTGCACCAGGAGCCCGAGAGAGGCGTGGGGCACCTGGACGCCATAGCCGAGGAAGGACAGCCCGCCTTCGACGAGGATCGCGACGGAGAGCGCATAAGTCCCCTGGATCGCGATCGTCCCCGCCACATTCGGCAGGATGTGTCGGATCATGAGCGTGCGGGTGCCGACACCGCTGATGATGGCCGAGGTGATGAACTCGCGCTGCGCCACCTGGCGGGCGGCTTGGCCGACCATGCGGGTCATCAGCGGCACGGTGACGAGAACGATGCTGGCGAGTGCGGCGATGGAGCCGGGACCGACGACGGCGGCGACCAGGATGGCGAGCACGATGGCCGGGAAGGCGCAGAGGATGTCGCCGATCCGCATGATCGTTCCGCCGATCCGGCCGCCGTAATAGCCGGCCATGATTCCGCTGATCGTCGCGATGAGCGCCGCCAGCACGACGGCGGCCGCCGAGAGGAGGAGAGTGGTGGTGACGCCGGCGAGAAGCCGCGGCAGCACCGACCGCCCGAGATTGTCGGTGCCGACCGGAAAGGCCAGCGAGGGCGGCTGCAGGCGCCGGCCGACGATGTCGGTCGGACTGCCGCCGAGCCCGAACCAGCTGCCGAGAAGGGCTGCGATGATAAGGGCGGCGAGGACGTATATCGCGGCTCTGGTGAAGCCGTCGAAGGAGGCGACATAGGCCCAGGCCCGCGCCACGGGGCCGCGCCGTCGCGCCATGGGGGTGAGGGCCGTCATGCCCCAGGCCCCGCTTTGGTGACGGCAACCCGGGGATCGATGATGCCGGTGAGGATATCGACGAGAAGGCTCATCAGAACGAAGATGGCGGTCGTCAGAAGCACGACGGCCTGGATGACCGGGTAGTCGCGCCGCCCGAGTGCCAGCACGAGATAGGAGCCGAGGCCGGGAACGTTGAAGACCCGTTCGACGATGATGGCGCCGCCGAGGAGATAGGCCATGATGATCGCGGTGAGAGTGAGGACCGGAATGAGCGCGTTGCGCAGCACATGATGCCGGATGATGAAGCCCGGCGTTTCGCCGCGCGCGATGGCGGCCGCGATATGGGGTTCGACCAGGACGTCGATCACGGCATTGCGGGTCGCCCGCGCGGTGGCGGCGATGCAGGGGATCGCCATCACCAGCGCGGGCAGGAGCAACGAGACGATGCCGGCGCCGAAATCCTCCGCCGGCGACACGAAGGTCCCGACGGTGAGGCCGAAATCGAAGTGGGAAAACAGGAACACCACGACCGAGCCGACGACGAATTCCGGCAGGCTGATGCCGATTGTGCTGACGATGCGGGTCGCGGCACTGCGTCGCCCATCGGCAACATGGCAGCCGGCATAGACGCCGAGCGGCACGCCGATGGCGATGGTGAGCACCATGCCCATCGCGGCGAGAAGGGCAGTGATCGGAAGACGCGAGGCGATTTCCTCCCGGACCGGACGCTGGCTTGCCAGAGACAGGCCGAAATCACCCTCGAGCGCGTTGCGCAGCCAGAGGACATATTGCTCGGGCAGGCTGCGGTCGAAGCCGAAGCTTTCGCGCAGCTCGACCCGCGCCTCCTCACTGGACAGCGGCCCGAGCACGGTGTTGGCATAGTCTCCGGGGAGGCTCCGTCCCGCCGCGAAGATGAGGAGGGAGGCGCCCAGGAGGACGATGACCGCGCTGAAAAGGCGTCCCGGAAGCCAGCGCAGGATGCGCATCGTTATTTCGTTCCCGTCAGCCGGAAATCGGTGATGTAGCGCAACAGATTGCCGTAGCCTTCATTCGTGTTGATGGTCGGACTTACCTTGTCGGTACGATAGGCGATGACGCCCGGGCGGGTCATCAGCGGAATCTGCTCGGCCCCCTTGTCGACCGCGGCGCAGAGCTCCGTCAGCACCTGATCGCGCGATGCTCCTTGCGGCTCCTGGCTGGCCTTGACGACCAGCGCATTGAGCTCGGGCGATCCGGTCATGTAGCGGGCGGTGAAGGTGGCCTGCTCGGTGTTCCACCAGCGCGAGACCATGGCGGCATCGCCATATCCGGCATACCAGCTGATGCCGATATCGGCCGTTGCGGGCTGGTCCGAGCCGTAGAATTCAGCGACATAGGCCGGATCGTCGACGACCTTGATCTCGATCGTGATGCCGAAACGCTGCAGCTGCTGCTGGATGATCTGCGCGATCTGCGCCGGCGCGCTTTCCTCGTTCCAGGTCGTCAGGCTGAGCTTGATGTTCGTCGCCCCGGCATCGGCAAGGAGCTTGCTGATCTCTGCATCGCTCAGCGTCGCCGAGGGCAGCTTGGCGGGATCGCAGGCGCCCGGCAAGGTGACCGGCGTCACACCCGTCGTGAGGCCCAATCCGGCGAGCGCCAGATCGGAGAGCTGGGCCCGGTCGATCGCGGCGTTGACGGCAAGCCGCACGCGCTCGTCGTGCAAGGGCGAGGTCGGGTTCTTCGAGTTGAGGATCAGATAGTAGAAATCGGTATTCTGCTGCTTGACGACGCGCGCCTGGGGCGAGCCGGCGAGAAGATCCAGCGCGTCGGCGTTGTTGAAGAAGGCGTAGTGCGCGCTGCCGTCGCGGATCGCCGCCAAGCGGTTGGCTTCATCGGCCACGATCTCGATGTCGATGGTGTCGACGCCGATCTTCGCCGCGTCGGGATGATGCGGATTCTTGGTGAAGGTCCAGGATTCGTCCTGGACATGGGCTGTCGCGACATAGGGTCCGGTGCCCACCATTTGTTTGCTGAGATCGATGGTGCCGGCGCGCGCTTCCTTCACCGGCAGGATGGCCGCCGGCGTATTGGCGAGCGCGCCGAGGAGGGCGGTGTAGGGGGCGCTAAGACGGATCGTCACCTGATGCGGACCGGTGATGTCGACCGAGGCGATCGGGCCGAGCTGCAGCGCCCAGGAGGATTTGCTTTCCTGGAGCATCTCGATGCTGCCTTTGACGTCTTCCGCGGTCATCGGCCGGCCATTGGAGAAGACCGCATCCTCGCGAAGGTCGAACACATATTCGGTCGGGCTGACGATCTTCCAGGACTTGGCGAGGCCGGGGACGAAGCCGAATTTCTCGTCGACCTTCACCAGCGTTTCATAGGACAGGCCCATGAGCGTCCATGACCGCGCCGTCGTGGCGACGCGCGGATCGAGGCCCGCGGCGGCGACGGTATCGTAATCAAGATAGACACGCAGCGTGCCGCCGGCCGGCAGGTTCATGTCCGCCACGGCCTGAAAGCCCGGGGCCGCCTCTTCCGCGGCCGCGCGGGGGATAGTCGCGGGAACGATATTGGATAGCAGGAAAGCTAGGACAACAGCTCCGGCGGTGGGCAGCTGAATTCGCATGCTGGCGTCTCCCTATTGGCTCGTCGCATTGGCTGCGCTCGTTTTGCCGGATCGTTCCGGCAACTAGGGAAAGCTAACCGCCTTGCCGGCCGTCGTCAAGCATCTCGACGCATGACGACGGCAAGGATCGTGAGGGGACGCGGAAGATCAGCGCGTGCCGATGGCGAAAGAAGACTTGGTTAGGCGAACCACCAGCGGTCGGCGGCGCGGCCACCATCCATGTTGAGATTGCCGGCAACCGTGCCGGTGGCGATCTTGTCGGAGGTGGCATCGATCACCGCCGGGAAGAGCGGGACGATGGTCGAACCTTCCTCGTTGAGGATGCGTTGCATCTCGCCATAGATCGCCTTGCGCTTGGCCTCGTCGAGCTCGGCACGGCCCTGCTTCATCAGCTCGTCGAAACGGGCATTGGACCAGAAGCTTTCATTCCACGGCGCCTTGGTGCCATAGGCCAGCGAGAAGATGCCGTCGGGCGTCGGCCTGGCGCCAAAGTAGCTCGCGCAGAAAGGCTTCTTCTGCCAGACATTCGACCAATAGCTGTCGGCCGGCTCCTGCACGGTTTCGATGTCGATGCCGGCCTTGGCGGCGCTTTCGCGATAGAGGGACGCTGTGTCGGAACCGATATCGAGGATGACGTTGGAGGCGCTGAGCTGGACAGTGAGCTTGTCGAGCCCGGCCTTCTTCAGGTGGAAGCGTGTCTTGTCGGGATCATAGGCGCGCTGCGGCAGGTCGGCGGCGTAATAGGGGCTCGAGGGCGGGATCGGATGGTCATTGCCGACGACGCCATTGCCGCGCAGCAGCTTGTCGACGAGCTCCTGGCGGTCGAGCGCAAATTTGAGGGCGAGGCGCACGTCGTTATTGTCGAAGGGCGCCACGGTGGCATGCATCGGCAAGGTCATATGGGCGCCGCTCTGCACCTTGATGACCTTGACGGCGGGATTGCGTTCGATGAGGCTCAGCGTCTTGAGATCGACGAACATCACCGCATCGAGATCGCCGGTCGAAAGCGCATTCATGCGCGCGGTGCTGTCGGAAATCGCCAGGCATTCGACCTCGTCGAAATTGCCATGGCCTTCCTTCCAATAATTGGCGAAGCGGGTGCCGGTGCAGCGCACACCCGGATCGAAGGTCTTCATGACATAAGGGCCGGTGCCGATGCCGTCATTGAAGTTGGTCGTGCCGGCAGGGAGGATCTGGGCGTGGTAATCGGCGAGCGCGAAGGGGAAGTCGGCATTCGGCTCCTTCAGCGTGATGATGAGCGTGTCCTTGCCGTCCGCCTTCATGTCGGCGATGCCGTCGAGCGTCGGCTTGATCGAGGATTTGGAGTCAGGCCGCGTATGAAGGCCGAGCGAGAAGATGATGTCCTCTGGGCTTAGCGTCTTGCCATTGTGGAATTCGACACCCTTGCGCAGTTTGAATATCCATTTGCGCGCCTGATCGGTGCCTTCGTAGCTTTCAGCGAGCTCAGGCCTGAGCTTGAGATCGGGGCCAAGCTCGACCAGATTGCTGCGGCTCTGCCAGCTCATCATGCCAGGTGCGATATCGGCGAAGGTCGAGGGATCGAAGGCATCGGAGATCGAGGCCCCGACAATGGCATATCTGAATTTGCCGCCCTTGCGTGGCGCCTGGGCGCGGGCCGGCGTGATGCCGCCCATCAGGCCCGCCGCGGCAAAGGCCGACATGCCGGCCAGAATCTGGCGGCGGTTCGTCATGATAGTTTTCGTCATTCCATCCTCCCCAGTTATATTTGATTATTGCAGGTTCAGTCGGGATTGCGGCGCAGCTCATGACAAGAGCAATGCACGCCGCCACCGCCCAATGCGAACATCTCATAATCGACGGCGGTGACCTCGAAGCCGGCCTCCTTCAGCTGGCGGTTCACATTCACATTGTGGCTCATCGACAGGACACGCTTCTTGCCGAGGCTCACGACATTGCCGCCGAGCTTCACGCAATCGGCATAAGCGACCTTGATGACCTCGATGCCGTGCTTCTTCTTGATGTAGTCGAGGCCGTAGGGCGGCAGCGCATCCTCGCAGACAAGCGCTACGCCCTTCTCCAACATCACCACCACCGCATCCATATGCACGAATTGCGGCGGGATCGGCACGATCTGAACTTCCCAGGATTTCTCGCGCAGCCAGCCTGCGACCTGATCGGCGCCTTCCTTGGTCGAGCGGTCGCCCGACCAGCCGAGCAGCGCCACGCCGGGCTTCAGGATGACGAAGTCGCCGCCTTCGAAATGGCCGGCGGTCACCCATTTCCAGATCGGGATGCCGGCCTTGCGGTAGAATTCGGAAGCGACCGCATAATCGCGCCGGCGCGGCGGCGTCTGGATCGACGTGATGACCGCGCCCCAGGGCGTCATGAAGCTCGAATCGCGGGTGAAGACGCTGGAGGGCAGGCCTTCATCGGCCTCGGCGAAATGGCAGCGCACGCCCGCCTTCTCATAGGCATCGACCATCAGGCGATGCTGGTGCATGGCCTTCTGCTGATCGAAGCGATGGCCCATCTGCTCCTGATTGGCGAAGGTGACAGCCGAAATCGAATTGAGCGGCACCCAGCGAAAATGATCGGGCTTGCCGAGGAGCACATCGGTCAACTCGCCGGTCTGCGCCGACACACCCCAGGCCACGGCGCCATTCGCACCACTCATCTCGCGTCCTCCAATTTTTTATCCGTTGACGGAGCTATCGTCTCACCCGGGTGCCGCATTGCAAAACGAGAAAACTTCTGCACTAATGTGAGTTTAGTTCACAGTGAGCCCAGCCCATGCCGCCCTCGATCTCGCGCAACCGCCTGCCGCTCAATGCGCTGCGCGCCTTCGAGGCGGCGGCGCGCCACCGCAATCTGGTGCGCGCCGCGGAGGAGCTGGCGGTGACCCATGGTGCCGTCTCGCATCAGATCCGGGCCCTGGAGGAGCAGCTCGGAAGCCCGCTCTTCGACCGCAGTCAGCGGCCAATGGGCCTGACACCGGCGGGCGCGCAGCTCCTGGCGGCGGTGCACGACTCCTTCGAGCGCCTGACGCGCGCGGCGAGCGCCATCAAAAGCGGCGAGATCGAAGGCGAGATCACGCTTTCCTGTGTGCCGGGGCTCGCCGCCAACTGGCTGGTGCCGCGGCTCGGTGAGTTTCTCTCACTTCATTCCAATGTCGCCGTGCATGTGCTGACGGAATATTGGCGCCATCCCAAGATCGCGGACCGCGCCGATCTGGCGATCGCCTATGGCAGCGCCGAACATCCGGGCAAACGCGTGGTGCGCCTCGGCCATGCCGAGTTCTTCCCGGTCTGCAGCCCGGCGCTGAAGCGGCGCAAGCCGGGGCTCAAGAAGCCTCACGATCTCCTCGGCCACACGCTGCTGCATGAATATACGGACGAAGCCTGGTCGCGCTGGTTTGCCGCGGCGGGGCTCTCGGCGACGGGGTCGGTGCGCGGCGTCTATTTCGACAGCGCGCATCTCTCCCTCGAAGCGGCGCGCACCGGCTATGGCGTGGCGATGGGCGATCTGGCGACGGTGCGCGATGATCTCGCCAGCCGGCGTCTCGTCAGGCCGTTCCGCCTCTCGGTGCCGGCGGCCTATCCCTATTATCTGATCGCGCCCCCCGAGACCGAGCAGGCGCCGGCGGCGCGCGCCCTCGAAGAGTGGCTGATTGCCGAGTTCGTGGCTCAATCCGCCCGTTCAATCCTGGCGCCCAAAGCGCGCAAGCGTTCGTCGAGCCTCTCATAGCCGCGGTCGATCTGCTCGACATTCTGGATCTCGCTCTGGCCCTCGGCGCAGAGTGCCGCGATGACCAGCGCCATGCCGGCACGGATGTCGGGGCTCGACAGGCGCTGGGCGAAAAGCGGCGAGCGGCCGACGACGACGGCACGGTGCGGATCGCACAGGATGATGCGGGCGCCCATGGAGATCAGCTTGTCGACCCAGAACAGGCGGCTCTCGAACATCTTTTCATGGATGAGGATGGTGCCGGCAGCCTGGGTGGCGACGACCAGTGCGATCGAGACGAGATCGGCCGGGAAGGCCGGCCAGGGGCCGTCATCGATCTTGGTCAGAGCGCCATGCATGTCCTCGCGGATCTCGAGCTTCGGGTGGCGCGGCAGATAGATGTCCTCGCCGCGCACTTCCCATTCGATGCCGAGCCGGCCATAGGCGATGGCCGTCATGCGGTGCTCGCGCGGGCGGCAGTTGCGGATCAGGAGATCGCCGCCGGTCGCGGCGGCAAGGCCGATGAAGCTGCCGACTTCCAGATAATCCGGTCCGATCTCGTGCGTCGCCCCATGGAGCGACGTGACGCCCTCGATGGTCAGCACATTGGAGCCGACGCCGTCGATGCGCGCTCCCATGGCGATGAGCAACTGGCACAGATCCTGGATATGCGGCTCGCTCGCTGCATTGTGGATATGGGTCGTGCCAGGGGTGAGCACCGCCGCCATGACGATGTTCTCGGTCGCCATCACGCTCATCTCGACCAGGAAGATGTCGGCGGGCTTGAGGCCCTTGGGCGCGGTCAGGCAATAGCTGTCGGAGGTGATGTCGACCTCGACCCCCATTTCCTGGAAGGCGAGAATATGCGCATCGAGCGGGCGCCGGCCGATGCGGTCGCCACCGGGACGCGGCAAGGTCGCGCTGCCGGTGCGGGCGAGAAGGGGGCCGGCGAGAAGGAAGGAGGCGCGGATCGCTTGCGACAGCGCGCGGTCGGGCGCCGAATGGCGCAGCGTCGCCGCCCGGAAGGTGGCCCGGTTGTTGGTGATCGGGCTGACGGTGGCACCCATCTCCTGCAACAGATTGGCCATCACGCGCACATCGGCGATGTCGGGAAGGCGGGTCAAGGTGACCGCCTCGTCGGTGAGAAGGGTGGCGGCGATGATGGGCAGCGCGGCATTCTTGCTGCCCTTGGGCTCGATCGCGCCTGAGATCGGGTGGCGCCCCTCGATCAGGAAACGGGTCACGGCGGCTCCTTGTTGAACAAACGGAATCGAATCAAGAGATTCGGGCGGGATAGGGAGTGTTTAGAGCCTATTTTACTGCTCAAGAATACCGGTCTCGACACGGTCGCGGCGCAGCAGTTCCTGGGGCGTCATGCCCGACAATTCCTTGAATTCACGGGCAAGATGGGCCTGGTCGGCATAACCCGCCTCGTAAGCCAGATCGGCCCAGCCGAGGCGCGGCACGTGATGGGCGAGATTGCGCGCATGCTCGAAGCGCAGGATTCGCGCCATCGTCTTCGGCGTTGCACCGATCTCGGCGCGGAAGAGCTTGGCGAGATGACGGCGGCTGACGCCGGTGGTCTCGGCCAGGGCCGTGATCGAGGCGGCACCGTGGCTCGCCGACAGCGCCTGCCAGACTTCGCGCACATTGGCATTGGGCTCGCGCGCCGCCAGAATGCGCTTGCCGAGAAAGTCATCGAGCAACGCGAAGCGCTCAGGCCAGTCCGGCGCATCATGCAGCTCGGCGACGAAGAGCCGGCCTTGCGCGCCCAATATGTCGTCGAGCGACACGGTGCGGCTTTCGAGCTCCGATTGCGCCAGGCGGAAGAAGCGCCAGGCGCCGAGCGGGGTGAAATTCACCTGCAGGCAGAAGGCGGCACCCTTCGAGCCGACGATCACCGGCCGTGTATAGACGCCGGCGGTGAAGCTCGTCTGGGTGTCGGGGCTCTGCGGGTCGTCGCGGAAATGGAAGGCCGGGCCGAAATTGATGATCAGCGGCACGAAACTGCAGGGGAGCTCGCGCCGCCAGATTTCCGCCCCCTGCGTCTCGCGGTAACCCGAATAGTCGATGACATGGGATTTCAGAGCCGCATGGGGCGCGCAGCGCAACATCTCCCATTGCCCGGCCTCGCCCTCATAAGCGAGGCGGCGGATGACGCGGTCTTCCGGTGCGGCCAAAGTGCGTGACATCGCGTTAATGTGCCACGCCCCGAGATTGACGTCACCACCTGTCCATGCCACCAGATAGGGGTGGATCAGCTCTATCATTTCGAGCCCAAAGCCCATCCGCTCGCCTCGCGGCGCGTCTTCTTTCGGCGTCAGGCGCGCAATGTCCTGTGGAGCTTCGGGCTCATCGTCGTCTGGCTCGTTCTCGGCATGGCCGGCTATATGGGCTTCGAAGCCATGAGCACCGTCGATGCCTTCGTGAATGCAGCGATGATCCTGTCCGGCATGGGGCCGATCGGCACGCTCGCCACCACCAGCGGCAAGATCTTCGCCGGGCTCTATGCGATCTTCTCCGGCATCTTCGTGTTCGGCATAGCAGGTCTCGCTTTGTTGCCGGTCTTCCACCGCATGCTGCACCGGTTCCACCTGCAGCAGGAAGCCGAGGCGAACCGGCCGAAGCCCGCCCCGGCAAAACCCAACCCTCCGAAGCTCAAGAAGTAACGGCGGTCGCGTTGCGTTTGCGCGGCGGGATGGTCATGGCGGCGACTCCCGCCACCACGCAGACGAGGCCGATCCACGCGGTATCGGTGAGGCGCTCACTCAAGAAAAGCGCGCCGATGGCAACGCCGATCGGGACGCGCAGATAGGCCTGTGCGGTCGTACCGACCGAGCCCAGAGTGTTCACCAGGCGGAAGAAGATGCAGAAGGCGAGGGCGGTCGAGAAGACGGCGAGGCCGAGCAGGGCCAGGAGCGAGCTCGTCGACGGCGACAGCGTCCAGGGCTGATCGATGACGAGACTCAACGGAATGAGCATGACGGCGCCGCAGAGCATCGACCCCGCGGCCGGCATCATCGGATCGAGATCCTTGAAGTTGCGCCCGAAGATGGCGGCGCCGGCATAACTCACCGTGGCAATCAGCATGGCGAGCTGGGCCAGGAGCTCGCGGCCAACGCCATTCAGGGCCTCGACACCGATGATCAGGCAGATGCCGATCATGCCGGCAAGCACGCCGAAGAATTTGCGCAAGCTCGACGGCTCGTGCCGGGTGAGGACGAGGGTGAGCAGGAAGGTGAAGATCGGCGTCGTGGAATTGAGGATGGCGGCGAGGCCGGCATCGATGGTGAGCTCGGCCCAGGCGATGAGGGTGAAGGGCATCACGCTGTTGAGCGCTGCCTGGATGGCGAAACGTTTCCAGGTCGTGCGGTCGTGTGGCAGGCGCAAGCCGCGCATCCGCAGCACGGTGAGCAGGATGAAAGCGGCGATTAATGTGCGCGCGGCGATGAATGTGACCGGCGGGATGGTGGCGACGCCGAGCTTGATGAAGGTGTAGGAGGCGCCCCAGAGCGTGGCGAGCAGCGCCAGCAGCAGGAGTTCGAAGGTGAGCGAGCGGGGAGCGGTCATGGCGATCATCCTAATCTCGTGTGATGGCCGCGATCTGTGTCACGGATCACGCAGGACGTCGCCCGCGAACACTTCGGCCGCGGCCGAAGCATTCGCGGCTGACCGGGGAGAAGCCGAGGCGTATAGTCGGCGCCATGACCAATATCGTTTCCGGCAACAGCCTCGCCGAAGTGGCCGCCCTCATCGGCGATCCGGCGCGGGCCAATATCCTGCAGGCGCTTGCCGACGGGCGGGCGCTGACGGCGGGTGAGCTCGCCTGGCATGCGGGGGTGAGCGCCCAGACGACCAGCGGGCACCTGGCCAAGCTCACCGAGGCCGGTTTCATCGCGCTCGCGAAGCAGGGCCGGCATCATTATTTCCGCCTCGCTTCGCCCGAGATCGCGACCGCGATGGAGGCCCTGATGATCGTCGCCGCTAATGGCCCCCGGCGCTACCGCCCGACCGGCCCCAAGGATCAGGCCATGCGAACGGCGCGCACCTGCTACGACCATCTGGCCGGCTGGCTCGCCGTCACGCTCGCCGACCGGCTGAGCGCCCGGCAGTTCATCGTCCTGTCCGACGGGGCCGCCGCCGTCACCGAGGAGGGCCACCGCTTCTTCCGCGATTTCGGCCTCGAACTGGATGAGCCCAAAAATACCCGGCCGCTCTGCCGCACCTGCCTCGACTGGAGCGAAAGGCGCTCGCATCTGGCCGGCCAGCTCGGCGCCGGATTGTGCCAGCGCTGTCTCGATCTCGGCTGGATCAAACGCGGCCGCGACAGCCGCGCCGTCACTTTCACACCGTTGGGCATCGAAGGCTTCCGCGACACCTTCGGCATCACACTGCCGTAACGGCTCAATAGCGATTGCCCGGGATGACAGGGGATGATGGCCTCTCGATTTCGTCGCGGCTGAGGCCGATATCGCGCAGGAGATAGTCCTCGAGGCCGGCGAGATGACGCGCGTCCCGCCGCGCCCGGTGGCGTCGGGCCAGAAATCTTAATATTCGTGAAGAGAGTGATTCCTGCAGGATCAAGGTGAGGTCTTTCATGGCTGGTCTCCGTTCTGACTGTGAAAACAGGGTAGCGATGACGACCGGCGCATGCTTGAACACCACTGGGAGATTTCATGAGGGTTTCCTGAATTCGAGCGCAGGATGCCGGGATATCCCTGTTAGCTTTTGATTTTGCAGCGGTTTCCTGAGGGGACGAGGACAGATCAGTGATCTACCGGTTTGGCGATTGGGAACTCGACACCGACCGATATGAGCTGCGCGGCGCCGATGGCGCGAAGCCGGTCGAGCCCCAGGTCTTCGACCTCCTGCGCTATCTGGTCGAGAACCGCGACCGGACCGTCACCAAGGACGAGATCCACAAGACGATCTGGAAGGAGCGCATCGTGTCGGAATCCGCCCTCAGCAGCCGGATCAAGGCGGCGCGGCAGGCGGTCAACGACACCGGCGATGATCAGAAGATCATCCGGACCATCCATGGCCGCGGCTTCCGCTTCGTGGCGGAGGTGGAGGCTTCAGAGGGCAGCCGCGAGGTGGTCAACAGCCCCGCCGCTGCGACGGGAGCGTCCATCGCCATCCTGCCTTTCGTCAATATGAGCGGCGATCCCGAGCAGGAGTATTTCAGCGACGGCATCAGCGAGGATCTGATCACCGATCTTGCCAAGATTTCCGGGCTGTTCGTGCCGGCGCGCAATTCGACCTTCGCCTACAAGGGGGCGGCCGTGAATGCGCAGCGCCTGTGCCAGGAGCTCGGCGTGCGCTACGTGCTCGAGGGCAGCGTCCGCAAGGCCGGCAAGCGGGTGCGGATCGGCGCCCAGCTGATCGACGGCGAGACCGGCGGGCATCTGTGGGCGGAGCGTTATGATCGCGATCTCGTCGACGTCTTTCTCGTGCAGGACGACATCACGCGCCGGATCGTCGAGTCGCTCCGCATCAGGCTGCTGCCCAAGGAAAGCGAGGCCATCGCGAAAGTGCCGACGAGCAATGTCGAGGCCTATGAGCACTATTTGAGAGGGCGGCAGTTCTTCCATCGGCAAACGAAGAGCAGCCTCGAGATCGCCAAGCGCATATTCCGGCGGGCGACCGAGCTCGATCCCAATTATGCGCGCGCCTTTGCCGGGCTCGCCGATTGCGAGTCGGAGCTTTATATGTCGAGCGCGTCGGACGCCACGCCGGAGACGATCCTCGCGGCGAGCACACGGGCGCTGGAGCTCGACCCCGATCTCGCCGAGGCCCACGCCGCGCGCGGCCTGGCGCTTTTGACTCTCGACCGCCATGACGAGGCCGAAACAGAGTTCCGCCGCGCCATGGCGGTCGATCCCAATCTGTTCGAGGCGCTCAAATACTGCGCCCGCACGTGCCAGGCGACTGGACAATATGTCGAGGCGGCAGCGTATTTCGAGCGGGCCTATGCGGTTCGGCCCGACGACTTCCGGTGCCTCATCCTCCTGGCCCAGGCCTATAAGGATATGGGGCGTCACGCCGAGGCGGAGACGGCCTTGCGCCGCGGCCTGGAAAAGATCGAGCGCGAGCTCGAGCGACATCCGGAGCACGGCAATGCCGCCGCCCTCGGCGCCACCGCGCTCGCCAGGCTCGGCGAGACCGGGCGTGCCCGCGACTGGGCGTCCCTGGCGCTTCTGCTGGAGCCCGACGATGTCCTCACTTTGTACAATGCCGCCTGTGCCTATGCCCTCAGTGGTGACGCAGAGACCGCCATTGGCCTGCTGGAGCGCTCGACGCCTCTCATTCGTGGCCGGTTGCGTGTCAGGGCCCGGCATGACAGCGATCTCGTTTCACTGCGCACCCATCCGCGGTTCGAGGCGCTCCTGCGCAGCATCGATCGCTGAACGGTCGTTGCTCCAGCCGCAGGCTCGGGCTAAACGGGCGCGTTATCCAATCAGGAGTGCCATCGTGACCGCCGCCCAGACCCGCAAGCTCGTTCAGACCTATTATGCCGCCTTCAACAAGCAGGATGTCGACGGCATGCTGTCCTGCCTCGCCACCAGCTTCGTCCATGAGGTGAGCCAGGGCGAGCGCCGCAAGGGCAAGCCGCTGTTCAAGGAATTCCTCACCCATATGAACAAGAGCTACAAGGAGACGCTGTCCAACATCGTGGTGATGACCGACACGACGGGCGCGCATGCCGCGGCCGAATTCGATCTCAAGGGCAAATATCTCGCGACCGATCCGGGCCTGCCGAAGGCGAAGGGGCAGACCTACAAATTGCGCGTCGGCGCCTTCTTCGAGATCAAGAATGGCAAGATCACGCGCGTCTCTACCCACTACAATCTGAAGGACTGGACAAAGCAGGTTCTCGGCAAGTGAGTCTAGAGCGCCGGGCGTTCCGTTGGAATCGCCGCGGCGCTCTATCTCTTTGTTTTTGCGCATCGGCTTACCCGAAAACCGCACGCACCTTTCGGGCCGACGCTCTAAGATCTTGATTCAAGGGACAGACCTAAGTCCTTGAAATAGAGTCGGAACCGTCATTCAGCGTTCATCTTCGCGCCTGAGTTTGCGAACCCCCAAGGTAAGCAAACCCAGGAGGCGCAGATGACCCGCCACGACCCCGACAGCATCCGTTCCAAATCATCATCCCCCAATTTCCGCAGCGTGCTGACCGAGCGCCTGTCGCGCCGCGACATGCTGCGCGGCGGGGCGGCCATCGCCGCCGCCTCGGCCATCGCCCCGGGCTTCACCGGCTCGATCTTCGGCGGCGAGGCGATCGCCGGCGGCACCCAGTCGTCGCTCACCTTCACCGAGCTTAAGCGCGTCTATGACCAGACGCATCACGTGGCGCCGGGCTACACGGCCGAGGTGCTGCTGCGCTGGGGCGACAAGCTCACCGCGGATGCGACCGATTTCGAGCCGACCCAGCAGTCGGGCAATACGCAGGCACGTCAGTTCGGCTACAACAACGACTTCGTCGGCTATCTGCCGATGCCCTTCGGCTCAGCATCCTCAGAGCGCGGGCTGCTCTGCGTCAATCACGAATATCCCAACCCGCATATCATGGTGCCGGGTTTCATCGCCAAGGACGACGAGACGCTCGGCAAGACGATGACGGCCGAACTGGTCGAGATCTGCAAATCGGCGATGGGCCACAGCGTCGCCGAGATCGAGAAGAAGGACGGCAAGTGGTCGCTCGTCGCCAATTCACCCCTCAACCGGCGCATCACGGTGGAGACCGAGATGGCGATTGCCGGTCCGGCAGCGGGCCACGCCCAGCTCAAGACGGCGGCCGATCCCTCCGGCACCAAGGTCAAGGGCACGATGGCCAATTGCGGCGGCGGCTATACGCCCTGGGGCACGATCCTGACCTGCGAGGAATTCGCTTATGAGTTTTTCGGCGGCGACGCGGCCAAGACGCCCAACCAGGAGCTCATGGAACGTATCGGCTATGAGCCCGCCGATTATTACGGCTTCGCCCGTTTCGACGACCGCTTCAATGTCGAAAAGGAGCCCAATGAGGTGAACCGCTTCCAGTGGGTGGTCGAGATCGACCCCTATGAGGCGGACTCGACGCCGGTGAAGCGCACCGCGCTCGGCCGCATGGGCCATGAGGGCGCCACGGTCGTCGTCAACAAGGATGGCCGCGTCGCCGTCTATATGGGTGATGACGATCATCAGGAATATCTCTACCGCTTCGTCTCGGCCAAGCCCTTCAATGCCAATGATCGCAAGGCCAATATCGGCATTCTCGATGAAGGCGAGCTGTCGGTCGCGAAATTCGAGGCCGACGGCACGCTCAACTGGCTGCCGCTCGTCCATGGCAAGGGCCCGCTCACGGCTGAGAACGGCTTCGCCGACCAGGGCGAGGTGCTGATCAAGACGCAGCTCGCCGCCGACAAGCTCGGCGCCACCGGCATGGACCGGCCGGAGGATTTCGAGACCAATCCGGTGTCGGGCCGCGTCTATGCGGTGCTGACCAAGTCGGCCAAGCGCAAGCCGGAAAAGGTCGACGCCGCCAATCCGCGGCCCGAAAACAAATGGGGCCATATCATCGAGATGATCCCGCCGGGCGAGGGCAAGGATGCCGACCATACGGCGGCCCAGTACAAGTGGGACATTCTCATTCTGTGCGGTGATCCCTCGAAGCCCGAGACCGGCGCCAAATTCCATCCCGAGACGACCGCCGACGGCTTCTTCATGACGCCCGACAACATCGCCTTCGATCCCAAGGGCCGCATGTTCGTGGCGACCGACGGCATGAACGACTTCGATCTCGCCGACGGCATCTTTGCCGTCGATACGGACGGTCCGGCGCGAGCATTGCCCAAGGCGCTGTTCTGCTGCCCGACCGATGCGGAAGCGACGGGCCCGGCCTTTACGCCCGACGGCACCACGATGTTCGTGTCGGTGCAGCATCCGGCCGAAGGATCGGAGACGATCGAGAAGCTCACTACGCGTTGGCCCGACTTCAACGACAAGATGCCGCCGCGGCCGTCGGTCGTGGCGATCACGCGCGAGGGCGGCGGGTCGATCGGCGGTTGAGGATCTGATTCAAGCGACCCACCCAAGTCGTTGAAATCAGATTCGAAACGGATTGTGTGGAAACTGACATCAGCCTGTCGTGAAGAGCGGCGATGATGATCAGGACTTCAAGAGAGCCCTCGTTTCGCGGCAGGTTTGCGTAACGCTTGCGGAATGAGGGGCAGGACACGGGGAGCGCCGGAGACGGCGCTCCCATTCGTTTGGCGAAACGGTGCCATGTGGGAACCTGCCGCGAAACTTGCGGGCCCCGACCTTTTGCTTTAGCTCCGCCCTCACCATGGGCGGGATCACCACCGAAATATTGACGGGCGACAGACTCACGGTCGGCCTTGACGCTGTGGCAGGTCTGCGGATCGAGGTTTTCCGCTCCTATCCCTATCTCTACGAAGGCTCGCTCGATTATGAGCGGCGCTATCTGACCAAGCTGGCGCAAGCGCCGGGCGCGGTCATCGTGGTGGCGCGGGAGGGGGACAAGATCATCGGCGCCTCGACCGGCCTGCCGCTCATCGCCGAGCATGACGAGTTCAAGGCCCCCTTCGCGGCCCAGGGCTTCGATATCGCGACCATCTTCTACTGCGCCGAATCCGTGCTCTCGGCCAGCTATCGCGGCCGGGGCCTGGGGCACGCCTTCTTCGATGCAAGGGAGGCGCAGGCACGCCAGCTCGGGCTCACCCGTTCGACCTTTTGCGCTGTCGTCCGGGCCGAGGACGACCCACGCAGGCCCCCGGATTACCGTCCGCTCGATGCCTTCTGGACAAAAAGACAATACCGGCCTGTAAGGGGACTGGTTACGACCTATCACTGGACCGAGATCGGCAATATGGCCGAGACCGAGCAGACCCTGCAATTCTGGATGAGGGATCTATGAGCCGAAGCCTGACGATCGCCGCCGCGCAATATCCGCTCGACGCGCTTGGCAGTTTCGCCGACTACGAGGCGAAGCTCGAGCGTTGGGTCGCGGAGGCCGCGGGGCAGGGCGCCGAGCTTCTGGTGTTTCCGGAATATGCCTCGATGGAGCTGGTGTCGCTCGACGGGCCGGAGGCCGGCCATGATCTGCAGCGTTCGATCGATGCGGTGTCGAAGCGTCTGCCGGAAGCCGACCGCGTGCATGATAGACTGGCCCGCCGGTTCGGCGTGGCGATCGTCGCGGCGAGCGCGCCGGAGCGCCAGGCTGATGGTGAAACCCTCAATGTGGCGCGGTTCTTCGGACCGTCCGGCCGGGTGGGCCGCTATGCCAAGCTGATGATGACGCCCTGGGAGCGCGATCCGTGGAAGATCGCGGCCGGGCGTGAGCTCACCGTCTTCGATATCGGCCCGGCGCGGGTCGGTCTGGTGATCTGCTACGATATCGAGTTTCCGCTGCTGTCGCGGGCGCTCGCCGAAGCCGGCGCCGATGTGATCCTGGCGCCCTCCAATACCGAGAGTGAGCACGGCTATTGGCGGGTGCGCACCGGCGCCATGGCGCGGGCGCTCGAGAACCAGGTCTATACGGTGCATGCGCCGACGGTGGGGCCGGCGCCCTTCTGCACCGCGGTCGAGAATAATTGCGGCGCGGCCGGTATCTTCGCGCCGTCCGATGAGGGGTTTCCGCCGGGCGGCGTCATCGCGCTGGGTGAGCTCAACAAGCCGCAATGGGTGACCGCCAAGGTCGATCTCGATCTTCTCAAACGGGTGCGCGAGACGGGCGGCGTCCAGACCTACCGGCATTGGGGCGAACAGCCGGGGGCAGGCAGCCTGCCGCGTGCAAAACTCGTCGATCTTTCAGTCCATAAAGCGGAGGCGGCGGAATGAGCATCAACTTCCCGCAACGGTTACTCGACGGCTATGCGAGCTTCCGCGCCGGGCGCTACGCCTCGGAGGCGGAGCGTTACCGGAAGCTCGGCGAGGGCCAGCAGAAACCGACGGTCATGATGATCGCCTGCTGCGATTCCCGCGCCGCGCCCGAGACGATCTTCGATGCCGGGCCCGGCGAAATCTTCGTCGTGCGCAATGTGGCCAATCTGGTGCCGCCCTATGCGCCGGACGGACGTCATCATTCGACCAGCGCGGCGCTCGAATTCGCCGTGCTGCAATTGGGCGTCAAGCACATCGTCATCATGGGCCATGGCCGCTGCGGCGGCATCAGGGCGATCACCGAGCCGGGCGATCCGCTGAGCACCGGCGACTTCATCGGCAAATGGCTCGCCGGCGTGCGCGATGTCGCGGCGATCGTCGATGACGAGAAACTCAGCCTGGCGCAAAGGCTGACGCTGGTCGAGCAAGCCTCCGTCGAGCATTCGCTCGCCAACCTGCGCACTTTTCCGTGGGTGCGCGTGCGCGAATCCAAAGGTGACCTCACGCTTAACGGCGCCTGGTTCGACATCTCGCTTGGCGAGCTCAATGTCTATGACGAAGAGTCGCGCCGCTGGGCAGTGGTGTGAGTTCTTCCATGATCCTCGAACATGCGTTGCTGCAGGTGAAGCCAGGACTCGAAGGTGAGTTCGAGCAGGCGATGCGGGACGCGCTGCCGCTGATCCGGGCGACACCCGGCTTCATCCGGATCGCGGTCAAGCCCTGCATCGAGACCCGAGGCAAATATCTGCTGCTGGTCGAGTGGGAAACGCTCGAAGCCCATACACAAGGCTTCCGCGGCTCGGATCGTTATCTCGAATGGAAGCGGCGGCTGCATCATTTCTACGAGCCGTTTCCGCTGGTCGAGCATTATGGCGAGGCGATCGCTAGAGCCCTTCCCGTTCCGATCGAATCGTTCCGATTCGATCGGAACGGGAAAAAGGGCTCGTAAACATGTGATCTGGAGCGCTTCCTTATCGCCAAAGTCGAGCAACTTTGGCGGGAAGCGCTCTGGATGACCTATTCCTGGCGGAAGGCCCGCAGGAGCTGATCCGACAGCGGCTTCAGCAAATAAGAGGCGACGGTCCGCTCTTCGGTCGCGATGAAGGTCTCCACCGGCATGCCGGGCAGGAGCTTGACCATGCCCAACCTGCGGAGCTGATCGGCTGAGATGTCGATGCGCGCCGTGTAATAGCTGATGCCCGTCCGCGCGTCTTCCGACACGTCGGCCGAAACCCGCACCAGCCGGCCATCGATCTCAGGCGTCGTCTGCTGATTGAAGTTCGAGAAGCGCAAGGCAACCTTCTGTCCGATCTGGATCCGGTCGACTTCTCTGGGGGCAATTCTGGCGTCCACCGCCAATGCCGTGGCAGAGGGAACGATCAGCAGCAGCGGCTCGGCCGCCTGCACGACGCCGCCAACCGTGTGCACGGCGAGCTCATGGACAATGCCGGATTGCGGCGCGCGGATCTCGAGCCGGTCGAGCTGGTCGCGGGCGGCGGTCTTGCGTTCCTGAAGCTCGGCGAGCCTGGTCCTGAGCTCGGCGAGCTGCGCCCCCACTTCGGCGCGCAGCTTCTGGTCGATCTGGATGATCTCCAGCTCCATCTCGGCGATCTTGCCTCTCGCTTCAGCGGTGCCGGCGACGAGCTGGGCGCGTTCGCCTTCGAGGCGCGCCGCGGTGCGTTGGATGTCGGTCAGACGCGATAGCGTCATCAGGCCCTTCTGGTAGAGCTGCTGCGTGCCGGCCAGCTCCTTGGCGATCAGGGACAGTTCCTGCTCCTTGGCGGCGGCTTGCGCGGTAAGGCCTTCCACTTCCTTGCCGAGCTGGGCGATCCGCTCACGCAAGAGCCGCTTCTGACCCGTACGCTCGGCCTTGCGCAAGTCGAACAGCTTCCGCTCGCCGGCGAGGATCTTCGCCAGTCCCGGCTCCTGAGCGCGCTCCGTGAGCTCCGCCGGGAAGGCGAATTCGTCATCCCCTTCGCTCTCCGCTTCGAGGCGCGCCTTTCGGGTCGCCAGCTCATCGATGCCGCCCAATATGATGTCGAGGCTGGCGCGCGCCTGGGTGCCGTCGAGCGCGATCAGAAGGTCGCCCGCCGTGACCGTGTCGCCTTCCTTTACCAGCAGCTCCTTTACGACGCCGCCGGTCGGATGCTGCACTTTCTTGACGTTGTTCTCGACGACGAGAGTACCCGGCGCGATGACGGCTCCGGCCAGTTTGCTCACCATCGCCCAGCTGCCCATTCCGCCCAACAGAAGGGCTACGACCGCCAGGCCAAGCGTAATGTGCCGGCGTATCGAGGGATCGCCTTCAGGGCGCTGAACAGGCGACGTCAAGTTCTGCCTCCCGCAATGGCAATCGGCGCCGGCCGGCGGGCCTGCTGCAGCACATCGGCCTTGGGTCCGAAGGCCTGAACGCGGCCTTCGGCCAGCACCAGCAGCTTGTCGACCGCCGCGAGGACGTTAGGGCGATGCGCGATGACGATGACGATGCCTGAACGCGCCCGGATGTCCATGATAGCGCGCGTGAGGGCCTCTTCTCCGTCGGAGTCGAGATTTGAATTCGGCTCGTCGAGCACGACAAGAAAGGGGTTGCGATACAAAGCGCGGGCCAGTCCCAGCCGCTGCCGCTGCCCGGCGGACAGGAGAAAGCCGCCCTCGCCGATACGCGTCTGATAGCCGGCGGCAAATCCCAGTATCATCTCGTGCACACCGGCAGCCTTTGCCGCCGCGATGATGTCCTCGGCGGATGCGTCGGGCGCGAAGCGCGAGATATTCTCCGCCATGGTGCCGTCGAAGAGCTGGGCTTCCTGTGGCAGATAACCGATATTGTCGCCGAGTGTCTGCGACGGCCAGAGTTTCAGAGCGGCGCTGTCGAGGCAGATCTTGCCGTTCGCCAAGGGCCAGATGCCGACAAGCGCGCGCGCGAGCGAGGACTTGCCCGACGCGCTGGGACCGATGATGCCGAGCGCCGTGCCCGCCGAAAGTGTGAAGCTCGCATCGTTGATCACACGATGGGCCGCTCCGGGCGGGGAAATGCTCGCATTCTCGACGGAGAGATGGGACTTCGGCCAGGGCAGGGAAAGCTGCAAGGCGTGTGTCGGCGTGTCGGCGAGCGCCAGATCGAGCCGCCGCGCGCCCTGCCGCGCGGCCTGGAAACCACGCCAGTTCGCGATCGCAAGCTCGACGGGCGCCAGAGCCCGGGCGCTGAGGATCGAGCCCGCGATGATGATGCCCGCGGTCGCCTGTCCATAGATGACGAGATAGGCGCCGACGGCGAGCACGGCCGACTGCAGCAGCATGCGCAGCGCCTTCGACAGTGCGCCAAAACCTCCGCTGATGTCGTGCGTTTGTTCCTGGGCCTTGAGGAAGCGGAGATTCAACGCCTCCCATCTTGCCAGGAGCTGCTGTTTCATCGCCATCGCCGCGACGGCTTCGGCGTTCTGCTTGCAGGCTTGCGTCCAGGCGTCCCGCCCGGTGGCGGAAAGCGTGGCCTCAGCCGCCGGTTTGCGCGTCAATATTTCGGTGACGAGCGTCAAGGTGAGCAGAATGAGCGCGCCGATGCTGACGGTGACGCCGATCCAGAAATGCAGGGCAAAACAGAAGACCAGATAGGCCGGTATCCAGGGAAGATCGAAGAGGGACAATAATCCGCCGCCGGAGATGAAGGAGCGGATCTGGTCGAGATCGCGGGGCGACAGCCGCCGGTCGCCGCTATGCCCTGAGGCCAGGGGAAGATGCAGGACGGCATCAAACAGACGGGGGCTGAGCGACCGGGTGAAGGAATTGCCGACGCGGACGAGGATCCGCGACCGGATGACGTCCAAGAGCGCCTGTGCGCCGAAAAGCGCGGAGGCAAGAATGGCGAGCGCCACCAGGGTCGGCACGCTGCCGCTCGGCAGGACGCGGTCATAGACCTCGAGCATGAACAGCGCGCCCGTCAGCATGAGAATGTTGATGATGCCGCTGAAGATGGCGAGCCACAGAAATGTGCTCTTGAAGCGCGAAAAGGCCTGGCGCAACTCGGAGGCGGGAGGGGCCATCAGCTTGAGCATGGGGGTCTCGACTTGTCGCCGTCGGGAGTCGATTAATTGCGATCAGCCGGCGATCATAGGGCGCAACGCTGCACGATCGGTTAATGGCGCCGTTCTATTTCTTCATGTCGCCCAAAATATACAGCCATCGATCAGGACGGGCCGGGAAGCGGCGCAGAGTGGGTGGCGGGCGCCTGGGGGACCGGGCGAAATTCGAGCGGCGGCGCCGTCCAGTCGAAGGGCGCCTTGGGCAGCTCGGGGACGCAGACGGTGGTCAGCGCCTGCCCGTCGGCATTGCGGATCTCGAAAACGATGCCGGGCCGTTCCAGGCTTGCGCATTCCACCCAGCGATCTATGGGAATCCAGTCATACATGTGCGTCGGCCGCTCGTTTCATCAGGTGAAGAGGAAACCCTTGTCCCAAGTGCCCGACCAGCCATGGGAGGCGAGCCAGCCCATGGGCTGGTCATCATAAGAGGGCAGCGGCAGGAGATCCAAATGGGGCTCGGCTGCCTTGTTCGTGGCAACGGTATTCGCCGCGGTCGGAGACAGCAGGCTGTCGTTGAACTGCATGAGCTCGATGCCGACCAGCGTATCTTTCCCATCGGGGGAGCCCGCGCGGAGATCGGTCACCGTCCACGAGCCGTTGCTGTTCTTGACCCAGCTATAGTCGGCCGCCTTGCCCGTGAACACGACCGTGTCCGTGCCGCTGCCGCCGTCGAGATAGTCGGCGCCCGCACCGCCGATCAGCGTGTCATTGCCGCCAGACCCATAAAGCTTGTCGGCGCCGGCGCCGCCCGTCAGAACATTGGCCGAGCCATTTCCGGTGAGGGTGTCGGCAAAATCGCTGCCGGTCAGGTTCTCGATGCCGGCAAAGACGTCTTGATAGGCATCGCCCCGGTTGGCCGAGCTGGAGCTCAGATTGGCGATCACGGCGGCGGTGGCATTGGCGTAGCTGGCCGTATCGATGCCCGCGCCGCCATCCAGCCTGTCGCCGCCCGTACCGCCGATCAGGAGATCATTGCCGTCGCCGCCGTAAAGCTTGTCATTGCCGGTGCCGCCATCGAGCGTGTCCGCTCCGGCATAACCATAGAGCGTGTCGGCGCCCGCGAGGCCGGAGATGGTGTCATTCAAGGCGGCGCCCTGGAGCGTGTTGTTGGCCGAGGTGCCGGTGAGAGTCAGCCCGACCGGAGAGGGGTCGACCGGCGGTGTCGGTGGTGTCGACGTGGTCGTCAATATGTCCGCCAGCGTGTATTGCTTGTCGCTGAACTGGAACTGCTCGATATTGCGGAGAATGTCCGTTCCGTCGGGAGAGCCGCTGCGCAAGTCCGCGATACTGAATGAGCCGTCGCTCAGCTGGGTCACCTGATATTGCGAACGCAGCCCGCTGAAGACGGCGGTATCGGTGCCATCGCCACCCAGCAGCGTGTCATTGCCGGCATCGCCGGTGAGCCGGTCATTGCCAGCGCCGCCATCGAGGACGTTGTTCGCGACATTGCCGATGAGGATGTCGCTCGCCGAGCCGCCGATGGCGTTTTCGATCAGCGAACGCAGGTCGCCATTATAGAGGAGGCTGTTGGCGACATTGCCCGCGGCGACCTTCGATCCGTCGTAATGGAGAAGCGCCAGCTGCGCCGCCGCGGCCGTCGACCACTGTCCCGGCCGCAGGTCGACGGTGACGTTCGTCGCGTAGTTCGAGAAATCATAAGTATCGGTTCCGCCACCGTCCCAGACGGTGAGGAATATCTTGTTGACGGCGGGCGTGCCCTGGCCGGCTCCGTTGACGAACATCTCGCCGGTCGTCGTGCTCCAGGTATAGGTCGTGTTGCCGCTGTTGGTGGTGAAATTGGCGCCATACATCTTCTGCAGCGCGGCGATGTCGTACATCATCAGCGACTGCGGATAGTTGCCATAGGGATTCGTATAGCCGCCGCTCGTCGACTGGCCGGTATAGGAGCGATAGCTCATGATCGAATATTCGAGCGAGTCCCGGTCGAGCGGCATCGCGCCAAACGCGCCTGACGTCTCGTGGGGATGCTTCAATCCCAGGCCATGACCCAGTTCGTGAATGAACGAGGCATAGGCATAAGTGCCGATGACCGGATTGTCGTAATAGTTCTTCGAATTGTTGAACCAGGCATCGCCGCCCTCGGCCATGGTGGTGGGAAAGTAGGCCCAGGCCGTGCCCGGCTTGTCCGACTCCGCCAGCCTGAAATCGGCATGCTGAGTGGAGGTCTCGGTGATCTCCTGGAAAGTGATGTTGGCGACGGCGGAATAGTCGGCGAGTATCGCGCGGACCGCCGCCATCTGCACGGGGTTCAGCGCCTCGAAATTGGAGAGCGGCTCACCGGAACCATAACCGGAGCCATAGAAGGACGCGCTCGATGGGAAGCTGTAGGTGAAACTGTTTACCACCCATTTGGTCCCGGACAGTACACCGTCGACATAGGCATTGCCGGTCGAGGTAATCGTGCTCGTGGCAGGCATCCGCTACATTCTCCCTCGGGCGAAGCGGGGGCCGTCAGCTGGCCGCAAATATCACTTCGCTGATGGGATGCTTATCCGGACCCGCTATCGCTTGCCTTAAAGTAAAATCTAAAATTGTAAAAAGAGTCCGAAAGCAGCGCATCAGGGTAAACGGGACTAGTCGCCTGACGGCGACATCAGCGTGCGCCCTCGTCGGCCATGACGGGATCGCGCGCGCCTTCCGGCCAGAGCAGGTCCTCGGCCGGAAAAGATCTGGCGAGAAGGCGGCGGGCCGTGAAGCCCGCCTCGCGGTCGAGCGCATTGATGATGGCGAGGCGGAAGCCGCCGGGCGGAGCGGCATGATCTTCCGCAGGCTTCGTCTCATGGAAAGTGATCTGCACGCTCGACACGCCGGGAAGGCCACGCACCGCCTTGACGGCCTCGGGCGCCGGATGACGATAGCGCCGGCCATGACGGCCGAACAGCACCACGGAATAACCGTCGCGCCGTTCACCTTCGTCCGGGAAATGCCAGCGCTTCTCGGCATAGAGCCGGACCAGCGCCTCGACCCAGCCTTTGCCATAGAGATCGGGCCATTGATCGGCGAAGCGCAGATGCGCGTCGATGATGCGGCCGCCGATCGTCTCGACATTGAGCATGCCGGTATAGAGAGCGAGATGCTCGCCCGCCCACTTGCGGATATAGGCCTCGAGCTCGGGCCGCGTCGCGGCATGAACGGTCCAATAGTTGAACATGCCCTGCGCCAAGGGCGTGCCGGTCGTGTGGCGCAGCCAGCGGATCTCGCCTTTCACGATGGCGCAATCGGTCGATACATGCTCGCCGGTCAGAAGCGCTGTCCAGAAATGGCCGGGCGTGTAGCCGTCTTCATATTCCGCAAGCGTATGGAAGGGGCCACTCGCGACGCCCATGCCTTTCATATTGACGATGGGTTTGGAGAAGACCGGAAAGCGCTTCGGCGTGACGCCATGCGGACCGCAATCGAGGCCCTGGCTCTCGGCCACGCGCAATTTGTCATAGATCCAATTCTCGTGCGGATTCCACGCCCAGGCGTCGCAATCCTCGGTCGGGATCAGCACGTCGGCCGGGCAGGGGACTTTCTCGAAATACTGCAGTCGCCAGGGGTCTGCTTCACAGACGGGCATCGAAGGGCTCTGCGCTTGGTTGCTGGATGAGGGAAGACCTAACCCAGTCTGCTGTCAATATCAGTCAGCAGCATGTTGACGGTATTACCGCGTCGGGGAAAGCAACGCGGCCTATGCAACGCCGAGCGGATGCACGGAATTGATATGGACAAACACCGGCCATCGGTTATAGTTCCCGTCATTCCATATCGGCAATACTGCCGACAAATCACGGCTTGAAAGCCCCCATCAGCAGATCCAACGGATCTCGGTGGGGGCTTTTTGTTTTCGCATGTGGGCTCTCGTCTTCATGCGCGTGGCTGCTTCGTGCCTGACCAGAAAAACAAACTCGAGGGAATGCTCATGTCGGACAATCAGGAAAGCTATCGGACCGCCTCGCTCACCCAGCTCGAAGCCGAGGCCGATCATATATTGGGGGAGGAATACGAACACTCGCCCGTGCCGGCGCAAGCGCGGCGAAGCCTGTTCTCGGTCACCATGGTGTGGATCGGCTTCCCGATGATCATCACCGGGGCGATGACCGGATCGATCCTGGTGCTCGGCATGGGGTTCGCCGACGCGCTCAAGGCCATGATCATCGGAAACCTGATCATGTTCTGCTATGTCGGGCTTCTGGGCCTGCTCGGCACCCAGAAGGGCATGAACTTCGCCTTGCTCGCCAGCATCGTCTTCGGGCGCAAGGGCTACATGCTGGCCTCGGGGCTTCTGTCGACGCTGCTGCTCGGCTGGTATGCGGTGCAGACCGGCATCACCGGCGCGCTGATCAGCTCGACCTATGATCTGAACTATGTGGCGATGACCGTCATCGCCGGGCTCCTTTATGTCGGCATCACCTTTGTCGGCGTGCGCGGGCTGCACTGGATCGGCGTCGTCTCGGTGCCGCTCTTCGTCATTCTCGGACTGTGGGTGGCGGCGGATGCCGCCAGCACCACGAGCTGGAGCGCCATCATGGCGTATCCGGGCAACAATGGCGTCGCGACGATGTCGATGGGCGTCGGCCTGACCGTCGTCCTCGCTCTCTTCATCGACGCCGGCACGGTGACGGCCGACTTCAACCGCTGGGCGGCGGACCGCAAGAGCTCGCTGATCTCGACTTTCAGCGCCTTTCCCTTCGCCAATCTGGTCGCCATGCTGGTCGGCGGCGTGATGACGGCGGCGCTCGCCGTGCCGAACGCCAATCCCTTCGGCGTCGACAACATGTTCGGCTATATGAACGGCAAGCAGATGGCATGGCTGAGCCTGCTCGCCTTCATCTTCCTCTACTGCAATCTGGGCTCGGTCTGTGCCCACTGCCTCTATAATGCGGCAACCGGCTGGTCGCGCATTCTCGGCAGCAATATGCGCCTGATGGCGATCGTCCTCGGCGCCATCGGCATCCTGGTGGCGGCCGGCAATATCTGGGCCTTCTTCATCGAATGGCTGTCGCTGCTCGGCATCCTGGTGCCGCCGATCGGCGCCATCATCCTCATCGACCAGTATGTGACGCGCAAGAACTCGGTCACGACGGTCGACTGGCGGGCGCCGGCCTTCATCGCCTGGGCCGCCGGATCGGCGGTGGCGCTGCTGGTGGAGTTCAAGGCACCGCACTGGTCGACGGCGATCTCGGCCTTCGTCGTCGCGGCGATCGCCTATTTCATCCTGTCGAAGGTGATGCGCGAAGCCTGAGACGTCCGGCAATTCAGCAAGACAAAGGGAGGCCGGGCAAACGGCCTCCCTGATCCATCAGGGAGAGAAGAACTCATGCCTAACGATTATGCGATCTATGACGCGGGCACGGTCGTCCTGCAATCGGGCGCGGCGCTGCGAGACTGCAAGCTCGCTTATAAGACCTTCGGCAAGCTCAATGCGAAGAAGGACAATGTGGTCGTCTATCCGACCTGGTATTCGGGCCAGCATTACGACAATGAGTGGCTCGTCGGCGCCGGTATGGCGCTCGACCCCGACAAATATTTCATCATCATCCCGAACATGCTGGGCAACGGCCTCTCATCCTCGCCGAGCAACATGCCGGAGCCCTATAATGCGTCACGCTTCCCGCAGGTGACGCCCTACGACAATGTCCGGCTGCAGCATCGGCTGGTGCATGACGAGCTCGGCATCGAGCGCGTCAAGCTCGTCATCGGCTGGTCGATGGGTGCGCTGCAGACCTTCCATTGGGGCTGCCTTTATCCCGAGATGGTCGAGCGCATCCTGCCGTTCTGCGGCTCGGCCAAATGCTCGCGGCATAATTTCGTCTTCCTCGAAGGTGTGAAAGCGGCGCTGACGGCGGACGCCGCCTGGAACAATGGCTGGTACAAGGAGAAGCCGGCCCGCGGCCTCCGGGCGATGGCGCGTGTCTATGCCGGCTGGGGTTTTTCGCAGACATTCTATCGCGAGGAACTCGACCTCAAGGTGCTGGGCTTTTCCTCGCTCGAGGATTTCCTGGTCGCTTTCTGGGAAGGCTTTTTCCTGCCCAAGGACGCC
This sequence comes from Taklimakanibacter albus, assembly GCF_016595235.1. Taxonomy (GTDB): domain Bacteria; phylum Pseudomonadota; class Alphaproteobacteria; order Rhizobiales; family Aestuariivirgaceae; genus Taklimakanibacter; species Taklimakanibacter albus. Next base: position 317,874 of record NZ_JAENHL010000007.1, on the reverse strand, counting down.
AACAACCTGCTCACCATGCTGTGGACCTGGCAGAATGGCGATATCAGCCGGAACGAGGTCTTCAAGGGCGATTTCCACAAGGCGCTGGGGGCCATCAAGGCGCTGGCCTATGTGATGCCCGGCCAGACCGATCTCTATTTTCCGCCGGAGGACAGCGCCATCGAGGTCAAGCATATGCCACGCGCAAAGCTGATCCCAATGCCGTCGATCTGGGGGCATTTCGCCGGCGGACCCGGCACCAATCCGGAAGATGTCAAATTCCTCGACCGGCATGTCCAAGCACTTCTGGACACGCCGGTGTAAGGGCATCGGGTCTGATGCTCAGTCCCAGGTCATGAAGGAGCGGCCGTATTTTCCGCAGATCGGCGGGGTGCGGCCATAGATCTGGTAATAGGCCAGGCAGTCGTCGGTCCAGCCGGCATTGGGCTCGCCCGGCCGGGGCGCGCGGAAGTTTTTCTTCACGCGCGGCTCGGCGGTCTTCTTTTTCTGGACGGGCTTTTTCTTCTTCTTGACGGTCTGGTTGGTGGCGGCCTGAGCGGTGTCAGAGAAGACCGGAAGTGCGGCGGGCATGAAAGCCGCCAGCATCGCGCAGACGATCAGATGACGGAAAGCCATGATCCAATCTCCTAATAGAGCGCGCCGGCCTTGTGAGGCCGGCACGCCAGATGAGAGTCAAATCAACGGCTTATGACCGTTACTTGATCTCCCAGGTGATGTTCACATCGGCGGCAACGACCTGCTCGCCCTCGGCGATCGGAACATTGCCGGCCGAATCCTGGCGCACCGCCTTGCCGTAGAATACGGGCTGCGGCGGCTGGAAGTTGCCTTCGCTCACCGACATGACCTGGCCGACGGTCAGGCCCATGGTCGCGGCATAAAGCTTGGCCTTGCGCTCCGCATCGGCGACAGCGAGCTTGCGGGCTTCATCCCTGAGCTTCTCGTCATCGGCAATGGCGAAGCCGACGCCGTTGATCTGGTTCGAGCCTTCGCTCACCATCGTGTCGAGCACCGCGCCCAGGCTGTCGAGCTTGCGCACCGACACCGAGACCATGTTGGAGACATCATAGCCTACTACGACCGGCGGCTTCTGATTATTCTGGTCATATTGATAACGCGGATTGACTGAGAAATTCGAGGTCTGGATGTCCTTGCCCTCGATGCCGGCGCCCTGGAGTGCCGCGAAGATCTTCTGCATCGCCTTGGTGTTCTCGGTCAGCGCCTCGCGCGCGGTGGCGGCCTGCGACATGACGCCGACATTGACGATTGCCATATCGGGCTTGGACCTCACCTCGCCGTGGCCGTTGAGGGAAATGACGCGCGGCATGGTCTTGGACTCCTGAGCTAGGGAAGGGGTGGCGAGAGCGGCGGCGGCTGCGATTCCGGTGAGACCCAGTGCAGCGAGCGAGCGACGATCCATGGACGAAAAAACTCCTGGTGGAAACAGGTTCATCACATGGGGAGCGATTGCGGCAGTGCTGTGGCGGTAAAAAAATGTTACGCGGCAGCGACAGCCTTGATCGTCGCCTTGCCGATAAACTGGCCGTGATCGTAGCCTTGCCAAGGATCGGACTTTAACCTTTTCAACCGTTTGGCCATGGAAACAGTGTCGAAGGCATTTGCACCGTCCAGACGGGCAAGCTCTTTCCAGCTGACAGGGGCGGCGACCGGTGCGCCCGTGCGGGCGCGGGGCGAATAAGGGGCGACCGCCGTGGCGCCGCGCTCATTGCGCAGCCAGTCGATGAAGATGCGATTCTTGCGCTTGGCCTTGCTGGCGGTGGCGAGGAAGCGATCGGGCTCACGCGCGGCAAAGCCCTGCGCGATGGCTTGCGCGAAGGTCTTGACCTCGTCCCAGCTGTTACGTCCCGAAAGCGGGGCGATGACATGGATGCCCTTGCCGCCGGTCAGCATGGCGAAGCTGTCGAGATCGGCGGCGGCGAGGACGTCATGCAGATCGCCGGCCGCGGTCCTGACCTCGGCGAAAGGAACGCTTTCATCCGGATCGAGATCGAAGACGAGACGGTCGGGATGTTCGAGATCGTCCTTGGGCGCGCCCCAGAGATGAAGCTCCAGCGCGCCGATCTGCGCCGCGCCGACGAGGCCGGCGATGTCGTCAATATAGAGATAGTCGGCCTTGCCGCCGTCCTTCTCGCGGATGCTGACGGTCTTGAATCCCTTGGGCATGCGGGCGCTCAGATGTTTCTGATAGAAGCATTTGTCGCCGATGCCGTCCGGGCAGCGCACCAGGCTCAATGGATGGTTCGCGGCATGGCGCAGGAAAGGCTCGGCAATGGCGGCCAGGTATTCGGCGAGCTGGCGCTTGGTGAGCCCGACTTCGGGATAAAGCACCTTATCGGGATGGGTGAGGGTGACTCCCGCCACGACGGCGTTCTGTTCGGTCATGACTTTATCTCCGCTCTGTCCGCTCCGGTCACATCGCGCGCCCGCTTGTCGGCGCGCAGGCCCAGAAAGACGGGATGGCGCAGAATGCCATCGCGGGTTCTCTCGGTGAAGGCGATCTCGGCGACGAGGTCGGGCTTCACCCAGCGGGCACGGCCGCGAATGGCGCGCGGGACATCGAGGAAAGGCGATTTCTCCGTCGCGCGCGCTTTGAGCTTGGCGCCGAGCGACCGCAGGATCGCCTCGTCATAACCGGTGCCGACGCGGCCCCGATAAATGAGGCGGCCACCCTTGTCATATTCGCCCACGAGCAGCGAGGCGAAGCTGCGGCCCTTCTTGTCGGAGGGACGAAAGCCGCCAATGACGAATTCCGAGCGGCCGAGGCATTTGCTCTTGATCCAGCTCAGCGCGCGACGCGACACGTAAGGGCTCGTCTTGTCCTTGGAGACCAGACCTTCGACACCCAGGCGGCAGGCCTCGCGCAGAACCTTGTCGCTGTCGCCGGTGATGTGATCGCCGTAGGAGAGCGGCGCCGCCATCCTGCCGAAAAGAGACTTCAGCCGCTTCTTGCGCTCGCTCAAGGGCAACCGGCGCAGATCCTCGCCATCGAGGATCAAAAGGTCGAAGACGATGTAGCGCAAGGCTGCATCATCGCCCTCCGACAGAGCCTGCTGGAGCGCCGAAAAGCTGGTGCGGCCTGTTGCGCCGAAGACGACCACTTCGCCGTCGATCAGGGCCTGCGCTTTCAGCTTGCGCAAAGCCTTGGCGATGGAAGTGAATTTTCGGGTCCAGTCCTGGCCGCTGCGGGTGTAGAGGCGAATCTCGTCGCCGGCGACCGCCGCGATGATGCGATAGCCGTCATATTTGATTTCATGAATCCATTGCTTGCCCTCGGGCGGCTGCTCTTTCAGGTAAGCGAGCTGTGGCGCGATGAAGGGAGGAAGGGATGCGTCCCGCCGGTTACCGGTCTTGCGTTTCGCCTTGCCGGCGATACCGGCCATGCTGCGTTTCGTCCTGACGCTGGTCTGCCAGGCCTCGATGGGATCGAGCTTCGCATCCGCCTCGTCATCGCGCTGCTTGATCAGCAGCCAGTTCTCGCGCTTGCTGCCGTTGCGGTCCTTGCGCATGCGCACCAAGGCGAAGCCGCCTTTGAGCCGCTGGCCATGCAGAGTGAAGCTGAGCTTGCCTTTGCGCAGGCCCTCATGCGGATCACCTTCCGGCTCCCAGGTGCCTTCATCCCACAACATCACGGTGCCGCCGCCATATTGGCCCTCGGGGATGGTGCCTTCGAAGCCGCCATAATCGAGCGGGTGATCCTCGACCCGCACGGCCAGACGCTTTTCTTCCGGATCGAGGCTTGGGCCCTTGGTGACCGCCCAGCTCTTCAGCACCCCGTCGAGCTCGAGGCGGAAGTCGAAATGCAGGCGGGTGGCGTCGTGCTTCTGGATGACGAAGGAATATCCCTGGCGGCGGCCGACGCGGCCACGCGGCTCGGAGGTCGCCTTGAAATCGCGCTTGCGGTGATAGATACGGAGCGTGTCGGCCTGGGCGGTGGGCATGGCTAGCGGCGCGCCTTCTTCCTGGGCGCCGGTTTGCGTGGCTTGGGTGCCGCGGCGCTCTTGCCGCCGATGCTCTTTTTTAACGCGTCCATCAGGTCGATGACATTGTCGCCCTTGGGCCGCGGCGTTTCATCTTCCTCCACATCGGTGACCTTGCCGCGCTTGCGTTTCTCGGCGACGAGCGCCTTGAGGGCATCGCCATAGTGGTCCTTGAAGGCGGCGGGCTTGAAGGGGCCGGATTTGCGCTCGATCAGCTCGGTCGCCAGCTCGATCATGTCCTTGGCCGGGCGTTTTGCCGGCACATGCGAGAAGGCCTTGTCGGATTTTTTCAGTTCATCGGCGTAGCGCAGGGTCTCAAGCAGCAGTCCGTCGCCGCAGGGCCGCACCGCCACGAGGTTTTCCTTGCCGCGCATGACCATCTGGCCGATGCCGGCTTTCTTCGCGGCTTTCAGCGCCTCGCGGATGACGACGTAACCCTCGGCCGAGACGTCGTCGGCCGGGGTCAGATAATAGGGGCGTTCGAAATAGCGCGGATCGATGTCGCAATAATCGACGAATTGCGAAAGCTCGATGCTGTGCTTGGTGGCGAGCTTGATCTTGTCGAGCTCTTCCGGCGTCAGGATGACATGCTTGCCGGAGCCGAGCTCGAAGCCCTTGACGATGTTCTCGTCGGCGACCTTGCCCTTGCCGGGCACGATCTTTTCATAACGGATACGCTTGCCGGATTTCTTGTCGAGCTGATGCAGGCTCGGCCGCGCCGAAGCCTCCGTCGCCGCGTGCAATTCCACGGCGATGGTGACGAGGGAAAGCCGCAAATGTCCCTTCCATTGAGCGCGCATGTAAGGAAACGGCGGCGAGGGCGGTTGGTTCCCGACGGTTATCTGAAAGGCGGCTCGTCGAAGCTCCGGAGCTTGCGCGAATGGAGCTGCTTCAGCTCGCTGCGCAGGAGGTCGATGGCGGCGAGGCCGATCATCATGTGCTCGCCGACGGCGCGGTCGTAGAAGGCGTTGGCCGCGCCGGGCAGTTTGATCTCGCCATGCAGCGGCTTGTCGGAGACGCAGAGCAGGGTGCCATAGGGCACGCGCAGGCGATAGCCTTGCGCGGCGATGGTGCCCGATTCCATGTCGACGGCGATGGCGCGCGACAGGTTGATGCGGCGGCGTTCCTGCGACCAGCGCAGCTCCCAGTTGCGGTCGTCATTGGTGACGACGGTGCCGGTGCGCAGCCGCGCTTTGAGCTGCTCGCCGCGCTCGCCGGTCACCTTGGCGGCGGCTTCCTGCAGCGCCACCTGCACCTCGGCCAGCGCCGGGATGGGAATATCGGGCGGCACGGCGCCGTCGAGGATGCGGTCCTGGCGGAAATAAGCATGCGCCAGCACATAGTCGCCGATGCGCTGCGACTGGCGCAGGCCGCCGCAATGGCCGATCATCAGCCAGCAATGCGGGCGCAATACCGCCAGATGGTCGGTGATGTTCTTGGCGTTGGAGGAGCCGACGCCGATATTGACGAGGGTGACGCCGCCCTGGCCGTCGCGGCGCAGGAGATGGTAGCCCGGCATCTGGAAACGATGCCACGGCGAGGAGGTGATGGCGGTGTCGCAATCCTCGACCGCCAGACCGTCGCGCCCGATCATGATGCCGCCGGGCAGGACGAGCGCGTCATAGGGGCCGTTGGCGCGTATCTGCTCGATGCCCCAGGTGACGAACTGGTCGACATAGCGGTGATAGTTGGTGAGCAGGATCCAGGGCTGCACATGGCGCCAGTTGGTGCCGGTATAGTGAACGATGCGCTTCAGCGAATAGTCGGTGCGGGTGGCGTCGAACAATGCGAGCGGCATCGGCTCGCCTTTGGGCGGCGTCCACAAGCCGTCGGCGATCTCGTCGCCGATGGCGGACAGCGCCGGGGCCGGGAAGTGGCGCGCCAGCTCGGCGGCCGAGACATTGTCGCGGCCGAGCTCGTCGCCCTGATCGAGCACGTAAGGGTAGGGAATGTCCTGGTTGCCGCGGCCGACCGAGATGGTGGTCGGATAGTCGGCGACGAGAAGGCGCAACTGCTCGACGAGATAGTCCCGGAAGGCGCGCGGCTGGGTGATGGTCGTTGCATAGATGCCGGGGCTCTCGAATTTGGCATAAGCGCGTGCCAGCGAGGGCTGGGCCTGGCCCGAGCCATAGACAAGGCGCAGTTCGGGATAGCGGAAGCGGGCGCGTTCCTTGGAGGAGGGCGGAATGCTCTGGGTGAAGAACCGGTCGAGCGCCTGGCGCAGGGAATCCACCGCATCCTCATGCAGCGCGATCAGGCGCTCCACGGCGGTTTCGGGCGTCAAGGTCTCGGTGTCGGGGCGGTCCGGGCGGTTCATAAGCACTCCTTTGCGGAGGTGCTATAGCACGGGTTCGGGGGCTGCCACAGGCTGGGGGCTGACCCTTACAATAAAGAATGGCATTCGGTAGTCTGCCTTAAGGAAACGTTTCGGAGATTTCGTCATGAGGCTGATTTAGGGGCGCGCCGTGGACTGGTATCTGCACAAGCAGGCAATCGGACGGCTTGGACCGCTTCTTATGGTGGCCTCACTCTTCTGGCTTTCTCGCAGCTTATTTCTATTTCGATCCGCTGGCTGCGCTCGGCATCACACGGGCGTCGAAGGCTTCATGGGGCGCGCTTCCAAATGCAGCCCTTCTCAGGGCGGCCGTGACCACCAGCATCTCGTCGAGTGGCCCAGCTCTAGGGATGTATTTTGTACTCTATTGGCGGGCGCGCCGGGGCGAACGTATTGCACCCGCGCCCTGGCCAATGTACCTGCTCACGGTTGGGGGAATAATCGCGGGCGCTTCCGTCTATGTGTTCTTGAGGTACTTGCCGTCAGCCTAGGGAAGGCGCGCCATTTGACGGCCGCAAGAGACTCACCATAGCGTCAGCCAACCTTCATCATCCTCTTGTTTATTCTGGTAGAAGTGATGGGGCGGACCGCAGCCCGGCAAAAGCTTGAGGTAAAACCATGCTCGAACGAACGATCAAGCTCCAGAAGCTCGAGGTCCTCATCATCGATGAGGAACTGGCGGTGCCGAAAAGCGTCGGCGGGCGGGCCGTGCGCGCGCTGGCGGACGAGCTCACCTCGCGCGATATCGAGGTCGTCGAGGCGGCGAGCTATCATGACGGCCGCTCGGTGTTCCTCTCGGATGCTTCGATCGATGCGATCCTGATCGACTGGACGACACGCGAGGGCAAGGACAAGAAGAGCCGCGCCGAGGCCTTGGACCTGCTCCGAACCATCCGCAGCCGCAACGCCACCGTGCCGATCATGCTGATGGCCGACCAGGCGGCCCGGGACGACCTGACGGTCGAGGTGATGCAGCTCACCGATGAATATGTGTGGCTCCATGCCGACACCATTCCCTTCATCGCCAGCCGCGTGATGGCGGCGATCCAACGCTATCAGCGCAATATCCTGCCGCCCTTCAACCGGGCGCTTCTCAGCTACATGAATCTTGCCGAATATTCCTGGGCGGCCCCCGGCCACCAGGGCGGCGTCGCCTTCACCAAGACACCGGCGGGGCGCATCTTCTTCGACTTCTTTGGCGAGAATCTGTTCCGCGCCGATACCGGTATCGAGCGCGGCGGGCTCGGCTCGCTGCTCGAGCATTCAGGGCCGATCGGCGAGGCGGAAGCCTATGCGGCGCGCGTCTTCGGCGCACATCGCAGCTATTCCGGCCTCACCGGCACGTCCGGCGCCAACCGCACCATTTTCGCCGCCGCGGTCGGTGACGGCCAGTTCGCGCTGTGCGACCGCAATTGCCACAAGTCGATCGAGCAGGGGCTGATCCTGTCGGGCGGCATCCCGGCCTTCCTGGTGCCGACCCGCAACCGCTATGGCATCATCGGCCCGATCCTGCCGGAGGAATTCGAGCCCAAGGCCATCCGCGCCAAGCTCGCCGCGCATCCGTTGCGGTCGCATGCGGTGAAGCCCGATCCCGTCTATGCGGTCGTCACCAATTCCACCTATGACGGGCTGTGCTACGATTCCGCCCATGTCGAGGCGCTGCTCGGCAAGACCGTCGACCGCATTCATCTCGACGAAGCCTGGTTCGGCTATGCCCGCTTCAACCCGATTTATGAAAACCGCTTCGCCATGCGCGGCGATCCCAAGGCGCACAAAGAGAGTGATCCGACGGTCTTTTCGACGCAGTCGACGCATAAGCTGCTCGCGGCGCTGTCGCAGTCGTCCTACATCCACATCCGCGACGGGCGCAATCCGATCGAGCACAGCCGCTTCAATGTAAGCTACATGGCGCAGACGACGACCTCGCCGCTTTATGCGCTCATCGCCTCCAACGAGATCGGCGCCTCGATGATGGACGGTCCGAGCGGCAAGGCGCTCACCGATGAGGTGATCGAGGAGGCCGTCAGCTTCCGCCAGACCCTGGCGCGCGCGCATCGCGAATTCGCCCGCAAGAAGGACTGGTTCTTCTGGCCGTGGAACGCGCCCAAGGTGAAGGACCCGAAGACGGGCAAGAACGTCACCTTCGCCGATGCCGACCTGCAGCAGCTCATCACCGATCCCGAATGCTGGGTGCTCCATCCGGGCGAGAAATGGCACGGTTTCGACGGTCTTCCGGACGGCTGGTGCATGCTCGACCCGATCAAGGTCGGCATTGTCTGTCCGGGCATGGGCGATGACGGCGAGATGCAGGCGAGCGGCATACCGGCGCCGGTGCTGTCGGCCTATCTCCATCATTTCGGCAACATCCCGTCCCGCACCACCGATCACATGGTGCTTTGCCTGTTCTCGATCGGCATCACCAAGGGCAAATGGGGCACGCTGATGAGCGTGCTGCTCGACTTCAAGGATGATTACGACGCCAACCGTCCGCTGGTCGAATGCCTGCCGGACCTCGTCGCGGAAGCGCCGCGCGTCTATGGCGGGATGGGCCTCAGGGATCTCGCCGACAAGATGTTCCGGCATATGAAGGAAAGCCGCGCGGGCCAGCTGCAGGCGCAGGCCTTCTGCGTGCTGCCCGAGCCGCAGATGCTGCCGCGCCGCGCCAATGGCATGCTGATGGCGGGGGAGGCGGAATTGCTGCCCGTCGAGGAGCTTGCCAACCGCGTCGCCGGCGTCGGCATCATTCCCTATCCGCCGGGCATTCCGATCGTCCTGCCGGGCGAGAATTTCGGACCGGCCGACGGGCCGTGGCTCTCTTATATCCGCGCGCTGGAGGACTGGGGCCAGACCTTCCCGGGCTTCGAGAAGGAAGTGGAAGGCACGGTCGTCGTCGACGGCGCCTATCAGGCCTGGGCCATCAAGGAATAAGAGCCGCGACGGTCGGGTTGTTGTGATATTAACACAAGCCCCTCTGATCTGACTTGCCGCAACTCATAGAGGCGCCGTGTTCGAATTCCGGAGCGCAAGGGCTTTGATCCATTTTTGAACTATTTGATCCATTTTTTATCTTGATAACATGAAATGAAATATGTATTTGCTTTTGCTGTCGGCCGGCGGGAGGCGGGTACAGGAGCGGAGGTGATGCCTTGTCCCTTGATTCTGAATTTTTTTCTTCAGTTTATGAAATCTGATTGACAATGATATTTTTTCTACATCACTATCCCCTGGTCAGGGAGCAGCGCGGCCAAGGCTGCGGCAATTAGAAGAGGGGTGCCATGAGCGATGCCATCACTGCGGTCTGGGCCGCGATCGACGCCGATCCGAATTATGTGGTCGAGCTTACGTCCGAACTGGTGCGCATCCCCTCGGTCAATCCGAAATTCGAGCAGACGGCCGGCCTCAATGAAGAGGCGGCGGTCCAGGGCGTCATCGACAAACGCCTGAAGGCGGAAGGCTTTGCGACCGAGCAGTGGGACGTGTTTCCCGGCCGGCCCAATCTGGTCGCCAACTGGGACGGCAGCGAAGACAAGAGCTTCATCCTGTGCGGCCATATCGACGTCGTGCCGACCGGCGATGGCGCCGGCTGGGCGCGCAAACCCTTCAGCGGCGAGATCGCCGATGGCCGCGTCTGGGGCCGGGGCGCCGTCGATATGAAAGGCGGGGTCGCCGCCTGCATGGCCGCGGCGCATGCCATCCGCAAAGCCGGCATCAAGCTCGACGGGCGCCTGTCGATCCATACCGTGGTCGATGAAGAGGCCGGCGGCTTCGGCGCCATGGATGCGGTGAAGCGCGGCAAGCTCGCCAAGCGGGCGCTGATCGCCGAGCCGACCTGGGGCAATGTCGTGCCCGCGGAAGGCGGCCTGACCTGGGTCCGGGTCACGATCTTCGGCAAGGCGGCGCATGCCGGCTGGCGCTTCAACTCGATCTTTCCGCAGCCGCATGTGGCGGGCCGCCTCGAGCCCGGCGTCAATGCCATCGAGCTCGCCAACCGGTTTCTCAGCGCGCTGCGCGACTTCGAAATGTCACGCTGCCGCAACACCTGGCATCCCTTGGTGCCGGCCGGCCTCGCCACCATCAATCCGGGTGTCATCCGCGGCGGCGCCGGTCTCGGGCCCGACGGCAATCCGCTGATCATGAGCAATGCGGCGATCATTCCGGACGTGGTGACCATCGATCTCGACTACAAGTTCCTGCCCAACGAGAAATTCGAGGACGTCAAAGCCGAGTTCGAGAGCTTCGTCCATCATTTCGCCGCCGCCGATGCGTGGATGCGCGACAATCCGCCGAAGATCCTGTGGGATCTCTTCGATCTCAACTTCCCGCCGCTGAACACGCCGGTCGACCATCCGCTGGTGAAGTCGGTCGTCGCCCATGCGACGTCCGTGCAGGCCAAGGCGCCCGAGGTGAAGGGCTTCGAGGCGGTGACGGATGCCGCCCATTATGCCGGCGCCGGCGTGGTGCCGGTGATCTACGGGCCGTCGGGCGACGGTTTCCACGGCAAGAACGAATGCGTCGACATACCGAGCCTCATCGAGACGACCAAGGTGATCGCCGCCACCGTGATCGATAATTGCGGCACACGCTGACAACACACAAACATACAGGGAGAAACAACATGTCTGCCAGGAAGGGCCTATTGGGCGCGGTCAGCGCTCTCGTCCTCGGGGTAATGGTTCAGTCGGCGCTCGCCGATGTCGTCAAGATCGGCGTGCTGGCGCCGGTCACCGGCAAGCAGGCCGCCGACGGCGAGGATATGGTGCGCGGCGCCAAGCTCGCGGTCGAAGACCTCAACAAGGCCGGCGGCGTCAATGGCGACACGTTCGAGGTCGTGGTCGGCGATATCGGCGACGCCAGCGCCGATGCGGTGGCCACCGCCGCCGAGCGCCTGCTCGGCGACAAGGCGGTAGGCGCCATCGTGACCGGTTATGCCTCGACCACCAATTTCGAGATCGAAATGATGGCCGAGCAGGAAATGGTCTATCTGATCGCCGGCAATTCGGCGCAGACCGCCGGGATCATTTCGCCCAATCCTGAGAATTTCGGCACCGTGTGGTCGCTGACGCCGTCCTATGATGGCTACAATACCGAGATCGTGCCGGCCATCGACAAGCTCGTCGCCGACGGCCAGCTCAAGCTGCCGAACAAGAAGGTGGCGATGATCGCCTCCGACAATCCCTATTCGAAGGGCATCGCCGAGGGCATGACCAAGGCCTTCGAAGCGGCCGGCTGGCAGATCACCCAGAACGATCTCCTGCCGTTCGGCGAGATCAATGACTGGCGCGCCTTCCTGGCCAAGGTCCATCAGGATCCGCCGGCGCTCCTCATCAACACCGATTACGTGTCGGCCAATGCCGCGACCTTCATGACCCAGTTCATGGAGAACCCGACCAACAGCCTGGTGTTCATCCAATACGCGCCCTCGGTGCCGGAGTTTCTGACGCTGACCAAGGAGAAGTCATCGGGCGTCGTCTATAATCTTCTGGGCGGCGTGCTGCCGCGCGAGGCGAGCCCCCGCGCCGATGAGCTGCTCAAGAAATATGAAGCGGCCTATGGCAATGAGCCGGGCAGCTACGGGATCATGCTCTATGAAGAGGTGATGATCTATGCCGATGCGCTGAAGACCGTCGGTGATCCCGCGAAGCGCGCCGAGATCGGCGCCGCCATCGGCAAGACCGACAAGGTGACGGCGGTGGGCCGCGTGATGTTCGACCCCAAGACGCATCTGAGCGTCCAGGACAATGATCACGTGCCAATCCAGTTCTACCAGATCCTCGACGGCAAGCGGATCATGTTCTACCCGCCGCAATACAAGACTGGCGACTTCAAGCAGCCCTCCTGGATGAAGTGAACAGGTGAGCGAGCCCATACTCAAGACATCGCGGGTCTCGAAGTCCTTCGGCGGACTGAAAGCGATCCGCGATGTCTCCTTCGAAGTAGCGCCTGGCGAGATCTTCGGCATTGCCGGACCCAACGGGTCCGGTAAGAGCACGCTGTTCAACATCATCACCGGCATTCCCTTCGGGCCGAATGCCGGCGAGGTGTGGTTCAAGGGCAAGCGCATCGACGGCCAGCCGGCCTTCAAAATCGCCCGCATGGGGCTCAGCCGGACCTTCCAGAAGGATGCCGAATTCCCCGATCTCAGCGCCCGGGAGACGCTCGCGGTCAGCGCCGTCTTCTGCGGCGGCCTCGACCGGCGGCAAGCCGCGGAGCGCAGCGAGGAGGCCTTCGCACTGGTCGCCTTCGCTCCCCACCGGCGCGACATGGCGTCGGCGGGATTGTCGGTCTTCGAGAAGAAACAGCTGATGATCGCCTCGGCGCTGGTATCGAAGCCCGACATCCTGATGCTCGACGAGCCGGCCTCGGGGCTCACCAAGCCCGAGATCCAGGCGCTCGACACGCTTCTGCGCAACGTCAACGCCGCCGGCGTGACGATTCTTCTCATCGAACATGTGCTGACCTTGCTGATGTCGGTTTCGCAGCGGCTTCTCATCCTCAATCAAGGGCAGCAGCTGGCGGAAGGCGAGCCGCGCGCGGTGATGCGCCAACCCGACGTCATCGAAGCCTATCTCGGGAAACGCACGCAATGACCGCGCTTTTGAGCGTTGAGGGGATCAGCGCCGGCTATGGCGCCATCACCGTCCTGCGCGATCTCACCCTCCATGTCGGGCGCAACGAGTCGATCGGCCTGTTCGGGCCGAACGGACATGGCAAGACGACTTTGCTGCGGACCATATCGGGACTCTTGCGCGCGAGCGCGGGGCGCATCCATTTTGACGGCGCCGATATCAGCCGGCAACGTCCGGCGACGATCGTCAATGCCGGCCTCGTACATTCGCCGCAGGCCAATACGATGTTCGGCGACATGGCGATCGCCGAGACGCTCGAGCTTGCCGCCTTCGCGCCACGCGCCCGCGCAGGGGCTAAGCAGCGCATGGAGCAGGTTCTGACGCTGTTTCCGCGGCTCGCAGAGCGGCGCAAGCAGCTGGCGCGGACCTTGTCGGGTGGTGAACGGCAGATGCTGTCGATCGGTTGCGCGCTGATGTGCGATCCGCGCCTCCTGATGCTCGACGAGCCGACGCTCGGCCTGTCGCCGCGGCTCAAGGAAGAGCTGGCGGAAGCGGTCGGCGCCATTGCACGCAGCGGCGTGCCGCTCATCGTGGTCGAGCAGGATGTCGAATTCCTGCTGGCGCTGACCCAGCGCCTCTACATGATCGAACATGGCGCGGTGTCGCGCGAGATCGACCGCAATGACGGCTTGGACCATGGGCAAGTGATGCAGCTCTATTTCGGCCAAGGAGGCGAGGCATGAACTCGATCGTCGCAACCCTCGTCTCCGGTATCCTGCTCGGATCGCTCTATGCCCTGATGGCGAGTGGCCTCAGCGTGGTGTGGACGACGCTCGGGGTATTCAATTTCGCCCATGGCGCCTTGATGATGATCGGCGCCTATGCCGCCTGGACGGTGAGCGAGGGCATGGGGCTCGGGCTGCTGCCGGGCATCCTGGCCGGCGTTGCCACGGCTGCCTTGTGCGGCATCGTCATCGAATACCTGCTGATCCGGCCGTTCTACGGCACGCGGCACATGCTGCTCGTCACCGTGATGACGACGCTCGCCGCCCTGATCATCCTGGAAAAGGGCGCCCAGCTGATCTGGGGCGCCAAGCTCAAGCAGCTGCCGCGCCTCGTCACCGGCGATGTGTCGATCTTCGGCGCCACAATCTCCTGGCATGAGGCGATCATCATCCTGCTGGCGCCGATCGTGCTTCTGCTGCTGTGGCGCTTCACGGCGATGACCAATCGCGGGCGGTCGTTGCGCGCCGTCGGCCAGAACCAGGATGCGGCGGCGCTGATCGGCATCGATGTGCCCTATGCTTTCGCCATCGCCTTCGGCCTCGCGGCGGCGCTCGCCGGCCTCACCGGCGCGCTTCTCGGATCGATCCGCTTCATCACGCCGGTGATGGGATCGGAGCCTTTGGTGAAAGCGATGATCGTGGTGATCTTCGGCGGGCTCGGCAGTCTCGGCGCCACCGCCGGTGCGGCCTATGTCATCGGGCTCCTCGAAGCCTTTCTTATCCTGTGGATCGGGCTCTATTGGACGCCCTTCGCGCTGTTCCTCCTGATGATCGCGGTCCTCATCTTCCGGCCCAACGGCCTGTTCGGGAGGGCGTGATGACGTCTTCGCTGCGCCGCTTCGCACCTCTCCTTGCGCTCGCTTTGCTGCTTGTCGTGCCGTTCCTGGCGACCGACAGCTATACGCGCCATCTGTTCATCATCGCCTTCATCTACGCCATCGTCGCCGCCAACTGGAATTTGAGCCTCGGCTATTGCGGCGTGTTCAATTTCGGGCATCTCACCTTCTTCGGCGTCGGCGTCTATACGGCGGCGATCGCCGCCAAGACCTTCGGCATCACGCCCTGGCTCGCCATTCCGCTCGGCGGCATCACCGCGGCAGGGGCGGCGTTTCTCATCGCGGCACCGGTGGCCCGGCTCAAAGGCATCTATGTGGTGCTCGTCACCTTCGCCGTCAGCCAGCTCGCCATGCAGCTGGTGCTCAGCCAGTCGCAGATCACCGGCGGCGGCGAGGGCATGGTGCGCATTCCGTTTTTGCAGCTCGGCGACTACAGCTTCATCCGCGATTTCAAGTTCGGCTATTATTATGTCGCGCTGGGGCTTCTGGTGCTGTCGACGCTGTTCCTGCGTTTCGTGGTGCAGTCGCCTTTCGGCAAGGCGCTGCTGGCGGTGCGCGACGCGCAGGATTATTCGACCGCGCGCGGCATCTCGGTGTCGCGCCAGCGCATCCTCGTTCTGGTGCTGAGCGCCATCTTCACCGGCATCGCCGGCGGGTTCTACGCCATCTATCTGCGCGTCGCCTCGCCCGAGGTCTTCGGCTTCGGCACGATGTCGCTGGTCCTGTCGATGGTGCTGCTCGGCGGCGTCGGCACGCTTTATGGCCCGATCGCCGCGGCACTGGCGCTGACCTTCCTGACCGAGGCGCTGGCCGGCATCCAGGGCTTCGAGGAAGCCCGTTTCATCGTCGTCGCCGTCGTCATGGTGCTCATCCTGCGCCTCGCGCCGGGCGGCCTGGTGAGCCTGCTCGACCGGTTGCGCCCGTCGCGTCCGGCTTCCTGAACCGGCTTTGACTTTCCCGCCGTTCTAGCGCGCATCCCGGCGAAGTGGAATCACTTCGCCGAAGAGGATTCGCGCGAGATCTATATCTTGGGGCAAATCCTTATCGCCAAAGTCTTCAACTTTGGCGGGATTTGCCCTAGTGTTGGACCTGTAACAGTTCCGGGACGAGCGATGATACGATCTGACGGCGGATCGGCGCATGAGGACTTGGTGGACGGCATCTATGAAGCCGCCGTGCTGCCGGAGTTCTGGCCGCAAGTACTGCGCGGCTTCGCGGAGGTGGCGGAGTGCCGTGCCGCGGCGCTGGTCGCCACGCGGGCAGGGAGCTTCAAATGGATCGGCTGCTCGCCGCTCGCCGAGGAACTTGCGCGCCAGCATTACAGCTTCCCGGGCGGGGCGGATCGCTCGCGACGTCTTATGGCGATGAACCGGGCCGGGTTCGTCGGCGACCACGAGGTTTATACGGAAACCGAGATGCTTACCGAGCCGCTTTATGCGGAGTATCTGATCCCGACCGGCTTCGGGCGCGGCATCGCCACCGCGATCAATGTGCCGACCGGCGACACGATCATTCTGAGCGCCGAAGGCGATTACCGGCTCGGGCCGTTCACACCGGCGATCTTTCAGAGCCTCGACGGTCTCAGGCCGCATCTCGCTCGCTCGGCGCTGGTGGCGGCACGGCTTGCCTTCGAGCGGGCACGCACCGCAGTCGAGACCCTGTCGGGCCTGGGCCTCGCAGCCTGCGCGGTCAGCCGGGCGGGCACTGTGGTGGTCGCGAATACCGAGTTTGAAGCGGCCAAGGCCCTGTGGACGACACGCGGCCGTAACCGCATCGCGCTCACCGACCGGCGCGCTGACGAGATGCTCGGCGAAGCGCTCGGCCTGATCGCGACGGGGCTGGGGGTGCGGTCGCTGCCGCTTGTGCCGGAGGAAGATGCGCCGCCGGCGGTGCTGCATGTGGTGCCGATCCGGCGCGCCGCGCATGATCTTTTCGGGCAGGCGGCGGCCATCCTGGTCCTCACCACGGCTTCGACGGTGCCGACCGAGGCGACGCCGCTGCTCCAGGCGCTGTTCGATCTGTCACCGGTGGAAGCGGTGGTGGCGGCGCGGGTCGCGGCTGGGCAGACAGCTGAGCAAATCGCCCGCGCCGACGGCAAAAGCGTCGAAACCGTGCGCAACCAGCTGAAGAGCGTACTCGGCAAGACCGGCTGCCGGCGGCAAGTCGACCTTGCGCGGCTCCTGGCGCAGCTCGCCCCGGCGCGGTGAGGCACTTGTGAATTGGCCCGTGGGGGGCTAAGTCAGTCTTACGATATTGTGAGAAGCCTTTTTGTAGGATTTCCGAGATGGATGACATGAAGGGCCCGGCCGACAGCGCCGACAAAGCGCAGGTCCGCACCGTGCAGTCGATCGAGCGCGGCTTCGCCATCATCGACCTGATCGCGCGCGCCGACCACGCCTTGACCCTGGCCGAGATCAGCAAGGCGATCGGGCTCCATACCAGCACCACCTTCCATCTCCTGCGCACGCTCTGCGTCATCGGGCCGGTGAAGCAGGATGCCGACAAGAAATACCGCATCGGGCCTTATATCTATGGCCTCGCGGCGAGCGCGGCGACGGAGGCCAATCTGGTCGCCGACGCCATGCCGCATCTCGAATGGCTCGCCAATGAAACAGGCGAGACGACCCATATCGCGGTGATGGCCAACGACATGGCGGTCATCCTGGCGCGCCATGAAGGCAAGGCCACGGTCAGGCTGTCGGAACGCGTCGGCGCGCAGCGGCCGGCCTATTGCACGGCGATCGGCAAGACGCTGCTGGCCCAGCTTTCCGACAAGGATATCGAGGCCTATCTGGCACGCAACAAGCTCACATCCGTCACCGACAGCACGATTACCAGCCCGGAGCGGCTCCTTGCCGATCTGAAGGAAGCGCGCCGGGTCGGCGCCGCCTATGATGACCGCGAATTCAACGGCGAGCTCAGATGCATCGCCGCACCGGTGCGCAATTACTCCGGCAAGGTCATCGCGGCGCTCGGCCTTTCGGGACCGCTGTGGCGCGTGAGCCTGCAGCAATTGCCCGAGCTCACGCAAAAGGTGATCGTAGCCGCCAACCGGCTGTCGGCGGAGCTGGGCTTCTCGGAAGGCAAGGCCAAGGCCTGAGTCTCACAGCGGGTTCGGATTTATCTCTGTTTTTACGCTCCACCTCGTGGGCAAGCTGCAGGATTCACACATCCTTCTCCTTCCCCCGCTTTGCGTGGGAAGGAGGAGATGTGCGAATGAATTGGGAGAGCCTCATAGGCGGGAGGGCTCTTCCGATCGCGCGGAAAGGTTGAGAAGAGCACCCTGATCCTGCCGCCAAGCATTCGACACTTCCAGATCCCAATCCCGGCGTTTCGCGTCGATCCTCCCGCAAGGGGGTGAGGGTAAACGCGTCATCCACAGTATTTCTACATTGTCGGTTGACATCCGATATTGTGAGATATACGAACCAGACCCAGAGAGGCCGCACCAGACGGTCCGGCCAGGTCGATAATTTCCGAGGGAGCCGATGGGAAAGATGAAGGGCGCTGAAATCATTGCCGAATTTCTCGCCAAGGAAGAGGTGCCCTATATTTTTGGCATCTGCGGGCATGGCAATGTCGGCATCCTCGACACGCTTTACGACTATCAGGATAAGATCAAGCTGATCTCGCCACGCCATGAGCAGGTGGCCGGCCATATGGCGGATGCCTATTTCCGCGTGGCGCACAAACCGGTGGCGACGCTCACCTCCTGCGGGCCGGGCTCGGCCAATATCGTCATGGCGACCGCCTGCGCCCAGGCCGATTCCTCGGCCTTTCTCGCCATCACCGCCAATGTGCCGACCTCGCAATTCAATCGCGGGCCGTTCCAGGAATCCTATCAGCATTTCCAGGGCGACTTTCCCTCGGTGATGCGGCCTTATGTGAAACGCTCTTTCCAGCCGTCGCGGCCGGAGATGCTGCCGCTCGCTTTGCGCCAGAGCATGAATCTCATGGTGTCGGGACGCCCGGGCCCGGTGCATCTCGATGTGCCCTATGACGTCTTCCAGGAAGAGGCCGACGTGACGGTGACGCGGTCCGACGCCAAGGGCACGACGATCCGCTCCGGCGTGGCGCGCGAGACCATCGCCGAGATCGCCGATCTCGTCGCCCGCGCCGAACGTCCGGTGCTATTCGTCGGCCATGGCGTGACCTTGTCGGAAGCCTCCGCCGACCTGACCCAGCTCGTCGAACGTTTCGCCATTCCGGTGATCAGCTCACCCAATGGCATGGGCACGCTCGACATGTATCATCCGCTGTCCTTGGGCTTCATCGGCCGCAATGGCGCATATCCGGCGAACCAGGCGGGCCGCCATGCCGATCTCGTCATCGCGGTCGGCGCGCGTTTCGACGATCGCTCATCCTCGACCTGGATCCAGGGCTATTCGTGGAATTTCCCGGCGACCAAGCTCGTCCATATCGACATCGATCCGGCCGAGATCGGCCGCAATTATCCGGTCACCATCGGTGCCACCGCCGATGCGCGCACTTTCCTGCGCCAGCTGGTGGAAGAGCTTGCCGGCCGCGGCGCTTTCGACGCCAACAGCCGTTTCGCGCAATGGCGCAAGGCGATCGCCGGCTGGCAGCGCGAATGGCAGGACTTCCTCAAACCCGATGAGACAGAGAGCACATCTCCGGTCAGGCCGGAGACGATCGTCGCCGATCTGCAGCGCATCCTGCCGGCCGACACGATCCTGAGCCTCGATTCAGGCCAGCATCACAACTGGTTCATGCAGTTCTGGAAAGCGCGGCATCCGCAAGCCATGCTCAATTCCTGGGGCTTCTCGGCGATGGGCTTCGGGGTATGCGGGGTGCTCGGCGCGGCGCTCGCCGCCCCCGGCCGGCCGCATGTGGCGGTGGTCGGCGATGGCGGCTTCACCATGGCGCCGCATGTGCTGTGCACGGCGGTCGAATACGACATCCCGGCGATCTGGATCGTGTGGAACAATTTCGCCTGGGGCGCCATCCGCGACCTGCAGCATGGGCTGTTCGACGGGCGCGAGATCGGCACCGCCTTCCATCACGGCTCCAACAAGGACGCCTATAATCCGGACTTCGCCGCGATGGCGCGCTCCTGCGGCGTCGAGGGCCTGACGGTCAAACATGAGGACGAGCTTGGCAGCGCCGTTCAGCATGCGCTCCGCCTCGGCAAGCCCTGCCTGATCGACGTGCATGTGCGCTCCGACATCAAGCCGCCGAGCACCGGCACCTGGCAGTTGCCACCGCTTCAGCATCGCGAGCCGGTCTTCGGCAGCCGCGTCCTGTTCTGATCCCGAGAGGCTCCGATGACGAAAGACCACAAAGACGCGCCGATGCTGATCGCCGGCGCCTGGCGCAGCTCCAAGAACCAACATCCGATCGTCGATCCCTATCGCGGCGACACGGTGGGCGCCTCGGCACAGGCGACCCTGAGCGATCTCGAAGACGCCATTGCCGCGGCGCGCAAAGGAGCGGACGCCATGGCGGCGATGCCCGGCCATGAGCGCCAGAACCGCCTGCAAAAGGTGGCGGGGCGGCTTGCCGCCGAGAAGTCGGAGATCGCCAAGCTGCTCAGCCGTGAGAGCGGCAAGGCCGTGCGCGATTCGCAAGGTGAGATCGACCGGGCCGTCGACACGTTCTCGCTGTCGGCGGGGGAAGCGATCCGCATCGAGGGCCGCCATGTGCCGCTCGACGGGTCGGCCATGGGGGCGGGGCGCTATGCCTTTCTCCTGCGCTTTCCGGTCGGCGTCGTGGCGGCGATCACGCCCTTCAATGCGCCGGTCAATCTCACCGCGCATAAAGTCGCGCCGGCGCTCGCCGCCGGCAATGCGATCGTGCTGAAGCCACCGCCGCAGACGCCGCTCGCCATCCAGCGGATGATCGAGATCGTCCAGGAAGTGGGCTTTCCAGAGGGCGCGCTCAATGTGGTGCATGGCGGCGCCGAGATCGGCAAGGCGCTGGTTGCCCATCCGGGCGTCGACTTCATTACCTTCACCGGCTCGACCCAGGCGGGCACGGCGATCAAGGCCGGCAGCGGCTTGAAGCGCGTGGCGCTGGAGCTCGGCGGCAATGGCGTGACCATCGTCCATTCCGATGCCGATATCACCGCGGCGGCGACCGCCTGCGCGCGCAATTCGATGCGCCTTGCCGGGCAGAGCTGCATCTCGGTGCAGACGGTGCTGGTCGAGCGTTCGCGTTTCGACGCCTTCGTGGCCATCCTGCTCGACAAGGTGAAGGAGCTAAAGCTCGGCGATCCGCTCGATCCGGCGACCGATGTCGGCACGCTGATCGATGAGGCGGCGGCGAAGCGGGTCGAAAGCTGGGTCGATGATGCGCGGAAAAATGGCGCGAAGGTCCTGACCGGTGGTGTCCGCCACGGCGCCGCCCATGAGCCTACCGTTCTCGTCGACGTCAAGCCGCAGATGGAGGTGGTGTGCAACGAGGTCTTCGGTCCGGTCGTCAGCATCCTTCCTTATGATGATTTGAGCGAGGTCGTCGACTTCACCAATCGAAGCCGTTTCGGGCTGCAATGCGGTATCTTCACCGCCTCGAATCAAACGACCTTCGATCTCGTGCGCAAGCTCAAGACCGGTGGCATCATCGTCAACGGGACATCGACCTGGAGGACCGATCAATTGGCCTATGGCGGCGTCAGGGATAGCGGCATGGGGCGCGAGGGGCCGCGTTATGCGATCGAGGATATGACCGATCAGCGTCTCGTCGTCTTCAATCTTTGAGGCATGCCGGGCAGAAGAAAATGGATGGAGGAACACCAATGACAAGCGCCCGAAAGCGCCCCGCGGCATTCACCCGGCCGGAATTCGAAGCGCGCATGGAGCGCGCCCGCGCGCTGATGACGGAAGCCAAGCTCGACGCGCTGCTGATCACGTCGGAGTTCAATTTCAATTACCTGACCGGGCTCGTCACCCCCTTCTGGCTGAGCCTGACGCGGCCGTGGTTCTTCATTCTGCCGCGGGTGGGTGACCCGGTCGCCATCGTTTCCGAGCATGGCGCGGTGGTCATGCGCGCCACCTCGGCGATTGACCGGATCGAGACCTGGCCGTCGCCGCAGCCCGGCGATGAAGGCGTGTCGCTGGTGAGCTCCACTCTCGCCAACGTGAAACGTGAATTCGGCTGGATCGGCGCCGAGCTCGGGCCGGAATGCCGGCTGGGCGTGCCCTTCAACGATTTCCTCGCCATCCGCGACCGTATCCAGCCTTTGACCTTCGTCGATTGCAGCAAGCTCATGGCGCGGCTGCGCAGCGTGAAATCACCGGGCGAGGTGGCCCGCATCAAGCTTGCCGGCGACATCGTCTGCGACAGCCTCGATGTGCTGCCGAGCCTTTATGAGCCGGGCGACAGCGAGCGCAGCATCGCCCGCAAGCTCAGCCTGCATCTGATGCAGAATGGCGCCGATGCGGTGCCCTATCTGATCTCGACCTCCGGCCCCGGCGGCTATACCTCGACCATCCTGCCCTCGACCGACCGGCCGATGCGGAAGGGCGATGTGCTGCTGCTGCATGTCTGCGGCCAGATCGACGGCTATTTCACCGATGTGCCGCGCATTTTCGGCATCGGCGAGCCCGACAAGGCGACGAAACATGCTTACGACCTCGTCTGGCGTTCGACCGAGGCCGGGCTCCAGGCGATGAAGCCCGGCGTGCGCACCCGCGATGTCTGGCACGCGCAGTATAAGGTGCTGTCGGGCGAGGGGCCGGCGGCACGCGGCGAGCGCATGGGCCATGGCATCGGTTTCCAGATCACCGAGGCGCCCTCGATCACGCGCAATGACGATACCGAGCTCACACCGGGCCTCGTGGTTTCGGTCGAGCCCAATCTCACTTATGGCAATGGCTGCGACATCACCATCGAGGAGATCCTGGTGATGACGGAGACCGGCAAGGAAGCACTGAACCGCCGCACGCCGCGCGAGATCACCGTGATCGGGGCTTGAACGGCAAGGAACCAGGGAGGAAACAATGACGATCATCGAGAAAATCGAAAAAGACACCAGGCCCGTCGAGGACATTCCGGGCGTCGCCTTCTTCAACGGCAAGTTCGTGCCGGTGAGCGAGGCGACGGTTTCGGTCTTCGATTTCGGCTTCACCCGCTCGGACGTCACCTATGACGTCGCGCATGTGTGGCAGGGCAGCTTCTTCCGCCTGGAGGCGCATCTCGACCGCTTCTTCGCTTCGATGGACGCCCTGCGTTACAAGATCCCCTATAGCCGCGATGAAGTCCGCACGATCCTGATGGAATGCGTCAAGCGCAGCGGCTATCGCGATGCCTATGTGGCGATGATCTGCACGCGCGGGCGCCCGCCGGTCGGTAGCCGCGACATGCGGCTGTGCCAGAACCGCTTCATCGCCTATTCCATTCCCTTCGTTTGGCTCGCTTCGCCGGAAAAGCGCGAGAAGGGGCTGCATGTCATCATCGGCTCCACCTTCCGCATCCCACCCGGCTCGGTCGATCCGAAAGTGAAGAACTTCCACCATCTCGATTCGGTGCGCAGCATCTGGGAAGCCTATGACAAGGGCGTCGATTCGGTGTTCCTGCTCGATTATGACGGCAATGTCACCGAAGGGCCGGGCTTCAATGTGTTTGCCGTCATCGGCAACAAGGTGGTGACACCCGATGCCGGGGTGCTCGAAGGCGTGACACGGCGCACCGTGCTCGAGCTCGCCAGGGAGCAGGGATTTGTGGCGGAGGAGCGCAAGCTCAGCGCCGAGGAATTGCGCGGGGCGGACGAGGTATTCATCACCTCGACCGGCGGCGGCGTGATGCCGGTGACGCGTCTCGATGGGCGCATCTACGGCAATGACCGGCCGGGCGCCGTGACGTCGCGCCTGCGCGACGGCTATTGGGCGCGCCACGGCCAAGGCCCGGATGCGACGCCGGTCGAGTACAACTGAGCGGACATAACTGAGCGGGCAAGCCGGTGGAGCAGGCCATGGCAGTCGAGGCATCGCCTTTCGGCGTGAACACCTATTCCTACATGTATGCCATGAGCGCCGTCGATTGCCTTCGGCATCTCATGAAGGAGGGCTATCGCAGCTTCGAGCTGATGATGTTTCCGGGCCATCTTTGGCCATCGGAACTGTCAAAGCCTGAGCGCCTGGCGCTGCGCCGCCTCGTCGATGCCGAAGAGATCACCATCAGCGGGCTCAACCAGCCCAATATGGATCTCAATCTCACCGGGGCGACGCCGGAGATGCGTGCCTATACGCTGGCGCTCATGCGCGGCGGGCTCGAGCTCGCTGCCGATCTGGGCGCTCCGGCGTTGATCATCGGGCCGGGCAAGCCCAATGGGCTCCTATCGCTGCCGCGCGAGACGACGCTCAGCTGGTTCCATGACGGGCTCGCGACGTTGAATGCCGTCGGCAAGCGGCTCGGCGTGCAGCTCCTGGTCGAGAACATGCCGATGTCGATCCTGCCGCGCGCCGCCAATCTGATGACGGCGCTCGCGGAGCATGGCGATGACGGGATCGGTATCGCTTATGACATCGCCAATGCCGCCTTCCTGCAGGAGGATTTGGCCGAGAGCCTGGAGCTCCTGAAGCCGAGGCTCAAAGCGGTGCATCTCTCCGATACACGCGCTGATGTGCCGGAGCACCGTGCCTTCGACACGCCGCACGGCATCGTGCCGCTCGAAACGCTGGCGCGGAGCATTACGGATCTCGATCTCGGGTCGGTCCTCGTCTTCGAGATCATCTCGACCAACCCCGACGCCGATCTCAAGCAGAGCGCCGCCGCGCTCACGCGTCGGCTCTGAGCGATGGGCGCGCCCGGCACATCACCTTTGGGGCCCGAGAGCCTGCGCGGCTATCTTTTGCTGGCGCCGGCGCTGGTGGTGGCCTTCGCCATGCTGGTGGTGCCGCTCCTGGCGCTGATCGTGCTGAGCTTCTGGAGCCAGGATTATTTCACCCTGGTCAAGGAATTCACCTTCAAGAATTACGCGGCGATCTTCGCGCTTGCCGACAAGCCGATCGATTTCCTGGCCAATCCCTTCGGCATCTTCGAGAAGCCGATCTATCTGACGCTCTTGTGGCGCTCGATCAAGATGTCGCTCGTAGCGACCCTCATCGTCGTGCTGCTCGCTTATCCCATGGCCTATTTCCTGGTCTTCCGGGTCAAGCGCCACAAGCTCGTCTGGCTGATCCTGATCACGGTGCCGTTCTGGACCAGCTATCTGCTGCGCGTCTTCGCCTGGAAGGTGATCTTAGGGTTCAATGGCGTGATCAATTCCGGGCTGATCTCCCTCGGCCTGATCGACAAGCCGCTCGAATTCCTGCTCTATAATCCGATCGCGGTGACGGGCACGCTCGCCCATAGCTGGGCCGCCTTCGCGATCTTACCGATCTATGTCTCGCTCGAGAAGATCGACCGGTCGCTGCTCGAGGCGGCAACGGATCTCGGCGACGGGCGGTTGAGGCGTTTCCTGCGCGTGACCTTGCCGTTGTCGATGCCGGGGGTGATCGCGGCCACTTTGCTCGTCTTCATCCCGACGGTCGGCGATTACATCACGCCGACGCTGGTCGGCGGCACCGAAGGCGTGATGATCGGCAACATCATCCAGTCGCTTTTCGGCAAGGCCAATAATGCGCCGCTCGGCGCCGCGGTGTCGATCATCGCCATGCTGGCGATCACATTGCTCGTCTGCCTCTTCCTTAAGCTCGTCGGCCCCGGCCGGTCCTCGGCCAAGGGAGCGCGCGCATGAGCCGGCTGTTCCGCTTCGACGCGCTTTTCCTCTATGCGGTGCTCTACCTGCTGTTCCTCTATGCGCCGGTACTGCTGCTGCCTTTGTTCTCCTTCAATGACAGCATCTATATCGCCTTCCCTTTGAAGGGCTTCACCTTCGAATGGTACCGCCAGATGGCGGAGAACGGGCCGCTGATCCAGGCGCTGCAGAACAGCCTCAAGCTCGCGGTCACGGTGTCGATCATCTGCACGGCGCTGGGCCTTCTCGCCGCTAAGGGGCTGACGCGTCCATATCTACCCGGCAAAAGGCTCATCACCGGGTTGCTGCTGCTGCCGCTGGTCGTGCCGGTCCTCATTCTGGGCATCGGGCTTCTCGTCATCGCGCGGCAGATCTTCGAGATCCCGCTGTCGCTCTTCACCGTCGGCGCCGGCCATGTGCTGCTCTGCCTGCCTTTCGCTACTTTGGTGCTGACTTCGCGGCTCGAGGGTTTCGACCGCAGCCTCGAGGAGGCGTCCCTCGATCTCGGCGAAAGCGCCTGGCGTACCTTCTGGCGGGTCACCGTGCCCTTGGCGTTGCCCGGCATCGTGGCGAGCCTGCTTCTCTGCTTCACCATATCCTTTGATGAATTCGTGCTCGCCTTCTTCCTCGCCGGCAATGAGGCGACGCTGCCGATGTTCATCTTCAGCCAGCTGCGCTTTCCGAACAAGCTGCCGGGCGTGCTGGCGCTGGGCAGCCTGATCCTGCTGTTTTCCTTCGTCGCGGTCGCTCTCTCCGAATGGCTGAGGCGGCAGGACGTTCAGGCCAAATGAGGCGCGATCCATGACCGCATCCGAAACCTATATTTCCATCCGCGGCGTCGGCAAATCCTTCGGCGCCTTCCAGGCGGTCGACGACGTCTCCTTCGACATCGGGCGCGGCGAGTTCTTCTCGCTCCTCGGCCCCTCGGGCTGTGGCAAGACGACCTTGCTGCGCATGCTGGCGGGCTTCGAGCAACCGAGCCGCGGCGAGATCCTCATCGACGGCCAGCCGATGTCGAACGTGGCGCCGAACCGGCGCCCGACCAATATGGTGTTCCAGAATTATGCGATCTTCCCGCATCTCGATGTGCGCGCCAATATCGGTTACGGCCTGGCGCGCCTGCGGCTGCCGAAGAGTGAGCTCAATGCGATCGTCGATCAGGCGCTCGAGACGATCAAATTGCCGGGTTATGGATCGCGCCGGCCGGACCAGCTGTCGGGCGGCCAGCGCCAGCGCGTCGCTCTGGCGCGGGCACTCGTCTGCAAGCCGAAGGTACTGCTGCTCGATGAGCCGCTCGGCGCGCTCGACAAGAAACTGCGCGAGGAGATGCAGCTCGAATTGCGCCAGATCCAGCGCCAGGTCGGCATCACTTTCGTCTTCGTGACGCATGACCAGGAAGAAGCGCTCACCATGTCTGACCGTATCGCCATCATGGCGAAGGGCAAGGTGCTGCAGATCGATACGGCGACACGCATCTATGAGACGCCCAATTGCCGGACCGTGGCGGAGTTCATCGGCACGATGAATTTCTTCGACGGCGTCGTGAAAGCGGTGCGCGGCAACGAGATCGAGATCGATGGAGGTCCGCTCGGCACATTGCTGTCAGGCGTGAGCGAGCATCGCCCGGTGACAGGAGAGCGGGTTTCGTTGGCGGTCAGGCCGGAGAAGCTGCGGCTCCTTAAGAGCGCCCCCGCGCCCGGGCCCAACATGATCGCCGGCCGGATGGGACCTGAAGCCTATCTCGGCGACCGCAGCCATTATTACGTCGAGGCGGCGGGCCATCCCCGGCGCATCGCGGTCGCCACCCAGAAGCTCACCCGCAGCGTCGAGTCGTGTGTCGATGAAGGGCAGGGCGTCTGGCTCAATTGGACGCCGGAGGCCTGCGTTCTCCTGCCGGTAAGTTGATATTGCTATAATAGCGGTTGACATCCGATAATAGCAAATATACCAGATTGTCAGGGAAACGACCCAGAAAGAGGGCAGAAATGACCAGGAAAATCGAACTCTCCGAATTCAAGGACGGGCTTACCAAAAAGGCTTTCACCCGGCGCGACATCCACAAGGCGTTGATGGCGGTGGGCGTCGGTGTGCTGACGCTGCCTTATATTCGTCCCGCCGCGGCGGCGCCGTCGATCTCGATCGCCACCTGGGAGGCCTATTCGTCGCCCGATCTGCATAAGAAATTCACGGAAACCTATGGCGGCTCGCCGGCGGTCCAGCTGTTCGCGGACAATGAGGAAGCGCTGCAGCGCATGCGCGCCGGTGCACTTCCGACGCTGGCGCAGCCGGGCAGCGCCGTCCTCAAGCGCTTCCATGATGCCGGACTGCTCGCGCCCATTGATGTCTCAAAACTTCCGAATTACGCGGATGTCTTCCCACAGTTGAAAACGCTCAGGGGCATGAAGGTCGGTGAGGACGTGGTGGCGGTGCCGGCGGCCTGGGGCAACAGCTCGGTGATCTATCGCCGCGATCTGGCGCCCGAATATGTCGAGAACCAGAGCTGGAACATCCTGTGGGATCCCAAATATAGCGGCCGTCTGGCCCAGCGCGATGGCATGGATTCGGTGACCGTGGTGGCCGCCCTCGTGCTCGGTATCGCCGATCCCTACAATATGTCGGATGACGATCTGGCCAAGATCCGCGCCAAGCTGGTCGAGCAGCGGCCGTTGCTGCGCTTCTACTGGACCAACGAAACCGATATGCAACAGGCCATGGCGTCGGGCGAGATCGTCGCCGCCTATGGCTGGAACAGCTCCTATTCGACGCTCAAGAGCCAAGGCGTCGATGTCGGCTATATGACGCCGAAAGAGGGGCGGCTCAGCTGGGTCGACGTCACGGTGCGCGTCAAGGGCGGGCCGGGCTCGGAGGAGGAGGCGCTCGCCTATATCGACGCCTTCATCTCGGCCGAAAGCGGCAAGGTCCTGATCGACAAATTCGGCTATGGCTCGCCCAATGCGAAAGCCTATGCGATCACCGATACCAGCCGGCTCGAGGAGCTCGGCATCGATAATCCCGACAAGGTGCTGCAGGGCGGGCGCTTCTATGAGGAGTTCGCGCCCGAGGTCAACGCCAAGGTCAATGCCATGTTCGAGGAAGTGAAGGCGGGGATTTGATCCGATACCCTCTCCCCCGTTGGGGGTGAGGGTATGTTTTTGTTGAGGAACATCTTCTGTGACGAGCCCGGCGGAATTCGACTACATCATCGTGGGTGGGGGCTCGGCGGGGGCAATCGTCGCCAATCGCCTGTCGGCCGATCCGAAGCTGAGGGTGCTGCTGCTCGAAGCGGGGCCGGCCGACCGCGACAGCGACTGGACGGTCAGGATGCCTGCCGCGATGGGCATCAATTTCGAGCGCGCCAAATACAATTACCTCTATAATTCCGAGCCCGAGCCCTATCTTAACGGCCGGCAGGTGTTTCATCCGCGCGGCAAGATCCTGGGCGGTTCGTCCTCGATCAACGGCATGTGTTATACGCGCGGCAATCCCAATGACTATGAGCGCTGGGTGAGCGAAGGGGCGGCGGGCTGGTCCTATGCGGACGTGCTGCCCTATTTCAAAAGGCTCGAGAGTTTCGAGGGCGGCGATGATCTCTATCGCGGCCGTTCCGGTCCCGTGAAGGTGCGCAATGGGCCGTTGAGCTTCTCGTCCTACAACACGTTTCTGGCGGCGGGCGAGCAGGCAGGCTATCCGCGGACGGCCGACATCAACGGTCCTCAGCAGGAGGGCTTCGGCCTCTTTGACCGCAATACCGACGATGGGATCAGGGCGAGCACGTCCTGGGCCTATCTGCGTCCGGTGCGCGGCCGCAAGAATCTCAGCATCATCACCGAAGCGACCGCTGACAAGGTGCTGGTGGAAGAGGGGCGCGCCCGCGGTGTCGCCTATATCCAGAGGGGGCTTCGCAAGGAGGCGCGCGCCCGGCGCGAGGTCATCCTGTCGGCCGGCGCCTTCAACAGCCCGCAGATCCTGCTGCGCTCCGGCATCGGTCCGGGCGAGGCCCTGCGCAAGGCCGGCATCGCGCTCGTGCATGAGCTGCCGGGTGTCGGGCGCAATCTGCAGGATCATCTCGAATTCTATCTGTGCTGGACCTGTCCGCCGGCGGCGTCGCTCAATCCGCGGCTCACCAAGCTCAGCAAGGCGTTGATCGGCCTGCGCTGGATGCTGACGCGCAAGGGCCTGGGCGAATCCAATCATGACGAGGCTGTGGCCTTCGTCCGCAGCGAGGCCGCGCTCGGCTATCCCGATACCGAGATGCAATTCATGCCGTTCCAGACGGCGACCGGCTATGTGCCGCAGCCGTCTCCCGCGGGTTTCTCCATCGCCATCTGCCACCAGCGGCCGAAGAGCCGGGGGCAGGTCGAAATCCCCTCGGCGGACCCGTTGGCGGCGCCCCACATCACCTTCAACTATCTCTCGACCGAGTTCGACCGGCAGAAGGCGATCACCTGTGTCAGAATTGCGCGCAACATTGTTGCGCAAAGGGCCTTTGATGGGGTGCGGGGGGAAGAGCTCAGGCCCGGTCCCGATACGACCTCGGATGAGGCCGTGCTGGAATTCTGTCGCAATACTGGCACCAGCGGCTTCCATCCGTCCGGTACTTGCCGCATGGGACCCAAGGAAAATGCGCAATCGGTGGTTGATTCCGATGGTCGGCTGCAGGGGGTCGAGGGGCTGCGTGTCATCGATGCCTCGGTTTTTCCGAGTGTCACCACCGGCAATACCAATGTGCCGGTGATGATGGTGGCGGAAAAGCTCGCCGACGCGATCCTGGGCCGCAAGCTCGATCCCCTCAAGGCGCCTTTTGCCGGCCGGCTCGGCAATGTTCAGTTGAGTGTTGCGAAGGCGCAACCCGCCGTCTGATTTTGTTGCGGACTCACGTTAAGTAAGTCACTATACTGACTTACACGGTGAGAGGGACGGGCAGATGGGGATACCGCAACGAGCGGCGGCGCGTGGCTATGCGAGGCGTCGGCTGACAGCGATCCGGCTTCTCCTTTCGGCGCTTCTCGGCATTTCCGCATTGATCGTACCGCGCGAAGCACAGGCGCAGGCCACCTGCAGCATCGATTTCAGCGTTCCCTATAATTCTGCGGCGTATAATCATGTGATGAGCATGACGGAGAACTTCGACGAGTTCTCAGCTTGCGATACGAACTATATATTGCATCCCGGTTCGCCGAGTTCAGGTTTTTCGCCCTATACCCAGAGGGGAACGACGCAGGGAGGCGGCTCGTATGTGACGGCGGTCAACACCGCGGATGACACGCTCACCTATACACCGGCAGCAAATTTCTCCGGCACCGACACCTTCACAGTATGGTTCTGCAACGACAATATCGGCTGCAATGTCGCCAATAACCGTCTGGCCACGGTCACAGTGACGGTTGGTCCTCCGACACTGTCGATGACGCCGGCCGCTGGCGCGCTTGCGGGAGGGACTGTCGCCACGGCCTATCCGGCCGTCACACTCACCGCGTCCGGCAGCGCTTCGCCTTATGCCTTCACCGTTTCCTCGGGCACCTTGCCGCCGGGCCTGTCGCTGGGCACGGTCACCTCGCCCACCGGCACGTCGAGCACCGCCCAGCTGTCGGGCACGCCGACCATGGCGGGCACCTATAACTTCACCATCGAAGCAGCCGACAGCTCGACCGGCACGACACCGCCCGACGGCAAGCTCCGTATCTCACGCGCCTATTCGATCACAATCGCTCCCCAGCAACCGGTCGCCAATCCGGTGGCGGCGACGGTTGGTTATGGCAGTACGAATAATCCGATCACGCTCAACATCACCGTGGGGACGCCGCAGACTGTCGCGGTTGGCACACAGGCGACCCATGGCACGGCGACCGCCGTCGGCACCACGATCACCTATACGCCTCATGCGGGATATGGCGGCCCCGACAGCTTCACCTATACGGCGACCAATAGCGCCGGCACCTCGGCGCCCGCCACGGTGACCATCACAGTCAGCCCGCCGACCATCACGGTCAATCCGTCGACCTTGCCCAATCCGGTGACAGGCATTCCCTACAGCCGGACAGTGACGGCGAGCGGCGGCACCGGCCCCTATACCTATAGTGTCCCGCCTGGTGATTTGCCGGCCGGCCTCTCGATCGATCCGAGCAGTGGGGTGATCTCCGGCACACCGACCGGCGCGGGAGCGTCCAGTTTCACGGTGACGGCTCAGGATTCGAGCACCGGCGACGGTCCCTATACCGGCGACCGTACTTATTCGGTCACCACCGTGGCGCCCAATCCGCCGATCGCTGGCGCGGTCAGCGCGACGGTGGCGTACAACAGCACCAGCAATCCGATCACGCTCAGCATCACCGGGGGCACGCCCGCCAGCGTTGCGGTTGCAACGCAAGCGAGCCACGGCACCGCCA
Organism: Taklimakanibacter albus; assembly: GCF_016595235.1. Lineage (GTDB taxonomy): Bacteria > Pseudomonadota > Alphaproteobacteria > Rhizobiales > Aestuariivirgaceae > Taklimakanibacter > Taklimakanibacter albus. Next base: position 286,275 of record NZ_JAENHL010000007.1, on the reverse strand, counting down.
CCGCCTCCGGCACATCGATCACTTATACGCCGACCAGCGGTTATTTCGGCCCCGACAGCTTCACCTATACCGCCACCAATGCGGACGGCACCTCGGCGCCGGCCACGGTGACGGTCACCGTCAACCCGCCGCCGCCTGTGGCCAATGCAGTTACCGCGCCCGCCGTGGCCTTCAACAGCTCCAATAATCCGATCACCCTCAGCATCACTGGTGGTGTTCCCACCAGCGTTGCCGTTGGAACGCAGGCCAGCAACGGCACCGCCACCGCCAGCGGCACATCGATCACCTACACGCCGACGGCCGGCTATTTCGGGCCGGACAGCTTCACCTACACGGCGACCAATGCCGGTGGCACCTCGGCGCCGGCGACGGTCTCGATCACCGTCAATCCGGCGGCGCCGATCGCCAACGATGTCAGCGCCACGGTGGCGGCGAACAGCGCCAACAATGCGATCACGCTCAACATCACCGGGGGAGCGCCGGCCAGTGTCGCGGCCGGGACAGCGGCGCATGGGACGGCAACGGCGGTCGGGACGTCGATCACCTATACGCCGACGGCCGGCTATTCCGGCGCGGACAGCTTTACCTATACCGCGACCAATGTAACCGGCACCTCGACGCCAGCCACGGTGTCGATCACCGTGACGCCGCCGACGCTCACTCTGTCGGCGATCGCCACGACCGGCGAGGCGGCGACTACACCATATTCATCGACCATCATCGCTTCACTCGGCACCGCGCCTTATGAATTCGAGCTTATCAGCGGGAATCTGCCGGATGGGCTCGATCTCGATCCGGACACCGGTGCGATAACCGGCACACCGGCCGCGGTCGGTCCGTTCAGCTTCATCATCACCGCCACCGACGTCTATGGCGCGACCGGGGCTCAGGCCTATCTGATCACCATCGGCGCACCGACGGTGGCGATCACCTCGCCCGCGGCAGGCGCGCTGCCGGCGGCGACGACCGGCACTGCCTACAGCGAGAGCTTCACCGCGAGCGGTGGCACCGGCACGCATAGTTTCGTGGTCCTCGCCGGCCTGCCGCCTGGACTGTCGCTTTCGCCGGGCGGTGTGCTGTCCGGCACCCCAAACGAGGCGGGCACCTACAGTTTCCTGGTCACGCCGAGCGATGGAACCGCGCCCGGCATGGGCGGCCCCTTTACCGGCGCTTCCGTGGCTTACACACTGACCGTCATTGATCCGGTCGTTGCGATCAGCGCGCCGGCGGCGGGCGCGCTGCCGGCGGCGGCGACGGGCTCCGCTTACAGCCAGAGCTTCACCGCGAGCGGGGGCAATGGCTCTCATACATTCGCTTTTGTGCCGGGCTCATCGGCGCCTCCCGGCATGACGCTCTCGGCCGCCGGCGTCCTGTCCGGCACGCCCAATGCGGCGGGGAGCTACAGCTTCGACATCATCGCCACGGACGGCACGCCCGTCGGCGACGGCGGTCCGTTCGCCAGCGTCGCGGTGACCTACACGCTCGAAGTCACCGATCCCACCGTCGCCATCAATTCACCGGCGGCGGGCGCGCTGCCGGCGGCGACGACCGGCACCGCCTATAGCCAGAGCTTCGGCGCGACGGGCGGCAATGGCTCTCATACATTCGCCATTGCCTCGGGCTCATCAGCGCCGCCCGGCATGACGCTCTCGGTCGCCGGCGTCCTGTCCGGCACGCCCAATGCCGCCGGTAACTACAGCTTCGACATCATCGCCTCGGACAGCACGCCCGCCGGCGATGGCGGTCCGTTCGCCAGCACCGCTGTCACCTACACGCTCGAAGTGACCAACCCCACCATCGTGATCACGGGTCCGGCAGCGGGTGCACTTCCCGCAGCGGCGACGACAGGCGTCGCCTATAGCCAGAGTTTCACCGCCAGCGGCGGCAATGGCGCGCATGTCTTCGCCTTCGCCGCCGGCTCATCCGCACCTCCCGGCATGACGCTCTCGACCGCCGGCGTCCTGTCCGGCACGCCCAATGCCGCCGGTAACTACAGTTTCGACATCATCGTCTCCGACAGCACACCCGCCATCGACGGCGGTCCCTTCGAAAGCGCTGCCGTGTCCTATTCGCTCGCCGTCACCGATCCGACGGTGACCGTGACCGGTCCGACACCGGGCAGCGCGCTCAATGCTTATTCCAGCGCCGCCTTCAGCCAGACCTTCACCGCGACGGGCGGGCAGACCCCGCATAAGTTCACGCTGACCGGCACTTTGCCCACGGGCCTGAGCTTCAGCGAAGACGGTGTCCTGTCCGGCACTGTCACCCAGACCGGTGCATTCAGTTTCACGGTCAGGGCGACGGACGCCACGCCGGTCGGCGATGGCGGTCCGTTCTCCAGCAGCGCTGAGAGCTACACGCTGACGGCCCATGACGACACGCCGCCGGTCTTCGACACATTCCCGGACGATATCACCGTCGAGGTCGACCCGCCTTTGACGGGCAAGATGGTGACCTGGAGCGGGCCGACCGCGACCGACAATATCCCAGGCGTCACCATCACCCAGACCTCCGGATTAGCCAGCGGCGCAACCTTCCCGCTGGGACCGACGGTGAACACCTATGTCGCGCGCGATGTCGCCGGCAATGAGACGACCGACAGTTTCACCGTCACGGTGGTGCAGCGCGCGCAGGGCCGCGTGACGATGGTCATCAACACGACGGTCGACGGCACCTTCAACTTCTCCTCACCCGAGACGCCGCTCAATTTCTCGGTCAGCACCACATCGGGCAGCGGCTCATCGGGCGCCATCGGCGTCAATCCCGGCACCTTCCCGATTTCCTTCAGCGTGCCGCAGAGTTTCGACGTGGCCGAGGCGACCTGCAGCGACGGGGTGAGCACAATCGATCCCAAGACGCGCAGCGGCAGCATCACCGTCGTGTCGGGCGTCCAGGTCACCTGCACGCTGTCGGCCTCCGATATCAGCAAGACGACCGGGCTCATCGGCCAGCTTCTGGAAGCACGCTCGCAGCTGATCCTCACCAACGGGCCGGAGTCCACCCGCCGCATCGAACGGCTGACCGGCAATTATTCGGGGCAGGGTGGCGTGTCGGGCTTCGGCATGAGCTTCGGCGGCGACATGCTGCCTTTCGGCCTGCGCTTCACCGAGCGCGATGCCACTTTCAGCTACAGCCTGCGCCGCGCCATGGCGAAGGACGACCGGAGTGAAGATGAGCAGGGGCTTCGTTTCGACGGACTCTATGCCGACCGCAACAACGACGCGCCGCTCAATCCCTTCGATATCTGGGTCGAAGGCAAGTTCGCCCGCTTCAATGCGGAAGGCGGTGACGGCAATTTCGCCATCCTGCATGCCGGCGCCGATTATCTGGTGACGCCGGGCCTGCTCCTGGGGCTCGGTGGCCAGCTCGACTGGACCGACCTGGAGGGCGAGGACGATGCCGAGATGGACGGTTTCGGCTATATGATCGGGCCTTATCTGACGGCGCGCCTGTCGGAGAACTTCTTCTTCGACGCCCGCGCCGCCTGGGGGCAGTCCTATAACACCGTGTCGCCCTTCGGCACCTATGACGACGAGGTCGATGCGACGCGCTGGCTGATCTCGGGCGCGCTCATCGGACGTTTCGATTTCGACCGGCTCACGATCCAGCCCAAGGCCGAGGTCGCTTATTTCGAGGAGAAGAGCGAGGAGTACGAGGACAGCCTCGGCTTCGACATCCCCTCCGTCAAGACGTCGACCGGCACCTTCACCTTCGGTCCGCGCGTGAGCACCCAGATGGAGCTCAATGACTTCACCAGGCTCGAGCCTTTCGTCACGCTGGAAGGCATCTGGACCTTCGCCCAGGAGAACACCGCGACCACCGTAGCGGAAAGCCCGGGCCTCGAGGACAAGGGCCTGCGCGGGCGGGGTGAACTCGGCTTCACGCTGTTCGGCGGAGGCTCATCGTCACTCTCGGCCTCCGGCTTCTATGACGGGCTCGGCAGTGCTGATTTCGAAGCCTGGGGTGGTGAAATCCAGCTCAAGCAGGAGTTCTGAAGTCAGGCTGGAATTAGGAAACGAATTGCTGTAGCCATGCGCGCCGGGTGGGGCCTGTAGCTCAATGGTTAGAGCTGACGGCTCATAACCGTCTGGTTGGGGGTTCGAGTCCCTCCGGGCCCACCAACATGTCTTTCTGTGAAACTCGGGCTGCGCCTCAAATCATGAAAACACATCGTTTTACTGCCACCCAGTGGCACAATGTGCTGGGCACCTTGCCGGCGGCCCTTACGGTCGCCTCAGGTGATATTGTGATCACCGAAACGATCGATGCGCATGGCTTCGACAAGGACGGCGTGCAGCGCGCGCCCGAACCCAATCCGATGAACGGCCCGATCTTCGTCACCGGCGCTGAGCCCGGTGATGCATTGAAGATCGAGATTTTGCGCATGACGCCGATCCGGGCGACCGGGTGGACGCGCGCGGCGCTCGCCGGCAATGTCGTCGATCCGGAATTTGTTCGTGGCCTGCCGCCGCGGGACAAGGCGAATTGGCGGATCGACAGGCAGGGGCTGACCGCCACGCTCGAGCCCGCCGTGCCGGGGCTCGAAGATTTCGTCCTGCCGCTCGAACCGATGATCGGCTGCTTCGGCGTGGCGCCGGCCGGCGGCCAGGCCTTTTCCACCGCGACCAGCGCGGAGAATGGCGGCAATATGGACTATCGGGGCTTCGGTCCCGGCGCCACCGTGTGGTTTCCGGTCGCCGTACCGGGCGCTCTCTTCTTCGTCGGCGACTGCCATGCGACGCAAGGCGATGGCGAAATCGTCGGCACGGGCATCGAGACCTGCTTCGAGGTCGAGATACGTCTCACGGTCGAGAAAGGCCGTTCGCTCGTGTGGCCGCGCGGCGAGAGCGCCGACGACATCTATTCGATCGGCAATGCACGGCCGCTCGACCAGGCGCTGCAGCACGCGACGACCGACATGTTCAACTGGCTGACCAGCGACTACGGTCTGTCCCCCAAGGCCGCGAGCCACCTGATGGGCCAGGTCGTGCGCTATGATGTGGGCAATGTCTATGATCCGGCCTACACTATGGTCTGCCGCATCGCGAAGAAATGGCTGCCGAAGCGGTGAAGCTCGACGGGCACTAGGTGGGATCGAGCCCCTTACGAGATATATTTGAGGCCAATTGCCTTCTCGAAAGCAAATGCCCGTCGATCCAAATCGCTCCTTTTTCATCACTCTTGTCGAGAGCAGCCTTTGCCTGTCTGAAACGCCTTAGTTTCCAAGCTGCATAGGCTTTATGAAAGTAAGCCGATGAGGTGAAGGACTGAAAGGGAAATTTTTTATCAACCTCAATGAGTTGATCGGCAGTCGCAATCGCCTGCTCATGATCGCCCTGGTTGATCAATGTCAGGAGTAAATCGTAAAATTCTCCACGATGAAGGTCGTTTGCATCAACTATGGACTGTTGCGCCTCCACACTTTCGGAATCCCGCCCTTCGCAACCCAGGATATACGGAATCAACAAGGAGATGCGGACGTGTTCATCCTCATCTCTGGCTTTGTCAATTTTGGCCCGACATAAAGCGATCGCGTCTCTGAATTTGGATTGTTCGCACAATTCAAAGACCTTCGATCTGAGCGCTCTATAGGTGGCCGTCATGTTCCCCTGAAATAGTTCGGAAAAAAGAGATTTCTCGGTCTTTTGCCTGGGTGTTATCAAAATCTGTCAGGTTCTTCGTTGTTGTTCAAGACGAACTTCTCATCGGCAGGCAAGCTACAGCGCGGAAGCATTGGCAATTCATCCGTCAATCTGTTGTGTTTTATAAGAAACACTCTCCGAGCTTGGCCGCCCAGTGTGGGCGTCATGCGGCGCCCTCATCGCCGGTTTCTAGATTCCGGTACAGCGCCAGCAAAACACGATGTGTTGTCGCGAGATCTGCGACCGGAATCCCTTGCGCGAGCTTGTTGATCCAGGGGGCCTGGAGGCGCATGGCGGACTCGAAGGCCTGCTTGCCTTTGTCGGTCAGCACGACGAGTTGCGCCCGCCGGTGATGCGGGTTGGTCTCGAAGGCGACGAGGCCCTCCTTTTCCAGATCATTGACGATCCGCTGTACATTCTGGCGGTTGGCGCCTGTGTCGCGCGCCAGCCAGGCGACCGGTTGCGGCCGCTCGGCCGCGATGATGGTGCCGAGAACCTGCCAGCGGGCGCTGGTGAGGCCGAGGCCGGACACGAGCCTGTCGCCGCCGGTCAGGATCCCGTTGTTCAGCCGGAACAAGTCGAGGATGAGATCGCTCAGCGCCGTGCCGGCCGGCGTCCGCTTGGTTTCGCGCATTTGTCACCATGTATTTTAATTGACATCATAATGTCAATATGATTGTGTCTATTGTGCTGTATTGACATCATGATACCAAATAAGAAGGAGTTTGCCATGCCGCAATTGCGCCCACTCGACCCCGCTTTTCCGATCGACCGCCAGATCGGCCTCGACGCCGCCCCGGTCGTGCTCGTCAATATCATGACTCTCGACAAGGCCGACGAGGAGACCTTTCTCAAAGCCTGGCAGAACGATGCCGCCTTCATGAAGCGGCAGCCGGGCTTCATCTCGACCCAGCTTCATCGCGCGGTCGGCGACAGCCCGACCTATCTGAACGAGGCGGTGTGGGAGTCGATCGCCGATTTCCGCGCGGCTTTCACCCATCCGGAATTCCGGGCGCATATTTCGGCCCATCCGGCTTCCGCTGTCGCGTCGCCGCATCTGTTCCAGAAGGTCGCGGTGCCGGGCATCTGCGTCGCGTGAGCATGCGTCCACAGATTACATTTTCGTAGCCGAAGGCGGCGAGGGAACTCGCTGCCCGCTCGCGCGTCATCGGATCGACTCGTGTGCATGGAACCGCCTTCATCGCCTGAGGGGCCGAAGGAGGACGACATGGCCGACATCCATCCCAACATGGAAGGCGCCGGCGCGCCGATCCACGACTGGACCGAGCATCTGGCCCTGGACAAGAAGCAGACCTATGACTTCTTCATCAGCCTGCTGCGCGCCGCGCTGCTGCTGATCGCGTTCGCCCTGACGGGGCTGGTGTCCTTCGCCTTCGGGCATATCATGCCGGTGGGCCTGGGCTTTTTCGTCATCGCGGTGGGCGCGCTCGCCGTCATCATCGACATGGCCCGGCACTCGCATTTCGGCCTGGCGCTTTCTGTGTTGGCATTATCCGCCCTGGTCATCGCCGTCAGTGCGACGCATTAGATCACGATGAGTTTGGGTTGAATCAACCCAAACTCAGAAACGTGATCGATTCCCATATGTTAGCGCGGGATTCTCGCGAAAAACCGGCATCCACTTTTTCGCATCCCGCGCTAACAGCGCAGGGCTTCACACCCGCATCGGCTGATTCTTGCGCCGGTCGGGCGGCTCGATTTCAGGGCTGGCGGGCGGCTTTCCCGGTTCCGGCGGGATCGGATCCGGCTTGGGCGCCGGCGGTTCCGGCTGATCGGGCGTTTCAGGGGTGGGGATTGTAGCCATGGAACTTCAACCCGACGGCGGAATGAAAGTTCCGAGGTGCAATTTTCTTGGAACCATATGGCGCCCACCGCGTAGACCCTGTGTCCTGTGACTTCTGGTTTTCGCCACTTTCGATCAGGACAGGGCCGGTCCGAGCTGCCTCGCGCAACCGGACCGGCTTCTCATTCATCGATGGAAGGGAACAGCCATCCGGCGAGTTGAAGGGAGGGCGCCCTGCCGCGTCATTGCGGAAAGCGAGGAGATAACCATGAAGATCAGGGAATGCATGAGCACTGATGTCCGGATCGCGCGGCCGGACGACACGTTGGAAACCGTCGCCTTGGCAATGGCCGAGATCGACGCCGGCGTCATGCCGGTGAGCGAGGACGATCGGCTCGTGGGCATGATCACCGATCGCGACATCGCGGTTCGGGGCGTGGCGCATGGGCTTGGACCGGAGGACCTCGTCGGTGATGTCATGAGCACCGAAGTTATGTATTGCTTCGAGGACGAGGCGGTCGAACAGGTGCTCAATAATATGGGAGACATCCAGATTCGGCGCCTGCCAGTGCTCAATCGCGACAAACGGCTGGTCGGTATCGTGTCGCTGGGTGATCTCGCCAAGACCGATGTCCGAGCGAAGACCGGGACCACGCTGGGCGACATTTCACGCAAGGGCGGTCTCCATTCGCAGACGACCGACGGTATCGGTCTGGCGCTGGACTGAGCAATGACTGTCCCCGCATCGCGGTCGGAACCTTCGCCGTCGTCATCGATCTTGCGCGGCGGGCGAGCTTTCGCTTCTCGCTCAGCCTGCTCGCCGCGGCAATGCTGGTGACGGCGGCGAATGTCGCGTGACTCAAGTTTGCCTGATATGGCAGACGGCTTCGATCCGCTGACCGTCGGGGTCCTTGAGGAAGGCGGCGAAATAGTCCTCGGCATATTCATCACGGATGGCGGGCGCGCCGTCGTCTGATCCGCCGGCGTCGATGCCCCGGCGATAGAACTCCTCCACGGTGTCCCGTGAAGCGGCCTTGAAGGCAATGTGGACTTTCGGATCCGGGCACCAGCCTTCACCACCCTGATGAATGCTGAAATCATCCTCGCCGTCTCGTCCGTAGGCGGCGTAGTCGGCACCTTCATAGAGGCAAGTGATGCCCAAAGGCGCCAAGGCCGCGTCATAAAAACGCCTGGCCGCCTCGATATTGCGGACCCCGATAGAGAGGTGATCGAAAATCGGCATGTTTCACAATTCCCTGAATGAACCGGCCACGCCAATAGAAGCGATTCAGCCTGAAACAGGTTCCTTGGCGAAGGGGAGGGTATGAGTGCTATGATCAAGGCCCCATCCCGGTAACCCGCGCGTCCATCACTTTCCTCACATGCCGAAATCCCCGCAAAGCGCCCCAGACGCCCTGCTGCGCGAGGCCGATGTCGCGGCCGAGAAGTTCGTGGCCGTGGCGCGCATGCTGGTCGCCGTGGCGCTGCTCATCGCCGTCGAATTCGCCTTCTCGCGCGGCCCCATGGTCGATGTCGGTGTCGTCGAGGCGCGCACGGGCGCCCGCATCGTCATCGGTATCTTGTTTCTCACGGGCGCGCTGGCTTATGCGCTCCTCCGCTTCGGCTTTTGGTCACGCTGGATCGCTTATGTCACGGTGACCATCGACATATTGGTCATCGGCCTGTCGCTGACCGGAGACCTTCTCGAGGCGCAATTGCCCGGCCGTTTCGCCGCCGCTCTCCCGACCGCGGTGGCGGCACTGCTGGTGCTCGCGGTCGGCTCTCTGCGCCTGAGACCCGCCGTCCAGATCTACAGCCTCGTGCTCATGCTGGCGCTCCTCACCGTGGCGCTCAATATCGATCATCTGACCGACGCGACCGAAACGGATTCGGTCGGCGTCGCGGTCTATCAATTCTTCGGGCCGACCGCCAATACCGCCCGTCTGGCGATGTTCATCCTCTGCGGCCTGGTGCTCATCGCCGCCGCCTGGCGCGGTCAATATCTCCTGCGCCACGGCGTCGAGGAGTCGATGCGGCGGACCAACCTGGTGCGTTATCTGCCGACCGAGCTGGCGCCCATGCTGGCTTCCGGCAATGTGAACGAGCTCCGCTCCGGCCGGCGCGCCCGCGTTGCGCTGCTGTTCATCGACATCCGCAATTCGGTGGCGATGGAAGAAGCGCTCGATCCGGCGCTGCTCGCGCAAGTGGTGAGCGCTTTTCGCAGCCGCGTGCGCCTGGCGGCCGAGCGGCATGGCGGCATCGTCGACAAATTCGTCGGCGACGGCGCCTTCCTCGTCTTCGGCATTCCGGATCCGCGCGACGATGACGCCAGACGCGCCATCGCCTGCGCCAAGGCCATTCTGGCGGATCTCGCCGAATGGAACAGAGCCCGGCTGAAAGCGGGTGACGATGAGATCGCGGTCGGCATCGGCGTGCATGAAGGCGAGGCCTTCATCGGCGCGGTCGGCGACGACACGCGGCTCGAATTCACCGTGCTCGGCGACACGGTCAATGTCGCCAACCGCCTGGAGCAGGCGACCAAGCAGCATGAGGTGGCGTTCATCGCCTCGGCCGAGACGCTCGGCAAAGCGGGCGAGGACCTTGCGCTATGGCGCGATCTCGGTGCCGCCGAGCTACGCGGCAGGCCGGAGCCGCTGCATATATTCGGCTTTCCGCGCTGAGGCGCGGTTCCGGCAGTTTCCAGAAAAGATTGGTTTTTGGGCGGCGCGCGCTTAGAGCGCCGTTGACAATTTCATTATCATATGATTTCTTAAATAAAAAATACTATTATTTAGGGAGGACGCGATCCGTGAAGATCGCCGCCATCGAGGCCCGGATCGTCAATGCCGACATGCGCAACTGGGTATTCGTCAAAGTGGTGACGGATCAGCCCGGGCTGTTCGGCTGGGGTGAGGCGACGCTCGAATGGAAGACGCAGGCCGTCGTCGGTGCGATCAACGATCTGGCGCCGCTGCTCATCGGCCGCGATCCGCGCGACATCGAGCAGGCGGTCAGGGTGATGAAGAAGCACTCCTTCTGGCGGCTCGGCGTCATCGGCATGAGTGCCGTGTCCGGCATCGAGATCGCGCTGTGGGACATTCTCGGCAAATCCCTCAACGTACCGGTCTGGCGCCTGCTCGGCGGCAAGGTCAGGGACAAAGTGCGTGTCTATACGCATCTGGGCCTCGGCGACATGAAGGCCGTCTATGAAACGCTCGACGAGGACCCGCTGGTCGAGCGCGCGCTGGAGGTCGTCGCCAAAGGCTATCGCGCGCTGAAGGCGGTGTTCATTCCCTATACGCATTATCACGCGCCCTTGCCCGATGTGGCGAAGGTCAGCCGGCTGATGGAGGCGCTACGCGGCGCCGTCGGCCCCGATATCGAGATCATGGTCGACTTCCATGGCCGGCCCGCCGGCGCCAGTGCGGCGCTGGCTTATATCGATGCGCTGGCGCCGTTCCGGCCGATGTTCGTCGAAGAGCCGCTGCCACCCGGCGAGACGGGCGCCCTGCGTGAGCTCGCCGCCAAGACGAAGGTCCCACTTGCCACCGGTGAAAGGCTCATCGACCGGGCGGAATTCCATGACGTCCTCGCGGCGTCGGCAATCAGCATTCTGCAGCCCGACATCTGCCATTGCGGCGGCTTGAGCGAGGCGAAGAAGATCGCGGCGATGGCGGAAGCCGTGTCGGTTGGCGTGGCGCCGCACAATCCCTTAGGCCCAATTGCCGGCGCGGCGGCGCTGCATTTCGCGGTCTCGACGCCCAATCACGTCATCCAGGAAGAGATGGTGGGCGCGGTGCCCTGGTATTTCGATGTGGTGCAGGGGCCGATCGAAATGAAGGACGGCTTCTGGCGCGTGCCCGAGGCGCCGGGGCTCGGCATCACCGTCGATGAGACCGAATGCGCGCGCCACCCTTATGCGCCCGAAATTCTGCATACGCTGAACGCCGTGCTCGATGACGGCACGATCGTGGACTGGTGATCATGGCCGTTGCGAAGAAAGCAATCCCGCTCAAGCGGACCAAGCCGATCGGCGGCAAGATGCTCGAAGCGGTCGTCTCGGCGCTCGGGGCCGACATATTGGGCGGACGTTTCATTCCGGGCGAGGTGCTGCCGCGCGAGGACGTGCTGATGGGCAGTCTCGGTGTCAGCCGCACGACCTTGCGCGAGGCGATCAAGGTTCTGTGCGCCAAAGGTCTGCTCGAGACGCGCCAGCGCATCGGCGTCAGGGTCAAGCCGCGGCACGACTGGAACCTGCTCGACCCGGCGGTTCTGAGCTGGCATCCCGATATCAGCAAGGAGCATGACCTGATCGCCGGGCTGCTGGAAGTGCGCCGTATCATCGAGCCGGCGGCAGCCGAGCTCGCGGCACAGCGCGCGACCGCGGCGGATCTCGCCCGTATCGAAGAAGCCTTCCACCGCATGGAGACGGCAAGTCCGAACGATCTCCAGGCCGAGACCGAAGCGGATCTCGCCTTCCACAGCGGCATCATCGCGGCGAGCGGCAATGTGGTGCTGCAGCGGATCGGTAGCACCATCGAAGCGGCACTCGGCGCGGCATTGCTCATCACCAACACGGTCACCGACGCGCCGGACGAGGCCCTCGCCGCGCATCGCCACATCATGGAACGCATCCGTTTCCGCGACGCCGCCGGCGCGCGCGCCGGCATGCATCAGATGCTCGACATCGCGGCGCGGGACCTGACCCATGCCGATGACTATGTGCCGAAGGCCACGGCGCGGACAAAGCGCAAGCCGGACGACAAGAGGTAGGTCATGGCGCAGCTCCTTGCCCGCATCTCGCCGATCTGGTTCGCCGTCATTCTCTTCTATGTGCTGGCCGGCATCGTATCACCGGCGATGCTCAGCACCGGCCAGGCCCTCAATGTGCTGCAGGTGGCGGCCCTTCTCGGCCTCGTCGCCACCGGGCAGGTGATCGCCCTCCTGGTCGGCGGCATCGATCTGTCGGTCGGCGGCGTCGTCACGCTCACCAATATCGTCGCCACCAGCATCATGCTGGGGCAGGATTCATCCATCCCGCTGGCGATCGCCGTCTGCCTTCTGCTCGGCATCCTGGTCGGTGCGCTCAACGGCTTCATGGTGGCGGTGCTCAAAGTGGCGCCGCTGATCACCACGCTCGCCATGAACTCCATCCTGTTCGGCGCGGCGCTGGTCTATACCGGCGGTGCCACACGCGGCACGGCGGCGCCCGCCTTCAAGATCATCGGGCAGGGCGCTGTGCTGGGCATTCCGCTCAGCGCCGTCGCCTGGCTCGCCGTGGCGATCGCGGTCGCGGTCATCCTTCGGCGCACGATCTTCGGGCGCTGGATCTATGCGGTCGGCGCCAATAGCGAAGCCGCCGCCTTGATGGGCGTGCCGGTCAAACGCACGCTGATCGGCGCCTATGTCATGTGCTCGGTCATGGCCGTCCTCGGCGGACTTCTCATCACATCCTATATCGGCAATCCGAGCCTCGGCATCGGCGAGCAATTCCTGCTCAACTCCGTCGCCGCGGTCGTGGTCGGCGGCGCCGCCCTGACGGGCGGCGTCGGCAGCGCCGTCGCCACCATCGGCGGCGCCTTGTTCATGACCGTTCTCGTCAGCTTCACCAACATCGCGCGGGTATCGACCGGCACGCAATACATCGTGCAGGGCGCGCTCATCATTCTCAGCGTGATGGTCTACCGGGCGCTCGCGGAGAAGCGCCGGATCACTTGAGTGCCTGACTACATAAACGTCAAAATGGGAGGTAACAGCATATGAATATGAAGCAACTGAACCGGCGACAGGCTCTCCTCATGGGAGGCGCCGCGCTGGCCGGCGGCCTCGGCGCGTTGCCGGCTTTCGCCGATGTGGCGTCCGAAGCCACGATCGAGGCGTCGAGCGAGATCGCCAAGGGCGTGGCCAAAAAGAAGCCGTTCCGCATTGGCTTCTCCAACGGTTTCTCCGGCAATTCCTGGCGGACCGAGTCGCTCGCCTCGATGCGCAAGGAAGCCGAGAAGCTGAAGGACGTGGTGGGCGAGCTCATCATCGTCGACGGTCAGGGCGACATCGCCAAGCAGGTCAACGACATCGAGGATCTGATCGTGCAGAATGTCGATGCGATCATGTGCATCCCCAATTCCGGCACCGCGGTGGCGCCGGTGCTGCGCAAGGCGACGCGCGCCGGCATCCTCACCATGCCGTTCAACCTGCCGGTCGAAGGCGGCAACTATTCCGCCTATGTCGGTGTCGATCCGGTGAGCAAGGGCAAGCTCATCAGCGAGTTCTTCAACACCGAGCTCAAAGGCAAAGGCAAGATCGTGGCGCTGGGCGGGCTGCCCGGCAATTCCTACACGGCCGCGATCTGGGAGGCGACGCAGAAGGGGCTGAGCAAGGATATCGAGATCCTCGCCTTCAAGGATGCCAATTGGGAAGAGGACCGCGCCAAGATCGTCATGGCCGACCTCATCGCGGCGCATCCTGAGATCGACGGCGTGTGGTGCGATGGCGGCCAGGTGGCGACCGGCGCGATGAAGGCGCTGCTCGCGGCGAACCGGCCCTTGGTGCCGGTCACCGGTGATGACTATAACGGCATTCTGAAGCTCTATGACGCCGAGAAGGCCAAGCATCCGAGCTTCAAGATCCTGATGGTGTCGGAGCCGACCTGGCAGAGCGTCGTGGCGCTGCGCGAGACGGTCAAGCTCGTCTCGGGACAGGACGTCCCGAAATATCAGCTGATCGGGGCGCGCACCATCACCGGCGACAATTATGAGAAGTTCATCAAGCGCGATCTGCCGGACGGCGTCTGCGTCGACACCGATCTCAGCGACGAAGAGCTGAAGAAGATCTTCAGCTGATCATAACATCGATCGTCAAGCGCACCCCGCCCATTCCAGGCGGGGTGCCGGACTTCCCATGCCCAAGGCAGAAGACATGTCAGCAGACGAGCTCGCCCTTCATAAGATCGAGAAGAGCTTCGGCGGCGTAAAGGCGCTGAAGGGCGTCTCCTTCTTCTGTCGCAAGGGAGAAGTGCATTGCCTTCTCGGCGAAAACGGCGCCGGCAAGTCGACGCTGATGCGCATCCTCGCCGGTGTGATGCGGCCCGATGCCGGGCGCATTACCATCGGCGGCCGGGAGGTGGAGCTGACGTCGCCCCGCGCCGCGCAGGACCTCGGCATCGCCATGGTCTATCAGGACACGCGGCTCGTCCCCGATCTCGATGTCGCGCAGAATGTCTGGCTCGGCCATGAGCCCGGCGGCGTGCTGGTCGACCGGAATCAGATGGAGCGCGCAACACAGGAAATCCTGACGCGACTCGATGCGGTCATTCCCCTGGCGCGCAAGGTGAGCGACCTCAGCGTGGCGGAACGGCAGATCGTCGAGATCGCCCGTGCCCTGACCCGCGACCCGTCGATCCTGATTCTCGACGAGCCGACCTCGGCGCTCGACATGGCGGAGATCGACCGGTTGTTCGCCATCGTCCGCGGTCTGAAGGACCAAGGCAAGACGATCATTTTCATCTCGCACCGGCTGCCGGAGATCTTCGCGATCGCCGACCGGATCACCGTGCTGAAGGACGGCGAGGCCGTCGGCACGGTCGAGCGCAGCCAGACGGACGCCGCGCAACTGGTCCGCATGATGGTCGGGCGCGAGATGACCGTCGCCTATCCGCCGCGCGCGGCGAAGACGGGGCCGGTGCGGCTCGAGGCACGCCAGCTCACGAGTCCCGGCCGGTTTCACGAAGCGAGCTTCACCCTTTCGGCGGGCGAGATCGTCGGCTTCGGCGGCATCCAGGGCAACGGCCAGGCCGATATCGTGCGCGCCATTTTCGGTCTTTCACCGCTCAGCGGCGAGTTGCGCCTCGACGGCGAGAAAGTGGAGCTCACGTCACCGCGCGAGGCCATCGCCAAGGGCGTCGTCTATATTCCCGGTGATCGCCATCGCGAGGGGCTGTTCATGCCCCATTCGATCCGCGAGAATCTCTCGCTGCCGCATCTGAAGTCGCTGGTCACCGCCGGCTTCATCTCTGCTTCCAAGGAGAACCGGCTCGCCCGTGATGCGATCGCGCGTTATGCTGTCAAGACGCCGTCGGCCGAGGCAGGCGTCGCCACGCTGTCGGGCGGCAATCAGCAGAAGGTCGTGCTCGGGCGATGGACCGCGGGCACGCCGCGTGTCTATATTTTCGAAGATCCGACGCGTGGCGTCGACGTCGCGACCAAGCTCGATATCTACCGCCAGATCCGGGGCCTCGCGGAGGAGGGTGCCGCCGTCATCCTCGTCGCCTCCGATCTCATGGAGCTGATCGGGCTCAGCGATCGCATCCTCATTTTCTCGCAAGGACGGATCGTCGACGAAGTAGCGGGAGCGGAAGCAACCGAGGAGCGGATCGTCGGCAGCGCCACGGGAGCCGCCCATGTCGGCGGCGTTCTGACATCCCATGGTGCCGGCGTCGCACGCGCCTCGACAGCCTCGCGACCGGAACGTCCGCTGTTCGACCGCTATGCCAGCAGCTTCGCCCTCGCTTTGCTGACCGTGCTTCTCGCGGTGGTGACGGCTTTCGTCTCGCCTTATTTCCTAACCAGCGCCAATGCGGTCAATCTGGCCAACCAGATCACACCTTTGGCGCTCGTGGCGCTCGGCCAGCTTGCGGTCATCCTGCTGGGCGGCATCGATCTTTCGGTCGGGCCGTTGATCAGCCTCATCACGGCGGTCGTCTCCTTCGTGGCGATCCAGGACAGCGGATTGGCGGTGGCCGAGGCCATCGCGCTCAGCCTGATGGCCGGCCTCGCCGTCGGATTGTTCAATGCCATCTTGATCCTGTGGCTGCGCATTCCCGATCTCATCGCCACGCTGGCGAGCTATTCGATCGTCTTCGGCCTGGCACTCACCTTGCGGCCGAGCCCGGGCGGCATGGTGAGCGACAGCTATCTCGACTTCTTCGAGGCGCATCTGGGACCGGTGCCGGTGGCGGCCCTGCTTGTCCTGGTGCTGGCGATCATCTTCGAGATTCTGCTGCTGCGCGGCCGGCTCGGGCAGAGGCTTTATGGTACCGGCTCGAGCCCGGAAGCGGCGCGGGTCGCGGGGCTGGCGACGGGACTCATCCGGCTCGGCGCCTATTCGTTCTGCGCGGTGATGAGCGCGCTGGCCGGGCTTCTGATCGCGGCGCGTATCGGCAGCGGTGACCCGCAAGCGGGCATGGCGTTCACGCTGACCTCGATCACCGCGGTGGTGGTGGGCGGCGCCAGCGTGTTCGGCGGCCGCGGCACGGCGGTCGGCACCTTGCTTGGCGCCATCGTCGTCGGCCTCATGCAGAACGCGCTCAATCTCATGCAGGTGACCGCCTATTACCAATATATCTGGGCCGGCGCTCTCACGCTTATCGCCGTGGCGAGCCACGCGCTGCAGCGATCACCCCATAAGAAATAGACCCGGAGGAGGAAGCATATGAGCACGCTGCGTTGCGTCGTCGACGCCAAGAACAAGCTGGGCGAGGTTCCGGTATGGGATGTGGCCGAGCAGGCGCTTTATTGGGTCGATATCGAGAACAACCTGCTGCAGCGCCTCGACCAGGCGGGCAAGGTCACGCGCTGGACGATGCCGGAGCGTATCTGCTCCTTCGCTTTGCGCGAACAGGGCGGCCTCGTGGTGGCGCTCGCCTCGACACTGGCCTTCTTCGATCCCGAGACCGGCCATATCGAGCGCCTGCCGCCGCCCGATCACGACATGAAACGCAACCGCCTCAATGACGGCAAATGCGACCGGCGCGGGCGCTTCTGGGTCGGCTCGATGGACGACCAGCTGCGCGAGCGGACCGGCGGCCTGTTCCGGCTCGATCCCGACGGCTCGCTGCATCAGATGGAAGAGGGCATCGGCATTTCCAACAGCCTGGCCTGGAGCCCGGACGACAAGATCTTCTATTTCGCCGATACGATGCAGCGGAAGATCTTTGCTTATGATTTCGACATCGAGACGGGGAATATCAGCAACCGCCGCGTCTTCACCGACATGGCGGATCAGCCCGGCAATCCCGACGGCTCGACCATCGATGTCGAGGGGTATTTGTGGAATGCGCAATGGGACGGCTGGCGGCTGGTGCGCTATGCGCCGGATGGCAGTGTCGAGCGCATCATCGAGACGCCCATCGAGAAGCCGGCGAGCTGCATTTTCGGCGGACCGGATCTGCGCACGCTCTATGTCACTTCCGCCATCTGGGACCTGACGCCGGAGCGCCTCAAGGCGCAGCCTCTGGCGGGCGCTCTCTTCGCCGTCGAGGTCGATGTGCCGGGCCTGCCGGAGCCCCGCTACGCCGGCTGATATCTCACAATCCAATCCGCTTCATTCCAGTCAAGGAGTCACGCATGACCTTCCGTGTGGCGCTCAGCGCCGATTTCCGCAAAAGCGATGGGTCACCGGCCTATCCGATGTTCGACCTCGCGCCCTTGATGACGGAAGGGATCGAGATGTTCTACGCCGCGCCGCGCAACGGCGTCATGCAGGCCGAGGACATGGAAGAGGCCGACGCCCTCATTCTGCTGGCGCCGAAGTTCAACCAGGAGAGCATTCCGGCGAGCGGCCGCCTCAAGATCGTGGCGCGGTTCGGCGTCGGCTATGACACGGTCGATGTCGAGGCCTGCACACGCGCCGGCATCGCGGTGACGATCGCACCCGATGGCGTCAGGCGGCCGGTGGCGGTTTCCGTCATCACTTTCATGCTGGCGCTCGCCGGGCAGCTCAAGATCAAGGACAATCTGACCCGCATGGGCGTCGAGGGCTGGGACCTGCGCAGCAACCATATGGGGGTCGGCCTTACCGGGCGCACGCTCGGCCAGCTCGGCATCGGCAATATCGGCGCCGAAGTGCTGCGGCTCGCCGGCCCGTTCGGCATGCGCTTCCTCGCCCATGATCCCTTCGTCGATCCGGCGTTGGCGCGCGAACTCGGCGTCGAGCTGGTCGACATAGAGACGCTGTTCAAGCAATCCGATTTCCTGTCGGTCAGCGTGCCGCTCAGCGAAAAGACGAAGGGTATGGTCAATGCCCGGCTCCTGGCGCTGATGAAGCCGACCGCCTTCCTGATCAACACGGCGCGCGGACCGATCGTCGACCAGAAGGCGCTTTATGATGTACTGAAGGCGAAGAAGATCGCCGGCGCGGGGCTCGATGTCTTCGAGGTCGAGCCGGCGCCCATAGAGGAGCCCATCCTGCATCTCGACAATGTCATCGTCACCCCGCATTCGATCTGCTTCACCGATGAGTGTTTCACCGGGCTGGGCGATGCCTGTGTGCGCAATGCGCTCGCCGTGAACCAGCGCCGTCTGCCGAATGCGATCATCAACCGGCAAGTGACCGACCATCCGGTCTGGCGCAAGCTCGTAGCGGCGTGAGGGAGATGGTCATGAACAATCCCTTGAAGCGGCGCTTCGCGCAGAAGCAGAAGGCGACCTTGAGCTGGCTTCTCATTCCATCGGCCTTTACCGCCGAGAGCATGGCGCAGACCGGTTTCGACGGTCTCATCGTCGATATGCAACATGGCGTGCAGGATTATCAGTCGATGGTCGCCTGCTTCCAGGCGCTGCATGCGCATCCGGTCGCCCGCCTGGCACGGGTGCCGGCCAATGAGGCCGGCATCATCGGCAAGACGCTCGATGCCGGCGCCCATGGCATCATCTGCCCGATGATCGGCAGCGAGGCGGAGGCCGAGGCGCTGGTCAGGGCCGCGAAATATCCGCCGCGTGGCACGCGCAGCAACGGTCCGGTCAGGGCCGGCCTCTATACTTATGGGCCATCCTCCTATCAGGCGACGGCCAATGACGAGACGCTGGTGATCGCCATGATCGAAACCAAGCAAGGCGTCGACAATATCGACGACATCCTGGCCGTGCCCGGCATCGATTCGATCTATGTCGGACCGACCGATCTCGGCTTCTCGATGGGCTTGCCCCCCATTCTCGATCGCGAGGAGCCGGAAATCCTCGCGATCTATGCGCATCTCCTCAAGCGAAGTGCTGCCGCCGGAGTCGTCGCCGGCATCCATGTGGCCACACCGGCCTATGCGCGCCGCATGCTCGACATGGGCTTCCTGTGGACGTCGATCGGCGCCGATGTCGCTTACATGACGGCGGCGGCGAAGGTCGCGGCAGCTTGCTGACATCGCCAAGCTTTCCGCTATGATGGCCGCCGGACGGCAGGCTTGATTGAGGGAGAGCGATCATGTTGGAGATGCGCCGCGCGGCGACAGCTGTCGTCCTGTCCGTATTCTTTGTCGGGGAAGCCTTTGCCGCCTCGCCGGCGCCGGTCAAGGCCGAGAACGGCATGGTGGTGACGGCGCAGCATCTCGCCTCCAGGATCGGCGTCGACGTGATGAAGCAGGGCGGCAATGCCGTCGATGCGGCGGTCGCGGTCGGTTATGCGCTGGCGGTGGCCTATCCCTCAGCCGGCAATATCGGCGGCGGCGGCTTCATGACCATCCGCTTCAAGGACGGATCCTCGACCTTCCTCGATTTCCGCGAAAGGGCGCCGCTCGCCGCGACCAAGACCATGTATCTCGACAAGGACGGCAAGCCGGTCGAAGGCCTGAGCCTCGACGGTTATCTCGCCGTCGGCGTGCCGGGATCGGTGGCAGGCTTCGAGATGGCGCGCGAGAAATACGGCAGCAAAACGCGCGCCGAGCTGATGGCGCCGGCGGTTAAGCTCGCCAGGGAAGGTTTCGTCCTCAATCAGGGCGATGCCGATATGCTGGCCCGCAACGCCAAGCGGCTGGCCAAGGACAAGGCTGCGGCGCAGATTTTCCTCAAGGCCGATGGCAAGCCTTATGCGATGGGCGAGACGCTGGTGCAGGCCGATCTCGGTGCGGCATTGGCGAGCATCTCCGAGAAGGGGGCGGACGCCTTCTACAAGGGCGACATCGCCGACAAGATCGTCAAAGCGAGCTCAGAGCAGGGCGGCATCCTCGCAAAAGCCGACTTCGAGCTTTATTCGGTGCGCGAGCTGGCGCCCGTCACCTGCTCCTATCGCGGCTATGACATCGTCTCCTCGCCCCCGCCGAGCTCGGGCGGCCTCATCATCTGCGAGATCCTCAATGTGCTGGAGGGCTACCCGATCTCCTATCTGGGCTTCGGGTCGGCCGAGACGGTGCATCTGATGGTGGAAGCGATGCGGTTTGCTTATGTCGACCGCAACTCGGCGCTGGGCGATCCGGCCTTCGTGGAAAATCCGGTGGCGAAGCTGACCGACAAGGCCTACGCGGCCGAGATCCGCAGCAAGATCGACAAATACCACGCCGGCGTCTCCAAGGACCTGATGCCCAAGGGCTTCGGCGAGAGCACCGAGACGACGCATTATTCGATCGTCGACAAGGACGGCAATGCCGTTGCCGTCACCTATACGCTCAACGGCAACTTCGGGGCGGGCGTGGTGGCGCCGGGCACCGGCATCCTGCTCAACAACGAGATGGATGATTTCACCCAGAAGCCCGGCGTGCCCAATCTCTACGGGCTGGTGCAGGGCGAGGCCAATGCCGTCGCGCCCAAGAAGACGCCGCTCTCCTCGATGAGCCCGACCATCGTCTCCAAGGACGGGAAGGTGTTCATGGTGATCGGCAGCCCGGGTGGGTCACGCATCATCACCATCACGCTCGAGGCCATCATCAATGTCATCGATCACGGCATGAATATACGAGAAGCGATCGACGCGCCGCGTGTCCATCATCAGTGGCTGCCCGACACGGTCTATATCGAAGCGAATGGGCTGTCGCCCGACACCCAGAAGATTCTCGCGGGCATGGGCTACAAGCTCGACATGGCGGGGCCTGGCAAAACCTGGGGCCAGGCGGCCGGCATTCTCGTAGGCGGCGCAAGCCTCAGCGAAATCGAGAAAGGCGGCGGCGCGCGTCTCAACGGCGCCATCGACAGCCGGGCGCAAGCGGGCGAGGCGGTGGGCTATTAACGGGCTGAGTGGACTTGCACGACGGCGAAGACGCCTTCGACGACCTTGGCCATCCGCGTATAGTCGAGCCTGTCATAGGTGTCTTCGGCCGCATGATAGTAGGGATTGCGGTAGAAGGCGGTGTCGGTGGTCATCAGCGCCGGGTAACCTTCGGCCCAATAATTGAGATGGTCGGAGAAGTCGACGCCGGGGATCACCGCGAGACTGTTCATGGAGTGGACCGGAAGATCGCCGGCGCTCCGCATCGCGGCCTTCACTTCACGTGTTTCGGACCAATCGCCGAAGCGGCCGATGATGGCGATAAAATCGCCCTTGTCGGGATAGAGGAGAGTCATACCGGGCACAGGATAGGTCTGGCTGTCCGGCGCGTCGCTGAACCAGCCGACCATTTCGAGCGCCAGCATCAGCGAGACCTCGCGGCCGCCGGCCCGCAGTGATTCCGCATGATGGGCGCTGCCCATGGACGGGTATCGGAAATGCGGCGGCTCTTCGTTCGTATAGGCCACGAGCTCGATCGGCCGTTGCGGCGGATGACGGCCGAGAAGGCCCGCCAGTTCGATGAGTCCGGCAACGCCGCTGGCATTGTCATCGGCGCCGGGTGTCGTCTCAAAGGAATCATAATGCGCGCCGATGACGAGGAGCGGGCCTTCCGCCGGTCCGAAACGGGCGATCACATTGCGGTATTTCTCACCGCGGTCCGTGAACCATTGGTCGGCGACGACGGCGCCCGTTGCGGTGAACTCGGTGTGGATGTAGCTGGCCGCCGCCTCGAGATTGGTCAGTTCCTCGACGCTGCGCGGATGCAAGGTCTCGCTCAGCATGCGCACATGCGCCTTCAGGCGTTCGGGCGACACTGCCGGTACTGCGATCACCTTCGTCTGCCGGAACAGTGGCTGGACGGTCAAGCCGATCAGCACAAGCAGTAGGGCTGCGACCGTGAGGGCAAGCTTGAGAAAGAGGCGCATAGGCGTTGTGATTTTGAGACCCGACTTTGGCGCGGAGACATTTCGGGTGGAAGTTGACTTTACTGTGGCGGAGTCCATATGATCGCCGCAACGGTCGAGCAGGCGACCGACGGTCCGCGTAAAGGGTTGAACCCGCCTCCACGCATGATGTGATTCACATCTTCTTTCCGGCCCGTGAGCCGCGGACACCGGGCGCCTCGAAAGAAGGTGTTCTATGACTAAAGCACTCCCCGAACGTCCCGATCTGGCGTGGCTGAAGAAAGCCGCCAAGGAACATCTGGCTGAATTGCGGGTGAAGGATCCCGAAACCAAGCTGCATCAAGCCCAGCTCGCCATCGCGCGCGACTATGGCTTTGCGAGCTGGCGGGCACTCAAGGCGCATGTCGATGTCGAAAGCGCCGACGGCCAGATCATCGCCGCCGTGACGACCGGCAATGCGGTCGAGCTCAAGCGCCTGCTTGCCGACTATCCGGCCAAGATCACGCTCACCGGTGGCCAGTGGCGGATGCCGCTCCTGCATCTCGCGGCGCAAAGCGGGCATCTCGATTGCGTCAACCTGCTGCTCGACCTCGGCTGCGACGTCAATGAGCGCGACAAGTTCGACCGCGCCTGTCCACTCCATTGGGCGGCGGCCGAGGGCCACCTCGCTGTCGTGAAGCGTCTCGTCGCGGTCGGCGGTGATGTCGAGGGGGCCGGGGATGATCACGAGATGAGTGTGATCGGCTGGGCCACCTGCTTCCAGCATATCCAGAGCGAGGTCGCGGACTATCTGCTGGCCAAGGGGGCCGCGCCGACGATCTTCTCAGCCGTCGCCCTCAACCGCGCCGATCCGGTGCGCAAGCTCGTCAAGGCCGATCCTCACCTGCTGAGCCGGCAGATGAGCCGCTTCGAGCATCGCCGCATGCCGCTTCATTTCGCGGTGCTGAAGGAGCGGCCGGACATGGTGGCGCTGCTGCTCGAGCTTGGCGCCGATCCGGGCGCCAAGGACGATCGCGGCAACACGCCCCTCAACTATGTGTCGCCAAAAATGGACAGCAGGATCGCCAAGGCGCTCGTCGCGGCGGGTGCGAGCCCCGCCGAGCAAAGCGACAACCGGTTCGAATCCGCCGTTCCGATCCTCAATGTGAAGGATGTGACGGCTTCCATCGCCTATTATGTGGAGAAGCTCGGCTTTTACAAGGAATGGGATTGGGGCTCGCCGCCCAGTTTCGGCTGCGTCTTCCGTGACTCGATCCGGATTTTCCTGTGCCACGATGCGCAGGGTGCGCGCGGCATGTGGATCTCGATCTTCATCCGGGATGTCGATGCGCTTTATGAGGATTACAAGAAGAGCGGTGCGATCATCCGCCAGGCGCCGGCCAATTTTCCGTGGGGCCTGCGCGAAATGAATGTCGAGGATATCGACGGGCATCGCCTCAGGATCGGCAGCGAGGCGACGGGGCCCGCGGATGGGACGGCGCTGAATGAGGGGGCTTAAGTCCGCCGTCTGATGCGCAGGATATGGGCTTCGATCTCCGACTGAAGGCTGGCGACGTCGCCGGCGACGAGGAGATCGCGCAGGCGGCGGTGCTGTTCGCCCAGCGCCGCCGCGTCCTCAGGCTTGCGCTTCTCCAGCCCGAAGGTGATGAAGACATGGCGGGCGAGCGACTCCCACAGCTTGCCGATGATTTCATTGCCGCTGACCCGGCAGATCTCGCGGTGGAAATCGAGATCGGCCTTGCTGATGGTGATCCAGTCGAGCTGGGCGGCAGCACTTTCCATGCGCGTGATGAGGTGATCGAGGCCTGAGGCGAACGCCGGGTTGGCCTTGTAACGGGGCGCGGCCGCGGTCACGGCGATGCGCTCGAGCGCGATGCGTGCCTCGACGATATGGCCGGTACGTTCCTCGCCGAAGAGAGTGATGCGGCTGCCCTTATGGGGAATGGATTCGACGATGCCTTGCGCCTCGAGGATCTTCAGCGCCTCGCGCAAGGGTACGCGGCTCATGGCGAGTTGCTGCGCGAGCTCCTTTTCGAAGAGCCGCGCGCCGGGCTTGAGCGCGCCCGAATAGATCCCGGTCACGATGACGTCGGCGGCCTGCTCGGCGAGGCTCTGTCGGGCAGGTGCGGGTGAGGATCGCGTATCGGCAGCCAAGGAAGCCCTTGCCTATTCATGCTATTTGTATACAATTAGCACATTAGCATAATAAAATACCAGGGAAATACAGGAAATGTCTGGGATTTTGGTGGGCCGGCGGGCCTATGTGACCGGCGGATCGAGCGGCATCGGGGCGTCCGTGGTGGAAGCCCTGGCCGGCGCCGGCGCCCATGTGGCGATCGGTGCGTCGCGGCATGGAACGCAGGCGCGTGCCATGGCGGTGCGGCTGTCGTCGCCGGAACGGCAAGTGAGTGTGGTCGAAGCCGATCTTCTCGACCGCACGGCACTCGACCGGGCGGCAAGAGAAGTGCTTGCCACGCTCGGCGGCCTCGACATCTTCGTGCATTGCGCGGGCATCGATGTGAGCCGCACCGCCCCCACCCATGAAACCGACGATGACACCTGGGACCGGATGATCGGTCTGCATCTCAATGCCGCCTTCCATCTTTCGAAGCGCCTGCTGCCGGCGCTGGTCAAAGGCACGAAGCCTTCGGTGACTTTCGTCGGATCGGTGGCGGGGCTCGTCGCCTGGGAAGGCGATGTCGCCTACAATGTCGCCAAAGCGGGTCTCCATCATCTCGCCCGCTGCATCGCCGCCGATTATGCCAAGCAGGGACTGCGCGCCAATGCAGTGGCGCCGGGCGTCATTGATACGCCGCTGACGCGCGGTTATGCCTCGGGCATGGAAGGCGGCGAGGCGGCCGGCATGAAGGTGCTGGCCGGGCTGCATCCGATCGGGCGTTACGCGACGCCGGCGGAGGTGGCGAGCGCCGTCCTGTTCCTGGCTTCCGATCAGGCAAGCTTCATCACCGGCACGGTGTTGCCGGTCGATGGCGGCCTGGTCATGGTGTGAGGAGGGCGCCATGGCTCAGCTCGACATGCTTGCCGCCGTCTGCGATGCGCCGGGCGAAGGCGATGTGCTTTCGCTCCGCCAGGTGAAGATCGATGATCCGCATGCGATGGAAGTGCGGGTGAAGATCGAGACCACCGGCATCTGCCGGAGCGATATCCATTATCTGCGCGGTGTGTGGGCACATCCGAAGCCGGTGATCCTGGGACACGAGGCCTGCGGCATCATCGAGTCCGTCGGTCCCGGTGTATCAAAGTCGCGCATCGGTGAGAAAGTGGTGCTCACCTTCACGCCGTCCTGCGGCCAGTGCCGCTTCTGCGTCGCCGGCCGCATGGTGCTGTGCGAGGAAGTGGCGCGCGCCGCGGCGCTTGGCACGATGTGGGACAATACAACGCGCTTCTTCGAGCGCGACGGCAAGCCCATCCATCATCTGAGCCTCGTCTCGTCCTTCTGCGAATATACGATCGTGCCGCATAATGGCGCGATCCGTGTCGAGCCTGAAACCTCGTCCGAAGAGGCCTGCCTTCTGGGCTGCGGCGCGATGGCGGGCATTGGTGCGGCGATCAACACGGCGCGGCTCCGGCCCGGCGACAGCGTCGCCGTGTTCGGCTGCGGCGGCGTTGGCCTCAGCGTCGTCCAGGGCGCCAAGCTCTGCAATGCCTTCCCCATCGTCGCCGTCGATGTCAGGCCCGAGAAGAAAGTGGAGGCGCTGCATTTCGGCGCGACGCATTTCGTCGATGCATCGGAAGGCGATCCGGTGGCGCAGGTGCGCGCCATCACCGGCGACGGCGCCGATTTCACTTTCGAGGCGACCGGCATCACCGAGCAGGCCGAGCTTTGCTATCGGGCCACAAGACGGGCCGGCACCACGGTGCTGATCGGACAGCCGACCGAAAATGCGCTGGCGGGCTTTCCACCTTACTGGATTGCGCAGGACGAGAACCGCGTCATCGGCTCGAGCTATGGCTCGACCCGGCCGATGATCGACTTTCCCAAGGCGCTGCGTTTCGTCAAGCATGGACTGCTCGATCTCAAATCGCTCGTCAGCGAGGTCTGGAGCTTCGAGCGCATCAACGAAGCCATCGCTCTGGTCGAAACGGGGCGCGTCAACCGCGTCGTCCTGCGCTTCGACGGATTTTGACGCATAACATAAAAGGAGGAACAGCATGATCTTGACCACTGTCGACCGCCGGCGCTTCCTCACGGGATCGCTCGCCACCGCCGCCGCCACCCTGGCGGCTCCCGCCGTGCTTCGCGCCCAGGACCGCACATTGCGGATCCTGACCTGGGAAGGTTATGCCGAGCCCGAATGGCTCGACAAGTTCAAGTCGGACACGGGCGCCACAGTAAATGTCGTCTATGCCGGCTCGGCTGATGAGATGTTCGCCAAGATGCAGGGCTCGCAAGGCGCCGACTTCGATCTCGTCTCCTTCGACACCTCGCTTTTCCCGCGTTATGTCGATGCCAAATTGCTGCAGCCCATCGACCCGGCCAAGCTGCCCAATCTGAAGAATCTGGCACCCGAATTCGCCACCGTGAAAGCGGTAATGCAGGGCGAGGAGCGCTATGGCCTGCCCTTTGCCTGGGGCTCGCTGCCGCTCGTTTATGACACCGACGCATTCCCGACGCCGCCCGAGAGTTGGGAAGTCATGTGGGACGAGAAATACGCCCAGCAGATGTTGTGGCAGGACGACGCCAACAACTCGATCACGCTCGGCGCGCTGATCGTCGGCGCCGCCAATCCCTATAAGCTCACCGATGACGACTTCGCCAAGGTGAAGGAGAAGCTGACGGGTCAGAAGAAGTTCCTGCTCAGCTATTATGCCGGCTTCGACGACGGGGTGAATCTCTTCGCCCAGAACGGCATCAAGCTCATGTATTCGATGGGTGAGCCGCAAGTGCCGGCGCTGGTGAAGAAGGGCGTCAAGGCGGCGCTGACCATCCCCAAGGAGAAGGCGGTCGGCTGGCTCGATTGCTGGGAATTGTCGGCCGGCGCGAAGGACAAGGAGCTGGCGCTCGCCTGGATGAATGCCTGTCTCGACGGCGCGGTCGGCAAGGCGCTCACCGAGAAGCACAATTACGGCAATACGACCAATGTCGATGTGAACAAGGCCGCCGGCCTCACTTACGGCGACAAGCTTTCCTGGCTCGAAACCGCCGAGAATTACGAGAAGCGGGTGGCGCTCTGGAATGAGATAAAGGCCGGGTAGACCGGCCTCCCTTTTTACCACGCATGATGGAGTTACCATGACGCTGATGACGGTCTCGCCGCAGCTCACGACCACACCGCCGCGCCTCAAGATCACCGACATAGAATGCCATGTGCTGCTGGCGCCCGATTATGATGTGAGCTTCACCTCATCGGCGCAGGACAGTCTCGTCGTCGTCATCCATACCGACGGCGGCGTGAGCGGCGTGGGGGAATGCGACGCCAATCCGTGGATGGCGAAAGCCTGCATCGAGGCGCCGGGCACCCATACGATGGGCCTCTCCATCAAGGAGATGCTCATCGGCGCCGATCCCTTTGACATCGGCGAGCTGTGGCGCAAGGCCTATATCGGCACGGCGATGAACGGGCGGCGCGGCATGGTCATCCACGCGCTGAGCGCCGTCGAGATGGCGCTGTGGGATCTGTGCGGCAAGGCGGTGGATGAGCCGGTCCATGCACTTCTCGGCGGTGCGACAAGGAAGACGATCACGCCCTATGCCTCATTGCAGCCGGCCGGCCGGCGCTTCGAGGAGTATCGCGACGCCTTGTGTGAATCCGCCTTGCGCGCCAAGAAGCTCGGCTTCAGGGCGATGAAGACCGAGATCACCATGAACGGCCCCTATGCCCATGGCGGCATGCGGGAAAGCTACGACCGCCACACGGAGGTGCTGGCCGCTGTACGCAAGACGATCGGCTATGACGTCACCTTGATGGTCGATGTGCAGTATCTATGGGAAGATGCCGACACCTGTTATTCGGTCGTTAAGGACTGGGGTGAGTTCAAACCCTATTTCCTCGAGACGCCGCTGTGGTCCGACAATGTCAAGGAGATGGCGAAACTGGCCGAGAAGGCGCCGATGCCTTTGGCATTTGGTGAGTGGCTCGCGACGCGCTTCGAATTCGAGGAACTTCTGGATATCGGCAAAGTGCAGGTGGCGCAGCCCGATGTCGGCCGCGTCGGCGGCATCGGCGAGGCGAAGATCGTCTGCGACATGGCGAAAGTACGCGGGCGCACCATCGTGCCGCATTGCTGGAAGACCGGCATATCGATCTCCGCCACGGCGCATCTGGCCTTCGTCACCGATCATTGCGCCTTCATCGAATATCTGCCGCCGCAGCTCTGCCATGAGCGGCTGCGCCGCGAGCTGGCGCAGGAAGAGCTGGTGCTGGCACCGGACGGCACCATCGCGCTGCCGACGAAACCCGGCCTCGGCGTCGAGGTCGATTGGGACGTGGTGAAGCGCTATACTGTCGCCTGAACGGGGGACCGATGGGGCTCGAACTCAGAGACGTCACGAAACGTTACGGGCCGGTCGAGGTTCTGCATCCTCTGTCGCTCGGGGTGGCGAATGGCGAGTTCCTGACGCTGCTCGGGCCCTCGGGCTCCGGCAAGACCACGGTGCTCCGACTGATGGGCGGCTTCACCGAGGCGTCGGGCGGGCAGATCCTGTTCGAGGGGCAGGACATCACCAGGCTCGCCGCCAACCGCCGGCCTTTCAACACGGTTTTCCAGGACTACGCGCTCTTCCCGCATATGACGGTGCTGGAGAATGCCGGTTATGGGCCGCTGGTCCAGCGCCGCAACGGGCCCAAGACAGCGAAACTCATCGACGATACGCTCGATATCGTCGGATTGTCGTCGCTGCGCGATCGCTATCCGGCGCAATTGTCGGGCGGCCAGAAGCAGCGTGTCGCCTTGGCGCGCGCCATCGTCTGCGAGCCCAAGGTGATCCTGCTCGACGAGCCGCTGGCGGCACTCGACGCCACCCTGCGCCGGCAGATGCAACTGTTCCTCAAGCAGATCCAGCGCCGCATCGAGACGACCTTCGTCTTCGTCACCCATGATCAGGACGAGGCGATCACCATGTCGGACCGCATCGTGGTGATGAGCCAGGGCCGCATCGAGCAGGTCGGCTCGCCCAAGGATATCTATTTCAAGCCACGCACGCGTTTCGTGGCGGGCTTCTTCGGCGACAATAATCTGATCCCCGGAGTCCTGGCAGGGCCGGGCAAGCTGCAGACGACGGCCGGCGAGCTTCTCTGCGCCGATACGTCCGAGGTCCGGACGGGGCAGGACGTGCTGCTCTGCATAAGGCCGGAATCGCTGAAGCTCGGGCAGGGACCGGTGACGATCCGGGCGGAGGTGGAAGAAGCCATATTCGGCGGCGCGATGACGAAGCTCATCCTGCATGCCGCGGCCGACCGCTCGGTGAAGCTCGATCTCAGGCTCGCCGGCGGGCAGCGCGCCGAAGCGCCCATTCCGGGTGACCTGGTGAGCCTCACCTATGATCCGGCCGATGCGGTCGTGGTGAGCCGATGATGACGGAGATGCGAAGACGTTGGCTCATCTTTCTCGGCATCGCCGTCGTGCCGGCGCTCCTGATCGTGGCGCCGATCGCGAGCTTTCTCCTCCTGTCGCTGTTCCGGGCCGAGAAAAATGTGATCATCCGCGAGATCACCTTCGGCAATTACAGCAGCTTCTTCGGCAACTGGACCTATTTCGGCACCTTCCTCGGCACTGTGCTGCTCTGTCTCGAAGTCATGGGCGTCGCAGTGCTCATCGGCTATCCGGTCGCCTGGTTCATCTGGCAACAGAAGGGATCGCGCCGTTACCTGCTTCTGCTGCTGGCGGTGATGCCGCTGTTCATGAGTTACATCGTCAAGCTTTATACGCTTCGCTCGATGCTGGGCTTGAACGGACTCGTCAACCAAGCGCTGCTGGGCCTCGGCATCCTCGAAAAGCCGAGCCAGGCCTTCCTGTTCAATCAGCGTGCGGTACTCATCACCATGGTGGTGATCTATCTGCCTTTCGTCGTCCTGCCGATCTTCCTGGCGCTGGAGCGCATCCCGCGCTCGCTGCTGCAGGCGTCGCTCGATCTCGGCGCCGGCAGCTGGGACACATTCCGCCGCATCGTTCTGCCGCTATCCTTGCCGGGCACCATCGCCGGCGCGCTCTTCGCCTTCGTCCTGGCGCTCGGCGATTTCGTGACGCCGCAAATGGTGGGCGGCACCACCGGCTTCACCATCGGGCGGGTCATCTATTCGCAATTCGGGCTTGCTTACAACTGGCCATTCGGCGCGGCCATGGCGACGATCCTGTTCATTACCGCACTCATCGGCATTCTTCTCGCCGGCTATTCGATCAGCCGGCAGCGGGTGTGACGGCGATGCGGTCAGCGGGCGACAGATTGCCTCTATGGATCGCCGGCCTGGTGACCGGCCTGGTTTTCATCCTTCTCTATTTGCCCGTGTTCATCAGCCTGCTGTTCTCGATCGTCGAGATCCGTCAGGGCAAGATCCTGTGGGAGACGCTGAGCTTCAGGCATTATGTGACGCTGTGGTCCAATCCAAGCGTGATGGGCGCCTTCTCCAATACCGCGATCGTCGCCCTGATATCGGTCGCCGTGGCGACTGTGCTGGCGCTGGTGCTGGCGCTTTATACCGAATGGGAAGGCGCCATCGGCCGGCGCATGCTGGAACTCGTCATCTATCTGCCGTTCCTGCTGCCGCCGATCGTGACGGGGCTCGCGCTTCTCGTCGCCTCGGCCGAGCTCGGCCTCAATCGCGGGCTTGCCACCATCGTGCTCGGCCATGCGGTATTCGTGCTGGCCGTCGCCTATCGCCTGGTGCTGACAAGGCTCCAGGCGCTGCCGCATTCGCTCATCGAGGCGTCCTTCGATCTGGGCGCCGGGCGCTTCCAGACCTTGCGTTATGTGCTGCTGCCGCATCTCGCTTCGGCGGTGATGACCGGCGCGGTTCTGGCCTTGACGCTGTCCTTCGATGAAACGCTGATCAGCACTTTCGTGGCGGGCGATCAGATGACCTTGCCACTCAGGCTCTGGGCGATGATGCGGGTGGGCTTCAGCCCTGAAATCAATGCGCTGGTGACTTTGGTTTTGCTGGTCTCCATCATTCTCGCCATAATCGTGGCCTGGCGCATGAAGCCCAGGGGACAGGTGGAAGAGGGGTAGGAAATGGACAGAGGCCGGAGGCTCGAGGATCGTGTGGCGGTGGTGACGGGCGGGGCGCAAGGCATCGGCCTCGGCATCGGCACGCGTCTTGCCGAGGAAGGCGCCATCGTCATCCTGGCCGATATCGCTTTCGACAAGGCGAAGGCGTCTGCCGCGAAACTGGTGGAACAGGGGCATCGGGTCGGCGCCGCCAGGCTCGATATCGCCGATGCGGCCTCCGTCGCCGCCTTGGCGCATCAGGTGGACGAAGCGCATGGGCGCTGCGAAATCCTGGTCAACAATGCGGCCATCGGGGCCGACACCCAGATCGAGACGATGAAATTCGAGGACTATCAGCGGGTGATCGCCATCAACCAGGATGGCGCGGTGCGCATGGCGATGGCTTTCGTGCCGCTCATCAAGAAGGCAGGCGAGGGCCGGCGCATTCTCAATATCGCCTCGATCCTCGGCCTGCGCGGCTGGCCCAACCAGATCGCCTATGCCACAGCCAAGGGCGGCATCGTCAATTTCACCCGGGCGCTCGCCTGCGATCTGGCGCCCCACAATATCATGGTGAATGCCATCGCGCCGGGCTTCGTCGACACGCCGATGTCGATCCGCCCCGACGGGTCACATGAATATGATGCCGACTGGTTCCGTGACATCTATGTAAAACATGGGCGGATTCCGATGCGCCGTTACGGCAAGCCGGCCGATATGGCAGGACCCGCTTTCTTCCTCTGCTCGGATGACGCACAATATGTGACGGGTCAGATCCTGAGCGTCGATGGCGGCGCTTCGGCGACCTTCTAAACCATCGACGGAGAAGCAACGTGGATTTGGATATTGCCGGACGCAATGCGGTCGTGTGCGCCTCGAGCCGGGGGCTTGGCAAGGCCTGCGCCGTCGAGCTCGCCAAAGCGGGCTGCACGGTGGTGATCAATGGTCGCGACAAGACGGCGCTCGAGGAAACCGCCCGGGAGATTGCCGGCGAGACGGGCGCCACCGTGATACCGGTCGTCGCCGATGTGGCGACAGCCGACGGCCAAAGCCGGATTCTGGCCGAGGTGCCCTATGTCGACATATTGGTGAACAATAATGGCGGTCCACCCTACCGCGATTTCCGCCAGGTCGACCGCGAGGCGCAACTCCAAGGCCTCGTTAACAACATGGTGAGCCCGATCGAGCTCGTTCAGGCGGTGATCGACGGCATGGTGGCGCGCCGTTTCGGGCGCATCGTCAATATCACCTCGGGTTCGGTGAAGATGCCGCTGGCGGGGCTCGACCTGTCGAGCGGGGCGCGGCTCGGCCTCACCGGCTTCCTCGCCGGCGTGGCGCGCTCGGTGGCGCATGCCAATGTCACCATCAATTTCCTGCTGCCGGGCTCCTTCGAGACACGCCGTCTGACCGACGGGCTCAACATGGCCGCCTTGAAGCAAGGTGTCGGCGTCGATGCGTTGCGTGCCGAGGAAGAGAAGGCCATTCCGGCGAAACGCTTCGGCAGCCCGGAAGAATTCGGCAAGGCCTGCGCCTTTTTGTGCTCGGCCCATGCCGGCTACATTACGGGCCAGAATCTGCTGATCGATGGCGGCGCCTATCCGGGCGTGCTGTGAGGAGGACGGGATGAGTATCGCAGCCCTGAAGCCCGGCAATGTCGCGGTCATCACCGGTGGCGCGTCGGGGATCGGCCTCGCCGCGGCGCGGAAGTTTCTGGCGCTTGGCCTGAAGGTCTGCATCGTCGACCGGGATGCCGAGCGGCTGATGCAGGCGGCGAGCGATCTCGGTGACGTCCAGGACTGTCTGATCGCGCCTTGCGATGTCGGCATTCCTGAGGAATTGCGGAATGTCGAGCAGACGGTGCGCGAGCATTTCGGCCGGATCGATGTGGTGATGAACAATGCCGGCATTCAGCCGGGCAGCCAGATCTTCGGCGCGTGGGAGAATTGGGACCAGGTCCTGACCGTCAATCTCCTAGGTGTCATTCACGGCACGCAGATCTTCGCGCCCAATATGCTGGCGCAAGGCACGCCGGGCCTCATCATCAACACCGGCTCGAAACAGGGCATTACGACGCCGCCGGGTGATCCCGCCTATAATGTCGCGAAAGCCGGCGTAAAGGTCTTCACCGAGGCGCTGCAGCATGAATTGCGGTCGCGGAAGGATTGCCAGGTGACGGCGCATCTCCTCATTCCGGGCTTCGTCTTCACCGGCCTCACCGCCAAGGGGCGGGCGGACAAGCCGGAAGGCGCCTGGACGCCCGAGCAGACGGTGGATTTCATGATCGAACGGCTGGGGCAGGGCGACTTCTACATCCTCTGTCCCGACAATGAGGTGGCGCGCGGCCTCGATGAGAAGCGGATCGCGTGGGCGGCGCAGGACATCATCGAGAACCGGCCGCCGCTGTCGCGCTGGCATCCCGATTACGGCGAGCGCTTCGCGACTTTTGTGAGGAGTTAGTGCATCATGAGTTTTCCCGACTCATCACCCTCACCCTGAGGTGCCCGCCGAAGGCGGGCCTCGAAGGGTCTGCTTCACCATCGTCGCTCTATCCTGATGGATGCTTCGAGGCTCGCTGTGCTCGCACCTCAGCATGAGGGGTGTTGGGAAGTGAGCGTTCCAATTCTTATCGCGTCTTAGCTGGTCAGAAGCCGGCCGAGCTGGGGCGGCCAGGTCACCCACACGTCGCTGTCGGTCGATATCGGCGATTCAGCGCCTGAGATCTGCCGCGAAATGGCGAGAGGTTTCGCCATTCCGTCGATTTGCGTCAGAAACTGGCGACGGTCACCCAGATAGGTCTGAGCGATGACCCGGCCTTTGACGGCATTGAGACCCGGGGCTGGTTTGTCGGCGGAGAGCGCCAGCTTCTCGGGCCGTATCGCGAGATGGACCGCGTTGCCGGCACCGATAGGCGCCACATGCGGCACGGTGAACGTGCCGGCGGCCGTAGCGATCGTGACGTTGCCTTGCGCGACGGCGGCGACCTTGCCTTCGAACAGATTCATGTTGCCGATGAACTCGGCCACTTCGCGGCAATTCGGATTTTCATAGAGATCATCGGAGCGGGCGATCTGCAGCACCTTGCCCGACGACATGACGGCAATACGGTCCGACAGAGTCAAAGCCTCTTCCTGGTCATGCGTCACGAAGACAAAGGTGATGCCGACATTGCGCTGCAATTGGCGCAGCTCCAGCTGCATCTCCTCGCGCAGCTTCTTGTCGAGCGCCCCGAGTGGTTCGTCGAGGAGCAGCACTTTCGGCCGGCAGACGAGCGCGCGGGCCAGCGCCACGCGCTGGCGCTGGCCGCCGGACAGCTGATGCGCGCCGCGTTTGCCATAGCCCGAAAGCTTCACGAGATCGAGCGCCGCGACGACCCTGGACCGCGTCTCGTCCTTGCCGAGCTTGCGGTTCCTGAGGCCGTAACCGACATTCTCCTCGACATTCAGATGCGGGAAAATGGCGTAGCTCTGGAACACCATGTTGGTCGGGCGTTTATTGGCTGGCACGCCCGCCATCGGCTGGCTGTCGATGAGGATTTCACCGCGGCTCGGCTGCTCGAAACCCGCCAGCATACGCAGCAGCGTGGTCTTGCCGCAGCCCGACGGGCCCAGGAGAGAGAAGAATTCACCCCGTATGATGCCGAAGGAGACGCCATCGACGGCTGCCACCGGGCCGAAGAGCTTGCTGACATCCCTGATCTCGATCACCGCATCGGTGTGTTCGGCCATCAGACCTCTCCCGGAGAGTTGGATTGCACGCCGCGCCGGCGTAGGATCTCGGCGAGGATGACGATGAGCGTAGAGAACATCAGGATGGTGGTGCCGAGCGCCAGCATGCCCGGCAATTTATTGGGGAAGCGCAACTGGCCGAACAGATAGACCGGCAAGGTCGTCTCGGTGCCCGACAGGAAGAAGGCGAGCACGAATTCGTCGAAGGAGGTGACGAAGCAGAGCAGCAGGCTCGACACGATGCCCGACATGGCGAGCGGCAAGGTCACCCGCAGGAAGGTCATCCAGGCGCCTTCGCCGAGATCGCGCGAGGCCTCCTCGAGACTCTTGTCGAAACCTTCGAGCCTGGACATCAGCACCGTCATGGCGAAGGGGATCGAAATGAAGACATGGCTCGCGCCGATGGTCCACAAAGTGAGCTCGAGGTCGAGGAACCGCAGGATGATGATGAGCAGCGCCACGCCGAAAATGATCGACGGTACGACGAGGGGAGCCGACATGGCGGTCATGATGAGGCCTGAGCCGCGCAGCTTGTAACGGGTGAGCGCGATGGCGGCCGGCACGCTGACGGCGGTGGCGATGATCGACGAGGCGCTGGCAACGATCAGGCTGTTGCGCAAAGCCTTGAGCAGTCCGGTGTTGTTCGCCATCTCCGCATAATGCCGAAGCGTGAAACCCTTGAGCGGGAAGGTGGCGAAGATGCTGTCATTGACGGAGAAGAGCGGCGCCAGGAGGATCGGGCCATAAAGGAACAGCATGAAGAGGACGGCGTAGATGTAGAAGGGGCGCGACGACGATCTCATGCGGTCACCGGGCCCTGGATCGCAAGCGGCGGAAGCCGATGAGCCAGAGGAACAAGGTCACGATCGCAGCGATCGTCACCATCATGGTGATGGATACCGCGGCCCCCAAGGGCGCGTTGTTCTGCTTGAGGAACAATTCCTGAATGAGATTGCCGATCATGGTGCCGCTGGGGCCGCCGACAAGGGTCGGCGTCACATAATCGCCGACCGTCGGGATGAAGACGAGGAGGGCGGCGCCGATGGTGCCGGGCGCCGAAAGCGGCAGCGTGACCTGCAGGAAACGCCGGAGCCGGCTGTCGCCGAGATCGGTGGCGGCCTCCAGATAGGAGCGGTCGATCTTGTCGAGCGAGACAAAGATCGGAAGGACGGCGAAGGCAACCCAGGCATGGATGAGGGTGATCATCACCGCGAGCGGATTATAGAGAAGGAAGGACAAGGGTTCGGTGAGGATGCCCAGGGATTTCAGCCCCGAATTGATGGCGCCGTTGAAGCCGAGCATGATCTTCCAGGCAAAGACGCGCAGGAGATAACTCGTCCAGAAGGGAATGGTCAGGAGGACGAGCCACAGGGCCTTCTGACCACGGACATGGAAGGCCAGGAAATAGGCCATGGGATAGGCCAAGGCGATGACGGCAAGGGTGATCGCCAGTGACATGGCGAGCGACTTGATCAGCAGGATCGCCGGCACCGGATAGGTGAGCGGGAAGGGGATGCCCATCCAGTAAGTGGGCTCGGACGACGGCTCGACGAGGGCGAAATAATTGGCGAGGGTGAAGCTGCGGTCGAGCTCGAAGCCCTGCTGGGTCCAGAAGCTCAAGGCCACCATGGCGAGGAGCGGCGTCACCATCATGACCGCCATGATGATGATCGCCGGTGAAAGCAGGCCGTAGCCTGCGAGCCAGTCGGGCCGCCGCTGGATCATGGGGCGAATGCCCCGCTTACTGCTTGAGAGCTTTCAAATCGCCCCAGGCCTTGTTCCACTCGGTCTGGACCGCGTCGCTGACCTGGATCAGAAGCGTGCCCTGCTTCATATGCTCGGCCGGATCGGTGATGCCCATATCGGTGATGGCTTGCTTGTCGGAAATTTCGAAGGACTTCATATTGGCATGGCCGTAGCCCGAGCCTTCGATCAGCTGCTTGCCGGTGTCGGGCGAGAGCCAGGCATCGATGAAGTCATAGGCAAGAGCCGGGTCGGCCTTGCCGGTATTGAGCATGGTCAGGCCGCAGAACCAGGTGAAATAGCCTTCCTTCGGCTTGGCATAGGCGACCGGTATGTTTTCGCGTTTCAGATTGCGATAGACGTCGTTCCAGGCATAGGCGGCGACGACTTCGCCCGAGGCCAAGGCCTGCTGCAGTTCGGACGGATCGTTCCACAGGAAGCGGGAGTTCTTCACGACTTTGGTGCCCCACTCCTTGGCCGCCGCGGCGAGTTTCTCGCCGGTGGCGACAGCGGCCGTCTCATATTTCTCGCCGCCGACCATCATGCCGATCGTGATGGCGATCTCATTGTCGAGCATGCACACCTTGCCGGCATATTTGTCATCATAGAAGATGCTCCAGCTCTCGTTCTTGGCGTATTCCGGATCGACGAGGTCGGTGCGGTAGGCGATGCTCGAATTGCCCCAGTCGGCCGGCGCCATGACGACCTTGCCGTCCATGACGACGCCGCTTGCCATCTGCAAAGCGGGAAAGACATCCTTCCAGTTCGACAGCTTCGTGGTGTCGATCTCGGCTGCAACCTTGGCGTTGACGAAGCGGTTCACCGAATAATTGCAGGGATGCATGACATCGGCCTTGAAGCCGGCGAGGACCTTGGCGAGCGCGTCCTCCTCGCCCGAGAAGATCGAGAAGTTCGGCGCGCCGCCGTGTTTGGCCGTGTAGCTCTTGAAATAATCGGGCGAGTCGTAGCCGGCCCATTCGAGGCAGGTCAGCACTTCGGCGGCCTGCGGCAGCCGGGGCAGGACGAGGAGCCCGACGCCGAAAGCGCCCGCCTGGCGCAGCATGGTGCGCCGGTCGATCCGGCCCGAAGCCATTCTGTCGATGAATTTGATGCGCTGCATGATGTTTCCTTCTCCCTGTTGTTGCCATCCGGGTCGTTAGGCGCCCGGTGTCTTGTCGCTTTTGCGGTATACTAATTACACATAATGAGCCGGCACGAATGCCGAAAATTCATATGGACTGTTCCTTCCGGTCATGACCCCCGTTGGTCGGAACGGCTTGACAAGGTTCGTCCGATGCTTCCTGCTGATCGTTCGCAATGGGGGACATGATGGAAAAACGGCCGCCGATCCTGCAGGATTTTCTCGATCAGCTCTACGATGCGCTGCAGAGCAGTCCGGGACTTCCGGAGGCTGGCCGCTGCATTGACAGGGTCTTCACGGCGCTCGTCGACTATCGGGGGCCTGGGCAAAACACGCCGGGGCGCCTGCCGGCTTGCGCCCATCTGGCCCCGGCGCTCGACAATGCACGACTTTCGCATAGAGCGTTGGCGGACAGCTTCGCCGCTTTGGAGCCCCATCTCACCTGGACGAAACGGGCGCAGTCCCATCCGACCGCCAGTGCAAATTTCGTGGACGGGCATGCCAATGCGCTGATCGTCGGCCCCGGCGCGTATGAAGGGCGGGATGATGTCTGGGTGGGGGTGAGCCTGCTCGCGCCACATGTGCGTTATCCCGATCACAACCATGGCCCGGAAGAAACCTATCTCGCTCTCTCGGAGGGCAAGTTCCAGCATGGCGAGGAGGACTGGTACGCGCCGGGCATCGGCGGCAAGTTCTACAACACGCCCAATATCCGTCACGCGATGGCGTCGGGCGACAAGCCGTTCTTCGCCATCTGGTGTTTGCCGGTGGGCGAAAGACCACCCGTCACGCTACCGAAATTCAAGCAATTCGATAATGTGAGGTACCGCGGACCGACGTGGCTTAGTTACGACCTGCGAGCAGGAGATGGTGGCGCTATCCTGGAAGTGTACGGAGACGGCTACTACGAAGTGCAGTTCGATTACCCCGGTGGGCTGACGAACAAGACCGTGGACGCATTCCCGGAAGAGCAATTGGAGAAATTGAGCGGGTAGCTTCGGCCAATTTTCGGAGCGCAATTTTTTGCAGGAATACCGACTACTTGCAGAAGGCGACGATGTTTCTATCGATGGGGACAAGATAGAGGGATTGTGCCTTTACGGTCAGAAGCTCGATCGGGGCGGCGTCCGTCGAGGTGTTCCGGCAATTCGAGACGAGCACGGCTTTTTCGATGATCGCGGCAATCTCCTGGCGCTGCTGAATCCTGCCGTCATTGACGCCGGCTGCATGAAACACCGCGCGCGCTTGCATATAGACGATCACCGGCATGGCGATCGCGATCGCGATCAGCAGAAAGATGCAGGCCAGCGCGTTGCGCGACCATTTATGCATGCCGAGGCCTCCTTTGGTGAAAAGGTAGCAACACGCAACTGGAGATCGCCCCGGATTTCCAACTATTCTCCATCACCCTGCGTAATGCAATCGGGTTAAATCGGCTTGTTCATTTCATCGTCTTGGCAGAGGCTGAAAGGGCACGTTACACTCCGGTAATCGAGTGGAAAAAAGCAACGTCGGGAGGAGTACGGAACATGGACCTCGGGTTGAAAGGCTTGAATGCTCTGGTGACGGGCGGGACCAAGGGCATCGGGCGGCGCGCCGCCGATATCTTCGCAGGCGAGGGGGCCAATGTCGCGATCTGCGCGCGCAACAAGGGCGAAGTGGATGAAGCGGTCATCGCGCTGGGCAAGACCGGGGTGAAGAGCTTCGGCCAGGCGGTCGATGTCGGCGACAAGGCGCAGCTCGAAGGCTGGATCGGAGCCAGCGCCAGGGCGCTGGGCGGTATCGACATACTGGTCGCCAATGTCTCAGCACTCGCCGTCGATCAGAGCGAGGAGGCCTGGCAGAAGCAGTTCCAGGTCGACATGCTGCATACGGTGCGCGCCGTCAATGCGGCGCTGCCTCATCTCGAGAAATCCAAGGCGCCGGCGGTCGTCATCGTCTCGTCGGTGTCGGGCCGCGAGGTCGATTTCACCGGTCCCGCTTATGGCGCCTTCAAGGCAGCGCTCATCCATTATGCTCAGCGCATGGCCTTCGAGCTCGCGCCCAAGATGATCCGGGTCAATGCCGTCTCACCCGGCAACACCTATTTTGCCGGCGGGGTGTGGGAGCATATCGAGAAGAACATCCCGGATCTCTTCGAGAAGGCCCTGGCGCTCAACCCGACCGGGCGCATGGCGACACCAGAAGAGATCGGCCGCGGCATCGTCTTCCTGGCGAGCCCGGCTTCGAGCTTCACCACCGGCACCAATCTGGTGATCGACGGCGCGCTGACGCGGGGTGTGCAGTTCTGAAGCAGATTCCCTCACCCTGAGGCGCCGGGCATAGCCCGGCCTCGAAGGGTTGTCTCAGCAGGCTCGCTTTGTCCTGATGGATGCTTCGAGGGCCGCTACGCGGCCACCTCAGCATGAGGATTACACCTAATGCGTAGCCCGATTTTATGGAAAACTTATGCGGCAGCCCCGGTTCCCGCATTGAAACTTGATGCCTAAAGCGCGACCTCCTGGCCCGGAACAGGAGGCAATTATGCTGGATATCGTTTATTTGGGCCTGGGCGCGGCCATCTTCGCCCTGATGGCGGCTTATGTCCGCCTGTGCGACCGGATCTAGAGGGCCAACCATGTCGGAAGCCTTCATCGGATTGCTCGTCGCGGCAGGCCTCGTCGCCTATCTCGTCTACGCTCTCGTCCATCCCGAAAAATTCTAAGATCAATATCAGGTGATGCCATGACCCTTGCAGGCTGGCTGCAAATCATTCTCGTTTTCGCGATCGTCATCGCCGCGGCCTGGCCGCTCGGCCTCTATATGGCCAGGCTCTTCGGCCGGCCTGAGCTGCTGCCTGCCGAAGGCGGCCTCTATCGCCTCGCCGGCATCGATCCCCAGCGCGAGCAGAGCTGGATGTCTTACGCGCTGGCGATGCTGCTCTTCAACTTCATCGGATTCGTCGTGCTCTATCTCCTGCAGCGCCTGCAGTTCTATCTGCCGCTCGACCCGCAGGGCTTTTCCGGCACCAGCGAACATCTCGCCTTCAACACCGCCTGGAGCTTCGTCGCCAACACCAATTGGCAATCCTATGGTGGCGAGACGACGATGAGCCATTTCACCCAGATGGCCGGCCTCACCGTACAGAACTTCCTCTCGGCGGCCACCGGCATTGCGCTCGCTGTCGCGGTCACACGCGCCTTCGCACGCACCGAAGCGAAGACGATCGGCAATTTCTGGGTCGATATGACCCGCGCCACGCTTTATGTGCTGCTGCCGCTGGCCGTGATCGTCGCTCTGGGCTTCATGGTCCTTGGCGTGCCGCAGACGCTGCAGGGCTCGGTCGAGGCGACGACTCTCGAAGGGGCTAAGCAGGTCATCGCGCTCGGCCCGGTGGCGAGCCAGGAAGCCATCAAACAGCTCGGCACCAATGGCGGCGGCTTCTTCAACGCCAATTCCGCGCATCCCTTCGAAGGCCCCAATGAATGGGCCAATTATCTCTCGATCTTCGCCATGCTGGTCGTCTCGGCCGCCATGCCGGTCATGTTCGGCCGCATGGTGGGCGACATGCGCCAGGGCAGGGCGCTGCTCATCGTCATGATGGTGATGCTCATCGCCGGCGTCGCCGCCATCTATTGGTCGGAGGCGAGCGGCAATCCGCTGTTGAGCCAGCTCGGCATCGACAGCCCCGCCAACTACGAAGGCAAGGAAGTGCGCTTCGGCCTCGCCATGTCGGCGCTCTTCGCCGCCGTCACGACCGGGCTTTCCTGCGGCGCCGTCAACGCCATGCATGCTTCGCTCACCCCGCTCGGCGGCTTGGTGCCAATGTTCCTGATGCAGCTCGGCGAGATCCTGCCCGGCGGCGTCGGCTCCGGCCTCTATGGCATGATCGTGATGGCGCTGCTCAGCGTGTTCATCGCCGGCCTCATGGTGGGCCGCACGCCGGACTATCTCGGCAAGAAGATCGAGGCCAAGGAAATGAAGCTGGCGGTGCTCGCCATCCTCGTTCTGCCTATGGTCATCCTCGGCTTCACCGCCATCTCGGCGATGCTGCCGATGGCGCAGGCGAGCCTCGCCAATAGCGGCCCGCACGGCCTGTCGGAGATCCTCTATGCGTACTCCTCGGCCGCCGGCAATAATGGCTCGGCTTTCGCCGGCCTCAACGCCAACACGCCGTGGTTCAACACCACGCTCGGCATCGCCATGGCTATGGGCCGCTTCGCCTATGTCATCCCGGTGATGGCGATCGCGGGTTCGCTCGCGGCCAAGAAGCGCATCCCGCAGACGCAGGGCAGCTTCCCCACCCATGGGCCGCTGTTCATCGGGCTGCTGATCGGCGTGATCATCATCCTCGGCGGCCTGCAATATTTCCCGGCTCTCGCTCTGGGCCCGATCGTCGAGCATTTCGCCATGCTCGCCGGCCAGAGCTTCTAATTGGAGTGACGTCATATGTCGACCAAACATGCCAATCCCTCGCTGTTCGACAGCAAGATCACGCTCGAGGCGGCGAAGCAGGCTTTCGTCAAATTCTCGCCCCGGCTGCTCGCCCGCAATCCGGTGATCTTCGTCACCGCCGTCGTCTCCCTCCTGGTGACGGCGATGTGGCTGCGCGATCTCCTTGTCGCCAACGGCACCGCCTCCTTCTCAGGCCAGATCGCCGCCTGGCTGTGGTTCACCGTGCTGTTCGCCAATTTCGCCGAAGCGGTGGCGGAAGGCCGCGGCAAGGCGCAGGCCGATGCGTTGCGGCGTACCCGCACCGACACGGTCGCGCGCCGGCTGCTGCAGCCCGATGAGCGCAACGATCTGTTCGAGGAGGTCTCGGCGCTCGATCTCAAGGAAGGCGACATCGTGATGGTGTCGGCGGGCGAGATCATTCCGGCCGACGGCGAGATCGTCGAAGGCATCGCGTCCGTCAATGAATCGGCGATCACCGGTGAATCGGCACCCGTCATCCGTGAATCGGGTGGCGACCGCTCGGCGGTGACCGGCGGCACCACGGTTTTGTCCGACTGGATCAAGGTCAAGGTGACGGCCGCCCCTGGCCACAGCTTCCTCGATCGGATGATCGCGCTGGTCGAAGGCGCCGAACGCCAGAAGACACCCAACGAGCTGGCGCTTTCCATCCTGCTCGCCGGCATGACGCTGATCTTTTTGTTCGTCGTCGTGTCCTTGTGGGGCATCGCAGGCTATTCGGCGACCGTCTTGTCGATCACCGTGCTGGCTGCGCTCCTCGTCACCCTTATCCCGACCACGATCGGCGGATTGCTCTCGGCCATCGGCATCGCCGGCATGGATCGCCTGATCCGCTTCAATGTCATCGCCACGTCGGGCCGCGCCGTCGAGGCGGCAGGCGATGTCGACACGCTGCTCCTCGACAAGACCGGCACGATCACCTTCGGCAACCGCTTGGCGACGGCGTTCATTCCGGTGCCCGGCATTTCCGAGCAGGCGCTCGCCGAAACGGCGCTGCTCGCCTCGCTTGCGGATGAGACGCCGGAAGGCCGCTCGATCCTGGCG
This sequence comes from Taklimakanibacter albus, assembly GCF_016595235.1. Lineage (GTDB taxonomy): Bacteria > Pseudomonadota > Alphaproteobacteria > Rhizobiales > Aestuariivirgaceae > Taklimakanibacter > Taklimakanibacter albus. Next base: position 242,691 of record NZ_JAENHL010000007.1, on the reverse strand, counting down.
CTCGCCAAAGGCAATCATCATGTCGCCGAGCCCGATCTCAAGGGCAAGACAGCGAAGCCAGTTGTGTTTTCGGCCCTGACACGGCTGTCGGGAGTCGATCTCGGCGACCGTGTCATCCGCAAGGGTGCCGTCGATGCGATCCTCAAGCATGTCAATGTCGCACCGAACATGGCGCCGGCAGCCTTCCGCGACGCGGTGGACCGTATTTCACGCACCGGCGGCACGCCGCTGGCGGTGGCCGAAAACGGCAAGCTCCTCGGCGTCATCCAGCTCAAGGACGTGGTCAAGTCCGATATCAAGGAGCGCTTCAATGCGCTGCGCCATATGGGCATCAAGACCGTGATGGTGACCGGCGACAATCCGGTGACCGCCGCGGCGATCGCGTCGGAAGCGGGCGTCGATGATTTCATCGCCGAGGCGACGCCCGAGGACAAGCTCGCTTATATCCGCGCCGAGCAGGCCAAGGGCCGGCTCATCGCGATGTGCGGCGACGGCACCAATGACGCACCGGCGCTCGCCCAGGCCGATGTCGGCGTCGCCATGCAGTCGGGCACGCAAGCGGCGCGCGAGGCCGGCAACATGGTCGATCTCGACTCCAATCCCACCAAACTCATCGAGATCGTGGAGATCGGCAAGCAGTTGCTGATGACCCGGGGCTCGCTCACCACCTTCTCCATCGCCAATGACGTGGCGAAATATTTCGCCATCATACCAGCATTATTCGTCGCGACCTATCCGCAACTGGGCGCTCTCAACATCATGGCACTGTCGTCGCCGCAGAGTGCCATATTGTCGGCGGTCATCTTCAACGCGTTGGTCATCATCGCGCTGATCCCGCTGGCGCTCAAAGGCATCGCCTATCGCGCCGTGGGGGCCAGCGAGCTCCTGCGCCGCAATCTGCTGATCTACGGTCTCGGTGGTCTCGTGGTGCCCTTCATCGGCATCAAGGCCATCGACATCATCGTTTCGGCGCTCAATCTCGCCTAAGGAGGTATCCATGTTCTCACAATTGCGCCCGGCGCTGTTTCTCTTCGCCATCCTGATGCTGGTAACCGGCATCGCCTATCCCTTGCTGATGACTGGCGTAGCTCAGGCCGTGTTTCCGGCCCAGGCCAATGGCAGCCTGATCGTCGCCAACGGCCAGGTGCGGGGCTCCGGGCTGATCGGGCAGGCCTTCACCAACAACCGTTATTTCTGGCCGCGAATTTCGGCGGCGGGGGCGGGCTATGATGCCGGCGCCTCATCCGGCGCCAATCTCGGCCCGACTTCGAAGAAGCTGCTCGACCGGGTCGCCGCCGACGCCGAGCGCATCAAAGCTGCGGATGGTGTCACCAGCCTGCCGCCCGATGCCGCCACGGCTTCGGCGAGCGGGCTCGATCCCGATATTTCGCCGGCTTATGCGCTGCAGCAGGTGGGCCGGGTGGCGAAGGCCCGCAATCTCGCGGAGGATAGGGTGAAAGCGCTCGTCGAGACGCATATTAACCGGCCGGATCTGGGGATTTTCGGCGAACCGCGCGTCAATGTGCTATCCCTCAATATGGCTCTTGACGCGCTCAGTCCCGGATAGAACATAAAGAGGCGCATGGCACAAAGCCCCGACCTTCGTCCGTCACCGGACGCCCTTTTGAAGCTTGCCGAGCGCGAAGCGCGCGGCAAGCTCAAAGTGTTTCTGGGGGCATCTCCCGGGGTGGGGAAGACCTTTGCCATGCTGTCGGGCGCCAAGCGCCTCAAGGCGGAAGGGCGCGACGTGATGGTGGGGCTCGTCGAGACGCATGGGCGCAGCGACACCGCGGCCCTGCTCGAAGGCCTCGAAGTCCTACCGCGCCGACCGGTCGCCTATAAGAACCGGACCTTGATGGAGTTCGATGTCGACGCGGCGCTGGCGCGCCGGCCCGACCTCATCATCGTCGACGAGCTCGCCCATACCAATGCGCCCGACAGCCGGCACCCCAAACGTTTCCAGGATGTCGAGGAGCTTCTCGACGCCGGCATCGATGTGTGGACGGCGCTCAATATCCAGCATGTCGAAAGCCTGTCGGACGTCGTGGCCGGCATCACCGGCATCGCGGTACGCGAAGTGGTGCCCGACACGGTCCTCGAGAGGGCGGATGACGTCGTGGTGGTCGACATCACACCGGACGAACTCATCGAGCGGCTGAGGGACGGCAAGGTCTATTTGCCAGACAATGCCAGACGCGCCGCCGATAATTTCTTCAAGCCGGGTAATCTCACCGCACTGCGTGAGCTGGCGCTCAGGCGCACCGCCGACCGTGTCGACGACGAAATGGTCGATTACCTGCGCCAGAACGCAATCGAGGGGCCGTGGCCGACGGCGGAGCGGATCCTCGTCTGTGTCGGGCCCGATGCGCATTCGCAGGCCGTGGTGCGCGCGGCCGGGCGTCTCGCCCATGGGCTCAATGCCGGCTGGGTGGCGGCGCATCTCGATCCGATCGGGCGCGATGCGGGCGATCCGAATGCGATGAAGCGGGTGGACGAGGCGCTGAAGCTCGCTGCGCGGCTCGGCGCCGACGTGTCACGGCTCTCGGCGCGGGACCTGCCGACCGAGGTGCTGCGTTATGCCCGGCGCGAGAACATCACCCAGATCGTGCTCGGCCGCTCGCGCGCCTCATGGTTCAAGCGGCTGATCGGCCGCTCGCTCTCCGACGAAATCACGCGGCAGGCAGAAGGCCTCGCCATCCATGTCGTGACGCCGGTCACGGACAAGGCGCCGGTCTTCCGCTGGCCGCGTCCGTTGATCAAGGCCAGCGCCTATATCGCTGCCTTCGTCGCGGTGGCGATCGCGACGGGCCTGAGCTTCTTTGCCCTCAACTGGCTGCCGCCGCCGGCGCTGTCGATGTTCTTCCTCGCCGCGGTACTGCTCTGCGCCAACCGCTTCGGCACCGGCAGCGCCATCGTCGCGGCAATATTGTCCTTCTTCGCCTACAATTTCTTCTTTATCGCGCCGATCCACACGCTGACCATCGCCAGCCCGCATGAGCTCCTGGCGCTCACCGTCTTCCTGCTCGTCGCGGTTATCACCGGCAGCCTGTCGGGACGGGTGCGTGAGCAGTCGGATGCCGCCGGCCGGCGCATTTTCCAGACCCAGATGCTGTTCGACTTCTCGCGCAAGCTTTCAGGCACGGCGACGATCGATGACGTGCTGTGGGCGGTCGCCTCGCAGACGGCATCGGCGATCAAAGGCGAGACCATCGTGCTCCTGGCGGAAAATGGCGAGCTGCAGATCAAGGCGGCGTTCCCGCCCGAGGACAGCGTGGGCGCGAGCGAATGGATCGCGGCGCGCTGGGCGCTCAACCATCGCGAGGCGGCGGGCCTCGGAACGACGACCTTGCCCAATGCCCATTTCATTTTCAGGCCGCTTACGACGCCGCGCGGCGTCGTCGGCGTAATCGGCTTGAGACCCGGCGCCGCCGGCCTTTCGGCCGAGGACGAACGTGTGGTCGAGGCGCTGATCGACCAGACCACGGTGGCGATCGAACGCACCTTGCTCGCCGGAGACGCGGCCAAGGCTGAAGCGATGGCCGAAAGCGAGCGCCTGCGCTCGGCGCTGCTCTCGTCGATCTCGCATGACCTGCGCACACCGCTCGCCACGATCCTGGGCTCGGTGACGAGCCTCCGGAGCCTCGGCGGCCAGATGCCGAAGGAGAGCCAGACCGAGCTGCTCTCGGCGATCGAGGAGGAGACGCGGCGGCTGTCGCAATTCGTCACCAACCTGCTCGATATGACCAGGCTCGAAGCGCCCAATCTCGAGCTCAAGCGCGACTGGGTCGATCTCGCCGATATCATCCGGGCGGCGGTGGCGCGCGGCCAGATGGCGTGGCCTGACCGGCGGGTCGATCTCACCATCGCAGCGGGACTGCCGCTCATCCATGGCGACAGCGGGCTCCTCGAGCAGGTGGTGTTCAATCTCCTCGATAATGCGCATAAATATTCTCCGCCCGATGCTTCGACGCAAGTGGGCGTGGTGGAGCGTAACCGTGAGATCATTGTCGAGGTGAGTGATGAGGGCGAGGGCATTCCACCCGAGGATCTCGAGCGGGTATTCGACAAGTTCTACCGCGTCAAACATGGTGATGGGCGCAGCGCCGGTGTCGGCCTCGGCCTCGCCATCTGCCGCGGCATCGTAATGGCGCTGGGCGGCAGCATCACGGCGGCCAGTCCCATCGCCCATGGCCGCGGCACGCGGATCACGATCAGGATTCCCGTGCCGGCGGCGAAGGCGGAGTGAGAATCAGAACGTCGCGGTCAGGCCCATGCGCAGGGTGCGGCCGGGCGAGGGGACGAGGCCCGTCGACAAGGGATCGAGGTAATATTCATCGCCCACATTCTCGAGACTGAAGTCGACCGTGAAGGTCTCGTCGATTTTATAGTTGCCGAAGAGATCAAAGACCGTTTTGGCGTCGTAATAGACGGGAGAGTTGACGGCGCCGGGGACGACCTTGTAGCCGCCGTAACGCCGGCCGAAGAAATAAGCGCGGCCGCCGAAGGTCAGGGCTTCCTCGAAGAGACGGACACCCGCGGTGACGGTGCCTGAATATTTCGGCGGGATGGCCATCAGGCCATAGTCGGTGCCGGCGACGCTGAAGTCGCAGCGCGGCCGGTTGGGCTGGGCCTCATTGCAGTAGCTGACATGATCGTATTTGGTGAAGGTGCTTTCGAGGAAGGCGTAACCCGCGTCATAGGCAGCGGAGAATTCGTAACCACGGAACTCCGCCTTGTCGATGTTGTCCCAGCTGTAGAGACCATCCGATAGGCGGCGCATGCGGATGATGTAGTCGTCATAGGTGTTGTCGAAGCGCACGGCCTTGAAGCGGAACTTGTCGCCTGCGAAGAAGACGTCGTTGCGCAGGATATTGAGGCCGAATTCGTAGTTGCGTGACAGTTCAGGATCGAGGTCGGGATTGGGCACGAGATATTCCGTCTGGCGCGAAGCCGCCTCGCGCAGGCTCGGCGGACGCCAGCCTTCGAGATAGGTGCCGAAGAGCTGAATGCCCTCGAAAGGCTCCACCGTGACGCTCGCCGACGGATTGACACGGCTGCCGTTCTTCTCCGGCGCGTCGGCCAGGTCGCCTTTGCCCTTTGTTTCGTAATAGTCGTAGCGCAGGCTGCCCGCCAAAGTGAGCCAGTCGGTGATGTCGAGCTTCGACTGATTGAAGGCGCTCGCCAACAGACGATCGCCGCTCGGATTGACGCCGAACAAGCCGACGGTAACCGGACTCTCTTCGCGCGCCTGCTCGAGAACGAATTCCGTGCCGTTATTCATGCTCAGCAGGCCGAGCGGTGTATCGAAGCTCGACAGATTGGCGGCGTCGCCGCCATAGTTGCTTGCACTCGCGCTGTTGGCGCCGGCGCTATAGGCCTTGATCACGCCGCTCGAGCTTTCGACATCGCTGAACCACAGATTGGCGCTGAGCGCGATGTAGCGATTATTCTCGGGCTTGTAGTCGTAAGTGGTCTTGACCGTATGGGTCGTGGTTTCACTCAGCTCATACTGTGTGACGGGAATGAAGAACGAGCTTTGCGCAAAGAGCAGTAAGGTCTCGTCGAACTCGCCATATTCATTGTGGTAGAAGGTGTAGCCGAGGCCCAGCGAGTGGCCGTCACCCCATTTGTATTTGCCTTTGGCGAGGAACGAGGTGATATCCTGCGAGGTGTTGAACACTTCGTCGCCGGGGCCGATCGGCGAGATCTTCTTCTCGGTGGGCGCGACCCAGGGATTGCGGTTGTCGAGGAAGGTGGATTTGCCCTTGGAGCCGGCGAAATAGTTGCCGGATTTGCGGCGCGAGAAGCCGGCCACCAGCTCATAGTCGTCCTTGACCGTGGCGATGACGGCATTGCCCATCCAGGCCTCGCCATTGAAGAACTCCGAACCGTCATTGCGGATGTCGGTGGACTCGGCATTGTTCGGGCCGATCGTGTTGTTGCCGATGGCCGTCTTGATGCGCGCCGTATAGTCCTGGCCTTCGCGCACGATGTCGCCGGCCTCGAGAAGCCGCATATTGACGACGCCGCCCATGGCGCCGACACCGCCCGTGCCGCCGAAGGGGCCCTTGGAGATGTCGATGCCGCCGATGAAATCGGGATCGACATAGACCTCGTTGCGGCTGCCGCGATAGCCGCGATAGGAATTGTTGGTCTGGCGCGTGCCGTCGACCATCACATTGACGCGGTTCTGGCCCTGAAGGCCACGGATATTCACGTCCATCGAGGCGCCGACGCGATTGCCGGAGGGCATGACACCCGGCGCCGTCTTCAGCATGTCGCCGACGGATGTGGGCGGCGTGCGCTGGATGTCGTCGCCGGAAATGTAGTTGGAGGAGCCGGGTGTCTCGTAGGGCGCATCCGAAGCCTTGGCTTTGCCGTCCTTGGCGATGACCACGATCGGATCGAGGACACCGGACGGGTCGTCCGGCACCTTGGCGGCGAAGGTCTCAGGCACGATCAGGGCGGCGCTGCGCGGACCTGTCATGCGGATCTCGATGCCGGTTCCCGCCAGCATCACCCGCAGAGCTTCTTCCGGCGACATGGTGCCGGAGATCGCTTGCGTTTTTGTCGTCCTGAGCGATGCCGTGGCGTAGCCCACCTGCCAGCCCGTCTTGTGCGCGAAGTTCTCAAGCGCGGCTGCGAGAGGTTGTGCCGGAATGGCGAAGCGGACAGGCGTGTTCTTCGCCGCCGCCAGCGCCAGTGTGGAAAAGCTGAGCAGCGCCGAGCTCAACAAGAGCAAATGCACATGCCGCTTGAAACGAAAAACCCCGGTCTTCGACCGCCCCGCCATGACTACCCTCATTTTCTTGCAGATCCTCATGACCCAAGCCTTGCGGCCGTGGCGGGATATGCTCTCAGTCCACAAGGACTTGACGCGCCAGCGGGGAGGGCGTCACAAAATTCCTGAGTGTTTCAGTAGAGAATAATCAGACCACCGGGCAGGCGCGTTTCACTGGCGCCGACCGCCGCCGCAACCGTCAGGATGGCGGTTGCCGGATCGTCGATGCGGTAGCTGCCGCTGACATTGAGAGTCTCGAGGCGCCGGCTGGCGATGAGCACAGTACCGTCATAATAGCGGTCGAGCTCGCCCAGCGCCCTGGCGAAGGATTCCTCCTGGAAGACGATGCGGCCCTCGCGCCAGGCCAGAGCGGATTGCGGGTCGAAAGCGCCGGGCTTGGAGATCGATGCCGCATCGGCGGCGACGGCCTGGCCGGGTTCCAATGCGACTTCGTCCATTGGCGCCGTGAGGCGGCTTACCGCGACGCGGCCGCGCTCGAGCAGGATGACATCTTCATTGTCCTCGCTGCGCACGGCGAAGGCGGTGCCTTTGACAGTCGTTTCGCTGAATTGCGCGGTGACCGCGAATGGATGGGCGGGATCGGGACGCACATCGAAGAAGGCTTCACCGGCCAGCAATCTTACATGACGCTTGCCGTCGGCGAAATCGAGCGCCACGGCGGAGGCCGTATTTAGAAGCATCTCGGATCCGTCCGGCAAGGTGACGATCTTCTGCTTACCGGCCTGCGTCAGGTGATCGGCCTGCCAACGCAGCAGGAGAGCCGGATACTGAACATATCCAAGCACCAGAATGAAAACAGCGGCGATCGAAGCGGCATGTTTCATCCAGCCTTGTCCGGCGCGCGGCGGCCTCGTTGCGGCAAGACGGGCCGCATCGCGCCGGCTCGCTTCCCGCAAGGCCGGCATGGCCATCAGCCCTTCGATCCGCTCGAAAGCTTCGCCATGACGCGGGTCGATGGCGAGCCAGCCCTTGAAAACATCCGCGGTCCTGCCGTCGTCCGGCATTTCCTGGAGACGGATGAACCAGTCCATCGCCTCTTCGGTCATTCGATCGGCCGTTTTTCTCTGTCGCACGGAGGGCTTCGCTTTACCTTTGGGGGAGCTCATTAGTTTAGACGTTCGAGGTCCGGTCGCTTCACAATCAAATATTCAGCCACGATCGAGCCGCGCCAAAACGTCGGCGCAATGCCCCATCACCAGCTTCACGTCGTTGTAGACCGTGTTGCGCGACACACCGAGATGCTTGGCAATTTTGGCGTAGGGCCAGCCCGATACCTGTGACAGCGCCCAGGCGCGCCGCGCCCGGTCTGGAAGAGACTGGAGCGCTTCCTCGAACAAGCGCAGGCGCTCCCGCTCGATGAGCGTCGTCTCGATGCTGGGCGTGTCGGCCGGGACTTCGAGAACCTGTCCGTCGGCAACGTGGCTCGTTTCATATCGGTCACGGGTCTTCAGCCTGCGCATGTGATCGAGTGCCAGATTGCGTACGGTGCGATGCAGGAAGGCTTCGACATGCTCGATCGTTGCCCTCTCACTGGCCTTGAGCGCGCGGATATAGGTCTCTTGCGCCAGATCCTCGGCGATCTGGCGGTCGCGCACGATGCGCAAGGCCGACAGCCACAGGGTCCGCCGATGCCGCAGAAAAATGCGATTGAGGTGGGCAAGCCGATCGCCCGCCTCTGATGCCATCATCTGCGGCGACGTGAATGACGTCATTGCTGGCAAGGTTGGAAAAGAGGCGACCCGTCAGGGTTTCCCGAAACGAGTGGGGGCTACCTGCCGGCCTCCATAGAGGAAGTGAAAAAGCGGCGCAACGTCAATGATCTAGAGCGATTCTAAGCTTGATCTAGAAGAGCCTGCTCATCAACAACGCGGTGACCCAGTCGAGAAATACCTGCAGACGGCGCGAAGCGTGCTGGCGATGCGGATAGAGAAGGGCGATCGGCATGGGTGCTGCGCGCAGATCGCTCATCACCTCGACGAGGTCACCTGCTTCGATATGCTCGCGCACATCATAGGCCGGGATCTGGATGAGCCCCAGGCCGGCGAGGCAGCAGGCGATATAGGCTTCAGCATTGTTGACGGTGACGCGTGAGCGAAGTTTCAGCGAATGGATCTTGCCGGCCTCTGCATATTCCCACTCCTCGGTGCGCCCGGAGGCCGGTGAGGCATAGTTGACGGCGACATGCCCGGCGAGATCTGTGACGACATGGGGTGTGCCGTGGCGCTCGAGATAGGAGGGGCTCGCGCAATTGAGGAGAACCAGATCGCCGATGCGGCGCGAGACCAGTGTAGAATCGGCGAGCGGGCCGACGCGGATCACGCAGTCGATGCCTTCCTGCACCAGATCGACGGTCCGGTCGGTGACGCCCATGTCGATCTCGATATCGGGAAATGCCGCAAAGAAGTCGGGCAAAGCCGGGGCGATGATGAGCCGGCCCAAACGGCCCGGCACATTGATCCTGAGCTTGCCGCCGGGCTTGGCGGTCGACTGGCGAAACAGCGTCTCGGTCTCTTCATAATCGGCGAGGAGACGCAGCGCGCGTTCATAAAAAGCGCTGCCATCCTCGGTCAACGAAACCTGCCTCGTGGTGCGCTGCAGAAGCCTGGCGCCGACACGCTGCTCGAGATCCTGCAACGCCATCGACACGGTCGAGCGTGGCATGTGCAGAAGATCGGCGGTCCTGGTGAAGCTCTGACTCTCGGCCAGGCGGATGAAAATCTTGAGCTCGTCGATACGGTCCATTGTTCGTGATTTCTGACAGGTAATGTCAAAATGTGATTGTTTATCCAGTTTTGTAGCCGAATTAAACAGGCAGGGAAAGGCGGGCGCAGTGCCGTGCCGAGCAGGAGGGCCTCATGGCGGATCACAAGATCAAGGGTAAGACCGTTCTCATCGCGGGCGGCGCCAAGAATCTGGGCGGATTGATCGCGCGCGACCTGGCCGGGCAGGGCGCCCGGGCAGTAGCCATTCATTATAACAGCGCCGCGACCGGGGCGGCGGCGAAGGAGACGGTGGCGGCGGTCAAAGCGCTGGGCGCCGACGCCGTCGCCTTCCAGGCCGATCTCAAGACGGCGGCCGCGGTCGAGAAGCTTTTCGCCGACGCCAAAGCGAAGCTCGGTCAGATCGATATCGCCATCAACACCACCGGCAAGGTGCTGAAGAAGCCGATCACCGAGATCAGCGAGGCGGAATTCGACGACATGTTCGCCATCAATTCCAAGACCGCCTTCTTCTTCATCAAGGAGGCGGGCAAACAGCTGAGCGATAATGGCAAGCTCGTCACTTTGGTCACGTCGCTGCTCGGCGCCTTCACGCCCTTCTATGCGGCCTATGCCGGCGGCAAGGCGCCGATCGAGCATTTCACCCGCGCGGCGTCGAAGGAATTCGGAGCGCGCGGCATCTCGGTGACGGCGGTGGGCCCAGGGCCGATGGACACACCGTTCTTCTATCCGGCGGAAGGGGCGGATGCGGTCGCCTACCACAAATCGGCCGCTTCGCTCTCGCCCTTCAGCAAGACCGGCCTGACCGATATCGAGGATATCGTGCCTTTGATCCGTTTCCTGGTCAGCGACGGCTGGTGGATCACCGGCCAGACCATCCTCGCCAATGGCGGCTACACGACGAAATAGGCTACTCCACCCGCAGGCCAGGTGTACGATGCCGGAGAATCGTCAGGGACGACAGGCGGGACTATGAACGGCAGAGTATCTTCCTCCATCTTGCGGCTTTGTCTGATCCTGCTGTGCTGGGTTCCACTCGGCACGGCAGGGCAGGCGCAGACCGCCGATCCCGGAATCACAGTCATCCTGCCCTCCGGCCAGGATGTGGCGCAGGTCGAGGCCCTGGTCAAAAGTCTCCAAGGCATCAACCGGCCCATCACCATCCGGGTGGAGAGCGGAACTGCGGCCGCACCGATGCCGGCCAAGGGGGAAAGCAGCAGTGCCGCGGCGCCAGCAGCGGTGCCCGAGGAGTCGCCTATGGCCGCGACGCGGGAGGGCGTCTCCGCCTGGCTGACGGCGCTCGGCAACAGATTCAGCGATGGGCTCGACCGGGGCTTCGACGGTATCGGCGAGCTCGGCGCGATTACGGATAAGCTCGCCGCCGCCTGGGCCGCGAATGCGAACAATATCTCTCTCCTGGTCCTGCTGCTCATCCTCGCTGTCGTGATGGCCGCTGCTTATTTCGTGCCGCTGCGCTGGGGGCAAAGGCTGGTGAAGCCGCCGGCCGCGGCCGAGCCCGATCTCGTCGGCAATTTTCTGTGGCGCGCGAAGATCCTGCTGGTCGACATCGTGGCGCTTGCCGCCATGGTGTTCGCCGGCTTCCTTGTCGTGAAGTTCCTGCTGCCGCATCCGGACCTGGCCCGCGCGCTGGCGCGCAGCGTCATCCGTTTTGCCTTGATCGTCGGGCTCTATTATGCGGCGGGCCGCTTCCTGCTCGGGCCCGACAAGGCCGGCGCGCCCTTGCTGCCGGTGCTCAAGCCGCAATGGCACTTACGCAATATCCTCATCTATGCCTTCTGTGTCGCGCTCATCATCGAAACGATCAATCTCCTCGATCATGTCGATGCCGACCGGACTCCCGCCGTCGGGTGGCTGCTCGTCATCACCACGCTCACTGCCGCTTTCGCTTTGTGGTGGGTGTGGAACGCCCGGCGCGACGTGGCCCAGGCGATAAAACGCGCCAATCCGGAAGGCTGGGGACGGCGCCTCGTGGCGGCCGTTTTTCCCGGCATGAACATCCTGGGCGTCGTCCTGGTGTGGTGCACGGCGCGCATGTCGGCCGCGGCCACCGAACGGGGCGACTGGTCGACGGCGGCGAGCGTATTGCTGCTGCTCATCGCCGTGGTGCCCATACTGGGCTTCGGCATTCCGGCCCTTCTCGATGCGGTCATGGTGCGCCATCTCGACGACCAGCCGGTGACGCCGTTACGTGCCGGGACACGCGCTGTCGTGCGCGTTCTCGCCAGCGCCGGGACGTGGATCGGCGTGTTCTATGCGATCATCTATATCTGGAGCGTCTATGTGACCGATATCGAGCCGCAGACGGCGCTCACGCGCATGCGGGTCCTGGCGCAAGCCGGTCTCGCTTTCCTGGTCGGCTGCGCCATCTGGGTGTTCTTCAAATCCTATTTCGACTCTTATGCGCCGAAGCCCGCCGGCGTCGGGCACATCGCCGGCGGCGATGAGGATGTGGGCAACACCGCGCAAGGCCGTCTCGCCACCGTTCTGCCGCTCATCCGCGACATCGTGCTGGGCGGCATCATCGCGCTGACCGCACTCGTCATCCTCTCGGCGATCGGTGTCGATATAGGGCCGTTGCTGGCCGGCTTCGGCGTGCTGGGCCTCGCCGTCTCCTTCGGCTCGCAGACCCTGATCAAGGACATCGTGTCAGGTGTCTTCTTCATGACGGACGACGCCTTCCGGGTCGGTGAATATATCGAGACCGGCAAGCAGAAGGGCACGGTCGAGAAGATCCATCTGCGTTCGGTACGGCTGCGCCATCAGAACGGGCAGATCCACACCATTCCCTTCGGCCAGCTCGATGCCATCACCAATTACAGCCGCGACTGGGCGACGGTGAAGTTCGAGATCCGGCTCGACCGCGACGCCGATATCGAACTGGCGCGCAAGACGATCAAGAAGGTGGGCCTGGCGATGCAGCAGGATCCCGAGCTCGGGCCGGATCTCATCGCGCCGCTCAAGATGCAGGGCATCCAGGACATCACCGATTCCGCCGTGGTGGTGCGCCTGAAGTTCACGTCGAAGCCGAAGAATCCGAGCCTCCTGCAGCGCGATGCGCTGAAGCGCGTCTATCGCGCTCTGCAGGAGGCCGGTGTGTCGCTCGCCTCCAATGCCGTGACGGTGCGTTCACCGACACATTCCGCCATGGCGGGGGCGGCGGCGAGCGCCAGCATAGCGCAGACGGCGATCGATCCACGCACGGCGGAATAGCTCACGTTAGAAATTCTCAGCCGGGGCCGCCAAAAACCTCAATGGCCCCTGAGGCATGTCTCCGATACGCATGTTTCCAACAGTCCGGTCATGATCCGGACGCGGATGATGCGAAAGGAAAATGGGACATGTCGAACTTTCTGCCGAAACTCAAACGCGCCGCGGGGCTGGCGGCACTTGTGCTGGGCGCGAGCCTCGTACTGCAGCACTCCGCTTTCGCCGGTGAGACGCTCGAGAAGATCAAGGCGCGCGGCACCATCAAGGTCGGTGTCGGGACGTCACCCGGTTTCTTCTCGCCCGATAGCAATGGCAAATGGCAGGGCTTCTTCGTCGATTTCGGCCGGGCGCTGGCGGTGACCGTCTTCAACGATCCGGAGAAAGTGGAATTCACTTCGTCCTCGCCGCAGCAGCGTCTGCCGGCGCTGCAAGCGGGCGAGTTCGACATTCTTCTCTCAGGTGTCACGCAGACCATCACCCGCAGCTTCAAGCTCGGTTTCCATTTCGGTCCGGTGGTTTTCTATGACGGGCAGGGGCTGCTCGTGAATAAATCGCTCGGCGTAACCAAGGGCACCGATCTCGACGGGGCCACGATCGGGGTGCAGAGCGGCACGACGGGCGAGCTCAACATCGCCGATTTTTTCCGCAAGAGCGGCAAGAGCTTCAAGCCGGTGGTCATCGAAGACACCAAGGAATTCATCGCCGCCCTTGAAAGCGGGCGTGTCGATGCCTTGACGCAGGATGCTTCCGATCTCGCAATCAAGCGCACCCAGCTGTCGAAGCCTGACGAGTATGTGCTGCTGCCCGAGCGGCTCTCCAAGGAACCGCTGGCGCCCGCCATCCGCGGCGGTGACGATGAGTGGCTCGAGATCGTCAACTGGACCGTCTATGCGACGATCCAGGCCGAGGAGCTCGGCATCACCAAAGACAATATCGACAGCTTCCTGACGAGCGAGGATCCGGCGATCAAGCGCTTCCTGGGCACCGATCCCTCGCTCGGCGAAGCGATCGGTCTCGATCCGAAATTCGCCTATAACATCGTGAAGGCGGTCGGCAATTACGGCGAGATCTTCGAGCGCAATATCGGCAAGGGGACGCCGGTCGGTTTCGAGCGCGGCTATAATCAACCCTGGACGCAAGGCGGCCTTCTCTATTCGCCGCCGTTCCGCTGACGGGACCAGCACTCCATGTCCGCGCAAGGAAGACCGGGCGGCATTCCGCCCGGTCTCAATCGCTTTCAGTCGTGGCTCGGCAAGCGACCCTTGCTTCAGCTCGGCGTGCTGGCAGGGCTGATCGCCGGTGCTCTCTTTCTCGGCCATAATCTGATCACCAATATGGACCGGGTGGGGATCACCCCCGGTTTCAGCTTTCTCTGGCGCCCGGCCAATTTCGAAATCGGCGAGACGCTGATCGCCTATTCGGCCCAGAGCAGCTTCGGCCGCGCCATTCTCGCCGGCGCGCTCAATACCGCGCTGGTCTCGATCACCGGCTGCATTCTCGCCACCCTGATCGGCGTCGCGCTCGGCCTCGCGCGTATTTCCGCCAATCCGGTCGTCGCCGGCATGGCGAGGATCTATGTGGAAACGATCCGCAATACGCCCTTGCTGCTGCAGCTGTTCTTCTGGAGCGCGACAGTTCAGACCTTTCCGCCGATCCGCCGAGCCTTCGAACCTCTGCCCGGCCTGCTGTTCAGCAATCGCGGCCTATTCCTGCCGTCGCTAGGATTCAGTGCCGGTTCGTGGACGATTGCGACCGCCGCGGTTACAGCCATTCTGCTCGCCGCGTGGGTCTTCCTGCGGGTGAGCATGAAGGATCGGCCAAGGCAACGGCGCCGTACCGGCTTTCTATTGCTGCTTGCGGCAGGCGCCGGCCTGGCTGTCGTGGCCGCGCTGGGCGGGTTCTCCGTCGGCTGGCCGCAGCACAAAGGCTTCAATGTGACGGGCGGGCTTGCGGCCACGCCGGAATTCGCGGCACTCCTGTTCGGCCTTGCCGTCAATTCTTCCGCCGGCATTGCCGAGATCGTGCGCAGCGGCATCGAAGCGGTGCCGAAGGGGCAAATCGAAGCGGCGCGCTCTCTAGGCCTCAGGCAGGGGCAGATCATGCGACTGGTGATCCTTCCGCAAGCGCTCAGGATCATGATTCCGCTCTTCACCTCGAGCTATCTGAGCCTCACCAAGAATTCGAGTCTCGCCGTCGCCATCGGCTATCCGGATCTGGTGAGCATCGTCAACACGACGGCGAACCAGACGGGCCAGGCGCTGGAAGCAATCATGATCATGATCGGGATCTATCTGACGATCAATCTCACGGTCTCGCTGGTGATGAACCGCGCTCACGCCCGTCAATCCCTCACTGTGCGCGGATGAGAGAGCTCGGCATGGTCGGCATCAGTGTCAAAGAGCGGTTCTTCGGCTCCTGGGGGAACACGATCGTCACGGTCCTGTTTGCACTTCTCGCCACCGTGATCATCCTGCCCCTCGTGAATTGGGCATTCATCGAGGCGACCTGGAGCGGCGCGGCGCAGAGCTGCAGTGAGCGGACAGGCGCCTGCTGGGCTTTCATCGTGGAGAAATACCGCTTCATTTTCTTCGGCCTTTATCCGCAACAGGCACAATGGCAGGCCTTCGCGGCGACCGGGTTCATCGCCTTGCCGGTGCTCATCACGGCCATCCCGCGGTTCTGGCATTCTAGGCTCGTTGTCTTTTGGTTTCTGTCGATCGGTCTCGCCGTCGCTTTGATGTCCGGCCTCTTCCTCGGCTCTCCCGTTCCGACCCAGCAATGGGGCGGCTTTCCCTTGACCCTGCTGCTGGCAGTCGTGGGTTTCGCCGGGGCCTTTCCACTCGGCGTGCTGCTGGCGCTGGGGCGGCGTTCGCAAATGGGAATCTTCCGGGCCCTTTCGATCGCCTTCATCGAGCTCATGCGTGGCGTGCCGATCATCGCCGTGCTTTATATCGCGACCTTGCTGTTCCCGTTGATGCTGCCGGCCGGCGCCTCGCTCGACAAACTGCTCCGGGTGCAGGTGGCGCTCATCCTGTTCGTCTCGGCCTATATCGCGGAAATCGTCAGGGCCGGGCTGCAGGCCGTGCCGGCGGGGCAATATGAAGCGGCCCAGTCTCTCGGATTTTCGACGGTCAAAACATTACGCCTCGTCGTGCTGCCGCAAGCTTTTCGAGCGGTCATTCCCGCTTTCGTGACACTGGGCATCGGTATCTTCCTCGATACGACGCTGGTCATCGTCATCGGGCTCTTCGACTTCCTCAATACCGCGCGGGTGGCGACCACCGATGCCCAATGGCTGGGTTTCTATGCGGAGGCCTATACCGTGACGGGCCTCGTCTATTTCCTGCTCGCCTACGCCGCCTCACGCTACAGCCTGTGGCTCGAGGCTCATCTACGGCCGGTTAAGGCCGAGCCGTCGAAACAAGACATGACAGCCATTCGGTTTCCCGCCGGCGAGAAAGGCGCTATCGTAATGAGAGTCAGCAGGGAAAGTGTGGAACGAGCAGCATGAGCGGGCAGGACGATCATCATCATGAAGCGGCGTGGAAACATGACGGGGTACGCGTCATTCCGGCAGGCTCGCTCGATACGAATACGGCGCAGACGCCCGGCATGGACCGGCGCGCCGCGATCAATTTCGCGCGTGTCGGGGCCCAGAAATTATGGGCCGGCACCGTCACCATCCATGCCAATGCCAAGACGGGCGCCCATCATCATGGGCCGCTCGAAAGCGTGATCTATGTGGTTAAGGGCAAGGCCCGCATGCGCTGGGGCGAGAAGCTCGAATTCGTCGCCGAGGCGGGGCCGGGCGACTTCATCTATGTGCCGCCCTTCGTGCCGCATCAGGAGATCAATGCGAGCCCCGATGAGGCGCTCGAATGCGTGCTGGTGCGCAGTGACGGCGAGGCGGTCGTCGTCAATCTCGACATCGAGCCGGTCGAGAAACCGGACACGGTGCGCTGGATCGACCCGATCCACAAAGCGTAGATCGGGCCTATTCCTGATTTATCACGAAGCGCGGGCGTGCAAGGTCACGCTCGGCCGGCCGAGATAAAGCGAGTCCTTGCGGCTGATCTCCTCGAGCAGCCAGTCGCGGAAGAAGGACACCTTCGGCAGATTGAGCTTCGACTTCGGCGCCACCAGATAATAAGCGAAGCCGACCGGGCTGTGGCCGGTGAACGGCCTGACCAGACGGCCGCTGGCCAGATCGGCCGCGGCGAGCGTCGATTTCGCGAGCGCTATACCGCGCCCGAGCATTGCCGCCTCGAGGACGAGGCTCGACTGGTTGAAGCGCGGGCCGCGATTGACATCGGCAATGTCCACCCCGGCGGCGCGCAGCCACATCTCCCAATTGGGGCAGGAGGGGTCGTTGTCCGGGCTGTCGTCATGCAGCAGCGTATAGGCCTTGAGATCTTCCGGGCTGCGCAGCGGCGGGCCGGCGCACAGAAGATCAGGACTGCAGACGGGAATCAGCGATTCGTGAATGAGCTTCTCGGAAACGAGATCGGAATAGGTCCCGGCGCCATAACGGATGGCGACGTCGACGCCTTCCTTGGCGAAATCGCACAGCTGCATCGAGGCATTCACCTTGACGTCGATATCCGGGTGCTGGGCCTCGAAGCGGGAAAGCCGCGGCAACAGCCACTTGGCGGCGAAAGAGGGGGCGACGCTGATCGACAAGGCGCCGGTTTCTCCCAGCGAATCAATCGCATCCATGGCGGCGGAGAGCAGGGCGAAGCCCTCGCGGATGGCGGGCAGGCCGGCATGGCCGGCATCGGTCAGCGCGAGGCTGCGGCCTGAGCGCTGGAAGACCGGCATGCCGAGATGATCCTCGAGATGGCGAATCTGGTGGCTGACGGCCGCCGAGGTGACGTTCAGCTCGTTGGCGGCCTCGGCAATGCTCAAATGACGCGCCACGGCCTCGAAGGCACGCAACGCATTGAGGGAAGGCATGGTGCGGTTCATGCGGCAACTCCGCGATTCATCTAATTTCGACTAACTATATAGAGTAAGTCTGATAAAGCCAAACAGATTCTTTATAAAAATTCAGGGCCGGTAAAACGGCAAAAAAAATGCACCCGGCCGAGGGCACGAACCGGGTGCAAGTCTAGGGAGGAATGCATCGCGGGAAAGAGCGAGGCATTCACCGCGAGGATCAAAGTAGATGACCTGGGCCGAGGCCGCTGTGAGGAAAATCACATCGATTGGGAATCAGGAAATCTAACGGCATGGCTGAATTAAGCTCGCTTCTCCGAAGCAGCGCTTGCTGAGATCGTGCGGCGGTTTTCCGGTTGATGTCCCAAGGAGCCAGCCATGCTCGCCACCGCCGAACTGCTCTCTCCCATACGCCTTGATCCCCGTGCGCGCCGCCTCATCCCCAAGCTCAGCTTCGCCGGCGCCGTTGCAGATCTCGATCCGGCCGAGGTCCGGCGCAGCTATAACCGCACGCGCCAGCCTTATGCCTGGCCCCTGGAGAGCGTCGGCAATATCACACCGATCGCCCGCGGCCACGACGGCACGCCGGCGCTCAGGATTTTCCGCCCGCAGATCAGTTCAGCCGAGGCGGCCGACAGCTATCTGTTCTTCCATGGCGGCGGCTGGACGTTGGGAGATCTCGCGATCTACGAGCCGCTCTGCCGCAGGCTCGCCAACCGGCTCAACGCCAATATCATCTGGGTCGAATATCGGCTGGCGCCGGAACATCCCTTTCCCGCCGCGCTCGATGATGCCGCGGCGGCGGTTCTCTGGTTCATCAAGAACGCTGAAAGTCTCGGCCTGGCGCCTGACCGTCTATCGCTAATCGGCGACAGTGCGGGAGCCAATATCGCCGCGGTGCTGGCGCTGCTCAATCGGCGTGGGGAGTATGGTCTGCGCTTCCGGCGCCAGGTGCTGATCTATCCCTGCCTCGATCTCACCGCGAGCTATCCGTCGCATCATGAGCTGGCCGAGGGTTATCTACTCACCCGTGACCTGTATGGCTGGTATCGCCAGAACTATGTCCAGAACCATGACCCGACCGACTGGCGCCTCTCGCCGCTTTTTGCAGCCGGTCTCAAGGAGGCTGCCCCGGCCGTGATCCTCAGAGCCGGCTTCGATCCGTTGCGCGATGAAGCCAAGGCCTATGGGCAGCGCCTGCGTCTCGCGGGTGTTCCTGTGCAGGAGATTTACTTCCCGGAGATGCTGCATGGGTTCGTGACCATGGGCGCCGTCTTTCCGCAAGCCGAGAGCGCCATCGAGCAGATCAAACGTGGTATTCGCCGGCTCGGCGACTGAGGGACGTTCCTGGCCCACGGGAAAAAGCGGTTGGACATTTGCGGCTTTCGGCCCGATACTTAATTCCCTCTCAGGGAGAGAAGCGATGGCCAGGCAGGGTTTCAACGCATCATCCATTGGGTTTTGGTTGATCCTCCTGGCCGCTCTTGCCGGCCTCGCTGTCTCGGTCTTCAATTACTTCGATCGGCAAAGCGGCATTGCGGGCGAACCGGGAACTATCCTGGTAATCGTCTCGACCGCCATCCTCGCAGGTCTCGCCTCCCTGATGAGGGGAGGCATCTTGCACGCCCGGTTCCTGCGTGGCTTCATCGCTTTCGGTGCCGTGTTCGATATCGCCGGAACGGCCTTCGCCGCCTATCTGCTGCACAGTCCGTCATTGGTGATCCTCATGCTCGTCGGCCTTCTCGGCTGGATCGTCTACATGTTCTCTCCGAGGCCGGCCTTTGCATGATCGAAAGGGAGGTGCGTCCCGATGTGGAGAAGATCGCGTCCGCTGTTCGTCTGTCTCGCGCTCGGCGCGGTGGTCGGTGGTAGCGCCTATGCCGAGGACGGCTGGTCGACCTTCAATGGCGACCTCGCGGCGCAGAAATACTCGCCGCTGACCCAGATCACGCCGGAGAATGTCGGGCGGCTGAAAGTCGCCTGGCGTACCCATACGGGCGATGTATCTTCCGGCGGGCCGCCGCCCACCGGCATGCATATGAAGCCCGACGCCAGTGGCAAGGTTCCAGACTTCCCGGCGACGGTGTGGTCGGCGACGCCGCTCTTCGTCAATGACACGGTCTATCTTGGCACCCCCTTCTATCGCATCTTCGCGCTCGAGCCCGATACGGGCAAGGTGAAGTGGACCTATGACACCAAGTCGACGCTCGAGGCCTTGACGCAGCCCGATCTCAAGAATCGCGGCGTCGCCTATTGGCAAGCCGACGCACCGGTCGCTGGCCACGCCTGCCAGAAGCGCGTCTATATCGGCACGATGGATGCGAGATTGCACGGGGTCGATGCCGATACGGGCGCGCCTTGCGCCGATTTCGGCACCAATGGCGTGGTCGACATCAATCAGTGGAATACCCAGAACGCCAAATGGCCGCTCTCCATCCTGCAGCCGCCGACCGTCTTCGAGGACTATCTGTTCATCGGCTGGGCCGGCAAGGATTGGGCCGAGAGCCAGGATTCGCCGGGCGCGATCTATGCCCTCGATGCCCGCACCGGCGCCTTGCGCTGGACATTCCATTCGCTGCCGCCCGAGATCGCGCCCAAGACTGGCACCGCCAATGTCTGGGCCAGCATGTCGGTCGATCGCGAGAGGCGAATTCTCTACATTCCAGTCAGCTCACCGAGCCCGAATTTCTTCGGTGGCGCCTATCCCACCGATCTGCCGATCGTCACGTCGGTGACGGCTCTCGATATCGGCACCGGCAAAGTCATCTGGAGCCGGCAACTCGTCCATCACGACATCTGGGATCTCGACACCAATGCGGCGCCGACTTTGGTCGATATCAGCAAAGACGGCAAGACGATACCGGCGCTGGTCCAGACTTCCAAGCAAGGGTTCCTCTATGTGCTAGACCGCACCACCGGTGAGCCCGTCTATCCGATCGAGGAGCGTCCGGCGCCCGCCTCGACCGTTCCCGGCGAGACGGCGGCGCCGACCCAGCCCTATGTCGCTCTGCCCAAGTCTGTCATCGATGACGAATGGCCGGGCATCTTCGATCTCGCCGATTATGCGAGCCTCGGTTATTGCCGCAAAACCCTGAAGACCTTGCGCTATGAAGGCCGCTTCACGCCGCCAAGCCTCGAAGGCTCGCTCATCTATCCGGCGACGATCGGCGGCACCGAATGGGGCGGCGGCGCCGTCGATCCGCGCACGCAGATCTTCGTCGTGAACAGCTCGAGCGCAGTGCAGATCTATCAGTTGCTGGCGCGCAGCGACTATGACAAGGCGGCGAGCGGCGGCTCGGAAACCGGCGGCCTGTTCCCGATGTCGGGCGGGCCCTATGGCCTCAACCTCACGACCTTCCTCAATCCGATCGGCATGCCGTGCTGGAAGCCGCCTTATGGAACGATCGCGGCCTATGATCTGAAAACCGGCGAGCGCCTGTGGAACAAACCCTTCGGCCAGATCCAAAAATGGGGCTTCTATATGCCCGAATCCTGGGGAACGATCACCATAGGCGGGCCCGCCCTCACGGCGAGTGGGCTGATCTTCATCGGCGCTTCGATGGATTCGATGGTGCGGGCCCTCGATGCCAAGACCGGCGAGGTTCTATGGAAGGCCTTGGTGTCGGCTCCAGCCGTCGCCCTGCCGGCCATCTATCAGTACAAGGGCAAGCAATATGTGGTGTTCACCGCCGGCGGCAATTCGATCCTCACGCCCAAGGTAAGCGATGAGATCGTGGCTTTCGCCTTACCCGATTGAGACCACGACTATCTTTCCAGCTTTACTTATGCGGCGCGGGTCTCCAGCCGGTCGAGCAGGCGGTAATACTGGCTCATCGCGAAGACGCCGAGCTTGCGGAATTCGTGGAAGGGGAAGGGGTTCGGCGCCGTTACCGGGAAGGAAAGCTCGGCGGGCGCGGTGCCGGAAACAAGATCGGCGATGATGCTGCCCATCATGGTGCACATCGCGACACCGCGGCCATTGCAGCCGAGCGCGGTGACGAGGCCGGGCGCCAGCATGTGGAGATGCGGCAGCGAATCCTTGGTGATGGCGACTTTGCCGCTCCACACATGATCGATGTGGCTCGGATCGATCATCGGGAAGATACGCCGGATCTGAGCCTGGAGCGGCGCACCATCGGCTTTCGACGGGTTGTCGTCGACGGGCGAGCGGCCGCCCATCACGAAGCGGCCCTGATGGTCGAGACGGAAATAGAGCAGCAGACGGCGCGTATCGGCGACGCCCTGGCCGCCGGGCAGGATCTGCGCCCTGATATTATCTGAGAGTGGTGCGGTGGCGATCTGGAAGCTCGAGACGGGAATCACCGTGCGGGCAAGGCCCGGCCAGAGCGAACCCGTATAGGCATTGGTCGCCATCACGACCTGGCGCGCATTGAGCGTGCCTTGCGCGAGCTGCAGGAGCCAGCGGTCGCCTTGGCGCGACAGGGCCTGGACCGGGCTTTGGGCGCAGACCTTTGCACCCTCGGCGATCGCCGCTTTGGCGAGGCCACGCGCATAGCTCAAGGGTTGCAAGAGACCGCCGCGCGGATCGAACCAGCCGCCGTAATAGGCCTCGGGCGCACTGCCGATCATCTGCGCGGTTTCGGCACGGTCGAGGAGGCGCGCCGCCACGCCCAGCTCCTGCCATTGCCGGCAGCGCGGCGCGACGAGATCCTCATAGGGCTTCGGACCATGCGCCGCCTGGATCCAGCCGCTCTGCTGCGCATGGCAGTCGATCTTGTAGCGCTCGATGAGGGAGAAGACGAGATCGGCCGCACCCCCCATGGCTGTGACGATGCGCCCGCCCATTTCCTCGCCGAAGGTCGCGACGAGATCATGCGGATTGTGCTTGAGGCCGGTGATGACCTGGCCGCCATTGCGGCCCGAGGCGCCCCAGCCGGGTTCGGCCGCCTCGACGACAGTGACCTCGTGTCCCTTGCGCGCCAGATGAATGGCGGCGGAGAGACCGGTGAATCCGGCACCGATGATGGCGATGTCGCAGGTCTCAGGCCCCGATATCCGGGAATAGTCCGCAGGCGGCGACGCTGTCGCCGCCCACAGGCTGTCTGGCAGTTGAGAGTCCATTTTGGTTGGATCAGCCCAGCATCAGCTGGTTCCACTTCTCCTCATATTCGTACGAATATTTGTTCGCCTCCTCTTCATTGAGGATGAGCATGTTCTTCACATTGTCCGGGTTCATGACCAGGATCTTGGCCGTTTCGGCATCGGCACCTTCGGTCGCGGCAGCGAGCACCGGACCATAGGTCTTGAGGCTCAGGAGCTTCGCCTGCTGGTCCTTGCCGAGCGCATAGTCGATCGCTTCATGGGCGAGATCGCGATGCGGGGCACCCTTGGGGATCACCCACCAATTGGCCCAGGCGATGCCGTCATTATAGGTGTGGCCGACGGGGGCTCCTTCGGCTTCGGCGGCGAGCATACGGCCACTCCAGGCCGAAGACAGAGCCAGCTCACCGGTCGAAAGCAGTTGCGGGGGCTGGGCGCCCGCACCCCACCAGACCGTGACATGAGGTTTGAGTTCCTTGATCTTGGCGAGCGCCATGTCGGCCTTCTCGGTCGTATAGGGGAAGACTTCGTCGCGCTTGACGCCGGCAGCGAGCAAGGCGGCTTCATAATTGTAGTAGAAGAATTTGTAGAGGCCGCGCGCGCCCGGGAAGCGCTTCACATCCCAGAAATCGGCCCAGCTCTGCGGTCCTCCTTCGGGGAAGGCTGTTTTCGACCAGGCGATGATGGTGGCGCCGGTCGAGGTGGCGACGCCGTAAGGCGACACCCAGCCCTTTTCGAGATTGGCGGCATTGGGAATCTTGGCGAGGTCGAGGCTGTCGAGGAAGCCTTCCTTGCCGCCCTGCCACACGGTGCGGCCGCCGACATCGACGAGGTCCCATTCGACCTTCTGCGCCTGGACCATGGCTTTGATCTTGGCGGTCTCGGTCGGTGAGGTGTTGATGACCGGAATGCCCTTCAGCTTGCCGAAAGGATCGATGAAGGCTTCCTTCTCGGCATTGGAGAGGGCGCCGCCCCAGGATGTGAAAGTGAAGGGGCGATCCTGCGCAAGGCTAAGGCGCGACATCGGCGCCAGCCCGGCCATCACACCCGCAGCGCCTGCGGCACTCATCAGAAAATTACGTCTACGCATGGTCTCCTCCTTGGTTTTCTCAGTTTTTCGGCACGATGCGGGCGGATGCCCGTTTCCACGAAGCCTTGACGGACATGCCGCGCTTGAGGCTCCGGTCGGTAATCTGACGCCCCCACACTGTTTCCCCGGTCGCGAGGCGCAGATTGAAGGCGGTGAGCTCGCCCAGATAGACGACCTCGGTGATCTCGGCGGCGAGGCCGTCGGGCTCACGATCGATAAGGACATGCTCGGGACGGATGAGAAGGCGCGCATCATTGCTGGCCTTCAGGCCTTTGGCGGCGGATACAGTCGCCGACTGGCCGAAAGCCGGAATGTCGATCCGCGCCTCCACGCCCGAAACCGAGACGACCTTGGCGGGAAGCAGGTTGGATTCACCAATGAAGCCGGCGACGAAGGCATTGACCGGTTCGTCATAAAGCTCGGCCGCCGTGCCCAATTGCTCGATGCTGCCGTCGCGCATGACGGCGACGCGGTCGGACAGGACGAGCGCCTCTTCCTGATCATGGGTGACATAGATGGTGGTGCGGCGATGCTCTTCATGCAGGCGGCGCAGTTCGAGCTGAACCTGGCGGCGCAACTGCTTGTCGAGAGCGCCGAGGGGCTCGTCCATCAGCAGCACATCGGGCTCGATGACGATGGCGCGCGCCAGCGCGACACGCTGCTGCTGGCCGCCCGACAGTTCCTGGATGCGGCGGGCGCCGAAATCATCGAGGCGCACCATGGCCAAAGCGGCTGCGACGCGGCGCTGGATCTCGGGTTTCGGCAGGCGGCGGACGATCAGGCCATAAGCGACATTGTCGGCGACGCTCATATGCGGGAAGAGGGCGTAGTTCTGGAACACCATGCCGATATTGCGCTGGCGGGCCGGGAGATCTGTCACGTCGCGTTCGCCGATGAAGATGCGCCCGGCGCTCGGCTCCAGGTAACCGGCAGCGAGATTGAGCAGTGTCGTCTTGCCGGAGCCTGAAGGCCCGAGCAGGGTCATGAACTCGCCATCGCGAATCTCGAGATCGGTCGGCTTCAGTGCTGAGACCGCACCGTAGTTCTTCGCCGAGCCGGCAAAACGCAAGGGTAGTCCTGTCTTCATATCGGCTGCTTCTTCCCGGATTTGCTTAAAAGCTGCGCCACGGCGAACAGCACGATGGCGAGCACGATCATGAGGGTGGCGGCGACGGCGACCACAGGGGTGAATTCGAGGCGGATCGATTCCCAGATCTTCACCGGCAGAGTCTTGTTGGCATAACCGGCCAGGAAGACGGCGACGACCACCTCATCGAACGACGTGATGAAGGAGAAGATGGCGCCGCCGACGATGCCGGGGGCGATATTGGGCAGCGTCACGGTGCGGAAGATGCGCCAGGGACCCGCACCGAGTCCGGCCGCGGCACGCAGCCAGTTCTCCTCGACAGCGCGCAGCGCAATGCCGACATTGATGACGACAAAAGGCAGCGCCAGCAGCGCATGTGCGAGGCCGAGTCCCAAAGGCGTGCCGCTCAAGCCGACATCGAGGGCGCTTCTGTAGACGGCGACGGCGGTGACGATGACCGGCACGATCATCGGCGCCAGGAAGAAACCGGTGAGGAGGCCACGTGATCTGCCAGTGAGGCGATGGAGGCCCAAGGCCGCCGCCGTGCCTGTCACGACCGCCACGATGGTGGCGATGACGGCGACATGAAGACTGGCGAACAGCGCCTGGCGCCATTCGGGATCGGAGATGAAAGCCTCGTACCAGCGGCCCGAATAAGCGGCCGGCGGCAGGGTGATGAAGCTCGCCTGGTTGAAGGAGGCGGGGATGACGGCGAGAATCGGCAGGCAGAGGAAAGCCAGAACCAGGCCGGCGGAAATCTGCGCGATGAGCCTGAGCCAGAGGGGCGACTTGCTCATTTCGCATACATCCCTTTGCCGAAGGGGAGGACCTTCGCCGTGGCGGCGAGCAGCGCCAGCACGATGACGAGCAGGACCAGCGAGGCCGCCGCGGCGAGCGACCAGGCGAGACGATCGTTGATGAAGCTCGCAATCAGCATCGACAAGGTGATGGCGTTGGAGCCGCCGAGCAGAGCCGGCGTAATGAAGAAGCCGAGCGACAGCAGGAAGACGAAAGTGGCGCCGCCCATGAGGCCCGGCAGGCAGAGCGGGAAATAGACCCGGCGGAACGTATCGAAGAGCCCGGCGCCGAGGCCGTCGCTCGCCATCAGGAGCCGCTGGTCGATGCGCAGCATCGCACCATAAAGCGGCAGGATGGCATAGGGGAGCAGCACATGCACCATGCCGATCATGACGCCGGTGTCGTTGAAGAGGAGCGCCAACGGCTTGTCGGTGATGCCGAGATTGACGAGGAAGCGGTTCAAGGGGCCGTTGCGCTCGAGCAGGATCATCCAGGAGAAGGTGCGGACCAGCACCGAGATCCAGAAGGGAAACAGCACGCCATACAGCGCGAAGGCGAACCAG
The DNA here is from genome assembly GCF_016595235.1 of Taklimakanibacter albus. Taxonomy (GTDB): domain Bacteria; phylum Pseudomonadota; class Alphaproteobacteria; order Rhizobiales; family Aestuariivirgaceae; genus Taklimakanibacter; species Taklimakanibacter albus. The sequence continues at coordinate 216,407 of NZ_JAENHL010000007.1, read as the reverse complement.
AAGCCTTTGAGCTTGGTCAGGATGTAAGCGACCGGCCAGGCGAGGACGACGGTGATGAGCGCCACCGCGAGAGCGACGAGGAAGGTGTTCACCATCACCCGGCGATAGACATTGCTTTCGGCCAATATGGCGAAGGTGGCGAACGGCCCCGCCTCGTCGGTGAAAGCGAGCGAGAACAGCCGGGCCAACGGCACGACGAAGCACAGGAGCAGCAAGATGACGGCAGGCGCCAGCAAAAGAAGCGTTTCGATATGCCGGCGCGCCATCGTCACATCCAATCGCTGAAGACGGCGAGGCCGCGCTTGCGGATCTGGCCGGCGACCACGACGCGCTGGATCTCTGACGTACCTTCCCAGATGCGGTCGACGCGGATGTCGCGATAGAGGCGCTCGACTGGATTTTCGCGCATATAACCGCGTCCACCCAGAATCTGGAGGGCCTTGTCGATGACGCGGCCCGCCATTTCCGAGGAATGGAGCTTGAGCGCGCTCGCGTGGGCGTGGATCTGCTTGCGGTCGAGGCCGTTGTCGATCTCCCAGGCGATGCGATAGAGCATCGTCTTGGTGGCGAAGATTTCCACGGCCATGTCGGCCAGCATGAATTCGACGCCCTGGAAATCGCGGATCGCGCGGCCGAACTGGTGGCGGCTCGTCGCATAATCATTGGCGAGCTCGGTGGCGCGGATGGCGGCGCCCAAAGCATGAGACGCGATCTGCAGGCGCGTCTCGACGAACCAGTCCTTGGTGAGCTCGAAGCCCTGGCCGACCTTGCCCAGCATACGGTCTTCCGGAACGGTCACGTCGTCGAAGCGCAATTCCGCATGGTCGAAGGCGAAGTTATGCATGAATTTCGGCGAGCGCAGATGGACGAGATTCTGGGCCGGCTTGTCGACCAGGAACAAGGTCGGCTTGTCGGGATCGTTATCGACATGGGCATGGACGATGATGAAGTCTGACGCATTGTAGGACGTGACGAACCACTTCTCGCCGTTCAGGTGCCAGTTGCCGTTTTTCAGCACGGCGGTCGTCTTAACTTGGCGCGGATCTGACCCGGCGCCTTCCTCGGTGATGGCGAAGCAGCCGCGGCGATGGCCGGCGCAGGACGGCAGGAGATAATCCTTGATCTGCTGGCTGGTGCCGAATTTGAGACTGACCGGCGGGCGCCACACACAGCTCCACAAGCCGTTGGTGACGCGGCCGAGCTGCTCCTCGATGGCGGTCTGCTCCAGCATCGTGAGACCGAGGCCGCCATGTTCCTTGCTGTGATTGATGCCGGCGAGGCCCCAGGCGCGCACCTGATCCTTGACCGCGTCGCGCCGGTCCATCGGCAGCTCGCCATGCTCGTCGGCAATCTGTTCGAGAGGCACCAGAACCTCGTCGCAGAACTGACGGCCGCGGGCGGAAAGCTCCTTGAGCCGGGGCGTGAATTCGAAATTCATGACTTCCTCTTGGCTGATACAACGAGTGCATCGACGGCGATGGCGCCCGATGCGGAAACGATCAAGGGATTGACGTCCATCTCGGCAATGAGATCGCCAAGTTCTTCGGCGATAGCCGACAACGCCAGCACGGCCTGGATGAGAGCCTCGATATCGGCAGGAGCCTGGCCGCGTTTGCCGTCGAGCAGAGGGCGCATGCGCAAAGTGTCGATGAGACGGCGGGCGCGCTCGCGGTCGAGCGGCGCCATGGCGACGGTGCGGTCTTTCAGAAGTTCGATCCAGATTCCACCTGAAGCGACCATCAGATAAGGCCCGAATTGCGGATCGCGGATGAGGCCGAAAGCGATCTCGACACCTTTGGGGGCCATTTCGGCGACGAGGATGGCAGGCCCGAGACGCGCGGCCATGTCCCGATAGGCGTTGCTGAGCTCGTCTTCAGTGCGCAGGCCCAGCACGACACCTTGCTGGTCGCTCTTATGCTGGATGCCGGCGGCCGCCGTCTTGAGCGCGACCGGGAAGCCGATGGCGCGGGCGGCGGCGAGCGTGTCGTCCAGCTTCTCCGCCCGATAGTGGCGCGGCACGCGGATGCCATAGTCGGCCAGCAGAGCGAGGCCTTCGCTTTCGTTCAAGGAGCCTTTGGCGAGCCGGCTGCGCCATTGATCGCGCTTGGGATTGTTCGGTCGTGGCGCCGGCGTCAGCGGGCTGTGATCGCGAAAGGCGAGGAGGTTGCGGATGGCGCCCAGGCCTTCCTCGGTGCCGTCGATGACCGGCACGCCCGCTTCCGTCACCTTGAGCGCCACTTCACGATGATCGAGGGCCGCATAATTGGTGACGAGCGCCACCGGCTTGTCGCTGCGCCTGGCCACGCGGATGGCGGCGGCGGTGAAACCTTCGGTAATATAGGAGCCGGTGCGGATATCCTCGAACATCACGCCGATGGCGGTATCGGGATCATCGACCAAGGCTTCGAGACAGGCCTCGACATGAGTCTCGAAATCACGCCCGGTGCCCCATACATCGAGCGGGTTGTCGGGCTTGAGACCGTCATCGAGATGTTGGGCGAGGCGGTCTTTCGTCGCCTGATTGATACGTGCGAAAGGGACACCGAATCTGGTGGCGAGATCGGCCACCATTTCACGCTCGCCGCCCGAATCATGGATGCTGGCGAGGCCGCCCTTGCTGGCGGGCTTCACGGTCGAGAACAGCAGGAGATGGGCGGCGAGGCTGTCGAGCGTCTCGACGGAGATCACGCCATGTTTGACGAAAAGCGCCTCATAAGCGGCATTGTCGCCGGCAATGGCGCCGCTGTGGCTCGCCGCGAAAGCCGCACTCATTTCGGTGCGGCCGACCTTCAGCACGATGACAGGAATGCGGCGTGCTTCCGCCTTGGCGAGGCTTACTTTGAAAGCTTCCGGGTCGCGCGCGGTTTCGAGGAACAGGCCGATGACGCGGGTCTCGGGCTGATCCAGTGCCCAGTCGATATAGTCGGCGGTGGAGACGGTGAGCTCGCGGCCGCTCGATACGGCGAGGGAGAATTTGAGACGCTGGTCGTTGTAAGCGAGGGCGCTGAAGGCTGAGCCCGACTGGGTGATGAGCGCGGCGCCGCCCGGCATCAGCCGGTGCTTGGCCATGTAGCCCGAGACGACGAGGGCTTGCGTCGGATTGACGAAGCCCATGCTGTTGCCGCCGCAGATGACGATGCCGGCCTCGCGCGCAATCGCCTGGAGACGATCGGCGAGCGTGTCGTGCTCACCCGGCAGATTGCAGCTCGCAAAGATGGTGATGGCCTTGGCGCCGTGGCGGATCGCGTCCTTGAGGCCTGTTTCCAGATGCTCATTGGCGACGCCGAGAACGACATGATCGACGATTTCGGGCAGGCTCGCGAGATCGGGGAAACAGGCGACGCCTTCGACCTCTGCGTATTTCTGATTGATGGCGTAGACCACGCCGGCGAAGCCGTCGCGCTTGACGGCGCGGATCATCGAGTTGCCGGGTGTGTTGGCGCGCGTCGAGGCGCCGACAAAGGCGATGGAGCGCGGCTTCAGCAAGGGATCGAGACGATGCGCCGAGGCAATCTTGTCAGAGCGCGCCATCGTCACGTCGTGGCTGTTCAAATCTGTCCTCCCGGGACGGTTTATCTCGTTGGCCGGACAGTAGGGATTCAGGAGGCGGGGCGCACGAACACAATGGTCAGATCGCCATGATCTGCGGGAATGCCCCCGGTGGAGGGAGAATAATTAAATCATTGAAATCATTCAGATTGGAAGATTGTTCCTATTGCTCCCCCAGTACTTCACGGCGCAGTTCGGCCATTTCACCGAGGAGCCAGTCGCGCACCAGCACGGCCGGCTTGCGCAAGGGGCGGCGCGACGTCGCCACCAGATAATAGAACTGTCCGGTCTTGAGCCGGTTGCGGCCGGCCGGCACCAGCTCCTTCTGCAGCAGCGTATGCGCGACGACATGCCACCAGCCGAGCGCGATGCCGCGGCCGTTGACGGCCGCCTGGATCACCAGCGTGTAGTCGGAAAAGGTGAGGCTGCGGCTGCCGGTGGGGGCCGGATAATTGAACTCCGCCAGATAACGCGACCAGGGAATGCGGATCGAGCCCGAAAGATGCGCCAGCGTGTGGCCACTGAGATCCGGGCAGTCGTCGAGCGCGCCATGGGTGCTGAGATAACCGGGGCTGCAGACAGGGACGACCAGTTCCTCCATCAAGGGCCAGCGCTGCTGGTCATTATCCTCGGAGAGATTGTAGCGGATGGCAAGATCGACATCCTCGATCGGACCGGTCGGCTCGCCGCGCACCAGCTGGAAACGCAGATCGATATTGGGAAAGCGACTCTGAAAACGGTCGAGGCGCGGCATGAACCAGTGCATGGCGAAGGCCGAGGAGATCGACAAAGTGACCGTGCCGGTATCGCCATGCTTGGCGCGGATGTCCTCGATGGCGATTTCCATGTGCTGGAAGCTGCCGGTCACCGCATTATAGAGATGGCGGCCGTCCTCGCTGAGCTCGAGGCCGGTGGTGGTGCGGATGAAAAGCTTGGTGTCGAGATGCGCCTCGAGCTTGGCGATCATCCGGCTCACCGCCGATTGTGTGACATTGAGCTCGCCGGCGGCGCGGGTGAAGCTCAGATAACGCGCCGCGGCTTCGAAGACGAAGAGGGCGCCGGCGGAGGGCAGGAGGCGGCGAAGCGAGGTCATGGCGAAGCAGGATAGACGCTGGCCATGAGAAAAGGTAGCTCGGCAAAACTCACAGATAGGGCGGGGTGCAGGCGGCCACGATGGTGCAGTCGGTATTGCCGACATTGCGGAAGCGATGCGGCTGGTTGGAGCGGAAGAGATAACCGTCGCCAGGCCCCAGGATCTCGGTGCGGTCGCCGACGGTCAGCTCGATCTCGCCCGAAAGGATCACGCCGCCTTCTTCCGCCTCATGCTTCAGCATTTCGGGGCCGGTTTCGGCGCCGGGGCGGTAACGCGTCTTGATGACCTGCAATTTGGCGACGCCGCGGCCGGGGCCCACCTGCAGGATCTCACAGTCACCGGAGGCGAGCGGCACGAACTCGCCCTTGCGATAGAAGACCTTGTCCATGCTGGGCAGGTTCGGCGTGAAGAATTCCGAGAAGGTGAGCTTCAGCACGTCGAGGATGCGCGCCAGCGTCGCCACCGACGGCGCGCTGCGGTTGCTCTCGACATTGGCGATGGTCACATGGGTGAGCTCGGCCAGTTCCGCGAGCTGTCTCTGTGATAGGCCGGCCTGTTCGCGCTTGAGCTTGAGCGCGGCGCCGACATCGAACTCACTGTTGATCAAGGGCCGTATCATCCTCGCTTACGATCCGTCCGGCGCGCACGGGCCAGGAGGCCTGAACGGTTGCGCCGGCCGTCGGTCTCACCCCCAGCCGGCTGGTCGGCATCTCGGCTCGCAGGGGTCCGATGGCCGTCCTGATATCGAGCGCCGTGGTTCCACCGTGATATACACAATTCTCGATCCGAGCGTCCATGACGACCTTCCGCGCATCCGTCCTGTCCGTGCCCAGAGGACCGATCTCGATCATTTCGGGCCGAAGCGACAAAGCGGCCTTGCCGGCGACGGCGGGATTGGGCTCGACCGGCAGCCATTGGCCGGCGATCAAAGCCGAGGCGCCATCGCTTTTGGTCTCGATGCGCTCGACCGTCGCCACATTGCTGCGGCCGATGAAGCGGGCGACGAAACGCGTCGCGGGATTCTCATAGATATCGTCGGGCGTGCCATATTGCACGATCCGGCCGCGATTGATCACCGCGATATGGGTGGACATGGACAGCGCCTCGTCCTGGTCATGGGTGACATTGACCACGGTGACACCGACCTTTTGATGCAGGCTCTTGATCTCGTCCTGAAGACGGGCGCGCAATTGCCGGTCGAGAGCGGAGAGCGGCTCGTCGAGCAGGAGGAGATCAGGCTGATAGGAGAGGCAACGGGCGAGCGCCACGCGCTGCTGCTGGCCACCCGACAATTGCGCCGGACGGCGATCGGCGAAGCGCGTGAGATCGACCATGGCCAGGGTCTCCTCGACCCGTTTGGCAATCGCGTCGGGCTTCCATTTGCGCAATTCGAGCGGGAAGGCGACATTCTGCGCCACCGTCATATGCGGAAAGAGCGCATAACCCTGGAAGACGATGCCGAGATCGCGCTCCTCGGGCTCGAGCGGCACCAGATTGCGCCCCGACAATACGATCTCGCCTTCGGTTGGCTTCACGAAGCCGGCTATCGCCATGAGGATCGTCGTCTTGCCCGAGCCCGAAGGCCCGAGCAAAGTGAGGAAATCACCCTTGGCGATCGACAGTGACGCGCCATCGACGGCGACCGCGCCGCCGTAGCGCTTCACCAGGTTGCGTATCTCGAGGAAGCCCGCCGACACCGTCACGCCGCTCCATTGCGCCGGAAGACCGGCTCGCCGCCAATATAGGTTTCGCGGATCTTCAGCTGGTCGAGCCGCTTCTTGTCCATGGTGAAGATATCCTCTTCCAGGACGATGAAGTCGGCGAGCTTGCCGAGGCCGAGATCGCCCTTCAGATGCTCCTCCTTGCCGCAATAGGCGCCGAGCGTCGTATAGGCTTCTACCGCCTCATAGACGCTGATCGCCTCGCGCTGATCGAGATCGGCGCCGCTATCGGTTACGCGGTTGACCAGCGAATGGATGGCGCGCAGCGGATTGGGATGGCAGACGGGGGAATCCGAATGGCCGGGCGCCACGACGCCGGCATCGATCATGCTGCGATGCGGCCACATGTAACGCATGGCTTCGGCGCCACGGTTGCGGCGATAGGCATCGCCAAGGTCATAGGCGAAGCCCGTTGCCGAGGAGCAGATCACCTTGAGCCGCTTGAGGCGCTGCAGGATCGACGGCGTCACGTTGCAGCAATGCTCGACCCGCATGCGATGGTCGTCCACGGGGTGATGATCGAGCGCGTTCTCATAGGCGTCGAGCACGAAATCGATGCCACGGTCGCCGACGCCGTCGGCGCCGACCAGGAGGCCGGCCTGATGCGCCTGCAACACGCGCCGTTTGAAGTCTTCGAGCTCATAAAGAAGCATGCCGCGATTGTCGTCGGGCTCGCCCAGGACTTTCGGTCCGACATAGGGATCGTAATAAGCGGCAGTGCGGCCGCTGGTCGAGCAGTCGGGGCACCATTCGACGCCGGTGAGGCGCACCCATTCATCACCGAAGCCGGTACGCCAGCCCGAGCGGATGATCGCCTGGATCAACTCGTCCTCGCGTCCCGAGGCGAGGAGGCCGACGCGCATCTTGAGGTTCCCAGCCTCGCGCATCTTCTGATAGGCGATGATGCCATGGGTCGAGCACAGGCTGTTGTGCACCGAGGTGATGCCGTAAGTCGAGAAATCGGCGAAGACCTTGACGAGGCCTGAGGCGAAATCGTCCGAGGTGAAATCGGCCTGGTTGTAGTTCACCACCTCATGCGCGGCGGTCTCGCGCAGGAGGCCGGTCAGCTCGCCGGTTTCGGGATGACGGTCGAGACGGCCGAAAGGCGGGTCCTGGCTATCTCTCGTATAGCCGACGAGCTTCAAGGCGGCGCTGTTGGCGAAGCCCAGATGGGCGTCGCGGCGATAGAGGAAGGCAGGACGGCCACCGGCCGCAGCATCGAGCTCTTCCCGCGTCGGATAACCGCCGAGGCGCAGATCATCATAGCGGAAGCCGACGAACCAGCGGTTCTGCGGCGTGCCGTCGACCGACTTGCGGATGAGCTGTAGCAGCTGTTCCTTGCTGGAGAGGCCTTCCGAGAGATCGGTCCAGCGGCCGAGACGGGCGCCATGCATGTCGGGATGGCAGTGGCTGTCGATGAAGCCCGGCAGCACGGTGCGGCCGCCGCAATCGATCACTTCGGCATGGGGAGCGAGTGCCCGCATGTCGGCGGTCGAGCCGGAGGCCGCGACGCGGCCGTCCCGGATGGCGAGCGCCTCGACGAAGACGCCGTCGCCTTCCATGGTGGCGATCTTGCCGTTGATGACGATCTGCTGGATGGGTCGGCTCTTGGCCATGAAGCGCTCCTCTTTTTCTTCGTTCTCAGGGTTGCGGGGCCGCTCGTTTTGCGAGGGTGAGCTTGATGATGACGGCCGCCAGGGTCGCGGCGACCATCACGGTGGAAATGGCGGCGACCGCCGGATCGACGCGCTCCATGATGCTCGACCAGATGGTCTGCGGCAATGTGCGAACCTTGCGGGCGGTGATGAACAGGATGACGATGATCTCATCCCACGAAGTGATGAAGGCGAAGATGCCGCCCGAGACGACGCCAGGCAGGATGTTGGGCAGGATGATACGGCGCAGAACCGTGAGGGGCCGGGCGCCGAGCGAGCGGGCGGCATATTCGAGGCGATGATCGAAGCCCGATAAAGCCGCCGAGACAGTGATCATCACCAGCGGCACGCAAATGGTTGTGTGGGCAACGATGACGCCCCAGACGGTGTCGAGCCAGCCGAGATCGATCCAGCTCTTGTAGAAGGCGAGGGCATGAACGATCGACGGTACGATCAGCGGCGCCAGGATCATCAAACGCAGGAGCTGCATGCGGCGTCCGCCGATGCGCCACATCCCGACCGCGCAAAGCGTGCCGATGACGACGGAGAGCACGGTGGTGATGCTGGCGATCAGGAGGCTCGTCAATATGCCGCCCGACCAGCGCCGGTCGAAAAGGAGCGTCTCGTAATGGCGAAGCGACAATGCTTCGCTGGGGAAGGAAAGATAACGTTCCGGTGTGAACGAAACCGGGATTACGACGAGGAGCGGGGCGATGAGAAAGAGGACGCCGGCCCAGGCGAGGCCGCGCAGAATGTTGCCGGGAACTGATTTCGGCAAGGTCATCGCCGCGAGCCTCCGAGCACCGAGTCCCAGTCGGCGAAGCGGCCGGCGATGAAAACGACGGCGAGCACGACGGAGAGCAGCATGGTGGCGAGCGCCGCGGCGATGCCCCAGTCATACCCTTGTGAGATGAGGAGCGCGATATATTCGGCGATCATGACGATGCGGCCGCCGCCCAGGATCGCCGGCGTCACATAGAAGCCGAGCGAAAAGATGAAGACGATGACGAAGGCGCTGTAGAGGCCAGGCAGACTCAAGGGCAGGAAGACACGGCGGAAGGCGGTGAAGGGGCGGGCGCCCAGAGCGCGCGCCGCCGAGATGAGCTTGGGATCGATGCCCTTCATCGCTGCGTAGAGTGGCAGGATACCGAAAGGCAGCATGTAATGCACCATGCCCAGCATCACGCCGAACTGGTTGCGCACCAGCTGCACCGGCTCGTCGGTGAGCCCCGTATATTGCAGCAGGCTGTTGACCGGGCCTGAATTGTTGAGCACCGCGATCCAGGCGAAAGCGCGCACCAAGACCGAGACCCAGAGCGGCACCAGGATGCACAGCATCATCCACATGCGGGTGCGCTCGGAAACCTGCAGCAGCACATAGGCGATGAGATAGGAGATGAGCAGCGTGGCGACAGTTGTGATGGCGCAGATCTCGACCGTCGTCCACACCATGCGATGGATCGGCGCCGAGGTGAGCACGGCGCCGTAATTGGCGACGAAGCCTTGGCCATCGGTAGCGCTGATCATCAGGATGCGCGCCAGCGGCAGCAGATAGAGAAAGAAGAGAAGGAGCGCCGCAGGCAGCACGAAGAATACATACATGGCGGCGCTCCCAGGTCAGCGCGTCAGGAGGAGACCACGTCGAGGAAGCGCTTTTCCGCTTCCTGATGGTTCTTGGCGTACCATTCCTCATTCTGGAAGACCTGGATCGCCAGATTCTCGGGCGAGCCGGGATTCTTCGACGCGAGTTGGGGGGCGAGCTTGGCGGTTTCCGGATTGGCCGGGCCCTGGCTCAGCTCTTTCAGCAGGATCAGCTGCTTTTCGGGTTCCTGCATGGAAGCCAGGAACTCGAACACCGCCTTGCCGGCGGGGTTGCCCTTCGGCACGACCCACACGCCCGGCTGCACGATGCCCTGATTGAAGGTGTATTTGAAACGGCCTTGCGATTCATCCGCCAGCATGGTGGAGCGCGTATGCCAGATCTGGCCCATCGTCACCTCGCCATCGCGGAAGACCTGCTGGCTGCTGGCGCCGTTGTCCCACAGAACGAGATGCTCCTTGAGCTCCTTGATCTTGTTCAGGGCGCGGTCCATGTCGATCGGATAGACCTTGGAGGGCTCGACACCGTCGGCGATCAAGGCGGCCTCGAGCACGCCGACCATGTATTTCCACACGACGCGCTTGCCGGGGAAACGCTTCACGTCCCAGAAATCGGCCCAGGTCTTGGGCTCTTCACCGCCGAAGGCCTTGCTGTCCCAGGTCAGCACCGAGCTGTAGATATAGCCGGTGGCGCCCCACTGATAAGCGAGGCCGGGAACGATCTTGTTCTTGTCGACGATCGTATAATCGATGGGCTCGAGCAGGCCTTCAGGGCCAAGCGACGACTGGGTGCCGAGGCCGCTGTCGCAGACGTCCCAAGTGACGTTCTTCGATTCGACCATGGCGCGGATCTTGCCGCGGGTCGGGCCTGAGCCGTCGAACTGGATGGCGACGCCGGCTTTTTCCTCATAGGGAGCGCCCCAGGCCTTGCGATAGACCTCCTCGGCATCGCCGCCCCACATGGAAAAGATGATTTCCTTGGTCTGGGCGTTAGCCTCACGCCAGCTCGGCAAGGCGCCCGCGGCGCCCAAAGCGGCCAGAACATGCATGAAGCGCCGGCGCGACATCTGGCCGGTCCGTACTTTTTCCGCGACGATCGCCAGGCTGTCTTGAATGATGGATGTCATGTTTGCTCCCTCGCGGCCGTGTTTTGTGGCCGTCTTGTCGGCAGCTTGACCAACAAAAAGGAGGCTGGCAAGTATTATTACCATACGGACATTAAATTATCCGCAGCAAATTTCCTGACTCAAGGGAAGAAATACGAGACGTTTTGTTTTATTTATGAAACTAATGTTCTCCTGATGTTTCTTAAGCTTCGTTAAGTCAACGGGACACATTTTAACCGGATTTTTGCCAGAACCTATTATGGCACACGAAGTGTATGTGGTGGGGCGTTGTGCGTTTGCGGGCAATTTCGAAATTCACGAGCAATCTTTTGGTGTTATGCACCGCAAGCGCGCTCTTTTCAGGCTTCATGGCCGAGCCCGGTCACAGCCAGTCCTTCTTTGATGGCATAACCTCGTGGTTCACGGGCAAAAAGGCCGAAGAACCGATCGCCGATGCCTTGCCCTACAAGGTCAACATCAAGATCGATCACGGCGACAGCGGCATCAGATCGGCAATCGAGGACAGTTCCAATCTGGTCACGCTTCAGGAAAGCGCCGCACCTGGTGCGGCAGGCCTGGTGCAGCGTGCTCTGTCGGACCAGGAGCGAATCACCGCGGCTCTTTATGACAAGGGCTACTATGCGGGCGAGATCGACATCCGCATCGCCGATGTCGACGTCAATGATCCGAGCGTCTTCGACGCCGCCGAGACGATGCGGGCGCGGGGCCCGGTCAAGGTGCAGATCAATGTCGATGTCGGTCCGGAGTTCCGTTTCGGCAAGATTCGCGTGCTCGACGCCAAGACGCACCGGCCGATGGAGAATGTTCCCGATCTCGAGGACAGCGACCTGGTCGAAGGCGAGATCGCCGCGAGTTCGGCCATTGCGCGCGCCGAACGTGTCATCGCCTCCGATCTGAGAGGCCAGGGCTATCCGTTCGCGAAGATCGACAGCAAGGACGTCGCCGCCGATCACGTTTCGCGGCGGCTCGAGGTCACGCTTTTCGTCGAGACGGGGCCAAAGGCGCCATTCGGCCGTTTCACCGTATCGGGCACCGAAGGACTCGATCCCGAATTCGTCGAAGACCGCATCGACATCGAGGAGGGCGAACCCTATTCGCCGGAGCGCCTCGACAAATTACGCAAGCGCCTGACCTCCTATCCGATCATTGCCGGCGTCAAATTGCGCGAGGCGGACGACCTCGACGCCAATGGCCGCCTGCCGGTCGATCTTGAGATCAGCGAGCGCAAGCCGCGTTATTTCGGCTTCGGCACCAAATATTCGAGCACCGATGGTACAGCGGTCAACGCCTATTGGGGCCATCGCAACCTGTTCGGCGGCGCCGAGACCTTGCGCATCGACGGCCAGGTCTCGTGGTTCGGCGGCGAGCCCGATGCGGTGCCCGATGCCGATCCGTTCGGTTATGTGCTGAAGGCGACCTTCACCAAACCCGGCATCTATACCGTCGATGACGATTTCCTCGCCGAGGTGGCGTTCCTGCGTGAAGTGACGGATGCCTATGTGCGCGATGCGGTGACGCTCAATGCCGGCGTCAAGCGCCAGATCAGCGACGCGCTGTCGGTGCAGGTCGGCGTCGATTTCGAGCAGGCCTATGTCGAGGACACCGACGGCAAGCGCCAGGACTTCGTGGCCGGCCTGCCGATCGATGTCGTCTATGACACGACGGACTCGCTGCTCGATCCGACGCGCGGCATCCGCTCCGCCGCCCGGCTCGAGCCCTTCGCTTTTCTGGGCGAGGCGGGTGCCGGACCGGTCCTCGCCCGCGGCCAGGTTTCCGCCTATCACGCCATGGACGATCGCAACCGCTTCATCCTGGCCGGCCGCGTGGCGGGCGGCAGCCTGATCGGCGCCGATCTCAGCGACGTGCCGCCGGCGCGGCGCTTCTATGCGGGCGGCGGCGGTTCGATCCGCGGTTATGATTTCCAATCGGTCAGCCCGCGCAACGACAAGGGCGATATCATCGGCGGCTTGAGTTATTTCGAGGCCTCGGCCGAGATGCGCATCCGCATCACCGAAACGATCGGCCTGGTGCCTTTCGTCGATATGGGCGCTGCCTTCGAGGATGAAATGCCGGATTTCTCGGGCCTGCAATATGCGGCGGGCCTGGGCCTTCGTTATTACACCGCCATCGGCCCTATCCGCCTCGATGCGGCCGTGCCGCTCAATCCGCGTGATGACGACACAGGCTACGGCGTCTATGTCAGCATCGGGCAGGCCTTCTGATGATGGCCCGCCGGATCATACGCTACGGTCTCTATACGCTGCTCGGGCTTGTCGTCCTTGTCGCGATTCTCTTCGGCTTCGTCCAGACGCCCCCGGGCAAGAGCTTCCTGGCCGGCACCGCCAGCCGGCTCGCTTCCGGCAATGGCCTCGACATCAGGATCAGTGAGATCGGTGGCTTCGTTCCCTCCGGTCTCACCGTTGGACGCGTCGAGCTTGCCGATGCCAAGGGGACCTTCGCCACGGTCGAGGGCGTCAATCTCTACTGGAGCCCGCTGGCGCTGACCGGCGGTCTCATCTCGGCCGACACCATCGAAGCCCGGAAGATCTCACTGCAACGGCTGCCGGAGTTACCGCCGGCGCCGGAAGCGACGGCGAGCTCCGGCATCACGGTGCCGCGTCTCGATCTCAAACAGCTCAAACTCGCCGAGATCGAAATCGGCGCGCCGGTCTTCGGCCAGGCGATGCAATTGTCCTTCGAAGGATCGGCCCGTCTCGTCGATCCGGCGCAGGGGCTCGCGCTCGATTTCGCGCTGGACCGCATCGATCTCGCCGGCCGCATCGCCGGCAAGGTGAATTTCGTTCCCGATACGCGCCTTCTCGACATCGACGTCACGGCGGACGAGCCGCAAGGCGGGCTCATTTCCGGCCTGGCGCAGATCGAAGGACGCCCGCCGGTCAATCTCACCCTCAGGGGCAAGGGATCGCTGGACGACTTCAAAGCCGATCTGTCCTTCATCGCCGGCGAGGCGGTCAATGCGCAGGGTATTGCCAGCATCGCCCGTGACCAGACCGGCCAGGCGATCATGCTCGATCTCAATGGCGCACTGGCGGGGCTGCTGCCGGCCAATCTGCGCCCGCTCTTCGAGGGCAGCACGGTGCTGAAGGCGCTGCTGCATGCCGATGAAACACAGATCGTCCAGATCGATGACGTGAAATTGCAGGCCGCCGGTCTCGGCGCCACGCTCAAGGGCAGCTTCGACACCGCAGCCAGCGCCGCGCAATTGCGCTTCACGCTGATCGGCGGCGATGCGGCCCGTTATGCGGCGCTGGCGCCTGACGTCCAGTGGCAGGACTGGTTCGTCGACGGTTCGATCTCTGGCCCGATCGCCAAGCCCGCCGTGAAGGCGGCGGTCACCGTGACGATGCCGCGTGCGCAAGGCTATGGCGCCGAGATGTTCAGCGCGACGGTCGAAGCATTGCCGCAAGACGACGGCTCGTTTGCGCTCACCGCCGATGGCAATGCGAAAGGCCTCGAGGCCGCCGATCCGAAAGTGGGGCAGGCGCTCGGAAACACGCTCGACTTCATCGTGTCTGGCGCACTTGGAAGCGACGGCAAGCCGGCTCTGACCGGCGCCACGATCAAGCTGGCACCACTTGCCGCCGAATTCACCGGGCGGGCCACGGCGGAAGCGACCCAGGGCAAATTGCGCCTGGGCCGGCTCGATCTCGCGGCCTTTTCGCCGTTGGCCGGGCGGACGCTCGGCGGCCAGTTCTCGGCCGAGGCCGATCTCGACGTGACGCCGGACATGCTGCGGGTGACGGGCAAGGGCAGTTCGATCGGCATCGTCACGGGCATCAAGGCCGTCGATAGGCTGCTCAATGGACCAGCCGAGCTTTCAGGCAGCGTCGAGCGCGGCGCCGACGGCGTGCTGATCGTCAAGGATGCCAATCTCGCCGCGAAGAATCTGGCGCTCGCCATTGGCGGGCGCATCGACCGCAGCGCCGCCGATCTCAAAGCCGACCTCACGCTCGCCGACATGGCGCTCATCGATCCGCGTCTCAGCGGCAAGGCGCAGGCGACGGCAGCCTTTTCGGGCACGCTCGACAAGCTCGATCTCACCTCGAAGCTCAGCATTGCTTCGGGTACCGCCATGGGCAAGCCCGTCGAAGGGCTGGAAGTTCTTGTGAAGGCCGCCGACCTCACGGGTGCGCCGGCGGGCGACCTGACCTTCGGCGGGCGCATCGCGGGCAAGCCGGCCAAAGGCCTCGTGCGTTTCGCGGCTTTGCCTGAGGACACCTATCGGCTCGATCCGATCGACCTGACGGTCGGCACCAATCAGATGAAGGGCGCGCTCAAAGCCGTGGCCGGCCTCATCAATGGCGACCTGACCGTCAATGCCGGCAATCTCGCCGATCTTTCGGCCCTGGCGCTGACGCCGATGTCGGGCTCGCTCAAGGGCACGGTCAATCTCTCGGCCCAAGGCGGCAAGCAGGCCGTGATGGTCAAGGCCAATGCTTCAGGCTTGCGCGTCGCCGAGCAGGCGATCGGCAAGATGAATGTCGATGCCAAAGTGAGCGATGCCTTCGGTACGCCGGGCTTCGACGGCAGCATCGATATTGCCGGCAGCACGGCTGGCGGTGTCGCGATCGAGCGGGCGACTATCGAGGCGATCGGCACCGGCGCCGACAGCACCATCCGCCTGGCCGGCCGCATCCAAGGCACGGACATCACCAGCGAGGCGCGGGTCAGGCCTCAGGGTGCGGCGACGCTTATCGATCTCAAGTCGCTTGCTTTGGCCAAGGACGGCGTGCGCGCCACGCTCGCCGGTCCGTCCAAGATCGAGATCGCCGGCAGCACTGTCGCGGTAGACAATTTCGTCCTGGTCACCGGCAATGGCCGCGCTGCCGTCACCGGCAAGGCCGGACCGGACAGGCTGGCGCTCGATGTGAAGCTTTCCGCTCTGCCTCTGTCGCTGGCCAAGCTCGGTGGCTATCAGGGCGAGCTCAAGGGCACGCTCGAGGGAATGATCAAGGTGGCGGGCTCGCCGCAGGCCCCGATCGGGCAATATGGCGTCCGCATCGCCGGCCTGAGCAATCCCGATATCGTGCGCACCGGCGCGGGTCCCTTCGACATCACGCTCGCCGGCAATTTGCGCGACAAGCGCGCCTCGATCGATATGGTAATCAAGAATCCGCAGATCCAGGATGCGCGGGTGACCGGAACCATTTCGCTCGCCCAATTGGCGCTCGATCTCAAAGTGGCGGGCGGGGTGCAATTGTCGCTCGCCAATCCGATGCTGGCGGCGTCCGGCAACCGGCTCGCCGGCAAGGCGCAGATCAATGCGGCGGTGACCGGCACGGCAGGCGCGCCCAATCTGCGCGGCACGATACGTCTCGCCGACGCGCGATTCGATGATGTGGTCAATGGCGTCACCATCTCCAAGATCAATGGCGATATCGTTGGTGACGGTCGCGCGCTGATCCTGCAGGATATCAAAGGCCAGACGATCAATGGCGGCACCGTGACGCTCTCCGGCAAGGTGACGGTCGATCCGGCCGCCGGCATTCCCGCCGATATCGGCATCACCTTCGACAAGGCGACGCTGGTTTCGAGCGAGACCGCGCGGCTGGTCGCCGATGGCCGGCTGCAGGCGAGCGGCGCCCTGATGACACGGCCCAAGATCTCCGGCCGCGTCCAGGTGCGGCGCCTCGACATCAACCTGCCCGACAAGCTCTCGGGCGCGGCCAAGCCGATCGAGGTGCGCCATGTCGGCGGAGCACCCGGCAAGAAATCCGGCAAGGCCAAGGCGGAAGCCGCCAAGGCCACGAAGGCGGCGTCACCCTTCATTGCCGATCTCGACCTGACACTGTCGGCGCCCAACGGCATCTTCGTGCGCGGCATGGGCATGGAAGCCGAACTCGGTGGCGATCTGTCGGTCCAGGGCACGAGCGCCGAGCCACGCTCGCTCGGCGGCTTCGAGTTCAAGCGCGGCCGTTTCGACGGCTTCGGCAAGCGGCTCGATTTCTCGAAAGGCCTCATTTCATTCAACGGCTCGCTCGATCCCGAGCTCGACTTCGTGGCCGAGACCGAAAGCGACGGCATCACCGCCAAGGTGCTGATCTCAGGGCCGGCTTCGGCGCCCAAGATCGGCTTCGCCTCGACTCCAACCTTGCCGCAGGACGAAGTCATCGCGCGTCTGCTGTTCGACAAGAGTGCCAGTGAACTCACCATGGGTCAGGCGGCCCAACTCGCTCAGACGATCGCGCAATTGTCGGGCTCGGGTCCCGGCATGCTCGACAAGATGCGCCAGTCGCTCGGCGTCGACAGTCTCGATGTCGGCACCGACAATGGCGGCGAAGTCGGCATGGGCAAGAGGATCAATGACCGCGTCTATCTGGGTGTGAAGCAGGGGGCGCAGCCCAATTCGAGCAAGGTCACGATCGACGTCGACATCACCAAGAATATCCGTGCGCAAGGCGCCACCGGCGCCGATGGCAGCACAGAAGTCGGCATCGGCGCCGAATGGGATTATTGAACCTCATCGCATGAATTGCGCGCGGCGATCGCCGTGACGAAAGCGGCATAGCTCCAGGCGAGCTTCTTGGCGGAAACCTGCTGTCCGGTGTTCCGGTCGAACTGCTCGGAAAGCTCACCGCTCTCGGGGGTGAAGGCACGCACCGTCTCGAGAAAAGCGTCGCCCTTGGCGAAGTAATTGCGGGCGAGGTCGCCGGTGCATTCGGCGGCGAAGCGGAAATAGAACTCGGCAGCGGCGAGGGTCGAGAAATAATAAGCGCCGCCTGAGAAATAGACATCGCTGGCAAACCGGCCCATCGCCGGGGCGCGGTTCTCAGGGCGCCCCTGATTAATGACATAGAGACCATCGAAAAGTTTTTCGAGCTTGCGCAGGGTTGCCAGCATGCGCACATCGCGGATGCTGTGAAGGGGGCCCGTATCATCGGCATGGATGACGGCGAAGATGACCGAGATATCGAGATATTTGGTCGGATCGCCGGTGAGCCTGGAACTGTAGAAACCATCCTTCTCGCGCCAGAAGCCGTCGAGGCGGCGGTGAAGGGTGGAGACCGCCGCGCGGCACGCTTCGGCTTTCTCGGCGTCCTGAAGCCAGGACGCCGCCCTGGCAAGCGCGGTCGCCTCGGCGCGCAACGTGTAATAATGCTGACCCTGTTCCTCCTCCCACATATCGAAGGCGGGCTCACCCAGATGGCGTAGGATGAAGTCGATGTCGGAGTTGGCAAGGCGGATCGCTTTCGTCCGGCTGCCGTCATCGAGCGGGATCTCACTTGAAAGCCAGCGCAGCACCGCGATCAGGCGCAACGCCGGGCCATCATGCTGAGGCCGCGACCAGCGCGAGATGTCGAGCGTGCCGTCGGGATTGACGCGGGTCTCGGCGGCGACGTCCCGGGTGCTGACGGCAGTGATCTCGCCCTCGGGGCGCAGATATTGCGCGAAATCGGGTTTTGTCTTCGCCCGATCCGTCACCGGCTCCCGATGTGGCAGCGACAAAGAGAAGGTGACGAAGTCGCCGAAATGGCCGAGCGCCTCCGGACCCAGAGTGCCGTCCTCATGGAGTACGCGTATTGCGTCGATCACGACGGCGGAGTCGCGGAACCAGTGGAAGAAATAATCGGGATCGGGATCCCAGGCGGCTAGAACCGGAGAAGCGACGATCGAGCCCTTGATCGGTGTCACCGTTTGCCCGAAGCCCGGCCGTATCTGCGTGATCTGCGTCGCCGAAACGGCTTCCAGCATCGCCTGGGCGGAGAAGCGATATTGCCGGGCGATCCAGTCTTCGAGGGGGGCAGGCATACTCACGCGGCCTTGTCGTATTTCCCTTCTCCCGCTTGCGGGAGAAGGTGGCCGAAGGCCGGATGAGGGTGTCCTCTCAGCTTTCTATATGGCCGCAAGCATGAGAGATGTTGAAGCTTCGTCATCCTGTTCTCTTGATAAGCCGTCGCGAAGCTGAACCAACACCCTCATCCGCCCTATCGGGCACCTTCTCCCGCAAGCGGGAGAAGGGGAAATGTGTAGGCGTTTCCGGGGAATGGGAATGAAGGAGGGACCGCGTCATGTGATGCGCGCGTCGAAATGTGGGCTCTTGAAGCCGAGCTTCTTGAGGCCCGCCTGAATCTCCGGAATGCTCATGAACAGGTTCCACAGCAGACCGGTGCGGTGGTTTTCGATCATGGCGATGATCGGGCCCTGGTCGATGGCGAGGAACGTATCGGCATGCCAGTCGCGGGTTTCGTTGAAGGCGTCGATGAAACCGAAGCGACCCCAGAGCTTGTCGCCGGCCTTCACGAAATACCGCAAGGCCCGCATCGACTCCTTGGGCGTATAGGGCATGCTGGCCAATGCCGCGGTCGGCGAGATGGTGCCATTATCGTTGTCGGGCGCATGGGCGCTGTAGCCGTCGGGATCGTCGCTGGCGGTCAGGCCCCAGCAGGAGGGGCCATAACCCTTGTGGTTCTTCGGGTTGCGCCGGCAATATTCGTAATTGATGCGGGCATGGGCGAGGTTCTGGGCCCCGTAGTCGGCATAGTTGTCCGTGAGGCCGCGCGGATCGAGACCGCAGAAGGAATAATGGGTGAAGAACAATGGCCCGCCGGAAGGAGGGCCGAGCGGCAGCTCGATGCCGTGATAGTCTTTCCCGTTCAGGAAGTCGCGGCCCGACGCATAGCCTTCGTGATAGACTTCGGGGCCGACGCCATAACGGGGCGCCGAGGCGGCCAGAACATAGGTGATGAGGCACTCGTTCCAGCCGCGGATGCCGTGATCGAGCGACCAGCCGTTATTCGGGCTCCAATGCCAATAGAGCATTTTGCGGCCGTCGCGCGTGTGCCAGTTCCATTCGACTTCGGTCCACAGCCAGGTGATGCGGCCACGCAGGCGCCGCTCGACCGGCGTGTCGCGGTTGAAATATGCCCGCGCGCAGAGCAGGCCCTGGAAGAGCAGGGATGTTTCGACGAGATCGGCGCCGTCGTCCTTGCGCCAGAAGGGAATAGTGGTGCCGGTACGGCCGTCCATGAAATGCGGCAGGACGCCGTGATAGCAGGTGCCGCGCTCCAATATGTCGAGCATGCGACTCAGCCGTTCGATCGCCTCATCGCGCGTCACCCATTGGCGTTCCACCGCCACGATGAATGCCATGACGGCAAAGCCGGTGCCGCCGGTCGTCACCTTGTCGTCGTCGCGCTCCGACCGGTAGCGGCGGTCGAGCGCCATGAAGCTCACCGGATGAGCGCCCTCCCAGAAATAGCGGAAGGTCTCACGCTGGACAAACTCGAGAAGCTCGTCGTCGCTGAGCTTTGCCGCGGGCTTGGTGCCGGACTTCTTCTTCATTTCGCGGGTTCCAGGTAGCGGGCAACGGGTGTTTTCGGCCGGATGTCAGGCATTTCCTTGCGCATCGGCAGGCAGCGCGTTTCGGGGTCTTTCATCAGATGCAGGACACGCTTGAAGATATGGTCATGCGCCTCGGCTTTGCCGACATGGATGATGCCGGTGTCTTTCAAGTCACGGGCGAGCATGGCGACGATGCGCTCATGAGTCTCGTCGTCGACCGAATCGAGCACCTCGTCGATCAGCAGCCATTTCGGTTTCTGCATTCTGACGCGGGCGAAAGCCAGCGCCTGCTGCTCGTCGTCGTCGAGCTTCTTGTCCCAACGTTTCTGCTGGTCGAGTCGACGGATGAGATCATCGAGCCCGGTGCTCTTTAGCGCTTCCTCGAACTGCTCAGGCTTGAAGTCGCCGACGGCTGAGGGATAGGCAAGGACCTCGCGCAAGGTGCCGGGCGGCATATAGGGAATGCGCGGCATATATTGGATACTCTCGCCCTTGGGCCAGCTGATATGTCCGTCGCCCCACAGCCAGAGGCCGGACAGAGCGCGGAACATCAGCGTTTTGCCGGCGCCGGAGTCGCCCACCACCAGCACACGCTCGCCGGCCTTGATCTCGACGTCACGCTCCTGGAGCATCGTGCAGCCGGTCGGCGAGGCGATCTCCAGGTTCTTGATGCGGACCTTGCCGGGTTCGTCGCCTTCGGTGAAATCGATGCGGCTCTCCACCGTGTGCAGCACGTCGGTCTTGAGTACGGCGCTGCGGAAATTGGCGATGCGCAGCAAAGTGGCGCGCCAGTCGGCGATGGCGCTGAAATTATCGATGAACCAGCGCAGCGAATTGTGCACCTGGTTGAAGGCGCCGACCGCCATCATCAGTCCGCCGAAAGAGAGATTGCCGGCGAAATAGACCGGTGCTGCGACGAGGATCGGCGCCACGATGGTGAACCAGCCATAACCGGCGGTGACCCAGGTGAGGCCGGTGATGCGGGCGATGATGCGGCTGGTGGCGTCGAGCACCGCCCGCAGATTGACTTCGATGCGCCGCTTTTCGTCGCCCTCGCCGCGGAACAAGGCGACGGAATCGATATGCTCGTTGACGCGCATCATCGAGAAACGCAGATCCGCCTCGCGGGCATAACGGTCGGCATTGCGCTGGACCAGCGGCCGGCCCACCCAATAGCTGATGAGGGAAGCCGAGCCCGCATAGATGATCGCGGCCCAGACCATGTAGCCCGGAATGTCAAAGCTGCGGCCACCGACCGTGAAGATGAAGCCGGAGGACAACGACCAGAGCACGCCGATGAAACTCGCGAGCAGAATCGAGGCCTGGAACAGGCCGATGCCGAGGTCTGCAGACAGCTCGGTCAGGTGGCGAGCGTCCTCATGCAGGCGCTGATCGGGATTGACGCCGATCGGGCCGGCGCTGGCGAGGCGAAAAGCGCGCAAGGGCTGCAGCCAGTTGCCGATGAGGTCGAGCACCAGCCCCTCGCGCAGCTTGAGCTTGATCATCTGATGCAGCCAGGTCTGCAGCACATTCATGACGAGCAGGCTGCCGGCGATCATGCCGAAGACACCGAGCTGGACGAGGAAATCGGTGAGATCGCGCCGGGCGAGGGCGTCATAAAAGGGCTGGTTCCAGCTGTTGAGGCGAATCTGCCCATAGGCGGTGAGAAGGATGACGGTGACGAGGCTGGCGCCGAGGGCAAACAGCGTGTTGCGCACGGGAGAGGAAAAGAGGGCGCCGATCATCATCGTAACTTGTGGGACGAGGCCCTGATGGGCGGCTTCGTCAATGTCAGTCGCGGCGTCGGCGAGCTGGGCGGACTGATCGGTCATGGCGGGCTAACCTTGGGAATCTAGAGGATGAAATGCCATCCTCGCATTCCTCGTCAGCCAGGGGGAGTGAAATTATTCGGCCGCCTCGATGCGCTGACGCGCCTGCATTGGCGCTGCGTCAAAAGTTACCGGCGGGGCCGCCGTCTCAAGCTTGCGTGCCAGACGGAACTTGCGCTCGAAGAAGCCGTTGAGCGCGGTGCAGGCGCCGAGGCCGATGACGGCCGTGCCGAGAAGCTCGCGGGCGAAGACCGAGCGGAACACGCGCAGATCCTGCTCATTGGCGGTGGCGGCCATGTCCTCGAACAGCACCCAGGCCGGGCGATGCAGGATGAGGCGTGCCAGCATCAGGCGCTGCTGGTCCTGGGCCTGCAGAGCGCGGTCCCAGCGCTCCTTGTCGTCGAGCCGACCCAACAGATTCATGAGGCCGGCCCGGACGAGGGCGGAGGAGATCAGCGTGTCATCGAGATCGGTGGAGCTGGCCGGATAGATCATCGCCTCGCGCAAGGTGCCGATGCGGAAATCGAGGCGCGCCGGCACGAACATGACGTCCTTGGCTTCGGGCAGGAGAATGGTGCCCGAGCCTTCGAGCGACAGGCCGACCAAGGTGCGCAGGAGGAGGGCGCGGTCGCTGTCGGAGGCGGTTTCGATCAAGGCGCGCTCGCCCGGTTTGAGCTCGATCGTGGATGTGGCGAAGGTCAACGGGCTGTCGGCATGACCGATGGCGGCGTTGTCGAAACTGACATGACCTTGCGGGTGGGGGGCAAGCGCGATGCCGCCGGTGCCTGTGGCATCCGGGTTCGGATTGGGTTCGAGGTCGAGATAAGCGAGGCCGTTACGGAAGCGCGAGACGCGCAGGAGGGTCGCCCGCCAGTCGGCAATGCCGGGGAAGTTGTCGACGAACCAGCGCAGCGAGTTCTGCACCTGGGTGAAGGCGCCGACCACCATCATAAGCCCGCCCAGGCTGAGGCTGCCGCTGAAGACGCCGGGCGTCGCGAGCAGGATGGGCACGACGAGCGCCAGCCAGCCATAGCCAGAGGTGATCCAGGTGAGGCGCGAATGGCCGTTGGCGAGCTTGCGGCCGAGATCGATCACGCTGACGATCGAGCCATTGGCGGTGCGCCGCTCATGCGCTTCGCCGCGCGCCATGGCGACCGACGCCACGGTCTCGTTGATACGCATGATGGCGAAGCGCAGATCGGCTTCGCGAGCGTAGCGTTCGGCATTGAGCTTGATGAGCGGGCGCCCGATGAGCCAGGTCAACCAGGAACCGGTCAGCGCGTAAGCGAGCGCGCACCACACCATGTAACCTGGAATGGTGAAGGTACGGCCGTCATAGCTGAAGACGACCTGATTGGAGAGCGCCCATAATACGCCGACGAAACTCAGGAGCAGGAGGCTGGCGTGGAACAGGCCGATGACGAGGCTCGCCGACATGTCGGCCAGCTGGCGGGCATCGGCCTGGATATATTGATCGGGATTGGCGCCGTCTTCGCCGGCCTGCGACAAATGAAAGGCGCGTCCCGGTTTGAGCCACTGATCCATCAGATCGTGGGTCAGCCATTCGCGCAGGCGAACCTTGATCGTCTCCTGCAGCCAGGTCTGTGCCACCACGAGACAGAGCAGGCCGCCGACGATGACGAGGAAGGCCACGACCTCATTGGCGAGAAGCGGCAGCGAGCGCTGGAACAGCGCATCATAGAAACTGCCGAACCAGGCATTGAGCTTGATCTGCCCGAATGTGTTGATGAGGATGATGAAGATGAGCCCCGCGCCCATCAGAAGCAGCTTATTGCGAAGCGGGGAGATGTTGAGGGCACGCAACAGCGGCAGTGCCTGCGCCCAGAAGCGGCGCTCGTTGTTCTCGGCACAGAACTTCTGCCACGCCGGAGGTGCCGTCTCCGACGTTTTACCAGCTACCCCATGGGTCCGATACCAGCCCCTTGTTTCGTTTCCGTCTTTCTTCTTTTTTGATTCTCTGCCCAGTTACGAATCCTAATCGAAGATGATGTGCCTCGCTAGTAAACGCTTTATGTAAATCCCGTGCGCGCGGCCAAAATCTCGATTATTCAGGAGACTGTGACGGTAAAGCCACAGCCGACGAAGTTCCGTTATTGGAACTCCTGCAATTGTCAGGCAAATACTATGCCGCGCGATGTGAATGGCCGCTGAACAGTTCCGGGAGCACAGGTTCAAATATGTCAGTGAGATTGACCGATCGGGTGAAGCGTCTCTTGGGCGTGATGAGTGTCGACGAAAAGATCGGTCAACTGAACATGTTGACGGCAGGCCATGTGATCACCGGGCCGGGTGATCCGGCGAATTACATCGAGGCGCTCAAGGGCGGGCATCTCGGCGGCGTGTTCAATCTGTTCGGCCGCGGGCAGGTGCGCGATCTCCAGCGCATGGCGCTCGAAGAGACGCGGCTCGGCATCCCGTTGATCTTCGGCTATGACATCATTCACGGCCATCGGACGATCTTCCCTATACCTCTCGCGGAGGCCGGCGCCTTCGATGCGGTTCTGTGGGAACGCACCGCGCGGGTGGCGGCACTCGAGGGTGCCGCGGAAGGACTCAACCTTACCTTCGCGCCCATGCTCGATATCTCGCGTGATCCGCGCTGGGGCCGGATGGCGGAGAGTGCCGGTGAAGATCCCTGGGTCACCTCCTTGTTCGCCCGAGCCAAAACGCACGGGTTCCAGGGTGACGATATCAAATCACCGCTGTCGCTCGCCGCTACCGCCAAACATCTGGCGGCTTATGGCGCCTCGGTCGCCGGGCGAGATTACGCCCAGGTCGAGGTCACGGAGCGGACATTACATGAAGTCTATCTGCCGCCCTTCAGGGCGGCGATCGAGGCGGGTGTGGCAGCGATCATGCCGGCCTTCACCGACATGGACAGCATACCGCTCACCGCCCATGTGCCGATCCTGCGTGACCTGGTGCGCAAGCAATGGGGATTCGAGGGCGTCATCATCAGCGACTATAATGCCGTCACCGAGCTCATTCCGCATGGCATCGCCGCCGACCTGACCGAGGCCTCGGCGCTGGCGCTCAGGGCCGGTGTCGATATCGACCTGATGGGCCTCGCTTATGTTCAAGGCCTGGCGCCGGCGCTGCAGCAGGGCGCGATTACGATCGAAGAACTCAACCAGGCCACCGCGCGCGTCCTCATGCTCAAAGAACAGATGGGGCTGTTCGATGATCCTTATCGCGAAGCCGCAGCCAAATTCGATCACAAGGCACGGCGTGTCGAGCACCGCGACATCGCACTCGACGCGGCGCGCCGGTCGATCGTGCTGTTGACCAACCGCAATAATGCGCTCCCTGTTACCACGCCGCCGCAGCGCGTCGCGGTATTGGGGCCGCTCGCCAATGCGCAGGCTGAAATGCTGGGACCGTGGTCGGGGGCAGGGCTCATCGAGGACATGGTGCCGTTCCTGCCCGGCATCCGGGCCGCCTGGCCGCGCGCCGAGATCCTGCACGCGCCGGGCGTCGAGATCGAAGGCGGCGATCTCGCCGGCATCGACGCCGCTGTCGAGCTGGCGCGGCGGTCCGACCTCGTCGTGCTGTGTCTCGGCGAGCAGCGTTTCATGAGCGGCGAAGCGGGCAGCCGGGCGCGGCCCGATCTGCCCGGCCATCAGGCGGAGTTCGCCAAGGCCATTCTCGATACCGGCAAGCCGGTGATCGTGCTGCTGTCGTCGGGCCGGCCACTGACGGCGAGCTGGCTCATCGAACGCGCCGATGCGGTGCTCGCCACCTGGTTCCTCGGCAGCGAGGCCGGCCATGCGGTGGCTGACGTGCTGACCGGCAAGTGGAATCCGTCCGCCAAATTGTCGGTGTCGTGGCCGGTCGATGTCGGACAGATGCCGGTCTTCTTTGGGCACAAGCCGAGCGGGCGGCCGCTCAAGACCGACTTCCGCTATTCGAGCAAATATCTCGATCTGCCGAACGAGCCTCTGTTCCCCTTCGGTCATGGCCTTTCCTATACGCGCTTCGCCTATGGCGATCTCGCGGTCACGCCAAGTGAAGTGCGCGCCGGCGACAAGATCACGATCGAGGCGTCGGTCAGCAATGACGGCAAGGTCGCGGGCGAGGAGACGGTGTTCCTGTTCATGCGCGATCCGGTGGCGAGCGTGTCGCGCCCGGTGCTCGAGCTGAAAGGGATAGAGAAGGTGGTTCTCGCGCCCGGACAATCGAAGCGGGTGAGTATCACGCTCTCGACCGATGACCTGAAATTCTTAGGCGCGGGTTTCGTGCCAACGCTCGAGGCAGGCGCCGTCGAAATTTTCGTCGGGCCGTCGGCGAAGGAAGAGACCTTGCTCAAGGCGCAGTTGCAGGTCGTCTTGTAGCCCTCAGACGAAGCTTTGGCGCAGGTGGCGGGCAAGCTCTGCCGCCGGCGCCATCATCGCATGTTTCGGCAGATGCAGGTTGATGGCGAAAGGCGGCAGGTCGCAGGGCGCCTTGTCGGGGCCGAGAATCTCCAGATCGGCTGGAACCGTCGAGACGAGCCAGGCGGTCACTGCGAGATCGGCGCGCACCGTCGCCGCCGTCGCTTCGATATTGCCGTTCTCGAAGACCGTGCGCCACTTGCGATCCTGTTGCGCCAGGGCGGCCAGCACGGCGGGGCGGAAGGCGCAGGTGTCGGCGACCATCGATACCGGCAAGGGTGTCTTGAGATGAGCGCCACCATTGCGGGCGCCGACCCAGACGAGGCGTTCAATGCGCAAGGTTTCGCCGCGGCTGGCGCCGACCGGCTCCTCGGCAAGGGCGAGGTCGAGCTCACCTTTGGCGAGGGCCCCGACAAGCTCAGGCGAGGCGGCGCAAGTAAGGGTGATCTCGACTTGCGGATGGGCCGCGGCAAAGTCCTTCATCACCGGCGTGATGCAGGTCGTCACCAGATCATAAGGAAGGCCCAGGCGGACGGTGCCGGTGATTTCGCCGGTCGTCATTTCCGACCAGATGTCGTCATTGAGAGCGATGAGCCGCCGGCTCTTCGACAGCAGCTGCTCGCCGGCCCGGGTGAGCTTGAGACCGCGGCGGCTGCGCTCGATCAACTGGTGGCCCAGCATGTCCTCGAGCCGCTTGATCTGCTGGCTGACGGCGCCTTGGGTCAGAAAGCGCGCATTGCCCGCGGCCGTCATGCTGGCGTGGTCGGCGACCGCGATGAAGGTGCGAACGAGATCGATATCGAGATTTCGTGCCATGCTCAGCATTATAGTTCGTAATGTAAAGTATTCTCAACATTCGTTTTCATGATGTCTGGGGCTGCGGCATAGGCTGGCGATGGATCAGCTTCTGCCGCTTTTTCTCTTTGTCGCCATCGCCACCCTCTCGCCGGGCGGAGCGACGACGCTGGCAACGGCTTCGGGTGCGCATTTCGGCCTGCGACGCTCGCTTCATCTCATCTTGGGAATAGCCGCCGGGCTCGCCTCGATGGCCGGCGCCGCAGCCCTCGGCCTCGCCGCCATGCTGCTGGCGCTGCCGGTCCTTCAACTCGGCATGAAGGCGGCGGGGACGCTCTATCTCCTCTGGCTCGCCTGGCGCGTGGCGCGGAGCGGGGCGCCCGATCTGGGCCGGACTGTCGCCAAGCCGACGAGCTTTCTCGGCGGTGTATGGCTGATCCTATACAATCCCAAGGGATGGGCGATGACGAGCAGTGCCGCGATGTCCTTCGCCGCCCTGGCCGACACGCCAATCCGGTTGGCGCTCCTGCTGGGCTCCGTTTTCGGCCTTAGCGCGATCGCCTCGCTCTTCATCTGGTGCATGGCCGGGCAGGCACTGGCGCGCTTGCTCCAGGCCGTCTGGCAATGGCGCGCCCTCAATGTGCTACTGGCGATTCTTCTTGTCCTGTCGATGGTGCCGATGTGGCTTCCGGCGTGACGGGCTTCGCCGCCCGCGCGATCGCCGATTGCATCAGTTCATCGCCGTCGATCCAGCGGCACCCCTCGCGTTTCTGCGTAACCTCAAACAGTCGGACGAGAAATTGCCAAGCGGCATCGTCGTGGACTAGATGATGCGTGAGGATGCCGATCGGCCCCTTGTCTCCTTCGCGCTTCTTTCTGAGTTCACGAGACAGTTCTTTGACGAGCCTTGCTTCATCATGACAACGCAACGTCTCCCAATCGATAATGTCGAGATGCACGTTGGTTACGGCGAGGTCGGTGGTGCGCTTGTTCGTCAGTCGCGAGCCCAGTACCGAAACCGCCTGAAATCCGATGCCGTTCAGATGCGGCAGTAATCGGTCGTCGATATTGTTCCATGGAGGGACAAGCAGGGCCGACAGCTTCTCTCCAAAGAGCTGCCGCAGCTTGGTCACGCCGCGCGTCAGCTCCTCGACGACGATGTTCAGCCCGCGATAGAGCCCCAGCTCCTGCTTATATTCGCCATCAGGCGCATGATTGTCATGCGACCAGCCGTGGGTAGCTATCCGAACAGCATCGATGTCTTCGAGGCGTGCTCGGAGAGCTTCGCTGGCCGGCTTCGGGATCGCGGCAAGCACTACAGGTATGGCATGATCCTGTGTGAGCGCCAGCAGCATGTCCAACTCGGCCGAGGGAGCGGTTACGTCGTCGTCGCGCAGCCAGAGACGCGGGGTAAGGCCCGACGAGCGCCATTCTTCCAGCTCGTCGATAAGTTCCTGGTATGATCCGTCTTGCATGTGCCGTCTTTGCCCGCGATCAGCTGGTCAGTCCATCTCCCCGCACGGAGCCTATCACGGTTGTTTGGGTACGGGTACCCAGCCCCGGAGGGCCATTTTGGCGGCCAACGATCGGGGCTGTCGGCGATGGTCCGCCAGTAATTCCTTTGTTGGACTTTCATCCAGGCACGAGTGAGGCAGCGTTGCTCGAGATGATGCCTATGTTGCCGTTTGGCCACAAGTAATCGGATTTTCATCTGGACGCATCGGATTCTCCGATGCGAATACTGGAGAATTGTGCCCCGAGGCCCGCCAGCCATGAGCACCGTGAAGGGCAGTGCCACGGCTGTTGCGGATTGACGTCACCTCCCTCGCCGATACGCTTTTCCCCGGGAACGGCCTTGCAGGGGAGACTCAAGCCATGAGTGATCTTGTCGTGCGTCGCAAGTCCAGGACTCTGCTTTGTTCCATCGCCTTCACGGCGGTGCTGATGCTGGCGCCGCTGAGCGCCCCGGCCTTCGAGCCGACACAGATCTATCAGCCGATCACCGAAACACAAGCCGACAAGACGATCATCTTGACCGGACGTGATCTCACCGTGGAGCAGGTCATCGACATTGCCCGCCATGGCGCGAAAGTGGATCTGAGCGCCGAGGCGCGGCAGCGTTCGGCGGATGCCTATGGCCTCCTGCTGCAGGGCGCCGCCGAAAATGTCACCATCTACTGGTTCAACCGCGGTGCCGGCGATCAGCGCGAGACGGTGATCTTTTCAGGCGATCCGACCTCGCCCGAGAACAAGAAGCTCCTGAGCGAACAGCAGCTGCAACGTTTCCGCAATGGTGTGACGCGTGGCTATGGGCCGGAGATGCATGAGGAAGCGCTGGTGCGCGCCATCATGGCGATCCGCGCCAATACGATGTCCTACGAAGCGGCGAGCCCGCCTTTGACGCAGATCCTGGTCGACATGCTGAACAAGCGGGTGACCCCGGTGGTGCAGTCGCGCGGCACCCTGGGCGAGGGCGACCTGCCGACCATGGGTAATATTGCCGCCGCGATGGTGGGCGAGGGGGATGCCTATTACAAAGGCGTGCGGATGCCGGCGGTGCAGGCCTTGAAAGAAGCGGGGATTAGGCCACTCGAACCGTTCGCGGCCGATCAGGCGGCGCTGATCAGCACCAATGCCTATGCGCAGGCGCAAACCGTGCTGCTCCTCGCCGATGCGCAGCGCCTCCTCGAATGGACCGATCTCTCTTATGCCATGGGTCTTACCGGCATGAATTCGAGCGTCACGCCGATCTCGACGCCGGTGCAGTCGATGCGGCCTTATCCGTGGCTGACCTGGGATGCGGCGCGCATCATGGCAATGATCAAAGGCAGCTATCTCTTCGATGACGACAAGGACCGCATCATCCAGGATCCGGAAAGCATGCGGGCCTCGAGCCAGCGCCAGGGTTCAGCCTGGGAAGCCTGGGCGGAATTGCGCGACTCGACGCATTTGTCGATCAATTCGTCGGATCACAATCCGGCGGTCCTGCCGGGGCTGACGCCGGAAAGCGCGCCCGAGCTTTCGACGCCGCAATTCATGAAATACTACATCAAGGGCGGACCGTTGAGTAACGGCAAGTCGGGCTTCATCTTCTCCAACGCCAATTGGGATCCCTATCCGATGGCGAACCAGGTGGAGGCCTTCACCATCGCGCTCACCAATCTCGGTGTCGCGGTGGCGCAGCGCATCGAACGCTTCCGCAATCCGTTCTTCACCGTGATCAAGCCCGCCGATGTGCTGAGCCCGGAGATCCGCAAGGAGATCCCGACCTTCGACGGCTATCTGCCGACCGATCTGTGGCAGGAGCTCGCCGAGCTCGACCAGCCGGTAACACCCAACGGGCAGGCGATCGTCGCGACCGTGGAGGATCTCGAAGCGCAGACACGGCTCAAGACGCAGCGCGCACGCCAGGCAGTTGATCTTTCCTTCCATCTCCTGGCCCAGGACGTATTGATGGCGAGCTACTGGATGGAAGTGCGCAAGGCGCAGAGACCTGAGCGCAATTTCGGTCCGGCGCCGACTGCGGCGCTGGCGGCATTGCGCGAGGTCGTCCCGTGGCGGCAGGCCCCTGCCGCGCGGCAGAAGCGCCCGCTCGGCATGGTCGTCTATGACTTCATGCAGGAGAATCCGGCGTCGAAATTCTATTCCGGCGGGCCCACGCCACCGGAAAGCAAGGCGCATCCGATCGCCGGGGTGCTGCCTAAATGAGAGGGATCATTCGGCGGCTTTGAGGTTTTGCGGCCGATCAGCTGGAGGCGGTGGTAATGCAGATGACGTGGGCAATACCACCGCGTCTTCACGGTTCTTCACTCTCCATCACCATGCGCAAGAGAGCCTGAAAATTTCGGCTAATTTGAGCATCATCGGCAAGTGTCGCTTAAACACGAGCTTTCCCAGATCGGGATTGGCTCGGATTTTAGCGGTTTTTCTAACTCTAAGTAGCGGAGCGCGCGACTACCGTCCCGGCATATTCGGGAAAGGGAGTTGGATATGCTTAATCGCAAAGTCGTGCGTACCTTGCTGTTTGCCGCCTGCGCCGTCGCGATGACGAGCGGCCTGGCTGAGGCTAAGCAGAAGAAATATGCGAGCCTCGCCCCCAATAATGATCTGTCGCCGCGCGCCGTGTCGATCGGATCGGACCGCGGGGGTTATGTCATCAATTACGGTCTGCGCATGCTGCGCTGGCGCCAGAATGGGACGCAGGTCCGGTTTGGTGGCAAGTGCCAGTCGGCCTGCACGCTCTATCTGGGACTGGCGTCCAGCCAGACCTGCATCAGCCCCGGCGCCTCCTTCAGCTTCCATCTGCCCTATGGCGCCTCCCAGCGCGGCAATAAGATCGCCCGGGATTTCATGATGCGGAACTATCCGGGCTGGGTCAGGTCGTGGGTCCGCTCCCAGGGCGGCTTGTCCAGCAGCATGAAGACGATGGGCTATGGCTATGCCAGCCGTTTCATCAAGCCGTGTGGCTCGGTGGTCGCCCGGCGCGGCTCGAAACCGCGGCTGCCCGCCGACAGCTGAACCGAGCGGATTATTCTTGCTGAATAGAAAGCGCGGGCCCCTAGGGCCCGCGTTTTTGCATTCATGGCACGCCTCTTGCTCTCACCCTAAGTAACCATATTCCCGGCTTTGGCTGGGTTCTAGGTTAACAAAGCGTTAAGATGGAGCAGATGGTGAGTGGCATGATGGCGATGACGACGAGCAAGCGAATCGTGACGGCACTCGGCGTGCTGGCGCTGACCGTGAGTTTGAATGCGGTTACGAGCGAGGCAGCGACCGGAAAATGCAAGACCGAGGAATGCGCCTGTGAAAAGGCGCTGAAGCAGAATACGATCGAGGCGCTGGAAGCCTTCCTCAGAAAATATCCGCACAGTGCCGAGACCGGCAAAAGTGCCTGCGCGGCGCTCGGTGTACCCTCGCTGGACGAAGGACCGGGGGTGAGCCGTCAGGACGCGGAGCAGCCTGAAGACCCTATGTCGGGTGACCTGTCCTCCGGAGGATGAGAGCAGGGTGGTTCTGGCGGTCATTCAATGGAAATGACCGCTCGCCGGCCACCGCCGCTTCCGCTTACCGTTGTGATGCGCTCGGGAGCCATGCCGAGCCGCGCCAACTCCCTCGCGACAGCCTCTGCTCGGGCGAGCGAAAGCTCGGCCCGGAACGCGTCAGAAGGCCCACCGCTCGCATAGGCCGTGATACGCGCCGTGCAAGAGGAGCTGAAAGCCGCTTTGGCCCTTTCCAATTGCTCAAGCATTGCGGGTGACAGAGCCGTGGAGTTCCTTGCGAAATCGCCAATCTCGAGCCTTGCGCGCTGGCAGGGCGGATTGGCCTTCGGTTTCGGTGTCGCAGCTTGCGCGGGCTTGACGATGCTTGCAGACGCGATCCACCCGCCCTGGGGCCGCCTGAGACGGAGGCGACCATCCTGAAAGAGGGCGGAATAGTGCGGTGTGACGGCGGCCCCGTCCGGGCTGCGTGTCAGGGCCTCGAGCTGTTGCGGCGGAAAGTCCCGTGCTTCCGCCGCGGTCCCGGTCGCATTCTTTTTCACGACGCTCAGGGTGAGGCCCAGGACATATAAATTTCGATCCCCCGGCTTGCCCTTGCCGGCCCAAGCATCATTGGCGAACACAATCTCAAATTGGGACACATTCTGGATATCCGGCACAGCGAACAGAAAGCGTTCGGTCGTGGATCGTTCAAGATCAGCCGGCAATTTCAGGCGGTTGCCCTTGCTGGTGTCGAGGGCGTGAGCGAGCTCCCCGGTGCCGATGGTGTGTTCATCGGCCAATATCTTGAATTTAGGGGCGCCTTCATAGGCGTCGCCGGTCATCGTAATGGCCAGGATTGCATCTTCTGCGTGTACTTGCTGGGGGCTGAGAAGCGCCAAACACGCCAGCAACACTGCCCCGAATTGGCCCGTCATTTGCATCTAACCCCAATTAACCACAAGACTATTTGTGGCAATTGTAACGTTGACGAAGGGTTAATAAAGGGTTAATCTCCGGTTTCATAATAGAATTGGTGACGGCAATGGATCCTAGAAAACAACTTCTGACCACGCTCAGCGCAGTAGCTCTGGGTATTGGTGGTTTTGCCCTGTCCGCGCAAGCGACGGTACAAGGCCCCCAATGCACGACTTCGGCGGAACAGTGTGCGTGCGAAGATGCGCTGAAGGCGAATACGATTGATGCCCTGGAGGAGTTTCTCCGGAAGTATCCCCCGGGAGTGAACGGCCAAGGCAGCGCTTGTACTGCGTTGGCGCTGGCTGCCTTGAATGAATTTTCCAATGGCCAGCAGAGCACGGTGCCGGATCGGTCAGGCGGCGGCGCGCCTTACTAAGGCAATACCGGCACAAGGATCTTGACTACCAATGGGCGCCATAGGCGCCCATTTTTATTTGCCATGTAATTTCGGGACTGAACTGTCTCTCGATTACAGTGAGAATGTATCGAAGCGGGCGAGTTCGATTGACATGCCGGCATGTGTCGGCAGCAGGGCCACCACGCGCGCGGGATAGTTTACGTCGATATTCGGAAAACTCCGCAGGTCGACAGATTTCTCCAGGATGAATGACCTGAAGTCCGTGCCGATATCGGCTGTCCCTAAAGGAATTCTCTGAGGTGGTTGCCCGAGCTGAGGAACAAAGAGAACGAAGCTGACTTGCCCGGGCTGCGCCATCCTGGCCGTCAGAGCCACGATCACGCGGGAAATGCCTGGCTTTTCGATCGCTCTTTCGACCGTGACCCAATCGGAGCCGGCGGCTTCCCTGATGTCGACGTCGATGAGATATTTGTTTTCCGGGCCGCCGATCCTTGCGCTGTCGGTCTTTTGGAGAACGTAGACCGACGCGGCCTTCGTTTCATCGAAGCCCACCGAGAAGCCGGGCGTCAGCTCTTCATAGGCCTTCACCTTCTTCGGCGCACCGGCAAATGCCGTCATGAAGGGGCTTCCCAGCTTGTTCGCCTTGCTTTGATTGCCGGATCCTTCGCGGGTACGATCCCCCACGACAAGCGTCTGGAGCTCGGCAATAGTGCTCAAGGGCACCAACATCATGCCGAAGGCTCCGACCAGGAAGCTGAAGAGCAGTCCGAACGATATGAATAACCTTCGCATCGGATTTCTCGATTGGCGCGGCTTAAAATGTTGGTCGCTATATCTGCTCACGGCAATATTCGGGGGCTTGTCGTATTTTGAGCCGAAGAAATGTGGCGCGATATGATCAAGGTGTCTGGTATCCATAACTCTTGGAAATCTGCACCACGTGGTCAGAAAAGATCAGCCGTTTCTCCTCATCAGTGATGTTCCTGGAGCTCGGAATAGCGTTGTCTATGCCGTCGAGCTTCCTTGAAAATACTCCAAGATTGAAAGAGGCCGGGGGTTCGCCAAGAAAATCTCCCATGTGTCGGGCAAATGCCTGGGGCCCCATTTCCAGCATATCCTCATAGCGCAAGGTCATGAGCTGGTTGAGGTGAGCCCCCCTTCGGAGGAAGCTCTCATTGACCGCGACCCAGGTTTCGAGCGCCTCATATGTCCATTTGCGCTCCCACTCACCGGTGGCCTCCCATCTTTTCATCGATCGGAAGCAGTCGCCGATGTTGCGGGTCAAATGGATGAAACGCGCGTTGCTGAAGCACTCCTGCAAATGAAGGGCGATCTGCACGCGATATCTGACTTCCTTGAAACCCCAGACGCGCTTGCCCAGCCTTCTGGCCGGTGCTCCGAACAGAGCCCAGATATGGGCGATAGCCGCGCGCTCGAGGTCCTCGTTGACGGGCACGACATTGGGAAGGAAGTTGTCGTAGCCCTCGCTGAAGAAAATATCGCGCTGTTCGGATTTTGCGTAAGACCAATCCTGCAAGGCGCGGAAATTCTCCGAGAAGGTCCGGAGATAGCCGTTGTGCTCGCCCCAGATCAGGAAATTCGGGTTCGAATTCAGAAAGCGTTGCAACAGCGTGCTGCCGCAGCGCTGACCGGACGCGAAGATGAATATCGGACGTTCGGAACGGGAAATCTCTTCATAGTCGGATTCGGTCATAGCGTGGCCATCACTCTTCCCAAACCAGGATCAGCTTCCGCCAGTAAGCGTTGGCGGGACTGGGCTGAGAGCCTGACGGCAGGCGCACCGCCAGATTGATGGACAAATGCGTTCGCACCATTTCCGGCAGTTCCATCGAAAGCTGATGAAGCTCGAAATGCCGCTCGACGCGCAGCCAGCCTGAGAAAGCAAGGCAATCCTTCGGCATCTCTCCCGACCACCATTCCACGGGCTCAGTCGGCCGCGTCAGAGCCATGGCGAACTCGAAGGGCGAGGCCTCGTCGTGAGCGATCTCCACCGATGCCACGACACGCCGGGCGAAGGGAGGGAACACCCACGGAAGATGCGCCACAACATGGCCGTCTGTGCTCGGCCGGAGGAACAGGCCTTCGTGATAGGCTGGGAAGAGCAGGAGGGGCAGCGCGCTCGGGTAATTCGTTTCGAGCTTCGCGGTCAGGCGCTCCGCGTCCGTCCATTCGCGGGCGCGCTGGCGATGCGGCGGCGCTCCGCGGCGAGGCCGACGCGTGTTTTCATAGCCCAGTGACTTCACAACCGTCAGGCGCGCGAAGCAGCCAAGCGTCGCGGTCGCTGACGGCTTTGTCTTGCTCCGGATAGCGACGACAATATTGTGAGGCTGCGTGCTCGGCAGGGCAAAACGGGCCTCGATATTGCGGGCTTCGTAGGGATAGGCAAGGCCGCACCAGCCGCTCGAACCTTCGCCCGGCGCCGCGGCGGCCTTTTCCACCGCGAGCAGCGGATCGGCGTATTCCGGGACGAGGAGAATGAGAAACTCGGTTGGCTGGGTGATGGCCTGATTGAGGGAAATCGACGCCGAGACCGCAATCGTACCGGCTGAGGCTCCGGCGGCTTTCACGGCGACGGAGACGAAGTCTCCGCGCGCCTCGAGATAAAGGCGGTCATTTTCCTCGACATAGGAGAGAGGAACCGCGTTGCGACGATCCGATGAGCGGATGACGAATTCCCTGAGCTGCTGTTCGCTGAACCGCACATCGCCGGTAAATTCGCCGCCCGATTCGATGAGCGCCTTGTCGGTCTGATCGCGCACATTGAGGGCGTCGCCCGCAAGCGTGCGGAAATCCGGAGTCCGGCCTCGCCCCAGCAGAATGAGAGCAGTGTCCGCTCGTCCCTCGGCAGCGGCTATTTCCGAGAGCAGAGTTATGGCCTCGTCGGAAGCCGGATCCATCTTCGCGAGCTGCAAATGCCGCTCGTCCGAGATGTTGTAATGCAGATTCTCCTTGTAGCTCTCCTTTTCCGAAGCGCCGACATTGGCCGACATCACCAGGTGGTAGAGGTGGTCGAGCCCCGTGAAACCGTGCTTGCGGAAGGCGGCCAGGATGGGCAGGCGGTTGTCGTACCAGTGCGATGTCCGATACATGCCCTGCGAGCTCGAGCGATACCAATAAAGCGGCTCCGGAATGATGCGGAGCTTGAGCCCGGCGAGCGTCGCGCGCGTATAGAACTCCCAATCCTGCGCGGTATAGCCGTAGTCCTCGATCTGGAATCCGATCTTGTCGAAGACGCTGCGCCGGATCATGGCATTGGCATCGCCGAATGAATCGTGGATGAAGCCCAGATCGAGGGAACCGCCCGGCGGGAAGTATTGAACAAAACCATACTTCTCGTCCGACGGAATGAACTGCTCGTGGAATATCTTCTGGAACGCGGTGCAGATATCGGCGCCCGAGGCGTCCATCGCCTTCACGAAAGTCGAAACGGCATGCTTGAACAATGCGTTGTCGTCGTCGACGAAGAGAATGCGCTCACCACGGGCCGCGCGCACACCGGCATTGCGTGCGGCGCCAAGATATTTGTTCTCCTTGCGCAGGATCTTCCAGCCGCGCTTCTTGAAGCGGGGCTCCAGGCTCTCCAGCAGCCGGTGCGATTCGGCCAGCTTGCTACCGTCATCGACGAGAATGAGCTCGAAATTCGGATAATCCTGCTTCTCGACGGCATCGATCGCCTGCAGAAGATAATCCGGCCGGTCGTAATGAACCATCACGATCGAGACGAATGGCGGCTTCTTACTTGTGGCGATCTTTGTTCCGGTCGATGCGGGCTTTGAGGCCGAGGCCAGTTCATCGAGGTGCCGGCTCCAGAGCGCGTATTTCTCGGCTGCCGGCGTTTCCGGCTCGATGCGCAGGGGGGCCTCGAGTGCCGCCCTAATCTTCTCTGCAATAGCCGCGGCCTTTCGCTGCGCCAAGGCGTGGGCGCGCGATTTCTTCGCGATCGTCTCGGCGATGCCGCCGACATCCGTGGCGACGAAGGGAATGCCTTCTTCCAGACATGTGGCGATGTCGAGCGGCGTGTTGGCGGACAGATAGGTTGCCACAGCCAGGCAACGCCGACCTTTGAGATATGAGACGATCTGTTGATCGGTGAGGCGCGGCATGATCTTAAGATCGAACGGCCACCGCCGCGCACGACGCACCACCATTCCGCCCGTATGCTCGCCAAGAATTTTGCCAAAGCGGCCCATGAGCGTGACGGTGAGGCGTCCAGTGTGCGTCTTGGCGAGTGCGTCGAGCGCATCGCAGAAAAGGGTGAGCCCTCTGTGGAATTCGGGACCGGCAAAAAAGACCAGTTCGTCCACCGGCTCGTCCGGATCCCGAATGGCCACGGCATCGCTGAGCAATTTCCATTCGAAGGGACGCAAGGCAGGGAGGACGGATGCATTCCTGGCGACGTCCCAGCCCTCCTGTTTCATCCACCCCAGGAGATAGCTGCTGGAGCAGATGAGGTTGTCCGCCTGCTCGGCGCAGTACCGCTCCATATGGGCAATGGTGACCTGGGCGAGATCTTCGAGGAAATGCCGATCGGCGGCGGCTTGCCAGGCGATCGGCGCATTCGCAAGGACGTGGAGCTTGGGATGCGGCTCGAACAGGCCAAGCTCCTTGGCCAGAATGGTGTAGTAGCCGAGGCCTCCTTCGAGGGCAAAGTAGACCGCGTCGAAGCTCTGCTCCTTGAGGTGATAATACACCGCGGCGGAGGACTTTTCGGTGCCCCACAGGATAGGCAGCATGTGCGGGCTCGATTTGAGGATTTCGAGCGTGATGAGGTGATTGTTGAAGAAATACTGGGTGAGTTTGTAGACGCGCGTGTCGTCGACGCTTTCGAACGGCGGCACCCAGAGCAAAGTGACGGCGTCGCCCTGGGCGGCAAAATACTGTGCAAGGCCGACGGTGGCGGCCGTGGCCTCGCTCGGCTCGTCCCAGCCATGGAGCTGGCGGGTCACGATGCAAATCTTGAGAGGGGCGCGGCTGGCTGATTTGGACGAGTTTTTCGGCTGTGTCTTGGCAGGCGTCTTGCGTCTGGGCACGTCTTTCCCTCTTTTGAGCTTCCTGGCCACTGGTGGCGTCTGGGTCCTCGCGGCAGAGGTCTTCATTGGTTCCTGGACGTCAGTTTTAACGAAAATTGTCAGGAAATGAAGCACTTTATCGCGTCTTGGTTTATAGTATGGAGGAGATGGACAAGGGGTGCGAAGTGGCCCAGACGGTACAGTTAATCAAGCTTGATCGGCATTACGTTCCCACCGCCAAAGGGGAGATACGGGCCTTCGCCTGCATCAAGAACGAGAGCATGCGATTGCCCTTTCTCCTCGACTATCACCGGCAGCTCGGGGTCGACCGCTTCTTCTTCATCGACAATGGCTCGACGGACGGGACCGTGGAATTCCTCCACGGACAGCGGGATTGCCACTGCTTCCACAGCGACGGCAATTTCTTCGCTGACAATGTAGAGCCGCCGCGCTGGACGAATGCGCTGCGGAACGTCTTCGGGGATGGCCATTGGAGCCTGTCCCTCGATGCGGACGAGATGTTCGTATACCCACATTGCGAGACGATCTCGCTCAGAAGATTCTGTCAGTATCTCGATGAGTCCGGGGCCGATGCCCTGACATCGCTGGTGATCGACATGTATGGCGAGGGAGCGATCGTGAAAGCCCGCTACAAGCGCGGACAATCGTTCCTCGGCACCTGCCCGTATTTCGATCCCGAATTGGGATGGACGGTTTTCGCGGAGGGCAGCTATCCGCCGGAGCTGATGTTCAGCGGTTTCCGGGAACGCGCCTTCTGGCATGGCAAGCATAAGGCGAAGCGCCCGCCCTGCATCACGCAGGTTCCGCTGGTCAAATGGCGAAAAGGGGTAGGGTATCTCGTCGCCCAGCACTCGCTCAATTATGCCCGGTTGTCCGACCTGCAGGGGGCCGTTCTCCACTTCAAGTTCCTGCCGGGCTTCTATGAGAGCATCGTCTCGTCGATCAATGACAACAAGGGGGTGAAGGAAAAGGGCCTCGAAGAGCGGTCGTCCTATGTCGATGCGCTCGCCAAGGATCCCAATCTCTCGCTCAAATATGAACGCTCGGCGCGCTATCGTGATTCAAAGCAGCTTGTCGATCTCGGTTGGATGAAGACCTCTTCCGCCTTCGAGCAGTTCGCGACCGCATCCGGCAAGGCGAGCCCGCGCCGCAAAGCGACGGCGAACGGAAAACGGTGAAAAATGCGGGTTCTGGTCACGGGTGGGGCAGGATATGTCGGCAGCCACACTTGTAAAGTGCTGGCGGCAAAAGGGATCGAGCCCATCGTCTTCGATTCGCTCGCCAATGGACATCGGGAAGCAGTCCGTTGGGGACCGCTGATCGTCGGTGATATCCGGGACAAAGCGAGCCTTCTGAAGGCGCTTACCGAATATGAGATCGAGGCGGTCTTTCATTTCGCGGCGTTGGCCTATGTCGGTGAATCCGTGCTGCGGCCCGACAGCTATTATGACGTCAACGTTGCGGGAACCGCGAGGCTGCTGGAGGCCATGCGCGAGACGGGCGTAGGCCGCATTGTCTTGTCCAGCAGCTGTGCGACCTATGGCATTCCGGACAAAGTGCCGATCGATGAGGGGCAGCCGCAGAAACCGATCAATCCCTATGGCCGCACGAAGCTGATCTGCGAGCAGATGCTGTCCGACCATTCCACTGCCTTCGGTCTGCAATACGCGATTTTGCGCTATTTCAACGCGGCGGGCTGCGACCACGAGGGGCAACTCGTCGAAAAGCATGATCCGGAGACGCATCTTATTCCGAGGGCCTTGATGGCGGCCGGCGGGTTTGGCCCGGAATTGCAGATTCATGGAACGGATTATGAAACGCCGGACGGCACGGCCATTCGTGACTACATCCATGTCGGCGATCTCGCGACCGCTCATTGGCTGGCCTTTGATCGTCTCACGAGAAACGCCGATCCTGTCGCGCTCAATCTCGGTACCGGCCGCGGCTTCAGCGTAAAAGAAATCATAGAGATGGTTGAGCGCGTGACCGGCCTGAGCGTCCCGGAGAGCAGGGGCCCGCGCCGTCCTGGCGACCCGCCCGTGCTCGTTGCGGCCACGGCGCGTTCCGCCGAGGTCCTTGGCTTCGCGCCCAAGCATTCGGACCTTGAGTCCATAGTCAGAACCGCCTGGAGGGGAATCCAGGCGGTCTATGGCGCTTCACCTTGATCAGTTCGCGATGATCGCGGCCAGGGAGCGATCCGACAATATCTTCTTGTCGCAATTGCCCTTCCACACGAGCGTCTTACAGACGTCGCGCAGGGAAGCCATTGTGCGTGTCGTCGCCCGCCCATTCAGGGGACCCTTGTAGAGGTTCTTCTCTCTCAGCTTGTCCTGGGCGAGATAGATCGAGAAATTCTGGTTTGACTGATAGAGCTGTCTCTGAAAATCAGTCGACGTGAAGTCGGTGCGGGCGCGCGCCGTATGCGCCAGCTTCGAGAACTCGGTGCTCGACCGCGCGACAGCGGCTTGAAGGAGAAAGGCCTGTTGCTGCTGCGTCTCGGATGACAGCTTCGTCCCGTACTTCTTGAGATAAGCTCGGGCCTTCGCCAAGTTGCGCTTGACGTTGTAGCCATTGCCGTCCCGGTACAGCTTGACCAGATATTTTATGGCTTCCGAATTTCCACCGGACGCCGCTTTCTCGAGGCTGGCAATCGCCGCGCTTGGATTGGGCCTCCTGCTTGCGCGATAGAGCAGGCGTTCGGCTTCGACGATTTCGATCTGCGCATCGCCAAGCGCACGCGCCTTCTCAACATAGGTATTGTAGTTCGCGTTCGCTGCGGAGCTAAGTTT
Source organism: Taklimakanibacter albus (assembly GCF_016595235.1). Classification (GTDB taxonomy): domain Bacteria; phylum Pseudomonadota; class Alphaproteobacteria; order Rhizobiales; family Aestuariivirgaceae; genus Taklimakanibacter; species Taklimakanibacter albus. Next base: position 175,193 of record NZ_JAENHL010000007.1, on the reverse strand, counting down.
GTCATAGAGCGCGCCATAAGCCAATGTCGTCCAGGCGCTCCCGCGGCCCCCAGTGCCCGCCAAATTGAGAAGCCGTTCCGCTTCCCGCCGGTCGGCCGGCGTTTTGGCATCCCACATCAGGGTTTCTCCCAGCGCTTCCACGCCCTCGAAATCACCATTTTTTGCGGCGCGCTGAAACAGATCCAGAGCACGGCGATGATCGCGCTTCAGAAATTGGCCATCCATATAGAGGCGCCCAAGAATGATGAGGGATCTGCGGTCGCCCTTCTCGATGGCCGCCTCCAGCAGCTTGACGCCTTCCTCCTTGTTTTGAGTCGTGTTCCAGCCGGTAATGAGGTTCTCGCCGCGTTCGCGCTGGGCGCTGAGGCTTTCTCCGGCATTGGGCAGGGCAGTTTCTGTGGTTGCGGCCGCCACGGTTTGCTCGGCGACAGCCGGTGCGGAATTGGTGCTCGATTGCGCATGCACCGTCGGGATCAGCATCATCGACAGTCCTGCCAACGACACGCAGAAAATGCGTCTCATATGGTTCACGCGACGAGCCTTGAATGTCGGAAAGTTTGTGTTCAGCATGGCCGCCTCACGATTTGTGGTTTGCCAGGGTCGTTGCGCTCAAGTTGCCGTCAATGCACCGCTTCCGGTATCCTCAGCACGGAGTCGAAATAGGCGATGGTCCGCAGGACACCGGCCTCGACCGCGACGGTCGGGCGCCAGCCCAGGATCTCGGCGGCACGGCCGATATCGGGACGGCGCTGTCGGGGATCGTCGGTGGGCAGCGGCAGATAGACGATCGATGACTTCGAATTGGTCAGGCGGATCACGAGTTCGGCGAAATCCCGGACGGTGAATTCTTCCGGATTGCCGAGATTGATCGGGCCCACGACGTTGTCCGGGGCGTTCATCATCCGGATAATGCCGGTCACGAGATCGTCGACATAGCAGAAGGAACGTGTCTGCGCCCCGGTCCCGTAGATGGTGATCGGCTTGTTCTGCAGCGCGGCCACGACGAAATTCGAAACCACGCGCCCGTCATTGATCGCCATGCGCGGGCCATAGGTGTTGAAGATGCGCGCGACGCGGATTTTCACACCGTGGACGCGGTGATAGTCGAAGAACAGCGTTTCGGCGCAACGCTTGCCTTCGTCATAGCAGGCGCGGGGACCGATCGGATTCACGTTGCCCCAGTCTTTCTCGTTCTGCGGGTGATGGAGGGGATCGCCATAGATTTCGGACGTCGAAGCCTGGAAGACCGACGCCTTGTCTTCGCGCGCCAGGTCAAGGACATTGATGGCGCCCAGGACGCTGGTCTTCATCGTGTGGATAGGGTCAGCCTGATAGGCGGGCGGTGAAGCCGGGCAGGCGAGATTGTAGATCTGGTCGAACCTGCCGGTGAACTTCATCGGCTTGACGATGTCGTGCTGGACCAGGGAGAATCGGTTCGTCTGCATCAGATGCGCGACATTAGCGGGCGAGCCGGTGAGCATGTTGTCGACGCAGGTCACGGTGTGACCTTCGGCAAGGAGCCGTTCGCAAAGATGCGAGCCGACGAAACCGGCGCCGCCCAGAACCAGCGTATTGCGTGAGTTGGAGTAGGTACGGGGCGCCGCGCCCCATGACTTCTCCGGAGATTTGGTACGATCAAGCATAGTGGCGTGCCTCTGTGCCAGTGTGCGATTTTGAGCCAATCCAATGTTGGCCAGGGGCGCGTTGCAACCACCATGCCGCCAAAGATGCGCCGGCATCCCTTGGCAAAGCCATCGAGCTCGTCGAGCTGTCGATTTTCGCGAGAAATCCGTTCTGCTTGGTCAGAGTGCTCCAACGAGCCTTCGCCAAACCTCCGGCAGAACCGGTACTCAAAGAAAGTGTACGCCTACGTGCCATCCCACTTAAAGGCTACGCTAGGGCAGTTGGGAATGCTACTAAAATATTGTTAAAATTCGACCGAGTTGGATAATTAAAAATTGACCATGGGTTATGATTTTAAAGGGAAAATTCCCCTTAGGCAATTGCCTGGAGCCCGTCCTTGAGCAAGGTTGTCAACCATAAAAGAATCTATTTGGCGTCTGCGACCCGGTTGCCATCCCAATTCTACCGGTTGCAGAGAATTGTGTTCGCCACCTGGATTGCGATTTCCGCACCGCTTGGGCGGACGGTGAAGCTGTGTTTGCAGCATCGACTGTCAGTGGCTGGTGGGATATTCACTCTCGCATCGTCTCCGGCCCCCGGCATTCGAGGTGCTCCGGTAGACCGCCGTGCGGCCCGTTCATGGAAGCCACAAGTCCGCGAAAATTGAATAAATTGAGCATATTAGCTCTGTCGACTGACGATTTGCTTCAGCCGACGGACCCATGCGCCATCAGCGCCATTGCTTTTCCTCAGCCGTCCAGGCCCAGCCCGGCAATTTGCCCTTCTTGGCGAAGGCGTCAACGATGTTCTTCAAGAGCTTCGAGACGTTGTTGTCGAAGTTGTTGAAGGGCAGCGACTGACCGAAAGCGATCGAACCGGTCGACACGACGGCGCCGTCATGGGGAGCGGTGAAATAGGTGATGTCGGCGCGGATGCGGTAGTCGTGCGTGCCGGTCATGCCCGGATAGGCATAGAGGATCTCCTCACAGACCAGCATGTAATTGTCGCTGTGGCCGCCCGATGCCGCGACGATCAGCGTATGGGGCGGGGTGCCGAGACTCAGATCGTAGCGGTCGATCTCGATGCCGGCCGCCCCTTCATGGGCGAGGCCGAAATCGCCGATGATCTCACCCTCGATCCCTTCGAACATCCAGGACGCACGGCGGTGGTAGCTGTCCGGCATGCGGCGATAGGGCCTCGCCGACTCAAAGCCTTGCGAGATGAAGCCGACGCCGGTGAGCTTCTGCGGCGGCCGGCCCAGATTCTTCCACAGGCCGCTGCGCTGGCCGTTGGTCGCCAGATAATGCTCGCCGGGCCGCGCGTTCCAGGCACGCATGCCGGAATCGAGCTTGCGCACCTCCATGCACCAGGGTTCCTCGGGCCGGAAGCCGATATTCCAGTAATAGCCGTTGCCGCCCATATAAATGAGCCGGCCGCCCTCGGCGATATAGTCCTCGGTCGCGTCGAGCATCTCCTCAGAATAATATTCGGGATGCGAGCCGTTGATGACGAGATTATAGGGCTTGAGCGCCGCCAGCCCCTCGACATGCAGGTCCTCGTCGGTCAGCACCTCATAGTCATAGTTCAGATGCTCGAGCCAGCCGATGATCGAGAGGTCGGCCGGGAACTGCCAGGTGATGCCCATCGAGGAGAGGCGGCTGCGCGGGCGCATATTCAAAATGGGACGGCGATAGGAGGAGTAGCAGACGCCGGCGTCGTCGGCGTGATGGTCATAGGTGGAGAGGCCGAAATCCTTGGTCTGATAGAGCTCGATGTCGATCTCCGACACGATCGGCGGCTGGCCGCTGATCGGCTGCACCATCTGGGCATCGAAGCTCAAATGCTCATTGGCGTAAGCCAGATAGCTGGCGGTCGGCACCAGGAAGGCGATGCGGGCCTTAGGCGTCTTGGCGCGCACGAAGAAGACGACATATTCCTCCCCGAGCCCTTTGCCGTCGCCGGCGCGCAGCCGCATCGCATAGGCGCCACTCTTGAGCTCCGGCACCGTCCAGCTCTTGGTCGGTTCCCATTTGCAGTCGATCACCGCATCATTGTGGAACTCGACGCCGCCATATTCCTGGGGTGCCAGGCGGAATGAATCATTGCGGCCGTTCCAGTTGAAGCCGGTCTGGGCGCGGACCGGGCGATTGTAGCCTTTGGAATGCAGGCCATGGGGCCCGATGTCGCGGACCTCATCGCCAATGCCATAGTCGGTATAGCCGGCGGTCGTGTCCCAATAAGCGATGATGCCGGATTGCGGCGGCTTGCCGGTGTCGCGAATACCGTCCAGCTCCTCGCGCGTGAGAACCCGGTCGAACATGCCATGCCGGTCGATCTTGCCGTTGAAATTCTGGGCGACGAACGAGCCTCTGACCTCATGCCAGTCACGCGCCCCGGCGATGAGAAAGGGCAGGTCCTTCGGGTTCTTCGGCTTGAAGCGGAAAGTCTCGCGCACATGCGAGCGGTAGTCGTAAGGCACCACCTTGCTGAGGAGGCTGTTGTACCGGGTCGCCACGCATTCCTGATAGAGCGTGGCCTTGCCGCTCTTACGGTCATAGCTCGCCGCCACGAAATACCACATGTTCCGGATGAGCGGCGCCTCGGCCGCGAGATAGTCGACTTCCTCGCCATCGCCGACGCCGAATTCGAGAAAGCCCTTCTGGTTGATCCACAGCGCGAAGCCTTCGTTCTTGTAGATGTCCCAGCGGCCGAGCAGAGCCTGGCGCACGCCATTGCCGTGAAGGGTGGGGTAGATGAAGGCGCAGAGGGTGAAGTCGCCGTCCTGGCCCAGCCTTTGACCAGGGTCGTCCACGGTGAGGAACGAGCCGACCTGGGTATATTGCTTGCGGACCTTCCATTCGCCGTTGAGCGGCGAGGCGATCTCCTCCTCGATGAAGCCCGGGCCGCTCGGATGCTCGTCGCCATGGATGAGCCGGACCAGTTGCGCCATGGCTTTGTCGGTGCCGTCAGCATGGATATGGAAGGTGAGCTCGTCACCGGGCTTCACGGAGATCTTGTCCGTGTAACCAAAGACTTTGATTTGCGCCATGAAGAACGACTCCGGTCAACAATCGTAGAAAATTCAGGCTTCCAGCAGGTCCTGCACGCGGCGCAGGAACAGAGCGTGATAGGCCTCGTCGGGACTGCCATAGATCTTGTCCTCGACGAGGCGCGGGGCCACGCCGCGCGTGCCCGACAGCGCCACGAGGCGATAGGACTTGAAGGGCTCGATCACCGTGATCGCATATTTGTCGTTCTGCGGCTGACGGCGGAAATAGGTGAGCACGCGCTCGAGCGCTTCGCTGTGCTGGCCGAGCGGCCGCTTGCGATGCTCCTCGATGATTTCGGGCGTGATGAGCTTCTTGAGAAAATCGCGCTGCATCTTGTCGAAGCGGCGGAAATAGATGATGTCCTTGTTTTCGGTCTCGGTCGCTTCCTCGGGTAACATCTCTCCACCTTTCTCCGCCCGTGACGAACGGTTCTCGCTCTTCTTCTTGTCGCGCCAGGCGCGGAACTGTTCCTTGATGCCGAACAGGCCGCCGCGCAGGAACAGCACCACCAGCAGCATGAGGGTGCCGATCAGGACGAAACGCATCGGCCCCCAATCGACCAGCACGCGGTCGATGAAGACGACGATGAGGGTGCCGAGCACGGCGCCTTCGGCGCGGCCCAGGCCACCGATGACCAGCATGGCGAGCGACAGCAGCATCGTATCGAAAGAGAAAAGGCTGGGCGCCGCGCCGCGGAAATGCGCCGAATAGAAGCCGCCGATGAAACCCAGCGCCAATGACGAGATGAGGAACACCTGAATGCGGGCGGCGCGGTAATTGACGCCGGTCGCCTCGGCGAAGGCCTCGCGTTTTTCCGGCGCCATGCGCAGCACGCGGCCGAGCCGCTTGCCATTGACGAAGCGGAACAGGAACAGTCCCAGGATCATCAAAACGAGGCCCGCATAATAGCCGAGCAGAAGCTGGGCATGCTGCGGCCAGTCCTGCGGGATGTAGCTGTCGGCGCCGTAGAGGCCGCCCGTCGCCGAGCCGAATTCGCGCGACTGGATGACATAGACGCGGCAGAGCTCGACCAGGCCGAGCGTGAGCAGGGCGTAGTAGAAGCCCTCGAGCCTTGTCGCCGGAATGGCGATGATGACGCCGAAGACGAGGCCGATGACACTGCCGACCAGGGGCATGGCCCACCAGGGCAGGCCCATATGGATCGAGAGATAGGCCGAGCCATAGGCGGCGGCCCCCACCACCGCATAGGTCGCCAGGGAATAGATGCCGGCGGTGCCGATGATCAGCATCCAGCACAGATTGATGGCGGCATAGATGCCGAAGACGGCGCCGGCGGTCAGCAGCGCATTCTGCTGGTTCTCGGGAATGAAAAAGGGGGCGATCGCCAGCGCCAGGAGGCTCAAGATCCACCAGATCGGGCGTTTGTCCTCGATCGTCTTCTGGCGCCGCAAGGTCTTGGAATTGTAGCCGCCCGAGATATCGAGCACGCGGCGGCGCGTCGGCCAGTAGCGCAGGCGATGCCAGAGCTTGTCGCCGTGGCCGGCCCATTTGTGATAGTAGCGCAGGCGCCCGACCGGAGGGGTCGGCACGTTATAGGAGCGGGTCGCGTCCCATTGCGACTGCGGCGAGAGATAGTCGTTGGTGACGACTTCCTCGACCGGCTTTTCCGGATCGAAGGCGGAGACCGGATTTTTCCAGGTGGTGGTCATGGATCAGGCCTCGCGCGCCTTGTCGAGGATGCCGGCAATGCCGCGCGGCCGGATCAGCAGGATCAGGATGATCAGCGCGAACTGGGTGATGAGCACATATTGACCGCCGAAAACGACGGACGTCATGGCTTCGTTGATGCCGAGCAAGGCTGCGGCGATCACCGCGCCGAAGACGCTGCCGAGCCCGCCGCAGAGCGCCACGCTCAGGCCTTTGACCATCGGCGTGATGCCACTGAAGGGACCGACATAATAGGTCTGCGAGAGCAGCACCGAGGCGAGGCCGGCAAGGCCGCCGGTCAATGCCATCACATAGAAGCCGGTGCGCCTGACCCCGATACCGACGATCGCGGCGGCATGCGGGTTCATCATCATGGCGCGGATCTCGAGGCCGCGCCGGCTCGAGCGCATCCACAGCAGAACCGCCGAGAGCAGCACCACGGAGGAAACCACCGCCCCGATCTTGTCGGCGGTCATCACCACGCCGAAGATCGACGTCTGCGAGGAGCCGAAGAGCGGCGGCAGGCTCTTGGCGCGTGGGCCGAAATACCACAGCAGCGCCTGGTTGCCGACCAGGCTCACGGCGAGCGTGGCGATCATGCCGCGCACGGTGAAATTGGGCTTGTCGTGGATGGGGATGAAAGCGAGGGCGCAGACCAGCATGCCGCCTATAGCGCCGGTCAAGATGCCGGCGCCCATGACGACGAAGCCGTTGGCGGAGATATATTGCGCCGCGAGCCAGGCGCCATAACCCGACAAAGCGAAGATGAAGCCATAGGCCATGTTGATGAGGCCGAGGCTCGACCAGGTGATCGAAATGCCGATGGCGAGCGTGCCGTAGATGCAGGCGAGCGTGATCGCATTGGCGATGACGAAGCTCCAGTTCATATCATCTCTCCAATGCGCATGATCCTGCCGGAAAACCGGTATCCACTTTTCCGGATCATGCGCTAATGCTCCCGCCTGGTCTGAAACGTGAGAGAAGCCGAAGCCTCGCCCTTCAATTTGCCGACATGCATGCCGATGACCCGGTCGACGCGGCCTTCGAGCAGAGCGACATTCTGCTCGGCGATGATCATGGCCGACTGGCCGAGCTCGACGCTCATCAGCGCGTCGAGGACGCCTTTGCCGATCTTGGGTGCGAGGCCCAGCGAAGGCTCGTCGACCAGGAAGAGCGAGGCTTCCGCCATCAGGCCGCGGCCGATCGACACCATGCGGCGCTCGCCACCCGAGAGGCGGCCGACCGCCGTCTTCATGAGCTTGCGGAGCGGCGGGAAGATCTTGAGCACGTGTTCCTTGCGCTCGGCCCGCTCGCGCCAGGCGCGCGGGGTGAAGGCGCCGCTGTCGAGATGCTCCTCGACGGTGAGGCCGGTGAAGATCTCATCACCCTGCGGGATCAGCGCCAGGCCCTGGCGGACGACCTGATGGGTGTAGCGGCCGGGCCCCTGGCTTCTGGTGCGGCCGACCTCGACGCCATTGAGCTTGATCGAGCCGCGCTGCCAGCCGGTGAGGCCGGCGATGCCCAAGAACAAGCTCGACTTGCCATGTCCGTTGAGGCCGACAAGGCCGACCCGCTCGCCCGAATAGACGATGAGATCGAGGTCGTGGATGACGCGCATCGGCCCATAGCCGGCCGACAGGCCTTTGACGTTCAGTACTTCCTTCTTCTGCGGCACGGCATGGTCCATCTTAAGCGGCCTCCTCGTCGAGGCTGCCTTCGACTACATTCTCGAAATAGGCGGCATGGACGCGCGGGTCGTTCAGCACGATATCGAGCGCACCTTCCGAGATCGTCTCGCCGGCATCCATGACCATCACGCGGTCGGCGATGGTCGCCAGAAGTTCGATGCGATGCTCGACAATGATGATCGCGACATTCATCTCCTTGGACAGGATGCGGATCAGGTCGTCGAACTCGTCGACCTCGGAATTGATGAGGCCGGCCGCCGGCTCATCCATCAGGATGAGGGGCGGGTGGCGCATCAGAAGGCAGGTCAGCAGCAATTTGCGCCGGTCGAGCGTGTCGAGGCGCGAGGCAGGCTTGTGGCTGTCGATCTTGAAACGCACCAGCTCGGCGCCCCATTCGGCGTGGTCGCCGGTGAGATAGGGCCTGTAGGCCTGGCGTGCCGCCTTCAGCACCTCGCCGACGGTCAGGTCTTCCGGAACCACCGGCGTCTGATAGGTGCGGCCGATGCCGAGCCTGGCGCGCTCATGCAGGCGCAAACGCGTGACATCCTTGCCCCTGAAGGTCACGGTGCCGGATTTGGGCGCGATGCGTCCCGACAGGACCTCGAAGAGGCTCGTCTTGCCGGCGCCATTCGGCCCGATGATGCCCAGCACCTCGCCCGGCCCGACGGCGAGTGAGATCTTTCGCAGGATCTCACGGCCGCCAAGGTCGAGGCTGATATCCGAGCAGGCGAAGAGCGGTTGCGACGCGCTCACTTGAGTCTTCGTCATGACCACCAGGGCGCGGGCCTGAGAGCCACTTCCTTCAGCGCATCGGGATAGATGATCTTGTGCTGCACGTCCTGGACCTGGAAGAACAGCTGGCCCATGCCCTTTTCCAGCTCGGTCGCGGTGACGTCATAACCATTGTCCGGGAAATGCGCGCATTCCTGGTATTTGTTGTTCATGTCCATGAAACCGCAGACGCCGCGATAGGAATTGACGCGGATCCAGTCGCAGACTTCCTTGAATTTCGACGGATCGCCGACCGCTTCCCAGGCGGCTTTCAGGAAATAGACCGTGTCATAGGAGTTGCCGGTGTAGCAAAGGCCCATGATGCCTGGGAAACGCTTCTGATATTTCTCGCGAAAGGCCTTGCCCTTTTCATCGGCATAGACGCCGAGCACGGTGCTCCACACGAAGCCTTCGGCTGCAGGCCCCGAGAGCTCCAGGAATTCCGGCTGCGAGGGGCCATATTGCAGATAGACGAGGGCGCCTTTGAGCGGATCGGCCTGATACTGCTTGACGAAAGCGGCATATTCGGCGGCGACCCAGTGGTCGATCATGACGGCGCCGGCGCCGGTCGCCTTGATGTCCTGAATGACCGGGCCCCAATCCTGCACGGGGTATTGAATGTCGGTGATCTTGGCGAGGGTGAACTCGCTCTTGGGCAGGGCCTCCTGCAGCGCCTTGGAGATCGTCTGGTTATAGGCGATCTGCTCCTGCACGATATGGACGCCATTGTTGAGCGGCTTCCACACGCCGGCATCGCGCATGTCTTTCAGGAAGGTCGGGAAGGTGTAGCCGTAATGGACTTCCGAGGGATCGGTCTGGAAGCAATGGCCGTATTTCTCCGGGTCTTTCGCGACTTCCTCGGTATAGTTGCGCTGTGTGACGCCCCACAGGAAGGGGCATTTGTATTTCGAGGACGCGTCTGCGGTGGGGATGGGCACCAGCGTGAAGGCGCAGCCGATCGCATGCACCTTGGCATCGACGAGCTTGCTGATGGCGATCTGGCAGCTTTCGGGCGAGAGCGGATCGACATCGACCACCACGAACTGGATCTCGCGGCCGAGCACACCGCCCGCGGCATTGATCTCTTCCATCGCGAGGGTGGCGCCATTGAGATAGTCCTGATGGTCGGCGACACCGGCCTGGGCGGTCTGCGCTGTCGGCAGGCCGATCAGAATGGGATCGGCGGCCAGCGCCGGGCGCCTCGATACGAAAGGCATCGCGACGGCGCCGGCGGCGATACCACCGACGATATGACGGCGATTGATGTGACGGATCATCCGGGCTCTCCCTCCAAATATCGTTGACGGATGCGTTCACGCATCTCGGCAGGGATGGGCTCAGGCCCAGACTGCGCTCCAACTATAGGAAGCTTCACCGGACCCGTCTTTCGCGCCAGTGCACAGTCATTTTCACCTGAAGGTACTGGGCACGACGTCCAACCCGCAGGCGACTTTGGTGGGAAGCCCTGAGCCTGCCTCTGGACTCGCCCCCACCTGTCCGTCACTATCGAGCCCGGATGTGGGTCATGGGAGGTGAGGGCTTTCCTATGAAGCTTGGCTTGCGTGCCTTTTCCACCGAGGAAGTCCCGGCTGCCGCCCGGCTCGCCGCTTGGCGGGATTTCATGAACCAGGTCTATTATTGCGTCGACGTGAAACCGCGCATCGATGGCGAGGTGCAGGGCGAGCTGCATGAGGCGGTGCTCGGGCCCATCGGCCTATCGAGCTTCAAGTCGAGCCAGCAGCGCGTCTTCCGCTATGCGGAGGCGGCCAAGGAAGATGGTGCCGAGAATTTCGTCTTCATCTTTCCACTCAAGCGCCAGCTCTATTTCGATCAGCGCGGACGCTCGGGTTTCATCGATCCGGGCGGCGTCGCGCTGCTCAATTCGTCGGAATATTATGAAGCGGCGTGCTCGGATGATTTCGAGAACCTGACCCTCAAGATTCCGTGCGCCATCCTGCGCGGACGCTTGCCGTCGATCGACACGCTCTGTGCGCGCGAAAACATCGCCAATGCGACGCTCTCCGCCACGATCGGGCAAATGGCGACGCGCCTGATGCGGCCGGACATGCCCTGGTCGCCCGAGGCGGCGGACCGTCTGTCGGAGCCGCTTCTCGACATGCTCTGCCTGATGCTGGAAACGGCGCAGCAGGCGGGACAGCAGGAATTCGAGGACCGGTCACTTGCCCATGTGATGTTCAAGCGCCTGAGCGCCTATATGAAGGAGCATCTGGGCGACGGCGAGCTCTCGCCGGCCAAGGTCGCCCAGGCGCATCGCATCTCGTTGCGCTATCTGTTCAAGCTGTTCAAGATGCATGGCACGACCTTCGGCCATGAGCTGATGGAGCTTCGCCTTCAGGAAGCACGCCGGCAGATCCTCACCGCCTATCGCACCGGCAACAGCCTGCAGCAGATCGCCTTCCTGTGCGGCTTCGCCAGCCAGTCGCATTTCTCGACGCGTTATCGCGAGCGCTTCGGCGAGTCGCCGCGCGAGTCACGCTGGTCGCAAACTTCAAGCTAGGGCGAAATGACCCGGCAGGTGGCATAGGCGTCGAGCGTAAGCCGCGACGTTTCCACCTTGCCCCTGCTTCTGTCCAGGAATTCTACCTTGTCCGCCGCCTGGATGAAGCGGTGCTCATCCAGGACCATCTTGCGCCCACCCTTGAACATGGCGCCGATATCGACGGTGACGGTCTCACCGGTGAGATTGGCGAGCCATAATTCGGTTTTGCCATCCGGGCGCCGTGCCGCCAAAGCCTGAACGTCGCGCGGCCGGCTGATCTCGAGGCCGAGAAGATCATTGCCGGCAAGCCGCGCCAGCCCGCGCAGGACGTGGAAGACGGGATAGAGGCCCTTGCTCGTGTCGTACCAGGCCTGCGGCCATGCGCTCTTGCTGTAGAGTGCGCCAAACGGACCGGTCAGCCCGCCAAGCGCAATGGCGCTGGCGCCGCCCCGCGCGAAATGGGCGAAATAAGCCAAGGCCCAGGCGGCGCCGATCAGGCCGCGCTGGCGCGGATCATTGCGGTTCATCGCCTGGCGCACATCATTGGGATTGGCCTGTGGCGCTGCGCCATAAGGATTGAAGCGCATGCCGATGGCGCTGGGACCCACCGCGAAAGGCTTGCCGCCGCTGAGGGCCCGGACACTCTTGGCCATCGCCGGCAGCGCCTCTAGTCCCTCAGTCACCGAACGGTCGTCGCTCGCATGAACGAGGGCGGAGTTGGTGAAGGAGATGAAATCGGCCTGTCCGGCGGGCGGGCGCTTGCGATTGATCTCGGTGAAATAGCTCATCATGCCGCCACCGATACGGCTACGGGGAAACAGGCGGCGGGCGAGCCGGTAGATGTCCGCCAGCGGCGGGCAGGGTGGCCAGGGGCCTGTCGGCTGCGTGCTCTTCATGTCTGAAGCGGACGACAGGAATACAGCTTTGAAGGGCGGCTTGAGCCGCGAGACCTGTTTGGCGAGGCCGGCGATCTCCTTCTCAAAGCCTTCGACCTTGGTGACGACGGCTTCGAGCCAGGCATCCGCCTTGAGCGCCTTCGCAACCTTGAGCATCGCGCTCAGCGACTTCTGATCGTGGCCGAGGCGCGTATCGTAGTGGCAAATGACATACACCGGCTTTATCTGGCCCAGAAGCGTCACCGCCTTGGCGGCCGAGGCGGCATCTTCCGGCGCGAGGCCGACACCCAGCGGCGGGACGGCGCCCAGCCACTTGCCCACCCGTATGGTGACGGGCTTTGCCTTGGCATTGGCCTCAGGCGCTTCGCCGTCGAGGCGCAGCGATACTTTCTGCTTGAGCTTCTCGCCCTTCTTCAGCTCATAGGGCCAGGGCTTCGCCAGCGGGCGCACATAGGTCTTGTAGGAGGCATCCATCCAGTTGCGCTGGTCCTCCATTTCATAGACATCGCCTTCCATGCGGCAGACGACGCGGGCGCCCGGTGCAAATTCATGCGTGATGGCGCGCATATTCATGATCGGCTGGGCCGGCGAGATGAGATCGGGGAAGCTCGTGTCGACCTTCTTGCCGTCCGCCGTCTCGACCCAGGCGGGCCTCCCCGCGACGCCGGCGATCGGGTGCAGCACGACGAAGCCGGTGCGGTTGGTGACGAAGTCGGTCGCCGCCTTGCCCTCGGCCATGAAATCGATGCTGCCATCGGCGGCACCGGTGATCCTGGCCGAGTAGCGGAAGGACTGGTCCTCGTCCTTCGTCTCGGCGTCATAGCTGATGGCGAAGCTGTCGCCGTTCTCCTCGACCAGCAGGTTGGAGAGGAGCGGCGTGTAGGTCGCCCAATTCCTGTCACGGACGATGAAGGAGATGGCGCGGATCATTTCGATGCCGCCATAGCGGATATACCGCAGATTGCCGGTCTCGAATTCGACGCTGAGGGCGCCCGCCGTCACGATGCGTGGCGGCTCGACCGCTTCGTCGGTGCCGAACAGCCGCACGGCGCGTGATGGCTGCTTGTCGGTCATGATTATCTCCCCAGGACGTTCCCGTTTTCGGGGGCAATCAATAGGAAATGAGCGAGGTCCAGGGCAATGGCTATTTCATCGCCGGGCTTGCCGGCATCATGGGCGTCGAGCTCGGCCATGACCGGTTCGCCGCCGATCGTGAAGGTCACATAGGTGCGGGCACCCGTTGGCTGAACGAGATCGACGGTGCTTTTGATATGGGGGGATCCGGTCATCGGCGCGCGATCGATATGCTGCGGCCTGATCCCGAATATGACCGGCTTGCCGGCATGGGCGGCGTAACGCTGCGCATCCACCGCCGGGAGTTTAAGTGTCTGACCGTCGGCGAAGACTATGCCGGCGTTCTCCAGCCTGGCCTTGATGAAGTTGATCTTGGGCGAGCCCAGGAAACCCGCGACGAACCGCGTCCTGGGCTTCTCGTAAAGCTCGAGCGGCGTACCCGACTGCTCGATCTGGCCGGCATTCATGAGCACGATCCGGTCGGCGAGCGTCATCGCCTCGATCTGGTCATGCGTCACATAGATCATGGTGGCGCCGAGCTCCTGGTGCAGGCGCTTGATCTCGCTGCGCATCTCGTCGCGCAGTTGCGCATCGAGGTTCGAGAGGGGCTCGTCGAAAAGGAAGATCTGCGGGTTGCGCACGATGGCGCGGCCGATGGCGACACGCTGGCGCTGGCCGCCCGACAGCTGGCGTGGCAGGCGGTCGAGAAGCTGGTCGATATTCAGCATCTTCGCGGCACGCTTGACCCGGGTCTCGATCTCCGGCCTGGGGAAATTGCGGGCGCGCAGGCCAAAGCCGATATTCTGGGCGACGGTCATGTGGGGATAAAGCGCATAATCCTGGAAGACCATGGCGACGTCGCGGTCGCGCGGACGTGTGTCGTTCACCACCTTGCCGCCGATCTCGATCGTGCCTTCGCTCGCCTGCTCGAGCCCCGCTACGGTGCGCAGCAATGTGGATTTGCCGCAGCCGGAGGGGCCGACCAGGACGGTGAACTCACCGTCGGCGATGGCGAGGTCGATGCCCTTCACGACATGCACCGCCCCGAAATGCTTGTGCAGACCCTTGATGGTGACGTGAGCCATGTCGTTCCTTTCTAGCCGCGCACGGCGCCAAGGGTCAGCCCGCGCACCAGGTGGCGCTGGACGAGAATGCCGAGAATGATGGATGGCACCAGCGAGACCATCGCGAGGGCGCTCGCCTCGCCATACTGGGCGCCCTGGAAGCCGAGAAAGGCGCGGAACACGGTCGGCAGAGTGAAAGCGGTCTGGCTGGTCAGGATCAGCGCGAAGAAAAATTCTGTCCAGCAGGCGATAAAGGCGAAGACGGCGGCGGCGACGATGCCGGGCATTGCGAGCGGAATCGCGACCCGCCACAGGGACTGCCAGCGCGTGCAGCCATCGACGAGGGCAGCTTCCTCGAGCGATTTCGGCATCTGGCGGAAATAGGCGAACATCATCCACACGGTCACCGGCAAGGTGAAGACCGTATAAGCAATGATCAGGCCGAAATGCGTGTCATGCAGGCCGACCGCGCGATAGATCAGGAATATCGGCAGCACGATGGCGATGGGCGGCAGGAAGCGCTGCGACAGGACCCAAAAGGAGAGATGCTGACCGCCGGTATTGAAGCGGGCGAGGCTGTAGGCCATCAGCGTGCCGAGCACCGTCGAAAGCAGCGTCGCGGCGGCTGAGATAATCACGCTGTTGATGAGGCCGTCGAGGCCGCGATAAGCGAAGAGGGCCGCCGTATAATGCAGCATCGTCGGCTCGGCCGGGAACCAGACGGGCGGCACCGCCAGATAGTCATCGCTCGGTTTGATCGAGGTGATGAACATCCAATAGAGCGGCACGAAGGTGAAGAGCAGGAAAAACCCCAGGAGCAGCGTGCGGGCGATATTGGCGCGGGTGATGAGGCTCATGTCGGTTCCGCCTTGAGCAGGCGCCGCACCAGGAAGGTGATCAGGATGGCGGTGATGACGAGGAACATCCAGGCGCCGGCGGTCGCTTCCGAGAGGTGGAACTGGGTGAAGCCCAGCGTGTAGAGATAGAATGAGCTCGAATAGGTGTTGGTGCCGGGACCACCGCCGGTCATCACGAAGATCGTGTCGAACAGGCGCACCGCATCGAGGATGCGGAAGGTGATGGCGAGCATGATCATCGGGCCGAGCTGCGGCAAGGTGATCCACCAGAAAGCGCGCCAGCCATCGACACCGTCGAGCTCGGCCGCCTCATAGAGATTGGGCGGAATGGCGGTGAGGCCGGCGAGCAGGATCACGAACATGAAAGGTGTCCACTGCCAGACATCGGCAAGGACAAGGGCGATGAAGTTCCACGGCGCCTGGGTCAGCCAGCCGATGGTCACCTCAAATCCAAGAATTTGGCTCAGCACGTAATTGGTCGGACCGAAAGGCCGCTGCAGCAGCAGAGCCCAGGCCTGGCCGACGATCACCGGGCTGATGAAGAGTGGAATGATCAGCAGCGACATGATGAGGCCGCGGCCGCGGAAGCTCTTGACCATGGCCAGCGCCAGCGCGAGGCCGAGCAGAAATTCGATGGTCACATTGATGGTAGAAAGCAGGATCGTCACCCACAGCGACCAGCGCGCCACCGGATCGGCAAGTACGCGGGTAAAGTTGCGCAGGCCGACGAAGCCATGACCGGGGACGGTGAAGTCGTAATTGACGAACAGCACCCAGACCGAGAAGAGCAGGGGATAGACCGACAGCGCCAGGATGAGGAGCACGGCCGGCGCGACCAGCAGCCATTTGAAATGCCGGTCGCTCCATTCGGAGAGCGCGTCGAAGCGGGTGGCGGGAGCGGACATCGGAAACACCCTAGGCGTTACCCTCGCCCCCACCGGGGGAGAGGGAGGGACCCAATGCGTAGCATTGGGAGGGTGAGGGGGAACTGACGGTGAAGTTTCTTCGCATTTGAAGTCAACTCTTCCACTGGTTCCCCCTCACCCTAGCCCTCTCCCCCGGTGGGGGAAGAGGGATTTACCGTCAGAGCTTCACCGCGAGCCCCAGTTTCTCGACCGTATTGTCGGCCGAAGCACCAGGCAGCTTCTTGAACTCGGTGTAGAAGGCTTTCTGCTGGTCGACACCGAGGCGGTCGGTCGTCTGGTCCCATTCGGCGGCTGCGGTTTCAAGCGCCGCTTTGGGATCGGTGCCGGCCCAGACCGATGTGCACATGCGGTCGAGGCTCAGGAAATAATCCTGGGCACCCGGCATGATGATGTCGAGCAGGCCGACATTGGCGGAGTTGTTGAGGTTGATCAGATATTCCTTGGCGCTCGGGAACAGCTCGCCATAGAGATCCGACTTGAAATGCGACAGGCGGTAGGGGTCGCGCAGCGCATAAGGCAGCATCACGCGGGCGAGCGACACCGGCGGCGAGGTCACCCACTGCATGAAGAGATAAGCGGCCTCGGCATTCTTCGAGTCGGCCGACAGCGCCTTGTTGTAACCCGTCGCATGCTCGGGATTGCCCGGCACCACGGCATAACCGACCTTGCCCGCGATCGAGGACTGCGGGATGAAGTTGATCGCCTTGGCGCTTTGCGAATAGTTCGCCGCCATGCGCCCGGTCGGCGGCCATGAATAGATCATCGCCACTTTGCCCTGCAGGAACGCCGCCCATAGCGAGACGGCATCGAGCTCGTTATTGCCCGGGATCGAGGCCGCATTCGCCGCCAGCATGTTGGTCAGCGTCTTCATGCCGGCATCGGAATTGAGGCCGGCCTTCATGTCGTCGCTGAACAGGATGCCTCCATTGGCGCGGTATTGCTGCAGGAAGTCGAACTGGTTGCCGGGGCTGCCGGCTTTGCGGAAATGGCCGGCGCCATAGACATTGGGCGCCAGATTGTCGGTGATGAACTGGGCGACTTGCGCATAGTCCTCCCAGGTCTTGGGCGGCTCGAGCGCCTTCGAGAATTTGGCCTGATAGGCCTCCTTCAGCTTCGCGTCCTCGAAGATGTCCTTGCGATAATAAAGCGCGAACATGTCGCCATCATCGAAGAAGCCCCAGATCTTGCCCTTATAGGTGGGCAGCGCCTTGTAGAGCGGATGCACGTCGTCGAGATCCGCCTGGTTCATGTATTTGGCGATGTAATCGTCGAGCGGCGCGATCACGCCGCCATCGGCCAGTGACGGCGTCCAGGCGGGCGAGATGTCGAGCACGTCGTAGGCGCCGGAGCCGGCGATATGCTCGGCGACGGCCTTCGAATACTGGTCAGGATTAGACAGCTCGACGACATTCGACTTGATGCCGGTGAGCTGCTCCCAGACGGGGCCTGAGAAATTGCGCGGATCGAGCGCCTGCAGACCCGCTTCATAGGTCATGTTGAGGGTGGCGCCGGTAAACTGCTTGGCGGCCTGCGCGGCGCGATAGGCCGAGCCGTCGGCCGGTCCCTCGGTCGAGGCCTTCATCGCCGCGGCCTGCGCCTTGCCGAGTGGCGATGCCGGGTCGGCCAGATCGACGGCGGCCTGCGCCAGGGCATTCTCGGCCCAGGGGCTCAATATCCCGCCGGATGTGGCGAGAAGGCCGGTCATCAGGCCGAATTTCTTGATGAAGCTGCGGCGGGTGTTCTCGCCCTTGAGCCAGGCGTCGATCTCGGCATTGAGACCGGCTTGGAAATCACGCTTCTCACGGTCATTCATGGTCGTCATTCCTCCCAGTTGTTTGTCAGTCTGCACGTGACAGTCACCGGCTTCTGTCGGCCGGAGTCAGTTCTTGGAAACGACTCTTCTTGTCATTGGCCTCCGAACCTGCTGGCGAAAGCGGAAAGGCGCCTTTGCCAGTCGGGGTGCTTCAGCACATCCTTGTTGACGATGCCGCGCGGCTCGCGGCCATGCTGGACTTCGAGCACGGCCTTCACATCGGCGGCGCCGTTGCCGGCGAAGCACTGGTCGGTCCAGCACAAAGCATGCGGCGCCAGGATGACGTTATCGAGCTTGAGGATCGGATCGTCGGGATCTGGCGGCTCCTGCTCCAGCACGTCGAGGCCGGCGCCGGCGATGCGGCGCTCCTGGAGCGCTTTGGTCAGTGCCTCCTGGTCGACGATGGGGCCACGCGCGGTGTTGATGAAATACGCTGTGGGTTTCATCAAAGCGAGGCGTTCGGCATTGACCAGGTGATGTGTCTCGGCGCTCAACGGACAGCTCACCGACACGACGTCGGAGCGGCAGAACACATCCTCGAGCGAGACGAGCTCGATGCCCAACTCGGCCGCCATCTTCTTGTCGGCAAAGGGATCATGGGCGATGAACTTCATGTCGAAAGGCTTCGCCATGCGGAACATCTCGGCGCCGATATTGCCGATGCCGATCGAGCCCAGCGTGCGGCCAACCAGGCCGACACCCATATGATCCGAGCGTTTGGCGAAGCCCGCCGCGGCTTCGCGCGTGAGCCCGTCCTTGATCAGGAGCTTGCCGGTCAATGCCAGGATGAAGGTGATGATCGAGACGGCTACCGGTCGGCGCACGCCGTCGGGCGTGATCACCAGGGCTATTCCCGCCTTGCTGCAGGCCGGCACGTCGACCGTGTCATAGCCGACACCGAAGCGCGCGACGACGGCGAGCCGGCCCGATTTCGGCACACTGTCGGCGGTGAAACGATGGGCAAGTAGGATGAGCGCGTCGAAATCCTCGAGCTGGT
This sequence comes from Taklimakanibacter albus, assembly GCF_016595235.1. Lineage (GTDB taxonomy): Bacteria > Pseudomonadota > Alphaproteobacteria > Rhizobiales > Aestuariivirgaceae > Taklimakanibacter > Taklimakanibacter albus. Next base: position 156,266 of record NZ_JAENHL010000007.1, on the reverse strand, counting down.
CGGCGCGCAAGGGATTGGCGGGCTCGAGGAATACCATCTCGACATTGGGCGCGTTCTTCAGGAGCGCCAGGTCGAAATCGGGATAGGTCGGTGATCCGTCGGCTTTCCTGAAGTCGCCGGAGAGGGCTACGCGGAAGGGCGCCGCCATCATGACCTCCGTTTGCCGCAGCCGGCACGCAGCTTCTTGATGCCGTCCTCGATCGCGGCATGGAGCAGCCAGACATCGCCCGAGTAGCAGACGAAGTCGAAACCCTGCTTGTTGATCGCGATGCCGGTCTCGACATTGGGCACGAGGCGGCCCAGGGCTTTCTTGTGCTTCTTGGTGGCGGCGATGGTGCGCTCGATGGCGCGCTTGAAATCCTTGTGCTCGAACTGGCCGGGAATGCCGAGTGACACTGACAGGTCGAAATGGCCGACCCAGAGACAATCGACGCCGTCGATCGCCGCCATAGCGTCAGCATTTTCGACACCTTCCACCGTCTCGATCTGGCAGAAGAGGGTGGTGCGGTCGTTGGCGGTGGTGAATTTGTCGGCGACGGCGCCCGGCCGGTAACGGTCATGCGCCACCTGCAGCGCCACGCCGCGTTTGCCTTGCGGGTGGTATTTCATCGAATTCACGATGTGGCGCACTTCGTCGACATTGCCGACCATCGGCAGCATGAGGCCTTCGGCGCCCATATCCATGGCGCGGGCGATGTGGTGATATTCGCGCGACGGCACCCGCACGATGGCGGGAAGATCGGCGGCCTCGAAATAACGCAGCGCGCTCTTCACCGTCTCGAAGCCGAAGCCCGAATGCTCGAGATCGAACAGAGTGAAGTCACAGCCCGCCGACTTCATGATGTGGCCGATGCCGGGCGTGGCGAATTCCACGATGAAATGCCCGAATTTCGGCGCTTTGGTCTTCGACATGGCCTTGAGGCCGGAAACACTCATCGAATTCCTCCCAGTATTATTCTTTCGATCCTTCGCAGGCGAGGTCGCCGGCGATCACGGTCTTCTTGGTGACGAGGTGGTTGCTTGCCGCTTCGAAGGCGGCGAGATGCGGTGTCTTCAGATGCGCCTCGAAGGCGGCACGGTCGTCATAGATCTCGTAGAGAACGATACGGTCGGGATCGTCCCTGGGCTCGACGACATCGAACTGGCGGCAGCCCGGCTCGGCGCGGCACGAGGCCTTCGCATTGGCGTCGATGGCGCGACGGAACTCGGCCTTGCTCCCCGGCTTCAGCAGGAAATCGACCAGGATGACATAACCGCTCATGTATCGGACTCCATCGCTTCCCAGAACACATTGGCGACATGGGCGAGGTGGTCGCGCATGGCCTTTTCGGCACGGTCCGGATCGCGCGCGGCGATCGCCTCATAGATGGCCTTGTGGGCCTGATAGGCCTGCTCGGCGGTGCCTTTGCGGCCGCGCCAGTTCAGGGTGATGTGGCGCTGCTGCACCAGCCATTCGGCGATGGCCGCATGAATGGCGGGGAAGATCGGGTTGCGCGGGATGACCGCCAGGACATAGTGGAAGGCGACGTCGGTCTTCTCGAAGCGCGGCAAATCGTCGAGCGCCGCGCGGTTGATCTCGAGGGCGGCATGCAATTGCTCGATATCCTCGGCCGTCGCATGGGCGGCGGCATGGCGGGCGAGACCCACCTCGAAGAACAAGCGCGCGTTCTGGAAGTCGCGCACCCCGTCGGTTGCCGAGAGCATATGCTTGGCCACGCCCGACAGCGCCTCGACGACGACTTCCGGGGTGGGGCGGATGACCAAGGCGCGTTCGCCCGAGCGCAATTCGACCAGGCCCATATTGCGCAAATGGATGAGCGCCTCGCGGATTGCCGGGCGGCCGACGCCGAATTCCCGCATGAGGTCCCGCTCGGACGGCAGCAGGTCACCGATGTCATAGGTCTTGTCGATGATGCGGGCTTCGAGGCGCGCCGAGACCTGCTCATAGAGCTTTTGGGGCCGTATGGGTCGGTTCTCAGCTGGTATACCTGTCATACCAGCTACGTTATCCCACTTTCAAAGGACGTCAAGCACCCAAAGCGGGTTGTCCCCCGCCGCTGCGCGCTGCGAGGGAAAAGTGAATCGAAATAATTGCTTAGAGTCGGAGGCTGAGATTTTGATTCAGCTGGAGGGGTTGCTTAATGCGCCCTTGAAGGCCGCGACCATGTCCGCGCTGGTGCGCCGATGGCTGCGCTCCGCAAGATGCAACTCGACAGCCCGCTGATCCGGCGTGGCGCGTGGAAGTGAGCAGGAGCTGTGGACTTCCATAACCGGGACGGCCTTCAGCAGCTCGCCGGCATTCTCAGCCGTCAGGCCGCCGCCGGGCATGACGGAGATGCGTCCGCGCGCCATGGCGTGTATAGACCGCAGGGCCGGAATGCCCTCGGGCACCGACCGGGCGCCGCCCGATGTCAGGATGCGTTCGATGCCGAGCCCGATCGCGGTTTCGATCGCCGGGGCAAAATCCGGCACGAGGTCGAAGGCGCGATGCAAGGTGAGGCCCAATCCCTGGGCATGATCGCGCAGGTGCTGCAGCATATCCTCATCGAGCGTCCCGTCCCGCCGCGAGGCGCCGATGACAGCGCCCGCCAGGCCGGCGCCGCTTATGGCATCGATATCGGCGCGCATGACGTCGAGCTCATCGGACGAAAAGACGAAGTCGCCACTTCTCGGGCGCACCATGGCATAGACCGGTATCGGCGCCTGGGCGGCAAGCCGCATCAGGCCGGGAGCAGGGGTGAGGCCGCCCAGCTCGAGGGCCGAGCAGAGCTCGATGCGATCGGCGCCGCCGGCGATTGCCGCGGCAAGGCTTTCGGCGTCCGCGACGCAGACTTCGAGCAAGGGGGTGTTCGTCATGTCCGCTCCGCAAATCCCAGCAGCGCCACGCCGACGAGGCCGGGATTCAATGTGATGAGTTCGCCCGGCACCACGAGCGGCGTGTCGAGCCGGCGCATGATGCGGCGGCGCACTTCCTGATCGAGCCTCGCGATGAAGCGCGGCTCACGCGCAAGCCCGCCGCCCACCGGCACCTTGCCGGGGCCGACGATATTGACCGCGACCGCGAGCGGGCCGGCGAGAAGCTCGATCTGACAGGCGATGGTGCGTTCCGCTTCAGGATCGCCGGCAAGCCATGCCGCCATGATGGCGGTGCTCGGCAGGTCGATGCCATGGAGATGGCGGTGCAGAACCTCGGTGCCGCGGGCGCCGCCCACCGTATTGACGCAGCCTTTCAGCCCGCAGCCGCAGGTGAAATGCGGAATAGCGACGGGCGGCGAGCCTGCCTCTGTCGCGGCGATGGGACCATGTCCCCATTCACCCGCATAGCCGCCGGGACCGGTGATGATGCGGCCGTCGATGACGAGGCCGCCGCCGACGCCGCTGCCGAGGATCGCGCCGAAGACGATGGGATGGCCGCGCCCGGCGCCCGCCAGCGCCTCGGCGAGCGCGAAGCAGTCGGCGTCATTGGCGATGTGCACCGGCCGCGCGAGCCGCGCCGTGATCTCGGCGGCCAGATGACGTCCGTCGACGCATGGGATGTTGGCGCATTGGATGCGGCCGGTATCAGGATCGACGACGCCGGTGATGGCGATGGCGACCGGAGCGTCATCGGGGGCAGGGGCCGCGCCGACCATGTCGGTAATGACCGACAGGAAGGCGTCGAAATCATGCGGCGGCGTGGGCCGGTCGCCGAGCGGGACCAGCGTCGTCGGGTTCGCGGCGAAGGCGCCTTTGATCGCCGAACCGCCAATATCAAAGCAGATAATCATTCTAGCCTATCGATTCGAATTCCATGGCGGATTAGAACAGAAGAATGAGTGAAAGGCAGCGGGCGACCCCGACGATCCAGGATGTGGCCGATCTCGCGGGGGTTTCCCGTGCGGTCGCGTCGCGGGCACTTTCGGCCGAGAAACGCCCCGTTTCGCCCGACAAGCGCGAGCGGGTGCTGAAAGCAGCGCAAGAGCTCGGTTTCCGCATCAATCTCCTGGCGCAGAGCCTCACCACCAAGACGGTCAATCTCATCGCCGTCGTCGTCAATCATATCCACGATCTTTCCGATCTCGATCTCTTCGATCTTCTCCTGGCCGAGACGCAGGCGATCGGCAAGCAGGTCATCCTCATCCGTGTCGGCTCGAACGATCGGGCCGAGGAATTCCTGCGCCAAGGCATTGCCTATCATGTCGATGCCGCTCTGGTGTTTTCGGACTTCGCCGATGCGGTGACGGTCCGGCAGATGTTCCGTTCCGACCTCGTGGTCATGCTCAACGGCCGGCATGACCGGCAGTCGCCGGCGGTCATTGCCGATGAGGCGCAAGGCATCGGCGAAGCGGTGGCGGATGCGGCCGGCAAAGGTGTCGCGACCGCGGGGCTCGTCACCGGCCGCGCCTCCTCGCTGGTCGAACAGGCCCGTGTCACGTCCTATCGCCAGGCCTTCGAGCGGCATGGCATCAAGCTCGTCAACAGCGTCCAGGGCGACTACTCCTATTCCAGCGGCCATGACGCGGCGAAGAGCTTTGCCGGTAGCGATTGTCCCGATGCGGTCTTCTGCACCTCGGACGCCATGGCGATGGGCATTCTCGATGCCTGCCGCGCCGATTTTCCCGGCAACCGGCCGCGGCGCTTCCGGCTCTACGGCTTCGACAATCTGTCGCTGCTCGATTTCGATGCCTATCCGATCGCGTCGATCGGCTATGACAAGCTGGCCTATGTGCGGCACGTGATGCGGTTTCTCAGCACACCAGATGCCTTCACGCCGGGCCAGAAGCCCACAGCCATACCGACGCGATTCATTTCTCGTTCAACGGCTGGTTAAGCCGTTACCAAAGCGGTGTGAGCGCCGGCGGGTTGGCGGTCTCGCCCCACCACTTCTTGTAATTGGCCTCGTAAGCGCCCGACTGGATGTAGTCGGACACGAACATATCGATCCAGCGCACGAATTCGGGATCGCCCTTGGCGACGGCGATGCCGATCGGGTCGTTGGAATAAAGGCCGGGCAACGTTACCAGCTCGGGGTTCTTGGTGGCGAGATAGTCGAGCAGGGACGAATCCTCGATCGCCGCGTCGACACGTTTCTGCGTCAGCTGCAGGACGCCATCGGGCGCGAACTGGTCGACATAAACAAGCTCGGCGGTCGGAACCGCCTTCTTGATGAAGGTCTCGCCGGTGGTGCCGCGGCCGACCACGATCTTCTTTCCGGCGAGGTCCTCCAGCTTGGCGATGCCGGAGCCCTTCTGCACGATGACGCGCAGACCGGCCCGGTTATAGGGGATGGAGAAATTGACGGTCTTGGCGCGCTCGAGGGTCGCCGAGGTGTTGGCGACGACGATGTCGAGCTGGCCCGACACCAGCATCGAGATACGAGCATCGCCCGAAACGTCGGTGAACTCGACCGGCACGCCGAGCTTTTCGGCAAGACGGGTGGCAACATCGACGTCATAGCCGACGGGGTTGTTCTGAGCGTCGCGGAAGCCAATCGGCTCGCCACCCAGCGAGACACCGATACGTACGGTGCCGCGCGAGCGGATGTCGTCGATGGCGCCGGCCAGGGCGGAACTCGCCAGGCCGGCGACGAGCGCCAACGCGGCAAAGGCAGTCATCAGTCTTTTCATCTTCACTCCTCCTCTAGAAAGTCTTGGCAACACGCAATTCCGGCTCGGCCATGTTGTCCTGCCAGAGCCAGTAGCGGATCTCTTCCCCACACTGGAAATTCGCGACCTCATGATTGCCGCGTGAATCGACGGCGTGGATCACCACGCCACCGAGAAAGCCCCCGGACAGCTCGGCGAGTTCGTCGACCGCGAGCTTCACCGCATCGCTCAAGCTGCGACCGAGCTTCATGGCGAGCACGATGCTGCGCGCGGTCGAACAACGCATGGTCATCTCACCCGTATGAGTGCAGGCGGCCGCGCCATACCGGCTGTCGGCATAGAAGCCGGCGCCGGGAATGGGACTGTCGCCCAGGCGGCCCGGGTATTTCCAGGCCCAGCCCGAGGTCGACGTGGCGACATGGATGCCATGCTCGGCATCGGCGTTGAGGAAAACCGTCGTGTCGCGCACCCGCTCGGGATCGGTGATGGTGCGGCTCAAGGGCGCGAGCGGAATGTCGGGGAATTTCGCCAGCGCCTCAGGCGGCAGTTCTTTCTCGAGGCGTTCCCACCAGACGCGTTTGCTGTCGGGAAACATCACATCGTCGAGCGAGAAGCCGATCTCGCTGGCGAAGCGGCGGGCACCGTCGCCGGTCAGCATCACATGCGGCAGGCGTTTCATCACCTCATGCGCGAGCCTGACCGTCTGGATGGTGTTGGGGACCGCGCCGACCGTTCCCACTTCGCGCGTATTGCCGTCCATGACGCCGGCGTCGCATTCCATGACGCCCAGCATATTGGGCCAGCCGCCATAACCGACACTGCGGACGCGGGGATCGGCCTCGACCATGCTGATGCCGTTGACCAGCGCGGTCAGGCTGTCGGCGCCCGTCTTCAGCATATCGACCGTGGTCGGAAATCCGGGCCAGGCTTCGGCATTGGCAATCAACAACATGGACAGTCAGTCTTTCTTCATCTTGGAAAGGAATTGGGCGATGCGCGGCTGGGCGAGGCCGCCGGAGGCAGCGAAGAACTCTTCCGTCGGCAAGTCGACCAGCAGCACGCCTTTGTCGAGAAACACGATGCGGTTGGAGATCTGGCGGGCGAACTCGACCTCGTGGGTGACGAAGAGCATCGTCGTGCCTTCGCGCGCGAGCTTGGCCAGGATGGCCAGCACTTCGGCGGTCATTTCGGGATCGAGCGCGCTGGTCACCTCGTCGAGCAGCAGATAACGCGGCTTCATCGCCAGCGCCCGGCAGATGCCGACACGCTGGCGCTGGCCGCCGGAGAGATGCGCTGGATAGGCATCCACCTTGTCGGAGAGGCCGACTGAGGCGAGAAGGGCCCGCGCTTCCTGCTCGACTTCGGCGCGTGGCCGTTTCAGCACCTCGACCGGCGCCAGCGCAATATTCTGCAGCGTCGTCATATGCGGGTAGAGGTTGAAGAGCTGGAAGACGGTGGCCGAGCGTTTCCGCGCCTCGGCGAGCTCCTTCGGTTTTGCGACATCGAAGTCGTCGATGGCGATGCGGCCGCCATTGAGCTTCTCGAGCCCGTTGATGCAGCGGATGAGGGTCGACTTGCCGGAGCCCGAGGAGCCCAGGATCGACACCACTTCACCCGGCGAGACGGTGAGATTGACGCCGTCCAGAACGGTTGCGGCGCCGAAGGCTTTCTTGACGTTTTCGACTTTCAGCATTCTAGAGGCCTCGGAATTCGCTGAAGCGGCGCAAGCGCGTTTCGTAACGCGCGCCCACAGCGGCGATGAGCTTGGCGGTGAGGTAATAAAGGAGGCCGACCACCGCCCAGACGATGAAGGGCTTCAGCGTGCGCAGATTGAGCGTGGCGCCGATCTTGGCGAGATCCATGACACCGATGACCGAGATGAGCGAGGTCACCTGGAGCTGGTTGACGAGGAGTGCCGTCAGCGGGCCGATGGAGAAGGCGGCCGCCTGAGGCGCGATCACATGGCGCAGGATCTGCCAGCGGCTCAAGCCGAAGGCGCGCGCCGCGTCGATCTGCTCGCGCCCGACCGACTCGATGGCCGAGACGGCGATCACATAGATGAAGGCGGCGGTATTGGCGGAGAGCGTCACGACAGCCGCCTGGACCGGTGTGACGTTCAGATGGAAGAAAGCCGGAAAGCCGAAGAAGACGAGGAAGAGCTGAACCAGGACCGGCGAGTTCTTGAGAAGCTCGGCGATGAAGGTGATGAGCGGCGTGAGAAGCGGAATGCGATAGAAGCGGACGACGCCCCAGAGGACGCCGATCACCAGACCGATAAGCGAGGTGACGAGGAAGAGACCGATGGTGACCCCGAGGCCTTGCGCCAGCAGCAGCAGATCATAGGTCGTGAAATCGCTGTAGCGCATCAGGCGGCCTCGCTGGCGAGGTCGCGGTTGAGATGCTTGTGCAGATGGGAGATGCCGATCGAGACGAGCCAGGTCAAAGCTGCATAGACGACGAGCAGCACCGCATAGACTTCGAAGGGCCGGAACGTGTCGGAGGCGACGATCTTGGCTTGGCCGGTGAGCTCATTGACCGTGATGGTCGACAGGATGGAGGAGGTGAGGATCATATTGATCAGCACCGAGCCCAAGGGACGGACGGAAGTGCGCAGGGCGATGGGCAGCACGATGCGGGTGAAGGTGATGCGTTTCGACAGGCCGCTCACCTCAGCCGCTTCGAGAATGCCGTTGTCGATGGCGAGAATGCCGGAGCGGATCGCATCCGACGCATAGGCGCCGCCGGCGATCGACAGCGCAATCACGCCGGTGGTGATGGCGTCGATATAGATGCCGATCTCGGGCAGGCCGTAATAGAAAAAGAACAGCTGGACGATGAAGGGGATGTTGCGGAAGACATCGACATAGATGAAGGCGAGCCGGCGGATCCAGGCCGTCTGCGAGGTGCGGGCGATGGCGACCAGCATGCCGAGAACGACCGCGCCCGCCAGCGACAGCAGGCAGATCACTGCCGTCAGCACGGCCCCTTGGCCCAGAAAGCCCAGATACGGGCCGAGAATGGTGAGATCGAACTGCAAGCTCCCCCGGAACCCTGTAGAGTGAAACCGGTTTCACTTTGTGGCGGGAGGCGAGGGATGTCAAGGTTCGATGTGAGGCTAGGTGGTCGCCTGCTGGCGTTCGCGCAGGAGGCTGACCAACGCCTCGCCGGCGGTGAGGATGTGCTGGCGGAGCAGCTTGGCCGCCTTCTTCACATTGCCCGCCCGGCATTCGGTGACGATCTCGAGATGCTCCTTCTCGGCCCGGGCGCGCCCGTCGGTGTAATAGAGCTGCATGCGGGTGAAGCGGTCGGTGCTTTTGAGCAACTGGTCGGCGGTGGCGAGCATGCGCGGGCTCTGGGCGCGGCGATAGAGCAGGGCATGGAGCTCGGTGTTGAGCGCCCCCCAGCGGCCGGGATTATGGGTGCGCAACTCGTCGCTATATTCGCGCAAGATCGCGTCGAGCTCGGCATAGTCTGCGTCGGTCAGATGCGGAGCCGACTTCTCGAGCAGTGCCGGTTCGAGAAGGGCGCGGAACTCGAACAATTCCTCGACCTCCTCGGGCGAGAAACCGGCGACGACGGCGCCTTTATGGGCCTCGAGCTGCACCAGGCCCTCGGCTTCGAGCAGGATGAGCGCCTCGCGGAAGGGAATGCGGCTGATGCCCAATTCTTCGGCCAAAACCGCCTGGCGCAACTGCATGCCGGCCGGATAGTCGCCCTCCAGGATCCGCCGGCGCAACTCGTCGGCGGCGGCCGTGGCGCGCGTCGGCGGCACTATCATTCGCTTGATCATGGTTCCTGCCATCGTGATTCGAGAAGTGTAGCCTCTTTGCCGGACAATTGGCATCCGCGCTGGACCCTGCCGGAAAGATGCAATAACGTCCCGGTCCAGAAAACAAATCGGGAGGAATTCTCATGGCTTCAGTTGACGTCGTGGACGTGCGCAAGGCCTATGGCTCGCAAGAGGTCATTCACGGCGTGTCGATCGGCATCAAGGACGGCGAATTCGTCATCCTGGTCGGCCCCTCGGGCTGCGGAAAGTCGACGCTGCTTCGCATGATCGCCGGTCTCGAGCCAATCACTTCGGGCGATATCCGCATCGGCGAGAAGGTGGTCAACGACCTGCCGCCCAAGGACCGCGACATCGCCATGGTGTTCCAGTCCTATGCGCTTTATCCGCACAAGACGGTGGCCGAGAATATGGGCTTCGCGCTCAAGATGCGCCATGCGCCCAAGGCCGAGATCGAGAGCCGGGTGCGCCGGGCCGCGGAGATCCTCGACCTCGTGCCTTACCTCTCGCGCTATCCGCGTCAGCTGTCGGGCGGCCAGCGCCAGCGCGTCGCCATGGGCCGCGCCATCGTGCGCGATCCCAAGGTGTTCCTGTTCGACGAGCCGCTGTCCAATCTCGACGCCAAACTGCGCGTCCAGATGCGCGCCGAGATCAAGGAGCTGCATCAACGCCTCAAGACCACGACCGTTTATGTGACGCATGATCAGGTCGAGGCCATGACCATGGCCGACCGCATCGTGGTGATGCATGACGGCATCGTCGAGCAGTCGGGCTCGCCGCTCGAGCTCTATGACCGGCCGAACAATATCTTCGTCGCGGGCTTCATCGGCTCGCCGGCGATGAACCTCCTCAAAGGCAAGATCAAGCTCAACGGCAAGGCCTCCTTCGTCACCGAGGACGGCATCGATTTGCCGCTCACCTCGGCCCCGCAAGGCTCCGATGGGCGCCCGGCGATCTATGGCATCCGGCCTGAGCATTTTGCGCTCGGCGGTGAGGCCGTGAAAGCCGAGGTCTCGGTGCTCGAGCCGACCGGATCGGAGACCCAGGTCTTCGCCAAGGTCGGCGCGCAGAAGATCGTCGGCGTGTTCCGCGAGCGCATCTCGGCCAAGCCCGGCGAAGCGCTGCCGATGGCGCCCGATCCGAAGCTCGTCCATCTCTTCGACAAAGAGACAGGCCTCAGGCTCAACTGATGAGCGGACGTCGGGGCGTCGCCATTCTCGGCATCTTCGTCGCCGATCTGGCGTTTCGCGCCGGGCGGCTGCCCGGCATCGGCGAGACCATTGCCGGTTCCGGCTTCAAGATGGGGCCGGGCGGCAAAGGCTCGAACCAGGCCGTGGCCGCCGCGCGTGTCGGCGCCAAGGTCACCTTCATCTCCAAGATCGGGCGCGATGAATTCGGCGCCAATGCGCTGGCGACCTGGAAGAAGGAAGGCATCACGCCGCGCGTCGTCGAGATGGACGACCAGCCGACCGGCGCCGCCTTCATCTATGTCAACGACACGAATGGCGACAATGCCATCATCGTCGTGCCGGGCGCGGCGGCGACGATTACGGCTGCCGATGTCGATGCCGCCGCCGACGCCATCCGCAACGCGGCGGTCTTCATCACGCAGCTCGAGCAGCCGGTCGCCGCGGCCAAACGCGGCCTCGCGATCGCCAGAGAGGCGGGCGCCGTCACCATCTTCAATCCGGCGCCGGCGGAACGCTTCGACGATGCGCTCTATGGGCTCTGCGACTATGTCACGCCGAATGAAAGCGAAGCGACGCTGCTGACCGGCATCGAGGTCAAGACGGTCGATGATGCGCGCAAGGCCGGTGACATCTTCCTCAAGAATGGCGCCGGCACCGCGCTCATCACGCTGGGCGAAGCGGGGGCACTCCTGCATTCGAAGACGCAATCCACGCTCGTGCCGGCTTTCAAGGCAGGCCCCGTGGTCGAGACGACAGGGGCGGGGGATGCCTTCAATGGCGGTTTCGCCGCGGCGCTCGCCGAAGGCGCCGCACCCCTCGAGGCGGCGCGCTTCGGCGCGGCGGTGGCCGGGATATCGGTGACCCGGGCGGGTACGGCGCCCTCCATGCCGACACGATCGGAAGTCGACGCCCTGTTGAAACGCTGAAGCCCGATTGACAGCTTTCCCGGCTGCGCATACTAACATGTTAGCAATGGCCGGCATCGAACCGGCCAAACGGAATCAGGAAACTACGTCCGCAAAGGGAGGAAGAACACGTGAATATCAACCAGCATGACATGCTTTTGGCCATGCAGGCCAATCGCCGTACCGTCCTGAAAGGCGCTGCCGCGATTTCAGCGCTCGCCGCCACCGGCGGTCTCACCGCTTTCGCGCCGGAAGCCTCGGCACAGTCCGATCTGCGCAAGGAGCTCCTGCAGATTCCAGGCGTGGGCAAAGGCTCGCCGACCGATGCCGACTGGCAGAAGGTCGGTGAATTGTGCCTCGGCGCCACCAAGGCCAATGTCAAGGAAGGCGAGTTCAAGGGCGTCGAGCTGACCTTCATGGGGCTCAACAACCAGAACCTGCACAATCTCCTGTTCCGCGGCTTCCTCAAGCCGTGGGAGACCTATACCGGCGCCAAGATCAACTGGATCGACCTCGCCCAGGCCGACTACAATGCGCGCCTGCAGCAGTCGATCGCGACCGGCACGGTCGATTTCGACATCGTCGAGATGGGCGCTCCTTTCGAGGGCGATGTCTGCGGCAAGGGCCTCGCTTCCGAGATGCCCGACTGGGTCAAGACGCAGATCGAGATGGACGACTATGTCGGATACCTCAAGGCGCCGGTCGGCACCTGGGGCGGCAAGACCTACCGCATCTCGATCGACGGCGACTGCCACACCTTCAACTACCGCACCGACGTCTTCTCCGATCCCGAGCTCGCCAAAGCGTGGAAGGACGAGGGCCATCAGGGCGACTGGGCCGTGCCCACCACCTGGCAGAAGGTGCAGGAAGTCACCAAGTTCCTGAAAGGCAAGAAGGCCGCCGGCCAGGATGCCTATGGCTATCTCGATCCCGCCAAGGGCTGGGGTGGCTTCGGCTTCTACTTCCTCGAAAGCCGCACCACGGCTTATGCCAAGCATCCCGACGACAAGGCCTGGCTCTTCGATGTCGATACGATGAAGCCGCGCGTCAACAACCCGGCCTTCGTGCGCGCCATCCAGGACGTGATCGACGCGCTGCCGTCGGAACCGGCGGACCAGCTCAATGCCGATCCGGGCACGACGGCGTTCCAGCAGTTCCTCGCCGGCACGGGCTCGATGCTTGCCTGGTGGGGCGATGTCGGCTCGATGGCCAAGACCAGCGACGGCTCGGTGATCGGCGACACGGTCGCGTTCTCGATCCTCCCCGGTTCGGACGATGTCTACAACGCCAAGACCGGCCAGTGGGACAAGCTCGCCTCGGGCCCGAATTTCGCGCCCAACATGGCCTATATCGGCTGGGGCGTTTACGTCATGGCGCGCGTCGACAGCGATCCGGTGAAGCAGAAGGCGGCGTGGAGTGCGGCGGCGCATCTCGGCGGCAAGGATCTGTCGCTGTGGACGGCCGCCTATCCGTCGGGCTTCCAGCCCTATCGCAACAGCCATTTCAACATTCCGGAATGGGTGGCGGCGGGTTATGACGAAGCCTTCATCACGTCCTATCTGAAGTCGCAGTCGGATTCCTACAATCATCCGAATGCGGCGATCGAGCCGCGTATTCCCGGCATCTTCCAGTATTACAGCGTCGCGGAAGACGAGCTCGCCAAGATCTATGCCGGCGGCTCCACGGCGCAGGCCGGCGCCGATGCGATCGCCGCCGCCTGGGAGAAGATCACCGACCAGATCGGCCGCGAGAACCAGATCAAGCTCTACAAGGCCTCGCTCGGCCTCTAGCTCTCGCATTTGACACATATCATCCTGGTGGCGCAGCCTGCGTCACCAGGATTCTTGTTTCTGTACGGATGTCCTCGCTGTCATGAACACCGCGCTGCCTCAGACCGCCGGCAAGATGCATGAACCGCTGTCGCGTATCGCCGATACGCCGCAAGGACCCCTCGGGCGCGCGCTTGTCTGGGGCGCGTCTCTAAGCCTCGCCTTCATCGCTCTCTGGCAGGCGCTTTATTCGGCCGGTGTGATCGCGTCCGGCTTCGAGAGCTGGCGTCCGGTGCTCTATGCCTTCCTGTTGTGGACGGTAGCGATCGGCGTGGCGCAGGTCCTCATGCGCGGCGAGCGCGGCAAGCATGCATTGTTCGTGCTGCCGGCCGTCGCCTTCACCGTGGCGATGGTGATCTTCCCGACCTTCTTCGGTCTCTATCTCGCTTTCACCAACTGGAATCTGAGCTCGGCCGCGGGACCGCAGTTCAACGGGCTCGACAATCTGCGCTCGCTTTTCGCCGATGCCTATTTTTGGAACGCGCTCCTCAACATGGTCTATTACGTGTTGTTCGTGCTCGTCCAATATACGATCGCCTTCGGTCTGGCGCTGCTCCTCAATGCCGACATCAAGGCGCGCAAGTTCTTCCGTGTCGCGTTCCTCCTGCCTTTCATGTTGAGCCCGGTGGCGGTGAGCTGGATGATCGGCAAGTCTTTGATGGAATACCGCTTCGGCCCGGCGGCGACGCTCGCCCGCCATCTTGGCTGGGACAATCCCGCCTTCTTCACCACACCGTGGATCGCGCGTCTCAGCATCGTCGCCATGGACGCCTGGGTGTGGATCCCCTTCATCATGATCCTGCTGCTCGCCGGCCTTCAGGCGATGCCCAAGGAAATCACCGAAGCCGCCAAGGTCGACGGTGCCAGCCCGTGGCAGTCCTTCTGGCAGATCACCTTTCCCTTGATGCTGCCGGTCAGCGTCACGGCCATCGTGCTGAAAGTCATCTTCCAGCTCAAGCTCGCCGACATCGTGATCAATGTGACCTCGGGCGGGCCAGGGGGCGCCACCGACACAGTGTCGAGCTTCATCTTCCGCGAATATCGCGACCGCTCGAATGTCGGCTACGGTACGATGCTTGCCGAATTCTATCTGGTGATCATCATCATCTTCGTGACCCTGCTGCTCAAATTCGCCAGCCGCTTCATGCAGAGGACGACCTGACATGAGCGACACGCAAAGAATCACCGTCCGCGTGCTCGTCTATGGCGCGCTCATCATCTGGACCTTCGTCTCGCTGTTCCCGATCTATTGGACGCTCACCACCTCGTTCAAGACGGCGGTGAACGTCACTCAGGGCCATCTCATCCCATGGGTCGACTTCCTGCCGGACTGGAAGGGCTGGCGCTCGCTCGGCCTTTCACCCGACACGATCGGCCAGGTCTCGACGGTGCGCGAGGAATTCCTCAAGCGCTTCGCCAACAGCGTCATCGCCTCGCTCGGCGCCGCCGCGCTGGCGGTGGTGATCGGTTCGCTCGCGGCCTATGGCCTGAGCCGCTTCGACTACAAATTCGGCTGGATGCGCAACAAGGACATCTCCTTCTTTTTCCTGTCACAGCTCATCCTGCCACCGGTCGTGCTGGCGATGCCGTTTCTCGTCCTCTACAAGGAGCTGGCGCTGCTCGACACCCGCATCGGCCTGATCCTCGTTTACACGCTGATGGTGTTGCCGATCGTGATCTGGATCATGCGCGACCAGTTCGACACGATCCCGATCGAATTGGAGCAGGCGGCCCTCGTCGACGGCTGCTCGGTCTGGGGCGCTTTCCTGCGCATCGTCGTGCCGATCGCATTGCCGGGCATGGTGGCGGCTTTCATCCTCTCGGTCATCCTGTGCTGGAACGAATATTTCTTCGCGGCACTCTTGACCTCGACCAATGCCAAGACCTTGCCGGTGATGGTAGCGAGCCAGACCGGTTCGCAAGGCATCAGCTGGTGGTCGATGGCCGCCTTGTCGACCGCGGCCATCGCGCCACTCGTCGTCATCGGGGTGTTTCTCGAACGTTATATCGTGAAGGGACTGACCGCCGGCGCGGTCAAATAGCGGACGGCGCACTATCTGACCTGGAGGTTTCCCATGGTCGACATCCTCGTGTTCCACCACGCGCAAGGGCTGACGCCCGGCATGCGGGCCTTCGCCGATGATCTCAGGGCGGCCGGCCATGTCGTGCATATGCCCGACTTGTTCGAAGGCCGGACATTCGACAGCATCGAGGAGGGGCTCGGCTATATCAACAAGATCGGGTTCGAAGAGATGCGCGAGCGCGGCGTACGCGTCGCCGATGATCTTCCCGCCGGTCTCGTTTATGCCGGATTTTCCTTCGGTGTCCTGCCGGCGCAGAAACTCGCGCAGACCCGGGCCGGGGCGCGCGGCGCCTTGCTCTTCTATTCGTGCCTGCCGGTCACTGGAGAATGGGCCATCGGCCCGTGGCCAAAGAGTGTTCCGGTGCAGATCCACGGCATGGACAAGGATCCTATCTTCGTGAGCGAAGGCGATATCGAGTCTGCCCGCACCATCGTCGCCACCGCGCTGGATGCGGAGCTCTTCCTCTATCCAGGCGACCAGCATTATTTCGCCGACAGCTCGCTCCCGTCCTATGACGCGGAAGCGACGGCGCTGCTCATGACGCGGGTGCGGGTTTTCCTGGATCGCGTGTAATCATGCTGGTCAGTACGAAGCGGACACGGTCCTCGATGGATGATTTCGGCAGCTCGACGATGTCGAAGCCGAGCTCACGGTAGGTCTCTTCGATGCTCTCGCAAGTGCGCCTGGCTTCTTCGGGTGATTGCTTGCGTTCGCGGTCATTGGCGAAGATCTCCGGCCAGAAGGGTGCGATGAAGACGCGCCGGTTGTAGCGGAAGGTCGCTGCTGCCTTCAGCATGTGGGCGGGAACGGATAAGCCCATGAGGCGCAGATAGCCGATCAAATCGGGGACGCCGCGGTCGAAGAAGACGGTGCCCAGCGTGTCTTCGGCCAGGCGATAGGAACGCATGTCGAAGACCAGCATCGCCTCGGCGAAAAGGGCTGGATCGCGCCAGGGGAGCGCCGGGCCGTCGATCGCCATCTGGTCCTGGATGATGGCGCGGCCAGCCTCGACAGTGCGGTGAAAGCCTTGTGCCGCAAGCGCGTCGAGAAGCGTCGTCTTGCCGGCGCCGGGACCGCCGGTGACAATGAAAAAGCGGTCGCTGTCTGGCGACATAGTGGTTCCTTTCTAAAAGAGGAAGCCGTCCGTTTAGCGGCGGGCTTCGGTCGCCATCTTGATGGCGAGGCCGGCGAGCACGGTGCCCATCAGCCAGCGCTGGACGAGCAGGAAGGTTGGGCGGCCGGAGAGGAAGACGGCGATCGAGCCGGCGGTCACGGCAATGATCGTATTGACCGTGACGCTGATGGCGATCTGGGTCGCGCCAAGTACGACGGACTGCAGGAGCACGCTGCCCTTCTCGGGATCGATGAATTGCGGCAGCAGCGAAAGATAGAGAACCGCGATCTTGGGATTGAGCAGATTAGTCAGGAAACCCATCAGAAACAGCTTGCGTGGTCCATCCTTGGGCAATGCCTTCACGGCGAAGGGCGAGCTGCCATTGGGCCTGACCGCCTGCCAGGCGAGATAGAGGAGATAAAGCGCGCCGCCGAAACGCAGGGCGTCATAGGCATAGGGAATGGCGATGACGATGGCGGTGATGCCGAAAGCCGCGCAGAGCATATAGACCACGAAACCCAAGGCCACGCCGCCCAGCGAGATGAGCCCGGCCACACGCCCCTGCGAAATCGAGCGCGAGACGAGATAGATCATGTTCGGGCCGGGGGTGAGCACCATGCCAAGCGCAATCAGCGCGAAAGCGAGATGGGTGGAAAGCTCGGGCATGGGTGTGGTTCAGGCCGTGAGGGGATAATGGCAGGCGACACTACGCGTTCCGGCCATTTCTGTCAAAACCGGCCTCTCCTCACGGCATTTGTCGGTGGCGAACGGGCAACGCGGGTGGAAGCGACAGCCCTGCGGCGGGTTGATCGGGCTCGGCACATCGCCGGTCAGCACGATACGCTTGCGCTCGCCGGCCTTCTTGAGGTCGGGCTGCGGCACCGCCGAGATCAGCGCCTGCGTATAGGGATGGCTCGGCTTGGCGAAGATGTCGTTGGCGCTGCCGAGTTCGACGATCGAACCCAGATACATGACCGCGATGCGGGTCGAGACCTGGCGCACCACGCTCAGATCATGAGCGATGAAGACGTAAGTGAGGCTCAGGCGCTCCTGCAGATCGGCGAGCAGGTTGACGATCTGAGCCTGGACCGAGACGTCAAGGGCCGAGACCGGCTCGTCGGCGACGATCAGGCTCGGCTCGAGGGCGATGGCGCGCGCGATGCCGATGCGCTGGCGCTGGCCTCCGGAGAATTCATGCGGGAAGCGGTCCATATGGTCGGGCGAGAGTCCTACCACGTCGAGAAGCTGCCTGACCCGGTCGCGGACTTCCGTCTCGCTCAGGCGCAAATGGACGCGCAGGGGCTCGGCGATGAGATCGCGGATCCGGCGGCGCGGATTGAGTGAGGCATAAGGGTCCTGGAAGACCATTTGCATGCGCTGCCGCAAGGGGCGCATCTGGCGCAGCGTCTTCGTGGTGATGTCGACGCCTTCGAAATAGAGCTCGCCGCCGGTGATGTCATAGAGGCGCGTCATGCAGCGCCCGAGGGTGGACTTGCCGCAGCCCGATTCCCCGACGAGGCCGACGGTCTCGCCCGGCATGATCTTCAATGAGACCGCGTCCACCGCATGCACGGTGCGCAGGCCTTGCGCGGTGAAACGGTTGCCGATGACGAATTGCTTCGTCACGTTGCGGGCTTCGAGGAGGGGAGCGGCGGTCATGGCGCGGCCTTCAGGAAACAGGCGGCGGCATGGGCGCCGCCTTCGAGAGGCGGCTTCTCGGCGCATTTGTCGAAGCGCGAGGGACAGCGCGGGCCGAAAGAGCAGCCTTTCGGCAGATCGAGAAGTGAGGGCGGTGAGCCTGGAATGGATTTGAGGCGGCGCGGCTTCTCGCCTTCGAGCGGCGGGATCGAATCGAGCAGCGCCTTGGTGTAGGGGTGACGAGGCTCCAGCAGGATCTCCGCCTTGGTGCCGCGCTCGACGACGCGGCCCGAATACATGACCATCACCCGGTCGGCCGTTTCGGCGATGACGCCCATGTCATGGGTGATGAAGACGATCGCCGATTTGTGAACGCGCCTCAGCTTGCGGATGAGGTCGAGGATCTGCGCCTGGACCGTCACGTCGAGCGCCGTGGTCGGCTCATCGGCGATGAGGAGGGCCGGGTTGCAGGAGAGCGCCATGGCGATGACGGCGCGCTGGCGCATGCCGCCCGACAGCTGATGCGGATAACGCTCGATCGCCTCGCGCGGATTGGGGATGTTCACTTCGGCGAGCAGGTCGATGGCGCGGGCAAGCGCCGCCTTCTTGCCGATGCGCTCATGCACCATGATCTGCTCGGCGATCTGCCAGCCGATCGTATAGACCGGCGTCATGGCGGTCATCGGGTCCTGGAAGATCATGGCGATCTCCCGGCCGCGCAATTTGCGCATCTCGCTGGCCTTGAGGCCGATGAGCTCGCGGCCTCTGAGCTTGATCGAGCCCTCGATCACCGCATTGGGATCGTTGATGAGGCCCATGACAGCCAAGAGCGAGATGGTTTTGCCGGAGCCCGACTCGCCCACCACGCCCAAAATCTCGCTCTCGGCCACGTCGAAGGACACGCCGTCGATGGCGCGCACCCGGCCGTGTTCGGTGCGGAAGGAGATCCTGAGATCGCGCACTTCGAGCATCAGGCCGACCTCACGCGCGGGTCGAGCAGGATATAGACGACATCGACCAGCGCATTGGCGAGAACGACGAAGAAGGAAGCATAGATGACGGTGGTCATGATGACCGGCAGATCGAGATTCTGCAGCGCGTCGTAAGTGAGCTTGCCGACGCCCTGGAGGCCGAAGACCACCTCGGTGAGGAGGGCGGCGCCGCCGACCAGGGCGCCGAAATCGAGGCCGAACAGAGTGACGAAGCTGATGAGCGAGGTGCGCAAAGCATGGCGCAGCATGATACGCGTCTCGGAGAGGCCCTTGGCGCGGGCGGTGCGGATATAATCCTCCTGCATCGCCTCAATGAGATTGGCCCTGAGCACGCGGCCATAGAGGCCGATATAGAGGATCGACAAAGTGATCCACGGGATGACCAAAGTGAGGAACCAGCCCTTGGGGTCCTCGGTCAAGGGCTTGTAGCCCAGCGGCGGCACCCAGGAGAACATCCAGCTGTCGTGGTAGCGGCTTTGGGTGATGAGATTCATGACCTCGCCCAGCCAATAGACCGGCATGGCGCAACCGATCAGCCCCAAGGCCATCAGTGATTTGTCGATCCAGCTGCCGCGTGTCGCTGCGGCGATGAGGCCGACCAGTAGGCCGAAGATCACCCACAGCACGGCGGCGCCGATCACCAGCGACAGCGTGACGGGTATGGTGTCGATCACCGCCGGCACGACCTTCCAGCCGCGATTGACGAAAGAGGTCAGGTCCTGGGTGACGAAGAGCTTCTTCATCAACGTGTAGTACTGCACCCAGACCGGCTGATCGAAGCCGAAGCTTTTGCGCACCGCCTCGAGCGTCTCGGGCGAGGCGTTGCGGCCGGCGATGCGGGCGGCGGGGTCGGCGCCGGGCGTCACGAAGAAGATGAGGAACACCAGCACGCTGATGCCGAACATCACAAAGATCATCTGGCCAAAGCGGCGGATGAGGGCGAGCAGCATCAGTCGCCTCCGAGCCTGATCTTCGAGCGCGGGTCGAGCGCGTCACGCAGACCGTCGCCCAGCACATTGAGGACGAGCACGGTCAAGGCGATGGCGAGGCCGGGGGCCAGCGCCACCCAGGGCCTGGTATAGAGGAGGCCCTGGCCGTCCTGGATGATAGTGCCCCAGCTCGCATCGGGCGGCTGCACGCCGATTGAGAGGAAGGAGAGCGCCGACTCGGTCAGCATGTTGATCGCGAGCATCAAGGGCACGAAGACGATTAGCGTCGTCGACACATTGGGCAGGATGTCGCGCAGCAGGATGCGGTGCTCGGGCACGCCGAGGCCGATGGCGGCAAGCACGAATTCGCTGCGCCGCAGCGCCAGGACCTGGCCGCGGATCGGACGGGCGATATAGGGAATGTAGACGATGCCGATGATGAAGATCGGCAGCCAGAGACTTCCCGCCTCGAGCGTGATGAGGCCGAGATCGATGCCATGGGCGATGAGCACGATCGACAGCGAAATGGCGAGCAGATAGACCGGAAAGGCCCACAGCACGTCGAGGATGCGCGACAGGATGGTGTCGGTAACGCCGCCGAAGAAGCCGGCGGCGAGGCCGATGATGGTGGCGACCAGGATGGTGATGACGGTCGAGGCGCCGGCGATAAGAAGCGAATTGCGCCCGCCATAAAGGAGCCGCGCCATGACATCGCGACCCTGATTGTCGGCGCCGAGGAAATAATTGCCGAGCTCCCAGGTGGGACCAATGGGCGTGTAGCCGAGGCCGAGACCTTCGGTCGACTGCTCCATCACCGGGATCTCCTGGCCGTCGATCATGACGGTGGCATCGAGGGTGGAGCGGAACGGATCGGTGTTGGCCCAGGACGCATAGGCCGGCGCCAGGAGCGAGACGATGACGATGAGGATGAAGACCGCGAGGCAGACCATGGCGGCCTTGTCGCGGGAGAGCCTGCGAAGAGCCGTGGCCCAGGGGCCACGGCTTACACGGAGTGACGCAACTGCGTCGGACATCGATCAAACTCGAGGTTTTACTGGACCCAGGACTGGGTGACCATCCAGTAGTACTGCGAGTTGAACTGGAAGTTGCCGACGCGCTTGGAGACGAAGTCGAGGTGCTTCGGCGTGAAGAGGGCCGCGGCGGGCGCCTTGTCGGTGACCGCCTTGTCGATCTCGGTCCACATCTTGTCGGCGGCAGCCTGGTCGGTGACGCCCAAAGCGAGCGCTGCCTTCATCTTGTCATTGATCTCCTTGTCGCAGAAGCCGGAGATATTGACCGATGAATCGGAGCCTTCGCGGAAGCTCTCACAGCCGAACAGCACATAGAGGAAGTCGGACGCCGCAGGGTAGTCCTGATACCACTGCGTGATCGACATCTGCACTTTGTTGTTGGTGTTCTGGATGTAAGTGAACTGGATATTGGTGGCGATCGGCTTGACTTCGGCGTCGTAGCCGAGATCGGTCAGGACGCTCTGCAGATAGACGCCGACGGCCTTGGAGATCGCCTTGTCCTCGGCGATGATCGTCACCTTCTGGCCCTTGGTGCCGGATTCCTCGACGAGTTTCTTGGCCTTCTCCATATCGGGCGCCGACCACTTCGCGCCGGGGTCCTTGGTGAAGGGGCAATAGGGCTCATGCCCGGGGAAGCCCGGAGGCAGGACCTGACAGACGGGAGCCGCCAGCACTTTGCCGCCGAAGATCTTGACCAGCGCGTTGCGGTCGATCGCATAGGAGACGGCCTGACGGGCCTTCTCATTGTCGAACGGCGCCAGCCTGGTGTTCATCGGCAGGTACCACCAGGCGGTGAGCGGCGTCACGTGAACCTGGTCCTTGTTCTTGGTGCCGATCTCGGCCAGACGGTCGGCCGGGATTTCGTCGAACAGCCAGTCGGCCTCGCCATTCTGGATGGCGGTCACCGCGGCTTCCTCGCTCAGGCCGAAATCATACTGGACCTTGTCGGGATAGCCGTCGGGCTGGGCTTCTTCGCTCCACACTTTGAAATGCGGGTTTCGCTCCATGACCAGCGCTTTGTTCGGGTCATAGGAGCTGAACATGTAAGGGCCGGTGCCGGGAATGGGCACCGAGCCCGCATCCTGGGTCGGGGCGTCAGCGGGGAGGATCACGGCATGCGGGAGACCGAGCTTGTAGAAGAACTCGGCATCCGGCTGGGTGAGATTGATGGTAACGGTATTGTTCGCCTCATCGGCCACAACACCGCCATCGAGCGTGCATTTGGCCGGCTCGGCGAGGCACTTATCGGCGCCGACGATGCCGGAGAAGAACGAGCCGGAGGTCGGGCTCGACACCTTGTAGATGCGCTGGAAGGAGGCGACGACGTCCTTCACGCCGAGGTCGCGGCCGTCGGAAAACTTGATGCCCTTGCGCAGCTTGAACACATAGGTCTTGCCGTCATTCTCGGGCTTCGGCACTTCCTCGGCGAGATCTGCGACGATCTTGAAACCTTCCGCACCCGCCGCCTTCTTGAAGGTGACGAGGCCGTCATAGGTCGGCTGGTAGAGCTGCCAATATTGCAGCGTGTAATTGATATGCGGGTCGAGCGTGCCGCCGGCGGAACGCGAGAGCAGGCGTATCGTGCCGCCTCTGTGCTCGGCTTTGTATTCGGCGAAACTCGGGGTACTCAAGGCACTGATCAGCAGGGCCGCGGCGCCTGCCAGCAACCATTTCTTCATTGGACGTCTCCCTGTCGTTTTTTGGTGTCTAGTCGTTCTCGTCGAGGAAAGAAGCGACGGTCTTCATGCATTTTTCGGTTTCTTCGACATGCGGCAGGTGGCTCGATTTCTCGAAGATCACCCAGCGCGCGCCTTTGATATTGTCGGCGAAAGGCTGCACGACGGCCGGCGTCGCCTCGTCATAGCGGCCGGAGATCAGAAGGGTGGGCACGTCGATGGCTTTGACCTTGTCGACGACGCTCCAGGTCTTGAGGCTGCCGATGACGAAGAACTCATTGGGTCCGTTCATCGTGTTGTAGACGGTCGGGTTGCGCCCGATCTGGTCGAAGGAGCGTTTCACTTCCGGCGGAAAGGGGACGACGCGGCAGACATGGCGCTCATAAAAGGCCATGGCCGCATCGAGATATTCCGGGTCGGTCAAGGTGCCGGCCTTCTCATGCCGGTCGAGCGCCGAGCGGATTTTCGCCGGCATCTCGGAGCGCAGGCGGTTTGCTTCCGCCACCCAGAGTTCCATCGAGGCCGGCGAGTTGGCGATGGTCAGCGATTTGAGGCCCTTGGGCCGGGTGATGCCGAATTCGGCGCCGAGCATGCCGCCCCAGGACTGGCCCAGGACGTGATAGGCGGAGCGAATTCCCAGAAAATCGATGAGGCTGTTGAGCTCCTCGACGAAGAGCTTGGGCGTCCAGAAGTCGGCGCCCTTGTCGGGGAGCAAAGTGGATTTGCCGCAGCCCAGCTGGTCATAGTGGATGACCTGGCGTCCGTCGCGGGCGAGAAGCTTGTATCTGTCGAGATAGTCGTGGGCGGCGCCCGGACCGCCGTGCAAGAGCACCACTGGCGGCTTTTTCGACTGAGGATCACCCGTTACGCGGTACCAGGTTACATAGTCACGGAAGGGCGCGTAGCCTTCCTTGGAATATATGCGCATGCAAACATTGTCCCCAAAGACGGACGTGACGCTATAGCGGTTTTTGGCAGGTGGCAATGGCGGAGACATGAAATTTCATGAACTTCCAACATTGTTTTCTTTTGCCTGACAAATATGCACAATGCGACAATAGAATTGTCCAAACAGCAGCAGTACATATTCGATCACATGAGCACCTCCCTGAACGATCATTTGAAACCTGAAACAGTCCTGCCGGTGGATCACGACAAGGCGGCGCTTGCCGGACGCGTCTGGCGGCCGGAAGTCGAAGGGCCGTCAATCGTGGCGCTGCGTGGTGGCGATGTCGTCGATGTCAGTGCCGTATTCCCAACCATGCGTGATCTCTGCGAAAACGCGGACCCGGCCAAGGCCCTGCGGTCAGCCAAGGGCGAGACGATCGGCAAGGTCGCCGACATCCTCGCCAATACCGCGCCCGATACACGCAATGCGAAGAAGCCGTGGTTCCTGGCGCCGATCGACCTTCAGGCGGTGAAGGCGGCGGGCGTCACCTTCGCCATCTCGATGCTGGAGCGTGTCATCGAGGAGCGGGCGCGCGGCGACTACAATGCGGCGGCCGAGATCCGCAAGACGGTCAAGGAGCTGGTCGGCGACGATCTGAAGAAGCTGATGCCCGGTTCTCCACAGGCCATGAAACTCAAGGAGACGCTCATCGCGCAAGGCGCCTGGAGTCAATATCTCGAAGTCGGCATCGGTCCCGACGCGGAAGTCTTCACCAAGGCACAGGTCATGTCCTCGGTCGGTCCCGGCGCAGACGGCGGGCTGCACGCCATGTCGACCTGGAATAATCCCGAGCCGGAAGTGGTCGTCGTCGTCTCCTCCGCCGGCCGGATCGTCGGTGCGACGCTCGGCAACGACATCAATCTGCGCGACGTCGAAGGCCGCTCAGCCTTGCTGCTGTCAAAAGCCAAGGACAACAATGCCTCCTGCGCCGTGGGGCCGTTCCTGCGCTTCTTCGACGACAGCTTCAGTCTCGACGATGTGCGCCAGGCGACGGTTACGCTTGAGGTCCTGGGGCCGGAGGGCTTCGCGCTCAAAGGCTCATCGTCCATCGCCATGATCAGCCGCGATCCCGCCGACATCGTCGACCAGACGATCGGCAAACATCATCAGTATCCGGACGGTTTCGTATTGTTCCTCGGCACCATGTTCGCACCCGTCGAGGACCGTGACACCAAGGGCAAGGGTTTCACCCACAAGGAAGGCGACATCGTCACCATCGCCACGCCCAGGCTCGGCAGCCTCACCAACCGCATGCGGCGCAGCCATGAATGTCCCGCCTGGACTTTCGGCGTGAGCCATCTGATGCGCAACCTGGCGAAGCGGGGGTTGCTCTAGGACACACAGCGGCCCTCGACCCACACCGAGGTGATGTTGGGCCGGCCGGCATTGCACAGTATCTTCTGGAAGATGTCGGGCAGGCCGTCATTGTCGGCGCGCGTGATGTTGGACTGCGGCGCATTCACATCGACGAGCAGGGCGTCGAAGCGCATGCCTTCGCGGAACAGACCGATCGGCAGATCGAGGGCCTCGCCGCCGCCGGCGGTGGCGAGCCAGAACGCCTCGCTGGGCATGATGCGTGCGGGCGCGGCGCCACGCCGTGCTGCGGGCAGCCGCGCGTCGACACCATCATGAAGCGCCCGCGCGGCCGTCATCGCATGGCGGCAATTGTCGAGAATGGACGGGCTGTGGCCGCCCGATATATCGGTGCCGAGGCCCAGATGGAGACCCTGGTCGAGCAGGCGGCGCAGCGGAAAAACCGCATTGGCGAAGTAGAAGTTGGAGAGCGGGCAATGCGCGACGCCCGACCCCTTGGCCTGGACGAGATCGAAATCGCTGGTGCCCATGAGGTTGGCATGGGCGAGGATGCTCTGGCGGGTGAGCAGACCGAATTCGGCGAGCATCTCGGTATCGCTCTTGCCGAAGCGCTCCAGCACATAAGCATGCGCCCAGTCGCTTTCCGAACAATGCGTCTGCATATGACAGGCTTCCGCCTCGAGAAGCTCGCCGAGGCCTGAGAGCAGGCGATCGCTGCAGCTCGGGATGAAACGCGGCGTGACGGCGGGCCTGACCAGCGCCTTGCCGTTGCCGGGGAGGGCGCGCAGCCGCTGAATGAACTGCCGCGACAGCTCGATGCCTTCATCGGGCGAGGCGTCACGATAATAATCAGGGCATTGGTGGATGTCGTCCATGGCGACGCGGCCGATGACGGCGCGCTGGCCCTTGGCGAGGCAGGTTTCGGCAAGGACAAGGCTGCCGTCGAGATGGCGGGTGGCAAAATAGACGGCCGTCGTTGTGCCGTTGGCGAGCAGCGTGCCGACGAGACTGTCATAGACGGAGGAAGCGAAAGCCCGGTCGGAATAACGCGCCTCGAGCGGAAACGTATATTTCTGCAGCCAGTCCTCGAGCGGCGCATCGAGCGCCTTGCCGAGCTGCGGGAATTGCGGCGCATGGATGTGCAGATCGACGAAGCCGGGCAGGAGATATTCACCGTCGCCCAGAAGCCGCAGCATGCCCGAGGCGCGCGCGGCCGATTTCCGTTCGTCATAGTGGGGATGATCAGGCTTCAGGATCTGGTCGATGCCGCCATCGGCGCCGACCTCGATCAGCGCGTCGGAGAGTATCTCGAGCTCGCCGCGCTTTGGTGCGTGAAAGGCGGTGCCGCAGATGCTGAAAGGAGCTTTCATTCAGGACTCCGTATAATCCCTCGCCCCGCGCGAGCGGGGAGAGAGGGGTGACTGCGTGGCCTCTCGTGGCATGCTAGCTTTCCCATAGGGGTAGATTGAGTCGCCGGGGGCCGGCGGCCGAAAGGGGATGAAATATCATGCAGCAGCCCGCGAATGAAATCGTGCTCGTGGCGCGTCTCCATGATCGGCTGCCGGTAGGCCAGGCGGCCTTGCTCGGTCTCCAGCATGTGCTGGCCATGGATGTCTATGTCGTCCCCTTCATCATCGCCTCGGTCCTTGGCCTCGCCGTCGCCGATTCCGCCACGCTGATCCAATCGGCCTTCATCGCCGCCGGCATCGCGACCTTCATCCAGTCGAAATGGTGCATGCGCCTGCCGGTCGTCCAGGGCCCGTCCTATGTGCCGATCGGCGCCGTCCTCGCCATCGCCTTCGCCTCGGGCGGCGGCACCGCCGGCCTCGCCACTGTTTTCGGCGCGCTCATTCCGGGCGCCATCATCGTGGCCTTGCTGGGCTGGCCGACTGGCATTTTCCACCGGGTCATCAAGAAGCTGGTGCCGCCGATCGTCGGCGGCACGATCATCCTGGTCGTCGGCATCGCACTGATGCCGGTGGCATTGAAGGAGAGCGTCTTCGCCGTCCATGGCGATGCGACGGTGGGCGGCAATATCCTGCTCGCCGCCGTCGCGGCAAGCGTGCTCATCGCCGCGATGATGGCCGGCATCAGCATGGGCAAACGTGGCGTGTGGCTCAGGCTCGCCGCGGTGATCCTGGCGCTCGGCGCCGGTACGCTGGTTGCTTCCTTCATGGGCCGTTTCAGCGCGCAAGGCATCGTCGATGCTTCCTGGCTGACGCTGCCGCGCATCGCCTTCCTCACGCTCGACATCAATTTCTCCCTCTCGGCCATCCTCACCATGCTGGTCGTCTATGCGGTGGTGCTGGCCGAGACCACCGGGACCTGGTTCGCGGTCGGCGCGGTGATCGGCAAGGAGATCACCGACAGCCGGCTCGATCGCGGCGCCACCGGCGAAGGCCTCGGCTGCCTCGTCAGCGCGCTCGTCGGCTCGACCCCGGTGACCGGTTATTCCTCCAATGCCGGCGTCATCGCCATCACCGGCGTGGCGAGCCGCGCTGCTTTCGCGGCGGCCGGCATTTTGCTGGTGCTGTTCGGGCTCGTCGGCAAGCTGGGGGCTGCCATCGCCTCCATTCCGCAGCCGGTCATCGGCGGCGTCTTCGGCGTGCTGTGCGCCATCATTGCCATGAACGGGTTCCGGGTGGTGCGCTCGAGCCCGCTCAGCGAGCGCAACATGCTGGTGGTCGGCCTGCCGGTGCTGCTGGCGCTCTTCGCCACCCTCATCCCGCCGGACTATCTCAAGAGCCTGCCCAATGTCGTGCAGTATCTCCTGGGCTCATCGATCGCCTTCGGCGCGGTCGGCGCCATCCTGTTGCACCAGGTCCTGCCGGAGCAGGGGAACTCGAAAAATTAGCAGCGGATTTTGCAGCGGAATTTACAGGGGATTTGCAGCGGATCTGCAGGGATCTGCAGGGAATTTTCGCGAAAATCGCGGAAACAGGGGATTTCCCTGACCGTGGTAAAATCCGACGATTGTGCGCGTCATTGCAAGCGATAGTGGCCAAGAGGCCGGTCAAAGCAACCTCCCTCCACCGCGCGAAGCGCGGGGAGGGTGTCCGCCCATAGGGGCGGACGGGTGGGGTTTCTCCACCGACAAGCGCTCATCAGTAGGACTGAACGGCTTAGAGATTTTCTTGCCTGATGGATCTCCTTTGCTGAGAGACCCCACCCGTCGCGCGTTCCGCGCGCCACCCTCCCCACGCTTTGCGTGGCGGAGGGAGAACTGGTAACTCACTCCTCGTCGCGCTTGGGCTCCGCCGTCTCGTCGCCCGGATCCGGCCCTTCCTCGGCGGGTATGGTGTAGTGGCCGCCGAACCAGCGGTTGAGATCGATATTGGCACAGCGGGTAGAGCAGAAGGGATGGAATTTCTGCTGCGAAGGCTTGCCGCAAATCGGACAGGGGCGCCTGGGGCGCAAACGCACCGGCTCCTTGGCGCCGGTCATACGCCGCTAAGGGGCGCGGTCAGCCATGTGTAATGGACAGGATAGCCCGCGCCATGGAGGAGATGGATGGTTTCGTAGAGCGGCAGTCCGACCACGCCCGAATGTGAGCCGCTCAAGGTACGCACGAATGATTCGGCGCGTCCCTGCACCGCATAGCCGCCGGCCTTGCCGCGCCATTCACCGGATTTGAGATAGGTGTCGACATCCTCGCGCGAGAAGCGCTTGAAGCGGACCTTCGTTTCGGAGCAGCGCCGCCAGGATTGGCCACCGGGCGCCAGGAGCGTCACGGCCGAATAGACCCAGTGCGAACGGCCCGACAGCAGCCACAGGCAGGATTCGGCCTCTTCGGGCGTTTCGGGCTTGGGCAGGATACGGCGGCCGAGCCCCACCACCGTATCGGCGGCGATGATGAAGGTCTTGGTGCCGAGCTTCTTGACGAGGGGAGCTTCCTGAGCGGTGCGCGCCTTCTCATTGGCAAGCCGGATCGCCAGGCGGCGCGGGGTTTCCCGCTTCATCGGCGTCTCGTCGATGTCTGCCGGCATCAGGAGGTCGGGCTTGATGCCCGCCTGCTCGAGCAGCGCCAGGCGGCGCGGTGAGGCGCTGGCCAGCACGAGCTTGACGCGGGCTTCCGTCATTCGTCCGCCGGTCCCTATTTGAAGCGATAGTTGATGCGGCCCTTGGTCAGGTCATAGGGCGTCATTTCGACCATGACACGGTCGCCGGCGAGCACGCGGATGCGGTTCTTGCGCATCTTGCCGGCGGTATGGGCGATGATCTCATGGTTATTGTCGAGCTTTACGCGGAAAGTCGCGTTGGGCAGGAGCTCGGTCACCGTGCCCTCAAATTCAAGCAATTCTTCCTTCGCCATAAGGTTCCCTGGCTGGTTAACGATCGCGGCTACCCATGAACCGGTTGCCCGGTAAAATCAAGTCGGCGCGCTAATTTACACGCCGCGTGCCCCTTGCGCCCCGAATCGGGCCCGGATGCGGCGCATCAGGCCGTCGCGGACGTCGCGATAGGCATCGAGAATCTGCTCGCGGCTGCCCATCGCGGCGGACGGGTCCATGGTCGGCCAGTATTCCGCCTCGATGGCCATGGTGCGGGTCATTTCGAGGGCCCGATGGTGGGCCTCGGGCGACAGCGAGATGACGATGTCGAAGCTCGAATCCTCGAGATCGGCGAAACTCTGCGGCCGGTGCTTGCTGAGATTCATGCCGATCTCGTCCATGACGACGCCGACGAAAGGATCGGGCTCGCCGGGCTTCACGCCGCAGGAGGCGACGAAGACGCGGTTGCCGTAGAAATGCCGGGCGATGGCCGCCGCCATCGGCGAGCGGATGACGTTCTGGGTGCAGGCGAAGAGCAGAGCTCCCGGGAGATCAGCCGCCATCGAGACGCCCGCTCAGCCGCGCCAATGCAATACGCAAAGCAATGTGAACAGCCGGCGCGAGGTGGTCATATCGACCTCGATCTTGCCGTCGAGCCGTTCCTTCAGCAGGTCGCCTCCTTCATTGTGCAGGCCGCGCCGCGCCATGTCGATGGTTTCGATCTGGCTCGGCGTCGCGGTGCGGATCGCCTTGTAGTAGCTCTCGCAGATCATGAAATAGTCCTTCACGATGCGCCGGAAGGGCGAGAGCGACAGGCCGATCATCGAGACGCGTTCTTCCCGGGCGCTCCAGATGTCGAAGATGATGCGGCCGTCGGCGGCCGAAAGCGCCAGGCGATAGGGGCCGGTCTCGTGGCCGATCACGGTGAAACGGTTGTCCTCGATGAGATCATAGATGGCGACACGGCGCTCGTGATCGGCATCGGCGCTGAGCGCCGAGCCGATGCTGTCGTCGAGATCGACGGCGGCGAGGCGATTGGTATCTGGCGCATCCTTGGCGGTCATGACGTCAACCTAGCGTGCTTCCGGGTGTTGGGAAACATTTCGCCGAAAAGAACGCTCTCCCTCCGCCGCGCGAAGCGCGGGGAGGGTGGCCGCCCGAAGGGCGGACGGGTGGGGTCTCTCAACCGACCGGTATTCATCAACGGGGCTCGAACGAAGCGCGAGCAAATTTTGCTCGGAGATCCTCCTCGCGGAGAGACCCCACCCGTCGCGCGTTCCGCGCGCCACCCTCCCCACCTTCGGTGGCGGAGGGAGAGTTGAAGCGCATCGGGTTCGCCCGCGCAGACTCAACGCTCATGCGTGGGGAGGTTCTTCGTCTCCCAGGCGGGGCCCAGATCCTCGAGGCGCGCCTCGATGCATTCGACCTTGAGGCTGATGGCGCCGCCACCCGAGAAGGTGAGCGTGACGGTGCCGGAGGGCTCCTCATCGGGGGTGAAGGAAATCGACAGCAGCGACAGGATCGCATCATCGGCGCCCTGACGGATATGGTGCGATTGCGCGGCGAGCACACGATCGAAGGACAGGCCGGTGCGCCGGCGCTCATAAGGCGGTTTCTGCGTTTGCCACAGGAAACGGTTGCCGATGAGGGCGAATTTCTCCGCCGCCTTGAGATAACGGATATCGCCGATGGTGATCACCGCGTCCTGCATATGGGCGGAGATGATCTCGAGATCGGCGGGGTCGAGGGCGCTGAGTTTGAGCATGGTCAGTGGCCGGAGAGGCGCTCGATATCGGCGCCGCAGGCTTTGAGTTTATCCTCCAGCGTCTCGAAGCCGCGGTCGAGATGATAGACGCGGTGAAGTGTCGTTTCACCATCGGCGGCAAGCGCCGCGATGACGAGCGAGACGGAGGCCCGGAGATCTGTCGCCATCACTTGCGCGCCGGTGAGGCGCTCGACGCCGCGGATCTCGGCGGTGTCGCCATGGAGTTGGATGTCGGCGCCGAAACGGGCGAGTTCCTGCACATGCATGAAGCGATTCTCGAAGATGGTCTCGCGGATGATCGAGGTGCCCTTCGCCCTGGTCGTGAGCGCCATCAGCTGTGCCTGGAGATCGGTCGGGAAGCCCGGATAGGGTTCGGTATCGACCTTGATGGCGGAAAGGCCGGCGCCGTTGCGCTTGATCTTCAGGCCGTCATTGGCCGCCTCGATGTCGACGCCCGAGGTGCGCATGATGTTCATAACCTCATCGAGCGTGTCGAGGCGGGCGCCGGCGAGCGTCACCGTGCCGCCGGTCATGGCGGCGGCCATGGCATAGGTACCGGCTTCTATGCGATCGGCGATGACCGAGTGCTCGGCACCATGGAGGCGCGGCACGCCGGCGATGCGGATGGTGGCCGAGCCGATACCGTCGATCTTCGCGCCCATCTTCACCAAGCATTCGGCGACGTCGGTGATCTCGGGTTCACGCGCGGCGTTTTCGATGAGCGTATCGCCCTTGGCGGTGACGGCGCCCATGAGCGCTGCATGGGTGGCGCCGACCGATACTTTCGGGAAGTTGATATGGCCGCCGGTGAAACCCTTGGGCGCCTTCGCCACGACATAGCCGCCGTCGATCGAAATCTGGACGCCGAGCTTTTCCATGGCGAGGATATGGAGATCGACTGGACGCGTGCCGATGGCGCAGCCGCCGGGCAGCGAGACGCGCGCCTCGCCGCAGCGGGCGAGGAGAGGGGCCAGGACCCAGAAGCTGGCGCGCATCTTGGAGACGAGCTCATAGGGTGCGGTAGTGTCGGCGATGGTCTTGGCCGAGATGCGCATGGTCTCGCCGTCATGGCCGTTCTGGCCGGCGCGCTTGCCGGCGATGGTGATGTCGACGCCGTGATTCTGCAGGATGCGCTGGAGGAGGCGGACATCGGCGAGGCGCGGCACGCGGTGCAGCGTCAGGGTTTCATCCGTCAGCAGCGAGGCGATCATCAGGGGAAGGGCGGCATTCTTGGCACCGCTGATGTGAATGGTGCCGTTGAGCGTATTGCCGCCGCGGATACGGATGCGATCCATCTAAGTGTCGGTTCCCCTGATTTTCCCCTGGAAGAGCGCCGTTGCGGCACCCAAGGAGGCGCTTAACAAGCATAAGTGGCAGGGTCAGGGCAACCCTATCCGCCTTTGGTCTCATCCGGGCCGGACTTGGGCTCGGCTCTGACGCGAGCCTGGGCCTTGCGGCGCTTGAGATTGGCCCTCAGAGCCTCGGCGAGGCGGGCTTGGCGGGTGGCGGGTTTTTTGGGCTTTTCCGGCGGTCTGGCCATGGCGTTCTTGTCGGGCGGGAGAGACTTGCGGTCAAGCGATCAGACCGGGAGTTTCGCTTCCGCAGCGGCAAGTGCCGCGTCCTCGATCTGGATGGTGACATGCTCGAGGCCGAATTTCTCCTTCATCAGGTTGCGGGCCGTCTCCAGCACCCGGCGGGCGTCGGCCATGTCGTTCACCACGATATGGCCGCTCATCGAATCGAGACCGGACGTCAGAGTCCAGACATGCAGGTCATGCACGGCCGAGACACCCGGTATCTCCTTCAGGACACGCTCCAGCAATGTGAGGTCGATCTCGGCCGGGACACCTTCGAGCAGGATATGGACGGCCTCCTTGAGGAGCCGCCAGGTGCGCGGCACGATGAAGAGGCCGATGCCGGCGCCGACGATCGGGTCGGCGAGTGTCCAGCCGGTGGTCATGACGATGAGGGCGGCGATGACGACGCCGAAGGAGCCCAGAAGGTCGCTCAGCACCTCGAAATAAGCGCCGCGGACATTGAGGCTTTCGCTCGAGCCCGAGGCCAGGAGGCGCATGGAGATGAGATTGACGACGATGCCGATGAGGGCGACGGCGAGCATCGGCCCGCTCAGGATCTCGGGCGGGTTGATGAAGCGCTCATAGGCTTCGTAGAGGATGTAGATGGTGAGGAGCAGCAGGACGACGGCATTGGCGAGCGCCGAGAGCACCTCGGCGCGGACATAGCCATAGGTCTTCTGCGGCGTGGCCGGGCGCTCGGCGAATCGGATGGCGATGAGGGCCAGAGCGAGGCCGCCAGCATCGGTCAGCATATGGGCGGCGTCGGCGAGGAGCGCCAGGCTGCCGGTCAGAAGGCCGCCGACCACCTCGGCGACCATGTAAGTGGCGGTGAGGGCCAGGGCCAAGGCAAGCCGGGATTTGTGCCGGCTGGCGGCCGAGCCTGATTTGGGGAGGGCGTGTCCGTGGCCGTCATGCATGGGGGCAGTGTAGAGGGGTGAGTGACGCGAGACATCGGCAAATCTGCCAGCCTTTACCCCTCGGGGACCTTAACCGCTTATTTTGCCTGGGGAAACAGAAGCAGTTGATTTCCTGAAAGCTTGCGGGCATAGGGAGCCCCGGCGCTGCCGTAGCTCAGTGGTAGAGCACTCCCTTGGTAAGGGAGAGGTCGAGAGTTCAATCCTCTCTGGCAGCACCAGTTTCCCCTCCAATTCAGATCAAATAACCTTCTGTCATTGTTAGTCTTTTTACCCGCTGTTGGTAAAAAAAGGACTGGCATGAGACATGAGGACTTGCCCGCCGCGATGATGTTCCGGTCACGCTCCGCGAGAAAGCTCTATCGGGCTTTTTCTGCCGGCAGGCGTCTAGCCGCGCGTGGCCAAGTCAGGGTCGTGATTCTATGCGCCACCCTTCTTGGCGGATGCAGCCAAAACCCTAAGGGAATCTGCGAGTATCGTTACCCCACGGACCTCATCTCCGTTATTGTTCCAAATTGGAGAACGCGGCACGAATGCTCCGATGAGATACTCTATCTGCAGATTCCGGCAGCCTTGCTTTCTCTCTATCTTTACTGGCGATGGTTGGGCAGCAACAGGTCGTGACCTCGAGAAGGCTGACCTTAATCGCCATAGGATTGAGATGCTCAGGTCGTGGCTTAGATTTTTCGCTCTGACAGGGATCTTCGTGTTCCTGTGCTCCACCGGGAGCAGGGCCGAGGGATACTGGGACGGCAACAAGCTCTTCGCGGAATGCCGGGAGGCGACGAAGCTTTGCGATGCCTATCTCGCCGGGCTTGCCGATATGGCGGCGAAGGAAATGGGCGTTGTCTTGCCAAGCGCGGCGGTTTGCTTTCCGGAAGGAAGGAGCCTTCGGCAGCTTCGCGATATCGTTCTCAAGCAATTGAAGGACTATCCGCAAGGCCGAGGTGAGCCCGCCGTCTATATCGCGCTGACCGCCATCAAGGAGGCGTGGCCGTGCCCCAAATGAATGACGGCGCACCCTGTCGGGACGCGCCGTTCATTACGATCCTGGTGTCTCAGAATTTGTAATTGAGTCCCAGCCTGACCGTTTGGACCTCAAGTTCGATATTCTCTTCATAATCTATGCCGATGGCGTTGCCGGCATATTTCTGGGTGCCCAGATCGGAATAGAGATATTCGACTTTGGCCGTGATGTTGTCGGTAAGCGCGGCCTCGATGCCGGCGCCGACCGTCCAGCCGAAATAGGTCTGGCTTTCGTTGAGGTTGTTGACGAATGTGCCGGGCAAAGCGGGCAGGTAATCCTGGAAATAATCCACCTCCTGCCTGGCCCAACCGAGACCGCCGGTGACATAGGGCAGCACGCGGTCGAAGGCATAACCTGCGCGTGCCCTGACGCTGCCGAATGACGTGACCTTGGCTTCGGCTTCCGTTGGAATCACCGAGTTGCCGATCTGGGTCAGATCAAGGCTGTCATCCTTCAGATTGCCTAGTGAGACATCCGCTTCGACGCCGAGTACGATATTGCTGGGGAGCTGGTAATTGTAGCCTGCCTGTGCGCCGCCGACCCAGCCATCCGGCTCCAGGTCGTAGGCATAGAGATCATTGGTCTGCGATTTTCCCCAGCCATAACCGCCATGGACGCCGAGATAGAAGCCGGTCCAGTCATAGGCGGCGGGTGCTTCGACGTCCGCAGCCGAAGCGGGTGAAAGCGGGGTGAGCGCGACCGTGGCGAGCAGGGCGACGAGTATTTTCTTCATGTGAACACGCCAATGGATTCGAAAGAGGGTTGAGTGGCCAAAAAACTACATGAATGTTGGCTGATTGCAACGGTATGCGCAGGGCTGCGCACGCAAATGTCATCGCGGCTGCAACCGCAACTGAGCGATGTCACCGGCTTGTCTACCTTGGCGGGATGGAATATGTCTTTTGGCGCCCATGAACGCGATCACCGAACGTAAACTTACGACCATCCTGTCGGCCGATGCCGTCGGCTATAGCCGCCTGATGGGACAGGACGAGAGCGGCACCTTCGCCACGCTCAAGGCCTATCGCGAGCTCACCGCCGAGCGAATCGCGGCCCATCGCGGCCAGATCGTAAATACAGCGGGCGACAGCATCCTCGCCGACTTTCCGAGCGTCGTCCGGGCGGTCGAATGCGCCATCGATATCCAACGCGCGATCGCCGAACGCAACGCGGCGTTGAGCCCCGACAAACGCATGTGGTTCCGCGTCGGCCTCAATCTCGGCGACGTCATGGTCGACAAGGGCGATCTGTTCGGTGACGGCGTCAATGTGGCGGCGCGGCTCCAGGCCATGGCCGAGCCCGGCGGCATTCTCATCTCGGGCACCGTCTTCGATCATGTGAAGGACAAGCTCGCGGTAGGCTTCGATGCGCTCGGCGCCAAGGCGGTCAAGAATATCCCGGCGCAAGTGTCGGTCTATCGCGTGCTGCTCGAGGGCGGCGTCAAGCCGGCACCGGACGAGATGCCCGCCGCGGCTTCCCGGGCAGGACCGGATCCGCGTGAAGTGCGCCGGCACAAATTCAGGGTCAGCACGGCGACGGCTGGAACCTTCATCGCGTTTTTCTTCCTGCTCAACCTGGCGACCGGGTCGCCCTTGTGGGCTATCTGGCCGTCGCTCGCCATTTTGCTTCTCTACGCGTTGCGGTCGATAGCGCTTTTCCGTAAGCGGTTGGATTGAGGGCTAATCTCATTTCCCTTCTCCCGCTTGCAGGAGGGGAAGCACGGTGGAAGCGGGCGAAGGGTCAATCGTGCGGGGCGCGGTGGAGATTGGGGCGGTGGATCTCGCGCCAGTCCTCGGGCAGGTCGAAGGTGCCACGCCAGATGCCGCGACGCTCGTTACGCGCTGCGACTTCCTCGTCGACATAGAAGGTACCGTGACGGGTATAGGCGACGGCCCAGCCGAGACGGACCATTTCGGCGTTGAGCTGGACGCCGCCGGCGCTGCAGCGCGAGACGAGGCGGCCGTAACGATCGGCATCGAGGCCCTTGCACTCGACCTCTCGGCCACGCACGAGCCGGCGCAAGGCGTCGGCGGCGTCACGGCCGCAATTCCAGTCGCGGTTCCTCTCGTCACGACAGATCTGCCGGTATTCCGGCGCGTCGATGCCGTTGAGCCTGATCTCATCCTTGCCGAGCCGGAAGGAATCACCGTCGATGATGTCGGCGGCGCCGGGGGTGAGGGTCACCTGGTTGAAGACGCGCAATGTTATGAGGACGAGGCCCGCAGCGACGATGAACATTCCCGTGTCGACGAGACTGCGCGCCAATGAACGTGGCGGCCGTGACGGCCGCCGGCGTCCATAGCGGCGGTAGTTCACGGCCGGTCCCAGCGCCGCGCCGCCTGATCGTCCTTGTCCTTGGCGTCGACCCAGCGCGTTTCGCCGCCGGTTTCCTCGAGCTTCCAGAAGGGCGCCTTGGTCTTGAGCCAGTCCATCAGGAATGCGCACGCCTCGAACGCGGCCTGCCGGTGGGATGAGGCGGTGAGCACCAGCACGATGTCGTCGCCAGGTTCAAGTGGCCCGTAGCGGTGGATGACGAGGCTCGCCTCGAGCGGCCAGCGCGCGAGCGCTTCGGCCTCGATGCCGGCCAGCGCCTTTTCGGTCATGCCTGGATAATGCTCGAGCGTCATGCGCTCGATGCGGGCACCTTCGCTCATTTCCCGCACGGTACCGATGAACATGACGGTGGCGCCGCTCGACCGGTTGGCGGCCTGAAACGCCTTCAATTCAGCGGCTGCGTCGAAAGCTATGTCCTGCACGCGGATCATGATGATCTTCAATATCTCGCATCAGATTATCCGAAAA
Source organism: Taklimakanibacter albus (assembly GCF_016595235.1). Taxonomy (GTDB): domain Bacteria; phylum Pseudomonadota; class Alphaproteobacteria; order Rhizobiales; family Aestuariivirgaceae; genus Taklimakanibacter; species Taklimakanibacter albus. The sequence continues at coordinate 118,887 of NZ_JAENHL010000007.1, read as the reverse complement.
CCGCTTCGCACTTTTCGGTCCGATGCCATTGTGCCAAGAATGACGCTTCGGTTCAATCGGGCGCGCCGAGCCCCAGCTTCTTGAGCGCCGCATAGGCGCCGGCCGGATCCTCGAGGATTCCCGGCATGTCGGGATAGATGCGCGGCGCCATCCACGGGCCCTTGACCTGGATGGCGACAGGGAAGGTGGCGAGGGGGGCGGGAGCGGTCGCCGACGTTGCCGCCGAAACCGCCAGCTGCGGATCCACCTTGAGATCGAGCGCCTGGCGCAGGAGATCGACTTCGCCCTTGCCGGTGAAGGTCAGAGCCGGGCTCGACAGGATGAGATTGGTCGTCTCCGCGATGCCGTCGGAAATGGCGAAGGTCGCCGACAAAGCGTCGAAGGTGGTGCTCTGGCGCTCGTCGCGGCCCCAGCCTTCGAGAATCGCCGTCGAGACCTTGCCGAAGGCGGCCGGCAGGTCGATGCCGGTCAGGGTCCCGGATACGGCGCGGAACGAGGCCTGTCCCTTCAGCGTAGATACGAGATCGGCGAGCGTCGGGCCGCTGGCCTGCAGCGAGAGGCTGGGCGAGAGCCGGCCTGTGAGGTCGCCGAAGCCCACCGCGGCGAGCAGCGCCCTGTCGGCCGCGATGTTCTCGCCATTGGCGCTGAACTGGAGGCTGGGCGTCGCCGCCTTGCCGTCGATCTTCAAAGCGAGATCGAGAGTGCCGTCGGCATAGGCCGCCTTGGCGATCTTTAGATCGAGGATGCCATCGGCGAGATTGGCGGTGAGCTCGGCAGGTCCGGTGCGGAAGGCGCCATAGGCGAAGGCATTGGTGCCCACTTTGAGAATCACATCGAGGCTGCGCAGCACCGAGAGATCGATGCGCGAGGTGGCCCACGGATTGGCGAGGAAGGCCTTGTTCACCGCGGTCGAGCCGCTGTAGCGGGTGAGATCGATGGTCTGGACGGTGACGTCGGCATCGAGCTTCGGCCGGCCCTTGCCGAGCGCCAGGCCGATATCGCCCTGGCCGCGCATATCGTCGAGAGCGAATTGGGCGTTGGTGAAGAGCAGACCCTGCGCCGATGAATCGACCGCACCCGCCAGCTCGAAGCGGGCGCCGTTCATGCCCTCGGGCAAGGATGCGCCGAACCAGGATGCTGCCATGCCGAGATCGGTGCCCTTGATGCCGGCCTGGCCGTCGAGCTCGAAGCCTTTGATGAGGGCGGCGCGGCCGGAGAACTGAAAGTCGAGGCCCGGCGCCTGCAAGGTGACGTCGGCGGGTGAACCGTCCTCGGCGACACGTTGCGGCGATTTAAGGAACAAGGTGAAGCCGGCGCGCCGTTCGTTCCAGACGAAAGCACCCTTGGCGTTCAACTCATCGGCGGGGCCGGAGAGCGAGGTCTGTGCCTCGACATCGGAGAGGGCCACGGCGGTGCCGGTGCGTTCGTCGAGAAAGGCGACGCGGCCATTGGTGATACGCAGCGGAAGACCTTCCGTTTCGCCGGCCGCGGCCGGGGCGGCATAGTCCCAATTGGCATGGCCGTCGGCGCCGATGACCAGATTGATGCTGGGTTTCTCGATCACGATCTCGGCGATGCCGTTTTCGCCCCAGCCGAACAGGCCGTCGGCCGGCACGATGCGCATCGTCTCGATGGTGGCGAGCGGCGCCGAGGTCGAGCCTTTGGGGGCGGGGATCACGACATTGCCGAGGGAGACCGAGAAGCGCGGCCAGAAGGAGAGGCCGGGCAGGCCGGAAGACGTGACCGCGACACCCGTCTGGCGCTCGACCCTCTGGGCCAAGTCGGCGGACACCGCCCGGATGCGGTTGGTCAAAAGAATTCCTGCCGCGACAATCAGGACGGCGGCGACGGCGAGGCAGGCCAGTATGATCTTACGCATCGTTCCCTTGCAAGGAATTGGGGCCGACAAGTCAAGAGTTGACTTACAGGCCATATTCGGGGCCTTGGGAGCATGGAAATGCGGCATGATCGTGCCGGACAGATAAAGGGAGGGTGATTGATGTCGAGTGCCGAGCCTTTGTGGACACCGGATGCGGGACGCCAGGCCGGGTCCAATCTCGCGGCTTTCGCGGCTCATCTCGCGAAGGGGCAGGGCTCGGGATCGCTCAAGACCTATGCGGATTTCCACAATTTCTCGGTGCGGCAGCCGGAGCAGTTCTGGAGCGCGTTGTGGGATTTCGCCAAGGTCAAGGCGTCGACGCGCGGCGACCGCGTGCTGGTCGATGGCACAAAAATGCCGGGCGCCAGATTCTTCCCCGACGCCAGGCTCAATTATGCCGAGAACCTGCTGTTCAAGAACGACGACACGCCGGCGCTGATCTTCCGCGGCGAGGACAAGGTCCGCAAGAAGATGAGCTGGCGCGAACTCAACACGGCCGTGGCGCGGCTTCATCACGCTTTCGCCAAGGCCGGCCTCAAGCCCGGCGACCGGGTGGCGGCCATCGTCCCGAACATGCCGGAAACCATCGTCGCCTTCCTGGCGGTCGCCTCGCTCGGCGGCATCTGGTCGTCCTGCTCGCCCGATTTCGGCGAGCGCGGCATTCTCGACCGCTTCGGCCAGATCAAGCCGCGCTTCCTCATCGCCTGCGACGGCTATTACTACAACGGCAAGAAGATCCCGATCGGCAACAAGGTGGCGGCGGTTCTGAAAGAGCTGCCGAGCGTCGAGGAAACCCTCATCATCGATTATATCGGCCAGGCGACCGACATCTCGCGCACCATGCCGCGTGCGGTGGCCTATGAGGACTATATTTCGCGCAAGGAGCAGGAGCCGATCAAATTCGCCCAGCTGCCTTTCGATCATCCGCTCTATATTCTCTATTCCTCCGGCACCACCGGCATTCCCAAATGCATCGTGCACCGGGCGGGCGGCATCCTCTTGAAACATCTCTCGGAGCTCATCCTCAATTCCGACGTGAGGGCCGGCGACCGTCTGTTCTATTTCACCACCTGTGGCTGGATGATGTGGAACTGGCTGGTGAGCGGGCTCGCCACCGGCGCCACGCTGCTCCTCTATGACGGCTCACCCTTCGCGCCGAGCGAGCGGGTGCTGTTCGATTATGCCGATGAGGAGGGCATGACGCTGTTCGGCACCTCGGCCAAATATATCGACGCGGTCAAGAAGTCGGGCCTCAAGCCGCGCGAGACGCATAAGCTCGCCACCGTGCGCACGATGTTCTCGACCGGCTCGCCGCTCGCCGCCGAAAGCTTCGACTTCGTCTATGAGGATATCAAGCGCGACCTGCATCTCGCCTCGATCTCGGGCGGCACCGATATCTGCGGCTGCTTCGTCGGCGGCAATCCGCTGTCGCCGGTGTGGCGTGGCGAGATCCAGGGCGCCATGCTCGGCATGGCGGTCGATGTCTATGACGACGACGCGAAACCGATGCGCCAGGAGAAGGGCGAGCTCGTCTGCGCGGGGCCGTTCCCGTCGATGCCGGTGATGTTCTGGAACGACGAGAGCGGCGAGAAATATCACAACGCCTATTTCGCCCGCTTCGACAATATCTGGTGCCATGGCGATTTCGCCGAATGGACGGCGCATGGCGGCATCATCATCCATGGCCGCTCGGATGCGACGCTCAATCCCGGCGGCGTGCGTATCGGCACGGCTGAACTCTACGCCCAGGTCGAGCGTATCCCCGAAATCATCGAGGCCTTGGCGATCGGCCAGGACTGGGACAATGACGTGCGTATCGTGCTGTTCGTGCGATTGCGCGAGGGAGTCCAGCTCGACGAGGCGCTCGCCGCCAAGATCAAGCAGCAGGTGCGCCAGGGCGCCTCGCCCCGTCACGTGCCGGCGAAGATCATCGCGGTGAAGGATATTCCGCGCACCAAATCCGGCAAGATCACCGAGCTCGCGGTGCGCGATGTCGTGCATGGCCGGGTGGTGAAGAACAAGGAAGCGCTGGCCAATCCGGAAGCGCTGGATCTTTACAAGGATCTGGCGGAGCTGAAGAGCTGAACCGGGCCAGCCTCATCCTATCCTGACGGACGCTTCGAGGCCCGCCTTCGGCGGGCACCTCAGCGTGAGGGATTTGAGGACTTAGACCGCCAGCACGCGGGTGGTGGGGAAAGTGATCTCGACCAGCGTGCCTTTGCGCGGTTCGCTCGAAATGTCGAACTGGGCGCGGTTGGCTTCGGCGAGCGCCTTGGTGAGCGGGAGGCCCAGGCCGGTGCCCGGCACGTTGCGGCCGTCGGTGGTGATGCGCCGGAACGGCTCGAGCGCTTCCTTGATCTCGGCTTCGGTCATGCCGAGACCGGTGTCCTTGACGCGCAATTTCAACTCGCCCGCTTTGGTGAGCTGCGCCGAGATGATCACCTGGCCGCCGGGCTCGGTGAATTTGATCGCGTTGCTCAAGAGATTGAGCATCACCTGGCTCATCGAGCGCTGGTCGGCGACCACATTGGGAAGATCGCCGGGCATCGTGCGGCGCAGGATGACGCGCGCGGCGGTCGCCTGCTCCTGCACCATCTTGATCGCCTGGTCGACGACATCGGGCAGCGCCACGGACGTGAAATTGAGCTCGAGCTTGCCGGCCTCGACCTTGGAGAGATCGAGCAGGTCGTTGATGAGCGACAAAAGATGCGCGCCGCTGGAATGGATGTCGTTCACATAGCCGCGATACTTGTCGTTGCGGATCTCGCCGAAGCGCTCCATGCGCATCACCTCCGAGAAGCCGAGAATGGCGTTGAGCGGCGTGCGCAATTCATGGCTGATCTTGGCGAGGAACTCCGACTTCTGCTTGCTCGCCTGCTCGGCGGCGTCCTTGGCCTCGCGCAACTCGGCCTCGGTGCGCTTCCACTGGGTGATGTCGCGCAGCACGGCGCAGAACGAGGCGCTGTTCTCGCGCGTCGAATGGAGGCGCCCGATGGTGAGGAAGAGCGGCACGACGCCGCCCTGCTTGACGACCGCCGTCACCTCGCGCCCGTCATTGAAGACGGCGGCGAGGCCGGGACCTTGCAATGCGGAGAGATAGTCGCGCAGAACGCGGCGGCTGTCGGGTGCCAGCAGCGTGGCGAGCGGCTTGTCGATCACCTCGGCGATGCGATAGCCGAAGATGGCTTCGGCGCCGGCGCTGAAGCTGCGGATCTGGCCGCTGGTGTCGAGCGTGATGATGCCGTCGGCCGCGGTGTCGAGGATGTTGCGCAGCTCCTCGTCCTCCTCCGCGCGCGCATTCGGCTGCGGGGGGAGTGGGGCTGGTGCGGGTACAGCGGCGGGCTTGGGCTGCGGTGCTTCGGCCTGGACGGGGGCGGGCGGGCTTGCGGGCTCGGCCGGTGGCGGCGGCTCTTCGCGCGGCAGGTCGATGACGAGCTCGGCCTTGGCCGGCTTCTCGTCCTGAGGCGGCTTGGCGACGATCTGGGGCTCGGCCGAAGGTGATGGATGGACGAGACGCGGCGCCGGCGCTTCGACCTTCAGCGGGGCCGCGGGTAGTTCCGCTTTGGGTGGCGCAGCCGGCACCGGTGCCGGCTCGGCTTCGACCGCCTGGGCGATCTCGGCGAGCGTCACCTGCAAGGCCGGGCCGCCGCGCCAGGCAATGGGGAGGACGGTGAGATTGACGGTGATTGGCGCGCCGTCACCGGTCACCAATCTCGCGGTGCTGGTGCCGCGCGGCGGCAGGCCGGAAAAAGCGATCTTGTCGCGCAGGCTTTCGGAGCCGGCATACCGCAACAGCTTCAGCGCGGCGGGATTGGCATATTGGATCTTGCCGTCCTGCACGATGATGACGGGATGGGCGAAGGAATCGATCTTGCGGGTGACGATCGGCGGCAGGCCGGGCGGGATGTTTATCGGCACCGCCTGGACATTCACCTGGATGGGCTCGGCCGTCTTTTGCTTTTCAGCGCGCAGCGATTTGCCGAGGGCCTCGAAGGTCTCGGCCTCCTGGGGCGACAGCCTGGGCTCGCTGAGCTTGGGCGCAGGGGCCGGCGCCGCGGCCGCTTCGCTCTCGCCCAGATGGCGCTCCAGCGCCCGGCGATCGGTGACGTCTTCGCAGATGACGAGGATGGCGGGATCGGCGCTCTTTTCGCCCGCCATCAGCTTGGCGGTGAGGCGGATATCACGCTCACCGAACAGCGTGTCGAGCTTGCGGGTGAGGCCCAGCGTGCCGGCGGAGATCACCCGCTGCTGGAACTCCTCGAAGGCCTCGACGCTGCCCAGAAGCCGGTGGGCGTAGCGGCGCTGCTCCGGCATGAACAGGCGCTCGGCGGCGGCATTGGCGAAAGCGACCATGCCTTGCGTGAGGAGGAGGGCCGGGAAGGGCAGATCGCTGAAGGCCCGCGCCAGCTCACCCGATTGGCTGGCGGTCTCTTCGGCCTCGGCGATTCCCGCCACCAGAAGTCCGGTTCGGCCATCGGGAAGGGTGTGCAGGGCGCAGTGACAGGCAAGCGCCGTCGCATTGCCGGTCGAGGGGAAATGGAGCAGCGCCTTGCGCAGCTCACCGCGCCGCAGACGGCGCGCCAGGGCGCCCAGATTTTCCACGCCGGGCTCAGTCCGGTCGAAGGGGCGGTCGAGCAGGTCGAACAAGGTCTCGCCGCCGAAATAGGCGATGCCGGCTCTATTCGCCCAGACGATGCGCGCACGATCGCTGTCCCACAGCCAGGATGGCTGGGGGAGGCTCCGCAGATCCTCGAGCGTTGGCAAAACGGCCTGATTCACTCATCCTGCCGCAGGCTTGGCTGCCCGCGGCCCCTTGCTCCACACCGTCCCGGCAGAATCGCGCGTTCCGGCATTTTGTCTATAAAGCAATGTTAAATGAGTACAATTCATCAATCTTTTATTAAGCTTAACGGCCTTTCCCCAGTCTACAGGGCGACTCACTTGAGTTCACGTCCTGACTGTCAGTTCTCCACAGGCTCTTGCTGCGTCGCAAAATAATGTTGCGATGCACAATGATCGCGCCTATCATGGACAGATTGTGGTCACTGGCGGGCCTCGGTCCGCCCGAAAAGGAGACGTGACATGAGCAAGAAGCTGAAGCTTGTCCGGAACACCCCGGAAGTGGCGGCCGAGGTCACTGAATTCGCCCAGAAATCGGTCGATCAGGCGCAGGCCGCCTTCGACAAGGCGAGCGATCTCGCCCATTCCAACATGCAGTATGTCGACGCCGTTGCCGGCGCCTTCAAGGCGCGCACGACCGACATCCACCTCAAGGCCATGGAGATCGCCCAGATCAACATGAATTCGGCCTTCACCTATATGCGCAAGGCTTTCGCGGTGACGGATCCGACCGAGTTCGTGACCCTCAACCAGGATTTCGCGCGCGACCAGTTCGCCGCCTATACGCGCCAGGTGAACGAGCTCGGCGAGCTATCGCTGCTCCTCGCCCAGGAGACGGTGAAGCCGGTGCAGGAGAGCGTGCTGAAGTCGTTCGGCGATCTCGGCAAGACCTTCGACGTCTGATTTCACAGAGCATTTGCAACGGATCGGGCCTGCTCGCGAGAACAGGCCTTTTCCTGTTGAATTACAAACCGCTTCAGACTAGTTTGCGCCCGTTTCGAGGAACCGTGCAGCTGTAGCTCAGTTGGTTAGAGCGTCGGATTGTGGATCCGAAGGTCCCTGGTTCGAGACCAGGCAGCTGTACCACTCGATTTTTTCCACCCAGTGATAATTCGATTCTAAGAGGCGGACTGCGCCTGGAACGGATAGCCGATCCTCGCTATGGCGCTTTCGATATAGTCGATATCCTCGGCGCTCATGCGCTGCTTGTGGGAGCCGATCTTGCCGTCGCGCACCTTCATCGCATTCTTGTCGCGGGCTTCTGAGCGCATGGCGCCCGACTCGAAGAAGCCCGAACGCTCCTTCTCCTTCAGATTGTCGATGTGCCCGAAATCGACGGAGGCCTTGACGGCGAGGGGATCGACACCGATGTCGCAGAACTCCAGGGTCTCACGCAGCGCCTGCGCCGGATCGTCGTGGATGGTCTCGTAACGCTGCCACAAAACCTCGCGCGCATAAGGCATGTAGGAGGCCCAGCGATTATGGGCGACGAGCAGCTTCTCGATGCCGGTGAAGGGATGCCTGACGAATTCCGACAGCGAGCCGCTGAACGACTTCGAGCGGAAGCAGGCATGCATATAGGCGGAGACGAGGACATCCTTGGGATCGCGGGTGAGCAGGATGACTCTACGTCCGCGCCAGCTCGCAGCCGAGCCGTTGAACGGATGCCACGGCGATATCGCGTTGAGAAAATTGGCGCCGGCATGCGTATAGGAAATCTGCGGCAGCCCGGCCTTGCGCGTCAGCTTCTTGGTGTCGAGCGAGCGTGTTTCCTGACCGAGGAAGGTGGAGTTGATGTAATGGGCCAGCAGCACGCGATGCCAGGTGCGTCCGCTCTTGGGGTAGGAGACGACGAGCACCTTGTCGCCCCAGGACTGCACATGTTCCTTGTACTGCCTGCGCCACAACTTGATGCCGCCGATCATGCCTGGTCCCAGCACAGACTGATCGATCATTACGTTACCCCCTCCGGCTGCACCTCTGCTCCATCAAGACTCCGACCAAACGGAAACCTTGAGAATCTCACGAACATTATTCGGCGGGATTTGACCATAACGTGACGGTTGCATGACGATCGCGGCTCCAATTTGTATCCTTTCGGCTACAATCGCAAAACGCCGCGCCATGCGGACAAATGCGTAACCGGACGGCTCTGCAACCTGCAGCTTCAGGTTGATTTGATAACGGATTTGTGACATCTGTTGACCATGAGTTCCCTCAAAGAAAACACCGCTAAAACAAGCATTAGCGCCAAAACCTCCGACGCACAGACGCTGAAATCGCAAGCCGAGCCCGCCCGGACCTGGACGCGCGAGGCGATCGAGCAGCAGCTCAAGCTGGAGCGCTTCGACTATCAGCGCGTGCCGCTGCCCTTTGGTCTGGCGACCGAGGGGCATGACCGCTCATCGACGGCGGCCGAGATCTTCGGCGACGATCTCGCCGGCAAATCCGTCCTTGATGTAGGGGCAAGTCTGGGCTTCTTCTGCTTCGAGGCCGAGAAGCGCGGCGCCACCGATGTCGTGGGCATCGACGTCCATCCCGAGTCGGTGCGCAAGGCGCGTCTCCTCGCCGAAATGAAGGGCTCGCAGGCGCAGTTCGTCGTCGGCAATCTCGAAAGCACCTATCTCGACCGCAAGTTCGACCAGGTGTTCTGCCTCAACGTGCTGCACCATCTGCATGATCCGATCGCGGCGCTCAACCGCCTGATCGACATCACCAAGGAGAAGCTCATCCTCGAAGTCGCGACGTTCGGCGCGCATGACAAGCGCAAGGTCGGGCTTCCCGCCTTCATCTGCAACTGGCTCAGCCGCTTCCCGATCATCTTCGTCACCGCCACCGGCACGCGCGGCAAGCGGGAAGTGCAGCGCTTCTATATGAGCGAGAAGGCGATCTTCAACATTCTGAAGGTGCATCGCGGTGTCTTCGCGAAGGTCGAGCTGAAGCCGTCCGGCCACAAGGGTCGCTTTGTCGCCATCGCCCATAAGCGGCAGATCGATCATCTGCTGGTGGTCGGCGGACCGACTTCCTCCGGCAAGAAGACGATCATGGCGCGGTTCATGAGCAATCAGATGCCCGAGCTCGCCAAGGCCCTGGGCACGCCCGACGCCACCGTGTGGGGCGAGCGGTTGAACGCCAACCATCTCGACAAGCCGGACGACCAGCCGGTGCGCTCGCATGTCATGCTGCATTACGACATCATGCGCCCGTTCATGCGCTCGACCCGCGTCTATGAGCGGGACGAGGCGATGGATCTCCTGTCCTGCGCCAAGAAGATCACCTTCCTCACCGTTGCGACCCCGAGCGAAAGACTGTTCAAGCAGATCACCGCGGCGGAGATCGACAAGAAATTCGCGCGCTCAGGCAAGGCGAAGAACCGCCATCTGCGCATCCGCGAAATGTATCAGGATCCGGCGAAAGTGAAGGAGATCTATTCGACCTGGATCGACTTCGCCAAACAGCACTCCGATACACACTGGATGATCGAGATGACGTCGCCGACCGAGTTCAAGCTGTTCCCGGCCGACGAATACGTCCCGCGCTAGCGCGCTATTTGATTTTGCGCATCAGCTTGCCCGAGAACCGCATGCACTTCTCGGTCCGACGCTTTAGACGAGTGCGGCGGCGACGTCGCGCTCCCACTCCTCGACAGTCAGCAGCATCGGGCCTTCCGGCTTGATCCACAGGATGCGGTGGTCGACATTCTTGCGGGCCAGATACTGGAACCAGGCGCGGTAATGCTTGGCCAGGTGCTTCGGGTTTTCATACTGGCCGAGGAGATTGACGAGCTGCTTGCGCCGCTTTCCGTCGCTCTTGCCGATATCGGCCTCAGCCGCCTTGATGAGCTGATCGCGCGGCAGCCAGACGGTCACGGCGCGCGTCGCCTGGGCGGTGTCGATGACATCGAGCGCCGGGTCGTGCTCGAAGGTGCCGGCGCCGCTGGTGAAGGGGCGCATGAAATCGTAGTCGAAGGCGAGCGCCGGCTGATGCGGCGTCTGCGGCTCGTGATAGTCCTCGGCGCGCAGCACCGGAACTTTGCCCTCAAGACCGAGGAAGCGCGCGGCCTCCGTCTGCTGGCCGGCGATGACCTTCTGGACGAACGGCGTCATCGCGGAAGAGGTGGGCGAGCCGACGATCATCAATTTGTCGATCTGGCGCTTGGTGGCGATGACCAGGAAGCGCTCCTTGAAGGTAGATGGCACGATTTCTACCGAAGCGAAGCAGCCGCGCCGATAACGCAGCAGATTCTCGATCGCCGATTTGGTGATGTAGAACTGCTTGACGCCTTCGCCGGCGGTGCCGCGCCCGACGAGCAGAGCCGGCAGGCGCACCAGGGTGCGCTGCTGCAGCAAGGTCATGCCGAGCTTGCGGCGGTCATGGGCGCCGAAGGTCGCGAGCTCAAGGATGAGGCGGCGGCGGGTCGCGGCGATCAGCCGGTCGAGGCCCTGGATCGGGTCGGCCAGGTGATGCAGCACGTTCAGGCAGATGACATGGTCGAAGCTCTCGCCGATCGGTCCGTGCTCGATGTCGCCGAGCGTGAATTCGACCGGCTGTCCCAATATGTCGGCAAGAAGCCTGCCCTTGCGGACATTGTCGATCTCGAGGTCGAAGCCGACCACGCGGCCGGCGCCGCGGCGGCGCGCCTCGAAGCAGAAATAGCCGAGCGCGCAGCCGACATCGAGGAAGCTCTGGCCCGTCATATCGTCTGGCAGAATAGCCTTGGCTGTGCTTGAACGGTCATGGCCGCCGGTGCTGAGCCCATAGGGCAGGGGAATGGCCTGGTAGTTGAAGGGCTCCGAACGGAGCAATTCTTCGATCTTTTCGCGCGACCAGGACGTGCTGGCGGGTGCGGAAACTTCAGTCATCGGGGGCCTCGTGCTAGCTATGCCGCGTTGTTCGAAAAGGAGGGGAATTTCGTTGTTTAATGCGTCAGGGCGGCCTTCATATCAAGCCTCGGCAGACCAGCGATGAACTGGAAGCAGCTGCTCTTTCCGCGCGCCGTCCATAGCGCCTTCAAGCGCGCCCGTCGAGCCAAGACGGCGCTGGCGAAACCCTGGCTGACGGGGCGGCTCCGGCTCGGCCGGCCGGCGCCCCTGGCGCGGTATCTGGGGGCGTTACGCCATGGCAGCCAGGTCGTCCGGAAGAAGCAGGGGATCGTCTATGCCGTGGCCGGCGACCGGTTCGTGCGTTTCGCCGCCGAGCCCCGCGCCATGGCCAAGCTCGGGCGCGAATATGACATGTGGCAAGCGCTGCGCGGCGAAGGGCTCGCCGCCATCCTGCCCCATAGCATGGCGCTCCACGATGTCCCCGGCGGCAAGATCCTCGAGAGCGACAGGCTGCGGCCGATCGCCAAGGAAGACCATGCAGCGGTGGCCTTGCCGATCGTCCAGGCGCTGCTCAGCAAAGCCCGGCCGGTCGTCCCGAGTGGCCTGCCGGCGACAATCGAGGCGGGGCTCGCTTTCGCCCGACAGATTTCCGGCGGCGCGCTGCCCCAGTCCTTCGCCAGCGAAAGCGACATCCGCGACGCCTTCGCGCGCCCATTGATGACCGGCATCTCGCACAAGGACCTGCATTATCGCAATGTGATGCGCGACGATCAGGGCAAGCCGGTGCTGATCGATCTCAAATCCTGCGAGCCCGAGCGCGTCGTCGCGATCGACCTCCTGGCACTCGCCTGCAAGAATCTGCAGGCGCAGGGGAAGCAGACCCTGGTGGATGCGGCTTTCGCCGCACAGCAGCGCAACTGGCGCGTCAGCGAACTGGAGCCGATCCTGGCGCTCGTCGATCTTCCCCGGCCGCTCTGGGGGCAGATCTATCTGCTCAACGTCATCGGCCTTCACGCCACGAAGCGCAAAAGCGGCGAGGAGGTGGATCCCTTCTCGCGCGCTTTGTTCCTGCGCATTCTGGCCAAGGATTGGCGATCGCCGATCCGGTAGGGCGTCAGGCGGCGAAGAGCGGGCGTTCGACCAGCGTCGACGTGCGCGCGATCACATCGAGCGCATCATGGCGGACATGGTTCTTGCGCATCTGATCCTCGATCATGTCGCGGGTCACGATGCCCTTCTCGACACACTCTTTCAGGAGCGCGAAGAACAGCCGCTCCTGGTTGGAGTCGGGATGCTTCTTATACTGGCCGAGGAAGGCATATTCGCCGAACAGCGAGCGGCGGACGCGGTGCCAGATATTGGCGGGCTTGAGGGACCCGGCCTTCTGCGGCGGACGGTAATCGACGGGGAGGCCCGTCTTCCAGGGCTGCGTGTTGCGGTGAGTGTTGTGGATGAGACGGGTATCGGGCGCCAGGCGGTCGAAATCATTCCAGGTCGGCTCGAGAACCCCGATCGTGTCGTCGTTCTCGAGCTTGAGCGCGATCCACTGGGCGTAGTCGCGCTTGGAGGCGAACATCTCGGCGAAATTGTTCTGGAGCTGCCAGTGCTTGAGCCTGGCATTGTCGAGCAGCATGACGCTCGAGGCGAAGTCGCTGTCCTTGGAGCCGCCCTTGCGCCGGCGCGCCATGATCGCCTTGCCGCCCATGTCGCGCTCGAGCAGCGGCACCACGTCCGCGACGCAGAACACATCCGGATCGACGACGACGGAGCGGCCCTCATAACCCATCTCCTCGGGCGGCGCGAAGCGCAGGACGGTGAAGGACTGCAAATCCTCGTTGCGCCATTCGCGCTGCAGGCCGTCGCGCAGATATTTCTTGCCTTCATAGGCCTGGAAGAAAGGATAATCGCGCGTGTCGACCAGCTTGACGTCGAAGAGGTCCTTCTTCGAGGCGAAGCGCTCGAAGGAATATTTCGAAACGAGCGCGCCGATGATCTGCTTCTCGTTGGTGTGAATGAAAATGCAGTGTTTCATTTTTCCGTCTCCGATGGGCAGCCAAGCAGCGCCCTTTCAACAATGGCTCATCACACGACCCGGGGATCGGGCGGGGCTTCGCTGTAGCCGTAGGCCGGCGACAAGGTGCGGGCGACGAGCTCGTCGATCCGGGCGACCTCGTCTTCGGTGAAATAGTCACGGTAGCCGCCGACTTTGGCGCGGCGCACCTTGTAGCTGTCGGGGTTGCTGGCATCGCCCGGCGTCATGCGATCGCCGACGCCCTTGAAGAAAGTATCCTTCTCCATCTTGCGCATGTTCTCGACGGAAGCGAATTCGACGCACTGAGCGAGTTCGGTGTCGGTCGCCATCTCATTCATGAATTCGAGGACATTGCCGAGCGTCTTGGCGGTGTCGCGCCTCAGCGTCTCGTAGCGCACCACGCGTATGGCCTTCAGCTTGTCGAATTCGGCCGCCCACAGGTTCATGAAGCGGATGATCTTCGGGATGCCGGCGCTTTCGCCGAGCACGAAGTCGATGAGCGGCACGTCGTCCTTGGGATCGGGATAGTTGTTGATGTACTTCTTGCGGTCGCGCATCCGGTGCTTCCACTGGAAAAACTGCGACACGGCAGTGTCGGCGGGGTGGCGGGCCAGCAGCACGACGCGGCTGCCGGCATAATCCGCTTTCGAATCCTGCGTACCGGTATAGTCGCCCAGATAGTTGTCGTGGGTGAACATCACCCGCGGAACGGCCCGATCGAGCACATGCAGGCTGTCATATTGCAGCAGCCGGTCGGCCGGCAGCTTGTAGCGCAGCTGGAAATAACGCGACAAAAGCACGCACAGCCAGGTGCGGCCGCTCTTTCCGTAGGACACGACGGCGTAGTCGGACTGGGCGAGCATGCGGGCGTCTTCCTGGCCGCGCAGGTAGCGCTCCAGCTTGAGACTCTTGTCGCGGGGCATGGTCACCGAGCTCGCCATGGCTATGCCCTGGCGCAGGGCGACGCGAACTTTATGGCCTATCGACATTCCTTGATTGACATCCGCGATATGTTGAGGGAAGTGCGGGGATATAGCTTGACCCTCCTTAAGTGGCAATCACAGACTGGCATGGACAATTCATGAACGGACCGGACATCAAACTGAAGCCCCTCGGCGAATTGGGGCTCGGCGTCGATGGCGAGGCGGTGTTCGAGGCCTTGCGTCCGTTCGTGACCCAGAATCCGGAAGCCGGACGGTTCGACACCGAAATGCGGCTCCGGCGTAAGAATCTGCGAAAGCGGCTGATCAAGCGGATTGGTAACGGTTGGTTTCGCCAGGTGCGATCGACGGACCGGATTCTCAACGAATATGAAGCGGCCTGGCAGGCCGGCCATACGCGCTATGACGTCACCCGCGGCCCGCAAAGCTTCACGCCCTGGCGCTGGCGGGACAAGGATATCCTGGTCGACGCGGCCGGATCGGCGCGGATGCGCAATATCATGTTCGGCGCGGTGATCCGCGCGCTCAAGCCGAAGCGGGTGCTAGAGGTCGGTTGCGGCGAAGGCATCAACATGTTCCTCCTTGCCGGCGCCTTTCCCGACGTGTCCTTCACCGGGCTGGAGTTGACGAGCACGGGCCATAACGAGGCCTTGAAGCTGCAGGCCGGCGCGGTACTGCCGGAGCATCTCCTTTCTTATGCGCCGCTGCCGCAAAAGGACGGCCAGGCGTTCAAGCGAATTTCCTTCGTGCAGGGCAATGCCTGCGCCATGCCGTTCGAAACCGGCTCCTTCGACCTGGTGATGACCGTGTTATCCGTCGAGCAGATGGAGCAGGTCCGCAAAGAGGCGCTGACCGAGATCGCCAGGGTGACCGGCGGACATTTGTTGTCGCTGGAGCCATTCCGCGATGTCAATGCCGATTTGTTGCGGCGCCTCAACGTGGCGAGCCGAGACTATTTCCGCGGCTCGATCGCCGAAATGCGCGATTATGGCCTGGAGCCCATCTGGGCGACGGATGATTTCCCGCAAGAGGTCTTTCTCGGCTCAGCCCTCGCGCTTAGCCGCAAGATCACAAATTCCTGAACGAGCGACGGCCAGCTTTCGCAGCGCCAGGCAGTTTTCTCATTATTTGAGATCCCACGCTATCCAGCAACGCGACGGCGTTAGGGGGCGTGCCGTCGGCAATCCGAGCTTTGAAGTCATCAGTCCGGCCGCTGTCGCATAATCGAACCCTTTGGTCAGGAGTGGTGACGCACCGAGACGGTCGCCTTCAGAATTGTCATCCATCCGTTTTGTCGGTGCAATAAAGTAACCGGTCGAGTGCCTGTTCCATGGCTGCCACGAACTTTCCGAAACAATGTTTCTGATGTCGATACAATGTTTCAAGATTGTTTCTGCGGCCCGTGGTGATGCTGCGTCAGGCCGTCGCAGGTGTGAAACTGAGCCGAAAACCGCCATGGTGCATGCCAGATACAGCGTGTTCAAGGATTGACAGGGAGATTGGCTGTGATCAATTGACGGCGGGCGACTACTCCCATTTGGAGGGTTCTTTTCTCGCGCATCGCGGGCACTCTTCGGTGGCTGGTGTCAAACAACGTTGGCAGGGAACGTATGGACGGAGCGCCCTGATATCTACGAATACACGCCGGTTTGGGGATTGAGCCGAGCTGCGATGGGTCGCCTGGGCCGAGCAAGCCCAGGGGACTGGAGGGGCGGAATAAGCATGAAAGCGGTAATTCTGGCCGGTGGGCTGGGAACTCGGATATCCGAGGAAACCCACCTCAGGCCCAAGCCGATGGTCGAGATCGGGCACAAGCCGATCCTCTGGCATATCATGAAGAGCTATTCGGCCCATGGGGTCACTGACTTCATCATATGCTGCGGTTACAAGGGCTATATCATCAAGGAGTATTTTGCCAACTACGCCCTGCATATGTCGGATATCACCTTCGACCTGCAGGCGAACAACATGTCTATCCATCAGCGCAAGGTCGAGCCGTGGAAGGTCACGCTGGTCGAGACCGGTGAAGAGACCATGACGGGAGGCCGCCTCAAACGTGTGGCTGACTATTTCCGCAACGAAGAGTGCTTCTGCTTCACCTATGGCGACGGCGTGGCGAATGTGGATATCACGGCGTCGATTGCATTTCACAAGGAGCACGGACGGCTCGCGACAGTGACCGCGGTGCGGCCGCCGGGCCGCTATGGCTCGCTGGCGATCGACGAAGAGGAAGTCATGGGATTCAGCGAAAAGCCCCCGGGCGACGGCGGGTTCGTGAATGGCGGTTATTTCGTTCTGTCGCCCCGCGTCATCGATTATATCGAAGGTGACGCGACGCCCTGGGAAGTGGGACCGCTCGAGCGGCTGGCACTCGACCGCCAGATGAAGGCTTTCGTCCATACCGGCTTCTGGCAGCCGATGGATACGTTGCGCGACAAGATCTATCTCGAAAGCCTGTGGGACAGCGGCAGGGCACCGTGGAAAGTGTGGTGACGACCGGCCGGCAGAGCGCCTTGCCTGATCCCTCCTTCTGGCGCGGCAAGCGTGTATTCCTGACCGGTCATACCGGCTTCAAGGGAAGCTGGCTCGCCATCTGGCTGAAGCGGCTCGGTGCCGAAATCGGTGGCGTTTCGCTCCGGCCGAGCACCGAGCCCAGCCTGTTCGACCTGGCCCAAGTCGCGGAGCTGGTGGACGGGCATTTCGGCGATATTCGGGACCAGGCTCTCGTTGCGCGCCTGTGCGCCGCGCACCAGCCGGAGATCATCCTGCATCTTGCCGCCCAGCCGCTGGTGCGCGCGAGCTATGCCGATCCCGCCAGCACCTTCGGCACGAATGTGATGGGGACCGTCAATATCCTGGAGGCGGCGCGTATGAGCGAAAGCTTGCGCGCCGTGGTGATGGTGACGACCGACAAGGTCTATCTAGACACCCAGCAGCAAAGTCCGTTTCGGGAGTCCGATACACTCGGCGGCCATGACCCTTACAGCGCCAGCAAGGCGGCATCCGAGCTCGTTGTCGCCGCTTATCGCTCCTCCTATCTCAAGGAAAAAGGGGTGGCGGTCGCCACAGCACGGGCCGGCAATGTCATTGGCGGCGGCGACTGGGCGCAGGACCGACTGATCCCCGATGTCATCCGGGCGTGGTCGGCGGGTGGAACGCTCAATGTCCGCAGACCGTCTTCGGTGCGGCCATGGAACCATGTCATCGAGACACTGACCGGTTATTTGGTGCTGGCGGAGCGCCTGTGGGACGCGCCTCAGCTTGCTCGCGCGTGGAATTTCGGGCCGCCGCCCCATGAAGAAGTCACTGTGCGGACCATCGTCGAGATGGCGCGCCGGATATATGGCGCCGGCGATGTGGCGTGGGGTGCGAGGGAAGAGGGGCCGCATGAAACACGCTGGCTCAGCCTGGATAACAGCAAGGCTCGGGTCGAGCTCGGGGTAGCGCCCCGATGGGATGCCGCCACCGCGCTCGAGCGTACGATCCGTTGGTATCGCCGGCAGCAGGACGGCGCTGACCCGCGTGGACTCTGTGAGGCCGATATAGATCACTTCGAGACTATTCAATGAGCAGCCGGTTTACGGTCGTACCAACCTCCTTCGACGGACTGAAGATCCTGGAACGCAGGATCGTCGGGGATGAGCGCGGCTCCTTCCACCGCATGTTCTGCGCAAATGAGCTCGCGGCGGCGGGGTGGAAATCCCCGATCGCGCAGATCAATTTCACCCGGACGACGCTGCGCGGAACGATCCGCGGCATGCACTATCAAAGAGCGCCTTTCGCGGAAATGAAGCTCGTGGCCTGCGTCTCCGGACGAGTGCTGGATGTGGTTGTGGATCTCAGGGCTGGGTCGGCCACGTTCCTGAAATGGTTCTCGGTCGAGCTATCGGAAGACAATCATTGCAGTGTTCTCGTCCCGGAAGGCTTCGCGCATGGCTTTCAGGCGCTGACCGACGATGTGGCGCTTCTCTACAGCGTTTCATCGCCATTCACCGCGGAGGCCGAGGGCGGGCTCAACCCGCTTGATCCGCGTATCGGAATCGACTGGCCGCTGCCGGTCAGCACGATTTCGGCGCGTGACGCAGGCCAGCCTCATGTAACGGATGCGTTCGAGGGGATGAAGCTCGATGCGGCCTGAATATGAAACAGTGAGGATTTAATCGACATGTCGGTGACGCAACAGGACGCCTTCTGGGCGGGCGAGCGCGGGGATGCCTATACCCAGAAGAACAGTGGTCCGCATGTCGGCAGCCAGATTCATTTCTTCAGCGATATATTGAGGCGCGTGCCGGATGTCGGATCCGTCTATGAAGTCGGCGCCAATGCCGGCCTCAATCTCGATGCGATCAAGGCTCTCAATCCGAATATCGAAATCGCCGGCTGTGACATCAACGAGCAGGCGGTAGGCATCAGCAAGGCCAAAGGGTACGACATCGACCTCTGCTCGATCTTCGAAATCGGGAGCAAGCGCCCATTCGACCTCGTCTTCACGCGCGGTGTGCTCGTGCACATCAATCCGGAGCGCCTGAACGATGTCTATGACCGGATGGGACAACTGTCCGGCAAATACATATTGATCGATGAGTTCTTCTCGCCGGTTCCGGTGCCCATCGACGGCTATATGGGACAGGACGGCGTGCTGTTCAAACGCGACTTCGGGCGCGAGATCATGAACCGCCTGGGGCTGAAGCTGCTCGCCTATGGTTTCCGTTCGAAGATCGATCCCGTCTTTCCGGGCTACGATACGAACTGGTATCTGTTTCAGAAATAACCAAGCCCAATACCGCCAATTCTCACTTTTCATGGATCCTTGATGACGCAAATTCCAGTGTTCAAACCACTCCTGGCGGCGGAGGAATTCGAAGCTGCCCGCGCTGCGCTCGAATTGGGTTGGCTCGGCATGGGAAGTTATGTCGGACAGTTCGAGGAGACGCTGAAGAAGCTGTGTGGTGCGGATGACCGTCATGTCGCGGCGGTGAGCACCGGCCATGCGGCTCTGCATCTCTCGCTTCTGCTGGCCGGTTGCGGACCCGGCGACGAAGTGATCACGCCGTCCTTCAACAACATCGCGGATATGCAGGCCATCGTCGCGACCGGAGCGAAGCCGGTCTTCTGCGATGTCCTGGACGACACGCTCTGCCTCGACCTCGACTCCGCCGAAAGGCTGATCGGGCCCAAGACCAAGGTCTTGATCGTGATGGACTATGCCTGCCATCTCTGCGATCACGACCGGGTGGCGGAGATCGCCCGGCGCCACAATATCCGGATCATCCACGACGCCGCGCATTCGGTCGGCAGCACATCTCAGGGCAAGCCGATCGGGTCCTTCGCCGACATGACGGTGTTCAGCTTCGACCCGATCAAGACCATTACGACGCTCGATGGCGGCGCTATCATCGTGCGCTCGGAGGAAGAGCTCAAGCAACTTCACGAGATGCGGCTGATCGGTATGAAGCAGGCGACCCGCACACTGTATGGAAACACCCGCGCCTGGAGCTATGACGTCGAGCGGCTCGGCTTCCGCTATCACCTCGCCAATCTGCATGCGGCCTTAGGGCTCGCTCAGCTGGCGAAATTCGACACCATCGCGAGCACGCGGCAAGCGCTGTTCAAGCGGTATCAGGAGGCGTTCTCGCCGATCTCCGGTCTCAAGGTACCCGGCGGCGACATGGCGGGGATCGTTCCCTTCATCTTCTATCTGCGCGTCCTCGGTGGCCGCCGCGAAGATTTTAGAGAATTCCTGACCGAAAATGGCGTCGACACCGGCATCCACTGGCAGCCGGCGCATGGCTTCACCTTGTTCAAGGATTGCCGCAAGGATGATCTGCCGGTGACCGAACGTATCGGCCGGGAGATCGTGACCATTCCGTTCCATTCCTGCATGGCGCCGGAAGCGGCGGCCCAGGTGATCGATACCATCACGCGTTTCTTCGCCTCTCCGGCGAGGCGCTGACATCCAGCTTGGGGGAGTTTCATGGATCCGAACGAGAAGTTCGCAGAAGAGCGGCGGCAGCGCATAGAAGCGTTCGCCAGTGACGAGGTTTTCCGGGTGCTTTCGCGCGACTGGCTCGAAGCCTCGATGGACCGCAAATACATCTACAATTTCGATTGGCTCGGCCGCCCGATCATCCAGTACACGCAGGACATGTTCGCCGTCCAGGAGCTGATCTGGAAGGTGAGGCCGGATCTGATCATCGAGACCGGCATCGCGCATGGTGGCTCATTGATCCTCAGCGCCTCGCTCCTGACGATGCTCGAATATTGCGAGGCAGCTGAAAGGGGTGTCGTCGTCGATCCCCGGCGACCATCGCGCCGGGTCATCGGTATCGATATCGACATCAGAGCCCATAACCGCGTCGCCATCGAAAAGCATCCGCTTGCCGGGAAGATCTCGCTGATCGAAGGCTCCTCGATTTCGGATGCAGTCATCGAGGAGGTCAGGAAGCAAGCTGAGGCGTTCCGGAACGTGATGGTGTTTCTCGATTCAATGCATACGCATGACCACGTGCTGGCCGAGCTTGAGGCCTATTCGCCGCTGGTGTCGAAAGGCAGCTACTGCGTGGTGTTCGACACTTTCGTCGAAGACATGCCGAAGGGCTTCTTCGCCGACCGGCCTTGGGACGTCGGCAATAATCCGAAGACCGCGGTCCGGCAATTCCTCATGGGCCATCCGGAATTCGAGGTCGATACCGACATGGAGAACAAGCTACTAGTGACGGCGGTTCCCGGCGGCTTTTTGAAACGAACGGCTTGACTTCAGCGCTTTCGTCCGAAGCGTCCGCGCAAGTGATGCACTAGGCCTACGACGAAATATATCGGCGCGAGAACAGACGCTAAAGCCAGTGGAGCCGTCAGCCGCACAACCTGCTGGGCGGCGTCGAACGGGCGTTCGTCCCGCTGATATGTGCATTTGGCGAAGAGCCATGCCAGCCCGATCTGGAGCCGGGTGACGTTGAAATTGCGCGCCAACAGCGCCTGATAATTCTTGTCCAGGAAACGCTTGCGCGCCATAGCTTCCATGAAGCGGCGATGCTTGCGGAAACCTTCTCCTGCATAACGCCTGTCGTTGATGAGCTCCTGGAGGAATTCCTGTCTTATGAACCCGAAATCCGGCTTCTGCATGAGAATCTCGAGTCCCATATGATGCTCGTGCCCAGGGCTCAGATATACAGGCTCAAGACCGGCGTAGGCCAAGATGTCGGAGACCATCAATGTGTGATAGGCGACGCCGAGTCCCTTCAAGTCGAAGAAGGCGTCTTCGATCATCCGGCGTGCGTCCAGCCGTTCATGCGAACCCGGAATCTCGCTCGATGTATAACCTTGAAACCGCGGATTGCGCGGCGAATGCTCACCCGTCGCCGGATTGACCCAGCATTCGCTGGAGGCAATCGCGCAAATCGAAGGATCGGCGTCAAGAGCGGTGACCATGCGCTCGATGGTTCGTTCGTTGAGGGAGCAGTCGCTTGATAGAACGTAATGATAGACGCCCGAGCGCGGCAGAAAGGCCTTCTGATGATTGATGACGATATTGTCGCGGATATTCGGAGCGTTACGAGAGTAATGGATGCGGTCATCGGCCATCTCCCTCACGCAGTTCTGCACATCGTCCGAGTTGGAGTTGTCCAGAACATAGATCTCCAGGTTCCGATAGGTCTGTCGACAGACGGAGCTGAGCGAGAGGCGGAATAGATCAATCCGTTCATAGGCGGTGATCGCAACTGTAACGAGAGGAGAGGTCCGTGTTTCCATATGCCGCTCCCTTAGCTTCGTCCATCGAGCAAAGGAAGTGCGATGTCCCGTTCCCACTCTTCCGGCGTCAGGAGCACTGGGCCGGACGCCTGCACCGCCAATATCCGATGCTCGACTTGTGTCCGGGCGAGATATTCCGCCCACATGCGATAGTGCCTGACCAATTGTTTGCCGTCCTCGGACATGGCCAGCAGCGCGGATAGCTTCTTGCGTGCCTTTTCGCTCACCGCAGTCATTTCGGTGCGGATACCTTGGCTCATCTCGTGAGGCGGAAGCCAGATGGTTATGGCCCGCTTGCGCGTGGCGGTGGAGATTATTTCCACGGCGGGATCATGCTCGAAGGCGATGGCGCCGCTGATTTCCGGACGCATGACATTGTAGTCGAAGATCAGCTTGTCATCCTCGGCCTTCCGCGGCTCGTGGTAAGCATCGGCGTTCAGTACGGATGCTCCGGCGATATCGCCGAGGAAGTCGGCCGCGCTCTGATAGGCGCGCTGGTGAATTCCCTTGACGATCGGGGCCGCGACTTCGAGGCCTGGAAAGCCAATGATCATCAGATCCTTGATGTGACGCTTATGGGCGACGACGAGGAAACGCTCCTTGAACGGTGAGGGAATGATCTCGACGGAGGCGAAACAGCCGCGACGGAAGCGCAGCAGATTCTCGATTGCCGCTTGCGTTATGTAGAACTGCTTGACGCCTTCGCCCGCCGTGCCGCTGGCGACGAGTACGGAGGGGGAGCGCGACAGGAATCTCTGCTGCAACCAGCCGATGCCGAGCTTGCGGCGGTCATGCGCGCCAAAGGTCGCGAGTTCGAGCGTGAGCTTGTGCCGGGTAGCGGCGATCAAACGGTCCAGGCCCAGGATGGGATTGACCAGATGATGGAGGACATTCAGGCAAATCACATGATCGAAAGTCTCGTCGATCGACTCGTGGTCGATATCGTATTTGCGGAATTCGACCGGCAAGCCCAGGACGTCGGCCAGGATGCGGCCGCGGCGGACATTCTCCGAGGCGAAATCGAGCCCCACCGAGCGGCTGGCGCCACGGCGCTTCGCTTCGAAGCAGAAGAAGCCGAGGGAGCATCCGATATCGACGAAACTCTGTCCGCTCATATCATCGGGCAGGATGACCTTGGCCGTGGCCGAACGATCATGGCCGGTGCCGGTGCTGAGTCCGTAGGGCAGGGGGATCGACTGATAGTCGAAGGACTCCGAACGCAGCAGCTGTTCGATCTGGTTGCGTGACCAGGTTGTCGGCGGGGAGGCAGTCGAATCCATAATATCTGACCTTATCAAAACTTGCTGTGAGCTTTGCAGTACTCTAACACGTGTGGCTGGTACCGCGATAATCTCTCCGGGGGCGTCCATGAAGTGGAAGCAATTTATTCTTCCACGCCATCTCTACCGAATTTATAAGCTGGGCCGTTTGTGGAAGAACCAGGCGAAACTGCCCTGGCTGACGATGCTGCTGCGCTTTGGCCAGCCGTCGCCGCTTGCCCGCCAACTGGGGACCGATCGGCGGCAGGCGCGGGTGATCCTGCACAAGCAGGGAATCTGGTCGATCGCCGCGGGTGCGCGTTTTATTCGCTACACGACCAAACCCAAATCCGTGGCTAAGCTGCAAAAAGAACACGCCATGTGGCATCTGCTGCGCGAGCGCGGATTGACGGACATGGTGCAGCCGTCGATCGTGCTCAGCACCTGCGGGCGGGGCGTTGCGCTCGAAACGGGGATGTTGCGGCAGATCGAGATGGATGATCAGGTCGCGATGACGGTGCCGATCATGCGGGCGCTCATGGCGGCGGCCAAGCCAACTATCCCGGGGGCGCTGCCACCGACGGTCGAGGCGGGCATCAGGCTCGGGCGCCTGGCCTGTGGTGGCGAGCTGCCGGCGAGCTTCGCTTCGGAAAGCGCGATCCGCGACTGTTTCGCGCGACAATTGCGGATAGGCGTCTCTCATCAGGACCTTCACGTCTACAACGTCATGCAGGATGCCGGTGGGAAGCCAATCCTGATCGATCTCAAATCTTGCGATGTCGATCGCATCGTTTCGATAGACATACTGATGTTCGCTGGCAAGTACATACAAGCCAGAATGTTCGACAATCTGCTCGAATGTGTGTTCTCGGCGCAACAGCAGGGATGGCGCATGGCCGAGCTCGAGCCGGCGCTCGCCCTCATCGACCTGCCACGCGCTTATTGGTCTCACATCCTGATCCTGCATCTGATGGGGGCCGGGTCGGCGGACACCGACGGAAGCGAGCAGGAGATCAGTCCGATTTCACGACAGCTGTATCAACGGATGCTGTCGCGGGATTGGAGCGCGCGCAATCCGGATTGAGGGTGCGGAGACATGGTGAATTCATTTTTTCATTTAAAATCAATTATATAACCAGCGCGCGCAACCTTGCCGCGGCGAGGGCGGTGTCGTCGGCGGGGAGCGCCGGGGGCGTCACCAAGGGCTGGCCCAGCGGCACCGCCCAGCCCTTTTCATACATGTGGTCATGGAGCAGCGTAAAATCACGCGAGGTCGCGTCGGCGCCGAGCCGGCTGAGCAGGTTCTGCGCCCTGGCTGCGGTCCAATAAGCAAGGTCATCGGAGAGGCCCAGCCGCCGCAGACCCTGGGAAACGGTGCGGTTCGCCTGCCGCAAGGGCGCGATGGCCAGGGGTTTGCCGAGGCGGGCCACTTCGACGGCCATGGAAATGCTGTCGCCCGTCACCACGAAGCGGTCGCCATGGGCGAGGAGGCCGACATAGGGATTGTCGCCGCCCAATCTGTCCCACCGATAGAGCTGGGCGCCGGCGGGCAAGGCCTTCTCGATGGCGGCCACGGTCTCGGGTGGGGTGCGCCTGGATGTCGTGATCTGGAGGCTGCCGCCATCCTTCATCCGCTCCAGCGTGGCGAGGACGGCGCGCGCCGTCTGGGGATCAAAAGCGTGGCTGCCAATGGACCCGCCACAGAGAAGGACGGTGAGGGGGCGCGGCAGTTGCGCAAAAGTGTCCCGCCAGCGTTCGGCCTCGGCGGCGACGCGCTTCGGATCGATGCCGACCAGCGGCAGGCCGATGCGGAAGATATTGGGCGCGTCGGCGGCGCGGTACTGATAAGGCACGATGAACAGATCGGCCTTCTCGCTGTCGCCCTTGGGGGTTCCGATCAGGGCGATCTTCGTGCGGCCCTGCGACTGCTCCTTGATCCACAAGGCCACCATCGCCAGGCGCCGGCCGACGGTGAGGACCAGGTCTGGCCAAGCTGGCGTCAGCGGGTCCGATTTTTCGCGGTCGACATGATGCAGCGACGCCTCGACGCGCGGCTTGGCGAGATCGAAACCGGGCTTGAGGACGATGCTCCGCCGTTCGAAAGCCAGTCCCGTGGCCTCTATAAGACGCTCGGCCTGGGCATTGTCGCCGTGCTTGGCGCCGGTCAGAAGCCAGATGCGGGGATGGGACATTCGGCCTGTTTAAAAGATTGACAGAAAGGCGGCTATAATCGATTGGCAGGGCAATGACAAACCGGGGACTTCGCCGCCTCATGCTGCTGAAAGATCTGTTCTCCACCGCGGTCGCCGCCGCCGATCCTGCCCTCAGAGTGCCGCCCTACCTGCCGAAGCCGCCCAAAGGCCGCACCTTGGTCGTCGGCGCCGGCAAAGCCAGCGCCGCCATGGCGCTCGCCGTCGAGGACCATTGGCAAGGCCCTTTGTCCGGCCTCGTCATCACCCGCTACGGCCATGGCGCCCCCTGCAAGAAGATCGAAATCGTCGAGGCTTCGCATCCCGTTCCTGACGCCAGTGGACGTGACGCGGCGCTGCGGATGGGTGAGCTGGTCAAGGGGCTCACCACCGACGATCTCGTCCTCTGCCTCATTTCCGGCGGCGGCTCGGCGCTGCTCGCAGCCCCCGCGCCGGGACTGACGCTCGCGGACAAGCAGAATGTGAACCGGCAGCTGCTCTCTTGCGGTGCGCCGATCTCCGAGATGAACTGTGTGCGCAAGCATCTTTCGGCGCTGAAAGGCGGCAGGCTCGCGGCGGCGGCGTGGCCGGCGCAAATCGTCTCGCTCGTCATTTCTGACGTGCCGGGCGATGATCCGGCGATCGTCGCCTCCGGTCCAACGGTGGCTGATCCGACGACGCGGCAGGAGGCATTGGCGATCCTGCGCAAATACAAATTCGACCTGCCGGCGCATGTCTGGGCTTTCCTCGAGACCGAGGCGGCCGAGACGCCGAAGCCCGGCGATCCACGCTTCGCCAAGGTCAGGACCGAGATGATTGCGGCGCCGGCGCAGTCGCTTGCTGCCGCAGCGAAAATCGCCGCCGAGGCCGGTTACCGGGTGATCGATTTGGGCGACCGGATCGAAGGCGAGGCGCGTGATGTGGCGCGTGCGCAGGCGGCGCAGGCGCTCGCCACCAAAGGGCCGGCCGTCATCCTGTCGGGCGGAGAAACCACGGTGACGCTTAAAGGCAAAGGGCGGGGCGG
Organism: Taklimakanibacter albus; assembly: GCF_016595235.1. Classification (GTDB taxonomy): domain Bacteria; phylum Pseudomonadota; class Alphaproteobacteria; order Rhizobiales; family Aestuariivirgaceae; genus Taklimakanibacter; species Taklimakanibacter albus. Next base: position 92,371 of record NZ_JAENHL010000007.1, on the reverse strand, counting down.
CCGCAATGCCGAATATGCGCTGGCGCTCGCCTTGGCACTCGATGGCAAGGCGAATATCTCGGCAATCGCCGGCGATACTGACGGCATCGACGGATCGGAGGACAATGCCGGGGCTCTGGTCATGCCCGACACGCTGGCGCGCGCCAAGGCCAAGGGCATCGATGCGGAGGCCTGTCTCGCCAATAATGACGCCTATGGCTTCTTCGCCAGCATCGGCGATCTCGTCGTCACCGGGCCGACGCGCACCAATGTCAATGACTTCCGGGCGATCCTGATCGAGTAGCGCACCTGCTTTGGAAGCAGGTGCACTACGGTCTGGTCACACAATCTTCTTGTAAGCCGGCAAGGTGAGGAAGGTTTCAAACCGGGCGGAGGTCGACATCTTGCGGAAGATGGCGACGGCCTCGCGGAAACGGCCTTTCTTATAGGCCTCCGGACCCACTTCCTGGGCCACGCGCGCCATCTCCTCCTTCACGCATTTCTCGAAGAAGGGCTTGGTGACCTTCTGGCCGCCTTCGAGCCTGGCGCCGAATTTGAGCCATTGCCAGATCTGCGAGCGTGAGATCTCGGCGGTCGCCGCGTCTTCCATCAGATTGTAGATCGGCACGGCGCCACGGCCCCGGAGCCACGCTTCGATATACTGCACGCCGACGCGAATATTCTCGCGGAAGCCGGCCTCGGTCTTGGTGCCTTCATGGACCTGGAGCAGCTCCTTCTGGCCAACCGCCACGTCCTCGCGCTTGACATAAAGCTGGTTCGGCGTCGGCATCAGCGCGTCGAATATGTCGCGCGCCACCGGCACGAGATCGGGATGCGCCACCCAGGTGCCGTCATGGCCGTTCTTGGCCTCACGTTCCTTGTCGGCGCGGACCTTCTCGAAAGCGAGCCGGTTGGCTTCCTCGTCCTTGCGGTTCGGAATCTGCGCCGCCATGCCGCCCATCGCGAAAGCGCGGCGCTTGTGACAGGTCTGGATGAGGAGCGCCGAATAATTGGCGAGGAAGGCCTTCGACATCACCACCTGGCTGCGGTCCGGCAGCACGAAGTGCTTGTTGTTGGCGAAGGTCTTGATGAAGGAGAAGATGTAATCCCAGCGGCCGCAATTGAGGCCGACAATATGGTCACGCAATTCGAACAGGATCTCGTCCATCTCGAAAGCGGCCGGCAGCGTCTCGATGAGGACGGTCGCCTTGATGGTGCCGAGCGGCAGGCCGAGCGCGCTTTCGGCCTGGATGAAAGCATCGTTCCACAGCCGCGCCTCGTGGTGGCTCTCCATCTTGGGCAGATAGAAATAGGGGCCGGATTTGGCGGCGAGCGCCGCCTTGGCATTGTGGAAGAAATAGAGGCCGAAATCGAAAAGGGCGCCAGACACGGGCGCGCCGTCCACCCTCATATGCTCCTCGAGAAGATGCCAGCCGCGCGGACGCACCAGAAGGACGGCGGGCTCCTTGCCGAGCTTGTAGGATTTGCCGCTGACGGAATCGGTGTAATCGAGCTTCCTGGCCCAGCGGTCCATCAGATTGATCTGGCCCTGGATCATGTTGTCCCAGGTCGGTGAATTGGAATCCTCGAAATCGGTCATGAAGACCTTGGCGCCGGAATTGAGCGCGTTGATCACCATCTTGCGGTCGGTCGGGCCGGTGATCTCGACGCGGCGGTCCTGCAGGTCGGCCGGGATCGGCGCCACGGTCCAGCTGCCATCGCGGATGGCCTTCGTTTCGGGGAGGAAGTCGGGCAGGACGCCGTTGTCGAAAAGCTTCTGGCGTTCAGCCCGGGCTTTGATCAGAGCGCGGCGGCGATCCTCGAAGGCGCGATGAAGGCTCGCCACGAAGGCCACGGCCTCCGGCGTCAGGATCCGCTCGTAACCCTTCTTGACCGCCTCGGTGAAGGTCACACCTTTCGGCAATTTCGCCATTAATTCCTACCCTTTAGATGATTGTCTTAAGATTTCAGGTTCGTGTCCGCCATGAGCCCAGTCCAAGAGTTCGACCGTATGGAGGATGGGAATTTCCGTAGCCTGACCGATCTGGGTGATGCAACCGATATTGCCGGTGGCGATGATGTCGGGCGCGACCGAGCGGATATTGGCCACCTTGCGGTCGCGTAGCTTTACGGCGATGTCGGGCTGGAGGATGTTGTAGGTGCCGGCGGAGCCGCAGCAGAGATGGCCCTCAGGCACGTCGCTCACCGTGAAGCCGGCGCCTTCGAGCAATCGGCGCGGTTCGGTCTTGATTTTCTGGCCGTGCTGCATCGAGCAGGCCGAATGATAGGCGACGCGCAGGAGTTTCGGCGGCGAAACCTTGGGCAGATCGATCTCAACCAGGAATTCGGTGATGTCGCGGGCCATGGCCGAAACACGCTCCGCCTTTTCCCGATAGGCCGGATCGAGCCTGAGCATATGGCCGTAATCCTTGATCGTCGTGCCGCAGCCCGAGGCGGTGATGATCACGCGATCGACGCCGGCGGCGCTCCAGGCATCGACCATCTGGCGGGCGCGGGCGAGCGCGTCCGCTTCCTTGCCCATGTGATGCGTGAGGGAGCCACAACAGGATGAGCCGTCGGCGACCACGACCTCGATGCCCTGGCGATTCATAAGCCGGATGGCGGCGGCATTGATGCCGGGATCGAGAACGCTCTGCACGCAGCCGCGCAGGAGGGCGACGCGCATGCGCTTCTCGCCTTCCGCCGGATAAAGGCCGGGCTGGCCGATGATCTCCGGAGGCGGCGTTTCCTTAGGGATCAGAGCAAGAAGCGACGAGAGCCGCTTGTCGCCCAGCTTTTCGATCAAGGGCGCCAGAGGCCGGACGAGCGACGACAGGATCAAGGCGGCCTTGAAGAGGCCGGGACGCGGCATCAGGAAAGCCAGGACGTGACGCAGCAGGCGTTCGACGAGCGGGCGCTTATAGGTCTTTTCGACATGGGCGCGGGCATCGTCGATGAGATGCATGTAATGCACACCCGACGGGCAGGTCGTCATGCAGGACAGGCAGGAGAGGCAGCGGTCGATATGTTTCACCGTTTCGGGTGTCGCCGCTTCGCCGCGTTCGAGCATGTTCTTGATGAGATAGATGCGGCCGCGCGGGCTGTCGAGCTCGTCGCCCAAGAGCACATAGGTGGGACAGGTGGCGGTGCAGAAGCCGCAATGGACGCATTTGCGCAGAATCTGGTTGGCCGTCGCGATATGCGGGTCGCGCAATTGCTCAGCCGTGAAACTCGTTTGCATTAGGCGCTTTCCTGCTGCATGCGGCCGGGATTGAAGATGCCGACGGGATCGAAGGAGGCCTTGACGCGGCGCGCCAGAGCGGCGAGCGCCGGAGCCTGCGGTTGAAAGACCGGGACCTGGCCACGCAAGCTCTCATCGGCACGGATCAGCGTCGCGTGGCCGGAGGGGAGGGCGGCGCGAATGGCATCGGCCGAAGCGCCATTTTCGGGCGGGACGGCGAGCCAGACGAGACCGCCGGCCCAGTCATAGAACCAGCGCATGTCGATATGCGGCTTGAGCGCTGCGACGAGCTTGGCGCCCTCCATCGGCGCCACCGACAGGCGCCACACGCAGCGTCCATCCGGCGCGGCGAGCGGATGGACGTCGCGCAGGGCCACCCACTGTGCCCGCGAGGCGTCGGTCGCCAGCAAATGTGACCCGGACGCGGTCAGCAGCTTGGCGAGCTTGTCGCGCCGATAGGCGATGGAAGGCGGCACGCCTTCGAGGCGCAGGAAGGTTTTGGCGGTGCCATCGGCCAAAGCGGAAGGCAGATGCGCCGCGCCCGATACTTCGCAGGAGGACTGCATGGCGAGACTCATCGCCGCCACCGCGTCTTCATCGCTCAAGCCCTCGAGAACCAGTGTCTCCTCGCTTTCGGCCTTGGGCAGGGCCTTGAAGGTGACGGTGGTGAGGGCGGCGAGCGTGCCATAGGAACTCGCCATCAGCTTCGGCAAATCATAGCCCGTCACGTTCTTCACGACGCGGCCGCCGGCCTTGAAGGCCTCGCCGCGGCCCGACACGCCGGCGACACCCAATATGTGATCGCGCGCGGCGCCCGCCTTGAGCCGGCGCGGCCCGCACAGGTTGCAGGCGAGCATGCCGCCCAGCGTGCCGGAATGCGGAGCGCCCAGGAGCCGCGAGAGATCAGGTGGCTCGAAGGCGAATTCCTGGCCCTTGTCGTCGAGTAGCTTGCGGACGTCGTCGAGACGTGCGCCGGCGCCGGCGGTGATCACCAGTTCCTCGGGCTCATAGAGCGCGATCTCGGAGAAGCCCGACAGGTCCAGCGTGGCGGCCGTCTGCATCGGGCGGCCGATGCCCTTCTTGGTGCCGGTTCCGGTGACATCAAGCGGCGTCCTCTGAGCGAGGGCGTCCTGCACCATGTCGACGAGTTCGGCTTCAGTGGCTGGCTTCAGGCTGGTCACTCAGAACCTCGGAAGATCGGCATGGGGCAGCTTGCCGCCGCGCACCACCATGCGGCCAAGCTCGGCGCAGCGATGCAGCACCGGGAAGACCTTGCCCGGATTGAGCAGGCCCTTGGCGTCGAAAGCGCATTTGAGCCGTTGCTGCTGGTTGAGATCGGCCTCGGAGAACATTTCCGGCATCAGGTCGCGCTTCTCGATGCCGACGCCATGCTCGCCGGTGAGCACGCCGCCCACCTTCACACAAAGCCGCAATATATCCGCGCCGAATTTTTCGGCGCGTTCGAGCTCGTCCGGATCATTGGCATCGAACAGGATGAGCGGATGGAGATTGCCGTCGCCGGCATGGAAGACATTGGCAACCCGCAGGCCATAATGGCGCGACAGATCTTCCATGCCCTGCAGCACTTCCGGCAGGCGCCGGCGCGGGATGGTGCCGTCCATGCACAGATAATCGGGCGAGATGCGGCCGACCGCCGGGAAGGCTGCCTTGCGACCGGCCCAGAAAACCAGGCGCTCGTCTTCCGATTGCGATACGCGGCAGGAATTCGAGCGGTTGGCTTCGGCGATCGTGACGACCCGCTCGATCAGGTGATCGATCTCGGCGGCGCAGCCATCGAGCTCGATGATGAGCAGCGCTTCCGCCTCGAGCGGATAGCCGGCATGGACGAATTCCTCCGCCGCGTGGATGGCGGGGCGGTCCATCATCTCCATGCCGCCCGGAATGATGCCGGCGGAAATGACATCGGCCACGCATTTGCCGGCGTCCTCATTGGAGGGAAAGCCGATCAGCACGGCGCGCGCCGTCTCGGGTTTCTGCAGGATGCGCACCGTGACCTCGGTGACTACGCCGAGCAGGCCTTCGGAGCCGGTCATGACGCCCAGGAGGTCATAGGCCTCGCTGTCGAGATGCTTGCCGCCGAGCCGGATCACCTCGCCGGTGATCAGCACCATCTCGATGCCCAGCACATTATTGGCGGTGAGCCCATATTTGAGGCAATGCACGCCGCCTGAATTCTCCGCGACATTGCCGCCGATGGTGCAGGCGATCTGTGAGGAGGGGTCGGGCGCGTAATAGAAGCCCTTGTGCTGCACCGCCTGGGTGATGGCGAGGTTGGTCACACCCGGCTGGGTGACGACACAGCGATTGGCGTAATCGATATCGAGAATGCGGTTGAACTTGCCGAGGCCGAGGAGCACGCCGTCGGCGAGCGGCAGGGCGCCGCCCGACAAAGAGGTGCCGGCCCCGCGCGGCACCACCTTGATGTTCTGTTCGTGACAATATTTGAGGACGGCGCTCACTTGCGCCGTGGTCTCGGGCAGCACCACGACCAGCGGCATCTGGCGATAGGCGGTGAGGCCGTCGGTCTCGTAGGCCCGCATCTCGACGGGGGCCTCGATGACGCCTTCGCCCGGTACGAATTGACGCAAGGCGGCGGCGATCTCACGCCGCCGGGCGAGGGCCGTCTTGTCGGGTAAAGGCATTGCAACCATGGCTCTTAGTCCCATACTGCGGCGGATTGCTCAATCCATTTTATCACATAAATACTTGCGGGGCAGGCATGCCTCGCGCCATAAGACAGGCCCGGATAATATTGGGATGCGCCTGATGGAGCTGACCCGGCCGCGCGTCGGCCTTTTCGTGACTTGCCTCGTCGATCTATTCCGGCCGTCGGTCGGCTTCGCCACCGTCAAGCTTCTGGAAGAGGCGGGCTGCGTGGTCGAGGTTCCGGAAAGCCAGACCTGCTGCGGCCAGCCGGCCTTCAATTCGGGCGACCGCAAGGATACCGCCGACATCGCCCGCGCCGTCATCAAGGCCTTCTCTCCTTACGACTATGTCGTGGCCCCGTCCGGTTCCTGCGCCGGCATGATCAAGGCCCATTATCCCGAACTCTTCGCGACGGGCTCGCCCGACCGTGCGGCCGCCGATGCCCTGGCGGCGAAGACCTATGAGCTGGTCTCCTTCCTAGTTCGGGTCATGAAGCAGGAAAAGGTCGCCGCGCGTTTCGACGGCTCGGCCACCTATCACGATTCCTGCTCGGGCCTGCGTGAGCTCGGTGTCAAGGCGGAACCGCGCAAGCTGCTGCGGACTGTCGAAGGGCTCGATCTCGTCGAGATGGAGGATGCCGAAGTGTGCTGCGGCTTCGGCGGCACGTTCTGCGTGAAATATCCCGACATCTCCAATGTCATGGTCGCCAAGAAGACGAAAAAGATCGCGGCCACCGGCGCCGATCTGCTGCTCGCCGGCGATCTCGGCTGCCTCATGAACATGGCCGGCAAGCTCAAGCGCGAAGGCTCGACCCTCAAAGCTCGCCATGTCGCCGAAATCCTCGCCGGCGATACGGCGACGCCCCCCATCGCGGAGGGCGAATAATGGAGGCCAAGACCGCTGAATTCACCAGCAATGTGGCGCGCGCCATCGCCGACAGCCAGTTGCAAGGGACGATGACCGAAACCGGACCGCGTTTCATCGAGAAGCGCGCCAAGGCCCGGGCCGGCCTGCCGGAATTCGATGCCCTGCGCGACCAGGCGCGCGACATCAAGGACCATGTGCTCGCTCATCTCGATCTCTATCTCGAGCGCTATGAGGCGAAAGTCGTGGAAAGCGGCGGCCATGTCCATTGGGCGGAGACGGCGGAGGAGGCGCGTGCCGCCATTCTTGGCATCTGCCGCAAGCTCGATGCCAAGCTCGCCACCAAGGGCAAGTCGATGATCTCGGAAGAGATCGGCCTCAACCAGGCGTTGGAAGCGGCCGGGGTGACGCCGGTCGAGACCGATCTCGGCGAATATCTGATCCAGTTGCGCAATGAGCCGCCGAGCCACATCATCGCGCCCGCCGTGCATCTGACGCGCGACCAGATCGAGGCCGACTTCCGCAAAGCCCACACGCATCTCGACCCCAATCGCGATCTCACCGAGATCCCGACGCTGGTCGAAGAGGCGCGCACCGTGCTGCGCCAGAAATATCTTGATGCCGATGTCGGCATCACCGGTGCCAATTTCCTCATTGCCGAGACCGGCACCTCGATCATCGTCACCAATGAGGGCAATGGTGACCTGACCCAGACCTTGCCCAAGGCGCATATCGTCATTGCCTCGATCGAAAAAATCGTGCCGACGCTCGAGGATGCGACGACTATCTTGCGTGTGCTGGCGCGCTCGGCGACGGGGCAGGATTTCTCCAACTATACGACCTTCTCGACCGGACCCAGGCGGCCGGAAGATCCGGACGGCCCCGGCGAATATCATGTCGTCATCCTCGACAATGGCCGATCGAATGTGCTCGGCACTGAATTCCAGGACATGCTGCGCTGCATACGCTGCGGCGCCTGCCTCAATCACTGTCCGGTCTACCAGGCGGTGGGCGGCCATGCCTATGGCTGGGTCTATCCGGGCCCCATCGGCTCAGTGGTGACACCGGCGCTCATCGGCATCGAGAAGGCGAAGCATTTGCCCAACGCCTCGACCTTCTGCGGACGTTGCGAAGAAGTCTGTCCGATGCGCATTCCCTTGCCGCGTCTGCTGCGGCATTGGCGCGAGAAGGAGTTCGAAAAACATCTGACCCCCGGCGCGGTGCGCACAGGCCTCGGCGTCTGGGCCTACTTCGCCAAACGGCCGAAGCTCTATCAATTCGGCACGCGGGTTGCGGCGCGCCTTCTCAGTGTCATGAGCGGCAAGAAGGGCAGGCTCGCCAGCCTGCCTCTCGCCCAGGGCTGGACACGTTATCGCGACATGCCGGCGCCGCAGGGCAAGACCTTCCAGGCGATGTGGAAGGAGCGCCGTCATGGATAATGCCCGCTCTCGCATTTTCGCGCGTATCCGCAGCTCGGCAGACAAGGGTGATGAAACCGCTCGCGTCGCTGCCGTCGAAGCGCGTCTCCAGCATCCGCAGCGCAATCTGGTGCCGGAACGCGGCCAGGGTGATGAGGCGCACCGCATCGAGGTCTTTGTCCGCATGATGGAAGCGGTCGGCGGCACGGTCGAAATTCTGCGCGACCTGAACGACGTGCCGGCTTCGGTCGCCACCTATCTGCGCAATACGAACCGGCCGGCGATGATCCGGCGTGGCCGCGACGAATATCTCGCCAATCTCCCCTGGCACCGTGCCCAGACGCTCACCGTAAAGGAGGGGCGGGCGGAGGACGCCGACACCGCGTCGCTCACTCATGCCTTTGCCGGCGTCGCCGAAACGGGCACCGTCGTCCAGCTCTCAGGCGTCGACAACCCGACGACGCTCAATTTCATGCCCGAGGCGCACATCGTGCTGCTCGAGGCCAAGGACATCACCGCGAGCTATGAAGAGGTCTGGACGCGCCTGCGCGACATCTACGGGCCCGGTCAGATGCCGCGCACCGTGAACATGATCTCGGGCCCCTCGCGCACCGGCGATATCGAGCAGACGATCGTGCGTCCGGCGCATGGGCCCAAGGACATGCATGTGATCATCGTCAGGCGGCCATGATGTGGAAGAAGGTGGAAGAGATCGTCGCGCGCTGGCGGCCCGAGGAGGGCGAAGGCCTCGAACATCTCATCCTCCGCGCGACGCCCGACGGCTACAGCGTGCGTAGCAATGTGATCGGCCCGTCCTTTGCCGTTTCTTACGCGATCGATCTCAACAAAAGCTGGCGCACTTTGAGCTTCACGGTCGATTCAGTCGACGGACGCCGGCGCGAGTTCCGCTCCCCGGCGCCGGGGCGCTGGGAGGACGGCAATGGCAACAGGCTGCCCGTCTTCGACGGCTGCATTGACATCGATCTCTCCTTTACCTGCTTCACCAACAGCCTGCCCGTCAGGCGGATGGCGTTCGCCAAGGGGCAGGCGCATGAATTCGCCATGTTGTGGATGCCCACCGATACGCTCGACCCCTTCGTCGACGGCCAGCGTTACACCTGCCGCGAGCCCGGACGGCGCTTCCATTATGAAGCAACGGATGGCGCCTTCGAGGCCGAGATCGTTTTCGACGACTTCGGGCTCGTCTCGGATTATCCCGGCCTGTTCCGGCGCGTCGCATGAGATACGTGGCGGCGGCTCTCGTCCTTCTGCTTTTGCCTGCGGCGGCGCAAGCCTGCATGAGCGACCGCAACGAAGCGCCGCTTTTCGTCTGTGAAACCGGCGCCGCCGGCAAATATATCGAGATCTGTGCCGTCGAGGCGGAACCGGGCCAGTCCTGGCGGGACATCCAGTATCGCTTCGGAAACGAGGAGAAGAACGAACTCGTCTATCCGGCCGATGCGGCGGAAGGGGCGAAGAAGCTGTTCTTCTCACATGTGCGGGGCGCGCGCAGCTACACGGTCAATGTCCGCTTCCGGAATGCCGGCTACACTTATCGAGTCTATTCCGTCGCCCGCTGGGAAGGCGATGAGGCGCCGGCGGAGGCGATGGACGGCGAGGCCGGCGTCGAGGTAAAGGACAAGAAAGGCAAGGGGGTGGCGCTCATCGAATGCGCCGAGCGACCAACGATATTTCCGGAATATCTGCGTCGGGCGCTGGCCTGCGACAAGGACAACCCGCATGGCGCCAAGGGCTGCGCCGAAGTCCCGCCTAGGGAACGCTGACATGACCCTGCAGAACCGCGTCACTCCTTATGGCGAGATCGTCGCGAGCCCGGCGCGCGGGACGATGATGGGCAATCGCGGCGGCAAGTTCCATCGCGACGACCAGACCCTCGGCAAAAGGCGCTGGGCGAGCCGGCACTGGATCTGCTGCGATCTCTATTGGAAGGGCGTTCATCACGAGCCGATGGGCAAGGGCTATACGTCGCTGTTCTTCCTCGACGAGGTGACGGCGCTGGCGGCCGGGCACCGGCCCTGTTTCTATTGCCGGCGCAAGGAGGCGCAACGCTTTCTGTCGCTGGCCTCGCCGCCGCTCATGGCGGACGAGGCCGACCGCATCGTCGACAAGGAGAGGCGCAGCCCCAGGCCAGATATCGAGGTGGCGAAACTTCCCGATGGCGCCATGATCGACGCCGGCGAGGGGCCTTTCGCGGTTCTGGGCGATCGCCTGCTCAAATGGTCCTTCGAGGGCTACCAATTGGCCGTTCCGCGCAGGCCAGTCATGAGCGCTAAGCTTTTGACTCCGGCACTCTATGTCGGCATTCTCGCGCGCGGTTTTCAACCACGCTGGCATCCGTCAGTCCAATCATTGGGGAAGGGGATTATATGAAACTGCTGCGTTATGGAGCGAAGGGCAAGGAGAAGCCGGGCGTCCTCGACAAGGAAGGCCGTATCCGCGATCTCTCCGGCATCATCGCCGACATCAGCGGCGAGACGATCAGCCCGAAGAGCCTGACGCGCCTCGCCAAGATCAAGCCGGAATCGCTGCCTTTGGTGCGCGGCACGCCGCGCATCGGACCGTGCGTCGCCAATCCGCAGAAATTCATCGCCATCGGCCTCAACTATTCCGATCATGCGGCGGAATCGAACCTGCCCGTCCCGCCCGAGCCCGTCGTCTTCACCAAACATGTGAGCTGCATTTCCGGTCCGGACGATGATGTGACCATCCCGCCCAAGTCGAAGAAGTCGGACTGGGAAGTCGAGCTCGGCGTCATCATCGGCACGCGCGCCAAGAACATCAAGAAGAAGGACGCGCTCGCCCATGTGGCGGGTTATTGCACCATCAACGACCTGTCCGAGCGCGAATTCCAGATCGAGCGCGCCGGCCAGTGGACCAAGGGCAAGTCCTATGACACGTTCGGCCCGATCGGCCCGTGGCTGGTGACGACGGACGAGGTCAAGGACCCGCAGAAGCTCAAATTGTGGCTCGAGCTCAACGGCAAGAAAGTGCAGGACGGCTCGACATCGACCATGGTGTTCGGCGTCGCCCATATCGTCGCTTATCTGTCGCAGTTCTTCACCTTGATGCCGGGCGACATCATCACGACCGGCACGCCGCCGGGCGTCGGCATGGGCATGAAGCCACAGCGCTTCCTGAAACCCGGTGACGTCATGCGCATCGGCATCGAAGGCCTGGGCGTCCAGCAGCAGAAGGTCGTGCGCGATAAGTAAGCGCGCGGCTATTCTGATCGAATTGAGCCCTTCTCCCGCAAGCGGGAGAAGGGCTTTTTCGTTTACTCCGCCGGGGCGGGGTTGAAGCTGCCGTCGATATCGGGACGACGGTCGGGCTTGGTCATTGTGGCTTTGGCGCGGGCGATGACCTCGGCGCGGTTCACCGACTGACGCTCCGCGTCGATGCGGCGGATCAGCAGCTCGGCGCGCTCGATACTGCCGAGCAGCGCCAGGATGGCGCCGCGCTCGCCCGAAGACACTTGCGGACCGAGCAGCAGGGCCTTTTCGCGCAGCTCCTCGACGGAGTTGAGCTTCACATGGCCGGTCGGCACGGCGGGATTGGGCACGCCGAAATCGGGCAGGATCTCGCGCAGGCGGAACTCCAGCCGGGTCAAGGCGGCGGTCACCACCTTCTCGGCGTCGGCGGTGAACTTCTCGCGCTTCACCCGGCGCGCCACCTGATGCAGCGTCTCGGCGAGGCTCGCCGAAAAATCCGCTTCCTCGATGAGGCTTCCCACCAGATCCTGTTGGTCATAGGGCATGCTGTCCTTGAACAGGGCAGCCGAGAAGGAGCGGATATCGCGGCTCAATATGTCGGTCGCGACATAGTGCTCGCCGGGATCGCTCGGCGCCGTCTTCACGCCGCGCGCGATGTCGAGGAAGAGGGCGCCGGCATTGAGATGGCGCAAAGTCTCCTGCTGCACGGCATTGACCGAATTGGTGAAGTCGCTGGTCAATTCGCGCTTCAGGTATTTCGGCACCGAATAGTCCTCGATGTCCTCCGCCGCGGTACGACCGATGCGCGAGAGGACCTGCTCGAAGACGCCGACAAAGGGGAAGAGCAGCACGGTGTTGAAGACATTGAAGGCGGTCGAGAACAGACCGACGGCGACCGGCACCAGCGGGAAGGTCTCCTTGCCGCCGACCATGACCGGCACGCCCGGATCGCCGCCGAACCAGCCCATGGCGAATTTCAGGATCTCGATGGCCGGGAAGAACAATATGATCATCACTGCCACGCCGATGAAGTTGAACGACATATGGGCGTAAGCCGCGCGTTTGGCGTTCTTCGACAGGTTGAGCGAGGCCATCCACGAGGTGATGGTGGTGCCGCGATCGGCGCCGAGCGAGAAGGCGACCGCCGTCTGCCAGTCGAGCACGCCGGCCGCGCCGAGACCCATCACGATACCGATGGTGGCCGAGGAGGAGTGGATGAGGGCTGTGATGAGGGCGGCGATGAGGATGCAGACGACGAGGCCGACAAAACTTTCGGCATGCAGGCCTGAAATGATCGACATCACTTCCGGCATGCCGCGCAAGGGACGCAAGCCCCCGGTCATCAGGTTCAGGCCGTAGAAGATGAGGGCGAAACCCATGCAGGCGAGCGCGATGTTGCGGATCTTCTCGCTTTTGGCGAAGACATACACCAGGGCGAAGATGCCACCGAGCAGGAGCCCCAGGGGGCCGAGCGGCAAAGCGATGAGGCCGTTGCCGAGCGTGGTGCCGATATTGGCGCCCATGATGACGCTGATGGCGGGTCGGAGCGCGATGACGCCGGCATTGACGAGACCGACGACCATCACCGTCATGGCGGTCGAGGATTGGATGACGCCGGTGATCAACGTGCCGGCGATGACGCCCTTGGCGGGCGTGCCGGCGATCCTCGCCAGCCATTCACGCATGCGGTTGACGGAAAGGGCCTGGATGCCGTTGGCCATGAATTCGAGGCCGAGCATGAAGATGCCCAGGCCGCCGATGACCGGCACGATGATGTCCTTGAAGATATCCGCTTCCATGTTCGCCGTTTCTTTCTCGTTGATTCAACTTCCGAAATTCAACTCGCGTGCCCAATAGGCCTTCACCTGCTCGACCAGAGAGCCGGGCAGCGGCACATAGAAGAGCGCCTCGGCATCGGCCGCTCTTTCAGTCAAAGCGTGATTGAAGAACCAGAGCGCCTGGCGCGCACGCGAGGTGGAATCGGGATCGCGGCGCATCAGGATGTAGGTCACGGCCGTGATCGGCCAGGCATCGGCCTCGGCGCTGTCGACGAGCGACAGATGGAAGCCGTTGGCGGGCGACCAGGGCGCCTTGGCGGCGGCGATGGCGAAGCTTTCAGGCGCCGGCCGCACGAACTTGCCGGCGCGGTTCTTCACCGTGGCGAAAGTGAGCTCGGCGCGGACCACCTGGCCGTATTCGATATAACCGATAGCGCCCTTCGTCGCCTTGACGGCGCTGACGACACCTGAGCTTCTCTCGACGCTGGTGCCGAGCGGCCAAGTGATCAGCGTGTCGGCGCCATATTTGGTCTTCCACTCAGGGCTCGCGGCGGAGAGGAAGCTCGTCCAGTTGAAGGTCGAGCCCGAGCCGTCGGCGCGGTGGATGACGGTGATCTTGAGATCGGGCAGCTTGAGTCCGTCATTGAGAGCGAGAATGGCAGGGTCGGACCAGTTCTGGATCTTCCCCAGATAGATATTGGCCAACACCTCGCCTGACAGCTGAAGACCGCCCGGCGCGACATTGTCGAGATTGACCACCGGAACGATGCCGCCGACGACGAGCGGGAACTGGACGAAGCCGAATTTGTCGAGGTCTTCCGGGGCCAGCGGCGCGTCGCTGGCGGCGAAATCCATCTCCGGCTGGGTCAGGCGCAGGATGCCGGCCAGCGAGCCGACCGGCTCATAGTCGATGCCGGAGCCCATGAAGGTGATGTCGGTGCCGCCGGCCCGATCGGTCAGATAGCTTTCCGACCATTTGGCGATCACCGGATAGGCGAAGGTGGAGCCCGCGCCATGGATGGGTTCGGCGGGAGCCGGCAAGGCCGAGACGAGGTAGAAGAGGGCGGCTAGAAAAGCGAGCATGGCGGACTTCATAAAGGCTCCCAAGGCTGTTCCGATGCCGCCGCCGAAGGACGGCTGGAGCGGACCTTAAGTTTCGTTAATGACAGGCCGGTGACCGCACGTTCGGCGGGCAACGTTGCGTTTTCAATTCCAACGGGATAGTTTGACGGGACCCCGAGAAACAGTGGCGTTTCTCCATTTCCCGTCCGTTCAGATCTTGATCCGGCAGACGCTGCTGACGGGCGCTATCGTTGAGTGATGTCTCTTGGCAGGTGACTAAGATCGTGACGAACGGTGACTGGCGGCTCGGCATATTGTTTTCACGCAGCGGCGTGACGGCGGCGGCCGAGATCGCCGAGGCCAATGCCGCCTTGCTGGCGGTCGAGGAGATCAATGCGCGCGGCGGCGTGCTCGGCCGGCCGATCCGCCCGACATTCTACGACCCGGAATGCTCGCCGCAGAAATATCGCGAGCTCGCCGTCCGCCTGCTCACCGAGGACAAGATCAGAAGTGTCGTCGGCTGCTACATGTCGACGGCGCGCAAAGCCGTTCTTCCGGAAATCGAGGCCTATCGCGGCCTGTTGTTCTATCCGACCTTCTACGAAGGGTTCGAATATTCGCCCCGCTGTTTCTATGCCGGGTCTTCGTCCAATCAGAATGCCGTGCAGCTGGCGCGTTATCTGATGGAGACATTCGGCAAGCGTTTCCTGCTCGTCGGCTCCAATTATGTGTTCCCTTACGAATATAACCGGGTCGTGACCGATCTCGTGATGTCGGGGAAGGGGAGCATCGCGGATGAGATCTATGTTCCGGTCGAGGCGACGCGCCGGGATTTCGAGCCGGTCATCCGGCAGATCCGCAAGCTGAAGCCCGATGTCGTCGTCTCCAATGTCGTCGGCACCGGCGCGGTGCTGCTCTATGAAGCCTACAAGGAGGCGGGCTTCGATGCCCGCACCATGCCGATCGCTAGCCTGTCGACGACCGAGGCCGAGCTGGCCGAGATGGCGCCCGAAATCGCGGTCGGCCACCTGACCGCCGCTTCGTTCTTCGAGACTTTGGACACGCCCGAAGCGCGCCGTTTCGTCTCGGCCTTCAAGCGCCGGTTCGGCGATGCGGCACCCGTCACCGCCAGCGCTGAAGCCGCCTATTGCCAGATCCATCTTTACGCCAAGGCCTTGGAGATGGCGGGAGACGATGAGCCGGATGTGGTGGCGCGGCATTTGCGCGGGCTCGAATTCGATGCGCCCCAGGGACGCATAAGGGTCGATCCCGACAACAACCACACCGAGCTGTGGTCACGGATCGGGCGCATCAATGCGCAGGGGCGGTTCGACATCGTCTGGCAGTCGGAGACCCGGGTGAAGCCCGATCCTTATTTCGTCACCTCCGCTTTCGACGACTGGATGGAGTCAACGCCGCGCATGAAACGCCGGACATAGGACTTTCCCGTGGCGATGAACATTCTTCGCGACCTGAAAGGACTGCGCATTCAAGTGATCCACCCGCCCGACTCGGAAGGGCTGGCGCTGGTCGATCACTTGCGGCGCGTCGGCTGCAGCTGCGAGACGACATGGCCGCTGCCGGAGGAAGTCAATCCGGCCGCGGCGGTCATCCTGGTTTCGATCGAGCAGGAAAATCGTGAGAAGATCCTCAAGCTGTTCCGTCCGAACCAGGCGTCCGATCCCGCTTTGCTGGCCGTCGTTTCATTCGAGGATCCCGGCACATTGCAAGTGGTGCTGGAATGCGGCGCGCTCGCCGTCATCGAGCGGCCGATCCGGCCCTTCGGCCTTCTGACTAATCTCACCATCGCGCGGGCGCTGTGGCTCGAGCGGCAGAATGCGAGCAAGAGAATCCGCAAGCTCGAACGCAAGCTCGCGGGCAACAATCGCATCATGAAAGCGAAAGCCATTCTCATGGAGACGCAGGGACTTTCGGAGCCCGAAGCGTATGAAAGCATTCGCCGGCAGGCGATGGCCAAGCGCGTGCCGATGGATGATCTCGCAATGGCGATCATCAACGCACATGAACTCTTGACGTTCAAAGATCGTCGTGCCTAAGATGAAAATTAGTTGAAGCTTAGTAAAAGCTGAACTCGAAGAGACGCAAGACAGCGCGGTCTGCGTCGCAAGGCTAGGAAGCCCGCAAGCTCCGTGATCGGAGCCGGCGGGTTTTTTTGTTTCCGACTATGCCGACAGCGCCGTTGGCATGCCGTTGATGGTTACTGCGCTGCGCCGCCGTTCATCGGTTGCGTGAAGGATGCGTAGTGCCCGCAGCACCCAAGCAAATCTCAAAAAGATAAGCGCTCACGAAGCGCGGAAGCGAGGAGGAAATGAAACTACTTCAAAGCAGGCGTACCTTCATCAAGGCCACCGGTTTCGCCGCCGCGGGGCTCGCCGCACCGGAGATTTTGCGTTTAGGCGACAGAGCGTGGGCGGCCGAGGAGATACCGGTCGGGATCATGTATTCGCTGACCGGGACGACGGCGATCGTCGAGAAGTCGATGAATCAATGCGCCCAGATGGCAATCGCCGAGATCAACGCCAAGGGCGGCGTGCTCGGCAAGCAGCTCAAGGCGATCATCGAGGACCCGGCGTCGGAACCGCGCATCTACAGCGAAAAAGCGCGCAAGCTCGTCATCGAGGACCAGGTGCCGGTCATCTTCGGCTGCTATACGACGGCGAGCCGCAAGGCGGTGCTGCCGGTGGTGGAGCGGCGCAAGGGTCTCCTGGTGTGGCCGACATGGTATGAGGGCGAGGAGTGCTCCAAGAACGTGCTCTATGCCGGCTCCGCGGTGCCCAACCAGCAGCTCGAGAATTCGCTGCCGTGGCTCAAGAAGAATCTCGGCAAGAACAAGCTCTTCATCGTCGGTTCCGACTACGCATTCCCGCGCGGCATGGCCAAGACATCGAAGACTATCTGCCAGAAGATCGGCATGGAAGTGGTGGGCGATGAATATCTGCCGCTCGGCCATACCGAATGGGCCTCGCTCGTCTCCAAGATCGGGTCCAGCGGCGCCGACGTGATCTTCTCGAATGTGGTCGGTGATTCGATCGTCGCCTTCTACCGCGAGCTGCGCAACCAGGGCTATGACTTCGACAAGCTGCCGCTATGCGCCTCGACGACGACGGAAGTCGAGATCAAGGCGATGGGCGGGGAATATGCGCAAGGAAGCTATGTTTCCCTGCCATATTTCCAAACCGTCGACACGCCGCAGAACAAGACCTTCGTCGAGGCATTCAAGGCCGTCGCCGGCACCGATGCGGTGACGCATGCGGCCATGGAGGCGGTCTATATCGGCATCAACATGTGGGCGATGGCCGCGGCCAAAGCCGGCGATGTCGCGCCGGAGGCGGTGATCGCCAATGCCGGCGGCCTTTCCTTCGATGCCCCGCAAGGCAAGGTCACCATCGACCCAGAGAATCTCCACAGCTACCTGACGCCCCGCATCGGCAAGTCCCGGTCCGACGGACTTCTCGATATCGTCGATCAGTATTCCGAGCCGCTCCTGCCGCTGCCTTATTCGAGCGTCGGCGAAACGGCGGAGAAGCGCATCTGCACCACGCAAGGCGCGTCACTGTAAGACAACGTCAGGCTCCTTGCCGGGGCGGCTGAGCCGCTCCGGCCCTTCTCGGGCGAGGTGGCATGGAAACATTCGTCATTGGGCTGAGCATCGCATCGATCCTGTTCATGGTCGCCCTGGGCCTGGCGATCATCTACGGCACGATGAAGGTGATCAACCTGGCGCATGGTGAAATGGTCATGATCGGCGCCTATGTCACGGTGCTGGCGACCAAACACCTGGGCTTCAGCCTCTATTGGTGCCTGCCTCTCGCCTTCCTCATCACCGCCGCCTTCGGCCTCGTCATCGAGCGCACGGTGGTCCGCCGCCTCTATGGAAGGCTGCTTGACACGTTGCTGGCGACCTGGGGGATCGCCCTCATTCTCCAGCAGCTCATTCGCATTCATTTCGGCCTGGCGCTGTTCGGCATCCAGATCGAGGGTCTGGGCTCCGATCTGCAGAACGTGCCGGTGCCCATCGAGCTGCAGCAGTCCTTCCGCTTTCTTGGGGCCAATATCCCGGCCTATCGGGCCTTCGTCTTCACCATCGCCGTGCTGCTCGGGGCCGTGACCTGGTGGCTCGTCTACCGGACGCGCTTCGGCAACCAGCTGCGCGCCGTTTCCGTCGCCCGCAACATGGCGGCCGCCTGCGGCATCAATGATCAGCGCGTCAATGCGCTGGCCTTCGCTTATGGATCGGGGCTCGCCGGCGCCGCCGGCGTACTCGTTTCCGGTTTCAAGACGGTCTCGCCGGACATGGGAACGCCCTATGTCGTCGACGCCTTTCTGGTGGTCGTCGCCGGCGGTGTCGGCAATCTCATCGGCACATTCGTGTCCGCTGGCATATTGGGAGAGGTGCAGAGCTTCGTCGCGACCTGGCTCAACGACGTCTATGGCCGCACCGTCCTGTTTGCGGTCGTGATCCTCATCCTCCTCTTCCGGCCGCAAGGCCTCTTCGTGATCAAGAGCCGCTGACGGTTGGAACATGGGCAAAACATGAAATATCGGATCGTCTCAGCCGCCGCCTACATCGCGTTCTTCGCCCTGATATTCCTGCTGCCCCTGTTCCTCAACGGCTTCTGGGTCAACCGCGTCGCCATCTATCTGGTCTATTCGATCTGCGCGGTCGCGATCAGCATGTCATGGGGCTATGCCGGTGTGCTCAATCTGGGGCAGGGGCTCTTCTTCGGCATCGGGGCCTATATGCTGGCGATGTCGCTGACCCTCGCACTGCCCGAGAACAATCCGGTGCCGGAGCTCATGCTGCTCAATATGGAGCCGGACGCGGTTCGCGACCTCTGCTGCGTGACGCCGGGCTCCTTTCTATGGATTCCCTTCCGATCGCTGGCGGTCGGTATGATCGCCGCCATCGTGGTGCCCATCGTCCTCGCCGCGGCGCTCGGCTTCGTGATGTTCAAGCGCCGCACCGCCGGCGTCTATGTCAGCATCATCACCCTCGCTTTCGCGCTCATTGGCCAACTGCTCATCATCAACAACCAGCCGCTGACCGGCGGGTTCAACGGTCTCGCCAATCTGGCCTTGCTCGATATCGCCGGCCTCGAATTCGATCCCTATGGACCGAGCGTCTATTATCTCGTGGCGGTCACGCTGCTCGTGGTGATCCTGATCGCCCGCTATCTGCTGTCGGGGCGGATCGGCCAGATCCTGAAGGCGATCCGCGAGGACGAGGCGCGGGCACGCTATCTCGGTTACGACGTCGAGAACTACAAGCTCTTCATCTTCTGCCTGTCGGCGGGTGTCGCCGGCCTGGCCGGCATGCTGTTCACCGTGACGGCGGAATTCGCCTCGCCGTCGCTGATGGCGACCTCGTTCAGCATCTCCATGGTGATTTGGGCCGCGACGGGCGGGCGGGCTTCGCTGCTTGGCGCGGCGATCGGCGCCTTGATTGTGAATTTCGTCGGCTCGCTCGCCAGCGAAAGCGCCGCCTTCCAGCCGGTGTGGCCGATCATCCTGGGGGGATTATTCATTTTCGTGGTCCTGGTGATGCCGAACGGCCTTGCGGGTATCTGCAAAGGCCTGATCGAACGCTGGCGGAAGAGGGATGCGGCCCGCGAGGAGGCCTATCCATGAGTGCCGCCGCTAATCCCATTCTGCGGACGCGCGGGCTCACGGTGCGCTTCGATTCGATTCCGGTGGTGCGTGATGTTGACCTGTCGATCGCGGACGGCGAGCTACGGGTGATCATCGGCGCCAATGGCGCCGGCAAGTCGACGCTTCTCGATCTCCTATGCGGAAGGGTGCTGCCGTCGGACGGCGAGATCTGGCTCAGGGACCGCAATATCACGGGAATCGGCGAAGCCGCCATCGCGCGCAGCGGCATCGGCCGCAAATTCCAGACGCCGAGTGTGTTCAAGGAAATGACGGTGCTGGAGAATCTGCAGGTCGCCAGCAACCGGCAGGTCCGGGTTTTTGAGAACATCTTTGCGCGGCTCAGCGGCAAGCCCAGCGAGAAGGAGGAGGCGGTGGCGGCGCGGACCGGCCTTCTCGGCGTCATGCGGCACCGGGCCTCGGAGCTGTCGCATGGCCAGCTGCAGTGGCTCGAGCTCGCCATGGTGCTCAGCCAGGACCCACAAATCATCCTTCTGGACGAGCCGGCGGCCGGCATGACCGCCGACGAGACGGACAAGACGGCGGAACTGCTGCTCGACCTTGCGGGCAGCCACACTGTGCTGGTCATCGAGCACGACATGGCCTTCGTACGCACAATATGCCGGACCATCACCGTGCTGCACCAGGGAGCGATCCTGGCCGAAGGCACCGCGCAGGAGATCGAGCATCATCCCGCGGTGATCGAGGCCTATCTCGGATCGGCGACGCTCAGCCATGCTTAAGCTCAGAAAACTCAACGCCTATTACGGAACGAGCCACATCATCCACGATCTCGATCTCGATGTGCGAAAAGGCGAGATCTTCTGCATTCTCGGGCGAAATGGCGTCGGCAAGACGACGCTGCTGCGCAGCCTGCTCGGCATCGACACCCGCACGCGCGGCTCGATCGAGCTCGACGGCGTCGATATCAGCGAGGCCCCGACCTACAAGCGGGCGCAATTTGGCATCGGCTATGTGCCGCAAGGCCGCGAGATCGTACCGGGGCTGAATGTGCTGGAGAACATCCTGCTCGGCTGCAATGCGCGCTCGGATGGACGCCGCGACGTGCCGCCGCTGGTCTGGACGCTGTTCCCGTTCCTGAAGGAGCATCTGACGCGGCGCGGCACCAACCTGTCGGGCGGGCAGCAACAGCAGCTCGCCATCGCCCGGGCGCTCGCCACCGATCCGCGTGTCCTGGTTCTCGACGAGCCGACGGAAGGCATCCAGCCCAATGTGGTGGCGGATATCGAAAAGGCGATCGTCTCGCTCAACCGGGACCATGGCCTGACGGTCATCCTGGTGGAGCAGAAGATCCGTTTTGCCCGCACGGCGGCGCAACGTTTCGTCATTCTCGAAAAAGGGCGCGTCGCGGCTGCAGGCGCTGCAGCTGAGCTCAGCAATGAGCTCGTCCGCAAACACATGAGTCTTTGAAGAAGGAGCAAAGCGATGCTTCAGGTCAACACCATCCTTGGCGCGCGCACCGATCCCGGATTGCATGAGCGGCTCCATCGGCTGGAGCACCGGCACGCGGTCGAGGTGGTGACGATCGCACTCGGCGATCTCGACCGGCGGCGACTCCTGGCGCGCACCGAAAAGGGCGAGGAGATCGCGATCGCTTTGCCGCGCGACCAGAAGCTCTTCGACGGTGCGGTGCTGATGATGGAGGACGCCCGTGCCATCGTGGTCAGAGCAGGGGAGCAGCGCTGGTTGCGGCTCTCACCCGCTTCATCGCGGGCGGCACTCGAGCTCGGCTATCACGCCGGCAATTTGCATTGGCGGGTTCGTTTCGACGGGAACGACCTGCTGGTCTCGCTCGATGGTCCGGCGAAAAACTATGCGGCGCGGATCGAGCCGCTGATCAAAGGCGGGCATGTGTCCATGTCCGAGACAACCGAATGAACCCGTTGACCAGCAGCGGACTGCTGCTCGCCCTGCAGCATGCCGATAGCCAGTTCCCATCGGGCGGCTTCGCCTTTTCACAAGGCCTCGAGGCTGCGTCACAGCTTGTCTCCAAGCTCGGCGCCTTCAGCTTCGCCGGATTTCTGGAGGCGCAGATCAGGCATCGCTGGGCGGAGGCCGACCGCGTCGCGCTGGTGCGGGCGCATCGGTGTGGCGATGACCTCGACGCTATCGCGCGGCTTGATTCCGAAGTCGAGGCGTCGACCTTAGCCGAAGGGTTGCGCGCCGGATCACGGCGCAACGGCATGGCGCTTCTCACCACCCATGCGCGGATCGGCACGCCGTGGGCGGATGCCTATCGGGCGATGATCCGCGACGGCGCGGCCTTGGGCCATCTTCCCGTCGTGCAGGGGATGCTGTGGCGATCGCTCGGACTCGATGAGAAGACGTCGGTCGCGATCAGCGGCTACCAGGCAGCCGCCTCGCTTGCGACCGCCGCCATTCGCCTCGGACTCATCGGGGCAATTGAGGCGCAGCGCCATGTCGCCGGCATGCTGCCCGTCATCGAAGCGGCGGGAGCGATGCCGGTCGGTGAGGACGAGCCCCTTCGCTCTTTCGTGCCGCTTGCCGAGATCGCGGTCGCCCTGCATGGCGTGACCGGGCAGCGGCTGTTCTCGAACTGACGATATGAAGGACCGCAAAACATGCTGCTGACCCCGACCGAGCTCGAACGTCTCACCATCTACACCGCGGCAGAACTTGCCCGTAAGCGCCGCGCCAAGGGGCTGCTGCTCAACTATCCCGAGACGGTGGCGCTCATCTCCGACGAGATCCTGGAAGGCGCGCGCGAAGGCCGCTCGGTGGCCGAATTGATGTCGCTCGGCTCACAGCTCCTCAGCCAAAAGGACGTCATGCCGGGCGTCGCCGCGATGTTGCCGATGCTGCAGGTGGAGGCCACTTTCCGGGACGGCACCAAACTCGTCACTGTCCATGATCCGCTGCGTCCCACCGCCGGCTCGGAGGTCGACACGGACCATCCGGGCGAGCTGATCGTCGAGGAGGGCGAGATCGAGCTCAATGCCGGGCGCCGCAAAGTCACGCTGCGCGTCGTCAACACCGGCGACCGGCCGGTGCAGATCGGCTCCCACTATCATTTCTTCGAGGTCAACAAGGCGCTCGATTTCGACCGCGCGGCGGCCTTCGGCCTGCGGCTCGACATCGCGGCCGGCACCGCTGTGCGTTTCGAGCCGGGGCAGGAGAAGGACGTGCCCCTCACCAGCTTCGGCGGAAAGCAGCGGCTTTCCGGCCTCAACGACCTTTCCGACGGACAGGCGGAAGATCCGAAAGCCAAATCAGCAGCAATCGAGCGGGCGCGCGCGGCCGGTTTCCGTGGCGCCTGACAGGGAGTTCAATCATGGCCACACTTTCCCGCCGAGACTATGCCGCGATGTATGGGCCGACCACCGGCGACGGCGTCCGGCTCGGTGACACGTCGCTGGTCGCCGTTATCGAGAAGGATTTCGCGATCTATGGCGATGAATGCCTGCATGGCGGCGGCAAGACACTGCGCGACGGCGCCGGACTCACCGCCGGCGTCACCAGCGCCGAGGGCGCGCTCGACTTTCTCCTCTGCAATGCCACGATCATCGATGCGGTCGTCGGGATCGTCAAAGGCGATATCGGCATCAAGGACGGCCGCATCGTCGGGATCGGCAAGGCTGGCAATCCCGATGTGATGGATGGCGTCGATCCGCGGCTCATCGTCTCGGCGGCGACCACGGTGCGCGACTGCGAAGGCCTCATCGCCACCGCGGGTGCCATCGACGTGCATGTCCATTTCGACAGCGCCCAGCTCTGCGAGCATGCCATCGCGTCGGGGATTACCACCATGCTCGGCGGCTCGCTCGGGCCGATCACTGTCGGAATCGATTGCGGCGGTCCGTTCAATGTCGGCAAGATGCTGCAGGCGGCCGAGCAGTGGCCGATCAATTTCGGCTTCCTCGGGCGGGGCAATTCACACAAGCCCGCTTCCCTTGTCGAGCAGATCGAGACGGGCTGCCTCGGCCTCAAACTGCATGAGGACTGGGGCACCATGCCGGCGGCGATCGACACCTGCCTGAGTGTCGCCGACCGCCTGGACTTTCCAGTGCAGATCCATACGGACACGCTGAATGAGAGCGGCTTCGTCGAGGACACGCTGGCGGCGATCAAGGGCCGCACCATCCACATGTATCATACCGAGGGGGCCGGCGGCGGCCACGCACCCGATATCATTCGCGTGGCCGGCGTCCCCTGGTGCCTGCCGTCCTCCACCAACCCGACCAATCCCTACACGGTCAACACTTTCGACGAACATCTCGACATGACGATGGTGTGCCATCACCTCAATCCGGCGATCCCCGAGGACGTCGCCTTCGCCGAAAGCCGCATCCGCGCCCAGACGATCGCCGCCGAGGATATCCTGCATGATATCGGCGCCATTTCCATGCTGGGCTCCGACAGCCAGGGCATGGGCCGCATCAACGAGGTCATCTGCCGGACATGGCAACTGGCCGACAAGATGAAGAAGCAGCGCGGCCGATTGCCGGAGGAGGCGACGCGTTTCGGCGACAATGAGCGCATCAAACGTTATGTCGCCAAATACACGATCAATGCGGCGCGCACTTTCGGCATCGCCGAGCACATCGGGTCGCTCGATGACGGCAAGATGGCCGATATCGTCATCTGGCGTCCGGCCTTCTTCGGCATCAAGCCGGAGCTGGTTATCAAAGGCGGCTTCATCGCCTGGGGTGCCATGGGCGACAGCGCTGCTTCGCTCATGACCTGCGAGCCCTTGCTGCTCAGGCCGCAATGGGGCGCCTTCGGGCGCGCCAAGCAGGCGCTCTCCGCCTGTTTCGTCAATCCGGCGGCGATCGAGCGCGATCTCGCCGCGACGCTCGATCTGAAAAAGGCGCTGCTGCCATCGCGCGGCTGCCGCAGCCTGTCCAAGAAGGACATGCTGCATAATGATCTCTGCCCGGATATCCGCGTCGATCCGCAGACCTTCGATGTCTTCGTCGACGGCAAGCTGGCGGCCTGCGAGCCGGCGCATGAGCTGCCGCTGGCGCAGCGCTATATGTTGAGGTGATATGATGTCAGCGGAAACTCAAGCCCGTGTCGGGGCGGCGCGCGTCGGCATCGGCGGGCCGGTCGGCTCAGGCAAGACGGCGCTCATCGAGCGTCTGATCCCGGCCTTTGCCGCCCGCAATGTCTCGCTCGCCATCGTCACCAATGACCTGGTCACCGCCGAGGACGCCGAACGCATCCGCCGCTCCGGCCTGATCGATCCGACCCGCGTCGCCGCGGTCGAGGCGGGGGCCTGTCCGCATACCGTCATTCGTGAGGACCCGACGCTCAATATCGCGGCCGCCGATGAGCTCGAGATGCGCTTCCCGGATGTCGAGCTTATCCTCATCGAAAGCGGCGGCGACAATCTCGCCTCGACCTTCTCCCTCGATCTGGTGGACTGGTGGATGTTCGTCATCGATGTGGCAGGCGGCGACGACATTCCGCGCAAGAACGGGCCGGGTGTGCTCAAATGCGATCTGCTGGTCATCAACAAGACCGATCTCGCGCCGCATGTCGGAGTCGATCTCGTCCGCATGGAGGCCGAAGCGGCGGCGACGCGTCGCGGCCGCCCGATGGCGCTGACCAACTGCCGCAAGGTGGAAGGTATCGACGCCGTCGCCGACCGCATCATGGCTGACGTGCTGTTCCGGTGACCAGCCACTGGCCATCGCCCTGGCCACCGGCGGCAGCGGCTTCCGACAGCTCGGCTCCGGAGCGGAAGGGGCGTTTCGATCTCGATTTCATGCGCCATGGGCCGCGCACGGTGATCGGCCGCCAACATGTCTCCTATCCGTTCCATCTCACGCGGCCGTTCTGCCTGGATGGCGCCATTCCGTCTCTCCTGACCGTCTATCAGCAATCGGCCTCGGGCGGCCTCTATCGGGCGGACGCGCTCGCCTGCCGGTATCATCTGGGGGCAGGTGCCGCGGCCCATGTCACGACCCAGGCGGCGACCGTCGTGCATGATTGCCATGGTCAGCCGGCGCGGCAGGCCATCGACGTGACGCTCGAGGACGATGCTTTCCTGGCGCTGGTTCCCGATCCGCTCGTCCTGTTTCCGGGCGCGTCCGTGGCTTCCGTCCTGAAAGCCCGGTTGGCGCCCAGCGCCGTGCTTATACTGGCCGACAGCTTCGCTCTGCATGATCCGCAGGCGAAAGGTCAGCCTTTCGACCAGCTCACCTCGGAGGTCAGTCTCCGCGACGCGGAGGACCACCTGCTGGTCAGAGACTGCTTCCGAGTCCAGGGCGCCGAGCTTACCGGCCCCGCATCGCCCACTGGTCAATGGCGCATCGTTTCGAGCTTTCTGTTTCTCGGACCGCCAGCCCGCTTGCCCAAACGGGACGTCCTGACCGGCCTCGATCCGGGCGCCGGGGCGGTCTTGGGGGTAAGCCCGCTCGCCAATAGCGCCGGCTGGGGTGTGCGCTGCCTTGCCGCCGATGCGGTCAGCGCGCGCCGGGTGGCCGAGATGCTGTTTTCAGCGAGCGTTTTCGCCGCCTTTGGCCAGTTGCCGTCAGCGCGCCGTAAATGAGATCATCACCGTTCGATTTCGCGCCGCGCGGCCTGGGCCAGAAACGCTGACCGTGTCAACTTTCTGGCCTTGGCGGCGGCATCCACAGCGCGGAGCAGGCCGGCTTCCATGGTGATATTGGCGCGTTCGACACGCGCATCATTCTCGATATAGGGCACGGCGACCAGCATGGCGCCATCGGCGAGATGCGCCGCTACGTCCTTGTCTTTGCGCAATGCGTCAAGACTCCTGGGTTCAGGAAGGTCGGTATCCTCGCCATAAAGAGCGAGAGCTTCGGTTGCTTTGGGAACAACCTCGTCCAGAGTGTCTGCGCCAGAAAAGCAGCCCGGCAGATCGGGAAAGTGGACACCGAAGGCGGAGTCCTCATCCTTGTGAACCACGGCGATATAATAACGCATTGTTCGAATTCTCCGTCAGAGCCAACCGGCCTGCTTGGCGATCTCACGCGCAGTACCGATCGGCAGATCCTTCTTTGGATGCGGAACGATGATTGTCAGGGCACCTTTGCGAAACTTATGATGCGAGCCCTTGACGCTGATCAGCTCGAAACCGTCTTCCTTGAGGCGTTTGACGATCTTCTTACTGTCGCGCTCCATGCGCATATTAATACACATTGAGATGAGATTTGTCAAGGTAAGTGTGTATAATAGTGTGTATCGAAAGAGCGCGGGCGATGGCTTCCCGCGCAGCAAAACCCCATTATTTCCCGGAGAGTTGCTGAAGCGGCACGCATCCGTTACAAGCCCGCTCGACTTATCTTTGAGGGAGCGGTCATGTCCGCCAAGACCAAACAACAGCGCCCGAAAGCGCGCGTCGCCAAGGGGTTCCGCGATATCGGGCCTGAGGAGGTGCGCGGCGTCAAGCGCATGATGCGGGTGATCGAGGAGGTCTATGAGGCCTATGGCTTCGAGCCGCTTGAAGTGCCGTTCATCGAATATACCGACGCGCTCGGCAAGTTCCTGCCCGATCAGGACCGGCCGAATGAAGGCGTGTTCTCCTTCCAGGACGATGACGAGCAATGGCTGTCGCTGCGCTATGACCTGACCGCGCCTCTGGCCCGTTATGTGGCCGAGAACCAGCAGGCGCTGCCCACCCCCTATCGCGGCTATCGCCAGGGCTGGGTGTTCCGCAATGAGAAGCCGGGACCGGGGCGTTTCCGGCAGTTCATGCAGTTCGACGCCGACACGGTGGGCTCGGCCTCGCCGTCGTCGGATGCGGAAGTCTGCATGATGATCGCCGACACGATGGAGAAGCTCGGCATCGCGCGCGGCTCCTATGTGATGAAGATCAACAACCGCAAGATCCTCGACGGTGTCCTGGAAGCGATCGGCGTGGCCGGCCCGGAGAACGAGGCGCGGCGCATGACGGTGCTGCGCGCCATCGACAAGCTCGACCGCTTGGGTGTCGCCGGTGTGCGCGAGCTGCTCGGCAAGGGCCGCAAGGACGAGTCGGGTGATTTCACCAAGGGCGCCGAGCTCGATGCCGCCGCCATCGACCGTTTTGCCGGCTTCGTCGATGCGGGAGCGTCGACGCGGGCCGAAACATTGAAGCGGCTCGCCGATCTCGTCAGCTCGAGCGAGCGTGGCCGCGCCGGCGTCGCCGAGCTCGCGGAAATGTCGATGCTCTTCGAGGCGGCGGGTTATGGCGAGGATCGCATCAAGATCGATCCGGCAGTGGTGCGTGGGCTCGGCTATTACACCGGCCCTGTCTTTGAATGCGAATTGCTGATGGAAGCGCGCAATGAAGAGGGTCAGCTCGTGCGCTTCGGCTCGGTCGGCGGCGGCGGGCGTTATGACGATCTCGTGGCCCGCTTCACCGGCCAGCAGGTGCCGGCCACCGGCTTCTCGATCGGCGTGTCCAGGCTCTATTCGGCGCTCAAGCTTCTGGGCCGCACCGAAGAGGGCAAGACTCTGGCTCCGGTCGTCGTGCTGGTCATGGATCGCGAACGTATCGGCGATTATCAGCGCATGGTCGGAAGCCTGCGCGCGGCCGGCATCCGTGCCGAGATGTATGTCGGTACCTCCGGCATGAAGGCGCAGATGAAATATGCCGATAAGCGCGGCAGTCCGCTTGTCGTCATCCAAGGCGGTGACGAGAAGGCGAAAGGCGAAGTGCAGATCAAGGATCTGATGTTGGGCGCCGAGCTCGCCGGCAGCGTCGAAAACCGCACCGATTACAAGGAAGCGCGGCTGGCGCAATTCTCCGTCCCGGAAGCCGACCTCGTGACGGCGGTGCGCGAGGCCCTGGCGCGCAGATGAGGGAAAGCGTCTTCGATGTCCGGTAGGTCCTCGGCCGAGCGCGTCGCGCTCGCCGCCCAGAATGAGCGCGTGATGGCCGTCTTCGAAGGGGCGGGCTTCGACCATATCGCGCCCGACATCCTGCAGCCGGCCGACATCTTCCTCGAACGCTCGGGCGAGGATATCCGCGCCAATTCCTACGTCTTCACCGATCCGGAAGGGGCCGAAATGTGCCTGCGCCCGGATCTCACCGTGCCGGCCTGCCGCTATCACCTCATGCATGCGGTGCGCCCCGACAGCGAGGCGCGTTATTGTTATTGCGGGCCGGCCTTCCGCTTCACGCAAGGCGGCCGCGCGCCCAGCGAATTCGGCCAAGCCGGCATCGAATGGCTCGCGGCGCCCGATTCAGAGGCCTCCGAGGCCAAGGTGCTGGCGCTCGCCATCGCCGCCGTCAAGGCGGCCGGGCTCAAGCGTTTCCGCGTGAAACTCGGCGATCTCAATCTCTTCCATGCGCTGCTCGACGGGCTCGACATGCCGGAGCGCTGGCGCCGGCGTCTCATCCATCAGTTCTGGCGGCCGCAGGCGTTCCGCGAGACGCTCGCCCGCTTTGCCGCGCGCGAAGAGCTGAGCCGCACCAGCATCTCGCCCTTCGTCGATCAGGTGATGAACAAGGACGCGAAGGGCACACAGGGCTGGGTCGAGAGCGAATGCGAGCGCCGCGGGCTGGCGCCGGTCGCCGGCCGTTCGGCGGAAGACGTCGCGGCGCGGCTCGCCGACAAGGCGGCCGACCGGTCCGCCCATCCGCTGGCGCCAGAGGCGGTGCATGCGATCAACGCCTATCTCGCCATCGAAGGCGATGCGGCGTCGGCGCTGCGCCAGCTCGAAACCATGGCGCGGAGCGAGACTTATCGCGAGGCGCTCGAACGTTACCGCCGGCGCATCGCGGCGATGCGTGCTGAAGGACTGAGGCCCGAGGACTTCTTCTTCGCCGCACCCTTCGGGCGCAATCTCGAATATTACACAGGCTTCGTCTTCCAGATCGAGGCGGATGCAGCACTTGGGCCGCTGCAGGTCGCGGGTGGCGGGCGTTATGACGATCTTCTCTCGGATATCGGCTCGCCTGTGCCGGTATCGGCAGTCGGCTGCGCCATCGGCACCGAGCAGCTTCTCGCCGCCATGGGAGGCCGGTCATGACGGCGCTCGTTCTCGGCATCCCCTCCAAGGGCCGTCTGATGGAGGCGACAGAAGCGCTCCTCGGTAAGGCCGGCTTCGCGCTCACACGCAACGGTTCGGACCGGCTCTATCGCGGCCGTCTCGGCGGCATCGAGGATGTTGACGTCGCCTTCCTGTCGGCGTCGGAAATCGCGACGTCGCTGAAGGAAGGCAAGATCGATCTCGGTGTTACCGGCGAGGATCTGCTGCGCGAGACGCTGCGGCCCGAGGACGACCGCGTCGATGTGCTCGAGCGCTTAAGCTTCGGCTTCGCCAATGTCGTCGTCGCGGTGCCGGAAGCCTGGCTCGATGTCGCGCGCATGAGCGACCTCGATGAGGTGTCGGAGAGCTTCTACAAGCGGCATGGG
Organism: Taklimakanibacter albus; assembly: GCF_016595235.1. Taxonomy (GTDB): domain Bacteria; phylum Pseudomonadota; class Alphaproteobacteria; order Rhizobiales; family Aestuariivirgaceae; genus Taklimakanibacter; species Taklimakanibacter albus. The sequence goes on along the minus strand of NZ_JAENHL010000007.1, from coordinate 62,113 downwards.
CGGCGCCTGCGCGTCGCCACCAAATACCTCAATCTCACGCGCCGCTTCTTCGCCAATAAAGGGGTGACCGGCTATCGCATCGTCGAAAGCCTGGGCGCCACCGAAGGGGCGCCGGCGGCCGGAACGGCGGAAGCGATCGTCGACATCACCACCACCGGATCGACGCTTACCGCCAATCGCCTGAAGATCCTCGATGATGGTGTGATCCTCGAATCGCAAGCGGTGCTAGCGCTCAGGACGGAATGTGAGGACGATCAGCGCGTCGCCGCGCTGCGCGCCGGATTGAGCCGGGCGCTGGCCAAGCCATAGGCCTGTTTGAGCCAGGGCAGGGCCGCCACGGCGAGCCCGGCGATCAGCACCACCCAGGCGGGACGTAGTCCATAGGCGAAGGCCAGATTGGCCTTGAGGACGCGGAAGGGGCCGACCCCGGTCGCGAGGCCATACCAGGCGAATTCGACACCGGCCGTCAGCAGGCCGGCCAGGATGGCGCAGCCCACGAGCACCAGCGGGCTCAGCGGCCAGCGCAGCTTCATCACGACGCGATAGATCATCAGCAGCAGGAAGAAACCGGACCAGAGAACCGGCTGGCTGACATCGATCTTCGACTGGATGAAATAATGGAGCAGCGCCAGAGCGGCGAGGGCATAGACGATGAGATGCAGCCGCTTCCAATTGCGGCCGAGCTTGCGTACCGCCCAGTCGGTCGAGGTCATGGCGAGCAGGCTCAATCCGAAAAGTGCTACGAAGCCGATGGTGAGATAGATGCGCAGAGCGATCTCGGACACGACGAAAGCGAGATCGAATTTTTCATTCACGATATAGAGACTGAAATGCGCCAAGGCGTAGGCGAAAGTGGTGACGCCGAGCATACGGCGGATGAGGGCGAGCCTGGGCCAGCCCAGGATGCGTTGCAGCGGCGTTAACGCCAAAGTGATCACCAGGAAACGGATGGTCCAGTCGCCGATCCGGTGCAGGGCTTCCTTATAGGGCAGGGGGCCGAGATCGTTCTGCCACAAAGCGTAGGCGACCATCGCCGCGGGAACGAAAACGAGCAGCAGCACGCCGGTCTTGAGAAGGGAAAACCTGCCGCTGCGGTCGGTCCAGAGTGCCATGATGCCTCAAAACTACTATGCCTGCCCCACTATACGCCAGCGCCGAGGGTAATGTTTCAGGCCCAGTGATTTCTCGATTTGTGCGATGCAATTGCTATCTTTCCGGAATGAAGAATCGGGCATTCGAGACGATGGAACCCCTGGAGCCGGCCGCCGGCGGGGGTTCGGACTGGGCCTATTCGGCCGCCCTTTTCCTGCTCGATCAGCCGGTCGATGAAGCCATCATGTCGATCCTCGCGGCGGGAGGCCCCATGGCCGAGGCCGATCGCGCCTGGATGTTCGAATATGACGATAAGCTCCTGTCCTTCCGCAACACACATGAATGGACACGGCGCGGGGTCGAGGCCTTCGTGCAGGATCTGCAAGATGCGCCGGTGACGATGATCGCCTGGCTGCAGCGGGACCTGGTGCATGGCCGGGCGGTGCTCATCCATGATGTCACCGCACTCCCGCGTGGGGCGCGCTCGCTTCAGACCGAGCTGCTCCGCCAGGCGGACAAGAGTGTGTTGTCGGTTCCGGTCTTTCACGACGGCCGGCTGCGCGCTTGCATAGGCTTCGACACCACGCGCGCGCCGAAGCGCTGGAGTGAAAGCGATGTTCTGGGTCTTCAACGCTGCGCCGAACTGATCGGACGTGCCCGCTATGGCCATATCCGCGGGCGCGGTCACGAAGGAGATGAACCCGTTCCCTATCAGCCGCTCGTCTATCTGACGCGGCAGGGCCGGGTGCGCGGCGTCCGCCTCGATGAGATATTGGGGCTGCGCTCGAACCATAATTACACCGACATCTGGCTCGCCGATGGCTCGGTCGTCAGCGACACACGCGCCTTCGGCACCTGGATGGATCTCCTGCCGGCGGCGACGTTCCAGCGCATCAACCGCACCGCCATCGTCCATCTCAAACATGTCGCCGAGCTGGACCGGCAGATTTCGAGCGGACGTTGGGAGGTGCAGCTGCGGCGGGTGGCGCAGCGCTGGTCCGTTTCGCGGCCCTACCGGCAAGCCTTGCGTCAGCGCCTCGGCATCTAGATTAAATCTTTGTGAGCGATGTCGTTTCGTCCGACGGGCATGTCATGTCGTCCATCTCCGGTTGCACGCTCGGATATTCCGATGCAGTGGGATTCCTCTAGCATCTGGGGGCCACATGCATAGAAATTTTGCCGGGCGTCGTCACGCTCTGCTGGCGAGCACCATCTTGGGCGGGATCGCCGCTTTCACCTCACCTGTCCTCGCCGACAAGTATTGGGATGGCAGCGGTCCGGCCAGCAACAATGTCGTCAATGGCGGCGCAGGGACCTGGAGCAACAACGGGTTCACGTGGACCGATAGCAGCGGTGCGGCCAATACGAGTTGGAACAGCGGTTTCGGGGACGAGACGGCCATCTTCCAGGGGACCGGTGGGACGGTCACGGTTCAAGGCACTGTCGGCATCACCGAAATGCAGTTCAAAGTAAGCGGCTACACCCTGAGCGGCGGTACGCTCGATCTGTTGCCAGCAAGCGGTGCCGAGTCGGTTATCGATGTCGCAAGCGGTGTGACCGCGACGATCAGCACGACCGTCACCGGTACGGCCGGCTTGCGCAAAACGGGCGATGGCATCCTCACGCTCCGCAATGTTGGCAACAATTATGCGGGCGGCACGTTCATCGACGGCGGCACCTTGCAGATCCGCATGGATTCCAATCTCGGCGCGGCCGCTGGCGGGCTGACCTTCAATGGCGGCACACTGGAGACGATCGAGACCTTCAACACCACATCGGTCCGGCAAGTTACGCTCAATGCCGACGGCACATTCAAGATCGGCGAGGACTCCGGGCTCAGCCTGCAGGGGGTGGTCAGCGGCGATGGCGGCCTGATCAAGACCGGCAAGGGCACGCTGAGGCTCTATCAGGCCAATACCTATCTCGGTGGCACGGACGTCCGCAATGGCACTCTGGTCGCTGGCGCCACGGGCGCACTCGGTTCAGGGACGGTCGAGGTAGCCCATGACGGTGTGCCGGGCTCGGGTCTGCCAGTTTTGTGGTTTCAAGCCGCCTCCGCCGCCACACCGGTGAGCGCGGGGAACTTGAACATCACCATCGGACTGGGCGACGTCAATTTCGCGAAAGATACGACGGCGGCGGATGCGCAGATCACCTTGACCGCCGGAAAAAACGGCCGCCTCAATTTCTATGGCGGTGCGGCCGGCAGCGCGACGATCATCAACAACGGAGGAACGGTGTCGTTCGTTGAAGGTGATGCCGGCAGCGCCAGCATTTCCAATGATGGTGCCAACAGCCGGACGTATTTCTATGACAATGGCGGGGCCGGTATCGCTACTCTCAGCACGGCCTCGATCACCAACAGGAATGGCGGCGCCGTCTATCTGCAAGGCAAGACGAATGGCGGCAGCGCCCAGATCGTCAACGAGACCGGTGGTTTCGCCTATTTCGAGGGAAGCGCGAAAGCAGCCGGCGCCACGGTCGAAAATCAGGCGGGCGGATCGGTCATCGTCCGATTCCAAACGTCGGATGCCGAGATCGGATCGCTCTCGGGCGACGGCGCGGTTGTGGTCGGCCAGTTCTCATCCGATCTCGTGCGTCTCAAGGTGGGCGCGCTCGGTCTTGATGATGTGATCGGTGGTGTGATTTCTGCCGCCAATGTCGGCTCGGAATTCGTCAAGACCGGCACAGGGATGCTCACCCTCACCGGCGACAGCTCGACCTATGCGGCCAAGACGGCGATCGAGGACGGCATATTGCGCGTCAATGGCAAGCTCGGGGGCACGCTCGATGTCCGTGACGGCGGGCGGCTCGAAGGCATCGGGACAGTGGGGGCCACCACCGTCAATGACGGCGCCACCGTCGCCGCCGGCAATTCGATCGGGACGCTCAAGGTCAATGGTGACATCACCTTCAAAGCAGGTTCCACACTCGAAGTCGAGGCGACCAATGTGCCGGTTCCGGTTGATCTGATCGAGGTCACCGGCACGGCCTATCTCCAAGGCGGTCTCGTGGATGTGCGTGCCGCCGACGACATCTACATGCCCTTCACCACCTATACGATCCTCACCGCCACGACCGGTGTCGAGGGTGAGTTCGCCGACGTTAACGACAATCTGGCCTTTCTAGATCCCTCGCTCAGCTATGACGACAACAATGTCTATCTGACCCTGGCGCGCAACGACATCGACTTTGCCAACTATGGTCGCACGGCTAACCAGAAGGCGACGTCACGTGGCATCGACAGTCTTGGTGCCGGCAATGCGCTCTATCTCGCGTTCGTGCTGCTCGAGGACGATGCGGCGCTCATCCAGAACACGCTCGACCAGCTGTCGGGCGAGATTCATGGCTCGCTCAAGAGCACGCTGCTGGCGGACAGCCATTTCCTGCGCGACGCGGTGACCGGACGGTTGCGTTCGGCGGTGCAGTCGGATGCCGGGATGGCTGTGGCCGTTGGCGACAGCACAGTCGAGCCTGCCGCCGATTATTCGGTGGCGCGCAAGTCCTCCGGCTTCTGGATGCAGGGCTTTGGCAGCTGGGGCGACTGGGACGATGACGGCAATGCCGCCGCGCTCGACCGCTCGACCGGTGGCGTCATTGCCGGCGTCGATACGCTGGTCGGCGGCTGGCGCCTCGGCGTCGCCGGCGGCTACAGCCAGACGAGCTTCGATGTCGACGACCGGCGCTCGTCGGGTGATGCCGATGGCTATCATGCGGCGGTCTATGCCGGCACCAATTGGGACAACGTGTTCCTGCGGGCGGGTGCGGCCTATTCGTGGAGCGACATCGCGACAAAACGCGAGGTTACCAGCCCGATCGTCGACGAGCTCGCGGCCGATTATGGCGCCGGTACCGCGCAGGTCTTCGGCGAGCTGGCCTATCGTGCCGATCTCGGCGGTCTGGTGATCGAACCCTTCGCCAATGCGGCCTATGTCAATCTCCACACCGAGAGCTTCACCGAAAAGGGCGGGGCGGCGGCGCTCGAAAGCAAATCGTCTTCGTCCGACAGTGTCGTGACGACGCTGGGCCTTCGGCCGGAAGTCCGCTTCGGCCTGGGGGATATGGTGACAGTAGCAACCGGCATGATCGGCTGGCAGCATGCTTTCGGTGATGTCACGCCGGAGACGCAGCTCGCTTTCGACGGCGGCGACGCGTTCGGCATCCGTGGCGTGCCGATGGCGCGCGACACGGTGCTCGTTGAGGCGGGGCTCGCTCTCAAGCTCACCGACAGCGTCAGCTTCGGCGCGTCCTATCAGGGCCAGTTCGGCGACGGCGTTAGCGACAATGGCTTCAATGCCAGGCTCGGTGTCGAATTTTAGAATATGTGATTGGCCTAGTTTGATCTATCCCCCTCATCCTGATGGATGCTTCGAGGCTCGCTTCGCTCGCACCTCAGCGTGAGGGGTTTTTAGAAGGAGAGAAGACGTCACTCGTGGCGCAATGCCTCGATCGGATCGAGCCTGGCGGCGCGGCGCGCCGGGAAGAATCCGAAGCCCAGGCCGATAGCGCCTGAAAACAGGAAGGCGAGCACGATGATCGACAGGCTCGGCGCGAAGGGAATGGCGAGGAAATAGCCGGCGGCGCCGGCCAGCGCCAGGCCGAGCATGATGCCGATCACGCCACCCAGCAAAGCCAGCACCAGCGCCTCGACCAGGAACTGGGTGAGCACCTGGCGCTCGAGCGCGCCGATGGCGAGGCGAATGCCGATCTCTCGGGTGCGCTCGGTGACCGAGACCAGCATGATATTCATGATGCCGATGCCGCCGACCAGCAGGCTGACGCCCGCCACCGCGCTCAACAGGCCGGTGAGCAGTGTCGAGGTGGAGGTCATGGTCGAGATGATCTGGCTCATGTCGCGTACCGTGAAGGTGTCGTCCTTGTCGGGACCGACGCGGCGGACCTCGCGCAATATCTGCTCGGTACTGGCAGTGACGGCGGGAATGTCCTCAGCCGTCGCCGCCGAAATATAGATGGTGGGAATGCGGGTATTGCCGGCGAGCCGGCGCTGATAGGTGCGCAGCGGCATGACGACCGTATTGTCCTGGTCGTTGCCGAAGGCGCCTTGCCCTTTGCTGGCGAGCACGCCGATCACGTCGCAGGAAATCGTGCCGACGCGCATCCGCTTGCCGAGGCCGCTATCGGGCGTGAAGAGGGCGTCCTCGACGCTCTTGCCGATGATACAGACGGCGCTGCCGGATTTGACCTCGCCATCGGTGAAAGGACGGCCTTGCGCGAAGCTCCAGTCCTGGGCGGCGAAGAACTCGGAATCAGTGCCGGTCACCGTGGTCGCGAAGTTGAGCGCGCCATAAATGAGCGTGGCGGCGCGGGTGGCGGACGGTGCTATGGCGCGCACGCCGGTCAGCTCGGCGCGCAATTTCGCCAGCGTGCGGTCGTCGAAGGAGCGGTTCTCCTGGCCGGCGCCGCCGGGGCCGAATGTGTTGCGGCCGGGCTGCACGATCAGCAGATTACTGCCGAGCTTGGAGAGATCCTCGGTCACGCGCTGCGTCGTGCCATTGCCGATGGTCACCATGGCGATCACCGCGCCGACGCCGATGACGATGCCGAGCAGCGTCAGGATCGAGCGCAGCACATTGCGGCGGACCGACAGCAGAGCGAGCTTGAAAGCTTCCCACAACATCAGGCGGCCTCGCGCCGGTGCTCGGACTCGATATGGCCGTCGAGGAACCGGATGGTGCGGTGGGCGAAGGCGGCCATGTCGGGCTCATGCGTCACCATGATGATGGTGAGGCCGCGCTCGTCATTGAGGCGGGTCAGAAGCTCCATGATCTCATGGCTGCGCGCGGTGTCGAGATTGCCGGTCGGCTCGTCGGCGAGCAGCACCAATGGATCGGTGACGATGGCGCGGGCGATGGCGACACGCTGCTGCTGGCCACCCGACAGCTGCGCCGGGGTGTGATGCTCACGGCCTTCCAGGCCGACGAGCCGCAGAGCCTCGATGGCGCGCTCGTGGCGTTCATGGCGCGGCGTGCCGCGATAAACGAGGGGCAGCTCGATATTCTCGACCGCGGTGGTGCGGGCGAGGAGATTATAGCCCTGGAAGACGAAGCCGAGGAAATTGCGCCGCAGCAAGGCGCGCTGGTCGCGGCTGAGCGCCGTCACATCGGCGCCGCCGAAGAGATAACGCCCGGCGGTCGGCTTATCGAGGCAACCCAGAATGTTCATCGCGGTCGATTTGCCGGAGCCCGACGGGCCCATGATGGCGAGGAATTCGCCGCGCTCGATGGCGAGGTCGACACCCGCCAGCGCTTTGACCCGGCCGGCGCCTTCGCCATAGATCTTCTGGACCTTCTCGAAGGCGATGAAGGGCTGAAGCTTCGTCATTGTCCAGCCGAGCGCGAGGTGGTGATCACCTGATCGCCGCCCTTGAGATCGCCTTGAAGGATCTGGGTTAGCTTGCCGTCGGTGACGCCGGTGGTGACACTCACCTGCTGCGGCTTGCCATCCTTGAGGACGTAGATGCTGCGCTCATTGGCCGGGGTGTCGCGCTTGGGCTCGCCGCGGCCGCCGCGCGGCCGCGGGAAGAAGATGCGGGTCAGATCGAAGCCGGTCTCGGTACGACGCTGCGGCGGCTGGTAGCGCAAGGCGGCATTGGGCGCGGCCAGCGTGTCTGGAACCTTCTGCGTGATGATCTGAGCCGTTGCCGTCATGCCGGGACGCAGCAGCAGCTCGGTATTGTCGACGGTGAGGATGGCCTTGTAGGTGACGACGCCGTCGGTGGTGAGGGGCGAGAATTCGAGTGTTTCGATCTTGGCCGGGAAGGCCTTGCCCGGATAGGCATCGACGGTGAACTGGGCGTCCTGGCCGGCCTTCACTGCGCCGATGTCGGCTTCGTCGATATTGGCCTCGACCTGCATGCGCTTCAGATCCTCGGCGAGGGTGAAGAGGATCGGCGCCTGGAGCGAGGAGGCGACCGTCTGGCCGGGCTGCACGGCGCGCTTCAGCACGATGCCGTCGACGGGGGAAACAATGCTCGATTTGCCGATGTCGATCTCCTGCAGCGCGATATCGGCCTTGGCGACCTCGATATCGGCTTCCGCCGAGGCGACGGCGGCGATGGCGCTGTCGCGGGTTGCGGTCGCATCGTCGAGAGTCTGGGTGGCGGCGAAGCCTTTCTTGCTCAAGGCGGCTTGGCGCTCATAAGCGAGGCGGCGCTGCTCCAAGGTAGCCTTGGCGTCGGCGAGCTTCGCCTCGCTGGCGGCAAGTGTCGCCTTGGCGCGGCCGAGCTGGGCATTGAGGCGCTTGACGTCGAGGCCGGCCAGCACGTCGCCCTTCTTGACCAGGCTGTTGTTGTCGACATTGACGGTGCGCACGACGCCCGAGATTTCGCTCGAGACATCGACCTGCGTGGTAGGCTGGACGGTGCCGGTGGCGGTCACCGTGACGGTGAGCGGCGTCATGACCGCAGGCGTCGTGTCATAGACGAATCTGGCGGCTGACGAGTCTGGTGACCCATACCAGTAAGCGAGGCCGCCCAGGGCGGCCGCGCCGATGAGAAAATACACGAATTTCCGGCTCCAACGTTTTGTTTTGGAACGGGAATCAAGACCTATAGCGGCCTCGATCTCGGCCGGATCGATGGGTTTTTGCATATTCATTCGTCAAACTCTCTCCACGAGAGATAAGACGACTCTGCGTCGGAATTCCGGCGCAAGGCCCGCCACGGTCCTTCCTTTCTGAAATGTCACTTGGAGATTATAATTCTGCTCCAAACCAAGCAGATACCAGAGGGCCTATGCGCGATTCCCACCTTCATTCACAACAATCGGTTCGGCACTTGCGGCGCGAGACGCGCCTGCAAGCCGCGCGCATCGCGTTCCCGGCCATCGGCATCGCCGCTTATTATCTGGTGACGTCCGCGATGCCGATTTTCAATGCCGTGCTCGGCTCATCGGGATTCGAGGTCTCGCAAGAAATCGAGGATGGCTTCACGACCGGCATCCTGCTCACGATCGTCGCTATTGCGGTCTACTATCTGGCGCTCAGGGCGTTGTGGCGCCTCAAGGTCGTCGAGGCTGCTCATTCGGCCTCTCACTAGCCTTCCGAGCTAGTGACCGCCGGCGGGCGCGCCACGTGGAGCGGGCTTGCGCACCAGAGGCACCAGCAGAACCATCGTCAGGAACACCGCGCCCAGAACGAGGAAGACATCTGAGAAGGCCATCACCAGGGACTCCCGGTGCGCCGACTGGGTCATCAGCTTGATCGCCGCCAGCTCGCTGTCGCTGCCGAGGCGGGTACTGAAAGCCTGCGTCATGGTCTGAAGCCGCTCGACCGCCGCCTGGCTGCTCCAATTCACCGCCTCATGCAGCCTGGCGATGTGGAGATCGGTGCGGTCATTGAGCAGTGTGGTGATGAGGGCGAGGCCGACGGCGCCACCCAGATTGCGGGTGAGGTTGAAGAGGCCGGAGCCGTTCTTGATGAGCTGCGGCGACAGCGTGCCGAGCGCCAGCATCGAAACGGGCACGATCAGCAGCATCAAAGCGACGCCCCGCATGGCCTGCGGGATGAACAATTCGACGAAGGCCCAGTCCTTGGTGATCGGCACGAGCTCGAGACAGGAGACGGCGAACAGCACCATGCCGAAGCCGACGATCCAGCGCGCATCGAAGCGCTGGGCGAGGCGGCCGGCAAAAGGCGCCGTCATCATCTGGAACAGGCCGGTAACGAACATCGTCTCGCCGATCTGCAGCGAGTCGTAGCCACGGACCCGCGCCAGGAAGACCGGATAGAGATAGACGAGGCCATAGAGGCCGACGCCGATGAAGAAGGAGAATATCGAGCCGGTGGCGAAGTTGCGATCGCCAAAGGTCCTGAGATCGACGACCGGCTCCTCGGCGGTGAAGGCGCGCCAGAAGAACAGGACGGCGCCGACGCCCGAGACGATGGCGAGATTGCGCACCGTGTCGTCGCTGAACCAGTCATATTGCGGGCCTTCCTCGAGCACATATTCGAGTCCACCCAGGAAGGCCGCCAGCGTCACCAGGCCGATATAGTCGAATTTCCGCAGCAGCTTGAAGTCGGGCTTGTCGAAATCGATGAGGAAATAGGCGGCGGCCGTCACCGCGATGCCCGGCACGACATTGACCAGGAACAGCCAGTGCCAGGAGAACAGATTGGTCAGATAGCCGCCGACGGTCGGGCCGATGGTCGGCGCCATGGTGGCGATGAGGCCGACCATCGCCGTGACGGAGCCGCGCTTCTGCGGTGGGAAGATGGTGAAGGAGGCGGCGAAGACCGAGGGGATCATGGCGCCGCCGATGAAGCCCTGCAGCGCCCGGTAGATCATCATCTGGTCGATCGAGGTGGCAGTGGCGCAGAGCGCGCTGGTGAGGGTGAAGCCGCCGGCGGCAATGGCGAAGAGATAACGCGTCGACAGAGCGCGGCTGAGAAAGCCCGACAGCGGGATCATCACCACTTCGGCGATGAGATAAGAGGTTTGTACCCAGGAGATCTCAGAGGCGCCGGCGGAGAGGCCGGCCTGAATCTCGTTCAGCGACGAGGAGACGATCTGGATGTCGAGGATCGCCATGAACATGCCGACGGCCATGGCGATGAAGGCGAAGAGCCGGCGCCTCGGCATGATGTCGGTGGGGGTGTCCATGGCGTCATGCCTTATTTCGCGGCGACGGTTTTTCCCTTGTCGCGGCTGTCGATCGAGACGACGACCGACATGCCGGGCCTGAGCAGGCTTTCGGCCGCGACATTGGCGGGAACGGCGATACGCACCGCGACACGCTGGGTGACCTTGGTGAAGTTGCCGGTGGCGTTGTCGGGCGGCAGCAGGCTGAAGACGGCGCCGGAAGCGGGCGCGATGCTGGTCACGGTGCCGGTCACCGGCGTCTCGTCATAGGCATCGACCGCGATATAAGCGGGCGCGCCCACATGAATGTCGGCGAGCTGCGTCTCTTTGTAGTTGGCATCGACATAGACCTCGCTCAACGGCACGAGCGCCAGGAGGCGCTGGCCGGGCGACACAAACTGGCCCGACTGCACGGCGCGATTGCCGATGACGCCGTCGAAGGGCGCGCGCACGACGGTGCGCTCGAGATCGAGGTTCTTCTGGGCAAGCGTGTTGTGATCCTGATCCAGAGCGCGCTCGGCCTCGACACGCTGAGCCTGGAGCACGGCGACATTGGCGTCAGCCGAGGTGAGGCCCGCCTTGGCGGTTTCGAGCCCCGCTTGCGCCTTTTCCTGATTGGCCTGGGCCTGCTCGAGCGATTGCTGGGTGGCGAAGTCGCTCTGCTTCAAGCGCTCGGCGCGTTTCAGGTCAGCGCTGGTGAGATCGAGATCGGCCTGGGCCGAGGTGATCTGCGCCTGAGCCTGGATGACGGTTGTCCTCGCCGCTTCGATCTGCCGGTCGATGCGGTCGATCGTGGCCTGCTGCGAGGCGATCTGCGCTTGTGCCGTGGCGACTGCCAGGCGTTCATCCGAGTCATCGAGGGTGACGAGGGGATCGCCGGCCTTGACCGTGCTGTTGGTCTCGACCGGCACGTTCACGACATAGCCGGCGATGCGCGGGGAAATGGTGGTGAAGTCGGCGCCGACATAGGCATCGTCGGTCTCGACCTGGAAGCGGCCGACCGTCCACCACTGATGGCCGAAATAGACAGCGGCGGTGCCGGCCAGCAGCCCGGCGGCGATCAGGGCCAGGCTTTTGCCGCTCCGGCGTTTGGCCGGCGGGGCAGGGGGCGCCTCGGCCGGTTTGGCCGGGGCGAGGGCCGGCGGAAGCGGCGCCGCGTCGCTCCGGGCGGGCTTCGGCAAATCGGGCGCTTCGGTTTTTTCCCGCCGCAAGGCAGGGTGATCGGTTTTAATGGCTTCGCTTTGCTCGGGCGCCAGAACGATCTTGTTCATCGCAGATCCTCAAAACTGGAGGGTCAAAATGACCGAACTGTTCGGTCAATGAGGCTGAATGGCTTGAAATAGGCCTCCTGAAGCCCTAAATCAAGATCGAACCGAACGGTTCGGTCAAATTTAATCCGACCGTAAGGCTTCCGCTGCGGTGGTTTGTGGTATCCTGCGAGTCCCTGAATCACAGCCGGACCGGCCGATGGAGTTGTGAAGTGAGCGTGATGGAACTGGACGGACCGCCCGCCGCCGAACTGGCGCCAGGGCAGGACCCGCGCAAACGCCGGCAGATCCTGGAAGGGGCCCGCAAGGTGTTCCTGGCCAAAGGCTTCGATGGCGCCAGCATGAACGACATCGCCAAAGTCGCCGGCGTGTCGAAAGGCACGCTCTATGTCTATTTCGAGAACAAGGAGCGTCTGTTCGTCGATCTGATCGCCGAGGAGAAGCGCGCCGATCTGTGGGATGTGGTTACCCTCGATCACAGTGACCACGACATCGTCAAGGTGCTCAACCGCTTCGGCAGCGACTTCCTCAAGATCATGACCAGCCCTTATTACATAAGGGCGATGCGCACCGTCTTTTCGATCGTCGAGCGCATGCCGGAGATCGGCGCCGAGTATTATGAGCGTGGCCCCAAGGTCTGCGCCGGCAAGCTCGCCGACTATCTCGCGGCGCAAGTGGATGTGGGCGTGCTGGCGATCGAGGATTGCTCGCTCGCCGCCCAGCAATTCATGGACCTCTCGCAATCGGTGCTCATCCGCCGCCAGCTGTTCAATGCGGCGCCGACGCCGAGTGAAGAGGATATCGCTCAGCATGTGGCACGCGCCGTGACCTTCTTCCTCCGGGTCTACAAGCCGAGCTGACAGAGCTCCGGCCGACTGCATGCTGCGTATCGTCGCCCATGGTTTCGGAGCACCGGCCGATGTGCTTGTCTGCGAGCCGGCGCCGCGCGTTGAGCCCGAGCCATCGGGCGTCGTGGTGCGCATGCGGGCCAGCGCCATCAATCCCTCCGATCTGGTGTCGGTCTCCGGCGCCTATTCCTTTCGGATACCGTTGCCCTTCGTTCCCGGTTTCGAAGGCGTGGGGGTGATCGACGCAATCGACGCGGAAGTCTCCGGCCTTCGCATGGGGCAAAGAGTCCTGCCGCTCGGTTCAGCGGGCGGATGGCAGAGTTTCAAGGCTTTGCCGGCCGAATGGTGCATTCCGGTGCCCGACGATCTCAGTGATGAGCAAGCGGCGACGGCCTATGTGAATCCCTTGACCGCGCGGCTCATACTGCGAACCTTGGCGCCGTCGCCTGGAATGCTGGTCGCGGTCAATGCGGCGAACTCCGCCATCGGTCGTATATTGCTGCGCCTGCTCGATGCGATGAACATCAGATCGCTGGCGATCGTGCGGTCCAAGCAAGCTATGGCGCTGCTCGCGGATGAACCAATTTGCAATGTGATCCTGGCGGGTGAGCCTCTGCCACCGCTCGATGGTGGTTTCGACGCCATCGGCGGTGACGATGGCGCGGCGATGGCGCAGGCGATCAGGTCTGGCGGTGCTCTTATGCATTACGGACTGCTTTCAGGCAGGCCGCTTCCGCCCGGCCTTCGATCTGTAAAGCCCTTCTGGCTGCGCAACTGGGTCCATGCCGCCTCCCGCGCGGAGCTTCGGGCCGCGATGGCTGAGGTGTTCGACGATATTCGCTCAGGCCTCGCCGCAACGACGATCGAAGCGTGTTATCCACTCTCCGCGTATCGCGTCGCCCTGGCGCACAATGCGCAAGCCAGCCGGTGCGGCAAGATCCTCTTCAAGCCACAGCTTTGAGTCGGCAGAAGCAGGACGCCTTGACCGGCACGTCGGCGCGCGCCGCCGCAATGTCGAGCAGCTTCTTGATGATGATCGCGTCGGTGTGTTTGCCGAGCTTCTCCAGGCATTCGTGATAGCCATGCAGGCTCCAGACATTGTTCGGATGCTGGCAGGCGCGGCGCAGCGTCTTGTCGAGGCCGAGATCGGCGCGATAGACCGCCTCGGCTTCCGCCACCTTGCCCTGCTCGAGGAGGAGGGCACCCAGCGCATGGCGGGTCGGCTGCATCCAGCCCCAGGGCTCATCATAGGGGAGCGAGTCGTCGAGCTCGACCGACTTGCGTAAGTGAGCGAAGGCCTGGTCGAACCGGCCTTTGCGATAGGCGATCTCGCCTTTCATCATCTCGGCGGCGATTGCCAAGATATCGAGCGCCGTGTTGTTGAAGAGATAACGCGTCGGTGGCACTTGCGCGACCGCGGCCTCGAAACGTTTGGCTTCCGCCTCTGCCGCCGGCACGTCGCCCGACGCGGCATGCGCCACCGCCTTGGCGTAGTGCGTCAGCGCCGTCGTCACGCAATAGAGCTTGGCGTTTGCGGGGACTTTCTCGGCGATGATCTCGCGCCATTTGCCGAAACGGATCAGCACATGGAGCTTCATCGGCACGAAGCTTTCAAGCCAGTCGGCCATCGGCGGCACCTCGACGGTGAGCAGCTCTTCGGTGAGGGTAGAGGCCATCTCCTCAGCGGCGGTAATCGCGGGGACATACTGGCCGAGAAACATCGCGCCGTAGATCTTGAAGTGGAAGTCGTGGCAGCGATAGAGCGAATAGAAATTCAAGCCACCTTCGCGCGCGAAATATTTGCGGTCCGCCTGCATGGCGCGGTCGTTCCATTCGACGACATTGTGATAGTCGCCGCACAACACGTCGATATGGGTCGGCATGTGAAGCAGATGCCCGGCGTCGGGCACGAGATGGCGCAGACGGTCGCCGGCTCTAAGGGCGCGCTCCGGCGTCGGCGACATCTCCATGAGATGGATATACATATGGAGGAGGCCCGGATGGTCGTTGCCGCCCGGCTGCTTCATGGCCTTCTCCAGTACCTCGATCGCTTCCAGCGTGTCGGCCCCCTCGGCGGGCGCGCCGATCTCGATGTTCCATAATTGCCAGGGCGTGCGGTTCATGATTGCCTCGGCGAACAAGGTCGCCACGTCGAGATCCTGGCCATGGGCCTGATAGGCCTTGCGCATGGCGGCGGCATAATCGTCATTCCAGATTGGAGTCACCTGGCCCGGCTCACGCGACGGGTAGCGTAGGGCCAGCGGCTCGATGACGGCGCGCTCGACGGCGCTGGCCTTGTCCTTCAGCCGCAGCGCCTCGGCGGTTGCCTTGTGGGCGGTCGTCAGCGACCGTTCGAGATCGACCGTGTCGAAGGCCTTCCATTGCTTGTTGTAATTGGGGCCGGAGGCATAAGCGATGCCCCACCAAGCCATGGCGCAATCGGGGTCGGCCTTGGTCGCTTTCTCAAAGCAGCGTACCGCTTCCTCATGATTGAAGCCGTAACACCAGACGAGGCCGCGATCGAACCATTTCTGCGCGTCGGCCGATCGGGTCGTGACCGGGCGGCCGAAGGAACCCAGCTCATAATCATAGTCGGTCGTCATGCTTGCCTCATGGAGTTGCCGGGGCGCATCGTCATGGCTCTGCGAATCATCGTCAATCCCTATTACGATCGGCTTGATTTCATTGGCGCGCATCCCGGCGCGGTGAAATCACTTCGCTGAATGGGATTCGCGCCAAAATCAACAAGTTGGAGCAAATCCTTGTCGCCAAAGTCTTCAACTTTGGCGGGATTTGCTCTGGAGATTTCACTTGCGCATTCTGGTTCTGGGGGCGGGCGGCTTCATCGGCCGGCATATCGTGGCGGAATTGCTGAAAGGTGGCCATCAGCCGGTAGGCGCCGTGCGGCGCGCGGCGGATTTCGCGCGCGCTTTTCCCGGTGCTGCGGCGGTCGCCTGCGATCTGGCGCGAGATGTCGCCGTCGCCGACTGGTTGCCGCGGCTCGCAGGTGTCGATGCGGTGGTGAATGCGGCAGGTGTTCTCAGCGGCGCCGGGATGGAGGCCGTGCATGTCACGGCGCCGCGGGCGCTCTATGAAGCGTGCGCGCAAGCTGACGTGAAACGGGTGGTGCTCATCTCGGCCATCAGCGCCAGGCCTGAAGTCGACACCGATTATGCGCGCGCCAAGCTCGCCGGCGAGAAGCTGCTGCAGGATGGCCCGCTCGACTGGACCATTCTGAAACCCTCGCTCATCGTGGCGAAGGGTTCCTATGGCGGCACCTCGCTCATCCGTGGGCTTGCCGGCCTGCCGCTGTTCACGCCTTTGGTGGGCGACAGCCATTTTGCCTTCTCGCCGCTGCATGCCCAGGACCTTGCTCGAGCGGTACGGGTCGTTTGCGAGGAGGGGCGTTTCAGCCGGCAGGTTCTCGAACCCGCGGGACCTGAGATCATTTCGCTGCGTGATCTGCTCTCCCGTTACCGGACTTGGCTCGGTTTGCCGCCCGCGCCGTACCTCTCCATTCCGATGGGTGTCATGCGAGGGCTTGCCGGGCTCGGCGACCGGATGGGCAGGGGCCCTGTCTCCAGCAACAGCCTGGCGCAGCTCATCGCGGGCAATGAAGGTGATGGCGAGCGCTTCGCGCGCGAGATCGGCTTCACGCCCCGCTCGCTTGCCCAGTTCATGGCCGAGGAGCCGGCCGAAGTACAGGATCGCTGGCATGCGCGGCTGTTCTTCATGGCGCCGGTGCTCAAATTCGCGCTGGCGTTGATGTGGCTCCTCTCGGGGCTCATCGGTTTTTTCACCGGCCTGCCGCTGGCGCAGAAGGTTCTCGCAGCGCTGGGGCTTCCGTCGGGCTTGGCCATGCCGGTCGTCGTGCTCACCTGTCTCATCGATCTCGCCATCTGTTTCCTGGTGTTGAGCGGGCGCAAAGCCACCGTGGCGCAGCTCATCGTCATCGCCGGCTACACACTGGCGCTCACTTTCGCGCTGCCGGTGCTGTGGCTCGATCCCTTGGGGCCGCTGCTCAAGAACATCCCGATCGTGGCGGCGGTGCTTTGCCACGGCGTTCTGAGGGAGCAGAGATGATCGATCCTTATCTGCTCATCAAATGGCTGCATGTGGTGAGCTCGACCATTCTGTTCGGCTTCGGCGCCGGCACCGCCTATTATTTCTGGCTGGCGCATCGCAGCGGTGATCCGCGCATCATCGCCTCGGTCGGGCGCATGGTTGTCAGAGCGGACTGGATCTTCACCGGTACGAGCGGCGTCGTACAGCCGGTGACCGGCATCGCGCTGGCGCATCTGTCCGGCATCGACTTTCGCGAATCCTGGCTGGTCGCGAGCTTCTGCCTCTATTTTCTGGCGCTCGCCTGCTGGCTGCCGGTCGTCGCCTTGCAGATCAAGGTGCAAAGATTGGCGAGCCGCGCCGCGGCGCAGGGGGCGCCGTTGGGTGACGATTACCGGCGGGCGATGCGCCTGTGGTTCGTTCTCGGCTGGCCCGCTTTCATCGGCCTTCTCTGCGTCTTCTGGCTGATGATCGCGCGGCCGGTGCTGTGGTGATCAGCGGCCCAGCCGCGGATTGGGCATATAGGTCGGGCAGTGATAGAAATTGACGCCGTACAGTACGAAGACCTTCTTCGACTTGCGGACGAGCGGCAAGGCGACGGCTTTCGTCTGACCGTCGGTCGTCAGCTGCACCGCCAGATTGATGGTCTTGCGGTCGATGCTGACATCGGTGATCTGGCCGACCGAGGTGTTCCAGTTGATCTCGTCCTGGGTCAGATTGATGAAAGCGCGCTTGTCCTTGTAGTCGGGGCCGTTCGGATCGGCGCGGTTCATCATCTGGCACCAGTCCATGTTCTGGGCGTAGGTGCCGGATACGAGCGGGATCTCCTCGCGTGCCTTTGCGCCGCCTGTGGCGACGACGAGAGCGGCCAACCCAGCGAACAGCATCGGTGATCCAAAGCGCATGAAAGTCCTCCTGAACGGGCGATCCATAACATAGAAAAGGCGGGACCGAAGCCCTGCCTTCGTTACACAATGTGAACAGGTGGTTTCTGGCCGATCTTAGGCAGCGTGATCGGGTATCTCGGAAATATCGTGATAGACCGGGATGCCGCGGCGGCGCGCGATGCGCACATCTTCCTCGGCGCCCTTCGAATCGCCCGGGAGGCGCAAGACCGCGTCGCAATGCTCAAGCAGCCGTCCCGCTGTCGGGTGGAGGACGCGGTCATAGAGCGTGTCGCCGACTTCCTTGCCGCCCGCTGTCTGCCAGATCGGCAGCGCCACCCATTCGCCGATCATCGGCACATGGCCTTTTTCGAAGATCGGCCAGGAGGCTTCTTCGAGGCGCTTCAGATTGGCGGCCATCCGGGCCGGATCATCGCCGGTGCCTGACCGATAGGGGCCGGCGATCAGGATCATCATGGGTTTCTTCGACATGGGACACTCCAGAGTTAACTGACGGCTGGTCTTATCAGTTCGTGACATTTCGTGCAAGATCGTGTAAATTCGTGCAATGCTGACGGAACAGAGAAAACAATTGCTGCTCGACCGGCTGGCCAGGGACGGCCGGATCGTGGCGAAGGAGCTGAGCGCCGAGCTCAGGCTCTCCGAGGACACGATCCGCCGGGATTTGCGCGAACTCGCAGGCGAGGGCCGGCTCACAAGGGTGCATGGCGGGGCGCTGCCGGCGTCTCCGACGGTTGCCAATATCGCCGCCCGACGATCCATGGCGACGGATGAGAAGTCCCGGCTTGGCCGCAAGGCAGCGAGCCTGATCCAGCGCCGGCAGCGCGTCTTCATCGATGGCGGGACGACGCATCTGGAGCTCGTCCGGGCGCTGCCGCTCGGTCTCGATTTCACCGTCATCACCCACAGTCCGACCATCGCCGCGGCGCTCGAGCCGCATCAGGCTGTCGAGGTGATCCTGATCGGCGGCCGGCTGTTCCGGCACTCGATGGTTGCGGTCGGGGCGGAAGCGCTCGAGCAGATCCAGCGTCTGCGCATCGATCTGGGCTTCGTCGGCCTGACCGGCCTCCATCCGGAGGAGGGCGGCACCACGGGGGATTTCGAGGAGGCGGCGATCAAGCGCGCAATGATCGCGCGGTCGGCGGAGACTGTTGTGCTGGTCACTGCTGAAAAGCTGGGTGCGGTCTCGGCTTTCAATGTCTGCGCCATGAAAGACCTCACCTCGATTGTGGTGACGCGCGAGACGGAGGTGAAAGCCTTCGCCGGCGTTGAGATCATTCGGGCATGAAAAAAAACCCCGGTGTTTCCACCGGGGTTCGTGTTTCTTGCCTGATCGGCTGGATTAGAAGTCCATGCCGCCCATGCCACCGCCGCCCGGCATCGCCGGAGCCGGGGCCTTGTCCTTCGGCTTCTCGGCGACCATGGCTTCGGTCGTGATGAGGAGCGAGGAGACGGAAGCAGCGTCCTGAAGAGCGGTACGCACGACCTTGGTCGGGTCGATGATGCCCTTCTCGACGAGATCACCATACTCTTCGTTCTGCGCGTCGAAGCCGAAGTTGCCCGACTTCTCGAGCACCTTGCCGACGACGATCGAGCCTTCAACGCCGGCGTTCTCGGCGATCTGGCGGATCGGGGCTTCAAGAGCCTTCGACACGATCTTGATGCCGGCCTGGATGTCGGCATTGTCCGACTTCAGGGCATCAACGGCCTTCTTGGCGCGCAGCAGAGCGACGCCGCCGCCCGGCACGATGCCTTCTTCGACCGCAGCGCGGGTCGCATTGAGCGCGTCATCGACGCGGTCCTTGCGCTCCTTCACTTCGACTTCCGTCGAGCCGCCGACCTTGATGACGGCGACGCCGCCCGCGAGCTTGGCCAGGCGCTCCTGGAGCTTCTCACGGTCGTAGTCCGACGTCGTCTCTTCGATCTGCTGCTTGATCTGGGCAACGCGGCCCTGGATGTCGTTCTTCTTGCCATGTCCGTCGACGATGGTGGTGTTCTCCTTCTCGACGCGCACGCGCTTGGCGCGGCCGAGCATTTCCACCGTGACGTTCTCAAGCTTGATGCCGAGATCTTCCGAGATCACCTGGCCGCCGGTGAGGACAGCGATGTCCTCCAGCATGGCCTTGCGGCGATCGCCGAAGCCCGGGGCCTTGACGGCCGCGACCTTGAGGCCGCCACGGAGCTTGTTGACGACGAGGGTGGCGAGAGCTTCGCCTTCGACGTCCTCAGCGATGATGAGGAGCGGACGGCCGGTCTGCACCACGGCTTCGAGAACCGGGAGCATGGCCTGGAGGCCCGACAGCTTCTTCTCGTGCAGGAGGATGTAAACGTCCTCGAGCTCGGCGATCATCTTGTCGGCGTTGGTGATGAAGTAGGGGGAGAGATAGCCGCGGTCGAACTGCATGCCCTCGACGACGTCGAGTTCGGTGTCGAGCGACTTGGCTTCCTCAACCGTGATGACGCCTTCGTTGCCGACCTTCTGCATGGCCTTGGCGATCATGTCGCCAATGTCCTTCTCGCCATTGGCGGAGATGGTGCCAACCTGGCCGACTTCGTCGGAGCCCTTGACCTTCTTCGAGCGCTTCTTGATGTCCTCGATGGCGGCGCGGACAGCCTGATCGACGCCACGCTTCAGATCCATCGGGTTCATGCCGGCGGCAACCGCCTTGGCGCCTTCGCGCACGATCGCCTGGGCGAGCACGCAAGCCGTGGTGGTGCCGTCGCCCGCGACGTCATTCGTCTTGGAGGCGACTTCGCGCACCATCTGGGCGCCCATGTTCTCGAACTTGTCTTCGAGTTCGATTTCCTTGGCGACCGTCACACCGTCCTTGGTGGTGCGGGGCGCGCCGAAGGACTTGTCGATCACGACGTTGCGGCCCTTGGGACCGAGCGTGACCTTGACCGCATTGGCGAGAATGTCGACGCCGCGGAGCATGCGCTCACGGGCTTCGCCACCGAAGCGGACTTCTTTCGCTGCCATGTTGTTATTCCTCTACTGAAATGTTGAGCTACAGACGGATAAGATCAGGCCGCCTTCTTCGAGGACGACTTGCCCTCGAGAACGCCCATGATGTCCGACTCTTTCATGATCAGATATTCGGTGCCGTCGATCTTGACCTCGGTCCCCGACCACTTGCCGAACAGGACAATGTCGCCAGCCTTGACGTCGATCGGGATCAGCTTGCCCGCTTCGTCGCGGCCACCCGGGCCGACGGCGATGATCTCGCCCTGCATCGGCTTTTCCTGGGCGGTTTCGGGGATGATGATGCCACCCTTGGTCTTGGTGTCTTCCTCAACTCGGCGCACAACCACTCGGTCGTGCAGAGGACGGAACTTCATGCGATGTCTCCTTCGTTGGTCGCATTGTTCGATGGGGTCGCCGGAGCCTGGAGCAATGAAAGCGAGGCCTCCCAACCCCGTTTCCGGCGCCTGTTAGCACTCGTCGATTAAGAGTGCCAACAGCTGCCCGCTCAGATAGGGCAGAGGGCCTGGAGCGTCAAGGGGAAGGCTTTGAAAATAAATGGTTACCGATCGGTCACGGGCGGTAGGTCGCCGCCTGGGGGTGGCGAAGACGCGCACGCGGCAATGACCTTAGCGCTGCGGTGCCCTGCCGCCCAGCCATGAAAAAAAGCTTCAACTCCTGGTCCGTCCCGGCGGAGGTCCTGGAATTTTAGCATTCTTTCCCGTTCAGAATGATCATTTCGGCCCCTGTCACCACCTTTTGTACCGGTCCTCTACGACAATGGTCCCATGACGCGACGGGATCGCACGTTGAGGCTTGTGAAAAATAATTTCACGAGTCATCGTAGTGTCGGAGGAACCCAAATTGGCTCCGACTGTCGGCATCATTGCCAATCCGGTATCGGCACGTGACATACGTCGCGTGATCGCCAATGCGACCAGCCTCCAGATTACCGACCGCGCCAATATCGTGCTCCGGGTGCTCGCCTGCCTGAAGGCTTCCGGCATCGAGCGGGTGGTGATGATGCCCGACAATGGCGGCATAAGGCACCATGTGCGGCGCGGCGTCGAGCGCTCCCGCAATCTGGGCGAGCATGAATTCCCGGACCTCAGCTATCTCGACATGACCGTCACGGGGACGGTGGACGACACGGTGCGGGCCGCCGATCTCATGCGCCAGCAAGGTATCGCGGCGATCGTGGTCCTGGGCGGCGACGGCACCCATCGCGCCGTCGTCTCGCGCTCGGGCGATATTCCGATCGCCGGCATCTCGACCGGCACCAACAATGCCTTTCCCGAACATCGCGAACCCACCATCACCGGGCTCGCCGTCGGCCTCGCGGTAACTGGCCGGGTGCCGGAGGCGGTCGCCTATGCGCCCAACAAGAAGCTCGTGGTCCGCATCAACGACCAGGCGGCCGAGATCGCGCTGGTCGATGTGGCGCTCGTCACCGAGCGGGTGGTGGGGGCGAGGGCCCTGTGGAAGCCCGAGACGTTCCGCGAGCTGTTCGTCACCTTCGCCGAGCCCGAGGTCATCGGCATGTCGGCCATCGCCGGATTGCTCGAGCCGGTGAAGCGCTCGGAGCCGGGCGGCCTGCATGTGCTGCTGGCGCCGACGGAAGAGGCGGCCCTCACGCTCAACGTGCCGATCGCGCCCGGCTATATGCGCCCGATCGGCATCGCCCGCTGGCAGAGGCTCAGCGCCGGCAAAGCCCATGGGCCTCAGATCACCTCAGGCTCGATCGCCCTCGATGGCGAGCGCGAGCTTTCATTCTCGGAGCGCGACCGGGTTTCGGTCATGCTCGAAGAAAACGCCTTCCGCACTGTCAATGTCGCCGCCGTCATGGATTACGCGGCGCGCCACGGGCTCATGCGGCAGGCCGGACAAAAGGAACGTAAACGCCAAGTTTCGTGATGGGAGGAGATAATGAGCAAAAATCCATTTCCGCTCGACAAGCAAGGCCTGCTCGAGGCCTACCGGACGATGCGGACGATCCGCGAATTCGAGGAGCGGGTGCACAATGAATTCGCCAAGGGCGATATTCCGGGCTTCGTGCATCTTTATGCCGGCGAGGAAGCCTCCGGCACCGGCATCATGATGCATCTCAATGACCGCGATCGCATCGCGTCCACACACAGAGGCCATGGCCATTGCATCGCCAAGGGCGTCGATGTGAAGGAGATGATGGGCGAGATCTATGGCAAAGCCATGGGCTCGTGCCGCGGCAAGGGCGGCTCGATGCATATCGCCGATCTCTCCAAGGGCATGATGGGCGCCAATGGCATTCTGGGCGCTGGCGCACCGCTCGCCTGTGGCGCGGCACTCGCCGCCAAGTTCCGCGGCGATGGCGGGGTCGGCATTTCCTTCGTCGGCGACGGCGCCTCCAACCAGGGCATGTTCCTCGAAAGCCTCAATCTGGCAGCGGTGTGGAATTTGCCGGCGATCTTCGTCGTCGAGAATAACGGCTATGCCGAATCCACCTCGCGCGAATATGCGGTCGCGGTCGACTCCTATGTCGATCGCGCGGCGGGTTTCGGACTTCCCGGCGTTACCGTCGACGGCACCGACTTCTTCGCCGTCTATGAAGCGGCGGGAGAGATCATCAAGCGGGCGCGCGAAGGCGGCGGCCCGGCGCTGCTCGAATGCAAGATGATCCGCTTCTTCGGCCATTTCGAGGGCGACCAGCAGACCTATCGCGGCAAAGGCGAGGTCGAGCATATCCGCGCCAACCAGGACTGCATCAAGCTCTTCGCCGACAAGGTGTTGGATGCGGGCGTGATCAAGAGACCTGAGCTCGAGGCGATCGACAAGGAGATCGTGAAGCTGATCGACGAGGCGGTGATCACGGCCAAGGCGGCACCTTTGCCGACGGCCAAGGATCTCATGACCGACGTCTATGTGACTTATTGAGGGGAGGGAACAATGGCACGCAAGATCAGTATGCGGCAGGCTCTGAACGAAGCGCTCGACCAGGAGATGGCGCGCGATCCGACGGTGTTCGTGATGGGCGAGGATATCGTCGGCGGCATGGGCGGTGACGGCGAGAAGGACGCCTGGGGCGGTGTGCTCGGCGTCACCAAGGGCCTCTATGCCAAATATGGTGACCGGCTGCTCGACACGCCGCTCTCCGAATCCGCCTATATCGGGGCCGCCGTGGGGGCTGCCGCCTGCGGCATGCGCCCGGTCGCCGAACTGATGTTTATCGACTTCATGGGCGTGTGTTTCGACGAGATCTTCAACCAGGCCGCCAAGTTCAAATATATGTTCGGCGGCAAGGCCGAGACGCCGGTCGTCATCCGCACCATGATCGGCGGTGGCTTCCGCGCCGCCGCCCAGCATTCACAAGTGCTGACGCCGCTCTTCACCCATATTCCGGGACTGAAAGTGGTGGTGCCGTCGAATGCCTATGACGCCAAGGGACTGCTCATCCAGTCGATCCGCGACAACGATCCCGTCATCTTCTGCGAGCACAAGAATCTCTACGGCCTCGAAACCGACGTGCCGCAGGAATCCTACGCTATCCCGTTCGGCGAGGCGAATGTGGTGCGTGAAGGCAAGCACGTCACCATCGTGACCTATGGCATGATGGTTCATCGCGCCTTGGATGCCGCCGCGGCGCTCGCCAAGGACAAGGTCGAATGCGAGGTGATCGATCTCCGGACGCTGTCGCCCATCGATTGGGATACGGTGCTCGAAAGTGTCGAGAATACCGGACGGCTCGTCTGCGTCGACGAAGCGCATCCGCGCTGCTCGATCGCCAGCGACGTCTCGGCCAAGGTCTCGCAGGAGATCTTCAAGGCGCTGAAAGCGGGCATCCAGATGGTAACCTCGCCGCACACGCCGGTGCCGTTCTCGCCTTCGCTCGAAGACATCTATCTGCCGAGCGCCGACAAGATCGCTACCGCCGTCCGCAAGACCATGGCCAATTGAGGAGGGGTGATGTCGGAGAAGCGTATCATCCCCATCGTGATGCCGAAATGGGGGCTCTCCATGGCGGAGGGCAAGCTGGCGTCATGGCTGATGAAGGACGGCGACAGCGTGAAGGCCGGCGACCAGCTCCTCGAGGTGGAAACCGACAAGATCGCCGGCGCCGTCGAGGCGAATGAGGGCGGCATCCTGCGCCGCCGCATCGGCCAGGAGGACACGATCTATCCGATCAAGACGCTGATCGGCGTCGTGGCGGATGCCGACGTCCCGGATGCCGATATCGACGCGTTTGTCGGCTCCTATGTGGTGCCGGTGGCCGAGGAGGGCGAGGAAGAAGCGGCGGGTCCGCGTTATGAGTTCGCCGACACGGCCGCAGGCCGGCTGCGCTACACCAAACGTGGCAGCGACGATAATACGGTGCTGCTCATCCACGGCTTCGGCGGCGATCTCGACAACTGGCTGTTCAATGCCGATGCACTGGCGGAAGGGGCGACTGTCTATGCGCTCGATCTGCCAGGCCATGGCCAGTCGACCAAGAAGGTGGACGAGCCGACCGTCGCTGGACTCGCCAAAGCGGTGTTGAGCTTCATGGACACGGTGAAGATCGACAAGGCGCATCTCGTCGGCCATTCGATGGGCGGCGCCGTCGCGATCGAGGTGGCGCGCCTGGCAAAGCCGCGGGTGAAATCGGTAACGCTGATTTCCTCCGCCGGTCTCGGGCCCGACATCAACATGGACTACATTGACGGCTTCGTCGCCTCGGCGTCGCGCCGTGACCTGAAGCCGGTGCTGGAGAATCTGTTCGCCGACAGCGGGCTGGTGAGCCGCCAGATGGTGGACGACCTTCTCAAATACAAAAGGCTCGATGGTGTCGGCGACGCGCTTACCGCGTTGAAGAACGGTGTCTTCGCTGGTGGACGGCAGGCGGCGCTACTCGCCGATGCGCTTGCCGCTTCAGGTGTACCGGCACTTGTCGTCTGGGGCGCGGAGGACAAGATCGTGCCCGCCGCTCACGCGACGGCGGCCAAAGGCGCCAAGGTGGAGATCATCGAAGGCGCTGGCCACATGGTTCAGATGGAGCAGGCGGGCCGCGTCAACGGCCTCATCAAGGTGATGATCGGCGGGTGAGGCGAGGCTTACCGGAAATTCATCTAAGCCTTGAAAATACATAACAATATTTAACCCGCTTGGATGGGAACGACGGCGTTCGGGCGCAGTTTGCCGAGGGTAACTTCACCCTCCTCCATGGAGATCTCCCATGTTCAGCAAACTCGCTCTCGCCGCCGCGGTGGCGCTTCCCCTCGGCATGCTCGGCCTGTCGGGCGCGGCGCTCGCCGACTACAACACGCATTATTACATTCCGGTGAAGCCGATCGCGTCGGCGCATAGACCGGCGGCGGCACCGATGCTGCATCGCGCGGCGCTGACCTGTGCCGCGGCCGGCCGGATGATCCGCGCCGATGGCTATAAAAACGTGAAGGCGCGCGACTGCGATGACAGGAACTTTGTGTTCCATGCCGTCCGCCATGGCCGCGCCGTCCTGCTGCATGTCAATCCGCGCAACGGACATGTGTGGCGCGCCTGATCCGGCATGACAGAGTTGTAATCTCGAGGGAGTTCCGGAGACGGAGCTCCCTTTTTCATTTTGTGCATTCCGTCCTCGCGACCTGACAAAGGTTTAACCCGCGGCAGGGGGAACAGCCGAAGCCGAACAAGTGTTCAGTCCGGGGAGCTTTCCACCAAGGAGTTATATCATGTTCAATAAGCTCGTTCTCGCGGCCGCCGTCGCCATTCCTCTCGGCATGCTGGGCCTGTCGGGGTCGGCGATGGCCGGCTACAGCCCGACATCTCACACGCCTCTTGCCCGCATGCCTTTGCGGAATACCGGAGCGATGAGCTGCGCCGATGCCCGCCAGTTGCTCCGTGAGGACGGATATCGGAATGTCGTGGCCCGCGAGTGTGACGCGAGAACCTACCTGTTCGGCGCCACGCGCGGGGGCCGTCACGTGGTCCTGCGCGTCAATTCGCGTAACGGACATGTCAGGCCTGTCTGATATCGACGTCACCAAGCGCCGAATGCGCGAGGGGCTCCGGAAACGGAGCCCCTTCTTTATGTCGCGATCAACCCCTCACATTTTCTTGATGGATCTAACCGAGGTGTAACCTCCGCATACGGAACATCTGTCCAGCCTCTCCTGTTACTCGGGGGTAACAGTTTTGCTGTGGAGGACGATCATGTTCAGCAAACTTCTTCTCGCAAGCGTAGTCCTGATCCCACTTGGCGTCGCCAGCCTGTCGGCATCGACAATGGCCGAAGACATGTGGAATCCCAATTCGAGCTACAATCCGAAATACGACATCAAGATCTATCCGAAGGCGCCGGTCCGGCACATCCAGGCTCCGATGCATCATGCGATGCTGAGTTGCCAGGCCGCCGGCAGGATCGTGCGCCATGACGGATTCCACAATGTGCAGGTTCGTGAATGCGGCGGCCGGGTCGACATGTTCCGCGCCGAGCGGCACGGCCATCCCGTCCTCGTCGACGTCAATCCGCGCAATGGCCATGCCTGGGTTGCCTGATCGGCGTTGACCCCCGGATTGTGAGTATGGGTGAAGAGTCGTGAAGAGCTCCGGCAACGGGGCTCTTCATTTTGGCTTCCCCTGGCCGATACCGTAAGACTTCAGCCAGCCCAGGCCGTCAAGTGTTCCAGCACGCGGGCGATATTCGCAGCCGATCCAGCCATCATAACCCAATTCGTCGATGAGGCCGAAGAGATAGGGCAGGTTGATCTCCTGGCTTTCGTCCGGCTCGTTGCGGCCGGGGACGCCGGCGACCTGGATGTGGCCGATGAGGGGGAAATGCCGGCGCAGCGTGTCGGCGACGGCGCCGCGGCTCATCTGCTGGTGATAGATGTCATATTGCAGCTTCACATGGGGAAGTGCCACCGCCGCCAGAATGCCCGCCGCCTGATCGGCCGAGCTCAGGAAATAACCCGGCATGTCGACCGGGTTGAGCGGCTCGATGAGGAGAGTGATGCCACGCGGCCGCGCCAGCTCGCCCGCCCAGCGGAGATTCTCGACAAAGCAGGACTCGCAAGCCTGGCTGTTCTCGCCGGGGGCGGGGATTCCGGCCATCACATGGATACGCGGGTTGGCGAGCGCCACCGCGTAGTCCAGGGCCAGCTCGAATTGCTGCCGGAACAGGTCGCGCTTTTGGGGCAGAGCGGCCGAGCCGCGCTCGCCGGCGGCCCAATCGCCGGGTGGGGAATTGAACAAAATTTGTGCAAGTCCGGCCTCGGCCCGGCGCCTGACGATCTCGGCCTTGTCGAATTCATAGGGAAACAGGAATTCGACGCCCGTGAAGCCCGCTTCGGCGGCGGCGGCGAAACGCTCCAGAAAGGGCATTTCCTGGAACATCATGCTTAAATTCGCGGCAAAGCGCGGCATCCTTAACCTCGTCAAATAATCTTGCTGTCCGTGGCATTATACTAGACCATAAACTCATCGAGGGCCCATGGTTCAGACCGTTACGCAAATTCATCCCGATGCGCCGAAGCCGGCGCCCCGCCGCACCGATGCCGCGACGTTACGCGCCGAGATCCTGGAGAAGCTCGCTTATACGGTAGGCAAGGACCCGCTGGTGGCGCGCGATCACGACTGGCTGGCGGCGACCATCCATGCGGTGCGCGACCGCGTCATCGACCATTGGATGAACTCGACGCGCGACGCCTATGCCAAGAGCGCCAAGCGCGTTTACTATTTCTCGCTCGAATTCCTCATCGGCCGGCTGTTGCGCGACGCGATGAGCAATCTGGGCCTGGTCGAGCCCGTCACCCAGGCGCTCAAGAGCCTCAATGTCGATCTCGATCTGGTCGAGGCGCTGGAGCCCGACGCGGCGCTCGGCAATGGCGGCCTGGGCCGGCTCGCCGCCTGCTTCATGGAAAGCATGGCGAGCGTCGATATCCCTGCCTATGGCTATGGCATCCGCTACCAGCACGGCCTCTTCAAGCAGAAGATCAAGGACGGCCAGCAGATCGAGCTGCCGGAAGACTGGCTCGCCCACGGCAATCCCTGGGAGTTCGAGCGCCGCGAGGCGGCCTATGACATCAGTTTCGGCGGCCGTGTCGAAACCGTCGAGAAGGACGACAATTCCTTCAAGCATACATGGCGGCCGAGCGAGACGGTGCAGGCGGTCGCCTTCGATACGCCGATCGCCGGATGGCGCGGCAAACGCGTCAACACCTTGCGGCTGTGGAGCGCCCAGGCGCTCGACCCGATCCGGCTCGATGCCTTCAATCGCGGCGACCATGTGGGCGCCTTGGCCGAGCAGAACCGCGCCGAGACGATCACGCAGGTGCTCTATCCCTCGGACAGCACCGAAGCTGGCCAGGAATTGCGGCTGCGCCAGGAATATTTCTTCGTGTCGGCCTCGCTGCAGGATCTGGTGCGCCGCCATCTGAAACAGTTCGGCGCGCTCGAGAGCCTACCGGATAAAGTGGCGATCCAGCTCAATGATACACATCCGGCGGTGGCCGTCGCCGAGCTGATGCGCATCCTGGTCGATCTCAACGGGCTTGACTGGGACGCGGCCTGGGCGCTCACCACCGCATCGATTTCCTACACCAATCACACGCTCCTGCCCGAGGCGCTCGAGACCTGGCCGTTGCATCTCTTCGAGCGGCTGCTGCCGCGGCATATGCAGATCATCTATGCGATCAATGCCAAATTGCTGCAGGAGGCGCGGGCCCGTTCGGCGAGCGATGCGCAATTGGCCTCCCTGTCGCTCATCGACGAACATGGCGGCCGGCGCGTGCGCATGGGCCAGCTCGCTTTTGCGGGGTCGCACAAGGTCAATGGCGTGTCGGGTCTCCATACCGAGCTCATGAAGACCACGGTTTTCCGCGACCTCAACGATCTGTTTCCCGACCGCATCACCAACAAGACGAACGGCATCACGCCGAGGCGTTGGCTGTTCCAGGCCAATGACGGGCTGACCCGACTCATCACCGACGCCATCGGCGACAAGGTGCTGGACGATCTGGATTCACTCACTGAGCTGAACCGGTTTGCCGGCGATGCGGGCTTTCAGCAGCGTTTCGCCGAGGTCAAGCGCGCCAACAAGATCAGGCTGGCGCGCGAGATCCAGGAGCGCATGGGCCTCAAGGTCGACCCTTCCGCGATGTTCGATGTGCAGGTGAAGCGCATCCACGAATACAAACGCCAGCTGCTCAATATCCTCGAGGCCATCTCGGTCTATAACCAGATCCGATCGCATCCCGAGAAGAACTGGGTGCCGCGGGTAAAGATCTTCGGCGGCAAGGCGGCGGCGAGCTACTGGCAGGCGAAGCTCATCATCCGTCTCGCCAATGACGTGGCCCGCGTGGTCAATGCGGATCCCGCGGTGCGCGGCCTGCTCAAGGTTGCCTTCATTCCCAATTACAATGTGAGCCTCGCCGAAGTCATCGTGCCGGCCGCCGATCTCTCCGAGCAGATTTCCACGGCCGGCATGGAAGCTTCCGGCACCGGCAACATGAAATTCGCGCTCAATGGCGCGCTCACCATCGGCACGCTCGACGGCGCCAATGTCGAGATCCGCGATCATGTCGGCGCCGACAATATCGTGATCTTCGGCATGACGGCCGAGGAAGTGGCGCAGCGCCGCGCGCAAGGCTACGACCCCCGCAGCGTCATCGAGGCAACGCCGGAGCTGAAGGATGTGCTCGACATGATGCGCGCCGGTATCTTCTCGCCGGGCGAGCCCGACCGTTATAAGGGCCTTATCGATGTTCTTTATGGCAGCGACTGGTTTTTGGTCGCCGCCGATTTCGCCGCTTACACGAAGGCGCAGCGCCAGGTCGATGATCTGTGGAGCGAGCCGCAGCGCTGGCACGACAAGGCGATCCGCAACACGGCCAATATGGCCTGGTTTTCAGCCGACCGGACGATCCGCGACTATGCGCGGGAAATCTGGACCGTGCCGTCCATGTGAGAAGGGCACATGACAGCGGTCTCATGGCAACTTGACCGGGGAGAGATCGCGGCGCTTGTTGCGGGAAGCCATGGCGATCCGTTTGCGCGGCTCGGTGTTCATGAAGCCGATGGCGTCTTTGTTACGCGGGCGGTCATTCCGGGAGCTCAAGAAGTTTCAGCTTTTAGCCTCGGTGGACAGGCGCTTGGCAAGCTCGAGGCTGGGGGCGGGGAGGGCTTCTTCGAAGGCCGAATCGCGCTGAAGCGGCGAGCGCCTCTTCGCTATGAGGCGCGTAATGCGCAAGGCCAGTGGTCGCTGATCGATCCTTATTCCTTCGGGCCGGTGATGGGGCCGATGGATGATTATTATGCGGCCCAGGGCACGCATCTCCGGCTTTACGACAAGCTCGGCGCCCATGCGATCACGCATGAAGGGGCCGCCGGTGTCGCCTTCGCGGTCTGGGCCCCTAACGCCAAACGTGTTTCGGTGGTGGGCGACTTCAATCGCTGGGACGGCCGGCGGCATGTAATGCGCCATCGGCGCGGCGCGGGGTTGTGGGAAATCTTCATCCCTGAACTGGGACCAGGGACCGTCTATAAATTCGAGATCATCGGCGCCGAGGGCAAGCTCCTGCCGCTCAAGGCCGATCCCTTCGCCTTCCAGTCGGAGTTCAGGCCCAAGACCGCTTCCGTCGTTGCGAGTCCGGACGCCTTCACCTGGAGCGATGCGGACTATCTCTCAGCGCGCGCGAATAAGGATCTGCGGCGCAGCCCGGTCTCCATCTATGAAGTGCATCTGGGGTCCTGGAAGCGCCATGCCGATGGCGGCTATTTCAGCTATCGCGAGCTCGCCGACGAGCTTCTGCCCTATGTCGCCGATATGGGCTTCACCCATCTCGAATTGCTGCCGGTCAGCGAATACCCCTATGACCCGTCCTGGGGCTATCAGCCGACCGGGCTATATGCGCCGACCGCCCGTTTCGGCACGCCTGCCGACTTCGCTCATTTCGTCGACCGCGCCCATGCGCTGGGGCTCGGCGTCCTGCTCGACTGGGTGCCGGCGCATTTCCCGACCGACGAACATGGGCTCGCTCATTTCGACGGCACCAGCCTTTATGAGCATGACGATCCACGTCGCGGCTTCCATCCCGACTGGAACACCGCCATCTATAATTTCGGCCGCACCGAGGTGCAGGGCTTCCTGGTCAACAATGCGCTCTATTGGATGGAGCGTTTCCACGCCGATGGCCTGCGCGTCGATGCGGTGGCGTCGATGCTCTATCTCGACTATTCGCGCAAGGCCGACGAATGGATTCCGAATGAGGAGGGTGGGCGCGAGAACAAGGAAGCCATCGCCTTCCTGCGGCGCATGAATGCCGCCGCCTATGGCGCACATCAGGGCATCGCCACGATCGCCGAGGAATCGACCTCATGGCCCGGCGTGTCGCAGCCCGTCCATGCCGGCGGGCTCGGCTTCGGCTTCAAGTGGAATATGGGCTTCATGCATGACACGCTCGCCTACATGGCGCGCGAACCCATTCACCGCAAGCATCACCACAACGACCTGACCTTCGGTCTGCTCTACGCTTTCTCGGAGAATTTCGTGCTGCCGCTGTCGCATGACGAGGTCGTGCATGGCAAAGGCTCGCTCCTCACCAAGATGGCAGGCGACGACTGGCAGAAATTCGCGAATCTGCGGGCCTATTATGCTTTCATGTGGGCCTATCCCGGCAAGAAGCTCCTGTTCATGGGACAGGAATTCGCGCAGAGGCGCGAATGGAGCGAGGCGCGGGGGCTCGACTGGGAGCTCCTGCAATATCCCTCGCATGGCGGGGTCAAAGCATTGCTGCGCGACCTCAACGCGCTCTATCGCGCCTTGCCGCAGCTCCATGCGCGTGACTGCGAGGCGGAAGGCTTCGAGTGGCTGATCGCCGATGATCACGAGAATTCGGTCTTCGCCTGGATGCGGCGGTCGGGCGGGAACCATCGCCCGGTGGTCGCCGTTGCCAATCTGACGCCGGTGCCGCGCCAGGACTATGTGCTGCCTTTGCCTTTTGCGGGGCCGTGGCGCGAGCGCATCAATACGGATGCCGCTTTTTATGGCGGTAGCGGCCAGGGCAATTTTGGTGCCATCATGGCCGAGAACCACGCTTCGCATGGACAGCCCGCCAGCGCGCGACTGACTTTGCCGCCGCTCGCGACACTGATCCTCGAAAGTGAAGGATAGGGAGGAGAGCATGGGGGAGACTCGCAGACATTCACCACTGGCGCGTGATGCCATGGCCTATGTGCTGGCCGGGGGGCGCGGTTCGAGGCTCATGGAATTGACCGCCAAACGCGCCAAGCCCGCGGTCTATTTCGGCGGCAAGACGCGTATCATCGATTTCGCGCTCGCCAATGCGATCAATTCCGGTATCCGGCGCCTGGGCGTCGCTACCCAATACAAGGCGCACAGCCTGATCCGCCATCTGCAGCGCGGCTGGAATTTCCTACGCCCCGAGCGCAACGAAAGCTTCGACGTCCTGCCAGCGAGCCAGCGCGTCTCGGAAGACCAGTGGTATGCCGGCACCGCCGATGCGGTCTATCAGAATCTCGACATCATCGAGAGCTACGGCCCCGAATTCATGATCATCCTGGCGGGCGATCACATCTACAAGATGGATTACGAGCTCATGCTGCAGCAGCATGTCGACAGTGGCGCCGATGTCACCGTCGGCTGCCTCGAAGTGCCGCGTAAGGAGGCGACGGGTTTCGGGGTGATGCATGTCGACGACAAGGATCAGATCATCAGCTTCATCGAGAAACCCAAGGATCCGCCCGGCATGCCGGACAAGCCCGACATGGCCTTGGCCTCGATGGGCATCTATGTGTTCAAGACCTCGTTCCTCTGCGAGCAACTGCGCCGCGATGCGGCGGAGAAGGGCTCGGAGCGCGACTTCGGCAAGAACCTCATTCCCTATATCGTCAAGCACGGCAAAGCCGTGGCGCATCGCTTCACCCGCTCCTGTGTGCGCTCGGAAAACGAAAGCCAGTCCTATTGGCGCGATGTCGGCACCGTCGATGCCTATTGGGAGGCCAATATCGATTTGACCGATGTGGTGCCGGCGCTCGATCTCTATGATCGCAACTGGCCGATCTGGACCTATTCGGAACTGGTGCCGCCGGCCAAGTTCGTCCATGACGAGGATGGAAGGCGCGGCAAAGCGGTGAGCTCGCTGGTGTCGGGCGGCTGCATCATCTCGGGCGCCGGCGTGAAGAACTCGCTGCTCTTCACCGGAGTCAGGGTCAATTCCTATTCGCGCCTCGAACAGGCGGTGGTGCTGCCGCATGTCAATATCGCCCGCAGCGCCCGGCTGAAACGGGTCGTCATCGACCGTGGTGTCGAGATTCCGGAAGGGCTGGTGGTCGGCGATGATCCGGTGCTTGACGCCAAACGGTTCCGGCGCACCGAAAATGGCATCTGCCTCATCACCCAACCGATGCTCGACAAGCTCGTATGATGAAGGTCCTGGCCGTCGCTTCGGAAGTGTTTGCGCTGGTCAAGACCGGCGGGCTCGCCGATGTTGCGGGCGCCCTGCCTGCCGCGCTCAAGCATCACGGCATCGAGATGCGGGTGATGCTGCCGGGTTATCCCGCCGTAATGGCGGCGCTCAAAGACGCCAAGCCGGTCAAAGTCTATGGTGATCTCTTCGGCGGCAAAGGGCGCATTCTGACCGGACGCGCGCAGGGGCTCGATCTCCTGGTGGTCGAGGCGGCGCATCTCTTCGACCGGCCGGGCAATCCTTATCTCGGTCCCGACGGCAAGGATTGGCCCGACAACTGGAAACGGTTCGCGGCGCTCTCTTATGCCGCCGCGGATGTCGGCAGTGGCGAGGTTGCGGCCTTCATGCCGGAGATCGTGCATGCGCATGACTGGCAGGCCGCACTCACCCCGGCCTATCTGCATTTCGCGTCCGGGCCTGTCGCCAGGACCGTCATGACCGTGCATAATCTCGCTTTCCAGGGACAATATCCGGCCAGCATCTTCGCGCAACTGAAGCTGCCGGCTGCGGCCTTCGCGATCAACGGCGTCGAATATTATGGCGGCGTCGGCTATCTCAAGGCGGGACTTCATTATGCCGATGCGATCACCACGGTGAGCCCGAGCTATGCCGATGAGATCACCACGCAAGCCGACGGCATGGGACTCGACGGGCTATTGCGCTTGCGACGTGACCGACTGACCGGCATCGTCAACGGCATCGACACCGATATCTGGAATCCGGCGAGCGATGCGCATCTGGCGCAATCCTATGTGCCGCGCAATTTCATCCAGCGGCGCGAAGCGAATAAACGCGAAGTCGAACGGCGTTTCGGCCTCGACCAGGATGACGGGCTCTTGTTCTGCGTGGTGAGCCGTCTCACCTGGCAGAAGGGCATGGACCTGCTCGTGCAATGTCTCGACGATCTCGTCGGGCTTGGCGCCAGGCTGGCGATGCTAGGGGCCGGCGACGCGCAGCTCGAATCCGACTTCACCCAAGCGGCGGCGCGTCACAAAGGCCGCATAGGCACGGTGATCGGTTATGACGAGACGATCTCGCATCTCCTGCAGGGCGGCGCTGATGCCATTCTCATTCCATCGCGTTTCGAGCCTTGCGGCCTGACCCAGCTCTATGGCTTACGTTATGGCTGCGTGCCGGTCGTCTCGCATGTCGGCGGGCTCGCCGATACGATCGTCGATGCGAATGAGGCCGCGTTGGAGCAGGGCAGCGCCACCGGCATCCAGTTCGCGCCCGTCGATGTGCCCTCGCTCACCCGCGCGATCGAACGTTCGGTAAGGCTTTATGCCGACCGCAAGGCCTGGAACGGGCTTCAAAAAGCCGGCATGAAGACTGATGTATCCTGGGAGAAGAGTGCGGCGCGCTACGCGTTGCTCTATAAGAACCTGCTGCACCGATCCTGATAGATGATATCCACCTTGCGAGGCCCGATGATCAAGACCATTGCGACCAAACCTTTCGCCGACCAGAAGCCCGGAACCTCGGGCCTGCGCAAGAAAGTGCCGGTGTTCCAGCAACCGCATTATGTCGAGAATTTCATCCAGTCGATCTTCGACGCCCTGGAGGGTTTCAAAGGCAAGACCCTGGTGATTGGTGGTGATGGACGTTACTACAACCGCGAGGTCGCGCAGATCGCGATCAAGATGGCGGCGGCAAACGGCTTCGGCCGTGTGCTGGTCGGACAGAACGGTCTCTTGTCGACGCCGGCCGCGTCCTGCGTCATCCGCAAGCACAAGGCGTTTGGCGGCATCGTGCTGTCGGCGAGCCACAATCCCGGCGGTCCCGACGGTGACTTCGGCATCAAATACAACATCTCGAATGGCGGCCCGGCGCCGGAAAAGATCACCGAGGCGATCTTCGCGCGCAGCAAGGTGATTGACCGCTATCTGATCGCCGATGCTCCCGATGTCGCGCTCGACAAGATCGGCACCAGCGAAGTGGCTGGCATGCGGGTCCAGGTTTTCGACTCCGTCGCCGACTATCAGGCGCTGATGGAGCAATTGTTCGATTTCGACGTGATCCGCGACATGTTCGCCGGCACGTTCCGCAT
Source organism: Taklimakanibacter albus (assembly GCF_016595235.1). Classification (GTDB taxonomy): domain Bacteria; phylum Pseudomonadota; class Alphaproteobacteria; order Rhizobiales; family Aestuariivirgaceae; genus Taklimakanibacter; species Taklimakanibacter albus. The sequence goes on along the minus strand of NZ_JAENHL010000007.1, from coordinate 25,895 downwards.
GCGCTTCGATGCGATGCATGCGGCGACCGGTCCCTATGCCAAGGCGATCCTCGAGAAAACCTTGGGCGCGCCGGAGGGAACGGTCGTCAACGGCGTGCCGCTGCCCGATTTCGGCGGTCACCATCCCGATCCCAATCTCGTCCATGCAAAGGACCTCTATGACCTGATGATGTCGAAGGAGGCGCCTGACTTCGGCGCGGCGTCGGATGGCGACGGCGACCGCAATCTCATCATCGGGCGCAATATCTTCGTGACGCCGTCCGACTCGCTGGCGCTCCTCGCCGCCAATGCGCATCTGGCGCCCGGCTATGCCAAGGGCATCGCCGGCATCGCCCGCTCGATGCCGACCAGCATGGCCGCCGACCGCGTCGCCGAACGGCTCAAGGTCAAATGCTACGAGACGCCAACGGGGTGGAAGTTCTTCGGCAATCTGCTCGATGCCGGGCTCGCCACGATCTGCGGCGAGGAAAGCGCCGGCACCGGCTCCAACCATGTGCGCGAGAAAGACGGGCTGTGGGCGGTGCTGCTGTGGCTCAACATACTGGGCAAGCGCAAGGAGAGCGTCGAGAATATCGTGTTCCAGCATTGGCGTGATTATGGCCGCAATTTCTATACGCGGCATGACTACGAGGCGATCGATGCGGGCCAGGCTAACGAGCTGATGGCGCATCTGCGCTCGTTCATCGGCAAGAAGGATGTTTCGGCTCTGGGTGCCAAGATCCTCACTCTGTCGGACGACTTCGCCTATCACGATCCGGTCGACAACTCGGATTCGAAAGGCCAGGGCATCCGTTTCCTGTTCAAGGACGGCTCGCGCATCATCTTCCGCCTGTCGGGCACCGGCACGGAAGGCGCCACTTTGCGCGTCTATATCGAAAACTATGAGCCCGATCCCGCCAAGCAGGGCGGCGACACCCAGACGGCGCTTGCCGATCTGATCCAGATCGCCCGCAACCTCGCCGAAATCGAGAGCCGCACCGGCCGCAATGCCCCCACCGTCATCACCTGACGAACTGGGCGTAACGCTCCAGGAAGACGGCGCGCATATCGCCGTCTTCTCGCGCCACGCGTCACGTATCGACGTCTGTCTTTTCGACGACAAGGACAGGGTAACGCAGCGCTTCACGCTGGACCGGCAGGGCGATGTGTTCTCCAGCTTCCTTCCCGGCATCGGTGTCGGGCAGCGCTATGGCCTCCGGGCCGATGGGCCTTTCGCGCCGGAGCAGGGCCATCGCTTCGACCCCTCCAAGCTGCTGGTCGATCCCTATGCGCGCCGGCTCGATCGGCCATTCGCGCATCGGCCGGAGCTGATCGCGAGAGATGTCGAGACGGCGGCTTTCGTGCCGAAGGCGATCATCGAGCGGCCGGGCATGGCCATGCGGCCGCGCAAGCCAAGGCAGCCTGGCATCATCTATGAGATCGCGGTCAAGGCCTTCACCATGCGCCATCCGGCGGTGCCGGAAGCTCTGCGTGGTACGGTGGCTGCCCTGGCGCATCCGGCGGTTCTCGAGCATTTGACCGACCTCGGCGTCGACACGGTGGAACTGATGCCGCTCGCCGCCTGGATCGACGAGCGGCATCTGCCGCCGCTCGGCCTCCACAATGGCTGGGGCTACAATCCGGTGACCTTCATGGCGCCCGATCCGCGCCTGGCGCCCGGCGGCTTCGCCGAGATCCGCGACACGGTGCGCGCGCTTCATGATGCCGGAATGCAGGTCGTTCTCGATGTCGTCTACAACCACACGGGTGAAAGCGACGCGGAAGGAACGACACTGTCGCTGCGCGGCCTCGACGTGGCAAGCTATTACCGGCATGACGGCGGCTTCCATCTCATCAACGACACGGGCTGTGGCAACACACTCGCCGCGGAAAGCGATCCGGCCTTGCGGCTTGTCCTCGACGCCATGCGTGTCTGGGCAAGCGAGACAGGACTTGATGGCTTCCGCTTCGATCTCGCGCCTATTCTCGGCCGGGGAGCCGATGGCTTCTCCGGCGATGCGCCTTTTTTCGACGCGGTGGATCGCGATCCGCTTCTCAAGGATCTGCTGCTCATCGCCGAGCCTTGGGATATCGGGCCCGGCGGCTATCAGCTGGGACGTTTCCCGAAGCGCTGGCTCGAATGGAACGATCGCTATCGCGACGATCTGCGCCGCTTCTGGCGCGGCGACCGTGGCATGGTGGGGACACTCGCCACACGGCTTGCCGGGTCATCCGATATTTTCGATGCCCCGCGCGGAGTGAGCTTCATCGCGGCTCATGACGGCTTCACCTTGCGCGATCTCGTCTCCTATGCGGGCAAGCATAATGAGGCGAATGGCGAGAACAACCGCGACGGGACTGACGGCAATTTCTCCTGGAACAATGGTGCTGAAGGCGAGACGCAGGACACAGAGATACTGGCCAGCCGGGGGCTTGACCAGCGGGCGCTGCTCGCCAGCCTGCTGTTGTCACGCGGCACGGTCATGCTCACCGCCGGTGATGAATTTGGCCGCAGCCAGTCCGGTAACAACAACGCCTATGCGCAGGACAATGAGCTGACCTGGCTCGATTGGGAGAAGGCCGATCATGAGCTTCTCGACTATGTGCGGATGCTCGCAAAATTCCGGCAGTCACGAGGCGCCTTCGCCGACGATGGCTTCCTGATCGGCAAAGCGCGCGATGCGACGGGGCTTCCTGATGTCGTCTGGCTCAACGCCGTCGGCGCGACCCTGCGCGAGGAGGAGTGGAACGATCCCGAGCGCCGGCTGCTCGGCGCCGCTTTCTATGATTATGCGACAAGCGCGCGCTTCTGCGTCTGGTTCAATGCCGGCTGGTCGGCGGTGACCGTCACGCTGCCGCAAAACCGTGAGGACGGGAGTTGGCGGCCGGCCGATGGACACGAGGTGCCGGCCCGCAGCGTCGCACTCTTCGTCGAGGAGATGAAGGTCAAACGCAGCGCGGCGCCGACGGATCAGATCGTCAACGTGCTGGCCGAAGAAGCTGGCATCCAGCCCGTCTGGTGGACGGTCGATGGCGAGCGGCACGACGTTTCGATCGCGACCAAGCGGACACTGCTCAAGGCGATGGGACTCGGCACGGAGACCGGCGGCGATGTGGCGGAAGGCCTGCGGCGCTTGCGGGCACTGGCGAAGCCCACGCTTGAAGAGCGCAAGTGTTTTCTCTCATCGGCGTTGACGCAGGGCCGAAAGATCTTCGGGCTTGCCGCTCATCTCTATGCGTTGCGTGGAGCGCAGCCGACGGCGCTCGGCAATTTCACGACGCTGGGCGAGTTTGGCGACGCCGCCCGACGGGCGGGCGCCAGCTTTGCCGGCATCAACCCGCTGCATCATCTCTTTCCCACCGATCGCGACCGCGCCAGCCCCTATCAACCTTCCGACCGGCGCTTCATCGATCCGATCTATATCGATGCTCAAGCCGGTGCGTCGCTCGCCACGCTCCGCCATGTGGACTACGAGGCGGCCTGGCGCGAGATCAAACGCGCGCTTCTCGTCGAATTCGATACTTTCGATGAGACAGACGCGTCCTTTCAACGCTTCTGCGCCGAGAATGGCGAAGCGCTGCATCTCCATGCCGTCTTCGAGACGATCGCCGATCGTCAGGGAGGCGTCGATCGGCAGAAATGGCCGGCCGAATTGCGCGAGGCACGCTCGCCGCAGGTCCAAGCCTTCGCGGATGCGCAGCGGAAGGATGTGTTGTTCCGCAAGTGGCTGCAATGGCGAGCCGATCAGCAGTTCGGAGAGGCGGCGGCGCACGGGGCGGTCTATGGCGACCTGGCGCTGGGCACCGCCTTCGATGGCGGCGAGATCTGGGCCGATCCGGAAACCTTCGCGTTTGGCGTGTCGCTCGGCGCACCGCCCGATCCGTTTTCGGCGCTCGGCCAGGTGTGGAATCTGGCGCCGTTCAATCCGCATGTGCTGGTGGAGCGGGAGCTCGCGCCTTACCGTGAGATCCTGCGCGCCAATATGCGGCACTGCGGTATGCTGCGTATCGATCATGTGCTCGGCCTCCAGCGGCAGTTCTGGGTGCCGCAAGGCGCCGAAGGCAAGGACGGTGCCTATGTGAGCTTTCCGGTCGACCAGCTGATGGCGCTGGTAGCGGAAGAAAGCCTGGCGCATCGCTGTATGGTGGTGGGCGAGGATCTGGGCACGGTTCCGGACGGTTTGCGCGATCGGCTCACGCGCGGCAGCTTCCTCTCCTACAAGGTTCTGTGGTTCGAGCGCGACGGCGCGGTGTTCCGCGCGCCTGAGGCCTATCCCTATCTGTCGCTCGCCTGTCTCGGCTCGCATGATTTGCCGACCTTCGCCGGCTGGGCATCCGGCGCTCATCTCGATCTCGATCATCGGCTCAAGCGCAATCCGAACGAAGCGAAGCAGCGCCGCGATTACGAGATCGAACGTGCCGAGCTGCAGACCGCCTTCGATGCGGCCGGCCTCGCGCGCGGTGATCCGATACTGGCCGCGCATGAATTCCTGGACCGGACCGGCTCAGGCATAGCATTCGTGCAGGTCGACGATCTTCTCGGAGAGACGGAGCCGCTCAACGTGCCGGGCACCGACCGCGAATATCCGAACTGGCGGCGCCGTTCGGCGCGGCCGATATATGAGGGACTGAGCGACGCGCGCGCTCAGGCCATATTGAAAATCATGCGTAAGCAACGGAGCGAATAAGTGCCTTTTGTCCCCAAGATCATCATCGCCTCGGCGGAGCTCGTCTATTCCGGCTGGGCGAAGCTCACGCGCTATACGCTCGATATCGAGCGGCTGGATGGCAGCATGATGCGGGCAGTGCGCGAGATCCATGATCATGGTCATGGCGCGGCGGTCCTCCCCTTCGATGAAACGCGCCGCACCGTGCTGCTGGTGCGGCAGTTCCGCCTGCCGCCGCATCTCAGCGGCGGCAATGGCATGATGATCGAAGCCTGCGCCGGCCTGCTCGACGGCGACGCGCCGGAGGTGTGCGCGGCGCGCGAGGCGGAAGAAGAGCTCGGCTATCGGATCCACAACCTCAAATCCGCAGGCCGCGTCTGGGGCTCGCCAGGGGCGATCACCGAAAGCATCTGGCTCTTCCTGGCGGACTACGCGGCGAGCGACCGGATTTACAAGGGCGGCGGCAAGGACGGCGAGGACGAGGACATCGAGATCCTCGAAATGTCGCTCGCGGACGCGATGAACCTCGTCGCCCGCAATGAAATTGCAGATGCAAAAACCATCGTTCTGTTGCAGCATCTGTGGATCGCAAGGCAAAGGCAGGGCTGATGGCTGACATTGTGAGAAGACCGATCCGCTGGGGCATGGTCGGCGGCGGCATTGGCGGCTTCATCGGCGAGGCGCATCGCATGGCGGCTCGGCTCGATGGAAAGTTCGAGCTCGTCGCCGGGGCGCTCTCGTCCGATCCGGAACGGGCGCGCCTGTCGGCGGCGCAATGTTTCATCGCGCCCGAGCGCAGCTATGCCGACTATCGCGAAATGGCGAAGGCCGAGGCGGCACGCCCCGACGGCATCGAGGTGGTGAGCGTCGTGACGCCGAATGCGTCGCATCATGCGATCGTCTCGGCGTTCCTGGAGCAGGGCATCGCGGTCATCTGCGACAAGCCGCTCGCCACCAGCCTTGCCGATGCCGAGGACCTCGTGGCGCGCGCGGCGGAGGCGCAGCGGCTGCTGGGGGTAACCTACAATTATTCCGGCTATCCGATGATCCGCCATGCGCGCAGTCTCATCGCGGAAGGCGGCATCGGCGAGGTCAGGATGGTGCAGGCGGAGTTTGCGCTGGGCTGGCTGGCGGTGCCGCTCGAGCAGGAAGGCGTCAAGCAGGCCTGGCGCACCGATCCCGCGAGTGCCGGGCCAAGCGGCGTCGTCGCCGATATCGGCACCCATGCCTATCATCTCCTGCGCTTCGTGACCGGCCTTGAGGTGCAGACGCTCGCCGCCGATCTCTCCACCATGGTCGCGGGTCGTAAGCTCGAGGACAATGCCAATATCCTCCTGCGTTTCAAGGATGGTGCGCGCGGCATCCTGTGGGCGAGCATGGTGGCGGCGGGTGAGAGCGTCGGCTTCCGTCTGCGCGTCTATGGTGCGACCGGCCATATCGCCTGGGATGAGGCCTTCCCCGATCAGCTGCATCTCCGACTTCTCGACGGCACCGACCAGACGCTGCATCGCGGGAGCAAGCTGTCGCCCTTGGCGAAGTCGGCGACGCGTCTCGTCTCCGGTCTGCCGGAAGGCTTCATCGAGGCCTTCGCCAATCTTTATGGCGATTATGCCGAGCAGATTATCGCCAGGCGCGAGAAGCGGGCGTCCGATCCGTTGAGCCTGCTCGCACCGACCGGTGCGGACGGCGTCGATGCGCTCGCTTTCGTGGAAGCGGTGCTGCAGTCGGGTCGCGCCGATGCCAGCTGGGTGGCGGTCGGCTGATCCGCTGTACTTCCGCTGCAAACAACAGCGGAATTTGCAGCGGATTAGCAGGGGATCTGCAGGGATTTACAGCGGATTTTTCTTTCCCCTGTTGTTGGCTCACCAAAGATGGCCCGGATATGACCGTTTATTCAAGCCCTTTCCGGATCAAGCTCTAAGCCTTCTGATCGTAGACCAATACTTCGTCCCGGTAGATCTTAGAGCCGTGATACGGAAAAACATGGTTGCCACAGTGCTCCGTAAAAACGGCGATCGCATATTTGGCTTCGCTGACGATGTGAAACGCCCAGTTAAACTGCACGACAGAGCGGTCCATCAGCTCGATACGCAGCAGGCCACTTGGATGTTCGAACCATGGGCGAGTTCGCTCCGATATCTCTTCAATACGTCGGCCAAAATGCTCGGCCAGCTCTGGGGCCCATTGACGTTCGATCTGAAGGGCGAGGAATGGAACGGGATACATGCTGGTTCTTGCTCAGGTGGGAATTGATCCACAAGTAGTATGATTTACGACTGCTGAAAATAGACGACCATCTTGAGATGCCGGTATTCGTCCACCGTCAGCATCTCATGCGCGAAGTTGCGGCGCGTGCCGTCCGGGTCCAGGATCGTGCCGATGCCCCGCGCATAGAGGTCCATATCCGGCTGCTCGAACCAGCGGCGGAAGTCGGCGGACAGCTTCTTCATCTCGTCGACGAGAGCCAGCATGGCCGGATCGTCTGGGGTGGAGGCCAGATCGCAGCGAAATTGCGACAGCACCTTCGGGGCCTCGTCGCGCCAGCTCGGGCAGCGCCGGCGGAAAGCCGGATCGGCGAAGATCAGGCGGATCATATTGCGGTCGGGTTGCGCGCGGCCTTTGAAGCCGAACAAGTCGTCGGCCATCTGATTCCAGGCGACGATATCCCAGCGCAGATTGGCGACATAAGCGGGCCGGGTCACCAGATCATCGAGCAAGGTCTGGATGAGCGGGCCGACCGACGGCCATTGATAAGCCTCGGGCGGCGGCGGCCGCCGGTGCGCCAGCAGGAAGAGGTGACTGCATTCGGCGTCGTCGAGCTTGAGCGCTTTCGCCACCTTGAGCAGGAAGCTCTCCGAAACCTGGATGTCGCGGCCTTGCTCGAACCAGGTGTACCAGGTGAGACCGACACCGGCGAGGGCGGCCACTTCCTCACGCCTGAGGCCAGGCGTGCGACGGCGGCCGGTTGATGGCAGACCCGCCTCGACAGGTGTCAGCTTTTTCCGGCGGCGGATCAAAAAGTCGGAGAGATCGGTTCGGCTGCGGGCGAGACTACGATCGGGCAAGTCTGTTGCTTTCAGTAACAGGATAATTTCTTATATAGTAACAGGATAAATCTGCCTGGAAAGTCCGCCTCCCGCAAGGAGGTAGCATGACTTCTCAGGACCATCTCGAACTTGCCCTTTCAAGACCGGCGAACGCCGTGGGAGGCGCCCGCGCGTGGCTGGGGCTGGCGCTGCTGGCGTTGCCGACCCTGTTGCTCGGCCTCGATCTCACGCTGCTGCATCTGGCGCTTCCGGCCCTTGCCGCCGATCTGCGGCCGACCAGCACTGAGGCGCTGTGGATCATGGATGCCTATGGCTTCATGATCGCGGGCTTCCTCATCACCATGGGGACGGCTGGCGACCGTATCGGCCGCCGCAAGCTTTTGATGATGGGCTCGGCCGCCTTTGCCGTCGCCTCGGTGCTCGCCGCCTTTTCGACCAGCGCTTTCATGCTGATCGCGGCCCGGGCACTGCTCGGGATCGCCGGGGCGACCTTGATGCCCTCGACACTGGCGCTCATTGCCAACATGTTCGCCGATCCACGGCAGCGCGCACTCGGTTTCGGCATATGGGCCACCATGTTCGCGCTCGGCATGGCGTTGGGGCCGATCGTGGGCGGAGTGCTGCTCGGGCAGTTCTGGTGGGGGGCGGCCTTTCTCATCGCGGTGCCGGTTCTCGGCCTCTTGCTTCTGCTGGCGCCGGTCCTGCTGCCGGAATATCGCGCAGCACAGTCCGGCAAGCTCGACCTTGTCAGCGTCGGGCTTTCGCTCGCCGCGATGCTGCCGGTGATCTATGGCATCAAGCAGATCGCCAAGGACGGTTTCGGACTGCCGCCCATGGGAGCGATGGCGGTAGGACTCATCTTCGCCGTGGTGTTCGTCGGCCGGCAGCGGCGGCTCGCCGACCCGTTGCTCGATATATCCCTGTTTGCCAGCAGAGCCTTCAGCATCGCCCTGATCATATTGCTCTTCGGCCTCGTCGCCGTCGGCGGCACGATGCTGCTGGTCACGCAATATCTGCAACTGGTGGCCGGACTGTCTCCGCTTGTCGCAGGGCTCTGGATGGGACCGCCGGCTCTCGCCATGGTCGCTGCCGGCGTTGCGGCGCCGCTCCTTGCGCGGCGGGTACGGCCGGGCTTTGTCGTCGCCGGCGCGCTGGGCCTGTCGGCGGTGGGGTATCTCCTGCTGACCCAGCTGGACAACAGCGCAGCCAGTGTCGTCCTTGTCGTTGCCGGCTTTTCACTGGCCTATCTCGGGCTCGGCACCATCGCCGCACTGGGGACCGACCTCGTGGTAGGATCAGCGCCCGCAGACAAAGCCGGCTCAGCCGCGGCGATGTCCGAGACGGTGCAGGATCTCGGCGTCTCGCTCGGCATCGCGGTGCTCGGCAGCCTCGCCACCGCCCTCTATCGCAGGCAGATGCTCGAGCGCATCCCTGAAGGGCTTGGTTCTGAAGCGCGGGAGGCCGTCGGCGACAGCCTGTGGGCGGCCTCCTCGGTTGCAGCCGGAGTGCCACCAGGACTCATCGACGAGGCCCGAGCGGCGTTCACGGGAGGGTTCAGCGCTGCGGCCATGGTCAGTGCCGTGGGCGTTGCCGTTCTCGCCCTGCTTGCCGCCGTCTCTCTGCGGCATGTAGGGGTTAGTGGTGCCGCTCAGCCGCGCCAGTGAAGCGAACCGCTCGGAGTTTCCAGGTCACGCGGGCATTGCGGCCTGGAAACTCTAGGATGTTTTCGGCCCGCGGAGAAACTCCTGTTCTCGCAGTTCATCCAATCGTTCGGTAATATAGACATCGTCTGTGACGTAACGAATGTTATCCAGTGATATGCGCCTGCAGGGAAAATGCGTGATGATCTCCGCATCGGTTACCCGTTCGACATATCCAATCAGCCGTCCATCTGCAGCTATCACCCGCATATGCGCCTCAATTCGATCTTTTTGCGAGAGCATCGCGCATCTTTTCGACATCTACTATAGGGGACGCGCGAGCTAAAAAAGCCGGTTGGACGGCTCGGACTTTTGTTCGCGATTACGGCTTCCTGCGGTAACGCGGCACCGATAACTTCTGCTTTTCCTGGCAGATATCCGCATGGATCAAATATAAATCTGCGATCGGGTCTTCAGATATCTTGGCGAGTTTCATCGCTCGCTGGATCATATTCTCAAAATCGTCGGTTTTCTTGCGTAGTCGTCTTTGCATACGAACTCCCCGCCCCCGGGACTACCCAAACACCGAAAGGGCATTAAGGTTCCAAGAATGCGAAGATAAGATCCCCTTCAGGGGAGGGAGTAACCACAAGCGGCCGAGGTTAAGGCTTCAGGACGACCTTTATGCAGCCGTCTTTTCTGTCGCGAAATGTCTTATACAGGTCCGGTCCGTTTTCCAGCGGCGGGCGATATGTTTTCACTAAGGACGGGTCGAACTCACCGCGCTCGATCTTTTCGACCAGATGATACATGTAATGTTGGACCGGAGTTTGGGCCATCCTGAAGGTCAGCCCACGATTGATTGCTAGCCATGTTGTCTGACCCAAGGCTGCAGGCGTTTGAGACGGAACTTGCAGGCCGCTGACTTAAAGATTCCCGTCATCCTGAGCGAAAGCCGCTGCCTTCAGAGTTTCCCAATTCGTGCCATGCTCGCTCACCAGCTCTTCTGCCCGCTCTCGCGTGACACCTTCTTGCAGCAATGCCTCAACGGCCTCCTCTTCACTGCGATCCGCTGTGGGAGAGGCCATACACGCCGGTTGTTGCCCTTCGATCATCGGAGAATTCTGCGTATATTCGATCCGCTCCTCGGCGCTCTGGTCCTTTGTGTGCTCCGCTTGGTGCTCACGCGCCATCTTTTGAGCCTCCAAGGGGGTGGGGGGACGGCCCGTGCGCGGGTCGTAGCTGGCATCATAATTGTTGCCCGCGCTGGGAATATCGGCTTTGGGTTGGTCGGACATAGGGGGAAACTCCAATTGATTTTTTGGCGCTTGCGCTTGACTCTCGCATCGAACGGCGACCCCAAGCGCGAAGGCCCAAAGGAAAAACCCGCCAGTTACCTGGCGGGTTCATGGGTGATTATGCGGCCTCTTTTCGCGCGGCCGCGGGATTGACACTTTCGGCCAACCCGCTCAGTTTTTCGTCGGCGGCCTTTTCCTCTTCAAGGCTTTCCCTGAGCAGGTCCGCGGCTTCCGTCATGTCGAGCTGATTTGCCCAGGCGATGAGAGCGCCGTAACGGGCAATCTCGTAATGCTCCACAGCCTGAGCCGTGGCTATGAGGCCGGCATCCATCACGCCGTCGTCCTCCGCCTCTTCCATGAGATGGTCGCCCTCGGCCGACAGACCTTCAATCGCCTCGCACTTTTTCGCCTTGGGGGTCATTTCCATCAGTCCAAATACCTTCTCAAGGCGCGCGACCTGGCCGGCGGTTTCTTCCGCATGGGATGTAAATGCCTCGGCCAGCTCCTCCGTCGTGGCCTTTTTAGCCATCTTCGGCAGTATCTTAGTGAGCTTCTTCTCGGCGTAATACATGTCACGAAGAGTGTCTTCGAACAGGGCCTCAAGTGAATTCATGGCCATAACAGCAGTTCCTTATTTGGGGGGTATTCAATAGGAATGGCCGCCAGACTGATTCGTTCCAAATCCACACCGCGGTTTCCTTGAGCAGCGGCACTCAATTGCCCCGGCTGTGCGTGGTTTCGGGAACACAGGGAGTCTCGAATGGTTGATCCTTCAACGCATTTCGAAGGAGAGATGATGAGCATGAGCGAACATCCGGATATCTCAGAGGCAGCCCTCACAGCTTTGATACTGAAGGGGATCTCCCGTGAGGCCGCTGAGCAGCTGATAGACGCAGCCGGGTATCCGTCGGCCGAAGATAATCTGGAGGAGTGGGATGAGCGCGTTTCGGGCAGGCCACCATCGCAGGAGAGACGAAAGCAGATCCTGACCGAACATCATAAAAAGGGTTTGCCGCCTCTCGAGCCGCCTCCATTCGCTGAATGACGGAGCATTGTTCCGACGGGCGCCGGTTCATTGATTGATAGTGCCATCGGTCGGCGGAACTTTTACCGGCAGAGAATGTTCCTGGACTTAAATCAGCTGGAACCTAGTCGCGCGCCCAAGGCCGGGCGCTTCCTTTTGATGACCGGATGGGCCTTGAGAGGAACCTCGCTCTTGCGAAAGCCGAAAGCCTGGAGCGCTGTGCCGCGCGAGGTCAGAACGCCTCAGATATGGTGGTCGATCTGGCGAGATGCCGCGGCAGGGTGGATATCACATGGTGCCGGACAGTTGGGAGCGTCTCTCGCCTATTACTCCATATTCGCGATCGGGCCTCTACTCATCATCGCCATAGCCATTTCCTCCTTGGTATTCGATGAAACGGAAGTCCGCGGCAGAATAAGCGGACAGATTTCGGGCCTGATTGGTGTGGGGGCGGCAGATGGCATAGACAGACTCCTCACCGGCACTGGATCACCTTCACAAGGAGTATTCGCGTCGATCTTCGGCGTGGCAATTCTGCTGGTCGGAGCGCTTGGCGTCGTGGTTCAGCTGAAGAGCGCATTGAATACGGTGTTTGAAGTGCCGGCCCCGCCAAGCCTGGGCGTCTGGACGTTCATTCGAGTCTACGCCGTTTCGCTTGCCGTAGTGCTGGCGGCCGGCTTCCTCCTGCTCGTGTCATTGCTCATCTCGACAATCCTCTCATCAACGGGAACCCTCTTGGCGCCCTATATATTTCCCGCCGTGCTCCAAGGCGGAAATGTCATTGTTTCATTCTTTGTGTCGACCGCGATATTTTTTTCGATGTTCAAGTGGCTGCCGGATATCGACCTCGGATGGAGTTCAATTCTGCCGGGGGCTTTCCTTACTGCCGCGTTGTTTGATATCGGGCGCTTCCTGATCGGTCTCTACATTGGAAGGCAGGCGCTTGAATCAACTTATGGCGCCGCGGGCTCGCTCGTGGCCATCCTCATCTGGGTCTACTATTCATCTCAGATCGTTCTGTTTGGAGCGGAGTTCATTCGGGCCTATGCGCAGGCTTCCGGTTCTCGACGGAAGGATCTCGGCCACCGGTAGAAATTCTGCGCTCATTTCGAGCCGAGGAACTTTTGCGCTCCCCTGGAATTGCCGAGAGGTGACATTTGTGGACGCCTGTTCTTGTCGGAGTGTATTACCGTGAACTATAAGCCGGAGGAATTGGACCTTCTCGCATCCGTGCTCGACCGCGCTTTTGATGAAAAGCCGATACATTTGAGCCGAGAGCTGATGACCAGCAGGCTGCTGTGGATGGCGAGGAGAGGGGAGCGTGACCCCGATCTGCTGCTCAAGCATGCTTTGGGTAAACACGCATAGGGCATGCATGGCTGTGGCCGTTTGTGATCAATATGCTGTTCGGATCGCCACCGGCCTCTGCATCCATGTGGAGAAGCCATGACAGTATACTGCTCGCTAACTTCCGAAGTACGACAAGAGCAGGCAGTGCGCATTCAAGGAGACTTCTAACACTTACGGCTTCTTCGCCAGGTGGTAGCCCTTCCTGGCGATATCGGTGAGACATTTCCTGGTATCGATCCCGTAGAGTCCAGGCTCATCAGCGCTCATCTCCAACGACTCGAGGAATCGCCAGTCTGTGTGCGAGCCTGCTGGCGGGAGATTGGCTCGTTCATGTTCGGGAGTCACCCCGTAACACAAGACTGCCTCAAACACGGAAACCTTCACTCAGGCTCTCCCCTTCCGACGTGAAGGGTGCCGTCGCAAATCTGAGTTGCTGTCGTTGCTTACTCGTGACAGTGACAATCGCATTCATAGAGGCTAGCACCGGAAACGAGCGAGTGACAACCCGTGGTGGGGCGCGTAACCGGAAAGGGCGGCGCGTGGCCGATAGAGAAGAGAAGGTTGGCCATTAGCCCGAGCCCTCCAAGGAGAATGACCATTCATTTCCGGCACTCTTGCTTGAGCCTATCGGGCGGAGGCGTGCCGGGTATCCATGGATGCTGATGAGCAATACATGTCCAGCTGGGCGTCAGGGCGAAAGCCGGGCTACGAGAAAATGCTGACCGTATTCCTTGCTGGCCCCTTACAACACGACGTGGCATTTTGTAAGCTAATCTCAGGAAACAATCCGAGACGATCCATGGACTGGTATCTGCATCGGCAGGCGATAGGGCGGGCAGGGCCGGCTCTCATGATGGTCTCTATCATGTGGCTGATCGCGGGGTACTTCTATTTCGACCCCTTCGTCAGGCTGGGCTTCGTGCCCGCGCCGAAGGCATCGTGGGGCGAGACTGCGCATTGGCTCTATATCGAAACGGCAGTGAGAGGTGGTATTTCCGCAGGTGTGGGAGTCTTGATCGGCTATGTCATTCTTTATGCCCGGTTGCGCAGAGGAGCGCGCTTTGGTCCCGTATCTTGGTGGATTTACGTGCTGGCGGTCAGCGTCTTTCCTTTCGGCTTGATCATAGGTCTGGCCGCCTTGCACTACTTGCTGCCATTCTGGATACCCGGCTTCGATCTCTTTGCGGAGCTTGCCGCCAGTTGAAGCGGATGCCGTATGGATTATTGTCAACCGCTGGAGAGTTCTGATACGCCGCCTGCCGAACAAGCTGTGGCCTCATATCAGGGCGTCTCTTTCAATGGCCAGACTTCAACCACACCATGCGCCACTGCGCAGGGCACGTGCGAAACCTTCTCAATAGCTTCGCTCAAGTCGGCGGCCTCGATGATGGCGAAGCCGGCGACCGGCAAGGCCGACGACATAAACGGACCATCGCGGGTTTCCGTGCCGCGGGCCTCTGGATTGCGTACCTGCACAGGTGCGCCGGCGATCCCCATCACCGCGCCTTCGGACCGCAGCTTCGCATCCTGGGAGTGAGCGGCGTCCCTGAGAGGGCGGGGCGTACGGTCGTAGTCCGCCGCGTTGCCATATCCAATCGTGATGAACTTTGGCATGGTTCGTCTCCTTTCAGCGCCGGGGAGCAGCACCGGACGCAAGGCAGCGCGGACAGTACAGGGGCTCGGCTACCCTTTCGTTGGTCAAGGCGGGAAATCGGAAAAACCGCCTTGTTCCCCTTCCTGTCGCGTCCGATTGACACGCGCCAGCCTTGCCGTCGACAACGTGTCCGCCCGGCGGGAGGTTCCCTGCAGGATGCGCCAGCGCCTTTCGGCGCTTGCGCGTCCTGCGCAACCTTTACAATCGGAGACGGTATTCTGTACGATAACCGCAGGAGCCGGGCCGGATGACAATCAAGCCGAACGTGTTGCAGGGAATGTTCTTTTGGGTGTTTGGCGCCAGCCTGGCGACGGTGTGCGGCTTGATGCTGTTGCCCGGCATGATTTTCTTCGCCCCTGTGAAGGCGGATTATGGTGACTTTCCAGAGTATTCTATCATCAACATTATCAGCTTGACGGCGTTTGTGTGGTTTCTTGTCGCCTCCACAGCAGCCTATGTGACCCTGCGACGCCGAATGCACATGACCTTGCCGACGGGTACCAAGGCATCGTTGTTCGTGTTGGGGGTGCTGGTCAACAACGGCGTTGGCCTTGCCGCATAGTTCTGGGCCCGTGCCGTCCTTTAGAAAATCGCCCGAACCCTGAAAACAAGTCTCAGACGCGGTATTCTGGTGGATCAGTACGTGATTGGAGATGGTGAGGAATGAGTCGCCGTCCGCTCTGGAAGCCGAGAACCCTGGCAGTCTGCATCTGCGGGGGCATTCTGGCTGGCGCTTTGAACTGGATCATGCCCGGCTATACAGGGGGCATCGTCTTCTGTGGGCTCATGGTGATGATATATATCTGCCGTCTTGTTGAGAAGGTGAAAGATTGAAAGACTTCACCAGCTCTTTCTGAGCGTCACGGTCAGCCCCAGGGCGCCCAGTCGTCCGGCAACGGCCATGTCGACCTCAATTCGCCTCCGGCCACCTTGTGTACAAATGTAGCCGTTCCAAGCGCCAGCTCTTGATTTTCAGAGCTGACACAAAGAACCAGGCTCGCCACATCATCGATCGGCTGGAATTGACTGTCTGGTCACTCTGTTCACGCGAGTCATCCACAGCGAAGTCCACTCTGTTGTGTGGGGATCCGGATAGCTGTCTCCTTCCCAGTCGAAATTGCAGTTCGCGCCCCATAGGTACTCAGCAACCTGTGGATACGGTGGCCGCGGCCCGGGATTGACGAGGAAATATTTGGCGATCTGCAGCTTGTTCATGACCGCGATAAGCTCCTTTTGTAAGCGCTGAGTGCAAAGTCTAACGATGGCATTGCGCACTTAGTCTTCAGTTGTTGGGCCGTAGATATCGAAATCGAGGGACACACCACGCGACGACAACAGGCCGAGTGCCTCGGCGCTGATGTCGATCCCTTAATTGGACTCCTTCATGAACAAGCCGATGAATAGGTCCGGGGCGTATTTGGCGGACAAGTCACGCCAAACTGAAAGATCGGTGGTCAAGGCACCAAACAGCTCCCGGAACTGAGCCTCGAGATCGCCGGGCTCACGCCTTTCCACTTCAAAGCGCCAGCTGCCCGTCTTGGCTATGCGGGTAAAACCGGTATTCTTGCCTGTGATCATCTGCCCCTTGATGACTGACGCAGTCGGCGCCTGCCCGAGCCTCGCGGTCAGGTCGTCGGGATTCAGATCGTCACCAAAGAATCTGAGGCAAACTGTTGTTTCTGAGATAACCGCCATCATCCACTTCCTCATTCTGCAGAGGCGAGACTCGTTGGCTCGCTTCTGAAAGCCGTGACTTGTCGTCGATATCCATTCGAGGTGCTCAGATCGGCGCTCCGATCCGCTGAGCAATGAGGGCTCGGGGGAGCTTGGAGTCTTCATGGCTTTGCGGGCCAGCCCGCAGCCGCTCCGGTACCACACCTTGGGATTGTGTGGAAGGATCGCCTGGACAGGATACCATCAGAAGGAGACGGCCCCGGGTTCAAGGCAATGCAAGGGTTCGGCTACCCAATCGTTGGTCACTGTGGGAAATCGGAAAAACCACATTGCCCGCGCTATTGCGTTAGCGCCGCCTGAGGGCGAAAATGCCGTCATGAAAGAAGTTCGTTTTCCGAAGCTCGTGACACCACGCCTTTTGCTGCGGGCGCCGAGCGAGCGGGATATTCCGGCATGGTTTGCGCGTGCGACGGATGTCGAATCCGCATCCCTAGCCGGCGATCCTGTTCCCGACGACATAAGCTCAGGCAAGCAATGGCTGGCCCGTTCGCGTCAGCGGCTCGCTGACGGTCAGGCAATCCAATGGTCCATAGACCGAGCAGGAATATCCGACGCGATCGGGACAATAACTCTCTCCTTCAGCGCAACCGACGCCAAGGCAGCCGCGTTGGGATTTGTGCTGGCGCGGGCGCATTGGGGGCTCGGACTGGGCGGCGAGGCGGCGCGCGAAGTCCTCCGTTACGGGTTTGAAACTCTGGCGCTTGAACAGGTGGAGGCCGAGGCGGCGGCGCGCAATTCCGCGTCGCTTCGGATATTGGCGAAACTCGGTTTCAAACATATCGGGAGCTTCATCGATGAGTCTGACGGCGAGCCTTGCGAACGTTTTGTCCTCGTCGGCGGAAATTGGCGGAAAGACCGGGATTCGAACCCGGACGGCCTTTCGGCCTCGGCGCTCTAAGTCTTTGTTTGTACGCATCGGCTTGTCCGAGAAGCGCACGCACTTCTCGGGCCGATGCTCCAGCAGAGCGCTGGTTTGACCATTCACCCATCTCTCCTGATTGGTGCCCTCGGGCCGATTCGAACGGCCGACATCCGGTTTAGAAGGCCGGCGCTCTGATCCGCTGAGCTACGAGGGCGCGGGATAGCGTGGAGGTGTGGAGGCGAGTCGAACGCCTCTTCATGGCTTTGCAGGCCAGCCCGTAACCGCTCCGGCACCACACCTTGAGGTCTGATTCTGGCGGGTTCGCTTCAAACGAAGCTCCACCGAATTTTCCCTTCTCCCGTTGCGCAGCAATGGGAGAAGGTGCCCGATAGGGCGGATGAGGGCTCTTCTGAAACAGCGCAAAGTCTGAGGCAAAGAGCCCTCACCCGGCCTTCGGCCACCCTCTCCCATCCTGCGGACGGGAGAGGGGGGATATGGACAGGAGCGCAAGCGCCTTTCGGCGCTTGCGCGTGCCGCCGGTACATCCGCGGTCGGCACAATCTTCGTGGATCAGTTCTCCAGCTCGACGTCCCAATAGAGATAGTCGTTCCAGCTCTCATGCAGGTGGTTGGGCGGGAACGACCGCTTGGCGGCGAGGAGCTCATGCGGGGACGGCTCGCGCGGTGGCGTGACCGGACGCATGGCGGAGAACTTATCCTTAGCCTGGTTGCAGGGCGAGCAGGCCGCGACGATATTCTCCCAGGAAGTGACGCCACCGCGGCAGCGCGGCAGGACGTGGTCGAAGGTAAGGTCGGCCGCCGCGAACTTGCCGCCGCAATACTGGCACTTGAAGCGGTCGCGCAGAAAGACGTTGAAGCGCGTGAAGGCCACGCGTTGCGCCAAGGGTTGGTATTGCCGCAACGCCACGACCGAGGGAAGGCGGATCTCGGTCGAGGGACTGCGCGCGACGACGTCATACTCGGCGACGACCGAGATCTTCTCCGACAGGACGGCGCTCACCGCGTCCTGCCAGGGCAGAAGCGAGAGCGGGAAGTAGCTCAACGGCCGGAAGTCCGCGTTGAGCACGAGAGCAGGGTGGTGTTGCATGGCGAACTCCGGGTTGAAGGATGGTGCGCGCCCCCGGATTTGAACCGGGACCGAGGCGGTTATGAGCCGCCGGCTCTGCCGTTGAGCTAGACGCGCAAGTGAAGGTGGTCAGCGTGGTTGGATTTGAACCAACGACCCTCGCCTTCCGAGGGCGATACTCTGGCCGGGCTGAGCTACACGCTGACATCTTATTGGCGCAAATCCCTATCGCCAAAGTCTTCAACTTTGGCTGGATGTGCGCGAGTGGCGATCCTTGCGGGACTCGAACCCGCGACCAACGCATCGACAGTGCGCTGCTCTACCCCTGAGCTAAAGGACCTTGAGATTGGTATGGCGTTCTGGCTTCCATCGACGGCGCCATCTGTCCAGCTCCGCTTGCCTCACGTGCTTCGTCGACAACCAGTCACACGATTGCTGGGGCGGGGCAGGTCTGTCGCTATTGGTCGATAGCGATAATTTGGAAGACCAGGTGAGACTCGAACTCACGAAGGCTTTCGCCAGCAGCTTAAGAGGCTGCTCCCTTTGCCACTCGGGGCACTGGTCTGGGATTTGGGGGACCGGGCAGGAGTCAAACCTGCGTTGTGGCTTGCGCCAACCTGATTAAAAGTCAGGGCCGTTCGGTCACTACGGTAACCGGTCCGTCAGCATGTGATGTGGCACGCGCCGCGAGGCGGGGCATGCCTCGTAGCAATGGGAGGGTGAGGGGCACCCGGTCGTCGGGTGCATTCACATGTGAATCTGTTGCGATGGCTGTGTCAGAAAGAAGGGGTAACAGGGATGCCCCTCACCCTCCCAACGCTGGCGCGTTGGGTCCCTCCCTCTCCCCGCTTCGCGGGGCGAGGGGAAGCTGCATACTTCAGCGCAGGCCGTTCATGCGGGCCAGGATATGGTCCTTGGTCGCGGCGTAGACGGATTTGTCGTCGGTGCGCGACGCCGCTTTCTCGATGAGGTCCAAGGCGATCTGGTAGGCTTCGAGCGCGCTCTTGCGATCATTGTTGGCCTCCCAGACATAGGCCGACTCGACATGGGCATTGGCGATGTCCGACATGAATTCCGGATTGCCGGGCTCGATGGCCGCGGCCTGCTCGGCGAAGCTGCGGGCGGATTTGTAGAGATCGAGGGCGCGGTTGGGATCGTTCTTGGCCCAGGAGCCGCCGACCTTCATGTAGTTCTTGTAGACGTCCTTGAGGGCCCAAGGCCTTTTGGGGAAACGCTTTTCGTTGGCGAGCGCCACTTCGAGCTGCGTGTCATTGGCGGCCCAATAGGATTTGTAGTCCTTCTTCACCCAGTAGACGCGGGAGATGCGGTCGAGCATGACCGTGACATCCTGCCAGTAGATCTCCTGCTCGGGATGGGCGGCCGTCAGTTTCTCCGCGTAGCTAAGCCCTTCCTGCTCGGATTTGAGCGCGTCGTCATAACGCTTCAGCTGGATGTAAGATTCCGAGATCTTGGCATAATAGCCCCAGGCCTTGCGCTGCCAGTCGACATTCCTGGGGTCGAGGGCGGCGAGCTGCAGCGCGGAGGCATGCGCCTTCTTGGTGTAATCGAGCGCCGCCTGCTCGTCGGGCACGAAAGCATAATAGGTCGAGAGATTGGCATAGGACGCGGTCAGATCGCCGATCCACAGCTTGTTGGTGGGATCGGACTTGGCCAGCGCTTCACGGATGGCGATCGTCTCATTGTGGTCGGCCAGCACCTTGTCGAAATCGATATTGGTCTGATTGCCGAACCTGACCGCGAAGGCGCGGCCTTCCAACGCGCCGGCGAGGGCGCGCTGATAGGCGGTGTTCTTCGGGTCTGCCGACACCAGCCGACGCAGGATCTCGGCCGACGACTGATAGGAGGCGACGGCCAGGCGGTCGCGCTCCTCCTTGTTGCCCGGCGCATCAAAGCTGCGGCCGACTTCGCCGACCGCGATATAGGCGGTGGACAAAGCGAACTGGCGCTGCGGGTCGTCGGGCTTCGCCTCGGCCAGCTGCTGCGCCAGCGCCAGGCCGGACTTCGCGGATTCGCCGGCTTCCGCGAGCTTCTTCGCGGCCTGCTGAACCTCGCTCATCAGGAGGAAGGTGCGCGCCATCGCCACCTTGGGTCCATCGACCGCCGGGTCGCGCTCGACCAGCTTGCCGATGACGGTGCGGGCCTCCTCATAGGCCTGCAATGATTTCTCGTTGTCGCCCTGCAGCTTGTGCAGCGCGCCGATCTGCAGATAGGCGGCGGCCTCGGCCTCGAGCGCCTTGCCGTCTTGTGCATTGGCCTCGGCGATCGCCTTGCGGATGGCGAGGCCCTCTTCGTAAGCGCCCAATGCTGAGGTCGAGTCGCCCTGGTCGCGCAGCACGTCGCCGAGCTTCAGCCGGCTCGCCGCGACATTGGCCTGCCACAGCGTATTGTCCGGCTCCTTGCCGGCCAAGGTCTGGGCGATGGCATATTGGCGCTCATAGGCCTTGCGGCCTTCGGCCAGATTGCCGACGGTCAGATAAAGATCGCCGAGGGTTTCGAGCGAGGCGAGCTGCTGCGCGCGCTGATCGGCGGGCAGGGGATCAGAGCCGAGCTCGGCATAGAGGGCAGCCGCCTGCTCATAGCTGCCGATGGCGAGATCATATTTGAGGTCGGCGCGCGAGGCGCCGCCGCTCAGCACATGGGTCGCGGCCTCGGACAAAGTGCGCTCGAGGAAGTTCGTCTTGAGCGCGCTGCGCGAGGTGGAATCGATAGTGGCCGCCTCGGCGAGCTTGCCGCGCGCCGTGTCGAAGGCGCCCAGCGCCAGCTGCTGCTCGGCCTCCTGGCGCAGTTTCGTCACCTGCGGGTCGTTGGAGGACAAAGCGCGCATCTGGTTGCGCGTCGTCACGAAGGCGTCGGCCGCGTCGGTGAGCCGCCTGGTGCGCTGCTCGAGCGTCAGGTCCTTGGCGTCGGACGAAATGAGCGCGCCATAAAGCGGCGCCAGCGGCATGTCCTTCTCCTTGGCCAGCCGTTCGACCTCGTCACGCAGACCGGTGGTGACATCCGCCATGGCGAGCAGCAGGCGTTCACGCTCGGGGAGCTTCTCGACGGTCGTCGCGGCGAAGAACAGCGTGGGCAGGCCGTTTTCGATATAGGGCAGCTGATTGCCGCGCGACTGGTCGTAGACCTCCTGCTGGACGAGGGTGAGGGCGGAGCGGATTTCGAGACCGTCGGTGCCGAGATATTTCGACAGCGCCGTGGTGAAGGGCGAATTGGGGCCCTGGCCGTCGGACGCGGTGGCGCCCGGCGCGGCGGAAAAGGCGAAGAGCACATTCTCGGCATTGCCCATGCGGCCGAGGCCGGGCCTGATGTCGAGCGGCATCTCCGGCTCTTCGGCGACTGACGCGGCGCGGGTCGTTCCATCGCCGCCGGCGCCGCCGCCGAAAGGATCGTTGCGGCAGGCATCGAGCATGATGAGGCCGACCTTGCCGACTTCCGCGATGGTGGCGCGGATCTCGTCGAGCGGCATGGCCGAGGTTTTCAGAACATCGGCGCTGTCCGCCTTGGCGTCGGTGGGCAGCAGGAAGTTCTGGCCCGAGATCTCGACGCCGTGGCCGGCGAAGAACACCAGCGCCACATCGGCGCCCGCCGCATCCTCGCGGAAGTCCTCGAGTGCCCGGCGCATGCGTTTCAGATCGCGGTTCGATTCGAGCGTCACCTCGAAGCCGAGCTTCTCCAGCGTCTTCTCGATCGCCATCGCGTCATTGACGGCGTTGGAGAGGGGGCGGATGGTCTTGTAGTCGTCGGCCCCCATCACGAGGGCGACCCGCTTTTCGGCGAGCGCATGGAGCGGAGTCACAATGATGAAGAAGGCGGTCGCAGCGATGCGCAGCACGTCAGAAATCTCCCGGTCAGGTTGAGCGCAAGACACCACGTCAATATGGCAACCGCAAGCCTGATTTTGTGCGCTTCGATGGCCAGATTTTGACCGGGGGGAAACGGCACATCCATGGTTTCAGATGGTCCCGGCTCGAGGGCTCGAACCTCAATCTCGCGGTCCACAGCCGCGCGCTCTATCCACTTGAGCTAAACCGAGAGAAAATGTGGTCCCGGCGGTCCGGATCGAACGGACGACCTGCGGGTTATGATCCCGCCCCTCTACCGTTAGAGTCTTTTGTTGGGGCGCTTCCTTATCGCCAAAGTCGAGCAACTTTGGCGGGAAGCGCTCTGTTACACCGGGAAGCTGGATCTCCCTCTTGGGTTCGAACCAAGCCGGACGGGACCAAAGCCCGTTGCCCTACCTGCTAGGCGAAGGGAGAGTGGTCGCGCATGCGCGATGCCAAATGACTCAGGCCTTGCCGGCGGATCCGTCCGATCCGTCGACTTCTCGAATCCCCGATAGCGGCCTGCGGACTATCAGCGACCGATGGTGGGCGATCGCTTCGGGATTCACTCCGGTCCTTCCCGAGGTCCTTGGCTGAAGTCTCGGGAGTGACTTGGGTTGGTATCGCCTGTTGGCGACAGTGTTGGCTCCTGGGGCAGGACTCGAACCTGCAAACCTTGCGGCGCCTGATTAACAGTCAGGTGCGTTTGCCATTCCGCCACCCAGGAATCCTCCTCCGCCAAGGCTGCGGAGGACAGTTGATCGCAAGCGATCTTGCGAAGCAGGATGGCGCGGATTAGCGGAATCGAACCGCTATCATCGGAGTGGCGCTCCGAGGCCCAGCCAATAGACCAAATCCGCATTATGAAGGGGTGCACCGGACGAGATGAAACTGGGCACCGCTATGTGCATCGGCCCCATCGATCTCGACCAGGTAGGTCGCGAGCGGATATTCCTAGAACTCAACCGCGAGGGTCGCGTTGAGGCCGTGATCCTCGGCATCGTCGCCGATCTCGCCGCTATAGGCGATGCCGAACGTGGCGTCTGGCGAGATCGCGAGGTCGAAGCCCGCTTCCAGCACTGCCGCGTCGCGCGCGATCGGGGCGCCCGCGATCACGAAATCGGCTGAGCCGTCGAAAGCCAGGGTCGCTTCCGGCTGCACATCGCCGAAGGCATGGCGCCAGCCCGCCATGGCGCGGAACGATGCCGGCATCGCGCCGACCTCGAAGCCCGTCGCGGCGCGCAGGCCCAGCGTCGTGAAAGTGTTGTCGTTGGTCTCGGAGTCGCTCGTGAGCGCCGCCGGCCCGCCATTCTCCTCGTAGCTGCCGGTATGGGTCGAGACATAGGCGGCATTGGCGAAGGGCTCGAGCCGCACGGCGTCGAGATCGAACGCATAGCCCGCCTCGCCGAAGACCTGCACGGTGTCGGCATCGTAGTCGGCAGTGAGCTTGTCGCCGAGCGCATGCCGCTCGGTATCGACATCGTGCCAGGCATAGGCGACGCCGGCGCGCAAGCCGAAGGAGTCGATCTGCGTGCCGCCATAGAGGCCGATCTGGAAGGTGTCGGCGTCGCCGGAGGAATTGCGATCATCGGCATCGAAGCTCGAATGGGCATAGCCGGCGAGCACGCCGAGCCGTGCCGCATCGCTGACCGCCATGTCGGCGCCGGCGAGCATGCCGCCACTATTGCGGGTGAAGTCGGCGGCATTGCCGTCGCTGTCAGTCCTGGCCCAGGAGCCGAAGCCGCGCGTCCACAGAGCGAGGCCTTGCGTGTCGGCCGGCGCATTCGTCAGACCGGTGGCGCCGAAGCCCATGACCTGCTGGCCGGTGGCGGCGACGCTGCCGAAGGCCGAGCGCAAACGGTCATTGGCAGCATTGCGCCAGAACCGGCTGTCCTGTTGGAACATGCCGATGAGCGAGGCATGCACCTCACCCGACAATTGATCGAGCAGAGCGCGCGCTTCTTCATCGCTGCCCGTCATGGCGAGTGCCAACCACACGGCGCTGGTATCGTCGAGCGTATCGATGGCGCCTGCGGTGGCGCGCTGGTTGCGCGTCAGGGCGACATCGGTGAATTCGACGTTGTTGCGCTCCAGCTCGAGCGTCACGTCATTGCCGTCGCCGCCGGCATAGTCGATGAGCTTGTCCAGGAAGACGAGATTGTTGGTGTCGTTCAGCGTGAAAGTGCCGGTCACCGCATCAGTGAGATCGTTCTCGATGATGACATAAGGCCCGGTGAACACGCCCCAGCTGGCTGCGGTAGTAGGGGTGAGCACCAGATTGAGCGTGGCGCCGGTGATGTTTACGGTCCCGTTCACGATGATCTTGTCGGCCTGAGCAGGATTGGCCTCGATCTCCAATATGCCGGCATTGACGTAGTCGCCGTCGACCGTCTGGGTGTCGATCGAGTTGCCGGGCGCATGAATGCCGCCTGTCGCGATCGTCGTCTTGCCGATCGTGCCATTGCCGCCGAGCGTCGCGCCGCTGGCGACAAACATGGCGCCGCCGAGCTTGTTGTTGACCCGCAAGGTGCCCGCATTGACATAGGTCTCGCCATCATAGGCCGAGCTGTCGCCGGTGAAGATGAGCGCGCCGGTTCCTTCCTTGGAGAGGATCCCGGTGCCGTCGCTGGTGAGCTTGCCGGAATAGGTACCCTGGAAGCTCTGATCGAAGATGAGCTTGGCCTTGTTCAGGATGTCGCCTTGCAGGCTGTCCGTGTCGCCGAGCAGCGTGCCGTCCTCGATCGTCGTGCCGCCCAGATAGCTGTTGGTGCCGAAGAGCCGCAGCGTGTCGGCGCCGGTCTTGGTGAGCGAGCCGCTGCCGGTGATATTGCCGTTGAGGACGAGGTCGCCCGTTTCGATTTCGATCGTGGCGTCGCCGGTCAGCGAGACGGCCCGCCCGCTGGTGAAGCCTGCACTCGCGCGCAGTGTGGCGTCGCCAATCTCGATCCCGCCTGTCACAAAGCCGAGATTGCTGTCGGCCCCGACCTGCAGCACGCCGCCCGTGATCACCGTGCCGCCGGTATAGGTGTTGGCGCCGGTCAGGATCAGCGTGCCGCCGCCGATCTTGTTGACGCCGAAGGCGCCGGTCGATGAGATGGCGCCCGCATGGGTGCCGGTCTCGTTCGCATCGACATTTATGTCGAGATTGGCCTGGAGGTCGGTGTCGTTGCCGATCGTGATGCCGTCCTGGATGTCCAAGGTCGAGCCGAGGACGGTGAAGGTGCCGGTGCCGAGCGCGTTGTCGTGGCCGACGCTGATGGTGCCGCCGTTGATCGTCACCCCGCCGCTGAACGTGTTGTTGCCGGTGAGCACCAGCGTGCCGGCGCCGGTCTTTGCGAGGCGCCAGGAGCCGGCGGCGGAATAGCCGGCACAGCCGTCTGCGCAGTTTGGGCCGCCGGTTGCGTAAAGGGTTCCCGGGGCTCCGCCGGAGCCGGTCTGGTCGGCGATCACATCGTTGAGGGTTTGCGTATTGCCGGCATCGGGCGCGAAGGTGAGCGTGCCGTTGTTGCCCTGCAGGAAGATGCCGGAGCCGAAGGCCGAGCCGGCGCCGGCGTCGCTGCCGCCCGCTGTCCCGCCCGCAATGGTGTTGCCGTTGACGGTCAGATTGCCTTTGACGGTCAGGCTGCCGCCCTCGACCACGAAGATGGCGCCACCCATGCCGGCGCCGCCCCCGCCGCCGCTGCCCGCGAGACCGGCAGCACTGCCGGCGCCGCCG
>NZ_JAENHL010000006.1 GCF_016595235.1 Taklimakanibacter albus | reverse complement strand
TCGAGCTGATCACGCCGATCGCCATGGAGGAGAAGCTGCGCTTCGCCATCCGTGAAGGCGGCCGTACCGTCGGCGCCGGCGTCGTCGCCAAAATCGTAGAGTAAGAGAAGATGCAAACGAACAACATCCGCATCCGTCTCAAAGCGTTCGACCATCGTATCCTCGATACGTCGACGCGCGAGATCGTGAACACGGCGAAACGTACGGGCGCGCAGGTGCGCGGGCCCGTGCCGCTGCCGACCCGTATCGAGCGTTTCACGGTGAACCGCTCGCCGCATGTCGACAAGAAGAGCCGTGAGCAGTTCGAAATGCGGACGCACCGGCGTCTTCTGGATATCGTTGATTGGAATCCGCAGACGGTCGATGCGCTGATGAAGCTCGACCTGGCGGCGGGCGTTGATGTCGAGATCAAGCTCTGATCGAGCTTATTAGGAGTGAAGCGATGCGTTCTGGCCTCATCGCACAGAAATTGGGCATGACCCGCATTTACACGGATGAAGGCACGGTTGTGCCGGTCACCGTGCTGAAGGTGGATAATTGTCAAGTTGTGGCTCACAAGACACCTGAGAAGCATGGCTATAGCGCCCTGCAGCTCGGCGTGGGCACGCCCAAGATCAAGCGCCTCACGGCGGCTCAACGCGGTCACTTCGCCGCGCAGAAAGTCGAACCGAAGCGCAAAGTGCAGGAATTTCGTGTCAGCCCCGACAATGTGATCGCGGTGGGTGCTGAAATCACCGTCGACCACTTCGTCCCCGGCCAGTTCGTCGATGTGACGGGCACGTCGATGGGTAAGGGCTTTGCCGGCGGTATGAAACGCTGGAACTTTGCCGGCTTGCGCGCCACTCACGGCGTGTCGGTCAGCCACCGTTCCATCGGTTCCACCGGCAACCGCCAGGATCCGGGCAAGGTCTTCAAGAACAAGAAGATGCCTGGCCATCTCGGCGCCGAGCGTGTGACGACGCAGAACATCGAGGTCGTCAAGACCGACAAGGACCGCGGCCTGATCATGGTTCGCGGCTCCGTGCCGGGCGTCAAGGGCGGCTGGGTTTCGGTGCGCGACGCGATCAAGCGCAAGCTGCCGCAGCAGGCGCCTAAGCCCGGTGCGTTCAAGGCTCCGGCCCAACAGGCTCCCGCGGCTGAAGCCGCGGCTAAGGAATAAGGATGCCAGTCATGAAAGCCGACATCCAAACCATCGAGGCCAAGACGGCCGGATCGGTCGATCTCGCGGACCACATTTTCGGTCTCGAGCCGCGCGCCGACATCCTGCACCGCGTTGTCCAGTGGCAGCTCAACAAGCGCCAGGCCGGCACGCATCAGGCCAAGACCCGTGGCGAGATCAACCGCACCGGCAAGAAGTACGGCAACCAGAAGGGCGGCGGTGGCGCCCGTCACGGTTCGCGCCGGTCGGGTATCTTCATCGGCGGCGGCAAGGCCTTCGGCCCGCGCTCGCGCAGCCATGAGACCGATCTGCCGAAGAAGGTCCGTGCTCTCGGCCTTCGCCATGCGCTCTCGGCCAAGGTGAAGTCGTCCGAGCTCATCATTCTCGACAAGACGGAAGTAGCCGAAGCCAAGACGAAGGCGCTGAAGGCGGCCTTCGTGAAGCTCGGCCTCGACAACGCGCTGATCATCGACGGCGCCGAAGTGAACAAGGGCTTTGCCGCGGCGGCGCGCAACATACCGCATATCGACGTCCTGCCGGTTCAGGGCATCAATGTGTATGACGTTCTCCGCCACAAGAAGCTGGTCCTGACCAAGGCGGCCGTTGAAGCGCTGGAGGCGCGGTTCAAATGAGCAAAGAACATTATTTCGACGTCATCCGCGGCCCGGCGATCACTGAAAAGGGCACGCTGGTCTCGGAGAAGAACCAGGTCGTTTTCAATGTCGCCTCGACCGCGACCAAGCCGCAGATCAAGGCGGCCGTCGAAGGCCTGTTCGGCGTCAAGGTAAAGGCCGTGAATACGCTGGTGCGCAAGGGCAAGCTCAAGAATTTCAAGGGCAAAGCGGCGCGTCTCAGCGACGTGAAGAAAGCCTTCGTGACACTGGCCGACGGCCAGAAGCTCGATGTGACGACGGGTCTCTAAGGTTCAAGGATTGCTGAAACATGGCACTCAAAACATATAACCCGACCAGCGCCGGCCAGCGCCATAAGGTAATGGTCGACCGCAGCCACCTGTGGAAGGGCAAACCGGTCAAGATGTTGACCGAAGGCCTGACCAAGAGCGGCGGACGCGGCAATTCGGGCCGGATCACGTCGCGTCGCAAGGGCGGCGGCCACAAGCAGGCCTATCGTCTGGTCGACTTCCAGCGCAGCAAGATCGATGTCGCGGCGACCGTCGAGCGTCTCGAATATGATCCGAACCGCACGGCCTATATCGCGCTGATCAAGTATGCCGATGGCGAGCAGTCCTACATCCTGGCGCCGCAGCGCCTGGCGGTCGGCGACACGGTGATGTCCGGCACGTCAGCCGACGTGAAGCCCGGCAACACCATGCCGCTCTCGGCGATGCCGGTCGGCACGATCATCCACAATATCGAGACGAAGCCCGGCAAGGGCGGCCAGCTCGCGCGTGCCGCCGGCACCTATGCGATGCTCGCCGGCCGCGACCAGGGCTATGCGCTCCTGAAGCTCAAGTCGGGCGAAACCCGCATGGTGCGCGCCGAGTGCAAGGCGACCGTCGGTGCGGTTTCGAACCCCGATCACGTCAACGAGATCGTCGGCAAGGCCGGCCGCGCCCGCTGGAAGGGCGAGCGTCCGGTTTCGCGCGGCATCGCCCGCAACCCGGTCGACCATCCGAACGGCGGTCGTACCAATGGCGGTAAGCACTGGGCCACGCCCTGGGGCAAGCCGACCAAGGGCAAGAAGACCCGTAATAACAAGGCGACGCAGAAGCTTATTCTGCGCAGCCGTCATGCCAAGAAAGCTTAAGAGGTAGTCCGGTGTCACGCTCGCTATGGAAAGGCCCGTTCATCGACGGGTATCTCTTGAAGAAGGCGGATGCGGCGCGCTCGAGCGGCCGCAACGCTCCGGTCAAGACCTGGAGCCGTCGCTCGACCATTCTGCCGCAGTTCGTGGGCCTGACATTCCAGGTCCATAACGGCAACAAGTTCGTGCCCGTCCTGGTGTCGGAAGACATGGTCGGTCACAAGCTCGGCGAATTTGCGCCGACGCGCGTTTTCCACGGCCATAGCGTCTCCGACAAGAAGGCGGCGCCGGCAGGCAAGGATGCGAGGAAATGAGCAAGAAAGCCAGAAAGCGGTCTCTCGCCGATAACGAGGCGCGCTGCGTGACCTGCTCGATCCGAGTGTCGCCGCGCAAACTCAACGACGTCGCCGCATCGATCCGCGGCATGAAGGTCGACAAGGCGCTTGCCGAGCTCACCTTCTCGCGCCGTCGTATCGCCGGCACGATCAAGAAGACGCTCGAATCGGCGATCGCCAATGCCGAGAACAACCATGACCTCGACATCAATCAGCTGATCGTCGCCGAGGCCCATGTCGGCAAGAACCTGGTGATGAAGCGCTGGACGCCGCGTGCGCGCGGCCGTGTCGGTCACATCCACAAATTCTTCAGCCAGCTGACGATTGTCGTGCGTGAAGTGAAGGAGGCCGCATAATGGGTCAGAAAGTCAATCCGATCGGCTTCCGGCTCGGTATCAACCGGACCTGGGATTCGCGCTGGTTCGCCAAGGGCGCCGAATACGGCAAGCTGCTTCATGAAGACATGAAGATCCGCAGCTACCTGAAGGAGCAGCTCAAGCAGGCTGGTGTCTCCAAGGTGCTGATCGAGCGTCCGCACAAGAAGTGCCGCGTCACCATCTTCTCGGCGCGTCCGGGCGTGGTGATCGGCAAGAAGGGCGCCGATATCGAGAAGCTGCGCAAGAAGGTCGCCGAGATGACCGGCTCGGAAGTGCACCTCAACATCGTCGAAGTGCGCAAACCCGAGACCGATGCGACGCTGGTGGCCGAGAATATCGCCCAGCAGCTCGAGCGCCGCGTGGCGTTCCGCCGGGCCATGAAGCGCGCCGTTCAGTCGGCGCAACGCATGGGCGCGGAAGGCATCAAGATCACCTGCGCCGGCCGCCTCGGCGGCGCCGAGATCGCGCGCACCGAGTGGTACCGTGAAGGTCGCGTGCCGCTGCATACGCTGCGCGCCGATGTCGACTACGGCACCGCGACTGCCATCACCGCCTACGGCACCAACGGTGTCAAGGTGTGGATTTTCAAGGGCGAGATCCTCGAGCACGATCCGATGGCGCAGGACAAGCGCAATGCGGAGAGCCAAGAGGGTGCTGGCCAACGCCCGCGCCGCGAGCGCGAAGCGGCTTGAAGTTAAGGTAACAAACCATGCTGCAACCGAAACGTACTAAATTCCGCAAGGCCCATAAGGGCCGCATCCATGGCAAGGCGACGAGCTGCGCCAATCTGGATTTCGGCGCCTTCGGCCTCAAGGCCCAGGAGCCGGATCGGCTCACCGCGCGCCAGATCGAAGCGGCCCGCCGGGCCCTGACGCGCGGCATGAAGCGCGCCGGGCGCGTGTGGATCCGCGTCTTCCCGGACGTGCCGGTCTCCAAGAAGCCGGCCGAAGTGCGCATGGGTTCCGGCAAGGGTTCGACGGAATACTGGGCCTGCCGGGTCAAGCCGGGCCGGGTCCTGTTTGAGGTCGACGGCGTGAGCCGTCAGATTGCGGAAGAAGCGCTGTCGCTCGCGGCGGCCAAGCTTCCTATCAAGACGCGCTTCGTGGCGCGGCTTGGCGAGTGACGGAGTAGGGCCGATGAAAGCCACTGATGTAAAGCAAATGACCCCGGACCAGCTCAAGGATGAGCTGATCAAGCTGAAGAAGGAGCAGTTCAACCTGCGCTTCCAGAAAGCTACGGGCCAGATCGAGAACACCGCCCGCGTCCGTCAGATCCGTCGCGATATCGCGCGGATCAAGACGTCGCAGCAGCAGCGCGCCCAGAGCGCGGCGAAGTAACGGAGAAGATAGATGCCGAAACGCGTCCTTGAAGGCGTTGTGGTGAGCGACAAGAACGACAAGACCATCGTGGTCAAGGTCGAGCGGCGTCTGACCCATCCGGTTCTGAAGAAGACCGTGCGCCTGAGCAAGAAGTACCATGCACATGACGAGAAGAACACCGCCAAGATCGGCGATGTCGTGTGGATCGAAGAGACCAAGCCGCTGTCCAAGCAGAAGCGTTGGCTTCTGGTCGATAAGACGGCTGAGGCCAAAGGTTGAGTTTGGATCGATAGGGAAATTTAGGTCAGGGTCCGCCCCGGCCGGAGAAGACAGGTGAAGCCATGATCCAGCAAGAAACAAATCTCGATGTCGCCGACAATTCCGGCGCCAAGCGTGTCCAGTGCATCAAGGTGCTCGGCGGCTCGAAGCGGAAATATGCCTATGTCGGCGACGTGATCGTCGTTTCCGTCAAGGACGCCATTCCGCGCGGCCGCGTGAAGAAGGGCAACGTGATGAAGGCGATCGTCGTTCGTACCGCCAAGGACATCCGTCGCGCCGACGGTTCGGTCATCCGTTTCGACCGCAATGCCGCGGTGTTGATCAACGCTCAGGGTGAGCCGGTCGGCACCCGTATCTTCGGACCGGTGCCGCGCGAGCTGCGCGCCAAGAATCAGATGAAGATCATTTCGCTGGCACCGGAGGTGCTTTGATGGCGTTGAAACTCAAGATCCGCAAGGGCGACAAGGTCGTCGTCCGCGCCGGCCGTGACAAGGGCAAGGTCGGTGAAGTGCTGCGCGTCTACCCGGAAGACAATCGCGCTCTCGTCCAGGGCGTCAATGTGGTGCGCAAGCATCAGAAGCAGACCCCGGGCCAGGAGGGCGGCATCGTCTCGAAGGAGATGCCGATCCACATTTCGAACATCGCGCTGCGCGATCCCAAGGACGGCAAGCCGACCCGCGTCGGCTACAAGACCCTGAAGGATGGCAAGAAGGTGCGGTTCGCCAAGAGTTCCGGAGAAGTGATCGATGGCTGACACATATACGCCGCGGCTGCGCCAGCAGTATGACGAAGAGATCGTCAAGAAGCTGACCGAGCAGTTTAGCTACAAGAATCCGATGGAAGTGCCGAAGCTCGAGAAGATCGTGCTGAACATGGGCATCGGCGAAGCCACGGCCGATTCCAAGCTCGTGCAGGTCGCCGTCGCCGAGCTCGAGAAGATCGCCGGTCAGAAGGTCGTCATCACCAAGGCCCGCAAGGCCATCGCGACCTTCAAGATCCGCGAGAACCTCGCCATCGGCGCCAAGGTCACGCTGCGCAAGACGCGCATGTACGAATTCCTCGACCGGCTCATCACCATCGCGCTGCCGCGCGTGCGTGACTTCCGCGGCCTGTCGTCCACCAGCTTCGACGGCCATGGCAACTACGCCATGGGCATCAAGGAGCACATCATTTTCCCGGAGATCGATTACGACAGGATCGATCGCGTGTGGGGGCTCGATGTGATCGTCTGCACCACGGCCAAGACCGACGACGAGGCCCGTGCGCTGCTCGAAGCGTTTAACTTCCCGTTCCGCAAGTCTGCCCGTAGGCAGGCGGCGTAATGGTCACGATGAACTGAAGGTAGCCCCATGGCGAAGAAGAGCTCGGTTGAGAAGAACGAAAAGCGGCGCAAGATGGCGAAGAAGTTCGCTGCCCGGCGTGCGCGTCTCAAGGCGATCACCAAGAACCAGGCGCTTTCGATGGAAGAGCGTTTCGCAGCGCAGCTCAAGCTGGCCGTGCTGCCGCGCAATTCGGCGCCTAATCGCATCCGCAACCGCTGCGAGCTGACGGGGCGTCCGCGCGCTTATTATCGCAAGATGAAGATGTCGCGTATGGCTTTACGCGAGCTCGGCAACAAGGGCCTGATACCGGGCCTGGTCAAGTCGAGCTGGTAAGCGACGGACGGAAAAGGAGAACAGGCAAATGAGCTTTACCGATCCGATCGGCGACATGCTGGCACGTATCCGCAATGCGCAGGAGCGCGGCAAGTCGAAAGTGACGACGCCGGCGTCGAAGCTGCGCGAGCGCGTGCTCGGCGTCTTGCAGCAGGAAGGTTTCATCCGCGGCTTCGCCACCGTTCAGCACGATGGCGGCCACCCCGAGATCGAAATCGAACTCAAGTATTTCGACGGCGCACCGGTGATCCATGAGATCCAGCGTGTGTCGAAGCCGTCGCGCCGGGTCTATGCCTCGGTCGACAGCATTCCGACCGTTTTCAATGGGCTCGGGATCTCAATTCTTTCGACGCCGAAGGGCGTCATGTCGGATGCAGAAGCGCGGGCCCAGAATGTGGGCGGCGAAGTGCTCTGCACCGTATTCTGAGGACTGAACGATGTCGCGCATTGGCAAAAAACCTGTTCCGGTACCGACCGGCGTTACGGTCAACCTCTCGGGCCAGAATGTTTCGGTCAAAGGACCGAAGGGCGAGCTCAAATTCGTGCTGGTCGAGCATGTGCTGGCTAAGCTCGAGGATGGCAAGATCGCGGTCGATCCGCGCGACGAGACGAAGCTGGCGCGCTCCTGCTGGGGCATGTCGCGCACCATGATCTCGAACATGATCAAGGGTGTGACCCAGGGCTATTCCCGCTCGCTCGAGATCAACGGCGTCGGTTATCGCGCCGCCGTCCAGGGCAAGGTGCTGCAGCTCAATCTCGGCTACAGCCACGACGTGAACTACGCGATCCCGGAAGGCATCGAGATCAAGACGCCGAAGCCGACCGAGATCGTCATCACCGGTATCGACAAGCAGCGCGTCGGCCAGGTCGCCGCCGAGATTCGCGACTATCGCGGTCCCGAGCCCTATAAGGGCAAGGGCATCAAGTATTCAGACGAACGCATCTTCCGCAAGGAAGGCAAGAAGAAGTAACGGGTGTCATAATGTCGTCCAAGCTCGCAAAAATGGAATTCCGGCGGTCGCGGGTGCGCAAGGCGCTCAAGGCGGCCGGCAAGTTGAGGCCGCGCCTCTCGGTGTTCCGCTCGGCGAAGAACATCTATGCCCAGGTCATCGACGACCAGAAGGGCGTTACGCTCGCAGCCGCCTCGACCCTCGAAGAGGGTTTCAAGAAGGGTGGCAAGACCGGCGCCGACAAGTCGGCGGCGGAAGCGATCGGCAAGCTCGTCGCCGAACGTGCGGTGAAGGCCGGCGTCGAGAGCGTCGTCTTCGATCGTGGCGCCTATCTTTATCATGGCCGCGTCAAGGCGCTGGCCGAGGCGGCCCGCGAAGGCGGCCTCAAGTTCTAATTCGTTTCGAGGAAGGCAAGGATCATGGCACCAAGGGAACATGGCGGAGATCGCGGCAAGGATCGCGACGATCGCGATTCCGAGTTTCTCGACAAACTCGTGCATATCAACCGCGTCGCCAAGGTGGTGAAGGGCGGTAAGCGCTTCGGTTTCGCGGCCCTCGTGGTCGTCGGCGACCAGAAGGGCCGTGTCGGCTTCGGTCATGGCAAAGCCCGTGAAGTGCCGGAAGCGGTGCGCAAGGCGACCGAAAGCGCCAAGCGCGGTCTCGTCCGCGTGCCGCTGCGCGAAGGCCGCACGCTGCATCATGACGTCGATGGACGCTGGGGTGCCGGCAAAGTCGTGCTGCGCTCGGCGCCTCCCGGCACCGGCATCATCGCCGGCGGTCCGATGCGCGCCGTCTTCGAATCGCTCGGCATGCAGGACGTCGTCGCCAAGTCGAAGGGATCCTCGAACCCCTATAACATGGTGCGCGCCACATTCGACGCGCTGAAGAAGCAGGCGAGCCCGCGCGCCGTCGCGGCCCGCCGCGGCAAGAAAGTCAGCGATATTCTTTCCCGCCGTCGCGACCAGGATGCGACGGCCGAGTAATCAGGTGTGACCATGGCGAAAGCGAAGACAGACAAGACTGTTACGATCGAACAGATCTACAGCCCGGCGCGCCGTCCCGCCGACCAGCGTGCCACGCTGATCGGCCTCGGCCTCAACAAGCGCCATAAGCGCAGCACATTGCAGGATACGCCTGCGGTTCGCGGCATGATCGCCAAGGTCCAGCACCTTGTGCGCGTCGTCGAGTAAGGAATGGATGCGATGAGACTCAATCAGATTTCCGACAACGAGGGCGCCCGGCGCCCGCGCAAGCGGCTTGGCCGCGGTATCGGTTCGGGCCTCGGCAAGACCGCGGGCCGCGGCGGCAAGGGCCAGACGGCCCGTTCCGGCGGCGCCAAAGCGGGCTTCGAAGGCGGCCAGATGCCGATCTACCGGCGTCTGCCCAAGCGCGGCTTCAATGTGCCGTTCCCGGTCAAGTACAACGAGATCAATCTCGGCCGCATCCAGCAGGCTGTCGATGCCAAGAAGATCGACGTTTCGGCGCCGGTGACCCTCGACGTGCTGGTCAAGGCCGGCGTCGTGACGAAGGCCCAGGCAGGCCTGCGCCTGCTCGGCACGGGTGAACTCAAGGCGAAGCTCGCCTTCGAGGTGCATCACGCCTCCAAGGGCGCCATCGCCGCGGTCGAAAAAGCCGGCGGCAGCGTCAAGGTGCTGAAGTCGGCGAAGGTCGAGAACGAGCACGAGACGAAAGCCAAGGCGGCCAAGACCGCCAGGCTGGAAGCCCTGAGGGCCGCGCCGGCGGACGCCAAGGAAGCCAAGCCGGTCAAGGAAGCCAAGGCGCCGAAGCAGGAAGACAAGCCTGCCGCGAAAGCCAAAAAAGAAGAAAAGCCGGCTAAGGCGAAGTAAGGTTGCGGGCGCCGGCCCGGCACCCCATTTAGGGGATTTGGGGCGGGGCTTAAGGGAATCACATGGCATCGGCAGCTGAACAACTTGCAGCCAATATCAACTTCTCGGCCTTGGCCAAGGCCGAGGATCTCAAGAAGCGCATCTGGTTCACGCTCGGCGCCCTGATCATCTATCGCCTCGGCACCTACATCCCGATCCCTGGGGTCGACACGGTCGAGCTCGCCCGTTTCGCGGCGCAGAATTCCACCGGCATCCTGGGCTGGGTCAACGGCCTCGCCGGCGGCGCCTTGGGCCGCATGGCGATCTTCGCCCTCAACATCATGCCGTATATCTCGGCATCGATCATCATCCAGCTGATGACGACGGTCTCGCCGCAGCTCGAGCAGCTCAAGAAAGAGGGCGAGTCGGGCCGCAAGAAGATCAATCAATATACCCGCTACCTCACGGTGATCATCGCCGCGCTGCAGGCCTATGCGATCGGCGCCGGCCTCGAAGGGCAGGGCAGCATCGTGCTCGATCCGGGGCTGTTCTTCCGGGCGAGCACCGTGATCACGCTGACCGGCGGCACCATCTTCCTGATGTGGCTAGGCGAGCAGATCACCGCGCGCGGCATCGGCAACGGCACCTCGCTCATCATCTTCGCCGGCATCGTCGCCGGCCTGCCCTCGGGCCTCGCCGCGCTCCTCGAGCTCGGCCGTACCGGGCAGATGTCGGTGTTCCTGATTTTCGGCATCTTCCTCATGGCGCTCGCCGTGATCGCCTTCATCGTCTTCGTCGAGCGCGCCCAGCGGCGCCTCCTGATCCAGTATCCGAAGCGCCAGGTCGGCATGAAGATCACGCAGGGCGACAGCTCGCATCTGCCGCTGAAGCTCAACACCTCGGGCGTCATCCCGCCGATCTTCGCGTCCTCGCTGCTGCTGCTGCCGATCACGGTCGCCAACTTCACGCAGGGGCAGGGACCTGACTGGCTGAACCGCATTACGGCCCTTCTGGGCCACGGCCAGCCGCTGTTCCTCACGCTTTACGCGCTGCTGATCATCTTCTTCGCCTTCTTCTACACGTCGATCATGTTCAACCCGAAGGACACGGCCGACAATCTGAAGAAATATGGCGGCTTCATCCCAGGCATCCGGCCGGGTGAGCGCACGGCGGAATATATCGACTATGTGCTGACCCGCATCACCGTGCTCGGCGCTCTCTATCTGACCATCGTCTGCTTGCTGCCTGAGTTTCTGATCGGCTATGCGGCCATGCCGTTCTATTTCGGCGGCACCTCGCTCCTCATCGTGGTGAGCGTGACCATGGACACGGTCGCCCAGGTGCAGGGCCATCTCCTGGCCCAGCAATATGAGGGCCTGGTCAAGAAGGCGAAGCTCAGGGGAGCGCGCCGGTGAATTTGATACTGCTCGGACCGCCTGGCGCCGGCAAAGGCACCCAGGCGAAGCTGCTGGAAGACAAAAAAGGCTTCAAGCAGCTCTCGACCGGCGACATGCTGAGAGGCGCCGTCGCCGCCGGCACGGAAATGGGCCGCAAGGCTAAAGAGGTGATGGACAAGGGGCAGCTCGTCTCCGATGACATCGTCATCTCGATCATCTCGGAGCGCCTGGATCAGCCCGACGTCAAGAAGGGCTTCATCCTGGACGGTTTTCCGCGCAATACGGCCCAGGCCGAGGCGCTCGACCGGATGCTCGAGGAAAAGGGGCTCAAGCTCGACGCCGTCATCGAAATGAAAGTCGATGACGAGGAGCTCGTGAAGCGGATTGCCGGGCGCTACACCTGCGCCAAATGCGGTAAGGGCTATCACGACGCGTTCGAGAAGCCGAAGGTCGCGGGAGTTTGCGATGTCTGCGGGTCGACCGAATTCGTTCGGCGCGCCGACGACAATGAGAAGACGGTCCGTGACCGTCTGGTGGTCTACAACAAGCAGACCGCCCCGCTGGTCGACTATTACGGCCGGACCGGGGTGCTGCATAAGGTAAACGGTATGGCGGATATCGGTGTCGTTACCCGCCAGATCGAGGATGTGCTGGGACGAGCGTGACGGTCGGGTGTGGCATCTAATGCGGTTGACGCGACAGCGATTCAGCCTTAGATACCCGCCATAAGACCGACATGAAGGCTGGCTTCAGGAGGGTTACCCCTCTGGAGGCACGGCCTTGTGCCATTTAGGCGCCCGGTACCGCGTTTCGAGTATTGACGGAGACTTTGGGCGTAAGCCCTTGTAAGGCTTAGGAGAAAATAAAGTGGCCCGCATCGCAGGCGTTAACATTCCGACCAATAAGCGCGTTGAAATCGCCCTTCGCTATATCCATGGCATCGGCCCCGTCAATGCGAAGGTGATCTGTAAGCAGGTCGCCATCCCGACTTCCAAGCGCGTCAATGAGCTTTCGGACGCCGAAGTGCTGCAGATCCGCGAGATCATCGACCGCGACTACGTGGTCGAAGGCGATCTTCGTCGTGAAGTGTCGATGAACATCAAGCGTCTGATGGATCTCGGCACCTATCGGGGCCTGCGCCACCGCAAGGGCCTGCCGGTCCGCGGCCAGCGCACCCACACCAATGCCCGCACGCGCAAAGGCCCGGCCAAGGCCATCGCCGGCAAGAAGAAGTAAGAGAGAGCCCCCATGTCCAAAGAGCCAGCTCGTCCGCGCCGCAAAGAGCGCAAGAACATCACCTCCGGCGTCGTGCATGTGAATGCGTCGTTCAACAACACGATGATCACCATCACCGACGTCCAGGGCAACACGATCTCCTGGGCCTCGGCCGGCAAGCTCGGCTTCAAGGGCTCGCGCAAGTCGACGCCTTACGCCGCCCAGGTCGCCGCCGAACAGGCCGGCAAATCGGCCATGGAGCACGGCATGAAGACCGTCGAAGTGGAAGTCAGCGGTCCGGGCTCGGGCCGTGAATCGGCACTCCGGGCGCTGCAGTCCTGCGGCCTCCAGGTCACCGCCATCCGCGACGTGACGCCGATCCCGCACAATGGCTGCCGGCCGCCGAAGCGCCGCCGCGTCTGACGAGATTTTCCGGAAGCGGCGATCCGCTTCCCCAGCACAGTGAATATGCGACCTGAAAGCCGGTCCGCCGGCGCCAAGGTTCTGAACAGGATGAAACCATGCACGTGAATCAAAAGAACTGGCAGGAACTCATCCGTCCGAGCAAGCTCGAAGTCTCGGCCGGGCGTGAGCGCAAGCGGGTGGCGACGCTGGTCGCCGAGCCGCTCGAGCGCGGCTTCGGCACGACGCTCGGCAATGCGCTGCGCCGCGTGCTTCTGTCCTCGCTGCAGGGCGCGGCGGTGAGCTCGGTGCAGATCGACGGCGTCCTGCACGAGTTCTCCTCGATCGCGGGCGTGCGTGAGGATGTCACCGACATCGTCATCAACATCAAGGAAATCGCGCTGGCCATGCATGCGGAGGGCCCCAAGCGGCTCGTTCTGCGCAAGGAAGGCCCGGGCGTGGTCAAGGCCGGCGACATCCAGCAGACCGCCGATGTGCAGATCCTCAACCCCGAGCATGTCATCTGCACGCTCGACGAGGGCGCGGAAGTGCGCATGGAGTTCACCATCAATAACGGCAAGGGCTATGTGCCCTCCGAGCGCAACCGTCCCGAGGACGCGCCGATCGGCCTCATCCCGGTCGACAGCATCTACAGCCCGGTCCGCCGCGTCTCCTACAAGATCGAGAACACCCGCGAGGGCCAGATCCTCGATTATGACAAGCTGATCATGACGGTCGAGACCAACGGCTCGATGAGCCCCGAGGACGCGGTCGCCTATGCGGCACGCATCCTGCAGGACCAGCTCTCGGTCTTCATCAATTTCGACGAACCTTCGAAGGTGGTCCACGAGGACACCCGTCCGGAGCTCGAATTCAACGCCGCTCTTCTCAAGAAGGTCGACGAGCTCGAGCTTTCGGTGCGCTCGGCCAACTGCCTGAAGAACGACAACATCGTCTATATCGGCGACCTGATCCAGAAGAGCGAGGCGGAGATGCTCCGCACCCCGAACTTCGGCCGCAAGTCGCTGAACGAGATCAAGGAAGTGCTCGCGCAGATGGGGCTCCATCTCGGCATGGAAGTGCCGAACTGGCCGCCCGAGAACATCGACGAGCTCGCCAAGAAATACGAAACGCATTACTGAGATTTTTGAGGAGACGTCATCATGCGTCACGGATTTGCCGGCCGCCGCTTCAACCGCTCGGCCTCGCACAGGAAGTCGATGCTCGCCAATCTGGCGATGTCGCTGATCAAGCATGAGCAGATCGTCACCACGCTGCCCAAGGCGAAGGACCTGCGTCCGATCGTCGAGAAGCTGGTGACGCTCGGCAAGAAGGGCGATCTCGCGGCCCGCCGCCAGGCCATCGCCCAGATCGGCGACGAGACCCAGGTCAAGAAGCTCTTCGACGTGCTGGCCAAGCGCTATGCCGAGCGCAAGGGCGGCTATACCCGCGTGCTCAAGGCTGGCTTCCGCTATGGCGACTCGGCGCCGCGCGCGGTGATCGAATTCGTCGATCGCGACGTGAACGCCAAGGGCCTCGATTCGGGTCCGACCATGAAGACCGGCGAAGAAGCGAGCGAAAGCGCCGCCGCCTGATATTCCGGCATCACCTGCCGAGGGAATAGAGAGCGGGCTCACGGGCCCGCTTTTTTATTGGGCGGGCAGGCTTGCGAGACGCTCGTCCAGGGCCTGGCTATAGCGGCCGAAATCGAACTTCCTGGCTGTCTGATAGTGTGTGCGGGCCAATTCCATGTTGCCGCGTGCTTTTTCGGCATCTCCGCGATACATGAGCAGCCCGGCTTGATTGTACATGTTCAGCTTTGCAGCCTGATCAAATTGCGCCAAGGCCTTGTCCGGGTTGCCTTGCGCGAGATCGACGCGACCGATGAGAAACGGGCCGATGCCCACCGATTTGTCGAGATCACGCGCCCGCTCGGCATCTTTCCGAGCCGCCTTGAACTTCTTCAGGAGGAGCCGCGCTGTGGCGCGACAGGAATAGGCATCCAAAGTCTCGGCGAGCGTCAGGGCCTTGCCGCACTCGGCTTCGCCCTGTGCGGCCTCACCATTTTCGACGAATGCCCAGCCCAGGCGTGCGACTGCGTAGGGCGACTTCGGCTTCAGAGTCGCGGACTGCCGCGCGTCGTCGAGTGCGGCTTTCATCTTCCCGGCATTGAAATTCAGAAAGGCACGCATCCGCCAACCTTGTTCGGGATCAATTTTCTCCTGGATTGCCCGATCCATCTCAGCGAGAGCCGCGTCGGTTCGCCCGAGAAACTGCAGGGTCATTGCCCGTTCGATCATGGCCCACATGTTCGAGCGATTGCGCACCAGCAGACGATCTGCATCGGCGAGCGATCCCTCATAGTCACCGAGCCAGCGTCTTGCCTGGGTACGGATCAGATATGGCCAATCATATTGCTGATCAATCGTGATTGCACTGTCGGCGTCGGCGGACGCGCCCTTCCAGTCGGCGAGAGCGAGGCGGGCATGAGCGCGCGCTTCGAGAAATGAAATATCGGGAGTAGTTGTGCTCTCGATTGCACTCAGCTCGAGCAGGGCCTTCTCTGGCTGCTTTTCGTTGATCAAGAGCCAAGCCTTCTGAAGGCGAGCGGAGGTAAAGTTGGGATCGAGCGACAAAGCCTGGTCGAGATCGCGGCCGGCCTTCTCGCGGTCGCCGCTCCGAATATAACTTTCGGCGCGATTGGCCCAGACCACCGCGTCTGTCTTGTTCAATTTCAAGGATTGACGGAAGTCAGCAATAGCTAGGCCGTAGTCGGCGAGGGCATGATGGATGAGGCCGCGTTCGTTGTAATACGCCGCATTGGCTGGAGCCTTTTTGATCGCCTCGTCATAATCGAAAAGTGCGACTTTGTAGCTTCCCTGCATATACTGGGCCCAGCCGCGTTTGGCGCGGAACTCCGCCGTGTCTTCGCCCTTCGCCAGGGCGGTGGTGAAGCTGAAGACCGCATCGGCATATTTTCCGGCCTCCATCTGGCCGTCACCAAGCTTGATCCACTGGGCGCGGTCGGTTTCGCCTGCAAAGGAACCGTTGGCTAGGAGCAGCACTGCAAGTGCAGCGCAGAACGACAAGAAACCTCTGCCGATTTTGGTCATGGTTTTCCCCTGTCCATCCGGTTTGGCAAAACTGTTCAATTATTGCAACGGTCACACCACGGTACGGCGACCCCGGACGGGTAGGGCGAAGCAAATTGGCACTTGATTGCATACCTACTAGTTGGTATGTTTCTGCCTCAACTCGGGGAGGAAATGATGATTTCGCAGAAGCCGGCACGCGTCAGCCTGGAGAATGTCAATCATCCTGGGAAGGTCACCAGCGCCGACGCGAGAATGTATGAGGCCATGAAGCGCGCCGTCCTGAAGAGCCTGCCGAAAACATCACCCGGCATGACGGTCGCCGAACTGGAGGACCGGGTGCTGGCGCATCTGCCTGACGACCTCTATCCGGGCGGCGCCAAAGCGGGCTGGTGGACCAAAGCGGTGCAGCTCGATCTCGAAGCCAAACACATCATCGCGCGCGTGAAAACTACGCCGCTACGCCTGCATAAGGTCTGACGCGGCTTCGCCGGGCCCCGTTCTTTCACTGGGCGGGCAGGGCGGTCAGGCGTTCGGCCAGTTCCGATCGATAACGGCCCAGATCGCGCTTCTTCGCTTCGAGATAATCGAGGCGGGCCTGGTCGAGATTGCCGAGTGCGCGCGCGGCATCACCGCGGAACATGAAGACACCGGAGCTGTCATAGGTTTCCAGGCTCAGGGCCTCGTTGAAACGTTCGATGGCGCCGCGCGCGTTGCCCTGGGCGAGCTCGATGCGGCCCATGGCGATCTGGCTGTTGGACGACGCGTTGTTCAGGGCTAACGAGCGCTTGATGTCCGCCGCGGCGGGGCCGTGCTGTCCGAGAATGAGATAGGCGAGCGCGCGGCAACGCCATGTAAGAGCGGTTTCGGCCAAGCCGAGCGCCCGATTGCATTGCGCCAGAGCGGCAGCGCCATCGCCCCTCTCCGCCAGCATGCGGCCCAGGGCCACGGCGGAATCGGGGGAGGTCGGCGCCAGTGCGGCCGACTGCCTCGCATCGGCGAGCGCCGCGTCGAGCCGGCCCCAGGTCAGGTGGAAGTAGCTGCGCACCTCAAGCGCATAAGCACGATCCGGTGCTGTCTGAACGAGAAGCTCTATGTCGGCGATGGCGGTCTCCGGCCGGTCGCTCACCAGAAGGGCGAAGGCGCGTGTCACCAGCGCATTGCTGTTGGTCGGTTGGCCGGCGAGCGCCAAAGTGGCATCGGCGATGGCGCCTTGCTGGTCGCCGAGCTCGTAGCGGGCATCGGCGCGTATCTGATAAAGCCAGGGCGCGCGGCTGCCGGCCGCCACGGCCTGGTCGGCATTGGCGATCACCGACCGCCACTCGTTCAGATTCGCATGGGCCTGCGCGCGCGCTTCGAAGATCTGGATGTCGAAATTGGTCGGTGCGACGAAAGCCCCGAGTTCGGACAAGGCATTAGCCGGTTGGCGCTGATCGATGAAGAACTAGGCCTTTTCGAGCCGCGCCGGGGCATATTTGGGATCGAGTGAAATGGCGAGATCGAGGTCGGCCTGCGCTTTCTCCCATTGGCCGAGGCGCGAAAGGCTTGCCGACCTGTTGGTCAGGATGACGGCGTTTTTGGAGGAGAGCTCAATCGATTGGTCGAAGTCGGCGAGGGCGGCGGGATAGTCGCCGAGCGCGTGATGAACCAGGCCGCGTTCATTGAGATTGTCAAAATGCTTCGGGTCCTTGGCAAGCGCCGCGTCGAAATCCTTCAGCGCCTCTTCGAAGCTGCCGAGCTGATAGCGGGCCCAGCCGCGATTACCGAGAATCTCGGCCGTGTCGGCCCCGAGCGCCAGCGCGGCCCCATAGTTGCGCTCCGCTTCGGCATAGTCCTTCATCTCGAGGCGCGCATCGGCGAGATTGGCCCAGAAGATCCCGATCTTATCGTCCATGCCGATTGCCGCGCGAAAGTCATCGGCCGCGTCCTTGAAACGACCGAGCGTGTATCGCGCCACGCCGCGCTCGTTCCAGTCGAGCGCAGTCGCCTGTCCGGTCGCGATCAGCGCGTCGAGATGGCCGAGCACCTCGTCATACCGGCCGGCCTCCTTGGCGAGTGTGGCGAGGCGCAAATAGGCGCCGGTCCGCATGTCGAGAGTGGACATATTGGAGGCGAGGACGCGCCGGCAGGCCGGTCCTGCGTCATTCTCCTTGCCGTCGGTGCAGATGAGGCTATCGACGAAAGCCTTCGGCAGTCCCGCATAGCGCCAGGCAGCCGTGGCCAAGCCCAAGGCGACGACGGCCATCGCGCTCCACACCCAGATCCAGGCGATCTTCTCGCCGCGTGTCATGGCTTTCCCCCGTTAACCGAACCGGTTTCGCAAAACTGTTCAATCTTTGCAACGGCCGTGCCAGGGGGCAGGGGCGGCCAGGGCCCTGGAATCGAAAAGCGGACCAGAGGCCCGCTTTTCTCGCTTTTGCAGCGTCGGGCCGTTATGGGCGGATCGCCCGGGCCGTCGCGCAAAACCTGTCCCATATGTCCTGCACAGTTGCGCCGGAACGCAGACGGCGTTATGCAGCCAAGTGACGGTTTTGCCGTCGATCTGACCAGTTTTTACGGCAAGGTGACGGCGCGTGACATTCACCCAGAAGGACGAGGATCTGCTGGCCCTGCTGCGCCTCAATGCGCGCGAGCCGGTCGCCTCGCTGGCCCGCAAGCTCAAACTTTCCCGTACGACAGTTCAAGATCGAATCAAGCGGCTCGAGGAGCAGGGCGTCATCGCCGGCTATGCGGTCAAGCTCGCCAGCGCGGTCGACAAAGGGGGCATTCGCGCCTATGTGACCATAGCGGTGGAGCCGCGCCGGCAAGTGGATGTCGGACGGGCTCTGAGCAAGCTGCCGCAGATCGAAGCCCTGCACACGGTGGCCGGCAAGTTCGATCTGGTGGCGCTGGCGCGCACCGCGACCGCCGAGGACATGGACCGCATGCTCGACGGCGTCGGTCTTATTCCGGGCGTAACGCGGACAGAATCTGCCATTATCCTGTCGACCAAGGTCGATCGGCGTTAGGACTTGAGGAATGAAGTCGAATATTCTTGTTGCCCTGCTACTCACGATTGTCGCGGCTTTGCCGGCGGCGGCCGAGCAGACTGTTCCGCAGACGCGCAGCGATATCCAGCTGACCTTCGCGCCGGTGGTCAAGGAGACCTCGCCGGCGGTCGTCAACGTCTATGCCCGCCGCCTCGTCTCGCAGCAGCGCGACCAGGGCCTGTTCGCCGATCCGTTCTTCCGGCGCTTCTTCGGCGGCGACGGGGCGTTCGGGGCGCCGCGCGAGCGGGTGCAGA
The DNA here is from genome assembly GCF_016595235.1 of Taklimakanibacter albus. Lineage (GTDB taxonomy): Bacteria > Pseudomonadota > Alphaproteobacteria > Rhizobiales > Aestuariivirgaceae > Taklimakanibacter > Taklimakanibacter albus. The sequence goes on along the minus strand of NZ_JAENHL010000006.1, from coordinate 1,353,273 downwards.
ATTCTCTCGGCTCCGGCGTGATCGTCGACGGCAAGGGCCTCATCGTCACCAACAACCACGTCATCCTGGGCGGCAACGACATCCGCGTGGTGCTGGCCGACCGGCGCGAATTCGAAGCCAAACTGCTCGTCGCCGATGAGCGCACCGATCTCGCGGTGCTCAAGATCGATCCGCAAGGCGAGGATCTGCCGGCGCTCGCCATGGGCGATTCCGACAATCTCGAAGTCGGCGACCTGGTGCTCGCCATCGGCAATCCCTTCGGCGTCGGCCAGACCGTGACGAGCGGCATCGTCTCGGCCCTGGCGCGCACCCAGGTCGGCATCACCGACTATCAGTTCTTCATCCAGACCGACGCGGCGATCAATCCGGGCAATTCCGGCGGCGCGCTCGTCGATCTCAAGGGCAATCTCATCGGCATCAACACGGCGATCTTCTCGCGTTCGGGCGGCTCGATCGGCATCGGTTTCGCCATCCCCGCCAACATGGTCAAGACCGTCGTGCAGTCGGCCGAGACGGGCGGACGCATCCAGCGGCCCTGGATCGGCGCCGAGATGCAGGATGTGACCGCCGAGATTGCCGACTCACTGGGCTTCGCGCGGCCGGAAGGCGCCCTCATCGCCGGACTCCACCCCAAGAGCCCGCTCGCCATTGCCGGCCTCAAGCGCGGCGATGTCGTTCTCGGCATCGACGGCAAGGCGGTCGAGAACGCCAAGGAATTGACCTACCGCGTGGCGACCGCACAGATCGGCTCCTCGGCCATCGTGGAATATCAGCGTGGCAGCGACCGGCGCGAGACGCGTATCAAATTGATCGCGGCGCCGGAAACCACGGCGCGCGATGAGACGCTGATGGATGGCAACACGCCTTTCTCGGGCCTCGTCGTCGCCAATCTGTCGCCGGCGGTCGCTGACGAACTTGGCCTGCCGTCAGGCTCGACCGGTGTCGTGGCCTCCGACGTGAAGGGCGGGCCGGCCAAGCGCATCTTCCGCAAAGGCGACGTCATCCTGGAAGTGAACGGGGTGATCATCGACAATGTCGACACGCTGAGTTCGGCAGTGAAAACGGGCGACGGCTTCTGGCAGTTCGCGGTCAATCGCGGCGGCCGCGTCATCCGCATGCAGCTCGGCGGATAGTTCAGCAGCACCAGATGGCCAATCTCTTCCAGGCGGCCGGATTGGACAAGGAGGCGCCGCGGCCTTTGGCCGATCGTCTCAGGCCGCAGAAGCTTTCCGACGTCGTCGGCCAGGAACATATCACCGGACCTGAAGGCGTGCTCACCCGGATGATCGCGGCAGGACGTGTCCCCTCGGTCATCTTCTGGGGCCCACCCGGCACCGGCAAGACCACCATCGCCCGGCTGCTCGCCGGCGCCACCGGCCTCGTCTTCGAGCAGATGTCGGCGATCTTTTCGGGCGTCGCCGATCTCAAGAAAGCTTTCGAGATGGCGCGGTCGCGCCGCGATCAGGGCCGCGGCACGCTGCTCTTCGTCGACGAGATCCACCGCTTCAACCGCTCGCAGCAGGACAGCTTCCTGCCGGTGATGGAGGACGGCACCATCACGCTGGTCGGCGCCACGACCGAAAACCCGTCCTTCGAATTGAATGGCGCGCTTCTTTCACGCGCCCAGGTGCTGGTGCTCAACCGGCTCGACGGCGAGGCGTTGAGCAAGCTCATCGCGCGGGCGGAGCTGCATGAGAAACGGGCTCTGCCCCTCAATGAAGAGGCGCGCGAAGTGCTGGCCGGGCTCGCCGATGGCGACGGCCGTTATCTGCTCAACCTGGTCGAGGACATCTTCGCGACGGTGCCCGACGGCGGCGTGCCGCTCGATGCCGCCAGGCTCGCCGAGGTCGTTCAGAAGCGCGTGCCGCTCTACGACAAGTCGCAGGACGGGCATTACAATCTGATCTCGGCGCTCCACAAGACGGTGCGCGGCTCCGATCCCGATGCGGCGCTTTATTATCTCGCCCGCATGCTGACCGCCGGCGAGGACCCGCTCTATATCATCCGGCGCATGGTGCGCATGGCGGTCGAGGATATCGGCCTTGCCGATCCACAGGCACTGCAACAGGCGCTCGCCGCGAAAGAGGCCTATGACTTCCTCGGCAGCCCGGAAGGCGAGCTCGCGATGGCGCAGGCCGTCATCTATCTCGCCACCGCACCCAAATCCAATGCCGGTTATGTCGCCTACAAGGCGGCGATGAAGCGGGCCAAGGAGACGGGCTCGCTGTCGCCGCCCAAGATCATCCTCAATGCGCCGACCAAGCTCATGAAGGAGCAGGAATATGGCTCCGGCTACCAGTATGACCATGATGAGCCCGATGCCTTTTCGGGCCAGAATTATTTCCCCGAGCAGATGAAACGCGAGCGTTATTACGATCCGCCGGAGCGCGGCTTCGAGCGCGAGCTTCGCAAGCGGCTCGATTACTGGTCGAAGCTCCGGCGCGATCGGGGCGAAAGCTAGACCCGCTTGACGCGGGGCCGCGCTCGCCGTTCAAATGAGGAAACTCTTGCGAGGCATCCCGTGCAGACGCGAACGGCATCCTGCTCCTGTGGGCAATTGAGTGTCGAGGTGAGTGGCAATCCTCTGGGAAACGGCGTGTGCCACTGCCTTGCCTGTCAGCGCCGGACGGGGAGCGTCTTTGCAACACTGGCCGCCTTTCCGGTTCCTTATGAGGTTACCGGCCGCGCCACGGAATTCGTCCGCACCGGCGACCGGGGAAGCCGTATCAGGTTTCGTTTCTGCCCGATTTGCGGGACGAGCCTGTTCCACACGGAAGAGGGACAGGAGAGCTCCTTCGTCCTGGTCGCGGTAGGTGGCTTCGCCGATCCCGATTTCCCGCCGCCACAGGATTCGGTCTATGACAGCCGCCGGCACGGCTGGGTGAGGTTGCCGCCGGGGACGATCGCCCATGAGAAGGACCCGGACTGATCAGCTGACTGCTTTTGCGCGGGAGACGTTTGGAAGGGAGGCGTGCATGGAAACCAGGATCACCGAAATCGCCAATGGCATCTACCGGCTGTCGATCTTCGTGCCGGACATCGCGCCACCCCACGGTCTGACCTTCAATCACTTCGTCATTCTGGGGGACGAACCACTCCTCTTCCATACCGGGCTCAAACGCATGTTTCCGCTGGTGCGCGCCGGTGTGGCGCGACTCCTGGCGCCCGAGAAGCTGCGCTGGATCGCTTTCGGTCATTTCGAGGCCGATGAGTGCGGAGCGATGAATGAGTGGCAGACGGTGGCGCCGCTCGCCCAGGTGGCGCATGGCCGGACCGGCTGCCTCGTCTCGCTCAACGACATGTCGGACCGCAACCCGCGCGTTCTGGAAGACGGCGAGACGATCGAGCTTGGGCAAGGCCGGCGTGTACGCTATCTCGATACGCCGCATATCCCGCATGGCTGGGATGCAGGCGTCCTCTATGAGGAGGCGAGCGGCACCTTGCTGTGCGGCGATCTCTTCACGCAGATCGGTGACGGCGCCGCGCTCACCGAAGGCGACATCGTCGGGCCGGCGATCGCCACCGAGGACATCTTCCGCTTTTCGAGCCTCAATCCCGGCATGGGCCGGACGATCCGGCGGCTGGCTGAGCTCGCGCCGAAGACGCTTGCCCTCATGCACGGGCCGTCGTTTTCCGGCGACGGGGCAGGGGCGCTCAAAGCCCTCGCCGATGACTATGACGGGCGGGTCCGAGCGGCCTTGGGCTGAGGGATTACCAGGGGATCGCCTGGCCGTCGCGGAAGAAGCCGCCGGTCGGCCCGTCGGGCGGCAGCGTCGCCGCCCAGACGATGCCGGCGGCACCGTCGGCGACCTCGCGCGTCGCGCCGGGGCCGCCCATGTGAGTCTTCACCCAGCCGGGGCACACCGAGTTGACCAGGATGCCGCGCGGGCGGAGCTCGTAAGCGAGGGTGCGGGTGAAGACATTGATGCCTGCCTTGGAGGCGCGATAGCCGTAATAGCCGGGCCCCATTTCGCCCAGCGAGGCCATGCTGGAGGAGACATTGACGATGCGGGCGCCACGCCCGAGATGCGGCGCCAGCGCCCGTGTCACGCTCCAGGTGCCGATCATGTTGATGGCGATCGTGTCGGTGACGTTTCTTTCCGCACTTCTGAGCACGCTCGCGGTCGAGCCATATTCCGTCTGCAGATCATCGCCATTGCCGGTCTCATACATGACGCCGGCGCAGTTGATCAGGACGTCGATGGGCACATCCTTCTTCTTCACTTCCTCGACCAGCGCCTGGATAGAAATCTGATCCTGCATGTCGAAGGCGTGGGTGGTGACGAGAAAACCTTCCGAGCGCAGGCCGTGCGCGGCCTGTTCAAGCCGCGGCGACGTCCGGCTGGCGATGAACAGGCGATAACCTAGCCGCCCCAATTGGCGGGCTGTTTCAAAACCGAGACCCCGCGAACCGCCGGTGATCAAGGCGAGAGGCAAGTTGGACATATAAAACGACACCCTCGGGAACGGTAGTGCTCAGCGAGCGGTTGCTCCCGGTCTGGTTGCTGAAGCTGGACTCGGTTCTACCCAAAAATCGCTGAAAAGTTGCAAAGCTTTCCAAACAATTTTCTGTTAATTCGAAACGTCTGACAAATCAAGGAATCTTGTCTTGCTAAAATGATTTTAATCGTCCGCCCCCAGATGGCCACTTTCGCCCGGGCAAATGGCCTCATGACGGTTTTGCGACACGGGAACATCGACCAATCGATCAAACTGTCCCTTTGGGCAGGTTTGGCGGTCGCGGTATGGATCATTTGCGAGCATCTCGCCTGGGCGACGCCGGTGCTGCCCAACAAGGCGCCGGACCACGGGCTTTACGCGTTTGTGCGTTCGGCGCTGATGGCGCTTATCGGCTTTGCCTTCGTGTTTGAAGTCGCAGCAGGCGCCAAGGTTGCGAAAGCGGGAACTCCCTTTTCCGTGCACCAATGGTGCGCCGTCCTCGCCTCGTTCCTGATGCTCGCGCTTTTTGTCGCGATCTTCCTTGTGTCTCCCGGCGCCTTCAACATTTTCAGCCTGGAGGATGGCCTGGTCGAGTGGGCGTCGGCCCTGCTGCCCATCGCGGCGAGCCTGCTCCTCGCCTGGCGTGGCGCAGTACTCATCACGGGGCGGCATAGAGAAGGGAAGGGTGGCTGGATCGGCGTGGTTCTGCTTCTCTCAGCCGCGATTCTCTTCGTGCTTGGAATGGAGGAGATTTCCTGGCTGCAGCGCGTTTTCGGCATCGCGACGCCGGAGGCGCTCAAGAGCAATATCCAGGGCGAGATCAACTTCCATAATTTCGCGACCAATCAGATCGGCGCCGCGCATAAGATCATCGGCTTCGTCGTCCTGATCCTGCTGCCGTTTCTGTACATCGTCCTGCCGGGGCGCCTGCCGCTCGCCGGGCTCGCGGATCTGATGCCGAGCCGCGCCGTGGTGCTGGTGAGCACGCCGCTCGCCGCCTTCAATTACAATGGCTGGGATTCGCTCCTCTTCCAGGCGACGACCTATCTCACCCTCGGCATCGTGATCTGTCTGGCGTATCTGGCCTGGCGGGAAAGACGGCGCGCCGAGGCGATGTTCTGCCTCCTGCTGGCGGTGACGATCGCCGGCGCGCAGGGGTTGTTCCTTGCTCTGGGGGATCGCTTCGTCCGCATCTGGGACGTCACCGAATATAAGGAGCTCTTCATCGCGCTCGGTCTCTTCGGCTGGGCGGTCGAGACGTTCAGGCGCCTCAGTGACGCCGTCCCTGACAGCGCCGCCGCGCTGCGCCGTTCCGTCCAGGCGTAAGGCGTGGGGATGGATCTTCGTAAAGGTCCATTCCGCGCCTTTCACAGCCGCAATTTTCGCCTCTTCGCCACCGGTCAGGTGCTGAGCCTGGCCGGCACCCGCATCCATGAAGTGGCGGCGGGTTGGCTCATGTGGCAGCTGACCGGATCGGCGACCTGGCTGGGTGTGTTGGCGCTCTCCGAGATCCTGCCGCGGCTTGTGTTGTGGCCGGTGTCAGGCCTTGTCGCGGACCGGTTGGACCGCCGGCGGGTGGCGCTCATCTTCCAGTCGCTGGCGGCGCTCGAAGCCCTGTTGCTTGCCGTGTTGCAAGTCTTCGGCTGGGTGAGCGCGGAGATCCTCGTCCTTGCGACCTTCCTGCTCGGCTTGAACAGCGCCTTCTGGCAGCCGGTGCGCCTCACCCTGATCCCGAAATTGGCGCCACCCGAGGATCTGCCGACCGTGATCGCGCTCACCTCGGTTCTGGCCAATGTGGCGCGGGTCGTCGGGCCAATGCTGGCGGGGCCGGCGATCATCTGGGGCGGCATCGGCGCGGCCTTCGCCCTTAACGGCTTGAGCTTCGTCGCCGTGGTGATCGCACTCCTGATGATGCGGCTGTCGCGCGCGGACACCACGCCGCCGCGGCCGAAGAAACCGGGCGGCGTCTGGCAGGGGCTGACCGTCGTCGCCGCGCATCCCGGCATGCGGCCGCTTTTCATCCTCATCGGCATCTTCGCGCTGGCGGTCAGGCCCTTGGCCGATCTGCTGCCGGCTTTCGTCGGGGGCGTCTTCGACAAGGGGCCGGGCGGCTTCGCGGCGCTGATCTCGGCCATGGGCATCGGGGCGCTCGGTGCCGGGCTGCTCTTGTCCTGGCGCCAGAGCTATTCCGGCCTGACGACGCTCATGGCCGCCTTCGGCATGCTGGGCGCGACCGCGACAGCGCTCTTCGCGCTCACCACCAGTCATCATATCGCGATCATCTGTATGCTGCTCGTCGGCGTGGGCGTCACGGGAAAGAACATCGTCGCGCAGACACTCGTCCAGTCGGGCCTCGATGACGAGGTGCGCGGTCGGGTCTTCGCCTTCTATTCGGTCGTCTTCAACGCGGCGCCATCGGCCGGCGCGCTGCTCATCGGCTATATCGGGGACATGGTCGGCATAAGGGGGCCGGTGGTCGTGGGTGCTGCGATCGGACTCGCGGCATCGTTCCTGGTCTTCCTTTGGCGCAAGCGCCTGGCGCCGCATCTGGAAGTGAGCGGCGGATAACCAAAGTCCTTCATATCCCCTCATGCTGAGGTGGCCGCGCAGCGGCCCTCGAAGCATCCATCAGGATAGAGCGAGAACACGGCACCACGCCCTTCGAGGCTCGCTTTGCTCGCACCTCAGGGTGAGGGCGGATCCGTCTGAGCTACTCCGCCGCCTCGGCCTTCGTGCGGCCGCGGCGCAGAACGTCCTTCAGGAACTGACCGGTATAGGAACGCTTCTCGCGCACACAGTCCTCGGGCGTGCCGGCGAAGACAACCTCGCCGCCGCCATCGCCGCCTTCCGGGCCCATGTCGATGATCCAGTCGGCGGTCTTGATGACCTCGAGATTGTGCTCGATGACGACGACCGTATTGCCCTGGTCGACCAGCTCATGCAGCACTTCGAGCAGCTTGCGCACATCGTGGAAGTGGAGGCCGGTGGTCGGCTCGTCGAGCAGGTAGATGGTGCGCCCGGTGGCGCGCTTTGACAGCTCCTTGGCGAGCTTGACGCGCTGCGCCTCGCCGCCCGACAGCGTCGTCGCCTGCTGGCCGATATGAATATAGCCCAGGCCGACACGCTCCAGCGTCTCCATCTTGTCGCGCACCGAGGGGACGGCGCGGAAGAACTCCGCACCTTCCGCGACCGTCATGTCGAGCACGTCGGCGATCGACTTGTCCTTGAACCTGATCTCCAATGTCTCGCGATTGTAGCGCTTGCCGTGGCAGGCATCGCAGGTGACATAGACGTCGGGCAGGAAGTGCATCTCGATCTTGATGACGCCGTCGCCCTGGCAGGTCTCGCAGCGCCCGCCCTTCACGTTGAAGGAGAAGCGACCCGGCTCATAGCCGCGCGCCTTGGCCTCGGGCAGCCCCGCGAACCAGTCGCGGATGGGGGTGAAGGCGCCGGTATAGGTCGCCGGGTTCGAACGCGGCGTGCGGCCGATCGGCGACTGGTCGATGTCGATGATCTTGTCGAGGAATTCGAGACCCTCGATCTTGTCATGCTCGAGCGGCGCCTCGCGCGTGCCCATCAGCTTGCGGGCGATGGCGCGGTAGATCGTATCGATGAGCAAGGTCGATTTGCCGCCGCCCGACACGCCGGTGACACAGGTGAACACACCGAGCGGAATTTCCGCCGTGACGTTCTTGAGATTGTTGGCGCGGGCCCCGGTCACCTTGATGCGGCGGCCCTTTTCCGGCTGGCGCCGGCGGCTCGGCACCGGAACCTGCTGCAGGCCGACGAGATACTGGCCGGTGAGCGAGCGCGGATTGGCCATGATCTGAGCGGGCGTGCCCTGCGCCACGATCTCGCCGCCATGGACGCCGGCGCCGGGGCCGATATCGACGACATAATCGGCGAGACGGATCGCGTCCTCGTCATGCTCGACGACGATCACGGTGTTGCCGATGTCGCGCAGATGGATGAGGGTTTCTAGCAGGCGGGCATTGTCGCGCTGATGCAGGCCGATCGAGGGCTCGTCCAGCACATAGAGCACGCCGGTGAGGCCGGAGCCGATCTGCGAGGCGAGGCGGATGCGCTGGCTTTCACCGCCCGAGAGCGAGCCCGAGACGCGCGACAGATTGAGATAATCGAGGCCGACATCGACGAGGAAGCGCAAGCGGGCGCGGATCTCCTTCAGAATGCGCGCGGCGATTTCGCGGTCCTTTGGCTTGAGCTTGCCTTCGAGCTTCTCGAACCAGTCATTGGCGCCGTTGATCGACATCTCGGAGACCTGGCCGATATGCAGCTTGTCGATCTTGACGGCGAGCGCCTGCGGTTTCAGGCGATAGCCGCTGCAGGCATCACAAGGATGGTCCGACTGGAATCGCGACAACTCTTCGCGCATCCACTGCGAATCCGTCTCGCGCCAGCGCCGCTCGATATTGCCGATGACGCCCTCGAAGGTCTTCTTCGTCTTGTAGGTGCGCAGGCCGTCGTCATAGACGAAGGTGATCTCGTCCTCGCCGGTGCCGAACAGGATGGCGTCGCGCGCCTTCTTGGGGAGTTCCTTCCAGGCGGCGCTCATCGAAAATTTGTAGTGCTTGGCCAGCGCCTCGAGAGTCTGGGTGTAATAGGGCGAGGTGTTGCCGGTCTTGGCCCAGGGCAATATGGCGCCATCGCGCAGCGATAGGGTGGCGTCGGGCACCACGAGTTCGGGCTCGAAGCGGAGCTCCGTGCCGAGCCCGTCGCATTTGGGACAGGCGCCAAAAGGGTTGTTGAAGGAGAAGAGGCGCGGCTCGATCTCCTCGATGGTGAAGCCCGAGACGGGGCAGGCGAATTTCTCCGAGAAGAGAATGCGCTCATGCGTCTCGTTCTTCGACTTGTTGGCGCTCTCCTCGGTGGTGCGCGACGGCGGCAAGGGCTTGTCGGTATATTCGGCGATGGCAAGGCCTTCGGCGAGCTTGAGCGCCGTCTCGAAACTGTCGGCGAGGCGGTTGCCGAGATCGGGCTTCACCACGATGCGGTCGACCACCACGTCGATGTCGTGCTTGTACTTCTTGTCGAGGGCCGGGACGGCGTCGATCTCGTAGAACTTGCCGTCGACCTTGACGCGCTGGAAGCCCTTCTTCTGGAGATCGGCCATCTCCTTGCGGTATTCGCCCTTGCGGCCGCGCACGATGGGGGCCAGCAGATAGAGGCGGGTGCCTTCGGGAAGCTCCAGCACCCGGTCGACCATCTGGGTGACGGTCTGGCTTTCGATGGGAAGGCCGGTCGCGGGCGAATAAGCGACACCGACCCGGGCGAAGAGGAGCCGCATATAATCATAGATCTCGGTGACGGTGCCCACCGTCGAGCGCGGATTGCGGCTGGTCGTCTTCTGCTCGATCGAGATGGCGGGCGACAGGCCGTCGATCTGGTCGACATCCGGCTTCTGCATCATCTCGAGGAACTGGCGGGCATAGGCCGACAGGCTTTCGACATAGCGGCGCTGGCCCTCGGCATAGATCGTGTCGAAAGCGAGCGAGGACTTGCCCGAGCCCGACAGCCCGGTGAAGACGATGAGCTTGTCGCGCGGCAGCTCGATCGAGACATTCTTCAGATTGTGCTCGCGCGCACCCTGAATAGAGAGAGTTTTCTTGTGTTCGGCCATGGGCGCTTTGACTAGACCAAATAGAGAACGCGGGCAAGCTCGATGAGCACCCGAAGACGGCATGCTGCCCCCTTCAAGCGCCAGAACATGTCAGCAGCTTGACCGCTATGCACAAGGGTCGAAATTCCGCTGTCCACAGGGGAAGAAATGGTGTCCAAGGCGCCTGGAGCGAGGCGTACTCGACGTGGATACCAGAAGGAACAATCCAGATGCCCCTGAACCGGATCATTCTCTACGCAATGGACATGGAACAAACCGTAGCGTTCTATGAAAAATTCTTCGGATTCAAGGCGCGCAAGGAAGACGGCGACCGGATCGTGGAACTTGTCGCGGCCGATGGCGGCGCCCGCCTGATGATCCATCAGGCCGGACGGGCGCAGAAAGTCGGCCAGTCCCAGGTCAAGCTGGTTTTCGATGTCGAGGATGTCGAAGCATTTTGCGCCGACTGCGCAAAGAAAGGGCTGGTGTTCAGCGCTCTCCATCAAGGTCAAGGTTACGTGTTCGCCAATGCGCGCGATCCGGCCAAGAATTCGATCTCGGTTTCCAGCCGCGCCTATCGCAAATCGTGACACGCATGGCGGCCCTTTTGACTTGACATCGCGGGGGAGAGGACCAAGATAAAAATCATCATCGGTCGTGAGATTGATGACAGAAACTCTAAGGAGGGAGGCATGAATCCACCGGGTCACCTTCTTCGACTGCGGCAGGTCTCGCAGTCACGGTTCTGACAGCGCGCTGCAGCACTAATCGACGCTGATCAGGCCGCTCACATCACACTTGAAAACCTCATGCGAGGGCGGAGTGCCTTAGCTGGGCAATTCCAGAGCCTCGAAAATTACCGGTATAACTACCGGAATGGACTTCGAAGAAAATCTCGAATGATCGAGTGCCCCGCCGGCGCCTATGAGCGCGGCGGGGTTTCGATTTTTTGAGGCAAAATTGCAACATCATCTCACCGCATAGCGGAAGCCCAACGCGCAAGCGAACAGCGCCACGCCACAGGCCGCGGTGAGGGCGAGGACCGGCGTGAAGCCTGCGCCTTGCCCGTAGAGCACCCCCATCATGGGAATGGCCGCCGCGCTGACGGCGGAGCCGAGGAAATAGCTGACGCCATAAGCACGCCCCCGCAAGCGCTCCGGCACATAACGCGCCACGAAGGCGTCGTCGACGATCACCTGGCCGTAGATCGCGGCCATGGTCAAAGCGAGGCCGATCAGCATCCAATGACCATCGGCCAGCCAGGCCAGAGCAAGACCGGTCATCTGAAGGCCGGAGAGAATGACGAACAGGGAAGCCAGCGACAGCCTGTCGATGAGGCGCCCGGCGGCAAGCTGCATGAGCGCGCCGCAGACGAGAATGAGGGTTGCGAGCGCGCCGGTGCCGATGAGCGGCAATGCGCCGGCGTAACGCTCATCGACGATCTTGGGCAAGGCGACGGTGACGATGTTGTAGGTCACACCACCAACGAGGAAGGCCAGCATAATGGTGCAGATGGCGAGAGTGACATTATGGACCGGGAGGCTCTGCGAAGAACTGGCCGGCTTTTGGACCGTCCCGGCGGCCGGCCGGGCGCGGCTCGTGGCAGCGAAGAGAGCGGCGAGAAGCAGAGCGGCGAGGCCGGGAGCGATGAAGGCCCAGCGCCAGCCAAGGAGCGAGGTGAGGAGCGCGGTTCCGGCAGCCGCCACCGCCGCACCGATATTGCCGCAGACACCGTTGATGGAAAGGTCACGTCCAAGCCGGGTGGATACCGAGGTGAGGAGGGTGAGCCCGACCGGATGATAGATCGCTCCGGCGGCACCGAGGAGCAATAATGCGAAGCCGAGCATGAGCCATGACCCCGCCGCGGCGACCAGGAAGCAGGCCAGTCCGGTGAGGGCGAAGAAGGCCGCCAGAAGCCGCTCCGGGCCCACGACATTGACCAGCCAGCCGGCGGGCAAGGAGAGCAGCCCATGGGCAACGAGGCAGCCCGTGGCGAGGGGAACCAGCTCGCCATAACCGAGCTGCCATTCGAGGCTGATGGCGATCACGGCGGTCGGGAAGATCAGGATCACATAGTGGGTGAGCGCATGCGCGGCATTGACGAACAGGATGGTGCGGCGGGCGTCGGTCATGGTGGTCCGGTTGCGGGACAATATTGCGCAACCTAACTGGCCCGATATAATGCGTGGGGCCAAATACAGGGGATATCGGGCCAAACTCATGGATGATTTCGAGCAGGGCACACGCCTGGTCACCATCCATGCCCAGCTCTATGCGGATGGCGAGAGCACCGGGTGGCATCATCATGCCCGTGGCCAGATTCTCACCGCGTCGCAGGGGCTGATGGTGGCGACGACCGAGCGCGGCGCCTGGTATGTGCCGCGCGGCCACGCGCTGTGGATCCCGCCGGGTCTCGATCACGATATCGGCATGCGCGGCGCGGTGGCGATGAGGAGCGCCTATGTCGAGCCCGCTGCCGCGGCAGTGCTGCCTACTCACTGCAAGGTCATCATCACGTCGGTCTTACTGGCCGCGGCAATCGAAGCGCTGGCGGGGGAGCTGGCCGACTATGACGAGAAAGGGCGCGGCGGCCATCTCGCCGCGCTGATCGTCGATGAGATGACTCGCGCCGACGACGCGGAGCTCGCCCTGCCGATGCCGCGCGATGCCCGTCTCGTTCGTCTCTGCAATGCCATCGTGACGAAAGGCGAGCGCCGCGGACTGGACGACTGGGCGCACATCGCCGGCATGAGCCGGCGCAGCCTCACCCGCCATTTTCGCGCCGAGACGGGCCTGTCGCTCCTCGCCTGGCGCAATCGCGCCGCTGAGCTCGCCAGTCTCGGCACCAGTTCCTGAGAAATTCAGGCTCTAGAAACGCCAGTTTACGCCGGCGCGGACCACTGCGACATCTTTGAGCTCGATGAAGTCGTCTTCATCGCCGTCATCGATATCGTCCAGATCTCTTTCCTTGCCGAAGCCGTAATAGAGGCCTTCCAGCCGCAGGCTCGTCTGCTCGGTCGCGGCCCATTCAATGCCGCCGCCGACGACATAACCGAAGTCGTCGATGTCGATCGAGCCGGCATCGTCGCCGCTGTTCTTGAACTCGAATTCGCCGTCGGCGTAAGCAACACCACCCGTCGCATAGAGGAGGACGTTATCGACGGCGAAGCCGGCACGGGCGCGCAAGGAAGCGAGGAAATCGATATCGGCCTTGATGCCATCCCGTTCGCCCGCATCTTCATCCTCGGTGTCACCGGAGAAATCCGTGAAGCTGATATCCGCTTCGATGCCCAGGACGATGTTGTCGATCTGGTAGTTGTAGCCGGCCTGGAGGCCGCCGAGAATCCCGTCGGCATTGATGTCGTCAGCGAATGAGCGCTCTTCGTCGTCGCTTTCGCCGCTATCGAAGACGCCGTCTAACGAGGGATCGCCATAACCGGCATGCGCGCCGATATAGAATCCGGTCCAGTCGAACGCCGCGACCGGCTCGACATCAGCGGCCTGCGCGAATGTCACCGTCGAGATCAGAACCGACGTTGTAAGGAAGAATCTCTTGAACATGACAGTGTCCCCGAATGGCGTTGATCGGAGAAATGTCGGATTTGTTCCGGGAGGTCAATCTCGGCAGATGGCCACGCGTAATTATTATTGGGCGCTGTGGCGCGCAAGTCACACTCGGGTCGACGACTGATCGGCTTTATTTTACCCTGAGGAATTTTGTGCGTAAATCGGACACCGCATTGGCGTGGGCGTCGAAGCCCTCGTAATTCGCGATGACACGGGCCTGGCGAGCGAGCGCGTCATAACCCTCGCGTGTCACATGGCCGATCGAGGTGCGTTTCATGAAGTCGAAAACCGAAAGCGGCGAGGCTGTCCTGGCCCAGCCGCCGGTCGGCAGGACGTGATTGGGACCGAGCACGAAATTGCCGAGCGTCGAGGGCGTGTATTCGCCGAGCAGGATCTCGCCGGCATTCTTGAAGGACGCCAGCCAGGCCTTGGGATCGAGGCTGAGAATCTGCAGATGCTCGGGCGCGTAGTCGTTGACGAAGGCGATGGCGCTTTCCGCATCGGGGCAGAGGAGGATGCCGCCTTGCGGTCCCTTCAGCACGGCCTCGGCAAAGCCGGCGCGCTCAAGGCTCATCTCTTTCAGGAGCTCGGGCAATACGGCGCGCGCGGCTTCCGCCACCGCCGGCACATGGGTGACGAGCCAGGCGGATGAATCAGCGCCATGCTCGGCTTCGATGAGAAGATCGAGGGCGGCGAGGCGGCCATCCACCGTTTCGTCGGCGAAGATGATGCTTTCGCTCGGACCCGCCGGCGTGCCGGTGTCGATGCGATCGGCGACCAGGCGCTTGGCGGCGACCACCCAGGGACTGCCCGGTCCGACGATCTTGGCGCAACGGGGGATCGTCCGTGTGCCATAGGCGACGGCGGCGACGGCCTGGGCGCCGCCGCATTTGAAGACTTGCGATACGCCCGCCGCTTCGGCGGCGACCAGCGTGGCGGCATCGATCGAGCCGTCGGGGCCGGGCGGGGTGACGATGGCGATCTTGTCGACGCCCGCCACCTTGGCCGGGATGCAGGTCATCATGACGGAGCTCGGAAACGAGCCCTTGCCGCGCGGCACATAACAGGCCACCGAGGCGATGGGGCCGATGCGGTCGCCGGCAAAGGCGCCGGGCGCGATCTCGGTAAGCCACATCTCCTCAGGCTTCTGCCGCTGATGGAACTTCGTGATGTTATGGGCGGCGAAGGCGATGGCTTCGGTGATGTCGGGCTTGAGAGATTTCCGTGCACGGACGAAATCGTCGGGCGTTGCCGCGAGATCGTCGGCGGCGACCGGCGCCTTGTCGAACTGGCGGGTGAAGCGGGCCACCGCCTCATCGCCTTCGGCGGCCACCGCGTCGATGATCGGCGCCACTTTCTCGAGATAGGGCCTGAGGTCGCTTTCGGTGCGGGCAAGGCACCGGCGGCGTTCCTCCGCCGAAAGCCCGTCCAGCCTTACGAAATTGACGGCAGCCGTCATCTTTCGTTGTGGAACGTCGTCGACACGTAGGTGTCGTCTTCCTGGGCGTTGCGCTCGAAGGCGAGGAAGTCCCAGTAGCCGCAATTATCCTTGCCGGGATAATCACGGCAGGCCCAGGGACGGGCTTCATAGATGGTGCAGCGGCGGGCCTCGGTGTCGAAGAACTGGCAGATGCGGCCGAAGAATTTGTCCTTCTTGCGCCGCATCACGCGCTTATAGCCGTAAGCGGACTTGAAGTATTTCTTCTCGGCGTCCTTCAAGGGGAGGTCGAAATGTTTGGCGATGCGCGCGGCATCGCGGTCCTTCACCTCGACGACCGGATAGGAGCAGCAATAGCCGGGGCACTTCAGGCAGTCATATTTCTTTCTGGGCATAGGGTGGCCTATTTCTTCGTGGACGCGCTCTTGATGCTCGCGAACTTCCGCTGGGTTTCGGCCATTTCGGCCTGCAGCCACTCGCGGAAGGCGCGCGCCGGGGCTGATTCCTTAGACCCTTTGGCGCGTACGATGAAGTAGCCGCCATGATCTTTGATGTCGAGAGCGAAGGGGCGCACCAGCCGGCCCGCCGCCATGGCGTCGGTGCACAGGATCATGTCGCCGAGCGCGAAGCCCTGGCCCGCTTCCGCCGCCTCGATGGCGAGATGGCCCTGGAAGACGGTGCCGCGCCAGTCCTCGACGCCCTTGATGCCGGCGGCATGGAGCCAGTCGGTCCAATATTGCTTACGGCTCTCATGCAAGAGATTGTAGTCGGCGAGATCGCCGGGGCTGAGCGGGCCTTTGAGGAGGCGCGGGCTGCAGACCGGGAAGATCTCGACATCCGAGATGAGCTTCTGGATCTCGACATCGGGCCAGCGGCCGAGACCGTAGCGGATGCCGAGATCGGCCTTGTCGGAGCGGAAATCGACCAGGCGGTTCTCGGGATCGATGTTGAGCTCGATATCGGGATGAAGCTCGTTGAAGCGGCCGAGGCGCGGCACCAGCCAGCGGGATGCGATCGAGGGCTCGACCGAGACATTGAGGCTGCGCACCTTGCCCTGTGCCGCGGCCTCGATTGTCGCTTCCGCCATATTGTCGAAGAGGGGGGTGAGACGGGCGCCGTAGCGGCGGCCGGCATCGGTCAGCTCGACGCCCCGGCCGGTGCGGTTGAAGAGGTCGGTGCCCAGCCATTCCTCCAATTCACGGATATGCCGGCTCACCGCCGCATGGGTCACGAACAGCTCCACGGCGGCATTGGTGAAGCTTTCATGCCGGGCGGCGGCCTCGAAGGCGCGCAGGGCGTTAAGCGATGGCAGACGCCGGGCCATGGGCTGTCCTGTGAGTTTTCCTTACAGGTAGCGTAGGATAATGCCGTTTGTGGTGCAAGCGCGAATTGACTATCTTCCACCCATACCGAGATTGCCTAAAACAAAAAAAAGGAGATTGATCATGAACTGGATTTTCGAAGCTTATTCAAATGTTTACAACGCGGCCATGATGCAGGATCAGAAGCATCCGGCCAATGTTGCAACTGCGAAGAACGGCGCCGAGCCGAAGAGCTTCTCTCTGTTCAAGCCCTTCGTCCGCGGCTAAGTTCTCCTGACCCTTGATGCGGCTCCTGTCGATCTCAGACCGGGGCCGCTGCTATGACGGTAACCTCGACGACCAGCCTGGGATCGGCCAGGCCCGCGACCACCAGCAAGGTCGCCGCCGCTTTGTGACCCTTCAGAATCTCGTCCCGCACCTGCCGGTAAAGTCCGATCTGTGAGCGATCGGTGATGAAGACCCGCGCATCGACGATGGCGCGATGGTCCATGCCGGCCGCCTTCAATATGCCCAGCACATTGGCCCAGGCGAGGCGGTGCTGCTCTTCCGCGCTTTCAGGGATATTGCCGGTCGCCGGATCGGCACCGACCTGGCCGGCGACGAACAGATGGCGGGCGCCCGGCGCCACTTCGATCGCCTGGGCATAATTGGAGAAGGGCTTGGGGGCGGCATCGGTCTCGATCTGCTTCAGCATTTAAATCTCCTATTTCGACGGGACAGCCCTTATAGCGCTTGATTCTGGAACATAAAGAGAACATATTACCCGGGGATAACATACGATCCACAGTGGATCGCAGGTGAGCTTTGGTAGATCACCATCCCTGATCGATGTTTATGAATGTGGCGCGACCACGCGTGGTGCCCGGAAAGCAAGGAGAAGCGGATATGGCCGGATCGGTGAACAAAGTCATTCTGGTGGGGAATCTCGGCAAGGATCCGGAGGTGCGTCATACGCAGGACGGCCGCCCGATCGTCAATCTCTCGATCGCCACCTCGGAGAACTGGAAGGACAAGCAGTCGGGCGAGCGCAAGGAGCGCACCGAGTGGCACCGCGTCGTCATCTTCAACGAGAATCTGGCGAAGGTCGCCGAGCAGTATCTGAAGAAGGGCGCCAAGGTCTATCTCGAGGGCCAGTTGCAGACGCGCAAATATACCGACAAGGACGGCGTCGAGAAATACTCGACCGAGGTGGTGCTGCAGCAATATCGCGGCGAGCTCACCATGCTCGATGGGCGCAGCGGTGGCGGCGACAGCGCCGGTTTCGGCGGTGGCAACGGCGACAGCTTTGGCCAGTCGAGCCCGATGGAACGTCCGCGCAGCGGCGGCGGTGCCCGCCCGCAGCAGAATTTCGCCCGCGATCTCGACGACGAAGTGCCGTTCTGAGGCGGGTTGCCCGATTGACGAAAATGGCCGGGGCGGGAACTGAACCGCCCCGGGCCACAGCTTGGGAAGCTGTTGTTCCAAGAAAGTGTAACGGGGGGAGACCATGCGGCTGAAGCGGTTCCTGTGTGCCGGCGCACTGGTTCTTTCGACTGTCTCGCTCGCACAGGCCGCCTTGGCGCCGAACTATCAGCGCATCGCCGAGCTTCAGGCGATCCTCGATGATCCGGCGGTCGTCGATGCGTTCAATGTCAGCCAGCCCATCGACCGCATCGAGAGTCTCAAGACCGATCGTTATCGGGTGACGGCCGGTCCTTGCCATGTCGACGTCGCCATCGTCGATATGCCCGACAACGGGCAACGTGTCGGACCGCGTCAGTTCAAGATCGAGATCGTCGCCAGAAGCTGCCCCGACTGAACCGCATCACGGCGCCCGCAAATACTCCGCCGGATCGACGGGCGCTGACTTTTTCCGCACCTCGAAATGCAGCTGAGGCTCGCGCGCCACGCCGGTCTTTCCGGACTTGCCGATCACGTCGCCACGCCGGACATTCTCGCCGCGCTTCTTCTTGAGCTCGCTCAGGTGACCGTAGACTGTCACCAATCCGCCCTCGTGACGCACGAGCACCGTGTTCCCGAAGTCCTTCAGGCCGTCACCGGCATAGATGACGATGCCGTTCTCAACCGCCTTGACATTGGTGCCTTCGGGCACCGCGATGTTGATGCCGTCATTGCCGTCGACCTTGAAGGCCCGGAGAATTTCGCCCCGGGCTGGCCAGGGCCACTTACCCGTCCAGACGATCTTGCCGGCGGATGGCGCGGAAGCGGGTTCGGGCGGGGCCGGCGCCGTTTCGGCTGCCGGCTGATCGGTTTGTGGATCGACGGGCGCCTCGTCGGTCTTCACGCCGGTGCACCGTACGGTGCGCGGCGTGGTGGCGCCCTGTGGCGGCATCACGAGATAGGGGGCAATGGCGATGCCGTTCCGACGCAGCTCGAAATAGATCTTCACTTCATTTTGAGTCGACGTAGCCGCGCTGCCGACCGGCTCGCCGCGGCGGACCTTTTGCCCGATCGTCACCGACAGCTGCTGCGCGCCGGCGAGAATGCTGTTCAATCCACAGCCATGGTCGAGAATGAGAAGAGAACCGTAGCTGCGAAACGGCCCCGCATACAGTGCCGTACCATCCGCAGCGGCACGAAGAGTGAAATCCTTCCTCACACCAAAAAGTATACCTTGCAGCCTGCCGCCAGCGCCGTCGGGCTGGCCGAAGCCGAGCTCGGCGAGGCCGCCGATCGGCCAGGCAAAAGTGATCTGCGCCGGTGGCGCGTCTTGCGTCTCGGCCAGGAGAGGCGATGGCGAAGACAGGAGAAGCAGAGCGCCCAGACTTGCGGCGGAAAGCTTTGTGGATCGGTGCTCAAAGCGGGGAAACATGGAAATCCTTCGTCGCGTGAAATCGAGGAGTTATTTGGGCAGAGGCCGCTCGCCCGGGAGGCGCCGGTCGACGGGTGTTCCGCCACCGAGAAAATCCTCAGGATTGGCGAGTACGGATTCTGTTTCGCCGATGCCCGGCGGCGATGCGCGATGCGCGATGCAGCCCGCCATGGTGGCGGTGACGGAAAGATCATCGGCTACGGCGAGAGCTTCGATCGGGCCTGCGCAACCGGGCAGGGTGGCGAGATCGATGGAGTTGGACAGGAAGCGCCCATCCGAGGTTTGAAACAGGCGCAATGACGTGCCGCTGGCGATCGCCAGGATACTGCGTTGGGGAGATATGGCGAAGGTCACCGTTCCCTTCGGATCAAGACCGGTCTCGGAAACATTCCAGGACGAGGCGATGAGGCTTTCGCCTTTGGCCTGCCATCGCAGCCAGGTCAGCGCTGTTCTGAGCCACCCAGGCAATGATGAGATGTCTTGCAGGGTGAGCGCCGACAACTGCTGAAAGGGCGTCGCCAGCACGATCGCACCATCGGAGTCGAACAATGCGGTTTTTTCGACGGTGGACCGCATCTGCTCCTCGTCCAGGCCCAGACCTTCCGGCGCGACAAAAATACGCCGGGCCTGCAGCGTGGGAGTCGCGTCGGTTCCATAAGCCCAGACCTCGACGCCACCGGCCACCCCGCGCGCCGGCGAGACGGTCATCAGGGCCTCGCCGGAATAGGCCATGGCGATCGTCCGGCTGTTGGCCCAGACATCCGGATAGCGCACGGTCATGCTGTTCAAATCCATTTCGAGCCAGGCGGGCATGTCCAGCATGCCGCGCGCCGCAATGGCGAGACGCGCCTTGTCCGCCGAGAGAATGAAGTTCGAATGAGAGTCCCAATTCAGACCGGCGAAGCGGCATTTCTCGGCGGCGACATCATCCTTCAGCGCGCAGAGCAGCCAGCTGAAATTCCATTGCCCGGAAACCACCATGGTCGCGATGAAGTGGCGGCCGCCGGCGCCGACGAAATCGATGAAACAGCCAAAGTCGTTCTGGTCGATAAAGGCGCGCTTCGCCTCATCGGCGCTCACTTCGCCTTCGGCGGACGGGAGGCCTGAGAAGTCGAGGCGGTCGATGTCGGTGCGCAAGGTAAAAGCAAAGTTCGGGCGGATCGACGGGCAGGTCAGGCTGTCGTCCGCAGTGGCGGCGGGACGCGCTTCACTCGTCCACAGAAGGGCCTCCGACCGGGCGCGGGGAAAGGCGAGAAAACGCACGGCCGCCTGGTCGGGTGAAACGGAAATGAGGCATTTCTTCTCGACCCGCCGGCGGCGTTCCTTTTCCGCGTCGATTTGCTGCTGTTCCTCTTGCGACAGTGTCCTGTCGTCATCATCGGGATCGAGATTGACCAGGTCGACGAAGCCGGCACAGTCTTCGGTCGGCGTAAGGCCGGGTTTGGCAAGAGACACGGTGTCTGTCGCGAGGTCGAGGCTGAAGACCCATGCATTGTCTTCATCCTGGTTCGCAGCTTCAGTCCCGAATGTCACGAGATAACGGCCCGGCGCGTCCTTGAGCCGTTGGAACAGAACCGGCGAATTGACATCGCCTTCCGGGTCGGCGCGATACTGCTGCAGGATACGGCCGGTTTGCGCATCGAGGACCATGATGGACGAGTTGCGGTCGAGCGCGACGAGCTTGTGCGTGGCGTCATCGCCAATGGCGGCGAGCGGATTTTCGATCGCGATCCGCAGAGGGCTGCCGGCCTTGAGATAGCTGAAGTCGCCCCAGCCGAAGAGACTGCCTTCGGTGATGCCGTCGAGCGCGGTGCTTGCCGGCACCAGACGCTGGAGCGAAAAACGCGCCAAGGTCAAAGCTCTGTCACGGTCGTTGCCGGAGCTCAGAAGGCCGCGCTGGAAGATCGACGACAGGGTGCTGAAGGCATCGGGCAAAGTGCGGTCCGATACCGTCTGCGCGGCGGCCGCCAGATATTCGCGCCGCGCCTGCTCGAGGCGCGCCTCGGCGCGGGGCTGGAGATAGGCGTAGTTGACCAGGATGAAGGCCAGCAGACCGTATAGCGCGAGCTTGATCGGATCGGCGACCCGGTAGAGCGCATATTGGATTCCCTTAAGCGTGCCGGCGACCGGGATTTCCAGGCCGGGCAGAGCCGCCTCTCCGGCCGCCACGACCGGCACCCAGTAGCGCTTCATGAAGGCGTCGGGATCATCGCCCGGTGGCATGAAATAATGGCTATGGCCGCCGGGGAAGAAGCGGTTGACCAGGTCGGCGCCGGTGAAGCCGTAGAAGCCGACACGGCCCGCCATGCCGGTGAACAGGACGCCGGCCTGGCTCAGGATCAGGACTGAATCATTCAGACCGCAGTCATTGATGACGCGCCGGATGCCGGGCTTGCCCGGCGCCGGGTTCATCAAGGATGCCCAGTCGAAAGCCGATCTGAGGACGCTGCCGGACAGGATGATGAGCTCGACATCCGGCCGCTCGTCCGGTTTCATGCTGCGTAATGCATGAGCGACGAGATGGGTACCGAAGGAATGGGCCACGAAGGTGAAGCTGGCCCCTTCATGCGACTTCATCAGCACCTTGAGATTGTTCCTGAAGGACCGCACCGCCAGCCAGCGGAAGAGGGGGATGACGAAAGCGATGACGCTGAAATAGCCGTAGCCGTAATTCTCCACCAGGATGCCCGGATTGGCCTGAAGGGTGAGATTTCTCAGGCGGTCCTGCCATTGCCCGAAAGTGCGGATGCCGTGGACGGTGACGAGAATCCTTGCCGGCGATGCGGCCTGAGGTCGGGTGCTCTTCGCTTCGGCCATTCGGGAGACTCAAAAGGGGCTGATTGACCCAACGTCGCATGGCGGTGGGAGGCGGGCAAGCCGTTCACCGCATAAATCCACTATCTGGAATTATAACTTGGTAAATCCAGTAAGTGGATTTATAGTCGCGTCACCCGGTGCTGGAAGCCGGGATAGGGAGGGTTTCATGAAGCATTTTCTGGGTGCGGCGGCGGTTGCCGGCATGTTGCTCTGGGCCGGTCAGGCCTCGGCCGCCACGGTGTCGCTGTTCTGCTCGTCATCGGGTGCCGAATATGAATTGTGCAAGCAGGGCGCCGAGGCCTGGGCCAAGAGCTCGGGCAACGAGGTCAAGATCAACAAGATGCCGGCCGCCTGGGACGAGGCGCTGCCGCTCTATCAGCAACTGCTGTCGGCGCAGTCGGCCGATGCCGATGTGCTCCTCCTCGATGTGGTGTGGATCGGCCTGTTGCAGAACCATCTGCTCGACCTCAATGCCGAGCTGCCGAAGGAAGATATCGCAGCGCATTTCGCCTCGACCGTCGCGGCCGGCACGGTCGAAGGCAAGTTCGTGGCGCTGCCCTGGTACACCGATACGGGGCTGATGTTCTATCGCAAGGACCTGCTGGAAAAATACGGCAAGCCGGTGCCGAAGACCTGGGCCGAGCTCACCGAGACGGCCAAGGCCGTGCAGGACGGTGAACGCGCCGCCGGCAATAAGGACATGTGGGGCTATGTGTGGCAGGGCAAATCCTATGAAGGCCTCACTTGCGATGCGATCGAATGGGTCGGCAGCTTCGGCGGCGGCACCATCATCGACGAGAAGGGCAATATCACCATCGACAATGCCAAGGCGGCCGAGGCGCTCACTCTCGCCAAAGGCTGGGTGAATAATATCAGCCCGCAAGGCGTCCTGAATTATGACGAGGAATCCTCGCGCGGTGCCTTCGAGGCCGGCAATGCAGTGTTCCTGCGCAACTGGGCCTATGTGTGGGGCACCTCGCAAGGCAAGGACCAGCCGCTGGTCGGGAAGGTCGGCGTCGCGTCGCTTCCTGTCGGCGCGCAAGGCGCCAAGTCGAGCGGCTGCATGGGCACCGCCCATCTCGGTGTCTCGAAATACACCAAGAACAAGGAAGCGGCGGTGAGCCTCATCCGCTTCATGTCGGGGCTCGACGAGCAGAAGCGCCGCGCCATCGCCGGCGCCTATAACCCGACCATCTCCGCGCTCTATGACGATGCCGAGGTGCTGAAGGCGCTGCCGTTCCTGAAGGACGCGCAGACCGCCTTCGCCGAAAGCGTGGCGCGGCCGTCAGCAGTAACCGGCTCGAGCTACAACCGTGTTTCGCAGGCTTTCTATAAGGCGGTGCATGGCGTGCTGGCGGGCGAGGCGGAGGCGGCGGAAGCCCTGAAGACACTCGCCGCCGATCTCGACAAGATCAAACAACGCGGCAAGTGGTAAGACATAAGCCGCCGATGGCCGGCCGCATTCCTCCCGCGGCCGGCCATCCTTCTTATGGAAAGTGACTGAACCTATGCTGATCGGCAACGCGCCCTGTTCCTGGGGCGTCTTCTATCCCACCGGCAATCGCCTCACCGCTGAGGAGTATCTCGATGCGGTGGCGCGCGCCGGGTACCGGGCGACAGAGCTCGGGCCCCTGGGCTTTCTGCCTGACGATCCGGCCGCGCTCGCCGACGCGCTGGCGAGCCGCGCGCTGACGCTCGCCGGCGCCGCCCATGTCCATGTGCTGGCCGAGCCTGGCTCGTGGCCGGTGCTCCGGACGGCGCTCGACCGGCTCGGCAGCCTGCTGTCCAGGCTCGATGCGCCGCATCTGGCGTTGATGGATGAAAGCGAATGGTATCCGCCGGGCCAGCCCGGCGTGGTCGATCAAGCCGGCTGGCGCGTGATGATCGGCCATGTCCGCGACTCCTTACGGTATGTGACCGAGACCTATGGCGTCAGGCTCACCTTTCATCCGCATGTCGGCACCTGTGTCGAGCGTGAGGCGCAGATCGACCGGCTGCTCCAGGACACCGAGGTCGATCTGTGCTTCGACACTGGCCATCATGCCTTCTGGGACCAGGATGCTGTCGCCTATATGCGCAAAGTCTGGGATCGCATCGGGTATATGCATCTGAAGAATGTCGATCCCGCTATGCGCGCCCGGGTGCTCAAAGGCGAGCTCGGCCCCAATGAGTCCTTCGCCCAAGGTGTCATGTGCCCGCTTCCCGATGGCGCCGTCGATATTGCGGCGGTGATCGCACTGCTCAAAGAGAAGGCCTATGAGGGCCCCTGCATCGTCGAGCAGGATCCGAGCGACAATGCGACCGAGACGCCCGAAGCGCTCGCCGCCCGCAATCTCATTTATCTTCAGGACCTACTCGCCCGATGAGCCTCATCACGCCCAAGATCTACGCCGATCCCGAAACGCTCGGCCGTCACTTCGCCGCGCGTCTTCTTAATGAGGTCGCGCAAGCCAAAACTGCCGGGCGGTCCTTCCTGCTCGGCTGTCCGGGCGGCCGTTCGCCCAAACCCGTCTATGACGCGATGGGCGCGGCGCTCGCCACGGCACCGCAGGATATGAGCCACGTCGTCATCGTGATGATGGACGACTATCTGGTCGAGACGCCGTCCGGCCTCGATCATGTGCCGATCGAAAGTCACTTTTCCTGCCGCCGCTTCGCGCGCGACGATATTGCCGGCGTGCTGAATGCGGGCCTGCCGGCGCCTTTCCGTATTCCGGCAGCGCAGATCTGGTTCCCCGATCCGCGCGATCCCGCCGCCTATGACGCAAGGATCGAAGCGGCGGGCGGCATCGATCTGTTCATCCTCGCCTCGGGCGCCAGCGACGGCCATGTCGCCTTCAATCCGCAAGGCAGCGCGCGCGAGAGCCGGTCGCGCATCGTGCCGCTCGCCGAAGAGACGCGGCGCGACAATATGAAGACCTTTCCGGATTTCCGCTCGCTCGACGAGGTGCCGCGTTTCGGCGTCACCGTCGGCATCGATACGATCGCGCGCCACTCGAAGCAGGGGGTGATGATCGTCTGGGGCGAGGGCAAGCGGCTGGCTTTCGACCGTCTCAGCAAGGCAGAAGACTATGATCCCGATTGGCCGGCGAGCGTCGTCTCGATCTGCCGGGGTGGCGTCATCCTCGCCGATGAAGCGGCGGCGCGGGCGTGATGCGCACCGCCATCGGCATCGATATCGGCGGCACCAAGATCGCCGCCGGGCTGGTCGATCTGACGGCTGGTCGGCTCATCATACAGGCGGAAATGCCGACACCGCGCGGCGAGAGCGCCGAGACCATGCTCGCCACCATCGCCGGGGTGGCGGAGCGCATGCAGGAGGCCGCCAAAGCCGCCCATGTCGTTCCACTCGGCATCGGCATCGGGCTGCCCGAGCTGGTGCGGCTCGACGGCGTGCCGGCGAGCGACTGGATCACCCCGTGGCGCAAGCGCGACCTGACCAAAGACCTCGCCCGGTTTCATCCGGTGACGGTCGACAGCGATGTGCGGCTCGCGACCTTGGCCGAACTCCATTACGGCCATGGCTTACGCTTGCCGAGCTTCGTCTTCGTCTCGATCGGCACGGGCTTGAGCTGTGCGGTCTGTGAGGATGGTGTGATCCGGCGTGGCGCCCATGGGTTCGCCATCCATTTCGCGTCCGGCGATCTCGTCTCCTATGACGCCGCCAGTGGCCGGAAGATGGTGTTCAATCTGGAAAGCTTCGCGTCGGGCCTGGGCATGAGCCGCGTCTATCAGCTGCGGACCGGACGTGAGGCCACGGCGCGCGACATGGTCGAAGAGCGGGCTGGGCCGGAAGGGACGGCGCTCCTCGATGAGGCGACAACAGCGCTCGCCAGCTATATCGGGCAGATCATCAATATGATCGATCCCCATGGCGTGGTGATCGGCGGTGGCCTCGGCACGGCGCCGCGTTTCTTCGATATGCTCAGGGCCAAGGTGCCGGCCTATATCTGGGCCGCGGATTGCCGCGACCTGCCGATCCTGCCGAGCGCGCTCAACGCCACAGCCGGCATCATCGGGGCGGCAGCACTTTATGCCGGTCCGCGCAAGGGGAGGGAGTGACCCATGGCTTCGGTCAGCCTCAATCAGGTGTCCAAGAGCTATGGCGCGGTCGACATCATCCGCGCCGTCGACCTCGCCATTGCCGATGGTGAATTCGTCGTCTTCGTCGGGCCGTCGGGCTGCGGCAAGTCCACCTTGCTGCGCCTCATCGCCGGCCTCGTGCCGGTAAGCTCTGGTGATATCAGCATTGCCGATGAAGACATGACGGAGGTGCCGGCGTCGAAACGTGGCATCGCCATCGTCTTCCAGTCCTATGCGCTTTATCCGCATATGACGATCGCCCGCAATATCGGCTTCGCGCTCGAGACTTCGGGCCTTGGAAAGCCCGAGATCAAGGCCAAGGTCACCGACATTGCCCGCATGCTCAAGATCGACCATCTGCTGGGGCGCTATCCGCGCCAGCTGTCCGGCGGGCAACGCCAGCGCGTCGCCATCGGGCGCGCGCTGGTGCGCCAGCCCAAGGTCTTCCTGTTCGACGAGCCGCTGTCCAATCTCGACACCGATCTGCGCGCCGAAATGCGCGTCGAGATCGCCAGGCTCCATGAAGAGCTCGGCACCACGATGGTCTATGTCACGCATGACCAGATCGAGGCGATGACGCTCGCCGATCGCATCGTGGTGCTGAATGAAGGCCGCATCGAGCAGATCGGCACGCCACAGGAGCTCTATCGCCAGCCGGCCAACCAGTTTGTCGCCGGGTTCATCGGTTCGCCGCGTATGAATTTCGTCGCCGGAGCGCTTCTGGGCGAGAAAGCCCGCGGCGCCACGACGCTGGGGGTGCGGCCGGAGGCGATCAGGCTGGTGCCGGCGGAAGAGGCGCATGTCAGCGGCACGCTCCTGCGCCTCGAGGATCTGGGCCATGAGCATCTCGCCTATGTCGAAATCGCGCGCGACATCACCTGGACGGTGAGGCTCGCCGCCCATCCCGATCGCGAGCGTGGCGCCATGGTCGGGCTTGGCTGGGCCGAGGAGGCGCTTTATCGCTTCGGCACGGACGGGCGCGCCGTCGCATGACGCCCAAGCCGGCCAGCGGGTCCTTGCAGCGCAAGGAGGTGTTCGCCGCCTGGATCTTCCTGGCGCCGGCGCTCATCGCCTTGCTGCTCGTCGCCTTCTGGCCGCTGGCGCGGACGTTCTATTTCTCCTTCACCAATGCGACGCTCGACGATCCGTCTATCTACGACTTCATCGGCTGGCTGAATTTCACCGAGATCGCGCGGGACGCGCAATGGTGGCGCGCGGTCGGCAATACGGTTCTCTTCACCATCGTCTCGGTGGTGCTCGAAACGCTGCTCGGGCTCGGCATCGCGTTGCTGCTCAACCAGGCGCTGCCGGGCAGGGGAGCCTTGCGCGCCGCGATTCTCATTCCATGGTCAATCCCGGTGGTGGTGTCGGCCAAGATCTGGGAATGGATGCTGCATGACCAGTTCGGCATCATCAACAATCTGCTGATCGGCCTGGGGCTGGTCGAGCATGGCATCGCCTGGACGGCGACTCCGTCCCTGGTCCTCGGCGTCGTGATTTTCATCGATGTCTGGATCACCACGCCCTTCATGGTGCTCTTGATCCTCGCCGGGCTGCAGACCATCCCCGAGGAGATACACGAGGCGGCGCTCGTCGACGGCGTGCCCTCGTGGAAACGCTTCTGGTCGATCACCTTGCCCATGCTGCGCCCGGCGATCGGCGTCGCGGTGCTGTTCCGGGCGCTCGATGCGATGCGCATGTTCGATCTGAGCTACATTCTCGCCGGCAACAACGAGCGCACCATGACGATCTCGATCTATGCCCGCAACCAGCTCATTTCCTTCCAGGAGACGGGGCTTGGCTCGGCCGCCTCGACCTGGGTGTTCTTCGTGATCGCGCTGGTCGCCGTCCTGATCATCGGCGCCTTGCGGCTCGACCGTTCCACGACGGCAGGGAGGTG
The DNA here is from genome assembly GCF_016595235.1 of Taklimakanibacter albus. Taxonomy (GTDB): domain Bacteria; phylum Pseudomonadota; class Alphaproteobacteria; order Rhizobiales; family Aestuariivirgaceae; genus Taklimakanibacter; species Taklimakanibacter albus. The sequence continues at coordinate 1,325,277 of NZ_JAENHL010000006.1, read as the reverse complement.
AGCATGACCATCGCCGCCCGCCGTTCATCCGCACGCTATCGCTGGCAGAGACGGGCGCGGGGTTTCGGACTCTTCGTCCTCCTGCTGCTGGTGCTCGTCTACACGCTGTTTCCCTATTATTGGGCGATTGTCTCATCCTTGCGCTCAGGCTCGGCCTTGTTCAGCACCAGCCTGGTGCCGAGCTTCGATCTCACCCATTACATGGCGCTGCTGCAGGACCCGGTCTTCACGGGCAGTATCGTCAATTCGCTGATCGTCGCCGGATCGACCACCCTCATCTCGCTCGCCGTTGCGGTCGCCGCGGCTTATGCGTTGGGACGGCTCACCTTCGGCGGCAAAAAGCTGATGCTGATGGCCATCCTGGTGGTGTCGATCTTCCCGCAGATCGCGGTGATGTCGGGCATGTTCGAGCTGGTGCGCTGGTTCGGCCTCTATAACCGCATCGGGTCGCTGATCCTGGCCTATCTGATCTTCACCGTGCCCTTCACCGTCTGGGTGCTGACCAGCTTCATGCGCGAGTTCCCGCGCGAACTGGAAGAGGCGGCGATCATGGATGGCTGCTCGCATTGGCGCATCCTCACCCGCGTCCTCCTGCCGCTGATGGGGCCGGCGCTCGCCAGCACCGGGCTTCTCGCCTTCATTCTGGCCTGGAACGAGTTCCTGTTCGCCTTGACCTTCATCCTGAGCGATGAGAACCGCACTGTGCCGGTCGCCATCGGACTCATTTCAGGCAACAGCCGCTATGAATATCCGTTCGGGCCGGTGATGGCGGCATCGATCGTGGTGACCTTGCCGCTCCTCGCTTTGGTGCTGTTCTTCCAACGACGGATCGTCAGCGGGCTTACCGCCGGGGCGATCAAGGGTTAATCATCGAGCCCATGAAAGACATCGAACACGGTGCCGCTGATCTTCCACCTGGAGGCCGGATCCGCCTCGATGGTGGCAAGAAGCGGCATGGTGGCGGCACCGAGGCCGATCATATCGCGGTCGAGCAGGCCTTTCTGCAGGCGCGGCGCGGTGCGGGTGCTGCGCAGAGCGATATTATGGGGCAAGGGCTCGGCCAGCTCGATCAGGCGGTCCAGCACCCATTCGGGCAGGTCGCTTCCGAGGATGATGGTCTCCGGGTCGAGGATGTTCTCGAGCGTGCCGACGAGCCAGCGCAGATGCGGCGCCGACTGCGCGATCCATTTTTCGGTTTCCTTCCGGCGCGCTTCGACGAGGCCGGCGAAACCCGCTTCACGATCGCGCGCACTTCCGGACGCGCCCAGGCGGTCGAGCAGATGCTCGATGGAAACGATGGATTCCAAGAGAACGGTCTTGCCCTCATGGACGATCTGGAGCCGGCCGATCTCGCCGGCATTGGCCTGGAAGAGGGCGCCGTCATGCACGATGCCGGCGCCGAAGCCATGGGCGAGGAAGAGATAGCAGAAGTCACGCAAGCCTTGCGCCTTGCCGAAGGTCGCTTCGGCGAGCGCGCCGGCATTGGCGTCATTCTCGACGATGACGGGCAGGCCCTTGTCGTGGGCCAAGCGGCGGTCGATCTCATAGCTGTGAAGCGCGCTCCACAACGAGCCTTCGAGGCTCTCCGTGTCGATGACCCGCTCGTCGCGCAAGCTCGGCGAGGCGATGCCGATGCCCCAGACGAGATCAGGCGATATGCCGGCCTTGGTAATGAGCTTGTCGATGAGGCGGCCGAGGGCTGCCTGCACGCCTTTCGCCGAGCTGGTGGTGAGCGTGCTGCGCAGGCGCGCTTTCGGCTCAAAAGCAAAGTCGATCAACGTGGCGCGAACGAAGTCGCGGTCCAGATGCAGACCGATGCCGTAACCGCGCTCGGCGACGATCCGGTAATTGGTCGCCGGCTGGCCCTTGCCGCCGTAGACCTTGCCGGCGGGCTCGATGAGCCCCGCCTGTTCGAGATCGCCGATGATATTGGAGACCGATTGCGGGCTGAGCCGAGTCACACGCGCCAACTCGGCCCGGCTCTGCGCCGGGTCGCGGCGCAAGAGGCCCAGGACCGTCTGCCGGTTGAGCCGTTTCGTATAAGCGTTGTTCTTGCCCAGTCCGCTTGCGCGCAGCTTCACGTCAATACCTAAATCCACTCAGTTGAGTAAATCACTTGGACGTGTCATGTAGCATGAAATCCTGAAACGTCCTTAAGCATTTTGGAGACCAGAATGACCATCCGGGTGGGCCTGATCGGCCTCGGCGAAGTCGCCCAGCTCATGCATCTGCCGCTGCTTGCCGATGATCCGCGCTACCGCATCGAGGCGGTGATGGATGTGGCGCCGTCGCTGGTCGAGCATGTGGGGCAGCGCTATGGCGTGTCGCGCCGATATCTGAGGCCCGAGGACCTTCTCGCCGACAAAGCGGTCGATGCGGTATTCATCCTCACCCCCGATCACATCCATGGCCGGCTGCTCGCCCAGTCCATGGCGGCGGACAAGCACATCTTCATCGAGAAGCCCGTCTGCCTCACGGCGGACGAGCTGACGCCGCTCGTCGGGCCGGCGGAACGCTACGGCAAGACCATCTTCGTCGGCTATATGCGGCGCTTCTCCAGGCCCTTCCTCGAGCTGAAGAGGCTGATGCCGGCGGTTGGCGAGGTTCAGCATGCACGGGTGCGCGACATCATCTGCGAGGGGCCGTTCTTCATCCGACAGACCCGCAATGTCTTCTGTCCCAAGGATGTGCCGCAGGAGATCATCGCGGAGGGGCGGGCGGAGACCGAAAGGCTCTTGCGTTCCGTCATGGGCGAGGGCGCCTCGCGTGAGGAACTGCGCGCCTATCAGGTGCTGACCGGGCTGTCCTCGCACAGTTTCTCGGCCATGCGCGAGCTGCTCGGCATGCCGAAGGCCGTCGCCGCGGCCCGCCAGCATCGCGGCGAGGCCGTCTCGGTGCTGTTCGATTACGGCCATTTCACCGCGGTCTATGAGGCGCTGATCCACAATGTGGCGCGTTTCGATGCCGGCATCGACATCCTGACGGACCGGCAGCAATTCCGGCTCAATTACGACACGCCCTATATCCGCAGCCTGCCGTCGCGTCTGGACATCACCTCATCGAGCGATCAGGAGACCGAGACGCGGACCTTCGGGCCCGTCTATGAGGACCCGTTCCGGATCGAGCTCGACGCCTTTCATGACTGCGTCGTCAACGGCACGCCGCCCAAAACCACGCTCGCGGATTCGGCTCATGACCTGGCGCTATTCGCTGCCGTCGGGAGGGCTTTCCGCAGCCCGGGATAGCGCCGCGCAAGGCCTTGATATCAGGGCCTGATTCAGGCCCATAAAATCGGCGTTTTTAGCCGGTTTTTCATGCGCTTGGCATTGCTTCCGGCTGGCCTTGGCGGCTATTATGTTCCGCCGCTCGAATCGTTTCCAGAAACGAGGCCTCCCAGGCCTTATCGACGGTTCATGAAGAGCGTAATTCCGTCAGGATTCAAGTGGCCGACAAAGACGACAAGAACGATCCGAATTCCTCCGGCAATCCGGGTGAAATCGCGCCCATCTCCATCGAAGAGGAGATGAAGAAGAGTTATCTCGATTACGCGATGAGCGTGATCGTGTCGCGCGCTTTGCCCGATGTGCGCGACGGACTCAAGCCGGTGCACCGGCGCATTCTCTACACGATGTACGAGAACGGCTTCACGCCCGACAAGGCGCATAAGAAGTCGGCGCGCGTCACCGGCGACGTGATGGGTAAATACCATCCGCATGGCAATCTCGCGATCTATGACGCGCTGGTGCGCCTGGCGCAGGAGTTCTCACTGCGTCTGCCGCTCATCGACGGGCAGGGCAATTTCGGCTCGGTCGACGGCGACCCGCCGGCGGCCGAACGTTATACCGAGGCCCGTCTCGCCAAGTCGGCCATTCCGTTGCTCGATGATCTCGACAAGGACACGGTCAATTTCGTCGCCAACTATTCCAACGAGTTCCACGAGCCGACGGTCCTGCCGGCGAAGTATCCCAATCTGCTCGTCAATGGCGCGGGCGGCATCGCGGTCGGCATGGCGACCAACATGGCGCCGCATAATCTGGGCGAAGTGATCGACGGCACCATCGCCACGATCGACAATCCCGGCATCACCATCGAAGAATTGATGAACATCATCCCAGGCCCTGATTTCCCCACGGGTGCGATCATCCTGGGGCGCGCCGGCATCAGGTCGGCGATGCATACGGGGCGCGGCTCGGTCGTCATGCGCGGCAAGGTCACCACCGAGGAACTGCGCAAGGAGCGCGAGGCGCTCATCATTCACGAGATTCCCTATCAGGTGAACAAGGCGACGATGATCGAGAAGATCGCCGAGCTGGTGCGGGAGAAGAAGATCGAGGGCATCTCCGACATCCGCGACGAAAGCGACCGGCACGGCATGCGCGTGGTGGTCGAGCTCAAGCGCGAGGCGATGGCCGATGTGGTGCTGAACCAGCTCTACCGCTTCTCGCCCTTGCAGACGACCTTCGGCGTCAACAATATCGCGCTCATCGGCGGGCGCCCTGAGCTTCTCAACGTCAAGGACCTGATCCAGGCCTTTGTCGGCTTCCGCGAGGAGGTCGTCACCAGGCGGACGAAGTTCCTCCTCAACAAGGCGCGCGACCGGGCCCATATCTTAGTCGGCCTCGCCATCGCCGTCGCCAATATCGACGAGGTGATCGCGCTCATCCGCCGCTCCAAGGACGCCGCCGAGGCGCGCGAGGCCTTGATGGCGAAAGCCTGGCCCGCCAAGGACATGGCGCCGCTCATCGCGCTCATCGCCGATCCGCGCCACAAGCTCGGCGCCGACGATACCTACAAGCTGTCGGAAGAGCAGGCGCGCGCCATTCTCGATCTGCGCCTGCAGCGCCTCACCGCGCTGGGCCGCGAGGAGATCGCCGAAGAGCTCGAGAAGCTCGCCAAGGAAATCTCCGACTATCTGGATATTCTCAGATCCCGCGCGCGCGTCTTCAGCATCATCAAGGACGAGCTCACCCTCATCAAGACCGAGTTCGCGACGCCGCGCCGCACCCAGATCGTCGACAATGAAGGCGAAGTCGAGGACGAGGATCTCATCCAGCGTGAAGACATGGTGGTGACGGTGAGCCACACCGGCTATGTCAAACGCGTGCCGCTGTCGGCCTATCGCGCGCAACGGCGCGGCGGCAAGGGCAGGGCCGGCATGCAGACGCGCGAGGAAGATTTCGTCACCAAGCTCTTCATCGCCAATACCCACACCCCCATTCTGTTCTTCTCGTCCGCCGGCATGGTCTACCGCATGAAAGTGTGGCGGCTGCCCGTCGGCAACCCGCAAGCCCGCGGCAAGGCGCTCATCAACCTGCTGCCCTTGGCGCAGGATGAGCGCATCACCACGGTCATGCCGATGCCCGAGGACGAAGCGAGCTGGGGTTCGCTGCAGCTCATGTTCGCCACCCGCTCCGGCAATGTCCGGCGCAACGAGCTGTCGGATTTCGAAAGCATCAACCGCAACGGCAAGATCGCCATGAAGCTCGAGCCGGGCGACCAGATCGCCGGCGTCGATATCTGCACGGTCGCCGACGACGTGCTCCTCACCACGGCGCATGGCCAGTGCATCCGCTTCGCCGTCGAGGATGTCCGCATCTTCAAGGGGCGCGATTCGACCGGCGTGCGCGGCATCCGCCTCGAGGGCGACGATCATGTGATCTCGATGGCGCTGTTGCGCCATGTGGAAGCCTCGGCCGACGAGCGTCTGGCCTATCTCAAGATGGCGCGCGCGGTCTCGGGCGAAGAGGTCGAAGAGAACGGCAATGGCGCGGCCGAGGAAGAGACGACGCAGGCGCAGGACGCCATGCTGGGCCAGGAGCGTTATGCCGAGATGGGGGCGGCGGAGCAGATCATCCTCACCGTCTCCTCCAACGGCTACGGCAAGCGTACCTCGAGCTACGAATACCGCATCACCGGGCGCGGCGGCAAAGGCATCACCGCCATGGCGGTCAATGACCGCAACGGCCCGCTGGTGGCCTCCTTCCCGGTCGAGGACGAGGACCAGATCATGCTGGTCACCGATGGCGGCCAGCTCATCCGTTGCCCGGTCCATGACATCCGCAAGGCGGGACGGTCGACGCAAGGCGTGATCGTGCTCGATACGGCCGAAGACGAACATGTCGTCTCGGTCGAGCGCATCAGCGAGGACGAGGAGAACGGCGGCGAGGAGTAAGATTGCTCTACGTCTTTCCCGATGGCCTCACGGCGAAGGTGGCGCAGGAATACCGGCGCCCCTATGCCGATCCGGTGAAGGGCAAAGCGGGTGACCTTCTCGTTCCCGACTATTCCCGAGAGACCGATCTCTTCGGCTGGACCTGGTGCCGCAATGACGCGGGCCAGGAAGGCTGGGCGCCGGGCAACTGGCTTGCGCCGCACGGCGACAAGCTCCGGCTGATCCGGGATTTTGACGCCATCGAGCTGACCGTCACGGCGGGCGAGATCGTGATGCTGCATTACGCCGAAAGCGGCTTCTGCTGGGTCACCACGACGGCGGGTGAAACCGGCTGGGTGCCGGATGCGGTTCTCGTGCTGCCGGCATCGTGATCGGAATTGACTCCATGCCCCGGGCGCGGGATTCTTTCCCGCGCACACCGTCTCCTCAAGGATCTCCATGACAACGATGCCCATCCGCCTGACCGCGACGCCGCTCGGGACGGACGACATTGCGGCCATTGCGCGGCGCCGGGCGCGCGTCGAAGTCTCTCCGGAAATTCATGCGCGGATCCAGGCGAGCCGCGCGGTGGTGGAGCGCCACGCCGCCGAAGGGCGCAAGGTCTATGGGCTGACCACGGCGCTCGGCGCCGCGGTCGATACGCCGCTCGGCGAAGAGGATCTGATCACCTATCAGCGCAGGATCGCCTTCGGCCATGCCGTCGGCTTCGGGCCGCCGCTGCCCGGCGAGGCGGTGCGCGCCATGATGGCGGTCAGGATCGCCGGCATGGCGGCGGGTGGCACCGGCATTTCGCCTGGGGTCTTTGAAGGGCTCGTTGCGGCACTCAATGCCGGCCTGCACCCGGTGGTGCCGTCGCTGGGCTCGCTGGGTGCCGCCGATCTTTCGCCCTTGGCACATATGACACTCGGCCTCATCGGCCAGGGTCAGGCGGAATATGCGGGCGAGACCCTGCCGGCGGTGGAAGCGCTGAAGCGCGCCGACCTGCCGCCGCTCGAGATCCATGCCAAGGACGGCCATGCCCTCATCGTCGCCAACAGCCTGTCAGTCGCGCAAGCCTGCCTGGCGCTCGAAGATATCGAGCGGGCCTTCCTCTGGTCGCTGAAAGCCTATGCGCTGAACCTGGAAGCCTTTCGCGGCAATGTCAGCGCGCTCGATGAGAGCGCGATGGCGGCGCGCCCGGCCTTCGGACAAAGGGAGGTCGCCGCGCAATTGCGCGACCTGCTGGCGGGGAGCACGCTGTTCACGGAAGGCGCGGCCCGGCGCATCCAGGATCCGCTCAGCTATCGCTGCGTGCCGCAGGTCTGGGGGGCGCTGCGCCACGCGATCGACGAGGCGCGCGCCGCGACCGAGATCGAGCTCGCCAGCTCCGGCGACAACCCTGTGGTGCTGGCCTCAGAAGACCGGATCGTGTCGCATGGCAATTTCGACATGACCGCCTTCGTCCTCGCCTGGGAGCGGCTCGGACAGGCGCTTGCCCATGCCGCGGCGGGCATCGCCAACCGGACGATCAAGCTCATGTCGCCGGTGGTGGCGGATCTGCCGCGCTTTCTCGCCGCCGAGGGCCAGAACCGCATCGGCCTCGCCATTCTGCAGAAGCCCATTTCGGCGCTCGAGGCGGAAGTCCGCTTTCTCGCCAACCCCATTTCACTGACGCCGATCGCCGTTTCCGACTGGATCGAGGACCAGGCGTCGATGGCGCCGGGCGTCGTCGCGAAAACCAGCCAGATCGTCGACCGGCTGCGGCACCTCATCGCCATGGAGCTCATCGCGTCAGCCTATGCGGCGGAAATCCGCGGCGTGACGGCCGAGCTCGGCCGCGGCACGGCCGAGGCCTATAGAGCGGTGCGCAGCCGCGTCACGCCGTTCGACGACAACCGCGAGCTCGGCGCCGATACGGTGCGGATCGCCGAGATGATTGCGTCGGGCTGAGCAACCTGGGATAAGGCCGCCATGCCGCTCGATCTCTTCTTTGCCTTTCTCGCCGCCAGCGCCTTGCTGTTCGCCAAGCCCGGGCCGGCGATGTCGGTGATCGTCGCCAACAGCATCGGGCAGGGCGTGCGCGGCGGGCTCGTCACAGTCGCCGGCAATGTCATCGGCTTCGTGCTGCTGATCTCGCTCGTCGCCTTCGGCCTCGCCTGGATCGCCGAGGCGATGAAGACCTGGTTCGACTGGATCAGGCTCGGCGGCGCCGCCTTTCTTCTTTATCTGGGGTTCACGCGCCTGTGGTTCGCCGGCAGGGCCGGTCTCGCCGGACCGCAGCCGACGGGGCGGCTGTTCCGCGACGGTTTTCTGGTCGCCGTCGCCAATCCGGAAGTCATCCTCTTTCTCGCCGCCTTCCTGCCGCCCTTCGTCGACCCGAACCGGCCGGCGGCACCGCAGCTGTCGATCCTCGGCGTCACCTTCGTGGCGGTGAGCGCCGTCTTCGGCGCCGTGCTGGCGATCTCGGCCGCCCAGGCGCGCAATTTCCTCACCGGCGAACGCCTCGTCTGGCTCGATCGCCTCAGCGGCGGGCTTCTGGTGATCGCCGCGCTGTGGCTCGCCTGGCCCAGATAATAATGACGGACCGCCGCGACCATTGGGATCATACCTACACCGTCAAATCCGATACGGCCGTCAGCTGGTATCAGGACGTGCCGGAGCGTTCGCTCGCCTTGATCCGCAAAGCGGGGACGGGCTCGGTCATCGATATCGGCGGCGGCGCCTCGCGTCTGGCCGACCGGCTTTTGGCCGAGACTTATGATGATCTCACCGTGCTCGACATTTCCGACGTGGCGCTCGGCCGTTCGAGGGAACGGCTCGGCGTCGAGGCGGGCAAAGTCGCGTGGATCGTCGCCGATATCACGCGCTGGACGCCTGAACGGCAGTGGGACATCTGGCATGACCGCGCCGTGTTCCACTTTCTGACCGAGGAAGCCGCCCAGGACGCCTATATCGCCGCGCTCAAAGCCGGCACCCGGCCTGGATCGCATATCGTGATCTCGACCTTTGCGCTTTCAGGCCCCGAGAAATGCAGCGGGCTGCCGGTGCAGCGCTATAGCGCCGAGACTCTGGCGGCGCGGCTGGGAAGGGATTTCGTGCTCGAGACTCAAGAAGTCGAAACCCATGCGACTCCCTTCGGCACGACCCAGAATTTCACCTTCGCGGTGTTCAAGCGGATTTGATCAATGTCTTGAGAGGGGCTTCGCCATTGCCGGCCCAGCTTTCACTGAACACGAGCTCGTCGAGCGCCAGGCGCTTGCGCCAGCCTTTGTTTTCGAGCTCCGGCTTGTTGGCGAAATCCGAGACATAGCCAAGACAGAGATAGGCGACCGGCGTTATCTGCGCCGGAATGCCGAGCAGAGCCTTCAACTCGTCCTTGTCGAGGATGCTGACCCAACCGACGCCGATGCCTTCGGCGCGCGCCGCGAGCCAGAGATTCTGTACCGCGCAGACGGTGCTGTAGAGATCCATCTCGGGATTGTGCCAGCGCCCAAGCGGGGCGTCGGCGGTGCGGCTGCGGTCGCAGGTGATGCAGAGATTGACCGGCGCCTCGATGATGCCGTCGAGCTTCAGCGAGCGGTAGAGAACCTGGCGTGCGTCCTCGATATGGCGGACTTCCTCGGCGCTCGCCCGGCAGACGAGATCGCGGATCCGGGCTTTGCGTTCCGCATCACGGATGAGGATGAAATTCCAGGGCTGCATATAGCCGACCGAGGGCGCGTGATGGGCGGCGGTGAGGAGACGCGCCAGGATCTCATCGGGAACCGGCCGGGGCAGGAACTGGCCGCGTATATCGCGACGGTTGAATATCGCACGATATACGGCGTCACGCGCTGCCGCGTCGAAATCGGTGGTTGTCGGCGTAATGGTCTCGGCCTGCATCGCTTTTCCCCTCGCGTTGCATCGCTGCCACCCGCCTGTCCAAACGGGAGCCGTCCTGCCTGGCCGGTCTTCTGGCTCGGATTCATCTTTCTCCAGCGCCTTCCCGGTTGAACCAGTGGCTTTGCACTTCAGTATAAGATGCTGAAGTAGCTGGAAAAATCCTCCTTACAGCGTTGGGCACGCCACGGGCTTGCACCGTGTTTCCGATTCTCCCGCAAGGGCACCGGGCAGTCCCAATTCCTTACGAGAAATCGTCGTCTGCTGTCCAGAATCCTCTTGCAAGCGCCGGCGCCGCTATGGCTTGCTGAGCGACCTGTTCAGAGAGGGACCCATGACACTCGAAGCCTATATCGCCTTCTGTATCGCCGCGATCGCCATCGTCATCGTGCCGGGACCGACCGTCACCATCATCATCGCCAACAGCCTCAAGCACGGCACCCGCGCCGGTCTGCTCAATGTGGCCGGCACCCAGGCGGGCCTCCTGGTCTGGATGGCCATCGCCATTGCCGGCCTCGCTTCCGCCATCACCTATATGGGTGTGTGGTTCGACGTTCTGCGCATCGCGGGCGCCGCCTATCTGATCTGGCTCGGCATCAAGCTCATACGTTCAAAGGGGCAGTTGACGGCCGCGGCCGCCACGGCGCCCCGGGGCGGTTTCTTCTTCCAGGGTTTCGTCGTCATCCTCTCCAATCCAAAAGTGCTGCTCGTTTTCGGGGCGCTCATCCCGCAATTCATCTCTAAAGACGGCGACTATCCGAACCAGTTGGTCCTCTTGGGCCTGAGCTTCATGGTCATCGCTACCGTCTTCGACAGCCTCTATGCCTTCGCCGCCGGCAATGCCGGGTCCTGGCTGTCGCAGAAGCGGGTGCGTTTCGTCGAGGTGTCGAGCGGCCTCTGCCTGATCGGCGGCGGGCTGTGGCTCGCCTTGCGCGGCCGCTGAATTCCGTCCCGCGGGTGCATTCGAGCCATGTCATCTGAAAGGTTGACAGGGTTCCCCTGCGCGCGCACGAAGGCATCCTCCTGAAAGGCTTAGGAAAAGACCGAGAAACCCATGCCCAGCTATCGTTCCCGTACCACCACCCATGGCCGCAACATGGCCGGCGCGCGCGGCCTCTGGCGCGCCACCGGCATGAAGGACAGCGATTTCGGCAAGCCGATCATCGCGGTCGTCAATTCCTTCACCCAGTTCGTGCCGGGCCATGTGCATCTGAAGGATCTGGGCCAGCTGGTAGCGCGCGAGATCGAAGCGGCCGGCGGTGTCGCCAAGGAATTCAACACCATCGCCGTCGATGACGGCATCGCCATGGGCCATGACGGCATGCTCTATTCGCTGCCGTCGCGCGATCTCATCGCCGACTCGGTCGAATATATGGTCAATGCCCATTGCGCCGACGCGATGGTCTGCATCTCCAATTGCGACAAGATCACCCCCGGCATGCTGATGGCCGCCATGCGCCTCAATATCCCGGTCGTCTTCGTCTCGGGCGGGCCGATGGAAGCCGGCAAGGTGGTCCTCAAGGGCAAGGAGGTCGCCCTCGATCTGGTCGACGCCATGGTGGCGGCCGTCGACGACAAGGTCTCCGAGGAGGACATGAAGGTCATCGAGCGCTCGGCGTGCCCGACCTGCGGCTCGTGCTCCGGCATGTTCACCGCCAATTCGATGAACTGCCTCACCGAAGCGCTCGGCCTGTCGTTGCCCGGCAATGGCTCGACGCTCGCCACCCATGCCGACCGCCGCCGGCTTTTCGTCGAGGCGGGCCATCTCATCGTCGACCTGGCGCGGCGCTATTACGAGCAGGACGATGCCAGCATCCTGCCGCGCTCGATCGCGACCTTCGCCGCCTTCGAGAATGCCATGACGCTCGACATCGCCATGGGCGGGTCGACCAATACCGTGCTGCATCTCCTCGCCGCCGCGCATGAGGCCAATCTCGATTTCGGCATGGCCGATATCGACCGGCTGTCACGCCGTGTGCCGGTGCTGTGCAAGGTGGCGCCGTCGAAGTCCGATGTTCATATGGAAGACGTGCATCGCGCCGGCGGCATCATGGCGATCCTGGGCGAGCTTGACCGCGGCGGGCTCATCGATACGTCGGTGCCCACCGTCCATTCGGAAAGCTTGGGCGCGGCCCTCGACCAGTGGGACGTCGTGCGAACCAAAAGCGCCAAGGTCAGCGACTTCTTCCGCGCCGCGCCCGGCGGCGTGCCGACGCAAGTCGCTTTCAGCCAAGAGCGCCGCTATGACACGCTCGATGTCGACCGCGAGAAGGGCGTGATCCGTTCGGCCGAGCATGCCTTCTCCAAGGATGGCGGCCTCGCGGTGCTCTACGGCAATCTTGCCGAGCTCGGCGCCATCGTGAAGACGGCCGGCGTCGATGAATCGATTCTGGTCTTCTCAGGACCCGCCGTCGTGTTCGAAAGCCAGGATTCGGCGGTGAGCGGCATTCTCACTGGCAAGGTGAAAGTGGGCGATGTCGTCGTCATCCGCTATGAAGGACCGCGCGGCGGTCCCGGCATGCAGGAAATGCTGTACCCGACGAGCTATCTCAAATCGAAGGGCCTCGGCAAAGCCTGCGCGCTCATCACCGACGGGCGTTTCTCAGGCGGCACATCCGGCTTGTCGATCGGTCATGCTTCGCCCGAAGCGGCGGAAGGCGGGCTGATGGGCCTCGTCCGCAGCGGCGACCGCATCGAGATCGACATCCCGAAGCGCAAGCTTCATCTGGCGGTCGACGAGGCGGAAATCGCCCGGCGCCGCGCCGAAAAGACCGCGCGCGACGGCGCCGTGTGGAAGCCGGAAGAGAAGCGCAACCGCAAGGTTTCGACCGCACTTCGGGCCTATGCCTCGATGGCGACCAGCGCCGCCAAAGGCGCGGTGCGCCACGTCCCGGAATGAATTAAATCTCCCTCCCGCGCGTCGCGGATGCGGGGGAGGGAGATCTGATCAACCCATTCCCAGCTTCTTGGCGAGTTCTTCGTCCCAGAAGGTGGCCTCGATCTTGTGGCCGTCGAGGTCGCGGATGAAGGCGCCGTAATAGGGCTCGCCATATTCCTCACGCGGTCCCGGCTTGCCGTCGTCGCTGCCGCCGGCGGCGACCGCCGCCTTGTGGAAGGCGTCGACCTCGGCCTTGGAGCCGGCCGCGAAGCTGACATGTGTTCCATTGCCGATCTCGGCCTTCTTGCCGTCATGCGGCTCGCCGACCCAGAATTCCGGGAATTGCTTGCCGAAGGCGGCGACTCCGGGATGCTCCATGATGATCTTGCAGCCAAGCGGGGCGAGCGCCTTCAAGTAGAAGGCCCTGGCCTTGTCGAACTGGTTGGTGCCCAGTGAAACATGCGAAATGATGGACGGATTGTCGTTGGCCATTATGGTTACTCCCTCTGAATGGGCGGATCATACTGCCGCCTGCTGACAGGTTGCGGCAGGAGCCTTATCGGGCTATGGCTTCCGCCATGGCGCGCACTGGCTTTTATCCCGGCAGTTTCGACCCCGTTACCTACGGCCATCTCGATATCATTGCGAGATCGGCGAGGCTTGTGGACAAGCTCGTTCTAGGGGTCGGCACGCATCACGGCAAGAAGGCGCTGATCGATGCGGAAACGCGCATCAAATTGCTCCAGACCGTGACGGCGCCGATCGCCGAGCATACCGGCATCAAGATCGCGGTCGAGACCTTCGACGATCTCGCCGTCGATGCGGCGAGGCGGGCCCAGGCGGGCCTCATCATCCGCGGGCTGCGCGACGCCAGCGACTTCGATTATGAGGTCCAGATGGGGCAGATGAACGGCTCGATGGCACCCGATATCGAAACGGTTTTTCTCGCCGCCAGCCCGGCGACACGGATGATCGCATCGTCCCTCGTCAAGCAGATCGCCGCAATGGGCGGCGACGTCACTTTGTTCATCCCCAAGGAAGCGCTGGCTGCCGTAAAGGCTGCCCTCAAAAAGCCCGCCTGAAGGGGAAAACCCGCGTCATTCAACCCCAAGGAGACCCGCATGAAATTCAAACTGGGCCTTGCCGGCCTGATCGCCGCCGTGGCGCTGAGCAGTCTGCCGCTGGCGGCGCAGGAGCTCGACCCCGAGAATACGCTGGCGATCAAGACCACCGATAAGTGCACGATCACCGTCAAGCTCAGGCCCGATCTCGCGCCCAATCACGTGGCGCAGATCAAGAAGCTGGCGCGCGCCAAATATTATGACGGCGTGCCCTTCCACCGCGTGATCGACGGCTTCATGGCGCAGACCGGCGACGGCCAGAATGGCGATGGCACCGGCGGCTCGAACGAGCCCAATCTCAAAGCCGAATTCACCAACACGCATTTCGCCCGCGGCGTCGTCGGTATGGCGCGCACCTCCGACCCGAACTCGGCCAACAGCCAGTTCTTCATCATGCTCGCCGATGGCGGCTTCCTCGACGGCCAGTACACGGTATTCGGCGAAGTGGCGCAGGGCATGCCGTGCGTCGACAAGATCGCCAAGGGCGAGCCGCCGTCGGAACCCGATAAAATGGTAACTGTCAGAGTCATGAAGGATGTAAAGTGATGGCTAGCGATCTCGAAAACACGATCTACATGGACCTCGCCAAGGGCCGGGTGACCATCGAACTCAGACCCGACCTCGCGCCCAATCACGTGGCGCGCATCAAGGAACTGGCGCGTGAGGGCTTTTACGATAACGTGGTGTTCCATCGCGTCATCGAAGGCTTCATGGCGCAAGGCGGCGATCCGTCGGGCACCGGCATGGGCGGTTCGAAGAAGCCCAATCTCAAGGCCGAGTTCTCGAAGGAGCCGCATGTGCGCGGCATCTGCTCGATGGCGCGCTCGTCCAATCCGGATTCGGCCAACAGCCAGTTCTTCATCTGCTTCGGCGACGCCACCTTCCTCGACAAGCAATATACGGTGTGGGGCAAGGTCACGTCCGGCATGGAGCATGTCGACGCGCTGAAGCGCGGCGAGCCGGTGCGTGATCCGGACCGCATCGTGAAGATGCAGGTCGCGGCTGACGCCAAGGCCTGATCATCATGCCGATCGGAAAGCGGGGGGCGATCCTGGGCGCGATGCTGCTGACGGTTTCGGCGGGCGAGGTTCTCGCCACCGACAACATCACTTGCAGCGCGCCTGACTACGATACGTCCATGAGCTTTCTGGTCGGCACGACTCCAGGCCTCAGGCCCCTGAGCCTCAGCATGGAGTCGAAAGGCAAGAAGTGGTCGACGGCGGCTGAAACCGGCGTCACCCCCGTCCTCGTCGCGCAGTCCTTCTCAGACGACGAGGGCATGAAGATCGATGTCACCGACGGCAATGCCGAGGCGATCATCGCCAAGCTGCGCGTGAGCTATGCGCATGAGGAGGGCACGGAAGGCATATTCTCCGGCACTCTGCATATTGTCGGCTTGGGCGCCTGGCCGGTAACCTGCTTGGGAGAGTAGTCTCCCATGCGCGTTTCCGATTTTGATTTCGAGCTGCCGGACGAGCGCATCGCGCTCCGCCCGGTCAACCCGCGCGACGCCGCAAAGCTGCTGGTCGTGCGGCCCGACAGGCTCGATGACCGTATTTTCCACGAGCTGCCCTCGCTGCTGCGTCCGGGCGACGTCCTCGTCTTCAACAAGACCAAAGTGATCCCCGCGGCCTTGACCGGCAACCGGATCGGGCGTGGCGAAGCGACACCCCGGATCGAGGCGCTTCTCCATCAGCGCTTGGACGGCTCGCGCTGGAAGGCCTTCGCCAAGCCCGGCAAGCGGCTGGCGGTCGGGGATAAGATCCGCTTCGGCGCCGAGGGCCGTGTCTGCCTCCTGGGCGTGCTTGACGCTACGGTCGAGGAAAAGGGCGAAGGCGGCGAGATCACGCTCGCTTTCGACTTCCACGGGCCCATTCTCGATGAAGCGATCGCTGCTTTGGGCGATATGCCCTTGCCGCCCTATATCGCCGGCAAACGCGAGCGCGACGATCAGGACCGCGCCGACTATCAGACCATCTATGCCGAGGAAGAAGGCGCGGTGGCCGCGCCGACAGCGGGGCTGCACTTCACGTCCGGTCTGATGAAGACGCTGCAAGAGATTGGAATAAAAGAAGAATTCATCACGCTCCATGTCGGTGCCGGCACCTTCCTGCCGGTGAAAGCGGAAGACACGGCCGAGCACAGGATGCATTCGGAATGGGGCGAGGTGCCGGCCGATGTGGTCGACCGGCTGAAGGAAGCCAAGGCCAAAGGCGGGCGGATCATTCCGGTCGGGACGACCTCGCTCCGGCTCCTCGAAAGTGCCGCCCGCTCGGGCGAGCTCAAGCCATTCCGCGACACGACGGATATCTTCATCACGCCCGGCTACCGCTTCAGGGTAGCCGACCTGCTGATCACCAATTTCCATCTGCCGCGCTCGACACTGTTCATGCTGGTTTCCGCCTTTGCGGGGCTCGAGCGGATGAAGTCGGCCTATGCCCATGCCATCCAGGAAAGCTATCGGTTCTATTCCTATGGTGATGCGAGCCTGCTATTCCCCGCGCCATCATGAGCGAAGGTTTCTCTTTCACACTGCACAAGACCGATGGCACGGCGCGCCGCGGCACCATCACCACCGGGCGGGGCGAGATCCGCACGCCGGCTTTCATGCCGGTCGGCACCGCCGGCACGGTCAAAGGCCTTTATCCTGAACAGGTGTGCGAGACGGGCGCCGACATCATCCTCGGCAATGTCTATCACCTGATGCTGAGGCCTGGCCCTGAGGAAGTGGCGAAGCTCGGCGGCCTGCACAAATTCGCCAACTGGCCGCGGCCCATCCTCACCGATTCCGGCGGCTTCCAGATCATGTCGCTCGCCAAATTGCGCAAGATCTCGGAAAAGGGCGCCGTCTTCCAGTCGCATATCGACGGGCGCAAATACGAGCTGACGCCTGAGCGCTCGATGGAGATTCAGCGGCTGCTGGGCTCCGACATCCAGATGCAGCTCGACGAATGCCTGATGTATCCCCATACCGACAAGGATGCCGAGCGCGCCATGCAGCTGTCGCTGCGCTGGGCGGAGCGTTCGCGCCAAGCCTTCGGAAAGCAGCCGGGACGCGGCAATTTCGGCATCGTGCAGGGCGGGGTGAATGAAAAGCTCAGGCGCCTCTCGGCCGAGGGCCTGACCGCCATCGGCTTCGAAGGCTACGCGATTGGCGGCCTCGCGGTGGGCGAGGGCCAGGCGCTGATGCTGCAGACGATCGAGAATACGGCGCCGCATCTGCCCACCGACCGGCCGCGCTATCTGATGGGCGTCGGCACGCCCGAGGACATTCTCGAAGCGGTGGCGCGCGGCGTCGACATGTTCGACTGCGTGATGCCGACCCGGTCCGGCCGCCATGGCCAGGCCTTCACCCGCTTCGGCAAGATCAATCTGCGCAATGCACGACATGCCGACGATCCGCGTCCGCTCGACCCCGAAAGCCCATGCCCGGCGCTGTCGGTCTATTCGAGGGCCTATCTGCATCATCTGATCCGCTCGGGCGAGCTTCTGGGCATGATGCTGCTGTCCTGGGCCAATATCGCCTATTACCAGTCGCTGATGCAGGGCATCCGGGACGCCATCGATCGGGGCCGGTTCGAGGAGTTCCGGCTTGCGACCAAGGAACAGTGGCAGCGGGGTGATATTTCCGCCTAGACTCGCCCTCGGATCACCCCGACGGAGGCATATCCGATGAAAATGAGTGGCGAAGAGATCATCCCGGCCTCGCGTGAGGCGGTGTGGAAGGCGTTGAACGATCCCGATATCCTCAAACAGGCGATCCCCGGCTGCGAAGCGATCACCAAACATTCCGACACCGAGCTCGAAGCCAAGGTCATGGTGAAAGTAGGGCCGGTCAAAGCGAGCTTCACCGGGAACGTCAATCTCACCGATCTCAATCCGCCGGCGAGCTACCGGATCTCCGGCGAAGGCAAGGGCATTGCCGGCCTCGCCAATGGCGGGGCGGATGTGCGTCTCGAGGAGGTCGAAGGCGGCACGAAGCTTTCCTATGACGTCGATGCCCAAGTGGGCGGCAAGCTCGCGATGCTGGGCTCTCGCCTCATCGACTCCACCGCGCGGTCGCTGGCGACCCAGTTCTTCGACAAATTCGCCAAGATCGTCGGCGGTGTGCCCGACGAGGAAGAAGCCAAGGAAGCGTAGAAAAAGAAGAGCTGATCACCAACCATGCTGAGGTGCGAGCGAAGGGAGCCTCGAAGCACGATCCAGGTACAGAGGTCTCGCCGCTTGCCACCCTTCGAGGGCCGCTTCGCGGCCACCTCAGGGTGATGGTGGGGCTCTTAATTCATACGCTAAAGCCGATAACCGAAGAGATGCAGGCCGAGGAAGATCGCGATGAAGATCGCCGCATAGGCTAGTGCGACGAAGAAGACGGCGTGATGCAGGAGGCGCAGCCAGGGCGGCGCGCCCTTGAGACGCCGATGCAGCCCGAACAGCACTGACACCAGCAGGACGGCGACGGCGAGGATCATCAGCCTGATCAGCATCTGGGCCTATTTCCCGCCGCCCGCGACATGCTCGCCGTCGCGCGTCAGGTAATAGGCGAAGAGGATCGGAATGAAGGTCACCGCGATCACGAAGATGGCGACGACATTGGTCACCGGGCGCTGGCGCGGGCGGATGAGCTCGGTCAGCATCCAGATCGGCAAAGTGGCCTGCTGGCCGGCGGTGAAGGTGGTGACGATCACCTCGTCGAAGGAGAGCGCGAAAGCCAGCATGCCGCCGGCGAGAAGGGCGGAGCCGATATTGGGCAGCACCACATAACGGAAGGTCTGGAAGCCGTCGGCGCCCAGATCCATCGAGGCCTCGATGAGGCTGCCGGCGGTGCGGCGGAAACGGGCAAGCGCATTGTTGTAGACGACGACGATGCAGAAGGTGGCGTGGCCGAGCACGATCGTCCAGAACGAAAAGTCGAAATCCATGATGTTGAAGGCCGAGCGCAATGCGATGCCGGTGATGATGCCGGGAAGGGCGATCGGCAGGATGAAAAGCAGCGAGATGTAATCGCGGCCGAAGAAGCGGGCGCGCGAAACCGCCGCCGCCGCGCAGGTGCCGAGCACCAAAGCGACCGCCGTGGCGATGCTCGCGACCTTCACCGACAGCCACAGGGCATTCCAGATGTCCTGGCGCTCCCATGCCGCGCCGAACCATTTGAGTGTCAGGCCCGGCGGCGGGAACTGGTAGCTCTTCTCCTCGGTGGTGAAGGCATAAAGAAAGATCAGGAGCAGCGGCACGTGGAGGAACAGGAGCCCGGCGATGGCCGCGAGGCTCAAAGCGCGCGGGGCCCGTTGGCCGCGTTCAGAGCGCATCGAACGCCCCCATGCGCTTGGCGATCGAGAGGTAGATGCCCATGATCACGATCGGCACCACGGTGAAGGCGGCGGCGAGCGGGATGTTGCCGGCGGTGCCCTGCAGCGTATAGACAGCTTGCCCCAGGAAGTAGGTCGACGTGCCGACGATCTGCGGAATGATGTAGTCGCCGAGCGTCAGCGAGAAGGTGAAGATCGAGCCGGCGATGAGGCCCGGCAGAGCAAGCGGGAAGATCACGGTCCAGAAGGTCTGGCGCGGCACGGCGCCGAGATCGGCCGAGGCTTCGAGGAGATTGGCCGGCACGCGCTCGAGCGCCGCCTGCGTCGGCAGGATCATGTAAGGCAGCCAGACATAGAGGAAGACGAGGAAAGTGCCGATATAGGAGATGCTGAGCGAGGGACCGCCGATCACCGGGATGGCCAGGATGGCGTCCAAAGCCCACGTCAGATAGAGCTTGTCGGCGAGCCAGGTGATGATGCCTTCCTTAGCGAGGATGAGCTTCCAGGCATAGACACGCACCAGGTAGCTCGACCAGAGCGGCAGCATCACGGCCAGATAGAAGAAGGCCTTCCAGCGTCCGCGGGCATAACGCGCCGCATAATAAGCGATCGGGAAGGCGATGAGCGCGGCCGCCAGCGTGACCGCCACCGCCATGACGAGGCTTCTCAGAATGACATCGACATTGGCGAGATTGAGGAGCTCGGCATAGGTCGACAGCGTGAACTCACGCTTCACCATACCGGAAAATTCGTCGATCGAGAAGAAACTCTGCGCCAGGAGTGCCAGCAGCGAGCCCAGATAGACGATGCCGAGCCACAGGAGTGGCGGCGCGATCAGCAGCGTCAGCAAGAGATGCGGGCGGCGGAACAACGTATCTGAGATCCGCCGCAGGAGTCCGCCGCGCCGGTCGTGAACGGTGCCGGCCGCCGTATCTGTCACGCCTCGTCCTCCATGGCGTGAAACGCATCGGCCGGCCACTGCAAGGTGACGGTGTCACCGATATTGACCGCGCCGAAGGACGAGGGGGCGGAGACGGCGATCGCCTGGCCCGCCGCCTCGGCATTCACCCGCGTCACCGCGCCTTGATAGTGGACGGAGGTGACGGTGGCCTCGACCGCGTGGCTGCCCGGCGTCATCCCGCGCGCCGTGATGGTGATCTTCTCCGGCCTGAGGCTCACCCATTTGCCCGGGCCGCCGGTCCTTTGCATGAAGTCCGGCGGCAGCACATTGGACGAGCCGACGAAATCGGCGACGAAGCGGGTGCGCGGGCGCTCATAGATGTCCTTGGGCGCGCCAACCTGGATGATCTTGCCGTTGTTGAAGATGGCGACGCGGTCGGCCATCGACAGGGCCTCGCTTTGGTCATGGGTGACGAAGACGAAGGTGATGCCGAGATTGCGTTGCAAGGTCTTGAGCTCGACCTGCATCTGCTCGCGCAGCTTGAGATCGAGGGCGCCGAGCGGCTCATCGAGGAGCAGCACTTTCGGCTCATTGACGAGCGCGCGCGCGAGCGCCACACGCTGGCGCTGGCCGCCCGACAGCTGCGAGGGCCGGCGCGCCTCGAAGCCCTTCAGCTCGACGAGGTCGAGCGCTTCCAGCGCCTTCGTCTGACGCGCCTGACGCGCAACGCCCTTCACC
Organism: Taklimakanibacter albus; assembly: GCF_016595235.1. Classification (GTDB taxonomy): domain Bacteria; phylum Pseudomonadota; class Alphaproteobacteria; order Rhizobiales; family Aestuariivirgaceae; genus Taklimakanibacter; species Taklimakanibacter albus. Next base: position 1,304,303 of record NZ_JAENHL010000006.1, on the reverse strand, counting down.
ATCAGTCCATAGGCGACATTGTCCAGAATGTTCATATGCGGGAAGAGCGCATAATCCTGGAAGACGGTGTTCACGTTGCGCCGATAGGGCGGCAGGCCCTCGGCCGTCTCGCCGAATATCTCGATATGGCCGCTGGTCGGCTGCTCGAAGCCGGCAATGAGACGCAGGCAGGTGGTCTTGCCCGAGCCCGACGGGCCCAGCATGGCGAAGAATTCGCCGGGCGCGATGTCGAGAACGACATCATCGACCGCGCGAACAGGGCCGAAATGGCGCGAGACGTGCTGGAAGGAAACTGCGCTTGTCATGAGAGGAACTCCCGCCGGAATGCCGGCGGGAGCTTTCGTTGTTCAGCGGCCGCCGAGCACGGCGATATAGTCGGAGACCCAGCGGTAATAGGGTACGCAGCCGGCGCTCTGGCTGGCGCATTTGGCGACCGGCGTGCGCCAGAAGCTGATCTTGTCGAAATTGCCGAGCCCATTGGTGTCGCAACCGGCATCGGTCAGGAGCGCGTTGCCCTTGCAGGCGGCGGTGACGGCGGGGACCGAGCCGAACCAGGCGGCGAGATCACCCTGGAGCTTGGGATTGATCGAATGCTCGAGCCACATATAGGCGCAGTTCGGATTGGCGGCTTCCGAATGCATCATCGTCGTGTCGGCCCATCCGGTGGCGCCTTCCTCGGGAATGGTCGAGGCGATCGGCTGCTTGTCGGCGACGAGCAGGTTCACCTGGAACGGCCAGGAGGAGGAGGCGGCGACGCCTTCATTCTTGAAGTCGTCGATCTGGATGAAAGCGTCATGCCAATAACGGCCGACCAGCTTGCGCTGGGCGCGCAGCAATTCGAGCGCCGCCTTGTACTGGTCCTCATTGAGCTCGTAGGGATCCTTGATGCCGAGCTCCGGCTTGTGCTTCATCAGATAGAGGGCGGCATCGGCGATGTAGATCGGGCCGTCAAAGGCCTGGACACGACCCTTGTTCGATTTGCCGTCGGGAAAATTCTGCTCTTCGAAGACGACGTTCCAGCTCTTGGGCGCTTCCTTGAAGACATTGGTGTTGTAGGCGAGAACATTGGCGCCCCACTGATAGGGCACGCCATAATGCACGCCGTCGACCGTATGCCAGGGCGCATTCTGCAAGCGCTCGTCGACGGTCTTCCAGGACGGGATCAGATCGGTGTTGATCGGCTGCACGCGTTTGCCGGAGATCAGGCGGAGCGACGCGTCGCCCGACGCGGTCACCAGATCGAAGCCGCCTTCATTCATGAGGGCTACCATTTCATCCGAGGTGCCGGCGGTCTTTATGTTGACCTTGCAGCTGGTCTTCTTCTCGAAGTCGGTCACCCAGTCGTAATTCTTGTCGGTCTCGCCGCGTTCGATGTAACCGGGCCAGGCGACGATATTGACCTGGCCTTCGCCGGGGCCGATTTCCTTCTTCATCTCGGCCGCAGATGCGAGTCCAGTGAGCGCAGCGATCGCTATCACGGAAACGAAAGTACGCTTCATACGATTCATGATGTCCTTCCTCCTCCGAGCCAATATGATTGTAACACGCACTGAACGGCTCTCTTCAGTGTGCCGCGCGTTCCTCAGTATGCTGCTGATTTTGCAGCATGCTGGGCTATGGTTACATCAACGTTAGCTTGTCTTCCCAGGGAAGGGAAGTGGGTCTTAAGTCTGGTTAAGGATAGCCGCCAATGCCCTTATGGCTGAAAGATCCGCTGGCGATTCTGGCTGAAAATGCCGAGCGCGGCGTCGTCATCGACGGTACGAAAATCGTAGAGCTGGTGGCGAAAGGACAGGAGCCTTCGTCGCCGATCGACGAGACCTTCGAGGCCGGACGGCATGTCGTGCTGCCGGGGCTCGTCAACACCCATCATCATTTCTACCAGACGCTCACCCGCGCCCATCCGCAGGCGATCAACAAGGAACTGTTCGCCTGGCTCCAGACTCTCTATCCAGTCTGGGCGCGGCTCAGCCCCGGGGATCTGGCGATCGCCACAAGGCTGGCTCTGACCGAGCTCCTGATGTCCGGCGTCACCACGACATCCGATCATCACTATGTCTTTCCCTCGGGCCTCGACGAAGCGGTCGACATCCAGGTCGCGGAGGCGCGCCGCGCCGGCCTGCGCATGACAGTAACGCGCGGCTCGATGAATCTCTCGACCAAGGATGGCGGCCTGCCGCCCGATTCGGTGGTGCAGGACGAGGATACGATTCTCGCCGATTGCGAACGTGCCATCACGCGTCATCATGAGCGGGGCGAGGGCGCGATGATCCAGATCGCGCTGGCGCCATGCTCACCCTTCTCGGTCACCAAGGGACTCATGCGTGCAACGGCCGAGCTCGCCCAGGCGCAGGACTGCCGGCTCCATACACATCTCGCCGAAACCCAGGACGAAGATGCCTATTGCCGCGAGGTTTTCGGCATGTCGCCGCTCGATTACCTCGAAGATACCGGCTGGCTCACGGCGCGCAGCTGGCTGGCCCATGGCATCCATTTCTCCGATGGCGACATCGAAAGACTCGGCCGCCATGGCGTCGGCGTTTGCCATTGTCCGACCTCCAACATGCTGCTCGCCTCCGGACGCTGTCGCACCTGCGAGCTCGAAGCGGCGGGTGTGGCCGTTGGGCTCGGTGTCGACGGCTCAGCCTCGAATGACAGTTCGAACCTCATGGAAGGCGTGCGCCACGCTTTGCTCGCCAACCGGCTGACCTATGGAACGAAGGTGACCCATCTCGACGCCTTGCGCTGGGCGACGCAAGGGTCGGCGCGGTGCCTCGGGCGTGACGACATCGGGGTCATTGCCGCCGGTAAGCAGGCGGATCTGGCGCTCTTCACCCTGGAGGAGCTGCGGTTTTCGGGTGCCGGCGACCCACTGGCGGCGCTGGTCCTGTGCGGGGCGCACCGGGCCGACCGGGTGATGGTCGCCGGGCGGTGGCGGGTGAGCGAGGGACTGCCGGTCGGCGTCGATCTGGAGCGCCTCAGGGCCGAGCACGGAGCGGCCGCCAGCCGGCTCATCATGTTGGATTGACCAAATTTTTAATTGCGTGATAAGCTTTTACTCAACAAGAAACAGAACACGGGAACGTTAAGGGGTGATCATGGGCAGTTCTAACGGACAGCCGGCGGTCGTTGTTGAGGGATTACATAAGAGTTTCGGTGACCTCGAGGTTCTCAAAGGTGTATCGCTGACGGCCCATGAGGGTGACGTCGTGTCGATGATCGGCGCCTCCGGCTCGGGCAAGAGCACGTTTCTGCGCTGCATCAATTTCCTCGAAATGCCGACCCAGGGCCGCATCCAGGTCACCGGGGAGGACATCAGCCTGAAGACCGGCCATGACGGCAATCTCCATCCGACCGACCGGCGCCAGCTCGAACGTATCCGCACCCGCCTCGGCATGGTGTTCCAGTCCTTCAACCTCTGGCCGCATCTCAATGTGCTGGAGAATGTGATCGAGGCGCCGGTGCACGTGCTGAAGGTGCCGAAGGCGGAAGCCATCGAACGCGCCGAAGCGCTGCTTCAGAAGGTCGGGCTCTACGAGAAGCGCAACCAATATCCGGCCTTCCTGTCGGGCGGCCAGCAGCAGCGCGCCGCCATCGCTCGCGCACTGGCGATGAATCCCAAGGTCATGCTGTTCGACGAGCCGACCTCGGCGCTCGACCCCGAGCTCGTCGGCGAGGTGCTGAAGGTCATCCGCGATCTGGCCCTTGAAGGGCGCACGATGATTCTCGTCACCCACGAGATGAAGTTTGCGCGCGACGTGTCGAGCCACGTGATCTACCTGCACAAGGGGCTCATCGAAGAAGAGGGGCCGCCGAGCCAGGTTTTCGGGTCGCCGAAGAGCGACAGATGCAAGCAATTCGTATCCGGCATCCACTAGATTGTCTCTGCAACTTTCGGACCCGTTTGCAACCTTTCGACGACGTGCTTTAGTTTGACGGCGCATCCGAACGGAGCGCCTGGGCTTTCACAAAAACCGGATCGAATGATCCATACTAGGGAGAGAAGACGATGACATTCACCCGCCGCCTGATGATGGCCGTAGCGGTCACCGCGCTTTGCGGTTTCGCCGCCGAGGCCAAAGCGGATATTAAGTTTGGCGTGGCCGCCGAACCCTACGCGCCCTTCACATCGAAGGACCCTTCGGGGAAATGGGTCGGCTGGGAAATCGACCTGATGGAAGCGGTCTGCGCCCAGATGAAGGAAAAGTGCGAGCTGGTCGAGGTGGCTTGGGATGGCATCATCCCGGCGCTGACGGCCAAGCAGATTGACGTCATCTGGTCGTCGATGTCGATCACCGCCGAGCGCAAGAAGACAATCGAATTCACCACGATGTACTACAATACGCCGTCAGCGATCATCGGCACGAAGAACGGCGATACCGACATCACGCCTGATCATCTTGCCGGGAAGACCATCGGTGTCCAGGTGGCCACCACCCATCAGCGCTATGCCGAGAAGTATTTCAGCGCCAAGTCGACTGTGAAGAGCTACCAGACACAGGACGAGGCCAATAACGACCTCGCGGCCGGACGCCTGGACTATGTTCAAGCCGACAACAGCGCGCTCAAGGACTTCCTGAATACCGATCAGGGGACGGCCTGCTGCGAAATGAAGGGGCAGGCACCGGAGGACATCGAGATCCTGGGCGAAGGTGTCGGCGGCGGCATCCGCAAGGAGGACACGGAATTGAAAGCTAAGCTCGACGCGGCGATCCATGCGCTGGCGAAGGCGGGCGAAATCCAGAAGATCACCGAGAAATATGAGAAGCTCAACGGTGAAATCATTCTTCCGAAAGAATGATATGCAGGGGCTGCGCCGGTTCGCCGGTGCAGCCCGTTCCCCAATAATCACTCGGCGCTTTCATGTTCATTGCTGCATCGAATTGGGAGCTCCTTTGGCAGTGGAAGGGAAACCTTCTCTCCGGCGCCATTTCGACGCTCCAGATCTCGTTTCTCGCCTATGTTTTTGGGCTTAGCCTCGGCCTCGCCGGTGCCATGGGGAAGCTTACCGGCGGGAAGGTCCTGAAGGGAATTCTCGAAGTCTATACGACGGTGATCAGGTCGCTGCCGGAACTCCTGCTCATCGTGATGCTCTTTTATCTCGGCACCGACATGCTCAATCGCCTGATGCTGACGCTCGGCTACGAAGCGATGCGCATCAACGGTTTCGCTGCCGCCGTGGTGGTGCTGGGCTTCGTGATGGGCGCCTATGCGACAGAAGTCCTGCGCGGCGCCATCCAGGCCATTCCGATCGGCCAGATCGAGGCGGCGAAAGCCTATGGCATGTCGCCCTTTCTGCTGTTCCGCCGCATCATCCTGCCGGCCATGTTGCCTTATGCCATTCCAGGTCTCTCCAATCTGTGGCTCAACATCACGAAGGATTCGGCCTTGGTGGCAGTTGTCGGCTATAGCGAGCTGGCGCTGCAGACCAAGCAGGCGGCCGGCAGCACCAAGGCTTACTTCACCTTCTTTGTCGCCGCGGCGCTGCTCTATCTCATCATCTCGATGACGTCCCTGCGCATCTTCGGGGCGCTCGAGAACTATGTCCGGCGCGGCCAGCCGAAGCTGGGTTAGGGGGCGGGCATGGATTTCTCCTGGTTCCCCAAATATCTGCCGATGATCATCGAGGGCATCGGACTTACCCTGGCGCTTCTCGTTATCTCGATCTTCATTGGTTTCCTGCTCGCCGTACCGATCGGGCTCGTGCAGGTGACCGGTCCGCGCTGGCTCAAATGGATGGCTTCGGGCTTCTGTACCGTCATCCGCGGCACGCCGCTCCTCGTGCAATTGTGGTTGCTCTATTATGGGCTCGGCTCGTTCTTTCCGCAGATACCGGGGATCCGCGACAGCTTCATGTGGCCGGTGCTGCGTGAGGGCTTCTTCTATGCGGCCCTGGCCTTCACTCTGAGTTTCGCGGGCTATGAAGGCGCCATCATGAAAGGAGCGTTCCTGAGCGTGCCCAAAGGTGAGCTGGAGGCGGCGCGTGCCTTCGGCATGTCGCCCTGGACCGTGCTCAGGCGCATCTGGCTGCCGAGGGCTTTCCGCATCGTCCTGCCGACGCTCGGTGGCGAAACGATCCTGCAGCTTAAGGCGACCCCCCTGGCGGCGACGGTGACCGTGATCGAGCTCTATGGTGCCTCCTATCAGATCCGCCAGGATACCTATCGCGTTTATGAGCCTCTGCTCATGGTGGCGGTCATCTATCTGGCGTTGACCTATTGCATCACCCGGCTGTTCAATTTCATCGAGCGCCAAGTGCCGCAGCGGCGGTAAGAATATCCAATTGAATTCAATGGCATGTGCCGGATTCATTAACCGGAATCGTAGCTTTGCGTCGTTTCCGGTCGCGCTATCGGCGGCGATGCTCTAAAGCAGGCCAACTGCTTTCAATCCGTGGGAACCGTGACTGTGACGTCTTCTACCGCCCATGATCGCCTCACCGCCCATGCCGGTGAACTGCGCGCCATCCGGCACGATCTGCATCAATATCCGGAGCTCGCCTTCGAGGAAAAGCGCACGTCCGAGATCGTGGCGCGCGAGCTCGACCGGCTCGGCTTTCAAGTGACCCAAGGCCTCGGCGGCACCGGTGTCGTCGGCACGCTGTCGTCAGGCCATGGCCGCAAGAGCATCGGCCTGCGTGCCGACATGGATGCGCTGCCCATCAACGAGACCACCGGGCTCGCTTATGCCAGCAAGACGGCCGGCAAGATGCATGCCTGCGGCCATGACGGCCACACCACGGTGCTGCTCGGCGCGGCGCGCTATCTCGCCGAGACGCGCAATTTCGACGGCACCGTGCATCTGATCTTCCAGCCGGCCGAAGAGAATATCGGCGGCGCCCAGCGCATGATCGAGGATGGGCTGTTCAAGCGCTTCCCCTGCGATGCGGTCTTCGCCTTCCACAATTGGCCGGGCATGCCGCTCGGACAATTCGCCGTCCGTCCCGGCACCATCATGGCGGCGGTCGACACGCCGATCGTGATCATCTCCGGTCCCGGCGGCCATGGCGCGCTGCCGCATAAAAGCGCCGATCCGATCGTCGCGGCCGCGGCGGTGGTGACGGCGCTGCAGACGATCGTGGCGCGCAATGTCGATCCGACCGAGCCCGCGGTGGTAACCGTCGGCACCTTCAATGCCGGCACCGCCTGCAACGTCATTCCCGAAAGCGCCAAGCTCGAAATCAGCGTGCGCAGCTGCTCGCCCCCGGTGCGCAAGCTCCTGGCCGAGCGTATCCAGGCGATCGTCAAAGGCGTCGCCGAGGCGCATGGCTGCAGAGCCGCGATCGATTATGAGATGGGCTATCCGGCCACCATCAATACGGCGGACGAGACGGCCTTCGCCCGCGCCGTCGCGGCTGAGCTCCAAGGTGATCACCCGATCATCGACCTTCCGGCGCCGACCATGATCTCGGAAGACTTCGCTTACATGCTGGAAGCGCGGCCCGGCTGCTATTTCATGCTCGGCAATGGCGACGGACCGGAACGCAAGATGCTGCATACGCCCGATTACGACTTCAATGACGATCTCCTGGTGATCGCGGCGGGCCAGTTCAGCCGGATGGCCGAAGGCTTCCTGGCGAAGGCCTAGTCTCGCGGCGCGAGCCGGGGTAGGAAAGAGCCATCACACGCCGAGGTTGCCATGCCGCTTGAGACATTCCTGCTGTTCGCGCCGGCCTGCTTCGCCATCAACATGGCGTTCGGACCGAATAATCTCCTGTCGCTGACCAATGCGGCGCGCGTCGGCATTGCCCCGGCCGTCCTTGCCGCCGTCGGCCGGATCATTTCCTTCGCCGCCATGATCGCCATTGCCGGGGTCGGCCTGGGCGCCATCCTCGCAGCGTCCGAAACGGTATTCACCCTCGTCAAATATGCCGGCGCTGCCTATCTCGTCTGGATCGGCATCAATCTCATTCGCGCGGGGGCGCCGCTAATGCGCGAGGACGCGACCATGCCGCGCTCGTCGCTGCGCAAGCTCACGCTGCAGGAATTGTGGGTGGCGGCCGGCAATCCCAAGGCGATCCTGGTGTTCACCGCCTTCTTCCCGCAATTCGTCGATCCGGCGTCCTATGCGCTGAGCTTCGCGATCCTGGGCGGGACGTTCCTGGCGTTCGAAACCATCGCCATCATCGTCTATTCCTTCATCGGCGCGAAGCTCGGCCGCTATATCCGCGACGGGCGCACGCTCAAATGGTTCAACCGGACGAGCGGCGGCATGATGATCGGCTTCGGGCTGCTCTTGATGTTCACCCGCAGGCCCGCGACGTGATCTAAGGGCTCTTCTTGGCGATGGGGTTGAGGCGCTCGGCGAGCCTGGCGACGAAGGCCTGGAGCTGACCCAGCCCGAATTTGCTTAAAGGTACCGCCGTCTTGCCGGGCGGCAGCTCGACCTCGTCGATTTCGAGCGAAGCCTGTTTCACGTCCTCGCCGTCGAGTTCGGACACCGTCAACGAAGCGGGGCCCATCTGGATGCGATCGCCCATGCCGATACGGTCTTCACAACGCAGCCGGAACGCCTCGGTGATGGTGAGGCCTTCGATATCTTCCGGCACCGCAAGGCCATAGGCGGTGGCGAGCTCCTTCAGCGAGATATCGCCGGTGAAGTTGAAGGCGGCCACCGGATGGTGCGACTGGATGGCATCGGAGGGGGCGAACAGGCGGTCGAGGCGCTGGGCCCGCTCGGTCGGCACCAGGAAATAGGCATAGTCACCGGGGACCAGTGTCTTCGCCTCGGCCCAGGTGACCACCTTCTCATCGCGCGCCACCATTATCGGCTGGACCCAGGTGGGCAGGTCGGTGCGGGTCAGGATGGGGCTGTTGGCGATGATCGGGAAGCCGACCATCTCGCGATTGGTCTGGCCGGGCAGGTCGATCTCGACGCGCTGGGTCTCGGGCGCCGTCTCGGTCAAAGCGACGCCGAGGCCGCGCGCCACCGCGGTGAGCGTCCAGCCCTGGACGAGCAGCGAGATGAAGACCGCGACGAAGGCGACATTGAAATAGAGCTCGGCATTGGCGACGCCGGACAGCGTGGGGATGGCGGCGAGGAAGATCGACACCGCGCCGCGCAGGCCCACCCAGGAGATGAAGGACTTTTCGCGCGCGGTGAAAGAGAAGGGCCAGAGGCACAGCCAGACCGCCACCGGCCTTGCAATGACGATCAGGAACACCGCGATCAGGATGGCGGGCAGCAGATAGCCCAGGAGCTTGGAGGGGGTGACGAGCAGGCCCAGCACCAGGAACATCAGGATCTGGCAAAGCCAGGTCGCGGCGTCATGGAAGGTCAGGATGGAAGGAAAGGCGCGGGTGGGACGGTTGCCGAGGACGAGGCCGGCCAGATAGACCGCGAGGAAGCCCGAGCCTTCGACCGACGCGGCGGCGGCATAGATGGCGAGTGCGGCCGTGATGGCGAAAAGCGGGTGCAGGCCCGAGGGCAGCGCCATGCGGTTCAGCGCCTGGACCAGGAGATAGCCGCCGACGACCCCCGCCACGGTGCCGATGGCGACCTGGCGGACAAGCAGGATGACGACATCCATGCTGGAGCCGTGGGGGCCAAGCAGGATCAGCTCGACCAGGACGATGGTGAGGAAGACGGCGAAGGGGTCGTTGGTGCCCGATTCGATCTCGAGCGCCGCGGCGACGCGGCGGCGCAACTGCAGGCCGCCGGCGCGCATCAGGAAGAAGACGGCGGCGGCGTCGGTCGAGCTGACGATGGCGCCGAGCAGCAGGCCCTCGAGCCAGGAGAGGCCGAGCACCAGGCAGGCGAGCGCGCCGGTCAAAGCGGCGGTGATGACCACGCCGACCGTCGCCAGGAGGCTCGCCGGCAGGAGACTGCCGCGGAAGACGGCGAGCCTGGTCCTGAGACCGCCGTCGAACAGGATGATCGCCAGCGACACGGTGCCGACCATGTAGGTCAGCCGGTAGTCGTTGAAAACGATGCCGCCGGGCCCATCCTCGCCGGCCAGCATGCCGATGATGAGGAAGACGAGCAGCAAGGGCGCGCCGAAACGAGTGGCGATCAAGCTCGAAGCGATGCCGACCAGGATGAGGAGGGCGAGAAACAACAATCCGAGATTGATTAGGCCTATCTGCTCCATCCTCGTGCCTTAGCAGAGGCTCTTGCGATTGACCAAGCGATCTGTACGGAGAAAATTCAAGCTGCCGAACGACGCTGTCGCGGTTCGTCCAGCAGTTGAGTTATTCAGTGCAACTATTTGCTGCCGTTGGTATTTTCGAAGCGAATGCCGCAGTTCTTCTTGATCGATGCTTCCTCGATGGCCTTCTTCTGGCCCTTGAGTTGCGCCAGCTCGGCGGCGGTCTGGCCGTCGCCTTCATTGGCGAACAGAATCGGCCAGAACAGGATGACGCCGACGGTTGTCTTGATCGTGTCGTTCTGGCGGTTCTTGTCCTGGACGCCGGCCACTTCAGCAGCACGGGCGGCCACTCTGTGTCCTTCCTGGGCGAGTTGTTCGCACGAGTAGGATTCGTAGAGCATCGGCGACATATAGGTCGCCTGAATATTCTCGGACTTGGATGCGCAACCCGCAACCAGGATCATGGCCGCAAGGGCCATATAGATTTTCATTGCCGTCCTCCCAACCGCCGGTCGCCCGGAATATTGTTGCATATCACGAACAGAACGACGCCGGGAAGATGCCTCTGATTTTCGTTAAATGTTAATGGCTTAGCGATGCTGAGGGCAGTAGGGCATGGCGAATTATTTCGCGCAGAGGCTACTCCGCGAATGGGATGATGCCGGCACCCAGGATGGACCGCCCGTCGGCAGGAGGGCGAGTTGATCAACAGGCTCCGAAGGCTTCTATTGACCCGCCGGTCCGGCGCAACTATGGTCCGCCCGCCTTTCGATGTGGGCCCGTAGCTCAGTGGTAGAGCATCTGACTTTTAATCAGAGGGTCGATGGTTCGAACCCATCCGGGCTCACCAACGAAATCAAGCAGTTGCGAAATCCCGGCCCGACCTTAATCTCGGCTTTTTTTCGCGGTAACACGCAGGGCAACGGGAAAATATCCCAGAAAATCAATGTTTTCGAGCAGTCCCGGCGACTGTGATCGAGGGATTCGCTTCTGCGAGAGGGCTCAGGTCAGTAATGGAATCACCCCGGCAATTCGGCCCGCGTCATGGCGTGGCCATGGCAGTGCTTTTGCTTAGCCTGGCGTCCGCGCCGGTTTTCGCGCAGACCACGCAGGACAACGGGGCCGCGGCCCCGGCCGCCGCTGAGGCCCCCGTGTCCAGCAAGCTCGCCACCCGCACCCAGATCGTCGCCAATAATGATGAGCTGGCGATGCTGACCCCTGGCACGGAGCAGGCGCTGGCCGATGCGGTCACTCTGTACAAACTGATCGTCAAGAGTGGCGGCTGGCCGCAGATCACCAGCAAGAAGCTCGCCAAGGGCGCCAAAGGCGAGCAGGTGCTTTTGCTGCGCCAGCGCCTGATCTTCGAGAACTACCTGCCTTTCGAGACGCTCGGCGGACCCAATGGCTCGCTGTACGACGCCGAGATGGTCGAGGCGGTCAAGGCGTTTCAGGTCAATCACGGCGTGGCGCCGACCGGCACGGTCGGCGACCGCACACTCGTCGAACTCAATATCCCGGCCGAGGCCCGCCTCGCCACGCTGATCGAAAATCAGCCCCGGGTCGCGGCCTATGCGCAGGATCTCGGGCGGCGCGCCATCCTTGTCAATATCCCGTCGCTGCAGCTCGAGACCGTCGAAGACGGCCGGGTCTTCTCGCGTCACAATATCGTGGCGGGAAAGCTCGACCGCCCGTCGCCGACCCTGGTGAGTACGGTCAGCGACGTGACCTTCAATCCCTATTGGAAGATTCCGGCCTCGATCGTCGAGCGCGACATCGTTCCGCATTATCTCAAGGACCGCAGCTATCTCTCGAAGATGCAGATCCGGGTATTCGACGGGGTCGGTGGTCCGGAAATCGACCCGTCGACGGTCGACTGGCCGAATACGCCGCCCGAGCGTTATTTCTTCCGTCAGGACCCCGGCGAGAACAATGCCCTTGCCACGGTGAAGATCAACTTCCCCAACAAGTTCATGGTCTACATGCATGATACGCCGCACCGCGAATTGTTCGGCAGCAATTCCCGGTTCGAAAGCTCGGGCTGCATCCGGGTCGACCAGGTGCAAACCGTCATCGACTGGGTGCTCCGGGATCAGGGGGATTACAGCCCCACCCAGTACGACCAGATCATCTCGACGCGGCAGCCCTATGAGCTGAAGGTGCAGGAGCCGACGAGCGTCCGTTTCATGTATCTGACCGCCTGGGCGACGCCCGAGGGCGCCATCAATTTCCGGCCCGATATCTATCATCTGGATGGCAAAGGCTTCGTCCTCGGCCAGCCGGAGCCGCGCGGCGCCCAATCCACGAATTGACGGCCGGCATGCCAGGCGCCGGCTGTTGCTTATGGACGCCTCAAATTAGCCTACGGGAAAGGGTGTTGACTTTCCTCCCGGACGCCGGATGGGCCCTGTAAGAAACTGTTCAAACCTTGGTGTCTAACTTGCCGGCCCCGCTAGATCACGATCACTTTAGGTCGAATCGACCTAAAGTGATCGTGATCGGAATCCTATATTTAGCGCGTGATCGGACGGAAAACCGGTACCCACTTTTCCTGATCACGCGCTAGTGGAGAGCTCGACCGACCATGCCCAAATCCCAGCCCATCGCCGTAGTTGTCCTCGCCGCCGGGAAGGGCACGCGCATGCGTTCCGACTTCCCCAAGGTGCTGCACAAGGCGGCCGGGCGGACCTTGCTCAGCCATGTGCTGCACTCGGCGGCGGCGGCCAGGCCGCAGCGGACCGTGGTTATCGCCGGACCGGACATGCCGGAAGTGGGGGCGGAAGCGCACCAGGTGGCGCCCGACGCCGTCATCGCCATCCAGGAGAAACGCCAGGGCACCGCCCATGCGGTCGGCATCGCCAAGGACGGGCTCCAGGGCTTCGACGGCACCGTGCTGGTTCTTTATGGCGACGTGCCGCTCATCCGCACCGAAACCATCACGGCGCTCGCCGACGCGGTGAGCGATGAAAGCCCGCTCGCCGTCCTGGGCTTTCGCGCCGCCAATCCGACCGGCTATGGCCGTCTCATCCAGAACCGCTCCGGCAAGCTCGTCGCCATCCGCGAGGAGCTCGACACCACCGTCGACGAGCGGCGCATCGACCTGTGCAATTCGGGCTTCATCGCCATAAGGGCGAAGCTCCTGTGGGAGCTCCTGCCCAGGATCGACAACAACAACGCCAAGCATGAATTCTATCTGACCGATCTCGTCGGCCTTACCGTCGCCGGGGAGCGCCAGGTGGCGCTGGCCGAATGTCCGGAGGCCGAGGTCCATGGCGTCAATACCAGGGCGCAGCTCGCCCAGATCGAAGGCCTGCTGCAGGCCCGCTATCGGCAGGGCGCCATGGACAATGGCGCGACGCTGATCGATCCCGCATCGGTGTTCCTCTCGGCCGATACCGAGATCGGCAAGGATGTGACGATCGAGCCCCATGTCGTCATCGGGCCCAAGGTGAAGATCGGCGACAATGTCGAGATCCTGGCGTTCTCGCATATCGAAGGGGCCACGGTTTCGGACGGCGCGCGGATCGGACCCTTCGCCAGGCTCAGGCCCGGCGCCGAGATCGGCCGCAACGCCCATATCGGTAATTTCGTCGAGATCAAGAAGGCGACGATCGGCGAGGGCGCCAAGGCCAATCACCTGACCTATATCGGCGATGCACGCGTGGGCGCGCGCAGCAATATCGGGGCAGGCACGATCACCTGCAATTACGACGGCTATGAAAAACATCTGACCGAAATCGGTTCGGACGTCTTTGTCGGCTCGAACACGGCGCTGGTGGCGCCGGTCAAGCTGGGTGACGCCTCCAACATAGCGGCAGGCAGCGTCATCACCGGGGATGTTCCCGAGCATGCGCTCGCGATCGCACGCGGCCAGCAGGCGGTGAAGCCGGGCTGGGCGAAGAAATACCGCGAGCTGAAGAAGGCCAAGAAAGAGAAGAGGGGCAAGTCGTAATATGTGTGGCATCGTCGGAATCCTGGGCAGCGAGCCCGTCGCGCGCAGCATCGTTGAGGCGCTGAAGCGGCTCGAATATCGTGGCTATGATTCAGCCGGCATCGCCACGATCGAGGGCGGCAAGGTCGAGAGGCTGCGGGCGCCCGGCAAGCTCCACAATCTCGAAGACAAGCTGAAGACGACGGAGATCAAGGGCACGACCGGCATCGGCCATACACGCTGGGCCACCCATGGCGTGCCCAACGAGGCCAATGCGCATCCGCATGTCTCGGGCGATGTCGTCATCGTGCATAACGGCATCATCGAGAACTTCAAGCCGCTGAAGGACGAGCTGCAGAAGGACGGTTATGTCTTCACGTCCCAGACCGACACCGAGGTGGTGGCGCATCTGATCGCGCGCGAACGCGCCAGGGGCTCGGCCCCCAAGGAGGCGGTCGCCAACGTGCTGGGCCGGCTCGAAGGCGCCTTCGCGCTCGCCGTCCTGTTTTCGGGCGAGCACGACCTGATGATCGGCGCCCGCATGGGCGCGCCGCTCGCCGTCGGCCATGGCGATGGACAGATGTATCTGGGCTCCGATGCCATTGCGCTCGCACCCTTCACCAACCGGGTGACCTATCTCGAAGACGGCGACTGGGTGGTGCTGACCCGCAATTCGTTCGATATCCATGACGCCAAAGGCGCCAAGATCAAGCGGCCGATGAATTTCACGCAAGCCTCGGCCTTCATGGCGGACAAGGGCAAGCATCGGCATTTCATGGCCAAGGAGATCGCCGAGCAGCCGGAAGTGGTCGGCCGCACGCTCGCCGAATATGCCGATTTCTCCGAACGCGCGGCGAGGCTGCCGGAGCAGGTGAAGATCGACTTCGCCAAGCTCGACCGGCTCACCATCACCGCCTGCGGCACCGCCTATCTCGCCGGCCTTACGGCCAAATACTGGTTCGAGCGTTATGCGCGGCTGCCGACCGAGGTCGATATCGCGTCTGAATTCCGCTATCGCGAGGCGCCGATGCCGAAGAACGGCGCGGCGATCGTCATTTCGCAGTCGGGCGAGACCGCCGACACGCTGGCGGCGCTGCGCTACTGCAAGTCGCAGGGCCAGGAGACCGTGGCGCTCGTCAATGTGCCGGGCTCGACCATCGCGCGCGAGGCGGACGCCGCCATCTTCACCTATGCGGGGCCCGAGATCGGCGTCGCCTCGACCAAGGCCTTCACCTGCCAGCTCACCGTGCTGGCGGCCCTGGCGGTCGCCGCCGCCAAAGCGCGGGGCGCCATCACCCGCGAGCAGGAGCGCGAATTGATCGGTGCACTGATCGAGGCGCCGCGCCATATGGCCGAGATCCTGAAGGAAGAGAAACATATCGCCGATGTGGCGCGCGAAGTGGCGCATGCCCAGGACGTGCTCTATCTGGGCCGCGGGGTGAATTACCCGATCGCCCTCGAAGGCGCCCTCAAGCTCAAGGAAATTTCCTATATCCACGCCGAAGGTTATGCGGCGGGCGAGCTGAAGCACGGGCCGATCGCGCTCATCGACGAGAATGTGCCGGTCATCGTCATCGCGCCGCGCGACGACCTCTTCGACAAGACCGTCTCCAATATGGAGGAGGTGGCGGCAAGAGGCGGCAAGATCGTTCTCTTGACCGACGACGAGGGGCTCGAGGCGCATGGCCAGCGGACCTTCCAGCGCATCCGGGTGCCCAGGGCGCATAGCATATTGAGCCCCTTGCTCTATGCCCTGCCGGTCCAGCTTCTGGCCTATCACGCGGCCGTTTTCATGGGCACGGATGTGGACCAGCCGCGCAACCTGGCGAAGTCGGTGACGGTCGAATAGGCCTGCGGCCGCCGTCGTCCTGAGGCGATAATTATGACCGAAATCTTAATGTTAACAGGCTCAAAGCCACTTCTTCCGATCGGGCGCCTTTTAGCTAAGCTTTAACCTTAATCAGCCACTCTCAGTCCTCATGAGAGTCCGGTCAGTATTGCTTGTGAGTGTATGTGCCGTTTTTCTTGCCGCGCCTGCGGCGGTGGGCGGCACAATTGCCACGAACCAGAATTCATCCACCAGTCTTTCGGCGGCGGCGCGCACCGCGCTCCAGGCCGGAGATACGCAGACGGCGATCGCCGGTTATTCGGCGGCGATCGAAGCCCGCGATCTTGGTCCTGAGCAGCTGGCCAACGCGCTGATCAACCGGGGCTACGCCTATCAGCAGGCGGGCGATCATTCCCGCGCGGTCGATGATTATACCGCCGCCCTCAGAGTGGATGCGATGAGCGGCAAATTGCGCGCCACCGCACTCTATAATCGCGGGTTGTCGCAGCAGAAGCTCAAGCACCCGGTACTCGCCATCGAGGACTTCACCAGCGCTCTGTTCCTCGATCCGGAATTCTCGCACGCCTATTATCTGCGCGGCAATGTGCTGCGCGAGAGCGGCCAACTCCTCTTTGCACTGAGCGATTACGAAAAGGCGCTGCGCTTCAAGCATCCGCAGCCGCACCTCGTCTATTACGGCGAGGGGCTTGCCTTTGAACAGCTGCACCGCATGCCGGAAGCGCAGGCGGCGCTCAACAACGCGATCGCGATCAATCCGAATTTCGAGCCGGCGCGCACCAAGCTCGCCGCCTTGGGCGCTCTGCCGGCGGTCGCCGATGCGGCCGTCCAGCCCGACGCCGGCCTGATCACCGCGTCGATCACGACCTCGCCCGAGCAGGTCGTGCGCAAGGATACACTGCCTGAGGCCGTCAAGCCGCCGATGCAGCTCGTCGGCGACCTGCCGGTACAGATGGTCAAGGCGGTTCCGGTCAAGCCGGTGAAGGAAATCTCCGACCGCATTCCGCCCGAGGATGGCCCGCAAATGGCGTCCGCCGAGCCGGTGTCGGATGTCGAGCCCGCCAATTCGGGTTATACGATCCAGGCCGACGCCATTCCGGAGCCCAATGAAGCGAAGCCGGCGGCCAAGGCGGTCGAGTCCAAGCCGGTTGAAGCGAAGCCGGTCGAGCAGATCGTCGCGGTCGAGGCATTGCCCGAACCCGCGACCACCGATACGGCGCCGGCCACCGAGGAGCAGGCGGCCGAACCCGCGACGCAGAGCAGCGATGTCCAGCTCACCGGCTGGTCGGTCCAGCTGTCGTCGGCGCGTGACGAGAAGCTCGCCTGGGGAACCTGGGACAAGCTCAAGGCCCGTCACAAGGCGCTCAATGACATGAAGCCCGTCGTGGTGCGCGCCGATCTCGGCAAGAAGGGCGTCTATTACCGCCTGCGGCTCGGCGGCTTCGACTCGCAGTCGGACGCCCAGTCGGCCTGCGGCAAGCTCAAGTCGCGCGGTGTCACCTGCTTCGTCAGCAAGATCGACTCATAACGCTTCCGTGATCTCTAGATCACGATGAGTTTGGATCGATCCGATCCAAACTCATAAACGTGATCGATTCTTGAGTGTTGGCGCGGGATTCTCGCGAAAAACCGGTATCCACTTTTTCGCATCCCGCGCTGAGGTGAGGGCGGTCCCTGCTTGCGCAAGACCTTGGGGTCATGCACAAAAGGGAAATGTCCTCACCCCAGAACATGTCCGATGAGCCCAAGCCGGCACCGGTAACGTCAAGTTCCTTCGGCGCCAAGCTCAGGACCTATTTTCTGACCGGTATCGTCGTCACGGCGCCCATCGCCATCACGCTTTGGGCATCTTACTGGTTCGTAACCTTGTTCGATGCTTGGCTGAGGCCGCTCATCCCGGTCGTGCTCGATCCCGGCCATTACCTGCCGTTCCGCATTCCCGGGATCGGCCTCATCTTCGCACTGCTCGGCATCACGCTCATCGGGGCGCTCGCCGCCAATCTCGTCGGCCGTACGATCCTCGCCTTCTGGGACCGGCTCCTCAACCGTACGCCCGTTGTGCGCTCGGTCTACAAAGGCACCAAGCAGATCTTCGAGACGCTGTTCTCGCAATCGGGCGCCAGCTTCCGCAATGTCGGCCTCATCGAATGGCCACGCAAAGGCATATATTCGCTGGTCTTCGTGTCGCGGGAAGTCGATGGCGGGCAGATCGGGCTCGAGCCCGGCCGCCAGATGTATGCGGTCTATATCTCGACCACGCCCAACCCGACCTCCGGCTATGTCTATTTCGTCGATGTGAGCGACGTGCGCATCATCGACATGCCGGTCGAGGACGCCGCCAAGATGGTGATCTCGATGGGCCTCGTCTTCCCGGAAGGCAGCGAGCAGGTGCGCACGGTCTCCGCCAATATCAACCAGGACATGGCGCAGCGTCTCCTGCAGATGCCGGAGAAGAAGACCGGCACTGAGGATTAGGGTTTCCGCTCAGCCTGCCGAAATCAGCCGCACCGCATCATCACGTTCGAATAAATAGAGCAGAGATCGCAAGGCGTCGCCGCGCGGGGTTGCGAGATTGGGATCGCGCGCCAGTATGAGGCCGGCATCGTCGCGGGCGGCGGCGAGCAGGTCGGCATGCTCGACGATGTCGGCGAGCTTGAACACTGGAAGCCCGGCCTGGCGCGTGCCCAGCATCTCGCCGGCGCCGCGCAGACGCAGATCCTCTTCGGCGATGCGGAAGCCGTCCTCCGTCTCGCGCATGATGGTGAGGCGGGCCTTGGCGGTCTCGCCGAGCTTGCCCTGATAGAGCAGCAGACAGGTCGACTTGCCGGTGCCGCGTCCGACACGGCCGCGCAATTGATGCAGCTGGGCCAAGCCGAAGCGCTCGGCATTCTCGATGACCATCACGGTCGCTTCCGGCACGTCGACGCCGACCTCGACCACCGTGGTCGAGACGAGAACCCCGATCTCACCCGATTTGAAGCGCGCCATGGCGGCGTCCTTCTCGGCCGCCTTCATGCGGCCATGGACGAGGCCGGTGCGGCCCGGGAAGGTCTCGGCCAGTGCCTTGGCGCGATCCTCGGCGGCGGCGAGGTCGACGAGCTCGCTTTCCTCGACCAGCGGGCAGATCCAATAAGCGCGGCCATTATTGGCGAGAAGCCGGCGCAGGCCGTCGATGACTTCGTCCATGCGCTCGGACGGCATGACGCGCGTGTCGACCGGCTGGCGCCCGGCCGGTTTCTCGGTGAGCTTCGACACATCCATGTCGCCATAGACGGTGAGCGCCAGAGTGCGTGGGATCGGCGTCGCGGTCATGACCAGGAGATCGGCGTCCTGCGCCTTGGCCTGCAGCGCCAGGCGCTGATGCACGCCGAAGCGATGCTGCTCGTCGATGACGACGAGGCCCAGATCATGGAAGGCGACGTCGTCCTGGAACAGAGCGTGGGTGCCGACGAGAATATCGATCTCGCCTGCGGCGAGCGCCGCCAGGAGGTCGTCGCGGGTGCGGCCTTTTTCGCGACCGGTGAGGAGAGCGAGGCGCAAGCCGGCGCGCGCGCAGAGCGGCGTCAGCGTCGCGAAATGCTGGCGCGCCAGGATTTCGGTCGGCACCATAAGAGCGCCTTGCGTGCCGGATTCGACCGCCGCCGCCAGCGCCAGCACCGCCACCACCGTCTTGCCGGAGCCGACATCGCCCTGCAGCAGGCGCAGCATGCGCTCGGGCGCCGCCATGTCGCGCAGGATCTCGGCGAGCGAGGACTGCTGCGAGGCCGTGAGCGAATAGGGCAGCGCCGCCACGATGCGGGCGCGGATGTCGCCGGTGCCGGGAAGCTGCCGCCCGGCCTTGCGCTTCATATGCTTGCGCACCAGCGACAGAGCGAGCTGATTGGCGAGAAGCTCGTCATAAGCGAGCCGCATGTGTTCCGGTCTGGTGAGCGCGAGATCCTCATGCGTCTCAGGCTGGTGCAGCTTGCGCAAGGACGAGACGAAATCGGGCCAGTCCTTCTTGCGCAGCCAGGCCAGGTCCTGCCATTCGGGAAGCTCGGGCAACTGCTCGAGGCCCGCCCGCATCGCCCGGCCGAGGATTTTTGGCGATAGCCCGGCGGTCATCGGATAGACCGGCTCGATCAGCGGCATCTTGGCGAATTCATCGGCCGAGACGACGTGATCGGGATGGGCGATCTGCGGCGAGCCCTGGAACCAGTCGACGGCGCCCGAGACGAAACGCGTCTCGCCCGGCGGCAGCAGCCGCTGCAGGTGATCGGCGAAAGCGTGGAAGAACACCAAGGTCAGCGTACCGGTGTCGTCGAAACAGTCGACCCGGTAGGGCAGGCGCTTCAGATGCGGCGGCGGCGAGCGATGCTTGCCGACCGTCACCTCGACCGTGACGATGCCCTTTTCGGGCAAAGCGTCGAGCTTCGGCCTTTCGCGTCGGTCGATCAGGCCGGAAGGCAGATGGAACAGGAGATCGACGATGCGCGCCGGCGAATTTGCCGGTGCGGCAGGGCGCAGCAATTTGGCGAGCACCTTGTCGAGCTTGGGCCCGATGCCCTTGAGGCTGGTGGCGCTGGCGAACAGGGGATTGAGGCGAGGCGGACGCATGCCCCAATTTCACGATTAGGAGGGCTTCGCGCAAGTCATTGCGCTAGGCCCTGCCAGCCGCTAAGCAGGGCGGCCCATGACCACCCTTCCGGAGACAACCGAGACCCGCCGCAAGCGGCTCCTCTGGCGCGCCAGCCATCGCGGCACGCGCGAGCTGGACATGCTGTTGGGTGGTTTCGTGCGTTCCCGTCTGGATAAGTTCAGCGCCGCCGAGCTCGATGAGCTCGAAACCCTCATCGATCTGCCGGACCCGGAATTGATGAGCTGGCTCCTGGGTGAAATACCGGTTCCGCAGTCCTATGCGACGCCAACCCTCAAGGCGCTACTGACCTACCGACCATGATCGACAGCAAACGCCTCACCGAACGCCTGGCTATGTCCGGGCGCACCATCTTATCGGGAGTGCTCGAAGGCCTCGATGCGATGGCGGCCGCCGAGGCGGCGCGGCTTCTCAAGGGCAAGCCGCTCGTCCATGTGGCGCTCGACGACCAGCGCATGGCGAGCCTCGCCGAGGCTTTGGCGTTCTTCGCCCCAGATGTCGAGGTGATCTCGTTTCCGGCCTGGGACTGCCTGCCTTACGACCGCGTGTCGCCGGCCGCCAATGTGGTGGCGCGCCGCCTCGCGGCGCTGGCGGCGCTCGCCGTTCCCACCAAGGCGCCGCGCATCCTGCTGACCAGCGTCAATGCGGTGTTGCAGCGCCTGCCGGAAGGCCGCGTGATCGCCGAGACGACCTTCTCCGCCGCGCCCGGCCAGTATGTCGATACCGAGAAGCTGCAGCTCTTCCTGCAGCACAACGGCTATTCGCGCACCGGGACCGTGGTCGATGCCGGCGATTTCGCCGTCCGTGGCGGCATCATCGATATCTATCCGCCGGGGGCCGAGGGGCCGGTCCGGCTCGATTTCTTCGGCGATGCGCTCGAATCGGTGCGCCGCTTCGATCCGCAGTCGCAGCGCTCCACCGGCACGCTGCGCTCGCTGGTGCTGCATCCGGCCAGCGAAGTGCTGCTCACCCCCGAATCGATCGGCCGTTTCCGCATCTCCTATGCGGCGGCCTTTGGCGGGCTCGACATCAACGACCCGCTCTATGAATCGGTCACCAGTGGCCGGCGCTACCAGGGAATGGAGCACTGGTTGCCGCTCTTCCATGAGCGGCTGGAAACGATCTTCGACCATGCGCGCGACGGCGCCGTGTCGCTCGATCATTCGGCCGACGAGGCGATCACCGCGAGGCTCGATCAGATCGCCGAATTCTATGACGCGCGGCGGGAAGCCCTGACCCAGGAGACTTTCGGCGCGGCGCCTTACAAGCCGATGAAGCCGGACGCGCTCTATCTTACGCAACAGCAATGGACCGAGCTTCTCGCCGACCGATCCGTGCTCGCCTTCACGCCGTTCGAGACGCCGGAAAGCGCCAACGCGCCGGTGCTGTCGATGGGCGGCAAGCAGGGGCGGAGCTTCGCCGCCGAGCGCGCCGAGGCCGGCGCCAATGTCTATGAGGCGGTGCGCGGGCACGCCAATGCGCTCAGGACCGCCGGCAAGCAGGTGGTCATCGCCACCTGGTCGGAAGGCTCGGCCGAACGCCTCGAAACCATCCTGCGCGATCACGACGTGTCGCCGCTGGCGCAAGCGGCGGACTGGGCCGGGGTCAAGAAGCGGCCCAAGGACATCGTCAGCATCATCGTGTTGGGGCTCGAGGCCGGCTTCGAGACGAGCGATCTCGCGATCTTGTCCGAGCAGGACATATTGGGCGACCGCCTGGTCAGGCGTGGCCGCAAGGCCAAGAAGGCCGCCGATTTCATTTCGGAGCTGTCAGCGCTGGCGCCGGGCGATCTCGTCGTCCATGTCGATCACGGTCTTGGCCGCTTCGAGGGCCTCAAGACCATCGAGGTGCAGGGCGCGCCGCATGACTGCCTGTTCATCATGTATGCCGGCAATGACCGGCTGTTCCTCCCCGTCGAGAATATCGAACTCCTGTCGCGCTATGGCTCGGACGAGGAGGGCGCCCAGCTCGATCGCCTCGGCGGCGGCGCGTGGCAGGCCAAGAAAGCGAAGCTCAAGGAGCGCATCCGCGAGATCGCCGAGAATCTGATCAAGACCGCGGCGGCGCGCGAGCTGAAGCCCGGCGAAGTCCTGCCGCCGCCCGATGGGCTCTATGACGAATTCTGCGCCCGGTTCCCCTATGAGGAGACCGAAGACCAGCTTGCCGCCATCGAGGCGACCTTGGAAGACCTGCAGAAGGGCCGCCCGATGGACCGGCTCATCTGCGGCGATGTCGGCTTCGGCAAGACCGAAGTGGCGCTGCGCACCGCTTTCGTCGCGGCGATGAACGGCAAGCAGGTGGCGGTGGTGGTACCGACGACGTTGTTGTCGCGCCAGCATTTCGCCACCTTCTCGCAGCGCTTCCAGGGCCTGCCGTTGAGGCTTGCCCAGGCTTCGCGCCTTGTCGGGCGCAAGGAGATCGAGGCGGTCAGGGACGGTCTCGCCAAGGGCGAGATCGACATCGTGGTCGGCACCCACGCGCTCCTGGCCGACAGCGTCAAGTTCCGCGATCTGGGGCTTCTCATCATCGACGAGGAGCAGCATTTCGGCGTCAAGCACAAGGAGCGGCTCAAAGAACTCCGCGCCAATGTGCATGTGCTGACGCTGACCGCGACGCCGATCCCGCGCACCTTGCAGCTCGCTCTGTCGGGCGTGCGCGAGCTTTCGCTCATCACCACGCCGCCGCTCGATCGCCTGGCGGTCAGGACCTATATTTCGCCCTTCGATCCGGTGGTCATCCGCGAGTCCCTGCTGCGCGAGCATTTCCGCGGCGGCCAGAGCTTCTATGTCTGTCCGCGCGTCTCCGATCTCGAGGAGCAGGCGGACTTCCTGCGCAACCATGTACCGGAGATAAAATTCCGCACCGCCCATGGCCGCATGGCGCCGACCGAGCTCGAAGACATCATGAGCGGCTTCTATGACCGCAAGTTCGATGTGCTGCTCTCGACCACCATCGTCGAATCCGGCCTCGACATTCCGACCGCCAACACGCTGATCGTGCATCGCGCCGACATGTTCGGCCTGGCCCAGCTCTATCAGATCCGCGGCCGCGTCGGGCGCTCCAAACAGCGCGCTTATGCGCTGCTGACGACACAAGCCAACCGCACGCTGACCGCGGCGGCGGAGAAGCGCCTCAAGGTACTGCAGTCGCTCGATTCACTGGGCGCCGGCTTCACGCTGGCGAGCCACGATCTCGATATCCGCGGCGCCGGCAATCTGCTTGGCGACGAGCAGTCGGGCCATGTGAAGGAAGTGGGCTACGAGCTCTATCAGACGATGCTCGAAGAGGCGGTGGCCAAATTGCGCACCGGCGAAGAGACGCTCGAGGCCGAAGGCACCTGGTCGCCGCAGATCAATATCGGCACCTCGGTTCTCATCCCCGAGCCCTATGTGCCGGATCTGCAACTGCGCTTGGGGTTGTATCGCCGGCTCGCCGATCTCCAGGAGGAGACCGATCTCGAAGCCTTCGGCGCCGAGCTGCATGACCGGTTCGGGCGTGTCCCGGAAGAGGTGAAACATTTACTCGATGTCGTCTCGATCAAGCTTCTGTGCCGCAAGGCCAATGTGGCGAGCGTCGATGCCGGGCCGAAGGGGGCGGTGATCGGCTTCCGGGGCGATCAGTTCGCCAATCCGAAGAAGCTCGTCGAATGGATTACCGGGCAGGGATCGCTGGCGAAACTGCGCCCGGCAGACATGAAGCTGGTGATCATGCGCAGCTGGAACACGCCGGAGGAACGCCTCAAGGGCTCCCGTCAGATCATGACCCAGCTGGTCAAGCTGGCAGCTTAGTCTTCTATGATCGTATCGTCCGGCCGGGTCAGGAAGTAACGCAGCAGAACGAGATTGGCGATCACCGTCACGGCGACGGCCCCGTATAGGAAGGTCAGTGACGACATGGTTGAAAAACTCCCCTTTCCCAGTCGTCAGGCTGCGCTTTTTTTCTTAAGTTGCCGTTAAGGCCGTCTGCTCGATCGCCTTCTTGATCGTCTCGGCCGGATGGGCGCCGGAGATCGCGTAGCGGCTGGCGAAGATGAAGGTCGGGACGCCGCTGATGCCCATTTTGCCGGCGCCATTGATCTCGGCGATGACCGGATCGAGATCGGCGCCGGTGTTGAGAAGCTGGGTGACGAGAGCGCCGTCGAGGCCCACCTCCACCGCCGCTTTGATCAAGACCTCGTGATTGCCGATATCGGCGCCCTCGGTGAAATAGAGGGCGAAGAGGCGCTCGACCATTTCGGTCTGCTTGCCGGCCTCATGCGCCCAGCGGATCAGTCGGTGGGCGTCGAGCGTGTTGGGCGAGCGGGTGATCTTGTCGAAGGCGAAGGGAATGCCTTCCACCTTGCCGATCTCGACCAGCTGCGCGTGCGTCTGGGTGAGGCGCTCGAGATTGCCGAACTTGCGCTCGAGATACGTCTTGCGCGGCAGGCCTTCCTTCGGGATCGTCGGATCGAGCTGGAACGGCCGCCAGAAGACCGCGAATTGCTGGTCGGGCAGCAGGCGCTGAGCGGCTTCGAGCCGCCGCTTGCCGACATAACACCAAGGGCAGACGACATCGGAGACGACATCGATGATGACGGGCGTGCTCATCTCACATAACTCATGGTTTGATAGGCCTGACGGAAGGCGATGACATCGGGGCGGACCTGCTCGGGTGCTTCAGCGTTGACCATGACCCGCGCCATCAACCGGGCGATCCCGGCCATGGCATCTTGCTTCATGCCGAAGCGGGTCACTTCCTGGGTGCCGAGGCGAATGCCATTGAGATCGCCGGCGACAGGCGCCACCGGCAGGCCGATGCCGCAGAGCAGGATATTGGCGCGCGCCAAATGTTTCGAGGCCGACTGCCCGCCGCCATGCGGGGCTGCCGGCAAAGCGAGGTGATGGCTCTCGGTGACATCACGGCCTTGCACATGGTGCGTGGCGATGCCTTCGGCTTCGAGCGCGGCGCCCAGCGCCTTGGCATTGGCGACGGCTTGCGCGGCATAGGCCTCGCCATGTTCGAGGAGGTCGAGGATGGACAGCGCCAGAGCGGCCGTCTTGCCGAGATCGAAATTGGCGGTGAGGCCCGGATAGGCGATCTGGTCGAGGCGTTTGGCGAGATCGGCGTCGCTCGAAAGGATCAGTCCTGAGGGGGGGCCGCCAAAGGCCTTGTAGGTCGACATGGTCATCAGATGCGCGCCTTCCGCGAGCGGCGCCTGGAAATGCCGGCCGGCGATGAGGCCGCCCATATGGGCCGCGTCATAAAGGAGATAGGCGCCGACCTCGTCGCAGATCTGGCGCATCTCGCGCACGGGATAGGGATAGAGGCAGAGCGAGCCCGCGACAGTGATGAGCTTGGGGCGCAGGCGTTTCGCTTCGTCGCGCAGCCGGTCGAGGTCGACCGTCATCCGCGCCGCGTCAAAGGGAACGGCGTGGGTCACAAGGCCATAGAGGCCGGCGGCACCGGCCTGGTGATGGGTGACATGGCCGCCCATCTCACCGGTGAAGGCCATGATGCTGTCGCCAGGCCTGGCGGTCGCCATGAAGCTGTAGAGATTGGCAAGCGCGCCGGAGCCGACGCGGATCTCGGCGAAGGGCGCGCCGAAAAGGCGCTTCGCCAGATCCTCGGCGATGACCTCGATCTCCTCGGCATATTCCATGCCCATTTCATATTTGTCGCCGGGATAACCGAGGCTCGGCCGGTTGCCGAGCGAGCGGGAGAGGAGGGCGGCGGCGCGCGGATTCATCACATTGGTGCCGGCATTGAGGCCGATCGACTCGCGGTCCATGTGCCGCTCGTGATCATCGATGAGCCCCAGCAGGCGGGCCTCGATCGCCGCCGGATCATTGAGGCGGCCGAGCGTCGTTTCGATCTCCTCGATCAGCGTGGCGCTTTCGGCGGGCAACCAGGATTTCTGCGCGATCGGCTGGACGGTCATGTCGCTTGGCCCTCGGAAATTACGGCTTCACATACCATAGACCAGTGCCTTCGAAACCCGAAAGAGGGGGATGCTCGGGACGGCCGATGGTGTTCCAGCGCGCCACCCATTGGCCGCCTGAATTGTAGAAGGGCACGATATAGAAACCGTTGACCAGGAGCCGGTCGAGGGCGCGGACGGCGGCGATGAAATCCTCCCCGGAGGTCGCGGCGAGCAAGGCCCCGATCATGCGGTCGACGGCCGGGTCGGCGATGCCCGGATAGTTGCGGGTGCCCGGTATGATACGCCCCGCACTGCCGTAATAATAATCCTGCTCGTTGCCGGGCGAGAGCGAATTGTACCACAGCACCGGCAGCATATCGAACTCATAGGTGTCGAGCATGCGCTGAAACTGCGTCGAGTCGACGATGCGGATGCGCACGTCGATGCCGATCTGCTTCAGCGTGCGCTGATAATGAAGCGCAACCTTCTCCTGCTCGCGGGAGACGCAGGAGATGGTGAAGGCGAAAAGCTCACCCGTCGCGACATTGGTCAGCTGGCCGCCACGGATTTCCCAGCCCGCCTCCTTGAGCAAGCCCACGGCGTCACGCAGCACCTTGCGGTCGCGGCCCGATCCGTCGGTCTTGGGCGGCGCGTAGCTGCCGTCGAGAATGCGTGGGTCGATGCGCGCCGCATCGGCGCCGAGGAGTGCCATCTCACGGGCATCGGCAGGGTGGCCGAAATAGGAGAGCGTCGAGCCTGAATAATAGCCCAGAGTGCGGTGATAGAGATCGAACAGGAGATTGTCGTTCATCCATTCGAAGTCGAAGACCTCGACAAGCGCGCGGCGCACCTTGGGATCCTGGAACAGGGATTTGCGCGTGTTGAAGGCGAAGCCCGCGGCCGCCGCGGGGGTCTGCTGCTCGATCCGTTCACGGATGATCCGACCGTCCGTGGCAGCTGGAAAATCATAGGCCTGCGACCAGCGCGTCGGATCGGGCTCCACCCGGATGTCGGCGAGGCCTTTCTTGAAGGCCTCGAAGGCGGTGTTGTTGTCGCGGAAATAATCGAAGCGCACCTCGTCGAAATTCCACAGGCCACGGTTGAAGGCGATGTCCTTGCCCCAATAATCGGGGTTCTTTTTGAGTGATACGCGCTCGCCGGGTTTTATCTCGCTCAAGACATAAGGGCCGGAGCCCATGATGGGATCGAGCGTCGATTCCTCGAAATCGCGCTTCTCCCAATAATGCTTGGGCAGGATCGGCATCAGGCCCATGATCAGGGGCAATTCGCGGTCGCCCTGGTCCTGGGTCATCACGATGGTGCGGGCATCGGGCGTTTCGATCGTCTTGATCTTGGAATAATAGGTCTTGAAACGCGGCAGGCCGTGATCGCGCAAGGTCTCGAGCGAATAGACGACATCGGCGGCGGTCACCGGCGCGCCGTCGGAAAAGCGCGCCTCGGGTCTCAGCACGAAGGTCATCTTGTTGCGGTCGGGGCCGACATCGATGCTTTCGGCGAGAAGGCCGTAGACCGTGAAGGCCTCGGCATAATTCCGGCTCATCATGCTTTCGAAGACATACGTGCTGATGCTCACCGCCTTCTGGCCCTTGACGATGAAGGGATTGACCGTGTCGAAGCTGCCGGCGATGGCCTGGCGGAAGACGCCGCCCTTGGGCGCGTCGGGATTGGCATAGGGCAGCGATTTGAAATCGGCCGGCAGTGCCGGCTCGCCATGCATGGCGAGGCCATGACGCGGTTCAGCGGCCGCCGGCGCCATGCCAAGGAAAGCCGCCAGGAGGAGGCCGGATATCCAGGTCTTCGTCATGGTTTTCGAACTTAGGCGATTCGCCCGGTTCTCGAGGGTGGCCGGCAATCCGACCGGAATCATGGTGTGATCGGGGAGCTAGTGGCGGCGCGCGTCGCGCAGCCGGTAGAGGCTTTTCTTCGAGTCGAAGGCTTCGAAGAACTCGCGGATCTGCGGATGCCGGATCGGCTCACCGGAGCCGTCATCGAGCAGGTTCTGCTCGGAAACATAGGCCACATATTCGGTTTCGTCGTTCTCGGCGAAGAGGTGATAGAAGGGCTGATCCTTGCGCGGCCGGATGTCTTCCGGGATCGACAGCCACCATTCCTCGGTGTTGTTGAAGACCGGATCGACATCGAATATGACGCCGCGAAACGGGAACAGGCGGTGTTTTACCACTTGCCCGATCCGAAATTTCGCCAGAGGAATTGCGCCCGTCATGGCCCCTTGATGACAAGCCTTTGGGCGGAAGGCAAGAGGGCAGGTGGACGCTTGTTGAAAAGGGAATTACGTCCCATAACTCAATTGCTTAAGGGGGGCGCATTTGGCCGCCATACTCGATCTCGCTTTGCCGTTTTTCGGCCTGGTGGCGCTGGGCGTCGCCGCCGCCCGGATCTGGGCGGTGGGCGACAAAGGCCTCGAATGGCTCAACATCTTCCTGATCTGGTTCGCGCTCCCGGCGCTGATCTTCCTGGTCGTGGCTGCCGCGCCATTCGAGAAGCTCATCGACTGGCCCTATGTCGCCGCGACCACCTCGGCCACAGTCACCGCCTTCCTCGCCGTCTTCGTCATTTCGTGGCGGCTCCTGGGGTTCGCCTTCAAGGTGGCGGTGCTGCAAGGTACAGCCGGAAGTTACGGCAATGTCGGCTATATGGGCTTGCCTCTGGCGGTCGCGTTTTTCGGGCCGGAGGCCGCGGTGCCGGCGGCATTGGTCTTCTGTTTCGACTGCACGGTGCAATTCACCTTGACCGCCTTTCTGGCGACGCTCGGCCATGAGCGCAATGAAGAGGCGCATTGGGGCGAGATCGCGCTCAAGATCCTGAAGCAGGTCTTCGGCCATCCCTTCATCGTCGCCACGATATTGGGCGGCATCGCCTCGGCCTTCGGCTTCAAGGCGCCGGGCGCGCTCGGTACCATTCTCACGATGCTGATGAACTCCGCTGGGCCGGTGGCGCTCTTCGCGCTCGGCGTCACGGTCGGCGCCCGGCAGTTTGGCGGCATCGGCCGGGAAATGCCGCTCGTCGCCGGCATGAAAACGCTGGTCCAGCCGGCGCTCGCCTTCATCGCCTTGAGCCTCTTCGTGCCGGACATCGATCCCTTATGGCGCGACGTGGCGCTGATGATGGCGGCGCTGCCGACGGCGTCGAATGCCTTCATCCTCGCCAGCCAGTACAAGGCCTATATCGAGGGCTCATCGACGGCGGTGCTGATCACCACGATCATCTCGGCGATCACGATCCCACTCCTGATTTACATCATCCAGCACGGCTAGAGCCACCGAGCCCAATATTCATCGCAAAACGACGCAAGGGACCGAAGGAGGCGAGCGTCGCAAGACTGGCGGCGCGGCCCGCTTCCAACGGCAGATAGGCGGATAGCAGCGAACGGTTCATGAGATCGATGACCGTCTGGCGCGGGCGCACGTCACGCTGGCGCTTGATATCGTAGTCGGTCAGCAGTTTCGCCGCGCCGATGTCCTCACCTTCACCGCGTGCTTGCGTCGCGAGCACGATAGCGTCGTCGGCGTCGCGGAATGACATGTTGAGGCCCTGGGCACCGATCGGCGGCACGGTATGGGCGGCCTCGCCGATCAGCATCACGCGGTTGCGGGCGAAATTCGACGCGCGGGCGCCCGACATCGGGAAGGCGCGGCGCGGTCCGATCTCGCTGATGAGGCCGAGCTCGCCATGGCTCGAGGCCTGGATTTCGGCGGCGAGCGCCTTGTCGTCGAGCTGCATCAGCGTTTCGGCGCGCTGCGGCCGTTCCATCCAGACGAGCGAGGATCGCCGTCCCGGCAGCGGCACGGTGGTGAAGGGGCCGGCCTGCTTGTGATATTCGCTTGAAACGTCGTGATGTGGCTGCGAATGATTGAAGCTCACGGCGATCGCCGTCTGGTCATAGGACCATGAGATCATCTCGATGCCGACCGCCTGGCGCAGCGCGGAATTGCGTCCATCGGCGGCGAGGACAAGGCGCGCGGTGAGCGTGTCACCATTGTCCAAAGTGACGATGGCTGCTTCCGCGTCGGCCGAGTAGCCAGCGACACTCGCCTCATACAACCTGACGCCCAGCTCGCCGGCGCGGGCTGCGAGGCGGGGCTTCAATAAAGCGAGGGGAATGTTCCAGCCGAAAGCGTCGAGGCCGGCTTCCCTGGCCGAAAAGACGAGGTTGGGGGCGGCGAAGGCAGCGCCGGTGTCATCGACGAGACGCAGCTTGCGCAAGGGCGCCGTCTGCTCCCGCAGGTCGCCCGGCCACAGGCCGCACGCTTCGAGCACGGCGAGGGACGGCATCATGAGGGCGACGGTGCGCGGATCGGGCCGCGTCTCGCGAGGGCCGGTGATCAGCGCCACCGCAAAGCCGCGCGTCGCGGCAAGGCAGGCGGCGGCGAGCCCGGCGGGGCCGGCGCCGGCGACAATCACGTCAAATTCGACAGGCTTGGACATAAGGTCACAATGCGGGCAGGGGTTAGGGGCTTCAAGAGCGAGAGATGTCGCGGTAGCGTGGCACCATGGATCTGATCCTCAGACAATCGACCAGCCGGCCGCGCTTCGTCATGGCGCTGTGCGTCTTCGTCATTCTGGCGGTGTCGGGCGCCTATCTGTGGATGGCGGCTGGCGGCACGCTGGCCGGCATCGTGAGCGTGCTGTGCGGGCCTTCGGCCAATGCCGGCTTCATGCCGCTTCTCGCCATGTGGCTCGCCATGACGCTGGCGATGATGACGCCCTCGGCCGTGCCGATGATCGCGACCTATCTCGATATCGCCGAAGCCGCGGCGGCGAAGCAGATGACGATCGTGCCGCCCTTGGTGCTGGCGGCGGGGTATGGCGCCATCTGGCTGGTCTTCGCGCTGGCCGCGGCGCTGGCGCAATGGGGGCTTCTCGAAGCGGGTTACTCCGGCGCTTTTGAGGGCCGTTGGGCGGGAATCGTGCTCCTTGGCGCGGGCGCCTATCAGTTCACGTCGCTCAAACATGCCTGCCTCAGCAAATGCCGCATGCCGATGCCCTATTTCATGGCGCATTGGACCGACCGGCCCCTGGGTGTCTTCCGCATGGGGCTTGCCCAGGGTCTCAACTGCTTCGGCTGCTGCTGGGCGCTGATGTTGCTGGGTTTTGCGGCCGGCCTCATGAATATCGTCTGGATGGGGTTCATCGGGGTGGTGATGGTGTTGGAGAAGACACTGCCGCAGCCCAAGGCGCTGACTTACGGAATTGGCCTTGGCCTTGTCGGCGCGGGCCTCTATGTGATGTTTATCTAGGAGAGACTGATGGCGCGCGAAGCATGGCATATCAAAGGCGAGCTGATCCTCTCCTGCAATTGTACGGTGTTCTGTCCCTGCGTGCTGTCGCTCGGAAAACATCCGCCCACGGAGGGATATTGCCAGACCTGGGGCGGCATCCGCATCGATGACGGCAAGTTCGGCGAGGTCGATCTTTCCGGCATTGCGCTCGGGCTCATCATCGAGATCCCCGGCCAGATGAGCCGCGGCAATTGGAGCGCCGGCGTCTATATCGACAACAAGGCCGACATCTATCAGGTCAAGGCGCTGACCCGTATCATGACGGGGCAGGCGGGTGGCACCACGCATCTGCTTTCCATCCTGGTCGGCCGTTTCCTCGGCGTATGGCAGGAAGATGTGCGCTACGAGGTCGAGGGCGACGTGCGCCGCTTCACCATCCCGAAGATCATCGATGGCGAGATCGCGCCGATCGCCGGCAGCGTGGCGGGCCAGCCGACCACTATCGAAAACAGCCAATATTGGATCGGCCCGCAGATCATCGTGGCCCAGGCGCTGAAGAGCCGTTACCGCGGTCATGGCCGCAACTGGGATTTCAAAGGCCGCTCGGCCGAGATCTGCGCGCTCGACTGGAAGGGGCCCTGAGCTTCAACGCTCCTGTAACGCCAGGCGAATGCCGAGGGCGCAATAGATGCCGCCGACGACCTTGCCCTGCCATTTGAGCACTGTCGGATTGCGGCGCAGGAAGCGGCCGAGGCCGGCCGCCCCGACGGCGAAGACCACCGTGCTGAGGAGACCGAGAAGCACGAAGATCAGTCCCAGTTGAGTCAGCTGCAACCAGACCAGGCCGTTTTCCGGATGGACGAATTGCGGCAGGAAGGCGAGGAAGAAGAGCGCGGTCTTGGGGTTGAGCAGCTCGGTGAGAACGGCTTGCCGGAAGGCCTTGCCGGCGGTGATCGGCACCGTGCGCGCCACGAGATCGGCTGGCGCCTTTTCGAAGATCGCGCGCAGACCGAGATAGATCAGATAGGCAGCGCCGGCATATTTGATGAGGCTGAACAACAAGGCCGATGCGGCGATGATCGCCGAGAGCCCGACGATCGCCATGAACGTATGGATGACATCACCTGCCGCCACGCCGGCGCCGGTCGCCACACCGACACGGGTGCCCGAGGTCGTGGCGCGGGCGATGGTGAGCAGAGTGGCGGGGCCCGGAAGAAATACGAAGCCGAGCACGATCGCGACATAGGCGATGAAAGTGGCCGGCTCGATCATTTCTGGGTCCTCAGGCCGGCTTCAATGCCGTCGCCTGCATCGAGGGGCGGCGCGAGAAGGCGTCGTGGAAGGCCTGGAGCAGCGGCCGGTCCTTGCGCCACTGCCAGTCGGGAATGCGGAAATCGAGATAGGACAAAGCGACCGCCACCGCGATCGACCCCGAGGTGAGCTCGCTTAAGTCTTTGGCCCAGGTTTTTTCCAGATCGTCGAACTCGGCCTTCACGCGCAGCTCATGGCGGGCGATCCATTCGCGCCATTGCAGGCCTTGCGGGCGGACCGCTGTTTCGTAACGGAAGGCGACACCGGCTTCGGCGATGGCCTGGCCCAGCGCCTGCAAGGTCAAGACGCGGAAACGCTTCACGCCGTCGTCAGGGATCAGCGTCTTGTTGCCCGAGACATGGCACAGATATTCGATGATGACGCGCGAGTCATAGAGCGGATGGTTGTGGTCGGTGACCAGCACCGGCACCTTGCCGACCGGCGACAGAGCGCTGAGGGTCTGGTTGACTGTGGTCGGGTCTGCCCGGGTCTGGACCTGCTCGACCTTGCCGCCCAATCCCACTTCCTGGGCGGTGACCAGACACATGCGGACAAACGGTGAAATGATATCGCCATGGAGTTTCATAGCGGCATCTTACCGTGAGCTTCGCGGCCGTGTTAAGAGGGCGCCGAGATTTATCTTGCAAGGACCCCAATGGCCTCGTCTTCGCCCATCACCAAAAAGCCCGATCCCGTCATGGGCAAGCTCAAGGACATCATTGCCCTCATCGGCAAGGGCAAATTTGCGGAGGCGGAAGCGGCGGCACGCCAGGTCCAGCAATCGGCGCCCGGACATGCGGATGCCAACAACATCCTCGGCATCGTTCTCATCAACCGCAAGAACCCGGCCGAAGCGGTCAAATATCTGGGGATCGCTGCCCGGAAGGAGCCGGGCAACGCCATTTATCTCAACAATCTGGGCTGCGCCTATCTCGACCTCGGCCTCATCGAGCTCGCCCAGGCGCCGCTCGAGCGGGCCCTCGCCATCAATCCCAAGCTCACCAAGTCGTCCTGGCTGCTTGGTGAATTCTATCGTTTCGCCGGCAAGCCCGAGCGCGCCTGGCCCTATCACGAAATGGCCTGCCGCGATGAGCCCGACAATGCCGACTACAAATTCGCGCTCGGCAAGACGCTCGAAATGCTGGGCCGCGCGGACGAGGCGCGTGCCTGCTTCGCGGCCTTGCGCGATCACCCTGTGCATGGCGATTTCGTCCTCTACCGGCTGGCGGTGAACGACAAGCATGATCTCGCCTCGCCCTTGCTCGCCGAGATCGAGAGCAAGCTCCTGGTGCCGTCGGCGAACAGACGGGCGCTCAATGCGCTGCATGTCGGCGCCGCCAAGATCCGCGAGCAGAATGGCGATTATGCGCGTGCCTTTACGCATTATCAGAAGGCCAATATCGCGGACATGGTGCCTTTCGATCTCGTCCAGTATCGCACCTGGGTCGACGCGCTGATCGCGACCTTCACGCCCGAAGTCATCGCCCAGCATCAAGGCAAGGGCAGCGACAGCGACGTGCCGGTCTTTGTCGTCGGCATGCCACGCTCGGGCACGACGCTGGTCGAGCAGATCATCGCGCGGCATCCGCAAGCGGCAGGGGCGGGCGAGCTCGACCGCATCTGGAAGATCGCCGGCAATGCGCAATATCGCGGCGACGTCTCGAAGTTCCTACCGGTGTTCGCGGGGGCGGAGGCGCCGAAAGTGGCGGCGATGGCGGAGAGCTATGTCAAGCTGCTCAAGTTCTTCGGGCCTGAGGCGCGCCGCGTCGTCGACAAGCTGCCGCATAATTTCGAGTTTCTCGGGCTGATCGCGCTTCTGTGGCCGAATGCGCACGTCATCCATATGCGGCGCAACCCGCTCGATACCTGTCTGTCCTGCTATCAGAACCGGCTCAGCGAGGCGCATGGCTATAGCCGTGACCTCACCACGCTCGGGCTCTATTACCGTGAATATGCGCGCCTGATGGCGCATTGGCGGAAAGTGCTGCCGCTCAAATTCCTCGATGTCGACTATGAAACGCTCACCAGCGATTTCGAGGCGCAGGCCAAGCAGATCATCGCTTTCCTCGATCTCGATTGGGATCCGGCCTGCCTGAGCTTCCATGAGGGCACGTCGGCGGTGCGCACCTTCAGCCGCAACCAGGTACGCAGTCCGATCTATCAGAGCTCGGTCGGCCGCTGGCGGCGTTATGAAACGCAGCTCCAACCTTTGATCGAGGCTTTAGGCGACACGGTCTGAGCTTCTAGCTGCGACGACCTCGATTTCGATCTTGAATACCGCACGCGTGAATCCCCCCACGATCATCAAGGTCGAGGCGGGCGAGGGGGCGGGAAACAGCCGGTCGCGCACGCTCATATAGGCGGCCATAAAGCCGCGGTCGGTGACATAGGCGTTGATGCGCACGACATCGGCGAGGCTCATGCCGCCATCCGCCAGGATCGCCGCGATATTGGCGAAGCACAGCTCCGCCTGAGCGGCAGCATCTTCCGGGATGGTGTCGTCCGGCCCGATGCCGAGCTGGCCCGAGCAGAAGATCAGGTCGCTCGGCGCTTCGACCCGCACGCCATGGCTGTATTTGGCGAAGGGCTTGCGGATCGTCGCGGGCACGAGATGATGAAGTGTCATTGGGCAGCCTCTTTGAGCATTTCCTTGAGCCGCTGGGGCCCCGCCTGCACATCCGCAAGGGTCGGTGTGGCGCGGGTGCCGATCAGGCGGCGCGCCAGCATGTGTTCGGCCGGGCGGTTGATCGTGTCGACCGCGATGAGCTTGCCAGCGCGGAAGTGGTGGATGGCGAAGGCATTGTCTTGCAGCGCACCGGTGGTGATGGTGTGGTCGGCGCCCAGACTGAGACCAGCGGTCTGCAATTTCATGTCGCCCTGATCCGACCAGAACCAGGGCAATTCGCGATAGGCTTCCGGCTTGCCGACGATTGTCTTGGCGGCGTTGCGTCCCTGGTCGGTGGCATTCTGCACACATTCGAGCCGGAGCCGCTGGCCGGCATGGACCTGGTGGAAGTTGGTGCAGTCACCGATGGCGAGGATCGCCGGATCGGAGCAGCGCAGAAAGGCGTCGACCTCGATGCCGTTGTTGACGACGAGACCAGCCTCGGCTGCAAGCTCGACATTGGGGAGAGCGCCGGTGCCGAGGATCACGAGATCGGCCGGGAAGTTTGCACCGTCGGCGAGCTTGATCGCGTCCACCTTGCCGTTGACCCCTACGATATGTGAGATCCGGGCGCCGACATGAAAGTCGATACCGGCCTCTGCCGAGCGGGTCTGGATATGGTTCGCCATGGCGGGCGCAACCGAACGGGCGAGGAGGCGCGGCACGGCTTCGATGAGTGTGACGGCATGGCCGAGACCAGCCAGCGTGTGGGCAAGCTCGAGGCCGATAAAGCCGCCGCCGATGATGGCGATGCGCTTCGGTCCGCTGAGCCCCTCATTGAGGCGGCGCGCATCGGCGAGGCTTCTGAGACTCAGCACGCCGTCGAGCGTGACGCCGTCGAGCTCCGGCAGGCGCGGCCGCGAACCCGTCGCCAGGATCAGATTCGTGTAAGCGAGCTTGCCGCCGTCGGCGAGGCTGACGGTCCTCGAGGCGGGCTCGATCGCCGTCACACGCGCTCCCCTCATGAGGTCGATGCGGTTGTCGCGATAGAATGCTTCATTGCGCAATTCGAGCACCGGCGCCTCAGGCGCCTTGAGGAACCCTTTGGACAGTGGCGGCTTGTGGTAGGGCAGATCGGGCTCGTCGCTCACCAGGGTGATGCGGCCCTGATAGGCTTCCTGGCGCAGGCTCGCGGCGGCTTGCACGCCGCCATGGCCGGCGCCGATAATGATGCAGTGCTCTTGCATGGTCATGACGGTGGCATAGTCCCTAAGAAAACAAAACAAATAGTTTGACCATTTGCTCTGATATGTTAGAGACGAGGTCAAGGGCGGACGTTCTCATGAAGCCATTACCGCAC
This sequence comes from Taklimakanibacter albus, assembly GCF_016595235.1. GTDB lineage: Bacteria > Pseudomonadota > Alphaproteobacteria > Rhizobiales > Aestuariivirgaceae > Taklimakanibacter > Taklimakanibacter albus. The sequence goes on along the minus strand of NZ_JAENHL010000006.1, from coordinate 1,267,370 downwards.
TCTGTCTCGTTATTTTGCGCATCGGAATGTCCGAAAACCGCCACGCTTGTTTCGGTCCGATGCTCTAACTCGTCATTTTGCGCATCGGATTCTCCGAAAACCGCTACGCATTTTTCGGTCCGATGCTCTATCAGCCTAGGAGAGGCAAGGTGAAGCGCTACTGGTCGGATTATTCGAGCGAGGAGTTCTCGAAGCTCGACCGCAGCCGGATCGTCGCCGTGCTCCCGGTTGGCGCCACCGAACAGCATGGGCCGCATCTGCCGCTGTCGGTCGACGCCGCCATCATCTCCGGCATCGTCGCGGCGGTGGCAGAAAAGCTCTCCGACAGCAGCCAGGTTCTGTTCCTGCCCACCATGCCGATCGGCAAGAGCGACGAGCATTTGCGCTTTCCCGGCACACTCACTTTTTCGGCCGAAACGCTGATCCGCATGTGGACCGAGATCGGCGCCTCGGTCGCCCATAGCGGGGTGCGCAAATTCGTCATGCTCAACAGCCATGGCGGCCAGATCGCCATCATGGACATCGTGGCGCGCGAGCTGCGCCGCCGGCACCATATGCTGGCCTTCTCCCTCAACTGGTTCGGCCTCGGCATGCCGGACGGTCTCTATGGCGATCATGAGCTCAAGCATGGCGTCCATGCCGGCGACATGGAGACCTCGGTGATGCTGGCGCTCCATCCGATACTCGTGAACATGGACAAGGCGAAGAATTTCCATCCGCTTACGGAGGAATTCGAGCGTGACTATCGCCATATCAGCCTGTCGGGCGGCGCCAAGCCCGGCTGGCAGTCGCAGGATCTCCATCCGGAAGGCGCCTGTGGCGACGCGTCGGCGGCGAGCTTCGACAAGGGCCGGCAGACTGTCGATTTCGCCGCCCTGCGGATCGCCGCGGCGCTCGAAGAGATTGAGCGGGCGCCGCTCGCCTGGCTCGACAATCAGCCCGGCTGGTGACCCAAATGGACCGTTTCGAGCTCGAAGCCGTAACTGTCGCCGGGGCGCCCGAGCGTGTCGATATCGCCGTCGCGGACGGGCGCATCGCGGCGATCACGCCGTCTTCCGGTGGCGATGGCGGGCTGGTGACGCCGCTTTTCGCGGATGCGCATGTGCATCTCGACAAGACCTATACGGTCGATCGGCTGAATGGTCCGGTGAACGGCCTCTTCGACGCCATCGCGCTCATGGAAGAGGATATGCGGCAATGGACGGTCGACGATATCCGCAACCGCGCTGGCCGTGCCCTTGAAGCGGCCTATCTCAATGGTGTCCGGGTGCTGCGCAGCCATGTCGACTGGCCCGAGCCCGAAGCGCCGATCGCCTGGCCGGTGCTCAATGAGCTGAAGCACGAGTGGAGAGGCCGCATCGAGCTGCAGCTGGCGGCCCTGGCACCCGCCGATCTCCTTCCCGAGGGTGGCGAGCGCATCGCCGAGAGGGTGCGTCGCGACAAAGGCGTGTTCGGTGCCTTCTTCTATCGCAATGCCGATCTGCCGAGCAAAGTCGATGTCGCCTTCAAGCTGGCGCGCCGGCATGACCTGGCGCTCGACTTCCACGTCGATGAAGGGCTCGATATCGAAGCCGACGGCTTCTCCGAAATCATCGCGGCGACCAAACGCGCCGGCATGTCGGGGCGCGTTTTGTGCGGCCATGGCTGCTCGCTGTCGCTCCATGACGACGACAGGCTAACCCGTACGCTGGCGGCGGGCGCCGAGGCCGGCGTCGCTCTGGTGGCGCTGCCGACGACCAATCTCTATCTGCAGGACCGCAATGGAGGGCGCTCGCCGCGCCGGCGCGGCGTTGCGCCGGTGCTCGAGGCGCGCAAGGCCGGTGTCGAGGTTCTGCTCGGCGTCGACAATTGCCGCGACGCCTTCTATCCCTTCGGCGATTACGATCCACTGGCGATCCTGAGGCTCGCGGTGCTTGCCTGCCATGTCGATCCGCGTGACTGGCTCGACAGCATCACGACAAAGCCGGCGGCGCAGTGCGGCTCGCCGATGGCTCCCGTCGCGGTCGGGCAGCGCGCCGACTTCATCTGGTTCGACGCCGCCGACCTGAACGATCTGGTCAGCCGGCCCAATGCCGAGCGCATCGTCTATCGCAATGGCCGCAAGCTCGGGCAGGGCCGGCAGCGCCGGAGGCCCGCATGACCGAGAAGCGCGCTTACGATCTCGCCGCCTTTCGCCGGGAAATCGAAGGCATCCGCGTCTATGACGATCCCAAGCAGGTCGAGCTCAAGTCGCGAGATTATTTCTGGTACAGCCCGATCCTCAGCCAGGCGCTCGAAGGCCGGGTCGGCGATCTCGTGGTGCTGCCCACGGACCAGGACGAAGTGCGCCGCGTCGCTTCCGCCGCCGCCCGGCACAAGGTGCCGCTCACGGTGCGCGGCGGCGGTACCGGCAATTACGGTCAGTGTGTGCCGCTGCAAGGCGGAATCATCCTCGATGTCACCAAGATCGACCGCATCCTGACGCTTGAGCCCGGCCGCGCCCGGGTGGAAGCGGGTGCGCGCATCGCGCGGCTCGACGATGCGGCGCGCGAAGGCGGGCAGGAGCTTCTGATGTATCCCTCGACCCGGCGCATCGCCACGATCGGCGGCTTCCTGTCGGGCGGCTCGGGCGGTGTCGGCTCGTTGCGCCACGGCATGCTGCGCGATGACGGCAATGTCGGCTATGTGAAGGTGATGTCGGTCGAGCCCGAGCCGCAGATCATCGAGCTGCACGGGCCGGATATCCAGAAAGTCCAGCACGCCTATGGCACCAATGGCATCATTCTCGAAATCGATGTGGCGCTGACGCCGGCGACGGACTGGATTCATACTGCCGCGCTCTTCGAGGGTTATGACCGGGCGCTGCGCTTCGCCGTGGAGGCGCAGCATGAGGGGCTCGACTGCTATCTGCTGACGCCGGTCGAGCGTCGCTTCGCACGTTTCTACAGCAAATATGGTCCGCTCTTCCCGGCCGATCGCGACGGTGTGTTCGCGATGGTGGCGCCGAAGGAGATGCCGCGTTTCGAGGCTTTGGCCGCGGCGCATGGGGGCAAGATTTCCTTCGCCATGCCGAAACCCGAGCTGGTCGCGGCCGGCCTGCAGCCCGCTTATGAATGCGGCTGGAACCACACGACCCTGCAGGCGCTCAAGGCCGACAAGAGCTGGACCTATCTGCAGGTGGCATATCCCAGGCCCTTCGATCCCGAGCTCGTGCTGCGTCAGATGCGCCGTTACGGCGATGACGTCTATATGCATCACGAAATGGCGCGGCTCGAGGGCGAGGTGCAGATCTTCGGCCTGCCCTTGGTGAAGTACCGGGGCAGGGATGCGATGTACCGGATGATCCGCGAATTCGAGGAGATCGACGGCTGCACCATCTACGATCCGCATGTCTTTACGATCGAAGAGGGCGGCATGAAGCAGATCGACCGTTCGCAGATCGAGTTCAAGAAAAGAGCTGATCCTTACGGGCTGATGAATCCTGGCAAGACGCAAGGCTGGACGAGCGACATGGCGGCGCGGCCATGATCCAGGTGACCTTCATCACGCGCGAGGGACAGGCGCTCGAAGTCGCGGCGGCGGAAGGCGCGAGCCTCATGGAAACGGCGGTGCGCAATGGCGTCGCCGGCATCGAGGCGGAGTGCGGCGGCGCCTGCTCCTGCGCCACCTGCCATGTCTATGTCGAGCCGCAATGGCGGGAGAAAGTGGGCGAGGCCAATGCGATGGAAAGCGATATGCTGGACATGGCCTATGAAGTCGCGCCCAATTCGCGGCTTGCCTGCCAGATCAGGATCTCGCCCGAACTCGATGGGCTGACGGTGCGATTGCCGATGAGGCAGGTGTGAAGAGCTCTTAGCTAATTGCCCCGCCAATCTCCCTCCGCCGCGCGAAGCGTGGGGAGGGATAGTTGAAGCTACTTCAGCCCACAAGCGCGCAGGAAGAGGGTCGAGACCTCGTCGACGACATGGTCCATGTCGATTTCCTCGCCGTCCTTCAATTGCAGCATGAAACGGATCTGCGCTTCGTAATCGGCGTAATGCTGGGTCACCGCCCAGATATGCATCTGGAACAGCCAGGGATCGACCGGCTTGATCAGCTTCTTGTCGACCCAGGACTGGATGATCTCGGCGGCCACCTGAGTCGACTCGCGTGCACTGTGCCAGTGCTTCTGCAAGTAATGGCCACCGGCGGCGACCTCGTTGGAGAAGACGCGCGAGGCATTGGGATGGCGGCGGCCGAATTCGAGCTTGTTGCGCACATAGTCGCGGATGACCTTGGCCGGATCCTTGGTGTCGCCGGAGGAGGCGATGAAGATGTCGCGCCACAGATCGTTGATGTGGACGAGCACTTCTTCGTAAAGCTCTTCCTTGCTCGAGATGTAATAATGGAGCTGCGGCTTGGTGAGCCCGGCGCGCTGCGCGATGGATTGGGTGGAAGCGCCGGCCAGACCCTTCTGGGCGAATTCGTCGATGGCCGCCTGGCGAATGGCTTCGCGGATCTTCTTGCGGCGATCGAGCATGCGCTCTCGGCCATTCTTCTTCTCAGGCGCCGCCATTTTCCCCCTTGCTGCAGATTTGAATCGCGACTGCATAGTATTCCTAGCACATGACATGCTCAAAATTCAGCCAGAAGCGAGTATTTCGCGCAACCCGGCCATGCCGGTCTCACCCTCTAGCAAAAATCCTGAGAAAAACCAAACAAACAGTTTGACCGATTGCTCAGATTGCTTATCATCACCTTTGGCGCCATGAATCCCGCGCTCCGGTTCATAGCCGGAAAACGGACCCTAACAAGCAGCGCCATTAGAACATATCGGTCAGAGCATCCTGGGGAGGAGCAAAATGACGGACAATTCTACGCAGTCACGTACTGTCGGAGGAGGCGGGGGCGTCTCTATCGGTGGCGCGCCGGTTTCCTACACGGCCATTCTCGCAGCCCTGGTGGCCGTCATGGCCCTGGTGCCGGCCTCGATCGTCGTCGGCGGCATGGCCGGCGGCTGGCCGCTCCATGACGTGATCCATCCGGTGGTCGGCCTGCTGCTCGGGCCTATCGCCGGTCCTATCGCCTCGCTGATCGGCACGGTCATCGGCAATGTCATCGCGCCCTATACCAATCTCGGCCCCTGGGGCGTGTTGATCGGCAGCATGTGCGCCTTCACGGTCGGCATGGTCATGTATCCGGGCCGCTCCTACTGGTTCATACCGTGGATCATCACGCTCGTCGCCCATCTCGTCTATCTCTATCAGTCGCTCACCTTCGGCATCAGCTTCCCGCTGTGGCTGAGCAACGTCTTCACCGTCGATCTGGGCCTCATCCTCATCGCCATTCCGCAGATCCGCAACTGGGCGATCGCGACCATCCGCGAAGGCGTCAGGAGCTGGAAGCTCTATGTGGCGCTTTATGTGGTGTTCTTCTTCGGTTCGACGGCGGGTATTCAGCTCAACTGGGTACCGGCCTTCGCCACCAATCCGTGGCCCGCGGAAGTCTGGCCGGCGCTGATCTTCATCATCGCGGTCGAACGCATCGCCTTCTCGGCGGTGGGGGCGCTCATCGGCTTCGGTCTCTTGGCCGCCATCCGCCGCTCGCCCATCGCCAAAGCGAAGCTCGCGGGTTACTGAGTTGAACATGCATATGGGCAATCTGGCGGCCACGCCTGGCCTGGCTGACGCACCTCTCATCCGTTTCGAGAAGGTCAGCTACGCCTATCCGGGCAGCGACCGCCAGGTGCTCAAGAATATCGATCTCACCATCGATCGCGGCGAGATCATCGGCATCATCGGACCGACCGGGGCCGGCAAGTCCACCTTCTGCCTGGCTCTCAACGGGATCGTGCCGCAATTCTTCAGCGGCACGTTCTTCGGCACGGTGGCGGTGGCCGGCCTCGACACGATCGATACGCCGACCAGCCGGCTGGCCCATCTGGTCGGCATGGTGTTCGAGGATCCCGAAACCCAGATCACCGCGACGACGGTCGAAAGCGAAGTGGCTTTCGCGCTCGAGAACCTGAAAGTCCCTACGCCGGAGATCAGCCGCCGCGTGCGCGATGCGCTCGCGATGGTGGGACTGACAGGATACGAAACGAAGCATCCGGCCAACTTGTCGGGCGGCCAGAAGCAGCGCCTTTCCATAGCATCGGCTCTGGCGCTGGCGCCCGACATCATCGTGCTCGACGAGCCGACCTCACAGCTCGATCCGGCCGCTTCCGAAGACATCTTTGCCATCCTGCTGAGGCTCAAGCGCGAGAGCCGTACCACGGTGGTCATCGCCACCCATGCGAGCGAGGAGCTGGCGCAGATCGCCGACCGCATCCTGCTCGTCGCCGACGGGCGCATCGCTGCCGAGGGGCCACCGAGCGAGGTCTTCTCCGCCTCCGCGATGCTGCGCGAGCACCGGGTGCGACCGCCAGACATCACCCAGAGCTTCGACGTGCTGCGCCGCCATGCCGGCTGGAACGACACTACGGCGCTGCCGATCACCTTGCCGGCGGCGATGGCGGCGGTTTCAGCACTGCCGGATCTCGAAATTCCGGCCGGACCATCGCATGAGGCGCGCGAAGATAAGGCTGGAGCGGCGGCGCTCTCGGTCGACAAGCTCACTTATACCTATCCCGATGGCACCCAGGCGTTGCGGGGCATCGATCTCGCCATCGGGCAGGGGGAGTTCGTCGGCATCCTGGGGCGCAATGGCAGCGGCAAGACCACGCTGGTGCGGCATTTCCTGAAGCTCATGGCGCCGACCAGCGGCACGGTCAGGGTGATGGGCGAGGATATCGCCGCCATGAAGGTCAGCGATATGGCGCGGCGCATCGGTTATGTTTCGCAGAACGCGCATCAGCAGATCTTTTCCGACACGGTCGCGGGCGAGGTGGGCTTCGCGCTGTCGATGATGAGACGTCCGAAGCCAGAGATCGATGCGGCAGTGGAAAAGTCGCTGGCGCTGATGGACCTCGCCTGGGCGGCGGATCGTCATCCGATCTCGCTGAGCCGCGGCGATCGCTTACGCGTCGCCATCGCCGCCGTGCTGGCGCTCGAGCCGCAGATCCTGATCTTCGACGAGCCGACGACCGGCCAGGACTGGCGCGGCTCGCTCGCCATTCTCGACACGCTGAAGACGCTGAACGGCATGGGCAAGACAGTCGTGCTGGTCACCCACCATCTCTATCTGCTGCCCGGCTTCACCGAGCGCCTGGTCATCATGAATGGCGGCAAGGTGGTGCTCGACGGCCCGTTGCGCCAGGTCTTCTATGAAAGCGACCGGTTGAAAGAGGCGGCGATCATCCCGCCGCAGACGGTGCGTTTCGCTGAAGCGGTGCCGGCCTTGCTGGATCTTCATCCCCTGGGCCCACGCGATCTCGCCGAGCGGCTCGGCTTGGCGCCGGAGGTGCCGGTATGACGACAGCCTTCCTGCAGCGTGTTTCGAACGATACGGCGGTCGCCCATCTCGACATGCGGGTGAAGTTCGCGCTGCTCGTCATGGCGAGCACCATCATCTTCATCTGGAACAACCTGCTGCTCCAGGCGCTGGTGCTCGTCCTCATGCTGGCGCTGATGCTGGCCGCACGGGTGCCTGCCGCCACGATCCGCCGGCTTATCCTCATCCTGTCGCCGGCCTTGATCATGATCGCGGTGATCCAGGGCCTGTGGAGCCCGTTCGGGGTGACGCCGGTCGTCACCGTGCCCGACAGCGTGCCATGGGTCGGCGGCTGGCATATTTTCTATGTCGAGGGCTTGCTGTTCGGGCTCGCGGTCTGCTGTCGGCTGCTGATCCCGATGCTCGCCTTCCAGCTCGTTTTCATGACCAGCGATCCACGCGACATCGTACTCGGCCTGGCGCGCATCGGCGTGCCATATCGGGTCGCCTTCCTGTTCTCCACCACCTTCCGCTTCGTGCCGCTGCTGTTCGAGGAAATGGAGGGCATCAAGGAAGCGCAGCGCCTGCGTGGCGTCGACATCGACAGCCTCGGTCTCGTGCGCAAGCTCATCGCCATGGCGCGCATGCTGGTGCCCTTGGTCATGATCTGCCTCAGCAAGGCGCAGCTCATGGAGATTGCGCTCCAGGCCAAGGCCTTCACCGGTTCGGGCGACCGTACCTATCTTCACCCGACGCGTGAACAGCTTTCGCTCGCCGAGAAGCTGCTGATCGCTGTCTTTCTGCTGGCTCCCGTGGCCGCTTTGGCGGCGCGGCTCGTTTATGGATTTGGAGGCTCCGTTCTATGATCATCGTCACCGATCAGGCCAAGGCCGGCTGCGATGCCGAAATGCTTGCGATGCTGGGGCGTCAGGGCCAAGCCTGGCTCACCGGCGATTTCTCACCAGCGGCTGCGGCGGACTGGCATGAGGAGGGCGTGTTGACGGCGCCCGGCAATCGGATTCCGAAGCCCGAGCTTGCCCGCACCATCGAAAACTTCCACCGCGATTATGGCGATCTCGTCCTTACCGTTACCAACGCCTTCTGCTCGCCCGACGGGCGGCGCATGGCGCTCGAATGGCTGTGGGAGATTTCGCGGCGCGAGGACGGCCAGAGAAGCCGCACCGAGGATGCGATCATCGTCGATTTCGATGCGGATGGACTTATCCTGTCCTGGCGGGAATATTTCGACACGGTCGGCTCAGTCGAAGATCATCACCACGTCAAGACCAAGGCGGCCGCCAAGGTTTGAGCCATGCGTGTTCTCGTCATCTATTGCCATCCCAATCCTGAAAGTTTCAACGCCGCGATCCGCGACACGGTGCTCGAGGCCTTGGGCGAGAACGGGCACGAGGCGCGGCTCATCGATCTTTATGGCCGCGGCTTCAACCCGGTGATGAGCATGGCCGATCTTCAGGCCTACAATGAAGAGGGCAAGAATCTCGACCCGTTCCGCGATCAGGCCGATGACCTGCTATGGGCCGAGACGGTGATCTTCATCTATCCGACCTGGTGGTTCAATGTTCCCGCCATGCTGAAGGGCTGGCTCGAGCGGGTGCTGGTGCCGGGCTTCGCCTTCGAAATGCCGACGGCTCAGCGCGATCATCTGCCGAAGCTCACCAATATCCGCCGCGTCGTGGCGCTCACCACATGCGGCGCCACGCCATGGCTCTCCTGGATCGTGGGCCAGCCAGGGCGGCGCACCTTGCTGCGCGGCTTCCGGGCCGTCTGCCATCCGTTGAGCAAGACGAAATATATCGCGATCTACCGGATGGACAGCACATCGCCCGACCAGCGCCGCAGCCATCTGCAGCGCGTTAGAGAGACGGTACGCAGATTGGCGTAGGGCCTTTCCCCTTTCGTCATGGCCGCCCTTGAGGCGGCCATCCAGCCCATCCATGCACCAGCTGTGTGGCGGAGGGACTGGATGGCCGGGTCAAGGCCCGGCCATGACGAGCGGAGGGGCAAAGAAAAAAGCCCGGCGGTGAAGCCGGGCTTGGAAGTTGGCCGTCCAGGGAGAACTTATTTCGCACCTGGCTGCGGAACGAGCCTCAGATAGGGCTTCAGCGTCTTCCAGCCGCCGGGGAATTTCTCCTTGGCGGCTTCGTCCGATACTGATGCAAGAATGATGACGTCCTCGCCCTGTTTCCAGTTGGCGGGGGTGGCGACGGAGCTTTTCGCGGTGAGCTGCAACGAGTCGATGACGCGCAGGATCTCGTCGAAATTACGCCCGGTGCTCATCGGATAGGTGATGATGAGCTTGATCTTCTTGTCGGGGCCGATGACGAAGACATTGCGTACCGTCGCATTGTCGGCAGCCGTGCGGCCCTTGGCATTGCCGGTCGCGTTCGGGTGGATCATGCCATAAAGCTTGGCCACCGCGAGCTCGGTGTCGCCGATCATCGGATAGTTGACCGCGGCGCCGGTGACATCCTTGATGTCGTTCTTCCAGCGCTGATGGTCCTCGACCGAGTCGACCGAGATGCCGATGAGCTTGGCGTTGCGCTTGTCGAATTCATGCTTCATGCGCGCCACGCTGCCGAGCTCGGTCGTGCAGACGGGGGTAAAGTCTTTCGGATGGGAGAAGAAGACCCCCCAGGAATCGCCCAGATACTCGTGGAACTTTATCCGGCCTTCAGTGGTATCAGCTTCGAAATCGGGCGCTACGTCGCCCAGTTGAAGTGCCATATTTCGCCTCCATGTGCTTATATTCCGTCCTTTATATCCGAACGTTTGTTCGAAATAAAGAACAATGTGGGTACCCCGTGCCCCTAAAATAAGATGGGTTTCATCGTCATGCAAATCAGTTCAATTTGCCGGCAATCAGAGGAATTCTCATGCGCTTCATTCTTTCCGTCCCACTCATTGCCGTGGTCATGGTCATTTATACCGCCCTGGCGATCAATCCCAACTTCTCCGCCGGCTCGGCCTTCATGGACTGGGTCCTGCCGTCGGAAGCCGAATTCTTCCTGACATTGGGTGACATCTTCGTGATGCTCGGGCTCGTCGCCCTGTTCTTCGAGATCATCAAATCGGCACGCCTCGGTCCCGGAACCATTGTCGATCACATGCTGTCGACGGCGACCTTCATCATCGCCCTCATCGTCTTCCTGCTGGTGCCGCCCTTCGGCACCCCGTCTTTCTTCCTTCTGATGCTCATGGCGCTGGTCGATGTGGTGGCCGGCTATACGGTGTCGATCTTTTCGGCGCGGCGCGATTATTCCGTGAACCGCGACGGATTGTGAGGATGGCGTTCAAGGAGAGGCTCGCCCGCGAGATCGGCCTGACCAAGTCGGAAACGGCACTCTTCCGCAAGCTCACGAGCCCGGAGAAGATCCAGGATTTCATCAGCGACATGCCGAGCAATGCGGAACCGGATGGCGACACCTGCTATTCGGTCCGGGTTGCGCTGAGAAAGAACCGCTGCCATTGCATCGAAGCGGCTTTCATCGCCGCTTGCGCGCTGATGCTGCACGGCGCGCCGGCGCTGCTCATGGATTTCCAGGCCGAGGGCGATGACGATCATGTGCTGGCGCTGTTCCAGCGTGGCGGCCATTGGGGCGCCATCTCGAAAAGCAACTCCATTTGGCTGCGCTGGCGCGATCCGGTCTACCAGTCACCCCGTGAGCTGGCGATGTCCTATTTCCACGAATATATCCTTGGGCCCAAGAAGAGCCTGAGACGGGTGTCGCGGCCCTTCGATATCGGCGCCTACCGGGCGGAGGACTGGATCACGGCGGAAAGTCACTGCTGGGACATGGCGGGCGAGATCGACGACTCGCCCCATATCACGCTGATCACCGCCCAACAGGCCCGCCGCCTCAAATTGCGCGACCGCTTCGAGACCCATGCCGACACGATCAAGGAGTTTGCCGCCGACGGGAAGCGGAAGGTTATCTGATTTGCCTGCTTGCCGGGTGATACTCGATATGATATCATTTTGATATCAATGGAGTGAGTTATGGGACAAATACTTGTCCGTAAGATCGACGACGACGTGCTCAAGCGGATCAAAGCCAGAGCTGAGGCCCACGGCCGTTCGACGGAAGCAGAGGTGCGGGAGATACTGAATGAGGCCGTGGCGTCGCCAAAAAAAGCGCGACGGTCGCTTAGCTCTTTCATTGGCTCTGTGCAAAGCAACCGCTCGCAGGCTGAAATCGACGCCTATGTGCGCAGACTTCGCGATGAATGGGATAATTAAGTCCTGCGCTACTATCTCGACACTAATGTGATTATTTCGGCAGCGGAGAGATCGAACTCCTTTGGACCGGCGCAAGTTCTGTTCTTTGCGCATATCGATCAGCGGCGGGTCGAAGTGGTGACAAGCGAGATTACCTTGGCCGAATGTCTTGTGAAGCCATTTGCAGACAAGGACATCTTCGCCGTCGAAACCTACATGGCCTTGCTCGGTGAGCAGCCCAGCCTGCCTGTCGTTCCCATCTCTCGATCGATCCTCTTATCGGCAGCACAATTGCGTGCCGAAACGAAACTTAAGCTACCTGACGCCATACATGTGGCTACTGCAAAGTGGGCCGAATGTTCTGCCTTCGTCACCAATGATCGAGGGATCAAAGAGAGCGACGATCTACGAATTATTATGTGGGATCAGTTAAGCGAGACGGATCTTTCGTAATTTCGCCTATGATAGGGCTCTACTCGGTATGCGCCGTATCTTAGTAGTTTAAGCCCATCATGCACTTTCGAGCTCTGTCGCGCCCCTCAGATAACCACGCTTCAAGTTGCTTCTCCGATAAGAGTTCTATCAACTCACAGAGCGCAATTAGAACGAGGCAATGGCGAATGACAGCGGCCCAACTTATAATGTTGGATAGATCAAACTCCATTGACCAATGGTCGCCATGAAGTATTGTCTGATCTACACCTTGATCCGCTCGCCCTTCGGGTCATAGAAGCTCTGCAGCTGCACCTTGGCGGGATAACGCTTCCAGGCGATCTCGACTTCCCATTTGCCGGCCTCGATCCATTCCTTGCTGACACCGGGGTCGTTCTTCACATAACCCATGCCGAGGGACGCATTGATGCGGTGGCCCCAGGCGCCCGATGTGGTCGAGCCGACGATGACGCCGTCACGATAGATCGGCTCCTCGTGATACATCATCGGCGCCTTGTCGCTGCCGTCGTCGAGCGCCAGGCAGATCATGCGCTTGGGCTGCGCCTTGCGCTCGCGCTGCTTCAATAGAGCGTCCTTGCCGATGAAGCCCGATTTCTTGTCCCAGGCGACGACGAAGCCGAGACCGGCTTCGACCGGCGTGTCCTCATCGGAAATGTCGTGGCCCCAATGGCGATAGGCTTTCTCGACGCGGCAGTTGTTCATCGTGTGCATGCCGGCGAGCGTCAGGCCGAACTCGGCGCCGGCCTCAAGGATGCGCTCGAAGACATGGGCCGCGAATTCGGTCGGGATATATAGCTCCCAGCCGAGCTCGCCGACATAGGTGATGCGGCTGGCGCGCACGCGGGCATAACCGATCTCCATTTCCTTGGACGTCCCGAAAGGGAAGGCGGCGGTGGAGAGGTCCATGCCGGAAAGCTTCTGGAGCAGGGGCCGGCTGTTCGGCCCCATCAGCGCGAACATCGGCAGGCCCGATGTGACGTCGGCCGCGATGCAATGCGCGTCGTCCGGCGTGTGGGCTTTCAGCCAGGCGAAGTCGCGCGTCTGCGGGGCGCAGCCGGTGACGACCATGAACTTGTCGGGGGCGAGGCGCGTGACCGTGAGATCGGCCTCGATGCCGCCGCGCTCGTTGCACCATTGCGTATAGACGATGCGGCCTTCCTCGACGTCGACATCATTGGCTGAGATGCGGTTCAGCACCTTCGCCGCGTCTCTGCCCTGGACGAGATATTTCGAGAAGCTCGACTGGTCGAACATGACGACCTTGGACTGCAGCGCCTTGGCTTCGGCATCGGCATAAGACCACCAGTTCTGGCGGCCGTAGGAGTATTCGTATTTCGGTTCGACGCCGCGCGGCGCATACCAGTTGGGCCGCTCCCAGCCATTGACCTCGCCCATGCAGGCGCCGAGCGCGACGAGCTTGTCGTGAATGGCGGAGCGGCGCACGCCGCGCGCCGTCTCGACCTGACGATAGGGCCAATGCATCGCATAGAGAAGCCCTAAGCTCTCCACGGTGCGGTCATGCACATACTGGCGCACCGACTGGAAGGGATGGATGCGGCGGATATCGACGCCGCTTACATCCATCGGCGGATGGCCGTTCTTGATCCATTGCGACAGGACGAGGCCGGCGCCGCCCGATGACTGGATGCCGATCGAGTTGAAGCCGGTCGCGACATAGAGGTTCTTCAGCTCCGGCGCCTCGCCCAGATAATAGCGGTCGTCCGGCGTGAAGCTTTCGGGGCCGTTGAAGAAGAGGGCGATGCCGGCTTTCTCCAGCAGCGGCACGCGAACCACCGCGTCATTGAGGATGGGCTCGAAGTGATCCATGTCCTCGGGCAGCGTCTCGAAGGAGTGATCTTCCGCGATGCCTTCGGTGCCCCAGGGCTTGGCCACCGGCTCGAAGGCGCCGATCAGCAGCTTGCCGGCGTCTTCCTTGTAATAGGTGCATTCATCCGGCACGCGCACCACCGGCATGTTGCGCGGCAGCTCCTCGATCGGCTCGGTGACGATGTAGAAATGCTCGGCGGCGTGGAGCGGAATATTGACGCCGATGGAGCGGCCAATCTCGCGCGACCACATGCCGGCGGCGATGACGACCTTGTCGGCATGGATGGTGCCGTCGGTGGTCTCGACGCCGACCGCCTTGCCGTCCTTGGTGAGGATGCGGGTGACCTTGCTGTTCTCGAAGATCTTGGCGCCGTTCATGCGGGCGCCGGCGGCCAGCGCCTGGGTCACGTCGATCGGATTGACCTGGCCGTCCTTGGGCAGGAAGACGCCGCCGACGGCGCCGTCGAGATTGTAATGCGGCAGGCGCTCCTTGATCTCACCGACCGACACGACGTTCACTTCAAGACCGAAGCTCTTGGCCATCGAGGCGCCGCGCTTCAGTTCCTCGAAGCGGCCTTCGGTCAAAGCGACCGAGACGGAGCCGTTCTGCTTGAAGCCGGTCGCCTGGCCGGTTTCCTTCTCCAGGCCCTCGAACAGGCCGGTCGTATATTTGGCGAGCTCGGTCAGGTTGCGCGAGGCGCGCAGCTGCCCGACGAGGCCGGCGGCGTGCCAGGTGGTGCCGCAGGTGAGCTGCTTGCGCTCGAGAAGGACGGTGTTCTTTATGCCGAGCTTGGCCAGGTGATAGGCGATGGACGCGCCGACGATGCCGCCCCCGACAATGACGACATCGGCGCGGGCGGGCAGGGACTTTGACATGGAGGGGGACCTTCAGAGAGAGATTCTCGGCACCCTAGAGGAACCGGCGGGGGAGGTGAAGGATCAGAATTTCTCGCTGCGAATGCTTGGAATTCAACAGAAGGGTGGTCTATCTACAGGAGAAAATTGGCCTCGCGTCAGGCCGACGGAGAGGCTGGGAGCATCCATGACCATGCTGGTCGATCATGCGGAGGGAATGCGGATAGCGATCAACAACCCGAATTTGGGCTTCTTCGCCCACCTCACCTGGTATGTTCCGATCCTGACCGTCAGTGCCCAGCGCAATATTCCCGTCGAAATTGCCAGCATCAGTCCGCAATATGTCTCGCCAGAGCGCGGACCGGACTTCGTCGGTTATTTCTTCATCGACCGGGGCGCCGCGCAGCGGACCATCCCGCCGGATTTGCCCTGGACGACGATCCGCACGATCGGTGACGTCGTGGCCGATGATGACGCATTGCAGAGCGGCTTCGAGAACGCGCATCGGGTGTTCTTCGACCGCTATGCCTTTCGGCCCTGGGTCACCAAGGTGCTCGATACGCTGCTGCAAAGCCGGTCGGCCGGCGGCCGGCTGATCGGCATCCACTATCGCGGCACGGACAAGCAAAGCGAGGCGCCCCGCACCGCCTATGCGGACATGCTCGCCATCATCGATCGTGAGCTCGCGCAGTCGCCGGATGCCGATATCTTCCTGGCCACCGACGAGGCTCATTTTGTTCATGCCTGCCGGCTCCGCTACGGCAACCGTCTCTTGTTTCTGCCTGATTTCGCGCGCTCGACGGATGGACAGCCCCTTCACCACAGCCGGAAGCACGACGGGTATCACCTGGGTCGGGACGCGGTGCTGAATTGCGCGATGCTGTCGCGCTGCAATATCGTGATCAAGACGCCGTCGATCCTCTCCGGTTGGGCCAAGATCTTGAATCCCGCTCTGGAAATGTATCTGGTGGCAAGGCCCTTCAGCAATTGCACGTGGTTTCCCGACCGCGCACTCCCGAGCTATCCCGGAAACATCGAAAGTATGACGGAGCCGCGTGGCTGAGCCGCGAATAGGCAATGTCAGGGGACAATGTTCCGGTCCCAAGGGAGTGGATTTTCCGCTTTTCCGCCTTTGATATTTCCACTAGAAAGTGTTCGGAATTCAGAACAGATTGGTTTTTTGCATGTACAAGGGCGATATCACCCCGGCCGAAGCCCATGACCGGCTGACCAAGAACCCCAATGCCGTGCTGATCGACGTGCGCACCGAGCCCGAATGGGCCTTTGTCGGCGTGCCGGCCGTCGACCGGCTGATCCGGCTGTCCTGGCAGTCCTATCCGCAGATGCAGGTCAATGGCGACTTCGCCAAGCAGATCGAGGACAGCGGCATAGCGCCTGACACCGAGATCCTGTGCATCTGCCGTTCGGGTGCGCGCTCGGCCAATGCCGCGGCCGCCCTCACCAAGGCCGGCTTCACCAATTGCTGGAATGTCGCGCAAGGCTTCGAAGGCGACCGCGACGGACTTGGTCATCGCGGCATGGTCGGCGGCTGGAAAGCCGCCGGACTTCCCTGGATCCAGAGCTGAGCCATGAAGAAAGACGTCAAATCCTCATCGCCGTCGCGCTGGGGCGAGAACACCAAGCTGGTGCGCGGCGGCCTCGACCGCTCGCCCCATGGCGAGACCTCGGAAGCGCTCTTCCTCAATTCGGGCTTCGTCTATGACGAGCCGGAAACCGCCGAGAAGCGCTTCGCCGGCGAGGATGACGGCTATGTCTATGGCCGCTACGGCAACCCCACCGTCACCATGTTCGAAGAGCGGCTGCGGCTCCTGGAAGGCGCGGAAGCCTGTTACGCGCTCGCTTCCGGCATGGCGTCGGTCTTCGGCGCGCTCGCCTGCCAGCTCAAGGCCGGCGACCATATCGTTTCCTCCAAGGCGCTGTTCGGCTCCTGCTATCAGGTCATCACCAGCATCCTGCCGCGCTTCGGCATCCGCTTTACGCTGGTCGACGGCTCCGATCTCGATGCCTGGCGCTCGGCGATCACCCCGGACACCAGATGCGTGTTCCTCGAGACGCCGTCCAATCCGACGCTCGAAGTGATCGATCTCGCCGCCGTCTGCGAGATCGCCAAAGCGGCCGGCGCCTCGATCGTGGTCGACAATGTCTTCGCCACGCCGGTCCTGCAGAAGCCCTTGAGCTACGGCGCCGATGTCGTCGTCTATTCCGGCACCAAACATATGGACGGCCAGGGCAGGGTCCTGGGCGGCGCGATCCTTTCGACGCGCAAGTTTAAGGAAGAGCTGCTGAAGCCGTTCCTGCGCCATACCGGTCCGTCGATCTCGCCCTTCAATGCCTGGGTGCTGCTGAAGGGTCTCGAAACACTGAAGCTACGCGTGCTGCATCAGTCGCAGTCGGCGCGTCAGGTCGCCGAGGCGCTTGTCGGCCTCAAGGACATCACCCGGGTGATCTATCCGCATCTCGACAGCCATCCGCAGGCGGACCTCTGCCAGCGCCAGATGGCGGCCGGCGGCACGATGGTGACCTTCGAGGTGACGGGCGGCAAGGAAAAGGCCTTCAACCTCCTGCGCCATCTCCAGCTCGTCGACATCTCCAACAATCTGGGCGATGCCAAATCGCTGATCACCCATCCGGCGACCACGACGCACCGCAATATCGGCGCCGAAGCGCGCGCCGCCATGGGCATCACCGACGGCATGCTGCGCCTGTCGGTCGGCCTCGAAGACGCCGAGGACGTGATCGACGACGTCAAGCAGGCGATCTCCGCCTGATCCCGGAACAGCTGACGGGACCTCCTTATGGCCGGACTTGTCCGGCCATAATCGTTATATGCCCAGCGCGCCGGCGCTGCGCAGGAGGTCGTAGGAGGAGAGGGTGATGACGAGGAGCGCCACGCTGATGGTGATCGGCCGGCGCGGCGCGTGTTTGACCAGAAAGCCCGCCACCGCGGCGGCGGGGAGCCCGCCCAGGATCAACCCGGCGACCGGCATGATGTGGTCGAGCAGGCCTGAGCCTTCGCTCCACATGCCGGTGAGCAAGGTGGTGACGAAAGCGGCGACCACGGCGCAAGTCACCACGAACTCGGCCGCATTGACGGTGCCGATGACGAGGCGCGGCTTGGCGCCGGCGCCGATCAGGCTCGAGGTCACGACCGGTCCCCAGCCACCACCGCCCACCGCGTCGAGAAAGCCGCCGAGGCCGCCCAGAGGGCCGACGAAGCCGCCCGGCATGAACTGACGCTCCTTGCCCTCGCGCCAGCAGCGCCAGAGGATGAGGAGGCCCATGATCAAGAGATAGCCGAAGACATAAGGCCTGATCGTTTTGCCTGAGACCTGGGTGAGGAAGAGGGCGCCGGCGATACCGCCCGCCGAGCCGGCAATCGCCAGGATCAGGAACAGTCGGCGGTCGACATTGCCATGAAACAGATGCGACATGCCGGAAGCTGCGGTGGTGAAGAGCTTGGCCGAATGCACGCTCGCCGAGGTGTGGGCGGGCGGCACGCCGCTCGCCAGCAGCACGACCGAGGAGATGACGCCATATCCCATGCCGAGTGCGCCATCGATCAATTGCGCACCGAAACCGACCAGCAGAAAAATCCAGAACTCGCTGAGATCAGGCATCCGTCATCTCCCCAAAGACAGAAGCGCTTCTATTGGCGCGTGATCGGACGGAAAACCGGCAGCCACTTTTCCTGATCACGCGCTATTCAGCTTATTTCGCAGCGAGCCGGACGGGCTGGCCGTTCAGCGTCCAGTGGATGCCGCATTCTTCTTTCGACTTGCCGGCCCAGCGCCCGGCGCGCGGATTGTCGGTCGAGCCGCCCTTGACCGTGCAGGGCACGCAGCCGATCGAATGATAGCCTTCCGCCACCAGCGGATGCGGCGGCAGGTCATAATGCTCCATATAGGCCTTGAGGTCGGCGGGCGTGAAGCGCGCCAGAGGCTCGATCTTGAGGCGGCCATCGGCTTCCTCGAGCGCCGGTATATTGGTGCGCCCGCCGCCGTGATAACGCTTGCGGCCGGAGATCCAGGCGTCGTAGCCCGACAGCGCTTCCTGCAAAGGCTGCGTCTTGCGGATATTGCAGCACATGTCGGGATCGGTCTTGTGCAGTTCGCCATCGGCATCGAGCAAGCGAACATTATCGGCATCGGGCTTCATGATGCGGATATTGGTCAGGCCGAGAAGATCGACCAGCTTGGAGCGATAGGCGATCGTCTCCCAGAAGAGCTTCTGGGTGTCGAGGAAGATCACCGGGATGTCGCGGTCGATCTGCGCCGCCATGTGCAAAAGCACGGCGGATTCGGCGCCGAAGGACGAGACCAGCGCGATGCGGTCCTTGAAATGCCGCTTCATCAACGGCTCGAGAATATCGATGCCGTCGAAGAAGCTCAGATGCTTGATCAGATGTTCGTACACGGATTATCTACCCGGCATGCGGCTGTTCGAGCCAGGGCTCGGCTTCGCGGTGGCGCTCGCTCCACACGTCGTGCTGGCCCGGGGTGCGATAGAGGCCGCGCTGATAGGCAAGCGACATCTGCCGCGACGCCTTGAGCCAGACCTCGGCGGTGAAGCGGTCGCCGATCTCGAACGAGTCGAAACCGACCTGCAGCATGAACTGCACCTGGTCAGGCAGCACATTGCCGGCGGCACGCAATTCGCGGCCATAGCCGGTCTCGCGGATCTGGCGCGCCAGCGAATAGGCCCGTCCGTCGGTGAAGGACGGGAAGGGCAGCACGATCAGCGCGAGGCGCGGCAGGAACAAAGTGAGCGCCTCGACCCGATCGATATTAGTGAAGATAACGCCGAGCCGGCCGTCATGGTCGGTGAGGCTCTCCCACTCTTTCAGGAGGCGCGCATAGGGAACGACGATGTCGCCGCTGTCGGGCTTCGGATCGTCGAGGCCCAGGGTGATCCAGTCGTCGATGATGATGGAACCGTTCTTAAGCAGCGGCATAGAGCGCCTCCTTGAAAGGTTGCGGGCCTAATCTGCGATAGGCGGCAAGGAACTCCTCGCCCGGCTGGCGACGAGCGAGATAGGTGTTGACGATCTTCTCGATAGCCTCCGGCACGTCTTCGCCGGCGAAACCGGGGCCGAGGATGGTGCCGATCGAAGCGCTGTCGGCGGAAGAGCCGCCGAGCGTGATCTGGTAGAACTCCTCGCCCTTCTTATCGAGGCCGAGAATGCCGATATGGGCGACATGGTGGTGGCCGCAGGCATTGATGCAGCCCGATATGTTGATGCGCAGGGGACCGATCTCGTGCTGACGGTTGAGATCGGCGAATTTGCGCGAGATCGACTGCGCGATCGGGATCGAGCGCGCCGTCGCCAGCGAGCAATAATCGAGGCCGGGGCAGGCGATGATGTCGCCGGCGAGCCCGATATTGGAGGTGGCGAGCTCGGAGGCCTGCAGCACCTTCCAGATGGCGAAGAGATCGTCGCGCTTCACATGCGGCAGCACCAGATTCTGATGATGGCTGACACGGATCTCGTCGAAGCTGTAGCGCTGCGCCAGATCGGCCACGACGCGCATCTGATCGGCCGTCGCATCGCCCGGGATGCCGCCTTCGGGCTTCAGCGAGATGTTGACGATCGCATAGCCGTCGGCGCGATGGGCGGCGATATTGGTGCGCACCCAGTTGGCGAAGTCCTTGTTCTTGGCGCGCGCCTCCTCGAAGGTTGCCGACCAGCGCGGCAGCTTCTCGAATTGCGGTGCGGCGAAATAGGCGGAGATGCGCTGCAATTCGCGCTCTTCGACCTTGGTGTCGGCATGCGGGCGGCGGGCATATTCAGTCTCGACCTCGGCGCGGAACTTCTCCGCGCCGATCTCATGGACGAGGATCTTGATGCGGGCTTTGTATTTGTTGTCGCGCCGGCCGTAGAGATTGTAGACGCGCATGATGGCTTCGAGATAGGCGATCAGCTCATGCTCCGGCAGGAAGTCGCGCACGGTGACGGCGATCACCGGGGTGCGGCCCAGGCCGCCGCCGACCAGGACTTCCCAGCCGCGCTCGCCCCGATCGTTGAGATGCAGTCTGAGGCCGATGTCATGCACCCGGACAGCGGCGCGGTCGTTCGGCGAGCCGGTGACGGCGATCTTGAACTTGCGCGGCAGATAGGAGAATTCGGGATGAAGGCTCGACCACTGGCGCACCAGCTCGCCGATGGGGCGCGGATCGGCGATTTCATCGGCCGCGGCACCCGCCCACTGATCCGTCGTCACATTGCGGATGCAGTTGCCGGAGGTCTGGATGGCATGCATCTCGACCTCGGCGAGCTTGGCCAGGATGTCGGCAGTGTCCTCGAGCTTGATCCAGTTGAACTGCAGGTTCTGACGGGTGGTGAAATGGCCGTAGCCGCGATCCCACTTCTCGGCGATGTAAGCCAGCGTGTTGAGCTTGGCTGAATCGAGCGAGCCATAGGGAACGGCGATCCGCAGCATATAGGCGTGAAGCTGCAGATAGAGGCCGTTCATCAGGCGCAGCGGACGGAACTCGTCCTCGCTGAGCTCACCGGTAAGACGGCGGTTGGCCTGGTCGCGGAATTGCGACACCCGGTCATTGACGAACTGACTGTCGAACTCGTCGTAGCGATACATGTCAAACTCCCTGCAGGGCGGCGAAGTGGCCACCCTTGCCTTCGGCCTGCTTGCCGAGATCCACCCTGACGGTGGGGCCCAGCGACCGGATGCGTTCCTTGATGTGGCTGGCGAAGACGTGGCCGTCGCGACGCTCGGCGTCGAACAGATAAGTGCCGGTCACCAGATTGACGCGCTCGTCGCCCTTGCCGCGCGCTTCGAGCGCAGCCTGGGCCTGCGGCTCGGTGGCGAGCACGGCGCCGTCGATATTCTCGCTCCATTCGCCGGAATGGGTGAGGAAGACGACTTCGCCGTCGCGCAGACGGTTGGCGGTGAGGATCTTGCCCTTTTCGGTTGCGGTAGTCGTCATGACACTGCTCTCAAAACATGCTGCCCGGTTTCGTCGCGGGCGGGGAAGGGAAGGATATCGGCCGAGGTCTTCGCAGGTTTGAGGCCGACATAGATGATGGCGGGACCTTCGACGCCGTTGAGCGTGAGAGTCTCCCACAGCGAGCCGATGCTACACATCATCACCCGCTCATTGGCGAGCGTACCGTTCTCGACGACCGTCACCGGCGTTGCATGGTCGATGCCGGCGTCGAGCAGCTCGGCGGAGATATCGCCGGCGGCGTTGACGCCCATATAGATGGCGAAGGCCTGGCCGGGTTTGGCGAGCGCCTTCCAGTCCTGATCGGCGAGGCCGTCTTCGGCGGTGCCGGTCAAAAGCGTGATCGACCGGTTCTGGCCGCGCTGCGTCAGCGGCAGGCCAACCGAGGCGGCGCAGCCAAGTGCTGCGGTGATGCCGGGAACGACATCGACGGCAATGCCTTGCGCGATAAGGGCGGCCTGCTCCTCGCCGCCGCGGCCGAAGATATAAGGATCGCCACCCTTCAGGCGCACGACATGACGGCCGGCCTTCGCCTCGCGGATCAGGATCGTATTGATCTCCGACTGCTTGGGCGAGGGCTCGAACGGCTTCTTGCCGACCGGAATACGTACCGCATCACGGCGCGCCAGCTCGAGAATGCCGGGGCCGATGAGGCGGTCATAAACGATGACGTCGGCTTCCTGCAGCTTGCGCTGCGCCTTGAGGGTGAGGAGCTCCGGATCGCCCGGGCCGGCTCCCACGAGCGAGACGCGGCCAACCGACGGGGAGGAGTCATCGATGAGCGCAGCCTCGAGCTCGCGGGAATAGTTTTTCGCATCGCCGGCGAGGAAGGACTCGCGGATCGATCCGAAGAAGAAACGTTGCCAGAAGGAGCGGCGGCGATTGCCATGCGGCACCCGCTCGGCGACGTGATCGCGCAGGCCGCTCGCGGCGGTGGCGAGTGAGCCTAAAGTCTGCGGCAGCAGCGCCTCGATGCGGCTGCGCAGGCCCATGCCGAGCACCGGCGCCGTGCCTTCGGTGCCGATCGCCACCACGACCGGATCGCGATCGACGATCGAGGGTGTGATGAAGGTCGACAAAGCGGCATCATCGACCGCATTGACCGGGATGCCGCGCGCACGCGCCGCGGCGGAGACGTCCGCGTGCAGATCGTCGTCGGACGAATAAACGAGAGCCGCATCATCGAGAAGAGCGGGCGCGAAATGCTTCGCAACCCAGGCGAGGCGGCCTTCCTTCAGATAGGACTTGAGCTCCTCATGGAGCACCGGCGCGATAAGCTCGATCCTGGCCTTCGTCTTCAGGAGAAGGCGCGCTTTGCGCAAAGCCTCCTCGCCGCCGCCGACGATGATCGCCTTGCGGTTGTCGAGATCGAGAAAGAGAGGGAAGTAACGCATGTCACATCTCCTCAAGCCTGGGGTACAAGCTTGACTGCGAGCCCGTCGAGATCGGGCGTGTAGATGATCTGGCAAGAAAGTCTGGACGTCGGGGTCAGGATCGGCACCTCGTCCAGCATGGCTTCTTCCTCGTCGCGCGCCGGATGAAGCTTCGGAACCCATTTGGCGCAGACTTCGACATGGCAGGTAGCGCAGGCGCAGGCGCCGCCGCACAGGCCGCCGACTTCAAAGCCGTGCTCGCGGATGATCTCCATGATCCGCCAGCCTTCCACCGCATCGAGCTCGTGGTCCTTGCCGTCCAGATCGGTTATGCGAATGACGCCCATTAGTCTTACCGTTCGTTCATCAGCACGCTCGGTTTGCGGGACATAGCGCGCTTTCAGCCTTGAGATTCCTGTTGATTCTCTGGGGAATCTGGCGGTAGAAGAAGCAATCACGCTGTTCGACAATCCGAACGTTCGTTATTACGAACAGCTGTTCTAAAGAAGGAACGCCGGAATGTCAACGCGCCGCGGGCGTAAATCAGGCGACGCCCAGGCAACCGATGTGACCCCAGCCCTCGGCAAGACCATCCAGAGGTTGCGCAAGGCCTATAACATGTCCTTGGGCGAGCTTTCGGAGCATTCTGGCGTCGCGAAATCGATCATTTCGCAGATCGAGCGCAACGAAACCAACCCGACCATCGGCACCGTCTACCGGCTGTCCCGCGCCCTCGATACGACGATCGACGAGGTGCTCAAGCACGACGACGATCCCAATTTCGTCGAGGTCCAGGGCAAATCGGGGGTGCCGATCCTCGAAAGCCAGGACGGGCTGTGCCGGCTGGCGATCGCCGGGCCGCTCAATCTGGTCGAGCAGCTGCAGTGGTATGATTTCCAGGCGCGCCCAGGCGGGGCGCTCGAATCCGACCCGCATCCGGCCGGTACCGTCGAGCATCTCTATCTGCTCAAAGGTGAGCTTGAAGTGACCTGCGACGGCGAGACCCGCCTCATCAAGACCGGCGAATCCGTCAGGTTCCGTGGTGACCGTCCGCACCGGTTGTTCAATCCGGGCACGGACTATGCCCATGCGACCATGGTGCTGGTGCTGCGCCAGATGGGCTCTGAATCCAATTAGGCCGTTGCGGTCTCCGCATAGACTTTGAGAATGCCCATCCAGCCGCCTTCGCTGTCGAAGGCTGCGCGCGACTCGGCGGCTTTTTCGCCGAAACGCTCGAGATTCCGGTGCTCGAGATCGATGCGCGTCGTGCGCGCGTTTTCGGCGGTAAAGCGGATCTCGACCTCGGTCAGAAAATCCGCATCGAACTTCCAGTCGGCGCCGATCTGCCAGGCGAGCAGCACGCGGCTCGGTGGCTCCCAGGCCAGGACATGGCCCCACTGGCATTCGGAGCCGTCGGCGCCGCGCTCATACCAGCGGCCCCGCAGCTGCGGCTCCAGCACGACATCGATCTGCTCGGTGGCGCGGTTGATCGAATGGCTCTTCGGCCACCAGCGCCCCATGCGGCCGGTGAAGACGGCGAAAGCTTTGTCGATGCCGGCTTTGACGACGATGCTCTTGCGGACGGGGGCAGGGGAAATATGGAGGTTCATGACGGATCTTCTGATGAGCGTTCGACTTCGGCGACATAACCATCGAGAGCTTCGGTCCAGAACTGGTCGAGCCAGATCCGGATGGCGGCGAGACCTTTGGGATCGATCCTATAGATGCGGCGGGTGCCCTCGGCGTGATCGGTGACGAGCCCGGCCGCTTTCAGCGCCGCCAGATGCTGCGAAACCGCGGGCCGGCTGATCGGCAGGCCTTGCGCCAACTTGCCCACCGGCTGCGCGCCCTTGGCGAGGCGTTCAAAGATCTGGCGACGGGTCGGATCGGCCAAAGCACTAAATAGGTAAGTCATAGCTTACTGTAAGCTTGCGCTTACGTTCTGTCAAACTCTTAAGTAGATTTACCTTGCCGTCAGTTCGATAATCGAGACGGAGGGCAGCCCCAGGAGGACGATCGCCATGATCGATTGGATGATCCGCGGCCCCGAGATCGCGACGTGTAATTGCGCCTATGGTTGCCCTTGTCAGTTCAATGCGCTGCCGACCCACGGCAACTGCACCGCCACGGTCGGCATGCGCATCGACAAGGGCCATTTCGGCGATGTGCGGCTCGACGGGCTGCATTGGGCCGGGGTCTTTGCGTGGCCAGGCGCCATCCATGAAGGCCATGGCCAGGCGCAGCCTATCGTCGATGAGCGGGCAAGCCCTAAGCAACGCGAAGCTCTTCTCACCATCATGTCGGGGCAGGAGAGCCAGCCGGGCGCCACTTATTTCCAGGTGTTCAGCTCGATGATCGACAAGGTGCATGAGCCCTTGTTCAAGGCGATCGCCTTTGCCGCCGACATCGATGCGGCGACCGGACATATCAAGGTCGACGGTGTCGTCGACGCAAAGGCAGAGCCGATCCGCAATCCGGTGACGGGCCAGCCGCATCGGCCCAAGCTGTCTCTGCGCAACGGTTTCGAATTTCTTGCCGCTGAATTCGCCAGCAGCACGACGAAGACGCAAGGCGCGATCCCGCTCGACTGGTCGGGACGGCATGCGCATCTGACCATGATCCACATGACCGGCGAGGGCATCGTGCGGTGAGCAGCGCGGCGAGCGCTTTCTTTGCGTCGCTCTTCCATCGTCAGCGGCTCGTCGTCATTGCCAGCCTGTCGCTGGTCGTCGTGCTCTGCATCTTCGCCATGCAATGGTCGGGCGACCGGCTGATGATGCTCGACAGCGGCGCAGGAGCATTCCTTTATGCCGTCATGGTCTTCATCATGTGGTGGACGATGATGATGGCGATGATGCTGCCCACCGCCGTGCCGGCGCTTCTCACCGATGCGGCGATCGCCAGCAAATGGTCGCCAGGCGCGGATCGCAGGCTTCTCGAGATCGCCTTCGCGCTCGGCTATGTCAGCGTGTGGACGGCCTTCGCGCTGATCGCCACAGCCGTCAATGTCGGTATCGGGCGTATCGTTCAGATGACGCCGATGATGGCGATCACCAGCCAAATTGTCGGCGTGGCGCTTCTGACACTCGCCGGCCTCTATCAATTGACGCCGGCCAAACAGTCCTGCCTGGTGAAATGCCAGTCGCCGATTGCCTTCCGGCCGGGAGAATGGCGCGCCGGTAGGATGGCCGCCTATCGCCGAGGCCTCGCCCATGGGCTCTATTGCGCGGGGTGCTGCGGCCCCTTGATGCTTTTGCTGTTCTATGGGGGCGTCATGGAAGCCAACTGGATCGGCGGGCTGGCCCTTTATGTGCTGGTGGAAAAGCTCGTGCCGGCGCATTGGCGCCTGCACCAGTTCACCGGTGTGCTGCTGATCTTGTGGGCCGGGGTCCTGGTGGTGTCCCTGATCTGAACTCAGGCAAAAGCAGTCTTGAAGGCCCGCATGATATCGTCATTCAGTTCGAAGCCGATGCCAGGTGACTGCGGCAAGCGTACGAAGCCGTCCTCGATGGGCAGGCTCTTGGACAAGGTCGAGAAGGGATGGAAGGCAAAAGGCGTGACCTCGGCGCCGCCAAGGCCCAGCACCGCCACCAGATGCAGGCTCAACAGGTGGCCGCCATGCGGCCAGAAGGACGAGCGCGGCCAGCCTTCTCCTCTCCTGGTCAAAGCGTGCACAATATTGACATATCCGCTCGCGCCATAACAATGAACCGGGTCGAAGAGCAGGACGTCGCGATCTCGACGTAAGCCGCCATGCGCATCGAGCAGAAGAGCCTCTTCTTCAGAGAAAAGTGGTTCACCCGCCCCCAGGGGACCGGGGTAGAGAGAAGCGACGGCTGACTGAGTCACGAAATCATGCGGGTTGCAGACGTCCTCGAACCACCAGAGATTCATCGGCGCGAGCGCCGTGGCCGCCACACGGGCATCTGCGCGGCGATAGACGTTCATGGCATCGACGGCGAGTCGGGCAGGAGTCCCGAGCGCCTTCGCGGCCGCCTCGATCCGTTTCAGATCGACCGCGATGTCGGGGTTGCCGATCTTCATCTTGGCGTGTGTGAAGCCGAGATCGACGATGCGCCGCATCTCGTCCGCCAGCTGTCCGGTGTCGTTGTCCGGATAGGGGTAACCGCCACCCGCATAGACCTTGACACGATCAG
This sequence comes from Taklimakanibacter albus, assembly GCF_016595235.1. Lineage (GTDB taxonomy): Bacteria > Pseudomonadota > Alphaproteobacteria > Rhizobiales > Aestuariivirgaceae > Taklimakanibacter > Taklimakanibacter albus. The sequence goes on along the minus strand of NZ_JAENHL010000006.1, from coordinate 1,240,158 downwards.
GCAGCAGCGTGTCGTGGTAGACCCTCTTGGCAAGCAATGCGTAAAGCGGCTGTCGGGCGATCTTGGCCGCGATGTCCCACAAGGCCATGTCGAGGACCCCCACGGCGACGCATCTTTCACCATGACCGCCGGGCTTCTCGCCCGCCATCATGACATCTGATGCGCGAAAGGGATCGAGATCGTCACCTTCGTAGCTGAGCCATTCGGTTGGATCGGCCTTCATCAAGCGCGGGATGAAGCGCTCACGTAGAAGGCCGCCCTGGGCATAGCGGCCGACTGATGCGTAACCTCGACCAATGACCGGACTGCCGTCCATGATGACATCGGTGACAATCTCCACGAGGCTGGTGGTGAGGCCGCCGGACGGCAGTGCCGGATCAGCGTAACGTGAGATCGGGATCGTGCATTCCCGTATGTCGGTGATCCGCATCCAGTGCTCCCCGGTTTGACAGGCTAGCTCATATCACCGAATATGGCAGAACGCATATTCTGGAATTAGACATGGCGCGCCCGCGTAGCTTCGACCCCGCCCGGACACTCAGCACCGCGATGATGGTGTTCTGGGAACGCGGTTATTTCAACACCTCGATCGACGACCTCGTCGCCGCCACAGGAGTCAGCCGCTATGGGCTCTATGACGTCTATGAGAACAAGCACGGGCTCTTCCTGGCGGCGCTCGATCACTATCACGAGACGGTTTTCCGGGCGCTCCTGGCGCCGGTCGAGAAGGTGGGCGCGTCGGTCGGCGAGATCCGGCAATATTTCGATGTGGTGCTGGGCTATGCCGGCAAGTCGGATGGCGGCCGGCTCGGCTGCCTCATGTGCAACTCGGCGAGCGAGGTGGCGCCTTTCGATGCGGCCGTGGCGGAACGGGTCAAGCGGTTCCGGGATGTTGCCGGCAAAGCTTTCCGGCGCGCGCTCGGCACGGCGCGCGAGAAAGGCGAGATCGGTGCCGAGATCGATATAACGCGCCATGCCGATTTCCTGACCGCGGCGCTTCAAACAGTCTGGGTCCTGGCGCGTTCAGGAGCGGGCCGCAAGGCGATCAGCCATCATATCGAAGTGACGCTGTCGACCCTCGATCGTGATTGACAGAACGAGCGTTCTGGTAAATAACAGAACATCGGTTCTGAAACAGCTGGGAGGACGCCGTGCCGGAACGCAAGTCATGGGCCGAACGGCTGGCGCACAGCGCGCCACGGGTGATCAAGGAGATCCCGGAAAATATGACCAAGCGGCTGGGGCCAGGCTCGATGGTAGTGCCCAGCGCGGCCGATGTCGACGCCGTCATCAAGATGGTGGGCAAGCGCAAGCTCGTCACCGCGCGTGAGATCGGCCAGTCGCTGGCGCGTACCCACAAGACGACGGTCTGCTGCAGCGTGACGACCGGTATCTGCGCCTGGATCGCCGCCCACGCCGCGCATGAGGCCGAGGAGTTGGGCAAATCGCGGATCACACCCTATTGGCGCGTGCTGAAACCCGGCGGCGAGATCAACGGCAAATATCCAGGTGGCCTCGCCGGCGTCAGAAGGCGCCTGGAAGAGGAGGGGCATGTCATCGTCCGCGACGGCAAGCGGCATGTCGTCAAGGACTACGAAAAGAAGCTGGCCGCCATCTGACAGGGGAGATCCACATGGCATTGCGCGACATCTGGGCCGAATATGAAGGAGCCTGGGCTGAGACCGACCCCGGCAAACGGGCAGAGACCCTCGGTCGGACGCTCGACGGCACATTCGTTTATGTCGATCCGAACATCCGCACCGAAGGCCGGGATCAGCTGTCGCACTATATCGGCGAGTTGCAGAAGACCATTCCGGGCCTGCGTATCGTCACCAATGGTTTCGCCGAGCATCACGAATCCTGCCTGGTCAACTGGACGCTCGAGGACGGCCAGCGGACCGCTATCGCCGCCGGCGTGACCTGTGGCGAGCGCGCTGCAAGCGGACTTCTTGGCAAGGCGTCGGTGTTCTACGGCCCGGCCTGACCCTTAGAGAAGGCCCAGACGCTCCTGGGCCTTGTTCAGATGCATGCGCATGGCGTGACGAGCCTTCTCGGCGTCGCCGGCGACAATGGCCTCGAAAATGGCGACGTGCTCGGTTGCCACATATTCGGTGAGGCCCTCATGCATGGCCGAATTCGCACGGGCGAGCCGGACCGTATCGGTCAGCATCGAGGCCAGGAATTCGTGGAACCTGATGATTGCCGAGTTCTTGGTCAGGCGCGCGATCAGGCGGTGAAACTGCACATCGGCATTGACGCCCTTTTCCAGATCGCCGCCGGCGGCCGACAGGGTCTTGAGGGCCTTTTCCAGCATCGCGAGATCGGTCTTGCCGCGGCGGAGTGCTGCGAGGCCGGCGGCGTCGCTTTCGACGCAGATGCGCAACTCATAGATGTCGCGGGCGGTGGTCTTCTCATGCGGGTCGTTCAGGCCAAGGCGGAAGGCGCGGGTTCCTTCCGAGGGCGAGGTGACATAGACGCCGGAACCCTGCCGGCTGACCACGAGGCCGTCGGATTGCAGGCGCGATATGGCCTCGCGGATCACGGTGCGGCTGACATTGAAGCTCTCGGTGAGGTCCTTCTCGGACGGCAGGCGTGAGCCCGGACCGATGCGTCCCGATTCCATGTCGTTGCGCAGGGCGTCGATGACCAGGTCAGAAAGCCGATCCGGCCGGACGATCGGCTTCGACTTGATCTTCGCCGCAACGCTGCGCCGGCTCAGGAGCCTTGATTGAGAACTTTGCCGGGATTCATCATCCATTTGGGATCCAGGACTCCTTTAATGGCCCGCATCAGCTCCAGCTCGAGCGACGAGCGGTGCTGTTTCAGCGATTTGAGACGCAATTGACCAATTCCGTGTTCGGCACTGAACGTTCCGCCGGCCGCGACGACGACACCCTCGATAAAGGAAGTTATCTCTGTAGCGCGCGCCAAGAGCAAGTCAATTGCACGGCCCTCCGGCGGCATGATGTTGACATGCAGGTTGCCGTCGCCGAGATGGCCGAAAATATTGGGCCGGGCGCCCGGCGCAATCTCGGGCAACCCCGATTCGATGCTGTGCAATACGTCCGGAATGGCGAATATCGGTACGGCGATGTCGTGCTTGATCGCGCCGCCGGCGGCGCGTTCGCCTTCCGACAAGGCCTCGCGCAACGCCCAGAGACGCTGGCGCTGTGTTTCATTCTGCGCGATGACGACGTCCTGGAGCGTGCCGTCGGTGACGAGACGCTCGAAGACCGGCTCGATTCGCGCCGCGAGATCGGCATCGGCATCAAGCGAGGAGACCTCGAGAAGGACGAAGGCCGGATGGCTGTTGGCGAATGGCGACACTGCGCCCGGCAGGTGCCGGCTGACCAGCTCGAGCCCGGCGGCGCCGAAATATTCGCACGAGGTGAGCTCGCTGCCGAAATTCTCCTGGGTGGCGCGGAGCAAAGCGAGCGCCTGATGCGGATCCGAAATGGCGGCGAGCGCCGTCAGGGATTTGCGTGGCCGCGGCACCAGCCGCAAGGTGGCGGCCGTAATGACGCCGAGAATGCCTTCGGAGCCGATGAAGATCTGCTTGAGGTCGATGCCGGTATTGTCCTTGCGCAAGCTGCGCAATCCATTCCAGACCTGGCCGTCGGGAAGCACCACTTCGAGGCCGAGGACTAGATTGCGCATCGAGCCATAGGCCAGCACCTGAATGCCGCCGGCATTGGTGGCGATGGTGCCGCCAACCTGACAGGAGCCTTCGGCGGCGAGGCTCAAAGGCAGAAGGCGGTCGGCCGCCTCGGCAGCCTGCTGTGCGGCCTGCAGGATGACGCCGGCCTCGATCTCCATCGTGTTGTTGAGGGGATCGACATTACGGATGGCGCGCATCCGGCGCAGCGAAAGAATGGCCTGCGCGCCGCTGTTCTCGATCGGCACGGCGCCGCCCACGAGACCGGTATTGCCGCCTTGCGGCACGACGGCGATTCCATGTTCGTTGCAGAGCTTGAGCATCTGCGCCGTCTCATCGGTGGAGCCGGGGAGGAGGATCGCCGCTGATGCGTTGTTGAACAGACCGCGCCAGTCCGTTTCGAACGGACGGCGGTCATCGGCAGACAGCCGAAAGGCGCTTTCGGGCAGGGCCCGCGCCAAAGCCGCCGTGAAATCCGATACCTGATTCATGCCCATTTTCCTCGATAGCGCCGCTGTTTTTTGCCGCAGACGCCAGAGTTACGCGCCTTCATAAGTTGTATGATAACTGATATATGCTGATCTTGACAATACTATAAGAAGGTATCTAATCTGCGCTCACTCGAAAACAGATTTGTGCAGGGGAGCGTGATGGGACGCAGCATCAGACTGACGGTTGGACAAGCGGTCGCGAAGTTTTTGGCGGCGCAATGGACGGAGCGTGACGGCGTCGAACAGCGCCTGATCGGCGGCGCCTGCGGCATCTTCGGACACGGCAATCTATCAGGCCTGGGGCAGGGACTCGCCGAATGCGGCCAGGACATTCCCTTCTATCAGCCGTTCCATGAGCAGAGCATGGTGCATATGGCCGTCGCCTATGCGCGCGTGAAGCGCCGCCTGTCGACCTTCGCCTGCACCGCCTCGATCGGTCCGGGCACCGCCAATATGTATACGGGCGCCGCCGGCGCCACGGTGCAGCGCGTGCCGGTGCTGCTGCTCGCCTCCGATCATTATGCGACGCGCCGCCAGGGCATCGTCCTGCAGCAGCTGGAGCATCCCAATTACGACCTGTCGGTCTCGGATGGCCTGCGCACGGTCAGCGCCTTCTTCGACAAGATCGTGCGGCCCGAGCAGCTGCTGCCCTCGCTCATGGAAGCGATGCGGGTGCTGACGAGCCCGTCCGAAACGGGCGCCGTCACACTGTCCATCTGCCAGGACACGCAAGGCGAAGCCGGCGACTTCCCGGTCGAATTGTTCGAAAAGCGTGTCTGGCGCGTCGAGCGGCGGGCCGCCGATGCCGCCCAGGTGACGCGCGTGGCCGAGATGCTGGCCAAAGCGAAGCAGCCGGTGCTGATCAGCGGTGGCGGCGTCTATTATTCCGAGGCCGAGCAGGAGTTGAAGAGCTTCGCCGAGCGTTTCGGCATTCCGGTGGTCGAGACGGTGGCCGGACGCAGCACCATGCCGGGCGAATCGCTCAATGCGCTGGGCGCGGTCGGCATTGCCGGCAATCTCGCCGCCAACCGGATCGCCAGCCAGGCCGATCTCGTTCTCGCCATCGGCACCAGGCTCACCGATGTCGTGACCTGCTCGCAGACCCTGTTCCAGAATCCCGATGTGCGTTTCGCTTCCATCAACGTGACGGGACGCGATTCGATCAAGCTCGGCGCCGAGCCGATCACCGCCGATGCGAAGGTCGGCCTGACGGCGCTCGCCGAGGCGGCTGCCGCCAAAGGTGTGAAGCCCAAGGCCGACTGGACCACCGAAATGAAGAGCGCCCGCGACGAGTGGACGGGGCTCGCCGAGCCGACGCTCAAGGCCACCGCCGGCCAGAAGATGACCCAGGCGCAGGCCCTGACTCTCGTCAACAAAGCGACGCGGCGCGACTCCTATGTGGTCGCCGCGGCCGGCAGCCTGCCGGGCGATGTCGCCAAATTGTGGGATACGCGCGGTTCCAAGCGCACCCATCTCGAATTCGGCTTCTCCTGCATGACCTATGAAATGCCGGCCGGCATCGGCCTGGTGCTCGGCGGCGAGAAGAACGTCACCGTCGTCATCGGCGATGGCACCTATCTCATGAATCCGAGCGACCTCATCGTCGCAGCGCGCGAAGGGATCAAGCTCACCGTCTGCGTCTTCGTCAATCACGGCTACCAGATCATCCGCGATCTGCAGACGCTCACCACCGGAAGCAGCTTCTCGACCGAGTTCCGCGGCCGCGACAATGCCGGCTCCTATAATGGTGCCTATCTCGGCATCGATATCGGGCAGAACGCCCAGAGCTTGGGCGCCAAGGTGCATCGCGCCCAGACCCCAGAGCAGCTGGAAGCGGCGCTCGCCGCCGCCGACGCCGCGCCCGGCTTGAATGTCGTGGTGATCGAGGTCGAGCCGCACAAGATGTCGGTCGGCACCAAGCACAGCTTCTGGGATATCGCGCCGCCGGAGACTTCCGGCATCCCGGCCGCCCAGGAGCTGCGCCGCAAATACGAAGAACGCCGCGACGCCCTTCAGCGCCATTACCTCTGACAATTCCCCCTCTGCATCCCCCGACGGAGACACAAATGCAGGCCGACAGCACCAATCCTGTTCTCAATTCACCCACGGTCGAAAAAGTCATCAAGCCGATGGGCCACTATCCGCTGCGCATCGTGCGCGGCGAGGGCGTGCGCTTCTGGGACGAGGAGGGCACCGAATATCTCGATGCCGTTTCGGGCGAATGGGTGGTCAATCTTGGCTACCGCCATCCCAAAGTCGTCGCGGCGATCAAGGAACAGCTCGACAGCATCGAATATGTGACGCCGGTCTTCGAGAACGAGCAGCGCACCAAGCTGGCCGAGAAGGTCCTGTCCAAGGCGCCGAAGAACATGCGCAGCGTGCTCTTCGCCTTGAGCGGCGCCGATGCGGTCGAAGGGGCCATGCATCTGGCGATGCGGGCCACCGGGGGAAGCGAGTTCGTCTCGCTGTTCAGCGCCTTCCACGGCACCACCTTCAGCACGCTGGCGCTGAGCTATTCCTATCCGAAGATGCTCGAAGGCTCCAAGGAAGGGCTCGACCGCTACTTGACCCGGCAGATCCGGGTGCCGAATTACAATTGCTATCGCTGTCCGTTCGGCCTGAAGCCCGGCTCTTGCGACATGTTGTGCGCGCGTTATATCGACACCGCCATCAAGCATCAGCCCGACGCCAAGGTCGCCGGCGTGATCATCGAGCTGTTCCAGTCGAATGGCGGCATGATCCCAATGCCGGAAGGGTATATCGAGATGGTGCGCGAGATCTGCACCAAGAACGGCGTGGCGCTCATTGCCGATGAGGTGCAGACGGCCTTCTCGCGCTGCGGCGACATCTTCGCCTCCAATGTCGTGGGCGTCGAACCCGACCTCATCGTGATGGGCAAGGCGTTCGGCGCCGGCCTGCCGCTGTCGGGCGTCGTGGCCGGTGAAGGCTTCACCTCGCTCAGGGGCTGGGAAGCGGGCTTCACCTTGATGGCCACGCCGGCGGTCTGCGCCGGAAGCCTCGCCATGCTGGAAGTCATGGAGGAGGAGGATCTCGGCAAGAATTCGACCGAGATCGGCGCTCACATGGTGGCGCGCCTCAACGACATGAAGGAGCGTTATTCGATCATCGGCGATGTGCGCGGCCTCGGCCTCATGATCGGTGTTGAGCTGGTCAAGGATCGCGAGAGCAAGGAGCCGGCCGATGAGCTGACCGGCTTCGTGTGGAAGGACGCGCTCGAGAAGCAGCGCCTGCTGCTCGGCAAGAGCGGCCCGGTGTTCGGCGACTTCGGCAATGTCATCAAGCTGAAGCCGGCGGTGAACACGACGCGCGACCAGGCCGATGAGATGCTGGACCGGCTCGAGCGCTCGCTTGCCGCCGCCCAGGCCCGTCTTGACAGGATGCACTGAGGATGGCCGGACCTTTCAAGCGCTGGGGTTTCCTGGCGGCGCTCGATTATGAAACCTGGCCGGCCGAACGCGTCGCCCAGACGCTTGCCGCGCAAGGTTATGGCGCGGTCGAATGGACGCTGGCGCATTTCGATCCGCGGCGCATGAACGACGCCGAGCTCGATGCCGCCTTCGCGGCGAGCCGCAAGCACGGCATCGCGGTCTCGGAGATCGTCGTACAGCAGGACCTGGTCTGCGCCGACAAGGCGGAGCGGGCGAGGCGCGTCGACCTGACGATTGCCGCGGCCAAGGCCGCCGTCTGGCGCGATGTGAATCTCATCAATGTGCTGACCGGACCTAACCGCTGGGAAACGGGCCATGTCGATGTCGGCCAGGCGATGCCGGAAGGCGAAGCCTGGACGCTGCTGCTCGATGCCTATGCCCGCATGCTGGACGGTCTTGCCGAGATCGGCGCCGTGGCGGCGCTCGAACCCTGCTGGGGCGGGCTCGCGCATGACTTCCACAGCACCGGCGTGCTGCTGCGCCGCTTCGGCTCGCATCCGGCCTTCGGCATCAATTTCGATCCGAGCCATTTCGCGCTGGCACGCGACGATCTCTCCTGGGTCATCGCCGAGCTCGGCCCCTATATCCGCCATGTCCATATCAAGGACGTCGCCGGCATGCCGGGCCGCGACGGGAAGGAATTCATCTTCCCGCTGATCGGCGAAGGGCTCGTCGACTGGCAGGCGGTGTTCACCGCCCTCGATGCCGCCCGCTATCGCGGCGTGATGTCGGTCGAGTTCGAATCCTACCGTTATTACCGGACGATCCTGAAGTCCGATCCCGCCCGTGCTTCCGAGCTGTCGATGCAGCAGCTGCGCGCGCTCGAAGACCTGTTGCCTGAAGGAATGCGTGCATGACTACGAAATTGAAAGTCGGTGTGATCGGTCTCGGCGAAGTCGGACGCCATCAGGCCAATGGCGTGCGCGCCAGCGCCCATGCCGAGCTCTTCGCAGCGGCTGACCTCAATGCCGAGCTGCTCAAGGCGACCATCGCCGGAACGTCCATCCGCGGCTATGCGCGGGCCGAGGAGCTTCTGGCCGACAAAGACGTCGAAGCCGTCGTCATCTGTGTGCCGCACAAATTCCATGCCGAGCTGTGCGCGAGCGCCCTCAAGGCCGGAAAACATGTGCTGGTCGAGAAGCCGGCGACCGTCACCGCCGTGCAATGCGACGTGCTGAACGGTTTGGCCAAGGATAAGGGTGTCGTCTTCGGCGCCAGCCACAATCAGCTGTTCTATCCGCCGCATCGCTGGCTCGCCGAGGCGATCGCCGAGAAGCGTATCGCGCGGCCGACCACGTTGCGGCTCCGCCTGGCGATCGGCGGCAAGCTCGGCGGCTGGCGCGCCGATCCGGATCTGACCGGCGGCGGCCTGCTGTTCGATGCTGGTTTCCACCGTTTCTACGTGGCCCGTTACATCATGGGTGAGGTCAAAGCGGTGACGGCGGTGCTCGACACCGACAAGCCGCGCGAGAAGGGCGAGGATTCAGGCCTCGTCATCCTGGAATTCCGCGATGGCGGCCGGGCGGTGATCGAAGCCGGCTATCACGCGCCGAAAGGCGCCTTCGACGACCAGGTCGAGGCGGTGACGGCCGACGCGCTGATCCGCATTCCGGGCCTCGAGGCGCATTTCGAGAAGTTCTCGGGCGAGCCCGAGCTGCTGCGCTGGCAGGATGGAAAATGGGCGGCGGTGGACGTCGAGACGGTGGCATGGACCGAAACGGTCGCGCGCTCGGTCGAGAACTTCATCGCGGCGGTCCAGGGACGGGCGAAGCTCGCCGCCGACGGACAGGAAGCCCGCCGCATCGTCGAAATCGTCGAAGCAACCTACCGGTCGGCGGTCGAAGGCCGCCGCATCGCACTTTGAACGCACGTAACGAAAACCAACAGAGGAGGAGAGTAGCATGCGTATCATTTCTCTAGTCGCTGCCTTTGTCTTCGCCGTCACCTCGGCGTTGACGGCGGCGGCCCAGGACAAACCCAAGATCGGCATGCCGATGACGACGCTCAACGATGCGTTCTGGGTCGACTATGTGAATTTCGCCAAGACCGCGGCGGAAGCCTATGGCTATGAGCTGGTGGTGACCGACGCGCAGTCGCGCGAGGACAAGCAGCTGTCCGACATCGAGTCGCTGATCAATGCCGGCGTCAAAGGCGTCATCCTGACCCCGCTCAGCGAGCCGCTCGGCATCCAGGCGATCAACCTGCTCAACAAGGCGAATATCCCGGTCGTCGTCACCGACACCTTCCCGGGCGTCGAAGTGGGATCGGTCCCGAATTACCTTGCCTTCATCAAGCTCGATGACGAAGTGGCCGGCTACAATGTGGCCAAGCACCTGATCGAGAAGGACAACGTCAAGAAGATCGTCGGCATCGGCGGCGTTCCCGGCATTTCCACTTCGGAATCGCGCAATGACGGCCTGAAGAAGGCGGTCGCCGAGCATCCGGGCGTCGAGCTCCTCGACCTTCAGTATACGGACTGGACGCTCGCCAAGGGCCAGACCGTCATGGAAGACTTCCTGACGCGCTTCAGCGACATTGACGGTGTCTGGGGCGCCGGCTCCGACCCGCTCCTGGGCGCCATCGTCGCCATGGAGAACTCCGGCCGCCTCGGTTCGGTCAAGCTCGCCGGCATCGACATCACGGCCGCCGCGCTCGACTCGCTCGCCGAAGGCAAGCTGTCGATGCTCGCCGGCGGCCATTGGGTCATGGGCGGCTATGGTATCACCATCATCCACGACTATCTGAACGGCCAGAAGCCGGACCAGCCGGTCTATGAGATGAGCCTCTATTACCTGACCAAGGACGGTATCGGCGACTATCGCTCGAAGATCATCGAGCCCCTGGCGGCCGGCAAGTCGCTCATCGACTGGAAGGCGATCAGCAAGACGACGAATCCGTCGATCAAATATTCCGACGTCTTCCAGGTGATCAAACCCTGATCGGATTGGTGCAATAATGGCTGACGTCGCAAATCACATGGAAACCGGGCAGGGGACTGCCAAACGCTTCTCGCACGCGATACTCGAAGCGCGCGGATTGCAGAAGCAGTACGGCCCCGTCCATGCGGTGCGCGACGTCGGCCTCACCCTTCATGCCGGCGAAGCGCTGGCCTTGTGCGGCGAGAACGGCGCCGGCAAGTCGACCATTTTCAAGATACTGGCCGGGGAAGTGACGCCGGATGGCGGCGAGATCACGCTCAATGGCGACCCATTCAGGCCTGATTCAGCGGCATCGGCGGTGCGCGCCGGCGTGTCGATGGTCTATCAGGAATTCAACACGCTGCCGAACACTTCGGTCGCCGAGAATGTCTTTCTCGGGCGGATGGACATGTTCCGCCGTTTCGGCATTATCGACTGGACCAAGCTCCATGCCGCGGCGCAAGAGGTGCTGAACCGGCTCGGTCTCAAGATCGATCCCCGTGCTTCCATCGGCAGCCTGTCGCCCTCGACCTGCAAGATGATCGAGCTGGCACGCGCCCTGTCGACCAATCCGAAAGTTCTGCTGCTCGACGAGATCACCGCGTCGCTCGACCATGACGACGCCGACACTTTGCACCGGCTGATGGCCGATCTGCGTGCCCAGGGGGTGGGCATCCTTTATGTCTCGCACCGCCTGCAGGAGATTTTCGGCAGCTGTACGACCGTCGAGGTCATGAAGGACGGCGCCTATGTCACGACGCGTCCGGTCGAGGATCTCGACGAGAGCCAGCTGTCGGCCCTGATGATCGGCCGCAAGATCGATGTCTGGGAGCGGACCCCGGGTCTCGCCGACCGGCCGGTCATGCTGGCGCTCGACGGCCTGAGCGGGGCTGGCTTCAAGGACGTGTCGCTGAAAGTGCGGCGCGGCCAGATTGTCACGCTGGCCGGCCTTGCCGGTTCGGGCGCCGATGCCGTTCTCGAAGCCGTCTTCGGCGCGGTCGCCGTCAGCAAAGGCAGCATTGAGCTCGACGGCAAGCGGCATGAAGGCCGGGATATTCCTGAGGCGATCGCCGCCGGCATCGCCATGGTTCCGAAAGAGCGCGCCGTCGAAGGCCTGATCGACAGCGCCGATATCCAGTTCAATATCGGGCTTGCCGGGCTCACTCGCAATGCGCGCGGCGGTTTCGTCGACGGCAGCGCTGAGTCCAAGGATGCCGAGCAGGGCATGCAGCTTTTCCGCATCAAGGCGCCGAGCGCGGCGACGGCGGTGCGCAACCTCTCCGGCGGCAACAAGCAGAAGGTGCTGCTGGCCAAGTGGTTCCTGACCAATCCCAAGCTCATTCTTCTCAACAACCCGACGCGTGGCGTCGATGTCGGCGTCAAGCTCGAGATCTATGAGATGCTGCAGAAGTTGCGCGAAGAGCGCGATCTCGCCGTGCTCATGGCTTCAGAGGACATGGCCGAGGTCATCCGCGTCAGCGACATGGTGATCACCATCCGCCACGGCGCGATTTCCGGCGTCTTCGAAGGTGAGGCCATCACCGAAACCAATCTCATAAATGCGATGATCTAGAGAGCGACATGCTATGAGCGATATGACAGCTTCCACCCCATCCTTGCGATCCGGCATGAATTTCGATCGCCTGCGGACCTATTTCCCCTTCATGGTCCTCATCCTGGTCTGCATCGGCTTCGCCATCTTCTCCGACCAGTTCGTGAGCGCGCGCAATCTGGAGACCGTGCTGCGCCAGGCATCGGTGCTGTCGATCGCCGCCATGGGCGCGACCTTCATCATCATGATGGCCTCCATTGATCTGTCGGTCGGCTCGGTGGTCGGGCTTTCGGCGGTCATCGTCGCCTATTTCATGCAGTCGAACGGTCTCCTGGCGGCGCCGGCAGGATTGCTGAGCGGCGCTTTCCTCGGCGCCCTGGTCGGCGTCATCTATGCCAAGATGAAGGTGCCGTCCTTCATCGTGACGCTGGGCCTTCTGGTCGCCGGCCATGGCATGATGCTGCACATCACCGAAGGCCGTCCGATCATGATCAAGGACGAGACGATGCGCTGGATCGGTTCCGGCGATATCGCCGGCGTGCCGACGATCGTCATCGTGGCGCTCATCGCCTTCGCCGTCGCTTACGTGATCCAGAACCACACGATCCTCGGCCGCAGCATCGTCGCCATCGGCGGCGGTGAGATGGTGGCGCAGCGTTCCGGCATACGCATCGACCGGGTCAAGATCGGCACCTTCGCGCTGGCCGGCCTTTATTCCGGCCTTGCCGGGATCGTTCTGTCTTCGCGCATGGGCGCCGGCAGCCCGACGGCCGGCACGGGCCTCGAGCTCGACGTGATCGCCGCCGTGGTCATCGGCGGAACACCGCTCACCGGCGGCATGGGGGGCGTGGTGGGCACCATCATCGGCGCGCTCATCATTACCATCCTGTCCAACGGCCTCAATCTGGCGGGCGTTTCGTCTTATTCGCAGCTGATCATCAAGGGCGCGGTGCTGATCATCGCCGTGGTGATTTCCATCGACCGCAAGAAGATCGGAGTGATCAAGTGAGCAGACTTTCGCTGGAGACCGTCGAGGACGGGGTGCGCCGCTACATCACCGGTGTCGCCAAGCAGGACAAAGCGATGCTGGCGGCGCTGTTCGCGCCGACGGCGCATATCACCGGCATCGATGAAGGCAAGCCGATCTCGGTGCCGCGCGACCGCTGGATCGAGGTCGTCTGCGCTCCCGACAAAGCGGGAGCGGGTGCTCCCGACTATCGGATCAGCTCCGTCACCATCATGGAGACGGTCGCCTGCGCCTTTGTCGAAACCGTCTATGGCGGCTTCCGCTATTGTGACGCGCTGAGCTTCGTCGCGTCCGGTTCCGGCATCCAGGTCAGCGGCAAGACCTTCCATCAATATCCGAAGGCGGTCTGACCGTCAGGTCGCCTCGACGCGCCGCGACGGCCGCACAAGCACGATCAGGCCTGCCACCAGGATGAGCAGCATGCCGAGCAGCGTCGTCGCTGCCGGCACCTCGGCGAAAAACAGGAAGCCCCAGAGCGGCGCCCAGATCATGCCGGTATATTCGAAGACGGTGACGAGGCTGGCATCGGCCAGGCGATAGGCCTGCGTGATGAGCACCATCGCGATGGCGGCGATGGCACCGCAGGCGGCCATCATCGCGAAGCTCAAGGGATCGGGCCACGACCACGGCCGGACCAGGAACGCAAGGCTCGGATGGTCCGACGTGGTGATGCCGCCGAGATGGAAGACCAACGCCATGAGACCGGCGCCGACGAGATAGACCCAATTCTGGTAGAAGGCCATGACGGAGGCCGGCTCTGTCACGCCGAGCTTCCTGGCGAAGAGCATGGCCAGCGCATAGGTGATGGCGGCCAGCAGGCTGAACAATGCGGCCGGCTCGAAGAAGCCGAAGCCCGGCTTCAGGATGACCAGCACACCGGCAAAACCGACGAAGAGAGCGATGATCGCCTTGAGCTCGACGCGCTCGCCGAGGATCGGGGCGGCGAGAAAGGTGACGAGGAAGGGCGCGGTGAAGAACAGCACGATCGCCTCGGCGAGCGGCAGGGCCGGAAACGCCAGGTAATAGGACGTGTAGGCGATAAGCAGGATGACTCCGCGGAAGATCAGCACCCAATAGCGCGGCGAGAAGAGTTGCCGGATTCCGCCATTCAGATGGACGAAGAACAGGAGGATGGGCAACGCGACGATCGAGCGCGTGGCGACCGCCTGGGTGACAGCATAGTCGCCGCTCACCGCCTTGATGATCGCATCCTGGGTCGAAATGATCAGGATGCCGGCGCAGAGCGACGCGATGCCGAGCAGGTTCCTGTTGCCGGAGAGAAATGCCATGGGAGGAGACTGAAGAGGTTGGGGATGAGGCGCTCGCCTGTTCGCGGCATGGCTGCAACAGGCGCGACCGGTCTTTAGCTAATGCCGCAGAGCCTGCCAATGGCCGGGTGTCAGACCAAAAGCCTGCTTGAACTGCCGCGTCATGTGGCTCTGATCGGCAAAGCCGCTGAGGAAGGCGGCCTCGGCCAGGGGCTCACCGCTGAGGATAGCGGCCTTGGCACGGTCGAGGCGGCGCATGGTGAGATAGCGATAGGGACTGGTGCCGAGTCGCGTCCGGAAATGCCGGGCGAGCGCATAACGGTCGAGCCCGGTTTCGGTCTCGAGCTCCTCCGAAGCGACGACGCGGGCAAAATGCGCGTCGAGAAACTGGCGGGCGCGGTCGACCGCGTGCGCGGAGGTGGCAGACATCCGGCGCGCCGGCAGCGAGGCGTCCAGGGCAAAGAGGGCATCGGCGATTGCGGTGACGATGCGGTCCCTTTCGAGTGGCTCGAGCGCGCGCGTGAGATCGGCAAGGGCCGCGCCGAGTGCCGCAAGAAGCGCTGGATCGGACGAGACGGCCGTCTTCAGGAACGGCAGAGCATGGGTCCGGCCGCGCAGGGCCTCGCTGATCAGGCGTGGCTCGATATAAAGCATCCGATAGCGGAACCCCGTCGCGACGCCGGCGCGGCCGTCATGGACTTCGTCGGGATGGAGCACCATGGCATTGCCGGCAAGACTGTCGGCCTGGGCGCCGCGATAGGTGAAGGACTGGACGCCGCTGATCGTGTAGCCCAGCGCATAGGTGTCGTGGCGATGCGGATCATAAGCATACCCTGAGAAAAAGGCCTCGATGCGCTCGAAGCCGGCGCCAGCGGGCGCATGACCGATCCAGTCACCGTCGTGTGCGCCGCACGATCGTTCAAGACGGATCTGCGGCATTTCTCCTAAGGTCTGCGGCATGACATTCGATACCAAGATCGCCATCGTGGTGCGCGAGAGCCTGGCACAATGGCAGAAACTCAATGTGACCGCCTTTCTCGCCGGCGGCCTTGCCGGAGTCTACCCCGAGATCGTCGGCGACCGCTACCGGGACGGCAGCGGCGTTGCCTATGGACCTCTGGTGCGCCAGCCCATCCTCGTCTTCGCGGCAGACGCCGAGGCGTTGACGCGGGTGCTGAAACGGGCGGCCGAGCGCGGCGTCGTGCCGTCTATCTACACGATGGAGCTGTTCACGACCTATAACGATGTCGACAATCGTGCGGCGGTGGCGAATGTTCCGACCGACAAGCTCGATCTCGCCGGGGTCGCTCTTCATGCCGAGCGCAAAACGCTCGACAAGATCGTCAAAGGCCTGAAGCTGCATGCGTGACCCACCTCTCACAGCAGGATGACGGCAACCTTCACAACGGTGGTGAGGACGGTGACGATCAACAGACCGGCGAAAACGGTTTCGACAGGACGCATGGCGTTCTCCTATCCTGAAACAATCGGCCCCCAATTGATTGTCACAGAATAGGCGCAATGTGCTGAGCCACCGCTGAACGGACGGTTGTCCGCCATTCAGCGTTTTTTGGTCATTAGATCAGGTGGTTAGATCAGTCGGCGTAGGACGGATCCTTGCGGTCGAGGATCTTTTTCATCTCGGCGAAATGCGCGAAAGCCGAGTCGGCATAAAGGTCCCAATCGCGCGCCGTCTGTTCGGCGACCTTGTCGTTCATGACATTGAGCTTCTGGCCGCTCGCATAAGCGATCATCAGCGTCTGGCAGGCGCGCTCGAGATAATAGAGCTCGTCGAAGGCTTCGGCGACCGAACCGGCGGCGATCAGCACGCCGTGATTGCCCATCATCATCGTCTTGTTATTGCCGAGGAGGCTCGCGAGGCGGTTACCCTCGGCGTCCGAATTGGCCATGCCCTCATAGCCCAGATCATAGGCGATGCGGTTATAGAAGCGCGCCGTGTTCTGATCGATCGGCTTGACCTCAGGATCGGCGAGGCCGGCGAGCGCCGTCGCATAGGTCGGGTGGACATGCAGCACGCAGCGCGCCGACGGAACCAGAGCGTGCATGCGGCCATGGATGCACCACGCCGTCTCGTCGGGCGCATCGGGGCGCTTCATCGCCTCCTTGTCGTCGGCATCGAGGAGCAGGAGATCGGACGCCTTGATGCCGGAGAAATGCCGCCATTTCGGGTTCATCAGGAACTGCTTGCCGTCCGGCGACACGGCCAGGCTGAAATGATTGGCGACGCCCTCATGCCAGTTGAAATGCTCGGCGAGGCGGAAGGCCGCGGCCAGATCGATGCGCAGCTGCTGTTCTTCCGACGTCTTGGTCTTGAGCTTGGTCACCGAAGTCATAGCATTCTCCCGAATTGTCAGTTGTGCCTATGCTGTCTTTCGCGATGGAAAATGTAAAGGCCGGAACCGATGATCAAGGCGGCACCCAGCCATGTCCAGTATTCAGGCCATTCGGCGAAAAACAGCCAGCCGAACAGAGCGGCCCAGATCAGCGATGAATAGGAAAACGGGGCGACGACCGAGGCGGGCGCCTGGCGGAAGGCCCGGATGAGAAAGAGATGGCCGATACCGCCGAGAAGTCCGGTGCCGATGAGGAGCAGCCAATCGGTCGCTTCCGGCCATTGCCAGTGCCAAGGCACGAAGACCGTGGTAACGAGCGCGCCGATCACCGAGGTGTAGAACATCGAGGTCAGGGGCTCGTCGAAGAGGCGCACCTTGCGGGTGGTGATCTGATAGCTGGCATTGAGCAAGGCGGCGATCAGCAGGAACAGGGCGCCGCTGATGAACAGACCGGCATGGCTTTCCCAAGGACGGACCACGATAAGCGCGCCGACAAAGCCGACGAGCACGCCGAACCAGCGCCGCGGCCCCACATGTTCTTTGAGCAGCGGAACCGACAGCACGGTGACCAGGATGGGGGCGAGGAACATGATGGTCGTCGCCGTCGCCAGGGGCACGATGCGTATGCCGGCATTGAACAGAGCGGTGGTCAAGGCAAGGAGCAGCGAGCGCGTCAGCTGCATGGTCGGTGCCTTGGTCTTCACCACCTTGGGCAGGTTCTTGCCCGCCGCCAAAGCGGCGACGATGGTGGCGAAAAAGAAGCGCGCCCAGGTGACCTGGACCAGCGAATAGGTCTCGAGCAGGTGTTTGACCAGCGTGTCGAGCGAGGTGAAGCACAGCACCGTGACGAGCATCCAGAGGATACCCACGGCGTGATTGTCCCGATGACCGGCTGTCTCTCCCGCAACGCTCATTGGGCGAGCTATAGGGAGGGAGCAGGCGCAAGCCAATGAACAATCCGGATGGCCCCGGATGCAGCCCGCGCATGGCCCGAATCTAGAGCGCTTCCCGCCAAAGTTGCTCGACTTTAGCGATAAGGAAGCGCTCCAGATTATATGTTTTCGAGCCCTTTTACCCGTCTTGATCGAATCGTTCCGATTCGATCAAGACGGGTAGGGCTCTAGAGCGAAAATGCCACTTTCGCCTTGTCCGCCGCGTCGGCGAGCTCGCGGTGGAGACCTTCGGCCAACGGAATACCCTTGGCCTCGCGGTCGATCCGCTTCGCCCATTCGGGTCCGCCCGCCGGCATGATTCCAGGTTCTGCCTTGAAGCCGTCGAGATAGCCCGCATGGCGCTCGTTGAAGACAGCCAGGGGAACGAAGGTCGACGGATCGATCGCCATGACGAAATGGCCGACCTTGGTGTCGGCGAGCACGACGCCTTCCTGCTCGATGGAGAGCCGCATGCCGGTAAGCATGGCGCCCAGGACTTCGGCCAGGCCGGCGAGCGCCGCGCCCTTGTAGCCGAAGCCCGAACCGCCGACGGGGCCTAAGCAGACCGCCATATTGGGATCCAGGGTGTACTGCCCTTCGGCGTCGAGCGCCGCATCAGGAGGCAGCTCGAGCCCTTCGGTGCGGTAGCGCATCACCTTGTTCCAGGGGATGGAACTCGTCGCCATGTCGAGGAAATAGGGATCACGGCTCTCGAGGGGCGCCGCCATGGCGATCGGGCTCGTGCCGTGAATAGGCTTCTTGCCGCCATAAGGCACGACGAAGGCGCCTGAATTGCAGGTGACGAAGCCGATGAAGCCGGCATTCGCGGCGGCGAGCGCATAGGCGCCGGCGGCGCCGAAATGGGTCGAGTTGATCACCACGCCCATGCCGATGCCGGTGTCGCGCGCAATGGCGCAGGCCTCGTCCATGGCCCGATAGGTGGGGAGATGGCCGAGGCCGTCATCGGCGTCGACCAGCACGGCGCTGCGGCGCGGATGCGACACGGTGATCTTGGGCTTCGGATTGCAGATGCCGTCCCTCAGGCAATCGGCATAGAAGGGCAGGAGCCTGATGCCATGGCTGTCGACGCCCAGAAGCGAGGCGTGCAGCATGGCGCCGGTCGTTGCCTCGGCCGAATCCGGATCGGCGCCGGCCGAGGTCAAAACCGCATAGGATAAGGCCGCCAGTTCTTGGGCGGAGGCACGTCGTTCCGTCATCGTTGCCGTCAGCTCTTGCGCAAGCGGGCGAGGAATTCCGTCGTCGGCCAGGAATCGGCCGGTAGGCCGAGCTTGATCTGTACCGCCTTGACCGCGGCCCGGCTTGCGGCCCCCAGCTTGCCGTCGACCTTGCCGACGTCATAACCCATGCGGGTCAGGATCTTCTGCAATTCCATGATCTGGTTGTAGTCGAGAGCATCGACCGGACCATTGCCCTTGCTGACCGGCGGAGCGCCCGCGAGACGGGTGCCGAAATAGGCGGCCGTCGTCGAGTAGATGAGCGACTCGTTCCACTTCAGATAGACCTTGGTGAAATTCGGATAGGCGAGGAAAGCCGGACCGTGACGGCCCATGGGCAGGAGCAGCGAGGCTCCTGCCTTGTCTGCCTTCAGGCTCTTCCCGGATACCAGTTTTACTCCCCATTTGGCCCATTGCGACCGCGGATGCTGGATGGCGATATCGGCCTGATCCCATGGCATGTCCTCGGGAACGCTCACTTCCTGCAGCCAGGGCTGGTTGGCTTGCCAGCCGTGATTGACGAGAAGGCTGCCGGTCGACATCAGAATGTCGGGAATGCTGCGCTTGAGGTCCACACGGCCGTCGCCATCGGCGTCGACGGCGCTCTCGAGAAAATCGGCGGGGAGGAACTGCACCTGGCCGATCTCGCCGGCCCAGGCGCCGACCATATCCTCTTCGGTCATATCGCCGCGATCCAGAATCTGGAGGGCGGCAAAGACCTGCGGGCGGAATTTCTCAGGCCGCCGGCAATCGAAGGCGAGCGTCGCGAGCGAGCGGATGGTATGGAAATCACCCATATAACCGCCGAAATCGGTTTCGAGGCCCCAGAAGGCGGTAATCACCGAGGGCGGCACGCCGTAGCGCTGCTCCACTTGCTTGAAGATCGCCGCATGCTGCTTGATGAGCGCGGCGCCCTTGTTCATGCGACCGCCGGAAATCAGGCGCGCCTGGAATTCGAGGAAAGTGAGGGAGAAGACGCTCTGCGAGCGGTCCCGCTTGATGACCGCGGGATCATAGGTGAGGCCGTCTAGGCCGGCGAGCCCGCGCCGCGAAATGCCCATCCCGGCGGCTTCCTTCTTGACCCCCGAAAGCCAGCTCGGGAATTTGGAAGGGGAGGTGGGCTGGCAGTCGGCGGCCGAGGCGGCAGTGGACGTGGCCAACACAAGCAAGGCGGACAGGCAGAGGGGGACAAGCTTCACCGTCGAAACTCCGTGGCTGATTTGATCTGACACTTACCGGCTAAGCTCTGATTCAGCAATGTGGCGCGCCGGTGACGCCCAGGAAAGAGTCTCGACCTGGCGCCGACCGTGGATTAGCGTCGGCGTCGAATCTGCCGGGGGCATCCTGTGAAGAAGACGCTAATCACCATTGTCGCGACCGTTGTCGCCACCGTCGCCGTTCTCGCTTTGATGGCGTATACCTACTTCCACATCGAAAACCAGGCGGAGCAGCGATTTGCGGAGCTCCACCGCAACGTGTTCACCAAGCTGGACGCCCAGGACCCCGTCGCTGCCGAACAGCTTCTGCTTGCCGCGGTCGCGGACGAGGCATTCTCCGCGCCGGAATATCAGTTCGGTCTGAACGGAATGCTGGCCGGTCTGAATAGCGAGTACAAGAAGGATGCGGCGGCGGCCGAACGTTATACGATGGCCGCGCTCGCTGTGGATGCGAGCTCGTTCCCGCCGCTGCTCAAGTCGAACCGGGTGCATGTCATCGTCGAATTGGCCGCAACATTGGATTCCAGTGGGCGGTATGGAGAAGCCATCACGTATTTTCATGAAGCGGCCAGCCTCGCCAGGGAGATCAATCCGGCGCTCGAATCCCAGATCATCATGTCCTTGGGCATTGCCTATGTTCACGACGGGGATTTCGATCGCGGAGAATATTATCTCGAGGAGACCCGCAAACGGGCAGAGGCGCAGTCGCCGGCCGATCCGTATATGAAGGCTCTCGCCTATAACAATCTGGCTTGGATGTATCTGCGCGGCAAACAGTATGGCAAAGCGCTGCCCCCGGCGCAGGAAGGGCTACGTATCGCCGAGGTACTGGGCGACAAGGGCGTGTTGTCGACCATCAACGACACCCAGGCGCAGATCCTCCTCGCCATGAAGCGTTTCGACGAGGCGTTGAGTTTTTCCGAAAAGAGCCTGTCGGGACCGGCCGGGTCAGACTACGTCTCGGCGGTCCAGTACCGCACGCACGCCACTATCCTGGCCTCGCTCGACCGCAAGGCCGACAGCTGTAAGAGCCTTGCCAAGGCGCAAGAGTTCTATGCCAAAGCCCGAAATGAGAAGGAACGCTCGGCGACGCAGCAGGAAGCCGCCGCCTTGGCCTGCTAGGCCGTTTGCCCTCCGCCAAAGAAAAAGGCCCCGCAGGGCCTTAGTTCCATGGAGGAGTGATGAGTCGGATTACGCCTCAAAGTTCCTTGTTGCACCAGTGATACGCTAGGTAAGGGTGGTCGAATTGTCGTTACTGTTGCTCATATGTCACAGACGGATGCAATTCCATTAAAATGCAATTGATCGACGAGCAATAACGCCAAACGAAAACAGCGGGCAAGTGCCCGCTGTTTGCTTAGGCTCGCGATTTCCGAGCCGTATCAGTAATAACCGACGCGGCGGACATCGGAGACGTAGCCGCGCCTGGAGTCGACGTAAATGATGTAGCTCTTGCCGTTGCGCCGGCCGAAATAGCTGTAAGTGCCGCCGCTGCAGTCACGGGCGCGAATGCGGAAGTAACCGTAATCCTCGGCGATCCGCGCGCCGCGCCGGCAGCTGATCCGTTTCTTGCCACCGATATTGATATCGATATTGACACCGGCCTTTGCGGGGACCGTCGCCACCGGCATCATCATCAGACCGACCGAAAGTCCGGCCGCCGCCACCATCATCTTGATCATCCGTCTCTCCTCCAAGGGCTGATTTGCCCCTCCTTTTTGGAATATTTTCCATCCCCGGCCCGCTGTCAATCGGGCAAGCCCCGACACTGTTAACCGGGCCTGGACGGGTTGCGCTTGACATCGGGAGCGGCGCCCCCAACTATGAGCCATGCAAAAAATGCAGCGAAATACGACTCATCTTCATTATGGGGCCTGCCCCATCGCGGGAACGTAACCCCCGGCTCGGCCCCCTGGCACCTCCGAGTCGTGGGGCAGGGCTTGAGTCTTTTCCGCTCGCTCGTCGCTAAGGCGCCGCCAACCTCTCATTTCCCTCATAAATTGCAGGACTCCCGCACCGTAACCGGGCGGAAGCGTAATAGGCCTATTTGACATGACCGACATCACCACAGCCCGCCAGAAGCCCGAAATCAGCATCTCGACGAGCGACCATGCCCGGCTGAGCATGCTCGCCGATGCCATCGCTGAGCGCGACGCGGCGCTGGCCGACGACCTCGCCGGCGAGCTCGAGCGGGCGCGCGTCGTCGCCGACGACAAGATCGCCCAAGGCGTCATCCGCATGGGATCGCGCCTGCGTTTCAAAGACGAGAAGGGGCTCGAGCGCACCGTTTCCCTGGTCTTCCCGCCTGAGGCCGATATCGCGAAAGGCAAGATGTCGATCCTGACGCCGGTCGGAACGGCGCTCATCGGGCTGTCGCCCGGACAGTCGATCCTGTGGACGGCGCGGAACGGCCAGCGGCATGAGTTGACCGTCCTCGAGGTCGACGCTCCCGAAAGCGCCTGAACCTAAGACAAGGAAGAGCAAATGATCAGGTTCGACGGGCAGGTGGCCCTCATCACCGGCGCCGGCCGGGGCATCGGCTTCGCATATGCGAAGCTTCTGGCTGAACGCGGCGCCGTGGTCGTCGTCCACGATGTCGGTGCCGGATCCGACGGCCAGGGCCATGATCCGGCCGTCGCGCATGCCGCGGCGGCGGGACTACAGGCCATCGGCGGCAAGGCCTTCGGCGAAAGCGGCAGTATCGAGACGCGGGACGAGTGCCATGCGCTCGTCGCGCGCGTGCTGGAGAAACATGGCCGTCTCGATGTGCTGATCCATAATGCCGGCTGGGTCGGCTATCAGCGCATCGAGGAGCTCGACGAGGCGTTCCTCGACCGGATGCTGGCGCTCGGTGTCAAGTCGCCGTTGTGGTTAGCCCAGGCAGCCTGGCCGGCGATGAAGGCGCGGAACTATGGGCGTATCCTTTTGACGACGTCAGACCGTGCGCTCTATCCACAATATGTGCAGCCTGGCCTTGCCGCTTATGCGGCGGCGAAGATCGGCGCCGTCGGCATCGTCAATGTGCTGGCCGATGAGGGCGCGCCGCACGGCATCATCGTCAACGCGATCTCGCCGGTGGCCAAGACGCGGATGTGGGGCATCGCCGAGGAGCCCGACGAGCTCAAACCCGGCGAGATCGCGCCCGGTGCAATCTATCTCGTCTCCCAGGAGTGTTCGGAGGCTGGGTGGATTCTGCGCGCCAGCAACGGGCAGTTTCACGCGACACGCCTCAGTGAAGCCGATGGTGTCGCCTATCCGCGCGATCTGAAAGCGGTCCGCGCGGCTAGCCCGGAGGAGGTGGCGGCGTCCTGGCGCCGAATCGCGGTGCCGGCTGTGGAGTCGCGTGGCGTAAAGGTGCCTTAAATCGACCGCAGACCGCCGTGAGAGAGTTCGCAGGGACGGTTCAGCTCGCTCATTTCCGGGGACCTATGCGTATCATTTGCGACACGAAGCTTCTTTCTGCGGCGGTCATCGGCCTCACGCTGATCGCCGTCCCGTCAATCGCGCGATCGGCGCCCGCGACGGAAGAGGGGCGGGCTTATACGCTCGAGGGCACGCAGGTCTGGTCGGTGCCCGATCCGCGATCGGGTCGCCTCTATGAGGTCTTTGTGAGCCTTCCGGCGAGTTATGCGCACGAGCCGGAGCGCCGTTATCCCGTTCTCTATGTCGCCGACGCCGATTACGGTTTCCCGCTCATCCGCAGCATCACCCGGCGCATCAATCTCGACGGGCCGGTGACCGAGGAGTTCATCCTGGTCGGCCTGTCCTATGCCAAAGGCGAGGACGGCATGACCAGCCGGCGGCGCGATTACACGCCGACGATCCGCGGTGGCGAGGGGGCGCCCAAGAAGGCAGTGCACGGGCAGGGCGCTCAGTATCAGCGCTATCTGCGCGATCAGGTGCTGCCTTTCGTCGAGCGTAAATTCCGGGCCGATCCCGGCCGCCGTGTCTTCATGGGCCATTCCTATGGCGGCCTGCTCGGCGCGCAGATCCTGCTCTCCGAGCCGCAGCTCTTCCGAGACTACATCCTCGGCAGCCCGTCCTTCTGGTACGACAATCACGTGATGTGGAAAATCGAAGCGGACTATGCCAAGGCGCATCGCGACCTTGCCGCCAATGTCTTCCTCTATGTCGGCGCCTTCGAGGGCGTTCATCCGAATGACCGGCGCTTCAATCGCAACCGTGACATGGTGAAGGATCTCCAGCTGTTCGAGCGACGCGTGATGAAACGCGGCTATCCCGGTCTGCGCGTGAAGTCCGAAGTGCTGGCCGGAGAAAATCATCTGACCGTATTTCCTTCGGGGTTCACGCGCGGCCTGGTCCACACACTGCCCGCGCAGCCTTGATGGCGTATCGGCCTATTTGCTAGGGAGGTGATCCCGGCACAGGATCATCTCCCCCAATGGGCAAGCGTCTCAGACTCCTGATCGTCGGCGGCTATGGCAGCTTCGGCGGCCGGATCGTCGAGCTTCTGGAGGACGAAGCGCGCCTCACGATCATCGTCGCGGGGCGTTCGCTGAAACACGCCGAGGACTACTGCGCGGGGCGAAAGTCACTTCAAGCCGAGCTCGTTCCGGCGGTGTTCGATCGTGACGGCGAACTGGCACAACAGCTGGCGCGGCTCGAGCCGGACGTCGTCGTCGATGCGAGCGGTCCCTTCCAGGCCTATGGCGCGGGGCAATATCGTCTCGTCGAGGCGGCGATCGTGCAAGGCGCGCATTATCTCGATCTGGCCGACAGCGCCGATTTCGTCATGGGCATTTCGGCCTTTGATCAGCGGGCCAGGACGGCAGGACTCTGTGTCCTCTCCGGCGCGTCGAGCTTTCCAGCGCTTTCCGCGGCGGCGGTGCGCCACCTCATCAGTGGTATGACGCATATCGACTCCATCCGCGGTGGTCTCGCGCCCTCACCTTTTGCGGATCTGGGCTTGAATGTGATGCGGGCCATTGCCTCTTATGCCGGAAAGCCGATTGTCCTGCGGCGAGACGGCGCTCATGCGACCGGTTATCCGGCCACGGAGCAAATACGCTTCACCATCGCGCCACCGGGTGGCGTGCCGCTGTGCAGCCGGCTGTTTTCGCTCGTCGAAGTGCCGGATCTGAGAGCGCTGGCTGAGCTCTGGCCCGAGGCCCGCGACATCTGGATCGGCGCCGCTCCCGTGCCGGAGGTGTTCCACCGGCTGTTCATCGGCGCGGCCTGGCTGGTCCGTTTGCGCGTGCTGCGCAGTCTTATCGCCCTGGCGCCGCTGATCCATGGCGTGACGCGGACTTTGCGCTGGGGCGAACATCGGAGCGGCATGTTCATGGAAGTGGCGGGCATGGATGAAAACAGCCGGCCCGTCACCCGTTCCTGGCACCTCGCTGCAGAAGGTGATGACGGACCTTATATCCCCGCAATGGCGGTCGCGGCCTATATCCACAAGATGCTGGAGGGACATACGCCTCTGACGGGAGCACGGGCGGCAACACGCGACCTCGAGCTTGCCGACTATGAACGCCTCTTCGCCGGCCGGTCGATCGCATGGGGCGTCAGGCATGAGCCGTTGCCCGACGGGGCGCCGCTCTATGAGCGCATCCTGGGTTCGGCATGGAAGGAATTGCCGGCGGAAATCCGCGCGATGCATCAGGTTGAGACGACGGCTCTGGCGGAAGGGCGCGCCGGCGTCGAGCGCGGGCAGGGCTTCCTGGCGCGCCTCGCCGGCGCCGTCATCGGCTTTCCCGCCGCGACCGCCGACACGCCGGTTCGGGTGCGTTTCGACGTCACGCATGGCGTCGAGACCTGGACGCGCAGTTTCGGCGCCGAGACTTTCCACAGCGCGCAGTTCGCCGGCACGGGCCAGGATGAGGTTTTGCTTTACGAGCGCTTCGGCCCTTTGACCTTCGCCATGGCGCTGGTGCTGAAGGACGGACGCCTGTCGCTCGTCCTGCGCCACTGGCGGGCCTTCGGCATTCCCATGCCGATGTTCCTGTGCCCGCGCTCGACAGCGCATGAGAGCGTGGAAGAGGGACGCTTCCACTTCCACGTGGAGATTGGTCATCCCCTGACGGGCCTTATCGTGCGTTATCGGGGCTGGCTGGTGCCCGTGGCGGTTACAGATCGAGGGCCTTGAGGGCCGCTGCGAAACTTGCATTGCGGTCCTGGCTCATCTCGACATATGCATAACCCAGCTGCTCGCATTCTGTCCGGAGCTGTTGGCTGCGCGCGACAATTTTGTGTCGTACCGTTTCATACTCGGCCGTTTCCGAATTCTCGAGCCAGTCCGGCGCATGGCGCAGGTCGTCCAGAGTGAGCGCGCTGTTGCCCAGGAAGACGGCGCGCATTTCGCTCAACTGCGGCGCGATCAGCTGGGCGAAGGTCGGCGTAATGACGTCGCCTTCGATGAGATAGGCGTCATTGCCGATATCGGCGCAGCACACGAAATGGGTGAGGAGACCGGTCATCGAGTTTGCCTTGTCGGCATGGAAGCCGTGACGAACGCCGAGCTGGGGGGCGCCGAGTTCGAGCATGCCGACAATCATGTCGGTCGAGCAATAGGGGATTCCGGCCTCTTCGAGAGCGATGAGAGCCAGAGTGCTTTTACCGACACGCGGCGGACCTCCGACGAGATAGATCATGGTTGCTCGAGCTTTCTTAGGGCTATATCGGCAGCTTAGTCTCGAATTTGACTTCGGAGATCGAAACCAAGGTGCGGTATTTGGCAATATTGGGATTGGCATAGAAGAGGCGCTGGGTCAGCCTCTCATAGGCGTCCATATCGGGGACGCGCACCACCAGGACGAAATCGGGATCACCGGTCACCAGCCAGCATTGGGTCACGGCCTCCTCGGCCGCCACGGCGCGCTTGAAACCCTCGACCACATCGAGGCGCTCACGCTCCAGCATGACTTCGACCAGGATGGTGAGATGGGTGCCGGCGACCGAGGGATCGAGGAGGGCCACATCGGCGCGGACGATACCCGCCTCGCGCAGCCGCCGCACTCTTCTCAGGCAGGCCGGCGGCGAGATGCCGACAGCCGCCGCCAGATCGAGATTGGTCTCGCGGTTGTCGGTCTGCAGCCGCCGCAGCAGGCGGCGGTCGACGTCGTCGAGTTTTATCATAGATTCCGCTTTGGTATCGAAAATCGGAATCTATGAAACACACGGTATGCCAGTTTGCAATCTACTCAAATCAGAGGGACGGTAAAAGGAAGGCATGAACATACCCTCGCAAGCAGACATCCTCGCCGCCGCCGAGCGGCTGGCCCCCCATCTCGGGCAGCCGACGCCCTTATTTCGCTCCGCCGCTTTGTCCGAGCTGCTGGTGGCCGATATCTGGCTCAAGGTCGAGACGACGGGGCCGATCGCATCCTTCAAATTGCGTGGCGCCCTCAATGCGCTGCTGACGGCTTCCAATAAACCCGTCGCCGCCGTTACCGCCTCGACCGGCAATCACGGCCAAGGGGTCGCCTATGCGGCGCGGCTTCTGGGGATGCCTGCAGATGTCTTCGTCCCGGAAGGCTGCGTCGCCGAGAAGCTCGCCGCGATCCGCCGGTTCGGCGGCAAGCTCCATATTGGCGGATCGGATATCGATGCCGCCAAGGACAGAGCGCGAAGCCATGCGGCCGAGAGGGGTGGCGAATTCGTGGATGACGGCGAAAGCGCGTCGCTTATTGCGGGAGCGGCGACCGCCGGGCTCGAGATCGGGCTGGCGCTCGACAGCGTCGATATCGTGCTGGTGCCGATGGGCAGCGGCTCGCTCGCCGGCGGCACCGGCCTTGGTGTGAAGATCCATCAGCCGAAGACACAAGTCTGGGCGGTGCAGTCGGACGGGGCGCCGGCGATGGTCGAGAGCTACCATGCGCGCCGTCCGGTCGAGCGCGACATCCGCACCGTCGGCGATTGCATCGTCTGCCGGGTGCCGGCCTTGCTGGCGCTCGCGACCTTGCTGCACTCGGTCGATGACGCCTTCCTGGTGCCGGAGGCGTCGCTCTTGCCGGCGCTGCATACGGCCGCGACGGCCGGACGTATATTGGTCGAGCCGGGGGCGGCGGCCGGGCTCGCCGGCGCCTGGCGGCGCCGCGACGAGATCAAGGGCAAACGCGTCGTGATCCTGCTCACCGGCGCCAATGGCGCGGCGAGCCTTCTGCGGCAAGCCATGCTAGGGCCGGATCTGCAAGCGTTCAGCGCTGGTTGAACGCCCGCAGAGCCGTTGCGATCACGTAGCCGAATGCACCGGCTCGGCCCTGCTGGTGAGACGGACCAGCATATAGCCCGAGACGAGGACTGCCGCCGCTCCCAGCCACTGTATGAGGGTGAGCCTCTCACCGAGGAACAGATAGGCCAGCCCGATGCCGAAGATCGGTATGACGTTGAAGTAGCCGCCGGCAATGGCGGCAGGGACGTCGCGGAGTGCCGCGATATAGAGACAATAGGCGGCCGCGTAATAAAGCAGTCCGGAAAGGGCTGCTGCAGCGAAGAGGTCCGGTGAAATGACCAGGAAATCCGTCGGTGTCCCGAACCTTGTGCCGGTGGACAGCAAAGCGAGCGCCCATGCGAGGCCGGCGCTTTGCTGGACGGCCACCGTGGTGATCGGATCGACCATCTCGCTCAGCTTCCGCGAAAACACCGTGTAGAAGGCGCAGCACAACACCGCTCCCAGAAGCAGCAGCGTTGCAATCGGATCTCCGCCCATGCCATCGAGCGCGCCGCCGATATTGGCGACGAGGGCGACACCAAACGCGCCGATCAACATGGTAAGCAACAACCGCCAGGTGATCGCTTCGCCGATAAGCAGCGCCGCCAGACCGAGGATCATCAGCGGTTCCGCCGCCCATAACATCGTGGCGACGCTCGCGCTTATGTTCATGAGTCCCATTAGGCTGAGCGTATAGGATATGCCGGGATTGAGGACGCCGAGCAGGATCAGCGGGAGCATCAGCGATCTGGGCGGCAGTGGCCGCTTGGTCGCCGTGACGATGATCCATAGAGCGATCGCGCTTGGCGCGAGCTGTAGGACGAGCAAGGTGATCGGCGAAATGGACGCCAGCAAAGCCTTGTTGAGAACGGTGGCGGCGCCCCAGAAGGCACAGGCCGTGATCAAGAGCAGGGCAGGCGGCAGGCGCGGTGAAGAACGAACCATGGGGGATCTCCAAGAAGGTAGGTCGCGATATCTGCGAAGGCGAATGTGACGAGCTCAATGCTCGGCGCAGGCGTCAGCGTCGCAGGAATCGTAACCGGGTTTTCTCGGAGGTCTGTTCATCGCTGTCTCACGCGCAGCATGGCGACTTGCTGGGTCCGCAGCAGGCCGATGCGGCCTCGTTCTGAGCGGTCAGCCAGCGATCGCGCGGCTTGCAGCTCGCGGGGCGCGGTGAAAGCTCGACGAAAATCTCGTCGTCTGACGCCACAGGGCCGTTGGCCTGATGAAGCTGCATCGGGCCGATGCCGTCGCTCACCTCGAAGGTGAGCCGTGCATTCATGTCGAGGGCGACATGGGTGGTCACCTTGCGGATGATGCCGGCGAATTTTCCGGCCGTCATCTGATCCGGCGCATCATCGACATCCCAGAGCTGGATGAATATCTCGGTCCAGGCCTCGGGATTGGCGCCGCAGTCGAGAGCGGCGAACTGTCCCGCCTTCACCTCGGTCACATGATAGCCGCGCCGTATTGTCTTGCCGTCATATCGAAACGTCAGGCGGCTGGCTGGACGTGCCGCCAGGCCGTCGAGCAAGTCACCGATTGTCAGATCATTCAGAGGAAGAGGCGCCAGGGACGCCATATTACCATTGCCAAAGCTCGCCATCTCATTTATCCATCATTTCGATATTCATAGGATTATTGAAATATGGATGAACGTCAAGCCCTAACCGTGTTTGCGGCCCTGTCGCAGGAAACAAGGCTTCGGATATTGCGCATGCTGGTCGTCGCCGGCCCTGAGGGCCTCGCTGCCGGTGCCATAGCCGAGAAAGTGGAAGTGAGCGCCTCGAATGTGTCCTTCCATCTGAAAGAGCTGGAACGCGCCGGCCTCGTTACGGCGCGGCGCGACGCGCGTTCGATCATCTACAGTGCAGAATATGACGTGTTGAGCGGCCTCATCCGCTTCCTGATGGAGGATTGCTGTTCGGGCCGTCCGGAAATCTGTGCGCCGGTCATTTCGGCCGCCACCTGCTGTACGCCGGTGAAAGGGGCCGCGCTGTGACGTACAATGTCCTGTTTCTGTGCACCGGCAATACCGCCCGCTCGATCCTGGCCGAAAGCATCTTGCGGAAGGAAGGCGCCGGACGGTTCAATGCCTTTTCGGCCGGAAGCCAGCCTAAAGGGCGGGTCAATCCCTTCGCCCTGAAGGTCCTGGCCGCCCTGGATTATCCGACCGACGGACTGCGCTCGAAGCCATGGGACGAGTTTGCGTCGCCGGGCGCCCCGGTCATGGATTTCGTTTTCACCGTTTGCGACAGCGCGGCCGGCGAGATGTGCCCGATCTGGCCGGGTCAGCCGATGACTGCCCATTGGGGCATCGAGGATCCCGCCGCGGTGGAGGGGAGCGATATCGAGAAGGAGCGCATCTTCTCGACGGCGGCCAGATATCTCAAGAACCGCATCATTGCCTTCTTGAACCTGCCCATGGAGTCGATCGACGGCATGGTGTTGCGTCGTCACTTGCAACGGATCGGTTCGGCTGAGGGAGCGACGTGGCTTGCTTTGCTTCCCATCGACGGTCTCGCGCCGGAATTGCGCGGTGCGCTGGCCGGCGAAAAACTGCCGGTCGACGACCTGACGGAAGAGGGCCGCAGATTCTTCCGGGTGATCCGTGGCGGCGCGACGGTTGGTTTCGCGGGCTACGAATTGCACGGCGACGACGCGCTGCTGCGCTCGATCGTGGTTTTGCCTGACCATAAGGGCCACGGGATCGGCGAGACGACGCTCCGGCTGCTGATCGCGGAGGCGACACAGGCGGGAGCGCGGCGCGGTTATCTGATCACCACTTCGGCTGCTCCGTTCTTCGAGAAACAAGGCTTCACGCCGGTGGACCGCGATGCCGTGCCGGAAGCGATTCTGGCGACGCGGCAAGCCGCCAGTCTCTGCCCGGCTTCCGCGACAATCCTGACCAAGAAGTTCTGACCTCATGTCGATATTCGAACGTTATCTGACCGTCTGGGTGGCGCTCTGCATCATTGCGGGCGTGGCGCTCGGCCATTTGTTTCCCGGGATATTCCATGCGATCGGCGCCGCCGAGTTAGCCAAGGTCAATATTCCTGTCGCTTTGCTGATCTGGCTCATGATCGTGCCGATGCTGCTGAAGATCGACTTTGCAGCGCTCGGCGAGGTCGGCCGCCATTGGCGCGGCATCGGCGTGACGCTCTTCATCAATTGGGCGGTGAAGCCATTTTCGATGGCCTTGCTCGGCTGGCTCTTTATCGGCTGGCTGTTCCGATCCTATCTGCCGGCGGACCAGATCGACTCCTATATTGCCGGTCTTATCATTCTGGCCGCCGCACCCTGCACGGCCATGGTGTTCGTATGGTCCAATCTCACCAAGGGCGAACCGCATTTCACCTTGTCGCAGGTCGCGCTGAACGACGCGATCATGGTGGTGGCCTTTGCGCCGATCGTCGGCCTGCTGCTCGGCCTCTCGGCCATCATCGTACCGTGGGACACGCTGATCCTTTCCGTCGGCCTCTACATCGTCATTCCCGTGATCGCCGCCCAGCTGCTGCGCCGCTTCCTTCTGGCGTCCGGCGGGCAGGGGGCGCTCGATCGTCTCCTCAAGAAGCTGCAGCCCTTGTCGCTGCTGGCGCTTCTCGCAACTCTGGTTCTGCTGTTCGGCTTCCAGGGCGAACAGATCATCGCGCAGCCGCTGGTCATCGGTATTCTCGCGGTGCCGATCCTGATCCAGGTCTATTTCAATTCAGGCCTGGCTTATCTGCTCAATCGCTTCCTGGGCGAGCGGCATTGCGTGGCCGGTCCCTCCGCCCTGATCGGGGCTTCGAACTTCTTCGAGCTTGCGGTGGCGGCGGCGATCAGCCTGTTCGGCTTCAGCTCCGGTGCGGCACTGGCGACGGTGGTCGGCGTCCTGGTCGAGGTGCCGGTCATGCTGTCGGTCGTGGCGATCGTGAATCGGTCCAAGGCATGGTATGAGCGCGGTTCCACCGCAGAGCAGCCCCTCGAGTCTGAAAACGCCTGATGAATGCACGCCTATCGATTGCGCCAATCGTCGCCCTTGGCGTGACCCAGATCATTGGCTACGGGACGCTCTATTACGCCTTCAGCATCCTGGCGCCGGATATGGCGCGCGATCTGACATGGTCGGTCGAATGGATCTTCGCGGCCCTGTCGCTTTCGCTCCTGGTCGGGGGGCTGACGGCGCCGTGGTTCGGCATTCTGATTGATCGCTACGGCGCCGGGCGGTTGATGACCATCGGCTCGGCCTGCGCGGCGGCAGCCCTCATCGGCTGCAGCCTGGCGCCCAACAAGCTCATCTTTGTCGGCACTCTCGTCGTCGTCGAAGTGGCGGCGAGCCTCGTCCAGTATGGCGCCGCTTTCGCACTTCTCGTGCAGCTCAATCCGGCCCAGGCGCAACGGAGCATCACCTATCTGACCTTGATCGGCGGCTTCGCCTCGACCGTTTTCTGGCCGATCACCGCCTTTCTGGAGACGCAGATGTCATGGCGCTCCGTCTATCTGATCTTCGCCGCGCTCAATCTTCTGGTCTGCCTGCCGCTGCATGCGTGGCTGGCGCGGGGACTGGCGCGCAGCCGGGATGCGATTGCGGCGGGAACAGAGCCGGTCATCGGCAGGCTCTCGGTCACCGCGCGGCCGATCGGCTTCGCGCTGATGATCCTGGCCTTCTCGCTCCAGTCCTTCGTCGCCTCGGCGGTTCTCATTCACATGGTGCCGATGCTGGCGGCGCTGGGCCTCACCGCCACGGCGGCCATCATCGCCACGGTCTTCGGCCCGTCCCAGGTGGCGAGCCGCCTCATCAACATGGCTTTCGGGCGCAACCTGTCGCCGGTGATCCTCGCCACCATCGCGGCGGCCCTGATGTCGGGTGCGGTTCTGGTGCTCATTCTGACGGCGCCGATGGTCACTGGAGCCATGGCCTTTGCCGTTCTCTTCGGCCTGGGCAATGGCCTGTTCAGCATCGTGCTCGGCACCTTGCCGCTTCTGCTGTTTGGAAGCGAAGGCTATGGAAGGCTGCAGGGACGGGTCGCCTCGGCGCGTCTGGTCGTCTCGGCGGCCGCGCCCTTTGCTTTCGCTGCCGGCATGGCACAGATCGGCGCCACCTGGTCCCTCGGGATCACCATGGCGTTGGGGGCCGGCGCGGTGGTGACGTTTTTGGGAATAGGACGCCTGATGCAAGCGAGGGGATAGGCTCAGGCTCGGCGCCCGCTCAGCACCGCGAAGCGCCAGGACTTGAAGCTGCAATCGACATCGTGCAGGCCCGCCGCGCGCATCCAGGCAAGCTGCGCCTCGACGGATGCACAGCGGTCGAAGGCCATGCGTTCGGCGGCGCCGGCGATCTCTTCTTCGGAAACACCGGCGGCGCGGATGTCGGCATGCCAGAAACGGACATAACGGTCTTCCGCTTCCGGCGTCGGACCCCGAACCTGCTCGGCATTGACGAACAGGCCGCCGGGCTCGAGACTAGCGGCGACGCGTGCAAACAGTGACTGCTTGGCGTGATCGTCAATGTGGTGGATGGCGAGCGCCGACACGATGACGTCCCAAGGGCCGTCCAGATTGGATGTCGCCATGTCGCGGATGCCGAAGGTGACGGACGAGTTGCCGCGGAAGCGCTCTTTGGCCTGATCGAGCATGCCGGACGAGGCGTCGATCAGATGCAGCCGGACCTTCGGAAAGCGCTCCAGGATCATGGCCGAGAACAAGCCGGTCCCGGCACCGAGATCGAGCACGCGAAAGTCCTCGCGCGTCTTCCAGTCGTCGATCAGGCGCAAGGCCGCACCGTAGAGGTCGTCGAAGCAGGGGATAAGGCGGCGGCGCATCGCGTCATAGGCTTGCGCATAACGAGTGAAGGCCGAGGCGGAGGGTACGTTTGTGCTCATGGTGATGATCTTCGCCAATATGGCGCGGCAAGGATAGGGCGAAGGCTCTGCGCTCGGCGTAGACCAGGATTGCTTGATCTCGGCGCGCTCACGTCTCGTCGTCGCGTGCCCCTTGCGCCGTGGCGCGCACCTCCGATGGTGTCGCGCCGTAGCGGCGCCGGAAGGTGCGGTTGAAATAGGACAGATCGTTGAAGCCGGCCTCGAAAGCGAGGGCCGTGATGTTGCGTCCCGCCTGGCGCGGATCGCTCAGCATGCGGTGAGCGCGTTCGAGCCGCTGCGCCAATATGAAGTCGGTAAGAGATGTGCCGTCACTCTCGAACAGCTTGCGCACATAACGCGGTGAGAGCCGGTGGCGGATGGCGATATCGTCGGCCGAAAGCTGAGCGCCATGGGCGGCGATATCGGCCTTGATGGCGCGCAGCCGCGCCACCCGCACGCCGCGGCCCCTGGCGACTTCGGCCGCATCGCCGGTCGCGCCCATCGCCATGGCCATCAGATCGAAGATATGCGTCGCCGTCAGGCGCCAGATCTCCGGTGGCGCCTCGTGCTCCATCGCCTGGACGGCGCTCACATAGTCGATCAGAAGCCGCATCGGCGCGGTAGCGACAAGCAAGGGCCGCATCAGCGCGGCCGCGGGATTGCCGACCAGCGGCGCCAGCCGGCGCAGGGAAAAGCTCATATTGATGAAGCGCAGGCCGCCCGGCTGGATCTGGCTGCTGCCGACCTCGCTGCCGCTCAGCATCACGGCCTGATCGGTATTGACGATCTCCTCGCAGCCGCGATGCTTCATGAGGCTGGCGCCCGACAAGGCGACCAGCAGGACGACGTCGTCGCTGTCGATCAACGGTGTGGAGTGATACGCGCGCAGCTGTGTGCAGCGGCCGGTGGCGATGCCGAGGCCCGGCAGCGCGCGCAAGGTCATGTCGACATCGAGCGGGGCAAGCGGATCGAGATCGACCTTGAGCACGGTGCGGCCATAGATCTCGCGCATGATCTCGACGCGATCTCTCTCCGGAAGCGCATCGGTCCGCAGTCGATACGAGGCGGACTGCCTCGCCGTCGTCATGGGAAACTCCCTGTCCGCGAGCGCGCGGATATGCGCCCGACCGTGAGAAACGTCAATATAGGGCCGTTCTGGCCAAATTGAGGGCCGCTCAGTCCGAGCCCTTGGTCCGCCCGATCCTTAGGTTGCGGCCGCGTTTCGATTCCCGGAACGTATTCAGGTCACAGCTCGTGAGGTCCGATGTTTCATCTCCATTTCTGGAAGACCCTGTCGGCGCTGGCATCCGCAAGGTGCGACGCGCAAGCCTGGTTGATCACACTCAGGTTCGATGGGGACAGGTGATGGCCTTGCGACACCTCCTGCGATTGTCAGCGCTGTTCTGCCTCGGCCTATCCGGCTGCGTCGGCGGCAATCCGATCGCCAACTCCATCGGCCTGGCGCAGGCCGGCGTCATCACCGCGCAGGAGAAAGCGCGCTATCAGAGCATGTCCTGCACCGAGCTCGGGCAGATAGAGGCCAATTATGAAACCGGCCTTACGGCCAGCCCGGCGGCGAAGAAATATGGCGGCAAGGCTCCCGCCGGCAAACAAGCCATTGTGACGGAGGTCATCACGACGCGGCTCGCCTATCTGAACACGGTCAAGGCGAGCAAGGGATGCTGAGGCAATCCGGCAAGCGGCAGCGGCATATCGGCATGCTGCTCGTCGCGGCAGCGACCGGGTGGGCGATCATCACCGGCGTTCCGGCGGAAAGCGCGGGGCTGGTCCCGCCCGAACTCGTCGGCAAATGGGGCTTCGCCGTCGCCATCGGCGAATATTGTGCCGACTTCAATCACTGCGCCCCGGGCAGCGGCGGCAGCATCTCCTTCGACTTCAAGCCCGACGGCCGTACCACTTTTGCTCTGTTCCAGTCTGGTTTGGTGGACGGCTGTGGCCAGATCCGGTCGCTGGAGTTGAAAGATGGGAGGATAAAGGTGAACGGCGGCACGATCGTCTTCACGCCGTCGGCCGGGACCTACAAATCCGTGAATGACTGCCGGCCGGACCTCACCGGCACCTGGAAGTTTGATCCCTCCGATCTGAAGCCGGTTTCGCACCATTGGCGCCTTGAGGGCGGCAGTTTGCGCATCACCGATTCTTCCGGCGAGGCGAGCGGCGTCTATAGCCGGCGTTGAGCGCGTTACGTTTCGTCGTCGCGCGCCTTTTTCACCGCGGCACGCACATCCGTCGGCGTCACGGCATAACGGCGCCGGAAGGCACGGTTGAAATAGGACAGGTCGTTGAAGCCGGCCTCGAAGGCGATGGCCGTGATGGTCGCGCCCGCCTGGCGCGGATCGCTCAGGAGGCGATGCGCGCGCTCGAGCCGTTGCGACAGCATGAAGTCGGACAGTGACGTGCCTTCGCCTTCGAACAGCTTGCGCACATAACGCGGTGACAGACGATGGCGCGCGGCGATCTGGTCGGTCGACAAATTCGCGCCATGCGCAATGATGTCGGCCTTGATGGCGCGCAGCCGCGCCACCCGCACGCCGCGGCCGCGGGCGATCTCGGTGGCATCGCGCGTCGCCCCCATCGCGACGGCCATCAGGTCGATCATATGTGTCGCCGCGAGGTGCCACATTTCGGCAGGCGCCTCGCGATCGATGGCCTGCACCGCCTGCACATAATCGATCAGCAGCCGCATCGGCGCGCTGTCGGTCGGAAGCGGCCGCATGAAGACGGCACCCGGATCGCCGACCAGGGGCGCCAGCTTGCGCATCGAGAAGCTCATATTGATAAAGTGCAAGCCGCCCGGCTGGATCTGGCTGATGCCGACTTCGCCGCCGCTCATGATCAGCGCCTGGCCTTCATTGACGGATTCCTCGCGGCCGCGATGCTTCATCAGGCTGGCGCCCGACCGTGCCAAGAGCAGGATCACATCGTCATTGTCGATCAAGGCGGTCGAGCGATGCGCGCGCAATTGCGAGCTGGAGCCGATGGCGATGCCGACACCGGGCAGGCCGCGCAGTGTCATGTCGACGGCAAGCGGCGCCACCGGATCGACATCGACCTTGAGCACGGTGCGGCCATAGACTTCGCGCATGATCTCGACGCGGTCGCGCGCCGGAAGGGCATCGGTCCGCAGGCGAAACGAGGCGGACTCACGCGTCATGGTCATCGACACTCCCTGCCAGCAGACGTCGTGATGCGTCAAGCTGAAGTCCAAGGGCTAGAGCGCTTCCCGCCAAAGTTGCTCGACTTTGGCGATAAGGAAGCGCTCCAGATTATTTGATTTCGAGCCCTTCTTCCCATTTTGACCGAACCGAAACGGTTCGACCAAAACGGGAAGGGCTCTAGGGGAAAATTTGGCCGATTTGCAGGGCCTTTTGGGCCAATTTGAGGGCCGTTTAGTCCAAGCGACGCATCTGGACCGCCCTTAGCTTGTGGCCCGCTTGGCGAGGGCGGCACATATGGCAAAGGACTCGAGATGTTTCATCTCAAATTCTGGAAGGTGCTGTCGGACGTTGCAGCAGCGCAATGCAATGCCCGCGTCTATTCCGTCACGTTTCTGTTGGAGCGGCGCAAAGGAGAGCATGAGCATGGCGAATCGCAGGAAACCTCTGGTGGTGACGAAAGGCAGTCGCGGTGAGTGAGGCCGTGTCGTTACGCATTCGCATCGTTCTCATGTCCACCGTCGCCATCTGGCTGGTGATCCTCGGGCTCTTGAGTGGCGCCTTGGGCAGGGCTCCGTCGACCGATGGAGAGGGCGTTATACCGCGCGAGCTCGTCGGCAAGTGGGGCTATGCGGCATCCGGCGGCAGCTATTGCATCGATATTGACCATTGCGCGGATGGCGATGGCGGCAGCGTCTCCTTCTCCTTCCATCGAAGCGGCCGGACCGATTATTTCCTCTTCCAGTCGAGGCGCGTCGATGGCTGCGGGCAGGTCCGCTCGCTTGCCCGCAAGACCGGTAAGATCGAGATCAAGGGCGGCACCATTACCTTCCTGCCGGCGGTCGGGGTGTATAAATCCGTCAATGACTGCCGGTCCGATCTCACCGGCAGCTGGAGCTTTGAAGCTCAGGATCTGGAGCCGGTTGTACTGTACTGGCAATTCGAGGATGGCAAGCTGCGTATCACTGATCCGGGCGGCGAAGCGAGCGGTATCTACAGCCGGCTTTAGGGCGACGGTATCAACCAATCAGTCCTCGTCATCGGCTTTGCAGGATTGCTTGTGCTGGTCGCGGCAGAGGGGCTCGCGCCAGGCCTCTCCCGTCGCCTTCCAATTCCAGCTCGCACAGCCGGTGAGGGTGGCGAGGATGAAGAGGGTCACAAATATTCTGCGCATGGTGTGAGCCGGCTCCGCTCAAGGTGCGAACCGGCAGCCGGCGCGCTTTATCATGTCGCTGAGGAGCAAAGGTGTCGCGGCGATCTCGTTGCGGTCCTTGCGCCGGCTTGCGGCGGCGAGCGCCTGTCGCGCCTGGCTATCGCTCAGGCTCAGGGGCTTGCTGCACCGTGCGAGCTTGGCGTCGCTTCCCGCGGTGAGGAGGACGCCGGCGGCTTCACCAAGCCCTGAGAGATACGCCGTCAGCACTTGGCGGGCCACTCTTTCGGCCGGCGCCTTGTCGAGCATCTCGACAACCTGCGCCACCGAGACCTGACCTTGTGCGGTCGAAGGCGCCGCGACCGATGGCGATGACAGGCCGGAGAAAGCCGCAAAAAGGATGAAGGGAAGGGGGGCCCAGTCTGTCGAACGGAGTGCCATTGAACGGTTCCTCATCAAGTCGTGAGATTGATAGGCAGATAAAAATTATTGTCAAACGATAAATTCTGTCGTATCAGTGACTGGAGCATAGGGAGAGCCGCATGATCATTTTGGCCGCCGACAACAATGATCCCGTCCGGACGAGGCGGCTCCGCCGTATCGGGAGCCTCAGCCGGGTCATGGCCATCCTGTGTCTGGTGACAGCGCTGCTGCTCGTCGCGGCCATGGCCTATTATTGGCTGACGACACCGGCCGGGGCTCTTCTCGCGATGACCGGCGTGACCGGCGCGGCGCCTCCCGATATCGGATGGGATCTCCGCCTCGGTGGCCTCGCCATCTCGATGATCCCGCTCTCCGCCTTGATCTTTGGGCTGATGCAGGCCCGGCGTTGTTTCACCGAATTCGCGGGCGGCCGGATCTTTTCGATGCAGACGGTCGGCGGACTCAAGGCGTTCTCGATCGCCATTTCGGTGTCGGCCCTGCTGAAGCCGCTGGCGGGCGCCGCTTTGAGCCTGCTGCTGAGCTCGGCTGTGGTAACGGGAGCGAGAACACTTGCGCTCACCGTCGGATCCGACACGCTGCTCACGCTCCTCTTCGCAGGTATGGTCGCGGTCATCGCCTGGGTGATGACGGATGCGGTGGCACTTGCCGACGAAAACGCGCAGTTCGTCTGAGGACCGTGCTCATGGCCATCCGGGTCAGGCTCAATGTCATGCTGGCCGAGCGTAATGTGAAGTCGAAAGACCTGGCGGAATATGTCGGCATCACCGAAGCCAACCTGTCACTGCTCAAGCAAGGCAAGGTGAAGGGGGTGCGGTTCGATACGCTCGAACGAATCTGCCAGTTCCTGAATTGCCAGCCAGGCGATCTGCTGCGCTACGAAGAGGATGCGGCAGATCAGGGTTGATGGCGCCGCCAAAGTTCCGCCACGCCCCAACGGCTACGGGCAGGGCTGGTTCGGAGAGAAAGAAATCTTGATTTCGGTTGTCTTCAACCCCGCATCAAAGGGCGAGAGCGGCTTCATGACCTGGGCCAGGATTTGCTCCGGCGGAATGCCTTGGGACGCAAGCTCGAGGATGCGCCGGGCGACCCAGTCCATATTGATCGGTGTGTCTTCGCCCCTGCGTGCAAGGATCGCCTTGGCCCGCTCAAGCACCGCCCCGAGCTCGGCCAATGTCTTGGGCTCGAAATAGGCCTTTGGCATTTTTGTCGTTCCGCTGAACGTCGATCCCGCGGGAATAGTCTCGCTTGCTTAGGAAGGATTCAAGAGGAATCGGCTGACATGAATGTCAGTGCGACTGGCTGAATTGGGTCAGGGTAGCTGTCAAAATTCCCGTGGGAAAATTCCAACATGGCGGCGTTCTGATGCACTGCCGGGAAAGAAAAATCCGCCGGAGATTCACCGGCGGATCCATCGGCGTCAGGCGGCTTCCTTGCGCTCGGCGGCCGGATTCACCGTCGTGGCAATGCCGGATAGTTTCTCATCCGCCGCTTTCTCTTCCGCAAGGCTCGCCTCGAGCAGCTTTACCGCATCGGAAAGGCCGATTTCGTTGGCCCAGGCGATAAGGGTCCCGTAGCGGG
The DNA here is from genome assembly GCF_016595235.1 of Taklimakanibacter albus. Lineage (GTDB taxonomy): Bacteria > Pseudomonadota > Alphaproteobacteria > Rhizobiales > Aestuariivirgaceae > Taklimakanibacter > Taklimakanibacter albus. The sequence continues at coordinate 1,199,696 of NZ_JAENHL010000006.1, read as the reverse complement.
CCATTTCATAATGCTCGACCGCCTGGGCAGCCGCGATCAGACCGGCGTCCATGACCGACTCGGCGTCGGCTTCGTCCATCACATGATCGCCCTCCTTGGAGAGCCCTTCCAGCGCTTCACATTTCTTGGCACGGGGTGTCTTGTCCAGCATGCCGAAGATCTTTTCGATGCGATCGACATGCCCCTGAGTTTCCTCGGCATGCGACGTGAAGGCGTCGGCGAGTTCCGCGCTGCTCGCCTTCTTCGCCATCTTGGGAAGAATTTTGGTCAGCTTCTTTTCCGCATAATACATGTCGCGCAGCGTGTCCTCGAACAATGCGTCGAGTGTGTCCAAAGCCATGGCGTCTCTCCTGGTTGAGGGTTGTGACGGCGGCAACAGGTTAGGGGCGGTAATGTTCCATTCTTATTGTTGGAAGACGCCAGGCGCGGCACGTCGTTCCGACATCATGCGTGATCCATCAGGAACTAATGTCCTCGCGATGTGTTGGCGCTGGTCACTAATCCCTCAAACAGGAGTGAGACATGAATCGCGACCAAGACAACCAGCGTGGCCAGAACCAAGGCGGACAGCAGCAGCAGGGCAACCCGCCGCAGCGTCCCGGCCAAGAACAGCAGGGCGGCGGGGCGAAGAACCCCGGCCAGCAGCAGCAGCAGAATCCGGGGCAACAGACTCCCCGGCGTGAAGAAGAAGACGATCGGACCCCGGGCGGCCAGAATAAGTAGGCCGCGAAGGGGAGGTCTGCTCGGTCAACGAGCGGGCCTCCCCGGTGCCTGCCGCAGGCCGCTTGCTCGCCGGCTTGTTCCCTCTCGGGAACTTTCACCGTCGTCGTTTAAAAGGTACGATCAGAGTCGAGAGTCATCATGCTGAAATGGGCGCTCATATTCTTCCTGATTTCGATCGTCGCAGGCGCCTTGGGCTTTTCTGGCGTCGCGCGTGGCGCAGCCGGCATCGCCAAGATTCTCTTCGTGCTGTTCCTGATCCTCGCCGTGATCGTGCTTATCATGATCTTCGCCGGGATTGCGGTCGTCACCTGATCTCGGGTCTCTGGCGGCCAAACTCCTCGCTCAGAAAATCGAGAAAGACGCGGATCTTCGGGGCGAGATGCTGGCGGGACGGATAGATGGCGTAGAGCGTGGTTTCCACCGCGCGCCAGTCCTCGAGCGCCGCCTCGAGCCGGCCGTCGCGCAGATCGTCCGCGACATAAGGAGCGGGGATCAGGCTGAGGCCGAAGCCTTCGCGCAGCGCGTCACGGACCGCGAGGCTCGAGGTGACGGAATAGCGGGCATCGACGCTGATCCGTTCGCTGCGGCCATCCTTGCTGAACTCCCAGAAATCCGCATGGCCCGAGAGGCTGAAGCGAATGAAGTTGTGCGACTTCAGCTCGGACGGCGTCCTCGGCTTGCCATGCGCCGCGAAATAAGCGGGCGCCGCGCAGAGCACATGCGGCATTACCGCGAGCCGTTTGGCGATCAGGCTCGAATCCTCCAGCCGGTCGCTGCCGCGAATGGCGAGATCATATCCCTCCCGGATGAGATCGACGCGCCGGTCATCGAGCTGAAGGTCGAGGGTCAGCGCCGGATAGCGCGACAGGAAGCGCGGGATGGCGGCGGAAAGGCAAATGAGCGTGACGGTCATCGGCGCGCTCACCCGCAGGACGCCGCCCGGCTCCTGCCGGATGGGCCGCAAGGCCTGGTCGGCTTCCGCGAAAGCATCTAGGCCGCGCGTGACATGCTCCAGATAGAGCCGGCCTTCTTCGGTCAGCGCCATGCGCCGCGTCGTGCGATTGATGAGGCGCGCGCCGACATGCACCTCGAGCTCGGCGATATTCTTGCTGATCGCCGCCGCCGACAGGTTCAGGCGCCGGCCGGCTTCGGCGAAGCTTTTCAGCTCCGCCACCTGGCGAAAGACCTGTAAGGCCGTAAATCGATCCATCTATTGTTCTCTAAGAGTAAATAGTATCTTCTCGATTTAGCTGATTATCTTCTGTAGGTGAATTCTCTATCTCAGCTCCGAACGCCACATCAGTTCGGACTTTGAAGAAATGACCAACCCCACACTTGCCCTGATCGAGAAACGCGTGTCGGCCAATCGTTTCGACGCCGCCCATGCCCTGAGCGAAACCGAGATCGCTGAGTTGGTTGGCCTCGCCACGCGGGCGCCCTCCGCTTACAACCTGCAGAACTGGCGTTTCATCGCGGCGCGGATGCCCGAGGCGAAGATGCGCTTGCGGCGCCTGGCCCATGACCAGCCCAAGGTGACAGAGGCCGCCGTGACCTTCATCGTCTGCGGCCTCCTGCCGGATCATGCCGACATCCCCACGCGACTGCGGTCCTTCACCGAAGAGGGCTTCATGCCGGCATCCATGGCGTCGGGCTGGGAGGAGGGTGCTCGCGCGCAATATGCCGACAAGCGGGTGGCCCGCGATGAAGCGGTCCGCTCGGCCACCTTCGGCGCAGCGACCCTGATCCATGCCGCCGAAGCCAAGGGTTTCGCCACAGGTCCGATAGGCGGATTCGATGCGGAAGGTGTCGCGCGCGCGTTCGGCCTCGAACCGCATGCCATCCCGGTGCTGCTCGTGGCCGTTGGCCGCGCCGCGCCGGGAAACTGGCCACAGAAGCCACGGCGTCCGCTGCACGAGGTTTTGCACATATCATGAAGACCAACCCTTCCGACCTGCTGCTTACCGCCATCGCGCCGGCGATCTGGGGCAGCACCTATATCGTCACCACCGAATTCCTGGCCGGTTTCTCGCCGATGACGGTCGCCATGCTGCGCGCGCTGCCGGCCGGTTTGCTGTTGCTGCTCATTGGACGACAACTTCCGAGCGGGATCTGGTGGCTGCGCGCCTTCATCCTCGGCGCGCTCAATATCTCGATCTTCCTGAGCCTGCTGTTCGTCGCCGCCTATCGGCTTCCGGGCGGGGTCGCGGCGACGGTGGCGTCCGTGCAACCGTTATTCGCCATCTTTCTCGCGGCACTTCTGCTCGGCAGCCCAGTCCGCCTGTTGGCGATCGTCGCCGCACTCATCGGCATCGGCGGTGTTGCATTGCTGGTGCTGGCGCCGCATGCGGCGCTCGATCCGGCCGGTGTGGCGGCAGGCCTCGCGGCGGCCGCGGCCATGGCCTTGGGAAGCATATTGACGCGCAAATGGCGTCCGCCCGTGCCGCTCCTCACCTTTACGGCCTGGCAGCTGACCGCCGGCGGCCTGCTGCTGGTCCCGGTCGTGCTCCTGTTCGATCCCGTCATTCCCATGCCGACGACCGCCAACCTGCTGGGGCTCGCCTGGCTCGGCCTGATCGGTGGTGCCTTGACCTATGCGTTGTGGTTCAGGGGCATCGGGCGGCTGGAAGCGACCGTCGCATCGTCGCTGCTGTTTCTAAGCCCGCTGACCGCCGTGCTGCTCGGCTGGGTTTTTCTGGATCAGGCGTTGAGCTTGAGTCAGATGGCCGGCATCGTTCTCGTCATCGGCAGCATCTGGCTCAGCTAACGTGCCAGCGGATGACTGACCGGGTGGGAACCTTTCGAGAGCGCGCGCGTTGAAAACACGTTTCCTCTCTTCTCTGCCTGGCTCGCGTCGGTCCTTCTGACGCGAGCCTCTTATTTGATCTTGATGGAAGAGGGCATGGCAGAAAGTCCCAAGTTTGCGCCTGGGACTTTCCACGGTCGCGAGTTTTTAAACCGGGGGTGACTCGCTGCCCACCGACCAAATGAAACAAGCCGAAGGACCTTGGCAAGCAGCGTGCGGTTGCGGGGCAGTGGCCGTAAACCCTGAGTTTGTGACGGCGAAGAAAACTCAACGGGCCCAGCGGCGCTTCTAGGCATACCGCTTCTGGTCGAGCACCTTGCGGACTGTGACGAACGCCATCAGAAGCCCGGCAAAATACAAGGCGATGAACAAAGCCTGGCCCAGGAGCCAAAGGTTCTTTCCATCGGCTATCGGCGAATAGAAAAAGCTGGGCCAGATGGCGTCGAACACGAAATAACCCGGATAGCCGATAGCGAAGACGCCGAAGAGACCGGCATTGCACAGGAGGAGCGCCACTGAATCTCCGGAAGTCTGGGAGCCGTCCATTCCCGCTACACGAGGGGCGAGGAGCAAGACCAGGCCGGTCGCCACCATGCCGAGGCCGCCAGCCTGAATGGCGGCGACCGAAAGCGTCCATGGACACGCCCACCAGAGGGAGATGTTCTGCATGAAGAGCTGGCCGGTCGGCCAGCGGGCGCCGACGCAATAATGCGCGATGATTCCGAAAGTCAGAAACACCCCGAAGATGAACTGTCCCAAGCCCCATTTGGCAAATCGCGCACCGACCGGCATGGCTCGTCCCTTGCTGTCTGCCGCCATACTGCGCCTGGCAGGTCACCGGTTCGAGTTGGACCAAGGGCCCATCCTTCTATAGCCTGCTTGTGGTTCTGACAGTCAGGGGAAAGATGATGCGGCCATTCGCTGTCGTCATTCTGGTTGTAATCTCATTCCTTCTTGGCGCTGAGGCGCAAGCGGCAAGCGGTGTCGACTGCGTCAAGACGCAATGCGAAGCGAAGGGCCGGAGCTGTGTGGAAACTCTCTATGTGGCGTATGAGGCCTGCATGAAGGCCGGAAACAAGAAATGCATGAGCGCGCTGCCGGCCGACAAGTTCAATTGCCTCAGGACCGAGCTCAAACCCTGCGCCTTGACGCGCAACGAGAAACAGGACGCCTGCCTCGTAGACGTCCGCAGCTGCTATGCCTCATGCGGTCCGTTCGAGTCCGGGCGTGCCGATTTTTGGTGCGTGGGCGAGCTGGCGACGAAGACGACGGGAGCATTCTGCGCCGCCGATCCAGCCGCCGCGCGTTTGATGGACAATTGCGAAAAAGCCTTGAGCAGCGAGGGGCAGGTGGGCGCGATGACGTGCGAGCCGCTCTAAGCCAGATATCGCCTCACGATCGCGACTTCCGCCCGCAAGGCTGCGGCGCGAACCGTCTTCTCCAGGCGGTCGAACTCGGCTGCGGCAAGCTCGCGCTCTTGGATCTCCGCCAGCAGCACCTGCCGCACTTGCGCGCCGTCGAGAAGGAGCCGTTCGACTTCGGCCGATCCACTGCGAAAGCGATGTAAGCTCGACATAATCTCTTCCTTTTGCGTAGGCGGCGCTTCGGCATTGTCGATCGCCGAAACGAGCGACCGGAGGACGTCCGCTTCGCCCGACCGCCTGTCCTTCATTGCGGCGCGTAAATCGGCACGCAGACGGGTTTTCATGGCCTCCGCCGCATCTTCCCGCTTGTCCATATCCATGTACTGCTTATTCCCTATTGTTCTCAAATAGTCTCTATTTTATAATTATAGGGAATAATAAGGAACAAATGTGTCTGATAACCTCGTGACAGTGGAGCAGGCGGCCGAGGAACTGAACCTGCATCCCAAGACCGTTCTCCGTTACATACGCGACGGACGGCTGACAGCGACACGGATCGGCAAGTCCTATCGTATCGCGCGCGCCAAGCTCGATGCCTTTGCCGGAGTCGTACAGGGCAGAGCGGAGACCGTGGCCGGCATACGGACGACATGCATCGTTGATATTCCCGATCTGTCCGTGGATGGCGCGCAGCGGCTGGCGACCTTCCTCCATTCGGCGGCGCTGGCCGGCAATGCCGAAACACCGGTGCTCCATCTCGAAACCGCATTCGATCCGGCGGCCCGGAGCATGAAAGTGGTGATGATCGGCAGCGTTTCCGACGTGCGCAAGCTGTTGGAATTGGTGCAATTGCAGATCGATGCGTCGCCGTGAGCGACGTCGTCTATCGAAGCGCCGAAGCGGCGGCTGGTGTCGAGACGTTGTACCGGCGCGTCCTCGATCATTGGCCGGTCGCCCACACCGAATTGCATCTGCCGACGCGTCAGGGCTCGACCTTCGTCCTGGCTTGTGGGCCTGAAACCGCACCGCCGGTCGTTCTGCTGCATGGCGCACAGGCCAATGCTGCCGCCTGGATGCTCGATGTCGCAACGTGGTCGACGAAATTCAGGTTGTTTGCGGTCGACATGATCGGCGAAGCGGGCTTCAGCGCACGTGTGAGGCCGCAGCTTGACGGCGAGGCTCACACCTTGTGGCTCGATGATGTTTTAGAAGGGCTCAACCTGTCGCGCTGCGCCATCGTCGGCACCTCATTGGGGGGATGGCTGGCGCTCGATTATGCGAAGAGGAGGCCTGACGCCGTCGAGGCGCTGGTCTTGCTATGCCCCGCCGGCATCGGCCGCCAGAAGAACTTTCTCCTGAAAGCGCTGCCGCTTTTTCTGCTGGGGGCGTGGGGCAAACGCCGGATACGGGAGCTGGTGTTCGGACCTGCGCCGGAGATCTTGCCGGAAGAGATGCGGCCACTCGCCCAGCTCATGGAATGTGTCGGGCAGGCGATCAAACCGCGGGTGGTCCGCATTCCGAGACTCACCGACGTTGAGCTCAAGAGACTCGCCATGCCGATCCTGACGATCGTCGGCGGCCAGGATGTCCTCATCGAGTCACGCGACACGCGGGAGCGCTTGCGGCGGGCGGCCCCGCAGGCGGAGATATGCTTTATCGAAGACGGCTATCATTTCCTGCCGGACCAGACGTCACGGATCATGGCGTTTCTCGAAAGCTGGCGATCGTGAAGTGAGCGCAGGGCCGCTCCAGTCATCTCTTGCGCGCGAGGATGTAAGGTCGGTTGTCGTTGACCTTGGTCGCATGGTCTTCAACAGCAACGATCTCGAAGCCCGCGGCATTGATCAGCTTCTTCAGCTCGCTCGCGCGAAACACACCCGCATAGGGCGCCTTGCCGATCGCGCGCATTGCGGGCAGCAAGACGAACCGGATGAGCGGGTTCATATCCGCGACGCAGGGCGTTTTGGAGATGAACAGACCCGCCGGCGCGAGTAAAGCGTGGATTTGGGCGAGGGTGCCGGTCAGGTCGCGGACCAGATGGAGATAGTTGAAGCCGAGGACGGCATTGAACAATGCCGGTTCGGGCGTGATCTCTTCAGCGGCCGCGACGCGGAAGGCAAGACTTGGGATTGGCGTGGTCGCGTGCTTCTCCTTGCTGATCGCAATCATTGCGGCAGAGATGTCGGTCGCAAGATAGGCCTCGACGGCGCCCACAAGCCGCAGCGCCGTCGTTCCCGTCCCGCAGCCCAATTCCAACACCCTGTCGCCTGGTCGAAGCAAAGCGCGGGTCCGCGCCAGCGTGCGCTCATATCCAGCCTGATCCCCGATCGCGCCGGCGGCATATTTCCGCGCCGTCCGATCCCAGAAGCGGGCGTCGCCTGATATGGTCATGATAGATTCGTGCCCCGTTCTGCTTACCGACCGTAACCGCCCGAGAGGAATCAAGCGTCACCGCTGGCATTTAAGAGTATCTCTCTTCACGCGGGATTCGCACGCCCCAAACATCGCGATTGATGGCGATGCGGCCAATGCCCATGGTCTTCAAGACATGACAGGCACCGAGGTCAATGGTGAAAAACTGGACCTGTGGTTTCGGGCAACGGCCTGTTCTCTGCCCGAGAACGGCAGTGGCGTATCGCGCATATGTATAACTTGGTTCCCTTTGCGTTGGATGGGAGTGAAAGGGCGACGCACGCTCCCCGATACGGCCACCCTTCAAGTCCTAAGGCCAGGAATCCACTTTGGATGAGGCCTTTGGTCCAACTATCCCCAAAGCCGCCGGCCCAACATAGTGGCAGGGGGTATAAAAAAGGGAGGCCATCATGAGCGGTGACCAGGCGCATCAGAATGGGCGGCTCAAGAGGCGTGGACTTCTATTGAGTGGCGCTTCGCTTCTCGCAGCCACAGCGTTGCCTTTGGCAGGACTGATCGATGCCGCGGAAGCTCAGACAAAAGGAAAGCCCAACATCGTCGTCATCTTCGCCGATGATGTGGGTATCTGGAACATAAGCGCCTATCACAGGGGCATGATGGGTGGGACGACCCCTAATATCGACAGGCTTGCGAAGGAAGGGGCGCTGTTCACAGATTACTACTCTCAGAACTCATGCACGGCCGGGCGCGCGGCGTTCATTACTGGCCAGTGTCCTTTCCGTGTCGGCCTGTTGAAGGTCGGCTTGCCGGGGGCAAAACAGGGATTACAGGACAAGGACCCGACCATCGCGGAGCTGCTCAAGCCGCACGGCTATGTCACCGCCCAAATCGGCAAGAATCATCTTGGCGACCGCAACGAGTTCCTGCCGACCAGGCATGGTTTCGATGAGTTTTTCGGCAACCTCTACCATCTGAACGCAGAAGAGGAGCCGGAAGACCCTGACTATCCGAAAAGCTTGGAATTTCATGCGAAGTTTGGCCCGCGCGGACTGCTCGACGTCAAGGCCACCGACGTCGACGACCCGACTGAGGACCCGCGCTTCGGCCGCGTCGGCAAGCAAGTCATCAAGGATACGGGCCCCCTGACGCGCGCGCGAAATGGAGACCGCTGAAGAGGAGTTGCTGGCTCGGTCGCTGGACTTCATTGACCGCTCGGTTTCTGCCGGTAAGCCGTTCTTCCTCTGGCACAACACGACGCGCATGCATGTTTGGACACGGCTCTCACCCAAGTGGCAGAACAAGACCGGGTATGGCCTCTATGCCGACGGCATGGCTGAGCTCGATGATGTCGTTGGCCGGCTGTTGAAGAAGCTCGACGACCTCGGCATTGCGGACGATACCATCGTCGTCTTCTCCACCGACAATGGTGCAGAGAGTTTCTCGTGGCCGGATGGCGGAACCCAGCCATTTCGCGGCGAAAAGGGTACTACATGGGAAGGTGGCTTCCGCGCGCCATGCCTTACTCGTTGGCCAGGCGCAATCAAGCCTGGCACGATTATCAATGCAACCATGTCGCACGAGGACTGGCTGCCCACCTTGCTTGCGGCAGCCGGCAATCCAGACGTAAAGGAGCAACTGCTCAAGGGGCTGGCGGTGGGAGACAAGACATTCAAGACCCATCTCGACGGCTACAATTTCCTCCCCTTCTTCAAGAGCGAAATCTCTGATGCGCCGCGCCATGAGTTTTTCTACTTCGACGACCAGGCGAACATCAACGCGATGCGCTACAATGACTGGAAGATTTCTTTCGCCTGGATCGAGGGCAATCTGTTTACCGGAAGGCGCGTCACGCAGAATGTTCCGCTCGTCACGAACCTGAGAGAGGATCCGTTCGAAAAGTACCACGAGGAAGCTGGTTCCTATGAGCGCTGGTGGTCCGACAAGCTCTGGACGCTGGTGCCCGCACAGGCAATCGTCGCAGAGTTCCTCGCGAGTTTCCGCGACTATCCACCCAGCCAGAAATCCGGTTCATTTGATGTAAGTCAGTTTCTGGAGGCACTTCAGTCCGCAGCCAGTGGCGGGGGGAAGTGAGATAGAGCGGTCGCCGCAAAGCGAGGAGGAGGGCGATTACGGAACGATGACGATGGAAGTGAAGGCTCGGGCCTGTCGCGCTTGTGTTTCTGCGTGATCGCGCCAGGCTCCGTCCAAAGTCAATTCAATCCCGCGTTGGGTTAAGGTTGATCCTTACGTCAGGTTAAGTGTAGCGTTCCTGTCACACCTCAGCCAAAATCACTCAACGTAGTATGGACTGGAATTGACGCGACGCTCGTTACAGAGTTGAAATCCTCGTGGATGCAACCGCTGGGTGGAATCATGTTTAGAAAGTGTCTCTTGATTGGTTCGGTATCCGTGCTGTTCAGCGCCGGGGCGCAGGCAGCCGATATCATCGAGCCGGCCGCCTATGACTGGACCGGCCCCTATGTCGGACTTCAAGCCGGCTATGCTTGGGGCGAGAACGATCTCAGCGCGGGCAATGTCGGAGAGATCATCACTGGCGAGGTCCAGGCGCTTGATGCCGCGACCATCGAAGGTGAGGACGGTACGTTCGATCTCGACGGGTTCGTCGGCGGCGCCCATGCCGGCTACAACTGGCAGAGCGACAGTCTCGTGCTGGGTGTCGAAGGCGACATCGAATATGCCGATCTGAACGACGAGGTCGACATTCTGAGCTCCGATGGCAGCGGTGAGCTTGTCGGCGTGGATGAGGTGGAAATCAACTGGCTCGGCTCGCTGCGGCTGCGCGCCGGCTTTGCCGCCGACCGTGCGCTTTTCTACGCCACAGGCGGTCTCGCCGTCGGCGGCGCCAAGCTGACCGCCAAGGACGAAGACGGCGAAGAGTTTGCCGACGATAGCGCTACAAAATGGGGCTGGACGATCGGCGGCGGCGTTGAATACGCCCTCACCGATGAGCTGAGCGGCCGTATCGAATATCGCTATACCGATCTCGGGAAAATCAATGTCCGGAACGACGAAGAGAATATAGACGACGAAGCTGAACTGACATTCCACGCGGTTCGTGCCGGCCTGAGCTGGCATTTCCAATAAATTCCCGACTGAACGCAGTCAGGGGCGCTTCGGCGCCCCTTTTTCATGCACGCCAGGCATGGCGCGTAGCGCCGTGACTGGCGCGGTTTGGCCTTGTTAATATCCGGCTGATGACGTGGAGGTGATGGTAGCTCTCCGGACGCAACTATGTCCGGCTCACCCTTGATGGAGCATTGGCCAATCGCAAGGCCATAGTCGTCACCCCTTGGATCGCAGATGATGATTCACTTCACTTTGATCATGGCAGCCAGGACTTCTATGGTGGCCTGCAACCATCCCAGGCGCTTTTCGGGACCTGGCATTTTTTCTCCGAGAGGCGGCGCCGATGGACGTCAACGGCCCTCTAGAACTTTGGTTCATCCCCTCATTTATCCCATCAAGACGTCGTCCTTTGCCCTGCCAGTACTGAGGGTAACGGTGCTACGCTATATTCCCCTTCGCAGCTCGGGCACCGATACAGGTCCGGGCGGGAAGATATGGCGACAGCTGAGCGCTCGCCTTTGACGATCCAGCAATATGGGCAAGTCGGATCCTTGTCAGGCCGGAAGGTGGTGAATCGGGGCAGGGCCTGGCGGCAATTCTCGGCCTCCGCCTCCATGGCCGCGATTTCCTGGGCGACCTGATCAGTAATTTCATAGGCTTGGCGGCGGCCAATTTCGGCATAGAGCTCGACGCGACGAACGGTCTGGCTGCTCGCGAGGGCGGCGGCGTTCTGCCATAGTACGCTGTGCAATTTCATCTTCAGTGAGTTTTTATATGGATTGAAGAGAGCCTGCCGCTTCACGCACTCCGCGGCAGGCTCACCGTGATCCGCTCAGGGGCAATTGAGCGGAGCCCGATACTTGATCAGGTGAGCAGATCGCTATGCCTGATCCAGCGCTTGTAGGCTGGCGTTCGCTTGAGGCCTTGGCGCGCCTGTTCGTCCAGTTCCTTCAGCGCATTCATGATTTCATCGAAAGTGACGGTCCCACCCGCTGGTGCCCTCCGAAGCCCGGGGACGGATTCCACAGCGCAAGCGTCAGATGCCCAGGAGGCGAGGATTGCCCGCTTCTCATTGATCGACAGGTCCGGGTCGCACGCGACCTCATTCGGATGCGTGAAGGCGTCAGCAGGCCGCAAGACACCATCAAGGTTGAGTTCGCAAGGGATGTGCCTTGCCATCTTCATTCCTCGCATGGCGCCACCTCACGATAGATGCATTTGCGCGCTGCCCCCATTGATGGGGATTTTGCGGGGCTTCGCCGCTTCGGGAACCTCGTTGCGAAGCTCTACTTCGAGGATGCCCTTATCATAGCCGGCGCCCGTCACCTCCACATGGTCGGCCAAGCTGAACCGGCGCTCGAACTCCGTGTCGGTGATGCCCTCATGCAAGTACTGCTTGCCAGATTCGGAAGCCTTGCGGCCGGCGACCTTCAGAAGGTTTTGCTGAGCCGTAACGGTGATGTCATCAGGCGAAAAGCCGGCGACAGCCAGGCGAATGCAATAATTCGCGTCATCCTTCTTGATGATGTCGTAGGGCGGAAAATTACCCTCGGCCTCGAGGCGGCGACTGGCCCCGTTCAGGATGCTCAAGAATGGCTCAAAGCCGATGCTTGAACGCGAGAAGTTGGTTAAATCGTAGTTGCGCATAGCCATATCCTCTTTGAGCAACATGGGTACGAGCAGCGCGCCGGACTTCCGCCAGCGCCCGCACCGGATCTGATACCCGATGGACCCGGCAAAAATCGATCTAGTTCGAGGCGAATACTCTTCAAGTCCCCCTGGCATAAAAATTTTCGCGTGAACCGTAAGGGCACTGGGCATCAGGAAATCTTAAGATGAGAATTTTGGAACTGATCCCCCGTCACGACGTTTGCATTCGCTGTTCATCGACCGAGAACAGCAGACCCAGCAAATGAAAGGCCAATCCACGTGAGCCCAACTATGGACAGAACTCGCTTCGAAAGGCCCGTTTCCATCCTGGTGGGACTTGGCTATGCCGCCAAAGTTGAAAGCGCGAGTCAAGCATATCAATACCTTTGCGAACTGCCGCGCGCCACGGCCAACTCTGCGCGGTCGGTTGCTGCCAAGGTATGCAAACTCGCAATAGACGGAACCGTGGAGCCCGAGACAGCCAGGTCAGCCTTCATCTCCTTTGCCAGGCGAATGGCCATCTTGACGGATGACCCACTTGATACTGAACTCTTGCCAAGTGGCTGAGGGCAGCAAGATACGTAGCAGGGCCCATTGCACGCAACCAGCCCGCGCTTGTTCACGAACTCTGATCCTCTTTGTCCCGGTTGATCCACGCCTCGATCCAGGCGAAACCGACCAGCAGCAATAGAGCGAGCCCGACGCCCACAGCCACAACGCGCCAAGCGGCAAAGGCGCAAGCTATCCCCAGCGCCGCCGTGACCCAGACACTTGCGGCAGTAGTCAACCCTTCGATGTGCCGCGCCTGTGGATCGCGCAGGATGGCGCCCGCGCCAATAAAGCCAATCCCGGCCATTACGCCCTGGATCACGCCCTGAACGACCCGGCTCAAGGCATCGGGCTGGTCGGCAAGACCGTGATACTCGATGGTGGCCAATGTTACGACAGCGGCCCCCAAGCCTACGAGGCCTAGGGTACGCATCCCCAGAGCCTTGCCCATGAGGTCGCGATTGAGACCGACACCGACGCCAACCGCCGTCGCCGCGGCTAAGCGATAGATCGTATCTAAGAGATGCTCATCCATGGTGCTTATTTGCCGTTTCTCCGTTCATATGGGTGTGTCGCTTGGGGGCTTTCTTCCTTTATTCCTCGCGGGCACTCGCGGAGGCCGTGAGGCGTTTAATGCGGTCGAGTACCAATTGTTGATCGTAGGGCTTCGTCAGGAGAGGGCCGTCCTCACAGATTTCCGCTGCCACATCGGCCGCCTTTGCCACGGTGCCTGCCAGCAGCATTTGGATCTGCGGATGTTTTTGACGGACGTAGCGTGAGAAGGTGAAGCCGTCCATGTCGCCAGGCAACTCAACTTCAGAAAGAACAACGTCTATGGGGAGGCCACTCTCATCGAGAACGGCAATTGCTTCCGTCGCATTCGAGGCTTCTAACACTCGATACCCGCATTCTCGCAGATAGTCACACAGGACCAGCCGCGCCAATATCGACGGCTCCACAACAATAACAATCGGACGTTTTTCTGCGCTCTGGGAGTCTGTGTTATTGGTCATTCGCAGATCCCGTAGATCTCGATGCTAACAGCGCTTCAATTTCGTTTGTTATCCGCTCTAGCGAATAAGGCTTGGCTATTGGCAGGGGAAAGCCGGGAGGGCAGTCGTCAATTCTGACATGGCCAGATGTGGCAAGCAAAAGCGTATGCGGATGGTGCGCGCGAATGTAATTGGCGAGACCGTAGCCATCAAGCGACCCGGGCATCCGGATGTCGGTAAAAACCAATGATATTGGGATGCCTGATTTGAGCACTCGAATGGCGTCGTCGGCATTCGTGGCCTCATGCACCTCAAACCCTCGAGAGCGAAGGAAGTCGGCCGTATCAATGAGAATGAGAACCTCGTCCTCTACCACCAAAAGTCGATGTCTTTGATGAGGCCCCGCCTTTTCAACTGGTATCATTGCCGTCCTTGCCCGATTGCCTATAACTGACGATGAGCGATTAAGTTCCGGCGAAGCCCTCTGTAATCGCTGGAAATGGGACATTCTATATCTGCGAGCGAGGTGACGGCTGCTCAAAGACATGGGCGACATGAATATGACGGACGCCAGCGATCTCCTTTGGGAGGCCGGGTCCCTGATTCAGAAGCATTAAGCCCCGCTTCAGCAACAGGGGCGTGTTAGACTGAAGCAATCGGCGCTTTAACGCTCCGCCGCCCAATGTAATGGCCCCGCGCTGGCCTCCCAAGGGCCTTCATAGACCTCATCGACGGCTTAGACGCACGGTGTAAGAAACTACCGCTCCAATCAGCAATCCCCAACCAAGGCCTAGCAGGTTGCTCGAAGGGTAGGGGGTGAGATCCAGGTAGAAGAGAAGGAACGTTACCACCGCCATGCCGAGCAGCAAGAGTTCGCGACGCAGCGGCTTGGCTGATCGATAACGGCGGAGAAGCTCGTGGTCGTTATGCATTTGCATCCCAAAATGCAGTCGGGATAATTTTTGGCCGCGAGCAATGCGATTGTAAAGGGCGTTCAGAGCTTGTCAGCCAGCGTTGCCGCCATTTTCGGGATGAATTGGATGCCAGTGCCCTCTGGCGCTTGCTGCACAACGGTCAGCGTGGCACGTCGCGGCGCGCTTCCCTAGCTTGCGCAACTTTTGCACCGCGGCGAATGCCGATCCTCACCTAAAGTAGGAACCCTCCCGTACAATGGGAGTTGTGAACCTACAGCTCGGTCCTCGACGAGCCTTTCAAATCTCGTATCGAGGGAGGAAAGGACATTCTTATGCGTACGGTTTCAGCAATGTTGATAGCGTCTACCTTGCTCTTTGGCGCTCCACTCGCCCTAGCAGACGATTTCGTAATCGCACCCGAAATCAGCCTGAAATTCCAAGACGAAGTGAAGGTGAAGAAATATAAGTCGCACAAGTACGATGGCGACGTGAAGGTCGGCGTCGTGGTGCCTGGTGACGTGGAGTACTACGATGTTCCGGATACTATCATCGTGGCGGAGCCCAGGTTCAAGAAGCACAAATACGTCTATCTCAATGACCGCGTCTACATTGTGGACGGCGACCGGAGAATAGTCGGGGAAGTTCGCTAACGGACCCTAGTGCCTCGCGAGCGGCATAGCTCTCGCGATTTGTGGGAAGCCCCCGAGCGTGAGCTCGGGGCTTTCTGTTTAAGGAACTATAGCCCGCCAAAATTGAGGCACGAGCGAACGGCGAGAATGGGCTGACCGTCTCCTCTTAGCGATTCGATCGAGTAATGCGCACAAGAAGCGTGTCGCCGCGCATCAGTTGATGATTTCGCCTCGTTCGTCTGAGCGCAGTGCGGTCAGTCGCGCTCTCCACACCTGTAGCGCTTCGGGCGTCAACCTGGTCCAATGCGTGATTTCGCCGGTGACCTTGAGCGGCGCGCTGCTGCGATACGACCGAGTGGGGTTGCCGGGAAATTTCTTGTCGGTCACGTTCGGGTCGTTCTCGAATGTCCCGGTCGGCTCTACGACATAAACACGCGGGACTGAGCCGCCTCCGGTGAGTTCCGCCGCGATTTCAGCGGCAAGCCCGGCGCCGTCCACAATGGCAGTGAAGTAGATGTGGTTCATCACCACTTCAGGACGATAGTTCGACCGGTATCCCGCGGTGAGGAAATCACCCACGCGCAAATCCGCGATTGTGCCGTGAAAGAACGGGCCCTCGTCCAGCACTTCGGTCATCGTCATCGTCCTTATCGATGCGGTGATCGGCGGTAATATCACGCCATATAGGGCTATAGGCGGGGCTGGCGGAGGGGGAGGGATTCGAACCCCCGGAGGGCGTGAACCCTCAACGGTTTTCAAGACCGCCGCAATCGACCGCTCTGCCACCCCTCCGTCCGGCCCTCACATAGCATTGCTGAGGCGGGGCGCAAGGGCTTGGCTTGGTCAGGCGAGTGCCTTGGACATTCTTCCGTTTGGTTAATGAGCAATCTGCGGAACCAATCGGAACTGTTTGTAGTTAAAAGGAAAACCGGTGCGGAATCATTCGCTGTCAAAGCGCGGCACGCCGCAAACTCGACACGAATTTGCCACGCAACCGGCTAAACTGACGTTCATGCACCTGTGACAAACTCGGGGGATCGGCTTATTCTCCCATTATCGACACAAGATTCTGGAGATCAACAATGAAGACCATCAGCCTTGCCGTTCTCGGCCTGCTGGCCACCACCGGCTTTGCCTTCGCCGCTGATCCGTCGGGCACATGGCGCCTGGACAATGGCAAAATCACCGTGAAGGTCCGCCAGTGCGGCGGCGAAATCTGCGCCAATATCGTGGGCCTCAAGGAGCCGACCTACAAAGACGGCAAAGCGAAGATCGACAAATACAACAAGAACCCGGCATTGCGTAATCGTCCGCTGATGGGCCTTGCCGTGCTCAGCAACATGAAGCCGAGCGGCGATGGCACCTGGGCCGGCAACATCTATAACGCCGATGACGGCCGCACCTACAACGCCACCATGACGATGAGCGGCAACACCATGAAGCTGAAGGGCTGCGTCGCCGGCATCTTCTGCAAGACGAATACCTTCAAGAAGGTCAACTGATCGGATCCGGCGTGCGGTTTCGCACCGCGCGCCGCGACCAGTGTGCTGAACGCGAAGTTCCTGATATCAGGCGGCTTGCACGGACAGGAACTTCGCGTTCAAAAGCACACTAGAATCATTAAGTTTTGTAGCGTCCTTCCGAATCCGAAGTTCGCTCGGAAGGTGCCGTTGGCAGTGGCGAACTTCGGATTCGGGACACTAGCCGCGGACGGCGCGTCAGCCAGAGTGCTGACACATTTATTACCCAGACTCTGACCCCGAATTGATGAAGTGACTGGGAGTCCGCCGATGAAACGCAAATTGGGTCTCGCTTTGGCCGGCATGAGCTTTGCCGTCTTCGCGTCCCTGGCCGCAGCCCAGACGCTCGACACGCTGCCGTTCAGCAAGAAACTGGCGCTCGCCAAGGCTGGCGACGAAGAAGCGCAGATCGCCGTCGCCATGGCCTATGAAAAAGGCGAGGGGGCCAAGGAAAGCAAGCTCGAGGCGTCGAAATGGTATGGCAAGGCCGCCGATCAGGGCAATGCCGACGCGCAATATCGCCTCGCGACGCTGTTTCATGAAGGTGCGACCGGGCTCAAGAAGAATCCCGAGCGCGCGTTCAAGCTCTATCAATCCGCCGCCAAACAAGGCCACACCGAAGCGCAGAACTGGCTCGGCTATTGCTACCAGCATGGCCTCGGCGTGAAACAGGACGATAAGGCAGCGGTCGAGTGGTATCAGAAGGCCGCCGACGGCAAGCTCGCCATCGCCGAGAACAATCTCGGCCTCATGTATCTGGGCGCCAAGGGCGTCGATCAGGATTACCGCAAGGCCTTCGATCTGTTCGAGCGTTCAGCCAACCAGGGCTATGACTGGGGCATGAACAATCTGGGCGGCCTTTATGAGAAGGGCTGGGGCACCGAGCAGGACCTCGCCAAGGCACTGTTCCTCTACAAGCAGGCCGCCGCCAAGGGCAACGAGGCCGCCGCCAAGAGCGAGAAGCGGCTCGAGCCGCAGGTCATCCAGGCCGGTGGTGCTCCCGCCGCCGTCGAGCCTGCGAGCGCCAAGCCGGATCAGCCGGGCGTCACGACTACGCCTGTGCCCAATGAAGCGAAGCCCGCCAGCAGCGACAGCAGCCCGCCGCCGCTCAGCGCCGCCAATCCGCTCGACGCCAAGCCCCAGGAGCAGCCGGCGGCCGAGGTTGCACCCGCTCCGGCACCGGCGCCCGAAAAGAAGATCAAGTCCGACTCGTCTGGCGGCTGATCCAGTTTTCCGATAGGCCAGCCGTGTTTAGGCGAGATTTCGTCTTTCATTAACCATGTCTGTGAACGCCGCCTTTACGGGCGTGACGGCAAAACTTTCCCCGCGCGTGTCGCGCATCGGGCCGGGGGGCCCGCGAGTGGGGAAGTGTCTATATGCGTCGGCTGCTTCAATCTTCGGCTGCAATCATCGCCATTGGCCTGATCGTGGCCGGTTGCTCATCGTCAGCTAAGAAGAAGGATCCATTTGCCGGCATCGGCAGCCCCTATTATGCGAAATCCGGCCCGTTGCCGAAAGGCGGCGGGCGTTATCACGTCGGCAAGGCCTATGAGGTGGCGGGCGTCAGCTTCACGCCTAGGGAGCAACCGAATTACGACAAGACCGGCGTCGCCTCCTGGTATGGGCCGCAATTCCATCGCCGCATGACGTCGAACGGAGAATGGTTCGACATGAACGAGCTCACCGCCGCGCATGCGACGTTGCCGCTGCCGAGCTACGCCAAGGTCACCAATCTCGCGAATGGCCGCAATGTCGTCGTGCGCATCAACGACCGCGGGCCTTTCGTCGGCACCCGCATCATCGAC
The DNA here is from genome assembly GCF_016595235.1 of Taklimakanibacter albus. Classification (GTDB taxonomy): domain Bacteria; phylum Pseudomonadota; class Alphaproteobacteria; order Rhizobiales; family Aestuariivirgaceae; genus Taklimakanibacter; species Taklimakanibacter albus. Next base: position 1,181,287 of record NZ_JAENHL010000006.1, on the reverse strand, counting down.
ATGTCGCGCAAGTCGGCCGAGGTCCTGGGCTTCAAGCCGCAGGGCAAGGCGCAAGTGCGCGTCCAATATATCGGCCCGGCGCCGCTCAACGATCAGGGCCAGCATCTCGCCGCGATGAATCGCGAATTGCGCAACGGCACGCCGCTGCGCCAGATGATGGCGGCCGCCAATGGCGAGATCTCGGGCGGCAGCGGCCTGCAGATCGCGGCGGCGACGCCGTCCTTCGAACCGTCGCCGGTCTATCAGGGGGCTCAGCCCAGCATCGCGTCGGCGACCAATGACTACCAATCGCCCGAATATTTCGTGCAGGTCGGTTCCTTCGCCGATCCCTATAACGCACAGCGTGCCCGTGAGGAGCTCGAGAATTCCGGCCCGGTCCAGGTTCAGGAGCTGATGGGCTCGGGCGGACCGCTCTATCGCGTCCGCATCGGGCCGATCGTCAATGAAGGCCAGGCGCAGATTGCGCTGCGCCAGGCAGTCGATCTCGGCCATCCCGACGCGCGCCTCATCATGGCGAATGCCGCATTGTAGTTCCTGCAGAGCTATCAGATTGCCGTAACAGTTGATTTCGGAGGGGGAGGCTCTTAGCTTCGCCTCATGATCATGCATCGCCTGCTTGCCGCCGTCTGCGCCGTCCTGTTCCTCGTGGTTGGCGCAGGCGCCCAGACACCGCCGTCTCTGCCGCCGCCGCTCGACACGACGGTGCCGAACGCCATTCTCATCGATGCGCGCACCGGCAATGTCTTCTATGAGAAGAACGCCGATCAGCTGATCGCGCCCGCCAGCACCAGCAAGCTGATGACGGCGATCATGATCTTCGACGCCCTGAAGGCCGGCAAGCTGACCCTGGATCAGGAGTTCCTGATCAGCGAGGACGCCTGGCGACGCGGCGGGGCGCCGGCCGGCGGCTCGACCATGTATGCGGCGCTGAATTCACGGGTGAAGCTCTCCGATCTGATCCAGGGCATCATCGTGCAGTCCGCCAATGACGGCTGCATCGCAGTCGCCGAAGGCATGTCGGGATCGGAGCCTGCCTTTGCCGATCAGATGACGCGCCGGGCGCGGGCACTCGGCCTCACCAAATCGACATTCCGCAACGCGACCGGGCTGCCCGACCCCGAACATCTCATGACGGCGCGCGAGCTTTCGATGCTGGCGCAGTACATCGTCAAGACCTATCCCGAATACTACCACTATTACAGCCAGCCGACCTTCACCTGGAACAAGATCGCGCAGAAGAATCGCAATCCTCTGCTGACCGACTATCCGGGCGCCGACGGCATGAAGACCGGCTACACCAAGGAGGCCGGCTATAATCTCGTCGGCTCGGCGATGCGCGACGGCCGCCGCCTCATCATGGTGGTCGCCGGTGCCGCGTCGATCGAGGAGCGCCGGCGCGAGGCACAGAAGATCCTCGACTGGGGGTTCAAGCAGTTCCGGCCGATCGAGGTCTACAATGCCAATGACCGGGTCGGTCGCGCCCGTGTCTGGGGCGGCGAAACGCGCTGGGTGGACCTGACGACGCCGAAGGACATCCGTCTCATGCTCTCCCCGGCGGAGCAGCAGAAAGTCACGGTCGATCTCCATTATACCGGCCCGCTGCTGGCGCCGGTGAAGCAGGGCACCAAGGCCGGCTCGATCGAATTCAATCTCGACGGCCGCACATTGGCGGAGTTCCCGATCGAGACCTCGACCGAGATCGCCGCGGTCAACTCCATGTGGCTCAAAGCCTGGGACAGCCTGATCTATATGGTCTTCGGCGGCTGAGATGCCGGGAGTTTTCATTACCTTCGAAGGCGGCGAAGGCACCGGCAAGAGCTCGCATGCGCGCGATCTGGCTGAAGTCTTGCGCAAGGCCGGACGGACCGTCGTCCTGACCCGCGAACCCGGCGGCTCGCCTAGCGCTGAAGAGGTGCGGGCGCTGCTCGTCACCGGCGCGGTCGGGCGCTGGTCGGCCGATGCCGAGGCGCTGCTCAATTACGCGGCGCGCGATTCGCATCTGCGCGAAACGATCCGCCCGGCGCTGGCGCGCGGTGATCTCGTGCTCTGCGACCGCTTCATGGATTCGAGCCGGGCCTATCAGGGCTTCGCCGGCGGCGGCGACATGGCGCTGATCGACATGCTCGAGCAGAGCATCGTGGGCGCGACGCGGCCGCAGCTCACGCTCATCCTCGATGTCGAGCCGGAACTGGGCCTGGCGCGTGCCAAGGGCCGTGCTGGCGCCGCCGGCGTCGAGGACCGCTTCGAGAAGAAGGGGCTCGCCTTCCACCGCAAGCTGCGCGAAGCCTTCCTCGCTATCGCCGCGAAGGAACCGGGACGCTGTCGGGTCATCGATTCGAGCCGGCCCTATGAGGCGGTGTCGGAAGATATAAAGCGCGCCGTGGCGTCCGTAGTGGGGCTCGCATGAGCGATAGCGCCGAAGACCCGCGCGAAGGCCCGCATCATCCGCGCCGGCGCACCGATCTCCAAGGCCATGCGGCGGCGGAGGAGACGCTGCTCCGGCAATACCGCTCCGGCCGCATGCATCACGCTTGGCTGTTCGCCGGTCCGCGCGGCATCGGCAAGGCGACGCTCGCTTATCGCCTGGCGCGTTTCCTCCTGTCCTATCCCGATCCTCGCGCCGCCGGTGACCGGACCAGCCTCTATGTGCCGGCCGAATCCCCGGTCGCACATCGAATGGCGGCGCGCGGTCATGCCGATATCATCAGCCTCGAGCGTGCCTATGACGCCAAGGCCGAGCGGTTGAAGAGCGAAATCGCCGTCGATGACGTGCGCAAGGCCTCGGCCTTTTTCGGCCGTACCGCGGGCGAGGGGGGCTGGCGCATCTGCGTCGTCGATGCGGCCGAGGACCTCAATACCGAATCGGCCAATGCGCTGCTCAAGATCCTCGAGGAGCCGCCGGCGCATTCCCTCTTTATCTTGGTGAGCCACCAGGCGGGCCGGCTGCTGCCGACCATCCGCTCGCGCTGCCTCAGGCTCGATCTGAACCCGTTGAACGACGCGGAGACGAATGCCGTGCTGGCGACGATGGGCGAGCACAAGCCGGAAGAGCTGGCCCGCGCCGTGCAGCTTTCAAAGGGCAGTCCGGGCCGCGCGCTCGAGCTTCTGAATTCCGACGGGGCTAAATATTTCGACCTCTTGCGTCAGTTGATGTCGCGCTCGCAATCGATTGATCTTGCAGCGAAAATATCGATCGCGGATGGGCTGCAGGGGCGTGATATGGCGGAGGATTATGCGATCTTCTGCGAGCTGCTGCTCACTTATGTGGCCGACATCGCGCGCCGCTCCGCGCTGGCCGGACAGGGCGCTGCCTTTGCCCGTGCGCATGAGGAGATCGGGCATTCCCTTCGTTTGGCAAATGCCCTAAACCTCGACCGCCGCCAGACGATCCTTGATGCGCTATCGGTTCTCGGATCCGCTAAGGCCGCCTAAACATTCGAGAATACGCGTGAAAGAGAAGTACTACATCACCACCGCCATTTCCTATCCGAATGGCGCCCCCCATATCGGTCATGCCTATGAGGTGCTGGCCACGGATGCGCTCGCCCGCTTCAAGCGGCTCGACGGCTATGACGTGATGTTCCTGACCGGCACCGACGAGCACGGCCAGAAGATCGAGCAGACGGCGCGCAAGCAGGGCCGTACCGCCGCCGAGTTCGTCGACGAGATGGCGCAGCTCTTCAAGGACATGGTGGCCCAACTCGGCTGCTCGAATGACGACTTCATCCGCACCACGGACCCGCTCCACAAGCACACCGTCACCGAACTGTGGAAGCGTATCGACGCGACCGGCGATATCTATCTGTCGAATTACTCCGGCTGGTATTCGGTGCGCGATGAAGCCTTCTACGGCGAGGACGAGCTCGAGGACCGCGATGGCAAGAAATTCTCGACCAAGACCGGCACGCCGGTCGAGTGGGTGGAGGAGGCGAGCTATTTCTTCAAACTCTCGGCCTATCAGGACAAGCTCCTCAAGCTCTATGCCGACCAGCCCGATTTCATCGGCCCGGCCGAGCGGCGCAACGAGGTCGTGAGCTTCGTCAAAGGCGGTTTGCAGGATCTCTCGGTCTCGCGCACCACCTTCGACTGGGGCATTCCGGTGCCCGGCGCCAAGGGCCATGTCATGTATGTCTGGTTCGACGCGCTCATCAATTATCTCTCCGGCACCGGTTGGCCGGACAAGAGCCCGCGCAACCATTATTGGCCGGCCGATCTCCATGTCGTCGGCAAGGATATCGTGCGCTTCCACGCGGTCTATTGGCCGGCCTTCCTGATGTCGGCCGGGCTGCCTTTGCCGAAGCGCGTCTTCGGCCATGGCTTCCTGTTCAACCGCGGCGAGAAGATGTCGAAGTCGGTCGGCAATGTCATCTCGCCGGCCGAGCTCGTCTTGCGTTATGGCGTCGACCAGGTGCGTTATTTCTTCCTGCGTGAAGTGCCCTTCGGCCAGGACGGCAATTACAGCCATGAGGCGATCGTTGCGCGCACCAATGCCGATCTCTCCAATGATCTGGGCAATCTGGCGCAGCGCTCCTTGTCGATGATCGGCAAGAACTGCGCCGGCCAGGTACCGGTGATGGGGTCGCTCAGCGCCGAGGATCAAGCCATTCTGGACGCGACCGATGCGCTCCTCGCCGAATGCCGTGCCCAGCACGACGTCCAGGCGATCAACAGGGCGCTCGATGCGATCTGGAAAGTGGTGGCTGACGCCAACCGCTATTTCGCGAGCCAGGAGCCCTGGGCGCTCAAGAAGACCAACCCCGAGCGCATGGGCACCGTGCTCTATGTGACGGCGGAGATTATCCGCCAGGTCGGCATCCTGGTGCAGCCCTATATGCCGGCTTCGGCGGGCAAACTCCTCGACCTCCTGGCCGTGCCGGCGGACGCCCGCTCGTTCAGTGCGCTGGGCGAGAAGGGCAGGCTCGCTTCCGGCGTGGCGCTGCCCGCGCCGCAGGGCGTCTTCCCGCGTTATGTGGAAGAGAGCGACGGCGCCGCCTCGGCATGATCGTCGTCGACAGCCATTGCCATCTCGATTATCCGGGCCTCGCCGAGGACTTGCCGGGCGTGCTCGGGCGCGCCCAGGAGTCAGGCGTCAGGCTGATGCTCTCGATCGGCACCAGGGTGCGCAAGTTCGCGCAGATCCTGGCGATCGCCGAAGCCCACGACAATGTCTTCTGCACCATCGGCACGCATCCCCATAATGCCGCCGAGGAGCCGGATGTAACCGCGCGCGAGCTCATCGATATCGCGCGCCATCCCAAGGTGGTGGGCATCGGCGAGGCGGGGCTCGATTATCACTATGTTCTGAGCCCGCGCGATATCCAGGCCAAGAGCTTCCGCGTCCATATCGAGGCAGCGCGCGAAACCGGCCTGCCGCTCGTCATCCACAGCCGCGAGGCGGAAGCCGACACGGCGGGGATTCTGGAAGAGGAAATGGGCAAGGGCGCCTTCAAGCCGCTGCTCCATTGTTTCTCCTCCAAGATCGAGCTGGCGCGGCGCGGCCTGGCGCTCGGCGCCTATGTCTCCTTCTCCGGCATCCTTACCTACAAGAACGCCGAGGATATCCGCACGGCTGCGGGCGAAGTGCCGATGGACCGTCTCCTCGTCGAGACCGATGCGCCCTATCTCGCTCCGGTGCCGTTCCGCGGAAAATCGAACGAACCGGCCTATGTGGTGAAGACGCTGGAGAGGCTCGCCGAGGTGAAGGGCGTTGCCGCGCCCGAGATGGCACGGATCACCACCGATAATTTCTTCGCGCTGTTCGGCAAGGTGCCGAAGCCGGATTGGGCGGCGTGACCTCATGAGCGGCATCATCACCATATTGGGCTGCGGCTCGTCGGGTGGTGTGCCGCGTATCGGCGATTCCTGGGGCACCTGCGATCCCACCAATCCGAAGAACCGGCGGCGGCGCTGCTCGATCCTGGTCAGCCGTGCTGGAGAAGCGGGCGTCACCCGCGTCCTCATCGACACCTCGCCCGATCTGCGCGATCAGATGCTGTCGAGCGGCACCGAGGCGATCGATGCGGTGCTCTACACCCATGAGCATGCCGACCACACCCATGGCATCGACGAGTTGCGCGCCTTCTATCTGCGCCAGCGCCACCTGATCCCGATCTGGGCGGATGAGACGACGGCCAATCTCCTGGTCAGCCGCTTCGGCTATTGCTTCGTCACCGCGCCCGGCAGCGACTATCCGCCCATTCTGAGCCTCAACCGCATCACCTCCGGTCAGACGGTCACCATTGCCGGGAAGGGGGGCTCGATCAGCGCTCTGCCCTTCACCGTCCATCACGGCAATATCGACGCGCTCGGCTTCCGCTTCGGCGATGTGGCCTACACGCCCGATGTGAACGGCATTCCCGAGGCGAGCCTCCCCGCCTTGCGCGACCTCGATCTGTGGATCGTCGATGCCTTGCGCCCGGTGCCGCATCCGAGCCATTTCAGCCTGCCGGAGACGCTCAGCTGGATCGAACGGCTGAAGCCGAAGCGGGCGGTGCTCACCAACATGCATATCGATCTCGATTTTTCCACGTTGACACGGGAGCTTCCCCCCTATGTCGAACCGGCCTATGACGGTATGATTCTGCCTTTCTGAATAATGGAGTGCGCCATGTCCCGCCGGATCGTTTCCCTGATCGCCCTGCTGGCCTTCAGCTCCACGCCCGTTCTCGCCCAGCAGGCCTGTCCCGACGGCTCGGCGCGCGATCCGGCCAAGATCAATGAAGCGGTGGATCGCTATGCGCGTGAGCCGTTCTCGGCGCGCACCTACAGGGTGCTCAAGGGCCTGGGCGATCCGATGATCGATCCCAATTATGGCGGCTACTCCTCGTGGGAAAATGCCGACAAGCTGAAGAAGCTGATCGCAGAGATATCGCCCGACGCCAAGCAGCCCAATTACTACGGCTATGAGTGCCGTCTCGGCTATCCGCTCGAGGTGCTGGAGAAGCGCATCGCTGATCTCGGCAAGACCAGCCCCTATGTGAAACAGTGGCTCACCGTGCAGCTCGCCGTGCTGGCCGCCTGCGACGGCGAGAAGATCGCCGAACTGCCGGGACCCTTGGCCGAGCAGCAGCCGCCGGTGAAGGACCTGCAGGACGCCGACCGCGCCTATCAGCAGGCCTCGCTCGTCTTCTATACCGACCGCGGCAAGGCGCTCGATCTCTATAAGGCGATCGGCACGTCCACGTCGCCGCATAAGGGCGCGGCGCGTTACATGGTCGCCAATATCCTCGCCAATGGAAAGCAGCTCGCCGAAGCGCGCGCCGAGGCCAATGCGATCCTCGCCGACCCGTCCCTCGCCGGCGTCCATGGCATCACCCAGGAGCTCCTGGGTTATATCGCCAATCTCGAGGATACGGCGCCCGGCTGGACATCGCTGATCAACGGCACCGTCGCCGTGCTCGATAAGCCGACCAAGGACATCAAGGCCTCGCCGGAGCTCGCCAAGGACTATGGCCGCGCGCTCTATGACATTGATTTCGTCGGCATCCGCGGCAAGGCCGAGGATTGGTGGCTCACCGGCACGCTGCCGGAAAATCCGACCATCTCCAAGTCGATCGTCGATGCGGTGCGCCAGCATCCGATGGCCGCCTGGATGATCGGCGGCCAGAGCACCCAGGAATATTACGATCGCGCCCCCTGGCAGTTCATCGGGCCGAAATGGGAAGCGCGCACCCAGACGCTGGTCGACGGTTCGCTCGGGCTCGTTGCCGGCACGCCGCCGCTCGCCAAGGACGTCATCGAGGCGCTCAAGGCCAAGAGTGACGATGCCAGCCGCAAGGCGCTGTGGGACAAGGCGCAGGCCGCTGCCAAGGCCGCCAATGACAGCTGCGGCACGGCGCCCGAGACGGCCGCCGCCGGCACGCTTCTGACCCATGCGGTGCGCGTTTCGGCGCTCGCCGGCAAATTCGACGAAGCCTATGACGGGCTCGCCAGCTATCCGATCAAGAGCTCTGTGACTTATACGCAAAGGGCGCTTCAGCCGCTCGGCCAGTATCTGCTGGGGCAGGGCATGGCCGCCGAGGCGCGCAAGTATCGCGACAAGCTTCTGACCGATGATCTCATGGCCTCGCTCGACAAGGATGACGGCAGCCGCAATGTGCTGGCCGAGATCGCCATGTGGTCGGCCGAGGATCGCGCCCAGTGGGACAAGGCGCTGGCGAACAACTCGGTGAAGACCGGCCAGGCGCTGTTGAATTTCCTTCCCGCCAAGGAACTGCGGGCGATGGCGAAGAACGAAACCTTGTTCATGCCCGAGGAGCGCGCGCTCCTGATCCGCACTGCCTGGACAAGGCTTTATGCGCGCGGCCGCGTGCCGGAGAAGTCGTTCACCGAAGAGCTTTACGCGCTCAATCCGGACGTGAAGGCGGTGGCCGACAAGGTCAAGGCCGACTATCCCAAGGCCAAGGACGAGAACCTCCGGCTGTTGACCATACTGCGCACGCCGCGCATGGGCATTCTGGTCAATGCGCCCGGTGTCTGGGAACCGATCACCATGACCGGCGGCGGCGATGTCACCGCGCTCGATTCCTTCGATCACAATGACAAGAACTGGTGGTGTCCGTTCGAGCCCGATCGCCAGCTCGGCGGCCTGCGCAATGAGCTCGACAGCCTGACCGGTACCGAGCGCACGTCGTGGTCGGCCAAACGGCTCGAGCCCGTGATGGAGGCCGACGCCATAACGGCGCTGGCCGCGAAGCGCGAAAGCGTCCTCAAGGCCCATCCGGTGGTCCGGAGCGTCAACTGGAAAGAGATCAAGGCCCTGAGCGCCATGCCGAGCGCGCCGAAGCTGCTGGCGACGGCGGCGACCAAATGGGGCAGCAGAGCTCCCAAGGAGGACGCCGGCAGCGGCGCCGCCGAGGCGCTGGCGCTGGCGGTCAAGTCGACGCGCTACGGCTGCAACTGGCATGGCGGGCACGGGAAATATTCGAGCGCCGCTTACGAGGTGCTGCAGAAGCGCTTCGGCACGACGCCGTGGGCGACGCAGACGCCATATTGGTTCGACTGCGTGAACTTCTACAATCAGACCAACACGACGGGCGGCACATGTCCAAGCCCGTCCTGGCCGAAGCAGGAGATCCCGCGCTGACAGGCTATCGGCTGGGTTACCGCTTGAGGCGAATGCTTGGGAGGAGTCCGGATGCGACGGCTATGCCCACGAGCGTGCCGATCAGTCCGATCAGCAATTCCGGGCTGATCTGTTCGCCGAGCATCGAGACGGCGAGGATCGACGCGGTGATGGGGTTTACGGCGACAGAAACGGCGACGAGCGTCGGGCTGGCGCGGCCGAGGGCATAGGCCCAAAGAAAGAAGATCATGGCCCCGCACACGATGGCGAGATAGGCGCCGGCAAGCCATTGCGGCGCGCTGAGCAGCGGCAGTCGGGAAACGCCGCCTGAGAGCAGCGACCCGCCGCAGAGGCAAATGGCGCCGATGCCCATGCCAAATGCCGCGAACGGTATCGGACCTGACCGGGCAATGAATGGACGAGACCAGACATTGTAGAACGCCATGCATAGGGCAGCGCCGATCATCAACAGGTCGCCTCGCCAAGCGTCTGGCGGCGCGTTGCGGAGATTGGCGTTCAAGGCGAATGTCACGCCGCCGATTGCAATCAGGACGCCGAGGAGCTTGCGCAGCGTGGGCGGCTCGATCCGCAAAGCCGCGGCGGCGGCCATAGTCAGGAGCGGTAGCGTCGACAGCGCCAGAGCTCCGCGCGCGGCGGTCGTGTAGATCAGCGCCGCCGCGAAGAGGATCGGAAACAGCCCGAAGAAGAGGAGGCCGAGCGCGGCGGTGCCGGGCCAGTCGCCGCGTCGCGGCCATTGCTGTCCGGGCCAGCATGCCATCGCCGCCAGAACCAGGAATCCGCCGGCGAACCTTATGGCGCCGATCGTCAGGGGATCGAGCGTGGAAGTGAGGTATCGCGTGACGACGACAGCGGTTCCGCCAAGCGCGCTCGATAAAATCGCTGCCAGAATTCCCAGTCGTTCCACCGCGTCCGCACTCCTTTCACCTGTTGGTTAGGGAAGTGCCTGTCAAAATGGAATCGAATAAATTTCATCAGAGTGATAATGGATCGATATGAGCAGGCCTGACCTCGATCCTGATCTGTTGCGCGCTTTCGTCGCCGTCTGCGAGCATTTGTCGTTCACGCATGCCGCGCGTCGCCTGAACCGGACGCAGGCCGCCGTAAGCCTGCAGGTTCAGCGTCTCGAGGAGCGGCTGGGCGTCAAGTTGTTCCGGCGCTCGACAACGCGGGTCGAGATGACGGGCGTCGCCGAAAGCTTCCTGATTGATGCCCGGCGGATCCTGACACTCAGCGAACAGGCCGTGGCGCGTCTTTCTCACCTCCGGGTTGCCGGGCAGGTTCGCATCGGTGTGATGGAAGACTATGGGACCAGGGTCATTCCGCGTCTTCTGCCCGAGATTGCCGAGATTTTTCCGTTGGTGCAGATCGAGATGGAAATCGGACTGACAGCGCGACTGCTTAAGCGGCTCGGATCGTCATTCGACGTCGTTCTTGCGATGCATCCGGAAGGCGCGGGGAAAGGTGATCTCGTTGCTCGCGAAAGCGCGGCGTGGGTGGCGTCGCGCGATCACGGAACCGAACATACGGATCCATTGCCGGTGGCGCTGTCCTATCCGGATTGCCTGTTCCGACAGTGGGCTATCGAAGTGCTGAATGCCTCCGGGCGGCCCTGGCGGCTCGCTTATGTGAGCCAGAGCACCGCGGCGATAGAGGCCCTTGTCGAACAAGGGCTCGCGGTCTCCATTCTGAAGAGCAGCATGCTGGGGCAGGGGCTGCGCAGGCTGGATGGAAGCAGCGGGCTGCCGTCCCTGCCCGGCGCGGAAATCCGGCTTCACCGGGCCGCGAACATTTCTCCCGGCGCGGCTCTGGTCGCCGATCATCTCACTCAAAAATTGCGACAACGAGGTTGAGAAAATCCGGCGACAACTTTACCTGATTGGTTTGTTCGAAGGAGAAAACGATGATCGACAAGAGTCTTATCGAGGACGCCACGGCCTGGCGCCGTCATCTGCACGCCAATCCCGAGACGGCGTTCGAGGAGAAGGCGACCTCCGATTTCGTTGCGGCGAAGCTGGCGGGATTCGGCATCGAGGTGCATCGCGGTCTCGGTGACACCGGCGTGGTCGGCACGCTGAAGCGCGGCACGAGCCCGGCGGCCGTTGGCTTGCGCGCCGACATGGATGCCTTGTTCATCCACGAGGAGAATGACGTCGATTACCGTTCCAGGGTCGATGGCAAAATGCATGCCTGCGGGCATGACGGGCATACCGCCATGCTGCTCGCGGCGGCCGGCCATCTGGCGCGCAAGGGCGAGTTCGACGGGACCGTGCGCTTCATCTTCCAGCCCGCCGAGGAGACGGGCGATGAGCGCTGTGGCGGCAATGCCATGGTGAAGGAGGGGCTCTTCGACAAGTTTCCGGTCGATGCGATTTTCGGGCTGCATAATTTCCCCAACATTCCGGCCGGCCAGTTTTTGATGCGGACCGGGCCGATGCTGGCCTCGATCGACACTTTCGAGTTCCATATCCTCAGCCGGCTCTCGCATCCGGCGGCGCAATATGCGGTGCCGGACCCGCTGCTGACGGCATCCCGGATCGTGCAGGACATGCATAATTTCAAGGCGCGCTATCTCAACCCAGCCGAGCCCGTCGTCCTGTCGATCACCCAGTTCCGCAGTGGCGATCCGAGCCATCGGCAAGGCGTCCATGTCACGCCCGACATCGCCATCGTCCGCGGCACGCTGTACACGCTCAATGACGCGGTGCGCGATGCCTTCGCGACGGGATTGGAGAAGATCGTGCGCCATGCCGCCGAGGCTGCCGGCGCCGGCCACAAATTCCAGTTCGAGCGCGGCTATCCGGTCCTGCGCAACACGCCGGAGGAGATGAAGCTCGCCGCCGGCGTCGCTCAGGAGATCGTCGGGCGCCCGCACGTCGATGCCGCGATGCAGCCGATCATGGGTGCGGAGGATTTCGCCTTCATGCTGGGCAAGGTTCCCGGCTGCTACGTCTTCCTCAGCTCGGGCCGGCCCGGCGAGGAAGCGGCGCCGCGGCCGCTGCACAATCCACGCTATGATTTCAATGACGAGATCATTCCGACCGGCGTGCGCTACTGGACGACGCTGGCGGAGCGTTATCTCAAGCAGGCCGTGGCGAGAGGCCGGTAGCCGATCGTCGGGAACGCGGCCGCGTTAACCATGGTGTGAGGGTGTCTTTCCGTCGGCTGCCGGTATGTATCGCGGCCTGTGATCGACGGGAATGACGCACGCGCTCAATTTCCATGCTCAGCGACGTCCTAGGGCTCGTCCGGCGTGACGTTGGTATGCGGCATGCCCAAGTCCGAGGCCGACACGGACGCGACGCCGCGGTCGGTCAGACGCATGCTGCGAGTCAATTTTCAGGACGAACGACGTCCTGGGGCCTATGAGCGGACGGGAGCCGCGTAGCCATTCGGGCGAGGCCGGAACCCATGTGCCAGAGGCTGATGAGACCGCCGGACAAGGCTCTGGACGGCTTGGCCAAGGCATGGCAATCGGCAGGACAGTCCTGGGCGTAACAACGCAAGGCCTTGGAATTTCTAGGTTTCGGTTCATTTCCGGGCATCAGAAAATATTCCATAATATACATTATGCGAATGGGCTGTGTGGGGAGACCTGATCCCGCGGCCTTGCGGGAGCAAGCCTCATGGGACAGGACAATTCATATCGCGCGCTGTGGCGAACGCCGCATCTTCCCGCGCTCCTGGCCTCCATGGCGCTGACCCGGATGGCGGCGCGCATGTTCTCGCTGACGCTCGTCCTGTTCGTCCTGGCGCGTTATGCATCGCCTAGCCTCGCTGGATGGCTGGTCTTCGCCGCGGTGGCGCCCGGGCTGCTGCTGAGCCCGATCTGCGGCGCGATCCTCGACCGTGTCGGGCCGACCGTTGCGGTCAGGCTCGATCTCTTCGCCAGCGGCCTGTTCACCGGACTGCTGGCGGTGACGAGCTGGCTGGGCCTCGCCGATCCGGTCCTGCTGTTCACCCTGGTGATCCTCTATTCGATGACGAGCCCGCTCGGCGCCTCAGGCATCCGGGCGCTCCTGCCGCGCATGGTGCCGAGCGACACGCTCGACCGGGCCAATGCGCTCGACACGGCGATCTGGGCCGTCGTCGACGTCCTGGGCGCCGCCATCGCCGGGCTCTGCGTCGCGTGGCTCGGACCTGAGACCACCATCGTCATCGTCGCTGTCGTTTATGCCGGCGCCGCTCTGTGCCTGTGGCAGGTCCCTCGCCTGCCAAGTTTGAACACCGTCAGCACATCGCTGCTGCGCCAGGCCTTCGAAGGCATGGCGATCGTGGCCCGCCAGCCGACGCTGCGCGGGCTGGCGATTTCCTATTCGCTCTATCAGGTCACCTGGGGCGTGCTTGTGGTCGTCATACCGGTCGTCGCGGCCAAATATTTCATGGCGCAGGATGCCGAGTCGGCGGCCGGATTCCTGTGGGCCGCCGCGGGCATTACCGGAGGCCTCGGCGCGCTGGTCGCCGGCCATCTGCGCGCCAATGGCCGCGAGCGCGCCATCATGATGACCGGGATGATCGTGTCGGCGCTCGCCGCCTGGCCGATCGCCGCCGAATTCGGCTTGACCGGCCTCGTCATCGGGCTGGTGATCCTCGACGCCCTGGCGGGACCGATCGATGTGGCGCTGCTCACCTTGCGCCAGCGGCGCACCGATCCACGCCAGTTCGGCCGGGTGCTGTCGATCTCGATGAGCCTGAACGTCGCCGGCTATCCGATCGGCTCGGCGCTCGCCGGCATGGTGATCAGCGGTTCCTTGAGCGCGGCGTTCATACTGGCCGGCGCCGCCTCGCTCCTCGCCGCCGTGGCCACCGTGTTCATTCCGCGCGAATCCGAGCTGCCCGCGAATGCCTGATTACGACTTCAGCGCGAACGCGGCAGTACGCGACGGTCCGCAGGCGCGCTGCTTATGCTCTACCAGGCCATTCTGACACCGGCATTAGCGCTCAGCGCGTCATAGTCCTCGGCGAACTGGTAGTTGCCGCGCAGGAAGCCCGACCAGCCGTCCGGCGCCTGCACGCTGAAGCCCAGGGACAGGTCGCCGATGGTCGCGCCCGGATCATCCGATACGCCGATGGCGGGGGTCAGCGGCGCGAAGATGGTGACGTCATTGTCGCCGTTGAACTCCTGCCACACGCTCGCGACGATGTCGGACGAATAGATGACCTGGTTCGCCGCCACGTGGTCGACACCGAGCCTCAGGCCCAATCTGCCGCGCACGCTGAGTGCGTCGTCGAAGTCGACCGAGCCGCCGAAGATGTCGTCGACATCGTCGGTTTCCGTATGCAGGATCGCCAGCGACGCCTGCGGCTCGACGAACATGCCGCCGTCGAAAGCGACCTTGTAGCCGGTATCGATCCGGCCGCCGATATTGAACATGTCCGTATCGGCCTCGTTCGCATCGGGAGCGAGATCGTCGGCATCGATATCGACATCGAGGAAATCGGCCTTCACCAGCACATCGGCATAGAAAGCGTCGTTCAGATAGGTCGCGTAAGCGCCGATTGTCGGGCCTTCATACTTCCATTCGGTGTTGGTCGATTTGAAGTCGAGATCGGAGGTGAGATAGCCGCCGAGCAGGCCGAACATCAGCACGTCGCCCTGCTCGCTTAGATTTTCGGTGCCGAGATCAAAGCCGGCAATGAGACCGAAGATCGTCTGCTTGCGATCGAGCTCGACTTCGCCTTCGCTCGCGTCGCGCTCGAGATAGCCGCCGACACCCTTGACCCAGAAACCGGGCGTCACATTCGCGATCGGCGTCGGCTCGACCGGCTCGCTGAAATCGGCGACCGGCGTCACCTGCGTCCCTGCGAGCGTCGGGCGCAGATCCGCCTGCCGCTGCAGCAATGTGCCGGCCGTCTGATGCCAGATGTCCTGACCGCCGGTGATGCCGGCGGCGAACTCATAGGAACCGGCGCCGAGACCCGAGGTGAACAGCTCATGGGTTTCGCCGTCGCCGTCGAGGCGCATGTCCCAGGCGAAGAAGCCGGCATTGAGGATGCCGCCCTCGACGTCGAAATCGCCGTCAGCGGTGTTGCCGGTCACCCGCACGACGGCGATGCCGTCGCTGTTCGGCGCGCTGCCGATCGGATTGGTGAGATTGACAGCGACCCGGGTGGTTCCGCTCGAATTACCGGTGATAACGAGGAGATCCGATTTGGCCGCCGGACCGGGCGCGGTCAGGAACGCGTCGACCGCGAGGCGCCCGCCCATGCTCACATAGTTGAGGGCCGCCGGACCGATGCCGCCCGCCATCGTGAAGGTGTCGCCTTCCTTGCCGTCGATCAGCGATATCCAGCCCGCATTGTTGAAGTGCTCGAGATTGATGAAGCTGACGACCTCGTCGCTGGTGGCGTCGTCGGCGGCACGGACGGTGCCCGCATTGTTGACGATGTCGTTGTCGGCGCCCCGGAAATCCGAGGTCCCGCGGGCATCGAAGAGCCCGCCGGCGAGATTGTCGAACGTGTCGTCCTCATCGGTGAGGTCGATGGCGCCGAGCACCCGGCCGGTATTGCTGATCTCGGTCGAGGCGCCATTGGTGTCGATGGCGAGCATGCTCAAACTTGTCGAGGTGATCAGCCCGCTATTGATGATGTCGATGTCGGCGCCGTCGGCGGTGAGACCGGTCGTGGTAAGCAGGACACCGCGCGCCTCGCCATCGAGAAGGCCGGCATTTTCGACGCGGATCGCGCTGTTGTCGCCTTGCGCCAGGGCCGTCACGGCATTGCGGCCGGCGAGCACGCTGCCGCCGTTCTGAACCAGGATCAAGCCTGTGCCGTCCGTTCCTGAACCGCTCGCGCCGGTCACGCCGCCGATGGAAGCACCGACGAATCCGCCCGCGCCACCCGCCCCACCGCCGGTGCCCGTTCCGGCGGCGCCGCCCAGCTGTCCGGCGCCGGCGCCGGTCCTGGTCGTTATGTCGATGCCGTCGATCTCGGCGCTGATCTGACCGGTGTTGACGACGGTGACCAGCGCATTGCCGCCGGTGCCGCTGCCGCCGATACCGCCATTGCGGCCATAGGCGTCGCCGCCATTGCCGCCTGAGCCGGTGGCGCCGGCGATCAGGCCGGCGCCCGTCCCGCCGGCGCCGCCATTGCCGCCGGTCGCGCTGCCGCCGGTGCCGGCGAGGCCGCCGGTGCCGTCGCCGCCCGTCGCGGCGATGACGATGGCGCTCGCCGTCTCGCTGACGATATTGCCGCTATTGGCGATATTGACGATGGCGTTGCCGCCGATGCCGGTACCGCCATTGCCGCCGGCGCGTGCCGTTGCGTCGCCGCCCTCGCCGCCATTGGCGCCGTCTATGGTCAGGCCGCCACCGCCGGCATTGCCGCCAGCACCGGCATTGCCGCCCGCCGCGTTGCCGCCATTTCCACCATTGCCGCCGGTGCCGTTGCCGCCTCGCACCTTGATCGCTATGGCGCTCGTCTCACTGAGAATATCGCCGGTGTTGCCGACATTCGCCACGACGGTGCCGCCAGTCGCGGCGCCGCCATTGCCGGCGTCCCCGCCGGTCGCGTTACCACCGCCGCCCGCCGCTCCGGCGGCGCCGCCGCTGGATGCAACGCCGCCGCCCGCGCCTCCGTTTCCGCCGTTACCGCCGATGCCGCCTTGCCCGGAAGTGCCATTGCCACCATTCCCGCCAAGTGCGTCACCACCTATCGATCCGATGACGATGGTGGTGGCCAAGGATTCCATTCGTTTGCCGTTGGTCACCGTGACGATGCTGCCGGAGGCGGCCGCAGTGCCGCCATCTCCGCCAGCGCCACCTTCACCGCGGGCGCCGGCGCCACCGCTGCCGGCGGCGCCACCATCAGCACCCGTCCCCGCGATGCTTCCGTTATTTCCAGTGCCGCCGGCACCGTCGAACGCACTTCCGGCCGTGCCGCCACTGCCGCCCGCGCCGGCGCGCGCATTCTGGCCTGTCGTACTGACGATCACCGCCGAGGCCGTCGCCGTCTGCACAACGATGTCGCCGGTGTTCTCGACAAGAATCGTTCCCACCGAGCCGGCAATCGCATCGCCGCCCTTGCCGCCGGCGCCGGCCGAGGCTGTGCCGGCACTGCCGCCTGTCCCGCCGCTGCCGCCATCGCCCCTGGCACCGGCCGCGCCGGCGATGCCACCCAATCCGCCGTTGCCGCTGAAGGCGCCGCCGCCATCTCCGCCATCGCCGCCAACCGCATCCGGGTCGCCGCCCAAGGGAGGGAAGAAGCTTTGCGTGAGAATGTTGATCGCCGCTACGGCATTATCCGTGACGGTGATGGTCCCGCTGTTGTTGACCATGATCTGGCCGATGCCGCCGCCCACACCATTCCCGCCGGCGCCGCCGGCGCCACCGGTCGCGCCGAGGCTGTCGCCGCCCTGTCCGCCACCGCCGCCACCGCCGAAACCCAGACTGTTGCCGCCCACGCCACCTTGACCGCCGCCTGTCGAACCGAGGCCCTGGCCGCCGCTACCGCCCGTTCCGCCCCGCGCTGCCGCGGCACTGGCGCTGACAGCGATGCCACTGCCGCCCAGGCCGCCTGCGGCGATTTTTCCCTCATTGGAAATGGTGATGCTTTCGACCGTGCCGGAACGTCCGCTGCCGCCCAGCCCGCCGGCACCGCCGGTGGCGCTGCCGCCGACACCTCCGTCGCCACCTGCCCTGCCACTGCTGCTGAAGCCGCTGCTGCCGCCGCCGCCGCCGCCGGCACCCATATTGCCCATGCCGGCTGTTCCATCGCCGCCGTTGCCGCCTGCGGCGCCGCTGCCCACGCCGGCCGCTACCGCGACGACAATGCCGTAAGTACTTGTCGGCGATATCGTGATGTCTGCGGTGTTCGTGACCTGAATGGAACCGACCGAGCCGCCGATGCCGTCGCCGCTGGCGCCGCCCGCGCCGCCGGTGCCGCTGCCGCCATTGCCTCCGGCACCACCGGTGCCGCCAGCTCCGCCAGCCGCCAATCCCGCTCCGCCAAAGCCCGCATCCTGCCCGCCGCCGCCGGCGGCGCCGGCGCCGCGACCGCCATCGGCGCCCCGGCCGGCGGTGC
This sequence comes from Taklimakanibacter albus, assembly GCF_016595235.1. Classification (GTDB taxonomy): domain Bacteria; phylum Pseudomonadota; class Alphaproteobacteria; order Rhizobiales; family Aestuariivirgaceae; genus Taklimakanibacter; species Taklimakanibacter albus. Next base: position 1,163,184 of record NZ_JAENHL010000006.1, on the reverse strand, counting down.
CGTTACCACCAAACACGCTCAGATTGATCGCCGATGTGCCGAGTCCGCTCACATTAATGTGGCCGTCATTGGCAACCATGACGCCAACGACGCTTCCGCCCGTTGCATTTCCGCCACCGCCGCCCGTGCCGCCCGCACCGTCACCGCCCTGGCCGCCATCGCCGCTGTTGCCGCCCTGGCCGCCATTGCCGAAGCTGGACGCACCGCCGGTGCCGCCAAAGCCACCCGTGCCGCCGGCGCCGCCTTGGCCCTCGCCGCCAGTTCCACCGCCGCCGCCCAGAGCCGTGCCGCCCAAAACCGCGAGGGTGATGCCGTTGCTGGTAGAAGTAATGATCGCGCTGTTGCTGACGGTGATCTGGCCGACCGTTCCGGCAGTCGCGGTGCCGGCATCGCCGCCGATGCCGCCAAGGGCCGAGCCTCCGGCGCCGCCGGTGCCGCCGGTACTGCCCAAACCGCCGATGGATCCATCACCGCCTGTGACGCCTGTGATGCTTCCGCCCCCCGGGCCACCTTCGCCGCCAAAGGCGAAGCCGCCGGATCCGCCGGCGCCGCTTGAGGCGCCACCGCTCGTCGCCGAAACGACAATGGCCGTCGTGAAATTCCCACCGGGGAAGAATGAGAGTCCAGTCGTGGTGATATCGCCGCTGTTGTTCACGGTGATCGCACCGGTGGATCCGCCGGTCGCGTCGCCGCCTTGTCCAGCGGCGCCCCCAGTTGCCGACCCGCCGGCACCGCCCGCGCCGGCAACGCCGCTATTGCCGCCCGTGCCGCTCAGCGTATCGGCGCCCGCTCCGGCGCTACCGCCGGAGCCGCCCTGGCCGCCATTGGCCTGGCCGCCGCCACTGCCGGCGCCACCCGTCGCGGCGCCTGCCGTCACGCCGGCAATGATGCCGTTCGCGGCGGCAAGCATTCCGCCATTGGTGGTGATCGCGCCACTGTTGTCGATCGTGATCGCCCCGGTCGAGCCGCCGACGGCGGCCCCGCCGCGGCCGGCCGCGCCGCCAACAGCATCACCTCCGGCCCCGCCCGCGCCGCCTTGGCCGCCACTGCCGGTATTGAGCCCGAGCCCTCCGTTTCCGCCGTCGCCACCGCTCAGTCCGGTTCCGCCAATGGCTGCTCCACCGGCGCCGCCGATTCCTCCGCCTATCTGCGAAGGTATGGGGAAAAAGACGAAATCCGAGGCATCGCCGCCAGCAGCGCGAACCGCAATAGCGCTGCCGCTGTTCGCCGACGCTGTGAGGGCACCGGAGTTTTCGACCCGGATCGCGCCGGCGGATCCGCCGGTCGCCATGCCGCCGTCACCGCCCTGGCCACCGATCCCGTCGCCGGCAGCGCCGGCCGCACCGCCCGCGCCGCCATTCAAGAACTCGCCGATACCGGCATGGCCGCCATCGCCACCCTCGCCGCCGCCGCCGCCTGTGCCCGCGCCGCCATTATTCGCGTTGCCGCCGAGGCCCTTTGCGCCAAGGGCCACTGCACCGATCGCGTTGCCGCCAAGACCCTGCGCATCAATGGCGCGGTTGTTGGTGATGGTGATGTTCCCGCTCGCGCCGCCGGTTCCGCTGCCGCCGGCACCTCCGGCGCCGCCTGTGCCCGTGCCGCCCAAGCCACCCGTCCCGCCGGCGCCGCCAGCCGTGCTGAGAATGTTGGAGGCGCCCATCCCACCATTGCCGCCATTGCCCCCGCCACCGGCACCGCCCAGGCCACCGTTCCCGCCTTGGCGCGCGGCGCCTTCCGAGGTCGCACCTATGCCGGCGGTAAAGAACCCGCCCGGACCGGTCGCGATCGTCCCGGTATTGTTGATGGTGATGTCTCCGGCATCGCCGCCAGATGCCCCGTCGCCCGAGCCGCCTAGGCCGCCGGTGGCATTGCCGCCCGCCGTGCCGTTGCCGCCTACTTCTTCAGGGTCATCGCCATTTATCCCGGGAGTGCCGGGTGTCCCGACATTGCCGGCGCCATTACCGCCATTGCCAGCCGGCAGCGCGGTCGTGCCGGAGGTCGCAGCCAGAATTCCGCTGGCGCTGGATGTGATATTGCCGCTGTTATCGATCAGGATGAATTTGCCGGCGCCATCTGTGCTGGTCACGATACCGCTGGCGATCCCGATGGTGCTGAGATCCGCCGTATTCGAGAGATCGATGAAATCCCCTGAAATGTTGATGGGAATGCAATCTACAGGCGAGAGCACGCAGGGAGTGGTGTTGTCGACCGTCAGGGCAGTTGCCGCACCGCCGAACAGCGCCGTCGAGACGAGTGCCGTGCAGGACAATAGGGTGAGCCGGGCATGGCTGCTCCGAGTAAGCCCATTGCGACGCGCCATCCGACCCTCCCCAGAATCTACCTTGGGTTAGAACTAGCCGACGCCGCTACCTCCAGGCCAGCTGTTTTCTATTGGCAACGTACGATTCACCTGCATGTGTTGCGCTTTCGCTACATATTGATGAGGAATAGAGGTGGTTGCTGAGAATACCGTCCTGCAACAAGCGCGCACAGCAGGCTCGGTGCGAAAGGAGGCCAACCGCCCGTCTCGCAATGGCGAACCCGACCGGCAATTGGAACACGCCGACATGACGTGTCCGTGTCGGTCCAGCTACACCCTCGGCTCTGCGATCCTGCCGCGGCACCAGACGATCAGCCGTTGATGTTCAGATCCTATTTTGCCGGACCGGCAGGCTCCCAGAGCTCGACCGGATTGCCTTCGGGGTCATGGATGCGGCAGAAGCGCCCGACTTCGGAATCCCATTCGGCGCGTGTTTCGATGGCGATACCGGCGGCCTTGAGCTTCGCCATCATGGCATCGAGATCATCGACGCGAAAATTGACCATCCATTGCTGTTCCGGCCGGCCGAAATAGTCCGTGTCGGCGGCAAAGGGCCCGAAGATGGTGGTGCCGGCCTCCTGGCGCCAGACATTGGTCTGGATATTGCCGATGCCCAGATGCGTTTCATACCAGGCGGCGAGCGCCGCCGGATCGCGCGCCCGGAAGAACAGACCGCCGATCCCCGTCACTTTGGCCATGGGTGTTCCCTCTCGCAGTGTTGCAGTCCCGCATGATGCGCCAGGACGACGCCTATGTCACCTGAGCCACGCGGCGGCGAACTGGAGGTCGTGCTCGGTCAGCTCGTGGCCGGCCGCGATCACATGTGCGTCGAGATCGGCGCCGCCTTCGCGCAGCGCCGCCTCCAGCTCCGGTGCCAGGCTGCGATAAGGGTCGCTCGCGCCTGAGACCATCAGCACCCGGCTTCCTTTGAGATCGGCATCGGGCGCCTTGTCCAGCACCATCACTGGGCGCAGCAGGATCGCGCGCGTCACCTGGCCCGGATGGAGCAGCATCACCGCGCCCAGGAGATTGGCGCCATTGGAATAGCCGAGGAAGGTCATCTTCTCAGGCGTCAGGCCATAGGCCTTGACCGCTTCCCCGATGAAATCGGCGAAGGCCTCGGCCTCGAAGCGGATGTCGGCCTGATCGAAGGAGGTGGCCGAGAGGCGGCGGAACCAGCGCAAGATGCCTTCTTCCGTGCTGCGGCCGCGCACCCCGAGCAAAGCGGCTTCGGGCGCGATGCGGCGCGCCAGCGGCATCAGATCGCTCTCATTGCCGCCGGTGCCGTGCAGCAGCACGATGGTGCTGCCATCGGTCGTCTCGGGCGTGCTGAAGCGGTGAACGAAATTGAGGTCGCGATAGATCACGCGCGGATCTCCCGGCAATGAGAATTGTGGCAAGATGGTTTTGATGTCGAAGGCGCGTTCCTGGTCCTGGGGCGGTACGAAGAGCCGGTCACCCAAGCTCTCGACCGGCTCGTCGATGGTGAAGCCCGGTCCGTCGGTCGCCAGCTCGAGCAACGTGCCGGCCGGCTCGCGCACATAGAGCGATGTGAAATAGTTGCGGTCATGCACATTGGTCGGGCTCGAATTGAGCCGCGCAAGGCCCTGCTCCACCTGGCGCAGGCTTGCCATGTCGGGGCTGCGGAGCGCCACGTGATCAGCGACGCCAGTCCCCGGTATGCCCGGCCAGAAGCCATGCGCGTCGCGGATGTCGATGACATCGCCGGCCTCGGTCACGAGACGCGTCACCGCGCCCTCGCGCGCGCTCTGATGCAAGCCGAAATGGCGGGCGAGGAAAGCCGATGTCTCTTCGGGCATCTCGGAGAGAATGGTGACGCCCCTGATCCGGCGGATCGCATGTTCGGCGGGAATGTCCGGCGCCTGCCAGGGATCGTTCGCCGGCAAGCTGCTGCCCACCAGCTTCACCACGATGCCGTCGGGATCACGCAGGCGCAGCACGGTTTCGCCGAATTCGGTGACAGGCCCTTCCGCTTTCAACTGGAAGCGCAAGGCGCGTTCGAGCCAGAAACCGAGACTCATGGGATCGATCGCCAGCGCGATCTCACCGACCTGACCGTGTCCCGCCCTGCCCTGCGCGCCGTCTTCCCAGACGAGGAAAGTGATGAGCGAGCCGGGCGAAGCCGAGCGGTCGCCATAGAACAGATGGAGCTGGGTCGCGTCTTCATAGCCGCCCGTGCGTTTGACAAGCCGCAACCCCAAGAAGCCGACATAAAAATCGACATTGGCCTGCACTTTGCGGGTGATAAGTGTAACGTGATGGATGCCGGTGGTCATAGAACTAGGGACTCAATTCCATATGAACGATTTCGAGCGGATCGCCGCCCAGACCATGTGAGAAATAGCCACGCTCGATCGTGCGGAAGCCGTGGCGGCGGTAGAAACCCTCGGCATTGACGGTCGATTCCACCTTGATCGGCCCGGTGTGACCCTTGCGGGCATTCTCGATGCCGATGGTGAGGAGTCGGGCGCCCAGGCCCGAGCCCGCGACGCCGGGCAAGAGAAACAGACGCGTCACCTCACCCGGCTCAGAGTCGACGAAACCCATGACCGTGCCCTTGAACAGGGCGACGACGACCTCGCCCTTGGCGATGAGATCTTCATAATATGCCGGCGTGCGGTCGCCCATCCAGCCGGCGATCTGCTCCGGTGTATAATGGTGCTTGGCGAGCGCCTCGACGGAGCGCCGTGTGATATCGAACAGAGCCTCGCCGTCCCCTGGACGCGCCGGACGCAGACTGACCGGATCCATGTTTCACGCACTCCCTGCAACAGATGTGAGCTCCAGCCAGGACAGCGACGGATGTCTGGCCGGCAGGACGGATTGGATGATGGGCGGGACGAGGCGCAATCCATTCTCCTCATTGGCGAACATGACGAGCGCGCTTCGTCGCGCCGGCATTCCCATGGCAAAGGCCCTGCTCCCAGAGTTGGCGCCCCAATGGAAGAAGCTGCCGGCTTGCGGCTCAAGCCCCCAGCCGAGCCCCCAGGCCACGCCGTCCTCGAGCTCGGGCTCCTCGCTCTCCAAAGCCTCCGTGCGCCTCAGCGGAACATGACTCTCCGGCATCATCCATTGCCGCGCCATCGCTTCCGTCAACAAGCTGCCGTCGAGACTGGCGGCGAGAAAGCGTCCGTAGTCCGGCGCGGTCGTGAGGAGCGAATAGGCGGCATTCGCTTTCCGGGGCATGAACCGGTCCAAGACCGTCTCCGCATCATGCGCGTCGGCCACGCGGCTCGCAAAATCAGGGCGCCAGACGAAGCTCGATTGCCGCATGCCGAGAGGATCGAAGACGAGCCGCCTGATGAGCGCATCGAGCGGTTCCTGTGTGATCCGCTCGAGGGCGTGCTGCAGATAGACGAACCCCTCGCCCGAATAGCTGAAGCGGGAACCGGGCGGAAAATAGCTGCGCAACGGATATTCCTCGCGCCGCCAGTTGGGCAGGCCGGTGCGATGCGACAACACGTGGCGCGCGGTGATCAGGGCGGCCCGCGGATCGTCGGGAATGAGCGGAGCGATGATCTGCGCGAGCGGCCGGTCGAGATCCAGCACACCGCTGCCGGCCAGCTGGAGCGCGGCATGAGCGACCACCGGCTTGCTGAGCGAGGCCGCCTGGAACACCGTCTCGGATGTGACGGGATCCGCGCTCGCTCGGCTCGTTACGCCTGAGGCGATTATTTCCTCTCTGCGCTCGCGCAAGATGAACATCGCGAAGCCCGGCACACCTGCCGCTCTCATCAGCGCCGCGATTTCATCCTGCATCTTGACCCCGGAAATCAGATCAGCAGCAGCGCGTCGGGCTTGACGTCGGCCACGGATGTGTAGGTGTGGGTTTCCCTGACACCTGGCAAGGGAAGAATAACGCGCTGCAGGAACTCCTGGAAGACCGACATGTCGGCGATCCGGGCTTTGACCAGATAATCGAAGCCGCCGACCACCATGTGGCATTCGAGGACTTCGGGAGCGTTGGCGACGGCTTCAGCGAATTTGTCGAAGACATGCGGGGTGGTCTGGTCGAGACGGACCTGGATGAAGACCATGGTCCCGCGACCGATCTTACGCGGATCGAGCACGGCTCTCACCGCGGTGATGAAGCCGTCCCGGAACAGCCGCTTCACCCGCTGGCTTGTGCCGGTCGGCGAGAGGCCGACACGCTGGGCGAGATCGAGCGTCGTGCGGCGTCCGTCTTCCTGCAGCAGGCGCAGGAGATTGCGGTCTATGGTGTCGAGATCGGCCATTGTGAAACCCGCAATAATGTCCGGCATTTTGCGTGATATTCACGCAGCTCTATGCAAAATACTGTATTTCGTCTCACCGTTGGCGGCAATAGCCTGCCATCCATGCAGCCGAGTCACGCCGCCCAGCGACCCAACATCCGCCTGGCCTTCCTGGCCGGCTTCACCATGATCGCCATCACCGCCGTGCAGTTCGTCGCCGCCCGATTCAGCCTGCGCGCCGACTTGACGGCCGTCGACATCGCCAGCCTGCGTTTTGCCGGCGCCGGCCTGGCCTTCATCCCCATTGTCTGGTTGACGGGTTCGGCCAAACTGAGGGCGCTCGGCTGGCGCCGCGCTCTGGCCCTCGCCTGTCTCGTCGGGCTTCCTTACCCGATCATCATCAATTGGGGCCTGACCTATGCGCCCGCCACCCATGCGGCGGCACTCTGTCCGGCGTCGATCGTGTTCTTTTCCTTCCTCCTGGCGCGCCTCGCCTTCAGCGAGACGATCACCTCGCGGCGCCTGGCCGGCATCGTGCTGATCATTGCCGGCCTCCTCCTGTTCATCCTGCCCTCGATCTCGGGGATATCCGGCGTGTTGTTCGGCGATCTGCTTTTCATAGGCTCCGGGATCATGTTTGCGGCCTATGCGATTCTGGTGCGCCATTGGAACGTCGAATCCGTCACTGCCACGGCGGCGATCTCGCTTCTCTCCTGCCTGCCTTTGCCGCTGCTGCATCTCTTCGCGCCGAGCGGGCTGGCCGCGGCATCCGCGACGGAGATCGTCGCTCAGCTCATCATCCAGGGACTGCTCGCCGGCGCCGCGGCGATCTTCCTTTATACTTACGCGGTCAGGCAGCTCGGGCCGCAGATCGCCTCGCTGTTCCTGCCCTGCGTGCCGGTTGCGACGGCCTTCACCGGCATGCTCGTGCTCGGCGAGGTGCCGAGCCTGCTGCAGTTCATCGCCATGCTGATCATGACGGCGGGCATGGTGCTGCCGGTGTTGCTTAAGGGCAAATGACAATCGACAGTGGCACACCTGTGGATGCACCGTTATTGTCGCGTCATGCGACTCATTTTCATCTACGGCCAGCCGGCTTCCGGAAAACTCACTGTTGCGCGTGCGCTCGCCCAGCGCACCGGCCTCGCGATCTTCCATAATCATCTGATCGTCGACGCCGTGGGCGCGGTCTTTCCCTTCGGTTCGTCGGAATTCGTGCGCCTGCGCGAAAGCATGTGGCTCGATGTCATGCGGGCGGCGGCCAGCGCCAACCGTTCGCTGATCTTCACCTTCGCGCCCGAGGCGACGGTCGCTGCGGATTTTCCGGACCGTGTGCGCGCCGAGATCGAAGCTCTGGGCGGAGAGGTGATTTTCGTGGCGCTCACCGTGCCTGAGGCCGAGCAGGCGCGCCGGATCGATACGCCGGAACGCGCGCAATTCGGCAAGCTGCGTTCGCTTGAATTGCTGCATCAGCTGAAGGATGTCTTTGCCTCCGCGATGGCACATATGCCGGCGCCCGCCATCACCATCGATACTTCGGCGCTGACGCCAGAAGAGGCGGCCGAGAGGATCGCGGCGCACGTTACGACAGGCTGATCAAACCGGTTCCGGTGACAGCCAGCATGGCGCCGATCCAGGCGCTGACCGGCGGTGCCGCGCCCGTGCGCCACCAGACCATGGGCAGGATCACGACGGGCGTCATCGAGGAAAGGGTCGAGACGATGCCGACATGGCCCTGGGCGAGTGCCGCCATCAGCAGCGACATGCCGAGGCAGGTGCCGAAAAACGCCGCGCCTATTCCGAAACCGAGATCCCGAGTGGAGAACTGATAAGGCCGGTTGATCGCCGCGATCGGCAGAACGGCAATGACGATGAAGACGAGCGCGGCGAGGCCGGATCGCACCGCCATGGCGGTGAAGGGCTCGACGCCCGCGGCCATGGCCGGGCGCGCCAGCAAGCTGCCCAGCGCCTGCCCCAGGGCGGTCACCACACCGAGGACGATGCCGGCCCAGGGCGTGCTGGCCTGCGGCAGGCGCGCCGTCCCGCGTCCGGGCACCCCGATCGCCAGGACGATGCCGGCCAGGACCAGAACGACGCCAAGGCCTTGTTGCCGCGAGATCGTCTCACCGAGAAAGACATAACCCAATGCCAGCGCGAAGGGCGAGGTCAGCGAGAACAGCAGCGCCGTGTTACGGGGCCCCGCTTTGTAGATGGCGGCGAAATAGGTCGTGCTGGCGATGACGATGCCGAACAGGCTGGACGCCGCCAGCAGGCCGATCTGTTCCTGACCGAGGGTTCGCCAGCCCCCTAGAGCGAGCGAGACGGCGCCCGTCATGGCGAGTGCCGCCAGCATCTGCCAGCGCGCCAGGCGGAAGACATCGACGCGGCCTTTCAGCTCGCCGATCAGCATGCCGCTGACCGCGATACACAAGGCCGCTCCGAGCGCGAACAGTTCTGACATCAGCAAAAAGGAACCCGCATGGATGGAGGCGCTATAGCAGGCAGTGGGGGGCTGAGAAACCGCTTGAGCATGGAGCGGGACATTCCTAATTTGCGGGCGACCTCCCCTCGCCCAGCAAAGCAGTTTCCGCATGACCAATCCCGCCGATCTCGATCCCCGCCAGCTCGACACGCTCCGCGCCATCATGAAGGCGCTACGCACACCGGTCACCGGCTGCCCATGGGACCTCGAGCAGGATTTCTCGACCATCGCCCCCTATACGATCGAGGAGGCCTATGAGGTCGCCGATGCCATCACGCGCGGCAACAAGAGCGATCTCTGCGAGGAGCTCGGCGATCTCCTGCTGCAGGTCGTTTATCACGCCCAATTGGCGTCCGAAGAAGAGAGCTTCAGCTTCGACGATGTGGTCGAGGCCATCTGCCGGAAGATGATCCGACGCCATCCGCATGTCTTCGGCGACGAGAAGGCGCGCTCGGCGAAGCTCGCCAAGGGTTTCTGGGAAGAGATGAAGGCGCGCGAGAAGAAACCTGGTGAAAAGGCGGCGGGGCTGCTCGACGGCGTGACGGTGGGGCTCCCCGGCATGACGCGCGCCGTGAAGCTGCAGGCCAAGGCGGCCAAGGTCGGCTTCGACTGGCCGTCGGTCGATTTCGTCTATGACAAGATGAACGAGGAGATCGCCGAGCTCAAGCAGGAGACGGCGCCTGACAAGCAGGCGGCCGAATATGGCGATCTGCTCTTCGCCATGGCCAATCTCGGCCGCCATCTCGACATCGATCCGGAAGCCGCCTTGCGTGCCGCGAACGACAAATTCACCCGCCGCTTCCGCCATATCGAAGACGAGCTCGGCAAGCGCGGCTCTTCGCCCAAGCAGTCGACGCTCGCCGAGATGGATGCGTTATGGGACGACGCCAAGCGGCTCGAAAGGGAGAAGGATCACTCGGCCGCGTGATCGAGCAGGTTCGTATTGCGCAAGCGGTATTTGAACCGGTTGGCGGCGATCTCGGCTTTGTCCGTACCCAGACGAACGGTAAGGACGACGCGGCCGTCCTCCATGAGCGTACGGCCCAGAACCTCACCCTTGTCGTAGAACCAAGCCTGGCCCTGGCCGTCGGCCGCGTCGAGCACGGCTTCATAGATGGCGAGATCCTTGCCGAGCCTGGCCTCGACCATGGCGCGCAATTCGGTCAATCCCTCACCGGTGAGCGCCGACACGACGATGCAATTCTGCTGGCGCTGCGCCTGGACACGGCGCATGGCGGCGATGTCCTCGGGCAGAAGATCGGCCTTGTTCCACACTTCGATGATGTGGTCGCGGCGGGTCTCGGCGATACCGAGCTCGGTCAGGATGGCGGAGACGTCGGCGGCCTGCGCCTCGCTCTCAGCATGGCTGATATCGCGCACATGCAGGATCACAGCGGCCTCGATCACCTCCTCCAGCGTGGCGCGGAAGGCGGCGATGAGCGGCGTCGGCAGATCGGAAATGAAGCCGACCGTGTCGGAGAGCACCGCCTTGCGGCCGTGCGGCAGCGAAATCGCGCGCATGGCGGGATCGAGCGTGGCGAACAGCAGGTCCTTGGCGAGGACGCCGGCATTGGTGAGCGCATTGAAGAGGGTCGATTTGCCGGCATTGGTATAGCCGACGAGCGCCACGACCGGATAAGGCACCCGGGCCCTACCGGAGCGATGCAGCCCACGCGTCTTCACGACGGATTCGAGCTGCTTTTCGAGCCGCGCGATGCGCTCCTGGATCAGGCGCCGGTCGGCTTCGAGCTGGGTTTCGCCGGGGCCGCCCAGGAAGCCGAAGCCGCCGCGCTGGCGTTCCAAGTGGGTCCAGGAGCGGACCAGCCGGCTCTTCTGATAGCGCAGATGCGCGAGCTCGACCTGCAAAAGGCCTTCGCGGGTGCGGGCACGCCGGCCGAAGATCTCGAGAATCAGGCCGGTGCGGTCGAGCACCTTGGCGCCCCAGGCCTTTTCCAGGTTGCGCTGCTGGATCGGGCTCAGCGTCCCATTGACGATGACGAGATCGGATTCGGTCTCTTTGACCAGAAGGGCGATCTCATCGACCTTGCCCGACCCCATGAGAGTGGCCGGCCGCGGTTCGGCCAGAAGCACGACAAGCTGTCCCGCAATTTCAAGATCGATGGCGAGCGCCAGGCCCACAGCCTCCTCCAGACGCGAGGCCGCGTCCCGATCGGTCGCGACCGATGCCGCCCTGCCCTTGCGTTCGACATGAACGACAATGGCGCGGGTGGCCTCAGGCCCTTCGATCTGGAAACGTACTTCGTGCCCGGAAGAATGCTTGGCTTTGGTGGACTTCACCCGTCCTTGCCTTCCTCGTCGAACAGGCTGATCGGCCCGCCCGGCATGATCGTGGAGATCGCATGCTTATAGACGAGCTGGGACAGTCCGTCCCGACGCAATAATACGCAGAAATTATCGAACCACGTGATAATACCCTGCAATTTCACCCCATTAACGAGAAATACCGTCACCGGGATCTTCTGCTTGCGGACGTGATTGAGAAAAGTGTCCTGCAGATTTTGTGGTTTTTCCTGTGCCATATGAAATATTGTCCCCTTCTTATTAGGTCACAGCCAAGGGAATCCGAGCCTAGCACGGTTGCAGTTTGTGCAAAACGGCAATTTCGTTAACGGGCTCAGCCGGAATCCTCACCTCCCATGTGCGCTACCGCAACAGGGAGTTCAATGGCCGTAGGTCTATCGTCATTCAGGCAAATGTTTGGCATCCATTGACTATCCCTTCATTCCTGCACCGGAATCTCAAAAAGGGATACTCAACTATAGTAGTAAATTCCTGAGATGACGCAGTGACGCGCCCCGGCGGTGACAAAACACCAAGCTTTGTCGATTTCGCGGGTTTCCATTCGTCGTCTCCATGTGAACGCCCCTGTTCGGGCAAACCAGATGGAGAACCCCATGCGTAGGCTCGTAGTTTCAACCTTTGTCAGCCTGGACGGCATCATGCAGGCGCCCGGCGGGCCCGAGGAGGATCCGACCGGCGGCTTCAAATTCGGCGGCTGGACGGAACCCTATTGGGACGATGGCATCGCCGCCGTCATCGACGAGACCTTTTCCAAACCCTTCGACCTCGTCCTCGGCCGCAAGACCTATGACATTTTCGCCGCCTATTGGCCCTATATTCCAACCGATCCGAAAGCGCCGGGTTACGGCGAGCTGCAGGCCGGGATCGCGCGCCTGTTCAATGGCGCCATCAAGCATGTCGCCACCCGCCAGTCCGGGCCGCTCGCCTGGGTGAACAGCGCGTCGCTTGGCGGCGACGTCGTCGCTGCGCTACGCAAGCTCAAGGCCGGGGACGGCCCGGATCTCCTGATCCAGGGCAGCAGCAACCTCATCCAGACCCTGCTCGCGCATGATCTTATCGACGCGCTGCAACTGCTGATCTACCCCGTGCTGCTCGGCAAGGGAAAGCGCCTGTTCGGTTCCGGCACCCTGCCCGGCGCCTTCGCGGTGACGAAATCAACGATATCGCCAAGTGGTGTGATCATCGCCACTTATGAACAAGCGGGCGCCGTAAAGGTCGGCTCCTTCGTCGTAAACGAACCGAGCACGGCCGAGCTCGAGCGGCGGAAGAAACTGACCCCTTAAAGTGTATGGAGTCATGTTCCGGTTTTGATCTAGTGTGGCCGATGTGCAATAGCGGCCGATATTCTGACGCCCCCGTCAAATGCCGGGAGGACGTGACGGCCGGCATCTGTTACCGTCCACACTGAACGGTTGGGAATCTATTTGGGGCTCGGGATGCGGAAACTCACTTTTATCGCCACGGTCGGAACGGCCCTCGCGGTCGTAACACCTGCATCGGCGGCTGATTTTGTCGAACCCACCTATGATTGGAACGGGGTCTATGCCGGTGTGTTTGCCGGTATCGGGCACACCTCCTCCGATTGGGAGGGTACCGATGACGATATCGAGGCGGATCCCGTAGATATCGATGAAACCCTGAGCGAGACCACGGCTGTTCTGGGCGGTCTTGTCGGCGTCAATTTTCAGAAGGACAAGCTCGTCTTCGGCGCCGAGGCCGATCTCGCCTGGTTCGACTCGCGCCAGCATGAAAATCTTGACGGTGCCGAAGGTCTCGACATCACGTCCGACATCAATCTCCTCGGATCGCTGCGTGCCCGCCTCGGCTATGCCGAAGACCGCACCTTGTTCTATGTGACCGGCGGCGCCGCCTTCGCCGACACCAAGCATACGTGGAACGACGGCGGCAGCGAAACCTTCAACATGCCCTCGAAATCCGTCAATCTCAATTTCGGCTGGGTGGTCGGCGCCGGCATCGAGCATGCCTGGACCGACGACTGGCTGGTCCGCCTGGAAGGCTTCTATTACGATCTCGGCTCCAAGGACCGCACGGTCTCGGACGAGAACGAGACCGACGAATTCGAGGTCAAGCAGGATATCTGGGTCGGCCGGATAGGTATCAGCTACAAGCTCAACTGATCGACGCTCACGCGGCGGTCGAGTTGACCCGGTTGCGGCCGGCGCGTTTGGCGCTGTAGAGCGCCTCATCGGCGCGCTTCATGATATTTTCCATCGTGTCCGACGCGCTTTCGACCGCGGCGACGCCGATCGAGACAGTCACCGTCAAGGGACCCGCGGGTGAGCCGACATTGAACGGCGTGCCCGACACGCTGCGGCGCATGCGGTCAGCGATCTTAGTGGCGACATCGGTGCTGGTATTGGGCAGCACGATCACGAATTCCTCGCCGCCGATGCGGCAGACCATGTCGATATTGCGGATCGCCTGCTTGAGGCGTGAGGCGAGTTCCTGCAGGACGCGGTCGCCCACCGCATGGCCATGCTCGTCATTCACCGCCTTGAAGTGATCGACGTCGAGCGCCAGGATCGACAACGCCTTGCCGCGGTTGATCGCGTGCTCGACGAGCGCGTTGGTCTGGCTTTCCATGTAACGGCGATTATAGAGGCCGGTCAGCGGATCGGTGACCGCCATCTCCATCGTCGCCTGCACATGCGAGCGCAGTTGATCGGTGTAGCGGCATCGTCGGATCTGCGTGTTGGCGCGCGCCAGCAGCTCCTGCTTGTCGATCGGACGGATCAGATAGTCGTTCACGCCCATATCGAGAGCGCGCAGGAGGCGCTGATGATCGTCGGGCGCCACCACGATGAGAATGGGGGTCTGGCGGGTGCGCTCCAGCGATTTGAGCTGCGAGCACAGGCGCAGGCCGTCGACACTGTCCATGTCGAGATTGATGATGATCAGCTCGTAGCGGGTCTCGGCCGCGTGCATGACCGCCGTCAGCGGATCGTCGATGATGGTGACTTCGTGATGCGGCACGAGGGCCGCGCGGGTGCGCTCGGCGGTGTTGGCGCGGTTGTCGATGACCAGGACCTTGCCCGGCTTGGAATTGTCGATGCCCTCGCTGCGGCCGAGCATCTTCACCGTCTCGCCATTGGGCGAGCGGGCGCGCAATTCGTCGGTGAGCATCTTGAGCCGGACGAGGCTCTTCACCCGGCAGAACAGTGCCAGGTCGTTCACCGGCTTGGTCAGGAAGTCGTCGGCGCCGGCTTCGAGGCCCTTCACGCGGTCTTCCGGCTGGTCGAGGGCGGTGACCATCACCACCGGGATGTGATGGGTCTGCGCATCGCTTTTGATCTGCCGGCACACTTCGATGCCGTCGATGCCGGGCATCATCACGTCGAGCAGCACGATATCGGGCTTCGTCCGCTGCACGGAATCGAGCGCGTCGGCGCCGTTCATGGCGGTCACGACGTCGAAATACTCCGCTGAAAGCTTGGCTTCCAGCAGGCGCACATTGGCGAGAATGTCGTCGACAACCAGAACCCTGGCGGTCATTGCGGTCCCTTGAGGAAGCTGTCCACCGTTTTGAGGAAGCTCATAACGGAAATGGGTTTGGAGATATAGGCCTCGCAGCCCCCTTCCCGGATCTTTTCCTCGTCGCCCTTCATGGCGAAAGCGGTGACGGCGATGACCGGGATCCGGCGCAGCTCGTCGTCCTCCTTGAGCCATTTGGTGACTTCGATGCCGGAAACCTCCGGCAGCTGAATATCCATGATGATGAGGTCGGGCATATGCTGGCGTGCGATCTCCAGTGCCGAAAGCCCGTCGCGCGTCTGCAGTACACGATAGCCATGCGCCTCGAGGAGGTCATTGAAGAGCTTCATATTGAGCTCATTGTCCTCGACGATCAAAACGGTCTTGGCCTGCGCCGGATTTGTTGCGAGCATCTGCTCGGTTCCTACTCGTTTTCCCGGTATTTCTAGCACGGCTCGCGCCCCTTCGGAGTTGGCATGGCTTAGCCGGAAAATTCCAGCCTCCCCCGATATCCCTGTTTCGTTTTGAGAATTATTGCCGTTTCTTCTATAGGGAATTCTCACCGAACACGGTAACTAACAACTTAACCACTATGACACTCTATATCATGGTAAATCATTGATTAATTTCGGATATATAATTCCGTGAAGACACCTCGGATAAATCGCGCGGAGGCCGAGGTCATCGCCCTGAAGGCATTGGGCTTTCTGGCGAGCGAGCCCGAAAGGCTCAGCCGTTTCCTGACCCTCTCCGGCGTCGAAGTGGCCGATATCGGGACCGTCGCCGAGAATCCGGATTTCCTCGCCGGACTTCTCAATCACCTGTTGCAGGACGAATCGCTGCTGCTGACCTTCACCGCCGAGCAGGAATTGGACCCGCGCGTGCCGGCGCTGGCGGCCGAGGCGCTCGCCGGCCGGGCCGGCGCCTGATCCGGTTTCTCAGGCCGCCTCGGCGGTCTGAATTTCGAGCGCGCCATGCGTGTCGAGCGCCGCCTTGAGACGCGGCCGCGCCCTGACATGGGCCGCCACCCGCGCGATATGCGGGAAGCGTTCGAGCACCGCCTGCTCCGATGGATGTCCCCAGATCGTCAGCATGAACAGATAGATGTCGGCGGCGGAGTAGCGCTCGCCGACGACGAAGGGGCCGTCCTCGGCCAGCCGCGCTTCCATCATCGCGAACAGCTCGAGGCTTTTCTGCAGCGACTTGCGGCGGATGGCAGAGTTCTGCTCCTCGCTGTCGGCCAATCTGCGCGCATCGAAAGCGAGATCGATGGCCGGATAGATATTGTTGGCCATGAAGACGAGGCTCGACAGATAGACGGCGTGATCATCGCTGCCGGTCGGCGGCGCCAGGCCGGCTTCCGGATGCGCATCGGTGAGAAAGGCGACGATGGCGGCCGATTCCGTGATGGCGCGGCCATCGGGCAACCCCAAGGCGGGCACCATGTTCAAGGGACTGATCTCGCGGAATTCCGGGGCCCGCACCTGCTCCATGGTCAGCCAGATATTCTGGTAAGGAACGCCGAGCTCTTCGAGGACGAGATGGGCCGAGAGCGAGCCGCATCTTTTCACATTGTAGAGTTTATACATGAGCCCCTCATTTCTCTTGATGCGCTCCGTCCCAAGGCCAGTGAACCCTATTTAAGACGGCTGCGCAACGTGATGATGACGGCTAGAATGGCGGCATGGGACAGGATGTGGGCGCTTCGGGCTTTTGCCGGGATTGTTTCGCGCCGGCGGGCGACAATGATCGCCGCTGCGCCTCTTGTCGCTCGCCGCGTCTCATCCGTCATCCGGAACTGCATCAGCTCACCACCGCGCATCTCGACTGCGACGCCTTCTATGCCGCGATCGAGAAACGCGACGATCCGAGTTTGCGCGACAAGCCGGTGATCGTCGGCGGCCAGCATCGCGGCGTCGTGTCCACCGCCTGCTATATCGCGCGTATCCGCGGCGTGCGTTCGGCGATGCCGATGTTCACCGCGCGCAAGCTCTGTCCGGAAGCGGTGGTGATCAGCCCCAATATGGCAAAATATGCCGCGGTCGGGCGCGAGGTACGCGCGCTCATGCTCGATCTCACGCCCCTCGTTCAGCCGCTCTCGATCGATGAAGCCTTTCTCGATCTCAAAGGCACCGAGCGCCTGCATGGCCGCAGCGCCGCCCTGTCGCTTGGCCATCTGGCGCAACGCATCGAGAAGGAGATCGGCATCACGGTGTCGGTCGGTCTGTCGCATAACAAGTTCCTGGCCAAGATGGCCTCCGATCTCGACAAGCCGCGCGGCCTCTCGGTCATCGGCAAGGCGGAGACGCTGTCCTTCCTGGCGGCGCGGCCGGTCGGCGCCATCTGGGGCGTCGGCAAGGCGATGCAGGCCGAGCTCGCGAAAGACGGCATCACCATGATCGCGCAACTTCAGACCCGCGAGAGAAACGATCTGATACGGCGCTACGGCACGCTGGGCGCGCGGCTCTATCACCTGTCGCGCGGCGAGGATGCGCGGAGTGTCTCGACTGAAGACGAGACCAAAAGTATCAGCGCCGAGACAACCTTCGATGAGGATATCAGCGACTACAAGGCGCTCGAGCGCATTCTCTGGCAGATGAGCGACAAGGTCTCGCGGCGCGCCAAGCAGGATCGCCTCGCCGGCCACACCGTCACCCTCAAGCTCAAGACGGCGGATTTCAAGATCAGGACCCGCAACGCGTCCTTCCAGGATGCGACGGTGCTGGCCGACCGCATCTTCACCGCGGCCCAGCCGCTCCTCAAGCGCGAAGCGACGGGGACCGCCTTCAGGCTGCTGGGCGTCGGCATATCGCATCTGGTCGAGATTGATCCGGCGCAGATCGAAGCGACGCTCGACGAGCGTGCCGCCACCCGCGCCAAGGCCGAATATGCGATCGACCGCCTGCGCCAGAAATTCGGCAAGGACGCCATCGACCGCGGTCTGGTCTTCGAGGAGGAAGCGAGCCAAACACATATGGCGTCCGCTCGGCGTAAGCCCGGCCCAGGCGAAAGCCGGGACTCATAAAGCCTCACCACACGAGCAACGCTGCTCACGTGACAGTTGGAAGGGTCACTCGCATTTTTGCTGATTGAGCAATTCGAGCTTGGTCAGCGTGCCGGAAATGACATAGCCGCCATAGTCGATGGACAACGGACCGGCGACGCCATTTTCGTAGATTGGGAAGTTGACCTGATAGCTCGGCAGCTCCTCGCTGACCTTGGTGTCCTTGTCATATTCATAGAAGGTGATCGACAGCGGCCAGGACGGCATGTCCTTCAGCGCCTTGTCGATAGTGGGATCGCTGCCCGGATCCTTGCGCTTGCCGATGAAGGAGATCACCTTGAAGACCTTCGATCCGGACGCGCCGTCATAAAGAATGCTGACGTCGCGCGTCTCGCCGCGCTCGGCCGCATCCATCAGCCGCTTCTGATGCGCCATCGGGAACAGGACGCCGGCGGGAAGATCGAATTCCTCCGGCTTCGGCTCGCTGATCTCGCCGCGCCCGGGCTTGGCCGCATCGCTGTCCATATCGGCCTTGAGCCGGGTCTCGGTCTCGAGCCTGTTATTGACGAACTGCTTGTCGTTGAGCTGCAGGGAGAGACCGTCGCCCGACTCCCAGGAGGCGACCTGGTTGTCGAGAAGCTGGGTCTCGCCCTCATTGGGCCTGAGCTCCATGACGCGCCGGAAGCTGGTCGACCAGCCATCGCAGGCGGAACCGGTGATCTCCATCACCATGCGTCCGTCGGCGCCCGAAATATTGGAGCCTTCCGAGGATCGCTCCAGCTTCAGATCGTAAACGGCGCGATGCGCCCGGATATTCACCCCGGCCCAGGCATTGCTGCCTAATGCCGCAAGGGCAGCGAGGGTCAAGAGAAGGCTTGCGCCGCGTCTGATCTGATGTTTTCTAGTCCCGGTCATTCGATCCTCTTCAACCCCGCCCTCTTAAGCCAAACGGTAGAACTCAACAATGGCCCCCGCTTTGCCGCGCCTCCTGGTCACCAGACGTCTTCCCCAGGAGGTCGAAACCCGACTCGGAAAGGCCTTCGCCGCCCAATTGAACGCCGACGACCATCCGATGAGCGAGGCGGAAATCCTTGCCGGCGCGGAAGGCAAGGATGCCCTCCTGATCACGCCGATGGACAAATCTTTCGCCACCGGCATCATCGCCAAACTGCCCTCGTCGATCAAAATCGTCGCCACCTTTTCGGTGGGCTACGAGCATGTCGATATTGCGGCGGCGAAGGCCAGGAACATCGCCGTCACCAACACGCCCGACGTGCTCACCGACGCCACCGCCGACATCGCGCTGCTGCTGATTCTGGGGGCGGCGCGCGGCGCCTATTGGGGCGAGCGCATGGTGCGCGAGGACCGCTGGACCTCGTGGTCGCCGACGGCCCCCTTGGGCTTCGACGTCACCGGCCGCCGGCTTGGCATATTGGGCATGGGCCGCATCGGCCAGGCGGTCGCCAAGCGCGCCAAGGCCTTCGACATGGAGCTGCATTATCACAATCGGCGCCCGGTCGCCGCCGATCTGACTTTTGGGGCGCGCTATCACGCCAAGCTCGACGACATGCTTCCCTTTTGCGATTTCCTGTCGATCAACTGCGCCTCGACACCCGAGACGCGCGGGATCGTCAATGACAAGCTGATCGCGCAGCTTCCCGATGGCGCCATCATCGTCAATTCGGCGCGTGGCGATATCATCGACGACGACGCGCTGATCGCTGGCCTCAAATCCGGCAAGCTCGCCGCCGCGGGACTCGATGTGTTCCGCAACGAGCCCAAGATCGACCCGCGCTACCGCGCACTCGACAATGTGTTCCTGCTGCCGCATCTCGGCAGCGCCACCCGCGATACGCGCATTGCGATGGGCATGCGGGCCGCCGATAATCTCGATGCCTTCTTCGCCGGGCGCAAACCCGCCGACCTTCTGACCTGAACCACAACGGAGACTTCAGAATGAGCCAGATCGACAAGAAACTCGCCGAACTCGGGATCACTTTGCCGACGCCGGCGAAGCCCGTCGCCAATTATGTCGGCTGGGTGCGCACCGGCAATCTCGTCTATACGGCGGGCCAGGTCACGCTCAAGGACGGCAAGATCGAATATCAGGGCAAGATCGGCAAGGACTTCTCCGTCGAGGACGGCGCCAAGGCGGCCAGGCTCTGCGCCATCAATATCATTGCCCAGCTCAAGGATGCCTGCGGCGGCGATCTCGACAGGGTGAAGCGCATCGTCAAGCTGGTCGGCTTCGTCAACGGCACGCCCGATTTCGCCGATCAGCCCAAGGTGGTCAACGGCGCCTCCGACCTCATGGTCGAAGTCTTCGGCGACAAGGGCAAACATGCCCGCTCGGCGGTCGGCGCGGGTTCGCTGCCGCTCAATGTCGCCGTCGAGGTCGAGGCCATCGCCGAGGTCGAATAACCCATGCCTATGCCGCCCGCCTTGCGCCAACTGGACTGGCTTACCGCCCGGCCGATCGCGCATCGCGGGCTGCATGACGTACAGAACGGCGTCGTCGAGAATACGCAAAGCGCCTTCGCCCGCGCCATCGCCCATAATTATGCGATCGAATGCGACCTGCAGGTGACGGCGGACGGCGAGGCCGTCGTCTTTCACGACGAGACACTCGATCGGTTGATCGAGGCCAAAGGGCGCGTGGCCGACCACTCAGCGGCGGCGCTCAGGGCGCTCACCTTCAGATCCGGCGCCGACCGGATCCAGACTTTGTCCGAGCTGCTCGACCAGGTGCGCGGTCAGGTCCCCCTGGTGATCGAGCTCAAGAGTCATTGGAATGGCGATGAGACGCTCACCCGGCGCGCCGTCGCTACCGTCGCTTCATATGATGGCCCCTTCTGCTTCATGTCCTTCGATCCGGGGATCGTCACTACGCTGCGCCGGCTGAACCCCGACATCATCCGCGGCATCGTCGCCGACAGCTTCACCCATGAGGAGTACAACGTCCTGCCGGAGGTGGAACGCGCCCGCCTGCGCGAGCTTGCGCATCTGGGGCAGACCCATCCCGATTTCATCTCATATTACTGGCGGGACCTGCCGTTCCCGCCGGTCACCCGGTTCCGCGAGGCGGGCCACAAGGTGATCTGCTGGACGATCCGGAGCGCCACTGACGGCGTTGCGGCGCTGCGCGTCAGCGACCAGATCACCTTCGAGGGTTTTCAGGCCTGAGACGGGCATGAAGATCGAAGCCGTTTCCAGCATCGACAGCGTCCCGGCAACGGCCTGGGACAGTTGCGCCAACCCTTCAGGAAACCCGTTCAACCCTTTTATATCGCACGCATTTTTGTCTGCTCTTGAAAAGTCGGGTTCAGCCGTGCGCAAGACCGGCTGGCTCGGCCGGCATCTCGTGGTGAAGGACGATGCCGAGGCCATCGTCGGGGTGGCGCCGGCCTATCTCAAGACGCACAGCTATGGCGAATATGTCTTCGACCATGCCTGGGCCGATGCCTTTGAGCGCGCCGGCGGGGATTATTACCCCAAGCTGCAGGTCGCGGTGCCGTTCACGCCGGCGACCGGACCGCGCCTCCTGGCGGCGACGCCAGAGATCAAAGCCACGCTCCTCACTGGGCTCCGCCAGCTCGCCGCGCAGACCGAGGCGAGCTCGGTCCACATCACCTTCCTTCCCGAGGATGACTGGCGGCAGTTCGGCGCCGCGCCCTGGCTCAGGCGCACCGACACCCAGTTCCACTGGTTCAACCAGGCCTATGGCAGTTTCGACGACTTCCTGGCCGATCTCTCCTCGCGCAAGCGCAAGAACATCCGCAAGGAACGCGAGGCGGTTCACGCCGCCGGGATATCGCTCGAATGGGTGACCGGGCGCGACATCACCGAGACCCATTGGGACCATTTCTTCGAATTCTACATGGATACGGGCTCGCGCAAATGGGGCAGCCCCTATCTGACGCGGCGCTTCTTCAGCCTGATCGGCGAAAGCATGGCCGATCACGTCCTGTTGGTCTTTGCCAGGCGCGCCGGGCGGATCATTGCCGGCGCCCTCAATTTCATCGGCTCGGACGCGCTTTATGGCCGCAATTGGGGGGCGATCGAGCAGCACGCCAATCTGCATTTCGAGGCCTGCTATTATCAGGCGATCGACTTCGCCATCGCGCGCAAACTCGCACGGGTGGAGGCCGGCGCCCAGGGGCCGCACAAGCTGGCGCGCGGTTATCTGCCCAAGACCACTCACAGCCTGCATTATCTCGCCCATCCTGGCCTCGCGCGGGCGGTGGCGGATTATCTCGAGCACGAGCGCCAGGCGGTGGCCGAGGACCAGAGCGCCCTTGCCGAGCACGCGCCATTCAGGAATGCTGTCGAAGACGACTTTTGATGGAGTACCGCAATGCCCGCCTATGACCCCAACAACATCCTCGCCAAGATCCTGCGCGGCGAGATTCCTGCCATCAAAGTCTATGAGGATCAGGATACGGTCGCCATCATGGATATCATGCCGCAGGCCGACGGACATGTGCTGGTCATTCCGCGGGCGCCCTCGCGCAATCTGCTCGATGCCGATCCCGCCACCTTCAAGGCCCTCTATGAAACGGTGCAGGTCATCGGGCGTGCCGTGAAGGATGCCTTCGGCGCCGAGGGGGTGCTGGTCCAGCAGTTCAACGAACCAGCGGCGGGCCAGACGATCTTTCACCTCCATGTCCATGTGATCCCCAGGCGCGCCGGCGAGAATCTCAGGGCGCATACCGGCAAGATGGCCGACATGGCGCTGCTCGCGCGCCAGGCCGAGATGATCAAGCAGGCGCTGAACTCGCCGCAGACCTGACCGCGCGCGCCGGACATGGCCCGCCAGATCACGCGACGCGACTTTCTGGACGGCATGCTGGTCGCCGCCGCTGGTATGGCGTCATCGACATGGGCGGGACCCGCACAGGCTGCGGCGCCCTACCCGCCGGCGCTTACCGGCCTCAGGGGGCAGACACAGTCCTCTTTCCAAACGCTGCATGCGCTGCGTGACGGTACGTTCTGGGAAACAGCCGGCACGCCGGAAGCGACCAACGAAACCTATGACCTCGTGGTGGTGGGCGCCGGCATCAGCGGGCTCGCGGCCGCTTTTCTCTATCGCCAGCAGGCCGGTCCCAAGGCGCGGGTGCTCCTCCTCGAAACCAGCGACGATTTCGGCGGCCATGCAAGGCGCAACGAATTCACCGCCCGTAACGGCGCCAAGATCATCGGCTATGCCGGCTCGCAATCGCTGCAGACACCGAGCTATTTCTCGCCCGCCGTTCACAAACTTCTGCGCGACATCGCGGTGGATCTGGACAAGTTCGAAACCTATTACGACCAGGACTGGACCCGCCGCCATAAGCTCGGACCGGCGGCCTTCTTCAGCGCTGAGCAGTTCGGCGCCGACCGGCTGGTGAAGATCACGGAGAGAGCGGCCGACTGGGTGCCTGAGACGCCGCTCAACGAGAAGGCCCGGCACGACCTCATCGAGCTGATCGATCGCCCGCGCGATTATCTTTCCGGCAAGTCGCGGCCTGAGAAACTCGAAATACTGTCGCGCACCACCTATGCGCGATTCCTCACCGACATCTGTGCTTACGATCCTCAGCTTGTCACCTATTTCCAGGACTCGACCGAAGGAATTCTCGGCGTCGGCGCCGACGCCATCGCGGCGCTCGATGCCTGGGGCGATGGCGAACCGGGCTTCGAGGGCATGGATCTCGGCGATGCGCCGCACAAAATGATGAGCGCCAGCGCCCGGCGCGCCTTCACCGATCTCGATCCTTACATCTTCCATTTTCCCGACGGCAATGCCGGCATCGCCCGCGCTTTGCTGCGCGCGATGATCCCCGATGCGATCCCCGGACGCGGCATGGAGAGCCTGGTCGTCACCCGAGCCAGATATGGCCGGCTCGACACACCGGGCCGCGATGTGCGTCTCCGGCTCGATGCACCGGTGGTGAAAGTGGCGCATCACGGCGCCGAAGCGGCGACCGTAACCTATGTCGACAAGGGCAAGCTCAGGACGGTAGAGGCCGGACATGTCGTGCTCGCCTGCTGGCATCGCGTCATTCCCTATCTCTGCCCGGAGATCGCGCCGGCCCAGATTGACGCCCTCAATGATCAGCAGAAAGTCCCACTGGTGGTGGCGAATGTGCTGATCCGGGACTGGCGCTCCCTCGCCCGGCTCGGCATTCGCGGCTTCAAGTCGCCGGGCGCTTTCTGGCACGGAGCCACGCTGGATTTCCCGGTCAGCATGGGGCGTTATCGTTTCGCCCGCACGCCCGCCGATCCGGTTCTGCTGTCGCTGTTCAAGGTGCCGCTCGGCGGTAAGGGCGAAGATCCCCGCACGCAGAGCCTCGCCGGCCGGCGTCTCCTGATGCAGCTCACTTTCGAGGAGATGGAGCACCAGATCCGTGATCTGCTCGGCCGGGCGCTTTCAGGCGGCGGCTTTGACCCGGCGCGCGACATCGAGGCGATCACCGTCAATCGCTGGGCGCATGGTTATGCGCGCGAATATAAACGGCCCTGGGATTCATTCTGGCCCGACGGTCCGCTCCCCATCGAGACGGCGCGCAAAGGCTGGGGACGCATCGCCATCGCCAATGCCGACTCCGGCGCCTACCCCTATGCCCATTGCGCCATCGACCAGGCGGCGCGCGCGGTGCGCGACCTCCTCGGCCATTCGCCGAAACTTCCTGCTTTCGCCGATTTCCCAGGACCGCCGCGCGACCGGATCGGGCTCGATTGAGCTAATCCACCCGGCTCGCCAGCATGGCCCATTCCCGATTGCCCTCCAGGACCTGATCGAGCTCACGCGCAAAGGCCTCGAGAGCGGCGTAGGTTGTCAGAAACCGGGCCGTGACGGATTGCTGCAAGTCGATGTCTGGAGAGGCATGGCTCCGGGTGGCAAGGTCGACTTGGACCAGGAGCGTACCGCTGAGATTGTAAGGTCGCACGGCGATGCGAAGGTGGCATTGTTCGATCTTCTCAGGGGTTTTCCCGTTCCAGAATCCTCCCTCGATCAGGGGCAGATTCTCTTTCGACAACGGGTAGGCGCGTAGGGTCGCGACGAATGTCTCTTTCACATGCAGCCGGTCGAACCAGGCCGAGCCGGTGCCTGAAAACATATCCGTATTGACGACGGCGTCGACCTCTCCGAACCATTCGTCGTCCGGCCTGTAACGCAGGCGAAGTCCGTACTCGCTCATCGTGGTCCCCTCGGTCACAGTCGCGGCATGAGGACGGTCTCGCCGGGCGTCAGATCGTTGCGCGTCGCATAGCGCACGACCGGGTCGATGTCGGGTGAATCCAACGGCAAGGCGCCGCAGCGCTTGAGCTCGCGTTTGATGTCGATGCTGGGTCCCAGAAACTGCAGGATCATACGGGCGGCGAGGATCTCGCGCCGGCTCTGCGGGTCGATGCCGAGGCTCAGGCCATTGAGGAAACTGACGCCGCTGAAGTCGCTCGCATAATGCATGCCGAACCATAAGGAGCGGTGCGCTAGGATCTCGTCCACCGCGACATAGACGCGGCCCTCGCTGACGACGGCGAAACCCGCATATTTGAGGACGCGCGGCAGGCCCGGCACATTGGCCGAAAAACGCTCGATGCCCTTGATCGCCAGGCAGCGCGCCTCGGGCCGCATGCGCAGCAGACTGCGGGTGATGGTGGGCGAGCGCGGCTCGTCCTGCATATGCAGAAAATAGTAGCCGGCTAGCTTCGCCGCCGCCTCGAGATCATGCCGGCCGGCGAGCGTGGTGAAGAACTGCGTCACCGGATCGTCCTCGGTCTTTCCGAGCCGTGGCGGCCTGAGCCGGATCAGTGCGCGGAAGGCCTCCTCATCGCGCAGGATCTCGTGCTCCTCGACCCCAAAGAAATCGCAGATGCGGCGCAGCGAGGCGAGCGACGGGCGCGCCGCGCCGGAGAGATATTTGGTGAATTGCTGGCGGTTGAACCCAGCCTTGCGGCAGATATCGGCTACCGAGCGCCCATAGCTGGTCAGGAGTCTGAGATTGGCGGCAAGCTGGTCTGAGGACATGATGTGACGCGATTTGACGCTATCTCTATACCAAGCAGCGTCGAAGACGGAAATGGTTTCCCGATTGTCGAAGCAGAAAACCTCCTGCAATCCTGTTGCACAGAAGATTTCAAGCGGAGGAACCCATGACACAGCACTCATCACGCGACAAAGCCCTCGGTATGGATCGCGCCATCTCGCGGCGTGACTTCCTGAACGGCGTCGCTTTGACCGCCGGCGCCCTGTCGGCCGGCGCCCTCGGTGGCATGGGCTTTTCGGGCTCCCCGGCGCGCGCCGAAGGCACTGCCTATCCGCCCGGCCTCACCGGCCTTCGCGGTCACAATCCCAATTCCTTCTCCGTCATGCATGCGGTGCGCGACGGCACCTTCTGGGACAAAGCCGGTGCGCCGGAAGCGTCGGGCGAAACGTACGATCTCGTGGTGGTCGGCGGCGGCATCAGCGGGCTCGCGGCGGCCTATCTCTACCGGCAGCAATCGGGCGGCAAGGCCAAGGTCCTCATTCTCGAGAACCATGATGATTTCGGTGGTCATGCCCGGCGCAACGAATTCACCGCCAGCAATGGCAGGAAAATCATCGGCTATGGCGGTTCGCAATCGCTGCAGACACCGAGTTACTTCTCAGCCGCGGTCAAGCAGCTTCTGGCCGACATCGCGGTCGATACCGAGAAATTCAAGACCTATTACGACCAGGACTGGGGCAAGAAGCGCGGGCTCGGCGCCGGCACCTTCTTCCGCAAGGAGCTGTTCGGCGCCGACGCCCTCGTCAAGGAAGAGGAGAAGGCCGCCGACTGGGTGCCGAAGTCGCCGCTCAACGACAAGGCCAAACGCGATCTGATCGAGCTCATCGACGCGCCGCGCGACTATCTGCCCGGCAAGACTCGCGAGGAGAAGCTCAAGACACTGTCGGAAACGACCTATGCCAAGTTCCTCACCGATATCTGCGGCTATGATCCGCAGCTCGTCACCTATTTCCAGAACTCGACCGAAGGTTATTTCGGCATGGGTATCGACGGCACCACGGCGGCCGATGCCTGGGGCAACTGGAATCCGGGCTTCGGCGGCATGGATCTGGGCGAGACGCCACACCGCTCGATGAGCCCGAGCGGCCGGCTCGCTCTCACCGATCCCGACCCCTATATTTTCCATTTCCCGGACGGCAATGCCGGTGTCGCCCGCTCGCTGGTCCGCGCGTTGATCCCCGATGCCTTGCCCGGCCAAGGCATGGAAAGCCTGGCCTTGGCGGCGGTCGATTACGGCAAGCTCGATCAGGACGGTGCGCCGGTGCGCCTGCGCCTCAATTCTTCCGTTGTGAAGGTTGCCCATGACGGCAGCCCCGACAGCGCCAAGTCGGTGACCGTCACCTATTCCGCCGACGGCAAGCTCAAGACCGTAGCGGCCGGCCATGTGGTGCTCGCCTGCTGGCATCGCGTCATTCCCTATCTCACCACCGAGCTCGGCAAGGAGCAGGTCGAGGCGCTCAACGACCAGCAGAAAGTGCCGCTGATCTACACCAATGTACTGATCCGCAACTGGGAGGCCTTCGCCAAACTGGGCATCAGCCGCTTCGAGGCGCCCTCCTCCTTCTGGCACGGCGCTTCGATCGATTTCCCGGTCAGCATGGGCGACTACAAATTCGCCGATACGCCAAGCGATCCGGTGCTGCTGCATCTCTCCAAGGTGCCGCTCACCGGCGAGGCCGGCGTCTCGACCCGCGACCAGTGTCTCGCCGGGCGGCGTTATCTGACCCAGCTCACCTTCGAGGAAATGGAGCGCGAGATCCGCGACATGCTGGGCCGCGCTCTGGCCGGCGGCGGCTTCGACCCGGCGCGTGATGTCGAGGCGATCACCGCCAACCGCTGGTCGCATGGCTATGCCTACGAATATATGCGCCCCTGGGATCAGTACTGGCCCGACGGCGCCCTGCCGATCGAAACCGCGCGCAAATCCTGGGGCCGGATCGCCATCGCCAATGCCGATGCGGGTGCCTATGCCTATGCGCATTCGGCGATCGACCAGGCGTCGCGGGCGGTGCGTGACCTCCTTGGCCATTCCGACAACCTGCCGGCCTATGCCGATTTCCCCGGGCCGCCGCGCGACAAGATCGGACTGAAGTAAACCACCGCCCACTCGTCATGGCTGAGAAGCTGGATGGCCGCCTCAAGGGCGGCCATGACGTGTGGAGCTGATCAAGATTGACGCAATTTATAACGAAATATCATTGGCTTAACATTGTAAGCTCAAGCGTTGATCGAGGCAGCGCTGCGCGCGCCGGACAAAGTAAAAGGCCCGCTCCAGTGTCCTTGGAGCGGGCCCTTAACCGTCAGGCGGTTAATTCAGCTTCTCTTTTTTCTTCGGTGTCTTGCGCGGCTTGGCGGCCGACGACTTTGGCAGCGCCTTGCGGTCAGGCGGCTTGGGCAGCGCCTTTTCCTCGTCGCGGCCGAGATAGTCGAAATGCAGCTTGCCTTCGCCGTCCTCGCCCTTCTCGAACAGGATGCGCACGGTGCCGCCTTTGGTGAGCTTGCCGAACAGAACCTCTTCGGCCAGCGGCTTCTTCACATATTCCTGGATGACGCGGGCCAAGGGCCGCGCCCCCATCTGCTGGTCATAGCCCTTCTCGGCCAGCCAGTTGCCGGCTTCCTCGGAAAGCTCGATATTGATCTGGCGCTCGGACAGCTGCGCCTCGAGCTGGAGGATGAACTTCTCGACGACCTTGCGCACCACTTCCGGCGGCAGATGGTCGAAGGGAATGATCGCGTCCAGGCGGTTGCGGAATTCCGGCGAGAACATGCGGCTGATCGCTTCCTGATCATCGCCCTCACGCACGCTACGGGTAAAGCCGAAGGCCGCCCTGGCGAGATCCTGGGCGCCGGCATTGGTGGTCATGATCAGCACGGTGTTGCGGAACTCGACCGTCTTGCCGTTGTGGTCGGTCAGCTTGCCGTGATCCATGACCTGCAGCAGGATGTTGAAGAGATCCGGATGCGCCTTCTCGATCTCGTCGAGGAGCAGCACGCAATAGGGATTCTGGTCGACGCCATCGGTGAGCAGGCCGCCCTGGTCGAAGCCGACATAACCCGGAGGCGCGCCGATCAGGCGCGACACCGAATGGCGCTCCATATATTCCGACATGTCGAAGCGCAGGAGCTTCACGCCCAGCACCTCGGCGAGCCGCTTGGCGACTTCCGTCTTGCCGACACCTGTCGGGCCTGAGAACAGATAGCTGCCGATCGGCTTTTCGGGTTCGCGCAAACCGGCGCGGGCGAGCTTGATGGCGCTGGCGAGGGCGCCGATCGCCTTGTCCTGGCCGAAGACCATGCGCTTCAGCTCTTTGTCGAGCTCCTGCAGCACGGTCGCGTCGTCCTTCGACACGGTTTTCTGCGGAATACGCGCCATCGTGGCGACGGTTTCCTCGATCTCGGGAACCCCGATCACCGCCTTGCGCTTGTTCTCGGGCAGCAGCATCAGCGCCGCACCGGTCTCGTCGATCACGTCGATCGCCTTGTCGGGCAGCTTGCGGTCGCTCATGTAACGGGCCGACAACTGCACCGCCGTCTCGATGGCGTCATCAGTATAGCGGACCTTGTGGAACTCCTCGAAATAGGGCTTGAGGCCCTTCAGGATCTTGATCGCATCCTCGACCGTCGGCTCGTTGACGTCGATCTTCTGGAAGCGCCGCACCAGAGCGCGGTCCTTCTCGAAATGCTGGCGGTATTCCTTGTAGGTGGTCGAGCCGATGCAGCGCAGGTTTCCGCCGGCGAGCGCGGGTTTGAGCAGGTTCGACGCGTCCATCGCGCCGCCTGACGTAGCACCGGCGCCGATCACCGTGTGGATCTCGTCGATGAACATGATGGCGCCCGGCTGGCGCTCGATCTCCTTGATCACCGCCTTGAGCCGTTCCTCGAAATCACCGCGATAACGGGTGCCGGCGAGAAGTGCTCCCATGTCGAGCTGATAGATGGTGCAGTCTTTGAGCACCTCGGGTACTTCGCCATTGATGATGCGGCGCGCCAGGCCTTCGGCGATGGCGGTCTTGCCGACGCCCGGATCGCCGACGAAAAGCGGGTTGTTCTTCTGGCGCCGGCACAGGATCTGAATGGTCCGGTTGACCTCCTGCTCGCGCCCGATCAGCGGGTCGATATGGCCTTCGGCCGCCTTCTTGTTGAGATCGACGCAATAGGCTTCGAGCGCGTCGGCCTCGTTCTTTTTCTTGGGGTCGCCGGTCTCGCCTTCGCTGTTCTGCTGGTCCTGCTCGACGCCGCGGGCGGGCCGCGAGTCTGCCAGGCCGGCGCGCTTGGCGATGCCGTGCGAGATGTAGTTGACCGCGTCATAGCGGGTCATGTCCTGCTCCTGCAGGAAATAGGCGGCATGGCTTTCGCGCTCGGCGAAGATGGCGACGAGCACATTGGCGCCGGTCACCTCGTCCCGGCCCGAAGACTGGACATGGATAACGGCGCGCTGGATGACGCGCTGGAAACCGGCCGTCGGCTTCGATTCCTTGACATTGTCGACGATGAGATTGGCGAGCTCGTTGTCGATGTAGCTTTCGAGATTACGGCGCAAAATGCTGATATCGACGCTGCAGGCGCGCATGACGGCGGCGGCGTCCTTGTCGTCGGTCAAAGCGAGAAGCAGATGCTCCAGCGTCGCATATTCGTGGCTGCGCTCATTGGCGATAGCGAGCGCGCGGTGGAGAGCCTTCTCTAGACTGCGGGAGAATGTGGGCACCCTCTGAAGCTCCTATTCCTTTTCCATCGTGCATTGTAGCGGATGTTGGTGCTTGCGCGCAAAGTCCATGACTTGCGTCACCTTGGTTTCCGCTATCTCGAACGTGTAGACCCCACAGATGCCGACACCTTTCTGGTGCACATGCAGCATGATCCGGGTCGCCTCGTCCCTGCCCTTGTTGAAGAATCGTTCCAGCACGACGATGACGAACTCCATGGGCGTGTAGTCGTCATTCAGCAAAAGCACCTTGTACAGTGACGGCTTCTTCGTCTTGGGCGCCGTCCGGGTGATGACACCCGTCTGTCCATTGTCGTGTTTCGAGTCTCGCTGGCTCATGTGTCTGATTATATATGCGCTCGAGGCAGGAATGGGAGAGGTTAAAGGCGGCGATTTTGCGTCACGCCCGCACCGGGGCCGCATGGCTCGCCCCAATTGATACCAATCTGGCGGCTTTTTGGGCAAAACCGGCACAAATAAAAGAAAACCCGGAGACGGAAGTCCCCGGGCTCAAAAAGCCTGAAATGAAAATCAGACTTACTTTGTCACTTTCGGCGTCAGGGCGGCAATCTTCGCCTCGAAGGGCTTATAAGCTTCCTTCGCGGTCGAGACATAGAGCTCGCCGAACTTGTTCATCTGGCCGAGGAAAGCCTCATAGGCTTCCTTGGCATAGCCCTGCTGGACTTCGAGAGCCTTGTCGAAGGACTTGGCCGAAGAGGCCTTCTCGAAAGCCTGGGTGCCGCGCTCGAACGACTTGCGCGAGAAATCGACGGCTTCGGCCGTGATCGTCTGCAGGCCTTTGCTGAACGCGGTGGCGGAAGCGACATAGGCGTCAACGCTGTCTTTGCCGAGCGCCTGGAAATCTTCGAACGACTTGATCATTGAGGAATTCTCCTGCTGGAATTGGGGGTATGCAACGCGACTGTTGATGCAAGGCAATATATGCACTGCACCATAACAGTCAAGGATTATTTTGCAGTGCACAATTTTTCTGACTGTGCGGAAAATTCCAGTTTACAAAATAGTAGTGCGTATGAGCGAAATTGCCGGCTGAGTGGGCGGCTGGCGGCTGCGACAGGATTAAAGGACTAGATCAGGCTCTGGTTGAATTAATCCGATTTCGGTCGCCGGATGGCATTAGAATAGGTAAAGGAAGCGGGATTCGTTCCGCATCAGGGGATTTCTATGATGGTATGGACGGCGCTTCGCCGCGTAATGGTCAGCCTGGCGTTGCTTCTTCTGATAGGCGTCGTCGCCATTTCACCTGCTGCCGCTAAGGTGAAGTTCTCCGCGCTGGCGGTCGATGCCCGCACCGGCGAGATTCTTTTTTCCAGTGACGCCGACGGCCCGCGTTATCCGGCCTCCCTCACCAAGGTGATGACGCTGTACATCCTGTTCCAGGAGATGAAGGCGGGTCGCCTCACGCTCAACAGCCGCATCACCGTATCGCGCTACGCCGCCGGCCGTCCGCCGACCAAGCTCGGCGTCAAGCCCGGCCAGACGGTGAGCGTCGAGGAAGCGATCAAAGCCCTGATCACGCTTTCCGCCAACGACATCGCGGTCGCCATCGGCGAGCATATCGAGGGCAGCGAGACGGCTTTCGCCCAGCGCATGACCCGGACGGCCAAGGCGCTCGGCATGTCGCGCACCCTGTTCCGCAACGCCTCGGGCCTGCCTGATCCGCGTCAGGTCACCACCGCGCGCGACATGGCCACGCTGAGCCTCCGGGTGCAGCGCGACTTCCCGCAATATTACCCCTATTTCCGCACCACCTCTTTCCAGTTCGGCAAGCGCACGATCCGCAGCCATAACCGCCTGCTCGGACGTTTCGACGGCACCGACGGCATCAAGACCGGCTATATCCGCGCCGCCGGCTTCAACCTCACCACCTCGGCGAGACGCGGCGACAAGCGCATCATCGGCGTGGTGATGGGCGGCCAGAGCGGCCGCTCGCGCGACAACTACATGATCGCCATGCTCACCAAGGCGTTCCCCAAATGCGAAGGCGGCACCCAGCTCGCCGCCGCGATCGAGGGCACCAAGCCGCGCCCGAGCGAGGAGATCCAGGTCGCCTCCATCGCCACGCCGCCCGTCGCCGACACGGCCAGCAAGCCCGAGAAAAAGAAGCGGCGCGCCGGACGCAATGACGACCAGATGCCGGAAGCCCAGGGCGACATTGGCGGCCTCGACAATGCCGAGCTGGCGTCCCAGGCCGAGAATGCCTCCAGCCTGCCCGGCACGACTTTCGCCGCCGTCTCCGCCGACCAGGCCGATCTCGCCCGTGTCTCGGGTGAAGTCGCGAGCCCCGATGTGGTGCCCCAGGCGCCGCAGGCCGCCACCGCGCCGGTCACGGCGTCGATGTCGACCAGCCTTCCCTTCAAGGTGAAGAAGCCCGCCGACACGCAAGGTGGCCAGATCATCGTCGCTTCGGTCGATGCGTCCTGGAATATCCAGCTCGGCGCCTATGGCAGCAAGAAGGAAGCGCAGGACGCGCTGTATGCGGCGCGCAATGTCAGCCCCAAGCTCTTCGCCGCGAAACAGGCCTTCACGGTCGAGGTGAAGAAGGGCGAGGAGACGATTTTCCGTGCGCGCATGTCGGGCTTCACCGCCAAAAGCGCCAAGACCGCTTGCCGGACCTTGTCGCGCAAGGGCGTCGATTGCTCGACGATCGCGCCGCAGTCCTAGACGATTGTCGCAGGACCTCATTCAACACCCCTCATGCTGAGGTGGCCGCGAAGCGGCCCTCGAAGCATCCATCAGGACGAAGCCAGAGTGCTGGAGGAGACCCTTCGTGGCTCGCTTCGCTCGCGCCTCAGGGTGAGGGTGATTTGTGGATCGCGAGCTCAGCCAGCCGCCTCGCCCAGCGCTCGGCTGTGGCGAGCCCGAACTCCGACGTAGGCAGGCAGGGCTGACGATCATGCACCGTGATGCCGGCCTCGGCGGCGAAGATCCGCTTGCCATAGGTGATGAGATGCTCGAGCGACTGCATGACGAAAGTCACCGCCGGCAACATCTCGGCATAAAGTGCGTCAGCCTCGGCTGTCCTGCCGGCCTGCCAATGATCGAAGATCCGCGTCGCCACCGGCGCGATATCGGGCGCCAGCACGAAGCCTGAGCAGCCGGCGCGCAGGCAGTCGGTCATTTCGAGCCCTCCCCGTCCGCCGAGCACCTTGAGCCTGGCGCCGGCGATGTCGATGATCCGGCGGATGCCCAGCGCCGCGTCCTCGCCTTTGACCGCCGCCAGGTTGGGGCATTGGGCCGAGAGCCGCACGAGATCCTCACCGGACAGAGCGCGGCCGAGATATTGCGGGGCGTTCTGCACCGCCACCGGCAGTGTCGTCGTGCGCGCCACGCGGGCGAAGAAATCGAGATAGATGTCGGCGCCATAGGTGCCGGCCATGGGCGGCTGCAGGATCAGCCAGTCAGCCCCGGCATCGGCGGCGTGAGCCGCGAGCGACGCCTGTTCGGCGACGCTATTGCCCGCAATCGTCACGGAAAACGGAAGACGTCCGGCATTGGCGCGCCCCACGGTCGCGATCAGACGGCTGCGCTCCTCGAAAGTCAGCTTCAACACTTCCGTGGCAAGCCCGAGCACGGTGATGCCGTGACAACCGCGCGCGGCGCAGAAATCGACTTGCGCTGTCATCGCGCCGTGGTCGACGGTTTCATTGCGGGCGAAGAGCGCATAAAGCACCGCATGGACGCCGTCGAATAGACTCAAAGCAGAATGTCCTTGGCCTGGTTGATCTTGGCGGCGAGATAGTCGGAGCCGCCGCGGTCGGGATGGAACTCCTTCATCAGGCGGCGATGGGCGGCGCGGATGTCCTCTTCGCTGGCGCCCTCCTTCAGCCCCAGCACCGCCAAGGCCTCGGCGCGGCTCATCGTAGCCGACGGTGTTCCACCGTTGCCGCGCGGGCCCGCCTGCCACGTCTCGCGCCAGCCGGCCTTGCTGCGGTCGAGCCACGCCTCGAGCAGCGCCCGGCTCTGGTCGTTGACGGTGGTGCATTGGCGGTGGAAGGCCTTCAACTCGTCTTCCTTCAGCGCCGACAACAACCGGCCCTTGAGCGGCCCGGCAAGAATCTGGCCATCCATGCGGCCGGAATCATGGTCGAGCTCCATGGCGAGCAGGCTGGTGGCGACGCGCGAGCGCTGACCGGAGGATTTCTGGCCCCAGGGAAAAGCGCCGCCGAACAAGCCCGATTGCCCCATCAGGCCAAGCCCGAAGACGAATATCGGGATGGCGACATTTATGCTGCCGCGCATGGCGAGGAGACCCGCCACCCCGATGAGGGCCATGCCACCGACATTTCGCATGAACTTGGCGGCCTGGCTGGCCGGCGTCGCCACGAATTGCCGCAACAACCAATAGCCGCCAAAGGCAATCGCCAGCGCATAGACGAGATTGAGCATGTCAGGCCCTTATCACCTGAGCTGCTCAAGGAGAAGGCGGGCGGTGCCGCCCTTCTCGCGGCTGTGGTCAGCCAGCGCCTGGCGCCCGCCCGCCGCATAGACGGCGACCGCCGCCAGAAGCTCGCGCAACTGCCGGGCCGAGGAGGCATCGAGGCGGAAATAGGCGCCGCGGGTCAGCTTGGCGATTTCACGAAAGGCCTGCTCGGTGACGCCATCGCGGCCTTCCTGGAACATGAAGATCGGCACGTTCAGGAGCCCGATCTCGCCCGCCGTCTGGCACAGGCGGTCGACATTCTCCTCCATCGCATCGCCGACATAGACGGCGGCGCTGATCTTGTTCTCGCTCGCGGCGCGCCGGATATGGCTGAGCACCTTGCCGATCTGCGTATTGCCACCCCGGCAATCGACGCCGGTCATCAGCTGCGCCAGCGTCGAAGGCTCACTCGCCCATTTCGAGGCGCGGCATTCGTTGAAACCGCGAAAATAGACGAGCTGGACGTCGAGGCCGCCGATCTTCTCGGTCTCGATGAACATCTCGCTCTGGATCTGAAGCGCGCGGTCCCAGCTCGGCTGCCGGCTCATGGTGGCATCCATGGCGAAGATCAGCCGGCCGCGCCCGCCGGCACCACGTTCGGCCGGCGGCATGCGTTTCACCTGCTCGAGGAAGGATGAAATGTCCTCGGCCTGCGAAATCTCAGTCGGTGCCGTGCCGGTTTTCGCCGGCGCGTTGGATTTGCCCGTGGCCATATCCGCCGCCCTCCTCACAAAACGAGGCTACAGATAGGTAAGCCTAGCACGATTCAAAGGATTATTTCGCGCGCGGCCGCCTCGCCGGCGAGAATGGCGCCCTCGAACCAGCCGGCGGCACCGGGGGCGAAATCGGAAGTCGCGAAGGCGACCCGCCCATCCGGGCGCCAGATTTCGGCATCGCAGATCCAGCTTTCCTCAGCCGGAAGCGCCACCCAGGTGCCGCGCGCGAAGGGATCGCCGATCCAGTCATGCCCGTCCCAGGCGATGAGTTCCGCCTCCGGGAAGAACCGGGCCAGCGAGCGCTCGACCGACTGAGGATCGCCGGGATCGAGCGAGCCATCGGCCAAAGCGAAGCCGACGATCAGCGTCGCGCCGTCCCCCGCCTCGCGTTCGGCGAACAGCCAGCGCAGGCCGCCGGGACCGCCGCTCGCCAGGATGCCGGGCCGGACGCCTCTGACCTTCAACCACAGCTTGAGCGATTGGCCGCCATGGCCGAGTTCGATCGCCCGCCGCTTCGGTGCTGAAAGCTCCGGGCTGAAGCTCACCGATGCGAGGGCATTCAGCGGCAGGCAGGAGATCACCGCGCGGGCGGCAAAAGTCTGGCCATCGGCGCAAGTGACGGTGCCATCCGTGACGGCCGTGACTTCGGCATCGAGATGCAGCGTCGCCCCGGATGACGCGATCATCCGCTCGGCGAGAACACCGGCGCCCGGCACCAGCGTATGCGCGAGCGCACTCATCATGCTTTCAGGCCGCCCGTCGCCATAAGAACAGCTCGACAGGAACTCGCTCGCCAATATCAAATCGGGATCGCCATTGCCGGAGATCGTCCACCAGGCGAGCACATAGTCGCGATCCTCGGGCGATGCGCCAATACGATCGAGATATTGCGTCAGCGAGCCCGAAAAGGATTTGCCGGATTTATAAAGCAAGGCATCGGCCTTGATCACCTGGAGCGCCGGCGACGTGATCACCTGCCCGCCGCCATGGACACGATGCTCCGTGACCGGATGAGTTGGCCTGAGCGTGACGCCGGTCAGTCCGGCATAGTGACGAATACGATCATGCCAGGGCGCGATCCAGCCGCCGCCGAATTCGAGAAGATCGTCGGTGCCGGCGAAATGCCTCGTGAAGCCACGGCCGCCGGCGCGGTCGCGCGCCTCGAGGATGACGGTCGAAAGGCCGCGCTCGGCGCAAATGCAAGCCGCCGCGGCGCCCGCCAGTCCCGCTCCCAGGATGACGACGTCGCAGCGGCTTTCCGTCATTCGGCGCCGCCGCTTTCCATGCTCATCAGCGCGGCATTGCCGCCTGAGGCCGTGGTATCGACCGAGCAGACACGCTCGGTGGCGAAGCGGTTGAGATAATGCGGGCCGCCGGCCTTGGGGCCGGTCCCCGACAGGCCTTCGCCGCCGAAGGGCTGGGCGCCGACCACGGCGCCGATCTGGTTGCGGTTCACATACATGTTGCCGACACGGGCGCGGGCCCGCACTTCCGCCACCGTCGTTTCGATGCGGGTATGGAGGCCCAGCGTCAGACCAAATCCGGTCTCATTGAGCGCGTCGCAAACCTCGCCCAGCCGGTCACCGGCGAAACGCACCACGTGCAAAACGGGCCCGAACACCTCACGCTTGAGGATCGAGAGCTTCGGGATCTCATAAGCCGCCGGCGACACGAAAGTGCCGGCCTTGGTGGCGGCGGGCAGCTGCATGTCGAGAATGGTCCTGGCCTCTGCCGCCATGCGCTTCTTGTGATCGTTGAGCATGGTGCGGGCGTCCTCGTCGATCACCGGGCCGACATCGGTGGCGAAATCGAGCGGATCGCCGATGGTGAGCTCGGCCATGGCGCCTTCGAGCATCGGGATCATGCGCCCGGCAATGTCCTCCTGGACGAACAGCACGCGCGCCGCTGAGCAGCGCTGGCCGGCGCTGTCGAAGGCTGATGCCAGCACGTCGCGCACCGCCTGCTCAGGCAAAGCGGATGAATCGACGATCATCGCATTCATGCCGCCGGTCTCGGCGATGAGCGGCAGGATGGCGCCGTCGCGGGCGGCGAGCGAGCGGTTGATGATCGAGGCCGTGTCGTTCGAGCCGGTGAAGGCGACGCCCGAGAGTGCGGGATGCGCCAGCAGGATCTTGCCGATGCGGGCGCCGTCACCGGGCAGGAAATGCAGAACGTCCGGCGGAACGCCTGCTTCGTGCAGCAGTTTCACCGCCTCATAGGCAATGAGCGGCGTCTGCTCGGCCGGCTTGGCGATGGTCGCATTGCCGGCGGCAAGCGCCGCCGCCACTTGGCCGGTGAAGATCGCGAGCGGGAAGTTCCACGGGCTGATGCAGGCGAAGACGCCGCGGCCATTGAGGGAGATCTCGTTCAATTCACCCGTCGGTCCGGGCAGGCGTTGCGGAGCCTCGAAATCCTTGCGGGCGCGCTCGGCATAATAACGCAGGAAGTCGACCGCCTCGCGCAGGTCGGCTTGCGCATTGTCGAGCGACTTGCCGGCCTCGCGGATGAGCAGCGCCATGAACTGCCCGGTATTGGCCTCGTAAAG
Organism: Taklimakanibacter albus; assembly: GCF_016595235.1. Taxonomy (GTDB): domain Bacteria; phylum Pseudomonadota; class Alphaproteobacteria; order Rhizobiales; family Aestuariivirgaceae; genus Taklimakanibacter; species Taklimakanibacter albus. Next base: position 1,124,892 of record NZ_JAENHL010000006.1, on the reverse strand, counting down.
ATCGGCCGCCTTTTCGAGGATTTGCGCGCGCGCCGCGCCGCCCCGCGCATTCCACGCGCCATTGGCCTTGGCGGCATCCGTCATCGCCTGGGCGATCGCCTTCTCGTCGGCCTCGATAACCTCGCCAATCTGGACGCCGCGATCATGCGGCGAGGTGATGGCGCGCACCGGGCCGCCCTTCCCGGCTTTGCCGCTGACCAGCGCGGTGGCCTTGACCGGTTTTGCCAGCACCTTGCCGATATCGGCGAGCATCGTCTCGCGGGTGCGGTCATCCCACATGGGATAACCTTTCGAATTGATGCGCGGCGCGAAGATGTCGCGCGGCAGCGGAATGCGCGGATGCGGGATCGAATTGAGGCCCGCCACCTGCTCGACCGGATCGGCGATGATCTCGCCGATCGGCGCCTCGTCATCGGCGAGGCGGTTGACGAAGGAGGTGTTGGCGCCGTTTTCGAGGAGCCGGCGGACGAGGTAAGCGAGCAGATCCTCATGGCTGCCGACCGGCGCGTAGATGCGGCAGGGCTGGCGCATTCTCGGAATGCGCGCCACTTCCTCATAAAGCGCCTGGCCCATGCCGTGGAGGCGCTGGAATTCATAGGAACGGTCATCACCCGCCATCACCGCGATCGCCGCCAGCGAATGGGCATTGTGGGTGGCGAATTGCGGATAGAAGACCTCGCGGCGCGACAGCAGATATTTGGCACAAGCGAGATAGGAGAGATCGGTCGACACCTTGCGGGTGAACAGCGAATAGCCTTCGAGGCCCGCTTCCTGGGCCCGCTTCACCTCGGTGTCCCAATAGGCGCCCTTGACGAGGCGCACCGGCAGCTTGCGGCCCGTCTGGCTCGCGACATCGGCGAGCCACTGCAGCACCGGCTTGGCGCGTTTGCCATAGGCCTGGACCGCAAGGCCCAAGCCGTTCCAGCCTTTGAGCGAAGGATCGTGGGCGAGACGGCCGAACAATTCGAGAGACAGATCGAGCCGGTTCACTTCCTCGGCGTCGACAGTGAGGCCGACATCGAGCGCCTTGGCCTGACGGGCGAGCTCGACGACACGCGGCAGGAGCTCGGCCATGGTCCGGGCTTCCTGCTTCTCCTCGTAACGCGGATGCAACGCCGACAATTTCACCGAGATCGACGGCTTGCCGAAGATGCCGTCGGCGCCGCCCGAGCCGGCGCGTGATCCGACCACCTTGAGGGCATTCTCATAGGCCTTCAGATAACGGCGCGCGTCCTCCGCCGTGAAGGCGGCCTCGCCCAGCATGTCGAAGGAGAAGCGGTAGTTCTGCGCCTCGAGCGGCTTCGCTATGTCGAGCGCTTCATCGATGGTGCGGCCGAGCACGAACTGCTTACCCATGATGCGCATCGCATGCTTCATCGCATTGCGGATGAAGGGCTCACCCGAGCGCGAGACGAAGCGCTTCAGATAGCTGCCGATATCGGTGGTGGTGCCCTGCCCCAGCTGCACGAAGCGGCCGGTGAGCATGAGGCCCCAGGCGGAGGCATTGACGAAGAGCGATTCCGACTGGCCGATATGGCGGTCCCACTGCTTGCCGCCGATCTTGTCGGCGATGAGCTTGTCGGCCGTCTCGCCATCGGGAATGCGCAAAAGCGCTTCCGCAAGGCACATCAGCACGACGCCCTCTTCGGAAGAGAGCGAATATTCCTGCATGAAGGCGTCGATACCGCCCTGCTGGCGCCGCCCGGCCCGGACCGCCGCGACGAGCTGGCGGGCGAGCTCGGCCACCTGGCGCGACTGCTCGGGCGTCAACCTTGCGTCAGCGCTCAACGACTTGACGAGGGCGGTTTCGTCCGCAAAGAGAAGTTTCGAGATCGGGGCGCGGCTGGGAAGGACTGGGATAGTGGTCATGATGCCGAATGATGCTGTGCGGGGGCCACTGGTTAGCATCTCTGAGGCAAATCGGAAATGACTCTGAACATCGTCCGTAACATTCTAGATTTGCGCAAAGAAACGGCTGGCTGGCGGGCTGAGGGGCTCACTTATGCCGTCGTCCCGACCATGGGCGCGCTGCATCAGGGCCATATCACCCTGGTCAAGGAAGGCCTCAAACATGCCGACCGGGTGCTGACGACGATCTTCGTCAATCCGAAGCAATTCGCCGCCCATGAGGATCTCGGCCGCTATCCGCGCACCGAGGCCGCCGATGTCGCGATGCTCGCGGAAGCGGGCGCGCATCTGGTCTTCGCGCCGGCGCCTGAGGACATCTATCCGCCCGGCTTTGCGACCAGCGTCGTCATGGCGGGGCCCGCCAAGGTCGGGCTCGAGGACAAATACCGCCCGCAATTCTTCGACGGTGTCGCCACCGTCGTCGCCAAGCTCTTCACCCAGTCCGGGGCCGATTTCGCCATGTTCGGTGAGAAGGACTATCAGCAACTGATGGTGGTGACGCGCATGGCCCGCGACCTCGATCTGCCGATCAAGGTCATCGGCGTGCCGACGGTCCGCGAGGAAAGCGGCCTCGCCCTCTCCTCGCGCAATGCCTACTTAAGTAAAACCGAGCATCATCAGGCGGCGGGCCTGCATCAGCGGCTCGTCAATGCCGCCCGCAAGATCAATGCCGGCCAGAAGCCGAGCCGCGCCACGGCGGCGGCCAGGCGGTCGCTGGCACTGCTGGGCTTCAAGGTCGATTACGTGGCGGCCCGCAATGCCGAGACGCTCGCCCTGCCCAAAAGCCCCGACGAGCCTCTGCGCCTCCTTGCGGCGGCCTGGCTCGGCACGACGCGGCTCATCGACAATATCGCGGTTTAGAGTGCCTTGGCCAGGATCAGCCGGCCTTCACTGCCGAAGCCCAGGCCTTCATAGAACTTGCCGAGATCGTGGGCGTCACGCGCATAGGGTGTGACGGTGACCTGGTAGAAGCTGGCACCGCGGTCTTTGAGGAAGTCCTCGATCGCCTGGACAAGCCGGCGCGACACGCCTTTGCCGCGCCAATCGGGCAGCACATAGAGATCGCCCATCTCCGCACCCCAGCCGAATTCGACGCCGAATTCGAGCGACACGGTGGCGACGCCGATGGTCCGACCGTCCGCCTCGGCGATGAACAGGCCGCAGGTGTCGAGGCCGGCCAGGGTGGCGGTGTTCCGCTCAATGATTTCGTCCGGCGTGTCGAACTGCTCCTCGCGGAAGAAGCGGATGAGAAGCTTCGTTGCCTCGCTTAGATCATCCTTTACCGTCAACTGGCGGATTTGGGCGGCGCTCATAGGAGGCCGAGCTCGAGGAGCTCCTTGCGCATCTTGGGCGGAATGTCCTTGGCCCGATCACCCTTGGGCAGATCGCGCGGGGCGTCCTCGTCCTTGAAATAGCGCCAGCCCTGGAAGGCGCGGCGCGGTATCGGCTGGACCGGGAATATCTGGTGCTTGAGCTCGATGCGGCAGCGCTCGATGCCGTCCTTGCCGGTCACCGGCACGAGGTCGGCGATCGGTGTGCGGCAGAGTACGGCGCCGCGGATCACCCAATAGAGTGAGCCGCCGGGGATGATCTCCTCCTTCCGGCGCGGAAACATGCGGGTCGTATGGCTGAACTCGTCGCGCCCGGCTTTCGAGTCCTTGAGCCATTTATACATGTCGTCGATGTCTTCGCTGCCGACGGAGAGCTTGATGATGTGGAGAGGCATGGTCCGGTCAAAATCTATGAATGGCCGGATATTATGCTACGATCCGCCCCCGCGGACAAACGCCCGCCTTCGGGTTTTCCGCAAATTGGTGTGAATAACCGGGAGATTGACCATGAGCGTCGCCAAAGTCATCGAACTCACCAGCGCCTCCTCGAAAAGCATCGAGGACGCCATCGAACAGGGCATCAAGCGCGCCGATCAGACGCTCGACCAGGTCGAGGGCGTGTGGGTCCAGGACATCAAGGCGACGGTCAAGAACGGCAAGATCGCCGAATGGCGCATCAATATGAAGGTGACGTTCCTGTTGAAGAACTAGCTTCAGGCAACCTCGACGTCGTCCAGGACCCATTTCTCCTGGAGCGCCGCCTTCTTCCAATTCTGGAATGCGGGCGTCGCCAGGACGGCATCCATATAGGCGCGGCTTTCGGGCGACACCTTGATGTCATAGGTGTCGAAGCGGGTCACCACCGGCGCATACATGGCGTCGGCATTGCCGAAGGCGCCGAACAGGAATCTGCCCTTTTTGCCGTAGGACTTCCGGCAATCACGCCAGAGGCCATCGATGCGCGCGATGTCGGCCTTGACCTCCTCGCTCAACGAGATCGCCTTGCGCGGCCGCTTCAGATTCATCGGACAGGCGTTGCGCAAGGCGGCGAAGCCGCAATGCATCTCATTCGCCATCGAGCGCGCCGCGGCGCGGGCGGCCTTGCCGTCGGGCCACAGCCGGCGGTCGGGAAACATCTCGGCCAGATATTCGAGGATGGCGATCGATTCCCAGACGGTGAGCTTGCCGTGCTTCAGCACAGGCACCTTGCCCGCTCCCGAATGCTCGCGGATGCGCCTTTTGGTGTCGGGGCGCTGGAGCGGGATGATCGATTCCTCGAAGGGAATATGCGCCATGCTCAGTGCCATGAAGGGCCTGAGCGACCAGGACGAATAGTTCTTATTGCCGATGACGAGATGGAGCTTCGCCATAGGACCTCCCCTTTTGTTATTTGCGGGCCGGCAAGCTTTCGATCGTGCCGCCCGCCGCTTTCCAGGCGGTGAAGCCGCCTTTGAGGTTCTTGACCGGCTTGAGACCCATTGCGGTCAGCGTCGCGCCGGCGAGCAGCGAGCGCCAGCCCGAGGCGCAATGGATGATGAAGGTCTTGTCCTCGGCGAAGATGGGCTTGTGATAGGGGCTTTCGGGATCGACCCAGAATTCGAGCATGCCGCGCGGCGCATGGAAGGAGCCGGGAATGCGGCCCTCGCGCTCGAGCTCACGGATGTCGCGGATGCAGACGATCACGACGTCGTCGCGTTTCGCCAGGGCGATCGCCTCGGCGGCGCTGACGCTGTCGACTTCGGCCTCGGCTTTCGCCATCAGCGCCTTGTAGCCCTGGGTGATGTTTTGCGGCATGGAGGACCTTTTGGAAGGCGGCTACACTCGCGCTTCCGATGGGTCCCGGTCAAGCGGGAAGAAGATCAGATATGCCCGATGCGGCCCACGACCACGAGGGCCATGGCGAGGACGGCCACCAGATAGAGATAGAAGATCGCCGGGACCCTGGCGCGGGCGTGACGCATACGCAACATGACACACACTCCTGAGACCGCCCTTATCTCACGAGAATGTTAAGCAGAAGTTCAGACACGCTTAACCGGTTGTTCACCCTATCACATGGTGCGCGGCAGATAACGCCAGGCGACGAAGCCGACGACCGCCATGAGGGCGCCCAGTATGTAGAACACGGTGCCGAGCGGAAAATAGAGCAGCACGAAGGAAAAGATGAAGGACGGCAGGAGATCGGAGAGATCGACGTAACTTCGATAGACGCCGGTCATCTGCGGGCGCTCATGGGCGCGCACCGAGCGCAAGTATGGAATGCCGCCAACGCCATCGAGCGCCGAATTGGCGATGGCGCCGACGAGCAGAAAGGCGCCGGCGAGGATGGGCGCCTCAGTCCCGGCATATCCGGCGGCAATGGCCGCGACCGCCGCGACGGCGAAAGAGAGCGAGATCACCTTGCGCACGCCGGTGCGCTCGGAGATCTTGCCGAAGAGATAAGCGGTGCCGAGCACGAGCTGGCTGAGCGAGATCAATATTCCGCTCGCCTCCTTGCCGAGGCCACCCTCGATCATCAGAAGCGCGCCGTAGATGAAGAAGGTCGACCAGAAGCAGGAGCGGCCGAACGCGATGAACCAGGCGAGCCTGAGGCGCGGCTGGCTGACGAAGCGGCCGACATTGGCGAGCGGGTTCTGCGGGCCTGAAGTGGCGGCGCGGATGACCGGATGCGCGTTGAGCCTCAGATACCAGAAGAAGGTGAGCACCAGGATGCTGCTGGCGATGCTCAAGGCCTGCGGCGCCCAGGCGCCATAGGTCTCATAGAGCCACACGCCGAGAAACGGGCCAATGGTCCAGGACGCCGCCGAAAAGGTGAGCCGCATCGGCTCGGAGCGGACGAGATCGGCCTTGCGGATATGATCGAGGATATAGAGCGACAGCGAGATGTTGAGCGTCGCGGTGCCGATATTGCGCAGATACATGCCGCCGACCTGGCCCGGCAGCGTGTGCAATGCGAAAGCGAGCGAGGCGACGATGAGGCCAATGATACCGATCGTATAGATCCAACGGCGCGGCACATGGCGGAACAGGATGGGCAGGCTCAGCGTCGAGACGAGGACGGCGATGCTCACGCAGGTGAACAGTACGCTGACCTTCTGGCTGCTCAGCAAGAGATCATGCGCCTGGACCGAAACCACGGTGGCGACGAGCGCCCGGGCAAAGGACTCCATCGCAAAAAGAGACGCGAAGGCGAAGGCCCCTCGTCTCGGCGGCGCGGCGGTCCAGATGGCAGGGGAGGCTTCGGAAGCCATAAAGGGGGAACTCGAATAAGGTCCCGACACAAGCCCGGCGCGCCCGGATTCGCAAGGAAATTCCGGACAGATCATGCATGCGCCGCCCTCATGGCTTGAAGGTGGTCAGATAGGCCCGGAAATCTCCAGCCGCCCCGCCTCGAATGTTCCCGCGACCCGGTAGGTTTTGGCGAGACTCCGCCGGTCGAGCACCCTCGCCATCTCGCCCTGCCCGACCAGCCGGCCGCCGTCGAGCAGCATCACCTCATCGCAATAACGGACCGCCAGTCCGATATCGTGGAAGGAAGCGAGCACGGTGCGCTGCCGCCGTTTGACGATGTCGAGCAGCTTGTACTGGAAATGCAGGTCAAGATGATTGTTCGGCTCGTCGAGGAGATAGATATCGGGATCGAGCGCCAGCAATTGCGCGAAGAACAGGCGCTGCTGCTCGCCGCCCGAAAGATGCGCCGCATCCTCCCCGGCGCGATGGGCGAGATCGATCATTCGCAGCGCATCGTTGGCGCGCTCGCGCACTTCGCGGCTGGGCAGCGCCAGCGGCAGAAGACCGAGCTCCACAACTTCGAGGAGGCTCATGCCCGAAAGCGACACCTTCTCCTGCACCAGGGCGCCCACTTTCGCCGCATAGACGCGCCGGCCCCAAGCATGGACCGGCCGCCCGTCGAGCTCGACCTTGCCGGCATTTGCCGTCTCGGCGCGGTAGAGGATCTTGAGCAGGCTCGATTTGCCGGCGCCATTAGGCCCGAGCAGCCCGTAGAAGCGGCCACGCTCGAGCGTGAAGGAGATATCCTCGAGCAGGATCGCCCTGCCCTTGCGCAGTGAGATTCCGGAAACCCGCAGGATGGGCTCAGACGCCACGGCGCATCCTCCTGAGAATGATGATGAAGGGCGGTGCCGCGAAGAGCGCCAGGAGTACGCCGAGCGGCAGTTCCTGTGGCGCCAGCACGGTGCGGCAGAGGAGATCGACCAGCACCAGCACGATGGCGCCGATGAGCAGCGCCAGCGGGATCAGCCAGCGATGCGTCGCCCCGATCAGGAGCCGCGCCAGATGCGGCACGATCAGCCCGACGAAGCTGACGATGCCGGCGGCGGCGACCGCGAGCCCGGTGAGCAAGGCGGCGGCCGAGAAGAAGCCGATGCGCAGCAGGCCGACCGGCACGCCGAGCGCGGTCGCACGCTCATCGCCGAGCAGCACCGCATCGAGCATCGGCGCGCACAGAAAGGCGACAATGGCCAGAAGCGGCAAGGTCACGGCGAGCGGCAGGAGGTCCGGCCATTTGGTCCCCGCCGCCGAGCCCATCAGCCATTGCAGCGCCTGCTGGGTCACATGCGGCTCGGCGATATGGAGAAAGAAGGCGGTGATCGATTGGAAAAACAACGACACCGCTGTCCCCGACAGAATGAGCATGAGGCGGTCGAGATTGCGGCCCGGCGAGAAGGACAGGCCGAGCGCGACGAGGAAGGCCAGCATGGCGCCGCCGAAGGCCAGCACCGGCAGGCCGATCACCGAGACGAAGACGCCAGGCAGCCAGATGATCGCCGCCGCAGCTGCCGCCGAGGCGCCCGAGGACAGGCCGAGCAGATAGGGATCGGCGAGCGGATTGCGCAGCAGCGCCTGCATCAGGAGGCCGGCCAGCGTCAGCGCGGCGCCGACCAGCGCCACCATGAGGACACGCGGCAGGCGCCACTCCCACACGATGAGCTGCAAGGCGGGCTTTGCGTCGGGCAACCTGAACAGCGCCTTGAAACGGTCGTCCCAGGTGAGATCGGCGGTGCCCCAGAAGACCCCGGCCAATCCGGCGAGGAGCAGCGCCATGACGACGAGCGCGAACAAACCGGGGCTTCTGAATGAGGCGACGGTCACCCTATTTCAGCGCCGCAAGATCGGCGCCGAGCTTTTCCACGCCTTCGACGAAACGCACGCCCAGCAAGGTCTGCGAGAACGGGAGCACGATGAAACGTTCGGCCTTGACCGCGTCCAGCTGCGAGAGCACCGGATCGTTCTTGAGATGCTTGATCTTCTCTGCAGCTGTCGACCATTCCGCCTCGATCAGCACGATCACCTGCGGATTGGCGGTGACGACTTTCTCCCAGGCGAGATCGGCCCAGCGGCCCTTCACGTCGGCGCCAATATTCTTCAGCCCCACGGCATCGAGCAGCAGCGCCGGCGTGCCGCAGCAGCCCGCCGAAAACGCCGTCTCGGTGCCGGAGTCGAACAGGAAGGCGGTACGGCCGGCGCCGGGATTTTTGCCGGCGACCGCGGCGAGCCTGGCCTTGATGTCGTCGGCCAGCGCCTTGGCCTTGTCCTCGGCGCCGAACAACGCGCCGATGCGCTCGATATCGATATAGAGCGGAGCCGTCGTGATCTTCACATCGTCGGGATGCAGGTTGCGGCATTCGGCATTGACCACATAAGTGCCGATGCCGAGCGCGTTCCATTCGGCTTCCGCTCCGAGCCGCTTCTCGCCGAAAGCCGAGGCGAAGCCGGCGAAGAGGAAATCAGGGCTTTCGGCCATCACCACTTCGCGGGCCGGATATTGCTTGGCGATCACCGGCACCGTCTTGTAGGTGGCGAGCCAGCGCTCGGGGATCGAGTCATCGAGATAGGCGGTGCCGATCAGATGGCGCTCAAGGCCGAGCGCCAGCATGATCTCCGTCGCCTGCTGGTTGAGGGTGATGACGCGGCTCGGCGCCGCCTTGAACTTCGATGTCGCGGCGCAGCTTTCGATGGCACGTTCCTGCGCCAGAGCTGAGGGAGCGGCGAGCGCCAGGAGGCCCGCAACGAACAGGCTAAACAATCTCATGATGTCTTACCTCGTGGATGATGAGTTCGGGAACGGAAGTGCCGCGAGCGAGCGCGGCAGCGAAACGGGTGACGTCTTGCGTTGTCGCGAGCCGGTACCAGTGGCCGGCCGGATAGACGGCGACCAGGGGGCCTTGATTGCAGGGATAGAGACAGCCGGTCAGCGCGATGAGGCAGTCGTCATAGATGCGTTCCCGCCGCAACGCGTCGACAAGCGCGTCCTTGACCGAGCCCGCCTCGCGGAAGCTGCAGCGCGGTCCGGTGCAGACCAGCAGGTGATGCCGGAAGGGCGGCGGGTCCTGCCAGCCGGGATTGTCGAGCCCGGCCTCCTCGGGCGTGATGCGGCGCGCTTTACCGGCATTGGCGAGTGTCGCCTTGGCGACGGCGGCCATGACCTCGTCGGCGCCGACCTGGTCGGGCGCCAGCGTCAGCTCGATTGTCGGGTTCTTCGTCAGCCAATGCCCGAAGGCGCCGTCGAGCCAGGCGCCGAGACTGTCGGAAAACGGCAGTCCGACGGGCTGTATGAGAATAGCGCGGGCACCATTGCGCACCAATTCATCGAGCGCCGACATCGGCCCCGCCTCGGCGCCTTCCATACGCGCGACGCGCGCCGGCAAGGTGGTCGCCTGGATCAGCCCGGCCTTGAGCGCGCGCAGACGCTTGGCGCTCACATAGGCCTGGCTCACCAGATAAAGGATGGCGTCAGGCGACATTGCCCGACAATGTGTGGAGTAACATGCCCTGCCCCTGCCGGCGCACCTCGTCCGGCGATTGGTTGATTGCTACGGCAGGTCTCCTGACTCACGGCTCTGGCGCGCTTCGCTCCTTCCCAGCCTTTTCGGGCCAGTGGTGATCGCAAAGCGCTTGCCGCTTACAGTTGCGAGGGCAGCCACGGTCTTGGCCCCTGATGGGTAGTCCGCACCGTGTTCCCTTTTAATCCGCCATGGTTGGGCGGAACCGTGTGGCGTTACTACGGAACGGCGCCGGCCGGGTCAAGACTTGTTGCGCGAGCAGTGAATAAACCGGGTTCACCTTTCGCCGCCCCGGGATTAGGAAGCTGATATGGCCCAGTCCGAAAAACAATCCGTCGCGCTCATCTCCATGGCAGCGAGCGCCGGTCTCGCCATCGCCAAGCTGGTGGCGGGGCTGCTCACCGGATCGCTCGGCATCCTGTCGGAGGCGGTGCACAGCTTCACCGATTTCTGCGCGACGGTGATCACCTTCTTCGCCGTGCGGGTCAGCGACAAGCCGCCCGACGAGCTGCATCATTACGGCCATGCCAAAGTCGAGAGCATCGCGGCCCTGGCCGAGACCGCTCTGCTTCTCGGCACCACGGCCTGGATCGCCTATGAAGCGATCCACCGTCTCATCTCCGGCAACACTGAGATCCTGCTCACCTGGTGGGCGGCGGCGATCATCGTCGTCTCGATCATCGTCGACTTCTTCCGCGCCCGCGCCCTGAACCGCGTCGCCAAGGCGACGTCGAGCGAAGCGCTCGCCGCCGATGCGCTCAACTTCACCTCCGACATGTGGAGCTCGATGGCGGTGCTCGTCGGCCTGGGCGCCGTCTGGTTCGGCTTCCCGGCCGCCGACTCGATTGCCGCCCTCCTCGTCGCCGGCGTCATGGCGGTGATCGCGCTGCGCCTCGGCAAGCGCACCCTCGACACGCTGCTCGATGCGGCACCCGGCACCGCCACGAGTGAGATCCGCAAGATCGTTGAGGCGACGCCGGGCGTCCTGGCGCTCGAGCGCCTGCGTGTCCGCCCGGCCGGCGCCACCCTCTTCACCGGCGTCGTCGTCACGGTGCCCCGCACCATGCCGGTCGACGACATGATCGCGCTCCGCGAGCAGCTCAGCCAGAATATCCGCGCCAGCTATCCCAATGCCGATGTGACCGTCACCACCGATCCCGTGGCGCTCGACGATGAATCGATCTCGGTGCGGATACGGCTCATCGCCCACCGGATGAACCTCGCCATTCATCATCTGACCATCCAGCGCGTCGGCATCCGCACCGCGGTCAGCTTCGATCTCGAAGTCGACGGCCGCATGTCGCTGCTCGACGCGCATGAGAAAGCGACGGCGCTCGAAGTCGCGATCCGCGGCGAGCTCGGCCAGGATGTCGAGGTCGAAAGCCATATCGAACCACTGCCCGAGAAGGTCCTGCCCGGCGAGGACCTGCCGCCTGAGACCCAGAAAGAGATCGAGGAGCTGCTGCGCCGTCTCGCGGTGACAGAGACGCGGGTCAGCGACATCCACAATGTCCGGGTGAGGCGCAACAGCGAAGGCGTCTTCGTGCATTATCACTGCCGCTTCGTCCCCGAAGAGGCGGTGGAGACGGTGCATGAGGTCATCGACCGCATCGAGCTGGCGCTGCAGCATGTCAGACCTGAGATCCGGCGCGTGATCGCCCATGCCGAACCCATCGGCTACGCCTTGCATTGATGGAAGGAACATCATGAAGATCCTGCGCCGCGACGACTACAAGGTTATGCCCTGGAAGAATGGCGGCGGCATCACGACCGAGATCGCGGTCGACCCGCCCGAGGGCGGCTTCGGCGGCTCAGGGTTTACCTGGCGCGTCAGCATCGCCGATGTGGCCTCCGATGGCCCGTTCTCGAAATTCGCCGGCTATGATCGCCATATCATGCTGCTCGAAGGCAAGGGCATGCGGCTCGAGACTGAAGAGAGCGGCCCGCTCGATCTGGCGGTGCCCTATCGCCCCGTCGCCTTCTCCGGCGACTGGACGGTCTCCGGCCATCTCACCGACGGCCCGGTGCGCGATTTCAACCTGATGGTCGCCCGTGCCCGCGGCAAGGGATCGCTCAACTGCCAGAAGCTTTCGGCGCCGCTGCCGCTGATGGCGATCGGCGCCACCCATCTCATCCACTGCATCGACGGCGAATTTTCCGTCGGCGGACATTTGCTGGGGCCTGGCGAGACCGTGATCCTGACCGGGAATGAGAGTGTGGTTCTCTCGCCCTTGTCCGACGACACGCTCATCGCGCATTGCACGATCACCACGGCCATGGCTTCCGCATGAAACGCAGGTATGGCGTGCGGATGGCGTTGCGCTCATAGAAGCGCTGCAGCTTCGCGTCCGTCTCGTCGACCATCCAATAGACCTGCGCGGCGCCACGCTCATCGGCCTCGGCATAGAGCGCCTTCAGCAAAACCTCGCCCGCTCCCTGTCCGCGCGCAGTCTCGTTCACGAACAGGTCCTGAAGGAAGGCGACATCCGATCCGGTCCAGGCGAAGGGCGCGAAGCTCACCGTGGCGAAGCCCAAGGCCTCGCCGTCGCTGCTCCGGGCGAGCAGGATGATGAGTCGGCTGTCGGGATCGAGCGCCAGCCGCCAGCTGCGCTCGCTGACCTCGGCGGGAACGGTCCCCTTCATATGTCGCTGCCAGTCGCCCCACAGCCTGATCCAGTCGGCCTCGTCCTCCAGCCTGGCCCGCGTGACGCGAATGGTGTCCATGTTCCTGCCCGGTTTGCGTTGCCCCTCTATCCCATGGCACAGTTTCAAAAGATCCGGACAGGGGCAAGCGCCATCAGAGCATGAAGACCGAGACACTTGCCAAGCTGGCCTGCGCTTATTCGGGCCTCGTCTGGGGCCTGTTCTGGATTCCCGTCCGCAGCCTGGGCGAGGCCGGCATCGACGGCCTGTGGGCGACCTTCTTCTTCTACGCCGTACCCTTCGTGCTCGGCCTGCCCTTGCTCCTGTTGCGTTGGCGCATGGCGGTCGACGGCGGCTGGCGGCTGCAGCTTTTGGGCTTCGTCGCGGCGCTCAGCCTCGTCCTCTATTCGGTCTCCATCCTCTATACGGATGTCGTCCGTGCCACGCTGCTGTTCTATCTGACGCCGCTGTGGAGCACCCTCCTCGCCCGTTTCTTTCTCGGCGAGCCGATCACCGCCTTGCGTTGGCTCGCCATGGCGATCGCCATTCTCGGCATGCTCGTCATCTTCCGCGCCGATACCGGCATTCCCTTGCCGGAGCAGCCCGGCGACTGGATCGCGCTCATCTCCGGTTTCCTCTGGTCGGTCGCCTCGATCCTGTTGCGCCTCGATCGGAAGAATCATGCCTTGGATCTTCTGGTGCAGAATTTTGTCTGGTCGGCCCTCGTCGCGGCCGGGCTGCTGCTCGTCCTCGGGCCGGGCCTCGCCGGCTCGCCGCCGCTTGCCACCTATCTGGCGCAACTGCCCTGGCTGGTGCCGACCGTCATCATCGTGGTGATGACCGGCGTCTACGCCTCGATGTGGGGCACGCCCAAGCTCAATCCCGGCCTGGTCGGGCTGCTGTTCATGACCGAGATCAGCGTCGGCGCCACGACGGCCGCCATCTGGTCCGGAGATCCCTTCGGCTGGCGCGAGGTGGTCGGCATCATATTGATCTCGAGCGCCGGCATGCTCGAAAGCCTGTGGGATATCTGGCGCGACCGGCGCTCGCAGGCGGCATGATCGCCTGTTGACCTTCCAAGCGCGGCAACCTTTAGAGAGCGCTCTCCAATAAGGAGAAGCATATGCCGCAATTGACGCTCCCTCAGATCGAACGGCGCCTGACCATGGCCGAAGGACAGACGATCCTGGAGGCGGCGCTGGCGGCCGGAATCCCCTATCCCCATAGCTGCACAGCCGGCCGCTGCGCCGCCTGCAAGTCGAAGCTCCATGCGGGCCAGGTGACGCTGAAACCGCATACACGTTTCGCGCTCACCGATGACGAGAAGGCGCAAGGCCTCATCCTCGCCTGCCGCGCCATTCCTGAAAGCGACGTGAGCGCCAGCTGGCTCAGCGAGGCGCCCCTCGATGCCGCAAGCCCGCCGCAAGGGGCCGAGGTCATGGCGATCGCGCAGATGACCCACGACATCCGCCGCCTCACGCTCAAGCTCGATGACCGGGCACGCTTCCGCTTCACCGCGGGTCAATATCTCAAGCTCACCGTCGATGGCGCCCCGGCGCGCCCCTATTCGATGGCGAGCCGGCCCGATGAGGAGCTGATCGAGCTTCATGTCCGCGCCGTGCCGGGCGGCCGCACCAGCTCGCTCATCATGTCGACGCTCAAGGCCGGCGACCGCGTCAGCGTCGAAGGCGCCTTCGGCTCGGCGTTCTTCCGCGACGCGCATGAGGGACCGATGATCGCGGTGGCGGGCGGCAGCGGCCTGGCGCCGATCAAATCCATCGTCGAAACCGCACTCGCGGCCGGGAGAGATGCTCCGATCACGGTCTATTTCGGCGCCAGGGCCGAACGCGACCTTTATCTGGTCGAGCATTTTCGCGGGCTGGCGGCGCGGCACGGGCAAGTTGCCTATCACGCGGCCCTCTCGCAGGAGGCCGTGGCGAATTGCCGAAGCGGCCTCGTTTCCGAGGCGATCGCCGCCGATCAGTTATCGCTTGCAGGCGCGAAAGCCTATGTCGCCGGACCGCCGGCCATGGTCGATGCCGTGCAGACCGTACTCGCCGCGCAAGGCGTCGCACCGGGCGACATCCATGCCGACAGCTTCTTCACGCCCGAAAACATGTAGTTGAAAATGAAAAGAGGCCGAAGCGTCGCCGCCTCGGCCTCTCAAGTTCAACGAGCCGTTGTCTCAGGAGACGACGGTCGAGGCATAGCCCGCTTCGGCGATGATGCCGCCAACGGCCTTGGCGTCTTTCGCGCCGTCAACATAAACGATGCGGCTCGCCGTGTCGGCATGCACGGAAACGCCCGGGAAGGTCTTGGTGAGGGCGGAAGTGATCACGCCGGCGCAGTGGCCGCAGGTCATTTCCTGGACATGGAAGGCGAGGTCGGCCTTATGGCTGGCCGCCTTCGGGGCATCGGCGTGACGATGTGCTTCGCACATGGAATCTCTCCTTATCGATCTTGCGGCTGGTCCGCTTCGCCCTTTCTGCAAGCTTCCAGCTTGGCAAGGTCAAGCCCCTTTTGGACCAATATGCCGTGCAGTGGGCGCCATGTTTCTTCAGCGCCCGTCGTCACCCGGCATCCACCGCCTCACCGGTTCTTCCTTGCCCTCCGCCTGCGCCTCGAAGACCGGTGATGCCAGAACCGCGTGAATATGCAGCGTGCCGGTGCCGCTGTTGCGGAAGCTATGCCTGCGCAGCGCCGGGACGATGAGCGACTGTCCGGCCGTCACAATGGCGCTCTGATCATCGAGCCACATTTCTGCCTCGCCTGAAAGGACGGTCAGCACCTCCTCGACCGGATGCGCATGGACCGGCGTACCGGCGCCGGGCGCCACCCACTGCTCGAAGATGCAAAGCTCCGTGGCCCCAGTCAGCGCCGAGATGAGCATGCGGGTTTCGACACCGGGGCGCCATTCCTCGCGCGGGTGATCGGCATGGTCGATGCGCAACATGGCGCTGGCTCCTTGCGACAGCCCCCCGTCCGCCAGCATGCCGCATTTACCGGCGCGCGCAAATTGCCCCTCATTGACTCTGCGTCATGGCGAGAGCTACGCCTTGCTCACTCATGCTCTGCCGCGCCCTCGCCGCGTTTGTCTTTCTCTGCCTGGCCGGTGTCGCCTGGGCTCAGGACAGTTCGCCGTCGCAGGACGAGAGCCAGGATGCCTCCTGCGATCCCAACTATGCCGGTAAATGCGTGCCGATCGCCTCGGACGTCGATTGCGCCGGCGGCGGCGGCAACGGGCCGGCCTATGTGAGCGGACCCGTAAGAGTGGTTGGCGAGGACATCTACAAGCTCGATCGCGACGGTGACGGGATCGCCTGCGACAAATAGAAAAGCGCCCCTGGGGGCGCTCTCAAATCCCTTGAGTACTGAAATACAATCGATTGAAATTATTATCTAAATTGGTGCGGCCAAGAGGACTCGAACCTCCACGATGTTACTCGCTAGCACCTCAAGCTAGTGCGTCTACCAATTCCGCCATGGCCGCGAACCATTGGAAGCGCGCGGTGTGTAACAGGCGGGTTTGGCGAAATCAACCCCCGCGAACAATCCTTTTCGCTGCCCCTCACAAAGACTATCTAGAAGCCATGAAGCCCCGTGCCAGTATCGCTTTTTCATTGAAATCAGTGCCTTCCGCCCGCTGGGAGGTCACTTCCGGCCTCACCCCTTACGCCGACGCCCTTACCCGCATGGAGCGCGAGACGCTGGCCATCGCCCGGGGCGATTCTCCCGAGCTGATCTGGCTCCTCGAGCACCCGCCCCTTTATACCGCCGGCACCAGCGCCAAGGACGAGGACCTGGTCGCCCCCGGCCGCTTTCCCGTCCACAAGACCGGGCGTGGCGGCCAATATACCTATCACGGTCCCGGCCAGCGGGTCGCTTATGTGATGCTGGATCTGCGCAAGCGCGGCCAGGATGTGCGCGCCTTCGTGGCCGGGCTCGAGGCCTGGCTCATCGACACCCTCGCCGCCTTCAATGTGACGGGCGAGCGGCGCGAGGACCGGGTCGGCGTCTGGGTCAGGCGGCCCGACAAAGGCCCCGATATCGAGGAGAAGATCGCCGCCATCGGCATCCGCGTGCGCCAGAGCGTGACCTTTCACGGCATCAGCCTCAATGTCGAGCCGGATCTCTCGCACTTCTCCGGCATCGTGCCTTGCGGCGTCGCCGAGCACGGCGTGACGAGTCTGGTCGATCTGGGACTGCCGGTGACCATGGAAGATGCGGATGTCGCGCTCGAAGCCGCCTACCGTCCGATCTTCGGGTAGCGGCGCTTGCAATCCCGCGCAAAGCCGTGCGAGTCCACTGTCAAAAAACCAAGCGATCCATCCGGGAAATATCGCTCGAAATTCCCTGCTCCAGGCCCGCGCGGATTGCTAACTTACTGAGATTGTTCAGATGCGCCCGCGTTTTTCCGAAATTTCCCTGTTATTCCCTGCAAATCCCTGTATCCGGCCTGTATCAGCGAGGGCCTATGCGGTCGGGCGCACCGAGAAATCGGGCCAGTGCTCATCCGGGACGGCAGTCGCGACGACCTCCGACACCACAGCACTCCTCGGTCCCCGCCAGCAGTCTCCGAGCATCTGGACCACCTTGTCCTCGTCGCCCTTGAACACCGCTTCGACCGACCCGTCGCGGCGGTTGCGCACCCAGCCCTGGAGACCGAGCTCCTGCGCCCTTCTCAGGGTCCAGGCGCGGTAGCCGACGCCCTGCACGCGCCCCGTTATGGCGGCATGCAGGATCTTGCTCATGCGAATTCCATGATGACGGCATCGACCGCCAGGCTGTCGCCTTTCTTGACATGGACCTTCTTGACGACGGCATCGCGCTCGGCGCGCAGGATGTTCTCCATCTTCATCGCCTCGACGATGGCGAGCGGCTCGCCCGCCTTGATCTCCTGGCCGTCCACGACCGCGATCGAGACGACGAGACCCGGCATCGGACAGAGCAGCTTCTTCGAGGTGTCGGCCGCCTTCTTCTCCGGCATCAGGCGCGCAAGCTCAGCCTCGCGGCCGGAGAACACATGGGCATCGACGCTTACGCCCCGATGCGACAGGCGGTAGCCGTTGAGGATCTTGCGCAGCAGCACCGAAACCGGCTTGCCGTCGATCTCGCCGCGCCACACTTCCTGCCCCGGCGCCCAGGCGCTCTTGACGAAACACGGCTTGCCGTTGTCGAGGGTGAGCACACGCTCGTCCTCGCTCACGATCGAAACCGGCAGCCAGTCATTGGCGCCGAGCCGCACTACGCGATCCTGATCGTATTTCACCTTGCGGCCGTTCATCTGGCCGCCGATGAGGCGCTTGCGCCGGTTCTCGACATGGTCGGCCATCACCGCCACGGCGGAGAGGCGCGCTTTCAGCTCCTGCGTCAGCTCGTTGCCGGTGAAGCCGCCCTGAAACTCCTCGGCGATGAAGCCGGTCGAGAGCTCGCCTGATTTCCAGCGCTCGTTCTCCATGATCGCGGAGAGGAACGGGATATTGTGCTGGATGCCGTCAACATAGAATTCATCGAGCGCGGTGCCCATGGCGGCAATCGCCGTGGCACGGTCGGCCGCGTGCGTGCAGAGCTTGGCGATCATCGGATCGTAATAGATCGAGATCTCGCCGCCCTCGAAGACGCCGGTGTCGTTGCGCACCGTGATGCCGTCCGCGGAACTCTCCTTGGGCGGACGATATTTGATGAGGCGTCCGGTCGAGGGCAGGAAATTGCGATAGGGATCTTCCGCGTAGACACGGCTTTCGACCGCCCAGCCTTTCAGCTTCACGTCCTTCTGCGCCAGCGCCAGCTTCTCACCGGCGGCGACCCGGATCATCTGCTCGACGAGGTCGATACCGGTGATGAGCTCGGTCACCGGATGCTCGACCTGCAAACGCGTATTCATCTCGAGGAAAAAGAAGGAGCGGTCCTGGCCGGCGACGAATTCGACGGTGCCGGCGGAATCGTAATTCACCGCCTTGGCGAGCGCCACCGCCTGCTCGCCCATCGCCTTGCGCGTCTTCTCGTCGAGCAAGGGCGACGGCGCCTCCTCGATAACCTTCTGGTTGCGGCGCTGGATCGAGCATTCGCGCTCGCCCAGATAGATGACATTGCCGTGCTTGTCGCCCAGCACCTGGATCTCGACATGGCGCGGATTGACGATGAACTTCTCGATGAAGACGCGATCGTCGCCGAAGGAGGACTTCGCCTCCGAGCGGGCGCGGGCGAAGCCGTCCAGCACTTCGGCGTCCGAATGGGCGATGCGCATGCCCTTGCCGCCACCGCCGGCCGAGGCCTTGATCATCACCGGATAGCCGATCTTCTGGGCGATCTTTACCGCTTCCGCCTCGTCCTCGATGATGCCGAGATGGCCCGGCACCGTCGACACCTTGGCGGCGGCCGCTGCCTTCTTGGATTCGATCTTGTCGCCCATCGCGTCGATCGCGCCGGGGTTTGGACCGATGAAGGTGATGCCGGCCTCGGCGAGCGCCCGCGGGAAGGCCGAGCGCTCCGACAGGAAGCCGTAACCCGGATGGACGGCCTCAGCGCCGGTCTTCTTGCAGGCCTCGATGATCTTCTCGATGACAAGATAGGATTGGGCGGCGGGTGCGGCGCCGATGGCCACCGCCTCGTCCGCCATCTCCACATGAAGAGACGCAGCGTCAGCTTCGGAATAGACAGCGACGGTCTTGATGCCCATACGGCGTGCCGTCTTGATGACCCGGCAGGCAATTTCGCCCCGGTTGGCGATCAGGATTTTCTTGAACATCGTTCCTCCCAGAAACCCGATTCGTCATAGCGGCTCCCGACGTGCACGTAAACGCCAAGCTGACCGGTGTGGCGAAACATGCTAGACTCCAAGTTGGTATTCCGCGGTCCGGCATGATAGGTCCCCGGCCATGACACTCAAACCCATTCATATCATCGGCGGCGGGCTCGCCGGCAGCGAAGCGGCGTGGCAGGCGGCGGAGGCCGGCGTGCCGGTCGTCCTCCATGAAATGCGCCCCGAGCGCATGACCGACGCCCATAAGACGCACGGCCTCGCCGAACTCGTCTGCTCCAACTCCTTCCGCTCCGACGATGCGCAAAGCAATGCCGTGGGCCTCCT
The DNA here is from genome assembly GCF_016595235.1 of Taklimakanibacter albus. Classification (GTDB taxonomy): domain Bacteria; phylum Pseudomonadota; class Alphaproteobacteria; order Rhizobiales; family Aestuariivirgaceae; genus Taklimakanibacter; species Taklimakanibacter albus. The sequence goes on along the minus strand of NZ_JAENHL010000006.1, from coordinate 1,105,120 downwards.
CCATGAAGAGATGCGCCGCGCCGGCTCGCTGATCATGCGCATGGGCGACCATCACAAGGTGCCGGCGGGTGGCGCGCTCGCCGTCGACCGCGACGGCTTCTCGGAAGGCGTGACCGAAGCCCTGGAGGCGCATCCCCTCATTACCCTGGCGCGCGGCGAGATTCAGGGCCTGCCGCCTGAAGACTGGGATAATGTGATCGTGGCGACGGGCCCCCTCACCTCACCGGCGCTGGCTGAAGCGGTCCAGGCGCTCACCGGCGAACAGGGCCTCGCCTTCTTCGACGCCATTGCGCCGATCGTCCACCGCGATACGATCGACATGGATATCGCCTGGTATCAGTCGCGCTACGACAAGCAAGGTCCGGGCGGCACCGGCAAGGACTATATCAACTGCCCGATGACGCGTGAGCAGTATGAAGGATTCATCAGCGCGCTGATCATCGGCGACAAAGCCGACTTCAAGGAATGGGAGAAGTCGACGCCCTATTTCGACGGCTGCCTGCCGATTGAGGTGATGGCGGAGCGTGGACCTGAGACTTTGCGCCATGGCCCGATGAAGCCGCGCGGCCTCACCAATGCGCATCAGCCCGACACGAAGCCTTATGCCGTCGTTCAGCTGCGCCAGGACAACAAGCTCGGCACGCTCTACAACATGGTCGGCTTCCAGACCAAGCTCAAGCATGGCGAGCAGGTTCGCGTCTTCAAGACCATTCCCGGTCTCGAAAATGCCGACTTTGCGCGGCTCGGCGGGCTCCACCGAAACACCTTCCTCAACAGCCCCAAGGTGCTCGATGAGCGCCTGCGCCTGCGTGCCGCGCCGCGTTTGCGGTTCGCCGGCCAGATCACCGGCGTCGAGGGTTATGTGGAAAGCGCCGCGATGGGCCTGATGGCGGGACGCATGGCGGCGGCCGAGCGTTTGGGACGTGACTTCACCCCGCCGCCCGCCACCACGGGCCATGGCGCGCTCATCAATCACATCACCGGCGGCCATATCGAAACCACTGACAACAATACCGGCTCGTTCCAGCCGATGAATGTCAATTTCGGCCTCTTTCCGCCGGTCGATATTCCGAAAGGCCCGGACGGCAAGAAGCCGCGCGGCAAGGACAAGCAGGTCGCCCGCAAGCACGCTTACACGGCGCGGGCGCTACGCGACTTCGATCAGTGGCTCGGCCTCAAGCCCGCTATTGCCGCAGAATGAGCCAGAAGGTCATACGGAAGTCGCGCTGCTTCTCACCAAGGGTGCCGGAAGCCTCGCTGACGACAAGAGACATGTTTGGATCGACTTCATGGACATAGGCCTGTATCCGGTCAGGCGCGGTAGCGGCTTTGAGCTTCTCCATGAGTGGTTGAAGTAGGATATCCCACTTCCGTTGTCCCACGGTCACAAACAACGTGTGACCGTCACTTTCGGCATAGGCGCCTCCCCTCGGCATCACGCCGGGAAACATGCTTAATTTGACGGGTCCGATCAGACGGCTTTGCGTACCGACGTCCTGCGTTAAAGGCAGGTCACCATTGAACCTCACATCGTCGTGTTCGCGCACATAAAACTCGATCTTCAAGCGCGCCCGAATATCCCGAAGGAGATTTCCTTCCGTGCTGTTCGGCACAAAGGGATCATCCCTGCGGCCCGCGAAAAGCGGTCTGATCCGCGCAAGTCCGTTCAATTGGCTCAAATCCGAGAGCGCCGCGCCAATTCTGTTGTTTTTAGCGGCGTTCCATACAGGCTGTGTGTGAAGAAGCTTTCCCTCGGGCGTGAGTGCCTGCTCGGCCTTGAGCAGGCCGATGAGACGTGTCGCCTGACTTGCTGCCGATGTTTCCTTCGCACCCCAAGGGCCGAATGATCCGATTATCAGCAAAACGGCCAAGCCACCAAGCAACAGGCGTATATCGGCTTCTTCGCGCCGCACCAACCAGTAAACCGCGGCGCTTGCCAACCACACCGCGACGAGAAAAACTCCGTAGCGTTCGGGCGTCAGTCCAAGCGCGGCAACACGCTCCCATGCGGCCCAGGTGAACAGCATGAGTGGTATTATTGTGAGCCAGCCCCAGTTGCGCAGAAAGAGGCGGAGAAGCACAGAACCGTCGTTGCGCCAAGGCCATGCGAGGACCCAACTCATCGATCCCAGCAGGACGAAGAGCATTGTCAGCCACGTAATGATACCATCCGGCAATCCGTAGCCAAACAAGCCGCCGAATGCATAGGAATGCAGCACGACTGCATAGAGCAGAACGACCGGTATCAGGAGGTAGTTGAGGCATAGAAGCAGCGCGCGTTCCACCCGCCCCGGTTCGGATTGGATACCTGCTCCGTCGGCCTTGGGACCGTCCGGCAGGAATGCCAGGAACGCCAGCGGCGATACGAGAAACAGGCTGGCCACGATTGTGCGGTATTCGAGCAGGAGATCCACACTGCGAAGAAACTCCACCTCTCCGAGGGGAGCGAGAGCGAAACGGAAGATCTGCCCTACTATGATCGCGAACAGAGCTGCCTGCGTGAGATCAAGCGCGAAACGCCATGTCGCGCCTTGCGAGATGCCAGCACGCAGAGATCCGCTGATGGGTAAGAAGGCGGCCAGCCCGAGTATCAGCAACAAGGGTACGGTTGCAAAGCTCTTCGCCTGAAAGACCAGCATGGCGGCCACGAAGCCGGCGATAATCGCAAACAGGATATCGGCGAGGCCGGTGAATAGCCTGCTGCGCGCAAAATAATGCGCTGAACACGCCGCAAGCATTCCGGCCAGGCACGGGAGGATTATGTCGTTTCCCCACATTGCCCAACCGTGCCGACCGGGCGGAACTGGAAAGAGATTGGCATAGATCGTTCCCAGGATAGCGATAAGCGCTGGTACCGGGAAACGCCACAGAACCGCCCGGAGGCCGGGAAGGAAACGGCTCATTTGAGAATGAGCCAGAAACCCAGATTGACATAACCCGGCTTGTCGCCGATCTCGCCTGACGCGTTGATGATGACGAGCGTCAGGCCGGGCTCCGCTTCGTAGATGACGGGCTTCTGCTGCGCGAGTTGCGGCTGCGACGTGGTCTCGGCTTTGACCTTCTCCATCAGGGGCTTTACCGGGAGCGACCATGTCTGCGCGCCGACCATGATCTCGAGCGTCTGACCATTGGTCTTGGCCCATACCTGATCCGGCCTGTCGGCCGCATTCATGGTGACCTGGATCGGGCCGACGAGACGGCCCTGCCCGCTGATGTCGCGGATGAACGGCGCGCCGGCGCCGAAGCTCACCTGATCGGTGGCCGGCGTGTAAATGTCGAGGCCGAGGATCTTGCGGATATTGCCGAGCGCGCCCCATCTGTCCATTTGATCGGCGAAGGGATCGTCCTTGCGGCCGGCGAAATAGGGTTTGAGCTTGTCGAGGCCGCCCATGCTGCTCAAGGTCCACAGGATGGTTTCGATCTCGCGCTTGCCGTCGGGGCTGATCGTCGGCGGCTGATCGACGATCTTGTTCTCGGGCGTCAGGAGCTTCTCCGATTGGAAATAACCGACGAGGCGGCCGAACTGGCTTTCGATCGAGAGATTGTTGGCGCCCCAGGGACCCGCCGACCCGATCAGCACCAGGATGGCGAAGCTGCCGAGCAATGCCCGCATGTCGGCGCGGTTGCGCCTTATCGCCAGATAGAGCGTCACCAGAGCGAGCCATACCGCGATGAGGGCGATACCGTAGCGGTCGGGCGTCACGCCATAGGTCGAAATGCGTTCCCAGATGGCGATCACCAGCAGGATCACCGGCACGATGGTGAACCAGAACCAGTAGCGCATGAAGAGGCGCAGGAGCACGGTGCCGGTTTCGCGCCAGGGCCAGGCGATCAGCCAGGTCGCGGTGCCACCGACCGCGAAGATCGACACCATCAGGCCGATCTGGCCTTTGGGCAGCGCGCCGTCGAGCAGGATCTTCACCGCATAGGCGTGCAGGATCAGCGTATAGACGACGGCGATCGGCACCATGATGTAGTTGACGAGGACCGAGACGCCGCGCTCGATGAGCGTGTCGCGCCCGCCGCTGAGCGCCACCTCTTCATCGAGCCGCACCGGCATGAGGGAGAGGCCATAGAGCGGCGCGATCAGGCTCGCGGCGGTCGCCCAGACATGTTCATGGGCGCGCCAGGGCAGATCGACATTGAACAGGAATTCGAGGCTCGCCAGGATGGCCGAGATGCCGCCCGCGAAGATAAGCCCGACGATCACCGCCAGCACGACGGCGAGGCCTAAGCGCAGATTGAACAGCCAGAGCGCGCCCTGCTTCGCATCGCTTCTCAGGAAGCCGGCGATCATCAGAAGCGGCAGGAGCCCGGCGAACAGGAAGAGATGGGACGATCTCAGATAGACGTCCCAGAAAGCCAAGGCGCCGGCGACTATCGCCACGACGAGCGCCAGGAGCAATTCGGTGAGGCGCGACAGCCCGCGCCCTTGCGCGAAATAATGCGCCGCCCCCGCCGCCATGAAAGCCGCGGCCCCGCCCAGATAGACCTGATTGTCCGATACCGTCCCGTTGCTCACGAGCGTGGCGACGTCGAGATTGGCATAGACGCAGAGGAGGACGGAAAGGAGAGCTGGAACGGGAAAGCGCGCCAGGGACGCCGAAAGATCCGGGACCAGGCGATGCAGGCGGTCGGCGAAGCTCATGAAGACTCCGTGGCTCAGTCACAACAACTGTGAGGGCTCGATTGTGGCGTTACAATGTCTGGGATCGCGCCTTTCTATAGAGCGTCCACTGGCGTCGCCATTGGGCGATCTCGGCGATCTCGGTCAAGGCTCCCGTCCCCAGCCCTGCGAGACGGCTCAGATAAAGACCCGTGAGGCTCGCCGGCAAATAGGCCGGAAAGACTTGCGGGGTCAGCACGCCAGAGAGGGCGCGGGCCTCTTCCAGGCGCTTCGCCGCATGCGCGCGCAAATCGGCGAGCACCTTGCCGATCGCCTCGGGCTCACGCCCGGACAGGAGATGCGCCGGCGTCAGGCCGTGCTTCGCCAGAAGGTCAGTCGGCACATAACATTGCCCGCGCTTGCGCTGCAGCGGCAAGGATCGCATCAGGCCGGTGATGCCCAAAGCGACGCCGGCCAGGCCGGAGATGTCGCCGAGGCTCCGCGCCCGTTCTTTATCGAGGATCATCGCCGCCAGCTGGATCAGCATCGCGGAGGTTTCGCCGAGATAGCCTTCGAGCTGGCCGAGGCTCGGCATCGGATCGTCATAGAGATCGAACTGCCGGGCCTCGATCATATTGAGGAGCGCCTGCTTGGGCAGGCCCGCTTCGGTGATGACTGGCGCCAGCGCCTCGATGACCGGATGGCCCTGGCGCTCGCCGGCATAGGCGGCCTCGATGGCGTCGGCCCACCATCTGAGCCGGATCTCGCCAAGCGCCGCCTCGCTCACCGTCTCGCGGATGCGGGCGATCTCGATATTGAAGGCATAAAGAGCCAGCAGCTGCGGGCGCTTCGCGTCGGGCGCCAGCAACGTGGACAGATAGCGGTCCTTGTCGCCCTGGCGCACCAGCTCATGGCAATAGTCGGCGCTCATCGCACCTGATCGACGGCGATCAGCGCCGCCCAGATATCGCGGTTCTCGCCAAGCAGGATATTGTAGGTGCGGACTGCCGCCCCCGTGGTCATCAGCTGAAGGCCGATGCCGGCCTTGTCGAAGGCTTCGAGAAGCGGCCGCGATGGAGCCGGGGCAGCGATGCCGGTGCCGAGGATGAAGGTATGAGGCCGCCTGGGCGCCTCCAGTATCCGCGCGAAATCGGCCGGCGAAACATCGGCGTAGCGCGTCGCCGGCCAGGCATGCATGCCGTCGCCCAGGATCATCAGCGATCCCTGATGCGACATGCCGCCGAACCGGAAACCGCCATTCCCATAAGCCTCGATGGGCGCCCGATGGGGAAAGAAGCGGTCGTCCTCTGCCATGATGCTCAGAACGGGCCTGAGCGCCGGCTCACGGGCGCGCCGGGGCCGGCTTGCCGCTCGCTTTCGCCGCCGGCTTCGGGCTGGCCTTGGCCTTCTCCTCTTGCGCCGTACCACCGATCTGGATCGCGTCGCGATTGACGCCCAGGAGCGCCAGCAGCGAAGCGGCCGAGAAGATCGATGAATAAGTGGCGACGCAGACGCCCCAGATCATCGCGAGCGTGAAGCCCTTCAGCACCTCGCCGCCGAAAATATAGAGCGAGATCAGCGCCAGAAGCGTGGTGACGGCGGTCAGAAGGGTACGCGGCAGCACGCTGTTGACCGAGAAGTCGATCAGGTCGGCCAGCGGCATCTGCTTGTATTTACGCAGGTACTCACGGATGCGGTCGAACACGACGACGGTGTCGTTGAGAGAGTAGCCGACGATGGTGAGGAGCGCCGCGATGATCTGCAGATTGAATTCGATCCGGATCAGCACGAAGAAGCCGATCGAGAGGAGCACGTCATGGAGCAGCGACATCACCGTCGCGATGGCGAACTGCCATTCGAATCTGAACCATATGTATATGAGGATGCCGATGATGGCGATGAGGACGGCGAAGATACTCCATTCCGCCAATTCGCCCGAGACCTTCGGGCCCACGACCTCGATCGAGAGATATTCGACCCCCGTCCCCAGGATTTCCTTGACCTTGGTCTGGACGTCGCGCTGCACGTCCTCGCCGCCTTCGATGGTCGGCAACCGGATCAGCACCTCATGGCCGCCGGTCCCGTATTCCTGCAGCTCCGCCTCGCCGAAGCCCAGACTGTTCACCTTGGAGCGCAGCTCGTCGAGATTGGCGGGCTGTTCGGTGCGGATGACGAAGACGGTGCCGCCCTTGAAGTCGACACCGTAGTTGAGGCCGACGAAGACGAAAAGCAGTATCGACGCCAGACAGGCGATGCCGGAGGCGAAGTAGCCATACCGGCTCCACAGCATGAACCTGACTTTGGTGTCGTCCGGAATGAAACGAATGGGTCTGTACATGTGACTATCCGCTTACAGCGGAACCTCTTTGGGCTTGGCCGTCCTGACCCACCAGAAAACGATGAGCCGGGTGACGGTGAAAGCCGTGAAAACGGTGGTGATGATGCCGATGGCATGGGCGATGGCGAAGCCGCGTACCGGCCCCGAGCCCACGCCGAACAGAACCACGGCGGCGATGAAGGACGTGATGTTCGAATCGAGAACGGTGGCGAGCGCCGCCCTGAACCCGGTTTCGATCGCATTGAACGCGCTTCGCCCGTGTCGCCATTCCTCGCGGATGCGCTCATAGACGAGCACATTGGAGTCGACCGCGATGCCCATGGTGAGCACGATGCCGGCGATGCCGGGCAAGGTCAGCGTGAAGCCAGCCACCGACATGATGCCGATGAGCAGGATCAGGTTCACGATGAGCGCGACATTGGCGAAGATGCCGAACAGCCCATAGGCGATCAGCATGAAGCACATGACGGCGATGAGCGCGATGACCGAGGCGATGGCGCCGGCCCGGATCGAGTCGGAGCCGAGGCTCGGTCCCACGGTGCGCTGCTCGACCGCGATGAGGCGCGCCGGCAGCGCGCCGGAGCGCAGCACGATCGCCAGGCTGTTGGCCTCCTCGACGGTGAAGTTGCCGGAAATCTGCCCGGTGCCGCCGAGAATGGGCTCGTTAATGCGCGGTGCGCTGATAATCTGCTGGTCGAGGATGATGGCGAAGGGCTTGCCGACATTATCGGCAGTGAGCTTGCCGAAGCGCAGAGCGCCCTTCTGGTTGAACTTGAAAGAGACGATCGGCTCGTTGGTGCGCGAATCGAAGCCCGACGAGGCATTGTTCAGATCGGCGCCGTCCACGGTCGCGGCGCTCGAGGTCTGCACCCACATGATCACCGGTTGCGTCTGGGCCTGCGCGTTCTCCGCCTTCATCGGATAGGCGGCGCAGTCGGGCGGCGGATTGTCGGTCGCGGCGGCGGGCTGGCTTTCGCAGACGAGCTGGAAGGTGAGTTTCGCCGTCTGGCCGATCATCTTGACGACCTGATCGGGGTCGCCGACGCCCGGCAACTGCACGGCGATACGGTCCTTGCCCTGGCGCTGGATGGAAACCTCGGCGATGCCGGTACCGTTGACGCGTTTGTCGATGATGGCGAGCGACTGGTCGACGGCCTGGCTTACGCGCGCCTCAAGTCCCGCATCATTGAAGGAGAAGACGAATTGCTGGCCGGTGCGCTGAAGGCTGAAAATATGGCTCGCCACCCCCGTGCCGAAGAGACCGGTATCGAGCGGCTGGGTCAGATTGCGCAGGACTTGATTGGCCTTGTCGGTATCGGCGGCATCGGTGATCTGCACCGCGACGCCGGTCGGCGTGCGGTTGAGCTTGTAGCCGATGCGCGCCTCGCGCAGGACGGCACGAACGTCACCCATCTGCTGCACGATCAGCGTGTTGATCAGCTCCTTGCGGTCGACCTCCATGAGGACGTTGGACCCGCCCTGCAGGTCGAGGCCGAGCGTCAACGGGCGCAGGATGGTGTATTCACGCAGCTTGTCCTGCATGTCCTTGGTCAGGACATTGGGCAGCGCAAAGGCAATGCCGACCACGATCGAGGCCAGGATGGCGAGGACTTTCCAGCGGGAGAAATAGAGCATCTTAGAGGTCCGACCCTTTCGCCGGGGCGCTGCCGGCGGATTCGTTTGCGGCGTCTATATAGACCAATCGCGCCGGCAAGGCACCGGAACGCAGGGCGATTGCGAGGTTATTTGCATCTTCCGGGGTGAAGTGGCCGGAAATCTGGACGGAGCCGCCGAGAATCGGCTCGTTGATCCGGGGCGCGCTGACGACCTGGCCATCGAACACGATCGCCATGGGCTTGCCGACATTCTTGGCCGTCAGCTCGCCGAAAAGCTGGGTGCCCTGCTCGTTGAACTTGAAGGTGATGATCGGCTCTTTGGTCGTCGGATCGGTCTGAGCTTCCGAATTGGTGAGATATTTGCCATCGACACCCGCCCAACCCGCGGTTTGCACCCAGATCATCTGCCCGGAGCTGACCTTCAGCGGATAGGCCGCGCAATCCTCGGGCGGCTGGCCCGCCGAGTCCGTCGGCTGGTTGTCACAGATCATCTGGAACGCGAAAATGCCCGTCAGGCCAAGCGCCCGTTTCGCCTGATCTGATATTCCCTGCCCGGGCAGTTGAATGAGGATCCGGTTGAGCCCCTGGCGCTGGATGGACAGCTCGCTGATGCCGAGGGAGTCCAGTCTGCGGTTGAGAACCTCGAGTGCCCGATCGGTCGCCTCACTGGTCCTGATCTCCATGGCAGGATCGGACAGGCGGAAGCTGAATTGCTGACCGGTGCGTGACAACTCGAATGTCGGGACATCGGCGCCGGTCACGCTGGTGACCGGCTGGGTGAGCCGGCTCAGCAGCCCGTGCGCCTTGTCAGCGGCAGCGGCCTCGGTAAACGTCACCTGCACGCCATCGGCGGTCCGCTTCAGGCCGGCATAGCCGATTGCCTCGTGGCGCAGAAGGGCGCGAACATCGCCCACCTGCTGGGCGATCAGCGTCTCGCGCAGTTCCTTGCCGTCGAGCTCCATCAGGAGGCTGGTGCCCCCTTGGAGATCGAGGCCCTGTGTCATCGGCCGCAATCCCGTATACGCGTTGAGCATGTCCTGCCACGGCTTTGGCAGGACATTGGGCAGCGCGAAAACGACGCCGGCGAGCACCACGGCCAGGATGGCGAGGACTTTCCAGCGGGGGAAATGCAGCATGCGGCTCGACTTATTTCTTGGCCGTATCGTCTTTGACCGGTTCGCCCTTGGCGCGGACCTCGGAGATGGCGCTGCGCACCACCCTGACCTTCACATTCTCGCCGACCTCGACCAGAAGCTCGCGCTCATCGACCACCTTGGATACCCGGCCAATGAGGCCGCCCGATGTCACGATGGTGTCGCCGCGGGCCACCTTGCCGATCAGCTCCTGATGCTCCTTCTGGCGCTTCTGCTGCGGCCGGATCAGGAGGAACCAGAACACCACCATGATCATCACCAGGGGCAGAATCATCCCGATGAAGTCACCGGTGCCCGGGCTCCCCGTGGCCTGGGCAAAAGCGGGGGTAATGAACATAAAGGACGTCTCCTCTGAGCGGCGAAAAAGGCGGGGATTGAGGCCGCCCGGTTTGAGTTCAGGGGTATATAGCGCCGAACCCAGCCATTGCAACCGGCTGGAACCGCCTATGCGCCCCGGCTTCTTGTCCCTGGGAACCGGGGACGCTATGGACCTGCGCCATGTCCAAAGACCCCGCCAATGACGAATTCGTTACCCTTCTGAGCCGGATCGCCGTCGCCCTCGAGCGGCTGGCCCCGGCCCCGCCCCCCGCCTCGGACCTCGGCGCCGCCGCGGCCTTTATCTGGAACGCGCAACAGCGCCGGCTGGAGCCGGTGGCCAAGGTCAACCGGGTGGATATCGATCTCCTGCGCGGCATCGACCAGACCCGTGACATCCTCATCGACAATACGCGCCGTTTCGCCAAGGGGCTGCCGGCCAACAACGCCCTGCTCTGGGGCGCCCGCGGCATGGGCAAGAGCTCGCTGGTCAAGGCCTCGCACCACCTGGTCAACGAGGAGACCGGCGGCAAGCTCAAGCTGGTCGAGATCCATCGCGAGGACATCGAAAGCCTGCCGCAGCTGATGACGCTGGTCCGCGCCAATCCGGCCCTCTATTTCATCGTCTTCTGCGACGACCTCTCCTTCGATGCCAATGACACGTCCTACAAGTCGCTGAAAGCCGCGCTCGAAGGCGGCATCGAGGGGCGGCCCCTCAACATGATCTTCTACGCCACCTCCAACCGCCGGCACCTGCTGCCGCGCGACATGATGGAGAATGAGCGGTCGACCGCCATCAACCCGTCGGAAGCCGTCCAGGAAAAAGTCTCGCTCTCCGACCGGTTTGGCCTCTGGCTCGGCTTCCACAACTGCTCGCAGGACGAATTCCTAAGCATGATTGAGGGTTACGTGAAACGCCTCAATCTCAAGGTCAAGCCGGAAGACGTCCGTGCGCAAGCCATCGAATGGACCGCCACCCGTGGCAGCCGCTCGGGCCGCGTCGCCTGGCAGTTCGTCCAGGACCTCGCCGGCCGGCTGGGTGTGAGAATCGAGGAATGAGCGCTGGCACCCTTGCGGTTTCACACCAGCAAGAGCGCCTAATTTATTGAAATGGCTTAGAGTCTAACCCAGCGTCTTTTCATTGGCATTCCACTCTTCGATGGAATTGCCGACCGGGACCATCGCCCATTTCCGGTAGGCGGGGCGCTGCTGCAGCGCCTCGAACCAGCGTTTGATGTTCGGCGTATCAGGACGGCTGCAATCGAGCTGCGAATAGCGCCAGTAGAGCACGCCGAGCACGATGTCGCCGAAGGAGAAATCCTCGCCGGCGAACCAGGTCGATGCGGCGAGCCGCTTGTCGGCAATGGCGAGAACCGTGGTCAGCTTGGCGCCGGCGTCGGCAACCGCCTTGTCATTGCGCTCCGCAGGCTTCACCCGCACCAGATTCCAGAAGATCGCCGAAATATGCGGCACGACATTGAGCTGCTGCCATTCCATCCATTGCTCGGCCGCGGCGAGCGCCTTGGGCGCCTTCGGTCTGAGGCTGCCCTCGCCGTAGCGCGCCGCCAGATACCGCACGATGGCGTTCGATTCGAACATCGTGATGTCGCCGTCGCGCATCACCGGCACCAGTGCGTTGGGATTCATCTCGAGATAGGCCGGATCGCGGGTGCCGCCGAAGCCGCCGCCCACCGTGTGGCGCTTGAAGTCCAGCCCGAGCTCGTCGAGCGCCCAGATCACCTTCTGCACATTGCTCGAACTGCGGCGTCCCCAGATCTCGATCATGTCAGGCTCCCTGCTGAAAGCGCGTATCTATCGCACGCAAAAGCCCGGCCGCAAGGCCGGGCTTTCGTTACTCTCGAAAACGATACGCCGTGTCAGTTGGCGGCGGTCGAGTTGTTGAGGAAACGCATCGGGTCCATCGCGGTGGCGCCCTTGCGGACCTCGAAGTGAACCTGCGGGCTTGTCACCGAGCCGGTCTGGCCGGCCTTGGCGATGACATCGCCGCGCTTCACGGTATCGCCGCGCTTCACGAAGAGGTCCTTGTTATGGGCATAGGCGGTCACCCAGCCGCCGTCATGGCGGATGAGGACGAGATTGCCGTAGCCCTTGAGCTCGTTGCCGGCATAAGCGACGACACCGGCTTCGGCCGAGCGCACATCCGTGCCTTCCGGCACCGCGATATTGATGCCTTCGTTACGCAGGCCGCCCGGCTTCGAGCCGTAGCCCGAAATGACCCGGCCCTTGACCGGCCAACGGAAGGTCAGGCTGCCCGCTTCCTGGGCCGGCTGGGTGTCCGACACCATCTGCTGCGGCTGCTGCTGGATCGGCTTCGGGGCGGCCGAGGCCATATCCGTGTCGGCATCGTCGGCCGGTTCATTGGCGGCGACATTGGTCGAAGGCTGCGCGGCGCTCGGCGCCGTGGTCGACGGCTTGGCGGCGATCACCGGGCCTGCGCCCGAGCCACCCTTCGGAATGCGCAGGGTCTGGCCCTGGCGCAGTGCGGTGTTGTTGTCGAGACCGTTGAGCTTGGCGATGGCGAAGGGATGCACGCCATAGCTGCGGCCCAGCGAATAGAGGGTTTCGCCGGCGCGCACCGTGTGCTCGCCGCCGCCCGCCATCAGCGTGCTGCCCGGCTTGGCGTTGGCCGGCTGGGGCGCAAAAGCCGTGTCGCGGCCCGGAATGCGCAGGTTCTGGCCGACGCTCACCGAATAGGGAGCCGCCAGATTATTGGCGCGGGCCAGCTCGCCCACCGACAGGTTGTTGGCGCGAGCGATCGAATAGAGCGTCATGCCCGGCTCGACCCGAACCGAGCCCGATTTGGCCTCCATGGCCGGCTGCTGGTCGTTATAGGACGGCTCGGTCTGGGCCGACTGGTAATCCTTCGGCTGCAGGCTCGGCTGCTTGTAAACCGGCTTGTAAGTCTGCTGGTAGTTGTAGCCGTTGCTGGCGTAATTGCTTTCGGACGCTTTGCTACCGCTGGCGCCCAGCGGGCGGCGCGAGACCGTGTCACGGTCGGAGGCCGAAGCCACGTCCGTATCACCCCCAGCACTGCCGCCGCCCTGGACCTTTTTGGGTACCGAGGCGGTGTAGATGGAGTCGTCCGATGAGGAGGAGGAATCGGCGAAGCGGTCTACCGAGCCGGAACAGGCCGAAAGCAGAACGGCGGCCGCTACACTGAGAAGGAGCGACGCTTTCGACGGGAACCCGACGGCGCGCACGGAAGAGGAACGCATACCCAAAACTCCAGAAACCAACTGACAAGGGAACAATGCCTTGTTTAGGTTAAGGGAGCGTTTATTGGCTCAAATACGGGGAAAGTTTTAGGCAGATCGCCCCGGAAAACCGGCTGCTTCCTCAGATGCAGCCCAGTGCCCGCCTCTCGCTGTGGATCTCTTTGCGCTCGGCCCGCGCCCGATCGAGCTCGGCTTCGACCTCGGGGCCTGGATGGTGCTTCTTCCGGTACTGCAGGGTCGTGTCGATGTATTTGATGACCTGGCCTTCCTGGCGCGCCAAGCTCACACATTGCTGGTAGCTTGGCTCATCATTGCCATAGCGGCCCGCGCAGGCGCTCAACAGCATGGCAGCCGAAAGAAGGAGAAGTGATTTCTGCATAGGTCCCGAACCCCGCCTGTTTCGGGGGGAAGCTAGCGCATTTTCTGGTGTCATGCGACAAAACTCTCGGCTAAAGAGCGGCAATCCCCAACTTCAACGGAGTGCTTGCATAAAATGACCCTTTGGCCACAACACGCGACCTGGAACGGCCCCATTGTAATGATCGGTCTCGGCTCGATCGGGCGGGGCACCCTCCCCCTCATCTTGCGCCATATCGCCTGTGACCGGAGCAAGTTTACGATCATCGATCCAGATGATCACAACAAGCACATTGCCGATAAGGAAGGCATCGCCTTCATCAAGAAGGGACTTACGCCGAAGAACTACAAGTCGGTGCTGACGCCGCTTCTGACGACCGGCGAACAGGCCTTCATCGTCAATCTGTCGGTCGATGTCTCCTCCATCGAAATCCAGAAGCTCGCGCAGCAGACGGGCTCGCTCTATCTCGACACGGTCATCGAGCCGTGGCCCGGCTTCTATTACAACAGCAAGCTCGATAACGCGGCGCGTACCAATTACGCGATGCGCGAGCATCTCCTGGCCCTCAAGGAGAAATACAAGGGCGCGCACACCTCGGTCTCCTGCTGCGGCGCCAATCCCGGCATGGTCTCCTGGTATGTGAAGCAGGCGCTGCTCGACATCGCCGACGCCACCAAGGTGAAGATCAAGGAGCCGAAGACGCGCGCCGAATGGGGCAAGCTCATGAAGCGCCTCGGCGTCAAGGGCATCCATGTCGCCGAGCGCGACACGCAGCGCGCCAAGAAACCGAAGCCGTTCGACACCTTCGTCAACACGTGGTCGGTGGAAGGCTTCATCTCGGAAGGCCTGCAGCCGGCCGAGCTCGGCTGGGGCACGAACGAAAAGAAGCTGCCGCCCGGCGGCAAGAAGCACAAGACCGGCTGTGGCGCCGCGATCTACATCACGCGCCCGGGCGCGGAAACCAAGGTGCGTTCCTGGACGCCGACTCCCGGCCCGCAATATGGCTTCCTCGTCACCCACAATGAGGCGATCTCGATCGCCGACTATTTCACGGTTCGCGAGGGCCGCAAGGTCACCTACCGGCCGACCTGCCACTACGCCTATCATCCTTCCAACGACGCGGTGCTGTCGCTGCATGAGATGTTCGGCAATGGCGGCAAGAAGCAGTCGAATATCCACATCCTCGAAGCCGACGAGATCCTCGACGGCCGCGACGAGCTGGGCGTCCTCATTTATGGCCACAAGAAGAATGCCTATTGGTACGGCTCGCAGCTCACCATCGAGGAAGCCAAGAAGCTGGCGCCTTATCAGAACGCCACCGGCCTCCAGGTGACGAGTGCCGTGCTCGCCGGCATGGTCTGGGCGATCGAGAATCCGAAAGCCGGCGTCGTCGAGACCGACGAGATGGACTTCCGCCGCTGCCTCGACGTGCAGCGGCCTTATCTCGGCCAGATGACGGGCGTCTATACCGACTGGAACCCGCTCCAGGATCGCCAGACGCTGTTTGCCGAGGACATCGACAAACGCGATCCCTGGCAGTTCACCAACATCCTGGTGAAGTAAAAATCATCCCCTCTCCTACAGTAGGGAGAGGGGATATTCTCCCTGCCTGCCCCAATATAGTATGTCCTCCACGGACATTTTGGGCAGTGGCATGGTCTTTCGTTCTACAAAGCAACATCGAATCTCCGCTGTGCGGTGCCCGCCGTGAGGCCGTGGCAACATGCTGTCTCGTCTTTGGCCGGGCGGCCGGCGACCGACTCCGCTTTATGGGGATCGCTTCTGGCGCTGCATGAATTTCTCGACATCTCCAAGGCCGGCTGCGCCGACAAGCGGCACCGGATCATGCTGCATCATCATGACCTCGGTGGCCGGATAGCGGCTCAGGGCTTTCCGAGCCTCAACGATGTCGACGGACTGGTCAGGCAGCATGTCCGCGAGGATCTG
This sequence comes from Taklimakanibacter albus, assembly GCF_016595235.1. Classification (GTDB taxonomy): domain Bacteria; phylum Pseudomonadota; class Alphaproteobacteria; order Rhizobiales; family Aestuariivirgaceae; genus Taklimakanibacter; species Taklimakanibacter albus. The sequence goes on along the minus strand of NZ_JAENHL010000006.1, from coordinate 1,089,550 downwards.
GGCCACGAGGCGAGTTTTGCCGACTGGATGGACTGCGTCGACATTCCGGCCCTGCCCCTGCCCATCTTCCGTCGAATTGCCGGTGGTCCGGAAGGCGTGGCGAACATGGTAATCACCCACTTGCCCGCGGAACGCTCGGAGGCTGCCCACCGCGTCGCACAGCTGCTCTTCCTCCCCAAGGCCCATGCGCCGGACCTGCCCGATAGCTGTCTCGCCGTCCTCATGAACAGCGTCGGACCGTTCGTGGTCCGGCAGGTGATGGGACCGCCCGTCATCGAGTGGATCGGCGGCCGCCGCGTAGTGACGGATTGGGGCTGGATCGCTGAAGCCGTCATCATGGCCTGCTTCGGACGCATCCCGGATTTGCGAGAAATCGTGGCTTGTGTCAAAGGAGAACCATGACCAAAGTCGCACAGCTTTCCGAGACCGACTATGTCCGCTTGCTACTCGATCATGCCGATCGTCTCCGCAAACTAGGCTCTGAGCCCCTGGCTGTCGCCTGCGCCACCAACAAGTTCAACGACGGCGATGATGATGACTACTGGTCAGCCGTGCAGATCGGCCATGGCTATTGGGAGCAGTCCCTGTTCTTCGAGAATGAATCGCGGAACCACAGCACCGCCAAGCATAGCGACGATGCCGAACCAGCTTTTGCGTTAGGCCGCGAGATCATAGTGAGTCTTGAAAAAGAGGAGTGGCGGCGGGCAGGCGAAGATATACTGGCGCGAGTTCCAGGGTATTACCCCGGGGGCCTGGGCTACATTTATGCGCTTATCATTCAGTACGATCAGGTTTGGCTTTGGGTTGGTGCACCGAATGATCCCGAGGCCTTTCTTTACGCCTGCCACTCGTCCGAGCTGGTTTTGACCGCCATCGATAAAGAGCGCCTAGATCAGTTCATCGGAGCACCAAACCTGCTCTTTCCCGAAAGTTTCCGGCAAGGTTCATTACCCTTCCTGTCACCCACAGCGCAGGCTCACTTCCGCCCCCGGATCACCGAACAGGCTGCATCACAGGAGCTTGGACGACTGGTCGATGACGTCGTCACTCAGCTTCGTCGCGTGACGGCTACACCGGTCGCTTTCTGGCTGGCGCCCTGTGATCCGGATTTTGTTATAAAGGCTGATAATACCGTGGCTGTGTCCAAGATCATCAATGATCTCGATCCGTCGAAACTCCGCCAGCTTTTTGAAAGAGCAACAGGGCTCGATACGCAAGAGAACAATGCACGGGGAAGAGCGGTCGGCGGCGCCGGCGGCATCGTCTTCACGGTAATCGGAATGGCGGTTACCGTTGTTTTCGAGATATTTGTGTTTTCCCTGGATCGGACGAAGGGCCTTACATTCGAAGGATACAGCCACCGGCGCATCCCGAATGGTCAGATCGAAGGACATCAATATCTTGCGTTAGCCGATCCCGGCTTCTTTGAGCCTGTCGCTTCGTCTTAAGCGCGGCCCTTTCCTTTGTAGAACCAGTCTTTCGGATAGGGATACCACCAGTCCTGGACGGTGGGCTCGTGGTCGATGACGACCATCTTCGAGCGCCGAAAAGCGTCAAGCCCCTGACGGCCCAGCTCGCGGCCGAGGCCCGACATTTTCCAGCCGCCGAAGGGCAGCGCATCATTGTCGATGAGCGGGTTGTTGACCCAGACCATGCCGGCTTCGAGCATCTCCGCCGCCTGCATCGCCTCTTTCAGGTCGGTGGTGAAGACAGAGGCGCCGAGGCCGAAATCGCTGTCATTGGCGAGGCCGAGCGCTTCTTCGAAGGACGACACTTTGCAGATCGCCGCGACCGGTCCGAAGATCTCGTCGCGCATCACCGTCATTTTCGGCGTGCAACCGGTGAGGATCGTCGGCTCGTAGAACCAGCCGACATTGCGCTCGGGCGGCACGCGGCCGCCACAGACGATCGTCGCGCCCTGCTCTTTCGCTTCACCGACGAGGCGGATCACCTTGGCGCGCGCGGCTTCCGACACAAGCGGACCGATTTCGGTTTCCTCGAGGCCGTGGCCGATGCGCAGCTTGCGCGCCATCTGGGCGAGCCGGTCGACGAATTCGTCATGCACCTTCTCATGCACGAAGAAACGCTCAGACGACGTGCAGATCTGGCCCGAGAGATGGAAGGCGGCCATGGCGGCGCCCGGCACCGCGACATCGAGCGGGGCATGTTCCGAGATGATCATCGGATCATTGCCGCCGGCCTCGATGATGCAGGGCTTGAACTGCTCGGCACAGGCCACCGCGACTGCGCGTCCGCTCGCAACGCTGCCGGTGAAGGCGACAGCATGGGTGTTGCGCGAGCGGATCAGCGCCTGGGCCACATCGGCGCCGCCGGTGAGGCAGGAGACGAGGCCCGGCGGCAGGACCTTGCCGAAATGCTCCATGAAGGCCAGCGTGCACAAGCTCGTCGCCTCCGCCGGCTTGATGATGCAGGCATTGCCGGCGGCAAGCGAAGCCGCCACCGTCCAGCACATCAGGAGGATGGGGAAGTTGAACGGCATGATGTGGACGGAGACGCCATAGGGCTCGTAGCGCGAGAACTGGAACGAGCCCGCCTGCGTCGTGCCGGCCACCTTGCCGGCATCGTCGCGCGCCATCTCGGCGAAATAGCGGAAGGCCGGTGCCACATTGAGAAGCTCGCCCACGGCTTCCGGATAGGGCTTGCCCATCTCCAGCACCATGAGGCGGGCGACGTCATGCATGTCGGCCTTGGCGATGGAATCCGCCAGCTCATGCAGCAGTCGTGCCCGCGTCTTGGCATCGACCCGTTTCCACTTGCGCTGCGCGTCAAGCGCCTCGATCGCCGCATCCTCGGCGAGCGCCGGAGTAGCGAGCGCGATACGCCCGGTGATGCTGAGATCGGCCGGGTTGACGATATCGCGGAACTTCACCCCGGCCGGGACGGCCCAGTCATTGGCGCGGAAGACCTGGCCGGCCGCGGGATCGAAAGCCATGGCTAGCGGATCATGTAGACTTTGCGGATCGTCTCATGCACCCGGCACGTGCCCTTCCAATCCTGCGGGAAGAAGGCCGTCGTGTCGGGGCCGATCTCGATGACGTCACCGCTTTCATGCGTGTAGGTGCAGCGGCCGGTGAGGAAATGGCAGAACTCGTCCTTGGTGACATGGCAGTTCCAGTAACCCGGCGTGCAGATCCAGATGCCGGTCTCGCTCTGGCCTTCCGGTCCCTTGTGCAGGACGATGCCGGAGGTGCGGGACTCGCCTTCGATCATGGTGGGGATGACTCCCCAGTCCTTGAACGGCCCCGGATAATTCGCCGGATCGACGATATGCGGCGCGGATGAATTCAGATTGGTCGGCATTTTCTCTCCTATGAATCTCCCCTCTCCCCATTTCGTCATTCCGGCGAAAGCCGGGATCCACAAAAGCCCCACAAGGCGGTCGGCGCCTCCCGGATTTGCTTATTCAATGGGCCCCGGCTTTCGCCGGGGTGACGGTTGAGGAGCATGATGTTCCTAACTCAACATATACACATTGCGCATGGTCTCATGGACCACGCAAATGCCGGTCCAGCCGGCGGGGAACAGCACCGCCGTTCCCGGCACGATCTCTATCTTCTCACCTGATTCATGCGTGTAGGTCGCCCGCCCCGAGACGAAGTAGCACAATTCGTCGCGCGGAATCGACAGCGGCCAGGTGCCGGGCGTGCATTGCCAGAGGCCCGATTCCGGCCGGCCATCAGGCCCCTTGTGCAACAGCACGCCGTCGCTTTTGGAATTGCCGGCGATCGGGTTGGCCTGATGACCCCAATCCTTGAGCGGCCCCGCATAGTGCGCGGGGTCGATGACATGGGGAGCGGTCGACTGAAGTCCCTTCGACATCAGGCGGCCTTCTTGCGGCGCAGGAGGCCGTCGATGACTTTCGCCGCCTTCACCGGACCCTTCTGCTTGCGCATGTCCTTGGACGTCTTCTTGAGCTTCGCTTTCATCTTCTTGTCGGTGAGCATCCTTGTGATGCGGTCGGCCATGACGTCATCCGTCCACTCGTAGCGGTCGAGCTTGAAGCCGTGGCCGGTCTCCTCGACACGCGTCGCATTGTCGTGGCCGTCCCAGACATAGGGCATGATAATCGCGGGCTTGCCGAAATAGAGGCATTCGGTGAAGGAGTTGTTGCCGCCGTGATGGATCACGGCATCGACCTGCGGGATCACCGAAGGCTGCGGATACCACTTGTCGATGAGCACATTGGCCGGAATGTCCGTATACTGATCCATATAATCGCCGACATTGACGAGCGCGCGGACCGGCAGCTTGCCGATGGTGGTGATCAGCCGCTTGAGAAGATCGACATCGCCCGAGCCCAGCGAGCCGAAGCTCACATAAAGCAGAGGCTTGTCGTTGTTCTTCTTGAATTTCGGCACTTTGTAGGCGGCGTCCTTGCGCACGCAGCCTTCCAGATACTGGAACTGCTTGGGCGACAGCCTGTGCCGACGCTTGAACTTCACCGCGGAAGGATAAAGCAGCAGGTTCATATGCGGCGAGGCCTCGAAGAACTGGCCGAGCGGATAGGCCTTCTCACCGACGCTCTTGAGGAAGCCGTTGAAATTCTCATGGATCGGCTTGATCACCTCGTTGAAGCGCTTGCGGTAGGAGGCAAAACCCTTCTTGTCCTTCTCGCCGCAGCCCGACAGATGCGGCGGGATATCCGGGTCCTCGATCTCATTCTCCGAGCAGGAGATGATGCGCACCCAGGGTTTCTTGTTGTCGCGGGCATAATGCTTGATCGCCGGAAACAGGATCACATTGTCGACGCAGACGACATCGGGCTTGATCCGGTCGAGCACGCCGGGCAGGTCCTTCTCCGCCCATTTGGCGGTTTCGACGATCATCTCCCAGCAGCCCTTCACGTAATTGTCGATCTGGTCAAAGGGCGTTTTGCGGAAATTCGGGATATGGCCGTTGATGAAATCGACCCAGAACTTGGCCATCTCCTCGGGCGGCAGCGGCTCCGACAGATTGACCGGGTGGGCTTCGAAGCCATACCCCTTATAGACATCGAGAAAACCCGGATCCGACAGGAAGACCACCTTGTGGCCGAGCTTCTCCAGTGCCTGGCCGATACCGACCGAATTGAGCGCCGGGCCGAAAGCGGCCTCCGGGAATAAAGCGATGACCTTCTTCGGCTTCTTCACCGCCTTGCGCGCCGGTTTCTTCGCGACGGCTTTCTTCACGACCTTCCTGGCCGCCTTCTTCTTCACTGCCTTCTTCGCCATGATGAGATCCCTCTTGCCTCCACTTTAACAGCTATCACGTGCCCGGCACACTGCCGCGGTTGAAACGTTGCGCCGTCAGCACCAGGATGAAGCTGACCAGCAATATGATCGTCGCCATCGCATTGATCTCGGGTGTCACGCCAAAGCGGATCATCGCATAGATCTGCATCGGCAGCGTGGTCGAGCCCTGCCCGGCGCCGGCGGTGAAATAGGCGATGATGAACTCATCGATCGACAGCGTGAAAGCGAGCAAGGCCGCGGCGACCACCGCCGGCCAGATGAGTGGAAAGGTGATCTTGCGGAAGGTCGTCAGCGCTCCCGCCCCCAGATCATAGGAAGCCTCGGTCAGCGACCAGTCGAAGCTCTTGAGCCTGGCGCGCACCACGGCGCAGACAAAGGCGATGTTAAACACGACATGCGCCAGGATGATCGAATGCAGGCCGAGGGTGAACTTCACCATCGTGAAGAAGGACAGGAGGGCTATGGCGAGCACGATGTCGGGAATGATCATCGGGGTGAACAGCAAGGCGTCGAGGCTCGCGGAGGCCTTGCGGCGCTCGACGCCGAGCGCCAGCAATGTACCGATGGTTGTGGCGATGAATGTCGAGATAATGGCGACGATCAGCGAGTTCTTGGCGGCGGCGATGATCTTCGGGCTTTCCAGCAGCCTTCCGTACCAGTCGGTCGAAAAGCCGGTCCAGGCGGTCGGCATGCCGGCCTTGTTGAAAGACAGGATCATCAGCACGGCGATCGGCGTGTAGAGGAACACATAGATGAAAGCGAGATAGGCCTTACGCATGGCCCCGCCCTTCCCCACGCGCCCGGTTGGCGGCGATGGCTTGGGCGAACAAAAGCAGCAGCATCACGGCGATCAGGAAAACCGAAAGAGCCGAGCCGAAAGGCCAGTCGCGGGCGGTCAGGAACTGGTCATAGATCAGGTTGCCGACCATCTGCAACTTGCCGCCGCCTAGGAGGTCTGGGGTGATGAAATTGCCGATCGACAGCACGAAGACGAAGACGGCGCCGGCGGCGACGCCAGGCGCGGTCAGCGGCAGCGTGATGCGCCAGAATGTGGTGAGCGCACCGGCCCCCAAATCGCGCGAGGCCTCGGCATAGGACGGGTCGAGCCGCTGCAGCGCCGAATAGATGGCGAGGATGACGAAGGGCACGTAGTTGTAGACGAGGCCCAGTATGACCGCGAATTCGTTGTAGAGCAGCGGCAGGGGCGCGCTCGTCAGCCCGAGCCATTGGAGAAAATTATTGGCGAGGCCGGTTGGGTTGAGCAGCACGATCCAGGCATAGGTGCGGATCAGGTAATTCGTCCAGAAGGGCAGCATCGCCATGAACAGCAGCGCCGTCTGATGGCGCGGCGCCGATCTGGCGATGGCATAGGCGGCCGGATAACCGATCAGCAAGGCGAAGAAGGCGGCGAGCCCGGCGATGCGGGCGGAATCGAGGAAGATCGACAGGTAGAGCCACTCGCCGGCGCGGGTGAAATTGGCGAAGGTGAAAACCGACCAGTCGACGCCGCCATAGGTGCCGCGTTCATAGAAGGCGGTCACGAGAATGATGGCGCAGGGCACCACCATCAGAACACCCAGCCAGACAAGGCCGGGAAGCATCAAAAGCCAGGAAGCCAGTCTTTGCGGCATGACACCGTTTCGGGGAGCGGAAGTGATCTCCGCTCCCCTGAGGTTGTTCGCTTATTTTGAAGAGGTGATCTCGGTGACGACCTTCGAGAAGGTCTTCATGCCGTCGCCCAGGTCACGCAGCTGCTCATATTTGAGCAGATCGGCGGGCGCGATCGCCATGTTCGGATATTTCTCGAGCATGGACTTGTCGATCGCGTCCATGCCGGCCTTGTTGGGCGTCTTGTACATGATGTTCTCGACCACCCATTTGCCGGTGTCGGCCTTCAGGATGTAGTCGAGGAATTTGTAAGCGGCGTCCTTGTTCTTGGAGCCCTCGACCATCACCATGGTGTCGACCCAGAGATCGGAGCCTTCCTTGGGCACCACATATTTGATCTCGGGCTTCTCAGCGATGCCGTAATTGCACCAGCCGTCCCAGGCCTGAACGAGCGAGGCCTCGCCCGAAACGAGCTTCGAATAGAAAGTCGTATCGTCATAAGCGAGCAAGGTCTTCTTGGTCTCGATGAGGAGCGCCTTGACCTGGTCGAGCTTGGCCGGATCGATCTCGTTGACCGACATGCCAAGCGCCAACTCGCCCGCCGCCATCAGCCAGCGGTCGGTCGACAGCATGGTGGTCTTACCCTTGAGATCATCGGCGGGCTTCAGAAGATCGTTCCAGCTGGTCGGCGCCGTCTTTACGACATCCGAGCGGTAGCACAGACCCGTGGTGCCCCAGGCATAGGGAATGGAGAAGGTGTTGCCCGGATCATGCTTGAGCTGGCCGGCCTCGGGATAGAGATTGGCGAGATTGGGGATCTTGGCATGATCGAGCTTCGCCGCAATGCCGAGCTTGTTGAGCGCTTCGGCGAAGGGCGAGGAGACGAAGAGCACGTCATAGCCCTCGCCTTTCGAGGCGACGACCTTGCCCATGATCTCCTCATTGGTCGCATGCACCGCGACCTCGACCTCGATGCCGGTCTCTGCCTTGAACTTCTCCGGCAGGTCCTTCGGCATATAGCCGTCCCAGTTGGAGATCACGAGCTTCTCGGCGGCCTGAGCGAGGCCTGAAGCCAACAGCATGGCGGCTCCCGCCACACAAGCGGCGGACATGATTTTACGCAGTTTCACGGTACCCTCCCTTATGGATTCTTATGGCCATGACTGTGCCATGCCCGGCTTCGAACCCGCAAGGGGGGCGCGGGATGAGAAGGTTGGCCGGATCAGGAGACGCGCCTATGCTGCATTGATGAGAAGGCACAAGGATGATGAAAAACGAGAATTCCTAGTCGTCCATGACTATAGGATGGGCGGATTTTGGGCGATCATGCGCGCAAGATCGCCCGAGGAAATACATGCGAAGTACCAAGACGTGACGATCCTCGAAAGACGCCCGTCCTGGATGACGAGGGTTGAATATCAAAGCATGAGGCGCAAGGACGCTTACGATATTGACGGGCCTGAGGTCTGGATGCCCTCACTTCGACGAGAACAGAAAACTTAAGTCTCTGGTCAGCTCCGGCTGGCGAGCAGTGTCTGGTTGATCGTCTCGACCTGCCCCTTGGCCGGCTCGCTGACGAGCGCCGCCACGGGGATAGCGGCACGCAACGTGTCGTGATAGTCGCGCACGCCGGCCTCGAGATCGGACAGGATCATATTGCTGAAGCCCGAGGACTGCATCGATTCCCACGACCATTTGATCAGCTGGGCATCCTCGGCGCCGGTGACACGGTCGATGCGATGCGCCAGATAGCGCGCCACCTTGGCCTCACGGCGATCGTCGCGCGGCGCATAATAGGCCATGCGCTGCACGGTCTTGCCCACCTCGACCGGCAGCTCCTGATAATAACCGACGAGATCGGGATAAAGCATGATCACCAGATTGGGGAACATGCCGAGATAGACCCAGCGGCCTTTCGCCTCGTCCGGCAGATGCGCCATGTCGGGGCGGTGCTTCACATAATTGCGTACGCTCCAGAAGCGCGGCGCCACGCCGGTGATGCGGCCTTCCGAGCGGGACACGCCGGCATGGGGCCGGCCGTCCTTATATTGCTGGCCATAGAGATCATGCAGCGCCGGATGGGCGATCGGCACGTGATAGCCTTCATTGTCGACGTCGCGCACGGCCTTCCAGTTCACCTCCAAAATGTCACGCGTCTGCGGTGAATAGGGCTTGATGTCGGCGAGCCTGTAAGGCGCCACTTCCTTCTCGTGCTCGGCCATGAGGCTCGCGACCGAGCCTTGCGGACCCGGCTTGAAGCGCACAAAGACGAAGCCCTGCCAGATCTCGTGCTCGAGCGGCACCAGGCCGTGGGTCACGGGGTCGAGCTTGGGGAAAGTCTTGGCCTTGGGCACGGCGCGCAGCGTGCCGTCGAGATTATAGGACCAGCCATGGAACGGGCAGACCATGGCGCTCTTGCAGCGGCCACTCTCGCCCGCCACCACGCGTGAGCCGCGATGCCGGCAGACATTGTGGAAGGCACGCACCAGCTTGTCCTTGCCGCGCACGATGAGGGCACGCTCGCCGGCGATGTCGAAGGTCGTCCAGTCGCCCTCCTGGGGCACGTCGCTCACATGGCAGGCAAGCTGCCAATGGCGGCGGAACAGCTCGTCCTGCTCGAGCTGGAAGAGCTCCTTGTTGAAATAGGTCCAGGGAGGCAGGCCGGCACGCTCGTCGTCACCGAGACGGGTTGGCGCCAGAGGATTGATCGCATCCATTTTTTGCCTCCTTTCTAATTGAACGTTCAATCAATATAGCCTGACGAGGCCTCCGAGGGCAATAGGAACAGACTGCTGGAATAGGTCTGGAAAAGCCGAAGCTTGACGGGCGGTTACGCCCGTGGCACCCATGCAGGACGCGGTGTTTCGATGCCATACGGCTAGAAACCGAACAGGGAACACGGTGCGGATGACCCAAATCGGGGCCAAAACCGTGACTGCCCCCGCAACTGTGAGCGGTGAGGACGCATGCAGACTAGGCCACTGGGAAACCGGGAAGGCCGCGTGCTTCCGCCCGAACCGCAAGTCAGGAGACCTGCCGCGACCACCGAGGGCCCTGCCCTCACTTTGATTTTTGAGCACACGGAGGGTGTTACGCTCATGACGACCGACCGGATTTCTACTTCCCTTTCGCTTTCCCAGCGCGTGGCCGCGGGAATCAGCGCCATGGTTTTTGGCGGTTTCCTGATTTTCGGCGTGGGCCTCGCCCAGGCGGATAACCTGCACAATGCGGCGCATGACACGCGCCACTCCATCGGCTTTCCCTGCCACTAAGCAGGTCTCGACATGATTGGGCGGGTTTTGCTCGCCGCGCTCCTCGCAGGGATCGCGGCCGGCTTGTTTTATGGTGCGATCCAGCATGTGCGGCTCACACCATTGATTCTCGAAGCCGAGAAATATGAAAATGCCGGCGACGGTCATTCGCATGACCATGCCGCCGCAGCCACCACGACAGACACGACAGCGGCGCAATCCGCTCCGGCAGAGACCACGACGGCACAATCCACCCCTGCTCCCGCCGAGGAGGAAGAAGGCTGGGCCCCGGCCGATGGTACTGAACGCACTTCCTTCACGTTCCTCGCCAGCATCATTGCCGGCACCGGCTTCGCGGCATTGCTCGCCGGCGTCAGCCTGTTGAGCGGAACCCGCATCACGCCGCGCAATGGCGTGCTGTGGGGCATTGCCGGCTTCCTCGCCGTGCATCTGGCCCCTGCCGCAAGCCTGCCGCCCGAGCTTCCGGGCATGCCGGCTGGTGATCTCCTCCTCCGCCAGGTTTGGTGGGTGGGCACGATCGCGGCAACCGGCATCGCCATCTGGCTCTTCACCCAGCGCACCGAAATGTGGGCGAAGGTGGCGGCCGTGGTGCTGGTGGCCATTCCTCACATCATCGGCGCGCCGATGCCGCCGACCCATGAAAGCGGCGTCCCGGCGGTGATCTCGGCGGCCTTCGCAGCCAATACGCTTGCCGCAGCCGCGCTCCTGTGGATCGCGATCGGCGGCTTCCTCGGTCTCGCCATGGACCGTTTCGTCAAAGAGGCTTGAAGAATGTCGCTTCAAAAAATACCCGCCACCGTCATCACCGGCTTTCTCGGCGCCGGCAAGACGACGTTGATCCGCCACCTCCTGCAGAATGCCAAGGGACGGCGGATCGCCCTCGTCATCAATGAGTTCGGCGATATCGGCGTCGATGGCGAGATTCTCAAAGGCTGCGGCGACGAGGTCTGCCGTGAGGAGGACGTCGTCGAGCTCGCCAATGGCTGCATCTGCTGCACGGTGGCGGATGATTTCGTACCGACGATGAAGAAGCTGCTCGAGCGGGACCACCCGCCCGAGCATATCGTCATCGAGACCTCCGGCCTGGCGCTGCCGCAGCCTCTGGTGCGGGCCTTCAACTGGCCGGAGATCAAGTCACGCGTCACGGTTGACGGCGTCGTCACGGTGGTCGATGCCAAGGCGCTCTCCGAAGGCCGCTTCGCCGATGACGAGGAAGCCGTTGCCGCCCAGCGCGCCGCCGATCCCAATCTCGATCACGAAAATCCGATCGAGGAGTTGTTCGAGGACCAGCTCAACTGCGCCGACATGATCGTGCTCAACAAGACCGATCTTCTCCAGACGCACGAGACGGAGAAGCTCTCAGGCGATCTCAAGGGCCAGATCCGCAAAGGCGCCAAGCTGGTGCCGGCGCAACATGGCGCACTCGACGTGGCCGCTCTGCTCGGTATCGCTTCGGCAGCCGAAGACGACATGCATAACCGCCTCTCCCATCACGAGATGGAAGGCGAGGTGCAGCATGATCACGACGACTTCGTCACCTTCTCCATGTCGCTGGGGCCGATCGCCGATCGCGAGAAGCTGCTCAAACGCATCGAGGACCTCATCGCCGAGCACGATATCCTGCGGCTCAAAGGTTTTGCCGCGGTCGAGGGCGCCGCGGGCCGTCTGCTGATCCAGGCGGTTGGCCCCAGGCTCAACAGCTATTTCGACCGGCCCTGGCGGGCGGATGAAAAGCGGTCGAGCGAAGTCGTGGTGATCGGTCTCAAGGGACTGGACCGGGCCGCGATCGAGGCCCGCCTGAAGGGGTGAGCCATATCCTCAGGTTGAGGAGCAAAAATGAATCAGATTGAACGCTGATGCATCTTCTCGCCGCCCAGACCGGCGTCATTGACGGGGCCGCCGAAGCCATCGATCTCGCCCAGGCGCCGGGCGATATCGTCGTGCTGTCGGCAGCCGATAGCGAACTCGCTTCTCTGGCCCGCGCCTGGGAAGCGGTTGCGCCGTCCGGCACGACGCTGCGGCTCGCCAACCTGCTCACGCTGCAGCACAATCTCTCCGTCGACCTCTATCTCGAAAAGACACTGCGCCATGCAAGGCTGATCGTGCTCAGGCTGCTGGGCGGCGCGCGATACTGGCCCTATGGCCTGGCCGAGATCGAAGCGCTGGCGCGCCACAACGGGATCAAGCTCGCGGTGCTGCCGGGTGATGCCCACCCCGATCCCGCCCTCAACGACCATTCGACCCTGAGTCCCGCCGAGTGCGAGAGGCTGCGCCAGTATCTCGTCTCCGGCGGGGAGCTCAACGCACAAGGCTTTCTGCGGCTCTGCCTCAATCTCCTGGAGCGCGGCGAAGCGCCCTCGCCCGCGACCGCGCTCGCCAAAGCCGGCCTCTACAAGAATAACCAGATCGGCGATGCGCCGATGGCGGCAATCGTCTTTTATCGGTCGGTCCTCGAAGGTGCCCAGACCGCTCCCGTCGATGCGCTGATTTCAGCCCTCAAGGCGCGCGGCATCGACAGCCTCGCGCTTTATGTGACGAGCCTCAAGGATGCGGCGAGCGCGCAATTCATCGCGGAAACCTTCGACGCGACGCCGCCCGACATCATTCTCAATGCGACGGCTTTCGCCGTCTCCTCGGGAAGCAGCGCCATCGATACGCCTTTCACACCCTATGACTGTCCGGTGCTACAGGTCGTCTTCGCGGGCTCGGGCGAGGCAAGCTGGCGCGACAGTGCGCAAGGCCTGAGCGCGCGCGATCTCGCCATGAATGTGGTGCTGCCCGAGCTCGACGGGCGGGTCTTCACACGCGCCGTCTCCTTCAAGGCGGATGATCACTGGGACGAACGCACCCAATGCCGGATCGTCACCTATCGGCCGGTGCCGGACCGCGTCGCCTTCGCCGCCGATCTCGCCGCCGCATGGGTCGGTCTCAGACGCACCCAACCCTCCGACCGCCGCGTCGCCATCATCCTCGCCAACTATCCCAACAAGGATGGCCGCATCGCCAATGGCGTCGGCTATGACACGCCGGCGAGCAGCATCGCGATCCTCCGTGCGCTGATGGACGCAAGTTACGATGTCGGTGACATCCCGTCCGACGGCAACGGGCTCATCGAGGCGCTGCAGCGTGGGCGGACCAACGCGCACAGACATGACAGCGCCACGACGCTCGCCGTCGCCGACTATCGACGCCATTTCGCCGCTTTGCCAGCGGACGTGCAAAGCGCCATCACCGAACGCTGGGGCACGCCGGAACGCGATCCGTTCTTCGCGGGCGATGCTTTCGCACTGCCTGTCCTCGTCTATGGAAATGTGGCGGTCGCGATCCAGCCGGCGCGCGGCTACAATATCGACCCCAAGGCAACCTATCACGACCCGGCTCTGGTGCCACCGCATGGCTATCTCGCTGCCTATTTCTGGCTGCGCCATCACTTCGGCGTCCAGGCGATCATCCATAACGGCAAGCATGGCAATCTCGAATGGCTGCCCGGCAAGGCGACGGCGCTCTCGGCTTCCTGCTACCCGGAAATCGCCTTTGGTCCGATGCCGCATCTCTATCCCTTCATCGTCAACGACCCAGGCGAAGGCACGCAGGCGAAACGCCGGTCGGCGGCCGTCATCATCGATCACCTGACGCCGCCGCTCACGCGCGCCGAAACCTATGGGCCGCTTAAAGATCTCGAAGCCCTGGTCGATGAATATTATCTCGCTTCCGGCCTCGACCAGCGCCGCCTCGCGGCCCTGAAGCGCGACATTCTCGACCTCACCCGCAGCCAGCGGCTCGATGTCGATGCCGGTTTCACCGGCAATGAAAACAGCGACCTGCAGAAGCTCGACGCCTATCTCTGCGACCTGAAAGAAGCGCAAATCCGCGACGGGCTGCATATTCTGGGGGCCTCACCCGAAGGCCGGCTTGAGACCGATCTCCTCGTGGCGTTGACCCGCGTGCCGCGCGGGCTCGGCGAGGAGGCCGACCAGTCGCTCATCCGTGCGCTGGCCGGCGATCTCGGTTTCACCGACTTCGATCCCCTCACCTGCGATATGGGTTTGGCTTGGGCCGGCCCGCACCCTCCTGCCCTCGCTGCAATCTCCAACGATCCGTGGCGCAGCCAAGGCGATACGGTCGAGCGGCTCGAGCTGCTCGCGGCGCGCTGTGTCGAAAGCCGCGCAGGCATCGGCCCGCAATCGGACAAGGTCATCGCCGAGATCACCCGCAGCATCGCGCCGCGCCTGCGCAGTTCCGGCGAGAACGAGATGGCCGCCGTGCTCAAGGGCCTTGATGGCCGCTTCGTCAAACCCGGCCCCTCCGGCGCGCCGACACGCGGTCGGCTCGATGTCCTGCCCACGGGGCGCAATTTCTATTCGCTCGACAACCGCACCGTGCCGACGCCGACAGCCTGGACACTGGGCCAGAAATCGGCCGAGGACCTGCTCGCTCGTCATTTCCAGGATTTCGGCCGTTATCCCAAGGCGCTCGGCCTCTCGGCCTGGGGCACCTCCAATATGCGCACTGGCGGCGATGACATTGCGCAAGCTTTGGCGCTCATCGGCGTGAAACCCGTCTGGGAGCCGTCGAGCTGGCGGGTGACCGGTTATGAGATCATCCCGCTGCCCCGCTTGGGCCGGCCGCGTATCGACGTAACTTTACGCATATCGGGCTTCTTCCGTGACGCTTTCCCGGCGCAGATCGAATTGCTCGACAAGGCCATCCGCGCGGTCGGACAGCTCGATGAGCCGGAAGACGATAATCCGATCGCGGCGCGCATGCACGGCGAAGCAAGGACGCTGGAGGCCAACGGCGTCGCCGCGGCCGACGCCTCGCATGTCGCCGGCTACCGTATCTTCGGGTCGAAACCCGGCGCCTATGGCGCGGGCCTCCAGGCGCTGATCGACGAGCGGTTATGGGCCGAGCGTGGCGATCTCGCCCGCGCCTATATCACCTGGGGCGCTTATGCCTATGGCGCGCGTGATGAAGGCGCCAATGACGAGCGGGCTTTCAGCGAGCGCCTCAAACGCATCGAGGCCGTGGTCCATAACCAGGACAATCGCGAGCACGATCTGCTCGACTCCGACGACTATTATCAGTTCGAAGGCGGCATGAGCGCCGCGGTCGAGGAGATGTCGGGCACGCGTCCGCGCGTCTATCACAATGACCATTCCCGTCCCGAACGGCCGGTGATCCGCACCCTCGAGGAAGAAGTCGGCCGCGTGGTGCGCTCACGTGTCGTCAATCCGAAATGGATCAATGGCGTCAAGCGCCATGGCTATAAGGGCGCCTTCGAGATCGCCGCGACGGTCGATTACATGTTCGCCTTCGCGGCGACGACGGGCGCGGTCGCCAGCCATCATTTCGATCTCGCTTATGATGCTTTTCTCGGTGACGAAGCGACACGCGATTTCATCGCCCGCAACAATCCGGCCGCGCTCAAGGAAATCGCCGAGCGGCTCGAGGAAGCCATTGCCCGCGGCTTGTGGACGCCACGTTCCAATTCGGCCTATGCCCAGCTCAAATTGTTCAAGGAAGGACATCTCCCATGAGCGAAGATGAAAATGCCCGCCATCACGACAAGATGCAGAAGAAGAAGGCGGCCCGCGACAAGATCATGGCCGGCAAGACGATCGAGAAAGGCCTGCTCATCGTCCATACCGGCAAGGGCAAGGGCAAGTCGACCGCCGCCTTCGGCATGGTCTTCCGCTGCATCGGCCACGGCATGAAAGCCGGCGTCGTGCAGTTCGTCAAAGGCGCCTGGGCGACGGGCGAGCGCAGCGTGCTGGAGAAATTCCCCGAGCTGGTGACCATCAAGGCGATGGGCGAAGGTTTCACCTGGGAGACCCAGGACCGCGAGCGCGACATCGCCCATGCGCGCGCCGGCTGGGAAGAAGCCAAGCGCATGATCGCCGATCCCGATTACAAGCTCGTGCTGCTCGACGAGCTCAATATCGTGCTGCGTTATGATTATCTCCCCGTCGAAGAGATCATCGAGACCTTGCGCAACAAGCCGGCCGACAAACATGTCATCGTCACCGGCCGCAATGCCAAGGAAGAGCTGATCGAGATCGCCGATCTCGTCACCGAGATGGAACAGGTGAAGCACCCGTTCCGCTCCGGCGTGAAGGCGCAGATGGGGATCGAGTTTTAGTCATACGGGCCGCCTCTCCCGTTGACCTCACCCTGAGGTGCGAGCGAAGCGAGCCTCGAAGGGTATGCTTCAAGGTTCTCGCTCTATCCTGAGGGACGCTTCGAGGCCCGGCTGCGCCGGGCATCTCAGCGTGAGGGTGTTGTGCGAGGGCGTTGCGCTAGCACTGCCAGCCTTTCTCCGAGCGCAGCGACTTCGTCACATGGCCGACGATCGCGTCGAACTCCTTTTTCCGGCTGGCGGGATATTCGAGTCTGACATGATTGGCGATCTGGCCGTCACAGGCCTGGATGATCTTCTCGAAGACGATCTGATCACCCTTGGTGCCTGAGAAGGCGTACCAGTCCCTTTTGCCGGCCGTATAGGAAATGTCCCAGCCGTCCTGCTTGTCATAGGAGACAAGGCGCCCGGCATATTGCGCGAAGCTCTCGTCTTCGAGCGAGACGGCCAAGGAGCCCCAGACGGCGATGGTCGCGTCGCCTTCAGGCGAGGTAAATCTGCGGCCGTCGTCATTGGTGGGCGCCTCGCCTTCCTTGTAATCGGCCGGGATGTCGGCGGTGGCGCCGAAGCGCTCATTCACATAAGTCCGCCATTCGGCCGCCAAGGCGGCGCCGGTCAGCATCGCGGTCAACACCAACGCGACATACCACGGCTTCATCATCAATCCCTTCCGGTCTGGCTCTGCTTCAGGCTGCGGATGATATTGCTCAGATCCTGCTGAGTCTGCTGCGGCACACCGGCCGCCGGGCGGGCACCCTGGCGCGGCTGCGCCGAAGGCTGCTGTCCACCCTGGCTGCGCGTCTGCGGCTGCGGGCCGCCGAAATTGGTCACATAGACGGGCGACGGCGGCACGGCGCGGATCGGCGCCATGGCGATATTGAGGGTGTGGACATCCGCGCGGCCGGCGGCGAGGCCGGCGCTGCCGCCCAGCTCATAGTCTCCGATCCGGATGATGTTGTAGCCGGGATCGAGACCCGCCCCCGCCTCGATGCCGAATTCGATGATGTAGCCCATGCCGTCGGTCTGCTGGGCGATGCCGGCCGCCTCGATCGCTTCGGCGGCACGGGCGATCCAGGTCTTGAGGCCGAGATGGCCTTTGAGCAGCGGCTCGGGCCCGCGCTCCGGTTTGAAGCCGGCACATTCGGCCTGGTTCAGGCCGGCCAGCGTGGTCGAGAAGGTCACCGATGAGACGCTCTGGGCCTTGGCGGCGCGCCGCGCATTGGCGCCCATATGGAAGCTGTCGGTGACCTGGATGGGCACCAGGATCTGCGCCGTGACGCCGCCGCTCTTGGCCTCGGTGACATCGAGGGTCAGCTCGATGCCGGCGGCCCAGTCCTTAAGCCAGGGATGGCGGCCGGCATTCTCGGCATAGGCCGCCGCCAGCTCGCATTTCACATTGCGCAGGATGTCGGCGACGCCGACACCCCGTTCATAGGGCAGGCTCGGCACCGAGGCGCAGGCCGCCAGCACCATGAGAAAGCCCAAAGCCGATAATCTGCGAATCGCCAGAATCAATTCCTCACCTGACGTAGAGCTACAGCCCTGCCCGCTGTCGCTCAATCCCCGCCGGACGTCGCGGCGGCGATTGACCCGGGAACCCGCCCCCGCTAGGTGTGCGGGCACGCAAGACAAGCAGCGTTCCATACAAGGAACTGAAAGCAAGTCCGGTGCGGCCGACCCAAATCGGGGGCCAATGCCGGAGCTGCAGCGAAAGCCCGGCACACTGTGCCTGGAACCCTGTCCTTTCTTGCGCAACGAAAAGGCAGGACCCATGCAGACGAAAACCGGTGTGATGTTGTGCGGCCATGGCAGCCGAGACGAAGATGCCGTCCAGGAATTCGCCGTCCTGGCCAAACATCTGAAGAGCCGGTTTCCGAACACCCCCGTCGAGTTCGGCTATCTCGAATTCGCCACGCCGATCATCCGCGACGGCCTCGACAGACTGCGCGCCGAAGGTGTCGACAAGGTGCTGGCCGTGCCGGGCATGTTGTTCGCCGCCAGCCATGCCAAGAACGACATCCCCTCGGTGCTCAACACCTATGCCGTCAAGAACGGGCTCAAGATCGATTACGGCAAGGAGCTCGGCATCGATCCCAAGATGATGCGCGCCGCCGCCGACCGCGTCGAGGAAGCCCTGCGCGACGCGCCCGGCGATATCGGCCGGCATGAGACGCTGCTGGTCGTCGTCGGCCGGGGCGCCTCCGATCCCGACGCCAATTCCAACGTCTCCAAGGTAACGCGTCTGTTGTGGGAAGGCTTCGGCTTCGGCTGGGCCGAGACCGCCTATTCGGGCGTCACTTTCCCGCTGGTCGAACCGGCGCTCGAGCACGCGGCGCGACTCAACTACCGCCGTATCATCGTCTTTCCGTATTTCCTCTTCACCGGCATCCTGGTGCAGCGCATCTATGACGCGACCGATGCGGTGGCGAAGCGTTATCCCGGCATCCAGTTCATCAAGGCGCCCTATCTCAACGACCACCCGGCGGTGATCGACACCTTTGTCGAGCGGGTCGAGCAGATCGTCACCGGCGAGACGGCGATGAACTGCCAGATGTGCAAGTTCCGCACTCAGATCCTGGGTTTCGAGGCGGAAGTCGGCGCGCCGCAGGAGAGCCATCACCACCATGTCGAGGGCATCGGCACGGGCAAGGCGGATGATGACCACCACCATCATCACGGGCATGATCACCATCATGATCATGGCCACGACCATGACCACCATCATCACGATCATGACCATCATCACCACCATCATCATGGCGACGGCCATGACCATGATCACGGGCATCACCACCATCCCTATCCGCATGCCGACCATCCGCTCGGCCCCCGGAGCATGAAGAAGACGTGAGAGACTATTTAAGCGATCCGGCCGAGATCTACCGGCGTTCCTTCGCGACGATCCGGGCCGAGGCCGATCTCTCCGGCTTTGCCGTGGCGGCGCGCCCGATCGCCGAGCGGGTCATCCATGCCTGCGGCATGACCGATATCGTCGGCGATCTGCGCATCTCAGGTGATCTGCCCGGTGCCATTGCCGGCGCACTCAAGGCGGGAAAGCCCATCTTCACCGACAGCGAAATGGTACGTCAGGGCATCATCGCCCGGTCCTTGCCGGCAGGCGTCGAGATCATCTGCACGCTGAACGACCCCAAAGCGCGCGAGCTGGGTCTCGGCCGGCAGATCACCCGTTCGGCCGCCGCTGTCTCGCTCTGGCTGCCGCGCCTCAAAGGCGCCGTGGCCGTCATCGGCAATGCCCCGACCGCGCTTTTCGCCCTGCTCGAGGCGCTCGATGCCGGCGCAGACAAGCCGGCCGCCATTGTCGGCATGCCGGTGGGCTTCATCGGCGCGCAGGAATCCAAGGACGAGCTGGCGGAAAATCCCCGCGGTGTGCCCTTCGCCACCCTTCTGGGCCGGCGTGGCGGCTCGGCCATGGCGTCCTCGGTCGTCAATGCCGTCGCGACGGAACTCTCCCCATGAGCAAGTGGCTGACCATCCTCGGCATGGGCGAAGACGGGCTCGACGGCCTGTCGCCCCGCGCTCGCACACTTCTCGATGGCGCCGAGGTCATCGTCGGTTCCACGCGGCTCTTCGGGTTGATCGGTGATACGAAAGCCGAGCGGCATGAATGGCCGCAGCCTTTCAGCGCCGTCGTCGACCGCATCAAGCCCTTGCGCGGGCGCGCCACCGTCGTGCTGGCGACTGGCGATCCGCTCAATTACGGCGTCGCGCGCAAACTCATGGAGATCGTGCCTTTCGCCGAGATGGAGATCGTACCGCATCTCTCCTCCTTCAGTCTCGCCGCCGCGCGGATGGGCTGGCCGCTCGGCGATTGCGACACGATTACGCTGCATGGCCGACCGGCCGCCAATCTCGAAGCCTTCATTCAGCCCGACGCACGGATCCTGGCGCTGACCGCCGATGCCTCGACGATCCCGGAGGTCGCCCGCCGCCTCGTCGCGCGCGGCTATGGCCTGAGCGACATCACTGTGCTCGAGAATATGGGCGGCTCGCGCGAGAGTCGCGCCACCTTTCGTGCCGATGAAGTATTGCCGCGCGCCTTCTCGGATCTCAACACGCTCGCCATCCATTGCCATGCTAAACCCGGCGCTGCACTTCTGTCGTGCGTGCCGGGCCTTCCTGACGACGCCTATCTCCATGACGGCCAGCTCACCAAACGCGAGGTGCGCGCCGCGACCCTCGCCGCGCTCGGTCCTTATCCCGATGCGCTTCTGTGGGATGTCGGCGCGGGCTCGGGCTCGATCGCCATTGAATGGATGCGGGCCGCCCGCGGCGCCCGCGCCATCGCGTTTGAAAGCCATGCCGAGCGCCTCAAGATGATCGGCGAGAATGCCGATCGGCTCGGTACCCCACGCCTTACCGTCATCGCCGGCGCGGCGCCGGCAAGCCTCAAAGGCCAGCCTCGGCCCGATGCTGTCTTCATCGGCGGCGGCATGGGTGTTCCCGGCGTCTTCGAAGAGAGCTGGGCGGCGCTCAAATCCCAAGGCCGCATGGTGGCCAATGTGGTGACACTCGAAGGCGAGCTGCATCTCGTCGACCTGCAGGAGAAACATGGCGGTGAACTTGCCCGCATCGAAGTCTCGCATCTCGACCGCATCGGCAGCCTGCGGGCGCTCAAGCCGCGCATGCCGGTGCTGCAATGGCGGGCGGTGAAACCATGAGCGGCACGTTCTACGGGCTGGGCGTTGGTCCCGGCGATCCTGAGCTCATCACACTCAAGGCCTGGCGCATCATCTCGCATGCGCCGGTCATCGCCTATCCGGCCGCCAACGGGAATGAGAGCCTCGCCCGCAAGATCGCGGCGCCCTTCATCCCTGAGGACGTGACCGAGCTCGCCATCCCGGTGCCGATGCGGCGCGAACGTGAGCCGGCGCAGGAGGCCTATGACGAGGCGGCGAAACTCATCGCCCGGCATCTCGACGACGGCAAGGACGTCGCCTTCCTGTGCGAGGGCGATCCCTTGTTCTATGGGAGCTTCGCCTATCTGCTCGACCGGCTCGCCGGGAAACATCCGACCGTGATCGTGCCCGGCATCACCTCCATCACCGCTTGTGCCGCCCAAATCGGCCGGCCGCTCGCGGCGCGCAATGATATCCTGAAAGTTCTGCCCGGCACGCTCGACGCCGAACGCCTCAAGCAGGAGATCACCGGGGCGGATGCCGTCGCCATCATGAAGGTCGGCCAGCATTTCGAGAAGATCAGAGGCGTGCTCACCGAGCTCGGCCTTGCCGAGCGCGCCACCATCATCGAGAAGGCGACGCGCGAGGACGAGCGGATCACGCGGCTCGCGGACGTACCTGCGGGCGAGCGGCCCTATTTCTCCACCATCCTCATCTATCAAGGGAGCGAGGCATGGTGAGGCCGCCGGCGATCTTCATTCTCGGCGCCTCGGCTTTGCCTCTGGCACGCCAGCTCAGGGATGCCCTGGGCGGTGATATCCACGGGCCGCACTGTGTCGATGGCCCCGATCACGCTTATGCAAAAGCGACCGCTGCACTGCAGGACCTGTTCAAAGACGGGCGGGCGATCGTGGCGCTCTGCGCGGCCGGCATCGTCATCCGTGCTTTGGCGCCGATCCTTGCGGACAAGCGGGAGGAGCCGCCGGTGCTGGCGCTCGCCGAAGACGGCACGTCCGTCGTACCGCTGCTCGGCGGCCATCACGGCGCCAATGAGCTGGCGCGGCGGATCGCCGGCATCACCCGGGGCCATGCCGCCATCACCACGGCGAGCGATCTGCGCTTCGGCGCCGCCTTCGACGATCCGCCGGAAGGCTGGACCCTCGCCAATCCGCAAGACATGAAGGACTTCGTGGCGCGCCTCCTGGGGGGCGCGAAAGTCACGATCGACGGCGCCCTGCCCTGGCTCGACCTGCCCTCTGTGCCCGATGCCGAGCTCACGATCACGGCGACGCATAAGACCGTCACGGGCTCGCCAACGCGGCTCGTCTACCATCCCAAGGTCCTGATCCTGGGCGTGGGTGGTGAACGCGGTGTCGGCGCTGACGAAATGATCGCGCTCGTCGAAGACACCCTCGCACAGCATGGGCTGGCCAAGGCTTCGCTCGCAGCGATCGGCTCGATCGATCTCAAGGAGGACGAAGCAGCGATCACGGCGCTCAGCCGTCATCTCGGCCTGCCCTTCCGGGTCTTCAGTGCTGCTGAGCTCAACGCATACTCACCGCGGCTCAAGACACCTTCCGCGGTGGTGATGGCGGAAGTCGGCTGCCCGGGTGTCGCCGAAGGCGCGGCGCTGGCGGCTGCCGGCCCTGACTCCGAACTGATCGTCGCCAAGACCAAATCGAAACGCGCCACCTGTGCCGTGGCGCTGAGCCCCGCGCCTTTGACCGAGCTCGCCGGGCGCCCACGCGGCACGGTTTCGCTGATAGGCCTCGGCCCGGGTGATGCCACTATGCGCAGCCCGGAAGCGAGCGCGGCTCTGGCCCGCGCCACCGACTGGGTCGGTTACGGCCTCTATCTCGACCTTGCCCAGGATATGAAAGCCGGACAGGCAGAACACCGCTTTCCGCTCGGCGGCGAAGAGGACCGGGTGCGCCATGCGATCGCGCTCGCCCGGGAAGGCCGCCAGGTGGCGCTCATCTGCTCGGGCGATCCCGGCATCTATGCGATGGCAGCGCTCGCTTATGAACTCATCGATCTCGAGCCGGCGCGTATCGCTGTCGAGGTGCTGCCCGGTATCTCGGCCTTCCAGGCCGCGGCGGCGCGCGCCGGCGCGATGATCGGCCATGATTTCTGCTGCGTCTCGCTCTCCGACCTGCTCACGCCCTGGGAGGTCATCGAGAACCGCCTTCATGCGGCGGCGCAAGGCGACTTCGTCACCGCCTTCTATAATCCGCGCTCGCTCAAGCGGCGCGACCAGCTCGACCGCGCCATCGCCATCCTTACGCCGCACCGCCAGCCGGACACGCCGGTCATCATCGCCAGCAATCTCGGCCGGCCGGAGGAGACGGTGCGCATCGTGCCGTTGAAAGACTTCGACACCAAAGTGGTGGACATGCTGACCCTGGTGATGGT
Organism: Taklimakanibacter albus; assembly: GCF_016595235.1. Classification (GTDB taxonomy): domain Bacteria; phylum Pseudomonadota; class Alphaproteobacteria; order Rhizobiales; family Aestuariivirgaceae; genus Taklimakanibacter; species Taklimakanibacter albus. Next base: position 1,066,233 of record NZ_JAENHL010000006.1, on the reverse strand, counting down.
CGGCTCCTCGCAATCCAAAGCCTTCCAACGCGGCGACGGGCGGACCTATGCCTATACGCCGCGCGGCTACGCCAAGAAGAGACAAGCATGACCGTACATTTCATCGGCGCCGGTCCGGGCGCTCCCGATCTCATTACCTTGCGTGGCCTGAAACTGATCCAGAGCTGCCCGGTCTGTCTCTATGCCGGCTCACTCGTGCCGGAAGAGATCGTCAAGGCCGCTCCCGAAGGCGCCCGCGTCATCGACACCGCGCCCCTCCATCTCGACGAGATCATCGCCGAGATCGAAGCCGCTCATCAGGCCGGCCAGGATGTGGCGCGCGTCCATTCGGGCGATCCCTCGATCTACGGCGCCATCGCCGAGCAGATGCGTCGCCTCGACAGGCTCGGCATTCCCTATGACGTGACGCCCGGCGTGCCGGCCTTCGCCGCGACGGCGGCGGCGCTCAAGGCCGAGTTCACCCTGCCCGAGATCGCCCAGACCATCATCCTCACCCGTACGGCCATGCAGGCCTCGCCGATGCCAGAGATGGAGGCGCTGGAGGAGCTCGGTCGCTCCAAGGCGACGCTCGTCATCCATCTCTCGGTGCGCAATCTCGCCTATGTCGAGCGCGCGCTCACACCGCATTACGGGCCCGACTGCCCGGTGGTGATCGGCTATCGGGTGAGCTGGCCCGATCAGCAGATCATCCATGGTACGCTGTCGACCATCGCCAAGAAGGCGCGCGCCGCCAAGCTGACCCGCACCGCGCTCGTCATTGTCGGCCCGGTCCTGGGCGCCCATGATTTCCGCGATTCGGCTCTCTACGATGCCGGTCACGAGCATGTGCTGCGCAACCGCAAGACAGCGAAATCAATCTAAAACCCAGGAAAATTCGATCCAAATTCGGGATTTTCGAGCATTGTGAGTTTAGCCACAGCGCCCGGCGTCCCTGCGCATTAGCGTCTCTCCATCAAATTCGCACCGGCCAAACAAGAGTCGGGATTCAGCACGAGGAGAGCCGCCATGACACCGCCGATCGAGTCGCCTTTTTCCGACCTGTCGCCCTTCAGCAAACTCACCCGCTGGATGAATGTCAGACGCGAGGCCCGGCGCGCCCGCCAGGACGAGGAGAAAGCCGTCGACCTGCTGCGGACGATGGGGCCCAAGCTCGCCAGGGATATCGGCGTCGACATCAACAAGCTCGGAACGTCCGAGCCGCCCGAACGCAAGATGCAGGAGATCGTCACGCCGTTACGCACCCGGCATCACGATCCGCTTTGACTTCAGTCTCCGTGACCTCCAGCTTCGGCTGGAGGCGCCTGGCCCCATTCCGGTCCGACGCCCGGAATGGGGCTTTTTTTATCCCGCCCGTTCGATGCGCAGCTGATAGCAGTTGTTGAGCGCGGAGCGGACATGGACATAGGCGATGTCCGATCGCTCCAGGATCCTTGCCGCGGCCTTCTCCATGTCCTCAGGGGCCACGATCGTGCCGGTGCCGTAAGCGATCCGGTCATTGGCGTAATAACCCTTGATCAGATAACGCCGGCCGTTCTTGAAGAACATGTCCGGCGTCTCGCTCGTCGCCGCATAGCGCTCGCAAGGTTCGGCGTGAATGAAGATCGGGCCTGACTCGGCATAGGGCTGCAAGGCCGGGAACGGCCGGTAATTCAGAATGAGATAGGCCTCGCCCTTGCCGACATCGCGCTGGCAATGGCGGCAGGGCACGCCATCGCCGTCGGATATATGGCGCTCCGGCGTCTGGCCATTGGCGTCAGGGGCACCGTTCTGAAGGGCGCGGACCTCTTCGGTGTCGAGGGCAATGAAGGCGATGGCGGACATTCGGGATCTCCTTGATCGATGCTCCGATACTGATCCCGCGACGTATCAGAAACCACCCGAAAACAGATCAGCCTGCCGGTTCGTTCGTTCCTTTGCGGGTACGACACCTTCATGGGCGAGCAGCCATTTCTTGCGCGGCACACCACCGCCATAACCGGTGAGCGAGCCGTCGGCGCCGATCACGCGATGGCACGGCACGACGACAGAAATGGGATTGCGGCCATTGGCGAGGCCAACAGCGCGCGTCGCCTTCTTGTCGCCGAGACGAACGGCGAGCTCGCCATAGGAAATGGTCGTGCCGGCAGGAATGCGCCGCAGCTCTGTCCAGACACGCTCCTGAAACGGCGTGCCACCGCCTATGGTCGGCAGAGCGTCGATAGCTCGGATGTCGCCCGCATAATAAGCCCGCAACTGGTCCGAGAAGCCGCACGGATTGGACGTCTCCGCGAAGGTGAACTCGCCGAAGCGATGACGCAGATCCTTCAGATAACGCTCGGGCTGGTCGTCGAATTCGAGCCCGATGATGCGGTCGTCCCGCACCATCAGCAGCATGGGGCCGATGGGAGTCTCGATATGATCGGTGAGGATGATCGTGCTCATGACCAAACCTAGTCCCTCTCCGCTGCTGAGCCACCCGAAAATCGATCTAGCTTGAAAGCGCCTTGGCCAGGATCGGCAGGCTCACATCCATCCGATAGTCGACGGCGGAGTGGTCGTCGGCGAATTCCTCATAAACATGCGGCACACCCAGCTCGGTCAGACGCTTATGCATGCGCCGCGATCCGTAGACGAGATTGTACTGATCGATGTCGCCGCAGTCGATATAGAGGGCTTTCAGTTTCTTCAGCCCTTTCCCGTGCTTCTCGACCAGCGTCAAGGGATCCCATTTGACGTAGTTCGCCCAGCGCTCCGGAATGAGCTCGCAGGTGTCGATCGTTACCGGGAGCCGCACCCCCATATAGGCGCCAGGATCGGGATCATAGGTCGCCGCCATGGCGAGATCCATCAGGATATGCACATCGGCGTCCTTGACCTTGGGCGCTGCGAAGAATTTCTCCAGCCATTTCTGGATGGAATTGTCCGTCGTCGCCAGCGCCCGCAGGACTTTGGGGTAATCCGGGAAGAACAGCAGCTCGAAGCCGACATCACCCGAATGCGAGGCGCCGGCGCTCCAGAAATCAGGATGGAGCATCACTTGCGCCATGGTGCCGTAGCCGCCCGAGCTCTTGCCGAAGCAGCCACGCCGGCCGGTGCCGCCGCAGCCGAATTTCCTCTCGATGAAGGGTACAGCCTCCTCCAGGAGAAAATCGTCCCAGCGCCCCATCACCACCGAGTTGATATATTGATTACCACCAAGCTTGGTAAAGCAGTCGGGGAAGGCCACGACACAAGGCGGCATCGCGCCCGAGCCGATCAAGCGATCAAGCCGTTCGGGGACATTCTCGCCGAAATTCTTCCAGTTGCTGTGCGCCGGACCGCCGGCGGTGAAGCCGACGAGATCGACGAGGAGCGGCAGGCCCTCGCCCGTTTTTCCGGCCGGCACATAGACATCGATGATCCGCTCGGTCGGATCGCCCAGGAGATTGCTCTTCAGCACCTCGCTGTCGACCGTCAGTCGATGAACAGTGCCGCGCGGCAAGGCGAAATCTTTACGCATCGAAGCCCCTCTCAAAAACTCCCGTCGGCCTCAGTCTATGCGAAATTGCAACGTCTCGCCACTAGCTCTCCCGCGCAATGCCTTCGACCAGCGGCACGAAGCGCACCGGCAGCAGATCCTCCTGCGCGTAGCCCTGTTCGTTGCGGGTAATGCGCACGAGGTCCTGGTTCATCGGTGTATCTTCCAGCGGAATGATCATGATGCCGCCAATGGCGAGTTGCTCGGTCAACGCAGGCGGCACTTCCTTCGCTGCCGCGGTGACGATGATGCGATCGAAAGGCGCCTGGTTCGGCCAGCCCTTGGTCCCGTCGCCCACCATCTGTGTGACATTGTGCAGGCCGAGCGCCTTGAAGCGTTCCCCCGCCTCGAGCGCCAATGTGCGATAGCGCTCGATCGTATAGACCCTGCGGCAGAGCGGCGACAGGATCGCCGCCTGGTAGCCCGAGCCGGTGCCGACTTCCAGCACCTTGCAGCGGTCGTGCAGCTTCAGCCGGTCGGTCATGAAAGCGACGACGAAGGGCTGGCTGATGGTCTGGCCACAGGCGATGGGCAATGCCTGGTCGGCATAGGCCATCGGCTGAAACGGTTGTCCGAGGAACATCTCGCGCGGTGTGCGCTCTATCGTTTCCAAAATCTTCCGATCACGGATGCCCTGGTTGCGCAGGGCCATGATCAGCTCGATCTTGCGATAGTCCTCGTTCACATCGTCTCCAGCGCCTTTCGTACCGGCTCGAAGGCGTCAAGCTGCGTCAGATTCATATGGAGCGGCGTCACCGAGATGCGCTTCTCGAAAACGGCACGCAGGTCCGTTCCGGCCGGTGGATTGCCGCGCTCGCGCTGGAAGCCCAGCCAGTAATAAGGCTTGCCGCGCGTGTCGCGGCGCTCATCGATATGGAGCAGATTCTGGTCGCGCTTGCCCTGGCGCGTCACCTCGACGCCCGCCACCTCGTCGGGCCGGCAGTCGGGGAAATTGATATTGAGCAGCACGCCCGGCCCCAAAGGCAGCTCGACCAGCTTCTTCAGCACCGCCGCGCCGTGGCGCTCCGCCACTTCGTAGGTCAGGGCATCGCGATTATGGATGCCGATCACCTGCGACAGCGCGATCGACCTGATGCCCAGCGTCGTGCCTTCCATCGCAGCGGCGATGGTGCCCGAATAGGTCACGTCGTCGGCGATGTTCTGGCCGCGATTGACGCCCGACAGCACGAGGTCCGGCACTTCCGGCATGACCTTGCGCGCCGCCATGAGCACGCAGTCGGTCGGGGTGCCGAGCACGGCGAAGCGCCGCTCGCCGATCTTGCGCAGGCGTAAGGGGTCGGACAGCGACAAAGAGTGCGACGCCCCCGACTGCTCGGATTCGGGCGCCACGATCCAGATGTCGTCGGAGATCGCGCGGGCGATCTTTTCGAGCGACTCGAGGCCTTCGGCATGGATGCCGTCGTCATTGGTCAGAAGAATGCGCATTATTTGGCCTTGATCGTCGTGTCGTTGTTCATATAGGGGCGCAGCACATCGGGGATCGTCACGCTGCCGTCCGGGTTCTGATAGTTTTCGAGCACCGCGATGAGGGCACGCCCGACCGCAACGCCCGAGCCATTGAGCGTGTGGACGAAGCGGGCACCTTTGCCTTCCTTTGGCTTGAAGCGGGCATCCATGCGGCGCGCCTGGAATTCTCCGCATACGGAGCAGGACGAGATCTCGCGATAAGTGTTCTGGCCGGGCAGCCATACTTCGAGGTCATAGGTCTTGCGCGCCGAGAAACCCATGTCACCGGTCGACAGTGCCATGACGCGGTACGGCAGATCGAGCCGCTTCAACACTTCCTCGGCACAGCGCGTCATGCGCTCATGCTCGTCACCCGACTGCTCAGGGCTCGTGATCGAGACGAGCTCGACCTTGGCGAATTGATGCTGGCGGATCATGCCGCGGGTGTCGCGGCCCGCGGCGCCCGCCTCGGCGCGGAAGCACGGCGTCCAGGCGGTCACGCGCAGAGGCAATACGTCCTCCTCCAGCAGCGACTCGCGCACCAGATTGGTGAGCGACACTTCGGCCGTCGGGATGAGCCAGCGCCCATCGGTGGTGTGGAACTGGTCCTCGGCGAATTTCGGCAATTGCGCGGTGCCGAACATGGTCTCGTCGCGCACGATCAACGGCGGCGCCACCTCAGTATAGCCATGCTCGCGCGTATGGAGATCGACCATGAAGCTGCCGAGGGCGCGCTCGAGCTGGGCAAGCTGGCCTTTGAGCACCACGAAGCGGGCGCCGGAAATCTTGGCGGCCGTCTCGAAATCCATGAGGCCCAAGGCCTCGCCGATCTCGAAATGCTGCTTGGCGCTGTTGAGGCGCCTGGGCTCGCCGACGCGCCGGACCTCCACATTGGCGGTCTCGTCGGGGCCGAGCGGCACGTCATCACCCGGAATATTGGGAATGGCGGCCAGCGTCTCGTGGAGCTTCGCCTCGGCGGCCTTGAGAGCGTCCTCCTCCGCCGGCATGCCTTCCTTGATGCGGGCGACCTCGGCCTTGATCTCCTCGGCCTTGGCCTTGTCGCCCTTACCCATCGCCTGGCCGATCTCCTTGGAAGCGGCATTGCGGCGTTCCTGGAGGGCCTGGAGCCTGGCAATCAGGCCACGGCGGGTGTCGTCGAGGGCGATCAGACCCGAAGCCTGGGCGGGCAGCCCGCGCTTGGCGAGCCCCTGATCGAAGGCTTCGGGGTTGTCGCGGATGAATTTGATGTCGTGCATGGCGATTCCTATGGTCGCCGGATGCTATAAAGCGCCCGGCGCCTCAGGCAAAGCCTGAACCACTTTTAGGAATTTAAGGACTAATCAGCCCGATTTGGCCTCTTCGGCCTCTGCCTTGGCAGCCGCCGCGGCGCGGCGCTTTTCGAGGAAACGCACCGCTTGGACCGAAACCTCGTAAAGCGCCATCAGCGGGACGGCCATGGCGATCTGCGAGATGGGGTCCGGCGGGGTCAGCACAGCGGCCACGACGAAGACACCGACGATGGCGAATTTCCGGCCGCTTCTCAGCTGGTCATAAGAGAGCACGCCGATCTGGCCCAGAAGTGTCAGGATGACCGGCAGCTGGAAGCACAGGCCGAAGGCCAGGATCAGCATCATCACGAAATCGAGATAGGACCTGACATCCGGCATCAGCTCGACCGGCAACTGCCCGTCTCCGCCCGTGCCTTCGATCAGGCTGTAGAAGAATTTGATCGCCACCGGCAGGAGGAAGAAGAAGACGAGGCAGGCGCCGAGCAGGAAGAAGATCGGCGTCGCGACGAGATAAGGCCGGAAGGCATTGCGCTCATTGTTGTAGAGGCCTGGCGCCACGAAACGATAGATCTGGATCGCGATCAGCGGAAAGGTGATGAACAGCGCGCCGAAGAAACCGATCTTCAGCTTCACCATGAAGAAGCCGAGCAACTCGGTCTGGATAAGTCTGGCCGAGGCGCCGGTGCCCCATTCGAACGGCTTGACGAGAATGTTGAAGATCTGGGTCGAGAAGGCGAAGCTCAACACGAAGGCCAGGAAGAAGCCGATCACGCAATAGATCAGCCGCCGGCGCAACTCGATCAGATGATCCATCAGCGGGGCTTCGGAGGCGTCGATATCAGCCTGGCTCACGATTGGGCTCCAATCACACAGCCCTCACCCTGAGGTGCCCGGCGTAGCCGGGCCTCGAAGGGTGGCAAACGGCAAGACCTTTGTACCTTGTTCATGCTTCGAGGCTCGCTTCGCTCGCACCTCAGCATGAGGGTTAAGTTAATGCTCATCAGTGCACCACCGGCGGCGTTTCGGACTTGGCCGGCGTCACCTGAGGCTCGACCTGGGGCGGCTCGGCAGCGGCAGCCGCCGGAGCCTCGGCGGGCTTGGCGCCGTTATCGCCGAAATATTTCTTGAAGTCGTCATCCTGCTTCTTGAGATCGGCGGAGAGCTCTTTCGCCACTTGCGGGATCGGGTTGGTGGCGGAGATCGAATTGATCTCCTTCTTGATGTCCTCGACCGGATTCATGGTCTTGAGATTGTTGAGCTCTTTCTTGATGTCGTCGACACCCGCCTCGCGCATCGCCTCATCGAGATGGCCCTGGAACTCACGCGCCATGCCACGCACCTTCTGCATGGTGCGGCCGAAAGCACGCAACACCTTGGGGAGGTCCTTGGGCCCGATGACGATGATCGCCACCAGGACGATCACCATCAGTTCGGTATAGCCGATGCCGAAATCGAACATTGTGGCTCTGCGGCCCTTTTAATGAAAAAGCCGCGCCTCAGCTCAGCTCTGAACCTTGTCGCCGACCTTGGTCTCGGCCGACTGCTCGAGCGTCTTGGTCTTGTCGCCATCCGCATTGGCTTCGGTCGTATCGTCGGCCATACCCTTCTTGAAGCTCTTGATGCCCTTGGCGACGTCACCCATCAGATCGGAGATCTTGCCGCGGCCGAACAGAAGCACGACAACCAGGATCACCAGAAGCCAGTGCCAAATCGAAAGCGAACCCATTTACTGCTACTCCCTTGAACTTATTCAGGGCTTTCCAGCCCGCGTCGCGCGCACTATTGCAGAAAGGGTTAAGCGCCGCAACAAAACTGCCCATCTGTGAGATGGGGATGAACTCATTGTTAGATGGGGTTGGAACCATCGGCCGTAAAGACCAAAGCCTGGGCGGGATCGACGGTGAAGGCCGTGCTGACGCCTTGCTGCGGCGCCAAGGCGGCCGGCATGCGGACCGCGAGCGGCGCTTCCACCCCCTTGAAAACGACCGTGAGCGCGCTGGCATCGCCGATGAAGCGGGAACTCAGAACGAATCCTTCCGGCCCGAGGCCTGACGGCCCCAGCGCGAAAGCTTGCGGGCGCAGCATGACCAGCACCGCTTCGCCATCGGCGCATCCCGGCGCGGGGAAAGTTCCCACCGGTGTTTCGGCAAGACCGCCGCGCACCCGGCCGGTCAGCTCGTTCATGTCGCAGAAGAAGCGTGCTGCCTCGGCATCGGCGGGCCGGCCATAGATCTCGGCCGGCGTGCCGGCCTGGATGAGGCGCCCCCGCCGCATCAGGAGAATGCGGTCGGCAAGCCCAAGCGCCTCGATCGGATCATGGGTCACCAGCATCGCGGTGGCGCGGGTTTCCTTGAGCAAGGCCAGGGTCTCGGCCCTGACGCTGTCGCGCAGACGCTGATCGAGGCCGGAGAATGGCTCATCCATCAACATGACCTGCGGGCGCGGCACGATGGCCCGCGCCAACGCCACACGCTGCTGCTCGCCGCCCGACAGCCGGTGCGGATATTCGTGCTCATAGTCGGCGAGCCCTACCCGTTTCAGCGCCAGGCGCGCTTCCTTCACGGCATCGGCACGCTTCAAGCCGCGCAGGCCGAAGGCGACATTGTCGATGATGGAGAGATGCGGGAACAGCGCGAAATCCTGGAACATCAGGCCGATATTGCGCTTCTCCGGCGGAACGAAACGGCCATTGCCGGCCATCTCCTGATCGTCGATGAGCACGCGGCCGCTCTCGGGGCGCTCGATGCCCGCCGCAATGCGCAGGAGCGTCGTCTTGCCGCAACCCGAAGGGCCCAGCAGACAGACGATTTCACCCGGCTTCAGATCAAAACTGACGTTGCGGACAGCCGGAATCGGGCCGAAGCTCAGGCTCACATTGTCGAAGGTCAGCCGCCCGGCGAACGTCGCCGCCGCCGTGCCGCGCGGGCCCCAATGATGCGGCCGCGCCGTTTCGGTGGATTCTGCCGTATTCATACGGGCGGTGTACACTATCCGCCGGGCATCGGCCAAGAAGGCCGACTATCCCGGTCAGGAATTGGGTTCTTCCGGCTTGGGCTCATCGTCCCCTGCCTCGTCGCCCTGCTCGCTTTCCTCAAGCTCGGCCTCGAGCGGCTCGGGCAAGGACGGCTCGCCCTCCTCCGCCAGGACCTCGTCCTCTTCCGGCAGATGCATTTCGAGCGGCGACTCCTCGGTGCCGTCGAGCGGATCCTCATCCGGGGCCAGTTCGTCCGACATCTTGGGCACCGGCATATCGAAGCCCGGCGGCATGGTGGTGTCGAGGAGGCCCGCACCGCGCAGTTCCTGCAGGCCCGGCAGATCGGCAATTTCGTTCAGGCCGAAATGGCCCAGGAATGCCGCGGTGGTGCCGTAGGTGACCGGCCGGCCGGGCGTGCGGCGGCGGCCACGCATACGCGTCCAGCCGATCTCGAGCAGCGTGTCGAGCGTACCCTTGGAAATGGCGACGCCACGGATTTCTTCGATCTCGGCGCGCGTCACCGGCTGGTGATAGGCGATGATCGCCAGCGTTTCGAGCGCCGCCTTGGAAAGACGCTTCTGCTCGACCGCCTCGCGGCGCAAGAGGAAGCTCAGATCGCTCGCGGTGCGCAATGCCCAGCGCCCGGCGACGTGGACCAGATTGACGCCGCGATTGGCATAGTTGGCCTGCAGGTCCTCGAGCAGCGCGGGAAGATCGGCGCCTTCCGGCAAAGCGGCGGTCAATTGCTCCGTGGACAGAGGTTCGGACGCGGCGAACAGCAGCGCCTCGACGATCCGCAGGTGATGGCTGCGGTCGGCGCGCGGATGCATCGTCACGACATCATTCGTCTCCGGCATGGTCTCTTCCGCCACCTCCACTACCGGTTCCTCGGTCTCGACATCATTCACAATTGGCTGTGGCCTTGTCATGACTTCTACTTCCTTCTTACGCGGCGCTGGCGCGCCGGCGCATGTAAATAGGCTCGAAGGCCCGGTCCTGCCTGATCTCAATCACCCCTTCGCGGGCAAGCTCGAGGCTCGCGGTGAAGCTCGAGGCGATCACCGTGGTGCGACCTTCCGGCGTCGCGAAATAATCGGCGAGCCAAGTATCGAGGCTGCCCCAATTGTCCATGCGGCCGACCAGGCGTTCGAGAATCTGGCGCGCATCCTTGATCGACCACGCTTTGACGCGCTTGATCGTATAGGTGGTGTGGCGGGCCAGCTTCTGGCGCCGGTTGGTATAGGCCTTGAGCAGGTCGATGAGATTGTCGGTATATTCGACGCGGGTATCGAAGACGAGCTTCTCCGGCTCGCCGCGCTCGAACACGTCGCGTCCCAACCGGTCGCGGGCCATGAGCTTGGCGGCCGCATCGCGCATGGCCTGCAGCTTCTGCAGGCGGAACGACAGTTGCGCAGCCAGATCCTCGGCCGGCATTTCCTCGTCGCCGGGCGCGCGCGGCAGGAGTAGCCGCGACTTCAGATAAGCGAGCCATGCCGCCATGACCAGATAGTCGGCGGCGATCTCGAGACGGCGTTGACGCGCCTGCTCGATGAAGGCGAGATACTGCTCGACCAGCGCCAGCATCGAAATCTGCGACAGGTCGATCTTGTGCTGGCGTGCGAGGTCCAAGAGCAGGTCCATGGGACCTTCGAAGCCCAGGATGTCGACGATGAAGGTCTCTTCATCGGCGGCCGGCTCAGGCGCAGCCTCCTGGCGGACCGGGCCTTCGCCGTCCGGCCATTTGGTTTCGGGTGTGTTCTCTTCGCTCGTCATCTTCGTGCAATCGCTTTCGTCCGCTTGTCGCAAAAGCGGAGGTGATTCGCCTGCCCCAGTACAGATTATCCCCAGATTCCAAGCTTTTCGAGTAATCGCTGGATTTCAGCTCAGGCCGGCCCGCACGCGGCCTGGCGATGACACTTTCTTGACGGCAGGCTCAGTTGCCACGCACCAGGCAGTCGCGCTCGCCGCCGGCGATGAGCGAATCACATACTTTGGAGGCCTGGGCCCTGGAGGCCATCGGGCCGACGCTGAGCCGATACCGGGAGCTGCCGGCAACCGTCGCCTTGACGATACGCGGATTGAAGCCGCTCAGCACGCCGCCATGCTTGGCGCGCAGCCGGTCGAATTCGGCCTGGGCTTCCGCCTCGGAGCGGAAGGAGGCGAGTTGGGCCGTGAAGCCGCCACCTGACGGCTTGGCCTTCTGCACCGGCTGCTCGGGTTCCGGCGCCGGGATCGGCTGCGGCGCGGGCGTGATCGCGGCGATCTGCTGCGGTTCGCTGCCGGACGAGTCGGCCTGAACGGCGTTCGGGTCCGGCGCATTCGCCCAGTTGCCGGAGGCGCCGCCACGCACGGCATTTTCGGCGGCCTTGCCGGTCAGCTTGCGCTTGCCGGTCGGGCCGCTGCCGAGGCTATTGAAAAACGATTTGGATTTCTGCTCGCTCGCCGCGCTCTCGGTCGCTTGCGGGGCCGGCTCGGGTTGAGCGATCGGCGCCTCTTGGGTCGCGACGGGCTGCTGGGCGGGAGGGACAAGAACGAGGGGCTCAACGGCGCCATCGGAGCCCGTATCCACGGCATCCTCGACGGCGGCGGTCTTCTTCACCGGCTTCTTTTCAGCCTTGAGCTTAGGCTTGGCCGGTTGCGCTGGGGGCGGAAGCTCTTCGGGGTCACTCACCACCTGCTCCGCCGCCGGCGGTGGTGCCGATGCAATCTGTTCCGTGGCCTTTGCGAGTTGGCCAGGGACCGGCGCCCCGCCATCGGCCGCGGTGGTCGAGGCGGGCTCCGGGGCCGGAGCCGTGTTTTGATCCACGGCTCCCATGGCAGCAGTCTGCTGGTTCGAATTGTTCTGCAACGAGCCCTGCTGGTCGGTCGCCCCTGGCGGGGGCAGCGGCAGAGGCAGCGGCTCGCTCGAATTGTCCTGCGTACCGCTCGACGGCGTGGGGAGAGGCGCGGCGCCCTGTCCCTCATTGCTGCCCGTCGGCTCGACCGCCTGGGGCTGCTCCTGTGTCGGCACCACCTGGTTCTGGTTGCCGTTCACTTCGTCGTCGCCGAGGATCCGGTCATAGATCTGCTTGCGCTGGGCGTCGGTCGTCGGGTTTGTGCCCGGCGCGCTGCCCAGTGATCCGCCGGTGTTCTCAGGCGCCGTCTTCGACGATGAGTCCGGCGCCTCGATGACCGGCACGTTGCCGTTATTCGCCTGGCCCGGATTCTTCATGTAGGTCAGGTAATAGTAGATGATGCCGCCGGTCAGGACGATGCCGCCGATCAGGATCGCCAGAAGCCACGGCCAAGGGCCGCGACGGCGGCGTGGTTCGGCCTCGTAGCCACCTTCCTCATAGTCCCGATAGGCGCGGTTGTAATCCTGCGCCGAGGCGCGCCGGCGCTGCGGGCGCGGCGGTTCCTCATCCTCGAATACCTCGTTGACATCCTCGTCATAGGCCGGCGCCGGAGCCGGCTGCTGACGGCCGCGCGCCGGGACTGGGGGCCGGCGGCGATAGTCCGGCAGCGACGGCCCGTCGAGCTCGTCGCCATAGGCCTGCTGCGATACCGGCGGAAGCGCCGGCGGGCGGCGATAGGAGTCATATTCGCGATTGACCGGCGGCTGGGGCCGCGGTGGCGGTGGCGCGTCACGACGGGCCAGCGGGTCCTCGCGGAAGGCCGCGGTATCGGCATAGGGCCGGGATTTCGGCGTGAAGCCGCCACCTGCCGGCGGGTCGAGCGAGCGATAGTTCGGAACCGGCGGCTGCGGCGGCGTGCCGTAGCGAGGTTGAAAAGCCGGGCCGGCGGCCGGCGGCGGGCTCGCCTGCGGCTTTGCCGGTTGCGGGCGCTGCGGCTGGGCCGCGGCGTTGCCGCCCAATGCCGGACGCGGCGGGGTCAAAGGCGGCGGTGCCACACCTCCCCCCGTCTTGCCGGAGAAGGTCGGATATTCGCGCTCGGGCGGCGGCGGAGCTGCCGGCACGGTCTCACGCTTGTCCTTGGCCAGTTCCTCGGCCGAGAAGCTGAATTTGGGCCGTTCGGGCTGGGCCGGCCGCTGGCTCTGCGGTGGCGGCGCTGCCGGCGGCGCGGCTTGCACCGGCGGCGGCGTCATCGGCCGGTTGCCCCCACGCGCTTGCGCAACACGCTGTTCGGCCAGCCGCTCGGCGGCCTGGCGCTCGGCACGCAGGCGGTCGCCCAGTCCGGCGGCTCCCTGCGGCAAAGGCGCTACCGGGCGCGGCTGCGGCTTGGGCTGCGTCAGGGGCGCCTGGGCCTGTGGCGCCTGCCTCGGCGGGACACGGGGGGCCATCGGCGCCGGGGTGCGCGGCGCCATCGGCGCCGGCCGGGTCACGGGCTGTTGGGCCTGTGCCGGCTGCGGCGCGCGCGGGGCCGGTTTCACCGGTGCGGCTGACGGTTTAAATTCATCGGAAATTTTCGGCATGTCCTTGCCAGAGCTTCCCATGCCCAATCTTTCACGCCAGCGGGCCTTGCCGGGACTGTTCGAAGTATCTTGATCCATCCACCTGTTCCCGCGTCTACATTTCCTCTACGGGCTTCACTCCGAGGATTCCTAGGCCGTTTGCTAGAACATAGCGAATCACGCGCAATAAAGCGAGCCGTGCAAGGCTAGTTTGCATGTCGGAACCCAAAATAAATCTTAATTGCGGCGACTCTTTGCCCTTGTTCCAAAGGGCATGAAAATCGCTAGCCAGATCATACAGATAAAAGGCTATCCTGTGAGGCTCGTGAGCCACGGCGGCGGCCTCGACAAGACGCGGATATTCACCGATCCGGCGGATCGCCTGCAGCTCCGCCTCGTCGACAAGCCTTGAAAAATCGGGCTTCTCGGCGCTTTCGGCGAGGCCGCCGGCATTGCGGAAGACCGAGCAGATTCGCGCGTGGGCGTATTGCACATAGAAAACCGGATTGTCCTTCGACTGTTCGGTGACCTTCTTGAAGTCGAAGTCGAGCGGCGCCTCGTTCTTGCGGTAGAGCATCATGAAGCGCACGACGTCGGAGCCCACCTCCTCGACCACTTCGCGCAAGGTGACGAACTCGCCGGCGCGCTTCGACATCCGGACCGGCTCGCCGTCCCGGAACAGCTTCACCAGCTGGCACAGCCGCACGATGACCTTGACGGACTTGTTGCCGGCATTGGCGGCGCCGATCGCCTCCAGCCGCTTCACATAGCCCGCATGGTCGGCGCCCAGCACATAGACGAGCTCGGTGAAGCCGCGCAGGATCTTGTGGCGGGAATAGGCGATGTCGGAGGCGAAATAGGTATAAGAGCCGTCCGACTTGATCAGCGGACGGTCGATGTCGTCACCGAACTGGGTGGCGCGGAACAGCGTCTGCTCGCGGTCCTCCCAGTCCTCCGGCAACTCGCCCTTGGGCGGCGGCAGACGGCCTTCGTATATCAGGTCGCGCGCCCGCAGATCCTCGACCGTGCGATCGACCTCGCCCGAGGTGTGCAGCGATTTCTCCGAAACGAAGACCTCCTGGCGGATATTGAGTGTCGCCAGATCCTCACGGACGAGATCCATCATCATGGCGACCGCCTTGTCGCGCACGATCGGCAGCCACGCCGCCTCCGGCATGTCGAGCAGCGCCTTGTCGTGATCGAAAGCGAGCGCCTGCCCGACCGGCTTCAGATAGTCGCCGGGATAGAGACCTGACGGGATCTCGCCGATATCCTCGCCCAGCGCCTCGCGGTAGCGCAGATAGGCGGAGCGGGCCAGCACATCGACCTGGGCGCCGGCATCATTGACGTAATATTCACGCGCGACCGCATAACCGGCCCGGCTCAGAAGCTCGGCCAGCGCGTCGCCGAATACGGCGCCGCGGCAATGGCCGACATGCAAGGGACCGGTCGGATTGGCCGAGACATATTCGACATTGACCTTCTCGCCGCCACCGATGGCGGAGCGGCCATATTGAGGGCCTTGCGCCAAAGCGGCGTCGAGAAGCTTCGGCCAGAAGGAGGCCTTGAGGCGGATATTGATGAAGCCCGGACCGGCAATGTCCGTGGACTGAATATCGGGATCGGCGACGAGACGGTCGGCCACCAGCTGCGCGATGGCGCGCGGCTGCATGCCGGCGGGCTTGGCCAGCACCATCGCCGCGTTGGTGGCGAGATCGCCATGCGCGGAATCACGCGGCGGCTCGACCATCACGCGGTTGAGATCAAGCCCCTGTGGCAGCCTGCCTTCCCGCGCCAGAGCGTCGATCGCGGCGCGGACATTGTGCTGGAAATGGGCGAAGAGGTTCATTTAACTCTACGAGCGATAAAGGTTTTCTGTCCGGCCCTGCCCTAGCGGATGCGCCTGCGGGCGTCAAACGATAGCAGCGGCAATGACGTCTCGTCATTTACGATGAGGCGAGATAATCCGCCAGCCTGAACCGAACAGGATGACCACGTCGCATACGCGTGATAGCAATCGAGTGCAATGATTCCGGAGCCTTTCATGCGCCTCAATCACCTGAAATCACCGCTCGCGGCCCTCGCCTTCAGCCTCGGCCTCTTTGGCGCCGGCACGGCATTCGCGGCCGAAGCCTACACTGCCACCGACCTCAATGTGCGCACCGGTCCCGGAACCGAGTTCGACCGCGTCGGCACGCTGCCGGCAGATTCGGGCGTCGATGTGATCGATTGTCAGGACGGCTGGTGTCTCGTGCGCGGTCGTGGTCTGCGCGGCTGGGTATCGGCCAACTACCTGGCCCGCGGCGAGGAGCCGACCAAAGTCATCGTGCTGCGCCCGGAGATTTATATCAGCCCCGGCTACACCTACCGGCCGCATCACTGGCGCCCCAGGCCGCCGCATCGGCCACGTCCGCCGCACCGGCCGCGCCCGCCCAAGAAGTGCAAGATCGCGCCGGGCTTTCCCTGTCCGCGCTGAGCCCTTCTAATAGGTATTCACCAGAGGCTTTTCGCTCGTTGTGAGTCTGCGGATGAATTTGTGCATGTGCCAGTGGATGGCGCATTTGAGCGCGTAGACGCGCAGGAGTGACGGCTCGGGCCTGGCTTTGAGGAACTCCCAGAAGCGCCGGCGATAGACCTGGCGCAAGCCGCTGTCGGGCACCTTGGCAAGCACGCGCAGCATCAGGCCGATCGATTCGGCCCATAGCCGCACTTCATGCGCGCGGTGCATCCAGGGATGCGTCACCGCATAATCCTTCCAGGCGCGGTCGATGACGATGCCGCCGTCGCGATAGAGGTCGTCGACGCGGTCGAAATAGGCTTTCGGCTCGTAGAGCCCGGCCATCAGCCGCACATAACCCTGGCTCAGCGCCGCGCGGCTCATATTGACCGGATGCACATTGGTGCCATGCGCGGGGTCGTCATCCTCATCGAGCCGGCCCGCCGCCTTGAGCCGGTCATAGAGTGGCGTGCGCGGAATGGCCGACAGCATGCCTACCATCGCCGTCGAGATACGCGCCTCGCGCAGGAAACGTTCCTGGGCGGCAAAAATATGCTCGTCATCATTGTCGAAGCCGAGGATCATCCCGGCCCACACTTCCATGCCGTGGTCCTGAATGCGCCGCACCTTCTCGGTGAGACTGCCGCCTTTGCGCAAATTCTGCAGCTTCTTGGCTTCTTTCAGCGATTCTTCATTCGGGGTCTCGATGCCGACGAAGACGGCGCCGATATTGGCCTCGACCATCAGCCGCATGAGCTCATCGTCGTCAGCGAGATCGATCGAGGCCTCGGTCACGAACATCAGCGGATAGCCGTTGCGGCGCTGCCAGGCGATGACCTCGTGAAGCACCTCCTTGATCGCCTTCTTGTTGCCGATGAGATTGTCGTCGACGATGAAGACCAGCGGCAGCTTCTGGGCCTTGAGCTGATCGAGCTCGGCCAGGACCTGGGCGGACGCCTTGACGCGCGGACGCCGGCCGAAGATCACGATGATGTCGCAGAACTCGCACGTGAAGGGGCAGCCGCGCGAGAACTGCACCGAACCGAAAGCGTAGCGGTTCATCTTGAGGAGATCGAGGCGCGGCAGCGGGATCTTGCTGATGTCGGTCTTCTCGGCCTGCTCGTAGCGCTTCTGGACAGTACCGGCCTCCCAATCCACGAGGAATTGCGGCCAGGTCTCCTCCGCCTCACCGACGAAGATCACATCGGCGAGGTTGCCGAAATAGTCCTCCTTCACCGAGATCCACGGGCCGCCCACCACCGTATAGGCTTGCCGTCGCTTGAGCTCGGTCAGGATCTCACGCATGCGGTGGCGCTGTACGATCATGCCGGTCAATGCGACGATATCGGCTCTGGCGCAGCGGTCGAAATCGATCGCCTCGACATTCTCGTCGATCAAGGTGATGCGGTGCGGCTCGGGCGTCAGCGCGGCGATCAAGGGCAGCGCCGCCACCGGCATATTGGCGCGCTTGCCGAGAAGCGGCAACGCATGTTCCAGGCCCCAGAAGGAGATTTCGAATTTCGGGTTGATGAGGACGATGTCGGCCATGGGTCTCTCCACACGCGCCTCTCGCATGGAAGATTAGCGGATTTCCTACCCCGTTGCTACCGGAACAGCGGGTCGAGATCGAACAGCTTCTTATGTTGGTCCAGAGCGTAACGATCGGTCATGCCGGCAATGAAATCGCAGACCTGGCGGGCGAAGCCGCTTTTGTCGTCGGTGAAGGAATCCTCGCGCCAGTCGACCGGCATCAGCTTCGGGTCGTTCATATAGGCTTCGAAGAGATCGCGGATGACGCGCTGGGCCCGTTCCATGATGGCGATGACCCGCTCATGGCGATACATGCGGTGCGACAGGAAACTCTGCAGCACGCGGTTCTTCTCGCGCATCTGGGCGCTGAAGGTGATCACCGGCGTCCGCATGCCCCTGACCTCATCGGCCGAGGCCGGCTTGAAGGCCTTGAGCTGCTTTGTGCTCTCGGCAAGCACGTCGGCCACCATGGCCGAGATCAGCCGGCGCACCGTTTCATGGATCATGCGCGGCCGCTCGAGCTTGGGGTATGCCTTCAGCACCTGCCCCAGGGCTGCCCCGACCAGCGGATCGTCACCGAGATCGATGACATCGAACAGGCCGGCACGCAGGCCGTCATCGATATCATGGGCGTTGTAGGCGATGTCGTCGGCGATGGCCGCCGCCTGCGCCTCGGCCGAGGCGAAAGATGCGAGCATCAGGTCATGCGCCTCGGCATAATCGATGATGGCGGCCGGCAGCCCGGTCTCGCGATAATGGCCCAGCGCATGGCCCTCGCCGTCGATCAGCGGCCCATTGTGCTTGACCAGGCCCTCGAGCGTCTCCCAGGTCAGATTGAGCCCGTCGAAGGCGGCATAGCGGCGCTCGAGCCTGGTCACGATCCTGAGGCTTTGGGCATTGTGGTCGAAGCCGCCATGATCGTGCATCAGGCGGTCGAGCTCGCGCTCGCCGGCATGGCCGAAGGGCGTGTGGCCGAGATCATGCGCCAGCGCCAGGGCTTCGGTCAGGTCCTCGTCGAGCCGCAGAGCGCGGGCGATCGAGCGGGCGATCTGGGCCACTTCGATCGAATGGGTCAGCCTGGTGCGGTAGTGATCGCCCTCATGATAGACGAAGACCTGGGTCTTATGCTTGAGGCGGCGGAAGGCCGAGGAATGGATGATGCGGTCACGGTCGCGCTCGAAGGGCGTACGTGGCGGCGCTTCGGGTTCCGGCGTCAGCCGGCCACGGCTCTTGCCCGGATCTGACGCATAGGGGGCCCGCATTTCCGCTCATGCCCCCCTGTTGACAAGCGGACCGGGGCGCACGACATATGTGACCATGACGGATACGGTTTCCATAACTTCCCGAGCGGCCACCCGCATCAAGGACATCATGGCCGGCCATCCCGGTTCCGCGGGCTTGCGTGTCGCGGTCGAAGGCGGCGGCTGCTCCGGCTTCCAGTATGACTTCAAGCTCGACTCCCAACGCGCCGATGACGATCTGGTGATCGAGAGGGACGGCGCCACCGTTCTGATCGATTCCGTCTCGCTCGTCTATATCAACGGGTCGGAGATCGACTTCGTCGACGACCTGATCGGACGCAGCTTCAAGATCAACAACCCGCAGGCCACCATGTCCTGCGGCTGCGGCACTAGCTTCTCCATCTGATCATGCAGAAACGCAAGATAGGCCGTTCGGACCTGATGGTCGCGCCCTTGGGTCTGGGCGGGAATGTCTTCGGCTGGAGCGCCGATGAGAAAGCCTCCTTCCAGGTGCTCGACGCCTTCGTCGCGGCAGGCTTCAACCTGATCGATACGGCGGATGTCTATTCCCGCTGGGCCGACGGCCATGAAGGTGGTGAATCCGAAGCCATCATCGGCAAGTGGATGAAGGCCCGCGGCAACCGCGCCAATGTCGTGCTCACCACCAAGGTCGGCTCGGAAATGGGGCCCGGCAAGAAGGGGCTCGCAAGCGGTTATATCAAGAGCGCGGTCGAGGCTTCGCTGAAGCGGCTGCAGACCGACTATATCGATCTCTATCTGTCACATTGGGAAGATCCGGAGGCCGATCCCGCGGATACGCTCGGCGCCTATGCCGATCTCGTCAAGGCCGGCAAGGTCCGGGTGATCGGCAATTCGAACCACAGTGCGGCGACGATGCGCGACATGCTCGCGATCAGCGCCCGGCATAGCTGGCCGCGTTTCGAGAACCTGCAGACCCATTACAATCTCTATGACCGGGCGGGCTACGAAGCCGAGCTCGAAGGCTTCTGCGTCGCCAATGAAATCGGCGTGACCAGCTATTTCTCGCTCGCCAAGGGCTTTCTGTCGGGCAAATACCGCAGCCCCGCCGACTTCTCCAAGAGCGCGGCACGCGGCGATGGGATGGGGACATATCTCAATGAGCGCGGCTTGCGCATCCTCGCCGCCCTCGATGCAGTTTCAAAGGCCCAGGGCGCCACACCGGCACAGGTCGCCATCGCCTGGCTGATCGCCCGCCCGAGCCTCGTCGCCCCGATCGCCAGCGCCACCAGCGTCGCGCAGTTGCAGGATCTCATCAAGGCGACGGCGCTCGATCTCAGCTCATCCGAGATCGCACAACTCACCGAAGCGAGCGCCTCCTAAGCACTCACGAGATCATCGATATCGGCATGGTCGGCGGATCCAGGCCGACAATATCGCGCGCCACTTCCCTCATATCGTCATTGAGCTGATGATTGCGTCCAGGGAGACGTCGAACCACCGCTTGCGGAAGAGCCTTCATGTACATGTCGAGGTGGAGAACGGGAACGACCTCGTCCTCGTCGCCGTGGTAAAGAAATAGAGGAACATCGCGTGGACAGCGGTCGGCCGCATCCTTGGGCAGCGCCACTTCGTCCCAATGCCAGAAGTCGTGATCATGCCAAAAGGGACCGGCGATGAGAAACACGCCCGCGATCGATAGCTTCGGAGCTCGATCGGTCAAGATTTTGATCAGAACCGAAGCCCCAATCGAATGGCCTACGAGGATCGCGCCCTCGCCCATATCCGCCGCCTCATCCAGGATGACGCGTTTCCAGCTCTGGTAGTCAGGCTCCCCCTCATTGGGCATGGCCGGATAACGGACGTCATAGGCTGGCCCGAGCCTGCCGCGCAGGCTAGTCGCGAGCTTCGCATCGTCCCGGTAAGCACCTTCGCCGCCGCCCTGAATCAAGAGAACCTGATGTGACATCATAGGCCTCGCAGATCGTCGCGATCAAAGAACCGCTTGCATTATTGCATCGGTTTGAGAAATTGCAACGAGGCCCCCGTCAGCAAACTGTAACAATCCTCCCCTCCTGTTTGGTGCTCACGATCCTGTGATAGGGTCGCGAGTGAGTCGTTAATGGGGGTTATCCTGGTGAGCATTCTAAGCCGTATCTTCGTACTATTCGGCCTTCTCTGTCTCGGTGCCGTCACCGCGCAGGCTCAGGAATGGAACACCGACCGGCCCGGTCGCGACATACGCGACCTCGATCTGTCCGCCCCCGATTTCAATCTCTGCCGCCAGGCCTGCGACAGCAACAGCTCCTGCAAGGCCTGGACCTATGTCAATCCGGATGTCCAGGGTCCGAAAGCGCGCTGCTATCTGAAATCCGCGGTACCGGATCCGGTCGCCAATAATTGCTGCGTGTCGGGTGTCAAGGCGAACGATACGTCCGACCGCGAAGATATCTGCCGCGACTATTCGGTGCGCGCGGTGCAGCAGAATGACGAGAATCTGCGCTTGCGCTGCAACTTCACCGGCGCCGGCTGGCAGTCGAACCGCGATCAGCATTTCAACTGGTGCATGACCGCGAGCCGCGCCGACCGTGAGCGCGAGGATCGCAACCGCGTCACCAAGCTCGCCGAATGCCGCTCTGGCGGTGGCGGCGGCGGTGGCGGTGGTGGCCGCGAGGACGAGTGCCGCGACTATGCCGAGGAAGCGGTGACCACTGCGCGCGAAGCCCGCGATCTCGGCTGCGGCTTCTCCGGTCCCCGCTGGTCGCAGCGTTATGGCGAGCACTACAGCTGGTGCCTCAGTGCGACGCGCGAGCAGGTGCGCGCCGAGCGCACCGGCAGGACGGCCGATATGCGCTCCTGCCGGGGTGGCAATGACGGCGGCGGCGACCGCGCCGAGACCTGCCGCGATTATGCCGAGGAAGCCGTATCGCAGATCGCCGACGCGCGCCGTCGCAATTGCGGCTTCTCGGGCGCCCGCTGGCAAGGCGGCTACAATGTCCATTACAACTGGTGCATGAGCGCCAGGCGCGGCGAGCGCGAGGCTGAATCGCGGGCGCGTACCGACGAGCTTCGGCGCTGCCGCTCGGGCGACAGCGAAGGTGACCGTGCCGAGGCCTGTGGCGACTATTCCCGCCAGTCCATGGCGCAGATCCGCGAGGCCCGCCGGCTCGGCTGCGGCTTCACCGGAGCGCGCTGGCAGCCCAGCACCACTGCTCACTATGAATGGTGCATGACGGTGCGCCGCGCCGACCGTGAGGCAGAATTGCGCGCCCGTGAGCGCAGCCTCGATCGCTGCCGCGCCGATGCCGGCGGTGGCGGTGAGGAAGACGCCGGCTGCGTCGACTTCGCCAACCGCGCGGTGCGCCAGTCGCAGCGCAACCGGGCCCTTCGCTGCGGCTTCGAAGGCCAGCGCTGGCGGCCTGATTTCGACACGCATTATTCCTGGTGCCAGTCGGCGCCGCAGCGCGCTCGCGTTCGCGAGGATGCGCGGCGCGACGAGCTCCTCAATCTGTGCGCCGCAAAGCCCGACAAGGCGCAGGAGTGCCGGCGTTACGCCAATCTCTCGATCGAGCAGCAGCGCACCAATCTGAGCCAGGGCTGCGGCTTCTCGGGGCCGCGCTGGCACACCAGTTACGAGGATCACTTCGTGTGGTGCATGGACGCCTCGGGCGGCAAGCGGCTGGCCGAGATCGCGGCCCGCGTCGGCGCCCTCCTCGCCTGCACGAGGTAAATTGTCAGCAGTCGCCTGAGCGAGCCGCATCGAGGCTTGCTCAGGCGCGCGATCCCCGGCAAACAAGGAGCAGTTTCTTCTTTCTCCGAGTGCCCCATGCTGATCGCCACCTGGAACGTCAACAGCGTCAAAGCCCGTCTCGAAACGGTCATCGCCTGGCTCAAGGAAGCCTCACCCGACGTCGTGTGCTTCCAGGAGCTCAAATGCGAGGACAAGGCCTTTCCGGCCCAGGCCTTCGAGGAGCTCGGCTACAATCTCGCCGTCCACGGCCAGAAGACCTATAATGGCGTCGCCATCCTGTCGAAGCTTCCCTTCGACGAAGTCAGGACCAGGCTTCCCGGCGATGACGGCGACGAGCAGGCCCGTTATGTCGAAGCGGTCGTCTCCGGCATCCGCGTCGCCTCGATCTATCTGCCCAACGGCAATCCGGTGGCGAGCGAGAAATATGCCTACAAGCTTTCCTGGATGGACCGTCTCATCACCCATACGAAAGGCCTTCTCGCCTACGAAGAGCCGTTTGTGCTGGCCGGCGACTACAATGTCATCCCGCAAGCCATCGACGCCAAGAATCCGGCCGACTGGGTGAATGACGCACTGTTCCTGCCGCCGACCCTGGCGAAATTCCGTGAGCTGATCAATCTCGGCCTCACCGACGCGGTGAGGACGCTCGATCCCGAGCCCGGCCTCTACACCTTCTGGGACTACCAGGCCGGCGCCTGGCAGAAGAACAACGGCATCCGTATCGACCATCTGCTCCTGTCGCCGCAAGCCGCCGACCGCCTGCAATCGACGCGCATCGACAAACATGTGCGCGCCTGGGAGAAGCCGTCGGACCACGTGCCGGTGCTGGCGCAGTTCGGCGCCTGAGGAAGTTCAGCGCTCGGTCTCGGCAAGCGGAGGCGGTGACGCCTCGGTGCGGGTCTCTTCGGCAAGCTTCATGAAGGCATCGATCTGGCGCAGATGCCGGCGTGCCCTGAGGCACATGGCGAAGGCCTCGGTATGCGCTTTGTGATCGACGATGCGCAGCGGCTGGAGCCGGCTGTCGGGAACGAATTCAGTCTCCGACACGATGCCGATGCCGAGACCCGCGGCGACTGCCTCGCGCACCGCGTCGCGGGAGATTTCCATGACGACCTTCGGGCGTACCCGCTGCCGGGCCAGCGCCTCTTCAAAGACGCGCCGCGTCATCGAACCCGGCTCGCGCAGGATCAAACGCTGCCCGTCGAGCTCAGCCAGCTCCAGCTGATCCCGGCCGCTCCACGGATGGCTTTCATGAACGAAGACGATGACCTCATGCCGCCCGAGCGAGATCATCTCGAGACGCGGATCGTCATAGTTGAAGCCGAGCACGGCGACATCGACCTCGTAGTCGAGAAGCCTTCGATAGATGAGATCGGAATTGCCGCTTTCGACGAAGACCTGCGCGAGCGGATGGTTCTCATGGAAGTTGGCCAGGAGCTTCATGACGAAGAACGGCCCGACGGTGCCGACCCTGAGCTTGCCGCTCACCTGCCCGTCACTGGCGCTCAGCAGTTCGACCGCCTGCTCTTCCAGCGAAAAGATCTGCCGCGCGATGACGAGCAGCGCCTCACCCGTTTCGGTGAGCTTGAGGCCGCGCGGCGAGCGCAGGAAGAGCTTGACGTCGTAAGTCTCCTCCAGCGCGCGGACCTGCGTCGTCAGCGTCGGCTGGCCGATATTGAGGAATTCGGCGGCGCGGGTGAAGCTCAGCTCACGTCCGACCGCGTAAAAGGAGCGTAATTGGCTGAAATTCACAAAATTAAGCTTGCGGCCGACCATCGCGCTGTCGGCTAATCTGGCGCGATGAAGGTCTGGAAGTGATCCACAAGCTCGCTCCGGCTCTGCATGAAGTCGCAAAGGATATCGTAGTGATGGCGATGCTTCAACTGAATGAGCCGGGCCTCGCCACCCTGCGCCGACCAATGCGCGGCATAGGCCCGCGATTGCGCCTGGAACGCCTCCGTTTCGGCGGAACCGACCACTGCCAGCAGCCGGCCCCGGCAATGATCGATCCGCAGCGGGCTGAACGCCGCGGCGGCTGCACTGTCCAGGCCCAGCATCCCGCCCAGTGAGGTCGTCAGCAGCGGTTCCAGATCGAAGATGCCGCTGATCGCCAGACAACCGCGCGGCGGCCCGTGCGGTGACCAATCCGTGGCCGCGAGGAGCGCTGCCAGGTGACCACCCGCCGAATGGCCGCACAGCGCCCAGAAGCGTGGATAGAGGCCCATTTCCTCGATCGCCGCCAAAGCCGCCGCGGTCCCCGTCCGAACGCTTTCGCACAGGGCGGAAAAGGAGATATCCGGAAGCAACGGATAGCCGATAATCGCGACCGAGCATCCCTGCTCAACGAAGGGTCTCGCCACGAAGCTGAAAGACTCCTTCGCCTGGCTGCGCCAATAGCCGCCATGGATGAAGATCAGGACGGGACCGTGAGGCGTTCCCGGAAAGAGATCGAAACGCTGGCGCGGATGCGTGCCGTAAGCGACATCATTCCGGCACAGCAGAGCGGCGCGGGTTTCGGCACTTCTGTCGGCGAAAGAGCGATAGATGGCCTCGCGCTCCGGATAGCGATGACGGAAGACATAGCCTTCCTCGGCAGCGCCCGTCATTCGAAGACGATTACGCTGCGCAGAGCCGCACCGCTTTTCATCATCGCGAAGCCCTGATTGACCTCCGCCAGGCTCAGCCGATGGCTGATCAGCGGATCGATGACGATCTTGCCTTCCATGTACAGATCGACGAAACGCGCCAGCCCGCTGCGGCCTTTAACACCGCCGAAATAACTGCCTTTGAGCTTCCGGCCATAACGCAGGCCGACAGGCGGCACGGCGAGCTCGGCGCCTTTCGGCTCCACGCCGAGAAGCACGCAGCTGCCCCAGGCCGGCGCCGTCGAGTCGAAGGCCTGGCGCATTACCGGAATAAGGCCGGTGCATTCGAAGACGACATCGGCGCCACCTTCCGTGAGGTCGCGGATGGCTTCCACGGTGCGAGCCCCCTCCATGCTGGCGTCAATGAATTGCGTCATGCCCAGGGAGCGACCGAGATCCATGCGGCTGGCATTGATGTCGATTCCGATGATCTCTGCGGCACCGGCAAGACGGGCGCCTTGGATCACATTGATGCCGATGCCGCCCAGGCCGAAGATCGCGACACGGTCGCCGGCCCTGACATCGTCGAGCGCCGCCCCGATGCCGGTGGTGACGCCACAGCCGAGCAGGCAGGCGCGGTCGAGTGGCGCGTCGGCGCGGATCTTCGCCAGGGCGATCTCGGGCAGAACCGTATAACGCGAGAAAGTCGAGGTGCCCATGAAGTGATGGACCGTCTCGCTCTGCCGGTGAAAGCGCGCCGAGCCGTCCGGCATGACGCCCTTGTCACGGGTCGCCTTGATCGACCAGCAGAGATTGGTCCGTCCGCTCGCGCACATGCGGCAAGTGCCGCATTCGGGCCCATAGAGCGGAATCACGTGATCGCCGGGACGCAGTCCCGTCACGCCCTTGCCGATCTCGATCACACTGCCGGCCCCCTCATGCCCTGGAATGAGCGGATAGACGCAGGTCGCGTTGCTGCCGTCGAGCGCCGTCAGATCCGTGTGGCACAGTCCACTCGCGGCGATCTCGACCAGCACCTCGCCTTCCCGCGGCGGCTCGACCCTGATCCGGTCGATGACGAGGTCTTCCCCCGGTCTCACACAAATAGCGGCGTCGCATTCGATCATGATCTATACCTCGACGAGCGCGGCACCGGTGCGGAAGCCCTTGGCCAGAAGGTCGGCCTGATCGACAGTGGCTCCCGATCGCATGATCTCGCGCGCCATCCGGATGTCGCGGCCGCAGCCGATTCCCACCGCACCGCGCAGAGCGCCGCTCTCGAGATAATAAGCGAGATAACCGCGCACACCGATGGCGCCACGCTCCAGCACGTCAAGTCCCGGCGAAGGCGTGCCGGCGATCTGGATGTTCCAATCATATTGATCGGTCCAGAACCATGGCACTTCACCATAAGACTGACGATCGCCACAGAGATTGGCCGCGACAATGGCGGCCAGATCCTCGGCGTTGCGCCAGGATTCGAGGCGCTGGCGCGTGCCGAATCTCACATTGTCATGACGCGCCACATCGCCGACGGCGCTGATATCCGGATCGCTGGTCTCGCCGCGCGCATTCACTACAATGCCGTCATCGACGTCGAGCCCCGCGGCCCGAGCGAGGCCGTCATTGGGCGCAGCGCCGATCGCCACCAGAATTTCATCAGCGGAAATGTCGGTGCCGTCATCCAACGCAACGGCCACTGTCTCACCAACGGACTCCGCGCGCACGATCCGGCGCCCACAGAGAATCCTGACCCCCGCCGCGCGATGCGTCGAACTCAGCCACAGCGCCAGGCGCTCCGGCAGGAGACGCATCAGCGGACGCTCGCCGGCCTCGACGATGGTGACCTCGACACCCCGGCCAATCGCGCTCGCCGCCACTTCGAGCCCGATCAACCCGGCGCCGACGATGAGCAGCCGCGTCCCCGGACACAGACGCGTGCGCAGCCGCAGGGCGTCTTCGAAGCTGCGCAGATAGGAGACATGGCGAGTAATTTCGGTGAGTGCCGGCAGGCTCCTGGGCGTCAGTCCGGTGGCGAGGACCAGATGGCGGTAAGGCAGAACCTGGCCATCATTCATTCTGATGCGGCGCCCGGCGCGGTCGATTTCAGTCACCTCTTTGCCGAGATGAAAGGTGACGCCGATCTCCTGCCAGCGCGACGGTGGGATGAGATAAGCGTTGGCCACCGGCTCAGGTCCGGTCAGGCAGGCTTTGGAGAGCGGCGGCCGTTCATACGGAAACTCCATCTCGCGTCCAACGACATGGATCGGCTCCTTGAAGCCGCCATGGCGCAGGCGCTCCGCCACGCGCCCGCCCGCATGCCCGCCGCCGACGATGACGACATCCTTGGTCATATCGCCCCTATTCGCCCGCCGCCATTTCGCGCTTTTTGCCCTTCAGCACTTCGCGCAGGATGTCGCGATGAACCTGGAAATAGCTCCGGCTCACACATTCGAGATGCGGCGAGACATGTTCATGGAGCTTGCCGAGCGCGTGGAACGGCACCGAGGAGGCCAGATGATGCTCGGCGTGATAGGGCATGTTCCAGTACAGCAGGCGCAGGACCGGATTGGCCAGAGTGGTGCGCGTATTGGCGAGAAGGTTCGGGCTCTCCTCGGCGCCGGTATGCTCGGCCATGCGGATGGCGCGCAGCACCGGCTCGCCCAACATGCGCGGCAGGAACCAGTAGATCAGCGCGATCGTGCTGCCGGTCCAGATCGAAACCGCGACGATCGCCAGATAGAGGGCGCACATGATGCGGATCTCGCGGCTCACATCGCCAAAGACGGATTCGGGCAGAAACTCCCGTTCCTCCTCCGAGAAGCGACCGAGACAGCCGCGCCACAGCGTTCCCACCAGTTTCGGCCAGAAGGAAAAGCCGGCGATCTGGCGGAGATAATCGCCGAACGATGTCGGGAACGGCACGATGTCGGGATCGTGATCCTCATGCTGGGTGTAGGTGTGATGCGCCGCATGCCGGTATTTGAAATAGAGGAACGGCCGCATGGTGAGGAAGGCGACGATGAAACCCAAAGCGTGATTGAGCCAGCGCGACTGGAAGGCGGTGCCATGCGAACATTCATGCAGCGGCGCGAAGAGTAGTACGATGACGATGCCATAGAGAAGCATGGCCGGCACCATGAGCCACCAGGTGCCGCTGCTCAGATAGACGGCGCCGACGCCTAGCGCCAGGGCGGATATGTGGACGGCGAGCCGGATGAGGCCCGGCGCATTGGCGCGCACGCGCAAGGTCTTCAAGGCATCGCGCGATATGATTTCAGGGCCGGTCAGAGGCCAGATGCGGCTACCGATCCCACCGATACCGGCGAAGCTTGCTGAATCATTCCCTTGCATGGTCACATTCCTCGTTTCGATCTTCCCGACCTGCCTTAAATGCGGGGTATCGGGATTGGAAATTCATTGTTTCGATACGGGCATCGGTTTCGGCGACGTGCGGTCCGTCACATCACGGCGCAGCGCGCGATGCCCTCGACGGAGAATTCCGGCCGCTCAAAATGCCCGGTGACGCGCCCGCGGCTCATGACGATGATGCGGTCGCTGATATCCATCAGCTCCTGCAGCTCACTGGTGATCAAAAGCACCGCCTTGCCCTGCCGGGTCAGCTCATCGATGGCCCGCCAGATCTGCGGCTTGGCGCCGACATCGACGCCGCGCGTCGGATCCTCGACCAGGAACACCTCGCCGCCGCGGGCGATCCACTTGGCAATGACCAGCTTCTGCTGGTTGCCGCCGGAAAGCTCGCGCGCCGCTTGCGACAGGCTCGCCACCTTGGTGGACAGCATGCGGATCATCTCCCAGGCGAGGCCGTCCTTCTTTCGCCGGCGCAGGAAACCCAGCGCGGAAAAACGCCAGAGCATGGTCAGCGCGATATTGTCGCCGACACTCATCGGCAGCACGAGCCCCTCGCCCTTGCGGTCGGCCGGCAGGAAGCCGAAGCCCTGGACGATCGCCTGGCGCGGCGACCGCGCCCGGCATGGTCTATCGCCCACGCGGATCTCACCCCGGTCGACCGGCAAGGCGCCGAACAGAGCGCGCATCACAGCTTCGCGCTGGCAGCCGAGCAGCCCTGCGATTCCCAGGATCTCGCCCTTGCGGATCTCGAAGGAGACATCATCGAACAATTTGCCGGCACCGAGCGAGCGCACGGCGAGCGCCACCTCGGCCGTGCCGCTGGTGCCCCGCTCGATCCGGTTCGGCGCCGGATCGCGGCCGACCATATGCCGGATCACCACCGCCTCGCTGGACTCCGCCGCCGGCAATGTCGCGACGGCGCGGCCATCACGCAGAACGGTGATCCGATCAGCGAGCGCGAAGACCTCCGCCAGGCGATGCGATACATAGACGATGCCGAGACCCTTGGCCTTGAGGTTGCGGATGATGGCCAGGAGATGCTGAACCTGGTCGTCATTGAGCGAGGCCGTCGGCTCGTCGAAGATCAGCACTTTCGGATCGCTGACCAGAGCGCGGCATATCTCCACGATCTGCTGCTCGTTGAGGCTGAGCTCGCCGGTGGGACGGGCCGGGTCGAGATCGACATGGATGGCGCCCAGAATCCGGCGCGCCTCCTGATACATGGCCTTGCGGTCGGTGCGGCCAAACCGGCCCTTCGGCTCCTGCCCGAGCAGGATGTTCTCGGCCACCGTCAGATTGGGGCACAGGACCAGCTCCTGATGGACCAGCGCGATCCGATGCGCCCGGGCGACGGACGGATTGCGCAGCATGACGGCCTGGCCATCCCGGCGGATCTCGCCGCTGTCGGGCAGCTGGAGCCCATTGATGATCGACAAGAGCGTTGATTTGCCGGCGCCGTTCTCGCCGACCAGCGCATGGACCTCTCCCGGCAAAATATCGAAGCTCACATCGGCGAGCGCCACGACGCCCGGAAAGGCCTTGCGGATCGCCCGCACCTCGAGAAGCGGCGCATGCTCGCTCATCACCCTTCCCCCTCAGCCGGAATGGTAGCGGTCGACGAGTGCGCGATGGGCATCCATGTCGCCGCGCACATGCTGGTAGAAGGACGACCAGATGTCGAAGAAGGCCCGGTACCGCTCATGCAGCTTGGGATCAGGATCGATGGTCTCCTTGATCCTGACGATCCGGTCGAGCGGCTCGACGGGCGAGCTGTAGATGCCCGCCGCGGTGCCGGCGAGAATGGCATCGCCGATCGGCGCCGCCTCGCCGATATCGGGCACCTGAAGCGGCACATTCACGACATTGGCGGTGATCTGATTCCAGAAGCGGCTTTTGGTCGGCCCGCCATTGAGAATGAGGCCATCGACGGCGACGCCGGCTTCGCGGGCGATACGGATGTTGGAATAGAGATCGAACGCCACGCCCTCGATCAGCGCCCGGATGAAATGCGAGCGCGTCGTCGTCGGGCGGATGCCGAAGAAGGCGCCGGTGGCGTTGCTGTGCCAGTTGGGCGACAGCGTATTGCCGAGATAAGGCAGATAGAGCAGCCCATCCGAGCACGGCGGAACCTGCATCGCCTGCGCCGTGAACAGGTCGAAGACATTCTGCCCCATCCTTTCGGCGAGGCGCCATTCGCTGTCGCCGAACTGATCGCGGAACCATTTCAGCGACGCGCCGGTGAAGGCCATCGGACCGTCGAACATGGTGAGACCCGGCAGCACATGCGGCCATTTGAGAATACGGTATTCCTCGACCCGCTGCTCGGTCGGGATCATGATGCCCAGATTGGAGCCGGTGCCCATCGAATAATAGGCCTGGCCGGCCTTGGTGACGCCGACGCCGAGCGCCGCCGAGCTGATATCGGTGCCACCGGCCGCGACCAGGGTGCCTGCACGCAGGCCGGTTTCCTCCGCCGCCTGGCGCGTCACCTCGCCGACGAGTTCATGCGAGCGGTAGAGCCGCGGGAACATCTCGAGCGGAATACCGATCGCATTGGCAATGCCCTCGTTCCAGCTCTCCTTCTGATACTCATAGGCATAAGCGAGCCCGGCATCACCGGTATTCATCGTAAAGTTGCCGCACATGCGGAAGGTGCAATAGCCCGACGGCGACAGAAATTTGTGGATGGCCGAGAAGATATGGGGCTCATGGCGCTTGATCCACAGCGCCTTGGGATCGATGAACCACGGCGCGATGCGGTTGCCGTTGTTGCGGTTGATCGCCGCCTCGCCGACCCGCGTCCTGATGTCCTCGCATTCGGGCTCCGAGCGCGCATCCATCCAGATCATCGCCGGGCGCAGCGGCCGGCCCTGATCGTTGACCGGCAGGGTGACGCCGACCAGGCCCGACAAGGCCACGGCGGCGATGTCATCGGCGAAGCGGCCCTGATCGAGGCATTGGCGAATGGCCGACACGACGGCCGACCAATAATTACCGGGCTCCTGCTCGGCCCAGCCCGGAAAGGGATGGAAAAGCGGATGCTCTTTCGACCCGAACGCGACAAGCTTGCCGGTATTCGTATCAAGGATGGCGGCCTTCACATTGGTGGTGCCGATGTCTATTCCGAGGGTGAGATGACCGCGCAAGTTGAACTCCCTAGCTGGATGCACGCGGACGGCCGATGCGGGAAAGCGCGACCGCGGCGATGAGCACTGTGCCGACAATGAGATTCTGATACCAGGTGCCGATGCCCCAGATGGCCAAAAGATTGAGGCCCGAGGCGAAGACGAGACTGCCCAGCAATGTGCGCCATGGCGAGCCGACACCGCCCGACAGCGCCGTGCCGCCGATCACCGCGATGGCGATGGCGGTCAGTTCGTAGCCCGAAGCCAACGGCGCATCGACCGATTTGAGCCGCGCGGTGAACAGGATGCCGGCGAGCGCGGCGCAGAAGCCGCTGATCATGTAAGCCAATACGACGAAACGCTCGGTCCTGATGCCGGCATAAAGCGCCGCCCGCTCGCTGCCGCCGATCGCATAGAAGCGGCTCCCGGCAACCGTGCCGTTCACGAACAGGATCAAGGCGACGAGCACCGCCAGGAAGACCAATGTGCTGAAGGGGATGCCGAGGACCACCTGATCGCCGATGAAGGCGAAAACGGGCGAGCGCAGATAGTAAGGGTGGCCGTCGGTCAGCACATAGTTGAAACCGCGCAGCGCGGTCAGCGACACGAGCGTCATGATGAAGGGCGCGATGCGGAAATAGGCGATGCCGATGCCGTTGACGGCACCGACGGCGCAGCCGGTGACGATCGCGATGGCGAGGAACGGCAGGCTCGGCCCAGCGTAAGTATTGCCTTTCACCAGCCAGCGCAGGCCGAGGCCGTCGCCCAGCAGCACCATGACCTTCACCCCCACCACGATCGAGAAGATCATCGTGGCGGCGACCGACAGGTCGATACGGCCGGTCAGCATGACCACCGTCATGCCAAGCGCCAGCAGGCCGAAGACCGACACACTGCGCAGGAGATTTTCGATATTCTGGCCGGTCAGATAATATTCCGACGTCACGGCGCCGGTGACGATGATCGCCGCGATGAGCCACAGCAGCGGCTCGGCGCGCAGCAACGTCACCAGCGAAGGAAAGCTTGCGGATGAACTCTTGAGAGTAGCATCGCTCATTTGCCGGTCCCCCGCTTGAGCGCATCCGGCAGCACGACGGCCAGAATAACGGCGGCGATCGCCACCTGCTGGAGATAGATGCTGACGCCCAGCTGGTTGAGCAGATTGTTGACGACGCCGATGATGAGCGCCGCCACCAGGGTTCCGGTGATGGTGCCTTTGCCACCGGAAAGGGCAGCGCCGCCCAGCACCGTCACCGCCAGAACGCTGAGCTCGATCCCCTCGAAGCCCGACGGGTTGATATAAGAGAGCCTGGCGCTGTCGAGCATGCCGGCGAGCGCCGCGCAGAAGCCGCATAGCATGAACACCGCAATCCGGACGGCCGCCACATTGATGCCCGACAAGCGCGCCGCCTTGACATTGCCGCCGGTGGCGTAGAGCGCTTGCCCGAAGATCGAGAAGCGCGTCAACGCGATGGCGAGAACCGTCAGGACGAGAAGAATGAGCACCGGAACCGGCAGCCCGAGCAGAGTGCCGCGGCCGAGCCAGACATAAGGTCCGATGCTTTCGGGATAAAGCGCCTGGCCGCCAGAGGCGATATTGGCCAGCGCCCGGGCGATGCCGAGCATGCCGAGCGTTGCGATCAGGGAGGGGATGCGCAAACCGGCGACCAGGATTCCGTTGATCAGGCCCAGGACGAGCCCGGTGAGAAGCGTCACACCGATGACGAGCACCGGCGATCCCGTCGGGATCAGGATACCGCCCAACACACAAGCGAGAATGGCGACGCCGGCGATCGACAGGTCGATCTCGCCGGCGATCACCACCAGCGTCATGCCGATGGCCATGACACCGATGGCGGCGACCGCCATCAGGATCACCTGCAGGTTGGCGGGCGCCAGGAAGGACGGCGTCACGAGCTGCGCCGTCAGAACCAGCAGCAGAAGGATGGCAATGCGGCTCAAACCGCCGATCTGCGCCCGGAACGGAGCCGGGTGCCTGATCGCAGGCGCGGAACGCGCCGCATGGGTGTCGTCGACAGCGCTCATGCTGCTGACCCTGACATGGCTGATGCTCCCGTCGCGTGCGGTCAGCTGGCCACTTCCGGACCATAGGCATAGGGCCATTCGTCCGGTGTCAGTGTCTCGATGCCCTCGATGGTCATCTTCTCCCGCGTGATCATCGGCAGATTGGGCGTCAGGATGAGCTTGGGCGGCGCCTCGGGCAGCAGTCCCGCCTTGTGGCCGATATGCGCGATGACGGCGCGGATGCCGATGTCGCCGATGAGCGGCGTATAGGGCGCCACCATGTCCATATTGCCGGCGCGGATCTCCTTCAGCACCTCGCGGGCGTCGTCATTGGCGAGGATGATGATCTTCTTGCCTCCGGGCGCGCTGTTGAGCCGTCCTGCCTCGCGCACCGCATCGAGGGCGCCCATCGCCTCCTCGCCGCCGGTATTGAAGATGATCGCGATGTCCTTGAAGGCCTGCAGCGCATCGGCGGTCGCCTTGAAGGCCAGGGTGCGCTGGCTGTTGGTGTGATAGTTCGCCAGGACCTTATAGTCGGGGCTGTTGCCGATCACTTCCAAATAGGAACCGGTGCGGATCGAGTCCGCCGTGCTGCCGAGATCCTTGCGATTGCAGATCATGGCGCCCGCTCCCGCCGCGGCGTGCTGGAGATAGAGTCCCTGCTGCAGGCCGTTGGCGTAGAAGTTGCCGAGAACTTCGGAACTGATCACTTCCGAGGACGTACGGCGGTCGAGGCTCACCACCGGTATGCCGGCGGCGATGGCGCGGTCGACCGGCGGTCCCATCGGCGCCTCGCGCGAGGGCCACAGCACGATGCCGTCGAACTTCTTGGCGATCCAGGTATCGATCACCTGCCCCATCTTGTTGTCGTCGAACTCCGCGTCGATGACTTCGAGCTGGACATTGGGGTGGCGTGCCGCCTCCCAGGCCGCCGTGTCCGCGAGGCTGATCAGCCAGGGATGGTTGAAGCCGTGGAAGACGAAGCCGATGCGATAGGTCTTGGCCTTGTCGAGCACCGGTCCCTCGTTCATCGGCAGATAGTCCGTGAACGGCGCTTTGATCTGAAGCTTGCTGTAAGGGCCGGTGAAGCTCGCGCCCATGCCCGGCTTCCAGACGAAGCCGCCGGCGAGATCGCCGACCGGGTAGACATCGAGATAGTCGCGGAAACCGTCCTTCTCGAACAGCGCCTTGATGTCGGCATTGGCCATGGCGGCCTTGGCGGCATCGGAATATTTCTTGATCAGAGCATTGAGAAGATCGTGCACCGGCGCGGCGCTCGCAGGTGTGCTGGCGAGACCCGGCAGTGCGGCGGCGCAGGCTAGACCCGCGGCGCTTTTCAAAAGCTGGCGACGTGAAACGGCTGGCATCGATTTCCTCCCATGGGGTTATCCGGAGATCTTTCTCTCGGATGGTTGCTTCGTGGCGGCTTATCCTCCATCGACGAGGACATAGACGGTCCCCTGCTCGATCTTGGTCTGATAGGTCTTCAAAGCTTCGGTGACGGGCGGCGACAGCGGCTTGCCCGTGGGAATGTGGAACAGGCCCTGGTGCAGCGGGCATTCGATGGTCTGGCCGTTGATGTAGCCTTCGGACAGGAACGCATGCGCGTGGGTGCAGATGCCCGCCGTCGCGTAAAAGCGACCATCGAGATTGTAGAGCGCGATGCAGGACTGGTTGTGCTGGATGCGGGTCGCGTCATTCGGCGCCAGGTCGGCGGCACGGATGGCGGCCACCCAGACTTGCGATTGCCCTTGCGCGTCGACCTCTCCCATCACGTCCCTCTTTGTTTTCGTTCGTCCGGTTTTCGTTTCCTTTCGCTTGGCGCGCAAATTCATTGTTCCCATGGCGATATCTATGGCGGCGATAACGCGCGCATCCGCCGGCGATGCCGCCGCGGTTGAACAACTTCGCAGGTGATTGTGCTCGGGAGAGCGGACGCCCGATTATTCCGGCGTCTGATTGGCCTCGTCGTCGGCCGGATACTGGTCGGCCCAGACGGTGGCGCGCGCTTCCGCCTCCAGCCTTTCGGCCTCGGTCGTCTCGGCCAGCATCTTGTCGAGCTGGTCATAGATGCCGGGCGCCTCGCCCGGGCGCGTCGTCGAGCGGGCGAGCAGATACCACATGATGGCGCGGGTGCGGTCGCGGCGCACCACCTCGCCCTTCCAATAGAGATCGCCGAGGGAGGCCTCGGCCGGCGCATAACGCTTCTTCGCCGCCGCCAGGAGCCAACGCAGCCCCTGCTCCGGCTGCTTGCGCATGCCCTGGCCGCGCAGCGCCATGACGCCCAGCGCATATTGCGACGCCGGATGGCCATAGGTGGCGGCGAGACGATAGATGCGGTTGGCGCGGTCGAAATTCTGATTGACGCCCGCCTCCTTGCTGCCGGTGCGGTAAAAATCCGCAACCCGCACCAGGGCATCGACCATGATGCGGAGCCGGTTCTGGTCGCTTTCCTCCGAATCGAAGGCATCGGCGACACGGCCGTAATAGGAGAAGGACTTGGCGTCGTCGCGCGGCACACCGCGGCCCAGGCGATACATGTGGCCCAGATACCAGTCGGCGACGATGTTGTTGTCGTCGGAAGCGCGCTCGAAATATTTGCGCGCCTTGGCGAAGTCGCCCTCCTTATAGGCCCGCTTGGCCTTCTTCAGGTCGTCGGTCCAGAAGGGGATGAAGTCGAGGTCCGGCGTCTTGATGTCCGGCGTCGCCGGCATATAGGAGTAGAAATCGGAGGTCCAGCCGCCATCCTCGGCGCGGGCGGAATCGAGGTGGAAGGCGAGCCAGGCGGTGATCACCGCAACTGTCGCAACTACTCCACGCGCCCACATACTCGCGCGCCGATTATATATCGGCGTAGCAAACACCTTCGTGCAATCCTCCGGGATGGGTCACAGCACCGCCCACAGCGGGACCAACCTGCTGCGCATATTTCCATAGCGCGCCGGCTCCATAGCCATGTTCGCGCGGCTTCCAGTCCTTTTTACGGCGAGAAAGTTCCGCAACTGTGACATTCACATCGAGGCTCCCCGTCTCGGCGTCGATGGTGATGATGTCGCCGTCCTTGATCAGGCCGATCGGACCGCCGAGCTGGGCTTCAGGCCCGACATGGCCGACGCAGAAGCCGCGGGTGGCGCCGGAAAAGCGGCCATCGGTGATGAGCGCCACCTTGTCGCCCATGCCCTGGCCATAGATCGCCGCCGTGGTCGCCAGCATCTCGCGCATACCAGGGCCGCCGCGCGGGCCCTCATAGCGGATGACCAGCACCTCGCCTTCCTTGTACTGGCGGTTGGTCACCGCCGCGAAGCAGTCCTCCTCGGTATCGAAGCAACGAGCGGGGCCTGAGAATTTCAGATTCTTCATGCCGGCCACTTTGACGATGGCGCCGTCCGGCGCGAGATTGCCTTTCAGCCCGACGACGCCGCCCGTCCGGGTGATCGGGTTATTGGCCGGACGCACGACATCCTGGTCCGGATTCCATTTCACCTTGGCCATGTTCTCGGCCACCGTCCGGCCGGTCACCGTCAGGCAGTCGCCATGCAGGAAGCCATGGTCGAGCAGCGTTTTCATCAGGAGCGGAATGCCGCCCGCCTCGAACATGTCCTTGGCGACATATTTGCCGCCCGGCTTCAGGTCGGCGATATAGGGCGTGCGTTTGAAGATCTCGGCGACGTCGAAGAGATCGAACTTGATGCCGCATTCATGGGCGATGGCCGGCAGATGCAGCGCCGCATTGGTCGAGCCGCCGGAGGCCGCCACCACGGTCGCCGCGTTTTCGAGCGCCTTCAGGGTCACGATATCGCGCGGGCGGATATTGCGCGCGACGAGCTCCATCACCTTTTCACCGGAGGCGAAGCAGAAGGTGTCGCGGATCTCGTAGGGGGCGGGCGCGCCACAGGAATAGGGCAAAGCCAGGCCAATCGCCTCGGCCACCGTCGCCATGGTGTTGGCGGTGAACTGGGCGCCGCAGGAGCCCGCCGAAGGACAGGCGGCCTGCTCCAGCGTCTCGAGGTCGGCATCGCTCATCCGGCCGACCGAATGCATGCCGACCGCTTCGAAGACGTCCTGGATGGTCACCGGCCGACCCTTGAAGGTGCCGGGCAGGATCGAGCCGCCATAGATGAAAACCGAGGGCACGTTGAGGCGGACCATGGCCATCATTATGCCCGGCAAGGACTTGTCGCAGCCGGCGACGCCGACGAGCGCGTCATAGCAATGGCCGCGCATGGTCAATTCGACCGAATCGGCGATGCATTCGCGCGACATGAGCGAGGCCTTCATGCCCTGGTGTCCCATGGCAATGCCGTCGGTGACCGTGATGGTGCAGAATTCGCGTGGCGTGCCGTTGGCGGCGGCAACCCCGCGCTTCACCGCCTGGGCCTGGCGCATGAGCGAGATATTGCAGGGCGCGGCCTCGTTCCAGCAGGACGCTACGCCGACCAAAGGCTGATTGATCTGGGCCTGCGACAGGCCCATGGCGTAGAGGAAAGCCCGGTGTGGGGCCCGCTGCGGACCTTCAGTCACATGGCGGCTGGGGAGTCTTGTTTTTGTTATGGTTTTTGCATCCATAGTCTGTCCGTGTCGCCGCCCCTGAATCCGGCTCATGTCCCATTTTGGGGCTGTCTTGCATCCCGACAGCTTCCCGGACATAGGGTTATTGGCAAAATTTGGCGGATGGAAGGTTGATTATGGCAGGCTTTGGGGCTTACTTAACAAAAGCTCGCCCTGTGACATTTCTGCAACATTCTGTTACTTAAGCTTGCAGAGCTGGAAAACTGGTTGCAAGGACGGCGGGAATACCATGGATTTTAAGGCAGTTGACGCGGCGGGGGCCGGCGCCGGCACCCCCATTTCCATCGAATATGTCGATAAACCGGGCCTCGGGCGGATCGCCCTCATCAACGCCCTGCTCTTCGTGGTCACCCTGACCATTTACCGCTTCTGGGCAAAGACCAATGTCCGCAAGCATATCTGGGGTTGCGTCCATATCAATGGCGAACCTCTCGAATATACCGGCCGCGGCGGCGAGCTGTTCCTGGGGGCGCTCATCGTCTTCGGCCTGTTCTTCCTGCCGGTCATTATCCTCCTCATGGTGCTGCAGCTTTCGCTCGGGCCGGAGCATCCCCTGCTCATCGTCGTCAACCTCCTCCTCTTCCTGTTCTTTCTGCTGTTCTGGGGCATGGCGCTGTACCGGGCGCGGCGCTATCAGCTGTCGCGCACCTTGTGGCGCGGCATCAGGGGCGCCCTTGTCGGCTCGTCCTGGACCTACAGCCTCCTCTATTTCGCCACCAGCCTGCTCAGCGGCATGACCCTCGGCTGGTCGACCCCGGCGATGAATCTCAACCTGCAGGAACGTATGACCGGCGACATGCGCATCGGCACCATGCCGTTCCGCTTCCGCGGCCGGGCCGGACCACTCTACGGCCCCTATGCCGTGTGCTGGGGGATATCGTTCGTCGCCCTCATCCTCCTGGCGGTGCTGATCGGCTTCAGCATCTATGGGCTCGGCGATTGGCCCAGAACGGTCCTGGACGACAAGCCCAGCGCCGCATTCAGCATCCTCATCGTCTTTGCCTTCTTTGCCGGCTTCTTCGTCTTCGGGGCGCTCTACTCCATGATCTGGGCGTTCTACACGGCGCGCGAGATCGCGATCTTCGCCTCCTACACCACGCTCGACCAGGCGCGCTTCACGATCGCCGCGACGGGCTGGAGCTTGATCGCCCTCATTATCGGCAATCTGCTGCTGGTGATCTTCACGCTCGGCATCGCGACACCCTTCGCGCAGCAGAGGCTGGTGCGCTATTTCTGCCGCCGCATGTCGGTCCAGGGCACCGTCGATATCGACCGGATCATGCAGTCGCGTGAAGCGGTGGGACGCACCGGCGAGGGTCTCGCCGACGCCTTCGATGTGGGAGGCATCTGAGCATGCGGACCGATGCGCGCTTTTTCGACGGCGAGATCGCCCGCGATCACGCCGTTTCCCTGGAACTGGTGCCGGACGGGCTCGCCATCGGAGGCCCGGAAGTCACGCCACGTGTCTGGAGCCTCGCCGGCCTCGCCGCCGTGGCGCCGATGCGCGCCGGCTACCCGCTGCGCCTCAGCCATGAGGCCTTCCCGGGCGCCCGCCTCGTCATCACCCAGGAGAGCTTCGCCCGCGAGCTCGTCCGTCTCGTGCCGCATCTCGCCGGCGGCCCCAATCTCAAGCGCGCCGGCCGACTCGCCGCGATCATCGGCGCGAGCGCCCTCGCCGCCATCGCCGTCCTCTATCTCACCCTCTCCTATGCCCCGCAGTCGCTGGCTTTCATCCTGCCCGACAGCTGGCGCAAGAATCTCGGCGACCAGGTCGAGGCGAGCTTCGCCGGTGACGGCAAGCTCTGCGCCACGAGCAGCAGCAACGCGCTGCTGCGCACGCTGAGCGCCCGTCTCATGGAGGACAACCCGGACGCGCCGCCCTTCGAGCTCAAGGTCTACGATCTCAGCATGCTCAATGCCTTCGCCTTGCCCGGCGGGCGCATCGTGATGACGCGCAAGCTGATCGATGCGGCCCGCAGCGCCGACGAGGTCGCCGGCGTCCTCGCCCATGAGATCGGCCATGTCCAGCACCGCCATGCCGAAGCGCAGCTCATCCGCGCCATGGGCATCGAACTCCTGCTCCAGATCGTCTCGGGCGGCGGGGATTCGATCAGCGGTTTTGCCGGCCTGCTGGCGATCCTGCGCTTTTCGCGCGACGCCGAGCGCGAGGCCGATTCCTATGCCCAGGACATGCTGGTCAAGGCCGCCATCGATCCGACGGGCCTCAAGCGGTTCTTCGAGGAGCTGAAGAAGCTCGAGGGCAAGGGCGATTCGGGTGGCCTGTTCGGCACGATGACCGACATCATGTCGACCCATCCGGTGACCGATGAACGCATCGACGCGATCAAGCCTCTGCCGCAAGGCGTTACGGCGCGCCCCACGCTCAATGATACCGACTGGGCCGGCCTCAGGAAGATTTGCGGCTAGATATCAAAACGTTAGTGAGGAATTTTCGAGAGACTCTTTAAATTAAATCTGCCGCTCTTCAAAGGCGATGAACTGTTCGATCATCTCGCGCCACACGGCCACCGCAAGATCAGGCTCGACATCGGCCGCGACGGCGAGTTTGCGGATATGGGCCAGAACTTCATCGATCCGCGCCGGGATGCGCGCCGGCAGCTGGGCCGTGCGCTTGATCTCGATGACCTCTTCGACACAGCGCTGACGCTTGGCAAGCAGCGCCACGAGCTCGCTGTCGACGCCGTCAATGCGCCGACGCAGCTCGGCGAGCGCGTCAGCGGCTTTCTGCTGATGCTGATCGGTCATGGGCAGAGCCATGCACTTTTCACCTTAGGGGCGCGATGTGTCCTTGCGACGCGGCTCAGGCATAATTACCCAAGGTCGCTCACCCTGAAGATCCCGCGCCGTTTCGATGCGAATGGTATCGCCGTCGATATAGAGGGCATGGGCGCCCTTGCGCCACACCGAGAAGCGGTCGATGCGCAGCCTCACCGACCGGCAACGGCCGCGCAGCGGAAAACCTGTGACGAGGATGTCCGCCTCGGCACAAGGCAGCGCCATGGCCGGCACCTCCTTGCCCACATAAACCACCCGCGTGCCCTGGATGCTCGTCCGGCAGACATCCTCGACACATGTCCAGCCGGGACGGCGCGCCGCTTCCGCCGGCTGTGCGTCGTCGCCTTCCTGACGCAGCCACTGGCTCACGGCAAAGCGTCCCCGCCGCGCCTGGACCGGGATGAGGTCGCCCTCCGCCCCGCGCGCCGCCATGGTCTTGGCCGCTGTCTCAACATGGATATCAGGATCCTCTCTCAACCATATGAATATAAACGAGATTAGTGACAGGAGTAGGGCCGCGCCGCGAAGCGGACCACGGGTCAGGCAGAGGACGATCGCCGCCAGGCCCAGCAGGATGGCGCTGGGCAGCGGCAGCGCCGGCACCATACCCTGCGCCTTGGGCAGGCCCGCCACCCAATCCGAAACCGCCTGCACCCAGACGAGGCCCCAATCCATGGCGCGCAGCGGCCCGGCTTCCAGGCCCAATGGCATGGCGAGAACCGAGAACAGGGCCATCGGCATCACTAGGACGGACATGGCCAGAAAGGCCAGGAGATTGGCGATCAGCCCATAGGGCGCGAGACGGCCGAAGTGATAGGCGGCGGCAATCGAAGACAGGCCGCCTGCGGCCAGCGAGGTGAAGGCGGCCGCTGAAACGCCATGATACCCCCACCGCCATAAGCGCCCGACCGGACCATAGGCAGGCTCCTCCTCTTTCAGCCATTTGCTCCACACCTCATGGAAGGCGAGAATGCCCATGACCGCGAGAAAGGACATCTGGAAGCTCGCGCTGAGCGCCGCCTCCGGAAAGGCGACCAGGATGATCAGGGCGGCGATGGCGAGGTTGCGCAGCGACAGAGCCGGCCGGTCGCAGAGAATGGCGATGAAAATCACCGCCAGCATGATGTAGGAGCGCTGGGTGGCGACCGATGCATCCGCCAGAATCATATAGGCGAAGCCCATCGCAAGCCCTGCCACGGCGGCCCATTTCTTGATCGGATAGGACGTGGCAAGCGCCGGCGACAGCGCCAGCACGGCGCGCACCAGCCAGAAGCACAGGCCCGCCACCAGGGTCATATGCAGGCCCGAAATAGAGAGGATGTGCGCCAGTCCCGATGTCTGGAGGCTGTCATTCACCGCGCGGGGGATACTGCCCCGTTCGCCGGTGATCAGCGCCTCCGCGACGCCGCTGCGCTCAGGCGGGATCACTGCGCGGATACGCTCCCCGATCGCATCGCGCAGATCCTGCACCGCCGCCTTGAAGCGCAGGCGCCAGGATGCATCGCTGCCCTCGATCGCAATGTCGCCGTAGAGACGGCCGGTCGCACCGATGCCCTGGAACCACAAGGTCCGGCCGTGATCATAGCCGCCGGGAATGACGGGGGACGGCAGAGGGAAAAGCTGGGCCTTGGCCTTGACCACCTGCCCCGGCCGCAATCGCGTCCCGCCGGATAGGGTGAGGCGCACCAGGGATGGCAGGCGGGTGACGCCCTTGCCTTCGAGCGCCAGGATACGCAGGACCACCGCCCCCCGCTTGGGGCCACGAAGCTCGAAATCCTCGACTACGCCGGTCAGCACGACCTCACCGGTCGGCGCCCTGATTGCGGGATTCGCGACCCATTCGGTCCTGAGCTTGGCAAGGCTGAAGCCCAGAAGCGCCAGCACCAGGACCGTCGCGACAAGACCGCGCCTTATCCGGACCAGCCAGAAGAGGAACGCCAGGAACAGAAGGATCACGCCCAAGGCCCATGAAGGCGGCTCGCGCGGCAGGGCGAAATAGCCCCAGATGCCGGCCATCAGGCAGACCGGCGACCACAGGAATAAGGTGCCGGACTGGCGGGCGACAAGGGTGCCCAGCCAGGCGCGCCAATCAAGCCTTGCGCCTTGCTCCGCGCCGACATCCTGAACCCAGTCCGCCACGCACCGCCCCTTACACAGGCCGGGGCTCTATGCTAAGCCCCGCCCAACATCCCGAACCCCATATTTGCCAAGAAAAGCGGCCATGTCATCGTCCGTCATCACACGTTTTGCTCCCTCGCCCACCGGCTTCCTCCATATCGGCGGCGGCCGCACCGCTCTGTTCAACTGGGCCTATGCCAAGAACCGCGGCGGCAAGATGCTGCTGCGCATCGAGGATACCGACCGCGAGCGCTCGACTCCGGAAGCGGTCGACGCCATTCTCGATGGCCTGACCTGGCTCGGGCTCGACTGGGATGGTGAAGCCGTATCGCAATATGCGCGCGCCTCGCGCCATCGCGAGGTGGCCGAGATCCTGCTCGCCAAGGGCCATGCCTATCGCTGCTACTGCAGCCCCGAAGAGTTGCAGGCGATGCGCGAGAAGGCCGAGGCCGAGAAGCGCCCGGTCCGTTATGACGGCACGTGGCGCGACCGCGATCCCGCCACCGCGCCCGCCGGCGTCAAGCCGGTGATCCGCTTCAAGTCGCCCCAGCAGGGCGAGACGGTGATCGAGGACCACGCCCAGGGTCGCGTCGTATTCCAGAACAAGGAACTCGACGATCTCATCATCCTGCGTTCCGACGGCAACCCGACCTACAATCTCTCCGTCGTGGTCGATGACCACGATATGGGCGTGACCCATATCATCCGCGGCGTCGACCATCTCACCAATGCGGCGCGCCAGACGCAGATCTACAAAGCGATGGGCTGGCACGTGCCGGAGATGACGCATGTGCCGCTGATCCATGGGCCGGACGGCGCCAAGCTGTCGAAGCGCCACGGCGCGCTCGGCGTCGAGGCCTACCGCGCCATGGGCTATCTGCCGGCCGCGATGCGCAACTATCTCGCCCGCCTCGGCTGGAGCCATGGCGATGACGAGATCTTTTCGACCGAGCAGATGGTCGACTGGTTCGGTCTCGATGCGATCGGCAAGTCGCCCTCGCGCTTCGATTTCGTGAAGCTCGAGAATCTCAACGGCCACTATATGCGCGGCACGCCCGATGCCGAACTGCTCGCGGCTTTCATCACCTTCCTGCCGCATGTCGCGGGCGGCCCCGAAATGCTCGGCCGCATCGATGCCGGCATGAAAGCGAAACTGCTGCGCGCCATGCCGGGCCTCAAGGAGCGCGCCAAGACTCTCGTCGACCTGATGA
Organism: Taklimakanibacter albus; assembly: GCF_016595235.1. Lineage (GTDB taxonomy): Bacteria > Pseudomonadota > Alphaproteobacteria > Rhizobiales > Aestuariivirgaceae > Taklimakanibacter > Taklimakanibacter albus. Next base: position 1,021,818 of record NZ_JAENHL010000006.1, on the reverse strand, counting down.
AGAGCGCGCAGTTCCTGTTCGCCGAGCGTCCGCTGACGCTCGACGACAAAGCGCGGCAGATCATGGCGGATGGCGGCGTCGCCGCGCTGACGGCGCTTCTACCGGTGCTTGAGGCAACAGAGTGGAATGTCCAGAGCGTCGAGGCCGCCGTCAAGGCGCATGCGGAAGCAACCGGCGCCAAGCTCGGAAAGCTGGCGCAACCCTTGCGCGCGGCGCTCACGGGAACCAGCACGTCACCTGGTATCTTCGATGTGCTCGACGTTCTCGGCCGCGCGGAGTCATTAAACCGTATTGCGGATGCCCTTAAGTCTGGTTGACCGTCATGGTGCACTGCAATAAACTTTGGTCATATAACGGATAACGGCAGGGACAGAAGATATGACAACAACAGCCGCGACCAAGAAAACCGCAGATGTGGCGCAGACCTCCGCCACCCTCACCATAGACAACAAATCGTATGAGCTTCCGGTCCGCAAGGGAACGGTCGGACCCGACGTCGTCGATATCGGCCATCTCTATCGCGATGCCGGTGTGTTCACTTACGATCCGGGCTTCACCTCGACGGCGGCGTGCGAGTCCGACATCACCTATATCGATGGCGATGCCGGCGTACTGCTCTATCGCGGCTATCCGATCGACCAGCTCGCCGAGCATGGCGACTTCCTCGAGACCTGTTACCTGCTCTATTACGGCGATCTCCCGACGCCCGCGCAGCGGCGCGAATTCGAACATGCGATCACCATGCATACGATGATCCATGAGCAGATGGCACGCTTCTATCAGGGCTTCCGGCGCGATGCGCATCCGATGGCGGTGATGGTCGGCGTGGTCGGCGCGATGTCAGCCTTCTATCACGACTCGACCGACATCAACGATCCCAAGCAGCGCGAGATCGCGTCACGCCGCATGATTGCCAAGCTACCGACGATCGCGGCGATGGCCTTCAAATATCACATCGGTCAGCCCTTCGTTTATCCGAAGAACGAGCTGTCCTATGCCGCCAACTTCCTGCGCATGTGCTTCGCCGTGCCGTGCGAGGAATACAAGGTCAACCCGATCCTGGCGCGTGCCATGGACCGCATCTTCATCCTGCATGCCGATCACGAGCAGAACGCGTCGACCTCGACGGTCAGGCTCGCCGGTTCGTCCGGCGCCAATCCCTTCGCCTGCATCGCGGCCGGCATCGCCTGCCTGTGGGGTCCGGCGCATGGCGGCGCCAATGAGGCGGCGCTCAAGATGCTGGAAGAGATCGGCGACGCCAACAAGATCCCGGAATTCATCTCCAAGGTGAAGGACAAGAGCTCGCATATCCGCCTGATGGGCTTCGGCCATCGCGTCTACAAGAACTACGATCCGCGCGCCAAGATCATGCAGAAGACGGCGCATGAGGTTCTGGGCGAGCTCGGCATCAAGGACGATCCGCTGCTCGACGTGGCGCGCGAACTCGAGCGCGTCGCCCTCAATGACAGCTACTTCATCGAGCGCAAGCTCTATCCGAATGTCGACTTCTATTCCGGCATCATCCTCCGGGCGCTCGGCTTCCCGACCAGCATGTTTACTGTGCTCTTCGCGGTGGCGCGCACGGTCGGCTGGATCGCCCAGTGGAAGGAGATGATCGAGGATCCGTCACAGCGCATCGGCCGGCCGCGCCAGCTCTACACCGGGTCGCCGCAGCGCGATTATGTGCAGATGAGCAAGCGCGGCAAATAACTGCCCTCTAAAACTGGACGATGATGGCCGGGCCGAAAACCCGGCCATTGTCTTATGAAGGTGGACGAACCACCCGCTGCTCATCCGGCTGTTCCGGAGGCTCGCCCAAAGCGAGACCGTGCTGAGGCCCCTCGAACGCAGTCCAGTGCGGAGATAGATAACGACGGCGGCGCCTACTGGCCGCGCTCGTTCATGAGCATGGCGCCGATCTCAGCCTCGGCCACCTTCTTGCCGTCGACGATCGCCTCGGCCGCGTAGCGCCAGACAGGCGGGCGCCGCTGGATCAACTTGACCGGGAAACGCACCGTGTCACCCGGCACCACCGGCTTGCGGAAGCGCGCCTTGTCGATCGACATGAAGAACACCAGCTTGCCGGCATGCTCGTCGCCCAGGTGATTGAGCACCAGGGCGCCGGCGGTCTGGGCCATGCATTCGATGAGCAGCACCCCCGGCATGACCGGCCGGCCGGGGAAATGTCCCTGGAAGAACGGTTCGTTCATGGTCACGTTCTTGATGCCGACGCCCGATTGCTCGCCGTCGAGATCGACCAGGCGGTCGATCAGCAGGAACGGATATCGATGCGGCAAAAGCTGCATGATCCGTCCAATATCGGCGCTCCCCAGCGCTCTCGGTTCCCCAGTGTCAGGCATGCCGTACATCCTCAAACGACAACGGACGGCATCTGGTGCCGTCCGTTGCAACCTTTATCGCTTTGCCGGTGCTCAGTCTAGAAGCGCGTGCCGACCGAGAAGCGGAACAGTTCTTCCTCGTCATAGTCAGCCTTGATCAGCGGATAAGCGACGTCAACGCGGAGCGGACCGAAGGGCGACTGCCAGATCACGCCGGCGCCGACTGACAACCGCAGCTCGGGCGTATCATGCACTTCGCATTTCTGTCCCGCAGCGGGCTTGTTCGGATTAATCCGGCAAAGGCCATTCGCCGTCGCGGCCATCGTATCTTCGGGCGCACCGAAGACCGTACCGAAGTCAGAGAAGACCGCGCCTTCCAGGCCGAATTCCTCCGGCAGACCGAGCGGGAAAGTCGTCTCGACCGTGCCGATGGCATAGGTCTGGCCGCCGATCCCGTCCGAATCGCCGCGGGTATTGTCCATGCGCGGGCCGACACCGCCACGCTTGAAACCGCGGAAGCTGTCCGAGCCCTTGAAGAAGCGGTCCTGGATCGGAATGTCGTCGCTGGTCAGCGGCTCCATATGGCCGGCATTGGCCTCGAGCTTCAGCACCACGCCGTCGAACAGCAGCGGCATGAAGTAATAGGCCGAGGTGTCGATGCTGGCATAATAGACGTCGCCGCCAAGGCCCGCGACTTCGAGCGTGCCCTTACCGCGGAAACCCTTGGTCGGGCGCGACGGATTGTCGAGGTCGTCATAGACATAGGCGCTGGCGACGGACGACTTCCAGGTCACGCCTTCCGAGTCGAGGATGGCGGGCGACACGTCGGCGCCGTCGTCGATGGTGATCTCGCGGCGGGCCAGCATGTATTTGAAGCTGAGCGACTGCCATTCGTCGAGACGGAAGCCGGTGCGCAGCGCGCCGCCATAGCGGGTGCTGTCATAGCTCGTCGTGTCGGTGTCGCTCGACCGGGTGGCGAAGAGATCGACGCCCGCCGACAACGGCATGTCGAGGAAATACGGCTCGGTGAAGCTGAAATCGACCTGCTGACGGTCCCAGCTCAGCTGGGTGTCGAGGCGGACATTCTGGCCACGGCCGAGCAGGTTGCGCTCGCTGACGCTGATACCGCCGATGACGCCGTCCGAGGTGGAGTAGCCGGCCGTCAGGTTGAGGGAACCGGTCGACTTCTCGACCACTTCGACGATCAGCACGACCTTGTCGGGCGCCGAGCCCGGCTCTTCGCGCATGTCGATCTTCTCGAAGAAGTCGAGAGACGTCAGGCGGCGGCGGCCACGCTCGACCAGCACGCGGTTATAGGCATCGCCCTCAAAGAGGCGGAGCTCGCGGCGGATCACCTCGTCGAGGGTGCGCGTATTGCCGATGATGTCGATGCGCTCGATGTAAGTGCGCGGACCTTCGGTGATGTTGTAGGTGATGTCGAGGGCGCGGTTCGGCTCGTCCTTCTTGATGTCCGGCTCGACCTTGGCGAAGGCGTAGCCCGCCTTGCCGGCCTCGATCGTGATGTTCTCGACCGACTTGTCGACCTTGGTCGCGTCATAGTCCTCGCCGGGGCTCAGCTGGACGGCCTTGCGCAGCTGTTCTTCGTCGAGATTGGTGTCGCCTTTGTTCACGGCGACGCTGTTGACCTTGTAGAGCGGGCCCTCTTCCACCGTGAAGGTGATGTAGAAGCTCTCGCCATCGGGGGCCAGCTCGGCATCGGCCGAAATCACCCGGAAGTCGGCGAAGCCGTTCTTCAAATAATAGCGGCGCAGCAGTTCCTTGTCGTAGTTCAGCCGGTCGGGATCATAACGGTCCGAGGTGGACATGAACTTCCACCAGGAGTGCTCCGTGGTGGTGATCGCCGAACGCAGGTCGCTGTCGCTGAACGCCTCGTTGCCGACGAAGGTGATGGCCTTGACCTTGGTCTCGGCGCCCTCGGTGATCTCATAGATGAGGTCGACGCGGTTCTGGGGCAAACGGATGATCTTGGGCTCGACGCGGGCCGAGTAGAAGCCCGAGCGGCGATAGACGGCGATGATTCGCTGGACGTCGCTCTGCACCTTGGCGCGCGTGAACATCGTGCGCTCTTTGAGCTCGACTTCCTTCTCGAGATCCTTGTCCTTGACCTCGCTGTTGCCTTCGAAATTCACCCGATTGATCATCGGGTTCTCTTCGACGACCACGACAAGATTATTGCCGCGCCGGAAAATCCGGACGTCGGAAAACAGGCCGGTCTGGAAAAGGGTCTTCAGCGATTCGTCGATCTTCTCGGAATCGAACTGGTCGCCCGCCCCGATCTGCATATAGGAAAGGACGGTTTCCGCCTCGATGCGCTGATTGCCCTCGACGATGATGCGGCCGATGGCTTGAGCCTGGGCTGTCGACACAAAACCCTGAGGCGCCATGACCGGCAGGGCGAAGGACAACACGCACGCAAAAACCGCGACAATGACTGACTGGTAACGCATCCCTTGTATTCAATCCCCTGCTACGCGTAGTTCCCGAAGAATCCCCTCACCCGGGTTGCTTTTTACGCTCTTTCCGAATGAATGCAAATGAAGATTTTTGCCTTATTTCAATAGGCTAGGTTTCTCATAGTGGCCCTTAGAAGGTCGTTGATATTGCCGATCAGCATGATGAAAATAATGACGGCAAATCCAATTCTGAAGCTCCATTCCTGAGCCTGCGGCCCCAAAGGTTTACGGCGGATAGCCTCCAGCGCGTAGAACACGAGGTGGCCGCCATCCAGCATTGGAATAGGAAACAGGTTAATTAATCCGATACTCACCGAGAGCACCGCGATCATGTAGACGAGGACGAGAAATCCGACCTGCGCGGCGTCTCCGGTCAGCTTGGCCATGGTCCCTACGCCACCCAGCTGCGAAACGCTGTCGCGCCCGACGATCAACCGGCCGACATATTGCAGCGTTCCCACCACAATGCGCTCGATCTCTCCGCCAGCCATGTTCAGGGCGCGCGGCAGCGGCACATTGTGGAGATTCGAAGGATTGTCGCTGGGCCGGGCGCCGATCCGTCCGATGGTGATCTTGCCGAAGAAACCTCTATCCTCGACCGACGACTGCGGAATCACGGTCAAAGTCAGCGGGCTGCCGGAACGATCGATGTCGAAGTGCAGGCTCTTGCCGGCGCTCTGGCTGACGATGGCGATGATGTCGACGAAGCTCAACACCTCCTCGCCGTCGATCCTGAGCACGGTGTCATTCGGCTGGAATCCAGCCTCCTGGGCGGCCGATTTGGGCATGATCTCGCCGAGCTGCGGCCCGAGGACTTTATCTCCCATGAAGTAAACGGCGAACAGCAGGAACGCCAAAACGAAATTCGCCACCGGACCGGCCGCGACCACGAGCGCCCGCTGCCAGATGGGCTTGCCGTGGAATTCGTCGGGTTTGGGCGGTGATTCCGGATCAGGCATGCTCGCGGCATTGGCGTCGCCGGCGAACTTCACATAGCCGCCAATCGGCAGCCAGCCGATCTTCCAACGCGTGCCGTACCGGTCGTACTTGCCCCAGATCTCACGGCCGAAGCCGATCGAGAAGGCCTCCACCTTCATGCCGCACAGCCGGGCCACTTTGAAATGGCCGTATTCGTGGACAAAGACGATGACGGTCAGCGCGACGAGCAAAATGACGGCATAGGCGCCGTAGGAGAAAATGGTTGCCGGTAAGGTGGCGAGAAAGTCCATCGTGATATCCTGTTTCAAATACCGGGCACGTTTCCCGGCCCCGCCATTATCCGCAAAGTGCGTGCCAGTAACGCGCATCCCGGCGAAATGGAAATCACTTCGCCGAGAAGGATTCGCGCCAAATCAATACCTTGAGGCATATCCTGACCGCCAAAGTCTTCAACTTTGGCGGATGTGCCCTAAGCCTTTGGCGTAAACGACTTATTAACCACGAAACGCTGTCATTGCGACAACATTTCGACAGTCTATGGTTAGCGGCCAAAAAGTTCGTTACCGGCGCCGATATAACCCGAAACGATGACGACCGCGGCCAGCACCAGCGAGGCGGCAACGAGCCCGTCCACCCGGTCGAGAACGCCGCCATGGCCGGGAATGAGGCGACCCGAATCCTTCACCCCGTAATGGCGCTTGAGCGCCGATTCGAAGAGATCGCCCATCTGCTCCACGACGGCGAGCACGCCCCCCAGGAGGCCCAGGAGGATGACATCGGCAAGGCCCGCGCCATAGGCGACCGCGGCCCCCACGGCAGCCGCGCCGGCGATGGCGCCCCACAGCCCGGCCCAGGTCTTCTTGGGCGAAATCCTCGGCGCGAGCTTCGGACCGCCGATGACACGGCCGGCGAAATAGGCGCAGATATCAGCCGCCCAGACCACCGCGAAGAGCCACATCATGGCGAGCATGCCCGCCTCGTTCTCGCCCCTCAGTATGACGAAGGCCATCGCCGGCAGGCCGATATAGGCGACACCGGAGACGACCCAGAGGCTGAGGCGGCGGTGCTGGGCGAGCGCCAGGAGAAGGCTCAAGACCCAGATGACCGCAATCACACCAAGCGCCATATGCCAGCCATGCGACAGCGGCAGGAAGGCGCCGCACAGAGCGGCCGCCGCATGCAGCGCGAATTGCGAGGAGCTGCGATCGTGGACGATGTTGGTCCATTCATGCGCCATCATGACACCGAGCAGCGCCACCAGGAGATGGAACCAGGCATCCCCCAGCCAGACATCGACCAGGACGGCGGGAATCAGTATCGCCGAGGACAAGGTGCGGATGCCGAGATCGCGCCAATTGGCGCCCTGGGGCGCGCCGGTCGTCTCGGCCATGGTCAGGCCGACTGCGCCTGGAGCCCGCCGAAGCGCCGCTCGCGCGTATGGTATTCGGCAATGGCGCGCTGCAGCGTCTCGCGGCTGAAATCCGGCCAGTATTCGTCGACGAAGACGAATTCGGTATAGGCGCACTGCCAGAGCAGATAGTTGGAAAGACGCTGCTCGCCGCTGGTGCGGATCAGGAGATCGGGATCGGGAACGCCTTCGGTGGCGAGGAAGCTGCCGAATAATTCCGGCGTGATGCTGTCGGGCGCGATCCGCCCTTCCTTGACCGCAATGGCGAGATCGCGGGCGGCGGTGGTGATTTCCTGGCGTGAGCCGTAATTGAAGGCGACGATGAGGGTGAGGCCGGTATTGGCCCGGGTGCGCTCCTCGGTCTCGGCGATGAGCGCCACGATATCGGCGGCAAGCCCCTGGCGCTCGCCGATGATCCTTATACGGACATTCTCGCGGTCGAGCTCGGCGACGTCCTGGCGCACGAAATGGCGCAGCAGGTCGAGCAGGAAGGACACCTCCGCCGGCGGGCGCGACCAGTTTTCCGAGCTGAAGCTGAAGATGGTGAGATAGCCGATGCCCATCTCACCGGCGGCGCGAACCGCGGTGCGCAACGCCTCTACGCCCTTGCGGTGGCCGGCCGAGCGCGGCAGGCCACGGGCATGCGCCCAGCGGCCATTGCCATCCATGATGATGGCGACGTGCCGCGGCACTGGAGTTCTGCCCCCAGGAACAGTCATCAACGGACCCTCATGGCCACGCATTCCGGCGGACCTGCCGCTCAGACCTGCATGATCTCGGCTTCTTTGACCTTGAGCGCCGCGTCGATCTCCTTGATCGTCTCGTCGGTCATCTTCTGCACTTCATCCGACTTCGTACGGTGCTCGTCCTCGCCCATATGATGATCCTTTTCGAGCGACTTCAAGTGATCCATGCCGTCACGCCGCACGTTGCGCACCGCGACGCGGGCCTTCTCGGCATATTGATGGGCGACCTTGACGAGTTCCTTGCGGCGGTCCTGCGTCAGATCCGGCATGCGCAGGCGGATGACCTGGCCCTCGGTCTGCGGGTTGAGGCCCAGATTGGAAGCGCGGATCGCCTTCTCGACGGCGATGACGAGGCCCCTGTCCCAAACCTGGATCGACAGCATGCGCGGTTCCGGCACGGTGACAGTCGCCACCTGGTTGAGCGGCATCGAGGCGCCATAGGCGTCGACATGGATGGGATCGACAAGGCTCACCGCGGCGCGTCCGGTGCGCAAGCCGCCGAAATCGTGCTTCAGGGCATCGACCGCACCATGCATGCGCCGCTTGATTTCTTTGGAGTCGAATGGAGTTGGTTGTGCCATGGTGGTTCAGTCTCTCGTCACTATCGTAAATTTACCCGAGCCGTTCAGGACCTGGAGCACCGCGCCGGGCGCGCGGATGGAGAACACAATTACCGGAATCCCATTATCCCGCGCAAGCGCGATGGCCGCCGGGTCCATGATGCGCAGATCGCGCGCCAGTATCTCGTTGAAGGTGATGCGATCGAAACGCTCGGCCGATGCGTCCTTTTTTGGGTCAGCCGAATAGACCCCATCGACGCTGGTGCCCTTGAACAGCGCGTCGCAGCCCATTTCGGCGGCCCGCAGCGCCGCCCCGGTATCGGTGGTGAAGAACGGCAGGCCGGTGCCGGCGGCGCAGATGACCACCCTGCCCGCCTCGAGATGATGGACCGCCTTGGCCCTGGAATAGGTCTCGCAGACCGTCGGCATGGCGATGGCCGACAGCACCCGGGCGTCGATGCCCTTGCCCTGGAGCGCGCCCTGCATGGCCAGCGCGTTCATCACCGTCGCCAATATGCCCATGTGATCGGCGCTCACCCGGTCCATGCCCTTGGCCGCCTGCGCCATGCCGCGGAAGATATTGCCGCCGCCGATGACCAGGCTCAGCTGGACGCCTGTCTGCAAGGTTTCCGCGACCTCGCCTGCCACCCGCTCGACGGTCGCAAGATCGATGCCGAAGGGCTGCGAGCCCATGAGGACTTCGCCCGAGACTTTCAGGAGGACGCGCTTGAAGGCGAGCTTGGCCATGTTCACCCGATAGGAATAATGGAAAGACTTGAGGGAGATAGCATATTTTTCAAGCAGGCTAACGCATTTCGTATTAACTCCGGAACCGGAGGTCAAATGCTGTTCAAAACCGCCATCCTCGAAGGTATCCGCGACGGCAGCATTACTTTGGCCTTCCGGCGCTGGCCGCGCTCGCGCGTCAGGGAAGGCGGCGAAGTCCGCACCGCGCTCGGCGTCGTCGCCGTCACCGGCATAAAGGCGATCGAAGCCGAAAAAATCAGCGATGCGGAGGCCCGCAAGGCGGGCTATGCGGGGAAAGCGCAACTTCTGGCCGAGCTCGCTAAATTCGGCAGCGGCGACGTGTTCAGGATCGCGCTGCGTTTCGTTGGCCAGGATCCCCGCGTCGCGCTCAGGAAACAGGCGCCGACGAAGTCCGATGAAACGGACATCGCCAAACGTCTCGCGCGCCTCGACAAAGCCAGCAAGGACGGGGCGTGGACGCTGAAAGTACTGGACTTGATCGCCGGCCATCCGGCGGTGCGGGCCGCCGATCTGGCGGCAAGGCTTTCCTGGGAGACTCAGCCCTTCAAGATTAGGGTCAGGAAGCTCAAGGAGCTCGGTCTCACCGAAAGTCTCGAGACCGGCTACAGAATATCGCCGCGCGGCGCCGCCTATCTCAAGGCAGCGCCGCGGGCATGATCTTGATCAGACCGCTGCCGCCTTGGCGACTTCGGCGGCGAAATCGTCTTCCTTCTTCTCGATGCCTTCGCCGAGCTGCATGCGCACATAGGCGTTGAGCTTGACGGGGGCGCCGGCCTTGTTGCCGAGCTCGGCCAGAAGCTGGCTGATCGACTTGCCGGCATGATCGCCATGGACGGAAGCCTGCTCCAGGAGGGTGTTCTCCTTGGCATAGGACTTGAGACCGCTCTCCATGATCTTCTCGAGCACCTTCTCGGGCTTGCCGGCATTCTTCTCGGCGAGAATGGCCTTCTCGCGCTCGAGCGTCTCTTTCGGCACGCCGGCGAGGTCAAGGGCGACCGGATTGGTCGCCGCAATGTGCATTGCCAGTTCCTTGCCGAATTGCGCGAGCTCGTCCTTCTTACCGGTCGATTCGAGCGCCACGATCACACCGATCTTGCCGAGGCCCGGCGCGATCTGGTTGTGCATGTAGCTGCCGATGACGCCGTCGGTGACGGAGACCACGGCGGTGCGGCGCACGGTCATGTTCTCGCCGATCGAGGCGACCATCTCGGCCACATATTCGGCGACCGCGTGCTTGGAGCCCGGATAATGCGCGGTTTTGAGCTTCTCGGTATCGCCGCCGGCCGTGAGGGCGAGCTTGGCGATATCGGCGACCATCGCCTGGAACTTGTCGTTGCGGGCGACGAAGTCGGTCTCGGAATTGACTTCGACGAGCGCGCCGGTCTTGCCCTCGACGGCGACGCCGATCAGGCCTTCGGCCGCGACGCGGGTCGACTTCTTGGCCGCCTTGGCGAGGCCCTTGGCGCGCAGCCAATCGACGGCGGCATCCATGTCGCCATTGGTGGCGGCGAGTGCGGCCTTGCAGTCCATCATGCCCACGCCGGTCTTTTCGCGCAGGTCCTTCACCATTGCTGCGGTGATGTCAGCCATAATTATCCTCGTGGATTAAGCGGGAGTCCGCAAAGCTTTCGCGCGGACTCCCTGGATCAGTGATCAGACGTGAGCGGGTTCCGGCAGTTCTTCGTTCTGCGGGTTTTCGCTTTCGCCGATGTCATGACCGCTGCCGCGCTGGCCCTGCGAGATGCCCTCGATGCACGCGCGGCTGATCAGGTCGCAATACAGCGTGATGGCGCGGCCGGCATCGTCATTGCCCGGGATCGGATAGGTGACGCCCGCCGGATCGCAATTGGTGTCGAGAATGGCGACGACCGGGATGCCGAGACGGTTGGCTTCCTTGATCGCCAGCTGCTCCTTGTTGGTGTCGATGACGAACAGGATGTCGGGCGTGCCGCCCATGTCCTTGATGCCGCCGAGCGCCTGCTCGAGCTTGTCCTTTTCACGCGTCAGCGTCAGGAGCTCGCGCTTGGTGAGGCCCTGGCCTTCCTTCGACACCGTCTCCTCGAGCTGGCGCAGGCGCTTGATCGAGTTGGAGATGGTCTTCCAGTTGGTCAGCGTGCCGCCGAGCCAGCGCGAATTGATGTAGTACTGGGCCGACTTCTTCGCCGCGTCCGCGATCGAATCCTGGGCGGCGCGCTTGGTGCCGACGAACAGCACGCGACCGCCACGCGAAATCGTGTCGGCGACGGCGAGCAGCGCCTGGTGCAGCAACGGCACGGTGTGGGCGAGGTCGATGATGTGAATGCCATTGCGCGCACCGTAGATGTACCCCTTCATCTTGGGGTTCCAGCGGTGGGTCTGGTGGCCGAAGTGAACGCCCGCTTCGAGGAGCTGGCGCATGGTGAATTCTGGCAGAGCCATGCTTTATATCCTTTTCCGGTTGATCCGCCGCGGATGATGTGACCGGATTATCCGGCACCGGAGGGATGAAACACTATGTGGGGAACCGAAGCTCCCATGTGCTCATCCCGCATCCGCGTGTGAGTTAACGGGGCGCGTTATAGGCAGGAAGGCCCCGAAACACAAGCCATTTGATGGGCTGCCGCCCCTTCCCGGCCATTAGCCCAAATGCCCCCTTGGCCTACCGTAACATTTTTGCGTAGTCTTGCGGGAACAAGGCGTCACAAGCCTGGGTTGGAGGGGACATATGGCACCACGGGGCAAGCGGCAGAAGCTCACAAGTCTTTCAGATATCTACAAATTTTTCCGACATAACCAGACGCCGATCTATTTCCTATCCCCCACCCCCTATAATCTCCTGGGGCTCGGGCGCTGGATCAACAAATTCGAATACATCAACTTCTTCGACAGTTTTGACGCCACCCACCCCAAGATCACGGTGCCGCGCGAGCACGGGCCGCACGAGTTCCGCTCCATCGAGGACGTGAACAATTACCTCCTGCGCCACAAGGAGGTCCGGGCCCGGATCGCCGAGCGCGGCAAGGGCCACCTCATCCTGGTGATGCTCGACGAGGAGACCGAAAAGCTCGCCAAGGAGCTCGGCCTCAAGATCGCGCTGCCGCCGGTGAAGCTGCGCAAGCATATCGACTCGAAGATCGTCACGACCCAGCTCGGCAATGAGGCCGGCATCAAGAGCGCACCGAATATTCTCGGTAAAGCAAAGAGTTACGCCGAACTCATGAAGCTCGCCATGAAGGCGAAGCTGGGCAAGGATCTGGTCGTCCAAACGCCCTATGGGGATTCCGGCCGAACCACCTTCTTCATCAAATCCGAGGCCGACTGGAAGAAGAACGAAGACAAGCTGGTCGCCGAGCAGCTCAAGGTCATGCGGCGCATCAATCACCTGCCCGGCACCGTTGAGGCGATCGCCACCCGTCACGGCACCCTGGTCGGCCCGCTCCAGACCGACATCACCGGCTTCGCCGAGGTCACCCCCTATAAGGGCGGCTGGTGCGGCAATGACGTGTTCGTCGGCGGCCTCGACAAGGAACGCCGGGCCGTCACCCGGATGGCGCAGAAGCTCGGCGACCGGCTCTACAAGGCCGGCTACAAGGGCGCCTTCTGCATGGACTTCCTCATCGATACCGATACGCGAGAGGTCTATCTGGGCGAGATCAATCCGCGCGTGTCGGGCGCCTCGCCGCTCACCAATCTCATCACCTCGACCTATGGCGGCTGCCCGATCTACCTGTTCCACATGCTGGAATTCATGGATGTCGACTGGGAGCTCGATCTGGCGCAGGTGCAGAAGCGCTGGACCGAATACGACAATTGGAGCCAGCTCATCATCAAATATCCGGTCGACCGGGTCGAGATGATCACCAAGGCACCGGCCTCGGGCATCTGGCAGATGAACGACAATGGCGAGATCTCGCTGGTGCGCAAGTCGATCGACTGGTTTCTCGTCTCGGGCGAGAACGAGGCCTTCTACTTGCGGGTGTATACTGCAGGCGACTATCGCTATCACGGCGCCGATATGGGCATTCTCGTTTCACGCGGGCGGATGCAGACCGACGACCGCAAGTTGAAAGACCGCGCCAAGCAATGGATAAGCGCGCTCTACAAGCATTTCGACGCCATTCCGCTGGAGGGAAGCTCGGCGCCTACACCGCCGCCGATGGACAGCGTTAATAAAATGTTTTGAAGCCGCTACAGTTTCTGTCAAATTCATAAGCCTTTGGTGATCGGCAGCCAGTAACCTTTGCTATGGGGCAAGGTCAGGCGATGAATTTTGGCGCAGTACTGGCGCGTTTCGGGCGCAAGGGAACCATTGAATTCTGGATGGCGGTCATGGCGGGCGCGGCATTGCTCGCCACTGTCGGCGTCGTGTTCTATTCCCTCAATCATCTCGCCGACGAGGTCGACCGCACCGATGAGGCGCTGACGCGCCAGACCGCGCAGGCGGCAGTCAAATCCTTCGTCAGGAAGCTGCATGACAGTCACCAGGACTATGCGCGCTGGGATGACGCGGTGACCGGCCTCTACAATGTTCCCAATTCCGATTTCGTGCGCAGCGGCTACACCGACTCGACCGAGACGGGAATCATCTTCGACACCGCCTTCCTGATCGACGAAACAGGCAAGGACCTCTTCGCGCTGCGCGGCGGCAGCACGCTCGATACCTCTTCGGCCGCCTTCTTCGGACCGGCGCTCGCGCACATTCTCAAGCAAAGCGACGGCCCGCCCGGCACATATGCCGTGGCGAGCGGCTTCTTCAAGACTCCGGAAGGCATCGCCGCCGCGGTCGCCGGGCCGGTGGTGCCGTTTTCGGAAGGCATGCCCCTGCCCGCCGGACAGAAGCGGATGCTGGTCATCGCCAAGCATCTGACGGAAACGATGGTGAAGAGTCTCGGCGAGGAGTTCGTCATCGCCGATCTCGCGCTGGCGCCGCCCGATTCTGCCGCCACCGAAAGCGTGACGCTCGCCGATCCCGCCGGCATTCCGATCGGCAAGCTCGTCTGGTCGACCAGGGCGCGCGGCTCCGAGGCGCTCGCCATGATCAGCCCCGCGGTGACCACGATCCTTATCCTCCTGTCGCTCATCATGATGGGCGTGGTGATCACCGCCTGGAGCAATCTGCGCGCCACCATGCGCAGCCGGCAGGAGGCCGAGCACGCCGCCACGCATGACTTCCTCACCGGCCTGCCCAACCGCGCCTCGCTTCTCGCCACCCCGCTCGGCGACGAGAAGAGCCTGCGCATGCAGCCCGATGTGTGCGTCGTCTTCCTCGATCTCGACGGCTTCAAGGACGTCAACGACACACATGGCCATTTCGCCGGCGACCGCGCCCTGCTCGGTTGTTCCGCGGGCTTCAGCCATATCGCCCAGGGCAAGGGGCTGCTCGCCCGCGTGGGCGGCGATGAATTCGCCTTCCTCACCACCGGTCCCGACGCCCAGCAAACCGGCCGCAAAGTGGCCGAGCAGTTCATCGAGTTCCTGAGAGAGCCGCTCAAGACGCCCAAGGGCGATCTGCGCCTCGGCACCAGCGTCGGCATCGCGGCGGGCTGCTCCCTGGACACGACCATCCATGAATTGCTGCGCCGTTCCGACATCGCCATGTACGAGGCCAAGAAGCTCGGTGGCAACCGCATCGCCTATTACGACGCCAATATCGACGCCAAGATGCAGGAGCGTGCCAGCCTCACCCATCATTTACGCGAGGCGCTGGCCGCCGAGGAGATCGGCGTCGCCTATCAGCTCATCGTCGATTCGGCGACGCATGAGCCGAAAGGCGTCGAGGCGTTGGCGCGCTGGACCATGTTCGACGGGCGTGTGATCCGTCCCGACATCTTCATTTCGCTCGCCGAGGAAGGTGGCCTCATCGAGACGCTCGGTGCCTATGTGTTGCGCCGCGCCTGTCTCGACGCTCTGGCCTGGCCCAGTTTCATCCTGTCGGTGAATGTCTCGCCGGTGCAGTTCAAGAATCCGCGCTTCGACGAAATGGTCGGCCAGGCGCTCGCCGATACCGGCTTCCCGGCGAGCCAGCTCGAGCTCGAGATCACCGAGCGCCATCTGATGGTCGAGCCCGATATCGCGCTCGCCGCCATGTGGCGGCTCAAGGAACGCGGCGTCACCATCGCGCTCGACGATTTCGGCACCGGCTATTCGAGCATCGGCTATTTGCGCACCTTCCCCTTCGACCGGCTGAAGCTCGACCGCTCGATCTGCGCCGACATCACCACCAGCGCCAATGTGCAGCAACTCGTCCAGGGCACCATCGCGATCGCCCGTTCGATGGGCCTCAAGGTCACGGCGGAAGGCATCGAGGACGAGTTCCAGGCCAAGTTCCTGCGCCTCGCCGGCTGCGAGTTCCTGCAAGGCTACTTCTTCAACCGGCCGATGCCGGCCGGCGAGATCAAGCCGAGGATGCTCGAAACCGTCTGACCGTCACGGTTCTCGCCGAAGGCGCCGGACTGAGGCGTCAATTCACCAGGCTGCGGCGGACCGGCAGCGTGTGAACATTGCGCGGCGCCGGCGCATCGACGCGGCGCGGCGTGGCGAGAGCGCCGAGTGAATCGAGATAACTCGAATCGAAACGCTCGCGGTCATAGACCGGGAAGTCCACGGCGCGGTCGCGGAAGCTCTTGGCCATCTGGCCCAGGCCCCTGATGCCGCGCTCGCGCGAGCGGCGCACCAGCTCCATGTCGATCTCGATCGGGATGATCTGCTCGGTCGTGTCGCCCATGAAGAGCTGACGACCGGACGGGTCGAAGACGCAGGAGCGGCCATTGCCGCCGGCGCCGAGACCGTTGATGTCGAAAATGTAGCACTGCATCATCGCCGAGGTCGCATGGCTGATGGCGATGTCGACATCGCGGTCGATCGTATGCGTCATGACCGGATGCAGGATGACATCGACGCCCATCGCGGCGAGCTGGCGCGACGTTTCGGGGAACCAGATGTCGTAGCAATTGAGGACGCCGAACTTGCCGGCCCCTTCGACATCGAAGGTGAAGAACTCGGTGCCGGCCTGAACCCCCTGCTCCAGCGGCAGGAACGGGAACATCTTGCGGTAGCGGCCGACCACGTCGCCTTCCGGATTGATGACCGAGGTGGTGTTGAAAATGCCGCCGTCGCGGCGCTCATACATGGAGCCGTTGACGATCCAGATGCGGTGATGGCGCGCCATGTCGCGGAAGGCGTCTTCGGCGGCGCCGGGAAGCGGCTGGGCATGCTGCAGGAGCGGGCCGTAACAGGCGAGCTCGGAGAATGTCACCATTTGCACCCAGGGAAACAGATGCATTGTCAGATCGACGCGCTGGCGCATGGCCTCGATGTTAGAGCCGTGGCCCAGATGCATCTGGATGCCGGCAATGGCAAAGGGCTTCATGATCGCTAAAACCTCGCTAAGTGATTATTACGTAACGTTATAGTTTTCCCTAGATCACGGCGGATGTTGTAGCTGGCCGCTCAACTTCAAAGCAAAGTTTTTGTGATTGAGGAATATTAGCCCCCAGCAGGCTTATCTTCCGCTTTCCTCCCGGTGAAGACAAAGCGCTGATATAGATAGCCAATCAGCACCAGGCAGAGGCCAAGCCCGAGGAACGAGAAGACCCTGTAGAGGCCTCCCAGGGCTGCCATGTCGGACAGGAATACCTTACAGACGGTCAGGATCAGGATGGCGAGCGCCCCGTGCCTGAGCCAGGGCACGCCCCGCCACATGCCGAGCCCGAGCAGGATGAAGGACGAAATCAGCCAGACGACCGAATAGGCATAATATTCGGCATCGCTGAGCGCCCAGAAGTCGAGCAACTGGCCTTGGAAGAAGCGCTTGGTCTCAAGCGTCACCCAGGTGAGCACCAGGATCAGTGCGAGCGCCGAAAGCGGGGTGCGCAGTTGCTTGAGCTGCGGCAGGTCCGGCAGGCTCCAGGCGATGAGGCCGACGAGCAGCGCCGGCGCCAGATAGGCGACGATCAGCGTGTTGAGGATCGGCGTGGCTCCGACGCTGTCATAGGTGACGACCGGGTTGAGCAGGAAGAGCTGACCGAAGACGACGCCCAGAAGGCCGAGCACAATGAGAATGCCGGCCCACCATTTGTCGATGGCGCGCCCGGCCGCGGCGTAGGCCCGAAGGCGCCACCAGCCGGCGCCGAGCCAGACCAGCGTGTGCAGCGCCAGCTCGAAGAGATTGACATTCTCGGCCGCGATCCGCCCTTCGGTGAAGATGCGGATCTCGAGCGCCACCAGCAGCAGCGCGAAGACGAAGGCGCCGCTTTCGAGGACTGTGACGGTGAGATCGGTGAAGCGCTGCCGGAACATCCAGGCGGCGGCGAAGAAGGCCAGCGCCGGAATGCCATAGCCATAGAGGATCCATTGCGTGCCGAGCGCGTGATTGGTCTCGTAGCTCAGCACATAAGGATTGAGCGCGAGGCGGACCAGGATGACGGAGGCCACCACGAGCGCCAGCTTGCGCAGCTCCTTCAGATCAAGGCTCTTCTCGAGCCAGGCGAGCGCCGGCAGCTGCAGCGCCAAAGCGACGGTGAGCCAGGCCTCGCGGAAGACGAAAGCAAAGGCGAAGCTGACGCCGGCAATGGCGGCGGCGGCGTAGAAGCCGAGCGCCAGGCGATAAGGCCGATCCTCGCGCAGCTTGTTCAGCATGCCGGCCAGCGCCACGGCGATGGCGGCCGACAGCGTCGCGGTGATCGTCCACAGAAGATCGGTGGTGAAGAAGCGGCTCCTGGCATAGGCCATCGCCAGGATGAGCAAGGCGCCGAGCAGCGAGATGCCGGCCCAGATAAACGGACGCCGGCTGCCGCGCAGCAGGAAGTAGCCGAGCCCGGTGATGAGCGCGGCGGCAAACAGATGCGACAGCACGAAGCTCTTCGCCACCGGCGCGAACAGCGCGCCATCCGGCGCAGTGATGCCGGCATCGATGTCATAGAGGAACTGGCCGAGAATGCCTTCCGGCTGCCAGGCCGCCAGCACCAGGAACAGCAGCGCGGACGCATGGGCGATGAAGCCGTCGAAACGCTCGAAGCGCCGGCCGGCAAACGCCAGCGCCACGGCGCCCGCCACCGCCAGCATGAGATTGACCATCGGCGCCTGGAAGAGGAAAGCGGCGAAAGCGAAGAGGCCGACGGCGCCCGTCACCGCCAGCCAGCCGTTGAATTCGGGACCATCGGGGTGATGCGCCCCGTCCCAGATCGAAGGCGCGTCATCAGGCGTCAGGCGCAAGGCGAGCCAGACCGCTGCCGCCGACAGCACCGCGAGGAAGGCGGCGATGATCATCAGATCGCCGGCCTGCATCGGGCCGGTGATCCATATGCCGGTCCACAGCAGCCCGCCGATCGTGGCGCCATAAGCGAGCCAGCCCCAGCCGCGATAGATCACCACGGCGTAAGCGGCGGCGGCGATGAAGGCGAGATAGGCGAAGAGGATTCCGGCACTCGGATCGTTCGAGCTCACCAGCGCCGGGGTCGCGAAGCCGGCGAGAAGACCGATGATCGCGACGATGGGCGAATGCAGCGCCGCCAGGACGAAAGCGACGAGCGCCACGGCCGCCAGGCCGATGAAGGTGGCCGTCGGCCCCAACAGATCGACCAGGGCATAAGCGGCATAGATGCTGGCGAAGCAGATGAAGAGCCCGGCGCTCACCAGAGCGCCCGGCACATAATCGGGCTTGAGGGCGGCGATCTGCTGGTCGCCGGAACGCCGGCGCAGCCACTCGCCGGCCAGGATCAGCGCGACGCCGAGGACGAGCCCGGCGGAGATGCGCATGGCCGGCGTGAGCAGCGCATTCTCGATCGAATATTTGACGAGGAAGATGCCGGCGAGCGCCAGCGCGATAGCGCCCACCCAGACGAGCCAGCGCGAGGTGAGACGTTCCTCGATGCCCGCGCGGGGTGCGGCGGGTGGCGGTGGTTGTGGTGGCGGAGGCGCCGCGGCGGCGGCTGCTTCGGCCGGTTCGACCACTTCCGGCCCGGCTTCGGTTTCCAGTTTCTCGTCCGGTTGGTCCTGAGACTTGCTGGCCTGTGCCCAGACCCTGCCCGGGCGCGCTGCTGCTTCGGCCGGTTCGGCGGCGGGCGTTTCCGCGACCTCGGCCTCGGGAGCCAGGGTCTCCAGCGCCGCGGCTTCAGCCGCTGCCGGCTGGGGCTGCACCCCATCGGTCTGATACTGGGCGAGCTTGGTCTCGAGCAGCATGAGCCGGCGTCTCAAGTCGCCGGTGCGGCTCATCGCAACGATGGAAAGGATGAGCGGGGTGAAAAAGATCACCACCAGCACGAGGATCAAAAGGCCGAAAAAATCGTCAAACATCGAATCGGGAGTTTACGCGAATTGCACCTCAGGTAACCAGGGGGCCGAAAAAGCGCCCTATCGCGGTTTCAGATGTGTCGTGAAGAACTCCACCATCTTTCCATAGGCAAACCGGGTCTGGGCGAGGCTCTCCCGCGCCCAGGAATGGCCCGATCCCGGCAATGTCACCAGCTCGAACCGCTTGCCCTGCGCGATGAACTTCTCGATGAGGGCAATCGTATCGGCATAAAGGACCACCTCATCGCGGGTGCCGTGGATGATCATCAACGGGTCGGCCAGTCCTGCCGTGTGATAGAGCGCCGACTGGCGCTCGTAGCGCGCCGGATAGTCGTCGCCGCGCGGCGCCCCCATGATCCATTCCTGTTCCGGATAGGCATGGGAAACATTGGTCGCCGGCGCGCCGGCGACACCCGCGGCATAGAAACCCGGCTTCTTGAACAAGGACATCAGGGTCATCAGCCCGCCATAGCTCGAGCCCCACAGGCCGATGCGCTGGGGATCGGCATAGCCCTGCTCGATCAGCCCGCGCACGCAGTCGGCGATATCCTCGATATCGAGCGTGCCATAGGAATGCAGCATCGGGCGGTTCCACTCCTTGCCGCGCCCGAAACTGCCCCTTATTCCGGGATTGACGACCAGAAAGCCGCTGGCAACGAGGCACTGGTCGAAGCCCCAGGACGGGTGGATGTCGCGCCCGCCCCACTGATTGCACAGAGCGTCGGAATAGACCGAGCCGACGACCAGCGGATAACGCCGGCCGGGCTCATAATCGGGGGGCAGCATCAGCCGCGCGGTCAGCGGCGCGCCGTCGACGCGGCTCACGCAGTCGACATAACGCACTTGGGCCCAGTTGCGCGTGCAAAACGCCGGCAGCGGCGACTGCGTCAGCCGGATTGCCGTCTGGTCGCCGCCGAGACGCCGCGCATAGATCTCAGGCGGTGAGCGGTCGTCGCTGAAGCGGTCGGCAACCCAGTCGAAGGTCGGCGAATAGACGGGCTTGTGCGTCCCCGGCTCGGTGGTCAGCGCCTCCACCTCTCCGCCCGCCACCGGAACGCGATAGAGCTGCCGCTCCGCCAGATGCGACCGGTTGGCGGTGAAGTAGATCTGCTCATGCCGGCGATCGAGCTGGAATGCTTCGATCTCCCATGTCCCCTCGGTGATCCGTTCGGGCGCCCTGCCCCCCGCCGGCAGGCGATAGAGATGATTGTAGCCGTCACGGTTGGTCAGGAGGATCAGGCCGCGGTCGCCGGGTGCCCAGGCCACTTGCCAGTCGGGCCGGATCTGGATCGGGTCATGGAAATGATAATAGGTCGTGTGCGCCGCCGTCGCAACGTCATAGACGAAGATCGTATGGTTCTTGATGCTGAGGTCGCTCTCGCTGACAAACAGCGACCGGCCGTCGCCGGAGAGGCCAAAACCCCAGATCGCATTCTGCTCGTCGGGACGATCGAACCAGATCGGCTCGCCGCGCGCCGCCGAGACGACTCCGGGCCGCAGCCGTACGATCTCATCGCCCGGGAAAGCCCGCGTGAACGTATCGCGATGCGCGACGCCTTGCGCATCATATGCGATCTCGATCTGCCGCACTTTGCTGTTGTCGGCGAGAACGAAGGCGATCAGATCGCCTTTCTTTGCCCATTCGAAGGTCTCGATGGCGATGCGCTCGCCCGCCGGGACAAGCAAGCAGGCCGGCGCGTCCGTGCCGAAATCCTTGACCAAAAGCGACCCGCGCGCGGTGAAAGCGAGCCTCGCCCCGTCGGCTGAAACGGCCAAAGCGCTCACATCGGTGCAGTCCGGCTCGATCTCACCCGGCGTGCCGTCCGCGCCGACAATATAAAGGCGTCCGGCCAGGACCAAGACGATCCGTCCGTCGCCGAGCCAGACGGCTTCGGTTATTCCGGGACCGGCCTCGCCGCGCTTGTCGTCGCCAAGACGAGTGACCCTGCGCTTCACCGCACGCGCGACATCATATGTCCAGACATCGCGAAAGCTCTCGCCGCGATCGTTCCACAGGAAGCCGAGACGGGCGCCGTCAGCCGACCAGAAGCAAGCCTCAGGTGTCGTGCCGATAATGGACGGCGTCGCATAGAGGAGATCGAGCGTGAGCGTGCCGGGAGTCGCTTGGTCCTTCATGAGTGTCCTCTGATCGAAAGATGATCCTGCCATTTCGCTTGTGCGATGGCGACCGACGGCGCGGCGCGCGCCAATAAATGGAACGGAATCGGGCGCGCCTTGGCCAGCGGAATGGGCAGCTCGTCGAGCCGTGCGCCGGACGCCGCCTGGGCCAGCACCTCGCCCAGCATGGCAGTCAAGGCGATGCCGCGGCCATTGCAGCCGATGCCGCCGATGAATCCCGGTCCAAGCTCGTAGAGATGCGGCAGGAAGTCCGTCGTCATGGCGGCGGTGCCGCGCCATACATGGTCGAGCGCCGGCATCTCGACGAGGCCGAGCTCACGCATGAGACGGCGCGTGATCATACGCGCCATGCGCTCATGCGCGCCGAGCGGCACCATGGCGACGCCGCCGCTGATCAGGCGGTTGTCGCGATCCAGACGATAGGTGAACAGATTGGCGCGCGTATCCGCGATGGGATGCCGGCCGGGCGCGATGCGCTCAGCGACACCATGCGGCAAGGGCTTGGTCGCGAGCTGATAGACCGGCAGCGGTACGACGGAACGGGAAAGTTGGCGCGCGATCCCATATTCGGCGGCGTTGGTGCAGAGCAGCACCTTGTCTGCCTCGACAGAGTGTCGGTCGACACCCAGCCGCCAGCCGGCGCCCTTCCGTTCGATGGACTGGACGCCGGCCTTCTCGAACACCACGGCGCCGGCGCCGATCGCGATCCGCGCCAGGCCACGTACGTAACTCAAGGGATGCAGCATGCCGCCGCTCGCATCGAGCAATGCACCGGCACAGAATCTGAGGCTGGTGCGCCGGCGGGCCTCGTCGGCGGAAAGCATACGAACCGGCCGGCCCAGGGCCTGCCAGTCCTCGGCGCGCCGGCGCAGGATCGCCAGCATCGCGTCGGTGTGAGCGACCTGCATCCAGCCGACCTGTTCGGCATCGCAGTCGATCGCCTGATCGCGCACGGTGGCGAAGACGCGATCGGCTCCCGCCCCGATCAGGGCCAGCAGCCTCTTGCCGCGCTCTTTGCCGAGCCGGGCCAGAACCGCGGCGGGGTCGACCTTGGCGAAATTCGGCACCACGAAACCGGCATTCACGCCGCTGGCGCCGCTGCCGATCGCCTCGGCCTCGAGCACGGCAACGCGCGCACCTTGCCGCGCCAGGTGCCAGGCCGCCGTCAGTCCGGTCATGCCTGCGCCGATCACGGCGACATCGACGCTGAGATCCGCATTCAGCGGCGCGGTTGGCGGCGGCGGCGACGCGGTGCGCCACCAGGATGTGCTTCGGTATTCGCTCGTTGCCGTCATCGCGGCACGCCGGCCCATTACAGCCCGTTGAAAAATGTCTGGAGCCGCTTCATTCCCTGCTCCAGCCGCGCCATCGACTCCGAGCCGAAGCAGAT
The DNA here is from genome assembly GCF_016595235.1 of Taklimakanibacter albus. Classification (GTDB taxonomy): domain Bacteria; phylum Pseudomonadota; class Alphaproteobacteria; order Rhizobiales; family Aestuariivirgaceae; genus Taklimakanibacter; species Taklimakanibacter albus. The sequence continues at coordinate 998,786 of NZ_JAENHL010000006.1, read as the reverse complement.
GCGCAAACGGCCTTCGGCGGCGGCGCCATAGAAGCTGCCGGCCTCGACCACGACACGGGCCTTCTCGAGGATCATGTCGGCAAGCTCCTGCGAGGGAATGCCGGTCTGCCTGATATCCGGGAAGGCATAGATGGTTCCTTCCGGAAAAGCGCAGCTCACCCCCGGCATCTGGTTCAGCGACTTGACCACGAAATCGCGCTTCCTGAGGTCGTCCGCCACCAGCTCCTGCAGCACGGACTCAGGTCCTAAGACAGCGGCGCGGGCGCCATCCTGGATGAAGGTGTTCACATGGGTCACGTCATTGAGCGTGACCTTGAGCAAGGCCGGCATCAGCCATTGCGGCGCCGCCAGATAACCGATGCGCCAGCCATCCATGGCGTAGGATTTGGTGAAGGCGAACATCGACACCGTCCGCTCCGCCATGCCGTCGAGTGCCGCGATGCTGATATGCCGGACGCCGTCATAGGTGATGTCCTCATAGACCTCGTCCGATACGACGATGAGGTCGTGGCGGGTGGCGATATCGGCAAGGGCCTGAAGCTCCGCCCGGCTATAGACGCGCCCGGTCGGGTTGGCGGGGTTGACCAGCACGATCACGCGGGTGCGCGGCGTGACCATGGCTTCGACCGCCGCCGGGTCGATCGCGAAATTGTTCTCGACATCGAGCCTGGCGAAGACCGGCACCGCGCCGGCGAGCTCGATCTTGCCGACATGCTGCGGATAATGCGGCTCGAGCAGGATGACCTCGTCACCATGATCGAGCAGCGCCATGAAGACGGCGAAGGAGGCATGGGTGAGACCGTTGGTCACCAGGACATCCTGCGGCCCGACATTCATTTCGTTGCGCAGGCGCAGCTTCTCGGCCAGCGTCTGGCGCAGCTCCGGCGTGCCGCGCGGATCGCTGTAATGAACCTTGCCCGCCGTCAGCGCGGCGATCGTCGCCTGTTTGATATGCGCGGGCGTATCGGCATAGGGCCGGCCGACCTCGAGATGAATGAGATCGAGGCCGGCATCGGCCAGCCGCGCCGCCTTCTCATACATGCCGAAGCTCTTCACCGATGTCGTCGAAATTCGCTTTGCCAAGCGCCGCATATCGGTCACCTAAAAAACTGTCGCACTAGTTCAGTTCGCGGCCGGACAGATCGGTCCGGTATATGGCCCCGGCCTTCATGATGAGGCGCAGATTCTTCTTCGGATCGGCGAGCAGTGATATTTCGCGCAGCGGATCGCCGTCACAGACGATCAGATCGGCCTCCGCGCCCGGTGCGATGACGCCGAGCCGGCCGCTCTGCTGGAGGATTTCGGCATTGACCGACGTCGCCGAGCGCAGGATGTCGGCCGGCTTCTGGACGCGGCCACGGATCGCGAATTCGTCCGACTGCGCATATTCCATCTCGCCCATGAGATCGGTGCCGAAGCCGAGCTTCACGCCGGCCGTCTTGCAGATGCCGAGCATGGCGATGCCGGTACGATTGACGAGGTCGAGCTTGTCCATGACATAGGGCGAAAGGCCGAGCCGCTCGCCATGTTTGGCCGTCTCTTCGTAACAGACGAGCGTCGGCACCACATAGGCGCCTTTGCCGGCGACGAAGCCTGCGGTGTCGGCATCGATCATATTGGCATGCTCGACGGTGCGCACGCCCACGCCTACGGCATGCCGGATGGCCTCGCTCGTATAGGCATGGGCGCAGACATATTTGCCGCGCACCGCCGTCTCGCGCACCGCGACCTCGAGCTCTTCCTTGCTGAATTGCAGATTCTCGATGGCATCGTCTGGCGACCCCACCCCGCCCGAGGCCAGGACCTTGATGTGATCGGCGCCTTTGCGCAATTCATTGCGCACGACGCGGCGCATCTCGTCCGGCCCATCGACGAGCCGGCACTGGAAGGTGAAGGCGCCGGAATTGTAATCGATATCGGTGCGGTCATCCGTACGGCTACGGTGATCGCCGTGGCCGCCGGTCTGGCCGAGCGCCGGACCGCCCACGAACAAGCGGGGTCCGGGAATAAAGCCTTCGGCGATCGCTACTCTTATGCCGACATCGCCGCCGGCGACATCACGCACGCTGGTGAAACCGCGGTCGAGCATGGCGCGAATGCGCGGTACCGCGCGCGCCGTCATCTCGGTCAATGTCATGTTGCGATTGCGGGCTTCCACCAGATTGACCGCGAAGACATGCGCATGCGCATCGATCAATCCCGGCAGAAGCGCTCTGCCGCCCAAATCGAACTCGACCCCTGCCCGCACCGGAATCGGCCGGTCGGAGACGGCCTCTATGCGCCCGTCGACGACCAGAACATTCATTCCGGGACGCAGCTCATCGCCAACGCCGTCGAAATAGCTGGCGTTGCGCATAAGAATGGTTGCCACTTTCACACGCCCCTTCCTTTGCCCGCGCCTTATGCGGGAGCTTTCGGGCGCGACTTTAGGCGACAGGACGCGAGGGTGTAAAGAAGTTTGATCAAATAATCACAACTCGACAGCGCTCGACATCATATCATTGACAAGGCGAACAGGCAGACTTATCAAATCGAGTTGCTTGATCAAATGCTCACAGGACAGATGAGGGGGCACCCGCTCGTCGGTTTGAGGGCCCGCTGAAATTAAGCAGACACGCCGGCTCGATGCTAGGAAATCGCGCATCCAGGCCCGCAACGACAGAGAGGGAGGACAATCAATGAGATCCAATTCGACCGCCGCCCTGATGGCTCTCGCGCTATCTTCGGCAACCGCCATTTTCCAAGCCGGCCCGGCATTCGCCGAGGAGCCGCAGAAAGGCGGGACGTTACGCATCCTCGGCAGCGCCGAGGTCGACCGCTTCGACACCATTCCGCCGGCGACCTCCGACGCCGTCAATTTCCAGCGCGCCGTGTGGCGCCAGCTGATCAGCTTCGCCGCCTCGGCCGACACGGCCGAGCAGGTGAAGGCTGTCGGCGATCTCGCCGAGGACGTGCCTGTCCCCACCAATAACGGGCTCACCTACACCTTCAAGCTCCGCCAGGGCGCCATGTGGAACGCACCCGGCGGCGCCCGCCAGATCACGTCCGAGGACATCGAGCGCGGCTTCAAGCGCATGTGCAACCCGGCGATCGGCTCACCGCACCTCACCTATTTCGAGAATCTGATCGTCGGCCTCGCCGACTATTGCGCCGGCTTCGCCAAGGTCGAGGCGAAGGTCGAGCCCATGAAGGCCTATATCGAGGCCAACGACATCACAGGCATCGAAACGCCGTCGGCCGATGTCGTCACCTTCAATCTCAAGACTCCCGCCAACGACTTCATCTATCTTCTGTCGCTCGCGACGGCGGCGCCCGCCCCTGTCGAAGTGCTGAACTACATGCCCGACAGCCCGGAATACCGAACCAACTTCATCTCGAACGGCCCCTATACGATCGAAAGCTACGTGCCCGACAGCATGCTGCGGCTCGTGCGTAATCCCGCCTGGAAGCCCGAGACGGATCCGCTGCGCAAAGCCTATGTCGATGCGATCGAGATCGTCGCCGGCGTGCAGGCCGACGCGGCGATGCAGCAGCTGCAATCCGGCGACGGCGACATGCTCTATGATCATTCCATCCCGCCGGCCAGCGCGCAGATGCTCATCGCCCAGGGCGACGAGAAGATGTCGACAGTGACGACGGGCCGTACCCGCTTCGTCTGGATCAACACGGTCTCCAACAACAATGGCGGCGCGCTCAAGAATGTCAAAGTGCGCCAGGCCCTCTCCTATGCGATGGACAAGGCCGCGATCGTGCAGCAGCTCGGTGGACCGACATTCGCCAAGCCGCTGAACGGCATCTTCCCGCCGAATGTCATCGGCTATCACGAATTCGATCTCTATCCCTCGAAGGACGCCAAGGGCGATCCGGAAAAGGCCAAGGCGCTTCTCACCGAAGCGGGCTACCCGAACGGGCTGAAGCTCAAGATGCCTTATCGCAATATCGGCTCCGACCCGGCGCTCGCGCAGACCATTCAGGAAAGCCTCAAGAAAGCCGGCTTCGAGATCGAAATCAGCCCGGTGCCGCCGGCCGACTTCTATCCGCGGCTCATCACCAACTTCAGCAACGCCCAGAATGGCGTGTGGGATCTGGTGCCGGCGGGCTGGTCGCCGGATTGGCCGGGTGGTGCGGCGGGTTCGATCTTCCTGCCGCAATACAGCTATAACGGCACGCACGGCACCTTCAACTTCTCCGACTACAACAGCGACCGGGCCAATGAGCTCGCGGCGAAGGCATCCGCCACCACGGATGCGGAAGAGTCGGTCAAGCTCTGGCAGCAGGTCGATGAAACGGTGATGGCCGATGCGCCGACCGTCCCGCTCGTCGCCGTCTATACGATGCTCTATCACGGCCCGGCAGTGCGGAACTTCCTCCCCTATGCGCCGGGTGGCCAGGGAGATTGGACCAACGTCTGGCTGTCGCGCTAACACTCGATGTCTCACGTCCATAACGGGCGTGAGACATTCGTCTTCCTCGTCTTGATATGGCCATTCTCGAAGCGCGAAACCTCAATATCGCCATTCCCACCGGAGACGGTCTGGTCCACGCGGCCCAGAACGTCTCTTTCAGTGTGGAAGCGGGCGAGCTGTTCGGCATCGCGGGTGAATCGGGATCGGGCAAGAGCGTGTTGGCCCAGGCCATCCTGGGGCTGCTGCCTACGGCCGAGATCAGCGGCGAAATCTGGTTCGAGGGCCGCGATCTCCTGACGCTCGGTCCCCGCGACCTGCAGAAACTGCGCGGCGCCCGCATCGCCATGATCTCGCAGGATCCGCTGAGCTGTCTCCATCCCTATTACACGATCGGCAGCCAGATCAGCGAGGCGATCCTCACCCATAAGCATATCGGCAAGGCCGCCGCGAAACGCGAAACGATCGAGGTGCTGGCCAAAGTCGGCATCGCCGCACCAGACGAGCGCTTCAGCCACTACCCGCATCAATTCTCCGGCGGCATGCGCCAGCGCGTGATGATCGCCATGGCGGTCGCCCTCAATCCGGCGCTGCTCATCGCCGATGAGCCGACGACGGCGCTCGATGTCACCGTGCAGGCGCAGATCGTCGAGCTTCTCGATGCCATGCGCCGCGAGCTCGGCACCGCCGTCATGATGATCACTCATGATCTGGGACTCCTCGCCAGCGTCGCCGACCATGTCATGGTCATGTATGCCGGCAACCGCATGGAGATCGGCCGCCGCAGCGCGGTCCTCGCCGCGCCGGCTCATCCCTATACGGCCGGGCTTCTCGCTTCATCGCCGTCGAACCATGCGCCGGGAAGCCCGCTCACGTCCATCGCCGGCCAGCCGCCGAGCCTGCTCGCCAGGCCAAGCGGATGCGCCTTCGCGCCCCGCTGTGCCCAGGTCATGCCGATCTGCAGCCTCGAACGGCCGCCGGAGCGTGCCTTCGCCGATGGCAGTCATTCCATCTGCTGGCGTGAGAGCAAGGCACCGGCCCCGATGGCGCCCGTCGTACGGCAAACCAGCAAGCAGGCGGCTTCCGTCGCAACCGATGACCCAATCGTCACTGTCCGTGATCTCCGTTTCGGCTACCCGTCCGGTGGTCCCTTCTCAAAGCGCGCCGGTGTGGAAATCCTCAAAGGCATCAGCCTCACCTTGGAGCGCGGCCGCACACTCGGCATCGTCGGGGAAAGCGGCTGTGGAAAGTCGACGCTGGCGCGCGTCATCGCCGGTCTCGTCCCCGCCAGCAGCGGGGTGATCGAGATCGCCGGCCAGGATATAGCGGGCCTCGATGCCGCCCAATGGCACAGTCTGCGCAAGACGGTGCAGCTCGTCTTCCAGGACCCGTTCGGCTCGCTCAATCCGCGCCGGCGGGTCGGCTCGATCATCGGTGATCCTTTCCGCATCCATGGCGTCGCCTCCGGCGCCGAACGCCATAAACGGGTGCGCGATCTCATGGCGACCGTCGGTTTGAACCCCGAGCACTACAACCGCTTCCCGTCCGAATTTTCCGGCGGCCAGCGCCAGCGCATCGGCATCGCGCGCGCACTGGCGCTCAATCCGTCGCTGATCATCTACGATGAACCCGTCTCGGCGCTCGATGTCTCGATCCAGGCGCAGGTGCTCAATCTCATCCGCGCGCTGCAGAAGGAACTGGGCCTCTCTTATCTGTTCATCTCGCATGATCTCGCGGTGGTGCGCCATGTCAGCGATGAGATCGCCGTCATGAAGGAAGGCCGGATCGTCGAGATGGGCGATGCCGATCAGATCTACACGACGCCGCAACATCCCTATACGAAGTCCCTGCTCGCGGCATCCAATCCATTGCCGCGGCTGGAAGGTGCGTCATGACCGCACCAGCCACCGACAGCGCGCCGGCGGTCGTTCAGCGCGGCTCATTCGAGCTCACGCTGCGCCGGCTGCTGCGCGACAAAGCCGGCCTGCTGGCGCTGAGCTTCATCCTGCTGCTCGTCGCCTTCGCCCTGGGCGCCGGCGTCGTCGAAGCCTGGACCGGGCACTCGGCCTTCGAGCAATATCGCGACACGGGTCTCACCCCGACCGGCATGCCGGTGGGACCTGGTGCGGAATTTCTGTTCGGCACCGACGGGCTTGGCCGCGATGTCATGGTCCGCCTCGCTTATGGCGCGCGAACCTCTCTCACCATCGGCGTTCTCGCCTCGTTGATCGCTTCCTTCATCGGCGTCTCGATCGGGCTCGTCGCCGGTTATTTCGGGGGCTGGGCCGACATCGTCCTCGGGCGGACCATGGATCTCGTCATGAGCATCCCGGTCCTGCTCTGCGCCCTGGCTCTCGTCTCGGTCTTCGGACCAAGCGTGATCCTCAGCGTCGCCGTCATCGTCTTCTTCAGCTGGACGACGATCGGCCGGGTGATCCGCGGACAGGTGATCTCGCTCAGGCAACGCGATTTCGTCCAAGCCAGCCGCTCGCTCGGCGCCGGCCCCGTCTCGATCATGATCATCGACATCCTGCCCAATCTGAGCGTGCCGATCATCGTCTATACGACGATGATGATCCCCAATGGCATCGTCTTCGAAGCGACGTTGTCTTTCCTGGGGCTCGGAATCGTGCCGCCGGCGCCAAGCTGGGGTGGCATGCTGGCCGAGGCCGCCTCGAACTCGATCTATCTGGTCGCCTGGTGGCTCATCATGATTCCGGGCGCCATCCTGCTCATCACCACCCTGTCCTTCAACATTCTGGGCGACGCCTTGCGCGATGCGCTCGATCCGTCGGGCCGCCCGACCCGCAAGCGGCGGAAGGTGAGCAAGTCGTGATTTCCTTTCTCGCCAGCCGTCTCGCTTTCGCCGGCCTCGTGCTGCTGGTCCTGAGTGCCTTCGTCTTCTTTCTATTCTTTGTGGCGCCGGGCGATCCGGCGCGGCTGCTTACCGGCGAAAAAGCGACCGAAGCGCAGGTCGCGCAAGTGCGCGCCAATCTCGGCCTCGACCGGCCCATCCATGAGCAGTATCTGAGTTTCCTGGGCAGGACGGTGCAAGGCGATCTGGGCTTCTCCTATCGCAACCAGCAGCCGGTCACCAAGCTGATCTCCAACCGCATGCCGGCGACCATCTCACTCGGCATCGGGGCGGTCCTGATGTGGCTGGCGCTCGGCATTCCCATCGGCATCATGTCGGCGCGCCATCCCGGCAGCTGGCGCGACAGGATGGGGCAAGGCTTCATTCTCGTCGGTGTCAGCTTTCCGACCTTCGTGCTCGGCATGGCCTTGCTCTATCTTTTATATTTCATGCCGCGCCAGGCGGGCTTCACGCTATTTCCCGCCGGCGGATACAAGCCGTTCCTGGCCGATCCCCTGATCTGGGCCTGGCACATGTTCCTGCCATGGGTAACGCTGGCCCTCACCACGGCCGCCATCTATGCCCGCCTGACGCGCGGCGAGATGCTGGCGGTGATGGGTGAGGACTATATCCGCACGGCGCGCGCCAAGGGGCTGTCGGAACACAAGGTCGTTCTCAAGCACGGGTTCCGCAGCATACTCACGCCCCTCACCACGCAGCTCGGCGCCGACATCGCCGCCGTTCTCGGTGGCGCCATCGTCACCGAGCAGGTCTTCGGCCTGCAAGGCATCGGCTCGCTCGCCGTCCAGGCGGTCGGCAATCAGGACCGGCCGATCATCATCGGGGTCGTCCTGCTCGCCGGCTTTTTCATCGTCGTCGCCAATATCATGGTGGATCTGCTCTACGTGCTGCTCGATCCACGCGTGCGCAATGCGCACTAGGCTTTGCTCCCACCGATCTCCCTCTCCCTGAGGTGCGAGCACAGCTATCCTCGAAGGGGCTGCTGCCGCGTGCTCACTATATCCTGAGGGATGCTTCGAGGGCCGCTACGCGGCCACCTCAGCATGAGGGGAATTGGGAACTCCGGCTAATCATTCGCCTCCATCGGCAGGAAGTTGACCTCATGGGCGGCCGAGATCCGCACGGCTTCCATGGGATCGGCCACATTGTGGAGATTGTCGAAAAGCTTCTCCAGCATGCGCGACGGCGATACCCAGAACAGCGCCCTGGCCGGCTTGTCCGATTTGTTGAAATAGCCATGCGGGATGCCGCGCGGCATGCGCACCAGGTCGCCGGCCTTTGCCTTCATCCATTTGCCGTCGAGCTTGAGATCGAGCTCGCCTTCCTGAACCAGGATGAATTCCTCCTGGGTCGGATGAACATGCACCGGCACGAACTGGCCGGGCTCACTGTTGGTCTCGAACGCGAAGGTCGAGTCGCATGTCGCCTTGGGGAAATAAAGCTGGCCCAGAATATTCCAGCTCTTGCCGCCCAAACCCGTGCCCTTCGCGGTGATGCCTTTCTCCAGATCCTGCGCCATTCCGTAGCTCCCTTTGTTCATTTCCCTGGCCCCAATATCGTTTCCCGCCGTTTGAGGCTTTCCGGCGACCATTCCGTCTTCATATCGTAATAGATCTCGAAGGCACGGGCGCCCTCCGGTAATCGTACCCACGGCACCTTCGAGCGCGTGAAGATATGGGCGTCGGGCGCCAGCGCTCCCGCATCATCGAGCGTGCCGACACGCAGGAAGCGCAGATTGGGACGTCGTCCATAGTCGCTCCACAACGCCACCTTGCAGTCGGGACAGCGATAGATGTCATGCGGTCTGCCGCTTTCGGTCGGCATCGATATCGGCTCGGGCGCGCCCTGCAGCAGCTCGATCCTGTCGGTCTCGGTGAGTGCGTTGATCACGAAGGCGCTGCCCGTCTGGCGCTGGCAATCCGTGCAATGGCAGCAATTCACGAACATCGGCGGCATACGCAGCCGATAACGGACTTTGCCACAGGAACAGCCACCTTCGAGATAGTCAGGCGAAGACGCGGTCATCCCCGCTCCTCCTCATCTCATTCCATCACAGATCCTGCACGTCGATCACGCCGGAGATCGCCTTGATGGCACCCTTGATCTGCGGCGTCACCGTGAATTTGTTGCCGAGCACCATTTCGACTTCCCTGCCCCGCTCCATCTGCAGCACCAGCCGGACCGGCGCCTTGCCGCCATTGGTCAGGCGCTGGGCGATGGACTCGATCGGCTTGGCATCCTTGAGGAAGATGGTGAGCCCCGAGGTGATCTGAGATGCGGCACGCTCGATATCCTCGACACCCTGGAGCCTGAGGCGCACCTCCTCGCCGTCGACATCGGCCTCGACGCGGGCGATCACCGCCCGGCCGGGCTCGAGCATATCGCGGGTGAGCGCCAGCGTGTCGGAGAAGCAGATCGTCTCGAACTGGCCGGTGGGATCGGAGAAGCCGACAAAGGCGAATTTGTTGCCGGACTTCGAGCGACGCTCCTGGCGGTGCGTGATGGTGCCGGCGAGCTTGGCGGCGGTGGCGCCCTTGGTGAGGGCCTTGTCGCGGAAGGAATTCCAGGTGTCGACGCCCATGCGCGTGAGCCGCGACATGTAATCGTCGAGCGGATGGCCCGAGAGATAGAAGCCCACCGCCTCGAATTCCCTGGCGAGGCGGTCCATCGGCAGCCAGCCCTCGCGCGCCGGCAGCGCCACATCCTCCTTGCGGCCGGAGCCCTGGCCGAAGAGATCATGCTGGCCGGCTTCCGCTTCGGCCGTCGTGCGGTTGGCCATGGCGAGAACGGCGTCGATGCCTTCGAAGACCTGGGCGCGGTTCGGCTGCAGCTCATCGAAGGCGCCGGCCTTGGCCAGGCTTTCGAGCGCGCGCCGGTTGAGGACATGCGCATCGATGCGCCGCGCGAAGTCGCCGAGCGTCGTGTAAGGCCCTTCCGCCTCGCGCTTTTCGACCAGATGCTGGATGGCGCCCGAGCCGACATTCTTGAGCGCCGAGAGCGAATAGAGCACGGCCGCGTCTTTCACCACGAAATCGACCTGCGACTGGTTGATCGAGGGCGGCACGATCTTCACGCCGATGCGCTGCGCCTCCTGGCGGAAGACCTGCAATTTATCGGTATTGCCCATATCGAGCGACATCGAGGCGGCAAGGAATTCGACCGGGTGGTTCGCTTTCAGATAGGCGGTCTGGTAGCTGATATAGGCGTAAGGAGCGGAGTGCGATTTGTTGAAGCCGTATTCGGCGAATTTCGCGCAGGCGTCGAAGATGTTGCTGGCAATGGTCGGATCGATGCCGCGGTCGATGGCGCCTTTCAGGAAATTCTCGCGCTGCGCGTCCATTTCCGACTTGATCTTCTTACCCATGGCGCGGCGCAAGAGATCGGCTTGCGCCAGCGTATAGCCGGCGAGATCCTTGGCGATCTGCTGCACCTGCTCCTGATAGGTGATGACGCCGAAGGTTTCCTTCAGGATCGGCTCGAGCGCCGGATGCATATATTCGAGCGGCTCGCGGCCGAGCTTTCGGGCGCAATAGATCGGAATATTGGCCATCGGGCCCGGGCGGTAGAGGGCGACGAGCGCGATCAGGTCCTCGAAACGGTCGGCGCGCATCTGGCGCACGGCGTCGCGCATGCCGGCACTTTCCAGCTGGAACACGCCCACCGTGTCGCCTTGGCCCAGCATCGCAAAGGTCGGCAGATCATCGAGCGGGATCTTGTTGGCGTCGAAATCGGGGATGCGCTGGCGGATGAGACGCTGCGCCTTGTCGATGATGGTGAGCGTCTTGAGGCCGAGGAAGTCGAACTTTACGAGGCCCGCCTTCTCGACATATTTCATATTGAACTGGGTGGCCGGGATCGACGAGCGCGGGTCGCGATAGAGCGGCACCAGCTCCTCGAGCGGCCGGTCGCCGATCACGATACCGGCGGCATGCGTCGAGGCATGGCGGTAGAGGCCTTCGAGCTTGAGGCCGATCTCCAGCATGGTGCGGACCGTCGGGTCCTTGTCGCGCTCTTCCTGGAGCCGCGGCTCGCCCTCGATCGCCTGGGCGAGCGTCACCGGGTTGGCCGGGTTCATCGGGATCATCTTGCTCAGGCGGTCGACCTGGCCATAAGGCATCTGCAACACGCGACCGACGTCGCGGCACACGGCGCGCGCCTGCAGCTTACCGAATGTGATGATCTGGGCGACGTGGTCCTTGCCGTATTTCTCCTGGACGTAGTCGATCACCTCGTCGCGCCGGTCCTGGCAGAAATCGATATCGAAGTCCGGCATCGAGACACGGTCGGGATTGAGGAAGCGCTCGAACAGCAGCTTGAAGCGCAAGGGATCGAGATCGGTGATGGTCAGCGAATAGGCGACGAGCGAGCCCGCACCCGAGCCGCGCCCCGGCCCCACCGGAATGCCCTTCGACTTGGCATATTTGATGAAGTCCGAAACGATCAGGAAGTAGCCCGGATATTTCATCTTGATGATGACATCGAGCTCGAATTCCAAGCGCTGCTTGTAGTCTTCCTCGCTATAACCTTCCGATAGGCCGCGCTCTTTCAGCCGGTTGGCGAGGCCGTCAAAGGCCTGGCGGCGCAATTCCTCCGCCTCGTCGCCCTCGCCGTAGCGCGGCAGGATCGGCTTCTGCGACCTGACCTTGAAGGCGCAACGCCGCGCGATCTCGACCGTCGAGGCGATGGCTTCCGGGATATCGGCGAACAGCGTCGCCATCTGCTTCGACGTCTTGAAATAGTGCTCGGGGGTGAGCCGGCGGCGGTCCTCGGCGGACACCACCTCGCCTTCGGCGATGCAGATCAGCGCGTCATGGGCGGCATAGTCGTCGAGCTTGGCGAAGTAAGGCTGGTTGGTGGCGACGAGCGGCAGCTCGAGCTCGTAAGCGAGGTCGATGAGGCCGGGCTCCGAGAGCTGCTCGTTCTCGGTGCCGTGGCGCTGCAATTCGACATAGAGGCGATCGCCGAAGACCTTGGCGAGATCTTCCATGCGGGTGCGCGCCACTTGCGATTGGCCCTGGATGAGCGCCTCGTTCACCGGGCCGTCCGGCCCGCCGGTCAGGCAGATGAGGCCGTCCGAATGGGCCGTCAGATATTCCATGCTCACATGCGGCTCGGCCGTGTCGGGCGAATCGAGATAGGCCCGGCTGGTGAGCTTCATCAGGTTCTTGTAGCCGGCCTCGTCCTTGGCGAGGAACGCCAGGCTCGGAAGCTTGCGCAGACCGGTGCGCTGGCGCTGCGGGGCATCGGGCGACGGCTCTTCGCAGGCGATCTTGAGCGTGCAGCCGATGATCGGCTGAATCCCTTTCTCGCTGAGCGCTTCCGAGAATTCGAGCGCGCCGAACAGATTGCCGGTGTCGGTGATGGCGAGCGCCGGGCTTCCTATGTCTTTCGCGAGACCCGCCATCTGTTTGATGCGCAAGGCGCCTTCCGCCAAGGAATAAGCGGAATGGGTGCGCAGATGGATGAAGGTGATGCTGTTTTTCGACTCGTCCGACATGGCGAGACCCTAGCAAATTTGAAGGGCCGAAAGCGACCTCAGCGGAGGCGCGTTCCACAGGCCGTTCAGTCGATCTCCTTCTCCGCGATGCCACCTTGATCGCCAACCCAGAAACGCGGGCCAGGTCCCGACGTACCAGCCCGGTCGGCGGGATTCACGAGTTTGCACAGCTCGAGCGAAAGACAGCCGCAGCTGATGCATTTGGCGAGACCGAGCTTGAGCCGCTCGAGCTCGGCGATGCGCTCGTCGATGCGGGCGGACCAGGCGCCCGACAAGCGGGCCCAGTCTTGTCCCTTGGGCACGTGATCTTCGGGCAGCTTGGCGAGCTCGACGCCGATCTCGACCAACGACATGCCGAGGCGCTGGGCGAAGACGATGAAGGCGAGCCGCCGCAGGACCGGCCGGCGGAAGCGGCGATGACCTGATCCCGCCCGCTCCGAGGTGATGAGCCCTTTCTCCTCGTAATAGCGCAGTGCCGAGGCCGCGACGCCGCTGCGCCGGGCGACCTGATTAATGGTCAGAAGGCTTTCCATGACCTCCCCATAGCGCGATTAGCTATTGACTTCAAGTTCACTTGAACTTGTAGAACGATTCCCAAGACAGAACCAGCTTTTGGAGAAATCGATGTTCGACCCGGGCAGCATTCAGAAATTCAGCAGCACCAGCCGCCGGGACTGGCTCGAATGGTCGGGCATGTCACTCGCCGATGTGATCGACGAGGACAATCCGACAGCGAAGCTCGACGCCGTAGGTTTCCTGCGCGCGCCCCAGGGCGCCGTCAGCGATTTCAAGTTTCTCTATGCCGAGGTACTCGTCGTCACCCGTGGCCGTTGCGCGCTCAGGAGCGGCGACCGGCTCATCATCGCCGCCGCCGGAGAAGTCCTTTACGTGCCCGCGGGCACGGCCGGGACCATCGAGATTCTGGCTCCTCTCGAGCTCGTCTATGTGGCGGTCTCGCCCTTCGGCAAGCTCACGCCCGAGATCAAGCAAGCGCTGCTGTCGGCAGCCGTTTGACACCTCCACAATCCATCCAGAAACAAGGACAGACACATGCAAGGACAGCAATTCGATCCCACGCGTATTCAGCTCTTCACGGCGCAGACGACGCGGAAATGGATGGAGTGGTCGGGCTTCACGCTCGCCGATGTGGTCAATGAGGACGAGACGCCGGCCGCCAAGCTGGGCGCCGTCGGTTTCGTCAAGGCACCGCGCGGCGCCAAGAGCGATTTCGACTTCCCCTATGACGAGGTCTGTATCGTCACCAAAGGCCGCTGCCGGGTGCGCAGCATGTCGGGCGTGGTGACGGCGGGCGCCGGCGAAGTGATCTATCTGCCGGCGCATCTTCCCGGCACCTTCGAGGCGCTCGACGAGCTCGAGCTCGTCTATGTCGCCTCATCGCCCTATGGCGAGGTCAATCGCGAGATCAAGGCGCAGCTGCTCGCCGCGGCGCGTCAGTAGCTCACGAGCTAAATGATCAGCGCCACGGCCAATCCGGAGAAAGCGAGCAGGAAGGCGATGATATAGATGCGGAATGTCGTCTGGTAGCGCTCGCCGGCATTCGGGTAGATGCGATTATTGAGCAGCCTGAACAAAGCGATGGTGAACAGCACCACGCTTCCCAGCAGAGTCAGAGCGACGGCGAAGTCCGAGGCCGTGGACAGCGCCGGCGCTTCATCCGCCTCGACCGCCCAATTGGCCAGGAACGCCAGCAGGAAACCCATGACGATGCCGATGGATGTCACCATCGGCTGCCGGTAGGCGGCGACCTCGGTTTCGAATTTTCTTTCGGGTTCCATGAAACGTCCTCACAAGCTTCGCACGGTCAGACGCTGAAAGGTACAAACTCTATTCCGGCAGGAGCCGCCCGTCCTCGAGCCGTACCAGCCGGGTCATGCGGCGGGCGAGCTCGATATTATGGGTGGCGACGAGCGCGCCGACGCCCTCCTCCGTAACGACCCGCAGAAATTCGCCGTGAACAAAATCGGCGGTCTTGGGATCGAGATTGCCGGTCGGTTCGTCGGCGAGGAGCAATTGCGGCCGGTTGGCCAGCGCCCGCGAAATGGCGACGCGTTGCTGCTCACCACCCGACAATTGCGCAGGGCGATGATCGAGACGCGCGCCGAGACCGAAGCGCACCAATAGATCTTTGGCGCGTATCTCCGCGGCAGCCTTGCCGGTACCGGCGATCAATTGCGGCATCATCACATTTTCGAGCGCCGAAAATTCCGGCAGCAGATGATGGAACTGATAGACGAAGCCGATGCCGATGCGGCGGATGCGGGTGCGCGCATTGTCGTCGAGCTTGGTGCAGTTCTGGCCGGCGACATAGACCTCGCCCGTCGTCGGCGCCTCGAGGAGGCCGGCAATGTGGAGAAGCGACGACTTGCCGGAGCCAGACTGGCCGACCAGCGCCACGATCTCCCCCGCATGCACGTCGATGCTGGCATCGAGGAAGATGTCGAGCCGGCGCTCGCCTTCCGAGAAGGAGCGGGCCACATGGCGCAGTTCGAGGGCGGGCTTCAGGTCGCTCATTCGTAACGCAGGGCCTCGACCGGATCGAGGCGCGCGGCGCGCCAGGAAGGATAAAGCGTTGCCGCGAAGGACAGGGTCAGCGACATCAGTACGATGCCGATCGTCTGCTTCAGGTCCATGTCGGCTGGCAGCTGCGAGAGATAATAAAGCTCGGAGTTGAACACATCCGTCCCTGAAAGCCACGAGATGAACTGCCGTATGCTCTCGACATTAAGGCAGATGAGCAGTCCCACGAGGAACCCGGCGAGCGTCCCTGTGACTCCGATCGCCGCCCCGGTCATGAAGAATACCCGCTGCACGCTGGCAGCCGAGGCGCCCATGGTGCGCAAGATGGCAATGTCGTGAGTCTTGTCCTTCACCAGCATGTAAAGGCCGGAAATGATGTTGAGAGCGGCGACGAGAATGATCATCGTCAGCACCAGGAACATCACATTGCGCTCAACAGCCAGTGTGCTGAAATATGCCGTGTTGCGCTGCTGCCAGGTCTGGATGTCGAGCCCCGGCCCTGCCGCATCGAGCAGCGCCGGTTTCATCTCCTCGATCTCTTCGGGATTATCAACGGTCACTTCGATCGCCGACGCGGCATTGTCGACAACAAAATATTCCTGCGCTTCGGCGAGCGGCATGTAGATGACGCTGTCATCATAGAGCGACATGCCGATCTTGAAGATGGCGACGACGGTGAAGTCGCGGATGCGCGGCGCCGAGCCCATGATGGTCTCCGGCCCGTTCGGCGAGATGATCGTCAGCGTGCTGCCGAGGCCGAGGCCATGCTTGTACGCCATGCCCTCGCCAATCGCGACGCCGCCCGATTTGTCGAAGCCGTCGAGTGACATCACCGGATCCGGCGTGCCGGGCTCCTTCAGCGCGGTCGAGAGATCCTGGTTGTTGATGCTGGGCAAGCGCTTGAGGTCGGCTTCATGGACGCCGCGCACCAGAGCGCCTGTATTGTTGCGTCGCGACGAGGCCATGACCTGGCCCTCGACGAAAGGCATCGCAAGCTTGACGCCCGGCACGTTCGCAATGCGCGACGTGATATTGTCGTAATCGGGAATCGGCGCGCCATCGCTCGAATAGAAGCTGGCATGGCCGCTATAGCCCAGGATCTTGTCGAGGAGCTCGGCACGGAAGCCGTTGAGCACCGCCATCACCACGATGAGCGTGGCGACGCCCAGCATGATGCCGAGAAACGAGATCAGCGAGATGACCGAGACAAAGCCCTCGCGCCGGCGCGCCATCAGATAACGCAAGGCCAGCATCCGCTCGAAGAGCGCGAAGGGCTTGGTGTCCGGCAGCGCGCTCGACATCAGGCGGAGAACTTGCCGACGATGTCGGCGAGCGGCACGTTGCTGCGCTCGCCCGTCTTGCGGTTCTTGACCTCGGCGATGCCGTCCTTCAGGCCGCGCGGCCCGATGATGACCTGCCAAGGCAGGCCGATCAGGTCCATGACCTTGAACTTGCCACCCGGGCGCTCGTCGGTATCGTCATAGAGCACCTCGACACCCTTGGCGGTGAGGCCCTGATAAATCTTCTCGCAGGCTTGGTCGGTTTCCGCGTCGCCGGCCTTGAGATTGATGAGGCCGACCTTGAACGGCGCCACCGGCTCCGGCCAGATGATGCCGTTTTCGTCATGACTCGCCTCGATGATGCCGCCGACGAGACGCGACACGCCAATTCCGTAAGATCCCGACTGCACGGCCACCTGCTTTCCGTCCGGCCCCTGGACCAGACATCCGAGGGGATCAGAATATTTGGTACCGAAGAAGAAAATATGGCCGACTTCGATTCCCCGTCCGGTAAGCCTCCTGGCTTCCGGCACCCGGCCCTCGAATTCGGCCTGGTCGTGCTTTTCGTCGGTCGCCGCATATTTGGCGGTGAAGTCCTCGACCAGCTTGGCGACCTTGCCGACATCATCATAGTCGATGTCGAAATTGGTCCAGTCCATGTCGTAGAAATCGCGGTCGAAGAAGACTTCGCTTTCGCCAGTATCGGCGAGAATCAAGAATTCATGGCTGTCCTTGCCGCCGATCGGGCCGGTCTCGGCGCGCATCGGCACCGCCTTGAGGCCCATGCGGGCGAAGGTGCGCAAATAGGCGACGAACATCTTGTTATAGGAATGCTGGCCGGCCTCGCGGGTCAGGTCGAAGGAATAGGCATCCTTCATCAGGAATTCGCGGCCACGCATGACGCCGAAGCGCGGACGCACCTCGTCACGGAATTTCCACTGGATGTGATAGAGGTTGCGCGGCAGGTCCTTGTAGCTCTGGACGCCCGAACGGAAGATATCGGTGATCATTTCCTCATTGGTGGGCCCAAAGAGCATGTCGCGGTCATGGCGGTCCTTGATGCGCAGCATTTCCGGCCCATAGGCATTGTAGCGCCCGGACTTCTTCCACAGATCGGAGGACTGGATGGTCGGCATCAGCACCTCGATGGCGCCGGCCCGGTCCTGCTCCTCGCGCACGATCTGCTCAATCTTCTTGAGAACCCGGAAACCCGTCGGCAACCAGGAGTAGCTGCCGGCCGCCTCCTGCCGGATCATGCCGGCGCGCAGCATGAGCCGATGGGAAGCGATTTCGGCTTCCTTCGGATCGTCGCGAAGAATGGGCATGAAATATTGGGAAATACGCATGGAGAATCCTGTGGGAGGGAGATTGCGCGTGTTTAGACGCGAATCCTGTCTGAACTCAAGCCTGTCGCGTTTTGTACCGGAAGATCAAAAATCGACCCTGATGAAATGATCGGCAGCACATGCTCGAAATTTTTGCCACCGTTCCGTCACATTTCACGTGACAGGACGATGAAATGTGGTAGCGTCGCCTCCCAATAAAGACAAGGATGAGGGTCACAAGCCCAAGTCTGGGGAGGAGTTCTTCCGGCGCGCCACATGAGGCAGCAGCCGCCACAGGGCGAAGTCCTGGAGCGCAGTTGAAGACAATACCACTCAACAGAAAGCAAGGCGAAAGCCTTGCTTTTTTTATGGCACCCGCCCCGTCACCCACGGCCAGCCATAATAGAGCGCGGCATAGATGAGGCCGAAGACGATCGCCGACACGACCGTGGTGATGAGCGCCTTCTTGCCCATCTGATGGCGCACCGGCGCGCCCGGCTCATTACCTTCGAGCGTCGTCTCGCCCGCTTCATGGGCGTTCTTCACGCCCCAGGGCAGAATGGCGAACAGAACAATCCACCAGACGACGAAATAGATCGCAACCGCGGTGCCGAACTTCATGCCTGTTCGAGCTCCAGCAAGGTGCCGGTGAAATCCTTGGGGTGCAGAAACAGGACCGGCTTGCCATGGGCGCCGATCTTGGGCTCGCCGTCACCCAATATGCGCGCGCCCTGCGCCTTCAAGCGGTCGCGTGCCTGGATGATGTCCTCCACCTCGTAGCAGACATGGTGGATGCCGCCTGACGGGTTCTTCTCGAGGAACCCCTTGATCGGCGAAGCTTCGCCAAGCGGCTCGAGCAGCTCGATCTTGGTGTTGGGCAACTCGACGAACACGACCGTCACGCCATGATTGGGCTCAGCCTGCTTGGCCGACACTTTCGCCCCCAGGACGTCACGATAGGTCCGGATCCCCTGATCGAGATCGGGCACGGCAATGGCGACATGGTTCAGGCGGCCGAGCATGGAAGTTCCCTTCAAATTCGGGCGCAATCTATGGAGGCGCTCCCAAGTGATCAATGCGGCCTTTGCGCCTGATCACGGCTTGGTGAGATGCGTCACGATCCAGTGGCGGGATTCGGGGGCGGTGATGCCGCGGGGCCCGAAGACATGCCGGTCGAGGAAATAACCGGTCAGCTTGAAGCCGGCGAGCACATCGGCGAGGCCCGGTGCCCCGGCCGTGCTTCCCTTCAGGAAGCCCGGCAAGGCCAGCATCCGGTCGTGATAGGCAAATCCCGCTTCATGGCTCACGGCTCGCCCCGTCTTGGGCGAGACATAAACGAGATTGTCGCTGGCGCCCGTCGCGGCGCAGCGGGCGAGATCGAGGCCGAAGCCCAATTCGTCGAGCAGCCCCATTTCCCAGCGCACCAGGAGCGCCGGCCAGGTGCCCTCGTCCTCCAGCGCGTCGAGCACGACACGGGTCGCGTCATAGATACGCGGATGCGGCTCGCGTTCGGGCAGCAATTGCGCTTCGGCGGTAAGCGTCGTCAGAGCGGCGAGCCGCATCGCCTCGCCCATCAGCATGCCGGCTTTCAGCTCCAGCGGCTCGAGCGTGAAATTGCCGAGATGTTCCTCGAGCCTGGCGCGCCAGGTCGCCGATACGATATTGCCGGGCTGCAGAACGGGACGCATCTGGCGCGAGCGGCCACCGCGCACCAGGCCCAGTGCGCGCCCGCGCGTCGCGGTCAGAACCTCGCAGATGGCGCTCGATTCACCATGGCGCTTCACCGCGAGGATTATGCCTTCGTCTTTCCATTCCATGCGTAGCTACCCTCACCCTGAGGTGCGAGCGAAGCGAGCCTCGAAGGGTCTGTTGCAGCATCCTCGCTCTATCCTGATGGACGCTTCGAGGCTTCGCCTTCGGCGAAGCACCTCAGCGTGAGGATACTGGGAGAGTGCCGATCATAACGTCAATCCAGCAATCCCATCATGCGCAGGCGTTCGGGATCCTTGGCCCAGTTCTCGCGCACCTTGACGAACAGGAACAGGTGCACGCGCCGCTCGAACGCCTTTTCGAGCTCGAGGCGGGCCGCCTGCCCCAGCGCCTTGATGGTCTGGCCGTTCTTGCCGAGCACGATCTTCTTCTGGCTGTCGCGCTCGACATAGATCACCTGGTCGATGCGCACCGAGCCGTCCTTGCGCTCCTCCCAGGTCTCCGTCTCGACGGTCGAGGCATAAGGCAATTCCTCATGCAGGCGCTCATAGAGCTTCTCGCGCGTCGTCTCGGCGGCGAGGAAGCGCAGCGGTACGTCGGCGATCTGATCCTCGGCATAGAGCCAGGGACCTTGCGGCATCAGCCCGGCGATCCGATCTTTCAGCTTGCCGATACCGCTCTTGTTGAGCGCGCTGATCATGAAGGTCTCGCGGAAAGCGAAGGCCTCGTTGAATTTCTGCGCCAGATCGAGCAGCGTCTCGGCCTTGACCAGGTCGATCTTGTTGAGCGCCAGGAAGGCCTGCCTGCCGTTCTTCTTGAGCCCATCGATGATCGCCAGCACCTCGTCATTGAGGCCCTTGCGGACATCGGTGAGGAGGACGATCGCGTCGGCCTCGCTCGCCCCCGCCCAGGCGCCTTCGACCATCGCCTCATCGAGCGTGCGCTTCGGCTTGAAGATGCCGGGCGTGTCGACGAAGATGATCTGGCTCTGGCCGGCGATGACGATGGCGCGCAGCCGTGAGCGCGTCGTCTGCACCTTGTGCGACACGATCGATATCTTGACGCCGGCGAGCGCATTCACCAGCGTCGACTTGCCGGCATTGGGAGCGCCGATGATGGCGCAGAAGCCGCAGCGTGTTTCGGTTACTGTCTCTGTCACTTTCTGATCTTTTCCCGGCGCAGGAAGGCTTCGGCGGCGAGCTGCTCGCCATTGCGCTTCGACGGCGCGCTGGCAATCTCCTCGAGGAAACCTTCCACGGTTACGGCAATGGTGAAATTGGGCGAATGATCGGGTCCGTCGCGCGACACGATGCGATAGGCCGGAATGGCCTTGCCCTGCGCCAGGGCCCATTCCTGCAGGAAGCTCTTGGCGTCCTTGACGAGTTTGCTGCGGCTCGACAGCCGCTCGTCCCACAGGCGCATGATCAAGGCGCGCGCCGGCTCGAGCCCACCATCGAGATACATGGCGCCGAGGATCGATTCCATCACATCGCCGAGGATCACCGTCTGGGTCGCCATGCCCTGCGCCTTCTCCTTCTGGCCGACGCGGATATGCTCGGAGATGCCGAGATCGCGGGCAGCGTCGGCGCAGGCCTCGGCACGCACCAGGACGCTGAAATTCTGGGCGAGCGCCCCTTCCGCCTTGCGCGGATTGCGCACATAGAGCTCTTCGGCGATGACCAGGCCCAGCACGCGGTCGCCCAAAAATTCGAGGCGCTGATAGGTCGTGTTGGTCTTGCCTTTGCGCCCGCTGCCATGGGTGAGCGCCGCCTTGAGGAGATCGCGGTTGCGGAACGTGTAGCCGAGAAGCGCCGCTATCGCCTGGAATTCCTGATCGGTAAAACGCGTCCGGTCGCTGTTGGTCACGGCCTCAATTCACAAGATTGAAGAAACGCAGCCAACGTATCGATGTCGGCCATTTCCACACCTGCCAGAAGGCGGCATCGGGCTCGATCGAGAAGAAGATGATGTCGGCGCGGCCGACGAAATTCTCGTATGGCACATATCCCACGCCACCACCCGCCGCGTTCTGGGCATAGCGGCTGTCGAGTGAGTTGTCGCGGTTGTCGCCCATCATGAAATAGTGATTGGCGGGCACCGTATAGACTTCGGTGTTGTCGGCGGCGCCATTGGGGGTGCGGTCGAGCACGTTGTAGCTGACCCCATTGGGCAGCGTCTCGACATATTGCGGCACCGGCGAGCCGCCGCCCTCGCCGCTCTGGTCGACGAAGTCGGCGATGCGCTGGCGCGGCACCTGCTGGTCGTTGATATAGACGACGCCCTCGCGCACCTGAACGCGATCGCCCGGCAGGCCGATCACCCGCTTGATGTAGTCCGTCTCGTTGTCGCGCGGCAGCTTGAACACCGCGACGTCGCCGCGCTTGGGCTCGGCGGGAAACACGAAGCGGCCCTCGACCGGAATCGGGCCGAATTTGAACAGCTCGGTGCCGAACAGATTCAAGCCGAAATTGAAGGAATACTTGCTGTAGCCATAGGACAATTTGGAGACGAACAGATAATCGCCGACCTTCAGCGTCGGATACATGGAAGCGGACGGGATGTTGAACGGCTGATACAGGAACATGCGGACGGCGAAAGCGATCAGCAGGGCCTGGATGATGACCTTGATCGTATCCCAGAAACCGTCATCCGACTTCTTGCGGGGCTCGTGCGCCGCTGCCGCCATATTATGATCTTTCGTATGTTTCACAGTATCCATGCCAGTTCGGACGAGCCCGATTCAGCCCTATAGTACGCATATATGACCGTTTCAACGGTAGGAAAGATTACATTCCGGCATTTTCCGTCAAGGGAAGCGCCTCGATGATCACGAATGCCTGAGCGTAGGGAAATTCGTCCGTAATAGTGAGATGGATATAGGGCCGATGACCTTTCGGCGTCAAATCGGCGAGGCGCTTGCCGGCGCCCCCGGTCAGCACCATGGTGGGCTTGCCGGAGGGCTCGTTCACCACCCCCAGATCGCGCCAGAACACCCCTTGATTGAAACCGGTGCCGAGCGCCTTGGAGCAGGCCTCCTTAGCGGCATAACGCTTGGCATAGGAGGCGGCGCGCTCGGCCCGCCGGTCGGACTTCCGGCGCTCGATCTCGGTGAAGACCCGGTTGGTGAACCGCTCGCCGTAACGCGCGAGCGTCTTCTCGATGCGCCGGATGTCGATCAGGTCGTTGCCGAGGCCGATGATCATTTGAGGCCCCGGCTCCCCGGCTTGATCGCCGGAATGGCGGCGAGCTCGGGCGGCAGCCCGTCGGCCGGATAGGTCGGGATGTCAAGCCGCGTCAGCGCCTCGAGCGGCACGCCCAGATCGGCCTTGCCGTTGGAGCGGTCGATGAGACAGGCGGCCCCCACCGTGACGCCGCCCTCCTCATTGATTCCGGCGATGCATTCGCGCGACGAAAGCCCGGTGGTCACGATGTCCTCGACCATCACCACGCGGGCGCCCTTGGGGATGGTGAAACCGCGCCTGAGCACAAGCTTGCCGTCGACGCGTTCGAAGAAGACCGACTCGACGCCGAGCTGGCGCGCCATTTCGTAGCCGACGATGACGCCGCCCATGGCGGGCGACGCGACGAGGTCGATCTTGTCGCCGATACGCGCCTTTACCTGGCGGGCGAGCACCGCGCAGAGCCGCTCGGCGCGCCTGGGGTCCATCAGCACCCGCGCGCATTGCAGATAATTCGGGCTGCGCAGGCCGGAAGACAGGATGAAATGGCCCTCGAGCAATGCGCCCGCCGCCTTGAACTCCGCCAGAACCTCGTCTTTGGTCATCGATCCTTCCTATCCTTCGGCGCGGTCGACCGAGCTCACCAGGGGTTTGAGCGAGAGGTCGCGCATGATTTGGTTGAGATGTTTCAGGTCATGTACTTCGATCAGGATGTCGAGATCAAAGAAATCACGCGCCCCGACCTGGGTCACCATCTGCAATTCGTCGATATTGGCGCCCGAATCGCCGATGACCTGCGTCACCTGGGCGAGCGCGCCCACCTCATTATGGACCTTCACCAGGATGCGGGCCGGGAAACGCTGGCCGTCCGTGGTCGTGTCCCAGGTGAGATCGATCCAGCGGCTGGGCTCGCTGTCATAGGATTCGAGGGCCCGGGCGAAGATCGGATGGATGACGATCCCCTCGCCCGGCATGCGGATGCCGACGATACGCTCGCCCGGGACGGCGCCGGTGGCGAGCGAGAATTTCAGGGCCTGGTCGCGCCCGGCGCCGCGGATCGGAATGCCCGATTCCGCCTCGCCATGGCGCGTCGCCGGCTTCTTGCGCTGCGGCGTCGGCGCCTCGACCACCAGCCCCATGGCCTTCAGGATATCGGCGGCGGCGAGCTCGCCGCGGCCGACCGCGGAGAGCGCGTCTTCCAGGTTCTTGTGGCCGGTGCGGGCGATGGCGGCGGCGACGTCCTGCTTCACATAGGGCTTGCCCACTTTGTCGAGGAGGCGCTCGACGATTTCCTGGCCGAGGCCGGCATATTGCCGCCGTGTCGCGAGCCGGGTGGCGCGGCGGATGGCGGCGCGCGCCTTGCCGGTGACGGCGAGGCCCTCCCAGGCGGCCGGCGGCACCTGCGCCTCGGAGCGGATGATCTCGACCTCGTCGCCATTGTCGAGCTGGGTGACGAGCGGCGCATGGCGGCCGTTGATGCGGCAGCCGACACAGCTGTCGCCGACGCTCGTATGGACCGCATAGGCGAAGTCGATGGGGGTGGCGCCCCGCGGCAGCGCGATGAGCTGGCCCTTGGGCGTGAAACAGAAGACCTGGTCCTGGAACAGCTCGAGGCGCGTATGCTCGAGGAATTCGCGCGGGCTTTCGCCTTCCGACAGCATCTCGACCAGATGTCTCAGCCAGCGATAGGCGTTGGATTCGGCTGATGGAACGCGCACGCCGTTGACTGCATCCTCGACCCGCCGCACGTCCTTGTAGAGGGCATGTGCCGCGACGCCGCGTTCGGCGATCTCGTTCATCTCGCGGGTGCGGATCTGCATCTCGACGCGGCGGTGATGCGGACCGATGACGGTGGTGTGGAGCGACTGATAGTCGTTCTGCTTGGGCGTCGAGATATAGTCCTTGAAGCGCCCGGGCACGGCGCGCCAGGTGCGGTGCGCGACGCCCAGCGCCCGGTAGCATTCATCGACGCCCGCCACGATGACGCGGAAGCCGAAAATGTCGGAGAGCTGGCCCAGCGACAGGCTCTTCCTCTCCATCTTGCGCCAGATCGAATAGGGCCGCTTCTCGCGCCCCGTCACCTTGGCCTCGATGCCATTGGCGGCGAGCTCAGCCTTCAGCTCCTTCTCGATCTCGACCAGCAGGCTGCCGCTTTCCTCATGCAGGCGGTCAAGGCGTTTTTTCACCGTAGCGAAGGCATCCGGATTGAGCACCCGGAAGGCGATGTCCTCGAGTTCCTCGCGGACATTCTGCATGCCCATGCGCCCGGCGAGCGGCGCATAGATGTCCATGGTCTCCTGGGCGATGCGGATCTTCTTGTCGGCCGCCATGTGCCCCAAGGTGCGCATATTGTGCAGGCGGTCGGCGAGCTTCACCAGGAGGACGCGCACGTCCTTGGCCATGGCGAGCAGCAGCTTGCGCAGATTCTCGGCCTGGGTGGCTTCCTTGGTGACCAGATCGAGGCGTTTGATCTTGGTCAGGCCGTCGACGAGCGAGGCGATCTCGTGGCCGAATTTCTCCTCGATCTGCGCCTGGGTTGCCTCGGTGTCTTCAACCACATCGTGAAGGAGAGCGGCAGCTATAGTGGCGCCGTCGAGCTTCATTTCGGCGAGAATCGCCGCGACCTCGAGCGGATGGTTGAAATAGGCCTCGCCCGAGGCCCGCTTCTGGCCGCCATGGGCCTTCATCGCATAAACATAAGCACGGTTGAGCAGGTCCTCGTCAGCGCCCTTGTCGTAGGACATGACCCGCTCAACCAACTCAAACTGCCGCATCATCGCGCCTGACTGACCAATCTCTTCAAAATAGCTAACCCACGGCAATAGTAGCGGAAAAAAAGCTTAAAGCGAGGCCTTCGCCAATTGTCCGCGGCATGCCAGCGAGCAAATCCCGCCAAAGTTGAAGACTTTGGCGATAAGGATTTGCTCCAACATATAAATTTGGCGCGAATCCTTTTCGGCGAAGTGATTCCACTTCGCCGGGATGCGCGATACAGTTCACATGCGCATCTCTGGCTGAGGAGGATCCGATGAAATACGCGTTCCCGTCTCTCGCTCTTGTCGCCCTGGGGCTCGGCGCCGGCGCCGTACTGGCCTCGGACGTCGTGGTCCCTGAGGAGAGCTCAGGCCCGGCCGCCAATGACAATCTCAATGCGGTCCTGTGGGATCAGTCGGCGGTCGAGGCCCAGGCGGTGATGACCCAGGCCTATGTGCTGGCGAAACTGCGCTTCGACGAAGCGCTCGCCAACAAAGGCGCCACGGCCGATCCTTCGGTGCAGACCGGTGATTTCGCCAGCAAGCCGCCGGCGGTGGTGCTCGATGTCGACGACACCGTGCTCAACACCTCGCAATACCAGGCCTGGAATGTGAAGTCGGGCACGTCCTTCAATCCGAAGACC
Organism: Taklimakanibacter albus; assembly: GCF_016595235.1. Lineage (GTDB taxonomy): Bacteria > Pseudomonadota > Alphaproteobacteria > Rhizobiales > Aestuariivirgaceae > Taklimakanibacter > Taklimakanibacter albus. The sequence continues at coordinate 972,582 of NZ_JAENHL010000006.1, read as the reverse complement.
TGGACGTCCTATGTGAACGCCAAGATCGACACCGCCATTCCCGGCGCCGTCGACTTCACCCAATATGCGGCGTCGAAAGGCGCCAAGGTGTTCTATGTCACCAACCGCACCAAGGAAGAGGAGCCGGCCACCGCCGAAAGGCTGAAGGCGCTCGGTTTCCCGATGGGCGACAATGTCGACACGCTGCTCACCGCCAAGGAAATGCCGGACTGGGGCTCGGCCAAGAGCACCAGGCGCGCCTTCATCGCCAAGGATTATCGCATCCTGCTTCTGGTCGGCGACAATTTCGGCGACTTCACCGATGCGTATAAGGGCTCGATCGAGGAGCGCCAGAAGGCCTTCGCCGATAATGCCCAGCATTGGGGCAAGGATTGGATCGCCATTCCCAACCCGACCTATGGCTCATGGGAATCGGCACCCTACGCGCACGACTTCAAGACGCCGCCCGAAGAGCAGCGCCAGAAGAAGCTCGATGCGTTGAAGGCGTGGAGCGGTCCTGATCAGTAGCCGTTGCGCTGGCTGCCCGGGCTTTCGGCCGGCGGCAGGCCTTCGAGGCCACGCAGCAGCTCTTCCTCGGTCATGCGCTCCAGGTCGGCCTGGTCGGGCTCGGGCTGGTCGTTGATGACCGACATGTCGCCCGACTGCTGGATGAGCGGCACTTCGCTCTGCTCCGGCTCGTCGACTTCGACATGCTTCTGCATGGCGTGGATATACTCTTCGCGCAGGTCGTCGGTGTTGACCATTTCGTCGGCGATCTCGCGCAGAGCGACGACCGGATTCTTGTCGTTGTCGCGGTCGACCGACAACGGAGCACCTTGCGAAATCATCCGCGCACGGTGGGCGGACAGGAGGACCAGCTCAAACCGGTTGGGGAGCTTGTCGATGCAATCTTCTACAGTGACGCGCGCCATGTGGCTCGTACAATCCTTAATATGGGTCGGGATTGCGGGCTTTTAGGCGCAACTTGTCGCAAAAGCAAGCCCCGGCCCGGTTTCCCGGGTCGGGGCTCTCTTGCGGGGACGGTTCGAGCCCCGGATCCGCGCCTCGCAACCTTATTGAGCTTTTGGCTTCCAGATTTCCTCTACGGCATATTTTCCGCCTTTGACCGACACGATGGCCACCGGCTTGGGCGGCACCATCGAGGGCCGCGTGTAGCTGATCTCGCCGGTTACCGCCTTGAAGCCCTTTGTTTCGGCCAGGGCATCGCGGATCTTGGCGGGTTCCGCCGAATTGGCCCGCTTGACCGCATCGGCGACGAGCATGAGCGCGTCATAGCCCAGCGGCGCGAAGGCGTTCTCCGGATCGATGCCATATTCGGCCTTGTAGTCGGCGATGAACTTGGTCACTTCCGGCCGGTCGTCGCCGCGATAGGTGTGGGTGGAGAAATAGACGTCATTGGCCAGCTCAGGACCCGGCACACTCGCCACCAGCTCGGTGTCGAAGCCGTCGCCCGAGACGATCGGGATCTTGATGCCCTGCTCGCGGATCTGCTTCACCGACAGGCCCGCTTCGGAGGGAATGGCCGAGATGAAGACCGCATCCGGTTTCGGATCAAGTGCGGCTAACCTCGCGATCTGGGCCGAGAAATTCGTATCGCCCATCATGAAGGCGTCCTCGCCCACGATCTCGCCGCCACGCTCCTTGAAGCGCTGGATGAAGAACTTGCTCAAGGCCTTGGTAAAGTCCATGGAATTGTCGGTCCACACCGCGACGCGCTTCACTTTCAGCTTGTCGAAGGTGTAGTCGGCGATGGCGAAAGACTGGTCGTCGTCGCCGAAGGGTGTCATGAACATGAAGTTGCCGACCCATTGCGGCAGCTCCGGATGGGTGGCGCCCGAGGTGACGAAGGGAATGCCCTTCTCCTGGAACAAGGGGGCGCCGGCCATGACGAAGGTGGTATCCGATTGCCCAATGCCGGCGATGACGCCTTCCGACAGGACACGCTGGGCCGCCTTGGCGGTCTCCTGCTGGTCGGTCTTGCCGTCGGGCGCGATCAGCTCGATCTGCTTGCCGAGAAGCCCGCCCCCGGCATTGATCTGCTTCACGGCGAGCTGGGCGCCCTTGAGCGAGGGCCCGTCGAGCGAGGACATGCCGCCGGTGAGATTGTAGAGCGCGCCGATCTTGATCGCGTCCTGAGCCAGGGCGCTGCCCATCATCAGGGCCGAGGCGACGCAGATGGCGATTATTCTTTTCATCGTTTCCTCCCTGGTCGAACATTCCCCGCCAGAGTCTGCAGGCTTTGGCGGCGGAAACGCTCGCACTTTGTATTTACCGAGAATGACTCTGATCCCGATGATCGTCAACAGAACCGTACATTTTTCTTACCAGGGCTTGAATTGTTTGATTTAATACATATCGGAGGCTGGCCATGACCCAACCGGAACAGATGCCCGTCCTGGAAAGACTGCGCCATGAGCTGCCGCAACTGAGTGGCCGCGAGGCCCGAGTCGCGCGCCACCTCATGGCCAATTACCCCATGGCCGGCCTGAAGACGGTCGCCGAATTCGCCGAAAGCAGCGGGGTGAGCACCGCGACCGTGCTGAGGCTCGTCAAGCGGCTGGGTTTCCCGGTCTATTCCGACTTCCAGGCGGCGTTGCGCCAGCATCTGGAAGAGACGCTGCAATCCCCCCTCGTCCGCTTCGGACAGCGCCAGGACCAGGACAAGGTTGCGGCGCCCAAGAGCGCTTTCCTCAACCGCTTCCTGGACGCGATGACGGCGCATCTCCAGGCGATGCACGAGCATGTGCCGGCGAGCGAGTTCGACAAGGTGGTGGCGCTGCTGGGCGACCCCAAGCGCGACATCCACGTGCTGGGCGGGCGCTACTCCTCCCATCTCGGCGCCTATTTCGCCGACCTCCTCTCGGCCATTCGCGGGCGCATCTACATGGTCAGCGGCCAGACGCAGCGCTGGCCGCAGCATCTCCTCGATATGGGCAAGAGCAGCGTGCTCGTCGCTTTCGATGTCCGCCGCTACCAGCAGGATGTGATCGAATTCACCCGCTCGGCCGCCAAGCGTGGCGCCACCGTGGTGCTGATGACCGATATCTGGCAGTCGCCGGCGGCGCGTGTCGCCACTTATGTCCTGGGCTTCCCGGTGGTAGCGCCGTCGATCTTCGATGTGCTGGGTCCCGGCATGATCCTCACCGATGCCTTGATCGGCGCCGTCGCCGATCACATGGGTGAAGCCGGCAAGGCCAGGGTCGAACTGCTGGAAGAGCTGCGCCAGCCCTTCGCACCACCGAAATAGAAAATTGAGGGGACGGATGAAATGATGCGTGAAGAAGTCGTCATGCTGTGCACCAGCGACATCGCCGGCCAGGTCCGGGGCAAGGGCTTTCCGGCCTCCGACCTGGAAGCCCGCCTCGTCAAAGGCATCGGCTGGACGCCGACCAACATCCTGATCTCCGCCCATGGCCCGATCGCGCCCAGCCCCTGGGGCCCGTTCGGCGACCTGGTGATCAAGCCCGATCCCGCCACCCGCCTGCGCGTCGATTTCGGTCCCGACCAGGCGGCCGAGCATTTCATCATGGGCGATCTCTGCCACCTGGACGGCACGCCCTGGGTCGTGTGTCCGCGCGGCTTCCTCAAACGCGTGCTCGCCGCCCTCGAGGCGCGCCATGGCCTCAAGGTGAAAGCCGCCTTCGAGCATGAATTCGTCTATGAGGCGGTCGAGGAACGGCCCAATGCGAGCTACGCGCTCGATGCCTTCCGGCGCCAGAATCTCTTCGCCGAGACCTATCTCGGTGCCCTGAAGGCGGCCGGCCTCGAGCTCGATACCTTCATGCCGGAATACGGACCGATGCAATATGAAGTGACGGTCGGCCCCGCCATCGGCGTCACCGCGGCGGACCAGGCCGTGGCGGTGCGCGAAATCGCCCGCGCCGTCGCCGGCCGGATGGGCAGCCGGGTCAGCTTCACGCCCATCCTCAGGCCCGATGCGGTCGGCAATGGCGTGCATGTGCATTTCAGCCTGATCGACGCCAGGACCGGCGCCTCGGTCAATCACGATCCGCAGCACCCGCAGGGCATTGCGCCGACCGCCGGCAGCTTCGTCGCCGGCATGCTCGCCAAATTGCCGGCGATCACCGCGATGACAGCGGCCGCCTCGATCTCCTATTTGCGCCTCACCCCAAATCGCTGGAGCGCCGCCTATAATAATCTCGGCTTCCGCGACCGCGAGGCGGGCGTGCGCATCTGCCCGGTCTTCACCACCGATCCGGCGCAAATCGCCAAGCAGTTTCACTTCGAGTTCCGCGCGGCGGATGCCGCCGCCAGCCCCTATCTGCTGCTCGGCATCATCCTCGCCGCCGGCCTTTACGGCCTGGATAAGAAGCTCGCTATGCCGAAGGTCTGCGAAGGCGCGCCGCAGAATCTGAGTGATGCCCAGTTGCAGGCGCTCGATATCGTCCGTCTGCCGCAATCGCTCGGCGCGGCACTCGACCTCTTCGAGGCCGAAACCGATCTTGGCGAGATCATCGGACCCGATCTCAAGTCGGCCTATCTGGCGGCCAAACGTTTCGAGGTCGAAATGATGGCGAAGCTCTCCTCCACCGAGCAGTGCGAGAAATACCGCCGCGCCTACTGAAACGCCTTATCCATGGCGCTGATCAGCGAGGCCGTCGTCTCGTTGCGGCAATAGCCCTTGAAGGCATTGAGCGCCGCCTGGTGACGCGCCCTTGTGTCGGTGGCGCAGGCGTCGGCGATCGAGATCATATGAAAACCGCGATCGGCGCCGTCGCGGATCGTATGGTCAACGCATTGATCGGTGAGGAAGCCGGTGACGGCGATCGTGTCGATACCGATATTGCGCAGGAGATATTCGAAATTGGTCGAGTTGAAGAGGCTCGACGAGGTTTTCGGGATGACGATCTCGTCGGGCCCGGGTTTCAGCTGATCGATCACCCTGGCGTCCCACGAGCCCTTGGCGATGAAGAAATTCGACAGCTTGTAATCGAGGCCACGGTCGCGGCCGTCGGCGGTCAGGTTCTCCATCACCGTATAGATGACCTCGACGCCATGGGAACGCGACACCTCGATGAGCCGGGCCATGTTGGGGATCACGAAACCCTTGGCGTCGGCATAGAACTCGGGCCGCTTCTGGCGCTTCGCCTCATCCATCACCCAGTTCTGCGCGTCGATGACGAGCAGCGCCAGGCGCTCACGATGCAGAGGCAATATACGGCTGGCATAGATGTCGCGCGCGCGCGGACCGGTCATTTGAAAAGTCTCCCGCTGAACAGACGCCGGACGAAATCCGGCTCGCGATTGCCGAACAGGCCCTGCGGCCTGAAGAAAAGCACGAGAATGAGGCTCAAGGCCACCACCACCTGACTGAAACCATAGAGCCCGAGCGACTCCTCGGCCGGGCGCAACATCTCCGACAGACCGGTGATGGCGGCGGCCGCGACCACGGCGCCCATGATGCTCCCGGCACCGCCGATCACCACCATCACGACGAGATTGAAGGCGAGCAGCACCGAATAGGATTTCGGCGTCACCACGGAGATGAGATGGGCGAAGAGTGCTCCCGCCATGGCGGCGAAGCAGGCGCCGATCACGAAGGCGGTGAGGCGCATCTTCACCGTATCGATGCCGGTGCATTCGGCGGCGAGCTCATTCTCGCGCGTCGCGAGCATGGCGCGCCCGAGCGAGGAGAATTTGATCCGCCAGGCGACGGCCACGACCAGCACCAGAAGCCCGAAGGCCCACCAGACCGAAGCGAGCCTGGGGATGCCGGCGAGCCCCGCCCCGCCGCGTGTGATCCCGTCCCAGTTGAGCGCCAGATTCTGCACGATGACGATGAGCCCCAAGGTCGCCACCGCCAGATAATGGCCGCGCAACCGCAGGACCGGAAAGCCGACCACGATGGCGACGAGAGCGCCGACGATCCCGGCCGCCGCCACCGCCGGCAGCAGCGGCAGTTCGAGCCCGGCGATGAAGGCCGGCAGATCGGGCAGCATCGAGGGCTTGCGGCGCGCCGAAAAAGTGAGGATCGCCGCGACATAGGCGCCGATGGTCATGAAGGCCGGGTGGCCGAGCGAAAAGAGCCCGGTGAAGCCGTTGGTGAGGGTGAGCGACACGGCCAGCGCCGCATTGAGGAGCACGATGGCGATCAGCGTCACCAGATAATCACTGGCGCCCAGCAGCACGAGCCACAGCAGCGCGGCCGCCGCGAGGACGACCGCCAGCGGCGCGATCAGGGCCTCAAGCGCGTTCTTCGACATGGCGCACGAACAGCCCTGACGGTTTGAGCAGAAGGATGACGATCAAAAGCCCGAAGACGAAGCTGTCGCGATAGCCCGAGAACTCCTGCGGCAGGAGGCCGACGAACAGCACTTCGGCAAGGCCTAAGATATAGCCGCCCAGCATGGCGCCGCCGATCGAGCCGACGCCGCCGATGACGCAGGCGACGAACGCCTTGAGTCCCGGCACGAAGCCGAGCAGCGGATCGATCTGGCCGAACTTGCCGCCCCACAACAGGCCTGCAGTGGCGGCGAGCGCGCTGCCGATGGCGAAGGCGGCGAGAATGGTGCGGTGGACGGCGACGCCCATCAAGCGCGCCGCGGTGAGATTCTCGGCCGTCGCGCGCATCGCGACACCGAGCCTGGTGCGGTAGACGACGAAGAACAGGCCGGCGATCAGCACGAGCGTCAGGCCGATGATCAGGAGATCGGTCACCGAGGCCTGGACCGTGCCGAAGGTCACGCGCTCGCGCATCACCGCGGGAAACAGGAAATTGCGGGGCTGTCCGGTGAGGATCATCAAGGCGCTGTTCTGGATGACGATCGAGACGGCGAGCGTCGCGATGAATCCCGTCACCTGCGGCGCGCCGAGCAGCGGCCGGAAGATCACCGCCCCGATGGTGACGCCCGCCATCGCGCCGACGACCAGGACGAACAGAAGGATCAGCGGCCAGGGCACGCCGCCCACCACCATGGCGAGGCTCGTAAAGGCGCCGATCATCACCAGATCTCCATGGGCGAAATTGATGAGCCGCACGATGCCGTAGATCATCGAGAAGCCGATCGCCACCAGGGCATAAAGGCTGCCGAGCGCCAGGCCGTTGACGAGTTGCTGGAACAGATACTGGGTCATCACGTCGCTCCCAGATAGAACTGGCGCACGCGGTCATTGCCGGCAAGCTCACGGCCGGTGCCGGAAAGCGCAATACGCCCCTGCTCCATCACATAGGCACGGTCGGCGATGTCGAGCGCCATCGCGGCATTCTGCTCGATGAGCAGGATCGGGATGCCGCGTTTCTTCAAGGCCTCGATGACGTCGAAGATGGTTTCGACGGCCTTGGGCGCGAGGCCCAGCGAAGGTTCGTCGAGCAGCAGCAGCTTGGGCGAGGCGATCAGCGCCCGCGCCATGGCCAGCATCATCTGCTCCCCGCCCGACAGCGTGCCGGCGGCAACGCCCTCGCGCTCCTTCAGGATCGGGAACAGCGTGTGGATCTCGGCCATCGTCTCGGGCGCGATGCGGCCGCCACGGACATAAGCGCCCATCGCCAGATTCTCGGCGACGGTCAGCGACTGGAAGATCTGCCGGCCTTCCGGACAATGGATGAGCCCCGCTTTGACGATCCGCTCGGGCTTGGCGTGCGTGAGATCGAGCGTCCCGAAACGTGCACTGCCGGAGCGGGCGCGCAGCAGTCCTGAAAGGGTGAGCAAGGTCGTCGACTTGCCGGCGCCATTGGCGCCGATGAGGGCCGCGAGCTCGCCCGCCGCGACCGTGAAGGAGACATCCTTCAGCACATGGGTGGCGCCGCGCCAGACATTGAGCCCTTCGACCTCAAGCATGGCCGGCCCTCTGCCGCCGGGTGCCGAGATAGGCTTCGATCACGGCGGGGTCGGCCTGCACCTTCTCCGGCGTTCCTTCCGCCACCAGCCGGCCGCGGTTGAGCACCTGGACGCGCCGGCACAGATCCATGATGAGGCGCATGTCATGTTCGACCACCAGCACGGCAATGCCGAGCTCGTCATTGATCTTGCGGACGAGCGTGGTGAGCGTTTTCGTTTCCGCCGGGTTGAGCCCGGCCGCCGGCTCGTCGAGCAGCAGCGCCACGGGCTCGGTGGCGAGCGCGCGGGCGATCTCGACCCGGCGCTGATCGCCGTAAGAGAGATCGCCGGCGCGGCGGTCGGTGAACTCGCCAAGGCCGAGGCGCGCGATGATGGCGCGGGCCGCCTCAGTGATGCGGCTCTCGCTCGTCCAGAAGGCTTGTGTCAGGCCGAGCGTCGCCAGAAGCGAGGCGCCGTAGCGCAGATGACCGCCGGCCATGACATTTTCAAGCACACTCAGATCGGCGAAGAGACGGATATTCTGGAAGGTGCGGGCGAGACCCGCTTCAGCCAGCACATGCGGCTTGCGGCCGGTCAGATCGCGGCCTTTGACTGTGATGCTCCCCGCCGTGGGCTTGAGCACGCCGGTCAGCAGGCTGAAGGCGGTCGTCTTGCCGGCGCCATTGGGTCCGATCAGGCCGACCAGATCGCCGGCGGCCAGGCGCAACGTGTAATTCTCGACGGCCACCAGGCCGCCGAAGCGCCGCGTCAATCCACCTGCTTCCAGCACCGCGTCCACGACCGGTCCATTCCTCCCGGGAATCACGATAAAACAATGAGGACGTCAATCAAAGGATACAAGTTGATATTACTCCTCGAGTTTGTACTATTTGATACACAGTCAATATGCCTGATGCGATGACCGAGCCGCCGATTCTCCAGCCCGACGAACCCGCCCCGCTCGAAATCCACAATAGCGAGGCCGGGTCCGATTTCTTTCTGATCTGCGAGCATGCGGGAAGGCTTCTGCCCCGCGGCGCGGGCACGCTGGGCCTGCCCGATACCGAGCTCACCCGCCATATCGCCTGGGATATCGGCGCCCGCGACGTCGCTTTGGCGCTCGCCGACCGGCTCGACGCCCCGCTCTTCATGCAGCGTTATTCGCGACTCTTCTGCGACTGCAACCGCAAGCCGCATGTCGCCTCCTTCGCGCCGGAAGTGAGCGAGGCGACGGTGATTCCTGGCAATCAGGGGCTGAGCGACGCCGAGCGGCACAGGCGCGCCGAGGCGGTCTTCTGGCCCTTCCAGAAGGGTGTCGCAGCGGCTCTCGACCGGCGCCTCGAAGAAAAGCGGCGCACTTTGCTCGTCACCATTCACAGCTTCACGCCCGTCTTCCTCGGCCGCAGCCGGCCCTGGGAGGTCGGCGTCATGTTCCGTAAGGACAAGAATTTCGCACCGCCGATCACGCAATGGCTTGGCGAGAACACCCAATACACGGTCGGAATCAACGAGCCCTACAAGGTGTCGGACGACGACTATGCGGTTCCCGTCCACGGTGAGGGCCGCAACCTCCCTCACGTCGAGTTCGAGATCCGCAATGACCTGATTCCGGACCGGAAAGCGGCTGACAAATGGGCCGAACTCCTTGCCCGGGCGCTGAAATTCGGCGCAGCCGCGGTTTCTTGACTTTCGGCGGCCCATCGGCCATATCCCCCGCCAACCGAAGCCGGGCCATAAGGCGCCCGAGGAGAATGTTATGGCCAAAGGCAATGTGATCAAGATCAAGCTGCAGTCGACAGCGGATACCGGTTACTTCTACGTGACCAAGAAGAACTCGCGCACCAAGACCGACAAGTTCACCTTCAAGAAGTACGATCCGGTGGCGCGCAAGCACGTCGAGTTCAAAGAGACCAAGATCAAGTAATTCTGCCATTCAGAATTTGCATGCAAGGCACCGCCCGCGAGGCGGTGCCTTTTTGATATCTTGCGTCTGATCCCTCGCCCTTCATCCGCACAGGAGATGCGTCATGGCCGCCGCTGAAGATTATCGCACCCAGATCTCGCAGGTCTCGTATCGCAACCAGGCCTTCATCGCCGGCAAGTTCGCCGCTGCTGCCTCAGGCAAGACATTCGACTGCATCTCGCCAGTCGACGGCAAGGTCCTGACCAAGGTCGCCGAATGCGACCAGGAAGATGTCGAGCGCGCGGTGAAAGCCGCCCGCGCCGTCTTCGAGAAAGGCACCTGGTCGCAGATGGCGCCGCTGCAGCGCAAGCGCATCATGCTCAAATGGGTGGCGCTCATCGAGAAGCACGCGCAGGAGCTCGCCCTCCTCGAGACGCTCGATGTCGGCAAGCCGATCGCGCAATCGCTGCCCGTCGATGTCGGCTCGTCGATCAAGTGCCTGCAGTGGTATGCCGAGACCGCCGACAAGATCTATGACGAGCTGGCGCCGGCGCGCCCCGATTCGATCTCGATGATCACGCGTGAGCCGATCGGCGTCGTGGGCGCCGTGGTGCCGTGGAACTTCCCGATGCTGATGGCGTCGTGGAAGCTCGGACCGGCGCTCGCCACCGGCAATTCCGTCATCCTCAAGCCCGCCGAGCAGTCGCCGCTGACGGCGCTGCGCATCGCCGAGCTCGCCGCCGAGGCGGGCCTTCCCGAAGGCGTGCTCAACGTCCTGCCGGGCTTCGGTGAGACCGCCGGCCAGGCGCTCGGCCGCCATATGGATGTCGACATGATCGCCTTCACCGGCTCGACCGAGGTCGGCAAGTTCTTCCTGCGTTATGCGGGCGAGAGCAACATGAAGCATGTGGCGCTCGAGACCGGCGGCAAGTCGCCCAATATCATCTTCGGCGACGTCGCCGACATCAATCACGCGGCCGCCACCGCCGCCGCCGGCGTGTTCTATAATTCCGGCCAGGTCTGCACCGCGGCGACCCGCATCATCGTGCAGGAGAAGATCAAGGACCAGTTCGTCGAGCTGGTCGCCAAGCACGCCGACAAATGGCGCCCCAAGGATCCGCTCGACCCCAAGACGGCAATGGGCTCGATGGTCGATGAAGGCCAGATGGACCGGGTGCTCAGCTATATCGATATCGGCCGCAAGGAAGGCGCCAAGGTCGCCTTCGGCGGCGAGCGGGCGCGCCGCAATACCGGCGGCTTCTATGTCGAGCCGACCATCTTCGACGACGTCAAGAACTCGATGCGCATCGCCCAGGAGGAGATCTTCGGACCTGTCGTCGTCGCCATCACCTTCAAGGACGACGAAGAAGCGGTGAAGATCGCCAATGACACGATCTACGGCCTGCAGGCGAGCCTGTGGACGCGCGACATCACCCGCGCCCATAAGGTCGCCCGCGCCCTGCGCGCCGGCACCGTCAACATCAACGCCACCGATGGCGGCGACATCACCGCGCCCTTCGGCGGCTACAAGCAGTCGGGCATCGGACGCGACAAGTCGCTCCACGCCCTGGAAAAATATCAGCAGATCAAGCACACCTACATTCAGCTCTGAGTCTCCGATACCAGGCGGGACCGAGGATCGAGGAGGCCACTCGATGCGGACCCGATCAGCCTGGGATTTTATTCGGAGATGCGGCGGACCTGATCGGCGAGGCGGTTGTCACCTGACACCCCTCGCCGGCAGTCTCTTCAGCCCGTGATCGGGAATCGGCGTCCAGACTCAAGACTCCAGTCTTGTCTGGATGATAGGGCGCCGGCCCGGTGCGTAATATCGAGGAGGCCACTCGATGCGCTCCCGGACCGGCTAAGCCCCTCGTTTCAGGAGATGCGGCGGACCTGACCCGGGGGGCGTTCATGGGCCTTTCGGCCTTTGGCTGAGGTAACCTGCGTATTCGCAGTTCAGTCGCATAAAGTTTTAATTGATTTTTCGTTTAGGGGAAGAGTACCCGGCGGCCAAAAGCCCAGGATTTCGCTTCCTCAGTAAATTATTAGGGTAAATGTGGCCGGGATCAAGCCCTACTCAACCCCGGCGGGAATTTCCTCGCCCTCGCCGCGCACCGCCAGACCGAGCAATTTGATCTTACGATGAAGTGCGGAACGTTCCATGCCGACAAATTGCGCGGTGCGCGAAATATTGCCGCCGAAACGGGAGAGCTGTGCCGCCACATAATCGCGCTCGAAGGCTTCCCGCGCCTCCCGCAACGGCAGCGCTAGCAGGTGCTCGCCACCGAAGCCTGAAGCCGAGGGCGACAGCGCCGCGCCGACTTCGGACGGCAACATGCTGGCGGTGATCTCGCTGCCCGGCTCGCCGCCCGCCAGGATCATGATCCGCTCGACGTTGTTGCGTAACTGCCGCACATTGCCCGGCCAATCCTGGGTCTGCAGCATGGCGATGGCATCGGAGGCGAGCTTGCGGTGCGGCTGGCCGGACGCCACCGAATAGAGCCTGGAGAAATATTCGATGAGCTCGGGGATATCCTCGCGGCGCTCGGCGAGCGAGGGCACCCGGACGGGAACCACGCTCAGGCGATGATAGAGATCCTCACGGAAACGGCCTTCGGCGATCAGCATCGAAAGGTCGCGGCCGGTCGAGGAGACGATCCGCACATCGACCTTGACCTTCTTGCCGCCGCCCACCCGCTGGAAGGTCTGCTCGACCAGCACCCGGAGCACCTTGCCCTGGGTCTCCAACGGCATGTCGGCGATCTCGTCGATATAGAGCGTGCCGCTATGCGCTTCCTCGAGCGCGCCAACGCGCTGGGTGCCGCCGGCGCCGTCCTCCACGCCGAACAATTCCTCCTCCATGCGCTCCGGCGCCATGGTGGCGGCGCTCAGGATCACGAAGGGGCCGTGATTGCGCTGCGACTGGTCATGCAGCATGCGGGCGCTCAATTCCTTGCCCGAGCCCATCGGCCCGGTGATCATCACGCGGCTGTTGGAGGGCGCGATCTTCTTGACCGTCTGACGCAATTGCCGGATCGCCATGGACGATCCCAGCACGTCGACGTCGGAACCGGCGCGGCCCCGCAGCGCCTCGTTCTCGCGCCTCAGCCGCGTCGCCTCCAGCGCGCGGCCGACCACCAGCAGCAGCCGGTCGGCGTTGAACGGCTTCTCGATATAGTCATAGGCGCCGCGCTTGATCGCCGAGACCGCCGTCTCGATATTGCCGTGGCCCGAAATGATGACCACCGGGAGTTCCGGATGGCGCTCGCGGATGACGGTCAGCAGGTCGAGGCCGTCGAGCTTGGAATCCTGCAGCCAGATGTCGAGCACGATCAGTGACGGGCGGCGGTCGGCAAGTGCGGCCAACGCCGCGTCGCTGTTGCGCGCCAGTCGCGTCTCGAAACCTTCATCCTGGAGAATGCCCGAAATGAGTTCCCGGATGTCCGCTTCGTCGTCGACGATAAGAATATCGGCTGCCATTCTAATTCACCTCACTCAGCCGGCACGGCAAGCTCTTCGGCGAGCACCGGCATGAAACACAACATGACGCGGGCACCGCGCCCGCCATCGAAGTCCTCGGGCGCATCATCGAGCAGCACCCTGCCCTGATGCTCCTCCATGATACGCTTGACGATGGCGAGGCCCAGTCCGGTGCCCTTGACCCGGGTGGTCATATAAGGCTCCGTCAAGCGATGCCGGTTTTCCTTCGGCAAGCCAATGCCATTGTCCGTCACCGCGATAAAAGGTGCGTGATGGGCATCGACGCCGGCCTCGACCACGATCCTGCCCTTGATCGTCGGATCGTCCTGCAGGCGCGTCTCGATGGCTTCGCGCGCGTTCTTGACCAGATTGGTGACCGCCTGGGTGACGAGACGGCGGTCGAAGGCGAAATTGATGCGTTCGTCGGGCGTGCGCACGTCGATCTCGAGCTCGCCGGCCGAGACACGTTGCAATATCGTCGCCTCGCGCACCACCGACACCAGATCCTGCATTTCGAGGCTGGCGCTCGGCATGCGGGCGAAAGCCGAGAATTCGTCCACCATGCGACCGATGTCGCCGACCTGGCGGATGATCGTGTCGGTGCATTGCTCGAAGACCTGCTTGTCGGTCTGGATCTCGCGGCCATATTTGCGCTTCAAGCGCTCGGCCGAAAGCTGGATCGGTGTCAGCGGATTCTTGATCTCATGCGCGATGCGCCGCGCGATGTCTGCCCAGGCCGAATTACGCTGCGCCGAGACGAGTTGGGAAATGTCGTCGAAAGTGACGACATAGCCGTGATCGTCGCTGTCGGAGGTCTCGGTGGTGACGCGCACCACGAAATTGCGCTCCTGGGTGCCGACCCGCATATTGACCTGGCCCTCGGCCCAGCCCGAAACACGCGCCGCCGCCTGCTCGAAGACCGCCGAGAAGGACGGCAGGATATCGGCCAGCGGACGGCTCAGGAGATCCTGCGCCGACATGCCGAGCAGCGTGAAGGCCGATGGATTGACCAGTGAGATGGTGCCGTCCGGCTCGACGCCGATGACGCCCGCGGTGACGCCCGACAGCATCGCTTCGGTGAAGCGGCGGCGCTCGTCGAGCTGGTGATTGGCGGTCATCAGCTCGTTGCGCTGTTCTTTCAGCTGATAGGTCATCCGGTTGAACGCGCGGGCTAGCGTCTGCAAGTCGCCCGGCCCCTGCATTTCGGTCACCTTGGCATCGAGATCGCCCGCCGACACGCGCCTGGCGGCGTTCAACAGACTCACCACCGGCGCCACGATGCGGTCGGCGAACCACAGGCCCAGCCAGATGGCGGCGAGCAGAAAGATCAGCGAGACGCCGGCATACATCAAAGCGAAAGTTATCTGCACGCCGGAGCGCTGCTCGAGCAACTGGTCGTATTCGGCCTTGGCGGCGCGCGTCTCGTCGAGCTGGTCGATCACCGACGGATTGATGGCGCGGTAGACATAGAGGTATTCGGACGGGTAGTTAGTCAGCTTGATCAGTGCACGGATGATATTGCCACCCTCGCCCGGCGGCATGACGACGAGCTCGCCCTTGTCGGCGCGCTCGATCGCCTCCTGGGGCGGCGCCCGGAAGGCGATCTTGTTGTTGAGCGTGATGTTGGCGTCGATGCGCTTGAGACTGGTGTCGAAGACAAAGGCGCCGACCAGGCCACGCAAGGCGGCGTGGCGGGCGACGCGGCGGACGAAATCGGGACGATCGGTGTCGAAGAGAAGCTTCTGGTTATTGAGGTCGGCGGCGATAGAGGCGATATCCCCGCGCGCCGTCTCGCCATGGTCGCGCATATAGGCCTCGGCGACGGTCACGGCGGAATCGACGATCGAGCGGGTACGCTCGGAAAACCAGGCATCGAGGCCACGATTGAGGGTCACCGCGGCGAAGGCGGCGACGATCAGGGCCGGCAGTGCGGCGATGATGCTGAACAGCGAGACCAGGCGGATATGGAGACCGGCGCCGGCGGTTGCCCGCCTCTTGGCGACGATCAGCGACCAGATCTGCCAGAGGATCATGCCGATCATGATCAGCACCAGCGCGGCGTTGCCGGCGAGCAGCCAGGTGATGGTATCGGGCGTTGGCTTGATCGGCGACAGGCCGGTCAGGATCGTATAGGTGGCGAGCCCGGAGAGGATCGACAGGCATACCACCAGCACCCCCGCCATGGTCGGCAAGCGAGACAGGGTCGACTGATGTTGTTCGTTCGGAACGTCCGTCTGTGCCATGATCCCCGGGCGCATATTGGCAGTGTGGCAAGGAATCAACAACTATCGTGGCCAATTTGCGACACTATAAAATATATATTGTTTTTCAATATCTTAAGAGGACGTTCCCGGCCTTTTCGTCGCCCAAAGCTGACATTCTTGAACGTGCCCCAGGGGCAGATGCGGGCTGATTGCCTATGCTCTCCTTCTCCCATTGCTTCGCAACGGGCGAAGGGAAACGCGGTAGAAGCGCCGGCCATTCAGGCCCTTCATCTAGTTCGGAGTCGCCGCCAAGCTACAGCCCCCGGACGACCTGGATGCCATAGGCGCGGATCTTCGTCCTGAGCGTATTGCGGTTGACGCCCAGGAGCTCGGCCGCCTTGATCTGGTTGCCCTTGGTGGCGGCGAGCGCGGCCCGGATCACCGGTGGTTCGACATTGGCGAGCACGCGGTGGTAGAGGCCGGGCGGCGGCAGGCCGTCGCCGAAGCTGGCAAATTGGCGGGCCAGGTGGTTTTCGAGATAGCCGCTGAGGCCCCCGGTGTCGTCGCCCGGTTCCGAGCTGGCGGAGGACGAAGCGGCCGAGACGAGCTCGCGGTCGATGGTCTCGGGCGAGACGGTCTCTTCCGGATGAAGGGCGGCGATACGGCGGATCAGGTTCTCCAGCTCGCGCACATTGCCCGGCCAGCGATGCGCCTGCAGACGCTCGACCGAGGGCGCCGGAATGATCTTGCGCGGCAGGCCTTCGCGCTCGGCCTGGGCCAGGAAGTGACGCACCAGATCGGGAATGTCGTCGCTGCGCTCGCGCAAGGGCGGCAGGCGGATCGGCACCACATTGAGCCGGAAGAACAGATCCTCGCGGAACTGGCCCTGGTCGATCATGCGGCGCAGGTTGCGATGGGTGGCGGCGATGATGCGGACATTGGTCTTGATCGGCTGGGTGCCGCCGACGGTCGTATATTCGCCCTGCTGCAGGACGCGCAGGAGCCGCGTCTGCGCCTCGAAGGGCATGTCGCCGATCTCGTCGAGGAACAACGTGCCGCTCTCGGCCTGCTCGAAGCGCCCCGCCATGCGGCTGGTGGCGCCGGTGAAGGCGCCCTTCTCATGGCCGAACAGCTCCGACTCGATCAATTCGCGCGGGATCGCCGCCATGTTGATGGCGACGAAAGGCCCGCGCCGGCGTTTGCCGTAATCATGCACGGCGCGCGCCACCAGCTCCTTGCCGGTGCCGGACTCGCCTTCGATCATCACGGTGAGATCGGTCTGGGTGAGCCTGGCGATGACGCGATAGATCTCCTGCATGATCGGCGAGCGGCCGATGATCGGCAGGTTCTCGGCCGGCGCATTGGGCGGGGTGACGGGACGCACCTCATGCTGGGCGGCGCGCCCCACCATCGAGACGAGCGCCGTGAGGTCGAAAGGCTTCGGCAGATAGTCATAAGCGCCACGCTCGGCGGCGGCGATCGCCGTCATGATGGTGTTCTTGGCGCTCATCACGATCACGGGGAGCGACGGCCGCATCTTCTTGATGCGCGGCAGCACGTCGAAGGCGTTCTCGTCGGGCAGCACCACATCGGTGACGATGACGTCGCCCGCCCCTTCCGTCACCCAGCGCCACAGCCCTGCGGCGGTGCCGGTCGAGCGCACGGCGTAGCCGGCACGCGACAAAGCTTGCGACACCACGGTGCGGATGGCGCTGTCGTCATCGGCGATCAATACGGTCTTGGCCTTCATGCCTTAGTTTCTTCCAATTGAGCTTGCGGGGACTGCCGGAGCATCGGCAGAAGAACGCGGAATGTGGTGCCGCCGTCATGTGGCTCGCATTCGATGATGCCGCCATGGTCGCGCACGATCTTCGCCACCAGCGCCAGCCCGAGGCCGCGGCCATTGGGCTTGGTGGTGATGAAGGGATCGAAGAGATGCGGCCTGATATCGGCCGGGACGCCGGGACCCGTATCCTTTACGCAGACTTCGAGCGGCAAGGTCACCCGCTCGCCCGAGGCCGCGATCGACAAGCGCACGCCCGGCCGGAAGGCCGTCGTCAGCTGGATTTCGCCGCCGCTGCCGCTCGACTCGATCGCCTCGACCGCGTTCTTCACCAGATTGATGAAGACCTGAATGAGCTGGTTGCGGCTGCCCATCACCGGCGGCAGAGACGGGTCATATTCCTCGCGGATCGGTATAGACTGCGTCATGCCGGCCATGGCGAGCGTTTTCACGCGCTCCAGCACGGCGTGAATATTGACGGGCTCACGCTCGGGCGGACGTTCGTCCGAAAACACTTCCATACGGTCGACGAGATCGCGGATGCGGTCGGTCTCCTCGCAGATGAGGCGCGCCAGCGCCCGGTCGTCGCTCGATAGGGTCGGCTCGAGCAGTTGTGCCGCGCCGCGAATGCCCGACAGCGGATTTTTGATCTCATGGGCGAGCATTGCGGCCATGCCCGACACCGAGCGGGCGGCGTTGCGATGGGTGAGCTGGCGGTCGATCTTATGCGCCATCGAACGTTCGAGCAGCATCACCAGGACGAAACGCGGCTGCTCATGCATGAGCGCCGCCTGCAGGTCGACATTGCGCTCGCCGCCATAACGCGGCGTGCCGGCGCTGATCGCATATTCGTTGACGACACCGCCCGATTGGCGCGCATCGGCGATGGCGTTGAGCGCCGGGCTCGCCAGCGGCATCAGATCGGTGAATCTCGTCTTGAGCAGGGTCGCCTTGCCGGCCTGGAAGAAATCCTCGGCGGCGGAATTGGCGAGGTGGATATGATCGGCATCGTCGAGGAGCAGCAAGGGATTGGGCAAGGCGTCGATCACCAGCCCCAGATCGGGCGCGACATGAGTTTCGCCGGGCTTGCTGTAATTCACGCCGCCCTCCTCTCGGTCTCGGCAAGGCACGCATAGAGCTCACGCAGGGCCGTTGCGACTTTTCCATTGTCGGTCTCGGCCGTGAGGCGGCGGCGCCAGGCCGCGGCCTCCTCGGCCGTCAGCAGGCCCTGCTCGCTCTTGCGCTCGATGATCCAGCCCAGATGCTTGCGCGCGATGCGGTTGCCATGCTCATGGCCGTAAAGCGACAGGATCGCCTGATGATGGCGCGCCATGAGCTCGGCCTCGCTTGCGAGATCGGGTTCGGGAATGCCGGTCGCGGGATCGAGCTGATGCGCCAGCACGCCCGGCCACCAGGGCCTGCCATAGCTGCCGCGCCCGACCATCACACCGTCGGCGCCGGATTTTTCGAGGATAGTGCGGACATCGGCGATCGTCGCCACGTCGCCATTGGCGACGAGCGGAATGGATTTGAGGCTCTTCTTCACCTCCGAGATCGCCGTCCAGTTCGCCTTGCCCTTGTAGAACTGGCAGCGGGTGCGCCCATGCACGGTGATCATCTTGACGCCGGCGGCCTCGGCGCGCCGCGCCAGCTCCGGCGCGTTCATCATGTGCTCGTCCCAGCCGAGCCGCATCTTGAGCGTCACCGGCACGCGCGAGGCCTGAACCGTGGCCTCGATCAAGGTCAGCGCATGGTCGAGATCGCGCATCAGCGCCGAGCCCGAATAACCGCCCGTCACCTGGCGCGCCGGGCAGCCCATATTGATATCGATGATGTCGGCGCCGAGATCCTGGGCGATGCGGGCGCCCTCGGACATCCAATGCGGCTCACGCCCGGCGAGTTGGACGGCAAACAGCGATCCGCTCGACGGGCGGTCGGTGCGCCTCACCATATCGGGGCGCGCTTCTGCAAGTTCGCGGCTCGCCACCATCTCGGTCACCACGAGGCCCGCTTGCCCGAGATCGGCGATCTCGCGGAACGGCCGGTCGCTGACTCCCGACATGGGCGCCAGGAGGACACGGTTGCGCAATTTAATGTCGCCAACAGAGATGCTCATATTTTAGGCACGATCTTTCGATGTATGATTTTTATGCAGTTTAGAGGACCTAGCTTCCCCGTCAAGACAGCTTGCCCAGACCAATTGCCGCTAGCGCGCATCCCGGCGAAGGGGAATCCACTTCGCCGATGAGGATTCGCGCCAAATCAATGTCTTGAGCAAATTCGCTTCGCCAAAGTCTTCAACTTTGGCGGAATTTGCTCTAGAGGGCGTCTTCATGAAGATTGGTGCAGTGGTCGTAGCGGCCGGATCGGGCAGCCGGGCCGGCGGCGAGAAACCAAAACAATATCAAAAAATTGGCGGCAGGCCGGTGCTCTGGTGGACACTCAAGGCCTTGCTCGATCACCCGCGCATCGCCACCATCCAGACGGTGATCGGGCCGGGCCAGTCGGATCTGTTCCGAGAGGCGGCCGGCGATCTGGCCGTCGAATCCCCGGTCGTCGGCGGCGCCACCCGCCAGGATTCGTGCCGCCTGGGTCTCGAGGCCTTGGCCGGCCACGGCCTCACCCATGTGCTCATCCATGACGCCGCGCGGCCCTTCCTGTCGCCCGACCTGATCGACCGGGTGATCACCGGCCTCCTGGTGCATGACAGCGCCATTCCCGGCATCGCCGTCGCCGACACACTGAAGAAGGCCTCCAACGGCACGATCGAGCGCACCATCGACCGCAGCGGCCTGTGGGCGGTGCAGACCCCGCAAGGCTTCGCCTATGCCGCCATCTGCGCGGCACATGAGAAGGCCTTCAAGGACGGCCAGACACAGCTTACCGATGACGCCGCCGTCGCCGAATTCGCCGGGCTGACCGTCGCGGTGGTACCGGGCGAGCCTGAGAATCGCAAGATGACGACGCAAGGCGATCTCGCCGATGCCGACCGCGCCTTGAACCGCAGCCTCACCGATATCCGCACCGGCATGGGTGTCGACATCCATCCTTTCGCGCCGGGCGATCATGTCATGCTGTGCGGCGTGCGCATCGCGCACACGCACAAGCTCGCTGGCCATTCCGACGCCGATGCGGCGCTGCATGCGCTGACCGACGCCATTCTCGGCGCCATCGGTGAAGGCGACATCGGCACGTTTTTTCCGCCGAGCGATCCGCAATGGAAGGACGCCCCCTCCTCGATCTTCCTCGCCAAGGCGGTCGATCTGGTGCGCCAGCGCGGCGGCAGGGTCGGCAATGCCGATATCGCCATCCTGGCCGAGGTGCCGCGCATCTCGCCACATCTCGCCGCCATGAAGGCTTCGCTTTCGGTCCTGCTCGGCATCGGCGAGGACCGCATCGCCATCAAGGCGACCACGACCGAACAATTGGGTTTCGTCGGCCGGCGCGAAGGCATCACCGCCTTCGCCAATGTGATCGTGAGGCTGCCCGGATGAGCCTCTTCGCGCCCGCTCTCCTCTCGCGCACCGAAAAACTGCTCGCCGCTTTGCGCAGCCGGAAACTGAAGCTCGTCACCGCGGAAAGCTGCACCGGCGGCCTGATCGCCGGCCTCCTCACCGAGATCGCCGGCTCCTCCGACGTCGTCGAGCGCGGCTTTGTCGTTTACTCGAACGAAGCCAAGATGAGCCTGCTCGGCGTACCCGCCAATGTCATCGAGCTCCACGGTGCCGTCAGCGAGGCCTCAGCCCGCGCCATGGCGGAAGGCGCGATTCGGAACTCGCTCGCCGATATCGCGGTCTCGGTCACCGGTATCGCCGGCCCCGGCGGCGGCTCGGCCGAAAAGCCGGTCGGTCTCGTACATTTCGGCTGCGCCTTCCGCCATGGCGAGACCGCGCATCGCCGTTTCGTCTTCGCGAAAGCGGACCGCAGCGAGGTGCGCCTGCGCTCGGTCGTAGCCGCTCTCGATCTGATTGAAGCCCAGTTCGACAGCGCCGCCACACGATTGGCGTGACATGCGTTACCGAAGAAGTAAAAGTCATGACCCTCAAAACGAGTTCACGACACCGACTTCGCTTGCCTTTGGCAATGTTATTGATCAGCCTGCTGACGGCCTGCGGTTTCCCCGCCTCTGAGCCGACCACATATAGCCTGACGCGCGAATTGACGGATGACGCCGCCGGATATCGATTGCGTCTCTGGAATTATTCCGAAAGCATGCTGGATCCTCCGGGTTACTTTCTCGAGGTCGTTGAGAGCGGTCGGCCAACTCAGCCAAACGCCGGTCGGACTATTGTGTGGCTTGACGGTACAGATGAGCTGCCCACCCTCACCTGGGAGAAGGGCTGCTATAAGCTCGCCGTCACATGGGTAGGACATGCGACGCGCTTCGAGCAGAGGAATTGGCTCTTGTTCCTATTCTACGGGAGTGGTGTGGAATTGAAGAACGGCGACAGCTGGACCGAGATGATTGCACAAAAGCCGGTCTGCTTCAGGTTCGACAAGTTGACGAAGGACGCTACCGTCCTGTGAGCGCTCGCCACTAGCCTAATGCGGGCGCCTGGCCTCTCAGGCAGCGCCCCACGGATCAATTACCGTAGCGCCGGTATCGGAAAATTCCGTGACGTTTCGTGTGACGACGATCAGATCGTGGACGATCGCTGTCGCCGCGATCAGGCCATCAACATCGCCGCGCGGTCGTATCGCTGCGATCCGCCCCCATTCGACAGCGATCTCGCCGGTAATTGGCAGGATCCGATCGCCATGGTCATGGCGTATCTTCTGCAGCCATTCGGCGAGGTGACCCGCCGCGCGGGGGTCCGCCTTTTGCTTTAACGCGATGCCGCGCATGATCTCGCCGAGCGTGAGGACGCTGAGATGCACCTTGAGCGGATCAACAGACCGCAACCATGACACGACCTGCGACGTGCCGCGGCGGGCTTCCGAAACGACATTGGTGTCGAGCAGGTACATCAGAACGAAACGTCCCGGCTGGGGAGCTTCGCGCGGTCTGTGACGGCTTCGACGAGTTCATCATCCCAATTAGGGCCGGCAAGCAGATCGTCGACCAAGGTCGGCCGATTGGACCGCATCTCTTCATAGTCGCGCGCAGAAATCACGACGACAGCCGGCTCGCCGCGCAACGTCACGACTTGCGGTCCCTCCTGCTGCGCTTTCTGCACCACCTTCGAGAACTGGTTTTTGGCGTCCTGCAACTGCCAAGCCATCAGCCAATTCCTTTTATAGCTAGACTGTCTAGCTATTTAGTCGATGTAATCGAAAATGTCAATTGGATCGACAGCCCGAATAAAGGAATTGATACGTTGCACAGTTCGGAAACATCATGCTTCCGCGACGGTATGCGGAGCAAAATCATGGCTTACGCGATCAAGGTCGAAATCCACGATCCGCAGGAGAAGACCTTCGTCTTCCCCCGGCAAAAGACGATGTATGGCGGCAAAGAGATCGCCGAGGGCGACACGGTATTTCTGTTCGCGAGCGAGAATGAAGGCGGTCAGGGCCTGATTGCGCGGGGCGTCGTCACCTCTGCCAAAGCCGTATCCCGCAAGCCCGGAATGGAACGGCAGACGCCGCGGGTGAGTATCGCGGTCAGACGTACCGCGCTCGCCAGACGGCCTTTGGGCCGGCGTGAGCTCAAAACTTTCAGTGATTGGAAGGACGGGCGGCCCGAGACCGAGCTCAACTTCAAATTCTATCGCCAGGCCACCAACAAGATCGTCGGGCTTTCGGACGAAACCACGGCGTTTCTGAAAGGCTACTTCTAGTTGAGGAATTCCGCTGTTATGGCCGTTTTTCGGAAATTCCCTGCTGATCCCTGCAGATCCGCTGTTATTCCCCTGTAAATTCCGCTGCAGAAATTCCGCTGCTCCCCTGTTCTGGGATCAGGCCGCCCCATGCAGCTCACGGGCGCGCGCCTCGAAGGCGTTGTTGATCTTGCGCACCATGTAATCGAACATGCCCGACATGAAGAACTGCAGCGAGCGGCTCTTGGCCTTGTAGTCGACCTGGAACTCCACCGTCGATCCGCCCGCCTTGCGGTCGCTGAAGCGCCATTCGGCGACGACATGCTCGAAGAGCCCGCCCTCGGAGCGCGACGAGACCTTGAGGGCGCCGCGGTCGGCGACGACGTCGCTGATGAAGGTCTCGTCGATATGGAGCTTCTTGTAGCGCACCCGCAATTCGCCCTTGAAGCGCTCGATGCCGTCCGCGACCTTGGTCCGGTCGTAGGTGCGCGAGCTCTCCACCAGCGGCAGGAAGTCCTTGTAGCTGTCGACATCGGCGGCGACGGCGAACAGTTCCGCGGCCTTGTAAGGCATCTCGCGGGTGACGTTGAACTTGGGCATTTCTAAGCCGGCTTGTGCTTCGCCGCCCGTGCCGCCCGGAGCCTTGCGAAATCATCGCCGGCGTGATGCGAGGAACGCGTCAGCGGAGACGATGACACCATCAGGAAGCCCTTCGAATAGGCGATGGTCTCATAGGACTTGAATTCGTCCGGCGTGACGAAGCGGTCGATCGCGGCATGCTTGCGCGACGGCTGCAGATACTGGCCGATGGTGATGAAATCGATATCGGCCGAGCGCATGTCGTCCATGACCTGTAGCACCTGCTCGCGCGTTTCGCCCAAGCCCACCATGATGCCCGACTTAGTGAACATCTGCGGGTCGAGCTCCTTCACGCGCTGCAGCAGCCGCAGCGAGTGGAAATAGCGAGCACCCGGACGGATGCGCAGATAGAGCGCCGGCACCGTCTCGAGATTGTGGTTGAACACGTCGGGGCGTGCCTCGACGACCTTTTCGAGAGCGCCGTTCTTGCGCAGGAAGTCGGGGGTGAGAACTTCGATCGTCGTGTTGGGCGACAGCCCTCTCACCGAACGGATCACTTGTGCGAAATGCTCGGCGCCGCCATCGACGAGGTCGTCGCGGTCGACCGAGGTGATGACCGCATGCGACAGCTCCATGCGGGCGATGGCGTCGGCCACCTTGGCCGGCTCTTCGCCGTCAAGCGCGTCCGGCAGGCCGGTCTTCACGTTGCAGAAGGCGCAGGCCCTCGTGCAGGTGTCGCCCATGATCATGAAGGTGGCGTGCTTCTTCGACCAGCACTCACCGATATTGGGGCAGCCCGCCTCCTCACACACGGTGACGAGGCGGTTTTCCCTGACGATCGCCTTGGTCTCGTTATAGACCGGCGAGCCCGGGGCCCTCACCCTGATCCAGTCCGGCTTGCGCAGGATGGGGGTATCGGGCCGATGCGCCTTCTCAGGGTGGCGCGGCCGGGCTTTCAGCGTATCGAGAACAGTAACCAATTTGCGTCAGGCGCTCCGTCCACGGAACATCTTCACCACCACGAGCAGGATCACGGCGCCGACGACGGCGACCAGGAGATTGCCCCAGAACCAGCCGCTGAAGATCTCGCCAAGCCTGAGGCCCAGCGCGTTGGCGAGAAAGCCGCCGATATAGGCGCCGATGATGCCGACCACGATGTTCATGATCAGGCCCATGTCGCTCTTGGTGAGCTTCTCGGCGATCCAGCCGGCAATGCCGCCGATCAGCAAGGTGCCGATCCAGCCCACGCCGCCACCCAGATCCAAGAGAGTATTCGGTTCCATAGTCGATTGCCTCCTGTTGTGAATCCTCAGCCGGCGATGAAGCGTGCCAGCAAAACGACAATAATGGCGCCGATCGTGGCCGTCACGATATCGCGCGCGATCTCATTGCCGATGCCCAGATTGATGCCGGCCTTGCTCAAGATGAAGCTGCCGACGAAGGACCCGATGACACCGCTGATGAGGTAGCGGATGAGCCCCGACCCGCCGACAATGAAACTGGCCAGCCACCCGGCGACCAGACCGATCACCAAGGCAATGACGATGTTTCGTGTGTCCATGATTAAATCCCCAATACAACCTGGGCTTTCCCATCATATGGCCCAGGGCCAGTCTAGCATCAAGACCATTTGCGGCAAGCCGCGCCCTAGTCTATGGACCCCATCAACATGACAATTGCCGCACGACATATCCCCAAAGTGGGCCTGGTCAGCCTAGGCTGCCCCAAGGCCCTGGTCGATTCCGAGCGTATCCTGACCCAGCTTAGGGCCGAGGGCTACGTCATATCGCCCGGCTACGACGCCGCCGACGTTGTGATCGTTAATACCTGTGGATTCCTCGATTCCGCCAAGGCCGAATCGCTGGCCGCCATCGGCGAGGCGGTGAGCGAGAACGGCCGCGTCATCGTCACCGGCTGCATGGGGGTCGAGGCCGACAGGATCCGCGCCGCCCATCCGGCCGTGCTGGCGGTCACCGGGCCGCACCAGTACGAGGCTGTCGTGTCCGCCGTGCATGACGCCGTGCCCCCGGCGCATGACGCCAAATTCGACCTCATCCCGCCCCAGGGCCTGAGGCTCACGCCACGTCACTATGCCTATGTGAAGATTTCGGAGGGCTGCAACAACCGGTGCTCCTTCTGCATCATCCCGTCGCTGCGCGGCGACCTGGCCAGCCGCCCGGCCGCCTCAGTCCTCTATGAGACCGAGCGCCTGGTCAAAGCCGGGGTCAAGGAGCTGCTGGTCATCTCGCAGGACACCAGCGCTTATGGGCTCGACCTCAAATACGCCGAGAGCAAATATCGCGGCCGCGAGGTGCGGGCGAAGTTCGCCGACCTCGTCAAGGAGCTCGGCCAGTTCGACGCCTGGGTCAGGCTCCATTACGTCTATCCCTATCCGCATGTCGACGAGATCATCCCGTTGATGGCGGAGGGCAAGATCCTTCCCTATCTCGACATCCCCTTCCAGCATGCCGCCCCCAAGGTGCTGAAGGCGATGCGCCGCCCGGCGAACCAGGAGAAGGTGCTCGACCGCCTCGAGTCCTGGCGCAAGATCGCGCCGGATATCGCCATCCGCTCGAGCTTCATCGTCGGCTTCCCCGGCGAGACGGAAGAGGACTTCACCTACCTGCTCGACTGGATGAAAGAAGCCCGCCTCGAGCGCGTCGGCTGCTTCAAATACGAATCAGTTGCCGGCGCCAAGGCCAATGACCTCGCCGCGCCCGTCCCTGAGGAAGTGAAGGAAGAGCGCTGGCACCGCCTCATGCAGGCGCAGCAGGAGATCAGCGCCGACATCTTCGCCAAGAAAGTCGGCCGCGAGATCGACGTCCTCATCGACGAGATCGACGAGGAAAACGAGGAAGCGGTCGGGCGTTCGCCCTGGGATGCGCCGGAGATCGACGGCAATGTGTTCCTGCCCGGCGAGACGGGCCTCAAGCCCGGCGACATGGTCCGTACGCGGATCGTCGAGGCCGAGGAATATGACCTGATCGGCGAGAAGATCGACTGAGAATGCGCGGCGCGCTCCGCTTCGGCACCCGCCTTCTCGCCGCCCTGTTACTCCTCATCGTCCTTTATCTCATCGCCGCGCTCGGCTTCGCGCTCTTGCCAGTGTCCGGCCGGCCGCAGCAGGCAGGCGACGAACCCGTCGTTTATGTCTGCACGTCGCTCGCCCATGCCGACATCGTGCTGCCGAGCCGCGATCCGCTCATCGACTGGAGCGCCCTCTTCCCGGCCGTCGCCCGTCCCGACCTTCCGGCCGAGGCCTATCTCGCTTTCGGCTGGGGCGATCTGCGCTTCTTCCGCGAGACGCCGGACTGGGCCGATGTGCGGCCCGCCATCGCGTTCAGTGCGCTCGCCGGGCTCAACGACACGGCGCTCAGGGAGATCGCCGTCAATCCGCCGGCCGATGATCCCGAATGCGTGACGCTCAACGTCGACCGCGCCGGCCGGCAGGCCTTGATCGACCATATCCGCGCCACTGTGCGCGATACAACACCGGCAGCGCAGGACCGTCTCGAAGCCTATTACATTGCCAAAGGCCGCTACAGCCCGCTCCGGACCTGCAATCAATGGGTGGCGGACGGCCTCGCCGCGGCGGGCCAGCCTTATGCCCGCTTCGCGCCGTTCAGCTTCAGCATCACCTGGCCGCTAGGGACGCTTCGATCGCCTCCCGGAAAATCCTGACGCCTTCCGCGATCTCACCTTCGGAAATGGTGAGCGGCGGGGCGATGCGGAAGACGCTACCCATGGTCGGCATCTTGACGATGTTGGTGCTCAGGCCACGGCGCATCGCTTCCTCGCCGATCCGGCTGCCAAGCTCGAAGGCCGGTTTCTTGTCCTTCCGGTCGCTGACGATCTCCAATCCCATCAGCAGGCCGCGGCCACGCACATCGCCGATGCAGTCGTAACGCTGCTGAAGCGCCAGGAACTCCTGACGCAGGAGTTCGCCGGAGCGGTGCGCTTTATCGACCAGTTTCTCCTCCTCGACGACATCGAGCACCGCCACTCCGACCGCCGCCGTCAACGGATCGGACACATGCGTCGTGTAGAAGAGATAACCCAGCTCATGCGCCTTTTCCTCGATTGTCGCCGTGGTCATCATCGCCGCCAGCGGCAGGCCGGCGCCCAGCGTCTTGGACAGAGTGAGGATGTCGGGTGTCACGCCGTCGCGCTGGAAGGCGAACATGGTGCCGGTGCGGCCGACGCCGGTCTGCGCCTCATCGAGGATGAGCAGCATGCCGCGCTCCTCGCATTTGCGCTTGAGGGCGGCGAGATAGCCGGGCGGCAGATCGAGCACGCCGCCGACCGACAGGATCGGCTCGGCGATGAAGGCGGCGAGATTGCCGGTCGACTGGGCATCGATGAGCGTGAAGGCGTCATCCAGCTCCGTCTGCCAGTCGAGCGTGCCGTCGGCATGGGCGAAACGTGGGCGATAGGCATTGGGCGGCGGAATTGCCATGGATCCGACCGCGGCCGGCCCGTAGCCCTTGCGGCCGGCGCTGAAGGTCGCCGACACCGCGGCGCCGGTCATGCCATGCCAGCTCTTCGAGAAGGCGACGACCTCGTGCTTGCCGGTGACGAGCTTGGCGAGCCGGATCGCCGCCTCGTTCACTTCGGCGCCGGTCGACAGCAGGATGACCTTGTCGAGGCCGGGCGCCAGCTTCGCCAGCCTTTCCGCCAGAGCGACGACCGGGCGGGACAGCATGCCGCTGAACAGATGATCGAGCTCGGCGATCTGCGCCTGGACGGTGGCGACGATCTTCGGATGCGAGTGGCCGAGGATGGAGCTCATCTGGCCGGAGGTGAAGTCGAGGATGGCACGGCCGTCGGCGTCATAGACGTAGCTGCCCTTGGCGCGCTCGATGATCAGCGGCTCGAAGCTGCCGCCATAACGCAGAAGATGCTTGCGCGCCGAGGTCCAGAAAGCCGGATCATCGTTCTTCGACATCAAAGGCTCCTTGCCATGGGAATGAGAAGATAGCCGGCCGCTGCCGCCGCGAAGCCCAGCGCCGCGCCGAAGGCGGTGAGCGTTCCGATCCGCGCGCCGCCGACATAAGCGGCATAACCGGTCTTGGCGAGCGTGTTCACACCGACGGCGGTGAGGATCGCCAGCGCCGGGCCTGTCGTCGCATCGGACTGCGCAGTCTTGGCCATCGACAGCGTGATCGCATCGACGTCGGCTAGACCTGAAATCGCGGCGAGGCCGATGAGCCCCGCTTCGCCGAAGAAATGCCGCGCCGCCACGGCCAGCAGCATGATGACGGTCAGGATCAGGCCGAAGCGCAGCACTTCCATCAGGTCGAAGGGGTTCTTGAGCTTGAGGTCGGCCTTGCCATCCTTCTTGCCCTCCGGCGACGAGCGGATGAGCAGGAAGGCGAAGACCGCCATTGCCGCCGCTCCGGTGACCAGAGCCGGCGCCAGCGACCAGGCCAGGACCCGGTTGAGAACGGCGACGACGACGAGGACGCGCAGCAGCATGACCGCGCCGGAGAGGACGACGCTGCCGCCCAGGAGGCGAACGCGATGCGGATTGTCGCGCGCCAGCCGGGCGAGGGTCAGCGTCACGGCGGTCGAGGCGACGAGGCCGCCGGCGCCCGCCGCCATCACCGTGCCGCGCTCAGGCCCGGCAATGCGGATCGCCGCGTAGCCGGCGAAGGACACCGCGGCGATCAGAATGGTCATGAGCCAGAGCTCATACGGGTTGACCGCCCCATAGGGATCGATCGCCTCATGCGGCAGAAGCGGCAGCGCGATGAAGGTCATCGCCGCGAGCAGCAGGCCGGCGCGGAGTTCCGGCCAGGTGATGCGGGCGAGCCAGCCATGCAACTGGTCCTTGGTGGCGAGCAGCACGGCGGTCGCCACACCGGCGCCGGCCGCGACCTGGGCATCGCCCAGCACGGCATAGGCGCCCAGCATGAAGGCCAGCATCGCGGCGATGAGGCTGGTGGCGCTGAAATCCTTCTCGGCCACACCCTCGCGCCAGAAGAAGGCGGCGAGGGCCGAGCTCACGGTGACGAAGCCCGCCGCCAGAAGGAGAAAATCATCGCCGCGGGTCAAGGCGCCGAAGATGCCGCCCAGGAGAGCGATGAGCGCGAAGGTTCGGAGACCCGCGGTGCGCTGGCCCTCCTCCTCGTCACGGTCCTTCCAGCCGCGCTCAAGGCCGATCAGGAGACCGATGGCGAGGGCAAGGCTCAGCTTCAGCAGCAGGTCATCGCCGCTCATATCTTACAAGGGGATGTTGTCATGCTTCTTCCACGGGTTCTGCAGCTCCTTGTGGCGCAGCATGTTGAGTGCGCGGGCGACGCGCTTGCGGGTCGAATGCGGCATGATCACCTCGTCGAGGAAACCACGCTCGGCCGAAACAAAGGGATTGGCGAACCGCGTCTCATATTCCTTGACCCGCGCCTTGATCTTCTCCGGCTCGCCAAGCTCTTGACGATAGATGATCTCGGCCGCGCCCTTGGAGCCCATCACCGCGATCTCGGCGGTCGGCCAGGCATAGTTCACGTCACCGCGGATATGCTTCGAGGCCATGACGACATAAGCGCCGCCATAGGCCTTGCGGGTGATGATGGTGATCTTCGGCACCGTCGCCTCGGCATAGGCGAAAAGCAGCTTGGCGCCGTGCTTGATGAGGCCGCCATATTCCTGGGCGGTGCCCGGCAGGAAGCCCGGCACATCGACGAAGGTGACGATCGGGATGTTGAAGCAGTCGCAGAAGCGCACGAAACGCGCCGCCTTGCGCCCGGCATCGGAATCGAGCGTGCCCGCCAGCACCAAGGGCTGGTTGGCGACGACGCCGACGGTGCGGCCTTCCATACGCGCGAAGCCGGTGATGATGTTGCGCGCGAAGGATTCCTGGATCTCGAAAAAATCGCCTTCGTCGACGACCTTGAGGATCAGCTCCTTCATGTCATAGGGCTGGTTCGGGTTGCGCGGGATGAGCGTGTCGAGCGACATGTCGATGCGCTCGCCGTCATCGAAGCTCGGCAGCTCCGGGAGCGGCGCGGTGTTGGAAGACGGCAGGAAGTCGATGAAGCGGCGCATCTGGAGCAGCGCCTCGACATCATTGTCAAAGGCCTTGTCGGCGATCGAGGAGCGCGTGGTGTGGACCGAGGCGCCGCCCAGCTCTTCCGCCGTCACCGTTTCGTTGGTGACCGTCTTCACCACGTCGGGGCCGGTCACGAACATGTAGCTCGTGTCGCGCACCATGAAGATGAAGTCGGTCATCGCCGGTGAATAGACGTCGCCGCCGGCGCAAGGCCCCATGATCACCGAAATCTGCGGGATGACGCCGGAAGACAGCACATTGCGCTGGAACACTTCACCATAGCCGCCGAGCGCCGCGACGCCCTCCTGGATGCGGGCGCCGCCGGCATCGAAGAGGCCGATGATCGGGGCGCGGTTCTGCACCGCCATGTCCTGGATCTTGGTGATCTTGCGGGCATGGGCTTCCGACAGCGAGCCGCCGAAAACGGTAAAATCCTTGGCGAAGACATAGACGACGCGGCCATTGACGGTGCCCCAGCCGGTGACGACGCCGTCGCCCGGGATCTTCGACTTCTCCATGCCGAAATCGGTGCAGCGGTGCTCGACGAACATGTCGAACTCCTCGAAGGAGCCGGGATCGAGAAGCAGATCGATGCGCTCGCGCGCGGTCAGCTTGCCGCGGCCATGCTGCGCCTCGATACGCTTCGTGCCGCCGCCCAGCCGGGCATTCGAGCGGCGCTCTTCCAGCTTCTCAAGAATATGCTGCATCAGGTCCCCTACCCTCTATGATTTCTTCGGTTCGTTCAGTGTGAAAGCTCGCAGAAGCGCAGGCAAGTGTCGAACTCGCGCTTGCGGTAGTCCCGGCGATGACGCGCTTCCTCGTCCCAGCCCCATTGCTCGATCTGGTAGTCCTCATCGACATGGGCGGCGAGCCAGGCCTCGGCGGGTAGAATCCCCTTCTCGCAGGCCATGGCCGAGAGGAGCGCCGACCCGGTGAGCGTCGTCAGATTGTGGAGCGCGGTGAGCGCCCAGGGGCTTTTGGTCGCGAGGAAGTCACGCAAGGCCGCCAGCGAGGCTTCAGGCTGGGCGACGTGGAGGATGCCCTCGGTCGCCTGGAATTCGCCTTGAAAGGTTTCACGCGCCCAGTCGAGCACCGGCTGCCAGATGCGCGCCTGGCGCTCCACCAGATCCGGCGGAGTGGCGGCGCGGTAGCAGACGAGATCGGAGCCACCGAAATCGACGATCTCGCCGATGATGCGGTCTCTGTCGGTCGCCACCCGGTCGAGCGCGGTATTGGCGAGCTTGGTGAAGGGCATCGTGTGGGGTTGGATCTTTTCGGCTTGCGCTTCCCATTCAGCGGCGAGCGCTTCGGCCAGAGCCTTGGTGGGAAGATCGAGCGGGCGCTTCAGCGGTGTGCGCAAGGTTCGCTCATCAAGGGCGATGGCGAAGGGCGCCGCCGTTCCGGTGACCGCGACCTGCTTATAAAAACGGCGGGCCGGGCCTGTCGTCATGCCGCTCTGTCCTGCCAAAATGAGCCAAGAGTTTCTTCCAGCTCATTGAAATCATTGACCATCGCATGCGGCTTGGCGCGCTCCAGCACGGCTTTGGGCTGGAAACCCCAGCTCACCGCGGCAACCTTGACGCCGGCGGCATGGGCCATCTCGATGTCGAAGAGCGCGTCGCCGATCATCACCGTATCCTGAGGCGCTGCACCCGTCTCGGCCATGGCCTGCAGGATCATGCCGGGATGCGGCTTGGACGGCGCGTCGTCAGAGGTCTGAATGGTGCTGAAGACACCTTCGAGCCCGAACTGGTCGATGATGTGGCGGACACCGCGCTGCGACTTGCCGGTGGCGATGCCGATCAACACGTCGTCGCGTGCCTTGAGCCGGCGCAACAAATCGAGGGCGCCGTCGAAGGGCACTTCCGGGAAAGATCCGTCGGTCCGATAGGTCCAGAAGGCCTGCTTGTAGGACTGCGCCAGGCTCTCATGATGTTCCGCGCCGTCGTCAGGCCGGAGCACGGCCATGGCCTTGACCAGCGACAATCCGACGACCCCGAGCAACGCGCTGCGGGGCGGCAACGGCACCCCGGTCACCGTGAAGGCCTTGGTGAACGAGGCCAGGATCATGGCTTGGCTGTCCATCAGCGTGCCGTCGACGTCGAACAATGCGAGCTTCATTTCCGGTTCTTCTCCTGTGGGCCTTCGTCATAGCGCTGCGGGTCGAAGCCGAACAGAGCCCAGGTCTCCAGCATGTGGGGCGGCAGAGGTGCCGTAACGTCCACCGTGCCGCCGCGCGGATGCGGGAAGACGATCCGGCGGGCATGCAGATGCAGGCGGTTGGGAATGGCCGCCGGCAGGTCCTTGTCGCCCTCATATTTGTCGTCGCCGAGGATCGGGTGACCGATATGGGCCATGTGCGCGCGCAGCTGATGCTGGCGGCCGGTCGAGGGCTTGAGCGACATCCAGGCGATGACGGGCGCCGCCTTGTCGATGACGCTGTAATGGGTGACGGCGCGCTGCGCCTCCTCCTCGTCTTCCGCAGCGGCGCGCACCCGGTCGCCATCGGGTCCAGCCGCCTTGATGAGCGCGATGTCGATCTTGCCCTGGGGCGGCTTGGGAACGCCTTTGACGCCTGCCCAATAGATCTTGCGCACGGTACGCGTCGCGAAGAGCTTGCCGAGCGAAGCAGCGACGGCGCGCCGCTTGGCGATGACCAGGACACCCGAAGTCTCGCGGTCGAGGCGATGGATGAGACGCGGGCGCTCGCCCAGCTCGGCGCCGAGCCCGATCAACAGACCGTCGACATGGCGGTGGGTCTTGGTGCCGCCCTGGACCGCGAGGCCGGCCGGCTTGTTGAGGACATAGATATCCTTGTCCTCATGAATGATCATGCTCTGGAAGAGCTTCTTCTCTTCCTTGGAAAGAGGCTTTGCCTCCGCTTCGGGCGCATCGGCGGGACGCGACTCGAAAGCGAGCGGCGGCACGCGGACTTCCTGGCCCTCCGCGAGCCGGGCATTGGGCTTCACCCGCTTGCCGGCGACACGTAGCTGGCCGGTACGGGCGAGCTTGTTCAGATAGGCGAAGGTCACTTGCGGAAAATGGATGCGGAACCAGCGGTCGAGCCGCATGCCGTCCTCATCCTTCACCACGCGGCGATGTACGACCTCGCTCATGCGAAGGCCTTGGCCAGGGCCAGGCCGGCAAAGATCGCGACGAGCGACAGGACGACCGAACCCAACGCATAGGCGCCGGCGAGCAGATAGGCCTTGCGCTCGACCAATAGCGCGAAATCGAGCGAGAAGGCCGAGAAGGTCGTGTAGCCGCCGAGTATGCCGGTGGTCAGAAAGGCGCGCATCTCGTTGGATACGTTCCAGCGCAGCGCCATCAGCGAGACCAGGAGCCCCATCACGAAGGAGCCCGATATGTTGATCAGCATCGTGTGCCACGGGAAACCGTCACCGGCGATCCGGCCGATGAACATGTTCATGAAGTGCCGCAATGTGGCGCCCATGGCGCCTCCCACCGCGATCCACAGCGTCAGCGCCATGGCTCAATCCAACGGCAGCAGGAAGTAAGTCTTGCGCACCGTCTCGATCACATTCCAGGTGCCGCGTGTATGGGCCGGGAAATAAACCGCATCGCCGGCCGCGATCTCGAGCACGGTGCCGTCCTCGTGATGGAACTCGCAGCGGCCTTTCACGAAGTGAGCGAATTCGGCGTTCTTGACGGCGCGTTTCCATTTGCCGGGCGTGCATTCCCACACACCGGCATCGGGGCCTTCGCGCCAGTCCTTGGAGCGGATCATCGCGACCGGCTCGCCCTGCGGCTCATTGGCCTTGAACGGCTCGCCCAATTCCGCCGAAGCGACGCGGTCCGAGCCTTTGATGAGAGTGAGCTTGTTCATAGCCAGCCTTTACGTTTGAAATAGATGTAGGGAAGGATCGCCGACAGCACCATCAGCCCGAGGGCGAAGGGATAACCCAGGATCCATTTGAGCTCCGGCATGACATCGAAGTTCATGCCGTAGATGCTGGCGACCAGAGTGGGCGGCAGGAACACCACGGCAGCGACCGAGAATATCTTGATGATGCCGTTCTGCTCGATAGAGATCATGCCCAGCACCGCATCGAGCAGGAAGGCGATCTTGCCCGAGAGGAAGCTCGCATGATCGGTCAGCGAAATGATGTCGCGCTGCAGGATCTTGATGCGGCCGCGATGGTCCTTCATCTCGCGCGTCTGCTTGTTGGGCTCGATGGCCGCCGTCATGAAGGCGGCGAGCCGGCCGATCGACACGAGGCTTTCGCGCATCTTCGAATTGAAGTCGCCTTCCTCGCCGATCTTCTCCAGAAGCTCCTGCAGATTGGGCGCCTTCTTGCGGACGCGGCGGTTGCGCGAATGGCGGTCGGAATCGAAGATCCGGCGCGACGTCTCATCGACGATGGTGCCGACGCGCTCGAGATGATCGGCGGCGCGGTCGACCACCGCTTCGAGCAGGCTGATCAGAACGCCCCAGCCCGATGTCGAGGTCGTCTGCGGCTTCATCGCGCGGCGCACATAGACCGGAAAGGCCTGCGGGTGATGGTAGCGGATGGTGACGAGCAGGTCGTCCTTGATGATGAAGGTGACGGGCGAGGATTCCGGGCGGTCGTTCTCGCCGCGGCGGATGAGATTGGCGGTCATGAAGAAGGCGCCGTCCTCGGCATAGAGCCGGCTCGACGCCTCGATCTCGGCCAGTTCCTCGCGGGTCGGGATGTCGATGCCGAGCCCCTCCTCCACGGCGGCTTCCTCCGTGTGGGTCGGCTCGACCAGATCGATCCAGACTGTGCCCGGCGGAATGACCGGCTTGTCCGACTGAGGAAACTCGGTCAGGCAGCCATTGGCAGTACCATAAGCAACCAGCATAATCGGTCCCCTGCCATGTTCAGGTGCTCCAGTCCAGAACGACCTTGCCGCAGGAACCCTGCTTCATCAAGGCGAAGCCTTGGGCGAAATCGGTCGCCTTCATGCGATGGGTGATGACCTTGCGGATATCGAGGCCCGATTGCAGCATGGCGATCATCTTGTACCAGGTCTCGAACATCTCGCGGCCATAGATGCCCTTGATGGTAAGCGACTTGAAGATGACCGAATTCCAGTCGACCGGCGTCTTGCCCGACGGAATGCCGAGCATGGCGATCTTGCCGCCCACGATCATATGCTCGACCATCTGGTCGAAGGCCTTGGGGGCGCCCGACATTTCGAGCCCGATATCGAAACCCTCGCGCATGCCGATGCGCTCCATGACGGCGCGCAGGTCCTCGCGCGAGACATTGACGGTCACGACGTCGGCCACGTCCTGGCAGAGATCGAGACGGTAGTCATTGATGTCGGTGACCACCACATGGCGGGCGCCGACGTGACGGCAGACCGCCGCCGCCATGATGCCGATGGGGCCCGCGCCGGTGATCAGCACGTCCTCGCCGACGAGGTCGAAGGACAGCGCCGTATGGACGGCATTGCCGAGGGGGTCGAGGATCGAGGCGATCTCGTCGTCGACCTCGGGCGGCAGATGGATGGCGTTGAAGGCGGGGATCTTGAGATATTCGGCGAAAGCGCCCGGCACATTGACGCCGACGCCCTTGGTCTCGGGGTCGAGGTGGAAATGGCCGGCCCTTGCCATGCGGCTTTTCATGCCGATGAGATGGCCCTCGCCCGATACCCGGTCGCCGACCTTGACGGTGCGGACATGGCTGCCGATCGCCTCGACGACACCGGCGAACTCATGGCCGACCACCATGGGGACCGGAATGGTCTTCTGGGCCCATTCGTCCCATTTCCAGATATGCAGGTCGGTGCCGCAGATGCCGGTCTTGCGGACCTTGATCAGAATGTCGTCCGAGCCGATCTCCGGGACCGGCTCGTCCCGCATGACCAGGCCTTCCGCTTTCTCCGCCTTAACCAAAGCTCGCATCAGATCACCCCGAGTTCCTGGCCCACTTCCGTAAATGCCGCGGCGGCCTTGTCAATATCCTGCGGCGTGTGGGCGGCCGACATCTGGGTGCGGATGCGGGCCGACCCTTGCGGCACCACCGGATAGAAGAAGCCGGTGACATAGATGCCGCGCTCATAGAGCTTCGCCGCCATGTCCTGGGCGAGCTTGGCCTCACCCAGCATCACCGGGATGATCGGGTGCTCGCCCGGCAGCAGGTTGAAGCCGGATTTGCTCATGGCGATGCGGAAACGCCGCGCATTGTCGAAGAGCCCGTTGCGCAGCTCGTCGCCACGCCTGGCCATGGCGATCGCCTGGATGGCGGCGCCGACGATGGGCGGCGGCAGGGAATTGGAAAAGAGATAGGGCCTGGAGCGCTGGCGCAGCAGATCGACGATCGGCTTGGCCGCCGCGACGAAGCCGCCGGCCGAGCCGCCCAGTGCCTTGCCGAGCGTGCCGGTGATGATGTCGACGCTGACGCCGGCGCGCGCCGGCGTGCCGCGCCCCTGCGGGCCGATGAAACCGGTGGCGTGGCAGTCGTCCACCATGATCATGGCGTCATGGGCGTCGGCGAGCTTCCTGATCTGGCCGAGCTTGGCGAGGTAACCGTCCATCGAGAAGACGCCGTCGGTGACGATGATCACCCGGCGCGCGCCTTCCGCACGGGCCGCCTTCAGCTGGGCGTCGAGGTCGTTCATGTCGCCATTGCGGTAGCGGAAGCGCTTGGCCTTGGAGAGGCGGACGCCGTCGATGATGGACGCATGGTTCAGGCTGTCGGAGACGATCGCGTCCTCCGCCCCGAACAAGGGCTCGAACACACCACCATTGGCGTCGAAACACGCGGCATAAAGTATGCAGTCTTCCTGCTGCACATAATCGGCGATCTTGGCTTCGAGCTCGCGATGAAGATCGGTGGTGCCACAGATGAAGCGTACCGAGGCCATGCCGAGACCATGGGTCTCCATGGCGGCCTTGGCCGCCTCGATCAGTGCCGGATGATCGGCAAGGCCCAGATAGTTGTTGGCGCAGAAATTGAGCACCTCATGGCGCACACCGTCGCGTATGACCTTGATATGCCCGTCCTGGGGCGAGACGATCGGCCGCTCGGTCTTCCACAGAGATTGCGCCTTGATGGCTTCAAGTTCGGCGGCGATATCGGCAAGTACGGACATCAGGCACTCCTCAGCAACACAAGCCCCCGGCAGGGATTAATCAGGCTAGCACCCCCGTCCCTTAGGAACAGGTGAACACTTTTGCAAATATGT
Organism: Taklimakanibacter albus; assembly: GCF_016595235.1. Classification (GTDB taxonomy): domain Bacteria; phylum Pseudomonadota; class Alphaproteobacteria; order Rhizobiales; family Aestuariivirgaceae; genus Taklimakanibacter; species Taklimakanibacter albus. The sequence goes on along the minus strand of NZ_JAENHL010000006.1, from coordinate 934,869 downwards.
CAGTGCAGCTATGCTGACTTTGGCAAGGTGGCGCAATCGAAATGACCCGGCATTACAGCTCATTCCCCGACAGTCTCCGGTACAAATGCGCGAGCTGCGAAGAGATCCATTCGGGCCTGCCTGATATTACCTTTGCATCGCCGGCCTATTGGAAAGACGGTCTCGACCCGGAAACCTCGCGTCTCACATCCGATCTTTGCAAAATCGAAGACGAGGATTTCTTCCTGCGCTGCCTTTTGGAGATTCCCATCCGCGAAACCAATGTTTCTCTCGGCTGGGGCGTATGGAGCAGCGTAAGCCGTGCGAATTTCGACCTCTATGTCGCGGAGTATGACTCGGACAATCCATCGGGGCCGTTTTTCGGCTGGTTCTCCAACAGCCTGCCCGGCTATGCCGAAACGCTCAGTCTCAAATGCTCGCTCCAGCCGCAGAATTCGGGCTTGCGCCCGATCCTTGAACTGGAACCTGCTGACCATCAGCTCGCAATCGACCAGCGCGACGGCATCACGGTCGAAAGAGCTCTCGAATTCATCGAGCTTTGCGGACTCCGTGTACTGAGCGTCTAGACTCTACATGTGAATGACGCGGCCATAAGCGTCGAGCACGCTTTCATGCATCATCTCGGAAAGCGTGGGATGCGGGAAGACCGAGTGAATCAGCTCTTCTTCCGTCGTCTCGAGGCTCATGGCGATGACGAAGCCCTGGATCAGCTCGGTCACCTCGGCGCCGACCATATGGGCGCCCAAAAGCTGGCCGGTCTTGGCATCGAAGATCGTCTTGATGAGGCCCTGGTCCTCGCCGAGCGCGATGGCCTTGCCATTGGCAAGGAACGGGAAGCGGCCGATCTTGACCTCGTGGCCGGCGGCTTTCGCCTTCGCTTCGGTGAGGCCGACGGAAGCGACCTGCGGGTGGCAATAGGTGCAGCCCGGAATCTTGTTCTTGTCCATCGGATGGGCATCGAGGCCCTTGATCTTCTCGACGCAGATGACGCCCTCATGCTCGGCCTTGTGGGCCAGCATCGGCGGGCCGGCGACGTCGCCGATCGCATAGAGGCCGGGCACATTGGTGCGGCCATAGCCATCGATGACGATGCAGCCTTTCTCGGTCTTCACGCCCAAGGCCTCGAGGCCGAGATTTTCGATATTGCCGACGACGCCAACGGCGGAGATCACCCGGTCGACGGTGAGGTCGCTCTTGGCCCCACCCTGCTCGATCGTCGCGGTCACGGCATTGTCCGACTTCTTCAGCGCCGTCACCTTGGCGCCGGTCTTGATCTTGAGGCCGCGCTTCTCGAGCTGCTTCTGGGCGATCTTGGCGATTTCGGCATCTTCGACCGGCATGATCTGGTCGACGATCTCGACCACCGTCACATCGACGCCCATCGCCTGATAGAAGGAGGCGAATTCGATGCCGATGGCGCCAGAGCCTACGACCAGGAGCGACTTCGGCATTTCCGGCGGTACCATCGCCTCGAAATAGGTCCACACCAGCTTACCGTCAGGCTCGAGGCCCGGCAGCACGCGCGGCCGGGCGCCGGTCGCGATGATAACATGCTTGGCCTTGTAGGTGCCGGCCCCGATCGTGCCGCGCGGCGGCGTATGCTGCGGCTGCATCGGCGCCTTGGTGGTGTTGGCGACGATCACCTCGCCGGCCTTGCCGAGCTTCGCTTCGCCCCAGATCACTTGCACCTTGTTCTTCTTGAGAAGACCGCCGACACCCATATTGAGACGGCCCGACACGGCACGCGAGCGTTGCACCACCGCCTTGGCGTCGAAGCCGACATTGTCGGCGGAGAGGCCGTAATCCTTGGCATGCTGCATGTAGTGATAGATCTCGGCCGAGCGCAGCAGCGCCTTGGTCGGGATGCAGCCCCAGTTGAGGCAGATGCCGCCCAGATGCTCGCGCTCGACGATCGCCGTCTTGAAGCCGAGCTGCGCCGCGCGGATGGCGGTCACATAGCCGCCGGGGCCTGAGCCGATGATGATGATGTCGAATTCCGTATCGGCCATGGGGCCCTCCTCACAAACTCAGAATGCCTTTCACCACCGGCACGAGGCCCGTGCCAATGGCGCGCGTATTGGCGGCGTCGAGATGGACGCCGTCGGTTGGATCAGCCTTGGCGACGCTCGCGGCGTCGAAGAAATGACAGTCGGTCTCGCCGGCGAGCTTCGCATATTGGACACCGAGCAACTTCGATTCGGCGATGGCGTGCTCGAAATAGCCGGCAAAGTCCTCATTCTCGGTCTTGCCGAGATGCGGCGGCGCCATCAGCAGGATATGCGGCACGACGCAGCCGGGCTTGTAGGCATAGCTACGGACGATCTCGACGAGCCGCGCCATGCCGAGACGCGCCTCGAGCGCGCGCTGGCGGCCTTCCCATTTGAGGTCGTTGGTGCCGAGCATGATGATCACGAGATCGAGCGGCTGATGGGTCGAGAGCGCGATCGGCAGCGCCACCGCGCCGCTGCGGTTCTCGAAGACATAAGGATCGTCATGCACCGTCATGCGGCCGTTCTGGCCTTCCTCGATAACGCGCGCCTTGCCGCCAAGCCCCGCCGCCAGGACATTCGGCCAACGATCCTCGAAGTCATGCCGCGTCCAGACGCCGGCCTTGAAGCCCCAGGTGAGCGAGTCGCCGAAAGCGAGGATGTGCTTCATGTAGCCTCGTCACATTTTTTCATGCCGGCTCGAACAGATACAACCGCATCAAACGCCGTCTGCTCTCTTATGGTTCGCTCCCCAGGAGATTTCTTCTCCGCGACTTTGAACTCCGACGACTGCTCATTCTCCTTCAGCCACTTCGAGAATGCGTTGCAGACTTCTTCCTTGAGCTCCTTTTCCGAGGGGCGATCCCACGAGAACAGCTCGGCCGAACCGAAAGCTGCAGCCGTCAACACTGATACTGACCCGATGACGACAGCCCGCCTCATCTCACGCCATCATCAGCGCCGGTTCTTCGATGAGCACCTTGAAGGCCTGGAGCAACTGGGCACCGAGCGCGCCGTCGACGGCGCGGTGATCGACCGAGAGGGTGCACATCATCTGGGTGCGGATCTCGATCTTGTCGCCGACCACGGCCGGCTTCTTCTCGCCGGCGCCGACCGCGAGGATCGTCGCATGCGGTGGGTTGATCACGGCGGAGAAATTCTCGATGCCATACATGCCGAGATTGGAAACGGCGGTGGTGCCGCCCTGATATTCCTGTGGTGCGAGGCGGCGCTTCCTGGCGCGTGCCGCGAGATCCTTCATCTCGAGCGAGATCGCCGACAGAGTCTTGGTCTCGGCTTTGCGGATGATCGGCGTGAACAACCCGCCCTCGATCGCCACCGCGACGCCGACATCGGAATGCTTGTGCTTCAGCATGCCGCCTTCGGTCCAGGTCGCATTGGCGTCGGGCACACGCTGCAGCGCCAGCGCCAGCGCTTTGATGACGAAGTCGTTGACCGACAGTTTCCAGGCCGGGTTCTTCTCCTTGTCACGCGGCGCGTGGGCGTTGAGGCGCTCGCGCACGCCGAGGAGATTCTCCAGATCGCAGGAAATGGTCAGATAGAAATGCGGAATGGTCTGCTTGGCCTGCATGAGGCGCGAGGCGATGACTTTGCGCATGCCGTCATGCGGCACGACCTCGAAGGAGCCCGGCTCAAAGAGCTTGACGATCGCCTCGTCGGCCATCGGCGCGGCCAGTTGAGTGGGCGCGCCTGCAGCGGCGGCCGCGGTCGGCGCCTTGGTGCCCGGCTTGGCGTTCTCGACGTCCTTGAGCACGACACGGCCATGCGGCCCCGAGCCTTGCAGTGCGGCGAGGTCGATGCCTTTGTCCTTGGCGATGCGGCGCGCCAGGGGCGAGGCAAAAACGCGTCCGCCGGCTTGGCCGTTGGCCTTGGCGGCTGGTGCCGGAGCTTGCGGCTTCGCGGCCGGAGCAGCGGCGGCGGCGTCAGCTTTCGCCGGCGGCGCGGCGGCCGGTGCCGCGGCAGCGGGCTTCGGCGCGGCGGGCGCCGGTGCGGCACCTGCCTTGATGTCGGAGGCTTGCTCGCCCTCGCCCAGAAGTACGGCGATAGGCGTGTTCACTGCAACTTCGTCGGTGCCTTCAGCGATCAGGATCTTGCCGACGATGCCTTCATCGACGGCTTCGACTTCCATCGTCGCCTTGTCGGTCTCGATCTCGGCGAGGATGTCGCCGGACTTCACCGTATCACCTTCCTTCTTGAGCCACTTGGCGAGCTTGCCTTTTTCCATCGTCGGCGACAGAGCGGGCATCAGGATATTGGTGGGCATCAGCGCGCTCCCTTACACATAGAGGACAGACTTCGCGGCCTGGACGACATCGTCCACGCTGGGCAGCGCCAGCTTCTCGAGATTGGCGGCATAGGGCATCGGCACGTCCTTGCCGTTCACGCGCGCCACCGGCGCGTCGAGATAGTCGAAGGCATGCGTCATCAATTGCGCGGCGATCTCGGTACCGACCGAGCATTGCGGCCATGCCTCTTCGACGGTGACGCAGCGGTTGGTCTTCTTCACGCTTTCGACGACGGTCGCGATGTCCATCGGCCGGATGGTCCTGAGATCGATGACCTCGGCTTCGATGCCCTCGGCGGCGAGCTTGTCGGCGGCGGCCAACGCATAGGTCATGCCGATGCCGAAGGAGACGATCGTCACATGTTTGCCGGGGCGCGCGACTTTCGCCTTGCCGATCGGCACGATCCAGTCATCGACCTTCGGCACGTCGAAACTCTTGCCGTAGAGGATCTCGTTTTCGAGGAAGATCACCGGATTGGGATCACGGATGGCGGATTTCATCAGGCCGAGCGCGTCGGCCGCCGAATAAGGCATCACCACCTTGAGACCCGGCACGCTCGAATACCAGGCGGCATAGTCCTGGCTGTGCTGGGCGCCGACGCGGGCGGCGGCGCCATTGGGACCGCGGAACACGATCGAGCAGCCCATCTGGCCGCCCGCCATATAAAGCGTCTTGGCGGCCGAGTTGATGATCTGGTCCATCGCCTGCATGGCGAAGTTGAAGGTCATGAATTCGACGATCGGCTTCAGGCCGGCGAAGCCCGCGCCGACCGCAATGCCGGTGAAGCCGTGCTCGGTGATCGGCGTGTCGATGACGCGCTCGGGGCCGAATTCGTCGAGCATGCCCTGGCTGATCTTATAGGCGCCCTGATACTGGCCGACCTCTTCGCCCATGAGGAAGACGCTCTTGTCGCGGCGCATCTCTTCCGACATTGCGAGCCGCAGCGCCTCGCGCACCGTCATGTGAACCATCTCGGTGCCTTCCGGCACTTCCGTGTCCTTGAGGGTCGAGGTCGCAATCGCAGGAGCGGCCGGCGCCTCGGTCTTGGCTTCCGCCTGCGGTGCAGCGGCAGGTTTTTCCGCGGCCGGCTTCGGCGCCGCGGCGGGCGCAGCTTCGCCGTCCGCCAGGATGATGGCGATCGGCGTGTTGACCTTCACATTCTCGGTGCCCTCGGGCACCAGGATCTCGGTGAGCTTGCCCTCATCGACGGCTTCGACTTCCATCGTCGCCTTGTCGGTCTCGATCTCGGCGATGACATCGCCGGATTTGACGTTGTCGCCTACTTGCTTGAGCCATTTGGCGAGCTTGCCTTCCTCCATGGTGGGAGAAAGCGCGGGCATGAGGATATTCGGCATGGATCAGGTCTCCGAAAAGGCGCAGATCAGGCTGGCTTGAGGAAGAGGATTGAAAGCACCACGATGAAGATGGCGCCGATGGCGGCGAAAAACACCAGAAAGGCACGTTTGTAGCGGACGATATGCGGTGTGACGGCGGGGCCCAAGCGTGTCTCCAGCGCCGCAAAGCGCCAGCGGCCGAGGTCGAAATAGGCCGTGAGCTTGTCGCCCCTGGGTGCCAACTGCACCACCGACAACGCACTCAAGGCGGCCATCGCCCAGGCGATGAATGCGACGAGCGCGCCCACGAACATCACCACATGGATGAGCCCGCCCATCTCAGGCATTCACATAGATATCGGTCCACAATTCGGAAGGATCGGGTTCGGGATCGGACTGCGCGAACTCGGCGGCCTCCATCACGATGGCGCGGATCTCGGCGTCGATCTTCTTGAGTTCGTCTTCGTTCGCGGCCCCGGTCTCGATCAGGCGTTTCTTCACCTGCTCGATCGGATCAGATTCCTCGCGCATCTTCTGCACTTCTTCCTTGGCGCGATACTTGGCCGGATCCGACATCGAATGCCCGCGATAACGGTAGGTCATCATTTCGAGGATATAGGGCCCCTCACCGGCGCGACAGTGAGCCACGGCCTTCTCGCCGGCGGCCCGCACCGCGCGGACATCCATGCCGTCGACCTGCTCACCCGGAATGCCATAGACGGAACCGCGGTTGAACAGCTCTTCCGACTTGGCGGCGGAACGGGTCACCGCCGTGCCCATGGCATAGCGGTTGTTCTCGATGATGAAGATGACCGGCAGCTTCCACAGCGCCGCCATATTGAAGGTTTCGTAGACCTGGCCCTGATTGGACGCGCCCTCACCGAAATAGGTGAGCGCGACATGATCGTTGCCGCGATATTTGTTGGCGAAGGCAAGTCCGGCGCCGAGCGGCACCTGAGCGCCGACGATGCCGTGGCCGCCGAAGAACTGCTTCTCGCGGCTGAACATGTGCATCGAGCCGCCCTTGCCCTTGGAATAGCCGCCGCGGCGGCCGGTGAGCTCGGCCATGACACCCTTGGGGTCCATGCCGGTCGCCAGCATATGGCCATGGTCGCGATAGGAGGTAATGACCTGATCGCCCGGCTTCAGCGCCATCTGCATGCCGACGACGACGGCCTCCTGGCCGATATAGAGGTGGCAGAAGCCGCCAATGAAGCCCATGCCATAAAGCTGGCCCGCCTTCTCTTCGAAGCGGCGGATCAGCAGCATGTCATGATAGGCCTGGAGCTCTTCTTCCCGGTCGAAGAAGTCGCTGGTCTCACCCGACTTCCCTTCCCCTCTTTGATTCTTCTGGGATTTTTTCGCGATATAGGCCGATTTGACCGCCATAGCGCTGCCTCTCCATCGTTTTCTTGACGGGGACTATAGCACTAAATCCTTGGTTCGATGGGGAAAATTCTTAATTAACTGGAATTCGGTTTATCGGCCGGAATTTTCAGGAGATTCAGTTCGGAAACCTGACAATGAGTTCTCCGGGCTTGCCGAAATCGAGGGTCGAGCGGGCCAGTTCCTCGAGCATGTCGGGATCGATCGACTGCGGGCGCATCAGCGCGACCCGGCGCTCCAGCGCCTGGCGCTGCTCCCGAATCTCGGCGACCTTGGCGTCGAGCCCTTCGGCCTTCGCGGCAAGAGCATCACGGTGATCGAAGCTGCGCGGACCATAATAGCCATGCCAGCTGAAATAGCCGAGCAAGCCCATGCAGACGATCATGACGATGAGGTCGAATTTGCGCTTCACCATGACGCCGAAAGTGACGGCTCACGGTTAACATTGCGTTGCTTGTAAAGCGCTGCCGCCGTAAATATGTAATGGACGGAGTTGCATAATGCTGTCGAGCAGTCGATTCATGGTCGCGGTTCACGCGCTGAGCGTTATCGCCCGAAGGGCGGATGGCGGCCCTGTGTGCTCGACCATCGTCGCCGCAAGCGTCAACACCAATCCGGTGGTGATCCGCCGGCTGATGCGCGATCTCGAACGTGCCTCCCTCGTCGCTTCCGTCACCGGTCGCGCCGGCGGCTTCAAGCTCGGCCGCCATGCCGGGCGCATCACCCTCGCCGACATCTACAAGGCGGTGGAGGATGAAAGCATCTTCCGCATGCACAAGACCGACCCCAAGCACAAATGCCCGATCGGGGCGGCGATCATCAAATTGGTCGCCGAGCCTTTGCGCGGCGCCGAACAGGCGCTCGAACGGGCGCTTGCCGGCACCACGCTCGACGACATAGCGAGCCAGATCAACTGACCGGAATATAAATGATGATGCGAAGCTCAGGGAACGCTTCGGACATCAAGGTCGAATGCCGAAAGGCCAGGGTTCCGCGCCGTTCTGTTCGGTAGAGATAGACGCCCTCCCCCAGATCCGTCACCTCATGCTCGGCCCAGATCCGCGCAAAATCCGGACTCGATGCGATCATGTCCGCGACAAGCGACGAGAATTCTTCCGCGCCATTCGCCTGGCCGTAGTTCAGACGGAACGACGCCACCAGCCCGCGGGCATCCTGCTCCCAGTTCGGCATCGTCCGGCGATAATGCGGGCGGGCGAACATGCGCCGGATGATGTTTCGCTCCTTCTCCGGCACACGCGCGAAATCGCCAAACATCCGCGTATTGGCATCATTCCAGGCGAGCACGTCGAAGCGGCTGTTCCGAATATAGGCCGGGCTCGAGATCGCCGCGAGGACGGATTTAAGCCTCTCCAGGGCGTCTACGGGCGTGGCGTTCAGGGCCCTGGGCGGCTGCCGGTTCTGCGCCAGCATGAACAGATGAGCGCGCTCGGAATCGCTCAGACGCAGGGCCCGCGCCAGATTCTGAAGAAAAGGTGTCGAGACCTGAATCCGGCGCCCTTGCTCGAACCATGTGTACCAGGTCAATCCGACGCCCGCGAGAACCGCGACCTCCTCGCGTCGTAAGCCGCGGATACGCCTTCCGCCGCCACTCGGCAAGCCGACATCCGCCGGGGCAAGGCGCGCCCGTCGTGACTTCAGGAACTCGGACAATTCCTGGCGCGAACCCTCATCACTCATCGGCCATGGGCCTCAACCTGTTACTGCAAGTACCCGCACTATTTCTCCACTTCCGGCCAACGACCATCGCGATCAGACAGTGCCTCACTCGAACCGGCCGGGCATGCAGAAATGTTCATTATCATAGTCCTGTGGGTGGCGTTTTTCGTCATCAATTTCAACATCGTCATGATGATCCCGCTGCTGCCTTTCATCGAACGGGACCTCGGTCTTACGGCTTCCGAGGCCGGGTGGGTGCTCGCCGCCTTTCCCGTCGTCGCGCTCGTGAGCAATCTGGCCCTCGGTCCGCTCATCGACCGCTATGGCCGCAAGCGTTTCATTGTGCTGGGAGCGGCCGCCTGCGGCGCTGTCCTGCTTCTGACCGCCGCGACTCACAGCGCGGTCACGATCGCGCTCGGACGCGCGGCAACCGGGATCTTCATGCCCATGATCGGCGCCTCGGTATTTGCCGCCATCCCCGATTATGTCGCGGCGCAGGATCGCGCCCGCATCGCCGGCTATGTCACCTCAGCCGCGCCTATCGCTTTCCTGTGCTCGATATCGATGGGCGTCCTGCTGGGCGGGCTCGCCACATGGCAGCTCTCGCTTGTCGCGCTTGCGGGCGTCTGCCTCGGCCTGGCGATAGCGGCATCAGCCTTGCCGCCTACGGACGCTTCGGCCGTGTCGCATGATCCGATCTCGCTTGGCACCTATCGCCAACGCCTGCTGTCGCTCTCGTTCAACGCCGGCAGCCGTCTCCTGCTCCTGTCCTACTTCTGCTGGTCGATCGGGATGTATGTCTTCCTCGGACTTTATCCGAGCTGGCTGGTGCAGCATGGGCTCGCCGACAAGGGCGCCGGAACAATCGGCGTCATCCTCCTGCTCGGCGAAATCGGCGGCCTCTTCGGCGCGCTGTTCTCCGGAAAGCTGGCCGGCCGTTTCCGGCATCCGCTTACTGCCTGCGCGGCGGCGTCGATCGGCATCACCATCATCACGCTCGTCATTCCGTTCGGAACCGAGCGTCCGATCTTTCAAACAATTGCCTATGGTGGATTCGCCTTCGGGCGCGACCTGATGCTGGCCCTGATCCTCGGCAGTGCGATGCTTCTGGTTCCCGCCGGACAGCGTGGCAGCCTGAACGCCACCCTCAACGCCGTCTATCAGACAGGCGCCACAATGGGCGGCCTGGCAAGTGCCTGGCTCTATGCTTTCCGCGACGACTTCAGCGCCAATGCGGCCACCGCCTCGATCATCTTCGCGGCCTCGGCCCTCATGCTGTGGAATATCACGAGAATAAAGGACTAGGTGTCACGTTCGGCCTACGAGCGCACCTGACCACATCAGGTGATGGATCAGGCGCCGTTCTTGTGCTCGTGCAGGAAGCGGGCAATCTGCTGCTTGAGCTGGAACTGCCGGGCCGGATCACTCATCGATGACGCATCCACGAAGATGTTCCGCTGGATGTCCGTCGGCAGATCGTTCCACTGCATGATCACCGCCGCGCCGAGACATTTCAGGATCCGCTCCTCGTCCCTGGCCAGAGCCGTGTCCGGTACCGACGGCGAGGAGACGGCGCCGCCCTCATTGTCCCAGCGGCCGAGGGCCTTGGTCAGATCATAGAAGTTCTTTCCAGCCATGTGGTCCTCCCATCATTGCCGTTGGGTGATGCCGCGGCACACCGCCGCCAGCTTGTTGCCGTCAGGATCGCGGACATAGGCGGCATAGAAATCGGGACTGTATTTGAGCCTGAGTCCGGGCGGGCCATCGCAGCTGCCGCCATGCGCCAGAGCCGCGGCATGGAAATCATCGACCGCCTGCCACGATCGCGCACGCAGGGCCACCATGCTGCCATTGCCGACGGTCGCCGGCTGCTGGTCGAATGGCAGACCGATCCAAAGAGCGAGTTCCTCAAGACCGCCCTTTTCATAAGTTCCCCAGCCAGCCGAGCTGCGATCCCATTCGGGATCGTTGGTGACACAGCGCTGCATGCCGAGCGGCGCCAGCGCGGCATTGTAGAATCTTATGGCTCTGGCGAGATCGTTGGTGCCGAAATAGACATAACTCAGCATGGGCGTCCTCCGCTGCCAGGAGGACCAGCCTATCATGAGCCGTTCGTACTGCGCAGGGCTTTCAGACGCTCGAACCAGCCGGCGTCGTGGAGAATTCCACGCGTTACCGCTGATTTCGCTTGCCGATCGACCACCGCGCCCCCATGTTGGTGAATAAGTTGGCACTCTCCTCCTTCAACTGCCAGCGCAAAAACTTCTCACAAAACATGTTGCGTACAAGCGCACCGTAACCGCGAAAGCTTCGCTTTCCCGGAAGCCTACTCATTTCAAGGAACCGCTCATGAAATTCCGTCCTCTCCACGACCGCGTCGTCATCCGCCGGATCAAAGAAGATACCAAATCCAAAGGCGGCATCATCATCCCCGAAAATGCCCGGGAGAAGCCGATGCAGGGCGAAGTGATCGCCGTGGGTCCCGGCCGGAGAGACGAAGCGGGCAAGCTCATTCCGATCGACGTGAAACCCGGCGAGACCATCCTGTTCGGCAAATGGTCGGGAACCGAGGTCAAGATCGATGGCGAAGAGCTCGTGATCATGCAGGAAAGCGACATCATGGGCGTCGTCGTCACGCCAGCCGTCGCCAAAGCCGCCTGATCCACAAATTCATTCCAAGAGGAAGATCCCCATGACAGCCAAAGACGTCAGATTCTCCGCCGATGCCCGCGAGCGCATGCTGCGCGGTGTCGACATACTCGCCAATGCGGTCAAGATCACCCTCGGCCCGAAGGGCCGCAATGTGGTGATCGACAAGGCCTATGGTGCGCCCCGCACCACCAAGGACGGCGTTACCGTCGCCAAGGAGATCGAGCTCGAAGACAAGTTCGAGAATATGGGCGCCCAGATGCTGCGCGAAGTCGCCTCCAAGACGAGCGACATGGCCGGCGATGGCACCACGACGGCAACCGTCCTCGCCCAGGCTATCGTTCGCGAAGGCGCCAAGGCGGTCGCCGCCGGCATGAATCCGATGGATCTCAAGCGTGGCGTTGAAATGGCCGTCACGGCCGCCGTCAACGATCTCAAGAAACGATCGAAAAAGATAAAATCCTCCGACGAGATCGCGCAAGTCGGCACCATCTCCGCCAATGGCGAGACCGAGATCGGTCAGATGATCGCCAAGGCGATGGAGAAGGTCGGCAATGACGGGGTCATTACCGTCGAAGAAGCCAAAGGCATGGACACCGAGCTCGATATTGTCGAGGGCATGCAGTTCGATCGCGGCTACCTGTCGCCCTACTTCATCACCAATGTCGACAAGATGTCGGTCGAATTCGAAGACCCCCATATCCTCCTGCACGAAAAGAAGCTTTCCAGCCTGCAGACCCTCCTGCCGATCCTGGAAGCCGTGGTGCAGTCCAGCCGCCCACTCCTCATCATTTCCGAAGACGTCGAAGGCGAGGCTCTGGCCACGCTCGTGGTCAACAAGCTGCGCGGCGGGCTGAAAGTTGCGGCCGTCAAGGCTCCGGGCTTCGGCGATCGCCGCAAGGCGATGCTGGAAGACATCGCGACCATCACCGGCGGCCAGGTGATCTCGGAAGATCTCGGTATCAAGCTCGAGAATGTGACGCTCGATATGCTCGGCCGGGCCAAGCGCGTTCGCATCGATAAGGAAAACACGACCATCATCGACGGCAGCGGCGACAAGGCCGGCATTCAGTCGCGCATCGGCCAGATCAAGGCGCAGATCGAGGACACCACCTCCGATTATGACCGTGAGAAGCTGCAAGAGCGCCTCGCCAAGCTGGCTGGTGGTGTTGCCGTCATCAAGGTCGGCGGCTCGACCGAAATCGAGGTGAAGGAACGCAAGGACCGCGTCGATGACGCGCTCAATGCGACCCGTGCCGCGGTCGAAGAAGGCATCGTGCCGGGTGGTGGTGTCGCCCTGCTGCGCGCCAGAAAAGTCGTCGAAGCGCTGACCTCCACCAATGCCGACATTACCGCCGGCATCAAGATCGTGGCCAAGGCCCTCGAGGCGCCGATCCGCCAGATCGCCGAGAATTCAGGCGTCGAAGGCTCGATCGTTGCCGGAAAGGTGCTGGAGAAATCCGGCAACTTCGGCTTTGATGCGCAGAACGAGGTCTATGTGGACATGGTAGCGGCCGGCATCATCGACCCGACCAAGGTCGTACGCGTCGCCCTCCAGGATGCCGCGTCCGTCGCGGCCCTGCTGATCACCACTGAAGCCATGATCGCCGAACGTCCGAAAAATGGTGCGCCCGCGGCACCTGGCGGTGGCGGCATGGGAGGAATGGGCGGCATGGGCGGAATGGACTACTAAGAACTCAAATGAGGTGACAGTGCTGAGCAAGATTGGCACTGTCACCATTTTCCGCCAGGAGCCTCCGGAAGTGACTATTGACGAAGCGATCTTGACCGAAGTGGTGACTGCGGCACGCCAACGCGGCAGTATTTCGCTGGAAGACCTTCGAAAAGAACTTCCGCTCGATAGCATGACCATCGAAGACATCTCAGTCGTTCTAGCCCGCCTGGACGAGGCCGGCTTCGATCTCGATATCGATCCGGCCCTTCTCTCGTCTATGCATCATGCGTCCTCACCGCATGAGACGACCACCTCGAAACCGGAACAGACGACATTGCCGGAGACCGAAACTGCCCCCCAAAAGCAGCTGCGGGACTATCCGACTACGACGGGCGGCTCGATCAATAGAGCGCCCGCCGCGGGACGCTCGAAAGCGGGCCCCTCTCCATCCATACTGCCTTGGATACTTGCCTTCGCAATCATCCTGCTCGCGGTGTTCGCCGCCTTCGCAACCTGATCACCGGTCCACCGCAGCGACACTGTGAGTCCGTTTGCTGCCGTTCCAGCCATTCATACCCTTACGCCGAAGAACATTGCCTTCGGCAGACTCTGAACCTGTCCGGACCTCAATGATTTCGAGCGGAACCTTGCCGAGATTTGAGAGCTGATACATCGTTGCCCGCGGAACGTGAAACGATCCGCCCTCGCGCACCGTCCGCTCGATACCCGCGACATTCGTATTGGCGGCGCCCTTCAGGACGATGCAATGCGCGGCCTGATGCATTTGCCGGCGCGGCGCGATGGCTCCTGCGGGATCGATCACGATCCGCTTCACCCCTTCCTCAAGGCGTTCGACATATCCCCAAGGCTGGAGATCGCGGCGATGCAAGCTCGCTTCCCTTGCGCCCTCCGCCTGAAGGCCTTCGACAACACCCTTGATCTCCTGAATCCTCTCGCGCGGGCAAACCAGCACGGCGTCAACGGTCGCAACAACCACGAGATCCGTGCCGCCGATGACCGTCGTGAGAATTCCTTCAGAATGAACAAGGCAATTATGGCTTTCCACCGCCATGCCCCGACCCAGCGCGGCATTGCCGTTCTCGTCATGTGGCAGAATTTCCCAGATCGCGTCCCAGCTACCGATGTCGGACCAGCGAAAGCGTCCAGAAACGACAGCGACATTGCGGGATTTTTGCATCACGGCGTAATCGATCGAAATTTTCGGAGACGCCGCGAAGGCCGTTTCATCGAGGTGCATGATGCCTCGATCCGACCGCGCATCCGCTATCGAGTAGCGCGCAGCGGCAAGCACGTCGGGTGCGTATGTGTCGAACTCCCCGATCATCACATCGGAGCGGAATAGGAAATTGCCGGAATTCCACAGATAGCCATCTCTGAGATAGGCCACAGCGTCCTCACGCTTCGGCTTTTCGAAGAACGCCTCGACCAGTCGGACATCGTCATTTACGCCGGCAAGCGCGCCCGGCCGTATATAACCGAAACTCGTCTTCGGCGCCGTCGGCGGCAGGCCAAAGACGACAATCTTTCCATCGCCCGTCGCTTCAAGACCGGAGCGCACCGCATCGAGAAAGAGCGCATCATCGAGAATCACATGATCTGCGGCGAGCACGAGCACGGGTGACCCCGACCGCAGATGCTCGACCAGCAACGCCGCAACGGCAACCGCTGGAGCTGAGTCGCGCCGGCAAGGTTCAAGGATGAGCGAGACAGGTCGATTCACGATGCCGGCTTGCCGGCTGGCGAAGGATTCGAAAGCTTTGCTGGTGATGACTATGGGATCCGCGAACAACTCCGGATCGGATACCCTTTGAAGCGTCTGCTGAAAAGTCGAGAGCGAGCCGATCAGCGGCTGAAACTGCTTCGGGAGTGACTCGCGCGAGACTGGCCAAAGCCGCGAGCCGCCGCCGCCTGCGAGAAGTACGGGAACTATCTTTGCACTTACCATTGGGTTCTCCTAACGTCTTTGTGGTCCGGCGAGACAACAACGCGCCGGACCGGATCGCCAGACCCCAGGATGGCGGCGCCTAAAGCGTCTGATTATAGGCGCCGACGTCAGGGTTCTTGCGCAACACGGCATCAACCGCATGAAACATCGCATGCAGGCGAGCTTCGGAAGTCGGGCTTTCGATTACGACGACCAGTTCCGGCTTGTTGGAAGAGGCCCGTACCAGCCCCCATGTGCCGTCGTCCGTTACCACGCGGATTCCATTCACGGTCGAGAGACTCTTGATATGCGCGCCGGCAATCAGCTCATCCGTCCGCAGCATCGACTTGAAGTGGGTAACGACCCGATCGACAACGCCATATTTCAATTCGTCGGCACAAAGCGCCGACATGGTCGGAGACCCCCATGTCTTGGGCAGCTCGCGATAGAGATCGGCCATGGACTTACCGGGATTGCGATCGAGCATGTCGAGAACGGCGATCGCCGTCACCATGCCGTCGTCATATCCCCTGCCGATCGGCGCGTTGAAAAAGAAGTGTCCTGACTTCTCGAAACCCGCCAATGCGGAGAGATCCTTGACGCGACGCTTGATATAGGAGTGACCGGTCTTGAAATAGTCGGTCTTGGCCCCCTGGGCGATCAATACCGGATCCGTGGCAAAGAGACCGGTCGATTTGACGTCGACCACAAATTGCGCGCCCGGATGGAGCTTGGACAGATCGCGAGCCAGCATGACGCCGATCTTGTCGGCGAAAATCTCCTGACCTTCGTCGTCGACGATCCCACAGCGGTCACCGTCACCGTCGAAACCCAAGCCAATGTCGGCGCCACTCGCCTTCACCTTGGCCGCCATGGCATGAAGCATTTTCATGTCTTCCGGGTTCGGGTTGTAATGGGGGAATGTGTAATCGAGCTCGGTGTCGAGCGGAATGACGTCAATGCCCAGCGCCTGCAGAATATGCGGAGCGAAGGCACCCGCCGTGCCGTTGCCACAGGCCACGACGGCCTTGATCCGGCGTGTGAATGGACGGCGCCCGGTAAGGTCGCCGACATAGGTGCCAGCGAAGTTCTCGACGAAACGATAGCCGCCGCCTTTGCGCGACTTGTAACTGCCTGACAGGACGATGTCGCGCAGCCGTGCCATCTCATCTGGACCGAAAGTGACGGGGCGCTCCGCGCCCATCTTCACACCGGTCCAGCCATTGTCGTTGTGAGAGGCCGTCACCATGGCGACCACCGGAATATCGAGCGCGAATTGCGCGAAATAGGCCATGGGCGACATGACCAGGCCAATATCGTGCACGGTGCAGCCCGCGGCCATCAAGCCTTGCGTAAGTGCGATCTTGATCGCCATGGAATAAGCGCGGAAATCGTGACCGGTCACGACATGCGGCTTCACACCAAACTCATGGATCAGCGTGCCCAGCCCCATGCCCAGCGCCTGAACGCCCATCAGATTGAGCTCAGGCGGAACGTCCGACCCCGGATGGCCAAACCACCAGCGCGCGTCATATTCCCGGAAGCCCGTCGGCTTGACGAGCGGCAGCATCTCGAATGCCAAGGTGTTGGGCGTGAGATCGGCGGATGGCTTGGGCAGCATCGTCGTCATCCGCTCAATGTCTCCAGGAGTGCCGCGATCTTGATCGTCGCGAAGTTGGAGAAGGTATCCGACACCGCATAGGGCAGGATGATCTGGTCGCCGTGGCGAAGCGCGCCGCAGCTATAGACGACATTGGGCACGTAGCCTTCACGTTCTGCCGGCTCAGGGCGAAGAAGCGGTTCGGAGGTTCTGGCCAGAACCTTGGCGGGATCCTTCTTGTCCAGAAGCGCCGCGCCGATCGAATATTTCCTGATCGGGCCGACGCCATGGGTCAAGACGAGCCAACCTTCATCGAGCTCGATCGGTGATCCGCAATTGCCCAATTGAACGAATTCCCACGGGAATCTGGGCTTGAGGATGACCTGGCCCGTTTCCCACGCATAGAGATCGTCGGAATAGAGCAAATAGAGATTTTCATTGTCCTGCCGGCCAATCATTGCGTAATGGCCGTCAATCTTGCGCGGGAACAGGGCCATTCCCTTGTTGCGCGCCGCCAGTCCGCCGAGTGGCGTCAGGCGGAACGTCCTGAAGTCAGTGGTCTCGATCAGTTCGGACCTTATGCTTCTACCGCTATAGGCCGTGTAGGTCGCATAGAAGACCTTCCCTTCGCCCGTATCGAATTCTACGAAACGCGCATCTTCGATGCCATTTGACTGCGACAGGGTGATGGGAAATATCACGCGTTCGCTCAATTGACCGTCGAGCATGAACTCTACCTCGACCTCCTCGCCGTCGAGTCTGGGCGAGCGGCTTTGTACCTTGGGGATGGAGGCCAGCCGCGCCGTCGGATCGATGGTGACATCGCCCCGCGCCGAAATGGATCCCGAACGAAAGGTCAAAGATGAAATATGACCTTCGCCGACCGCGCGCAGACTCAAAATGAAGCGACAGCCACCTTCCGGCGCGCCTGACTGGTCAGGGTTGCGGACAATGCTGGGATTGAACAGAGCCGCCGCCTCAAACGAATATTCGTGGAGAAAATAGGCGCCGACAAGCTGGCGCTGTACTTTGCTGAAGACGCTATGGGGAGCCAAGGCATCCTCCATTTCGGATGCACGCTCCTCGAATGTCTCCAGCAGGTTCCTGTGCCGGCCATTGAAGTTCTCAAGCACGTCTGTCAGCTGCGCCGCCGCCGCTTCGGGATCAAGCCCGATAACCCGGTCGACGATATGGTTCGCGCGTGTCTTGTCTGTGGGGTTCAGGTCGCGTGGTTCGATCGCCGGCTTGAACGGGCGCACGACGACCCGCGCAGGATCCGGGCGCAGATACAGCGCCTGTCGGTTCAAAAACATAGACGTGATAAATGCTCCTTGCTGTCATTCGCGTGGCGACGGTAGTCGCTCAGGCGCTAAGCACCAGCCGCAATGATGCCTGTTCGGCGTGATCCGGTCCGGCATCGGTACGCATGAATCTTCGGATTTCAGTCAGTCCCATAAGATAGGCGAGAACCGACTCCGCTCCCTTGTTCTCACTGGGGCGGTCGGGATGAAGTCCATCTGAACAACTGCCCGTTGCCAGATCGACCAGAGGGCAGGCAAGATCGTTATCGCCCAGGAACCAGCTGAAGGCGCGCATCGCGCCGACCTCCCACTCACCGGTGCTGCTCGCCCGCCATGCCGTAAGGCAGGCTGAGATCGTTGCCGCCGCCTCAACCGGCTGCTGATCGAACCGCTTCGGCGCCTGCCAGGCAACTCCGAAGCTTTCCGTGCCAACTGGCCGGAAATGTCCGGTTGGAGCAGTCTGCTGCGTCATCAGCCAGCGCAACGATCGAAGGCCGGCATCGACATAAGCGGGGGTCTTCGTCGCCAGTCCGGTCAGAAGCAGAGCCTCGGACAGACGTGCATTATCGTAGGCAAGCAGGTTCTCGAACCATGTCCAATCCGGCGTCTCGACCGCGGCCAATAATGACATCAGCCTGTCAGCCAGGGATTGCCGATATTCGGCAATAGCGGGGTCCGGCGAGTTGGATTCGCAATAGGCATCCAGTCCGAGAAGCGTGAACGCCCAGGCCCGCGGTGACTTGAACGTCTCGACCGCCGGCAGCGCCGTACGGAAGAGTGCCGCAGCCCATTGCCGGCGTGACGCCGACGTATCGCTCCGCGCGCATTCACCGAGCGCCCACAGCGTCCGCCCGTGGCTGTCCTCCGAGCCAATATCCTCCAGCCAACGCCGATCATAGCTCATGAAATTCCGGAACCGGCCATTGTCCGGGTTCCACGCATGCTGAATGAAGGCAGCAAAACGCGCGGTTGTCCTCTCCGACAAGTGACGTTCGCCAAGGCTTCCGACCCGAGCTGCGAAAATCAAGGCACGGGCATTGTCATCGACACAATAGCCATGTGATCGGTCAGGCACGGAGTGAACAGCATGCTGCAGCAAGCCGGTACTGTCGCACATGGACAGAAAGTGCTTGAGCGATATCTCGGGCACGGGATATCCCGCGCGCCAAAGAGCCTCCTGCTCGATAGGCGTCGATCTCGCGGGCGGCCCAATCGTGCGCGCCTCATCGAGCACGATGCGATAACGCTTTGCGGTCTGCGCCCAGGTCATCAGCCGGCTGGTCGCATAGGCACGCTTGCGCATGGCATGCCGGCGAACGTCGTTGGAAAGCAATCCCGCCACCGCCGTACCGATGGCTTTGGCATCGGCGAAAGGAACGAGGATGCCCCGTCCCTCCGCCAACAGTTCCTGGGCGTGCCAGTAAGGCGTCGATACGACGGCCTTTCCCGAGCCGTAGCTGTAAGCCAGCGTGCCGGACGTCATTTGAGCTTCGTTGAGATAGGGGGTGACATAGACGTCGCACATCGAGATGTATTCGAGCAGCGTCGCCTGATCGACAAACTGATCGATAAACACGACATGATCGTCGACGCCGAGGTCCCGCGCCCGAGTTGTGAGACCTTCCCGATAGGTTTCGCCCTGCTCGCGCACCAGGTTCGGATGTGTGGCGCCCAGAACCACATAGACGGCGTCGGGGCAAGATTCGACTATCGCCGGCATGGCATCGATCATCACCTCGATGCCTTTGTTGGGCGAAAGCAGGCCGAATGTCAGTATGACAGGCTTGCCGCTAAAACCCAGCTTGGCCTTGGCGAAATGCGGATCGAGAAAGGCGACATCGGGAATTCCGTGCGGGATCACCTCGATCCGTTCCGGCGGCATGCCATAGACACTGCGGAGGAGCTCGCGCCCCTTCTCAGCCATGACAACCACTTTTGCGGATGAATCAATGATACCACGCATCACATCGCGCTGCGCGAGCGTGGGTTCGGGCAGCACCGTATGGAGCGTGGTGACGACAGGCATGCGAAGGCGGGAGAGGAGTTCAATGATATGACAGCCGGCTTCACCGCCGAATATTCCGAATTCGTGCTGGAGTGAAACGGCATCAAACCGGGCCTGGTTGAGGAACTCCGCCGCCCGTATATAGTCATCGACCGATTGGTCCTGGATCTGAAATCGAACGACCGGAGGATAGTCATAGGCGCGGCCGTGATCCGTCATGGCAACGACATAAGCCTCGAGATCGGGCTTCGACATCAGAAGCGCACGATGCAGATCATGGGTAAAGGTTGCGATCCCGCACCGGCGAGGCAGATAGTTTCCGATGACTGCTATTCTGGTATGGGACGCGGGTTGTGTTTCCATCAAACATCTTTCGAACGAAATATGATTTCAGATCAGGAGCGAGCTCGTGTCGTTCCAACAGAGTCACACGCCTCGTCATTCGTTATTTGCCGACGAGCGTGCTCCTGAGGCCGCCGATAGCCTTCTGGATGCGTCCCCAAAACCTGTCGACCTTTCCTGTCGATTTCAGCTTGGCATCGCCACTCGCCTTGCCGCTCAGCTCCTTGACGGTGCCCTTGGCGATTTTCGCCGATCCGGCAATCTGATCTTTGTTCATTTTGGCTTCTCCGAAAATGCCGCAAAGAAACTCGACACCGGAGCGATGCCCAAGTGTTTCCGCCGCTCAACGCGCCGTTGATAAAGTCTACCGCCAGAGATGAGAGCGGTTCTGCCCAATATTGCTCACAAAGATACGAGCCATGGAGACTCGTGTCCTCGAACGCCCCACCGCGAGGCAGGGCTTTTCCGAATATTGTTGCAAAAACGCAATAACTAACTAAATGGGTATTACCGGGTCGATTTACAATCAAAATCCCGGCGCACCAGCTATTTCTGCCGTTTTGTATACTGGATCAAACCCGTCTTTGTCGGCGGGGTGGAGAATTGCGAAGATGCCGGTATCGGATCCGGCTTTTGCTTCTTGGGTTTCTTGGCTTCGCGATTACGTCTCATCTGACCTTTGGCCATCGCTCAGTCCTCTCAATATTGATAACAACGAAGACCCGGCCTCGTAGCAAATTCTACTCCTACGTCCCTTTGGCGATAGCGCCATGCCGGCGGAGAGGCAACGCACTTAAGAAGAATAGGTTCATTCTCCAAGAGCAACAGCTTCTTGACCAGATCTGCGAGTAATAAATGGAAGTCGGAAAATTTGATATTGCTTACCAAAACAGCCTCCAATGCCACGAGGCGGGAGCTGCTATCTCTCTGTCATCGACTTGCCGGATTATCGACGCCGATGATGGATAATCTATGCGCGCATATCCGGAATTTGCCTAATCATTTGTTTTCTTGAAGACTTGTCGTTGCCGCGTCAGTCTGGGTTGCTGGTCCGCAAGGCCCGTAACCGGTCGAACCAGCCGGCAAGTCCGCGCGGCCAGGCAATGACGAAGAGCGTGATCAGAAGCCCCAGGCCGATATTCCGGTAGTCGGAAAACTCCTTCATGCCCTCATCCGCGAGCATCAGGAGAGCCGCGCCGAGCAGCGGCCCCCAGATCGAGCCCATGCCGCCGACGACGATCATGGCGATGAGGAAGAGCAGCAGCGAGAAGGAGAAGACCGTCGGCCCGATCACCCGGAAATGCACGGCATAGAAACCGCCGGCTATGCCCGTGAAGAAGGCCGAGACGGCGAAGATCCATAGCTGGTATTTGAACCGGCTGATGCCGCGCGACAGCGCATAGCCCGGGCTGTCGCGCAGCGCCTTGAAGGCGAGACCCAGAGGACCGCGGATTACGGCGACCGAAAAGACGAAGGCAAGTGCCAGCAATCCCAGCGCCACATAATAATGCGCGATGTACCATTTCGATGGGAAGAGCGAGCGAAAACCCAGATCGCCGAACTGGCCGATACCGCGCACGCCGCCGAAAAGCGGCATGCAGCCCGAGACATTGGTGAAGCAGCCCGTGTCATTGACGATCAGCACATACATCACCTGCGCGATGGCGAGCGTCAGCAGCGCCACATAGGGACCGCGCAATCTAAGACAGGCGAGCCCGATGATCATACCGGCGACGACGGCGATCAGGCCGCCCAGAGGAATAGCGACGAGCATCGGCACCTTCAGATAGAAGCCGAGCATCGCGGTGGCGTAACCACCAATGGCGAACAGCGCCATCTGGGCCAGCGAGAAGATGCCGCCGACGCCCAGTACGAGATTCCATTGAACGACGACGATCGCCCAGACGAAGAAGACCGTCGCCTGGGTCACCACATAACGCCCGCCGAAAACGAAGGGCACGATGAGTGCCACGGCGATACAAATGAGGCCGATGAGGATATCGCGACGGATCGGCGTCATAGGCGCACCACTTGCTGGCGCCCGAACAGGCCATAAGGCCGCCAGATCAATACCAGGATGACGAGAAGAAGCAGGGTGGCGAAGCTCCAGCGCACGCCCAGGACATATTGCGTCGCCGCTTCGAGGAGCCCCAGCACGATCGCCGCCAGCACCGCGCCATAGACATTGCCGAGGCCGGCGACGATGCAGATGATGAAGGCCTTGAGCATCGGATCGCCGCCCATCACCGGCGTCAGCGTGGCGATCGAGCTGATCATGACGCCCGATATGGCCGCGAGGCCGCCCGAGAGCGCCAGGACCTGCGCATAGATCTGGCCGACGCGCACCCCCATCAGCTGGGCGGCGTCACGGCTCATCGAGGTGGCGCGGATGGCACGCCCTGCCCTGGTCTTCTGGAGCAGAAGGGCGACAGCCGTCATGGCCACCAGCGCGGTCAGGAGGATCATGATGTTCTGCAGCGGGATGTGGACGTTGCCGATCACCACCGAGCCCGAGACCGCGAGCGGTTGCGGAATCGGATAAGGCCCGAAGCTCTTCAGCATCAGGCTCTCGATGACGGCGCCGATACCGATGGTGGCGATGAAGATATTGGTCTCGAAATTCTCGGCCCGGAGCAGCGGCAAGGTGGCGAAGACATAGATCGCGAGCCCGGCCAAAGCGCAGACGAGTGCGGCCGCCGCCAGCCCGAGGACCGGATGGAAACCCAGATGGGTGATCGCCGCGTAGCACATATAGCCGCCCAGCGTCAGCAACGCGCCATGCGCCATATTGAGCATGTTGAGCGAGCCATAAACGAGCGACAGGCCGACGGTCGCCACCGCATACATGGCGCCGAGCGTCAGGCCGGAAGCAATGATCTGGATCACCACATCCATGTCAGGCTCCGAGATAGGCTTCGACGATTTCGGGGCGCGCCATCAGTTCGGCGCCCTTGCCCGTCCAGGCGAAGCGGCCATTGTCGAGAAGATGGATGCTGTCGGCCTGGTCCATGATGCGCTCGGCATTCTCCTCGACGAGGAGGATGCTCAGGCCGGCATGACGCAGGTCGAAGATCACCTCATAGATCTGGTCGATGACGATCGGCGCAAGCCCGAGCGACGGCTCGTCCAGCATCAGGAGCTCGCCGCCCGCCATCAGGCCGCGGCCGATGCCGCACATGCGCCGCTCGCCGCCCGACAATGTGCCGGCGACCTGGTTGCGGCGGTCCTTGAGCTTGGGCAGCAGCGTGAAGACACGTTCCAGCCGCTCGGCGACGGATCCGGCTTCGCGCGTCAGATAGGCGCCCATCATCAGGTTTTCATAGATAGTCATGCCAGGGAACAGCAGATCGCCTTGTGGCACATGGATGACGCCCTCGGCCACGACCTGGTCGGGACGCAACGTGTCGAGACGCTTGCCCTTCAGGCTGATCTCGCCCTCACTCACCCGCACGATGCCGGAGATGGTCTTGAGCAAGGTCGATTTGCCATGGCCGTTGGGACCGATCACCGCGGTCAGCTCGCCTTTGCCGGCAACGAAATCAGCGCCTTGCAGCACGAGGCGGCCGGCATAACCGGATTTGACCCCTTTCAGCTGGAGGATCGGCTCAGCCATGGGACACGGCTCCAGCCGCTTGCATGAAGCTCTTCAGGCGCTCCGATGCGCCCTTGCCCAGATAGACCTCGACCACGGCGCGGTCATTGACGAGATTGCCCGGCGCCCCTTCGAACAGCTTCTCGCCATGGTGCATGATCATCACCCGGTCGGACAATTGCACCAGGAAACGCATGACATGCTCGATGAGGATGATGGTGACGCCGGCCGCCTTGATTGTGCGCACCGCCTGCATCACCCGGTCGATCTCCTTGGCGGTGAGGCCGCCGACCGGCTCGTCCATCAGGAGCAGCTTCGGCCGCGTCGCCATGGCGGAAGCCATCATCAGAAGCTTGCGCTCGAGCACCGGCAGTTTGCCGGTGATCCTGTCGGCGCTCGCTTCGAGCCCGACCAGCGCCAAGGCTTCATCCGCCAGCTTCTTCGTCGCCGCGCCGATGCGGAAAGTCGGCATTGCGCGGTTCTCGCGGCCAAAATAGGCGCCGACCTGCACATTCTCGCGCGCCGTCAGGCTGTCGAAGCCGGCATTGAGCTGAAAGGTGCGGGCAATGCCGGCATGGCAGATGGCTTCCGGCGCCAGACGCGTGATGTCCTCGCCGGCAAGCCGGATCTCGCCCGCCGTCGCCGGATTGAGGCCGGAGATCACCTCGAAGAGCGTGGTCTTTCCGGCCCCGTTCGGTCCGCCGATGCCGAGGATTTCACCGGCCCCGACATCGAAGGAAAGATTGTTGACCGCCGTCAGCGCGCCGAAGGACTTGCCGACATTGCGGCAGGACAGGAGCGGCACTGCGGCGGCCATTATCTTAGTCAGGCCTTGATCCAGGGCGGCAGCGTGAATTTGGCCGTGCCATAAGGCGCCGGCGCGATCAGCGCCGGTCCCTTGGTAAAATCCTGGATCTGCAGGAACTGGTGCGGCATGCCGAGCGAGGAGTCGTTGACCTGGGTCGGATAGGAATAGGCTGCGTTCTCCAACGGCACGAAACGCGTGGTGCCGACGACGCCGCGCCAGATGAGCGAGCTCATGCGCGCCGCGACTTTCTTGTTCTGGTCGGCGTTACCGGGTTCGCCGCTGCCGCCGGCGAGTCCCGCCGCGGTCGCCCAGACATAGGCGCCGTCATAAGGCTGGGCGCCGGAATTATGCCCGGCATTCTCGCCGAACTTTGCCTTGTAGCGCTTCTCGAAGGCGGTACCGATCTCGTCCTGAAGCGCCCCGACCAGCGTCGCATAGAGGATGCCGTTGGCGTTCTCCTTGGCGATGTCGCGGAAGGCCGGCAGCGAGGGGCCATATTGCATATAGACGAGGCTCGGCGTCGGATTGGGCCCGAACTGCAGGCAGAACTGCGCCAAGTCGGCGGGCAGGAAGTGGGTGATGCAGATCACCGCCGGCGGGTCCTGGCGGATCTTGGCGAGCGTCGGGCCCCATTCCGAAGCGGGCACGCTCACCGTCTCGAAGAGATTGATCTCCCAGCCGAACTGGGCGGCCTGCTCCTTCACCGCATTGGCGATGTTGGAAGCGTAGACGCCGGCCGAGAGGATGACCGCCATCTTGTTGTTGTGGCGCTTCCATTCGCCATTGGTTTCGAGGTTCTGCAGGAACTTGAGGAAGCCGGTGCCGTAGAAGGTCTCCGGCGGATCACCCATGAAGGAGCCCCAGTAACGATTGGGATCCGACTTCACCAGATTGGTGTGGCCGATGGTGGTGTCGTAGTGGACATAGATGATGCCGGCATCGGCGGCGACTTCCTGGATCGCCGCGCCCGAGCCGATATTGTAGCCGTTGAGAATGGCATGGACGCCATAACGGTCGACGAGGCGCTGCGCGGCCTGGACATTGGTGGCGTCGCCCATCTGCGCCGTGTCCTCGAAGGAAGGCTCGAGCGGGCGGCCGAGAATGCCGCCCAGCGCGTTGATCTCCTCGCAAGCAAGCGTCAGGCCGTTCTTGAATTCGATGCCGTCCGGCGCGGCGAAATCGGTGGTCGGGCCGCACTGCCCGACCGGGATCGCCTCGCCTTCGGCGCGCGCTTCCTTGTTCATGGCGAAGAGCATGGCCGGCAGGCCGGTCAGGGTGGCGGCGGTCGCCGCACTGCCCTTGATCAGGAAATTGCGCCGGGAACCGGCGATGACATTCGGCTTGGAGAGTTTGTCGCGTTTCATGGTGTTTCCCCTTTTGGCTTCTATCTTAGCTTATTCTCTGGACAAGGCGGGAGGCTTCTTCGATCACAGCCAGCTGATGAGGCTGGGCATCCATGCCGCCCCATTGCGCCATCAGCGGCCCCCACGGATCTTCGATTTCGGTCTTGTGGCCCGAAAGCTCCTCGATGACCGCGAGGCCGCAATAAGGTGCATACATCTCGGAATAACCGCCCTCATGCGTCATCACGATGCGGCCGCCGCAAAGTTCCTTCGCCGCCGCCATCAGCATACGCGTCAAGTCGCGATAACCCGAAGCGGTCATCATCATACGGCCAAGAGGATCGACGCCGCCCGCATCGAAGCCCGACGGCACCACGATCAGATCCGGCTTGAAGCGCTTGAGCGCCGGCAGCACCACGCGCTCGAACGCGGCGACATAGGCGCCCGGCCCCGAGCCCGGCGGCAGCGGCACGTTGACGTTGAAGCCCTCGCCCTTGCCCTCGCCATTCTCGGCGATGCCGCCCGAAGCGGCGGGAAAGAGATTGTCCTGATGCAGCGAAATGGTGAGCACGCTCGGATCGTCATAAAAGATCGCCTGCGTGCCGTTACCGTGATGGACGTCCCAGTCGACGGTGGCGATGCGGCCGAGGCCCAGCACCTTCTGGGCATGGCGCACCGCGACCGCCGCATTGGCGAACAGGCAGAAGCCCATGCCGACATCCTTGGTCGCGTGATGGCCGGGCGGGCGGATCAGCGCATAGGCATTGGCAACCTTGCCCGCGACGACCGCGTCGACGGCCGCGATGGCGCCACCTGCGGCGAGGAGCGCTATTTCGTAGCTGCCGGAGCCCAACGGCGTCAGCTGGCTCGCATCGCCATAGCCGCGCGCACTGATCTCGCGAATATGGTCGACATGCGCCGGCGTGTGGACACGGACGACCTCTTCGACAGTCGCTGGTCGCGGCTTGATGATCGTCAGCCGGTCGAGGAGACCGCTGACGTCGAGGAGGTTGCGCAATCGGCGCTTGGTCTCGGGGTTTTCGGCATGGGTGCCCGGCTGGACATGGAGGCCCGGCGGAAAAACCTGGTTCCAATTCCAGGTATTGTGCCAGAGATAAAGTTCATGAAAGACGAAACCCGTCGCCATCGCGACTCCCCACCCGATGAGATGAGAGGATGATGACGCTCCTTACCCATGGGAGTCCCGACACTTTCGGGTAACGGGTGGTGCTTTTTACCCCACCCTTTCGGGTGGTTCGACGAGACCGATCTCCTTCAGCTTGAGGACGGCCTCGGTGCGGTTGGACACGCCGAGCTTGCCGAAGATGTTCTTCAGATGCCATTTGACCGTGTCGGGCGCCATGGCGAGCGATTGCGCCAATTGCCGGTTGCTGTAAGCGCGCATGAGGAAAGATGCGACTTCCATTTCCTTGCCGCTCAGGGGCTTCTTGGACGGAAGCCCCACCACCGGCGCCTGCGCACGCCCAGCCCCGGCGCGGTTGAGCGCCGCCCCGATGCGTTCGACGAAATCCGCCGTCTCCGAGGGACGCGACCAGGCGGGAATGCGCCCGCGCGCGAAATCGAGCGCCGCCTTGAGCGGCGGCCCCTCGTCGACGAGCGAGCGCACGGCGCGCTGCGGCTGCGCCAGCGCGATCAGGTCGACGGTGGCGGCGAGCGCCTGCAAGGTCTCGCCTGCCGCATGCGCCGCGATCGCCACCAAGGCGCGCACCTGGATGAGGCCGCGCAGCCGCCCGTCGCGACGCTGACGCTCGGCAATACGTTCGAGCACCGCAATGGCGCGCTTGGGCTGGCCCTCGGCGATGAGCACGCGGGCGACACCGATATGGGCATATTCATCGAGGGGATGGATCGTCTTCGCCTTCTCGCTGTCGGCGAGACTGATGCCGCGCAACTGCAAGGCCATGCGCGCGGCGGCGACGTCGCCCCGTGACAGGAGCAGACGCACGCGGTCATTGAGGGCGCTGGCGGTGAGCCGCCGGTAGCGCTTCTCGATGCCGAGCTGCTCGGCGCGCTCCAGATGGCGGATCGCCTCGTCATGGCGGCCATGGGCCTGGGCGAGCCGCGCCAGATGCAGCTTGCAGGCCATCTCATGCACGACGAGACCGCATTCCTCGATCACCCGGCGGTGCTGATGCAGCAGGCGCTCGGCGCTGTTGAGGTCGTCCCACTCATAGAGGAGCTCGACCTTGATGATCGCCGACATGGCCTCCGAATAGGAATTGGCGCCGAGCCCCTGACGTGCCTGCTGCATGGCGCGGGCGAGCAGATCATGCGCCTGGCGCAGGTTTCCGGCCGACAATTCGACAAGGCCCAAGATCAGATCGGCATAGATGATGCCGAAGATCGAATGAGCGATGGTGTGATAGTCGCGCCCCTTGAGCGCGGCAAGGCGCGCCGCGTCGAGCTCGCCCAGCGAGAAATGCGCGAATGCGCTGATATTGCTCAAAGTGCCATGGGCGAAAGGCTCGCCTTCGGGATAATCGGCCAGCCAGCGGTCGGCGAGCTTTGTCGCCATGCGCGGCCAGTCGGCGCCGCTGACGACGCCTGCGGTGAGCGTCCGCAATTCGGCCTGAAGCGCGCGGACGGTCTTCTCATCGAGAGCGCCGTCGCGGCGGAGCCTGGCGACCAACTGCTTCGCCTGCTTGAGGACGCGCACGCCGTCCCGCGAGCGGCCGGTCTGGAAATGCGCCCAGACCCGCGTCAGCAGGAGGCGCGGCCGGGCCGCGACGAGCTCGGGCGGCAGGCGGTTCAGCCATTCCATCACCAGCGGCAGATGGCCCAGCATGATGATGGGCGTCGCGCATTTCTCGACCAGATCGGCGGCCATGTCCTTGTCGCCGGCGGCGAGCGCGTGGCCCACCGCATCCGACACATAGCCATTGGCGGACAGCCAGGCCGAGGCCTTGCGGTGCAGATCGGCGCGGCGGGCTTCGGGCCAGGCTTCGAGCTTGCCGCGCAGAAAGTCGCTGAAGAGATGATGATAACGAAACCAATGGCCGGTCGAGTCGAGCGCGATGAGGAAGAGATTGGAACGCTCGATCAGCGCCAGCGTCGTCTCGGCATCGAGATCCGGCGACACCGCCTGAACAAGGCCCAGATTGAAGCGCTCGAGGATCGCGGTGCGCAGCAGGAAGTCCTGCACCTGAGCGGGCTGGCGTGCCAGCACCTCATGGGCGAGGAAGCCCGCGACATCGCGCTGGCTGCCGGAGAAATCGGCGATGAAGCTTTCCCGGGACGGCTCATGCGCCAAAGTGAGCGAGACGAGCTGGAGACCGGCCGGCCAGCCTTCGGTCTTGTGATGCAGCGCCACGATGCCGGCGGTCGACAGATCGAGCCCGCAGATCTGACGCAGATAGTGATCGGTCTCATCGAGCGAGAAACGCAATTCATTGTCGCCGAGATTGACCACCTGCCCTTTCATCCGCATGGCGGCGAGCTCGGCCGGCAATTCGCCGCGCGTGGCGAGCACGATATGGAGAGCCGGCGGCGCATAGGTGACGAGCGCATTGAGGAAGACGGCGATCTCGGAGGAGACGATCAGATGCGCATCGTCGAGCACCAGATAGACGGGCTCGCTCATCCGCGACAGGTCGTTGACGAGCCCGGCGAGGATGGATTCGACCGGCGTGACCGGGCTCGACTCGATGAGAGACAGAGCATGGGCGGCGATCGCCGCATCGGTGCGGTTCAATGTGCCGGTGATGTATTTGAGGAAGCGGGCGAGGTCATTGTCCTGCGCATCGAGCGACAGCCAGGCGACGCGGCCGCCGCCCTCTCCGGCCTTGGCCGCCCATTGTGCGAGCAGCGTCGATTTGCCGAAACCCGCCGGCGACGAGACGATGGCGAGCTTGCCCTCCGTCGCCTGTTCCAGCATGGCGATAAGCCGCGGCCGCTCGACCGTGGCCCCGCGCAAATGCGGGGGATGCATCTTGGTTTCGATGAACATCCGAGGCTCAGTCTCCAGCGTGGCAAGTCGATCCTTCCTAGGCCGTTCAAGACGGGAAACGCAAGTCAGCCTTGACCGGGCACCGCGCATCGGTCATTCTCCGTCCATGGCCGCTTGCCGCACCATCGCGCTCAAATCGAAAAAATCTCCCATTCGGGGGACGATGATCACTTGCGTGTAATCTAGACAGCCGCCAGTAGATCGAAGTTAACCCCGCCGGTTTGGACGGGGTTTTTTGTTGCCCGTCTCCGGCATATGAGGAGACGAAACATGACAATCGAGGGACTGTGGATCCCGCTGATTACTCCCTTCCGCGACGGCGATCTCGATGAGGCGTCGATCCAGCGACTGGTCCATCATTATGCCGCCCAGCCGGTCGACGGCCTCATTCTAGGCGCCACCACCGGCGAGGGCCTGAGCCTCAGCGACGAAGAGATCGACCGTCTGGTCCTGGCGGCGCGCGCGGCGCTCGCCGAGGCGAAGCGCCAGATGCCGGTCTATCTCGGCCTCTCGGGTGGTGCCGCGAACAAGGTCATCAAGGCGCTGCATCGGACGCAGATGCTGCCCGTCGACGGCTATCTGATCGCCTGCCCCTATTATGTCCGGCCATCGCAAGCCGGCCTCTACCAGCATTTCGCGGCGCTCGCCGAAAACACCGCGCGGCCGATCGTCATCTACAACATTCCCTACCGGACCGGCGTCAATCTCGGCAATGAGACGATGCTGCGCCTGGCCCAGATTGCGAATATCGTCGGAGTCAAGGATTGCTGCGCCGATGCCGGCCAGTCCTTCGATCTCCTGCGCCTGAAGCCACAGGAGTTCTCCGTGCTGACCGGAGAAGACGCCCTCTTCTACACCGCGCTCACGCAAGGCGCGGAAGGCGGCATTCTGGCTTCCGCCCATGTCGAGACGGAAGCCTTCGCGCATGTCCGCAAGCTCATCCGCCATGGCGATCAGAGGGGCGCGCTCGCCGCCTGGCAGGCGCTCGTCGACACGCCGCGCCTGTTGTTCCAGGAACCCAATCCGGCGCCGATCAAGCATTGGCTGTGGCGCACCGGGCTCATTGACAGTCCCGAGCTCCGGTTGCCGATGCTGCCCGTATCGGACGCGCTGGCGCAGCGCATCGACCAGCATATCGAAAGGCTAAAGCCCCGCGTCGCCGCTTAACTCTCCGGCAAAGTGGCCGCCATGCGTTTGGCGGCCTCTTGCAGCAAGGGCAAATGGACGATCGCCTTTTCGAGACTGAAACGCGCGCTTGGCGCGTGGCAGGCGATGGCGGCGAGCGTCGTCCCTTGCGTATCGACGACCGGCACCGCGATGGCGACGAGACCCAGCAGGAATTCTTCGCGGTCGAGGCTGTAGCCCTGGGCGCGGATCGCGGCGAATTCCTGCTCGAGCGCCGCGCGGCTCGTCAACGTCGTGGGCGTATAGGCCGAAAGATCGAGCGCATCGAGCAGCTTGTCGCGCCGCTCAGGCGGCAGCGCCGACAGGAACAGCTTGCCGCTCGCGGTGCAGTGAAGCGGCACGCGTGAGCCGGGCTCGAGATGGAGGCGAAGCGGCCAGCGCGCCTCGACACGGTCGAGATAAAGGACTTCATGCCCGGCGAGAGCCGTGAAGTTGCAGGTCTCGCCGATCTCATTGACGAGCTTTTCCAGAATGGCGCGCCGGTCGAAGGTGGCGCCGGACCGCATGACGTCGAGCCCCAGACGCAGCAAGCGGCGGCCGACCGTGTAGCGCCGCCCGCCCGGCTCGCGCGTGAGATAGCCCTCGCCTTCGAGCTTCTGGCAGAGCCGGTGCACCGTGGGTTTGGGAAGGTCCAGAAGTGCCGCCATCTCCGGCAGCGCCAGAGCCCGGCCCGAACGGGCGATCGTCTCCAGCAATTCAAGAGCGCGGGACGTCGCCGAGCCCCCCTCACGTTCCTCGACCTGTGTCACTGGTGTCTCCAGACTGGGCATTGGGATTTTATATCATTTCACTGAATGAGATGAAATGTCTCGAATTAAGGTTGACTCGTTGTGTAAAACCACTCCAACATAACACTAAGGAACCGGGGGGATCAGTCGCATGCAAGCTGCGACGGAAGTCGACTTCGTGGTGGTGGGCGCGGGCTCGGCGGGGAGCGCCATCGCCGCGCGTCTCTCCGAGACGGGCCGCCACAGCGTCGCGCTTCTGGAAGCGGGCCCCTCCGACCGCAGCTTCTGGATCCATCTGCCCATCGGTTACGGCAAGACCATGTGGGATCCGAGGGTCAATTGGCGCTTCTACACCGAGCCCGATCCCCATATGGACAACCGCCGCCTCTATTGGCCGCGCGGCCGCGTGCTCGGCGGCTCCTCCTCGATCAACGGGCTCATCGCCATTCGCGGCCAGGCCGAGGATTATGATGGCTGGCGGGCGCTCGGCAATCCGGGCTGGGGCTCTAACGACCTGCTCCCCTATTTCATCAAGCTCGAGACCAATCATGGCCTGGAGAACGACCAGCAATTGCATGGGACGTCCGGTCCCCTTCATGTCACCAGCATCACCGGCCGGCATGAGTTGATCGAGGCGGTGATCGGCGCCGCCAATGCGCTGGGTGTTCCGTATACGGAGGATTTCAACGGCCGGAGCCAGGAAGGTGTGGGCTATTACCAGCTCACCACAAACCGGGGCTGGCGGGTGAGCGCCGCCAAGGCCTATCTCAAGCCGGCCAAGCGGCGCGCGAATCTCACCATCCTCACCGAGGCGCAAGCCACCCGCCTTCTCTTCACCGACCGGCGTGCCGGCGGGGTCGAATACCGCCATGACGGCATCAGCAAAACCATCCGCGCACGCCGTGGCGTCGTCCTTTCCGCCGGCGCGGTGCAGTCGCCACAGCTTCTCATGCTGTCGGGGATCGGTCGAGCCGACCATCTGCGCACGCACGGGATCGACGTCCGTGCCGACAGCCCGGGCGTCGGCGGCAATCTGCAGGATCACCTGCAGCTCCGCCTCATCTATCGCGCCAACCGGCCGATCACCACCAATGATCAGCTGCGCTCGCTGGCGGGCCGCGTCCGCATGGCGCTCGACTGGCTGCTCTTCACGCAAGGCCCGCTCGCCATCGGCATCAACCAGGCGGGACTCTTCACCCGCGTGCTGCCGGAGTCCCGCACGCCCGACATCCAGTTTCACATCGCGACACTTTCGGCCGACATGGCGGGCGGCAAGGTGCACGACTTTCCGGGCTTCACGCTGTCGGTCTGCCAGCTGCGCCCGGAGAGCACCGGCACGATCACGCTTGCCTCAAGCGATCCCCTCGCCGCGCCGTTGATCCAGGCCAATTATCTTTCCAGCCACACCGATCGGCGCTGCGCCGTGGCGGCTATCACCTTCGCCCGCCGGCTCGCCCGGACCCAGCCGCTCGCCGGCTATGTCGCGCAAGAGGAGTTGCCCGGCCCCGCGGCCGAAAGCGACGACGATCTCCTCGGTTTCGCCAGAGCGCATGGCGCGACGATCTTCCACCCCGTCGGCACTTGCAAGATGGGCCCCGACAGCGACCCGCAAGCTGTCGTCGATGCGCGCCTCAGAGTGCGCGGCGTCGAGCGGCTGTGGGTCGCCGACTGCTCGATCATGCCGAAGCTCGTCTCCGGCAATACCAATCTGCCAGCGATCATGATCGGCGAGAAAGCCGCCGACCTGATCCAGGAGGATGCATAACAACCATCAAAATGGGAGGATAAAATGACAAATGCCTATAGCCGGAGCGACGTGAGACGCGTCGTGACGGCCAGCCTGATCGGCGCAACAATCGAATGGTACGATTTCTTTCTCTACGGAGCGGTCGCGGGAATCGTCTTCAACAAGCTCTTCTTCCCCACCACCGACCCTTTCGTCTCCATCCTTCTCGCCTACACCACCTTCGCCATCGGCTTTGTGGCGAGGCCCCTGGGCGGTCTCATCTTCGGTCATTTCGGCGACCGCATCGGCCGCAAGAGCGTGCTCGTCGCCACCTTGATGATCATGGGCGTCGCCACCGTGCTCATCGGCTGCCTGCCCACTTATGAGCAGATCGGCATATGGGCGCCGATTTTCCTCGTCATTCTACGCCTGGCGCAAGGTCTCGGTCTCGGCGGCGAATGGGGCGGCGCTGTGCTCATGGCCTATGAATATGCGCCGAAGGAAAAACGTGGCCTCTATGCTTCGATCCCGCAGATCGGCCTCGCTATCGGCCTTTGTCTCTCGGCCGGCATCGTGGCGCTGCTCTCGCGCCTGCCGGATGAGGACTTCCTCAGCTGGGGCTGGCGCACGGCCTTCATCGGCTCGATCGTGCTCGTGCTGGTCGGCCTCTATATCCGCCTGCGCATCGTCGAGACGCCGGAATTCCAACGCGTCAAGGACCGCAAGGCGGAAGCCAAGGTGCCGGCTGTCGAGATGCTGCAGCAATATCCGGGCAACATCCTCCTCGGCATGGGCGCGCGTTATATCGACGGCGTGTTCTTCAATGTCTTCGCGGTCTTCTCGATCGCCTATCTGACTCAGATGGCGCCCGTAAAAATGCCGCGCGAGACGGCGCTGTGGGCGGTGTCGGCCTCGGCACTCCTGATGGTGGCGACGATCCCCTTGTTCGGCTGGCTCTCCGACCGCATCGGCCGACCGAAGACCTATGCGATCGGCTCGTTCCTGCTGGCACTCTCGGCCTATCCGGCCTTCGTGCTGCTCGGCACCGGCGATGTGGTGATGATCTTCCTGGCGCTGCTCGTGCCCTTCGGCATCATCTATGCGATGTGCTACGGGCCGGAGGCCGGCCTCTTCGCCGATCTGTTCGATCCGCGCGTGCGCTATAGCGGCATATCCTTCGTCTATCAGTTCTCGGGAATATTCGCGTCTGGACTGACGCCGATCATCGCCACCTATCTGATCAGGGCCAATGACAACCAGCCCTGGTACCTGGTGGGCTATGTCGTCTTCGCGGCCCTCGTCAGCATGGTGAGCGCGCTCGCGATCCAGCGTCGCGCCCAGGCCACGGAGGCACGGATAGCCGCTACTGCAAGATCCTGAACTCGCCTACGGCGACCTTCTGAGCTCCTTCCGGCCCGGCGATGCGCAGCCACATATATTTGCCGCGCGTCTGGGCCGGGAGCGAGAAGGTCTGGCGGCCGGCCGAGGTCTGGAGCGGATAGCTCATGACCGGTCGGCCCGAGGCCTCGAGCTGGCCTTCAGGCAACACCATCACATCGAGGATGGTGGCCTTGGCCGTGCCTTCGGCGAGAATTGGAGGTGCATATTCGAGGGCCGTCACCTGGCGCTCACCGCCGAGGTCGAGCAGCACATTGACCTCCTGGTCGGGCGCCTGGATCACGAGCTCGGTCTCGGGCTTGCCGTCGAAAAGATCGTGAAACCGGTAGCGCGCTTCGCTGCCGTCCTTCAGCGCCGCGGTAGCGGTGTTGCGGCTCAGGTCCAGGGCGGCCGTCTGGATGGCCGGCTGCGGCAGCGTTGCCGCGGTGATGTCGCTCTTGCCGCCGGAATTGACGGCATCGATCACGCCGCCCGTCTTGGCGACGTCGAGGCCGGACGCCATGCCGGCTTCGCCCTGCTGTTTCGCCGGGTCGAGCGCCACCGTGACATTGATGGGTGCCGGGCCCGACGTCGGGCCGAAGGCCTGGATGCCGGCAAAGACCACCCCGGCCAGCGCCGCGAAGGCGCTGATGCCGAGATTAAGGTTCGAAAGCCTGGAGGTCTTCGCCGTCCCTCCGCCCTTCCTATCGAAGGATTGAGCGTCCCGCATAGTGTGCCTGTGCCCCTAATTCTTCCTCGATCCGCAGCAGCTGGTTGTATTTCGCCAGCCGGTCGGAGCGCGCCAGCGAACCGGTTTTGATCTGGCCGCAATTTGTGGCGACAGCAAGATCGGCAATCGTCGCATCCTCGGTCTCGCCGGACCGGTGCGACATCACTGCCGTATAGGCTGCCTTATGGGCCATTTCGACGGCTTCCAGCGTCTCGGTCAAAGAGCCGATCTGGTTGACCTTGACCAGGATCGAATTGGCGACGCCCTGAGTGATTCCCTGCTTGAGGCGCTTGGTGTTGGTGACGAACAGGTCGTCGCCCACGAGCTGGCAGGACTTGCCGATGAGATCGGTGAGGGCCTTCCAGCCGTCCCAGTCGTCCTCGGCCATGCCGTCCTCGATCGAGATGATCGGATAGTCCTTGGCGAGCTTGGCCAGATATTTCACCTGCTCGTCGATCGGGCGCACCTTGCCCTCGCCCTCGTAATCATATTTGCCGTTCTTGAAAAACTCGGTCGCGGCGCAATCGAGCGCCAGATAGACGTCCTTGCCCGGCTTGTAGCCCGCCTGCTCGACCGCCTTCATGACGAAATCGAGGCCGGCCTCGGCGGACGGCAGATTGGGGGCGAAGCCACCTTCGTCGCCGACATTGGTATTGTGGCCGGCCTTCTTGAGGGCGCCCTTCAGCGTGTGGAAGATCTCCGCTCCCATGCGCAAGGCTTCGCGGAAGCTATCGGCGCCGACCGGCATGACCATGAATTCCTGGAAGTCGATCGGATTGTCGGCATGGGCGCCGCCATTGATGATGTTCATCATCGGGACCGGCAGGGTCCGCGCGGCGGTGCCGCCGACATAACGGTAAAGCGGCAGCCCGGAAGCGTCGGCCGCCGCCTTGGCGTTGGCGAGCGACACGCCGAGGATCGCATTGGCGCCGAGCCGGGCTTTGTTGGGGGTGCCGTCGAGGTCGATCATGGCGCGGTCGAGGGCGAGCTGGTCCTCGGCATCCATGCCGGCCAGCGTGTCGAAAATCTCGCCATTGACGGCCGCCACCGCCTTGGTCACGCCCTTGCCGAGATAGCGCCCCTTGTCGCCGTCCCGGAGCTCCACCGCCTCATGGGCGCCGGTCGACGCACCTGACGGCACCGCTGCCCGGCCCGAGGAACCATCTTCCAGCACCACGTCCACTTCGATGGTCGGGTTGCCGCGGCTGTCGAGGATTTCGCGCGCGGTGATGTCGAGAATGGCGGTCATGGGAAACTCCGGTTGGCTGGTCGGAGGGTCTCTATGCTGGCCTTGGATGACGATTGCAAGTCCGGCCTGTCCCCTGACCACCGGCCCGGGTCAGGGCTGCCGTTGGCGCAATTCGACGGTGACGGCAAGCTGATAGCCGCCATTGCGCACGGTCTTGAAGATCTGTGCCCCGCGTTCGGCGCCCAGCTTGCGGCGCAGCCGGCTCACCAGCACGTCGATCGAGCGATCGCGCTCGCCGATATCACGGCCGTGAGTCAGATCGAGCAGCTGCTCGCGGGTAAGGACGCGCCCCGGCCGGTCGAGGAATACGCGCAGCAATCCGAATTCGGAGCTCGTCAGGTTGACTACCGTTCCGTCGGAATCGGCGAGGATGCGCGAAACCGGATCGGCAATGAGGCCGGCGAAGTGATAATTGGCCGTGGCGACCGGCGCATCGGCGAGCCCGCTGGCGCTGCGCCGCAGGACTGCCCGGATCCGGGCCACCAGCTCGCGCGGATTGAAAGGTTTGCTCAGATAATCATCGGCGCCGATTTCCAGCCCGATGATGCGGTCGATTTCCTCGTTCAATGCGGTCAGCAGGATGACGGGCACGCGCTTGCGGATATCACGGCAGATGTCGAGACCGGAGGCGTCCGGCAACATGATGTCGAGCACCACGAGATCGATCCGGTTGTCGGCGAGGATGGCGTCGCATTCGCGCCGGGTCGCTGCCAGGCTGACCCGGAAACTCTGCGTGGCGAGATAGCTTTCAAGCATACGGCGGATCGCTGCGTCGTCATCGACGACGAGGATGTGAGGCGAGGTCCGCATCAGCAACGCTCGATGCGCAGCGCCGCCACGCCTGGACGACGCAGTTTCGACACCCCCTGCGCGCACCGCACGCTTACGCACCTCCTTGCCACTCCGGTCGCCGGGCAGGATATCGAGTTTCCGAAGGACTGGCGAGAATATCCCCAGGCCAGCCACTAGCATTCACAGGAGTATCTTTGCCGAATGTTGCCGACGGGCGCCCGGAAACATATGGAAACATCCGGCCCGTCGCCCGGACACTACTCGCACAACCGGATCAGGGCGAGAGGCTCGTTGTCAGACTGCTTCCGCCTTGGCGATTCGGTCATGCGCCAGGAGTGCGCTCAGCAGCGCCTCGAGCTTGTCGAGTGGCACCATGTTGGGGCCGTCGGACGGCGCATTGTCGGGATCCTCGTGAGTCTCGATGAAGACCCCGGCCACACCGACGGCGACGGCGGCCTTGGCGAGCACCGGCACGAAGCGGCGGTCGCCGCCCGAAGACGTGCCCTGACCACCCGGCTGCTGCACCGAATGGGTGGCGTCGAACACGACCGGACAGCCGGTCTCGGCCATGATCGGCAAGGAGCGCATGTCGCTCACCAGCGTGTTGTAGCCGAAGGAGGCGCCGCGCTCGGTCAGGATGACATTGGGATTGCCGCTGTCGAGCACCTTGGCCGCGACATTCTTCATGTCCCAGGGCGCCAGGAACTGGCCCTTCTTCACATTCACCACCCGGCCGGTCTTGGCGGCGGCGATGAGGAGATCGGTCTGGCGCGACAGGAAGGCCGGAATCTGGAGGACGTCGACCACCGGCGCAAGCTCCGCACACTGATGATTTTCATGGACGTCGGTAAGGACCGGCAGATCGAATTCCTTGCGGATGTCGGCGAAGACGGCAAGCGCCTTTTCGAGGCCGAGGCCACGCCGGCCCGAGAGGCTGGTGCGGTTCGCCTTGTCGAAGGACGACTTGTAGACGAGGCCGAGGCCGAGCCGGCCGGCAATTTCCTTGAGCTTGCCCGCCATCATGAAAGCATGCTCGCGGCTTTCGAGCTGGCAGGGCCCGGCGATCACGGTGAGCGGCAGCTGGTTGCCGATCTTGAGCTTGCCGATCTGGACGGTGGTGTTCGGTTTCATTCGCTATAGACCATAAAAGTGCCGGACCCGTGCGCATAGAGCTTGCCGGCCGCATCGGTGATGCGGGCTTCGGCGGTCTGAACGCGCCGACCGAAATGAATGACTTTACCGGTGCAGGTCAAGCGCCCTGTTTCGGCGAAGATGCCGCGCACATAATTGACCTTCAGTTCGATGGTGCCGAAATTGGCTTCCTTGCCGAGCTTCGAAAAGATGGCGCAGCCCATGGCGCTGTCGAGCATGGTGGCGGCGTAGCCGCCGTGGCAGCGCTTCTGCGGATTATAGAAACGTTCCGATGGCATCGCTTCGAAGGTCGCCTCGCCATTGCCCAGGCTCACCAGGCGCATGTCGAGAAGTTCGTTCAAGGGTGAACCGGCGCCGCGCCACCAGCGTTCGATTTCTTCCCGTTGCGTCAATATTTTACCATCATCGCTCATCTTCATCGTCTTGCCGGTTCAAAGCGAAAAAGGCAAGGGCACTGCCGTTTACGTCAAGAGACAGCACGGCACGATGCGCCCCTTCCTTCCGCAAGGCGTAGTGCGGCGCATTGATGGCCTCTTCGAGCCGCGCGATCCGGCGCACCCCGACGGTGAAGCCGGCGAAATGCGGCCCCTTGCTCCTGTCGGGCTCACGCCCAAAATTCTCGGCGAAACGTTCGGCCGAGATGCAGCTGATATTGCCGCGCGCCGTTCTGAACGTGATGCCGCCCGGAATGGTCTCAGGCGCGAAGCCGGTGAAGGCGGACAGGAAGGCCGCGTGATCCTGTGGCTGATCAGCCACGAGGCTGACATCGAGAATGGTCAAGGCGCGGTTGGCGTGGCGCTGATAGTGCGGCTTCCAGAAATGCTCCGGCGCGTGTTGCTGGCAGGTGAAGAAGGCGAGGCCCGGCAGAGCGGGGTCGGTCGCGAAAGCGAGCGAGAAGCCGACCGTGACTTCCCGTCCGTCGGGCAGCTTCGCCTTGCGCTGGAAATCGAAAGGCTCATATGTCGTAAGCCCTCGCGCCCGGAACGCCGCCACATCGGCGCGTGCATCGGTGGAATCGAGCACCAGCATCGACATGCCCTCGCCGCGCGCGAGAAAATCGCGGTTGAATGCGCCAAAGGAAAACTGCCCTGCCCCGGCCGGGATGATCTTCTCCGGCTCGAAGACGCTCAGCAATTCGAGGAAACAGCCTTCGAGCTGGATCAGGCTGTTGCCGGTGCCGAAGGGATGGCGCGCCTCAGGCGTCAGCGTGAACCCCAGAGACGCGTAGTTGTCGCGCATCGCAGCTTGATCGCGCCCGCAGAGCACCAGATGGTCGATGCCCTTCATGCCTTGGCCGGTTTCGCGCCGGGCAGCCGCGCATCGCCTTCGCCCACCTTCACATCCGGGAAGGCGCGCGGCAGCTGGATGCCGTTTTCCTGGAAGGCCGCCAGGATGGAGAAACGGATGTCGCTCGCGACCGCGGCGCCGCTCATGATGTCGCCGACATAGGCCTTGAGGTCGAAGACATAGCCGTTCTGGCCGAAGTCCCTGAGCGTGATGTTGGGTTCGGGATGATAGAGCACCAGCGCGTGATCCTTGGCGGCTTTGAGGATGATGTCGCGCACGAGGACCGGATCGGCGCTGAGCGAGGCGGATACGGTCACGACGAAGCGGCCGATCGTATCGCGATGCGTCCAGTTCTTCACCGGCTCGGTGATCAGGAGCGAATTCGGCACGATGATCGTGCAATTGTCGAAGGTCTGGATCTCGGTCGAGCGCACATTGATCTGCTTGATGATGCCTTCCGAGCCCTTGACGTCGACCCAGTCGCCCGCCCGCACCGGGCGCTCGGCCAAGAGGATGAGGCCCGACAGGAAGTTGTTGACGATCGACTGGAGACCGAAACCGATACCGACGCCGAGCGCGCCGGCGATGATGGCGAGATTGGAGAAGTCGAGGCCGGCGGCGGAGAGCGCGAAGCCAGCGGCGGCGACATAACCCGCGTAATTGGCGCCCTTCACGACCGAGTCGCGGACACCGCTGTCGATCTGGGTTTGCGACAGAACGCGCGAATTGAGCCAGCGGGTGATGAGCTTCGTGAGAATGAAGCCGCAGGCCAGGATGGCGATGATCAGCGCCACGCTCGAAAGCGAGAAGCTGAGGTCGCCGACCTTGAACGTATCGAAGGCACGATCGATCAGGCTCGAGAAGCTGACCCAGGTCACCGCCCAGCTCACGAAGAGCAGCGGCAGGCCGACCAGGACCAGCGCCAGGTCAATGAAAGTGCGGAACAGCGTGCTCAGCCGCGCGACGCCGCGATCGCCGAGCCCGGTGAGATTGCGCAGGAAACGGCCGAATCCCGAGCCGCTATCGAGGCCCGACACCACCAGCGCGTCGGTCAGATGATGGACGAGCAGCAAGGTGATGACGATAATGGCCGTGTCGACGATCTGCTCTGTGATGAAGCCGGCAAGCGCGATATAGCCGAGACACAGCGCAATGGTCGCGATCACCAGCAGCAGCCAGATCAGCGGACCGAATTTGCTCGCCCATTGGAAATAGACATCACCGCCATGGGCCGTCTTGGGCAGCCCTTCCTGGCTGCGCGCCACGATGAGGATCATCGCGATGACGACGATCAGCGCGATCGAGACCGTGGCTCCCTGCGCCACCGTGAAGGTGACCGGCAGATAGAACACACCCGACAGCTCGGTGAAGAAGTTCTTGCCTTGCGACAGCAGCGCGGCAAGGCTCGCCAGCAGCGCGAACTGGCCAGCCGACCTGTCGTCCAGATTGATCACCCGGTAGGCCGGATTGGTAGGCGCCGCGAGCCGATAGGCCAATGCGCTCAGCACGGCCGGGAAATAGAGCAGATCGACGAGGGCTGAAAAGAGCTGCTCGAAACGGGCGGTGAAAATACCGGCCAGCTGGAAAGCGAGGAAGGTCGCGACGATGAGCGCGGTGCCGATCACCGCCGTAAACAGCACGCCGCGCACGATGCGCCAAAGGCGGTCGGTATCGTCAGGCGGACGGCGTGCCCCATGCGCTCCGGCGCCGAAGCGGCGGGTGAAC
This sequence comes from Taklimakanibacter albus, assembly GCF_016595235.1. Lineage (GTDB taxonomy): Bacteria > Pseudomonadota > Alphaproteobacteria > Rhizobiales > Aestuariivirgaceae > Taklimakanibacter > Taklimakanibacter albus. The sequence continues at coordinate 893,000 of NZ_JAENHL010000006.1, read as the reverse complement.
CAGCCACGAATGGCGCGATAGAGATAAAACAACGCCACCAGGAACATCGGCATGATGACGAGGACGATCAAATCGCCGGTGCGCGAGGCCTCGTTCCACCAGTTGACCAGGAGTTGGTTCAAGCGGGTGAAGAAAAGACCGGTGGCCAGGAGTCCATCGAGCCAGAGCGCCGGATTGAGGATCGACTTCGATTTTTCGAGCAGCCGGCTCAAGAACTGGTCGCGCTGCAATTGCGTGGTGCGATCGATCAGCTGATCTGTCTCGACCGCGATGAGATCGAGCTGCGCCTGCGCCGCCTTGATGCGATTGAGGCTGGTCTCGAGATCGGTGCGGCGGTCGGCGATCGTCGGCTGCTCGGTGCTGCCGTCGGTGGGCGCCGGGCCGAGGCTCTTCAATTGCTGATCGACCTCGGCGAAGGGCCCTTTCAGGCTCTCGGACATCCGCACCGCATTGGCGCGGATATCGTCGAGCTGACGCCGGTATCCGGTCAGTTGGTCGGCCGTCAGCGTCGGCAGTACCAGCTCGCTCTGGATGCGCGTCAGATCCTGGCGCAGCGAAACAGCGGCGCGCTCCGCCTGGCCGAGGATCGCCTGATCGAAGGCGAAGGCCTGGAGCGCCAGGACGAGGAAGCCGCAGAAAACGGTAAGGGCATAGCGGAAACGGTGATCGATCAGACTCATGGCGCGGTTTTACCGCCGCCCGGCACGGCGCGCCAGACGCCTCCTGGTATCGTTTGGCTTCAAGCAAAAACCCTTATTGAAAACGTTTTTATTATGTTGTACCAGATTGCGGCAGGACGGCCCGGGTGGAAAGCCGGAGATGAATCCCAAGAAGCCGCAATCGCAGATGGCCACTCAGCGCCCCACGGTGAAGACCCTGGCGCAGACGACCGGCTATTCCATTGCCACCATCTCCAAGGCGCTCCGGGATTCCCCCGTCGTCACGGCTGAAACCAAGGAACGCATCCGCGAGGCGGCCCTCAAGGCGGGCTACCAGGCCAATATGCGCGGCGTATCACTGCGCGCCGGCAAAACATTCCAGGCCGCCGTGCTGATGCCGGTTACCGTTGCCGAAGGCTTCGAATGGGACGGCGTCGAATATACCCAGATCCTGAGCGGCATCAGCCAGGCGCTCGAGGGATCGGACTATCGCATTTCCATCCATGTCATCCGCGATGCCGAGGATGGGCGTCTCGCAGCCCAGCGCATCGTCGATGCCGGCCTCGCCGACGGCCTCATTTTCTCCGGCATCCTCGCCGAGGATCCGCGCATCGACTTCCTGGTCGAGCGCAACTTCCCGTTCGTCGCTCTCGGCCGCTGCCGCAAGCCCCTCGCCTATGCGCATGTCGATGTCGACAATGACTGGGCCGCTTATGCCGCGACAGAGCGGCTGATCGCCGGCGGCCATCGGCGCATCGCCCTCATCAATCCCGACGGCCGGCTGTCCTACGCGATGGACCGTATCGATGGCTTTCACCGCGCCTTCGTTCAAGCGGGCATTACGCCCTGCGATGACCTCATCGCGGCCGGCGGCCTCTCCACGCGTTTCGGCAAGGAGAGCGTGCTCCACTTGCGCCATATACCGGATCCGCCGACCGGCTTCATCTGCGTCAACGAGGCGACGACGCTCGGCGTGCTGGCGGGACTTGCCGAATTGGGCCTCGCGGCCGGGCGCGACGTCGATGTCATCGCTTACGACGACATCAATGTCAGCGCCTATTTCGCGCCGCCCTTGACCACCTTCTATCTCCCGATCGAGCGGCTCGGCCGCAAGCTCGGGGAATTCTTCCTGCGCCGCATCGCCGGCGAAGAACCGGCGGCGTTGCAGGAACTCTACCGGCCGGATCTCGTGGTCCGGCAGGCAAACCAACAACAGAGAGGAACGCCATGAAGAAATATCTGTTCGCCGTGCTCGCCGCTTTAGTGCTCGCGGGCCCGGTCCAGGCCGCCGATCTCGGCGGCAAGACACTCAAAGTCGGCTCCGACACGACATCGCCGCCGATGGAATATGTCGACCAGGCGAGCGGCCAGATCGTCGGCTTCGACGTCGATGTGGTGAACGCCATCTGCGCCAAGCTCAACTGCAAGGCTGAATTCGTCACCACCGGCTGGGACGGCATCTTCGCCGCGCTCGACCAGGGCAATTTCGATCTCGTGGCCTCCGGCGTGTCGATCACCGATGAGCGCAAGAAGGCGATGGACTTCACCGATCCCTATATCGTCAACAGCCAGGCCATTCTGATGCGCGTCGCCGATCAGGGCCTGACGGTCGACGACTTCAAGAACAACGGCAAGAAACTCTCCGCCCAGGCCAACACCACCGACGCCCAGCTCGCCGAAACACTGGTCGGCAAGGACAAGGTCGCCGCCTATGACACATTCAGCGCCGCCATTCTCGCCCTGAAGAACAAGGATGTCGACGGTGTCGTCATCAACGGCGCCAATGGCGCGGCCTATGAAAAGGAATTCGCCGGCGAGCTGGTGGTCGGCATAAAAGATCTGCAGTCCGATCCCCTGGGCCTCGTGTTCCGCAAGGGCGACGAACATGTCGCCGCTTTCAATGAAGGCCTGAAGGCGATCAAGGATGACGGCACGCTCGCGGCGCTCATCGACAAATATTGGGGCGTCAAGAAATAGTGACCTGAACGGCTTTCGGCCGGCGGGTGATACGGACCGCCGGCCCACCATCACGCGAGGACATCATCATGCGGTTCCTGCGGAAACTGCGGCCGAGCAATCTCATCATCCTCTCGGCGCTGCCCTTCATCATCTATATCTTCGCCGCGTCGCCCGATTACCGCCGCTCGCTCGCCGCCATTCTCGGCATCGAGCATGGCGCGTCGCTCCTGCTGCCGGGCTTCGTCCTGCTGCTGCTGGCCTTCGCCTCCGGACTCGCCGCGCTTTACTGGCATCGCTCCCGGCCACAAGCCAGCCTCGTGCTTGCGGGTCTCAATCTCGTCCTTTCCGCCTGGCTCGCCGTGACGGCGACGGCCCTGCCGTTCCTTGCCTCCATCGTCGCCAACAGCGTCGATCCCTTCATCTCCGATATCGTGGTCAGGGGCGAGACGCCGCGCCGCTTGACCGAGACGGCCCTCGCCGCCGTCGCTCAGATCGCCCAACATGGTTTTCTCACCTATGCGCTCCTGTCGCTCGCCGGTTTCGCGCTCACTTTCAGCCGCGCCTCCGAAAGTTTGCGCCGCGCTGCCTTCTGGGGGCTGACTGCCCTCAATGGCGCGGGCCTGCTCTATCTCCTCCTCTTCGCCTATCTGGGTTTCGCGGCGGGACTCGCGACCTCGATCCGTGCCGCCGTCCTGGCTTACATCCTGGCGATCCTGCTCGGCCTCGGCTGGGTCATGATGCTGCAGTTGCAGCTCGTACGGCGCAGCTTCTATGTGTTTCCGGCCATCGCGGCGTTCTTCGTTTTGGGCGCGGCCTGGCAGTTCCTGCAGCCGGCCATTGCCTACAGCCTCACCGGCACGCTCGCCGGCAAGGTGGCGGTCATCCAGAACACCCCGCGCGGCCTCATCGAGCAGGTGCGCTTCGCCCAGTTTCCCGGCGCGCCGCAGGTCGACGAGCTGCCGCTGAAAACCTTTGCCACCGCCGAAGCGGCGCTGAAGGCGGTCGCGCAAGGCCAGGATGTGAGCGCCGCTCTCGTCCCGGCGACCGCTCTCGAAGCGGGCGCCGCCACGCTCTGGCAGACGGCCTCGCTCCCCGATCGCAATAAAACCGCCGGCACCGCCTTCGCCATCGCGGCGGTCGTCACCGCCCTTCTCACTTTCGGCGGCTTCCTGCATCACCGCCATCCGCTCGCCATCGGCGCCGAGTTCATCATCGACACCTTGCGCGGCATTCCCATGCTGGTGATCGTCCTCTATGTCGGCCTGCCGCTCAGCGGCGCCATCAAGGACGGGACCGGCGGCTTCGTCGATCCGCCCAATCTCCTGCGCGGCATCGCCGCCATGGCGCTCGCTTATTCGGCCTATCTGGCTGAGATCTTCCGCGCCGGCCTCAAGGCGGTGCCCGCCGGGCAGATCGAGGCGGCGCGCAGTCTGGGCTTGAGCCGCTGGACCACCGCACGGCTGGTGATCATCCCGCAGGCCTTCCGCGTCATCATTCCGCCGCTCGGCAACGAATTCATCGCCATTCTCAAGGACACGTCGCTATTGTCGATCCTGTCGATCCGCGACATCACGCAACGCATGCGCGAGTTCCAGTCGGCGAGCTTCCTGCCTTTCGCTCCTTACAATTCCGCCGCGGTCTTCTATGTACTGCTCACTCTTGCCGCGGCCAGCCTGATCACATCCATCGAGAGGAAATATGATGTCAAACACCGCTGAGGACATGGAACGGCTCATGGCGCGCGCCGAGGAATTGCGCGTGCCGGGGCCTTTCCTGTTCGGCGCCGCCACCGCCGCCTATCAGATCGAGGGTGCGCCCAAAGCGGACGGCAAGGGCGAAAGCATCTGGGACCGCTTCTCCCACACGCCCGGCGTCATCAGCGACGCCAGCACCGGCGATGTCGCCTGCGACCACTATCACCGCTGGCCGGAGGATATCCGGCTCATGCGGGAGCTGGGGCTCGGCGCGTATCGCTTCTCGCTGGCCTGGTCGCGCATCCAGCCCGGTGGCACCGGCAAGGCGAATGCGACCGGTCTCGATTTCTACAAGCGGCTGATCGATGGCCTCGCCGAGGCGGGCATCCGCCCCTTCCTCACCCTCTATCACTGGGACCTGCCGCAGGCGCTTCAGGACAAAGGCGGCTGGTACAACCGCGATACGGCCTATCGCTTCGCCGACTATGCCGATCTGGTGAGCAATGCCCTCTCCGATCGCGTCCAGAATTGGACGACGCTGAACGAGCCGTGGACCTTCTGCTGGAGCGGGTATGCGACGGGCGAGGATGCGCCCGGGCTGAAGGACGGCGCCAAAGGCGGCCTCGCCGCCAGCCATCACGCCCTCCTCGCCCATGGCCTTGCGGTGCCGGCGATCCGCGGGAATGTCGGCAATGCCGATGTCGGCATCGTGCTCGACCTCAACACGGTGACGGCGGCCTCCGACAAGGCCGCCGACCAGGCGGCGGCCAAACATTTCGAGGACGCGCAGAACCGCTGGTTCCTCGATGCGGTATTCAAAGGCCACTACCCACAATCCATGCTCGATCTATGCCGCGATCTGCTGCCGGATATCCGTTCCGACGACAACACCATCATCGCGGCTCCGCTCGATTATCTGGGCGTCAACATCTATCGCCGCTCGATCATGGCCGGCGGCACCGAATTGCCGCCCTTGAACTTCGCGCGCGTCAATCCGCCCGGGCGCTATTCTGCCGTGAATTACGAGGTCTGGCCGCCATCGATCGAAGACGTGCTGCTTTATGTGCATGAACACTACGCGCCCAAGGCGATCTACATTTCGGAGAACGGCTTCGCGACGCGGCCCGAGCCGGTGACTCCCGACGGCGCCATCCATGATGTGGAGCGCGCCGAATATCATATCGATCACCTCGATCATATGGCGCGCGCCATGCGGCGCGGCGTGCCGGTGAAGGGCTATTTCGCCTGGACGCTGATGGACAATTTCGAATGGGCCTATGGCTATTCGACGCCCTTCGGCCTGGCGCATGTCGATTTCGTCACCCAGGAGCGGCGGATCAAATTCAGCGGCGAGATCTATGCCACGATCGCACGCGGCAATGCCGACGGCTGATGATGAGGAAGGAAACAGTCCTGATCACCGGCGCCAATCGCGGCCTGGGCCTCGAGCTCGCCCGGCAATATGCGGCGGCGGGCTGCCGCGTGCTCGCCTGCTCGCGCGGCCCCGGCGAGCCTCCTCCGGTCGCCGGCGACGTCACCTGGCTGGCACTCGATACAGGCAATGAAGACAGCATCGCCACGCTCGCGCGCGATCTCCAGACCGAGGCGGTCGACATCCTGATCAACAATGCCGCCCGGCGCGGCGATACGGGTGGCCTCGACACTCTGTCCACGGAGGATTTTCTCGCGACGATCAGGGTCAACACGCTGGGCCCGCTCCTCATGGTGAAGGCCTTCCGCGCGCATCTCGAGCGCGGCCAGCGGCGCATCGTCGCCAATATCAGCAGCCGCGCCGGCTCGGTGGCGGAAGGCCTCGACGCCGACGGCGATTACGCCTATCGCTGCTCCAAGGCGGCGCTCAATATCGCGACCGCCAAGCTCGCTTTCGACTTCGGGCTCATCTTCCTGGCGCTGCATCCGGGCTGGGTGAAGACCGATATGGGCGGACCCGAGGCGGAGGTGCCGTTGGCGCAAAGCGCGCAGGGCCTGCGCTCCCGCATCCATGCCGCCCGCCCCAGAGACAGTGGATGTTTCTTCAGTTTTGAAGGAACCCGCATCAGCTGGTAAAAGCATATTAAATCAAATAGTTAAGTTCCAGGAATTGACTCCACACGACAGGCGTCGCAAAAAGCGCGACACATGTCCGCGGAGAGATAAATGGCCGACCATGCCACCGGGTTTGCGGAATCCGCCGGCCCCGTCAGCGAGTTCGATCAGCTTACGGAGCTGTTCGGTGGACCAAAGGTGCTCAAGCGCCGCGTGTCCAGTCCAATCGAGGCCCATGACATGATCCTCAAGGGCCTCCCGAGCGCGGCGCTGGAAGTGTTCGTCACCCATCTCACCATCATCGACACCAGCGATGCTTTCGAGAAGGGCCTCGGCATGAGCGAGCGCACCTTTCAGCGGCATAAGGCTGACCGTTCTGGCGCACTCAGCCCGGAGCAAAGCTCGCGAGCCTGGAGTTTCGCGCGCATCCTCGCCAGGGCTGCAGTCGTTTTCGGCTCCCAGGAAGAAGCGGAAAAGTGGATGGTCCAGCCGGCCATGGGCCTGGACAGACAGAGGCCGATTGATCTGCTCGCCACTGCCGCCGGTCGCGAGCTGGTGCAGGAGTTTCTGGGACGCATCCACTACGGCGTCTATACGTGACGTCTCCTCCCGGTCCGCTGAGCAGAGGCGAGATCATCGGCTGGAGACTCGACGATAAGCAATTTGCGTCGACCTGGGATAGCGGCGAAGGATCCTCCAGGTATGGCGGGCGATGGAGCAGCAAGGGCGTGCGGGCGGTCTATGCCTCGATCGATCCGGCGCCGGCCATTCTCGAAGTTGCCGTCCATAAGGGGTTCGGCATACTCGACACCGTTCCCCATATGCTCACCTCCTTTACCATCATCGCCCCTTCGCCAATCCATCTCGTGAACACCGCCGATATTCCCAACGCCAATTGGCTGGCGCCCGGTATTCCTAGCGCGGGGCAACAACAGTTCGGGGACGCCCTGCTCGCGCGCCATGGATGTTTTCTGATCCCCAGCGTCGTGTCACGCCACAGTTGGAATCTGGTGTTCGATCCCAACCAAATGAGCGGTCATTTGGAGAAACGCTTCCAGGAGAACTTCGCCCTCGATACGCGACTGTATCCGGCAAGAGCCTGAGGCTCGGCCTCTCAGACCAGACGGCTCTGCTCGACGGCGGCGGCGATGAAGGATGCGAACAGCGGATGCGGCTCGAAGGGTCGTGACTTCAGCTCCGGGTGATACTGGACGCCGATGAACCACGGGTGATCCGGATATTCGATGGTTTCCGGCAGCAGCCCGTCGGGCGACATGCCGGAGAACAGCATGCCGGCCTTTTCGAGCATCTCGCGATAGGCGGTGTTCACCTCATAACGGTGGCGGTGACGCTCCGAGATGCGTGTATCGCCATAAATCCCGGCGATCTTGCTGCCCGCTTTGAGCGACGCCTCAAAGGCGCCGAGCCGCATCGTGCCACCGAGATCGCCCCCTGCCCGGCGGATTTCGAGCTCATTGCCCTTCATCCATTCGGTCATGGTGCCGACCACCGGTTCTTTGGTCTCGCCGAACTCTGTCGAGCTCGCATTGGTGACGCCGCACAGGCTGCGCGCCGCTTCGATGCAGGCCATCTGCATGCCGAAGCAGATACCGAAATACGGCACATTGCGGGTACGCGCGAAAGTGGCGGCCTTGATCTTGCCCTCAGAGCCCCGCTCGCCGAAGCCGCCCGGCACCAATATGCCATGCACGCCTTCGAGATAGGGTGCGGGGTCTTCCTTCTCGAAGATCTCGGATTCGATCCATTCGAGCTTGACCTTGACCTTGTTGGCGACGCCGCCATGGACCAGGGCTTCGTTGAGCGACTTATAGGCATCGAGAAGGCCGGTATATTTGCCGACCACCGCGATCTTCACCTCGCCCTCCGGATTGGTGATGCGGTCCATCACCGTCTTCCAGCGCGTGAGGTCGGGCTCGGGCGCGGTGGTGATGCCGAAAGCGTCGAGCACTTCCTTGTCGAGGCCTTCGGCATGATACGCGCGCGGCACGTCGTAAATGCTCTTCACGTCGAGCGCCTGGATCACCGCCGAGGGGCGCACATTACAGAACAGCGCGATCTTGCGGCGCTCATTGACCGGAATCTCGCGGTCGGCGCGGCACAGGAGAATGTCGGGCTGGATGCCGATCGAGCGCAGTTCCTTTACGGAATGCTGGGTCGGCTTGGTCTTGAGCTCGCCCGCCGTCGGAATGAAGGGCAGCAAGGTCAGGTGGATGAAGATGGTCTGGCCGCGCGGCAATTCGTTGCTGAGCTGGCGGATGGCTTCGAAGAACGGCAGGCCTTCGATGTCGCCGACGGTGCCGCCGATCTCGACGAGGACGAAGTCATAGCCCTCATTGCCGGTGGTGACGAACTCCTTGATGGCGTCCGTCACATGCGGGATGACCTGGACGGTGGCGCCCAGATAATCACCGCGCCGTTCCTTGGCGATGATGTCCTGATAGATGCGTCCGGTGGTGATGTTGTCCTGCCGGTTCGCCGAGCGCCCGGTGAAGCGCTCATAGTGGCCGAGATCGAGGTCGGTCTCGGCACCGTCATCGGTGACGAAGACTTCGCCGTGCTGATAGGGGCTCATGGTCCCCGGATCGACATTGAGATAGGGATCGAGCTTGCGCAGGCGCACGGAAAATCCACGCGCCTGAAGGAGTGCGCCGAGCGCTGCCGAAGCCAGACCCTTGCCGAGGGAGGAGACCACGCCGCCGGTGATGAAGATGTACCGCGCCATGGGCCCCTAATCTAACCTCTCATTCAAACGATTCGAAGCCCGGATTTTTGGGGTCCGGGCTTCTGTGGAAACTTGTGAAACATTACTACTGTGAAACAGGAACCTGCGGCTGACCAGTGCCACCGCCGCCGGTGCCACCGCCCTGCTGGTTCTGATTCTGACCGGCGGGCGGCAGTTGCGGCAGGCCGCTGTCGCCGGGCGCCGTCTGGTTCTGCTGCGTCGTCGGGTTATTGAAGAGCGATCCGCCGCCGGTATGGCGCGAGAGCAAGGTCAGACCGATCGAGGTGATGAAGAAGGCCACCGCCAGAATGGCTGTCGTGCGGGTCAGCGTGTTGCCCACGCCGCGCGCCGAGAACAGCGATCCGCCGCCACCACCGCCGATGCCCAGGGCGCCGCCTTCCGAGCGCTGCAAGAGCACCACGGCGATCAGCGCCAAGGCAATGATGAGATGAGCGACAAGCAGGACGGTTTGCATCTTCGGGTCCGATCTGGAAATTCCGGGCAGCGTCTAGCGCGGATATGGGGTCGAGGCAACCCTCAGGCAAGCCGCCGGGGGCTAGGGCCAATCCAGCTTCTCCACGGCGCTTTTCCACGCACTCGAAATATCAGAAAAACCGCATAAGATGCATGTAGTTAGATCAGAATGCTCATTTCGCGTCTTCATTCACCTTCATCCGGGGCGTGACAGCCTAAGCGTGTCGAGCACAGCGGCCCACATCAAGACGGGTTAAGCACCTAGCGCGTGATCAGGAAAAGTGAGCACCGGTTTTCCGTCCGCTCACGCGCCAACTATAAGATTCCGATCACGATTATCACTTTAGGTCGATCCGACCTAAAGTGATCGTGATCTAGGAACAAACATAAAAGTGAATAAGTCCCCCGGCATATGCCGCTGCCGGCGTACAGTGTCTATGTGTATGACAAAATCTGGAATCGCTTCGGGACGTGTTTTGGAATGGCCGGCTTCTTCAATTCGCTTAAACGTGCTTTCAGTGGCGAGATCCTGCAACGCAAAGATGTCCCGGCCGATGACGGCAGCACACGCGTCACCATGCGCCTCAAGCGCGATAAGATAACCCGGGAAAGATATGTCGTCCTCGGTCTGGTCGCCAAGACGAATTACAAACACGCCGAGCTCAGTCCGCGGGAGTTCCAGGATCTCTATGACGCGATGACGACCCTGCAGAAGGCCTTGCAGGTTCCCGAGCCCCTGCCGCCGCTCAAGAGCTGAGCGTCGGAGCGCGCTAAACACGGGCATTATCGGTATTGGAGAATGCCTATGCACAAGAATACTGCGATCGTGAGCGCGCTGGACTATTTGCGTCGCCAGCTTGGAAACGGCTATTTCCAGCTCGCCGACCACTGGGAGGGTGATCTTCGGGCGGTAGGCATAGTGCATCCCACGGATCCGACCCATCTCGTCTATATCGCCTGTGGCGATGGGGCCTCTCCAAGCTACACAGCCATCCTGGAGCGCCGGGCAGCAACCGACATCGGCCCTCCTTACGAGGAATGCGGCCGGTTCAATGATCTGGGCCTTGCGGATCTCGCCTCAGTCGTTGCCGCACATCTTCAAAGCCGGCCGGCTTAGGAAGCACTAGGCGACCGCGGCGGCCATTTCGCCCGCGAGGCGCACGAGGTCGCTCTGGCGCGATACCCCGGTCTTGCCGAAAATATTGCCGAGATGAGTGCGCGCCGTCGTTTCGGCGATGCCGAGCTTTTCGGCGGCAGCCGCGAGCTTCTGCCCCTGCAAGAGTCCGTCGAGCAGGCGCGTCTCCATGGGCGAAAGATCAAAAGCCACCGCCGTGGCCTCTGCCCCTTGCGCGGCGCCCGACACCGGGCCGATGAAAATCGCCACCTTGGCACCTGGATGGAGGTTCGCACGCATGTCGCCGCGTTCGAGCGGCAGGACATGTGCCAGCACCGGCGGATCACCGGGACGGGTCAACCGCACCGCTTTCGCATTGTTCCCCGGATCGGCGTCCGTCTCGCCCGCCCGCGCAATGGTGGCGGTGAGTTTCAGTGTCGCCGCCGGATCGTCGGCATACAACGTACCGTCCACGTCATGGATGGGCCGTCCCGTCTTGAGCATCGCCAGCGCCGTCTTGTTGGCATCGAGGATCCGCCCGCGCCCGTCGGTCATCACGACCCCGGCCTTCAAAGCATTGAGTGTCTGCTGTGCCCGCTCACGTTCGATCGTCTTGAGGTCGATCACATCGCCGATCATCGCGGCACGCCTGATATGCGGCAAAAGCAAGCGGCCAAGCGCCATTTCCCGTTCGGTGATGATGCCCGTTTCCTGGCGCCGGCTCATGGCGAGTTGGGCATGCCGCGTGGGCGAGCGCATCAGCACCAGCTGCAGCGTGTCGACGAGGCCCTGCGGGGCGTTCCATTCGTTGTTGACGGGCGAGCCGGCCAGAACGGCGGCTGGAATGTTGCGCGAATTGGCCTGCGGCTCGTCCAGCGGCCAATCGGGCGTGTAATAGAGCCGCTTCCATTGAGCGAGCTCGGCGGCATGGCGGTCGAGCTCGCTCAACCAATAGGACGAGATGTTGCGTGACTTGGAGAAGACGGCGCGGCCCTGCGCAAGATCGAAGATCACCAGCAGCGCGCCATGACAGTCGAACATCTCCGTCAAGGCCGCCAGCGCCTCATCCCAGCGGGTGGGATCGAGCGCGCAGTCATAGATGAGGCCGATGATCGCCGAGAGCTCCTCGTGCGATGGCATCGCGTCGCGAGGTTTTATGATCTCGTATGGTTGAGACGGAAATGGCATGCGGCACTATCGGCTGGCATAGCACGACCCCATAGTACCAGAGCTTAACGATTCAGTTATCCTGACGCTGAAAAAGCGACGCGTGCATCGATACCCTCCTCTGTTTGAAGGAGGCGCCCCTCTCCGGCTCCTGGCAAATCCTGCGCATTCTGGAGAGGTCACATGCCACCCATCGATCAACTGGCGCCGTTTCTCTTCGCCACCTTGCTGTTCGCCGTCATGCCGGGTCCCGCCATTCTTTATATGACGGCACAGACCGTGGCGCATGGCGGCCGAGTTGGAGTCATGGCCGCTCTCGGCATCCATATCGGCTGTTATGCTCATATTCTCGGCGCAGCCATCGGCCTTGCTGCGATTCTGACACATCTGCCTGGACTTTACGTCGCCGTAAATTTTCCGGCGCCGCTTACCTGATCTGGCTTGGCATCCGCATGCTCACCGGCTCCGCTGCCCACGGACCACAGATCGAGGCTGGGCCGGACGGCAAGGCGGCATTCCGGGAGAGCGTCATCGTCGAGATGCTCAATCCGAAGACGGCAATGTTCTTCGTGGCCTTCCTGCCGCAATTCGTCGACCCGGCCGCGGCCTGGCCGGTGGGCGCGCAGTTTCTCGCCCTCGGCATGATCGTCAATCTGGCGCTGTCGCTGGCTGATCTGGGCGCGGTCGGACTCGCCGCCCTGGCGCGCGGCCACCTCTTCGCCCAAACGGGCGGCAACCGCGTGCTGTTCACGGCGTCCGGCTCGATCCTGATCGGCCTCGGCGTGCTGCTCGCCGCTCAATCCTTGTGATCAAGTATAGGCCTTGATGATGCCGATGAAGTCGGCGGCCTTGAGGCTGGCGCCGCCGACCAGCGCGCCATTCACATTGGCGACCGACATCAGCTCGACCGCATTGGCGGGCTTGACCGAGCCGCCATAGAGAATGCGCAAGGCGGGGTCGGTCTTGGCGCGGATCGAGGCATGGACCTCCGCCACCTGCTCGACCGTCGGGGTGAGGCCGGTGCCGATTGCCCAGACCGGCTCATAGGCGACGACGGTGTTGGTCGGCACCGCATTCATCGGGAGCGAGCCTTTCAGCTGGCGTGCGATCACCTCGAGGGTGCGGCCGGCCTTGCGCTCCTCCAGCGTCTCACCAATGCAGATGATGGCGGTGAGGTCGGCCCGATAGGCCGCTTCCGCCTTGAGCCTGACCGTCTCGTCGGTCTCGCCATGGTCGGCGCGGCGCTCGGAATGGCCGACGATGACCGCGCTGCAGCCCGCATCTTTGAGCATTTCCGAGGAAATATCCCCAGTATGGGCGCCATGGGCGTACCAATGGCAGTCCTGGCCACCGAGCTTGATCTTGGCACCCTTGACCACCGACTTGATGCTGGTGATGAGCGTCGCCGGCGGACAGATCATGACCTCGCATCTGAGGCGGACGTCCTCCAGCATGCCGGCCAGAAGCCGGGCTTCCTTGAGGGCGGCGGTCGTGCCGTTCATCTTCCAGTTACCGGCGACCAGCGGTTTTGGTGATTTCTGAGCCATTTCAGTCCCCTACCCGAGAATCTGAATTCCTACTAGCAGAGCGAGGCGGCGCTTGCGAGGGTTGATCCTCATCCCTATTATGCGCGCGCTCCAAGAGGGCGCTCTTATAGAAGGTGAATTGATGCTCGACAAAATGCGAGAAGGTGCCAAGGGCTGGATGGCCAAGGTTCTCCTGGGTCTCCTGGTCCTGAGCTTCGGCGCATGGGGCGTCCCGGACATCATGTCCTTCCGGTTCAATTCACCGCTCGCCACCGTCGGCGACCAGGACATATCCGGCCCTGAATTCGCTCAGGCCTATGATCGCTGGTTGCGGAGCTACCAGCAGCAGACAGGCCAGACCATCACACCGGAGCAGGCCCGTGTCCTCGGCCTCGACCGCGCCTATCTGAACGAGATGATTCGCTCCGCCGCCCTCGACGGCGAGGCGAAGAAGCTGAAGCTCGCCATCTCCGACGCCCAGATCGTCGACATGGTCAAGGCCAATCCTGCTTTCCACAATTCGCAAGGGGTATTCGATCCCGCCCGTTTCGCCGACGTTCTCCGTCAGAACGGCCTAACGGAAGCGGGCTTCGTCGCCAGCGAGCGCGACCGCTTTCTCAGAAGCTCGGTCACCGATACGGCGACCTGGAACTTCTCGCCGCCCGGCACGCTCAAGGAAGTCGTCTACCGCCACCGCAATGAGCAGCGCGACGCGCGCTATTTCGTGCTGCGCCCGGCGGAACAGGACGTACCGGCCCCCACCGAGACGGACCTCAAGACCTACTGGGAGAAGAACAGCACCCAATTCACCGCCCCCGAATATCGCGTGATCGCGGTCATCAAGGCCGAGCCGCAAGATTTGGCGCCGACGATCCAGATCAGCGATGCCGAGCTCACGGCGGGTTATGAGAAGTACAAGCTCGACTATTACAAGCCGGAGCTGCGCACCATCCTGCAGATTCCCTTCCCCTCCATAGACGAGGCGAAGAAGGCCAAGGACCGGATCGCGTCCGGCACCGACTTCATGGCCATCGCCAAGGAGCGCGGCCTCACCGATGCCGATGCCTCGCTGGGTGAGGTCAGCAAGGACAAGATATTCGACACGATCATCGCCGATGCCGCTTTCGGCCTGACGCAGGACCAGGTGAGCGATCCGGTCCAGGGCAAGCTGTCGGTCGTCCTGCTCAAGGTGACCAAGATCAGCCCCGAGAAACAGTCGACACAGGACGAGGTCAAGACCGAGCTCACCCAGCGTCTACAGCTCGAAAGGGCCCGGAACGAAGTCCAGACGACTTATGATGCGATCGAGGATGCGCGCGCCCAGCAGAAATCGTTCGAGGACATCGCCAAAGAGGTCAAGCTGCCGCTCAACGTAACGCCGCAGGTCGACATCCGCGGCCAGGGCAAGGACGGCAAGGATGTGGACGTGCCGTTCAAGGAGGGCGTGCTCAAGCAGGCCTTCGAGAGCGATACCGGCATCGAGAACGACGCGCTGACGACGCCGTCGGGCGGCTTTGTCTGGTACGAGGTGCGCGAAGTGACGCCCTCCGCCGTCAAGCCCCTCGACACGGTCAAGACCGAGGTCGAGACCGCCTGGAGGGCACAGAAGCTGCGCGAAATCGCGCTCGAAAAAGCCAAGCAGCTGGTCGAGCGCGCCCGCAACGGCGTGACGCTGGACGTGCTCGCCGGCGAAGCCAAGGCTGAAATCAAAACGGTCCAGGGCCTCAAGCGCAACGAGACGACGAATGAATTCGGCTCCGATGCGGTGTCGGCCCTCTTCGCGGTTCCCGAGAACGGCTTCGCCTATGCACCGGAAGGCGACGGCAAAGGCGCCAAGATCATGCAGTCGCAGGCCGTCCTCATCCCGACTTACGACCCCAATTCCGAAGAAGCCAAAACCATCGGCAAGGCACTCGCCGATGGCGCCAGCAATAATCTGGCGACGGCCTATATCGGCGATATCCAGAACGAGCTCGGTGTGAAAGTAGACGAGACGATGTGGCGACAGGTCACGGGCGCGAACGCTAACTGATCCCAACCTGAAGGCACACTCATCTTGGTCTACTCACATGCAAGTCTCACCCGATTTCGACGTATTCCGTCGCG
The DNA here is from genome assembly GCF_016595235.1 of Taklimakanibacter albus. GTDB lineage: Bacteria > Pseudomonadota > Alphaproteobacteria > Rhizobiales > Aestuariivirgaceae > Taklimakanibacter > Taklimakanibacter albus. Next base: position 877,512 of record NZ_JAENHL010000006.1, on the reverse strand, counting down.
TCTATGATTCTGGCGAAGCCCAGATTCTCTCTACCCGCCTCGTCGCGGATCTCGAAACCCCTGTCTCGGCGATGCTCAAGCTCGCCCGCAATGCGCGCTACTCGTTCCTGCTCGAGTCGGTCGAAGGCGGCGCCGTCCGCGGGCGCTATTCCATCATCGGCATGCGGCCCGACGTCATCTGGAAGGTCGAGGGCCGCAAGACCCTGATCAACCGCCGGGCGCTCTACAATCCGGACGGTCCCTTCGAGGCGGTCGACCTCGACCCGCTCCCCGCTCTGCGCGCCCTCCTCAAGGAAAGCCGCATCAAGCTGCCGCAGGACGCGCCGCCCATGGCGGCCGGCGTCTTCGGTTACATGGGCTATGACATGGTGCGGCTGATGGAAGATCTTCCCGCTCCCAATCCGGACGTGCTCGGTCTTCCCGACAGCATGCTGATCCGCCCCACCATCATGGCGATCTTCGATTCGGTGCGGGACGATGTGACCGTGGTGACACCGGTTTATCCGGAAAGCGATATCAGCGCCAAGGCCGCCTTTGCGCGCGCCGAGGAGCGTCTAGCTTATGTCGTCGAAGCTCTCGACCGGCCGCTCGATCATGGCATGATGGGCCGCGCCGATGTACCGGCGATCGGGGAGGCGCGCTCCAACACCAGCCCTCAGAATTACATGGGCATGGTGGACAAGGCGAAGGAGTTCATCGCCGCCGGCGACATCTTCCAGGTGGTGCTGTCGCAGCGCTTCGAATCCGACTTCACCTTGCCGCCCTTCTCGCTCTACCGCTCGCTCCGACGCGTCAATCCCTCGCCCTTCCTCTATTATCTCGATTTCGATCGCTTCGCGATCATCGGCTCGTCGCCTGAGATCCTGGTTCGGGTGCGTGATGGCAAGGTCACGATTCGACCGATCGCCGGAACCAGGCGGCGCGGCGAAACGCCGAGCGAGGATCGTGCCCTGGCGGACGAACTGCTCGCCGATCCGAAGGAGCGCGCCGAGCATCTGATGCTGCTCGATCTCGGGCGCAACGACGTCGGCCGCGTCGCCGAGATCGGCTCGATCAAGGTGACCGACCAGTTCATTCTCGAATATTACAGTCACGTGATGCATATCGTGTCGAATGTCGAAGGCACCCTTGCCAAGAAGCACGATGCGATCGACGCGCTGGTGGCAGGCTTCCCGGCCGGCACCGTGTCGGGGGCGCCCAAGGTGCGCGCCATGCAGATCATCGACGAGCTCGAGCATGAAAAACGCGGCGCCTATGCCGGCTGTGCCGGGTATTTCTCCGCCGATGGCGACATGGATACCTGCATCATGCTGCGCACGGCGATCGTCAAGGACGGCAAGATGTATGTGCAGGCGGGCGCCGGTGTCGTCGCCGACAGTGTTCCCGCCTCCGAGCATGCCGAATGCGTGAACAAGGCCAAGGCGCTGTTCCGCGCCGCCGATGACGCGGTCCGCTTCGCCGGCCGCGCCGGGAGGGGACAATGATGAACATCATCGCCTCTGATCATCGGCCGCCGTCACACCTCGCCCCGCGCAGCGGGGAGAGGGAGGGGCCCGGCGCGCAGCGCCGGGAGGGTGAGGGGCATCCCTGTTACCTCTCCGGTCGCAGCGTTAGAGAGAATATTCATCAGCATACCGATAATGGTGTGGAGCTTTTGCAGGGTTCAGAGTTTATAATTGCAGAACGGCCCCTCACCTTCCCATTGCTTCGCAATGGGCCCCTCCCTCTCCCCGCTTCGCGGGGCGAGGTATTCTCCGCGCATGCGGGTAGATCGAACCAGAGGAGGCATCACTCATGATCATCCTCATCGACAATTACGACAGCTTCACCTGGAACCTCTATCACTTCCTCGGCGATCTCGGCGCCGAGACGGTGGTGCACCGCAACGACAAGATCAGTGTCGGCCAGGTGCTGTCGGCAAGGCCCAAGGCGATCGTGCTGTCGCCCGGCCCGTGCACGCCCAATGAGGCCGGCATCTGCCTCGACCTCATCGCCCAGGCCCAGGACCAGGTGCCGATCCTCGGCGTCTGCCTCGGCCACCAGGCGATCGGCCAGGCTTTCGGCGGCAAGGTGATCCGGGCGCCGCAGCTGATGCATGGCAAGATGTCGGGGATCCGTCATCAGGCCAAGGGCATCTTCGCCACGGTACCTGACGATTTCGCGGCGACGCGCTACCATTCGCTCATCGTCGAGCGCGACAGCCTGCCCGCCAGTCTGGAAATCACCGCCGAAACCGAGGACGGGATCATCATGGGCCTGCAGCACAAGACCAAGCCCATCCATGGGGTGCAATTCCATCCGGAGAGCATTGCCTCCGAGCATGGTCACACTCTATTGAAGAACTTCCTCGAACAAGCGGGGGCACTTTAATGACCATGGACCTCAAATCCCTCATCGGTAAAGCGGCCAACGGCCAGGCTTTGACGCGCGAGGAGGCCCGGGCCGCCTTCGACGTGCTGATGTCGGGTGAAGCGACACCCTCGCAGATCGGCGGCTTCCTGATGGCGCTCAGGGTGCGCGGCGAGACGGTGGACGAGATCACCGGCGCCGTCGAGATCATGCGCGAGAAGATGACACCGGTCGTGGCACCCGCCGACGCCATCGATATCGTGGGCACCGGCGGCGATGCGTCGGGCTCCTACAATATCTCGACCTGTGCAGCCTTTGTCACCGCCGGCACCGGACTCAAGATCGCCAAGCACGGTAACCGGGCGCTCTCGTCGAAATCGGGATCGGCCGATGTGCTGATGGCGCTCGGCATCAAGATCGACCTGACGCCCGATCAGATCAGCCGCTGCATCGGCGAAGCCGGCTGCGGCTTCATGTTCGCGCCGGCGCATCATTCCTCGATGAAACATGTCGGTCCTTCGCGTGTCGAGCTCGGCACGCGGACGATCTTCAATCTGCTCGGCCCCCTCTCCAATCCGGCGGGCGTCAAGCGCCAGGTCACCGGCGTTTTCGCCAAGGCCTGGGTCGAGCCCCTCGCTCATGTGCTCAACAATCTGGGCTCTGAACGCGCCTGGATCTGTCATGGCGAAGGCGGCTTCGACGAGATCGTGCCCTCGGGCACGACCTGGATCGCCGAATTGAAGAACGGCAAGGTCACCTCGATCGAGATCAAGCCGGAAGATGTCGGCATCGCCCGCTCGTCGGCCGCCGATCTCAAGGGCGGCGATGCGGCGCAGAACGCCGAAGCGCTCCGCGGTGTGCTGGAAGGCAAGAAAAACGCCTTCCGCGACGCCGCGGTGATGACGGCCGCCGCCGCTCTCCTCGTCGCCGACAAGGCCAAGGACTTGAAGGAAGGCGTGGCGCAGGCGCAGAAGTCGATCGATGGCGGCGGCGCCCGCGGCGTGCTGGAGAAGCTCGTGAAGGTGTCGAACGGATAGAAGATGGCCACCATTCTCGACAAGATTGCTGCCTATAAACGCGAGGAAGTCGCCAAGGCGAAAGCCGAGATCGCCGAGCGCGAGCTCGACGTGATGGCGCTCGACGCGCCGCCGGTGCGCGGCTTCGTGGCGGCGCTCGACGCCAGGATCGCGCACGGCCAATGGGCGCTCATCGCCGAGATCAAGAAGGCGAGCCCGTCCAAAGGCCTGATCCGGCCCGACTTCAACCCGCCGCAGCTGGCGATGGCCTATGAGGATGGCGGGGCGGCGTGCCTTTCCGTCCTCACCGACACGCCCTCGTTCCAGGGCGCGCCTGAATATCTGGGCGCGGCGCGGGCGGTCACGCAGCTTCCGGCCTTGCGCAAGGACTTCATGCTCGATCCCTATCAGGTGGCGGAAGCGCGCGCCTGGGGCGCCGACTGCATCCTCATCATCATGGCGATGATCGACGATGCGCTTGCCTGCGAGCTCGAGGCGGCCGCCTTCGACTGGGGCATGGATGTGCTGGCGGAAGTCCATGACGAAAAGGAGCTCGAGCGCGCGCTCAAGCTTTCGACCCGGCTGATCGGCATCAACAACCGCAATCTCCACACCTTCGAGACGACGCTCGAAACGACCGAGCGCCTGGCGCCGATGGTGCCCAAGGAGCGGCTCATCGTCGGTGAAAGCGGCCTCTTCACGCCGGCCGATCTGGCGCGGCTGTCCAAGGTGGGGGTCAATACTTTCCTCATCGGCGAGAGCCTGATGCGGCAGGACGATGTCGCGGCAGCAACCCGTGCTATCCTGAAGCGGCCATGACAAAGCTCACTCATCTCGACGACAAGGGCCAGGCCCGCATGGTCGATGTCTCGGCCAAGGACGTCACGACCAGGCTCGCCACCGCGAAGGGCCGCATCACGATGAACGCCGAAACGCTTGCCATGATCAGCGAGGGCCGCGCCAAGAAAGGCGATGTGCTGGCTGCGGCGCGCATCGCCGGCATCATGGCGGCGAAGAAGGCGCATGAGCTGATCCCGCTCTGCCATCCGCTGCTGATCGCCGGAGTCAGCGTCGATTTTACGCCCGACACCAAGGCGTCGGCGATCGACGTCGAAGCCACGGTCAAGGTCGAAGGCAAGACCGGTGTCGAGATGGAGGCGCTCACCGCGGTATCGGTCGCCTGTCTCACCATCTATGACATGTGCAAATCGGCCGACCGGGCGATGCGCATCGGCGATATCCGCCTCGTTGAAAAGTCGGGCGGCAAGTCCGGCCATTACACCGGAGACTGACCATGGCGCTGATGCCGGTGGCCGAGGCCAAGGACCGCATCCTCAAAGACGCCAAGGCGCTGCCGCGCGAAAACGTCCCGCTCCATCACTGCGCCGGCCGGGTGCTTGCTGCCGGCATCAAAGCGAAGCGCGACCAGCCTCCCTTCCCGGCTTCCGCCATGGACGGCTATGCGGTGCGCTTCGCCGATGTCCAGGCCGTTCCCGCAAGGCTGAAGGTCATCGGCACGGCTCCCGCTGGTCACGGCTTCGGCGGGACGGTCAAGGCCGGCCAGGCCGTGCGCATCTTCACCGGCGCGCCGGTCCCCGAGGGTGCCGACACGGTGGTCATCCAGGAGAATACCGAGGCCGCGGATGGTCAGGTCGCCGTTACCGTGGCCGCCCAGCGCGCGGGCCAGCATATCAGGCGCAAGGGCCTCGACTTTGCCAAAGGCGAGGAGCTGCTTCCCCGTGGGACCCTCCTCGGAGCCCGCGAGATCGGACTGGCCGCAGCGATGAACTGGCCGGATCTGCCGGTCACGAAGCGGCCAAAGGTGGCAATTTTCACCACCGGCGATGAGCTGGTCTCACCCGGCACGACACCGCGGCCCGACCAGATCGTTTCCTCCAACAGTTTCGCCCTTTCGGCCTTTGTGCGCCGTTATGGCGGCGAGGCGGTCGATCTCGGCATCATCCCGGACAATCTCAAAGCCATTTCCAGGGCCGTCCGAAAGGCTTCGGGCGCAGAAATCCTTCTGACGACCGGTGGCGCCTCGGTCGGCGATCATGACCTTGTCCAGGCTGCCCTGAAGGCAGAGGGTATTGCGCTCGATTTCTGGAAAATTGCGCTTCGGCCCGGGAAACCGCTGATGTTCGCCCGCAACGGGACGCAGCGGATTCTGGGGCTTCCCGGCAATCCCGTCTCGGCGCTCGTCTGCTCGCGGATTTTTCTCAAACCGCTGCTTTCGGCCCTGCTCGGGCTTCCGCCTGCGGAAGATGTCGTCAAGGCCAGGCTTGGTTCCGATTTGCCGGCCAATGACCAAAGACAGGATTATCTTCGCGCTACGGTAGCGCGGGGCGGCGACGGGAGCTTCGAGGCCACCCCCTTCAAGCTCCAGGACTCGTCGATGCAGCGTGCTCTGACCCAAGCGCACGGGCTCATCGTCCGGCCGCCCTTCGCGCCAGCCGTCCGCGCCGGCGACCTCGTCGACCTCCTGCTGCTCGATTTTTGAACGCCCGGCCAATTTAAGCTTGCTGAACCAAACGGGAACGCATATCCTCGTTTTGTATTTGTTCCGATTCTAGCTGAGCGACTTCCCCGGAACGTTCTTTGAACAGGTCACGCCATGCTGACACGCAAACAACTCGAACTGCTCCTTTTCATCAATGAACGCCTCAAAGAGGACGGCGTGTCGCCCTCTTTCGAGGAGATGAAGGACGCGCTGAACCTCCAATCCAAGTCCGGCATCCACCGGCTGATCCTGGCGCTCGAGGAGCGCGGCTTCCTCCGCCGCATGCCGAACCGGGCGCGGGCGCTCGAAGTCATGAAGCTGCCGGATGCCCATAGCCCCAGCCTCTCGACCGTCAAGCGCCCGGGCTTCAGCCCCAATGTGATCGAAGGCAATCTCGGCAAGGTGAAGCCCATCCCGCATGCGGGTTCGGGCACGCCGCGCGCCGCCGTCGTACCGGTCATGGGCCGGATCGCGGCCGGTGTGCCGATCTCGGCCATCCAGGACCATTCGCACAACATCACCGTTCCCCCCGAAATGCTGGGCTCGGGCGAGCATTTCGCCCTCGAGGTCAAAGGCGACTCGATGATCAATGCCGGTATTTTCGACGGTGACACGGTGCTGATCCGCAAGGGCGACAGCGCCACCAATGGCGACATCGTCGTGGCGCTGGTCGACAATGAGGAAGCCACGCTGAAGCGCATCCGCAAGAAGGGCGACTCGATCGCGCTGGAAGCCGCCAATCCGGCTTACGAGACGCGCATTTTCGGCCCCGACCGGGTCAATGTGCAGGGCCGCCTCGTCGGGCTCATCCGCAAATACTGAAGCCCCCTTTCGGGATCAGGCAAAAGGATTGGAAGCCGGGGATTGCCCCGGCTTCAGTTTTTTAGCGACCCGGGAAGTTTGCGCCTACACGCACTGCGTGAAATTACCTAACGTCATTCCCTTGGGTTGCGACGCACGCTCTGCCTCCCTAAACTGGCGCCGGGCCATCACAGGCCCGCAATGTCAGTGTCAGCGCTTAAAGGAGAGAGACATGGGAATTTTCGACAGCATCAGTGAGGCAATCTTCGGCAAGGCCGCCAATGCGGCCCCCGTCCCTCCGTCTGCTCCCCCATCGACAACCACGACGGCTCAGGCGCCACAGACCCCACAAACACCGCAGACGCCCCAGGCGCCTGCTCCCACTCAGCCCAAGGCCGCACCGAGCGTGCAGGCTGTCGACATCGCCGCCGTTCTCGAAAAGGCGGTGGCTGCCAAGAAGCAGAAGCTTCATTGGCGCACCTCGATCGTCGACCTGATGAAAGCGCTCGACCTGGACAGCGGCCTCGAGGCCCGCAAGAAGCTCGCCAAGGAGTTCAACTATACGGGCGACACCAGTGACAGCGCCAAGATGAATGTCTGGCTGCACAAGGCCCTGATGAAGAAGCTTGCCGACAATGGCGGCAAGGTGCCGGCCGACCTGCTCGACTGATCCTGAGCGGCAACAACTTGCCAGGAGGAGGCCGTGAGCTCACCCGCTCGCGGCCTTATCTATTCGGAGAACTGCGTATTGCGGGCGGGAATGACACCCTCGAACGACATCTGAATCCCCATGCCTGATGCCGCATCGACGGCATGGATATGCAGATGCGGCTCGGTGCTGGTACCCGAATTGCCGACCTGGCCGATCGGATCACGAGTGCGGATCTGCCTGCCGGCCTCCACCACGACGCTCCCCATCCGCAAATGCGCCAGCTCGACCTCAAGGTCGCCGCAGGAGAGCACGACATGGTTGCCCGCCGGATTCGCCTTGTCGCGCGCCGGTGGCGACAGATCCGGCAAGCCGTCGACGGCTGCCTTGACCATTCCATCGCACGGGCTGATCACGCTCTTGCCGAAAACGGCATAGAGGCTGGGATCGTCCGGCAAGAGGCCTGAGGCGCGGAATCCGAGAGGCCCGACGGCAGTGATGTCAAGCGCGTGGCGTTGGGCGCGATGGCTGTGGTGATGATTGAGAATGCCGGCGCTACCGCCCTGCGCGACAACAAATTGTCCGCCCGTCAGCGGAAATGTAAGATCGCGGGGATCGTGCCGCGCCAGGAGTCCGACCACGACATAAATGAGGGCCGGACCGAACAGCGCCAACGCGGCAAGCCGTGATCCGTAGCTCGGCCAGAGAGACAGGCCGTCCAGGCGCCAGGGCCGGCTAGCGTGCCGCCAGGCGGAAGCAATACCCGCGATCCCGACGAGCCCGCTCAGCGCCAGGCGGCTCCAGAGACCGGCAATGTCCCAGCGCGCGAGGATCATGATCAGGGCAACGAACACCGCGGTTTCGGCGAGGACGAGCAGCCAGCCGAGACGGGTCGGCTCATCGAGCCGCCACAAGCGCCAAGCGAAAGCCAGCGGCAGGGCGATGCTGACGAAAGCCAGAAGAGCGACGACCGCGATCATCGCTTCCGCGCTATCGGCAGCTCACCACCATTTCGGCGCTTCGAACTTGCCGGCGGCTTCCTCGATGGCGTGGCCGACCTGGAAGAGCGTCGCCTCGTCGAAAGGCTTGCCGATCAGCTGCAGGCCCATCGGAAGTCCCTGCTCCGACAATCCGCCCGGCACTGAAATGCCCGGCAGGCCCGCCATGTTCACCGTCACGGTGAAGATGTCGTTCAGATACATCTGCACCGGATCGGTGATTTCGCCGGGAGCGAAGGCCGGGCTCGGCGTCGCGGGGGTCAGGACCACATCGACCTTGTCCCACGCCTTGTCGAAATCCTGCTTGATCAGGGTACGGACTTTCTGGGCGCGGACATAATAGGCGTCATAATAACCGGCCGAGAGCACATAGGTGCCGATCATCACGCGGCGCTGCACTTCGCGGCCGAAACCCGCCGCGCGGGTGTTCTCATACATCGAGACGATGTCGTCGCCCGGCACGCGCAAGCCATAACGTACGCCGTCATAGCGCGCCAGATTGGACGAGGCCTCGGCCGGGGCCACAATGTAATAGGCCGGCAGCGCATATTTGGTGTGTGGCAGCGAGATCTCGACGATCTCGGCGCCCTGCTCCTTCAGCCATTTGGCGGACTTGTCCCACAGCGCATCGATTTCGGCCGGCGTGCCGTCGACGCGGTACTCCCGCGGGATGCCGACGCGCAGGCCCTTGATCGGCTTGCCGATGACAGCTTCGTAGTCGGGCACCGGATGATCGACCGACGTCGTGTCCTTGGCATCGACGCTCGCCATGGATTTGAGCAGGATCGCCGCGTCGCGCACGTCGCGCGCGATCGGGCCCGCCTGGTCGAGCGAGGACGCGAAGGCGACGACGCCCCAGCGCGAGCAGCGGCCATAGGTCGGCTTGATGCCGACGGTACCGGTGAAGGCGGCGGGCTGGCGGATCGAGCCACCGGTATCGGTGGCGGTGGCGCCGGCGCAGATATGCGCGGCGACCGCCGAGGCCGAGCCGCCGGACGAGCCGCCCGGCACCAGCGCCGCATTGGAATTCCGCCGGCGCCAGGGATTGATCACATTGCCGTAGTAGCTCGTCTCGTTGGACGAGCCCATGGCGAACTCGTCCATGTTGAGCTTGCCCAGCATGACGGCGCCGTCGCGCCAGAGATTGCTGGTGACGGTCGATTCATAAGGCGGCTTGAAGCCGTCGAGCACATGGCTCGCCGCCTGCGTATGCACGCCCTTGGTGGCGAACAGATCCTTGATGCCGAGCGGAATGCCTTCGAGGGCCCCCGCCTCGCTTTTGGCGATGCGGGCATCGGAGGCCGCCGCCATGGCGCGCGCCTGTTCCGGCGTCTCGACGACATAGGCATTGAGGACACGCGCCTTGGCCATGGCCTCCAGATAGGCATCGGTCAGCTCGCGCGCCGAGAAGGCCTTCTTCTTCAGGCCGTCGCGCGCGGCGGCAATGGTGAGTGAGGTCAGGCTGGTCATCTAATCTTATTCCACCACTTTCGGGACCATGAAGAACTCGTCTTCGGAGGCCGGCGCGTTCTTCGTCACATCTGTGGGATAGTGGCCGTCGGTTACCACGTCCTGGCGCTTCTTCATCTCCATGGCGACGACCGAGGTCAGCGGCTCGACGCCTTGAACGTCGACCTCGTTCAGTTGCTCGATCCAATGCAGGATCGAATTGAGCTCACCCTCGAGGCGCGGCACATCCTCTTCGCTCACCTTGATGCGCGCCAGATGCGCGATACGCCGTACGGTTTTCTGGTCGACCGACATGTTTCAACTCATTTCGCGGAAAACAGGGCGCTCAATAACACCGGCTCAACCGCCCTGCAACCCGGGGGCCGGTGGGGGCAAGTCTACCCGCCAAGAGGGGTCTTTTGCCGGCCTTGCGCGTCGAAATTCTCGTCCCGGAGCCAGGCCTGGAACTTGGCCGCCATGGCGGGCCATTCCGTATCGAGCATGGCATACCAGGCGGTGTCGCGGTTGCGGCCCTTGACGATCAGGTGCTGGCGGAAAATGCCCTCATAGGTGAAGCCGAAACGTTCGGCTGCCTTACGTGACGGCGCATTCATGGAATGGCACTTCCATTCGAGCCGGCGGACGCCCAGATCGTCGAAGCAATGGCGCATCATCAGGTAGATGGCTTCCGTCGCCTCACGGGTGCGCTGCAAGGCCGGCGAGAACCAGATATGGCCGATCTCGATGACGCCATTCGCCTTGTCGAGACGCATGAAGGCGCCCATGCCCACGGCCTTGCCGGTATCCCGGCGGATGAAGGCGTAGAACCACGGGTCGCGGCTCGGCTCCTGCTTGGCGAGCCAGCCCTCGAAGGTCGCGAAGTCGGCAAAGGGGCCATAACCCATATAGGTCCACACCGCCCCGTCCGGATCGCTGTCGGCAAAAGACTCGTAGAGATCGCGGCCATGCTGCGCCGCCGCCACGGGCTCGAGCCTGGTCCAGCGCCCGAAAAGCGGGCGCAGATCGGGGACCAGTCCCGGTGGCAAGGGATCGACAATGGGGCCCACGGGGCGCTTGCGGTCTGACATGGCCAAAGCTTATGTCCGGGTTTGCGCGCGAGTGCAATTCCCGCTTATTCTCACTGCTAATGACAAGAAAACGCCAGGATCCCGTCGACGTCGTAATCATTGGTGCCGGTTGCGGCGGGGCGGCTTTCGCCTGGCAGTTGAAGCGCCGGGCCCCTCATCTGAAGATCGTCTGCCTCGAGCGCGGCGGCTGGCCGGACCCTTTGCGCATGCCGGCCAAGACGATGCGCTGGCAGCGCGCCATCATGGAGGACTGGGCCTCCAATCCCAATCTGCGCATCAAGGCGGGCGGCTATCGCGGCTCCAACGACTACCCGATCGATGAGGACGGCTCGGTCTTCAAATCGCTGATGTGGAATGGCGTCGGCGGGTCGACGGTCGCCTGGGCGGCGCATTTCCCGCGCCTGCATCCCTCCGACTTCCGGGTGCGCAGCCTCGACGGCGTCGCCGATGACTGGCCCTTCGACTATTTCGACCTCGAGCCCTGGTATGATCTCAATGACGAGATCATGGGCGTGGCCGGCCTCGATGGCGATCCGGCCTATCCGCCCAAGCGCCGGCGCGCCATGCCGCCCTTGGCCTTCGGCGCCGTCGCCAATCGGGCGGCGCGGGCCTTCAGCGATCTGGGCTGGCACTGGTGGCCGGTCGACGCGGCGATCAACTCGGTCCGGCATGATGGCCGCGACGCCTGCAATCACTGCGGCCCCTGCCTCACCGGCTGCATCTCCAAGGCCAAGTCCTCCGTCGATCTCACCTACTGGCCGAAATCGATCGCCCTCGGTGTCGAGCTCAGGACCATTGCCATCGCCCGCAATATCGAGATCGAGGCGGGCCGCGCCACCGGCGTCACCTATGCCGACCGCAATGACGAGGAACATTTCCTGCCCGCCCAGGCGGTCGTCGTCGCCGGCAACGGCATCGGAACGGCGCGGCTGCTTCTCGCCTCGGGTGTCGAAAGCCCGATGCTCGGCCGCAATCTCATGTTTCATCCGGCCGCCTATATACGCGGCATCTTCAAGGAGCGCCTCGACGGGCCGGTCGGACCGGTCGGCGCCTCCATCTATTCGCATCAGTTCTACGAGACCGATCGTGCCCGCGGCTTCGAGCGCGGCGTGCATCTGCAATTGTCGCGTGAGAACGCCCTTCTCGTGCAGGCGTCGCGGCTGTCGCCGCTGTGGGGAGAGGCACCGCAGGCGCAATTGCGCGAGGAGTTTCTCCATACGATGCCGATCCTGGTGCTCGCCGAAGACCTCCCCGAAGCGCATAACCGCGTCAGCCTCACAAATGCGGAAGAACGCGACGGCCTGCCCGGCGTGAAGATCGATTATCGGATTTCCGAGCGCGCGCAGAAGAGTCTCGATTTCGGGCTTGCCCGTGCCGAGGAGATTCTGAAAGCCGCCGGCGCCAGTCGCACGGTGCGCGTCTCGCCGGCCCCCCTCACCGGCTGGCACTTGCTCGGCACCGCGCGGATGGGGCGCGATCCGCAAACCTCCGTCACCGATCGGTACGGCCGCTGCCACGCCGTGCCCAATATCCTCATCGCCGATGGCAGCCTGTTTCCAACCGTCGGCGCCGCCAATCCCGCCTCCACCATCGGCGCCGTGGCGCTCAAGCTCGCCGATCAGTTCGCCGGGGAAATCGCATGACGCCTGTGCAGTTGCGACAGCTCGCCGATCTGCTGCTGCCGGGCGATGAAGCAGGCCTTCCACCCGGCTCGCGCGTTCCGGATGTCATGCTGGCGCTCACTGAATCCACCGCGCCGATCATCGCGCAGATCGGACGTCATCCCGATTTTGCTTACCCTGAGAAACGCCAAGCGGTCCTCGACGACATGGAACGCAGCCACGGACAAGAATTCCGCGATCTCGTTCTGTCGCTCATCAAGCCTTATTATGAAGCAGGTCCGGTGCTGGAAGCGATGGGCTGGCGCACCGCGCCACCCCAGCCCACCGGTCACGAGCTTGCGCCGATGGCGGCCGATCTCACCCAGGCCCTGGCCGAGATCGCCGCGCGGAAGCGTATCTGGCGTTAGAGCAAATCCCGCCAAAGTTGAAGACTTTGGCGACGAGGATTTGCTCCAACACATAGATCTGGCGCGAATCCTTTTCGGCGAAATGATTCCACTTCGGCGGGATGCGCGCTAGAGCGTCGCCGTATCGCCGGACTTCATCACCTTGACGGACTTGGCCTTGGGTCCCATCGCCTTGAGGAACGGCTTCGCGTCGGGGATGAGGAAACCCTCGAAGGTCGCGAAGTGGCACGGAATCACCGTCTTGAACTTGAAGAACTTGCGGCAGGCATAGGCCGCCTGGTCGGGTCCCATGGTGAAACGGTCACCGATGCAGACGATGCCGATCTCGGGTTTGTAGAGCTCATGGACGAGCTGCATGTCGTAAGAGATCCCGGTGTCACCCGAGACGTAGAGACGGCGCCCCTTCTCCTTCTTGGGCAGGATGACGAAGCCGGAGGGATTGCCGAGATAGATCGGATTGCCGTTCTCGACATGTGACGAGGAATGCCAGGCATTGGTGAAGACGACGTCGAAATCCTCGAAGCCGATGCGCCCGCCATGATTGCCAGGAGAGTAATTGGCGACACCCTTGGCGGCGAAATACATGGCGACCTCGAAATTGGCGACCAATGTCGCGCCGGTCGCCTTGCAGATGTCGGCCGCATCGCTCGCATGGTCGTCATGGCCATGGGTCAGGAGCACATGGGTGGCCACCTTCGCGGCCGCCTTGGCGTCGCCCTTGAACAAGGGATTTCCGGTGAGGAACGGGTCGAGCATGATGACCGACTTGCCGGTTTCGATGCGAAAAGCCGAATGGCCATAATAGGTGATCTTCATCCACAATGTCTCCTTTGGACCTTTAAGCCTTTATCCTCCTTTTGCGCCTGACCGCCAAGTCGCGTAAGACGTGACCATGATCTGCGACTCCTTTGCCGACGCAATCGCCGCGCTTCCTCCCCAAGTGCCGGTGCTCGGCCTCGATCTCGGCACCAAGACCATCGGTGTCGCGGTCAGCGACATCACCCGCCAGATCGCAACTCCCATCGCCACCATCGCGCGCAAGAAATTCACCGAGGATGCGCGTCTGCTCCTCGCCCTCGCGCAAGAGCGAAAAGTCGGGCTCATCGTGCTCGGCCTGCCGCTCAACATGGATGGCAGCGAGGGACCGAGGGTGCAATCGACCCGCGCCTTCGCCCGCAACCTCGAAAAGCTGACCCCCATTCCCATCACCTACTGGGACGAAAGGCTTTCAACCGCCGCGGTCGAGCGCATGCTCATCGGCGCCGACGCCAGCCGGGCCCGGCGCGCCGAGGTGGTCGACAAGCTCGCCGCCGCCTATATCCTGCAAGCCGCCCTCGATACGATCAAGCGGGCCGGATGAGCGCTGCGTTTGAAAGCCTCTTGCCGGTCTTTCTCCTGCTCGCCCTCGGTTTCCTGTTGCGCTGGCGCGAGGTCGTGCCGCTCGACATGTGGCGGGGCATCGAGCTGCTCGGCTATTGGGTGTTCTTTCCAGCCCTTCTCGCCGAGACGCTGATTTCCTCCGACATCCAGACCCTGCCGCTCGCCGGCATCACCTTCACCATGCTGGCGAGCTTCACCACCATGGCGGGCGGCCTGCTCCTGCTGCGCCGGCCCATTCTCGCGGGCTTGAGCATCACGGCTCCCTCCTTCAGCTCGCTTTTCCAGAGCACGACACGCTGGAACGGCTTCATCGCGCTTCCCATCCTCGCCAAGCTCCACGGTGAGCTGGGCGTGGCCCTGGTGGCGGTGGTGCTCGCGGTGCTGGTGCCGGTCGCGAACCTGGCCGCCGTCTATGTCGTCGCCCAGAATGCCGGAACCCAACCGCTGCCTACCCGCCAGCTCCTCTATGTCATCTTCCGCAATCCCTTCATCTGGGCCACGACGCTCGGCCTTCTCATCAATCTCTCCGGCATTCCCGTCTATGCGCCGGCGTTGAGCACGCTCAAAATGCTGGGCGGTGCGGCGATCGCCTGCGGCCTCCTGATGGTCGGCGCCGGACTCAGGGTCGAGGAGATCCGGCGCCCCTCGCCTGCGGTCTGGCTCGGCACCGCGCTCAAGCTCCTCGGCATGCCGCTCCTCGTCACTCTGTGGAGCCTGGCCTTCGGCATAGAGGGTGTCGCCTTCCTCGCCTGCATCGTCTGCGCCGGCGTGCCGACCGCCATGAGCGCCTATGTACTCGCCCGCCAGATGGGCGGCGACGCCCCGCTTGTGGCGACGACGGTGACGCTGCAAACTGCGCTTTCCTTCATCACCATCCCGCTCCTCATCTGGCTGGCCCAGAGCTTCAAATGACCCATGCTTTCGTAGCGCTCCTGCCCGTCTTCATCGTCATCGTGCTCGGCGCGGTGCTGAGGCGCACCAATCTCATGGGCGAGGCGCATTGGGCCGGCGTCGATCATGTCTGCTATTTCGTTCTCTTCCCGGCGATCATCTTCAAGGAGATCGCGGCGGCGGATTTCTCCCAGATCCCCGTCTGGCAGATGGCGGCGTCGATGGTGCTGGCGCTGATGACCATGTTCGCCCTGCTGCTTCTTCTGAGAGTGCCGCTCTCGAACATGCTCGGCATCAATGGCGCGCAATTCTCCAGCCTGTTCCAGGGCGCCACCCGCTGGCATACCTTCATCGCCTTCGCCATCGTGCCGCTGTTCTTCGGCGACGATGCGCTGGCGCTCGCCGCGGTGAGTGCGGCCACCATGACGCCGCTCCTCAATGTCGTCTGCGTGATCGTACTGTCGCTCTACGCCAATAATGGCGGCGAACGGCCCTCGGCGGGCAAGCTGGCGCTGGTGGTGCTGCGCAATCCCTTCTTTTTCTCGTCCATGGGCGGCGTGCTGTTCCAGCTCTCGGGCCTGACACTGCCGACGATCGGCATCCAGGTGCTCGACATGATCGGGCGCGGCGCGCTGGGGCTCGCGCTGCTCACCGTCGGCGCCGGGCTGCATTTCGGCGAGGCAGCGGCGGCCAAGACGACGGTCGCGCTCGCCACCGCGCTCAAGCTGCTCCTCATGCCGGTGCTGATGGTTCTGGCGCTGAAACTCTTCGGCGTCAGCGGAACACCGGCGGCCGTCGCCATGCTGTGCTCGGCCGTGCCGACCGGATCGGGCGCCTATGTGCTGGCCCGCCAGATGGGCGGCGACGCACCGCTCGTCGCCAATATACTGACCTTCCAGGTCATCTGCGCGGCGGTGACGATCCCGCTCGTGCTGACTTTCCTTGTGTAGGGAAATCCAGATGAAGCAGACTGTCGCCGCACCGGACTTCGCGCATTACCCGCAAGAATGGCATTTCTCGCCGGTTCTCGTCAGCGGCGGCTTCGCTTTCCTTTCCGGCCAGACCGGCACGCATCCCGATGGCTCCGTCGCGTCCGACCCGGAGCAGCAGTTCCGCGATGCCTTCCGCTTCCTCGGCGCCAATCTCGCCGCCGCGGGCCTCGGCTTCGATGATGTGGTCGAGATGACGACCTATCATGTCGATCTGCGCCGGCACCTTGCGGCTTTCATCACGGCAAAGGACGAGGTCATCACGGCGCCCTATCCGGCCTGGTCGGCGATCGGTGTCAGCGAGCTCATCACCGAGGGAACGCTCGTCGAAATCCGCGTCATCGCCCGAAGGCAGGAGCTTTCCGAAAAGCGTCCCGTGTGATTAGCTGACGGGCCTCAGGCGGAGGACCTCATGATGAGCGGACCCGGTTGGCTGATCCAGGACATCGTGGACGAAGGCGTTTCCGGCGCCGGAAGCCATGTCCATTTCAGGCTCACCTGCACGGATGGTCGCAAGGCCTACGATCTCTGCTTCCACTGTACCGAGCACTTCGCGTCCGATCTGGCCGCACATCTCGCCAGGGCTGCTGAGGCGGCCCGACAAGCCCGTGGAATCTCAGTTCACCGGCCCTGAACCGCCGGTCGTCTCCATCGTCGGCTCGGCCGGCTTCTGGCCGATGGCGCGATTGACCAGGAAATTCACGACCCAAAGGGCAATACCGATGCCGATGAGGATGCCGGCGATCTTGTATTGCACCGGATCACGGCCGGTCCACGGACCCGCCAGGAAAGCGCAGCAGATGGCGCCCAGCACCGGCAGAATTGTCGGGCTGCGGAAATGGCTGTGCTCGACGGGATCGCGGCGCAGCACCAGCACCGCGATATTGACGATGGTGAAGACGCAGAGCAGCAGAAGCGCCGTGGTGCCGCCGAGCGCCGGCACTTCACCCACGAAGGTGATAAGCGCGAAGGCCAGCAGCGTGGTGAAGACGATCGCGATATAGGGCGTGCGGCGAGAGGCATGCACCTTGCCCAGGACCGGCGGCAGCACATGCTCGCGGCTCATCCCATAGACGAGCCGGCTCGCCATCAGCATGTTGATGAGGGCGCTGTTGGCGACCGCGAACATGGTGATGAAGCCGAAGATCCAGAGCGGGAAATTGGGTGCACCGGCCTGGACGACCTGGAGCAGCGGCGTCTCGCCCTCGCCCAATTGCTCGGGCGCCACCAGGGTCACGGCTGAGATCGACACCAGCACATAGATGATGCCGGTGATCAATAGACCGGCAAGCAGCACCTTGGGGAAGATGCGGGTCGGGTTCTTGCATTCCTCGGCCATGTTGACCGAGTCCTCGAAGCCCACCATGGCGAAGAAGGCGAGCGTGGTGGCCGCGATGACCGACCAGAAGGCGCCGCGGTCGGCGGCGGTGGCGAACTGAGTGATGCGGGAGACATCGCCATTGCCGAGGCCGATGGCCCACAGGCCGATCAGGATGATGATCAGAAGCCCGGTGAGCTCGACGCAGGTCAGGACGACATTGGCCTTCACGCTTTCGCCGACGCCGCGGAAATTGACGATCGCCACGAGCGCCATGAAGCAGAGGCCGATCAAGGTAATGCCGATCGTGCCGGTGAGGCCCAGATCGAAGGCATTCGACATGTTGGCGGCGAAAGCCCGGGACGCCGTCGAGGCCGAGGTGATGCCGGAACACATCACCGCGAAGGCCACGATGAAGGTGATGAAATGGATGCCGAAAGCCTTATGCGTGTAGAGCGCCGCGCCGGCGGCGCGCGGATATTTGGTGACCAGCTCCAGATAGCTGAAGGCGGTGATGACGGCGACAATGAAGGCCACCAGGAAGGGCAACCAGACGACACCGCCTACCTGCTTGGCGACCTGCCCGGTCAGCGCATAGATGCCGGTTCCCAGGATGTCCCCGACAATGAACAGCAGGAGCAGCCAAGGCCCCATCACGCGATGGAGACTCGGTTCGACCTGTGTCTCTTTCGGGGTGCTGACGCTAGCGGCAAGATCGGTCATGACCATCTCCATCCAGGCGTGAAGCTTTGTCACAGACTATGGCTGTCAGGCAGCGAGTCAATCAGTCGATAGGATTATATCAACCGGAGATCGTGTCCCAATATGAGATTGCCAGCACAGTCTCGCCGCAAAGCTGTGACCTGATCGGGCGACCAACGCCTCCTTCAGTGCAAGGAACACCCCAAGATGCGCATGTCTTCCACGCTTCTATCCTTCGTCCTGGGCTTCGGCATGTATTTCGTCGGGCCCATCGTCACCAAGCTGGAACCCTTCCGGGCCGCACCCGCCCAGGCGCAGACGAGCAACGACGATGGCGGATACAGCGACGACAGCGGATCAGATCAGGATTATGGCGATGATCCGGATCATCATGAAAACAGCGATCCAGGCGAGGAAGGCGATGGCGGCTCAGGCGATGACCATGACGATGGCCCCGACGACAGCGCCCCGGATGACGGGGACGACAGCTCCGACGATATCGAGGTTTGAGGCGGGCCGGACCCTGCACGCGTCCGGCCCGTCAGTCATGCCGGCTCAATAATAGTCGCCGTAATTGCCGATCACCCTGGCGCTGACGATCCTGCCCGACCGGGCGCTGACCTTGACGCTCCACAGGCGGTAACGCTTGACCGCCTCATAGCGATAGACCTCGCCGCCGCAGCGGACCGCGCGGACCCGCCGGAAGCCCTCGTCGCGCACGACCTGGCGGCCTTCGCCGCAGGAGATGTAGTCCTCGTCAGCGTCGTAATCGTCATCCGGATCGTCCGGATAATATTGCGTCGGCACCCAACCCTCATTGATCGTCACGCCGATCCGCGTATCGGCCTTGGCCGACTGCGGCACGCCTGCGAAAGCTGCCAGCACAAGAACGCCGCCGACAACGAAAGTCCTCAACATGAAATCACTCCAGCAAAGGCCCCCGGCCCTCTGATTTACCGAGCGATTGTCCCGAACCGCCCGCCGGTGATCCTGCCGCACTATTCGGGGCGAATTTGTGGTGGGCTTTTCGTGACTTACCCACAGGCCGCTTTTGCCGCTTGCAGGGGAACGGAATCGTCCCTAGACAGTGGCCTTCGATGACCCAAGCGCGCAATTCCAAACGCCTCATCGAAGGCCAGCACCTGCTCGGTATCGAATCCCTTTCAGCTCAGGAAATCGTGACGCTGCTCGATCTCGGCGAGCGTTACGTCGAAGTGAGCCGCCAGATCGACAAGCGCCAGGCGGTGCTGTCGGGGCGCACTCAGATCAACCTGTTCTTCGAGGCTTCGACCCGCACCCAGAGCTCCTTCGAACTCGCCGGCAAAAGGCTCGGCGCCGATGTGCTCAACATGGCGGTGTCGACCTCCGCCATCTCCAAGGGCGAGACGGTGCTCGACACCGCCATGACGCTCAACGCCATGCATCCCGATATTCTGGTGATACGCCATCCCTCCTCGGGGGCGGCCGAACTCCTCGCCCAGAAAGTCTCCTGCGCCGTCATCAATGCCGGCGACGGCCAGCATGAGCACCCGACCCAGGCGCTGCTCGACGCCCTCACCATCCGGCGGCGCAAAAACCGCATCGAGGGCCTCGTGGTGGCGATCTGCGGCGACGTGCTCCATTCGCGCGTGGCGCGCTCCAATATCCACCTCCTCAACAAGCTCGGCGCCCGCGTCCGGCTGGTGGCGCCCTCGACGCTGCTGCCGACGGGGGCTCAGAACTTCGGTGTCGAGGTCCATCGCAATATGCGCGAAGGCCTCGACGGGGCCGATGTGGTGATGATGCTGAGATTGCAGCTCGAGCGCATGAGCGGCGCCTTCGTGCCGTCGGTGCGCGAATATTACCGCTTCTACGGCCTCGACGAGGAGAAGCTGAAGCTCGCCAAGCCGGACGCACTGGTGATGCATCCAGGCCCGATGAATCGCGGCGTCGAGATCGACTCCAATGTCGCCGATGGTGTGCAGTCGGTGATCCGCGAGCAAGTCGAAATGGGGGTCGCGGTGCGCATGGCCGTGCTCGACGCGCTCGCCCGCAATCTGCCGGGAGGCGGCAACGCATGATGGCGCCATCGGCAAAACATTCGTCCGGACGCAAAGCCTATCTCAACGCACGTCTTATCGATCCGGCGCAAGGCCTTGACGGAAAAGGCGGTTTGCTGATCGAGGACGGCTGGATCCTGGCCGCGGGCCCGAAGGTCACGGCGCAGTCCGCCGGTGCCGGCACGACGATTTTCGACTGCAAGGGCCAGCTTCTGGTGCCCGGCCTGATCGACATGCGGGTCTTTACCGGCGAGCCCGGCAATGAATATCGCGAGACGCTGGCGACCGCCTCGGAAGCGGCTGCCGCCGGCGGCATCACCACCATGATCGTGATGCCCAACACCAATCCCGTCATCGATGACGCGGCGATCGTCGACTTCATCCTGAGGCGTGCGCGCGATACGGCGATCGTCCGGGTGGCCCCGATGGCGGCCCTCACCAAGGGCCTCGGCGGCGAGTTCATGACCGAGATCGGCACGCTGCAGGAAGCTGGTGCCGTCGCCGTGACCGACGGCAATAAAGCGGTCGCCAATGCGCGGATCTTCCGCCGGGCGCTCGCCTACGCCAAGGACTTCGACATGCTCGTGGTGCAGCATGCCGAGGAGCCGACGCTCGCCACCGGCGTCATGAATGCCAGCGAGACGGCCGGCCGCCTCGGCCTTGCGGGCACACTCGCCGTCTCGGAAGTGATCATGGTCGAGCGCGATCTGCGCCTCGTCGAATCCACGGGCGCGCGTTATCACGTGGCGCAGATTTCCTGCCGCCAGTCGGTCGAGGTCATCCGCGCCGCCAAAGCGCGCGGGCTTCCCGTCACTTGCGGCGTCTCGGTCAATCACCTCGTCCTCAACGAGAATGATATCGGCGCCTATCGCACCTTCTTCAAACTGTCGCCGCCCTTGCGCTCCGAAGACGACCGACGCGCCTTGGTCGAAGGCGTTCAGGACGGCACGATCGACGTCATCGTATCGAGCCATGATCCGCAAAGCGCCGACACCAAGCGCCTGCCCTTCGCCGAAGCCGAATTCGGCGCCATCGGGCTCGAGACCCTGTTCTCGGCCAGCCTCAGCCTGCATCACAATGACGGCGTGCCGCTCCCCCGGCTGATCGACGCGCTGTCGGCCAAGCCGGCGCAGATACTGGGTCTCGAAGCCGGACGCCTGGCGCCCGGCGCACCGGCCGATTTCACCCTGGCCGACATCCAGCACAGCTGGACGGTCGAGGACCACATCCTGCGCTCGCGGTCGAAGAACTCACCCTTCGAGCACCGCACGCTGGAAGGCCGCGTGCTCGAAACGGTCGTTGCCGGACGCACCGTCTATGCGTACGATCTCCCTCGTTAACGGGAGGGTCTGATGCTCGATTTCGCGGCAGTTACGCCGGCCATGGCGATCATGGCCGCCCTCCTCGGCTATCTGTCGGGCTCCATTCCCTTCGGCCTTCTGTTCACGCGCTGGGCGGGTCTTGGTGATGTGCGCTCCATCGGCTCCGGCAATATCGGCGCCACCAATGTGCTGCGGACCGGCAACAAGAAGATCGCGGCGGCTACGCTCATCGCCGATGCGGTGAAGGGCACCATCCCGATCCTGCTCATGAAGATGGTGGGCGGCGAGAGTGCCGGGCTCATCGCCGGCCTTGCCGCCTTCGCCGGACATCTCTTCCCCATCTGGCTCGGCTTCAAGGGCGGCAAGGGTGTCGCCACCAATATCGGCATCCTGTTCGGCCTCTACTGGCCGCTCGGCCTCATCTTCCTCGCCGTCTGGCTCGCCATGGCCGTCATCTTCCGCATCTCGTCGCTCTCGGCGCTCACCGCCGCGGCCTTGAGCCCGCTCTGGGCGTGGCTCCTTGGCCGGCCGACCTATGTGCTTCCCTTGATCCTGCTCGCGGCGCTGATCTGGATCATGCATCACGAGAATATCGCGCGCCTCCTCAAAGGCCAGGAATCGAGGATCAAACTCGGCTCCAAATCATGATCCTCGCGGATCAGGAGCGGCTCGACTGGCTGCGCCTGATCCGCAGCGAAAATATCGGCGCGATCAACTTCGATCAGCTGCTGGCCAAATTCGGCAGCGCCGGTGCTGCGCTCGAGGCCCTTCCCGATCTCACCCGCAAGCGTCCGATCAAGATCTACGGCGCCGCTGCCGCGCAGGCCGAAATCGACCGGTCGCGCGACGCGGGAGCACGTTTCGTCGCCAAGCCAGAGCCCGATTACCCACCGCTGCTGCGCCATAGCGAGGGCGCGCCGCCGATCATCTGCATCAAGGGCAAGACTTCGCTCGTCGAGCGGGACGCGGTGGCGATCGTGGGCTCGCGTAATGCCTCGGCCAACGGCAAGCGGCTCGCCCGCACTTTCGCCAACGATCTCGCGGCGGCCGGGCTCACGGTCGTCTCCGGGCTGGCGCGCGGCATCGACACGGCGGCACATGAGGCATCGCTCAAGCATGGCACCGCGGCGGTGCTCGGCACCGGCATCGATATCATCTATCCGCCGGAAAATGCCGGCCTGCAGAAAGCCATCGGTGAAGACGGGCTTCTCATCTCGGAAATGCCTCCGGGCGCCCCGCCGCGCGAGACATCTTTCCCACGCCGCAACCGCATCATTTCCGGCATGAGCCGCGCGGTGATCATCGTCGAGGCTGCCTTGCGCTCGGGCTCCCTCATCACGGCGCGTTTCGCCAATGAGCAAGGCCGCGAGGTCTTCGCGGTGCCGGGCTCGCCGCTCGATCCCCGGGCGGAAGGCACCAACCGGCTGATCAGCGAGGGCGCGCATCTCCTGAGCAAGAGCCAGGAGGTTCTGGACGCCCTTCTCGCCATGCGCCCGCGGCCATTTGCCGAAGCCCCCTCGGCCGCCCCCGTCCCCGATACCGAGGTCGACGGCTCGGCGCGCGCAGCCATCCTGGAGCATCTCAGTCCCACGCCGACCGAGATCGACGACCTCATCCGGGAAAGCGGCGTACCGGCGCAGCTGGTGCTCGGGCTGTTGCTGGAGCTCGAGCTCGCCGGCAAGCTGACGCGGCATGGACGGCAACTGGTTTCCTTAATCTCTTAGGGGCCATGACACTTTATATATTCAGAGTGCCCAGCAGCTGGTCAACCTGCTGACCTAAGGGCATTTGCTTTCCAGGCAGATCTGCCTATATACCCAGCGCATAGGCCTGCAATTACTTTAGGTTGCAATCATCAACCTTAAGGCTTCACTTTGGCGTGGAATGCCCCTCCGCAAGGCTTGCGGGCCGGAAACGATCCCTATATGAGCCCCGTCCTAGCTTTCAGAACGCAAGATAAATGACAGTCGTCGTCGTCGAATCGCCTTCCAAGGCCAAAACGATCAACAAGTACCTGGGCAAGGACTACACCGTCCTCGCCTCCTACGGCCATGTGCGCGATCTGCCGCCCAAGGACGGGTCGGTGCGCCCCGACGAAGACTTCGCCATGTCCTGGGAGGTCGACGGCAAGTCGGCCAAACGCGTCTCCGATATCGCCGCGGCGCTGAAGGACACCGACCGGCTGATCCTCGCCACCGACCCTGATCGCGAGGGCGAGGCCATTTCCTGGCATGTGCTGGAGATCCTCAAGAAGAAGGGCGCCCTCAAGGGCAAGGAGATCGACCGGGTGGTGTTCAACGCCATCACCAAGCAGTCGGTCCTCGAGGCGATGAAACATCCGCGCCAGGTCGATGTGGCGCTCGTCGATGCCTATCTTGCCCGCCGGGCGCTTGACTATCTCGTCGGCTTTACCCTGTCGCCGGTGCTGTGGCGCAAACTGCCGGGCTCGCGCTCGGCGGGACGCGTCCAGTCGGTTGCGCTTCGCCTCATCTGCGACCGCGAGCTCGAGATCGAGGCCTTCCGGGCGCAGGAATACTGGACCATCGACGGCGCCTTCACGTCGCCCCGCGGTGATGCCTTCGCTGCCCGCCTCGCCGCCATCGACGGCAAGCGTCTCGGCAAGCTCGACATCGGTAACGAAGCGTCGGCCACGGCGATCGTCTCGGCGCTGAAAGGCGCCCACTTCGCCATCGACTCGGTCGAATCGAAGCCGGTCAAGCGCCATCCCTATCCGCCCTTCCGCACCGCGACCCTCCAGCAGGAGGCCTCGCGCAAGCTCGGCTTCTCCTCCGCCAAGACCATGCAAGTCGCCCAGCGCCTCTATGAAGGCGTCAATATCGGCGGCGAGGTCACGGGCCTCATCACCTATATGCGTACCGATGGTGTCGATCTCGCCGGCGAGGCGATCGCGGCCACCCGCAACGCCATTCTGAAGCGTTTCGGCGAGCCCTATCTGCCCTCGGTGCCGCGCAAATACACGACCAAGGCGAAGAATGCGCAGGAAGCGCATGAAGCCATCCGGCCGACCGACCTGTTCCGCTTCCCGGAAAATGTCCGGCGCATTCTCGATCCCGACCAGATGGCGCTTTATGAGCTGATCTGGAAACGCACCATCGCCAGCCAGATGGAGAGCGCCGAGATCGAACGCACCACCGCCGATATCGGCGCCAAGGGCAATGACGGCAAAGCCTATTCCTTCCGCGCCACCGGCTCGGTGGTGAAGTTCGACGGCTTCCTGAAGCTTTATCAGGAAGGCCTCGACGACGAGGAGGACGAAGACTCCAGGCGCCTGCCCGCTTTGGCGCGCGGCGATGGCGTCGGCGTCAAGTCGATCACGCCCGAGCAGCATTTCACCGAGCCGCCGCCGCGTTATTCGGAAGCCTCTCTCATCAAGAAGATGGAAGAGCTCGGCATCGGCCGGCCCTCGACCTATACCGCCATCTTCTCGGTGCTGCGCGACCGCGGTTATGTGCGGGTCGACAAGAAACGCCTCGTCCCGGAAGACAAGGGCCGCCTCGTCACGGCGTTCCTGGAAGCCTTCTTCAAGCGTTATGTCGAATATGACTTCACCGCCAATCTCGAAGAGCAGCTCGACCGCATCTCCAATGGCGAGATCGACTGGAAGGCGGTGCTGCGCGACTTCTGGCTGGATTTCACCGGCGCCGTCGGCGAGATCCAGGAACTGCGCATCACCAATGTGCTCGATGCGCTGAACGAGATTCTGGGCCCGCATGTCTTCCCCGAGCGTGCCGATGGTCAGCCGGCGCGCACTTGCCCGTCCTGCTCGAACGGCCAATTGTCGCTCAAGCTCGGCAAGTTTGGCGCCTTTGTCGGCTGCTCGAACTATCCCGACTGCCGCTTTACGCGCCAGATCACGCCCGGCAATGGCGAGGGTGAAGCGGTGCCGGCGGAAGGCCTCCTGATCGGCCATGATCCGGAGACCGGCCAGCCGGTGACCCGGCGCGACGGCCGGTTCGGTCCCTATCTGCAATTGGGCGAAGCCGCGGAAGGCGAGAAACCGCGCCGCGCCTCGATCCCCAAAAAGACCGATCCCGCGAGCATCGATCTCGAAACGGCGCTCAGGCTCCTGTCGCTGCCGCGCGATGTCGGCGTCCATCCCGAAACCGGCAAGCCGATCGTCGCCAATTTCGGGCGCTTCGGGCCCTTCATCCTGCATGACGGCACCTACGCCACGCTGAGCGACCCGGAAGAGGTCTATACGGTCGGCCTCAACCGCGCCGTCACTCTTCTCGCCGAGAAGAAAGAGAAGAGCGCCAACCGCAAGCGGCCGGGCGCCCTCAAGGATCTGGGCCAGCATCCGGATGGCGGCCCCGTCCATGTGATGAGCGGACGTTATGGCGCCTATGTGAAGTGGGGCAAGATCAACGCCACGATCCCGGCCGGCAAGGAGCCGGAAGAGACGACGCTCGAGGAAGCGGTCATCCTTCTCGCGGCGCGCGCCGGCAAGGGCAAGGCGAAGAAGGCCGCCAAGCCCAGAGCGGCGAAAGCACCGGCGAAAAAAGCTCCCGCGAAAAAAGCAGCTGCCAAACGTGCCAAGAAGGCCACCTCACCTGATGAAGTGAGTGCGTAAAGCCGTGGCGCGGAAGGCGAAGCAGACATCCAGCGACCTGCCGACAGCCGAACAGCTCATCGACTTCATCAAGACCAGCCCCGGCAAGGTCGGGAAACGCGAAATCGCGCGCGCCTTCAATATCAAGGGCAACGACCGGATCGCGCTGAAGCGTCAGCTCAAGGAGCTGGAGCAGGACGGCAAGCTCAAACGCGCCGGCCGCGTCATGGCCAAGGCCGGCGAATTGCCGCCGATCACCGTGGTCGAGATCACCGGCCGCGATGCCAATGGCGAATTGCTCGCCGTCCCCGCCGAATGGGAGATGGCCTCGGGCGAGCCGCCCCAGATCCTCATCATCGCGCAGGCAAGCAAAGGCACGCGCGAAGAGTCCCAGCCGCCCGCGATGGGCGATCGCGTCCTCGCCCGGCTCGAGCCGACGAAGGATCCCAAGGTCGCCTATCATGGCCGAGTCATCCGCAAGATCGCCGGCCGCAGCACCCGCGTCCTCGGCATATTCCGTCATGCAAAGGGACACGGCGCCCGCGTCGTGCCGGTCGACAAGAAAGCGCGCCACGAACTCCAGGTGCAGCCTGGCCACGAAAACGGCGCCGAACCCGGAGAGCTGGTCTCCGTCGAGGTGATGCGCGGACGCGGCCATGGGCTGCCGACCGCACGGGTGAAGGAACGGCTGGGCGATATCTCCAGCCAGCGCAATATCTCGCTGATCGCCATCGAGCATCACGGCATTCCGTCGGAATTCCCGGCGCGCGTGCTCGCCGAGGCTGACGCTCTCAAGCCTTTCTCGCATGCGCATCGCACCGACCTGCGCGACATCCCCCTCGTCACCATCGACCCGCCCGATGCGCGCGATCATGACGATGCGGTCTGGGCCGAGCCCGATGACGATCCCAAGAATGAAGGCGGCGTGAAGGTGATCGTCGCCATCGCCGATGTTTCGACCTATGTGCAGTCGGGCTCGGCGCTCGACCGCGAGGCGCGCATCCGCGGCAACTCGGTCTATTTCCCCGACCGCGTCGTGCCGATGTTGCCTGAGCGCATCTCCAACGATCTCTGTTCGCTGCGTGAGCGTGAGGAGCGGCCCTGTCTCGCCGTCTTCATGACCTTCGATCGCAGCGGCACCAAGCGCAAGCATCATTTCGTGCGCGGCGTCATGCGCTCGGTGGCGAAGCTCTCCTATCAGCAGGCGCAGGCGGCTATCGACGGGCGCCCTGACGACAAGACCGAAACCCTGCTCGCTCCCGTTCTACGCCCGCTCTGGGCCGCCTATAAGGTGCTGCTCAAAGGCCGCAACCGGCGCGAGCCCCTCGAGCTCGATCTGCCCGAGCGCAAGCTGATCCTCGATGCCCATGGCCTCATCGAACGGGTGGTGACGCCCGAACGTCTCGATGCGCATAAGCTCATCGAAGAATTCATGATCCAGGCGAATGTCGCCGCGGCCGAAACGCTGGGCGAGCGCAAGATCCCGCTCCTTTACCGCGTCCATGCCAACCCCGCCGAGGAAAAGATCCGCAGCCTGGGTGAGTTCCTCAAGACCGTCGGCATCAACCTCGCCAAGGGCCAGCATATGACGCCCCGGCATTTCAATCAGATCCTGAAGGAAGTCGAAGGCAAGGACTATCAGCATGTGGTGAACGAGGTGGTGCTGCGGACCCAGGCGCAGGCCGTCTATGACACCGAAAATGCCGGGCATTTCGGCCTGCACTTGCGGCACTATGCGCATTTCACCTCACCGATCCGGCGTTATGCTGACCTCATCGTGCATCGCGCCCTCATCACCGCTTTCGGTTTTGGCTCGGACGGTCTGTCGTCCGAGGACACGGCGCAGCTCAGCGACACGGCGACACTTGTGTCAGGCGCCGAGCGGCGCGCCATGGCGGCCGAGCGCGAGACCGTCGACCGTCTCATCGCCAGCCATCTCTCTTCGCAGATCGGCGCGCGCTTCCCAGGCCGTATCGGCGGCGTGGTTTCGGCCGGCCTCTTCATCACGCTCAATGATACCGGCGCCGACGGCTTCATTCCCGCCGGCACGCTGGGTTCCGACTATTTCGTCTATGACGAGACACGGCGCGCGTTGATCGGCGAGCGGTCGGGCGAGACCTTCCAGCTTGGCGACAAGGTCGACGTGCGCCTCGTCGAGGCGGCGCCCGTTTCCGGCGGCCTGCGCTTCGAGATGATGAGCGATGGGCGCAAGGGCAAGCCGGTATCGCGCCGCTCGCTGCGCGTGCGGGGGCCTGCCCGCGGCAAGAGGCGCTGATGCCGGTCATCATTGAAAATGTGCAAAGCCCGGCAGAGGCACCGGCGCGGTCCTGGTCCAAGGCGATGCTGCGCGGCTTCTTGCGTCGCTGCCCCGCTTGCGGCGCAGGCTCCGTGTTCTCCGGCTTCATCAAGGTCAGGGACAAGTGCTCCCGCTGCGGCGAGGAGCTTCACCATCAGCGCGCCGACGATGCGCCGCCCTATTTCACCATTACGATCGTCGCGCATATCATCATTCCGCTGCTCCTCATCGTCGAGCGGCTGTGGCAGCCCGACTATCTCGTCCACGCGGCGATCTGGATTCCGGCGACGCTCATCCTGACCCTGGTGCTCATGCCCGCCGTCAAAGGCGCCGTCATCGGCCTGCAATGGGCGCTGCGCATGCATGGCTTCGGCGGCAGGGAGGAGGAATGACGTTGAACGATCCCGAACTGGCCGGTTCCCGACAGTTTGCGCTGGCGCAGAAGCCGCGCGATTCCGCTACATTGATCGTCGTGCGCCATGATGACAACGCTCCGCGCGTGCTTCTCGGCAAGCGCCATGGCAGCCATGCGTTCATGCCCAACATGTTCGTCTTTCCGGGCGGCCGGCTCGATCCCGCCGATATGCGCCTCAAGGTCGGCGCCGATCTGCATCCCCTCGTCCACGAGAAGCTGCAATTGCGCATGCGCGGTCACAGGAGCCCGTCCAAAGCGCGCGGCCTCGCCATCGCCGCGGTGCGCGAAACCTATGAAGAGACCGGGCTGTTCCTCGGAAACATTCCCGACGGCGCCACCCTCGCCAATGAGGAATGGGACGGCCTTCTCGCCGCGACGCAGCTCGACCTGTCACATTTGCGCTTCTTCGCGCGCGCCATCACGCCGCCCGGGCGCACCCGCCGCTTCGATTCACGCTTCTTCGTCACCGATGCACGCCATATCGGCAATCTCGACAATCCCCGGCATCCGGGATCGGGCGAGCTTCTGACGCCGCACTGGTTCAGCTTCGCCGAAGCGCAAGAGCTCGAGCTGCCGATGATCACGCGTGATATCCTGAAGCGCCTACAGCCTCTTATGGAAACGCAAAGCGATCTGCCGGCCGATCTGCCGGTGTGCTTCCAGTACTATCGGGGTAAGAGCTGGCGCGAAGACGCGCTCTGATCGCGCGTCAGCTTATCCGAAAAGTCTGCAACTCTTCGGGCTGATGCGGTGACTACTCGACCACAACCGTGGCGCCGACATCGACGCGGTTGAAGAGATCGATAACCTCCTCATTGAGAAGCCTGATGCAGCCAGAGGACACCGCCATGCCGATGCTCCAGGGCTGGGTGGTGCCGTGAATGCGATACATGGTCGTCCCGATATAGAGCGCCCTGGCGCCCAAAGGGTTGTCCGGTCCGCCGAGCATATGCACCGGAATGTAATTGCCGCGCCGCGCTTCGCGGGCGATCATTTCCTTGGGTGGGCGCCAATCGGGCCATTCGGCCTTGCGGGTGATCTTGTCGGTGCCCGACCAGGTGAAACCCTCGCGGCCGACGCCGATGCCATATTGGATGGCGCGGCCCTCGGGCAGAACATAATAGAGCTTACGTTCCCTGGTGCGCACAAGGATCGTGCCGGGGGCGAGCTCGGTCTTGAAGTCGACGGTCTCCATGCCGCGATAGTTGCCGCGCCGCGTCGGCGTCGCCTCGCTGCTCATGCCGCCGATGATCTGAAATGTATCGCTGGAAAAAGTGATCGGCTCGGACCGGGCCGGAACGGCCAGGACCATCAGCGCGGTCAACCCCGCCGCCGCCTTGATACTACGCATCGCCATCACTCACACTCACCAGCACATAAGCGGGCGCCAAGCATGGCGGGGACTGGTTAAGAGTCCCTTTCGGCAGGCTTATCCAGCACCACGCCGCCCCGCGTGAAGCCGGAGAGAATACTCCGCATCTTCTGGGCTGTCTGCTGCTTCACCGGATGGCGCCAGCGCGGAACCAGCTCCATCAAGGGGGTCAGCCAGAAATCCCGCTCGGGAATGCCCGGATGCGGCAGCTTGAGCCGGCCGCGGCGAACGAGGCCATGATAATCGAGCAGGTCGAGGTCGAGGGTGCGCGGTCCCCAGCGCAGCCGCCGGCGCCGCCCGGCCTGTCTTTCGATGTCATGCAGATGCTGCATCAGCGCCTCGGGCGGCATCGCGGTTCTGATCTGCGCGACGGCGTTCACGAAAGTCGGCTGGTTGATCATGCCGAAAGGCGACGTCTCGAAAAGCCGGGACGCCGCGACAAGTTCGGTGCCGTTGCCGTCGAGCTCACGCAGAGCGCGCAGCATCGTTTCCCGCGGGTGCCCCCAGGGACCGTCGACATTGCTCCCAAGACCGATCAGGATCATAATTAACCTTGAGCCTCAGCGCTTAAGCCATTATCAAAGCACTGTTTCAAATAGGAGATTTCAATCATGAATTTTTACCAGGACGAACGCGTAGCGCTTTTTATCGACGGCGCCAATCTTTACGCAACCGCAAAATCGCTCGGCTTCGATATCGACTATCGCCGCCTGCTGGGCTTCTTCCGCAAACGCTCGCGGCTGATCCGCGCCATCTACTACACCGCCCTGATGGAGGACGCCGAATACTCGCCGATCCGCCCGCTGATCGACTGGCTGGACTATAATGGCTACCGGGTGGTCACCAAGCCGGCCAAGGAATTCACGGATTCGCTCGGCCGCCGCAAGGTCAAAGGCAATATGGACATCGAGCTCGCCATCGACGTCATGCAGCTCGCCGACAATCTCGACCATATCGTCCTGTTCTCTGGCGACGGCGATTTCCGCTCGCTGATCCAGGCGGTGCAGGCCAAGGGCCGGCGCACCAGCGTGGTCTCCACCCTCGTCACCAGGCCGCCGATGGTGGCGGACGAGCTGCGCCGTCAGGCCGATCAATTCATCGACCTCGCCGATCTGCGCGAGGAGATCGGCCGTGAGCCGAGCGAGCGTACGGAACGGGTGCGCGAACGCCCCGCCCCGGCGCAGCAGGCGCCCTCTTCCTTCGAGGATTTCGCTGACATTTGAGAGAGCGCCTGGTGACGCCGTCTCCCAATTGCCCGCTCTGCCCGAGGCTCGTCTCGTTCCGCGAGACGCAGCGCCGTGACCACGCGGACTGGTTCAATTCACCGGTGCCGTCCTTCGGCGGCAGCGACGCCAGGCTCCTGATCGTCGGCCTGGCGCCGGGCCTGCGCGGCGCCAACCGAACCGGCCGACCCTTCACCGGCGATTATGCCGGCGATCTACTCTATGCGACGCTGAAGCGCTTCGGCTTTGCCAAGGGTGATTACCGCGCCGACCCACAGGACGGGCTGACGCTGATCGACTGCATGATCGTCAATGCGGTGCGCTGCGTGCCGCCGGAGAACAAGCCGCTGCCGGCTGAGATCAAGACCTGCAATGGTTTTCTGAAGGATCAGATCGCCGCTTTGCCGAAGCTCGCCGCCATCGTGGCGCTGGGCCGCATCGCCCATGATGCGACCTTGACCGCGCTCGCTCAGAAGAAGTCGCGCTACCCCTTCGGCCATGCGGCGCGGCACGAGATCGGCGACATCGCCTTCTTCGACAGCTATCACTGCTCGCGCTACAACACCAATACCGGCGTGCTGACGACGGAAATGTTCGAGAAAGTCTTCGCCGGCGTGCGCGCCGTTTTGCCCTCGCCCTGAGGTCCGAGCGAAGCGAGCCTCGCAGGGCTGTTGCAGCAACTCGCTCTATCCTGATGAGGATATCTCTTATCCGCGCTCGCGCAGCAGCCGCGATTTTTCACGGTTCCACGACCGATCCTTGATCGCGTCGCGCTTGTCGTGCAGTTTCTTGCCGCGCGCCAGCGCGATGCCGACCTTGGCGCGGCCGCGGGCGTTCATATAGACGCGCAGCGGCACGATGGTGAGACCTTCGCGCAGGACGCCGCCCGACAATTTGTCGATCTCGCGTGCATGGAGCAGCAATTTGCGCGGCCGCTTGGTCTCATGATTGAAACGGTTGGCCTCGCGATATTCCGGAATATAGGCATTGACGAGGAACAGCTCGCCGTCATTCACCGCGGCATAGGACTCGGCGATATTCGCCTTGCCCTCGCGCAACGACTTCACCTCCGAGCCTCTCAGCTCAATGCCGGCCTCGTAAGTATCAAGGATCTCATAGTCAAAGCGGGCGCGGCGGTTGTCGGCGACAACCTTTATGCCTTCCTCTTTGCGTGAGGCTTTCGTTCCACCGCTTTTCGACGACATGGCACTCTCAGTTCAGGAGGCCGGCATGGACCATCGCCGCCTTCACCTGCTTCTTGCAGGCTTCCGACGGCTCGACCAGCGGCAGGCGGATATCAGGCTGGCAATGGCCGAGCAGGCTCACCGCATATTTGATGGGCGCCGGCGAGGTTTCGACGAACAGCGCGGTGTGGAGCGGCATCAGCCGGTCCTGCAATTTGAGCGCGGTCCGATAGTCGCCGGCGAGTGTCGCATTCTGGAATTCGGCGCACAGCCTCGGCGCCACGTTGGCGGTCACCGAGATGCACCCTACCCCGCCATGGGCGTTGAAGCCGAGCGCGGTGCCGTCCTCGCCCGAAAGCTGGATGAAATCCTCGCCCGACACTTCACGCTGGCGTGACGGGCGGGTGAGATCGGCGGTCGCGTCCTTGGTGCCGATGATATTGGGATGGTCCTTGGCGAGGCGGGCAAGCGTCTCGACCGAGATACTGGCCACCGTGCGGCCGGGCACATTGTAGACCAGGATGGGAATATCCACCGCTTTGGCGATGGCGCTGAAATGGGCGTAAATCCCGTCCTGGGTCGGCTTGTTGTAATAGGGGACGACGATCAGCGCCGCGTCCGCCTTGGCCTTCTTGGCATGGAGCGTATATTCGATCGCCTCATCGGTGTTGTTCGATCCCGTGCCGGCGATGACCGGGAGCCGGCCGCCCACGACCTCGACGGTGATCTCGATCACGCGCTTGTGTTCCTCGGGGCTGACGGTCGGGGATTCACCCGTGGTGCCGACGGGGACCAGCCCGTGACTGCCCTCCTTGATCTGCCAATTCACGAATTTTCGGAACGCATCCTCATCGACGCGGCCGTTCTTCATGGGCGTAATCAGGGCAGGAAAAGATCCCTTGAGCTTCACGTGTCTGTCTCCGGTAATAACTTGGCAACCATGCGCTGGCTAGAGTTGGGAGGTTCCGCGCAGCGTGGGAATGCGGGGCACATTAGACGCTCGCCCGAAGACCGGCAAGCGCAGGAAATAGCCGATTTGCAGGCCACAGGACGGTCGCATTTGGCTCATAGGGAATTCGCCCGACAGGGCCGACAGGCAGGGACGTATTTGATGATTCGGGGTTTTTCCGCAAGTTTGCTTATTCTTGCTTTGCTGGGCACGACGGCGATCACCGTCGCCCCGCCGCTCAGCACGTCCGTCCTCGCCGCGCCGCAGGTGAGCCGCGCGGCGGTCAATGCCGCCGATGCCGCCTTCAACGGCAAATATAGCGATGCCGGCTCCTTCGCCCAGCAATCGGGCGACCCGGCCGCCGCCAAGCTGGTCGAGCTCATCTATCTCCGCAACAACTGGAAGGAAGCGGGCTACAGCCGGATCATGGCGTTCCTCAACGCCGCGCCGCAATGGCCGCTCTCCGAAACCCTGCTGAAACGGGCCGAGCAGAGCCTCTATGTCAACCGGGCTTCGGCCGAAACGGTCCTGGCGCATTTCGAGAAGCGCAAGCCGCTGACCGCCGAGGGCCAGCTCGCTCTGACGCGCGCCCAGCTCGCCACCGGCAATACGGAGGCCGCGCGGCGCACGCTGCGGCGCGTCTGGCTGAATGAGACGCTCGATGCGGCCACCGAAAAGCAGATCACCAGCGAGTTCGGTTCGCTGATCACCAGCGACGATCGCAGGGCGCGCATGTGGCGCCTCGTCTACAAGCAGGAAACCAATTCGGCGATCCGCGTCTCGAAGTCGCTCTCCAGCGACCATCAGGCGGCCGCCAAAGTGGCCCAGGCGCTCATCCGCGGCGTCGCCGGCGCCGAGAAGCAGTATCAGTCGCTGTCGAGCGCGATGAAGCGCGAGCTCGGCATCCGCTATGCCCTCGCCCGCTACTATCGCAAGGCCAACAAGGAATCGAAGGCTGCCGAGATTCTGCTCGATATCCCCGCCGATCATGCGACGATCGGCGATGGCGAGGCCTGGTGGGTGGAGCGCCGCCTGGTGGCGCGCATGCTGCTCGATCCGCGCCGCCCCGGCACTGCCAAGACCGCCTATCAGCTCGCCCGCGCCCACGGCTTCTCCAGTGGCGAATTCTTCGGCGAAGGCGAATTCCTCGCCGGCTGGATCGCCTTGCGCTTCCTCAAGGACGAGAACACCGCCCTCAAGCATTTCGCCAAGCTGCAGGCCGGCGTCAAATCACGCACCGACCAGGCGCGCGCCGCCTATTGGCTGGGCCGCTCCTATGCCGCCGCAGGCGCCAAGGACAAGGCCAAAGCCGCCTATCGGGACGCGGCCACGGTGCCAACCGTCTATTACGGCCAGCTCGCCCGCGAGCAGCTCGGCATCGCAACGCAACCGATCCAGATCACCGGCGGCCAGCCTTCGGCGGCCGCACAGGCGCGCGTCGATGATGACGAAGTCATGCGTGCCTTCCAGATGGTGGCGCAGACCGGTCGCACCCGTGAGCTCAACATGTTCATGTGGTCGCTGTCGAGCCGCTTCAAGTCGACCGACGAGATGAGCGCGGTCGCCCGCAACGTGTCGACGGCCGGCGGCCCCGCCGCCGCGGTCAGGTTCGCCAAGCTCTCCGGCCAAAAAGGCATCGATATCGACTATTGGGGTTATCCGACCAAGGCGCTGCCCGATTGGCGCCAGATCGGCCCGCCGGTCGAACGCGCGATGGTCTTCGGCCTGTCGCGCCAGGAAAGCGAATTCGATCCCAAAGCCGGCAGCCATGTCGGCGCGCAAGGCCTGATGCAGCTGATGCCGGGAACGGCGAAGCTCGTCGCCAAGCAATATCGCCTCAGCTATTCGGCCGATAAGCTCACCGGCGACCCGGCCTATAACGTGAAGCTCGGCGCCGCGCATCTGGGCGACCTCATCGAGGAATTCGGCGGGTCCTATATCCTGACGCTTGCCGCCTACAATGCCGGCCCGCGCCGCTCGCGCGAATGGGTCGAGGCGCATGGCGATCCCCGCTCCGGCACCGTCGATCCCATCGACTGGGTCGAAATGATCCCCTTCACCGAGACGCGCAACTACGTGCAGAAGGTGATGCAGAACGTGCATGTCTATCGCTCGCGCCTGGCGCCGAAGACGATGCATGCGATGACGGCCGATCTCCGCCGCGGCTCGCCCGGTGCGATCACGCTGGCAAATTCCG
Source organism: Taklimakanibacter albus (assembly GCF_016595235.1). GTDB lineage: Bacteria > Pseudomonadota > Alphaproteobacteria > Rhizobiales > Aestuariivirgaceae > Taklimakanibacter > Taklimakanibacter albus. Next base: position 841,786 of record NZ_JAENHL010000006.1, on the reverse strand, counting down.
GGGAACCAGGCTCGGCCAATTGCTCAGGCGGCAGCATCGTCGAACTGATCACCGGCTGCGATTGAGCCGTGGGGGCGCCCGCTTCCCATCGCGATATCCACTTCACCTCGGCGGATGGGCTCGCTCTCTATGGGCGCGACTATCCGGCGCAAAGCGACGCCACGCCGCTTCTCTGCCTCTCGGGCCTCACCCGCAATGTCCGTGATTTCGAGCCCCTGGCGCAGTGGCTCGGCGGACAGCGGCGCCTCATCACCATGGATTATCGCGGTCGCGGCCGCTCGGCCTATGCGCCCGATCCCTCGACCTACCGGCCCGATGTCGAGCTCGCCGACGCGTTGCGCCTTCTGGATGAGCTCGCGGTCGACCAGGTGAGTGTCGTCGGCACGTCGCGCGGCGGCATCATCGCGATGATCATGGCGGCGCAATATCCGCAGCGGCTCAAGGGCGTTCTCCTCAACGATGTCGGTCCCGTCATCGAAAAGGCTTCGCTGCTCCGCATAAGAAGCTATCTCGGCAAGGCCCTGTCCTTCGCGACCTGGGACGAAGCCGCCGATGCGTTGAAAAAGAACCATCCGGGCTTCGAGACATTGAGCGCCACCGAGTGGCTTGCCTATGCCAGGCGCGTCTATATCGAGAAAGGCGGGCGCATCACCAATGACTATGATCTGCGCCTCGCTGAGGCCTTTCCCACCGACGAGCAGATCCAACAGGCCGAGTCGCCGGATCTCTGGCCCCTCTTCGACACTTTGCTGACCTTGCCGGTGACGGTGCTGCGCGCCGAGCATTCCGATCTGTTGAGCGACGCGACGGTCGCGCAGATGAAGCGGCGTCACCCTCTTCTCGCAGCTCACACGATCAAGGACCGCGGCCATGTGCCGTTCCTCGACGAGCCGGACGCCCAGGCGGCGATCAAAGCCTGGCTTAAAGTGGTTTAGGTCACCGACCTAACCTTCAACGACTTCGCTGATCTGCACGATGGGGGCGATGTCCGTATAGCGGGCGACGTCCGCGGCGATCTCCGCGCGGTGGGGACCCAACGCCTCCTGGAATGTCGCCAGACTCGGCGAGTAGACGTGGCACGCCGCGACGAACTGCGGCGCGCTTCCAGGTTCGCGACCCGCAAGGCCCTTATCGATCTCGTAGCGCAGGCAGGCATCGCCGAGCCGTTCCTGGATCAGTGGCATATGGCGGGTGCGGTAGTAGTCGTGATCGAACTTCGAACCGCCATCGGCCGGATAGTAAACACTCATCTTGATCATGGTCGGGCCCCTGCCTGAACGCCTCTCCGAGCGTTCGAGGGGCCTTTCTAGTTCACCGAGTCGTAAAGCGCATCCAGATTTTAGCTGAAGCGAGTTTGACGAGAGCAAGGTAGTTTTCGCTGTGCGTTTCGAAGCGGGTGGCGACGGCACGGAAGCGCGGCTTGCTCAGTAGCAGCGGCATGAGTGCGCGACCTAGTCTTTACGGGTTCGCGTCCCCGATTCCGTCTCACCTGCCTTGTTACGAACGCCGCCGGTGCCATAGAGCCGATGGAATTCGTCTTCCTTGCCTTCGGCGAGGAGCCGAGACTGGTTGATCCATTCCTCACGCGCGATACGGCCGCCGAATTTCAGATGATCGTCGACCCAGGCGACCTCTTCGGGCGTCCAGGCGGCGATCTGATCGAAATGGAAGAAACCGAGGCTGTGCAAAGTCTTTTCGTTCTTGGGTCCGACACCGCTGATGCGCTGCAGATTGTCGGGTGTGCCGCCGCGTGCCGCGGCCATGCCGGTCGGCCGCGCCGGCGTACCGGCCAGAGCCTGAGCCTCAGCCACGATGGCGGCAGTTTCGGCTTTCACGTCGGGCGCCGGCGGCACGGGCGCTGTCACGCTAGTGAATTGCGAGGGACCGCTGGCGACGGCTGCGGCCGGCTCGCCGGCGAAGAGCCGGCGCAACAGGCACCCCAATATGCAGCCGACGAGAAAGGCGAGGAGGATCCAAAGGGCCAGTTCGATAACGAGATGTGACATGATCAGCTTCTCTCTTCACGTGAGCAACTGATCCAGCCGACGACCAGCCCGAGCCCCAGCGCCACCAGCAGCCAGACCCAGTTTTCCTTCGCCAGGAATATCGTATCGCTAAAATTCCAGAAATCCACCATGTGGCGGCCCCTTCCTATTTCACGATCTTGATCTCGATGCGCCGGTTGAGCGCACGCCCCGAGTCCGTGTTGTTGTCGGCGACGGGACTCTTCTCGCCATAGCCCACTGCCGAGAGACGCTCACGTGCGATGCCGAAACCGGCAAGCGCATTGGCAACGGCCACGGCGCGTCGTTCGCTGAGCGCCTGGTTGTAGCCGGGCGAGCCGACATTGTCGGTGTAGCCGCCAACCTCGAGGCGATCTTCGGGACAGGTCGCGGCGATCGCGGCAAGGTCCTTGATGATGGCCGCGGCAGCCTCGGTCACCGCCGATTTATCACTGTCGAAGTGAAGCGGCCGCGCCTGCAAGGTCTTGGCGAAATCATCGACGCAATTGACCTTGGGCGGCGGCGGTGGTTCCGGCGGCGGCGGCGGCTCCGGTGGCGGCGGCGGCTCCGGTGGCGCTGGCGGTTCCTTGACCAGAATCTCGAAGCGCGTCTGGTCCGACGCGGCGCGGCCATGCTTGTCGGTGGCGACGACACTCACGTCATAGCTGCCGGGCTTCAGCGCCTCGGGGATTGCGAGCGACCAGTTGCCTTTGTCGGTCGCCAAACCCGAATCCTTGCCGAGTGTCCAGCTCTTACCGTTGAAGGTGACGGCGAGGCTCGTGGCGTCACCTTCGGGCCAGGTGCCGGAGATGCTGCGCGGGCTCTCGATCATCGCATAGAGATTGACGGTCGGCGCCGCGGGTCCCAGCGCGTCGATGACGAGCTCGTCCTTCGTCGTGTCCGTCACGATCTTGCCGTTGGCGTCGGTCGTCTCGACCGCGACATCATAAGTGCCGTCCTTCAAGGGATTGGGCAGCTTCAGGCTCCATTGGCCGGCCGATGCCGTCAGCTCCTCATTGGTGCCGAGCACATAACTCTCACCCGCAACCCCGACCTTGAGCGATGTCGTGGCGCCTGTCGCAAAGGTGCCGGTGATGGTCGGACGCGCGGCCATCGCCACGAGGGGCGTCACGGTCGGGGCAACTGCCTCAGGGGGCGGCGGAGGCGGTGGCGGCGGATTGGTCGTGGTGTCGGCGGGGATCACCAGCGCCCCTTTGCCCGGATCGGCCGAGACATTGCCGAAAACGTCCACGGCTTCGACGATCACATCGTAAGTCCCCGGCGCCAGCTTCTCCTGGGGCTCGAGGGACCAGGCATCCGCTTTGGCCGTCAGAGCGGGATCATTGCCGAGCGTATAGCTGCGTCCGCCGACCGTTGCGCGCAAGAGCTTCGTGTCGCCCGGCGCGAAAGTCCCGGTCACCGGGAACCCCGTCGACTTGTTGACGGTGGGCGCCGCGGGCGGCGTGGCGTCGATCTCGAGCTCTGCCACCGTCTCGTCCTTGCTGACCTTGCCCTTGGCATCCGTCACGGTCACCACGACGTCGTAGTAGCCATCCTTGAGCGGTGCAGACGGCCGCAACTTCCAATTGCCAAAACCGTCAGAGGACAGTTCGGCATCACGGCCCTGCTCATAGGACTTGCCGCCGACCGCCACCGCCAGCTTGTCACCTTGCCGCTCGCCCCAGGTGCCCGAAATGAGCGGTGTCGGATTGTTGCCGGCATATTTGGCGACCGTCGGGGACGGCACCTCGGCCGCGATGGTCACGGCTTCCGGAAGGTTCAGGCTGGCGCTGTTGCCGGCTTGATCGGTCGCCTCGATGGTCAGGTCATAGACGCCTTCCGGCAACGGCTCGGGCAAGGCCAGTGTCCACGTGCCGGCAGACGACGTCAGGTCGGGATCACTGCCAAGCGTATGGGTCTTACCGGCAAGCCCGACCTTCAGCGACGTGGCATCGCCCTCGGCCCAGGTGCCCGACAGGCTCTGCGGCGACACGGCGCTCTTGAAGGGCGAGAAGACCGGTGCCGGCGGCGGCGCCGTGTCGATCACGACCTTGGCGGGTGAAGCGATCTTGGAACTGTTGCCGGCGCCGTCATCGACTTCGACCGAAACGTCATAGGAGCCGTCTTTCAGGGGCTCACCTGGCATCAGCGCCCAGTTGCCGGCGCCATCCGACTTGAGATCCGCGTCGGTGCCCAGAACATAGGTCCGCTGGGGCAGGATCACTTTCAGGCTTTTGGCGAAGATTTCCGGCCAAGTACCTTTAATTTCAGGACGATTGTTGTTTGTCACGATTGGAGCGAGGGTCGGCGGGGCGAGCACGACTTTGGCCGGGGAGACATCTACCCGGCGCACGCCCTCGGTACCGGCAACGGCCTTTGCCGCCTCCTCGATGGCGCGCAGGCCGGGCGCATCGCCCTCCAGGCGCGCGTCACGGCCGTCGACGCTCAGCTTGGCCCAGTCGGCCTTGAGATTGGCGAGGTTGGCGCCGGCGGCCTCGGTGAGCTTGCGCTCGATCGGCGCGCTGTTCAGCCAGAGCGCGGCCAAAAATGGCAATGCCGCCAGAGGCAGCCCATAAAGCCATTTGCGCGGGTTGCATTTCATCCGTCCTACCCCTTGCCTAGCGCGGCTCCACCCCATCGGACTTATTGTTTGCCTACGAAATCAATAGGCTTGGCGCGATTCATGTCACCGGTCCGTCAGGAATTTATGGCACCGGCAGAGGTGCAAAACAACGAGATTTCCCGGACGGGAGGCAGCTGGCTCAAAACTGTCGCCAAAAACTATTCCCCAACGGAATACACAGCCGGCATGGCCTGTAACCGTCGGACGGAACGTCACTGTTGCATGTTTGCCGCAGTCGCGGGCTTCTTCCGTTCCCTGCCTTGTTCCGGACGCAAGGCACTGATAGATGGGCTAGAAAGGGCTGGAATTCCGTCGAGGCGAGACCTTCTTTTGTCCAATAAACTCAATAAACTGGCTGTAGCGCTGCCTGTCATGGTGCTTCTGGCGGCCTGCAGCGGTCAGCAGAATGCCCTGGAAGACCGGGTCATCAACGTCGAATCGGACGCCATTCCCACGTCAGCCTCACCGACGGCCGACATGTCGGGCCTGCTCCGCCAGACCAGCCCAAGCTATGTCACGCTCACCGTCTCGCAATCCCGCCGTAAGGGAAAACCCGGCGATGGTGATGCGGGCCAGGCCGTAACCTCCGGTAGCGGCTTCATCGTGGACGATGTCGGGCATGTCCTGACCGCCGGTCACGTCGCCGTCCAGTCGGGCTATACCGTAACGGCACGCGGCGCCGACGGCCGCCTCTATGCCGGCAAGGTCGTCGCCATCAAGCCGAGCAACGACATGGCGCTCATCTCGCTCAAGGGCCTCACCGGCAAGCCGGTCGACCCTGCCGCCACCCCCTGCATGCCGCGTGGCGCCCCGGTCTTCTCGCTCGGCAAACCGCATGCGCAAGGCGATACCGCGCGCCTCGGCCAGGTCGAGTCGATGAGCTTCGGCCGGGCCGTCAGCTATAATGGCTTCGGCTACCCGGATGCGATGGTGCTCAGGATGAACACCAAGAAGGGTGAAAGCGGCGGACCGGTCTTCAACGGCTCAGGCCAGTTGACCGGCATGGTCGTCAGCACGTTGTCGGACGGCAACGGCCGGCCGCTGAACCTCGCCCATGCCGTCCCGAGCTCGAGCCTCGCCGACTTCCTGTGCACACAGGTCTCCTGCTCGGCGCGCTGGCAGTCGCTCGCCAGGCAGTCGACCCAGAGCTGCCGCTCGGCCAGCTAAAATTATCCTTGCATCGATGGGCGTAGCGGTGAAATCACGTCACCGACGCCGAGCGGATTTTCCCCTGTTTCGCAATTTTTGCGAAAATCCCTGTAGATCCCTGCAAATCCGCTGATATTCCGCTGTTAATCCGCTGCAGATTTACAGCGGAATATCAGCGGAATTCTTAAGGTATCAAAATCGTCGTGCCGGTGGTCGCGCGCGATTCCAGATCGCGATGTGCCTGGGCCACATCCGCCAGCTTGTAGCGCTGGTTGACCGGGATCTTCACCTTGCCGCTCTTCACGATCTCGATCAGATCGCGCGAGGCTGCCGCCAGCTCCGCGTCATCGGCCATGTAGGTCATCACGGTCGGGCGCGTGACATAAAGCGAGCCTTTGGCCGCCAGAAGGCCGAGGTCAAAGGACTTCACCGGCCCGGACGCATTGCCGAAGCAGACCAGAAGGCCGCGCGGCCTCAGGCAATCGAGCGACGTCATGAAGGTGGCCTGTCCGACACCGTCATAGACGACAGGGACCCCGGCGCCCTTGGTGATCTCCTTCACCCGCGCCACCACGTCATCGGTACGGTAGTTGATCACATGGGCGCAGCCATGCGCCTTGGCGACGGCAATCTTGTCATCCGAGCCCACCGTTCCGATCACCTTGACGCCGAGCGCCTTCGCCCATTGGGTGAAAATCACGCCGACGCCGCCGGCGGCGGCATGAAACAGGATCGTCTCGCCGCGCTTGACCTTGTAGACCGAGCGCAGCAAGGCTCTGACGGTCAACCCCTTCAGCATCATGCCGGCAGCGGTTTCGTCGCTGATCGACTTGGGCAGCTTGGCGACGCGGCTCGCGGGCACGTTGCGGTGACGGGCATAGGCTCCCCGGGGCCCTACGCCATAGGCGACCCGGTCTCCGACCTTCAGCCCCTTCACGCCCTCGCCCACAGCCTCGATGACGCCGGCCCCCTCCATGCCGATGCCGGCAGGCAAGGGCAGCGCATAGAGGCCGGAGCGGTGATAGGTATCGATGTAGTTCAGACCGATCGCCGTCTGACGCAACCGGATTTCGCCCTTGCCGGGTGACGGAACGTCGACGTCCACCAGATGCATGACCTCCGGTCCGCCATTTTCAGCGATCTGTATGGCTTTCGTCCGCACTTTTCACCTCTCCATGTTTGTTGAATCCTGCGAAAATTCCAATTCGACATTTTCGCAAGCTGCCCTTAAAGGCAATCGGCAACGGCGCCCAATTCCCTCCATTCCACCCAAGCGGTATGAAATGTCAAATCCTTCAATGCCTTCCGGTTCGACAGAAGACAGGAACTTTGACTCCGAGCTCGAATATACCTTCGGCTATTTCCCTTTCCTGAAGCCCGACAACCTGCTGCTCACCTGCCTCCTGCAAGGCCTCCGCCCGCCGGCCGAGATCACCGGGCTCGACAGCCCGAGCCACGGCATGACCTATTGCGAGCTGGGCTGCGGACAGGGCGTGACGCTCAACATCCTCGCCACGGGCGATGAAGGCGGGCGCTATTACGGGATCGACTATAATCCGGCCCAGATCGCCAATGCCCGCGCGCTGGCGGAGGGCGCCGGTCTCGGCAATGTGGAGTTCATCGAGGACAGCTTCGCCAATCTGCATCAGCGCGAGCTGCCGGACTTCGACTTCATCGTGCTGCACGGCATCTATTCGTGGATATCGCCGGCGCTGCGCCAGGACATCATCGACTTCATCCACCGCAAGCTGAAGCCCGGCGGTCTCTGCTTCATCTCCTACAATTGTACCGTCGCACGTGGCTCGGACCTCGCCTTCCGTCAGTTGTTGCAGGCCGGTCTCAGGCGCGAAGCCAATCCCTCGCCGGAGGGGGTAGCCAAGAGCCTCGAGATGGCCAACGAACTTGCCGCCAAAGGCTCGCGTTATTTCAACCAGAACGCCGGAACGGCGCATCGCCTCGAAGACGCCAAGCAGCGCAATCCGACCTATGTCTTCCACGAATATTTCAACCCGCATTGGAGCCCGTTCTTCTTCCATGAGGTCGCGGCCGACATGGCGAAGGCCGAACTCGGGTTTGTGGGCTCCATCAACATGGCGTCCAACAACCTGGATCTCGCCATTCCCGCCACTCTGCGCGGTGCTTTCGAGAGCATGACGACAATTGCCGATCAGGAGTTGCTGAAAGGCATTTGGGCGAACCAGACCTTCCGCCGCGATCTCTATGTCAAGGGAACGCCCGAACGGCTGCCGCTCGATGAGCAGGTCGCCGCGCTCAAGGCCCTGCATTTCGGCCTTTCGCGTTCCCGCGCGGATTGCACGCTGAAAGTCGCGGTGCCCGCCGGCTCCGCCAATCTTCCCGACAGACCTTTCGTCGCTCTCCTCGACGCTCTTGCCAAGGGTCCCGTCTCGGGTGCCGCGTTGCGCAATCTGTTGCCCGAAGGCCCGATCGGCGATCGCGACTTTGTCCGAGCGCTGATCATTCTCGCCGGCGCGGAGTATCTGGACCTCTATGCCAATCCGCAGGCGCTCGCCGCCGCGAAGCCGCGCTTTGACCGGCTGAATGGCGCGATCGCGCGGTGCGTGGCGAAGGGGCAGGATCTGTTCTATGCCGGCACGGCCAAGAACAGATCGGCGCTCAAGCTGAGCCCGATCAACTACTACCTCTACCGGGCACATCAGACCGGCCCGGACGACCGCGCGAGCAAGGCCTACAGGCTGCTCAAGGAGGCCGGGCGCCCGGTGTTCTACAAGGGCCAGCCGGTCAAGGATCGAAAGATAGCCGAGCTCGTCATCGCCGAACACGAAAAGAACTTCACCCAGAAACTCCTGCCAAGACTCTGAACTCATGAACTTCAACGCCAACAAGATCATCAAAGGCATCGAAGCCCCGCCCATCGCCGAAGCGATGAGCTGGATCAGCTCGGTGCCGAGCAACCGCCCGCTCATCAATCTCTGCCAGGCGGTGCCCAGCTATCCGCCGGCCGAGAGCCTCACCGATGAAATCGGCCGGCTCGCCAAGCGGCCGGAAACCAGCCTCTATTCCGACATTCTCGGCATCGCCCCGCTGCGCCAGGAGCTCGCCCAGAGCCTGTCGGCCGACTACCAGGCGTCGATCGCGGCCGAGAACATCGCGATCACCGCGGGATGCAATCAGGCCTTCGCGACAACGATGATGGCGCTGGCCGAGTCCGGCGACAATGTCATCCTGCCCGTCCCCTATTATTTCAATCACCATATGTGGCTCGAGATGCTCGGCATCCAGCCGCGTTATTTGCAGGCCATCAATTCGGGAAGCACGACACCGGTTGCCGCCGATGCGGCGCCGCTCATCGATGAGCGGACCCGGGCGATCATACTGTGCAGCCCCAACAACCCCACGGGCGGCATCTATCCGGCGAAGACGATCGAGGAGTTCCACGCGCTCGCCAAAGCGCGCGGCATCGCGCTCGTCGTCGATGAGACCTATAAGGATTTCCGCGCCGATCCGGCGCCGCCGCACGGCCTCTTCAAGCTGAAGGACTGGGGCGACAACTTCATCCATCTTTACAGCTTTTCGAAAGTCTACGCGCTGACCGGCTACCGCGTCGGCTCGGTGACCGCGGGTCCCGCTTTCCTCGCCGAGTTGGAGAAGATCCTCGACTGCATCACCATTTGCGCGCCCACCATCTCGCAAGGTGCCGCGCTCTACGGTCTGCGCTCTCTCGAGGACTGGAAGAACCAGAAACTCGCCACGGCGAAGGAAAAGGCCGCAGCCCTCCGCCAGGTCTTCACGCATCCGGGCCTCAGTTACAAGCTGCTGAGCGTCGGCGCCTTCTTCGCCTATATCCAGCATCCCTTCAGCGATGATGCGAAGACGGTCGCCAAGCGGCTCGCCCAGAAGCATGATCTCCTGGCTCTGCCGGGCAGCATGTTCGGCCCGGGCCAGGAGCAGTATCTGCGCCTCGCCTTCGCCAATGTCGAGGCGGGCGTCATGCCCGACGTCGTCGCCCGGCTGATCGAAAGCCAGAGCTGACAAGCAAACACGGATGGAGGAGCTGGACTGACATGAAAATCGGCTTCAATCTCCTCCTCTGGACCGGCCATGTGGGAGATGAGCATCGGCCCCTTCTGCGCGCGATCAGGAAAGCCGGATATGACGGTGTCGAGGTCCCTATGTTCCATGGCGATCCCGATCACTACGCTAGGCTTGGCGGCATGCTCGACGAAATCGGGCTCGAGCGCACCGCCGTCTCCATCATGCCCTCACTGGACAAGAGCCCTCTGAGCAGCGACTCGCAAGCTCGCAAGGCCGCCCTCGATCACGCAAAATGGTTCATCGACTGCTGTGCGGCGCTCGGCGCGCCGATGATCGGCGGGCCCATCCATTCGGTTCATGGCCACTTCACCGGCAATGGGCCGACCGCGGCCGAGCGCAAGCGCGGCATCAGCTTCCATCGCAAGGCCGGCGACTATGCCGCGCGCAAGAATGTCCTGCTGGCGCTCGAAGCGCTCAACCGTTTCGAATGCTACTTTCTGACCACCATGCAGGGCCTCGCCGACTATCTCGACGAGGTCGATCATCCGGCTGTCGGCGGCATGTATGACACCTTCCATGCCAATATCGAGGAAGCCGATCCCATCAAGGCGATCCGCACCATCCGCCCCCATATGTTCCATGTGCACATATCGGAGAATGATCGGGGCATCCCGGGCAAGGGCCATATCGACTGGGCCTCGACCTACAAGGCCCTGAAGGCCAGCAAATATGACGGCTGGCTCACCATCGAGGCCTTCGGGAGATCGCTGCCGGCGCTGGCCGCGGCGACCCGCGTCTGGCGTGATTTCTTCCCCAGTCCGGAAAGCGTCTATCGCGACGGGATCAAGCACATCCGTAAAGGCTGGGCCAGCGCCTGATGACTTTCTTTGGCGCATCGGCTTATCCGAAAAGTCTGCAACTTTTCGGGCCGATGCGTCAGGGTTCGAAAGCGAAGACACGTTTCCAGTCACGCTTCATATCCGCCACTGTCCAGCCTTTGGCATTGGCCTCGTCGAGCGCCTTGTCGAGCTTGCCGATATGCGACTGGCGGTCATAGGCCCATTCACGCTCCGCATCGGTGTGATGGACGAGGCCCATGAAACGGAGGCCGGCGCCCGCCGCCGTCCATTCCAGCATCTGCTGGTCGCCGTCGGAATTACCGAAGGCGAAGACCGGGCGCCTGCCGATGAAGCGGTTGATGCCGACCGGCTTACCCGGACCATCATCGATGAATTCGACCTTGGCCTCCTTCATCAGAGTCGGCTTGCCGTCGGCGCTCATCTCGAATTTCACGACACCGGACGAGCCCACCACCTGCTCGGGCGGAATGCCGTAGATCTTCTCGGTCCAGGGCCGCATGAACTCGATGCCGCCGCCGGACACGATGAAGGTCTTGAAGCCTTGGGCGCGCAAATAGAAGGTGAGCTCCAGCATCGGCTGATAGACGAGATCGGTATAAGGACGCTTGAAGCGAGGGTGTTGCGCGCCGGCCAGCCAGTCGGTCACCGTCTTGGTGAAGCTTTCCGTGGTCATGCCGGTATGGCTCACCGCCATGATCTCGAGAAGCCCCTTCTCACCCGACGCGACGAGGCCCTTGAGGTCGCCGGCCAACAGGCTCTTGAAGGGCTCTTCGGTTTTCCATTCAGGATGCTCCGGCGCCAACGCCTTCACCCGGTCGACGGCAAAAGCGAACTGGAAATAGATCGGCTGCTCGGACCATAGAGTCCCGTCATTGTCGAAGACGGCGATGCGCTCGGGGACCGGCACGAAATCCACCGCTCCTTCGACCGTCACGCGCTTCACGAAATCGAGGATCGCCTGCTTCGCCGGGCCGTCGTTCCATGACGGCAAGGGATCGGTCTGCGCCGTGGCGCTGGTCGCCGCAAGCGCGCTTGCGGCGGCTGTCATCACAAAGCGGCGCCGGGTGAAACCAGGCATCATGGACGGATCCTCCAGCGTTTATGACTTGTCCGCGTGGCTGTGCTTCTTGAGCCGGAAGGCGAAACCGACCAGCATGCCGCCAAAGACGATCGCATAAGCCCCGATGACCCAGATGAGCGCCAGGGCGCCCGCCCCCGGCATGATCAGGATCGCCAGGCCGAAAAGCACCGAAAGCGCGCCCGACAGAATGAGCCACCATTCATTGTCGATCTCCTTGCGGATCTTGATGGCGCCGATGATCTCGAAGATGCCATGGATGAGCGCCCAGGCGCCGATGAACATCGTCAGCACCAGAGCCGTGATGCCGGTCCAGAAGAAAGTGAGGAGGCCCGCGGCGACACCGAGAATTCCGATCAGGATCAGCCACCATCTGGATTCGGCATTGCCGCCTTTGATGGCGGCGAGAATGGCGAACAGCCCGTCGAATAAAGCATAGAAGCCGTAAAGGATGACGAGCGAGATCAAGGTGATGCCCGGCCAGGCGAAGGCCAGCAGACCGAACAGGATGGCCGCGATGCCGCGCAGCAGCAACAGCCACCAGTTTCTGGCCAGCGCATGCAGCCCCATGACCGGAATTGTCAAAGTGGAGTCGTCTTGCTTCGCCATCAGCGCCTCTCCTCGATTGAATGGTCATTCACGGCAAGCACATCACCTTCAGGCTACGCGCCGGATGCAGCGGAAGCCCAGATGACAGGTCGATGTATCGATGGGCTGCGCCATGCGCGCCGCCGGCCGGTAGCGGCGACAGTAATTCGGCGCGCAGAGATAAGAGCCGCCCTTCATGACCTTGCGCGGAATCTTCACCTGCGCCTGATCGGCGGCGATGCTCTCTTCACGCACACCGCCGCGCGGATTGTCGAGTGTGCAGCATGGGCTGTCGATGCGGTCATGCGTCTGATACCAGTCCGCCGTCCACTCCCAGACATTGCCGGCCATTTCGTGGAGACCATAGCCATTGGCAGGAAACGAGCCGACCGGCGCCGTCCATTCATACCCGTCCTCGATCTTGTTCTGCCAAGGAAACTCGCCCTGCCAGGTATTGGCCATGAAGCTTCCATCCGGCATGAGGTCGTCACCCCAGCAATAGTCCGCGCCATCGAGACCGCCGCGCGCGGCGAACTCCCATTCCGCCTCGGTCGGAATCTCCTTGCCGGCCCAGGCCGCATAGGCTTCCACGTCCTCATAGGCGACATGGACCACCGGATGAGCGCCCAGCGTCTTGATGCTGCTGGCGGGTCCACGCGGATGACGCCAATCGGCGCCACGCACATAGATCCACCAATTATAGTGATTGCCGAGATCGACGCGCTGCGCCGGCTTTTTGAACATCACCGACGATGGCGCCAGAAGTTCCGGCTTGGCGCCCGGATAGTCACGCGGATCGGCGGGTCTCTCCGCCGAGGTCACATAGCCCGTCGCCGCGACAAAGCGGGCGAAATCGTCATTGGTGACGGCACAGGCATCGATCCAGAAGCCGCCGACGCTCACTTTGTGGACGGGCGCTTCTTCAGGGTAATGACGGTCCGATCCCATGAGGAACGTGCCGCCCGGAATCCACCTCATTCCGTCGAAGGGCGCGTCTGACATGCCTTCAGGGTCGGCCGAGCCGACGGCCTCGTCAAGCGCGCTCAATCGTCGACCTCCTCCCAGCTCTTGTCCGGGTTGAAGCGCGTGATCTGCTCGGCAAGCTTCGCTGTATCGGGGCCCAGATCCTTCTCGTAGATCGTACCGTGATGACTTACGACGAAGGTCTTGATCCCGGTCTCACCATATCTCACCGGCCAGGCGACGAGCGCGTAGCCTGCGATCATATTGCCGTTGATCACATAGTCATACTGGCCGCCGGCAATGTTCTTGCCCTGGCCTTTGAGGATGCGGTAGCGATAGCCGTAATAACCTTGATCGGCTTGCGCCCCCTGAAGCTTTGCTTCGACGACGAAGGGGCCGGCGGGACTTTCCTCGTCACCGGTGCTCGGCCAATAGAGGCCGTCATGCTCGCCTTCGCTGCTCATCAGCTTCTGGGCGAATTCCAGGACATTGTCGCCGTCGCGATCATCGCTCGCATAGTCCTGCTGAGCCTCGATATAGTTACGGCAATTCCCGATCGCTTCCAGCTCGTTCTCGCCGACACGGCGGGCCAGGACCTCTTCGAGGCCGCCGACCGTGTCGAACTGCCAGCCCTTGTCGCTCTTCACCAGCGGAAAGGGAAACGGCCACAACAGATGGCCGAGCACGATCACCCGCTTGTCCGGCGCCGGCTCCTCGACGCCGACGCGCTCCTTGGCGGCCGCCTGCAACTCCGACAAGCGTGAATCGAAGTCCTCGGTCTTGGCGATCTCATCGGCATTGAGGCCGATGAGATGAGCGAGCCCAGGGATGTCCTTGGCGCTCATCTTCGTCTTGAACGCATCGACGGCCTCGGACGCTTCCTTGAAGGTCTCAGGCTCCGCCCCGATGAAGCGCTCGATCGATTTGGTTGCAGCCCAAGCCACGGAGAGGCTCGCCGTGCCGACCACAAGGGCGGCGGTGAGAAGCGAGAGGAGAGATTTGCGATACATAAGTATCCTCCTGGAGAAACAGGGCATGTCTTCCCGGCACATCAACGCCGCCTAATGCGGTGGCCACCGCCAAATCCCCCTCTTCCGCCGCCACCGCCACGGCTGATGCCGCCGCGTTGCGAGAAGGAACGCGCTTCGCGGCCACGGCCATAATCGCCGAGGCCCGACATCTGCCGCGGTCGTTTGTCGATCTTGGCGGCGGGACGGTTCGCCGGGCGATTGGCGCCGGCGCCCTTGTTGCGGGCCGGCCGGTTGATCTTTGCGGTCTGGCCGCCGAGATTGCCGGCGCCCTTGCCAGGCAGATTCTTGGCGGACTTGCCGGGGAGATTGCCGCCTTTGCCGGCCAGGTTTCCGGCGCCTTTCTGCTTCAGGCCTTGCTGGACGTCGCGCCGGACATCGCGGCCGGTGATCTTGCCGCCGCCCGGCAGGTTGGAGAGTTTCGAGCGATCGAGATTGGGCTTGCGATCGAGACGATCCAGCTTGTTCTGCTTCAGATTATTGGCAATCGAGTCGCGATCGAAATTGAACTTCTTGTTATCCCAATTGATGTTGTTGATCTTGTTCTTGTCCCATCTGAAGTTGTTGATATCGATGTCGTTGATGTCGATATCGACGTCGCCGCCCCAGGAATGCCAATTGTCCCAGTCGACGACCGCGCCGAAGACGGCGCCGGTGACGAAACCCGCCCAATAGGGCGCGTAGGGATAATAATAGGACGGGTACGGATCGCCGTAATAGATCGGTGCCGCTGCGACATAGGTGGGGCTCGTCAGGATCACCGGATCATATTGCGGCACATAGGTGACTTCCTTCTTCGCCGGCTTGATGACGATATTGTCCTTCTGCTTCTCGACGATGACCTTGTCGTCGCTCTTGATCACGCCATTGGCCACCGCCGTGTCGCGCAATTGCTGGATCGCGATCAGAACGTCCTTCTGCTGGTTGACGACCGCATCGCCCATCGCCTGGGTCCAGTCGAGGTCGTCATTCATCATCTTGACGATCTGCGGATAGTTGAGGAGCGAGACGACGCTGCCATCCCAGGAGGAATCGGGCTTGAGATCGGGCTTCGCCTTGACGTCGCCCAGATAACGCTGCGCCTGGACGATCTGCAGCGGGTAGAGGGATCCGGCCATGACCAAAGCGACGAGATCATCCGGATAGAGCGCGACACGCGCCACCAGCGTTTCGAGCTCGTCCTCGGAGAGGAGCTTGGGTTGATTGGCGGCCGGCTGTGTCGCCGCCGCCTGGTCGCCGGTCGTCTGCGCCAGACTGCGATCCCCGGGCTGAAGCGTGATGAAGGCTGAGACGGCGACGGCCGCGCCAAGAAATTTGATCCAACCGCGCAAGGGCATGTTCGGAGCCTCCTGAAAAGACGCCATTTCTCTTGGCGACGGCAGGAACGCCGCGCGGGGTGAATTTTGTCCTGAAAATGCGAGAGGCGGATAGTTGGACCAAGGCCCTACATCATCTCACGCCGAGCTCTTGAAAGGCCCACTCCGCTGGAAAATTTCGGGTTGCAAAGCGCTCAAATTGGGCGAACATGACAGTTTGATGACATAACATTTCCATAAAAATCATGTGGTTATAGCAGACTCGATATGGATCTTTCCGCACAAATGGCCCCCTTCGTCACCCTCATCAACCTTGCCGGGCTTATCGCCCTGCTGCTGTGGGGCGTCCACATGGTGCAGTCAGGCCTGCAAAAGGCTTTCGGGCCCAGCCTGAAGACCGTTCTGGGCTCGGCCTTGAAGAACCGCCTGCGAGCCTTTGCGGCGGGCGTCGGCATCACGACCTTGCTCCAAAGCAGCACCGCCGTCGGCCTCATGGCGGCAAGCTTCGTCGCCTATGGGATAGTGCCCCTGTCGTCGGCGCTGGCGGTCATGCTGGGCGCGAATGTCGGCACCACTCTCATCGTTCAAGTGCTGTCCTTCGACATCGCCCAGGCGGCCCCTGCCCTGATCCTGGTCGGCCTGATCCTCTTCCGCTCCTTTCCGACCACACGCGGCCACGACCTCGGGCGGGTCGCCATCGGCCTGGGCCTGATGCTCATCGCTCTGCACGGCCTGATCGTCGAGCTCGAGAAGATCGACAGCACGCAGACCTTCCAAGCCATCGCGAAGCTGATCAGCGACCAGCCGGCGCTTGCTCTGATCATAGCCACGATACTGACCTGGCTCGCCCATTCCAGTGTCGCGGTGATGCTGCTGGTGATGTCGCTCGCGAGCCAGGGCATAGTGCAGGTCGAGACCGCGCTCGCCTTCGTCCTCGGCGCCAATCTGGGTACCGCCCTCAATCCCTGGCTTGAATCCCGGCATGGCGACAATCCATCGGCGCTCCGTCTGCCGGTCGGCAATCTGATCAATCGCGCCGCCGCCGTGGCGATCGCCTTCCCCCTGACATCATGGCTGGCGCCGATGGTCCTGATGATCGATGACGACAAGGGACGCGCGGTCGCAAATTTCCATACGGCCTTCAATCTCGTGAACGCGCTCGTCGTGCTGCCGTTTTTGACGCCCTTCGAAAGCCTGCTGCGCCGCCTGATGCCCGACCGGCCCGACAAAGAGGCTCCCGGCACGCCGCGTTATCTGGACAAGGCAGCCTGCGCCATGCCGCTGATGGCCCTCGTCAATGCCTCACGCGAAGCGCTTCGCATGGTGGATGTGCTCCATGCGATGATCGCCGGAACGCGCGCCGTCCTCGAGGAAGGGGCCAAGTCGAAGGAGAAGGTCGCCGAGGTGAAGGAGCTCGATGACGCGCTCGACAAGCTGAACGCGGCCATCAAGACCTATCTGACCGAGATAGATCATCAGCAGCTGAGCGAAGCCGATCGCAAGCGCCTGAGCGAGGTTTTCACCTTCATCACCAATATCGAGCACGCCGGAGACGTCATCGACCACAGCATCCTCAAGCAGGCCACCAAGCGGATCAAGCGCGGCGTCACCTTCTCACCTGAGGGTTTCGCGGAGATCCGCGGCATGATGGAACGGCTGTCCTGGAATCTCCAGGCCGCAAGCACGGTCTTCATGACCGAAGACGCCGAAACCGCGCGCAAGCTCGCCGACGAAAAAGCGCGCTTCCGAAGCCTGGAGAGCTCGGCGACGGATGCGCATTTCGCGCGGTTGCGCGCGGGCAAGAAGGAGACCCAGGCGACGACGAGCATGCATCTCGATCTCGTCAGGGACCTGAAGCTCATCAACGCCCATCTCGTCGCGGCGGCGGCCTATCCGGTCCTGGAAGAGAAAGGCAAGCTTCTTTCAAGCCGCGTGGCCGACGCGTAGATCATCCGGAACGGATCAGAAGCGAAGACAGCAGAATAACCAGATCCGACTGCCGATGCGTCCCCGTCTTCACGAAGACCGCATCGAGATGAGATTTGACCGTTTCCCGTGACAGCTTCAGTTCGCTCGCCGTTTCCTGAATCGTCTTCCCGCTCAGGAGAGAACGCGCCACGCGCGACTGGGCCGGCGTGAGATCGAAGATATTGTTCAGAATGTCCGCATTGGGGTGCCGGACGGGATTGGGCAGGTTGGCGACGACCACCGCCTCTGCCCGGCCGAATATGTCATGGGCATTCTTGCGAATGGGAAGAACGTGGATGACCGCGGGGGGCAGATCGTCCTCCGGCCTGTAGGCAATGAACGAGCGAGAGGTCCCCGGACCATCACGGTCGATCGATCTTATCGCGTTCCTGAACAGGCGGTCGGCCTTGCGATCCCTGAACTGGACCGTGTTGAAGGCGCCGTGAGATACATACTGCCGCAACTCGTCCACGAGATTGTTCTCCGCGAGTTGGCGGCACGCGCCATCGACGGCGAAGGCAGGCAGTCCGATTTCAGCGAGGCTCGCAATGGCCGCTCGCATTCTTTCAAAACTCACGCGCGCCGAGATGGCGGCGGAACGCGCCAGATGCGGCCGCAATTCGTCGAGCGCTGAAACACCGGCCGGCGTGACGGGGCCTTTGTCGAAGTACTTCTCACAGGAGAAGACGAGCATGTCACCATTGATCAGGGGCACAAAGGTTCCCGTCCCCCAGCCGAAGCCCGTGGGCCGGAGGCCCAGACGGTACATGGGGTGGGTCTCGATCTCCTCGAGGGACAGGACGTCGGTATCGGTGATGAAGCCCGGATGGTTCTTCGCCAGCATCCGGCTGGCGCGCGGATTCTGGCTCAGTTCCATGACGCCGGCCTTGACGCAATCCTCATAGGTTCGAAGCAGGCAATCGGAAGCGATAAAATGGGTTTTCGCGCGCGCGGCGAGAAACATCGTGCTGCCGGCGCAGTCCGCGGTGGCGCTGATGAGATCGAGCACGCGCAGCCATTTCTCCGGAATGAAGGCCGCTTCGTAGATCTCGTCGACTATGCTGGCGAAGCGGCTGTCCAACCCCATCCCCGTCCTGTGCCGCATCAAGCCAACAACAAACCGGCGCGTCACGCAAGCGGCACGCTCGATTCACAGGATAGGATAAGAGACCGGGACGGTCGGCGCGTCACAGCATCGGATAATAAGTGAAGGCCGCCGCATTGGAGCCTGCAGGGCTCAACAGCTCTTCCAGCTTGTCCAGTGCCTTGGCGATCATCCCTGGTTGATTTTCGGCCTCCAGGTCCCGTTTGATTCCGACCAGAACCTCGTTGGTGGTGTCGAGGCGGCGCGCCAGGATCGCCGACACATAAAGCAGCGCCGCCACATTCTCCGTCAGCAGCGTGGACGCCTTGGCGACATGGAACTCACACCGTTCCACCGCCCGCACATCGGCGGTATGCGGCTTGTCCAGAATGATGGCGAGCTCGCCGAACACCACCCCCGGTTCGGAGACGGTGGCGATGCGATGGCCGTCCCTGACGATCTCGACGACGCCATGCCGGAGGATGTACAGCTGCCCGGTCGTTGAACCGGCGGCCAGGACGGTCTGTCCAGCCTCCACTGTCAACACCGGCAGAGCGGCCAGGCTTTTCTTGAACTCGGCAAGGTCCGGAATGAGCGCCATCGGGTGGATTCTTTCCTGGTTGTGAAGGCCGGCGATCCAACACCAAATCTTACCCGATGGCAATCGCGGACAGATTGCACCCTTGGGCGAGCACGCGACCGACGCGGTCTGCCGATCAGAAAAACGGGCGCACCTCGACCGGCGCCCGACACGCTATAGTGGCCTTGCGCCCCCATGCGACCGCCTCGTCCAGGTCTGCGACGTCCAGCACCCAGAAGCCGCCTATATGCTCCTTGGTCTCCAGATAGGGCCCGTCGGTGACGATCACCTTGCCATCGGATTTCGCCCGGATCGACCGCGCGCGGCGTGCCGGCTGCAGGCCGCCGACGAAAACCGTGACGCCGGCGGCCTTCATCTCGTCGTTGAGCACGTCGATATCCCGGTGCATCGCCTCGTCCTCGGCGGCGAACGGGTCGTAATCGTCCGGATGGTGAATGGCGACCAGATATTGCGGCATGGCTTCTCCTGTAGCTGTGTTTCGGCGGGCCGGTTACCCTACCTTCACTGACCAGACGAAGGACCGGACCGGAAATCGACAATTCGACCAAGAACTTTTTTGGCCCTGCTGCGTACCGCAGAAAATACCCGGCAATAGGTCGCGAAAAATGACCGCAATTGCGATAGCCTGGGCGTATGCGTGCACGGCCTTCTTCTCGACTATTGATTGTCAACGCGCTGGGGCAAGTGTTGCTCTTTCTTTTCGAACCCAAACGAGGCGGGCTCGTCGGGGAACCGTATTGGGCAACGCCGGGGGGAGCGCTCGATGAGGGCGAGAGCTACGCGGAAGCGGCCTGCCGGGAACTGCGGGAAGAGACCGGCCTCCTTGTCAATGATCCGGGGCCCGAGGTCGCTCAACGGACAGCAATATTCCCGTTGATCAATGGCGAATTTGTGCGGGCCGATGAACGCTTCTTCCTGATACGTGTGGAGGATCTGTCCGTTTCCAATGATCAATGGACCGAGGTGGAGCACAGGGTCATGACCGCACACCGCTGGTTCTCTGCTGCTGAGCTGGCCACAGCCTCAGATCCGATCTTTCCGGAGAACCTCGCCGACATGCTCAGAGATGCCGGCGCATGGGAGCGCAAAGCATGAGAAACATCCCATCCCTTGGGACACTCTGAATTTTTCTGGATATTGGCGGAGACGGAGACCGCCCAATACTTCATCTAAGTCCTTGATATCATTATACCGATAGATGTTCTGAAATGTTCTATCCCCACATTAATCCCATCAGCGCCAACCGGATGGCGCATGCGTAGCCAGCCATTGATTCCTGTGCATGACAGGTTGTCGCACCCTGGCCGCGAAGTCTCGAATTTCACCTTGCTTGGGCGCCGCGCTTTGCCTTCTGTACGGTGAGCTGCCAAGATGTCGCTATGATGAAACCCCTCCTCGTTCTTGCAGCCCTCGTGCTCCTTATCCCAGGCCCCGCCGCTCATGCCGCCGCGGCCTCTGGCAAGGCCACTATCATTGACGGCGATACCATCAGCGTCATGATGGACGGTGGCACAGTGTTTGCGAGGCCTATCGTCGTCCGCATTCATGGTATCGACGCACCCGAGACTGGTCAGAAATGCCAGCTTCCGAAAGGCACCTGGGATTGCTCGCGGGCCGCCATAAAAGCCCTGGCAGCCATGGCTGAGGGCAAAGTGGTGGTTTGCGATCCAAGAGGGCGGGACGATTACGGGCGGCTGATCGGCAAATGCTCCACCAAGGGTGAGCCCGACATCGGCGCCAAGCTCGTCGCGTCCGGCTTGGCCTGGGCGTTCATCAAATACTCGACAGATTACAGCCATCTTGAGGAGACGCCTCGCGCCAAGAGGATCGGTATCTGGCAGTCAAAGACGCAGCCGCCCTGGGAATACCGCGCCAGGCGCTGGGAGACCGCGGCGCAGATCGTCCCAACGAAGGATTGCCCGATCAAGGGGAACGTCAGCGCCAAGGGCGAGCGGATCTATCACGCGCCATGGTCACGGCACTATGCCCGCACCCGCGTCGAGCCGGCCAAGGGCGAACGATGGTTTTGCACTGAGGCGGAGGCAATAGCGGCAGGCTGGCGGGCGCCGTACCGATGAAGAAACAAGAACCCATTCGCGGGAGGAGATACCTAGTGTTTAGTCGAGTTATCTGGCTGACTATATTCGCTGTCTCTATATCAGTTTCAGCGCATGCTCAGAAACTGGTGTGCAAGTCAGTGAAGCGACACGCCTGCGCACTCGAAAAGTGTGAAACCATAGATCTGGTACAACGTGTGTTACTCGACTTACATCAGGGTATTGAAATCTGTGATGACAACTCCTGCCAGATGTTTGCGGGGGAGTTCGAAATTAGTCCTGTCATTAGCACAGCAGTTTTGAAGACCCCACGTGGCCAGCAGTATTACGCAACCTATCAGCCTCAGTTCGGGTTATTGTCGGTTGCTGTGCCGCTTTATGCGGGAAGCTTTGGAATAGTGGTCAGTCAATGCGAGCCGGCCGGCTAACAGTTTCGAAGAGACTCCGATGGGCAAGCTTCCACGAGAATAGACACATCGAAGGGCGAGAGGTGGTTTTGCACTGAGGCGGAAGCCATTGCCGCCCGATGGCGGGCACCGCATCGAGGACAACCGGCCGAGGATAGGCAGCGTGCCGCATCACTATTTGTGGTCGGTTACCGCCTATCAGCCGACAGACGACAGAATGATTCGATGGGCAAGGTTGGTGAGAACGAAGACGGCTCACACGACGTTCATGTTGGCCGACTGTATGGCGTCTCTCAGCCCTCTTACGTCCAGAGCTTGAGCCCAGACGATGGGACGAAAGTCAGGCCCCTACCCGATCTCTAGGCTGTCGAGTTGATCAAGTATCCAGGTCATTTCCTTGAGAAGTTTTTGCTCGGCGTTCTCAGCGGCCTTCATACGCCTATAGCTTTCTGAAGCATCCAGCCCGGCCGCCCTTAATTTATCAGCCTCATGGCCATGAACAACAATGCTTAAATGGGCTTGTTCCGCTCGGCTTCGTACCTCGCTTAAGCGCCGCATGAGGTGGTCCTTTCTGCCCATCGACACCTAACTCCAGTAAGCGTTCCTAGTTTCTCCCGTCCGGACAAACCGAGTCTACGCATCCTAAGACCGTCGGAACACAGGGTTAGACTTTCTCACTAGACAACTCGCGCGGACCTGCGCAAAATTTATCGCTTTCGGAAACATCGCCCTCGTTACCGAAGCGGGGCATTCGCCTCTCAAACGAAGCTCGGTCTCCCCCGGAAGGAGGCCGGGCTTTTGCATCTGCGACTGCGCCTCAGAAAAGAGGCTCGCCAGGACGAACCGAGCGAGCCTAGTTTTTGAGGGAGGGCATTGAATGCAAGCATTCTATCAACCCACAGCGTTCACGAAGGTTCCGATTAGATCCTTAAACGCAGAAAGCCCCGAGCGTGCTCAGGGCTTCCCACAAATCGCGAGAACAGAAGCCTCGCGAGGTACTACGAATTGCTAGCGAACCACGGCGACGACCCTACGGTCGCCGTCCACGATGTAAACGTGGTCGTTGAGATAAACATATTTATGCTTCTTGAACCGGGGCTCAGCCACGACGATGGAATCGGGAACGTCGTAGTATTCCACATCGCCCGGCACCACGACGCCCACCTTCACATCGCCGTCGTACTTGTGGGACTTATACTTCTTCACCTTCACCTCATCCTGAAATTTCAGGCTGATTTCTGGGGCGATTACGAAGTCGTCCGCCAGGGCGAGCGGCGCGCCAAAGAGCAAAGTGGACGCAATGAGCATTGCTGGAATCGTACGCATGAGCATGTCCTTTCTGATCCTCGAGACGAAAGTAAATAAGCTGGCTCGTCGAGGTATCGGGCCATAGGCTTTCCTAACGTCTTCTCCATGCGACTGTTCCTGCGTGGAGTATCTTGATCGAAAGGACGGAAGAAGTCAGAGAGTGCCCACATTGCGCGCATCCGAAAGAGCAAGCTGGCGTCAGTTTCCGCCAGATGCAGGACGGCAAAGGTACCTTGAGTGTCGCCTAACGGCCCCAACCGCGCATCAGCTTCATACCGGCCCGCCAGGCTTGCACCAAGGATGATTAAACGTCCCTGACCTGACGGGCCGTGCTTTGCGCAAGTTACAAATTCATCCACGCCGGGAATTGTTCCAACTAGATGTGCAGGGCGCGTCTAAGCAAGCGATCAGGGTCGCGTTCCCCCCTCTCTGCTTCCTGCAGGATCCGGGCCGCGAGTATTTCCTGATTGTTGGGCCGACGCGAGTTCCAGCACCGAAGCAAGAAGGGTGATTTCCGTCGGCTGGTAAGATGCTGACATTGACACCTCCATTCGAAAGAGACCCACCGGGGAATGCTGGCAACTGCCGGCCAGGAGTTCAAGTGAAAGTTCCACGGCACTTTTGTGACTTCCCTCCGGAAACTTTTTCCCTCACGCCGCGTTGCGGAGAAGCCGGGGCGGGGAGTGTACATGCCGAAACGCTTAAGGAAAAAAGCGAACCATTCTGACGAAATAGTAAAACGGGCAAAGGCATTTGCGGCCTCATCTGACGGCCTGGTCGCTGAGCTCTATCTAATCCACGCTGGAATCTGCGAGGCGAACCAGAAGGCGCGGCGCGATCGAAAGCGCCGTAAAAAGTGAGCGGCCATTGGTGCTGATTATCGCGCCGAAGGGTCCAGCTTCCCGCCCAGAGCAGCCCTCAACAGCGCTTCTTCGTCGTGAATGCCATCCGCCGCCGCCCGAAGAAGCCTTGCAGCCACCAAGTCGAGATCAACCGACGTCAACGCCCCATGTTGCTCCAGCGCCTTCTTCGCCCGGTCGTACACGTGGCTCAGTTGCTGCATTCCCGCTGGATCGAAGAATAGGCGTGGCATTGGTGACGGTTTCCAGTTGAGGGAACTTTCCTTGCGCGGTGCGAGAGCGCTGTCAAGAGGTGAAGACGGATATGAGCAAGGCCGCGCCGCGTGAGAGCCTGAGACGCCCGATGAATTGCAATGATGATGGGGCGGATGCGGCCCGCCATTATAAATCTGCCGTCCCTAGCCGGCGAACCGCATCCGTCGTGGTGCGAAGGGGGCACAACAGCCCAAATCTGGCCGATGGCCTCGGCGAATATCGAACGCCTCTTGCGGGCAAATAGAAAGTTACAAATCAAAGAAAAACCCGCCGAAGCGGGTTTTAGTAGTTGGGGCTGCCAATGGGGTTGGCAACGAATGGATAATTCCGGCGCTGCAAAAATGTTCCGGGACAACGATTTACTTCCCGCTGCTGGCGCCCTCAAGCTTCGTCGCCGCCTCGCGGGATGTGCCCCGCCCTCGGAAGTCGAAAATGAATGGAACTATCTGTGGCTCTCGCAACTTCCCTGCGATACCTGCGATAGAAGGAGTTTCTCAATGGCAGTGAACAAACCTCCTGGCGACAACGCCCGAAAGGGTGCAGTCCGAAAGCGCTCTCAGCTAAAAACAAAGATCGAAGGGGAGGAGCACTGGACCAAACGTGACAAAGGATCGGGAGAGTTCATGGCCCAGAAAAAGGACCGAGAAGCGCCACCCTATAAAGGGGTGCGGAAGGAGTGAAGACCCAAAAGTGCGCCTTGATGTCCGGTCGTCGCTCCACTCAGGGCCTCAAGCTTTGCAGGGCGCTCCGGTGACTACCTCCGTCAAGCAGTCGAACCATGCAGGGGATGCTTCGGCGTTTTGCCATTATTCTTGAACCGAGAGTTCCCATTTACTTCGTCCTCCCTCTTCTCCACCTTTTCCTCATGTTGACGAGCTTCAACCGCAATGGCGGCGAACTTTACCCGAAGCTCAGCCAGTTCCTTATCTGTCAGGCACTCCAGATCAATCATGGAGTTTTTCGCTCCAGATACTGCGCGAATGATTTCATCGAGCTTGATCTGCGCCGCTAGTCCATCACGGTTCTGACTGTTTTGAATAACGAAAACCATCAGGAACGTCGTTATCGTTGTGCCCGTGTTCACCAGAAGCTGCCAGCCGGTCGAATAGTCCAGGAAGGGCCCTGCAGCCGCCCACGCAGCAAGAGCCACCAATGCCACGCCGAATGTTACGGGACTCCCTGCCGCCCACGCTACCTTGCCGGCGAATCTGGCAAACGTATCTGACCAGCTGGATCTACAGGTTTTGGGTTGAGCAGACATGATGGGCATTGCTCCTCTGGCGGAACTGGGTGGTCAATAATTGAAATACCCACCACCTAGTTCCTCTGTCTCTGCAGAGCGGCAAGGTCGCGCAAAAAAGGCTCGCCAACCTTTTCAGATTGGCGAGCGAGTTTTCAGGGGAGATACTTTACATGGCTCCAATCAACGAAGTTCCGCAGGCTGAGTTCCCTCGTTGAGCCTTTTTCAGGCTGCTTCCTTTTGAGCCGCCGCGGGATTTGCAGTTTCTGCCAACCCACTCAACTTCTCGTCAGCCGCCTTCTCTTCCTCAAGGCTTTCCGTCAGCAGAGTGGCAGCATCCGGCATGTTCAGTTCATTTGCCCACGCGATGAGAGTGCCATATCGAGCGATTTCATAGTGCTCGACGGCCTGAGCGCTAGCTATCAGACCTGCGTCCATCACGCTGTCATCGTCCGCCTCTTCCATAACGTGGTCGCCTTCAGCGGAAAGGCCTTCAAGGGCTTCGCATTTCTTGGCGCGAGGCGTCTTCTCGAGCATCTTGAAGACCTGCTCGATACGAGCAGCCTGCTCGGCAGTTTCTTCGGCATGAGAAGTGAAGGCATCCGCCAGTTCCTCACTGGTCGCCTTCTTGGCCATTTTGGGAAGAATTTTGGTGAGCTTCTTTTCCGCATAATACATGTCGCGGAGCGTGTCTTCGAACAATGCACCGAGTGTATCCAATGCCATGGTGGGTACTCCTAAAAAGATGAGGGGACTACGGAGCACTAATCTCACTGCGGCCAATTGGTTCCTTACGCATGATTGATGCCGGAGACGAGCTGGAACTTGAGCCCGAGCACGCCGTTCAAGGTGGCATGACAAGCGAAATCACCGCGGCGCTAGAATGCGCTTTAAACACAGATATGGACGCCCAGAATTATCTGGTGGGCCAAGGGGTAGCTCGCGAAGCAGCCATTGAGCTGATCAAGGAAGCGGGAACCCCACAGAGCACCGAAAGTATTTCCGAGTGGGCAGACAGGGTGCTGGGACGGCCAGGGGCGCTTACGAAATGGAAACAGGAGCTAGACGAGCACCATACTTCGGGCGTTCCAACATTTGAGCCTCCTCCACGTCCTGAGATAGCTTAACGGCCGACGCCGGATCCAAGGAAATGGAACATATAAGGGGCCTGAGGTTTGGACCGATAGAACCGAGTGCTGTCCACGTTTGCGTGGATATGCAGAAGCTGTTTGCTACTGATACCCCGTGGGCCTCTGATGCGGTGGCAATTGCCCTCCCCGCCGCTAGAGAAATAACAGCCGCGAAGCCGCGCCAAACGATTTTTACTCGGTTCCTGTGCCCCCGAGAGCCCGGAGAGGTCGCGGGCCAATGGCAACGGCTGTATGCACACTGCCCCGAGATGACGCGATTGGATCCCCGTCTATTCGCAATCGTATCTGAATTGTCACGCTTGAGCCCGGAGGCAATTACAATCGACCGGCACGTATTCTCGATTTTTGCCAGCGAACAATTCCGCTTAGAGCTTCTCGCGCGCCATCCCAGGACTTTGATTTTCTCAGGAGTGGAGGCTGATGTTTGCGTCCTGGCGTCGATCTTCTCTGCTATCGACGTCGGTTACCGCGTCGTTGTAGTGGAAGAAGCTGTGGCAAGTCCCAATAAAGTCGGCCACCAGGCAGCGATTGAAGGGATACTCCCTCGCTTCGATCAGCAGATAGAACTGGTTGGGGTGAATGAGCTTCTGACTAGCTGGGGATGACCCTAATCGCTTGTCGGCAAATCGGGAGACAATTGTAGCGGCTCGTCAGACAATGGGACGGCGATGTATGAATGACGAGCCGCACCCACTGACTTAAAGCCAGAAGGCTTGAACCACTTACCTCGGACGACTTAGTAATTCTATTGGCCCTTAGGTCATCGGTTGGAACTCCGGCAGCTGCATTTAGGTTTAGATTGGGTGCACGCCCCAACTTCATATGACGCCGCATGCCTTTGTGGCCGGATTCAATTCCGCATAAACGAAAAGCCGCGTGTGCATTATTGTCACTGCACCATGTGTCAGCGCGCGACAGGCTCACCTGCGGCGGTATTGGGGTGGGTTAAGAAGACCGCCGTGTTGTGGGGCAAAGAACATCCTACCGAATATCGTTCCTCTCCTGTCGCGGTCCGTTCCTTTTGCGGCGTCTGTGGCTCACCGATATGCCTGGCATATGATGGTTCGGATGAAGTCGGCATCCACTTGGGGTGTGTTTCACTTAGCAAGGAACTTCCTCCCTACTATCATTACGGCATTGAAGGCAGATTGCCTTGGTTTGACGCGGGAAAAGAATTGGAAGGCACGGTCACTAGTGAAAAATGGTGATTCGACTTTGTTTGAAGCGGCGCCGATCTACCCATACCGAGAGGATCGAATATGGCAGCCAACGACAATAATAGTGCCGGCGAATGGGTGGTCACCTTTCTCCCAAACCGGTTCCTAGCCGCTCTTGACCGCTACATGCTGGAAGAGACGAAATTTGAAAGTCGGTCAGTGGCTCTGCGCAACGCCTTCCAAGATTGGTGCATTCATATGGGATACGTTTCGCCCAATGAGACGGACCCGGATTTGAACTAAATATGGCCGCTCACTTTCTGCCCTTCGCCTTGTTCGCCTGATAGATCGCCCAATATTCCAACGTGCTCCGCATGTCCCGTTCGAGCCTCTCCTCTATGGCCGCCTTGCATTGTTCTAGCGAAGGATAAATGTCTAGCCTTCGAGTATGAGCGGAAGCGACATAAACTCGTAATTCTCCATCCCCCTCGCGCACGAGCGTAAAGTTGATCAACGGCCCGATTTCGAGCGTGTGGCCCTCGCAGCTTCCCCGACCCCAGCGAGTCCATTTTCCATTTCCCACCATTATCTCCTATGCATTGGTGTCCTGGGCCACCAATCGTCTTTGTAGTCGCCAGTGCGGAACAGAACTTCAGCCCGATAGATGCCTCGGCAACTCCGGTGCTTGCACCGTGCCGCACATGCAATTTGCTTCATCGTGGTTTCGGGCGCCCACGTCTTCAGTAGCTGATGGACGTCCATCAACCGCTTGTGTCCGCAGCCCACGCACTCCAAGACCATGTTCAAATTGAACTGCTGCACCTGAGCGAGCGTTACCTCGTCACGGGCGATGTTGACCCCAGTCGGCCACCTCGGTGCCATCTTCTGTCAATTGAGCAGGCGCCCGCTGATTGCTGGATCTCGATGAGTTGCCGTGCCGGGCATGTCGGCCAATATCCTGTCCACAAGGTCGCTCGCGTCTTTAGCGTCTGCGTCGTGCTGTCGGAACAGCTTCGTGGCGGTAGCAAAGAGGTCGTTGTACGCCTCATCGTCTTCAATCATAAGGCCGCGCTCAAACTGATAGATATTCATGACGGCGCTTAGAATGTCCTCGGGCTTCGGGGGGCCTAGCTTCGGAAACTGCTCATCCTTGATGGCTTGGCGATAATCCAGGTTCATGGCGACCTCCTACGCAGTCAGGCATTTGAACATTTCGCTTCGGAAGACTGTCGGCTGGTTCCGGCGCATAGCGGCGGCTACCTCTTCCTCTGAGGCTGACCAATCATGAAAAAGCGCCAGGCACGCATAGATGTCCTGACCATCGGCGCCGCTCAGTTCCAAGTCATCGGCGGACCTAATGCCGGCCTCTATGAGAAGGTCCCTGCCCTCCTGCATCTGCAAGCGCTGATGAGCGATACGAGCAGCCCTCACTAACCCAGCAACGCGGCCTTGGTCATGGCGCCTATCGAGTTCCCGCAAAATGTCGCTGAGCGCAGCCACAGCATTGGCCGGAAGTCGCTCAACAGCTTCTTGGATGGTGGTCCAGTCTTTCAATACTTCCGGTGGAGCTTCGTCGGCTTCCAGCTCGTCGTAGGTGCCCACAGGGTTGGCCCCCGGTCCTTCGAGGCGGTTGAATATCGCGGCCGTGATGAATTCGGGCGACGCCTGGGTTTCCATACGCATTACGCTCTCCAGCATGTTCCTTGTTTGTTCTAAGATGCTCTGGCAGGATGAGGAGAGTCAACAGGCGAGATTTCCTATTATGTGCGGCCGGATCTTCGACCCGAATGAAGTCAGCGAAACTAAGCTCAATCCGGCTCGGCGCCGGCCGGGCGATTACTGGATCTGGCGTATCCCGCGCCGGTACAATGTGCCGCCCACGACGCCTATCCCGACGATGACTTCAAAGGATGGCGTCCGCACGGTCGAGCCGATGCGCTGGGGGCTCATTCCCTCTTGGTCGAAGGACATGAAGGGCGGCTTCAGCACCTTCAATGCGCGCTCTGATACCGTCGACAGCAAGCCGTCGTTCCGCGGTGCATGGAAGGCTGGCCGGCGCTGCCTGGTGCTTGTCGGTGGCTTCTATGAATGGCGCCGTGCTGGCGTGGCCGACAAACAACCGTTCGCCATCGCCATGGGCAATCATCAGATCATGCCGCTTGCCGGCCTCTGGGAGAGCTGGAAAAACCCGGTGAATGGTGAATGGCTGAAAAGCTGCACCATCATCACCACGGGACCGAACGAGCTGATGGAGCCGATCCACGACCGTATGCCGGTCATCCTGGATGAGGACGATTGGCCGAAATGGCTTGGCGAGGAGCCGACCAACGACAATGAGCTGAAGGCGCTGCTAAAGCCCTTCCCTGTCTCGCGCATGACCGCGTGGCCCGTAGACAAAAAGGTAGGCAACGTTAGGAACGACTGGCCGGAGTTGATCGAGCGGGCGCCGACGCAAGCCTAAATCATCTAATGCTGTGGAGCGTTTTGGTTTTGCGCTTGCGCTGCCGTTGCGCCAGCGCCTCAGTATGCCGCCTCTCGACGTGACTTGGCGGGGGCTCGATATGACCAACGAACCACCTGATGGCATAAACTCTGTGCTTAGTCCCACAGCGCCCGCAGCAACGCTTCCGCGCCTCTATAGTCTTGACGAAATCATAGAGATGTTTCCTCCGACCGCGCGGCCTGGGAGGCGATTGATGGCCGAGCGAGCCAGAGCTGTTGGCTGCTTCCGGAAAATCGGGCGACAAATGGTGTTCACCCGAGACGACGTGGAAGAATTGATAGAAGCCCTCAGACGGCGGCCACGAAACACGCCTCCTCGGTATCACGTCAAACCGCCAAAAGCGGGGTCAAGTTACGAGGCTACCCGGGCGTTGCTTCTGGCCAGAGCGGCAGCCAAGAAGCATAAGCGGCCGAAGAAGAGTCAAGCGCTGTGAGGAGCAAAGCGCGCTTCACGATGAAAGAAATCACGACGTTGATAAAGGCGGCTCAGAGAGAGGGCGCTCGCCTGGTGATTGAACTAAATGAGACGGGGAAGTTTCGCGTCATCGTCAATGACACATACAATCAAACTGAGTTAGATCACGAAATTGACTTTGGCCCTTATCCCAAGCAATCATCGAGCGTAAGCGATGCTTCCGATGCGGCCGACGAGCAGTGGCTAGCATCGTTAGCAAGCAAGCCTCTCGGCAAACGAGAGCGCGGAGTTCTGATTCAACTTGTTGCTCATGGAGCAGGCGTGCCCGTCCATTGGAATAATATAAAGAATTGCGGGTTTCAGACAGCGAATCAATTGGAGGCTCGCGGCTTCTTGGACGTTGTGTACGAAGGCGATAAGGGCGGTACTCTTGCCGTGACCGAAGCTGGCATAAATGCTTGGGAGAAGCTCGCCAAAGAACTCTGAGCGTGCAAAGCTGTGCCCGGGGCAAGCGTCACCTTCCCCATACCCACGCCGTAAGCTCCCCCAACAACCTTGCCACTGATCTTATCTTGGCTAGCAACTCGCGCGCCATCGACGTTGCGCGGCTCGATGACAAGGGCTGTCAGGAGCAGGAGCGGCGGGACAGTTCCGTGGCATCATCGCGCCAATAGCCGCCGCCACGCAAGCGAGTGTCGGTCACCCACGATGAGACATTGGCATAGGCGGCATATCCGACCGTCTCCCGCGTCCCACCGATCTGGACCATGAAGCGGCCTGCGTCCGGCGCCAGGGCGTCGAAGTGGCGGATGATGGCGCGCATGTGTTCGACAGGATCGACGGGAGCGGCCTGGCCGATGACGGCCGGCATTGTGGTGGCAGCGATGAGAGGCGCGGCCTTGGCGATGAACAGGCGACGGGAAAGCGGGCTGTCGGTCATGCTCAAGCCCTCGCTAGGAGGCGCTTAAGCGCGCGCTTCTGCTCCCATTCCTCATAGGCTTCGGTGCCCACAAGGGGGCCCTCCTCCTGGACCCGGAATGCATGGTCCTCAATCTGCACGTACCCCAGGCTGTGGCGAATGGTGATCCGATAATTTCCATTGCGCACGTTGTTCATGGCCCTGGCGAGCTCACCCGCGAGGCGCTCGCATTCCTTGATCGGATCAGGCGGGAGCGGAATGCGCGCGACTGGTGGCAGCCCTTCGGCCTCCACCGCTTTGACGGTCACGATGACAGTTGCGGCCGGGACCATGCCATTGACGGCAGCGGCCCCGGCCGCCTTCAACACTTTACGCTTACTGACCATAACTTGCCTCCTGCAGGCACTTCCATGTCCTGCCTCTTGAAATGTCGCTGACGGTGCTGTGGCTGACCTTGAACAGGCGAGCGGTTGCCTGATACGTGGCGCCGGTCCTGACGTGGGCAAGGATGGCGCGCGCCTTGGTTTCGGTGATCCAGTTGCGGCCGGCGGCGGCAAAAGGTTGCTCATGGCTCGGGGAGAAATCGGGAGGCACGGCGGCGCGCCGGCCGCCAACACTGGTAAATGTGCCGTCCAGGCTCGCCCGGATCTGCGCTTCGGTGAAGTCGCTCATGTCGAAACCTCTTTGCCGTAGGGCTCAATGCCCATCGAGCGAGCGAGGAGCGTGATGGCTTCGCTTGCCGCGCTGCATCCGTCAGTGCGCATTCGCGTCCGATGGATGCAAAGCTTGATGATGGCGCCTATGGGCCCATGGCCTTCGGCGGCCAGCATGATCCGCTCCATGTCGCGAAGCCGCGCGGGCTTTCCGGTGCCAAAGCTCGGCAGCATGGAGCCCTCGTCGTCATCCCAAGCGGCCATAGCGGCGAACCAGCGGGGATAGAGAGCGAGCAACCTTTCATCGGCCGCGCTCATCAATGTGTGCGGCTGAATGCTCTGCCATGGCGCGCTGGCGTCGACCTCTCTCAGAAGCGGATAGCTCATGCCTCCGCCTCCAATGCCCGCGCGCGATGCTCGAAAAAGCGCGGGTCGATAATGCGCACAATCCCCGTCACGTAGCCAAGGACATGAGCGCAGAACCATTCATAGGTCACCACGTCGCGTGGCGTATAAAGGGGATTGTCGCGCATAAGCCATAGCTCGCTGCGCTTCACGCTCCCGGATGACTGTACCCGGTAAAGATTGCCGTCTACGATATAGAGCCCCTCGCCCTCATATCGATCTGCGGGAACGGCTATGATGAAGTCGCCCACATTGACCGTGGGAGCCATGTTGTCAGAAATGACCGGCGACATGCGGGCGCGGCGATCAAGCTCCGGCCGAAACACCTCATAAACCGCCTGATTGTACCAGTTGATACGCTTGATCATTAAGCCTGCACTCCTTCGTCGTCGCATTGCGCGCCTTCGTCCTCGCACTGCACTTCGCGGTCATCCGCGCCGCCCCTAGCCCACACGTTTTGCGAAAACTCACTGGTGCGCTCCGGCTCGCCTCGATAAAGCTCGGGCCTCTGCTTGCGCACGATCTGAAGCGTGACGGATGAGCCGCCCTTGGGACCAATGAAAATAACCTCGGGAGCACCTAGCGAGGGCTCCGCGTCGGCTTCGTCCAGCTCCCGGTCGTCGCCGTTGGAAACTTTGTCGGGCCTGTTCTCGTCGCCGTTCAGCACGGCTTCATAGTCGGTCCAAGCAAGCGACGGCTCCATGTCGGGGTCCGGCGCCAGCAAGTCGAGAACAGCAATCAGTCGCTCAACCTCCTCCTCAATCGCGTGATATTCGGCGGCGCTGATCAATGCCCGCTTCGGGGCGAAGCTCCGCTTGCGCTTACGCATGTCACGCCTCCGCTGATTGAGCCGCGACAAGGCGACGGACATTGCGCATGAGCCTGACGACGCGGGCTTGCGCCACGGCGTGGCTACGGAACGGTGACAGCAAGTCTTCGCGCTCGATGACCTCGAATTGAGCCGCCGCGCCCGCGAGCGTTTCGGCGCGCGTCCCGATGACCTGCATGAACAGCCGCCAATGGTCACGCCACTCACGTATGTATCGCCGCTCAAAACGGTCATGCTCGCGCCATGCCTGCTTTACCGCGCGCTCGTGCTTGGCGAGGCGCCTGAGGAGGCGCCGGCAATTTGCCTGACAGTCAGGCGATGAGGGACCATTCCCCTCGTCGGCGCCTTCCATCGGGTGGTCGCCGCTCGCCATGCGGGTCAGTTCTTCGCGGCTCCAGGAGTACGGGCCGTTCACGAAAGCGCCGTTGCTCGGCAAGACAGGGAAATACCCATTGTAGTCGATCTGCTCATAGAACTCAGAGGGAAGCGCAGGCGCACGGCTCTTTGCCTCGGCCGCATAGACCCTCAGGCGCTTCTCCATGCGCTTCAGCTTCCGGCCCTGGTCCTTCCAGAGCTGGCAGCGGCCGACAAGCTCGCCATCGTTCGGCCGTCCTATCTCGCGGCCGACAAAGGCTGCGGCTGGCACGGAAGCGCCGACAAGGGCGAAGGCGATGCCGCGCAAGATCGATCGACGGGACATAGCTGGAGCGCTGGAAGAAACGCGCATAGTCGTTCTCCTGGTGAGAGGCGTTGCAATTCGGAAGTGGTGGAAGCGGGCTGGCGCACCCGTCTTGTTAGGGCGGCTGCTCCTCGGGGCATCCGGCCCGCGAATGCTGTTCAAGCTCCCGCCACTTGTCGCGGTCGTAGAGCCGAATGTCGGTCAGGATTTCATGGGCGCGAGCCGGGGCCATCTGGCGGCGGTTGCCGTCCTTGTCTTCGAAAGCGAGGGCGTGCGAGGCCGGGTCAATGTGCACGGTGAGATCAGCCACCCGGTAGCCTTGCTCGAAAATCGGAATGTACGCCGTCACCTCCATGGCTCAGGCCGCCCTGATCGAGCGGGCCGACAGCTCGTTGAAGCGGGACAGCTCGGAAGCGGTCAGGCGGGTTTTGCGGGAAAGCTCCTCAAGCTCGCGCTCTGCGGGGGTGGCGCTGTTCATCGCCGCATTCCATTCCGCGATATAGCGGGCGCGCTCGGCCTTGGCTTCTTCGGGGGAGAGAGGCGGGAGAGGAGAGGAGCGGGTAACCATGATTTCCAGTTCCGCAGGTTAGGTGATTGAAAATCGATCTCTTGTGACCTAATATCGGTCACTATAGCATGATTTGTCAACTAAAATAGTTCACTTGTGATATAAAATAGGTCAAATAGATGATTTCTGGGGCTCAAGTGCGGATGGCGCGCGGCTATTTGAAGTGGTCGGCCAAGGAGCTTGCGGAGCGCGCGGGCGTGGCGGAATCAACCGTCAAGAGGATTGAGGCCGAGGACGGGTTTCCATCGGCGCGCGGCTCAAACATCGAGGCGGTTCACCGCGTCCTTGTTGAGGCCGGCATAGTTTTCATCCCCGAGAACGGCGGCGGCGCTGGTGTGCGCCTGAAGAAGGCGTGACGCTCGGAACTCCGGCACGGGAACTTTGAAAAGAAATCCCCTGCGAGTGACTGAAGGGCGTATGGTGCCTTATCGCCAAAATTGGCCTCAGGCATTGGCGACTGAGAGCATTAAGACTCCCGCCTGAATTAAACGGGAGTGGCTTTGTGGCTATCTCAGACTTTTCACCCGACGATATGCAGATAATCTTGCTGGCGAATGAGCGCGTGATTTTCGCGCTGAAGCTCACCGATAGCGAGGAACACATGGTCATCAAGACCCGCATCAGTTCACTGATTGTTGAATGCGCGGAAGGTGGCGAACGCGATCTGCAGAAGCTCATTGATTGCGCTCACGATGGGTTGGCTAAGGACCAGGCGACTTAATCCCCGTGCGCCGAAGAGTTCGCGATAACGGCTTCGTTCCGCGCAGCTTGCAACTATGTTGGTGCAGCGTCAGTTGGCGCTAAAATGCAGAGGCGTCTTACCAGCAAAGAATTACGCGAAGCCGCAAGCCAGGCCGTTACCCTCGCTTTGTCATCAGGAGAGGAGGCTAAGGAGGGATTGTTGCAATTGGCGGCGCGGCTGTTAGCGGAGGCCGAGATTCTCGATCAGAAAGACGACCGGTGATTGAGAGCAGATAGGCACATCCCGAGCAGCGTTTAGAGGGTTCCAAATCGCAGAAAGCCCGAGCTGTAACCCAGGACCTTCCACGGTCGCGAGCGTCCATTCCGCCGAGGATGCCTGCTGCCTACAGCGGCTAAGGCTAATTCGAGGCCTCTGACGAGGCGGCTCCGGGCTACTAGCGGTTCCGTAATGGGATAAATGTGGGGATAAAAACGCATCAGCAGTTCACGCAGCGAGGAAAATCAACCGCTTGGCGGAGTTGTTTGGCTCCTATGTTATCCGCCTAACCGGGAGTTATCCCCTTCACAAATCTGCTCTTCGGTGAACGTTAGTGATTGGCGCCTTCACTAAAAGTGCTAAAGCGGAAACCATGCCCAATAAAATCGCCCGGCCATCCTTTCGGAAGCCGGGCGTTCTCTTACACCATGGTCCACAGGTGGCCTGCCAGAGTCGCACCAAGAGGGTCTGGAACCAGTTTCCTGGCGGGCCGCTGTAGCATTCCTAGAATGCGCTTAACCTGCAGATCGTTCCAACTCACGCTGCGATGGTGAGCGCTAACAGTCGCTCGGGGTCCCGCTCACCCTTGCCGGCTGCATAGAGGATGCGCATAGCAAGAACCGCTCTATCCATTCTGTTATGCGCGCCAGTCTCTAAGCATGCGCGGTCAAGAACCGCGGTGAGCAATTTGATTTCATCAGGCTTATAGATCGCGGACATTGACGACCCACTCTAGAGAGGTCCGGTCGTCGCTTTCGACTTGGCTCTGGCTATGACGCGGACAGGTTACTACCAAGCAGAAGCCGAGCTATAGGTGCGTTGGGAGCATCACACGCACTAATAACCCCCGATGATTGGCAAAACTTCCCCCGTTATGTAGCTCGAACAGGATGGCGCTGCGAGAAAAACGAATGCCGGTGCAATCTCTTCGGGCTGGGCCGCACGCTTCATGGGGGTGTCCGAGCCGAACTTACGCACTTCTTTAGCCGGCTTGTCAGCTGGATTTAATGGTGTCCAGACCGGGCCGGGCGCTACCACATTAACGCGAATACCCCGGCCTATTAGCTGGCCTGCAAGCGATCTGGCGAAGGCGTGGATTCCCCCTTTCGTCATCGAGTAGTCAAGCAGGTGCTTGCTGCCTCTGATCCCCGTCACCGATCCCGTCATGACGATGGAATTTCCAGCCTTGAGGTGAGGGACCGCTGCCCGAGCCATGAAAAAATAGCCATGAAGGTTGGTTCGGATGGTGTGATCAAAGTGCTCATCGCTGAGTTTCTCGATCTCGTACTCATGTTCTTGGAATGCCGCGTTATTTACCAATACATCCAGCTTCCCCAATTCGCGAACCGTTTGCGCAACAGCCTTTTCACAAAACTTGGATTGGCGTACGTCGCCCGGCAAAAGAACGCAGCGTCGTCCTTCGCTTTCCACAGCTTCCTGTGTGGCGACCGCGTCGGCGTGTTCATCGAGATAAACTATGGCCACATCAGCGCCTTCGCGAGCGAAGAGGACAGCGACGGCACGACCGATTCCGGAATCTCCGCCGGTGATAAGAGCGACCATGTTCCTAAGCTTGTTTGAGCCCTCATACCCTGGCGCTTCGAAGCGTGGCGGGTATTTTAGATCTCGCTCAAGACCCGGTTTATTGAGATGCTGTGCCGGCATCTTATTGGGATAGGCGCGCTTACCTGTCTGAACCCCTCGCTTTGACGCTTTCTTGACGCCTCGCTTTTTGTCGCGCTTGTCAACACTGTTCTGGATACGACGAGCAGTCCTAACTGCTGAATTGGCGCTACGCGTATTGGAAACCATTTTATCCACCCGCCCTGAAGACAACCTTGATGTTAAGGCCCGCCTCAAGCCAGTGGGCCGTTGTGAGCTATCAACCCTTGTTGCGCGACACGGTTCCTTCCGCGCACTTCAGCGAGACTCCTCCTGATTTGTGTCTGATTTCTCCCGTTCGTCGGACGGACCTACTTGTTTTATTTTTTGGAGAGGGCTCTTTCTGCGTTTTCCGCCTCGTCAGGGCGAACTGAGTTCTTCTCACTCCGCCTCTAAGGGGGGCGGTTCTGGTGGCGGAAGCCCCTTCTCATGATGTTCGGCAAGGATTTGCTTGCGGCGCTGCTTTGTAGGAAGTCCGCCCGTAATACGTTCGGACCATTCCACAAGCGACTCTCCCATCGAAGGAGTGCCCATTTCGGCAACGAGATCCAATGCCGCCTCGCGTGAGAAGCCCTTGCTTATCAGAGCTTGGAGCGCTTCGGGGTTCTGGATCGCCTCCCCCCACTCACTGGACCCGGCACTGTCGGATACCGCCTCAGAAGACGCAGGAGAAGCCATGCGTCCCGGTGCTTGGTCAATCTCTTCACCGCCTGATTCCAACTCTTTTGATTTCTCCTGGCTGAGGAGGATACGATCTGGCAGGGCATCCACCGCTTCCTCTGCGTTGAGGTCCTCACCAGTGGCACCCTCCGCGAGCACACGCGTGGCAGCGTCTTGCTTCGCCTTTGGATCTGTCGGAATGGGCTCAGTGGCTCGCGTTGCCGTGAGTCCCTTCACTCCCTCCCGCTCTCCCACCCTCGCGGTCTCGGCAAATTGGGCTAGTGCTTCTGGGCGCTCGTCTTTGCTCATGATTATCTCCCGGGAAATTCGAGGAGCTAACAGCTCAGCAGGCCCTATGTTCCTGCAGCGTCGCCCTTACTCCCGCCGCGCAAGGGAACTTTCGGGCGCAGATCGTTGTTCGTATCGCATGAGAATATCCGAGCCCCCTGCGAAATCCGAACTTCCGGCGTCCCCAATGACATCGGATCACCCCACCCAACCAGTCGTTGAGACCGCTACTGAGGCGCGCCAGGCCATCAAGGTAGGGACGATGAGGTATGTCCTTGGCTTTGGCTTGGTCGGTGCCGCGATTGGGCTTATGGCGGCATGGTTCGTCTTGGGAAGCTAGCCGAACAACTGGGTTTGCGCCGAAGCCTGGATTGAGTAATCAAACAAAAGGCCCGTGGCGCAAACCACGGGCCTTTCATCTCTCCGCTCTTACTTCTTTGGGGCTTGACCGGGTGGGTCGTCACCAGAGCGCGAACTCCGCCACTTGTCGAATTCCTCGGAGAACTTCTTGCGTCGCTCCTGCCGCCATTCGTCATAGTCGGAATCAAGCTTCTTGATCTGCTCACCTCGCCAGTGATGATAGTCGGAAAGCCCCTCCTCCTCATCGTCGCGCCCACCTTCGCCATTGCGAGCGTTTTGGCCGTACCGGTAGCCAGATCCGCGGCCGGGGCCACCGCGATAATCCTCGTACTCTCCGGTCCCACTCCGGCCACCCCAGCGCCCCGAAGAGCGTGCGCCCTCTTCGGGATAGCCGAAGCCGCCTTCCGAGCCGCCATAGTTGCGTTCGCCCCAGCCACCGCCACGTGTCAGGCCACCACCACGGAATTGCTCCTGTTCCCGATCCTGCCGGCCAAGTCCGTAGCGAGCTGAGCCGTACTCGCCAGAGCCTTCTCTGCCATATCCGCGTTCGCCATAGGCACTACGGCCATAGCGACTGCCGTTCTCTTCGTCGTCATCAACAAAGCGCCCGCGCGCATCGCGCGGATGGTCACCTTCATCAAAGTCACGACGGGCATCACGTCTATTCCTCATGGGTATATGTCCTTTATAAACAACCGTCCTTGTCGCCAACTCTGACTCGCCTGCCGCGTTCCTCTTGCGCGATTAGGTTTCACCGAGAGTAGGCCAATTGATCGGCGCGGGCAGTTCCAGGATGCCGACCATGGCGAGAGCCGCTATGCTGCATTCGGCAAAAACAAACCCGCCATTGCAGGCGGGTTTAGTATGGGCAGTTGCACCTATCAGGAGCTGGGCAGTTTGGCGCTTTTGACTAGCAGCGCTCGGTTGCATGGGCGCGGCGCCGGCTTTCTGCGGCGACAGGAGGGCAGACGGGCCGCTGACCTTCGGAGGGCGTCCAAAGGCTGAAGCAGCCTATAGGCGAGCGGAGGACCCGCCAAGGGGGCAATAGGTCCGCCGCGCCAGCCCTACAATCCTGTGTTAGGAAACGGCCCCGTTTCGGACTGAAAAGCAGCGCGGCTGGCAGCGCATCAACGTTCAGTGATGCCGACCCTTGGCAAATGCGGGCTCGAAAGCAATCAGGACCCAATCGTCAAGTCCTTCTCTCCAGGCCCAATCAGCCGGCATTATCTCATTTAGCGCGAGCGCCACGCGCACCGCTTCCGCGCTCATAGGGCCGCGTTCTCCACCGTTGGCTCGAATATACCAGGCATCCGCCATTAAAGGCCTCCTCTAGGCTCGATCTCGGGGGGGGCCCAGCGCGACCAACAGCCCGGCGGGAGAAAAGGTTCCTCCACTCAGCCACGCGGAGTTAAAAGGAAACGTCGGTATAATTGATGTTCAACGCCTTCCCATTCTTGAAGAAAATACGGAAGGCCTTGCGGTTGCAGTATTCCCTGTCGCCGCTCTTAAAGTCCCACACACGACCGACAACCCCCAACGCTTGTTTCGTGTCGGCTAATCTGGTGTACATTTCGTGGCCGGCGGCTGAGGTTTCGTAAACTTCATAGATCAAGCTTATCGATGAATTTCCGGCGTAATCGCTCTCCATTCCCAAATCTTCATAGTTGCACTTTGCCTTCGTTTTAGACGACGGATATTTCAGTCGCAGCTTCTCCTGCTCCGCATCGAGATCGAGTGTCGCTACATCAAAGTTGGTTACAAAATACTCGCCATTTCTCACCCCGAACAGGGTGTGCTGGCCTGCGATGACGGACGCCTCGATTTCGGCAAGAAGATTGTCGAGCTCTTCGGCCGGCCCAGCCTTTGCCGGGAAAATTCCAGCGGCAAGAAGAGACAGAGCCGCAATGATTGCCGCAGTTGATGATGTTCTAGAAGACACCTTTCTTTACTCCGTGTACTCGTCAGGAAAGTCGGGTCGACCTTCTACGGCGTCCTGTACCAGCCCCGCCCCGCCCTATGAAGGTAGACATGCTTCGCCTTGCCGTTGAGCGGGAATTTTATACCCAGAGCGCCATCCTTGAAGCAAGCAACGCCAAATTCGAAAGACAGAAACGCGCCGGGCTTTGTAGGATCGAGCCCATCTTTGCGCATCTTCTCCATGGTGGCCTTGGTCGGCTTCATTGTGCTCGCCATTTGGCGAGCCTTGCCTAGAAATTTATCCCAATCCGCGCGATTACACTTTTCTTCTGTGACGTTGTTCATGACGGCTATGCCGAGCCGGATGTTCAGCCCCCAGTACTTCGTATCAATGAAGCGAGATTCCGCCATCGCGGTCGCAGGGGCCAGCGTCATCAATAGGGCGACTACAAGCTTCTTCATCGCTGAGCCCCCTGAGCGGCTATCCGAATCGTATCGCACGTTGGCATCGCCTAGCCGGCATGTCTCCACCCAAATGGGAGGTCGGTGGGGCTGAAGAAGGGGACTATCCTCCTCAGCGAAAAACAAACCCGCCACGCGGGCGGGTTTGAGTATGGGCAGTTGCACCAGTTAGGGGCTGGGCGGCTCGATAACGCGCTCGCTCTCAGATGGTTCCTCACTCGGTCGTCACCGCTGTTAGTGAAGGTGCAGGCTGGTGGCGCCGATGGGATGGATGAGGGGATGAGCCGAAATTCTTGGGCCCACGGGTGTGGAATCTCAATGAGTTGCAGCGAGCATTGGGCGGACGAGAGGTCCGCCCTACGGGGAAAGGCCCCCCTCTCCCATCAAGAGGCTGGGTTGGGCTAGCGGGATGCCTTTGGGGTAGTTAGTGTACCCGCATGGAGATTCTCTTCCCGGCGCCAATCGGGTCTATCCTCAGATGCAAAGGCGCTGGAAGCGCGCGGCGTGGTCTTCGTGCCAGAGAATGGCGGGCCGGCAGGCGTCCGGTTTCGTGAGCCCTAGGCGGGTATATGCTGTACTGTTCTGTTAGTGACCCACGAATCGCGGTGTGCTAATCGCTTTATCCGAGGTTTGGCCATGAACATTAATGACGCCTGCGACTACATAATCATAAAGCTGACGGAGGACGGCGCCTTTCTCAACGCGCTGAAGCTCCACAAGCTGTTGTACTATTGCCAAGCTTGGAGTCTCGCTTTCGGGCGGGGCGCGCTGTTTCCTAACAATCATTTTCAGGCATGGGTTCATGGCCCAGTCAGCCGAGCAATCTACGACCGTTTCAATAGCACCAAATACATGTATTCGCCCGTTTCGATGGCAGACGTTCGAGGCGGTTTCGATCCACGTGCTTTGGCCGACGCCGACAGAGCGCACATTGATTCAATCCTCGAGGTTTATGGCCCCCTTTCCGGTGATCAACTCGAAGAGATGACTCACAGAGAACTACCCTGGATCGAAGCGAGGGAAGGCGTGGCGCCCGGCGCACGTAGCGAGAAAACAATCAGCAACGATACAATGCGTCAATACTATGCCGCCCGCCAACAGGCCGTCGCCTAGACCTGTCCTTGATCACTCGGTCCCGGCCAAGTCTCCTCGCCCCAATCCCGGATTTGTGCCTCCAAAAATCAAATGGCGATTTTCATTTCGTCATTGGCGTCAGATTAGCTATTTCGGCGTTGATCAGTGTGACAAGCCTTGGTTCGTGTCGCTTTTAGAACGGCTGAGTGAAGTCTCAAACCTCTACGTCGATGATGCCCTATCGGGCGCATATGGTAGGGGATTGAGATGTCATCACATTGATTGGGCGGCAAAGAACATCCCAATTTCTAGAGCTGAAATCAATTGGGTCACCGACGCCTTAAGTGAAGATGTCGAGTTTCTGCAGTTTTCAGTATCGAGGGCGAGAGGCCGCGTCGTTGGCTTTTTTGATGAGGACCAAGTTTTCAATGTGGTCCTCTTGGACCCAATGCACAACATCCAGCCTTCTCGAAAGCTGAACTACCAAGTAAGGGCCACGTACATCGGGCAATCCGAGATAACAAAGCTATCGGTTACTTTTCAAAACCTAATCATCAAGTGTCCGCACCTTAATTCGGAACAACAGAACGACCTGCTGGACTCCTTGAAAGCGCTAAACCTTCAGTACTTTGACGCCGCGGTGCATCTATCAATCTCGGAGGGGCACCTGAAGAAGGCTTATGATTTTGCTCGAATCGGCGCAATTGACGATCTAGGGGAATTGCTACAACTAACAATTGATGGCCTATCATCGTAAACGTAGGCCAGGGCCGGCAGGCGTGCGATTCCGGGAAGGCTAGGCGCTGGCGTTGACTTCATCCCCGAGAACGGGGGCAGCGCCGGGGTGAGGCTGAAGAAGAACTCGGCGCAACCGAATCGGGATGTGACTATTCAGCCACACCTTCCAACATTTGAGCCGGTGTCGTTGACTTTATGGCACGCTCACCGATACTCAAAATCGTGGGCTAAGATTCCTTCGCCCGACTTGGGGGACAAAGTGAAAAAGCTGCTTCTTGCGAGTGCCGCTATTCTGTTCGCGTCTTCGGCTGCCCAGAGCGCCGATGTCATGGAGCCGACCGCCTATGACTGGACGGGGCCCTATGTCGGCCTGCAGGCCGGCTACGGC
This sequence comes from Taklimakanibacter albus, assembly GCF_016595235.1. Lineage (GTDB taxonomy): Bacteria > Pseudomonadota > Alphaproteobacteria > Rhizobiales > Aestuariivirgaceae > Taklimakanibacter > Taklimakanibacter albus. The sequence continues at coordinate 798,599 of NZ_JAENHL010000006.1, read as the reverse complement.
TGGGGCGAGAATGATGTAAAGGCGACGCAACTCGATACCAGCGAGATCGATGTCGGTCGGCAGGCCGTGGGCGTGTTTCCCGAACGTGACGGTTCCATCGACATGGACGGCTTCATCGGCGGTTTGCATGCCGGCTACAATTGGCAGATGGACAGCCTGGTGCTCGGCGTCGAAGGCGACATCGAATACGCCGATCTGGATGGCGACACCGACATCGTGGGCGCGAACGATTTCAAGATCGGCGAGGCAAGCCAGGAGATTGACTGGCTGGGGTCACTCAGGCTTCGCGCTGGCTTCGCCTTCGATCGTGCTCTCATTTACGCGACGGGCGGTCTTGCTGTCGGCGGCGTCGAAGTCGAGGGTTCTCTCCCCAATGCTCTCAATTCTGAAGATGCGAGCAATAATGACACGGAATGGGGCTGGACCATCGGCGGAGGCGTCGAATATGCCCTCACGGACGATCTGAGTGCGCGCCTTGAATATCGCTATACCGATCTCGGCGATACCGATGTCGATTTCTTCGATAATGGGGCTATCGAGAAGCTAAAATTCGAGAACACGTTCCACGCTGTCCGCGCCGGCCTGAGCTGGCATTTCTGATCTCATCGAAAAGGTGGTTGCCGGCAACTCACGACAAGTCGCTCCAGGAAAATAAGGATTAGACTTCTGGTAACTTGCCTGGAAATTGGTCTCATTTTCGCCCAGTCCCTCGAATGGTATGGGGCGCAATGGATCAGGAAGTAAGGAAAACGGTAACTCGGCCGGCCGGATCGGAAAGCAAGTCGCCGGCTGCCCCTCCTGACGGCTCGGCCGATGCAGTCATGCTTGCGGAGCTGCGGGCATGGATTGAGGTTCTTAAATCTCCCCTTCGAACGTAAGTCGGAGACCGCCACAGCCCATCCGCCAAGACAAGCAGAGACTACCGCCCTGCGCGATTATTGAAGCTGCTGACGGCCTCGTTGTATTCGTTCAGCGCCTCTTCGTTTTCGCGGCGGGCCTTGTCTATTGCTTCTTGCGCTTCACGATTGTTGCAATTGGTGAAGTCTTCTATTTCAGATCGGTAGCTATCCATCTCCGACCTGCAGGAACGAAACTCGTATTCGTCCGCGAAAGCGTCGTATCGCTCGGCGCAATAGGGCGCAGATGGTTTCGAGCAAAAGGCTATCGCAGAGCCAACGCCCTGAAAGAGCAACACTAAAATCAGAACGATTAAACGCATGCCGTCCCCGCCGCCGTCACTGTACTCAATAAGAGGTCGAAGTGAAGGCCCGGTGGCGCTGTAGGATAGATGAGGGGATTTTCGCTTGGCCAAAAGTTTGGCTTTTGACCCAAGGGTTCGGTAAGAATCTCTCTAAGCGTAACCCGCCCTCTGAAACGATTCGTCATGACCGGCCTGCCACCTGCCAAAGTCGGACCTCATTACCGTGCCCCTTGGCGGCGGCACGATCCAGAGGGGATTTTCGTACATGGATCGCTCGATGACCTTTGCGGACACCCCAAGTACCAGAAGGCAAAGACTGCCTTCGACATGTCAGGCGCTGCCGCCCTGGTCGCGGCAATGTGGCGAGAGGAAGTCATTGACCGGATTGCGGATGCCATGGTCGCAGCAAACCTGCCATGCCGTATTCTCAGCCCTCATCCTGAGTTTGACTCTGGCGACGGGCCAGTTACGGCGAGCGACCCCATTCGCAACGCAATTCCAATAGCTTACGACGCCCAGCTAGCTGACAGCCTGGGATGCGCCATTGACGATGAGATCTACCTAGCCGCCCGTCCGGGGAGGACAAAACTTAAGACTATTCAAAGGTTTCTGTGGCAGCCTCGATTTTCAGGCCCTGTTCACACTGACTGCGCCTATATACTAACCGACGATGTATGCAGCATGTGTGGCACTTTTGCCGCACTTCGCAGTTATATCGTTGAGCATGGTGGAAGGGTGGTTGCCGTCACCTGCCTAGCTCATGGTAAAGGCAATCACGTCAAGTTCCCGATTGGACAGGCCACACTCGGGATGATAAGAAAACACTACGGGCCTGATATTGACGGCTTTTGGAAGCAGGAAATAGGCCATGAAATCGACGCTCTTACAGAGGCTGAGGGACTTCGGCTTGTTCACTGGTTCGACAAAAATTGCGCGCGCGGAGGATCAGCCGGCGCTTTACAGCGACTCGGAGATGAGCTTGCTCAAGCAGCGGAAAACAGAGGCGATTACGCAGGCGCGTGAAGCCGCGAAGTCCCATGGCCGTCAGCTCCATCCGAAGATTGCCGCCGCCCGCAAGGCTGGCTCAAACGTCTGACGTCTGACGGTTCGCGCCTCCCTCTTTTCAGATTCACGAATAGCTGGAGTCGCCCCCTACCTTGGGGGCCCTCTGGAATGCCGTTTCCCGCTGTAACGGTAGAACAAGGACGGCGATTTAGAGATTTTGGCCACCCAGATAGCCCCCGACAAGATCGGCCGTTCTAGAGGCGTTTTTTAGATGGGCACCTTTTGCCCCCTTCACCGGGGTGCAGAAAAGCGGTGCGGCTGGCGATCTGCGTCGAGATTGCCCCCAATGCTGGACTGACAAAAAGCGCTGGCTTACGCGCGCGTACTGCTCCGAAAACTCTGGGGGGGGGGGCGGTGCTGAAGTCCTGTCATTTCCTGTCACTTCCTGGCGCCGCTGCCCTCTGTTCTGAGGGGCTAAGCTACTGATCTGGACCGGCTTTCGCGGGAACCTCCTCCCGGCCGATTTCGACAGCGGGGGCGGGGTCGGCGGCTTCGCGAGATGACTGCAGGCCGCTCCACCGTTAAACATGGGCAACCAATTGAAAAGCCACCAATTCTCAGGACTGACTTGTCCGGTCCTCACGCGCATGTACTGGTCGCAAGAGGCTCAATTGGCCCTTCCAGCGCGACACCTCGCAAGAACGGGCGCGGCCTGGCGGTCCAAAAGCTCAACCTTCGCAAGCAACTGCTCGTCGGTCAGGTCCTCCAGGGGGTCGCGCTCAACCTTCAGCTCCTTGGGCAGAATGTCCGCCACCACCTTCAGGAAGGCGGCCGGCTTCGTCTCTATGACGCGCTGAATGGCGGCGGCGCCATCGCGCTCCCACGCCTGCAGGAGGTCGTCAAGGAATGCCTCCCCGAGCTTGCTCCTAGCGCCCTTCGGCCGGCCCTTCGGGTTACCGCTCTGGCCTGGCTTGAATGGGGTGCCGCGCTGTTCTTGCGCTGTATTAACAGCGTGGGCGCCCTGCTCGGGCTTTGGCTTCTGAGCGCTCATAGGGCGTCCTCCATCAGGACCCGGCTGACAGCGACCGGCTCGCCCTCGCCCATGGCCTCCGTGAGTTTGGTGGCGCTCTTGATCAGGGCGGCAACGTGCTTCCGGCCGGCTATGGCCTCCTTGGTGTGGAGGCCGCTGCTGTAGGCGCCATTGGCAGGGCCGCGAGGCGCGCCACCGCGAGCACCATGGAAGCGGCAGACCTTCCAGCCTGTCACGGCCGGCGCGCGGCAGGGCTTCGCGGTGCGCTTAGAGGTCGCCCGGCAACGCGGGCTAAGATGCATCGGCAGGGGCTTGTTCATGCGGTTGCCTCGCCTTCTTCCGATGCGCCCCCCGCCCCTCCGCCGTGGGTCACGTCGCCCACGATGGCCTGGCCGCCCTCGTTCACGGTCACATGCTTGACGACGATTTTCTGTTTTCCGTCGCTCCGGTATTGCTTCAGCGTCTGCATCTGAGCGGCATAGGTGCGGGCGAGCTTGTTTACGGTGCGGTCGTAGAAATCGCAGGAACGCAGTTCGCTCGCTCTTCCCAGCCGGGACGCGAACATCATGGTCAAGTATTGGACTGCCGCCATTTGGGTCAGCATCATTGTTTCTGCCGGATCCTTTGGCTTCATCGCGGCAACGAATTGAACGATGAAATTGACCCGGTCCTCGTCAATCTTTCCGTCATTGATGGCATAGCCGGCGACCATGCCCAGATAGCCCAGCACCATGCCGCGATCCGGCATCGCCAGGCCCTTCGTAAAAAGGGCAATGGCGCTGGCCTCGTCACCGTCGTGGTGCAGGTCCAAATGGCCTTTGCCGTCTTTCAGCTGATACCCGATGCGAGGCAGCATTTCCGGTGGAACAGGGCTAGGAGCCTGCTGTTGCGCAGGAGCCTGTTTCCGGCGTAGCTTCACGACCGATGAGCGAGTGTTATTTGGCATTCCTGTCTCCTGGAGGCAAAGCGCCGAGATGATGCCGGCTGAACCCTGGCAATGGGCTTTCACCATTGGCGTGTATGCGGCCCTCTATGTCGTGATTGGCCTCGGTGAAGGCTGGCTTATGCGGGCCATTCAGACGACAATCATTCTCGCGGTGATCGGCGCTGAACTGCTCTGGAAATGGACGCCCAATGGCAATGGGTATGTCACTGGAATTGTTGCCATCGGCGCCGCGTGGCTCTTGACCGTGCCCCCCGTCAAGCTTCTGGACTGGTACAGATATGGCTCGCGCAAAAGGACGCAAACCCTCCCTGTTGCCACGAGGAGTGATGAAGCCTTCACAATGCCTCAGGTTGTTCCTGGTCATAGCAATCCAGAAGCGGTCAAGGCTGAACTGCGCAGTATGCTCGAAATGGACAAATGCTAGCTGATCCATTTAGGGGAAGACCATCTTGCCGTTGGCGTCGATATAAGGTTTGCCTGGCCCGCGCGTGGCACCGAACAAATTCATTTCCATCGGCGTTCGCTTTCCGTTTGGAATTGGGCTCGAGCCGAAATCGCCTTTCCCCGTTTGATTGACGGCCTGATCCAGCGCCAGGGCGCGACGAAGCATCACCTTCACTTGCTCCGCTCTCTTTGTCTGCAGTGCGGACTGTTGCGCTTGTTTGCCAGCAAGCACCAGTTTCGTTGTCCGATCAGCCACCTTCTCGGCATTCTTCGCGGCGGCATATTTCACGCCGGATGCAATCGCAACTGTCCCCGCGCCCACGAAGGGATCGACGGCTAGGCCGGCGCCGCCGCCTGCGATGGCAGGCAAGAACGCTCCCTTTGCTGTCTTTGTGCCGATGCCAATGCCAAGGCGCCCGAATTGAGCCGCAAGGTTCTGCGTAGAAGTCCCTCGGACTATATCCTTGAAGGCATCCAACTCCACTTGCGTGAAGCCCGCTCGTGCCTTCGGATTGTTCAGAATTTTGCGGAACTCGACGCGCAAGCCGTTCTCGAAACCTGAGGCGGCGTTTCTGGCCCGCTCGATTGCCTCCTCCACGGTGCGCGCCTTGATATTGCGTTGAGCCGTGGCGCGCGCTTCCCTCATCAATGGCGCGACCTGATTTGCCGGCACGCTGCCATTTGTGATGAGCGGCGAGCGAGTGGCAAAGTTGTCCAGGGCGTCGACAATCATGCCGCCGAATTTGCGCTCACGCACATCTGCGCTTCTCAGGAGCTGGCTTGCATTCTCGCGGATCGCGGTGAAGTCACCGAAATCGGGCGACGTCCCTACCTGTTCAAACACATAATCCAGTGTGTCGGCCGCCTCCTTCGCGGTCCGCCCCCTAAAGCCAGCTTGACGAAGATTGCTCGCGAGGTTGCGGGCCATCATCTCGTAGCTGTTGGCATCGTAAGTGATACCGGCAGAGCGAAGCCTGTCATAGAGCATATCGGCCTGAGCCTTTACCGCCTGGCGCGTCGGCGCGCCTTGAGCTGCGAGCTTAGCCACATTCCCGCTACGTCCAGCGGCGACAATGCCGCCAAAGAGGCCGGCTCCAGCCCGCGCCCAGGGCTCAGCCTCAGTTCCCTTTGTGACTTGCCCGGCCGTTTCGCTTAGGAAGGCCGGCACGACTGTCATGGCTGCCTTCCGCAACGGACCGCCGGGACCGAACGAACCAGCAAGATACTCGCCAGCCGTGTTGGAGTATTCGCCAAGTGTGCTCTTTGGCTGACGATCAAGGGCGGACGCGGGCTTTTCCCCGGTGACGAGATCGGTGATGGTTGGCGCCGGACGGAAAAGCTCTTTGGCGTCTTCCCACATCTCCGGCGACGTCTTCGGCTTTTCACCGAAAGTGAAGTGCTCTTTGATCCACTCTCGCTGAGGCGTAAGGCCGAGTGCGTCGGCCGCCCTCTCGCCCAACCAGTCACCGAACTGCGCGGCATCGCCCGGCATGCCCGCAATCTGGGTCGCACCCCGAACTGCGCCAACGCCCAGGCTCTTGACCGCATCCTCGGCATAGTCGCCAAGGTTCATCGCGCCGCGCTCCCGATCCATGAAGATCTGTGCGGCCTGGGCTGCCACGGCCCTGTCTGTTGTTTGAACCTCGATTATTCTGCCGTCTGGCAGTTGGACCTCCATTATCCCGCCGGCACCGTCGCGCTCACTAACGCCGCTGTTCTGATATTTTTCCCAAGGTCCTCTCTGCCCCTGCTCAGCCATGCGTTGACGAGCGCCAGCGAGAGCCAGGGCTTTACGCTGGTCGAGGGAATGGCCCTGCCCACCGAACTGGCCGGCCAGTCGGGATTTGAAATCGTCGTAGGGCATATCCGAATAATGTTTCCGATGGATGCCCTGCAGAAGCTGCTCGTCGTTCATGTCGCTGTACTGGGGATATTTCGCCCGAATTTGCGACACAGCGGCGCTAAGCCCGTCCGCCGGCTCTTCATCCAACACAAAGCCAGGTGGCAGCGAAGCACTTGAGCCGCCCCGTTGCGTAGGCGTCATGCCGAGTTCGGACGCCATTTCTTCAACGGTCGCGTCCTGCTCTTGGGGCGAGAGCTGAAAGAAATTGTCGCTTACAGTGACGGGCCGGCCCTGAATAGTGATGGTGCGTCCTCGTCCCCGCGAGCCCGGGGCGCCGCCGCCGCTCGGTTCCTCATCGAGCACGAAGCCAGGGGGCAGTGTCGCGCGCGATCCAGATTGCTGATTTTGAGGGATCAAATCAGCAAATGGATTGGCCTGGTACTTTTCCCACGGCCCTCTTTGCGCCCGCAGCTGCTCGGCCGTCACCCCTTCAGACGCCACGTAGGCGTCAATGTCGCTTTCGGGTGCGTTCTGATCAATCATGCGCTGAACGTTGCGTTTGATTTTGGGAATGTCGGGCGTGGCGCCGCCAGTCTGAGGATAGTACCGCCGCATGACGCTCTTCATCGTGTCGTCAGAAGTGTCCGCAGGAAATTCCACGATACTGCCATCGGGCGCCTGAACCTCGATCACCTTGCCAGCCTTAGGCTGTGGCGGTGGCGACACGAGACGAAAGGGCCCTTTTGGCCTGCCCGATCCGATCGGCAACAGGTCACCTTTGCCGCCTCTCTGAGGGATCAAATCCGAAAACGGATGTGCCGGGCTTTGGCCCGGCAAAGCTACCAATTTATATCCCATGTTGAAATCTCCGTTGCTTGATGTCGTCTAGTTCCACGTCGCACCTTCCAAAGTCAGGCCCAATTCCTCCCAAGCGAAGCCAGCATGAGGTGCGAGAAAGTTGTGAGCCTGAGTGATGCCGTTTTTAATTTCAGTCGTGAGGTGCTGAATGCGGTCTTTCGTCAAGGCGCTTTCTGGAAGGTCGGCTATTGCGCTCGCGGCCTCGAGTGCAAAAAACAGAGTGATGAGACAGTCCAAGGCATTGCCAGGCTGAGTAGCGAGCAGATCGGCGCGCCCCTGATACAATGCGTCCGCGAGCACCCGTTTGCGCTCGGCATCAATGGGCGCGTTTATCCAGTTCTGGATAACCTGCAGGCCATGAGCATGTGCCAGAAAGTGATTGTATCCGGGGTCAACGTTCGCAGCGTCGGACGGATTTTCCATCGCTTCATCGGCCATGGCGTGAGCCCTCTATTCTGGACTTAAGAAATTCGGGACCCGAATGTGTTGTTGCGAGGGGCGAAATTTTTTGTGAGGTCATCATGCCGCCGGTCTCCCGTTCGGAGGGACAGAAGGGCGGCGATTTTTGAAGTCAACGACCACGGGCGAGCTCGCTACGGCGCCATGTGGTGGCGCGCTCCGCTCGCCCTCTGCCGGCGCGGTGGATGGAGGCTCCCCACCTGGTAACTTATATACTGTCCGCCCTGAGAGCCACTCAGAGACCGTTTTCGGCTCCGAGCGTCCGCCCTGAGGGCCACTTTCGGCCTTTTCGAAGGGGGTGCGTCCGCCCTGGAGGCCACTATGTCCGCCCTGAGAGCCACCTATGGCCCTGGGGGCGGACCGCGTTTTGTTTTTCCGGTGCGCTCTCTTCGCCTGCGGCTCGCCCTCCCAGCGGGTGAAATCTTTCGTGGGCAGCGCGCCAGTCATGTCGCATTTGTGCTCAGTGAGACGCCAGCGCGTGGCGCGGCCGGCCGGACCATCCTCGCTGACTTTCTGACCGAAACCGCCCGGCGCCGCGACCTGGATGAAGCCGCGCGCCACCAGTTCCTTGAGAGCGTCGGCCGCCGTCGCCCTGCCGATATTCACCAGCTTGGCAACTTCACGCGCCGACAACGATATGCGGCCATTGTTGCTGCCATTGTAGCGGCGGACAACTTCGATGAAGACGGCGCGGGGAACGGGGTTCATGGTGCGCCATGCCAGCGTGTCCATCATCCAATGCGGCAGGGCGGCGAAGCGCGAGACGCCATCCGAACGGCCCGTACGGCGGTTTAGCTTCCTGCTCATGCCGCCACCTCACCAGTAAGCACCATGGACGAAACTTCGAATTTGATGCGCTCAAGCGCTTCGGGCGTTGACAATTCGACGCCCTCCACAGGCCCGCGCCAGCGCCTAAAGGAAAGGGGGCAATGCCCCCCATCCGATACAGTCAATTTCGCGAGCCGACCGATGTCACCAGAAAGGCGCGGCACCGTGCCATCGTCGCTCCACATCTCGAGCCGGCCGCCAATGCCTTGGCTGTCGAGCACACGCGCGGCTGACAGCAAGGGCTCGGTGCTGCCGGTGATGATCCGCCAGCCATCAGGGGCAGGCCGGTTCATATAGCCGTCGAAGAGAAGGCCGCGAGCGCCAGCACGTCGACATTTGACATAGAGACGTAGCGCACCCATTAGGCCGCCTCCCTCTGCTCGTCCTCGCATTCGACCGTCAGGGAGACGTTCGAGCGCAAGACGTAACGCGCGTGATGGCCGGCGAACTGGCCACTGTGATTTTCCGTCACGGTCTCGATGTTCAGGCCCTTGCCGCGCAGCTTGTGGACGTAACCGGACCAGCGCGGGCCGGGCGTGTCGATCGGTGTGCAGCCCGTCGCGCCGGCAAGGTGGAGCTGCTGAAGCGCCCAGGCGTCCCTTCCCTTGACGGTGAACGCAAGGCCGTCAGGCAAGATGCGGGCGCGAATGACAAGGGTGTTGGCCTTCTTCCCCATTAGCGCGCCTCCGAAAAGAGAAGCGCGTCGATGGCCGCCGCATGATGGCGGGAGACGCGAGCCCGGCAGCAGATCCAGCGCACCCGCAACGGAGGGTGCTGATCGGTCTTGAAAGCGTGTGGAGTGGAGAGTATAGGGGTCATACCAGAATATTCCTTTTGCCCCGCTCGTTGCCCCAAGCTCGACGCGGGGCTTTTTCTTTTTGAGCTTGAGGATTGCGGGGAGATCAGGCGGCCAGCTTGGCGACCGGCAGCGCGCTCATGAACGCATGAGCGTCATTGGCGAGGATGATGACTCGGCGCCGTGTGATCTGGCGAGCGGTCAGCCGACCTTCCTTAATTTCGCGTCGCACAGCCGTTTTGCAGATTCCCGACCATTCAGCGAACTCATCCAGGGAAAAAGCACCACGTCGAGAGAGATCGAGGCTGGTGCGCTGTTCCGGCATTCCAATGTCCATGATATTGCTCCTTTGAAACGCAAATCAGTGCGTATCAAAGTGCATCGATGGCGAAGACTCCGCACCGTCAGACCCTAAGATTGTTGAGAGGGGGGTCTAACAGCTACCGCCAAGAAGGCAGACGGTCCCGAAGCTTAGTTACCTCGTCGTCGCCCATGGACTTTACGATTTCTCTCAAGGGACTTTGAAAGCTCTCATAGACAATGTCCGAGCCTTGCTCCCAACTCGCGGCCTGCCCCGCATCTTCCCAGGCAGCGCGAAGTAATCTGAGGAACTCACTGTCCTCACCTGTTGGCGGTCGCTCGCCGGTTACGGAAGCCCAAAACTCGACAAATACGCGAACAAATTCACGCTTATCTCGTTGACCGGTATTGGTCCGCTCCGACGCAACTCGATCTCTCTTAGCTGCCGCCGCCACCGTAAGGTGACTTAGAGCGCTGCGCGTCGACCAGAGCGCTTCAGCATATTTGGACCCGATCTCAATAGCCTGATTGACTCCCATTGGCGTCGCAGCTGCCGTCGCCCCGTGAATAATCACCTGTACTAGCGAGTACTCAAGTTCGGCCGCCTTCGTCACTGGAACGCTTTGTCCATCCCTGTCGATTGGCCCAAGCGCTCTGAACATGTCATCAAGGAGCGGACACAGTTTTTCGCATATTGCTTCGAGACGCGGCCATTGAGCAGATGCTTTTATGACTTCGTCTTGTTCATGCCTTGCCCTTGCGGCCTCGAAAACTGCGACCTCTAAGGCTCGTCTGCCGAACTCCTTCAGCCCATCCCGAACGTTTTCTCGCCGATGCACGCATTCAATCTCACGATCTATTCGGAAACAGACGTTATCGACGTCATCGACCTTATCGATTGGTGACCATGTTCTGCTGGGAAGCTGAGCTTCACGGCGTGCCTGAATGCCGCGGTTCTTCGATTGATGGCTCATCACCGCTTGGCACCCTGCGTCAGTGGTATCACTTTGCCGTCATCCGCCTTGGGCTCAACAAAGTTTGCCCATGCGGCCATTACTATCGCGCGCTTGTCCAGCATTTCACCGCGTCGGTAAGCCGCTTCGGCCTCATCTTCGATCCCATGGGCAAGGACGAGTTCGCAAACGTCACCAGGGAAACTCGTAGTCTCACCGGCCCAATCGCGGAATGCTGAGCGGAAGCCGTGAACGGTGATGTCCTCTCGTCCCATCCGACGCAACAGCATCAGCATGCTCATATTGCTCATGTGCTTATTGATTTCGTTGCCTGGAAAGAGATAGTCGCCCCACCTCAACTCCAAGAGCTTCTTCACAATCTCGACAGCGCGCGGGCAAAGGGGAACGCGGTGCTTCTTGCCCATCTTCATGCGCTCTGCGGGAACGGTCCATATCTTCTTGGCAAGATCGATCTCCGGAAACGTGCCCCCCAGGACTTCGCCAGTTCGAAGGACGGTCAAAATCGTCAGCTCGAGCGCATAGGCAGCAAGAGTGTCATTTTGCACCTGGCGCTCGCGTAATTCGGCCATGAAGGCAGGCATGTCGTCATAGTGCAAGGCGGCGTGGTGGCCGCGAGCCCCTCGTTTGCGCTTCGGCAGGAGCCCCTTGAGATTGTCTTTCCAGGCGGCTGGGTTTGGCCCAGAGCGATATTTGTGCGAGGTGGCATAGCTCAGGACGTTCTCAATGCGCCCCCTGAGGCGCCGGCCGGTCTCGGGCACTCGCTCCCATTGCGGCCTAAGCACTGCCAGTACGTCGGTCACCTCGATCTGATGCACAAACTTTTGCCCAAGCGGAGCCGCCAGCTCCTTCAGGGTGTATTTCCACTGCTTGGCGTGCTTCGCGTTCTTCCAGCTCGACTGCATGTCTCTCAGATACTCGTCCACCACCTGGGAGAAGGTGCGGCGCTTGTCCGTCTTCTGGCGCTCCTCGGCCTTTGCGGCGTGAGGATCTATGCCGGCGGCAATGTTGTCGCGCGCGGCTTGGGCGGCTTCCCTCGCCCCCTTCAAGGAGACCCGTCCGGGAGCGGCGGAACCAAATCCCATTTCCTTGAGCTTCCCGAGCCACCGATAGCGAAAGACCCATTGTCTCGTCCCGGCCTTGGTGACGACGAGATAGAGGTTGCCGCCGTCCGAATAGCGGCCCGGCTCCTTGAATGCTTCGACTTGCTTTGCAGAGAGCTTGTTGATGCTGTGCATAGGAGTGAAATCCGCCGCTGAATTTATCCCACCGCCTATCCTACCAGCGTTCGTGAGTGTCCCCAACCTCGGCTGAGCCTAGATGTGTCAGGATGATAGGAAAACCCTCGGAGAAATCGCGAGTTTTGAGCCTTGATGAAGCTAAGTGAGTTTCGATGAGATGAAAGTTGGCGGAGACGGAGGGATTCGAACCCTCGATACGCCTTTACAAACGTATAACGGTTTAGCAAACCGCCGCCTTCAGCCGCTCGGCCACGTCTCCTGCGCGGGCCACCTCTTGCCCGTATTTGGCCCGGCTGTGAAGGGAAATTTTGCGAGGAAATAAGTCACATCGAAGTGACATGGGCCCTCAGGCCAATTGCTTGGGGGCGGGAACCGTGCGACATTGGCAGAGTTAAGTGAATCTTATCGGGCGCCATGGCAATGGCGTTCCGTCGGACAGCGTAGTCAGGAGAATAAAATGCGCCGGATTATTTTGAGTATCGCTTTCGCCGGTGCGGTTTTCGGCCCCGCTCTCGCGGCCGAGAATTTCATTCCCGGCGGCCACACTTATTCGCCCGACAACATCCCCCTGCCCCAGCTCAACACCGAGCAGGACAATATCAACCGGCAAGCCGACATCATCCAGTCGGACATCTATACCAAGCAGCGCGAGCAAAAGCTGCTCGACAGCCAGTTCCGCCGCTTCACCAGCGAGCAGGAGCTGCATGGCGACGATTTCTCGCTCGACTACTGAGGCCGACTCGCTTCCTTACAGACCGTCACGGAACTTGATCGCCGCGTGACTGCCGTCGCAGAACGGCTTGTTCTTCGATTCGCCGCAGCGGCATAAGGTTACGCGGTTGCGCAGCTCATACTTGCCGCCGTCCGCAGCGACCACTTCGATTCCGCCACGCAGCCACAGCGGACCGCTGCAGCGCTGCTCCGGGTCCTCCACCAAGCCAATCGATACAGGCAAATCAGGCTCGACCGGCTTGCCGGTCTTCTTGTCCCAGGCGACCAGGCGCCCGGCCGGGCAATTGCCGACCTGACGGATGAAATCAACGCGGACGTTGGGCTTGTCCGTCTCCATCACTTGATTCCACACCTGTCCCTTGGGGTCGCAGAACCGGCCGAAGGCACACAGGCTTTCGGCGTCGGTCAGCAGCATCTCGGGTCCCTCGAAGCGCTGCGCCTGTTCGACATAGAGCGTACGGCTCGCCGTCTCCTCGCCATCAAACCCGACCTTGGCGTGCGATCCGTCGCAAAAAGGCTTCTGCTCGGAGTGGCCGCAGCGGCATAATTCGTAGCTCTCGGATACCGTGAAAGCCTTACCTTCGCGCCAGCTCTCCGAGCCGCCCACCTCATCCGCGACGATGGTCTGCTGAGCGAGCGGCACGGCGCCGCTGACTACATAAGGTCCGTCTTCGATGACGACGACTTGCGGCCTGGCTTTCGGCTGGGTCATGGCCTCCAGGCTATGGAGGGCGCCGAAGGCGATCAAGTTATATTTTGAGGGGGTTCAGTGGAGGCTGATCCAGTCACGCGCCTGGCGTTGCGCCTCGGCGATCTGAGCGATGCTCATCTCGCGTGAGATCTCGCAGCGGCAGCGCCGCGCCTCGGGGCTGCCTTTCAGCGCCGCGATATTGAACCACTTATGCGCCGTGACATAGTTCCGTTCGACCTCGCGGCCGAGGCAATACATCATGCCGAGATGATAAAGCATCTCCGCGGATGAGCCTTTCTCCACCGCCGATGCCGGCAGCGCTGTAGAGCGTATCATGCTCCCGTCCCTCTGTTTGACTGTCCCTGCCGATCCTCTTTGTGATCGTGCCAGGACCAAGATGACTCCGCGCCCGCCAAAAGGGCGTTAAGCGACAGGCTTAACAGGGGTTGAAGGCACTTCGTTCAAAGTCCCTTAAAATCAAGTCATTACAGAGTGTTAGACGAAATTTCAAAAGTCGCTTGTTTACAGGGCGCTAACCAGGCGGCGGTTTCGTCAGGGCGTGACCGGAACGGCGACGCGCACCACCAGCGGATAATGATCGGATCCCGCCCCATTGCCGATACGCACCTTTTCCAGCCCCTTCACTTCAGGACTGGCGAAGATGTGGTCGATGGCGAGCTGCGGCATCTGGAAATTGGCGGGCCAGGTCGGCAGCCAGCCATCGAGGCGGCGCAAAGTGCTTCTCTGCTCGAACGTGGAAAGCAGGCGCGAGGACGGCGTCGCGTTGAAATCGCCCATGACGACGCGAGGGCCCTCCAGCTTGCGGATGAGATCGGCCAACTCATTCAGCTGCGTGAGCTGGGCACGCATATAGGGAAAGCGGATCGTATGGGTGCCGATCACGGTCAGCCCGCCGAGCTCCTTGCCAAAGGAGGCGCGCACCATTGGCGGACCAACCCACGAGGCATGGCTTTCGAAATCGGCGATCGGGAACTTCGACACCACCGCCATGTAGCAGTGATCGAGATGGCGGCAGTCGTCCTGATAGGGCCATTGCGGCTTCAACTTGTCGAGCAAGGCGCGCTTTTCGTTGCCGAATTCGAGCAGCACCAGGATATCGGGATCGTTGCGCTGCACCTCCGCGGCGATCGCGTCCACATCGGCGTTTTCGAGCCAGGTGTTGAAGGACATGACGCGGAGAACACGATGCTCGGCCGGCGGCTTCACCTCGGGCGCTGGATAGGAAGCAGCCGTCAGATGCGGCATGATGCCGATGACGAGAAGCCCGATCACCGTAATGGCGATGCCGGTCAGGACACGCGCGAAAGGCATGAAAAAGGCGATGCCGAAGGCGATCGCGACCAGCCAGAACTGGTAGGAGAATTGTGCGAAGACGTCGAAGGCGATCCACAGATTGCCGAACCAGCCGCCCAGCACGCCGGCCAGGCCCAGCACAGCGAAGACAAAACAGGCGAAACGTCCGCGCCGGCGCTTTCTCGGGGGAGCCTCTGGGGAAGAATCATCTTCCAATTCCTCAGGCTCGAGTTCCGGCGCAATGCGGCCGGTTTCCGTGTCTACAGTCAAATCCCTAAGGCCTCAGATTCTACAGCAGCCGGCTCTCCAGCGGCAAAAGCTGCTCGGGTGTAGCAAAACCCGGAAGCGCTTCAAAGCGCTTCTTCCAGTCGGCGACCTTGGGATAAGCCTGAACATCCATGCCGGCTTCCGCAGCGAAGCGGATCACGCCATAGGCATCGATGTCGGCAATGGTGGGCTTGCGGCCGGCGAGCCATTCCGACTTGGACAGTTCGTGCTCGAGCACGTTCAGGGCCGAGCGCGCCTCGCCGTCATACATGACCTTCACCTCGTCGCCGAACTGGCGCAGGCCCCGGGCACGCTGACGCAAACGATAGATCGGGGCTGCCAGCTTGTCCCAGATCCAGAACATCCATTCACGCACGCGCTGCTGCTCGAAATCCGTCTTGCCGTCGAATTTGCCGAGCTTGCCGGCCAGATATTCGAGGATCGCCGCCGACTGGCTGAGGAAGATCTGCCCGTCGCGCAGGCACGGGACCTGGCCGTAGCGGTTTTTGACCAGGTAATCGGGCTGCTTGTGCGCCCCCTCCCGCAGATTGACATGGATGTAGGAAAAGGGATGGCGGCACAGCGACAGCATCAGGGCCACCGTATAAGTGGGGCCTGACATGGCGAAACCGTGCAGGGTGAAACGCTCCTTGTTGCCGGCGACCAGAGCTTCTGGCTTTGGGCGCGGCGACGGCTTTACCGGGCGGCGCGCCGACGTCTTGGATACAGGCTTCCTTACGGCCGCTTTCTTTACGACCTTCTTCGCAGCTTTGGCCATTCAGTCCTCCGATGGCGCGGGCCCCAGACCACGCGCCCCCCTTCTTAATCCGGGTACGGACTATAGCGCCAATCTTCGCGAATCGGAACTCTCTGATAAGTTATTGGTAAATCAATGAAAATTCTTAAGGCTATGGTTAAATCCCAAGCTTCTTGCGCAGAATTTCGTTAACGGCCTGGGGATTCGCCTTGCCGCCGGTGGTCTTCATGACCTGGCCGACGAACCAGCCCAGCATGGTTGGCTTGGCCTTCACCTGCTCGACCTTGTCAGGATTGGCGGCGATGATCTCGTCCACCGCCTTTTCGATGGCGCCGGTATCGGTGACCTGTTTCAGGCCGCGCTTCTCGACGATCTCGGCCGGGTCGCCGCCCTCTGTCCAGACGATCTCGAAAATGTCCTTACCAATCTTGCCGGAGATCGTGCCGGCCCCGATCAGGTCGACGATGGCGCCCAGCTGACCGGCAGAAACCGGTGTATTTTCAATGGCTTTGCCTTCCTTATTCAAGCGTCCGAAGAGCTCGTTGATCACCCAGTTGGCGGCCATTTTGCCGTCACGACCCCGGGCGACCTCCTCGAAATAGGCGGCGGACGCGCTTTCGGCGATCAGCACGTCGGCGTCATAGACCGACAGCCCATAGTCTTTGACGAAGCGGTCACGCTTCCCGTCCGGAAGCTCCGGCAGGCTCTGCCTGATACGTTCGATCCAATCTGCATCGAGCTCGAGCGGCAGGAGGTCGGGATCGGGGAAATAGCGATAGTCATGCGCCTCCTCCTTGGAGCGCATCGATCGCGTCTCACCTTTCCTCGCGTCAAAAAGGCGGGTCTCCTGATCGATCTTGCCACCGTCCTCGAGGACGCCGATCTGGCGCTTCGCCTCATAGACGATGGCCTGCCCCATGAAGCGGATGGAATTGACGTTCTTGATCTCGCAGCGCGTACCGAAGGCCGCGCCGGGTCGGCGCACCGAGACGTTGATGTCGGCCCGGAGGCTGCCCTCTTCCATGTTGCCGTCACAGGTGCCGAGATAACGCATGATCTGGCGCAGCTTGGTCACATAGGCCTTGGCCTCGTCGGGCGAACGCATATCGGGCTTCGACACGATCTCCATCAGCGCCACGCCGGACCGGTTCAGATCGACGAAGCTCATATTGGGATGCTGGTCGTGCAGGCTCTTGCCGGCGTCCTGCTCGAGATGCAGCCGCTCGATGCCGACATCGACGGACTGGCCCTCATCGAGGTCGATGCGGACGACGCCCTCGCCCACCACCGGCTGCTTGTACTGCGAGATCTGATAGCCCTGCGGCAGGTCGGGATAGAAATAGTTCTTGCGGTCGAAGACCGAGCGCCGGTTGATCTCGGCCTTGAGGCCGAGGCCCGTCTTCACCGCCTGCTCGACGCAGAATTCGTTGATCACCGGCAGCATGCCGGGCATCGCCGCGTCGACGAGGGAGACGTGGTCATTGGGCTCGCCCCCATATTCAGCCGAGGCGCCGGAAAACAGCTTGGACTTGGAGAGAACCTGGGCATGAACCTCCATGCCGATGACGATCTCCCAATCCCCGGTGGCGCCCTTCAGCCAGTCCTTCTTGTCGGCGATGCGCAATTCTGAATTCATAGGCCACACTCCATTTCGGGAAGCTTGGTACTGGGTTGGGAGGCCGGGTTCAAGGCCCCCAAATCCCTCCGCCATCAAGGGTTCCCGCCGTGATGATGGCCTGTTTTATATGAAGACAAATATTTTAATTGGATAAAATATTTATTGCGAGATCGGCTGGGCGCGATTAGACACGGAAGCAGCATCTTTCCAGACGAGACAGGTACAGTTCATGATCGCATACAAGGCCGGCGGAACGCGCGTCGAGCTCACCCCTCTCACCGTGAAGCCTCAGATCCTCGACGGCAATCCGCTCGAAGCGAGCCGGCGCATCATCGACGCGCCCGCCGGCGGCCCGGTGCGCAGCGGCATCTATGAAGTGAGCCGGGGCAAATTCGTCATCACTTTCGCCTTCCATGAGCTGGCGACAGTGCTCGAAGGCACGGTCGAGCTCACCGATGAGGCGGGCAACAGCGTGACCTATGGGCCGGGCGATTCCTGGTTCTGCCAGAAGGGCGAGAAAGTCACCTGGAACGTGACCAGCGAGCGCCTGCGCAAATGTTTCATGGCGGTCGATCCAGATCACGTCAATCGCGACGGCGGCTTGATCGAGCCGCTCGCCTACAAGGGCCCCGATGCTCAGGGCGCCATCCCGGTGATCGGATAAGACATGAGCGCCGACTTCCAGAACAGCCTGATCGAAAAATCGCTGTGGGTGGCGACAGTCGGCGCGGCACCCGACTTTCCCGTCCTTGAGGGCGATGCCTCCTGCGATGTGGCGATCATCGGGGCCGGCATTCTCGGTCTGTCGACGGCCCTTCATATCGCCGCGCGGGGCGGCTCGGTTATCGTGCTGGATGCGGCCACGCCGGGCTGGGGCGGTGGCGGGCGCAATGGCGGCCAGGTCAATCCGGGCCTCAAGCTCGATCCCGAAGAACTCGTCAGCCATTTCGGACCGACGGCCGGCCCGGCACTCGCCGAATTCGCCACCGTCACGGCGGATGAAACCTTCGAGACGCTCGTCAAGTTCGACATCGGCTGCGATCACACGCGGCAAGGCTGGCTGCAGCTCGCCCATGCCCCGCAGGCAATGGCCGGGCTGGAACGGCGCGCCAGGCAATGGCAGGCGCGCGGTATTGCGGTGGAGGTGCTTTCCGCCGGCGAGGCGCAGAAGCTCAGCGGAAGTGCTGCCTATGCCGGCGGCATCCTCAATCCCAAAGGCGGCAGCCTGCATCCCCTGAAGCTGGTGCGCGGCCTCGCCCAGGCGGCGCTCACGCGCGGCGCGCGGATCTTCCGCGACAGCCGGGTCATGAAGATCGAACAGGCCAAGGGCCAACATTCCCTCGCCACCGCGAGAGGCCGGGTCAGCGCCCGGCGCGTGCTTGTTTCGACCGATGCCTATACGGATGGCCTCGTGCCCGGCCTCGCCCAAAGCGTGCTGCCGGTCAGCACGTTCCAAATCGCCAGCGAACCGTTGAGCGCCGATCTGGCGCGCAGCATCCTGCCCGGCGGCCAGCATGTCTCCGATACCCATCGCTCGCTCTATTACTTCCGCAAGGACGCGCAAGGCCGCTTCCTGATCGGCGGCCGCGGCGCCTATGGCCCCACAGGAGCAGCCGGCGCCTATGCCGAGCTCAAGCATGTCGCGGCCAGGATCTATCCGGCGCTGGCCAATTGCCAATGGGCCTATCGCTGGGGCGGCATGGTCGCGGTCACTGAAGACCACCTCTTCCATGTCACCGAGCCCGCGCCCGGAGTCCTCACCGCGATCGGCTGCAATGGCCGTGGCGTGGCGCTCAGCGTTTCGCTCGGAAAGCGCCTCGCCGAGCAGCTCATCACCGGCTCGCCGGCGAGCGTGCCCTTCCCGGTCGAGCGCCTGCGGCCCGTCGCACTGCATGGCCTGAAGAAGGCCATGCTACCCGTCATCGCCAAGACCTATTCGGTTCTCGACCATCTCGACAAGGGCAGCGTGCTGCGCCGCAAGGCGTGATCGGCCTATTGCGGGACTCTGTCCGTCATGGTCATTTGCGGGGATCATAATAAGAGGAACCTTGAGTGACAGGACTTCGCGGCAAACAGAAGACGATGCGGCGTCAGCATATTCTCGACGCCACATTGAAACTCCTGTCGAAGAAGATGTTCTCCGACATCAGCCTGCAGGACATCGCGGCCGAGGCCGACGTCACAGTGCCGACGATCTATAATTATTTCGGCTCCAAGAGCGCCGTCATCCTCGAGCTGGTGCTCAGCCGGCAGGAGGAACTGTCCGAGCGCATGGACGCCTTCATCACCAAGCGCAGCCACCGCGACGCCCAGCGCGCCCTCACCGATTGGGTAAAGCTCGTCACCGACGGTTCCTTCGACACGCTTGATCGCGACGTATGGCGCTCGCTCTATCAGGAGCGTGTTCGGGATGACGATCTGGGCCCGCTCTTCGGCAAGCTCAGCTCCTTCTATGTCGACAGGTCGGTGCAGTTTCTCGACACGCTGAAGCAGAAGCAGCTCATCCACGCCGAAACCGACACGAAGGCCGCCGCCAAGCTGCTCGATGCGGTCTGCGAGCATTATTTCCGCTTGGCCATCTTCTACAATGCACAAAGCCGGTCAGGCCATGGTGACGAGATCAAGGCCATCGTGAAGGAGCTTTATCGCGGCCTGGGGTCTTCCAAATTTTTAGTCTCATAAAAAATTTTATTGCACTAAAATATGGACATGATTAAATCCCGGCGACATTCGCAAGGGAGACCGTCATGGATATGAACATCAGGAGCCGGGTCGATTGGGAGCAGCCCTTCCCGCCGGAGGAATTTGCCGAGCGTCGCGCCAAGGTGAAGAAGGCGCTCGAACAGGCCGGTTATGACGGCATCGTCATTACCGCGCCGCGCGACTATCACTACCTCACCGGCCATGATCATATCTGGCAGTATCGTCACGCGGTGGTCGGGCTCTATTTCGACACCGCCAGCGGCTCCTATGTCTTCTTCGACAATACCAGCCACAAGGTGCTGATCTCCAATACGCCCGAGATCAAGGACATCTGGTATCATTCGCGCAGCATTCCGGCGACCGAGCAGACCAAGGAGCTCGCAGGCAAGATCCTGGCTCATGGCTGGGGACGCGGCAAGATCGCGATCCAGAGCTGGGGTTATGGCGGCCATCCCGACCATGTCCGCGCGATCGGCAAATATCTGGCCGAGGCCGGCGCGACCGTCGTCGAGGATTCTGACATCATCGAGGATGTCCGGCTCTATAAGTCGCCGCGCGAGGTCGCGGTGGTGCGCGAAGCCGCCAAGATCACCCTCGCGACGATGGAGAAGGCACGCGACTTCTTGCGGGTCGGTGTCGCCGAGACCGAGATCGACGCGGTCATCTGCTATGAGTTGATGAAACGCGGCGGCGGCCATCCGGGCATCCGCACCATGATCGGCAGCGGCCCGCGTTCCGGCTGCCATCACGCCCCCGCCTCGCATCGCCGGCTCAAGAGCGGCGACGTCGTGCATCTCGATTTCAGCGCCAGCCTGCATCGCTATCACGTCAATCTCAGCCGCAGCTTCGCCATGGGCGAGATCGACAAACGCTGGCACGATCTGTTCGACCGCTCGGCCGGCTGCAGCGACGCCATCGTCAAAGGCGTCAGGCCGGGGGATCCGTTCAGCAAGGTCCAGGAAGCAGCGGATGCCTTCATCGCCAAATCGGGTGTCGACCGGGCCAAATATGAATGGTTCATCGGCGGCTACACGCTCGGCATCGCCTTCCCGCCCGACTGGGTGCATCGCCACCGTCCCAATCCGTTCGAGCCGACCAATGATCCGGTCATGAAGCCCGGCATGGTGTTCAACTTCGAGGTCCAGTACGACGTGTTCGAGGACTGGCCCGGCGGTTCGGGCGCAGGCTGGATCGATTCTTACCTCATGACCGACAAGGGCCTCGAAATCCTCACCGAGATGCCGCGTAATCTGGTAGTGGTCGGCAAATAACGACCCGGAGGCTGCCATGGCAGGTGACGACGAACAAGCCATCCGCAAGGTCGTCGACACCTGGATGACGGCGAGCCAGGCCGGCGACATCGACACCGTGCTGGGACTCATGACAGACGACGTCGTCTTCATGGTTCCCGGGCACGAGCCCTTCGGCAAGGAAGCATTTGCGGCGGCCGCCAGCAGCCTCAAGGGCATGCGCATCGAAGGCCGCAACGACATAAGCGAGATCAAGGTACTGGGCGACTGGGCCTATTTGCGCAACCATATCGACATCGCGATGACCCTGCCCGACGGGACCACCACCCGCCGGGCAGGCTACACGCTGACGATCCTCACCAAAGGGTCTGACGGGCGCTGGCGCCTCACGCGGGACGCCAATCTGCTGACGGAAAAAACATAGCGCACCCTTTCATTCCGAGCGGATGAATGGCAGCTTGCCGCGATGTCTCGCATCATCCTTCTCAATGGCGTGGGCAGCGCCGGCAAAAGCTCGATCGCCCGCGCCCTCCAGGACATCACCGTCCAGCCCTTCCTGCATGTTACGATGGACAGTTTCCTCGACATGCTGCCCGCCACCTATTGGGGGCATCCGGACGGTTTCATTTTCGAGACCGCTCTCGAGGACGAGGCGCCAGTGGTCGCCATCAAGACCGGGGCTTTCGGAATGCAGCTGATGCGCGGCATGCGGCGCGCCATGGCCGGGCTGGCAGCGGAAGGCAACAATCTGATCATCGACGATGTCATGCTTGGATCGGACTCAGAGGATTACAGAACTCAATTTGTCGACCATGAGATATCCCTTGTTGGGGTGATGGCCCCGCTTGGCGTTCTCGAGCAACGCGAGCGCGACCGCAAAGACCGGATGATCGGGCTTGCCCGCTGGCAATTCACCCGCGTCCATCAAGGCGTCGACTACGATCTCACCATCGATTCGAGCGTTGCAACGCCCGCGCAATGTGCCGCCAAGATCAAGGAAACATTCAGCCTATAACTCGACAATACAAATCCGCCACAATGTCGGACGAAAGATTCCTTACCTTTCGAGACACGACGTTGCGCTCACCGTTCTTCCGCTGGCTCCTGCTACCGCTTCTGGCCCTCGTCATTCTGACGACGGGCGCCTTCCTCTATGCGCCTTACCTGCCTACGCTTCTCGCCGAAGGTTTCCCCAAGCCCGAATGGCCGGCGCGCGGGACCTTCGCGGAATTGCCGGGCATCGCCGGAGCCGACGATCTGGGCGAGCCGGAGCAGACGAGGCTCAGCCCTGCCCTCGCCAAGCTCATGGCCGACAGCCGCGGCAAAGCCCTTCTCGTCTATCAGGGCGGCAAGCTGAAGATCGAATATTATGCGCCGGGTTTTTCGCGCGACACGCGGTTCAATTCCTATTCGCTGGTAAAGAGCCTGGTCGGCGTGCTGACATTGAGTGCCATCACCCGTGGTGAGCTGCCGGCGCTCGACACGCCGCTGCCGAAACTTGGGCTCGCCCCGCGCGAGCTTCTCGACATGAAGAGCGGCATCGTCTTCGAGACCGATGAAATGAAACACGCCTCCGGCCAGCCCGAGAAGGACCTGGAGGCGACGATCTCCAATCCCTTCGGTCCCATGGCCAGGCTGCATGTGAGCGGCCTCAAGGACTTCGAGCCGGCGCTCCATATCGATCCCACGAAACGCGGCCTGTTCAGCTACCAGAATGTGAATACGGCACTGCTGGGCGCGCTCCTCGGCGCTCCCGACCAGCGGCTGTCACGCGAGATCTGGCAACCGGCCGGCGCCCAGGGTGCCACGTGGCGGCGTTATGGTCCCGACCTCGATATCTCGGCCTATTGTTGCCTTTACGCCAAAGCACGCGACTGGGTGCACGCCGCCCGCTACGTCATGAACAACGGCACGCCGAGCCAGCCCTTGCTGAGCGCCGAGTTCCATCAGGCTTTTCTGGGCCGGGATCTCACCGATGATCAGGTCCGCCAGGGGCTTTACCGGCTCCATGCCTGGCACAATATCCTCGACCGGCCAGGTGAGGCTCTCCAGGGCCAATTCACCTATTTCATGGGCAATGGCGGCCAGGCCGTCTATCTGATGCCGGAAAAGGACCTGATCGTCGTGCGCTTCGGCGCCGAGCCGCAATTGCTCCATTCGACGCTCTATGAAGCGTGGAAACAGATCAGCGGCCGTTGATCCGTCCGCCTATTTGCGCAGTTCCCGCTCGACCGACCGGGCAAAGATGAAGGCGGCGACGCCGAGGCCGCCCACAATGGCGAGAAAAGTGTAATCCTGGCGCGTGCCGCCGATGGCGGCGGCAGAGAACCATTTCTGCCAGATCACGAGGGCGAAGATGGCGGCGAGGGCCAGCGTGGAGAATCTGGCTCCCCAGAGCATGGCGACCAGGACGAACCTGCCCAGTGGCGACATATCACTCATGACTTTTCCCCTCGCGGCCTGCCGTGCTAACCGGGAGGTTCTACCCTCTTCCATATGAATTGAGCCATGGCGAAATCCAAGACCGACCTCAAGAGCCTCAAACCGGCGACCCGCCTCGTTTCCACCGCCCGCGACTATTCCGAACATGGCATCGTCTCGCCGGCCGTCTATCACGCCTCGACCATACTCTATCCGACCTATCAGGCGCTGAAGGAACAGAAGCAGACCTATCAATACGGGCGGCGCGGCACGCCGACCTCGCGCTCGGTCGAGACCGCCATCGCGACGCTCGAGAATGGTTTCGCCAGCAAGGTCACGCCTTCCGGCCTTTCCGCCATCACCACCACGCTGCTGTCCTTCCTGAAGCCCGGCGATCACATCCTCATCCCCGACAGCATCTATGCGCCGGGACGCGCTTTCTGCGACAAAATGCTGAAGAACTGGGGCGTCGCCGTCGAATATTACGATCCGCTGCTGGGCGGCGCGGTGTCAGCCTTCATGCGGGCGACGACACGCATCGTCTATTGTGAAAGCCCCGGCTCGCAAACGATGGAAGTGCAGGACATTCCGGCGATTGCCCAGGGGGCGCACAAAGCCGGCGCCCTCGTCGTCGTCGACAACACCTGGTCGGGCGGCCACTACTTCAATGTCTTTGCCCATGGCGGCGACATCTCGATCCACGCGGCGACGAAATATATCGTCGGCCATTCCGACGTCATGATGGGCGCCGTCACCTGCAACGAGGAAACATGGCCGCGCTTCAAGGATGGTTATGAGACGCTGGGCCAGTTCGCCGGCCCCGACGACATGTATCTGACGCTCCGGGGCCTGCGCACCATCGATATCCGTCTCGAGCGCCATATGAAAAGCGCCGTCAACATTGCCGACTGGCTCAAGGGCCGTCCCGAGGTGGATGAAGTGCTCTATCCGGCCCTGCCCGGGGCGCCCGGCCATGAAATCTGGAAGCGCGACTTCACCGGCGCCAGCGGGCTGTTCTCGGTGGTGCTCAAGCCACAGAGCGATGCGGCGCTCGCCGCCTTCCTCGATGGCCTCGAGCTCTTCGGCATGGGCTATTCCTGGGGCGGCTTCGAAAGCCTCTGCGTGCCCTTCAAACCCAACCGCACAGCGAGGCCTTGGACGCGCCAGGGCACCTGCCTGCGCTTCCATATCGGGCTCGAGGATCCCGACGATCTCAAGGCCGATCTCGCGGCAGGCTTCGAGCGCCTCAAGGCGGCGTCTTGAATTCGGGCCCGGCGGGGCCATTTCTCCGGAAGCCGAAAGGAAGTTCGCCCATGCGCCTCTATGCCAAGCTTGTCGCCCTTGCCGTCGCGGGATGTGCCGTCATCGCCCCGCTCGCCGCGCAGGAAGCGGACGATCCGGAGCTCATCTTCAAGAAGACGACGGTGTGGCGCATGCTGTCGCCCGACGCCAAGCTCGCGACCTATGCGCTCGATGACCCGCTGGTCGAAGGTGTCGCCTGCCATTTCACCGTGCCGGAAATCGGCGGCTGGACCGGCTGGGCCGGCTTCGCCGAGGAACGTTCGGAAGCCTCGCTCTCCTGCAAGCAGATCGGCCCCATCACTTTCAAAGGCAAATTCGCCCAGGGCGATGACGTCTACCGGATGCGCCGCTCGATGTTCTTCAAGAAATTCCACATCTCGCGCGGCTGCGACGCCAAGCGCAATGTGCTCGTCTATCTGAGCTACACCGACAAGCTCATCGAAGGCAGCCCGCAGAATTCGACCACCACCGTGGCGGTCATGCCCTGGGGCTCGCTGCCGGCGCCCAAATGCGGAGACTTCCTGGAGTAGCCCATCGGCGCCTTGCCTTTGCCCAACTGATCGATAGAGTGAGCGCATCTTGGACGGCAATCCAATGCGCACACTCCGCTCAGGCCTGAGCGTCATTCTTGTTCTGTTCGCGAGCCTGACCGCGAGCGCCGAAGTGATTCAGCCCCGCCAGGAGCCTCAGCTCCGGCTCGAGACCGAGGGGCATACGGCGCTTGTCCGCGGTATCTCCGTTACGCCCGATGGCAAACTGCTGATTACCGGATCAGCCGACAAGACGGCCCGTCTTTGGTCCCTCCCGACAGGGCGGCTTGTCAGAGTCATTCGCCCGCCCATCGGCGGAGGGGTGTTCGGTCAGGTTGATGCGGTCGCCATTGCGCCGGACGGGAAGACGATCGCGCTCGCCGGAGATGCACGTTGCGAGTTCGACGCCGCCCTTTGTCAATTCATCGACCTGTACAACTCTTCTGACGGGACCCTTCGCAAGCGTCTGGGCCCGTTTCGGGCCATCGTCTACGAACTGGCATTCTCTCCCGATGGCAATCGCCTCGCGGCGGCCGCGGGAAAGCAGGGTCTGTTCATCTGGGAAAATCCGCTTGGCGAGCAGCCCCAACTCGCTACGGCCGCAGACGCGGCCTATTCTGCCGTCTTCAATTCGACCGGGACGCAACTGGCGACCGGAGCTGCCGATGGCGCGGTCACGCTCTATGGTACCAACCTGTCGGAGCGTGTACGACGTTCACAAGGCCGCAGCGGAGCAACCTTCGCCAAGCTCGCCTTTTCGCCGGACGGAGGTACCCTCGCCGTCGGTTATGAGAGCATGTCGAAGATCGATCTCTATCGAGTACCCGATCTCTTTCGCACCCACGAGGTGGATACCTCCTTCTCCCACCGCGATCTGACCAATGTCGCTTTCTCCGCGGATGGCCTCTTTCTGTATGCTGGCGGCAATTACGACGTGGCGGGATACAGGCATCCTGTCGTCCGGTGGACACAAGCGGGGCGCGGAGCGCCCCAGCAGGTCATGGAAGGTCCGAATGGGGCGATCACGGAGCTGGCAGGCCTGCCACGGGGCGGATTCGCCTTCGCAAGCTCCGACGGCTCGATCGGCGCCTATTCGGCGACGAATGAACCAGTGTTCTACCGTGACGCCGGCGTACCCAATATGAGTCTCAAAATCTCCAATCTCTTTGTCATCGCACCAGACGGCAAAGCCGTGCGATTCGGCCTCAAATTTGGGGATGTCGATCCGGTCAATTTCGATGCCGCTTCCCTGCTGCTCAAAACTCAAGCCACCGCTCCAGCCGACTACATTCAAGCCGATACCAAGTCGCTGGACGTCGGTGACTGGAGTAACGGCATCCCCACGCTCAATGGCAAGAAGCTGCTCGCCAGTGATCGGGAGCACTCCAGAACCCTCGCCATCGCACCCGATCACAAACGATTCTACCTCAGCACCATCTGGTCGTTGTACGGCTTCAGTGACACGGGCGCGGTACTGTGGAATCACGACACCGACAGCCCTGTCCATGGCTTGAATCTGTCCGCCGACGGGACGCTCCTGATCGCAGCGGTGGCAGATGGAACTCTTCGCTGGTATCGCGCGGCGACCGGAGAATTGCTGCTCAGCCTCTTTGTCTATGTTCCCGACCGGCGCTGGATCGCCTGGACGCCGTCCGGCTATTACGCCGCCTCTCCCGGCGGCGAGTCCCTGATCGGCTGGCATGTGAACGGGAAATCCTGGACAGCGCCGACCGATTTCTTTCCAGCCGCCCTGTTCCGCGAGAAGTTCTACCGCCCGGATATCGTGCGTCTGGTCCTCCAGACGCTGGATGAGGCGAAAGCCGTCAGCACGGCAAATGAGGCCGCGAAACGCAAGGATGATGACGCCACCTTGCCGGCCGTCGTGGAGATCATGGCCGACCCGCGCGGCCTGGAAGCAACGGGGCCGGAGCTTTCACTGAAATACCGCTTGCGCTCGCCCTCAGGCCGCCCTGTGACACGCCTCGAGCTGCGCGTCGATGGCCAGCTCGTCCAGCCGCGTGCCATGCAGGAAATCGACGAAACCCTGACGCTCGACAGCGATCTTACAATGACGGTTCCCCTGCCGCCGCGCGATGCGTCGATCTCGCTGACCGCCTTCATCCAGGACCAGCCGAGCGCCACCGTCTCCGTTCCGGTGCATTGGACCGGCGAAACACAATCGGGACCGAAGCCGAAGCTCTACGCACTCCTGGTCGGGGTCAGCAACTATGACGAGCCCCAGCTCAAATTAAATTACGCCGCCAAGGACGCCATGGACATGGATGCGGCGCTCAAACGTCAGAAAGGGCGCTTCTTCGATGACGTGCAGACCGTCCTGCTGTTGGACGACAAGGCTGACGAAGACGAAATCGAGATCCAGCTGACGCGGCTGCGCAAGGCCGTCGGTCCCAATGACTATGCCTTGGTCTTCATGGCCGGACACGGGGTGACCGACGCTCAAGGCGGATTCCATTTCCTCCCGGCCAATGCCAGCCTTGCGGAAGACGAGCTTGCCGCCCGCTCCCTCGATGGCATCATCATCCGCAACATGTTGCGCACGATGCAGGGCAAGGTGCTGTTCTTCATGGATGCGTGCAACGCCGGCAACGGTGTCGGCAACGACCAGTCGCTTGCCGACATGACGGGCTTCGCCAATGAATTCGCCCTGTCGAACGGCGTGGTGATGTATGCCTCATCGACCGGAAGACAGTTCTCCTATGAGAATGCGCAGTGGAACAATGGCGCGTTCACCAAGTCGCTCATCGCGACGCTGGACGACGCGAAGGCCTTCGGCGCGGATGGCAGGCTTTCGATCTTCGAGCTGGCCGAGGAACTCAGCACCCGGGTGAGCGACCTCACCAACGGGCTTCAGACGCCGGTCATGACCAAAAGCGCCGCTATCCCTGTTTTCTACCTGGCCTCAGCGCCGTAGCGGTTCGGGCCTTAATGTCCGGCCTTGAGCTCGATTGCGCCGATGCCGACAGCGACATTGAGGCCCTCTTCACCTGAAACGCTCAAAGGCTGAAGCGCAATGGACTTCTCGAAGCCCCCCACCAAAACATTGGCTCCGAGGCCGACGCCGATCGCCACATCGGCGGTGGCGCCCACATAGGTGCCGATCAGCGCATTCGGCTTGAGCTTCCCCGGCGCGAACACCACCCAGGTGATGTAGCTCTTCTCGGTCACTCCGATATCGATGCCGACCTTGGTGACGGTGCCATGATAGGCCGATTCAGCCCCGCCCTCGGCCGGCGCGAAATTGCATTTCATGTCCTTGGACGATCCGAAGATCAGGCCGACGCCACCATCGACCGTGCATTTGAGCACGCCGACATTCACGCCGCTCGCGGCGAGCGCCGAGCCCGCCGCCGCGTGGATGAAACCGGCGGCAAGCACGATGGCTAGAACTCCTTTGACCGTCATCGATTGGACCCCTGCTTGAGTTAAGGCTGAGCTCCCGTATCTCTTAGCATCCAAAGCGAGAATGTTGGAAGTGCGAACCGGGCCAGCATGATGCCGCGAAAGTTTAATCAATTTTGCGAGCGTCATGTCGAGCTTGCATCCTGCCCCAATTTCCGCCCTCATACGCCGATCCGATTTGCTACGTCCTGCGGCACGCCTGGTGGTTCATATGATCAATCTATACCGCATCGCATTCGCCGTCCTTGTGACGATTGCCGGCATGGGGCCCGTCACGGCGAAGCCGGTATCGCCGCTCGATGTCTTCTATACGGTGCGCGCCGAAGATCTCGCCGGCGCGCCGGGCACGCTCATCCGCCTGGCGCCGATCGACATTCTGTCGGTCTATCGCGCCAAGGCCTATCGCATCCTCTATGTCTCGCGAAACCTCAAAGGTGAGAAGATCGGCGTCTCCGGCATGATGGTGGTGTCGACGCTGCCGGGCCGCGGTGCGACACGGCCTGTCGTGGCCTGGGCGCATGCGACGACCGGCATCGCCCATAAATGCGCGCCTTCGCGGCGCTCCGATCCGCTCGCCATTCCCGGCATCAAGGACATGATCGCCGGAGGTTATACGGTTGTCGCCACCGATTATCCCGGTCTCGGAACGCCGGGGCCGGTGCCCTATCTGATCGGGCTCGGCGAGGCGCAGTCGGTGCTCGATTCGGTCAAAGCGATCCGCAGCTTGCCCGAGGCGCAAGCGGGCGACGCGTTCGTCCTCTGGGGACATTCGCAAGGCGGCCATGCCGTCCTCTTCGCGGCCAGTCTCGCCAAGACCTATGCCGCGGATCTCAAGTTGCTCGGCGTCGCCGCGGCGGCGCCCGCGACCAATCTCGCCGCCTTGCTGCATGCCGACGTCAACACGATCCCGGGCCGTATCCTCGCGGCGATGACGCTGTTGTCCTGGTCGCGCAATTTCGGCTTCCCGCTCGACGGCCTTCTCACCGAGGACACGGTCGAGGTGATGGAGCATATCGACAAAACCTGCATCGACAGCCTGTCTGGGAAACTCGATGCGCTGTCGGCGGAACAGGATCTCGGCGCCAAGTATCTGAACTATGATCCAGGCTCGCGTCAGCCCTGGCGCGGCCTCCTCGCCGACAACAATCCGTTTTATGGGCTGATCACCGTTCCCGCCTTCATCGCGCAAGGCGCGGACGACACGCTGGTGCGGCCGGAGGTCACGACGGGTTTCGTCGACTCCTTGTGCCGAAGCGACAAGTCCGTGCGTTATGTGACGATGCCCAGGGTCGATCACGGCGCCATCGCCGACAAAAGCGCGGCGCAGGCCGTCGCCTGGATGGATGAGCGGTTCAGAGGCGTTCGCGCCGTCAATAGCTGCCCGAGATAGCGCCTCGCCGCAGCGCTGATCAATTAGCTAAGCCATTGAAAAGATTTGGCGACCCCGGAGGGATTCGAACCCCCGACCCACAGCTTAGAAGGCTGTTGCTCTATCCAACTGAGCTACGGGGTCATGCCGCGAAAGGCTTTTCTGAAGCTATGAGCCTTATCGGCTCTATAATGGACGCCTTGCCTTCCGGCAACGGCCCGCGTTGCGGAACTTTGCCGAGAAGCAGTTCGTTTGCGTGTCGGAGGGGGAGGAGGACATGGTGTATCGGCTGATCCTTGCCTCAATCATGGTGCTTGGCTTCTCGCTGCCGGCGGGAGCGGATATGTCCGAGAACGAATGCGCGCGACGGTTCAACGCGTGCGCCAATGCCTGCGCCGCCCTCGAAAGCGATGCCAATGACGGCTGCCTGGGACGTTGCCTGGTGGATAATGGCTGCGAGATCGATGACGACAAGTCGGCCGGGAACGGAACTCCCCGCGGTACGCTTCCGGGTGATGAATTGCCGCAAAGCTCTCTGCCGGGTGATCGCCTGCCTACGAGCCGCCTGCCCGACAGCAGGATGTAAGGCGTATCACTGAACAGGCGGTCGCCCGCTTGCAAAAGCCATTAGCTGTCCGCGACTTAACGTTAATGTGAGTGGCCTCGGCCTTGCTTCGCTGAACCAGCGGAGCACTGCATCATGTTTCATAACAAGACACTTGCGGACAGCCTCAGCGAGAAACGGAACTCGTTCAACCTGATCCGCCTCGCCGCGGCGCTGAGCGTCCTCATTTCGCATGCCTATGTCCTCGTGGGGCAAAGCGAGATGCAGCCGCTGCGTGACTGGACCTCCTATACGATCGGCCAGCATGCCGTGAACATCTTCTTCGTCCTGTCGGGCCTGATGCTGACCCAGAGCCTCATCCGCGATCCCAATCTCTGGAACTTCGTAACAGCCCGCATCCTGCGCATCTTCCCGGCTCTCTTCGGCTTCGGCCTGTTCTTCTCGTTCCTGCTTGGTCCGTTGCTCACCACCGTCGAGCTCGGCGCGTATTTCTCTGATGCCCACACCTATTCCTACCCGATCGATCTGCTCTTCCGTTTCCATGAAGCCCAGCCGCCACACGGGATATTCACCGGCCTCCCGGTGCCCGGGGTTGTCAACGACTCGCTCTGGACCATCCGCTACGAGCTCCTGGCCTATGCCGCGCTCGTCATCATGTTCGTTCTGGGGGTCGCCAAGACGAGGCTCGGGTCCCTGCTCTGCCTGGCCGGCATGATGGCCGCTCTCGCGGTGATCAATGCCGGCTGGACCGGCGGGCTCCATACGCCCCTGGAGCAGCTCTGCCGCTATGCGGTCTGCTTCCTGATCGGCGTCAATCTGTTCCACGGGAAAGATCAAATCACCACCCGATGGTGGCCGCTGCTGGCGACATTCGCCTTCGCCTATCTCGTCTCCGGCACAGCGTTCGCCCCCTTGGGCGCGATCCTGCTCGCCGCGCATCTGACGATCTCCATCGGCAGCCGCAGCTTCGGCGCGCTCACCCGCTGGACGAGCAAGGACGATATTTCCTATGGCACCTATATTTATGGCTGGCCGACACAGCAGGTTCTCCTCACCTTCTTCCCCACCTTGACCCCAATCGTGTTCGCCATAGCCTCAATGGCGATCACGCCGATCTTCGGCGCCTTGTCCTGGATCCTGGTGGAGAAGCCCGCGCTTGGGCTCAAGAAAAGACTACGCCGGCCGACAGCTGTGGCCCGTATCGGCGCCGAGGCCTATCATTGAACCCGCTCAGTGGGTCCAGTTTTCGTTGCGGCCCCATTTGAAATTGTCGGCATAGGACTTACGGTGCGTCCGCGCCGGCGCCTCGGGCTCCAGCCAATAAGCGATGCCATTGCGCTCGGCATAGGCGACAGCCTGTTCCTTGCTCTCGAAAGTGAGCCGCAGCTGCTGCTTCATATCACCGGAAGAGGTCCAGCCCATCAACGGATCCGCCGTCAGGCGCGTCTCCGGCTCATATTCGAGCAGCCAGATGTCGGCCTTGCCTTTGCCGGACTGCATGGCGTTGCGGGCGGGCTTGTAGATCTTCGCGGTCATGCCGTTACCTTCATCTCTCCGACGCATGGTGGCGGTGGTCGGGGTGGCCAGATTCGAACTGACGACCCCCTGCGCCCAAGGCAGGTGCGCTACCAGACTGCGCTACACCCCGACATCGCCTATGCTCCGCAGGGGCTTAGCGAAATAGGCTCAAAGGGGCAAGTGATCATCCACCGGCCCCCAAAACAGGGGTCACCAGGCGGTCGCCGGGCTCCAGCCCGAGCCGGCGGGCCGAGCCTGCCTTGACCTCGAGGACGGCGTAAACTGGCATTCCGGGGGTGATGATCTCCTCCGAATAGGGAACCGTATTGCGGGCGATATAGAGGACCGCCCCCTTGTCGTCGGTGAAGATCATGTCGAGCGACAGGGGGGTGTTCTTCATCCACATCGAGACGCTGCGGGTCTCCTTGAAGTCGAACAGCATGCCGCGATTGTCGGCCAGCTCGGTGCGGAACATCAGCCCCTTGGCGCGGTGTTCGGGCGTCTCGGCAAGCTCGACGGTGAGATCGGCCTTGGTCGCCCCGTCCTTGCCCTGAATCGTCAAGGCGATCAGCGGCATGCCGGAAGGTGTCTGGGCAAAAGCGGCGTTCACCGCCGCGATCACGAAGAGGAAAGCGATAACGACGGTACGCATGGGACCTATCCGCGCTGCAGCTAGTTAGTGTGGCGCGGTCCGTTGTCGAGAGTAAGGCGAACCTCGGCCGCCATCTGGCCCTTGGGGCCGGCGCCGAAGCGCACATAGATCCATTGGTCGGGATGGAGTTCGGCGATCGCCGTCTTACGCAGGGTCTCCATATGAATGAAGATATCCGGCGAGCCGTCGCCTTCGCTGACAAAGCCAAAGCCGCGTGCGCGGTTGAACCACTTGACGCGCGCCCTGACCCAGCCGCTCGAGGCCGATACATTCACATGGGTGCGGCTCGGTCGCTCAACCGGATGGATAGCCGTAGAGGTATCCACATTCAAGACGCGCAACGCCTGATAGCCCTTCTGGCGCTCGACGGCCTCACAGAAGACACGTGTGCCTTCGAGCGGCGCGTCGAAACCGTCGCGCTTCAGACAGCTCAGATGCAGCAGCACATCCGGCATGCCGTTGTCGGGGATGATGAAGCCATAACCCCGACCGACGTCGAACCACTTCACGAAGCCGCTGATCTGGAAAATTCTTACATTGATATCAGGGGCCTGATGCTCAAGCTCCCTGTCTGCCTCGAAGGGCTCGCTAACCGCCATGACCGCATACCCGAACTAATGGCAGCCCTCAGTCATACCCCGCTGCCATGACTTAGATTGAGCGACTCTTTTGCAATTGTACAGAGAGCGGGCACGCAAGAGATGTGGAAAACACGAGAATGCGCTTGCGCGATCATTCCTTCGCATCCGCGCGCGCAGTTCTGCGATGCGAAAAAGCCCTGAAAACAAACACTGAATCGCATCATGTGGCGAATAACGCGGCGGCTGTGCCAGCGACGACGATCACAGCTCGATGCATCTCGAAGCGCTCGCAATGATCGCGCCCGCACGAGGCACGCACACGTGAATCGCGCAGATTCAGGCAAAAGTGATTCGTTCAGTGCCGCCAGAGACGCTCGGCGGCAGCACTCAGAACAGCGCCAAGCTCGCCCGAGATCACCAGATCGGCGAGCGCGTCGATGCCGGTCGGCTCGCGGTTGATGATGACCAGCTTGGCGCGGTTGCTCTTCGCCATCACCGGAAAACTCGCGGCGGGAAAGACTTGCAGCGATGAGCCCATGGCAAGAAA
This sequence comes from Taklimakanibacter albus, assembly GCF_016595235.1. GTDB lineage: Bacteria > Pseudomonadota > Alphaproteobacteria > Rhizobiales > Aestuariivirgaceae > Taklimakanibacter > Taklimakanibacter albus. The sequence continues at coordinate 764,440 of NZ_JAENHL010000006.1, read as the reverse complement.
CAGATCGGCGTCGAAGGTCGCGGCGCGCGCCCGCGCCATCTCGTCTTCGGGCATGGGCTGACCGAAGGAAATGGTCGCCGTCTTCACGATGCCGGCGCAAGCAGAGCAATAAGGTGGGCGGCTTTCGGCCAGGATGCGGGCGCGCGCCCATTCGAGCTCATAACGCTCGCCGCAGCTCAGGCACTTCACGTAGGAGCCGTTGCCGTGAAGCTCGATGATCGCGGCTTCGGGCACGCCCGACACACGGTGCAGATCATCGATGTTCTGCGTGATGACATGGCTCACCTTGCCGGCGTGATAAAGCCTGGCGATGAACTTGTGACTAGGCCCCGGTGCAGCCTGGGCCACGGCTTCGTAGATCTTGAAATAGCGCCGCCAGGCTTCGAGCCGCATTTCCTCCGAGGCCAGATAATCGTTGAACTCGATCGGCTTGTATCTGGTCCAGAAGCCGCCGGGGGAACGGAAATCGGGAATGCCGCATTCCGTCGAGATGCCAGCGCCCGTGAAGACGACGGCGCGGCGCGACGACTGGATCATTTCGGCAAGCTCGTCTATGTCATCTTCCATCATCGGCTCCCCAGGCAAAGAGGTTCAGGCAATGAAGTATCTCCACACCATGATCCGGGTCTCCAATCTGGACCAATCGCTTGATTTCTTCATCAACAAACTCGGCTTCGTCGAGCAGCGCCGCTACGAGAATGAAAAGGGCCGCTTCACCTTGATCTTCGTTGCCGCGCCGGAAAGCCCGGACGCTCCGGTCGAGCTCACTTACAATTGGGATCCGGAAGCTTACACGGGCGGACGCAATTTCGGTCATCTCGCTATCGAGGTCGATGATGTCTATGCCTATTGCGACAAACTGCAGAAGCAAGGCATCACCATCAATCGTCCGCCGCGTGACGGCCGCATGGCCTTCATCAAGACGCCGGACGGCATCTCGATCGAGATCCTGAACAAGGGTGGCGCCCTGCCCGTCGCCGAGCCCTGGGCCTCGATGCCCAATACCGGCAGCTGGTAATTGTCATTCTTTTGGCGCGTGATCTTGTCGGAAAACCGGTACCCACTTTTCCGGATCACGCGCTAGGGCATCAAGAGGCCGCCATTCACCTCGATGACCTGGCCGGTCACGTAGCCCGACGCCTGATCGCTCGCGAGATAGACGAAGGTGCCGGCGCAATCCTCCGCCGTGCCGAGGCGTCCGAGCGGCACCAGCCTGCGGGTGGCTTCGAGCTTGTCGGGTGTCGAATGGCGGTCATGGAAGGCCGTGTGGATGGTGCCGGGCGACACGGCGTTCACCCGGATATTACTGGGCGCCAATTCCTTCGCCATCGATTTGGTGATCGCCGACACGAAGCCCTTGGTGCCGGCATAGACGCCGGAACCGGCGGCGCCACCGGAGCGCGCCGCGATCGATGAGACATTGATGATGTTGCCGGAACGCTGCGCCTCGAACAGCGGTATCGCGGCGCGGCAACAATCGACCAATTGGCGCACATTCAGTTCCAGAACCTGATCGTACAGCGCATCGTCGAATTCGGCGATGCGGCGGCGCTCGACCATGCCGCCGGCATTGTTGATCAGCACGTCGATGCCGCCGAGACGCTTTTGCGCCTCCTCGATGAGCCGCCATGGCGCCTTGCGCTCGAGGAGATCGAGCTTGAAGGTCTCTATTCCTTGATTGGCGAAGGCGGCCGCCTCCTTCTCACCCGAATGATACTGCGCGAAGAGCCTGGCGCCCATTTGGGCCAAAGCGAGCGTCGCCGCGCCGCCGATGCCGGTCACGCCGCCGGTGATGACAATACGCTTGTTCTTGAGATCGCTGAACACCGGGACGCCCTCGCTTGGCTGAAAATGATCGAGGTTCGCTCATATGCGGGCCCGGCCGGCTTGTAAATCCAACCCCATTACTCAATCATAGGTTGATTCAAATTGCCGATCCGATGCGGGGCGCCCCGGGATTGGCTGCACTTCTGCGAGCCCTATTGGGGCAAAGGCTGCACGAGGAACCCGTCCCTTTTGGACGACACATGTCGGGTAAGGGGGAGTGTCAGACCAGACTTCCGTAGACCATGGGTTTACAATCACGTCATCAAGACATGCAGGATCATGCCGCATGAAACGCCGACAATGGCGCCGATCAGGATACCGATCGGTGGTGTCAGGATGAAGCTGCCCGCAAGGCCGCCAAAGGCCGCTCCGAGCGTCAAGCCCAGAACAAATCGATTATGCACCCAAATCCTCCCGGAACGGCACGCCGACACACGCCGCTAGATCGCAATCGCTGGTCCGACTTCACATTCGATTTTGTGTATTTTTTGGCGCGCCCTCAGGGGGCGGAGCGGGCTGGCTTCTAGTCCATTTCCCGGCTCGACGCAAAGCCTTTCTTTGACCCGCGGTCAAAGAAAAGGAAAACAGGCCAGCTTACGGTTATCCATCCGTTGCTTCAGGAATGAAACAAGCTTTTTCTTCGTGTGCCTTGGAGAGGAGTCCTGTACTTTTTTGAGCGTACATTTTTGGCAGCATCCGGTCAGCCGCCAGATCCTGGCGCCAATGTAAGCTTCGCGCCTTTCAGCCGTTTCGGCAGCAGCGGCGAGGACACTTCCGTTCCGAAATGACGCCTGCGGCCAAAGGCCAGGCGCAACAGCACATTGGTGTAGAGGCCTGGCCCACTCGAATAGATGCGCCACCCGCCATCGACGGCGATCGCGCCCGCCTTGACCCGGTCCCACTCCGCGCTCGCCGCATAACGATCCGGGAAGCCCGCGTCGCTGCTGCTGAAATACGTGTTGCGCTGGCGCAGCGACGCGGTGCCGAGATGCTCGGTCACCGCGACGGGATTGACCTTGAGAAGCGCATCCCACAGCGCGTCCGCCTCGCCCAGCACGGCCATCGCCTCGCCATAACGCAGATGCGCGTGTGTATACATGAGACCGATCTCGCGGCCGAAATTCGCCGCCGACTCGGCGCGACGGAAAATGCGCTCCGGTCCGCCGCGATAGGTCACCGGCCGGTCCATCAGCCGCGCGCCATCGGGGAACAGCAGATGCTTGCGGATGATTTCCAGATGATGCGCGGTCTGCTCGGGCGTGAAGAGTCCGGCGATGATCGCGCGCTTCATCGGCAGCAGTGAATAAATGAGGCCGGTCCGCTTGTCGCTCGGATGGATCAGAATTTCCGGCTTGTCATGGCCCGGCTCGAAGATCGCATAGCCGGCGACGGTTCCATCGACGACGAGATGGCGATTGAAGTCGGCGCGGATCTCCTCCGACAGGGCTTGCAGCTTCTCCGCCTCATCGCCGCGCCCGGCCCGGCGCAGCACCTCGGCATAGCGCCTGAGTTGCTGGAACAGCAGCGCCACGGTCCAGCCGCTCACCATCCAGTCGCGCAGCTTCGGATCGGCGGGCTGGAGGGAGTCGTTCCAGTCACCCTCGCCATAACGGATGAGGCTCGTTCCCGGAATGAAGCGCTCGCGCACCGTGGCGATGAGCTTGGTGATGTGGCGGGCGACCGGATCCTTGCGCGCGGTGCGCACGAAAGTGTCCTCGTCGCGCCACGCGACCGGCTCGTCGAGGAAAGCCAGATCATTGGTCCATTCGAGATAATCGCAAAGCGCCTTCAACGGCCAGACGATAACGTCGCCATGGGCGTGTTTGTCCTGGATGTTCGAATAGGGCTCGAGCATGAACCATTGCGGCCAGTCGCCCCGCTTTTCATATTGCTGGGCGAAGACCAGTCTCAGGATTTCCTTCACCGGCCGGTCATGGTCGAGCGACAGCAGGAATTCGACCGGCCCCTGGCAGACATCGCGCGTGCCCCAGGCCGCGCCCGTATATTGCTCGAGCCCATGCGGCACGCTCAGATGGATCATCGCATTGTGGGCGATCCACGGGAAAGTGGTGTCGAGGCTCTTGGCATCGGGATCGTCGCTTTCGATGCGCAGGCCGCGCGTGACATGCCGCCAATAGCGCCGGGCCGGAACGAGCAGGCTTTCTTCATCGGGACCCGCAGCGAATTTTTCCGCCAGGTCTCTGGCCGCCGCGACATCGGTCAGCGAGCCGGTGACGGCGAAACACAGCTCGTTCGTGGCACGCGTCCGTAATGCGACATAGGCGCCGCCGCGGGCTTTGCCGTCGGCGTAAAGCAAGTCATCGCCCCCCACGGCCTCGACCGCACCGGGCGTGCTGGTTACCAGGTGATAGACGCTCTCAGGATAACGCTGGCCCCACAGGAATTGCGGGTCGGGCCTGAAGCTGAAGCGCTTGTTTTCAGCGTCGATTTCGACCCGCCCGGCATGGGCGAGTTCACGTTCACCCAATACGAGATGGCCGAAGACCAGGAATCGGCAGACCTTGCCTTCGACGCTGACGCGCCATTGCATCGCAGGGTCGTCACCCGCGGCCACCGCATGAACCGTGACGGTGCGCGAGCCCAGCCGGTAGATCCAGCGGCAGTCGCTCAGGCCGATCTCGAAGACCGAGGGGACCGAGAGCAGCCGCCACCCCTCGCCCAGATCGACCAGGATGCGCAGGCCGCTGGCACGCGTGATGTTGTAGGGATCGCGCGAGATCGAGAAGAGCTTGTGGAAGGAGGTATTGCCGATGGTGAGCTGGGCGCCGAAGATGCCGTGCATCCAGCCGGTGGCGCAAAGCGTCGTCTCGTCGAGCAGCATGCCCTGCCCGCTGCGCAGGAGCGTACCGTGCCGGCGCGGGACGAGATGCTCTTTGGCGGCGAGGACGACATGGCGGTTATGGATGCCGTCGGGCACGAAAAAAGACAGGAACTCGCCGCCCTGATGTTCCTCATGCAGGCGCTGGCCATAACGCGCCGCGATCTCACCGGCGCTCATCCGATCGGCGGTGACGGGTGCCGCATCCTGCACGATGCCGCGCACGGGTTCCACGACGGCGACAGCCACCGGCTTGAAGCTCGCCTGGGCATGGCGCACGTGATCGAGTTTCGCCAGGTCGGTCTTGCCGGACGCCTCGGCATGATCCGGCTCATAGAGCCCGAAGAACGTCCATTTGGCGGAGCCGCCCGCCGCGATCGTCGCTCCATGCGACTGAAGCGCGACGCATGCCGCCTCATGCTGCAGCCTGCGGCTTGGCAGGCCTTGCGGAAAATCGAGACTGCCGCGGTCGCGATAGAGAGGACCGAATATCTGGAGCGCGTCGGTGGCGTAACCCTCGGCGCCGTCGAGGCAGCCTTGCAGGACCCAGGGAAAGCGCCCGTTCTGCTGGGCGAGATTCTGCCGGCTCATCACCACTGGTCCGAGATCGGGCGTGGGCTCGACATGATGATCAATATATTGTGAGACATAGGCTTCATTGTTGGAGATGAAGCCGCGATCGCCCAACCCCAGATCCTGGATCAGGAAGGCGTCACAGACGAGTTTGCTCTTGCCGCTGTTCGCGACCTCGATCTGCCACAACCAGATATTGCTCTTGGGCGCGAGCCAGAGCGTCGCGCGATGGCTTACGCCCGCCGTCTCGCCCTCCCAGACGAAACGGTCATCGGCGCCACCGACCCGGCATCTGGCCCCGGGGCCGGCGATCTCGATGGTCTCACCGCCGATCCGCAGCAGGAGACGTCCGATACCGCCGGCAATGGGCGAGCCCGGCACCTGGTTCAGCATAATACGGCCGCGCTCGCTCACATGCTCGATGGCGAAGAGGCAGCCATTGGGAAGCATGCTGACGGTGAGGCCGGTCTTATTGGATATCTGCCGCAAGCCCAGATCACCGTCGCGCGGGAGGGTGAAGGTGCGAACGGCGTCCTGTGTCATGCAAAGTCTCCCAAATCACAACCAACTCCCGCAAGAAGGAACGCGGAGCGGAATGTTTTGTCAATCACAGGGCCAAGTGGGGAAAGCTGACGCAACGGCGGCACCATATGCTCGGGCAGCTGCGCGTGATATGCTTGCCCGAGTTCCCGAGGCCGCGGAGCGACGATCATGATCGATGCCCCTATCATCGCTGAGATCCGGCTGCTGCATCTGTCCGGACTGTCATGGCAGGAAGCCTGCCATCACGTGATGTCGCCGGCGGGCAAGCCGCCTGCTTTGATCGAGCAGACCGCCACCTGGCTGGCAGAGACCTATTTCGATAACTGCACCGCTTACCGGGACAGTGATGGCCGACCAATGCCGCGTTGGATGTTCGATCCGGCGGCGGATCGTCCCGACGCTCTAGAATAGAGGCAACTGGCTATTTTCATTCACCACGCTTTGTTTCGGTTTTGCACCAAAGGGCGGCGAGACGTCCATGCGCTCGGCTGGATGTGGCTTGAGCAGCGCCTTCAGCTCGTCGTCCGAGGCGGCCTCTTCACCCAGCCATTTCGCCCAATCGGCACGCCCGATGATCACCGGCATGCGGTCGTGAACGCGGCCCACCAGCTCGTTCGGCGCGGTCGTGATGATCGTATAGGTCCTGAGCACGCCGCCGATCGGATTCTTCCACTCGTCCCACAGGCCGGCGAGCATCATGAGCTTCGCCTCGCGCAGGAAGAAGAAGTGTTTCCGCTCATAGAAGCCTTCGGCCGGAATCAGGCACCTCCGCCCCTTCCGCCAGGCGCCGCGATATGTCGCCGTCTCGCTGATCCGCTCGCAGCGCGCATTGTAGGTCGAATACTCAAGAAGGTCGGATTCGGACCAGGCCGGGATCAGGCCCCAGCGCATCTCCTCGGCAATCCGCTCGCCATTTTCGCAGATGATGACCGGTGCGAATTTTCCGGGCGTCCGGTCCCCGCTCAGCGCCTCGCGCCAAAAGCGGCCGCGAAGCTGCTTGAGCTTGATCTCGCTCACTTCCTCGACGTTCGGATCCCTGACGCGTCCACACATGGCTTACTCATAAACTTACCAAACGTTAAGTTCTTGATATGTTCTAATCGTAGTTCATGGGCCACGTCAAATGACAAATGGTCCGGAGACGGGCCGGGCTTGTGTGGAACTGTGCGGATGGGAAAAAGAGTGGCGCGCCCTACGGGAATCGAACCCGTCTTTACAACGTGAAAGGCTGTCGTCCTAACCGATAGACGAAGGGCGCGCGGAATGGCGGCTCTATAAGGGGCTTCGCGCGGAAGCGCAAGACGTGAAATTAATCTTTGAAATCAACGAAATCAGCCGGTGATCCGGGCCACGTCCTCGACATGGAGCGAGGGCACGCGCTCACGGCCCCAGTCGTCGACCACCAGGCGACCGGCGACATGGAGCGGGTGCTGGCGCTCGGTGAGGAGCAATTCGCCCATATCGGTGCCCAGCGCCCGGAAAGCGATGGCCTTGATGCGGGTTCCGTCGGAGGCGGCGAGCGTCAGGCGGACATGGTCGCTGCCGGCGCTGTCGGCATAGACCACGCGATGCGCCGGCAGCACGAAGACCGGCGCCGGATTGCCGGCTCCATAAGGCCCCGCCTGCTCGACCAGCTCGATGAGATCGAGCGTGGCGCCCGAGGCGGTCAAGGCGCCATCGACATCGAGATAACGCTGGTCGGCGAGCTGCAGGGCGTAAGCCAGATGGGTCTCGAGAAAGGCGCGGAAATCGCCCAGCCTGGACCTTTCGATGGTGAGGCCCGCCGCCATCGCATGGCCACCACCCTTGATGAGGATGCCGGCATCGAGTGCGGCGCGCACGGCCTTCCCTAGATCGACGCCCGCGATCGAGCGGCCGGAGCCGCTGGCTTTCAGGCCTTCCTTCTCGAAGCCGAGCACGATGCTCGGCCGGTTGAAACGTTCCTTGAGCCGCGCCGCGGCGAGGCCCAGGACGCCCGGATGCCAGCCCTCACCCGCGACGACGATCGCCGGGCTCGTCCGCTCAGCGCCCAGCGAGGCGTCGGCCTCGCGCAGGGCCTGGTCGAGCACGCTGAGCTCGATCGTCTGGCGCTCGCGGTTTAGCCGTTCGAGCTCAGAAGCGATGATGGCGCAGCGCCCACGGTCCTGGCTCGTCAGCAGCTCGAAAGCGAGATTGGCATGGCCGATGCGGCCCGCCGCATTGAGGCGTGGTCCCAAAAGGAACGCCAACGCATAGGCGTCGGGCCGGCGCTTGAGACGGGCGACGTCGGACAGAGCGGCGAGGCCTGGATTCTCGCGGCGCGCCATGATGCGCAGGCCTTGCGTGACATAAGCACGGTTGAGGCCGGTGAGCGGCACGACATCGCAGACCGTCGCCAGCGCCACCAGCTCGAGCCATTGCAACATGTTGGGCTCGGGGCGCGCCGGTCCGTACCAGCCGCGCTGGCGCAGGATGCGGTTGACGACACTCACCAGGATCATGGCGACGCCACAGGCGCAGAGATAGCCGAAGCCCGATATGTCGTCCTGGCGGTTCGGGTTGATGACCGCCGTCGCATCTGGCAGCGTGGCGCCGGCCTGATGGTGATCGACGATGACGACGTCCATGCCGAGCGCCTTGGCCTTGGCCAGGGGATCATGCGAGAGCACGCCGCAATCGAGGGTCAGCAGCAGCTGCGTGCCCTGCTCCTTGAGCGACCTGACCGCCGCCTCGCTCGGCCCATAGCCTTCGGTGATGCGGTCGGGGATATGAACGATGTTGCCGGCGCCGACGCTCGCCAGGAAACGCGTGACGAGCGCGGCGGACGAGACGCCGTCAACGTCATAGTCGCTGATCGTGCCGATGCGCTCACCCGTCATGATGGCCTGCGCCAGACGGTCGGCGCCCTTCTCCATGTCGACCAAGGCCTGAGGCTGCGGCATCAGGCGGCGGATCGTCGGGTTCAGATAGTTTTCGACATCCTCGAGGCCGACCGATCGCGCGGCGAGGACGCGGCCCAGGAGCTCCGGCAGGTCGTTTTTCTCGGAGATGGCTTGCGCATCGCGGCTCTGGAAAGCGCGCGGCCGCCATAGACGGCCGGTGACGGAGCGGCTGACGCCGAGAAAAGGAGGCGATGAATTGTTGGCCGTCCGGCTATCGAGCAAAAGAGACATGATCCTTCATTGGACACCGATTCGGCCGCGCCTTCGATGGCATCGACCGGACCGGAAAGAGGTTCCATACCCACCCCCGGAAGGGCCCGCAAGCGCGGGAACCTTACCCGCCTCCAGCCATTGATATTCAAACGGAAAGATGAAGCGGGAGGCGTGATGATCCGCAAGCTCAAATCAGGCGAATACCGTCTCTATTCGCGCAAGAAGGATCCGAAGACCGGACGGCGGCGCAATCTCGGCACGTTCAAAAGCCGCGCCGCCGCGGAAAAGCACGAACGCGAGGTGCAATATTTCAAGCACCACTGATCCCGATTACGGGAACAGCGCGACCTGCTCCAGACCTTGGCTTTCCGGCAGACCGAACATCAGGTTGAAGTTCTGAATCGCCTGGCCGGCCGAACCCTTCACCAGATTGTCGAGCGTCGAAATCAGGATAACGCGGCCAGGTACGCGATCGGCATAGACGCCGAGCATCACATTGTTCGAGCCGCGCACATATTGCGTCGAGGGCATGACGCCCTTGGGCGCCATGAAGACAAAGGGTTCGTCCTTGTAATGCTTCTCCAGCGCGGCGACGCAATCTGCCGCCGTGGCGCCGCCTTTCAGCTTCGCATAGCTGGTGCAGAGCTCACCGCGGCTCATCGGAATGAGATGCGGGGTGAAGTTGACGATCACCTGCGCACCCCCGGCGCGCGAAATCTCCTGCTCGATCTCCGGCGAGTGCCGGTGGCTCGCCACGCCATAGGGCGAGAGCCCCTCGCCCGCCTCGCAGAACAGCACATTCTGCTTGAGTGAGCGGCCGGCGCCCGAGACGCCCGATTTGGCGTCGATGATCAGATCCGACGCATCGATGAGCCCTGCCTTGACCAGCGGCAGCAGCATGATGAGCACTGCGGTCGGGTAGCAGCCCGGACAGGCGACGAGCCGCGCCGTCTTGATGTCGTCGCGGTAATGCTCGGTGAGGCCGTAGACCGCGTCCTTCTGCAGATCGAGCGCCTGATGCGCACCGCCATACCACTTCTCATAGACGGCGGCGTCACGCAGCCGGAAGTCGGCCGACATGTCGATGACCTTGAGATGTTTCGGCAGCTCGCGGATGACCGCCTGGCTCGTCGCATGCGGCAGGCCGCAGAAGACCGCCTCGACTTTCGACCAGTCGGCTTCCTCATTCTTGATGAGCGTCGGCAGCTTCAAATGCGCCAGATGCGGGAAGACCTCGGCCATCGCCTTGCCGGCATGCGAATTGGCGGTGAGCACCGCGATCTCCATGCCCGGATGACAGGCGGCCAGGCGCACCAGATCGGAACCGGTATAACCCGAAGCACCGATAACGCCGATCTTGATCCTGGCCATGAGTCTCGTCTCCTCGCGATAAATCGAAGCGCTCCTTTAAGCCACGCGCGCGCATTGTAAAGATTGCTGCGCGAACAGCTCCAAGCAACATCTCATATATTTCTTACAACTCTTTGAAATACAGATGTTAAATTCATGTCACGGGGCGACGCAGGCGGCCTCGGACGGCGGTGAGCCCGATCAGGGTCAGAAGCGTGAAGCCGGCGCCGGCGAGGAAGGTGCCTTGCGGCCCCGTCCAATCCCACAGCGCACCGGCGAGAATGCTGGCGAAAAGCAGCGCCACACCCGTGATCAGGTTGAACATGCCGAAGGCGGTGCCACGCAATTCGGGCGGCGCCGTCTCGGCGATCAGCGCCGCCAGCAGGCCTTGCGTGAAGCCCATATGCAGGCCCCATAGCACGACGCCCACCGCGAGCCCGATCATGCCCCGCGCATAGGCCAGCGCGATATCGGCGGCCAGGAGCAGTAGCAGACCGACGATGAGCAAGGTGATCTTGTCCATGCGGTCGGCGAGGATGCCGACCGGATAGGCCGAGAGCGAATAAGCAAGGCTCATGATGACCAGGACGATCGGAATGAAGACCAGCGGCAGATCGAGCGACTGGGCGCGCAGCACCAGAAAGGCCTCGCTGAACCGCGCCAAGGTGAAGACCGCGGCGATGACGACGACCCACCAATAGCTGGCACCCAGGCGGCGCAATTCGTCGCGATGCAGCGGCATGCGCACCTGGCGCAGATCCTTCGGCCGCTCCGGCTCCTTGACCGCGACGATGATGAGACCGGCGGACAGGAAGGCCGGGATGACCGCGATCCAGAACACCATCTGGAAGTCATTGGCGGTCAGCCACATCACGGCGATGGCGAGGAGCGGGCCGATGAAGGCGCCCAGCGTATCGAGCGACTGGCGCAGGCCGAAAGCGGCGCCGCGCAGATGCGGCGGCGCCAGGTCGGCGACGAGTGCATCGCGCGGGGCGCCGCGGATGCCCTTGCCGATGCGGTCGATGAAGCGCGCGGCGACGAGCCAGCCGACTGAAGGCGCCAAGGGAAAGATCGGCTTGGTCAAAGCCGCGAGACCGTACCCCAGGGCGCCCAGCGCCTTGCGCTTGCCGAGCCAGTCACTCAGGGCACCTGAGAATATCTTGGTGATCGAAGCCGTCGCCTCGGCAATGCCTTCGATCACCCCGACGGTCAGCGCCGAGGTACCGAGCACGGTCACCAGATAGATCGGCAGCAGCGCGTGGATCATCTCGGACGAGATGTCCATCAGCATCGAGACGAAGCCCAGAACCCATATTCCGGCCGGTATGGCTTGCCGGCGCGCCGGGTTCGTCTCGGTCATTTCAGCATCCGCATTATGTGGCATCACCTTAGCAAAGCCGCCCTCGCCTGCAAGATTGCGTCGGTCAGGAGGCACGTGTAGGACAGGCCATGGGAGGAAGGCGCCATGCGCCTCGAACTGACGTGACGCAGCGGTTCTTGGCACGCCCTGTCGCATGGGCCGCGTTGCTGCTCGTCCTGGCGGCGGCAGTGATCGCCTATTTCGGCAGCACGTTCGCGACAAAGACCTATTTCGACCAGGCGGCCTCGCGTGGCCAGACGACCCTGCGGCTCGCGGTCGCCGTGCTGCGCGGCCAGATGAGCCGCTATCAGTCGTTGCCCGCCTTGATCGCCGATCACTACGACATCCAGGCTCTCCTCGCGGATCCCGACAATCCGGCTCGACGTACCAAGGCCGACGCCTATCTGAAGGAGATCAACGTCCTTCTCGCCTCCTCCGACATCTATGTCATCAAGCCGGGCGGCGAGACCATCGCTGCCAGCAACTATGACGGGCCGGTGAGCTTCGTCGGCGAGAATTTCAGCTACCGGCCCTATTACCAGGACGCGATCCAAGGCCGGCAAGGCCGCTTCTTCGCGCTCGGCACGACGTCCCTCAAGCGCGGCTATTATTTCTCCTCGCCGGTCACCATCCGCGACGAGATCAAGGGGGTCGTCGTCTTCAAGGTCGATATCGACGCCATCGAAGCCTCCTGGAAGGGCGACGATTACGAGATCCTCGTCTCCGATCCGGAAGGCATCATCTTCATGACCGACCAGCTGGACTGGCTCTATTCGAGCCTGAAGCCGCTGACGGCCGACCGGCTGGCGCGCACCGAGGCGTCGCGCCGCTATGCCAATGCCACCTTGCGCGAATTGCCGATCACCCAGACGAGCATCAGCGGCGGCCACCAGCTGATGACCATCACCATGGGCGGCCAGGCGCGCGAATATCTGGTGCTCGCCGAGCCGATGCCGGAAGCCGGCTGGACGGTGAGCGTGCTGCTCGACACCGCACCGGTGCATGCCCAGGCGATGACCAGCGTCACCGCCGCCCTCCTGCTTCTGGGCCTCGCGGTGCTCGCCGCCGCCATCCTGCTGCAGCGGCGCGCCCGGCTGCGTGAGCGGCTCGAATTGCAGCGCAGCGCCCAGGCCGAGCTCGAAGAGCGCGTGGCCTTGCGCACCGCCGACCTGGCGCTCGTCAACCAGCAGCTCGGGACCGAGGTCGCCGAGCGGCGCGCCACCGAGCAGCAATTGCGCCAGACCCAGTCGGACCTGATCCAGGCCGGCAAGCTCGCGGCACTCGGCCAGATGTCGGCGGCGCTCTCGCATGAGCTCAACCAGCCGCTCACCGCGGTGAAGACTTATGCCGACAACGCCGCGATCCTGATCGAGCGCAACCGGACGGAAGAAGCGCGCGACAATGTCTCGCGCATATCGAGCCTCGCCGACCGCATGGCCTCGATCAGCCGGCATTTGCGCAATTTCGCCCGCAAGCCCAACGAGCAGCTAGGCCCGGTGGCGCTCGCCGATGTGGTGAAGGACACGCTCGAGATCGTCGCCTGGCGGCTCAAGGCGGCGCAGACAGAGGTTGCCGTCGATCTCGGGTCTCGGCCCCTCATCGTCCAGGCCGGCCAGATCCGCCTGCAGCAGGTGTTGGTCAATCTCATCTCCAACGCGGCTGACGCGGTCGAAGGTCAGGCCGTCAGACTCATCACGCTGACAGCCCGCCGCCAGGACGACAAGGTCACGATCGCGGTGGCCGATAATGGCCCCGGCATACCCGACGCGATCGCGCCGCGTATCTTCGATCCCTTCTTTACCACCAAGGGTGTGGGCAAGGGACTGGGGCTCGGACTTTCCATCTCTTACAACATAATCAAAGACTTCGGCGGTAATCTTGCGGTTATGAATCAGCTTGAAGGCGGCGCTCTGTTCACCATCACCCTCGATGCGGCCTCCCCGTCTCGACGCGAGGCGGCGGAATGAAGCCTGCGGTCGTGTTGCTCGTCGACGACGAGGAGGAACTGCGCCGGTCGACCGCCCAGTCGCTCGATCTCGCCGGTTTCCCGGTACGTGATTTCGGCACCGCCGAGGCGGCGCTCGATCTCATCACGCAAGGCTTCAACGGCGTGCTCATCACCGACATCCGTATGCCCGGCATGGACGGCATGACCTTGATGAGCCGGGTGCGCGACATCGATCCCGACATCCCCGTCATCCTCGCCACCGGCCATGGCGATGTGCAGCTCGCCGTCAAGGCGATGCGCGAAGGCGCTTATGACTTCATCGAGAAGCCGTTCAATGCTCAGGCGCTGGCCGATGTCGCGGCGCGCGCCATCGACCGCCGCCGGCTGGTACTGGAGAACCGCCGCCTGCGCGCCGTCGCCGGCAAGCGCGACGATATCGAAGCGCGGCTCCCTGGCCGCACCCAGGCGATCATCGATCTGCGCTACCGCCTGCGCGCCGTGGCGCCGACCGACGCCGATGTGCTCATCATCGGCGACACCGGCACCGGCAAGGAAGTGGCGGCGCGCGCCCTGCATGATCTCAGCGGCCGCGCCACCAAGCCCTTCGTCGTCATCAATTGCGCGGCTCTTCCTGTCCATCTGATCGAGAGCGAGCTTTTCGGCCATGAGGCGGGCTCGTTTCCCGGCGCGCTCAAGGCCCGCTACGGCAAATTCGAGCATGGGCGGGGCGGCACCGTTCTCCTCGACGAGATCGGCTCGATGCCGCTCGACCTCCAGGCCAAATTCCTGCGCGTCATCCAGGATCGCGTCATCACGCGGCTCGGCTCCAATGAAGCGGTGCCGCTCGATGTGCGCTTCATAGCCACCAGCAAGGCGGATCTCGAGGAGGAAGTGGCGGCCGGACGCTTCCGCGCCGATCTTCTCTACCGTCTCAATGTCGTGACGCTGCGCCTGCCCGCGCTGTCGGCGCGCCGGGCCGACGTGCCCCTGCTCTTCCTGCAGCTCGCCAGCGAGGCGGCGGCACGCTATCGCCGTGACGACGTGCCGGTACCGCCGCAGATTCTGGCCGACATTGCGCGGCGCGACTGGCCAGGCAATGTGCGCGAGCTGCGCAACGCCGCCGACCGCTTCGTGCTGGGCCTTGGCCTGTCGCCCGCCGATGAGGAAACATCCGCGGCGCCCGCGGCGCGTCTCGCCGACCGCGTCGCCCAATTCGAACGCGGCGTCATCGTGGGCGCCCTGGTGGCGAGCGGCGGCAATCTCAAGCCGGTCTACGAATCGCTCGGCATCTCACGCAAGACGCTCTACGAGAAGATGCAGAAATACGGCCTCGACAAGCGTGAGCTGGGGGTGAGCGAACCGGCCGATCCGGAGGCCGATGTGTGAAAGCCCACACAGTCTTGGGCACGGATGTTACCGTTTCCACCCATCTGACGATCAAAACAGTGGCAAGTTCCTGTCATCGGGCCTCTCCCTGATTGCCATCAGCCGCCGCCCGGGTTTAATGCGGGGTCATGTCCGGGCAATCGAAAGCACCGGATCCGTAGAATAATCGACTTCAAATGGGAGGACTTCATGAGAAAGCTTCTTGCTGCCTTTGCCGCCGCGACCATGCTCGCTCTGGCGAGCGGTGCCCAGGCGCAGACCTATCCCGACCGCCCCATCACCATGGTGGTTCCCTTCGCCGCCGGCGGCCCCACCGACACGGTGACCCGTCTCGTCGCCGAAGCGATGTCGAAGGATCTCGGCCAGCAGATCGTGGTGGAGAATGTCGGCGGCGCCGGCGGCACGCTGGGCGCGGCACGCGTCGCCAAAGCGGATCCCGATGGCTACACGCTGCTGTTGCATCATATCGGCATGGCGACCAGCGCCACACTCTATCGCAAGCTGCCCTATGACACGCTGCAGGCCTTCGACTATGTCGGCCTCGTTACCGACGTGCCGATGACGATCGTGGCGCGCAAGGATTTCGAGCCCGCCGACATCAAGAGCCTGCTCGACTATGTCAAGGCCAACAAAGACAAGGTCACGCTCGCCAATGCCGGCATCGGGGCCGCCTCGCATCTGTGCGGCATGATGTTCATGAGTGCCATCCAGACCCCGCTGGTCACCGTCCCCTATAAGGGCACCGGCCCGGCGATGACCGACCTTCTCGGCGGCCAGGTCGACATGATGTGCGACCAGACCACCAATACGACCAAGCAGATCAAGGCCGGTACCATCAAGGCCTATGCGGTGACCTCGGCCAAGCGCCTCGACGTCCTTCCCGATCTGCCGACCGCCGAGGAAGCGGGGCTCGCCGGCTTCCAGGTCGGTATCTGGCACGGCATCTATGCGCCCAAGGGCACGCCGGCGGAGATCACCGAGCGCCTGTCGAAATCGCTGCAGCTGGCGCTCAAGGATGCCAATGTCGCCGCCCGCTTCGCCGAGCTGGGCACGGCGCCCTCGACCGAGGCCGAAGCGACGCCCGCCGCGCTCAAGGCCAAGCTCGAAAGCGAGATCGCGCGCTGGAAGCCGGTGATCGAAGCGGCCGGCCAATTTGCCGATTAGGGTGAGTGAGAGATAGGGGTACCGGAAACGGTGCCCCTTTTTCTTACTGTCGATACTCAAGCGTGAGGACCCACGCCATGAAATCCATTCGCATCGATTCCACCAACGGCCTGTGCGGCGCCTTCTTCATCGCCTGCGGCCTGTTCTTCGCCTATCAGTCCTGGATCCTGGATATGGGCACGGCGTTGCGCATGGGCCCCGGCTATTTCCCGTTGCTGCTCGCCGCTGTCCTGGTCCTGCTCGGCATCTTCGTGCTCGTCCAGGCGACACGCGTCCAGGGCGAGCCGATCGGGCCTCTCGCCTGGCGCGGCATGCTCCTGATCCTGCCGGCGCCAATCTTCTTCGGCCTCACCGTCAGAGGCCTGGGCTTCGTGCCCGCCATCTTCATCACCGCCTTCACCGCATCCTTCGCCAGTGTCAGGATGAAGCCGCTCGCCGCTCTCACCCTGTCGGTCGGCGTCACGTTCTTCTCCTATCTCGTCTTCAGTAAGGGATTGAACCTACCTTTCCGACCCTTTGGTCCATGGCTCGGCTTCTGAGGGAGACAGGAAGATGGAACTCATCGACAATCTGATCCTCGGCTTCACCACCGCCTCGACGCTGTGGAACCTGCTTTTCTGCCTCATCGGGGTGCTGCTCGGCACCTTGATCGGCGTGTTGCCCGGCATCGGCGCCACCGCCACCATCGCCATGCTGTTGCCGATCACCTTCCAGATCGGCGATCCGGTCTCGGCCCTCATCATGCTGGCCGGCGTCTATTACGGCGCCCAATATGGTGGCTCGACCACCGCCATCCTGATCAACATGCCGGGCGAGTCCTCCTCCGCCGTCACCGCCATCGACGGCTACCAGATGGCGCGCAATGGGCGTGCCGGGGCAGCGCTCGCCACAGCGGCGATCGGTTCCTTCTTCGCCGGTACCGTGTCGACCTTCCTGATCGCGCTGTTTGCGATCCCGTTGACCGCCATAGCGCTCAAATTCGGCGCCGCCGAGTTTGTCTCACTGATGGTCGTCGGCCTCATCTCCTCGATCGCGCTCGCCCATGGGTCGGTCATCAAGGCGATGGGCATGGTGGTGCTGGGCCTCCTCCTCGGCCTCGTCGGCACCGACGTCATCAGCGGCGCGCCGCGCTTCAATCTCGGCATCAGGGAATATGCCGACGGGCTCAATTTCGTGGCCGTCGCAGTCGGCGTCTTCGGCATCGCCGAGATCCTGCGCAATCTCGAAAACGAGCATGACCGCTCGGTGCTGATCAAGAAGGTGCACGGCTTGATGCCAACGCGCGAGGATTTCCGCCGCATGGCGGCGCCGATCCTGCGCGGCACGGCGCTCGGCTCCGTGCTCGGCATCCTGCCGGGCGCCGGCGCCATCCTCGGCTCCTTCGCCTCCTACACGGTCGAGAAACGCATGTCCGCCCATCCGGAGGAATTCGGCAAGGGCGCCATCGAAGGCGTCGCCGGTCCGGAATCCGCCAATAATGCCGGGGCGCAGACCTCCTTCATCCCGATGCTCACTTTGGGCATCCCGACCAATCCGGTGATGGCGCTGATGGCCGGCGCGATGATCATCCAGGGCATCGTGCCGGGCCCCAATGTGGCGACCGAGCAGCCCTCGCTCTTCTGGGGCATCATCGCCTCGATGTGGATAGGCAACCTCCTGCTCATCGTCCTCAACCTGCCCCTGATCGGCCTGTGGGTGAAGCTGCTGACGGTGCCTTATTACATCCTCTTTCCGATCATCATGGCTTTCTGCTCGATCGGCGTCTACAGCGTGAACTCCAATGTCTACGACCTCTATGTCGTCGCCTTCTTCGGCATCTTCGGCTATGCGCTGATGAAAATGCGCTGCGAGCCGGCGCCGCTGCTGCTCGGCTTCGTGCTGGGCCCGCTGCTCGAAGAAAATCTGCGCCGCGCGATGATCCTGTCGAAGGGCGATCCCACGACCTTCATCACCCGCCCGATCAGCGCCACCCTTCTCGTCCTGGCTGCGGCGGTGCTCGTCATCGTCTTCCTGCCGGCCGTGAAGAAGAAGCGCGCCGAGGTCTTTGTCGAGGAGAGCGCGTAACGGTCAGGCCGGAGACGCTCTCGAATCTGTGCTAGGATAGGCCGGATGAAACAGACCTGGCGCTGGTTCGGCCCCGATGATCCCGTGACACTCGCCCATGCCCGTCAGGCGGGCGCCACCGGAATCGTGTCGGCCCTTCATCATCTCAATGACGGCCGCGCCTGGCCTGAAGATGAAGTCTTGAAACGCAAGTCCGAGATCGAAGCCTCGGGCCTCAGCTGGGATGTCGTCGAAAGCATCATCGTGCATGAGGACATCAAGACGCGCAGCGGCCGCTTTCGCGATCTCATCGCCAATTACAAGGCCTCGCTCGGAGCGGTCGCGGCGGCGGGCATCAAGACGGTCTGCTACAATTTCATGGCGATCACCGACTGGACGCGCACCGATCTCGATTTTCCAATGCCGCATGGCGGCACGGCGCTGCGCTTCGACATCGTGGATTTCTGTGCCTATGACGTGCTGGTCCTGAAGCGTCAGGGTGCCGAGAACGATCATCCGCCGCAACGGATAGCGGCGGCGCGGCAAAGACTGGCACCGATGAGCGAAAGTCAGCTGGCGCGGCTCGAGGCCAATCTCATCGGCTGGGTGCCGGCGCGCGAATTCATCTTCGACCGCGAGAGTTTCCGCACGGCTCTCGCCCGCTACCACGACCTTACCGTCGAGGGCCTGCGCGCCAATCTCATTGCGTTCCTGCGCGAGATCGCGCCTGTCGCCGAAGAGGCCGGTGTGCGCCTGGCGATCCATCCCGATGATCCGCCTTTCCCGATCTTCGGCCTGCCGCGCGCTGTCTCCACTGCCGCCCATGCCCGGGCCTTGCTCGAGGGTTGTCCCTCACCCGCCAACGGGCTCACGCTCTGCACCGGCTCCTATGGCGCCTCCGCCCAGAACGACCTGGTCGCTATGGCGAAGGACTTCGGCAAGGACATCCACTTCGCTCACCTGCGCAACGTCAGCAAGGAACCGGACGGGTCCTTCCACGAGGCCGAACATCTCGACGGCGACACCGATATGGTCAAGGTCGTCGCCACCCTCCTCGGCGAGGAGAAACGGCGGCGCGCCGAGGGCCGTTCCGACTGGGAGATCCCGATGCGGCCCGATCACGGCCATGCCATCGTCGATGACATCGGCAAGAAAGTGAATCCCGGCTATTCCTGCATCGGTCGCCTCAAGGGCGTGGCTGAGCTACGCGGCATCATGCGCACGCTCGATCGTCTCGACTGAACATGAAAAAAGGGATGGTGTTTCCACCATCCCTTTTCGCTTGCAGCCAGTAGGCTCGCTGAGCGCTTAGCGCTTCGAGAACTGGAACGAACGACGGGCTTTGGCGCGGCCGTACTTCTTGCGCTCGACGGCGCGCGGGTCGCGGGTCAGGAAGCCGTTCTTCTTGAGGATCGCACGCAGCTCCGGCTCGAAATAGGTCAGAGCGCGGGAGAGGCCGTGACGGACCGCACCGGCCTGGCCGGAGAGACCGCCGCCGACGACGGTGCAGTCGACATCGACCTGGTCGCGGCGCAGAGCGGCGACCATCGGCTGCTGGACGAGCATCTGCAGCACCGGGCGGGCGAAATAGAGATGGATCGCCTTGCCGTTGATGGTGATCTTGCCGGCGCCACGCTTCACCCACACGCGGGCGATCGCGTCCTTGCGGCGGCCGGTGGCGTAAGCGCGGCCCTGGGCGTCGAGCTTGGGCTTGGCGGGCGCGGAAGCGGCCTGCGCCTGGATGGCGACCTGGCCCAGCGCTTCGCCGAGATTCGAAAGAGTTGTCTGTTCAGCCATGGTCTTAGCCTCTCAGCGTGTTCTTGGGATTGAGCGAAGCGATGTCGAGCTTCGTCGGGTTCTGAGCCTCATGCGGATGAGCCTCGCCCTTGTAGATGCGCAGATTGGACATCTGCTGGCGCTTCAGCGGGCCGCCGGGAAGCATGCGCTTCACCGCCGCCTCGAGGACGCGGTCCGGGAACTTGCCGTCGAGGATCTTCTCGGCCTTGCGTTCCTTGATGCCGCCCGGGAAACCGGTATGCCAATAGTAGGTCTTGTCCTTGCGCTTATTGCCCGTGAGGACCACTTTCTCGGCATTCACGACGATGATATTATCACCGCAATCCATATGGGGCGTGAAAGTGGGCTTGTGCTTGCCGCGCAGGCGATTGGCGATGATCGTGGCGAGACGCCCGACGATCAGCCCATTCGCGTCGATCAGCACCCACTTTTTCTCGATTTCCTTGGCTTTCGCCGAATAGGTCTTCATCTGGAGGGTTCCAATGCTTGTTCAGATGGCGCGGAAATACCGATATCGCGCGCCGAGGTCAAGAAAAACCTGCGATTTCAGCCAGATTCGTGATGCGGTATCATAATACCTGAAAATGTTGTTTTGCTGCCACAGTTTAAGCATCTCATGTGCTACCCCCTTTTCCTAACTGCTTGTATTTCATAAGATTCGAGACCTAGAGGGTGCGTCTGATGGTTCGTTTCGCTGTAGTTCTGCTGTTTGCCGGGGTTCTGGCTGCTGGTTCCGCTTGGGCCCAGACGCCCAAGGACCAGGATCAGCTTCCGCAAAGCGAGGAACAAAGCCAGACACCGAAGCCGCAAGCGCCGGCCCAGGGGACCGAGCAGACCCCGGTTCAGCCTCCTGCCGCGGGGGCAGGTGAGGATCTGACGGAGCCCCCGCCTCCCGACACCGGCGATGAGACCGATACCGAAGACTCCTCCCCCGATGATCTGAGTTTCGGCGAAATACCTGACGTGACGGTCATCGAGCTCACCGTCGACATCGCCCGGCGCTCGATCGACGCGCTGGCTCTGGTGCGCGACAAGTACAAGGACGCCAATCTCGAAAATTACGAAAGCCTGCAGGACTTCGTCGACCAGACGGACGAAGGCAAACGTTTCGAGGCCGACCTCAAGGCGGCGGGTTTCAACACCGTCGATGAGTGGAACGTCGCCGTCACCAGCGTCAGCTTCGCCTATTCGGCCATCACCGACAATCTCACCGATGACCTCACCAATCAGATCGCCGAGATCGAGAAAGACACCGCCCTCGCCCAGGACATGAAAGACCGCATGATCAAGGGCCTCAAGGCGATGATCCCGTCGGAGAACAACAAGAACGTGGTGCAGAAGCTGATCGACGACCCGGCCTATTCCGAGAAGCTCAAGCTGCTCGCTGAAGAAGGCGAATGAGCGATATCCTGCTTCAGGAGCGCCAGGCCGGCATTGCGCGGCTAACGCTCAACGATCCCAAGACCCGCAACAGCCTCAGCGAGGCGATGATGGCGGAGCTTGTAGTCGCCCTCGACGATCTCCGGCGCGACGACACGGCGCGCGTCATCGTCATTGCCGCCGAAGGCCCCGCTTTCTGCTCGGGCCACAATCTCAAGGAGATCACCGCGCATCGCCAGGATGACGATCGCGGCGCCGCTTATTTCACCAAGCTGATGGCGCAATGCGCCACGCTCATGCAGGGGATCGTGCATCACCCGTTGCCGGTGATCGCCGAGATCCAGGCGGTGGCAAGCGCCGCCGGCTGCCAGCTCGTTGCCAGCTGCGATCTCGCCATCGCCGCGGAACCGGTGCGTTTCGCCACACCCGGCGTCAATATCGGCCTCTTCTGCTCGACACCGATGGTCGCCCTGTCGCGCAACGTGACGGCCAAGCACGCGATGGAGATGCTGCTCACCGGTGATCTGATCGATGCCGAGGATGCCCGGCGCATCGGCCTCATCAACCGCATCGTGCCCAGCCAGTTCCTGCGTCAGAGCGTCGATGAGCTGGCGGCGAAGATCGCGAGCAAGTCCAAGGCGGTCACGAAGATCGGCAAGGAAGCCTTCTACCGCCAGCGCGAGATGACGCTTCCCGATGCCTATGACTATGCCGCGCGCGTAATGGTCGAGAACCTGCTCATCCGGGACGCCGAGGAAGGCATTGGCGCCTTTGTCGACAAGCGCCCGCCCGAGTGGCAAGATCGCTAGCCTATCATGGATCACGACAACTATTCGGCGGACTATATCCGCGACATCCTGCGCAGCGTCAAAACCATCGCTCTGGTCGGCGCCTCCAGCAACGACGTGCGTCCCTCCTATTTCGTGCTGAAATACCTGCTCGACAAAGGTTATGACGTGACGCCGGTCAATCCCGGCCTCGCCGGCCAGGAGATTCTCGGGCGCCGCGTCTATGGCACGCTCAAGGACATTCCCTACCCCATCGACATGGTGGACATCTTCCGCAATTCGCAGGCCGCCGGTGTCGTCACCGACGAGGCGCTGGCGCTGACCCCGTTGCCCAAAGTGATCTGGATGCAGCTCAACGTGCGCAATGACGAGGCGGCGGCACGCGCCGAGACCGCCGGACTCAAAGTGGTGATGAACCGCTGCCCCAAGATGGAATATGGCAAGCTCTCCGGCGAATGGAGCTGGGTTGGCGGCAATTCCGGCCTCATCTCGTCCCGCCGTCAGCGCCTCCATGAAAGCGGCAAAGTGCAAAGCCTAGGGCTGGGCCTCGGCATCAAGCGTTAGGCGCGCCTTCCGCCTATTCGCCCGCCGGCCGAGCAGGAAGGGCAGCACCGCCACGGCGATGGCGAGCCCCCACAGAACCAGGCTGATCCAGCTCTTGAAGAAGATCGAGATGTCGCCGCCGCTGATCGCCAGTGCGTTGCGCATATTGATCTCCATCACATCGCCCAGCACGAAGCCCAATATGATCGGCGCCATGTCGAAGCCAAGCTTGCGCAGGAGCCAGCCCATCAAACCGATGGCGAGCATCAGATAGAGCGACAGTGTCGAAGCATTGGTGGAATAGACACCGACGATCGACAGCACCAGAATGCCGGGCACCAGCAGCCAGTTCGGAATGGTGAGCACACGAGCGAACAGATTGACCAGCGGCAGATTGAGCGCCAGCAGGAAGAAGTTGCCGATGAACAGCGACGCCACCAGGCCGCCCACCATTTCAGGATGCTGGCTCATGAGCAGCGGGCCGGGCTGGATATTGTAGAGCATCAAGGCGCCGAGCATGACCGCCGTGGTGCCGGAACCCGGCACGCCCAAGGTCAGCATCGGCACGAAGGCGCCACAGGCAGTGGCGTTGTTGGCCGCCTCCGGTGCCGCGAGGCCGCGCACATCGCCCTTGCCGAAGGTCCCATCGCGGTCGGAAATGCGCTTCTCCGTCGTATAGGAGATGGCGCTCGCGACCGAGGCACCGGTCCCCGGCAGGACGCCGATGACGAAACCGATGGCCGACCCGCGCAAGGTGGGCACGACGCATTTGCGCAGGTCGTCGAGGCGCGCCATCATCCGGCCGAGCTTGCGGATCATCGTCACGCCGGCGCTCTGATTCTCCAGGATGATAAGCGCCTCCGAGATCGAAAACAGACCGATCACCAGCACGACGAATTCGATGCCGTCGCCAAGCTCCGGCTCGTTGAAGCTGAAGCGATAGGCGCCCGATGTGGCGTCGAGGCCGACGGTCGCCAGCATCAGCCCCAGAACGCAGCCGATCAGCGTCTTGACCGGCTGGCTGCCGACCATGGCGCCGAGCGTCGCCAGCGCGAAGATCATGAGAACGAAGTATTCTGCCGGTCCGAAGCCGATGGCGAGGCTCGACAGGATCGGGGCGAAGAGCGCCAGCCCGATGGCGCCGATCACGCCGCCGACAAAGGACGAGATGCCGCTGATGGCGAGCGCCTCGCCCGCGCGCCCTTGCTTGGCCAGCGGATAGCCGTCGAGCGCCGTCATGACGGCGCCGGCATCGCCCGGCACATTGAGCAGGATCGAGGAGATGCGGCCGCCATATTCGGCACCGCAATAGACCGCCGCCAGGAGGATCATCGTGCTCTCGGGTGGCAGGCCCATCGTATAAGCGATGGGCAGCAGCAGCGCGATGCCGTTGATCGGGCCGATCGCCGGGAGAGCGCCGATCAGCGTGCCGAGAAAACAACCGATCAGACCGATGAGCAGATTCTGCCAGGTGAGGGCTATGGCGAAGCCACCCCAGAGATAATCGAGATTCATAGCCACCCCTCTTCAGGCGAAGAGCCAGCCCGGCGGCAGATAGACCGCGAGCAATTTGACGAAGACGATCCACCATAAAAGCGCATGCCCGATGCCGCCGATCAGGCTGGCGCGCACCGATGCGCCGAAGATCCAGGCGACACCTGCGGTGAGCACGAAGATCGACACTACGAAGCCAGCCGGCTCGAGCAGCAGCACCGACAGGAGCACGAGGCCCGGCACGGCGAGTATGCGCAGCAGGAGCACGCCGTGCGGAAATTCCTCAGCTCCGCCAGGACGGCGCCAGTACAGGAGCGCCAGCAGCGCAAGCGCACCGGCGAGCGCCACGGGAAAGACACGTGGCCCCAAGGGATCCGATGCGAAGGCATAGTGGATGGTGGCGCCGCCCAGACCGAAGGCGAGCGCCAGGATCAGAAGGGCGGCCGCGCCGATACGGCCGGCCACCCCGTCTTTGGTCGCGGGCGTTGTCATGACGACGTCAGAGGCCGGCTTCCTTGGCGAGCACCTTGAAGCGCGCCACATCCGCCTTCACCTTGGCATCGAAATCCTGCCCGAACATGTTGAACTCGAACAGGCCGCGCGCCTGGCGCTCGGCCAGGAACTCAGGTGTCGCCGACAGTTTCTTGAAACCTTCCACCCACCAGTCATAGTCGGCTGCGGTCACGTCCTTGCCCATGTAGTAGCCACGCCAGACGATCCAATCGATGTCGATGCCCTGCTCGCGCGCCGTCGGAATCTGCGCTAGGTCGCCCGGGAGTCGTTCAGGCGCCATGACCGCGAGAATGCGTACCTTGCCGGCCTTGTGATGCTGACCCATCTCCGCCGCATCGCCGGAGCCCACCTTGATATGGCCGCCTTCCAGCGCCGTCAGCACCGCGCCGCCGCCTTCCAGCGCCACATAACGCATGGCTTTCGGGTCCTGCTCGGCGGCTTTGGCGAGGAGCGACGCCTTCATCCAGTCCTGCGAGCCGACGGCCCCACCACCACCAATGGCGAAATCGGCAGGCGTTGCCTTATAGGCCGCCACCAGTTCGCCCAGCGTCTTGTAGGGCGACTCTGCCGCGACTACGAGCACGCCATAGTCGGCGCCGAGCGCCCCCAGCCATTTCACCGCACTCTCGTCATACTGGCCGAATTTGCCCTGCGCGATCAGCAAGGCGGAGCCCGACGACGCGGCGGTGATCAGATTGCCGTCGGTGCCGCGTTTGCCGATCACATGATTATAGGCGACCGCACCCACGCCGCCTTCCATATAGGTGACCTGCATGGGTGTGCCGATGATCTTCGAGGCGAGCAGCGAATTGGCGGCAAGCCGGCAGGTGAGATCGAAGCCACCACCCGGCTTGGCACCGGCCAGGCATTCGGGCTTGGTGGGTTCCGCCATGGCAGCTCCATTGGCCACAATAAAGGCCAGCAGCGCCGCCGCGGCGGCGCGCGTCACATTCAACATCATCTATTTCCTCCCAGAACGAGATCGAGACTTCACGCCGACGTTGCAAAGCGACGACATCGCCAGCGCCGCCAATTGAGATTGGCGCGCCTGCAACAGCACTCGGGAGTGCTCATCGCTTCATCGGACTGATATTGGTCCACCGCTTTTCTTCGTGGTGGCGGACGGTAGCATCCTCGCACATGAAACTGTCACGGCGCTGTCACGGCGGCGGCTCGGCGCAAAAAGATGCCGCTTGAAGCGCAAAATCACGCATGCGAAATCTCCCCTATGCGCATTCTGCTCGTCGAGGATACGCTGGATGTCGGCGAGGCGATCGCCCGCCGCTTCAAAGCGATCGGCCATTCCGTCGACTGGGAAACCAGTGGCGCGGCAGCGGCGGACATTCTCGATTCGACCGGCTACGACCTCATCATTCTCGATGTCATGTTGCCGGAGCTCGACGGCTTCGAGATATTGCGGCGGCTGCGCCGCGCCAAGAGCCCTGCCCCGGTGCTCGTCCTCACCGCACGCTCCGAGATCGAGGACCGGGTCGAAGCGCTCGATCTCGGCGCCGACGACTATCTGGTGAAACCCTTCGACTTCCGTGAGCTGGAAGCCAGGGCGCGCGTCCTGATGCGCAGGCATGCTGGCGAGCCGACCAATATCATTCAATGCGGTGACATCATCCTCGACCGCGCCAGCCGGTCGGCGCGTGTCGGCCGGCGCGAGATTCAGCTGAAACGGCGGGAAATCTCGCTGCTCGAGATCCTCGCCAGCCGGCCGGGCCGCGTCTTCAGCAAGGACGAATTGCTGCAGAGCCTGTTCGGCTTCGATGAGGATGTCAGCCCGAACGCCGTCGAGCTCTATATCGGCCGGCTGCGCAAGAAGCTCGATTGCGCCAAGGCGCGCATCGTCACGTTGCGCGGCGTCGGCTACCAGCTGGTTCCCGATGACACGGAATGACTCATCCCTGTTCACCCGTCTGGCGGTGCTAGTCTCGCTCGTACTGTGTGTCGGCGCCACGGCGCTTGCGATCGCGGCCTGGTATTACGCCCGCGCCGCCGCCGATGATGCCTATGACCGCGTGCTGAAGGGCGCCGCGCTGCAGATGGCCGACAGCCTCACCGTCGATGGCGGCGAGATGATCGTCGACCTGCCGGCTTCGGCCTTCGAACTGCTCGGCCTCGCCGAGCGCGACCGGCTGTTCTACCGGATCGTCGATCCGGAGGGCAAAACGCTCACCGGCTATGCCGACCTCGCGAACGGCAGCGATCTATCCGCCGTGCGCTCTGAGCCGATCGTCCAAAATGGCAGCTATTCGGGTGATCCGGTCCGCATCGTCGTCGTGGCGCGCGCGTTCTCCGATCCGGCCTTGTCGGGCTGGGCCCATGTGATCGTCGCCCAGACGACGGAGGCGCGCCGGGCGCTCGCCGCCGAGTTGACCACCCGCGCGGTCCTCCTCGTCCTGATCATGAGCGTGATGGCGCTCGCCGGCACGGCGCTTGCCATCCGTTACGCGCTGCGGCCGGTCTGGCGGCTCGGCGCCGCGCTCAACAGTCGTGACTCGCAGGATCTCAAACCGATCGAGGTCGACATGCCGCGCGAGATGCGTCCCTTTGTCGGCTCGATCAATCATTTCATGGGCCGGCTCGAAAGGCGGGTGTCGCAGCTCGAGCGTTTCATCGCCGACGCCGCCCATCAGATCAGAACGCCGCTGACCGCATTGACGGCGCAGGTCGATCTCCTCGGCCAGGATAAGCTGGGCGCGGGGGCCCGCCAGCATCTCGAGCGCGTACAGCAGCGCGCCGAAGAGCTCGCCCGCCTCACCAATCAGCTTCTTAGCCATGCGATGGTCATCCACCGCGCCGACGCGGTCCGGCTGGCGCCTGTCAATCTCGTCGACATTGCGCGGCGCGCCTTCCGCGCCGCCGTGCCGATTACGCTCTCACCTGACATCATCGTATCCTTCGAAGCCGATGAGAGCGATCCGAAAGTGCTGGGCGATGCGGTCAGCCTGCGTGAGGCCATCGTCAATGTCATCGACAACGCGCTGCGTCACGGCACGCTGTCTCGCCTCGAAGTCAAGGTGTCGAGCGAGGCGGGTAATGCCGTGATCGAGGTGGAAGACGATGGCCCCGGTATTCCCCGCGAAGCCTGGGAAAGCGTCACCCAGCGCTTCGCAACGCCCAAACAGAACGGCGGCACCGCCGGCCTCGGCTTCTCCATCGCCGCCGAAGTGGCCTCGGCCCATGGCGGCACGCTTGGCTTCCGTGAACGCAACGAACGCGGCTTCGTCGTCGTTCTGAAGCTGCCGCTCCTCACCGGCGAAGGAGACTGATCATGCGGCACCTGATCTTCCTCCTGGTCCTGTTCATGAGTGCGCCGGCGACGGCACAGGCCATCGGCAAAAAGCCCGTCATTTTTCCGGCCCTGTCAACGGCAAGCGCTACACTCGACATCCATGCCGCGACCGATCTCCCAGCGATGGAGCCGTTGCTGCGCGATTTCCAGCAAGCCGCTCCCGACATCACGATCAACTATTTCGAGTACGTCACCAACGATCTCTACAAGGCGGCTGACGAAGCTTGCCGCGCAGGCCACCCGATAGGCGACATCCTGCTCTCCTCCTCGGTCGACCAGTTGATGAAGCTCGCCAATGACGGTTGCGCCGGCGCCCATCGCTCGCCTGAGACGAAGCGCACGGCGCGCTGGGCGAATTGGCGTGATGAGGTATTCGGTTTCACCTATGAGCCGTCGATCTTCGTCTACGATTCACGCATGGTGCCGCCCGAGGACGTGCCACGCTCGCACGCCGATCTGGCCGAGCTCCTGCGCCGGCGCATCGATTTTTATCGCGGGCGCATCGGCACCTATGACATCAGACTGTCCGGCATCGGCTATCTTCTCGCCTACAGCGATGCGCGCCAGACCACCACCGTCTATGGCCGCCTGCTCGAAAGCATGAGCCGGGCCGATGTCGTCACCCGCTGCTGCAACAGTGAGATCCTCGAGCTGATCACCGGCGGGCAACTCTATATCGGCTACAATATCCTCGGCTCCTATGCCTATGCCGCCATGCTCAAGAACCCTCATCTCAGGATCGTCGTACCGCAGGATTATACGCTGGTGCTGCGCCGTGGCGCCCTGATCTCGAAGGATGCACCGAACCTCGCTGCGGCGAAGCGATTCCTCGATTATCTCTTGTCGGAGCGCGGGCAGCGCGTCTCGCGCGAGAAGGCGTTCTTCTTCGCCGAGGACGGCACCTTGCCCAAGGGGGTCGATGGGCCCGAGACTCTCAAGGAGTCGGGCGTGGCGCGCCCGATCAGGATCGGCCCCTCTCTCCTCGCCGCGCAGGACCAGGCGCAGCGGCTGCGTTTCATCGCCGATTGGGCGGATGTCCTGTTCGGCTCGGCGCGGCGGCCGGATGATCCTCCCAAATAGGATACCCTTCGCCCCGGCCGGAAGGGAGGTGCCGGCCGGGGGAAGGTTTCGCCGTCCGCTAGACGCCAGATGCCATGGTGGAATAGCTGAGGCGCCTACTCTCTATTCGCGCGTCGGAAATCACATTTTGACGAACTTGCCGCCCTTGATTTCCACCTTCTGGACGCTCGCATCATAGTTGGACTTGAGCGCACCCATGCGCACTTCACAGCCCTTGCTGCAGTCATAAGTGCCACTGGCGCTCGCCTTCAGAACCACCTTCGCCGCTTTGCCGCCCATCGGCGTCAGCATGAAAGTGTGGCTCGTCTTGTCGGCATTGGTGACGGTGAGCGCGCTGGCGGAACTGATGGAAGCGGCCAGGGCCAGGCCGGTCAAAGCGAGGATACGCATATTCATGTCACAACTCCTTTTTGATGATGCAGTGATGTTGGATCGATGTCAGGCCGAGACGAATTTGCCGCCCTTGATCCAGATCTTGTGGACCTTGCCGTCGAAATGCGTCTTGGCCACGCCGAGTTGCAGCTCGCAGCCTTTGGTGCAGCTTATGTGGCCGGTATGCCGCGCCTTGATGACGAATTCATGCGTCTTGCCGCCGTTGGGCGTCGCCATGATGGCGTGGTTGGCTTTGTCGGTGTTGACGATGCTCAGGGCATTCGCCGATGTCACGGTCGCCGCGAGCGCAAGCGTCGCCGCAACGAGAAGATGGGCTCTCATGGCTGGTCTCCAATGAAATGATGTTGGTTCAGGGGCGAACGCAACAAGAGCCGAGGCGGTGGAAAGCGGGCCTGCCTGTCGCGCACAACTACTCATGGCGGCTCGATGAGAGCCACTTTGTACGGGTGGTTTTGGGCGCCCCCCGCTCTTTCCTTTTGTGCTGTTTTCACCTCATCCGAGTCATCGACCGGATGGTGAAACGCTAGTCCCGAAGCCTGAGGCCCACCAGTTAAATCGAGGTAATCCATAAACATTGTGGCGCCCGCGTCACTCGGCTAACTTGCCGGCCCTGGAGCTTCACAGGAGACCATGATGACCGACAAGACACCGGGCTTTGATACTCTCGCCATTCATGCGGGAGCGCAGCCCGACCCGGCGACGGGCGCGCGCGCGACCCCCATCTATCAGACGACGGCTTATGTGTTCGAAGACGTGAAACACGCCGCCGATCTGTTCGCGCTCAGAGCCTTCGGCAACATCTATACGCGGATCATGAATCCGACGCAGGCCGTGCTCGAATCCAAGGTCGCGGCCCTCGAGGGCGGCACCGCGGCGCTCGCCGTCGCCTCCGGCCATGCGGCGCAGATGCTCATCTTCCACGCCATGATGCAGCCGGGTGATGAATTCGTCGCGGTGCGCCAGCTCTATGGCGGGTCGATCAACCAGTTCGCCCATTCCTTCAAGTCCTTCGGCTGGCATGTGGTGTGGGCGGATGCCGATAATCTCGCCTCGATCGAAAAGGCGCTGTCGCCCAAGACCAAGGCGATCTTCATCGAGTCGATCGCCAATCCGGGCGGCCTCATCACCGACATCGCGGCAATCGCCAAGATCGCCCAGAAAGCCGGTGTGCCGCTGATCGTCGACAACACCCTGGCGACACCCTATCTGTGCAAGCCTTTTGATCACGGTGCCAATATCATCGTGCATTCGCTGACCAAGTTCATGGGCGGTCACGGCAATTCGATGGGCGGCGTCATCGTCGATGGCGGCAATTTCGACTGGTCGAGAAGCGGCCGTTATCCGCTGCTCACCGAGCCCAACGACTCCTATCATGGCCTCAAGCTGCACGAGACCTTCGGCAATATCGCTTTCGCCATCGCCTGCCGGGTACTGGGCCTGCGCGATCTCGGTCCCGCCATCGCGCCGCTCAATTCCTTCCTCATCCTGACCGGCATGGAGACCTTGTCATTGCGCATGCGCAAGCATTGCGACAATGCACTCGCCGTCGCCAAATGGCTGAGCACCCATCCGCAGGTCTCGTGGGTGAATTATGCCGGCCTCCCCGGTCATAAGCATCATGAGCTCGCCAAGAGATATTGCCCCAAGGGTGCCGGCTCGATCTTCACCTTCGGCTTGAAGGGCGGCTATGAAGCAGGTGTGAAGGCGGTGTCGAGCACGAAGCTTTTCTCACATCTCGCCAATCTCGGCGACACGCGTTCGCTCATCATCCATCCGGCCTCGACGACGCACAGTCAGCTGTCGCCCGATCAGCTGAAACAGGCCGGTGCCGGACCCGATGTGGTACGCCTGTCGATCGGCATCGAAGATGTCGAGGACATCATCGCCGATCTCGATCAGGCGCTTTCCTGACTAAGCTGAAACCCTCTTACAGCTGGATCACGATCACTTCAGGCCTTAATGGCCTGAAGTGATAAACGTGATCGAAGTCTTGGGTTAGCGCGTGATCGGACGGAAAACCGGCGTCCACTTTTCCTGATCACGCGCTGGTGAGAGGGCTTCATGCATCACCCAGATGGCGGAGGCGAAGACGATCATCGCGCCGCCTTGGTGGGCAAGCCCCAGATGCAAAGGCACCTGCGCCAGAAGCGTCCAGATGCCGAGGCCGACCTGCAGCAGAACGGCGATGAGCACGGCATAGGCCGCCTTGCTCTGCACCCGCCAGGCATAAAGCGCCGCACACAGCGCCACGACATAGGCGATGAGGCGGTGATCGAACTGCACCGTCATGGCGTTCTCGAAAAAGTTGCGCCACACGGGCTGCATGATCAGAAGGCCCTTGGGCATCCACTGGCCATCCATCAAAGGCCAGGTATTGTAGCCCATGCCGGCATCGAGGCCGGCGACGAAGCCGCCGGCGGCGACCTGCAGCAGGATCAGCGCCGCCAGGCCGAATGCGGCCCAGCCTCTTCTGTCCTGTGGCGGATGGCGCGGCGTGTGGCCGACGCCCAGCGCCGTCCACACGATGGCGCCCAGGATCACGGTGGCAAGGGTGAGATGGGCGGCGAGACGGTATTGGCTCACATCGACCCGGTCGACGAGCCCGGACTTCACCATGTACCAGCCGAGCGCGCCCTGCAGCCCGCCGAGGAGGATGAGCGTCACGAGGCGCGGCGTCAGGCGCGGCTCGATGCGGCGCGTCGCCCAGAAAAACAGGAACGGCACGATCATCACAAGACCGATGAAGCGTCCGAGAAAGCGATGCGCCCATTCCCACCAATAGATGAATTTGAACTCCTCGAGCGACATGCCATGATTGACGAGGCTGTATTGGGGGATGAGCTTGTATTTCTCGAAGGCCGCCAGCCAATCGGCCTCGGTGAGCGGCGGAATGGCGCCGAGCAAGGGCTGCCATTCGGTGATCGACAGGCCGGAATCGGTGAGCCGCGTGGCGCCGCCGACGATCACCATGATGAACACCAGGAAAGCGGCGAACCATAGCCAGGCGCGGATATAGGGGCGCGCCCTGCGCTGGCGCTCGGTCATCTCGATCATGGGAGCGGGATAGCGCCGGGGGCCCTCGCCCTCAAGGCTCCAAACGCCGCAGGACCTTGCGCCCGGCGCGCGGGCCGAATAGGTCATTCGGCATGACCCTCAGGCAGCGCAAGTTCATCGGCATGGTCGCCATCGTGACCTTCCTCATCGTCTATTGCCTTATCGCCATGGCGATCGGCGGCATGGTGGCGGTGGGCCTGCCGCTGCCGCTCGAGATCGGCTTCTTCGTCCTTGCCGGCATCGGCTGGCTGCCGGTGGTGATGATCATCATCCGCTGGATGTCACGGCCGGCTTAGCCGCATCGGCCCAAAGAGCCTAAAGATCGAGTTCCCAATATTGGCCGACGAGTTTGTGGCCGAAGCTTTCATGCGGCTCTTCGCTGACCAAGCGGAAGCCGGCTTTTTCGTAAATGTGCCGCGCCGCCGCGAGCAGGTCATTCGTCCATAAGGTCATGCGGCGGTAGCCCGCTGCCCGGGCGAAATTCAGCGCCTCTTCCACCAGCCGCCGTCCGAGGCCTTCGCCGCGCGTGTCGGGCTCCACATAGAGAAGGCGCAATTTGGCGGTCTCGGCATCGGCCTCGACAACGAAGACCGATCCCACCACCCGCCCGTCCTTGTCGGCCACACGGCAGAATTCACGTGCCGGCTTGAACTCCCGGATGAACTTCGCGACGATCTCGGCGACCAGCGCCTCGAAGTCTTCGTTCCAGCCATATTCCTGTCCGTAGAGCGCGCCGTGGCGATGGATGATCCAGCCGAAGTCGCCAACCGTCGGCGGACGCAGGATGGCCGGCTCTCGGTGTTTCGCTTCCTGGCCGAGCACCTCCTCGATGACCGCCATGGCCTGGATGAGCCGCTCCCGGTCGACGGAAGACAGGCCTTCAAGCTGGCGGCCGACGGCTGCGGCGCTTGCCTCATTGAGCGGCCGGAATGTCGCCTCGCCTTTCTCGGACAAGGCCAGATTGATCTGCCGTCCATCCGCCGCCGAGCGTTCACGCGTGATGTAACCCGATCTGGCGAAGTCCTTGAGAATACGGCTCAAATAGCCGGCATCGACGCCCAGCCCGGCAATCAGGTCGCTGGCGGTGATCTCCTTGTGCTGGGCGAGCTCGTAGAGAATGCGCGCCTCGGTCAGGCCAAAGCGGCTGGCATGGAGATGCTCGTCGAGAAGCCCTGTCCATTTCGTGTAATTGCGGTTGAAGCGCCGCACCGCGGTGACTGCGTCCTGCATGGACACAGAGTGGTGCATATAGTTGACTTTGTCAACTATCTATCAGGCGACCGCAACCCGCTTGAAGCCGTTCCACAGCGCAAAGGCGCTGCCCGACAGGAGCACGTCGACATAGCGCAGCTTCTGGTACCCGCCATTGAGGGATAACCGCGGCAGAGCGGTCAGATGATCCTTGTGGGCCGGGAAGATCAGGCCCTTGCGGGTGGTGACCGCGGCGGCGAAGCCCGCCTCGCGGATGAGGTCGAAGTCGCGGGGGCCCGCCGAGCCCGGATCGCCATAAGGATAGGCGAAGACTTCCGGCACCCGGCCGATTTCGTCGGCGATGCGGCTGCGCGACAAGGTGGCTTCGGCCAGCGCCTCATCGGCCGGTAGCCGGGCCACGGCGAAATGATTGATCGTGTGTGCGCCGATCGTGCAGAGCGGATCCGCCGCGATCTTGCGGACGTCGTCCCAGGTCATCGCCTCGCTGCGGCACTGCACGTCGAGATCGACGCCATGATGGGTACAGAACTGCCTGATCCATTCGCGCTGCCGGTGCTCTTCCATATTTCTGACCGGCCAATAGAGGCGTTTGAAGGCGGCCTGCTTGCTGGCATCGCTGCGGGTGTCGAGCTCGAAACCGCTGCCGTCGAGAACGCCTGAGACCTGGAGAGCGCCGGCAATGACAGCTTCGAGGCCGCGCCACCAGAGCTCACAGGTTCCATCGATGATCTTGGGGGCGACGAAGATGGTGAACGGACAGCCATGGCGCCGGAAGACCGGCCAGGCATGAACGAAATTGTCCTCATAGCCGTCATCCAGGGTGAATACCGCGAAGGGCCGCTCGGCCGGCGCCTCACCACTGAGGCGTGCGGCGGCCTCCGTCAGCGAGACGAGTTCATACCCTTCCTTAACGACATGGGCGATAACCATGTCGAGGAAAGCTGGGGTGATTTCGAGGCCGGAATTGGGGGCGAAACCATGGCGGGCGACTGCTGTCGGGCGCACATGATGCAGCATGAATATTGCACCCATGCCTCCCAATGCTGAACGCAAGGCGCGCGATGCTCCAGAATAATACAGGACATCAAGACTTGTTTTCAGAGCGGCGGACAACGGCATTACCCAGGGAACAACGGCTACAATTTCTCGTGACTACAGAACTATCAGCCAAAACTTGACGAACATTTGCTAGCCGTAAGGCAAAATTCGCACCAACAGGAGTTCCGTTTGAACATAGCGTCCCTCGCTCCTTTCGGGGATAAAGCGCGCCGGGTCCCTGCCCCGGCGGCGGCGAGGCCGTCGATGTTCCGTGTCGAGATCAATTCGACCCGCGATGTTCGGGCTCTGGAAACGGAGTGGCTGCGCTTTCAGGATCAAGCGGCCGGCACCTTCTTCCAGACCTATCAGTGGTGCAGCGCCTGGCTCGCAACCGCGGGCGCCGCCCAAAATGCCACGCCGTTGATCGTCACCGGGCGCGATCCGTCCGGCGCCCTCCTGTTCATCCTGCCCTTCTGCGTGCGCAGGCGCCAAGGCTGCCGCGTCCTCGAATGGATGGGCGGCCAGCAGATGACATATGGCTACGGCCTCTATGACCGCGCCTTCCTGCGCGACGCCGCTTCCTGGTTCGCCACGCAAGGCTGGGCCATCTTCTCGGAACTGAAAGAGGTCGACGCCATCGATCTCGCGGAGATGCCCGCCCAATGGGAAGGCAGCGCACACCCGCTCACCAGCTGGTTCACCCTCGCCGGCCCGAACTGTTCCTACCTGCTGCGGCTCGATGGCGATTATGAAAAAGTCTATGGGCGCAAGCGCTCCGGCGAAACGCGGCGCGGCAACCGCAAGCGCGACGCCAAGCTCAACAAGGCGGCAAAGATCGAGGTCGGGCTGCCGCGCGATCGCGACCATGCGCATCGGCTGATCGAGCAGATGTTCGAGCAGCAGCGCGACCGCCTTGCCGAAAGCGGCATCCACGGCGTCTTCAACGAGCATGAGCGGCAGTTCGTGCATCACCTCATCGATCTGCCCGATCACATGCAGCCGGTGCTCCTGCCCTGCTACATGACGGCCGACGGCGAGCTGGAGGCGGTGGCGCTCGGCGGCCTCCATGGCGGCGGGTTCTGGGCCCTCATCTCGTCGCTGGGCTCGCCGAGACTGCGGCGCTACTCGCCGGGTGACGCGCTGTTGCGCCGTACCATCGAAACCTGCTGCGGCATGGGGCTGACCTTCTTCGACTTCTCCTCCGGCAGCTTCGACTACAAGCTCGCCTGGGCGGATGAGGAAGTCCGCCTCCATCACGCCATGCGCGGGCTCACCCTGCGCGGTTATGGCTGGGCGCTGACGCGCATAGCGCGCCTCGCAGTGAAGCGTGGCGTCAAACGCACACCATTTCTCTGGAACGCCGTGCTCGCGGCGCGGCGGACCCTGTTCGGACAAGCCGCCTGAATCAGGCGGCGCGGCGAACGGGCTGGCCGATACGCACGAACTGCACCGCCCGCAATCCCGACTGGCGCCAGGACTCGATCGTGCGCGCGGCATCGAGGATGCGGGTCCCGGGCGCCATCAGCAAGGCCGCGTGACACTTGCGGACCAGCATCGGGGCGGACGTCGACTGCCCGCCGCAATGGATGATGATCACCGGATAGATCTGGGCGAAGGCTTCGATCAGGGTATCGAAGCGCGGACCTGACGCCGCTTCGGCAAGCTCGCCTGCCCGCGTTCCCGCCCGCAGAATATGGGCGAGCGAGCCCGTATCGCGCTGAACGGCGGCTTCGATCGTCGCCTCGTCCAGCAATATGTCGGACAGGCCCTTGCCGGCCTCGATACCGCAAATCGTATGGATGGACGGGCGCGTTTCGTCGGCGTCGATCACCAGCGTGCCGATGCCCTGGGTCGCGACGATGCGGGCCAAAGCGACGGCGGCGGTGGCGCTGTCGGGTCCGGTTTCACCAATGGCCGTGATGGCGAGCTTCTGCACGCCCAGCGACTGGCGGATATTGTTGAGCCAGGTGACGATCCGGCCGGCGGCGATCGCATAACTTCCGGAAGGATCGTGCAAGGGCTGATGGGCATGTGCCGACGCTTTGCCGAGATCCGGCGTTTCCGGAATCTCGCTCAGGATCGCCTGATTGCCAGGCGGCGCGTTGCCGAAATTCGGCATTTGCGGCGGCACCGCGTGGAGTGGCGGACGCGCAACGGGCGTCATTTCGACCGGCGCCTCTTCGACCGGTGCCGGCAAGACCAGAGGTGCCGCAAGAGTGGGCTCGCGCGCCTCGGCCGGCGCCATGGGACGGCTGCCGCCGGCCATTCTCAGCACCTCGGCCAGGAAGGCCAGGCCGATGCCCAGGGTCAAGCCGGCGAGCATTGCCAGGATGATCGTCGGCCCTTTCAGCGGATAGCTCGGATTGGTGGGCGGAACCGCGCGCTGGATGATACGAGCGAAGCCCGGCTGTGCTGTGACTTCCTGGCGCGTGCTCGCATCGGCATAGCGGTTCAGGAAGGATTCGAGCAGCGAGCGGTTGGCGGCCGCGTCGCGTTCGAGCGCTCTGAGCTTCACGTCGTCGAGATTGCTGGTCGAGGCCTTGGCCTTGGCGGCATTCAGGCTGGCGCGCAGGGTCGCTTCCCGCGTCGCCGTGGTCCGGGCCTGGTCCTCGAGACCGGCGACGATCTTCAAAGCCTCGGAACGCAACTGCTGATCGACATTGGCGAGCTCGTTGCGCACCGAGACCATCTTGGGGTGTCCCGGCAGATAGGTGACGGAAAGCTCCGCGATGCTTCGCTGCAGAGTGATCTGCTGCTCGCGCAGCCGCTGAATGAAGGGGGAGTTCAGCACGTCCGAGGAGACATCGACGGAGCCGCTGCTGTCGAGCATCTCGCGGATGGCTCTTGCTTTGGCCTGGGCTTCGGTGCGCGCCGCTTCCGCCAATGTGATCTGAGTGTTGAGCTCGGACAATTCCTGGGTGCCGAGCGTCGACTGGGGTCCCTTCAGCAGTCCGGCCTGGGCGCGGAACTCTTCGGCCGCGGCTTCAGAGTCCACGACCTTTTTCTGCAAGATCTCGATCTGCTCGGCCAGCCAGTCGCGGGCTCGCTCGGTCGGCTCCGACTGCATCTCGCGGGTCGAAACGACGTAAGTCTCCGCCAGCTTGTTGGCGACATCCGCGGCGACCTTGGGATCGAACGCGGAATATTTGATGACGATGACCTTTGATTCCTTGATCTGGTAGATATTGAGCTGCGAATTGTAACGGTCGTAGGCGCGCTCCTCGAGCGACTTCAACCGCGGATCGGGCTTGAAACCGAGATCGATCATGATCTGACTGATCTTGCCGATGCCGTTGCGCGCCGGATCGAACTCGCCCTTGCCGGCGAGGCCCAGATCCTTGATCACGCGATCGCCCAGATCGCGCGAGTTCAGCACCGAAACCTGGCTTAGAATATCGCGGTCATCGAAGGTCGGACGCGAGTCGGTCCCTTCCCCAGGCTGCGCGCGGCTGAAGGGAGTTTCGAGATTGTCGACCAGAAGCTGGGCTTCCACCGTGTAGGTCGGCTTGTCGCGCAGCACGACGAAGGCGGCCGCCGAGGCGAAGAGCACAGTGATGAGAAGGATCATCCATTTGCGCCGCCACAATCCGCGCAGGAGATCCATCATGTCGACCGATGACGCGTTCATTCCGGCTTGCTCGAGATCTTTCATCAGCGGGCTTATGCTTAATAAAGGGTTTCCAGGCCGTCACAATGCCCTGCCTGTGGTAAGGATTTTCTTAACAGCCACCAAAGGTTACCCGCCATGTCGGCGGCTTAAGCGATTGCTAACCATAAATCCCTATCGTCGCTCGCAACGCCGCTCCGCCCAGGCCCTTGCGAGGCGGATCGGCGCTGTTATGGAGTGTTGCCCCAGTGCGTATGCGTCTTTTGATCCTCATGGTCCTGCCCTTCCTGCTCTCGGCTTGCGCGGAGACCTGGGACGCCAATCCGCCGACCGCGGCCACAGGTGGCATGGGCGTGATGGCAGACGGCAATATCGCGCAAGGACCGGGTGCCGTCGCCAGCGTCACCGAACTCGCCTCGGCCACACCGGAAGGCATTCAGCCGCCTTATGGCGCGCAGGGTTCCGCAGCTGCCTATGAATATGATTCCGGTTATCGCATCGGCGCCGGCGACAAGCTGACGATTCGCGTCGCAGGCGAGGCCGATCTCACCAACGACTATCTGGTCGACGGTTCCGGCAATATTTCGATGCCCTATATCAAGACGACCTATGTCGGCGGCATGTCGGCGCAAGATGTCGAGAAGCTCGTCGCCAAGCGACTGCGCAACGGCTTCCTGCGCAACCCGAATGTATCGGTCCAGGTCACGACGCTCAGGCCCTTCTTCATCATGGGCGAAGTCTCGTCAGCCGGCAGCTTCCCCTATCAGCCGGGCATGACGGTGCAGAATGCGGTTGCGATCGCCGGCGGTTACACGCCACGCGCTCATCAGGGACCGGTCATGCTCACTCGCAAAAATGTGAACGGCACGCAGACATTCAAGGTCCCGGTCACCACCCAGATCTATCCGGGCGACATTGTCTATGTCCGCGAGCGCTGGTTCTAACCGGATCCGGACCGACCCGATGCGCATCCTGCAAGTTTTCCGCACGCCAGTGGGCGGCCTCTTCCGCCATGTCCGCGATCTCGTCCGTGGCCTGAGCGACCTTGGCCATGAGGTCGGGATCGTCTGCGATTCCACGACCGGCGGCGGCGCGGCGGAAAAAATGCTGGCCGATCTCGCCTCTTCCTGCCATCTCGGCATCCATCGCCTGCCGATCGGCCGCATGCCGGGCCTCGCCGACGTCAAGGCGGCATCGGCGATCGCGCGGATCGCTGCGACGGCCAATCCGGACATCCTGCACGGCCATGGCGCCAAGGGCGGCGTCTATGCGCGGCTAGCGGGTTCCCGCCTCAAGCTCCCTTCCCTCTACACGCCCCATGGCGGCAGCCTCCATTACGCGTGGGCATCCCCACGCGGAGCGCTTTTCCTCACCGCCGAGAGGCTGATGCTGCGGCGTGGGTCCGGGCTCGTCTTCGTCTGCGACTATGAGCGCCGGATCTTCGAAGAGAAGGTCGGACTGGCGGGCCTCCCGCATCGCGTCGTCCATAACGGGCTATGGCCGGAAGAGTTCACCGCCGTGCCGCTTAGCCCCGATGCGCGCGATCTGATCTTTCTCGGCGAGATGCGGCATCTCAAGGGTGTCAGCGACCTGCTCGAGGCCCTGAGCCTGCTTGGCGCCGCAAGTCCGGTAACCGCAACGCTGGTCGGCGATGGGCCGGATCGGCAGGAATTCGAAGCCCTGG
The DNA here is from genome assembly GCF_016595235.1 of Taklimakanibacter albus. Lineage (GTDB taxonomy): Bacteria > Pseudomonadota > Alphaproteobacteria > Rhizobiales > Aestuariivirgaceae > Taklimakanibacter > Taklimakanibacter albus. The sequence continues at coordinate 724,389 of NZ_JAENHL010000006.1, read as the reverse complement.
CCGGGCGCCTTGGACTGGCGGAGCGGGTGCGTTTCACCGGCGCACTGCCGGCCCGAATGGCCTTTGGTCTCGGCCGGGTAATGGTCATGCCGTCGCGGGCAGAATCCCTGCCCTATGTCATTCTGGAAACAGTGGCGGCCGGCAAACCGCTCATCGCCACGAATGTCGGCGGCATTCCGGAGATCCTGCCGCCCCGGAGCCTGGTGCCGCCTTGCGATCCAAAAGCCTTGGCCGCGGCCATCACGGCAGCGGTTGCGAGCCCGGAACAGGTTTTGGCACAAGCCCACACGCATGCCGAGCACGCCCGCACGCGGTTCTCCGCCGCCGCCATGTGCGGCAAGATCGCCGACTTCTATGCCGAGATGCTGAAAACGGCCCGTTAAGCGCGCGTTAAGCACGTTCCTTCACTTTGGTTAACGATGAGGTCACGCTAGGCCCCAAAGTTGCTCCCCATGCAGTTCGGGAAAAAATTCTGTGTCAATTTGAAACGAACCTGCAATGCGCAACGAACAGCTGTACCGGCATACACTCGCGGCGAGCGGCCTTCTCGCCAAACTCGGCCTTGAAGACAATGCGGCGCTTCACTCCGAGGTGCTCAAGGCTCCTCTCATTTCGGCGCGGGTCGTCGCGATGATCGTCCGCAGCGGCGAGTTCATCCTGATCAGCGCGCTCGGCGCCCTGCTCCTCGCCGCCTATGTCTCGCCACGGCATGCCATATCGCTCACCGTTTATGCGCCCCTCATCGTGACAGCGGCGCTGGCATTGGTCATTCTTCTGCAGATCGGCGGCCTTTACAGCATCCATGCGCTGCTGCGGCCGGCCGACTACATCGCCCGTCTGGCCGGCGCCTGGCTCGTCATCGCAGGACTGGTGATCAGCTATTTCTTCTTCAGCAAGAGCGGCGACGACTTTTCGCGTGTCTGGGCGGCGCTCTGGTTTGTAGGCGGGCTCGGCCTCCTGGTCCCGTTTCGTATCTTCGTCGCCCGCCGCACGCGCGCCTGGAACGCCAAAGGCCAGCTTGACCGGCGCTGCGTCCTGGTCGGCGGCGGTGAACCCGCCGCCCGTCTCATCGAGGCCTTCGAGTCGTCCAAGGACGACGTGTCGGTGATCGGCATCTTCGACGACCGCGATGACAATCGCTCACCCGCCTCCATCGCGGGCTATCCCAAGCTCGGCAATGTCAACGAGCTCATCGATTTCGTGCGGCGCAACCGTGTCGACCTGCTCATCGTCACCCTGCCGCTGACCGCCGAGGCACGCATTCTCCAGATGCTGAAAAGGCTGTGGGTACTGCCCGTCGATATCAGGCTCAGCGCTTATGCGCAGAAGGTGCGCTACCGGCCGCGCGCCTATTCCTATATCGGCAATGTTCCCTGCCTCGACGTTTTCGACAAGCCGCTGACCGACTGGGGCCTGTTCGCCAAATCCATCGAGGACAAGCTGCTTGCCGGCCTGGCACTCCTGCTGCTGTCGCCGGTGATGCTGCTGGTGGCCCTCGCCATCAAGCTCGAAAGCCGTGGGCCGGTGTTCTTCCGCCAGCACCGCTACGGCTTCAACAACGAGCTCATCGACGTCTACAAGTTCCGCTCGATGTACACCGAAATGACCGACCGGGCGGCGACGAAACTGGTGACGCGCGACGACCCGCGTGTGACCCGCGTCGGCCGCTTCATCCGCAAGACCAGCCTCGATGAGCTGCCGCAGCTCTTCAATGTGCTGAAAGGCGAATTGTCGCTTGTCGGCCCAAGGCCGCACGCCACCCACGCCAAGGCACAGGAGCATCTCTACCCGGATGCGGTAGAGGGCTATTTCGCGCGCCATAAGGTCAAGCCGGGCATCACCGGCTGGGCCCAGATCAATGGCTGGCGCGGCGAGACCGACACACTCGACAAAATTCACCGGCGCGTCGAACACGATCTCTATTATATCGAGAACTGGTCGATCGCCTTCGATCTCTATATTCTGTTCTACACGCCGATCTCGCTGTTCTCGACGGAGAATGCCTATTGACCGCCAGCGCTGCCCAATCCTCTCTTACCGGTCCGCAAAGGACATTGGGCAGCCTCGAGACCTGGCGCAATGCGGTGCTGTGGCTGCTGGTCGCGTCGGCATGGTTCGTGGTCATCGAGCCGTCGCCCTATGAGCTGATCTTCATCCTGGTTTTCCTGCTGTTCCTGCCCGGCGGCGGCCTGAAGGTGCCGCTCGTGGCGCTGCCCTTCTTCGCCTTCCTGATCCTCTACAACCTCGGCGGCGCTGTCGGGCTCGAAGGCGCCCTCGATGACAAGATATCGGTCTGGTTCACCATCATCTCCTACTACATGGCCGTCACCGGCCTGTTCTTCTGCTTCCTGCTGACGAGCGATACCAATAAGCGGATGGAGATCATTCGCAGCGGCTATATCGCGGCGGGCGTCATCGCTTCCATCATCGGTATCCTGACCTATTTCGACGTGGGTGGGACAGCCGGCGCCTGGGCGCCCATGGGCCGCGCGCAAGGCACGTTCAAGGACCCGAATGTCTTTGCACCGTTTCTCGTGCCGCCCTTCGTCTTTCTGGCCCAGGACATCCTGCTCCGCAGAAGCCGCCGGCCGGTTCTGACCATCGTCAATATTCTCATCATCTCACTGGCGATGCTCCTCGCCTTCTCGCGCGGCGCCTGGATCAACATGGCGGGCTCGGGCATCCTGCTCGTCGTCTTCACCCTTCTGCTGGCGCCGAGTCCGGCCTTGCGCAACCGTGTCATCTTCCTGTCGGTGAGCGGCGCCGTTCTGCTGAGCGTTGCCGGTGTCGCCGCGGTACAGGTTCCGCAGATTCAGAAGCTCTTCGAAGTCCGCGCCAGCCTCAGCCAATCCTATGATGTCGGCGAAGAAGGGCGTTTCGGGCGTCAGATCGCCAGCATTCCCCGTGTCCTGACCCAGCCTGGCGGCATGAATCCACGTCACTTCCGCTATATTTACGGACAGGATCCGCACAATGTCTATCTCAACGCCTTCGCCTCCTATGGCTGGCTCGGCGGCTTCACATTCTTCGCGCTGGTGATCATGACATTCTGGGCGGGCTGGCGCGCCATGCGCACCAGGACGCCGTGGCAGCATCATGCCATCGCCATCTACTGTCCTCTCGTCGCCGTCATGCTGCAGGGTGTGCAGATCGACATCGACCATTGGCGCCATTTCTATCTGCTACTCGGCTGCATGTGGGGATTGCTGGGGGCGACGCTCGCTTACGAACGACAGCAGGCGAGCTTCCCGTCACCTGCGCCATCGAAGCTGTGAAGTTACATTAGAGCTTGGCATCCCCAATTCGGCCGCTAATCTTGCTCGCATGGATGCCGACTATCTGACTTTCGACACGGCCTGGGCGCCGCAATTCGATGCCCATGACACTCCTCCCAAGGCAGCGCTCGCCATTCTCAGCACACCGCGCACCGGTAGCCAGAGCCTGTGCCGGCTGCTTTACGCCATGGGCCTGGGCGTGCCGGCGGAGTACTTTCTTCAAAGAGTGACGGAACGCTACGGTGAGCGATTTCTCGGCGGGGCTCCGTCGATCGATGGCGCCTTCATGAAGGATTATGTGCGGGCCATACAAACCTATCGATGCCGCAATGGGTATCTCTCCTACAAGATCCACGCCGATCAGCACAGACAACTCAGCGCCGATCTCGGCGGGGCTTGGGAGGATGCGCTTCCGAATGTGACGATCATCCGGCTGCGCCGGCGCGACATCGTCGGCCAGGTCGTCAGCCTGGGAGCCGCCCTCCAGACCGGCATATGGGATGATGCGTCAGGGGTACTCCTGAAGAAACCCAGCGCCCTGAATGAAGCCATCGCAGAAAAGTGGGTGGAATACGTCTTCCGCGCGGAGCAATATTGGGACCGGTATCTGAAGAACAGGAAGCAGCGGATCCTGTCCCTATACTGCGAAGACCTGGCCGATGCGGAGAAGATTCAAGCGACGCTGAGCGTGCTCGGAACAGGGCATTCGAGCGGAGACATCGGCAACATCCTCAAACTGCTGCCGCGCTCTTCCCACAATAACCAACTCGCGCGCGAGCTGGCGCAGCGTTTCGGTGCGCATATATCGCGGCACTGGCAACGCCTGCTGGCCAAAGCCGGCGCTTGATTATGGCGGTGGGGGCGGCGGCAGCTCGATGCCGCTCAATACGTCAAGCGCCGCGGCAATCTCGGAGGAGAACCAGTTCGGCAGCTTCTCATTGAAAGTGCTGGTATTGTCGATCAGGCCAGTGCGCTGACGATCCATCAGCGACCCGTCCTGCCCGAAATAGAATTTCAGGCCGGCATAGACCTGGGTGTCGTTGAATTGGACATCCCCCTCCTCGCCGGTATCCAATGTACGTTCGGCGTAACGGGCGCCGCCGAATATCGAAAGCCCTCTGTCCCATACGAGATATTCAGCCTCACCGGTAACCGCCCAACCGTCGAAGTCGGCGTCGTCCCCGCCTGTACCAGGTTCAATTGTGGACAGGAGAGCATCGCCACGCAGCATGAGCGACAGATCCGGCATCGCATAGAACCGGCCGTAAGCGGCAAGCTCGAAGCCGTCGTGCTCGGACTCCTGAATGAAATCACCATTAAAATAATGCGCCGATGCGCCAAAGGTGAAGGCATCGGCAAAGAACTCGCCGAAAACGCCGAAACGGAAAAGATCAACGTCCTTGGAGAACACGTCCTGGTTTACCCAGGATGCCGAGAGTCCGAGCGCGGCCGAGGAAGGATCGCGCCAGAACAAAGCGCCCCCGAAATGCGAGTTTGCGGCGTCCAGATCACCGAGATCCTCCTTCCCGAAATTGCCCAGGTCGGCGAGGTCGGTCGAGTGATCGTAGTAAGCAAAATCAGCCTGGATATTAAACTCGCCACAAGTCACGAGGCCGCCGGCCTCGCCAAAGGGCGTGTTCCAATCGACGTCGCCTGAGAAATTCTCAAAGAGGCTGCCGACGCCGTCGAACTCCACTTCCTGCCAGTCGAACATATAGCCGACACCGGCGGCGCCGGAGATCGTGCAGCCCGGCTCTTCATAGTCGGCCGCCTCAACCGGAGTGGCGCCTACAACCCAAAGAAGCGCCAAGACAGAAGCACTTGCGGAAAGTTTCGACCTGCCGATCATCCCAGTCCCCCCTCCAAAGCCTCGGCGGAAACTGTTGCACCGACGAACACGCCGATCAATCCGCCGGAGACTTTACGAGCGGGAATTTTAGCAAGTGTGGCAGTAAAGACACAGTCTATGGTGTGAAACTGCCACCAGACTACGTCTTGGCAAAATGGGCGGCCAGCTGATTTACGGTCGGATTTTCAATAAGCTCCTCGACCTCGATCTCGCGTCCGACCTCTTCCTCCAGCCCGACACACATATCGACGACCTTCATACTGTCGATCCCGAGCCCGGCCAGCTCGATGTCCGCAGCCCGCCCGGAAAGCACGTCGTCCTTCTGCTTTCCATCGATAAGCTCAAGATTCTGCAGGATATTCAGGATCATGACTTTAGCTTCATCGGCCGTCATCGAACGTCTACCTCTACCAATTTGTGCAAGATGATGAAGTGGGAAGGCATGAGCTGATAGTCGGTTATACCGGCCTTCAGATCGAGCCGGTCGAATTCGCGTTTGAAACTGTCCCAGATCCGCAACGACAGCTGCTTGCCGACGCAGGAGTGCATCCCGGCGCCAAAGATGAAGTTCCGATGCTCGGCTAGGTCGGAATAGCCAAAAGCCTGCAATTGCAGGCGAATCAAGTCGCCGGCCTTGAACGAGCAGCCATCCATCTCGAAATCGGCCTTGGCGCGCCTGAAGGTCACCGGAACTCCGGTTTCAATCGGAAATTGTGGCAGCCTGATACCCTCCGGATGGGCCGAAGCGCCGCCCGTGGCAGTTACGATGCTCTCGGTCAGCATCATCGCCAGGGAGTCGAGACCGAAGACCAGGCACGTGAACTTCCACGCAATATCGGCCTCGTTCGGCGTCGTCGCGCGCAGGAACGCCAGCGTCTTGGCGATGCGCGCCTCGAGGCTCTTCAAGCGCGCGAGATTGGTGTTGAAGGACAGAATGTCTCCGACATGCATCGCCAGGAATTCCGCCGGCAGGTCGCATTGCAGAAAGACCGAAAAGACCCGGTGGATGAAAGGGTCGACGACTTCCGACACGATGTCGACGCGCCCTGGCCGGCTCAACGGAGAGAGACAGGCCTTCGAAAGCTCGGGCAGTTCTCCTTCGAGCTCAGCCAACCTTGCGGCGAGGAATGTCGCGAAGCCCTTGCGTGCCGCGGGATGCGCCTCGTCCGCCACCAGCAGCGGGAGAACGCTGCAAGCATAGGCGACATTGGGAAGCTCGGTCCCGTAGTTCTCCTTTATTGCCTTCATGACGTCGGTCAGGCTTGAAACGATCGCCAGCGGGCTGCGCAGTACCCGCAGGATCACGGCGGGGTCGGTGATGACCCAGGCGCGCAGCAGATCGTTCTCCAGCCAGACGCGTGGAGATAATTGCGCAAACAGGGCCTGCCGGCGATCGGCCGAATGGAGCTGATAGGATTTCACGGGCTCACGCGGCAGGACGCGGCGCGCGGGCGGTGCGCCAATCATCCGCCATCATGCCCAGCACCAGCATGTCCTTACGCTCGCCGGTCGCGGCGTCGCGCAAATGCCGCACAAGGCGCGCCTCCTTGCGCCAAATCTTGTCGCTGAGCATCAGCCAGAGCATCGGACGGTTCTGCGGCCGCACATTTGCCTTGGCCTTGGCATAGCCGAGCTTATCGAACAGATATCCATAGATGGCGTCGGACGTTTCGGTCGTGAGGTCCTTGCCGCGCCAATTGGCGTCGCCGATCAGATGCGAGATCGTAAAGACCCCGATGCGAGGCTGCAGATGAAGGGTGTAGAAACCGATCGGATGCGGCTCTCCGCGCGGGAGAATGGCCAAGGCCAATTTACCCGGCTGGTTCTCGAACTTGGCAAAGAAGGCGGTCTGCTCGCGGACGGCCCATTGCCGCCGCTTCGTGTTCAGCATTTCGGCGGCCAGTTCGTCATCGGCCCAACCCGAAAGCCGCTCCCCCAGATCGGCGCCTGAAATCGGCCGGATGAGAAAGTTCTTGGTTTCGAGCGTAAGTGAAGGCGGAGGAAGAGTGGCCATTGGCTCAAAATCACATGCGGAGGCCTTGTACTATAGGGCTTTGCCGGCCCGGTCAAAGCCAAGCAAAAGGGGAAGGAAGCGGTGGCTTCCTTCCCCTTTCAAGCCTTCAAGGTCTATCAGAGACCGCCACCGCCATTGGCCTGGGCGAGTGTCGACGAGGTCAGTATGTTGGGCAGCTTCTCGAGGAAGGTGCTGGTATTGTCGACGACACCCGTCCGCTGACGATCCATGAGCGAGCCGTCCTGGCCGAAGTAGAACTTCAGACCGGCATAGACCTGCGTATCGTCGATGTCGAGTTCCTGGTCGCCCTCGTCCGGGTCGATACTCCGCTGGGCATAACGCACGCCGCCGAAGACCGACAAGCCCTTGTCCCAAGCGAGATATTCGGCCTCGCCGGTGATCGCCCAGCCATCCACGTCGGCGTCCGCTCCCTGATCGCCGTCGATGCTGGAGAACAAGGCGTCGCCGCGCAGCATGAGCGACAGGTCGGGCGTCGCATAAAAACGAGCATAAGCGGCCAGCTCGAAACCATCCTGATCGGAATCAAGGACACCAATGTCAAGGAGCTCGCCGTTAAAGTAATGGGCTGAACCGCCCAGCGTAATGTTATCGAGATAGAACTCGCCAAACAGGCCGACGCGGAAGACGTCCGAATCCTTCGTCAAAACGTCCTGGCTCACCCAGGAGCCGCTGACGCCGAGAGCCGCGTAGGACGGGTCACGCCAGAACAGCGCGCCGCCGAAATGCGAATTATCGGCGTCGACGTCCTCGAGCTTGCCTAAACCGATGTCGGCGTCGCCCTGATGATTATAATAGGCAAAGTCGGCCTGGACGTTGAAACCGCCGCAGGTCACGAGGCCGCCGGCCTCACCGAAGGGTGTGTTCCAATCGACATCGCCGTCGAAGTCCTCGCTGCCGAAGTCGAAGTCGCCCTTCTGCCAGTCGAACATATAGCCAATGCCGACGGCGCCCGAGAGCGTGCAGCCTTCGTCGATCACGTCAGCCGCCTGGGCGGAGGAAAGAGCTCCAGCCACCAGCAAAGCCAGAGCAGCGGCGCTTGCGGAAAGTTTCAGTTTGCCGATCATTTTTGTCAGTCCCCAATTCATTTGGCCCGTCGCCTATCGAATACATCGGCGGGCGGCATCAGTTCAATTCCTTGGAGGAAAATTGGCGGGAAAGAACAAGAGTATTTTCCGACTGTTGCCGATCGGCCACAGTCGAACGAACACAATGTAATCTTTAGGTTGAACCGCTCATCCCGTGAACGGCACGTCGCACGACCACATGCTGCATTCGCGCAGCCGCGCCCGGATAAGTTGCGGACGCACCGGTATCGCCGATTCGACGGATACGCAAAAAAAGAGGAAGGAAGCACATGGCTTCCTTCCCCATCATTTCATTGGTTCAGGCTTAGTTGATGTTGCCGCCGGCAGCGTTCGCGAGGCCGAGGATGCCCGAGGTCAGAGCATTCGGCAGCTTCTCGAGGAACACGCTGGTGTTGTCCACGGTGCCGGTGCGCTGACGATCCTGCAGCGTGCCGTCCTGGCCGAAGTAGAACTTCAAGCCGGCATAGACCTGGGTGTCGTCGATATCGACATCGAAATCCTCATTGTCGACGTCGAGCGAACGCTGCGCATAACGCACGCCGCCAAACACCGAGAGGCCCTTGTCCCAAGCGAGGTATTCGGCTTCGCCGGTGATCGCCCAGCCATTGAGGTCGACGTCTTCATCGGTGATCTGACTCGGGACATCGATATTGGAGAGCAAGGCGTCGCCGCGAAGCATGAGCGACAGGTCGGGGGTGGCATAGAAGCGGCCCCAGGCTGCGAGTTCGAAGCCGTCCTGATCGATGTCGAGCGGGCCGATATTGATGACTTCACCATTGAAGTAGTGCGCCGACGCGCCGAGGGTGAAGTTTTCCATGTAGAATTCGCCGAACAGACCGACGCGGAACGTGTCCGAGTCCTTGGACAGAACGTCCTGGTTGACCCAGGAACCGCTGACGCCCAGAGCGGCGTAGGAAGGATCGCGCCAGAACAGCGCACCACCGAAGTGCGAGTTGTCAGCATCGACGTCCTCGAGCTTGCCGAGACCGACGTCGGCATCGCCCTGATGATTGTAATAGGCAAAGTCGGCCTGGACGTTGAAACCGCCGCAGGTCACGAGACCGCCGGCCTCGCCGAAGGGCGTGTTCCAATCGACATCGCCATCGAAGCTGTCTTCGCTGCCGAAATCGAAGTCGACCTTCTGCCAGTCGAACATATAACCGATGCCCACGGCGCCCGAGATCGTGCAGCCTTCATCGGCTACGACATCCGCCGCCTGCGCCGACGAAACGGCGCCCGCCACGAGCAAAGCCAGCGCAGCAGCGCTCGCCGAGAGTTTTAACTTACTGATCATGCTTGTTGTCCCCAAACCTTCAATTCAATTCACGTCAAGCGCCCCTGCCCGACCGCCCTTACATCACTGTTGGATCGCCGTTCAATGTCATGAAGGGACATTTCGGGACATTGCGGAGAGTAATTTCTTAGTGTTGCCCGACGGCCACAGGCGATCCACAGCCGTCATAACCTTAGGTGGAAATCCACAGCCCGGGCCGCAACCGTGGCCTCGTACCTTACCGATCAGCAACCCTGAGGCTCAGAAAAGCTTGCCGAACTGGATCACATCGAGGCGTCCGATTCCCGAAGCCGCGGGGTTTTCCTGGCGCAGAACGCCTTCTTTAAGCCAGCCGGTCTGCTCGAAATGGAGAATCAGAGGCTTATAGGTCTCGACGACCTTGGCGACCGCCTTCTCCAGTCCGAATCGGCCCGCGAGATATGTGAGCAAAGCCGGGTCGGTTTCGCGCAGGACATTGGCGAGGTCGTAGCGCCCCTGATCGACCAGAATATCGATCGTGACGTTCCTGTGCTCCTGGGCGATCTCGGTCTCATAGAGGCCGATATGCACGCCGTCCTTGCGACCATAAATTCCTACAATGGCACGCTTCTGCCGCTGCGACTCGACCAGATAGCGCTGGAGATCCGTCCGCGTCAGCTTGGCGACGCGGGCATTCATCTGCCCCATAAGCTGGGGGTCGCCCGTCCAGCGCAGCCACTCGTCGCTCACCATCTCGGGGGTGATCGGTGTCAGGCGGAAGCGCTTGGTGAGGATTTCCGGCGCGTTCGACATCGTACGGATTTTCGTGATGGGTGGCCCAACTGGCCCATTGGGGAAGTAGACTGGTCGGAGCGACAGGATTCGAACCTGCGACCCCTACCCCCCCAGAGTAGTGCGCTACCGGGCTGCGCTACGCTCCGACGGGCGCGGATATAACACCGGCCTCCCCCGAGTTAAAGCCTTATTCTCTCACGCCAGGGTATCTAGTCGTCGGCCCCCAGGAGCTTGCGGGCGGCCCCCAATTCGGAGAGCGCCAGCCGCAGCGACTGTACCTGGGATTCGCTCATACGCGGCGCCGCTGCCGGGGCCTGAACCTGGGGCGACGGTTCGCCGCCGCGGGCGAAGGGTGCCGATCCCAAAGCCGGGGCCGGACGCTTGATGCGCGGCGCCTGCAAAGCCCGCCCGGGCGCCGGGACGCCATCAAGCTCGAGGTCGCGGGCGTCGCGCTTGCGCGCCGCCGTCTCGCCGCGGCCGATGCTCGAAACATGCTGAAGGCCTTCCTCGCGCAGAATACGCTGGACGCCGCGGATCGTATAACCTTCGCCATATAGAAGTGCGCGGATGCCCTTCAGGAGGTCGACGTCATTGGGCCGGTAGAAGCGACGTCCGCCGCCACGCTTCATCGGTTTGATCTGGCCGAATCGGGTCTCCCAGAAACGCAAGACATGCTGCGGAACATCGAGTTCCTCAGCCACCTCGCTGATCGTTCGAAATGCCTCTGGCGCCTTATCCAACATCATCGTCCTTAGAGCATTTCAGCCCGGCCGGTGATTCGTCCAGCCAGGAGAAAAAACTCGTTTGCCCCTAACCGGAACGCTCTTCTCGCCGGGATCCGCCAATCCGGGCGGGAAGTACGCTATCCGTGCGGTCGGGCGCCCGACTCGCTAGTCTTCCGACCCACCTTCTACACCGTTAATCTGATTCTTCATAACCTGACTTGGTCGGAAGACCAGCACGCGCCGCGGCGTGATCGGCACTTCCTCCCCCGTCTTCGGATTCCGGCCGATGCGGCCGGTCTTGCTGCGGACCATGAATGTCCCGAAGGAGGACAGCTTCACGGTCTCTCCCGTGATCAGTGTATCGGTGATGATGTCCAGAACCGATTTGACGAGATCGGCAGACTCGGTTCTCGACAGGCCAACATTACGATGCACGGCTTCGCTCAGGTCAGCGCGCGTGAGTGTCTTACCAGCCATCTGTTTCCCCTGCTTGCCCAAGGGCTAGGGTAAGATGGATGGAAATCGCGGTCAATAAAAAACTACGTGTGAACTCAATAGCTTAGGGTTTTAACCGAAAGTATTACCAGCGGACGAGAACGGCGCCCCAGGTAAAGCCCCCGCCCATCGCCTCCATCAGGACAAGATCGCCACGCTTGACGCGCCCGTCCTTCACCGCCGTATCGAGGGCCAGCGGAATGGAGGCGGCAGAGGTATTGCCATGCTTATCGAGGGTCATGACAACGCGATCCTCGGTGACACCGAGTTTTTTCGCCGTGCCCTCGAGAATGCGCCGATTGGCCTGATGCGGCACGAACCAGTCGATGTCCTTGGGTTCGAGGCCGGCATCCTTGATCGTATCGGCCATCACTGTCGCGATATTGACGACCGCATGCTTGAACACCTCGCGGCCTTCCATGCGCAGATGACCGACCGTCATGGTCGAGGATACGCCGCCATCGACATAAAGCTTGTCTCGATAGCGGCCGTCAGACCGCAGGCGCGCGGCGAGAATGCCGCGATCTTCGATCGTTCCCTTCCCGTCAACGGCGCGCATCACGACGGCGGCGGCGCCATCGCCGAACAACACGCATGTGCCGCGATCCGTCCAGTCCAGGATGCGCGAATAGGTTTCAGCGCCGATGACGAGCGCGCAGGTTCCCTGCCCCGCCTTCAGCAGGCTGTCGGCTACCGTCAAGGCATAGACGAAGCCCGAACACACTGCCTGCAGATCAAAGGCCGCGCCCTTCTCGATGCCGAGCGCTGCCTGCACCTTCACCGCCGTCGCCGGAAAGGTGTTGTCGGGCGTCGTCGTCGCCACAATGATGAGATCGATCTCGGAAGCCGCCACCCCTGAACGCTCGAGCGCATCGCGCGCCGCGTTGATCGCGAGGTCGCCAGTCGTCTCGTTCTCGGCGGCGATACGCCGCTCGCGGATGCCGGTGCGCTCGACGATCCATTCGTCGCTGGTGTCGACCATGCGCGCCAGATCCGCATTACTCATGATGCGGGCCGGAAGATAAGAGCCCACTCCCTCGATCACCGAACGACGCTGCACGCCAGACCTCATTCCCATCACGCGTCGACCGCCGCGCGCGGCGCAAACGCATCCATATGTTTGTTGATTTCGGCGACGTCGGCCGCGATCTTGGCGACGAGCCCGTTGCGGATCATTTCAATCGCCACATCGACCGCCGTCGCGAAGCCCAGCGCATCCGTGCCGCCATGCGACTTCACCACGATGCCATTGAGGCCCAGGAAGACTCCACCATTGTGCTTGCGTGGGTCCATACGCTCGCGCAAGGTCGCGAAGGCGCCGGTCGCGAGCAGCGCGCCAAGCTTCGAGAGAAGCGTGCGGGTGAGCGCCAGCTTCAGATAGGTCGAAAGCTGTTTGGCGGTGCCTTCCGCCGTCTTGAGCGCGATATTGCCGGTGAAGCCTTCGGTGACCACGACGTCGACCGTGCCTTTGCCGATGTCGTCGCCCTCGATGAAACCCTTATATTCGAGCGGCAGGCCCAGATCGCGCAGCAGCCGGCCCGCCTCCTTTACTTGCTCGAGGCCCTTCACTTCCTCGACACCGATATTGAGCAGACCGACGGTCGGCCGGTCGAGGCTCATCAGCGAACGCGCCATGGCCTCGCCCATCAGCGCGAATTCGACGAGCTGGCGGGCATCGGCGCCAATGGTGGCGCCGACATCGAGAACCACACTCTCGCCACGCAAGGTCGGCCAGATGGCGGCAATGGCCGGCCGCTCGATGCCGGGGATGGTCTTCAGCACGAAACGCGCCATCGCCATCAAGGCGCCGGTATTGCCGGCCGACACGACACCTTGCGCCTCACCGGTCCGCACGGCCTCGATGGCGAGCCACATGCTGCTCTTGCCGCGGCCGCGCCTGAGCGCCTGGCTCGGTTTGTCCTCCATGCCGACCGCGATCTCGCTATGGCGGACTTCGCTTCTGCCCTTGAGGCGCGGATATTTGGTCAGGATGGCTTCGAGCCTGGGTCCGTCGCCGAACAGAAGAAAGCGCAAGTCTGGATGGCGGACGCTGGCGAGTTCGGCGCCTGGCAGCACCATGTCCGGCCCCGCATCGCCCCCCATCGCGTCAAGCGCAATCGTCATCTTGCCTGTCATGAATGCTCAGGGACCTTCGGTTCGCGCCTAGTTTCGACAATCTAGCATGGGCGGGCGGACAATAGCCGCTGGCGATGGCGAAACAACCGAAAAATCAGCCCTTCCCCTCCTTGAGACGGCTGAGGCCGGCAAACGGGTTTCGCGATGATTCGCCCTCGGACGGCGCCAATTCGGGCTCCACCTGATCGATGAAATCAACCCCCGGCTTCTTCGGATAGGGGTCGAGCGCCAAGGCCATGGCCTCGGCGACCACCTCGCCCATGTCGATGATGCCGTTCTCGAAAGGCTCGGCGTCACTTTCCTCGATGGCCGCCTCATCCGCCCCCGCCATGGATCTCGCGGGCAGGAAGTAGCTCTCGAAACGGTCATCGAGCAGCGCGCGGAAGACGTCGAGAGACACCACGCAGGTCTGATCGATATCAGCCTTGATATGCCCCTTGAATTTGAGGCCCTCGCCGCGCCAGCGCGACACCTTGAGCTCGGCCGTCAGGCTGTGGATAGCCGGCAGCCCGAATCGTCCGGCGAGCGCCTCGCACTCCTGCGGCTCGGCGGCAATCGTCTCGGTACAGCCCTGGGGCGGAACCCGGGTCACATCAAGTGGGCGGGAGAATTCGATCAGTCGGGTCTGCATCAAGGGTCTCAAGGTTCCGGAAATTCGACGGTGCCCGACAAGATGGGCTCAATCGGACGTTCGTGCAAATGAGCGAGTGCCGCTACGGCATAGGCGGCCAGAAGCCCGGGGCCCTCACCGCGGTCCGAGCCGGCAAAGACATTGCGGGCCAGGGCCTCCGCCAGGCCGGCCTGATCTCCGGTCTGGAGCAGTGGCCGATACGCCTGGGCCCGGCCGTAAAATATCTCGGCCATGCGGCGAACCTTCTTGCCCACCGATATGTCGCCGACCCCCATCTCCCGCAACGAGCGGTCCATATCGGCGAAAACCTCGTCCGTCAGTCCCTGGGCGAAGGCCTGGGCGGCTTCGTCCCCGCTGCTCAGCCTTTCGAGCACCAGGACGGCATGGAGGATGATCATGTCGTAACGCCCGTCCACGCTGTCCGGCACCCCCCATTCGGCATAGGGTTTCTCATGCCGCGCGGCAGCCACAATTGCCCCGTAGACCGCTCGGACGGAATTGCGGGACGCCTTGCGCTTGAAAAGGGACAAAATCATCGTTAACGGCTCCCAAGCTATTCCCGCCTATAGTCGGGAAAATCATCCTTTGTTTGAACGCTGCCGGAAAGACATGCGCCGTATTCTCGCCTTCTCAAGCCGTCTTCTGCTCCCCGCCGCAATGGCCCTCACCGTCGCAGCCTGCTCCTCCAACATCGCCCATCGCGGCTATCTCGCCAAACCGGGCGCCTTCGGCCAAGTGCGCGAAGGGATGCCAAAGTCGGAAGTCGAAGGCATTCTGGGCTCGCCCTCGACCACCGCGAGCGTCAACTATCAGGGCGACAGCTACTACTATATTTCGAGCACCACCGAACAGACCGCCTTCCTGAACCCGAAGGAAGTCGAGCGCCAGGTGATCGCCATCCGCTTCGATCAGAACGACCAGGTCGCGAGCCTCGGCCAATATGGGCTCGAGGACGGCAAGATCGTCGACATCAATTCGCGCACCACGCCCACCAAGGGCCGTGAGCTGACGATGCTGCAGCAGCTGTTCGGCAATATCGGCAAGCCTGGCCCTGGCGGCGCCATCGTCCCGGGCCGCACCCCCGGCAGCACCGGCCCCGGAAAGTCCGGCCCGTAAGCGCGGTCAGCGCGACCGCTTGGCGTCGGGCGAATATCGGCGCTCGAGCTTGCGCACGAAATAGGCGGCGACCAGGCTGACGCTCAGCAGGATCACCGCTACGGCCGTATAGGGTTCGTTGTAGCGATAGCTGAGGCCGGCCACATTATTGGCGGCACCGAAGACATCGACCACCGTGATCGCGGCGAGCAGCGGCGTCTCCTTGAACAGGCCGATGAGAAAATTGCCAAGCGGCGGAATCATCGGCGGCAAAGCCTGCGGCAGGATCACCCTGAGCCACAGCGGCACCGGCTTCAGCCCGAGCGACTTCGCAGCCTCCCATTGGCCATCGGGGACTGCGTCAATACCGGCGCGATAGACCTCGGCAATATAAGCACCGATATGCAAGCCGAGGCAGAGAATGCCGGTGAAGAGCGCGGAAAAGCGTATGCCGTAGGACGGCATCACGTAGAACACGAAATAGAGCTGAACCAGGAGCGGCGTGCAGCGCATGAAGGCGATGTAGCCGTCGCAGAAGAGACGAAGCGGCTTGACGCCGGAGCGCCGCCCGAGCGCCAGGAGCAGCCCGACGACGAGCGCCAGCGCGAAGCCGCCGAAGGTCGCCTGGACCGTCACCACGAGCCCACGCATCAGATCCGGCAGGATGCGGATGAGGAACTCAAAGCTGAACATGGTCCCTCCTCACCGGTAGCGCGCCGCATAACGCTCGGCGCCGCGCACGATCCAAGTGAGCGGATAGGCCATCACGAAATAGAGAATGAGCACCAGCGTCCAGATCTCCATGGTCTTGCCGGTGGTCACGACCATCTGGCGGCCGGAGAAGGTGAGCTCGGTGATGGTGATGAGCGAGACGAGCGAGGTCGCCTTGACGAGCTCGATCAGGAGATTGCCGAAGGACGGCAGCATCGCGACCAAAGCCTGCGGCAGGATCACCAACCGGTAGGTCTGGACCCGCGTGAGACCGAGGGCGGCCGCCCCCTCATGCTGACCTTTGCCGATCGCAAGGATGCCGGCTCGCACAATCTCCGAGCCATAGGCCGAGAGATTGAGGCCTAATCCCAAGACCGCGGTGGTGGTGGGCGGCAGCGAGATGCCGAAGGCCGGCAGGATGAAGAATAGATAAAAGAGTTGCACGATCGCCGAGGTGCCGCGCAGGATCTCGACATAGGCGGTCGTCACCCGCCGCACCCAGACATTGGGCGCGAGTCTGAGAAAGCCGACCACGAAAGACAGGACGAAAGCGAGAACGGCGGTAATGAGCGTCAGCTTGAGCGTGACCGCAGCCCCTTTGAGGAGCTGCGGCAGCACGTCCAAAGCCAGAAGTTGATTGAGATCCACCGGGCCCGTCAGGCCTTGCAGATCTGCTCGGCGGTCTTCACGCCGTCCGGCAACTCTTCCTTGCCATAGCCATAGGCCGAGATGATCTCGAGCAGCTTGCCGGACGAGATCAGCTTGGCGAGCTCGGCATCGAGCGCATCCTTGAGATCCGTGTCGGCCTTGCGCAGGCCAAGACCCGCATAGCCATATTCGGGCTCGTTATTGGCGCCCATGATCTGCTGGAATCCGTCGACACGCTCGAAAGTGGGATCATTCGCGGTCTTGAGCAGCTCGTTGAGCTCGAGAGCGGGGAAGTAGATGACATCCACGCGACCGGCCTTGAGTCCGGCCAGCGCTTCCGTCGCATTGGCGAAGAGCACCACACGGTCGGTGGGCACGCCCGCTTTGGCGAGCTCCTCGACCTGGGCCGCGCCATTCTGCGTGCCGACGATCGCATCGGCATGGGCCGCCACTTCGGCAATGCTCTTGACGCCTTTCGGATTGCCCTTGAGCGCGGCGAAGCCGGCGCCGGTGCGCGTCACCGGATTGGTGAACAGCACCGCCTCGCAGCGCGCCGGGCGGATATACATGCCGGCGCCGATGATGTCGAAACGATCGGCATTGATGCCGGGGATCAGCGCGTTGAACTCGACGATATCGGCCTTGAGCTCCTTGACGCCATGCGGCGCCAGGAGGGCCGCGATCACGTCCGGAATGGCGCCCTTCACCTTGCCGTCGGTGTCGACGAAGCCATAAGGCTTCTCATTGGCGATGCCGACGCGCACGACGCCGTCCTTCATGATGCGGGCCATGGTGCCTTCGGCCCGCGCGATAGAGGGGAGCACCAGAGAGGTGGCGCCTAATGCGGCGGCGCCGAGGAAATGGCGGCGGGAAAGAGAGTGGCGCAGAGCAGGCATGATGGAAACCTCCTTGTTTTTTGCTTAGCTTTCAGCCCATTGAAATCGGCGCGATATTCGGTTCAGCCGCCCCGTGAGTCAATGCAATGGCGGTTGAAATTAGCGAAAACAAGAAAGAAATACTTCTCATGGAAGCAGGCCTTTACAAACGCGAGATCACTTTCGACTACCCGGCTCTCGCCGGCTGGCGCTGGCCCACCGTCGATATTGTCGGACAAAGGCCCGGGCCTCGCCTCGCCATCATCGCCGGCGTCCATGTGAACGAGACCTCGAGCATCGAGGCGGTGATCCGGCTGCAGCGGGCGCTCGATCCCGCCAAGCTCAAGGGCCGCGTGTCGATCATCCCGATCGTCAATCTCCCGGCGGTGCCGCTGCGCTCGCAATATGTCTGCCCGCTCGACGACAAGAACATCAATTTCAGCTTTCCTGGCCGGCCTGACGGCACCTTCTCGGAAGCGATCGCCTATGCCCTGCTCAACGATTGGGCACACGACGCCGAATGCTTCGCCGATCTCCACGGCGGCGATCTGTGCGAAGAGGTCTCGCATTTCATGGTGGTGCAGCGCACCGGCGATGCAGACTTCGACCGGCGCAATCTCGAAATCGCCCAATGCTTCGACGCCCAGATCATCGCGTCGATCGACCCGTCGCATATGGACCACCCGGCGCGCAGCGTGACCGGCCGGGCCAAGCGCGGCCAATATGCGGCCTTTGCCGAGGCCGGGCGCATCGGACTCATCGAAGAGGCCCATGTCGCTTATCACTTCGAGGGGTTGCTGCGGCTCCTGCACAATCTCGGCATGACCGACAACGCGCCGCCAAAGCAGCGCGAGGCGGTCATCATCACACGCTATCACTGGGTCCCCGGCCCGATCGACGGCTTCTACCGCTATCATGTCGAGCCCGGCCAAAAGGTCGCCAAAGGCACGCTGATGGCCACCGCCGAGAATACCTATGGCGAGACCATCGCGCAGGTGACGGCGCCCGAAGACGGCCACATCCTCTGGCGGATCACCCATGCGCTGTCGCCCAAGGACAGCTTCATCATCGGGCTCGGCACGAAGGACTGACGGCGCGCTCAGTATCCGAGTGCGATCCCGTCCTTGCGATGGTCCGAGGATCGATGGGTTGGGATCTCTGACCGTCACGATCGGTGCCAACGCCACCTGATGACGACCTAGCCCTGCTCCTGCAGGATCGCCGCGATGATCGCCTCGGGCGCATCATCCTGGACGAGATGGCCGGCGGCTGGAACGCGCAGCAGCCGGCCGCCTGTCAACGCGGCCGCCAATCGCACTCCGGTGGCGATTGGTATCCAGAGATCCTCCTCGCCCCACAGGATCTGGGCGGGAAAATCAAACGCGCCGTAACGAGGCTCGATCTCGTCGGTGAATTTGACATCCATCTGGGCGATCTGGCGGTAGAATGCCGCCTGCCCCTCCGCGCCCCGCCAAGGGCTTGCATAGGTCTCCAGAGCCTCATCCGAGAGGCCCCGAAAGGATGCACCTTGCAGGTAAGCCTTGAGCAGCGCCTCATGCGCATAATCCGGCAGGCCGGCAAAGGCCTCTTCATATCGTCGCACATGCTGGACGAAGGGCGAGCCCCAGGGCGCCAGAGCCACCGGGTCGATCAGTGTCAGCCGCCGATAGCGCAGCCCTTGCAGGTAATGACCGCGCAAGACCGTGGCGCCGCCGAAATCATGGGCGACGACTTCCGGCCGCTCGAGCCCCCAATGCTGCAGCATCTCGGCTAGCACGAGATTCTGGATGCCCAGCGAGACATCCTGGCCGGCAGTCTTTTCGGAGGCGCCATAGCCCAAGAGATCGAAGAAATAGACCTGCCGGCGTCGGGCAAGCCACGGCGCGATACGACGCCACACTTGCGAGGAGAAAGGCGTGCCATGCACGAGGACGATCGGCTCTCCCTCCCCCAGCCTGCCCCAGGCGATACGCTGACCGCGGAATTCATGGGCACAGTCGAGGTGAAGACGCTCTGACGTAAGGTTCGGATGACTCACAAAAGTTGCTCCAACCGCCAGCCCGGACATCTCCGGCACATCGGCTCAGGACCGCAATATGAACACAAATTGGATCCAGAACAGCGCAATTCCTGCCACAGCGTGATACTTTCAAGCGAGCCGCATATGCATAGTTTCGCAGGCGTCAAACCCCTTCTACTCGCCCTCCTTATTGGCCTCCTCGGCGTTCAACTCCTCCCGGCGGCGGCACAACCGGCGAATGTGCCCATCCGCGCGATCATCGAGACGATCGACAGCAATTCAATCGTTTTTCGGGAAGAGGTCGACGGCGTGGCGTCGGTCGCGCTGGATGCCAAGACGGTGATATATACGAGCGAACCGTCGAGCCTGAATGACATCAGCCCGGGCGATTTCGTGGCTTCCGCCGCCGTCAAACAGGCGGATGGAAAACTTCACTCGACGGAGCTCCGTATATTTCCCGACGCCCTGCATGGCATGGGTGAAGGACAAAGGACGATGAAGGATTCCAATAACGTTATGACGAATGCGACGGTGTCGCAGGTCGTGCGCGTGCCGGAGGGGGGCCAGATCCTGAAGGTCAAGTACCAGAATGGAACGGCCGAGCTCATCGTCGATCCGCAGGTCCCCGTTACGGCCCTCGTCTGGTCGGACGCGAGCACTCTGAAGCCGGGAATGAATGTGGTCGTATTTGCCGCCAAAGGGTCGGATGGAGTGGTCAAGGCGCATACGATATTGGCGATCAATTGAAACTGCGGCTTCGATAATGATCACTTGCCGGCGGGCATGTCTTGCGGCCCGGTGATCGTATGCGGGCAGTCGAATGTGTCCCAATGCAGATCATGCGGTATCCAGGATGGGCGCCGTCCACAGGCGTTGACCGGTGGCGAGCAATCGCTGCACTGGAAGGCGCCGAAGCTGTTCAGCACGATCTCGCCCGCCGAGTCGGCGGGATCGACAATCGCAGAGAAACCGCCTGAGCGGTAGGCGAAGACACGCAGACGCCCCTTGCCATCGCGCCCGACCCAGCTGAGGCGTGTGCGCGTCGTACTCCCCTTGCTTTCGGTCGCTTCCGCCTTGCCTCCTGTTCCCACCACCTTCTCCACATCCGCCAGCTCATGCGCCGCGCGCAGTCGCTGCGTCCATGCAGTGGTGATCTCCACTGCGGCGACGCCCTTGGGCTGCGCCTGACAAGTCGCCGAAACGGAAAGGCTGGCCAGCACCACCACGCCACGAAGCACCTGCAAGAGAACTCCACCGGTCACATCCCGCCTCCCACGCAAAATTGTTCCTGGCATATTTCAGTGGATGGGGCCGGCGCGCAAGTCCGGCCCCACGTGGTTCAGGCTGATTTCTGCAAGCGCAGGTGCGGTGACTCTCCGGCGACTTTGCGGCGTTGCTGCAGTTCGTGGGCGCTGTGCAGAAAGTGCCGCAGGATGCGCCGATAGAGCTCGTCGCCCAGGGCGGCATCCTCCATGCCGACATCGATATTGGGGTTGTCATTGACCTCCATGACGAAAACGCCGGCCTTCGTCTGCTTGAGGTCGACGCCATAGAGGCCGCGCCCAACGAGGCGGGCCGCCTTGAGCGCCGTTGCCAGGACCATGGCCGGCACCTCCTTGATCGGTACGGCCTGGGTCGGCCCTTCAAGATGGCTGCCGTCATCGCCGTGTTTCATGATCTGCCAATGCTTCTCGAACATGAAATAACGTGCCGCGAACAACGCCTCGCCGTCGAGCACGCCGATGCGCCAGTCGAATTCGGTCGTCACGAAATCCTGCAGCAGGATCACCTCTGAGCGCTTCAGCATCCGCTCCGCGATGCCGGCAAGCTCACTACGGCTCTCCGCCTTCTCCACGCCGATGCTGAAGGAGCCATCGGGAATCTTGACGACGCAGGGAAAACGGTGCTCGTTCTCGATCCGGTCGAGATGGCGACGGGTGAGAATACGCGTGCCGGGGGTGGGCACATCATGACCCCGCAACAACTCCGCCAGGAACACCTTGTTGGTGCAGCGCACGATCGATGAGGGATCGTCGATGACCGGCATGCCCTCGCGCTCGGCCCGGCAGGCGAAGCGGAAAGTATGGTTCGGGACCGCGGTGGTCTCGCGGATGAACAAGGCGTCGAACTGGGCGAGCCTCGGATAATCCTTGCGCTCGATCAGCACCACATTCACATCCATCTCGCGACCGACATCAATGAGCCGTTCGAGGGTCTTCGGCTTTGACGGCGGCAATGGGTCCTCAGGATCGCGCAACACCGCCAGATCGAAACGTGACGACAGCGGCTTCGGCTGATGCCAGCGGCGGTGCAGATAGGCATCGAGGCCGGCCAGGAAGACCTCATCGTCGCCGGCCGGAATGTCGCGCGGGTCGAGAACCTCGACGGCGGCGATGCGCCAATGGGTCTTCCGTTCCAGATCGATGCGCAGGAGCGGCGTCCGCAGACGCTCGAAGGCGGCCTGCGCCAGCTCGCTGAAGCGTTTGTCCTCGGTCTCCCCGAAATAGACATTCAGGCTGAGCGCCTTGACCGAGCGCGGCATCTTTGGGGCTTTGAGCAACAGGCGCTCGAGAACCGTCGCATGGCGCGCATGGAAATCGCGGCGGTCCATTTCTGAGAAGGCTCGGACATCGGGAATAACGCGCTCGCCCCGCGCCTCGCCCAGAAGCGAGACATAATAGCCGGCGCTCAGATAAGCAAAGTCCCGGCAGAGATTGACGATCCGGCGTGGCGATGGCGAGACCGGCTCGGCGAGATAGGCCTCGGCCGTCATCACCCGGCAACTCGGATCGGACCAGCGGAAATCCTTCTCCTTCTCGACAATAATCATATGCGAGGGCATGGCCTCGTCCTCCTTTGCGTTGGGAATGAAGTTGAGTTCGGCGCCCAGGCGGCGCGCCGATCCGGAGCGCAAGCGGCTCCTCTATCAGCCGTTCGGCGTCCTGAGGCACTTGCGGAACCGCAAAGCTGGAGTGCCATCGGCATAATAGTTTTTGCGAACCGCCCCGAACTCGGCAAAACCGAGCCCCTGAAAGAGACGATGCGCCGCGAGATTGTCGACCCGACTCTCGAGGCGCATCTCGGCATAGCCGCGCTGGCGCGAGGTGTTCATGAGCTGTGTCATTAATGCACGACCGAGGCCAGCACCGCGCGCAGCGTAGTTGACGGCAATCGAATAAAGCCGCGCGATACGCGTCCCGCGTCTCGTCAGCAAGACCGCGGCTGCGAGAACCGCACGCCGATGCGCCGCGACGAGGACGATCGCGGATGGGCGTCCGATCAGCGCCCGCCAGCTCCGCTCCGATATCCGGTCGCCGGGGAAAGAGCTCTCCTCGAGATCAAGGAGCTGGGGTACGTCCCCTTCGCGCGCAAGCCGCAGTTTCATCTCAATCTGGCTCCACCAATGTTTTGCGATGGAGTTAATGAGGCCGCCATAAGGATTCGAGAGGCATCCGGCCACCCCGACATAAGGAAACCATAAGCTTGCCGCAGCGTGACGATGTCGCTCTTGCCAGGCCCTCTCATCCGGCGCATGAGAGGGCCATGAGCCGTCAGCGGAGCCTGCGTGTCACCGTGGCAGTGGCGATCCTGGCCGCTGTCCTCATGATTTTCATGCCTCTCGCCAATCTCTTTGCCGGCAACACTCCTGGGAACGGCCCAGAGATGTCCGCCATGAGCGACTGCGGCATGTGCCCGAAATCCGATATGGTCATGGTCAATTGCGCGCAAGCCATGTGCGGATTACCGGCAATGGAGGCTTCCGGCCCCGCTCCTCTCGCCATTGCGCCGGTGCGCTATAGTGCCGTCTTCATGAGCATTCCCGACGGCCGGCACACCATACCGCCCGTTTCGCCTGGATAGGACCGGCTGTTCGTACAGCCTTCATCCTTACGCTTCACTCCAGGAGTATTTCATGCGCATTCCGCTCTGGGCGACGCTGTTCGCCACCCTGTTTGTTATCCCCGCTTCCGCCGAGACTCTGGCCGAGCTCGGCCGCAAGACCCACTATCACGGCATCGCTTTCGCCCGCTCGGGCACGGCGGCGCTGATGATCGCCACCCATCACGGTCTCTATGCCGTCGACAAGGACGGGTCCGTCACGCGGGTCTCTCCCGTTCAGGACTTCATGGGTTTCTCGCCCGACCCGGCCAACGAGCTCGGCTACTTCGCCAGCGGCCATCCGGCGACGGGCGGCAATTCCGGCTTCCTGCGCTCTGTCGATGGCGGCGCCAACTGGACGCAGCTCTCACCCGGTGTCGACGGTCCCGTCGACTTCCATCAGATGGATGTGAGCGGCGCCGATCCCAAAGTGGTCTATGGCGGCTTCGGCCAGATCCAGGTGAGCCGCGATGGCGGTGCCACCTGGGAGATCGCCGGTGACGCACCGGAGCGGCTCATTGCACTCGCCGCATCCAGCCTAAAGGCGGAGCGCCTCTATGCGGCGACCGAGAATGGTGTGCTCGTCTCCGAAGATGGCGCGCGGAGCTGGGCACCACTCGCCTTTGCCGGCGAAGTGGCGAGCACCATCCAGACCGGCCCCGACAAGGCGCTCTACGCCTTCGTGGTCGGGCGCGGTCTCATGAAAGCGAGCGAGGACAAGCCCGATTCATGGTCGGTGCTGACCAATGATTTCGGCGAGGCCATTCCACTCCATCTCGCCACCAATACCAAAGATGGTCAGCAGCTGGCGCTCACCATGCAGAACAACGAGGTGCGCGAAAGCCGCGATGGCGGCAAGAGCTGGCGACTTTTCGGCCAGACTTCGCCGTGACGATCGGCAAGGCGTGGATGATCGCAGCCCTGATCGGGGCTGCGATCATCGCGGCTCTTCTTGTTCTTGAGTTTCCGCGTCTGCGCGAGGCGCGCCAGATCGCGCTTGGCCAGTCGGTCTATGCCGCCAACTGTGCGTCATGCCACGGCAAGCAACTGGAAGGACAGCCCGACTGGCAGACGCCGCTTCCCAGTGGCCGCCTGCCCGCCCCGCCGCATGACGCGTCGGGCCATACGTGGCACCACAGCGACGAAGTGCTCTTCAACGTGACCCGGAACGGGTTAAAGCCTTATGCGGGCGAGAATTATGAAAGCGACATGCCAGCCTTTGCCGGCACTCTGAAGGACGACGAGATCAGAGCCGCGATCGAATTCATCAAGAGCACCTGGCCCGAGCGCGAGCGCGAATATCAGCGACAGATGACACGATGAACCCCGGATGAACCGGCCCTTCATTTACAGTTCACAGCAAATTACGTAACGCTATCAATTCATCGGGCGGATGTTGCAACCGTGGGAGATCGTGCATGCGATACCTGGGCTTGCTTCTCGTCCTCGTGACGGCGTTCACTATGTCCGCGGCCAATGCGCAGGACAATGCCGTTGTCACACGCGGCACCGCGGTGGTGACCGGGTTCTCCGGCACAAAGGTCGACAATCCGCCCTCCGGGGCCGGCGATACGCTGGATGAAACCTTCATTGACCCGGACGGCGCCTCGGCCCGGCTTTTGCAGCTCCAGCCGGGTGCACCGGCCCAGGGGCAGGCCGTTACGACGCCCCCTGTCCTCACGATAAAAGCACGCGATATCGGCCAGGTTTTTTCGATCGCGCTCGATGATGCGGAGCGTATCGAGACGACGAATGCCGCGCCGAACATCTATCTCGGCGCGAGCTCGGCCTTTGGATTGCAGATCGTATCGCCCGACTCCGACAATGACGGACGCCCGGAGCGCGCGAAGAAGGGCCGTCCCGATGCACAGTGGATGGCAGGCCAGTTTGGCGCCGGCGGAGGCCCCGGCTCGATCTACGAAATCGACGGCAAGACCGGCGCCGTCGCGCTCTTCGCCACGATACAAGGCAATACCGGACCTGGCCTTGGTGACATCGTTTTCGACAGGGCCACCAGGCAGTTTTTCGTATCTGATCTCGACACGGGGCTGATCCACCGGTTGGATGAGACAGGAAAGCCGATCGATACGTTCGATCACGGTGTGACGGGACGGCCCGTGGCCGGCCTTTCCTCAGTCGCCGATGACGGCGTGGTCATCGACATCAAGTCGCCCGCCTTTGACAGCGAGAATTCCTCGACATGGGGCTTCACCCAGCCGGAACGGCGCGTTTGGGGCCTCGGCCTCAGAGCCGGACGCCTCTATTACGCCGCCGATGCCGGCCCTGAAATCTGGTCGGTCTCCATCAATCTCGATGGGACTTTTGGCGACGATCCGCGTCGCGAGATCACGGTATCGGGAACTCCCGGCAATCATCCGATCTCGGATATCGCCTTCGATGCCCAGGATCACATGTATGTCGCGCAGCGCGGCGGCATAAGGGGCAGCTACGATTATTCCATCTTCACCGAGGCGAAGCAGTCCGTCGTGTTCCGCTTCAAGCGTGAAATACCGGACGATCCGGCCACGCCCGGAATCTGGGTACCGATTCCCGATGAATATGCGGTCGGTTTCCCGCCCGATCATCGCAATGGCTCGGGTGGTGTAGCGCTCGGCTATGGCTATGACGATGCCGGGGTCACGCGCCCCGGTGCGTGTGATATGACGGTGTGGGTGTCGGGCGACAGCTTGCGCGACGACCCCGTTTTGCATGGCCTGCAGGGTAATGACCGCGCGCTGACACGGCCCGACAATGAGCCGCCGGCGAGTTCCTATTTCATCGATTACGATGGCCGTGTCGATGATCCACGCCAGTACGGCCATGTCGGTGATGTCGAGATCTGGCAGCCTTGCGACCAGCGCGCCGAAATCGACACGTTCACACCGGCCGCCGATCTGCCGCCCGATTATGTGCCGCCACTCTATGTACCGCCCGGTGAAATTCCGCCGGATGGCTGGCAGCCTGACGACACGCCGCCCGTCGGCACGCCCGACTGGGCATATAATCTGCGCCTCGACAAGATGGCCGTCGGCAATTCCTGCACCGCGGGCGGACTGGGATTCCTGTGTGACTACGTCATCCGGGTGACGAATATCGGCCCGGACGCCTATTTCGGTCCGGTCTTGGTGAATGACAAGCTGCCTGCGGCTCCCGCCGGCGCGGTCATGACAGTGACCAACGCCCCGCCCTGGCTTTGCTTTGCGATCTCGCCAAGCGAGCAGCAATGCACATATGCCCCCGCAGCACTATTCCCGGGCGAAAGCGTCGATCTCCACATGAGCGTCGACCTCGCGGCGCCCGCCCCCGTGTGTCATCTCGACAATCTCGCCGGCCTCGTCTGGCCGCCGGGCTTTGGCGACACCGATCCGGCCGACGACTTCGATCTCGCGACGGCGACGATTCCGGCCGACCATTGTCCGCCGCCGGAAGGCACCACGACCAATCTGAAAATCTCGAAGGATCCGTTTGCCGAACTGTGCACCGACAAGGGCCCCTACTTCGAATGCCGTTACTCCGTCACCGTCCGCAATATTGGCGCAGGCGTCTATGATGGACCGGTCAAGGTCGAAGACACTGTCCCGGCGGGCACGACGGCGAGCTTCCCACAGGCATCGTGGAACTGCGCGGGACCTGCGCCAAGCTATAGCTGCGAGATGGGACCCGTCATGCTGCTTCCGGGTCAGGCCGTGAATCTGAGCACGGTGCTGAAGGTTCCCAAGGACCTCGCCGGGCCATTGAGTTGCAAGGCCGAGAACAAGGCCAAGATCGTCGCGGCGCTGGGTGGCACCGAGCAGAACACCGATGCGACCGACGATGAGGCGGAAGCCACGATGATCCTGCCGGGCCAGATCGCGCAGTGCCCCGGGCTGCCGGCTCTAAGCAATCTCAAGCTCAAGAAGACCGGGCCGAACGGCAAATGCCCGATCTCCGGCACGGACTGGGAATGCAAGTTCAAGCTGACGGTCCAGAATTTCGGCGCCAAATATACGAGTCCAATCCAGGTCCTCGACGCGCTGCCTTTCGGCACGCCCGCCGGCGCCACCGTCACATTCCAACCTCCCGCCGGCTGGAATTGCGGCGGCCCGGTGTTCTTCCCCACTCTGTATCAGTGCAGCAGCAACAATCCCGATCTTGCCCATCTGGCGAAAGTCGAAATCCCGGTCACCGTCAGGATTCCGGTGGCGCCCGTGGCCAAGTGCGAGATCACCAACAACGCACTGATCATCAAGGCTCCGGGCGGCACGCTGCTCAACTCCTTCGCCGGCGATGATACGAGCTCGGCGAAAGCGCAACTTGTGACCGTGGTCCCGTTGGATGGCGGCCAGCCGATCTGCGTCGCGGCAGCCATGCAGCAGCCCGAACCACCCCTTACGGCGCCCAAGGCCAAAGAGAGCAATCTCGCGATCAGCAAGACAGCTGCCGCGAGCCAGGCCACCGCGACCGGACAGAACACGAAATTCACCATCACGGTCACCAATGAAGGGCCAGGCATATTCAACGCTCCGATCGAGGTCCGTGACACATTGTTCGACGGCGCCATCGTCGAGCCGTCGAACGGAAGCTGGTCGGCTCCCTGGGTCTGCGAAGGCCAGTCCGCTTTGGGCCATCCCGAGCAGGGACTCTGCACACATCCGCAGGTCGAGCTCGACCCGGGTGAAAGCGTCGTGCTCGAGCTCACGATCGAGGCGCCCAACAGCTTCGTCGCGCCCTCTGCTTCGCAGGTGAAGTGCGGCTACAAAAACAAGGCCGAGATCACCAGGCCGGCCGGAGGCAGCCCGAAGAATGTCGACGCGGCCGATGACACAGCCGTCGCGGAAGTCAAATTCGCGCCCTTCGAAATGCACGGCACGAAATTCTGCGAGCTCGGCCTGACGACGCCGCCCGATCGAACCGAAACCAATCTCGCGATCAGCAAGACGGCCGGCGCCTGTGCGGCGACGGCGGGTGGCCAGAACTGCCCCTTCACGATCACCGTTACAAATGCGGGGAGCGAGGCTCACAACGGCCCGATCGAGATCCGCGACACGTTGTTCGGCGGCGCCATCGTCGAGCCGTCCAACGGCAGCTGGTCGGCGCCCTGGGCCTGCGAAGGCCAGTCCGCCATGGGCCATCCCGAGCAAGGGCTTTGCACGCATCCGCCGGTCAATCTCGACCCGGGCGAAAGCGTCGTGCTCACTCTCACGATCGAGGCGCCCAACAGCTTCGTCGCCCCGTCCGGCTCGCAAGTGAAGTGCGGCTACCAGAACAAGGCCGAGATTCTCGATCCGGCGGGCGGCACGCCGAACAATACGAATGCCGGCGATGATACGGCCACTGCCGACGCAAAATTCGCACCGTTCGACCTGCATGGAACGACGTTCTGCGGCCTCGGGCTGACGACCCCGCCCGCGTCAGATAAGTGCCCGCAAGGCTGGTCGCGCACGCCTGTGGCGGGCAAGTGCTGCCCGCCCAATTCCGGCTGGGACGGCAAACGCTGCAAGCGTGACGTAAAAGCGCCCGAGGATGTGTGCCCGGCTAATTCGGTGGGCACCTATCCCAACTGCCGCTGCAAATCGGGCTTCTCCGGCAGCCCGCCCAATTGTCGCGAGATCAACATGCCCGAACGCTGCACCGGCGGCATGGAGCGGATCGACGGCGCATGCCGGTGCCCGAAAGGAACCAAGCTGGCGGATGGCCGATGCCGCACGCCGACATCGCAACCCAAGACCTGCGGCGCAAATGAGATCGGCACCTATCCGAACTGCCGGCCGATGGCCTGCCCGCCGGGAACGACCGGCAAATATCCCAATTGCCGCCAGATCGACTGCCCGTCGAACCAGCAACGGATCGACGGCGCCTGCCGTTGCCGTGCGCCGCTCAAATGGAACGGCAAACGATGCGTCGCCGAAACGCCCAAGACGTGCCCCGCCGACTCCATCGGCAAATACCCGAATTGCCGCTGCAAGCGCGGCACCGAGGGCGCGCCCGGTAACTGCAAACGCATTGACGTGCCGCAGAGGGTATGTCCGAAGGGCTTCCGCGGCACGCCGCCCGATTGCAAGCGCATCGTCCCGCCGCGCTCGCTGTGTCCGGAAGGCTTCCGGGGTGTGCCGCCCAACTGCAAGCGGGTCGTTCCGCCGCGCTCGGTATGTCCCCAGGGCTTCCGGGGCACGCCGCCCGACTGTAAACGTGTCGTCCCACCGCGCAGATTGTGCCCTGCCGGCTTCAGAGGCACGCCCCCGAATTGCGTAAGGGCGGGGGTCAATCCTCAATAGATCAGCTAAGATAACGTCGCTTGAGGTGCTGGATGAAATATTTGGTCTGCAGTCTTTCGCCGGTGGCGCGTTCGAGCAGGTCGGGTGTCGACCATAGCGAAGCCTGGCTCCAGATGTTTCGCCGGCGCCAGTCATTGAGGCCGACGAAACGTCCGTTGCTGATGTCGTCGCGGGCCGAAGGCTGATCTCTTTCGAGTGCCGCCCAGAGCTGCGCTGCGGTCAAGGCCCCCAGCGTGTAGCTCGGGAAATAGCCGAAGGCGCCCGACGGCCAGTGAACATCCTGCATCGGCCCGTCCTTGGGATTGTCGAGGGTCGACAGCCCCAGATAGTCGGTCATCTTGGCGTTCCAGGCTTCCGGAATGTCCTTGGCCGCGAGCTTGCCCGAAACCAGATCCTGCTCCATCTCGAAGCGCAGGATCACATGCAAGGGATAGGTCGCCTCGTCGGCATCGACGCGGATGAAGCCCGGCTTGATACGATGGACATAGGACAGGACGTCATCGACGTCCCAGCCTTTCAGCGCCTCCTCACCCAGATGCTGGGCGACGACCGGCATGGCCCAGTGCCAGAATTCGGGGCTGCGTGAGACCTGCATCTCGACGAACAGGCTCTGGCTCTCATGCATGGCCATGCCACGC
Source organism: Taklimakanibacter albus (assembly GCF_016595235.1). Classification (GTDB taxonomy): domain Bacteria; phylum Pseudomonadota; class Alphaproteobacteria; order Rhizobiales; family Aestuariivirgaceae; genus Taklimakanibacter; species Taklimakanibacter albus. The sequence continues at coordinate 693,991 of NZ_JAENHL010000006.1, read as the reverse complement.
GCTCTGCCGACCGGCATATGCGACCATTCGGACGGCAGGCCCTGCTCATAGAGCCCGTGGCCGGTCTCGTGCAGAATGCCCATGAGGGCCGAGAGGAATTCACCCGTCACATAACGCGTCGTCATCCGCACATCGCTCGGCACGCCACCGCAGAAAGGGTGATGCGAGATATCCAGACGGCCATGGGTGAAATCGAAGCCGACCGCCTCCATCATCGCATGCCCCAGCGCCTTTTGCCGCTCGATCGGGAATGGCGCGTTGAACGGCTTGAGGGGCCGTTTCGCCAGCCTCTCATCCTGATGCGCCATGGCTTGCGGGACGAAGTCCTTGAGGAACGCCTTCAACTCGGCGAAGACCGGCGCGATGTCGGCCGCGCGGTTGCCGGGATCATATTGCTCCATCAGCGCATCATAGGGAGCGAGCCGCAACGCCGCCGCGCGCAAAGCCGCCTCCTCGCGCATCAGCGCGACGACCCCTTCGAAAGCGGGCAGGAAGCCGGCCCAGTCGCCCTTCGGCCGCAACTCACGCCACAGCTGCTCGCAGCGCACCCGGGCATTGACCTGGCGGCGCACGAAATCGGCGGAGAGGCAGGTCATGTTGGTGTAGACCCGCCTGAACTCGCGCACGGACGCCTGCCCATTGGCATCGAGCGATCCACGCTCCGCGGCGTCGATCCAGTCGGCGACTTCCGGAGCCGTGGCCAATTCGTGATAGAAGCCGGCCAGCATGGACAAGGCTTCGGCGCGCTTCTCGCCGCCGCCGACCGGCATCTGCACGGCCTCGTCGACGCCAAGCATCGCCTGGGCATGATCCAGCGCCTCGAGCTTACGTCCGAGGTCTTCGATTTGAGCGAATGACATGATCACCTGAGAGAGTTGCGAGGACACTCTCTCTTGTCACAAGAGAACCGCGAGGGAAAGAACCACGCCGCGGAGACAGAAAGCCCCGGATGCGAACATCCGAGGCTTTCCGTCGGTCGCGAGATTAACCGGGGGCTCTCGCTTCCAATCTGATGCTGCGCTCAGGCGAGGAGGATCTCTCTCGCCTTGCGATAGCGCTCCATGCGCTCGTGATCCTTTGGCCCCGGCGTCTTGATCCGCGTGAGCTCCATATTGTCGGCAAGGTCGGCGAGCTTGACACGTCGGCCGATCTCGTTCTGGCCGGCGCGGCGGACAAAGGACTCGTAATCCTCGTCCTCGCGGCGGGTGACCGCATCGATCGCCACGAGGATCGCTTCGGCGAAACCTTCCGCCCGCAAGGCGGCGAGCGGCCAGGTTGCGTTGTCCTCGACGACGTCATGAAGGACGCCGACGATCCGGTCGTCGTCCGTCTCCAGCCTCATCATCACGCGCAAGGGATGCAGGATGTAGGGCTCGCCGGCCTTGTCGACCTGCCCCGCATGCGCTTCCGCCGCGATCGCGATCGCGCGCTCCAAAGTGCTCATCGGCACTCTCACTCCATCGATTTCAGGTGAATGGTCCGCCCCGCATCGCGGCAGCGAGACTCTTGGCCCGGGGCCAACGCCCCCAACGGCTCTATGATCAAAACAGGTACAAAATTATATCTGCGCGCGCAAGGCAATTGCACTGCTCCGCGCTAAGTTCCGCATGAGGGAACTTCAGTCGCCCTTGAGGCTGCACACACCATTCGCGCCACCCTTGCCCGTATAGGAGATCGAGGGTGTTCCATCGGGATTGATGGCCAGCGAGATGGTGACGCCGCCACCTTTCGCCTCATAGTAATTATTGTTGAATTTCTTGAGCTTGCCTTCCTTGCCGTTGATGTAGACGGGGCCGCCCTGATCGGCGTGGACCTCGATCTTGCCCGGACATGTCGCGTTGAGAAGCGGAATGTCGGCATGAGCGCTTGCGGCAGATGCCAGCAGGAAGGCGGAAAAGACCATCGTCACGCGCATCGAAAGCACTCCCCTCGCTACGGCCGATGCTTGTGATGTTCCAGTTTTGCTACCCCGAAGTAAATAGGCCTTAGGTCCAACCGCGTCCTTAAAAAGCGAAACGGCCGGGCAGATCGCCCGGCCGTCCCATCATTCAGTGTCTCAAGATCAGTGCGCGAGCACAGCCAGCAGCAGCAGCGCCACGATGTTGGTGATCTTGATCATCGGGTTCACGGCAGGGCCCGCCGTGTCCTTGTAGGGGTCGCCGACGGTGTCGCCGGTGACGGAAGCCTTGTGCGCCTCCGAGCCCTTGAAGTGCTTCTGGCCCTTCGAGTCGGTGAAGCCATCCTCGAAGGACTTCTTCGCATTGTCCCAGGCACCGCCGCCGGCGGTCATGGAAATGGCGACGAAGAGGCCGGTGACGATGACGCCCATGAGCATGGCGCCGAGAGCGGCGAAGCCCGCCGCCTTGTCGGCGATAGCCCAGATCACGAGGAAGACCACGATCGGCGACAGGACCGGCAGCAGCGACGGAACAATCATTTCCTTGATCGCGGCCTTGGTCAGCATGTCGACGGCGCGGCCGTAATCCGGTTTCTCCGTGCCCTTCATGATGCCCGGCTTCTCCTTGAACTGGCGGCGCACCTCGACCACCACGGCTTGCGCCGCGCGGCCGACCGCCGTCATCGAGATACCGCCGAACAGGTACGGCAAGAGGCCGCCGAAGATCAGGCCGACCACCACATAGGGGTTGGACAGATCGAAGGTGACATTGACGCCCTCGAAGAAGCTTCCCGGCGTCGCATTGGCCGCGAAGAACTTGAGGTCCTGAGTGTAGGCAGCGAAGAGCACCAGCGCGCCGAGGCCCGCCGAACCAATGGCATAACCTTTGGTGACGGCCTTCGTCGTGTTGCCTACGGCGTCGAGCGCGTCGGTATTGTGGCGCACTTCCTTGGGCAAGCCCGCCATTTCGGCAATGCCACCAGCATTGTCGGTGACGGGGCCGAAGGCGTCGAGGGCCACGACCACACCGGCAAGCGCCAGCATGGTGGTCACCGCGACCGCGATGCCGAACAGCCCGGCAAGGTTGAAGGTCGTGAGGATGCCGAAGATGATGACGAGCGCCGGAAGCGCCGTCGATTCAAGCGACACCGCAAGGCCCTGGATGACATTCGTGCCGTGGCCGGTGATCGAGGCCTCGGCGATCGAATTCACCGGACGACGTCCGGTGCCCGTGTAGTATTCGGTGATCCAGATGATGAGACCGGTGACGATGAGGCCGATGACGCCGCACCAGAAGAGCTTCATCGGGGTGAAGCCGCCGAGATCGACGCCCATGCCGCCGAACACAAAGTTGATCACCGGATAGAGGACGATGAGCGACAGGACGGCGGTGGCGATGAAGCCCTTGTAAAGAGCGCCCATGATGTTGTTGGAGGCGCCAAGCTTCACGAAGAAGGTGCCGATGATCGAGGTGACGACGCAAGCGCCGCCGATCGCGAGCGGCAGCACCATGCCGGCGAGCTTGTAGGCATCCGGCAGCACGATGGCCGAGAGCACCATGGTGGCGACCGCGGTCACCACATAGGTCTCGAACAGGTCGGCGGCCATGCCGGCGCAGTCGCCGACATTGTCACCGACATTGTCGGCGATGGTGGCGGGGTTGCGCGGATCATCCTCCGGGATGCCGGCTTCGACCTTGCCGACCATGTCGCCGCCGACATCCGCACCCTTGGTGAAGATACCGCCGCCGAGACGGGCGAAGATCGAGATCAGCGAGGCGCCGAAGGACAGAGCCACCAGAGCGTCGATGACGGTGCGGCTCGTCGGCGCGAGCGCCAGCGGACCGGTCAGGAAGATGAAATAGAGGGTGACGCCCAGAAGGCCGAGACCCGCAACCAGAAGACCCGTGACCGCGCCCGCCTTGAAGGCGAGGTCGAGGCCGCCTGCCAGCGACTTGGTGGCAGCCTGGGCGACGCGCACATTGGCCCTCACCGACACGTTCATGCCGATAAAGCCGGCAGCGCCCGACAGAATGGCGCCGATGGCGAAGCCGATGGCCGAGGTCCAGCCGAGGAGGAAGAAAGCGATAATGAAGATAACGACGCCGACAACGCCGATGGTCGCATATTGACGCTTGAGATAGGCCTGGGCGCCTTCACGCACGGCGGCCGAGATCTCCTGCATGCGGGCCGTACCGGCATCGGCGGCCAACAGGCTACGGGTGGTGAGAATGCCGTAGACGATGGACAAAGCACCGCCGAGCACAATCAGCCATAGGGTTGAGCTCATGGATATTCCTTTTGTTTCCTAATGTTTTTATTCTCCCCGAAGGCGGACGTTAGGAATTTCCCCCCTCCTCCCGCAACTCGGACCTATGGCTCGGGTATGCCAAAATGGCGAGATCATGGCAACCAAGAAGAAACCATCCCAAGGGCAGGTTAGCCATGCTAGGGCTGCGTCCCATAATCGCTTCTGCGCGGGTAGTGACCATGCTGACCAGCTCCTTCGTGGCTTTTCTCGGAATATCGGTCCTGGTGATCGTGACGCCCGGTCCCGACACCACCATGACCATCCGCGGCGTGATGCTGGGTGGACGGCACGGCGGAATCGCCACCGCAGCCGGTGTCGCGCTGGGCCAGATCATCTGGGCGCTAGCGACGGCGGCGGGCCTCGTGGCGGTGCTTCTCGCGTCCGAGCCGGTATTCCAGGCCGTGAAGCTCCTCGGCGCTGCCTATCTGGTCTATCTCGGCGCGCGGATGCTGTGGAGCGCCTGGCGGCCAACCGGTCCGGGCGAGACGGCCGTCATGATCGGCGTCAGGCCATCTCCCCTTGTCCTCTTCCGGCAAGGCCTGGTCAGCGACCTGGGCAATCCCAAGATGGCCGTGTTCTTCGCCAGCATCCTGCCGCAATTCGCAAGCGCCGGCCACGGCATGTTCTCCGAGCTCGCCTTGCTCGGCGTCGTCTTTTCGAGCCTCACCTTCCTGTGGCTCTGCCTTTATGCCGTCGCGCTGGCGCGACTCGGCCAGTTTCTCGGCCGGCCGCGCATCAAGCGGTCCTTCGAGACGATCATGGGCGGCCTGCTGATGGCGCTGGGGTTGCGCCTCGCGGTGGAACAGCGCGGCTGACTATTTCATCACCCGAGCCAAGGTGAAGCCGTCATAACCTTTCACCCCGACGGTCTGGATCGTGGTGGCCTCCACCCGCTTCTCCTTCTTCAGCATTTCATTGAAGCGGCGCACGCCCTGGACACTGTGGTCCTTGCTCGCGGCATCGATGACCCTGCCGCCGCGCACGACATTGTCGACGACGATCAGACTGCCCGGCCGGGTGAGCTTCAGCGACCATTTGAAATAATCCGGGATGTTCTCCTTGTCGGCATCGATGAAGACGAAGTCGAAGGGCTTGCGCTTCTCGGCCGCGAGCTTGGGCAGCAGATCAATGGCCTTGCCGAGCCGGAGATCGATCATGGCGCCCAGGCGGGCGCGCTTGAAATTGGCAGTTGCGACTTCGGCATGACGCGGCACGGCCTCCAGGGTCACGACGCCGCCCCCTTTCGGCAGAGCGCGGGCGAGCCAGATGGTGCTGTAGCCGCCGAGCGTGCCGATCTCGAGAATGGTGCGGGCATTGATCGACTGCGCCAGCAGCATCAGGAGCTTGCCCTGATTGGGCGCCACCGCGATCTCCGGCAGGCCGCTATCGGCGCTCGCCTGGAGAACAGCGTCGAGCACCTTGTCGGGGGGCACAAGCGCCTCGCTCACATAATTGTCGACGGCAGTCCAGGTCTTCTGAGTCATCGCGCGCTCACTGAAAGAGGACAGAGAGCGCGATGAGATCAGAAATGCTGCGGTGCGGCAAATGAAAAGGTCTACAGGACCTGAAGGAGCTGCTGGCGCAAGCCGGCCGGATCACAGACCGGAACCTCCGCCACACCCGCCGTTCCGGCGAGACCACATTCCGGCGTGGCGATGACCGGCAGACCGTGCGCCAGCGCCTTGAGGAGCGCCCGGGGCTCGTGCTCGATGAGCGCCGGCAGAATCACGGCGGCGATCTTCTCCGGCCACTCCGCGCCGTCCAGTTGATGCGTCCTGACCTTGCCCCAGAAATCGCCCTCCCCCTCGCGCGCCTTGCCGGCGACGACGATGTCGAGATCGAGATCCTGGGCGGCCTCGCGCAAGGCATAGGCACCCTTGCGCGCCAGAGCCGAGGCCGGGAAGAGAACAGACTTGCCGCCGCGCGCGATGCGGCTGCGCGGCGCGGGCTTGAGCCAGTCGATGAGCTGGGTGCGGGCGGGATCGCCGGCAGCGATACCGCTATGCGGGGTATAGAGGGTGCGGGCGGCGGCCAGGGCGGCGCGCTCCGCCACGACGATTTCCTGAGGCGCGCGGAAGTCGCCGAGCGTCGGGCTCATCGGATAGACCGCCTTGGCGGCATCGAGCTTGGCCTCGAGTTCCGCCATCGGATGGCGGATCATCAGAACGTCGAAGCTGCGGCCCTGCAATTCGCCGAGCCGCCACAGATGCGGCAGCAGATTCTGCGAGATCACCAGATGCTCATGAACGGGCGAGAGCTTCTTCGCATAATGGCAGGCCAGCGCCCCGTCGTAGCGCAGCAGCATGTCCTGCAAGGCGCGCCCTTGCCGCGGCGCGTGGCGCAAGGCCAAGGCGCGGCGCAGCGCCACCAGGGTCGCGCAGCTTTCCTCGGCCACCACATGGCGCGGCCAGGCATAACGCGGCGTCTCGCGCAGGCGCTGTGGCAGTAACAGCGCATCCTCGGTGCGCGCGATAGCCGAGAACAGGATCGAAAATTCCGGCCAGCAGGCATCGACGAGCCAGGCCGTCGAGCCAATGTCGTTCGGCAGGAATGGCCGCTCGGGATCATGGCGGCGACACTCCGTCTCCCCGCAGCTCGTGCAGTCATTGGCGCCGAGGCGCTCCTCATCTACGCTCAGATCGCCATCCTTGCGGGTGACGAGGCCACCCGGCCCACGCAGGACGATCTCGAGCGAGTCGCGCCGCAAGGTCGCCTCGATGCGGAACGGCCGGGCCGCGCGGAAGCGCAGGTCGACATAATTCCAGAAGACGGTGGCGTCGCGCCCGAGCGACGCGCGCGAGCCCGGCACCACGCGGCTATGGGCGTGGCGTTCGACGATTTCGAGGCCGGCATCGAGGGCCGCCTCGTAAAGCGCGTTCGAAAGCTGGCACAGGCCGCCGCCGACATTGGCGATGAGACAGCCCTCGCGCAATTCGCGGCCTTCGACGAAGCCGCGGCGCCTGGTGGTGCGCCCGACCTGGCGCCAGAAGCTGAACAGACTGCCGGCCGGAACCTCGACACCGTCGAGATGGCGGATGGCGCGGCGCAGATTATGGATCTTGCCGAGGGTGAGCGCCCGATCCTGGCTTCCCTGCAGATGGTGCCAGAGCGGGGAAGAAATACGGGCCAGAATGGGGGCCGAAGTGAGGGCCTTGCCTTGGCCATGCCGGCACACGGCCTTGCGGCTCAGAGTTTCCTGCGTCTTACGCTTGAGGCGAAAAGCCGTCGCCTTCGCTTCGAAAAGAGCCATGTCCCAGAAACTCGGAACCTGGCTCAAGGCACGATGCGTCATGTCGCGCGTCCCGTTCGTTTCACGCACAAACTGCTCCCACCAAACTGAATGGAGCATGAACAGCGAAGTGAACTTCATTTCGACGGGATCGTGGTCTTCTTGCGGCACCACTCCTCCGTACCAGGACGAGTTGGGCCGGGTCCCTCGGGTCAATCGTCTTTCAATTGCCACCAGGCCATGCGAGAAGCCTCTTCCTTGCAAACCGGAGGCTCCATGATCATCCGCCCACTGCTGCGCGTCTTAACCATCCTCATCCTGTGCGCCGCCCCGGCCTGGGCCCAGGCCGACGACAAGACCGAAAGGCTCGGCGTGCCGGGCCCCATCTCCTTCGAGGGCCAGGACTATGGGCTCGTCTGGACCTCGCATCCGTCCGCCGACTACTACAAGCAGGAATACCTCCCGGCTGGGCAGTCGGTCCAAAGCTACACGCATATGTTCATCCTGGAGGCGGTCACTTCGGGCCTCGCGCCCAAGGATGCGGCGGGGGCGCAGATCGCGAGCCTCAACCAGCGCAAGGCCACCGATCCCCTCGTCTTCTATGATGCGATCGTCAATGAGGCGACAGGCGACGTCATCCTCGATTTCCTGATCAGCGCGGCAGGCCCGGACGGCAAGCTGATCGTCGAATGGAACGGCTACCGCTATGCGCCGCATAAGGGCGCCAAGCCGGGCGTCGTGCTTTATGCCATCAGCCGGCGCGCCTATGGCGACGACGCCAAGGCCTTCGTCACCGCGCTGAAAGATTGGCGCACAAAAACGGTCAACGAGCTGGCAGGCTTCCCGGCGCCAACGGTAACCCCGCAGCCCTAATTCGCAACGGCTCTACGGCGGCGTTTCAGCATGATCCACAGGATCAGGCTGAGCGCCACCACCACCGTCGGATAGACGGCGATGTTGACGCTCGCCCAGCCGAACCAGTCGAGCAGCTTGCCCGAGGTGAGCGAGGCGATCGCGACCGTGCCGAAGACGGCAAAGTCGTTGAGCCCCTGCACACGCTCGCGCTCGGCAGGGCGATAGCATTCGGTGAGCAGCGTGGTGCCGCCGATGAAGCCGAAGTTCCAGCCGAGCCCGAGCAGGATGAGGTTCACGGCGAAATGACCGAAACTGATGCCGAGCAGCCCGGCGGTTGCCGCCGCCGCGAGAAGCAGCAGGCCCGCGGCGCAGACCCGCTCGGCGCCGACGCGGGCGATGATCTGGCCGGTGAAAAAGCTCGGCACGAACATCGCCATCACATGCCACTGGATCGCCCAGGCCGCCGTGGTGGTGGTGAAGCCGCAGTCGATCATGGCGATGGGCGCGGCCGTCATCACCAGATTCATCATGCCGTAGCTCAGCGTCGCCGCGATCACCGCCACGATGAGGCGCGGCTGTTTCACTATTTCGGCAAGCGGACGCGTGTCGCCCGCCGAGACGGTTTCCTCCTTGCGCGGAATATCGACGAAGGCGAGGACGCCGATCGCCAGCGTACAGATCACCGCCATCGCGGCGTAACAGCCGGCGAAGGTGACCGGCGCCAATAGATCGGTGGTGAACATCACCAGCGACGTGCCGAGAAGACCCGCGGCCACGCCGCCGGTCATCACCCAGGAGATCGCCTTGGGGCGGAAAGCCGGGCTCGCCATATCGGCGGCGGCGAAGCGCGAATGCTGGGCGAAGGCCTGATAGACGCCCTGCAGCACCGTCGCCAGGATGAAGAGCTGAAAATCACGGGTGTAGATGGCATAGACGCCGATCAGCGCGCCTATGGTCCCGGCGAAGGCGCCGAGCATGAAGCCCGGCCGCCGGCCGATGGCGCGCATCAGCATGGCGGCCGGGATCGTCGAAACCGCGGTGCCGATGACGAAGGCCGAGATCGGCAGCGTGGCCCAGGCCTTGGACGGAGCGATTTGCACACCGATGAGGCCCGCGGTGGTGAACATGATCACCGTGGCCGAGCCATAGAGCGCCTGGCCGATCGCCAGCACGATGGCGTTGCGCCTGGCGCGCAGATCATCGAACTGGGCGGTGATTTCGGCAGTGCTCATGGCCTTCTGGGTCCCCCGGGCGTGCTGGCCATGCGTCAGCGCAACCAGCCCTTCTTCTTGATATACAGCAAGGGCAGAAGGGCGGCGAGCAGCGTCTGGATGATGGTCGCGGTGAAGCCATGCTTCCAGGTCAATTCAGGCATGACGGCGAAGTTCATGCCGTAGAAGGTGGCGACCAGCGTCGGCGGCAGGAACACCGCGGTGATGATGGTGAACACCTTGACGATCTGGTTCTGCTTGACGTTCAGCGAGGTCATCACCGACTGTTGCAGATAGCGCACTTTCTCGTGCTCAAAGCTCGCATGCTGCTTGACCCCGTCCATGTCGGACAGGAGCGTCTCGACCATGTTCTTGAGCTCATGATCGCTGCCGTTGATCTCCATGCGCAGATAGCGCGCGGCGCGGGCGAGCGAGAGTTGGCATTCGAGACAGCGCGAGATGAGCTCTTCCTTCTCGTTGAGCTCGATCATCGTGTCGTTGATGTCGCTGACGCCGATCTCGCGGCCCGACGAATCGAGGCCGCTGGTGATCACCCCGATCTGGTCATTCATCGTTTCGAGCGCCTGGCTGATCATGTCGATCGTTTCCGCTGCGGCATCGTTCATCGCCTGCAGCAGGGTGCGCATGATCGAGTAGGACGACTGGACCAGGCCCGGATGGCGCTTGAAGCGCGCCAGCGCCTTGTCGAAGGGCGCGAAATGGCCCTTCGGCTCGAGCGTCACGACAACCTTGTCGCTGAAGGCGATGACGATCGTCTCGCGGCGGAAATCCTGCGCCTCCGGCATCATGTGGGTGATGTTGAGGCAGACCGAATCATGGTCCTCGAACACACCTTCGGAACTCGCCGGGAACTCGACCTTGTATTTCGCGGCGATGCGCGCGACTTCGGCCTTGTTCTCGGCGTCGACGCGGATCCAGATATCCTCCAGCGTGGCGGCGGGCGACAGCGTGGTGATGATGTTGTTGTTCATTGTTCTGTCTCCGGATCACTGGGTTTGAGCGGGCTTGGCTGCGCCGGCGCGCAGGGTCTCATGCGCCGGTGAGGTCGAGGACGTCTCGGTCCCCTGGCCGACCGGCTGCAGATAGTGAATCGCCAGCATGGCGATGCAGATGAGCGCGTAGAGGATCATCACGGCGTTGATCACTTCGCGTTCGAGATTCGACGCCTTCCTCTTCATGGGTCTGGTCATCGGTGGTCTCCATGGATTTCATAGATGAGCGCCCGCCATGCGGCTCGCATGACGGATGAACGCGATCGGACCCGCGGAAGCGGGCGCGGACGCGCCAAATCAGAAACTGATCGTGCTACTCATGGGCTTGCCTTTCCCGGTGTGCCGACGGCCCGGGAGGCAAGCGGACCGGGCTGTTAGCCCATCACCGCTGGCCCGGCCGAGATGCCGGTAACCAATTCATTTGCTATCTGGACCGGTCCGCGAGACCGGCCGCATCTAGGGTGATTGTCCATTGTTCCTATTTGCGTTGAGGCGTGCGGCGCACAGGCGCCGACGCAAAAGTGGTCGTGCGCCTTGACGCGAAATGAGTCAAGGCGAAAGCGATGCACGAATCGGAGAAAAGCTAGAACTCGTCCGGCCGGCGCTGGCGGGCCAGCGTGTTCAGCACGCCATTGAGCAGCTTCGGCTCCTGCTCATGGAAGAAGGCGTGCGCGACATCGAGATATTCGGTGATGGCGACGCGGGCCGGCACGTTCTCCATGAACATGACCTCATAAGCCGCCGCGCGCAGGATGGCGCGCAAGGTGGCGTCGAGCCGCGCCAGAGGCCAGCCGGTATCGAGAAGCCGGTTGAGAACGGGATCGATGGTGAGCTGCTCACGCACGACACCGTCGACGATCTCCTTGAGGAACGGGAAATCGGCCGGGCCGCACTGGCCCTCCTCGAACGCATCGCCCGTGGCACGGGCGGAGAACTGGGCCAGAACTTCGCCGACATCGGTGCCGGCGAGATCCATCTGATAGAGTGCCTGAACGGCGCCCAGGCGCGCTGCGGAGCGCGCCACTGGCGGTTGGCGGCGGGGAGTCGTCAAGATTTACGCTGCCTCTTCTTGATGGACCGGGCGAAGCGGATCATGGCGAGCGCCGTATCGGCGGCCCCTCCTCCCTTGTCCATCTCGGTCACCCGGGCGCGTGCCCAGGCCTGAATTTCGTTCTCGCAGGTGAGGATGCCATTGCCAATGATGAGCCCTGTCATGGTGAGATCCATGATGCCGCGAGCCGATTCACCGGAGACGATTTCATAATGTGTCGTCTCGCCGCGCAGCACGCAGCCCAGGGCCACGAAACCGTCGAAGCGCTTGGACTTGGCGGCGAGAGCGATGCCGCCCGGAATCTCGAGGGCGCCCGGCACGTCGACCCGCTCCCAGGTGGCGCCCGCCTTCTCGATGGCCGCGATGGCGCCCTTGGCGAGCTCATCGCAAATATCCGCGTAGAAGCGCGCCTCGATGATGAGGAGATGCGCCTTGGTCTTGACGGCCGCCGCCGTGGTCTTGTCGCGTTTCACAATCTCGTCTCCGAAAGACGGGCGACATAGCGCGCCAGCATGTCGATTTCAACATTCACCCGATCGCCGGGTTTGGCTTTGCCCCAGGTGGTCACCATCTGGGTATGGGGAATGATATTGACCCCGAATTCATTGCCCTCGACCTCGTTGACAGTCAGGGAGGTGCCGTCGAGTGAGACCGAGCCCTTGGGGGCGATGAACCGGGCAATCGCGGGCGAGACTCGGAAACGGAAGCGCAGCGAATCCCCTTCCGGCACGATCGAGACGATCTCGCCCACGTCGTCGACATGGCCCGAGACGACATGGCCGCCCAGTTCGTCGCCCATCTTGAGCGGCCGCTCCAGATTGATCCGCGCGCCGACGGCCCAGTTCCCGAGCGTCGTGCGGGCGAGCGTCTCGGCAGACGCATCGACCGCGAAAAAGCCCCGTCCGTCCTGCAGGCGGCCGGTCTCGACCGCGGTCAGGCAGCAGCCCGAACAGGCGATCGAGGCGCCGAGCGCGATCGTGTCGGGATCATAGGCCGTGGCGATGGTGAGGCGCGTATCGCCGCGCTGCTCGATGGCGATGACCTCGCCCATATCGGTGACAATGCCGGTAAACATAAGACTCTCTAGGGATATTCAGCCGCGTACATAGACGCTCAGACGGTCATCCCCAAGGGTTTCCTCGGCCCCCGGCCGGAACCCTGCCATGACTTGAGCGAAGGGCATTCCGGCAAAGCCGTCGACGCCTTGCGGACCCAGAAACTTGGGCGACTGGAAGAGCTGCAGCTCATCGACCAGGCCGGCTTCGATCAGCCCGCGGGCCAGCCTTGCCCCGCCTTCTGCCAGCACCCGGTTGATACCCCGCGCGGCGATCTTGGCCAGGCCGTCGGCCAGATCGACGCCACCCGTGGCGCCGGGCGCACAGGCAAGGATATCGACGCCCTCGGGCGCCGGCGTACCGGCGAGCGACAGGAGCCACAGGGGCACCTTCCCGGCCGTCCGGACCAGGTGCGACCCTGGCGGGATGGCGCCCCTTGAATCCGCTACCACCCGGATGGGCGAACGGACTTCCAGCCCCGGCAGACGACACGTCAGGTCGGGATCATCGGCCAGCACGGTGCCGAGCCCGACCAGGATGGCATCGGCCTCGGCGCGCAACAGATGGGTGCGGGCCTTGACCTCGGGGCCGGTGATCGCGGTGCGTTTGCCGGCCGCTTCGGCGATCTTCCTATCGGCGGAAAGCGCAAGTTTAAGAAGGACATAGGGACGCTTATTGACAATCCGAGTCAGGAAGCCGGCAAGATCCGAAAGGGCTTCCTCCCGGCCGAGCCCTGTCACCACGCTGATTCCGGCCTGCCGTAGAATGGCAAAGCCACCGCCCGAAACCCGCGGATCCGGGTCCTCGACCGCCGCCACCACCCGGACGACGCCAGCCTTCGCCAAAGCCTCGGCGCAAGGCGGGGTGCGGCCGTGATGGGCGCAGGGTTCGAGCGTCACATAGGCAGTAGCGCCTCTTGCCGCCGCGCCCGCCATGCGCAGCGCCGCCACCTCGGCATGGGGGCGGCCGCCGGGCTGCGTCCAGCCCAGACCGACAATGACGCCATCCTTGACGATGACGCAGCCGACCGGCGGATTCTCCGCCGTTGTTCCGAGAGCCCGATGACCGAGCCGGACGGCGCGGGTCATGAAAGCGAGATCGGCGGTCATGTGAGTATCTTGTGGAAGTGGACGATCGTGCCGCCTTTGAAGGCCTCCTCGCGCTCGACCTCATAGCCTTGCGCAACATAGAAACCGAGATTGGCGGCGAAGAGCTTGTTGGTATAGAGCCGGATCACGGCGTGGCCGCGGCGACGCGTCTCCGCTTCCGCATGGGCGACGAGCTTACGGCCGATGCCGCCGCCCTGCCCGTCCGGATCGACGCAGACATTCTCGATCAACAGATCGTCGGCACGCGGAATCATCTCCACGAGCCCGACCAGCCGGCCATCTAGGTAAGCGAGGTCGATGACGTGACTGCGCACGGCGTGATCATAATCGGCGGTCATCGGCAAGGGCTCGCGGCCAATGACGGCGCACCATTTCGCATAGGACTTGCGGGTGAGCTCACGCACCGTCGCCGCATCGGCGGGACCGGCGCGGCGAAACTCCAGGACGGCGGACATGGTCAGTCCCGCTTCGGGCTCGGCTCGCCCTCTTCGCCGGTCAATTCGCCGAGCAGCTCCTCGAAGTCCTTGGCCTCGCGAAAATTCTTGTAGACGGAAGCGAAGCGCACATAGGCGACGTCGTCGAGGACCTTCAGCGCCTCCATGATGAGCTTGCCGACGGTCTCGGACTTGATGTCGCTTTCACCCAGACTTTCGAGCCGGCGCACTATTCCGGAGACCATGCGCTCCACCCGCTCGGGGTCGACCGGGCGTTTGCGCAGCGCGATCTGCACCGAGCGCATCAGCTTGTCGCGGTCGAACGGCACGCGCCGGCCCGACCGCTTGACGACGGTGAGCTCGCGCAACTGCACACGCTCGAAGGTGGTGAAGCGGCCGCCGCAATCCGGACAATAGCGGCGGCGCCGAATGGCGGTCCCGTCCTCGCTCGGACGGCTGTCCTTCACCTGCGTTTCTTCATTGTTGCAAAAAGGGCAGCGCATGGAGCCTTAGGGGTCAGGGATAGATGGGGAAGCGGTTGGTCAGTTGGCCGACCTTCTTGCGGACGGCCGTCTCGACCTTAGCATTGCCCTCTTCGCCGTTCTTCGCAAGCCCGTCGAGCACCTCGGTGATGAGGGCGCCGATTTCCTTGAATTCCTTGACGCCGAAGCCGCGGGTGGTGCCGGCCGGGGTGCCGAGACGGACGCCCGAGGTCACCATCGGCTTTTCGGGGTCGAAGGGAATGCCGTTCTTGTTGCAGGTGATCCAGGCACGCCCCAGGGCCGCCTCGGCGGCCTTACCGGTCAGCCCCTTCTTGCGCAGGTCGACCAGCATCAGATGGGTGTCGGTGCCGCCCGAAACGATATCGCAGCCGCCGGCGATCATGCTGTCGCTCAGCACCTTGGCATTGGCGACGACCTGAGCCGCATACTTCTTGAAGGAGGGCTGCAGCGCCTCGCCGAAGGCCACCGCCTTGGCGGCAATGACATGCATCAGGGGGCCGCCCTGGAGACCCGGGAAGACCGAGGAATTGATCTTCTTGGCCATATCCTCGTCATTGGTGAGCACCATGCCACCGCGCGGACCGCGCAGCGTCTTATGCGTCGTGGTGGTCACGACATGGGCGTGGTCGAGAGGATTGGGATGGACGCCGCCGGCGACGAGGCCGGCGATATGGGCCATGTCGACCATGAACACGGCGCCGATCGAATCGGCGATCTTGCGGAAGCGGGCGAAGTCGATGAAGCGCGGATAGGCGGAGCCGCCGGCAAGGATCAGCTTCGGCTTGTTCTGCTCGGCGAGCTCGGCGACGAAATCATAGTCGATGCGCTGGTCGTCCTGGCGCACCCGATACGGCACGACGTTGAACCACTTGCCCGACTGGTTGACCGGCGCACCGTGGGTCAGATGCCCACCCGCTCTCAGATCGAGACCCATATAGGTGTCGCCCGGCTTCATACAGGCGAAGAAGACGGCCTGGTTGGCCTGGGCGCCCGAATGCGGCTGCACATTGGCGAAGCCGCAATTGAACAGCTTCTTGGCGCGCTCGATGGCCAGAATCTCGACCTCGTCGACATACTGGCAACCGCCATAATAGCGCCGGCCCGGATAGCCCTCGGCATATTTATTGGTGTTGACGGACCCTTGAGCCTCGAGCACGGCACGCGAGACGATGTTCTCCGACGCGATGAGCTCGATCTCATGCTGTTGGCGGCCGAGCTCGCGCTTGATCGAGGCGGCTACCGCCTTGTCGGCCTGGGCGAGTGAAGCGGTGAAGAAGCCATTGCCGGTGACCTTCGGCGTGGCGGCTTTCTTGGCGGTTTTCTTCGCTGGCTTGGCGGCTTTCGCGGCCTTGCGGGGTTGAACCTTCTTCTTCGCCGGCTTGATCTTCTTAGCAACCTTACGGGCCATGATCCTCTCCTGTTCATCCGCGCAGAGGATGCGACATAAGCGGAATCACGCTCAGGGTCCAGAGTTAGACCGGCATGCGACAATCCGTTTACGCCACCGGATATGGCGCGCCCGCAAATACCTCGTCGTGATAGCCTTTGCTGCCGACCTCGCGGGCCAAAGGACTGCGAAAATCAGTGCCCTGGGCGAGGCTGTCCAACATGTTACGAAAATCGTATCGCGGCCGCCAGCCGAGCTCCTTCAGCGCCCGCCGGTTCACATAGACCCGGTCGATCGCGGGGAAGAACCGCCAGCCGCGCTTGGCGAAGAGCGCCGGGCAATCGGGGAACAGCCGATTGACGACACCCGGCGCGTCATGGCGTAGCGCCGCAAGGTCGTCCTCGGCGAAGGGCGTCGTGGCCGAAATGATATAACGCCCAAAGCCAATGGCCTTCGCCCGCTCGGCAGCCAGGATATGCGCGTCGACGATATCGGCGATGTCGGCCCGCCGGTTCAGCAGCTCATTGGCCTGGGCGTTGGCCGGCTCATAGGCATCGCGGATCGCCGCGTCGTCATCGGCTTCGGGGAAGAAGCGCGAGGTCCTGAGCACGATTGTCGGCAGGCGATGCTTGCGAGCGAACAGCTCGCACAGGCCCTCGGCGGCGACCTTGCTCGCGCCATAGATGTTTTTCGGGATGGGCAGGACGTCCTCGGTCACCCAGGCCGCCGGCTCGTCCTTCGCGGGCGTGAGGGCCGCGCCGAAGGTGCTGGTGGTGCTGGTGAAGACGAAGCTCTCGACACCCGCCTTCACCGCCTCCTCGAGCAGGACCAGCGTGCCCGTGACATTCGTGTCGAGGAAGTTTTGGTAGGAATGAGTGGCGACATGCGGCTTGTGGAGCGTTGCGGCATGGATGACCGTGCGCATGCCCGCCATGCACCGCCTGACGACACCACGTTCGGCTATGGAACCGACGCAATGGGTAAAGGGCGACGGCTTTATATCAAGACCGCGCGCCGCCTCCCCCTGCTGGTGGAAAGTCCGCATGAGAGCTTCACCGAGATGCCCGGCGCTGCCCGTCACAAGGATCGTCATTGGTTAGGCTGCCCGCTTCAGCGTCATCGCCGTCCACAGCTGGTCGAGCGCCGACACCAGTCGGGCGATTTCCAGCTCGCCATGGAGCGGGCCAGGCGTCAGCCTGATCCGCTCGCTGCCCTTTGGCACGGTCGGATAATTGATCGGCTGCACATAGATCTGGAACTCGGCGAGCAGCCGGTCGGTGAGCTGCTTGCACAGAACCGGATCGCCGACGATGACCGGCACAATGTGGCTGGGCGACAGGACGACGGGCAGGCCCAGGCGGGCGAGCTCGCGCTTGAGCAGCGCCGCGTGCTTGTGCTGCAGCGCCCTCTCCTCGCCGCTCTCCTTCAGATGCCGCACACTCGCCACCGTGCCGGCAGCAAGCACCGGCGCCAGCGACGTGGTGAAGATGAAGCCTGCCGCGGTTGAGCGGACGGCATCGATCAGCATCGTGGAGGCCGCCACATAGCCGCCCATGACGCCAAAAGCTTTAGCGAGCGTGCCCTCGATGATGTCGACATGGTCCAGCAGACCGTCACGTTCGGCGACACCGCCGCCACGCGGTCCGTACATGCCGACGGCGTGCACTTCATCCAGATAGGTCAGCGCGCCATAACGCTTGGCGAGATCGCAGATCTGGGCGATGGGCGCGATGTCGCCATCCATCGAATAGACCGACTCGAAGGCGATGATTTTCGGCCGGGCGGGATCGAGGGCTTTCAGTTTCGCCTCGAGATCGGCGAGGTCGTTGTGGCGCCAGATGACCTTGTCGCAGCGGCCATGCCTGATGCCCTCGATCATCGAGGCGTGGTTGAGCTCGTCCGAGAGCATCACACAGCCGGGCAGCAGACGGCCGAGCGTCGACAGCGTCGCCTCGTTCGCCATGTAGCCGGAATTGAAGAGAAGTGCGGCTTCCTTGCCGTGCAGATCGGCGAGCTCGGCCTCGAGCAGGACGTGATGATGGTTGGTGCCGGAAATGTTGCGCGTGCCGCCCGACCCTGCCCCGATCTCGTCGAGCGCCTCATGCATGGCGGCGAGCACCTTCGGATGCTGGCCCATGCCGAGATAGTCGTTTGAGCACCAGACGGTGACTTCGCGCTCGCCGTCGCGGCCACGGTAAAGCGCCCGCGGGAAACGCCCGCGGATGCGGCAGATGTCGGCGAATTCGCGATAGCGGCCTTCCTGGCGCACTTTGCCAACGGCTGCCGCGAAAGCCCCGGAATAGTCAAATGTGTTCGTCATGATGTCGTCATTACGCCCGAAAGCCCGGCCTTAAGCCATTGACGAATAGCCGCATGCGCAGATGCGTCGCAGGCGCCTCATTTGGGAGCCCAAGAGCCCCAAAAATCTACCGATTCTCGTCCCGACGCGTTTTCAATTCGGCCGGTTTGCCCGAAGCGGATGCAACCTCTTCGGGCTAGGTTTGACGCTTACGGCTTCTGCTGGCCGAACTCCGGACCTGCCGTAGCGGTGGCCTCTTCGACCTTTTTCTTCTTCAGCACCGGCTGAGTCGTGGTCGCCCCGGCAGGCGCCGGCTTCTTGGTGGCCGTGGCGGTCGCCTGCTCGACCTTCTTTTTCTTGGCGTTGGCCGCATTCTTGGCGTTGGCCGCAGCCGGCTTCTTCTTGCCGGCGGCGGATGCCTGCAGAGCCTTCGTCTTGGCGTCGGTCTTCTTGGCGACCGGCTTCTTCACCTTCGACGCGCCCGACTTGTTGAAGTTGAACAGGACGTCATCGTCGTCCTTGATGTCGGCGAGCGACTTCTTCGCTTTCGCCTTGTTGGTGGAGAAGATGGAGTTGTTCGTCGTGCGACGGTCATCCGTCTTGCGGCGCAGGTTGAAGAAGCCGAACGGCTTGTTGCGGCTGTCGTCGTCGCTGTTGAACGACGCCTTCTCGGTCTTGGCCTTGCGGCGCGAATTGAAGAAGCCGAAGGACTCCGGCTGCTCCGGCACGTCCTCGACCTCATAGACCTTGGCCTTCAGCACATAACGCTTGCCGTCGTCGCTATATTCGCCGGGCGCCAGAGGCTGGCCGACCACGAAACCGGTGTCGTCGAGATCATAGACGTCGGGACGGAAATTCACCTGCCCCGCGCCATTGACCCAGGAGGTCAGATAGACGGTGCGCACTTGCGGCGCATTGGCGACCTTTACGTCGAGGCGCTCCCTGTTCTGCTTGTACTGCTCGATGCGGCCGGGACTCCAGCCGTCCTGGCCGTTGAGGATCCAGTTGATCAGCACCGAGACCTGGTCGACGCGCACGCAGCCCGAGCTCAGATAGCGGGCCGCCGTGGTGAACAGGCTCTTGGTCGGCGTGTCGTGCAGATAGATGCCGAAGGGGCTCAGGAAGTTGATCTTCACCGAGGCCATGGAATTGTCCTCGCCCGGGTCCTGGCGGAAGAAATAGCGGTTGGCCGCCACATAGTCCCAGTCGACGGTGCGCGGATCGACTTCCGGCCCGTTATAGCCGTCATAGATGCGCATCTTCATGTCGCGGAAGACGCTCGTGCCTTTGGAGCGGATGCGCGGCAGGAGATCGCGCTCGACGATCGATACCGGCACATTCCAATAGGGATTGAAGTTGATGTCCGACACCTGGCTGATGGTGACGGGGGTCGGCCGCTTCTGGCTGCCGGCGATGACATTGTGGCGCGAGAAGACGGCGCCCGAGTTCACCGCCTCGAGCTGAAGCGCCGGCACGTTGACGATGATATAGCGATCGGCCAGGCCCTTGCCGTATTCCTGCAGGCGCGGAAGATTGGCGCGCATGGTGGCGAGGCGCTGGGAGACCGAAATATTGAGCGCATTGACGGTCGCCTTGTCGGTCTTGCCGGTCACGGCGAGGCCGTTATTGGCCTGGAACTGCGCCACCGCCTTTTCGACCCCGGCGGTGAACCACTGGGCGGTGTCGCCGGACAGCGCATCGGCGCTGAGATAGCCCTCGGCGATCAGGCGACGCTTCAAGGCCACAACCGCCTCGCCGTCATCGCCCTTGGAAAGGCCCTTGCTCGATATCGAGCCCCAGCCGCCCTGGGCGGCAATCGCCTCATAACGCGAAATGGCATTGGCCATGGCGCCGCCGCTCGCGACCGACACCATCGGGGAGACGCTCTTGTCGGCGAAAACTTCGGTCTTGGTGACCGCTTTGCCGGATTTGTTGCCGGCGACGTTGCTGGTCGTCTGCGGCACCATGATGGAGCTGCTGTTCGACGAGGGGGATGGACCGGCGTCATCCTGCGTCTTCTTGCGCCAGGAATTGCCCTCGCCCCGCTCGGCATAGGCCGCTAGCGGTGTCATGGCGGTGAAGGACGCGAGGAGGACTGTCGTCAGGACCAGTTTACCGAGGCGATTTCCAGACATAATGCTCTGCTTCTGCTGCCGTTGCCGAAAGATGGGCGAACACATCATCTCATACCCAGGGGCAGGAACCAAGACCATAGCTCCCCCGCCGCGTGGCTAAACCACGAATCCGTAAGACGAATCAAGGGAATTGACGCCGTGCCCACAAGGCTTTCCTAGCCATCAAATGGGGCGCGACTTGGAAAGCCCGAAAATTCTCGGCCACTATGGCAAAAAAGCCACACCGGTAGATACCGGTGCGGCTTTTGCAATTGAGCCAGATTTGTCGGTTCTTAGAGCCGGTACAGGATCTGGTCGGTCCAGAAGCGCTCCAGGCGGGTCAACGCCTTGTTGATGCGTTCGAATTCCTCGACCGACAGGCCGACGACTTCCTCGACCGAATGGAGCTGGCGGTTATAGAGCTGGTCGACCCGCTCGCGGATCGCCTGGCCCCTGGGCGTCAGGCGGACCCTGACCGACCGCTTGTCCGAGTTCGAGCGCTCATGATTGACATAGCCCGCCTCGACCAGCTTCTTGAGGTTGTAGGAGACGTTCGAGCCCTGATAGTGCCCGCGCGTCTTGAGCTCGCCGGCGGTGAGCTCGGAATCGCCGATATTGAACAGTAAAAGCGCCTGGACCGGATTGACCTCGGGCGCGCCGGCACGCTCGAAATCGTCCTTGATGACGTCGAGCAGCCTGCGATGCAGGCGCTCGATCAAGGTAAGAGCCTCCAGATAGCGATGCTTGATCTGTTCACGTCCGGGTTCGACCCCAGCAGGGCGCACGCCCCCCACAGTTTGAGTACGCATTTTACCACCTCAGCCTTGTTAGCGGAGACGGCTTCTTTTGGCCGTTCTCCTTATGCGCGAGACTAGGCTTCGGCTCTTAAAATCGGATCAAAAAGGTGGGTAAATTTGTTCTTATATTTCGACGCTTTTGCCGCTTTGTCGATTAGAGTTGACGGAGTCTTGTTAAAGACTTTCCCTAGTCTTAACAGCCATTTGTACCCAGTCTTGGGGATTCTCTATTGGGTAAGGTAAACAGTCTTACCCTGATTGCGCGGGCGATTACAGTTCTCACCCGTCGCCCAGGCCGGTTTGCTCATGGCGGCGTCCTTCGCCGTCACATTTTCTGACGCAGGGACAGATTGCGCCGCAGGCTCGATGACGACCTTGGGCGGAGGGGGCGAAACCTGCTCGGCGGTCTTGAGGGCGGCATGGGACTGGTGCTGCTCACAGGCGAGCACCGGACTTGCGAAAGTGGCCACGGTGATGAGGGCCAGAAGAGGAAGCATGCTTTTCATGGGCAGAACTCCTTTCCGTTGTCCGAGACTAACGCAGAATGATGTGCTGGGAAACTCATTCCACCTTCACAACAGCGTGCATGTTCGGGTGCCGCTTGCAGAAATAGGTGAAGGTGCCAGGCGCCGCGAATGTGTGGGCGTAACTTCCGCCCTTGGTGAAGAAGCCTGAATCGAAGGCGTCCGACGGCTTGCCCGGCGCGCCCGCGGTCACCGAATGCTCGATCGCATCGCCATTGGTCCAGGTGACGGTGGTGCCCGGCTTGACGACGAGCTCCTTCGGCTTGAACTGAAACAGCTTGATGTCGACCTTGACCGCATCATCGGCGAATGCCGGCGCGATCGAGACGCCGCTGATCAACGCGGCGAGCGTAATTCTGACAAGCATGGAGAACTCCCGAAGCGGGCCGGAGCAACGCATGCCGCTCCGGTCATTTCACGTTTTCACTTGGCCGCGAATTTGTCGGGGAACTGGGCGGCGATCGCATCGGCCAAGGGATCGGCGATCATCTGCATGTGATGCGAGGCGGCGCGGATCTTCTCGAAGGCAAGCTTGTAGTCGCGCGCGGCCTGCGCATCGACCACGTCCTTCAAGCTCACGATGTGCATCTTCACCAGATCCGCAACAGCATCCTTGGGCAGCGCCGGCGTCGCCGAATTGAGGAAGGCGCCGAAATCGGAGGCGTATTGCAGAAGGTCCTGCACGGCCTTGTCCTGCTTCTTCTTCGAGCCCGTCGCCTTGCCGGTCGTATAGTCGACGAAGAAGCCGATATGCTTGCGCCACAAGGGCAGGAACGCATCACCCGCGTCCTTGCCGTAAACCGAACCAATGGCGCCCGCGATATCCTGCGAATTCATGTCGAGCGCGCCGGCGGCCGCCTCGAATTCCGATTTGCGCCCGCGCAACGCGGCCTGCGTGGCGGCCGCCGCAAGCGTCACATGCTCGGACAGAAGCTCGTTCAGCGCGAGGCGCAGATCAGCGGCCTTGCTCGGTGCGGCTTGCGCGGTGGCGATGAAAGAGAAATCCGAGCCGGTTATTCCCGTGACGGCGATGGCGGTACCGAGCGCCAATGCCGCGAAGGTCGATTTGAATCTCTTCATGATCCTCTCCTGATGATCCGGTGATGTGCTGTCGTTGCGCACATCGTCGATAACGGATCGCTCGGGAGCGGGGACGCAGAAACGCCGGTCACAAAGATGTGCGCGTGATGCGCGCAACCGGAATCGGTTTCATGCGTATGGCTTGAAAGCGGTGCGCGGAGCCCGTCCCCCCGGACGGACCCCGCGCTACTTCCCCGCTCTCCCCTTGGAGCTTCGTTATTTAGTAGCCGGCGAGCCTCGTGTATTCGGCCCGTACGATCTGGCGGCTTCTGGCGCCGCATTCCATGCGATCGGCTTCCGCCTCGGCACGCCTCACGGTGCGCACCACGGCGCGGCGGCCATAGGCGCTCAGCGCCGCGCGATGCTCGCGCACCACCGCGGCCCAGAAGGCCCGCACGTCGCGATGCGAGAGATACTCGCAGCGCCGCTCGACGAAATAGGCGAAAGCCTGCTGACCATATTCGGCAAGGCTCGCATTACGCGGTTTGGGCGCGGCGATCAGCCGACTGCGATCGGTCGCCACCGGCGCCTCGACGATCGTGTCCTCGTCCGCTTCTTCTGCAGGCTTGGCCGTCGCTGCCACGACCTGACGGGCGGCATCGAGCGTCGCCTTGACCTCATCCGATGTGTTGGCCGAACAGGCGGCGCTGCCACCCAGCGTCTTGCCGAGCGAGATCGCGGAGCGGGCCTCGCCCACCGATTGGCGGCTGGCGGCGGCGATTTCGGCGCGGGCGAGATAGCCGGAGAGTTCCTCGGCCTCGGGCGCCGGCAGGAAATGGCATTTGTTGTTGGCGGCGCTGCTCTTGGCGAGCTGGCGCAGGGCGTCGATCTGGCTCATCACGACTTCCGCTCGCGCCTGAGGCGCCGCGTCCCAGAGCGGGAGCGTCAATATTGGCAGGGAGATGAAGAGTTTCACGAACCGCAGCATCGTCCGATCTCGAAAAGGCCCCATTCAATTGCGACGGAAAGGCTAACGGGCATCGGTTAATTCGATTCAAAGACCAGGGGCAAGTTCGGGCATTGGTTAACGAATTTCACGGGCGGAAGAGCCTGGGCGGGATCGGTCTTATCCTGCTGACCGCAACTCTTGCCGTAACGACAGCCCACGCCAGTGCCCCTATCCCGCGCGCCAAGCCGGCGCCGCCCTCTGCGGAAACCTCGCTCGCCAATGCTCCAGTAGTGCCACTGCCACGCGCCAAGCCCGGCCGGGCCGGCAAGCCGGGCACGACCGCTATTCCCCGGAAGGCCTGGCCCCAGAGCACCGGCGCCTGGCCTAAAGCGGATGTCCTGGCCGCCCGGGCAGCCTGCGAGAAGATGCTGGCCGGACTGGATCTGATCTGGCGCCCCGACCAGCCGATCGGCGAGCCGGGCGGCTGCGGCACCCCCGCCCCCATCGCCATCGCCGAAGTGGCGCAGATCCGCATTGATCCGCCCGCCACCGTCAATTGCGACTTCGCCGTGGCGCTCAACGCCTGGTTCACCCAGTCGGTGCAGCCCGAGGCGAAGAAGCGGGTGGGTGCCAGCGTGATCGGGGTGCGCAATGCCTCCTCCTATGCCTGCCGGCGGCGCAATAATGCCAGCACCGGCAAGCTCTCCGAGCATGCGCGCGCCAATGCGCTCGACATCGCTGCCTTCGACTTCAGCAAATCGGCGCAGGTCACCGTCGCCGGCGGTGCCAGCGGCCTCCTGCAGAAGATCGGGCTGTCGGCCAAGGGCAATTTCATGAAGGCGCTGCGCAAGAGCGCCTGCAGCTACTTCAACACCGTGCTGGGTCCCGGCGCCGACCGCTATCACGGCGATCATTTCCATGTCGACCTGATGAAACTGCGTCCGGGCCGCTTCAAGATGTGCCGTTGAGGCCCACGCGAAACCTCTCTATTTTGCGCGCCACCATGTCCAACGCCCGTTTCCCCACCACCCGCCTGCGCCGCAACCGGCGCACCCCCTGGTCGCGCAAGCTCGTCGCC
This sequence comes from Taklimakanibacter albus, assembly GCF_016595235.1. Classification (GTDB taxonomy): domain Bacteria; phylum Pseudomonadota; class Alphaproteobacteria; order Rhizobiales; family Aestuariivirgaceae; genus Taklimakanibacter; species Taklimakanibacter albus. The sequence goes on along the minus strand of NZ_JAENHL010000006.1, from coordinate 669,156 downwards.
GAGAACACCCTCTCGCCCGCCGACTTCATCTGGCCGATCTTCGTGACCGAAGGCACCAAGGCACGTGTTCCGGTCCCCTCGATGCCCGGTGTCGAGCGGCTTTCGGTCGATCTCGCCGCCCAGGCCGCCAAAGAGGCCGCGGAGCTCGGCATCCCGGTCATCGCCCTCTTTCCCTATACCGACCCCTCCTTGCGCAGCGAAGACGGCGATGAGGCGCTCAATCCCGACAATCTCGTCTGCAAGGCGGTGCGCGCCATCAAGCAAGCGGTGCCGGAGATCGGCGTGCTGTGCGATGTCGCCCTCGACCCCTATACCAGCCACGGCCATGACGGGCTCTTGCGCAATGACACGATCGTCAATGATGCGACCGTCGAGGTCCTGTGCCGGCAATCGCTGGTCCAGGCTGAAGCGGGCTGCGATATCATCGCACCCTCCGACATGATGGATGGGCGCATCGGCGCCATCCGCGAGGCGCTCGATGCTCGCGGCTTCGCCCATGTGCAGATCATGGCCTACAGCGCCAAATACGCCTCGGGCTTCTATGGGCCCTTCCGCGATGCGGTGGGCTCGACGGGCGCGCTCAAGGGCGACAAGCGCACCTATCAGATGGACCCGGCCAATGGCGACGAAGCCCTGCGCGAGGCCGAGCTCGACATCGCCGAGGGCGCCGACATGATCATGGTCAAGCCCGGCATGCCCTATCTCGACATCGTCACGCGCATCAAGCAGACCTTCCGTGTACCGACTTTCGCCTATCAGGTGTCGGGCGAATATTCGATGATCATGGCGGCGTGCCAGAATGGCTGGCTCGATCCCGACAAGGTGATCCTGGAAAGCCTCATGGCCTTCAAACGCGCCGGCGCCGACGGCATCCTAACCTATTTCGCGCTCGACGCAGCGAAGCGGCTGAAGAATCTGTAGACTCCTGCATTGTTGACCGCGACCGCGGGCGGGAGGATACTCGGGGACATCCGGCACGGGTGCCCCTATGAAGCAGCAACCCGCTGTGCAGCGCCGTCTGATGGCGATCCTCGCCGCCGACATGGTCGGCTATAGCCGACTCATGGAACTCGACGAAGCGGGAACGTTGGCGCGGCTCAAGACCCACCGGCTGGAGCTCATCGATCCCGCCATTGCCAAGACGCATGGCCGGATCGTCAAAACCACTGGCGACGGCATGCTGGTCGAATTCGCTTCCGCCACCGATGCGGTCGAATGCGCGGTCGAGATCCAACGGCGGATGGCAAGGCGCAATTCCGATGTAGACGCCGAGCGGCAGATCCGCTTCCGCATCGGCGTCAATCTCGGCGACATCATCGTCGAGGAGGACGATGTGCTGGGCGACGGGGTCAATATCGCGGCGCGGCTGCAGGTGCTCGCCGAGCCGGGCGGTATCGCCGTCAGCCAGGCCGTCAGGGACGAGCTTGCGCACAAGCTCGATCTCACTTTCGAGGATCAGGGCGAGCAGCCGATGAAGAACATCTCGCGGCCGCTCCGGGTGTTCCATATCGCGCTCGACGAGACCCTGGTGCCGCCCCTACCCTTGCCCGCCCCGTTGGCGGGCGACGGCGGCGCCACGTCGATTGCCGTGCTGCCTTTCGCCAATATGAGCGGCGATCCCGACCAGGAGTTCTTCGCCGACGGGCTGACCGAGGACATCATCACCGCGCTCTCGCGCTTCCATGACCTGCTCGTCATCTCGCGCAACTCCACCTTCGTCTATAAGGGCAAGGCGGTGAATGTTCAGGAGGTGGCCAAGGCGTTCGGCGTGCAGTATGTGGTCGAAGGCAGCGTGCGCAAGATCGCCAACCGGGTGCGCATCACCGTGCAGCTCATCGACGCCCGCACCGACCGCCATGTCTGGGCCGAGCGTTATGACCGCGAGCTCACCGATATCTTCGCCATGCAGGACGAGGTCACCGCCTCGATCGTGGCCACGCTGTCGGGGCGGGTCGAGGCGGCGGCGACCGAGCGCGTGCAGCGCAGCCCGACGAGCAATATGCGCGCTTATGAATATCTGCTGGCGGCCAAGGTGCTGCATCACCGCTCGACCCTCGACGCCAATACGGAGGCGCAGAAGATGGTCGAGAAGGCACTCGCCCTCGATCCCAATTACGCCCATGCGCATGCCTGGCGCGGCTGCATCGTCGGCCAGTCCTGGATGTATAATTGGTGCCCCGACCGCGAGACGGCCTGGAACACGGTCGTCGCCGAGCTCGGGACCGCATTGAATCTCGACGACAATGACAGCGACGTGCACCGCATCCTGGCGGCGATCAGCCTCAATCGCGGCGAACACGAGGCGGCGCGCTATCATCAGGAGCGCGCCCTCGGTCTCAATCCCAACAATGACCTCATCGTCGTCCAGCAAGGTGAATATCTGACCTGGGCCGGAAAGCCCGAGGAAGGCATCGACTGGATCAGAAAGGCGATGCGGCTCAACCCGCACCATCCCGAGCGCTTCTGGAACCATCTCGGCCGCGCTTATTTCGCCGCCCGCCAATATGCCGAGGCCATCGAGGCCTTCCGCCATATCAGCAAGCCCGATCAGTTTCACCATGCCTTCCTTGCCGCAGCGGCGGCAATGACCGGCGATCCAGCGTCAGCCGAGCTGCACCGCCGCCAGACATTGGCCCTCAACCAGAACTTCACCGTCGCTGCTTATCTGGCGACCCTTCCCTATAAGCGCCCGGAGGATGCCGAGCATCACCGCGAGGCGCTGATCCGCGCCGGCTTGCCGCAATGAGGTCAATCTGCGCGGGTGAAGTTCATGATCCAATTGGTCTCCCAGTTCTGTCCCTCATCCCGGGAGAACGCCTGTTCCCAGCGCGGAGCGGTTTCGCTGGCAAGCCATAGATAGCGGACTTTCACCGGCACCCCGTCGTCGGTGTCGTCGGCATAGAATATGCCGCGCCCGCCCTTGAAGCGGCCATGCGCCGGTGGAAAGAACACGCGCCGCTGGCTGTCCATCCAATGCAGCGACCAGCTTCCGTCACTGGCATCGAAAGCCCCCAGATTGATGCCCGACAGAGACAGGGCCGGAATATCGATCTCATCGATATGCGCGGCACCACCGAGGAGCGCGCGGCAATCCGATGTGGCGGCGAAGGTCTCCCATTCATCCGATCCCACGAAGCGCTTCTTCAGACGCTCATTGACGACATTCCACCGGCCGATGAAGAAATCGAAATCACGTACACCATTCGCCTCGCCCATCGTCGCTCTCCCTTGCTGCGCACATGCGCAAGGCATAGCGCCCGCTCTTGCCAAGGGAGTGTCAGTTGTGACTAGCCAAGTGCAGCGTCATAGACGAGCTTCAGCGACACCAGGAAAAGCGCCCCGATCACCAGGCGGTAGAAGAGATCCTGCGGGAGGATGCGGGTGAGCTTGACGCCGACGAAGGTGGCGGCGATTGCGAAGGGAAACAGCGCCGCGACGGTCTTGAGATTGGCGAGCGAAAGCTGGCCCAGCGCCCAATAAGGCACGAGCTTCACCGCATTGACGACGGCGAAGAGGATCGTCGTGGTGCCGGCATAGATCATCTTGTCGAGGCGCTGCGGCAGCACATACATCTGATAGGGCGGTGCTCCGGCATGGCTGACGAAGCTGGTGAAGCCCGACACCGTGCCCCAGAACACGCCGCGCGGGACATCGGCCCGGTGCGGCGTGACCGCGTGACGACCGCGCAGCCAGTAGTTCAGGCAGAAGGAAAGGCCGATCACGCCGACCAGCAAGGTGACCAGCCGGTCGGAGACCAGGGACGCGGTGGCCCAGCCGATAGCGACGCCCAAAGTCGCCGCCGGGATGAGGATCATCAGGTTGCGGCGGTCGAATTCACGCCGATAGACCCACAGGCCGAAGACATCCGTCACCACGAAAATCGGCAGGAGCAAACCGGCGGCATGGACCGGCGAGGTCGCCAACGCCAGCACCGGCACGCCCAGCATGCCGACGACCGGCAAGCCGCCTTTCGAGGCGCCGACGAGAACGGCGGCCACCAAGGCCGCCGCATAGAAAAACAATCCGCCGTCGACCACGGGACTGGATCAGCGCTGCAGCCGGGCGATCAGGCTCGACGTGTCCCAGCGCTTGCCGCCCATCTTCTGGACGTCGGCATAGAACTGGTCGATGAGCGCCGTGATCGGCAAAGACGCGCCATTATTGTTCGCCTCGGCGAGACAGATGCCGAGGTCCTTGCGCATCCAGTCGACGGCAAAGCCGAAATCGAACTTGCCGGCGATCATCGTCTTGTGCCGGTTCTCCATCTGCCAGGAGCCGGCCGCCCCCTTGGAGATCACCTCGACCACCGCCTCCATATTGAGGCCGGCCTTCATGCCGAAATTAACCGCTTCCGAAAGCCCCTGGACGAGGCCGGCGATGCAGATCTGGTTGACCATCTTGGCGAGCTGGCCCGAACCCGTCGGTCCGAGCAGCCGGCACATGCGCGAATAATGGGCGATGAGCGGCGCCGCCTTGTCGAAATCGCCCTGCTCACCCCCGCACATCACGGTGAGCACGCCATTCTCCGCTCCCGCCTGGCCGCCCGAGACCGGCGCGTCGACGAAGCCCAGGCCCTTGGCCGAGGCGGCGGCATGGAGCTCGCGGGCGACGTCGGCCGAAGCCGTGGTGTGGTCGACGAAGACGGCGCCCTTCTTCATGGCCTGGAAGGCGCCATCAGGCCCGGTCGTCACCTGGCGCAGATCATCGTCATTGCCGACACAGGCGAAGACGAAATCGGCATCGCGGGCGGCTTCCGCGGGCGTCGGCGCGGTCTTGTCGCTGAACTGTGCCGCCCATTTCTCCGCCTTGGCGCCGGTGCGGTTATAGACCGTCACGGGAATGCCGGCCTTGCTCTTGAGGTGGCCGGCCATCGGATAGCCCATGACGCCCAAGCCGATCCAGGCTGCTCTTTGGCTCATTCTTACACTCCATGTCGCGGGTTGACGCCGGAACGGCGGATAGAGGTGGTGGCGAGCGCCGATAAATATTAGAAACGGGCGACAAAGACAAACGAGCAATGTGAGACGCAATGGCGGTGACATTCAAGGACATCGAGAACGCGCGGACCGTCCTCGCGGGCAATGTCGTGCGCACGCCGCTCATCAGGGCGGACAAGCTGTCCGACATCACCGGTGCCGACATCTATGTGAAGTTCGAGAATCTCCAGGTCACCAGCTCGTTCAAGGACCGCGGCGCCTATAATAAGATGTCGAGCCTGACCGATGCCGAAAGAGCGCGCGGCGTCATCGCCATGTCGGCCGGCAACCATGCCCAGGCGGTCGCCTATCACGCCAAGCGGCTCGGCATCCCGGCCACCATCGTGATGCCGGAGACGACACCCTCGACCAAAGTGGAGCGTACCCGCGCCCATGGTGCGCATGTGATCCTCTCCGGCGAAACGCTGGCCGAAAGCCAGGTGACCGCCGAGACGCTGGTCAAGGACAAGGGCTACCTCCTCATCCATCCCTATGACGACGACAAGGTCATCGCCGGGCAAGGCACCATCGCGATCGAGATGCTGGAGGACCAGCCCGATCTCGACGTCATGGTGGTTCCGATCGGCGGCGGCGGCATCATCGGGGGCACGGCGATCGCCGCCAAGCATATCAAGCCCGATGTCGAGATGCTGGGGGTCGAGGTGAAGCTCTACCCGTCGATGTATCATGCGCTGCGCGGGCAGCCGGCCAAATGCGGCGGCTCGACACTGGCCGAAGGCATCGCGGTCAAGAACGTCACCGAGCGCACCATCACCATCGCCAAGCAATATGTCGACGATGTGCGCCTCGTCGGCGAGAGCGATATCGAACGCGCCGTCATGGCCTATCTCACCCATCAGAAGACGCTGGCCGAAGGCGCGGGCGCTGCCGGGCTCGCCGCGGTGTTTGCCGATCCAGGACATTTCCGCGGCCGCAAGGTGGGGCTCATTCTGTGCGGCGGCAATATCGATCCGCGCATCCTCGCCTCCATCATCCTGCGCGAGCTCGAGCGCGAACACAGAATTGTGAACCTGCGCATCCAGATCGACGATCGGCCGGGAGTGCTCGGCCGCATCGCCACGCTCCTGGGCCAGCTCGGCGCCAATATCCTCGAAGTTTCGCACCGGCGCATGTTCCTCGACGTGCCGGCCAAGGGCGCCGAACTCGAGATCATGGTGGAAACCCGCGATGGTCCGCATGCCGATGAAATCGTGGCACGGATCGAGGCGGAGGGCTTTTCGACCCGGGTTCTCGACGCGCCGGGCGGACGCGAGACCGTCCGGCGGGGCTGACCCCTCCCCCGACATTCAGGCTTGTGCCGAACGGCAAGGGGGCGCAGATTTCCCCTGCTACCGCCTACTGATTCAGAAATGAACTTAAGGGGTAAAAATCATGGAAGGAATGGGCTGGATCATGTCCATCATTCTCGGCGCCCTCGCGGGATGGATCGCCGAGAAGGTGATGAAGTTCGATACGGGCCTCATCATGAACATCGTGCTCGGGATCGTCGGCGCGCTCGTCGGCAATTTCCTTCTCGGGCTCGTCGGCGTGGGCTTGGGGGGTTGGCTCGGCCAGTTGATCGTCGCGATCATCGGCGCCTGTGTCCTCATCTACGTATACCGGCTGATCAAGGCCAACCAGGGTTGATCTCCCTCTCTGGGGGGGCCCGGCGGGTACCCCCGGAGAGCCAAAACATGTCAAGCCTTGCTTCTGCCAAAAGCGGCGGCATGATAGGGGCATGAGCAAGAGTGCAGGACGGCCAGAGTGACGATCGAGCGGCGCAATTTTCCGCAGTTCTTCATTACCGCGCCGGCGCCGTGCCCTTATTTGGCCGGCCGCGTCGAACGTAAGGTCTTCACCCATCTGATCGGCACCGAAGCGCGCCAGCTCAACACCCAGTTGTCGCAAGCCGGGTTCCGGCGCAGCCAGAATATCGCCTATAGGCCGGCCTGCGACGGCTGCTCGGCCTGCGTGTCGGTGAGGGTCTGCGTCAAGGAATTCATCCCCACCGGGTCTTTCCGCAAGATCATCAAGGCCAATACCGATCTCACCGGCACGGTGAAGCCCGCCAAGGCGACGGCCGAGCAGTATTCCCTGTTCCGCGGCTATATCGACGAGCGCCATGCCGATGGCGGCATGGCCGACATGACGGCGCTCGATTTCGCCGCCATGGTGGATGACAGCTTCGTCGACACGCGGGTCGTCGAATACCGCTCATCGACCGACATCGGCGAAAACGCGCTGGTGGCCTGCGTCATCACCGACGTGCTGTCGGACGGGCTGTCGATGATCTACAGCTTCTATGAGCCGGATCTCGCCCATAGGAGCCTCGGAACCTATATGATACTCGATCACATCGAACGTACCCGGAAGCTCGGCCTGCCCTATCTTTATCTCGGCTACTGGGTTCAAGGATCGCGCAAGATGAGTTATAAAGCGCGCTTCCTCCCGCAGGAACGGCTGACCATGGATGGCTGGGTACGCCATAACTGACCGCGAGTGCAATCTTGAAGAGCCTTTACTTCCTGTTACGATTTTAGCCTGTAGTAGAATTACGCCAAGTGAGCGACCGGGATAGTGCATGCGACCGTCTCTTCCATCGCCCAGCGATGATCATCGCCGGGGCCTCTTGCTGACCGCCATCGGGGCGGTGCTGTTCACTTTCGACGTTCCGCTCATCCGGCTCGCAGCCTCCGACAAATGGACCCTGATGTTCTCCCGGGGCCTCCTGCTCTTTCTCGCCATGACCATCCTGTGGATGGTCTTCCAACGCGGCTGGCGCGGCAGCGTCTCCTATATCAGCGGCGGCGCCGGCATCATCGCCGCCATCTCGAGCACGCTCGCCAATCTCATGTTCCTGGCGGCAGTGACCGAAACCACCGCGGCCAATCTCGTTTTCATCATCGGCCTCAATCCGGTGATCTGCGCCGTGCTCGCCTGGATCGTGCTCAAGGAGCACGTGCCCTGGCAAACCTGGCTCGCCATCGCCCTGGCGCTCTCTGGCGTCGGCATCATCGGATGGAGCGGCCACAAGTCCGGCACCAGCACCGGCGACCTCCTGGCCTTCGGCGTCGCCTGTTGCATGGCTGTCACACTGACGGCGGCGCGCTGGAGCGGCAAGAACATCATGACCAGCCTCGCCATCGGGTCGCTCGCTTCCGCCTGCATCGCCGCCTTCTGGGCCACGCCCGCGGCGCTTCCCCCGATCAGCTGGGGTTGGCTCGCCATCAATGCGCTGATGGTCGTGCCGGTCGCCATGGCGCTGCTGATCATCGGACCGCGTTACCTGCCGGCGTCGGAAGTCGCGATGTTCTTCCTGCTCGAGCTGATCCTGACCCCGCTCTGGATGTGGCTCATCTTCGGTGAGACTCCGACGAAAGAAGCCTGCCTTGGCGGTGCGATCATCTTCTGCACATTGCTCGGCCACAGTATCTGGCGGCTGACGTCGGGCGCGCGCAGCCGCGTCGCCACCGCCGGCGCATGATGATCGTCACGTCAGGTGGAAGCCATCTGAAACGGCCGCGATCCGGGACAGCTTGACGGCAGAACCGTCAGATTTTACCAAAATTTTCATGACTCCTTGCACCGATTGATTAATCGGCCCGATATATTGCGTCGTGAAAGGGGAATCATGACAACCTGCCTGACCGATCCGCTCGGAGCCGCCCGTGTCGTCGTCCATATGTTGGATAAGGCGGAGGAATTCGGCCTCACCATCACCTGCTCCTCCGACTTCGACGACTTCATCGAGGTCCGGCAGAGCAAGCGCGGCACCGCGGTCTCGCCGATGTTCGACCCTTCCATCACTCAGCTCGACAATTCGCGCGCCTTCTGGATGATGGCGAAGCTCAACGGTACTGATGTTGTATCTCTGCAAGCCTTCCGGCTCGACATCGTCCATACCAATCTCGCCGAATGGGCGCTGGGCTGGATGGCCGGCCTCTATATCAAGCGGCAGGAGCTGGTGATGCCCTCCTCGATCGAGCCGCCCGAGCACTCCCGCTCACGCTTCCTCAAGGGCGGCCTCGTCTATCACGGCGAGGCGTGGATCGATAACAAAGCGATGAAGAAGCGCGAATGGTTCGATCACTTCCTCAAGCTCGGCATGCTGATCGCGCTGGTCAAATGGCATCCCGACGCCGTATGGGCGCTGACCAGCAAGGCGTTCGTGACCCATGGGCATGCGGCGCGCGGCGGCTATGCGTTACAGGAACGCGGCTTCCTCAAATGGCATGACGAATGGCAGCCGGCGGGTGCAGAGCCCACGGAATGGCTGATGCTGGCCGAGCGCACTCACCTCGAATTCATGATCGCCGAGGAAGCGTCTAAATTACCTTGATATCGACCGGGCCGATCTTGGAGACGACCACGACGCCCTTGCGGTTGCCGTCGAAGCGGTGCGGAAGGATGACGCGCTGATAAGGGCACCAGAAGACGGTCGAGTCGGGTGCCGACATGGCCGCGATGATATGGTCGTAATGCGGCCGGTCGGTGAGCACGACCTTACGATAGGCGGCGCTCACAACCTGGTCATAGGAATGACCGGTGAGACAGGGGAAGGACACCGGGTTCATGCCCCAGAGCCGTGCGATCTCGGATTTCTGCCCCACCCGCTCGACGCTGAATTTGCCCGAGGTCTCGTCGAGAATACAGTCGACGGCGAATTTCGGATTGACGGCGCCGTCATCGAGCGCGGTCTTGAGAAGATCCGGGATATTGGCGCGATGCGGATCGGCCTCGGTGACGAAAGTATGCCGGGTGAGATGGATGTCGCTCTTGCCGATGATGATATCGATGCGGTTGCGGGCCGCATTTACATCATTATACTTCTCGTCGAACCAGCCAGAGAGATAATAGCGCAGGTTGTAAGGGCCCGGATAAGTGTGCAGCCACTCCATGGCGAAATAGAGCGAGGCCCAGTTGGGCGAGAAAACCGACCATTCGATCTTGGTGCCGCGGGCTGAGCTTTCGATCTTGACGAAGCCCTGGCGGTCGAGAAGCTCGAATTCAGGCGTCTGCGCATGGGCGAGCATTTCCTGCGCGGCCAGAGGCTGGCCCCGATAGATCCAGGAAACTTCCGTCTCGGTCGCGCCTGTTGTGCGCATGCGGCGGCTACTCCAATCCCTTTTCGCGCCTTTTCCACTATGCCTTATAGCTGTAGTAAATACCCACGCTTTTCAAGCAACGGATTGAAGAATCCATTAATGGCTAGTCCTTGAGGAAATCTTAACCAAACTTGTTGGCCTTAGGGAAGCCCTTGGGCGGCAGCCTGCCGGCCTGGGCCCGTTCCCCGATCCATTCCTTGAGGTCGCTGACATTGAAGTTGCGGCCCGACGCATCCACCCAGGACAACCCTTCCTTCAGTTTGAAGCCGACAGCGTCGGACAGTCCGCCATCCTTGTATTTCTGCAGCCGGACGCCCTTTCCGCGTGACATTTCAGGGACTTCGGCGCGCTTGAAGATCAAAAGCTTGCGGTTCTCGCCGATCGTGGCGATGTGATCGGCATTGTCCTCGATAAAACGGCAGACCTGCGCCTCGACCGGCATCTTCACATTCATGACCTGCTTGCCCTTACGGGTATTGGCCAGGCATTCGTCCTCCGGCACGACGAAGCCAGAGCCATCGGTTGCCGCCAGCAACAGCTTGCGGCCTTCTTTGTGGACGAACAATGCGACGATGGTGTCGGTCGCCTCGAGATCGGCCATCAGACGCACCGGCTCGCCATGACCACGTCCGCCGGGCAATTTCGCCGCGTCCAAGGTGAAGAACTTCCCCGATGAGGAGAACAGCATGATGCTGTCGGTCGTCTCGCCCTTGACGACGAACTTGGCCGTATCGCCCTCCTTGTAGACGAGGCCGGACGTATCTTCGAGATGGCCCTTCATGGCCCGGATCCAGCCCTTGTCGGAGCAGACCACGGTGACAGGTTCCTTCTCGATCATCGCCTGCTCGAGGTCGAGATCGATCTCGGGCGCCTGCGCGAAATCGGTCCGGCGTTTGCCGAGCGGGGTCTTCTTGCCGTACTTCTCCTTGGTCTCCTTGATCTCGCCGGTGATGTGCTCCCATTGCGCATCCTCGGACTTGACGAGCTTCTTGAGGCCCGCCTCCTCCTTCTTGAGCGCGTCGTTCTCGCGGCGGATCTCGATTTCCTCGAGCTTGCGCAGAGCCCTGAGGCGCATATTGAGAATGGCTTCCGCCTGCGTGTCGGTGAGCGTGAAGCGCTTCATCAGGACGGCCTTCGGCTCGTCCTCGGTGCGGATGATGCGGATCACCTCGTCGAGATTGAGATAGGCGATGAGATAGCCGCCGAGGATCTCGAGCCTGCGGGCGATCTCGGCCAGGCGGAAGTTGGAGCGCCGGATCAGCACGTCCTTGCGGTGGTCGAGCCATTCGCGCAGCACATCGCGCAGCGACATGACCTTCGGCACCCGGCCATGCGAGAGCACGTTCATGTTGAGCGGAATGCGCGCCTCGAGCTCGGTGTTGCGGAACAGCTGCTCCATCAGGAGCTGCGGATCGACCGTGCGGCTCTTCGGCTCGAAGACGATGCGGATGTCCTCGGCCGATTCATCGCGCAGATCGGCCAGCAGCGGCAGCTTCTTCGCCGTGATCAGCTCGGCAATGCGCTCGATGAGCCTGCCCTTCTGCACCTGATAGGGAATTTCGGTGACGATGATCTGCCAACCGCCGCGGCCGATATCCTCCTGCGTCCAGCGGGCGCGCACGCGGAAGGCGCCGCGGCCGGTCTTATAGGCCTCGAGCATGGTCGGGCCGTCATCGACGATGATGCCGCCGGTCGGGAAGTCCGGCCCCGGCACGAATTTGACCAGCTTGTCGACGGTCGCGTTGGGGAATTTGATCAGATGCAGCGCGGCGTCGCAGAGCTCGGCGGCGTTGTGCGGCGGGATCGACGTCGCCATGCCGACCGCGATGCCGGAGGATCCGTTGGCGAGCAGATTGGGGAAGGCGCCCGGGAGCACGATCGGCTCGCGGTCCTCGCCATTATAGGTATCGCGGAAATCGACGGTGTCGTCGTCGATCCCCTCGAGCAGCGCCATGGCGACATCGGTGAGGCGCGCCTCGGTGTAACGATAGGCGGCGGCGAAGTCGCCGTCGATATTGCCGAAATTGCCCTGCCCTTCGATGAGCGGATAACGCACCGCGAAATCCTGGGCGAGACGCACCAGCGCGTCATAGACGGCCTGGTCGCCATGCGGATGGTATTTACCGATCACGTCGCCGACCACGCGGGCGCATTTCTTGAAGCCCGAGGCCGGGTCGAGCTTGAGCAGCCGCATCGCATAGAGCAGCCGGCGATGCACCGGTTTCAGGCCGTCGCGCACATCCGGCAGCGCCCGGTGCATGATGGTCGAAAGCGCATAGGCCAGATAGCGCTCTTCCAGCGCGTCGCGCAGATTGATGGCTTCAATGTCTTTCGGGCCTTGCGGCGGAGGGGCGTGTTTGCTCATGATTCGGACAGTATAGCAGAGGGTGGATGGCGGGATTCAGTATGGATTTCGGGGCCCTTTTACATCGGGCACTCAGTTGTGTTAAGATGTGTACATATAATCACAAGGCTTTCTCGATGACCGCAAGTACGACAATGACTATTCGGGTCAGCACAGAGGTCAAGCGAAAGCTGGACCGCTTGGCCAGCAATACGCGGCGCAGCAAGTCGTACCTAGCGGCAGAAGCGGTCTCCGCTTATGTCGACCGGGAACTCGAAATCATCGAAGGCATCAAACGCGGCTTGGCCGACGTCCAGGCAGGCCGTGTCGTCCCGCATGATGCCGCAATGACAGAGATCTACGACGCGATCAAGGCGGTCAAGAGCGGCCGGAAGTGACGCGGCCTGTCCAGTGGTCGCGCGCGGCGCTGGACGATTTCAAGGCACAAATCGCCTATATCGCGGCGGACAATCCGGCCGCCGCCACGCGCGTGGCGGATCGTATCCGCGATGTGGCGACGGCACTTGGGCATATGGCCACGGGACGACCGGGCGCATCGCCGGAACCTACGAAAAGCTTATTACGCGCCTGCCCTATGTCGTTGCCTACGCCGTCACGACACAAGCCGGGCATGAGACAATCTCGATCCTGCGGGTGATCCATACCTCGCGCGACTGGCCACCTGGCGAATGGCCAAAATGATCGAGTGAAGTTTACAACCGGTGCAAAAGTATGCGGCAGATGGGCTTTTTACCCCATTCGGCATCGGCGGCACGCCGGATCGCGGTGCGTAGCGTTTCGGTCACCGTGTCGTCGCTCGCCCGGCGCGGCCGCGGCATGCTTTCGAAGGCGGTTTCCGCCGCGTCGCGCAGCCGCTCCTCGAGACCGGCGGGCAGGCCGTCGGCGATGATCTCGATGTCGGAGACGAGCGAGCCCTTGCGGTCGACAACGAGGCTCGCCACCACGATGCCGACGAACGACAGCTTACGGCGGAACTTGGCCGGCCCCTCGACCACCGGCACGATGAGCTTGCCGTCGACATGCAGGCGGCCGGCGGGCGCCTCATCGACGATCTGCACGGGGCCTGGATAGAGGCGGATGAGATCGCCATTCTCGGCCATCACCGTCTCTTCGATGCCGGCCTCTTCGCCAAGCTCCAGATGGCGCAGCAAATGGCGCGGCTCGCCATGCATCGGGATCAAGGCGCGGGGCTTCAGCCAGCTATAGAGAAGCTTCAGTTCGTCCTGGCGTGGATGGCCCGAGGTGTGCACCAGGGCATCGTCCGAGGTGATGACGTCAATGCCGAGGCGGGCGAGATTGTTATGGACGGCGCTCACCGCCTTCTCATTGCCGGGAATGGTCTTGGAGGAGAAGACGACGAGATCGCCGTCATCGAGCGCGATCGCCGGATGGGTATCCTCGGCGATGCGGGCAATGGCGGCGCGGGGCTCGCCCTGGCTGCCGGTGCAGAGCAGCATGATCTTGTCGGGCGGCAGATAGCCGAAGGCCTCTTCATCGAGGAAGGCGCCGGCATCGCGCAGATAACCGCAGGTACGCGCCGCCTCGATCGTCTGGCGCATGGCGCGCCCGGCGATGACGACCTCGCGGCCGGCCTTGCGTGCTGCCGCCACGGCCGAGGAGATGCGCTCGACATGCGAGGCAAAAGTGGTGATGGCGATGCGGTTCTTGGCTTCCGAAACGATACGGTCGAGGGTTGCCGCCACCTCGGCCTCCGAGACCGAAAACCCTTCGCGGAAGACATTGGTCGAATCGCAGACCAGCGCGTCGACCCCCATTTCGCCGATCTCGCGGAAGCGCTTCTCGTCGAAATGCCCCCCCATCATGGGGGTGCGGTCGATCTTCCAGTCGCCGGAGTGAAGGACCCTGCCCTGCTTCGTCTCGATGAACAGCGCCGCCGGTTCCGGGATGGAATGGTTGACGCTGACCATTTCGACCGTGAAGGAGCCGACCTCGAAGCGCGAGCCCACCGGCTTGACATGCACCGGCACGTCCTCGTCGAGACCACGCTCTTTCAGTTTTCCGGCGAGGATCTGGGCGGCGAAGGGCGTGCAATAGACCGGGCATTTGAGCTGCGGCCACAGCCAGGCGACGGCGCCCAGATGGTCCTCATGGGCATGGGTGAGCACGAGGCCCGACAGGCGGCGGCGCTCGCCGATGATATAGCCGAGCTCGGGCAGCACGATATCGATGCCGGGCTCGGTCTCGTCGCCGAACTTCACGCCGAGATCGACCATCAGCCATTCGCGATCGTCGGCTGGCCCGATGCCGTAGCAATAACAGTTCATGCCGATCTCGCCGACACCGCCCAAGGGCAGCAGCACGAGATCGTTGCTGTGATCGAATTTCTTCTTTGCGTTCATGCGCGCCGGACCTGAACCTCGCCGGAATGAATGGATTTCAAGCTGCCGTCGGCGAGCGCCAGGATCATGGCGCCGTCCTCGCCCAGGCTCTCGAAGCGGCCGTGGATCTCGCTGTTGTTGACAGTGGCGGTGAATTCCTGGCCGAGCCCCGAGGCATCCTTGAGCCAGCTTTCGCGGATCGCGGCAAAACCCCGGCCTTCCTGCCACACCGACCGCCAATAGGACAGTGAGCCGTCCAGCACGTCGAGACCCTCGCGCGGCGTGACACTGACGCCATGACGGGCGAGCGCCGTCGCCGGATAGGGTGTGCCTTCAGGCGCATGGGCGAGATTGAGCCCCATGCCGATCGCCACGGTGATGCGCCCATCACTTGGCTGCGCTACCGTCTCGACCAGAATGCCGGACAGCTTGGCGCCGCCGAGTTGGACGTCATTCGGCCATTTGATCATGACCGGCGGCGCTTTTTTCGGCAGCAGTGCCAGCGCCGTGTCGCGGATGGCGAGCGCGGCCACGAAACCGACCTGGCTCGCGGTCAGCGCCGTACCCTGAAACGTGAAGACGAAGGTGGCATAGAGATTGCCGGGCTCGGACACCCAGTGGCGCCCGAGACGGCCGCGGCCCTGCGACTGGAGGTCGGCGACGATCCACAAAGGCCCCCGCTCGCCGTCAGCCGCCAGGCGATGAGCTTCCGCATTGGTCGAGTCGATCGCCTCGAATTGGAGGAGTCTGACCTTCAATCCCATCAGAACAGAGACGCTGCCGCCGCTTCGGCGAGCGCGCTCAAGGGCTGCGGGAACAGCACGAAGAAGATCACGAAGAGCCCGGAGAGCACGGCAACCGCCTTGACCTCCGTCACCATCGGCTCGAAGCGCTCGACCGGCTCGTCGAAATACATGAGCTTGATGATGCGGATGTAATAGACCGCACCCACCACGCTCGCCAGCACACCGATGACGGCGAGCGTGATCATGTTCGCCTTGATGGCGGCCATGAAGATGAAATACTTGGCGAAGAAGCCGGCGAGCGGCGGGATGCCGGCCAGCGAGAACATGAAGACGGCGAGGAAAAAGGCATGCAGCCCGTTGGTGCGGGCGAGGCCCGCCAGATCGCTGATATTCTCGACCTGGCCATCCTTGCGGCGCATCGCCAGGACGCAGGCGAAGGTGCCGAGGGTCATGATCAGATAGATCGTCATGTAGATGACGACGCTCTTCACGCCTTCCGGGCTGCCGGCGGCGAGGCCGATCAACGCATACCCCATATGGCCGATCGAGGAGTAAGCGAGCAGCCGCTTGATGTTGGTCTGGCCGATGGCGGCGAAGGCGCCGAGCAGCATGGAGGCGATCGAGATGAAGACCAGGATCTGCTGCCAGTCGGGCAGGATCGACGGGAACGGCGCCAGCATGGCGCGCACGAAGAGCGCCATGGCGGCGATCTTGGGGGCGGCCGCAAAGAAGGCGGCGACCGGCGTCGGGGCGCCTTCATAGACGTCGGGCGTCCACATATGGAACGGCACGGCCGAGACCTTGAACGCGAGGCCGGCGATGAGGAAGACCAGGCCGAAAGTCAGGCCGAGGCCCGGCTCGCCCGCCTTGATCGACTGGGCGATCTCGGCAAAGCCGACATGGCCGGTAAAGCCATAGATCAGCGAAGCGCCATAGAGCAGCATGCCGGAAGACAGAGCACCGAGGACGAAATATTTGAGGCCGGCCTCGGAGGACTTCGCCTTGTCGCGGTCGATGGCGGCGACGACATAAAGGGCGAGCGACTGCAGCTCGAGGCCCATATAAAGCGCGATCAGGCCGTTGGCCGAGATCATGATCATCATGCCGGTGGTGGCGAGCAGGATGAGGATGGGATATTCGAAACGCTCGATCTTCTCGGCCTTCATGAAATTGACCGAGAGCACGATGGCGACCGCCGAGCCGAACAGCGTCAGCACCTTCATGAAACGGGCGAAGGTGTCGATAACGAGCACACCGCCAAAGGCTTCCTGGCGCCCGCCTGCCCCGCCCAGCACCAAAGCCACGGTGATGCCGAGCACGATGATGGCGGCGATATTGACGATGTCGGCCGACTTGTCACGGAAGACGCCGAACATGAGCAGGGCCATGGCGGCAACCGCCAGGAAGATTTCCGGCAGTGCGGCGGCGCCCTGAATGTGATCGAGAAGTGACATCATGGTTTAAAGTCCCGCCGCCGTGATTGCGCCCGCCGCGGCAAGCGATTTGTTGACGCCCGCCATCAGGCTTTCGACCGAGGCGCCGAAGACATCGAGAATGGGCGATGGATAGACGCCGAAGAAGATGGTGAGCACGATCAGGGGCACCAGCGCCAGCGCCTCGCGCGGCGTCATGTCGGTGATATGCTTGAGGCTCGCCTTCTCGAGCTTGCCGAAGACGACGCGGCGATAGAGCCAGAGCGCGTAGCCCGCCGACAGGATGACGCCGGTGGTGGCGAAGAAGGCGACCCAGGTATTGTTCTGGAAGGCGCCCATGAGGGTCAGGAATTCCCCGACGAAGCCCGACGTGCCCGGCAGGCCGACATTGGCCATGGTGAAGACCATGAAGGTCAGCGCATAGAGCGGCATGCGGTTGACGAGGCCGCCATAGGCCTTGATCTCGCGGGTATGCATGCGGTCATAGACGACGCCCACGCACAGGAACAAGGCGCCCGACACGATGCCGTGCGAGATCATCTGGAACAAGGCGCCGTCGATGCCCTGACGGTTCAGCGTGAAGATGCCCATCGTGACGAAGCCCATATGGGCGACCGACGAATAGGCGATGAGCTTCTTCATGTCCTCCTGCATCATGGCCACGAGCGACGTGTAGACGATGGCGACGACCGAGAGGGTGAAGACGAATGGCGCGAAGAGATCGGAGGCGATCGGGAACATCGGCACCGAGAAGCGCAGGAAGCCGTAGCCGCCCATCTTGAGCAGGATCGCCGCCAGAATGACGGAGCCGGCGGTGGGCGCTTCCACATGCGCGTCCGGCAGCCAGGTATGGACCGGCCACATCGGCATCTTCACCGCGAAGGAGGCGAAGAAAGCGAGCCACAGCCAAGTCTGCATGCCGGCCGGGAAGTTCGGGTTCTTGTAGAGAACCGCGATGTCGGTGGTGCCCGAATACCAATACATGGCGATGATGGCGAGCAGCATCAGCACCGAGCCGAGCAGCGTGTAGAGGAAGAACTTGAAGCTCGCATAGACGCGGCGCGGGCCGCCCCACACGCCGATGATCAGGAACATCGGAATGAGGCCGCCTTCGAAGAACAGGTAGAAGAGAACCATGTCGAGGGCGCAGAAAACGCCGATCATCAAGGTCTCGAGCACCAGGAAGGCGATGAGATATTCGCGCAGGCGCTTGTCCACCTGCCAGCTCGCCAGGATGCAGATCGGCATCAGGAAGGTGGTCAGGATGACGAACAGCATCGAAATGCCGTCGACACCCATGTGATAGGACGCGGTATCGCCGAGCCAGGACAGTTTCTCGACGAACTGGAAGTCGGGATTGGCCGTGTCGAAATAGTGCCAGATCAGGAGCGACAGGACGAAGGTGACGATCGTCGTCCACAGAGCGGCCCAGCGCATGTTGCGCAAGGCCACCGCATCGTTGCCGCGAATGGCGAGAACGAAGGCGGCGCCGACGAGCGGCAGGAAGGTGACAACGGAGAGGATCGGCCAGCCGGACATCAATGGACGCTCCCAAACATGAACCATGTCACGAGGGCGGCGACACCAATCAGCATGGCAAAAGCATAATGGAATAGATAGCCGGTCTGCAGCCGGACAACTCTCTGGGTGACGTCGACCACCCTGGCCGACACGCCATCGGGACCGAAGCCGTCGATGAACCAGCCGTCACCACGCTTCCACAGGAAGCGCCCCAGCCACTTGGCCGGATTGACGAAGATGAAGTCGTAGAGCTCGTCGAAATACCACTTGTTGAGCAGGAACTGGTAGAGCGGCCAATGCTGCTGGGCGAGCTTGCCCGGCAGATCGGGACGGCGGATGTAGAACTGGTAGGCGAGCGCGAAGCCCAGCACCATCGCGACGAAGGGCGACCACTTCACCCAGGCGGGGACGTGATGCATCTCTTCGACGATCTTGTTCTCAGATCCGCGGAAGATCGCACTTGCCCAGAACTGCACCTCGTCATGGCCGATGAAGTAAGGCGCGAAGACGATGCCGGCGAGGAGCGCGCCGATAGCCAGCAGATAAAGCGGCACCAGCATGACCTGGGGCGATTCATGCACATGGCTCATCACGTCCTCAGAAGCGCGCGGCTTGCCGTTGAAGGTCATGAAGGCCAGGCGCCAGGAATAGAACGAGGTGCAGAAAGCGGCGATGATGAGGAGCACGAAGGCGAAGCTCGCGGCGCCGGCATGCGAGACGAATGCCGACTCGATGACCGCGTCCTTGGAGAAATAGCCGGCCGTATAGGGGAAGCCGGTAAGCGCCAAAGTACCGATCAGCATCAACACCCAGGTGACGCGGATATGCGGGGCGAGACCGCCCATCTTGCGCATGTCCTGCTCGCCCGACATTGCGTGGATGACCGAACCCGAGCCCAGGAACAAGAGCGCCTTGAAGAAGGCGTGGGTGAAGAGATGGAAGATGGCGACGCCATAGGCCCCTACCCCCAGCGCCACGAACATGTAGCCCAGCTGCGAGCAGGTCGAATAGGCGATGACGCGCTTGATGTCGTTCTGGACGAGGCCCACGGTCGCCGCGAAGAAAGCGGTGATGGCGCCGACGACGATCACCACTTCGCGGGCATGCGGCGCCAGCTCGAACAGCGGCGACATGCGCGCCACCAGGAAGACGCCGGCGGTGACCATCGTCGCGGCATGGATCAAGGCCGAGACCGGGGTCGGACCTTCCATGGCGTCGGGCAGCCAGGTGTGCAGCAGGAACTGCGCCGACTTGCCCATGGCGCCCATGAACAACAGGAGGCACATGAGCGTCAGCGCGTCGACCTGCCAGCTCAGGAACTGCATGGTCTTGCCGACCTGGGCGCCGGCCTGCGAGAAGATCGTGTCGAACTCGATCGAGCCGAAGGCGACGAAGACGGCGAAGATGCCGAGCGCGAAACCGAAGTCGCCGACGCGGTTGACGATGAAAGCCTTGATCGCCGCGGCATTGGCCGAGGGCTTCTGATACCAGAAGCCGATCAGCAGGTAGGACGCGAGACCGACGCCTTCCCAGCCGAAGAACATCTGCAGGAGGTTGTCGGAGGTCACCAGCATCAGCATCGCGAAAGTGAACAGCGACAGATAGGCGAAGAACCGCGGCTGATGCGGATCGTGGCTCATATAGCCGATCGAATAGATATGGACGAGCGACGAGACGGTGTTGACCACCACCAGCATCACGGCGGTGAGCGTGTCGATACGGAAGGCCCAGTCGGCCGTGAGGGCGCCCGAGCTCACCCAGCGCAGCACCTCGACTTTGACCGGCGTTGCCTCATGCATGAACTGCCAGAAGGCGACCCAGGAGAGCACCGCCGAGATGACCAGGAAGCCGGACGTCAGATAAGCGGCCCAAGGTGTGGGATAAGCATGATGCGCATGGTCGTCGTCATGGCCGTGATCGTCATGATCGCCGCCGCCATGCGCGCCATGGCCGTGATCGTCGCCATGGCCGTGACCATGACCGGCATCGATCGTCTTGCCCATCATGCGGAAGGCGTTGGTGCCAAGAAGGCCCGCCAGGATGGCGCCGATCAAAGGGAGGAATACGATGAGCTGATACATGGTGTGGCGTCAGCCCTTCATGAGATTGATGTCCTCAACCGCGATGGTGCCGCGGTTGCGGAAATAGACGACGAGGATGGCGAGGCCGATCGCGGCTTCCGCCGCGGCGACGGTGAGCACGAACAGCGCAAAAACCTGGCCCATGAGATCGTTCAGATAGGCCGAGAAGGCAACGAAGTTGATGTTGACCGCCAGCAGCATGAGCTCGACCGACATCAGGATGATGATGACGTTCTTGCGATTGAGGAAAATGCCGAACACGCCGATGGTGAAGAGGATGGCGGCGACGGTGAGGAAATGTCCAAGCGTGATGGTCATTGTCAGATCCCCTGCCCCGGCTTGACCTGGCGGACTTCGATAGCGGTCGCGGGGTTGCGCGCTACCTGGTCGGCGATGTTCTGGCGCTTGACGCCCTGCTTGTGGCGCAGTGTCAGCACGATGGCGCCGATCATCGCGACGAGAAGCACGAGGCCGGCGACCTGGAAGTAGAAGAAGTTCTTCGTATAGAGGATGAGGCCGAGCGCCTCGGTATTGGTCGTCTTGCCGCCGGCGAGGATCGGCTCGGAGACCGCGCCCGCTCCCGACGAGAAATGCCACGAGCCCAGCACCAGGATGAGCTCGACCAGCAGGATCACGCCGATGGCGCCGCCGATCGGCAGATAGCTCAGCATGCCGCGGCGCAGCTCGGTGAAGTCGACATCGAGCATCATCACGACGAAGAGGAACAGCACCGCGACGGCGCCGACATAGACGACGACCAGGATCAGCGCCAGGAACTCGGCGCCCGCCAGGATGAACAGTCCCGCCGCATTGAAGAAGGTCAGGATCAGGAACAGCACCGAATGGACGGGATTGCGCGATGAAATGACCATCACCGCGGAGGCGCAGGCCACCACGGAGAACAGATAGAAGAACAAGCTCGCGACCGTCATAGTCCCCTCAAATCCTCAGCTCGCCGCCCTTAACGATAGGGTGCGTCGAGCGCAATGTTCCTGGCGAGTTCGCGTTCCCAGCGATCGCCATTGGCCAGAAGCTTCTCCTTGTTGAAGAGCAGCTCCTCGCGCGTTTCAGTGGCAAATTCGAAATTCGGCCCCTCGACGATGGCGTCGACGGGGCACGCTTCCTGGCAGAAGCCGCAATAGATGCACTTCACCATGTCGATGTCGTAGCGGGTCGTGCGGCGCGTGCCGTCATTGCGACGCGGCCCCGCCTCGATGGTGATGGCCTGGGCCGGGCAGATCGCCTCGCACAATTTGCAGGCGATGCAGCGTTCCTCGCCATTGGGATAGCGGCGCAGCGCATGCTCGCCCCGGAAGCGCGGCGACACCGGCCCCTTCTCGAAGGGATAGTTCACCGTCGCCTTGGGCGCAAAGAAGTAGCGCATCGCCATGATGGTGGCGGATACGAATTCGCGCAGGAACAGCGCGCGACCTGCTTGAGCCAGTCTCATGACATCACCAATTCAACGCCAGGCCGCCGAGCAGAAAACCCAGCGCCGGCAAAAACAGCAAGCTCACCAGATAGACGATGCGGGTGAGCCGAGCGGGATCCTTTCCCTGCGTGGCGGTCGCCTTCGCCTTTTCGTATTTGGCGCTCAGCAGCGGATAGACGAAGCGCTTGAAGAAGGCGAGCCCGAGCATGCCCAGCGCCAGGAAGATCAGGACGCCCAAAATATTGCCGAAGGAAAAGATCATGGTCCTTGATCCTCATGGCAGCCATCCGAAGGTCACGAGCACGCCGGCGGTGAGCGCCACCCAGAACAGCGAGATGGGCAGGAACACCTTCCAGCCGAGGCGCATCAGCTGGTCATAGCGATAGCGCGGCACGATCGCCTTCACCATGGCGAACATGAAGAAGACCAGGCAGACCTTGGCCAGGAACCAGATAACGCCCGGCACCAGATTGAGCGGCCAGATGTCGATCGGCGGCAGCCAGCCACCCAGGAACAGGATGGTCGTCATCGCGCACATCATGATGATGGCGATGTACTCACCCAGCATGAACAGCAGATAGGGGGTCGAGGAATATTCGACCATGAAGCCGGCGACGAGCTCCGATTCCGCTTCGCCGAGGTCGAAGGGCGGACGGTTGGTTTCCGCCAGCGCCGACACGAAGAAGATGACGAACATCGGCAGCAGCGGCAGCCAGTACCAGTTGAGGAAGGCGAGCCAGGGCAGACCGATGGCGGTGGCGAGGCCGGTCTCCTGCGACTTCACGATGTCGGTCAGGTTGAGCGAGCCGACGCAGAGCAGCACGGTGATGATGACGAAGCCGATCGAGACTTCGTAGGACACCATCTGCGCCGCGGCACGCAACGCCGACAGGAACGGATATTTCGAGTTGGACGCCCAGCCGCCCATGATGACGCCATAGACGCCGAGCGACGAGATGGCGAGCAGATAGAGAATGCCGACATTGATATCGGCGATCGCCCACCCCTCGTCGAGCGGGATCACCGCCCAGGCGGCGAGCGACAGAAGTGCGGTGATCAACGGGGCGATGATGAACACGCCCTTATTGGCGCCATCGGGAATGATGACTTCCTTGAACACGAATTTCAGCAGATCGGCGAAGGACTGGAACAGCCCCCAGGGACCGACGACATTAGGTCCGCGGCGCATCTGCACCGCCGCCCAGATCTTGCGGTCGGCATAGAGCAGGAAAGCGGTCACGATGAGCAGCGCCACCAGCAGAGCCACGCTCTGCAGGACGATCAGGCCGACGGTTAGGAAGATCTCGTTCATGTTACTCCGCCGCCTCGAGCTTGGCCCCGTGACGCAGGGCCGAGCATTCACCCATGATGCGCGACGCGCGCGCGATCGGATTGGTCAGATAGAAATCGGTGATCGGCGACGCGAAAGCCTCGCTCGTCATGTCGCCCTTGGCTGCGACCTTGGCGAGCTCAGCCGGGTCGGCCTTGGCCACCTGGTCGAGGCGGGCGAGATGCGGCACCGCCTGATACATCGCCTTGCGCAATTCGGCGAGCGAGTTCCACGGCTGGGTGGCGCCCAGCGCTTCCGACAGAGCGCGCAGGATGGCCCAGTCCTCGCGGGCCTCGCCCGGCGGGAAAGTGGCGCGGCGCGTCATCTGCGGACGGCCTTCGGTATTCACATAAGTGACCGACTTCTCGGTATAGGCGGCCCCCGGCAGGATGACCTCGGCGCCATGCGCGCCCTTGTCACCGTGGCTGCCCTGATAGACGACGAAGCTCGTGCCGAGCGGCGGGAGATCCACCTCATCGGCGCCGAGCAGGAAAAGCATGTCGATGTCGCCCGCCTGCGCCGCCGCCAGGATCTCACGGGTGGACTTGCCGCCCTGGCCCGGGAGCGCTCCGGCATCGAGTGCCCCGACGCGGCCCGCCGCGGTATGGAGGACGTTGAAGCCGTTCCAGCCATCCTTGATGACGCCCAGCGCCTCAGCGGCCTGCTTCGCGGCGGCGAGCACCGCCGCGCCGTCGGGACGCGCCAGAGCGCCCTGCCCGACGATGATCATCGGCTTCTGCTTCTGGCTGAGATCGAAATCCTTGAGGTGCTTCAGGCTGTCAGGGCCGGCGCCCAGATATTTATAGGCATAGGTGAGATCGGCCTTCTCGCCGATCACGCCCACGGTGAGGCCGCCTTTCAGCCAGCGCTTGCGGATGCGGCCGTTGAGCACCGGCGCCTCGAGGCGCGGATTGCTGCCGACCAGCAGGATCGCATCCGTCTCTTCGAGGCCGGCGATGGTCGAGTTGAACAGATAGCCGGCGCGGCCGCCGGTGTCGCCCAGAGGCGTCGCGTCCTGGCGACAGTCGATATTGGTGATGCCGAGCGCAGTGGCGAGCTGCTTGATCGAGAAGGCCTCCTCGGCGCCGACGAGGTCGCCTAAGATGATGCCGACGCGCTCCGGCTTGGTGCCCTTCAGCTTCTGCGCGATGCGGGCGAAGGCTTCCGGCCAGGTGGCGGGGCGCAATTTGCCGATCTCGCGGATATAGGGCCGGTCGAGGCGCTGCGTGCGCAGGCCATCCCACACGAAGCGCGTCTTGTCGGAGATCCACTCCTCATTCACGTCCTCATGGGTGCGCGGCAGAATGCGCATCACTTCACGCCCGCGCGAGTCGACGCGGATATTGGAGCCCACCGCGTCCATCGCGTCGATGGTCTCGGTCTTGGTCAGCTCCCAGGGCCGCGCCTTGAATTCGTAAGGCTTCGAGGTCAGGGCGCCGACCGGGCAGAGATCGATGATATTGGCCTGCAGCTCCGAGGTCATGGCGCGTTCGAGATAGGAGGTGATCTCCATATCCTCGCCGCGGCCGATGGCGCCGAGCTCCTCGACACCGCCCACTTCGGTGGTGAAGCGCACGCAGCGGGTGCACTGGATGCAGCGATTCATCGAGGTCCTGACCAGCGGCCCGATATATTTGTCCTCGACGGCCCGCTTGTTCTCATGGAAGCGGTTCTTGTCGATGCCATAGGCCATCGCCTGGTCCTGCAGGTCGCATTCGCCGCCCTGGTCGCAGATCGGGCAATCGAGCGGATGGTTGATCAGCAGGAATTCCATCACCCCTTCGCGCGCCTTCTTGACGACGGGGGTGCGGGTATTGACCTCGGGCGGCTCGCCATTGGGGCCGGGCCTCAGGTCGTTGACCGACATGGCGCAGGACGCCTGCGGCTTCGGCATGCCCTTCACCTCGACGAGGCACATGCGGCAATTGCCGGCGATCGACAGGCGCTCGTGATAGCAGAAGCGCGGCACTTCGGCGCCCGCCGCCTCGCAAGCCTGCAGGAGCGTCGTGCCGTTTTCGACTTCGATCTCGGTGCCGTCGACTTTCAGTTTCGGCATCTTGTCCTCACTCAGCGGCCTGCAGGCGCACCGCGCCGGCATGATCAGGATTGGCCGAATATTGATCGAGGCGGTCCTCGATCACATGGCGGAAATGACGGATGAGGCCCTGGACCGGCCAGGCCGCCGCATCGCCCAAGGCGCAGATCGTGTGGCCTTCGATCTGGTAGGTCACATCGAGCAGCATGTCGATCTCGCGCTTCTCGGCGCGGCCTTCGGCCATGCGGGTGAGCACGCGCCACATCCAGCCGGTGCCTTCACGGCATGGCGTGCACTGACCGCAGCTCTCATGCTTGTAGAAATAAGCGAGCCGCGCGATGGCGCGGATCATGTCGGTCGACTTGTCCATGACGATGACCGCCGCGGTGCCCAAGCCCGATTTGAGATTGCGCAGCGAATCGAAGTCCATCGGGCAATCGATGATCTGGTCGGCCGGCACGCAGGGCACCGAGGCGCCGCCGGGGATCACGGCCAGGAGATTGTCCCAGCCGCCGCGGATGCCGCCGCAATGCTTGTCGATCAGCTCGCGGAACGGAATGCCCATCGCCTCTTCGACATTGCAGGGCTTGTTCACATGGCCCGAAATGCAGAACAGCTTGGTGCCGACATTGTTCGGCCGGCCGATGCCGGAGAACCAGGCGGCGCCGCGGCGCATGATGGTGCCGGCGACGGCGATCGATTCGACATTGTTGATGGTGGTGGGCGCGCCATAGAGGCCGACATTGGCCGGGAATGGCGGCTTCATGCGCGGCTGGCCCTTCTTGCCCTCGAGGCTTTCGAGTAGTGCCGTCTCCTCGCCGCAGATATAGGCGCCCGCGCCATGGTGGACATAAAGATCGAAGTCCCAGCCATGGATGTTGTTCGGACCTATGAGGCGCGCCTCATAGGCCTGATCGATGGCGGCCTGGAGTCGCTCGCGCTCGCGGATGAACTCGCCGCGCACATAGATGTAACCGACATGGGCGCCCATCGCGGCGCCGGCGATGAGGCAGCCCTCGACCAGGAGATGCGGATCGTGCCGCATGATCTCGCGGTCCTTGCAGGTGCCGGGCTCGGACTCGTCGGCATTGACGACGAGATAATGCGGGCGCTCGCCGATCTGCTTGGGCATGAACGACCATTTGAGACCGGTCGGGAAGCCGGCGCCACCGCGCCCACGCAGCCCCGAGGCCTTCATCTCATTGATCATCCAGTCGCGGCCCTTCTCGATGAACGATTTCACGTCCACCCAACAGCCGCGCTTGCGCGCGCCATCGAGGCCCCAGTCATGGAGGCCATAGAGATTGGTGAAGATGCGGTCTTTATCTGCGAGCATTATATGCCATCCTCATGCTGAGGTGCGAGCGTAGCGAGCCTCGAAGCATCCTTCAGGATAGAGTGAGACTGCTGATGCAGCCCCTTCGAGGCACCGCCTTCGGCGGTGCACCTGAGGGTGAGGATTGAGTATGTGGCGCCCATCTCCCTCCTCCTCACTGCGGTTTCTCGCCGACGGCATTGTCGGGCCGCCAGCCCGTCGCAAGCTTCTTTGCCTGCTCTATCCACTTGTCACGCTCGGCGCGGCCATGAAATCCTTCGAGCCGCTGGTCGACCCAATTGAGCTCGGGCTCGTTCCAGGCCGCGATCTGGTCGAAATGCCAGACGCCCATTTCGTGCAGCATCTGCTCGAGCTTGGGGCCGACGCCCCAGATGAGCTTGAGATCATCGCCCTTGCCGGCCTTGGGCTCCGTGAACAACTGCGGCTTGCTCTCCGCCTTGACGGCGGGCGCGTCGGCCTTCGCGGCCGGAGCGGGCGATGCCGGCGGAGCGGCTGGTGCCGGCGGCACCGCTGCGGCGGGTGCTGCCGGCGGTGCTGCCGCGGCGGGCGCTGCCGGAGCCGCGGGCGGCGCCGGCGGCGGCATCTCGATGCGGGTGAAGGTGCGGCCGGCGCTGTAGATCGAAGCGTCGGTCAGGGTCGTGAGCTCGCCTTCCGGTGCGGAGAGCTGGCGGCCATTCTGCGGCCCGGGCTTCACCGGCTTGCCCTTGGCGAAGCTGTCGAGAACCTTCTCGAAGGTTTCCGGCGTCAGATCCTCGTAAGTGTCGCTCCAGATCTGCACCATCGGCGCGTTCACGCAGGCGCCGAGGCACTCGACCTCTTCCCAGGAAAAATTGCCGTCGGCCGAGAGATGATGCGGCTCGGCATGGATGCGGCTCCTGCAGACCTTCATCAGGTCTTCCGAGCCCCTGAGCATGCAAGGCGTCGTGCCGCAGACCTGCACATGCGCCTTCTTGCCGACCGGCGAGAGCTGGAACATCGTGTAGAAGGTCGCGACTTCATAGACGCGGATGAAGCTCATGCCGAGCATGTCGGCGACATATTCCATCGCCGGGCGCGACACCCAGCCCTCATTCTGCTCCTGAACGCGCCAGAGCAGCGGAATGACGGCGGAAGCCTGCTTGCCTTCCGGATATTTATTGATCGTCTCCTTGGCCCAGACGAGATTCGCCGGTGTAAAGGCGAAATTGTCGGGCTGAACGGGATCGAGACGGCGAACGCTCATCTATCAACCTCACCAAACACGATATCGAGCGAACCCAGCACGGCGCTCACATCAGCCAGCATGTGGCCGCGGCACATGAAATCCATCGCCTGCAGATGCGCGAAGCCCGGCGCCCTGATCTTGCAGCGATAGGGTTTGTTGGTGCCGTCGGAGACGAGATAGACGCCGAATTCGCCCTTAGGCGCCTCGACCGCCGCATAGACCTCGCCGGCCGGCACCTTGTAGCCCTCGGTATAGAGCTTGAAATGATGGATCAGCGCTTCCATCGAGCGCTTCATCTCACCGCGCTTCGGCGGCACGACCTTGCCGTCGGCGGACGAGATCGGCGTCTTGCCGTCGGCCGAATTCAGTTTCTCGATACACTGCTTCATGATGCGCACCGACTGGCGCATCTCTTCCATGCGGATCAGATAACGGTCGTAGCAGTCGCCGTTCTTGCCGATCGGAATATCGAAATCGAGATCGGAATAACATTCGTAAGGTTGCGATTTGCGCAGGTCCCAGGCGGCGCCGGAGCCGCGCACCATCACGCCCGAGAAGCCCCAGGCGAAGCAGTCCTCGAGCTTCACCACGCCGATATCGACGTTGCGCTGCTTGAAGATGCGGTTGTCGGTGAGCAGTCCCTCGATATCGTCGAGCACCGCGGGATGATGCTCGCAGAAGGTCCAGATGTCGTCGACGAGCTGCTGCGGCAGGTCCTGGTGGACACCGCCCGGACGCACATAGGCGGCGTGCATGCGCGAGCCCGAGGCACGCTCATAGAAGACCATGAGCTTCTCGCGCTCCTCGAAGCCCCAGAGCGGCGGGGTGAGCGCGCCGACGTCCATGGCCTGCGTCGTCACGTTGAGCAGATGCGAGAGCAACCGGCCGATCTCGGAATAGAGCACGCGGATGAGCTGGCCGCGCTTCGGCACCTCGATGCCGAGCAGTCGTTCGACGGCCAGCGCATAGGCGTGCTCCTGATTCATCGGCGCGACATAATCGAGCCGGTCGAAATACGGCACCGCCTGCAGATAGGTCTTGTGCTCTATGAGCTTCTCGGTGCCGCGATGCAGAAGACCGATATGCGGGTCGACGCGCGTCACCACCTCGCCGTCGAGCTCGAGCACGAGGCGGAGCACGCCGTGGGCGGCCGGATGCTGCGGACCGAAATTGATGGTGAAGTTGCGGATATCGGCTTCAGCGGTGGTGGTGGTCATGGCTTCACCGCCTTTTCATCGCCCGGCAGCACATAATCGGTGCCTTCCCAAGGCGAGAGATAGTCAAATTTACGGAATTCCTGGACCAGCTTGACCGGTTCGTAGACGACGCGCTTCTGCTCGTCGTCGTAGCGCACCTCGACATGGCCGGTCAGCGGGAAGTCCTTGCGCAGCGGATGGCCGGAGAAGCCGTAATCGGTGAGGATGCGGCGCAGGTCCGGATGGCCGTCGAACAGCACGCCATAGAGATCGAAGGTCTCGCGCTCGAACCAGTCGGCGGCCGGGAAGACGTCGATCACGGTCGGCACCGGTGTCGCCTCGTCGGTCTTCACCTTCACGCGGATACGGAAGTTCTTGTAAGGGCTGAGCAGATGATAGACGACATCGAAACGCTTATCGCGCTCCGGGTAGTCGGCGCCGCAGATGTCGATGAAGCAGACGAAACGGCAATCCGGGTCGTCGCGCAGGAAGCGCAGGACGTCGCCGATCCTGGCGGGATCGGCCCAGACAGTCAGCTCGCCAAAGGCGATTTCGCTCGACAGCACGGACGAGCCCAGCTTGCCAGTGATGTGAGCGCCCAGGTTCTTCAGCATTTCCGACATCAGGACTAGCGCTCCAATGTGCCGACGCGGCGGATCTTCTTCTGCAGCTGCAGAATGCCGTAGAGCAGCGCCTCGGCGGTCGGCGGGCAGCCCGGCACATAGATGTCGATCGGCACGATGCGATCGCAGCCCCTCACCACCGAATAGGAGTAGTGGTAGTAGCCGCCGCCATTGGCGCAGGAGCCCATGGAGATGACGTAACGCGGCTCCGGCATCTGGTCATAGACCTTGCGCAAGGCCGGGGCCATCTTGTTGGTGAGCGTGCCGGCGACGATCATCACGTCCGACTGACGCGGTGAGGCGCGCGGCGCGAAGCCGAAGCGCTCGACGTCGTAGCGCGGCATCGACACCTGCATCATCTCGACGGCGCAGCAGGCGAGACCGAAGGTCATCCACATCAAGGAGCCGGTACGGGCCCAGTTGATGAGCTCATCGGTCGAAGTGACCAGGAAGCCCTTGTCGGCCAGCTCGGCGTTGATGCTGGTGAAATATTCCTGCTGGGCGGGTGTCACGAGCCCCTGCCCCGCTTTCGGAGTCTCGATCAATCCCATTCGAGCGCTCCTTTGCGCCATTCATAGATGAAGCCGATGGTGAGGATGACCAGGAAGATCATCATCGACCAGAAGCCAAAGACGCCGATCTCGCCCAAGGACACCGCCCAGGGGAACAGGAAGGCCACTTCGAGGTCGAAAATGATGAAAAGAATGGAGACGAGGTAGAATCGCACGTCGAATTTCATGCGGGCGTCGTCGAAGGCCTTGAATCCGCATTCATAGGCCGAGAGCTTCTCGGGATCAGGCTTCCTGACCGCAATGATGATCGCGGACGCCATGAGCGCCAAGGCGATCGCGCCGGCTACCGCCATGAAAATGACGACAGGCAGATAGTCTTTGACCAGTTCGGGCATGTCCCTGTGCCTCTTATGCCCACAGCAAAGCGGGCCTATTTTCGCTGCCGTGGTAGCGCACCAAATGCTGCACTGCAAGCCAATTAGACCAATTCCAAAACTGGCGCCGGGAAAGGTCGATTGCGGCACTTTGTCATGACCGGACAACGATTTGGTGAAGCGGTTCCCGCAGCCGGCAAGGCCTCGGGCCGCGACCGTCCGATCCTTCGGACTATAAAGGGAGAATCACCGGCGGGCGTGGCGCCGAACGCCGCACCACCGGGCCAGGGCGGCCATGCGCGCCTGCCCTGTCCCCATGTGGCCACGGTATGGCGGGCGTTCCGCCAGGCCCCTCAGAACTGGTAGTTCACCGTGGCCTTGCCGCCATATCCCTCGACGCTGTCGGAGAACTGGCCGGTGCCGGTGACCGTGACCGACAGGCCGTGCTCGGTGCCGCCGAACTTGAAGCCGCCCAGCACCTCATACACCGTGTCGTCGATATCATCGCTCAACGGCAGCGTGGCGCCGCCGCTCACGACATCGGCCGTGGTGCCGTCCTCGAACTGCTCGGCAACCCCGCCGCCGACAAAGACCTTGGCGTAATCCGTGTTGCCGTAGAAATCGGCGCCGACCCTGAGACCCAGGCGGCCGACGAGGCTGTCATTGTCGTCGAGGTCGAATTCGGTCCCCAGCACATCGAAGCTGTCCCAGGAGCTGTCGGTATAGGTCAGGTTGCCATAGGGCTCGATCCAGGGCGCTTCGCCGAGGGCGATCTTATAGGCGGCCTCGACCCTGCCGCCCCAGGTGTCGACATCGGCATTCTCCTTGATGTTGAGGCTGGAAGAATCCCAGCCGAATTTCAGGAGATCGACCTTGCCGACGGCGCTCAGCGTCAGGCCCTGCCACAGATAGGAGCCATAGGCGCCGACGGTGCCGCCCTCATAGTCGCCGGAGACGGCGACGGCGTCGGGATTGACGGATGAACTCAGATAACCGCCGAAAACACCACCCATGACAGCCTGGTCGTCATCAATGATCGAGATGACGTCGATGCCGCCGAGGAGGCCCCAGACCGTCTGGTCATAGTCCATGCGGGCCGAGAACGTGTCCTCGAAGAACGACAGGACGGAATCAGCCTCGACCTCGCGATAGAGGCCGAAGGGTGCCGCCCACAGATCCACGAAGGTGCCCTTCATCGGCACCGGCTGGCCGATATCCGCCGTCGGCGTGACGTGCCGGTTCATGGCCAGCGTATCGTGCAGCGTATATTGCCGGTCGATCCACGGTTCCAGCGAGGTCTCGAAGATGGTCAGCGCCGCCGTGGCGAAATAAGGTGTGAACTGGGTGATCTCGTCCGGACGGCTGTAGAGCACATGGACATCGGCATTGGCGCGGCCGGGATTGGCGCGCGTATTGTCGAGACCCAGATCATAGGTCCACAGCCCCTTCTCGATCGGCCCGGCGGTGAGGAAGAAATCTTCCGCCGCCGTGCTGCCGGCCGGCCCCTCGACCCGCACCAGCTCGATGCCCTGCGGCGTGAAGGCGCCGGCGCCCGGATTGGTGTCGAAGATCACCAGTCCGGTCGGATCGCCGGTGGTGGCGCCGCCGACCCGCAGCAGATCGGACGGCGAGCCATCGGCGCCGAGGAAGGTGTCGAACGACGCCAGCGCGCCAGTGGTCGCCCGGTAGTCGCTGGTCACCGCGACCTCGTCATAGAAGGCGCCGCTGTCGCTCATCGCGAGGCCGCCTTTGTTGTCGAGGATTCCGGCGATCGTATAGACCTGCCCGCCGACGCCGGCGCCGGCGATCAGGGCCGACGTCGCATCGATGGAGAAGATCTCGGTGGTGATGGTGCGTGATGTGGTGCCGAGATCGCCGCGGGAATTGTCGACGAGATTGATGAACTCCCAATTGTTCATCTGGGTCAAAGTCTCGACCACGCCATGCAGGTTGAGCGTGTCGACCTGGCCGTCGGCGCTCGAGGCATCGTCGCCACCGTCGAGCGAGGCGAGTGCCGCCTGAAGCGCCGCGCCGCCATTGGCCGTGCCGTGAATATCGAGCACGTCGGTATCGGCGCCCATATTGATGTTCTTGCCGGCCGCGATGCTGCCCGCGGTCCAGACCATCGTGTCGTTACCCGCCTGGGTCAGGACGTCGCCGGACACGGCCGTTCCATGCAACGTCACCTCGTCGGCATCGGCGCCGGTATCGACATTGAGCGCAACCGTGCCGCCGCCGAGATCGACCTCGTCCAGCCCGGCGCCGCCCAGCACATTGCCGCCGACGCTGCCGCTGGTGATGAAGATCTTGTCGTTGTCCTCCTCGCCCGAGACATCGCCGGTGACGCTGCCGCCATTCACCGTCAGGCTGTCGCCGCCCGCGCCGCCGAGAACATTGGCGCCCACGCTGCCACCCAGGATGGCGATCGTGTCGATGCCGCCCTCGCCATCGACATTCGCCGCGACGGTGCCGCCATTCATCGTGATCGTATCGGCGCCATCGCCATTGGCGTCGTTGCCGTCATTGTTGTCGCCGAAGACATTGCTGATATTGGCACCGGCATTGATGGTCATGCCATCGTCGCCATTGCCGCCCAGGACATTCGCGGCGCTCGTGGCCACCGACATGGTGTCGTTGCCGTCCTCGCCATCGATATTGCCGGTGATCGCCGCGGCACCGCTGGTGGTGATCGTGTCGCCGCCGCCGCCGCCCAGAACATTGCCGCCGATCGTGCCGCCGGAAATGAGCAGCTGGTCGACACCGCCCTCACCATCGACATTGCCGCTGACCGCACCGCCCGTCATGTTGATCGTGTCGGCACCGTCGCCATCGGCCTCATTGCCGTTGCCGTCGTCGCCATAGACATTGACGACGATCGCACCGGTCAGAATGTTGACGGTGTCGTCGCCGATGCCACCCAGGACGTCAGCCGGATCGGAAGCGATGGTGACCGTGTCGTTGCCGGCGCCGCCGTCGACATTGCCGGCAATCGTGGCGGGCTCCTTGGTTTCGATCTTGTCGTTGCCGGTGCCGCCCAGGACATTGCCCGCGACCGAGCCACCCGAGATCAGTATGTCGTCATCCCCACCTTCGCCATTGATGTTGCCGCCCGTGCCGTGCAGGTCCGAACCGACCTGGCCGCCCGTCATTCTGATGGTGTCATTGCCGTCCCCGTCGGCCTCGTTGCCATTGCCGTCGTCGCCAAAGACATCGCCATAGATGATCGAGTCCGATTCGATCTTGATCTCGTCATTGCCGATACCGCCCAGAACATCGCCGTCGTTCCAGCCGATCTCACTCGCATCGGATACGAGGATCTTGTCGTCACCAGCGCCGCCATCGAGATTGCCGAGAACGAAGCTCGTGAGCGTCACATTCAGCGTGTCGTTGCCTTCGTTGCCGCTCATATTGCCCATGACAAGCGCGCCGCCGGCGAGGCTCATCGTATCGTTGTCGGCAAGGCCTGAGAAATTCTGGCAGACATCGCCATTGCCCTTGGTCAGGGTATCGGGACCAGCCGTTCCGTTGCAGTCGACCGCCGCCTGGACATAACGATCCCTGATCTCGGTGATCTGGTCATTGGTGAGCTTGTCGAGATCGTCGCCATTGGGATTGATGTCGCCGACCCCGTCCGGGATATCACGCGTGCTGCCCGCGGTCATCAGATTGTCGGCGCCGCCGGCCCCGAGCGTGTTGTGATCGAGCCCCAGATTGTGGCCGAGCTCATGCGCGAATGTATCACGGCGGCCATTGCCGCCATTGAAATTCGCCACCGCGCTGGCATTGATGATGACGCCGTTGCCGTCGACCCACGCCTCGCCGAAGAGATTCGTGTTGGGATCAACATCGCCGTCGTCGAGTGAATTGACGAACCAGGCCTCGATGACGGTCTCACTGCCGCCGGCATCGTCACCGTCGATCGGATCGACGCCGGTGAGGCCGTTGAGCGAGGCGGTGCTGTTGAGCTGGGTCGGGGTAAGGAAAACCGGGAACACGCCGGCCTGCGCATAGATGGCGCGGGTTTCCGGGGGGAAATTGGTAATGGTGGCGCAATTGGCGCCGCCGTCGTCGCAAACCTGGATGGGCTGGATAAGAATGAAGCGGTCGACAGTTTGTGAGACCGCCGGCATCGCGGCCAACAGCGCCGCGGCAGAGACCGTGGCCAATGCCAAACCCGTTTGCGTCAGAAGTTTAAGCGCAATAATAGAGCGAGCGACATGCACCATAGCATCCCCCCAGAGCTGGCCCTCACCTGTTCTTTATAATCGACAAGGCTACGCAGGGACAATCACGCGTTCCACCGAGTAATCTCCGTTCGACCCGACAATATTCCCTTCAGGAAGCTTTTGACTCGTCCGATCAGTCACTTGCGGCCACTGTATCCCAAAGGCCACAATCGCGAATTATCTGCCATTCTGTTCCAATTTCGCACAGGACCTCCGCGTGGCTCTTCAGCAACGCACGCCCTCTGCCTCGCGATAGGTGGAATCAGCTTGCCTTGCCGAGCGCCTGCTTGAAGGCCTTGGCCATGCCGTCGGTGGTGATCAGTACGACAACGTTCTTGCCGAGCAGCGTGAAGCGCATGCTGGCCTTCTTCGCCTTGTCGATCTCAGCCGCCACAGCCGCCGGCAATTCGATCTCGGCGCGGCAGAACCGGCCGGTACAGATGAAGTAGCGCCCGGTATATTCCGCAGTTTCGCCGATGATGAGCATCGGCGGCTTGGTCAGATCTACGCCCATCGGCACTTGCAGCACGGCGCGCGGCGTGTTGGACTTCGGCAATCGCCCGATCGCTACCTGGGCCACGATCTTGCGATCCTTCTCGGTGCCGGTGGCCAGCGTCTGCAGCATCTCGCAGAGATTGAGATCCTTCTCCCGCTTGCAGCGGACCATCCAGGCGCCATAGGTCTCGGTGCTGTTGGCCGCTTCCTGGGCGACGGTCACGCGCGAAGAAGCGGGATCGAGCAAGGCGGAAAAAGAAAGTAGGGCGGCGACGAGGACCTGCGAGAGTTTCATCTCTTCCACTCTGTCAAAGGATGCCTGCCCCTATTCTATCGGCCATCTGATCGATCACGACAAGCGCCCCGCCGCGGTGTCTCGCGAAACTGGACTTCCCAGATTCGCCCGTCAGTGAGGAATCTCACTTTTAGCCCGATCACGAACGTGCCCTTACGTCATCAAGACGGGCGAAGAATGGGCAATCAACAAAAGGTTGGACGGAAACGTTGGGAAGCCGGATGCGGATTTGTCCAAGTCTTTGAAAAGACTGGCGCGAGTGACGGGGCTCGAACCCGCGACCTTCGGCGTGACAGGCCGACGCTCTAACCAACTGAGCTACACCCGCATCTGGCGTGGGCGGGGTGATAGTGCAGCGCCTGCCGGGTGTCAAGCAAAGCGATACTTATTTTAACGGGCCCAAGGCGATACCCGCCTCTTTCAGCGTATCCCACACCAGGAAATGGACATCCGAGCCATAACCATTGGAGCCGGTGACCCAATAAGTCAGGCCAAATTGGATACCTTTGTCGCCAAACTGCTTGATATCGCAGGACGGGCCCGAGGGCCTCGCCAGGATATAGGGGTGCTTGGCGGCGGCGGCCTGAACGAGGTCCGGAATCTTATGGATATCGGTGTCGTAGGGCACCGTGAAGGCCACCTCGAAGCGCTGCAGGGGATCGGATTTTGTCCAGTTGACGAAAGCCGAGGTGATGAACTTCTCGTTCGGCACCATGATCTCCTTGCCGTCGCCGGTATGGAGTGTCGAGGAGCGCATATTGATCTCGCGCAGCGTGCCGGCCATGCCGCCGCCGACCTCGACATAATCACCCACCTTCATCGAACGCTCGAACAGCAGAATCATGCCGGAGATGAAGTTGGAGGCGATCTGCTGCAGTCCGAAACCCAAGCCGACGCCCAAGGCGCCGCCGAAGATGGTGAGCGCCGTCAGATCGAGGCCCAGCACCTGCAGGAGCAGGATGAACAGCAGCACGAACAGACCGATCTGGAAGATCTTGGCCAGCAATTCGCGCGTCGGGATATCGAGGGCTTCCTGCTTGCGGATGACCTTCTGGCCGGCATCGTTGGAGAGGCGTCCGAGCCAGAACAACACGCCGCCAAACACCGCCGCCTTGGCCAGGGTGTAGAGCGAGAGCCTGATATTGCCGGCCTCGAGCGACACCGAATCGAGATAGAGCGATACATTGTCGAGGACGCCGAAAACCTGCAGCGTCGCGATCGGGATGCCGATCCAGCGCGCCGCGGCATTGATCAGCGGGTGGCGGACGAAGCGCTTGATCGCCGCATAGAGCACGCCGATCACCGCGATGCTCTGGGCGAAACGGACGAGCCAGGAGGAGCCCACCGAGCCTTCCGCCACCTGGACGGCGATGGCCAGCATCAAGACGCAGAAAATGGGAAACAGAAGATCGCGGCAGCTATAGAGCCAGCGCCGAGCCTTGAGCAGCGGTCCCTGCTCCGGCTGGCTCTTGAAATAGGGCGTCTTCGCCTTGATCTGACGGTTGACGAAATGGGCGATCGCCACGGCCAGGATGATGGCGCCGATCTGAGCGTAGAATTGCGAGCTGACCAGCCAACCCAGCAGAATATCCAATACCTTCGTCGCTTCGATTTCTGCCTGGTCGATCGTCATTGCTTCCCCGTCACTCCTATTGGCACCACATCCACGCGCCAAAGCCCTCGCAGCCTTGTTGGGCTACGCCAACTTTATTCAAGCGAATGTGATCAAAACTGATTCTTTAAATAACTGATCGAACAAGGTTTTTTCTTGACGCTCTGGGGCTTTTACCGCAAAACCTGACAGCAATAGTCAGGAATTAGCTGGCATGGGGTCAATGGCCGGCAGAACAAGAGGAGCAAGTACATGAAGTCTATCGGGAAATTGGCGTATCTGGCGCTCGCGGCACCGTTTGCCGCCGCCCTTCTGGCGACCAGCGCGCTGGCCGACGGAGTCGTCAATGTCTATTCCTATCGGCAGCCCGAACTGATCAAGCCGCTCCTCGACGCATTTACCGCCGACACCGGCATCAAGACCAATGTGCTCTTCCTCGACAAGGGCCTCGAGGAGAAGATCGCCGAGGAAGGCGCCAATTCGCCGGCCGACGTGATTCTCACCGTCGATATCGGCCGGCTCCAGGCCGCCGAGGACAAGGGCGTCACCCAGCCGCTCGCGAGCGAGATCATAAACAAGGACATCCCGTCGCAATATCGCGATCCGGAAGGCAACTGGTTCGGCGTCACCACCCGCGCCCGCGTCGTTTATGCGTCGAAAGAGCGGGTGAAGCAGGACGCGATCACCTATGAAGAGCTCGCCGATCCCAAGTGGAAGGGCAAGATCTGCACGCGCTCCGGCCAGCATGTCTACACGATCGGCCTCATCGCCTCGATGATCGCCCATAATGGCGCCGAAAAGACCGAGGAATGGCTGAAAGGCGTGAAGGCCAATCTGGCGCGCAAGCCCGACGGTGGTGACCGCGACCAGGCCAAGGCGATCTTCGCCGGCGAATGCGACATCGCTCTCGGCAACACCTATTATGTCGGCCAGATGCAGACCGCCGAGAAGGAGCCCGAGCAGAAGGAATGGGCGGCCTCGATCAAGGTGCTGTTCCCCAATGCCAATGACCGCGGCACGCATGTCAACATCTCCGGCATGGCGCTGGCTAAATATGCTCCCAACAAGGACAACGCCGTGAAGCTCATGGAATTCCTGGCCAGCGACAAGGGCCAGACGCTTTATGGCGAGCGGGTCTTCGAATATCCGGTCGAACCCGGCATCAAGCCGTCCGACATCGTCTCGGCCTGGGGCACGCTCAAGCCCGACACGTTGCCGCTCGCCGACATCGCCAAGAACCGCAAGGCGGCCTCCGAGCTCGTCGACAAGGTCGGCTTCGACGAAGGCCCGGCGAGCTGAGCAGGCCGAGCGTGACGGCAAACACCATAACAAAGGGGCGCACGCGCCCCTTTTTCTCGTTCAGGGAGCATCGCGGGCTCACCATCGGTGCGGCCTTGACGGCGCTCGCCGTCCTCGTTCCCCTTCTCGCCCTCATTGCCTTGTCGCTGTCGGGCGGTGGTGCCGACTGGCCGCATCTCGCCCGCAATGTGCTGCCGGTGGCGCTGAAGACCACTCTTCTGGTGATGACGGGCGTCGCCCTCCTCACCGCCAGCATGGGCATCGTCCCGGCCTGGCTCACCGCCTATTACGAGTTTCCCGGCCGGCGCGTGCTTGCCTGGGCGCTGGTTCTGCCGCTCGCGGTGCCGACCTATCTCGCGGCCTACGCCTATGCCGAGTTCTTCACTTTCACCGGTCCGGCGCAATCGCTGATCCGCGCCTTGTTCGGCTTCAAGACCTCGCGTGACTACTGGTTCCCCGATATCCGTTCGCTCTGGGGCGCCGTAGTGATCCTGTCCTTCGTGCTCTATCCTTATGTCTATCTCACCACCCGCGCCGCCTTCCTGATGCAGGGCCGCAACGCCACCGATGTGGCGCGGACCCTTGGTGCGTCCCCCATCCGCGCGTTCTTCCAGGTGCTGCTGCCGATGGCGCGGCCCGCCATCATCGTCGGCGTGACGCTGGCGCTGATGGAAACACTCAACGATGTCGGTGCCGTCGAATTCCTCGGGGTGAAGACCCTCACCTCGGCCGTCTACACGACCTGGCTCAATCAAGGCAGCCTCAACGGCGCCGCGCAGATCGCCTGCATCATGCTGGTGGTGGTGCTGGGCGTCATCCTGGCGGAGCGCTGGGCCAGGCGCCGGCAGCGTTTCAATCTCGGCCGCAGCACGTCGATGGCCCGGCGCAGCAGCCTCCAGAAACTTTCCGGCTGGCGCGGGGCGCTCGCCTTCTTCTCGTGCCTGATGCCGATCGTCGCCGGTTTCGGTCTGCCGGTCTATGTGCTGGGCGGCTATGCGGTGAAGCGGCTCGACCAGTTGCTCGATCCGACCTTGCAGGAGGCGATCCTCACCAGCGTGCTGGTCGCGGGGGCCGCGGCTTTGGTCACGGTCGGCCTCGCTTTCCTCCTCACTTATGCGCTCCGGGTCACCCGCAGCCGCAACATGCTGCTGCTCAACCGGTTCGCTGCCTTGGGCTATGCCATTCCGGGCACGGTGCTGGCGCTCGGCATCCTCATTCCGCTGGCGCGCTTCGACAATTTCCTCGATCACTGGATGCAGAGCGCGTTCGGCATCAAGACCGGGCTGCTGCTCACCGGGTCGGCTCTGTGCATCATCTATGCAATGAGCGTGCGCTTCCTCGCCATGGCGGAAGGCGCCATCGAAGCGGGCTTCCATAAGATCCCCAGTCATATCGACATGGCGGCGCGCACCTTGGGGCGCAATCCGCGCGAGACGCTGACCCAGGTGCTGATCCCGATCCTGAAGCCCGCCTTCCTCACCGCCGGTCTCCTCGTCTTCATCGACGGCATCAAGGAGCTGTCGGCGACGATCCTGCTCCGGCCCTTCAACTACAATTCGCTCTCGACCTATGTCTATGAGCGGGCGTCCCGCGCCGCCGTCGAGGACGCTTCCGTCGCCGCCCTCCTCATCATGCTGGCCGGCATCCTGCCGGTGATCATGCTCTCACGCAGCATCAATGCCGGCGTGGCCAGGGCGGAAACGTAGCTGTAAACAGCACGCTTGCCGTCGGGACAAATTGGCCTAATCTGGCCTGAGACCTCTCTGGGTGGCGGTAACAATGCGCAGCGTACTGATCGTCATTGCGCTTCTTGTCGGTGCAATTCCGGCCTGGGCTGAACGCGGCCATGAGAACGAACGCGCCAAGCCGCCTCAGAGGGAGAACGGCCCGACGCCCCTCGTCAAGGCGTGGTGGCAGACTGTCGGCGATCCGGCAGTCTATGCCTTCCGCGATTGCGCCATCGTTCATATCACGATCGACCCTGACGCCACATCGCCAGGATATCTGGCCGGTCGGGAGGTATTCCGCGCCTGCGCGAAAGAATTCGATCATCTCCACGCCGTCCTCACCAGCGCCTATGGCGATGATGACAAGGTCAGAGCCGCCTTCGACAGTATCTCGCAGAACACCATCCTGCCGGCACTCGATGACGCGATCCAACGTAAGCTCGCCGTAGAGCCCCACCAACGGTCGCCGCAGGAGGAGGAATCCTGGACGGCGCTGGACCGGCTGTTCGACTGTGGGGCCGACTCGTCCCGGAGCCAGGCCACCACGACGACCGAAAGTGCCGAGGCCATCGTGAAGGCCACGCTCAGCCAATGCGCCCCGTTGCTGATGGACTACGTAAAACTCGCGGCGCCGACCGCGGCGCAAAAGCGGGAGGTGGAGCGAAAGGTTATCGCGAAATTCAAGCCTTTCGTCGTCCAGCAGATCGCGGAGATGCGCGCTGGTGAACAGCCACCGGCAACCGCTGCAAAGCCAGAAGCCGCCCCCTTGGTAGCGCCGTAATCCGAGGAGCGCACCTCCTGCGAAAATGCGCTTCCCGGCGCAGTCACCTCAGCACTGATATTCCCAGCGGCAGTAGCCTTGGTAATCGCAGGTCTGGATCCAGGCACCGAGCGCGCAATAGCTCGCCACCATGCCGGCCTTGGGCGACATTTCGAGCTTGGCCGCCTTCTCGTCGGGCTTGGCGCCCATGCTTTTCGCCGCCTCGACCATCTTCTTGATGTCATAGTGCTCAGGCTTGCCGTCGGCTTTTTTCTTGCCGCGCAGCTCGACCGGTCCGACGGTCGAGAGAAGCTTGGCGGCGACGAGCATCATCTCGCCGTCCTTCTCGTGCTCGGCGATGGCCGCAAGCGCCGTGCCGGTCTCGACGCGCATGCGCAGATTGGCGAACTGCTCAGGGCTCATCCTGTCGCCGGCAAAAGCGAAGGTCGAGGCTCCCACGAGCACCGCCAGGGCGCCCGCGCAAACAGATTTCCGTCCCAGATTCATGAGGGTCTCCCAGTTCAAGGTTGCAGATAAATCAGGCACATAAGGCCCGCCCGGCTTCCGGCTCTACGCCGATCCCCTGTCTTTCTCGTGGTGATAGCGCGCAGACAAAATGGCGTCTCGGGGCATCTCGGGACATTGCGGGGCAATTACCCGTCAGCCTTGCCCAACTGTCCCTCTGATGTATTCTCAACATCTGCTGCGCCGTTAAGGGGGAACTGTCATGGCCATATCGGCAAGACCGGCCTGGGTCGCCGGTTTAATCCTTGTCCTGACGATCGCTGCCCCGGTTTCGGCCCGGGCTCAAGATGGCGATGATCGCTTCATCGACCATGCCGTCCGCCAGATCGCCTGCGCCTATCCGCCCGATCCGACGGCGATGCTGCTTTATCTCAACAAGACCAAGCGTATCGATCTCAAGAAGGGCGCGCGCGTCGACAGCGAGACCTGCTGGAGCCTGCGTCCGCCGCTCGCAATCGAGGGCGTCCGCTTCACACATATCTGCGCTTCGGCCGAGGATCCCCTCCTCATCGAGCTCTTCCCGCGGCTCTATTATCGGGGCCCCGGAACATCGGCCGGCACGGGCCTGCGGCTCATCACCAATGCGGAGCGCCCCGCTCTCGATGAATGGATCAAGCGGATCAACGAACGCGCTATGGTCAAAGGCGATACCAAGCTCGTCGTCGGGGCTCCCTCCTTCGCCGAAGGCAAAGCGGAAGTCTCCTGCAACAGCAGGAGTTTCCTGGGCGACTGAGTCCCTATGGTCTACTGACCCTTCAGAATCGTATTCGCCGCACTTCCTTCGACCTGATCGATCACCAGCAGCTTGACCGCGTCACTCCCGATATTCTCGGCGCGGTGCCACTGGTTGATCATTTCAACGACGAAATCACCGGTCTTGTAGATCTTGGCTTCATTGGTCTCGACATTGATGACCTTCAGCGTTCCCGCCTGAACGACGGCATAACGCGCGAAAGGATGCTTGTGGACCGGCAGCGTGGCGCCCGGCGCGATATCAAAGGTGGAAACAATCACCCTTACGTTGTTCTGCGGGAGGACGATCGGCTTTCCGGATGCCGTTTCGGTTTTCTCGTAGAGCGGCGTGACCGTCACCGCCTCGAGTGCCAATGCCGCGCCGGCCGAAAGGGCTACGGCCATCATCGCCAGAACTATTCTTGTTGTTGTCACGCGCTTTCTCCCAAGCCAAACCGCAGGCGACCTTACACATATCGAATATTCCGACAAGGAAGTTCGCAAGCGGGCAAGACGGAAGTCTCACGCGGCAATACGGGTTTCCGGAGCGGGCGAAGCCGGACGGCGCAGGATCATCAGCCGGTTGACCCGCCTGCGCTGCAGAAGCGCCATGACGGTGCCGATCGTATCGCCGATGCGGAAGTTCAAGCGGATCGGGCCTGGCACCAGGCGCGCCGGAATGGGCTCGAAGCCCCAGCGCTTATAGTGATGCGCGTGACGCTTGCGGGTGATCACGTGAACGGCGTTCGTTTCGCCGCCGAGAAGGAAGTCAATGATGCGCGCCGAAACTCCGCAGCCGCGCCAGAGAGGCGCCACGACGACCGATCCGAGCTCGCGCGAGCCGTCGCGGTAATGACGTATCTGGCTGGCGCCGATGAGCTCGCCGCCACTGACGGCGACTGCGAAGTTGCGGAAATGGAGGTGATGCGGATTGAGCCGCTCGCGGCGTACCATCGCGTGAATGGCCGGCTCGTCTTCGGCCATGGCGCGACGGATGACGATGGCGGGATGGGCGGTGATCATGGAACCTCCACGAGGCCAGTTGATCACGCACATACGCGCGAACCCGCCGTTCCATGCCGGGTGAAA
Organism: Taklimakanibacter albus; assembly: GCF_016595235.1. GTDB lineage: Bacteria > Pseudomonadota > Alphaproteobacteria > Rhizobiales > Aestuariivirgaceae > Taklimakanibacter > Taklimakanibacter albus. Next base: position 625,788 of record NZ_JAENHL010000006.1, on the reverse strand, counting down.
TCATATTGCCGCCGAGAGAGAACTGGTGGGCGATGAGAGACTCGAACTCCCGACATCTTCGGTGTAAACGAAGCGCTCTACCAACTGAGCTAATCGCCCGCTCCAGCCGGGGTATTAGCTGCCGGGGCCCCTTAAAGCAAGCCTGTCAGGCCGGGCGCCTTCCGGTCACCAGCCGGAACATGTTCCGCAGTCTCACCCGGCCGTCATCGGCGCCGGCAAAGGGGGCCAGCGCCGCATTGAGCGCGCCCCGCACCTTCGCCTCTCCGGCATGGCGCACCGTGCTCTCCGAAGCCGCCAGGATGGCGTTGGCGGCGGCGTCGCGGTCGGCATAGATCAAGGTCGCGATGAGATCGCCGCAGACTTCGAGATCGAGCCCGGCGGCGCGCATGAACCCCTCCGCGGTCTCGGCGAGCGGCGGTCGTGCCGGCGGCGGCTTCGGCGGGTCGAGTGCCCAGACGGCCGGCATCACCTCGCTCATCAATTCGCATTTGTCGCGCTGGCCCCAGACCAGCATCGTCACCGCACCACCGGCGCGTGCCACGCGCCTCGCCTCGGCAAATGCCTTGGCCGGATCATCGGCGAACTGGAAGACATTGATTCCGGTCACCGCATCGAAGCTCTCATCGGCAAAAGGCAAAGCCTGCATGTCGCCCACCCGGATGTCGACCGAGCCCAAGCGCTCGCGTGCGATGGCGGCCAGATTCTCCGCCGCGTCGAAGCCTGAAACCACGGCGCCGCGCTCCTGCGCCAGAACCAGGGTACCGCCCGCGCCGCAACCAATGTCGAGATGGCAGGTGCCTTGCCCGATCCCCGCCTGATCGAGAACGGCGGTGAAGACGTCGCGCCAAGCCGGTTCGCCACAGCGCGCCCAATCACGCGCCCTGGCGCCCCACAGCTCGCCCTGTTCCTTCGCAGTAGCCATCATCCCCCCTTTACGCGCGGCGGCGCTATTTGGTGTCAGGAGATGAAAGGACGGATCGGGCGGGATGATGGCGGAAGGCTGAAACCGAACCACTGACCAATTCAAATAAAATGCCCCGCATGTTCTGAAGGGCATGCGGGGCCGATGTGATTTGAGTAGCTGGAGTGAAATGTTCTAGCCGTTCACCGCCTTCTTCAAGTTTTTGCCGGCCTTGAATTTCGGCCGCTTCGATGCCGGAAGCTTGATCATCTGGCCGTTCTGCGGATTACGCGCCTGGCCCGCTTTGCGGCGCGTCACCGAAAATGTGCCGAAGCCGACCAGCCTGACATCGTCGCCGCCACGCAGCGCCCGCATGATGTTGGCGAGGGTGGCGACGACCGCCTCGCCCGCTTCGCCCTTGGTCAGCTTGGCATCCTTTGCCACTTTGGCGATGAGTTCGTTTTTGTTCATGACCTCGATCCTCGTTTTGATGAGTGAGCTCACGCACTACGCAACACGCCATTGACCGGCATGGTCGTCCAACGAACCGGCATTGCAAGGGCTATTCTCCGGCCCCTGAATTCGCGGTTCAATTCAAGCGCTTATTGGCACCCCGCAATAAAAACGCGGCGCCTCCTGACGGAGACGCCGCGCATTTTTTGATCAGACTGATTCGCCGAAACCCTTGATTCCTATGGGAATCCGGTGGCGTTTCAGTGGGCGGTCATGGCCTCGCCGGCATCATCGCCCTTGCGGGCGGCGGCGCGGGCGGCGGCCTCCTCGGCCTCCTCATCCCAGGTGATGGGATCGGGGTAGCGCGTCAGAGCGTGATGCAGCACCTCGTCCATCCGGGCGACCGGAATGATCTCCATCTCGGACTTCACATTGTCCGGGATGTCGGCCAGATCCTTGGCATTTTCTTCCGGGATCATGACCTTCTTGATGCCCGCGCGGAGCGCTGCAAGGAGTTTCTCCTTGAGCCCGCCGATCGGCAGGATGCGACCTCTGAGTGTGATCTCACCCGTCATCGCCACATCCTTGCGGACCGGGATGCCGGTCATCACCGAGACGATTGCCGTAACCATCGCGATGCCAGCCGAGGGACCGTCCTTCGGCGTAGCGCCTTCCGGCACATGCACGTGGATGTCCTTCTTGTCGAACACCGGCGGCTTGACGCCGATATCGGTGGCCCTGGAGCGCACATAGGAGGACGCAGCAGAGATCGATTCCTTCATCACGTCGCGCAAGTTGCCGGTGACGGTCATCTTGCCCTTGCCCGGCATCATGAGCGCTTCGATGGTGAGGATCTCGCCGCCGACCTCGGTCCAGGCGAGACCGGTGACCACACCCACCTGATCTTCCTGGTCGATTTCGCCATGGCGGAACTTCGGCACGCCAAGATACTTCTCGACGATGTCGGGTGTCGCCTTGATCTTCTTCTTGACGTTCTTGGACATCATGATGTCCTTGATCGCCTTGCGGGAGAGCGAGTTGATCTCACGCTCGAGATTGCGCACACCGGCTTCCCGCGTATAGCGGCGGATCACTTCCATGATGCCGGCATCGGTGAGCTCGAACTCCTTCTTCTCCAGGCCGTGGTTCTCCATGGCCTTGGGGAGCAGATGGCGCTTGGCGATCTCGAGCTTCTCCTGCTCGGTATAGCCGGCGATGCGGATGATCTCCATGCGGTCCATCAGGGCCGGCGGGATATTGAGCGTATTCGCCGTGGTCACGAACATCACATTCGAGAGATCGTACTCGACCTCGAGATAGTGGTCCATGAAGGACGAATTCTGCTCAGGATCCAGCACTTCGAGAAGCGCCGATGACGGATCGCCGCGGAAATCCATGCCCATCTTGTCGATCTCGTCGAGCAGGAAGAGCGGGTTGGACTTCTTGGCCTTCCTCATCGACTGGATGACCTTGCCGGGCATCGAGCCGATATAGGTGCGGCGATGACCACGGATCTCGGCCTCGTCGCGCACGCCGCCAAGCGACATGCGGATGAATTCGCGACCCGTCGCCTTGGCGATCGACTTGCCGAGCGAGGTCTTGCCGACACCCGGAGGGCCGACGAGGCACAGGATCGGCCCACGCAGCTTGTTGGTGCGGCTCTGCACGGCGAGATACTCGACGATGCGCTCCTTCACTTTCTCGAGTCCGAAGTGATCGGAATTGAGTGTGTCATCGGCGAATTTGAGGTCGCGCTTGATCTTGCTCTTCTGGCCCCACGGTATGTTGAGCAGCCAGTCGAGATAGTTGCGCACCACCGTCGCCTCGGCCGACATCGGGCTCATCTGACGGAGCTTCTTCAGTTCCGCATCAGCGCGCTCGCGCGCTTCCTTGGAGAGCTTGGTGTTCTTGATCTTCTGGTCGAGCTCGTTCAACTCGTCGCGCTCGTCGCCATCGCCGAGTTCCTTCTGAATGGCCTTCATCTGCTCATTCAAATAGTACTCGCGCTGGGTCTTCTCCATCTGGCGCTTGACGCGCGAGCGGATGCGCTTCTCGACCTGAAGGACCGAGATCTCGCTTTCCATGAGCGCATAGACCTTCTCAAGACGCTTCGAGGCCGAAGTCAGCTCGAGCAGTTCCTGCTTCTCGGGAATCTTGATGGCGAGGTGCGCGGCGATCGTGTCGGCGAGCTTCGCATAGTCGGTGATCTGCGACAAAGTCGCCATCACTTCCTGCGGCACCTTCTTGTTGAGCTTCACATAGCTCTCGAACTGCGCCATGGCGGTGCGCGACAAAGCCTCGGTCTCGGCCTGGTCGTCGGTGTCGTCGGGCAGGACATTGACCTTCGCCTCGAAGAATTCGGCGCGGTCGGTGAAGCTTTCGATCTTGGCGCGCTCCAGCCCCTCGACGAGGACTTTGACGGTGCCATCCGGCAGCTTGAGGAGCTGCAGGACCTGGGCGAGCGTGCCGACCTCGTAGATGGCATTGGCCTGCGGATCATCGTCCGCCGGGTTCTTCTGCGCCACCAGCAGAATGCGCTTCTCCTCGCGCATCACGTCCTCGAGCGCGCGGATGGACTTCTCGCGGCCGACGAAGAGCGGCACGATCATGTGCGGGAAAACGACGATATCGCGAAGCGGGAGGACAGGGAGCGTTTCGGGTCCGGCTGAAGAAGCTGGCCGGGAGGGAGTCGAGGTCATTTTGTTTCCTTTCGCGGGTTAGGCCACGCGTGAAATCCGCACTCTGGATACGCTTCCCGCTGGGCAAACGCATCAACTTTAAGCCACGGACTTTCGGTGCCGGGATCCAAGCTGTACCTATCCGCAATTACGCAGTTTACGCGGAACTCGACGGACGGACAGCTTAAATCCGCTCCTCACATGGAGGCAGCGTTAACGTATTTCAATCCCTTGACAAAAGGGCCCGCTCTACCGGTTCCCGGCCCGCTTCAGGCCGAGACCGGGGCGGCTTTGACCGGCTGCTTTTCGCGATCGGCATAGATCAGCAAGGGACGCGCGTCGCCTTCGACGACATCCCTCGAAATGACGACCTCCTGGACCCCGTCCATGGCCGGCAAATCGAACATCGTGTCGAGAAGGATCGCTTCCATGATGGAGCGCAGGCCACGGGCGCCGGTCTTGCGGTCGATAGCCTTGCGGGCGATCGAGCGCATCGCCTCTTCGGCGATGGTCAGCTTGACGCCCTCGAGCTCGAACAGACGCTGATACTGCTTGACCAGCGCATTCTTCGGCTCGCTCAGGATCTGGATCAGCGCCGGCTCGTCGAGATCCTCGAGCGTGGCGACGACCGGAAGACGGCCGACGAATTCGGGGATGAGACCGAATTTGAGCAGGTCTTCGGGTTCCAGGGTCTTCAACACCTCGCCGGTGCGGCGATCTTCAGGCGACTTGACCTCGGCGCCGAAGCCGATGCCGGAGCCCTTGCCGCGCTGCGCGATGATGCGCTCGAGGCCGGCGAAAGCGCCGCCGCAGATGAACAGGATGTTGGTGGTGTCGACCTGCAGGAACTCCTGCTGCGGATGCTTGCGGCCGCCCTGCGGAGGAACCGAGGCAACGGTTCCTTCCATGATCTTGAGGAGCGCCTGCTGCACGCCCTCGCCCGACACGTCGCGGGTGATCGAGGGATTGTCCGACTTGCGCGAAATCTTGTCGACCTCGTCGATATAGACGATGCCGCGCTGAGCGCGCTCGACATTGTAGTCGGCCGACTGCAGCAGCTTCAGGATGATGTTCTCGACGTCCTCGCCGACATAGCCGGCTTCGGTGAGCGTCGTCGCATCGGCCATGGTGAAGGGCACGTCGAGGATGCGGGCGAGCGTCTGGGCGAGCAAGGTCTTGCCGCAGCCGGTCGGACCGACCAGCAGAATGTTCGACTTCGCCAGCTCGACGTCGTTGTTCTTCTGCGCGTGGTTCAGGCGCTTATAGTGATTGTGGACCGCGACCGAGAGGACCTTCTTGGCGTGGTCCTGGCCGATGACATAGTCGTCGAGAACCTTGCGGATCTCGTGCGGGGTCGGCACGCCGTCCTTGGTCTTCACCAGCGAGGATTTGTTTTCCTCGCGGATGATGTCCATGCACAATTCCACGCATTCGTCGCAGATGAATACCGTCGGCCCGGCAATGAGCTTGCGGACCTCGTGCTGACTCTTTCCGCAGAAAGAGCAGTACAGGGTGTTCTTGCTGTCGCCGCCACCGGACTTGGTCATTTCAATACTTCCTCGAACTCTGAACGGGCCGTATCTGCGTGGATGTCACCATTTTGACACGACCGACTCAATTTGAGCATGCGCCCCGTTGGTTAATCAAGAATTGATTCAACTGGCATGCCAGCTGCCGGAGGGGTAGCTCCCATAGTACAAATAATAAGGTGTAAAGGCCAAATCCGCCAATTATTTGGACTCCGCCGGCGCCGGACGCTTGTCGATCACCTTATCGATAAGGCCAAACTCCTTGGCGGCCTCGGCGGTGAGAAAATTATCCCGTTCCAGCGCCTGCTCGACCGCCTTGAGCGGCTGACCGGTGTGCTTTTCATAGATCTCGTTCAGCCGGCGCTTCAGGCTTTCCACTTCCTTGGCGTGGATCAGGATGTCGGTCACCTGGCCCTGAAAACCGCCGGACGGCTGATGCACCATGATGCGGGCATTGGGCAACGCGAAACGCATGCCCTTGTCGCCGGCGCAGAGCAGCAGCGAGCCCATCGAGGCCGCCTGGCCCATCACCGTGGTCGAGATCGGCGGACGGATGAATTGCATTGTGTCGTAGATCGACAGGCCTGACGTAACGACGCCGCCCGGCGAGTTGATATACATCGAAATCTCTTTCTTCGGGTTTTCCGCCTCGAGAAAGAGAAGCTGCATCGACACCGAAGCCGCCACGCCATCGTCGATCGGCCCGGTGATAAAGATGATGCGCTCACGCAGAAGCCTTGACGGCAGGTCATAAACGCGCTCGCCGCGCGTCTCCTGGACGATGACCTGGGGCCAGAAAGAACCATAAGTTTCAATAGGATCGCGCATGAAAGTCCCGGATATTGCGAATCAGAATGAGATCAGAGCCCAGCATAGATAGGTGATTGCCGGGCTAATCGGAAGAGGTGCAGCATATTCCTCATCCCATAGCAAGTCCCGCCAAAGCGAAGCTTTGGCTATAAGGACTTGCACCAACTATTATTTTGGCGCGTGATCGGAACGGAAAACCGGGCCACTTTTCCGGATCACGCGCCGTCAAGGGATTTGCAACCCGAGGCCCCGTGCCCCATTATTGCGGCATCATGCCTGTCCTAGACATTGTCGTCGTTCTCATCCTCATTTTCATCAATGGCCTTTTCGCGATGTCGGAACTCGCGATCGTCTCCGCCAGACGCACCCGCCTCAAGACATTGGCCGACCGGGGCGTAAAAGGCGCCCGGCGCGCCATGGCGCTGGCCGCCAATCCCGGTCGCTTCCTCTCCGCCGTCCAGATCGGCATCACCCTCGTCGGCATCCTGGCCGGCGCCTATTCGGGCGCCTCGCTCGGCGATTACCTGTCGCTCTGGCTGCAGAGCCTCGGCATGGCGCGCGGCTGGGCGGAACCCGTCGGCCTCGGCATCGTCGTGGCGCTCATTACCTATCTCTCGCTCATCATCGGCGAATTGGTGCCCAAGCAGCTCGCTTTGCGCAATGCCGAGCGCATCGCCTGCATCGTCGCCCCGTTCATGACCATTCTGTCGCGGGTGATGGGCCCCGTCGTCACGCTTCTCGACGCCTCCGGGCGCTTCGTCCTGTTCATCCTTCGCCGTAAGGCTTCGCCCGAATCGCAGGTAACTGAAGAAGAAATCCGCACCCTCGTGGCCGAGGCAGAGACCGCGGGCGTCCTCGGGCGCGATGAGCGTCAGATGATCTCAGGCGTCATGCAGCTCGGCGACCGGCCGGTCCGCGCCGTCATGACGCCACGCCACGACGTCGACATCATCGACCTCACCGGCAGTGCCGCCGAGATCCGCAAAGCCATCACCGAGAGCGTCCATTCACGCATCCCGGTCACCGACGGCGATCCCGAAGTGATCATCGGCATCCTCCAGGCCAAGGACCTGCTCGATGCCTATCTCAAGGGCAAAAGGCCCGACCCCAAGAAATTCGTGCGCGAGGCGGCGATCATTCCCGACACGATGGACGCGCTCGACGTGGTGGCGAAGCTCAAGGACAGTCCCGTCCATGTCGGCCTCGTCCATGACGAGTTCGGCCATTTCGAGGGCGTCGTCACCACCGCCGACATCCTCGAGGCGATCGTCGGCAGCTTCCATACCGAGGAAGGTGCGCCCGAGCCCGATGCGGTCGAGCGCGAGGACGGCTCATGGCTCCTCGCCGGCAGCATGCCGGTCGACGACTTGATGGAACTCATCAGCATGCCGCTGCCCGACAAACGCGTCTATCACACGGTGGCCGGCCTCATGCTCGAACGCTTCGGCCGCCTGCCCAAGATCGGCGAACATACCGAATTCGGCGGCTGGCGCTTCGAGATCCTCGATCTCGACCAGCGCCGTATCGACAAAGTTCTGGCCATGCGGGCGCCCGCGCTCCGGCGAAAGGGGGCGTAAGTGACGGAACCGCATAACGAACGCCTGTCCGACATCCTGAAAAGGCTGGCGCAGGACCACAATCCAGACCTGACTTTGGGCGACGTCGTGCGCGCTTTGGGCGAGCGCGGCTTCGGCGCGCTCATTCTGCTGCTGGCGGCGCCCAACATCATCCCGTTGCCGCCGGGCTCCTCCTTCATCTTCGGCGTGCCGCTCGTCTTCATCACTGCGCAGCTGATGATCAAGCAGGACAAGGTCTGGCTGCCGCAGAAACTGATGAACGCCAAAGTCGGCGGCGGACGCCTGCCCTATCTGCTCAACCGCCTGGTGCCCTATGTCGTCAAGGTCGAAAGGCTCCTCAAGCCGCGCGGCACACTGCTCACCTCCTCGCTCGGCGAAAGGCTGGCAGGCCTCGCCGGCCTCTTCTGCGCGATCATCCTGCTGCTGCCGATCCCCGGCGCCAATATGGCGCCGGCTCTGGCGCTGTGCTGCTTCGCGCTCGGCCTCATCGAGCAGGACGATCTCGCCATGGCGGGCGGCTGGTTCGGCACCGCCGCCACCGTCGTCATTCTCATCCTGCTCTATCTCTTCGGCACCGCGATCTTCGCCTTCCTGAGCAACTGGTTGGCACCGTAGTCCATTGGCGACGGCCTGTTACATCACACACCCGCAGGTCCGCATCGACGCCGATGTGCCGGTGCCCGACTGGGGCCTGTCCGACCTCGGCCGCGCGCGGGCGCAAAGGATGCTCGGCCAGCCCTGGGTGAGATCGATCCGGCGGATCGTGTCTTCGGGCGAAAGAAAGGCCATCGAGACGGCGGAAATCCTGGGACGTCATCTCGGCATCGCGCCGGAGATCCGCGAGAAGATGCATGAGAACGACCGCTCGGCGACGGGCTTCCTGCCGCCGCCCGAGTTCGAGGCCGTCGCCGATCAGTTCTTCGCCCATCCCGAGACCAGCATTCGCGGCTGGGAACGCGCGATCGACGCGCAAGCGCGCATCCGTGCCGAGGTCGACGAGGTTCTTGCCGGTCACACCGGAGGCGACATCGCCTTTGTCGGACATGGTGGCGTCGGCACGCTGCTCCTTCTGTCCCTGACGGGGCGCCCGATCAGCCGGAGCGCCGATCAGCCTGGCGGCGGCGGCAACTACTTCACTTTCACTGTGCCGGACTTGCGGCCCGTTCACGGCTGGCGCCCCATCGACGGGCCATAGAAAACAAAAAGGCGGCCAACCGGCCGCCTTTCTCAATTCCGTCAGACGGAGATCACTCCGCCTTTTTGGCTTTCTTGGCCGGAGCCTTCTTTTTGGCCGGGGCCTTCTTGGCCTCGTCGCCATGATCGTGGTCATGGTCGTGGTCATGCGCATGATCGTGGCCGTGGTCATGATCATGGTGGTGATGATCGTGATCGTGATCATGGTGGTGATGATCATGGTCGTGGTCGTGGTCGTGGTCATGGTCGTGATGGGCATGATCGTGATCATGCTCATCCTCGTCCTGCACCAGGGCCTGGAGCTCCTCGCGCGTCACGCTCTTGTCCGAGACATTGGCCTTGGCGACGATGTGGTCGACGACCTTCTGCTCGAAGATCGGGCCGCGCAGCTCGAGCACCGCATTGGCGTTCTTACGGTAATAGTCGAACACCTTGCGCTCCTGGCCGGGGAACTGGCGGGCGCGCTCCATGAGCGCGCGCTGCAGCTCGTCGTCGGTGACGTTGACGCCTTCCTTCTCGCCCAGCGTGCCGAGCACGAGGCCCAGACGCACGCGGCGCTCGGCGATGGCGCGGTATTCCTTGCGCGCCTCTTCCTCGGTGGTGTTCTCATCGGCAAAGCTCTTGCCCGAGCGCTTCATCTCGGCGTCGAGCGCGTTCCAGATGCCGTTGAATTCGGCTTCGACGAGCCGCTCCGGCAGCTCGAAGCTGTAGGTCTTGTCGAGCGCGTCGAGGACGTCGCGCTTGAGCTTCAGGCGGGTCATCTGGCCGAATTCCTGGCCCATGCGCTCGCGCACCGTCTCTTTCAGCTTGTCGAGGCTCTCGCGGCCGAGCTTCTTGGCGAATTCGTCGTCGATGACGGTTTCCTTGGGCGCCTCGACGCTGCCTACCTTGACGTCGAACTCGGCCGGCTTGCCGGCGAGCGTGGCGACGCCATAGGTCTCCGGGAAGGTGACCTTGACCACCAGCTCATCGCCGGTCTTGGTGCCGATCAGTTGGTCCTCGAAGCCCGGGATGAACTGGCCGGAGCCGAGCTCCAGCGGGACGTTTTCGGCCGAGCCGCCTTCAAAAACGGTGCCGTCGATCTTGCCGACGAAGGACATGGTGACGCGGTCACCCTTGGCGGCGGCGCTATCCTTGGCCTGCCAGTCCTTGTACTGGGCGGCGATGCGGCCGAGCGCCTCGTCGATATGGGTGTCGGTCACGTCGATGACATGACGCTCGAGGGTGAGGCCCGTCGTGTCCTTGAGCTCGAAGGTCGGAATCACTTCGAGCGACATGGTGTAGGAGAGATCCTCCTTGCCGTCGAAGATGCGCTCTACTTCCAATTGGTCCTCGGGGAGCTTCACTTCCGGCTGATAAGCGGGCTTCAGATTGTGCTGCTCGAGCACTTTCTTGCTGGCGTCGTCGACCTGCTTCTGGACGACTTCGGCCATGACCGATTTGCCGTACACGCGCTTCAAATGCGGAACGGGGACCTTGCCAGGACGGAAGCCTTTGATATTGGCTTTGCCGGCGAGTTCCTGCAGCCGCTTGTTGAGTTCGGTGTCGAGCTCAGAGGCGGCGACGACCACTTTATATTCGCGCTTCAGACCGGAGCTCAGCGTTTCGGTAACCTGCATGTCCCTGCTCAATCCTTATGGGGTTCTGTCTCTTCTTCGCGGCATCTCTGCGAAAACCGGGTTGCTTCGGGCGCATGAGCCTTGGTGCGGGCGGAGGGACTTGAACCCCCACGGGTTGCCCCACAGGAACCTAAATCCTGCGTGTCTGCCAATTTCACCACGCCCGCGCGCCATAGGCTCGGGCCCGTTGCGATGGGCGGGGTCTATAGCAGAGGGTTTTGGGGGATTCCACAAGAAATGAGGTCAGGTAAATCCTCGGCGGTCAGGCCCGCGCGGCCAAATTTTCCGGCCGCGGCGCCATGGAGCCACATGGCGGCTGCCGCCGCCCCGACCCCTTCCATGCCCTGCGCCAGGAGGCCGGTCAGGAGTCCCGCCAGCACATCACCCGACCCCGCCGTGGCGAGGCTCGGCGGGGCATTGGTGTTGACGATGGCCCCCCCCTCTCCATTCGCCGCCACGCTGTCCGGACCCTTCAGCAGGATGACGGCGCCGGAGCGCTTGGCGGCGGCGATCGCACGCTCACATTTTGAATCCGATTCCTTCACCAGATCTTTGAAAAGGCGGGCGAATTCTCCCTCATGTGGAGTCATGACGACGGCCCGCTCCGGCGTCTCGGCAATGGCCTCGAACAACTCGTCCGGGGCGAGTGCAAAGGAAGTCAGCGCATCGGCGTCGAGAACCACTGCGGCGCCGCTCGCCAAAGCGGCGCGCACCTTGGCCCGGGTCTCCGCCCCAACTCCGGCCGCCGGTCCGATGCAGACGGCATTCTTGCGCCGGTCGGCGAGAAGCCGCCCGAGCGCCAAGGCGTCGTCGGCCTCGGCCAGCATGATGGCGGTTAGATGCGCCTCATTGGCCGCCATCGCCGCTTTAGGCGAGGCGACAGTGACCAGCCCGGCGCCGACCCGGAGTGCGCTTCTCGCCGCGAGCCGTGCCGCGCCCGTCTGATGCGCGGCGCCGGAGACGACCACCGCATGGCCACGCCGATATTTGTGCTGGTTCGGCCCCGCCTGCGGCAGTTCGGGCACGAAATTCTCCATCAGCGGCGGCTTGATCTCGTCCAGGACCCGGTCGGGGATGCCGATATCGGCGACGACCGTCTCGCCGCAATATTCCCGCCCCGGCATCAGCACATGGCCGGGTTTCTTGCGAAAGAAGGTGACGGTCAGGTCGGCCCTGAAAGCGGCAGGCCGCGCCGCGCCCGTCGCACCGTCGATGCCGGAGGGCACGTCGATGGCGACCACCGGCACCTTCACGGCGCTGCTCAACTTCACTATCTGGTCCGACAGGGGCTTGGATAGTCCGGCGCCAAATAATGCATCGACAATCAGTCCGGCGCCGTCCACGGACGTCACACTCTCGAAAGGCCCGCCCCAGCGCTTGGCCATGATGGCGGCATCGCCCTTGAGCCGCGCCGTCTCGCCCAAGAGCGCCACGCGCACCGGCCAGCCCCAGTCGCGCAGAAGCCGCGCCACGACATAACCATCGCCGCCATTATTACCGGGTCCGCATAAAACGAGCGTCGGACGCGCCCCGAAGCGGCGCAGGATTTCCTCCGCCACGGCACGGCCGGCCCGCTCCATGAGCGTCAGGGACGACACGCCCGCGGCGACGGCGAGCGCATCGGCGCGATACATCTGTTCCGGCGTCAGCAGCGCGTGGGAATACATGCGCCATGTTTGCCGGGCGCCCGCCTCTATCGCAAGCCGTTACTTCCTTGACGGCGCGCTGATCGACCATTCATGGCCGAAGGGGTCCTTCAAGAGACCCCAGCGGTCGCCCCAGAACTGATCGTCGAGCGGCACGACGACCGTCGCGCCGGCTTTGGCCGCGCGATCCCACCACTTGTCGGGATCATCGACGCGCAAGGCGATCATGATGCCGGACGGTGCGGTCATGGGCGACCCCCGCTCCGGGAAAGCGTCCATGAGGAACATGTCGTGCCCGTTCACCTTGAGATGCGCATGCATCAGGCGCTTGCCGTCCTCGGCATCATGGCGGGCAAGCTCCTCGGCGCCAAACGCCTTCTTATAGAAGTCGATGGCGGCCTTGGCATTGTCGTTGATGGTCATATGCGGGATCAGACTGGCATAAGACATTGGCACTCTCCTTGAAGAACGCGGCCGTCCCGGCAATCCTGTCAGTCTATAGAGATCAGAAGCCCATTGCAAAATGATGTCGGCTATCTCTGCCCGATCTCGCGCAAGAGGTCGGTGAGCCAGGACACATTTGTATCGAAGGGCTTGCCGCCGGCGATGCGCGGGAACTCGATGGCGCGCAATTCGCCGCCGCGCTGCTCGTCATGGCCGATGACGCCGCTCTCGCCCTTGAGGCCCGTGGCGACGGCCAGCGCCACCATATCGCGGATGAGCGCCAGGTCTTCCGCATTGGCGGCGGCGGAACGGGCGAAGTAGCCCGATTTCTGCACCAGCGTGCGTTCGGCGCCGATGAGCTTGGCGAAGCGCTTGGAGAACCAGTCGCCGACATTGATCTTGTCGATCTTCACATGGCCGAAGGCGTCACGCTCGACGGTCTCGCCACGTCCTTCCATCTCGCGCACCAGGTCGGCGACGCCCGCGCCTTCGCTGAGGAAGATGGCGACGGCGCCCTTGTCGTCCATCACTGCGCGCAGCCGCTTTGCCTCGCCGTCGATATCGATCGGCAGCTCCGGGATATAAAGCGCGTCGATGTCCTTGCGCACCACGCCGAAGTCGAGCACCGCCGTCTCGTTCATGCGGCGGCGATAGGTTTCGGCGGTCGCCGCGGCCAGCCAGCCCGAATGGCGGCCCATGATCTCATGGATCACCAGCGTGCGCGGCGCCGTGGTCAGCTCATTGACGACATTCTCGAAGAAGATCGCCCCCTGCTCCGCCGCCGTGACGGCGCCGAGCGACTGGCGGATCGGCACGATGTCGTTGTCGATGGTCTTGGGCAAGCCGACCACGGTGAGATGATGGCCCTCATTGGCGAGGAAGCGCGCGAGATCGGCCGCGGTCGTGCTGGTGTCGTCGCCGCCGATCGTGTGGAGGATGGTGACGCCATCTTTACGCAACTGCGCCGCCGCCACGGCGAGCGGCTCCTCGCCCGTTTTGATCAGTCCGCGTTTGGCGAGATCGCCGGCATTGGTGAGCTTCACCCGGCTGTTGCCGATCGGGCTGCCGCCCTGGCGATGCAGCAGATGCGCGCCGGCGCGGATATCCGCCGTGACGGTCAGCGACGTGCCGGTCAGCAGGCCCTGATAGCCATAGAGATAGAAAATGATCTCGGCATCGGGCGCGACGGCGCTGTAGCCCTCGATCAATCCGCCGACGGCGGAAGAAAGACAGGGCGCCAGTCCGCCGGCGGTCAACATCGCGATCTTGGTCATGCTTTTTCCTATCGCGCTCGCCGATCGAAGGAAAGCCGCATCAGCGGCCGCCGGGGCGATCGGCGCGCCACTTCCTCGAAGCCCAATTCGCGGAACACCGAGGCGATGCCGACGAAGCCCTCGCCCCACATCAAAGGCTTGTCGGTCTCGATCGGACAGACATCGAGCGCTGCCGCCTTCTTCTTTTTCGCATAATCGATGGCGGCTTTGGCAAGGTCGGTCATCAGCCCGCGCTTGCGGTGGCCGGTGCGCACAAAGAAACAGGTGATGGCATAGTGCTTCGCCGGATCCTTCTCCGGCTCGAGTTGCGAAGTCTTCGCTTTCTCGAAGCGGATGACGTCGGCGCGCGGCGACACCGCCACCCAGCCGATGGCCTGGCCGTTCTCATAAAGAAGAATTCCGGGCACCGGCCCCTTGGTCACACAGGACTTGAAAGAGCGTTTGCGCTTTTCCTTGTCCATGGAGCGGAAGTCGCTGCTGGTCAGCCGCGGCCACATGCACCAGCAGCCGGAATTGGCGCCCTTATCAGGCCCGAACAAATCTTCCAGGTCGGCCCAGCGCGACGGCGTAAGCGGATGAGCGGTGAACTTCGCGGGTGCCTTCCGGGTCCGATTCATGCCCTGACCATACCCAGCACGGCAAATTCGTGCGATACCGGATTTGCATGCCTAAGCTTTCGGCGAATGCCCTATAATTAGGCACAGGAATCAGGCGGGGCTTTTCCTCTGACCAGACATCCTCTTGATTTCCTTACAACTTTTATCCCAACGCCAATTGGCACGCGCCCTGCAATCAGGGTGCCTGATCACAACAGGGGTGTGCATGAAAAAGATCGAGGCCATCATCAAGCCGTTCAAGCTCGACGAAGTGAAGGAAGCTCTGCAAGAGGTCGGACTGCAAGGCATCACCGTCACCGAGGCCAAGGGCTTCGGCCGGCAGAAGGGCCATACCGAGCTCTATCGCGGCGCCGAATATGTCGTCGACTTCCTGCCCAAGGTGAAGATCGAGATCGTCCTCGCCGACGAGCTCGTCGACAAGGCGGTCGAGGCGATCCAGAACGCGGCCCGCACGGGGCGCATCGGCGACGGCAAGATCTTCATCTCAACCATCGATCAGGCGATCCGCATCCGCACCGGCGAGTCCGGCACGGACGCGCTCTGATCGTCTCAGCACCACAAGACAACCAAGCCAAGCAGAGGATAAACAGAAAATGGCTAAGCCGAAAGACGCCGAAGCGGTAATGAAGCTTCTCAAGGACAAGGACGTGAAATTCGTCGATCTCCGCTTCACCGATCCGCGCGGCAAGATGCAGCATCTGACGATGGACGTGTCGCAGATGCATGAAGAAGCGTTCGCCGAGGGGCTGATGTTCGACGGCTCCTCGATCGCCGGCTGGAAGGCGATCAATGAATCCGACATGGTGCTCATGCCGGATCCGTCCACCGCGCATATGGACCCCTTCTATGCCCAGACGACGCTCGCGGTGTTCTGCGACATTCTCGAGCCGTCGACCGGCGAAGGCTATTCGCGCGACCCGCGCATGATCGCCAAGCGCACCGAGGCTTATCTCAAGCAGACGAAGCTCGGCGACACGGTCTATGTCGGTCCCGAAGCCGAATTCTTCATCTTCGACGACGTGCGTTTCTCGTCATCGCCCTACAATACCGGCTTCAAGCTCGACTCGATCGAACTGCCGACCAACACCGACCGTGAATATGAGACCGGCAATCTCGGTCATCGCATGCGCACCAAGGGCGGTTATTTCCCGATGAACCCGATGGACTCGGCGCAGGACATGCGCTCCGAGATGCTTTCGGTGATGGGCCAGATGGGCCTCTCCGTCGAGAAGCACCATCACGAAGTGGCGGCCGCCCAGCATGAGCTCGGCACCAAGTTCCAGACGCTCGTCACCGCCGCCGACCACATGCAGATCTACAAATATGTGATCCACAATGTGGCGCATGCCTATGGCAAGACGGCCACCTTCATGCCGAAGCCGGTCTTCGGCGACAACGGCTCGGGCATGCATTGCCACTTCTCGATCTGGAAGGACGGCAAAACCCAGATGGCCGGCAACCAGTATGCCGACCTCTCGGAGCTGTGCCTTTATTTCATCGGCGGCGTCATCAAGCACGCCAAGGCCTGCAACGCCTTCACCAACCCGTCGACCAACTCCTATAAGCGTCTGGTGCCGGGCTACGAGGCGCCGGTGCTGCTCGCTTATTCCTCGCGCAACCGCTCGGCGTCGTGCCGCATTCCGCACACATCGAACCCCAAGGCCAAGCGCGTCGAAGTGCGTTTCCCCGATCCGACGGCCAATCCCTATCTCGGCTTCTCGGCGCTCATCATGGCCGGCCTCGATGGCGTGGTGAACAAGATCCATCCGGGCGACGCCATGGACAAGAACCTGTATGATCTGCCGCCGGCCGAACTGAAAGGCATCCCGACGGTGTGCGGGTCGCTGCGCGAGGCGCTCACCTCGCTCGACAAGGACCGCGAGTTCCTGAAGAAGGGCGGCGTCTTCACCGACGATCAGATCGACAGCTTCATCGAGCTCAAGATGGAAGAGAACATGCGCTACGAGATGATGCCGCATCCCGTTGAATTCGACATGTACTACAGCTGCTGATTTTTGTTACCCCTGGGAACTGAGGCCGGATGGAAACATCCGGCCTTTTTCTTGTGCTCCGTGAGTGAACACCAATTACCCGTCATCCCGGCGAAAGCCGGGATCCAATAAATTCTCTCCACGCGCCATCCGCCTGAACTTATTCAGTAGGCCCCGGCTTTCGCCGGGGTGACGGTGTTAGGGGCAAACACCTACCCCTTGAACTCACTATGCCGGTGCACCTCTTTCCCACCGAGCAAGGTCAGCATCACCTGCGTGCCGGCGATCTCGTAAGGGTCGATGGCGAACAGATCGCGGTCGAGGATGATGAGGTCGGCATATTTGCCCTGCTCCAGCGAGCCCGTATCGGCCGAGCGCCAGGCGGCTGCCGCGGCATTGACCGTGTAGCCCTTGATGCATTCGTCCAGCGTCATGCGTTCCTCGGGCAGGAAGACCGGATGATCGCGGCCCATTTCCGGCGGCTGGCGCGTGATCGCCGTCTGCATGATCGGGAACGGATTTAGGGTGGTGACGCTCCAGTCACTCGACATGGCGCAGGTGGCGCCGGCATCGATCAGCGAGCGGAAAGGATAGATCCAGCGCGCCTTGGGGCCGGCGATCGGCACCGCGATTTCGGTGACCGACGCTTCGCTCCGCGCCCACAGCGGCTGGATATTGGGCATCACACCGAGCTTGGCGAAGCGCGGGATATCGTCCGGGTCGACGACCTGGACATGCGCCAGCTGATGCAGGCTCGGCCAGGCGCCATTGACGTCGCGCGCCGCTTCGAGCGCATCGAGCCCGGCGCGCACTGCCTTGTCGCCGATGACATGGCAATGGATCTGGAAGCGCGCCCGGTCGAAGGCGATGAACAGCTCGCGCAGATGGTTTTCGCCGAACATCACCGGGAAATTTCCGCCCTGCGCGTCATGATAGTCCTCTATCATCGCGGCGGTGCGGTTCTCGAGCACGCCGTCGAGGAAGAATTTCGCCGAATGAACCTTCAGCATGTCGGAGGCGAAGTCGCGGCGAAAACCTTCGATACGCTCGAGCGCAGCCTCGACCGTGTCGGTGGGCTCGACCAGAGCGGTCGAAGCGACACGCACGGTGAGGCCAGTCGACTTCTCGACGGCGCGATAGATTCGCAAATGCCGGTCAGTGACGAGCGCATCAAGCACGCCGGTGAAGCCATGGCGGTTGCACAGGGCCTGGCCGTAGCGCACGCCGTCCTCCCAATCAGAATCCGGAATCTCCGGCATGCGATCGCGCACCCAGTCGATGGCCTTTTCATGCACGAGGCCGGTCGGCACACCCTTGGTATCGCGGCTAAAATAGCCGTTCTCCGGATCCTTCACACCGGCATCGAGGCCGATCAGCGCGCAGGCCTTCGAATTGATGGCGGCGCTGTGATAGTCGGAGGAAAAAAGCATCGACGGGCGATCCGGGATCACGGCGTCGATCACTTCACGGGTCAGATTGTGCTCGCCGAAGATGCCGGAATACCAGCCATGGCCATTCAGCCACAGGCGCTTTGGATTCTTCTTCGCGAAATCGGCCAAGGCGGCCTGCAGGTCGGGAATGGTGCGGATATGCGCCAGATCCACATTGAGCGCGCCATTCATGCCGCCGTCCTGCATATGAATATGCGTGTCCTGGAAACCCGGCAGGACGAGCCTGCCGCCGGCATCGATGACCCGCGTTGTCTTGCCGGCGAGCGCCCGGATCTCCGCCGTCAATCCCAACGCCATCACCCGCCCGTTGCGCGCGGCCAAAGCCTCGACGCGTGGCTTCAATGGATCCATGGTCCGGATATCGGCATTGATGAGAATGAGATCTGGCGTCATCGACTACCCCCTGCTTTTCTTGTGGTCTGCGTTTCTAGTTCATCTGAGCCGTGTCGGAAAGCACGTCACTCGATCGGCCGCTCGGTCATTTCGAGATGGACATTGGTGCCGGTATAGGGATGTGCCAACGCCACGTCTTCATCGAGCTCGATGCCAAGCCCGGGCTCCGTCGGCAGCAGCACGCGCCCCGCCTCCCAGCGGATCGGCTTCTTCAGAAGCTTCGCATGGAAGCCGCCCCAGGTCTCGATGCTTTCGAGAATGAGGAAGTTGGGCAGCGAGGCGGCAAAGTGGATATTGGCGGCGCCCTCCACGGGTCCCGCATAGAGATGGGGTGCTATCTGCGCATAATGCGTCTCCGCCATCGCGGCGATCTTCTTCGCCTCCATGATGCCGCCGACGCGGCCGAGCGCCATCTGCAGGATCGAGGCCGCACCCGTCTCCAGCACACGGGCGAATTCATATTTGGTGACGAGGCGCTCGCCGGTCGCCACCGGAATGGAGGTGGCGCGCGCCACCTTCGCCATTTCCTCTGGCATTTCGGGCGGTGTCGGCTCCTCGAACCACAGAGGCTCATAAGGCTCGAGCCGCTTCGCCAGCCTGATCGCGCCCGAGGCGGTGAACTGGCCATGCGTGCCGAAGAGCAAGTCGGCCTTATTGCCGACAGCCGCGCGGATGAGCCGGCAGAATTTGGCGCACAGATCGAGTGATTCGAGCGAAGGCTGGCGTGGATCGAAGACAGAGTAAGGTGCGGCGGGATCGAATTTCACCGCGGTGAAACCCTGCTTCACATAATGCGCGGCGCGTTCGGCCGAGGCCTCGGCATTCCAATAGATGGAACTGTCCTGGCCCTTGGCGGTGTCGGGATAGATATAGGTGTAGGAGCGCAGGCTCTCATGCACCCGCCCGCCCAGCAATTCATAGACGGGTTTGCCGGTCGCCTTGCCCTTGATGTCCCACAGCGCGATCTCGATGCCGGAGAGAACGCCCATCAGCGATGCGTCCGGCCGCATGGTGTAGCCGGTGCCGTAGGCCTTGCGCCACAAGGCCTCGATGTGGAACGGGTCCATGCCTTCGACATGACGGGCGAAGACATCCTCGATCATGGCGGTCATCGCCTTCGGGCCGAAGGTGTCGCAATAGACCTCGCCGATGCCGCTGACATTGTCGTCGGTCGTGAGCTTGACGAAAATAAAATACCGTCCGCCAAAACCCGGCGGCGGATTGCCGACGATGAAAACCTTGAGGTCCTTGATCTTCACGGTGAACGCTCCCTGCCCTGTTTTGGATCAGCTTCGCCGGTGCCCGCCGACAAGACAAGAGCCAGCCCCTTTCACCGGTCCGTCAGACAGCCCGCAAAGCCTCGGGCAGCAATTCGGCGAAAAGATCGAGCTCGGCGTCGGGGGCGGCACTCACTCTGATGCAACGGTTGAGCGGGGCGACCCCGGGCATACGCACGAAGATGCCGCGCGTGATCAGCTCGTCCAGCAGGCGCTTGGCGAAAGCCCCGTCACGGCCGCAATCGATGGTGACGAAATTGGTGGCGGATGGCAGCGGCGCCAGGCCGTTGGCACGCGCGATGTCGCTGATGCGTGCGCGGGCGCGCTCCACCTTGCCGATCACCGTGCGCAGATAGGCTTGATCGGCAAGCGCCGCGAGCGCCGCTGCCTGCGCCACGCGATTGACGCCAAAATGATTGCGTACCTTGTCGAAGCTCTTCACCAGTTCCGCTTCGCCGATCACATAACCGATGCGGGCACCGGCCAGCCCATAGGCCTTGGAGAAGGTGCGGAAACGCAGGAGCCTGGGATTGCTCACGTCGAGCGGTGGCAAGGTGCCTTCCGGCGCGAACTCGCCATAGGCTTCATCGAGGATCAGAAGCGTGCCGTCGGGAATAGTGGCGATGAGCTCCGAGACGACGCTCGCCGACCACCAGGAGCCCATCGGATTGTCCGGATTGGCGAAGAAGAGAAGCCGCGCGTTTTCAGCGCGAGCAAGAGCGAGCAAGGACGCCGGATCCTCACGATCCGCCACATAAGGCGTCGTCACCAGCCTGCCGCCATAGCCATTCACATGGAAGTTGAAGGTCGGGTAGGCGCCGAGCGAGGTCGCCACCGAAATGCCGGGCGCCACGAACATCCTGACCGCATAGCCGAACAGCGCATCGATCCCCTCGCCCACCGCGATATTCTCCGGTTTCACACCGTGATGGCGGGCGAGCGCCTGTTTGAGATCGTAATTCTCGGGGTCGCAATATTTCCATACGTCATTTGCTGCCGCGGCGATCACCGCGACCACGCTGGGCGCCGGGCCGAAGCCGCTTTCATTGGCGCCAAGCCTCGCCTTGAAGGCTACGCCGCGCTGGCGTTCCAGCGCTTCCGGGCCGACAAAGGGCACCGTCGAGGGCAAAAGCTCGACGATGGGCGTCTGCGGTATGCGGGACACGAAGGGCTCCCTTGCTGAAAGAGCGAGCTATTGCATGGAGATGGCGTAAAGCAAATCCCGCCAAAGTTGAAGACTTTGGCGAAAAGGATTTGCTCCACCACAATTTCTTATCGGCGAAGTGTTCCACTTCGCCGGGATGCGCGCTAATCAAACCAGACTGTGACCTTCGCGCAACAGTCGCCGACTTAACGTCTCGATTCACGCCGTCGTGAGCTTGGCGCGGGGACGAAACCGGGTAAAAGAACCCCGAAATGAATCGCGTATTCAACTTTTCCTTGCGCCGCGTCACGGTTGCCATTGTGTTCCTGTGTATGACGGCGCTTGTCGTGTGTCAGCTCCTGGGGCCGACAGCGCGGTTGAATCACGCCTTCACGCCGATCGATCCTGCCGAGCAGACCACTGTCGGCGCCGCATTCAGGACGGCGGGAACTCAGAGCCATCTGCCGGCCCGCTGCGCCAGCATCAAGCTGGCGCCCATTGAAATCGACAGCGCCAGCTTCAAGCCCGGCTTCATCGCCTGCGACTTGCGCCACGCCCTCGCCTCGATACCGCCGCCCAGCGCGGAAATCGGGGTCCCGACACCGCCACCGCGCGCGGCCTGATCTTCCTTCCAGGATCACCAATCAGCCGTGGCGATGGCGTCGCGGTCTCTTTCACTTGAATTAAGGATTGTTTGTCATGCCGATCACCCGGCGTTTATTTCTTCTCAGCGGCATCGGTGCGGGGCTCAGCGCCTGCGTCCAGGGCGAAACTGAAGGCATCACCGCCGACCCGACCGGTTCCGATCCTTCCGTCTTCAGGGCGAACTATGGCGCGCTGCCCGATGAGCAGTTTCCGATTCCGGCCGTAGATCTGAAGAAGCTCAAGCCGAAATACCGCCGCCGGCAGGTCGACTTCCCGACCGCTGAGATCCCCGGCACGATCATCGTCGATACGCCCAACCGCTATCTCTATCTCGTTCTCGAGAACGGCCAGGCGATGCGCTACGGCGTCGGCATCGGCCGCGACGGCTTCACCTGGGGCGGCCGCGGCCGCATCCAGTACAAGCGCGCCTGGCCGCGCTGGACGCCGCCCTCCGAAATGATCGACCGGCAGCCTGAGCTCGAGAAATACCGCAATGGCATGGAGCCGGGTCTCGACAATCCGCTCGGCGCCCGCGCCCTCTATATCTTCCAGAACGGCCAGGACACGCTCTATCGCCTGCATGGCACCCAGGATGCGTCGAGCATCGGCAAGGCCGTTTCATCGGGCTGCGTGCGTCTCGTCAACCAGGACGTGATCGACCTGTTCAACCGGGCGCGCCCCGGCGCCTCGATCATCGTGCGCCAGCGGGCTGGCGACGAAGCGGCGTGATCCGCCGACAGAACAACAAAAAAGGCCGGAGAAATCTCCGGCCTTTTTTGATTTCTGGCGAATTGATCAGAGGCGGCAGGTGCGCCACTGGCCCGAGCTCGCTTTGTATTTGCCGGTATCGGGATTGAAGGAGCGATATTTGCGCGAGCAGGCGCGCGCCCACGAGCGGCTGCCCGGCTCGAAATCGCCAGCCGACTGATAGTTGCTGCGCTGGCCTTCGTAATTGTCCATGCAGCGGGCGAAGGCATTGTCATAAGCACGGCGATAACGGTCGCTGGTGACACCGGCGCCCAGCAGCGTGCCGCCGACACCGCCGATGATGGCGCCACGGCCGGCACCCTTGCCGTTATCGATGATGCCACCCAGAATGCCGCCGGCCACCGCGCCGCCGATCGTGCCGACGAGCACATCGGCGCCGCCATTGGTCTTGCGGTGCGCGACGTCACGCGCATAGCTGTCGCAATAGCCGCGCGGTCCCGCGGAAGCGGTTCCGGCAAAACCCGCCGTCACGGCAAGCGCCAGAGCGGCACCCACACATTTCGCCAAAACTGTCCGATTCATGCCGTATCTCCTCATGAAGTGCTGCCCTTACCTAGGAACCGATTGTGGCCGGCCCGGGGCAGCCTGAAACCGCGCCAGGCAGGCCCTCGCGGCGGTGACCGCGGTCGAAAAACAGGCTTGCAGCAGATAGCCGCCGGTCGGCGCCTCCCAGTCCAGCATCTCGCCCACCGCAAATACGCCCGGCCAGCGCCTGAGCTCGAATTGCCGGTCGACCTCTCCAAGAGCCACACCGCCCGCCGAGGAGATGGCGCGCGCCAGCGTGTCGGTACCGGTGACGGTCAGGTTGAGCGATTTGAGTCCGGCCGCGGTCATGGGCGCCCCGACCTCACGCAAAAGCGCGATCGCGACAGGTGAGAGCCCCGCAGCCTTGCGCAGGAAATTGCTCTGCGACGCTTTCCCCTTCGGACGCGCCAGCCTCGCCTCCAGGTCCGCGACGCTCAAATCAGGTCTGAGGTCGAGGGCAAGCTCGTTGGTCGCGCGCAGGTGCGGCCCGAGCGCATAGACGACACCGCCTTCGAGACCGCGCCGCGTGACGACCGCTTCGCCGCGCACCGTTCGCCCGCCGACGGTCATCGCGATACGCTTCAACGGCTCACCCGCGAAACGCTCCATGAAGAAGTCAGACCAGTCGATCGTGACGCCGCAATTGGCCGGGATGAGTTCCTTCACCTCGATGCCGCGCTGGCGCAGGATCGCGGCCCAGCCGGCGTCCGAGCCAAGGCGCGGCCAGCTGGCGCCACCCATGGCGAGGATCATCGCATCGGCTTCTTTGTCGCCTGTCCATTCGGTCTTGAGCTCGAGCTTCACACCCAGGCCATCGAGCCGCCTCAGCCAGGCGCGCAGCAGCGGCGAGGCCTTCATCGTCTTCGGGAAGACGCGTCCCGATGAGCCGACGAAAGTCTCGATGCCGAGGCAGTTGCACCAGGCGATCAGCGCCTCGGGCGGAAATGCGCGGATGGCGGGCTCGAGAAAACCGCGCGCCTCACCGTAACGATCGAGAAAACGATCGAGCGGCTCGGAGTGGGTGAGATTGAGACCGCCCCTGCCCGCCATCAGAAACTTGCGCGCCGGCGATGCCATGTGATCGATGATGCGCACGGTCGCGCCGCCCTCGGAAAGGACTTCCGCCGCCATCAGCCCGGCAGGCCCGGCGCCGATAATGTCGACCGAGAAACTCATGGCGCGGCATGGACACGGCAGGTTCGGCCGCTAATATGCTTGCATGCGATCACGAAATTCATTGCGATTCAGCCTGTCGGTTCTGGCGTTTGCTCTGCTGTCCGACCCACTCCTAGCAAAGCAGGCACTGCCGCCGCAAATCACCCAGGCGATCAAGTCCTGGCAGCAATGCGCGGCCGCCGCCTACAAGGCGCAACGGCAAGTGATGTCCGACAAGAATGAGGCGGCGGAAGCGAGCTTCGCCGCGTGCCAGGCGCAATATGACACGGTGGTGGCGCGGGCCGGCGAGAACGGCCTGAAGGCGGCCGATGTCCGTCAGGCGCTGGATAAAAGCAAGCTGGCCCTCAAGAAGCAGATGACCGCCCCTTAAGGATAAGGAGCGGTCATCCAAGGGAGAGACCCCGTGTGGTCTTGTCAGCCGCCGAAGCGGTAGGTGGCCGAAATCTTCGCGTTGAAGCCGGGCTCGTAGAAATCGCCGACGCCCACCGCCTCGTTCAGGTAGTTGGTGTATTTCTGGTCGAAGATGTTTTCGAGCCTGAGATCGAGACGAAAATCATCCGTCACCGCATAGCCGGCGAAGACATTGACCAGCGCATAGTCGGAAATGGAGTATTTGATCTCGTCATCGGGAGCGGGCGTATCCTCATTGAGCCGCTCGCGATTGGATTTGAAGTAATATTGCAGCTCGCCGCCGACGACCGCCCGGCTCTCGAGGAAGCGCACCCCCGAAAAGGCGCTGACATTGCTCTGCGGCGCGGTGAGGAGTTCGTTGTCGTCCTCCTTGTTCACGCTGTCGAGATAGGTGCCGGAGAGCCCCGCGAAGAACCGGCCGTTGTCGTATGTCGCCTCGAATTCGAAGCCCTTGAGCACGACCTTGTCAAAGTTCTGGTACTGGTAGCAGATGGGAATGACGCCTGGGCCCGGCACGAAGGTGCAGCCCGGATCCGGATTGGGCGGAAAAGGCGAGAGCGACGTCAGGCCAATGTAATCATTGATCGTGTTGTGGAACGCTGCCGCCTTGATGCGCAAGCCGTCTTCCGGTGTGAAGAGGCCATCGCGCTTGTAGTTGATTCCCGCTTCGAAGAGATGCGCGGTTTCCGGCGTCAGATCGGGGTTGGGCAGGAACGGAAAGGACACGCCGGCGGGATGCATGCCGGTCATCAGCGTTTCGATGACGCTCGGCGAGCGATACCCCTCGGCATAGGTGCCATAGACCTGGAGCCCATTGAACCCGGTGGACTCAAAGGGCTTCACACCCACGGTGATGCGCGGCGACAGCCGGTTGTCATCGCTTTCGATCTCGCCGTCGTCGCTTTCGAGCTTGTAGGAGTCGTAGCGCAGGCCGCCGATCACTTCGAGCCAGTTGGAATATTCGAGCTTGTCCTGGACGAAGGCGCCCCACACCTCGCGGTTGCCGGAGGGGCTGTAGACGAAGGCGCCGCCCAGAGGATCTTCCACATTCACATCGTCGTCGAACCAGTCGCCGCCAACCGTGAATGTGTGCTTCAGCGCCCCGGTATCGAAGCGCGAGACGTTGTTGACGTCGACGCCCGTCGTGGTCAGGTCGAAATTCCGTTCACTGCCTTTCGGCACCGGAATCCAGCCGCCGCCATTCTGATTCCAGCGTACGCCGTCCCGTAAGGAGGTCTGATCCATCTTCGTATCGTTGACATAGCCGCTCAGGGTGAGATCGATCCAGTCATTGCCGGGCGTGAAGCGGTACTTGCCGGTGAAGACGTTCTCCTTGAGATCGGTCTCCTGCGGCATCGAGGTCGAAGGCTCGCGCCAATTATTGTTGTTTCCGATCCAGCCGAGCGTGATCTCGTGGCCGTCGGCCGGGCGGATGACGCTCTTGGCGAGCCCGGCATTGACCTCGTAATTCGAGTCGTCGACGGTATTGCCGTCGCCGCCTTTGTAATCATCGCGTTCGCGATAGGTGAAGTTGCCGAGCAGGTCGAAGGCCTCGACCGGCTTGATGGCGCCGGTCACGCTGGTGAGGAATCCGTCACCATTGGTTTCATAGCCGCCCTTGACCGAGCCGCCGAACTGCTCGCCCTCGCGCAGGAAATCGCTGGCCGACTTGGTCTCGAAGACGACGACGCCGCCAATGGCGCCCGAGCCGTAGATATTGGCGACCGGTCCACGGACCACCGTCACCTGCTTGAGCAGTTCCGGCTCGATCCACATGGAGCTGGCGCTGCCATGATCGTTGCGGGCGAAATTGTTGCGGGCGCCGTCGGTGATCATGGCGACGCGGCCGAAATCCTGGAGGCCGCGGATGTTGATGCTGGTGCCGAGGCCGGTGCGGTCCTGAGTGCCGGCGGTCGAGACGCCTGGCACGCCGGTGAGCACCTGCCTGATGTCGGAGGCCTGCTTCTGCTGGAGGCGTTCGCCACCGACGACGCTGGTGGAAGTCAGTGAGTTGATCACTTCCTCGTCGAATTTGGAGGCAACGACCGTGATCAGATCCAGAAGACCGCCACTGTCGCCGGCTTCCTGGGCAGCTTGCTGCTGCGGCTGTTCCTGGCCTTGCGCCGGAACCGTCAATGCGAAACTCGCGGCTGTCGCCAACAGCCAAAGCCGCAGATATGCGGAATGTCCCATGAGACCCCTCTCCCCTGTACCCTTGAAAATGCTGGCTACTGGACGTTGAGAGGTCGTTTGCTGGCCGCCGGACTCCCGTCCGGCGGCTGTTAACTAATGGTATCCGACTAATTCAGTCAAGAATTATCTAACTGATTGCGAATTAACCCGGAATTGCATCCGAAGCGATCATGCAGCTTCCCGGCGCAGCGGCTGGCACATGCAGTGGACGCCACCGCCGGCCTGGGTGAACATGGTCATGTCGGGATCATAGACCGTGAAGCCCGCGGCGCGCATCTTGCCGTTGAGCTCGGTTGCGCCTGCCGTCGACAGCACCCGGTCATTACCCAGCGCCACCACGTTGCAGCCGAGCGCCATGGTTTCCTTGAAGCTCGCCGGGATGATCTCGATCTTCTTCGATTTGAGCCACTGGACGATGTCGTCCTCGGTCGTCTCGAGGCAGACGGCGGCGCAATGCTCGTTGAGCATGCACACCATCAGATCGATATGGACATAGAACTGGTCGATCGGGGCGTATTTGATCTCCCAGCCCTCTTTAAGGAACCATTCCGAGACCTGGCGGGCTGCCACTTCCTCGGAGCGGTGATCAGTATAACCGACCAGCGCCACACCGGGCTTGATGATGTTGAAGTCGCCGCCTTCGAAATTGCCGGCGCTCACCATGTCGTAGATCGGGATGCCGCGCTCGAGATAGAAACGCAGCACCGCCGCATATTCGCCGCGCCGGCGCGGATTGGCGAGCTGGCAGACAACGGCGCCGTAGGGCGACATGAAAGAGGAATCGCGCGCATAGACCTGATAGGGATTGGTCATGTCGACGGGCAGGAAATGGCAGGTGACACCGGCCGACTCATAGGCGTCGATCATCTCGCGGTGCTGGCGCATGGCGGCCTGCTTGTCGAACTTGTAGCCCTTCCGCAACGTGTCGCGCACCAGCGACGACCATTGGGCATTTTCGAGGCCCATCCAGCGGAAGCTTTCGGCCGGGCCTAAAAGGACGTCCTTGAGGGGACCGGTCTCCGACTTCAGATACCAGTCGGTCATCAACGGCGTGCCGCCGCCTTCTTTGCGGGCGCGCAAGGGTGTGTTGTTCTGGGTCATGCCTGTCTCCGTTATTTTCTGGCCCAGCATTCGTTCAGCCGGTCCTTCGGAACAAGAGAGTAATCCTCCCCCCTCAGTGAATATTCCTCACAAAGCTCACCATCTCGGCCTGTAGCCAGTCGGCGAAGAGCCGGGCCGCAGGCGAGGTCACCGAGGGCTCGATAAGAAAATAGGCGGCCAGCCCCTCGACCGATTGCTCGAAAGGCCGCACCAGCCGCCCGGCCGCCAGATCGGCGCCGGTGGTGATCATGTCACCGAGGCAGAGCCCCAGGCCTTCGCGGGCGGCCGCCAGGATATGGGCGAAGTCCTCGAAATAGATGGTGTTGGGGGCCTCCGCATCGCGCAGGCCGGCATGATCGAGCCAGCGTTTCCAGTTCTCCCCCGCCGGATCGTCGAGCAGCAGTGTGTGAAAGGCGAGGTCGCCCAGCGTCGCCAGTCCCGGCGGCTCGTTGAGCAGGCTCGGGCTGCAGACCGGGAAATAGCGGACATGGGCGAGCAGCCGGACCGTGCAGTCGCGCCACACCGGCTTGCCGAACCGCACCGCCAGATCGACATCCTTATCGAGCGCGTCTTCAGGCCGGTCGGAGGCAAGGAGCTGCAGCCGCAAGGCCGGCGCCTGCTTGCGGAACTGGGCCAATCTCGGAATCAGCCAGTTGGCGCCAAAGGCCGGCGGAACCGAGAGGCGCAGCTCGCCCTCGACCGCGGCGCCGTCGAGCCGGGCGATCGCATAGCCAAGTTGATCCAACGCGGTGTTCGAGGCGGCGAGCAGCTTGCGGCCGCGCTCGGTCAGGACCAGCCGGTTGCCGGCGCGCTCGAACAGCGGAAAGCCCAGATGGTCCTCGAGATTGCCGATCTGCTTGGAGACTGCGCCATGGGTCACCGACAGCTCTTCGGCGGCCTTGCCGAGATGCAGATGCCGGGCCGCCGCCTCGAAGGCGCGGATGGCGTTGAGCGGCGGCAGGTGACGCTTGCGGATCTTCATGGCCTTTGAAGTTTTCTCACAACCAACCGGACAGGGAAAGCCGGAACACTTTTTGTACTCTCCCGTTCCTAGATCACGATCACTTCAGGTCGGTTCGACCTGAAGTGATAAACGTGATCGGAATCTTAAGCTTAGCGCGTGATCGGACGGAAAACCGGGATCCACTTTTCCTGATCACGCGCTAATGTGGGTTTCCGCACCGCCACGCGAAGCGCTTGAGATTATTCTCCCTTTTGTCATTTCAGGCTGAGATGGCCGGAAATGACGTTGATGCCGAGTTACGTGCTGGGGGAGTACGCGTCAGGAATGAACGGCAGCTAACGACACCATTCAGGCTTCCTTCTGCCACGCGGCTCTAATCTTGCACCAAGTTCGATGCATATGATTGTTGGGAGACATCCATGAACGCCGTCGTCATTCCGTTCCCGAAGCGCGCTGCCCACGAGGCGCTGTTTCATGCTTCGGTTGCGCACGGCCCCGCCAAGATCATCATCTTCCCGGGCGTGCGTTATGACCGGATCCCTGAAACCGAGGACCTATTCGCCATC
Organism: Taklimakanibacter albus; assembly: GCF_016595235.1. Lineage (GTDB taxonomy): Bacteria > Pseudomonadota > Alphaproteobacteria > Rhizobiales > Aestuariivirgaceae > Taklimakanibacter > Taklimakanibacter albus. The sequence goes on along the minus strand of NZ_JAENHL010000006.1, from coordinate 596,441 downwards.
GCCACGGCGCCGCTCAAAAAGCCGTCGAACCGGAAATAGCTACCAGTTGCCGGGTTTCCACTTGATGGAGCAGCCCATTGCGGAAATCTGGTCGCGCGGCCCCTCACCCGTCCGGGCGACCTCCATCATCGCTTCATAAAGATCGCGCCTGGCGCCCGGCACCGCCTCCTTGCGCGATTCATCGAGCCTGCCGCGATATTGCAGCCCGTCCCGGCCGTCAAAGCCGAAGAAATCGGGCGTGCAGACGGCGCCATAGTCCCGCGCCACCTTCTGGCTTTCATCATGGAGATAGGGAAACGGAAAGCCGTTCTTGGCGGCGAAGAGCTTCATATTGGCGAAGGAATCTTCCGGATACTCAGCCGCATCGTTGGAGCAGATCGCCGCCACGCCGAAACCCGCCTTCTGCAGATCCTTGGCGTCGCGCACCAGTCTGGCGGTGATCGCAATCACGTAAGGACAATGATTGCAGATGAAGACGAGCACAGTCCCCTTCTCACCGCGCAGATCGCCAAGGCCATAAATCCGCCCGTCGGTCGCCGGCAGGCGGAAGTCGCGCGCCTTCCAGCCGAAATCGCAGATCGGGGGCGTCGAAGCCATAAGACCGCTCTTAGTGTTATTTAATAAGCTTAATAAGCAGCGTCGAAATAATCTTCCGCCGCCATGGCGAAGAATTCAACTGCTTCGAAGCGCCCATGGCCCGCCGGATAGTCCGGATGCGAGCGCTCATGCTTGAGACCTATACGACGGGCGAGCTTCAAGGATGCGGTATTGGACGCCATCACCTTGGCCCACACCCTCGCCGCCCCGACGCGTTCGACCGCAAGGCCGACCAGCGCACGGCCGATCTCGGTGCCGTAGCCCTTGCCCCAGAGAGCCGGCGCCACGCCCCAGCCGATCTCGGCGAGCCCGCCGCGGCCCAGAATGATGAAACCGTCGCCGACCGCCAAGCCGCGCGATTTGTCCTCGGCCGCCAGATGGAAGACATGCCGGCGCTCGTCGCCCTGGCGCGCCACCTGGCGGGTGACGAAATTCTTGACGTCGTCCTCGTTGCGCAGGCGCATGGCGATGTGGCGCTGATAGGCGCTCTGCGTCATGAAATGCGCCAAAGCCTTCCAGTCGCCGGCTTCGATCTCGCGCAGGACGAGGGATCGCGTGTCTACCGCGGGAAGTATGGTGGCAATCGTCATTCTGCCGCCTCGTATTTCATTTGCCGTCCGCTCATCCAGCCGTCGAGGAATTGGTGGAACCAGTCGCCGAGCACCTTGTCATAGAGGAGATTATCCGCGAGCTGGCGATCGGGGGGATGCGCTCCCTTCATGGTCTGCTTGTTCGCCGGCCGGCGGCCGATCCAGCGCGACAGACCATGGCGGCTCGTCTCTGGATGGAACTGAAAGCCGTAAGCGGTCGGGCCATAGCGGAAGGCCTGCTCGGGGAAATCGGCCGTGCCAGCGAGCTTCACCGCACCCTTGGGTGTGCCGTACCAGCCATGCCAATGCGACTGCAGAACCTTCATGCCCGCCCCGAAGAGCGCCTTGCCCGCATCGGTCGGCACAAGGTCGTAATAGCCATATTCGGCCTGGCCGCCCGGATGTCCGGTGACGGTCTCGCCCAGCGTATGGGCGAGCAGCTGGCCGCCGAGGCAAAGGCCCAGCACCGGCGTCTCGCGCTTCAACGCCTGGTCGAGGAGGCGCATCTCGTCTTTCAGGTAAGGGAACCTGTCCTGCTGGTCGACATCCTGGGCACCGCCATAGACAATGACGCCCGCCGTCCGTTCGTCGAGCTCCGGGAGTTTTTCGCCAGCCGCCGGGCAGACCCAATTCAGGACATAACCCTGGCGTTTCGCCCAGGCTGAGGCCCGGTCGTCCATCTCATCGCGGTCGTGCACGATGAGGAGCATTTCCTGCGAATCTGCCATGGCGCTCAGTTTAGCCGTCCAGGCCCGAGCTTGAAAGTCTCAGGCGCCCGCCATCCCCAAATCCGCAAGTTAAACGGCAGATGAACGACCCGTTCAGGGTGGGTTGCGCCAGCCCCTGCTAGAACCCCCATCACTGAGTTCCAAGTGCTTCAGGAGGCCACTCAAATGACCCTCGACACCGCCCGCGGCATTCTTCTTGCACCGCCCGGACTGTTCACGCGTGTGCGTATCCATTTGGCGCAGCGTGATGCCAGACGGCGCCTGCGGGACCTCGATGATCACCTGCTGCGCGACATCGGCATCTCGCGGGCCGACATAGAAATCCGAAGGTTCGTGAAGTAGTTCACAGCTGACGGACGGCGAGACGGGGGCGGTTCTACGGCGAACCGCCTTCGTTCGTTTTGGGGAGACGCGATGAAGCCCCTTCATATGATCGTGATAAGCCTGGTCGTTGGTGGGCTGGCCCTGGTCCTTTTCACGAGTAAAGATCCTGATCCGCCGATCTCCCACGCACCACGTCTGGCAATCAAGCCCGTCAAAGCACCCCTTCCTTCCAGCCTGGGGCGCGACCTCTGCGGCCTCGACTGCGGCGGCCTGTTCAGGATTAGACCGACGACCGCCGTTATTCGGAAGGTACGGATCGATTCCCGTACCGGAACAATCCTCGGCGCGCCGTAGGCTCACGCCGCGTGACGTCTCGACCCCTCCACCGAAATATGCGCGAAGTCGTAACGGTCGCGGATATGGCTGTTGAAAAAACGGCCCTTCGACGTCGCCTTGCGGAAGGCCTCATAGGCCCGCGCCGGCACATCATAGTAACGATAGCGCCGCCCTGACTCGCGAAACCAGATATCGAGCGCGCCGGTCTCCGGGTCGAATTCGATGCGGCTGATCGCGGTCGAAGGCATCGGATCTCACCGCTACATGGCGCGGCGCCTGGCCGGTTTGCGGCTCAAGCTCGGACGATGCTTCTTGGGGATCTTCTGATCACCCTGGTCGGTCGTCATCGGGAACTCGCCCTGATTCTCGAGGATACTCGCCTCCTCCACCGGCTCGCCCCAGGGCCCGGGATTATTGTAGCCCTCCCCGACGCCTGCCTTGCCCTCTTCGGGATCGGTTTCGAGTGCCAGCAGCTCGCGCGCCTTCTCCCAATGCTCGGTGGATTTTCCTTGCGGCTGGCCCTCCTCGAGCCAGAGGCGGTACGCGCGCTCACGAATACGGTCTTCGGGAATCGGATGCGGTCTGGTCATGGGCAGCTCCTCACCGGCATCGTCTGCCGATACAGATTAACCGCCGGAACCTCGTTGAGGTTCCAGCAGGGCTCCCATCTCTGTTCTATATAGCTGGATTCGCCGGGACTGACAGCCGGCTCAGATATCCAGCCCCTCGTCGGTGACGAATTCGGCGCGGCCGGAGATGAACTTGAAGCGCTCCTCCGGCTTGTTGCCCATCAGCTGCTCGACCACCTTGGCGGTCGTCGCCTTCTCGTCGCCCAGGATATTGACCCGGAGCAGCGCGCGCTTGTTCGGGTCCATCGTCGTCTCCTTCAACTGGCTGGGCAGCATCTCGCCCAGGCCTTTGAAGCGGGAGATCTCGACCTTGCCGCGGCCGGAGAAATCGCCCTTCAGCAATTCGTCCTTGTGCTGATCGTTGCGCGCATAAGCGGTCTTCGACCCTTGCGCCAGCTTGTAGAGCGGCGGCACGCCCAGATAGAGATGGCCCTCATCGATCAGCTGCGGCATCTGGCGGTAAAAGAAGGTGATCAGCAGCGAGGCGATATGGGCGCCGTCGACATCGGCGTCGGTCATGATGATCACCTTGTCGTAGCGCAGATCATCCTCGCGATAGCTCGCCCCCGTGCCGCAGCCCAAAGCCTGCATCAGGTCGGAGAGCTGCTGGTTCTGGGCGAGCTTGTCCTTGCCGGCGCTTGCCACGTTGAGGATCTTTCCGCGCAAGGGCAGCACGGCTTGCGTGGCGCGGTTGCGCGCCTGCTTGGCGGAGCCGCCGGCCGAGTCGCCCTCGACGATGAACAGCTCGGAGCCATCGGCGGCCGTCGATGAGCAGTCGGCGAGCTTGCCCGGAAGGCGCAGCTTGCGCAAAGCCGTCTTGCGGCCGACTTCTTTTTCCTGGCGCCGGCGCAGGCGCTCCTCGGCGCGGTCGGCGATCCAGTTCAGCAGCTTGTCGGCCTGGGCCGGATGGCCGGTGAGCCAGTGGTCGAAATGATCGCGCACCGCGGCCTCGACGATGCGCGCCGCTTCCTGGGTGGCGAGCCGGTCCTTGGTCTGGCCCTGGAATTCGGGCTCACGGATGAAGACCGAGAGCAACGCGCCGGACGACGCCATGACGTCGTCGCCGGTCACAGCACCAGCGCGCTTGTTGCCGGCGAGCTCGGCATAATTCTTGAGCGAGCGCAGCAAAGCGGCGCGCAGGCCCTGCTCATGGGTGCCACCATCGGGTGTCGGGATGGTGTTGCAATAGGACGAGATGAAGCCGTCATCGCCGCCGAACCACGCCACCGCCCATTCGACCGAACCATGGCCACCGGGTTTCGTCACCTTGCCGGCGAAGATGTCGTCGACGACACGGGTATTGCCTTCGAGGCGTTCCTCGAGGAAGTCCTTGAGGCCGCCGGGAAAATGCAGCGTGGCCTTTTCCGGCGTCTCCTTGTCCTTGATATGGGACGGATCGCAGGACCAGCGGATCTCGACGCCGCCGAAGAGATAGGCCTTGGAGCGCGCCATGCGGAACAGGCGGGCGCCTGAAAATTCGATCGTCTTGCCGAAGATCTGCGGGTCGGGCCGGAAGCGCACAGTGGTACCGCGCCGGTTCGCCACCTTGCCGAGCTTCTCGAGCTTGGTCACCGGTTTGCCGCGCTTGTAGCTCTGGCGATAGAGCTGCTGGCCCTTCGCCACCTCGACGACGAGGTCTTCCGACAGCGCGTTCACCACCGAGACGCCGACGCCGTGCAGACCGCCTGAGGTCTCATAGACCTTGGAGTCGAATTTACCGCCGGCATGCAGCGTCGTCATGATGACTTCGAGGGCCGATTTGTCCTTGAACTTCGGATGCGGGTCGACCGGAATGCCGCGGCCATTGTCGGTGACGGACAGCCAGCCGTCCTTGTCGTAGTCGACATCGATCCAGGACGCGTGGCCCGCCACCGCCTCGTCCATGGCGTTGTCGATCACCTCGGCGAAGAGATGATGCAGAGCCTTCTCGTCCGTGCCGCCAATATACATGCCAGGCCGGCGGCGCACCGGTTCGAGCCCCTCGAGCACCTCGATATCGGCAGCGGTATAGCTGTCCTCGCCGTTCTTCGGCTTCGCGGCGCGCGCCTTGGCAGGCTCGGGCGCCAACTCGGCGGCATCAAAGAGGTCTTTCCCATTATTCTTGGCCATCGGTATTCCAGTCGAATCAGTGCTTTCGGGGGTTGAATCTAACTACCCCAGTTCCGGAGGCGGGTAAAAGCCGACAGAAGCGGCGGAAGAATGGCTGCCCTGTCGCAAACGTCACTTCACATTACGCCTGTGTCTGCGCTTAAATATGGGCTTCCCGCCCCATAAAAGCGAAGATCATGAAATGCCTGGACTTTTCGATCCGCTCAAACTCGGTCCGCTGACCCTGCCGAACCGCATCCTGATGGCGCCCCTGACCCGCAGCCGGGCCGGGTCGGCGCGCATTCCCAATCCGCTGATGGCCCAATATTACGCGCAGCGTGCTTCCGCCGGCCTCATTCTCAGCGAGGCGACCAGCGTGACGCCCATGGGCGTCGGTTATGCCGACACGCCGGGCATCTGGTCGAAAGAGCAGACGGACGCCTGGCGGCTCGTGACCAAGGCCGTCCATGAGGCCGGCGGTCGTATCTTCCTGCAGCTCTGGCATGTCGGGCGCATCTCCGATCCCATCTTCCTCGATGGCGCCCTTCCGGTGGCGCCGAGCGCCATCCAGCCGGCGGGAACCGTCAGCCTGGTGCGGCCGAAGCGTCCCTATGTGACACCGCGCGCGCTCGAGCGCCATGAGATCGCCGATGTCATCGCCGCCTATCGCAAGGGCGCGGAGAACGCCCAAAGGGCCGGCTTCGACGGTGTCGAGCTTCATGGCGCCAATGGCTATCTGCTCGACCAGTTCCTGCAGGACAAGACCAACAAGCGCGACGACGACTATGGCGGCCCTATCGAGAACCGGGCCCGCCTGATGCTCGAGGCGACCGATGCGGCGATCTCGGTCTGGGGCGCCGACCGCGTCGGCCTGCATCTCAATCTCAGGCGCAACTCGCACGACATCGACGACACGACGCCGGAAGCGACCTTCACTTATGTCGCGCGCGAGGTCGGGCGGCGCAACCTCGCTTTCATCATCGCGCGCGAGTCGCTCGCCGAACCGCGCCTTGGACCGAAAGTGAAACAGGCCTTCGGCGGCATCTATATCGCCAACCAGGATTTCACCTACGAGGTGGCGGAGCACGTCGTGGCGGAGGGTGAAGCCGATGCGGTGGCTTTCGGGCGCCTGTTCATCGCCAATCCCGACCTCCCCGCCCGTTTCGCCGGCAAAGCAGCGCTGAACGCGCCCAATGACACAACCTTCTACACGCCCGGGGCGGAGGGCTATACGGACTATCCGTTTCTGAGCGCCGATTGACCGGAACGAGTGCCTCGCGCAGGATGTACCCCGGTTGATCGGGGACATCACATGATACGGCAGCTCATCCGGCTGGTCATCGTCGTGGCGGGCGCCAAACTCCTCGCGCTGGCGTCAGCACCCGCTTATGCCATCGATCCGCAAGCTGGTCTCGACGCCGAGGTGATCTATCGCACCGAATATCCCGGCCTCAAACGCCACAAGGCCATGGCCATCGGACCCGGCGGCGTGTGGGGCAACAGCTACGGGTATGGGAGCGCCGCCGAAGCGGAAAAAAACGCCATCAAGACATGCCGTGCCGCTCTCAGACCAAAATCCTGGGGCAAGTCGGCGACCTGCAAGCTTCTCGCCCGCGGCAACAAATTCGTCTGGAGCACCCCTTTCATGGGGGCCTCGTTCGACAAGGCTCTGCCGCTGCCGGACGTGCCGCTCAGGGGCGCGGTTCGCTTCTGGCCCAAGGATCCCAAACTGAAGGGAATCGTCCTGGCGTTGCATGGGTGCAGCGGGCCCGGCAACGGTGTCGATGCTTTCGTCGACTCATGGTTTCGCTTCTTTCAGGCGCGCGGTTTCCTGGTGATCTATCCGTCGAGCTTCGACGAGCAACGCCCGCCGTCATATTGCGGATGGATCGCGCCGGAAAACTATCGGGCATTCACCGAGGCCGTCAAATTCCGGGCCGCGCAGACGCGGCGCACGATTGCCGAGCTGCGCAAATCTCATCCAGACCTTCCCCTGTACATATGGGCCCATTCGGAAGGTGGCTATGTGGCGCAAGTTCTCGACACCAAGCTGTCGGGCATCATCATCGTCGGGACGGTCTGCGGGATCAGCCGTCCGGGAGCCATGCTGGTGCCGAGATCGGTTCCAATCCTGCATGTCTACGGGGAGCTCGACGACAAGGTCATAGACGGCACCAAGACCATGACCCGAAAATACGTCGATAAGCTTTGCGGCCCACGCTATCGCGGCAAGGGCAGAAGCTGGGTCATCGCCGACGACGCCGATCACCTGACGTCGATCTGGCGGCAAAATGTGATCGACGCGGTAAGCCGGATGATCGGGCAGAAATCCTTCGGCCTTGCCGAGAGCAAGGAACCACTCTCCCTGGAAGGTGAAGCGCGCGTCGCTTACGAAAAGAGCTATCTGCATATCGGCAAGACAGCCTTCGCCATCGGTCCCGGCGGAGCTTATTGCATCGCCGCCTCCTGGTCCAATACCGAGGACACGAAGCAGGACGCGCTCTATCAATGTGCGCGCGCGGTGGACTTCATATCGCAAGACGCTCCCTATCCGCCCGGCGGCAGGCAGCCCTGCCGTCTCTATGCGATCGGCATCAAGCCCGTCACCCCTTGAGGGCTCCAGTCACAGTCCTGTTTACAACCTCCGATCTTTATCAAGCTGTCATGTTCGGGTCCTAGCCCAGGGACGTCCCAGTCTCTCTCATGGAGCATGCGCATGCGCAGATTTCTCGCCACGCTGGCGGCCACGACCTTCCTCACCGGCGCCGCCATGGCGGCAACGGTCTATCCGATCGACCGTGCGACCATCCTCGCCGGCTCGCCTTTCGATTTCAAAGTGGAGTTTGCCGGCGTGGTGAAGCCGGAGGACGTCAAGGTCACCGTCAACGGCCAGGACTACAAAGCCATCTTCGGCAAGGAACCCGTCTTCACCGAGAAGGAAGAGAAGGCCGACGCCTCGGCGGTGATCATCCGCGGCGTCACCATCGCCGAGCCCGGCAGCTACACGATCGAGGCCACCGCCGGCAGCGACACGAAGAAAGTCGTGTGGGACGTCTATGGCACGACCGCCGCGCCGAAAGCCAAGAACATCATCTTCCTCCTGGGCGACGGCCTTTCCGTCGCGCATCGCACCGGTGCCCGTATCATGTCGAAGGGCGTCACCGAGGGCAAAGCCAATGGCAGGCTCAATATGGACGAGCTCGACCGCATGGCTTTCATCGGCACCTCGTCGGTCGACTCGATCGCCGTCGACAGCGCCAACTCGATGTCGGCCTATATGACCGGACACAAGGGCTCGGTCAACGCGCTCGGCGTCTATGCCGATCGCACGCCCGCGACCCTCGATGATCCGCGCGTCGAAACCATCGCCGAGGCGCTGCGCCGTCAGACCAAGAAATCGATCGGCGTCGTCTCGACCGCCGAGATCGAGGACGCGACCCCTGCCGCCGTCGTCTCCCATACGCGCCGGCGCGCCGACAAGGCCGATATCGTCGAGATGTTCTACGGCGTGAAGCCGGACGTCATCCTGGGCGGCGGCTCGGCCTATTTCCTGCCGCAGGCGACCGCCGGCTCCAAGCGCAAGGACGACAAGGACTATATCCAGCTCTTCAAGGATGCGGGCTATGCGCTCGCCACCGACAAGACCGAGCTGGCGACCGCCGCGGCGTCGAACCAGCCGAACCTGCTCGGGCTCTTCCACACCGGCAACATGGACACGACGCTCGACCGCGAATTTCTCAAGAAGGGCACGGTGGAGAAATTCCCCAATCAGCCGGGCCTGGTCGAGATGACCAAGACCGCCCTTGAGCGGCTGTCGAAGAATCCGGAAGGCTTCTTCCTGATGGTCGAAGGCGCCTCGATCGACAAGATGTCTCACCCGCTCGACTGGGACCGCGCCGTCATCGAGACGATCGAGTTCGACAAGGCGGTGGGCATCGCGCGTGAGTTCGCCGCCAAGAATCCCGACACGCTCATCATCGCGACCGGCGATCACACCCATGGCTTCTCGATCATCGGCACGATCGACGACGACAAGCCCGGCACCGACATGCGCGAAAAGGTCGGTACCTATGACAAGGCCGGCTACCCCAACTACAAGGACGAGAATGGCGACGGCTATCCCGACCGCGTCGATGTGACGAAGCGGCTGGCGATGTTCGCCAACAACTTCCCCGATTATTACGAGACCTTCCGCCCCCATCTCGACGGCCCCTTCGTGCCGGCGGTCCAGGACGAGAACAAGCATTACATCGCCAACGCCGCCTATAAGGACGTGCCCGGCGCGGTGCTGCGCACCGGCAACCTGCCCAAGGACGGCGACAGCGGCGTCCACGCCGTGGACGACATCGTGCTCCAGGCGCAGGGCCCGGGCTCGGAAGCCTTCAAGGGTTATATGGAAGAGAGCGACGTCTATCGCGTGCTCGCCGATGTCTTCGCGCTCGGCAAGCAGCAGCTCGGCAATTGATCCATCGGATCCCCTCTCCCCCCACGGGGGAGAGGGTTAGGGTGAGGGGGAACCGGCGGAGAAGATTGGTCACGATTGAAGAAAATGATGTCGGTCGGTTCCCCCTCACCCTCCCATTGCTGCGCAATGGGTCCCTCCCTCTCCCCCGTTGGGGGCGAGGGTATTCCTCGTATGAAGTCGTTCAGTCGGCGCGGCTTTCTTGGCCTCATTGCGTTCGTAGCGTTTCACTCGCCCGCCCGCGCCGCGACGCAGCTCGCTTTCGATGAGCTCTATGAGGCGCAGAGCGTGCTCGGGCTCAAATTCACCGAGAAGGTGAAGGCGCTCTCGGGCGCCAACGTCACCATGCGCGGCTTCATGGCCCCTCCCCTCAAGGCGGAGGCGAAGTTCTTCGTGTTCACCGAAATCCCGATGGCGCTCTGCCCCTTCTGCTCGTCGGATGCCGACTGGCCGGACAATATCGTCGTCGTCTATCTCGACGAGAAGCAGACCTTCGTGCAGGCCAATGCGCCGATCGATGTAGAAGGCACGCTCGAATACGGCTCGTGGACCGATCCCGAGACCGGCTTCGTGAGCCTCTTACGCCTGCGCCACGCGCAATTCGGTTTGGCCTGAGCGCGATGCTGGCGCTGACCCTCGACCAGGTGCGGGTGTCCTATCCAGGACTCGAAACGCCCGTGCTCGATATTCGCAGCCTCGCCATCGCGGCCGAGGAATGCGTCGCCGTCACCGGCCCGTCGGGCTCCGGCAAGACGACGCTCGTCAACATCATCACCGGCCTGGCGCGGCCCGATCAGGGCCGCGTGTTGTGGGGCGCGGAAGATATCGCGGCGCTTCCCGAAGCCCGGCGGGATCGCTGGCGCGCCGAGACGGTCGGTCTCGTGATGCAGGATTTCCATCTCTTCGAAGGCCTGTCCGCGCTCGACAATGTGCTGCTGCCGGCACGCCTGCGCCGCGCCGCCGGCCGCGACACCGTCGATCACGCCCATGCGCTGCTCGCACGGGTGGGCATCAAACGCGCCAATCAGTCGACCGCCACCCTGTCGCGGGGCGAGATGCAGCGTGTCGCGGTGGCGCGCGCCTTGCTGCGCCGGCCAAAAGTGCTCATCGCCGATGAGCCGACGGCGAGCCTCGATCCTGGCCATGGCGCCGAGGTCGCGGAGCTGCTCCTGTCGCTGGCGCGCGAAAGCGGCGCCACCCTGATCGCCGTGTCGCATGACGAGCGGCTCATCAAACGCATGGACCGCAGCCTGGCGCTCAGCGCCGGACGCCTTGCCAACGCGGCCTTTGCCGGGCTCGCGGCATGATCCGCTTCATCCTCGCCGATCTCAAACGCCTGTGGGCGGCCTCCCTCGTCATCATCCTCCTGGTGGCGCTCGCCTCGGCGCTCGGCGTCGGCATCACACTGCAGGAACGCGCGCTCCGCCTCGGCAGCGCCCGGGCCGCCGACAAGTTCGATCTCGTCATCGGCGCCGCCGGCAGCGAGACGCAGCTCGTGCTTTCTTCCGTCTTCCTGCAGCCGGCGCCCTTGCCGCTGCTTCCCGGCGACGTCCTGCCGAAGCTCAAACAGGATCCCCGCGTCACCTTCGCGGCGCCGATCGGCTTCGGCGATTCCTTCAAGACCTATCCGGTCGTCGGCTCGACGCCTGATCTGATCAACGCCTTGAACAATGGCGCGGCCCCCGAAGGCGGCACGCCGGCCGGCGAACATGACGCCGTCATCGGCAGCGCCGTGGATCTGACGATCGGCCAGTCCTTCGAGCCGATGCATGGCGCGGCGGGCGATGCCGGTCATGTCCATACCGAGTTCACCTATCAGGTCGTGGGCCGGCTCATGCCAACCGGCACCGCCTGGGACCGCGCCATCATCGTGCCGATCGAGGCGGTGTGGGAGATCCATGGGCTTCACGCGGAAGAAAAACCGCCCGGCGTGCCGGCCATCCTGGTCAAACCGAAAACGATCGCCGACGCCTATAAGCTCCGCGGTGAATATCGCGGTGATCAGACCGTGGCGGTGTTTCCCGGCGAAGTGCTGACCAGGCTCTATGCGACGCTCGGCGATGCGCGCCAGGTGATGAGCATCATCGCCCTCGCCGCGCAGGCGCTCGTCGCCGCGGCCATCGCCCTCATCGCCATCGCCCATGTGGCGCAACGGCGCCGCCAGATCGGCGCGCTGCGCGCCTTCGGGGCGCCCAGGAGCGCCGTCTTCGGCATCGTGTGGATCGAGCTTCTGGCCTTGATGGGAACCGGCATCGGGCTCGGCTTCCTGGTGGGTTGGGCCGCGGTGCGCCTCATCTCCGACCAGTTGACCCGGCAGAACGGTGTCGTCCTGCCGGTCGAGTTCCAGGGCGGCGACCTGGGGCTCGCTTTACTGCTCCTGGTCGCCGCGGCGGCGATCGCCGCCATCCCCGCTTCGCTCGCCTATCGCCAGCCGGCGGTGGCGGCTCTCAGATCCTGACGATATTCACGCCGATGCCGGCGAGAAGGCGCGAGGCCATGCCGCCCGACTGCGGCACGCGGGCCGGGTCGAAGGGCTCCGGCAGATTGTGACCGAGGCTCGAAATCATGCGCTCCGTCTCATGCGGAAGGCTCGCCTGCATCTCGACGAAAAGCTTCTCGGTGCGGGTCGCCGCAATGCCGATGGCCACGAGGAGGCCAAGGGTGACCTGGAGATTCTTGCGGGCGAAAAGGCGAGTCATAAGCACGATTCCTCTGAGCGAGTGGTGATTGTCGCCAGAGGATGCGCCTTTGCCCCTGTATGGAGCCTGAGAGCCGCGTTTATCTGCCGTTCAGCTTCAAACCATTGGAATTGCTTGTTTTTGAACTCTGCCCGGCCGGTATTGTGCAATGCCGCAACCGCAGGACGTGGTGGGAAAGCTCCTCTCCCGTCTTGACTTTGGCCCCGGGCCGTATTTTCCTGTGAGAAAATAAAATTGCCCCGTAAGCAACTTAACAAGGGGCGGCGCGGCTTGCGGGGAAAACGCAGCGCCCGATGGGAAGGAAACAAAAATGTCGGACCTCAATCAGAGGATTGAGGCCATGTACCGTAGCGATCGCCGCGGTGCCTGGCTCCTCATAGCGCTCCTATGGATCGCCATCCTCTTCGTCCTGTTCATGACCTGGCCGCATATTCCTGACGCAACCATTCGCATCGTCGTGCTGATCGGCGCCGCCGCCATCCTCGTCTTCAACACCGCCGCCATCGCGGCCATGGTGAAGCACTATGCCGAGGACAAGGAGTTCATCTACGGCCTCGACATCAAACATCTCGACGCCATGCGCAAGCAAGGCCGGATGTAAGGGAGGGCAAAATGGCAAAATACACACCACCCGAACAAGACAAGGCGCTGCAATTCGTCGATGTCGGCTTCCTGATCCTGGCGATCTTCGGCGCTTTGTGGCTGCCGCTGCAACTCGGTCTCGCCGGCGCCGCCAAGGCGATCGACAAGATCGAGAACCCGACCTGGGAATTGCTCGGCCAGAACGCCACCATGGTGTCGATCTGGGAGAAGCTCGGCTACACGCCGGCGACCGCCCATGACATCATCCAGAACCGCTTCCACTACAATATCGACTGGCTGACCTTAGTCCTCATGGCGGCAGTCCTCATCGGCTACTACGTCTTTCTCTTCTGGGCCTCCGACAAGGAATACCGCGAAGTGATCGCCGAAAAATTCGGCGACGGGAAATAGGAGCGCGCCATGTGGTTCACAATCTCATACATCGCCTGGGCTATCTCGGCCGCGCTTGCGCTGTGGATGCTCTATGATTGGTTCAAGACGGATACGACCTACAGCGAGGATCAATTGACCTCCTCGCGCGAAGGGGAAATCGAAGCCGTCAGCGAAAAGCACAAGGTTTGAGAGGCAGCCATGTCACAAGCAGCTCAAGCCACCGCAACCCAAGCCGCCGGCAACGGACAGCGCATATCGCTTCTGCGCGTGCTCGGTCCTGCCCATGTCTGGGCGCTCGGCGTCGGCATCGTTCTCGTCGGCGAATATACTGGCTGGAACTTCGCTGCCGACAAGGGCGGCGCGCTTGCCGCCCTCATCACCTGCTGGTTCGTAGGTATTCTCTACACTTCCGTCGCCATGATCGATTCCGAGGTGACCTCGACGGTCGCTGCGGCCGGCGGTCAATATGCCCAGGCCAAGCACATTGTCGGGCCCCTCATGGCCTTCAATGTCGCCCTCTTCCTGGTCTTCGCCTATACGATGCTGGAAGTCTCGGATGCGATCCTCGCACGCGACACCATCGTCGCCTTCGCGGCGACGGAAGGTTTCCATGGCGACAGCTTCATCGCACTCGTCATCGTGGTCTTAGCGTGGCTCAATTATCGCGGCGTGCTGATGACGCTCAATGTGAACTTCATCATCACCGCGATAGCCTATGTCGCCATCGTCGTCCTGTTCTTTTCGGTGCAGCCGTGGAGCCAGGGTGTCGTGCTCAAGCTCAATGAGCTGGTGACGCCGCAGAACGCGCTGCCTTATGGCTGGATCGGCGTCATCGCCGCCTTCCAATTTGCCATCTGGTACTATCTAGGCATCGAAGGCACGACACAGGCGGCCGAGGAAGTGCGCTCCCCGTCCCGCGCTTTGCCCTATGGCACGATGGCCGGCATCATAACACTGCTGATCGCCGCGGCGCTGACATGGTATGTCTGCGCGAGCCTCCTGCCATGGGAATATCTCGGCATCACGGTCTATCCCCTGTGGGACGCGGCCAAGATGACGGGAAGTCCGTTCCTCGAATTCCTGCTGTTCGTCGGAACGATCCTCGCCGCCGTGGCCTCGGCCAATGGCTGCATCAACGATGCGGCCCGGGCCTGGTTCTCGCTCGGCCGTGACCGCTATCTGCCGACCTGGTTCTCGGCGGTCCATCCCAAATACCGGACGCCTTACAGGTCCATTCTCTTCCTGCTGCCGATCGCGCTGGCCTTCGCCTTCATTGCCGACATCAATCAGGCGATCACCTTCTCGATCCTGTCGGGCGTGCTGCAATACACCTTCATGAGCATCAACATCGTGATGTTCCGCAACAAATGGCCGCTGGGCACGATCCGGCGCGGATATACCCATCCGTTCCACCCGATCCCGGCGATCTGCCTGTTCCTTCTCTGCGCCATCACCTTCTTCGCAATCTTCCTCGGCTATGGCTCGCAGTTGATCGCGATGGTGATCTTCTACGTCATCGTGTCGATCTGGTTCCACTTCTACCGCTACCGCTATGTGCGGCGCGGCGACCAGTTCACGATGCCCTGGCCGAAGCCGAAAGGCTATTGAGCGAGGTGATGCAATCACTCTCTATGGCCCGCCGCTTCGGCGGGCCATAATCATTCAATGCTGCAAACCATCATCACCATACTGGGCATCGCCGCCGCGATCGGACTCGCCATCCGCTTCGCGCTGAAGCTCATGGCGGCTCTGCGCAAGAAGCGCCAGGCGCCCGACGATTTCTTCGCCAGAGTAAAGCCCCTCCTCGCGGACGCGCGCTACGAAGGCGAAGGCCTCCCCGGCTATCCGCAGCTCGTCGGCAAATATCAGGGCCACGGGGTCAGGCTCCACCCGGTGGTCGACACGCTCGCCATCCGCAAGCTGCCCTCGATCTGGCTGCTGGCGACGATCGCCGAGCCCTTGCCGCTCACCGCCACCTTCGATCTCATGATGCGGGCGGCCGGCCCCACGACCTTCTCCAATTTCGACCATTTGCCGGTGACGCTCGAAGGGCTGCCCGACTTGCCGCTATATGCCGTGGTGCGCACCGATGACCCCGAGCATGTGCTGCCCTACCATGTCGTGGCCCCGCATCTCGGCATATTCCAGGCTCCCATGGCCAAGGAGCTCCTGATCACGCCCAAGGGCTGCCGCCTCGTCTGGCAGCTCGCCGAGGCCGACCGCGTGCGGTATGGCGTCTTCCGCCAGGCCGAATTCGGTGAGGTCACGCTCGATCCCGATCTGGTGCGCGACCTGCTCGACCATCTCCTCTCGCTCCGGAAATCCATCCTCGAATGGTCCAGCCCATCATGACCGATACGCCGCAAAAGCCGCTCAACCCTTATGCCATACTGGCGCTCGCCATCGCGCTGCCGGGCTCGGGCCACGTCTTCTCGGGCGTCCCCGCCCGCGGCCTGCAATTCCTGTTTTTCATGATCATCATCGGCTGGGCGACCTCGAAGGTGGCCCCCGATCAGGCGAGCTTCATCGGCCGCTATGCCGGTGGCTTCTTCATCTATGCGCTGTCCATCATCGACGCCTACAAGATCGCGCGGGTCAAATGGGAAACCTGGCGCTACGCCGTCCAGGAGAAGGACAAAGGCGATACTGAGCCACGGTAGATGCCGAGATCAGTTCGTTTCGCCTGAAGCCTTTCCGAACTTCACGCCGTGACGGATGCGGCGGCGGAGATGGCGCGCTTCGAAGATGATATCCGCCGACATCCGGCCGAGCGTCGATGTCCAGCGGTCATATTCGCCTTCCATGGCGAGGATCTTGCCCGCCTTGCCGACGAAACCCTTCTTGAACTGGCGCAAGCCCGGCTCGTGCGATGCGCCGCCCAGATCGTACCAGCCGATCCCCTGCGCGTTGAGCCACTGGACGATATGCCAATGCAGCGCATAGCCGGCCTTGAGCGGCAGCGCCTCGGCCGACGACGCGCCGAACATGTAATAGGCCGTATCGCCGAACACCCCGACGGTGGCGCCGACCACCAGCTTCTTTTCATGATAGGCGACGAAGAGCTTCGGCTTCAGATTCTCCGGCAGCCGGGCGATCAGCTGCCCGGTCAGATGCACCGGTGTCGTGCTGGAGAATTCCTTGCGCTCCATCATGGCGGCATACAGCGCCTGAAAGGCTTGCGCTTCCGCCGGATCCTCGCTCAGGCGGATATCGAGTGAATTGGCGACCGCCTGGCGCAGATTGTAGCGCCATTTCTGCGCCAGGCTCTTGCTCTGGGCATTTGCATCGAGCGCCGTATTGACGAGATAACGCTCCGGGTCCTCATAATCGCGCCGTTTGGCGAAGCCCATGTCACGCAACCAGCCGCCTTCCAACGCGTGGTAATCCGGATGCGGCCGCGCCAGGACGCTCAGGCAATGGCCGCGCCTGCCGCAATATTCCTCGACCAGCGCCCGAATCATAGCGCGGTAGATTTCGGGATCGGCCGCCTGATCGCGCCGCCGCCAGAACGGCCCGAAGCGAAGATAAGCGAGCCCCCTGTCGATCAGCGGCAGCTTGACCAATGCGACGCGCGCGCCGGCGACCGGCATGCCGTCGCGCGAGAGAAGAAGGTGACTGTCACGGCCCTTCCAATGGAGGCCGGCATAACACGCGGTCTGCTCGTGATGGATGTCGGCGAAGGCGCTGGCGATCCTGTCCCACTCATGGTCCGCAATCGAGTCGATCTCGACACGAAAGGCGTCGTCTTTGAGTCGGCTACCGGGTGTTGCACTATCGAACAGTTTCTTGTTTTGCGGAGGCATGATCCACCGGAGAGTGTCACGAAAATCCGTGATGCTCCAGCAGCTTTAGCCGCGCAAATATTAACAGCTCACTCAGGCCTAAGCGACGTAGAGTAATTGTAATCTAGCGGCGACCGCTCAGATTGCGCGCGATCACGCGCCAGACAGTCAGCGGCATCTCGACGATGCCGGGCATCGGATCGCTGAGCGAGAAGCTCGCGAAGGTGCGCGTGCGGGTGAGCGATGCGAGCCAGCTTCCGAAATTGAGCCGTCCGGCGAGCGCCAACTGGACTGCGGCGACCTGGTCCCTGAGGCTGAACATCCAGCCCACGCCGGTGCGGGCTTGCATCGATGGCGGCTTCTGGCCACTGGCGAGCGTCACGATCGCCGCGCCGAAATCGATGCCGGCCGCATCGGCGAGGCCGAACCACGACCATGGCCGCGGATTGACGTCGAGGATCTTCAGCACGCCGTTGCGCGGATCGCGTTTGAACTCGATCTCGCACAGGCCGTGATGGCCGATGGATGCAAGGAAGGTCTCGGCCGCCTGGCGCACATCGTCCGAATCGATGGTTTCGACGAAAGTCGACGTATAGCTAAAATCGATCGGATATTGGCGGGTGCGCTGTGCCACGAATGAGGTGACCGGCCGGCCCTGCCACCACAGACTCGCATAGGAGAGCTGGCATTCGCCGTCGCCGGGCACGAGCTCCTGGACGACGACGCAATCCGCTCCGACGAGGCGCGCCGCTTCATCATAAAGACGGATGAAGCTCTCGCGATCGTCGGCGCGCCAGACCTTGTCGCGCGTGAAGCGGTTGAGCGCGATACGCATCGCGGGCTTGAGGGCGACCGGAAACCGCATGGGCATCAGGGCAGCATCCTCGGAGGAGCGGATGGGATAGACCTCGGGCACCGCGATGCCGAGCTCGGCGGCGCGCTGGTAGGTCAGCGCCTTGTCGACCGCCCATTGCAGGCTCGACCAGTCGGGCAGCAGCACAGTGAGATGGCGCGACAGGCGCTCATGCTCCTGGGCGGCGAATTTTACATCGGCATCGGCGGCCGGAATGAGGAGATAACCGTCGAGCTTCTCACGCCGCACGAGTTCCTCGAGCGCTTCGATGGCGCCCGGATTCTCGGCACCGGGCCAGCTGCGCGACTGCGCCACGGCGCGCGAGAAACGCGGCAGGGGCGTGTAATTCGTCACGAACCAGACATCCAGCTTCTGGCGGGCCAGGACCCGGGCGAGTGCTATGGCGCCGTGCGATCCGGCCAGGATGATGGCCCCGCGCGGCCGCTGGGCCGCGTCTTGCGTCGTCAATTCAGTCCCCTTTTCAGGCACCGGCCGGTCGGAAATACCCGAAGCGGTCCATTGACCCACGTCAACCGAACTTCGTTCCAATTTCATCACCAGCCGGCTTCCTTAACCATTTCGGCACAACCGTCGCCTTGCAGCGACGTCAGCGACCTCCTGTCCCCCGATATTGCAGCCGGTTGCAAGTCGGGTGCCAGCGGCCGTCACTTACGCCTGCAGCGACCTTAAGCGTCTAGAGTGGTTAGTGAAACCCTAATCACGGCGCCACAAGGTTGAGGCCCGGCGCGGCCCCCGCGAGTAAGACGTTCAGGGAGGCGTTTGTCCGTCGACGGAAAGATCGGGATTGGCGCGAAGCTGCTCGACCGGGACGGTCGCACCATCGCGCATCAGGATGAAGCAGGGTGCGGTCTTGGCCGGCTCATGGCGGTTGCAGCTTGCCAGCGCTTCCTTTTCAGCCTCTTCGAGCGAGCCACCCTCCCAGGAGCGTCCCCAGGGTCCTTTCAGGCTGATGGCGAAAGCCTTGTGCTCGGGCTTGTCGCCATAACCCTGCTTAGCGCGCCAGGCGTCGATGTCGAGCACCAGATCGGGAATCGGTGTCGGCTTCTCCAGAAGTGCGGGATCGATCCGCAGAAGCTGCGCCATCTGCACGGCATCGGGCAGGCGCTGGCCGTTCAGGTCGATCAGAATGCAGCGCTTGGTCGAATCGGACACGTTCTGGTCGCAGGCCTTGAGCGCTTCGCGCGCCGCCACCGTGGCGCTGATGAAGCCCGTCTGCGCGGAGAACTGTCCGCCGGGGGCCGCGGCAAAGGCCTTTTCGGTCTTGGCCGCCGAATAATCCTCGAGCGCCTTCACCTGCGCCTCGTTCAGCGGAAAGACCGGCGGCTCGAAAGCATTGGCCATGCCGGCGGAAAGCGTCGCGAGGGCGGCAATCAGGAGTGCATTACGTAAGGACATCATCTTCATCATGGGAACTTTGTTCAATCAAGAATTCGACCTTAGTAAGACAGGGGTGGAACGATACAGTTTATGGGTGCCCAAACCGTAAGAATCAGGCATACTGGACCTATCGGTAATGCTAAACTGGTGTCTGTAACCTCCCTGGCGTACCAACCTCATGGGCAGCTTCGCAAGACTGCCCATTTTTGTATCTGAGACGCGCCAGCCCCCTCCTAACCGACGAACTAAAATGCCGCAGCAGCGTCGCATTTGACTTTTGCGAGATTCCTCCTATTTTCCGGGCACATTTCGTGCATCCGATGTGTGGCGAGCCCGGCCGGACGCACCCTTCGACTCTTTCATCACTCACTCGCCAGATCGGTTTTTTTACTTTCCATGCAATTTTCAGAATTGGGACTAAGCCCTAAGGTTCTCGAAGCCGTCGAGAAAGCGGGCTTTACCACGCCTACCCCCATCCAGGCCGGCGCCATTCCGCCCGCCCTCGCCCGCAAGGACGTGATGGGCCTCGCCCAGACGGGCTCCGGCAAAACGGCGGCCTTCGTGCTGCCGATGTTGTCGCTTCTTGAAACAGGTCGCGCCCGTGCGCGCATTCCACGCACGCTCATCCTCGAGCCGACGCGCGAGCTCGCCGCTCAGGTGCAGGAAGCCTTCGAACGCATCGGTCAGGCGCATCGCCTCACCGTGGCGCTGCTCATCGGCGGCGTCTCCTTCGACGATCAGGCCGCCAAGATCGATCGCGGCGCCGACGTCGTGATCGCCACACCGGGCCGCCTCCTCGATCACTTCGAGCGCGGCAAGCTGCTGTTGACCGGCGTCGAGATGCTGGTCATCGACGAAGCCGACCGCATGCTCGACATGGGCTTCATCCCGGACATCGAGCGAATCTGCAAGCTCCTGCCCTTCACGCGCCAGACGCTGTTCTTCTCGGCGACGATGCCGCCGGAAATCCAGCGCATCACCAATCAGTTCCTGCATACGCCGGTGCGCGTCGAAGTCTCGCCGCCCTCCAGCACCGCCGCGACCATCGAGCAGAAGCTGGTGAAGGCGCCGAGCGATGCCAAGGCGAAGCGTGAAGCGTTGCGCCAGTTGCTCAGATCGCAGACCAGTGTGAAGAACGCCATCGTCTTCGCCAACCGCAAGACAACGGTCGCCCTTCTCGAAGTGTCGCTCAAGCGTCATGGCTTCAATGCCGCGGCTCTGCATGGCGATATGGATCAGAGCGCGCGCCTGCGCACGCTCGCCTCCTTCCGTGCCGGCGAAATCACCTTCCTCATCGCCTCCGATGTCGCGGCGCGCGGCCTCGACATTCCGGAAGTGAGCCATGTGTTCAACTTCGACGTGCCCATCCACGCCGAGGACTATGTCCATCGCGTCGGGCGCACCGGCCGGGCGGGACGTGAAGGCCATGCCTTCATGCTCGCGACCAATGCCGAAGCGAAATATGTGAAGGCCATCGAACAGCTGATCCGCAAGACCATCCCCGTGGATGGCAGCGCGGCGCCCGTCGAGGACGTCCGTGAAGACGGTGCGGAAGCCCCGCGCGAAGACAAATCGCGCCGGCGCCGCGGCGGTAAATCGCGCAGCGAGCGCCCGCAGGCCGAAGCCGTCAAGCCGCACGAGGAAACTCCGCGCGAGGAGAAACCACGCGAAGAGAAGCCGCGCGAGGCCAAGCGCCGCGAGGAAAAACCCCGCGAGGAGAAGCCGCGTGAAGACCGGCCGCGCGAGGCGAAGCCCCGTCACGACCCGCAGCCGCCGCGCCGCAAGGAATCTCGCGACCGCCGCCATTCGCCCTCGGGCGATGTGCCGGATTCGGACAGCTTCCATGCCGGCAACATGCCCGCCTTCCTGGTGCGTCCGGTGCGCAGCGCGTCGAACTAGCCGCGCCGGAAAGCAAATCCCGCCAGGAGATCGCCGCGGCGGCCCGTCAGAGACTGGGCCGCCATGGCAAGACCGATCGCCCAGACACATTCGGCGATGAGCGCCGCCCAGCCGATGCCCATGAGGCCCAGATAGGGTGTCAGGCAAGCCGCGGCGCCGAGCAGCACGGCGAGCGCTACGGCGCACACGATCGCGGTGCGCGTCTGATAGCCGCCGAGCGACAGGAGATGATTGTTCATCGTGCCGGCGGAGCGGATCGTCTGGCACAGCAGGAACAGGACGAGCGCCCATTTGCCGGCGAGGTAATCGGGTCCGAAGAGCGACAACACCCAGTCGCCCAGCACCAGCGTCACCAGGACCGCCGCCACCATCAAGGCAAAATTCACGAGATTGGTCCGCCGCATCAGCCGGTCGGCGGCCTCGCGCGTGCCCCTCGCCATCGTGTCGGTGAGATCGGGAATGGCGATCAGCTGCATGGTCTGGACGACGAAGCCCGCGATCGCGGCAAGCCGCACCGCGATGCCGACGACCGCGACATCATGGGTCGGCAGCAAGAGCCCTGCGACCAGCGTCACGATTTCGGCGAAGGTGAAGGACACGAAAGCGCCCACCAGAAGAGCGGCGGCGCGGATGCGGTAGAAGGGCGCGAGGCTCCGCCGCTGAGCCGAGAACACTTTCGCCACCACGCCGGAGCGCCCGAGCAGCAACGCCTGGATCGCCGCCGCCACATAGGTCGAAATCACGATCGCCCACAGGACCCAGACCATCTGCGGCGGATGCGCGAAAGTGATGATGGCGATGATGGCGGCGAGGAGGAAGCCGCTCCGCAGCATGAAATCGGGAATGAAGGAGAGATCGAAGCGGCGCAGCGAGTTGGCCGCCGCATTGTTGAGACGGATGAGCGCCAGGCCGGGCGCGGCGAGCGCGCCGTAGAGAATGGCCGGACGCATGTGTTCCAAGGCCGGGATCAAATAGGCGATGACGGAGAGGAACGCCATCACCACGCTCAGCGCCAGCGTCGTGCGCAAGGCGGCGGCGTGAAAGGCGGCGACCAGCGACTTGCGGGCAAGCGACTGGTAGCGGGCGAGATAGGTGAAGCCGAGCGCCGGATATCCGCCGGTCATCAACAGGCTGGCGAAAGCCATCACGCTCATCGTCAATAGAAAGATGCCGACATCGGCCGGCGAGAAGACCCGCGCCAAGGCCAGCTGGCTGAGCAGGCCGAAAGCGGCCGCGGCGGCGCGTGCGCCGACGGCGCTGAACAGGCGCCTGATCAGATGGGCGAGCGACATGGCCCTTCCTACCGTCCAACCCGTGAAGACAGCGTAAAGCCGGGCTAGCCCCTGCCCTTGCCCCGCTTGGCCGTCTTAGCCGGCTTCTGGGCGCGCAAGGCCGCACCGAAGGCCTTCCGCGACCAGGCGGTCATCTCATCGCGATCATCGAGACAGGCTTCCGGCGCGCGCCAATAGGCCATCACGGTGCGCTTGCCGCCTTTGGCGCCATAGGTGAAGGGCGACAGGCCAAGGGCTTCGAACTCCCTCTGCGAGACCGCATCGGCTTTCAGATAGAGGATCTCATCGGCAATGAGCGCGAACATGAGCCCATCGCGGAAGATGCCGGCGCCGCCGAACATGCGGCGCACCGACACGGTGCCAAAATCCTGGAGCTGTTCCTTGATGAAGTCGAGAAACTCGGCGCTCGTCGCCATGCCTGTATTAAGCGGGAACCGCCTCGGCCGGCTTCAGCATCACCGATTCACCGCAGCCGCAGGCCGAGGTCTGATTCGGGTTGTTGAAGATGAAGCCCGATTTGAGCATGGACTCCTGATAGTCCATCTGGGTGCCGAGCAGGAACAGCACGGCCTTGGGATCGATGAAGATCGTCACGCCATTGTCCTCGACGACCTCGTCGAGCGGTTTCTTATACTCGGCCCATTCCAGCGTGTATTCCATGCCGGCGCAGCCGCCATTCTTGACGCCGAGACGCAAAGCGATAACGGGCTTCGTGGCGCGCGCCATGATCGCCTTGACGCGCTCAGCCGCGGCATCGGTGAGCGTCATCACTTTGGGACGGGGACGGGATGTAGCCATGAGTTGAGCCTACCACATATTGAGCGCGACGCGCGCTTCATCCGACATGCGGGAATGATCCCATGGCGGATCGAACACCAGGTTAACTTTGACCCCTGAGATACCGGGAACCGCACTGACGGCATTCTCAACCCAGCCTGGCATGTCGCCGGCCACCGGGCAGCCGGGCGCCGTCAGGGTCATATCGATTTTGACCTGCCGGTCATCCTCGATATCGACCTTGTAGACGAGCCCCAGCTCGTAAATATCGACAGGGATTTCAGGGTCATAGACCGTCTTGAGGGCGGCCGTGATGTCGTCCGTCAGACGCGCGATCTCGTCCGATGGAATGGCCGGGGCCGAGGTGGGGGCCGGCGCGGCGGGCGGCGCCTCGGGGGCGGCGATATGGTCAGGAGCTTCGGTCACAGAAATATCCTCTGTGCTGAGATAAGTGCTTCCGCCAGTTTATCAACTTCCGCCCTGGTATTGTACAGGGCGAAGGAGGCCCGGCAGGTGGCGGTGACGCCGAAGCGGGCGAGCAGCGGCTGGGTGCAATGGGTGCCGGCGCGGACAGCGACGCCGGCGCGGTCGATTACCGTCGAGATGTCATGGGCATGCGCCCCTTCCATGTTGAAGGAGACGATCGCCCCCTTGTCGCGGGCGCGCCCGAATATCTTCAGCGAGTTGATCTCCGAAAGCCGCGCCGTCGCGTAATCGCGCAGATCCGCCTCATGAGCGGCAATCGCCTCGAGGCCGATGCCCTTCATATAATCGAGCGCCGTGCCGAGCCCGATCGCCTCGACAATGGCAGGTGTCCCCGCCTCGAAACGGTGCGGCGGCTCGGCATAGGTGATGCGGTCGAGCGACACTTCGCCGATCATCTCGCCGCCGCCCTGATAGGGCGGCATGCGGCGCAGATGCTCCATCTTGCCGTAGAGCACGCCTATGCCTGAGGGCCCATAGGTCTTGTGCCCGGTGAAGACATAGAAATCGGCGTCGAGATCCTGGACGTCGACCGGAAGATGCACGGCAGCCTGGCTGCCGTCGACCAGCACCGGAATGCCCTTGGCATGGGCGATGCGGATGACCTCCTTGATCGGCACGATGGTGCCGAGCGCATTCGACATATGGGTGATGGCCACCATCTTGGTGCGCGCCGACAGCAGCTTCTCGAATTCCTCGATCAGGAAATTGCCGTCATCGTCGACCGGCGCCCATTTGAGGACGGCGCCCTGCCTTTCGCGATGGAAATGCCAGGGCACGATATTGGAATGATGCTCGAGGATCGACAGCACGATCTCATCGCCCTCTCCGATCACCATGCCGCCGAAGGACTGCGCCACGAGGTTGATCGCCTCGGTGGCGTTGCGGGTGAATATCAACTGGTCCTTGGAGGGCGCATTGAGGAAACGGCGGACACTTTCCCGCGCATCCTCGAAGGCCTGCGTCGAGGTATTGGAGAGATAATGCAGACCGCGATGGACATTGGCGTAGTCTTCCCCCATCGCCTGCATCACGCGGTCGAGCACCACTTTCGGCTTCTGGGCCGAGGCCGCATTGTCGAGATAGACCAGCGGTTTGCCATAGACCTCACGCGACAGGATAGGGAAATCCTGACGGATGCGGTTGACATCGTAAGTGCGAAGAGGTGCGTTCATGGTCAGACCGGAGGAAACAAGAATGAGGGCAACAGGATGATGACGGTCGTCAGGACGATCGCCGCAAGGAGATAGATCAGCATGCTGGCGAAAGCGAGAGCCGCGGCCCGCAGGTAGGAGATCGCGAGAGCGGCGGCATAGTAGAGCGCGGTGATCGCGGCACTGACGAAGGCATAGGCGACGAACACCAGCAAATACAAAGACGTCTCCTCATCGGAGCCCGTAAAGAATGAAATGATCTCGAGCAACGGATCGAGGATGATCAAGGGACACATGGCCATGGCCGAGGCCGCCCACACTCCCCTTTCTTCGTCGCGATAACCGAACAAATATGACCACAGGAACCTGGCGACGGGGAAGCCTGCGATGAAGATGAGAAATTCGATCGCGCCCCATATCAGCGTGTCGGCGACCGGATAGTCGGGCGGCAAGATATAGGAGACACCACCGCGATATTTGTGATCGAAGTAGTTGCTCGCAATCCCGGACGCGGCGCTGATCGCCGCGCAGAACAGAACGATCTGCCAGGCCAGACTCTTGAGCCGCAGCTCCGCCATCAGCTCCCTTACACGCGAATGCGGCGCAGTGAACGCACCGATCACGTAATAAAGAGCGCCGCGCGACGCCGGGACGGCGAGATCTGGCGCCGCGGTCACCTTGCTTCTTCCTTGTGATTGACCAGCCACTTTCCGGCGAAGCGGGTCAGCACGTCGCGCACGCCGTCATGGCTGATCGTATCGAAGGCCTCGCCGACGAAAGCGCCGATCAGCATCGACTTGGCCTCGGCCTCTGGGATGCCGCGCGACTGCAGATAGAATAGATGGTTATGGTCGATATCGCCGCTGGTAGCGCCATGGCCGCAGGCGACGTCATCGGCATAGATCTCGAGCTCGGGCTTAGCGTCGAATTCGGCCGTCTCCGAGAGCAGCAGCGCATGCGAGGACTGCTTGCCGTCGGTCTTCTGGGCGCCGGGCCGGACGATCGCCTTGCCCTGGAAGACGCCGCGCGCATTCTCGTCCATCACGCATTTGAACAATTCACGGCTCGTGCATTTCGGCACCTGATGATCGATGACGAGGCGGGTATCGGCATGCTGCCGGCCGGACAGCAGATAGGAACCGGCGATCTTGCCGTCGGCATTCTCGCCCTTGAAGGCGAGTGTACCGTTCTGCCGGTTGACGCGGGCGCCCGAGGTCAAGGTGAAGTCGCGCAGGAGCACGTTGGCGCCGAGTGTGATCACCGCATGGGCGAGATGGATGGCCGAGCTCGATTCGATCTCGAGCTTCACCCGGTCGAGCTTGGCGTTTGCCCCGACCGTGATGTCGACGACGCTATTGGCGAGATAGGCCCCCTCGCCCAGATGCGTCTCGAACAATGTCGCGGAGGCGCCATCGGCCACCTTCACCCGGTGCCGCGTGGCAATGGTGCGGGCCTCGCCGTCGGTTGCGACATGCACGATAGCGACCGGCGCATCGATGTTGGAGGCGATCTCTATTTCGACGCCGCCCGTGGCAAAGGCGGCGTTCATGTCGAGAACCGGCTCGGCCTCGGCCGTGATCGGAGCAAGGTGATGCCGCACGCGCACATCGCCATCCGTCGGCAGGTTCGAATAGTCTTCCGCGAATTCGCCATTGACGAACACGATGCGGGCCTGCGCCAGCTTCGCCAGAGGATCGCGCTTCAACAGCCGCTCGATTTCCTTCGGCGCCGCCGCGACCTTGAGGCGGGGCGGGTAAGGCCGGTCGATGAGGACCCGCAGATTGGTCCACTTCCAGTCTTCGAGACGCGGATGCGGCAGAAGCATGCCGTCATAGGCGAGTTCCGCCAGCGTCTTGTTCACGGCGATGTTCATGCGGCTTCCTTGGTGAACTCGGCATAGCCCTTGGCTTCGAGCTCGAGCGCCAGCTCCTTGCCGCCGGATTTGACGATGCGGCCCTGCGAGAGGACATGCACGTGATCCGGCACGATATAGTCGAGCAGGCGCTGATAATGGGTGATGACGACCATGGCGCGGTCGGGCGAGCGCAGCGCATTCACGCCGTCGGCGACGACGCGCAAGGCGTCGATGTCGAGGCCGGAATCAGTTTCGTCGAGAATGCACAGCGACGGCTCGAGCACCGCCATCTGCAGGATCTCGGCGCGCTTCTTCTCGCCGCCCGAGAAACCGACATTGACGGGACGCTTCAGCATGTCCTGCGAGATGTCGAGCTTTTGAGCGCGGTCCTTCACCAGCTTCATGAATTCGGGCGTGGTCAGCTCCTTCTCGCCGCGCGCCTTGCGCTGCGAGTTGAGCGCCACTTTCAGGAACTGCATGGTGGCGACGCCCGGAATCTCGATCGGATACTGGAAGGCCAGGAACAGACCCTTGGCGGCGCGCTGGTCGGGCGCCAGTTCGAGCAGGTCCTCGCCCTTGAAGGTGACCGAGCCGTCCGTCACCTCATAACCCTCGCGGCCCGCCAGCACATAAGAAAGCGTCGACTTGCCGGATCCGTTCGGTCCCATGATGGCGTGGACTTCGCCGCGCTTCACATTCAGCGTGAGGCCGTTGAGGATGGCGCGGTCTTCATCCGCGAGTTTCACATGAAGGTTGTTGATCTCAAGCATTATTCTTGTCTTTCACATACTCATTATAGGTAATCGAATGATCGGTATGGGCACGCGCCGTCATGATGAACCAGATGGCCGACACGGCCATGCCGATGCCTGTGATGGTCACCCAGAGCCAAGTCTCCATCGTCTGTGCGAGAACGGCGCCCATGATTCCGGAAGCCACGATGCCGGCGACGAAGACCCAGACGACGCGCCAGCCATCGGCGTTGACGGGATAGGATCCCTGCCCGCCATTGGAGCGCACGAACCAGATATCGCCGCGGGGCTTGCTCATGAGACTGAGGCCTCCTCGAAACGGTGGATGACTTCTATCGGCCCGACGATCTGGGCATTGAACCGATCGAGTTCCTCAGCCGGAACCCAAAGCTCCTCATGCTCGGCCGCACCGACGATCTTGCGATCGAAACGCGAGAGGTAGGCGGCAGGCAGCGCAAAGCGCGTGACATAACCCTTCCTGTCCGCATTGTGCCGCGTATTCCAATCGCGTGCGATCTGCACCGCATAGGCTTCGTTGGTCACCGGATAGAAGATCGGCTGTTCCGGCAGGCGCGGCGGGAATCGCGTGAAACCGGACGCTTCGATCAGCGCCAGCTCCTTCGTCCCGACCGGGCGATATAGGACAGTCGTCTTCATTCCATCAACTCGAACTAACCCACGCTTCCTTCAAGCGAGATGCCGATCAGCTTCTGCGTCTCGGCCATGAATTCCATCGGCAATTGCTGCAGCACGTCGCGCACGAAGCCGTTGACGATGAGCGTCACCGCCTCTTCCTGCGACAGGCCGCGCGACTGGCAGTAGAACAGCTGGTCGTCGGAAATCTTCGACGTCGTCGCTTCATGCTCGAAATGCGCCGACAGCGTCTTCGCCTCGATATAGGGCACGGTATGGGCGCCGCATTTGTCGCCGATCAGAAGCGAGTCGCACTGCGTGAAGTTCCGCGCATTGGTTGCCTTGCGGTGCGCCGAGACGAGGCCGCGATAGGTGTTGTCGCTGCGGCCGGCGGCGATGCCCTTCGACACGATGCGGCTCGACGTGTTCTTGCCGAGATGGATCATCTTGGTGCCGGAATCGACCTGCTGGCGGCCGTTCGAGATGGCGATCGAATAGAATTCACCCCGAGAATTATCGCCGCGCAGGATGCAGCTCGGATATTTCCAGGTGATGGCGGAGCCGGTCTCGACCTGGGTCCAGGAAATCTTGGCATTCTTGCCGCGGCAGTCACCGCGCTTGGTGACGAAGTTGTAGACGCCGCCCTTGCCTTCCTTGTCGCCCGGATACCAGTTCTGCACCGTCGAATATTTGATCTCGGCATCATCGAGCGCGATGAGCTCGACCACGGCGGCATGGAGCTGGTTCTCATCGCGCGTCGGCGCGGTGCAGCCTTCCAGATAGGAGACGTAGGAGCCCTTGTCGGCGATGATCAGCGTGCGCTCGAACTGGCCGGTCTTCTTCTCGTTGATGCGGAAATAGGTCGAAAGCTCCATCGGGCAGCGCGTATTGGGTGGCACATAGACGAAGGAGCCGTCGGTATAGACAGCCGAATTGAGCGCGGCGTAGAAATTGTCGCCCTGCGGCACGACCGAGCCCAGATATTTCTTCACCAGTTCCGGATGCTCGCGCACCGCTTCCGAGATCGAGCAGAAGATCACGCCCGCCTTGGCGAGCTCGTCCTTGAAGGTGGTGACGACCGAGATCGAATCGAACACCGCATCGACGGCGACCCGGGGCGTCTGGACGCCTGCCAGCACCTCGCGCTCGCGCAAGGGGATGCCGAGCTTCTCATAGGTCCGGAGCAGTTCGGGATCGACCTCATCGAGGCTCTTCGGCCCCGACATGCTCTTCGGCGCCGCATAATAATGCAGGTCCTGGAAGTCGATCTTGGGATAATGCACCTTGGCCCAGGTCGGCTCCGTCATCTGTATCCAGCGCCGATAGGCCTCGAGGCGCCAGTCGAGCATCCACTGCGGCTCGTTCTTCTTGTTCGAGATGAAGGCGACGATGTCCTCATTGAGGCCTTTGGGCGCCAGCTCGGTTTCGATTTCGGTCGTGAACCCGTACTTGTACTTGTCGACGTCGATATCCTTGACGAGTTCGATGGTGTCGAGATCGGCCATTTTCTACGTTCCTTATGCCGCTTTGCGCCGGGCCGCGAGGCGGCTCCAGGCGGCGATGAATTGTTCGATGTCCTCAGCCCGCGTGTTCCAGCCGAGGCTGACGCGGACGGCGTTGCCGGCGAGATCGGGGGCAACCCCCATCGCCGCCAGCACATGCGATTTGGCGACCTTGCCCGAGGAGCAGGCCGAGCCAGAGGAGACGGCGATGCCGGCGAGATCGAGCGCCATCAGCGCCGTCTCGGCGGAAAGCCCGGGGAGCGCGAAGCAGCTGGTATTGGGCAGCCGCTCGGCGGCAGCGCCGAACACCACGACGCCTTCGAGCTTTGATTCAAGCTCGTCCCGCAAGTTCCTGATTTCGAGTCGCTTTTCCTTGACCGCGGCGGCGAAGCCGGCGATCGCGGCGACATTCTCGGTGCCGGCGCGGCGGCGCAGCTCCTGGCCGCCGCCCTGGATCAGCGCCTCGAGCGCCAGGCCATCGCGGATGATCAGCGCGCCGGCGCCCACCGGACCGCCCAGTTTGTGTGCCGAGACGCTCAGCGTATCGACGCCGAGCAGGCCGAAATTGACGGCGATCTTGCCAAAAGCCTGGACCGCGTCGCAATGGACGAGCGCGCCATGTTTCTGGGCGAGTGCCGAGACCTCGCGTAGCGGCTGGACGACACCGGTCTCGTTATTGGCGAGCATCACCGCGACGAGCGCTTTGGGACCAGTCTGGAGAAGCCTAGCGAGCGCCGTCAGATCAACGATCCCTTCCCTATCGACGGGAAGGATCTCGACCGGTTTTCCGGAAGCCTTGGCGGCCTCGATGACGGAGGGATGCTCGACCGCCGAAACGATCAACCGCGCGACCGGCGCACCCTTGAGGGCAAGATTATTCGCTTCGCTGCCGCCCGAGGTGAAGACGACCATCGGCGCGATGACGCCGAGCGCACGCGCCAGGACTTCACGTGAAGCATCGAGCGATGCCCGCGCGGCGCGGCCCTCGCCATGGATCGAGGACGCATTGCCATGAAGCTCGAGCGCGGCGTGCATCGCCGTTCGGGCCGCCTGGCGCAGCGGGCTCGTGGCATTATGGTCAAGATAGATGCGCATTGACCTCGGGCTGACCCTTTCGGACATGGCGCGCCTTGGCCTGGCGGATCGAGGCCGCCAACGCCAGATTGCGCTTGTTGACCACGTCATCGAGCGTGACATTGGCGAGGAAGGTGTTCACCTGCCGGCCGATGGACGACCACAGATCATGGGTGCAGCAGCGCTCGCCTTTGACGCAGCCTTCGACCGCGTCGCCCTCGCAGCGGGTCACCTTCATGGGCTCGTCGACCGCGGCGATGACATCATAGATGGCGATCTCGTCGGCGGCATGCGCCAACCGGTAGCCGCCGCCGGGGCCACGGGCGCTCTGGACGAGCCCGGCCTTGCGGAGCTTCACGAAAAGCTGCTCCAGATATTCCTGGCTGATGTCCTGGCGGTCGGCGATCTCGGCCAGCGATACGGTGCGGCCCAGGCCATTCTGGCCGATATCGACCATCGCCATAACCGCATATCTGCCCTTGGTGGATAGTTTCATGGGTCGCTCTTTCGTTTGCCGCCGCGCTTGAGAAAACTTGCCATTTTACCCCGG
The DNA here is from genome assembly GCF_016595235.1 of Taklimakanibacter albus. Lineage (GTDB taxonomy): Bacteria > Pseudomonadota > Alphaproteobacteria > Rhizobiales > Aestuariivirgaceae > Taklimakanibacter > Taklimakanibacter albus. The sequence goes on along the minus strand of NZ_JAENHL010000006.1, from coordinate 565,009 downwards.
AGCCGTGCTAAGGACCGGCCTCGCCCGGCGTCCGTGGGATTCTATATTTCTTTGAACGGTTCTAAACAAGCATATAGAAAGTCCGACTACCGGAGTCAACTATTCCGCCGGTTTTTGCCCTGAAATCAATGACCGCCAGATGCAGAACAGGATCGACATTCCCTCATGCCTGAAGTGATTTTCAATGGCCCGGCCGGCCGTATCGAAGCGCGTTACCATCACTCCAAGGCCCAAGGATCTCCCATAGCGATCCTCCTCCACCCGCATCCGAGCTTCGGCGGCACGATGAACAACCCGATCGTGCATTCGCTCTATTATATGTTCGTACAACGCGGCTTTTCGGTGCTGCGCTTCAATTTCCGGGGCGTGGGACGCAGCCAGGGCCTGTTCGAAAACGGGGCCGGCGAGCTGTCGGACGCCGCTTCCGCCCTCGACTGGCTCCAGGCCCATAACCGCGAGGCCAAGATCTGCTGGATCGCCGGTATCTCCTTCGGCGCCTGGATTTCCATGCAGCTCCTGATGCGCCGTCCGGAAATCTCGGGCTTCATCTCGGTGGCGCCGCTCGCCAAGCATTACGACTTCTCGTTCCTGGCGCCCTGCCCGGCCTCCGGCCTCTTCGTCAATGGCGACAAGGACACGGTGACGTCGCCCGAAGCGGTCAACACGCTGGTCACCAAGCTCAAGACCCAGAAGGGCATCGTCATCGAGCACAAGGTGATGGCGGGCGCCAATCACTTCTTCCAGGACAAGATCGACGACCTGACCAAGATCTGCGCCGGCTATCTCGACAAGCGGCTGGCGCGCGAAGCCTGATCCAGAGTCTCTGGGCATTCCGTGGCGGCGAGGACGTTGTGTACGTTCTGGACGGGCCCCGCGAGCCCGTATCAGACCTTGTGCCTCATGAGCTGGGTCGCGCACGGCTTTAACGTCGTCGTCTACACCACCGATACCGATCTCAAACTCCCACCCGGTGCTGAACACCGGCCTGCCGAGGAGATCCTCGATCTCGGTGGTCACATTCATCGCTACAAGAACGGTTTCGGGGCAGGCAGCCCGGCGCTGCATGCCGATCTTTTCCGCTGCAAGCTGGTCGAGCGTGGTGAATGGTGGCTCGACGCCGACCTAGTGATGCTGCGCGGCGATCTGCCGGAAACCGACTTCTTCCTGGCCCGGCAGGCTCATGAAAACAGCCTGGGCAGCAGCATCATGCGACTGCCGGCGCATTCGCCCCTGATCCGCGAGGCGATCCGGGAAATCGAAGGGATGACCCGAGACGCCCAATGGGGCGAGACGGGTCCCTATCTCATCACGCGGCTGGCCGGCAAACATGGCGTCGCGCACAAGGCCCATGACCGCAACACGGTCTATGAAATAGACTACACGGAAGTCATCAAGCTGTTCGATCCCGACGCCCGGGACGAAGTCGAGAGGCGTCTGGCGTCATCCCTCTGCGTGCATCTGTGGAACGCGATATGGCACGCGATCGGTTTTCCGCAGGAACTGGGACCGCCGGAAGGATCCTATCTCGACGCCCTGCTCGACCGCTATGGCGGACGGGACATTTTTGCGCTGCGGGCTCCCTTTGCCAGCGTCAAAACATGGTGGGACAACCGGGAGCGGCATTTGCGCCTGGAGAACGAGCTGAATGCCGTGCGCGCGAGCATGGCCGCCGCACCGACATTCACTTTCACCTACCCATACCGGCCCGACGCGTCCGGCTGATCAGCCGCCCCGCGTTGAGAAACCGGCCACGATCCAGAGTTGAGCGGCAAGCTGATCACGCCTATCGTGAATGCAGGTCTATGGGGGTGTGATGACAAAGCCGACCTTGTTCACATTCTGGGCGGGGCGCGCGAGCCCTTATCAGACGCTCTGCATCGCAAGCTGGGTGGCGCACGGCTACGACGTCGTCGTCTACACGGCAGACACCGATATCAAGGTGCCGCCGGGGGCGCGGCAGCGGCCGGCCGAGGATGTCCTCGATCTCGGCGGCCACATTCATCGCTATAAGAACGGTTTCGGCGCCGGCAGCCCGTCGCTCCACTCCAACCTCTTCCGCTACCGTCTGGTGGAGCGTGGCGACTGGTGGCTCGACACCGACGTCGTGATGCTGCGATCGGACCTGCCCGAAACGGATTTTTTTCTGGCGCGGCAAGTCAACAAGAACAGTCTCGGCATCGGCATCATGCGCCTGCCGGCGCAATCGCCGGTGATCCGCGACGCGATCCGGGAAGTCGAGGCTGTCATCGACAAGGCCGAATGGGGCCAGACCGGCCCCGATCTCATCACCCGTCTCGTCGAGAAATACGGCCTCGCGCACAAAGTCTATGATCGCCGGACAGCCTATGAGATCGACTACACGGAAGCCATCAAGCTGTTCGATCCCGACGCCCGGCGCGAGGTCGAAGACCGCGTCGCGTCATCGCTCTTCGTGCATTTGTGGAATGAGATCTGGAACGCCATCGGCTTCCCACAGGATCTGGGCCCCCCGGAAGGCTCCTATCTCGACGGCCTCGTCGAGCGCTTCGGGAGCCGCGGCATGTTTCCGGCGCGTATTCCCTTCGCGAGCGTCAGGACGTGGTGGGACAACAGAGAGCATCGCGTACGATTGGCGCGCGAACTGCGGGAAGCCCGGTCTCAGGCTGCGCCGTCGCCCAGTTTTAGCTTCAGCTACTCATACCGGACCGGCGCACAGGGCTGATCGGCCGGCTCAATTGGCGAAGCGGCGTCGAACCTGTCGACGCCGCCCGTTGTAGGTAAGATCAGTCGTTGTCGCTCAGCAGTCCCTTATAGACGAGACCGCCAAGCGCGCCGCCGATCAGCGGAGCGACCCAGAAGAACCACAGCTGCTGCAAGGCCAGACCGCCCACGAAGAGCGCCGGTCCCGTGGAGCGCGCCGGGTTGACCGAGGTGTTGGTCACCGGGATCGAGATCAGATGGATGAGCGTGAGTCCGAGACCGATCGCGATCGGCGCGAAACCCGCCGGCACCGATTTGCCGGTGGCGCCCAGGATGATGATCAGGAAGAAGGCGGTCATCACGACTTCAGTGACAAGCGCCGCCACCATCGAGTAGCCGCCGGGCGAATGCGCGTCATAGCCATTGGTCGCGAATGCCCCGGGAGCCGCAGGATCGATCGCAAAACCGGCTTTGCCGGAAGCGATGAGATAAAGCACGCCCGCCGCGACAATGGCGCCAACCACCTGGGCAATGACATAGGGAATGACCGAGGCCCAAGGGAATCGACCCGCGGTTGCGAGGCCGACCGAAACGGCCGGGTTGAAGTGGCCTCCGGAAATACCGCCCACGGCATAAGCCATGGTCAGCACCGTGAGGCCGAACGCGAATGCTACACCAAGCAGGCCAATACCGACGCTAGGGAAAGCTGCGGCCAACACCGCACTTCCGCACCCGCCGAGCACCAGCCAGAACGTACCAAAGAATTCCGCCGCAAGCTTCTTTTGCATGTGAGTCCCCTCCGACTCAGTTGAGTGAGTCCGGAACTTTGTAAACTTTCCCAGCGAAAGTTCAAAGTCGAAGCCATGCGGAATTGGCAGGTCGCTAGAGCGCTTCTCGCCAAAGTTGCTCGACTTTGGCGATTAGGAAGCGCTCCAGATCATATGTATTCGAGCCCTTTTCCCGTTTTGATCGAATCGAAACGATTCGATCAAAACGGGAAGGGCTCTAATGAATGGGCGACGTGCTCTCAGGCGCAAGGCCGGAGCGGCGCGACGAGACGGGTGCGTCGTGCCGTTCCCGCAACATATCGGACGACTGACGAACGACTTCGGCAATCTCCTTGAGCTGCTTGTCGAGCGGGCTGGTCTTGCGCCAGATCATGCCGATCGTCCGCGATGGTTGCGGGTTCTTGAAGCGGGCCACGGATACCGAGGCTGAGCGTGTCTCCACCGCAACAGCCATCTCCGGGATCAAGGTGACACCGATGCCGGCACCGACCATTTGGACCAGGGTGGACAGAGAGCTCCCGTCCAGCAATTCACGCGGTCCGAGCGAATGCATCTTGCAGAACGACAGAGCCTGATCGCGGAAGCAGTGCCCCTCCTCCAGCAGAAGCAGCCGCATTTCGCGGAGCTTCTCGGCATTGGGCACCGGCTTGCCCTCGTCTTCGCCAGGCCGGACCAGCACAAAACTCTCGGTAAAGAGCGCAATCTCGGTCAGCGACGCTTCGGATACCGGCAATGCGACGATCGCCGTGTCGAGGCGGCCTTCCGCGACTTCGGCAATGAGCTTGCGGGTCAGCGTCTCACGCACGTGAATGTCGAGGCCTTCATACCGGGCCGTGAGGTTTCCGACGATGGTGGGCAGCAGATAGGGTGCGATCGTCGGGATCACGCCGATACGCAGCCGCCCCGTGAGCCGGTCCTGCGAGGCGCGCGCCAGATCTCCCAGCTCGTCCACCGAGCGCAATATTTCGCGCACGCGGAGCGCAAACTCCTCGCCGAAGCTGGTCAGCCGCACCTGCCGCGCCCCTCTTTCGAAGAGGTCAGCGCCCAACGATTCCTCCAGTTCCCTGATCTGCACCGACATCGCCGGCTGAGAAATCGCGCAGGCATCCGCCGCGCGTCCGAAGTGGCTATGTCGGACGAGCGCCTCGAAATAACGAAGCTGTTTGATCGTTAGATTGTTCATAACCTCAACTTATCGCTGCGATCAAAAAATCCAACTTAAATTTATCAAGGAACTCTGCTAGGCGATGCGGCAGGAAGGGAAACGCGGCCGTCTGGGTTTCCCGAGAGGCAGCTCATGCAACTCAGCCAGGACATCACCCTAAGCCAGGATCGGAGCCAATATGGACACCAAGACCACTGACAGCGCGGGCAAATGCCCGGTCGCTCATACACCCGTCGCCAGGAAGAATCGCGACTGGTGGCCGAACCAGCTGAACCTTCAGGTTCTGCACCAGCATTCGAGCCTCTCCGACCCGATGGGCGAGGCTTTCGACTACGCCAAGGAATTCAAGAGCCTCGACCTCGATGCCGTGATCAAGGACCTCAAGGCTCTGATGACGGATTCACAGGATTGGTGGCCGGCCGATTTCGGCCATTACGGGCCGTTCTTCATTCGCATGGCGTGGCACAGCGCCGGCACCTATCGCATCGGCGACGGGCGCGGTGGCGCCGGCAGCGGCCAGCAGCGTTTCGCGCCGCTCAACAGCTGGCCCGACAACGTCAATCTCGACAAAGCGCGCCGCCTGCTGTGGCCGATCAAGCAGAAATACGGCCGCAAGATCTCCTGGGCCGACCTCCTGATCCTCACCGGCAACGTCGCGTTGGAATCGATGGGCTTCAAGACCTTCGGTTTCGCCGGCGGACGCGCCGATGTGTGGGAGCCTGAAGAGGACGTCTATTGGGGTCCCGAAGGCAAGTGGCTCGCGGACGAGCGTTATAGCGGCGAGCGTGATCTCGAGGGCAATCTCGGCGCCGTGCAGATGGGCCTGATCTACGTCAATCCGGAAGGCCCGAACGGCAACCCGGATCCGCTCGCTGCGGCGCGCGACATCCGCGAAACCTTCCGGCGCATGGCGATGAACGATGAAGAGACCGTGGCGCTGATCGCCGGCGGTCACACTTTCGGCAAGACGCATGGCGCCGGCGATACGGCCGCGGTAGGCCCCGACCCCGAAGCCGCCGGCATCGAAGAGCAAGGCCTCGGCTGGAAGAACAAGTTCGGCACCGGTAAGGGCGGCGACACGATCGGCAGCGGTCTCGAAGTCACCTGGACCACGACGCCGACCAAGTGGACCAACAACTTCTTCTGGAACCTGTTCGGCTATGAGTGGGAGCTCACCAAGAGCCCGGCCGGCGCGCATCAGTGGAAGCCGAAGCATGGCATGGGCGCCGGGACGGTGCCCGACGCGCATGATGCCTCGAAGCGTCACGTGCCGCAGATGCTCACGACCGACCTCTCCTTGCGGGTTGACCCGGCCTACGAGAAGATCTCACGGCGCTTCCTCGAGAATCCGGACCAGTTCGCCGACGCCTTCGCCAGGGCCTGGTACAAGCTCACGCATCGCGACATGGGTCCGGCCGTGCGTTATCTCGGCCCCCTCGTCCCGAAGGAAGTGCTGATCTGGCAGGACCCGATCCCGGCGCGTGATCATGAGGTGATCGGCGACGCCGACATTGCGGCCCTCAAGGCCAAGATCCTCGGCTCCGGCCTGACGGTCTCCCAGCTCGTCTCGACGGCGTGGGCGTCGGCTTCGACATTCCGCGGCGGCGACAAGCGTGGCGGCGCCAATGGCGCGCGCATCCGGCTCGCGCCGCAGAAGGATTGGGAAGTCAACGAGCCGGCCCAGCTGGCCGAGGTCCTGCAGAAGCTCACGGCGATCCAGAAGGACTTCAATGCCGGCGGCAAGAAAGTGTCGCTGGCCGACCTGATCGTTCTCGGCGGCTCCGCTGCGATCGAAAAGGCCGCGAAGGCCGCCGGTGTCGACGTGAAGGTGCCCTTCGCGCCGGGCCGCATGGACGCTTCGCAGGATCAGACCGACGTCGAGTCCTTCCAGCCGCTCGAGCCGATCGTCGATGGCTTCCGCAACTATCAGCGCGGCAAGCAGCGCCTCACGGCTGAGGAGTCGCTGGTCGACCGGGCGCAGCTGCTGACCCTGTCGGGTCCGGAGCTCACCGTTCTCGTCGGCGGCCTGCGTGTCCTCGGCGCCAATGCCGGGCAGTCCAAGCACGGCGTCTTCACCGACAAGCCCGAGACCCTGAGCAACGACTTCTTCCGCAACCTGCTCGATATGGGCACGGAATGGAAAGCGCAAGGCGACGCTCGGGACGTGTTCGAAGGACGCGACCGCAAGTCGGGCAAGGTCAAGTGGACCGCGACGCGCGCCGATCTCATTTTCGGTTCGCACTCGCAGCTGCGCGCTCTCGCTGAAGTCTATGGCAGCGCCGACGCCAAAGAGAAGTTCGCCAAGGACTTCGTCGCGGCATGGACCAAGGTGATGAATCTCGACCGCTTCGATCTCACGGCGTAAGCGCCATCCTGCCGAAACATCGAGAGCCGCGGGAGCGATCCCGCGGTTCTTTTCATGGGTCTATTTCGCCAATGACCAGGGCTAGTATATTGGTCGCAGGTCCTCACCGCTTTTCCTCATAAGCGATAAAGCCCAATCCATGATATCTCCACCGCCCCATCTCTCGACAACGTGATACTTCTTCCCCTTCACGCCCTCGACGAGCCAATAGGCACCATCGAAGCCTCTCCTCTCCTCCGCAGTCGTTAGGTTCCAGAAATTTGTCCGTTCCAGGCCACTAAGGAAAGTTTCCGTGTCCTGATTCGTAATATTCGTTACCGCATCAACCACCAGACGGCCGGGCTCTCCAGCCCCCAAACCATTGGTCTTCTTCGTGACCAGATCCGCGGTACCATCTGACTTGACTGTCAACCGAAAGACCATCGGCGAGTGAAAGGTCCGTAGCCACAGGATTCGGTAGACTTCTGCTTCTCCAGCATCGATAAGCGAAGGCTCGTTCATAGCGGTCAGGTATCTGGAGTATAAAGAGGAAGGAAACCATCCTCGCTGAGCGTTTTCATCAATGATATCGGCGGGAAAATAGGGCTCCTTTGCCCCCGCCGATCCACAGGCAAGCAAAACGAACACGATGAAACTGAGGCAAATTCCGTTCACTCTTCCGCGCCTCCACCGCGCCTAGCCTCTCGGCTCAAATTGCGGTGACAAATGCATTTGACTTGGAATATGCAACTCCAACAAACCGAGGCGGCGTATCAAACGCACTGTCACCGACACCTTGGAGTCGGCAGGATGTGGGAACCCAACAACAAACGCAAGGGCGTCACGGCCATGGCCCGCGGGTGTGCTCGGCAACGCAGCAGCGGGAGCAATTCCACGGCTCCTCTCATGTCTGGCCCTCCCTGATCCACTCCGCCGTCACGTGCTTAAGCTTCTCCGGATTGCGGATCACAAAGATACCGCTGACCTTGCCGTCCTTGATCTCAAAGGACATGGTCTGCGGCAGGCCGTCGGCTTCGATGGTGGCGAAGCCTGGCATGCCGTTGATGCGGACGAAACGCACCGGGCTCATCCCATGTCCCGCGAAGGTCTTCTGGCCATAGCCGGCGATGAACTTCGCCACCTGGACGATGCCGGCCAGGATCTTCGTCGCCGCCGGGCGCACGCCGCCGCCATCGGACTGGAACTCGACATCCTCGGCAAGAAGCTTGCTCAAGCCGGCGAGATCGCCCTTATAGGCGGCATCGTAGAAGGCGCGGGTGATGGCGCCTTCCGCTTCCGCATCGACCTTGTAGCGCGGCCGGGCGCTGCGCAGGTTCTTGCGCGCCCGGCTCGCCAGCTGCCGGGTGCTGTCCTCGCTGCGCCCGATCGTCTCGGCGACCGCCGGAAAGCCCATCTCGAAGATATCGTGCAGCAGGAAAGCGGCACGCTCGAGCGGCGACAGGCGCTCGAGCGCCAGCATCATCGCCACCGACAGATCGCCGGCGAGTTCCTCCGCTGGCGAGCTTTCATCGACGAGCCCCTCGATCAAGGGCTCGGGCAGCCACGGCCCGACATAGGTCTCGCGCCGCCGGCGCGCCGATTTGAGGACATCGAGACAGAGCCTGGACGTGATCCGCGCCAGAAAGGCCTTGGGGTCGACGACATCGTGGTGGTCGGTCCTGTGCCAGCGCAGATAGACGTCTTGCACGACATCTTCGGCTTCCGCATAGGAACCGAGCATGCGATAGGCGATGCCGGTCAGATATTTCCGGTGTGTCTCGAAGACCTGTTCGTTCATGGTGGACTCCTCAGCTTCCGGGCCTGCTGCCGGGGATGCTGCGGAAGGACACGGCGAGGCGGTTCCACAAATTGACCATGCCGATGGCCACGGTGAGCTTCGCCACCTCCTCCTCGCTGAATTCCCGGCGCACCGCTTCCCACTCCTCATCGGGCACATGCGTATCGGAAAGCCGCGTCACCGTCTCGGTCCAGGCCAGAGCAGCTCTTTCCTTGGGCGTGAAGCTCACCGCCTCGCGCCAGGCAGCGAGGAGATAAAGCCGTTCCTCGCTTTCGCCGTCGGCGCGCGCCTCCTTGCTATGCAGATCGAGGCAATAGGCGCAATTGTTGATCTGCGAGGCCCTGGCCTTGACCAGATGCAGAAGCTGCTTATCGAGACCCGCCGCGCGGATTTTCATCTCGAGATGGGTGGCCGCCTGGAGAAGCTCCGGGCCGATGGTTTTCTGTGCCAGTCGCATGGGGATTTCCTTTCCGGTTATATCCCACAAGACGAGCCAGCCAGAACCATTGTGACATGGCCGGGTCTCTATCTCTAAAGCTCCGTCACCACGCCCCCGGTCATCGGCTCGGGCGCGCCAGTGGTGCCCGGAAAGGTGATCGGCAGCTCGCGCAGGCAGCGCACCGCCAGATAAGCCCAGGCCTCGGCCTCCATGGAGTCGCCATTGAAACCTGCCGCCTCGGCCGGGACGAGCGCTTCCGGCCCGAGCTTCAAAGCGGCACGCAACGCCGCCATCAGAGCCGGGTTCTTGCGTCCGCCGCCGCAGATCACCCAAAGCTTGGGATCTTCGGGAAACCAGTTGCGCGATAAGGCCACAGCGCCCGCGGTGACGGCGGTCAGGGTCGCCGCGCCATCGGCAGGGCTCAACCCCGACAGATCGAGCGACGCGAAGCTGTCGCGGTCGAGCGATTTGGGCGCCGGTTCCTCGAAGTAGGAATCGCCCAGGAACTGCGCCACCACCGACTGTTGCACGTGACCCGCGAAAGCGAGCCTGCCGTCGATATCGACCGGCCGCCCTGTGGTCTTGAGCGCCCAGTCGTCGATGAGCGCATTGCCGGGGCCGGTATCGAAGGCGATGAGCTCCCCATGGGGCCCGATCCAGGTGACATTGCTGACGCCGCCGATATTGAGGAAAGCGAGCGGCAGCACTTCGAGGCTCGCCGACAAAGCCCGGTGATAGACCGGCACCAGCGGGGCTCCCTGCCCACCCGCGGCGATGTCGTCAGCACGCATGTCATAGACCACACGGCAGTTGAGCCTTTGCGCCAGCAGCGCTCCGTCGCCCAATTGAACGGTCAGGCGGCGTTCGGGACGGTGCAGGACCGTCTGGCCATGGAAGCCGATTACGTCGATATCCTTGAGGTTTAGGCCCAGATCCTGGCAAAAGGATTCAACTGCCAGCGCATGCCATTCGGTCAGCGACCATTCGACCTGGCCCAGGCTTTTCGGCCGCTCGCGCCGGTCCTTGAGGGTGAGCGCGTCCATGAGCGCTTCCTTCAGCATCGCGCGCTGCTCGGGCACGTAAGCATAGGTGCGCGAGGGCCCGCGTTTCACCGTTTCCTCGCCGTCGGTGGTGATTAAAGCGATGTCGATGCCGTCGAGGGAGGTTCCCGACATCAGCCCTATCGCCGTGTAGAGTTTTGACACGCGCTTATCCCGTGGTAAGAGCCCGTTTCCGTTATATTTAGGCCAGTTATGAGCAAGTTCTCGTCTGAATTCCTTAACACTCTTTCCACCCGCGGATACATCCATCAGGGATCCGATTTCGATGGGCTGGACCAGCTCGCGGCAAAGAAAGAGGTCAATACCTATATCGGCTTCGACTGCACCGCACGCTCATTGCATGTGGGCTCGCTCGTCCAGATCATGTTGCTCTACTGGGCGCAACAGACCGGCCAGAAGACCATCGCGCTGATGGGCGGCGGCACCACCCGCGTCGGCGATCCGACCGGGCGCGATGAAGGCCGCAAGCTCCTCACCATCGAGGAGATCGAGGACAATAAGCGCGGCATCCAGAGCGTCTTCGCCAAATTCCTGAAATTCGGCGATGGGCCGAAAGACGCCATGATGGTCGACAATGCCGAATGGCTGACCAAGCTCAATTACATCGACATGCTGCGCGACATCGGCCGGCATTTCTCGATCAACCGCATGCTGACCATGGATTCGGTGAAGCTCCGCCTCGAGCGCGAGCACGAAATGTCATTCATCGAATTCAACTACATGATCCTGCAGGCCTATGACTTCACCGAGCTGGCGCGCCGCTACGGCACCAATCTGCAGATGGGCGGCTCGGATCAGTGGGGCAATATCGTCACCGGCGTCGATCTCGGCCGGCGCATGGGCACCCATCAGCTCTATGCGCTGACGACGCCGCTGGTCACGCTCGCTTCCGGCGCCAAGATGGGCAAGACGGCGGCAGGCGCCGTATGGCTCAATGCCGACATGCGCTCGCCTTACGAATACTGGCAGTTCTGGCGCAATGCCGAGGACGCCGACGTGGCGCGTTTCCTCAAGCTCTTCACCATCCTGCCTCTGCCTGAGATCGAGCGGCTCGCAGCACTTGGCGGGGCCGAGATCAACGAGGCCAAGAAGACCCTGGCGACCGAGGCGACCACGCTCCTCCATGGCAAGGAAGCCGCCCTCGAAGCCGCCGAGACGGCGCGCCGTACCTTCGAGGAAGGCCAGGCCGCCGAAGGCTTGCCCTCGATCGACGTGCCCGGCGCGGAGTTCCGCCCCGGACTCGGCATCCTCAAGGCTCTGGTCCTGGCCGGGCTCGCCTCCTCCAATGGCGATGCACGCCGGCAGATCCAGGGCGGTGCCATCAAGGTGAACGATGCGCCGGTCGCCGACGATAAGTTGCAGCTCACCGAAGCCACCTTCACAAAGGACGGTGTCATCAAGCTGTCGATGGGCCGCAAGAAGCACGTGCTGCTGAAGGCCGCGTCATAAGGTTGCAAACGCGGACGCGAGGGTGCGAAAAATCGCGGGCGGGAAAATCCCTGTTTTCCGCGATTTTCCGGAATTCCCTGCAGATCCCTGCAGATCCGCTGTTAATCCGCTGCAGAGTCCCCTGCAGAAATTCCCCTGCTCCGGTCAGGTCGGCGGGATGAAAGCCTGAGCGACTGTCCGGAAGACCGGCAACGCTTCGAGCCGCGCGGCATGGTCCGTGAGGCCGCGGTAGTTTTCCATGCGCGCCAACCCCGGATGCGCCTCGTTGAGGAAACGTAGCGCCACGGCGACGGCGATATCGGCGTGGCCGATACGGTCGCCGAACCAATAGCTCGTCGCGCGCGCCGCCCGGTCGGCCTCGAGCTCGGCAAGCACCCCCAGGATCTGCCCGCGGCAACGCTCGACCCAGACGGTTGACGCCTCCCGATGCAGACGCTTCTCGTAGAAGAGGCTGACACCCTTGTCCGCCAGGCCCGTCGCCAGGGCTGCGACCTTGAGGGCGCGATGACGCGCGGGCTCGCGACGCGGAAACAAAGCGCGATCCTCCGGCACCAGACTGTCGAGATAATCGAGGACGAGATGGCTCTCGATGAGCACCGTGCCGTCGTCGAGCACGAAGGTCGGGGCGCGGGTCAACGGATTATAGGGCCGGATCTTGTCGGCGTCGGCGAAGATCGACCACGGCCGGTGCTCGAACGTCATGCCGTACAGCGTCAGCGCGATGCCGACACGGCGCACGAAGGGCGAGTCATATTGGCCGATGAGGATCATGATCTCCGCTCAATTGGTGCGCTCGCGCCGCTTGGGCGCCGGGCCGTTGCTGCCGCCATATTCGAAGAACTTGCGCAGGATGCCGGGCGCGATGGCTGAAACCGGATTCACCTGGAAGCGCGGCTTCGACATGGTGCCGCCCACCGCATAGGTCAGGCCGAAGATGCCCTCGCCTTTACCGCCGGTGAGGATCTGGCCGAGGATCGGAATCTCGCCGATCGCCGAATTCAGCGCGTAGGCCGGAATGATCGTGCCGTCGATGTCGATGGCGCCGTCGACCTTGCGGATGAGGCCCTGCGCGGTGGCGCCGAGCTCGGGTCCCTTGACCAGCGTATCGCCGATGCGGATGAAACGGGCGTCGCTGGTGAAGGGCAAGGTCAAGCGCGAGAACACCACACCACCCCGGCGCGGCCCCGCCTTTTTCGGCCTGCCCTTCTGATCGAGCTGGGCGAGTGCCGCCTCGTCGCGAACCTCGAAGTCGCGCAAGGTGAGACGGCCGTTGCGCACCGTTGAATCGGCTCCCCCGCCGAGCCTGGCTGTGAAGTCGATCTGGCCGCCGGCGACCTTGGAATAGAGATTGGCGGCCCTGAGCGCCGAGCCCGCGTCGCGCCCGCCGATGCGCAGGTCGCGCCCGCCGTCATCGGACGGCATGATGCGGATGGTGATGGGCTGGCCGCTGATGAACGTGCCGTTGAGTGTCGCGCGCTCGACATAGCCGTCGCGCATGACGACGCTGCCGGCGACGCCATTCACGACTTCACCGCGATGTGCATAGACCTTGTCGACGAGCGCATCGACGATCAGCACGCCCTTGCTTTTCTGCTTGCCCGAGTCCTCATCGCCGGATGATGCCGGGCGATTGGCGAAGAGCGAGCGGATCAAGGGGCGCGCATCGAAGCTCGTGCCGTTGATGGAGACATTCGTCGCCTCCTTGTCCAGCGAGATGACGACGCCGAAGCGGTTGTCCTCGTTGAGCACGACGGTCGGGAACTTGGCTTCCGACATCTGGCCCGCGCCATTGATCGCGACCTGGCCCTTCATCAGGAAGCCGTCGCCCTTGATGGTGAGGTTGTCGATGCGCCCGGCCTTGCCGTCGCCCGGCGCATAATCGAAGCTCGCGGTGGTGCGTAGCGCCGGCGGCCGCCACCAGTCGATGGCGGCGAGCCGCAGCGACGCCTTGGAGAGATCGGCCTCGACCTTGATCTTATCCACCTTGTCGCGGAAATCCTGGAGCGCCACCTTCACTTTGACCGGCCCGCTCACATAGTCGTTGACCTTGGCGCCGATGGCGTCGCGCTGCTTGGCATCGAGCGTGGTTTCGATGATGGCATTCTGCGGATTTTCCGGGCCGCCATCGCGCCACCAGGTGATCTTGGCCGCGATGTCGTTGAGCTTGGCGGTGCCTTCCGCCCGAATGGCGTTCTCGGTGATCTTGAGATCGATCGTGCCGTCATTGAGATCGATACCGTCGAACGCGTCCTTGAGATCGGCGTTGCGCAGCTTCGCGGTGGCCGAGACTTTCACATCGTCGCGATCGACGATCTGCTTGAGCGGCAGATAGAGGTCCATCGCCACCTGGGCGTCGCCGGTCAGGTTGCGGGCATCCCCGCCGCTCTTCGACACGAGATTCAACGGATCGAGATCGAGATATTCGATGAAGGTCGGCACGCCGCCCTGGCCCTCGAGATGGATCGCGGCCGGTGTCATCGGCGCCAGCAACTGCGTCATCTTGAGCGTGCCCTTGCTCAGATCGACCTTCTTGCCGGATGGCGTGCGCACCACGCCCTTGTCGAGGCGCAGGGAGAAGGTGTCGCCGCCGAGCGTCGCTTCGCCATTGGCCTCGGCGATCGGCGGGAGGCCGCCGAAATAGGTCGTGGTGACACCGTCGAGCCCGAAGCGCGCGGCGATGGCGTCATTCGGGATGAGTTTGTTCTTGAGACCGTCGGCAAGCCCGTTGACCGGCAGGTTGATGACGAACTCACCCTCGGTGATGCGCCCGGCGAGGATATTGGTGTTCACCCATTTGCGCGTATTGGGCGCGATGATCGGTGGCCACAGACGTTTCAGGATCGGCGCCGATACGTCGCGCATGCGCCCCGCGAGCTTGATGCCGACCGAACGCTCGCCGCCGGTGAAGCTGCCGCGCAGGCGCACGCCGGCCTTGCCCGCCATGATCACCGCGTCCTCGACATCGAAACGCGCCTCGCGCACCGAGGCGACGCCGACGAAATCCACCCGGTCGATGGCGATCTGGTCCTTGACGATAGAGTTGGGGTCGAGGCTCAGATTGCGGGCGTTGATCTCGATCTTGAGCGCATCGAGACGGCCGTCGGGCTGGCGCAGCGGCGTGAAGCGGCCGGCGATCTGGGCCGGCGTGCCGCCGATCAACAAAGTGGAATCGCTGATGACGATGCCGCCGGTCTTGGGATCGAAATCGAGCCTGATGAGCCCTTCATTCACCGCGATCGGCTCGGCGATGAAGCCCGGCAGTCCCACCTCGCCCGCCGCCGCGGTGAATTCGGCCGAGCCGTTGATGACTTTCGCCTCCTCGCTCACTTCCATCTCGACATGGCCGGAGAGCGGCAGCTTCACCTGGGCGAGCTTGGCGAGAGCGAAGACGTCGTCGGCGATATCGGCCGGCACGAGATCGGTGATGCGCGCCGACACCGCGAAGGACTTGCGCTCGCGGCGATAGCTGGCGGAGATCTCGGCGCGCCACGGCGTGCCGCCGGAAGCGATCCTGGCCTCGGAGAAGAAGGTGAACCCATAGGGCATGCGTTTGAAGGCGAGGCTCGCCTTGGGGATGTTCCAGCTGGTGCCGTTGACCTCGTCGACCAGCTGGATGACAGCGTCGCTGATCAGGATGGCATCGAGGCTGGCCATGGCGGCGCTCGCCTCTTCCGAGCCGCTGAGGAAGTCGATCACCGTGCCGCCCTGTGTCTCGGGCGCCACCTGCTGCAGATTGGTTTCCTGGTTCGACTTGCCGGAAGCATCCTTGGAATTTTCGCTGGCGCGATGCTCGTCGAAGCCGAGCTTGAAGCCGCCGCTGAGAGTGCGGCGGGCGACGATGCGCGGGCCGATCAGCTCGATCTGCTTGGGCACCACCGTGCCGCTCATGAGGTCGCTGCCGTCGACGCCGATGGCGGCCTTGGGCGCCCGCGCGATGACGGCTCCTTGCGGATCCACCAGCTCGACATTGCGCAGGCGGAAATGCGGCATGCCGGTATTGGCGTCGCGCTCGATCATCACGCCTTCGAGCGAGACCTTGAGGCCGCCGCCGAGGCTCTCGTTGATCTCGGCCTGGATGCGGTCGCGCACGAAATCCAGCGACACCGGACCGTTCATCAGGCGGATGAAAAACACAGCGCCCGCGACGACGACGATCGCCACGAGACCTAAGAGCACCAGCGCCGTCGTTTTCAAAAATCGCCGCAAAGCCTGAGCAGCCCCGTCCGAATGTCGTCTATTCACCGCCACGCGCCGGCGGGCCGCGCCGCCGTACCTACCGTCCGTCCCAGCAAAGCTTCCGACTCAAGGGGCCCGCAAAGTACCGGAAACACTTGTAAATATGAGCGAGATAAGCCCATCAATGACGGCCAAACAATGGCAGCCGCCTTACTGACAGCCACCCCTTGCCTATTGTCGCCCCACAAGAGCGCAGTTTCGAGGATTCTCTCGATAAATCAAGGTTCCCTTTCTGAGGGCTTCCGTCAGGCGGGCGTCAGTCCGAGGCTGTTGCGGATGCGGTCCTGGAAATAGGCGACCCCGGCCTCGTGACGCGGTGACAACGGACCCGGCGTATAGGCGCCCGAGGCATAGTTTTTGTGGGTCTCGAGGCAGATCTCGAAATCCTCGCGCACGATGTCGAGATTGCGGGCCACGAGGTCGTCACGCTCCTTGGCCTTGGTCTCGGACGTGTCGGCGAAATAGAAATTGTAGATGAGCTCGGTCTGGTTCGGCCCCAGCGGATTGATCCGCGACGTGTTCATGCCGCCGTCGAACAAGGACAAGGTCCAGTTCGGCCACATCCACAGCCATTTGCCGCGATAGAACAGGCCGTCGCGCGGCGGCGCCGTCATGCGGATCAGGCCGTCATGGGCGGTGGTCTTGAACTGCTCGAAATCGATAGCCGCGAAGAACTGCGGGTGGATGCCCGGTATGTGATAACCCTCGACGAAATTGTCGGTGTAGATCTTCCAGTTGGCGTCGAAGACCATGCGCTCGGTGCGCATCGGCGTGTAGCCTTCGATCGGCTCATCGGCGATCTCGTTCATCAGATCGCCGAGCTGCTGCTCGAGCGTCATCGACGGCGCGATGGCGATGAACAAAAGGCCGCGCCATTCGGCGACCGGAATCTCGGCGAGCCGCCAGTCCTCGAGCTTGAAGTCCGGGGCCTCGCCGAACCACGGCACGTTCATCAGCCGGCCGTCATCGGCCCAGACCCATTGGTGATAGGGACAGCGGATGGTCGGGCAGCGGCCATTGCCCTCTTCGAGAAGGCGGGCGCCCCGGTGGCGGCAAAGATTGCGAAAGCCGCGCAGTTTGCCGTCCCTGCCCCTGATCGCGAAGACCTTGTGGCCGGCGATCTCGACGGCGCAGTATTCGCCGCGCTGGGCGACCTGCGAAACCGGTCCGAGCAGCTGCCAGGTCCTGGCGAAGAGCTCGGAGCGCTCGCGGTCATAGATGGCCGGATCGATATAATAACGCGGATCGAGATTGAGCATGACACCTGCCTAGAGCCCTTCCCGTTTTGATCGAATTGTTCCGATTCGATCAAAACGGGAAAAAGGGCTCGAAAAACATTTAAGCTGGAGCGCTTCCTTATCGCCAAAGTCGAGCAACTTTGGCGGAAAGCGCTCTAGGTGCGCGTGATCCGGAAAAGTGGACGCCGGTTTTCCGAAAAGATCACGCGCCAGATTGAGACAGGTGAGGCTATCGCATCCCGGCGCCCGATCTCAAGCCCGGATCAGTCGATATCGTCCACCTGCGACGGGCCGCCGCCATGCACGCGCTGGGCGAGTGAAGCGGCCATGAACTCGTCGAGGTCGCCGCCGAGCACCGCCGTCGGGTTGGTGCTAGTCTTGCCGGTGCGCAGATCCTTCACCAGCTGGTAGGGCTGCAGCACGTAGGAACGGATCTGGTGACCCCAGCCGATATCGGTCTTTTTGGCATTGGCGGCGTCGATCTTCTCCTGCTGCTTCTGCAGCTCGAGCTCGTAGAGGCGCGCTTTCAGCATCTTCCACGCGGTGGCGCGGTTCTTGTGCTGCGAGCGCTCGCTCTGGCAGGCGACGACGATGCCGGTCGGGATATGGGTGATACGCACCGCCGAATCGGTGGTGTTGACGTGCTGGCCGCCGGCGCCCGAGGCGCGGTAGGTATCGATGCGGCACTCGCTTTCATTGACCTGGATATCGATCGAGTCGTCGAGGACCGGATAGACCCAGATCGAGGCGAAGGAGGTGTGGCGCCGCGCATTGGAATCATAAGGCGAAATGCGCACCAGCCGGTGCACGCCCGATTCCGTCTTGAGCCAGCCATAGGCATTGTGGCCCTTGACCTGGATGGTGGCGGATTTGATGCCCGCCTCTTCGCCCGAATGCTCGTCGAGGATATCGACCTTGTAGTCGTGCTGCTCGCCCCAGCGCACATACATGCGCAGAAGCATGCTGGCCCAGTCCTGGCTCTCGGTGCCGCCGGCGCCGGCATTCACCTGCAGGAAGGCCTCATTCTGGTCGGCCTCACCCGACAACAAGGTCTCGATCTCGTATTTGGCGACCTCGTCCTTGAGGCCGGTCAGCGCCTTCTCGGCCTCTTTGACGATCGCCTGGTCGCCCTCGGCCTCGCCGAGCTCGATCAGGCCGGTATTGTCCTCGATCGTCTGCTCGAGACGACGCACCAGATTGATGCGGCTTTCGAGATCCTGGCGCTTGCGCATGACATCCTGCGCCACCTGGGGATCGTTCCAGAGCGCCGGATCCTCGGACCTAGCGTTCAGTTCGGCGAGCTTCTTCTGGGCGTTATCCCAGTCAAAGATGCCTCCTCAGCAGCCCTATGGACTGCTTCATCTCGTCGACGAGATTGATGATTTCGGCGCGCATGATTTTGCTTCGAAAAGTTGATTAGTTGATCGGGCTCAATAGAGGCCGCCGGTGCCGGTCGTCAACCCACCTTCGATCACCGCGTCGCTCTCGGGCGGCTGGGCGCTGGTGCCGTCGAGCGGAACGCCCGAGGTCGCCACCTGGTCGCCGATGATGGTGGTCTTGGACGGCGGTTCCTCGCCCGGCTTGAAAGCCTCGAGGATGACACCCGGATCGCCGAAGAGGTCGCGCTGGCCGCTCTTCACGTTGATCGGAATGAGCTCGATGCCCTTCGGCACCCGGAACGGGGTCGCCGCCTTGTCACGCAAGGCCATGCGCATGAAGTCGGCCACCACGGGGGCGGCGAGCTCGCCGCCGGTGCGCCCCTTGCCCATGGGCTTCGGATTGTCATAGCCGATATAGACGCCGACGGTCAGATCGGGCGTGAAGCCCATGAACCAGGCATCGCGCTCGTCATTCGAGGTGCCGGTCTTGCCCGCCACAGGCTTGCCGACCAGCTTGAGCTTCTTGCCGGTGCCGCGCTCGACCACGCCCTCCATCATCGAGGTGATCTGATAGGCGGTATAGGGGTTCATCACTTCCGGGCGGACATCGAACAATTCGGGCTCGGCCTGTTCCTGCCAGGTCTGGTTGCCGCACTGCGCGCATTCACGCTTGTCGTGACGATAAATGGTCTTGCCGTAGCGGTCCTGCACCCGGTCGATGAGCGTTGGCTCGATCTTCTTGCCGCCATTGGCGATGATGCTGTAGGCGGTCGTCATCTTGAGCAGCGTGGTTTCGCCCGCCCCCAGCGCGTAGGAGAGCTGGTTCGGCACCTTGTCATAGATGCCGACGCGTTGAGCGAGTTCGCCGATGCGGCTCATACCGAGATCATTGGCGAGGCGCACCGTCATCACGTTGCGCGACTGCTCCACGCCGCGCCGCAGCGTCGAAGGCCCGTAAAACTTGTCCTGATAGTTCTTCGGCTTCCAGATTTCGCCATTCGACATCTTGAATTCGATCGGAGCGTCAAGGATCACCGAGGACGGCGTGTAGCCATTGTCGAGGGCGGCTGCATAGACGAAGGGCTTGAAGGCGGAGCCCGGCTGGCGCAGCGCCTGGACGGCGCGGTTGAACTGGCTCTTGCCATAGGAAAAGCCGCCGACCAGCGCCAGCACGCGGCCGGTATGCGGGTCCATGGCGACGAGCGCGCCTTCGACGTCGGGCAGTTGCACGAGATGGAACTGGCCCGGATTCTTGTCGGGCGCGACATAGACGATATCGCCGGCCGCCAGGACGTCGCCGGCTTTCTTGACCTCAGGCCCGAGCTTCGAGCCGTCGACATATTTGCGCGCCCAGCTCAGCAAAGCGAGCGGCACGCTGGCGGTGTCGCGGGCCTTGTCGATCTTGCCTGAAATCAGCGTCTTGGGCTGCAGGCCGATCTTGGCGCCGGCATCGTCGACTTCGAGAACGATGGCGAGCCGCCAGGGCTCGAGGTCGGACGGCACCTTCATCTTGCCGATGGTTTCGCCCCAGTCGCCGTCAAGTGCCACGTTCTTGACCGGACCGCGGAAGCCGCGCTTGCGGTCGAAGGTGATGAGGCCGCGGGCCACGGCCTGGCGCGCAAAGATCTGCAGCTTCGGATCGAGCGTGGTGCGCACCGACAGGCCGCCCTTCATGAGCTTGTCCTCGCCATAGATCTGGACGAGCTCGCGGCGCGCCTCCTCGGCGAAGGATTCGGCCGCGAAAAGCTGTGCGCCGAAGGGGCGCGGATTGACTTCGAGCGGCTTTCCCTGTGCCGCGTCGCGCTCGGCGGCGGTGATGTAGCCGTTATTGAACATTTCGCCGAGCACCCAGTTGCGCCGCTCGATGGCGCGCTTGGTCTGGCGGAAGGGATGATAGTTGTTGGGGCCCTTGGGGAGTGCGGCGAGATAGGCGATCTCTTCGAGCGACAGCTCGTTCAGCGATTTGCCGAAATAGTTCAGCGAGGCGGCGGCGACACCATAGGAGTTGAGGCCGAGGAAGATCTCGTTGAGATAAAGCTCGAGGATCTGGTCCTTGTTGAAGGCCTGCTCGATGCGGTGCGCGAGGATAGCTTCCTTGATCTTGCGCTCCACGGAACGCTCATTGGTGAGAAGGAAGTTCTTCGTCACCTGCTGGGTGATGGTGGAGGCGCCGACGATCTGGCCCTTGCCGGTAGCTTTCACCTGGATATAGCGCAGCCCCGCCGCGGCGAGGCCCGGCCAATCGAGGCCCTGGTGTTCGTAGAAAGTTTTGTCCTCGGCCGACAGGAAGGCTTGGATCAGCTTCTTCGGAATGTCGTTGATGGGCACGAAGAGACGGCGCTGCTCGGCATATTCGGCGACCAGCGTGCCGTCGGCCGCGTGCACGCGTGTCATCACCGGCGGCTCATACAAAGCGAGCTGCTTGTAATCCGGCAGGCCCTTCGACATGTCCCAGATCACATAACCGACGCCGCCCGCGACGCCGAGAAACGCGATGAACCCAACCGTGAAGAGCCAACCCAAAAATCTAAGCATCATGCCCCTGAGGCAAATTCAACATCCGAAATACTGTGATGAATCAGCGCTTAGCACGCTTCCCGCCGTCTGCCCAATTACCAATTGGCCCTGGATTTAGGAGCGAAATGTGGCGGGCTGGCGGCGTTTACCTTGTGCGGACCGGCCTACTGGCGGGCGGCGATCTCGGTGGCGAAATAGGTGTCGATCGCCTTCGCCATGGCTTCCGTCACCTGCGCCTGCCATTTGGGCGATACCAGCAGCGCCTCGTCCGCCTTGTTCGACAGATAGCCGAGCTCGAGCAGGACCGAGGGCACGTCGGGCGCTTTCAGCACCACGAAGCCGGCTGAGCGGGTGGGTTTGCCGGTCATATGGGTGACGAGCTGCAGCTGCGTCGCCGCCTTCTTGGCAAAAAAGATCGAATGATTCTTGGTTTCGCGCTGGGCCAGCTCGATCAGGATGTCGGTGACCTCCTCATTCTCGGTGCCAAGGTCCATGCCACCGATGATGTCGGCGCGATTTTCCTTCTGCGCCAGGGCTTCGGCCTCGGCGTCGGAAGCCTTTTCGGAAACGGTATAGAGGGTGGCGCCGCGCACCGAGGCGCCGCGCACGGTATCGGCGTGGACAGCGATAAACAGATCGGCCTGATTCTGGCGGGCGACCTTCACTCGCTGCTTCAGCGACAGGAAGGTGTCGTCGTCGCGTGTCAGGATCACTTCGTAATTCTTGTTTGCCCCAAGCTTGTCCTTCAGCGCCCGGCTGAAGGCGAGAACGACGTCTTTTTCCTTGGTGCGGCGAATGCCGATGGCACCCGGATCGATGCCGCCATGGCCCGGATCGATGACGATCACGCGCTTGCCGTCGGCGCGTTTTGCGGGTGCCGGCCGTTCCGCCGCCGTGGGCGGCGCTTCAGTGCCGGGCTTGGGCACCGGCAAAGGCATGGCGGTCGCGGTCTGCACGGTGTCATCGGCTTCCGGCTCGGCGGGGACTTGAGGGCGCGCCGCGGTATCGGCCTCATGCGCCATGCGGAAGGTCTTCTCATCGGTCTTGACGAGATCGACGACGAGCCTGGCCGGCTGGCCGTCTTCCGGCTTCACCAGGAAGGACTTGGCAATGAGCACCGGGCCTGTCGTGTCGATGACGATTCGCGAGCGATCCTTGCCCAATGGGCCGAAGCGATAGGCACTGACGAGGCCGAGCCCCGAGCCACTGCTTCCGGGGCCGAGGTCGAAGGCGACCCCCGGCAGATCGATCATGACGCGGTAGGGATTGGGCAGGACATAGACGCTGTAGCTCACCGGCCGCGTGAGGTCGGCGACGAAACGGGTCTTGCCGTCATCGCCAGCAACCCGGGCGGCAATCGCCGTCACCTCCTCCGCATGGGCAGGCGCCAGCGCAAGCGTCCCGCCGGCGACCAGAAGGATCGCCGCAAGAAAAACGCCTAACCCCCATTTCCCGCGCGGAAAACCCGACATAGCTCCTGCTGCCCAAATCACCTGCCGGGAGCCTATAGGGGTGGTGGTTAACCCAAAGTTTCCAAAGCCAAGCAATAATTGCCGCAAGGGCACACACCTATGCTTGCCAAACTGCCGCCGTCTGCCTAAACAGGCACTAACCCTCCGCGCCGGCAGAGCGGGACCTTCCAGGTCCAAAGCGAAGCCGCCGGAGCGTCGAATTCCGCTACGGACGGGCTCCGGGATCTTAAACGATAGCCCCTTCGGATGCGTTCCAGTACGGGCCCGCAATACGGCGGACCCACTGCCCTTTTGGGGTGGCACCCAGATGACGACGGGCAGATGCGTTGAACCGTTCCGGCACGGCCGGGACATGTGGATAAACAACAGGCATGAATCATCCTGCGCTGACATTTTTTCCTGAAGGGCCGTCTTTGACAGCCGCTCCGGGCAGCGCGCGGTTGCGCTTAGCGCCGATCATGCCTCTTAAGCGCGCGCCGGCGCCAAGGCCTTCATACCGTCTCCTACCCGGAACCGAGACCGAAGCCGCCCTGCCCCCGGCCTGTGCAAAGGATAATGACATATGGGCAGCAAAATGCTCATCGACGCCACTCATGCGGAAGAAACCCGCGTGGTGGTGGTTCGTGGCAATCGCATCGAAGAGTTCGATTTCGAGAGCGCCGCACGCAAACAACTGAAAGGCAACATCTATCTGGCCAAGGTGACGCGCGTCGAGCCGTCGCTGCAGGCCGCTTTCGTGGACTACGGTGGCAATCGCCACGGTTTCCTTGCCTTCTCGGAAATCCATCCCGACTATTATCAGATCCCGGTCGCCGACCGGCAGGCGCTGCTGCGCGAGGAAGAGGAAGACGCCCGTCATCACGACGACGACTTCCATCCGCGCCACACGGATTCGCATGACGATCATGCCGAATCCTCGTCCAGCGAAGGCGCAGGCGCCGACGCGTCGGCCGAACGCCATGACGACGACCATTCGGACGAGGCTATGGCCGCCGCTGCGGCCGCCCCCGAAACCCTCGAGGCCGAGCCGATCGCCGCTCCGCAGGTCGAGCACGGACTTCCGGCTGAAATCGGCGATGGCATCGAAAGCGTCGAAGAAGACGCCGAGGCGCAGAAAGTCGACTCCGTCGGCGCCGAGGACGCGCTCGAGGAAGTGCCGCAGCGCCGCCGCCGTTCGCAGCGGCGCGTCTACAAGATCCAGGAAGTCATCAAGCGCCGTCAGGTGATCCTGGTCCAGGTCGTGAAGGAAGAACGCGGCAACAAGGGTGCCGCGCTCACCACCTATCTCTCGCTCGCCGGCCGCTATTGCGTGCTGATGCCCAACACCGCGCGCGGTGGCGGCATCTCGCGCAAGATCACCGATTCGACCGACCGCCGCCGGCTGAAGGAAGTCACCCGCGATATCGAAGTGCCGGCCGGCATGGGGCTCATCGTGCGTACCGCCGGCGCCCAGCGCACCAAGACCGAGATCAAGCGCGATTTCGATTATCTGATGCGCCTGTGGGAGAATGTCCGCGACCTGACGCTCTCCTCCACCGCGCCTGCCCTCGTCTATGAGGAAGGCAGCCTGATCAAGCGCTCGATCCGCGACCTCTACAGCAAAGATGTCGACGACGTTCAGGTCGAGGGCGACGAGGCCTATCGCGAGGCCAAAGACTTCATGAAGATGCTCATGCCGAGTCATGCGCGCAACGTGAAGCTCTACAAGGACAACCGGCCGCTGTTCTCGCGCTTCCAGGTCGAGACACAGCTCGACAGCCTGTTCTCGCAGAACGTGACACTGCCGTCCGGCGGCTACATGGTCGTCAACCAGACCGAGGCGCTGGTGTCGATCGACATCAACTCCGGCAAGGCGACGCGCGAGCACAATATCGAGGACACCGCGCTCAAGACTAATCTCGAGGCGTCCGACGAAATCGCCCGGCAACTGCGCCTGCGCGACCTCGCCGGCCTGGTGGTCATCGACTTCATCGACATGGAGGAGAAGCGCAACAACCGTTCCGTCGAGCGCCGCCTTAAAGAGGCGCTGAAGAACGACCGCGCTCGCATCCAGGTCGGCCGCATCAGCCATTTCGGCCTGCTCGAAATGTCGCGCCAGCGCCTGAGGCCCAGCCTGCTCGAAGGCTCGACCCGTGTCTGCCCGCATTGCGAGGGCCGCGGCATCGTGCGTTCGGTGTCGTCCTGCGCGCTGTCCGTCATGCGCGCCATCGAAGAGCATCTCATCGGCCGCAAGTCCGAGAACCTCACCGTCAAATGCCACCGCGACGTGGCGGCCTATGTGCTGAACGAGAAGCGCAATCATCTTCTCGATCTCGAAGCCACCTACAGCATCTCGATCTTCATCGTGCCGAGCGACGACGTGAAGGGCTCGCAGGTCCTGATCGAGCGTGCCGGTGAGCGCGCGGTGCCGCAGCGCAAGACCGCGGCGCCGGTCAAGATCGACACGGCCTTCCAGGATCGGGACGAAGAGCCCGAAGCCGAAGACGTGCCCGAGGCCGAGGAAGAAGAAGAAAGAGAGAGCGACGCCCAATCCGAGCGCGCCGAGCATGGCGAGCAAGGCAATGGCGAGCAAGGCAACGGCGACAATTCGCGCCGGCGCCGCAGGCGGCGTGGCCGCCGTGGTGGACGCCGTGGCCAGGAGCGCGAGCACGGCCTCAACGGCAATGGTGGCGAGCGCGACGACGTTCCGGGACTGGGCGACCAGCCGGGCCTCGAGCCGCAGGCGGCCTTCGACGCCGATGACGAGGACGCCGAGCCCGAAGCCCCCGAAACCATCGACAACGAAGCGCGTGAACCGCGCGAGGAACGCACCGAAGGTGGCGACCGCGAGGCTCGCGGCGATCGGCGCGGACGGCGTGACAGATGGGGCCGCGGACGGCGCAACCGTAATCGCGGTGACCGCAATGGCCATGGCGAAGCTTCCGCCGATCACGCGCCGGGCGGCCAGGAAGCCGCCGCCGAGCCGCGTGAAGAGCGTCATCGTGAAGAACGCCACCGCGAAGAGCGCCACGAGGTCCGCTTCGAGGAATCGGCGCCCGCGCCGAAGCCGATCGAGAAGCCAAAGGCCGAGCCGGCACCGCCCCCCGCCCCCGTCGAGGCCTATCAGCCGCCGAAATGGCAGCCGCCGGCACCGACCGTCGCCGCCGAACGTCCGGCTCAGGCCAAGGCCGGCTGGTGGAGCAAGCGGGGATAGGCGCTTGGAACAATGGGGCGAGCCTCAAACTCGCCTCATTTGCTTCCGAGAAGACTAGACCACGATCAGTTCAGGTCGGGTCGACCTGAACTGATAAACGTGATCGGAATCTTAAGTTTAGCGCGTGATCGGACGGAAAACCGGTATCCACTTTTCCTGATCACGCGCTTGTGTTAGCGCCAACCGGAGGAGCGATGGCTGCGCGCCGCATCATTGCTGTCCTGTGTGCGATGAGTGTCGCGGTCGCGGCTCTGGTGCCGCCCGCTTTCGCGCAGAGCAAGCGCAAGGGTCCCTCCCTCATCCGCGACGCCGAGATCGAGAGCCTGATGCGGCTCTACACCAAGCCGATCTTCCAGGCGGCGGGCCTCAATCCCGGATCAGTGCATGTCTATCTCATCAACGATCCGCGCATTAACGCCTTCGTGGCCGGTGGCCAACGCATCTTCATCCACACCGGCCTTCTCACCCAGGCCAAGACCCCCAATGAAGTGATCGGGGTTCTTGCCCATGAGACCGGCCATATCGCCGGCGGCCATCTCGCCCGCATGCAGATCGAGATCGACCGCAAGAGCACCGCCACCATCATCGGCATGCTGCTCGGCGCGGCCGCGGTCGCCGGAGGCGCGGTGGCGGGTGACGGCCAGGTGGCACGCGCCGGCGGCGGCATCATGATGGGCTCGCAGGGCCTCGCCCAGCGCATGGTCTTGAGCTATGCGCGCGCCATGGAGGCCTCCGCCGATCAGGCGGCGATGAAATATCTGACCGCGACGGGGCAGTCGGGCAAAGGCATGCTGACCCTGTTCCAGAAACTCGCCAACCAGTCGATGGCGTCGCTGCAGAATGTCGACCCCTATGTCCTGTCGCATCCGATGCCGCTCGACCGTATCCGCAATCTCGAGATCGCGGCCAAGGGCAGCAAATATTTCGATACGGCGGACAAGCCGGAGATCATGCTCCGCCACAAGCTGATGCAGGCGAAACTGGTCGGCTTCCTCAATCCGACCCAGGTCGTCTTCCAGCGCTATCCGACTTCCGACACGAGCATGCCCGCCCGCTATGCCCGCGCCATCGCGATGTTCCGCTCAGGCGATACGCGTAATGCCATTAAAGTGATCGACACGCTGATCCGCGATTTGCCGAGCGATCCCTATTTCCATGAGCTCAAAGGCCAGGCGCTGCTCGAAGGCGGCCAGCCGGCCCAGGCCATCGCTCCGTTGCGCCAGACGGTGAAGATGCTGCCCAATAACGGGCTCATCCGCATCATGCTGGCCCAGGCGCTGCTCGGCACTGAAAACAAGGCCAATGCCCAGGCCGCCCTGAGCGAGCTCAGGCTGGCCCGCAAGACCGAGGACGACACGCCGAGCCTCTACCAGTTCATGGCCATGGCCTATGGGATTATGGGCGACATACCGCGCGCCGATCTCGCCACCGCCGAATTCGCCTATTACCGGGGCGACAAGGAGCTCGCTACCGAGAAAGCCAAGATCGCCATGGCGTCGCTCAAGCGTGGCTCGCCCGACTGGCTGCGCGCTAACGACATTTTGAACTTCGTGAACCGGAGCGACTAGTAGACCCGCTCCCTGATTGGGCGCATTGTCCCGCGCCTGCCTTTCCCGTTAAGGATTCTCCATGCTTAAGCCCATCCGCGCCCTCCTGATCGCTTTGATCGCCCTTTTCGTTCTCCCCGCTCAGGCGGCGGAGTTCAACGACGCCCAGAAGAAAGAGCTCGGCGACATCATCCGGCAGTATCTGCTGGACAATCCGGAAGTGGTGCGCGACGCCATGCAGGAGCTCGAGCGCAAGCAGCAGGAAGCCGAGGATTCGGCGCGGACCGACATTCTCAAGACCATGGCGGCGGACATTTTCCGCAGCAAGGACGACCTGGTCGGCGGCAATCCCAAGGGCAAGGTCACCATGGTCGAATTCTTCGACTACAATTGCGGCTACTGCAAACGGGCGTTCCCCGATGTCATGAAAATGATCGACGCCGACAAGGACCTCAAGCTGGTGATGAAGGAATTCCCCATTCTGGGCCCGGGCTCGGTCTATGCGGCGCGCGCCGCGCTCGCCTCGCGCAAGCAGGGCAAGTATTGGGAATATCACATGGCGATGATGGCGCATGAGGGCCGCATCGACGAAGCGGTGGCCGACCAGATCGCCGAGGCGAGCGGCCTCGATGTGAAGAAGCTGAAGGCCGACATGGAGGCGGACGAGGTCAACCAGGTCATCACCCGCAATATGCAACTGGCCGATTCCCTGAAGATTCAGGGCACTCCCGCCTTTATCATCGACGAAACCGTGATTCCGGGCGCGGTCGGCTATGAGGCCCTTGCCGCGGTGGTCAAGCAGATCCGCGATAATGGCGGGTGCAAGCTTTGCTGAGGATGGCCGGCGTCCAGCCTTCCCGAAGCACGTCTGACCGCCTATAAGCGCTCTCATGAAACCTGTTTTTGTCATAAACGGGCCCAACCTGAACATGCTTGGGCTGCGCGAACCCGACGTTTACGGCCACGAGACCTTGGCCGGGCTCGAGGAACGCTGCCGGACCAAAGCCAAGGCGCTGGGCCTCGATATCTCCTTTCGGCAGAGCAATCTGGAAGGGGAAATCGTCACCTGGATTCAGGAGGCGCGCAGTGCCGCGAGCGGCCTGGTCCTCAATGCCGGCGCCTATACGCATACCTCGGTCGCCATCCATGATGCGCTACGCATCGCCGAGTTGCCCTTGATCGAAGTCCACCTCACCAATATTTACAAGCGCGAGCCGTTCCGGCATCACAGCTACGTCTCCTCGGTCGCCAACGGTGTCCTATGCGGATTCGGCGGCCATGGTTATGAGCTCGCGCTCGACGCAATTCACAGAATCCTGACGGTCAAGAAGGGGTAAGACAGACCATGCCCTCGAAGAAGAATCCACCACCCGCCAAGCCGAAGGCCCAGGCCCCCGCTCAGTCGAGCGAGCTCGGGTTGATCCGCGACCTCGCCGACCTGCTCAACACGACCGGTCTCACCGAGATCGAGCTGGAGCAGCGCGGCGTGCGCGTCAGGGTCTCGCGCGGCGGCAACACCGTCTATGCGGCGGCCCCCGCCCCGGCCCATATGGCGCCGGCCGCGCCAGCTGCAGCACCGACGGCGGCCCACGCCGCCACGCCCGCCATTCCGGTCGATGCGGTCAAATCGCCCATGGTCGGCACCATCTACCGGGCAGCGCAGCCCGGCTCTCCCAATTTCGTCGAGATCGGCACTGAAGTGAAAGCCGGCCAGACGCTTCTCATCATCGAGGCCATGAAGACGATGAACCAGATCCCGGCGCCCCGCGCCGGCAAGATCACGCAGATCTACGTCCAGAACGGCAGCCCTGTCGAATATGGCGAAGCTCTCGTGCTGATCGAGTAGCGCGATGTTCGACAAAGTCCTCATTGCCAACCGCGGCGAGATCGCCCTTCGCGTGATGCGCGCCTGCCGCGAGCTCGGCATCCACACTGTCGCCGTGCATTCGACGGCCGACGAAGAGGCGATGCATGTCCGGCTCGCCGACGAAAGCGTGTGCATCGGCCCGCCGCCGGCGCGCGACAGCTATCTGAATATTCCCGCCATCGTGGCAGCCTGCGAGATCACCGGCGCCGAGGCCGTGCATCCGGGCTATGGTTTCCTCTCCGAGAATGCCCGCTTTGCCGAGATCCTCGAAGAGCACAAGATCAAGTTCATCGGCCCCTCCTCGGCCCATATCCGCACCATGGGCGACAAGATCGAGGCCAAGCGCACCGCCAAGGAGCTTGGCATTCCGGTGGTGCCGGGCTCGGAAGGTGGCGTCAGCGAAATCAGTGAGGCAAGGCGCGTCGCTAAGGACATCGGCTATCCGGTGCTGATCAAGGCGACGGCGGGCGGCGGCGGGCGCGGCATGAAAGTGGCGCGCAGCGAGGCTGAGCTCGAAAACGCCATCCAGACGGCGCAGACCGAAGCCAAGGCCGCCTTTGGCAATGGCGATGTCTATCTCGAAAAATATCTCGAGAAACCGCGCCATATCGAAATCCAGGTGCTTGGCGACGGCCAGGGCCGCGCGGTGCATCTGGGCGAGCGCGACTGCTCGCTGCAGCGGCGCCACCAGAAAGTGTGGGAGGAAGCCCATTCCCCCGCCCTCAACGCGGCGCAGCGCGAGCAGATCGGCGGACGCGTGGCCAAAGCCATGCAGAAGCTCAGCTATGAAGGCGTCGGCACGGTCGAGTTCCTCTACGAGAACGGCGAGTTCTATTTCATCGAGATGAACACCCGCCTCCAGGTCGAGCATCCGGTGACCGAAATGCTAACCGGTCTCGATCTCGTGCAGGAGCAGATCCGCATCGCCGCGGGCGCCTCGCTCAAATATGAGCAGGACGACATCACCTTCTCAGGTCACGCCATCGAGTGCCGCATCAATGCGGAAAACCCGACGACCTTCGCCCCTTCACCGGGGCGCGTCGAGAATGTGCATGTGCCGGGCGGTCTCGGCGTGCGCATCGATTCGGCCCTTTATGCCGGCTATCGCATCCCGCCTTATTACGACAGCCTCATCGGCAAGCTCATCGTATTCGGCAAGTCGCGCACCGAATGCCTGATGCGCCTGCGCCGTGTGTTGAGCGAGTATGTCATCGAAGGCGTCGAGACGACCATCCCGCTGTTCCAGCGTCTCGTCAGCGAACCCGACATCATCGACGGCCACTACGACATCCACTGGCTCGAGAAGTACCTGGCCAAAAATCCCTGACGCCGATGTCCTCGATCACGCCGCAAATCCTGCTCAAGGCTTATGCCGCCGGGATTTTTCCGATGGCGGAAAGTGCCGAGGACAATGCGCTCTACTGGGTCGAACCGGAAGAGCGCGGCATATTCCCGCTCGACGGGCTGCATATCTCGCATTCGCTGCGCAAGCGCATCCGCCAGCGTCGCTTCGACGTCAGGGTCGACACCGCCTTCACCCACGTGATGGCGGCCTGTGCCGAGAAGATGCCGGACCGCAAGACGACCTGGATCAATCAGCGCATCAAGTCGCTTTACGGGCAGCTCTACAAGATGGGCTGTTGTCATTCGGTCGAATGCTGGCGGCGCAACCAGCTGGTCGGTGGTCTCTACGGGGTGCGCATCGGCGGCGCCTTCTTCGGCGAAAGCATGTTTTCGCGCGAGACCGACGCCAGCAAGGTGGCGCTTGTCCATCTGGTGGCCAGGCTCAAGGCCGGCGGCTTCACCCTGCTCGACGCCCAGTTCACCACGCCACATCTCGAAAGCCTGGGCGCCCGCGCCATCAACCGCGCCGACTATCATGTACTGCTCGAGAAGGCGATCGAGCAGGATGCCGAGTTCTTCAAGTTCCAGGGCGACCGCGATCCCGAGCTCGTGCTGCGGCTGGCCGGCAAAGACTGATCAGATACCGCCGGTGACCGCGTAAGCGCCGGCGCTGCGGCCATCGGCGAGCCGGATCACGGCGGTGACGATCGAGCCGTAAGGCGCACGCCAGATACTATGAATCGCTTTGTGCTCCGTGGCCGGCACCTTCCGTCTCACCGTCCACACGAAACCATCGGCTGTGATCTCGGCCGGCGCGCCATTAACGTGAATCATCATCATGGCGCCCGCCAAATCGATGGGACCATCGGATGTCAGCTCAACGCGCGCCAGTACCTCATCGAACTCAGCGTTGAGTGATCGCGTCTCGGCGGCGACGGTCACCTTCAACTCAGCCGATGAAGATGATCCGATCGGCCGTGGCGTCGCGAAAATGTCTTCCGGCAATTCCGGTGTCCGCGGCGGGGCGGCACGCAACCGCGCGGTATGGTCGAATTCGGCGGCGAAGCGCAGGAGACGTGTATCGTCATAGGCCTTGCCGGCGATGGTAAGGCCGACCGGCATGCCGATATCGGCCATATTGCCCATCGGCACCGTCACGGTCGGAATGCCGAGATGGCGCCAGATGACATTGCCATTGGCGACCCAGGTGCCATTGCGCCAGGCGAGCTTCGCCGAGGCCTCGTTCACATCGGCATCGGCGAGGCCGACATCGGCGACGGCGGGAAGCACCACGGCGTCGAGACCGAGGCGATCCATCCACTCCTCGAAATCGACGCTCCGCGTGGCTTCGAGCCCCTTGAGGCCGGCTTCGATATCCGGAATCTCGGCGAGCGGACGCAAACCTTCCCGCGCCAGATCGACCATGTTCCGCAAGCTCGAATCGCTGCCATAGCGATCGGGAAGCGCGCCAGGTGGTTGCGGAAAAATCTTGTCGGCTTCGACGGAGGCGAGATCCGGCAAGGCCGGATCGCCATTGGCGCGCAGGAAATCATCGAAGGCCCAGGCGCAAAGGAGGCCCATTTCATGCGTCTCATAGCTCTCCGGCACCAGCCCCCGGTCGACCATCGATCGGGCGCCCGGCCGGTCGCGCTCGTAATTCGAGACCACCGGGAAATCGACCTCGACCACCTCGGCGCCGAGCGCCTCCAGCCTGCGGGCCGCCTGCTCCCACAGCGCGATCACCGAGGCTCTGGTCTCGATCGGCTCGCGCGCTTCGGTGTCGCGCCCTATGTACATACGCGGCACACCAAGCCGCATGCCCTTGAGCGCACCGGCGACGAGAAGCTCCTTGTAGCTCTCGGGGCGCAGCGCCGAGCTCGGCTTGATCTTCACCCAGGGCTGGACGCGCCAGAAATCACCGCGCGCGGTGTGGTCATCGGCGACGATCACGTCGAGCAGCTCGAAGAGATCGGCGACGCTGCGCGTATGCGGCACGACCACGTCCATCGTCGGCACCAAGGGCCAGTTGCCGCGTACCGAGATCACGCCGCGCGAGGGCGTATAGGCGACGAGCGCATTATTGGAGGCGGGTGCCCTGCCCGACGACCAGGTCTCCTCGCCGAGCCCGAAGACGGCGAAGCTCGCCGCCGTGGCGGTGCCCGAGCCGTTGGAGGAGCCCGAGGCGAAAGCGGCAGTCAGATAATCGCCATTGTAAGGGCTCTCGGCGCGGCCATAGACGCCGCGCTGCATGCCGCCATTAGCCATCGGCGGCATGTTGGTCCGGCCGATGAGGACGGCGCCGGCGGCGCGCAGGCGCTCGATGGTGAAGGCGTCATCCTGCGCCACGAGCCGCTCGAAGGCCGGCGAGCCCGAGGCAACGGTGAGCCCCTTGGTGCGATAGCTGTCCTTGGTGGTGTAGGGAATGCCATCGAGCGGACCGAGCAGCCTGCCCTCGCGCCGCCTCTTGTCGGAAGCCGCGGCAGCCTCGAACATCGACGGGTCGAGCACTGGAACGGCATTCAGCTTGAGGCCATGACGATCATAGAAAGCGATGCGGCGGAGACAGGCACCGACAAGCTCGACGCTGGTGACTTTGCCCTGCTCGAGCGCCTCACGAAGCTCGGCAATCGAGGCTTCGACGAGATGAAACGCCTTCAAGATGATCTTCCCCCTATATCCCCCTGATCAGTCTTCGGGCTCGCCTTCCTGGCCGCTGTCCAAAGGCTGCGTATCGGGTGTCTGTTCGATGACCGGCGGCGGCGCATTGGGATCGCGGCAGCCGGTCAGCCATACGTCATAGATCGGATGCTCCACCGCGCTCAAGCCCGGGCTTTCGGCGAACATCCAGCCGGAGAAAATCTTCTTGCGGCTATCGTCGGGCTCGATCTCCTCGACTTCCACGAAGGACGTCGTCTTCGGCTCTTCGGTGATGTCGCGCGTATAGCAGGCATCGGCTTTGACATAGAGCCCGCCGAAACGCTTTTCCTCGCCGATCTTGGCTTCGAATGTGGTGGTGAGGCCGGTGATCTTGTCGAGGCCGGCAAAGACGGCGATCGGATTGGAGATGCGCTCGGCATTGGCCGGCGCGGCCAAAACAAGCAGAGCTAGGACCGGCACGACACGCTTCATAATTTCTTGGCCTCGACACGCAAACGCACGTAATCCGCCGTCCAGTTCCCGGCCTCGTCGCACAAAGCAAAGCGCAGGAGATCCTCCGCCTCGCGCACCACCTCCTGGGACCGGGCGCCGAACTGATCGAAGAAAGGCTGGCGGAAAATGCTGAGCCAGGCGGCCATGCCGGTCTTGAGCCGCGTGGGCCTGGGAATGAGCGCGATGCGCTTCACTTCGAAACCGTCCTTTTCCAGCATCGCCTGATAGGCTTCGGTGGTGGGGAAGAACCAGGGATGCGCCAGCGCCGCGTCGACATTGTGGCGCCGCGCCACAGCCTCGAGCGCCGTCACGATTCCCGCGACATTGCCATGGCCGCCGAACTCGGCGACGAAACGGCCACCCGGCTTCAGCGCGCGCCGCACACCGGCGACGACACGTTCGGGCCGCGTCATCCAATGCAGCGCGGCATTGGAGAAGACGGCGTCGAATTCGTTTTCGAAGGTCAGCGCCTCGCCGTCCATGACCCGGACATCGAGGCCGCGCGATCTGCACGTGGCGACGAAGCTCTCGCTCGCATCGACACCGACGACATCGGCGCCCAAAGCGGCGAGTTCCGCCGTCAGGACGCCATCGCCGCAACCCAAATCGAGGATCCGTTCGCCTTTCCGGGCCGCCAGCCAATCGAGAACGCCGCCGGCGAGGTCGGAGACGAAGCGCGCATGCGTGTCATAGGTGGAGGCCGACCAACTCTGCCGGCGCGGAGCGTCAGCCGTCATTGCGGCTGCGTTTCCGGCGTAGGCGCCGGCGCTTGTGTGCTTTCGGCCGGCTTGTCGCCGCCACCCTTGCCCTCGAACATGGCCTTGGAGATCAGCGACCAGATGTCGACGGCGCCTTGCGTGTTGGTGATCTCGCCGCCATCGGCCAGGACGGTCTCCGACCCACCCGGATCGAGCGCCACGAAATTCGAGCCGAGCAGACCTTCCGACGTGATCTTGGCCGTCGTGTCGTCGGTGAGCTTCACCTTGGGGTCGATCGTCATGGTGATGACCGCCTGGTAATTGTCGGGATTCAGCGTCTGGCTGACCACCGTGCCGATCTTGATGCCGGCGAGGCGCACATCGGTGCCGGTATTGACGCCGGCGACATTGTCGAACTCGGCTTTGAGCCGGTAGCCGCCCGAAGCGGTGCCCGCCCCCGACGTCGAATAGGCGAAGACGAAGAAGCCGGCGGCGATCAGGATGACCAGAGCGCCAATGGCGGTTTCAACAGTGGTGTTCTTCATAATACGGTCCCTTGCGACCCGGCCATGTAGCGGTCTTTAGGGATTCGAGACAACCCGCAAATTGTGGCAGCAGCGAGCCGGAAAGGCCCGCTTATTCCGGCCGCCAGGCTTCGTAATCGGGCTTTGCCGGCTTGGGCGCAACGCTGCCGACGATGCTGCCGGGCGGGCGATAAGCCTGCGCGGTGCCGGTGAGATTCGGATGGTGCGGCTTTTCCCATTCGCGCGGCTGGTAGCCATTCTTGGTCGGCGGATTGGCGTCGCGATGATGCATCCAGCCATGCCAGCCGGGCGGGATCGCCGAGGCTTCGGCATAACCGTTATAGACGACCCAACGGCGTTCGGCGATCGACCGCGGCAGCGCCGAGGGCGCCCGATAGTAGCGGTTGCCGAACTGGTCCTCGCCGACGAATTCGCCCTTACGCCACGTATAGAAGCGCAAACCAAGGGTCTGCCCGTTCCACCAGGAGAATATCTGCTTCAGGAAGTCCATCACGTCGTCACCTTTCGGGTCCTGAATGGCTGAAATGGCGAGGTTTGTCCAGCCTGGGTCATTGCATGGCATCCACCAGCGTCAGGCCGTCCTTGGCCTCCAATCCGCGGACGGCGACGATCCGCACCCCCGGTATCGACCGCAACAAGGACGCGAAGGACTCGAGCTCGGCCGGCTGCGGTACCACCGCCGAAGGGACCGCATAGAGATTGAGGTCGTGGCGCAGGCGCTCACGCATCAGGCTCGCGACATAGATCGGATATGTCTTGTCGCCTTTGCCGATCATCACATCGGTCTTCCAGGCGCGCAGCACCAGGCGCTGATTGGCGTCGCCGGCAACCGGCTTGGTCCAGGTGAATTCGGCGGCGCGGCCGCGATGCAGTGCCGGGCGCGGCGCCAGATCGGCGAGGCTGCGGTTGGGGTCGAGATAAGCGAGGCCGAGCGTCCAGGACCACTTGCCCTGCTCGGTCCAGCCATCCTTGGCGAGCGCCTCGCTCAGCGGTGAGAGATCGCCCGCCCATTGCGCGGCGAATTTTTCCTCGTTGCGCCCGGCGAGATCGATACGCCGGCGCGACAGGCCGGCCCAGGCGCCGGTCTCCCACTGCTCCTGATCATAGAGAACGATCGCCTCGCGCGGCGAATACATCTCGGCATTGGCGGTGTAGTCACGATTGATATGGATCGTGCCGGCGGCGAGGAAAGCGAGAAGGACGGCGATGCTCAGGCCGATGGGCTGGAGGCGGCGCGAGGGCACCGCCTCGATGGCGATACCGAAAGCGGCGATCATCGCGGCGCCGAAGAGGAAGCCGCCGAGGACGTCCGACATCCAATGGGCACCGAGATAGATGCGCGAATAGGCGATGGCGATGACGACGATGCCGACGGCGGCGAATACCACCGCCTTGCCCCAGCTGCGCAAGCCATGTGTGACCAGCACCGCGAAGACGCCGAGCGTCACGGTGGCGAAGGTCGTGTGGCCGGAGGGAAAGCTGAAGATCTCCGGCAGGCCGGTCAATTCCACCGGGCGCGGCCGCTGCAGCCACAATTTCATCAAGGGCACGAAAAGTCGCGCCGCCAGTATGGTGACGAAGGCCGCCCCGGCGATGCGCCATTCGCGTCGCCAGACCAGCCAGAGTACGATGGCGATGCCGACGGTCCCCATGACGGCGCCGTCGCCCAGCATGGTCACCATGGTCATGATTTCGTCGGCCGGCGCATTGCGCAGGCTCTGCATCATGTTGTGGATCGAGAGATCGGTATTGATCAGCGCCGACTGGCCGAAGACGCTGCTCATGATGTGGAGGAAGGCGATGAGCGCCGTCACCGCCAGAGCGGCGAACAGAATGATCGACAGCGATCCCGGATGCGCCGGCGAGATCACGGCGCCGATGCGGGGCCAGAAGCGGCCCGGCTGCCGCTCCGCCCAGGCGGCGAAACGGTCTTGGCCGCGTTCGATGATCGGCCCGAGGCCGCCGATGAAGAGCCGGATGAGCCAGCCGGCGACCGCCAGCAGCACGAGCAGCACCAGAAGGACGATCAGCAACCTTTCGCTGAGCTCGCCCGCCATGGCCAGCACCTGGCCGAACAGCATGCCCGGCGCCACATGCGCCAAGGCCCAGAACAGGCCCGACGAGACATTGATGACCGCGAAATAGACCTGCCCCATGCCGAACATGCCGACAATGCCGGGCACCACCGCCTTGACTCCCGGCACGAAGCGACCGATGGCGATCGACTTGCCGCCATGCTTGCGCACGAAGTCCTCGCCGCGCGCCACCAGGACCGGATAGCGGTTGAGCGGCCACAGCGTCTTGAGCCGCTCACCGAACAGGCGGCCCGCCCAATAGGATAATTGATCGCCCAATATGGCGCCGATAGCGGTTGCCGCGAAAACCGGCCAGAATTCAAGATGCCCGGTGCCGACCAGCATGCCGGCGCCGACCAGCACCGCGGTCGAGGGCACGAACAGGCCGATGATGAGCAAGGCCTCGCCGAAGGCGATCAAAAAGACAATGGCGATCGCCCAGCCGGGATTCTGGGTGAAGAAATCGAGATAAGGCTGAATATACTCCATGCGGCCAGCGGCTCGTTAAGTCGGGAAGGTCACAGGGATATTACGATGCGGCGCATGCGACAGGCGGGACATGCGCCGGACTTACCAAGAACCTCATGTCAAGAACAAGGCAGCGCCTCTTCACGATTGCGCGGGTTGCGCCGAGGATAGCGGGTTCCAGGCCGCTGAATGACTTAAAAAGCTGCAACAATATGAACAAAAATCGCATGATCGGAGACTACGCCGAATCACGCGTGAGCGCCAAGCTCGAATGAAAGCCGCCTCTCTGCTATTCAAGACGTCCTCTCACCTCATTGTGATCACCCGATGACCGACGTTTCTCCCGATCGACCACATGCCGGTGCCGCCACCTGGGCCGGATTCGCCGCCATGTGCCTCGGCATGTTCATGGCGATCCTCGACATCCAGGTCGTGGTCACCTCGCTCGCCGTCATCGAGAAAGCGCTGGCGATCGGCGCCGACCGGATGAGCTGGATCCAGACGGCCTATCTGATCGCCGAGATCATCGCTATTCCGCTCACCGGCCTGTTCATCCGCGCGCTCGGCCTGAAGCGAACCTTCATCATCGCGCTCAGCGTCTTCACGCTCGCCTCGATCGCCTGCGCCTTCAGCTTCGATTTCACGTCCCTCATCGCCGCCAGGGTTATCCAAGGCTTTGCCGGCGGCGTTCTTATCCCGCTCGTCTTCGCCGCGGTCTTCCTGCTGTTTCCGAAATCGAGCGAGGCGCTCGCCACCACCATCGCCGGCATGGTGGCGGTGCTGGCGCCGACGCTCGGTCCCGTGGTCGGCGGCTGGATCACCGAAACGACATCCTGGCACTGGCTGTTCCTCATCAATGTCGTGCCGGGGATCATCGCTCTTTTTGTCGCCGCAAGGAGCTTCGCGCCCGAAACCCGCGACATCTCGCATTTCAAGCGGCTCGACTGGCTGTCGCTCGCCTGCCTCGCTCTCGGGCTCGCCGCTTTCGAGATCGCGCTCAAACATGCGCCCGACGATGGCTGGCTGTCCGGTACGGTGCTCGGCCTTCTCGCCGCGACCGTCATTCTCGCCGTCTTCTTCATCCGGCGTACGCTCACCCATGACAATCGCATCGTCGACATCTCGCTGTTGCGCCGGCGTAATTTCGCCGCCGGCTGCGTCCTGAGCTTCGCGCTCGGCGCCGCGCTCTTCGGCATGGTCTATCTGATGCCGGTCTTCCTTTCCTTCGTGCGCGGCCACGGCCCGTTGCGCATCGGCGAGATCATGCTGGTGACGGGCGCCGCCCAACTCCTCATGGCGCCGATCGCGGTGCAGCTCGAAAAACGTGTCGATGCGCGCCTCCTGACCGTGGCCGGCTTCCTTGTCTTCGCGCTCGGTCTCGCCTTGAGCATGAACGAGACCACCGACACCGACTATTATGAGATGTTCTGGCCGCAGGTCATCCGCGGCGCGTCGGTCATGCTGTGCCTCCTGGCGCCCACCCACATCGCTTTGTCGCAGCTGGCGCCGAGTGAGATCGGCGACGGCAGCAGCCTCTTCAACATGATGCGCAATCTGGGCGGCGCCATCGGCATATCGCTGATCGACACGGTGATGTTCACACGCGGCCCCGAGCACGCGGACATGCTGACCGAGAAGCTCAAGGCGGGTGACCCGGCGACGCTCGAGCTCTTCGGCCTGACGCCGGCCGATGTCGAGGGCGGGCTCGATTCGATGCGGCTCATGGATCTCCTGCCCGATCTCGAGAAACAGTCGCTGGTGATGGCGATCAACGATGCCTGGATGCTCCTGGCGCTGATCACGGTGGTCGGTCTCGTGGCACTCTGCTTCGTGCGGCGGGTGGATAACAGCACCGGGCCCCGTTCCGGCCTTCACTGATCGCTGCCCCAATCATTCCGCAATTCCACCGCCGGATTGCCGCCGGCGCGTCTCGCAATATCCGCGAAGCCGTCCCCTGATGCAGTCATAAAACAAGAGGGACGGTCAGATGACGAGCTTCAACGGCCTGGCGCCGGTTGGACGTGCTTTTCTCCATCACTTCACCTCGCGATTCTGGACCAAGGCGGTCGCCGCTCTGGTGCTGGTGCTCCTCGCCGACGCGTTGTTTCTCAGGCCCCAGGGCTTCATCGCCGGTTCGACGCTCGGCCTCTTCGCCGCGAGCCTTCTCGCCATCGTCTGGCTGATGCGCGTGCCGCGCCCCGGATCGTTCGACTATGCGCTGGGCATCGCCGCCCTTGGTCTGTGCTTCGCCTTGTTCAACGATCCCGGTCCCCTGGCCGCGATCCTGCTCTGGTCGGCGCTCGCCCTCCTCGTGCTGCGCCCGACCTTCAGAAGCCCGGCCGATGCCCGCGATCTCGCCCTCAAGCTCGGCATCTTCACGCTCACCATGTCGCTGTCCCCCTTCCGCGATCTGGGGCTTCTGCGGCTCGCCAGCAGACGTCATCGGGCGCAAGCCATCAAGCTCGCGCCTCTGATCCTGCCTGTAACGGCGGTTCTTCTCTTCGGCCTGCTCTTCATCTGGGCCAATCCGATCCTCGAGGATTTCGCAACATCCTTCGACGGCGGCAGCCTGTTCGCGGTCCTGACCATAGACCGCCTGATACTCTGGGCCTTCACCGGCATGATCGTGTGGAGCCTCCTGCGTGCCAGCGCCATCTATCTGCCGAAGGGCGCCGACTATGAAGCCGAGAAGGTCGACGGGCGCATCGTCCGGCTGTTCTCGGTCCAGAGCGTGCTCATCGCCCTCATCCTGTGCAATGCCATCTTCGCGCTTCAGAACGGGCTCGATCTCACCTATCTGTGGGCCGGCGAGACGCTGCCCAATGGTTTGACACACGCGCAATATGCCCATCGCGGCGCCTATCCGCTCATCCTGACGGCGCTGCTCGCCGGCGCTTTCGTCCTAGTGGCGCTGCGCCGGGGAGCGCCCAGCGAGCATGACGTCCGCATCCGTGCGCTCATCTATCTCTGGCTGGCGCAGAACGTCTTTCTCGTCGCCTCGGCGATACTGCGCACGCTCAATTACATCGAAGACTATTCACTGACGTTCCTCAGGCTATCGGCGCTGATCTGGATGGGGCTCGTCGCCTTCGGCTTCGTTCTCATCGTGGCCCGCATTCTTATGGGCAAGTCCGGGCGCTGGCTCATCAATGGCAATGCGCTGGCGGCGGTCGGCGTGCTTTATGCCATGGCCTTTGCCGATCTTTCGGGCTTCATCGCGAGCTACAATGTCCGCCATGCGGGCGATGTCGGCGGTCGCGGTCAGACGCTCGACATGCCCTATCTCGCCAGCCTGGGCCCCGCGGCTTTGCCGGCCTTCGATTGGTTCATTTCCCGGATGCGCGATGCGCCACAGGCCGTCGCCGCCATGCAGTATCGCCAGACGCTCCATGACGAGCTTGCGCTCAAACAGCAGGACTGGCGCTCATGGACATGGGCCGGTCAGCGCCTTCTTGCCTCTTTGCCGCCGTTACCCGCCCCGCGCATGTGGCAGGCACCGCAGCGTAACGTCCCTTGAGAATCGGGGCTTTTCGGGCCTTTTCCCAGTCAAGCGCAAGGTTTCCTTGCCGGGGTCTCCCGAATCGTGGCGCACTCTCGCTTGTCCGCAGACCGCCGTCAACCTGTGGACACAAGATGTTGTGTTAAGATTTTGGTTACACACTAACTGTTGACGTTCTCATGACGATGTAATAGATTGAGTCTTGAGGCTGAGGGGTACGGAGAACCGGGGCAAAAGCCGGCTCTCACAAGTTAAAAAAACCCAAAATAATGCTGCTTGATCCGCGAGGCGTTGTTTCGCGGATAGGGAGTACTGCGTCGTCAAACACGGGTGAACTGAAGCCGGTGGGTGGATTCTTGCGCGTCCGCCCGTGGGCCAACATTGAAGAAGACGAGGGATATCATGAAGATCGAGCGCCGCTACACTAAATCTGGTCAAGACGCCTATCACGGGCTGGATTTCCGAAAGGCGGTGAGCGAGATCAAAAACCCCGATGGTTCCATCGTGTTCCGTCTGGCGGACATCGAAGTCCCCTCTTCCTGGAGCCAGGTCGCCTCCGACATCCTGGCGCAAAAGTATTTCCGCAAAGCGGGCGTCCCCGTCGCCCTGAAGCGCGTCGAAGAGTCGACCGTTCCCTCGTGGCTCTGGCGCTCGGTACCCGATGATGCGGTCGTGGGCACCCTCCCCGTCAAAGAGCGCACCCGTGGCGAAGTGAGCTCGAAGGAAGTCTTCAACCGTCTCGCCGGCACCTGGACCTATTGGGGCTGGAAGGGCGGCTATTTCGACGGCGAGGAAGACGCGCGCGCCTTCTATGACGAGATGTGCTTCATGCTCGCCACGCAGAAATGCGCTCCCAACTCCCCGCAATGGTTCAATACCGGCCTGCATTGGGCCTATGGCATCGATGGCCCCGGCCAAGGCCACTACTATGTCGATTTCGAAACCGGCAAGCTCGTCAAGTCGAAGTCGGCCTATGAGCACCCGCAGCCGCATGCCTGCTTCATCCAGTCGGTCGATGACGACCTCGTCAACGAAGGCGGCATCATGGACCTGTGGGTTCGGGAAGCCCGTCTGTTCAAATACGGCTCCGGCACCGGTTCCAACTTCTCGAAGCTGCGCGGCGAGAACGAGAAGCTCTCGGGCGGCGGCAAGTCCTCCGGCCTCATGAGCTTCCTCAAGATCGGCGACCGGGCGGCCGGCGCCATCAAGTCGGGCGGCACCACGCGCCGCGCCGCCAAGATGGTGGTGGTCGACATCGACCATCCGGATGTCGAGGACTATATCGAGTGGAAGGTGAAGGAAGAGCAGAAGGTGGCGGCCCTCGTCACCGGCTCGAAGGTGGTGCGCAAGGCGCTCGCCGCCATCATGAAGGCCTGCGTCAATTGCGAAGGCCCCGGCACCGACTGCTTCGAGATCGAGAAGAACCCCGCCCTCAAGCGCGCCGTCAAGGATGCGCGCCGCAATATGGTGCCCGACAACTACATCAAGCGGGTCATCCAGTTCGCGCGCCAGGGCTATACCGATATCAGCTTCGACACCTATGACACCGATTGGGACGGCGAGGCCTATCGCACCGTTTCCGGCCAGAACTCGAACAATTCGGTGCGCGTCACCGACGGCTTCCTCAATGCCGTCGAAAGCGACCGCAACTGGGACCTGATCTCACGCCTCACCGGCAAGACCACCAAGACGACCTCGGCACGCGCGCTGTGGGACAAGATCGGTTATGCCGCCTGGGCATCGGCCGATCCCGGCATCCAGTTCCACACCACGATCAACGACTGGCACACCTGCCCGGCCTCGGGTGAAATCCGCGCCTCCAACCCGTGCTCGGAATATATGTTCCTCGACGACACGGCCTGCAATCTCGCGTCCCTCAACCTGCTGCAGTTCCGTCAGGCGGACGGCGTCTTCGACGTCGGCTCCTTCGAGCATGGCGTGCGCCTGTGGACCATCGTCCTCGAAATCTCGGTGCTGATGGCGCAGTTCCCGTCCAAGGAGATCGCCCGGCTCTCTTACGAGTTCCGCACGCTGGGCCTCGGCTTCGCCAATATCGGCGGCCTCCTGATGACCGCCGGCATTCCCTATGACAGCCATGAAGGCCGCGCCATTTGCGGCGCCCTCTCGGCGATCATGACCGGCATCTCCTATGCGACCTCGGCCGAGATGGCCAAGGAGCTGGGCCCCTTCCCCGGCTTCGAGAAGAACCGCGACCACATGCTGCGCGTGATGCGCAATCATCGGCGCGCCGCCTATGGCGCCGCCGTCGGCTATGAAGGGGTCAAGACCGCGCCGGTGCCGCTCGATGAATTGAGCTGCCTCGACAAGGCCCTCATCACCCATGCGCGCGCCGCCTGGGACAAGGCCGTGACGCTCGGCGAGGCGCATGGCTACCGCAATGCGCAGTCGACCGTCATCGCGCCGACCGGCACGATCGGCCTCGTGATGGACTGCGACACGACCGGCATCGAGCCTGATTTCGCTCTGGTGAAGTTCAAGAAGCTCGCCGGCGGCGGCTATTTCAAGATCATCAACCAGGCGGTGCCCGAGGCGCTGCGCACGCTGGGTTACGGCGTGGACGAGATCGATACCATCATCTCCTATGCGGTGGGCCACGGGTCGCTGGCCGACAGCCCGGCCATCAACCATGCGGCGCTCAAGGCCAAGGGCTTCGGCGACGCCGAGATCACCAAGATCGAGGCGGGACTGGCTTCCGCCTTCGACATCAAGTTCGTGTTCAACAAGTTCGTGCTGGGTGAAGGCTTCTGCAAGACCGTCCTCAAGCTCAGCGACGAGCAGCTCAACGATTTCAGCTTCGACCTTCTGAGCCATCTCGGCTTCACGAAGACCGATGTCGAGCGCGCCAATGTCCATGTCTGCGGCGCCATGACCCTCGAGGGTGCGCCCGGCCTCAAGAATGAGCACCTGCCGGTGTTCGACTGCGCCAATCCGTGCGGCCGGCTCGGCAGGCGTTATCTCTCGGTCGACAGCCATATCCGCATGATGGCGGCGTCCCAGCCCTTCATCTCGGGCGCCATCTCCAAGACCATCAATATGCCGAACGACGCCTCGGTCGAGGAATGCAATGCGGCCTATATGCTGTCCTGGAAGCTGGCGTTGAAGGCCAACGCCCTCTAT
The DNA here is from genome assembly GCF_016595235.1 of Taklimakanibacter albus. Lineage (GTDB taxonomy): Bacteria > Pseudomonadota > Alphaproteobacteria > Rhizobiales > Aestuariivirgaceae > Taklimakanibacter > Taklimakanibacter albus. The sequence continues at coordinate 520,920 of NZ_JAENHL010000006.1, read as the reverse complement.
CGCGACGGCTCCAAGCTCTCCCAGCCGCTCTCGGCCCAGCTCATCGAGGACGATGAGGCTGAGGAGGATCTGGCCGAGCAGCTCGCCGGCAAGACCCAGGTGCAGCGCGTCGAGACCATCGTCGAGAAGATCGTCGAGGTCATGGTCAAGCGCGACCGGGAAGTCATGCCGCAGCGCCGCAAGGGCTATACCCAGAAGGCGATCGTCGGCGGCCACAAGGTCTATCTGCACACCGGCGAATATGAAGATGGCCGCCTCGGCGAGATCTTCATCGACATGCACAAGGAAGGCACGGCGCTGCGCGCCATGATGAACAACTTCGCCATCGCGGTGTCGACGGGCCTGCAATACGGCGTGCCGCTCGAGAAGTTCGTGGAGGCCTTCACCTTCACCCGCTTCGAGCCGGCGGGCCTCGTCCAGGGCAACCAGTCGATCAAGAACGCCACCTCGATCCTCGATTATGTGTTCCGCGAGCTGGCGGTCTCCTATCTCGGCCGTCACGACCTCGCCCATGTCGAGCCCTCCGATATCGGCTTCGACGCGCTGGGCAAAGGCGTGGACGACGGCAGCGCACCGCCGCCGGCACCGCTGCCCGCCTCCAGGGTCCTGTCGTCGGGCTTCGTGCGCCGCAACCTCAACACCCGCAATGTCGTCGTCATGCCGACGAGCGCGCCGGTGAGCGGCTCGCCCGCCCACGCGCTACAGATGCGGGCGACCGAGAGCTACGGCACCTCGGCGCTCGCCGTCGCCGAGGCCCGCGTGGCCGAGGTGCATGTGCATGAGCATCACGAGGAGCACGTGCATGTGCATGCGGCACCCCAAGTGATGGAGTTCGACCGGCGCACCGAGGCCCGGATGAAGGGCTATGAGGGCGACAGCTGCAACGAGTGCGGCAACTACACGATGGTGCGCAATGGCACCTGCCTCAAATGCGACACCTGCGGCTCGACGAGCGGGTGCTCATAAGAGGTGAGCGCCGCATAATGGCGATCTGAGAATGGCCGGGCATGTCCCGGCCATTTTTTTGCGGGCAATCGCCTCCCGGAAATTGTCCGTCATCGGTCGAAATGATGGCGATGGCAGTCGTGTTCGCCAAAATTCGAGGCACCGATTCCCCTCCTTGCGCGTCGCCGAGCGCAGCTTCGGAACGGCTCCAACGGTCGGATTCAGCTTCCGGAGCCCGTCTTCCACAAATATTTTTACAGGCGTGACTTTGCCGCCACAGTCAAAAACCGGCCTCCGAAGGGCCTCGGCGAGGTCGATTCAGAGCCCTGTTCCGTATACGGATCATACCAAGAAAACACTTGATTCCGGCTCGATTCCCGTGAATCCGAGGCTTTTTCATCCGTCCACGGACAAAAACTACGATTTCTCAATGTTTACCGGTTGTTAGCTGATTTCTGATGACATACCAGATGTGGTCGGCATATTGCCGAATCACACAAACAGGTAGACAACACGTTGCGATGACGGTCTGACAAATGTTGATTCCTCATGGGTCATCTGTCGATCGTTTGATGTGAGGCTTACCTGCGTTATTGGGGCTCTAATTTAACCAGGAGAAATAGATATGGCTGCGAAGAAAGCTGCTAAGAAGAAAGCTGCTAAGAAGGCTACGAAGAAGAAGGCCGCCAAGAAGAAGACCTAATCTTCTTTAGCGATACTTCAGGACTGGGCCCCGGACGGCATGCGCCTCCGGGGCCAGTTCTTTTTGTGGAGCACGCGGCGCGCCGAAATGCTCCCCCGGATATGGCAAGAGCCCCGTCGTCACGCCTTGCCGCTTCAGACCGGCTTACGACTACCGTAGCGGATCGCCGCCTCGAGATAGAGCGCCAGGACGACGCCGTTCAGAATGTGCCAGACGAAATGCGTGCCGATCGGTAAAAGCGAGCACAGCACGATGTCGGCGGTGCGGAAAATCAGCGACACGAACAGGACCGTCGAGGCGAGGCTCACATTGAGATGGGCCGGATGGCCGCGGCGCAAGAGCTCGATCGAAACAAGCACGCTCGCCACTAGCGCCGGCAGATAGGCGCCCGAGCCGTTCATGAAGCCGGGCGGCAGGATGTTTTCGGCGACAAAGGTGATGGCGAACAGGACGATCAGGGCGCCGGCGATCTTCCACCAGGCGAAGCCCAGGAAGCGGCGCAGGGCGAAAGCCAGGTAGCCATAGATGAAGACCGTGATCGGCAGCACATCCGCCAGCACCGACCATTGATTGGCGAAGGTGTGGAAGGCCAGGCTGCCGAGACCGATCACGAAGACGAGCGCGATGAGGAGCCAGATGACCGGCTCGCGGTTGCCCCGCCTGAGCGCCGCCCGGGCGGCCCAGATCGCCGCGATGATGAAGGCGGCATTGCTCAGCGTATTGAGCGGCTCGGCCAGGAGGCCGGGATGCAGGCGTTCGCAATAAGAGTCGATCGGCGCAAACCAGTCCATGAGAGCCCCTCAAACTCGCGATCATTCTAACAAAAAAGCCGCGGGAAATCCCCGCGGCTCATCTTACCCGGATTCGCCAGGTCTATTGATAGACATAGACCCGCGAGCCGACGGCGACCCGCTCATAGAGATCGATCACGTCGGAATTCATCATGCGGATGCAGCCGGAGGACACCGCACCGCCGATCGAGGCGGCATTGTTGGTGCCATGGATGCGGAACAGGGTCCCTGAGATATACATGGCGCGGGCGCCCAGCGGGTTGTTCGGACCGCCTTCCATGTAATCCGGTATCTTGTTGCCCTTGGCGGCTTCACGCGCGATCATCGTCGCGGGCGGGCGCCAATCCGGCCATTCCTTCTTCATGCCGATCTTGGAATTGCCGCTCCACTGGAAGCCGTCCTTGCCGACGCCGACCTTGTAGCGCAGCGCCTTGCCGCCCGGCAGCACGTAATAAAGTGCGCGCTCGGGGGTGCGGACGACGATCGAGCCCGGCTTGTACTGCGCATCGGCGAAGGAGACGGTCGAACGGGTGGTCCGGTCGCTCACGCCCGACATGGAACTCCGGCTGACCCGCTTCGTATTGAACAGGCATTCGAAGAAACCACCGCAATCGCGCCGTGTGGTCACGCGGCGCTCTTTCTTGATCTCAGGCTTCTTCTTCTCGACGACCTTCTTCTTCTTAGGCGCCGGCTTCTCGTCCGCCACCGTGATGTTGGACTTCACATTCGGCGTCGAGGCCTGCACCTGTCCCACCGCAAGCCCCGTCACGGCCAGGACAGCCGCAACGCCGATCCACAATTTCCGCATATTAACCCCTTGTTAAGAGACAGCCCCGTCTCGAGTGGAATTATCCGCGGCGGACATTAATCCTTCGTCTTTGACGTTTCAACTGGCCAGAGGGCCGGGATTTTCCACCCTTACCCGGCCCGCCTGGCACCATTTCGGGCCGGCCAAATCGCAACTTCGCCACGAGTTCGCCATTGGATTTTCCCATCGCTTGACCTAATGTCTGCCGCCCGGGTGGGGCATTCAATATTTTTCAAGAGGTTAGGATATGAGATTGGTCAAGCGCTCGGCGCTCGTTTTGATTCTCGCTACATCCCTGGCGGGTGCGACGTCTGCCTGGGCGGCCGAAGAGCCCCCGCTTGTCAGCGCGATCCTGAAGAACTGGGAAACCCAGCTCCAGACCAAGCCGACCTACAAGTCGGTCACCACCGGCAGTGACGGCTCGGTCGTCATCGACGGGCTCTCCGCCAATATGCAGGCTCCTGGCGAGGACGAGGGCAAAATGTCCCTCAATGTCGCCAAAGTGACGCTTAGCGGCATCACCGACAAGGGCAATGGTCTGTTCGAGGTCGCGGCCGCCGAATATAATGACACCACCATCGAAGTGGGCAGCCGCGAAGGCAACTTCACCATCTCGGTGCCGAAGAGTTCGGCCGAATACTGGTATGTCAAGGCGCTGGGCGACAATCCGAGCCCGACCGACCTGCTGCGCGCCAGCATGAATGTGGCCAAGAAGATGAGCTCGGGCCAGATGACCCTTGCCGCGGGCGGTCACAATTTCACGGCCGACGGCTATGAAATGACCTGGGACGGCGATCCGGTCACCGGCGCCGGCAAGAGCGACTTCAAGATCAGCAATATCACGGTCCCGGAAGCCGCGGTCGCGGCGCTCGACAGCTCAGGCACGCTCAAGCAGCTCGGCTACTCGACTCTTTCCTTCGACATCGGCGGCAATGGCACGATGGATATCGGCTCGGACAAGATGGGCTTCGATTTCGACATCGCCTATGCCGGCAAGGACATGGCCACGCTCAAGATCGGCGCAGGCGCGGGTGAGATCCCCCTCGCTTTGGTCGGCCAGCTGCAAAAGCTGAAGGACGAGGCGCAGCCGGATCCAAGCGCCCTCATGCCGCTCGTCCAGGGCATTCAGGTCAGCCGCGTGACGCTCCGCTTCGAGGACAAGTCGATCACCAAGAAGGTGCTGCCGCTCCTCGCCGCCATGCAGGGCATGGATGAAGCGACCATGGTCGCCAATGCCGGCGCGATGCTTCAGCTCGGCCTCGCCGAGCTCAAGAACCCGGCTTTCACCCAGAAGGCGGTCGAGGCGGTCAATGCCTATCTCAAGGATCCGCGCTCGCTCACCATCGTGGCCAAGCCGGCGCAGCCGATCACCGTCCAGCAGATCATGACGCTCGACCCGAACAATCCGGGCGCAGCACTCGACCAGCTGGGCGTCAGCATCTCCGCCAACGACTGATTGGCGCCACCATCATCGAACGACAATGGCCGGGAGCTTCTCCCGGCCATTTTGCTTTCAGGCATCCCAATCGATGGGCTGCATCATGCCGTGGCGGATGAGGCTCGCGGGGCCGGCATAACGTCTGGAACCCGGATAATGGGCGACCAGCTTCGGCATACCGGCGAGTTCCTGATTGATGATCTGGTAAGCGCGGGAGCCGAGCGCATGCTGCCCCTCCTCCTCATAGCGCCGGCTACGCGCCTGGAAGTCATCCATCAGCTTGAGATGCAGCAGCGCGCCGCGGGCCACCGGTTTGGCAGGGGGGACCGGCCAGAGGAAATGTGCATCGATGATGCTCGTCTCCTCCGAAACCCGGATGAACGGATGCTTCGACAGCCAATGGGCATGGACGTCGGGCCCATTGTTGAAGAGCCGATGACGCGGGCCGCCGGTCGTCAGCCACCCGCCCTTCTCACGCGTCTCGACATAACCATCACCGTCGAACCAGCAATCGGTCGCCAGGATTTCAGCGATGGATCGGCCGTCCTGGCCGATTTCGCCCGAGGGATAGACATCGATCATCAAGCCATGGATCCTGTCGTGATTCCTGGCCGCCAGCCACCGACCGAGGTCGGCGAGATGCCTTTCCTCCATGCGATCATAGACGAGCAACTCGTCGGCATCGGAATGGACCGTCCAGCATCCGCGACAGAATTCACGCGCGATCCCATTGGCCCAATAGATGCCGCCTAATCCCTCGGCATAAGAGGCGTGCGCCCGGAAGATGTCCGCCCGGGACTCGGCTGCGATGATCTCATGCGATCCGTCGTCGGACATGTTGTCGATCATGAAGAATCTCGTCACGCCGAGCTTCTTGTAATGGTCGAAGAAGAGCGGAAGACGTATGGCCTCGTTTCTCACGACGGAGACAAGGCCGATCTCGCCCGGCGCCAGCGGGCCCCGGCAGCGGACGATATCCAAATGCTCAGCGAGGCTGCGATGCGACTCCCAATTGAATTGCTGTCGCTTTTCCCACACCCCACCTTCTTCGGGCAGTGTGCTGGTCCACATCGTCCGGTTCGGCGGCCGCCGTCCCTGCCTGAGAAAGGCCTTGCGTTTCTCGATCTCCGCCGGATCGGTGGGCGCATCCCAATCGATCGGCAGCATGAAGGACTGACGCACCAGGCTCCGGGGGCCGCGATAACGGCTTGAGCCTTCATGAAAGGCCACAAGATCAGGCCGGCCCGCCAGCATGCCCGCAATCCGTTGATAGTCCATGGATTGATTGAAGTGCTGGCCTTCACGGACATAACGCTCAGTGCGCTCGGCAAGATCGTCGATCAATTTGAGGTGTATCAACGCGCCCTGCGGGCCTTCCGTGGCCTCGTCATAGGGCCATTGCCAATGGTGATTGAAGATGACGGTGTCGTCCGCCATACGAAAGTAAGGGTATTTCGACAAGGTCGGCCAGGTTTCGTCTTCGTCCTTCCCGAACAGGCGACGGCGGGCTCCGCCGGTCAGGTCCCATCCGGCCCGGATCCGGTTGAGCGTGTAACCCTCAGTGTCGAACCAGCAATCATCCTTCAGGATGTCAGTGACGCTGCGGCGTCGCTCGCCCAGGGCACCGGACGGGTAAATATCGAGAAGCGGCGCGAAAATCCTGTCGAGGCCGCAATGGTCGAGCCAATCAGCAAGCTGTGGCAGATCATGCTCTTCCATGCCGTCATAGACGAGGAGTTCGTCGGCATCGACCCTGAGGATCCAGTGTCCGATGCAGAATGCGCGCGCCACCGCATTGGCCCAGTAAAGGCCGGCCTGTCCGTCCCTGAATGCCGCCTGGGTCAGGAAGATATCGGCATCAGGCTGAGCGAGCAGAAATTCATGCGATCCGTCGTCGGAGCCGTTGTCGATGATGAGGAAACGGGTGACGCCGAGACTCCGGTAATGCTCGAAGAACAATGGCAGCCGATCGATCTCGTTGCGCAGAACGCAGATCAGGCCACACTCGCCGTCGCGCAACGTCCCCCGGCATCGTATCGTCGTCAGATGCTCACTGAGCGAGCGTTGCGACAAGGCGATGAACTCATCGCCCCGCACCCAGTCCTTGCCCGGCACCGGAAGCGTGGCGCGCCAGTATTTCCAGCCGATCTCGCCGAGCACTAGATAAGGCCGCGTATGATCGAGGCGCGTCTCAGCGTCCCAGGCAATCGGTGAAATGATCCGGTTCGCCATGAGGCTGGCGGCTCCGGTATAACGCCGCGACTGCTCGGTGACCGCAACGATATGCGAAGCGTTGGCGAGGCGCCGATTGATCGTGCTGTAATGCAGCGCACCCAGCCAATGCTGCCCCTCGGCCTCATTCACCGCGGATCTCCTGATGAAATCATCCATCAGCTTGAGATGCAGGAAGGCGCCGAAGGCCACATTCGTGCTGGTATCGACGGGCCACAGATAATGAGCGTTGAGAACCGAGCGCTCCGGCGTCATCTCGAAGAACGGATATTTCGAAATGGGCGCCGCCATGCCGCCCTTCTCGAAGAGTCGGTGGCGGGACCCGCCATGCACGATCCAGCCGGTCGGCAGGCGGCGGGCGGAATAACCTTCCGCGTCGAACCAGCAATCCTTTTCCAGGATATCGGCGATCTCCCTTTTGCCCAGTCCGACCGGGCCGGATGGATATATATCCAGCATGATCCCGAAAAGCCGGTCGAAGCCCTGGCTTTTGAGCCACGCTCCCAAAACCGCGAGGCCATGCGTTTCCATGCCGTCATAGACGAGCAGCTCGTCGGCATCGGCCATCAGCACCCAATTGCCGGTGCAGTATTCGCGCGCTAGGCCGTTATACCAGTAGATGCCGAAGCAACTGTCGTAATAAGGCGTGGTCGTGTGGAAGACATCGGCCAGTGGCTCGGCCAGCAGCATCTCGTGCGAGCCATCGTCGGAATTGTTGTCGACCATGAAGAAGCGGTCGACCCCGAGCTTCCGGTAATGCTCGAAGAAGAGCGGCAGGCGCGCCGCCTCATTGCGTAGAACGCACAGAACCGCGACCTCGCCCGGTCTCAGCCGGCCGCGACAGCGGATCGTCGTCAGATGCTCGGTGAGTGAGCGGCGCGACAGCTCATCGAATTCGGCTTTGTCCGCCCAATCCCCGCCGTGGCGTGGAAGCGTCAGCTTCCAGTCCCGCGGCAGGATGGGGCGCGGCATGTTCACCGGACGCCCCGGACGGCCAATGGCGGAGCGGCGATCTCATCGCAATGGCCCCATCCGCCACTCATCCTTCGCTCCCTATTTGTCGGGCAGATTGACCCTGAGATGCAATTCGCGCAACTGCTTCGGCGTGGGATCGGACGGCGCGTTCATCAGCAGGTCATAGGCCTGCTGGTTCATCGGGAACATCGTCACCTCGCGCAGGTTCTTGGCGCCGACCAGCAGCATGACGATGCGGTCGATGCCGGCCGCCATGCCGCCATGCGGCGGCGCGCCATACTGGAAAGCGCGATAGAGGCCGCCGAAGTTTTCCTCGACAGTCGCACGGCTCAGGCCCACGAGCTCGAAGGCTTTGACCATCGTCTCCGGCAAATGGTTGCGGATGCCGCCCGAGGCGATCTCGAAGCCGTTGCAGACCATGTCGTACTGGAACGCCTTGATGGTCAGCGGGTCCTGCTTCGACAGGGCCTCGATGCCGCCCTGCGGCATGGAGAACGGGTTGTGGCCGAAATCGATCTTCTTCTCTTCCTCGCTCCATTCATAGAAGGGGAAGTCGACGATCCAGCACAGCTCGAAACGATTGCGGTCGACGAGGTTCAATTCCTCGCCGGCGCGGGTGCGCGCGGCGCCCGCGAAGGTCGCGAATTTCTTCGGATCGCCGGCGACGAAGAAGGCGGCGTCGCCATCTTCGAGGCCGAGCTGCTGGCGGATGGCCTCGGTGCGCTCGCCGATATTCTTGGCGATCGGGCCCGCGCCCTCGAGCCTGTCGCCTTCCTTGCGCCAGAAGATATAGCCCAAGCCCGGCTGGCCCTCGCTTTGCGCCCAGGCGTTCATGCGGTCGCAGAAGGCGCGCGAGCCGCCGGTCTTGGCCGGAATGGCCCAGACCTGGTTCTTGGCGTCGCTGGCGAGGATGTTGGCGAAGACTTTGAAACCCGATCCCCGGAAATGCTCGGACACGTCCTGCATCACGATCGGGTTGCGCAGGTCGGGCTTGTCGGAGCCGTATTTGCGTATCGCTTCGTCATAGGCGATGCGCGGGAATTCCTTCGTCACCGGCTTGCCTTCGGCGAAGCTCTCAAATACCGAGCGCAGGACCGGCTCCATGGTGGTGAGCACATCGTTCTGCTCGACAAAGCTCATTTCGAGATCGAGCTGGTAGAATTCGCCCGGCAGACGGTCGGCGCGCGGGTCCTCGTCGCGGAAGCAGGGCGCGATCTGGAAATAGCGATCGAAGCCCGACACCATGATGAGCTGCTTGTACTGCTGCGGCGCCTGCGGCAGCGCATAGAACTTGCCGGCATGGATGCGCGACGGCACCAGGAAGTCACGCGCCCCTTCGGGCGACGACGCGGTGAGGATCGGCGTCGAGAATTCGGTGAAGCCCGCCTCGCCCATGCGCTTCCTCATCTCGGCGATGATCTTGGTGCGCGCCATGATGTTCCGGTGCAGGCCTTCACGGCGCAAATCGAGGAAGCGGTATTTGAGGCGGACATCCTCGGGATATTCGATGTCGCCGAAGACCGGCAGCGGCAGCTCCTTGGCTTCCGACAGGACTTCGATGCTGGTGGCGAAGACCTCGATCAGGCCGGTCGGCAGGTCGTGGTTCTCGGTGCCGGCGGGGCGCAGGCGCACCTTGCCGTCGACCTTGATCACCCATTCGCTGCGCAGGGTTTCGGCGGTCTTGAAGGCAGGGCTGTCGGGGTCGGCCACGACCTGGGTCAGGCCGTAATGGTCACGAAGGTCGATGAACAGCAAGCCGCCATGATCGCGCACGCGATGCACCCAGCCCGACAGGCGCGTCTCGCTGCCCTGGTGCGTCTCGCGGAGATCTCCGCATTTATGGCTTCTATAGGCGTGCATAATCCCTCGCAAATCGGGTCGGAAAATCAGTAGAAGAGCGCGGAAAAGCGCATGGGGAGGCGCGATTGTCAAGTTGCCCGCGGTTTTAGCCGTTTCAGGCGGTTTTTCCGGTCCGGATGCCTGTCGACGCTGCGGCAAATCTGGAAAATTGACAAAACGAGTCGAAAATAGGCTTAAATTACTGAAAAGTAAGGAAAAACCATATTTTTCGCGAATGAGACAGCAAATCATTTGACGCCTGCCCCGGACTCGCGCGACTTAGAGCCCTATGGAGGTCATCACCACCACATCCGCGCTCAAGGCGCTCGTCAAGGAACTCGCCCGGGAAGCCTATGTCACGGTCGATACCGAATTCATGCGCGAGCAGACCTTCTGGCCTGACCTCTGCCTCATCCAGATTGCCGGCGGAAACCATCAGGCGATCATCGACCCCAAGGCGCCGGATATCGACCTCAAGCCCTTCCACGCGCTGATGACCAACGAGAATGTCCTCAAGGTCTTTCATGCGGCGCGCCAGGATATCGAGATTTTCGTGCATCTGTCGGGCCGGGTGCCACATCCGGTGTTCGACACGCAGATCGCCGCAATGGTCTGCGGCTTCGGCGACCAGGTCTCCTATGAATCGATCGTGCGGCAGCTGGCGCGCGCCCAGATCGACAAGTCCTCGCGCTTCACCGACTGGTCCAGGCGCCCTCTCACCGAGAAGCAGCTCAATTACGCGCTATCCGACGTCACCCATCTGCGTACCGTCTATGAGAAGCTGAAAGAAGAGCTCGACAAGACTGGCCGCGAGCCCTGGCTGGCGCAGGAAATGGAAGTCCTGACCTCGCCCAAGACCTACAATATGGCGCCGGAAGACGCCTGGAAGCGGCTCAAGACCCGGCTGCGCTCGAAGAAGCAATTGGGCGTCCTGATCGCGCTTGCCGCCTGGCGCGAGCGCGAGGCCCAGGAAAAGAACGTGCCGCGCCAGCGCATCATCAAGGATGACGCGCTGATCGAGGTCGCCACCCAGATGCCGCAGACGCGCGAGGCGCTGAACGCGTCACGCGCATTGCCACGCGGTTTCGGCAATTCGCGCGCCGGCGAGGCGATCCTCGTCGCCGTCAAGGACGGGCTCGAGACCGACGCGAAGCTCCTGCCGCCACTTCCCGGCGGGCATGAGAAGATGCCCGAGAGCACGCAGGCCGCCGCCGAGATCCTCAAGCTCGCGCTCAAGATCGTGGCCGAGCGCGAAGGCTTGGCGCCGCGACTTCTCGCCAGCGCTTCCGATATCGACGCGGTGGCGCAGGACGACGAGGCCGACGTGCCGCTGATGAATGGCTGGCGCCGCCAGATGTTCGGCGCGATCGCGCTCGACCTCAAGCATGGCCGCGCCGTCATCGGCTTCCGCGATGGCCGGGCCGAAATCATGCCAAGTGCGGCGCCCTTCAAGCCCACCGCCGCCGCCGCGGAATAGCCTCCCTGCCCTAACGCCCGCGCTTGTGCTACGCTCTGTAGTTCCGGGGGATCCAGCAGGGAGGTTGAACCATGCCTGCCTTTATTCTCCTCACGAACTTTACCGATCAGGGAATCCGCGCCGTCAAGGACACGGTCAAGCGCGCCGAGAAATTCCGCGAGCTTGCCAAGCAGAACGGCGCCACCGTCAAAGAGCTCTACTGGACCCTGGGAAAGTATGACGTCGTCTCGGTCGTCGAGGCGCCGGATGTGACGAGCATCACCGCGCTCGGTCTCACCCTCGGCATGGCGGGCAATGTGCGTACCGAGACGCTGCCCGCCTTCACCGCGGATGAGATGGCGAAGGTTCTGGCCAAAGTGAAATAGGCCGGATCCGGGATCAGTAGATTTCGACCTTGGCGGTGCGGCCCATCTGGCCGGCCAGCGCGTCGAGGCGCTTCTCGACGCGCTCGCCCATGAGATCGGCGAATTTCCGCGGCACCCGGAGCATCAGATTGCGGGTGCCCTCGACCTCGATGCCGATCTTCGGCAGAACGCCGGGCATGGCGGCGGTGAGGATGTAGGCAAGGCGGAAGACCTCGCTCAAAAGTCTGGCCCGCTCCAGCGTCTTGTCGTCGACAAGGCGGGCGAGGCTGGTGGTCATGCCCTCCTCCTCGCCCTCGTAGCGATAATAGATGGTGAGGGCCAGGAAGACGCGACCGGCATGGTCGATATCGACGAAAGCCGCCTGGGAGATCATGCCGAGCGAACGCTGGGCGCGGTAGTCCGGATGCGCGCGCCAGCCGATGTCGGCCAGGAGGCAGGCGGCCTGGCGCAGGCGGCGCTCAGGCTCCGTCTCCTCGAAGCTCTTATGGGCGAAGAGCTTGTCGGTCCAATCGCACAATTCGAGCTCGTGCTCGGGCGAGCGCGCATAGCGGCAGCAGAAATCCCAGCACGAGGATAGCAGCGCGTCGGTATCGCGCTTGCGCTTCGGCAGCTTCGAATAGAGCAGGCCCTCGCGCACGCCATAGATCGAGACGACCATCTGCTTCACCTTGGACTTGGCGAGCAGGCGCTCGAGCACCAAGGCACCGAAAGGCAAGGTGTCGATGCGGCTCTTGGAGACGGTCTTGATGTCTTTCAGCGAAGACGATGAGAGATGCGAGACGAGATCGGCCACCGAACGCGCCTGCTCGCGCCCGATCGTGTAATTATGCAGGACATGGAGCGGATAACGCGTCTGGCCCATATGGATGCGCGCGATGTTGCGCCAGGTGCCGCCCACCGCATAGAGCGTGCGGCCCTTGAGCTTCGTGAGGAGTGGCGATGAATCGAGATACTTGTCGATGATGTCGCGCGCCTTGGCGGTCGAGCCGCCCGACATGTCGATGAGTCGCAAGGGCCCGAGCGGAAAAGTGATGCCGTCGCGGATGCGTCCTTCGCTCACATCGATGAGCTCAAGGCTGCCGCCGCCCAGATCGCCGATCAACCCGTCGGCGCCAGTGACACCGGCCATGACCCCCATGGCGGCGAGCCGCGCCTCTTCCTTGCCGGAGAGCACGTCGATATGGGCGCCCAGCGCCTCTTCCGCCATGTCGACGAATTGCGGACCATTCTCGGCCTCGCGTGCCGCCGCGGTCGCTACCGCATAGACTTCGCGGGCGCCGATCTGGCGCGACAGCGCCTTGAAGCGGCGCAACGCCGCCAGCGCGCGCTCCATGCCCTGCGGATGGAGCTGGCGCGTGGTGGCCACGCCGCGGCCCAGGCCGCAGAGGAGCTTTTCGTTGAAGACAGGCGTCGGCGCCCGCCGCAGGCCGTCATAGACGACAAGCCGCACCGAGTTCGATCCGATGTCGACGACCGATACCGGACGGTATTTCGTCGACCCGCTGCCTAATCTTTTACGCTTCACTTCTTGGCTCTGGACTTCCTGCTCACGCGCGCCGTGATCGGTGGCGGCAGACTACCTTTAAGCGATCTGCCGCGTCCAGAGAGAGATGGATTCTTCATGAAATAGGTGTGGGCATTGAAGGGCTCCTCGTCGGGCCCAGGTGCTATGCGGCGCGAAGAGCCGTCCGACAGCAATTCCCAGCTCTGCTCGTTGTCGCGCATATTGGCCATCATGATCTGGCCCATGACCTGCTCATGCACCGTCGGGTTCTCGATCGGAATCAGCGTCTCGACGCGGCGATGCAGGTTGCGCGGCATCCAGTCGGCCGACGCGATATAGACCCTGGCGCTCTGATGCGGCAGGCCGTGGCCGGCGCCGAAGCAGATGATGCGGCTATGCTCGAGGAAGCGGCCGATGATGCTCTTGACGCGGATGTTTTCCGACAGGCCTGGCACGCCGGGCCTCAGGCAGCAGATGCCGCGCACCACGAGGTCGATCTGAACGCCGGCCTGGCTCGCCGTATAAAGCGCATCGATGATGCCGGGATCGACCAGCGAGTTGAGCTTGGCCCAGATCTGGCCGGGCCGGCCTTCCTTCACATGCTCGATCTCGTCCTCGATGTCCTCGAGAAGCTGCGCCTTCATGCCGATGGGCGACAGTGAGATCTTCTCGAGATCCTCGGGCTCGGCATAACCCGAAATGTAATTGAAAAGCCTGGAGGCGTCGCGCGCGAGCGCCGGATCGCAGGTGAAGAAGGAGAGGTCGGTATAGATCTTGGCCGTCACCGGATGATAGTTGCCGGTGCCGAAATGCACGTAGGTGCGCATATTGCCGCCCTCGCGGCGCACCACCATCGAGACCTTGGCGTGAGTCTTGAGCTCGATGAAGCCGAAGACGACCTGGGCGCCGGCGCGTTCGAGATTGCGCGCCCAGGCGATATTGGCTTCCTCGTCGAAGCGGGCTTTCAGCTCGACCAGCGCCATGACGGACTTGCCGGCTTCCGCCGCCTTGATCAGCGCCGCGACGATCGGGCTGTCATTCGAGGTGCGGTAGAGCGTCTGTTTGATGGCGACGACATCGGGGTCCTGGGCGGCCTGGCGGACGAACTGGACGACGACGTCGAAAGATTCGTAAGGGTGATGGACGATGATGTCCTTCTGGCGGATGGCGGCGAAGCAGTCGCCGCCATGGTCACGGATGCGCTCCGGGAAACGCGCCACGAAGGGCTTGAATTTGAGATCCGGACGCTCGTCGAGAATGAGCTGCTTGGTGTCGGAATAGCCGATGAGGCCGGCGCAGGTGACCATCACGTCGGCCGACACGTCGAGCTCGTCGGCGATGAAGTCGCGCAAGTTGGAGGGACAGGCAGCGTCGATCTCCATGCGGATCACCGAACCGCGGCGGCGGCGTTTGAGGGCGCTTTCGAAAAGCAGCACCAGATCTTCCGCCTCTTCCTCGATTTCGATATCGCTGTCGCGGATGAGGCGGATCAGCCCCTGCCCCAGCACGTCATAACCGGGAAAGAGTCTGGGCACGAAAAAGGACAGCATGTTCTCGAGCGAGATGAAGCGCGCGATGGCGCCCGGCAGCCTGATGAAACGGTCGAGCTGCTGAGGAATGGGAAGCAGCGCGTTCATCATGCCGCCGTCGCGACGGCGCTTGAGCTGGAGTGCGATGATGAAGCCGCGATTGGGAATGAAGGGGAAAGGATGGGCCGGGTCGATGGCGATCGGCGTGACCACCGGCAGGATGTGGCTCAGGAAGCGCTCGCTGAGCCAGGCACGCTCCTCCTCGTTGAGATCGGAGCCATCGGTGATGTGGATGCCGTTCTGGCTCAGTTCGTCGCGCAATTGCAGCCAGCGCGTATCCTGCTCGCTCATCAGCTCCTGGGCGAGCTTGCGCACCTGGTCGAGCTGCTCGGCGGGCGTCAGGCCGTCCTGGCTCAGTTCGGCGAGCCTGGCGCGCATCTGGCCGACGAGGCCGGCGACGCGCACCATGAAGAATTCGTCGAGGTTGTTGCCCGATATGGAGAGGAAGCGCAGGCGCTCAAGGAGCGGGTGACTGGCGTTGCGGGCCTCTTCCAGAACCCGCATATTGAAGACAAGCCAGGACAATTCGCGGTTGATGAAGCGGCCAGGGTCGGTGAGCCCGGTCGTATTCGTCGGTTCTATGGAGAGAGAAATCTCGTTCATCGCGCGATCCTGCCGGAAACCCCAGTTTCAGAGCCTCTACCCAGCCCATATGACCGAACGATGAAGGAATTCCGTTAACCCTCATCCTCGGCGAAAAGCCCTGGAGATGTTATATCCCCAAGCACCCTGGCGGCAAAATTCCGCGTGACCTCGGCCCGCTCCTCCAGCGCCCGCCGGTCGATCTCGGCCACTAGGCTGCGGGCGGCATCGAGTTCCCGCGGCATCCGGGCCAGGAGATAGCTCACCGTGGCCTCGTCGACCGCGATCTGGCGGTCGGCGAAGAGCTTGACCAGGACGCCGCGCAGCAATTCGTCGTCTGGAGCGCCCAATTGGGCGACAGGCGCCGCCTTGAGCCTCGAAATAAGGTCCGGCAACGCAATGCCCCAGCCGAGCGGGGCTTGACGGGCGGTGATGAGGATCGACGCCTTCTGCTCACGGGCGAGGTTGAGAAGATGGAAGAATCCCGCCTCGTCCAGCCTTTCGCCGGGAGCGTCCTCGATCACCAGCGCCCCCTTTTGGAGAAGGTCGGGCACGGATTCCTTGTGGATCTCAGGCGGAGCGATGATCCGGGCGCCGGTCGTCTCACGCCAGACCGCGGCGAGGTGGGATTTACCGCTGCCCGGCGGGCCGAGCAGGATCAGGACATGCGAGGGCCAGTTGGGCCACAGGTCGATGAGCGCCACCGCCTTTTCGTTGGACGGCGTGACCAGGAAATCATCGCGCCCGGAGGCGGGACGGTGCGGCAGGTCGAATGCAAGCTGGCGTCCTTCGGTGCCCATTATTTGGGCGGGCTCCGGCGCTTGGGCTCACTGGGCTCAGGGAGCTTTTTTTGAGTCGGTATGCCCAGATAGAGCGGACTTTTCAGATATTGCTCGATGGCGAAACGGACCAGCACGCCGACCGCGGCAGCCAGCGGCACGGCGAGCAGAAGGCCGACGAAGCCGAAGAGATAGCCGAAGGCAAAAAGCGCGAACATCAGCCAGACCGGGTGGAGGCCGATACGGTTGCCGACCAGGTTGGGCGACAGAAAATTTCCCTCGATGAACTGGCCGCCGGCGAAAATGGCGATGATGATGATGATATGCGCCCAATCGGGCCAGAACTGGATGAGCGCCATGCCGATGGCAAGAACGCCGCCGATGATCGAGCCGACATAGGGAATGAAGCTCAGGAGCCCTGCCCCGAGCCCGATCAGCAGGCCGAAATTGAGCCCGGCGAAGGACAGCGCCACGGCATAGAAGACTCCGAGCAGAAGGCAGACGGTGCCCTGGCCGCGGATGAAGCCCGCCATGGCTTCATCGATCTGGGTGGCGAGGCGGCGGACAGTCGTCAGATGATCGCGCGGCAGCCAGCCATCGACCTTTTCGACCATGCGGTCCCAGTCGTTCAGCATGTAGAAGGCGACGATCGGGGTGACGACCAGGAGCGAGATGACATTCACCAGCGCCAGGCTGCCGGACAGGATCGAGGTCAGGATCGCCGCCACCCAACCGGCCGCCTTGCCGGCGAGATCGGACAGCGAAGCCGGCAGATTGGTGCCCGAGGAGGCCAGCATGTCCTTCAGCCATTGTGGCGCGAGCTCGTCGAAGAGCTTGACCAGCGCCTGCATGTAGCCCGGCAGATTGGAGGAGAAGCGTGCGATCTGGTCACCCAGCACCGGCAATAGCAGCACCAGGAGGATGACGATGACCAGAATGCTCGAAATGAGGATGAGCAGCGTCGCGGCAAGCCGCGGCAGGCCCAGACGCTCCAATGCATCGGCAACGGGATCGAGGAAATAGGCCAGCACCAACCCGGCGATGAAAGGCAGCATGATATCGCCGAGGAGCCAGAGAGCCAGGATAACCACCGCCAGCGCCACGGCCCAGAAGGTGAATTGCCGCTGCAATGTCATGGCGCGTCCCTCGTGCTGGTTCCGTTGGCCATATGGCGGGCCCATGCCCGCATGTAAAGAGCGGCGGAGGCGACGGTGAGGAAAGCCACGACGGCGCTGCCGATATTGAGGAACCAGGTGGCGTCCGACATCCAGGCGAGCACCGCCAGCTGCCCGCCGGCCAGGATGATCTGAGCGGCGGTATTGACCTTGCTGGTGATGAGCGGCTGCATCTTGAGGGGCTTGTCGAGAATCCACGAGAGAATCACGGCACCGACGATCAGCACGTCGCGCGAGGCGACCAGGATGACGAGCCAGGCCGGCATATGCTGCAGCAAGCCCAGCGATACATAGATCGACACCAGCAGCAGCTTGTCGGCGAGCGGATCGAGATAGGCGCCGAGCTGCGTCTTCATCTGGTAGCGGCGCGCAATATAGCCGTCGATGCCGTCGCTGACGCCGGCCATGATAAAGAACAGGAAAGCGAGCCCGAACTGGCCGGCGACGATCAGCCAGATGGTGACCGGCACCAGCAGAATCCGGCCGATGGAGATGATATTCGGCAAATTCATGTGGCGAAGAAGATGATGGTTGCTGGTGTCATCTTACAACGGCTGCAGTACCCATGTCCCGCCCGCCTGCACCAGCCTGAGGCCGCTTCCCGACAAAGCCTGCTGCAGATCCTGGACCGAGTCGACGAAAGCCAGCTGGATGACGGCGCCATTCTCGGCGATGGTCGAGACATCGACGCCAACGACGCCCGGGGTCGCCATAAGCCGGGCGCGGATGCCGTTCCACTGATAGATGCCCGAAAACGGTACGGCGACCGGCATCGAACGCGAGGCGCGCGATTCCTGCTGCTCGGCCGCGACGCGGGCTTGAGCCTCGGCGGCGACCTTGAGGCGCACCGAGCGCCACTTTTCCAGCATAACGTCGTCGAACCGCCGCGCCGCGGCGGCGGCAGCCGATTCAAGCGTGCCGTCCTCGGCGGTATAGGTCTTGTCGAAATTGATCTTACCGAGCGGCGAATCGCCCTGCATCACGGCGCGGATGCCACCCGAGGGGTCCGGTTCGGCGATGGCGACGAGCACGGCCTTGGCCTCATAGCGGATCATCAGGCTCTCGAGCTTGATGGCGTCGCCGGCGGCGACTTCCTCCGGGCTGATGGCGGAGGTGTCCTGGAGATCGCCCAGAGGCACGATGATCGGCACCAGCGACTGCTCGGCCTTAAGGTCGAGCCAGGCCTTGCGCCAGAGATTGTCTTCCCAGAGGACCAGCCCGTTCGGCCCTTTCCACAGCGGCAGGACGACCAGCGGCGGGGCCTGCTCCTCGACGACGTCGATACCATAGCGGCCGAACAGTTCCCGGATCTTGCCGGGCAGGAAGCGCACGGTGAGCTTGCCGATATAACGGCCGGGGCCGGAGCGCTCCTCCTCGATGCTCAGGGAACGCAGCATACGGCCGATATCGCGGGCATCCATGCCCTGAAGCCGCTTGGCGGCCTCGGGCGAGCCCAGCCTTTCGGCCAGTTGGTAGAAGGCTTTGACCTGGGCCTCGATGATGGCGCGGGTGCGGGCCGTGGCGGCGTCCTTGTCGGTGACGTCCACCTCCACGCCGGTAACCGAAAACAGGCCGGTTTCGACCGGGCCAACGGCCCAGGCTTTCAGCGGCGCGGCAAGGATGAGAAAGGTCAGGAAGGCCCCGAGGAGGCCCCTGGAACGGCACGTCATTCACTAAACTCCATCTGCCCAGAGCGCTTCCCGCCAAAGTCACCCGACTTTGGCGATCAGGAAGCGCTCCAAGTACAAACTCGAACCTTACCCGATCGGATTACAACAATCCGATCGGGTAAGGTTCTGAGGCGCTCAGTTGAGCCCAATTGAGCGCTTTATCTAAGGCACCGTTCGGGCTATTCAGCCCCGGCACCCCGGATCACAGCAGAATTCCTAGATCAATGAGGCAAACTAGCGGCATGGGCGCAGGCAAACAAGACGGCCATAATGGCATTTCCTACGCCGACGCAGGCGTTGATATTTCGGCCGGAAACGCCCTGGTCGAGGCTATCAAGCCCCTCGCCAAGGCGACGGCGCGCATCGGAACCGATTCGGCGCTGGGCGGCTTCGGCGGCCTTTTCGACCTCAAGGCCTGCGGCTTCAAGGACCCGGTCCTGGTCGCGGCCAATGACGGGGTCGGCACGAAATTACGCATCGCCATCGATTCCGGCCTGCATGGCACTGTCGGCATCGACCTCGTCGCCATGTCGGTCAACGATCTCGTCGTGCAAGGCGCCGAGCCCCTGTTCTTCCTCGACTATTTCGCGACCGGCAAGCTCCAGGTAAACGAGGCGCGCGACGTCATCGCCGGCATCGCCGAAGGCTGCCGGCAGGCCGGCTGCGCCCTCATCGGTGGTGAGACCGCCGAGATGCCGGGCATGTATCATGGCGGCGATTACGATCTCGCCGGTTTCGCGGTCGGCGCGGTCGAGCGCGAGAACATCCTGCCCAAACCCGATGTCGGGCCGGGCGACGTCATATTGGGCCTGGCTTCCTCGGGCCCGCATTCGAACGGCTATTCGCTGATCCGCCGCCTGGCCGATATCAGCGGTCTTAAATATGGGGACAAAGCGCCCTTTGCTCCCGACAAGACGCTGGGCGAAGCGCTCCTCACGCCCACCCGCATCTATGTGAAGCCGGTGCTTGCTGCGCTCAAAGCTTCATCCGGCATCAAGGCGCTCGCCCATATCACCGGCGGCGGCTTCCTCGAGAACATCCCGCGCGTGCTCCCGGCCCATACCGTGGCCGAGATCGATCTGGCGCAGATCCCCTGCCCGAAGGTCTTCGGCTGGCTGCAGCAGGTCGGCAATATCAGCGAGCGCGAGATGCTGCGCACCTTCAATTGCGGCATCGGCATGATCTGCGTCACGACGGCGGAAAGCGCCGATGAGGTGATGCGCCTCCTCCAGGATCAGGGCGAGCAGGTCGTGCGGGTGGGAACCATCGCCGAACGCCAGGAAGGTGAAGAGCAGGTCAAGCCCCGCGGGCGGCTCGCGCTCTGATGGGCGCGCGCAGGAAAACCGGCATTCTCATTTCAGGCCGGGGCTCGAATATGCAAGCCCTGGTTAAAGCGGCGCGCGATCCCGCCTATCCGGCCGAGATCGTGGTGGTCGTCTCCAACCGGCCTTCTGCCGCCGGCCTCGCTTTCGCACAAGCAGAAGGCATCGCCACCGAAGTCGTCGACCACAAGGCACATGCATCGCGCGAAGCCTTTGATGACGCACTCGATGCGGCGCTCAAGCGCCATGGCGTCGAGCTCGTCGCCTGCGCCGGCTTCATGCGCATCATGACGGAAGGTTTCGTCGGGCGCTGGCGCGACCGGATGATCAATATCCACCCCTCCCTGCTGCCCGCTTACAAGGGTCTTCATACACATGAGCGGGCGCTCGCCGACAAGATCACGCGCCATGGCTGCAGCGTGCATTTCGTCAGGAGCGACGTCGATGACGGCCCGCTGATCGCGCAAGCCTCGGTGCCGGTTCTCAGGGCCGATACGCCCGAGACACTCGCGGCGCGCGTGCTCGACGCGGAGCACAAGATCTATCCCCGCGCGCTGGCTCTAGTGGCCTCTGGCGCCATCCGGGTCGACGGCGAGAAGCTCACCCCGGCCAAGTCCGGGCTGCGCCTGCCGCTCACCATTCCATGATCCCGAATATCCTCAGCATCGCCGGCACAGACCCGACCGGCGGCGCCGGCATCCATGCCGATCTCAAGACGTTCTCGGCCCAAGGTGCCTATGGCATGGCCGCCGTCACCGCGGTCGTCGCCCAGAACACGCAAGGTGTCCGTTCCTTCGTGACGCTGGAGCCCAGCTTCATCGCTGACCAGATCGATGCGGTGTTCGAAGATGTGCGGGTCGATGCGGTCAAGATCGGCATGGTGGCGACGGCGGCCATCGCCGAAGCGATCGCCGATCGCCTCAAGCGTCATGGCGCCAAGCGGATCGTGCTCGATCCGGTCATGGTCGCGAAGAGCGGACACCATCTCCTGCGCCCTGATGCGATCGCCGCCATTCGCGATGTGCTGGTGCCACTGTCGACCCTCATCACGCCGAACCTGCCGGAGGCCGCGGTGCTGCTCGGCGCTGAGCCGCAGTGGAGCGCGACGGAAATGCAGGCGCGCGCCAAGGACCTCCTCGAGCTCGGGTCCGAATGGGTGCTGCTCAAAGGCGGCCATCTCGAAGGCTCGGCCGAAAGCACCGATATCCTGCTCGGCAGCGGCGGCAGCGTCGAATTCTCGGCGCCGCGCATCACCACCAAGAATGATCACGGCACCGGCTGCACGCTCTCGGCCGCCATCGCCGCTCTGCTCCCCCGTCATGGAATGGAAGAGAGCGTGCGGCGCGCCAAGGATTATCTCTCAGGCGCGCTCGCCGCGAGCGATGAGCTCACCGTCGGGCATGGCCACGGGCCGCTGCATCATTTCCACGCGCTCTGGCGCTCCTGACCGCATCGGCGAGGCGCGCCGCTTCGGCGCGCGGATCGGGCTGGCCGCAAATGGCTGAGATCACAGCCAGCCCGTCCGCCCCGGCCGCGATCACGGATGCGGCATGTTCGACCTTGAGTCCACCGATCGCCACCGCCGGGAGCTTGCAGAGCGCCACGAGCTCCGCCAGGCCGGCAAAACCTATGGGCGGCTTGTGGTCCGCCTTGGTCGGTGTAGCGAAGACCGGGCCGAGGCCGACATAGTCGACGATGGTGCCATTCATCGCGCGCGCCGCCTGTGGCGTCTCGATCGAAAGACCGAGGATCATGTCGGGTCCGATACGCCGGCGCGCCTCCACCGCCATCATGTCCTCCTGGCCCACATGCAGGCCATCGGCGGCAATCGCGATGGCCGCCTCGACATCGTCATTGACGATGAGCGGGACGCCGGTGCCCGCCAATACCGCCCTGAGCGCCAGCCCGGTCTCGATCATGCGGGCGGTGCCGACCTCCTTGTCGCGCAGTTGCACCATGGTGACGCCACCCGCCACGGCGGCGCGTGTCGTCTCGACCATCGACAGATCACGGCAGAGCAGCGGATCGAGCACGAGATAGACCGAAAGATCGAAAGGCCTCATGCCGGCACCACCTTCGCCTTGGCATCTAGGCTCGCCGGATCGAGGGCGGCCAGCGCATCGAGGAACCGCCAGGCGAAGGAGCCAGGCCCCTCCGCGCCTTGCGCCGCCGCCTCGCCCGCGACCCCGAAACAGGCCAAGGCGGCGACCGTCGCCGCCAAAGGCTCGCGCGGCGCCGTCGCGGCGAAGGCGCCGACGAGACAGGTGAGCGCGCAGCCAAGCGCCGTCACCTTGGGCATCAAAGGCGAGCCGCCGGCGATACGCAACGATTGCCGGCCATCGGTCACGAAATCCACCGCGCCGGTCACCGCAACGATTGCGTCATGCTGCTGCGCCAATGCGAGCGCCGCCGCTTCGGCCTGCTCCACCGGATCGCGGCTATCGACGCCCTGGCCGGCACTGGCGCCGCCGGCCAGCGCGATGATCTCCGAGGCGTTGGCCCTGATGATGGTCGGACGCAGTCCCAGGAGCTCGGCCACCGCGTTGCGGCGGAACGAGGTGGCGAAATGCGCCACCGGATCGAGAACCCAGGGTATGCGCTTCTCATGGGCAGCGATCACCGCCAGTTTCATGCCGGCGAACCAGTCGGGCGACAGCGTGCCGATATTGACGGTGAGCGCGCCGGCGATGCTGGCGAATTCGCCGGATTCTTCAACGGCGTGTACCATGGCCGGTGATGCGCCTGCCGCCAGCATCACATTGGCCGCGATATTCATCGCGACATAGTTGGTGATGCATTGAACGAGCGGCGGTTTCTCGCGCAAGGCGGCGAGCAGTGTTCCCGGCATGGTCATCATTGGCCCTCCCGTCCGACCGGCATATAGAGATCGCCGCCCGATCGGTATTTCTCGGCCATGGCGGCCATGCCCAGTTTCTGCGCTTCCGTCTGGATTTCCTGCGAAATGCGCATGGAGCAGAATTTGGGCCCACACATGGAGCAGAAATGCGCCACTTTATGGGCCTCCTTGGGCAGTGTCTGATCGTGAAAGGCCCGCGCCGTCTCCGGGTCCAGCGACAGGTTGAACTGATCCTCCCAACGGAACTCGAAACGGGAGCGCGACAAAGCATCGTCCCTGATCTTGGCCGCCGGATGGCCTTTGGCAAGATCGGCGGCATGCGCCGCTATCTTGTAGGTGATGACGCCGGTCTTGACGTCGTCACGGTCCGGCAAGCCCAGATGCTCCTTGGGCGTCACGTAGCAAAGCATGGCGGTGCCGAACCAGCCGATCATCGCAGCACCTATACCTGACGTGATGTGGTCATAACCCGGCGCGATGTCGGTGGTGAGCGGTCCCAGCGTATAGAACGGCGCCTCGCCGCAGATCGCCAGCTGCTTGTCCATATTGGCCTTGATCTTGTGCATCGGCACATGGCCCGGCCCTTCGATCATCACCTGGCAGTCCTTGGTCCAGGCGATCTTCGTCAATTCGCCCAGCGTCTCGAGCTCGGCGAATTGCGCTCTGTCATTGGCATCGGCGATCGAGCCCGGGCGCAGCCCGTCACCCAGCGAGAAGGACACGTCATAGGCCCGCATGATGTCGCAGATCTCCTCGAAATGTTCATAGAGGAAACTCTCGCGGTGATGATGCAGGCACCATTTGGCCATGATCGACCCACCGCGCGACACAATGCCGGTGACGCGGCCGACGGTGAGCGGGACGTAATGCAGGCGAACGCCCGCATGGATGGTGAAATAATCGACGCCCTGCTCGGCCTGTTCGATCAGCGTGTCGCGATAGACTTCCCAGCTCAAATCCTCGGCGACACCGTCGACTTTCTCGAGCGCCTGATAGAGCGGCACCGTGCCGATCGGCACCGGCGCATTGCGGATGATCCATTCGCGGATATTGTGGATGTTGCGGCCGGTGGAGAGGTCCATCACCGTGTCGGCGCCCCAGCGTGTCGCCCACACCATCTTCTCGACCTCTTCGGCCATCGAGGACGTCACCGCCGAGTTGCCGATATTGGCATTGATCTTCACCAGGAAATTACGGCCGATGATCATCGGTTCGGCTTCCGGGTGATTGATGTTGGCGGGTATGATGGCACGGCCTTTCGCGACCTCGTCACGGACGAATTCCGGCGTGACGAAATCGGGAATGTCGGCGCCAAAATCCTCGCCGTCACGCTCGACGGCGTTGCGCAACCGCTCGCGGCCAAGATTCTCGCGGATGGCGACGAACTCCATCTCGGGTGTCACGATACCGGCCCGCGCATAGCTGAGCTGCGTCACCGACTTGCCGTTCTTCCCCTTCAAGGGCCGATGGCGGACCGGGAATTCCGGCGTGAGATGCTTCGCCCCGACGGATCCATTGTCCTCGGGACGGACGTCGCGGCCGGCATAGGCCTCGACGTCACCGCGCGCTTCGATCCAGCGAGCCCGCAAGCGCGGCAGGCCGCGCTCGATGGCGATGGCGATCTTCGGATCGCTATAGGGCCCCGATGCATCATAGACGACGACCGGCGGCTCGCCGGCGGTCGGGTGCAGTGAGATCTCCCGCATCGGCACGCTTATATCGGGATGGATCTTGCCGGATTTGTAGATCTTGGCCGAGGCCGGCAGCGGACCTTGGGTGACGACCGGCGCCGTCGGGTTGTTTGAGGTATGCATCGTCATGGTGAGACTCCTTCGCGATCGCTATGGAGACCCAGCTCTGACCCGGAATGATGAAAAGGCGCCCTTGGGGAAGTAAATGGCCCGAAGGCCGCAAGCGCCCGCACCGTCCCTACGCCAGTGTTAACTGGATCAGGTTCAACGGGTCGCTACGCTGCTCAGGCCGGAAAGCCCTCGCCAGCAGCCTCTCAGCTCCTTGTCGGAGCCCCCCTGGTGAAGGCGTTCAGGGTGCGGGCCATGCGCCGATTTGTCAAGCCGATCGATTTATATCTTATATTTGGCGCGTGATCGGACGGAAAACCGGTACCCACTTTTCCTGATCACGCGCTAGCGACTGATCGCATAGTGGCTACGGCGCGGATCGGCGCCCGAGCCGAGGATGCGGCGCCCATCAATCGGCGCTTTCATATCGACCGACAGTGCAACGCCGCTGGCATCGAATTCGTAATCGGGCCAGAGATGGATGCGGTGGCCGCGCTTGGCGAGGCCCGCTCTGACCTTGTCGGAGATGCGTGCTTCGACGCTCAACCGGCCACGGTCATGGAAATGCGGGAAGAAGGAATCCGGGAAGGCCAAGCAGGTCACGCGCGCCGCCTCGACCGATTGCTGTGGTGACATTCCGCGGTCGACGACATTGAGGAAGGCTTGCAGGATACCTTGCGGAATCACATCGCCACCGCTCGCCGATAAGGCCATCGCTCTGGCCTCCCCCGCTTCAAGGCTCAGCGCGAGTGCCGGCGCCGGCGTCAGACGCGGGCGCTTGCCCGGCCCCAATGCCGCTGGATGCCTGGCATCGAGCCGCGACTGGACTCCCCGTGGCGAGACGATGATGCCAAGCCCCGGCACGATCGGATTGCCGTCGATGGTGTCGCTCGCAGAGCAGCTGAAGACATTGCCCTCGCCATCGATGATGGTGAAATTGGTCGTGTCGCGCCTTTTTCCACGATTGGCGCCAGTCGAGGCAGGAAGATCAAGAGTCGGAAGGTCCGGCAGCGCCTTCTTCAGCCGAACCATGGCGCGCAGCCGTGCCACGTGGTCGTCGGACAACAGCTCTTCAATTTCGACACCCGTGCCGCCATAGAACTTCTCACGGTCCGAGAAAGCGAGCTTCATCGCTTCGACGAGAAGATGGATATAGGCCTCCTCATCCGTGGCATGCGATGCGAGGTCGAAGCCGGCGAGGACGGACAGTGTCTGCAAGATCACCGGCGCCTGGCTGTAGGTCCCGCCGGTGAACATGCGCCAGCCGTGATAGTCATAGCTTTTCGCCGGCGACACTTCATTGCGGAACTCGGCCAAGTCGGAAAGGGTCATCCAGCCGCCACCCTGCCTGACCCAGTCGACTATTCTCTCGGCAACCTCGCCTTCGTAAAAGGCCTTGCGCACCGCTTCGAGCGCTTCCGTCCGTTTGGCGCCGCGTTCGGCAGCTGTCAGCCGCCTGAGCAGCCGCGCCAGATCGGTCTGCACGAGGCGATCACCTTCACGCGGTGGCCTCCCTTCCGGCCAATAGATCGAAGCTGAGCTCTCCCAGTTCTTGAACGTGGCGCCCATCAATTCATAAGCGAGCGCGGTGCGCCGATCGAGCACGAAGCCCTCCTCGGCATAACGCAGCGCCGGCGCCGCGACTTCGCCGAAGGACCAGGTGCCGAAGCGAGACAGTGCCGTCACCCAGGCGTCGAGCGCTGCCGGCACGACCGAACAGGCCGCCCCCAGCGGCATGTCGCCCTTGTAACGGTCGAGATAGGCATCGAGCGTCACCTCACGGCTCCAGGACCCGACGCCGCTGATCGACCAGACCTCATCGGAGCCTGCGAGGCGCAGAACAATCGGCGCGACGCCACCCAGATTGCACATGTCGGCCTGGATCACATTGCTCGCAAGACCGGCGGCGACACCGGCATCGATCGCCGTGCCGCCCCGCTCGAGAACATCGGCCGCCACCATGGAGACCAGCGGATGGCCGGCCACCACCGAATAATTCTCGCCGATCAAGGTCGGGCGCATCGATTCCGGCGGCGGAAAGATATTGGGAACCGGCGACGTGCTGTTGCGCATGCCGCCCGCGGCCTCTTCCGGCACGCTGTTCTTCGGATCGCTCATCGCTCTTGCTCCTAGCTAGGCGCTCAACATCGCGCCGGCATCGACCCTGA
This sequence comes from Taklimakanibacter albus, assembly GCF_016595235.1. GTDB lineage: Bacteria > Pseudomonadota > Alphaproteobacteria > Rhizobiales > Aestuariivirgaceae > Taklimakanibacter > Taklimakanibacter albus. Next base: position 493,902 of record NZ_JAENHL010000006.1, on the reverse strand, counting down.
TCGTCGTGCCGGTGATGGCGGCGCTCGCCGGCGATACGAGGTGAAGGCAGAGATTGGCAACTTCCTTCGGATCAACCAGCCGGGTCGCAGCACCGCTCTGCGCCATGCTCTCCCACACTTCCGCCGCATCAGCGCCGGTGCGATCGGCGATATTCTTCGCCACCTCGCGCAGCATCGGGCTGTCGACATTGCCGGGACAGACTGCATTGGCCCTGATGCCATGTGCACTGAGCTCGGCCGCGAAACTCTCGGTGAAGCCGATCAGAGCGAATTTAGTGGCGCAGTAAATCGAAGCGCCGGCCTCGCCACGCAAACCCGCCGTGGAGGACAGGAACGCGAAGGCGCCGCCCTTGCCGCGCGCGATCATGGGTTTCGCGAAGGCGGCGGCCGTATGAAAGGCGCCATCCAGATTGACCGCCATCACGCGACGATAAATGCTCCAGTCGATATCGACCACGGCGCCATCGGCATTGAGGCCGGCAGCATAAATCAGACTGTCGACAGGACCGATCTCGGCCGCGAGCGCCGCCATGGCCTGCGCGTCGGTGACATCACAGGCCTTACTACGATGGGCACCCGGCAGACCGGAGATGGCGCGAGCCGCCTGTTCTTCACTGCGGTCGAGCGACCAGACGATGGCACCGGTGTCCGCTAGCGCCCGCACACAGGCGGCTCCGATGGTTCCGCCGCCACCAACGACCACCGCGACATGCGAAGCACCAAGCTTGCTCATGATGCCGCCGCCATTTCACGCAAGACCCGCGCGATGGAAGCAGGCCCCGGCACCAGCACTTCTTCCAGGGACAAGGCCGCCGGGATGGGCACATCCGGCACGGCGTGACGGCGCAGCTGGCGCAAGGACGAAGGTCCAAGCCGCTCCAGGACGCGCACGATGATCTCGGCCGAGAGCCCGAAGCTCAGATAGTCCTCGTCCACGACCAGAAGGCGGCCGGTCTTGGCCGCCGACTGGGCGACGGTCTCGACATCCAAGGGAACAATCGAGCGCAGATCGATGAGCTCGACATCGATCCCCTCGCCCGCCACTTGCGCCGCAGCTTCCATCGCATATTCGACGCTGGCGCTCAGCGTGACGAGCGTAATGTCGCCGCCCTGGCGTACGATGTCGGCCTTGCCGATCGGCGTGACGAAGGCTTCGGCCGGCACATCGCCGGCATTGAGGAATTCCTTAGCCTGCTTGAGCAGCAGCCCCTTATGCTCGATGAAGATCACCGGATTGTCGGAGCGGATGGCGGCGGCCATCAGGCCCTTATGGTCACGCGCCGAGCTCGGCGCCACCACCTGCATGCCCGGCAGATGCGCGAAGGTCGCCCACAGGCATTGGGAATGCTGCGCCGCCGAGCCGATATTACCGCCTGCCGTCTTGATCACCATCGGCATCTTGACCCGTCCCCCGGACATATAGGGGATCTTGGCCATCGCATTGTAGACCTGCTCGAGACAGACACCAATGAAGTCGACGAACATGATCTCGACAACCGGCCTGAGGCCAGCCATCGCCATGCCCACACCCATGCCGGTGAAAGACATTTCCGAGATCGGCGTGTCGCGCACGCGCATCGGGCCGAAACGATCGAGCAGATTGCGGCTCGAACCGAAAACGCCGCCGCAGCGGCCGACATCCTCGCCCAGGATCACGACGCGTTCGTCGCGCTCCATTTCCTGAAACAGGCTTTCGGCGACCGCCTGCGACGCATTGATCTTGCGCATATTCGCTGTCATGTCGGCCGTCATCACACCACCTCCGCAAACACATGATCCATGGCGCCGGCCGGATCGGGCATCGCATCCTTGCGGATATCCGCCAGCATGGCGCTCATTTCCCCCTTGGCCGCCGCGACGATCTGATCGAGTTCATCCTCGGCGGCGCCGCGTTCGACCAGCATGCGCCGATAGCGTGCGATCGGATCCATCTCGGCCCGCATGCGCTGCTTCTCGGCACGCTCGCGGTAATTGTCGTGATCGCCCTCATAGTGACCACGATGGCGATAGCAGGTCGCTTCGAGCAGCGACGGGCCGCCGCCCTTACGCGTATATCTCGCGACCTCGGCAAAGGCCTTCACCACTTCCTCGACATCGGTCCCGTCGACACGCCGCCCAAACGCGCCATAGGCCGCCGCACGCTCGGCAATCCCGGGTGTCGCGGTCACGTCGGAGAAGCGGACCGAAATCGCATATTGGTTGTTCTCGACCAGGCAGACCAGCGGCAGGCCCCAGGCTGCCGCCATGTTCAGGCATTCATGGAAGGTGCCGTGATTGGTCGCGCCGTCGCCGCAGATTCCGACGGCGATATAAGGCAGTCCCTTCAGCTTGAAATTGTACGCATAGCCCAGAGCGACGGGCAGCGACGCGCCAACGATGCCGGTCGCCGAGAAGTTATGCTCGGGATCGAAGGGATGCATGTGGCCGCCGCGGCCACGGCACAGGCCTGTCTCCTTCTCGAATATCTCGGCCATCAAGGCGCGCGGCGGAACGCCCTTGGCCAGCGCGTGATAATGATTGCGGTGCGTGCTCACCACCGCGTCATGGAGGGTCAGGGACTGCGCCATGGCCGCGCCGATCGCCTCCTGGCCGATGCTGGTATGGAGCTCGCCATGGATCTCGAAGGTCGGCACGCCTTCGATGCAGGCCTCGTCGAAGGCCCGCAGCCGGACCATGGTCCGAAACAGATTGATCTCGTTCAGCTTCATGATTCTTTCATCTCAAGCAGTTCGAAAAAGGATCCGCCGGGCGCCCGGCAATAAGTGGAGCGCCCTTCCGGAAAGACGGTGACGCTGCCGATCGGCTCGGCTTTGGCCGCGACAACCTCACGCAAGGCGTCATCGAGTTCGTCCACCACGAAACCGACGTGACCGCAGCCCGTCGCCAGCGGCAACGACTGTGCCGGGAGCGCGTGGCCGCTGAACTCGATGAGTTCCAGCCGCGGCCCGCCATCGGAGCGGGCCAATTGGGCAAGATGGCATGAGAGCGTTTCCACGCCCGTCATGCTGCGGATTTCCTTCGCCATGTCCCTTTCGATGAAGACGACCGCGTAGCCGAAGGCCGCCGCATAGAAGGCGATGGACTGATCAATGTCGGAAACCGCGAACGAGACATGGTCCAGGGGTTTGAGCTTCATCGTACACCTTCGACAGCACGCACCATCACATCGCGAAGATCGCGGCGGATATCCTCACCTGCGCCGGCCATGAAGATCGCGACGAGGACGCGCGGTGCGGTGCGGGGAATGGCTTCAAGAAAACGAGGCGGCGCGACCAGATGCTGGACCGCATGGAAGCTCACTGGTCGATCATCGCCGGTGATATCGGCCATGGCTTTGAGGCGCAGCAGAGACTCGCCACGCTGGTGTGCAAGGTTCTCGATGCCGGCCTGGAAGGCATGCAGATCGACCGGACTGGAAAGGCGGAGGACAAGGCTGTCGAAAGCTGCCGCATGCCAGGTGGCGACGGACGTCAAATGTTGATGAACGGCCGGCGCCATGTCGAAAAGCTGTGTCGCGAGCTGGGCATCCGTCGCCGCGGCCTCGATCGGAACACCCGACAGACGGCGCAGCTCGTTCATCAGCCGGCTCCTGCCACGCTCGTCCGTCAGATCGAGCTTGGTGACCAGCAGCCGGTCGGCGAGCGCCAGCTGCGCCCGCGCCGTTTCGTGGCGCCAGATCTGGCCGAGGCCGAGGACGGCATCGATCACCGTCACGAGGCCGGTCAGGCGGTAGCGCGACAGGCGCAAGGGATCGCTGACGAAGGCTTGCAATATCGCGGTGGGATACGCGAGCCCGCTGGTTTCGACGATGACCCGGGCGAAGGGCGGAATTCTGCCGAGAGCGACCTTGTCCTGCAGGCTGCGCAAAGCGCGCGCGAGATCACCTTGCGCCTGGCAGCACAGGCAGCCGCCGGGAAGGACGACGATGTTCTCGTCCACACTTTCGATCAGGAGATGATCGAGGCCGATCTCGCCGAATTCATTGACGATGACCGCCGTGTCGGCGGCCTGCGGCAGCGCGAGCAGACGTCTGATCAAGCTGGTCTTGCCGCTGCCCAGGAAGCCGGTGAGGACCGTCACTGGAACAGTCTGCTCCGGAATGAGATCGAGCGTGCGCGGATCGGGAAGTGCGTTCATTCCACCCAGCTCGCAGTCCAGAAAGCGTCGGGGCGATGGCGCATCGTCTCGAGGGCGCCGAACATCGGAGATCCAAGCGCGACGCCTTTGGTGCGTTCGCCGAGTTCGGCTTTCGCCGCCTGGATGATTGCCGGATCGGCGAGCAGCCGCAGCGTGGCGGCGGCGAGAGCTTCGGACGCCATCAAGGGGCCCGGATGGCTCGCCTCGTGTCCCGCCAGTGCGGTCAGCGCCCAATTGTGCAAGGGCACCTGATCGGGGAACGCCCAATTGACCCGCCCGAGCGGTATCCGCCAACTGACCTCGCCATCATCCTGCCCGTAAGGATCGAGCCCCTCGCGATAGAGACCAACCTCCTCATCGAGCCGGAAGCCGCCATCCGGACGGCAGGTCTTGGCGAGTGCCCGCATGAAGTCGCGCCCCTCCTCCGTCCAGCGTGGCGGTCCGACCGTCACGAGAGCGGCGTGAAGCGTCTCGGCCAGGGTATCGTTCGCCAGATAGCCGCGCGTGCCGGCGATGAATTGATGACGAAAGGCGACGCCCGTCATTTCAGCGGCCCGCGCCGCGACACCGATGGCGAAGTCGAACACCTCGCGGGCGCGCTCGAAGCTTTCATGCCGCGCCGTGAGCCACAGCCGCGCCTCGTCAGGCGTCACATTGGGAATATGCCCCGCGACACGCAGCACATGCTCGACCGAGGTGTCGGGGAAATGATGGGCGCGCAACCGTTCCAGCGACTGCACGGCGAGTTCCGCGGCATCGAGCGCATTGCGCCGGCGGGTGCCGCCGCCATGGCCGGATTCGCCGAGGAAGACGACCTCGCCATTGAGCACCGACTGGCAGGGACGCGAGATCGCGCCGTTCTGATAGTCACCATGCGAGGTGAGGATGGCGTCGATGCCGTCGAAGACGCCGAGCCCAAGCATCGCCACCTTGCCCCAGACGATCTCTTCGGCGGGCGTTCCGAACACGACGATCTCACCGGCAAGCCCTGCCTCTTCCGCCGCCAGCGCAGCAGCGATCGCGGCACCGCAATTGGCGGGTCCGATGAGATTGTGACCGCAGGCATGGCCGGCGGGATGTCCCCGTCGCTTTCGTTCGGTGACGGCATCATTGTCGGTGCCGGGCAGCGCGTCATATTCGGCGAGCAGCGCCACCTTCGGGCCGCCCTTGCCACGCCGCGCCGTGAAGGCGGTGGGCAGGCCGCCGACACCGCGATCGACCTCAAAACCGTAGTTTTCCAACCAGGCGCAGAGCGTGGCTTGCGCCTTGAACTCCATGTTGCCGAGTTCGGGGATCGCCCACAATTCATTGAATTTGCTGACTATCTCTGCCTGGAGAGGAAGCCAGTGCCGCTTGGCGATCGCGCTGTGATCCATTCTGGTCATCTGTAAACTGTTGACAGTTGTCAGCTTAGTGTGTTTCATTTCCGGAGCGCTGTCAAACCTCATTCGGCGGCAAGTCCTGGAGAAAATCGACTTGGAGCAGAGCTTTCACGCCGTCCCGACGCTGACTCTGGTCACCCAGGTGAAGGAGCAGATTCAGCACGCCATCACGACCGGCGAATTGCTGCCGAACCAGCGTCTGGTAGAAGGCGAGATCGCCCAGAAGCTCGGCGTCAGCCGCGGCCCGGTCCGCGAAGCCGCGCGCCTGCTCGAGCAGAGCGGTCTCTTGATATCCCTGCCCCGACGCGGCTTCTTCGTGCGCCAGTTCGAGGAACGCGAAATCAGGGATCTCTATGAGTTGCGCGAATGGATCGAGGCCGCCGCGGTCGAATCCGCGGTGAAGCGCGCCACGCCCGAGCAACATGAGATGCTGCGCGTCACCCACAAGAATCTGCTGGCCCGCGCCCGCTCCGGCCAGCAATCCGAGCTGATAGAGGCGATCATCGAGTTCCACCGCTCGATCTGCACGCTGTCGGGCAATATGCGGCTCTTACGCCTGTTCGACGAGATCGCCATCGAAGTGAGGCAGATCCTCTCCGTTCTCGGCTTGAAGCTCGACGAGACGGGCTACCCCGCCGAAGCTCAGGAATCGCTCCTCGACGCCATCGTGAATAAGGACAAGAGGCGCGCCGCCGCCGAGATCCGCAAGCTCGTCGCGCAGGCCGGCAAAGAGGTCATGGAAAATTATCGCAGGCGCCAAGCAGCAGCAAGCAAGGCACCAAAGTGAATCCCGGAACAATTCCGGGTGGTCGCAACGGCTCGTCCCGACAAAAGGGACGGCACAGGGAGGAGAATACAAGTATGAATAGTCGCCGATTGGCACTGGGAGCGGCCGGCATTGTGCTGTGCGGATTCCTGGCCACCGCCGCGCAGGCGGATGTCGCAGCACCGGAGAAAATCAAAGCGGCCGGCAAGGTCGTCTTCTGCACCGAGCTCGCTTATCCGCCGTGGGAAATGCTCAACCCGGAGACGCAGGCGCCCGAAGGCTTCGATATCGACATCGCCGCGGCGCTCGCCAAAACGATGGGAGTCACCTCCGAGCACAAGAACATCTCCTTCGACGGCCTCATCCCGGCTTTGCAGGCCGGCCAGTGCGACGCCATCATTTCAGGCCTAGCCGACAAGCCGGAACGGCGCGAGGCGGTCGACTTCGTGAACTATGCCGTGTCGGGCAATGCGTTGATCACGCGCGCCGAAAACCCGGCCACCTTCAAGACGCTCGAGGATCTGTCCGGTCTCAAGGTCTCGGTCGCCGTCGGATCGGCGCTCGAGGGTGAGCTGAAGAAAGCCAGCGACGCGCTGAAAGCGGCGGGCAAGCCCGAGATCAATATCCTGTCGCTGCAAAGCGGCACCGACGCCTTCCAGCAGCTGACGGCGGGCCTGGCCGATGTCTATTTCGGCTCGACCGACCAGGCCGGCTATTTCAACAAGCAGAAGCCCGGCCTCCTGAAGCTCGCCAGCCCACAGCTCTTCTCGCTGACCATCGGACTTGCGACACTCAAGAAGGACAAGGACCTTCATGACGCCTTCGACGGCGGCTTGAAAGAACTCAAGAGCTCAGGCGAGTACAAGAAGATCCTCGCCAATTGGGGCTTCGAGGCCATGGGCCTCGAGTGACCCAGACTTGCGGTCGGGAGCCACTGGTTCCCGGCCGATTTTCCCGTCAGTGAGACATAAGCCATGTCCGGCGACTTCAATATCGACACCGCCTTCTTCCTCAAATATCTGTTCAATCCACCGGCCATCATCTGGAAGGGGCTGTGGCTGACGATCTGGATTTCGGTCGTGGCCCAGGCGCTGGGCGTGGCCATCGGCCTGCTTATCGCCCTGTCCATCCGGTCGAAGCGCGCCTGGCTGCGCGGCTTCGGCAAATTCTATGTCTGGGTCTGGCGCGGCACGCCGCTGCTCGTCCAGCTTGTGCTGATCTATACCGGTGTCGCGGCGGCGGGTTTCTATAAATATCCCGACATCCAGATCGGCCCCTTCACGCTCACCGGCCCGCTCCAGGCCGCACTCATCACGCTTTCGCTCAACGAAGCCGCCTATATGGCGGAAATCTTCCGCGCCGCTCTGTCGTCGATCGACAAGGGCCAGTTCGACGCTGCGCGCGCCTTAGGGATGCGGCCCATCACAGCGATGCGTTGGATCATCCTGCCGCAGGCGGCCCGCATGGTGGTGCCGCCGCTCGGCAATGAATTCACCTTGATGATCAAAGGCACATCGCTGCTCGCCATTCTCGGCATCCGCGAATTATTCGGAACCCTCCAGCAGCTCAATGCCGCGACCTTCCGCACCTTCGAGCTCTTCATCATCGCTGCCATCTGGTATCTGCTCCTGACGACGATCATGGGCTTCGTGCAGAAGCGCCTCGAAGCCCATTACGGGCGTTATGATCAGCCGGCTGCCGACAGCAAAACCACGCCGGGCTTGCGCGGCCTGTTCTCGGGGCAGCGCTAGAATGGCCGCAACCGATACAACTCCCCTCGTCGCACTGCGCGACATCCGCAAATCCTATGGTGATGTGGAAGTTCTCCGCGGCGTCTCCTTCGATGTCCATCGCGGCGAGGTCGTCTGCCTGATCGGACCCTCAGGGTCCGGCAAGACGACGCTGGTGCGCTGCATCAACCATCTGGAAAAGATCCAGTCCGGCCGCATCACCGTCGATGGCGAGCTCATCGGCTATCGCGAGCATAAGGGCCGGATCATCGAGGATTCGGAAAAACGCATCGCCGACCGGCGGCAGAAAATCGGCATGGTCTTCCAGCGCTTCAATCTCTTCCCGCATCTCACCGCGCTTGAAAATGTCACCGTAGGCCCGGTCCGCGTCCAGGGCCGCGATCCGAAGACAGTGACGGCGGAAGCCCGCGAGCTTTTGGCGCGGGTGAAGCTCGCCGACCGGGCCGGCCACTATCCCTCCCAGCTCTCAGGCGGCCAGCAGCAGCGCGTGGCGATCGCCCGGGCCCTCGCCATGAAGCCGGCGGTCATGCTTTTCGACGAGCCGACCAGCGCGCTCGATCCCGAGACCGTCGGCGAAGTGCTGGAAGTCATGAAGGAGCTCGCCCTAACGGGAACCACCATGATCGTCGTCACACATGAGATGGGTTTCGCCCGCGACGTCGCGAACCGTATCGTCATGATGGATCAGGGTGCGGTGGTCGAGATCGGAAGCGCCGAGCAGATTTTCACCAACCCGCAACAGGAGCGGACCAAGGCCTTCTTCAAGGCGATGCGCTAAGGCACCTGGCGCTCCATGAACACGCTGTAGGGATCATCGGCCGGATAATCCCCAAAGGAACCACAGCGGGTGAAGCCGCAGACTTCGAACAACCCCAAAGCTTCTGGCTGCGAAATGCCGGTTTCGAGACGCATCAGCGTAATGCCCTGCTGGCGCGCCGTCGCGGCGAGCTGGTCGATCAGGCGCCTTCCCAGCCCAAGGCCTCTCACGGCGGGATCGACGAAGACGCGCTTGACTTCAGCATAGTCTCGGCCGTGGATCATGACAGCACCGCAGCCGACATATTTTCCGTTCACCTTCGCGGCGAAGAAGTGAACATTCGGCTGGGCGAGCGTGTTCACATCGACCAGATGATTGCTCTCGGCCGGATATAACGCGCCCATATAGCGGTCCAGCGTATGAATCATCGCCGTGATCTCCGGGGTGCGGGGATCAGCCGGGACAATCTCGATCTGGCGTTGCGCGGACATGGAACTCTCCAGGTTGTGATATTGGATCAGTGCAGCCGGCTCGCCGCCTGCAGGCCCTCGAAGACCGCTTCCTCGGCGGTACGGGGCGCTAGCGCATCGCCGATCACATGGAGCGGAATGCCCAGCGCGCGAATGGCTGGCACGAGATCATCACGCGGCCGATTGGGCGAGCAGACGACCAGCGTATCGACGTCCTCGAGGACAACCGCTTCCTGCGCCGCGGTGTGCACCAGATAGACCGTGCGGGCTTCCGCGCCATAGAGGCGTGAGAATGGCGTCATCGTCACGCCCAGCCGGTGCAGGCGGGCAATGGCTGCGTCCCTTACATAATTCTGAATGCTGATGGCCGGACAGACACCGTTTACGGCCAATTGAACCGCAGCCCCCTCGGTCGCGAGCTTTTCGGCGATGCCGACACCGATCCAATCGGCCAGCCAGTCATAAACGACAACTCGCTTCCCGGTTTTGACCTTGCCGGTGATCACATCATGCGCGTGCGCGATTTCGATCCCCTCGCCCCGCTCGAAACGCGGTAGCCGCGCTTCACTGCCAGTCGCCAGGATGACGGCATCCGGCTTCTCCGTGGCGATGGCCTCCGCTGTCGCCGTCTTGCCGAAATGGATATCGACCTTCGCAAGCTCCAGCTCACGCGAGAGATTGGTGATGATGCCGCCGAATTCACCGCGATGCGGCAGAAGCTGCGCCAGCTGCGCCTGACCACCGAGCCGTTTCGCGCTTTCCCACAATTGCACTGCGTGGCCGATCTCTGCCGCCACGCTCGCGGCCTTCATGCCGGCGGGGCCGCCGCCGATGATCAGCACCCGCTTCGGGCGCGCCGTCCTGGGGCGGGTGCCGAACTCCATCTCTCGGCCGCTTTCGGGATACTGGATGCAGGAGATCGAGAGGCCGAGCTGGGCATGACCGATGCAGGCCTGATTGCAAGCGATGCAGGCGCGGATATCATCCGTGCGGCCCTCTCGGGCTTTTGTAGGCATGAGAGGATCGCAGATCATCGCCCGCGTCATGCCGCACATATCGGCCGAACCGCTGGCGATCACAGCCTCGGCCTCATGCGGCTGGTTGATGCGGCCGGCGACGAAGACCGGCTTGCCGATCGCCTGTTTCAGCTTCTGCGCAAAGGGCGCCAGATAGGCATTCCCGACGGTCATCGGGGGGGCGATATGAACCGCGCCGGACGCTGAGGCGGATGTGCCGGCAATGATGTTGAAATAGTCGAAACTGTCCTTCAGCGAGCGGCAGACGGCCAGCGTCTCATCGTCCTGAAATCCCTCGATGTCATATTCATTGGAGGAGATGCGCGTCCCGATGATGAAATCATCCGACGTCGCACGGCGAACGGCGGCCGATACCTCGCGCATGAAACGCAGGCGATTGTCGTCCGAGCCGCCGAACTCATCGGTGCGGAAATTGACCTTCGGGCTCAGGAACTGGACCGGGAGATATCCGTGGCTGGCGACGATCTCCACCCCGTCGGCGCCGGCTTCCGCCATCCGGCGCGCCGTCGAGCCATAACCCGCGATGATATCGTAGATCTCATCCGTGGCGAGCTCGCGCGGCACGATACGGAAGCGCTCTGCCGGTGAGCTCGATGCCGAACAGGCTGCCTGGGCAATGCCGTTCGAGCGGCCAAGCAGCTCGCGGCCGGGATGGAACAATTGCACGAAGGCGCGCGTGCCTTCCGCCTTGATCGCCTCGAAAAGCGCTTTGAACTTCGGGATGGCGTCGTCCGACGTTCCCATCAGGACTTCGGATGTGTAGCGGGCTGTTTCATGCACGCCGACCACCTGCACGATGATCAGCCCGACACCACCCTTGGCCCGCGCCTTTTGATAGGCGATGAGGCCATCCGAGGGTAAGCCATGGCGTCCCAGATCCGTATCATGTCCGGTCGACAGGATGCGGTTGGGAATGGTGACGCCTTTGATGGCAAAAGGCGAGAAAAGATGGGGAAATCTCAACTTGGGCCGTCCTTGTCAGAAATCGAGCCGGTGAAGACGGCGTACATTGCCCGCCAGAACGTCCTCGGCGATCATCCGCGCCTCCTTTTCCACCAGCCAGCCGGATCCGATCCCGTTCTCCAGAACGCGCGCCAATGTCCGTCGCATCACACGTGCGGAGAACCACAGGATCTCCGGCTCACTCGATGCGTCGGACCCGTAGAGCACCTTGCGCGGTGGGGCGACGCCCAGAAGCGTATTGAGCTTCTGCTCCAAAGCCAGTGACGCCCAGGGCGTCGCCAGCGATGTCTCGATATAGACCCGCGGCAGGATGGAAGCGATGAAGGCGGCCTCATCCGTCCAGGGCCAGCCGGCATGAATGAGGACGATATCCTGCTCGAACCGGTCTTTGAGAAACGGGAAGAGGCATGACGGACGCGCCTGTTCGAGAAAGATATCCGAATCCCCGCCGCCACAATGGATATGGAAGGGAACGTCATGGCGCTTGGCCACATCGGCAGCGCTGTAGGCCAGGGCATCGCGCATGATCTTGGAGCTTCCCCTGCCCCTTGGAAGTCCGGCATCACGCCATCGGCTGAAATGAGCTTCCAGGTCCTCGCCTGACGGCCAGGCGATGTCGAGGCCACTTCGATAGGCGATGATCGATTTGATGGCGATCGCGCCGGCATCGATCGCCGCGCTGAGGCGCTCCGCAAACGTCTCATTCAGGCTGCGCCACGATGTTGCGGTTTCCAGCGCCTCGAGGATCAGAGGTTCGATGCGGACGACGCTGCCGATCGGAACGGCGTATTCTTCCCGCAGAATCGCCGGATCTACACGGGGTTGCGGATATCCGTCATCGACGATCAGGCCGGCAATGCCGGCGCTCTTCATCAGCGAACGCAGATACCCTACCCCATCCGCGACGAGCCTCTCGTTCCTGCTGCGCTGCACGGCTTCAAGGCTTGGATCGCAGCCGAGAAATCCCGCGAGCTCGCGGATAAGCGCCAGAGCAAAGGGCGTCGTCTGCGACAGGCCCGAAACAAAATCGGCCGCGACCGCTCCGGCAAGGTTGGAAGACGGGATACACATGCCGGTGATGGTGCAGCGATCGATCATCCCGGCAGGATCATTGCGGCGGAGAATGCTCAGCGGCAGCCCGTGATTATGGGCATCGATTGCCTTTATGGATGACAGATCAATCATTTTTTCCTTACCGCGCCTGGATGGGCCGGCCCATCAGCCCGTTCGGGAAGACGATGAGCAGTCCGATGATAAGAGCAAGTGCTATGGCATCGCGAAATCCGAGCAGCGCCTCCGGAAGATAAGCGCGCAGCATCACCTCCGTGGCGCCGAGGATCAGGCCGCCCAGGACGGCGCCTTGCAAGCTTCCAAGGCCGCCCAGGACGGCGGCGATGAAAGCCTTCAGCACCGGCACGAAACCCATCATGGGATCGACCGACCCGCGCTGGAACAGCCACAGGATGCCGGCGACCGCCGCGAGGAATCCGGATATCGCGAAAGAGGCTGCGATCACCCGGTTCGCATTGATGCCCATGAGGCGCGTGACGGCAAAGTCCTCGGATGCGGCGCGCATCGCCAGACCGGTCTGCGCGCTTTGAAAGAACCACACCAGGGTCGCCAGTGCGACGACGGTCACCAGGATCGACAGTGAGGGAATGGCGCCGATCTGAATACCGGCCAGCGTGAACGCCCCGCCCAGCCATTCAGGGACCGGCACCGGCTTAGGACGCGCCGAAATGAAATTCTGAAAGGCGGTGTGGAGGATCGAGCTGACCGCGAAGCTCGTCAGCAGCATGGTCGTCGCACTCGCCCGGCGCACCGGACGGAAAGCCACCCTCTCCATGGCCACGGCGCAGAACACCGCGAGAGCCACGCCGCAGATCAGAGCGCCCGGATAGGGCACGCCGGCGGCCAGCGAAAACACCAGGCCATAACCGGTGATCGTCATCAGCTCGCCATGAGCGAAATTGATCAGGCCGAGGATCGAGAAGACGACCGCCAGGCCCAAGGCCAGCAAGGCATATGTGCCGCCAAGCGCCAGGGCATTCACAGCCTGTTGAGCGAAATAGTCCATTGCGATCACCCGGAAGCCGCGAAATGCGAGTGGCCGACAAGATCGTTCTGGCGGAACAGATCCGGCGTGCCTTGCGCGGCAACGGCGCCGCTCATGACGAGATAGGCGCGATCGCAGGTATCGAGTGCCAGCTCGGCATTCTGCTCGACCAGGAGAAATGTAAAGCCTTCCTTGCGCAGGCCGATAATGAGATCGAAGATCAGATCGACGATGTTGGGTGCCAGACCAAGCGACGGTTCGTCGAGCAGCAGCAGGCGCGGCTTCGACATGAGGGCGCGGCCGATCGCCAGCATCTGCTGCTCGCCGCCCGAAAGGGTTCCGGCCAGCTGCGCGCGGCGTTCGGCAAGCCTTGGAAACAGGCTGAAAATCCAGTCGAGCGATCCCAGAGCCACCGCGCGGTCCTTGCCGATGGCGGAAGCGCCCAAAGACAAGTTCTGCGCGACGGTCAAGCCGGAGAATACCCGCCGTCCCTCCGGCACGAGAGTAAGACCGAGGCGAACGATCGCCTCGGTCGATAGTTTGTCGATGCGCGCGCCGTCGAGCGTGATGCTGCCGGCGGAACGCGGCGCCAGTCCCAGGCAGGCATTGAGGATCGAAGACTTGCCGGCTCCGTTCGCCCCCAGTACGGCGACGATCTCTCCCGCCTGGACGGCGAGGGACACCTTCTTTACGGCCCGCACCGGACCGTAATGGACGGAGAGCTGATCGACAGTGAGCATGATGCTGTTCCGGTCAGTTCGGCGGCGGGATTTCGCCCGGCTGCAGCGTGACCGTCGACACGAAGGTCTTCTTGCCGTCCTGCACCTTGTTCAGCGCCACCGAGCGCAGCGGAATTCTGTTCAAGCCGCGATAGGTGATCTTGCCGGTCGCGACCTGCACATCCTGCAGATTGTCGATCGCGTCACGAATGGACTTGCCATCGGTCTTATCGCCTGTCGCCACGACGGCGGCCTCGATGATCTTGATGATGTCATAGCCCGTCGCGTTGAAAGAAGTCTGCGACTCCTCGCCGAAATGCTGCTTGTAGTCGCTGGCAAATTGCGCCAGCGAGCTGCCCTCGACGGGAAAGCCGGCGGTCGAGAAAACCACACCGTCCGCCACCGCGCCCAGGCCCCAGATGGTCGGCGAATCGAGGCCATCCGATCCGAGCACCGCCGCCGTCACGCCGGCCGACCGCAGCTGCTTGAGAAAGGCGGGAAAGTCGGGCTCGTAAGCCGAGGTCATGATGACGTCGGGCTGCGGCTGCAGCGCCTTGATCTTGGTCACTTCGGCGGCAAAGTCCTGCTGCCCGAGCTTGTACTCGACCGTGCCGATCAATTCGCCACCGGCCTTCTTGAAGGCATCGGCAAAATACATCGGCAACTGGTAAGTATAAGGCGTGTCGCGCGAAACGAGGACGAGCGCGCGTTTGTACCCCTGCTCAGCGGCATATTTGCCGAGCACGCCGCCCTGGAGATTGTCCGGCGTGCAGTTGATGAACATGAACTCGCCGCCCACCGAGGCGAGCGACGGCGTCGACGCGCAGGAGCTGATCGTCGGCACCTGGGCGGCGGCGGTGATCTGCGCCACGGCGACCGAATGGTCGACATCGCAAGGCGAAATCATGACGGTAACGCCCTCCGACAGGAGTTCCTGGGCCATGACGGCCGATGGTGCCACTTCCGAGCGGCTGTCGCGGGCGATCAGCTCGATCGGAAGTTTGCCGTCGATGCCACCCTTGGCGTTGATCTGCGCGACCGCCAGCTCCATGCCTTTCAGGTTGGGCTGATCACATTGGGCCATATAACCCGTCTGCCCGCCGACGAAGCCGATCTTCAATGGGTCGGCCGCATGCGCCAGGCCGCTGGCGAACAGCCAGCTGAGCGCGATGTAGAAACATGCCACGATCCGTTTCACGCGATAATCTCCCTTTGTTGCATTGTTATGGGCCGCCCTTTTCCGGAGCGGCGACGGCCGAAATAAGCTTCACGCACTGTCTCGTCGTTCTGGATTTCCTGCGGCGCTCCGACGGCGAGGACCGAGCCACGATTGAGGACCACAAGGCGATGGCAAAGCCGCATGATCAGCGGCATGTCGTGGTCGACGATGATCAGGCCGATCGATGTCTCCCGCATCGTCTGACCGAGAATATTCAAGAGGTCTCCGGTCTCCGCCTCGTTCATGCCCGCTGCCGGCTCATCGAGCAGCAGGAAGCGCGGGTCGAGCGCCAAAGCCCGCGCGATCTCGACCCGTCGCTGCTGGCCATAAGCCAGATCGCCAGAGCGGCGATGAGCCAGCTCGGCGATCGCCAGACGGTCGAGCAGCGTCATCGCCTTATGGCGTGCGCTCGCCTGCGTCGCCGTCCGGTCATTGGCCAGAACGGCGACCAGCACATTCTCGAGAACCGAGAGGTTGGCGAACAGCCGGATGCTCTGGAAATTCCTGGCAATGCCGGATTGGGCGACGGCAAAGGCCGGCAGGCCGGCAAGTTCCGCGCCATCCATCCGGATCGATCCGCTCGACGCCGACTGCGTGCCGCTGATGCAGGCGAGCAAGGTCGACTTGCCGGAGCCATTGGGTCCGATGAGACCGAGTATCTCGCCTGAGGCAACCTCGAGCGAGACCTCCTGCAACGCCTTCACGCCGCCATATACTTTCGAGACCGACGCCACGCGGAGCATGTGCTTTTCCGCGTCCTTTTGTGTCACCTGCGCCGGCACCGAGTGAGGCTTGGACGCCACGGGTGCTGAGCGCCGCGAAAGAATATCGGCCAGCTCGCGATAACCAAGGAGCCCGCCCGGCCGGTAATAGAGAACCGCCATGATCAGGAGCGACAGACCGATGATGGTCAGCCCGAAAATCTGCGGCACTTCGACGACACCAAGCGAGAAGCCGTTCTCCAGCCGTCTCAGGATTTCGATCATCACCGTCACGACGAGCGTTCCGGCCAAGGCGCCGCTCACGCTATTGACCCCGCCGACGATGAGCATGACGACCAGCGAGAAAGTCAGGTCGAGATAAAAGTCCTTCGGCGAAAAGACGGAGAGATTATGGGCAATCAAGGCGCCAGCGATTGCGGCTACGGCGCCACTCAGCACCCAGGCCAGAAGGCGCAGCCGCGCGACATCGACACCCACCGCCGCTGCCGCCGCCTCGTCTTCACGCGTCGCCCGCAAAGCGAGGCCGGCGGCCGATTCCTTGAACAGGGCGATGAAGCCAGTGACCAGGGCCGCGACCGCCGATACGACAAAGATGTCGACGCTTTTGGGAATGCCATAGACCGCCTGGCTGCCGCGCGTGACGCCGTCGGCGCCGATGATCAGCGAGTTGACGATGATGAGAAGACCGAGCGTCGCTATGGGAATCGTGGCGCTCGACAGCTTGACGATCGCGAGGCCAGTGGCGAATGCAAAGAGGCCAACAAGGATAGCGGTCAGCACGAGGGCCACCGCGAAGTTCGCCTGGAAATGCAGCAGAATATCGGGAAGTGCTGGAAACAATTGCGCCTTGAGCGCCGGCGGCATGGTCAATGTGGCGCTGACCTGTGCGCCCAGCGCCATGAAGGCCACATGTCCGAAACTGAGCGCTCCCGAATTGCCGGAGAAGAGCGCGATCGCCATGACGCCGACAAGAGCGGTCATCATGTTGGTGACCGTATTGAGCATCGCGGGCGAGCCCAGGAGCGCGCTGCCCATGCCAATGGCGATGATCAGGAGCGCAAGAAGCGCGCCATTTGCGCCGCCCTGCTTCGTCAACCATCGACCGGCAAACGCACCCATCATTCGCGGCTCTTGCTCCAGGAGAACGTATCTAACGGAGAATATCGGTCCAATTCTTTTATTACGGATTTGACTTCAATAGCAATAGACGTGATAAATGATACATGTCCGAGGTGACAAGATGAGTGATGTAACCGTGGCCGAAAGGCTGCGCCGATTGGCTCCCGGCTTCGCGGCCGCCGAACAGAAGGTCGCCAGAACGCTGTTCGCCAGCGGCATGATCGCCGGCCTGGAAACCGTGGCGGGCCTTGCCGCCCGGGCGAATGTGAGCGGCCCGACGGTGCTGCGCATGACCGCGAAGCTCGGCTTCGCGCGCTACGATGACTTCCAGAAAGAGCTCAGAAGCGAGCTCGAAGAACGCAAGCAGTCGCCGTTGAGCTTGCACGCCGCCGGCCGGTCGGCGGTCGGTGGTACGTTGGGCAAGTGCTCGTCGATATTCTCGGAAGGCGTCGTGAATTCCTTCGCCAGGCTGTCGCAGGGCGACTTCGAGCGCATCGTCGATTGCCTGTGCGACCTGAAGAAGTCCGTTGTGCTCAGCGGCGGGCGCGTTTCAAATCTCGCCGCGCAGATGCTCTACCTGCATCTCTACCAGATGCGTCCCGGCATCCGCATGATTCAGCCCGCCACTCAGACCCGCCGCGATCAGTTGCTCGATATCGACAAGCGGACCGTCTTCGTCATCTTTGACTTTCGCCGCTACGAAAAGGAATCCGTTTCGCTGGCAAGATCCGCCAAGGAACAGGGAGCCGAAATTCTGCTGTTCACCGATCCGTGGCAGTCCCCTATCGCCCGCTTCGCCGATTTCGTGATCTCGGCGGAAGTCTCTTCGCCGTCGGCCTATGATTCTCTCGTTCCCACCTTCGCCCTCCTCGAAGCGGTCTATACCGAGGTCTTCGAACGCCTCGACAAAAAGGCGCTCGAGCGCGTCACGCGGCTGGAGCAGCTCCGAACTGGGTTCGAATGGGACGCCGATACACATATTCCCTCCACGAACTCATGAACTCTCCCTATGAATAGTCAGGCAACTCGACGCGGCCCGGGCGTAGCCTATCTGTGCTGGACCGATATCGTCGGCATGGTTCGCTGTCGCGGCGTGCCGGAATCACGCCTCGAGAAGGTGCGAAGCACGGGTCTCGGCTGGGCGGCGGCAGGCCTGGCTCTCACGACTTTCGAACAGCCCGCATCCAATCCATGGGGACCGATGTCCGAGGTGCGGCAAGTCCCGGTTCCGGGAACCGAAACACACATAGACATCTGGGACGACGCGCCGCCCCTCACCATGATTCTCTGCCGCGCCCTCGATCAATCCGGCGAACCCTGGGATTGCTGTCCGCGTCAGTTCCTCGCCACCGCCATCGATGAATTCCACAGCCTGACCGGGCTTACAATCCATGCCGCCATGGAGCATGAATTCACGCTTCTCGACACCGGCTTTGACGAGACTGTCTCGTTCTCGCTGGAGCAGATGCGGCGTGTCGCCACCTTTCTCGAGGATCTCTCCGAGGCTCTCGACCAGGCGAAGCTCGATGTCGAAACCATCGAGCCGGAAGCCGGCCGGCGCCAATATGAAATATCATGCGGCCCGGCGCCGGCGCTCACCGCGGCCGACCGGGCGGTGGTGGCGCGCGAAATTATCCGGGAAGTCGCGCGCCGGCGCGGTTATTGCGCCACGTTCTCGCCAAAACCCTTTCCCGGCAAGATCGGATCAGGCGCTCATCTTCACTTCAGTTTCGTGAACCGGGCCGGCGAGAATGTAACATTCGACCGCAATGGGCCGGCAATGCTGTCGCGTTCCGCCGCGGGCTTCGCCGGCGGCGTCATCAGGCACCTGAAGGCCCTTGCCCCTTTTTATGCATCGAGCCCGGTTTCCTATCTGCGCCTTGGCCCCAGCAACTGGTCCTGCGGTTATACAAGTTTCGGGGTGCAGAACCGGGAGGCCGCCTTGCGGGTCTGCCCGCCCCCGGTTATCGCGGGCCAGGACAGGCACCGCTCCTTCAATCTTGAATTCCGGCCGCTCGATGCAACGGCCAATCCCTATCTGGCGCTCGGGTCTCTCATTCGCGCCGGTATCGCAGGCATCCGCGGTGATCTGCCGGCGCCACGCACCTTGGAATGCGACCCTGCTTCCCTCAGCGAAGCAGACCGCCGGTCCATGGGTATCGAGGCCCTGCCCTCTTCGCTCGACACCGCTCTATCGTCGCTCGCGTCGGATTCTCTCGCCTCCTCATGGATGAGCGCGAACCTCAACTCGGTCTTCCACTCTGTCCTCACCAAGGAGGCTGATCTCGCCAGACCGCTCTCACCGGAAGATCTGTGCCGGCGCTATGTCAGAATCTATTGAAAGCTATCTCTTCGACGATGAAGAGCCGAGCGTGTCGACGCTGAATCCGAGCGGGACTTCCCCCTATGTGTTCACATGCGATCATGCCTCCAACCGGATCCCCCGGCGTATCGGCCAAATGGGTCTGTCGGATGACGAGATGCTGTCTCACATCGCCTGGGATCCAGGCGCGCTCGAGGTGGCGAAAGGTTTGTCCCGGGCGCTGAATGCCCCGCTCATCTTCAGCAACTATTCGCGCCTCGTCCTCGATCTTAATCGCCCACCCTCCTCGCGCGGTCATATTCCTGAAGTGAGCGCCGGGATCACGATCCCGGCGAATCGGGCGGCGTCACCACAGGAGCGGGAGGCACGCCTGCGCGCCTTCTTCCTTCCATATCACGGCGCGATATCGGACATCATCGAGACTCGGCTGGACCGCGCCACGCCGACACTGCTGGTGGCCATGCACAGCTTCACCGGCGACTATCCCGGCGAAACCCGGCCGTGGCACATCGGCGTGACCCACCGTTTCGATATGGGGCTCGGGGCGGAAATCGTCCGCCTGCTGCGCGAGCGAACGGACCTGTGCATCGGCGACAATGAGCCTTATCAGATCGACGACGTGGACGATGTGACGATCCCGTTCCATGCGGAAAAGCGCGGCTTGCCGAATGCGCTGATCGAAATGCGCCAGGACACGTTGATCTCCCGGCACGGCATCGCCGAAACGATTGAGCGTTTTTCCGAAGTGTTTGGCCTGGCGGCCGCCACGGTGTTGGAAGCAATCCGGTAGAGACGCTAGAGGAACACGTCGAGATCCGGCTTTTCCATGTCGGCGCGCAGCTCATCCTGCCATTCCTTGAGCAGCGCCTTACGGCGCTTGGGATACCGGTCCTTGAGGATGTCGACCTGCCCGATCCGGTCGGTGCGGAAATGGCGGAAGGCGGTGCGCAACTCGCACCAGGCGATGATGTTGCGGGTCGCCTCATAATAGACGATGCCGATCGGCCAGATGGTGCGCTCGGTATAGCGGTCGATCTCGTCGCGATACTGGATCGACACTTTGCGGCTCTCGCGGATGGCGCTGCGCAAGGCGGCGACATCGACCGCATCGACGGTACGCCCGTCGCGCGGCGCCACGACGAGCCCCGCATCGTACAGGAACGGCCTCAGCCCCTCGGGGAGCACGGCGCCGATCTTGGCGACCGAATCGCGCGCCGCCCGCGACAGCTGGCCATCGCCGCGCCGGGTCACCCAGCGCAGGCCAAGCATGACGGCCTCGAGCTCATCGGCCGTGAACATCAAGGGCGGCATGTCGTAACCCTCGCCCAGCACATAACCGATGCCGGCCTCGCCCCTAATCGGCACGCCCTGGCCGACCAGCGAATTGATGTCGCGATAGACGGTGCGCAGCGACACCTCCAGCTCGTCGGCCATGGCGTCGCCGGTCACCGGGCGCCGGTGGCGGCGCAGGATCTGCAATACTTGAAGAAGTCGGTCAGCGCGTCTCATGGCTAGAACCTAGCCTATGCTGCTGTCAGATTATGTCAGGAGGCTGGCAGGAGACAGGACCGTTCGCACGCGGCCTCGGACAAGTGTCAGACGAGGACCGCCAGCATGGCCAAGGGAGCGATCGTGGCCACCATGAGGAGCACGGCCATGATCAGGAACCAGTGGGTGGGCAGTGTAGCGCGGCGGAAAGTCATGGGCGGAACTCTGTGCCGATTCTCGTTTTGAGAAAATGATTCTTTTCAAAGGCTTAGATTCACAGACTAAGCCTTTGATTCAATTGTCGTCAGTTGATCGAAGGCGGCGCCGGCGGCGGCGATGGTGCGACGGGCGGCCCGCCCAGGGAGGGTGTAAAGGTCGGCTGCTGGGCCTTTTTGAGCTTCATCTTGGTGATGTTGTCCTGGGTCGTCTGGACGCCATCCTTGGCCTCATTGGTCAGCTTGGGCTTGGCCTTCTCGGCCGCTGCCACGGGCACGGCCAGAACGGCTGTCAGCAATAGACATCCCAATAGGTGGCGGATCATGATGAGCCCTCATCAGAAGCAGGTAAGCGCTGAACTTGCGCGCACCCTATCCCGCTCTGTGTGAGCGCGGGCTGATCGACCCATTCATCTGCGGTTCATATTCTGAACCGGCTTAGGCGGGCTTCAGCCAGACCCGATTGTCATGGAAAACGCCACCAGCGGCCGGCGCCGGCTGATCGCAGCCGGTGAGCGTGTTGATGCCCTTGCCGTCCTCGAAAGCGTCATTGGGCCAGATCGACTCGGCGATCAGGACGCCGCGGCGGATGCCGTCCATCACCTTGGCATGCAGCGTCACCACGCCCCGGGCGCTGCCGAGCCGCACCTTGTCGCCATCCTTGAGACCCTGGGCGGCAAGGTCCTCGGGATGCACGAAGACGGTCGGCCGCCCTTCCCGTTTGCGCGAGGACGGTGTCTCGTTGAAGGTGGAGTTAAGGAAGGTGCGGGCCGGACTGGTCGCCAGCCGGAACGGATAGGTCTCGGTCGCCTCCTCGATGACGCCCCAGTGATCGGGCATCGGCGGAATGTCGCCGACCGGGCCGAAAGGCCCGATGCCGGGCTTGAAGCGTGCCGCCTGCCAGTCCGGCTTGAAGCGGAACTTGCCGTCCGGATGGCCGAAGCCGTTGAGGAAATGTGCCGTCTCGAAATCCTGCTGCACGTCGATCCAGGTTTCCTGCTCGAGCTTTTCCAGGTCGGGCCGGTTGGAGTTCTTGAGCGTCCAGTCGATGAGCTCGCGGGGCGTCATGTCGAAGCCCTGATGCTTGGCGCCGACGCGGCGGGCGAGATCGGCGATCACCTCGTGATTGTTGCGGCATTCGCCCGGCGCCTCGACCAGCTTGGCGCCCAGCATGATGTGCTGATGGCCGCCGCCCTGATAGATGTCGTCATGCTCGAGGAACATCGTCGCCGGCAGCACGATATCGGCCAGCTGCGCCGTCTCGGTCATGAACTGCTCATGCACGCAGAGAAACAGGTCGTCGCGCATCAGCCCCTGCCGGACCTTGGTCTGGTCGGGCGCCACCGAGGCGGGGTTGGTGTTCTGCATGATCATCGCGGTGACCGGCGGACCACCGGCCAGATCGTAAGGATTGTTCAGCAGTACCGGCCCGATGCGGCTCTGGTCGAGCTGTCGGATGGATGGATCGCGGCATTCGAGCCCCTCGATCAGCGTCTTGTTCCACTTGTACATGCCGCTGTTGGAATGGAAGGCGCCGCCGCCCTCATGCTGCCATGAGCCGGTGACCGCCGCGATCGCCGTCACCGCATGCATGTTGACCGAGCCGTTGCGTGAGCGCGTGAAGCCATAGCCGATACGCAAGTATGTGCGCTCAGTCTGCCCGATGAGCTTGGCGAAAGCCTCGATCTCAGCCGCAGGACAGCCGCAAATGGCCGCCGCCCATTCGGGCGAGCGCGACTGCAGATGCGCTTCGAACTCACGCGGGACGTCGGTGTATTTCTCGAGATAGGCACGGTCGGCATAACCGTCGCGGAACAGCACATGCATGACGGCGCAGGCAAGCGCCCCGTCAGTGCCGGGTCGGATGATCATCTTCACATCCGCCTGCTTCATCGTGCCGGTGTCATAGACATCAACGCAGGCAATCTTGGCGCCGCGTGTCTTGCGCGCCAGCGACGCATGGGTCATCACATTGACCTGGGTGTTCACCGGATTGGTGCCCCAGATCACGATCAGATCCGACTTCTGCATCTCGCGGGGATCGGAACCGGTCATGCGCCCACAGCCGGCGAGGAAGCCCGGCCAGGACAGAGCGACACAGAACGTGTCGTACATGCCGGAATATTTCTTCACATGGCGCAGGCGGTTGATGCCGTCGCGCATCACCAGCCCCATGGTGCCGGCATAATAATAGGGCCAGACCGACAGCGCGCCGTAACGTTCTTCCGCCTTGAGAAAGGCTTCCGCGACCTCGCCCATCGCATCGTCCCAGGAGAGACGCTGCCATTGCCCGTCGCCCTTGGCGCCCTTGCGCTTCAAGGGATGGAGCAAGCGGTCCGGATGGTGAATGCGCTCGGCATAACGCCCGACCTTCTCGCAGATGACGCCAAGCGTGTAGGAATTGTCCTTGGAGCCGCGCACCCGGCCGATCGTGTGCTCATCGAGCAACTCGACCTCGAGGGCGCATGCGGAGGGACAATCATGCGGGCAGACCGACTTGCCGGTCTTGATATTGGGGCGGATGTTCATCGAAAGTGCTTATAGCGCGGAATCGGGCGGCGGCGGAATACGCCCCACGCAGACCTGCCCCTATGGCAACCCTACCAGAGATTCCGGCCGTCGATCACCTCGACGGTCAGGGCGCCGATATCGAAATCATCGAGCAGATGAGCGCTGACGCCAATCTTGCGGCGATTGGGATCGAAGGGTTCGACCCCGTAATCGGGGGTCACGGAATAGGTCCCGCAACCGCAATCGGGGCAGAAGAAATGCCGGTTTTCCGGGTGCCTGCGCGCATAGACCTTGCCATTTTCAGGCGGCGTCAACAGGCGAAACTGATCCGGCTGGCAATAAGTCCAGAGCGCGCCCCGCTTGGTGCAAAATGTGCAGGTGCAGCGCAAAGCATGCGTGGGGGTGAAATCGAGCTCGAAACGAGTGGCACCGCAGTGACAGCTGCCTGTGACGGCCATGGCAGATCCTTTCTTGGTGACGGTCATTCCGTCGTTAGCGGAAAGGCCTGACGAAACCTGTCAGGACAATCTTGCCTTTGGCGGCAATGTCCGTGATGGTGACAGCATGATACGCCTTGCCTCCTCTTTTTCCAAAATTTCGGCCTGACCATGACGCCTGAGATCATCACCAGCGCGCAAAATCCGACGATCAAATCGGTCCGCGCGCTCGAGCAGAAGAAACATCGCCAGGAGACGGGACTGTTCGTGGCCGAGGGCGTCCGCGCGTTGGAGCGGGCACGCATGGCCGGCATCGCCCCCGACATGGTTCTATCCGTCACAGGTCCTCAGGAGTGGGGCCAGGCGCGCGACATCCGCGTATCGGAAGCGGTCATGGCCCGGCTCAGCGTCCAGAACAACCCTTCCGGCCTCATCGGCGTGTTCAGGCAGTCCGATTTTCTGTCGCCCTTCGACCAGAAGGCCGATGTCGCCATCGCGCTCGAGGATATTCGCGACCCCGGCAATCTCGGCACCATCATCCGCACTGCTGATGCGCTGGCGATCCGGCACGTCGTTCTGGTCGGCGAAAGCTGCGACCCTTTCTCGCCGGAGGCGGTGCGCGCCACGATGGGTTCGCTGTTCGGCGTCACCCTCACCCGCCTGGCGACGGCCAAGTTCACAGCAGCCCTCGATGAATGGCCGGGCGAGATCGTTGCCACCGCGGCGGACGCCCGGAGCGACTTCCGCCGTCCCTATCAGCGCCCGACGCTGCTTCTGATGGGCAGCGAAGGGGCCGGTCTCTCGGCCGACCTCGCCGCCAAGGCCAATGTATCGGTGCGCATCCCGATGCTCGGCCAGGCGGAATCGCTCAATGTCGCCACCGCCTCAGCGCTACTCCTTTACGAAATCAAGCGGCCCGACCTGAAGACATGATCCTCGTCACCGGCGCCAGCGGTTATGTCGGAAGCCGGGCCGTCCGGAGGCTCACTGAACTCGGCGTGCCGGTGACCGCGATGGGGCGCGACGAAGTGCGCCTGCGCAAAGTGATTCCTGAGGGCATTCCACTCGTCATCGCCGATTACGACGATCCCGAGTCACTCGACCGCGCTTTCGCACAGGCGACGAAGCTCCTCTTTGTCGCAAGCGACGGCTTCGCCGAAGATATGATCCGCCAGCATGCTCACGTGATCGACGCCGCGAACCGGAGTGCTATTGCGCGGACCGTCTTCACCAGCATCGTCGATATCGACGAAAGCTCGCCCTTCTACTTTGCTCCCGTCTATCGTGATGCCGAAAAGCGATTGAAAACCGCGCGCTTTTCGTCGGCGCTCCTCCGATGCGGTCTCTATGCTGACTTCGTCCTGCAGCACTGGTTGCAGAAGACGCTGATCTCGCTTCCGCTGGCCGATGCGCGGATCGCTCCGATCTCTCGCGATGATGTAGCCGCCGCCGCCGTTCATGCAGTGCTCGGCTCAACGGATGAGACTCGGCAGCTGACGGGCGCCGTGTCTTATTCGATGGCCGAAATTGCTGCTATAGCGACGCGTGCTCTGGGCAAACCCTATAGCTACCAGGCATGCGCGCCCGAGGTCTATTTCGGGCGTCTCACGACTGACGTGGAAAAGCCCTGGCCGGAAGCCTTCTCAACCCTGTGCACCTCCATCCGCGAGGGCCGCTATGCGGCGACCTCCCAGCACTTCCGCTCAGAGGACTTCGAGAGCTTTCTCAGACGCAACGCTCAAGGACAATCGCTGTCGCGCGTATAGAGTCGCTTGATCCAGCCCTTGGTGGTGCGGTCACCATTGTAGTGGGTCACTTTGCACCAGCGGGACGACGGCTTCACCGTGCGCGGGACGCAGGGTCCATCGAGATGGATGATGCCGTGATTGCCGGGCGGCAGGACGTCGACGACCCGGTAGGACGCGCCAGGTCCTGAGCGCATGTTGAGCGCGTCATTCGCCGCGACGCGGGTCACGATCAGGCAGCCGGGTCCGGATGTCGCCTGGGCCACCCCGGCAGTGATCAGCATCAGCCCGGCTACGATGAAAAGTCCTCTCATGCCATTTCTCCATTGGCTCAAGGCTAGGATAATGTATTCCCCGGGCGACGCGACAGATTTTGCGCAGCAAACCGGTTCCACCGGGGGGGGGCAGCTTGCCTGGAGTGCGAAAAATGCCCAAATTGTGGGATAATGGCCCGGGACAACAAGTTCCCGGCTGAAGGGATAGGGATGGCACTCGGACGGCGGCTCAAGATTGCGGGCCTGGCTTTCGCGCTTCTCAGCGCGATGCCGGCCTATGCGGAAACGGCGCAGCGTATCGCGCTGGTCATCGGCAACTCGGCCTATCGGCCGGGCTATGAACTGCGCAATCCGGTGGCCGATGCTCGCGCCGTCGCCAGAAGCCTCTCCGAGCTCGGCTTCACCGTCACCATGGTCATGGACAGCGATCTCGCCACCGCGCAGAAGGCGCTCGACGACTTCGTGCCGGAAGGGATCGCGGCGGAAGCCGCCCTCATCTACTATGCCGGTCACGGCGCCATGATCAACGGCCGCAGCTTCATGCTCCCGACCGACTTCTCGATGAGCAATTTCGACGAGATCGACAAGGAAGCGCTCGCCACCGACCGCCTGCTGCAGACGCTTTCCAGCACGCATGCCACCGTGAAGATGCTGCTCTTCGATGCCTGCCGCAACAATCCGCTGGAAAGCCGGGGCGCCACGGTGATCGAGAAGCCGGAAGAGACGGAAGCCCGCAGCCAGGATATGCTCATTGCCTTTTCTACGGCGCAAGGTGCGGTGGCGCTCGACGGCCGCGGCGATCACAGCCCCTTCGCCGAAGGCCTGCTCGGCAATATGAACAAGCCGAATGAAGAGCTTTCCGACCTCATGCGCTCGGTGAGCCTGCATGTGCGCGAGCGGACCGAAGGACGCCAGACGGTCTGGCTCGAAAACTCACTCACCAAGAGCTTCTTCTTCGCCAGCGCCGCAGCGGCCGCTCTGGTCTCTCCCGGCAAGGTCGTCGACCTGACGCCGCCGGAGCCCGACGCCAGCATCGGGGTGATCTTCCCGCAGTCGAGTGACGAATTGCTGAGCGCGGCCGATCTCGAAGGCAAGGATGCGGCGACCTTGCGGCTCGCCCGCAACGAGATTTTCGCCCGCAACGGCCGTATTTTCAACGACCCCGCCTTGCGCGCGCATTTCGAAAAATTCGACTGGTACCAGGGCACGAGCTATGAGCCGAAGATCAGTGCGATCGAGAAGAAGAATGTCGGACTGATCCGTCAGTATGAGATGAACCAGTCGGCGCCCCAGGCCGGCTTCCTGTTCGCCGATTCGGATCGCCGCCTGCTCACGGCGCAGGAGCTCAAAGGTCTCGACAAGGCGCAGTTGCGCAATGCCCGCAACGAGATCTATGCCCGGCGTGGGCGCAAATTCGTGCGTAAGGAAGTCTCCAGCTACTTCAAGCAATTCGACTGGTATCGCCCGCAATTCGGCGAAGTCGAACTCACCTTTATCGAAACCAAGAATGTCGAGCTGATCCAAAAGTTCGAAAAGGCCAAGTGAAGTCTCTCCTCGCCGTCCTCTTTCTGTGCCTCACCGTATCGACCGCCGCAGCCGGCGAGCCCTCCTATGGCGCGCCTCCCGCCGATCTCGCCGAACATCTGGAGCGCCTTAAGCGGGCCTATCCCGGTGTCATCGCGGATTACGACAAGGCCAAGCTCACCCTGAAATCGGGAGTGACGATCCCGATGTCGGACGGCCGCCGTGACAAGAGCTTCGACGAGCTGCTCGATGATCCCGACGTCGACGACATGTTCGCCATCCCCTATCCGGCGCACACCAAGCCCAAGGCACCGGGCGTCAATGTCGATCCAGGCCGCGTCCGCGTCGAAGCCCTCTTCCGCGCGCTTTACGGTGACTGCCGCAAGGGCGAAGCGGCGCTCAGGATGCGCCGGGTCCCCTGGTTCGGCGGCAGCGTGCTTATCACCACGCGCCAGGGCGTCGACCGGGCGCTCGAGGCGACGGCGCGCGATCTGGCAAAACTGCCCAAGCCGATGATGAAGTACCTCGCCCCCTCGGCCGGCACCTATAATTGCCGGGCAATCGCCGGAACCCAGCGCCTATCGATGCATGCCTATGGCGCCTCGATCGATCTCAACACTGAATTCGCCGACTACTGGCGCTGGCGCAAACCGGGCAAGGACGGAAAGATCGCCTGGACCAACCGGATGCCGATGGAGATCGTCGAAATCTTCGAGCGCCACGGCTTCATCTGGGGCGGCCGTTGGTACCACTATGACACGATGCATTTCGAGTATCGGCCGGAATTGCTGGCGCGCTGAAGGGTGATTTCACCCCCTGGAAAATACGGATCGTCATGAGCACGCCGGCGGTGAGAACGACAATCCCGGCCAGCTCGGTATATGTCGGCAAGCGGCCATGGACTCCTAAGCCGAATATCGTCCCGAATATGGTTTCCGACACCAGCAACTGCGCGGAAAGCGCCACGGGAATTCTTTGCGACGCAAAAGTCCATGCCCAGGCGCCTCCGATCGAGGCGAGGATCGCCAGTGATGCGCCCCAGAAATAGAGAGGTGCCGCACTCTCCCACGCCAGGCCAAGCTCTGGAATGTTGAAGGCTCCCAAGGCAAGGCCGGCAGGCATGAGAAGCAGCATCTCGAAGCCGCCCCCGACCAGTATGAGAGCGGTCCAGATCGCCGCATCCATTTCCGGACGCTCGGCGAGCGCCCGCTGATTGGCCACACCAAACCAGGTCCAGAGGCCGACAGCACCAGCCGCCAGCAAGATTCCCAGCGCAGGTGATCGCGCCGTCGCCATGCTCGATGGATCGAACACGCTGAGATTTACGAGCACCATACCAACAGCCGTCACCAGGACCGACAGAGACAAAGCCTGCCAGGAAACCGACTTCCGGCTCAGATTGCCGGCGATCGCAAGGACGACGGGGACCAGCCCAAGCGACGCAGGCGCAATCACCGGGCCGGCATAGATGGCTGCGCCCGCGACAGTGAGGAAATAAGCGAGATAGCCGATGAAACCGAGATAAAAGGCGATCAGGTAGTCCTTTGATTTGAGCCCCATTGCATCGCCCCTTCTGCAAATGAGGAAGATGGCCGCGAAGGCGCTGGCAATGACAAAGCGAAACAGCGCGAAATCGAAGATCGAATAATCGCCAATGACAAAGGGAACGACGAAGTTCAGGGACCAGACGAAGGCCGCGAAAAGCGCCGCCAGAATGCCAAGCAAATAGGGATATCTGACGAGCACGGTCCCACCACTCTTTTCGAATGTAGGGGAGATATTGTTTCCACTTTTGGAATGAAAGGCCTATTATTGGCAGATCATTTTCCAGAAACAGAACGATGAACTGGAACGATATCCGCTACCTCCTTGCCGTCAGCCGCCATGGTGGCCTGACCGGCGCAAGCCGCGAGTTGAAGGTCAGCCAGTCGACGGTGGCGCGGCGGATCGAGACTCTGGAAACCGCTCTTCGCACGCGCCTCTTCGAGCGACATACGAATGGCTATGAGCTGACCGAAGCGGGGCGCGGAATGGTCGACCGGGCCATTCCCATCGAATCCCGCATGGTCGAGCTGCTGGATGATTTCAAAGGGCGAGACACCGAGGTCTCGGGCGTTGTCAGACGGCCGAGAGCGGCACCGCGCTCAATGTCGATTCAATGCAGGCGCAAGTTCTCGCCATCCGCTCAGGCTTCGGCCTTGGCATCCTGCCCTGCATCATGGCTGGCAAAGACAAGGAACTCGTGCGGGTGAATTCACGGCAGTTTCATCACGAGGAAACGATCTGGCTCGTGGTTCACAGCGACATTCATCGCGCGCGGAGAATCAGGATCGTGTCCGATTTTCTCGAAGCGACGATAAATGAGCAGCAACCTGCGTTATCGGGCGCGGAAGAAACCCGACCGGAATTGCCTGCACGCTGATCACGGCGCTCCCAGCGTCAGGTCATTCGCCGAAAACGGCTTGGTCCAGCCGGTCAAACGATAGCTGCCGATCAGCTTGCCGGTGTCCGAAATCATCACCTTGTTGCTGCCGCCGGCGCTGGCGCGCAGAAGCTGGCGCGCCGCCTGCAGGACATCTGTACGTTTCTCCTCCGGCACGGCCTCGGTGGAGACGATCTTGAGCTGCACCACGCCGCCGGTCTGCAGCCAGGTCACCTCGACGTCGAGCGTCTGATTGGACACGGTGAACATGGTGCGCACCGGTCCGCCGCTGCCTTCGACGGCCCAAGCAGGGCTTACCCAAAGGCAAAGCAGGATTGCAGCGATCCGCATTGTCATCGCCCGGTCCTCCTTGTAGAGGGGCACAACCGTCCTTTCCCTGATATAGTATGGCAACCTCCCCGCAACAGCATAATGCGCCCCTTACCGGCATCCTTTTGATGCTGGCTGCCATGCTTATTCTGCCGTTCCTGGATGTCGCGGCGAAATTCCTGGGCCAGATGAACATGCCGGTGATCGAGAGCGTGTGGGGGCGTTTCATCTTCGGCACCTTGATCAATGTGCCCTTCGTGCTCAGGAACCGGCCGGTCAGCGCGCTCAAGACCACTATGCCGGTGATGCACACGGTCCGCGCCAGCCTCGTCCTCGCCTCGACCGCGCTGTTCTTCCTGGCGCTGCACTATCTGCCGATCGCCGACACGCTCGCCATTTACTTCGTCCAGCCGCTGATCGTCACCATGCTGTCGCCGGTAATCCTCAAGGAACAAGTGGGCCTGCGCCGCTGGATCGCCGTAGTCATCGGCTTCATCGGCACGCTGATCATCATCCGACCGGGCTTCCAGGCGATCAATGCGGGCGTCTTGTTCGCTCTGCTTTCCGGCACCACCAGCGCCGTCTACATGATCCTGACCCGGCGCATCGCCGGGCGCGCCGATCCGATCGTCACCATGTTCCATACCAATGTCGCCGGCGCCGTGCTCAGCACGCTGATGGTCGGCTTCTTCTGGGTGACGCCCAGCCCCGAGCAATGGGGTCTCCTGCTTCTCATCGCCTTCATCGCTTTCATCGGCCATTATCTGGTGATCGCGGCCTATCACTATGCCGAGGCCTCGCTCCTCGCGCCCATGGCCTATGCCGAAATGATCATGGCGGTGGTCTGTGGCTGGTGGTTCTTCAGCGACCTGCCCGATCGCTGGACCTTTACCGGCGTCGGCATCCTCATCGCCTGCGCGATCTACATCTCCTATCGCGAACGCGTGCGCGGCGTGCCGATCGAGCCGACACCACCGCAGCCCTAATCTGCGTCCGCAATGCAGAGCATGTGCCTGTCCGACGCCACGAGACGGATCGGCACACCGTAAGTTTCGGACAAGACATCGGCCGTCAGCAAATCCCGCGTGCCGCCGAGGCGCGGCGGGTGATGCGGTGACAATATGAGCGTGCGGTCGGCCAGCGCATAGGCCTGGTCCGGCGCATGAGTTGTGAAGATGACGGCAAGGCCACTCCTGGCCAGGCGGCGCAGCAAGGCGAGGAGCCGCGCGGTATTGGCGAAATCGAGATGCGCCGTCGGCTCATCGAGGATCATGAGCCGGGGGGCCTGGACCAGAACGCGGGCGATCTGCACCAGTTGACGCTCACCGCCACTGATCTCGGTATACGACACTTCAGCGAGATGGGCGATGCCGAGGGTCGCCAGCGCCTCCAGCGCAAGACTCGCCTCTTTCGGACCGGGCCGTTCGAACAGGCCGAGATAGGGCGCGCGTCCCATTTCGGCGACGGCATGGACGGCAAAGGCGAAGACCGCTTCGTCGTTCTGCGGCACCAGGGCCAGATGACGGGCGATTTCGTTGCGCGAAAGCTCCGTCATGTCTTGTCCGGCGACATGAATGGCACCGGTCGTAGCGGGAGCGAGACCTGAAAGACATCTGAGCAAGGTTGATTTGCCGATGCCGTTGGGTCCCAGGACGCAGAGGATCTCGCCTTCGGCAATATCGAGGCTCACCCCACTGAAGACCGGCTGTGATCGGCCGGCATAAGAAAAGCCGACTTTCTCGGCGGCGAGGATCACGCCCATCCGAGCGATCCGCGCCGCAGAAGCAGCATGAAAGCCGGCGCCCCCACCAAAGCGGTCAGAATCCCCAAGGGTATCTCGGCCGCGGTGACGGTGCGGGCGATGTCGTCGATGAGGAGAAGATAGCAGGCGCCCAGGGACAGTGTCGTCGGCAACAGCTTGCGGAAATCGGGACCGACCAGGATGCGGGCAAAATGCGGAATGACCAGCCCGACCCAGCCGATGATGCCGCTGATCGCCACGGTCGAGGCGGCGACGAGTGTCGCGAGCAGCACGATGAGGAAACGCAGACGGCCGACTTCCAGGCCCAATATGCCCGCCTGCTCATCGCCCAGGGACAGGATATTGATGCGCCAGCGCAAAAGCAGCAGCAGGATGGAGGCCGGGATCATGACGATCAGGACGACCACGACATCTTCCATCGACACCGCCGACAGCGAGCCCAGCAGCCAGAATTCGATCACCGGCAGCTTCGAATGCGGATCGGCGACATATTTGAGGAGCGATAGAAGGGCCGTGAAAAGCGAGCTTACGATGATGCCGGCCAGCACCAGGACGAGTGTCGAGCCGGCGCGGTAGAGACGGTTCATGAAGAAGCACAAGGCCACCGCGGCGAGCCCGAAGACGAAGGCCAAAGCCTGGGTCGCATAATGCTGCTCGAAGAGCAGGATCGCCACCGCCGCGCCGAAGCCGGCACCGGCCGAGACGCCGAGGGTGAAAGGCGAGACCAGCGGATTGCGGAAGACGCCCTGATAGCAGGCTCCTGCCAGCGCCAGCCCACCGCCGACCGCCATGCCGGCCAGAAGGCGCGGCAGGCGGACATCGAGAACGACGGAGGCGACGAGCGGCGGCCAGTCCGGCTCGATCGGGAGAAATTGCGCGGCGATGATGCGGATCACCGTCAGCGGCGGCACCGGATAACGTCCGACCAGGAAGGACAAAAGGAACAGAACGATCGGCAAGCCGAGAAGGACGGCGCCCCCGATCAGACGACGTTCCTTCCCCATTACGGACATCGGCTCAGTGCGGCCCGGTATAAGGCTGCGCATAAAATTGGGTGTAGAAGGCGTCCACTTCCTTCTGCATGTCGATATCGGCGAACTGATCGGGATAGAGCTTCTTGGCCATCCAGAGCTCGCCCAGCGCCAGTGCCTCAGGCAGCGGATAACCCCAGGGCTTCACATATTCGGGTGTGATGTAGATGCGGTTGTTCTTGACCGCGTCGATCTCTCGCCAGGCCGCCCCCTGCCGGATCTCGTCGGCCACCGGCGCATAACGGTCCTGGACGAAGATGACCTGCGGGTTCCAGGCGAGCACGTCCTCCATCGATACTTTGGTCGAGCCCCGCACACCCGCCGCGACATTGATGCCACCCGAACGCTTCATGATGACGCCGGTATATTTGCCTGAACCATAGGTGCTCATCTTGGGGTTCGCCATATAGAGGCGGACGCGATCGGCATCGGCGATCTTGGCGACACGTTCCTCGACCCGCTTGCGGTTGGCGAAAGCGAAGTTCAGCAGCTCCTCGGCGCGCTCGGACTTGCCGACGATCTCGCCGATCAGCTTGACGCCGATCTTGAGGCCCTCCGCATAAGCGACATCGTCGTCGGCGAAGGTCGGATTGAGTTTCGGCGCCTCGACGCCCTCGCCTTTCGACAGGGAGATACCGACGACCGGCACGCCGGTCTTGGCGATCGCTTCGATCATCTCAGGCGGCGCATAATTGGTGACGAAGACGATATCCGGCTTGAGGCTCAACACCTCTTCGACATTGGCGGCGGAGAGATCGCCCGGCATCGGCAGGCCTTTCAGCCCCGGCGCATATTTGTCGAGGCCCGGAATGAGGCTCGGCCAGCTCTTCAGCACGCCGACGACCTTATCGGCGGCGCCGAGCTCGACCAGGATATCGAGCGTCTGATGCTGCAGCACGACGATGCGGTTGACCTCGGTCGGCAAGATCACGGTGCGGTTGAGCTGGTCGACGATCGTGCGGCTCTCGGCCCGCGCCGCATTGGGAAGAGCACTCAGGCAGAGAAGCGCAAGCGCCAGAAAAGCACGCCGGTGGAAAGACATCGGACCCCCATTTCGCATTTCGTTATATCCGATGGTATATATCGGTGGCCGGCAGCCAGCAATGGCCGCGAGGGGTCAGGCGTCGGCGGAAAGCGCTACCGGCAGGAAGCCAGCTTGCCGGATCAGCCCTTGGCCGGCACCCGACATCAGAAAAAGGGCGAAGGACAAGGCCGAGGGCAATGCGTCCTTGAGCACGGCCAGGCCATATTCGGGAACGACATTGATCTCTTTCGGCAGCTCGACGATCTCGACATCGCTGAGCTTGTGCGCCAGGGGCACGAGGCCGGTGGCATAGCCCAGGAACATATCGACGGATCCCTCGGCCAGAGCGCTGGCGACGATATCGTATGACGGCGGCAAGGCGGCTGTGGGCACCGAGCCACCGACAAGCTTTTGCGCCTTGGCATCGAGGATGGCTAAAGCCCCTGCCCGCGCAGCGTCGATGCTCCGGAATATCTCCCAGGCATAGTCACCGGAGGGATCATTCACTGGCGTCGATGTTCCGATCCGGATCGCCGGCTCGAGACTACGGCCGATGAAATTGTCCTGCGTGATGCCGGCGGTGCGGCGGACCAGAGCCACCATGCGGTTGCGGGCGAAGAGAATGGGCGGCGCCGCAAGCCCCAGCTGATGCAGCCGGACAGGATGCTCCATGTTCGCCGACAGGAAGAGATCAGGCCGGCCGCCACTTTCGATATGCTCGCGCAAAAGGCCGGCGGGACCGTGTCGGACGGTGACAGCGATGCCGGTATTCTTGGTGAAAGCGCCCGAGACGAGCGGCAGCGCGTTTCTGAGGCTGCCCGCGGCGTAGATCGCGACGGCAGCCGGAGTCACGTCAATGAGCCGGCGCCGGCGCGTCGCCGGTCCGCAGCCTGAGCAGATACCAGACGATGAACACACCCACCGCCTTGCTCAGCACTTCCATCGAGAAGGCGGCCGGGGTGAGGTAATTCGCCAAATATTGGAAGGCCAGCGTATCCAGCGGCACCGCGACCAGGCTCGAGATCAGGATGCGCTGCTGCAAGGGCTTCCGGGTGAAGGAATAGATGGCCCAGTCCGTCATCTCGGACAGGATGAAAGCTGTGATGCTGGCGATGGCAATCGCCGGATCGACCATGAAATAGGTGATGATGCCGGCGACGAGTGTCGCCAGCAGGATCTTGTGGCCGACCTGCCTCTGCCCGTAGTCACGGAGCACGAAGACGAAGCCGACCACCAGATTGGCAAGATAAAGGTCGCCGAATACCGTCGGCCAGGGCGACACGGCCACGAAGAGCCAGTTCACCAGGACGATCGACACTATGTAGACGACGACCCACATCGGCTTAGCCCACGATCTCCGCGGCCTTGAAGCAGAGCTTGATCTCCTTCTTGGCGTTGTCGGCGCTGTCCGAGCCATGCACGGAGTTGGCTTCGATCGATTCGGCGAATTCCTTGCGGATGGTGCCCTTATTGGCATTGGCCGGGTTGGTGGCGCCCATGACATCGCGGTACTTGGCGACCGCCTTCTCGCCTTCCAGCACCTGGATGACGATCGGGCCCGAGGTCATGAACTTGACCAGGTCCTTATAGAAAGGACGCTCCTTGTGGACCTTATAGAAGGTCTCGGCGTCCTTCTTTTTCCACTTCACTCGCTTCTGGGCGATGATGCGGAGGCCGGCGCCTTCGATCTTGGCGTTGATGGCGCCGGTCAGGTTGCGACGCGTCGCGTCCGGCTTGATGATGGAGAGCGTGCGCTCTTTGGCCATTAAATTCCCCTTGGGTTTTGCTGATAAACGTCGGGCCGCCTTATAGCGGCGGCCCGGACAGGCTTCAAGTAGCGGTAGAGCGGCCTATTCGGCCTCGCCCACCAGCGGCGTCACGCGCCGGAAGGACACGCGGCGGTTCTCCTCCTCGGGCTCGGCGGTCGGGATCTTGAGATACCGCTCGCCGTACCCCGCCGTCACCAGGTTGCGGGGGGCAATGGCGTAGTAGCTGGTGAGCGCCTTCTTGACCGCCTGGGCACGCTCGCGCGACAGCTTCAGATTATAGGCATCCGAGCCCACCGCGTCGGTATGGCCCTCGATCATGAAGACCTCGTCGGGATGGGCGGCCAGAATCTTCTCGACCACCTCGGCAATGCGGTCGAGATTCTCGACCTCCTCCTCGCGCAGGAAGGCTTCATTGAAGCCGAAATGGATGTTGTCGATCTCGATGGCCGGCATCGCGGTGCGGATCTCAGGCTCCTCCTCGATCTCGGCCACCGTATAGCGGCGCGGAACCTTGCGACGCGGCGCCGTGACCAGATAGTCCTCGAGTTCCTCATCGTCGATCTCGTCGATGAAGGCCGAGTCCGGCGGCTCGCGATCGCCGCTCAGATTGATATTGATGTCGATCCTGATCTCGTTGCGGTCGCGCCGGTCGCGCCAATAACGCTCGCGCTCGTCCCGGTCGCGGCGCATGCGGTCACCCAGATAACGCCGGTCGCGATCCATCATGTCGCGCCAATAGGTCCGCTCGTCATCGCTGTAGCGATCGTCGTAGATAGCCTCGCGATAGATGTCGATGCGGCGGCGCAATTCGCCTTCCTCGAGCTCGTCCGACCGGCGCCGGTCACGCAGGATGTCACGCTCGGCCCAATTGTCCCAGCGGCGATCCTCTTCACGGTCGCGACGGCGCGGAATGCGGTCACGCTGCTCGTCCTTCTTCTCCTCGACGATCACCTTCTCGGCGACGCGGTTGCGATAGAGATCACGCTCCTCCTTGAGCTTGCGGCGCAGCTCCCGCTTGGTGTCGCGCGACAGCTCGTTGTCGGAGAGAAGCTCCCGCATGCCATCGAGACGCGCCTTGGCCTCGTCGTCCTTCAACTGATCGGACCGACGGTTGTCGTCCAGATAGGACTTGGCCTTGGCTTCCGCCTGCGGCGTCGCCTTGGTGTTGTCGAGCTTCTCGACGTCCTTCTTGTCGAGCGTGATCGGCGGCTGACCCGCCTGATCGTTGGGGACGACTTCCTGGCCTTCAGCATTCTTCTTCGGGTCGGCAATGGTCGGCTGCTCACCAACAGGCTTTTCGGCCGTCGGCTGCTCGCCAGATGGCTGCTCCGCCGTCGGCTGCTGGCCAGATTCCGGCTGCTTGCCACCCTTGCCCTGCTCGCGCGCAAGAGCCTCGGTGCGCGCCTGCTTGGCACGGCCGGCTAGCTCCTGACGGACATCGTCCGACAAGCCCTTTGTCCGCGACAGAGTGCGGCCGGCCTTCACGCGTTCGGCCAGTTCGGCATCGGAAAGCTCGCTCGCCGGGCGCGTGTCGGAAAGATACTGTGTCACTTCCGGCGGAACGCCAGCCTGGTCCGACGTGCCGGGCGTGGATTCACCAGTCGTCTGTTCGGGCTGCTGTCCAGTCGGCTGCTCAGTCGTCTGCTGTCCAGGCTCGGGCTGCTTGCCCGCCTTTCCACCACCTTGCTCACGCGCGATGGCTTCGGTGCGCGCCTGCTTGGCCTTGCCGGCCAGCTCCTGGCGGACATCGTCGGGCAGGCCTTTCATCTTCGAGAGGCTGCGGCCGGCCTTGATCCTCTGGCTGAGCTCGGCGTCGGAAAGCTCGCTTGCCGGACGCGTGTCTGACAGATATTGCGAAACATCGGCCGGGACATTGCCGGCGGCCGGGGTCTCGGTCTTCGATTCGCCCGTCGTCTGCTCGGACGGCGCCGGCTGCTCGGCCTGCTCCTTCTTCTTTTTCTTCTTCTCGGGCTGCGGCTGCTCGGCCTGCTGATCGGTCGGCTGCTCGACCGGCTGGTCGACCTGCTGCTGGACGGGCTCTTCCGGCTGTTCCGCCTGCTTCTTCTTTTTCTTCACCGGCTCCGGCTGCTGGACCTGTTCTTCGACCGGCTGCTGAACCGGTTCCTCAGGCTGCTCGGCCTGCTGCTTCTTCTTGCGCTTTTTCTCGGGCTTGGGCTCTTCGAACTGCTGCTCCGCCGCGGGCTGCTGCTGGATCTCTTCCGGCTGCTCAGCCTGCTTCTTCTTGCGCTTCTTTTCGGGTTTCGGTTCCTCGAACTGTTGGCCGCCCGAGGGCTGCTGCATCGAATCATCAGGCTGCTCGGCCTGCTTCTTGCGCTTTTTCTTCTCGGGCTGCGGCTGTTCGAATTGCTGGTCGGCCGAAGGCTGCGCCGACTCGTTCTGCTGCTCGGCGTCGCGCTTCTTGCGCTTCTTCTCCGGCTTTTGCTCGGGCGCCTGGCCTTCCTGCTGGCCGGCGCCGGACTGGCCATCCGGAATGATGACGGCATTGGGATCCTGCTCCTGGGCCAATGCCGTCCAGGACGTTCCCAGCAGCAAGGCCGTGGCCAGGGTGATGACAGTTCTTTTCATATGCCGCCCTCCAGAATGCGCATAACAGCGCCATAGTCCCAAGTAATATGACGAAAATTAGGGGCTCCCAAGGTAGTTTAAGGCAGAATGAGGCAGCCGAACCGCTAGAGCGCTTCCCGCCAAAGTTGCCCGACTTTGGCGATAAGGAAGCGCTCCAGACTAAATGTATTTCGAGCCCTTTTTCCCGTTTTGATCGAATCGGGAACGATTCGATCAAAACGGGAAGGGCTCTATTGAGGGAATTACCAATGCAGCCCATCACTTATGACACCGCGAGCGCCGAGGTGCGTGCCGTCTTCGACGACATCAAAGCGACCCGCAAAGTGGCCGATGTGAACAACTTCTGGAAACATCTCGCCCATGACCCGCGCATGCTGCGTCATGTTTGGGAGAGCCTGAAGGAGATGATGGGTCCGGGCGCACTCGATCCCCTCACCAAGGAACTGATCTATGTCGCCGTGTCGGTGACCAATGGCTGCGAGTATTGCATGGCGAGCCACACGGCGGGCGCCCGCCAGAAGGGCGCCAGCGAAGAGATGATCCGCGAGGTCTATGCGGTCACCGGGCTCGCCAACATGACCAACCGCCTCGCCAATGCTTATAAGGTGCCGGTCGACGAGGCGTTCAAATAATCACCAGACACCCTTGGTCCAGGCCGTCCAGAGATAGAACCACAGGGTCGGGTGGTAGAATTGCTGGGACGGCAGGTCGACCTTGACCGGCTTGAGGCGCCCCGCCAGCGCGTCTTCCACCGCGGTGATGGCGAGCGGCCGGGCAATCGCCGCCTGCGTGAAGAAATAGGTGATGAAGTTGTCCCGCGGCGTCGCCTTGAACCGCGCCTGATAGAGGACAGCGCCGGTATCGACGCCTTCATCGACAAGATGGACGGTGACGCCGGCATTGTCCGGATCGCCCATGGCGAGTGCCCAATAGCCGCCGGCCTGGCCGCGATATTTGGGATTGATGCCGGAGTGGAAATTGATGACCGGCACGGTGATGCTGGACAATGTCTCCTTGCCGATGATGCGCGTGCCGACGACCAGCACCACATCGGGCGCGAGCTTTGCCAGAGCAGCACGGCAGGCGTCGCTGTTGACCGATCCGACCTTGATCATCTCGCACGCGGCATTGGGATTGGGGTCGATGCCATATTCGGCGATGATCTCGCCGATCCGTTTGCGTGACTTCTGGGCCAAAAGCCGCTGGAACAGGACAAAGCCGATCTGCCCCAGAATGGTGATCACGCCCTGACGGCGCATGCGCCGGCGGATCAGAGTGAGCTTGGATTCGCGCTCCTCGGCGACGATCGTCACCGGCCCGAAAAACTTCACCAGCGCGTTGACGATGATCCAGGACTGTGGCGAGGGAACGGTGACGACTGCGATGCGTGCCATGTCAAAGTTTTAAAGACGTCCTGCCTCAATGATGCGCTTCAGAAACGCACGGGTACGTTCATGCTCCGGATTGCCGAAGATCTTTTCCGGCGGCCCCTCCTCGTGAACGACACCGTCATAGAGGAAGCAGACCTTGGACGCCACCTCGCGCGCAAAGCCCATTTCATGCGTGGCGAGCAGCATGGTCATGCCCTGCCCCGCGAGGTCGCGCACGATATTGAGCACTTCCGAGACGAGCTCAGGGTCGAGCGCCGAGGTGATCTCGTCGAGCAGCATGAGCTTCGGCTCCACGGCCAAAGCCCGAACGATGGCGACGCGCTGCTGCTGACCGCCCGACAGGCGGTCGGGATATTCATTGGCCTTCGCCTCGAGCCCGATGCGCGACAGCAAGGCCATCGCCTTCTCCCGGGCTTCCGCCTTGCTGAAGCCCAGAACCTTGGTCGGTGAGAGCGTGACATTCTCGATGACGCTCATATGCGGAAAGAGATTGAAGCTCTGGAAGACGATGCCGACCTCGCGGCGCAGGCGGTTGACGTCGACGCCCGGGCCCGAGACGCGGTCTCCCTCGAGCTTGATCTCGCCACCCTGGATCGGCTCGAGGCCGTTGATGCAGCGCAGCAGCGTGGACTTGCCGCAGCCCGACGGGCCGATCAGGCAGACGACCTGATGCTCGTTGACCGACATGTCGACGCCGCGCAGCACTTCGAGGTAACCGAAACGCTTGTGGACGTCCTTGATCTCGAGAAAGGCCATGTCAGCTCGCCGCCCGCATGCGCGCCTGGTCGCGCTCTACCAGCCGGTCGACGAAGCGCGCCTGCGGTATGGTGATGAGCACGAAGATGATGGCGATGATCGTCACCGCCGACAGATTGAAGGCATTGGACGCGATCATGCGCGCCTGGTTGAAGCCGTCGACGACGCCGATGACCTGGACGAGTGCCGTATCTTTCTGCAGGCCGATGAAATCGTTGAGCAGCGGCGCCATGATGCGGCGCACCGCTTGCGGCACGATCACATAACGCAGCGTCTGCAGATAAGAAAGGCCGAGCGAGCGCGACGCCGCCCATTGGCTTGGATGGATGCTGTCGATGCCGGCGCGATAGACCTCGGCGACATAGGCGCCGTAAGTCAGTGTCAAAGCGAGGATGCAATACCAGGTGAGCGGGATGCGGGTGAATTGCTTGATCTCGGCCGCCGTCATGCCGTCGAAATTGACGAACAGGCCGACGATGGGCGGGACGATCAGATCCGGCAGACCGGAGATCGGCAGACCGAAGCCGACGAGATAAAGCGTCAAGATCGCCGGAAGGCCGCGAAAAATGTCGCAATAGGCGATCGCCAGGAGACGAACGGGACGTCCGGCCGGCCCCGGCATCAGGCGCGCGATCGCCACCACCAGCCCCCAGATCAGCACCAGGATCTCGGCAATGACGAAGATCTTGATGTTGTTCCAGAAGGCCCGGAGCACCAGATCCCATTTCTCGGCGATCAACGGCAGGTAGAAGAAGGTTTTGCCGACCCCGGCATTGTTCGCCATGATGAAGCTGGCGAAAGCGAGGAGCACCAGGGACGTCGCGCCCCAGCCGAAAGTCAGATAGGACCATTCGCGCGCCGCTGCCGCATCAATGCGCGCCTCGACGATATTGTTGGTCGAAAGCGCCTGGCGGGCGCGGCTGGAGAAGCTCCAGGAGCGCGCCGCCGGCCAGAACAGGATCGCGGTTGCGGCGATCACTAGAAAGAAGACGATCGACCAGCCGGCGCCTCGCTCGATCTGCAGATGATCGAGCGCCGACGCGACGGTGCGCGTCGCCCCCCAGGCGCAGAGCACGCAGAAGCCTGCGAACAGCAAAGCGGCGAGGGAAAGTCCGTCGGTTCGTGCCGGGAGAGTGGGCAGCGCGCCGCCCACTCTTTCCTTAGCTGCGATATCGCTCACCGTTCCAGAGTCCGTCAGGGTGTGAAATACGGAACCTTGGCCGGATCCTTGCCCCAGACGGCCGCCAGATATTTATCGGCAAGCTTCGATATGGTGCCATCGTCGATGATCGACTTGATGATCTTGTCGAGCGTCGCATTATTGGCGCCGCCCTTGGGATAGATGGCGCCGTAGCTTTCGCCGGTCTTGTATTGGCCGGCCACCACATGCTGGCCCTTGGTCTTCACTTCCTCGGCGAGCACGATCGAAGTGTCGGTGACGGCGGCATCGATCTGGCCGGCCGCGAGTGCGGTAAACATGTCGCCCTGATCCGGATAGACCTGGGTCTTGTCCGCCGGATGCTTCAGCACATCGGCCACGAAACTGGCACCCGTGGTCGCCTGCTGCACGCCCACCGTCTTATCCTTGATCGTCGTTCCATCGACCGGCGCGTCCGCGCGGACAAGAACACCAATATCCGAGCTGAAATAAGGAATGGAGAAGTCCACGACCTTCTTGCGTGCGTCGGTGATCGAGATCTCGGAAATCGCCAGATCGAAATCCGTCACTTGGCCAGTGACCAGCGGATCCCAGCCGACATTGACGAGCTCGAATTTGTCATAACCCGCGCGCCAGGCGATCTCGGCGGCGAAACAATATTCCATGCCGTCCTTGATACTTTCCGGTGTGTCGCCATTCCACCAGATCGGCGCCGGCAGCGACACCACGACTGTGAACTGTCCGGCTTTGGCCGGATTGGCAATCGGGATCGATCCCTTCTCGCCCGTCACTTCGCAATTGCCGATCATATTGGCGGCAACGGCGGGCATCGAGAATGAGGCCAGCGCGGCCATGGCCGCGGCAGCCAGAAAACTCCGTTTGTCGAACTTCATCAGGCTTCCTCCGTTATATTTTGCATCACTAGATCATGCCGGAGGAGCTTGGGCAAGATCAGCCTGTCCACCCCAGCCCGGCGGCGATGCAATTCATCGTCATCAGCAAAGGCGTCAGCGCCTTGTCCGAAGGCCTCCCGGCGCGCGCATCCTTGAGCAGATCGACCTGCCAGCGATTGGCCTGGTCGATCATCGGGCGCACCCGGTCGAGACGGCGGCGGAAGCCGGGAAAACGGGCGCACAGACCATTGGCGCCGGAAAGCTGCAGGACACGTTCGCGCGTCAAGGCATGCTCGGTCTGGACGAGGCCCAGGATGCGTTTGGCCGCCTTACGGTCGGGAACCAGCCCGGCATAAAGGGCGGCGATCTCCATGTCGGCGAGATAAAGCGACTTCTCGACCTCGTCGATGGCGAGCCGGAAGCCGCGCGAACGCACGAACATCTCCTTGAGCTGCGCCAGGCCGGCGTCGCCCTTCTCGGCGATATAACGGTCGAGCCCGGAGCCCAGCCCGTACCAGCCGGTGATGACATGGCGGTTCTGGCTCCAGGCGAAGACCCAAGGAATGGCGCGCAGATCTTCAACACCCTTGGCGCCGAAACGGCGTGCCGGGCGCGACCCCATCTTGAGCAGCGACAGTTCCTCGACCGGGCTCGCCGCCTGGAAATAGTCCATGAGGCCCGGATCCTCGGCGAGACCGCGATAGGCCGTGAAGGAGGCCGATGAAATGGCCTCGACCGCCGCCTGATGTTCCGGCACCAGGCGCAATTCGCTTTCCTTCGCCGATTTGAGCGTATGCACCAGCACGCTCGAAGCCAGCACCTCGAGCTGATAAAGCGCCGTGCCGCGATTGGCGAATTTGGACGAGACGACCTCGCCCTGCTCGGTGACGCGCATCCGCCCGCCAATGGTGCCGGCGGGCTGGGCGGCCACGGCGCGCCCGGTCGGCGCCCCGCCCCGGCTCACCGAGCCGCCGCGGCCGTGGAAGAAGCTGATTTCTATGCCGGCGCCGCGCGCGACTTGAACCAGGCGGCGCTGCGTCTCGTAAAGCTCGAAGCTGGCGCAGAAGAAGCCGCCATCCTTGTTGGAGTCGGAATAGCCGAGCATGATCTCCTGGCGCCCGCCCAGCGACTTCACCGTGCGGCGCACCATCGGAATCTTGAACAGCTCCTCCATGATGCCGGGGGCGCGCTGCAAATCGTCGATGGTTTCGAAGAGCGGCACGATGGCGAGACGGCAGATTCCACGGGAAGCCGCATCGGTGAAAAGGCCGCTATACTTGGCGAGCAGATAAAGGCCCAGAATGTCGGTGGCGCTGCGCGTCATCGACAGCACAAAGGCGCCGGTCGCCCGCTGGTCGGCACCGTCGAGGGACGAGCGGATCAGACTCAGGAGGTCGAGCGTTTCGCGCGCCTCGTCCGACAGCCCCTGGAACAGCGGCAGGAACCCCATCGGCCGCTTGAGCTCGCTCGTCACCCACTTCGCCCATTCGGGTGAATCGGACTTGGGCGGCTCGCGCTTGGCGGTCGGGTTGAATTTCTGCCACAGCTCGGTCAGCACGCGGTTGATGACCGTCGTGTTCTGCCGCATGTCGAGGCTCACGGTTCGGAAGCCGAAGATATCGACCTCCCAGCGCACCGGCCTGATGGTGTAGGCGGCGATCGATGTCGCATGCATCTGCGCCAGCGCCCGCTCGGCATGATGGATCGCCTCGGCGAGTTCTTCC
Organism: Taklimakanibacter albus; assembly: GCF_016595235.1. Lineage (GTDB taxonomy): Bacteria > Pseudomonadota > Alphaproteobacteria > Rhizobiales > Aestuariivirgaceae > Taklimakanibacter > Taklimakanibacter albus. Next base: position 449,439 of record NZ_JAENHL010000006.1, on the reverse strand, counting down.
GGACTGGCAAAGGCCTTGCGCCCGGCATACTCATCTGGACTGCGGGTTGCAGCGAGCCGCGCCCGCAAGGCCGCGAAATACTGCCGGAAAGGCTCGCCCGGATTGCGCTGGACGAGCGTTTCGTCAGCGGCATTGGTAATCTCGCGGGTCACGCGGGCACGGAAGGCTTCCGGCACATCGGCTTCCTGCTCGGAAACCGAAACGGTCTGCGCCAGATATTCGAGGCGCTTGTCGAGACGCTCGATCGCCGCCTTGGCATTTTCCTGCAAGGCGAAGCGTGTCGTCGCCGCGGTGACATAGGGATTGCCGTCCCTATCGCCGCCGATCCAGGAATAGAACCGGATGGGCGGGCGCACGCGGATCGGCTGTTCAGGATAATGACGCGCCAGGGCGCCTTCCAGCAATTCGCAGAGTTGCGGCGTGCGCTCGAACAAGGTTTCGCGGAAGAAATGCAGGCCCCAGGCGACCTCCGCCTCGACGGTCGGCTTTTCGAGCCGGATCTCACCCGTCATCCAGAGAAGATCAATGTCGTTGCGCAATTGCCGGATGAGGGCTTCGCGCTCGCGCGGCGTCCAGCGCGGACTTTCGAGATCATAGAGGCGCAAATAGATGCGGCGGTGGATTTCGAGCACCGTCACGCGCTTGGCTTCGGTCGGATGCGCGGTGATGGTGGGACCAGCCTCCGCCGTCTCGAGCGCTTCTGCGACCTGCTCGCCCGAGGCGCCGGCCGCCGCGATATTGGCGAAAGCGTTGGAGAAGGAGCCCAGGATCTGGTCGTTGCCACCCATCGTCTCGAGCCGGCGCCTGGACCGCATCGCGGCATTTTCTTCCGCGATATTAAGAAGTTGCAGCCAGATACCGATGACCTGGAGGGCCGGCGCGCGCAGTTCAGGCTTGATGGCGCGGGCATCTTCCGGATTGTCGATGATGGGGAGGACCTTTGGCGCCCGCTCGCGGATCACCCGGCGCAACAGGTCGCGCAGGAGGACGGTGATCTCGTCCACATAGCCCCCGTCGACAGGCAAAATATGCCGGGCCGTATCCGCCATTTCCTCACCCCTTTAGGGTTGCATTGTGCACTGCACCCAAAGAATGACAATGGCTTAGATTGCGGCTAAACAGCCCGCCCATGTTGCATGTTAACGGACTCACCTACCGCATTGCCGGGCGGCTTCTCCTCGAAGACGCGAGCGTCGCCATCCCCGAAGGCCACAAGGTCGGCCTCATCGGCCGCAATGGCGTGGGCAAATCGACCTTCCTCCATCTGATCCTGGGCGATCTCCAGTCGGAATCGGGCTCGGTCGGCCTGCCGCGCAATGCCAAGATCGGCACCGTGGCGCAGGAAGCGCCGGGCGGCGAGGCGTCGCTGATCGACACGGTGCTCGCCGCCGATATCGAACGCGCCAGCCTGCTCGATGAATCCGAGATCGCCACCGACCCGCACCGGATCGCCGAGATCCAATTGCGCCTGGCCGATATCGACGCCCATTCGGCGCCGTCGCGCGCCGCGACCATCCTGTCGGGCCTCGGCTTCTCGGAAGAGACGCAGAATGGCCCCTGCTCGGCCTTGTCCGGCGGCTGGCGTATGCGGGTGGCCTTGGCCGCGGCACTTTTCGCCTCGCCCGACGTGCTGCTCCTCGACGAGCCGACCAACTATCTCGATCTCGAAGGCACGATCTGGCTGAAAAGCTTCATCCGCTCCTATCCGCACACCATCCTGATGGTGAGCCACGACCGCGATCTTCTCAACGACGCGGTCGGCGCGATCCTCCATCTCGAGCGCGGCAAGCTCACCCTCTATCAGGGCAATTACGACAGCTTCGAGCGGCAGCGGCGCGAGCAGCAGGCGCTGACCCTGAAGCTCAAGAAGAAGCAGGAAGACCAGCGCAAGCATATGGAAGCCTTCGTCGAGCGCTTCCGCTTCAAAGCGTCCAAGGCGCGCCAGGCGCAGAGCCGCCTCAAGGCGCTGGCCAAGCTCGAGCCGATCGCCGATGTGATCGAGGATCGTGTGGCGCCCTTCCACTTCCCCGATCCGCCGAAGCCTTTGGCGCCGCCTCTGGTGCGCTGGGACCATGCCTCCGTCGGCTATACGGAAGGCAAGCCGATCCTGCGCAACATCACGCTGAGACTCGATCCCGATGACCGGATCGCGCTTCTGGGCTCGAACGGCAACGGCAAATCGACCTTCGCCAAGCTCCTGTGCGGCAAGCTCCAGGCGATGAGCGGCGAGATGAAACATCCGCCACGCCTCACCGTCGGCTATTTCGCCCAGCACCAGCTCGACGAATTGTCACCCGAGCGCACGCCTTATGATTATTTCAGCGGGCTGTTGCCGGATGCCACCCAGGCGCAGAGGCGTGCGCGTCTCGGCTCCTATGGCTTCGGCGCGACGCTCGCCGATTCAAAATGCAAGACGTTGTCGGGTGGCGAGAAGGCGCGGCTCCTCTTCGCGCTTGCCTCCTTCCATGCGCCGCATATCCTGGTGCTCGACGAGCCGACCAACCATCTCGATGTCGACTCGCGCGAAGCGCTCATCCACGCCATCAACGAATATCAGGGCGCGGTCATCCTGATCAGCCACGACCGGCATATCATCGAGACCAGCGTCGACCGCCTGTGGCTCGTCGCTCACGGAACGGTGAAGCCCTTCGACGGCGATATGGACGACTATACCGATTTCATCCTCGGCCGGACGCCCGCGGCGAAGCGCGAAGCGGTCCCGCCGCCGGCCGCAGCACCGGTCAAGGCGGCCGCGCCGCAGCCCGCCAAGATCAACCCCACCGCGGTTAAGAAAAAGATTCAAGAAATCACGGTCAACATGTCGAAAATACAGGAAAAACTCGATGTGCTGGACCGCGCCTTGCAGGACGGCCAGCTCTATATTGCCGACCCCAAGAAGGCGGCGAGCTTCGCCACCTTGCGGGCCAAGCTCGGCCGCGATCTCGAGGAGCAGGAAACGCTCTGGCTCGAGGCGCAGGAAAGTCTGGAACAGACGGCATAGAGCGGCCCTCTACACAAAGGGCCGCCCTGTTACTTCAGAGCAATGCGAAGGCGCGCGTCATGCCGCCGGTAGCGCCGGCGATCTTCGGGCCGCCGACGACGATGGCGGCCCCCTTCTCCGGCAGCTGGCCGAGATTGGCGGCGCATTCGAGACCCCAGCGTCCGGCCGGCAGCCAACGATAATGCGTGGCGAAATCCTTCGAGGCACCGTAGTCGAGCGACAGCGAGTCGACGACGATGCCGACCACCTTACGCTCGAGCAGGAGGGCGGCCGCATCCGGATGGAAGCCGGGGAAATGCATGACGCCGTCCTTGTCGGCATTGCGGAACTTGTCGGTCTTCACATGCTGGTCCCAGCCCGAATTCATCGCCACGGCGGCGCCATCCGGCAGCGCGCCGTTCTTGGCCTCCCAGGCCTTGATGTCGTCGGCCGTCACCTGCGAGTCGGGATCCTTGGCGGCACGCTCGGCGATGTTCACGATGCAGAGCGGCGCCACCAGCGTCTCGGCCGGAATCGACGAGGCATCGGGACCGTTGGTCGAAAAATGCAGCGGCGCGTCCATATGGGTGCCGGTATGCTCGATCAGATGCCACTGATTCTCGTTCCAGCCGTCCTTTTCGAAGCGGTACAGGACTTCGACGGTCAGCTGCGGCTTGCCGGTGAACGTGGGGAAGTCCGGCGTCAAGACATGCGTCAGGTCAACGACCTTGGAAAAGCTCATCGTCGCGGCCTGAGCCGCAAACGGGCTGAAAGCCGACATCGAGCCAACAAAGGCCGTCGCTCCCGCCGCGCGAAACAAACCGCGCCGTGAAATTGTTGCAGCAACCGTCGCCATGCAACCAGGTACGCACATCGTCGTCTCCTCCGTTCGTGATTAGGCTTGAGGTTATTGTTTCGGCTATGCTTCAGGTAAAGAACGCCATGCTACGCAGGTCGGCACAGTTCTGCCAAGGATGAACAATATAACGTCACGCTAAATGGTCTTTGCCGCCCTCGCTTTCATCGCCCTCCTCGCCCTGATATTCGTGCCGCAGTTGTTGATCCGCAGCACGATGGCGCGCCATGCGCGTGAGCGCGCCGATTTTCCCGGCACCGGCGGCGAGCTCGCCCGCCATCTGCTCGATGAGGCAGGGCTGACCGAGGTAAAGGTGGAAATGGTCGAAACCGGCGATCATTACAGCCCGGACGACAAGGCGGTGCGACTCGGCAAAGCCAATTTCGAAGGCAGGTCCGTCACCGCCGTCGCGGTCGCCGCCCATGAGGCGGCGCACGCCCTCCAGGATGCGCAGGGCTATGCCCCCTTGCATCTGCGCCAGAAGCTGGTGCGCTATGGCATCGTCATCGAACGTGTCGGCAGCGCCCTGCTCCTCGCCACGCCGATCATCTTCGCCCTCGTCCGCTCTCCGGTAGTGCTGCTCTTCGAGCTCGCTGCCGGACTCGCGATCATGGCCTCGACCATCGTCATCCACCTGGTGACGCTGCCGACGGAATTCGATGCGAGCTTCAAGCGGGCCTTGCCGGTGCTCGAAAACTATATCCGTCCGGAAGACATGAAGGGCGCACGGAAAGTGCTGCGCGCCGCCGCTTTCACCTATGTCGCGGCGGCCCTGGTCAGCCTGTTCGATGTGGCGCGCTGGATCCGGATTCTCCGATTTTAGGAGGCGGCTTTCGCCTTGTTCTGCCAGCGGCCGCGTTCGTCCTGCTGCCAGTAGCTGACCTCATGGCCCTGGCCACGGGCGTCCTTCCAGACGCGCCGCGCACGCTCGACCGATTCGGCGTCGGCGCCATCGAACAGCAGGACCGCACGCTCCAATCCGTCGTAATTGGCGGGCTCGACGCCGCCGACGAAAAAGCGCACCGAGGCGCCATTCGGGTTCTCGGGCGAAGCGGTGATCCATACCGGCTGGCTCTCGGCATGGCCGTCACGGGCGGTGCCATGCGGCAGGAAACCTTCTTCCGTATAGGTCCAGAGCAGCGTCGAGAGCGCCTCGACCCGCTCATCCGAATCAGTCTCCACGACGGCCCGCCAGCCTCGTTCAATGGTGCGTTCGAGGAGCTGCGGCAGCACACGTTCGAGCGGCTGCTGCTCGAGATGATAGAATAACACGTCGGTCATGGCGGCATCCAAGCCGGTCCGGCCCTGCCGGTCAACGGTCTTTGCGCTCGTCCAGATTTGCCGCTAGCGCGCATCCCGGCGAAGTGACTTCACTTCGCCGATGAGGATTCGCGCCAAATCAACACCTTGGAGCAAACCCTTATCGCCAAAGTCTTCAACTTTGGCGGGGTTTGCTCTAAGGTAATGGCAAGAAACGCCAAAAGGGGAACGCAATGGGGCGCTTTGTGCTGTGGGGAGCCGCGGTTGCGGCTGTGATTGGGTTTGGCCTGTTCGCACCGGCTCAGCGGGCCGAGGCCGTGGGCCTCTGCGATTGCTGCGAAACGAGCCTCACCGCCTCTTGCGGCAAGGTCTGCGCGGTGATCAGCCTGGCGCCCGGAATGTGCCCTGCCATCGTCGATTATGAAGGAACCGGGGCCACCGTTCCCGGCGCCAATCCCCTGAACGGCATGTCGCTCAGGGACATGGCGCTCGGCGACCCGAGACCCGGACAGCTCGAGGAGTTCCGAGAGTTCCTGGAAGCCGGCCGCCGCCAGGCGATCGCCTCCTACAATGCCTCCCTGCGCAAGCTCAAGCGGCACAAGATCACCCCGGCGGATTTCGACAAGGCCGACGCGCTCTACAAGGAAGCCCTGGTCAACTACTATCACGGCATCCGCGCCTATCTGAACCGGGTGGGGCGCAAATCCGACTGACTCTCCGTTTCACAGTGCTTGCATGAAAAGAAATCTGATCCTGATTCATCGCGGCGCCCGCTATGAGCGGGACTTCGCGGAAATCGGCCGGAAGGTCGTGGCCCTCGATCGCGATATCGATGTCTATGCGATCGGCATAGAGTCGAGATCGCAGCTCCCGCCGGCGATATGGCAAAGACCCACGCTCGTCGTCGCCTTTGCCGGAAAATTCAACCTGCGGATCAAACGCGGCAAGCTTCTGAAGAACGTCCCCATCGACAAGCTTCTGCAATATGAGATCTTCCGCAAGGCCGACATACCGACACCGCCCACCCTCGCCTTCAAGTTCGGCATGATGCTGGATCCCCTGCTCTTCGGCGAGTTCGTGCTCGTCAAGCCCATGGACTTGAATCTGACGTCCAAAGGCGACGGCGTGCAATTGTTCCGGCGCCGCCGGATCGAGCAGCTGCGGCTACATGATTTTCCGCCCGATCATCCCCTGCACCGCGACAGGCAAGGCTATCTGGTGCAGAGATTCGTCGATACCGGCCCTTACCCGTCGTTCCACCGGGTCGAGACCCTGTTCGGCAAGATCCTCTATTCCTGGCATTCAACGCTGCAGAGCCCGCGCTGCGGGCTCGATGCGCCGGATGCGGAGATCGAGCGCACCATCATCGCCACGCAAGGCGGTGGCAAAGACCGTAAACTGGTGAAGGCACCCGACATACTGGCCCTCGCCGAAAAGGTACACGCGGCATTTGCGTCGATACCGCTGCTTGCGATAGATGTCCTGCGCGAACAAAATACGGGAAAGCTCTACGTGCTTGAATGCAATCCAGGCGGCAATACCTGGCATTTCTCCTCGCAGATCGGGGCGAAGCTTCGCTTAGGCTTCGGCAATGCCACGGTGAACGGCGAGAAGCGCGCCCATGAGATCGCGCGGCAGATGTTCATCGATCAATATGGCGCTTTCGACATCGCCGCCAAGGCGCTCGTCGAGCAAACACACGCGCACGCGTCCTAGAGCGCTTCCCGCCAAAGTTGCTCGACTTTGGCGATAAGGAAGCGCTCCAGATTATATGTTTTCGAGCCCTTTTTCCCGTTTTGATCGAATCGGAACGATTCGATCAAAACGGGAAGGGCTCTAGGCCAGAGGTTACATTTTGAGAAGCAAGGTCCTGCAATGGCTCCGCGACTGGGAAGTCCTGATCAATGGTCAAGACTTCGCAAAGGCGCGGACGCTCTTCGCCGAGGACGTCGTCTCGTTCGGAACATTCTCCGAGATCCTGACCGGGCTGGCCGATCTCGAAGCCCGGCAATGGCGCGTCATCTGGCCGACCATCGCCGGGTTCACCTTCGATGATCCGAAAATCGTCATATCCGGTGACACCGCCATCGTGATCTCGCTCTGGCATTCCCAGGGTAAGACCAAGGATGGCGGCTGGTATGACAGAAGAGGCCGCTGCACGCTCGTCCTCAGACAGGATGGCGAGAAGCTCCTCTGCATTCATTCGCATCTGTCGATGGAGCCGGGAATCCCGCCCCTGTCTGACTGAGAGAAGAGTCCGCTACCACCACAACATCGGCGTCGTGGTCAGAAGCTCGATGCCGTTGGATGTCAGAATGGCATTCTGCTCGAAGCCCACGCTTCCAATGCCCGGGCGTGCGAAGAACACCTCAATGCCGGCGACCATGCCTTCGACGAACTCGTCGTCGCCATACCCCATCGCGGTCGAGAAGATCGGTTGCTCGAAGAACAACCCTAGCCCATGGCCATAGAGCGGGAATTTCTTGGCCATCTCGTCGTCCTCGACATTGAGGTCGGCCTTGAGACGATCGCCGAGATCGACCAGCTCACGCACTTTGAGACCGGGCTTGAGCGCCGCCAGCAGATCGTCCGTCACCCTGACGCAGGACTCGATCAACTCGCGCTGGGCCGGCGTCGGCTTGCGGCCTGCCACAACAGTGCGGCCGGGATCCAGGTAATATCCCTGGAACATCGGGCCATAGACGAAGCCGCGGATCAGATCGCCCGGCTTCGGCGTGTCGTGGCTGTAGCCCGGCAATGGGTTGCGGCACATATTGTCGATCTTGTCGCCATGCGAGACCGGGATCATGTGAATGGCGCCGCCCGAGCGCACAACTTCACGCGCCGCATCGCCCGCCGCCTCGGCCTCCGATTTTCCCGACAGCAGCCCTTCGATCAGCAGATTGCAGGCGCGTGAGGCGATCAGTCCGCCTTCGCGATAGGCATCGAGCTCGAGCGAGCTCTTCACCCGGCGAATCTTGCGGACGATATCGTCCTCGAACTGCCATGTGATGCCGGCGGTCGCCGCCTGAAGCTGGCCCCAATGTTTCATGGAGAAGAAATCGGTGCCGAGAAAGGCGACAGGCCCCTTGTCGGCGCGCGCGCCGAGGCGCTCGGCCACGGTCTTCACCGGATCCCAGGTGCCGACGATGCGATCGGTGGCCAGCAGGTTGAGATGCGGAGCCGATTCCTCGATGATGAGCTCCGGCTTCTCGCCTTCACGCAGGATGACGGCGGAGAAAGCCCGGCAATTCTGCAGGTCGTTGTCGAAGCCCTGCCCGGAATTATTGCCGTAGTAGTTGGTCAGGTAATAGATGTCGGAGGCCCGGTCATAGGTGCCGCCGCTCCTGCCCCAGACGACGGCTGTCGCGACGCCGCGTCTGCGCATTTCGGCATGGACGAGAGCCCAGCGCCGCTCATATTCGGAGATCGGGAAATAGCGTTCGGTCATTCTGGTCTCCGTTCTCAGGCCGTCATCCACCAGCGCGAGGCGATCTTGGTGCCGTCGATTTCCTTGTCGGTGGCGAGCTTGCCATGCGCGACGCTCTTCGCGTGGGCACTCACATAATTGACGAAGAGCAGCACGATGGTGCCGCCGTCGTCATGCACGAGCTGCTGCATCTCGGCATAGAGGCCGGCGCGTTTCACCTCGTCGAGCTCGACACGCGCCGAGGTCAGCAATTCGTTGAAGCGCTTGTTCGCCCATTTCGTCTCGTTCCAGGCGGCACCCTCGGCATAGGCCAGCGAGAATTGCAGGTCCTGGACCGGGCGGCCGCTGAAATAGGAAGCGATGAAGGGTTTCTTGCCCCATACCGTCTCCCAATAGGCGTCATTGGGCTCGCGGATGACATTGATGTCGATGCCAGCCGCGGCGGCCGATTCCTTGAACAAGAGTGCGGCATCCACCGCGCCGGCAAAGGCGGTATCGGCGGCGGAGAGATCGATCTTGAGCCCTTCGAGGCCGGCCTTCTTCAAAAGCTCCCGGGCCTTGGCCGGATCATAGCCATGCCGGGGCTCCGGGCTCGTCGCATATTTGACCGACGGCGCGATCGGATTGTCGTTGCCGGCAATGCCATGGCCGAAGAAGATCTTGTTGAGGATCGCCTCGCGGTCGACGGCATGTTTGAGCGCATTGCGGACATCGGGGTTGTCGAATGGCGCCTGGGTGACGTCCATCGAGAAGGTCGCATGCGCGAAGCCCGTCACCTCGTCGATCTCGATATTCGGATTGCGTTTCAGGAGATCGAGGGTCTTGAGGTCGCAGCGATCGGCGAAGTGGATGTCGCCCGTCACCAGCGCGTTCATGCGCGCTGCGACATCGACGATGGACAGAATCTCGACCTCGTCGAACCAGGTGTCGCGATAGTAGTTCGGATTGCGCTTGAGCTTGGCGCCGATGCCGGGTTGCCAGGCCTCGAGCACATATGGGCCGGTGCCGACCCGAGCTTGCCAGTCCATGCCGCCATCTTCCCTGGCCGGGAAGATCGGCAGGTGATAGTCGCTCAGGAGATAAGGCAGATCGGCATTGCCGGCCTCGAGCGAAAATACGACATTGCCGCCATCGGCCTTGATCTCCTTGATCGCGCTCAGCTGCGCTTTCACCGCCGACTTCGAGTCCGCTCCCAGATGATGGCGGATCGAGGCGACCACGTCTTGCGGCTTGAGCTCGCGGCCATCATGGAACTGGACGCCTTTCCGCAGCCGGAAGGCCCAGGTCTTGGCGCCGTCGGAGCCTTCGAAGGACTCCGCCAGATCGGGCGTGATATTGCCGTCGGCATCGACCTCGGTGAGGAAATTCGCATAAGAGGCGCAGACGGTGCCCGGCATGAAATCCATGAAGGTCGCGGGATCGAGCATGTCGGTCGTCGCCCCCTGCCCGAGGCCGATCCTGAAATGACCGCCGCGCTTGCGCTCCGCCGTTTCCTGCGCCCACAATTGGTCGGCAGTCGCGACGGTGAGGCCGGCCGCGAGCGATAGCTGCATGAAGTCGCGGCGGCTGAATTTGCGGATGAGGGACGAAGAAGATGTATGCCGTGCCATGCATGCCTCGCGATGCGATGAAGGGAAATGCCTTTCCCCTCTATCGGCACATCGCCGGCAATGTCAACAGATGAACCATAAGGTTCATCTGTTGAACCTATCGACTTTCCTGACCTATGCCCTCACCGATCTCTTTCGCCGCAGCGCGCAACGCCGGCAAAAGCGTCTTGATCCCCTTCTCAAGGGTCAACGCCTTGCGCAGGAACAGCACGTTCACGGCGGCGAGCGGTCTTTTGCCGCCGAGCACCGGCACCGCCAGCGCATGCATGCCGGCCGGATAGAGCGTATCGAGATAGGCTTCATCGGAAATGGCGTAGCCGCGCTCGCCGGCGTCGCCCAAGATCTTTTCAACTTGGCGCCGCGTTCCGGCGAGCGGATCGGCCGGCAAGAAGCGATCGAGCAGGCTCTTGCGCTCCTCATCGCTCAGATGCGCGAGATAGATGCGACCCAGCGCGCTGCGTAAAAGCGGCGTGCGGGCGGCCCCCTGGCCGGTGATCGACAGGACACCGAGCTCGCTGCTCGCCAGGACGATCAGCATGGCGTCATTGTCATAGATGGCGAAGTCGGAGGGCCAGCCGATGCGGTCGCGCAACTTGGCGAGGACGGGCTCGGCCGCCTTGACATAGCTGGCTTTGCTGTCGAAGCCGCTGCTCAGCAACAGGCATTTGCCGGTGGGCGCATAGAGCGCATTCTCGGAGCGGCTGACATAACCTTGGGCGATCAGCGTCTCCACCATGCGCAAGACGGTCGCCTTCGGCATGGCGCTGCGCTTCTGCAGGTCGACGACCGATACAGGCCCGATTTCGTTGATGAGACGCAGGATGTCCAAAGCGCGGACAACGGCATTGACGGGTTCGAAGGACGGCATCGCCGCATCTAGCCCGGAAAGCGCGAAACTGTGAAGAGTGTTGCGCGTCACCTCAGGTCGAAGCGACCCGAGGTGACGATCGTAAGTGCTCGATCAGCTCTCGTAATGATCGGCGACCAGGCGGTTGAGCAGACGCACGCCCCAGCCCGAGCCCCAGCTCTGGTTGATCGGCGACTTGTTCGAATCCATCGCGGTGCCGGCGACGTCGAGATGCACCCAGGGCACATTATTGACGAAGCGCTGCAGGAATTGCGCGGCGGTGATGGCGCCGGCATTGCGGCCGCCGATATTCTTCATATCGGCCACTTCGAAGTCGATCATCTTGTCATATTCGGGCGCCAGCGGCATGCGCCACACCTTCTCGCCCGTCGCCAGTCCCAGGTCGTAGAGGCGCGCCGACAATTCATCGCTATTGGAGAAGAGGCCGGCATGCTCCTTGCCGAGCGCCACCATGATGGCGCCGGTGAGGGTGGCGAGATTGATCATGAATTGTGGCTTGAAGCGGTCCTGGGTGTACCAGAGCGCATCGGCGAGGACGAGACGGCCCTCGGCGTCGGTGTTGAGCACCGCAATCGTCTTGCCCGACATCGAGGTGACGATATCACCCGGACGCTGGGCATTGCCGTCCGGCATGTTCTCGACGAGGCCGATGACGCCGACTGCGTTCACCTTGGCCTTGCGCCGCGCCAGAGCGAGCATGAGGCCCGCCACGCAGGCGGCGCCGCCCATATCGCCCTTCATGTCCTCCATGCCGGCGGCCGGCTTGATCGAGATGCCGCCGGTATCGAAGGTGACGCCCTTGCCGATGAAGGACACCGGCTTGTCGTTCTTCCGGCCGCCCTGCCAGCGCATGATGACGAGGCGCGGCTCGTTGACCGAGCCTTGCGCCACGCCGAGAAGAGCTCCCATGCCGAGCTTCTTCATCTGGGCGGGGGTCAGGATCTCGACCGCCAGGCCGGCCTTGCTCTTGGCCTTCACCCGCGCGGCGAATTCCACCGGATTGAGCTTGTTGGCGGGCTCGTTGACGAGGTCGCGGGCGAAATGGACGCCCTCGGCGACCGCCGCGTAGTCGGCAAAGGCCTTTTTGGCCTTGGCCGCCTCGCCGGTCAGGATGGTGAGAGCCGTGAGCCCCTTGCCGTTGTTGGCTTTCTTGGACTTGTAACGGTCGAAGCTATAGGTCCTGAGCGTGGCGCCCGAGGCCAGGAGGGCGGCGAATTCTGCCGCGTCGAGCGCCAGGCCGGTGAGGTCGGCGGCGACGGCGCCCGATTCGGCCTTGGCCGCCTGGAGATAGCCGGCAATTGCGCCGCCGAGAAGCTCGGCTTCGCGGGCCACGAGCTTGGCCGGGTCGCCCACGCCCAATAGGATGATTCGCTGGAGGGGAAGCTTCTCCGGCGCCACGAGATCGAGGATCTGCTCGCGCTTGGCTTCGAAGCCGATCGCCTTCATCGCCCGGGAAATATGACCACCGCTGCGCTTATCGGCCTCGGCCGCGATACCGGAGAGCTTTTTGTCCTCCGGGCAGAAAACGACCAAAACGCCGGATTTAGGCTGCCCGGGCGCAGCGAATGTCACATTCATGAATATATCTCGCTGAGGAAAATCGAGGTTATTCCCTTAGCCGCTGGACCTTCTCGGTTCAACTGCTGTAATGGATTGTTAAGTATGCCAATTTCCTGCCTTGGGCCCGCCCAAAGACACGTTACATTCAGACATCGAAAAGCACTTTGCGCGTCCGGGCAAACCGGGTTAAGAAAGTGTAAAATAAAGTTATTCGGGTAGTTCACACATCTCATGACGACGGGGCGTCGAAGGGGAAGGCTGACGCCCTCCAGGCTATTGCCTGGAGGTGCGAGTATTGCTGCGCTCTTCGCGGCAAGCCTTTGCCTTGGCACAATCATCGCCTGGCCGACGCCGACCGCCATCGCCGCCCCCGGTGATGTGCGCGACACCAACTTCAAGACGCCGCCCAAAGGCTCGCGCGTCAATGTCGTCGCCAACAAGATCACCTACGATGCGCAGACCAAGATCGCGACCGCCATCGGCAAGGTGGTCCTCGTCTATGGCAAATACGAACTCGTCGCCACGCGCGTTTCCTACGACCAACGCAACGACAAGATGACCGCCATCGGCGAGGTCCGACTCCGCGAGCCCGGCGGCAATATCCTCGAGGCGGAACGCGCCTCGCTGATGAACAAGTTCAAGGACGGCTTCGCCGAGCATCTGCGGCTGCTGCTCACCAATGATGCGGTCATCACCGCCGATTACGCGGTGCGCCAGGACGGCTATCTGACCGTCTACGACAATGTCGTCTACAATGCCTGCGGCAACTGCCTGACCTCGAGCGGCAAGCCGTTGTGGCAGTTGCGGTCGCGCCAGGTGACGCATAACGAGAAGGAAGGCGTCCTCTATCACAAGGACGCCACCTTCGAATTCGGCGGCGCCGACATCATCACGCTGCCCTCTTTCTCGCATGCCGATCCGACGGTCAAACGCCGCACCGGCTTCCTGTCGCCCAAATTCAGCTATGCCAGCGTCTATGGCGTCGGCGTCGAGGTTCCTTATTTCTGGAATCTGTCGCCCAGCTACGACCTGACCTTCTCGCCGGTCATCACTTCCGAGCAAGGCTTGCTGGGCAAGGCGGAATGGCGGCACCGCCTCGCCAGTGGCGAATACAATGTCGATGTCGCCGGCATCTACCAGTTGACCATGGGCTCGGACGCCGCCGGGGATTCGCGCTTCCGCGGTTCGGCGCGCTCGCAAGGCCGGTTCGAGATCAACGACAACTGGAGCTGGGGCTGGGACGGCACGCTTGTCACCGACAAAGACTTCATGGACAAGTACAAGATCGACAGCCGCGACGAGGCGATCGACAAGGTCTATATCACCGGCCTCAACGACCGGAATTACTTCTCGGCGCAAGCCCTGCACTTCCAGTCGCTCGATCCCGATGACGACGACAGTACCTTCCCGACGGCCCTGCCCTACATTCAGCACAGCTATACCCTCGATCAGCCGGTGCTGGGCGGCGAGTTCGGCTATGACTGGAATCTCTACAGCATCCGCCGCAACGATGCGGTCTTCGCCAATGATCCCGACCTGCCGCTGACCAATGTAAATCTCGGCACCGACCAGACGCGCGGCATCGCCAATCTGCGCTGGCAGCGGCAGATCATCAACAGCATGGGCCAGGTGATCACGCCCTTCGCCAATCTGCGCGGCGATCTCTACGTGACCGAGAATCTTCCCGACGACAACAATCTGACGGAAGAGAACGATACGACCACCCGCTTCCAGCCGACCGTCGGCCTCGACATGCGTTGGCCTTTCCTCTCCAACACCGAGGGCGGCCAGCACATCCTGACGCCGGTGACCCAGTTCATCGCCTCGACCGACGAGAAGGACGAGGACAAGATCGGCAATGAAGACTCGATCAACCTGAATTTCGACACCACCAACCTGTTCCTGCATGACCGGTTCAGCGGGCTCGACCGCTATGAAGGCGGCACCCGCATCAATGCCGGCCTGCTCTATACCTTCCTGTCGGAGAATGGCGGCTTCATCCGGGCCAGCCTCGGCGAATCGTTCCACGTCGCCGGCGAGAACAGCTTTACCGACGGCAGTGGCCTCGAGGACACCAGCTCGGACCTGGTGGCCGCCGTCGCGATACAACCCTGGGACAGCCTGCGGTTCTCCTATCAGGTCCGCATGGAAGAGGACCTGTCGGACATCAATGCCCAGGAAGCCGGCCTGAGCCTCAATTTCGACAGGTTTTCCGCGTCATTATTCTACGCGAATGTCGATGCCGACCCGAATTCGGGGCGTCCGGAAAGCGAAGAGCAGGTCTGGGGCAGCGCCGGTTGGAATTTCTCCGGTGGGTGGAGTGTTTATGCGGGCGCTCGCTACGACATGGACTCGAGCAAGTTGATCCGCGATACGGTGGGTATCGGCTTTAACTGTGATTGTTTCAATTTCCGCCTCTTCTATGAGGAAGACCGGGCGGATGAGGATGAAAAGATTGACCGTTCAGTTCAATTCTCGATCGACCTCAAATCGCTCGGCAACAATATCGGTTCGCTGCCGAACCAATAGAGGCTGATACCGGTATGAAGATCGGAGCTCTTTTCGCCACCGCCCTCACTTTGTCCCTGTTCGCCGGCGATCCCGCCGCCCTCGCCGCGGGGGACGGACAAGGCGTGCTGGTCACCGTCAACGATTATCCGATCACCAGCTACGATGTCGAACAGCGGGTCAGGCTCAACGCCATCCTCGGACGCACCGAGGGCAGCATTGCCGACCAGCGCAAGCGGGCGCTGCAGGCCGTCATCGACGACGTCATCAAGCTGGTCGAGGCGAAGAAATACAAGGCCGACCCGAACGACAAGACGATCGACGCCCAGATCGACAAGATGGCCAAGGGGTCGAACACCGACGCCAAGGGCCTGGCCGCCCAGCTCAAAGCCAAGGGCGCCTCGATGGGCGCGCTCCGGCGCCTGGTTGCGGCGCAGATCGCCTTCAACCGCCTGCTCAACGCCATGTACAAGGTGAAGGTCGAGATCGACCCGGCCGAGGTCGACAAGAAATACAACGAAATCGTCAATGATCCGCGGCTGAAGCCGGTCACCGTATACGAGATCCTGGAAATCGATATGCCGGTGGAAAACACCGGCGACGCCATGGCCGACCAGCTCATGATGGCGCGCGCGGCAGACGCCGCGCAATACCGCAAAGCCTTCAAAGGCTGCAACAGCGCCCGGGCGGCGGCGAGCGGCATCTACAATGTGCGCATCGGCAAGCGGCTGCAGGCCGACGGCGCCAAGCTTCCGAAGCCTCTCAAAGGGGCGCTCGACCAGGCCGGCACGGGCGGCATCATCGGTCCGTCGCGCAGCAAAACCGGCATCCAGCTCATCGCCTTCTGCGGCAAGAAGAGCATCTCGCCGGACAAGCCCTCGCGCCAGCAGATCGAGACGATGCTCACGAACAAGAAATACGACGTCTATGAAGAGCGCTATATGCGCGAGCTGCGGCGCAACGCCTTCATCGAATATAAGGACGCGAAGGCGACCGAGTGAGCCCCGTGACCGCGCCGCTGTCTAATGCCCCCTTAGATCACGATCACTTTAGGTCGGATCGACCTAAAGTGATCGTGATCGGAATCTTATATTTAGCGCGTGATCGGACGGAAAACCGGTGCCCACTTTTCCTGATCACGCGCTAGCATTGACGATCGGGGAGCCGGGCGGCATCGGCCCCGATATCACCGCCCAGGCCTGGCTCGCTTTCCGTGCCGATCCCAGCCTTGCCTTCTTTCTCATCGGCGACAGCGCCTATCTGAGCGAGCGGTTCTCCAGGCTCGATATCGCCGTTCCTGTGCAGGAGATCGCGACACCGGCTGAAGCGCCTGGCGTGTTCGCCACGGCCCTGCCCGTCATCGACCTGCCTTTCGCAAGCAAGCCGGAGACCGGCCGGTTCAGCGCCGAAACCGCCGGCACCGTCATCCGCGCCATCGACATGGCGGTGGACATGGCGCTCAAGGGCGAGGTCGCGGCGATCGTGACCAACCCGATCCAGAAGGAAGCCCTCTATGCCGCGGGCTTCTCGCATCAGGGCCACACCGACTATCTCGCGCATCTCGCCGTCCATCATGGTCATCACGCCGAGCCGGTGATGATGCTGTGTGCCGCCGATCTGCGCGCCATCCCGGTCACCGTCCATATCGCCCTCACCGAGGTGCCGCGCCAGCTCACCGGCGATCTCATCGTCCGTCAGGCGCGGGTGGTCGCGCATGATCTGGCGCGGCGTTTCGGCATCGCGTCGCCGCGCCTCGCTTTCACCGGTCTCAATCCGCATGCCGGCGAGAATGGCGCCATGGGCCAGGAGGAGCAGACCATCATCGCTCCGGCGCTCGCCGCCCTGCGGGCTGAAGGCCTCAATGTCCAGGGCCCGCTTCCCGCAGACACCGCCTTCCATGCCGAGGCGCGCGCCCAATATGATGCGATCCTGTGCATGTATCACGACCAGGCGCTGATCCCGGTGAAGACGCTCGACTTCCATGGCGGCGTCAACTGCACGCTGGGCCTGCCCTTCATCCGCACTTCGCCCGATCACGGCACGGCGCTGAGCCTCGCAGGGACCGGCAAGGCCAATCCGAAGAGCCTCATGGCGGCGATCAGCCTTGCCGCCGAGATCGCCCGCCGCGGTCAGCCGGCATGAGCGAGGACGGCCTGCCGCCGCTGCGCGAGGTCATCGCCCGCCACGGCCTCGATGCCCGCAAGAGTCTAGGCCAGAACTTCCTCTTCGATCTCAACCTCACCCGCCGCATCGCGCGCAGCGCCGCGCCGCTCGACGGCTCGACCGTCGTCGAGATCGGCCCGGGCCCGGGCGGGCTGACCCGCGCTCTGCTGCTCGAAGGCGCCCGCAAGGTCATCGCGGTCGAGAAGGATGCCCGCGCGCTGCCGGCCTTGCAGGAGATCGCGGCGCATTATCCGGGCCGCCTCGAAATCATCGAGGCCGATGCGCTGCGTTATGACTGGGCGGCGCATATCGCGGGTGATGCGAAGATCGTCGCCAATCTTCCCTACAATATCGCAACCCCGCTGCTCACCGGCTGGCTCACCAGCCCGTGGCCGCCGTGGTTCTCGTCCCTGACCCTGATGTTCCAGAAGGAAGTGGCCGAACGCATCGTGGCTGCGCCCGGCTCAGAGTCCTATGGCCGGCTCGCGATCATCAGCCAATGGTGTGCCACGGCGAAGAAGCTGTTCGACATCGACCGGCGCGCCTTCACGCCGCCGCCCAAGATCACCTCCTCGGTGGTCCAGCTCATCCCGAGACGCGAGCGCCTGCCGGCCTGCGATGTCGCGGTTCTCGAGAAAGTCACCGCCGCCGCTTTCGGCCAACGCCGCAAGATGCTGCGCTCGAGTCTCAAGAGCCTGGGCCCCGAAATAGCCAAGGTGCTTGACGATCTCGCCATCGCCGCCAATCTGCGCGCCGAACAGCTGGCGGTCGCCGATTTCGCCCGCATCGCCGCCGCCTTGGGGAGCAAAACCGCATGATCCGCCAATCGCTCATCGCCTATGGCGCAGCCCTCGCCGAAACGAAGGCCGCCCTGCCGGAACCCAAAGGCAGCGAAGTCCTCCTCAAGGTCTCCTCCTGCGGCGTCTGCCACAGCGACCTCCATCTCCAGGACGGTCATTTCGACCTGGGCGACGGCAAACGCCTCGACATCACCTCCGGCCGCCAGCTTCCCTTCACGCTCGGCCATGAGATCGCCGGGCATGTCGAGAAGGCCGGCCCGGATGCCGGTCCGCTCGATCCCGGCAGTTTTTATGCAGTCTATCCCTGGTGCGGCTGCGGCCAGTGCGAGAAATGCCGCAAAGGCCAGGAGCAGCTCTGCGATACGCCGCGCCATCTCGGCATCACCGTCGATGGCGGCTTTGCCAGCCACGTGCTGGTGCCGCATCCGCGTTATCTCATCGACGCGCATGGCATCGATCGGCGCCTCGCCGGCAGCTATATGTGCTCAGGGCTAACCGCTTACAGCGCCATCCGCAAGGCGGAGCGTTTTCTTCCCGCGAACGGTTCCGTGATGATCGTCGGCCTTGGCGGGCTCGGCATGATGGGGCTCGAGATCGCCCGCGCGCTGACATCGGCGCGCCCCTATGCCGCCGATGTCGTGGCGGGCAAACGCGAGACGGCCCTGGCGCTGGGCGCTGTCGCCGCCTTCGATCCCACTGCGCCCGATGCGCGCAAGCTGGTGCTCAAGCAAGCCGGCGCCATGGACGTGGCGATCGATTTCGTCGGCTCCGAGGCGTCGCTCACTTTCGCTCAAAGCGTCGTCGGCAAAGGCGGCGCGGTCATCATCGTCGGCCTGATGGGCGGCCGTTTCAGCCTGCCGGTGCCGATGTTCCCCTTGCGCGAGCTCACCCTCGCCGGCTCCTATGTCGGCAGCCTCGATGAAGCCCGCGCCTTGATGGCGCTGGTGCGCGAAGGCCGCGTCCGCCCCATTCCGGTGTCGGAGCGCCCGCTTAGCGAGGCCAATGCGGCGCTCGGCGATCTGCGCGCCGGCGGCGTCACCGGCCGTGTGATCCTGAAGCCCTAGCTCGCGGCAAAGGCGTGCCAGTCTTCGCAGCGCGGGACGAATAGTCTCTCGCTGAGAAAATCGACCAGCACCCGGACCTTCGGCGACAAATTCCGGTTCGACGCCCATAAAAGCCTGAACTGGCCCGGCGCATCGATGTGATCGACGAGGACGGTGCGCAACGCGCCGTTGGCGAGCGGCTCGCGGGCAAGGAAATCGGGCAGGCAACCGATTCCGAGGCCTCTGACGGTGGCGCCACGCAACGCTTCCATGTTGTTGCAGGTGAGAACGGAACGGACGCGCAGCTCCGGCTCGCCGTCCGGCAATGTCAGCGGCCATTCCTGCAGCTTGCCGCTATTGGGAAAGCGGAATCGCAGACCGAAATGCCGGTCGAGATCGCGCGGGCATTTCGGCACGCCGTGGCGCTCCAGATAGGCCGGCGATGCGCAAAGCAGGAGCTGGAAGGGACGCAACGCCCGCGCCATCAAACGCGAATCGGGCAGATCGCCGCTGCGAATGGCGACGTCGACGCCCTCTTCGATCAGGTCGACGATGCGGTCGTTGAAATCGAGATCGAGCTCGATCTCAGGGTACCGTTCGGTGAATTCGGGCAGCAGCGGCAGCAGCAGGTGGTAGCTGACGATCGGCGACGACAATCGCAACCGTCCCCGCGGCGTCTCCATCGCCTGGGCGAGGACGGACTGCGCATCATCGAGATCATCCAGGATGCGGCGGCAGCGCTCATGGAACAGGCGCCCCTCCTCGGTCAGCCTGATGCTGCGCGTCGAGCGCTGGAAGAGACGGGTCCCGAGCTGCTGTTCGAGCTTCGTCACCGCCTTGCCGACAGCGGAGGGCGAAAGCTCCAGAACCCGCCCAGCAGCGGCGAAACTGCCGAGATCGGCGGTGCGCACGAAGGCCACAAGTCCGGTCAGTCGATCCATGCTTCACATCAATTCGAGCGTTTTATTCCGATATCTCTGGAAGAATAGCTCTATTCTACTCTTATTCCAGCAAATTTATCTCTCTCAGTCGAACAGCCCGCCTCAAAGAGAGAGATCGGACCTCATGACCGACATCGCCCTGGCCACCGAGCGGAGCTCGATACGCAAGCTCCTGGTTCTTTTCGCCGTTTGCCTCACCGCCGTCGCCATGCCGCTGACTTTCACCGGCCCGGCAGTCGCCTTGCCGGCCATCGGCCATACGCTGGGTGGCAGCCCCATCGCTCTCAATTGGGTGACCAACGCCTTCATGCTGACTTTCGGCAGCAGCCTGATGGCGACCGGCTCACTCGCCGACACCTATGGACGCAAACGGGTCTTCCTGATCGGCATATTGAGTTTCGCCCTCGCCTCGCTGGGGCTCGCCGCGGCCACCAACATCTTGTGGTTCGACCTGATGCGAGCGCTCCAAGGACTGGCGGCTGCCGCCGCTTTCTCCGGCGGCATGGCATCGCTGGCTCAGGAGTTCGACGGGCCATCGCGCATCCGGGCCTTCAGCTTCGTCGGCACGAGTTTCGGCATTGGCTTAGCCTTCGGCCCGATCACTTCCGGCCTTCTCATCGAAGCCTTTGGCTGGCCCACCATCTTCTATCTCGTGGCTGCCGTCGCCTTGATCTCATGCGGGCTCGGCGCATTCTATCTTCGCGAATCGCGCGATCCCGAGGCGAGCGGCCTCGACTGGCCGGGCGCGCTCAGCTTCACCACAGCCTTGTCGCTCTTCACCTATGGCGTTCTCCTCGCCCCGCAGAACGGGTGGAGCGACGGATGGGTCATGTGCCTTCTCGCCGCAGGCATCGCGATCTTCATCGGCTTCTGCTTTCTGCAGCAGCGCAGCCGGCGTCCGATGCTCGATCTCTCGCTGTTCCGCTATCCGCGTTTTGTCGGCGTGCAACTGCTGGCGGCGGCACCTGCCTACGCTTTCGTCGTGCTGCTCATCCTCCTGCCGGTCCGTTTCATCGGGATCGAAGGCGCCAGCGAAGTCATGGCCGGACGATTGATGATCGCGCTATCGGCCCCGCTCCTGGTCCTGCCGATCGCCGCCGGCTTCATGACCCGGTTGTTCCGGCCGGCAACGATCTGCGGCGTGGGCTTGCTGATCGCCGCGGGCGGACTTGTCTGGTTGAGCCAGGTTCCGGCCGGCGGCGTGACCCTGGCCGTGCTGGCGCCGATGGCGATGATCGGCATCGGCATCAGCCTGCCCTGGGGCCTGATGGACGGACTCGCCGTCAGCGTGGTGCCGACCGAGCGGGCCGGCATGGCGACGGGCATCTTCAGCACCACGCGCGTCGCCGGCGAAGGCATAGCGCTCGCCGCCGTCAGCGCCGTGCTCTCGGCTCTCACCTCATCCTATCTGAGCGCCAAAGATACCGTTTCCGCGGCCGGCACCGCCGACGCCGCGCAAAGCCTCGTCACCGGAGATATCTCAGGCGCGGCCATGAATGTTCCCTGGATCGATCACGCCACTCTCATTCAGGGCTATGCCAGCGCCTTCGAAGTGCTGCTCCTGATCCTGGCCGCGATCACGGTGCTGACCGCCTTCGTCATCTTCGTCTTCCTGGGAAAGGGAGCTGAAGCCTGATTCACAGGCAGGCGTGGGCACGGACCGGAAACGTGCCCATGCCCTTGATCTTCGGCGGCACCGCCGAAAAACGAAAGCCCGTCTCCGGCAAGGCCGCTAGGCCGGTCAGATGCTCGACGATGGGGATGCCGTCGGCAAGCAGCACGGAATGCACCGGCCGTTCGCCGCCCGACGTGTCGTCGATATTGAGGGAATCGATGCCGACGAGCCGCACGCCCTGGTCGCGCAGATAAAGCGCCGCCTTCTCCGTCAGAAAAGGATGGCCCTCGAAATAGCTGTCAGTGCGCCAGTTCCGGTCCCAGCCGGTGTGAACGAGAACGGCATGGTCGCGGCACTGGACCGGAACAAAATGATGCCAATCGATCGCCCGTTCCTTGGCGCCTTCGACGCGCACCACCACGCCCGGCACATTGGCCACCCGTTCGAGCGCGAGGCCGGCGAGATCATGCCCATCGGGATAACGATGGAACGGCATGTCGATATAGGTGCCGGTATTGCCCACCATGTCGATGCGACCGATCTGGAATTCCGTGCCCGGCGCATAGATGTCGCGCGACTTGGCGCGGGACAGATGATCGCAGATGAGCGGCGCCGGCAGGCCCTTATAGGTGATCATGCCGCTTTCGATCGTGTGGCTCAGATCGACGAAGGCGCCGGACGCTTCGCTATCATTGCGCTCTGCGGCGATCGCGGCACGCTTGTGGCGCTCTTCGATGATGCGCTTGTTGAGAATCCGGACTTCGCCCACCATCAGCAGGCGAAGGTCACGGATGATATAGGCGGCGAGCGCGTCGTCGCCGATGTCGGCGTCATCGATGTCCAGCCGGAAATCCTGTCCCTGGATCCCGCCGCCATTGGAGAAGTCGACTTCAAAATCGAAACAAACCCGCTTGTCGCTCACCGTTCTATTCTCCTGCCCGTTCCGCCGGCGCAGGCATATCATGCTGGCGCCAGAGCGGCGAGAGCATCGCCCAGAGCGGCGCCAATACCAGGCCGGCCGAGGCGATGTACAAGGTCTCGCGGATTCCCAAGCTCGTGGCGAGGACGCCGCCCAGCAGTGCTCCCACCACCGCGAGACTGCCGGTGCCGACATGGAAGGCCGCCCCGACCCGCCCCATGATGGCGAGCGGCAGAACCGTCTGACGCAGGCTGACCGCGATCACCCCGCCGGCCACGGCGAGGCCGTCGCCCACGAACTGCGCCACCATCAGCACGCCCATCGCCAGCCAGGGCTCGCCTTGCGCGAGCGGGATCAAGGCGCTCGTCGCGCCATAGCCGAGCGCGGCCAGGAGGATGGTGCGCCCTACCCCGAGCCGGTCCGCCAGCAGCGGCCCGAGGACCGCGCCGGCCAATGCGCCAAGGCCGCCAACGGCGATGGTGACGCCCATCATGGCCGGCGTCAGTCCCAGCGTGTCGATGGCGTAGAGAACATAAAGCCCGGCCAGGAACGAGCCGAAGAACGCCTCCGCCAAGGCGATCACGAAGATCGGGCGCACGAAGGGATCGCGGAAGATGGCGTTGAGGCCCAGCACCATGTCCTGACGCAGGCTCACGGCCTCCTCGGAAGGCGGTGGCGGCGTCTCCGCCTTGCGGATCGCGCCCAGGAAGGCGGCCGAGACCAGATAGGTCGCGGCATTGACGGCGATCGCGACCGGCACGGTCAGAAGCTGGAACAGGACGCCCGACAGCGCCGGCCCACCGATCTCCGCCACCGACCCCGTCGTATTGATCTTGGCATTGCCCTCGACGAGATCGCGGGGCTCGATCAGGCTCGGCAGGTAGGCGTTGTCGGCAATGTCGAAGAGCACGCTCGCAGCCCCCACGCAGGCGGCGGCGACATAAAGCTGCGGCATCGACAGAAAACCGCCCCAGGCGGCGAGCGGCACCGTCATCAGAACCAGGGCGCGGATGATGTCCATGGCGATCAGGATCGGGCGGCGGCGCGAGCGGTCGACATGGCCGCCGGCCAGAAGGCCGACGACGAGGCCGGGGCCCATCGCAAGAGCGGCCAATATCGACAGCTCGAAAGGCGTCGCCTCGATGGTGAGCACGGCGGCGAGCGGCAGGCCCTCGCGGGTGATACGGGCGCCGAAGGCGGAAACCGCCTGGGCCGCCCACATGCGCATGAAGTCGGCGTGGCGCCACAGATTGCCGGTCAGCAAACCAGACATGCCCGGCGCCGCGCTCAGAGCGTCTTGTTCAGCCCACGGACGAATTCCGTCAGGCCGATGCGGCGCGTGCGGCGCAGTCTCTCCGCCGTCAATATGGCGGTAATCTCGGCGCTCGATGTCGCGACATCGTCATTGACGATGACATAGTCATATTCGGCCCAGTGGCTCATCTCGCGCGAAGCTTCCGCCATGCGCTTGGCGACGACCGAGGACGAATCCTGGGCGCGTTTGATGAGACGGTCGCGCAGTTCGTCGGTCGTGGGCGGCAGGATGAAGATGCGCACCAGATCGTCCCGCATCGCCTGCTCGAGCTGCTGGGTGCCCTGCCAGTCGATATCGAACAGGACGTCGCGGCCCTTGGCGAGCGCGTCCTCGACCGGCAGCCGCGGCGTGCCATAGAGATTGCCGAAGACCTCGGCCCATTCGAGAAGCTCTTCCTTGTCGCGCATCTCGAAGAAGCGCTCCTTGGAGATAAAGAAATAATCCTTGCCGTCGAGCTCGCCCGGGCGCGGCGGTCGCGTCGTGACCGACACCGACATGCGGATATGATGGTCGCTCGCCAGCAAGGCGCGCGACAGCGTGGTCTTGCCCGCACCCGAGGGCGAGGACATCACCAGGAGGAGACCGCGCCTGGCGATCGCCGTCTTTGCTCTTCCGCTACTCAATATTCTGCACCTGCTCACGCATCTGATCGATGACGGTCTTCAACTCAAGCCCGATGGCCGTCAAGCTCTTATCGGACGCCTTGGAACACAGGGTGTTGGCCTCGCGATTGAATTCCTGCGCGAGAAAGTCGAGCTGGCGGCCGGCAGGCTCCTTCGACTGCACCAGCTTGCGGGCGGCCTCGATATGGGCAAAGAGCCGATCGATCTCCTCGACGATGTCGGCGCGCGTCGCCAGCAGCACCGCTTCCTGATGGAGCCGGTCGCGGTCGAACGACGAATTGGTCTCCATGAGACGGCTCACCTGCTCGCCGAGGCGGGCTCTGATCGCCTCGACGGTTCGCGCCGGATTGTCGCGCGCCGCGATGACCAGCTTCTCGATCCGGTCGAGATGCTGGCCCAGAATGGCGGCGAGCTTGGCCCCCTCGGCCTTGCGCATCACGGCCAGCGCCTGGAACGCCTCTTCCACGCTTTTGAGGATGGCTTTGTCGCGCCGGGCCGTCTGGGCTTCGTCCTCCACCGGGCTTGCGACATCGATGATGCCGCGCAAGGCCAGCAGGTTTTCGATCTGCGGCGGCGCGCCGCCCAAACGCTCGCGCAATCTCTCGGCCAAAGCGACGACCTGCTCGAGTGCCGCCTCATTGACCGCCAGCGCCTGCTCGGCACCGCCGCGATCGGCGGTGAAGCCAATCTGGACATTGCCGCGCTTCAGGTGCTTCTGGGCGATCTCGCGCACCGGCAGATCGAGCGTCTCGAAGCCGGGCGGCAACCGGCATCGAACATCGAGGCTCTTGCCGTTGACGCTCTTGATATCCCATTG
Source organism: Taklimakanibacter albus (assembly GCF_016595235.1). GTDB lineage: Bacteria > Pseudomonadota > Alphaproteobacteria > Rhizobiales > Aestuariivirgaceae > Taklimakanibacter > Taklimakanibacter albus. Next base: position 424,131 of record NZ_JAENHL010000006.1, on the reverse strand, counting down.
CCAATGCAAAGCGTCGAGCGCCGCCGAAGCGCGTGCGTAACCTGTCATGCTCGACAGCGACATAGACCCATCCCCGAATCGAAACTTGGGCGACTTTACCGCCTGACCGGGAGAAAGGGATACCGCTTTTCAGGCGACCGGTTAAGGAGCCTGAGGCTTGGGCGCCGGGATCGGAATCAGCCCCTTCGAGCCCCGGATCACGCTACCGGGCTTCAAATCGAGGACGACCTCAGCCACCGTGGTGGGCTCGGCCTCCGGCGCGGTCGGAGCGGCCTCCGGCTGGGCAGGCGCCGCCTCCCCGGAGAGCCCTTCGGGCTTGGGGCGCGGCAGCGGCGGCACGGCATTGGCGCCGGCGGCCTGCTGCGCGCCGCCCTGATCGGCAGCGTCAGCCTCGACTCCGGCTTCCGGCTCCGGCGCCTGGTTGCCGGCATTCTGCTGGTCGGCCGCCTGGATGTCATCGCCCGTGGGCAGGCTCGGTGTCGTGGTCTGCTGATCGGTCGTCGCCGCCTCGGGAGCGGCCTGCTCGGTCGCGGCGATATTGGCCTCGGGTGCCGCGGTCGGGGCGCCCGCATCCTGCGTCTCATCCATGACCGGGGCTTCTTCGCCGCCCTGGTTCTTATTCTTTTCGATTTCGCGCCATTTCTTCACATTGACGCGGTGCTCCTCCAGGGTCTCGGCAAAGACATGGCCGCCTGAGCCGTCGGCGACGAAATAGAGATCCTTGGTCTTGGCGGGCGAAAGCGCCGCCTCGAGCGACGCACGGCCGGGATTGGCGATCGGGCCCGGGGGCAATCCGTTGATCCGGTAGGTGTTGTAGGGCGTGACCTCGGCGATGTCCTTCTTGGTCAAGGGCCGGTCGAGCTTGGTCCTGCCGCCGGTGATGCCATAGATGATCGTCGGGTCCGACTGGAGCCGCATGCCCAGCCGCAAGCGATTGGCGAAGACGGAGGCGACGCGCGGGCGCTCCTCGGGCTCACCGGTCTCCTTCTCGATGATCGAGGCGAGAATCATGGCCTCAGCCGGGGTGGTGACCGGCGTATCCTCGGCGCGCTCCGGCCACAGCTCGTTGAGCATCTTCTGATTCGCATTCATCATGCCCTTGACGATGTTGTCGCGCGTCTCGCCACGCTGGAACACGTAGGTGTCGGGCATGATCTCGCCCTCGCCCGGCGTGAGGGTGATATCGCCGAGCAGCACTTCGTTGTTGCGCAGGCGATCGAGCGCCTGCGCCGTCGTCCAGCCTTCCGGGATGGTGACCTTGTAGGTGATGAATTTGCCGGCGGCGACGAGCGCCATGGCGTCGCGCATGCTCATCGCCTGCTTGAACTGATATTCGCCGGGCTTGAGATGGGCGCCGGTGCCGGTCAGGCGCGCCAGCTTGGCGGCGGCGGCGAAGACATTGGCGTCCGAGATGACGCCTTGCTTCTCAAGCTCGGCGGCGATGTCGAGGACACTGCTGCCACGCTCGATCTGGACCACCTTGTCTTCGGCGAGAGGCCCCGCCTGGGTGAATTTCACATAGCCGTAGAGGGCGCCGCCGAAGGCGACCAAGGCCGCACCTCCGGCCAGCAGCATCAGGGAGTAGAACACCCTCCTGATGGCCGAGCGGCGCCGGCGGCGCGGCGGCACCACCACGCTGTATCTCTGCCTACGCTGGTCGGGCACGATAGGCCTCCATTAGAGCCTTGCCCCATTTGATCAAAGCCCAGGCTTCGATCGATATGGACAAGGGGGCTCGTCAAGCTACCAATCTAGAACGCATCCTTGTCACCAAAGTGGCGGGGAGCGCTCCAGCAGCTCAGACTCGCCGCATGATCAACGACGCGTTCGTCCCACCGAAACCAAATGAATTGGACAGAACTGTGTTGATCTCCTTTTTCCGGGCTTTCAACGGAACCAGATCGATCTCGGTCTCGACCGAGGGATTCTCCAGATTGAGGGTGGGCGGACAGATATTGTCCCGCAGCGAGAGGAGCGAGAAGATCGCCTCGACGGCGCCCGCCGCCCCTAAGAGATGGCCGGTCGACGACTTGGTCGAGGACATGGCCAAACCATTGATCCCATTGCCCATCAGCCTCTCGACCGCCTTGAGCTCGATCTCATCGCCCAAAGGCGTCGAGGTGCCGTGGGCGTTGATGTAGTCGATCTCATGGGCGGATATGCCGGCCCGTTTCAGGGCCGCCTGCATGCAACGATAGGCGCCGTCGCCGTCCTCGGAGGGAGCGGTGATGTGATAGGCGTCGCCCGACATGCCATAACCGATGACCTCGGCATAAATCTTGGCGCCGCGCGCCTTGGCATGCTCATATTCCTCGAGAACCACGATGCCGGCGCCCTCGCCCATGACGAAGCCGTCGCGGTCCTTGTCATAGGGGCGTGAGCCCTTTTCCGGCGTGTCGTTGAACTTGGTGGCCAACGCCTTGCAAGCGATGAAGCCGGCAATGCCGAGGCGCGAAATGGCGGCTTCGGCGCCGCCCGCAACCATGACATCGGCGTCACCCAGCGCGATCATGCGGCTGGCGTCGCCGATCGCATGGGAGCCGGTGGCGCAGGCGGTGACGACGGCGTGATTGGGGCCTTTGAAGCCGTATTCGATCGACACGACGCCAGAAGCGAGATTGATCAGCGAGCCCGGGATGAAGAACGGGCTGACGCGGCGCGGGCCCTTTTCATTGAGGAGCAGTGTCGTCGCCTCGATCGAGGGGAGGCCACCGATGCCGGAGCCGATCAAGACGCCGGTTGCGTATTTCTCATCCTCGGTCTTCGGTTCCCAGCCCGAATCCTTCACCGCCTGCTTGGCGGCGGCGAGCGCGTAGATGATGAAGCTGTCATAACGGCGCTGGTCCTTGTGATCGACCCATTGGCTCGCATTGAAGGTGCCATTGCTGCCGTCGCCGGGCTTCACTTCGCAAGCGATACGGCACGCCATGTCGGACGTATCGAATTTGGTGATCGGACCGGCGCCGCTCTCCCCAGCGGTCAGCCGCGACCATGTCTCTTCGATTCCCGTCGCAAGCGGCGAAACGATCCCCAGCCCCGTGACAACCACCCTGCGCATCAAAACTCCTCTCTTATATGACAACGCGGCGGCAAGACTTTTGGTCTCTTGCCTCCGCGCTGCAATCCATGGCCCTCCCCGTGGGGAGGCAACCGGCAACCGTCAAGCGGCGCTCTTTTCAATGAACTTGACCGCGTCGCCGACGGTCTGAATCGTCTCGGCGGCGTCATCGGGGATCTCGATACCGAACTCTTCTTCGAAAGCCATGACGAGCTCGACCGTGTCGAGGCTGTCGGCGCCGAGATCGTCGATAAAGCTGGCTTCGGGATTCACCTTCTCGGCGTCGACGCCCAGGTGCTCGACCACGATCTTCTTCACCCGCTCCGCAACATCACTCATGTTCAATCGTCCTCGTCAGTAGTTTAAGTTATTTTCCGTTCTACGATCGGACATACGTCCCCCTCGTGTCCCGGGCTTCCTAACACAGATTCCGCGAGCCATAAAAGGGGCAAGTCCACCCCCTTGATAAGGCCCGGGAAAACCCGTTCAGAAATTCCTCGATAGCGCGCTCGGACCGCCCGGAAACCGGGCTCCGACGCCGGTTCAGATCATCGCCATACCGCCATTAACATGCAGCGTCTGGCCTGTCACATAAGCCGCCTCGGCGCTGGCCAGATAGAGGGCTGCTGCCGCAACGTCATCCGACGTGCCGAGCCGGCCGGCTGGCACCTTGGCGATGATCGCCTCTTTCTGCTTATCGTTGAGCGCGTCGGTCATCGGCGTCGCGATGAAACCCGGCGCGATGCAATTCACCGTCACATTGCGGCTCGCCAGTTCCTGGGCGAGCGCCTTGGTCATGCCGATCATGCCCGCCTTGGAAGCGGCGTAGTTCGCCTGGCCGGCATTGCCGGTGACCCCCACCACCGAGGTGATGCCGATGATGCGGCCATAGCGGCGCTTCATCATGCCCCGCATCGCCGCGCGCGACAGGCGGAAAGAAGCGGTCAGATTGACGTCGAGAACCTGCGCCCAGTCGTCGTCCTTCATGCGCATCGCCAGACCGTCGCGGGTGATGCCGGCATTGTTGACGAGGATGTCGAGCGACCCCATCGCGGCTTCGGCGGCGGGGACCAGCTTCTCCACCTCTTCCGCGTTGCCGAGATTGCAGGGAAGCACATGGACGCGCTCGCCGAGCTCGGCTTTCAGCGTTTCCAGCACCTCGGCGCGGGTGCCCGAAATGGCGACGGTCGCGCCCTGCTTATGCAGGCTGCGGGCGATGGCGGCGCCAATGCCGCCAGTGGCTCCCGTGACGAGCGCCGTCTTCCCGGTAAGATCGAACATGTTTTTATCCCTGTTTGAGCTGCGCCACGTTCTGGGCGATGTCGTCGGGCGTTCCCATGGCAATTCCCGCAGAGTCAGGCGCGGTCCGTTTCACGAGTCCCGACAACACCTTACCGGCACCCGCTTCGCAAAAGAGTTTAACGCCCTGGGCAGCCATCGCCGCCATGCTTTCGCGCCAGCGCACGGTGCCCGTGACCTGCGCCACCAGCGCCTTGCGGATCTCCGCGGGGTCGCTCACGGGAATTGCCAGCACATTGGAGAAAACCGGCACGGTCGGCGGACGCATCGGCGTGTTGGCGAGCGCGTTGGCCATCGCTTCGGCGGCGGGCTGCATCAGCGCGCAATGGAAGGGAGCGCTCACCTGCAGCATCACGGCGCGCTTGGCGCCTTTTTCCTTGGCCAGCACCACGGCACGCTCGACGGCGGCCTTGTGGCCGGACACCACGACCTGGCCCGGCGCATTGTCATTGGCGGCCTGGCAGATCTCGTTCTGGGCGGCGGCTTCGGCGACCGCCACGGCATCGGCAAAATCGAGCCCCAGAAGAGCCGCCATGGCGCCGGTGCCGACCGGGGTCGCCGCCTGCATGGCGCGGCCGCGTGTTTTCAGAAGGCGGGCCGCATCGGCCAGCGAGAATGTGCCGGCGGCGGCGAGCGCCGAATATTCGCCGAGCGAATGGCCGGCGACGAATTTGGCGACATCCTGCAGCTTCAGACCATGTTCGGCTTCGAGGACGCGGATGACCGCGAGGCTCACCGCCATCAAGGCCGGCTGGGCGTTCTCGGTCAAAGTCAGGTCGGCCTCCGGGCCCTCCCACATCAGCTGCGACAGCTTCTGGCCCAGCGCCTCATCGACCTCGGCGAAGACGGCGCGCGCGGCGGGCGAGGCATCGGCAAGCGCCTTGCCCATGCCCACGGCCTGGCTGCCTTGACCCGGAAAAATGAAAGCGAGGCTCATGCATGACCTTCAAGGTGATTCAGATGAGGGGGCACGAAGCATGCGGATGGCGGGCGAGTCAAGCGCGGGCTTATCCGGCCCATTGACCGGCCAAGGGGCCAGACCATAAGGAGAAGCATGCTGAAACACGCCGATATCGAACGCGCCCAGGGCATCGTCTATGCGGCGATGCCGCCCACGCCGCAATATGCCTGGCCCCTTCTCGCCGCGGCAACCCAATGCGAATGCTGGGTCAAGCACGAGAACCACACGCCGGTCGGCGCCTTCAAGGTCAGGGGCGGCCTCGTCCATATGCACCTGCGCAAGGAGCGCGGCGAGACCAATGGCGTCATCACCGCGACGCGCGGCAATCACGGCCAGTCGATTCCCTTCGCCGCGAGGCGCGAGGGCATCGAGGCGACGGTGGTGGTGCCCAAGGGCAATTCGGTCGAGAAGAACGAGGCGATGCGGGCCTTAGGCTGCACGCTGATCGAAGGTGGCAGTGATTTCGACGAGGCGCGCGAGACAGCGATGCGGCTTGGCCGTGAGCAAGGTCTCGACATGGTCGCTTCCTTCCATCCCGAGCTGGTGATGGGCGTCGCGACCTACGCCCATGAGCTGTTCAAGGGCGCCGGCGACCTCGACACGGTCTACGTGCCGATCGGACTGGGCTCCGGCATTTGCGGCGTCATCGCGGTGCGCGATCTGCTCGGTCTCAAGACGAAAGTCGTCGGCGTGGTCGCCGAGAAGGCCAATTCCTACAAACTGTCATTCGCCCAGGGCCGCGCAGTGCCGACCAATTCAGCTCTCTCCTTCGCCGACGGGATGGCGGTGCGCGTGCCCAATGCCGACGCTCTCGCGATGATCGTCAAAGGCGCCGACCGTGTCGTCGACGTGAGCGAAGATGAGATCGCCGAGGCCATGCGGCTCTATTTCCGCGCCACCCATAATGTCACCGAAGGCGCCGGCGCCGCGGCGCTTGCCGCCCTCGTCAAAGAGCAGGCGCAGATGGCGGGAAAGCGCGTGGGTCTCATTCTCTCGGGCGGCAATATCGACAGCAGCAAATTCGCGCAGGTGCTGCAGGGGCGGACTCCCCTCGCCTAGCCAGATGGCCCATGTCACTGATATTCGTCGCGCCACAGCCGCCGACGCCCTCAGCCTCACCCGGCTCATGCAGGACTCGCCAGCCTATCGGGGCGACTATGCGCGCATCCTGGAGGGCTATCAGGTCACCGCCGATCAGATCGGCCGCGATCTGATCTTTCTCGCCGAAGCGGAGGGCCGGCTGCTCGGCTTCTACAGCCTGATGCTGGGCGATGAGCCCGAGCTCGACCTTCTGTTCGTGGCCGAAGCGGCGCAAGGAACGGGACTTGGCCGGCGGCTTTTCGCGCATATGAAAGACGAGGCGCGCGCACGTGGCCTCGCCGTGGTCAAGATCGTCTCGCATCCGCCCTCGGTCGGCTTCTATCAGCGCCTGGGCGCCAAACTGATCGGGGGGAAGCCGCCGTCCCCGCCCAGGGTCAGCTGGGTGCGGCCTGTGCTTATCCTGCAAACCGGCCCAGCTTGAAGTCGCGGCGCATCCATGCGACAAGGACCGCATGAGCCTTCTCATTGGCCAGCTTCGAATGCGCGAACCCTTGCCGGGTACCACCGGCGGAGGCGATTGAGCGCACGCTGATTTTCTGAAGAGAGACCCGTGTTTCCTCGACCCTCCCGCCAGCCCGGTGAGGGTTTTTCATTTCCGGAAACCGCAATCCTTTTCAGATGAGACGCGCCATGACCACGACTTCACAACCCTGCCTGTTCTGCCGCATCGCCCAGCGCCAATGCCCGGCCCATATCGTCTATGAGGACGACCATGTCGTCGCCTTCCTCGATATCGGACCGATCCGGCCCGGCCATGTGCAGATCATCCCGCGCGATCACTATCCGACCTTCGATGATCTCACCGCCGAGCTCGCCTCGCGCATCATCATCCTGGGCCAGAGGCTCGCCCGTATCCTCAAAGCCACGCATCAGGTGAGCCGCGCCGCCTTCCTGTTCACCGGCAATGACGTCGCCCATGCGCATGCCCATGTCCTTCCGCTCCACACCTCGACGGACATCACGTCCAGGCGCTACATCGCCGAGGACAACATCACCTTCAGGGCGATCGAGCGGCCGAGCGAGGAAGAGCTGGGCCGGGTCGCCTTCACCTTGCGCGAGGCGTTGAAGCTGAAGGACACGAGTCCATGAGGGTCCGCCCGGCTATCGAAGCCGATGCCGAACAAGCTGCCCTGGTCCTCAGGCGCTCGATCACCGAGCTGTGCATCCGCGATCACGGCAATGATCCCGCTTTGCTCGCGAGCTGGCTGGCCAACAAGACGCCGGAGAAATTCCGCGAATGGGTCCGGCAGGAAGACTCCCTGTGCCTCGTGGCGGTAGCTGGCGACGATACGATTCTCGGCGTCGCGCTCATGTCGAAGGTGGGCGAAATCAGGCTCAACTATGTATCGCCCGACGCCCGCTTCCAGGGCGTCAGCACGGCCTTGGTCGGCGCCCTCGAAGCCGCGGCGGCCAGCCTGGGCGTTCCCCGCCTCAGCCTGAACAGCACGGCCACCGCGCACCCCTTCTATCTGGCGCGCGGCTTTCAGAATGCGGGGCAACCGCAGACCGACCGTCTCAAGGAAAATATATATCCCATGGCGAAATCAGTTGCCTTGCGGGAAGGCTGAACCTGTCAGACTGCCGCAATGTTGCGCCGGCACAGAGGCGATATTCGAAAGGAAATCGGCCCCATGTCCTGCAGGAATCACGGTGGCGCAGCAGCCTGCCAATGGATGGAGACCGGCATCATTCTCCTGATGCTCGGCATCCTGCTTTATAATAAGTCACCCCAGCTCGCGGTGCCCCGGAGCTATGGCTGGCTGTGGTCCGGCGTCGCGGGCTCGCTGGCTACCGTCACCAAGGGACTTTCGTTTTTCTGAGAAATGCGCCTCCTCCTGATCGAAGACGAACCGCAGATGGTCGAGGCCCTCAAGGCCGCTTTCGCCCGGCATGACATATTGGTCGATGCCGTCTCGACGATCGCCGATGCGGAGTTCGTCAGTGCCGATGCCGTTTATGACGCCGCCCTGCTCGACCGCCAGTTGCCGGATGGCGACGGTTTGCGCTTCGTCGCCACCTTGCGCAAGCGCGGCAACACGTTACCGGTCATCGTGCTGACCGCCATGGGCCAAATTCCCGACCGCGTCGCCGGCCTCGATCTCGGCGCCGACGACTATATGTGCAAGCCGTTCGATTTCGATGAGCTGCTGGCACGATTGCGTGCCGTTCTGCGCCGGCCGGAGGCGCTTGCCTCGCCGGTGATCAACATCGGCCGTTTGAGCTTCGATCCCGCCCTCCGCGAGGCCCGTGTGAACGGCCGGCCGATCGGCTTGGCGCGCCGCGAGTTGCTCGTGCTCGAGGGCCTCATCCGGCGCGCCGGCCGCATGGTGCCGCGCTCCATTTTGATGGAAACGATCTTCGGCCTGGATGACGAGATCCAGTCCAATGCGCTCGATTCTCACATATCGCGGTTGCGTCGCCGGCTGGCCGAAGCCGATGCCGGCGTCGCCATCAATGTGGTCCGCGGCGTCGGCTATCTCCTGCGCGGGGTCGCGTGACCGCACCCGGCCAGCGCTCGCTCAGAAAACGGCTGTTCTGGCACCTCCTCGCCATCCAGTCGGCGGTGCTGGCGCTGGTCATCGCGGTCCTCTTCGGCTCCGGGCTCCTGTTCGATTTCCGCTCGCCCGACGCTACCATCGACATATTGCGCCAGGCGGTCGAGCGCGATGAGAACGGCCGGCTGGAGCTGCGCGAAACGACTGAGCTCGCGTCGCTGCGGCGCGCCATTCCCGATCTTTGGTTCGTCATCCGCGACCGCCAGGGCCACAAGCTCACCGAAGGCGCCATCCCGGCCGAATATGCGAATATCGGCTCAGGCCTTGACGATATAGGCCAGGCGCGGCTCGGCTGGAATCTGGGCGACCCCGACCGGCCGACGGCGCGGCTCAGATGGGTGGAGACCAGCATCGGCCGCCTGCAATTCACGACCGGCAGCGCCGCACTCTGGCCAGCCCGTTTCGTCCTCCTCGGCCTGTCGCTCGTCGCGCTGCAATATCTCCTGCCCATCCTCGCCGTGATGGCGGTGGGCGCCTTGATCGCCACGCCCTGGGTGCTGCGGTCGGCCTTCGCCGGCCTCGACCGTGCCGCGACCGAAGCCGACGCCATCGATGTCAGTCAGCGCGGCCGCCGGCTGGTGACGGCCGATATTCCCTCCGAGGTCATTCCTTTCGTCAGCGCGGTGAACGGCGCGCTCGCCCGTCTCGATGAAGGTTATGAACGCCAGGAACGCTTCCTCGCCGACGCCGCGCATGAATTGCGCACGCCGATCGCCATCCTCAGCACCAGACTCGCGGCACTGCCGCCGGGCGCGGCCAAGGCGCAGCTCGCGCAGGACGCGGCGCGTCTCAAGATCATCACCGAGCAGATGCTCGACCTGCAGCGCCTGCGCGCCGGCCCCAAGCCTTTTCCCGATGTCGATCTCGCCGACCTGTCGCGCCGGGTCGTCCTCGATATGGGGCCGCTCGCCTTCGAGGCGGGTTATGAGATCGATTTCGGTGTCGCGGACGGTCCGGCCATCGTCAAAGGCGATGCGCAGGCGATCGGCCGGGCGGTGACCAATCTGGTGCAGAACGCCATCGACCATGGCGGCCGGACGGGCACGATCGCGCTTCTCGTCGGCCCCGACTGGATCGAGGTGGCGGATGAAGGGCCGGGCATTCCGCCCGATTTGCGCGAGCGCATCTTCGAACCGTTCTTCAAACGAAAGAAGGAGGGACGCGGCGCCGGCCTGGGCCTCAGCCTCGTCGGCGACGTGATGCGCCTGCATGGCGGCGGCGTTTCGGTGCGCGACCGCGGCGCGGGCGCCGCTTTCCGCCTGTCCTTTCCGCGAAGGGCCTGACCTCACAATGCTGTCGTAATCCCGAGCGGCGATCCTTGGCGCCTGATGATCAACCGGCCAAGGACCTCGCATGCGCCGCTTCGCTTTTCTCTGCCTCGCTTTCCTCCCCCTCCTTCCCGCCCAGGCGGCATCGGCCGCCGACGGCCTGCTGAGGCCGGCCCAATATGTCGATCCCTGCCGCGACGGGCGCGTCAGCGATGGCAAGGCGCGCAGTTGCGAGGAGATCAAACGCTGGCTGCGTCACCGTGACCGCGGCGCGGATCGCCGCCCGAGACGGCACGAACGTTATGATCCCTGCACCGACGGGAGCGTCAGCGACGGCAGGCCCCGCACCTGCCGGGAGTTGCGGCGCTGGTTCTACAATCCCGACCTGCAGGACTGGGACTGATAAATATTCCGTAACGGAAACTACGGCGCTTGCATTCCGCCGGTTTTTCCGCCATAGACCCGCCCGCCAGTTGGCTTCCGGTTGGGGGCTGAACGGAAGGTTTATGGCCGATGAGGCTGTGAATAGGGGATTTCCCCGTCTTCCCGTGTCTCCGCTCTTTCGAGAATCCGGTCTTTCGAGCCTTTCACTTTGAGGGCTCGGAAGAGGCTCTGCGCCGGGAGTCGATTGATGGCAGTAACTTTGAAAGGCTTGAAACATGCCACTTTACGAGCATGTGTTCCTGACCCGTCAGGACGCATCGAATGCGCAGGTTGATCAGCTGACTGATCAATTCAAGACCGTCATCACCTCGGGTGGCGGCAAGGTCGGCAAGACCGAATATTGGGGCCTCAAGTCCCTCACCTTCCGCATCAAGAAGAACCGCAAGGCGCACTACACCTATATCGACATCGAAGCCCCGCCGGCGGCGATCGCCGAAATGGAGCGCCAGATGTCGATCAATGAAGACGTCATCCGCTTCATGACGGTGCGCGTCGAGAAGCACGAAGACGGTCCGACGGCCATGCTGAAGGCCGGCAAGCGCGACGAGCGCGGCGGTGGACGTGGCTTCGGCGGCCGTGGCGGTCGCGGCTTCGACGATCTCGATTTCTCTTCGGACAGGGAGGCTAACTAATGGCTCAAGGTCAAGGCGGGCCGGCACGGCGCCCCTTCTTCCGTCGTCGCAAGAGCTGCCCGTTCTCGGGCGATAACGCGCCGGCGATCGACTACAAGGACGTGAAGCTGCTGCAGCGCTTCATCTCCGAGCGCGGCAAGATCGTGCCGTCGCGCATCACGGCGGTCTCGGCCAAGAAGCAGCGTGAGCTCGCCCAGGCGATCAAGCGCGCGCGCTTCCTCGGCCTCCTGCCCTACGTACTGAAATAGATCACGCAATGTGACGGTTGGGGCGGATACCCGATCCGCCTCTAACCCATCCTCCAGGATCGGGGACAGCAAAGGACAAATATCATGGACGTCATTCTTCTCGAGCGCATCGGCAAGCTCGGCAGCATGGGTGAAGTCGTCAAGGTCAAGGACGGCTTTGCCCGCAACTACCTCTTCCCGCAGCACAAGGCGCTGCGCGCGACCGAGGCCAACCGCGCCAAGTTCGAGCGCGACCGCGCCACGCACGAGGCCCGTAACGAAGAGCGCCGCAAGGCCGCCATGGGCGACAGCGGCAAGCTCGAAGGCAAGAGCTTCGTCCTGCTGCGTCAGGCCGGCGAATCGGGCCAGCTCTATGGTTCGGTCTCGACCCGCGACATCGCTGAGATCGCGTCGACGGCAGGTGTCCCGGTGTCGCGCAACCACGTGCTGCTCGATGCGCCGATCAAGACCATCGGCCTCTATACGGTGCAGATCGCCCTTCACCCCGAACTCTCCGTGCCGGTGACGCTCAATGTGGCGCGCTCGCAGGACGAGGCGGACGCCCAGTCGCGCGGCGAGGTCCTCACCGGCCCCGTCTCCGAGCGGGCCGAGGCGCTGGCCGCCGCCGAGGAATTGTTCGAACAGGAAACGGCGGCCGAAGAAGAAGCCACCGAAGAAGAGACCAAGAACTGATCCTCCTTACAGAGATGAGTTGAAAGGGCTCTGCCGCGGCAGAGCCCTTTTCTTTTGCGGCCCCGCTGCCACGAGCCCGCTATGCGGATTTCGCCTGATGCCTGAAAGTTAGACAGGGCTAAATTCTCGTCAGGGAACGGCATTTTGCGGTCGCTGCCATGCGTTAACGCTATGGCCCCCCGCAAAGTTGCGGGCCTTCACATATTCGTCAAACTGCGTTTACTATGCCTTGTGAGCCACGTTCCGGCGCGGGGGCCGGAGGCGAGGGAGACGTACTGATGTTCGCAGCTTTAAACCAAGCTTTGAAGCAGTTGGTTCAGACCGGCCATCTGACGGTGATCGACGCCCACGGGCGCAGCCATGTCTATGGTGACGAGTCGGGTCGGCCGGCCGGCTTCAAGATCGTCAATCCACGGGCGCCGCTGAAGATCATGCTCGATCCGGACCGCTATTTCGGCGAGCTTTACATGGCGGGCGACATCGACCTCACCGAGGGCACGATCTACGACCTGCTCGAGATCCTCATGAAGAACATGGAGCAGCGGCCGACGCCGGGCGCCGCCAAGTTCTTCAACCAGCTGCGCATCGGACTGAAGCGGCTCGACCAGTATAATCCGGTGGGCAAGGCCAAGGCCAATGTCGCCCATCACTATGACCTGTCGGGTGCTCTCTACGATCTCTTCCTCGACCGTGACCGGCAATATTCCTGTGCCTATTTCGAGACGCCGGAATCGTCCCTCGAAGACGCGCAGCTCGCCAAGAAGCGGCATCTGGCGGCCAAGCTCAATATCAAGCCCGGCATGAAGGTGCTCGATATCGGCTCGGGCTGGGGCGGTCTCGGCCTCTATCTCGCCGAGACCTGCGGCGCCAAGGTCACCGGCGTCACGCTTTCGGAAGAGCAGCACAAGATGTCGATGGAGCGCGCGCGCCAGCGCAGCGTCTCCAACACGGTCGACTTCCGGCTCCTCGACTATCGCCATCTCGATGAGCAGTTCGACCGCATCGTCTCGGTCGGCATGTTCGAGCATGTCGGCGTCGGCCACTACAAGGAATTCTTCCAGAAATGCCGCACCCTCCTCAAGGATGACGGCGTGGCGGTGCTGCATTCGATCAACCGCTCCGACGGCCCCGGCGCCACCAGCGCCTGGATCAAGAAATATATCTTCCCGGGCGGCTACATCCCGGCGCTTTCGGAAGTGTTGCCGCATCTCGAGAAGAACGGCCTCTATGTCACCGACATCGAGATCCTCAGGCTGCATTACGCCGAGACCCTGCGCGAATGGGGCAAGCGTTTCGCCGCCAACCGGCACCGCGCCAAGGCGATCTATGACGAACGCTTCTGCCGCATGTGGGAGTTCTATCTGGCGGCGTCGGAAACCGCCTTCCGCTATCAGGGCATGAACAACTTCCAGATCCAGTTCACCCGCAACCAGCATGCGCTGCCGATGACGCGCAACTACGTCCTCGCGGAAGAGGAGCGTCTGCGGACGATCGACAGCAAGAGCCGGCGGCTCAAATCGGTGCCGGCGGAGTAGTCCGTCGGTCCCTTGATGCGCGGTCAAATTCGGCCTTGATCCTGCCGCAAGGGCAAGCCTAAACAGCCCTTCGGGTAATACTCAAGGACGGTCGGCGGCATGATGCCTCTATCTCTGGCCTGGAACACACGACAGGCCATCGGTGCGTTTCTCGCTCTTTTCATTGCTGTCATTCTCAGCACCGCCGCTGAGGCCGAGGAGCCGAAGACGCTGAAGGGCGTCGCTTTGGTGATCGGGCAGTCGAAATACACCCACATCACGCCGCTTCCCAATCCCGCCAATGACGCGCGCGACATGTCCAAGCTCCTGACTGATCTGGGCTTCGACGGGCGCGCCGTGACCGACCGCGATGCGTCCAAGCTGTCGCGCGATCTCGAACGTTTCGTCGAGGACGCCGAGGGCGCCGATATCGCGTTTCTGTATTATTCAGGCCACGGCATCGAGGCCGGCGGCGAGAACTATCTCGTGCCCGTCAATGCCGATGACGCCTCACTCGGCAATGCCAGCGAAGAGCTCGTCTCCCTCAGCCAGGTGGTCGACAAGCTGAAAGCCATCGTGCCGGTGGTGATCGTGCTGGTCGATGCGTGCCGCACCAATCCATTCCCGGCCACGGCACAGCTCAAGGCGACGCCGGACAGCCCGCCACAGCCGGTTACCGTCAGCGGCCTCGGCGCGCCGCGTGGCGCCGCGGTCGTCGAGCAAGCCCCTGCCGCCACCGACAATCTCGGCACCGTGATCGGCTTCGCGGCCGAGCCCGGACGCCCGGCGCTCGATGGTGCCGTTGGCGGCAACAGCCCCTATGCGGCGGCCCTGCTCCGCCATCTCTCGGCGATGAAAGGCGCCGAGCTCGGCTCGGTCATGCGCATGGTGACGGAAGAGGTTTATCTCTCGACCGACACGCGCCAGCGTCCCTGGGTGAATGAAAGCCTGCGCCGCATGCTCTATCTGGGCGTCGCACCCGATGAGCCCGAAGGCGAGGAAGGCCTCATCAATGGAGAGCGCCGGCAGCTGCTTCTCACCATCGCCGATCTGCCGACCCCCGAACGCATGCAGGTCGAAAGCATCGCCAAGAAGGGCGGTGTGCCGATGAGTGCGCTTTATGGTGTCCTGCGCGCGCTGGGGATCGACAATGTTCCAAAGGACCCCAAGGAACTGGAAAAGCTCCTCGAAGGACAAGCCGAGACGCTCAAGAAGATGATGGCCGAGCGGGCGGCGCTCAATGTCGACGATCCCGAGATCAAGAAGATGGCCGCAGCCGCTGACCGTGCCATCGAGCAAGGCGCCATTACCGTGGCCCGGCAGTTCCTCGATGAAGCCGTGAAGCGCGTCGAAGCCACGGCGGGCGCCGTAGATGCGGCGGAGGAAGCCGTCAAGAAGAAGCGCCTCGCCGATGCAGCCATCTATGCGCGCCGCGCCGAAACTGCTTCGTTGGCTTTCGATTATATGGCCGCCGCAAGCGACTATGCGAAGGCTTTCACACTGGTCGAGAAGTGGGACGAAAAACTCAAGTGGAATTACAAGAATCTCGAAGCCGAAGCGCTCAATTCGCATGGCTATCAGAAAGGCGAAAACGCGGCGCTACTGAAATCGATCGCCGTATATGAGGAAATCCTCACCTTCATTCCGGCGGGTGAAAAGAACGCCGACTGGGCGATCACCCGTAACAATATGGGCGTTGCCTATCTCAATTTGGCCGAGCGGGCCGGCGACAAAAATCAGCTCGAACAGGCGGCGCAGATTTTCCGCGATTCTCTGGCCGTGCTCACCCGCCAGTCTGATCCGGTCAACTGGGCGGCGACGCAGAACAACCTCGGCAATGCGCTGCTGAATCTTGGGAAGCGTCAGATCGATTCGAAGCAACTTGAGGAAGCGGTCGCTGCCTATCGCGCCGTGCTCGAAGTTAGGAGCCGCGAGAAAACCCCGGTCGACTGGTCGGACTCGCAGAACAATCTCGGCATCGCACTATATACACTTGGTGAGCGCGAAGGTAGCGACACGCGCCTGGTCGAGGCCGCTGCCGCCTATCGAGCTGGCCTCTCTGCGATCAGCCGCGATGCCGAGTCCAACCGCTGGGGCGTACTCCAGAACAATCTGGGCAACACACTCAACGTCCTGGGTGCCCGCAAAAATGATCTCCCCATACTGAAGGAGGCCGTCAACACCTTCCGCGCCGCGCTCGAAGTCCGCACGCGCGATAAGGTGCCTTTGCAGTGGGGGTCCACCATGACCAACCTGGGAGGAGCGCTTACACAAATCGGTACCCGCGTCGCCGGCACGACCGAACTGGAGGAAGCTGCAAAGATATTCCGCGAGGCGACAGGAGAGATCACGCGCGAACGGGCACCGGTCGACTGGGCAGCGGTGCAGAATAATCTCGCCAGCGCCCTGCAGCATCTGGGCCAGCGCAACATGGACGGCAAGCGTCTTGAAGAGGCAATGGCCATCTACAAAGACCTATTCGGCGTCTATAGCCGCGAACATGCTCCGCTCGATTGGGCAACAACACAGCTCAATCTGGGAAATGTGCTGCAGACATTAGGCAAGCTGAACAATGACCCGGCGAAATTGGATGAATCGGTCGCAGCCTATCGGCTGGCCCTCAGCGAGCTCACCGTCGAACGCACGCCCATGCAATGGGCCACGGCGCAGAGCATGATGGGCACAGCGCTCGAATCCATCGGGTTCGGCGGCGGCGGGGTCGAAAAGCTCAAGGAGTCGATCGCGGCGAAGCGCGCCGCTCTCACCATCCTGACCAAGGAAAACGGCCCGCTCGAATGGGCGCAGGCACAGTTCAATATCGGCAACTCGCTCAATATGATCGCCAATTTCGAGAAGGGCACCGAGAGTTACGAGACGGCGCTGATCGCCTTCAATGCCGCTCTGGAAGTCTACACGCTCGAAGAGACGCCGATGCAATGGGCAATGGTTCAGAACGGTATCGGCGACGTCTATTGGGGTTTCGGTACGCGGCGTACCGACAAGAAGGCGTTCGAAACCTCCCTCGCCCAGTTCGAGAAGGCCAAGATCGGCTATGGCAAAGGCGGCCTCATGGCCTGGGGCATGGTCAATATCGTCAACAAGAAAATCGAAATCATCAAGCAAGCACTGGCGAGCAAGCCATGAGATTAGCCGCTCTCGCTTTCTTCCTGCTTGGCACCATCGGCGCCGTGGCCCAGGAATCGGCGCCCACGCCTGACAGCCCGGAAATCCGGCAGCATTCGGAGGCCGCCGATCAGGCCGTGCAGCGCGGCGAGATCGAGCTCGCCTGGCGCCACAGGATCGATGCCGGGAATCTCCTCGCCCGCCAGGGCACGCTGGAGGCGCTGCAACGCGCCGCCGGTTTCTACAGAAGCGCATTGGAACTCGCCGGCCGCGAGCAGGCGCCGCAGCAATGGGCCGTCACCCAGGCGCTCCTCGGCAATGTCCTTTATGATGCCGGTGCCCGCTTCAAGCGCGTGAAGGAGATCGAGGAAGCTGTCGTCGCCTATCGCGCGGCGCTCAGCGAATATTCGGCGGAGCGCCAGCCAATGGAATGGGCCACGCTGCAGAACCGGCTCGGTGAGGCCTTCGCCTATCTGGCGCTGCGCGGCCAGCTCGACAAATATGATGAGGCCATGACCGCCTGGCACGCCGCCCTCACGGTCTACGACAAGGACAAGTTCAAATCCGAATGGGCCGCCATACAGCTGAGCATCGGCGCGACCTATTTCGTCAAAGCGGAATTGCACGACAAGGGCACGGATAGCCTGAAGGCGGCCCTCGCCGCTTTTACGGCAACGCTCGACGTCGTCTCACGCGACAGCGATCCGCAAAAATGGGCGGAGACGCAGCAGGTGATCGGCGAGGTGCAACGTCGTCTGGGCGAGAGGCTCGCCGACAAGGACACCCTCAAGGCCGCGCTCGCCTCTTTCAAGCAGGCCCGCGATGCTTTCGTGCACGTCGGCAATGCCGCCCGCGCCCAAGCCGCGGCCGCGAAAATCACCGAGATCGAAGACAAGCTAGCCGGCAAGTGAGCGGCCGCCCCCGCGTCATCGGCCCTCCGAGTCCGTTGACACTATACTTACTTGCAAGTAAGTAAATGAATAACGACAAAGCCGCATAGGCGGCAAAACAGGGAGAAGACGCCATGAAGGAGTTTCTGCGCCACATCCTCGAATCGAAGCTCAATGAAGACGTCAGCCGCAGGCGCTTCATCCAGGGCGCGGCGGGTCTCGCCACGCTGACGGTGCTCGGAGCTCCCGCTATGGCGGAAGAAAAGAAGCTCGGCGGGCCGCTCAATTTCCTCGGCTGGGACGGCGAGCATGGTGGCAATGTCGCCAAGGAGTTCCTGGCCAAGAACAACATCCAGATGCAGGCCTCCTTCCAGTCGGCGGCGGACGAGGCGCTCACCCGCTTCAATACCGGCGGGCGCGGCTCGATGGACATTCTCACGCCCAACAAGGATTTCCAGCGTGCCATTCTCGCCGCCAATACGGAATTGTTCCAGCCGCTCGACATGGCCCGCATCCCGAGCGCGCAAGGCCTCTTTCCCGCCTTCAAGGACGCCCCGTGGCTCACCCGCGACGGCAAGACCTATGGCATCCCGATGATCTGGGGCGACGAGCCTTGCGTCTACAATCCGGCGAAATGGGACGCGATGCCAGAGAAATACACCGACTTCGCCGATCCCAAATATAAGGGCGAGCTCGTCCTCCTCGACGATCCCTTCGGCAATATCTGGCTCTTCGCCAAGTCGCTCGGCATGAAGGAGCCGAACCGGCTGACCGCCGCCGAGCTCGAGCAGGTCGTCGAGGCGATGCTCAAGGTGAAGCCCAATGTCGTCACCATCGGCGCCTCGCATGGCGACATGGCCGACGTGATGGTGCGCGGCGACGCCTCGCTCGGCATTGGCGGCTGGGCCTATCAGACGCTGATCGCCAAGGACAAGGGCGTCAAGCTGGTGGTGGGCTCGCCCGCCAAGGACGGCACCTTCTTCTGGTCGGACGCCTATGCCCTCGCCGTCGACGCGCCCAATGTCGACAATGCCTATGCCTTCATCGACTTCATCACGCTGCCCGAAAGCAATGCGGCGCTGGCCAAGGAGCTGGGCTCGGGCTGCACGGTGGAGAAGGCCTTCGATCTCATCGATGCCAGCGTGCGCGACATCTATCCCTATGACAATGTGCGCCAGCCCGGCGGCGGCATCCTCGGCACCCAGATCGTCGTGCCGCCGCAGAACCCGGAAGGCGACATTGTCGGCTCCGCCGCCTGGGTCGAGGCCTGGCAGAAATTCAAGGTCGCCTGAGGTTTCGATCCGCGGATGACCGCGACGACCGGCACAACCGGACGCTGGGGAGAAGCGGGCGTGGTGGCGCGCCCGCTCCTGCCCGCTTCGCTCTTTTACGTCGTCTTCTTCGCCGTGCCGATGCTGGCGCTGTTCGTCTTGAGCTTCTGGCGGGCGAACGGCTTCGTGCTGATCCCCGATCTCACTTTCGACAATTACGAAAAGATCGCCACCTCCAGCCTCTATCGCGTGCTGATCCTGCGCACCATCACCGTCGGCTTCATCACCGCGGCCATCGTGGTGCCACTCGCTTTCGCCGTCTCCTATGTCATGCGTTTCGTCTTCGAGACGCGCGGCCAGGTCATTCTGCAGCTCATCCTGCTGTCGCTGTTCAGCGGCTATCTGGTGCGCATCTATGCCTGGCGCACCATTCTCGGCAAGCAGGGCCTCCTGAACTCGACCTTGCAATGGATGGGCCTCATCGACCGGCCGCTCGAATTCCTGATCTACAGCAATTTCGCCATCGTCATCACCCTCACCGGCCTCCTGCTGCCGCTGGCGGTGCTGCCGATCTATTCGGCGATGTCGAATATCTCGCGCGATTATCTTGAGGCGGCGCGCGATCTCGGCGCCCCCGCTTACACCCTCATCCGCACCATCCTGGTGCCGATGGCGCTGCCGGGCTTGCGCACCGCCTTCGCCTTCGCCTTCCTGCTTGCCGCCGGTGATTTCGTGACCCCGACCCTGGTCGGCGGCACCCAGAGCCTTCTCATCGGCAATGTCATCGCCGATCAGTTCCGCGGCATCGGCTCGAACTGGCCGCTCGGCGCGGCCCTCGCCTTCGTGACCATCGGCATCGTGCTCACCCTCTATTTCGTGGTGATGCGCCTCATCCGCTGGGTGACGACATGGTGAAGGCTCTCTCCTCGAACCTGCTGGCGCGCGGCTTCCTCACCCTCGTCCTTCTCTATCTCTATGCGCCGATCGTGGTGATCGTGCTGTTCTCCTTCACCACGTCGCCCCGGCTTTCCATGCCCATCGAAGGCCTGACGCTCGCCTGGTATCAGAATGCCTTCGCCAATCCGCTCATCACCAAGGCACTTACCAACAGCCTGATCCTCGCCGCCATTGCGGCGATCGGGGCCGGACTCATGGGCGCGGCCTTCGCCTTCGGCATGATGAAGCTGGTGCAGCCGCGTCTGCGTCAGGCGCTCCTCGCCGCGAGCCTCCTGCCGGCGGTCGTGCCGCTCCTCGTCATCGGCATCTCGCTCGCCGTCCTGTTCCATGGGCTTGGCCTGCCGCAGGGCCTGCGCAACACCGCCATCGGCCATGTATTGGTGAGCCTGCCCTTCGTCGTGCTGACGATGAATGCCCGGCTCGAGACCTTCGATTTCACCACCCTCGAAGCGGCCCGCGATCTCGGCGCCTCGTCCTTCCAGACCTTTCGCGATATCACCTTCCCGCAGATCCGCCCCTCGATCGTCGGCGCCGCCCTGCTCGCCGCCGCTTTGTCGCTCGATGAGTTCGTCGTCACCTGGTTCAATATCGGCAATGAGCAGTCCGTCCCGGTGCTGGTCTGGGGCCTGATGCGGCGCGGCGTCGACCCTTCCATCAACGCGCTCGCCTCGATGCTGCTGTTCCTGCTCGTCTGCCTGGTAATCGGTTCCAATTTCATAGGCCGGAGAAATACATGACCCAAGCCCCTCGCCCGACTGTCGAGTTGATGATCCGGCATGCTTATGTAATCACCATGGATGATGCCGCCCGCATTTTCGAACATGGCGCCATCGCCATCGACAAAGGCCGCATCGTCGCGGTGGGCGACGACGCCGACATTGCCGGACGCTTCACCGCCAGCCGCAGCATCGATGCCGCCGGTGCTCCCGTCCATCCGGGCTTCGTCGAATGCCATCTGCATGCCTCGTTCCAGCTCTTCCGCGGCGCGTTGCCCGATCAGATGCCCGAGACGGATGCCTTCGACACGTTCGAAAGCGTCTTCTTCAACACGGTGAATGACGAGGAGGAGTATCTGGCGGTCGCGCTGGCCTCCCTGGAGATGATCCGCAACGGCACGACCTGCTTCCTCGAAGCGGGCACCGTGCTCACGCCCGCCGTCGCAGCGCGCGCGGCCGAGGATGTCGGCATCCGCGCCATCATCGGCGACGCCTTCATCTGGGACCAGCCGCAAGGCTTCGCGCAGGGCATGGTCGAGACGGGCTGCAGCGCCTGCGCGGCGCAGGCGCGCGCACGCCCGGTGCTGAAGCGCGCGCCCAAGACCCGCGAGGAAGCGCTCGCCATGATGGGCCGCGAGCTCCACCGCAACAAAGACCCGGAAGCGCTCGTCACCGGCCATGTCGCGATATTGGGTCTCGGCACCGCCAGCGAAGAACTGATGATGGAAGCCAAGAAGCGCGCCGATGCGGCGGGCGTCGTCCTCAACCTGCATCAGTCCTACAGCCCTGCCGACACCGAGGCCGATCACAAACGTTTCGGTACCGATCCCCTGCTCCATCTCGAAAAGATCGGCTTTCTCGACCGCAATGTCACATTCGGTCACGCCAATCATCTGAGCGATGCCGAATGTGAAGCCCTTATCGGCAAAGGCACCAGCATCGCCTGGGCGCCGGCCGCGTCGATGATGTGGGGCCATGGCGGCTGCTTTCATGGCCGGCATGCCGAGCTCTGGCGGCGCGGCGCCAATATCGCGCTCGGCTCCGACTCGGCCAACTGGTCGAATGATTTCGATCTCTGGCGGCAGGCGAACTTAAGCGTCCTGACAGCGCGCGAGGCGCATGGCGACCGCACCTATCTCATCGCCGAGGACGGCCTCGAAATGGCGACCCGCGCCGGCGCGCGCGCCGTCGGTATGGAAGGCCGCATCGGCTCGCTCGAAGTGGGAAAACGCGCCGATCTCGTCATCCACACGCTCGACCGGCCGGAACTGATCCCGACCACCAACATGATCCGCAATCTCTTTTATTCATCGCGTTCGAAATCCGTCCATTGGGTCATCGTCAATGGCCGGGTGGTGCTGCAGGAAGGCCGTTTAGTCACCGTCGATGAGCGCAAGCTGCTCCGCGAGGCCAACAAGGCGGCCATGGCATTGCTTACCCGCATGGGCTGCAGGGCTGAGCCCAACACCCTTGCGCGGCGCAAGCCGAACACGGCATGATCCGCTTCCCGCAATCAGAGTTCAGAGGACGGATGCGCACTCCCTCAACCGTCATCCCGGCGAAAGCCGGGACCCACAAAAGCCTGTCCACGCGAGCAGCGCTGCCCGCCGAGTACGAATTCAATGGATCCCGACTTTCGTCGGGATGACGGAATTTAGAGGATCAACACAACAGATCGATGCCACATCATGCCCTCTGATCCCGTCATCATTCCCTTGCGTCCCGAGCATTTCACGCCCGCACCCGCTGTGGTTGCGCGACACGGCGGCATGACCGCCACGGCCTTCCGCTATCGCAGCGGTGTCGCCGGCCTCACGCTCGCCAACGAGGCGGGACAAATCGACCTCCTGCCCTTTCATGGCCAGCAGATCTGGGATGCGAGCTTCTTCGGCCGCCGGCTCACCATGGGCTCGATGTTCGACGAGCCGGTGGCGACGCAAGACTATCTCGCGAACTATGGCGCCTTTTTCATCCATTGCGGCGTCACCGCCATTGGCAATCCCGGAACCGACGACAAACATCCGCTGCATGGCGAGCTGCCCAATGCGATCTATCAGGAAGCGAATCTCGTCATCGGCGCCGACGAAAACGGTCCCTTCATGGCGCTCGCCGGATCCTATCGGCACCGGGTCGCCTTCACGCATAATTATTTGGCCGAACCTGTCGTCAGACTGGGCGTGAAGGGCGGCCGGCTCCAGGTTTCGCTGACCGTGCGCAATCTCAAACACGCGCCGATGGAGCTGATGTATCTGGGCCACATCAATTTCCGACCCATCGACAATGCTACGCTTATCGACACCGTGCCGGACGATCCCAAGCACATGCGCCTGCGCACCAATCTGCCGATCGGCTACACACCCTCACCCGACTACCGCAAGCTCCTCGAGGCGACACTCGCCGACCCCGCCCGCCACCGCCAGATCCGCCCCCAGGAAGCGATCAATCCCGAGCTGGTCTTCTCGCTCGATTGCCGCACCGATGAGGCCGGCTGGGCCCATACGATGCAGCTTCTGCCCGACGGCTCGGCCGATTTCGTCAGCCATCGCCCGTCCGAGCTCAAGCGTGGGGTGCGCTGGATCACCCGCAGCGGCGACCAGGATGCCGTGGGCATCATGCTGCCCGCCACCGCCGATCCCGACGGCTACACCGCCGAAAAAGCCAAAGGTCATGTGCAGGTGCTGGCGCCGCAGGAGGAATTCCACTGCGAGATGGAATTCGGCGCGCTCACGCCGGACGAGGCGCGGAAGCTCAAGCAATCGATCGAGACGATCAGAAAGAGGATATCATGAGCGGCGCCTCAGGCTTCACCACCATCGACTTCGACCGGCCGGGCAAGCAGACCGGCTTCGTCAGCATCCCGCATTCGCCGCATGACGATGCCTGGGGCGTCACTCAAATTCCGCTTTGTGTCATCGCCCATGGCAAGGGGCCGACGGTGATCATCGAAGGCGGCAATCACGGCGATGAATATGAAGGTCCGATCACCATCAGCGAATTAATCCGCGATCTCGATCCCAAGGAGATCCAGGGCCGCCTTATCCTGATGCCGGCGGTCAATGTGCATGCGGTCATGGCCGGAAGGCGCACCTCGCCCGTCGACGGGCTCAATTTCAACCGCACCTTCCCGGGCGATCCCAAGGGCACCATCACCCAACAGATCTCGGCCTATATGGCGCGCGAGATCTTCCCGCGCGGCGATGCCTTCATCGACCTCCATTCCGGCGGCTCCTCGCTCGACATCCTGCCCAGCGCCATCGTCGAGCCGACCGATAATCCTGATCTGTTCCGGCGCAATGCCGCCGCGGCGCTCGCTTTCGATGCGCCGCTCGCCGTCGTCATCAGCAATCACGGCGATACGCGCACCGCGACGGCGGCCGCCTGCCATGCCGGCCTCGTCACCGTCGGCACGGAGATGGGTGGCGGCGGCACCGTCTCGCTCGACGGGCTTGCCATCTGCCGCCGCGGCGTGCGCAATGTGCTGGCGCATCTGGGCGTCCTGCCTCAGGCGACGAAGCCGGAATCCAGGGGCGACCGGCGCATCCTGGACCTCGCCGGCACCAAGGCACATGTCTATGCGACGATGGATGGCGTCTTCGAACCCTTCCATGCCAATGGGCGGCAAGTGAAAGCCGGCGAAGCGGCAGGCCGCATCCATTGCCTGTGGGATCCGGCGCGGCCGCCCGACACGCTGCATTATCACGCCGACGGCATTCTTTATTCCCGCCGCCAGCCCGGCCGGGTGAAGCCCGGCAATTGCTGCCTCGTCGTCGCCTCACTTTATGAAGGAGACCTGTCATAATCACGATCCGTGACATCGAAGCGGCGCGTTCGCGCATCGCTCCCCATATCAGGCGTACGCCGATCATGGCGCTGGACCAGCTCCAGGCCGCCATTCCGCACCAGCCGAAAGTGACGCTCAAGCTCGAATGCCTGCAGGTGACGGGCTCGTTCAAGGCGCGCGGCGCCATGAACCGTCTGCTCGGCGCTGCCAAGGACGAGATCAAGGCCGGCATCACCACCGCATCCGGCGGCAATCACGGGCTGGCGGTGGCGCGCACCGCCTTCGCCGCCAAGGTGCCGGCAACGATCTTCGTGCCGTCCAATGTCTCGCCCGCCAAGGTCGTCAAGATGAAGGCCTGGAACGCCAAGGTCGAGATCGTCGGCGACGAATGGAGCCAGTCCAACCAGGCGGCGCATGACTATGCGAAGAAAACGGGGGCCGCCTATTTCCATCCCTTCGCCGACCCGCTCGTCGTCGCGGGGCAAGGCACGCTCGGCCTCGAAATCCTCGACGACCTCTCCGACATCGATGCGATCCTCATCGCCATCGGCGGCGGTGGCCTGATCTCGGGCCTCGGCACAGTGCTCAAGGCGCGACGCCCCGACATCCGCATCATCGGCATCGAGCCTGTCGGATCGCCCACCCTCAGGGCCAGTATCGATGCCGGCCATGTGGTCACCTTGGCCGAAGTCACCTCGCGGGTGCCGACCATGACTTGCCGGCGCACCGATGAGCGCATCTATGAGACGGTGCGCGACACGGTCGACGACATCGTCCTCGTCTCCGACGAGGAAATGGCCGAAGCCTCGCGCTTCCTCTGGTTCGAAATGGGCATCGCCGCCGATCTTTCGGGCGCGGCCTCCATCGCCGCCTTGCGCAAGAACCTGCCGCAGCTCGCCGGCGCCAAACATGTCTGCGCGCTGGTCTGCGGCGCCGGTCCCGAAGGAACCGTGTGATGGTGGTGAGACTCGCTCTCGCCGGCGCCGGTCTCTTCGGCCAGGAACATCTGGGCGTCATCGACCGTATTCCGGATGTGGAGGTGGTGGCCATCGCCGACCGCAATGAAGTCGCGGCAAAGACCGCCGCCGACCGGCATGGCGTGTTGCATCGGGGGGCCGACATTCTGCCCTTGCTGGAAAAGCACCGGCCTGACGGCGTCATCATCGCTTCACCCGGCCAGACGCATGTGCCCCTGGCGCTCGGCGCTCTGGCGCTCGGCATTCCGGCGCTGGTCGAAAAGCCGATGGCCATGACGGCCGCCGAAGCGCAGATGCTCGTCGAGGCCGACGCAAAGGGACCCGGCTTCGTGCTGCCCGGCCATGTGCTGCGCTTCTCTTCCCCGCATCGCCGCATCGCCGATATCATCAAGTCGGGCGAGATCGGCCGCGTGCTCTCGCTCTATGCCCGGCGCCATCGCGACGACAGCCATGCGGTGCGTTACCCTGACATCGATCCCATCATGATGACGATGATCCACGACATCGATCTCGCCGTGTGGATGACAGGCGGCTCGGCGAGTGAGGTCCGGGCTTGGCGAAGTCCCGAAGGCGCGCAGCGCTCGCAGACCCTGGTGACTGCGCGGGGCGATCACGGCGCGGTATGGCAGCTCGCGACCTCCTGGACATATCCGGGTGAAGCGGCGCCTGACCGCATCGAGATCGTCGGCGAGCGCGGCGGCATCGATTTCGAGACCGGCGCCCATATCCGCCAGTATGGCGACACGCCCCGCCATATCGATCTCGCCGAATTCGGGCCGGACGATTCGCTCTTCAACGAAGACTCCTATTTCGTCAGCTGCCTACGCACCGGCACGCGGCCCAGCATCGTCACCGCGCAGGATGCCCTGGCCGGCCTCAAGGTCGCGGCAGCGGCGCTCGCCTCTCTTGGAAAGGGAACACAATGACTGATGAACGCCCTCTCGCCGGCCGCATCGCTCTGGTGACCGGCGCCACGCGAGGCATCGGCCGTGCCATCGCGCACAAGCTCGCAAAGGATGGGGCGATCGTCGGCGTGCTGGGACGTAATGAGGCGCAAGGCACGGCGGTGGTACGCGAGATCGAGGCCGCCCAGGGCAAGGCTTTCTTCCGCCGTCTCGATGTCTGCGATTTCAAGGCGACGCAAAGCATAGTGGAGGACACGGTCGCGCGCCTCGGCCGGCTCGACATCCTCATCGCCAATGCCGGCATCGGCACGATCGGACCGGTCGAGACGTCGGATCCGGAAGACTGGCGGGCGATGATGGAGGTCAATTATCTCGGCACCGCGCACAGCGTGAAGGCGGCGCTGAAGCCGATGCTGGCGCAAGGGCGCGGCGACATCGTCGCCATCGCCTCCTCGGCCGGCGTCACCGGCTATCCCGACTGGTCGGGCTATTGCGCCAGCAAATGGGCGGTGATGGGTTTCATGGAGTGCCTGGGGCGCGAAATGGTCTCGCGCGGCATCCGCGTCTCGACGGTTTGCCCGGGCAGCGTCGACACGCCCTTCTGGGACATTCTCAATGTCGATCTCCATCCCGCCGGCTCCGACAGCCGCAAAGGCATGGTGACGGCCGACGACGTGGCCGAGGTGGTCATGCTGCAATTGCGCCTGCCGCCCGGCGTGCTGATCAAGAACTCGCTGATATTCCCGACGAATGAGTGGCATTAGAGCAGGTATATAAGCGCAGGATTCCCGCGAAAAACCGTTAGTCACTTTTCCGCGTCCCGCGCTAGAGTCACTCACTTTCCGAAAATCCTTTCTGATACACCGGAATAGTGCCTGCGATCCCAGACGTATTGGGGGAATGATCATCAATCCATCTGCGCGCCGTATCGCCATCGCGGTTGGCTATGGAGTGCTGTGCCACAGCCTGTTCATCATGGCTGTCGCGGCGATGATCGTCATGATGTTCTTCGGCATGAGCCGATCCTTCGGAGCGCTGATTGAACCGTGGCACATGATCGGGAATGGACTCCTGCTCCTCC
Source organism: Taklimakanibacter albus (assembly GCF_016595235.1). Taxonomy (GTDB): domain Bacteria; phylum Pseudomonadota; class Alphaproteobacteria; order Rhizobiales; family Aestuariivirgaceae; genus Taklimakanibacter; species Taklimakanibacter albus. The sequence goes on along the minus strand of NZ_JAENHL010000006.1, from coordinate 396,678 downwards.
AGTTCCCGCTTGCCCATTCGCTGCTGCTGACGCGCGCCGGCAATGGAGTGCTGCGGCATCTGGCGCCATCGGGGCTAGGGGCGGACCTTGCGACGACGACCTATGCCGCCATCGCCTCGCTCCAGGTCCTGGCGCTCTTCCTCTTGTGGTCTCCTTCGGGCACGATCTGGTGGCAAGCCGAAGGTCCCCTGCTCGCCATCCTCTGTTCGGCCTATGCGCTGGCATGGCTCGGCCTGCTCAAAGCCATCAGCGATGCCGGACTGGCCCTGCAGGTCGGCCTGCTCGGCTGGCGCTCTGTCGCAAAAGGCATCAAGGTCACCTACCCGCCCATGCCGCGAACGGGCCTGTTCCGTTATTGCCGGCAGCCCATCTATGTCGCCTTCGCCGCCACACTATGGACGGTGCCGACCTGGACACCCGATCAGCTCACCATCGCCAGTATACTTACGCTCTATTGCGTCATCGGGCCGTTGTTCAAGGAGAGGCGCTTCCGGGCGCGGTTCGGCGATGAATTTGCAGCCTATCGGAAGCACGTGCCATACTGGCTTCCCTGGACGAAGATGAAGCAAGCTCCTCAGCGCAACGATCTCTCGATCTACGACACTCATGCGGAAAGCTGGTGGACGGGCGAGACGCGCTGGCTGCGCCTGTTGCAGAACATGGTGCCGGCGCGGCTAGCCTATTTCACTCCGGTCGTCGGCGACTGGCGCGGCAAGACGGTGCTCGATCTCGGCTGCGGCGGCGGCTTCATGTCGGAAGCCCTGGCGCAGCGCGGCGCCCAGGTCGTCGGTGTCGATCCTTCCCAACCGGCTATCGCCATCGCCCAGACTCATGCCGAGGCCACGGGCCTCGTCATTGACTACCGCATCGGCGCGGGCGAAAGCCTGCCGGTCGCCGAGAGCTCGGTGGATATCGTGCTCTGTGTCGATGTGCTCGAGCATGTGCGCGATCTCGACGCCGTCCTCGACGAAGTCCGGCGCGTGCTGAAGCCGGACGGCCTGTTCCTGTTCGACACGATCAACCGCACCTGGCTGGCAAAGGTGGTCGTGGTCACTTTCGGAGAAAACGTGCTTCGGCTCCTGCCTAAGGGAACACATGATCCAGCTCTGTTCATCGCGCCCGCCGAGTTGAAAGCGCGACTAGAGCAACGCCAATTCACCGTCGCACCGCTCGTCGGATTCGGGCCGAGTGGCCTCAACCGGCGCTTCGATCTCACTTTCGGCGCTTTGCCGACCACCGCGATCACCTATATCGGACATGCGCGACGAATGACTGGCCCTGATTCTGGGCCTTAACCAGGCGCAATTTCGCCATCGACCGGCCCAAAGTTTTCGCTAGGATATATGTATGCGAAAATTCGCCGGCGTGGTGCTCCGGACTGCGGCAGCTGTGCTGTGGGCACTGCTGTCTACGTCGTTTTCTACCGGGATTGCCGTTGCACAGGAGAACGGGCCGCTGAAGGGGGTGGCGCTGGTAATCGGCCAATCGGCCTATGAAAAACTCCCGGCCCTGCCCAATCCCGAACGTGACGCCCGTGAGATCGAAGACCTCCTTGCCCGGCTTGGCTTCGAGACGGAGCTCGCCACCAATGAGAACGGCCGGAAGCTCGCCCGGTCGATCGAGGCGTTCATCGAGGATGCCGGCGGCGCCGATGTGGCGCTGGTTTATTATTCCGGCCATGGCATCGAAGCGGGCGGTACCAACTATTTGCTCCCGATCGATGCCGACGAGGCCTCGCTCGCCGCCGCCGACAGCCGTCTCATCTCGCTGCAAGCGGTTCTGGAACAGCTGCGCAATAAAGCCCGGATCACAATTCTTCTGCTCGATGCCTGCCGGTCCAATCCCTATCCCCGGGAAGCGCTGGTCAGACGCGATGGGCATTCTGCCGGCATGCCCATTGCCGCCGCCGGTCTGGGAGCGCCGCGCGGCGCCGTGATCGTGGAGTCCGCCCAATCTTTGCCGGACAATATCGGCGAGGTGATCGGCTTCGCGGCTGAGCCGGGCCAGGTCGCGCTCGACGGTACCGAAGGCGCCAGCAGCCCCTATGCCGCCGCCCTCCTCAAGCATCTTGGCGCCAATCAGGGCTATGACTTCGCCCAGATGATGACCCTGGTCACCGAGGAGGTCTATCTCACCACGGGAACGCGGCAGCGGCCCTGGGTCAATGCCAGCCTGCGGCGCTTCTTGAGTTTCGGCGGGAAGCCACTGGAGCTTACTTCCGACGACGCGCTGCTTGTCGGCGAGAGGCGCAAGCTCCTGCTCTCCATTGCCGCGACGCCGCAAGACATGCGGGCGTCCGTCGAGGGACTCGCCAGAGACATGTCGCTGCCACTCGATCCACTTTACGGCATGCTGCGCGAATTGCAGGTAGACACGACGAAGGGGCCTGGGGAGATCGACGCGCAACTGCGCAGCGGTGCCGAGGCGCTCAAGAAGCTTCTGGCGGAAAAGGTCGTCTCCCTGCGCAAGGATCCCGAGCTCAACCGCCTTGCAGGATTGGCGGACCGGGCCCAGGCCGAAGGCGCCATAGCACTCGCCAAGGACTATCGCGCCAAGGCCAGCGCACGCGCCGATGAGCTCGACACGACGCTTGATCGACGCGAGGCGGAAGTAATGGCCGACCGGACCGAAATCGCCTCGACCTATGCCGAGGAAGCCGCGACGGCGATCCTCGCCTTCGACTATCTTCTGGCTTCGCAGAAATACGAGAAGGCCTTCGAACAACTGACAGGCCGGGACGACAGACATGCGTTCCTCTACCGGATCGAACAGATTGCCGCGCTGTCGCAATACGGAGAATTCGCCGGAGACAATCAAGCATTGGAAAGGGCCATTTCAGTCTATGAGGCCTTGGGCGCCGGTCCGAAGGTCGAATATTCGGCGCCCTGGGCATTGCTTCAGGTCGATCTCAGCGTATCGCTGACGGCGCTCGGGGATCGCAGAGGCGATGCCGCGATGCTTGCCAAGGCCGTCAAGGGGCTCGAGACCGCACTTGCGATCCTGAGCCGGAGAAACCTGGCGAACGAATGGGCGGTAGCGCAAGTCAATCTCGGCAATGCTCTTCAGTCACTCAGCAAATTGGACGGCGATCGCAACCTGCTCGTCAGGTCTGTCGCCGCCTATGAAACAGCATTGCCCGAGCTGCAGAAGGATTCGTCCCGGCGCCACTGGTCCGCCGCTCAGAACAACCTCGGCAATGCTCTCAAGCGTCTGGCTGATCGCGACGGCGACACAGCCCCCCTCATCCGGGCAATCAGCGCCTATGAGACGGCCCTCTCCGTCCGAAAGCGCGAGAGCATGCCATTCGACTGGGCCGAAACTCAGTACAACCTCGGCATTGCCATGACATTGCTGGGTGAGCGCAAAAGCGACATCTCCCATCTGCGCCAGGCCGAGACGGCCTTCGAAGCGGTGCTCGCCGAGTGGCCACGCGATCGGTATCCTCTCCTCTGGGCTTCGGCTCAGAACAGCCTGGCTGCGGCGCTCCTGAGCCGCGATCGCCTGGAAGCAAGCGACGATACCGTTCTGAAGGCGATTTCCGCCTATGAGGCCGCGCTCACCGTGACGACCCGTGGAACCGCCCCTTCGCAATGGGCCATGCTCCAGAATAATCTCGGCCAGGCCCTCGCCACTCTTGGCTATCGGAAGCACGACGCGAACCTGCTGCTTAGGGCCATCGCGGCTTACAATGCCGCGCTCACCGAGAGAACCCGCGAAAGATCGCCACTGCAATGGGCCAATACGCAAACTGATCTTGGCAGTGCCCTGCGCGCGCTTGGCGAGCTTCAGGGTGACGCGGTGCCGCTTCGGCTGGCGATCATTTCCACACGCGCGGCGCTGAACGAATTGGAGCGCCGCCGCGTGCCCCTGGACTGGGCGGAAGCGCAGAATGATCTCGGCCTCGCTCTATGGACACTCGGACAGCAGCAGGACAGCATGATCGCCAGCATGCTGGCGGTGGTGGCCTTTGAAGCGGCCCTGTCCGAATGGACATACGAACACGCGCCGGATGAGTGGGCTATGGCCCAAAACAATCTGGGCATGGCGCTTCAGACGCTCGGGGCGCGTTTCGGCGGCACAGTCCTGCTTGCAGAGTCTGTCGAGGCCTATGAGGCATCGCTCACCGTTCGGACGCGAGATCGTGCGCCTCTGAAATGGGCTGCCACCCAGGCTGATATCGGCATGGCGAAACTTCTGCTGGGATATCGCAGCCGAAACAAGTCGGTCGTCGAAAGCGGCCGGAAAGCGGTGCAGACAGCCTGGGAACTCCACCGGGCAGCCGGTGAAAAGCAATATGACGACATTTTCGCCGATCGCATAAAGACTTTCGACACGGTCCTTGCCGCGCTTCGCAAGTCCGCCGACTAAGAAGTGGATCACGAGCCTCGCGGCTTGGACTCAGGTTCCGTCAACATCGATTCGCCAAGGTTTGTGGCCCTATTGCTGAGACCGTGATCCGCCACGGCAGGCCTGAGGGCTGTTTTGTCGTGATTGCAAAAGGAGATAGCGGCCGAATCACTTTGATTTGAAAATCATCGATTCCCCTGCCTGTGGATAGCGCGCATAATCATCAACAGATTCGCCTTTTTATGCTGGCAATCGCTATCACAGACCCATGAACGCACAGAACACCGCCCGGGTGATCGAACCCGAACAGGAAACCGACTCCTACCGCTCGCCGCCCCATAATCTCGAGGCGGAACAAGCGCTGCTGGGCGCGATCCTGGTCAATAACGAGGCCTGCGACCGCGTTACCGCCTTCCTCGATCCGTCGCATTTCTTCGAGCCCGTGCATGCGCGTATCTTCGAAGCGGCCTCCACCTTGATCCGAGCCGGCAAGCTCGCCTCGCCGGTGACGCTCAAGACTTATTTCGAGCGTGACGAGACGCTGAAGGAAATCGGCGGGCCGGCCTATCTCGCGCGTCTCGCCGCCGCGGCGACGACCATCATCAATGCCGAAGAATATGGCCGCGCCATCTATGAGCTGGCGCAGCGGCGCAAGCTCATCGACATCGGCTCGGAGATCGTCAACAACTCCTTCGACACGCCGGTCGACCTGACCGCGAAGGATCTCATCGAGACGGCCGAGCAGAGCCTCTATGAGATCGCCGAGACCGGCAAATATGGCCAGGGATTCCAGCTCTTCGGACGCGCCCTCACCGAAGCCGTCGACATGGCGGCCAGCGCCTATCAGCGCGACGGCGGCCTGTCCGGCATTTCGGCGGGCCTGCGCGATCTCGACGAGAAGATGGGCGGCCTGCAATCATCGGACTTGATTATCCTCGCCGCCCGCCCGGCCATGGGCAAGACCTCGCTCGCCACCAACATCGCCTATTATGTCGCCAAGAACTACAAGGCCGACCATCAGCCGGACGGCTCGGTACGTATTCTCGATGGCGGCGTCGTCGGATTCTTCTCGCTCGAAATGTCGCAAGAGCAGTTGGCGACACGTATCATCGCCGAGCAGTCGGCCATCTCATCCGAGCGTATCCGCCGCGGCAAAATCACCGAGGACGAGTTCCACCGCATCGTCGAAGTGTCGCGTGAATTGTCGGCGCTGCCGCTTTATATCGACGCGACCGGCGGCCTCACCATTGCGCAGGTTGCGGCGCGCGCCAGGCGCTTGAAGCGTCAGCGTGGCCTGGGACTTCTAATCGTCGACTATCTCCAGCTCCTCGCCGGCTCGGCCAAGAAAGCCTCCGAAGGCCGCGTCCAGGAAGTCACCGAAATCACCGTCGGTCTCAAGGCGCTGGCCAAGGAGCTCAAAGTGCCGATCATCGCGCTGTCGCAGCTGTCGCGTCAGGTGGAGAACCGCGACGACAAGCGCCCGCAGCTCTCCGACTTGCGTGAGTCCGGCTCGATCGAGCAGGACGCCGACGTGGTGCTGTTCATCTATCGCGAAGAATATTATCTCGGCCGCACCGAGCCCCGCCCCAATACGCCCGAGCATTTCGAGTGGCAGGAGACGATGAACCGGGTCACCGGCGTCGCCGAGGTCATCATCGCCAAGCAGCGCCATGGCCCCACCGGCATCGTCGAGCTGCAGTTCGACGCCTCGCTGACCAAGTTCCAGGATCTGGTCAAGTCGGACCACCTGCCCGAGCAGTTCAACTAGTCTGCCAGCGCCACGGCTGGTATAAGGCACCCGAGCCGGGTACATAATATACCCAGCATATTGTCTGGTTCTCGGGAGCGGGCGCGTGGCGCAGAAGCACAAGACGAGTGGTACGACGGGGGATGGCGAGCGCAAGCTGCGCTATCAGGCCGTCTATGACTGGGTGCTGGACTATATCGCGTCCAAGGGCCTCGCGAGCGGCGACAAGCTGCCGAGCTCGACCGAAATCGCGAGCCTCACCAAGGTCAGCCTGATCTCGGTGCGCCATGCGCTCGACAAGCTCGAACATGCCGGCAAGATCCAGCGCCATCAAGGCATCGGCACTTTCGTCGCCCGCGACCGCATCGTCAGCGAGCCCAACCGCTCCGGCCGCCTGCTCGAAACCCTCACCCCCTCCGGCAAGGGCCCGCAACTCACCACCGAAGTGCTCAGCATCAATATCGGGCTGCCGAGCCCGGAGATCGCCAAGGCTCTGTCGATCGAAACCGGCCAGCCGGTCTGGGAGATCATCCGCCGCCGCAGCCTCGGCGGCGCGCCCGCGATCCTCGAACAGGCGGTGCTGCCGCTCAGCATCGTGCCGGCGCTCGATGAGAAGGAGCTGGCGGCGGGCGACTCGCTTTACCGCCTGCTCGCCGAGCGCTTTGGCCTCAAGGACGACTATGCCGAGCAGTCGCTCGAAGTGGACAAGCCGGCGGCGAATGAGCGCGAGGCGCTGGGCCTCGGCGCGCGCGACCAGGTGGTGCGCGTCCGCGGCGTCAGCTTCACCGCCACCGGCGTCGCCTTCGACTGCTATCAGCAGACCTACCGCGCCTCCGATTTCGTCTTCTACACCTCTGGCTCCGGCAGCCGGCGCCTGCTGCAGCCCGCCGACATCAAGGAATGGGTGGTGCTGCCGCTCCATAGCGGCAGCAAGGCCGGATCAGGCTCGAAGCGCTAATCTCCGGTCCGGATCGGGATTTGGAATACTCGCGAGCAACGCCTTGGTGTATTCGGCCTCGGGCGCATGGATCACCTGATGCGCCGGCCCCTGCTCGACGATGCGGCCCTGATGCATCACGGCGATCCGGTCGGCATAGTTCGCGGCGGTCGACAGATCATGGGTGATCATCAGGATTCCCATGCGCGCGTCGCGGCGTAGTTCGTCCAGGAGATGCAGCACGCCGGCGCGGACCGAAACGTCGAGCATCGACACCGGCTCGTCGGCGAGCAGCAATTCGGGCTTGAGCACGATGCTGGCGGCGATGGCGACACGCTGGCGCTGGCCGCCCGACAATTCATGCGGGAAGCGGCCGAGATAGCGTACCGCCGGAGTCAGCCCCACCCGCTCCAGCGCCTCCACCACCAGCGCCTCGCGCTCCTGTGCCGTGGCGGCGATGCGATGGATGCGCAAGGGCTCCGCGACGGTGTCGCGGACGCGGAAGCGCAGATCGAGCGACTCGTAAGGGTCCTGATAGATCATCTGGATCTGACGGCGCAGCGGCCGCCAGTCACGCATGCCGAGGCCCGTCACGTCGCGGCCATTGAGCGTGATCGTGCCGCCTCGCGACTTCACCATGCCCAGAATGGCTTGCATCGCGGTGGTCTTGCCTGAGCCCGACTGGCCGACCAGCGCCACCATCTCGCCGCGGTCGATTTTGAGCGAGATGTCGTTGACGACAAGCGGCGCCTCAGGCCTTTCGCGCCGCAACACCTCGCCGATACTGCGCGGGCGCGGATAGGACACTTTGAGACCGCTCACCTGGAGCAGAGGCGCCGGCGTCCGCTTTGCCTCGGGCTTTTCCGGCTTGCGCGCGACGGCGAAGACATCGGGCGTCGCCTCGAACAGCTTGCGCGTATAATCGTGCTGGGGACGGTGATAGAGATCGCTGACGCTGCCCTCCTCGACGATCTCGCCGCCCAGCATCACCGCGGCGCGATGACAGTTCTGTGCCACGATCGCCAGGTCATGGGTGACCAGGATCAGCGCGAGATTGAGATCCTGGCTGAGCCGCACCAGGAGCTTCAGCACCTGGTCCTGCACCATGACATCGAGCGCCGTCGTCGGCTCGTCGGCGAGCAGCACCTTCGGCTCGCAAGCGAGCGCCATGGCGATCATCGCGCGCTGGCGCATGCCGCCCGAAAATTCATGCGGGAAACGCGCACTTTGCGCCGCGGAGATGCCGACCAGCTCCAGGAGTTCGCCGACCCGGCGCCCGGCCGCGGCACCGCGCGCCACATTATGCACGTCGAGCGCCTCGGCGATCTGCCAGCCCACCGTCTTCACCGGATTGAAGGCGCTCATGGCGCCCTGGAAAACCATGGCGATGTCCTTCCAGCGATGCGGCGCGACGCTCTTTTCGCCGTCCCGCAGGATATCCCGCCCCTCGAGCAGGACACGGCCCGAGACTTCCGCCGATGACGGCAGAAGCCCCATGGCGGCCATGATGGTCGTCGTCTTGCCCGATCCCGATTCACCGACGAGGCCGAAGCGCTCGCCGGGCTTCAGAGCAATATTGACGCCCTTCACCACATGGAAGCCGGGATTGTCCGGGCGAACACCGAACCAGACATTCAGATCTTCGAAAGCAAGAATGGGCTTGCGGGTCATAGTGCGTCCGGTCCCCGGCCGACCAAGGGACGCAGCCGCCAGAAATGCGTGGAGAGATAGGAGACCTTGAGGCGCGGATTGAGTGCATCCTCGATGGAACGGCCCAGCATGTAGCAGCCCATGATCAGGAAGGCGACGGACAACCCTGCCGGCACGATAGCCCACCAGGCGCCGCTCGACACCGCGGCACGGTCGAAGGCGTGCTCCATGATCGTGCCCCAGGTCACCGCGGTCGGATCGGACAGACCGAGGAAGGCCAACGCCGTTTCGTTGAAGATGGCGACGGTAATGGCGAGCACCGTATTGGCGACGAGCAAGGGCCCGATCTGCGGGATGATGTGATTGAAGATGATATGGGCATGCCCTGCCCCCACGGCCTCGACGCGCTTGACATAGACACGCTCGCGCAAGCTCTTGACCTGGGCGCGGATGAGGCGCGCGGTGCCCGTCCACATCAAGGCGCCGATGACGATGATGACATGTGAGAGGCTCGGGCCCCAGACTGCCGCGATGGCGATCATCAGCACGATCTGCGGCACCACCAGGAAGTAGTCGGTGATGCGCATCAGCAGCGTGTCGACCCAGCCGCCGAAATAGCCGGAGAGCACGCCGATCGTGGCGCCAATGCCGATGGCGATCAAGGTGGCGACGGCACCGACGATCATCGAGATGCGGCCGCCGCGCAGGACGAGGCTCAGCATGTCGACGCCGCCATCGTCGCAGCCGAGCCAGTGCGCCCGGGACGGTGCTTCGAAGACACCGCAGCTCGCCTCGCTGATGCTGTAAGGCTCGATCCAGGGCGAGATGAGCGCGATAATGACGAAGAAGGCGACGATGACGAGACCGGCCAGCGCCGTCTTCTGCTGCAGCACGCCGCGCAAAGTCGGCCAGAAGCCATAGGGGCTTTGGCTGTCGGGAGCCTGATTCACGGTGGTCGTGCTCATGTGGTGATCCGCGGATCGAGCTTGTAATAAAGAAGATCGGCGATGAGATTGAAGGTGATCACCACGATGGTGATGAACAGGAAGCCGCCCTGCAGCATCGGATAATCGCGCTTCAGCACCGCCGTGTAGAGGGCGCGCCCGATGCCGGGCCACGAGAAGATCACTTCGATCAGAATCGAACCGGTGACGATGGCGCCGAGCGACATCGCCACCATGGTCACGATCGGCAGCATGGCGTTGCGCAGCGCATAGTGGCGGATGATCCGGTGGCGCGGCACACCCTTGGCGCGCGCGGTGAGGATATGATCCTCGCCCAAGGTCTCGAGAATGGCCGATCGGACGATGAGGGCGTTCTCGGCATAAAGCGTCAGCATCAGCGCGGTGACGGGCAGAATCATGTGCTTCAGCCGGTCGAGCAGTGCTTCCCAGGCCGTTGCGTCGAGCGCGAAGGGATCGCTCATGCCGGCGGAGGGCAGGACACCGGCAAAGCCGATCAGCAGCATCATGCCCATGAACTGTGTCGGGAATGCATAAAAGAGCACGGCGATGTTGGTGCTGAGGTGATCGGTGGCGCTGCCGCGCCTGACCGCCGAGACCACGCCGACCGTCAGCCCCAGCATGATCGCCAGGATGGTGCCGGCCGCCACCATCGGAATGGTATTGGCGAAAGCCTGGACCAGATTGTCGAGGACCGGCTGGCGATTGGTGTAGGAGATGCCGAAATTGCCGTGCAGCGCCTCACGCAGATAGAGCAGATATTGTTCCCAGAGCGGGCGGTCGAGGCCGAATTGCTGGGTGAGGATCTTCTTCATCTCGGGCGAGGCATTGGGCACGCGCGAGATCTGGCTGACCGGACTGCCGGGCAGAACCCGGAACAGGATGAAGTTCAAGGTAAGGGCGACATAAACCGTGGCGATGGCGAAGGCCACTCGCTTCCAGACATAACCAGCTCCGCGCAAACCGTCCGCCCTCCGGGCTTCTACCGCCTTGACATCAACTCATTATACTCAGTACGTTGAATTCGAGGCAAGGCCCTTTGCCAAGAAATCTTGCCCTTTCGAGGAGACCCCTGATGAAATTGACCCGGACTATCCGCGCTTTTGCCGCCGCCGCGTTGCTGGCGAGCGCGCTGACGCTTCATCCCATGGCGCCAGCGGCGCAGGCCGCCGAGATCCTGCGCATCGGCACCACGCAAGCGATCGACTCGCTCAATCCCTTCGTGTCCGATTCCGACTACAGCTCGGTCATGTATCAATACAACTATCCGCATCTGACCGAATATAACGGCAAGCTCGAGATCGTCCCCTCCTTCGCCACCAAATGGGAGACCTCGGCAGACGGCAAAGTGTGGACCTTCCACACCGTTCCCGGCGCCAAATGGTCGGACGACACACCGCTCACCGCCAAGGATGCCGCCTTCACCTTCAACATGCTCATCAAGTTCAAGGACGGCCCCACCGGCAAGCTCGCCGGCTGGGTGGCGCATATGAAGGACGCCACCGCCAAGGACGACAATACTCTGGTGCTCACTTATGAGCAGCCGGTCGCCAATGTGCTGACCCAGCTACAGGCCCTGCCCGTTCTGCCCGAGCATGTCTGGGCGCCCTTGACCGAAGGCCAGGGCGAGCAGCTCACCATCTTCCCGAACGAAGCGCCCGTCATTTCCGGCGGCCCCTTCAAGCTCGACAAGCATGAGAAGGACCAGCTGGCGATCTTCGCCGCAAACCCCAACTGGTGGGGCGAGAAGAAGCCCAATATCGACGGTTTCGGTCTGCAATTCTTCGCCAACGACGATGCCATGGTGACCGCGCTCACCACCGGCAAGCTCGACATGATCGGCGAGCATACGCCGCCAACCGCCGTCGAAGCGCTGAAGAAGGCGGGCCTGACGGTGGTCTCGGGACCGGGTGTCGGCATGAAGACACTCATCGTCAACACCAATCCCGAAAAGGCCAACAACAAGGAACTGCTCGATCCCAAAGTCCGCGAGGCGCTCGAATACGCCATCGACCGCGAGGCGATCGTCAAGATCGTGTGGCTCGGCCTCGCTTCGCCGGGCTCGACAATCGTGGCGCCGGCCTCAGGCTTCCACGACACCGATATCAAGCCGCTGCCCTTCGATATCGAGAAGGCCAACAAGCTCCTCGACGAAGCGGGCTACAAGATGGGCTCATCGGGCCTGCGCGAGGCCAACGGCCATCCGATGACCTATGAGGTGATCTTCCCGACCGAGGAGCAAGGCACCGGCGACCGCGCTTTCCAGATCATCAAGGCCGGCTTCAAGAAGATCGGCATCGAGATCACCCAGCGCAAGATGGATCCCGACGCCGCCAATGAGGCGATCATGGGCGCCGATCTGAAATATACCGACTACGATCTCGCCATGTGGAGCTGGGTGCCGCCGGTCGAGCCCGATTTCATGCTGAGCGTCGTGACCTGCCAGGCGCGCGGCGGCAACAGCGACAGCGGCTATTGCAATCCGGACTATGATGCGATGTATCTGAAACAGGGCACCCTGCTCGATTCCAAGGAGCGTTTCGCCGAGATTTCCAAGATGCAGAAGCACATCTTCGACGCCAGGCCCTATATCGTGCTCAACTATCCCGACGTGATCGAGGCGCATAGCCCGAAATGGAAGGGCTTCGTGCTCTCGCCGCTGGTCGGCTCGGTCAATAACCTGTCGACCGAGACCCTCATGAATGTGCAAAAGGTGGAATAGACCATGACTGACGCGCGGCTGAGCGATGACCGGACGATTGCCGGCCGCGCCGACCTTCTGATCATCCCGGCTTTCTCGACAGCGGGAGGCGGCGCCGAGCCCGCCTCCCTCTGGCCATATGACGACGACCGCGTCGCCCGCCTGCTGGCGAAGGACAAGGCCTTCACCGGCGAAGCGGGCCAGTTCTCGGCTCTCCTCATTTCCGACCATCTGCCGCCGGTGCTGGCGATAGGCCTCGGCCGGCGCGACAGCCTCGATGCCGACACGCTGCGGCGCGGCGCCATGGTGGCGGCGCAGACAAGCTCAGGGCGCGGCACTGTCGTCTTTGCGCTCGATATCGCGGATTTCGGCATCCGCGCCGTCATCGAAGGCTTCCTGCTCGGGCGCTACGATTACGCTAAAGGCGAGGACACCTCCTTCACCGTCCTGGCGCGCGCAGCGGATGAGCGTGCTTTCGCCATCGGCCGCACTGCCGCATCGCGCGCCAACTGGGTGCGTCGTCTCGTCGAAACGCCGCCCAATGCGCTCCCTCCCCGCGCTTTCGCCGACATCCTGGCCGCGGAAGCGCAGAAGCTCGGCATCGCTGCCGAGATCTGGGACGATGCGGCGCTTTCGGAGCATGGCTTCGGCGCGCTGCAAGCGGTGGGGAGCGGCAGCAGAAACGCGCCGCTGGCGGTGCGCCTCGAGCATGGGTCGGGCGCCAGACGCCTCGGACTCGCCGGCAAGGGCATGACCTTCGATTCAGGCGGCATCAATCTCAAGCGCAAGCTCACTGAAATCGCCTGGATGAAGGCCGACATGGCGGCGGCGGCCGCGGTCGCCGGAGCGATCTTCGCTTCGGTCGAGCTCGGCGCCGATCCCGACACTCTCGCCATCCTGCCGATCGCCGAAAACATGCCGAGCGGCTCCGCCGTGCGGCCGGGCGATGTCGTCACCCATCCCGATGGGCGGCGCACCGAAATCACCGACACCGATTGCGAGGGCCGGCTCATCCTCGCCGATGCCATCGCCTTCCTGGCCAAGAGCAATGTGGAAGCGATCATCGATGTCGGCACGCTCACCGATGGCGGCGGCGTCGGCACGGCGCTGTGGGGCTGCTGGACCAATGAGGCGAGCCTCGCCAAGACCATGACGGATGCGGGTGCCCGCGCCGGCGAGCCCGGCTGGCATTTGCCGCTGCGCGCCGAATATGAGCGCCTCCTCGCCTCGAAGGTCGCCGATATCGCCAACTACTCGCTCGATGCGGGCGACAGCGGCCAGCTCGCGGCCACCTATCTGCGCAGCTTTGCCGGCACGAAACCCTGGCTTCATATCGATATCGGCGGCTGCGCCTATCTGGAGCAGGCCTCAGCCCCCTGGCCGCAAGGCGCCACCGGCGCGCCCTTACGCGCGCTCCTGCAACTCCTTCTCGACCGCTCGACATGACATCCATCGCCGACAAACTTGCTTCCCTGGCCCTCGACTTCACCCGCCACTGGCCGGTGCCGGGCGGCATCATCACCGCCGTCAGCCGTGACGAGGTCCTGTTCGAACGGCCCTTCGGCCTCGCCAATATCGATGCGCGCCAGCCGGTCAGGGAGAACCATCTCTTCGAGATCGGCTCGATCAGCAAAGGCTTCGCCGGCTTGATGGCGCTCAAGCTCGCCGAGGCCGGCAAGCTCGATCTCGACGCGCCCGTCACCACCTATCTGCCGTGGTTCAAGGTCGCCACGAACTATCCGATGTTCACGGCACGGCATCTGCTCCATCACGCCTCCGGCCTTGTCTCCGGCGCCGATGCGCTGACCGACGAACTCGGCCAGGGCTGGTGGATGCGCGAGCTTGCGACCGGCAGCGCGCCGGGCGCGATCTTCCATTATTCTAACATCGCCTATGTGCTGCTAGGCCTTCTCATCAGCAAGGTCGCCGGCATCGAAGCGACGGATTTCTGCCGGCGTGAGATCCTGGCGCCGCTCGGCATGAACGCCTCCGTCCCTTGCATCGTCAATGCCGACCGCCCGCGCTTCGCGGTCGGCTATGCGCCGGCCGCCGACGACCGGCCCTGGACACCCGGCGATGCGCTGGCGCCGGCGACCTGGTTCGAAACCAATGGCGCCGATGGCAATATCGCGGCGACGGGCGGCGATATGGGCCGCTTCCTGCGCATGCTGCTCAAAGGCGGCGAAGGTGTTGTCAACCCGGCTCGTTTCCAGGAATTCATCACCTCGCTCGCACCGGGCGGTGAGCCGATCGTCGGTTTCCTCGCCGACACGGGCGTCACCGAAAGCCGCTACGGCCTCGGCATCAATATCGAGACCATTCGGGGCGCCAGCTGTCTCACCCATGGCGGCGGCATGGTGGGTTATGCCACTTTCGTTCTCGCCGACCGCGACAACGACATCGCGGTTTCAGTTCTCACCAATGCCAATGGCGACTGTCCGCTGGCGCAGATCCTCGCACGCATCGGCCATGCCTGGCTGACGGGGCATGCCATCACGCCGCCCTCCCCTGACCTCAGCCTCATCGCCGTTGCGGACGGCATGACCGGCCGCTTCATGTGCGACGACCAGCAGATCACGGTCGCCGCGCATGAGGACGGCCTCGTCTTGACGAGCAATGACATCACCGGGCGCATCTACAGAAGCTGGACACCGCGCTTCACCACCGATCATCCCGGCTTCAGTCTCTTTCATTTCACCTTCGAAGACGGAGACTGGATTCATGGCAGCCGCGTCTTCACACGCAAAGCGACGAAGCCCGCCTCCTTGCCCGCGCATCTGCGTGGCGTGCTGGGTCACTACCGATCGCATTCGCCGTGGTTCACCAATTTCCGAATCGTCGGACGTGGCGATCGCCTGTTTCTCGTAGCCCCCGGCGGCGTCGAGGCGCCGTCGGAAGATGTCGAGCTCGTCGAATTGTCGCCCGGCATCTTCCGCCTCGGCCGCGCCGATGATCTGCCGGAACGGCTGGTTATCGGGCCTGAGATCGATGGCCGGGCGGTAACGGTCGAGCGGGACGGAAACCGTTATTCGCGTTGCTTCACACCTTGATCCTCAAGTTCGTTGACAAGTTATTATACTCATTATAATGACTTGATTGAACCTAGCCCAGATGGGAACTACAATGACGACCATGACCTATAAGACGCCGGCGCGCACGGCGAAAAGCGCGCAATACTTCACCAACGCCCGCAAGATCATCCCGAGTGGCGTCAACAGCACGGCGCGTGCCGTGTGGTCGGGCTGGGATCCCTATCCCCTCTTCGTCGATCACGGCACCGGCTCGCGCCTCACCGATGTCGACGGCAATGAATATATCGACTACCTGCTGGGCCTGGGGCCCATGATCCTCGGCCACCGCCCGCCCAAGGTGACGAAGGCGGTCGTCGACTTCATCGAGAAGCGCGGCACCGTCTTCGCGTTGCCGGTTGCCGACGAGCTCACCCTCTCCAACAAGATCATCAATGCCATTCCGGCGGTCGAGCAGGTACGTCTGTGCAATACCGGCACGGAAGCGGTGCTTTATGCGGTGCGCCTCGCGCGCGCTTATACGGGCCGCAAGAAGCTCGTGCGGTTCGAAGGCATGTATCACGGCTTCTCGGACGGCGTTTACTGGAGCAAGCATCCGGGCCTCAATGTCGCCGGTCCCGACAAGGCGCCGATGCCCATTCCACAAGGCCCCGGCATGCCGGCGCATCTCGCCGATTCGCTGATCATCCTGCCGTGGAACGATGTCGATGCGCTGCGCGAGGCTTTCGCCCGCGAGGGCCAGGACATCGCCGCGGTGATCACCGAGGCGGTCATGTGCAATACCGGCTGCATCCTGCCTGAGCCCGGCTATCTCGAAGCTGTGCGGGAGATCACCGCCAAGAACGGCGCCCTCCTCATCTGCGACGAGGTCATCACCGGCTTCCGCCTGAGCCTCGCCGGCGCGCAAGGCTATTACGGCCTCGAGCCCGATCTTTCGACCTATGCCAAGGGCCTCGGCGGCGGCTTCCCGGTGGCGGCGCTGGGCGGACGCAAGGATGTCATGGCGCTGGTCGCCGACGGCACCGTATCGATGGCGGGCACCTACAGCGCCAACGGCATCGCGGTCTCGGCCGCCAATGCCGCGCTCGATGAGCTGGCGGCGCCCGGTCTTTATGACGGGCTCTATGAGCGCTGCCAGCAGCTCTATGACGGGCTCGAGAAGATCATCGCCGACAACAAGGTCGATGCTTATGTGACGGGCTTGGGTCCGGTGCTGCAGGTGTGGTTCGCCGATCAGCCGATCCGCAACTATCGCGACGCGGCGCGTTACGCCCGGCACGATCTCTTCCGCATCTGGTGGGAAGAGATGCTGGAGCGCGGCGTTCTGTTCCATCCCGGCGCCTTCGAGAATCTGTTCGTGTCCTTCGCCCACAGCAAGGACGACATCGCCCAGACCTTGAGCGTCGCCGCGGAGGCGATGCGCGCGGTCAAGGCGAAACACTGAAGGGTATGACACTTACTCTCGGCATCGATCTCGGCACATCGGCGGTCAAGTGCGTAGCGCTTGCCGCCGATGGCGCGGTCGTGGCCTCAGGCCAATCCTCTTTCCAGACTTTCCGCGAGGCGCCCGGCCAGGCCGAGCAGGATCCGGCTTCCTGGGTCAAGGCAACCGAGGACGCGGTCCGGCAAACCATGACGGGACGCGACGATGAGGTCGCCGCCATCGGCCTCACCGGCCAGTTGCCGACGCTCGTCTGCCTGTCAGGCACCGAGCCGCAAGGCCGCGCCATCACCTGGATGGATGCGCGGGCCGACGACTGGGCGGCGGGACGTCTCGACGAGGCCTTCCGGCAGAAGACCTATGAGCTGACCGGCATGCCGATCGACGGACGCTATCTGGCGCCGATGCTGGCGCATCATCGCGCGCAATATCCCTCTTCGATCGACGGCATCCTGTCGGCCAAGGATTATCTCTGCTGCGCCCTCACGGGCGTCCGCGTGACCGATCCGTCGACCGCCGCCGGTTATGGCGTCTATGACTTCACCACCGGCCAATGGGATGACGGCCTCTGCCGCCATTGGGTTCTCGATCCGGCGTTGCTTCCCGGCCTTATGCCGGCAGCCTCGGTCGCCGGTCGCCTGGGCCAGGACGCCGCCAGGCGGCTCGGCCTCAAGGCCGGTATTCCGGTCCATGCGGGTGCGGCCGATTCCGCCGCCAGCGCCTATGCGATGACCGGCCTCGAAGCCGGCGCCGTCAGCGTCACTACCGGATCCAGCACCATCATCATGGATGCCAGCATCCAGACATTTCTCGATCCCAAGCGGCGCTATCTCCTCACCCCTCATGCCCGCGCGCGTGTCTTCGGCCGCGAAATGGACCTGCTGTCGACCGGCAGCTCCTATCGCTGGCTCTCCGAATTGCTCGGCTGGCCGGACGGCGAGATCGACCGGCGCGCCACGGCTTCCGAACCCGGCGCCAAGGGCCTCTTCTTCGCGCCCTATCTTGCCGGCGGCGAGCAAGGCGCGCTATGGAATCCCGATCTGCGCGGCGTTCTGCACGGACTCACCATTCAGCACAAGGCCGCGGATATCGCTCGCGCCTATGTCGAAGGCGTCCAGTTCGAGATCCGGCGCTGCATCGACATCCTCGCGGAGACGCAACCCGTCACCCGCATCATCATCGCCGGTCATGCGACGGAGCATCCAGCGACTATGCAGCTCCTCGCCGACATACTCGGCCGTCCCGTGACGCCCTATACGCATGTGTCGCCGGCGGCGATCGGCGCCGCGCTGATCGCCATGCCGGAAATGACGGCGCATCGGCAGGACACCGAGACGCTGACGCCCTCCGCGGCGGCAAACATCTATGACGACTTCTATGCCCGCTATTGCGCGCTTTTTCCCCGCATCGCCGAAAGCAGATCATGACTCTTCCCGTTCACTGGGCCCGGTCGCGCGCCGCGCTCGCCGAAGCCGCCGCCGACATCGTGCAGGACCTCCTCCCTCGGGTGAAATCGCCCGTCATCGCACTGCCGACCGGCGAGACTCCGATCGGCCTCTACCAGGCGCTCGCCAGACGCCCGCTCTCCTTCGCGACCACGCGGTTCTTCAATCTCGATGAATATGAGGGCATGTCGCCCGATCATCCGCAGAGCTATCACACCTTCCTGCACAGGCACTTCCTCGATCATATCGACGCAACGCCGGAAAATATCCGGCTGCTGCGCGGCGACGCGCCCGATGCGCTGGAAGAATGCCGCAACTATGACCGCGCCATCGCAGCTGCGGGCGGGTTCGACCTCGCCATATTGGGCCTCGGCGGCAATGGCCATGTCGCCTTCAACGAGCCCTACGATCCCTGGGATCAGGAAACCCATCGCGTGGTTCTCGCCGAGAAGACCCGCCTGGCGCATCGGCCCAATTTCGCTGACGCCGAAGATGTTCCGCGCTCCGGCCTCACCATGGGCATCAAGACGCTGCTCGCCGCGCGCAAGATCCTGCTGCTCTGCGCCGGCGCCACCAAGCGCGAGGCGATGGCTGCTCTGCTCAAGGGCCGTAAGGACGATGCCTGGCCGGTCACCTGCCTCCTCGGCCATAAGGATGTGACCGTCATCGCCGAAGCAGAGCTGCAACCGGCGCTGGTTTAACCCCTCGCCCCTCTACTCCCCCTTCTCCCGCCTGCGGGAGAAGGTGCCCGACAGGGCGGATGAGGGTGTTGGTTCAACTCACGACAGCTCTTCAAGACAATGATGAAGCTTCAATACCTCCGATGCCTCCGATAGCGAGTAGCTGAGAGAACACCCTCATCCGGCCTTCGGCCACCTTCTCCCGCAAGCGAGAGAAGGGAAGTTGGACGTGGACCAAGTGGCCTCAGACGCTTCTCCGGAAGTGGACATATCGGGCAGACCACTTCGCGGGCATAGTCGACCGGTCAATTCATCCGGACCCGGACCATGCGCGCATCGCACGCTTACTTCCTGTTTGTCGGCTCTCTCTTCACGGCCGGCGGCTATGGCGCCACCTTCCTGCTCACCGAGCATTTTCGCGCGATGGGCGGCAGCGAGATCGACACCAGCACGACGCTCGGCGGCGCGATGGTCGGCACGCTCATCGGCGTGCCGCTGGTCGGCTGGTACGCCAAGAAACTCAAGGCAGCGCGCATGGGCGCGATGGGCGCCGTCTCGGTGGCGGTGGGTTATGGCCTCCTGTCGCTCCTCCATACACTGACGCCGCTCATAGCGCTCGCCGGCTTCTTCCTGGGGATCGGCTGGGGCATTTTCTATCTTGCCGCCCCCATGGCGCTGTCGGAGCGCGTCAGCGATCAGGACCGCGGCTTCTGGTTCACCCGCTTCGGCGCTTTCCAGATGGCCGGCATCGGCTTCAGTCCGATCATCGCGACAGCACTCGTCCGACAGCTGGGCTTCACGACCTCCGGCACCTTCGGCCTGATCGCCGGCGCCACGCTCTTCGCGGCTGTTCTGCTGCTCATCTTCGAAAGCCTGTCGCCTCACACCCAGGCGACCAACGCGCAGAACGGCAACTGGGTGCGCGCTTTGCCGACCCTTCTCTCCTCGCGCGCGGTCTATCCGATCCTCATGGTCGGGCTCGGCGCCTGTGTGTTCAGCGGCATGCTGACATTCCAGTCCTCGCTGGTGCGCGGCACCGATCTCGCGGCCGGCACCTATTTCGCCGTCTATGCCATCACCGTCGTGGTGGCGCGCTTCATCCTGGCGCCAATCATCAGCCGCGCCGATGGCGATCGCGTCGCCGTTCTCCTGCTCGCTTTGATGATCCTCGGCATCGTCACCGCTTTCGGCCTGGGCTTCGGATTGATCGCGCAGATCGCGAGCGCCATCCTGCTCGGCCTCGGCTATGGCCTGGTCTACACCGTGATCCAGACCCAGGCGGTCAATGACGCCCCGGCCGAGCAGCGCAGCGCCGCTTTGACCTGGTTCGTCGTTGCCTATTTCCTGGGCATATTCGGCTTCCCGGTGCTCGGCGGCTGGCTCATCGTGACGGTCGGCATTCCGGGCTT
This sequence comes from Taklimakanibacter albus, assembly GCF_016595235.1. Taxonomy (GTDB): domain Bacteria; phylum Pseudomonadota; class Alphaproteobacteria; order Rhizobiales; family Aestuariivirgaceae; genus Taklimakanibacter; species Taklimakanibacter albus. Next base: position 376,330 of record NZ_JAENHL010000006.1, on the reverse strand, counting down.
CCTCACCGCCGTGCTGGCCTTCGCCGTCGCCGAAATGGTGCTGGCGCTCATCCGCGGACGCGGGACCGAACGTAAGTCCATAAAAGCGACAGGCTGATATATCCTTGCATCCGTGGCCGATTGACGCTTTATGCGCAGGCCATGAGTTCGTCCAACGCCCATATCAGTGGTCCGCCCAGCGATCTGGCCGGTGCCATCCTGACCGTCGATCTCGACGCCATCCAGGAAAACTGGAAAAGGCTCGCCGCCAAGGCGGCGCCGGCCGAATGCGGCGCGGCGGTCAAAGGCAACGCCTATGGGCTGGGTGTCGAGCAAGTGGCCGCGGCGCTCTGGGCCGCGGGCTGCCGCACCTTCTTCGTGGCGCGCCCGATGGAAGGCGGCGAGCTCAGGGCCATCCTGCCGCGCGAGGCCGTCATCTATGTGCTGGACGGTCTTTTCCCCGGCCAGGCCGAATTCTATGCCGGCGAGGATCTGCGCCCCGCCCTCATTACGCTGGAGGAAGCGCGCGAATGGGCGGCCTTCGGGACCCAATATGGCCGCAACCTGCCCTGCGCGATCCATGTCGATACCGGCATCAACCGGCTCGGTTTCTCGACTGGCGACTTCGAGACGCTGCTTGGCGACAATGAGATCATGGCGCGGCTCAATCTCACTCTTCTGATGAGCCACCTCGCTTGCGCCGATGAGCCGAACCACCCGCTCAATGGCCGCCAGAAGACCGCTTTCGCGGCGGTGCGCCAGAGGCTGCCCGGCGTTCCCGCGAGCCTCGCCAATTCGAGCGGCATCTTTCTGGGCGCCGAATACACCCATGACCTGGTGCGGCCCGGCATCGCGCTTTATGGCGGCAATCCGGTCGCTCCTGACAGCAATCCGATGCTCCCGGTGGCGCATCTCCAGGGCACCGTCCTCCAGCTACGCGAGATCCAGGCCGGCGAAAGCGTCGGCTATGGCGCCACCTGGCGGGCGACCCGGCCGACCCGGATCGCCATATTGGGCGCCGGCTACAAGGACGGCGTGCCGCGTTCCTTGAGCTCGCGCGCCACCAACGGCCCGGCCCAGGTCTATATCGGCGACCGCCGCTGCCCGGTGATCGGGCGCATCTCGATGGACATGATGGCGGTCGACGTTACGCAGGTGCCGGTCGATCTCTGCCGCCGCGGAACAAGAGCGGAACTCATCGGTCGCAATATTGCCATCGATGAAACGGCAGAATGGGCCGGAACCATATCCTATGAACTCCTCACCCGTTTAGGCCAGCGCTTTACCCGTCTATATTCGGGGGGCGAATCGCATTTCTCCAAGGCTCTGACATCGTGAATTTTCTCGCCAATCTGGGCCGAGTCGTCCTGGCCCTCCTCACCGAGATCGGCAGCATCGTCCTTTTCATCAAGGACGCGCTGGTGCAGGGCCTCACCCCCACCATCTATGTGCGCCAGATCTTCGACCAGATCCTCAAGGTGGGCTACAACTCACTGCCGGTGGTCGGCCTCACCGCCTTCTTCACCGGCGGCGCCCTGGCGCTGCAGATCTATCTCGGCGGGTCGCGCTTCAATGCCGAAAGCCTGGTCTCGACCATCGTGGCGCTCGGCATCACCCGCGAGCTGGGCCCGGTGCTCGCCGGCCTGATGGTGGCGGGACGCGTCGGCGCCTCGATCGCCGCCGAGCTCGGCACCATGCGGGTCACCGAGCAGATCGACGCCTTGACGACGCTCGCCACCAATCCGTTCAAATATCTGGTGGGCCCCCGCATCCTCGCCGGCGTCATCACGCTGCCCATCCTGGTCGGCATCGCCGACATCATCGGCATCATGGGCGGCTATATCGTCGGCACCCGCTCGCTCGGCTTCAACTCCTACGCCTATATCAAGAGCACCTCGGACTTCCTGCAAGTCGGCGACGTCGTGTCGGGCCTCATCAAGGCGGCGGTGTTCGGCTTCATCATCACCTTGATGGGCTGTTATCACGGTTTCAACTCGAAGGGTGGCGCGCAAGGCGTCGGCCGGGCCACCACCAATGCGGTGGTGAGTGCCGCGATCCTCATCCTCGCCGCCAATTTCGTCCTCACCTCGCTGCTGTTCTCGGAGTGATCTGATGGACGAGACCGCTTACATCACTCTCAAGGATGTCCGCAAAGCCTTCGGACCGAAGAAGGTCCTGAACGGCATCAATCTCACCGTGCCGAAAGGCCGCTCGCTCGTCGTCATCGGCGGATCGGGTACCGGCAAGTCGGTGATGATCAAGACCATCCTCGGCATCGTCAGGCCGGATTCGGGATCGATCGCCATCGGCGGCGAGGAAGTCACCCGGCTCAAAGGCAAGGATCGCGACGCGTTCCTGCAGCGCTTCGGCATGCTGTTCCAGGGTGCCGCGCTCTTCGACTCGCTGCCGGTCTGGGAAAATGTCGCCTTCGGCCTCATCCAGGGCCGTAATATGCCGCGCAAGCAAGCCCGCGACATCGCCATGGAGAAGCTGCGGCAAGTGGGGCTTGGTCCGGAAGTGGGCGTGCTCTATCCGGCCGAATTGTCGGGCGGCATGCAGAAGCGCGTCGGCCTCGCCCGCGCCATCGCCGCCGACCCCGAGATCATCTTCTTCGACGAGCCGACCACCGGTCTCGACCCGATCATGGCCGATGTCATCAACAATCTGATCGTCGACAGCGTGAAACGCCTCGGCGCCACCACGATTTCGATCACCCACGACATGGCCTCGGCGCGCAAGATCGCCGACCGCATCGCCATGATCCACAAGGGCGAGATCATCTGGCAGGGCCCGGCGCGCGCCGTCGACACCAGCGGCAATCCTTATGTCGACCAGTTCATCCATGGCCGCGCCGAAGGACCGATCCAGATGGAGATCCTGAAGGCGTAGGCCCATGGCGAATGCGATGATGGTCATCCACCCCTACCGCGATCAAGGTGACTGGGTGTTCGACGATGCAGCCGCGGGTCTTACGCGTGAGCCATTCGTCTTCGGCATGCCGGAGATGATCGACATCTTCGTGAAAGATATTCCGGACGCCGAACGCGGCTTCAAGCTCTATTTCTCCGCCAGACCTTTCCCCCGCTTCACCGCCGAGCTGTCCTGGCTGCGCGAGGAATATGAGGGCAACTGGTATCTTTGGGAGAAGACCGGGATGGAAGGCTGGCTATGCCCCGCCCTCTTCAAATATTTCGACAAGGCGCCCGAGAAAATCTACTGCAAGGCCGAGGCTGGAAGAACGGTGTGACTGTGCCGTTTAGGCCTTTCGTTTCTCGCCCACACAAATCTCCCTGACGCAGCCGCGCAGCCAGCGATGCGCCGGATCGGCGTCGAGCCGCGGATGCCACAGCATTGAAACCGTGAGATCGGGCGTCGCGACCGGCAGCGGGAAGCTGAACATGCCGGCGCGCAGCCGGCCGGTATGGCGTTCGGGAACGCTGGCGATCAGGTCCGAGGCGCGGGCCAGGGCCAATGCGGTGGCGAAGCCGCCAACAATGGTGACGATCTCGCGCTCCAGCCCCAGGACTTTCAAGGCGTCGTCGATCGGCCCCTTGTCACGGCCGCGGCGCGAGACGGAAATATGCCGGCCGGCCGCGAAACGTGCGGGCGTGACCTTGCCGCGGCTTAGGACATGCCCCTTGCGCACCACACCGATGAAGCGGTCGCGGAAAAGGCTCTGGGCGCGCAATTCCGGACCGGTCGTCTCCACCACGACACCGGTCTCGAGATCGACGCTGCCGTCGCGCAGCGGCGCATTGTCCTTGTCGGCCTTCTGCACGAAACGCAAACGTATGCCGGGCGCTTCCTTGCCGATACGGGCGATGAGCGCCGGTCCGAAATTCTCGACAAACCCCTCACTCGTGCGCAGCGTGAAGATCCGGCTGAGCTGTTTGAGGTCGAGTTGCTCCGCCGGGCGCAGAACCGCTTCCACATCCTCGACGAGCTGACCGACGCCTTCGCGCAACTCAAGCGCGCGAGGTGTCGGAACGAGGCCACGGCCCGCCCGCACCAGCAAGGGATCGCCCAGCGTCCGGCGGAGCCGCGCCAGCGCCCGGCTCATCGCAGAGGGGCTCAAGCGCAATCGGCGAGCGGCACGGGCGACGCTGCCTTCGGCGAGCAGCACATCGAGGGTGACCAGAAGATTGAAGTCCGGTTTCGTCATCGTCCGATCATAACCCTATCGGATATGGCGTCAAATGCACGAATAAAGTGCAAATACTGCATCTACCGCTCCATCACGCCGCGGCTTAGATCCGAAGCGTTCTTTGAAAGATGGAGCTCAATGTGAGATCGACCGCGACCGCGCATGCAGGAAGGGAAATTATAAGTTCGCCGCGTTGGGCACTGGCCAGCCTCTCGCTCGTCGTGCTGCTCGCTTCGCTCGGCACGAGCATCGCCAATGTCGGCTTGCCGAGCCTGGCGCAAGCCTTCGACGCATCCTTCCAGGACGTGCAGTGGGTGGTGCTCGCCTATCTTCTCGCCATCACCACCTTGATCGTCAGCGCCGGACGGCTCGGCGACATCATCGGGCGACGGCGGTTGCTGCTCACCGGCATCATCCTGTTCACGGCGGCCTCCCTCCTGTGCGGCCTCGCGCCGACGCTCTGGCTGCTGATTGCCGCCCGGGCCGTGCAAGGCCTTGGCGCGGCAATCATGATGGCGCTCGGCATGGCGCTCGTCGGCGCGACGGTGTCCAAGGAGAGAACCGGCAGCGCCATGGGCCTGCTCGGAACGATGTCGGCGATCGGCACGGCGCTCGGCCCGTCGGCGGGCGGTCTCCTGATCTCTGGCCTGGGCTGGCGCGCGATATTTCTTGTCATGGTGCCCCTCGGCCTCGCTGCTCTTGTCCTTGCAGGCCGCTCTTTGCCAAGTGATCGCCAAGGTTCCGGCCCCGTCAAGGCCAGCTTCGACGTCATCGGCACCGCGCTGCTGGTCCTGACACTCACCGCCTATGCGCTCGCCATGACGCTCAACATGACGTTTCTCATTGCCGCTGTTCTGGCTGGAGGCCTCTTTGTCATGGCTCAGATGAAGGTGGCATCGCCCCTGATCCGTCTCTCAGCGTTTCGCGATCCGGCTTTGAGCGCCAGCCTGGTCATGAATCTCCTCGTCGCCACCGTCATGATGGCGACCTTGGTGGTCGGGCCTTTCTATCTTTCGCGCGGGCTCAATCTCGACAACGCCTCCATCGGCCTCATCATGTCGGTCGGCCCGATCCTCTCGGCGCTGAGCGGCGTGCCGGCCGGCCGCCTGGTCGATCGCCTCGGCACGAATACTGTTGGACTATTGGGACTTGTCGAAATGGCGATCGGGTGCCTGGCCTTGTCGCTGCTGCCCGCCCTGTACGGCGTCATCGGCTATGTCGCCGCCCTGATCATCCTGACGCCCGGCTATCAGCTTTTCCAGGCCGCCAACAACACGACGGTGATGCAAGATGTGCCGGCCGACCGGCGCGGCGTGATCTCGGGCCTCCTCAACCTGTCGCGCAATCTCGGGCTCATCACCGGGGCGGCCGCCATGGGCGCCGTATTCGCGTTTGCTTCGGCAGCGCCTGACATGGCGACGGCAAGTCCGGAACAGGTCGCCTTCGGCTTGCGCGCGGCCTTCATGCTGGCCGCCGCGCTGATCGCCGGCGCAATCACGATCGGCGCAGTGGCTTCCCGGCGATCCACCTGACAGCACAAAAAAAGAAGGGCCGCACAAGGCGGCCCTTCCCGTGAGATGCGTTGGTCAGCACCCCGATCCGGATAACGTCAGGAAAGGCAAGGAGCCTCCGCTGCGACCCGCACGAGCGTGACAAACGCAGTGAACTCACTCGACATCGGATCACCTCCTTTCGACAGTTGAAACCGTCCCTAGTGTGGGGTCTCGCGGCAAAAATTTCAAGCGGGCAATTTTATGCCCCTCGCCAGCAGGAAAACTTCGTCAGTCCAGGCGGATGCGCGCGCCGGTGGCGCCATTGAGCAGGCGCTTCAGGTGGAAGCTGGCCAAGCGGTCATTGGGGGATCTCCCCACCTCGGTCGCGAAGGCACCGAGGGCGTCCGGGGCGCCTGTCTCGAGTTTGGCGAAAGCGCGAAGATAGCGGTCGGCCGCTGAATCGGCGCCTTCCTGAGAGGGTAACGGCTCATAGGCGCGCAGCGGCTCGGTCCGACCGCGCAGCAGAAGATCGCCAATGGGGCGGCCGTGGAAATCGGGCGTCTGCCGTGCCACGTTGTCGCTGACACAGATGCGCGTGCCAAGCTCCTTGTTGGCGGCCTCCAGGCGGGCCGCGATGTTGATCGCATCGCCATAGGCCGTGTAGTCGAAGAAGCGCCCGCCGCCGAAATTGCCGACGATGGCCGGCCCGGCATTGACGCCGATGCGGGTGACGCCCAGCGCCACGCCCTTGTCGCGCCAGATCGCGCGGCAGGACTGTGCGAATGTGTCGAGCTCCAGCGCGCAGGCGACCGCGCGCGCGGCATGGTCGGGCTGGTCGCCAGGCGCCCCGAACAAGACATACAGCGCGTCGCCATTGATCTTGGCGATGGTGCCTTCATGGGCGAAGACGATGGCGCTCATGCCGGCCAAATAGCCGTTGAGCAGCTCGCTCAGTGTCGCCGGATCGATCGTTTCGGCAAGGACCGTAAACCCCTCGATATCGGTGAAGAGTGCCGCGACATCACGGCGCTGCCCGGCCAGGCTGATGCCGTCCGCATCGCTCGCCAGCCGCTCGGCAAGATTGGGCGAGAAATAGCGCGACAGCGCCGCATGAGCGCGTTCGGCCTCGGCGCGGGCGCGCCGGACTTCGCGAAGGGACTCGAGGTGCCGCAGAGTCCTGGCGATGGTCGCTTCGAGGTCGGCGCGGTCGATCGGCTTGGTGAGGAAATCAAAGGCGCCGCGATTCATGGCAATGCGGATATTGGTCATGTCACCATAGGCCGAGACGACGATGGTGGACAATTGGTTGGCTGTGTCCTGCAGCTTATCCAGCAGCGTAAGCCCGTCCATGCGCGGCATATTGATGTCGCTGACCACCATGTCGATGTCGCTGTCGGCGGCAACAACGGCAAGCGCGTCGACGCCGTCGCGCGCGAAGACGAGACTGACCGTGCCGTCACGAAGCTGACGGCGGAAGATCTGGGTCACCAGCGCCTCCATGTCAGGCTCGTCGTCAACGATAAGAATGCGCGCGCTCACGCCGAGATCCCGAGCCGCGTCTCGATTTTATCGCGCAGCGCCGCGAAGTCGATCGGCTTGGTCAACAGGGCCTCGGCGCCTTTCTCCAACGCCCTTGCACAGGTTTCGGCATCACCATAGGCCGTTATCATGATGACGGGGACATCGGGCCGCAACGCCTTGGCCTGAGGCAACAGATCGAGCCCGCTCATGCCGGGCATATTGATGTCGGACAGGATCAGGATCAGCGATGTGTCCCGCGTCTCCCCGATCATGCGCAACGCGTCATATCCCGACGGCGCGAAAGCCATGGCAAAACGCTCGGCGCGAAGATCACGCCGGAATTGCTGACGAAACAGCGGTTCCACGTCCGGCTCATCATCGACGACCAGGATAAGCGTGCTCACGCGGGGCCTCCCTTCTTGCCAAGCGTGGCGGCGTTGCGCGGCAGCACGATCCTGAATTGGGTAAAGCGGCCCGGCTCGGTATCGACCTCGATCGTGCCGGCATGCTGCTTGACGATGATGTCGTGACTGAGCGACAGGCCGAGGCCGGTGCCCTCGCCCGCCGGCTTGGTGGTGAAGAACGGATTGAACATCTTATCTTTCACCTCCGGCGGGATGCCGATGCCGTTGTCGCGGATCGTGATCTCGACCGCATGACCCAGATTTTTCGTGGATGCCGAAAGCACCGGATCATAGTCGCCGCTCGCCTGGGCGGCGCGCGCTTTGGTCGCGTAAAATCCGTTCGACAGCAGATTGAGAAGCACGCGCGTGATCTCCTGCGGATAGAGATCGACTTCCCCGGCTTCCGGGTCGAAATGGCGATCGAGTGTCACGTTGAAGTCTTTTCGCTCGGCACGGGCGCCGTGATAGGCCAGATTGAGGCTCTCCTCGACAACCGCGTTGACATTGACGGAGCGATGCTCGCCAGAGCCCTGGCGCGAATGCAGAAGCATGTTCTTGACGATGGAGTCGGCGCGCCGTCCGTGCTGGACCACCTTGCCGAGATTGCCGTTCAACAGCCCGGTCAGCTCGCTTGCCTCCTCGCGCAGCTTGCCGTCGAGCGGCGACTTGGCCAGCAGCTCATTGAGCTCGTCAACCAGCTCGATCGAGAGCGCGGAAAAATTGTTGACGAAGTTGAGCGGGTTCTTGATCTCATGCGCGATGCCGGCGGTGAGCTGGCCGAGCGAGGCGAGCTTTTCAGTCTGGACAAGCCGGTCCTGGGCGGCGCGCAGATCCTCGAGCGAGCGCGACAGCTCCTCGGTGCGATGTTGGAGCGCTTTGAAAAGACGGGCATTCTCCATGGCGATCAGCGCCTGGCCGGCCAAGGTCTCCATGAGCTCAACCTGCCGGTCCGCAAAGAGTCCGGGCACTCGGCGGCTCAGCACGAACACGCCTTCCACTTGTCCGTCACGCAAAATCGGCACGCCGAGCATGGCGCGCTGATCGGTGAATTGGGACAGTTCCGGGAACTCGTAATCCTTGTCGAGCGTCAGATCTGGAATATGCTCGACCGCCTTCGAGCCGATCACGCGCGGAACCAGCGATTTCTGCCCGTGCTTGCGCGGATTTGCCTTCAGGAATTCGAGAAAGCCAGGTGCCGCCCCGAATGCGGCATGGGCATGGTACTCCTCTCCGCTGCGCAAATAGATCACGCTCTCATCCGCAGCGCATAGGCTGGCCGCCGACTTCGTCAGGACCTCGAGCACCGGCTGGATGTCGGTCGGCGACCGGCTGATGACATTCAAAATCTCACCCGTCGCGGTCTGGTATCGGAGCGCTTCCTTGAGCGCCTGCTCCGCTTCCTTCATCGCGGTGAGGTCGACGACCGCGCCGGCGCTGCGGAGCACACGTTTGGTATGAGCGTCAAAGATGTTCTCTCCCATCTCGCGCGCGAAACCAATCGTGCCGTCGGCCCGGTGGATCCTGAATTCGACCTCATAGTTGCCGGTACCACTCGCGGCCAGGTAGCGCGCCCCGTCGTCGCCGACCATATTGGCCGCGATCAGCTCGTTGTTGGGGAACCTCGCCATGAACTCAGGCATCGACAGGCGGTAAAACTTGGCCAGCTGCCTGGAGATATAAAGCGGGAGCCCATTCTCTTCGTTCCAGATAAAAAATGCGACATTGGCGAGCTTGCCGATATTGCTCAGCAACAGATCGATATCCGCGGACGTCGCGGTATCACTATAATAGTCGTCCGTTTCGGCCATGCCATCCATGCCAAAGTGAAGCATCATTGAACAGATATTCCCCATCGGCATGACCCAAATGGTCTATGCCCAGGGCTTGCGAGAAGAATGCCAAACAGGCAAATTCAGGCTCTCTTCAGCTGGGAAAGATCATGCAAGCAGCCGACATCATCGTCACCAATGCCCGAATTCTGACCATGGACAAGATCAGCCCGCGCGCCGAGGCGCTGGCGATCAGCGGCAACCGCCTCATCGCCGTCGGGAAGAAGGAGGATGTGGCCGGCCTGAAAGCCAAGCATACCCGCATCATCGACGCGCAGGGTAAGACGGTGCTGCCCGGCATCATCGAGAGCCATGTCCACATCTTTCCGGGCTCGGTCGAGCTCGACAGCCTGATGGTGACGGGCGTCGAAGGCATCGAGGCACTGACCCGCGCGGTGCGCAGCTATGCCGCCCAACGCCCCGACGACCGGATCATCGTCGCCAACGGCGCGAATTATATGACCATCCGCCCGAGCGGCGTCATCACGAGGCATGATCTCGACCAGGTCCTGCCCGACCGCCCCTTCATCCTGTGCTGCTTCGACCATCACACCGTGTGGGCCAATACCGCGGCACTGAAAGCCGCCGATATTCTCCACGGCCGGAACCTGCCCCCCGGCAACGAGATCGTGATGGGTCCTGACGGCCTCGCGATGGGCGAGCTCAAGGAATTCGCCGCCTATGGTCCGGTCTTCGCCCTTACCCCGACGCAGGGGCGCGAGTCGCTCGGCCTCACCACCGGCGAAGGCCCAGTGCCGCCCGCAAGCGATGCCGACCGGCGCGCCGACAAGGCCGCCCTCAAGCGCGGCCTCGCTTATTGTGCCTCGCTCGGCATCACCTCCATCCACAATATGGACGGCAATTTCTATCAGCTCGAGCTGCTCGACGCATTGCGCCGGGACGGCGATCTCATCTGCCGCGTGCAGGTGCCGTGGCATCAGAAGAACAACTTCGCGCCCGAACGCGTCGATGAGGCGGTCGAGATGCGCGCCCGCTACAATGACGACATGCTCTATTCGGGGCGCGTGAAAATCTTCATGGACGGCGTCATCGAATCCATGACGGCGCTGATGCTCGACGACTATCCGGGCCATCCGGGCGAGCGCGGTTTCGCCCTCTTCACCGCCGAGGAATTCAACGCGGTGGCGGCGCGCGCCGACAAACACGGGCTGCAGATCGGCGTGCATGCGATCGGCGATGCGGCGGTCCGGCGCACGCTCGATGGTTACGCATATGCGCGCAAGGTGAACGGCACGCGCGACGCGCGCCACCGCATCGAGCATATCGAGGTGATCGATCCCGCCGATATTCCGCGCCTCAAGGAGCTCGGCGTCGTCGCCTCGCTGCAGCCGATCGTGGGCTTGGGCGTCCCCGGCGTGGCCCTCGAACCCTGCCGCGAGCGCATCGGCGCCAAGCTGCCTTACTCCTATGCCTGGCAGACATTGCGCGCCGCCGGCGCCCATATGAGCTTCTCGTCCGACTGGCCGGTGTCACCGCTCGATCCCCTGCAAGGCATGCAGTCGGCGATGACGCAATCACCGATCGCGGCCAATTGCCCGCCGCAGCGGCAGAGCCTGATGGATACGCTCGCCGCCTTCACCTCGGACGGCGCCTATACGGAATTCGCCGAAGCCAAGAAGGGGCGCCTCGTGCCGGGGCTTCTCGCCGATGTGGTCGTCTATGACGGCGATCTCGAAGCGACGCCGGCGGAGGAGCTGGCGCAGATCAAGCCCGCCGTCACCATCTGCGACGGAAGGGTGACCTTCGAAGCCGCCTGATCAGGGCTTCGACTCAGGCGGCTTGGGTCCGGGCATCGGCTTGGCGTTGCGCGAGGCGTCGTAATAGCCCCGGCAATAAGCGACGCACTGATTATAGGGATCGGTACAGTCGGTATAGGTATAGGACGAGCTGCAGCTCGCATAGGTCATCCAGCATGAATTCATGCAGGAATTGACGTCGGCCGACGGCAAGGCCGATTTGGGGTCGGACTTGCTTGCAGCCCCCGCTACGCTGGTGCCGAACAGCACAAGCACGGCGACGGGAAGCACGCGAAAGGTCGTCGTGAAGGTCATGGTGTTCTCCTTCCTGTCATTAGAAGGAGCGCCACGTCACCTGTCAGCAGGCCTCGGCAGGACAATAAGGGGCAATTCAGGGCGTAGCCCTCTTCACTTGCCCGTGATCAGCGTAAGAAGGCCGCCTTCGGCCGCGTATGGACTGCATGACCCCTCGATCGGAGATGCGCGCATGAAGATCCGGACCTCTCACCCCCTCCGCCTGCTGACCCTGCTCGCTGCCCTGCTCGGCGGCGGTGCCGGCCTTGCCTCAGCCGAGGAAGGTATCTCTCTACCGGCGCCCGTTGTGGACGAGCCCGCCGCGACGGCCAAGACCGAAACGGCCATTTTCGCCGGCGGCTGCTTCTGGGGCGTGCAGGGCGTGTTCCAGCATGTGGACGGCGTCGCCAATGCGGTATCGGGTTATGCCGGTGGCGAGGCGGATACGGCGCAATATGAGACGGTGAGCGGTGGCGCCACCGGTCACGCGGAATCCGTCAGGATCACCTATGATCCCGCCAGGATCAGCTATGGCCGCCTCCTGCAGATCTATTTCTCGGTCGCCCATGACCCGACCCAGCTCAACCGCCAGGGCCCGGACCGGGGCACGCAATATCGCTCTGCCATCTTTCCGGTGAACGACGACCAGGCGAAGGTCGCCAAGGCCTATATCGATCAGCTTGGCCAGGCCAGGCTCTTCGAGGCGGATATCGTGACGAAGATCGAGCCGAACCACGCCTTCTATCCGGCGGAAGCCTATCATCAGGACTATCTGACGCTGAACCCGACGCAGCCTTATATCGTCTATAACGACCTGCCCAAGGTCGATAATCTGAAGCGCCTGTTCCCGGCGCTCTATCGCGACGATCCGGTGCTCGTGTCGGAAGCCGGCCTGTCGAATTAGGATCGTTCGGTAAAAGCGAACGATTCAAGCCATAGAATGCGTTGGAATCTTACGCCCGGCGGTGCGACTGCATCATCCGTCCTTACGGAGCAGCCGTCGTGCCTTTGTCTTCGCCTTCCCTCGCCACCTCTCAGCTTCAGCTGACCGACGCCGTTCCCGGCATTGTTCTCGCCGGCATCGTCACCGGCGCCGCCTTTTCGCTGCACGAGGTGCCGGGTTTCGGACTGTTCAGCCCGATGATCCTCGCGGTCATCATCGGCATATTGTTCGCCAATGTCGTCGGCACCCCGCAAGGCAGTCTCGCCGGCATCGGCGTCTGCCAGCGCAACCTCCTGCGTCTCGGCATCGTCTTTCTCGGATTCCAGGTGACTGCCGGCCAGTTCGTAGCGATCGGCGTCTCGGGATTGGCCATCGCGGCCCTGGCTCTCAGCACAACCTTCTTCTTCACCCTCTTCGCCGGCCGCCTGCTCGGCGTCGAGACGGGCCTCACCCAGCTCATCGCCGCCGGCACTTCGATCTGCGGCGCCTCGGCGATCGCCGCCGTCAATGGCGTGACGAAAGCGCGCGACCAGGACGTCGCTTATGCGGTGGCGATGGTCACCTTGTTCGGCACCCTCGCCATGCTGGCCTTGCCGCCCCTCGCCATCGTGCTCGGCCTCGATGCGCGGGAATTCGGCCTGTGGGCGGGCGCCTCCATCCATGAGGTCGCCCAGGTCGTCGGCGCGAGCTTCCAGGCGGGACCGGTGGCGGGTGAGACCGGCACCATCGCCAAGCTGGCGCGCGTCACGATGCTGGCGCCCATGGTCCTGCTGCTCGGCGTCTTCCTGCGTGGAAAAACCAGCGACGCCACGGCGCGTCCACCCATTCCCTGGTTCATCTTCGGCTTCATCGCCGCCGTTCTTCTCAACAGCCTGGTCGAGCTGCCGCACTGGATGCGGCCCGTCCTCACGCTGATGACCAGCCTGCTCCTGGCGCTCGGCCTCGCCGGCATGGGCCTCAAAACCGAATTCACGCAGATCCGGGCGCTCGGCGCGCGCCCGCTCCTGCTCGCTCTCACCGCCGCTGTTTTTATAGCCAGCCTCAGCCTGATGCTTGTAAAGATCGTGGGATGAGGGCCCACGCATGACACTCGAACAGCTGCGCATCTTCGTCGCGGTGGCGGAGCGCGAGCATGTCACGCGCGCGGCGGGCGATCTCAATCTCACCCAGTCGGCGACCAGCGCCGCGGTCGCGGCGCTCGAGGCGCGTTATCAGACCAAGCTCTTCGACCGCGTCGGCCGGCGCATCAGCCTGACCGATGCGGGCCGCCTGTTTCTCACCGAAGCCAAGGCGGTGCTCGCCCGCGCCACGGCGGCGGAGTTGGTGCTCGCCGATCTCGCCGGATTGAAGGCCGGATCCCTGAGCCTCGCCGCCAGCCAGACCGTCGGCAATTATTGGCTGCCACGTTACATCCACGCTTTCCACGCGGCTCATCCCGGCATCGCGGTGACGCTCACCATCGGCAATACCGAGACCGTCGCGGCCATGGTGCGCGCCGGCGAAGCCAATCTCGGCTTCGTCGAAGGCCCGGTCGAGGAGCAGGCTCTCACGACCACCGTCGTCGCCGAGGACGAGATGGTGCTCGTCGCTCCATCAAAGCATGACTGGGTCAGTGCCCGGAAGCGCGGCAAACTCGATCTCACCTCCGCCCGCTGGGTACTGCGCGAGCTGGGATCCGGCACGCGCTCGATCCTCGAGCCGCTGCTCAAACGCGAAGGCATCGCGCTGGCCGCGCTCGATGTCAGCCTGGTGATGCCCACGAATGAATCCGTTAGAGCCGCCGTCGAGGCGGGTGCCGGCGTCACCGTGCTGTCGCGGCTCGTCGTCGACAAAGCCATCAGAACCGGCACCCTGGCCGTCGTCGATCATCCGGTGCCGCGCCGCCCTTTCACGATGCTGCGGCACAATGACCGCTACGTCACGGCGAGCGAGAAGGAATTCGTGAAACTGATCGGCGCGCTTGCGGGACGCTAGCTCCCTGTAAGAAACAGGAAGTCTACCTCATCTCCGGCGGTAACAGGGCCCGTCCCCTCCGGCAGGATGATGAATCCGTCCGCCGCGACGAGCGAGCTCAGCATGGCGGAGCCGCGCTTCTCGACCGCTTCGACACATGTATTCCCACCGGGGCCGGCGCAGAGCCGCGCCGGGATTGCTTCCCACCATCCGGCATTCTTATCGAGCGCCGTCGCCATCGGGAGCTTCAGGAACTTCGGATAATCCGCTCTCTCGCCACTGAGCTGTGCGATCAGCGGCAAACCAAGCATGAGAAACATCACCATGGCGGCGATCGGATTGCCCGGCAGGCCAAGCACCGGGCAATCATCGATATCGCCGAATCCTACGGGCTTGCCCGGCCGCACATTGAGGCGCCAGAACTCCAGGAAACCACGGCGCCTTATGACGCTGGTCAGATGATCCTCATCGCCGACCGACATGCCACCGGTGGTGATCATCAGGTCGTTGTCCTGCGCGGCCGCGAGCAATATGCCGGTGAGTTGCTCCTGGTCGTCCGGAATGATGCCGCCGTCTGAGACGACACAGCCGAACTCGCGCAACAGCGCCCACAGCATCGGCCGGTTGGCGTCACCGATCAGCCCCTCGCCGAGGACCGGTCCAGGACTGACCTCGTCGCCGGTGGAAAACAGCGCCACGCGGAGCGGCCGGTGGACGCGGATCAGATCGATGCCCAATGAGCCGAGCAGTGCCAGGTGACGCGCGCCGAGCCGCGTGCCGTCGGCAATCACCACCGCCCCGCGCGCGACATCCTCTGCCTTCATCCTGACATGGGGGCGGCCGGAGAGGGGAAGTGAGGGCGCGATCCAGCCATTGCTTTCGACACAATCCTCCTGCTTCAGCACCCGGTCGGCGCCTGTCGGCAGGACGGCGCCGGTGAGGACGCGCATCGCCTCCCCCTCGCCCAGCTCCATCTGCGCCGGATGACCGGCGAGGCTGCGCCCGACGACACGCAGAATCTTGAGATTGGCGCCGTCGAGGTCGGCGGTTCTGACCGCATAGCCGTCCATCGCCGAAGCATTGAAGCGCGGCAGATCGGCATTGGCGCGCAGATCACCCGCCACGACGCGTCCGAGCCCGGCCGCCGCCTCTATACTTTCGCTGCCGACGGTTGTCGCGAATTGCCGCCTGATGAAGCCGCGCGCCGCGTCGATCGTCATCGGTACATGCCTGCCCGCCATCGGTTCAACCTCATTCGACCGGCAGTGGGAGGGCCTGCGTCCGGGTCTGAAGCGGGGATGCAGGATGCAAGCGCCTTCGCAGCACCACCTTCGCCGCCGACGCCCCGAAGAACATATAACCCGGCACGCCTTGCGCGATGACATCCATGAAGGCGTCAGGATCGTTCACCCTGATGCCCGCGACGATGCCGACTCCACAGTCAAAAAATGCATCCGGAATGATCGGCACGGTCGGTCCCACCAGGATGATGCGCGCGGCCGGCCGCGCCAAGGCGATCAAGCCGCCGAATGTTTCGTTCGCCAAGGTCGCGCCGGTGATGAACACGACATCGGCATGGGGAACCACGTCGGGCGCCAGATGCGCCGGGCGATAATGGGGCAATTCATGCGACTTGAGCAGGGCCGGATCTTTTTCCAGCACCACATGGCGGGCACCGATTCCTCTGAGCCGCCGCAGGAACGGTCCGAAGGCGCCGATGACCACCACGGTCTCGTTCGGCTGGACCTCGGCGGCGGCGAAGGCGTCGAGCCCGTCGACCTCCTCGCAGCCGGCAGGGGCACGGCTCTCGGCCGCCAATTGCGCCAGCGCGTTGAGCGTCGCGATGCCCAGCACCCGCTCGAGACCGGTCGCGTCCGCGGCGGCGTCCAGCAGGTAGTCCGCTTTGTGCCCCCGCAAGCCAGTAGACTGGCCTCCAGTATTCAAATTGAGGCCATGCGCGGAACACGCCCCCGCATGGCCGGATGACAGTTTGACGCCGGCGAAGAACTCCCCCATCGCGACACGCTCGATCGCGATGGCGTCGAGGATGGGGCCGAGCTCACGGCGCACGATCCCGATTGTGGCCTTGAGAACAGCCCGCTCCGCCATCCTTCACCTCAAAAACAGATCAAGCGGCTCCGTGACCGACGATGCCCTTCACCTCCAGGAAATCATGGATCGCCCAATCGGCATATTCACGGCCGTTGCCGGACTGCTTGTAGCCGCCGAAAGGCGCATAGGTATCCCAGTCGGGATAATTGATGCTGACCTGCCCGGCGCGCAGCTGCCGGGCAACGCGGCGCGCATTGTCGATGTTCTTCGATTGCACATAGGCGCCGAGACCATAGGGTGTGTCATTGGCGATCTCGATCGCCTGGTCCTCGGTGTCATAGGAGATGATCGACAATACCGGCCCGAAAATTTCCTCGCGCGCGATCGTCATCTGCGGCGTCACATTGCCGAACACCGTCGGCTTGACATAGTAGCCGCGATTATAGCCATGCGGCCGGCCGAGACCGCCGGTCACCAAAGTGGCGCCTTCGGCAATGCCGGCCGAGATCAGCCGCTGGATCTTCTCATACTGGATTTCGCTGACCACCGGCCCGAGCACGGTTTCAGCCGCCTTGGGATCGCCGACCTTGTGATCCTCGGCCGCCTTCTTGGCGATCGCCAAAGCCTGGTCATGATGCTCGCGTGGCACCAGCATGCGCGTCGGCGCATCGCAGGATTGACCGCTATTGCCGAAGCAGCCCTGCACGCCCTTGATCACCGCCGTCTCGAAATCGGCATCGCGCAGAATGATGTTCGGCGATTTGCCGCCCAGTTCCTGCGCCACGCGCTTGACCGTCTCGGCTGCGGTCTTCGCCACGATGATGCCGGCGCGCGTCGATCCGGTGAAGGACACCATGTCGACATCGGGATGGCCGGCCATGACCTGCCCGACGCCCGGCCCGTCGCCATTCACCAGATTGAAGACGCCCTTGGGCGTACCCGCATCATGCATGATCTCGGCGAAGATGAGCCCCGAGACGGGCGCGATCTCGCTCGGCTTCAACACCATCGTGCAGCCGGCCGCGATCGCCGGTGCCACCTTGCAGACGATTTGGTTCAACGGCCAGTTCCACGGTGTGATCAAAGCGACGACGCCGATCGCCTCCTTGACGACACGCGTCGTGCCGCGCTGATGCTCGAATTCATACTCCTTCAGCGCGGCAATGGTCGATTCGAGATGAACCCTTCCAGCCCAGGTCTGCGCCTCGCGGGCAAAGCTCATGGGCGCGCCCATCTCGTCGGAAACGGCGCGTGCAATATCCTCCGACCGCTCGTTGTAGAGCTCCAATATACGGGTCAGCAGCGCCAGGCGATCGGCTTTGTTCGTCTGCGAGAAGGCAGGAAACGCCGCCTTGGCCGCGGCGACCGCGCGATCGACATCCGCCGCGGCGCCTGCCGAGATCGTGATGAAGGTCTTTTCCGTCGCCGGATCGATGACGTCGATCGTCTTCGGAGCGATCGGGTCGACCCAGGCGCCATCGATGTAGAATTTCAACGCGTTGGACAAGATTATCTTCTTTCTTTGGTTGCGGGCACCATTGCCCGGGAATCGGTTCAGAAATGGACGGCCGTTTGTTGTGGCCCGGTATCGGCTTCCAGGCTGCGCAAAGCGGCGAGAAAAGTCGTCAAGCCGGCGCTGCGCAGCGGTACATAAGGTTTGCCGGCACGCCGGCTCAGCCGCTTCACCGAATGCATGGCATCATGGCTCACGCAGTCGACCGGGAAGAATACCAGCCGGGACTGGCTGACAAGGCCCGGCAGTTGCGCCATCTGATCGTCTATGCCGCCATCGTGATAGAGAAGCTCGGCGGAGAAGCCGTTGACGATGTCGCGCAGGGACGACGCATGGCCGGGATGCCCGCCGACATAAAGCACCGATGCCCCGCGCAGGAGAGCGCTCACCAGATTGTCGGCGGCAGTATCGGGCGTATTTCCATTGAGCGAGCCCTCGACGAGCTCCAGCTCTCGGCGCAGCACCTTCTCGCGTTGCTCCGCCGCTTGGCGCTGCTTCCTCTCAGCGACCACACGTTCCTCCGCCAGCGCCAGCCGCTCGGTCGCCTTCTGGCGGCGTTGAGCCTCGAGGCCCAGTTGATCCTTGAGCCCGTCGATCAGGACCGCCATGTCCCGGTCTTGCGGCGCCACGCTGGGCGTCGTCTCTGACGGCCCTGCCGTCACCTGCGTCAGAAGATGGGTCAGCTCGGCGATCTTCGCATGCCTGGCGACGATGGCGTCCTTCAGCTGCGTTTCTTGCCGCTCGATCTTGGCCTTGAGCGCATTGGTCTCTTCCTCGAGTTGAGCGAGGCGGCGGATATCCGCCCGGTTTGCCGCCCCCACCAGATGGGACAGCATATGCACCTCGCCGAAAACACGCTTCTTGAGCGCGTCACTCGCCAGCGGGTGGGTGAGGACGGCCCAGTAGCCGCCCGGAATGTCGCCGTTGCGGCAGGCTTCTTCCCAGAAACCCGCAAGCTCGCTCTCGCTCTTCGCCCGGTCGAAACGCGTGATGAAGAGCTGGTGCTTGCGGTCGAGCGCCTTCTGCAGGAACTTCCCGCAGCCCTCGCGCTGACCGGCCAGCGTCACGCCATATTTGTGCAGATCGTGGTCCGACAGGCTTCTCGCTTCGGGAAGCTCGAGCTTCTTCAGCACCTGCCGCAGATCGGCGGTCGACAGGCAGGTTCCGATGACCGAGCAATAGAAGGTCCCATTGAGCTCCCACAGGCGCGTGCGGCGGCGCGGCTCATCGGAATGCGCGAGCACCAGGCGCTCGATGCGCTCACTCGCCCCGCTTTGCTCGAAGAGCGAGCCCAGCAGCATGCGGGTCCGGTGCTTGCCGAAATCGCTCGCCACCGGGCCGGCCAATCCGATCGTCAGCTGCTTTGACACGTCGCATCCCCTCGAGACCCGTCAACGCAGGACCACGATGACGGATCGTAATAGTTGAATGGGTATAACGAGTGATATAACCAGATGACATGAAAATTGGCAAGTCACCCGGCGGGAGCTCGTGGCTCAGGTGTCGTCTGCGAGGGGAGCGCTGGCGGCGCTATAGATCGCGGCGAGACGCTCGATGCCCTCCTGATCCTCCACATCGAACCGCCCGGGCAACGGGCTGTCGAGGTCGAGCACGCCGTAGACCTTCCCCGCCCGCGTCAAGGGCACGACGAGCTCCGAGCGCGAGGCGCTGTCGCAGGCTATGTGGCCGGGGAATTCATGCACATCTTCGACGCGCTGCGTGCTGCGCCGCGCCACCGCCGCTCCACACACGCCACGCCCGACGGCAATGCGCACACAGGCCGGCTTGCCCTGGAACGGGCCGAGCACCAGCTCGTCAGGCTTGCGCAGGAAATAGAACCCCGCCCAGTTGAGATCGGGCACCTGCTCGAAAATCAGTGCCGACATATTGGCGGCATTGGCGACCGGATCAGGCTCGCCGGACAGGAGGCCTTCGAGCTGGCCGGCCAGTTCGCGATAGAAACTCTTCTTGTCGGAAGTCCGAATGGCTGTCGTCGCGAACATCTGCGCACCCTTCCCAATCGCAATAGTCAATTCAATATAACGAATGCCCCCAGCATACGCCTTCAGATGCGGGGCGTCAGCCCATTGAGAAATGCAAAGCCGATGCGCGCCCAGCTTCCTTGACACAAAGCAGGGGCTTGGTAGTGAGCCTGCCCTCGCTCTTACCGGTGCCTGGATATGGATCGCCCCGCCAAGTTCCCCTGGTTCTCGCCCATTCTTCCCGGCGCCACGCTCCGCGACCGGCTGCTCGCCTGCCTGGGTTCGCTCATCGGCATCGGCCTGACCGGCTTCGTCTGCGCCCTGAGCTTCGGGCCCGATCCATTTCTGCCGCTCATCGTGGCGCCGATCGGCGCCTCCGCGGTGCTGCTCTTCGCCGTTCCGACGAGCCCCCTGGCCCAGCCCTGGCCGATCATCGGCGGCAATACGATCTCGGCGCTGGTCGGGGTGACGGTGGCGCATTTCGTGCCGTATCCGCTGCTGGCCACGGGTGCCGCGGTGGCGCTCGCGATCATCGTCATGTCGTTCACGCGCAGCCTCCATCCGCCGGGCGGTGCCGCGGCGCTGACCGCCGTCATCGGCGGATCGGCCGTCACCAATGCCGGCTTTTTCTTTCCCTTCGTGCCGATCGCGCTCAATTCGGTGCTGCTGGTGCTGCTCGGCATCGTCTTCCACCGGCTCACCCGGCGGAGCTATCCGCATGTCGCGGCCCCGGCCGCCGTCAATGAGCACAAGACCAAGGACCGGCCGGCGCCGCTGCGCGTCGGCCTGCAGAGCACCGACATCGATGCCGCGCTCGCCAAAATGGGCGAAAGCTATGACATCGACCGTGGCGATCTCGACCGCCTGCTGCGCGAGGTCGAGGGTCAGATCCTGTCACGCATGCACAGCATGATCGAAGCGCGCGAGATCATGTCGCGCGATCTGGTCACGGTCGATCGCAACGCCCAGAGCGCCGAGGCGCGCCGCCTGCTGCTCGATCACGACATAAGGATGCTTCCGGTTCTGGGCAGCGACGGCAAGCTCGCCGGGACCATCGGCCTGCGTGAGCTCGCGAGCGGTGCGGAGCGCATCACGGACAGTATCTCGCCGGCCGTCACCGCGCGTCCCGATGCGCCGATCACCGATCTCATCCCGCTCTTGAGCAACGGCCGCACCCATGCGGTGATCATCACCGAGGGCGAGGGCCGGATTGCCGGAATCGTCACCCAGACCGACCTGCTCGTTGCAGTATCTCGCGCCTTGCTCGCCAAGGATCTCGGCGATACCGCGAGATGGAAGCCGCTGACGAGCGACTGGCCGGCCGCCGCCAGCGCGTGATAGAGCGCTTCCCGCCAAAGTTGCTCGACTTTGGCGATAAGGAAGCGCTCAAGATTATATTTCTTCGAGCCCATGGGCTCGAGGCTGGCGGGCTTGCAGGGACTCAAGGGGGGCCCTATCTCCCTTGTCCATGGCCAAGTCCCTTTCGCAATTCGTCTGCCAGTCCTGCGGCGCCGTCTCATCCAAATGGGCGGGGCGCTGCGACAATTGCGGCGAATGGAACACGATCATCGAGGAATCGGCGCCCACGCCTCTGTCGGGCGCCAAGGGCGCCAGCCTGCCCAAGGGCCGGCCATCCCGCCTCGTCGGGCTGAAGGGTGAAAGTGCCGCCCCGGCGCGCATCGAGACCGGCATCGCCGAGCTCGACCGGGTGGCGGGCGGCGGCTTCGTGCCGGGCTCCGGCGTGCTGATCGGCGGCGATCCCGGCATCGGCAAGTCGACGCTGCTGCTCCAGGCCATGGCGGCGCTCGCCAACCGTGGCCGCCGGGTCATCTATGTCTCGGGTGAAGAGGCTATCGCGCAAGTCCGGCTCAGGGCCGAGCGGCTCGGCATCGCCGAAACCTCGGTGCTGCTCGCCGCCGAGACCAATGCCGCCGATATCGTGGCGACGCTGTCCGAGGACGAGCCGCCGGCCATCGCCGTCATCGACTCGATCCAGACCGTCTGGTCACCCAATATCGACGCCGCCCCCGGCACCGTCTCGCAGCTGAAGGCGGGCTCGGAAGCCCTCATCCGCTTCGCCAAGCAGAAGGGCACCACGATCCTGCTGGTCGGCCATGTCACCAAGGACGGCCAGATCGCCGGTCCCAAGGTCATCGAGCATATGGTCGACACGGTGCTCTATTTCGAAGGTGACCGCGGCCACCAATATCGCATCCTCAGAGCGGTGAAGAACCGTTTCGGGCCGACGGACGAGATCGGCGTGTTCGAGATGTCGGATGGCGGCCTCAAGGAAGTGGCCAATCCGTCACGCCTGTTCATGGGATCGGGCGAGCATCCGACGCCGGGCTCGGCCGTCTTCGCTGGGGTGGAAGGCACCCGCCCCCTCCTCATCGAGGTCCAGGCGCTCGTCTCGCCCTCTCCCTTTGGCAACCCCCGGCGCACCGTCGTCGGCTGGGATGCCAACCGGCTCGCCATGGTGCTCGCGGTGCTGGAGGCCCGCGCCGGCGTCACGATCGGCAATCACGATGTCTATCTCAACGTGGCGGGTGGCCTGAAAGTGAAAGAGACTGCCGCCGACCTCGCGGTCGCCGCCGCCCTCCTGTCGTCGCTCACCGGCACGATCGTGCCACATGGAACGACGATTTTTGGCGAAATTGCGCTCTCCGGCGCCATCCGTCCGGTGAGCCTCGCGGAAGCACGTGTCAAAGAGGCACAGAAGCTCGGCCTGAAAGAAGCCGTGACCGCTGCCCGTCCGGAACTTTCATGCCCAAAAGGCTTTAGAATCAAACCCTTGGAGACGATCGCCGACCTTGTCGCCTGGGCCGCCGCCCAGCCCAAGGGGCTCGCCCGAATCGCCTAGCCCATGCCACAAAAGCTGCCTATAAGATCGCGATCAACATCCTTCGGACGGACTGGCTAATGCCGTTTCAACTGCTCGATCTCATTCTTGCCGGTATCATGATCATTTCGGGCCTGCTCGCCTTGATGCGCGGCTTCACCCGTGAAGTGCTTTCGCTCATCGCCTGGGGTGCCGCGGCGGTCGGCGCTTATTTCGCCATCCGCTCACCGGAATTGCTGGGTTTCGCCAGCCAGTATCTGCAGCCCGACATCGTCGCCAAGATCGCCGTCGGCGGCGGCATCTTCCTTATCGTGCTGATCATCGTGTCGCTGATCAGCGTCAAGCTCTCCGATGTCGTGGTCGATTCAGCCGCCGGCGCCTTCGACCGCACTCTCGGCTTCTTCTACGGCCTGGCGCGTGGCCTGGTCCTCGTCGTCATCGCCTATCTCTTCTATGGCTGGCTCATTCCCATCGACCGTCAGGAAGACTGGGTGAAGAATGCCCGCACGCTGCCGATCATCCAGTCGGTGGGCGAGGTCATCCTCTCGCTGGTACCCCCCGATATCGCCGAGACTCTCACCAACTCCTCCATCCTCGGCAATCAGAACGCGCCCTCCACCACCCAGCAGCCGCCGGCGGCGCAGAGCGGCAGCGGCGAGACCACCGCGCCGACGGATGAGGAAGGCTACAAGAAGAATGAATCGCAGGGCCTCGATCAGTTGATCCAGGGAACGCAGGGCGGCCAGCAGCAGCAGAACTCGCCGCCTCCCGACAATCAGGAGCAGCCGGATTTCGGCGGCCAGAGCAACCCCAATTGAGGACAGAAGCGATGGCGGCGTCCAATCCCGAATTCAATTTCGATCTCGATGGCGACACGCTGCGTGAGGAATGCGGCGTGTTCGGCATTTTCGGCCACGACGACGCGGCCGCCCTCACCGCGCTGGGGCTCCACGCTTTGCAGCATCGCGGCCAGGAAGCCGCCGGCATCGTCGCCTTCAATGGCGAGCGCTTCAATTCCGAGCGCCGGCTCGGCCTCGTCGGCGACCATTTCTCGAACGAGAACACCATCAAGCGGCTGCAAGGCCGCGTGGCGCTGGGCCACGTGCGCTACTCGACCACCGGCGAAACCATCCTGCGCAATGTGCAGCCGCTCTTCGCCGAGCTCGCCACCGGCGGGCTCGCGGTGGCGCATAACGGCAATCTCACCAACGGCCTGACGCTCAGGCGTGAGCTCGTGGCGCAAGGCGCCATCTGCCAGTCGACCTCCGACACCGAAGTGATCCTCCATCTGGTGGCGCGGTCGCAGAAGCCACGCCTCGTCGAGCGTTATATCGATGCGCTGCGCGCCCTCGAAGGCGCCTATTCGCTGGTCGCCATGACCAACAAGAAACTCATCGGCGCCCGCGATCCGCTCGGCATCCGCCCCTTGATCCTCGGCGAGTTGAACGGCGCATATATCCTCTGCTCCGAGACCTGCGCCCTCGACATCATCGGCGCCCGTTTCGTGCGCGAGGTCGAAAATGGCGAAGTGATCGTCATCTCCGAAGAGGGCGTCGAGTCGCTGCGTCCCTTCCCGCGCATGCAGGCGCGTCCCTGCGTCTTCGAATATGTCTATTTCTCGCGCCCCGACAGCATTCTCGGCGGCCGCTCGGTCTATGAGGTGCGCAAGCAGTTCGGCCGCCAGCTCGCCCAGGAAGCGCCCGCCGATGTCGACGTCATCATCCCGGTGCCGGATTCGGGCGTGCCCGCCGCGCTCGGCTATTCGCAGGCCTCCGGCGTTCCCTTCGAGCTCGGCATCATCCGCAACCACTATGTCGGCCGCACCTTCATCGAGCCGACCCAGACCATTCGGGCGCTGGGCGTCAAGCTCAAGCACAATGCCAATCGCTCGGTGATCAGCGGCAAGCGGGTGCTGCTCGTCGACGACTCGATCGTGCGCGGCACCACGTCGGTGAAGATCGTGCGCATGATGTACGAAGCGGGCGCGCGCGAAGTGCATATGCGCATCGCCTGCCCGCCGATCCGCCATCCCGATTTCTACGGCATCGACACGCCGGAGCAGAAGGCGCTGCTCGCCGCCACGCATACGCTCGAAGAAATGCGCGACTATATCGGCGTCACCTCGCTCGCCTTCCTGTCGGTCGACGGGCTCTATCGCGCGGTCGGTTATGACGGGCGCGATGATATCCGGCCGCAATTCACCGACCATTGCTTCACCGGCGACTATCCCACCCACCTCACCGACATCATCGGTGAATCGGCCAAGCAGCAGCTGTCGCTCCTCGCCGAAGCCGGCTGAGAGACATAGAGACAAAATAAATGAGCAAAGAACTCGAGAACCGCATCGCGGTCGTCACCGGTGCGTCGCGCGGCATTGGCAAGGCCACGGCGCTGGCGCTCGCCAAACGCGGCGCCCATGTCATCGCGATCGCCCGCACGCAAGGCGGACTCGAGGAGCTCGACGACGAGATCAAGGCGCTGGGCGGCAGCGCCACGCTGGTGCCGGCCGACGTCAAGGATTACCCCGCTCTCGACCGGCTGGGCGCCGCTATTCATGAACGCTGGGGCCGGCTCGACATCCTGGTCGGCAATGCCGGCGTGCTCGGCAAGCTGTCGCCGCTCGGCCATATCGAGCCCAAGACCTGGGACGAGGTCATGGCGGTCAATGTCACCGCCAATTGGCGCCTCATCCGCTCGCTCGATCCCTTGCTCAAGCGTTCCGAGGACGGGCGCGCCATTTTCGTGACCTCAGGCGCCGCGCATAAGGCCTTCGCCTATTGGGGTACCTATTCGATCTCAAAAGCGGCGCTCGAAACCCTGGTCCGGACCTATGCCGCCGAAATCTCCACCACCAAGGTGACGGCCAACATGTTCAGCCCCGGCCCGACCCGCACCCGCATGCGGGCGCTCGCCATGCCGGGCGAGGATCCCGAGACTTTGCCGTCGGCCGACGACGTTGCCGCCCAACTCGTCGAAATGTGCCTCCCCACCTTCAAGGACAATGGCGCCACCTACAAATACGCGCCGACCGGACTGTTCAAGTTCCAGGGCTGAAGCTTTCATCCGTTTCTCCCTCCTCCGCCGAAGGCGGGGAGGGTGGCGCGCGGAACGCGCGACGGGTGGGGTCTCTCCGCCAGAAAGACCTCTCAGTGCAAAGTCGGTGGAGACACCCCACCCGTCCGCCCTCCCCGCGCTTCGCGCGGCGGAGGGAGATGAGCTGAGCGAAAATACTCTGACCGGTTTCCCTCAGAATGCCATGAAGCGGGCTTGTGCGATCAACGCACCGCCGCATCCTCATCATTCCTCGCCTTCCCGATCAAGCCCTACTTTCTACCAGTGTTGACGCTTCACGATTTCTCGCCTAGCCTTTTGTCATACAAATAAGAAAAGGCGGTTCAACCACTTGCCGCTCGCGGATGCTGCAGCGGCATCATCAAAGGGAGAAATAGATGAAACGTCTGTTCATGATCGGCGCGGCTCTGGCCGTGGCGATGTCCGTCACGCTGAACGCCGATGCCCAGGACAAGAAGACGCTCGCTTTCGTCGTCAACGGCGCCTCCGATTTCTGGAAGATCGCCGAAGCGGGCGTGAAGAAGGCCCAAGAGGAACTTCCCAACTACACGCTCGAGCTCAAATATCCCGAGCAGTCCTCCGCCGCCATCCAGCAGCGCCTGATGGACGACCTCGTTGCCGCGGGCGTCGCTGCCATTATGGTCAGCGCCGTCGATCCCAAGACATCGACGGAAGCCCTCGACCGCATCGCCGGCCAGGTGCCGCTGTTCACCACCGACAGCGACGCGCCGCAATCCAAGCGCATCGCTTATATCGGCAGCTCGAATGTCGAGCTCGGCAAGGACGCCGGCAAGCTCATGCTGAAGGCCCTGCCCGACGGCGGCAAGTGCATCGGCTTCGTCGGGCTGCCCGGCGCCGACAATGCCCGCGAACGCATCGAAGGCGTGCAGGCGACCATCAAAGGGTCCAAGGTCGAGATGGTCGACGTGCGCGGCGACGACATCGACTTCGCCCGCGCCAAGCGCAATGTCGCCGACGCGCTGGCCGCCTCGCCGGACGTCGCCTGCATGGTCGGCTTCTATTCGTACAATACGCCGCTTATCTACGAGACGCTGAAGGAGTCCGGCAAGCTCGGCCAGATCAAGATCATCGGCTTCGACGAGGATCCGGTGACGCTGGGCGGCGTGCGCGAAGGCGCCATCGAAGGCACCGTCGTTCAAAATCCTTATGAATGGGGCTATCAGGGCATGAAGCTGATGGCGAAAGTTCTGGAAGGCGACAAGTCCGGCGTGCCCGCCGATGGGCTGATCATCGTTCCCGGCCAAGTGATCGACAAGGCGAATGTCGATGCCTTCGAGACGGAACTCAAATCTCGCCTCGGGAAATAGAAAAGAGGCCACTCGTCCGGCCGGCACCGCTTGTGCCGGCCGGCAATCCGGGTCAAGCTTCGGGGCAAGATGGCCGATCCGTTTCTCGAACTCATCGACATCAGCAAATCCTATCCGGGTGTCATCGCCCTGAAAGGCGTGACACTCAGCGTGGCGCCTGGCGAGGTCATCGGGCTCGTCGGCGAGAATGGCGCCGGAAAATCGACCCTGATGCGGATATTGGGCGGCGTGGCCGCGCCCGATCACGGGGTCTTGCGCATCGACGGCGCCGAACGGGCCGCCATGACCATCGATGCCGCCGGCAAGGCCGGCATCGCCTTCGTGCATCAGGAACTCAACCTGTTCGACAATCTCGATGTCGCCGCCAATGTCTTCATCGGGCGCGAGCCGCGCAAAGCCCCGCCCTTGCGCCTTCTCGACACCGAGGCGATGCGCCAGCGCACCGCCCCCCTGCTCAAGAAGCTCGGCGCCGATTTCACCCCGGCGAGCCCGGTGGCCGATCTGTCCCTGGCGCAGCGCCAGCTGGTCGAGATCGCCAAGGCGCTCTCTTTCGACGCGCGCCTCGTCATTCTGGACGAGCCGACCTCGAGCCTCACCGTCACCGAAACCAATCGGCTCCTCAAGATCATCGCCGATCTGAAGGCCACCGGCGTCAGCGTGATCTTCATTTCGCACCGGCTTCAGGAAGTGGAGCGCTGCGCCGACCGGGTCATCGTGCTGCGCGATGGCCGCAAGGTGGGCGAGCTCACAGGCGCCGAGATCCAGCATGAGGCGATGATCCGTCTGATGATCGGGCGCGATCTCAAATCTCTCTACATCCCGCCCAAGGCGCCGCCCGGCGCCGAGGCCCTGGCGCTGTCGGATCTGCGCACATCCGCTTTTCCCGACAAAACCGTCGATCTCACCGTCAGGGAGGGCGAGATACTGGGCCTCGCCGGCCTCGTCGGATCCGGCCGCACCGAAGTGGCGCGGGTCGTCTTCGGCATCGACAAGCAGACCGGCGGTGAAATCCGCCTGAAAGGCGAGCCGGTCCGCATCGCCGAGCCGCGCGAGGCGATCGCCAGAGGCATCTTCCTGGTGCCGGAGGACCGCAAGCAGTTCGGCCTCCTGCTCGATGTCTCGATCAGCCAGAACATCTCGCTGCCCGATCTTGCGAGCTATGCCAAAGCCTGGCTCATCAAGCCGGCCCAGGAGGACGCCAATGCCGAACGCCAGAAGAGGAGCCTCAATATCAAGACGCCGAATGTCGGCGTCCTCGCCGGCGCGCTTTCCGGCGGCAACCAGCAGAAGGTCGTGCTGGCGAAATGGCTGTCGATGAAGCCGCGGATCATCATCTTCGATGAGCCGACGCGTGGCGTCGATGTCGGCGCCAAGCAGGAGATCTATGAGCTGATGCGAGCCTTAAGCGACTCGGGCGTCGCCATATTGATGATCTCCAGCGACATGGAGGAAGTGATCGGGGTCTCCGACCGGATCGCGGTGATGCATGAGGGGCGGATCAGCGGCCTTCTCGAGCGCAGCCGCTTCAGTGAAGACAATGTGCTGAGATTAGCGGTCGGAAGGCCGCTCAACTAGGGTTCGCCATGCTCAAGAAAGATCTAGGCCTGCTCATCCTCATCCTGGTCGTCTCGGCCACGGTCGCCTTCATCAATCCGCGCTTCCTCCTGCCGATCAACCTGTCCAACACGATGAATCTCATCGGCCTCTACGGCATCTTCTCGATCGGCGTCGGCCTCGTCATCATCACCGGCGGCATCGAGCTCTCGGTCGGCTCGATGTTCGCGCTGCTCGGCGTGATCTTCGTCGACCTGCTCTCGACCTATGAGATCAACTGGGCACTGGCCTCGCTCATCATCGTCATCGCCGGATTGATCCTCGGCGCGCTGCATGGCTTCCTCGTCACCCGAATGGGGCTGCAGCCCTTCATCGTCACTTTATGCGGCCTTCTGATCTATCGCGGCATCGCCCGCTTCTACACCGAGGACGCCACCGCCGGCTTTCCTTTCGGCGTGACCTATCCGGCGCTGCAATGGCTCACCACCGGGCGGACCTTGGGCATTCCGCACAGCTTCGTCGCCTTCATCATCATCGCCGTCGTCATGGGTATCGTGCTGCACCGCTCGGTCTTCGGGCGTTATCTCTTCGCGGTCGGCAAGAATGAGGAAGCGGCGCGGTATTCCGGCATC
Source organism: Taklimakanibacter albus (assembly GCF_016595235.1). Classification (GTDB taxonomy): domain Bacteria; phylum Pseudomonadota; class Alphaproteobacteria; order Rhizobiales; family Aestuariivirgaceae; genus Taklimakanibacter; species Taklimakanibacter albus. The sequence continues at coordinate 347,041 of NZ_JAENHL010000006.1, read as the reverse complement.
CGGACCAAACGCGTCATTTCATCCGCCTATATCATCTGCGGCGGCCTCGCCGGGCTCGCGGCGTTGTTCCTGACGCTTTATACCCGCTCCATCTCGCCCGCCACCCACGGCAATTTCTATGAGCTTTATGCCATCGCCGCGGCGGTGCTGGGCGGCTGCAGCCTCAGAGGCGGCGAAGGCTCGATGCTCGGCATCGTGCTCGGGACCATCCTGCTCCAGGTGCTGCAGAACCTGGTGAACCTGCTCGGCATACCGAGCTCGCTCAATTTCGCCGTCATCGGCGCCGTCATCCTGTTCGGCGTGCTCGCCGACCAGCAGATCGCCCGCTATGGCGGCATCACCCAGTTCTTCCGCCGAAAAACCGTGCCCCAAGCCATGCCGGAGAAGCAAGGCTGAGGCCTTGCAAGCCCGCGCACAAGCGTGAGATCGGGAAATTGTGGGCTCGGGAGCCACCGCTGCTTTCAGCGCGTTGCGGAAATTCCCTGCAGATCCCTGCAGATCCGCTGTTAATCCGCTGCAAATTCCGCTGCATTTAACAGCGGAAGAACAGCGGATCTCTAAACCGCGAAACCGAGGCCGCGCAGATCGCGGGCGAGAGCTTCGGGCGATGTGAAATGCAAGGCATGCATGCCGGCGGCACGGGCGCCTTCGACATTGCGCGCGCTGTCGTCGATGAACACCGCCGTTTCCGGCTTCACCTTGTAGCGGTCACAGAAGAGATCGAAGATCTCACGGTCGGGCTTGAGCAAACCCTCGTCGCCCGACACCACGATGCCAGCAAAGGTTTTCAGGAACGGAAAACGCTCGAGCGCCTCGCGGAACTTGTCCTGGTTCCAGTTGGTGATGGCGTAGAGCGGCACGTTGTTGCGCTTAAGCGCCTCGAGAATGGCGACGGTGCCTTTGATCGGTCCTGAGATCGTCTCATGCCAGCGCTCGTCATAAGCGCGGATCATCGGATGCCATTTCTCGGGATGCTGCGTGACGAGCAGATCGACCGCATCCTTGAAACTGCGGCCCCTGTCCTGCTCGACATTCCAGGCGGTCGTGCAGATATTGGCGAGAAACCATTCCATCTCCGCCTCGCGGCCGTCGAAAACCTGGCGGTAGAGATAACGCGGGTCCCAGGAGACGAGCACATTGCCGATATCGAAGACGACGGTGGTCGGATGGACGGTCATTTTTTGTCCTTGTCGAAGGGATTGCGGCCGCCGCGCCGGTTGAAACGCAAAGGAGTGCCCCACAGCTCGAAATCCTCGCGCAAGCCGTTCATCAGATAGCGCACATAGGACTCGGGCAGATGGTCGAGCTGGTTGCCGAAGAGCGAGATGGTCGGCGGGCGGGCGCGCACCTGGGTCGCGTAGCGGATCTTGATGCGCCGTCCCGAGGGCGCCGGCGGCGGGTTGCGCTCCAGCATCTTCTCGAGCCAGCGATTGAGCTGGCCGGTCGAGATGCGGGTATTCCATTTCTCCACCGCGGCGAAGACCGCTTCCATCAGCTTGTCGAGACCCTTTTCCTGCTGCGCCGAGAGAGGAACGATGGTGACGCCGCGGATCTCCGGCAGGATGTCGGCGATGTCGTCCTTCACATCCTTGAGGCGCTTCTGCTTGTCCTCGACCAGGTCCCATTTCGACAGTGCGAGCACGACGGCCCTGCCCTCCTGGGCGGCGAGATCGGCGAGGGTGAGATCCTGCCGCTCGATCTCCATCGAGGCGTCGATCAGCACGATGACGGCATCGGCGAAGCGGATGGCGCGCAAGCCGTCGGCCACCGCGAGTTTCTCGATCTTGCCGGTGACGCGCGATTTGCGCCTTATGCCGGCGGTGTCCCACAAGGTGACGGGCTTGTCGCGCCACGACCAGTCGATGGCGATGGCGTCGCGCGTGATGCCGGCCTCCGGGCCTGTCAACACGCGATCGGCGCCCAGCAAGGTATTGACCAGCGTGGACTTGCCGGCATTGGGCTGGCCGATGATGGCGAGCTTGAGCGGCTTGCCTTCGGCATCCTCCTCCTCTTCCTCGTCCTCCACCTCGCGCTTCACAAAGGGTTCAAGCGCATCATAGAGCTCGTTCATGCCCTCGCCATGTTCGGCGGAAATGGCGATCGGATCGCCAAGTCCCAGCGAGAAGGCATCGAGCGCGCCGAACTCCCCGGCCCGGCCCTCGGCCTTGTTGGCGAGGACAATGACCGGCTTGCCGTGGCGCCTGAGCTTGGCGGCGAATTCGCGGTCGACCGGCGTGACACCCGTTTTGGCATCGACGACGAAAAGGCAGACATCGGCATCGGTGATCGCCGTTTCCGACTGGGCGCTCATGCGGTCTTCGAGGCTGCCGCGCGGGGCGTCGTCGAGGCCGGCCGTGTCGAACAGGCGGAAGCTCAGATCGGCTAGATGCGCCTCGCCCTCGCGGCGGTCACGCGTGACGCCGGGCTGGTCGTCGACCAGCGCCAGCTTGCGGCCGACCAGCCGATTGAACAGCGTCGATTTGCCGACATTCGGTCGGCCCAGGATCGCGACTTTTGCTTGCATCTGATCGTCCTAGAGCAAATCCCGCCAAAGTTGAAGACTTTGGCGATCAGGATTTGCTTCAACAAAATTGATTTGGCGCGAATCCTCGTCGGCGAAGTGATCCCACTTCGCCGGGATGCGCGCTAGCGCAAGGCGATCAGCTGAGCATCATCAGAAAGCAGATAAACCGTGCCGTTGGCGATGACGGGGGCGATATAGAAGGAATCCCCCACTTTGATGGTGTTGAGGACCTCGCCGGTCTGCGCCGAGATGCTGGCGAGCTGGCCGTCGGAGCTGACCGCCAGCAGGCGGCCGCCGCCCAGAACGGGGCCGGCCCAGATCTTGCCCGGCAGCTCCTTGCTCCAGCGCACGGCGCCGGTGCGGCGCGACAGGGCCATCAAGGTCTTGCCGTTGATGATGACGAAGACATGGTCGCCCGCCACCCAAGGGGTTTGCGAGCCCGATATGTCGCGGGTCCATTGCCGGTCGCCGCTCTGCAGCGCGAAGGCCGCCATGCGGCCGGCATTGGAGATGGCGAAGACCTGGCCGCCTTCGATGACCGGGCGGCCGGCGACGCTGCCGATATTGGTGGCGGTGGCGGCCGGATCGTTCGAGGTCAGCGCATCGCTCCAGGCTTCGAGTCCGTCGCTCGAATTGAAGGCGATGATCTCGCCGGCGGTGGTCGGGATGACCACGAAACCCTGCGAAACGGCCGGGCTCGGGCTCGAGGCGATGGTCGCCCGTCCGCCGGTGCCCTGATACTTCCACACCTCGGTGCCGTCGCTGGCGCGGAGTGCGAAGACCTCATTGCTGGAGCCGGTGAAATAGATCGTGCCATTGGCGACGGTGGGTGCGGCGCGTACCGGGGCGCCGAGCTTCTTGCGCCACAGAATGGCGCCGGTCGAGGCGTCGAGCGCCAAAGCCTCGCCGAAGACCGAGGTGGCATAGATGCGCTGGCCGTCGGAGGCGAGGCCGCCGCCGAAAGCGCGGGTGCTCTTGCCTTCCGGAACGAGCGAGACGCGCCAGGCCTGGCCGCCGCCCGAGGTGCGGATCGCCGTCACATTGCTGCGCGAATCGAGCACATAGGCGGTGCCGCCGACGATGATCGGGCTCGCCACGATGCGTCCGTCACCCGTTGAGCCTTCACCCGCACTGGTGGCCCAGGCGCGCGACAGCGTGGCGCCGGCCGAGAGATTGCCGAAGGAATTGGTGGCCTGGCCGCCGGGCTGCGCCCAGCTCGAATTGGTCTCGGCGGTCGGGATGACGATCGGCTCGCCCGATGTCTCGTTTTGCGGGGCGGAGGATTCGCTCGGCGACAGAACGCTTTCGCGCTTGCCGGGCAGCACCACGTCCTTTTCACCGGTGACGCCTTCGAGCAGCTTCGAGGCCGAGCCGCAGCCGGTGAGGAAAAGGGACGTCGCCAGGATCGGCCAAAGCCTCGAAAATCGCATGGTCAGACCTTACTTTTTGGCGGTCAGAAGCGGGGTCACCACTTCGAGCAGCATCTGGGCGCGCTGGCGCAGCTCGAGCGACACAGTCTGATCGGCAATGATGGCATTGAGGTAGCGATCGGCCATGGTGTAGTCGCCGGTGCGATAGGCGGCGAGCGCGAAGATCTCGCGCGCCATGCCGCGCCATGGGCTCGTATCGTTGTCGAAGGCGCCGAGCCGGCTGATGAGCTCGGCGGGCGCCAGCTTGTCGGTCAGGGCATAACCGGCGCGCAGGCGCGCCAGATCGCGCAAAGATTGGGCATTGGCCTGGTCATTGGCGACCTTGTCGTAGATCGCCACCGCCTCATCGGTCTTGCCGCTGCCGGCGAGAGCGGCGGCGCGGCGCAATTCGGCCAATTTGGCATAGCCCGAATGGTCGATTGCCGCGAAAGCCGCCTCGGCATCGGCGGTTTTGCCCTCTTCGAGCTTCTTAATCCCATCGGAAAAGACCCTGGCGGCGCCTTCCGATTGCGTCAGCTGCCAGTACTGCCAGGCTTTGAACCCGCCGACGCCCAGGATGATGGCCAGAGCCAAGGCCGTGAAATAACTACCATATTGGGTCCAGAGCTTCTTAGCTTGGTCTTGGCGGACTTCCTCGTCCACTTCTCTGAATAGCGATTCATCGCTCACTTGACTGAGGCTCCCGAGCTGCCGTCATTAACACTTTGATGAAGCTGCTAATTTAGCCAAACGGCCAAATCAAGGCAAATTACGCGCCGACCTCGAAGGAGGTCAGCAACCCGGCATCGGCCCGCTCCGCCACCGTGCTCTGAATACCCCACCGGCCGGGATTGTCGGCCACAAAACCCAGCTTCACCTGCGCCCCGGCCGGCACGACCACCGTGTCGCGGAAGGGGGTGGGCAGATCCTCGATGACCCGCCAGACATGGCCGTGGATATGGAGCGGCTGATCGAATTTGGTCCGGTTGTTCACGTCGAGGATCACCGTCTCGCCCAGGGTAAAGCTTTCCCAGGGCTCGGCGGCGAGGCCGGCGGTGCCGTTGATAGCCCAGGCCATGCCCTTCTCCAGGAGCGCCCGGAGATCGAGCTTCTCTCCGGCATAGATGGCGCCGGTCATGCCGCCCTTCTCGCCGCCCTCGATCACGAAAGGCACGGTCCGCGCCTTGGTCATGTCGATCGCGATGGTGACCGGATTGGGTGGCAAAGCGAAATTGTCGGGCAGCACGATTTCGGCCGCGGCCCCTGTGCGGGTGAGATAAGCGGCCTCGATGACGTCCTCGAACAGATTGACGGCGAGCGTCAAGGTCTCCTCGCTTTCGGCAAGCAGCAGGTCGCCGCGTTGTCCGGGCGCCAGAACGAGCCCGGCAGTGCCGAGCTGGCGCGGCGGCACCGGCTGGCCGTCCTCGGCGATGATCAGCGGATCGGCGCCTTTGATGAGGATCGACATGGTGCGGATATTGGCGGCGTTGAGGATACGCAGACGCACCAGCCCCTGCGGGATGTCGATCTTCGGCCGATAGGCACCATTGACGGTGAACCAGTTGCCGAGCCGGCCCTGGCCGATCGCGTCCTCGAGATTGCCGAAGGTCGCGGCATCGATCTGGCCGTCATCGGTCAGCCGCCAGTCGTCGAAAGTTAGCGGCAGATCGCTGAAGGCCGGCAGCGGCTCCTTCTCGGCGACTTCGAGGAGTGCATAAAGCCCCATCTCACGCTGGCGCGAGACATCGGCGACGGGCGACAGCCAGAAGGTGCCGGCGTCCGGCGGGGTGAAGACGCAGTCGAAGGCATTGTCCTCGCCCGGCACCACCGAGATGCTCATCATCTCGGAAGGCCCGCGCACGCCATACCAGTGCAGCGCCATCGGCCGGTCGAGCATATTGACGAAACGGACCTTGAACTCCTCGCCCTGCTTGGCGGTGAGCAGTGGCGGCGGCCACTGACCGGACAGGCTTTCGAGCTTGGTCGCCGGGCGATCGGCCTCCATGAGCCGTCCCTCGGCCGCCCGTGCGGTCAGGACGACGAAGCCGTCCTCGGCCGTCTGGGCTTCCAGACGGCAAGGCAAGGCGGCCAGAGCCGCGCCGCCGGCAATGAACGAACGCCTGGAGAGGATCATCGATCATCCCATTCCGATTCGGGCTTGTTATAGCAATTCCGAACCATCCTGACTTAGGATTGTTTCAAGCCCAGGTCATACAGGGATCAGTCCTTTGACTCGTAGATATTGGCCTTGCCGGGGAAGCTCCGTGTACGGACTTCAGTGGCATAAGAGCTTATCGCTCTATCGATGGCCTTGCCGACCTCGCCGAATTCGCGGACGAATTTCGGCACGCGCGGCGACAGGCCCAGCATGTCCTCCATCACGAGGATTTGACCGTCGCATTCGGCAGAAGCGCCGATGCCGATGGTCGGAATGGGGATGGCTTTGGTGATGCGGGCCGCCAACGGCTCGACCACCGCCTCGAGCACGACACAGAAGGCGCCGGCCTCGGTGACGATCCTGGCGTCCTCCTCGATCTCGGCCCACTGGTCGCGCTTGCGGCCTTGCGTCTTGAAGCCGCCCAGCACGTTGATCGATTGCGGGGTGAGGCCGATATGGGCGACGACCGGAATACCGCGCTCGACCAGGAAGCGGATGGTTTCGCCCATGCGCCGCCCGCCTTCGAGCTTGATCGCGCCGCATTGCGTCTCCTTGACGATCTTCGCGGCATTGCGGAACGCCTGGGCCGGGCTTTCCTCATAGGTGCCGAAGGGCATGTCGACGACCACCAGCGCCCGCTTGGTGCCGCGCATCACGGCGCGGCCATGGATGATCATCAGCTCGAGCGGCACCGGCAGGGTCGATTCAAAACCATGCATGACCATGCCGAGCGTGTCGCCGACGAGAAGGAAGTCGACATATTTGTCGGCGATCGCCGCCGTATGGGCGTGATACGACGTCAGGGCGACAATCGGATCGCCCCCCTTGCGCGCGGTGATGTCGGGTGCGGTGAGACGCTTCTGATCGGTATGAAGTGACATGGCGGCAAACCTATCGCGGTTGCGTTTGCCCGGCAACTATTTTTGTGCACCGCACAAAATCTATTATAGCGTCAGCGTCACCACCGGCACGCCGGTGAAAAGCGGGTGCAGCTGGGCAAAGACGCCATAGAGCGCCACGCCGATGATGATCGAGATGACGTCATGGCCCTGGCGGATCTCGGGCGACGGCCTGACACCATTGGCGAAACCGAGCCCCAGATGCGCCAGGGCATAGAGGAGCATGCCGCCGAACAGGATGAGGCTCGCGACGTCGCCATTGGCGCACAGATGGCCGACCGACCAGAAGACGACGCCCCAGGCGAGCGGGAAACGTAGTGCCTGGCGCAGCTTGCCACGAAAGAGAAAGATACCGAGACAGAGAAAGGCGACGAGCACGAGGATGAAGGTCGCCATTCTGCCCCAGCTCGGCGCGTCATAGACGATTTCCAGCGGCGCGCTGCGCCAGCCGAGCACGATGAGGACAAGCGGCAGAAGCGAGACGACGCCGAAGCCCGGCCCGAAGAATTTGCCCAAGCGCCGGCGCAAGGCCGCCTTGGCTTCCGGCAGAGCAAGGGTCAGATGGCAAACGGCGAAGAGCGCTACGCCCAAAGCGAGAAGAGTCATGTGATGATGGGCAGATTGAAGACGTAGGGATGAACGCCGAAGAGGAAGATGAGATAGAGCACGATGCCGGTGACGACGGCGATCACGTCCGATCGCACGCGCGGCTCATGCGTCGGGAGCTTGCCGCGTGCCGTCGACAGGACGATGTCGATGACGGCAAGCGCCAGGATGGAGGCGAACAAGTAGACGCCGGGCCGGTCGCCATTGGCCATGAGATGCGCCACCGCCCACAGGCCGAAGCCGATCGACATGGGATGCTTGAGCCAGCTTTTCAGGTAGCCCTTGCCATGCGAGGCGCCGATGAGAATGAAGGCCAGCAGCACCAGGGTCATGGCGAGATGGCGGGCCCAGGGTGCCGGCGTATAGAGATAGTCCGTCCCTTCGAGCATGCCACGGGTCGTGTAGAAGCCGTAGATCATCAGCGCGAGGCCGACGAGCGAAACGAGCGAGAACACGCCTTTATAAGGCCCCTCGCCCATACCACCGAGCAAACCCTCGCGCAGGCGCGGCAACAGCATCACGGCCAGGTGCGAGCCGACAAAGATGACTATCCCGATAATGAGCAGTGTCATGGATTCTTACCTCTCAGCGGCCGTAGTAACGGCAGCGCCAGCCTTTGCTTGTCCAATTGATCAGGAGACTCGAGGCATTGAACTGCTCGCGGCAGAGGTCGAACGCCTCCGACCGCGACATCGGTTTACGGCCCTTTTTGCCCTCGCCCACGCAAAGGGCTGTTTCGCGGTCCTCGCCGTTCAGCACCTTGATCGGGTAACGGCTATAGAGCGTCGAGCAGGCCCAGGCCTGTGAGTCGAGCTTCATGTCCCAGTCCTTCGCCGAAGCGCCCTGGGGCAACATGGCGACGCCGAGCCCGATGCCCAAAAAGAGCAGCGCGGCTTTGGTGGCAGATGGATAATCCATTGTTCCGGCCCGATGATTCCTGTTCGAACCACTCTGCCACCAATTTCACCCGGGGTGAAGCGCGACGGAGTTGCTCAGTACCGGCCGTAATAGAGACAGTGCCAACGATCACCCTTCTTCTGGACGACGACCGTCGTCGCACCGAATTTGCGCTTGCACCATTCATAAACTTCCTGGCGTGACGCAGACTTCCCGCTCGGCCCCTCCTGACAGACGATCTGACCATTCTTCTTGATGACGACGCCAGTGACATCCTTGCCATATTTGGCGCGGCAGGCGGCCATCGCCTGCTTCTTCGAAATGCCAGCCTCTGCGGTTGTGGCGAGCCCCATCACCATGAAGCTGGTGAACGCCCCGGTGAGCGCAAGTTTGAGGATTGCCGTCCTTGTCGACTTCATGAAACACACTCTCTTTCTGGAATTGAATTAGAACCGGCCGATATAGCGGCAGCGCCACCCCGTCTTGGTCTTCTGCACCATGGCGGTCGTCGCGGAGAATTTCTTCCGGCAGGTTTCATAGGCTTCCTGCCGGGTCATCTCGCGCCGCACCATCCACTGGCAGTTGATCTTGCCGTTCTTGCCGACTGTGGCGTTGACGACCTTCTTGCCGAATTGCGCCCGGCAGGCCGCCAGAGCCTCTTTCTGGGTAATTGGTGCCGCCTCGACCGCCGCCGACAATCCTGCCACGGCGCCGCAGATTGCCAACAAAGCGGCCAAGCGGACGCCGTTTGCCTTGCTGATCGTCATAATACCCCCATCAATTGTCACATGAGATTACGATGGCTGGAGGCTAACGCAACGAAAAAGTTAACGATCGCAAACTGAGCTTCGCGCTGGTGCGCTGGCGCCACAAAACGCCCGGCGGAGAGCACTGGAAATGATCTCGTGGCGCGCAAGCCGCGCCGCCGTCATCGAGGCGTCGGCCGGAAATCGACTTACCCGATCGCGTACAGCTCGAAAACTTGTCGCCTCCGGGATTCCGTGTTTAAGTGGCCGTGCTGGGCGCATCACTTTCCCTACCTCTTGAGGTGTAAGATGAACCAGCTCGCCCAATTCGACGCGTGGAGCGCCGGGCAGAATTACGAACAATATATGGGCCGGTGGAGCCGGCAGATCGCTGCAAAATTCCTGCCATGGCTGGCGCCGCCCGAAAATGTGCGCTGGCTCGAGATCGGCTGCGGCACCGGCGCCTTCACCGCCCACATTCTCGGAAAATGCGCTCCTCGATCTGTACTCGCCATCGATGCCTCCAAGGACTTTGTTGCTTATGCGCAGGCCCAAGTCATCGACCAGCGCGTGCGCTTCGAGACGGCCGATGCCGCGAAGCTACCGGCGCCCGATGCCAGCGTCGATGTCGTCGGATCCGCCCTGGTCTTGAATTTCGTTCCCGACCGGGTCACGGCTCTGGCGGAGATGAAACGCGTGCTGCGGCCTGGGGGACTTCTCGGCTTCTATGTCTGGGACTATCCGGGCGGCGGCATGGGCTTCATCGACGCCTTCTGGAAGGCGGCGGCGGAGATCGACCCGCAGGCGGCGGAACTCGATGAAGACCGAAGGTTTCCGTTCTGCACCCGGGATGGTCTGACAAAGCTGTGTCGTGAGGCCGGCATCACGGCAACCGTCGAGCCGATCGCGATCGAGACCGTGTTCAGTGACTTCTAAGCCTTCTGGCAGCCCTTCACGCTCGGCGCCGGTCCGGCGCCCGGCTACTGCATGAAGCTGCCGGAGCACCAGCGGGCCAGCCTCAAGGCGAAACTCGCCAGGAAGCTGGGCATCAAGGGACCAATCCGCCTGGTTGGCCGCGCCTGGGCCGCGAAAGCGGTCGTGAACGGCTAGACGCTGAGCTACTGGCCGGACGAGTCCCTCGACGCCTCGTCCGGTTCCCCACGCCTTCTGACCTTGAGCGCGCAGCAGCCTTCCGATCCAGGCGTCCAGGTGGTGATCGATATGTCGAAGCCAGCCGCCTCAAGCGTGCCGTAATCGGCGGCGGAGGCGATATCGCAGAACATGGCGACCTCGTCGTCGGACAGACCGGCGGCCACCCAGGCTTCCTTCAACGGACAGGCCAGGAAATGTGCATCGATGCCATGATGCGCCGGCGCGCCGATATCCGGGCGGAACATCTCGCCGCCATCAGGCGAATTGAAGAAGACATCGGTGAGCCCGGCGAAATTTCCGGGCGCGCAAGGCGACACGCCGGTGGCAAGGCCGGCGCCCCAGTCATAGATGGCCTCTTTCATGATGCTCCTGGCGGCGGCATCGCCATAACGTTTGGCGATGGCGCGGTAGAAGGCCACATAAAGCTGACCGCGGCTCATATAGGCGTCCTTGAGAGCCTGCTGCAGGGGGTGGCCATCCGTCGTCATTGCGAGATCTCCCTTTTGGTTGAAATATTCTTGACCTGCGGGGTAACGTATCAGAGCCATTATTGACTTCTGCCGCCGAAAAAACTCAACTCTGAGTGAATTCAGTTCATGCATGATCTCCGCAAGCTCGTTACATCCGCCAATCTGCTCTATACATTCGAAGCGGCCGCCCGGCATGAGAGCTTCACGCTGGCGGCGCGCGAGCTGAATGTGACGCCGGCGGCGGTCAGCCACGCCATCCGACAATTCGAAGATGGCATTGGACTCAAACTATTCGATCGTCAGCATAAGCGCGTCATCGTCACGCCGGAAGGCGCCAAGCTTTTTCAGAACGTGTCGCAAGCGCTCGAGCGCATCCTCTCGACGATCAATGACCTGAAAGCCGAGACGAGCCGAACACCGGTGCGCCTCTATGTCTCGATCACGGTGGCCACGCATTGGCTGCTGCCGCGTCTTGCCCGGATACGCGAAGCCCTGCCCCTCTTCGACCTCCGCCTCTATACGTCGGACAAGCTGCTCGAGCTTCCGGATGACGGCATGTCCATCGCCATCACCGGCGGACGCGGCGCGTGGCCCGGCTGCCATGTCTGGCTGTTCACCAAGGAAATCATCTATCCGGTGTGCAGCCCGAAATATCTCCAGGCAAACGGTCCCATCCGACATTTGAAGGACCTTCGCCATCACCGCCTGATCCATCTCGACGACATGCTTCACGAAGGCGTCACCTGGCGCGACTGGTTCGACAAGTTCCGGGCTCCCCAGCCCAAGGACCGCGGCACACTCGTCTACAACAACTACATCCTCGTGCTTCAGGCGACGCTGGCGGCGGAAGGCGTGGCGCTGGGTTGGCAGCATGTCGTCGGCGACCTGGTCAAACAAGGCGACCTGGTCCGACCCGTCAAGGAGCAGATGTCGTCCGGCGTCGACGTCTACATCGTCGCCCGCAAGGGACGTGAGCTCTCGCCGGCGGCTTGCGAATTGCGCGACCGTCTCATCCAGGAAGGACTGACGATTACCGGATGAGTCATGCGGGCTTTGCCGCCCGGCTCCGCTTCGAGAGTTCCAACGCCACGGCGGCGACAATGGTCAGCACGATCAGGATGAGCCCCAGCGCATTGACCGCAGGGGTGAGACCGGTGCGGACCTTGGTGGCGATGAAGACGGTAAGCGGCGTCTCGGTGCCGCGCACGAAGAGCGTCGTATTGTAGTTCTCGAAGGACTGCAGGAAGGCGATGAGCATCGCCGCCAGCAGCGACGGTTTCAGATATGGCAGGAGGATGCGGCGGAACACCATCCAGCGCGAGGCGCCGAGGCCGATCGCGGCCTCTTCCAGCGTGCGGTCGAAGCGCTGGAGTCTCGCGATGACCATCAGCATCACATAGGCGGCGATGAAGCTCGATTGCGCCAGGATGATGAGCCACAGGCCGCCGCCCACGCCCGCCTGGCGCCACAGGATCAGGGTGGCGATGCCGATGGCGACGCCGGGCGTCAGCAAGGGCGAGACCATGACCGCATAGAAGAAGGTGCGTGCCCGGCCCTCTAGGCTGGTCAGGAACAGAGCGGCGGCGGTGCCGATCGGCAGCGCGATCGCGATCACGCAGATGCCGATCAGGACCGAAAGCCGCAGCGCCTTCCACATCGCCTGATCGGCCCACAAGGCTTCGAACCATTGCAAAGTGGTGCCGAGCCAGGGCGTCACGGTCGGGAATTTGCTGGTGTTGAAGGTCGCCGCCGTCATCACTGCCAACGGCAGGAACAGATAGGTGAAGAACAGGATCATATAGATCGCAAAGATGATCCGGGGCAGCAGCTCGGCGATGGTGGCGAGGCCGCCCTTCGGCGTGTTGAGCCGCGCCGCGACAGGCGCTTCGAGAGCCATGGTCATTTGGCGACATCCGCGAGATTGACGCGGAATACCCGCAGCGCCGCCAGCACGACCAGCATGCAGAGGACGAGCAGAACCAGGGCATAGGCCGCACCCCGGTTCCAGTTTCCGCCTTCGAAGAACCAGTTGTAGATGATCTCGGTGAACCAGCGGCTGCCGGGCGAGCCGAGGAGCGCCGGCGCCACATAACTGCCCGCCGCCAGCATGAAGGTGAAGACGCAGCCCGTCGCGATGCCGGCCTTGGCATGCGGAATGACGATGCGGCGGTGGATTCTGACCGTCGAGGCGCCGAGATTGCGCGCCGCCTCGATCTGAGCCGTCTCGAGTGTCGAGATCGAATTGTAGATCGGAAACAGCATGAACAAAATATAGGCGTAGACCATGCCGGCGAGGACGCCGAAGTCGCCGAACCAGCGCACCGGCTCAGCGATGATGCCGAGCCCCAGCAGCACCGCGTTGAGCGGCCCGTTGAAGGCGAGCAGGATATACCAGGCGAGTGTACGCAAGACTTCGTTGATCCAGAACGGAATGATCAGCGCCACAAGCGCCAGCGCCATGCCGCGCGGTGTGGCGATCTTGGCGAGCCAGAAGGCCAAGGGATAGGTCACGACGAGCGTCGTCAGGGTGACGAGTGCGCTCGCCCACACCGTCTTGAAGAAGATGGCGCGGTGAACGGAATCACTGAACAACGCGATGAAGTTCGCCAGCGTATAGCGATCCGCATCGGTGCCGATCTGGTTCGGCATGAGGTTAGGCCGCAGCGAGAAATCAAGCATCATCAGATTGGGCGCCAGCACCATGCCGATGAGCCACAAGCCGACCAGCAGCAGGATCGTACCGCCGAGGCCCGGACCGAAACGCGCCGTCAGACTAGCCATGGGCGAGGACCAGGGCTTCGGCAGGTGTGAAAGAGAGCTTGATCGCGCCGCCCGAAACCGGCGCCTGGCCGAGACCACGATGGGCGATGGCGGCGAGGACCGCCTGGCCGTCCTGGGCCTTGGCATGAAGAATGGCGACCGCGCCTTCGAATTCGAGGCGTTCGGCTTCCGCCTCGATGCGATTGTCGTTCTGGGTTTCGAGCGACACCGCCTCGGGGCGCACATAGACCGCGGCCTGGTCGCCCGCCCTGAGACCGGGGCCGGCCCGACCCTTGAGCAGGCCATGGCGGGTTTCGACGGCGGCGATGCCGTCCGAAACGCCGCGGACACGGCCAGGAAACTCATTCGTCTCGCCGACGAACCTGGCGACGAAGGAGGTCGCCGGATTGGCATAAAGCTCGCGCGGCGTGGCGATCTGCTGCAACTTGCCGGCGCTCATCACCGCCACGCGGTCCGACATCGCGAGCGCTTCCGACTGGTCATGGGTGATATAGATGAAAGTGACGCCGGTGCGCTTCTGCAGGGCCCGCAATTCAGCCCGCATATGCTGGCGCAGCTTGAGATCGAGCGCCGACAGCGGCTCGTCGAGAAGCAAAACCTGCGGTTCGACGGCGAGTGCCCGCGCGATGGCGACACGTTGCTTCTGTCCGCCCGACAATTCGTGGATCATGCGGTAGCCGAAACCCGGAAGGGCGATGAGATCGAGCAATTCCTCGGCGCGTTTGCGCCTTTCTGCCTTGGGAATGCCCCGCACTTCGAGGCCGAAGACGATATTTTCCCACACCGGCATCAACGGGAAAAGCGCCAGCGACTGGAAGATCATCGAGGTCGGGCGCTGATGCGGGCCGCTGCCCGTCACATCCTTGCCGCCAATCAGCACCCGGCCGGCGGTCGGTTGGATGAACCCGGCGACGAGACGCAGCACCGTGGTTTTGCCGCAGCCCGAGGGGCCAAGGATCGAGAAGAACTCGCCACCTTCGACGGAAGCGGAGAATTTCTCGACCGCGCGCACCTGGCCGAAGATCATTTCGATGTCGATGAGGTCGACGGAATGGGACATGGAGCTCCAGGATCGAGAGAATGGCGGAGCCACCAGGGCTCCGCCATCGTTGAGGCGTCAGGCCGAGAGGAACTTGTCCTGATATTCGTTGCGGATGGCGACGAACCAGTTCTCCTGGACCGGCCACCACCAGAGCTTCTCGAGCGCGTCGCCCGGATAGGCAGCGGTGAAGAAGTTCTTGGAGGCTTCCGACAGGAACTTGTCGGCGCCGACCGCGGTGGTGTTGATCGAGGTGTGATTGGCATAGAGGGCGCCGGCTTCCGGCGTCAGCATCCAGTTCACGAACTCATAGGCCTGGTCGAGGTTCTTGGCGCCGACGGGGAGCGACACGCCTTCCATCCAGGTGAGCGCGCCTTCGACGGGAGCCACGAAGCCGATCGGCAGACCTTCCTTGGCGAGGCCGGCGGCGGAGGAATCCCAGGTCTGGCCGATCGCCGCGCCATTGGTGCGGAATGCGCCCTGGGCTTCGTTTTCATTGGCCCAGAACTGCACGATGTTGCCCTTGCGTGCGATCGCTTCGGCGAGGATCACGTCGTAATTGGCGCGCATCGTGGCTTCGTCCTTGAAGCTGTCGCGCATCGGCTTGGGCAGCTTGCCCTGCGTCTCGAGCCAGAGGCCCAGGCCGACGAGACCGGAATGGCCGCGGATCGTCGCCTTGCCCTTCATTTCGGGCTTCCAGATGTCGCCATAGGAGGCCTTGCCATATTCGAGCGGCGAGGCCTTCTTGTCGAAGGAAAGCGCTTCCGTGCCCCAGTCGGTCGGCACCTGGTAACGCTTGCCGTTGACCACGGCGCCCAGCGTCTCGGAGCCTTTCACCGCGCTCTGCAGCGCAGAGTCCCACTTCACTTTCGCTTCGTCGATCGGCTGGATGAGGCCGAATTCAACGTAGTTCGGAACGCGGTCGACGGCCGGCCAGATGATGTCGTAGCCCGAGCCGTTGCTGGCGCGCATCTGGTTGAGGAGCTCGTCATTGGTGCCATAGGGCGTGTAGACCGGCTTGATGCCCGTCGCCTTCTCGAAAGCGGCCAGCATGTCATCGGAAATGTAGCCGGCCCAGGCGAAGATATTGACGGTGCCCGACGAGGCCAGGGCGCCCTGCGCGATGAAGGGAGCCGCGAGCGTCACGCCGGCCGTGGCGGCCGCGCTCTTGAGGAGCGTCCGGCGGCTGATCGTCTTCATGTGAATTTCTCCTGTGTTTGGTCTTCGACCATTGGTAAAGTCCGGGCTAGCTATCGCTGCTGTGTGACAGTCACGCGAAGACGCCATCCACAGGCGGTCACAATCCCGGGAGGTTCACCATGGCTCAGGACAAGACGATCGGACTGGTTTTCATCGAAGGTTATGCCGACTGGGAGTTCGGCCTGCTGTCGGCCTCGGTCGGCGAATGGTTTCCGGGGCGTGTCGTGGCGCTCTCGCCCGGGGCTAAGCCGGTGCGCTCGATCGGCCGCCTGATGCTGACGCCGGAACGCGCAACTGATGCTGAAAGCAATGGCGATCTCGACGCCGTGGCCGTCATTGGCTCCGACGGCTGGGCCGGAGCCGACGCACCGGATGTCGGCCCCTTACTCAAGGCTGTCGACGCGCGCAACGGTATCGTTGGCGGCATCTGCGCCGGCACGCTCGCTCTGGCGCGCGCCGGGCTTTTTGCCAAAGCGGCGCATACGAGCAACGGACGTGACTGGATCTCAGGCCTTGTGCCAGATTATGCCGGGAACGAACGCTACCGCGACGTGCCACATGCGGTCGCTGATGGCCGAATCATCTCGGCCCCAGGTTCGGCACCCGGCACTTTCGCCATCGAGTTCCTGAAGACACTTCACCCTGATAAAGCCGACACCGTCGCTCAGATGAAAGGGATGTTCGCGAAGGAATATACTGGTTGAGCACCCGTTACGCCGCCGCGGCCGTTCCGAAAGGCCCCCACTGCGCGCCGATGTCGAGGGCCTTCTTGGCGTAAGCCTTCCCGACGGCCATGAGGTCATCGATCGCTTTCACTGAGTCCATCTTGCCCACCGCTTCCGGCGACAGCTTCTTGAGCCCCAGCGCGTCGAGGCCTTCGCGGGTGAGATCGGGATCGTAGCGCGCATAGAGGAACGAACGGCCGAGATTCTCCGACAAAGGTTGAGCCGGGACCATGTCCTTCACTTCGCGGTCGATCTCAGGACCGAAGACGCAGCGCCCGACGGTGCGGCAATTGATATCCTGGTCATAGGCCATGCCGTTCATCATCTCTCCCGCGATGGACATCGCGACCTCGAGGAGCGAGCGGTTGGGATCGCCGGCCTGTGGCCCGAGCCGCGGCGCCGAGCCGGTGCCGGCCGAAACGATGAGCATCTTATCCTCGCCGCGCTCCCACAGAAGCCTGTAAGGCTCTGCCGTCGCCTTACGGAACATCAGAAAGGCGGGAATATTGTACGGCGTCACGCCGCCATCGACGAACACGAATTGGCGCCCCTCCTTCAGCTTCACGACTTCGGGCGGGAAATAAGTCGGCGCCGCCGTCGAGGCGCGCACCAATTGCCAGAGTGGAAGCTTGAGATTGCAGTCGTCACGATCGCGCGCATTGTAATGGGCGTTTGGATTGTTGGTGACGGGCCAAGGCGAATCCGTCGAGACGTTGCGCATCACAAGGAGCAACAAGGTCTTGAGCTTCGGACTGCCAAGCTCGGTCGTCTTGCCCAATATCTCCTTGAGCTTCATCTCCAGCGGATCCGACTTGAACTTGTTCCATAGGCGCTCGAGAAGCTCCTCCTTCTTGAACATCAAAGGGCCCGCCTCAAGATAGAATTTGGTGAGCTCGCTGGCCGACAATCCGATCGAAAGGCCTACCGCCAGAATGGCGCCGGTCGACGTCCCGCCGATGAAGTCGAAATAGTCGGCCAGCCGGAAGCTCGCGTCCTTCTTGAGGATCCGGCGCAGATCCGCTTCCATCTTCTCAAGAATACCGAGGGTGATGAGACCGCGGATGCCGCCACCGTCGAGGGCGAGCAGCCGGCGCTGACCAGCCTTCTTCGGTTCAAGGATGGAAGAGTTCGTTGTCGCCATGTCTATCTCCTCGCGGCGAAGACTTCCTCAGGATGCCTTGGCCAGAACCACGTCACGCCCCATCTCGTTCAGAACACGCCCCAGCACCGCCTCGGCGATCTCCTGCTGGCCGAGCCGGCAGGCCATGGTCTCGGTGCCGGCGCAGGTGCCGAGTTCGCCCAGCTTGTTCGACGGCGCGCCGCCCCGGCAGATCGGAAAATAGGCGCAACGGCGCGCGCAAGCAGCCAGCCCCGATGCGATCTCGGCCCACAGCGTCTGAAAGACCTGACCGTCGACGATTTCCGCAAGACTGTCGGCGCCGACATGGCCCAGGACCATCGAGCCGAGACGCGGATGGGCGATACCCGCCAGCTCAGGCGAGAAGGTGTGGATCGCACCCTGATGCGTGACGGTCACGATGGCGAAGGGCATGTTCTGGTCATTGCCCGGCCACTCCTTGTCGGGCAGGTTCGCGGCCGCCCCTAGGACGCCCCGTACCTCGCGTATGCCGATACCGTAAGACGCGGCGCGGTCGAGGACGCGCTCGAAGAAGACCCGAAAGCGAGCCCGGCTTCCGTGCTTTGCCAGTGTCGACCCGGTATTGATGCCCTCGATCTCCTCGATATTGAAGCCCACATCGGTGACGCCGACCTCGGCGAAGAAATCCATGACCTCATCGGCATGCGCCAATGTCTCCGCGGTCACGACGCAGATGGCGTGAAAGGGAATCCGGTTGCGCTTCAACGCGGCGACCCCCTGCATTGCCGCCGCATGGCTGCCTTTGCCATTGCGCCGCTTGCGATGGAGGTCGTGCAACGCAGCGGGACCATCGAGGCTGACGCCGACACGCAGACCATGCGCGGCGAAGAACGCGCACCAGTCATCGTCGATCAGCATGCCATTGGTCTGGAAGGCATGCCGCGGCCGCCAGGAAGACGGCGCCGCCGAACGCGCTGCCGCGAAAGCCTCCTCATACCAGGCGCGGGGCAAAGTGAGCGGCTCCCCCGCATGCCAGATGATGGTAAGATCGTCGCGCCCCAGGCCGTTGTCGAAGATCCAGCGCACGGCCGCGCGAATGGTTTCAACGGGCATGCGCGCCTTCACGGCGCGGTCCGGCAGATAACAATAAGCGCAATCGATATTGCAGAACGGCGTGCCCTGGAGGACGAGCAGCTTGGTGCGCCCGCGCAATCTCTCAGGCCTCAAGACCGGGATCATCCGTTGCCCCAGTTGGTCCAATTGGGCCAGTCCTGCGCGAGCTTCGTCGAGCCGGACGGCACGCTCAGAACCCTGCCCTGTTCGAGCGCATCGCGCAGCACGGCACGAATCTCCGGCAGGCGATCGATGGCTCTTCCTTCCTCAACCGCCAGGCTCTGCGAGGCCGGCGGCATGCTCACCAGCCCAAAGGTGAAGGCCGCGGCCGACCATAGAAGATGCTTCTTGTGCCTGTCCATGGCTTACCCTCTCTACATCGTTCACCATTGCCAGGACTGTGCCTGAGAGTCCGTCACCGGCGTCCAGCCCTTGCATTCGGTCTTCCGGCAGGCCTCCGACAAATCAAGGGCATCGAGTTTCTCCCTCGACGGGTCGCCCGACATCGACCCCGCCAGGATTTTCACGTGCTCAGCCAAGGTCTGAACGCTGATCATGCCCCGCCGCCACAAGCCATCCATGGTGCGAAAATCCATGGACTTGCCATCGGTCGCGATGACATCGACGGGCGCGCCCGGAATGACCCATGTCCAGATCGGCAAATACGCGTTGCCCTCGGAGGGAACCGACTGGACCTTGAGCGTGACGACACATCTGTCACTGTCCTCACCGGTGCACGTCGAGCTGTCGTCCTTCTGTTCCTGCGCCTTGATATCGTTCCATACACTGACCTTCGAAGAAGGCATGGCAAACTCACACATCTTGCCGGTGCAAACATGCTCCATGTCCGAAGCCGTGGTCAGGACATAAGGGGTAATCACGCCGGGCGTCGTATCGGCAATGAGCCAATCCTGATCGAACTTGAAAGCAAAGCCGACGCGAGACGGTGCTTCATTCACCAATGTGGTGTAATCGTAGATTTCCATATTCGCCCATAACGATGCGCCGGCATGCTCGCCCTTTTTCGACAGCCATAATCTCCGCCAGGGAGGTTCGGCTCGCACATTCGCATAATTTTTTGCGAATGTGACGCGCAGCAGCAGCGGATCCGGCAGCCAGACGACACAGCTATTCTTTTGCAATGTCTTGCAGGCCACGCCGAGCTGCCAAAACTTGGGCTCCTTGTCCTGCCCAGCGGGCCATACCATGACCAGAGGAACATCTCGGCCGAGACAGACCATGTCGCCCCGTTGAGCCAACGGATACAGTCCCGCATCCACGGCGGGCGCGGCACCGGCACTTGGAGGAGTTTTGACACGCGGCCACCAGGAGTTCTTTTCTTCATCAAAGGCGACACCGAAAGAAATAGCTCCGACCCGACGCAGAAGCTCGGTTCCGGCGATGCTGCAGTTTGCCTTCGACATCAAATGCGGGATGGCTTGTGTATCGCGGAAGACAATTGCGCCGGTCAGTTGGCGCGCAGCTCTCTCCCAGTTGCTGACCGACAGGGACATCTCCGCCCCTCCGGAAGAATTCTCCGCCCAGATCTCCTGGCCGCGATGCGCATCCATCCGATTATAGGCCCGATCCAGCTCATAGGCGACGGCCTCGATCCAGCGCGGTACGTCCAGGTTTCCCGCCGCGGCGACGGCACCAAAATACAGTCGATCTCGTGAGCGCAGCAGATTGTTGTTCGCACTCGTCAGGTCCTTGTTCTCGGCAACCGAGAACCACAGAATGCCCGTGATGGCCGTGGTAATGACCAAAAGGATGCTCGGCACGATGACCCATCGCGGCAATTTCTTTTGCGAAGCCGCTACGGCCCTGCGCCATGGTTCGGCCATCGCCTCGACACGGCCGCGCATTCCCTGTTCCAGGGTCTCGCGTTCCAAGGCCTCCAGCTGTGCTGTCGCCTGGACACTTGCCGGCGGCAAGCCGTCCGACAGGCGCGTTGACTTCCGCCTTTCGCCATCGGCCAGAAGTGCTGCGGCAAAGCCTTGGCTGACGCTTCCCGCCGGACCGACGACCTTGCCGATGTCCTCACGAAATCGATCCGGAATGACCTCACGGGCGCGATTTTCATTCGTCTCCCGGAGCCAGTCCCAAAACCATCCCAGAACCGTACCCGACCTCCCCCTGTCTGACGCGTCGGCGCGCTCATTCTCGAGATTGTTGGCAACCTCACGCAGGCTGTGCTCGAGGGCGCCGATCTCGCGCAGCCATTCATTGTATGTGCCCCAATTGCGGATCAGGGCTTCATGCGACACGTCGAATTTCTTGTCCTTGCCGCTGCCGGTCCGATTGAGATAGCCGGCGCGCTTGAAGACCCGCAGCACTTCCTTCACGGCGGCCTTGTCCGCGTCATCATCATCGAGGAGCTTCGCCACCCGTGCCGGAGTAACGAACCGGCGAGCCCAATTGCCGCGATCGTCCTTGCGGGCCATGGCGCAGAAGGCGGTGCGCACCACGCGCTCCGCCTGCACGCGTGCATCCGGGCCTTGGAAATAGCCAGCCGCCTTCTCGATCGCGTCGTCACGCGCCTTGTCCGTGTATTTATTGAGGCAACGCACGAGAAAATCGGGCGTCACGCCGTCGGAGATGGCCTCGAGGTCCGTGACATGGATGGCGAGGTCCACCATCCCGTCCGTTGCAAGTTCCTTCTGCCAGCGCTCCATGGCGGCATCCCACAGATGCAGCAGCGCATGCTGCAGCAGCGGCAGATAGTCGGATTTGTGAGAAAGCCCCGCCATCGCGCGCTGGCTCTCGCTCATGAGCAGCTGTACGACCTCAGGATCGAAGGGCGAGGTCCCTCTTTCGGCGTCTTCCTCGTGTGCCCATATCCAATCGCCGAAAACCGCCTGAGCCGGCTTTACGATGATCTCGCGCCGTGCCGCCTCATCATCGAGCGGCCCCAAGAGATAGGCGGTCTCGGTGACGATATTGGCAAGCCCGGCCTCGGCGCAGCGATGCAGCTCCTCGCTCCTGAGCGTGAGAGCGAGGAACAAGGATGGCGGGCGCTGCGTGAATGTCTCCTTGATGAGCCGGCAGAGATTGTCCTGTCCCTGGGGCGTGACCTCGGTCCGGAAGGTCTCTTCGAACTGGTCGATGAGTATCAGGAGATTAGGCGGACCGGCGCGCGCGCCGCGCGAGAGCTCGATATCGAGACGATCGAGCACATCGCGGGCGAGTTCGAATACACCCTCGGCCCTGAGGCTGG
The DNA here is from genome assembly GCF_016595235.1 of Taklimakanibacter albus. Taxonomy (GTDB): domain Bacteria; phylum Pseudomonadota; class Alphaproteobacteria; order Rhizobiales; family Aestuariivirgaceae; genus Taklimakanibacter; species Taklimakanibacter albus. Next base: position 325,006 of record NZ_JAENHL010000006.1, on the reverse strand, counting down.
CGGCGCGCAGCGCATCCGCTTCGGCATCGCCGAACAGGCGCCGACGGATCGCCGCAACCGCCTCGCCACGCAGAGCTTCATCCGTTTCCGCCTTCAGCAAGGATTCGTCGAGGCCCAGAGCCTTGACCAAGGCGCGCCGCCCCAGAAGCGGGTCGCCGGGCGGCGCGAACCGGGCGACGGGCGCCACGATACTGTCGCGGAAGCCATCCACCAGCGCGGTGCTGGGATCGAGGCCGGGACGGAATTCGACGACATACCAACGACCCTTGAGGCCCGGCACCGAGGCCGAGGTCGTAAGCCTGGGGATGAGGCCGGCCCGCACCAAGGAGGACTTGCCGCAGCCCGAGCCGCCCAGCACCACCATGATGTTGCTCTTGGCCAAGCGCTGAACCAGCCCATCCGTCTGCGCCTGGCGCGCGAAGAACAAGGCCGTCTCGTCCGGCCCGAAGCTGCGCAAGCCCGGATAGGGGGCCGGCGATGTCAACCACAGGATTTCGCGCCGCTCGTCGTCATCGGCTTCGGGCGTCGTCGTTTCTGCCTCATTGCCGGTCGTGCGTTCCCGCCTGAGCTCGTCCCAGCGCGCAACCAGACGCTCGATGCGCTTGTGCCGTTCCAGGATCACGTTGGTGGCATTGTCGTTCATGCGGCCTGCGCCCAAGCGCCCAAGGCGGCATCCAACCTCTGCCGGCTCTGCTCCTCGGGGATGAACTTTTCTCCGGCATGCTGAAGCTCCAGGATCACCCAGCGCCGCAAATGGAAGGTCGGCAGATGCGGGCTGCGCGGCAGGCCATGCCGACCATTGGCGATACAGGCCACCCAGAAGACGTCCTCGATATTCAACCCCTGCGCCTGCAGGATCCGGTCGGCCCGTTCCTGAACATCGGTGAATTTGGCAAGGATCTCCTGACGCGGATCGCCCTTGCCCATCAGAACATTGGCCGATGCCTTGAGGTCATGCGCGACGAGGATCGGCCGCTGAGCGGCAATGTCGCCGAAATGAGTCTCGAACTCGGCGGGCGGATATTCGACATAGGTGTTCTCCTCGGGCAGATATCTCCGCACACAGCCGAATATCTCCTCAGGCAGCTGGCGGCGAACATCGGCGGCCTCGGCGCCCGGCTCGTCGACGCCTTCGAGCGTCAACACCGGTCCGCGCCTGTCGCGTCCAAGCAGGCGCGCCAGGACCTGCGAGAGTTCGGACGGAGCTCCGGTCTGGAAAGCCGGCCAGGCATCGTTCCCAGCAAGCTTGGCGAAGGCTTCATTCTGCTCACCCTTCGGAAGCCACAGCATGATGCGTGATCTGTCCAAAGCCGGCTTGGACTCTTCGGACAGGGCTACCCGCAGATATCTCTCCGTGCGTCCCGGCTCCTCGACATGGCCCGGCGCATCCGCCGCCGCCACCGGCTGCACAAAAAGCGCTCCCGGCTCAAAGGAAGCCTTCCTGTCGGGGTCGCACCAATCATCCGGCCAGGACGTCATCACGGCGCCGCTCGCTTTCATCGCCTCCGCCAGTTGGTCGCTGGCCTGGCGCACGCCGGCCGCCAGCGTGCTTTTCGGGTGGCCAAGCAGAACCATGTGTTTGATATCGATGGCCGTTTTCGCCGGAACGACCGGTTTCAAGACGACCTTGCGGATCTCCACGATCTTCTGGACGTCAGGTGTGATCCATTTGGCGGTACCGGGCTCGTAAAAGGGCTCATCCTCGACCTCGAGCTGGTGCTCCTTCTTGAATTTTTCCCAGGCGACTTTGCCGCCCTGACTCAGAGTGAGCGGCACGATCCGGGGAAAGCGGCCTGCCCGGCGCAACGAGGCGCATTGTACAAGCTCATGGCCGCGGTCGGTTTCATAGGCATTGCCGATGAAAGCAATGAAGACGTCGGCCGCCTTTATGCGTTCGGCCAGCACATCGCGCTCGACCTCGCTCGCCGTCACGTCCCGGTCGAGGCAATAAAGCTCGACGTCTCGGCTGAAGAAGAATTCCCGGAACTCGTCGACAAAAGGTTTTGTGTCTTCGACATAGCTTAGGAAGACCTGGGTGCCGCTCATGGCCCAATCCGCTCCTCGATCTATGCCCTCGAGTAATTCAATTCAACTCTCAAGCAGCAAGCACGTCAAGGTGCCCGCTTGTCGAGTGTCCCTTTCCCGTTGCACACAAACGCGGGTCTCAGGCCGCGAACTTCTCGGCCAGTGACCTGCGCAAACGCTGGATCGCCATGACGCCGGCCGCATCAGGAAGCGACCACGCATTGGTCCCCGGCCTGAAGAATGGCTGATCGGCGATATCGTCGAGGCCCGCTTTTTGTTTGGTTTCTTTCCACCAGGCGCGACCCGTATGTCCCAAAGTGACCGGCACGATGACGAGCTTCTGTCCCGCCTTGCGCAACTCCAGCGCCTCGGCGAGTTCCTTGGCCGCCATTCGGCCCGGATAGTCCTTGTCGATGAAAGCGATGAAAATATTCGACGATTTGATTCTTTCGACGATCTCGGCGAAGACCGGTGTGCCGGCGTCGATATTCTCGATCATCCAGTCGACCCGGACGAGATTGCCCGCGAGCGTGAAGAAATGCTTGGCGAACTCCTCGACGAACAGACTCGTGTCGCCGACATAGCTCAGGAAGACCTTAACCTCGCTCATGGCTGAACGCCCTCTCCGCGTTGGGCCCCCGGTGCAAGGTCGGGTCATTCAACTCCCCGCCTCACGGGCCCGTCAAGCCGATAGCTGCGGATTATCTCAGATCGGCGGGGCGAATGATGTGCGGATTGTCACCATCGGCTTCAGCCTTTTCGACGAGATCGACAGTGCCGCCGGGACCGTCACCGCCCTTACCGTCCCACAATGCGACAAGGTGATAGATCCCCCTGGCGCGCGCCAGCTCGATCATCCGGGTGTTGCACGCAGCATAGGCCTCGCTCGACTTGGGCAAGTCCATGTCGATGCGGTCGCGCGGCGGCGATTGGTCCCAGAGCGCGTGGAAGCGGGCCACCCAGCCGCCGCCGGCGAGACCCGAGACAGATGTCTTCTCGAACAGCACCGGCGCGAAAGGAAGCACGATCACCGTGCGAAAGCCGAGCGCGCGCGCCTGCTCGTGGAAAAGGATGTCACCACCTCTCGCGGCGCTCGCATAACCGATCTTTTCGTCCGGCATCTCACGGGCGATGTCGATCAGGTGCCTCCGGATCGCCGCGGCGGCGGCCTGCTCCAGGACCGGCGGAAAACGCGGTTCGGCGCGATCCGCCAGATCGATCATATGGCCGGTGAAGATAACCGCATCTATGTTCGGCATCAGGATTCCCTATCGCGTCGCCTCATCTTCAGCAAAGTGAAAGCCGATCGCAATAGGGAATGCCTTCTCAGGTCTTATTGATCGACATGCCGCCATCGACAAGAAGCGCGGCGCCGGTCATGAAGCTCGAGGCGTCCGAAGCGAGAAAAAGCGCCGAACGGGCGATCTCTTCCGGCTCCGCCAGCCGCTTCAAGGCATGCAGGCCCTCAACGAAACTCCTGATCTCGGGCGTGTTGATCACCTCGCGGCCCATCGGCGTGTCGGTGCCGCCGGGGAGCAACGCATTGGCGCGAATTTTCTTGGCGCCGAATTCCGCTGCGATGACCTGGACCAGGCCTACGAGACCCGCTTTGCTCGCCGCATAGGCGCCGAGATTGGGAAAGCCCACCGTGTGGCCGACAAAGGTGGAGGTGAAGATCAACGATCCGCCGCCGCGCGCGAGGAGCGCTGGAATCTGATATTTGACGGCGAGAAAGGCACTGGTCAGATTGACGTCGAGCGTCTCGCGCCAGCCGGCGACGCTGATCTCTGGCACCGGCGCCAGCTCACCGACGGTGCCAGCATTGTTAAATGCGATATCGAGACCGCCGAAGCTGTCGCGCGCCGTCTCGACCAGGGCCTTGGCCACGGATTCATCCTTCACGTCGCCAGCGACCGCCACTGCTTCGCCGCCCTCCTCCCGAATTTCGGCAACGACCTTGTCGAGCGCCGGCTTCCCGCGTGCGCAGAGGACGAGCCTGGCGCCTTCAGCAGCGAAGAGCTTGGCAGCGGCGCGGCCGATGCCGGAACTGGCCCCGGTGATGATGGCAATCTTGTTGATCAGAGCAGTCATGAGAGTTCCTTTCAATGAATATGAAGCTCTCATGGTCGAAGGGCCGCGTTTAAGCAGCCCGTTTCTTGCTCAAGCGTCATTAAATGATGCCTATCGCAGAGGAAGCCTTGTCTGGTTGACAAGGCCGGCACGGTCCGTACATCTGCATGTGACAGGAGGTTGCGTTGTCAAAACGTCCTAACGTCACCGCGCTGCGCAAGCGCGCCACCACTTTCATCATGGCGGGGCTCGGCGCCGGCGCGGCGACGGTCATGTCTTTCGCGATGGCGCTTTATGACGCCGCCCAGCCGAAGGAATTGCCTATCGTCCAGATCGGCGAGCCTGTGGATACAGGGCGCTGGAAGGTCGCGGTGCTCGGCTCCCAATTCGACAAGGAACGCCTGTCCGTTGAAATGGAGATCACCAATCTCTCGGCGATGACCAGCAATTCCTATTCGCATGTGCTGACGCTGGTCGACCCACCACCCGGTCTCGCAACACCGAGCTACCTACTCGTCCGCGACAATGCCATCGCCTATAATCTCCATCCCAATATGCCGGAACGGGTGATCGCCCATTGGCAGTGGCCGAAGGAAGTGCCTCCGCCACAGAACGTTCAATTCACCTTCATGAGCCAGATCCACAAGCGTCGCGACAATCTCTATGGCGCCCCCGGCTGGTTCGATCGACCACCCGTCGCCAGGATAGTACTGCCGATCAAAAGCGAGGCCGAATCCTGATGCGCAGGCTCGCCGCGCTCCTTGGCGTCTTCATTGCGATCTTTGCTCTCTATGTCCTGCAAAAATCGCTGCCAACCTATGGTGACATCACAAGCCCCATCGCGGTCTCCGGCAAGACCGGTAAAAAGGTCGCCGCCCGCAATTTCGAGCTTACGGTGACACAGCTTCGCTTCGCGAGGAATATCCAGCTCACGGCTTTCGGCAATGAACGCAGCTACGGCACCTCCGGCATCTGGGCCATCGTCGAAGCGGAGGCCGCGGCGCGCAATGAGACCGTCACCTTGATGTCGGCGGCCTGGCTCGGCGCCGACGGCCTGCGCTATCTCGCCAGTGAGCGCATCAGCAATGCGCCGGCGCTTCTCGGCCGCCAGCAGCTTGAGCCGGGCCTCCCCCAGCGTGTGCTGATGATCTTCGAATTCCCCGAAAGTGAGATGAACAAGGGCACGCTCCTCGTGGCACGCTATCCATTCCAGCCGCTCGACAATGAGCTGCGTATCGCCATGGACTCTTCCGCCACCCTTCTCGTCAATGACCAGATAACGCTCGAACGCGGACGCTCGGACGCCGACTGGAGCATCGAGGCCAAATGAGCGAAAGGCGCATCTTCTGGGGCAGTCTAGCGGTGCTCATCGTCATGATCCCTGCGGCTATTGTCGTACGTGGCTATGACAGCGCGCTCGCCTGGCGCGCCAATCAGGAGCTCTATCCACTCATCGCCGAGCCTGGCAAATCCGTCCGCTATGGTGGCGCGGAATGGCGCCTCGAGGGTCTTTATCAGCTCATCACACAAGACAAGAAATCGGCTTATATTCTCGCCGAATTCGAGGCGAAGATCGACAACCCCGAGGCTTTCGCGGCGGGCGCATGCCAGATCGCGCTTACCGATCGCGGCGAGAAACGCTGGTCGCCGCAATTCCTGCCGCCCTACGAGGTCCGCAAAGCGCGCCCATCGCTCGAGGAGCGCTCGACCTGCGGTGGTGCCACCATCAAACCCATCAAGGTGGGTGAGACCGTCAAGATGGCGGAAATCTTCCGGACACCGGTCGATATCACCAAATTCGATCTGGCCATCTCGCAAGCCACGTTACGGCCCAGCTATCTCGTCTTGCGTTGACTCAAGCCTCTTGCCGACGACCCGACGTAATCGCGTAATCGAGCACCGCCGCCAGCAGGCAGATGCGGATGGCATCGAGCAGGATGCCGCCGCTGAGATCGCTCGGGCTGCCGAACAGAAGCGTCAAAGGATCGGCGAGCATCTGCCAGGCCGTCAGATCATGGGCACCAATCGCACGGGTGGCGCCGACCCATGCCCAGGCGCCGGCCCAGGTGATGAATTGATAAGCGATCATGAAGGTCAGCAAGGTCGCCGGTCCTGCCGTCAATATGAGACGAACGCAACGCCATACGGGTCCATAACGCGAGCGATAGCCGCCGATATAATGACCGATGAAATCGCCGAACCATTTGCGCCAGGTCTTGGCTCTGCCGGTGTCGTCACCGACCGGCGTGGCGATAGGATTCGACAATTCATAGCCATAGATGATCGCCGTCATCACCAGCCAGACCAGAGGCAGGAGCGCGAAAAAGAACAGGCTCTGCACTTGCGTCCAGAAATCCGGCGCGGCGAATTCCCCCGGGGTGAAGCCTTCAGCTGCGCGCGCCTCGCCGATCAGAAAGGACGAGGCGGCGAAGGCGCCGGCACCGAGGCGCTCGATCAACTGACTGGTGTAGATGCTGATGCCGTATAGGCCGATGAATACCCAGCTCGCATCACAGGCGACGACCAGGAAGCGCCAATAAGGCACGGTGGCGCGCTTGTTCATGTACTTGGCGAACCAGCGGACCAGCCAACAGGCGACGATCGAGAGGACAAGCCAGCGCGCCTGCAACAGATCGAGGAAGTTGGCGCTCTCGCCAAAGGGGACGCGGGCGAGCGCCAGACGGGAATATTCGCGCACCGTGTCGCCGAGGAAGCCCCAGGCGGCGTAATAGGCGAAGAAGGGCAATATCGCGATCGCCGTCACGCCGACGATATGCGTAGCGCGGTATTTGCTGCCGGGAGTGGCGGCTGGCTCTTCGGCAAGGGCGGTGAGACCGTTCATCGCCGGCCGCAGCACCGCAAACATCGTCACGATGATGACGAGCTTTGCCAGAACGACGAAGGAGAGAACGACCATGCCGGCGAGCGCATTCTCGAGTCCGGCGCGCACCGCGAGATCGAGCAGCAGGTCATGCAGGAGAACGCCGAGGGTGGCAAGAAGCAGAAGCTGCGGCCAGAAACGGAGGAAAAGCCGACCTGCCAGGCTCACGGGCCGCATGATGTCCAGCGCCAAGCTCATGGCCCCTGGTTAAGGGAGAAAACGCGCTGCTTCAACAGTCGATTGATAACCCAACGTCAGGCGAGACGACGCGCGGCGAAGGTCTGCTGCACGCGCCAGCCATTCTCTGTCCACAGCTCATTGCGCCAGGAGAAGGAATTCGTCTGAATGTCGGAGAAGGACCAGCGCATGCGTGGCACCTCACCTTCCGTCGTTTCAAGCGTAACCTGATCGCCGTTCCCTCGGGCGATGAACGTTCGTACGACCCGATGCATCGGCCCGATCCAGGTCGACTGCCAGGCGGCGATCTTCTCGTCGAAGAAACGCAAGCTCGTGCCATATTCATAGAGATCGCTCCGGCCCACCCGTTCGGCGCGTCGTGGCACGATCCAGACATCCTGAACGCCCCTGCCTTCCAATATCCAGGCGAAATGCCATTCGCCCTGCTCTTCGCAAACGAGCTTGCCGGCCTCGTCGAACCAACGAACGAGCAAATCCCAGGAGCCGATGAAGGGTGCGAATATCCGCTGCTCGCGCGGAATGGAAGGATGAGGGCCGTCGCCGAGCAAGGCCTCGGCAAACGGAGCGGCTGACCAACATGTCATCGATGTCATCCTCATTGGGCAAGGTCCCCTTATAGCAGCAAAATACGAAGGCGACTTCACCCTGGATAAGTCTCCGGCACTCGGCTATCTGGCAGCATGTTTCTGTCCATCGCCACCACGCACCGGCCGGCAACGGATCTGGGTTTCCTGCTCCACAAGCACCCCAACCGCCTGCATGAGATCGAGCTCACATTCGGCAAGGCCTGGGTCTTCTACCCGGAGGCAACGGATGAGCGTTGCGAAGCCGCACTCGTGCTCGATGTCGATCCGGTCGGCCTGGTGCGTGGCAAGGGCCAAGGCGACGGCCTCCTCGATCACTACGTGAATGACCGGCCCTATGCGGCCTCCTCCTTCCTCTCGGTGGCTTTCAACAAGGCCTTCCGGACCGCCATGGCCGGCACTTGCGTGGCCAGGCAGGATCTCGCCGACAGTGCCCTGCCGCTCGAAGCCGTGGTCACGCCCCTGCCGATGCGCGGCGGCGAGCCTCTGGTCCGCCAGCTCTTCGAACCTCTGGGCTGGCATGTCGAGATCGAGCCGCTGGGTGAAGCTCCCAAGCTCTATGCCCGGCTTGTCCTCAGGGGCGAGGCCCGGCTCAGCGCCTTGCTGACCCATCTCTATGTGCTGATCCCGGTGCTCGACGACACCAAGCACTATTGGGTCGGTGAGGACGAGATCGACAAGCTCCTGAAGCGCGGCGAAGGCTGGCTCGACCGGCATCCGGCCAAGGACCTGATCGTGCGGCGCTATCTGCGCCACCGCGGACTGCTGGCGCGCGCGGCGCTCGAACGCCTGGCACCGCAGATGCAGGATGAAGCGGCCGAGCCCGAGACCCAAGCTGCGCCTGAGGAGACGCTCGAGGCACCGATCCGCCTGCATGATGCACGTCTCGAAATGGTCGTCGCAACCCTGCGCGCCATCGGCCCCAAACGCATCGTCGATCTCGGCTGCGGCGAAGGCAAATTGCTGCAGCTCCTGCTGCGGGAAAGCTGGGCCCGGGAACTGATCGGCCTCGACCCGTCGGCGCGTGTGCTGGAACGCGCGGCGCGGCGCCTGAAGCTCAACCAGCCAGGTGGGCCGCCAGAAGGCCGGCTGACACTGCTGCACGGGTCGCTCACCTACCGTGACGATCGCTGGACCGGCGCCGATGCAGCAGCACTTGTCGAGGTTATCGAGCATCTCGATCCCGACCGCCTGCCCTTGGTGGAGCGTGTCGTCTTCGGCGCGGCGCGCCCCAAAACCGTTGTCGTCACGACGCCCAACGCCGATTACAACGTGCTGTTCCCGACGCTCGCCGCCGGCGCCTTCCGCCATCCCGATCATCGCTTCGAATGGACGCGTACGGAATTCGCGGCCTGGGCGGACAGGATCGGTGCGACCTATAATTATCAAGCGAGCATGAGCGGCATCGGCCACGAGGACGCAACCCATGGCGCACCCTCCCAGATGGCGGTGTTCACCCGATGAGGAAGAGCGACCAGTATATCGAGATCCCGGACTTCGCCCTCGTCGTGCTCATCGGCTCGACGGGCTCCGGCAAGTCGACCTTTGCGGCGAAGCATTTCCGGCCGACGGAGGTGATCTCGTCGGACCGCTGTCGTGGCCTCGTCAGCGACGACGAGACCGATCAGAGCGTCACCGGCGACGCTTTCGACCTGGTGCGTGAGATCGCCGGCAAACGCCTCAAGAACCGCAAGCTCACGGTCATCGATGCCACCAATGTGCGCGCTGCCGATCGCAAGAGCTGGATTGAGCTCGCCCGCCGCTGGCACGCTTTGCCGGTCGCCATCGTGATCGATCCCGGCATCGATATCTGCATCGAGCGCAACCAACTCCGGCCCGACCGCCCCTTCGGCGGCGAGATCGTGCGTCGCATGGTATCGGAGATACGCCGGGGCCAGCGCGGCCTTGAAGGTGAGGGTTTCCGCCAGGTCTGGAAGCTGACGAGCGCAGAAGACGTCGACGCCGTCACTTTGACGCGTGTCCCCTTGTGGACGGACAAGCGCACCGATCACGGGCCCTTCGACATCATCGGCGATGTCCATGGCTGCGCCGACGAGTTGCAGGAGATGCTCACCAAGCTAGGTTACGAAATCATCTGGTCGAACGCGGACGGAACCCGCAACGTCGCGGTCAGCCATCCGCAAGGCCGCAAAGCGGTATTTGTCGGCGATCTCGTCGATCGCGGTCCCAATTCTCCCGATGTGCTGCGCATCGCCATGAGCATGCAGGCGGACGGCACCGGGCATGTCGTGCAAGGCAATCACGACCGCAAGCTCGAGCGCTGGCTCGCCGGCCGCAAGGTCACCATCGCGCATGGCCTGCAGCAGACGATCGATCAGTTGCAGGCGGAGAGCGAGGAATTCCGCAAGGGCCTGCCGAAATTCCTGAGCAGCTTGCGCAGCCATGTCTGGCTCGACCAGGGCCGCCTCGCAGTGGCGCATGCGGGTCTCAAGGCCGAGATGATCGGGCGCGGCTCGGGGGCGGTGCGTGAATTCGCCTTGTTCGGCGAGACCACGGGCGAGATCGACGAGTTCGGCTTGCCGGTGCGTGCCGACTGGGCCGCCAATTATCGTGGCGACACCACCGTCGTTTATGGCCACACGCCGCTGCTCAAGGCGGACTGGGTCAACAATACGATCTGCATCGACACCGGCTGCGTGTTCGGCGGCAAGCTCACGGCCTTGCGCTGGCCGGAGAAGGAACTCGTCGAGGTCGCTGCCGACAAGGTCTGGTCCGAACCCTTGCGGCCGCTCGCGGCGCCCCGGTCCGACACATCGGCGCAGGCCGAGGCGGATCAGCTTCTCGACATCAAGGATGTCAGCGGGCGGCGCTGGATCGACACCGAGCTCAGAGGCCGCATCGTGGTGGCGGAGGAGAATGCCAGCGCCGCGCTCGAAGTAATGAGCCGCTTCGCGCTGGCGCCGCATTGGCTGGCCTATCTGCCGCCGACCATGTCGCCCTCAGAGACCAGCGAAGCGGAAGGCTGGCTCGAACGTCCCGAGGAAGCCTTCGCACATTTCCGCGAGCGCAACGTAACCGAGGTCATATGCGAGGAGAAGCATATGGGCTCGCGCGCCGTCATCGCGCTGTGCCGGTCCGCGGCGGTCGCTCAAATGCGCTTCGGGATCGCGGGTGATGAAAGCGGCGCCATCTGGACACGCACCGGCCGTAGCTTCTTCAGTGATATCGCCACGACGGAAGGCCTGCTCGCGCGTTTGCGCGACGCCGTCGGTACCACCCGTCTGTGGGACGAGCTCGGCAGCGACTGGCTGCTCTTCGACGCCGAGATCATGCCCTGGTCGGCGAAGGCGAACAGCCTGATCGAAAACCAATATGCCCCGGTCGCCACCTCCTCGGCGGCAGGCCTCGCCGCCGCCATCGATGCCCTGATCCGCGCTGGTGCCCGTACCAACGAGATTGCCGCCTTGCGAGAACGTTTCGCCGAACGCGCGCGGCGCGCCGGTCTCTATGGCAAAGCCTGGGCGCCTTATGTCTGGCCAGTGTCGGGCATCGAGGATCTCAAAGTGGCGCCCTTCCATCTCCTGGCGAGTGAGGGACGCGTCTGGTTCGACCAGGATCACGTCTGGCACATGTCGCTCGCCGACCGTCTGGCCGAGGCCGCCAACGGCGTCGTCACCCGCACCGCATGGCATCAGGTGGCGCTCGCTGATGACGCGGCCTGCGCCGACGCCATCCGCTGGTGGGAGGATCTCACGGCCAAGGGCGGCGAAGGCATGGTGGTCAAGCCGCGCGATTTCGTCAGCCGCGGACCTAAAGGCCTGATCCAGCCCGCCCTCAAAGTGCGCGGGCGCGAATATCTACGCATCATCTACGGGCCCGAATATGATGCGCCCGACAATCTCATGCGCCTGCGCCAGCGCGGTCTCGGCGGCAAGCGCGCGCTCGCGCTCAGGGAATTCGCGCTCGGCCATGAGGCGCTGAAACGCTTCGTCGCGCGCGAGCCGTTGCGGCGGGTGCATGAATGTGTGTTCGCGGTGCTGGCGCTCGAAAGCGAACCGATCGATCCGCGGCTTTAGCTCGACCGGCGCGCCAGAATTGCAAAACGTGAAAGCCGCCTCTCGCTCGCGAGCAGCGCCGCGGTTTCGAGGAAGCGCTGCTGGCCCGCGAATACCTCATCGCCCTCGATCTCGCGCAAGGCCTTTTCGCGGCGGGCCCGGGCCGCGAGCCAGCCTTGAGCGTTTGCGGCCATGTTCGGTGTGCGGTCCTCGACATGTTCGACCGCAAAGCCGGCCTCCTTCAACAGCGCCTCGTCAAGCCCGGCCGGCACAAAGACGAAATGTCCGATCGACGCCCGGACGGCGATCTCGGCATTGGTCACCGGTCCGGTCAGGACGATGGGATCGGTGAACAATAGACGCCCACCCGGCTTGAGGACACGGCACCATTCCGCCAGGATATTTGCCCGGTCCGGCAGATGGTTGATCGCGTCGATGCAGGTGACGGCGTCGAAGGTCGCATTCATGAAAGCCAGATGCTCGGCGGCGTTGCCCTGGTAGAATTTCGTGCGCCCTTCATAGCCGAGCTCGCGCGCGGTGGCTTTTGCGCTGGCGATGGCGTCGGCGTGGAGATCGACACCCGAGACATGGCAGCCGGTCTTCTGGGCGATGCGCAAAGTCGGCTTTCCCGACCCGCAGGCGAGGTCGAGCAACTGGCTGGAGCGCGCCAAATGCAGCCAGCTGATGAAGAGATCCTGCTCCTCGGCAGTCACCCATCCTGTCTGGCCGATATCCTCGCCAAAGGCTTCGCGGCGAATCTCGCTATAGAGTTCGCTGGCAAAATTGCGGTAGCTGGCACCATAAAGATCGACGCGCTTGCCGGCTTCGGACGTCTTCATGTTCCCGTCCTCTCTTGAATGCGCACCCTGCGACAGTCGTGGTTCCTCGGAGGCGCGATAGGAAAGCCGCCATCACGGCCACCGACCTTGCGCTCCCCCGTCAAACCGCTAAGTAATTCGTCACTCAATATCAGTTAAGCAGTTTTCTTCATGCTGGCGCAATCATCCTTCCGTTATCAGCCCGCAGTCCCCGCCGACCGGCCAGCCATTGTCCGTGAATTGGCGCTCGCCTTCGGCTTTTCGCCGGAAAGAGCCGCCGAGTATACTGAGAATATCGGGCTTTCCGATTTTCGGGTGCTGGCGGGTGCGCAAGGCGTCGCGGCCGTCGCCGCTCTGGTGCGCACCGGCCATTTTCTCGGCGGGCGGAGCGTGCCGGCCGCCAATATCTGCCATATCGCCATCGCGCCGCAGTGGCGCGGACATGACCTGGCGCGCCAGCTACTGGGCGAGTTGGAGGCGGAAGCCTTGGCGCAGGGCGCGGTGATGACCACCCTCTTCGCTTCGGCGCGACCCGTCTATCGCAAGGCTGGTTACGAGTTGGCGGGTTCCGAGATCATCTATGAGGCCGAGACCGCCGCCCTGCCGCCGCGCATGAAAGATATCACCTTCCAGGCGGTGACCGGCGACATTGCGCAGTGCCTGAGCGGAGCCGCATCGACACGCGGGGCGATCCATAACGGCCTTCTCGACCGGACGGAATCGCATTGGCGCGAGCTTCTGCGCGAGCCCCGCCATGCGCTCGCTGCCTATGCGGTCGACGGTGATGTCAGCCGCGGCTATGTCCTGATCGACACCGCGGACGAAAATTGCCTCAGCTTACGCGACTGGCACGCGCGGGATGGTGCTGCGGCGAAAGCGATCCTCGCCTTTCTCGGCGGCTTCCGCTCGGTCTATCCGAAAATGCACTGGCATGGCGCGCCCAATGATGATCTCATCTTCGCCATGCCGGACAAAGGCTGGAAGCTCCTGCATCAGGAAGATTTCATGGCGAAGCTCATCGATCCGCGACAGGCACTCGCGGCGCGCGGTTATACGTGCCCGGATGCACGGCTCGATTTCACACTGATCGGCGAAACACAAACGCGCTTCGGCGTGGTGATTTCGAATGGCAAAGCGACGGTCGCTGAGCCAAGCGGCCGCGCCAGCGTGTCCCTGAAGGCGATCGATCTCGCAACGTTGTTCACGAGCTATCGCTCGGCGAGCTTCCTCGCCCGCGCCGGGCGCCTCACTGGCGACGCCGCCTCGATTGCCTTGTGCGACCTGATCTTTGCCGGACCGGCACCCTGGTCGGCCGAACATTTCTGAGAGGAACCGCATGTGAGCGGTGCGCGCCAGCAAATGCACGGTGATCGGCATCACCAACCACTCGACGCGCCCGCCGATGACCCTCCCCTCCAGGGTCAGCCAGCTTCTTATTGTCGACGCCCTGATTTCCGCTATCCTCAAGGCCGACGCGGCACGGCGCGGCGTCATCGATGTGACCGCGGAGTCCGTCAGTGACCGCAACTACCGAGCCGACCGTCGTCGTCGATATCGGCGGCACCAAAATCGCCGTCGCCCGCGTCGAAAACGGCGCGATCAGCGAGCGCCATCAGATCGCCACGCCCCGCACCGGCCATGGCAGCGATCTCACCGATGCCGTCGCCGCTACAGTGCGCAAGATCACGGCGCAGCCGGCGCGGCTCGGCGTCGCCACCACCGGCATCGTCGCCGATGGTTGTCTCACCGCGCTCAATCCAGGCACCCTGCCGGTCGAGAACAATTATCCGATCGTCGCGGCGCTCAGGCGGCGGGTCGGCGTGGCGCCGCTTGCCGTCAATGACGCGCAGGCCGCCGCCTTCCATGAAAGCCGGTCCATGAGCGGCACGGCCAAGCGTCTCGCTTTCATCACCGTATCGACCGGCATCGGCGCCGGCATCGTTCTCGACGGGCAATTGCAGACGGGCCACCACGGACTTGCCGGTCATGCCGGCCATATCACCGTCGACTGGTCGGGGCCGCTGTGCGGCTGCGGCCGGCGCGGCTGTGTCGAGATGATCGCCTCCGGCACTGCCATAGCGAAGCGCGCCAGTGACGTCACCGGCCGGGACATGAGCGCGCCCGCCGTTTTCGCGGCGGCGTATCAGGGGGACGAGCAGTGCGGCAAGGTGATCGAGGATGCGGTGAGTGCCCTCGCCGCGATGATCGCCGATCTTGTTGCGAGCCTCGATCTCGATGTCATCCGCCTGGGTGGCGGGGTCGGATTGGTGCCGACCTTCCTCAACCGCCTGCGCGACACGATGGAGCGCCTGCCCCCGGTCTATCGCCGCCCGATCGAACCGGCCCGCGGTGGCGCCGAAGCCAGCCTGCTGGGGGTCGCGGCACTGTTAGACGAGAAATTTCTTCAGTCATGATTCTCTTGACGGACTCCACAGAAACGGGGGAACCCATGCGGTCATACGCGGTGCTCACAGAATTGGCCGGCAAACTGGTGGTGTCGTGCCAGGCCGATGCCGGCATGCCGCTCGACGGCGAGTCTTATATGTTAGCACTGGCGCGCTCGGTCCTCCTGGGCGGGGCGGCCGGCGTCCGGATCCAGGGCATCCACAATGTGCGCGCCGTGCGCGCCGCCGTCTCCGTCCCGATCATCGGCCTCGTCAAGGCCAGCCAGCCGGACAGCCCGGTCTATATCACCAGCCGCGTGCAGGAGGTCGAAGCGCTCGCCGATGCCGGCGCCGACATCATCGCCTTTGACGCCACCGACCGGCCGCGGCCCGAGACGGTCCCTGCCCTCTGCCAAGCCATCCATGCGCGCGGTCTTGCGGCAATGGCCGACATTTCAACGCTCGCCGAAGCCGAGGCGGCGCTCGGCGCCGGGGCCGAAGTCGTCGGCACCACGCTTGCCGGCTACACGGATCACTCACGTCAGCTCGACGGGCCTGATTACGCGTTGATGCAGGATCTCGCCAAACGCGCTCTGCCCTTCGTCGCCGAGGGCAGGATCTGGACGCCCGAAGAAGCGCAGCGCGCCTTTGAGACCGGCGCCCAGTTCGTCGTTGTCGGCTCGGCCATCACCCGGCCTGATGTCATCACCCGCCGCTTCATCGATCATCTTAATCAGAGCCCGCAAGCAAAGTCATGAGCACGTCCGTCAAGGTCGGGAATCGTCCAGCTGGCGCGTTTCAGGCGCTACGCGTAGCCTGAACCAATGACGAATGATTCCGAAGAATGGCGCGCGCAGGCCGTGCTCGGCAATTATGCCGAGCGGCCGGACGCCAACGCCCTCACAGGCACGCGCATCTGGTCCTATACGGATGCGCTCTCCTACGCGCCCGGCGAGCCTGTGCGGCTGCACAGCTGCACCAACGCCAGGTCCTATGATCTTATCATCCTGCGTGACGGCCTTCGGCCGGAGACCGTGCTCGAACGCCGTGGCCTGCCGGGCAAGCTTCACCCGATTCCTCAGGACTGCTCCATCAAGGGCTGCGGTTGGCCGGTTGCCTTGGAGTTCGAGATCGGCGCCAATTGGCCCTCAGGTGTCTATATCGTCCGCACCCAGGCCCTGCAGGACAGCGCCGTCGCCGACACGCATGATCATCTGCTGATCGTCCGGCCCATCCCTAAAACGCAGGCGCCCGGACGGCTACTCCTGATCGCCGCCACCGCGACCTGGACCGCCTATAATGACTGGGGCGGCTCCAATCACTATCAGGGCTACACCGGCCCGAATGGCGATCTCTTCTCCGCCGAGCTCAGCCTCCATCGGCCGCTCGCCAAGGGGTTCGTGACACTGCCGCCCGATGCGCCGCGCCCAGTGCTGACCGAGCCGCCGGCCCGGATGGCCGAACCCCGCTATCCGCATATGGAATGGGCCTATTCAAACGGCTACAGCAAGAAATATGCGTCCGCCGGCTGGGCGAGCTATGAGCGTCATTTCATGCGCTGGGCGGAAGATGCCGGCTATCAGGTCGACGTCATTTCGCAGACCGATCTGCATTTCAGGCCCGAGATCATCTCCGCCTACTCCTGCCTGGTGATGGTCGGCCATGACGAATACTGGTCCTGGCAGATGCGCGATGCGATCGACGCCTATGTCGACCAGGGCGGCCGCATCGCCCGTTTCGCCGGCAATTTCCTGTGGCAGATCAGGCTCGAGAACGAAGGCCGCACCCAGATCTGTCATAAATATCTGGCGACGAAGAACGATCCCTATATGCAGACCGGCCCGCGTCATCTGGTGACCGAGGCCTGGGAAGCGCGCGAAATCGGCCGGCCCGGCTCATCGACTTTCGGCCTCAATGCAACGCGCGGCTTCTATACCGGCTGGTCCGGCTGCTCACCGCGCGGGCCCAAGGGCTTTCCCATCTATCGGCCGGAACATTGGGCTTTTGCCGATACCGGCCTTTATTATGGCGATGTGCTGGGCGCCCGCTCCTGCATCTTCGGCTATGAGGTCGATGGGCTCGATTACGAGATCCGCGGCGGCCTTCCCTATGTCGCCCCCGGCGAACAGGCGCCGGAAGGAATCGAGATACTGGCGCTGGGTCTCTCCTCGACCATCGAGGAAGGCCCGACCATCGTGCCGGGCAAGGTGTTTCTGGGAACTGAGGATGCCGAATATGTCGCCTCCGTTCTGAAAGGCAGCAGCGATGCGGCGGCAGTCGAGGCGACGAAACGCGGCACAGGCATGATCGTGAACTTCCGCCGTGGCCGGGGCGAAGTTTTCCATGCTGGCACCTGCGAATGGGTGGCGGGGCTGCTGCGCCAGGACGACATGGTCATGCAAGTGACGCGCAACGTGCTCGACCGCTATCTCGTCTGAAGATCATTGGCATGGCCGCGATGGAGCCGATGCTCCAGCGCCTGGCTGTATTTCGACATGCCGTAACAGATCACCCAATAGACGAGTGCGGTAAAGACATAGGCCTCATATTCAAAGCCGCGCCATTCGGGGCTGCGCAGCACCACCTGCGCCATGCGCAGGAAGTCAAACAGGCCGATGATCGCCACCAGCGAGGTGTCCTTGAACAATTCGATGAAGGAATTGACGATGCCGGGAATGGAGATCTTCAATGCCTGCGGCAGGATGATGAGGCGATAGGCAGTGAAGGTCGACACCCCCAGCGCATGTGCCGCCTCGAACTGGCCCTTGGGGATGGCGGCAAGGCCGGCGCGCACCGCTTCCGCCGTATAGGCTGACTGGAACAAGGTGATCGCCACCAGAGCGCGTCCCACCTTGTCGAGATCGACATCGGAAGGGAAGAACAGTGGCAGCAGATTGGCCACCATGAACAGCACGGTGATCAGCGGATTGGCGCGCCAAGCCTCGATGAAAGTGACGCAGATGATGCGGATCGCCGGCAGCCTGGAGCGCCGGCCGATGGCGAGCAGGATGCCGAGCGGCAGCGACGCGACGATGCCGACGCTCGCGAGTACGAAGGTCAGCATGAATCCGCCCCATTGCGAGGTCGGCGCCTCGACGAGGCCGAACAGACGGCCGTTGATGAGGCCGTAAGCGAGCAGCGGATAGAGCGTGGCGAGCGCCAGGAGGTGCCAGCCCTTGTGCCGATATCCATTTACGAACAGAGGGCCGGCAATCGGCACCAGCAGGCTGAAAGCGAGGAGCGGACGCCAGATCTGGTCGGGATGGCCACCATAAAAGAGCCCGAACATGATCTGGATGAAACGCATGCGGATCACTGTCCAACAGGCGCCTTGCGGATTGGCGTCACACAATGTCCGATCATTGCCGCTCCAGGTGGCTTTGATCAGCGCCCAATCGATGAGGCCGGGCAGCGTCCAGGCGAGCACCGCCAAGGCCACCAGTGTGAAAACGGCGCTTGCCGGTGTGGCGAAAAAGTTGCGCTTGAGCCAACTTACCAGGCTCGTGTCGCGTGAGGGAGCCGGCATCTAACGCTCCTTGATCGCGACGCGACTGTTGTAGGCATTCATCGTGAAGGAGGTCAGCAGGCTGACGGTGGTGAAGAACGCCATGGTAACGGCGATGATGATGATGGCCTGGCCCGTCTGATTGAGCGTCGCACCCATCCAGATATTGACGATGTCGTCATAGCCCACCGCCACCGCCAGCGATGAGTTCTTGAAGAGATTGAGATACTGGCTGATGGTCGGCGGGATGATGATGCGCAAGGCCTGCGGCATCTCGACGAGACGCAACGACTGGAAGCGCGACAGGCCGAGCGCCTTCGATGCCTCGCGCTGGCCTTTGGGCACGGCGATGATGCCGGCGCGCACAGCTTCTGCGATGAAGGCGGCGGTCGAGACGGTCAAGGCCCACCAGAGCGACAGAAGCGAGACCGGAATCCAGAAGCCGCCCGCCACTCCCATCCGTTCGAGACGCGGCGGATCGAAGGCCGGCGCCGCGAACCAGACAAGCCCGGCCACGACACCGAAACTGACGATGGCGACCGTCATGATCTCGCGGCCGGTCCGTTCCGGAGCCCTGCCCCACCGCAGCAACACAATGATCGCGGCGATTGCCACGACGAGCGCAAGCCAGGCTAGACCAGGAGTGGCAAAGCTGATCCGGCTCAGAAACACGCCTTCACGATTGACCAGTCCGGCTGAGCCAAGGATCCAGCTCTCCTTGCGCGCCGGCAGCAGCGGCAGGATGGCGATG
This sequence comes from Taklimakanibacter albus, assembly GCF_016595235.1. Classification (GTDB taxonomy): domain Bacteria; phylum Pseudomonadota; class Alphaproteobacteria; order Rhizobiales; family Aestuariivirgaceae; genus Taklimakanibacter; species Taklimakanibacter albus. The sequence continues at coordinate 305,774 of NZ_JAENHL010000006.1, read as the reverse complement.
AAATGCCAGAAGAAAACCTGCAGCAGAAGCGGCAGGTTGCGGAAAGTCTCGATATAGGCGGAGGCCAGACGCCGGGCCAGAAGGTTGGTGGAAAGCCGCATTACCCCAATGATCGTGCCGAGCACGGTTGCCGAGACGATGCCGGCGGCGGCGACCAGCAAAGTGTTGCCGGCACCGATGACGAAGACCTGCCAATAGACGCCATTGCCGCGCACGAAATTGATGAAGGGCGAGAAGCCGATATTGAAGGGCGCCGTCGTCCACAGAAAGCCCGGGTCGATCACGAGGCCGCGGCTGCCCATATTCGCGGCGGCGTTGCGCAGCAGGAGCACCAGCACCAGCACAACGAGGCCAACCGCCAGTCCTTGCGCCAGACGGCCCAGCATGGCGGGATTGCGATACCATGCGGGAGGGGACGTGCGCGGCAACGGAAGCTCCGAAAATACTGGAAGGGTCGCGGACAACCTATTGGAATGTCTAAGCAAGACCATTGCAGAAGGGCGAAGTCCCAATGCTCAAACGTCAATCGACTTCGCCGCGCGGCTTGCCTCTAGTCCGCTCATGACCCTCCTCGACGATTATCTCGCGAAAACCACCCGTTCCGCCGCATTGGCGACCCAAGCCGCCCAGGTCTTTGTGGACGGCATCACCACCGACACGCGGTCCTTCGAGCCTTACGGCATCGCCATCACGCGGGGTGCCGGCACACGGAAATGGGATGTCGACGGCAATGAATATCGCGACTTCTTCGGCGGCCATGGCTCCTTGATGCTCGGCCACTGCCATCCAAAGGTCACCAGCGCCATCCAGAAGGCGGCGGCGCGCGGCGTGCAATTCGCCGCCAATACGCCTGAGGAGGTGACCTGGGCGGCAGCGATCAAGTCGCATGTCCCGTCGGCCGAGCGGGTGCGCTTCACCGGCAGCGGTACCGAGGCGACGCTTCTCGCCATCCGGATCGCGCGCGCCTTCACCGGCCGGGCCAAGATCCTCCGGGTGCGCAGCCACTATCATGGCTGGCATGATTTCGCCGTGTCGGGTTATGCGAGCCATCATGACGGCTCGCCTGCTCCCGGCATCCTGGCCGAGATCACGCGCAACACCATTCTCGTCGCGCCCAACGACGAGAGCGAAATCAGAGCGGCGATCCAGGCTCATGCAAACGAGCTGGCCGCGGTGATCCTCGAGCCGCTGGGCTCGCATTTCGGCATGGTCCCGACCCACAATGACTTCGTGATCGCTGCCGCCCAGGCCGCGCAGGCGCACAACGTGCCGTTGATCCTAGATGAAATCATCACCGGCTTCCGCCTGGGACTGGCCGGCTTCCAGGGACTGTCCGATCTCAAACCCGATCTCACCTGTCTCGCCAAGGTCGCCGCCGGTGGCCTGCCCGGCGGCGTCGTCTGCGGATCAGAGCAAATGATGTCGGTGCTGTCGCGCACCCAGGCGCAGAACAAGGTATTGCATCAGGGCACTTTCACCGGAAATCCGGTGACGGCTTCGGCGGCCGTCGCAACGATCGGCGAAATCGCAACGACCAACGCCTGTGCGATCGCGACAGCCAATGGGGCGAAGGCCCGGGCCCGCCTGGATGAGGCCTGCAGACGCGTGAATGTTCCCTGGCGTGTCTACGGGCAATATTCATCCTTCCATATCCTGCCTGACGCTCCCGACGGCGCGGATCTTTCCACCCTTCCCATGAGCCTCTATGCCGGACGCCCGGTGAAGCTCCTGCAATCGCTCCGCATGGCGATGATCCTCGAAAGCGTCGATATCGCCTCACGCGGCAGCGGCTTCCTCTCGGCGATCCACGACGAGGTCGATATCGAGGAACTGGGCCTCGCCATGGAACGTGCCTTGCTCAGACTGAAGGCTGAAAACATCGTCTGATCAGCGGCGGGCGCCGATCAGCGCCCCCACTGCCGCGGTCACCAAGACCAGCAACGGCAACACAACCGCCAGCAGCCCACCCGTTCCGACCAGGATGTCGAACCGCAACGCCGCAAGGCCGCCGATTATCGCGAGAACGAGGCCCGCGATCACCGGCAGAACCACCGTGGTCATCCGATTGCCGTCTTGCCGCCGCGAGAAGAAGAGCGCGATGGCAAAGGAGGTCACGGTCATCGCCGCGACGATCGCCAGCGTGCCGGTATTGATGAGCCAGGAGAACAGAGCCAGGATCGGATGCGCGCCGGCGAGGATGAAAGCCAGAAGCACCACGGCCCCGATGGCGCTCTGCAGCAGCGATCCGAGATGCGGGCTCTGATGCGCCGCATGCGTGCGGTAGAGCGCCTCCGGCAGCAGGCGATGGCGCGCCAGCACGAAAGCATAGCGGGCAACATTGTTATGGAAGGCGAGCAAGGACGCGAAGACGCTGGTGACGAACAGGACGCGCATCAGCCGCGTGAAGCTCGGCCCCAGATAGTCGTTGCCGAGCACGAAGAGGAAATCGGTCGGATCGTTCATGCCGCCCAGCACATTGCCGATATTGCCGAGCCCGCCGCCATTGATCATGCAGAGCGCGGTGAAGGCGTAAAAGACACCGATCAGCAGAACCGAGAGATAGGTGGCGCGCGGAATCGTGGTCTCGGGATTCTTTGCCTCCTCGCTGTAGATCGTCGTCGCCTCGAAGCCGACAAAGGTGCTGAAGGCGAAGAGCAGAGCGATCGCCAGCGAGCCGCCCATCACATATTCAGGGGCGAGCGGCGCCAGGGTGAAGGCGCCGGCCGGCCCGCCCTTGCCGACGATCACCAGATCGAGAAAGCCGACGACGATGAATTCGAGTAGTACCAGCACACCCAGCACCTTGGCCGAAACATCGATCTGGCGGTAGCCCAGCGCGCCGACCACCGGAAGAGCGATTACCGAATAAACCCACCACGGCAACGCCAGGCCGGTCTCGGCCGTCACCAGCATCTCGCAGGCGGCACCGAACAGGCCATAGATGCCGATCTGCAGCGCATTGTACCCGACAAAGGCGAGGTAAGCGGTGGCGCCGGCCGGCACGCGACCGGCAGCTCGCAAAGTGAAGCTGAAGAAGCCGCCGGCTTCCGGCACATGGCGCGCCATGGCGGTATAACCGACCGAGAAGACGATCAGGCAAAGCGCCGCCAGCACATAGGCGCCCGCCGCGCCCGCGCCATTGCCAAGCAACATGGCGAGTGAGCCGCTGCCGGCGATCGCCGCCATCGGGGCTGCCGCCGACGTCACCAGGAAAACGATGGCCGGGGTGCCGAGCGCGCCCGCCCGCAAGGATTGGGACGATGCCGGAATGGCTGTCGGATGTGTCATGTCTCTCTCCCCTTTCTTTAAGCGAGTTTGTCCCGCTTTTGGTTTGCTCAATTGTCCATGGCTGTTGCCGTGAAGGCGGCATCGAGCGCCGCCAGGATGATGTCACCCTCGGTCGCGCCTAAGGTCAGTGGCGGCGAGATCACGATGTAGTTGGCGGCCGGGCGCAGCACCGCGCCTGCCTGGCGCGCCAGATCCGCGATGCGCCGCGCCACCGCCGGCGACGCCGGCGCCTTGCTGGCGCGATCGGTGACGAGATCGAGACAGATCATCAAGCCCTTGCCGCGCACATCGCCAATGAGAGGAAAGCGGTCCTTGAAGGCCTGCAGCCGCGCGAGAAGACGCGCTCCTTCGCGCGCGGCATTGTCGGCCAGGGCCTCGCGTTCTGTAATGTCGATCACCGCCAAAGCGGCGGCGCAGCCCAAAGGATGGCCGGAATAGCTGTAGCCATGCATATGGGCGGCCGGCGTGTCGGCGCGCTCCCAGGCCTCGGCGATGCGCTGGTTGATGAGCGTCGCGCCCAGGGGCACGTAGCCTGAAGTCAAACCTTTCGCCAGGCACATGATATCGGGCCTGACGCCCCACAGCCGGCAGCCGAACCAGTCCCCGAGCCGGCCGAAGCCCGTGATGACCTCATCGGCGATCATCAGCACGCCATAATGATCGCAGACCTCGCGCGCGCGCCGCCAATAGCTCGCCGGCGGCACGATGTAGCCACCCGCTCCTTGCGCCGGCTCGGCGATGAAAGCAGCGACCGTGTCGGGTCCCTGATTGAGGATCTCGCGCTCGAGCAGTGTGGCGCAGATGGCGGCGAGCTCTTCCGGATCATCGGTGAACGGATTGCGATAGAGCCAGGGTGTCTCGACCTGATGGCAACCGGCCAGCAACGGCTCATAGGCCTCGCGGAAAGCGGCATTGCCGTTGAGCGATGTGCCGCCGAAATGAGTGCCGTGATAGGCATTGCGCAACGAAATGAATTTGGTGCGCGCCGCGGCTCCCTCGAGCTTCCAATATTGCCGGGCGACTTTCAGAGCCGTTTCGACGGCATCGGAGCCGCCGCTGCCGAACAAGACACGCGCCATGCCCTCAGGCGCCGTCAGCTCGAGCAGCCTTTCGGCGAGAGCGATCGACACCGGCGTCGCGGTTCCATCGAATGAGGGATAATAGGCGATCCGGTCGAACTGCTCGATCAGGGCGGCACGCACTTCCGGGCGACGATGGCCGACATTCACATTCAGAAGACCGCCCCGCCCGTCGACATAACGCCGGCCCGCCTGATCGGTGATCCACACACCCTCGCCTTCGGCAATGATCAGCGGACCATGACCGGCGAATTCGACCGGCGCCGTCATCGGATACCATTGCGGATGTGCTTGGCCTGCGGCTTTCAACATGAATTCATCCCTCGCCTGTGCCGCCACTATCGGGGAAGAGCACTCTGCCCTCCTTGCAGTTCATGCCAAAAAATTGATATTCTATGCCATGGCTTCCTTACCGATGATCCGCGCCAGCCTGATTTCCGCCGTCGTCACGGAGATGGCAAAAGCCGGCTGCGATCCCGCTCCGCTGCTGCGCCGCTATGGCTTTTCGGGCGCGACGCTGAGCAATCCCTATGCGCTGGTCGCTCTCCACCGCTTCGTCGGCTTTTGCGAGGATGCCGCCCTGCAGACCGGCGATGAAGCGCTGGGCCTCAAGGTCGGGCAGACGGTGTCGAGCGGCCAGCAAGGTCCGGCAGGTTTCATCTTCAGCGCCTCGAGGACGGTCGGCGAGGCGCTACGCCGATATGTGAGGCTGATGGCGGCCTGGCAGGATGCCGCCCATACCGGCGTCGTAGCCTTCGGCCCCGGCGCGCAGGCCTATATCTATCGCATCACCGACGAGCGCATCCGGGCGCGGCGCCAGGATGCCGAGCTCACGCTGAGCATCGTGTTTCAGCAGCTCAAATCGGTGCTCGGACGCGACTGGCGGCCGCTTGCCGTGCATTTCGAGCATCCGGCGCCTCACGATCTCAAGGCCTATCGCAAGATCTTCGGCAGTCTCCCCAGCTTTGGCGAGCCGATCAACCGCCTCGTCATCACCCAGAGCGATCTCGCTTCCAAGCTCACGCCTCAGGATCACAGCCTGTGGCCTTTCATCGAGCGTCATCTCGGCGATCTTTCCAAGGAGCGCCAAACGTATCTCTCCATCCGCGCCCAGGTCGACAATGCCATCGTCAACCGGATGGGGCTCGGAGATGTCGGGCTTCCCACCATCAGCGCCGATCTCGGCCTGTCGGTGCGTAGCCTGCAGCGGCGGCTCGATGAAGAAGGCGTCACCTTCACCGGCCTGCTGCGCGCGGCGCGCCGGCGCGTCGCCGAAGCGAGCCTGCGCAAGCCCAAGGCTCGCGTGAGCGACGTGGCTCAGGCGCTCGGTTATGCCGACAGCGCCGTGCTCACCCGCGCTTTCCGGCGCTGGACCGGCAAGACGCCACGGCGGTTCGCAAAGCCGCGGCCGTGACTTGCCTCCCTGGCAATGGCGTTTGTCGCAAAGATGTTTGACAGAGGCCGGCTCGTGCCCACAGTTGAGGATAGATTTCTCCGCAGCTTCTTTACGGTTATCCCATGACAGACTGGTCGAACCATTTTTCCCAGCACGCGCGACGCGCCATCCCCTCGGCGATCCGCTCTCTCTCGGAATTTCCGCGCGCCACGGATTCGATCCCCTTCGGCCCCGGCGAGCCTGATGCCTCGCTGTTTCCCGTAGCTCTCATGCGCGAGGCGCTCGATGCCATCCTGACAGACGAGACCTCCGCGCGCAGCGCCCTGCAATATGGGCCGAGCGAGGGCGATCCGATGCTGCGCCGTCTCGTCGCCGAACACATGAATAAACGCGGCGTCGCCTGTGCACCTGACAACATCCTGCTCACCAATGGCGCCCAGCAGGCGCTCAATCTCGCTTCGGAGGTGTTCGTCGACCCCGATGACACGGTGCTGGTGCAAGTGCCGACCTATCCAGGCGCCTTGCAAGTGTTCCTGGCGCATGGCGCACGCCTGGCCGATGTGACCAAGGCTGATGCCGCCACACGGCCGGCGCTCATCTATGCCATGGCGAATTTCCAGAATCCGACCGGCATTTCGCTTTCCGTCGAGCAGCGGCGTGAGCTCGTCACTTTGGCACACCGGCTGGATACGGTGCTGGTCGAGGATGATCCCTACGAAGTATTGCGCTTCGACGGCGACGCGTTGCCCTCCCTCCTCGCGCTCGACACCGAGACGCGCTCGATCGAGGAGGCGCACACACTTTACCTCGGCACCTTCTCCAAATCGGTTGCGCCCGGCTTGCGCGTCGGCTGGGCCGCGGGTCCTCGCGTCCTCATCGAAAAGATGGGCCTCCTCAAGCAGACCGAAGATCTGCAGCCGAACTCGCTCGCGCAAGCGGGCCTCGTCAGGCTGCTGGAGCACGGCCTCGAACCCTTCGCGGCGCGTGTCCAGGCCGCCTATCGGATCCGGCGCGATATCATGGCGGAAGCGCTGCGCCAGCATTTCGGCAATCGCGGCGCCTGGCGCGTACCGCAAGGCGGCTTCTTCTTCTGGCTGACGCTGCCTGAGCATATCGACACGGCGAAACTCCTGGAACACGCCGCCAAGCTCGGCGTCACCTATGTGCCGGGCGCCGCCTTCACGCCCGACCGCTCGGGTGCGAACACGCTGCGCCTGAGCTTCTCGGCCGCGGCGCCGGAACGGATCGCCGAAGGCGTCAGGCGTCTCGCCCGTGCCTTCGACGAATATGATCAGAACGGATAGAAACGCGGGCCGGACTGGATGGTGATCCAGCGGAGCTCGGTGAAGGCGTCGATGCCGGCACTGCCGCCGAAGCGGCCGAAGCCCGAGGCTTTGGTGCCGCCGAAGGGCATTTGCGGCTCGTCATGCACCGTCGGTCCGTTGATATGACAGATGCCGGTTTGCAATTGTCCCGCCACGCGAGTAGCTTCCGCGATATCCTCGGCAAAGACCGCCGCCGACAGGCCATAGCCTGTGTCATTGGCGATGCGGATACAGTCTTCGGTATCCTGCGCGTGAACGACCGTGGTCACCGGCCCAAAGCTTTCTTCCGCATAGATACGCATCGCGGGTGTCACTTGATCGACGATAGTCGCCGGCATGATGGTGCCCTGGCGAGCCCCCTTCGTGATGATGGCGGCTCCCTTTGCATGCGCGTCGGCGATCAGCTCATCGATACGCGCCGCCGCCGGCTCGCTCACCATGGCGCCGAGCTCGGCCTCGCCTAGCGCCGGATCCTTCGCCGTCAAAGCCAGAGTGCGCTTGGAGAATTTTTCGACAAAGGCTTGCGAGACCTTCGCATCGACCACGATACGCTCGGTCGACATGCAGATCTGACCCTGATTCATGAAGGCGCCGAAGATCGCCGCATCGACCGCCTTGTCGAGATCAGCGCTTTCGAGCACCACCAAAGGCGACTTGCCGCCGAGTTCGAGGAGCACGGGCTTGAGTTCAGCCGCAGCTTTCTGCGCGATGATGCGGCCGACCCTGGTCGAGCCGGTGAAGTTGATCCGCCGCACCGCCTGATGTTCGATAAGGCTTGCCACGACGGCCGGCGTGTCTTCAGCGGACGCGTGCAGCACATTGGCTTCGCCCTTGTCGAGACCGGCGGCGAGCAGACATTCGCCGATGAGATGATGCGTGGCCGGGCAGGTTTCCGAGGTCTTGAGGATCACCGTGTTGCCGCAGGCCAAAGGCATCGCCACGGCGCGCGCGCCGAGGATGATCGGCGCGTTCCACGGTGCGATGCCGAGGCAGACGCCCGCCGGCTGGCGCACCGACATGGCGATATTGCCGGGAACGTTGGTCGGAATGACCTCGCCCTTGATCTGGGTCACCATTGCCGCCGCCTCGCGGAACATGTTGGCGCCTTCGGCGACATTGTAGCTGGCCCAGCCGCGCGTCGCGCCGGTCTCGGCCATCATGCGCGCGACGAAGTCATCGTGCCGCGCCAGCATGATATCGGCCACCGCATTCAACCTGGCACGACGCTCGCCCGGCGCCAGCGCCGCCCAGGCCGGAAATGCCGCCTGTGCCGCCCGCGCCGCCGCCTCGGCGTCGGCGTGACCGGCCGACGCCGCGCGAGACACAGCCTCGCCGCTTACCGGATTGGCGCGCATAAAGCTGCGCCAACCTTCCGCGCCCATGCGCTTGCCGCCGATGATGAGATCTGGTTCGAACATGTTTTCCTCCCGTTAAAAGTCAGCCGGCGCGCAGCAAAGCCGCCTGAGGCAGCAAGGTCTCGATCCTGGTCAGTGGAGCCGCCGCCGCGACATAGCGGTCGGGCCTGAGCAGGAAGGCATGGTCGCGATAGGTCCGGAACGGCTTGGCGCTCGTAAACCGTGAGACATCGCGGAAGACAGGGAACGCGTCAGCAACCGGATTCATATATTCCGGCGTCAGGCCGATGATGCCGATGCCTTCTTTCTGGAGGGCGTGCAGATCAACGCTGGCGATCTCCTCCTCCGGCCGCTCGGCGAAGAGGATCAGCACCGGCCCCGGCCCCAGGACATCATCGAGCCGGTGGCGACGATGATTTTCGTCCTCGATGACCGGCTGCGGGAACAGGCGGCCAACCAGCGTCCGCTCCTGCGGATGTTCATCCGGCCACAGCAGTCCACGCTCGAAGCGCGGCTTCGGCTTGTATCGCATCTGCGCCACATAATCGCGTGCCGGCGGATAAAGTCCGAGCAGACGGAAACACATCCGGGTCAGCAAGGCCTTGGCGCCGGAGGACGGCATCATCACCCGTCCCATACGCAGGGCGAGGTTGATCATCTGTCCGGCATGGGGCTTGCGCTCAGCTTCATAGCTGTCGAGCAGATGCGCGGGCAAATCCTGGGAACGCGCCGCAGCGGCAAGCTTCCAGCCGAGATTATGCGCATCGCGCAAACCGCTATTCATGCCCTGGCCGGCAAAAGGCGGCGAAAGATGCGCCGCATCACCGGCAAGGAGGACACGGCCCTCCCGCCATTTCTCGGCCATGCGGGCATGGAACGTATAGACCCGTACCCGCCGAAAGACTGCATGCTCGTCAGGGCCCACCTCGCTCAGGAGCCGGCGCACGAAACTCTCCTCCGTCGCCATCTCCTCCTTTTCATGCTGATGCAGCATGAACTCATAACGCCGGATGCCGCGCGGCCCCGGCAGCGAGATGCAAGGCCGCGCCGGATTGCAGAAGACTTCCGTATGGCGGAAGCGGTTTTCCGTCTTGACCAGATCAACGATCAGCCAGCGCTCGGCGAAAGTCGAACCTTCCATCTCGACCGCGAGAGTGCGGCGCACGGCAGAGCGTCCCCCGTCGCAGCCGACCAGGTATTTGGCCGAAACACTGCGCCCGGACGAGAAGTCGGCCATGACCATGCTCTCGTTCTGGGAGAAGGACAGCCACTCCTCGCCAAAACGCTGCACGACATGGGGATAACGATCGAGCCCTTCGCGCAGGATCCTTTCGAGCACCGGCTGCTCGAAGGCATTGCGTTTGTCGAAGCCATATTCCTGCGACAAGGGATCGACGCTCGCGAAGATCCTGCGGCCTGGCGACATATAGCGCGACCCATAGGCGCGGGCGACGATATCCAGCACCGCCTTGTCGAGGCCGATCGCCTGCATGGTGCGCATCGATTCATCATCGATCGACACCGCACGCGGCTCGTCCACGGTCGAGGCATTGCGTTCGACCAGCAGCGTCCTTACCCCGAAGCCGCCGAGAAGATTGGCGAGCGTCAATCCCGTCGGCCCGGCGCCGACGATCAGCACATCGGTTTCGAGCCCTTCCATCAGATGCGGGCTTCGTTCTCGATGCGGTTGACGAGACGGCCGATGCCGCCGATCTCGACTTCGATCACATCCCCGGCCTTGAGATAGCTTGGCGGTTCGCGGCGATCGCCGACGCCTCCCGGCGTACCGGTCAGGATCACGTCACCAGGGCTGAGAGGCGTGAAGGCCGAGCAATAGGCGATGAGGCGCGGGATGGGGAAGATGAGGTCGGCCAGCGTGGCGCTCTGTACCGTCTCGCCATTGACCCGCGTCGCGATCGGCAGTCGCGTGTAATCGGCCACCTCGTCGGCGCTGACCAAAGCAGGTCCAAAGGCGCCGGTCGAGGGGAAGTTCTTGCCCGGCGTGAATTGATGCGTATGGCGCTGCCAGTCGCGCACCGTCGCGTCATTGTAGCAGGCATAACCCGCCACATGCGCCATGGCGTCTTTCTCGGCGATGTTGCGGCCTCCCCTGCCGATGACCACGGCGAGTTCGCCTTCGTAATCGAGGGCATTGGAGACGTCCGGCTTCACGATGGCCTCGCCATGCGCGATCTGTGTGTCGGCGAAACGGGTGAAGACCGAGGGATACTGCGCGACAGCACGCCCGGTCTCATGACGATGCGTCTCATAATTGAGGCCGATGCAGAGGATCTTGGCCGGGTCCGGAATGACCGGTAGAAGCGTCACGTCGCTGAGCGCGAGCTCGGCCGGACGATCCTTGGCGAAGGAACGGATCTCGCGCAGAAGGTCGCCCGCAATCGCCTGTTTGAGGGTGGCGACGGTGCGATCGAGACGTCCGGCGAGAGCGATCACGCCGCCCTCCGTCAGCGCGCCGAAGCCCGCCTGCCCCAATCTTGTGTAGCTGATCAATCTCATAGTCTTGTCCTCGATAGATTTCCGTCCACGCGCAGCTCCAATCAGGAGCGCATGATCGCCTTGCCCCAGAGATTCAACGTGCGCGGCTCCTGCGGCCAGTCCTTCACCGGCCGGTCGTGCACGACCTCGAGCTCGGCCGAGACCTCGATCCAGTTGCCGTCCGGATCCTCGATGAAGATGAAGAGATTGTTGCCCGGTCCGTGGCGTCCCGGTCCCCACATCAGGGGAATGCGCCGTGCGGCGAAGCGATCACACCAGTCGCGGATGACATTCCAATCGCCTGCCTCGTAGCTGTGATGGTCGACGCCCTGGCGATTGGATTTGAAGCAGGCGAGTGTGTGATGCTCGTGATTGGAGCGCACGAAACACGTGGCGAGCTTGCCATCCTTGTGCACGACCCTGTCGGAGAGCGCGAAACCGAGCTTGCCATGGAAGAAGTCCTGAAAGGCCTCGACATCGAAGGTCGCAAAAGTGAGATGCTGGGTCGGCCCCTTCAGCCCCGCCTGCGCCGTCTCGGGCTTCGCCAGACCGAAGCAGATGACATGACCATCGGGCGATTGCACCGCGAAGGCGTCGTCCTCGAAATAGGGTGACGGGCTTGCCAGGATCACGAGGCCTTCGGCTTCGGCCCGCGCCCGGAGCTCGGCAAGCCCCTCGGCGTCGCGACAGGCGAGACCTGCATAGCCAAGCTTCCGGCCCTCTCCCTTCTTGGCCACGAAGCGGCGGGCGGGACCGCTGCAGCGCCATTCCTCAGGTCCAACCTGCTCGACGGTCATATCCATCGCATCGGCATAGAACTCGGCCAGCGCGCGCGGATCAGCACTCTCGAAGGCGACATGATGCAAATAAGCTCCTGCCCGGACGGCGGTCAGCGACATCTCAACTCCTTAGAATTCGGATAATTGGAACTTTTAACTTGCTTAAATTATCAATATTTGAGATTTTTGTAACTACAAATTTTGGCAACCGCCCTTCTCAAATCGTCATGCGCCATTCCGGGAGGATTCTGATGCGACGTGAAATGCTGGATGATCAATTGACACCGCGCACCCTGCGGCTGATCGCGGCCATCGGCCGGCACGGCCATCTCACGCGTGCTGCCGAAGAAGTGCATATCGTGCCGTCGGCCGCGAGCCGACGTATCCGCAAGCTCGAAGATGTACTCGGCGCCGAAGTCCTGAACCGCCAGGCCAATGGCCTCACACTGACACCTGTCGGGCTCGCCATTGCGAGCCATGCCGCCGCCCGGGCCGAGGGTCTCGATCTTCTCAAATCCGATATCGACAGGTTGAAAGGCGGCGCTGTGGTCGATCTCCGGCTCGCGGTCTCGGGGCCCGTACTGTTCGGCGAGTTGCCGGAGCAACTGCGCGGCTATCTCGCAAGCAACCCCCATGTCCATCTCTCGGTCGTCGAGCAGACGAGCCCCGCTATCGCGCAAAGTCTGCTCGAAGGCCAGGCCGATGTCGGCATCGTGCTGGGGGCTCTCGATTATCCTAGCCTGCAATTGTCGCTCTACCGTTCCGACCGGCTCGCCGCGGTGGTCCCGCGCGATCACCGCCTCGGTCAGAGGCTCGAGGTTCACCTTGACGATCTCGCCGACGAGTTGCTCATCATGCCCCGCGCCTCGATGATTGCCGACCTTATCGCCGTCATGGCGCAGCGGACCGGCGTGCATCTGCGCCAAGGCATCGATGTCAACGACTTCGCCTCGACCTGCCGCGTCGTCGAAGGCGGGCTCGGCATCACGGTGATGCCGGCCGGGACTTCGGCGGCGGAGATCGCCAAGCGCGGCCTCGCTTCGATCCCGCTCGACCACGACTGGGCGCGTTGCGATATCTTCCTCGCGACGAAGAACGGCGCCGAGACGCAGTCGGCCTTGTCGGGACTGAAGCACGCGTTGTTGCATTGATAACAAGCCCGTTTGCTCAAAAACCACTCGACGACGCGCGCCCCCCGGAGTTTTCCTCCCCTTTCGTGAAGCGGGAGGATGAATGCGATCGACAGTACGAACAGCCACGCTGGCGCTCCTGCGCGAGCTTGGCGTCACAATGGTTTTCGGCAATCCGGGTTCGACCGAACTGGCGTTTCTCGCCGACTGGCCATCCGACTTCCGTTATGTGCTGGGCTTGCAGGAATCGGTCGTCGTCGGCATGGCCGACGGCTATGCGCAGGCGACCGGTCGCGCCGCATTCGTCAATCTTCATTCGGCGGCCGGCGTCGGCCATGCGCTGGGCGCCATCTTCACGGCCTATAAGAACCAGACGCCGCTCGTCATCACCGCCGGCCAGCAGGCGCGCTCCCTGCTCGCTCTGCAACCCTTTCTCGGCGCCGAGCATGCCGCGGAGTTTCCCAAGCCGCATGTGAAATGGGCGATCGAGCCGGCGCGTGCCGAGGATGTGCCGCTCGCCATCGCGCAAGCCTGGCAGATCGCCATGCAAGCCCCATGCGGTCCTACTTTCGTCTCGATCCCTTCCGATGACTGGGACAAGCCCGCCGAACCTGTCGTGCTCAGGCCGAAGAGCCGCCTCCTGGCGCCCGATCCTGAGGGCCTCGCCCAGATCGCTCGCGCACTCGAAGCGTCACGCCGGCCGGCCATTGTTTTCGGGCCTGGCGTCGGCCGCGAGAACATGCAGGATGAAGTGACGGTCCTCGTCGAGCAACTCGACGCCGACGTCTGGGCGGCGCCGATGATCAGCCGCGACGGCGTCGCGCAAGATCACCCACGCTTCGCCGGCTTCCTTCCCGCCGCCTCGGGGCCGCTCGCCAAATCTTTGGAGCGCTATGATTGCATCCTGATGCTCGGTGGGCCGGCCTTCCTGCTGCATGTTCCCGATGGGCTGGCGGTCCTGGCGCAGCTGCCTCCGCTTTTCCAGATCACCGATGATCCCAGATCCGCTGTCGCTTCGCCGCGCGCCACGTCGCTTATCGCGTCCTTGCGGCTCGCGGTACCGGCCCTGGCGCGCCTCATCACACACCGGCCCGCCACGGCATCGAAGGCCCGTGATCCGATCTCCGCGCCGCCGGCCGGCATATCGCTCACTCCCGAACTTGCGGTTCATATCCTTGCGGGCCTCGCGCCACAGGATGCGGTCTTTGTCGAGGAAGCCCCATCGCATAAGACGGCGATCCAACGTTTTCTGCCCATCGGCAAGGAACAAGGCTTCCATGCGATGGCGAGCGGCGGGCTGGGCTTCGGCCTGGCCGCCGCGGCAGGCCTCGCACTCGGCCGTCCACGGCGCCGGGTGGTGGCATTCATCGGCGACGGCTCCGCAATGTATTCGATCCAGAGCCTGTGGAGCGCGGCACGAGAGAAGCTCCCCGTCACCTATGTCATCCTCAACAATCGCGGCTATGGCGCCATGCGCGCTTTCAGCCGGATGATGCAGATCAGCGATATTCCCGGCATCGATGTGGAGGGCATCGACTTCGTCGCCCTGGCGCGCGCTCTCGGCTGTCCCGCCGCTTTGGCGGAAACCGCCGAAGAACTCGACCGAGCCTTTCGTCAGTCACTCGCTAGCGAAGGGCCGATGCTGATCGAGGTGAATGTCGGCAGCGAGATCGCCGCACTTTTCTGATTTAAGACATGCCGACTGACAACGCTGCGAACGCTGCGAGATAGAGCCCAAGCCCGAACACCGTATGCGTGAGCAGGCTACGGAACCTGGCGATCATCGGCTTCGGTGTCTTGGCGGCGGCAATGCCCAGGCCGAGGCCCGGCTGCATGAGGAAGAACGGCGCTGCCATCGTCGCCCAGCCGACAAGAAGGGCCGGAAGCAAAGTCGGCTGACGGGCCCAATCGAGCCCCCAGATGGCCAGCAGGATGCCGGCGAAGACAATGCCGATCGCATAATGCACGATCCAGCCGATCGCGATCTCGCCCGTGATGGGTGTCGCCCTGCCAATCCCGTCATGAACGAACCGGCCCGCCGGCATATGGCCGATCCAGCGGCCAACCAGTCCCCAATTCATGGAAGGAATACCGAGAAGCCTCTTCACGCCGAGCGCCCAGAGGTCGATCAGAACCGTCGCGCCAGTACCAATAACAAGCGAATAAGCAGTAAATTCAAAGGCTTCATTCATGATATCCATTTCATTCAATTACTTTATTGAATGATTGAAGCAGATCGGTTAGGCTTCTGTCAATGAGCGAAGCATCGTCCCTTCCCTTCTTTGCTGAACTGGCCGAACTGGCACGCAGCCTCGGTCATACGCATCGCCTGCAGCTGCTCGATCTCATCGCGCAAAACGAGCATTCGGTGGAGCGGCTTGCCGAACTCGCCGGCCTTTCCCTGGCCAATGCCTCGCAGCACCTCCAGCATCTCAAACGCGCCGGCTTCGTCACGACTCGGCGGGACGGTAAGCGCATTTTCTATCGGCTGAGCGATGGCCCGATTGCCCCGCTTCTCGCCGCTCTCAAGGCACAGGCCGAGTTCAACCACAAGCAGCTCGCCACCTTCATCGCCGACAGCCGCTCGCGGCCCGACCGGCTCGAGGCGATCGACGCCGAGGAGCTTCTGCGCCGGATGCGCGAAGACAGCGTCACCTTGCTCGATGTGCGCGCCGAAACAGAATATGCGGTCGGCCATGTGCCGGGCGCGGTCAACATCCCGCTTCCAGAACTCGCGCGCCGGCTCGCTGAGCTGCGCAAAGATCAGGAAGTGATTGCCTATTGCCGCGGCTCGCATTGCGCGCTTTCCGCCGAGGCGGTCCGGGCCTTATCCGCCCTGGGGTACAAGGCCCGGCATTTCGACAGTGGATTGCCCGGCTGGCAGGCCTTGGGCCTCGCAATTTCCTCGCTTCAATCCTCGGGCAGCAAAGCCGGGTTGTAGACGATCTCCCAAAGGTGATCGTCGGGATCCTGGAAATAGCCGGCATAGCCGCCCCAGAAAGTCTTCTGCGCCGGCTTGACGAGACGCGCCCCGGCGGCGAGCGCCTGGCGCATCACCTGATCGACCTCGCTCCCGCTTCTTACATTGTGACCGATGGTGAATTCCGTCGGGCTGCGCGGCGTCTCCTTGATGCCCGCATCATGGGCTATGTCGCGGCGGGGGAAGATCGCGAATTTCAAACCCTGTGCGAGGTCGAAGAAGGCGACCTCGCCATGCTCGAATTCCTGGCCGATGATCCCTTCGGTCGGCAGACCCAAGCCATCGCGATAGAAACGCAATGCGGCTTCGAGATCATCGACACCGACCGTCAGGACACTGATTCTGGGTTTCATGATGTGAACTCCTTTGATATCGCGCCATTCTGGCCCGACCTCGCCCGGCATTTCTTGAATATTCCGGCCAATGCTACACTGCCCTCATGATTGCGCATAAACCGATGGAGGCAGCGCCCGCCGCTGCGGTTGGCGAGTTCCATGAGCGGCCGGTCGCTCCTGCATTGCGCACTGTTTTTGCCGCGGTGTGGAGCCATCGCATGCCCGAGGCCGCGGCGCCGCCGGTCATCGTAACACCCGACGGCACGATCGACCTGCAATGGATCGGTGGCGCCCTGCGTATTGCCGGTCCCGACAAGGAACCGCAAACCGAGATCATTCCGGCGGGAACCGAAATCATCGGATTCCGCTTTCACCCCGGTGCCGCCCATGCCTGGCTGGGCCTGCCGGTGTCGGAGATCACCAGCCGGCGGGTGGCGCTCGAAGATCTGTGGGGTGTGCGGGCCCGTCGTCTGGCGAAGAGCATCCGCGATGCCGCAGATATTGAGCGCGCCTTGCTTGCGGATCGAGTTGAGCATCCCTCTGGCGATATGGTCATGCACGCCGCCTTCACCTTGATCATGCAAGGCGCGCCGGCAGGTGTGGCGCTCATCCCCTGGCTTGCCCGCGCACTGCAGATGAGCGAGCGGAGCCTCAGGCGCCGCTTCGATGAGAATTTCGGCTATGGCCCGAAGACTCTGGACCGCATCCTGCGCTATCAGCGCTTTCTGAGCCTGCGCCGTACCTCACCAAAGGTGCCCACCGCCCTTCTCGCGCTCGATGCCGGCTACTCCGACCAGGCGCATCTGGTGCGCGAAAGTCGCCGTCTCACCGGGCTGACGCCGGCTGCGAAAGCCCCTTATCCAGCTCGCTGAATTGGATGCGGCTATGGCATCGCGTAGGGCAAGCAGGTAAGTGTACAAAATTGACAGGATTGCGGTTGAATCACCTCATTACGATGCTCGTTGCTTCAGGAAAAGACATTCTCACACCGCAGGCGCTGGCGCAGTTGCGTGCCCATCCGCGTTTCGGAGAAGCGCTCAGGGCCTCAGCCGAAGGATTGATCGCCCTCCATCGCCGCAACCGGGTGATGAGCTGGTTCCTCAGCGACCGGCCGCTGGCGCTCATCGGCCATGCGGTGATCTATCTTCATCTCGAGGGACGCGCCGATGATCCCTTGTCCGGTTTGACCCCGAGCCGGTTCCGCAACTTCTGCCGGACCAACGGCCTGTGCAGCCCCGGCCGGGCCAGTGCGATCCTGGCTTTCATGCGCCTGACCGGACACATCGAATCGGTTCCGCATCCAGGCGACCGCCGCGTCACCCAGTTGCGCCCGAGCGAGAAGCTGATGGACATCGCGCGCACGCGCCTGGCACGCCAATTCCCGGTCATAACCTTGCTTCGCCCCGACATCGCGCCGGCCGTCCACGCGCTGGGCGATCCGGATTTCGAGGCGGCGCTGTTCCGGGCGCTCGGCACCTGGTTCATATCCGGCAGCCGCATTCTCGATCACGCACCGAGCTTGCATCTCTTTGCCGGTCGCGACGCCGGCATGCTGATCCTCTACAGCCTGATGCTTGCAGGCGGCTCCGACGGCCAACCGGTTTCTCTCGCGCCTCTGCCGGTCTCGATCTCGGCTCTGGCCAAGCAATTTCAGGTTTCGCGTACCCATGTCCTGCGGCTGCTCCGCGATGCCGAAGCGGCAGGTCTCCTTACCCGCGAAGCCGATATGATCAGCCTGAGCGCCGGCCTCGCCGACGACCTGCAGAACATGCAAGCGGGCTTGTTCCATCTGCTCGCCACATGCGCGGCGGAAGCGCTCGCTGCCCTGCCCGACCGCGCGATGCCGGACCGGATCGCGGTATAGAGAGAGCGCAAACTGGCCTGAGGCATAGATGCGCAAGTGGACAGCCAGCCGCGTCCGCGGCCATGCTATGGTCGGTACGACACTAGTGCCCCGAATCCGAAGTTCGCCACTGACAGCGGCACCTTCCGAGCGAACTTCGGATTCGGAAGGGCACTAGAAAACTTGATGACTCTAGTGTGCTTTTGAACGCGAAGTTCCTGTCGGTGCAAGCCGCCTGATATCAGGAACTTCGCGTTCAGCACACTAGCCGGAAAGCCAGATGATCGCCATCGAGACGATAAAAACGACCTGCCCCAGAGACTGCTACGATGCCTGTGGGATGATCGTGAACAAGCGCAATGGCGTCATCGCCAATGTACTGGGCGATCCCGACCATCACATCACGCGCGGCGCGCTCTGTGGCAAATGCGCCATTGCCTATAATGGCGCCTGGCGCGATCCAGCGCTGAGGCTTTCGACACCCTTGCGGCGCGTTGGCGTCAAGGGCAGTGGTGAATTCGCGCCGATCTCGTGGGATGACGCGCTGAGCGAAATCGCCGTCCATCTCAACCAGCTCCTGGCCCAGGGCCAAGCTCGCAGCATCATCCATACGCATTATACCGGCACGGTAGCTCTTCTCGCCGGCGCTTTTCCAAGCCGCTTCTTCAACCGGATCGGCGCCACCGAGGTTGATCCCGATACCGTCTGCAACAAGGCCGGCCATGCGGCGCTGGAGCTGGTTTTCGGCAATTCGCTCGACGGTTTCGATCCGCGCAGCGCCAGCCGCTCATGCGCGCTCCTGATCTGGGGCGCCAATCCGTCGCATTCGGCGCCGCATCAGGACAAATTCTGGCTGAAAGAAGCGCGCGCCCACGGCGCCAAGCTCATCGTCGTGGACCCGATCGGTCACGACACCGCATTGGCCGCCGACCTCCATCTCAAGCTCCGGCCCGGCAGCGACGCGGCGCTCGCTTTCGCGCTGCTCAATGTGCTCGACGCCAGAGGCCTCGTCGACCATGCTTTCCTCGCCAAACACACGGTCGGCTGGGAAGAGATGATGCCGGCCATCCGGGCGATGACGCCGGCGCGTGGCGAAGAGCTATGCGGCGTGCCGGCCCGGCTCATCGAAGAAGCGGCCCTCCTCTATGGCCGTGGACCGTCACTCCTATGGCTCGGCCAGGGCGCCCAGCGGCAGCCGCAGGGCGGCAATGTGTTCCGGGCGGTTTCCGCCCTCGTCGCCTTCACCGGCAATCTTGGCAAGGAAGGTGCCGGCTTCTGCTATATGAACGGCGGCACGGCGCGCGGTATCGACATGGCGATGGTGACCGAGCCGTCGCTTGCCCGCGACGGCGTCGGGTCGTTCAGCCATATGGATCTCGCCGCCACGCTCGAAGACACGGAGCGCGCCCGCGCCTTCATCAACTGGAACAACAATCCGGCCGCCTCCTCGCCCGAGCAAGGGCGTCTGCGCCGGGCACTCCAGCGCGACGATCTTTTCCACGTCGCCATCGACCTCTTCCATACCGACACGACGCGTTATGCCGATATCGTATTGCCGGCGGCGAGCTTCCTCGAATTCGACGACCTGGTGCTGCCCTATTTCGATCTCACCCTGTCGGCGCAAGTGAAGGCCGGCGAGCCGCCGGGCGAAGCGCTCTCCAATCAGGAAATATTCCGCCGCCTCGCCGCGGCGATGGGGTTCAATGAGCCCGCGCTCTTCGAGACCGACGCGGCGTTGATCGCCCGACTCCTCGCCACGACGCCTTATCGCGGCTCCTTCGCCGATCTCGCCGAGGCCGGCACCGTCGCCTTGTTCCCGGAACCCCGCATTCAATTCGCCGACCTCACCTTCGCCACACCATCCGGCAAGATCGAGCTCGCCAGCGCGCGGGCGGAAGCGCAAGGCCTGCCGCGCATGGCCCTGCCCGAGGCCGATGCGCCACCCGCGCCCGGTCACTTACGCATCCTCTCGCCCGCCTCGCTGTGGCTGATGAATTCGAGCTACGGCAATGACAAGGTGATCCGTCGCAGGCTTGGGCCGCCGACGGTCATGCTGCATCCCGAGGACGCGGCGGCAAACGGCTTCGCCGAAGGCGACCAGATATTGCTCGCCAATGAAACCGGACAGCTCTCTCTCACAGTCGCCTTGTCGGACGCGGCTCAACCGGGCGTCGGCATCGTCCACAAGGGCCGCTGGCCGGGCACGTCGCCCGACGATGTCAATGTCAATGCACTGGTCTCGGCGCGCAAGAGCGACATGGCCGAAAGCACGGCCGTCCATGGTACGGAGGTGCGACTGCTCCATCCAGGGCGCGCCTGAATCTTAACAAGATATTGAAAATATTATGTTTTTTCTGCTTTTCGATATTCTTATAATTTATCGTTTGCGTTGTGCCTTTCCGCACATTTTGCGACATTGCCTCGGCGTTACAGTTGTGCCCGTGAAACCCCGGCGGTAATCATAAGCAAATAAATTACCCAAAGGCACTTCCGTTTCAATCGCTTTTGTGCTGATTTATCTGACAATTCCGCGAGGGCTTGAGAGGGACCCATGGCTGATCTGACGATCACCGCCAAGTTGTTGACTCGTGCCGCAAGACGCAATGGCTATGCCATCCCGACCGATGGCATGATCTTCTTCGGCATCCGCGGCTTCAAACCTGACTCCCCGTTTGATAACTCCTTCAGCAAGAGTCGCACCGGACAGTTCTCGTCCATCGACTTCCTGAGGATGAACTGCACACTCGGACAGTGGAAGGTCGAATCCGACGACATTGCACTCTTCCCGGGCTCGACCGTGCCTTCCCGGCCAAATATCGAAAGGGCCAAACAAAAGGGTGGGACAGGCACGAATATGCTGATGCTCGGTCGTTTCGAGCATGAGAAAGGCGTGCACAAGGCCAACAAGCCGGGCGCGCACAGAGCGTTCCGGCAAGCGACTTTCTTTCCCGTCTGGCGCACCGCCGACAATCTCACCTTCGATCTTGCTGACAAGGTGGACTTCGGCGGCCAGGACGGGACATTTGTCTGGGACAATATCCATTCGGCCTATACCGAGGATCTCGCCGGCTTCTACAGCAGCGCCGGTTGCCAGGTGATCTGCGGCCTCCCGCAACCGTCCGGAAGCAATCGCCCGGAGACGGGCCCGTGGCGGACCTTTATCGACAATGCCTATGGCATCAAGCAGAAGCGCTTCGTCTATCTCCTGTTTTCGGCCGAAGAGCTGGCCTTCCTCGAAGCTGCGGAAGACGCATCGCAGGTCGTCCGCTTCGGATCGACCGGCCCCCTCGCCCGCGATGTCCAGAACAAACTGACGGAACGGGGACTGCTGCAAAAGAAGGCTGACGGGATTTTCGGCAGAGCGTCCCTGAGCGCCTTGATGACCTTTCAGGCAAAGACCCTAGGTCCGGTAGCCGCCGACGGCGTCTGCGGCGCCCAGACCGCCGAGTCACTTGGCATCGTCCTACCGCCGTTGTCCAAAGCCAAAGCCGCGCCGCAGCCTGGCGAGGCGGTGGAAACACCGGGCAACAACCCTGATCTCGAGGACGAAACCGATCTCGATGAAGCGACCGTTCAGCAATTGCTCGCCATCGCGCTCGGGTTGACGGGCACTCAACCAATACTTACCACCACGACAAAGACCGCTGCCACTAGCCCTCAATCCGACGATCAACGCTCGCGCGCCAATTTCGAACGCGCACAGGCTCTCATCAAGGAATTCGAGGGCGGCTTCACCAATAACCCAAAGGACAAGGGTGGCCCGACGAATTTTGGCATAACGCACTATACTTTGGCAGCATGGCGCAAGAAGGCCTCGGTCACCGCCGCCGAAGTCAAGGCGATGACCTATGATGAAGCCAAGGATATCTATTTTGCCCGGTACTGGACGAAGAGCTCCTGCGGTGCGATGCCCGGTGCACTCGCGCTACCGGTCTACAATATTGCCGTCCATGCCGGCCCTGGCAGAGCCGGAGAATATCTGCAACGCGCGCTCAACAAGAACGGCGCATCGCTGAAAGTCGATGGCGATGTTGGTGAAGATACATTGAAGGCCATCGCCACGGCGCCGTTGGCGGACACGATCGACGATCTCATCGACCTCTACGATGCCCTGCTCAAGTCGATCGACAACTACGCCACTTTCAAGGGCGGCTTTAACAGACGCGTGAAGATACTCAGGGTCGAAGCAGATAAATGGCTTGCCGAGACGGACGGCGAACAACCTGTCATGCCGACGCCCAAGATCGACGACGAAGGAGATACGACCGTGACAACGAAGGACGAAGCACTCAATCAATTGGTCAAGATGCTGACTGATGCTTTGGCGCAACCCGGCAACATTCCTCAGGTCGATGGGACTCATCAACCGGGAGTGGCGGCGCCTGGTACAGCAGCGCCCTCCACACCGACAGCGATCATTGCCTCCTTGCTGACCCGGATCCTGGAGAGCAAGAGCGGCAAGCCGGGCCTGACGCCCGTCAATGGTGCCCTCGGCACGACCCTCGGCAACATGCTCGATGGCCGCAAGAGCTTCCTCGGCATCCTCGGATCGGTCTTGAGTTCCCTTCTGACCACCGGCTCGCCGCTTCTCACCCTGATCCCGGCCTTGGGACCGATCGCGCCGATCGCCTCCGCTCTGCTGCCGATCTTCCTGGGGTTGGCGGCCTGGGGCGGCCTTGGCAAGATGGACAAATACGCCGCGCAACAGAAGTGAACCGCGGCGCTGCCCGCGCGGTGAAGAAAGAAAAAAGCGGGCCGCATTGAATGAGGAAGGCGCGGGCGAGCAAGATCCGCGTGCAAGGAACGACGAGGGCGATGCCGGGATGACCGGCAACGGGGATGGGGAACGTCACATGGGCGGCAGGAATCTTGTCGTCTTGGCCGACGGCACCGGCAACAGTGCCGCCAAGGCTTTCAAGACCAATGTCTGGCGTCTCTATGAGGCGCTCGACTTGAACGGAGCCGATCAAATCGCTGTCTTCAGCGACGGCGTCGGCACATCGAGCTTCAAGCCCTTCCAGGTCATCGGCCTCGCTCTCGGCTTCGGCGTTAAGAAGCGCGTGCTGGCGCTCTACAAATTCCTCTGCCTCAATTACGAGCCGGGCGACCGGATCTATGCCTTCGGCTTCAGCCGCGGCGCCTTCACGATCCGCATGCTGGTCGGACTCATTCATCGCGAGGGGCTGGTCAATTTCGCCTCGACCCAGGAGCTCGACCGCAATGCGGTCGCCGCCTATCGCGCCTATCGCCAGAAGGCCTTTCCGGCTCGGATGTGGTGGACTTCCAGTTCTCGTCGCTTGCGCGATCGATTCATAGAGGTCTGGAACAATTTCACCCGGGGCAAGCCCTATTCGGAAGTAAGGCCCAAGGCGGGTGATCCGCGCGCGGCGGGGAGTGTGAAGGTGCATTTCCTGGGTGTCTGGGACACCGTGGCCGCCTATGGTCTGCCCATCGATGAGCTGACACGAGCCGTCGACCGCTGGATCTGGCCGATGTCCTTCGGGCCTGGCCTTCTCTCCTCCGTCAAGCGGGCGCGCCAGGCATTCAGCATCGATGATGAGAGACGAACCTTCTTTCCTATTCCCTGGCTCGAGGATGATCCCAAGGATCTGCAGCCAAAGAACGATGAGCCGCCACGCCTCAGGCAAGTGTGGTTCGCCGGCGCGCATGCCAATGTCGGCGGCGGCTATCCCGATGATCGGCTGGCTTATATTCCGCTGTGCTGGATGATCGGGGAAGCGGCGGAGTCCGGCCTGCGCTTCGATGCCGAGATCGTTGCCGACTACTGGGACAATGCCTCGGAAAGCGGCCGCCGTTACGATCCACGCTCGGGGACGGGCGTTTTCTATCGCTATCATCCGCGCTCTGCTCAGGACCTCATGAACGGTCCTTCGGCAAAGAGCGGCGTGCCCAAAAGGCTTCCCCTTGTCGATGCCAGTGCCATCATCCGCATGGCGAAGGGCTCCGATCAGTATGGTCCGATCGCCTTGCCGGAAGAAGTCGAGGTACTCACACCTTATGACGACGTGGTCCCTCTCACCCAGCTCGGCGGCGTAACCAAGATCGCCCCGCCGCCCAAACGGCCCGACAAGTTGCCGCTCCCCGTGGGCCGGACCCGCGATCTGCAGGCCATGCAGCAATCGCTTTCCGACGTCGCCAATACGATCGTATCGGCCAGAGGCCCGCTGCGCTCCGAGCGCGTGGACTTGATGCATGACAGCGTCTGGTGGGGACGCGCTCTTTATTATGTATCCCTGGTTCTCTTCGTCCTGGCCGGGCTTTATCCGCTCTATGCCGGCTATCCGACAATCGGGATCATCTCGGATCTCAATGACATTCTCGGCGGCGTCATCGGTCCGGTTATTGAACTGCTGCGCAGTTTCCTCCCCGCCATGGCGGCCCCCTGGCTGCAGGCGATCACCGACAATCCGGCTGGCGCCCTGGCGCTCGGTGTGGCGATCGGCGTCTGCCTGTGGATCGGGAAATTCCTGCGCATCCGCATTCACGACCGGGCGCGCGCCGTCTGGAATATCGATCATCAGGAGGATAAGGCCAACAGCGGCGAGGCACGCAGGGACGCGCAGCGCCGGACACTGTGGAGTTCGGCCCTCATCTTCCTCTTCAGCTCCGTAGTGGCGCTGGTCGTTTCATCTCCTCTGACCACCAAGGCCCTGATCACCGCCGGTGTTCTCTTTGGCATTGCGGCGATATGCGCTTTGTTGGCAGCGAGACTAGGCCGCGCCGACGCCAAGGCAGAGGCAAGTGCGACGCCATGGACACTGCGCTTCGCGCGCGCCATCCGGACAAATGATGCGGCAATAGCCCTCTATTGCTTCCTCAAGAATACCGGGCTTCCGCTGGTCTTTCTGGTTCTCACGTCGGTCTTCCTCCTAGCCGGCCTCAACAAGGCGACATTCGAGGTCGTGAGCTCGATCGGAAAGATCTGTCCTGAGCCCGGCACCGCCAATGCGACCATGGCCGGCACGTTCGACACGACGAAGAATATGTGCGCGGATACCGGCATCGATCTGGTGAAGGGACAGAGCTACAAGATCAAGATCGATATTCCGCAGAACACCGCCTGGAAGGATGCATCACATTGCGCCGGGGTTTATGGCATCGACGACACCATCGCCTGGCCGGACTCGCTTCCCTTCTATCTTGGGGCGCCAGCCAAACGATGGTGGTCGGAGCCCTATTTCCGGCCGATCGCGCGCATCGGCCGGCGTGGCAATGACGAATATGCCCTCGTCCCGATCAAGGCACCGGAGTCGAGCGACAAATGCGAGGCGCGCAATCTGGAAGCCCTCATCACCGCGCGGAAAACCGGGCGGCTTTATCTCTATGTCAACGACGCCATCGTCTCCGTGCCGGGATTGCATAATTACTTCTACGAGAACAATGAGGGCTCGGCGAATTTTTCAGTGGAGAAATTCTAGCCGGCTGCGGCAGCCTCGATCGTGCTCTCCACCGACTTTCTGAGAATATTGGCGAAGTCGGTATAGAAGCCACGAATGACATTGGCTTCGTGCGTGAGCACGACGATATGGACGATGAGGCGCTGCTTCAGCCTGCGCAGGAATAGGCCGGGGCGCAGCATGCTCTGCGCCGTCAGACGGTCGACGATCGCGGCGCCACAGCCCGCCGCGGCAAAGGCGCAAGCGAGATAATAGGTCTGGACTTCGATGGCGGGCGCGTAGCTGCAGCCCAGTCTTTCGCGCTCGCGCGCAATCATGCCGCCGACACCGTCGCTGCGCGAAAGCCCGATGAATTCATGGTCGGCGATCTCCGCCAGATCGAACTCGCCGCCATCCTTTGGCCCGAGATAGACCAGGTCGATTTCGCCGACGACCTGCGTCCTGATATCGGGATGTTCATCGGGGAATATGGAAACCGCCAGATCGAGTTGGCGAGAGCGCAAGCCGGCGAGAAGCGCCTCGATATGGTTGGTTTCGACCTCGCAGACCACTGATGGGTAGGTCTTGCGAAAATCACGGATGGTCTTCGGCATGATAGACAGGCCGAGACTCGGCAGGCAACCGACATGCAGACGCCCCTGCGGAAAGCGCCGCAAGTTGGCGGACAGCTTGCGCAATTGATCGAGACCGGAATTCAGCTTGGCGACCTCGACATAAAGAAGTTCCGCCTCAGCCGTCGGCAGCAACCGTCCCTTCACGCGCTCGAACAGCTTGAATCCCAGCGAGGATTCGGCGTGCTGCAGCACCTTGCTGGCGGCAGGCTGGGACACCCCCAGAAGGACAGCCGCCTTGCTGATCGACCCGGCCTGCTTGATGGCGTGAAAAACCTCGATATGGCGCAGTCGCAAAGAGCGTCCTCCTTGATCGCAAGCCTATAACCTCAAGTTATGGATGTAGTCTATATTCCGATTTGACCATTCAGGTATTCCTCTCAAGATTGCCCTTATGGGACAGGCTCTGGCATGCGAGCGGCGGCTGCCGACTATCATTCGCAAACGGCCTGTTCCAACCCAATTCATAACCAGGAATATAGATCCGGGAGGAGTTTAACGTGCGCATTCGGAACTCGATATTTGGCCTTTCACGCCGGGCTCTACTGGCCCCGGCCCTCTTCGCCCTCCTCGCAACCAGCGCCCTGACGATCGGTCCCTTCGCCGCCGAGGCCGCCACGTTGAAAGTCGGCGTGCGCGAGGATGCGCTCACCATCGACCCCATCGCTTCCAGCGACAATGCGTCGATCTGGGCCGAGCTGCAGATCTATGACCAGCTCGTCCGCCCGAGCAAGGACGGCACCAAGCTCGAGCCCGGCATCGCCGAATCCTGGACGGTCTCGCCCGACGGCAAGGAATATCAATTCAAGCTGCGCAGCGACGCCAAGTTCTCGGACGGAACACCCGTCACGGCGAAGGACGTCGAATTCTCGCTCAAGCGCGCGGCCGGCGAGAAATCGGAATGGGGACGCTTCTTCCGTCCCATCACCTCTTATGACGTCGTCGACGACCATACGATCGTGATGAAGCTGGAGAAGCCCTTCACCCCGATCATCAACAATCTGGCGATGTTCAGCGCCTCCATCCTGCCCGCCAAGCTGGTCGAGGCTCAGGGCGAAGCCTTCTTCGAGAAGCCGATCGGCTCCGGCCCCTTCAGTCTCTCGTCCTGGGCGCGCGGCCAGAAGATGGAGCTCGCCAAGAACCCCCATTATTGGGAAAAGGGCAAACCCGCCATCGACGGCGCCACGCTCGAAATCGTGCCGGAAGACAATTCGCGCGTTCTGAAGCTCAAGGCCGGCGAACTCGATGCGATCATCGAGGTGCCGTTCAACCAGGCAGCCGCCCTCAAGAGCGATGCCAGCGTCAAGGTCGGTCTGGCGCCGGTGTTCCGCATCGACATGGTGCAGATCAACACGACCAAGAAGCCGTTCGACGACGTGCGTGTCCGCCAGGCGATGAACTACGCCATCGACAAGGAAGCACTGGTCAAAGGCGTCTTCCATGGCGACGCCGTTGCCGCCACGACCTCCATCCCGGTCATGGCCTATCACAATGAAGAGCTGAAGCCCTACCCGCTCGATCTCGACAAAGCGAAGGCTTTGCTCAAGGAGGCAGGTCTCGATTCCGGCTTCAAGACCAGCATGCTGGTGCGCGGCGGGGACGTGACCAGCCGCCAGATCGGCAGCGCCATCCAGGCGTCACTGCGCGCCATCGGCATCGAGGTGGAGTTGCAGACCATCGAAGGCTCCTCGCAGTTCAGCACCACCAAGGCCGGCAATTTCGAGCTGTCGCTCTCCTATGCGACGAGCGACACGATCGACCCCGATCAATTGGTCGGCTTTACCATGGTCAATCCGGAGCGCGCCAACGCCTTCCATTCGCAATGGAAGGACGACCGCGTCAACGAGCTCTACGCGCTCGAACGCTCGACCAATGAAGGCGAGGAACGTGGCAAGATGTTCAAGGAGATCGAAGCGCGGGTCCATGAGGGCGCTCCGTTCATCTTCCTGTTCATGCCGAAATCGGCCTATGCGATGCGCGCCAATGTCGAGGGCTTCGAAGTTCTGCCGACGGCGAACTATTCGCTGAAGGACGTGGTGATAAAGTAACCGGCAAAGACGCGTTTCTTCCGCCCGTTCTCCGATCACGTTTATCACTTTAGGTCGATCCGACCTAAAGTGATCGTGATCTGGAGAGCGGACGGCGGACCGATTTTATCATGAAGATAGTCTTTTTCTGCCTGTCGCGGATAATCCAGCTCCTGCCGGTGTTGCTCGGCATCACCGTGGTGGCGTTTCTGCTGCTGCGCGTCATGCCGGGCGATCCGGCGACGCTCATGCTCGGCAGCCGCGGCACGCCGGAAGATATCGCCAAGCTCAATGAGCAGCTCGGCCTCAACCAGCCCTTGTGGCACCAATATCTCCGCTTCATCGGCGATCTCGTCCAAGGGAGTTTCGGCCGCTCGATCGCCTACAAGGCCGATATCGGCCCGCTCATCCTCGAGCGCCTGTGGCCGAGCCTCGCGCTCGTCGGCCTGTCCACCATCATGGCCGTCGTCATGACGGTTCCGCTCGCCATGCTGACGGCGGTCCGGCGCGGCGGCGTCATCGATCAGATCGTTCGCGTGGTCTTCGTGATGGCGATGTCGATGCCGGCTTTCTGGCTCGGCGTCCTCCTGGTTCTGCTGCTCGCCATCTATGTGCCGCTCTTTCCCGTATCGGGCTATGGCGAGGGCTTCTGGGACAGGTTGCATCATCTGATCCTCCCCGCCTTCATCATCGCGCTCGGTACGGCCGCCTTGACCATCCGCTCGCTGCGCAGCTCGATCATCGCGGTTCTCGGCGCCGATTATGTCGATACCGCGCGGGCCAAAGGGCTCGTCGAACGTGACGTGCTATGGCGCCATGTCTTCCGCAACTCACTGACCTCGACGATCTCAGTCCTCGCCGTCCATACGAGCTGGGTAATCGGCGGAACCGTGGTCATCGAAACGGTCTTCGGTATACCGGGACTCGGCTCGCTGCTCGTCTCCTCGATCTCGGCGCGCGATTACCCCATGGTGCAGGCGCTGACCGTCACCTTCGCGACGCTCGTCGTCATCATCAACCTCCTGACCGACCTTGCCTACGCCCTGGTCGATCCGCGCGTGACACTGTCTTGAGCCGTCTCATCTCCACAGAAACGATCGAAAGATTCCGGCGCAACCGGAATCTGCATATCGGTCTCATATTGCTGCTGGCGCTGGTCCTCGCCAGCCTGATCGGGCCGCTCGTCGTGCCGCACGATCCGCTCGCCATCGACTTCGGCAACGCGCTCACCGCGCCGAGCCTCGCCCATCCGTTCGGCACCGACGATCTCGGTCGCGACGTGCTCGCCCGCGTTGTCGCCGCCGCCAAGGTGGACCTCCAGGTCGTCGCGGTCTGCGTGCTGCTGCCTTTCCTCATCGGTTCGGCCATCGGACTGATCTCCGGCTATTTCGGCGGCTGGCTCGACCGCATCCTGATGCGGCTCGTCGATATATTGTGGGCGTTCCCCTTCTACGTGCTGGTCATCAGCATCGTCGGGGCGCTCGGCCCCAGCATCGCCAATATGTATCTGGCCTTCACCCTGGTGGTGTGGATCTCCTTCGCCCGCATCGTCAGGGGCGAGGTGCTGCTCGCCAAGGAGCTCGATTATGTGAAGGCCGCCTCGGTCCTGGGCTACAGCCATGTCCGCATCATGTTCCGGCACATTTTGCCCAATGTCATCACGCCGGCCATCGTCTTCATGATGGCGGATGTCGTGCTCACCATTCTCGCCGTCACATCGCTCGGCTTTCTCGGGCTCGGCATCCAGCCGCCGACACCGGAATGGGGCGTGATGATCGCCGACGGCCGTAACTTCATCCAGGACGGCTGGTGGATATCTCTGTTTCCCGGCCTCGCCATCGTGCTGGTCGGCGTCACCTTCACCTTTCTCGGTGACGGGCTCGATGACTTCCTGAGGCCCAAAGCATGAGCGCGCCTCTGCTCAGCGTGCGCGATCTCAAGGTCACCTTCGCCGGCCGCGGCCGCACCGTGACTGCGGTCGATGGCGTCAGCTTCGACATCCGGCCGGGCGAGATCTTCGGCCTGGTCGGCGAATCGGGCTGCGGCAAGAGTGTCACCTGCCGCTCACTGATCCGGCTGTTCGGCGGCGCCGCACCGAGCCGCATGGAAGGTTCGATCACCTTCGAGGGCCGCGACCTCGTCACTCTCAGGAATTCAGACTTCGTCGATATCCGCGGCAGCCGCATCGCGATGATCTTCCAGGATCCGATGACGGCGCTCAATCCGACGATGCGCATCGGCCGGCAGATCCAGGAAGGCCTCATCCGGCATGGCCGGCTCGCCGGCAGGACACCACGCCAAGCTGCCGTCGATCTTCTGAAATCGGTCGGCGTCACCGCGCCCGAGCGGCGGCTCGATGCCTATCCACATGCCTTCAGCGGCGGTATGCGCCAGCGCGTGCTCATCGCCATCGCGCTTGCCTGCCGGCCAAAGCTCCTGATCGCCGACGAGCCGACCACGGCCCTCGACGTCACGGTACAGGACCAGATCCTCAAGCTGATCCTGAAGCTGCGCGCGGAAACCGGCATGGCGGTGCTGTTCGTCACCCATGATCTCGGCGTCGTCGCGCAGACCTGCGATCGCGTCGCCGTCATGTATGCCGGGCGCATCGCCGAAACCGCCGATACGGCACAGCTTTTCGCCAAGCCATCACACCCCTATACGCGGGCATTGCTGGGCGCCTTGCCCGCCTTGCACGGCAAGCAGGACCGGCTCGAGCCGATCGGCGGCGCTCCCCCCGACCTGTCGGCGCCGCCTCCGGGCTGCCGCTTCCATCCGCGTTGCCGTTTCGCCGTCGGCCAATGCGCGCGCGAGGAGCCGCCGCTGCTCGATGTCGAGCCGGGCCATTTGAGCGCCTGCCTGCGGATGAAGGAGATCGCATGAGCGCCTCCTCACCCCTGCTCGAGATCAGCCATGTGTCGAAGGCCTACGCGCTCGACCATAGTCTGAGCGACATGCTCGCCCGCAAGCCGCGAGCCAGGCTGCAGGCGCTGCGCAATGTCAGTCTCACCATCAAGCCCGGCGAGATCCTGGGTGTTGTCGGTGAATCGGGCTGCGGCAAGTCAACGCTGGGCCGTTGCATCGTCGGCCTCGACAAACCAGATCAGGGCAGCTTCGCCTGGCAGGGCGGCGGCTTCGACGCCGACCGACATGCCCGCGCCCGCCAGATCCAGATGGTCTTCCAGGATCCCTACGCCTCGCTCAATCCGCGCATGACGCTCGGCGCCATGCTGGACGAGGTCCTCAAGGTCCATGGCATGACGGCCGATGCGGCCGCGCGAAGCAGGCGAATCGATGAATTGCTGCTGATGGTCGGCCTGACGCCGGCCCTTCGGGAGCGGTTGCCACATGCGATCAGCGGCGGCCAACGCCAGCGCATCTCGATCGCCCGGGCGCTCGCCGTGGAGCCGCGCCTGCTCATCGCCGACGAACCGGTCTCGGCGCTCGATGCCAGCGTCCAGGCGCAGATCATTAATCTGCTTGCTGATCTGCGCGCCAAGCTTGGCATCGCCATCCTGTTCATCGCGCATGATCTCAATGTGGTGCGCCATATCAGCGACCGCATCGCGGTCATGTATCTGGGCGAGATCGTCGAGATCGCCGAGACCGAAAGCCTGTTTGCCGAACCTCGGCATCCCTATACGAGAGGGCTCCTCGCCGCGATCCCAATGCCCGATCCGCGCATCCGCACGCAGGCGCCCGGCATAGAAGGCGAAGTGCCGGATCCCCTGGCGCCGCCTGCCGGCTGTGGCTTCTCGACCCGCTGTCCCTTCGTGCTGCCGGCCTGCCGGGCCGAGCACCCGGAACTCATTCCGGAGGGGTCGGAGCACACTGTCCGCTGTCTCAATGCGGCGGCCTCCACGGAATTCGATTTCACCCACCGCACCTGACGATCACTAAATCCGGGAAACACTTCATGTCGTCCAATACCAAGCTATCGGCAGCAAAAATCGGCGCCGAACTCGTCGCCTGGAGCGCCGAGCGTTTCGCCCCTCATGGCGTCACCGGCGATGATTTCGCCATCACTCTGCGTCTTCATGCGGGTGAAACGGGCCCGGTGGCCGGCAGCTTCTCCTATCGCGGCGACGTCGCCTTCTATCCTTGCAGCGTCGTCAAGATGTTCTACCTGGTGGCCCTGGAACAGGCCTATCAGGACGGCCGCCTCAGCGAGACGCCGGAGCTCGTCCGCGCCGCGCATGATATGATCAAATGGTCGAGCAACATGGCGACCAATTACATCATCGACCATCTGAGCGGAACGACCGGCGATCTCGAGCTCGCCCCCGCGGACATGGAGATCTGGGTCGAGGCGCGCGAGAATGTAAACCGTTATTTCCGGTCGCTCGATCTGGCGGAGCTGGCCGGCATCAACGTGTCGCAGAAGCTCATGGACGACCAGCGTTATGGGCGCGAAAACATCTATGTGCGGCGCGGCGGCAACAATCACAACCGGCTCACCAGCGACGCCGCCGCGGCGATCCTCGCCAGGATCATGAGCGGTGATATGATTTCAGCCGATCGCTCACGAACCATGCGCGACTTCCTCCATCGCCCGAACACGAAGGCGTTCCGCGAAACGCCGCATGCGCAGCTCTTAGGTTTCCTCGGAGAGGGCATGCCGGAGGGCGCGCGCATCTGGTCGAAAGCGGGCTGGACCGGCTGGACGGGCGACGAGCTTGCGAGCTACCGCCGCCATGACGCCCTGCATGCGGTGCTGCCGGGCGGCGAAGCCTTCACGCTCGCCGCCTTCACCCAGGGCAAATGGCCCTCCGACAGCCTTACCCTGCTGCCGGAGATCGGTGCGAAGGCGGCGGCGCTGATCGCAGGCTAGCTTTCACTCGATCAGCTTCTCCAGCGTGATCGGCAGGTCGCGGATGCGCTTGCCGGTCGCGTGATAGACGGCATTGGCGATCGCCGGCGCGACGCCGACGATACCGAGCTCGCCCACCGCCTTGCCGCCCAAGACCGAGGCATGGAAGTCCGGCACGCCGACCGAGATGACTTCGATGTCAGGTATATCGGCATTGGTGGCGATGAGATAGTCGCCGAGATTGTTGTTGATGACTCGCCCTTTGCGCCGATCGACGAGCCCTTCTTCGAGCAACGCTTGGCCGATGCCCATGATGATGCCGCCTTTCCATTGGCTTTCAGCAAGCTTGGGGTTGTAGAGGCGGCCGGAATCGAGGGCCGAGACGACCCGCGACACCCTGACCGTGCCAAAGTCCTCATCGACCCTGACCTCGATGAAGTGCACGCACCAGGCGTGAAGCGAATAGTCGCCTTCAGTCGGCGAGCGCATGCGCGTGATGGTCGTGTAGGTCCTGTGCTTTTCGGCAGCGCTATTGTTGGTTTCCGGCAGCGTATCGCGCAACACTTCGATCTTATCGCGGCCGAGACGATGCATAAGTTCGGCGATCGAGACTTCCTCGCCGCCGCGCGGCGAAGAAATGACACCGTCCGCAACACTGAGCGTGTTCGCCTGGAGAGCGCGGAAGGGCGAGTTGGGGTCGCCGATGGCGAGACCAATAAGCTCATCGCGCGCCGCCAGCGCCGCCTTGTGGACGGCCCCGGTCATCAGATTGGCAAGCTGCGATCCGCCGGCCACCGGCGCGCCGGGCAAGGCCGAGTCACCGAGCTTCACCTCGACCTGATCCACCGGCAAGCCGATCGCGTCGGCTGCCGTCTGGGCCAGGATCGTGTAAGTGCCCTGCCCCATATCGATGCCGCTGCTCGCCACTTCGGCGCGGCCATCGGCGAAGAGCCTGACCATCGCCTCACCGGCAGTGCGGCGGACCGGATAGGTGCCCGCCGCCACGCCCCAGCCGATCAGATGATGGCCGTCACGCATCGAACGGGGCTCCGATGTGCGCTTTTCCCAGCCGAAGGCCTTGGCGCCCGCTTCATAGGCCTCGCGCAATTGCCGCGTCGACCAGGGCTTTTTCGCATGCGGGTCCTCCTCGGCATAATTGAGGAGCCTGATCGCCACCGGGTCGATGCCTACTTCATAACTGAGCTCGTCGATGGCGCATTCGATGCCGAAGGCGCTCGGATTTTCGCCCGGCGCCCGCAAGGCGCTGGGCAACACTGTATTCACCGGCACCACCGTCTGACGGGCAGCGAGGTGAGGCGTCGCATACATGAGCGCCGTGACCGAGGCCAAAGGCTCGCCCCATACACCATCGCGGGACGTTTCATTGGCGCCGGTCTGGACGATGGACACCAGTCTGCCTTCCTCCGTTGCGCCGAGCCTCAAGGTCTGGCGCGTCGCCGGACGGCCACCAAAGGCGGTAAATGTTTGCGGCCGGGTCAGCGCCAGCTTCACCGGGCGATCGAGCATCTTCGCCGCGCAGGCGGCAATGGCGCCATGCGCCAGTGCAAAGGCTTTCGAACCGAAGCCGCCGCCGATGAAAGGTGAAACCAATCGCACATTCTCATAGGGAACGCCGAACCATTCGGCATAGGTGCGCGACATGCCGTTGATCCACTGGCTCGGCTCCCACACGGTGAGCTTATCGCCATTCCATTGCGCCACCAGCCCATGCGGCTCGATAGGGACATTATATTCGCGCGGTGTGCGATAGGTCGCCTCGATCCGAACCGGCGCCTCGGCCAGGGCCTCTTCGGCCTCGCCCCAGGAAACCGCCAGATGATCGAGCGCCATCCCCTCGCCCGACCGCGGATCGTCATAGGTGGCGATCGCATCGGTCTCCTCATAATAGATCTTGATGAGTGCCGCCGCGGCGGTCGCCTGCTCGAAGGTCTCGGCCACCACGGCGGCGACATGCTGGCCCACGAAATTGATCATATTGGTAAGCGGCAGATAAGGCCCATCAGGTCCCGGCGTGTCGAGCCATGTCGTCGCCGATTTCAACGGCATGATTCTGTCGGGGGTGAGCACCATGAGGACGCCGGGTGCTGCGTCGGCCGCCGCCGTGTCGATGACGCCGATCCGGCCGGCGCCGATGGTGCTCTGCACGATCACCGCATGGCAGAGACCTTCGGGATGATGCTCGAGCGCATAACGCGCCGCGCCGGTGATCTTGGCAGGGCCATCGATGCGCGACAGACGACTGCCGAGAGAGGCACCGCCATCGGACGCGTCGCCGCGTTTGACTTTCGCAGGCAGAATATCCGTCGTCATGCCAGGCCTCCGACTTTCAGGATGGCGCGCGTTACGACACGCGGCGCCAGGTCGATCTTGTAGTGATTGTCGCCTTGCGCCAGCGCACCCGTCATCGCGAGCAGGCTTGCCTCTCTCACCGCCTTGGGCTCGAGCAGCTTGCCGATGAGCGCCTTCTCGACGTCGCGCGCGCGCCAGGGCTTTGTGGCGACGCCGCCCAGCGCCACGCGCAGATCGCGAATGGTCTTGCCGTCGGGCTCGAGCTCGATTCCAACCGCGGCACTGGCGGCGGCGAATTCGTAGGATTGGCGGTCGCGCACCTTGAGATAGGTCGAACGCCGTGCCGGGACGGAAGCGGGTATGGTCACCGCGGTGATCACTTCACCCGGTTCCAGCGCATGCTCGCGCTCGGGCGTCATGCCCGGCAGCAGGAAGAAGTCGTCGACGGCGATGCGGCGCTCGCCCAGATGCACCACCGCATCGAAAGCGGTCAGCGCCACCGCGAGATCGCCCGGATTGGCAGCGATGCAGACCTTGCTCGTGCCCAATACCGCGTGATTGCGGGTGACGCCGCCCAAGGCGGCGCAGCCCGAGCCCGGATCGCGCTTATTGCAGGCGGGAAAAGCCAGGGGATCGCGGAAATAGGCGCAGCGCGTGCGCTGCAGGAGATTGCCGCCAATGGTCGCCATATTGCGCAATTGCGCCGAGGCGGCCTGCCAGAGCGCTTCCGAGACGGCCGGAAAATTCTCGCGGATGACAGCGTCGGCGGCGACATGACTCATCTTGGCGAGGGCGCCGATATGGACGCCTGCCGCGCCAAAGGTGATCATATCAAGGCCTTCGAGGTGAGTAATGTCGATCACCTTGGCGGGCGCGGCAACGCCGCATTTGGCGAGATCGAGCAAGGTGGTGCCGCCGGCGAGCAGCATGGCGTCGGGCTCGGCGGCGAAGCGGCGGGCTTCAGCCAGCGATGCGGGACGGGCATAGTCGAAATCCCTCATGACATCACCTCCTTCGCCTGACGCACCGCCGCGACGATATGCGGATAGGCGCCGCAGCGGCACAGATTGCCGGACATGTATTCGCGGATTTCGGCATCCGAGCCGGCATGGCCCTCTTTGATGCAAGCCACCGCCGACATGATCTGGCCCGGCGTACAATAGCCGCATTGGAAAGCGTCGTGGCTGAGGAACGCCGCCTGCACGGGATGCAGATCGGCGCCTTCCGGCGTCAGCCCTTCGATGGTGGTGACCGCCCTGCCCTCGGCCTGGGCGGCGAGCGTGAGGCAGGCGAGCACGCGCTCGCCATCGACATGCACGGTACAGGCACCGCACTGGCCCTGATCGCAGCCTTTCTTCGAGCCGGTGAGGCCCAGGTGCTCGCGCAGGGCATCGAGCAAGGTGACGCGCGGTTCGACGGTCAGCTCATGTGACGCGCCGTTGACTGCAAGCTTGAGAGTCAAGGATTTAGACATGAATTCGGCCTCACTCTGTCTTCCGTAATAGGCATGACATTTCGGATCCGGATGGGGTAACAAATCAGAGGCGTCGCGATATAATCGGAGGCGCCTCCGGATAACACTTAGAAACACGCCGGTGAGAATTCAAGCCCCCAATTGTGTTGGGTATGTGAAGTGAGCGCGAAGCGGACGGTAAAAAGCAGCAAGACCACCCCTGCCGTGGCGGAAAAGCCCATGCGCGCCGATGCCCTGCGCAACCGCGAAAAACTCATCGAGGCGGCGGGCAAGGCCTTCGCCGAACATGGCATCGAGACGTCGCTGGAAGAGATCGCGGCGCGCGCCCAGGTCGGCATCGGCACCCTCTACCGGCATTTTCCGACGCGCGAGCATCTGGTCGAAGTCGTCTATGGCCACGAGGTCGAAGCGCTGTGCCGGGCGGCCGAGGATCTCGCGCGCAAATACCCACCCGAAAGGGCGCTCGCCGCCTGGATGCAGCGTTTCGTCGATTATATCGCGGCCAAACGCGGCATGGCCAACAGCCTCAAGCTGCTGATCGCCAGCAATTCCGAATTTTTCGCGGCAACGTCCGGCAGGATCCCGGCCGCCCTGCAGCAGCTTGTCGATGCCGCGATCGCGCAAGGCGCCATCCGTTCGGATATCGACAGTTCCGACGTCCTCCATGCGCTTTCGGGCATTTACAGCCTCCCCCAGACGCCGGACTGGCGCGAACGCTCGCGCCGTCTCATTACACTTCTGATGGACGGCCTCAAAACCGGCGCCGGAACGGCAAGCCTCTCCTGAGGTGAGCGCATCATGCGTCCATGACAGACTGCCGTAATGCTTCGGCGTCATCTCTGGCATGACGAGGCGCCGCCCCGTTCCAGTCACAGTCGTGAGGCATTTGAGTCGCAAGGCTAGCGTGACTCAACCGCCCAACGTGATCCACCTGATTGACAGATCCCATGCCCTCGCCTGAGCTAACTTCGACCGTATCGGCCACAGTCGCCTATCTCTTGAGCTTCGGATTGGCCGGCGCGGGCTGTCTCGCCGCGATGGAGAGATTTGCGCCTCTCCTTCCCTCCTATATCCTGCTGATGTTCCTGGGCCTTGCGGTGCCCGACAGCACCACGCTCGCTTTGACCATTGGCGTAACGACATTCGGGTCGCTCATCGGCGGGCTCGGCTGGTTCGTGATCGGATGGGCGCTCGGCCCCGAGCGCGCACGCGCGGTTGTCGCCAGATACGGCAAATACATACTCCTGAAAATACCGCTCTATGACCGGCTGACCGATGCTTATCGCCGCCATCATTTCTGGGTCACGCTCTCGGGACAGATCATCCCGGCGGCCAGGCTCTATCTTCCTCTGCCCGCCGGGGTGCTTCGACTCGACCCGCGCATCTTCCTGGCAGCGACGACGCTCGGCTGCCTGATATGGAACGCACCCTTCGTGTATCTGGGCTACAGTTTGCGGAGCGGCGGGCGCGATCCCATTCAAACCGGATTCTGGGCCTCCATCGCCCTCCTTGCTCTCGAAGGCGCCATTCTGCTGCTGTTGCGCTATCGCAAGAAGGCTTCGTCCTGATCAGGACGAAGCCATCGGCTCCGGCAGCGACCAGTTGCCGAGCGTGTTATAACGCGAGCGGCCTTTTTCGCTGTGAATGAGCGAGAAGTCTTCGACGGTGAAGCGGATCGGGTCGATCGTCCGCTTGAGCACGACCTTCGGGCCGTAGAGCAGCGTGACATGCGGCGTGAAATGATCAGCCGCCTTGAAGCCCCAGTCCTTCAGCGCCGATCCGAGTGACCGGTGCAACTCCACCAGCGGTGCGCTCTCACCGAGCAGCACCAGAGCATGCCGACCGGGCGCGCCATGCCGCGGCGGCTTCACCTCGAAGCTCTGGACGTGATTGAGCGTCACGTCGAAAGGCGGCAGCGATACCGTCTGGCTGGCCCGCCTCGCGCCATGAATGATAGCCGAGGGCAGCCGCGTAAAGTCACCAACGAAATGCAGGGACATATGCAGAAGCTCTCTCGGGCGCAGGCTTCCCTGGACATCGTGCTCAGCACAAAATCCACGCCGGAAGCGCTCAATGCGACGGGCCGTGTCGCCATCGAGACGAATGCCGAGGAATAACCGTTCCGACCGCGGCGGCGACTTTCTCGCGCTAACGGCCGTTCCGAGATTGAATGCAACCTGTGCCATAACTCACCTTACGCAACTGACTGACCTCTAATGCTATAGAACAAAATAAGAACATTAGCAAGTACGTTTTGAAATTGCGCTGCTCTCTTCGGCAAAGAATCACTTCTTCCTTTGCGGATG
This sequence comes from Taklimakanibacter albus, assembly GCF_016595235.1. Lineage (GTDB taxonomy): Bacteria > Pseudomonadota > Alphaproteobacteria > Rhizobiales > Aestuariivirgaceae > Taklimakanibacter > Taklimakanibacter albus. The sequence goes on along the minus strand of NZ_JAENHL010000006.1, from coordinate 266,812 downwards.
GATGGTTTCGCCGCGCTTCAGCATCAGGACGAAGCTTTCGATTTTTCTTTTCCGCCCGGCTTCGGTCTTCATGTTGTGCAGGCGAAAGGCCAGGGCGAAGCGATTCTGCGCGCTTAGCTTCGCCAGCATCGCCTTTGCCTTGGGCTCGGCATCTATTGCGGCCTGAAGATCGGCGGGCACCACCATCTCCTTCGAGCCGCCATAAGCGCGATCCCAGCGCCCGTCGGCCTTGGCTGCATCGATCTCCTTAAGTCCATACTCGGTCATGCGCCCTTGCTTGATGAGGCGCGCGACATTGTCGACATTGATGCGACTCCAGGTGCTCTTGGCGCGGCGCCGGCAATAACGCTGCAAATAGCTTCTGTCGTCGAACCCCTTCCGCAGGCCGTCGATCCACCCCCAGCACAGACAGACATCGATGGCTTCCACAGGACTGATGGACAGCAGCCCCGAGCTCACCTTGTGGATCTTGATCCAGACTTCATCCTGCTTATCGTGATTCCGGGCCAGCCATTTGTGGAAGCTGTCGGAATTCTTGAATTCAAAGAGCTTGCCGGGATCAATAGTGACGGGCGCCATGTGAGATGCTCGAGCTTCCGCCTCCTTCAGTAGAGCACCCGGCGCCCGTCACTCAAGCCTTCATTCTCGCGCGCGCATGGAAGGGCGACAGGACGCAGACAATGGCGAGCCCGCCGATGACCGATATATGCTCCAGGGCCACCGTCATATCCCGGAACGCCGCTTCGCCCGATTTCGCCCAGAAAGGATGCGCGATCGGGACGGTCAGGACGGTGAAGATCGCGAGCGCGGCCGCGGCGAGCCAAGTGCCGCGATCGAGGATGATCATCGCCGATGCGCCGAGCTGGAGGATCAGTGTCGCCAGGTTGAAGGCCCAGCCCGGATAGAGCCCGAAGCTGTCCATCACCGTGGCATTGGCGCTGAAGTCCAGCAGTTTGGCGAGGCCGCTGGTCCAGAAGACGAAAGTGAGAAGAAGGCGTGCAACAAGCTCGAAGGCACGCGCGTCGAGGATCGGCATTTTCAACTCCTCCCGCCGGTGAGATGAAGGACGCGCACCGCCATGGCAATGGCGAGCATCGGAGCGATCGCAAAAATGCCGGCCAGCCATAAGGCCGCGGATGAAGCACCCGCGACGCCTCCAGGTTCGGCAAGACCGGCGATATTCGCCACCATGCCGGCGAGAGCGGTTCCGAACGCAATGGCGAAGAGCTGCACCGTCGTCATGCCGCCAGCGGCGAGATCCTGCTCGGTCGCGGGTGCGCTCCGATAGATGCGGGTGACGAGCCCCGGCCAGGCTATGCCGATGCCGAAACCGACCAGAAGAAGACCGGCGCAGATCGGCGCGAGAATGGCGAGATCTCCCTGGCCATGGAGCGGCACGAACGCCGCAAAAATCACCAGGCCCGTGAGCACCAGGACGGGTCCCAGCAAGATCAGACGGGCTCCCGCACTTTGCTGCCAGCGCGAGCTCAATATGGAGCCGATCGTCCAGCCGATCGCCATCAAGGCCGCGAGATAGCCGGCCCGGAGCGGCGACTGACCATGCAGGACTTGCAGCAGATAAGGCACGAAGATTTCAGGCTGCATGCCCAGCATCAGAAGCGCGATGGTGCAGTAGAGCGCCCCCAAGGGTGTGGCGATGCTGAAGGAGTTGCGCGGCAGGAGACGCGCCTCGGTCCTGCCCTCCACCAGAGCGATCAGGGCGATCATCGCGAGCGCGGCGCCAAGACCAGAGGCGTTCCAGGCGATGTCCTCGACCAAGCTGCCGGCCGAGACGGCGAGCACCGCGCCAGTCAACAGCACCAGCTGCGGCAGCGGGAGAGCAGCGCGCTCATTCCTGTCCGAGCTGCTTCTGGGGAGCGTCGAAAGGGCGATGAGCGTGAAGGCGGCGACGAAAGGCAGAAGCGACCAGAAGGCGGCACGCCAGGCATGATATTCTGCGAAGACTCCACCGACCGCCGGTCCGACCAGCGCCGCGATGCCGAACATCGCCGAGATAAGCGCGATGACGCGACCCCATAATCTTTCCGGCAGCACGAGACGCGTCAGGCCATAGGCCAACGCATAGAGGAAGCCGCCGCCGAGGCCCTGGATGCTGCGCCCCACCAGCATCACCGGCATGTTGACGGCCAGCGAACAGATCAATGTGCCCATGCCGAAGAGCAAGGCGGCGATGACATAAGCGCCGCGCGGACCGGCGCGCTTCAGGAGTTTCGCCGCCAATGCCGCGCCGAGGATCGAGGCGACGACGAACAATGTCGTGGCCCAGGCGTAAAAATCGAGGCCGCCAATGTCGGCGATAACCGAGGGCATCACCGTGGTTGCGATATACATGTTCACGGCATGCAGCGTCACGCCACCGGCCAAAACCAGAGCATAGATGCCATGTCTTCCACTGAGGAGATCGCTCCATCCGACAGGCGCCGGATCGGTCAATTCATTTGTCATGTCGGCACTCCAATTCGCGACCGAGGTCGCAGCCGACACGCCCTATAGGACCTCAACCAAAGTTGAGGTCAAGCATCACGCGTGCGTCTATGTGGCACCAAACGTCGCGGGCCTGGCCCACGCTTGCCCAACACGTCATCCGGATTTCGCAACGGGCATTCCGCCAAGGAAAGGCAGCCGCAGCCGATGCAGCTGGTGATCTGGTCGCGTAGTTGCGTCAGGCTGACGATGCGCTCCTCCAGCATGTCCTTCCAGGTATTGGTGAAGCGCCGCCAGTCGCTCGCCGTGGGCACATGATCATGCGGCAGGTCGGCCAACGCCTCATGGATGACGGCAAGCGAAATGCCGGCGCGCTGCGCGATGCGGACGATGGCGATGCGGCGCAGCACGGCACGGTGATAACGGCGTTGATTGCCAGCGGTGCGCCAGCCTTCGATCAACCCCTTACGCTCATAATAATGCAAGGTGGACACGGCGACGCCACTGCGTCGCGCCACCTCGCCCACCGCCAGAGTCTGTTTGGCGTCGCCCTTCTTCACGCCAGCGGCCGATAGGCCGGCCGGTACACCTTTTCAGCCATATAAGCGGCGAGATCATCGGGCGTCGGCACACCTGCGAGCCCGTGATCGAAGATGTAACGCGCCACGGCACGGGCGACATTGAGCGACACATCGAGAATCATTGATTGTGGCGGATAGATGAGACCGGTCGCGATCTGCGCCGGCGTCACCTGCTCGGCCAGTGCGCGCGCCGCGACAATGAACATCTCGTCGGTGACTCGCGCGGCCTCCGTCGCGTAGATCGCCATGCCGACCGCCGGGAAGATATAAACATTGTTGCCCTGGCTCGGCAGGAAGGTCTTGTCGCCGAGATAGACCGGCTGGAATGGGCTGCCGCTGGCAAAGACGGCCCGGCCGTCGGTCCAGCGATAGGCCTCCTCCGCCGTACATTCCGAATGCGAGGTCGGGTTGGAATAGGGAAAGATGATCGGCCGCTCGTTGAGCTTCGCCATCGTTTCGATGACAGTACGGTCGAAAGCCTTGCCGACACCCGACACGCCGATGATGGCGGTGGGCTTCAGCACCTCGATCGCGGCGGTGAAATTGTCGAGCGGCGCATGCTCATGGGCAAAGGGTTGCTGGAAGAGTGTGAGGCCCTCGCGCTTCGACTGAATGAGGCCGCCAATATCGAAGAGCCAGCAGCGCCGCTTTGCTTCAGCCGCCGAAAGCCCATCCTGCTCGAGCGCCTTGGCGAGGAGTGCGGCAATGCCGGTCGCCGCCGTGCCGGCGCCCAGAAACAGAAAGCGCTGATCCTTGAGCGCGCCATCGACGATCTTCGAGGCGGCGATAAGGCCCGCGAGCGCCACCGCGGCGGTGCCCTGTATGTCGTCGTTGAAGCAACAGACCTTGTCGCGATAGCGCGCCAAGATGGGTGCCGCATGCGGCAGCGCGAAATCCTCAAACTGGATGCAGGCACGTGGAAATACGTCCTGCACCGCCATGATGAATTCGTCGATGAATTCGTCATACTCAGCACCAGTGATCCGCGGCTGACGCAAACCGAGATAGAGTGGATGCTTGATGAGCGCCTCATTGTTGGTGCCGACATCGAGAGTGATCGGCAGCGTCACCTTGGGCGGCACGCCGGCGCAGGCCGTATAAAGAGCCAGCTTGCCGATCGGGATGCCCATGCCGTTGATGCCGAGATCGCCCAGTCCCAGAATACGTTCGCCATCGGTGACGACGATGAAACGCACATCCTTATGCGGCCAGTTGCGCAGGAGATCGCGCAGCTGACCCTTGCGGGTGATCGACAGATAGACACCGGCCGGGCGGCGCAGGATCTGGTCGAATTTCTGGCAGGCCTCGCCGACGGTCGGCGTGTAGACGAGCGGCAGGAAACGCGCCGGGTCGGACATCAGCGCCTTGAAATAGAGCGTCTCGTCATTGTCACGCAGCGAGGACAGAAAGATATACCGCTCGAGATCGGTCGGCTTGTAGTCGAGTTGAACCAGGACCCGCTGCAGCCTTACCTCCTCATCCTCCACCCGGTCCGGCAGTAGGCCGACCAGCCCGAATTTCTCGCGCTCGGCCTCGGTGAAGGCGGTCGAGCGATTGAGCGCCGGATCGCGCAGCAGCGCCACGCCGGTCGGATGATTGGTGAGCGGTGTCGGTTTAGCGGTCATGTCCTTTTCCCCCGAACGGTCAGATGCAGAGGGCCTGTCGATTCTCGTCGGTCCCAGATATAAAAGATAGCGGGGGCCGGAGACAGGCAAATGAATGAAGTCATTAACTTCGGCAGCATCAATCTCGAATTCTTCCACACCAAGGAAACGACGGCCGGCAGCCTCGACATGTTCCGCATGACGGTCCAGCCCAGAGGCCGCGTCCCGGTGCCGCATTATCACGAGAGCTGGGACGAAGCGGTCTACGGTCTCTCCGGCACCTTGCATTTTACCGTCGACGGCAAGACTTCCCCGGTCGGGCCTGGCGACACGCTCTTCATCAAGCGCGGCGTCGTCCATGGTTTCAACAATGTCACCGAGGAACCTGCCACGTGCCTTTCAGTGCTCACCCCTGGCGTGCTCGGTCCCGGCTATTTCCGCGAGATCGCCGCCCTTCTCAGCGCCGGCGCGCCCGACCCGCAGCGCATCAAGGAGATCATGCTGCGTCACGGGTTGGTGCCAGCGCCACCAAAGGCGTGATCAGTTCCCGGCGAGCGCCTTCAGGATGCGTTTGCTCGGCCGGCCATTGGGTTTCATGCCGGCCTTCTTCTGCGCTTCCTTGATTGCCGCGACGGTGATCGGGCCGATACGGCCGTCCGCCTCGCCCTCATAATAACCACGCTGGATCAGCAATTCCTGCAGACGCTTGCGCTCGGCCCGGCTCAGGCCCGGATCATCGGTCGGCCAGGGCGTCTTGAGCGCAGCCTTGCCGGCCAGGCGGTCGGATAGGTAGCCGATCGCCAGTGCGTAGGACTCCGCCGCATTGTAGGAGAAGAGCGCATCGAAGTTGCGCGATACGAGGAAGGAAGGGCCTGACGGCCCCGCCGGCCGGATGAGTCCATAGGAGCCGCCGGACGGCAGTGCCGTGCCATCGGCGCGGGTGATGCCCTGCTTGACCCAGGCCGAGGCCGGCGCCTTGCGCGAGCGGCCGACCGGTCCCTTGTAGGAGGCCGGCACCTTCACCTCGAAGCCCCAGGGGAGACCCGACTGCCAGCCGGCCTTATCGAGGAAATTGGCGGCGGAAGCGAGCGAATCGGGAACCGAGTGGATGGTGTCGCGGCGGCCGTCGCCGTCGAAATCGACGGCAAGGCGGCGATAGGTCGACGGCATGAACTGCGTCTGGCCGAATGCGCCGGCCCAGGAGCCGGTGAGATCGGCCAGCCTGATGTCGCCGGCCTGGACGATACGCAGGGCCTGGATGAGCTCAGCCTTGAACACGGCCGGCTTCTTGCCGCCACACGCGACATTGGGCAGCGCATGCGGCAGGAAGAAATCACCCTTCTCGCGGCCGTAGTTGCTCTCGATGCCCCACAGCGCCGCCAGAATGAAGCGGTTGACGCCATAGGCCCGCTCGACCGAACGCAAGGTCTTGTCATGAGTACGCATCATCTTGGCCCCATCGACAAGCCGCGCCTCGTCGACCAGGAAGGCCATGTAATCCCAGATGGCGAGACGATATTCGGGCTGGGTCCTTGAGAAGCGCACCGCCTTCTCGTCGAAAGCGATACCTTTGAAGGCGGCATTGACGATGTCGGGCTTGATGCCGGCCTTCAGTACTTCGGCGCGCACACCTTTGACACAGGCTTCGAACGAGGCCCAGGCAGGGCTCGCCAGAAAGCCTGTCGCCAGCGCGACAGCACAGGTGCCGATCAAGCGGGGTAGAAATCGAGTCATGACGCCATCCTGATATTGAGGGTGCAGACTACCAGCTGGGCTTGCCGATGTGAATCACGCTTTGGTCAGAGCATTTGCAGCCAGTCATGTCCGGGATGGGCGGCCGCCAAGCATGCCTTGAGCCAATCCCGCTCGGCGCGGACCAGCTTCGGCAGGGCATTCATGAAGTCGGTCTCGTCCTTGCCGCGTTTGTGCTTCGCCTTGAACAGCAGCACCGCCGCCGGCTTCAGATAAGGCAGCCCGTCCCCGGTCATGCCGACCATTTCGCCGCGCGGTCGCATGATGGCCGGATTTCTTTTGTACTTCCACATATCCGGTGTTCCCGGCTCGATCATCATGTCGACCCGCCAGCACCGCGCCGCGCGGTCCTGGCACCAGATCTGCCAGATGGCCGCCGGCGGTTCCGCGCCGGCCGGCAGAGGCTCAACGATACCATCTCCGGCCGTGTAGAAATCCATGCCGGTCAGGACCTGGCGGAAGGCGGCCACGTCCTCACGCAGGATCGTGAATTCAAGATCCTCGTGATCACGGGTCTGGTGGCCATGCCAAAGGTCGAGAGCCCACCCGCCCGCTATGCACCATGGCCGCGCGATGCCGCTCAGCCGGCGGGCAAGCTCGGTCGGATGCCATGCGCACCACGCATCATGCGCCAGCGGTGTTTGAGAATTCATGAAATCGTCAGCCCCTATGAGGGGCCGGTCTATACGGCATCAGTCCGATCGGGTGAAGCCATCGGCGCTCCACACTTCGCTGCCGACGCCGTGATGGACGACAAAAAGCCCATCGGGATCGTACCGGTTCTTCACCTGCAGCAGCCTGTCATAATTGTTGCCCCAGAAAGCCTTCTGCCAATGCTCCTCGAAAAAGTCGCTTTCCGATACATAGGAGCCGGCCTCGGGCGCCAGCTCCCGCAGCTCCTGCATCGCCTTCTTCACGGCTTCCGCCTCCCGGCGGGCCGTGGCGACGTCAGGCTCATAACCTGGCACGCCGGGATAGGCCGGTGGTCTTGCGGCCCCCGAGATAGCCAAAGCGAAAGCGTCGAGAACTTGGGGATTCATCGCGGTGTCACGCGCTGCGGCAATTGCCTCGGATGGCGCTCCTGCCAATCCCTTGTTGAAATGAAGCGAAATGTTCCAATGCCGCGATGCGCGGAACAAGGCCTCGGCGAGAGGCGACTGCCGATCGCCGGCAAGCAGCGAAGCCGAAAGCCAGCGTGACTGGTAGCCATGAAAGACCTGTCCCGCCTCTTCTCTGTTGCTGGCCCAGAACAGATTTCCTTCAGGCGCGCCCGCCCTGTCGTCCTCCATGACGAGACCTGGCAGGCTCTTGAGAAAAGCCGGACTCCAGAAATCACGCGCCGGTGCGGCGAGAATGGCGGGTTCCTGCGCAAATGCATAATGCTGCGGCGAAGCCTTCACCCAGTCGAAGAAGGGCCGCCACAGTTCCTCCGCCTGCATCTGCTCCAGCCCCTGGAAGACCATGGCGATGCCGAGCTCATGACCGGGGCGGAAGTTGATCTGCTCGCCCCACTGCGGATTGAAAAGCGCCTCGGCATAGAAGGAAACGGTCCTGTCGATCAGGCGGCGGAAAGCCTCCGCCGATGACGCCTTGATGGTGGCGAAGACGCCACCAAAGAAGGCCGGAAAGTCATGCGTGCGCAAGGTCAGCCGCGTCACCACGCCGAAGCTTCCACCGCCCCCGCCCTTGATGGCCCAGAAGAGGTCGGCGTTGGTGCAGGCATTGGCGATCCGGATCTCGCCGTCGGCAGTCACGATCTGGACCTCGATCAGGCTCGCTGCCGCCAAGCCATAGGTTTTTGAAAACGGTCCGAAACCACCGCCCTGGACGAGCCCCGCCACACCGACAGTGAGACAGCCGCCGCCCTGGACATAACGCCCGGCCCCGCGCGCCACCGTGTCATAGGCCTGTCCCCACAAGGCGCCCGCCCCGATCGACACTGCCGTCTGAGGAGTGGAACAGTCTTGCGCCACAAAAGCGTCGTGGACGGTGATGGCGTTCAAACGGCGCGTCCAGATGAGGAGCGAGTCGGCGGCGCTCGATGCGCCGTGATAGCTGTGGCCACCACCTTTGACGACGAGCCGCAATCGATGCGCGCGGGCGAAATTGACTGCCGTTGCGACATCGGCTGCGGTCTCGGCCGCCACCGCATAGACACTTGGCCGCGAGGTCCAGGCATCGACCCAGCCCAGCGCCTGGGTCAAGCCCGCTTCGTCACCGAGGTAATACGGATTGCGCAGCCGGGCGAAGACGGCTGCCGTCCTCGAACGATCCGTCGAGCCGATGCAAGGCGTGATCGGAGACGCAACCGCGATCAGCCGGTCCTTCACCAAAGCGCGCAAGCCTTCCCAATCCACACGCGACGGCCAGCCCGGCGCGCCGGGACGGACGCGCGACAGTGGCTGGCTTGCGGCGGAGGACCAGCGCGGCAGGACGCCGGACAAACAGGCCAGCGCTGCACTCAGAAATAACCGCCGTTTCATCAGTCCCTCACCACGATGGGACAAGACGCCGCTACCATGCTACAGCAGCGGGCCACAGCAGACGGTATGGTGTTCAAGGTTCTGGCCATGAGACCCTCCTGTGGCACGATTGATGATGTCCCTGTGAGCCGGCGCGGACCTTTCAGAAAGCCTGAAGGGACGAATGGCGGGCCCTGCGCCACGAGCGGCGGCGCCCCATGACGGCAGAGACCGTTGAGCAGCCTGAAAGAACCTTCCGGTTCCCCCGATGGCTATGGCTTTGTTATGCGCTGATGCTCGCGGCGATCGCCGCGGTCGGCGCCACCTCGTTCTGGATGGAAGCGGGCCGCGAAGCCTCTTCCACGCCGCTCTGGCCCTTGGCGATCGATGAAGCCACCAGCGTCGCGACCGTCTTCGCCCTCACCCCGCTGCTTCTGCGCTGGGCCGTCAGGCTCGATCCACGCCGCATCGGATGGGGGCTGGTTCTGCTCGGCCATGCCGCCGGGGCGATCGGCTTCAGCCTCCTGCACATAGCCGGGATGATGCTCGCCAGATTTGCACTCTATCCGTTGTTCGGCGGCGCCTATCACCTGGATGGCGAGCCGTTCCTCACCCGTCTCCTCTATGAAGGCCGCAAGGACAGCCTCACCTATGTCGGTTTGGTCGTCGGTGCATGGCTCCTCAAGATCGTGTTCGACAGGACGTCGCCTCCGGTTTCCTCGCCTGAGACGCCATCTCGACTGGAGATCCGTGACGGCGCCAAACGCTACTGGCTCGCGACAAACGATATTCTGTGGGCGGAAGCCGCCGGCAATTATGTCGAGTTGCATCTCACCGACCGTAGTCTGTTGCGCCGGCAGACCTTAACGGCCCTCGAAAAGGAGCTGGCCGACCGCTATTTCGTGCGCATCCACCGCTCACGTCTGGTGAATGTCAAACACGTCACCGCGACAGAGACCAATGACAGTGGCGACTTCACCGTGACGCTCACCGACGGCCGGCAGATCTCCGGCGGCCGGCGCTGGCGCAGCGGTCTCGACGTTTTGGCAAAAAGCTAGAGTCACAGGCGCAAAAGGTCACGTGGTCCCCTGCCGGACATGATGATAGGACGAAACCGTCGCCAATCATCGAGGTTTCGTTGCGGAAAGACATCCATAATTCCGGCATTCCGGTCCTCTGCGTCGCCTGCGAGGCGCGGCATCGCGGTGTGTGCGGTGCGCTTACGTCCGAGCAGCTCGTGGCGCTCGCCAAGTCGTCGGTGAAGCACAAGGCGCCGCAAGGCGAAGAGCTGGTGGCCGACGCCGAGCATGTCGAGCGCTATTCCAATGTGATGTCGGGGGTGGTGAAGCTGAGCAAGACCCTGGCCGATGGGCGCCAGCAGATCGTCGGCCTGCAATTTGCGCCCGATTTCGTCGGTCGCCCATTCCGCACCGAAAGCGCCGTCACCGCGGAAGCCGCGACCCAGGTCGATCTGTGCTCTTTCCCGCGCCAGGCGGTCGAGCGCATGATGGTGGAGCAGCCGGATTTCGAACATCGCCTCCTCCAGCAGACGCTCAAGGAGCTCGACCAGGCGCGCGACTGGATGGTGACGCTCGGCCGCAAGACGGCGGCCGAAAAGGTGGCGAGCTTCCTTCTCATGATCGCCCGCAACGTCCATCCCACTCAGGCCTCGGCAAGCGGCAGCACTTTCGACCTGCCGTTGTCGCGCAGCGAAATCGCCGACTTTCTCGGCCTTACCATCGAGACCGTCAGCCGCCAGCTGACGCGGCTCAGAACCGAAGGTGTGATCCGCATCGAAGGCACCCGTCATGTGACGGTCGAAAATCTGGACCGGCTGACGGCGCAGGCTGGCGACTAGAGCGCCTCCCGCCAAAGTTGCTCGACTTTGGCGATAAAGAAGCGCTCCAGATCATATGTCTTCGAGCTTTTTACCCGTTTTGATCGAATCGGAACGATTCGATCAAAACGGGAAGGGCTCTAAGACTCGGCGGGGCGGATGGCGGCCAGGATATGATCGCGTTCAAAGGCGATATGTCGGCGCGCCGCTTCGAAGAAGGCGCGCAGCATGTAGCCGAAGGCCTCCGGATTGGCGACGGCTTCGCCATGGCCGACGGCGAGCAGCATTTCAGTCAGATCCTCGGCAGCGCATTCATCCTCGAGATGCTCGGTCTTGAGCCGGGCGATGACCGCCGCCTCGTCACGTTGTGCCGCGAAAGCGGGGAAGACCGCTTCCTCCTCGAGACGATGGCAGGCGCGCAGCAACGGCACGAGATTGCTGGCGACGGAGAGACACCGGAAGCGATCGACCCGCGCTGGCAAATTATCGGCGATCTCCTCGAGTGCGGCGCAGAGATCAAGCTTCGCCGCATGCATACGTCCCATGTCGATGCAGGGCACATGCTCGCCGGCGCAGCATATGGTGCCGAGCGGGCAATCTTCCAGCTTGCGGCAGTTCCGCGCTTCCTGTCTCATGGCATTTCGTTCTAACCGCTGTAGCGGCGCGGCGATTTGATTTGGGTCAAACCGGAGGTGATTTCATGGATTGGGACGACCTCAAGATCGCGCATGCCGTTGCCCGCCATGGCTCGCTGAGCGCCGCCGCGCGGGCCCTGGGCTCGACGCAGCCGACGGTGAGCCGCCGTCTCAATGCGTTGGAGCGCCGGCTCGGCGTGAAGCTGTTCGAACGTGAAGCGGGCGGGCTGACACCCGGTCCCCTGCTCACTACGCTGCTCGAGCCCCTCGATGAGATGGACGAGCTCGCCGGCGCGGTGGAACGGCGCATCGCGGCGCGCGACACCGGCCTCAAGGGCACGATCACCCTCACCAGCCTCGCCTGGTTCGGCGACGACGTGCTGGCCCCCCTCCTGGCGCAGTTCTGCATCCGCCATCCCGATGTGATCATCGACCTGATCAACGACCCGCGCCGCTTCAACCTTTCTCGGCGCGAGGCAGATGTCGCGGTCCGCGTCGGCAATTTCGACCAGGGCGATCTGGTCGAACGCAAGGTCGCCGACGTTTCCTACGGCCTCTATGCGTCGGAAACCTATGTCAGGCGCCACGGTCAACCGGATTTCGCCAGAAAGGGCGCCGACCAGCATGTCGTTGCGCTCAATCCGTCACCGATCAAGGTGGTGCCCATCGAGTGGCTGAAGGCGATGCTGCCGCGCGCCGCCATCGTGCTCAGAACCAATGGCGTGCAGTCGCATGTGGCGGCGCTCGAAGCCGGTGAGGCGATGGCAGCCTTGCCCCGCGTGATCGGCGATCGCAGGCCGGGCCTCGTCCGGTTTGCAACCCCGATCCCCGAACCATCGCAGCCCGTGAAGATCGGCGTCCATGCCGACCTGCGCGATACGCCGCGGATCCGCAGCGTCATCGACTTCCTGGTGCAGGAGCTGAAGCTCATGGCGCCGGAGCTCAACCCGGCTCCCTGACCCGCCATACGCGGGTGTAGACCGGCCATACGCTCGTACCGGCTTTCACCTTTGCGGCGGCTTCGCCAATTCTGGCGGAAAGGAGCCGTGCCGGTGATCAGCAATTCCTCGCTTCACGCCAAGACCCGCCTTGCCGCGATCCTCGCTTTGCTCTCCGGCGCGATGCTGATCGTGTCGCTCGATCAGTATATCGTCATCGTCGCTTTGCCCGATATCGGCCGCGATCTCGGCTACTCACCACAAAGCCTGCAGGCGGTCGTCAGCGCCTATGTCATCGCCTCCAGCGGCTTTCTACTTTTGGGCGGCCGCGCCTCCGATCTCCTGGGCCGCCGCCGTGTCCTGCTCGTCGGCCTCTTCCTTTATCTCGCCGCCTCACTCGCCGGGGGGCTGGCGAATGGCGTCTTCATGCAGCTCGCCGCCCGCGCCGCGCAAGGGCTGGGTGGCGCGCTCGTCTTTCCGAGCACTCTCGCTTTGATCAACGTCCTTTTTCGCGAGGGCGAGGAACGCAACCGCGCGCTCGGCGTCTGGGCAGGCGCCGGCGCCGCCGGTCTCGTCATCGGCGTGCTGGCCGGCGGCGCGCTCACCAGCGCCTTCGGCTGGCGCGCGGTATTTCTGGTCAATGTGCCGCTCGCCGGCGCCGCCATGATTGCAGCCTTGGCCCTTATCGGACGCGATCCGCCCGTGGATCGCAGACGCGCTTTCGATCTTCCGGGCGCGATCACGGTCACCGGCGCCGTGACCCTTATCGTGCTGGCTTTGGTGCAGGGCCCGGTCTTCGGATGGCTCTCGCCCCTCACCATCGGCATTCTGGTCCTTGGCCTCGGGCTCGCTCTGCTCTTCGTCCTGATCGAACGGCGCAGCACCGACCCGCTGCTTCCCTTCGCGATGCTGCGCAATCCCTGGCTGGTGCTCGGGGTCGCCATCGCTTTCCTGTTCATGGCGACCTTCGGGGCTCTCCTCTATTTCCTGTCGATCTTCTTCCAGGATGTACTGCGTTATGACGCGCTCTCGACCGGGCTCGCTTTCCTCATTCCGACCGCCGTCGTCGTATTGGCGTCGACCTTCGCCGGCCGCGCGGCGACCCGCTTCGGCCTGGCGCCGACAATGATCGCAGCGCTGGCAACCGGAGTCATCGGCGCGCTCGCCATCGGCCTCGCTTTGTCGCCGGATGTCCCCTTCATGGCGCTGGTGCCGGGCCTGGTCATCGTCAGTATCGGCGATGGTATCATCTTCACCACCATGTTCATCGCGGCCGCGACCGGAGTGCCAGATGAAAAACAAGGCGTGGCTTCGGGCATCGTCTCGACCACATCGGGAATGGGCGCCGCACTCGGCCTCGCCTTCCTCGTTCTGGTTGCCAATCAGGGCACGGCAGGGCTCGCCGATGAGGCTCTGCGCCGCGCCATGGCGGAAGGCATAACATGCGCCGCCTATGTGATTGCCGGTGGCGTGATGCTGATGCTCGCCATCGTGATTGCCTTTCAGGCAATCCAGCGCCAGCGGAAGGCGACGTCTCTATCGTGATGCCCTTCCAATCCGGGTGAGACCTGCTCTAAGGTCCGTCCGGGAGCTCATCACGTGACTGATACACTTGCGACCGGAATCCCAGCCGAGCCTGCCGGATCGATTCCGGCCCGGCGCATCCGGCTCTTGGCGTTCCTCGCCATTGCTGTCTTCATGCTCGCCGGACCGGTGATCGAGCAGTTCGCCGGGACGCGCACGGTGTTCTGGCGCTCCTGGACGATGTTCAGCGGCATTGGAATCGGCCTGGTCGATGCCTCCTTCTCCGTCCGGCAGCCGGACGGCACCTCGGCGCCGATCGACCGCTTTGCGGTTCTCGGCGAACGGCGCAACGGCAAGCTGCGACGCATCGAAACCTCTGAAGAACTCACTTCCATCATCGAGCGGCTCTGCGCCGCCTTAGGCTCCGGCGCCGATCTGCGCGTCAAAGCGCGCCAGGCGACGCGCGACGGTTGGCGGATCATCAATACGGGGGAGCAAAATGCCTGCCCTGGCTGACCGCTTCGCCGCATGGGCCGTCGACACCTATGGCTCATCACGTTCTTCGGCTCTGATCCGCATCGGGATCGCCATGCTCTTCTGGTCGCGCTGGGCGGGCGAGCTTTTGCTGTACATGAACCAGTCCATCATCGGCCTCGTTCTGTCGCTCAATTTCTTCCTTGCGACGACCTTGCTGTTCATCGGCTACAAAAGCCGCCTGGCGGCGCTGTGGACCGGAATCGTCGGGCTGGTGATCTATTTCTATTTCGGCCATGCGCTCGGTCGCGAGCCGTGGACGCATCACCATACCTACCTGCTCGCCATCACCGCCCTGCTCCTCACACTCACGCCCTGCGAGCGTTCCTTCTCGCTCGACCGCTATCTGGCCGTGGCGAGGGCCGAGCGCCGGGGACATCCCCCGCCGCCCGAACGGGGCAATCTCTGGGGCTTGCGGCTCATCGTGCTGCAACTCTCGGTGCTCTATTTCTTCTCGGCCTATGACAAGACGGGCTTCGCCTTCCTGAGCGGGGCGCGGCTCGAGCACATCTTCCTTTGGTTCTATGCCGGCTCCGACTATCCGGACCTTCCTGGCCTGCCGACACTCGCCATGCTCGCCGCCATCAGCGTCGTGCTCGTCGAATATGCGCTCGCCTTCGGGCTGCCCTTCCGCCCGACCCGGCGCTATCTGGTATGGGTCGGCCTCGCCTTTCACGCCATCCTCTATGTCACCTTGCCGGTCTATACGTTCAGCGCCACGATGATGCTGCTCTATCTGGCGTATTTCGATGCCGACGATGTCGACAAAGTTATCCGGCGTGTGCAAGGGTTGGAGATCGAGACAGCGACAAAAGAGACGGCATCGTGAAACACCTCATGGCGACGGCATTCGGCATAGCTCTCCTGGCCGGCCCGGCCGGTGCTTCGGATCCGCTTTATCCGAAACGCGTTTGGGGCGGCTTCACCGGCGGTGAGATGAACACCTCCGTCCTGGTCTTCCGCGACATCAACCGCAACGGCGTCTATGACATGGGCGACCAGCCGATGCCGAATGTGGCGGTCGAGCTCGGCAAGCCTGGTGGAGACATCCATATCGAACGGACCAATGTCAGCGGATTCGCCAATTTCCGGATGTCGGTCGTGAAGCGCGATCGTGAAGTCACCGATCCCGGCCGCTACACTTTCGCGATCAAGCCGCCGCCGGGCTGGTCGGTGACGACAGGCAATGAAAAACAGGACAGCGAGTATGTGGTGACGCCCGGCGCGCCCGGCGATATGATCGCGCGCAAGACGACACATCCGGTCGGCCTTGCGGCGGATCTGACGATCAGCGGCACGGCGCCCGCCGGCGTCAAGGTCACAGCCAAGGGCCCCGATGGCGGCCACCGCGTGACGCAGGCCGACGCGGACGGGCGCTTCCGCCTTCCGGCGACACCAGGCGAGTGGAAGGTCGAATGGGCGTCCGAGCGCCGGAACGTCACGGTCGCGCAAGCGCCGGTCGTTCTGGCCGCCTTCTCAGAAAAGGCGAAGAGTGATGCAGCACCACTTCCCGTTTCACATGTGACGGGCTTCGACGATCTGGCGACCTCGGGTGTGTTCGAGGTGCCGTCCGGCTATGGCGGGCTCGACTGGTACAATCTCGTCGCCATGCATCAGCGTTTCACCGGCGGTCCCGGCTACATCAACGCCGCCATGTCGGGCGACTTCATCGCCTATAACAGCTCGGGCCATCCGGCGACCGTGTCCAGCCGCGCGCCTTTCGATTTCACCGGCGCCTATTTCGGCGCCGGCTGGGATGATGCCGAAGGTGAAACTCTGCTTATCAAGGCCTGGCGCGGCGAAGAGCCCGTCTATGAGGACCAGGTCACGCTGTCGGCTCTGGGGCCTGTCTATTTCGCCGCCGAATACCGGCGCATCACCCGGATCGAAATCAGGACCGAGCACTACTGGCAGGCGGCCATCGACGACTTCGCCTATCGTACCGAGAAGTAAATCCGGTCAGCAGGATTGGCCGGTCTGCGGCCCGCAGAAATCCGGATCATAGCGGTCGGATCCGGAAGTCCCCGCAGCACCCTCTCCGCGGCTTCCCCCTGGGCCGGCGCCGTTCCCGGCGCCATTTCCAGCGCCGTTGCCGCCGTTCCCGCCGTTACCACCATTTCCTCCGTTGCCGCCATTCCCACCGTTGCCGCCATTCCCACCGTTGCCGCCGTTACCACCATTCCCGCCGTTGCCGCCGTTACCACCATTCCCGCCGTTGCCGCCGTTACCACCATTCCCGCCAGGCCCGCCACCGTTTCCGCCGGCGTCGCCACCATTGCCATCCGCCACGCGCTGCCGGTCGTCCTTGGTGTCAGCCCGATGGCCGTCGACCGACAGAAGGGCGACCTGGACGGCTTCGGCGCGTGGATATGATGCGTCACTCGCTGCAGCGGCGGGCGCGAGCAAGGCGGCCGCGCATAGAAGGCCAGTGGACATCAGGCAACCGATGCACGACACGGCACGTTGTGAGATGGGCCGATACAAATGCATGTGAGAATCCCCGAACGGCAGGCTGACGGCACAATCCCTAGCAGCCGCTCGCGCCGCGTCGGTAGAGGGCAAGCCGAATGCACCCAAAAATAGTAGAGTGCCGGATCAGCCCGCCCGCATCATGTGGGAAGCGTCTGGCTCGTCATGCCCTCTCCTCGCTCAGACGGCGTGCAGTGCCGGCTCGCTTGGCGCGCGGTGGGTGCGGCGCAGATGGCCTTCGCCCCATTGGCAGAGGCTGGCGACACCGTCATTGAGGGTGTTGCCATGGTCGGTCAGCGAATAGACGACCTTGGGCGGCGAGGCATCGTGGACCTCGCGGCGCACCAGCCCGTCCGCCTCCATCTCGCGCAATTGCTGGGCCAGCATCTTTTCGCTGATGCCGGGGATCAGCTGGCGCAAGCGGCCGAAGCGGCGCGGCGTCTTCTGCAACTCGCACAGGATCTCGACCTTCCATTTGCCGCCAATGACACCGAGCGCCGTCGAGAAACCGCAGTCCTTCGGAATGACCGTCATCCTTCGTCTCCTTACCCGCAGGTTAGTGCTAACCCGGCGGTGCGTGTTGTCCGAGCCTTTCGGCCTGCCTAGCTACTGGCCACAACATATAGGAGTTCGGACATGAAGACACGAGTGAGCGTTCTGGGTCTGGGGCGGATGGGGTCGGCCCTGGCGCGGACCTTGATCAAAGCCGGGCATCCGAGCAACGTGTGGAACCGCAGCCCGGACAAAGCGCAGCCGCTCGCTGCTTTGGGCGCCACTGTAGCGGCAAACGTGCGCGAGGCGATTGCGGCATCCGACATCGTCATCGTCAACGTGACCGATTATGCGGCGTCACAGGTGCTGCTGCGCGATCCCAAGGTCGCCCAGACCTTGCGCGGCAAACTCATCGTCGAGCTGAGCTCCGGCACGCCACGGGAGGCACGCGAGGCGGCACGCTGGACGGAAGGCCAAGGCGCTCTCTATCTCGACGGCGCCATCCTCGCGACTCCCGACATCATCGGCAGCACAGCGGCCATGATCCTCGTGTCGGGCCCCCTCGCCGCCTTCACCGCGCATCAGGAGACGCTCGCGACCCTCGGCGCCGTCAGTCATGTCGGCGCGGATCCGGGCACCGCCGCGGCCCTGGAAGCGGTGGGGCTGAGCCAGCTCTGGGGTGGGCTCTTCGCCGCGCTGCATGCCATCGCCATCGCTGACGCCGAGGGCATTCCGTTCGCGACGCTCGAGCGGCAATGGAAAGACGGCGTGCCGGTCATCGAAGGGCTAGTCGCCGATCTCATCAAACGCACGGCGGGCAAACGCTTCGCCGCCGATGCCGAGACTCTTTCAACCGTCGGCGTTCACACCCATGCCTTGCGGCATCTCGCCGATATCAGCCGGATACACAATCTCGATCCCGGCTTGACACGAACCTATGCGGCGCATTTCGAGCGCGCCGTCGCGGCGGGCCATCTCGAGGATGATTTCGCCGCGATGACGCAGTTCACCAGGATCGCCCCAGAAGCCGCGCCCAAGGCGGCAGATGGAACACGGCCATCAAGGCATACATGACGGTCATGCCGCTCAAGGGCGACATGCCGGCAGTCGAGCAGATGATGGACGCCGGATCGCCACCGAGAAGACCCGTCGCCAGCGCCATGACCGCGAAGGTAGGTGCGGCGGCGAAACTCAGATAACGGATTGCTTCTTCGGTGGCGATGGTCATCGCGTCTCTCCTCAGGCGACGTTCTTCAACGACGCATATTCATCGCGGCGGCGGAACCATAAGCCCGTCTCGTTACGGCCGAGGGGGGCGCGGTCGAGCCACTGATACATGCCCCACAGGCCGTCGAGCCCGCGCGCATAGGCGGAATAGGTGTGATAGATATCACCGCCTTCCCGCACGAAGGTGCTGAGGCCCGGCCGGTCGCGGCCATAGGTGGCGGGATCGACACCGGAGCTCGCGGCGAAGGCGACGACCGGCGACGGCTCCTCCAGACTGTCCATGGCATGGCTGTTGCGCTCATAGTTGTATTCGATATTCCCCTGGCGCTGCTGCTCCTCGGTGTAGGCGACGTCGAAGTCGAAATTGAAGTCGCTGTCCTGCGAGGAGGCCCAGGGGAAGCTCCAGCCCATGCGCTTCCTGTAGTCGAGAAGCTTCGCCAGCGGTGCGCGCGATACCGTCCACAACATCACGTCATGATTGGCGAGATGGCTGAAGATACCATTATAGCCATCGGCGATCGATGAGCAGGATACGCAGCCGGCCTTGTAGTCGGGGCCGAACATGAAGTGATAGACGAGAAGCTGCGAGCGCCCCTGGAAGAGATCGGCGAGCGTGGCCTTGCCCTGCTCGGTCTCGAAACGATAGGCCTTGTCGAGCTTGACCCAGGGCAGGTCCTGGCGCATCCGCGCCAGCTCATCGGCGCGGCGGGTGTGCTCCTTCTCGGCCTTGAGCAGCGCGACGCGGCGGCTAAGCCATTCCTTGCGGGATGCGATTTTATGCTTGGTCATGGGGTTTCTCCTTTGTGGTGAGACGACTCTAGGGTTGGAACCGGGCGCGGTGGGAGTGACAATGCTGGCGGGATTTCGTCAGTGCTCCATGTGATCGAGGCACAGCAGGTCGCGATAGGCGCAGAGATCGGTGAGGAGTTGCTTGTGCTCGGCGAGGATATTGGCTTTCTCGGCGGCGCCGATCATCTGGATCATGTAGCTGTGCTCGGGGTTTCCCTGCTTGTCGACGAAGGGATAGAGCAGGCTGTCGAAGTTGGTGAAGTCGGGCGCGGCGCCGATCTCGGCATTGGTGAGATAGGGCGCGTAGAACATCAGATGCGGCATCGCCATGGTGCTCACCTTGAAATCGGGCGGACCCAAAGTGCGCATGATCGGCGCGATCATGTAAGAGAGGCCGGGCTTGGCGGGCACCGGATAGGTCTTGTCGCGGAACCGCTTCTCGACCTCGGCCTTGAGCTCGGCCGGCCCCATCCCTTGCGCCCGCATCGCCGCCGTATCCATGATGTATTTGAGATAGGTCTTCGTGCCCTCGGCGTCGTAGCAGAGCGGCACATAGATATCGTTCCTGAAATCGCCAAGCTCCCATTGGGTGCGCTCGACGATGCAGGTGATGCCGTTCGAACCTTCCTGCGCGAGCTTGTAGCCGGTCTTGGGGTCGAGCAGATGAACGGTCGCCTTGTCGCGCAGATGCGGCGGCGCGGCGCTCAGAGCGAGTGCTATCTCGAGCTTCGGCGGCATGGTGTCGAGGGTCGTGTCGATAGCATAGCCTGGCGTCGCGAAGCCGAGGATGGCGATGAGTGCGGTGATGAAGGTGGGTTTCATGAGAGACTCCTGATCAGAATGTCCGGGTGGTGTCGCAAGTGGAGAGACAGGGAGTGGATGGACCACCCGCCCCCCACCCCGACGCTGCGCGTCGTCCCTCCCCGCAAGGGGGAGGGAAAAATAGTCACTTGGCGAAGCGGCGGTCGTAGTCTTCACGCAGGCGCAACCAACCGGCCCAGAAGGGCTCGGGCTCGAGGCCTTTGGCGCGGGTGACGAGGATGTCGAGATGCATGTGCCAGCCGGCGGCGATGGCGAGCAACGTGTCGCGATCCGCGAGGCCTTGATGGGTGACGCGCAGGAGCACCCGCCTGCCCCGCGGCTCGATCTCGAAAGTCACGTCGCCGGTGTCGTCCCAGGTGATGGACAGGCGATGCGGCGCGGCGATTTCGGTGATGCGGCTGTGGAGCCGGTATTCCTCCTCGAAACCTTCCGGGCGTTTGCCCGGCGGCTCGCTCAATTCGTCATTGCGCCAGACGAATTCGAAGGGAGCGCCCCTCTCCAGCACCATCTCGCCCGCCGCCAGCCAGTGCTTGCGCAGATTGCTTTCGGTGAGCGCCGCCCAGACGAGATCGACGGGGCCGGGCAGAAGGCGCTCGATGGTGAAAGTCGCGGGCTCCGTCAGCACGCCATGGGAGTCGAATGCGATGTGGTTCATAACCGGTCTCCTTTCCGAGGTGGTTGTCAGTGAGGATAGTGACGGCTATCGATGGGGTGGGAGTGACAAGTGTGGCGGGATTTCCATGGACTCACTGATCACGGCCGCGGCGCGCGCTCTGGCGGGCGGTGATCCGCTCGGCGCCTTGAAGCGGGTGGCGCTGCGCGAGGACCCGCCGGCACTGGCGCTACGCGGTATCGCGATGGCGCAGCTCGGCGATCTCGACCGCGCCAAGATTCTTCTGCGTCGGGCGGCACGCGCCTTCGGGCCCAAGGAAGCGGTGGCCAGGGCGCGCTGCGTCGTCGCCGAAGCGGAAGTGGCGCTCGCCGCGCGCGATCTGGGCGCGCCCGACAATTTGCTCGACCAGGCGCGCGCGGTACTCGAAGACCATGGCGACCGCGCCAATGCGGCGCATGCGCATTATCTCACGGTGCGCCGGCTCCTCCTTATCGGCCGGCTCGACGACGCCGAAAAGCAGCTTGAGCATCTCGACCCCACGCCTCTGCCGCCGGCGCTGCGCACCGCGCATGAGCTGGTGGTGGCCGGCATCGCGATGCGCCGCATCGACACCAGGACAGCACGGACCGCCCTGGCGCGGGCGCAGCAGGCGGCAAGGCAAGCGCGCATTCCGGCGCTCATCGCCGAAGCGGAGAATGCCGCCCGCCTTCTCGATGCACCGGCGGCGCGGCTCATCGCGCAAGGATCGGAGCGCCCTCTCCTTCTCGATGAAGTCGAGAAACTCTTCGCGTCGAAGGCCCTCATCATCGATGCCTGCCGCCATGCGGTGCGCGACCGCAAGACCATCGTGTCGCTGGCGACGCGCCCGGTCCTCTTCGCGCTCGCCCGCGCGCTCGCCGAAGCGTGGCCCAAAGACGTGGCGCGCGATGTGCTGCTGGCGCGGGCCTTCGGGGCGAAGCACGCCGATGAATCACATCGCGCCCGCCTGCGCGTCGAGATCGGGCGCCTGCGCCAGAAGCTCGGCAAGCTGGCGCGCCTCAGCGCCACCGAACGCGGCTTCGCGCTCGAGCCGCCAATGGGACAGGAGGTCGTGGTGCTGGCGCGGCCGGTGGAAGAGAAACACGCATCCGTGCTGGCCTTCCTCGCCGACGGCGAATCCTGGTCGAGCTCGGCCTTAGCGCTGGCGCTCGGATCGAGCCAGAGGAGCGTGCAGCGGGCGCTCGAGGAACTGGCGCTGGCGAAGAAAATTCAGTTCTATGGCCATGGCCGGGCGCGCCGCTGGATGACGCCGCCGCTGCCCGGTTTCACGACGACATTGTTACTCCCGGCGCCTCTGCCGAACGACTAGATGTCGCCCGACAGCGAAAGGAAAGACATCATGAAACGATCGCAAGCCGAGATCATCCGCGAATATGGTCCCTTCCCCGGCATCGACCAGGTGGGCGGGGTCACTTATGACGGCACGAATGTGTGGCTCGCCGCCGGCGCAACCCTCGCCGCCCTCGACACCGAAAGCGGCGAGACGGTGCGCGCTCTCGATGTGGCGGCGCAGGCCGGCACCGCCTTCGACGGCGAGCATCTGTGGCAGATCGCCGATGCCCGCATCCAGAAGGTCGACCCCAAGACGGGCCGTGTGCTGGCCACCATTCCGGCGCCGGGCGCCGGCGGCGATTCAGGCCTCGCCTGGGCCGAAGGCACTTTGTGGGTCGGGCAGTATCGCGACCAGAAGATCCATCAGATCGATCCTGAGACCGGCAAGATCCTGCGCACGATCGAGTCGAAGCGGTTCGTCACCGGCGTCAGCTGGGTCGATGGCGAGCTGTGGCACGCCACCTGGCAGGATGATGAAAGCGACATCCGCCGCATCGATCCGCAAACCGGCGAGGTGCTGCAGCAGATCGACATGCCGGCGGGCGTCGGCGTGTCGGGTTTGGAATGGGATGGCAAGGACCGGTTTTATTGCGGCGGCGGCAAAAGCGGCAAAGTGCGCGCCGTGCGCAGACCTGAGTGAAGGAGGACAGTCATCATGAAAAGATCGCAAGCCGAAATCATCCGCGAATATGGCCCCTTCCCCGGCGTCGAGCAGGTGCATGGGCTCACCTATGACGGCAGGAACGTGTGGTTCGCCGCCGGCGAGACGCTGAACGCGCTCGATACCGACAGCGGCGAGACGGTGCGCTCGCTCGACATTCAGGCGCATGCCGGCACCGCCTTCGACGGCGAGCATCTGTGGCAGATCGCCGAAGCGCGCATCCAGAAGGTCGATCCCAAGACGGGGCGCGTGCTGGCGACCATCCCGGCGCCGGGCGGCGGCGGCGATTCAGGTCTCGCCTGGGGCGAAGGCACCTTGTGGGTCGGTCAGTACCGCGACCAGAAGATCCACCAGATCGATCCCCAGACCGGCAAGATCCTGCGCACGATCGAGTCGAAGCGGTTCGTCACCGGCGTCAGCTGGGTCGATGGCGAGCTTTGGCACGGCACCTGGCAGGGCGAGGAGAGCGACATAAGGCGCATAGATCCGAAAACGGGCGAAGTGCTGCAGCAGATCGACATGCCGCCCGGCATCGGCGTCTCGGGCCTCGAGGCGGACGGCAAGGACCGCTTCTATTGCGGCGGCGGCAATAGCGGCAAGGTGCGCGCGGTACGCAAACCCAAGTGAGGCTGGGTGCGATCCTCATCACACTGATGAACAATCCCCTCTCCCCCGTCGGGGGCGAGGGTAAGGAAACCGAAAAAGCGACTTCCGCTGTTATTCCCCTGTTCTTTTGCAGCGGACTCTGCAGGGGATTTGCAGCGGATCTGCAGGGAACTACAGGGAAATCCACGAAATCGGCGGAACAGGGAATTTCCCGTTCCGCCGCTTTCATGGTTCCGTTACGTCCGCGATTGCAAGCCTATTCCGCCGCCTCACGGCGCGGCAGCACCCAGTTGGGCCGCGGGAAGTGGCAGGTATAGCCGTGCGGATATTTGATCAGATAGTCCTGGTGCTCGGGCTCGGCCTCCCAGAAGTCGCCGGCAGGGGCCACTTCGGTTACGACCTTGCCGGGCCACAGGCCTGACGCCTCGACATCGGCGATGGTGTCCAGGGCGACGCGCTTCTGCTCATCGCTCAGATAATAGATCGCCGAGCGGTAGCCCATGCCGACATCGTTGCCCTGCCGGTTCTTGGTCGTCGGGTCGTGGATCTGGAAGAAATACTCCAGAATACGCCGGAAGCTCGTCTTCGCCGGATCGAAGATGATCTCGATTCCCTCGGCGTGAGTCCCATGATTGCGATAGGTGGCGTTCTTCACGTCACCGCCGGTATAACCGACGCGCGTCTTGACGACGCCGGGCTGCCTACGGATCAGATCCTCCATGCCCCAGAAGCAGCCGCCGGCCAGAATAGCTTTCTCGGTCATCAGACTTCCTCCACCTGGTTCAGATACGCACCATAGCCTTCCGCTTCCATCTCGTCGCGCGGGATGAAGCGCAAGGACGCGGAATTGATGCAATAGCGCAGGCCGCCCTTGTCGCGCGGGCCATCCGGGAACACATGGCCCAGATGGCTGTCGCCATGGGCCGAGCGCACCTCGGTGCGGATCATGCCATGCGTGACATCGCGCAATTCGTTGACGTTGGCCTCGACGATCGGCTTGGTGAAGCTCGGCCAGCCGCAGCCCGACTCGAACTTGTCGGCGGAGGCGAAAAGCGGCTCGCCGGAGACGATGTCGACATAGATGCCCGGCTCCTTGTTGTCATTGTATTCGCCGGTGAAGGGGCGCTCGGTGGCACTTTCCTGGGTCACCTTGTATTGGATGGGCGTGAGCTTTGCGACGGCTTCCGCGGTCTTACGGTAGCTCATGGCTTCTTACTCCATTCTTTTGATTTGCCGCCCCAATATGGCGTCGGGACGGTGAAATTTCCAGGCTCTCCTGCCGGTTTCCTGGCACGGGGAGCCGCAAATACACTCTACGCAGGATACTCTACCCGCGTTACACGCCCTCACCTTCCCCCTTGCGGGGAAGGTGGTTCCCCGGCCTTGAGCCGGGGAACCGGATGGGGGTCGGGTGCTGTGGCGGGATTTGCGTAGGGGCAGAGGATCCTGAAAGACCACCCGCCCCCACCCCGGTCCTTCGGACCGACCCTCCAAGGGGGAGGGAAAATGTGAAATGGTCCTAGCGGGCGCCCGCGCGGTTGACCTGGTCCTTGGCGAAACCCGCCTTGGACGCATAGCCGCGCACGATCGCCTCGCGCTCGGCATAGGTCGCGACCTTCTCGATATCGTCGAACCCGTCAGGCGCGCGCGCCTCGACGACGTCGATGACACCCTCGGGCCCGCCCCGGCGGTTGGCGCGGACGATATCGGCGGTGAGCGGCCGGCGCTCGGCATCGTAGGCTGTGTAGGCCGCCGCGACATCGCCCGTCGCGGTCAGATGGCGGGCGAGCGCCGCAGCATCGAGAATGGCCTGGCTCGCGCCATTGCTGCCGACCGGATACATGGCATGGGCGGCATCGCCCAGGAGCGTCACCTGGCCGAAGGACCAGCGTTCGACGGGATCGCGGTCGCAATTGGGATATTCATAGAAGGTGCTGGTGGCCTCGATGATCTTCTTGGGCTCGATGAACCCTAAGCGGAAGCTGCCTTCGACAAAGGCGCAGGCCTCCTCGATGCGCCCGACCGCGTTCCAGTCCTCGCGGCGCGGCGGCGGCCCGCTGCCGTCGGCGATACGCGCCATGATCGCCCAGTTGGTGAGGCGCTCAGCCGGCTGCGCCGGATCATGGTGGATCGGATAGAAGACGAATTTCGCGGCATTGCCGCCGGCGATGACCATGGTGCGGCCGTCCTCATGAATGGGCCATGCGGTCGCCCCGCGCCACAACATGATGCCGCTCCACAGAAGCGGCCCTTCTGCCGGATAGAACAGCGCCCGCACCCGTGAATGAATGCCGTCGGCGCCGATGATCCCGTCGCCCGTCGCCTCGAAACGTTCACCGGCGCGGTTTTCGAAGACGGCGGTGACCTTGCCTCGCCCCTCGGCGAGGTCAATAAAACGCCGGTCGGCATGGAGGCGCTGTGAGCCCAGACGCTCGAGCACCGCCTTGAGCAGCACGCCATGCAGCTTGCCGCGATGAATGCTGAGCTGCGGCACGTCGTAGCCCGCATCGAGGCCGCGCAATTCGCGCCACACCACCTGGCCGTGGCGATTCTGATAGATGAGCTCGCGGGTGCGGATACCGGCTTGGTCGAGCGCCGGCAACAGGCCGAGCGCCGCCAGCTCCTTCACCGCATGCGGCAGGAGATTGATGCCGACGCCGAGCTCGCGCAATTCCTGTGATTGCTCGAAGATCTCGACCTCGATGCCGGCCTTGTGCAAAGCGAGCGCGGTGACGAGGCCGCCAATGCCGCCGCCGATGATGAGGAGCTTCATTACATCTCCTGCTGATCCGGGCCATCCGTGGTCGAATCATACAGGGATGGGGATCGATCTCAAGGTCACGGATGGTCAAGCTGGAGCGTGGGCGAAACGCTCCCAAGAAAACGTCATCCCGGCGAAAGCCGGGACCCATAAAAGCCTTTCCGCGCGAGCAGTGCTTCCCACGCTGCGCGAATTAAATGGATCCCGACTTTCGTCGGGATGACGGATCATCAAATCGGATCGATCCCGCTCACCAGCAGCGCCGCCAGGTTCTCGATCGCCGCCGCCTGGGGCATGCGGCCGCGGGTCATGTCGAGCGACAGCGCTTCCGCCGCACCAACGATACCGACGCAGCGCTGGCGCAGCGCCTTGCGGGCGAGTTTCGAGAACGGCGCCAGCGCGTCGGCGAAGATGCCGACACAATTGTCGAGCAGGTCGCGCTGGACGGCGCCCATTTGCGCGTCGCCCATCAAGGCGCCGGCGATGGCGTGGCCTTCCGGCCCCCAATTGGAATGGCAGGTCATGTAAGCGCGGGCAATGACGCGCGCGACCTCGTCCAGCGCCCGTCCCTTGACCGCGAGGCTTTCCTGAAGTGCGCGCACCTGCTGCTCATCGATCTGGCGATAAAGCGCCACGAGGAGGCCCGAACGCGTCTCGAAATGCTCATAGGTGATGGGCTTGCTGACACCGGCACGCTCGGCGAGATAGCCGAGGGTGAGCGCATCAGGGCCCTGCTCACGCACGATGGCGAGCGCGGTCTCGAGCAACTGCTCGCGCCGCGCCTCCTTGGTCATACGCCGCCTGGTCTCGCTCTTTTCGGTCACCGCCATTTTCGTCACCTCGCCCACGAAAGTCCCTTGACGAAGCTGATCGCCGTCACCATAACCTACTAATCGTAAGTTACTGATTGTAGCTTACCAGACGTAGACCGCGCCGGCAAGGCGCATCATTTGAGGGATACATCATGTCAGGTTCTCAGCTGCCGGTTCTGATCATCGGCGGATCCGGCGTCGTCGGCGCGCAGGCCGCGGCCACGCTCCGCAAGCTCCATCCCGATCTGCCGATCATCATCGGCGGACGCGACCTGGCACGGGCGCAGAAGACGGCGCACGGGCTCGGCAATGCCTCGGCGGTCGTCATCGACCTCGCCCGCCGCGACCTCGGCCTGGAGGCGACGCCGCTCGGCGCCATCGCGCTATTCGTCAAGGACCACACGCTCAATTCCATGCGGTATGCGCTCGACCATAAGGTGCCTTATGTCGACCTTTCCAGCGGCACTTTCGAGATCGGCCCCGGAGCGGCGCTCTATATCCACCATCCCGATCGGGCGCCGATCCTGATGGCGAGCCACTGGCTGGCGGGTGCGGCGGTATTCCCCACGCTGCAACTGACGGCGGCCTATGACACCATCGCCTCGATCCGCGTCGGCGTCATGCTCGATGAAGAAGATATGGGCGGGCCAGCGGCGGCGGCCGATTATGAGCGCCTGACCACGGTCGCGCCCGCGGTGCTGACGATCCAAGGCGGCGAGACGCATTATGTGACAGGCGATGAGACGAAGGCCACGGTCAGGAGCGTCGATGGCGCCCACCTTACGGCGCAAGCCTATTCGCCTTTCGACGTGCTGAGCCTCCACGCCGCCACAAGCGCACAAGCGATCCGCTTCGATCTCGTCTATGGCCAGTCGGCCAGCCGGCGGCGCGGCGCGCCCTTCTCGACCGAGACGATCATCGACATCACCGGCCGCAGAAAAGATGGCACTACGAGCACGTCGCATCTCGAGATCGTCCACCCGCAAGGCCAGGCGCCGCTGACGGCGCTGGGCGTCGCGCTCGGCATCGAGGCGTTGATGGGCCTGCGCGGCAAAGCGCCGACACCGGGACTCTATCTGCCGGAAACACTAATCGATCCCAATTATTATGTCGCGCAGATGAAAGCATTCGGTACGGTCTTCAGCGCCGTGACGGAGGGAGGGCACTGACATGACCAACGCCGCTTCCCTTTCCCCGGCTTTGATCCTCGGCGCCACCGGCAGCCTCGGCGCGCGCACCGTGCGGATGCTGCGCCGGCTTCATCCCGAGCTTCCCCTCGTCCTCGCCGCGCGCGACATGGTGAAGGCCGAGGCGCTGGCGCGTGAAGTCGGCCATGCCACGACCGCCAAAATCGACATTGCCGCCCCGGGTCTCGGGCTCGATCCTGCCGCCCGGCACAGTATCGTGGTCACGGCCTTGCGCGATCATTCCTTCAACAGCCTGCGTTATGCGCAAGCGCAAGGCGTGGCTTACATCGCTTTGTCCGACGGCGTGTTCGAACTAGGTCCGATCATCGCGCATTACGCCCATCATGCCAAAGCGGCGCCGATTCTGCTGCTCGGCCACAGCAATGGCGGCGTGCCGACACTGGCGGCTTTGCATTTCGCCAGCGAGTTCGAGACGGTCGAGGCGATCGAGCTCGGCCTGCTGTTCGATCCGGGCGATCCCTTCGGCGCCGTCTCTGCCAAGGACCTCGAACGCATCAACCGCATCGGCCCTAAGCCGCTGGTCAAGGAAGACGGACAATGGCAATGGGCGGAGCCGCCGCTCGCGACGCGATCCTTCACCAGCGTCGACGGCACCACGCATGAGGCGCATGCGGCGGGACTGCTGGATGTCCTGAGCCTCGGCTCGGCGACGCAAGCGGCGCGTATCCGCATCGACCTGGCCGGAGGCTTGACCGCCACCACCAAACAAGGCGGATCGCCGTCGGTCGAGGTCATCATCGAGATCACCGGAATGAAGAAGACCGGGGAGACCGGGCGATTCAGATATGAGCTGGTCGATCCGGAGGGATATGCGGCGATGAGCGCGCGGGGGGTGGCGGTGGCGATTGAGAGATTGTTGGGATTGGCGCGTCGTTCGGCACCGAAGACTGGATTGTATCTTCCGGAAAAACTTATTCAGCCCGAATATCTGCTCGAGCGACTGAAGATATTCGATGTAAGCGTGCGCGCGTCGTAGCACGCCTCCATATTGACATTGCCCCCCAATCGCCCGAGCTTGGGAAAGAGGCGGCGACTGCGAATGTCAAAGAGTGGAGGCTGGTATGCGAAGGGTTCTTCTGGCGATGTCGTTCCTGGGTGCCGCGTCGCTGGCACTCGCCGCGGCGACGCCTGCCCCGCCGCCCGAACTCGAGGCGGCGCGCAAGGCGCTTGCCGCGGCGGTGAAGGCGCAGGACCGCAAGGCCATTGTGGCGCTGTCGCGTTTTCCG
Organism: Taklimakanibacter albus; assembly: GCF_016595235.1. GTDB lineage: Bacteria > Pseudomonadota > Alphaproteobacteria > Rhizobiales > Aestuariivirgaceae > Taklimakanibacter > Taklimakanibacter albus. The sequence continues at coordinate 237,443 of NZ_JAENHL010000006.1, read as the reverse complement.
CTGGCCTTCAGCGGCTATGAGATGCCCGACCAGATCGCCGAAGCGGATTTCCTGTCCGACCCGGATCTGTTCTCCGGGCTGTTCTTCCAAGGCGACGACCAGATCGTGGCCTGCCTCGCCACCACCCCGCTCGAATATCAAGAAGAGAATCCGGATTTCCCGGACAGTCCGTGGATGATCGGTTGCGACGGGAACCTCTATTATTTCGGCGAGGTCGGCGGCGCGTGGCGCTTCACCTCCTATATGAACGTCAATGAGTGATCGGCGTCCATTCGCCAGAACCGGCCTTCCCGGCGCTCGAGCTTCTTTCTCAGCCAGCGCGGCTGGGCGGGGAGGATGAAAGCCGGCGGCTCGTCGGTGAGCTCGAAGCAGAAGCGCTTGGGCAGGTCGGTGTAGAGGGAGCGCGGCGGCTTCCAGAATGGCTTGTGCAGGTTCTTGATCTCGCAGCCGGTCGCGAAATGATGGTACCAGACGCGCAACAGACTACATTCACCCATCAAGATCTGAAGCGCCGCCGCCAGGACGGCTTCGCTCCACATATCCGCATGCGGTGCCAGAACGGACCCGGCATAGTGCCTGAGCTTCTCGATATCCGCCGGCTTAGCGTAACGCCCCCATCCCGCGACCGCATCCGCCAGGCTCCCGCCGACATTCCTGATCCAGTCGTTCTGAACCTCTTCGATCAACGCCTCGCCTGACTTGAGATCGATATCGATGCGCGCCCAGGCCATGGTGATGCGCTTGCTCACATTCACGGGATGGAACCGGCAGGCAAAGGGCATTTCCTTCGCATCGGGAATGAGCCGGCGATATTCCGCATCATGCGCATGTGGAAAGTTGAGCTGCAGGACGAGCTGGCGGCGCGGCCGGGAGGTCTGGTTCCAGCGCCGGTCGCAGCTTTTCTCGGATCCCCATCTGGCGAAGGTCACGCCATAGGTCTGGGTCTCATACAGCCACAGCAAAGCGAGATCGTCGCGGCGCAGAAAGCCGTCGCCCTTCGCGGCGACGACCGCCTTGATCGCCGGACGGTCGAGCAGGCGCGCATAAGGTCCGGCGCGCAAGGCGCGGATGGGCTGACACGGCTGCAACTGGCGCTCCAGCAGCATCGCGGCATAACGGTCCTTGTAATAGCGGAACAGCAACCGGCGCGGCTGATCCAGCGCGCGCAGACTGTCCGCGATGGCAATGTCACGGTTCTTCATGGTCGTCGGCCAATAGCTCACCCGCCTCGCGACGGTGGAGCGACGCAAGGTTGGCAGCGGACGACGTGACGCGCGCGCAGATGCGCAGGCGGTCACACCGTCAGCGGTTCAGAATTCTTCAGATGACAGAGTCGGGGGGTGCGGCGGCGTTAGCTGACCGGCGCAAGCAGGAACGGCCGGGCGCAGTATGCACCCGGAAGATCAGCACCCATGATTTGGCGATCTTCAAACATTGCCGTTCTCCAATGCGCGGCTCCCGCGCGGGACGCGCATTTGGCACAAAAGGTGGCGTAAGGCAAGTGTTGGATAGGAAACGGGAGAAAATGACCGTTGGCCCCTCACCCTCCCGATGCTTCGCATCGGGGCCCTCCCTCTCCCCGCTCTCGCGGGGCGAGGGTATTTAGGTCATGCTATTGGCCGGCCCATTTTTCGAATGCCGTCAAGGTGTGCAGCGCGCTTTGGATGGTGGGGGTGGCGACCTCGGCGGAGTTGAGGAAGATGATATTGTCCTCGCGCGCCGCGCGCATGAAGCGATTCCAGCCGGGCGCGATCGCGGCGAGCCTAGCGCGGATCTTATCCGGGCTTTGATCGGGGCTCAGATAGCTGTTCATGACAATGAGGACATCCGGATCGAGCCGGGCGAATTCCTCGGAGCTCAAAGGAACCGCAAAACCGCGGCCCGGCGTGGCTTCGCTCGTCACGCGGCTCGACCAGTCATAGGGCGTGAAACCTAGATCGCGTATCGCCTGGACCGCGCCCGACACATCACGCACGGCGCTCACCTGGTCGAAGACGATGACGGCGAGATAGGTCTTGCCGCGCGTTTCGGCGGGCAGCCGCCCCCTCACCTCGGCTACCCGTGCGAGATAGCCGGCCTGCTTGGCCGCGAAGACATCCTGGCGCCCCAAAAGCTCGGCGAGGCGCGTCTCGATCGAAAAGCCGGATTCGCCGCCCGCCATCGTCGCCTGCAGATAGACGGGTGCTACGGCCGAAAGCGCCTGGACCTGGGCCTGCTGCTGGCCCATGCCGATAATCAGATCGGGCTTCAGGGCGCGGACCTTCTCGAGATCGATATTGCCGATCGGTCCTATGCCGGCGATCCGGAGCGCCGGATCGTCACCGAAGACGCTCCTGATAAAGTCGACATCGATCTGGCTGCCGCCGTCATCGGCGCGCCCATAGACGCCGACCACATCGAGACCGAGCTCGATGAGCGGCAGCGCCAGCAGCGCCTCATGCAGAGCGATGATCCGCTGCGGCTTCGTGGGGATTTCCACCGAGCGGCCGGCATCGTCCACCACCTGCCGCATCTCGGCAAAGGCCTGGCCGGCGAGAAGGAGAGCAACGAGAACCAGAATGAACTTCTTCATATGCGTATTCCTTTATTGACCGCGCATCCGGCGCGCGCTGCGCAGCCGCAAGGTGGTGATGAACATGGGGACGCCGAGAATCACGATGGCGAGGCCGGTGGGAAGCGGAAGTTCACCGGCGAGACCACGGGTCAATATGTCGGCGCAGACGACGAGGAGCGCGCCCACGGCGGCGGACAGCAGCAGGCGCGCCCGGCCGGAAGCGGGCGAGATGAAATTCGCCAGATGCGGCGCCATCACCCCCAGAAATGCGAGAGGCCCGACCGCCGATACGGCCGCCGAGGTGAGAAGCACGGCGGTGACGAGAATGACCGGCTTGGAGAAAGAGAGAGTCTCGCCGAGCGCCATCGCCATCTGGTCGCCGAGATCGTAGCTGCGCAATGCGCGTCCGAGAAAAAGGATCGCCGGCACACCGAGCGCGAACCACGGCGTGAAGGTGGCGAGGCTTTGCCATGACGCCCGGAACAGCGAGCCCGCCATCCAGTCCGCCAGCGCCAGCGAGACCTCGGGCGGCGTGTAGAGCAAAAGGATCGAGGTCACCGACGACAAAGACGTCTCGACCGCGATGCCTATCAGGAGGATCGCCATGCCCCCGGCATTGGCACGGCCGACCAGGATCACCAGAAGTACGCCGACCGCGAGGCCACCGGCGAGGGCGGCCAGCGGCAGCCAGCCTTGCGGCAGGCCGGGCAGGAAGACGAAGATGACCAGGAGAGCCGTCATCGATCCCTGGCTCAGGCCAAGGAGTCCCGGATCGGCGAGCGGATTCTGGGCCAGCGACTGCAGCATGGCACCGGTCAGCGCGACCGAGGCGCCAACCAGAATGCCCATGAGAATACGCGGCAGCCGGACGTCCCAGACGGCAAAGGAGAGATCGCTCGCATCGGGACCGTGCCACAGGATGCCGATGGCATCCGCCATGCCGACCGGGGTGGAGCCGACCGTCAACGACGCGGCAGCGGCCAGGAGAATGACGAGACTCAGGCCGGACAGCGCGACGACGTCGGCCAAACGTATCGTCAGGCCGCCGGCGAAACGCATAATAAGGCGGCCGTCCAAGGCCCGGGTCACGGTCATCGCCAGGCCCCCCGTTCGGACGTGGACAGATAATAACGCTTGACGATGACGGCGAAGACGATGCCGCCGAGCAGGTCCATCATGATGCCGGTGTTGAGAACATGCGGGGCGAAGGCCGAGCGCGCCGCAAGATCGGCCAGGAGGCAGATCGCGGCACCCAGCACGGCATTGGCCGGCAGTGCCAGCCGGAAGGACGCGCCGACAAGCGGGCGCACGATATGCGGCGTGACGAGGCCGACAAAGCCGATCGGCCCGCAGATCGCGACCGCAACGCTCACCGACACCACGACCGCGCCGATGGAAAGCCAGGTGATGCGGGTCACGTCGACCCCGGCGGATGCCGCCTTGTCGCGCCCGAGCGTAATGAGGGTCAGCGGCCGCGCCATCGCCAAAAGCATCACGAGGCCGAGCGCGCCCAGCCACCAGAAGTCGCGCAGGCGCTCCACATAGACATGATTGATGTTGCCGGTGGCCCAGCTCAGAAAGTCGCTGCGCCGCGACGGACTGCTCAGCATGATGGCATTGGCGATGGCGCCATGCAGCATCGACAGGACCGCGCCGGAAAGAATGAAGGCCAGGCCATGCGGCTCTTTCGACGACACGATCAGGCGGGTGACGAGCAGGCAGTTCAGAAAGCCGAAGAAACCGCCGAGGATGGCGGCAACGCCCTGCCCTTGCGAAGGCACATCGAGCAGGAAGGCGGCGATGACGACGAACAGCATGGCGCCGGAACTGACGCCGAGAATGCCGGGCGATGCCAGCGGGTTTCGCGTGAGCCCCTGGAGCACGGCGCCGCCGCAGGCCATCACCGCGCCCAGAAAGACGGCGATGAGCGCCCGCGGCAGGCGCTGATAGAGGACGACAAAGTGGTCGTAATTGTCGGGATCGAAGGCGAAAAGCGCAGCCACCACGCTTCTCGGACTCATCGCGGATGCGCCGAAGGACAGATTGGCGATGAAGGCGATGATCGCTATCGCGAGAATGCCCGCCATTGCGGGATAACGCCGCCCGTTCATGCCGGCGCTTGCGGCGCGTGAGCGGGCAAGCAGACGAGACGCCCGCCCCTGGCGAAAACATCGGCGTCGAAATCGAAGACGTCGCGCACGCTCTCGGCACTTATCGTGTCGGCCGTGCGCCCCTGTGCGAATATCCGGCCGTCGCGCATCATGACGACGTCATCGGCAAAGGCCGCCGTCAGATTGAGGTCATGCAGCACGGCCACGATCGTCTTGCCGCAGCGGGTGAGCGCGCGGAGAAGATCAAGGATCGAGTACTGGAAATGCACATCGAGATGATTGACCGGCTCATCCAAGAGGATGATGTCGGTGTCCTGGGCCAGGATCATCGCGATCCAGGCGCGCTGGCGCTGCCCGCCGGACAGATCATTCACGGGGCGCGCCGCCAATCCTTCGAGGCCGACCGTCGTCAGCGCGTCGGCGAACAGCGAACGATCACGCTCATCGGGGCCGCCGAACAAGGAATAACGCGCATAGCCGCCGAGCTCGACCAGCTCTGCGAGGCTGATGTGATCAGGACAGTGGTTCTCCTGGGGCAGATAGGCGATGCGCCGCGCCAGATCGCGCCGCGGGATATTTCGTAAGGCGGTACCGTCCAGCGCGATCTCACCCTGGGCATGCGGCAGAAATCCCATGATCGCCTTGATCAGGGTCGACTTTCCGCAGCCATTCGGTCCCACCAGAGCAGTGAAGCGGCCGGTGGCGAAACCGACCGACACGTCGTTCAGCACCGGCCGCGCAGCCGGGGCATAAGCGACAGTGAGACGATCGCAGGTGAGCACCGGCACGGTCGTCACTGTTTCACGCATCGGATTATCCGAAAACCGCTTCGCACTTTTCGGTCCGATGCTTTAGAAGTCTAGCCGCAGGCCGACGCCATAGGCGCGCGGCTGGAGCATGGTCGCGCTGATGACGCTGCCCCGGCCGCCGATCGATGTCGGCGCCTCCTCATCGAGGACATTCTTCACATAACCGAAGAGCTTCATCTTGTCGGTGATCTGGAAGGCTGCGTTGACATTGCCGATGGTGTAGGCGTCCACGGCGAAGGCCGGCGTGTTGGCGTCATCGGAGTAATAGCCGTCGACATGGCGGATATTGGCCCCGACATTGAAACGCTCGAAGACATCCCAGTCGAAGCCGGCGCCCAGCATATAGCCCGGCGACTTGGCGAACTCATTGCCTTCGAAATCGACGGAAGAGTCCGAGAATTTCGTCACCTCGGTCCGCAACACCCCGGCCTGGCCGTTCAGCCGGAATTTGTCGGTCACGCTCCAGGTCGCTCCCAGCTCGAAACCATAGGCATGCGAGCGGTCGGCGTTGAGCGTGAGGCTGGTGGTGAGATCGATGTCGGGAATGTAGGTCTGCGAATAGCGCTGGCCGTCATAATAATCGCTGTAGAACAGGTTGCCGGTGACGATGAGCCGGTCGCCGAGCAGACTGGCGCGCCCGAAGAGCTCATAGTTCCAGACGGTCTCCTGCTTGAAGGGCACGAAGATCCGTCGCGTCGTGTCGAGCGACACGCCGCCCGGATTGTAGCCCCGGTTCACCAGGGCGCCGACCGTCACTTCGGGCGTCAGCTGATAGGCGACGGAAATCTTCGGCAGAAGCGCATCGAAGGTCTCGTCGAACTCCACCGGGCTCGTCACATAGGTGCCGTTGCGCTCCATCGCATCGTGCTGATAGCGCAGGCCGCCCGTCACCGACCACCTGTCGGTCAGCCGGTAGGTCATCTCCGAATAGAGGCCCATGCTGTCTTTCTCGTCTTTGAACTCGATGCCGCCCAGAAAATGCAGCGCCTCATCCGCCTCGGTCCGGCGCAGGAACAGCCCGACGACACCGGTCAGGCGGCCGGCCAGAGCGTCGAAGGTCGCCCGCGTTTCGTTGGAGACGTCTTCCTGATCGATCTCGGCTGCTCCGTTGTTGGACGGATTGTAGAGCCGCTCGATGTCGGTGACCGAATATTGCGTCTGGTTGTAGAGCTTGACGCCCCTGCCCGTGTCGTAGCTCATATCGAGAATGCCCGTATCGGTCCGGTTGTCCCAGCTGACCACGGCCGTGGCGTTGCTTTCGTAGCCCTTGAAGGGATAAGGCACCGATTCCGCTTGGGGCCCGGTCGATTCACTGTGGTTGTAGGTGAGCTTGGCCTCGAAACCCGGGATCGCCGCCGGCACCCACAAAAGCTTGGCGCGGCCATTGGCGACGGAAATGTCGGGATCCGCATCGCCCGGATCGAAAGCGGGATTGGTGAATTTGACGATGCTGTCGCGGCCATAGAAGTCGAGCGCCACGCGCGCCGCCAGTTGGTCCTTGATCAAGGGCGTTGAGCCGGCAAACGAGGCGCGATATCCATCGCGGTTGCTGATGACGCCCTGAAGCGAGGCCTCCGGCGTCCAAGTCGGGTCCTTGGTCTTGATGATGAATGCGCCGGCGATGCTGTTGGCGCCCTGCGCTGTCGTCTGGGGACCGCGGAACACTTCCATCGAGTCGACATCCCAGACCGACGTATCACCGAAATAGAGCTCATTGTAGCTCACATACCGCCCATCGACATTGATGGTCGCGCGCGGCACCGTGCCGCCATAGAACGCGGTGACGCCGGTATTCGGCCCCTCGATCGCCTGGCCGCGGATGGTGCCGGCGCCGATATTGTTCGGCACATACACATTGGGCACGTTGTTGATCACTTCCTTGGCGGTCTGGTCCTGCGGATTCTTCTCGATCTCCTTGCCCGAAATCACGCTGACCGACGAAGCCGTTTCAAAGATGCTGCGGGCAATGCGTTCGCCGGTCACCACGATCGTGTCGAGAATGGTTTCATCGCCCGCATCCTGCGCCTGAGCCGGAACAGCGATGACGGAAAGAATGGCGAGCGCGCTTACGCCGCGCCGAGCAGTGGATGAATTGAGAGACATGACTTCCCCGTCCGTGGAAAATGCTGGCTAGCTAGGGGTAGTCCATGGCTCGCGACCTGAATTCCACTATGCATGACGCATTCTGCATGTCAATAATACCTGACAAATTCAGTCGTGTATTATGTCGCACCAGGAATGGACCATCGATGATCAGGCAATCCGATAAGACGGGCACGAAAAAAGGCAGGCGCTCGACCACGATCCAGTCGGTATCGATCGCCGCGCGCTTTCTCGACATATTGGCGAATGCCGAGGGGCCCCTGGCGCTGCGCGAGATTGCCAAACGCGGGCAAACCGGAACATCGACCGCGCATCGCTATATGCAGAGCCTCGTGAAGGAAGGTTTCGTGGCGCAGGATGTCGCCAATGGCCATTACGATCTCGGTCCCGCGGCACTGAGCATCGGCATCGGCGCCTTGCGGCGCATCGAGCCGGTGGAAGTGGCGGCGCGGCACATGAAAGCCTTGTCGCTGCGGCTCGCGGCGAGCTGCGGCGTGGCGATCTGGACCGAGCGCGGCCCGACCATCATCCGCTGGTACCGGAGCGCCCATTTCGTGATCAGCACCGTGGCGCTCGGCGACGTGCTGCCGCTCGACAAAACCGCCTGCGGGTTCGTCTTTCAAGCCTATCTTCCATCCGAGAGGATCAAGGCCGCGCGCAAGCTGCAGCCGGCGCGCTTTCGCGGCACGATGCCGACGAACGCCACGCTGGACGCCGTGCGCGAGGCCGGCGGCGCGGATCTGTCGGAGCACCTGTTCTCGCTGCTCACCGGCAAGGCGGCGCCGGTCTTCGATGCGCAGAAGGAAATCGCCTGCGTCATGACCACGGTGTCGGCCATCGATGCCGCCAATGCCCAGGAACACGGCAAGGAACTGTTCGCCGCGGCGCGCGCCGCCTCCCGCGAATGCGGTGGCGGCTGACGCCTCAGGAGATTCTCAGATGCTCGCCGAGCGTGGCGCCTTCATATTCCTTGCGGAACAGGCTCATGTCGCTCAGACGCGGCATGAGCTCGTCGAAGAAGAGTTGCATCGACCGCCAGGAGCCGCCCGGAAGCGCGATGAAGCCGTCAATGGCGCCCGCTTCCCGCCACTCCACGATGTCCCGGATCACGTCGTCGACGGTGCCGACGGAAACCCAATGCGCCGAGCCAACCACTTCGGGGCGCATCAGGAGCTCGGCGACCGTGGGCTCGTTCAGGGTAATGTAGCGGCGCAGGAGATCCGCATGCGTGCGGCTGCGCACCGGCCGGTCAGGATCGGGCAGCATGTCGCGCGTCACCCGGCTGTCTTCGGTGAGGCCGCTCACATCGAGACCCAGGAAGGACTTGACCGAGTCGAGACGCTGCCGGCGTCCCAGATGGGCATGCCCCAGATGGTGAAGCTCGCGGGCCTCCTCGCGTGTATCGGCGATGAAGAAATAGAGCCCCGGCAGGACCCGGATATCGCCCGGCGCCCGGCCTTTTACTTGCGCCCGCCGGCGCAGGTCGCTGCGCAGCTCGATGCCGGCGGCGAGATCGGGTATCGCGCCGAATATCGCATCGGCGACGGTGGCCGCGAAATCACGCCCGATGTCGGAAGCTCCGGCCTGAAACAGCGGAATGCGTCCGGCGGGATGGCCGGCAATGCCGAGCGGTCCCTTGACCGCAAAGAACTCGCCCTTGTGGTCGATCGGCGAAAGCTGCGCCTTGCCGGCCAGGGCCGCAGGGGGATGGCTGTTCCATAGGCGCCGCACGACCTCGGTGAATTCGGCAGCCCGGCGATAGCGGACATCCGGCGTCGGCATCGGGTCGTCACTGAAATTCTCCGCGCCCTCGATCGAGGTCACGATGTTCCAGCCGGCCCGGCCATTGCTGATCCAGTTCAGCGACTGAATCTGGCGCGCAACGGCATAGGGCGGATTGAAGGTGGTCGACGCCGTGGTGACCACTCCGATATGCGCGGTCTCACGCGCGACGGCCGTCAGCATGAGCATCGGATCGAGACCGACGGCGCTCGCACCGCCTGATCCAGCACCTCCCTTGGGCGCGCCGCCGCCCGAAAAGTCCGGCTTGAAGACGAAATCGAGCTTCGCCTTTTCCGCCATCCGCGCGAGCCGGATGTTGAAGTCGATGGCGCTGCCCTGTGAGGCTTCCTTGTCCGCCGCATCAGGCGGACGTGTCCCTTTTCGCCAGGTCGCGGTCAGGCTCAGGCCGATGACGAGGTGACGGTCGGCGGTCATGCGCTAGTCCTCGACGTGATCGTGGCCGCCGATCCGGCCCGGACGCCAATAGCCTTCCGACGAAATCCGGTCACGGGTGAAGCCGCGCCCGATCAGATGATGACGCTGCGCCCTGACATTGCTGGTCTCGCCGATGAGATAGGCATGGCCGCTGCCGGCCGGCAGCTCGAGGGATTTAAGCCGGTCGAGCAGGAAGGAGCCCGGGCCCGCGGGCACCGAACCCCGATGCAGCCATTCGAAGGACAAATCGGCATCCGATTTCACCGGCTGCTCGTGCGCCGGTCCGCCGATCTCCGCCAAGGCAATCGCCTTGGCGCCGGCCGGGAGCGTTTCAAGAATATGCAGGATGGCGGGGATGCAGGTTTCATCGCCGCAGAACAAATGCCAGTCGGCTTGCGGATTGAACACCGTACGCCCGCGCGGGCCACGGCCGAGGATCGCGGCGCCGGGCCTGGCACCACGGGCCCATGTCGGCGCCGGCGTGTCGCCATGGAGAACGAAATCGATCGACAGAGTCTTCTTGGCCCTGTCGATGGCGCGGATCGTATAGTCCCGCCTTCCCGTCTCGCCGTCGGACAGCGGCACCTGCAGGACCAGGGCCTGCCCCGGCTGATATTCGAACTGATCGAGATTGTCGGCCGTCAACACGACGCGCCGCATATGCGGGGTGACGTCGAAAGCGTCCACGACGGTGAGCTGCCATTCGGGAAGGTTGGGACGGCGGAACGCCGTCGGAGTGGTCATGGTCATTGATGTAACTCATCCTCATTTTTGTCCGCATCCCGACATTTTTTTGCCGAGTGAATCTCCGCGCGCGTAATGTGCCTTGGGATGAGCCTGACAGCGGAGTTCGACAGACGATGCGGCCGCTTCCATATCATCCTTGCGACGATTGGCAAGATCACATGATCAGGAGCGCATGGCTGACTTGCAGCGGATTGCAATGCTGAAACGCACCAATCGCAAACCAATCCGTCGCGATGAGACGACGTCGCGGCTCAGTCGAAGACGAGACCTAAGGCTTTCTGCTGTTTTTTCGACAGGCCTTGCGCGACGATCTGATGGGCGGTCTTGAGGTAGGCCTTGAGGTCCTTATCCTTGAGCCCGGGCTTGGCGTAGTGCTGGATCCATTTGAGGCCGCGCGAGGCGAGATAGGGCGCGGGCCTCAGGCCCCGCTGGTCCTTCAGCACCTCGAAAGCGAGGTCGGAGACCTTGAAGGTGATATGCGGGTGCTCGCCCTCGTCCCAGCCGCCGACGGCAAAAACCTTGCCGCCCACCTTCCATACATGCGAGCCGCCCCATTGCATCACATAGGTCGTCGCCGGAAGCGAGCCGCAGAACGCGTTGTACTGTTCATAGGTCATGATCGCGGATCATAGATCATTGAACAGGCCTACGCTAGAATGCGTCAGGGAGGAAACCATGATCCAGATCAATCGCGACGGCGCCTTCCACCGGCTGACCATCATCCCCATGATGGCGGCGCTCGACAATCTCGGCGGCATTCTCGACAAGGCCGAGGCGCATGTCACGGCGGCGAAGACCGATCCGGTCCCCCTGCTCGAGGCCCGGCTCCATCCCGATATGTTCAGCCTGATCCAGCAACTGCAATATGCGCTGTTCATTCCGGTGGAATTCGCCCGTCACTTTCACGACGGGGAACCGCCCAAGGTCGGCTATGAGGAAGCGAACCTCGCCGATGTCAGGGCCGGGATGAAACTGGCGCAGGCCTATCTCGGCGGCGTCGCACCTGAGCGCATGGACGCACAAGCGGACCTGATCGTGCCGGTCTTCTTCGATGCGCGCCAGGGCCTAACGACTGAGGATTATGCGAGCCGGATCATCATGCCCGACTTCTATTTCCATGTGACGGTGGCCTATGCGATCCTCCGGCATGCAGGTGTGCCGCTCGGCAAGCGGGATTTCCTGGGCAAGCTCAGGACGACCCGCCTCACCTGACGGGGGGTGAGGCCCGGTGACGGAAAATGGAGAGAGCGGCGGAATATCTGCTATTCACAGGTCCCATTTCCCCGAGATTGATTCTTCCATGCCGGCCGATCCGATTTCCATTCTCAACGATGTCTATGGCTATGACAGCTTCCGTGGCCAGCAGCAGGACATCATCGACCATGTGATCGCCGGCCATCACGCTTTCGTGCTGATGCCGACGGGCGGCGGCAAGTCTTTGTGTTACCAGATCCCGGCGCTGGTGCGGCCAGGCATCGGCCTGGTGATTTCGCCGCTCATCGCGCTGATGGAAGACCAGGTGGCGGCGCTGCGGCAGGCGGGCGTCCAGGCGGCGGCGCTCAATTCCAAGCTGTGGGGGGCGGAGAAGGACCAGCTCTGGCGAGACGTCGAGCAAGGTGAGATCGATCTTCTCTATATGGCGCCGGAAACGCTGTTGCGCCCCGAGACGATCGAGCGGCTGAAGAACACGCGCCTCTCGCTCATCGCGGTCGATGAGGCGCATTGCCTGTCGCAATGGGGGCATGACTTCCGGCCCGAATACCGCGCCCTCGACTGTCTCGTCGAGCACTTCCCCAATGTGCCGCGCTTGGCGCTGACCGCCACGGCGGACGAGCCGACACGCGCCGAGATCGTCGAGCATCTGGCGATCGGCGCGGAGAACAGTTTCGTCTCGGGCTTCGACCGCCCCAATATCCGCTACGCCGTCGCCGAGAAGGCGAATTCGACGCAGCAGATGCTGCAGTTCCTGAAAAGCCGCAAGGGCGAAAGCGGCATCATCTATTGCCTCTCCAAGCGCAAGACCGAGGATGTCGCGGCGGCGCTCAACGACCACGGCTTCCTGGCCCTGCCCTATCATGCCGGCATGGAGATGAGGGACCGGCAGGAGAACCAGCGCCGCTTCCAGCTCGAGCAAGGCCTCATCATGGTGGCGACCATCGCCTTCGGCATGGGCATCGACAAGCCGGATGTGCGTTTCGTGCTGCATCGCGATTTGCCGTCCAGCATCGAGGCCTATTACCAGGAAACCGGCCGCGCCGGACGCGACGGGCTGCCGGCGGAAGCGCTGATGCTTTATGGCGCCGAGGATATCGCGCTCCGGCGCCGCTTCATCGATGGGTCGGAAGCGCCGGACGAAAGAAAACGCATGGAGCGGCGCAAGCTCGACGCACTTCTGGGCTTCGCGGAATCGAGCCAGTGCCGGCGGCAGGTGCTGTTGCGCTATTTCGGCGATGAGGCGAAACCCTGCGGCAATTGCGATGTCTGCCTCGACCCGCCGGAAACTTTCGACGGCGCCATCACGGCGCAAAAGCTTTTATCGGCGATCTATCGCACCGGCGAACGGTTCGGCCAGCTGCATGTCATCTCGGTGCTGCTCGGCGAGACGGATGAACGCATCACCAATCTCGGTCATGACCGTCTCACGGTATTCGGCGTCGGCAAGGAACATGACCGCAATGCCTGGCGCTCGATCATCCGCCAGATGGTGGCGCATGGGCTCGTCACCGTCGATGTGATGGGCCATGGCGGCCTCTTCATCTCGAGCGAGGGCCGGCAGTTCTTGCGCGAGAAGCCGGCGCTCGCTTTGCGCGTGCCGAAGAAAGCGAAGTCGACACGCAAGGCGGCGCGTGCCGCCGGCCCCGCTCTCGACGCACATGACCAGGCGCTGTTCGACCGGCTGCGGCAAAGACGGCTCGAGCTCGCCAAGGCGCAGAATGTGCCGCCATACGTGATCTTCCACGACAAGACGCTGCTCGAAATGGCGGCGCGCCAGCCGCGCTCACTCACCGAGCTGGCGAGCGTGCCAGGCACCGGCGCGGTCAAGCTGGCGCGTTATGGCGAGGCGTTTCTCGAGGTGATCAGGGGAGATGGGAGAGGCTGAGAACGGCCCTCGCCCTGAGGTGCGAGCGCAGCGAGCCTCGAAGGGCCTCGTGCAGCAGGGTTGCTCTGTCCTGATCGACGCTTCGAGGCCCGCCTTCGGCGGGCACCTCAGCGTGAGGGATACTGAGAGACGTACTGGCGGTTCATTTCTCTGCGTCGAGCGATCTCAATAAATTATCCCTGAGCTCGACCACCTCTTCCTGCACTTTCGGGAAGTCGTCGCCGAGGCCGGTGGCCTGGATCAGCAGCGGGCCGATCTCCTTGTCGAAGCGCTGGAGCAGATGGCGGCCGGCTTCGGTCAGGCAGACACGGACCTGGCGCTCATCGGCGGGGTCGCGGCGGCGCTCGACATAACCGGAGACTTCCAGCTTCTTGAGGATGGGGGTCAGGGTATTGGATTCGAGGAACAGCTTGTCGCCCAAGGCACCGACCGTCTGGTCGTCCTCATCCCCCAGGGCCACCAGTGCTATATATTGAGTATAGGTCAGGCCCAGCTGATCGAGGACCGGCTTATAGACCCGGCCGAAGGCCAGATTGGCCGAATAGACCGCAAAACACAGGAATTTCGGGAGCTTACGGCTGTCGCTCGGGGCTTTGATGGGCGTGGACATGAGGTCTCCAGGGGTAAAAGGGTCCCCTCTTATATAAATCGCATCCGATTAAATCGGAAGGGCTTGACATTCATTCCGGCCCTCTCTATTTACATCGCATCCGATTAAATCGGACTCGATATTCAAGCCCGAAAGGAACACGTCCATGACCGAGAAACTTTATTTCGCTGGCAAAACCCACACGATCGGCGGCCACAATGGCGCTTCGAAGAGCGTCGACGGCAGCCTCGACATCCAGCTTCCCGAGCCGCATCCGGCCGCCGAGAACCATTTCGCCGCCGCCTGGTCAGCCTGCTATCTGGGCGCCATCGAGCTCGCCGCCGGCCAGCGCAAGATCAAGCTCGCCAGCGCACCCGAGGTCGATGCCGAGATCAAGCTTTTCCATGATGGGCCCAAGGGCTTTTTCCTGAGAGCGCGCTTCGATGTGAGCATCGCCGGCGTCGACAAGGAAACCGTGCGTGAACTCGCCGATGCGGCGCATAACATCTGCCCCTATTCCAAGGCGACGCATGGCAATATCGACGTCGAAACGCATGTGGCGTAACCGAAACACACGCCCTCCCCGGCTTGGTATTTGATATCAAGCCGGGTTCCGCTCAGCCGTCGCTCAAGGCCCTCAGAATTCGCGCGCCCGGGCGTCCCGTCGGCTTCAAGCCCGCCTGCTTCTCCGCCGCACGGATCGCCTCCGCGGTGAGCGGGCCCATCCGTCCATCGGCCTCGCCCTTATAAAGCCCGCGCGCGATCAGCAATTCCTGCAGACGCTTGCGCTCGGCGCGCGACAGGCCCGGATCATCGGTGGGCCAGGCTTTCACGAACTTGCCCTTGCCGCGCAGCCGGTCGGAGAGATGGGCGATGGCGAGCGCATAAGATTCGGCGGCATTGTAGGAATAGAGCGCATCGAAATTGCGCGTCACCAGAAAGGCCGGCCCGTTCTTGCCCGCCGGCTTGAGCAATCCATATGAGCCCGATTTGGGCAGCGGCGAACCGTCGGCACGCGTCAAACCGCGTTTGGCCCAGACGGAAATGGCGGCCTTCTGCTTGCGCCCGGCCGGTCCTTTATAGGAAGCGGGCAGCTTCACCTCGAAACCCCAGGGCTGGCCCGGCCGCCAGCCGGAGCGTTTCAGATAATTGGCGGCGGAGGCGAGCGCGTCGGGAATGGAGTTGATCGTGTCCTTGCGGCCGTCGCGGTCGAAATCGACGGCGAGTCTGCGATAGGTCGAGGGCATGAACTGCGTGTGGCCGAAGGCGCCGGCCCAGGAGCCGGTGAAATCTGTAAGCTTCACATCGCCGGCGGCGACGATCTTCAGCGCATGGATGAGCTCGGAGCGGAACAGTCCTGGCCGTTTACCGGCGCAAGCCAAGCTCGCCAGCGCGCGCGGCAGGAAGAAATCGCCTTCGAGCCGGCCGTAATCGCTTTCGACACCCCACAGGCCGAGGAGAATATAACGGTCGACGCCATAGGCCTTCTCGATGGCGGCGAGCGACTTCGCCTCGACCGAAAACATCTTCTTGCCGTCGGCGATACGTGCCTCATCGACGAGGAAGGCCATGTAGTCCCAGATCGCCAGGCGATATTCGGGCTGGCTGCGCTGGAACCGTAAGACCCGCTCGTCGAAAGTCATGTCACGGAAGGCGGCCTCGACGACATCAGCCTTGACGCCGGCCTTGAGGGCCGCGGCGCGCAGATCCTTGACGCAGGCTGCGAAGGGCGCGGCATCGGCCGCGGGCACATTGAGGCCCGCCGCGACTGCAGCGATGATGAAAGCACCGATCCCCAGACGGAGACGGCGCAGCCTGCCGGCCATACTGACGGTCAGCGCGTTGATCCTCCACCCATGTCGCATATCGCCTGCTCGCGCAGACGACTCCCTCCGGCGGCAAGAGTCGCCCGAAACTGCGACACAAATGGGGCGCTCCCCTCGCCCCGCGAAGCGGGGCGAGGGAGGGGCCCATTGCGGAGCAATGGGAGGGTGAGGGGCTACAGGTCTCTTGGTGCAGCGGTGGTATTGCGGGCGGTGCGGCAGAAGAAGAGATAACAGGGATGCCCCTCACCCTTCCCGCCGCTTTGCGGCGGGCCCCTACCCTCTCCCCGCTGAAAGCCGGGCGAGGGTTAGACTCTCACCAGCCTCAATATCGTATCGACATTGAAATCGATGCGGGCCCGCAACGCCTCTTCCGTCATGAAGTCGCGCTTGTAGACGACGGCGCCGGTGAAGCGGTTGGTGAAGTAATAATAGCTCACCGCGGCGATGGTCACATTGAGCTGCATCTCGTCCAGCCCTGAGCGGAACACGCCCTCGCGCACGCCGCGGTCCAATATGTCCTGCACCATATTGTGGAGCGGCCGGTTGATCGCCTCGATATTCTGCGACGACTTCAGATGCCGCGCCTTGTGCAGGTTCTCGCTGTTGACGAGGGTGAGGAATTCCGGATGGTCGAGATAATATTTCCAGGTGAAGCGCACCAGCTTCTCGAGCGCCGTCTCGGCCGGCAGGCCTTTGAGATCGAGCTTCGACTCGGCGGCGCGGATGTCCTGATAGGCATCCTCGAGGACCTTCTTGAACAGGTCCTCCTTGCTGCCGAAATAATGATAGATCATGCGCTTGTTGGCATTGGCCTTCTCGGCGATGTCGTCGACGCGCGCACCGCCAAGGCCCAGGCGCGAGAATTCGCGCTTGGCGGCGGCGAGAATACGCTTCTGGGTCGCCTCGGCATCGCGGGTGCGCGGCGCCTCTCCGTCTTTAGCCGCCATAGATCTCGCCATCGCCGTCTCCCGCTAAATAACTAAATAGTTACATAGGAACGGGCATTTGTCCAGGGCCGCCCGATTCCCCGTCGCGCCGCCATCTCGCAACTATTTCAATCTCTTAGCCGAAGCAAGACGATTGCGGCCGACGCTTTGGATGAATGCGTAAAGATTCTCCCTCTTGAAACGCCGGCGGAAATCCACTAACGAAGTAACCAGTTAGTGCATAAAACAACAAACGCATTCACTCATTGGGAGGAACCATGCAGAGCAAGACTGCCGCGCGTACGTATACGCAACTCAACCGCCGCTCGATGCTGAAGGGTCTCGCCGGGCTTTCGGGCGCCGGCCTTCTCGGCGGCACATTCCCCATGCCCGCCATCGCCCAGGAGACCACCTGGACGCTCGCCAATTCGATGCGCTCGCTCGCCAATCCCTATCACGCGACCTTCGCCAAGGGCGGCGAGGAATTCGCCAAGTCGATCGGTGCCAAATATGAGATGCTGGTGACGGAAGGCAATTCCGAGAAAGGCGTCTCCGACATCAAGGCGCTCTTACAGCGCACCGGCGGCAAGCTCATCGTCAATGTCGATCCGAACGACTCGCCCGATGCCCGCGTCATCGTCGAGGAAGTGAAGAAGGCCGGCGGCTTCGTCGTCACCCAGTGGAACAAGCCGGACGATCTGCATCCCTGGGACTTCGACCCGAATTATGTGGCGCATATGTCCTTCGACGGCGTGCCCAATGCGGAAGCCATCGCCAACGCCCTGTTCGGGGCCTTCGGCGGCGAAGGCGGCATCGTGGCGCTCGGCGGCATCCTCTCCAATGTGCCGGCGATCGAACGCAAGCTCGGGCTCGACAATGCGATCGCCAAGACCAACGGCAAGGTGAAGCTGCTCGACTTCCAGCCGGCCGACTGGAACGAGCAGAAAGCCTTCGACATCACGCAGGCCTGGATCACCCGCTTCGGCGATGAGATCAAAGGCGTGTTCGCCGCCAATGACGGCATGGGCATGGGCGCGCTCGAGGCGCTGCGCCAGAACGGTCTCGCCGGCAAAGTGCCGGTGGTCGGCATCGACGGCATCGACGCGGCGCTCACCGCGGTCGAAGCGGGCGAATTCGCCGGCACCGTCGCCTGGGACCCGATGTGGACCGGCGCCATGGGCCTCGCCATCCCCTATGCGCATGTGACCGGCAAGATCGACATCACCAAGGAGCCGAAGGAGCATCGCGAATTCTACGGCACCGGCGTGATCGTGACGAAGGACACGGTCGCCGCCTACAAGGCCAATCCGCCCAAGACCGATTTCAACGATCTGTGGGGCAAGGCGACGGGACAAGTGCAGTATAGGAGCTGATCGGCACGACCACCCGACCCCCACCCGTCTCTCCCGGCCCGAGGCCGGGAGAGCCACCCTCCCCGCAAGGGGGAGGGAGAAATATGGGAGTAATGTTGCGTGGCTATGCTGGAGTTATTTGTTGCGCATCGGATTTTCCGAAAACCGCTTCGCACTTTTCGGTCCGATGCGCTGGCCCACACGGGAACGCCTGACATCATGCAGACGCGCAAGGCGACATCGTTCTCTTATCTCGATCAGTGGCGCCGCTGGGCGCCGCTGGCGGTGTTGATCGCGCTGTGCATCCTCATCGGCCTGTTCAATCCGAACTTCCTCAGCACCGGCAATTTCATCCGCCTGCTCAATTCGGCGGCGATCCCGGTCGTGTTGTGCATGGGCGCCACCTTCATCATCCTGATGGGCTCGATCGACCTCTCGGTCGAGGGTATCGTGGCGCTGACCGCCGTCATCGCGAGCCTGCTCGTCGCCAATGACATCACAGCGTACAAGCTCGGGCTGTTCGCGGTGCCGGTCGCCATGGCGATCGGCGGCCTCATGGGCCTGGTCAATGGCGTCGTGCATGTGAAGCTCAAGACGCCCTCCTTCATGACGACGCTCGGCATCGGCTTCGCCGGGCTCGGCATCGCCACCGCGATCCTCGGCGGTCTCACGGTACGCATCGCCGATCCGACCTTCCGCTATCTCTCGCTCGGGCGCGTCTTCGGCATCCCGATGGCGGTCTGGATCGCGCTCGCCGCCTTTCTGGTGGCGCTCACCATCCAGCAGCGCACCCGCATCGGCGCCTGGATCTATGCCATCGGCACCGATGAGGTGACGGCGCGCTTCGCCGGCATTCCGGTCGAAAAGACTCGCATTCTCGTCTTCGCCCTTGCCGGCCTGTTCTATGGCCTGGGCGGCGTGCTGGCGGCGGCGCAGTTCGGGCAAGGCCATGCGCTCATCGCGCAAGGCCGGCTCTTCACCACCATCACCGCCGTCGTCGTCGGCGGCACGGCGCTGTCGGGCGGCGTCGGCTCGGTGGTCAATTCGATCATCGGCGTCTTCATCGTCGTGGTGCTCGCCAATGGCATGGTGCTGATGGGCATCGAGCCCTATGTGCAGCAGGGCGTGCAGGGCCTGCTCATCATCGCGGCCGTGGCGCTGGCACTCGACCGCTCGCGCCTTTCGGTGGTCAAATGAACGCGCCCTCCTCCATCCCGGCGCTCGAAGTCCGTGGCGTCTCGAAGTCGTTTCCGGGCGTCAAGGCGCTCGACAATGTCTCCTTCACCATCAAGCGCAATGAAGTGGTGGGCCTCATCGGCGAGAACGGCGCCGGCAAGACCTCGCTCCTCAAAGTTTTGAACGGCATCTATCAGCCGGATGAAGGCGAACTGCTGGTCGACGGACGCCCGGTCAAACTGGCCTCGCCGCGCCAGGCCTTCGACACCGGCATCGCCATGGTGTTCCAGGAGCAGACGATCCTGCCGTCGCTCACCGTGGCGCAGAATATCTTTCTCGGCCGTGAGGAGGAATTCCTGCGCTTCGGCCTCGTCTCCAAGGCGCGCATGAACGAGGCGGCGGCGGTCGAGCTCAAGAAGGTCCATCTCGACATTCATCCGGGCACCGCTTGCGTGAAACTCTCCTTCGCCGACCGGCAGATGGTCGAGATCGCCAAGGCGCTGTCGCTCGACAGCCGCATCACCGGCAACATCACGATCCTGCTCGACGAGCCGACCTCAGTGCTGGAGCGCAAGGAGGTCGAGCTTCTCTTCGCCATCATCGCCGATCTCAAGAAACGCGCCTCGATCGCCTTCATCTCGCACCGGCTCGACGAGGTGCTCGCCGTTTCCGACCGCGTCTATGTGATGCGTGACGGCAAAGTAGTGAAGGAGTTCGACGGCAAAGATGTCACCGAAAAGGACATGCACCAGCATATGGTCGGCCGCCAGCTCCACACGGAATATTACCGCGAGGCGCGCCAGACGGCGTGCTCCGACAAGGTGCTGATCGAGGCCCGTAACTTGAGCAAAGCCGGCGCATTCCGGAATGTGAGCTTCGCCTTGCGCGCCGGCGAGGTGCTGGGCATTGCCGGCGTCATCGGCTCGGGGCGCGAGGATCTCGCCCGCTGCCTCGCCGGACACACTAAGTCCGATACCGGCACGCTCGAGGTCAATGGCCAGCGCGCCCGCTTCGCCTCGGTACCGCAGGCGACGGCGCAGGGCGTCGGCCTGGTGCCGGCCGAGCGCAAGGTCGAGGGCCTCGTCGCGCAATTCAGCGTCGCCGAAAACATGACGCTCGCCGCCCTTCCGAAATTCGTCGCCAAGGGTCTGCTTAATTTCGGCGCCGAGACGGCGCAGGCGAAAAGCTGGATCGACCGACTCAAGATCAAGACGCCCTCGCCCCATGCGATGACCGGCGGGCTGTCGGGCGGCAACCAGCAGAAAGTGGTGCTGGCCAAATGGCGCATCGCCGGCGTCAAGGTGCTGATCCTCGACCATCCGACGCGCGGCATCGATGTCGGCGCCAAGGAGGACGTCTACGAGTTGGTGCGCGACATGACGAGCGAAGGCCTCGCCGTCATCCTGCTCGGCGACACGCTCGAGGAAGTCATCGGCCTGTCGAGCCGCATCCTGGTGATGCGCGACGGCGAGGTGACCGCCAGCTTCGAGGCGCCGCCCGGCGGCAAACCCACCCAGATCGATCTCGTGCAGCATATGGTGTGACGTCATGAGCAAGGAATGGAAGGAACGCCTCCACACCTATCTGCCGATCGTCTTCCTGATCGTGCTGGTGCTGCTGGTCGGCACCTATGATCCGAGCTTCTTCTCGGTCGGCAATTTTCTCACCGTGACCGCCGACACGATGACCCTGTTCCTGATGGCGTCCGGCGTCACGCTCGTCATCATGATCGGCGGCATCGACCTGTCGATCCAGGCGGTGGCGTCGATGGCGAGCTGCATCCTCGCCGCCTATCTCGGCCGGTTCGGCATGTGGACCATACCGCTCGCGGTCCTGGGCGGCGCCGTGGCGGGCCTCGCCGGCAGCCTCGTCTCGACGCGGCTGCGCATCCCCTCCTTCATCGCCACGCTGGCGGTCAGCGGCGTCGTGCTGTCGGCCGGCTACTGGTTCTCCGACACACGCTCGATCAATATCCCACCGGATCTCTCGGCCAGCTATCTGTCCTGGGCGGTCGGCGACACGCTCGGCATCCCGAATGAGATCTGGGTCGGCGTCGTGGCCATGGTGGTGTTGAGTGTGCTCCTGCAGCTCACGCCGTTCGGCCGGCTGATCCGCGGCATCGGCGCCCAGGAACAGGCGGTCATCGCGTCGGGCATCAATGTCGACCGCATCAAGATCGCCGCTTATGTCTTGTCGGGCACGATGGCGGCGCTGGCCGGCGTCGTCATGGCGGCGCGGCTCGGCTCGGGCTCGCCGACACTCGCCAATGAGTTCCTGCTGCCCGCCATCGCCGCGATCATCGTCGGCGGTACGGCGATCACCGGCGGCGTCGGCTCGGT
Organism: Taklimakanibacter albus; assembly: GCF_016595235.1. Classification (GTDB taxonomy): domain Bacteria; phylum Pseudomonadota; class Alphaproteobacteria; order Rhizobiales; family Aestuariivirgaceae; genus Taklimakanibacter; species Taklimakanibacter albus. The sequence continues at coordinate 215,594 of NZ_JAENHL010000006.1, read as the reverse complement.
GTGGCGCACCTTCGTCGGCGCCCTCATCGTGCAGGTGGTGCGCATCGGCATGACCTTCATGGGCGTCTCGGTCTTCGCCCAGCAGATCGTGTTCGGCGTCATCCTGGTCGCCGCCGTCGCGATCACGCTGGACCGCAGCAAGCTGCTCGTGGTGAAGTGACGACATGGCGGAAGCGTATGACTATATCATCGTCGGCGGCGGCTCGTCGGGCTGCGTGCTGGCCAACCGGCTCACGGAAGATCCCGACTGCCGGGTGCTGCTGATCGAAGCCGGCGGGCGCGACAGCAATCCTTACATCCATATGCCGGTGGGTTTCGCCAAGATGACCACCGGGCCGCTCACCTGGGGCCTCGTCACGGTGCCGCAGAAACATGCGAACAACCGCGAAATCGCCTATGCGCAAGGGCGCGTCATCGGCGGCGGCAGCTCTATCAATGCCGAGATCTACACGCGAGGACATGCCAGCGATTATGACCGCTGGGCCGATAAGGAAGGCGCTGCCGGCTGGTCGTTCAGGGACGTCCAGCCTTATTTCCTGCGCGCCGAAGGCAACGACACGCTGGCCGGCGAATGGCACAATACCGAGGGCCCGCTCGGCGTCTCCAATATCGCGGCGCCACAGAAGATGAGCCAGGTCTTCGTCCAGGCCTGCCAGCAATTTGGGATGAGCTACAACCCCGACTTCAACGGCCCCGAGCAGGCGGGCGCCAGCATCTATCAGACGACGATCCGCAATGCGCGGCGCTGCTCGGCGGCGGTCGCGTATTTGAGGCCCATAAAGGATCGCAAGAACCTCACCATCCGCACCGACTGCCAGGTGTCGCGCATCGCCATCGAAAAGGGCCGCGCCACCGGCGTGCGCTATTGGAGCAATGGCGCGGAAGCCGCGATCACCGCCGAACGCGAGGTGCTGGTGGCGTCGGGCGCCATCGGCTCGCCGAAGCTGATGATGCTGTCGGGTGTCGGGCCGGCCGATCATCTGAAATCGCTCGGCATCACGGTTGCGGCTGATGCGCCGGATGTCGGACGCAATCTTACTGACCATTACGGCATCGATCTCGTCTATGAACTGAGCGGGCCCTACAGCCTCGACAAATACAACAAGCCGCATTGGATGATCTGGGCGGGGCTCGAATATCTCTTCTTCAAATCGGGGCCGGTCGCCTCCAACGTCGTCGAAGGCGGCGCCTTCTGGTATTCGGACCGCAATCTCCCGCGGCCCGATCTGCAGTTCCATTTCCTCTGCGGCGCCGGCGTCGAGGCGGGCGTGCCGACGGTGCCGTCGGGCTCGGGCCTCACCCTCAATTGCTACAATTTGCGGCCGAAGAGCCGCGGCAGCGTGCGTCTGCGCTCAGGCAATTACACCGACCGGCCGCTGGTCGATCCGAATTTCCTCGCCGAGCCGGACGATCTCAGGATCTCGGTCGAAGGCGTCAAGATGAGCCGCGAGGTGATGCATCAGCCGGCTTTCGCGAAATACATGAAACGCGAGCATTTCCCGGGAATGCAGGTCAAGAGCCAGGCGGATTTCGAAGCCTATGCCCGCCAATATGGCCGCACCTCCTATCACCCGGTCGGCACCTGCCGCATGGGCTCGGATGCTGAAGCCGTGGTCGATCCGCAGTTGCGGGTGAAAGGCGTCGAAGCTTTACGCATCTGCGACTCATCCGTGATGCCGAGCCTCATCGGCTCCAACACCAACGCGCCGACCATCATGATCGGTGAGAAGGCGGCGGATCTGGTGAGGGGGAATAGGTAGGCGCAACCACATATACCCTCATGCTGAGGTGCGAGCGTAGCGAGCCTCGAAGCATGATCCAGTGACAGAAGTCTTGCCGCTTGCCACCCTTCGAGGCCCGGCTTCGCCGGGCACCTCAGGGTGAGGGTCTGGGAGAACGCTCAATCCCACGCGGGAGCCCATTTCACCAGATCCTGCGTGACGATCCGGTAGTTCGTCTTCGTCAGCTCCGTGATGCGCGCCATGTCGATGCTCGACAGCGTGAAATCCATGACCCCGAAATTGGCGTGGATATTGGCGGGTTTGGTCGACATGGTGTTGACCGCGACCCCCATCTGCAGGATCCAGCGCAAAACGATCTGGCCGGGCAAGCGGCCGTAAGCTTCGCCCAATTCCTTGAACAGCGGATAATCGAAGACCTTGCCGCGCGCCACCGAGCAATAAGCGGAGAGCGAGATGCCGGTCTCGGCGGCGCCGGCCAGCAGTTTCGACTGGTCGAGCAACGGATGGAATTCGACCTGGTTGGAGGCGATCGGCGCCGCGACGAGTTTCTTTGCCTCGCGCATCATCGCCACGGTGTAGTTCGACACGGCGATGTTCCTCGCGAGGCCCAGACGATGCGCCTCTTCCAGCAATTCGAGCGAGGGGCGGATGTCGCCGCCAACCGGCGGCCAATGCAGGAACAATATATCGGCATAATCGAGCCGCAGGTCCTCGAGGCTCTGCCGCACGCTGGCGATGAAGCGCTCTTTCGGGAAATTGTCGGGATGGACCTTGGTGGCGATGCAAAGCTCTTCACGCGGCAGCTTGAGACGGGCAAGCGCCGTGCCGAGATCGGCCTCGTTGCCATACATCTGCGCCGTGTCGAAGGCGCGGTAGCCGACACCCACCGCCGCCGCCACCGCATGGGCGAGCTCTTCGCCTTTCAGTGGATAAGTGCCGAAAACCCGCTCGAAACCGTTCTGGAAATAGATGCTCATCCTCGTTCCTCCCAGCCATTCCGGGCCTCTTGAACCTGACGCCGAATGTCTCTATAAATAACTATCTGGTTACTTATTTTTTGGCAAGGGTGTCGTGGGCATGGGACGGAAGACGAAGATCAGGACTGCCGCCGAAGCGGTCGCCTTCATCAAGGACGGCGCCACGATCGCGGTCAATTCCTCGAGCGGCCTGTGCTGCCCGGACGCGGTTCTGGCCGCTCTCGGCGAGCGTTTCGGCCGCGAAAGCCATCCGCGCAACCTTTGCATGATCCATCCGATCGCCGCCGGCGACATGTTCGGCACCAAAGGCATCGACCATCTGGCGCAGCATAGAGGCATGATCGACACGATCATCGGCGGGTCCTATCCGTCAGGCCCCTCCTCGGCCGAGCCGCCGGCCATCTGGGGCCTGATCGGCGCCAATGAGGTTGCCGCTTACAATGTGCCCTCAGGCATCATGTTCGACATCTTGCGCGAGGCGGCGGGCAAAAGGCCGGGCGTCCTCACCAAGGTCGGTCTCGACACTTTCGTCGATCCGGCGCTCGAAGGCTGCGCCATGAACGAGCGGGCGCGCGCCACGGCGATCGTGCGGCGGATGGATTTCGAGGGCGAGGACTGGCTCTATTTCCCGGCGATCAAGCCCGATATCGCCATCATCCGCGCCACCACGGCGGATGAGCGCGGCAATCTCACCTTCGAGGAGGAAGGCGCTTATCTGGGCGCCATGGAGCTGGCGCTCGCGGCGCATAATTGCGGCGGCAAGGTCATCGCGCAGGCAAAACGCATCGCGGCCTCGGGCTCGCTCAAGCCGCATGATGTGCGCGTGCCCGGCATGCTCATCGATTACATCGTCGAGGCGCCGGAGCAATTGCAGACGACGGCGACGCAGTATGATCCGGCCATATCGGGCCAGCTGTTCCGGCCGATCGAGACTTTCCGGCTCGGTGCGTTCGACATCGCCAAGGTGATCGCGCGGCGGGTCGCGACCGAGCTCCAATCCGGCTGGGCGGTCAATATCGGCTTCGGCATCTCGGCCAATGTGCCGCGCATCTTCATCGAGGAAGGCCGGCATGGCGACGTCACCTGGGTGATCGAGCAAGGGGCGGTCGGCGGCGTGCCGCTGCTCGATTTCAAATTCGGCTGCTCGTCCAATGCCGAGGCCTTCGTCGCCTCGCCGCATCAGTTCACTTACTTTCAGGCGGCGGGTTTCGACGCCTCGCTGCTCTCCTTCCTGCAGATCGACCGCGAGGGCTCTGTCAATGTGTCGAAACTTGCGGTGCGTCCACATGTGACGGCGGGCGTCGGCGGCTTTATCGACATCACGGCGCGCGCCCGGAAAATCGTGTTCTCGGGCTACTTCAATGCCGGCGCCAAGCTGTCGGTGGCGAATGGCCGGCTGGTGATCGAAAAGGAAGGCAAGGTCGCCAAGATCGTCGAGAAGGTCGATCAGGTGACTTTCTCCGGTCCCCGCGCCGTCGCGCAGGGCCAGGACATCACCTATGTGACGGAGCGCTGCGTGATGAAGCTCACGCCCAATGGACTCGTCATCACCGAGATCGCCCCTGGCGTCGATCTCGATCGCGATATCCTCGCGCAGGCAAAGATCCCCCTCGCCGTCGCCAAGGACATGAAGCTCATGGCCGCTTCGCTCTTCCATGAAGACCGCTTCGGCCTCAGTTTGGCGGAAGCCGCGTGATGGACGGTGTACGCGTCGAACTCGAAGGCGCCGTCGCGCTCATCACGCTCGACCGGCCGGCAAAACGTAATGCGCTCGAGCGCGCGATGGTCGAGGGCCTCGCCAAGGCCTGCCGCGATATCGAACATTCGGCGGCGCGGGTCGCGATCCTCACCGGCGCCGGCGATAAGAGCTTTTCGGCCGGCGGCGATATCGCCGCCTGGTCGGCCGATACGCCGGAGGAGTTCGGGCGCTTCTGGGTGCGCGAGGGGCATCTGGTCTTCGACGCCCTGGCGCGGTTGCGGCAACCGTTGATTGCGGTCCTCAATGGCGATTGTCTCGGCGGCGGGCTTGAGCTCGCCGCCTGCGCCGACTATCGCATCGCCGAGCGCCATGCGCGTTTCGGCCAGCCGGAAACGGGGCTTGGCATCATTCCCGGCTGGTCCGGCACGCAGCGCACGGTGCGCCGTTTCGGCTCGCAAGTGGTGCGGCGCATGGCGCTGTTCGGCGAGGTATTCGACGCGGACACGGCGCTGGGCTTGGGGCTGGTGGACCGGGTGTGTGAGAGAGGTGAAGGGATCGCGGTTGCGCGCTCCGTGGCAAACGAACTACTGAACCGCAGCCCGCAGGCGACGGAGCTCACCAAGATGCTGATCAATGCGGCGGAGGGCGAAGAGCGCGAACGCGTGCTCGATGCGATCGCCGGGCAGCTGGCGGCGGGATCGCGCGATCTGGCGAAGGGGCTCGAGGCATTCCGGAACAAGAAGAAGCCGGAGTTTTAGGAGTGAGAATTACCCTCCCCCTTGTGGGGAGGGTCGGGTGGTATATGACGTATGGCTTCCTTCAATACCACCAGCCCCTCCACCCCTAACCCCTCCCCGCAAGGGGGAGGGGAAATTATGCCTTTCTCCGCACCATCAGCGTGTTGACGCCCGACTGCACTGTCTTCGTATCCTGGTTCATGACGTCGAACTGGATGGTGAGAATGCCGCGGTCGGGCCGCTTGGTCTCGCGTTTGCCGGTCACCGTCATGCGGGCCTTGATGACATCGCCCGGCAGCACGGGGGCTGAAAACTTCCACTCCCAGCCCAGGGACGCCACCGCGGCGAATTGTGCATCGGCCTGGTTCTTCAAACCGTCGACCAGCGACAGGATCAGCAGGCCGTGAGCGACTCTTTTGGGAAAGCCGTGCTGCGCCGCCCCCTCTTCGCTCATATGGATCTCGAAGCGGTCACCGGTCAGGTCGGCGAAGCGGTCGATATGATCGGTGGTGATCGTCAGCGATGTGGTTTCGATGACATCACCGATCCCGATGTCTTCGAAGAAGTACAATATGGTCATGCAGGGACCGGCGCGTCCTCGCGCAACAGGCCTTTTTTCTTCAACGCGGACCAGAAGTCGGCCGGAATAGGCGTGCCGAACCAGACGAGGTTCTGGGCGAGCTGTTCGCCCGTGCGTGTGCCGGCGCAGAAGGAGGCGACGGCCGGATGGGCGACGACGAATTGCAAAGCCGCGGCCGGCAGCGGCACGTTGAATTCTTTGCAGACGCCCTCGATCGCGGCGACGCGTTTCATCACCGGCTCGGGCGCCGATGAATAGTTGTACTTGGCACCGGGTTTGGCGCCGGTCGCCAGGATGCCGGAATTGAAGCCGCCGCCCACCACCACGGCGACGTCGCGCTTCTCGCAGAGCGGCAGGAAGTCGTTCAATGCCTCCTGCTCGAGCAGCGTGTAACGCCCGGCCAGTAGGAAGCAGTCGAAATCATGCTCGAGCAAAGCGGCATGGCAGACTTCCCATTCATTGACGCCGACGCCGATCGCCTTGACGGCGCCCTGGCGGCGCAGTGACTCGAGCGCCTTCCAGCAGCCGTCCATGGCTTGCCTGAACACTTCCGGCTGCTCGGGCCCGCGGGTGAATTTGTCGATGTCGTGGATGAACAGGATTTCCACATGCTCGAGCGCCAGGCGCTGGAGCGAATCCTCGAAGGCGCGCATCGTGCCGTCATAGGAATAATCGAATTCGAGGCGGTTGGCGGCGCCTTCGGTCCAGGGTGTGAAGTCGATCTCGCCGCGGCGCGCGGGTTTGAGCACGCGGCCGACCTTGGTCGAGAGAATATAGTCGGCGCGGTTCTTCCAGCGCAGCGCATGGCCGAGGCGGAGCTCGGCAAGCCCATGACCGTAAAAGGGCGCGGTATCGAAATAACGCACCCCCGCCTCCCAGGACTGATCGATCATCGCGTCGGATGTCGCCTCATCGATCGGGCGGAAAAGATTGCCGATCGGTGCGGTGCCGAAAGAGAAGGCCGTGACGTCGAAACCGGCGCGGCCGAAGCGCTTTTTGTCGGAAACCTTCACTCTTTTCCTCCCAATCTTTATGTAACCATATAGTTACTCATTACCCTGACGGCGGCGCGTTGACAAGACTCCGGCATCGCTCTATTAAGTAACTAGATGGTTATTAAGCGAGGACGGCCATGCGGCTGAGCGAGACCCAGATGCAGGTCCGGGACATGGCGCGGCAATTCGCCGATGAGGTGATCCGCCCGATGGCCGAGGCGCTCGACCGCGAGGAGCGGTTTCCGGCTGAACTCTACAAGCAGATGGGCGAATTGGGGCTGTTCGGCATCGGCGTGCCGGAAGAGATGGGCGGGCCCGGCTTCGACACCCTCACCTATGCGCTGGTGATGGAGGAATTGTCGCGCGGCTATGCCTCCGTCGCCGATCAATGCGGCCTGGTCGAGCTTCTCTCGACCCTGCTCGTGCGTCACGGGACGCAAGGCCAGCGCGCGCGCTGGCTCGCGGGCCTCCTCTCCTCCGACATCAAGGGCGCTTATTGCATCACCGAACCCGAGGCCGGCACGGACGTGTCGGGCATCCGCACCAGCGCCACACGCGACGGCACGGGCTGGCTGCTGAATGGCGGCAAGATCTGGATCCATAATGCGCCGGTCGCCGATGTCGGCTTTGTGCTGGCGCGCACCGACAAGGATGCCGGCCATCGCGGCATGAGCATCTTCATCGTCGATCTTCAGGGACAAGGCGTCACGCGCGGGCCCAAGGAGCACAAGATGGGCCAGCGCGCCAGCCAGGTCGGCGCCCTCACCTTCAGCGATGTGCGCCTGCCGGCGGATGCGCTGCTCGGCGACGAAGGCCGCGGCTTCCACATGATGATGAGCGTGCTCGACAAGGGCCGCGTCGGCATCGCATCGCTCGCTGTCGGCATCGGCCAGGCGGGCCTCGAGGCGGCGCTCGATTACGCCAAGCAGCGCAAGCAGTTCGGCAAGGCGATCGCCGATTTCCAGGGCGTGCAGTGGATGCTCGCCGACATCGCCCGCGACGTCGAGGCGGCGCGCCTCCTCGTGCACAGCGCCGCCGCCAAGATCGATGCCGGTGAGGATGCGACGCGCTACTGCTCGATGGCCAAGTGGTTCGCCTCCGACATGGCGGTGGCACGCTCGGCCGATGCGGTGCAGATCTTCGGCGGCAGCGGCTATATCCGCGGCTTCGAGGTGGAGCGGCTCTATCGGGATGCCAAGATCACCCAGATCTATGAAGGCACCAACCAGATCCAGCGCGCCATCATCGCCCGCGAGCTCCTGAAGAACGGGGCGGCGGCATGACCACGGCGCGGCAGGCGGCGCTGATCACCGGATCGAGCCGCGGCATCGGCCTCGCCATCGCCGAGGCGCTGGCGCAAGCGGGTTTCGACATCGCGCTCAATGGACCGGCCGCCGATGCGGAACTGACGGCGGCGGGGGCGCTTGTGGAGAAACATGGCGGCAAGGTCGTCACGCTCGTCGCCGATATCGGCGACATCACCGGTCATGAGCGGCTGCTCGGCGACGCGGAAGCGGCGATCGGACCCCTTTCCACCCTCGTCAACAATGCCGGCGTGTCGGTCCTGGCGCGCGGCGACCTGCTCGAGGTGAGCGAAGCGAGTTATGACCGCTGCATGGCGGTCAATGCCAAGGCTATGTTCTTCCTGAGCCAGGCCTTCGCGCGGCGCCTGGTGAAACGCGACCGCAATGACGGGCGGTTCTACAGCCTGATCAATGTGTCGTCCTCCAATGCGGTGGCGGTGGCGGTGCAGCGCGGCGAATATTGCGCGTCCAAGGCAGCCGCCGCGATGATCTCGAAAGTCTTCGCGGTCAGGCTCGGCAGCGAAGGCATCGCCGTCTATGATATCCAGCCCGGCATCATCGAAACGGCGATGACGAGCGTCGCCAAAGAGACCTATCAACGGCGCATCGCGGAAGAAGGCCTGACGCTTCTGCCGCGCATGGGTGTGCCGCAGGATGTCGGCCGCATCGCGGCGAGCTTGGCGACAGGCGCCCTTCCCTATACGACGGGGCAGGTGATATCGGCCGATGCCGGCATGCTGGTGCAGAGGTTTTGAGCGATGAAGCCCACCACATTCCCTCACCCTGAGGTGGCCGCGCAGCGGCCCTCGAAGGGTATGGTGCAGGAGTTTCGCTCTATCCTGTTGGATGCTTCGAGGCCCGACTGCGCCGGGCTCCTCAGCATGAGGATATTTCAAGAGGCACTTTCGACATGAAAATCGATCTCCCCGACGACAGAGGCAAGCTCTCCGCCTATTCACTCATCGGCAAGCCGGTCGAGACCGCGAAGTTCGATCGCAGCTTCAACCGCGTCGTCTTCTCGGCGGCGCATGTGGTCGCCGATCCCTTCACCGCGTCCGATCCGACGGGACGCGCGGTGATCGACTGGGACAAAACCATGGCGTTCCGCCGGCATCTGGTGGGGCTCGGCCTCGGCATCGCCGAAGCGATGGACACGGCGCAGCGCGGCATGGGGCTCGACTGGCAGGGCGCGCTGGAGCTGATCCGCCGCACCAAGCAGGAAGTTCCGGACGCGCTGGTGTTCAACGGCGCCGGGACCGATCATCTGATCCCGAACGACGCGCAGTCGCTCGACGATATCCGCCGGGCCTATTTCGAGCAGATCGACGCGATCCAGAAAGCCGGCGGGCGCATCATCCTTATGGCGTCGCGGGCGCTGGCCAAAGTGGCGCGGTCACGTGAGGATTATCTCACCATCTATCGTGACGCGCTGGCACGATGCGATCAGCCCGTCATCCTGCATTGGCTGGGCGACATGTTTGATCCCGCCCTTGCCGGCTATTGGGGCAGCGATGATTTCGACAAGACGCTCGAAACCTGTCTCACCGTCATCGAAGAGAACCAGGCGAAAGTCGACGGCATCAAGATCTCGCTCCTCGACAAGGACAAAGAGATAGTCATGCGCCGGCGCCTGCCGCAGGGCGTCAAAATGTATACGGGCGATGACTTCAACTATCCGGAACTGATCGCCGGCGACGCGCAAGGTTTCTCGCATGCGTTGCTCGGCATCTTCGATCCGCTGGCGCCGGCCGCCGCCTTTGCCATGTCGCGGCTCGCTGCCGGCGACAGACAAGGATTCCATGCGGTGCTTGACCCGACGGTGCCGCTGGCGCGCCTGATCTTCCGGGCGCCGACGCAGCATTACAAGACGGGCGTTGTTTTCCTCGCCTGGCTCAATGGTTTCCAGGATCATTTCATCATGCTGAACGGCGCCCAGGCGATGCGCCCTCTGCCCTATTTCACCGCAGTCTTCCGGCTGGCGGATGGATGTGGCCTGCTGCGCGATCCCGATCTCGCGGTGCGGCGGATGAAGTCGCTGCTTACCCTTTACGGAGTCTAGATGCGCGATTTCAGCCACGACCATTCGGCGCTGGCGCTCAATACGGCGACTCTCGGCCATAATATCGACGGGCATGGCGCCGGCTGGACGCCGGAGCGGATCATTGATGCCTGCGCCGAGCTGGGTCTTGGCGGCGTCGTGTTCTGGCGGCGCGAGATCGGCAAACGCGCGATCGAGATCGGTGACCATGCGCGCAAAACCGGCCTGAATGTCGCGGGCCTCTGCCGCACGCCCTTCCTCACCGGCCCGCTGGCGCCGAAACCTGAGCAAGCAATGCTCGACGACTTCGAAGCCTCGATCGACATGGCGGCGGGTCTCGGCGCCGAGGTGCTGACCATTGTGGTGGGTGGTGTCGAGCCCGGCACCAAAGGCCTCGGCCACAGCCTTGATCGCGTGGCGGAGATCGTCGTGCGGATGGCGCCCCTCGCAGCGGCCCGCAAGGTCAAGCTGGCGCTCGAGCCTTTGCATCCTGTCTATGGCGGCGACCGCTCCTGCCTCGTCACGTTGAAGGACGCCAATGATCTTTGCGAGCGGATCAATCATCCCGCCGTCGGCATCGCCGTCGATGTCTATCATGTCTGGTGGGATAGGAGCCTGGCGGCGGAGCTCAAACGTGCCGGCAACCGCATTCTCGGTTATCATCTCTGCGACTGGCTGGCCGAGACGCGCGATGTGCTACTCGACCGCGGCATGATGGGCGACGGCGTCGCCGATCTGAAGGCTATCCGCCAGGCGGTCGAAGCTGCCGGCTATCAGGGCTTATGCGAAGTGGAGATCTTCTCGGCGCAGGACTGGTGGAAACGCCCGCCGCAGGAAGTGTTGAAAACTTGCGTCGAACGGTTTCGGACTGTATCCTAACGTCAGCATGGCGCGATTTTCGAGACGTTTAGACTGGCAACATGATGAAGACAGTAACGCGACTCCGGGGCCGGTCATGTTAACAACGCGCATATATCGCATTCAGCATGCCGTTGGGCACGGTGGATTTCATGCCGGTCACATTGATGTCCTTGCGTCGCTGCCTGCCGACTTTAAAGTCAACAGTTTTCATTATGTCTATGACTGCGGATCCGAGAGCGGAGAAGCACTCAAGCATGCTTTGAACTCGCATCGATCGACCAGTAACGGGCGTACCGACATTCTCTTCGTTTCTCACCTTCATTCCGACCACATCAACGGGATCGAACGTCTGCAGGCCTTGGCACCAGTGACGACCGCTGTGGTGCCGTATCTCGACATATTCGACCGGCTTATTTTCTTCCTTGCCGATATGGATTCAGGTTCCGCCTCGTCATCGGCGCGCGAATACCTGGCGAATCCGGTTCGCTGGTGGCTGAACCGCGGCACAAAGAACGTCATCTTCATCGAAGCGGATAACGGCGATACTCCGCGCCCCATAGCGCCCGAAGAACCTGACGGACCAATTGACGATGGCGGTCGACACTCCACAATGGAGCACATGGAGAAGACCCCGCGCGCTCGCCTTGCCCCCTATCTTCGTAAGCCAAGGGAGAGTGCGCCGAGTGGACTGAAGATAGCGAATGAGGCGCAACCACTCTTGAATGACGAGGCTATTCTCGCGGGGGCAGGATCATTCTTCCAGCTCCAATGGCGCAGCGAAAGTCGCTCGCCGTGGCGCGACGGCGATTGGATTCTGCTTCCCTATGTACATCCAGTTGAGCAGATCATTCGCTCCCACTTTCAACGCGCCGTCAGAAAGGCACTGGGGCTAACAAGAGGCCACGAGATCAGCATTGCCAGAGCGCTCCTCGATCATCTAACGCACCCCGACAAAACTGAAACACTTCTGGAACTTTACCATGAACACTTCGGACGTGGACACAATGCTCTGTCAATGTCGCTGTATTCCGGCCCATACTGCGTGCACAGCGATAGAAATCATCAATGGCGTTGGTCGCCGGGCACATACAGCGCTTATAGTCGGGAGAGATCTGTTGGGTGGCTCGGGACGGGCGATTCAACGCTCAAGCAACAGAAACGACGCGACCCCTGGTTGAATCACTTTACGCCGTATACCTCCCATGTAGGTGTATTGACACTGCCCCATCATGGCTCAGCTCACAATTATCACGACGAGATTCTCGCTTTTGACGGTCTGGCTGTGGCCCTTGCCACAACAATCGAGAGGCGGAACCGCGTCGCGGGTCTACGCGAAACGCTTGATGCGGTACAAAGCAAAGGTATCCAGACACATATCGTCGACGACCAACGTGGAAACACCTATCAACACTGGTGCGAGCGAGATATGGACGAATGACCTCCCGTGTTGCGTCTTGATGCGCCGAGGTGATGAACAGCCATGGAAGCCTGATCCAAAGGTGACATTACTCAAACCCTGCTATCTGGATTTGTAGGCGCAGAATTGGTGGAAGCGCCCGCCGCAGGAAGTTCTGAAAACCTGCATCGAGCGCTTCCGATCGGTGTGCTGATCAGGCCGCCTCGACCGCCAGGAGATCGAAGCTTTCGATGAGCGCGGCATTGGAGCCGGCGAACAAGGCTTCGACACTGCCGCCGACGGGGGGATAGATGAGCTTGGTGTTGATGAACCGCTTCAACGCCTTGCCCTCGGCGCCGATCCGTTCGATGCGCCGGTCCCAGCCTTTCGTCACCACCGCGCCGGAGCGGCCGAGATCGAGGCAGGTGAGATAGCGCAGCTGCTTGTAAGGCACGGACGCTTCGCCCAAGAGATCGCGCGCCGCATTTTCGCCGGCCACACGGCCAAGCTGGCCGGCATGCTGGCAGGATTGCAGCGCCTTGTGGCCGTCGCCCGTATCGGCCGCGGCGGCATCGCCGGCAACGAAGATTTCGGGTGCGTCGGGGGCACGTAGAGCCGCATCGACGAGAATGCGGCCGAGGCGATCACGCTCGCCGGGGATCTGCGCCGTGAAGGGTGCCGCAGCCATGCCGGTCGCCAGCGCCACGGCATCGACCGCGAGCGAGCTGCCGTCGGCGAAGGAGACACGATCCCTCGCCAATTCGGATATCCGAGCGCCCAGTTGCAGTTCAACCCGCGCCTCGCTGAGCGCGCTCTCTATTACCGGCCGCGGTCCGGGGCCGAGTTCGGGTCCCACGACATCGGCCCGGTCGATGAGCACGATTCGGGCCCGCTCGGCGGCTTCAGCACCGCCATGGGCCAGGAGCCGGTCACGCAATTCCAGCACCAGCTCGATGCCGGTGAAGCCCGCGCCGACTACGGCGATGGTGGGTGCGGTCCCCTTTCGCGCGATTTCGGCCAAGCGTATGTCGAGGGCGATCGCCTCGGCCTGGGTATCGACCGAATAGGCCGTCTCGGCGCCCGGCACCGGCGGCCGGCGCATGCGGCTGCCCGTCGCGACGATCAGGCGGTCATAGGAAAGCTCCCCGCCATCGGCGAGAGATACGGTCTTCGCTTCCGGGTCGAGCCCGGCCGCCTTGCCTTGCGTGAAATCGACGGCAACCTTGTCGAGCAGCGGCAGCAGATCGACGCCAAGTGTTTCGGGGCTGGCTTCATAAAGCCGCGGCCTGATCTGCAAGACGGGCTCCGGCGATATCAGCGTCACATCCGCCTGGGCGCCGGCGAAGCGCTTCGCCGCGACCGCCGCCCAGAAGCCGGCAAAGCCGCTGCCGATGACCAGGATCTCTCCGTTCGATGTCATTGTCGTCTCCGTTCCGAAGGGGTTTCGAAGACAAGACGAGGCCGGCACGGGCGCTGTGACATGAGCGATAAGAATTTTCTTATTCACAATCTCAAGTTGATGCTATGCCGATAGTCCTAGTCAGAGGAGATCGTCATGACGGGGCGCGGCTTTTCGCGGCGTAAACTCCTGGCTTCCGGAGGTGCTTTCGCGATGCTGTCGGGCGCCACGAACGGAACGGCAGGTGCTGAAGACACCGGCTGGCGCATGCCCGATGAAGGCGCTCCGCATGCCGCCACCTGGATGGCTTTCGGCCCGAGCGCCGGCATCTGGGGCAAGCAATTGCTGCCGGTGGTCCGGGACAATCTGGCCCTCATCGCCAAAGCGATCGCAGCGCATGAGCCGGTGAAGATGCTGGTGCGCGAAAAAGACCATGACATCGCGGCGCGCTTGTGCGGCCCGACCGTCAGCCTGGTGACGCAGCCGATCGATGATCTGTGGATGCGCGATACGGGGCCGGTCTTCGTCAAAAGCGAGACGGGACAGTTCGGCGCGGTCGACTTCAACTTCAACGGCTGGGGCGACAAGCAGGAGCATACACGCGATGCCGAAGTGGCGGGCTTCGTCGCCCACGAGACCGCAATACCTCCCTTCACGACGCGCCTGGTGCTCGAAGGCGGCGGCATCGAGGTGGATGGTGAAGGAACCGCCATCATCACCGAAAGCTGCGTGCTCAACGCCAACCGCAATCCGGGCGTGAGCAAGGCGCAGTGCGAAGAGGAGCTGCACCGCCTGCTCGGCCTCGACAAGATCATCTGGCTGCCGGGCATCGCCGGCAAGGACATCACCGACGGGCACACCGACTTCTATGCGCGCTTCGCCAGCCCGGGCGTGGTGGTGGCCGGGCTCGACACCGATCCGCAATCCTATGATCACGCCGTCACCAAGCGGCATCTCGAAATTCTGAAGACGGCCACCGACGCCAAGGGGCAGAAATTGCGGATCGTGGTGATGGAAGGACCCTCGACGATCCGCAGCGCTTACGAGAACAACGAGTTCGCCGCCGGCTATATCAATTTCTATGTCTGCAACGGCGCCGTCATCGCGCCGGAATTCGGTGACCGCAAGACCGACCGCAACAGCCGCGACATCCTGAAGGACCTGTTTCCGAACCGGGAGATCATCCAGCTCGATATCGACGGGATCGCCGCCGGCGGCGGCGGCATTCACTGCACGACGCAGCAGCAGCCTTCCTGAGCCTTCGATGTGGAGTCAGTTCCAGCGCTCACCGGAGACGATGATGAGGATGATGAACAACGCATAGAGGAGTCCCGCCGCGGCGGCCGGGATGACCATCAGCAAAGCGAGGACCGCATGTCCCCTGCCGCGCAAAAAGAGGCTTCCGGCCAGGATGATGAAACCCGCCGCGAGAATGCCCAGCCACAGGCCGATATTGAAGGACGAAACCGAGCCGTCACCGACGCCGGCGAGGAAGAAAAAGACCACGATGGCGGCGAGTGCCGCGTTTACGGACCATAAAATCCAGAATATCGCGCGCACGTGTCGTCCCCATCCATCACAGATGCCCTACCCCCGACGACAGCATTCTGGAGGCCAAGGCGGGGCCGGCGTCAAGAGCGGTCGGCACCCGAGAAAAAAGAGCCCTCATCCGGCCCTCGGCCACCTTCTCCCATTGCTTCGCAACGGGCGAAGGGAAATTGGCGGCTAACGCCGCAACGGAAAAAGCGCGTTCACCTTGTCGTCGCGCAGATAAAGCCCGCCCCAGAGCAGCGCGCCCAGGCCGACGGGCAACAGGAACCAGGGATTCTCCAGACGCAGGATGGCGGCGGTGGCGCCGCCGAGATGGCCGGTCAGGAGGATGGCGCCCAGCACCGCACTGCGCGGAAACACGTAAAGGATGACGCCGGCGAGCTCAACGAGGCCGACGGGGACGACCAGGCTTTCGGGATAACCCAGGCGCTCGAAGCCGCCGACCGCGGCGTCGAGCTTCAGCACGCGCAGAATGCTGTCGAACAACAGATAGGCGACGACAAGGCCCGTGATGATACGTCCGGCCCATACTTTACGCGAGACTTCAGTGTCTTCGGTCATGTTTGGCCCCTTGCTTACATGTCTTCGCCCTCACCCGTCGGGAGAGGCGTTTTCGCTCCGTCCGTTCTTGGCGAACCACAAGATGGCCGCACCGATCACCGCGGAGACGATCGAGGCGGCGAAGACGGCGATCTTGGCGGCGGCGAAATCCTGTGGATCGAGAAAAGCCTGGCCGGCGATGAACAACGACATGGTGAAGCCGATGCCGGCAAGGCAGCCGGCGCCCAGGAGCTGGACCCAGGAATATTCGGCGGGCTTCACCGCGATGCCGAGCCGCACCGCGAGCGCGGTGGCGGCCAGCATGCCCAAAGGTTTGCCGGCGACGAGGCCCGCGATGATGGCGGCGACCAGCATCTCGCGTCCGCTCAGGACATCGGCGCTCAGGACGACGCCGGCATTGGCGAGCGCGAACAGCGGCAGCACCAGATAGCTCGACCGCGCGCCGGCATGGCGCAGCAGACGATCGGCCGGCGATTCGAGACGGTCATGGATGGCATCGAGGGCGCGCATGGCCGGCAGTGACGGGCCGTGGCGCAGCACCTCGCCGCTATGGGCGGCCTCGGCGGTGATGATGGTGTTGGCCTGCACCATGAGCGCGGTCAGATTGGCGGGCTGGCGCGTCGGGATGAACAGCGCCAGGATGACGCCCGCCAGCGTGGCATGGAGTCCGCCGGCATAGACGCAGGCCCAGAGCGCGATCCCTAGGACCACATAAGGCGACACCCGATAGATATGGGCGCGGTTGAGAGCCGCGAGGGCGGCGGTCAGGACGAGCGCGACGACGAGATAATAGAAGTTCAGCTCGCCCGAATAAAATAGCGCGACGACGATGATGGCGCCGATATCGTCGACGATGGCCGCGGCGGTGAGGAAGATGCGCAATTCCACCGGGACGCGCGTGCCCATCATCACGATGATGGCGATGGCGAAAGCGGTGTCGGTCGCCATCGGCACGCCCCAGCCATGCGCCCAGGGGCCGGTGGGAAGGACCGCCAGATAAAAGAGCGCCGGGAACACCATGCCGCCGATGGCGCCGGCAATGGGCAGCGCCGCCGAACGCCGGCTGGCGAGATGACCGACGGTGAATTCACGTTTGATCTCGAGTCCCACCACCAGGAAGAAGATGGTGAGGAGCCCGTCATTCACCCAATGCTGCAGCGACATGCGGAAAGCGCTGTCGCCCAGCGTGAAGCCCAGATATTGATGCCAGAAGGCGTCGAAGGCCGGACCGAACGCCGTGTTGGTGAGGAGAACGGCAAGCACCGTCGCGATGAGCAGCAGGATGCCGGCGGACGGGCCCCAATTGGCAAAGTCGAGGGCGGCGGCGCGGACGCGGTGGCCGAGTGTGCCGAGCATCGCGTCGAGGAACGAGCTCTCGTCCCACGGGCCGTCATATTGCCGGCTGTTGATGTAGAAGGTCGGCGTATAGAGAACGCCGCTGGCCCGCGCGCTCGCCATATCCGCCGCGACACGTGATGCGGCCTCGGCGGCTTCCACCTTCTCCCGTTCGGCGCTCAAGCCCATCAGTCCGAAATCGGCGGCGACCGCGGCGAGGTCCTCCTCGGTCAGGACTTCGGAGCGCGTCATCAGCTTCACATGCGCGTCCCAGAAGGCTTCCGGGCTCGGCGCACGCTCGGCGAGCTCGGCAGCGCGCCGCGCGAGGTCGCTGCCGGTCACCGGGCGATGGCGGAAGACATAACGCACACGCTCGCCCAGCTGATCGCGGATATCGGCGACGCGCTCATTGGCGGCGCGGCAATGCGGACAAGCATAGCTGCCATATTCGACGAGTGTGATCGGTGCCCGCGACGCGCCCAGGACGTGATCGCGCTCCCCATCGACGGGCCGATCAAGCCGGTTGGCGATTGCCCCCTGCGACATGAATGTGTGCTCCCCGGTCAGCCGGACTTAATCCAGCGGGACGACTATAACGTCCCCCGCCGGAAAGGACCACCCGGGCTGGCGCGCGCTCAGCGTGGGAGGAAGTCGTCTATGGCCGACGCGATCTCGGCGGCATGCGTCTCCAGCGCGAAATGTCCGGTGTCGAAGAAGCGCACCACGGCGTCCGGCAGGTCGCGCTTGAAGGCCTCGGCGCCCGGCGGCAGGAAATAGGGATCGTTCCTGCCCCACACCGCGAGGAATGGCGGCCGGTATGCGCGGAAGTAAGCATGGAAGGCGGGATAAAGCGCAATATTGCTCTTATAGTCGCTCATGAGATCGAGCTGTATCTCGTCGGCGCCGGGGCGGGCCAGATAGAAATTGTCGAGCGCGTAGCCGTCGGGCGACATCAGGGTCACGTCGGGAACGCCATGCGTATATTGCCAGACGGTCGTCTCGGGCTCGAGGATGGCGCGCAGAGCGTCACGATTGGCGGGTGACGGGTCACGCCAATAAGCCCGCAGCGGACTCCAGCCCTCGCTCAGTCCCTCTTCATAGGCATTGCCGTTCTGCGAGACGATGGCGGTGATGCGGTCCGGATGTTTGACGGCGAGGCGGAAGCCGACCGGCGCACCGTAGTCGAAGACATAGATGGCGAAGCGCTTCAGGCCGATCACCTCGGTGAAACGGTCGATGACGTCGGCGAGGTGATCGAAAGTATAGGCAAACGTGTCTCGCGCCGGCATGTCCGATTGCCCGAAGCCCGGGAGATCGGGCGCCACCAGATGGAAGCGGTCGGCGAGACGCGGAATGAGATCCCGGAACATATGGCCGGCACTCGGGAAGCCATGCAGGAGCAGCAGCGTCGGCGCCTCCGGCGAGCCGGCCTCCCGATAGAAAATGTTGATGCCGTCCACGGCGACGGAGCGATAGCTGACGAGAGACATGTGGCTTCCTTCTCACTTCCCGAACAGTAACCCTACAATTTCAATTTTACCGGTTACTACATAACTTGTCAACCGGCTTCTGAGAAGTTACACTCACGATCCTGTGCCCGGGGCATCCGCCGACCGGGCCTGACGGAGTTTTGATGGTCCCCTCACCTGCGCTTCTTGTCGGCGACGCGACCGGCCTCGATTTCCTGAACACGCTGGCGACGCCGGCGGCGGATGCGCCGATCGACTGGATCGCTGACGGCGCGGGGCTGCTCGCCTGGCTGGAGCAGACACGGCTCGTGCCCGCGGATGCCCTCGCCAAGCTGCGCAAGGAGGCGCGGCCCGTCGCGTTCGACAAGGTGGCGGATGAGGCGCGACGCTTGCGCGAGTGGTTCAGGGAGTTCGTGAAGACGCGCATGGGGCGCCCGCTCCCGGCGCGGGATCTCGCGGCGCTCGAACCGTTGAATCTCATTCTCGCGCGTGATGAACGTTATAGCCGCCTTACCGCGGACGCCAATGGCCTGACCCTCGGCACCACGCGCCGGTGGACATCACCGGACATGCTGCTGCTCCCGATCGCGGAAGCGCTGGCGCGCCTTGCGAGCGAGGAGGACTTCACCTTCGTAAAGGCCTGCGAAGGGCCGGCCTGCTCGCTGCTCTTTGTCGACCACACACGCGGTCGCGCGCGGCGATGGTGCAGCATGGCGCTGTGCGGCAACCGCGCGAAGCAGGCGGCGCATCGTCATCGCGTGAAAGTGCAGCGTGATCGAGAGGGTTGAAAGCTTTGTCACCCCGACGAAAGTCGGGGCCTACGAGAGTGCGCGTCTTCCCCTCGCCCCGCTTCGCGGGGCGAGGTAAATTTCGGCCGCCTCACAAGAAGTATGAATCCGATAGCGGCTTTCGCCGGGATGACGAACCAAGGCAATCGTTACCTTCGGTTTACGGTCGTCGGCTACGACCAGATGGTGTGGGGGAATCACCATGACCAAAGCTCTTCAGACCGTCGTTCTTGTCGCGCTCCTGACCGCCGCTCTCGCCGCGCTGAGCCTGTTCGCCAGCCGGCAGGGCTATCCGCAAGGAGCGATGGGCCTCCGCCGGCTCGATGATCTGGCGACGGCGGCGACCTTCGTTCCGCTGGCGGCGATCTACTTCTTCTCGGCGCTGCTGCTCATGATCCTGCCCATGCGCGCGGCGGCCTTCCTCTATCACAACGCGACCGAGGCGGTGTTCTGGACCACCGTCGTGTTATTCGGGACGATCGTCGGCGTGCTCTTGGCCAGAGCCGCCTTCGGCCAGACCTCCGTCCTGTGGGCGCTCGCCGACTGGCGCTTCATCTTCCCGCTCGCCGTGGCCGGCTGTCATTTCTTCCTGAACGAGCTCGGACGGAGCACACTTCTGCGCGTCATTGGCTTCGCCGCGTTTCTGGCCGCGACACTCGCCTGCCTGTTCTGGACATTCCGCTTCTAGAGCACTCTCCGGGGCAGCCAGAGCCACGCGACGATACCCATCACGAGCGTCAGCAGACCGCCCACCCCCGCCGCCACATGGAGGCCGGTGAGGAACGCTTCCTTCGCCTGGAGGATCGTCTCGGGCGCGAGGCCCGAGCGGCCCAACGTTTCATCGAGCGTGCCGGCGACACCGGGTCCGAGCAGGCGGAAGCTCAGCGCCGCCAATGATCCGAGCAAGGTGATGCCGAGCGCATTGCCGATCTCATTGCTGGTCTCGGCGATCGACCCCGCCGCCCCTGCCCGCTCGGCCGGCACCGCCGACACGGCGATCTCGGCGACGAGGCTGAAGGACAGGCCATACCCCAAGCCGGCGATCACCGTCGAAGCGATGAAGACGGCAACACCGGATTCGCTGCCGGCGAACAGCAGCAGGAACACGCCGACGCTGATGAGGAGATGGGTGGCGATGAGCGCGTTCCGGCGGCCGATACGCTCGACGATGCCTGCCGTGCCGATACAAGCCGCCGTCAGGACGAGCGCGCCCGGCGCGGTGAGCAGAGCGGCGAGGAAGACATCGAAGCCCAGCACCGACTGGAGATAGATGCCCGAGAGATAACCGAGCGCCGACCAGACGACGAGCGGCAGGAACCCGGTCAGAATGGCGATGGCGAAGATCGGATCGCGGAAGAGGCCGAGATCGAGCAGCGGATGGGTGATGCGGGTTTGACGGTGCAGGAACAGCGCCAAAGCGGCGAGGCCCAAGAGCCCGCTCACGGATTGCGCCGCGCCGAAACCGTAAGCGGCGGCCGTCTTGAGCGACCAGGTGAAGAGCAGAATGCCGGCGAAAGACAGCGCGAGGCTCGCGACATCGATGCGGCCATAGGTCGTCGCGCGCACCTCGCGCAGCAGGACGGGCGCCGCGATAAGGAAGCCCGCCACGACGGGAATATTGATGAGGAACACCGCGCCCCAGTCGAAGTGGCGCAGCAGCATGCCGCCAATGAGCGGGCCGATGGCGAAGCCCGCCGCGAAAGTGGCGGCGAAGATGCCGATGGCGCGGGCACGCGCGCGCGGATCGGGGAACAGCGCGCTGACGATGGCGAGACCGGAGGGCAGCAAGGTGGCGCCGCCAAGACCCATCAGGCCGCGCGCAATGATGAGGGCCAGAGGCGAGGGCGCGAAGGCCGCGGCGAGCGAGCCCAGGCCGAAGATCACCGCTCCCGTCATGATGAGCCTGAGGCGGCCATAACGGTCGCCGATATTGCCGAAGGTGATGAGCAGCGAGCCGACGACGAAGCCGTAGATGTCGAGGATCCACAGCGCCTGGTCGGCGGTCGGCAGCAGCGCCGCGGTCACGCGCGGCATGGCGAGATAAAGGATGGAGCCGTCCATCGCCACGATGAGGACGAGCGGCAGCACGGCCAGGAGGCCGGCCCAGGATTTGCGGTCGGCGGAGGGGGAATAGGACGCATCGATCATCGGGCAAAATCCTCTGCCGGCGGGCGCGCCGGAACGCGCCGCTCGAGCCCGCGGCGATGAACCGGCGGGGCGGTTGAAAGTGATGGGTGACTACTATATACTAAAAGTAACATACGTTTGGTATATAGAGATGTCAAGCCGCCCTGGAAAAAACCCTGCTCCGCCGAAACGCGTGCGCTTCAATCGCGAGGACCGCCTGCGCCAGCTTCTCGACGTGTCATGGCGGCTGGTGCGCGCGGAAGGCACCGATGCCCTGTCGCTGCCGCGCCTGTCGGAGGAAGCGGCCGTCACCAAGCCGGTGGTCTATGATCATTTCGGCACGCGCAACGGCCTTCTCATCGCGCTTTATCTCGACTTCGATGCGCGCCAGACGGCGATCATCGATGCGGCGCTGGCGGCGCGCGCGCCGACGCTGGCGGACACCGCGCGGGTGATCGCCAATTCCTATGTGGACTGCGTGCTGGCCCAGGGCCGCGAGATCCCCGGCGTCGTGGCGGCGCTTGCCGGCTCACCCGAGCTCGCCACCGTGAAGCGCGACTATCAGTTGGTCTTCATCGAAAAATGCCGAAATGCGCTAGGCCCCTTCACCGGCGAGAAAGGCATCGCGCCATCGGCCTTCTGGGCCATGCTCGGCGCCGGCGACGCCCTGACCCAGGCAGCGGTGAATGGCGAGATCACGGCGCGGCAGGCGCAGGATGAATTGAACGAGGTGATCTTGGCGATGGTCGGGCGGAGCCGGCGATGAGGCCGGGCTCGCGGCGGAACCCTGGCGCGCGTGACGCGTTGTTAAAGGGGAACCCGCAGGAGCGAGACAGAGAGCATGCTTTCCTCAGCGTCCGTGACACATCGGCATATCGATCTCGACGGGGTCGGCATTTTCTACCGGGAGGCCGGGCCCAGAAACGCGCCCGCGCTTCTGCTTCCGCATGGATATCCCTGCTCGTCCTACGAATTCCGCAATCTCTTGCCGCTGCTCGCCGACCGCTGGCGGCTCGTGGCGCCCGATTTTCCGGGCTGTGGCTACAGCGACACGCCGGAAAACTTCGCCTATGACTTCGATGGCTATGCCGCGTTTCTCGGACGCTTCGCCGATCGTCTGCGACTCGACAGGTTCGCGCTCTATCTGCATGATTTCGGGTCACAGATCGGCCTGCGTCTGGCGATAGAGCAGCCCGAGCGCATCACCGCGCTGATCATCCAGAACGGCGATATCTATGAGGATGTGCTGGGCCCCAAATACGAACCTCTGAAAGAGTACTTCGCCAACCCCACGCCAGAGGGCCGCGACAAGCTCGGCGACGCGGTGAGCGAGGACGGGTACAAAGACGAGTTCCTGAACGATGTGCGACCTGAGCTGGCAAAACGCATTCCGCCCGATCTATGGAAGCTGCATTGGGCGCTGACGACGCCGCGGCGGCGCGAGATCGCCATCGATGTGATCGCCGGTCTCAAGGAGAATCTCGCCTGGTTTCCGCATTATCAGGCCTATCTGCGCGCGCATCAGCCGCCGACATTGATCGTCTGGGGGCCGCAGGACGGCTATATGCCGGAAGCCTCGGCGCGCGCCTATCTGCGCGATCTGCCGAATGCCGAATTACATCTGCTCGATGGCGGGCATTGGCTGCTCGAGACCAATCTCGATGAAGTGGCTCGTCTCACCCGGGATTTTCTCACGCGCGTAAATGAGCAGAGAGAGCTGCGGGGCCGGCGTCGGTCCGCCGTCTCGCAGCCCTCTCATCACCAGGTGACGTAATAATCCTGGCCGTTGATCGAGCCTATTCCCTGCCTGACACCTTTGGCGGTCTGGGCGTCATAGAAGCTCCGGTCGATCGTGTCCCAGCCAGCGCTGCCGATCTGGCTGCCGTTCTTGAACATGTCATATTGGATGGTCTCGTAGCCAAGCCCCGCGACGTCGGCGGCGCGCTCGATCTTCACCGTACCGTTGGCGAGCGCTGCGTCGAAGCCTTCGAGCCCGGTCCAACTCTCACCGATATGGGACATGACGGTGGATTGGAATTCCGCGTCGTTCATGGCGGGTTTCGCGGTGCGGATGGCGGTGTCGGCGCCAAAGCTCTTGAGCTTGTCGGCGTGCTCGGGCGGCAGGTCGGCCAGCTTCGCCGCGGCGCGCGCCGTTTCGGAGATTTTGGTCAGGGCATCGAAGAACCCGGCAGAGAGCCTCGGCCTGGTGCTGGCCGGCGCGGCGGCTTGAGCCGGCGCCTTGGCCACGGCATCCGCCCCGGTCCGGGGTGTCAATATCTGCAGGACCGCAAGCGCCGCGGATGCGCTCGTATTTACGGTGACCATCCCAATACACTCAGTTTCTTACGCCCCGGCGCGACCATCGCGCCGCACCGTTTAAAACTGCCTTAAAATGACACGCGAAACTACGACCGAGGTGGACATTCGGAGCGCGCGATACCGATCGTGCTTGATGAACCGTGAATCTAAACTCCCGACCGCCAGGCCTCGATCAGGCGGCCATACCAGTGGGCGCTGGCTTTGAGGGTGCGGCGCTGTGTTGGAAAGTCAACATGCACGATGCCCCAGCGCGTGGTGTATCCCAGATCCCATTCGAAATGGTCGAGGAACGACCAGATGAAATAACCCTCGATACGGATGCCGGCGCGGAGCGCATCGGCGATCACATTCAAATGGCCGGCCAGGAAGTCGATGCGCAACGGATCATCGACGCGGCCGTCCGCGGTTATTTCATCGGTGAGCGAGCAACCATTCTCGGTGACAACCAGAGGCGGCAGCCTGTCACCATAACGGGCGCGGAGATCGGTGAGGATATCCCCGAGCCCCGACGGCACGATCGGCCAGCCCATGGTGGTTTGCGGATCGCCACCCGTCACCAGGGGCTCGAAGGGCTCGCGCACCGCCGCTTCGCCGGTCTTCGGCGCACCGGTCACATAGGGATGGAAATAAGTGAGGCCGAGCCAGTCGACCGGCGTTTTGATGATGTCGAAGTCGCCGGCGTGGATTGCAGACCAGTCGGCACCCGGCAGCGTCTCCACTTCCTTGGGATAGTGGCCGAGCAGAATGGCGTCGGTGACCATATGATTGCGCAAGGCGTCGAACCAGGCGTTCGCGGCGACATCGGCCGGAGCGCCCGAGGCGGGACGTGTCGGCGAGGAATGATTGGTGAGGCCGATCCGGGCTTGCGCGTGACTGCGGATCGCGGCGGTGGCGAGGCCATGGCCGAGCAGCAGATGATGCATGACCGGCAGCGCCGCGCCGGTGGCAAGCCACAGACCCGGCGCGTGGTCGCCCAGCACGAAGCTGTGGCGCATCACCGTATAAGGCTCGGCGACGGTGAACCAGCTTTTCACCCTGTCGCCCAACCGCCGCGCGACGATGTCGGCGAAGGCCGCGAAGTGCCGGCTGGTATCCCGGGCCAGCCAGCCGCCCTCGTCCTGCAAGGCCGCCGGCATGTCGGAGTGCAGCAGTGTGACGACAGGATCGATGCCGCGTTCCAACAGGCCGTCGACGAGCCGGTCATAGAAAGCGAGGCCGGCCTCATTCGCCGGCCCCTTGCCCGACGGCTGGATACGCGACCAGGACAAGGAGAAACGATAGGCGCCGAGGCCGAGCCCGGACATAATGGCGATATCCTCGCGCCAGCGATGATAGTGGTCGACGGCGACCGACCCGTCGCTGCCATCGATGACGCGCCCGGGTGCGCGCAGATAGCGGTCCCAGATCGATTCACCGCGCGCGTCTTCGGTGAGGGCGCCCTCCACCTGATAGGCGGCGGTCGCGACGCCCCAGAGAAAATCGCGCGGAAATGCAGCGCCTAGCGCCGCGGGATCGAGGGACATGGGACCTGCCTGGAGATGGTGTTGGTTGGTGGACACATCTCTGTGTCGCAAGTCCTGAAAGGTTTCCACTGGAAATCGCGATTATCGACAAAATAGCCAGCGCAGCGCGCCGCTATCGCGGCGACGACCTCAGTCCCACCAGAAATACCACCAGTCATTCGCCATAAGATAAGCGGCGAGCGCGCTATAGGACGGGAAGCCCTGGTCGATGACATCGGCACAGTAGATATAGTGCTCGCGGGCAAGCGCCAGCGCCTCCTCCCGCGTCTTGGGCCGGCTGGCGACGCGTAAATTGATCGTATCGTCGCTCATGCCGACGAGCTCGGCGCCGTAGCGGTCGCGCCAGCCTCGCATGGCGGCGACATGATATTCGGCCGCCGGGCATTCATTCCACCCGCCCCAGCGCAGATAGGCCGGAATGGCCGTCCCATCGCCTGTCGGCGCGATGCCGACATAGACCTTCGGCAACGGCACGCCGGTGAGGATGTTGCGCGCGACGGAAAGCCCGATGGAGGGTTCCGGCTTGGCCGGCCATTCGCCGAGCGGCGGTTCTTCGGGCTCGCTCTCCATCGCGGCGAGAACCTCCTCCCGCGAGAGGGTCCGTGTCGTAACGCCATCCGTCTGGGTGATACGTGGCAGCGACATGTCGGGTTTTGCGGCGAGATCCTTCTTGAACTGCTGGAGGAAGAATTCCGACTCGGCCTTTCGCTGCTTGACGAGATCGGCCGGGAATTCGATGCCGGCAGCCAGCCTGAGGATGTCGTCGACGGGCGCCGGCTCTTCCGGCGCATCAGGGCCGAAGGGATTCAGCATATTGCCGAGCGCACCCGTCTCGTCACCCGCCAGAATAATGGGCGAGCCCTGACCCGCCGCTTTCAGTTCCTGCCATTTGGCCAGAGCCTTGTCGCCTGTCGTCTCGATCAGCTTCAGTGGAAATTTATCCAGAGCCTTCCGCTGGTAGTCACGCATGCGCTCCGCCATCTCTTCCGCCGTCATTGCCCTCGATCCACCTGGCATCCCGGCGCCAAATGATCCGGCCAAGAGCCCTGCCAACACGTCCCGCCGCCGTATCATCTCGCCTCGCAACTATCATCGCGCCGATCACGGGCGGCGCGAATACTCTGACAGGCCGTAAGTAGCCGCGGCACTCGCGCTTGGCAATCGTGCCGCATGTCGTCGTTTGGGTGAAACAGGTCGCCGGTCGGCAACCCGATCAGGCCGGCGCCAGGATCACGACCTTGGCGCCGAGCTCGACGCGCTCATAGAGATGGATGATGTCGATATTGATCAGGCTGATGCAGCCGGCGGTGGTCTTCTTGCCGATGAGCGTCGGCTTGACCGCGCCATGGATGCGGATCACCGTGTCGACGTCGCCCTGATAGAGGTAAAGAGCCCGAGCCCCCATCGGGTTGTCGCGCCCGCCCGGCATGCCGTGGATGTATTTGGCCATGTCGGGAAATTCGGCGAGATGTTCGGGCGTCGGCACCCAGATCGGCCATTTCTCCTTGCGCCCGATCGTCGCCTCGCCATGCCAGGTCCGGCCGGCCTTGCCGACGCCGACGCCGTAACGCGTCGCCTGGCCGTTGCCCTCGACGTAATAGAGAAATTTCGGCCCCGTCTCGACGATGATCGTGCCCGGCGGCTCGCTGGTCACATAGTCCACACTGCGCCGGCGGAATTTATAGGGAATTTCCTTGGCGTCCGATTCGAAGACCGGGAACGGCTCGCCCGCCAGCGCCGACGCTTCACGGTTGCCGGCGAGCAGCCCCGAAACGAGCGCGGATGTCACGAAAGCGCGGCGTGAGATCGCCATTGATAGTTCCCCTGTGGCCTCACCGATTCCTAACGTCGCCCGGCCGGCAGATCAAGAGTCGCCCCTCAGCCCGGATACCACACGCGGCGCGGGTCGCCGGGCGCGCGCTGATAGTCCCAGGCGGCGTCGATGAGCCGGCGCGTATCATAGGCCGGGCGCCAGCCGAGCTCGGCCTTGGCGCGGCTGTTGTCCATCCAGGTGCTGAAGAAGGGCGAGCGGATCGGCTGCGCCGGCAGGCCACGCGTACGGGCCAGATGATCGGCGACGAGTTGATAATCGACCGGCTCGTCCATGCAGATATTGTAGAGGCGCTGGCGCGCCGCCTTGGCGGTGAGCGCCAGTATGATCGCCTCGACCAGATCGTCGACATGGACGAAGTTGCGCTTGACCGGCGTGCCGTCGGCGTCCTGAAGCAGCGGCACGGCGCCCGCGGCGCGGCAGGCTTCCGCCTCCTCCGGCGTCACCATCGTTTTCCAGTCGGGGCCGCCGAAGACATCATCGCCGAAGGAGAGCGTGTGGCGGAAATCGTCCTTCTCCATGATCCACGGCGCCCTGAGGCAGCACCAGTCGATGCCGTATTGGATGCCATATTGCTGGACCATCACCTCCTCCAGCACCTTCGACAGCGCGTAGCAGCCGGGATAGGCCATATGGGGCGTATGTTCGGTGACGGGACCGTCATGGCGGTAGACGAAATGGCCGACCGCCGCATCGCCGCCGATCAGCACGAAACGCTGCGCCGTCGGGCTGTCGCGGAATTCCTCGAGCAGCCAGAACAGGCCCTTGACCGTCACGTCCATCACATCCTCGGGGATTTCCTTGCAGGTGGCGAGGTGGACGACATGGGTGACGCCTTCGAGCGCGGCGCGGCAGACAGCGCGGTCGGCGATCGATCCCTTGATCACCGACAAGGTGTCCGTCTCCGGCAGCGTGCGGCTGTGGCACAGAGCGCGGATCTTCACCGGCGCGGCGGCATTTCCACGCGCTAGCCGGGCGATCAGCGCCTGGCCGACCTTGCCGGTGGCCCCCGTCACCAATAGCTGCATGTTCTTCTCCCTGTACCCGCCGACACGCGTTGGTTTATGTTTCCGGATGATCCCACGGCCGCATGTTCAGGTACAGTATCCTCGATCATCATTCCGAAGGAGGCTCCTCTGCCGATCGCGCGCGCTGATCTGCCCACCGACACCGTCGCCCTCGCCCGCTACCTCATCGGCAAGATGGTGGTGCGAACCCTGCCCGACGGCCTTGCCAGCGGCCGGATCGTCGAGACCGAGGCCTATGTCGTCGGCGACGCCGCCGGGCACGGGTTTCGAGGAATGACCCGGCGCAACCGGTCGCTGTTTCTCGAACACGGGCATGCTTATGTCTATGTCGCTTATGGCGTCTCGAACATGCTGAATGTATCGAGCGAGGCGGCCGGGACCGGCACCGGTGTCCTGATCAGAGCGCTCGAGCCGGTCGACGGCATCGCGATCATGCAGCGTAATCGCGGTATCGAGCGGGTGCGCGACCTGGCGCGGGGGCCTGGGCGACTCGCCACCGCGCTCAAGATCGATCTTCGCCTCGATGGGATCGACCTGTGCCGGAAAGGCCCGTTGTGGCTCGAGCACGGCGACGACGAAGCCGGCAAGATCGGGAAGAGCACGCGGATCGGCATTTCAAAGGATGCGGACCGTGTCTTACGATTTTATCTGAAGGGCAGTCCGTTCGTCAGCGGGCCGAGATCGCTCAACGCATGAGGCCGATCAGGCCGGCGCACCCATGATGTAAGGGATACATCCCACGACCGCGACGAACTGCACCGCATTGCACAACATGCCGGCCACATGCAGACGGCGCAGCCCGCGCGCCATACCGCCAGCGCCAGCCGGCTCTGCACCAAGCTCAGCATCGATCCGGCGCAGGAACCAGCGGCGCGCCAGGATCGCGAAGGCGATGACCCCGATGCCGATGAGGAACGCCGTCCGCCCCGCCACAGCGAGGCCCACCGTGCCGACCACACCGGCAATGGCCAGCGCGATGAAATAACCATGAAACATGCCGCGCAAGAGCTTGGCCACCGGCGGGATGTCGAGCTTCACGAACAGAAAGCTCGGCGACGCCAGTAGGAAATAGGCCATCGGCGCCATCAGGATGACCAAAGCGAATGAAGCGGCGACATCCGGCGACATGGGGGCACCTTTTCAACGACGCGCGGGAGTATCGGCCCGGATGCACCGTCGTCACCATTAGGCTTTAGTTGGGGGCGGTGGAGACTTCATCCCCAGCGCGAGTTCCCGCCAGGCTTGTTACTCCCCTCACCCGCCGCGATGCGCTTAGGGTAGTCGACAGAAGAACGGCCCGGGCCGGATCCGCCTAATGGGCGGTCATATGTGGAACCGGAGACCAGGACGGCCCGTTCATATCTCATCCGGAGGCCCGGATGATCTCGTGGCTCACAGCAAACCGGAGGTAGTCATATCATGTCCTCGAAACCGAAATCGGACACCGACACCAAGAGCGGCGCATTGCCGGAAACCCTGCCGCCGATCGTATCGCAAGCCGAATGGGAGCGCGCCTGGAAGGTGATGCTGGCCAAGGAGAAGGAACAGATGAAAGCGCGCGACGCGCTGGTCGCCGAGCGCCGGCGCATGCCGTGGATGGAAGTCACGAAGCCCTACAAGTTCGACGGGCCGGAAGGGCGCGTCGGCCTCTACGATCTGTTCGCCGGACGGCGGCAGCTGATCGTCTATCGCGCCTTCTTCGAGCCGGGCGTGCATGGCTGGCCCGATCATGCCTGCGTCGGCTGCTCCATGGTCGCCGATCAGGTCTCGAACCTCGCCCACATAAATGCCCGCGACACCACCCTCGTCTACGTTTCGCGTGCACCGCAAGCCGACATCGCCCGGATCAAGGCGAAGATGGGGTGGCAGCATATTCCCTGGTACACGCTCACCGACAGTTTCGACGCCGATTTCGAGGTCGGCGAATGGCACGGCCACAATGCGTTCATCCATGACGGCGAGCGCGTCTTCCGCACCTATCTGATCAATGGGCGCGGCGATGAGGTGATGGGCACCGTGTGGAGCTATCTCGACATGACGCCGCTCGGCCGGCAGGAAGCGTGGGAGGAGTCACCCGCCGGCTGGCCGCAGGGCCGCCCCTATACCTGGTGGAACTGGAACGACAGCTATGTGCCGAATGCCGCCCCCGATCCCGAATGGGTCGCGGCGTCGGATGCGGGCGACGCCGCGATGCATGAGCAGCATAAGAGCTATAAGACGTGACCTGCAGCCGCGATCGTAGCGCGCCAGAATGAGGACTCCCTCCCCACCCAGGGCTATCGCATATGAGATCTTGTGAAGGCATGAGAGAACCGGGAGCTCCCTCCACGTTTCCCCTTCGCCCGTTGCGAAGCAATGGGAGAAGGTGCGCGAAGGGCGGATGAGGGCTCTTTCTCGAAGCAAATGATGGTTTGGAGGGATATTCCTTTGCCAAGGAAGAGCCCTCACCCGCCCTGTCGGGCACCCTCTCCCATCCTGCGGACGGGAGAGGGGGAAAGATTGTGAGATCACGCCCACTCTATCGGGCTAGAGCAAGGGGCTCATGATCCGGGCGATATTCTCCAGGAGCTTTTGCCGGCGCGGGCGGGTGCGCCATGCCGCGAGCTGCAACGGATCACTGGCGGCAATATAGTCGCCCTGAATGGCCTGCAGCCGCTTGATCGCGTCGGCATCGTACAGAAGCAGGCTTGCCTCTTCGTTGAGCTGGAAGGAGCGCAGGTCGACATTGCTGGAGCCGACGACGCCAAGCTCGCCATCGATGCTGGCGTTCTTGGCATGAAGCAGGAAGCCGCGATAGCGGTGAATGCGAATGCCCGCCACCAGCAGCTCCTCGAAATAGGAGCATTGCGCGAGGTGAACGATCTGCTGGTCGACCACCGCCGATACGACGAGATCGACGACCACGCCGCGCGTGGCGGCGCTGCGCAAGGCGCCGATGACATCCTCATCGGGCACGAAATAAGGGGTCACCAGCACGACCCGTTGGCGCGCCCTGTGGATCTGCCAGACCAGCAGCGTTTCAAAGCCCTCCAGGGGATAATCGGCCCCGCTGGGCAAAAGCTGCAACCGTGCTCCACCCTCAGCGGCGGGAATGACCACCGGTGACGGAAGCGGCGGCCCCTTGTCTTCCATCGACCAGTCGGCGGAAATAACGGCGGCCATGGCGGCCACCACGGGGCCGCCAACCCGCGCCACCAGCTCACGGTTGACGACGCCTGGCCTGAAATCCTTGGCGACGAGGTTTTGCGACCCCGCATAGCCGATCGCGCCGTCGATGACGAACAGCTTGCGGTGATTGCGCATATCGGCGCGGTCGCGGCGCCGGAGCCAGCGGACCGGCAGCGCCTCGCGAACCTCGACGCCAGCACTGCGCAGCAGCCGCAAGGTGCCGCGGCGCCAGCGATGCGACCCTATCGCGTCGAACATCACCCGGCAGCGCACGCCGCGGTGAACCGCCTGGGCGAGCTCGGCGGCGAGACGTTGCCCGACCGCGTCATCGGCAAAGATGTAGACCAGGATATCGACCGTTCGCTTCGCCTGGCGGATGTCCGCCGTCAGGCGATCGATGAAACCGTCATAGTCGTCGATCAGTTCGACGCTGTTGCCACCGGTGCACGGCAGGCGGCCCAGGCTTTGTGCGAATCTCGCGACCTCGTCGTCGTCACGGCCGGCACCGCTTTCCTCCAATCGCTGGGTAACATCTGCAATGAAAGGCCGCACTTCGTGGCTGCGGCGTTGCCGCGCAATGGGAAAGCGGGGCCGCCCGATCAGGAGATAGAGAAGCAGGCCAGGCCCCGGGATGAAGAAGATGAGGAGCAGCCAACCGGCGGCCGCGGCGGGTGACCGCCTGAGGGGCACGACGGCGAGTGCAGCGAACCTGATCAGCCATTCGGCGACATACCATAGGAAATAGAGGTCGTTGAGCGGCGTCGGCATCACTTGGCGGCGGCCGCCTCGGCGCGGGACGGCTTCACCTTGATGGCGGCGAGTGCCAGGCCGGCGACGATGAAGGCGGCGCCGGCGAGGTCGTAGCCATGCAGGCTCTCGCCGAGAAACAGATAAGCGAGGAGTGCCACGAACACGGTCTGCAGATAGAGCATCATGCCGGCGCGGCCGGCGCCCAGCGCCGCGACGCTGCGGTTGTAGATGTAATACATGAGCGCGCCGCCGGGTGCCGCCATATAAGCGAGCGCCAGGAGTCCGGTCGCCTCGAGGGCCAGGTGCTTGCCGGAAGCAAGCTCCCATAGAGCGAGAGGCAGGGCGCCCAGCGCCCCTGCCCCCAGCAGCAGGACGACCGTCGGCAAGAGCTCGAGGCCGAATTTGGCCCGGCGCAGCAGCACCGTATAGACGGCCCAGCATAAAGCTGCGCCGACGATCCACAGCTCACCGATATTGAACCGCAAGCCGAGCAGCGCGGCGAGGTCGCCATGCGCTACGATCACCAGCATCCCAATAAGGGCGATGAGCGCGCCTAGGGTTTTCCACAGGCCGAGCGGCTCGCCGAGCACAAAATGGGCCAGCACCACCGTCATGACCGGCGACAGCGCCATGACGATGCCGGCGGTCGTGGCATCGGTGTAGTTGAGGCCGACATAGATCGTGCCCTGGCAGAAGGCGAGGCCGATGGCGCCGATGATGAGCACCTCGACCGCCCGCGAGCGCAGCAAAGCGACCATCCTGCCGTGATGCGGGCGCACGATCGGCAGAAGGATGAGGCAGGCGAGTGCCAGCCGTGAGAAGCAGAGCGTCCAGGGCGGCATTTCAGGGCCGGCCCATTTCGCGGCGATATAGACGCCGGCCGACAGCAGCCAGCCGAACACCGCTATGGCGTAAGCGAGCGGTGTCGCCGTCTCCGCCTTGGGCGCCGTTTCGTCCGGATGTGCCAGGGGCAGAGATTGAATGGCCGTCCCCTCCCTTATCCCGGCGACATTATCGCGAAGTCTGCGTCTTGGCCAGCAGGCCGCACCGAGGCGGAGTTGCAAGTCGTGCCCCAACCCCGACTAGCCGACGGCCGGTCTCCCCTCGTCGGCCGCAGCGAAATGCGCCAACTGGTCTGCGCGTGCCTTCCTGAAGGCGGGCCGGTCGCCGTGGCAACAACTGTACCCTCACCGAAGCCCCGGTGCGCCTCCCGGCCCTATCCGATAAACCGCGCCCCCACCTCCCATGCGGGTGGCGACAGGCCAGCGCAACGATGCCAGCATGAACTGTTTCCGTTCGCGGCCCGGAGGATCAGCACCGATGAGAATACTGGCATTGGCACTCTTGTTCGTGCTGGCGTCTGCGCCGGCAATGGCGCAATCGCGCTTCGTCGACACGAAGCTCTGGGGGGTGAATGTCCAGCTCGCCTTGGCCGTCATGAAGAACGTCAAGGACACGAAAAAATGCACCGAGGCGGATTGGAAGAAGTTCATCGCCAAGGCTCGCGAAATGGCGACCACGCTGGAGCCGACCGCGGCCGACTGGGAGAAGATGCGCAAGGCGGGAGCCGACCCCTCGAAGCCCGGAGAATTCCTGAGATTTGAATTCGGTGTCGCCTGCTTCAAAGACCGCAAGCTGGGGATAAAATTCCCGCTCAACGGCAAGGGGAAGCAGATCTATCTCTATAGCGCGGAGCGTGGATGGTATAGTTGACATCCGTCGGGAACCATCACACCGGTTCCCGGATCGTCCCCTGAGCCACCGCAGCGCCGGATTTCTCCGGCTTCCCGGCATGCCTATGCTGTCCTACAGTGCGATGAGGAAACCGACAGGCCATCGCAGGACTCCACCGATGAGCGAACAAACGATCCGTTTCGATGACGGCGCCGCTTATGAGCAGATGATGGGGGTCTGGAGCCGGTCCGCCGGCGCGATCTTCCTCGACTGGCTGGCGCCGCCCGTGGCCTTGCGCTGGATCGATGTCGGCTGCGGCAATGGTGCCTTCACCGAGCTCCTGGTCGAGCGCTGCGCTCCGGCGGAGGTTCACGGCATCGATCCCTCCGAAGGGCAGCTCGCTTTTGCCCGCACGCGGCCCGCCGCGCGCGGGACGGAATTCCGCCTGGGCGATGCGATGGCGCTTCCCTTCCCGGCCGACAGATTCGACGCCGCCATCATGGCGCTCGTCCTCGTCTTCGTCCCGGAACCCGTCAAAGGTGTGGCGGAAATGGTTCGCGTGGTGCGGCCGGGCGGCATCGTCGCCGCTTATATGTGGGACATGCCGGGCGGCGGCTTTCCGCTCGAGCCGCTCCTCATCCAGATGCGCGCCATGGGGTTGAACGCGCCGCGCCCGCCGCAAAGGGAGGCGTCACGCCGGGACGCCATGCTCGATCTGTGGCGAGGTGCCGGATTGGCGGACATCGAGACGCGCGAGATCACCGTACACCGGACCTTTGCCGATTTCGACGACTGGTGGCGGACGAGCATGAAGTCGCCGTCGCTCGGGCCCACGATCTCCGCGCTCTCCTCCGCCGACGCCCTGACACTCAAGCGTGGCGTGCAAGCGCGCCTGCCGACGGACAGTGACGGGCGGATCACCTATGAAGCCCGCGCCAATGCCATCAAGGGGCGCCTACCGGCCTGATACAACCTTCATGCACGTAGCGTCTTCCACGGCGCATCACTGGCGACATCGACCAGCTCATAGCCGACCGGTCCGACGCATGGACCTAAGATGGCGACGATCTTCGCATCACTCTGGCCGACATTGAACGAGGCATGCACGACGCCGGCCGGAATGAAAGCGGAGTCGCCGGGGCCGAGGATGCGTTTTTCGCGATCGACCCACTGCTCGACCGTTCCGGCGACGACGAGGATCACCTCCTCCTGATCGGGGTGCTTATGGAAATTGTGCCCCTTGCCGGGCGCGAGGCCGACATAGATGACGGTGAGCTGGCGGGCGCCGGTGCCGGGCGGATTGCTGAGCCAGCGGAGCGTGCCCCAATCCTCGACCTGAGCCTCGACCTCCTTGGCGATGACGAATTTTCCCGACATGGGTCTCCCTCCCTGACAAGCGATTCCGGAATTCGATTTCCACACACGGAGTGTAGCCGATCCCGTCAGTCCGTCGAGGGCCCTCCCCATGCGCGCCGGCGCACCTCTCAAGCGGGTGGCAACAGGGCGGCACAACGATGCCAGCATGAACTGTTTCCGATCGCGGCCCGGAAGATCAGCACCGATGAGATTACTGGCAGCAGCACTCTTGCTTGTGCTCGGATCAAAACCGGCGCTGGCGCAATCCCGTTTCGTCGATACGAAGCTCTGGGGCATGAATGTCCAGCTCGCCTTGGCCGTCATGAAGAACGTCAAGGACACGAAAAAATGCACCGAGGCGGATTGGAAGAAGTTCATAGCCTAGGCCCGCGAAATGGCGACCACGCTGGAGCCGACCGCGGCCGACTGGGAGAAGATGCGCAAGGCCGGAGCCGCCCCCCTCGAAGCCCGGAGAATTCCTGAAATACGAATTCGGCATCGCTTGCTTCAAAGACCGCAAGCGGGGGATAAAGTTCCCCCTCAACGGGAAGGGAAAGCAGGTCTTTCTCTATAGCGCGGAGCGCGGGTGGTATAATTGACATCCGGCGCGTCGGCATGCCTTGCGGCAACCAAGTCGAGTGACCGTGCCAAGAATACCGTCATTCCGAGGGGCATTTCCGGTCATCGAGCCGGTGCGGCAGTGATGATCATGATGCTTCGATCATGGTGACAGTGAGCTCAATGGCTGCAACAACGGCCAGTGTGTCGCCCGGTCGGTTTAGTGCACTGTCCCAGTAATTCCCGCCCCTATACATGGTGGAACTGGAACGACAGCTACGTGTCGGACGCCGCGCCCGATCCCGAATGGGTCGCGGCGTCGGACGCGGGCGAAGCCGCGATGCATGAACAGCACAAGAGCTACAAGACGTGATCCGCGGCCGCGATCATGAAGCGCGAGGCCCCTATATCCTAGTCGGCCACAGAGCGTCCGAGCTGCTCGTCAGATGCGCGATCATGAGGGGGATTGGGCGACTCTGCGTGGTATCGCGGGCCTGAACCGGGGATCAAAAAGTGTTCATCAGCGTCGTGTAGATTGTCTCTGAACTTTACCAATAGTTAGAACTTGTTCGTGCAACATTGAAAATCAACTAAGTCTTCGATTGGCCCAGTTTTGAGACGCGATCACGCCTCGGCAAGGAAATGATACGCGACGGTTTTTTGGGCATAGACTCATTTTTTCCCTCGCAAATGTTCTATTTCTGTTCTAGGATCAGTTTATGGCGGCTTCTACGCAAATCGAATGGACAGACGCGACCTGGAACCCCGTTACTGGGTGCTCCAAACTTACCCGTGGTTGCGACTTCTGTTACGCCGAGCGCTTCTCTGAACGCTTTCGCGGGGTTCCCGGTCATCCGTTCGAGAGTGGCTTTGACCTTACCCTGCGCCCTGAGAGACTAAGGCAACCACTTTCGTGGCGCACACCGCGTCGCATCTTCGTTAATTCAATGAGCGACCTTTTTCACAAGGAAATTCCACTCCCGTTCATTGATGCTGTCTTTGATACCATGGAAGGGGCTAACTGGCATACCTACCAGATCTTAACCAAGCGAAGTTCGCTCCTGGTAAAATACCTCCGCCATCGATACGGAAACGGTCTAGCTCCAAAACATTTGTGGTTGGGTGTTTCAGTTGAAGATGAAAAAAATCTTGTTCGACTAAGGCACCTACAGAAAGCTCAAGCTTCCGTTAAATTCGTATCTTTCGAGCCTCTCCTTGGTCCGGTTGGTGAAGTTGATTTAACGGGTATCGATTGGGCGATTGTGGGAGGCGAAAGTGGACCGCATGCGCGTCCAATGGCAGAGGAATGGGCTATTGAGATACGTGACCAATGTCGTGCTTCACAAGTGGCATTCTTTTTCAAGCAATGGGGCGGCATTCGCCCTAAATCGGGTGGGCGCCTCCTAAAAGGACGCGAGTGGAACCAATATCCACACATAGCCGCTGCCACTCCGACAAGCGAGGCGGTCCGTACTGAGTGAAAACGAGACACGACGTGGTCGCCCCCTACTTAGGTCGCGAACAGACGCAAGCAAAACACTTCATCCTGAAGCGGTACCTTCAGGCGCTCGCGTTTAAAGTTCTATCCTTTCAGGATATCACGTACGTTGATGGCTTTTCCGGCCCTTGGGAATCAGCCACCGTAGATTTCAGCGACTCCTCTTTTATGATTGCTATCTCAGTTTTGCTCGACGCTCAGAAGCAGCATTTTGAGCGTACTGGAGTGCTTCGGAAAATCCGCTGCTTCTTCTCCGAAAATAATTCTAGAGCATTTGCGCAACTCAGACAGGCAGTGGCATCTTATCATAGACCGGACCAAGGCTTTGAGATTAGAACCTATTATGGAAATTTTGAGGACGCCGTTAGCGAAATACAATCCTACATAGGAAGCTCATTCCCTTTGATCTTTATCGATCCAACCGGCTGGACAGGTTACCCCCTCAATAAAATCAGACCTCTGTTTACGCGATCCAAATGTGAGGTGCTAATCAACTTCATGTATGCCTTTGTTGATCGCTTCGTTCACAGCGACGACGAAAACACAATCGCGTCTCTTGAACCAATCTTGGGCGGCCCAGGGTGGCGCGACCGACTCGATCCTCATCTTGATCGCGGGATTGCTACAGAAAAACTATTTCGTGAAACTCTTAAATCTACTGGAAATTTTCAGTTTGTGATTTCCACCAAGATTGACAAAGCAACCACTGACCGCCCTCATTTCTTTATTGCTTACGGTACCAAGAGCATTCAGGGGCTAAAGACCTTTCGAGAGACGGAGTACGCAGCACTTCGCCAACACGAGAAAAATCGGGCGAACGCCAAAGAAAGAAAAAGAGAGGACCAGACACTTATACAAGATCTATTCTCGGGGTACCAGGCCACAATGCAAGAATCAACGATTGACGACATTGTCGAAGAGCAGATGAGACTGGCATCAAGCGAATTATTGAGAACACTCTCAACAGGCAATCCAATGTCCTTCACAAACGTCCTCGGTCACTTGTTACAGCCCTTTATGCTGCGTGAGACCAACATTAAGGACATTTGCGTTTCACTAGCCAGAATAGGAAAGATCGAGAATTCCTGGGGCACCGGCAACCGCAAGCCACGCGATGAAAGCGTGATCAAACTCAAGACACCTGCGACTTAGTCATGCTCGAGTTCGATGTCGAGATGAGCAGGGAAGGAATGACTGTTCCATACGCCCCTATTTTTGACGAAATTCGCAGAAATTACGGCTTTGTCGATGTTCGTGGACGCCCTGATCTTGCTGCCAAAATTCCTGAAGGAAGCAAATCTTCTGCGATGGGAAAACTCCTTGGGAATCTATCGGGCCTCAAATCGCCTCTTTTCACAATAGGCTGCGATCTTGGCGCAAAGGCACCGGATCACGATGCAACTCTCCATACTGCTGGCGGCTATATTCAAGTTATGAGCACGAAATACGCAAGTTGTACCCCCGATGATTATACGCGATTTGCATTCGCAATTGCAAAACGGCTCAGGGCAAAATCAAGAGACTATAACTGGAAGATCCAATTTGTGTTAACACCTGTACGCTTTAAGCTGGACAACTTCAATGAAATGACTGGATCACTGTGGGTTTGGTTCCATGCGTTATCCGATCAGGCTCAACACGCAATGAATTCGAGGGAAGCATTGCTGACTGCACTGGACAAGGCCTTGGCGGAAGAGGAACTACATTAAACGAACCTAGCAAAGATCATCCGCGACTTTAATCAAGTCAATCTCGGACAGAACTCTTACAGATGACGAATACTCAAAATTCCTGACCACCTAATATTGAGATAATCGCATACAAGTCGTCGATGACAATGGTGGGGCGCAGCCTCGGAGCACAGCAAGCATGCATTCTCAAACATTGTCGGATTCAACGCTGCCTCCACTTGGCGTTCTTCCATCAGCCCAAGGAAAGCTTTCTGGTAAACATCCCAGTCACCCTTATCTCTCTTGAATGCTTTTAGAATGTTGTCTGTAGGTGCCAAAAGCGGTTGATGGACATATTCAGCACCACAGATCTCTCTCAGAAAATACGCCAGATCTTCTGCTTTTGCAAAGCCAGCCAATTGCGACGTGTTGTGCAATCGAACATCAATAACCTTCTTCACCCCAGCTTTCTTTATTCGTTCGAAAAATCGGGCGGCTGTTGTTTTGGTAAAACCAATTGTCGCCAAATTTGTTCTATCCAAGCGGTTTACTCCAGAATTGCAGATTTGGAAGGCTCGTCCTTGCGCTCGACAAATGCCACCCTAGTCGCTCGATCACGATACGCGGCAGCAAGCCGTTTCGCCGGAGATTCAAAGAGATCAACATCACTCTTGCCCGATACTTTCATTAGCCGCGCCTCGATCTGCCGATGACTGATAATCTGTCCATCGTTTAGAATATGCCGTACTACAACTCCACGCTCGTGAAGCGCACGACCGACCAAAAGGCAACGGTGACAATCGAGTGGATCATGCTCCGAACACATGAGAGCGATTCGGTATTTCTTTGCGCCGTCGACGATACGTTTTAGTCCATCCGCAAACACCTCAGTCTCGGCCATTCTTTCATAATTCGCTATCCCATTGTCAAAGAACTTCCCGCCCTTAGGGCGCCCCCCTAGTTCCTCACCAAGGAAGACGTAAGCAATTTGGTCTAGGCGAAGTTCACTACGGAGCCAGTCGCGATTGAAATGCGGAAAATGACGTGAAAATGGCGCACTCCTCACATCCGCGATCGCTGTGACAGAAGCTTGACGCAGGAGTCCTAAGAACTCCTCATACGACAGCGTAGAATGTCCAATCGTTAAAACCTCAATGGCCGAATCCGCCCACGCCTCTTGCTCGCAACTGCCGCTCATCTGACTCGATCTCGATCCCAACAGAAGTATACCTTACAATCCCATGCTGAAGAATGCCAACTTCCCTCAAAGCGCCACCCGGCTGAAGTTCCTAACGCCCGCGCTTCGCTCCAATAGATTCCTATAAAAAATAGACGCCATTCACTTGCGCATAACAAAAATTTGGCATTGCGGCGAATGGACGGCACAGCCCAAGACGAATATGCAATTGCTTACTTGCTTGTGCATCAGTTCTTAGTGCAGCAACCCCACTTGCCAAGAAACGCTCTCTGGCCGCATCTGCGGGAACCGAAAGGTCATACTCAATACCGTTCGTCCTAATTAAGGCCCGGAGCCGTCGTTTGCCGGGAGATGAATTATCCTCATAAAATGAGATTAACCCCGGTGCGATCTCAATCGCACCTAACGAATGTGTCTGCTGACCAGCCATTACATATGCTTTGCCTGAATGAGCTCGGTGAAGATGGCCTCCAAATGCTTCGTTCACGGAGCTAGAAACCCCTGCAACCACTAGCTGCGCAACTTGAGCATTAGACTTTTGAGCCAAGATCGCGGAGTTGTTCCCAGCGACAAAAATGCGATCTTCGGTCGCGTGAGGAAAAGGGAAATTGGCGGGTGCGGATACCGCGTCGAATTTCACGATATTACCAACCGCGAAGAACTTGCCAGGTCCAGCGTCTTTCTCCCCCCAGAACCGCGATGCCTCGACACTGGCATTCGCCGTCGAGGGCTCCGGACGTATCATCCCACCATTCTTCAAATCCCAGCCTGCGACGCAGAACAACGAGCCGTACCGAGTAACATCGGTGATTACTAGTTCGTACGTAGGCACCGCCCTACTCCTTTTGGCGACAATCAAGCTGTTATCAGATCGGTAGACTTGCAACAGACATTGAAAGTGCGGCGAACTGGATCACCTTTCCGGAAAGCGCTTCAGAAACACCGCATCGATCAATTCGACAAGTCCAAACCTTTGGAAAAACTTCACCTGGCGTACGACGGTATACGCGTTTCGCAATCGCGACAAGAAGCATCGTCATACCGGATGCGAGGCTATCTCAGGTAACGAGCTTCTGAAGGTTCATTTCACTTGATAAATCATGATTTTAATCAAGACGCTGGCGGTCTGGGCGATGAGCGGCCTACAAAGGCCTGTCAGATTGCGGAATTGAGGCCGGACCTGCGGATGTCCCTCTGGCCGGACAACGTCCGCTTTGCTCGCATGGACCGCGAGGCCAAAACTCCGCCGAGTATCGGCGCCACTACCCTAGGTTCCACCGAAAGGCGGAGACAGCGTATTTCCTGCTTCCACTTAGGTGGCAGTTCGATGCATCAACGATCCAACTTGGGGCCTCCTTAAGTATCCCGTCGCGGCTGGCAACGTGGCACCCACCACCTCGTGGCTATGGCACCGAAGCCTGGCCATCACGCTTACCCGCCCGGATGCAGCCCCGGCGCTTCCTGGCCGGTCCTGGCCACATATTCCGTGTACCCCCCGCCATATTGATGAACACCGTCGGGCGTCAGCTCCAGCACGCGGTTGGAGAGCTTGGCCAGGAAATGGCGGTCATGCGACACGAACAGCATGGTGCCTTCGAAGTCGGCCAGCGCGCCTACCAGCATCTCCTTCGTCGCCATGTCGAGATGGTTGGTCGGCTCGTCGAGGACCAGGAAATTCGGCGGGTCGAACAGCATCTTGGCCATCACGAGGCGCGCCTTCTCGCCGCCGGACAGCACCCGGCAGGGTTTTTCGACATCATCGCCCGAGAAGCCGAAGCAGCCGGCCAGCGTGCGCAGCGCGCCCTGCCCGGCATGCGGGAAAGACTGGTCGAGTGACTCGAAGACTGTGTCGTCACCGTCCAACAGGTCCATGGAGTGCTGGGCGAAATAGCCCATCCTGACATTGGCGCCGACCGTCACCGCGCCCGCGTCCGGCTCCGTGGCGCCCGCCACCAACTTCAGCAGCGTGGATTTACCCGCGCCATTGGCGCCCAGCACGCACCAGCGCTCCTTGCGGCGCACCTGGAAATCGAGGCCCTGATAGATCGGCTGGCTGCCATAACCCTTGTGAACATTCCTGAAGCTCGCCACGTCGTCGCCTGAGCGTGGCGGGCTGCGGAATTCGAACTGGACGGCCTGGCGGCGCCGCGGCGGCTCCACTTTTTCGATCTTGTCGAGCTTCTTCACCCGGCTCTGCACCTGCGCCGCATGCGAGGCGCGCGCCTTGAAACGCTCGATGAACTTGATCTCCTTGGCGAGCATCGCCTGCTGGCGCTCGAACTGCGCCTGGCGCTGCTTTTCGCTGAGCGCGCGCTGCTGATCGTAGAAATCGAGATCGCCCGAATAGGTGGTGAGCGCGCCGCCGTCGATCTCCACGACCTTGCCGATGATGCGGTTCATGAAGGCGCGGTCATGCGACGTCATCAGCAGGGCGCCCTCATAGTTCTTGAGGAAGGCTTCCAGCCAGATCAGGCTTTCGAGATCGAGATGGTTGCTCGGCTCGTCGAGCAGCATGCCGTCGGGCCGCATCAGCAGGATGCGGGCGAGCGCCACACGCATCTTCCAACCGCCGGAGAGAAGACCGACATCGCCGTCCATGCGCTCCTGGCTGAAGCTTAAGCCCGCCAGCACCTCGCGCGCCCGGGCGTCGAGCGCATAACCGTCGAGCTCCTCGAAACGGTGCTGCACCTCGCCATAGCGCTCGACGAGGGCTTCCATGTCGTCGGCCTGGTCGGGGTCGACCATCGCGGCCTCGAGCTGCGCCATCTCGGCGACGAGCGCGCTCACCGGGCCGATGCCGTCCATCACCGCGGCGACCGCGCTCTGGCCCGACATCTCGCCGACATCCTGGCTGAAATAGCCGATGGTCATGCCGGGATCGATCGTCACCAGGCCGTCGTCGGGCTTGTCCTCGCCTTTGATCATGCGGAAAAGCGTCGACTTGCCGGCGCCGTTGGGCCCGACAAGTCCCACCTTCTCCCCCTTTTGGAGGCCCATCGAGGCGTCGATGAACAGGATCTGGTGGCCGTGCTGCTTGCTGATATTGTCGAGGCGAATCATGGTCTTGCTGGCTGGAGTAACGAAAAAGCCCGCCACGATGAGTGGCGAGCCGGGATTGGTTGTGGCGGGTTCTAGAGCATATCCCGCCAAATTTGAAGGCTTTTAGAGCTAAAATGCCGTGCTCAGGCCAACCGTGCCCTTGATGCCGTAGCTGCCCTCGAAGCTCGTGGTGCCGAGCGCCTCGCCATATAAAGAGTGCCGGCCGCCGCCCCAGCGATAGGCGCCACCGAGGCCGAGCTCGGCACCGAAAGAGTCGGGCTCGAAGCCGACTTCGGTGCCCGCTACGTCAACCGCGGTCCCGTCGAGGAACTCGTAGGTGATATTGGCGATGCCGTAGACGTGGGTGGGGCTGTCGCCGGTTCCCCCGTCATAGTCGAGCGCCACGCCGATGCGGCCTTTCAGGCTGTCGCCGCTCTCCAGCGTCACATCGGCGCCGAACTGGTCGGTGAAGTCGTCGAAATCGACCGACGTATAGGCAAGCTGCGCCTGCGGGGTGAGCGACCAGTTGCCGCCGACAGGCATCTTGCGGCCGGCCTCGAGACTGAAGGCATAGCCGAAGCCGTCATTACCGTCGACGAGATCGCCGACAGCGTCGGCAGAAAGATCGCTCGACAGCCAGGCGATCGAGGCCTGCCCGTCGACATAAATGCCGTCGCTGCCATACCAGGTCAGCGTGGCGCCGAGGCCATAGCTGTCGGTCGAATTGTCGCCATCGCCGAGGCGCGACTCGATGTCGGCGTCGACCTTGCCATATTGCGCGTTGAGGCCGCCGACGAGCATCCCCGACGCGTCCCCGGCGAGCCGGCCGTCGATGCCGACCTGCACGAGATAACGGTGGCTGTCATAGGACGTGCCGCTGGCCGAATCCCCCTCGACATGACCATAGGCGCCTTCGATGCGGGTCCAGAAGTTGCGGGGACCGGGATAATTTCCATCATCGGCCTGGCCGGCGCCCGGGAGATATCGATCGCCGACGCGCTGGCGCAAGGTCGGCAGCTCGGTCAACTGGAGCAGCACGACGGGATAGTTTTCGTAAGTGGGCACCGTCGGGGCCAGGATATCGGTCAAACGCAGATACCAGTCACCGTCGGCCGGATCGGCGATGCCATTCTGGAAGAGACCGTAGAGATGCGCGCCGCCGATCGCCGGGGCGCCCAGCACGAAGGCGTCGGCGGCGGATGTACCTGCCACATCGACGATCTTGATGCCGTCGCCCGTCGTTGCGGCGCCGGCGCCGCCGAGATTGGTGACGAAGACCTGCGTCGCGCCGCTGCCGAGGATGGAGTCACCGGTGACGACCAGAAGGTCGGTCGGCGAAGCATCGTTACCGAGCACAGACTCGATCCTGAGAGCGCCGCCATTGCTGGTGTAGTTGCCGTCGATGGTGAGCGTGCCGATGCCGTTGCTGCCGGGCGCGATGGCGCCGCCGGCATAGTTCGCGGTGTTGCCGACCGAGCCGGTGCCGGCAAGCGTGCCGCCGCGCACATCCATGGTGCCGCCGAGCGCGCCGTTGACCT
This sequence comes from Taklimakanibacter albus, assembly GCF_016595235.1. GTDB lineage: Bacteria > Pseudomonadota > Alphaproteobacteria > Rhizobiales > Aestuariivirgaceae > Taklimakanibacter > Taklimakanibacter albus. Next base: position 170,885 of record NZ_JAENHL010000006.1, on the reverse strand, counting down.
CGAGCACGCCGCCATAGATGCTGGCGAGGCCGAGGAAGCCCAACTGGTCGGCATTGAAGATGGTGCGTCCGGCCAGTTGGTTGATGGCGCCGCTGCCGTTGATCGGAATGTCGAAGACATAAGCGGTTTCGGTGTGGTTGAAATTGATCTCGGCGCTGGCCGCGAGCGTGACGGCGGATGCTGCGAGCGTTCCGGCGGCCGCCGCGGCCTGGCCCGCAACCCCGCCGATATTCAGCGCGGCGTCGCTGTCGGGATCGACACCGCCGACGGTGAGGGCCGAGTTGCCGCCATTCACCACGACGCGGCCGCGATCGGCGATGGTGAGGATGCCGGTGCCCGTGGTGCCGAGATTCATCGTCGTCGCGCTGAGCTCCGACCCGGCGCCCGAAACCAGGACACTGAAATTGGGGACGACGTTGCCCGAAACGGTGGCGATGTTCATCGTCGTTCCGGCCGAAACCACGCCGCCATCCAGGACTGAAAGCGAGCCTCGATACATGGCCATTGTCGTGCCCGAGTCCCAGCGGGACCCATCGCCCGACACCTCGGCCGTGACCAGAGCGCCGGCATAGGCAACGTTTCCGGCGCCGCCGAACGAGGTGGCGCCGCTGATGTCGACCACGCCGCCAGCCCGCACCTTGATGTTGGTGGTGCCGTTGGCCGACACAAAGCCGCCGGCCTCCAGCGTGGAGCCTTCGTCCAGGACGTTGATATTGGCGATGCCTTGTGAACCCGGTGTGTGAACTCTTATGCCGGTCGATGTCGTGTATACGCCGCCTTTCTCGATGGTCAGCGTCGACTGGCTTCCGCCGCCGGCGCTGAGGTCGGTCGAGTCGGTGCCCGTGGCGACCAGCCTTGTGCCTTGGCCGGATATCGTCAGGCTCGCCTGCGAATTGGCCGCCGTCGCAATGCTCAATTGGGCCAGTGAGCCGCCGGCAGAGGTCCCGAATGTGACTTCGCTGCCGCCGGTGATCAGGGTGTGACCGGCGTTAAGGCCGATTCTGGTGATGCCGGAACCGGTTGCACCGTCGATGATGAGCTGGCCCGCGCCAATCTTGCTCAACTGGCCTGCATTCAGGCCGCCGGTACCCAGGATCTGGCCAGACAGAGTCAGGCTTGCATCGCCGGCGATATCAAAAGGCGCCGCCGCGTTATAAGCCAGAGTGTGGACGCCCGTATCGATCGTGATAGCTTTTCCGGCAATCGGCGGAAGCGAGCTGGTGATCTGAAAGCTGCCGGTCAGCGTGATCGTCGATGCGGCATCCGGGCTGGCCTGGGCATCGGCGATCGCCTGGTAGAGCTCGGTCTGATTGGAGGCCTCGAAATTCGCCGCCAGCGCCGAGGAAGCCGTGAAGCCCAGCGCCAGGGCAGCTATGCAGACGCCCCCGGCAAGCTCGAACTTCTTGTTGGATTTTCTGTCGGAAGCGCTCCCGCCCGAGCGTGTACGCATATTCCATGCCCCCGTATGTGCCGCATCAGAAGCGACAAATGATATCGATTTGCGTTTTTTGACAAGCGAGAATCCGTATCGGTTCTCAAACAGACTTAATGGACGGTGCTCCGTTCAGCGTGTCGGCGCTGCGTCGTACAATTTCTGATTCCGGTTTATCAACCTGCGGGTGAGAGCAAACGAAGCGGACAAAATCTAAAATGGAGAGCGGCGAGATTTGCCTATCAGCGACGCCATCCGCTCATTGCTTGAAGCAGCTCTCACGATGCCATCTTAGAAAATGCGGATGCGGACGGTCCGACATGCGTTTGGGTGAAAGCGCGTAACCCGATTTGTTGACTATCGATCGGATTCCTTGCGGATCGTTCGCTTGCCGCGAGATCAGTATTTCCAGATTGTCGGCCAGGCTGATCAAGCCGCGATCAAACATCCAATGCGCCGTGCCCGAAAGCGCTATCCCGTTGCCGACAATATCAGGTCCGCTTGCTTCAACCGGCCGAATGTGCGCGGCAGCGACCTCCGCCCGCCCTCTTCCGTTGATGAGCTTTAGCCCCGTGATGGCGCATCGCTCGTCATAGGCGCGCAGGACGACACGTCGAAAGACCCGATCGCGCATGACCCTCGATATGGTGATGCTGACGCGATCGCGCTGTTCGTCATAGGTGAAAGGCGCCTGCTCCTCTGCAAGAGAAGACTGCGGCATTTCATCATCGACCCGAGGCAGTAACGGAATCTGTTCATCGAGGCCGAGCCCAACAATTCTACTGAAATCTTCACGAGAGATCGGCCGCACTGCCGATTGAGCGCGTCCTGAAATCCGCCCCTCGTCGTTGAGAACGCCTCGTTCTATCGGCCGTCCGTTCGCTTCAGTGAAGGGAACCGGATTGGCAAAGTCGAGATAGCTTCCGGGCTCAATCAGCGCCAGGTACATCCCAGGCACGCCGGGGTCCGGAATAACCTGCTGGACCCTTGCGAGCGCGAAATAGCCCCGCGTCTGCCCAACCTTGCGCGGTTCGTAGTAGATTATCCAATCGCCGACACAGGCTTCCACACGACTCAAGTACTGGCTGGGAAATTGATATTGTTCGGCTGGACTGTCCTCATAGATCGAGTCCAGGCGATGAATGAAGACTCCCAGTCCCATGGCTCGATCGGCAAAGCCTTTCTTGGTCTTCGAGGCTAGTCGCTAAAAAACGGTAAATCATGCGCCGGCGTGGTCTCCCTGCCTACTCTCACTCGATTTGAGTTCGCATTGTAACTATTGAGCTTTCCGCTCAGACCCCAAGTCCATACCAACTGCGATACGACCAGGGTAAGGGCGCTGGTTTCGCGGATTCTATGTGATGGTCCTCCCCGCCATAGACGTGCTCGTATCATAAACGAGCGCCACGAGAATGCAGGCCAAAGAATCTCTGCCAGCGCACGACCTCAATGCGTTAGAACCCGAGCCACAGCCTCAAGCGCCTCCAGAAGGACTGGAAGCAGGCCTGTTACTTTCAAAACAATTGCCGGTGCCAGAACTGCCAGTGCTGCGTCCACGAACTTCGTGGTCCGCTGGCCTGCCCAAGCGGCCATTTTTACGCCGAACTGGACGAGCCCCTCGGAATTAGCTGCGACAGATGCTTGGTCCGGGGACGGCTTCTCCATCTCCGACTCAAGAGCTTCAATATGTTGTCGGACCTCGTTGAATGCCTCGCGCCTGAGCCCTTCTGAGGACAATGGCTCGGGCGGATTGTTGTGGCCGATGCCGAGAACTTCCCGCTCAACGTCATCAAGGCTTTGCCGGAGTCGTGCGAGGGCTTCGAGTGCATACTGCCGGTCGCCAGGACGAACGATAGGGATATCTGTGCCCAGCGTTTGCATACGAGCGAGGATTTTCCGAAACTCCGGACTCCCCAGCAGTAACGCCCTGATCCTCGGTCGCACTCCAGCGCCGACTTGTTCGGCCGGCGAATAGCCGGTGAGAATGGGCCCTCCCAGTTCACTAACGACCGCAGAGATATTTCGGAACCGGTATCGCAAAGATGCATCGTTGCGATCCGGAAGCCCCTCGTCGAGGAGAGCCAGAGCAGCCGCTTCGCTTCGGAACGGCAGGCTTACGGCCTGTGCTCGGAGCAGGAAGACGTATGCCTCGACGGCATCGGCCAGTTCCCCGTCGGTCCATGGGACGTTTGAACTGGGCGCTCTGCGTGTGCGATGTTGCGCTCTTATAGCAGCACCCCTTCAAGGCGCGCCTTCTCGATCGTCTCGATAAGCACGGCGCACTGCTTCTCGGTCGGGATTTTGGCGGGCATCTGCATGGCTATGTCGAGGATTCCCGCTTCCTTGGTCGAGAGCAGTTTGCGGGTTGAAAGCACCTTGCGAACCTTGGCCCATTCATCCGCCGCAATGCCGAGAACGCGCCGCTGGGCCTCGATGCCATTGTCGATCTTCTGGGTCTTCTTCGCGCTCTGAGCCTCCGAGGCACGATCCTCCGCCGACAGCAGGTCGCCGTTGAATTCCTCTGACAGGAGCTGCTCGAATTTTTCGAGGTTACCCTGAAGACCGGTCCAGCAAGCATCCCTTTTGCACCATTCGGAGATGTTGGAGATGCCCGCAGGCGGCCGAATGATTTCCTCGTTCACCGCCTTGGAGATGTCGGCCAGCGCCTGTTCAAAGGTGCCGTTGATGCCCTGAGCGTTCCAGACACGGCCGTAGTCAATGGCCTTGCCCTGACGGCGCACAATCTCGCTGATGACGGCCAGCGTGTAGGCGACAATGTTGGCGCGGTAGCCGCCGTTGTACCAAGACTGAGCGGAGACGAGCTTCTCGCAGGCCCGGAAAATTAGCGCACGGGCAACGATCCGCTTGAAGTAAAACTCGTTGAAGCCGTCCGACGACTTTTTCCATTCCGCGCCAATCCGTGCGGCGTAGCGGGCAAAGTTCTTCTGAGCGCCCAGGTTCACCCATTTCGGATGGTCATCCCAGACGTTCTCGAACTTCGCGAGGTCCGTCTTCGTAAACATCTGAGGTTTGGGATTCTCAGCCTTGAAGCGCCGCTGCTCGGCAGGCGTCAGCTTCGACTGCGCATCGGCATACTGCCCGCGCGCACGCTCGTAGAACCACTTCGTCTCGCGCTGCACTCCCTGCTGCGCGGGTGCCCAGAGACGGCGCGAGAAGTCCTGCATGCGCACGTGGAACGGGCTGTTGGAGAAGAAGTCCGCCGCGTTCACCCGGTTCTGGGTGTTGGCATACTCCGAAATAAGTGGAACGACCGTGTCGCTCTCCTCGCTGTCAATCACCGACAACTTCATCTGCACGAAGATACCGTTGAGCTTCGCCTCGTCGCGGCGCTTCGTGTGGAAGAGAGACGCCGTCGTCTGGCCGCCATTGACTATCTGGAGATCAACGATCCGGGTGATGGCGAGGCCCTCTACCCCCCTCTTCGTCTCGACGCTCTGCGCCGTGGCGGTGATGCCGTTGTTGTAGGCAAAGAACATTGAAGGCTCGTTGATGATCGTCGCCCGGATGCCCTGGTTGACCTTACCCCTGGCCTGGAGAAAACAGCGCACATTCTGCTCAAGAAGCTGAGCGCCGAATTTTCCATAGAGCGTCGCCAGAACGTCGGCCGGCATGACGATGAGATACGACGGATAGGCGTCGGACCCCAGGTGCGCCGGCAGACAGGAGATTCCCGCACCGAACATCGCCTCGAAGTCCAGATCGAGCGCCTCCTTGTGGCTGCGTGAGCTGCGCTGGCGGAAGAGCCTTGAGATGTCCCAGATGTGATAACTGGCAGGTACGCCGCAGACTTCACCATCGGGCATGCTCTGAAGCCGGTCGCTGAGCGTGCGTTCCGAAACGAGGATCAGATTGATCCGCCGGAGCTGCCCCTTTCGGTCTGCTATCTGGCGGGCGAGGCCATATTCCGGCGACGTGACTTCCAGGTCCTTCGCCAAATCCTTTCGGAGGGAGGCTTCAAAGAAGGAGGTGAGACGTTTGAAGGCCGCCTCGACGTCAGTGCGGGTAAGCGAGGCAAGCTCCTGCCTGCACTCGAAATCGGCCACGAACAGGTCAAGGCCTCCCTCGTCGTCGAACCAATAGCCATCGACACGCATGCCTCGCTGGGCGCGGTAGTGGCAGAACTCGAAGCCCTCGACGAAGCCGGTTTCGACCAGTTCGTTACCGACGCCTTCCATGAAGGCGGTGAGTTGAAAGGCGCTGTTCGCCTCCGCCCCGGCGAGTATCTCCTGCCGGAAGTCATGAAAGAAATCCTCCGCCGTCAGTTCCACTTAATCCCCCTTCAACACCTCGTCGTTGCTCACCTGAAAGTCCTTCATCGCTTCGAGTTCGATTTCGTATGAAACCCGCACGATGCCCGAAGGCAGCTCCGCACGCACCAGGCGCGGGAAATCACCTTCGACGCGGTAGGTCTGGCGGTCGGCTACGACAAATTCGGGCGTATCGTAGGCGGCGATCGGCAGGTAGCCGAAATCGGCGAGTTTCTGGGAGAACTGCTCCAGCACATCGGCGTCGCCGAGTTCACCTTCGACCAGCTCCACCAGCGCGTTCAGCGACACCGCACCGGCGGTGTCCGCCGCAACGGTGAGCCGGTGAGTGACCAGGAACAGGTCATCGACGACCGTCGCGAGCTGATCTTCTGAGGAAATCCGCACGGAGTTGCGGTCGCGACCATGTAGCGATTTCACCTCGACGGCGATGTTGTCGAAGATGAAGTCCTGCTGACGCATATCGGCACCGGTCCAGCCATCTACGGTCTCCGCCGTCGTCAGCCGTCCGGCATACAGCGCGCGCATATACTGGAGTTCGGCCCAGAGGCCGCGAACCTCCTCATCGGACAGATGGCGCGATTTGCGCGCAGCCAGGAATGCCCGCCACCGCCGGATATGCGCCAGCGCCATCGCGAGCGCCTGAACGGAGGTAGTTGCTGGTGCAAGGGTGTTGATGAGCGTCTGACAGAGACCAAAGAAGAGGTCCTGATCGACCGTGCGGTCAAGGGTAAGAACAAGGCGCTGCTGCTGTGGGGCGTCACTATCACGCAGATCGACATTGATGCCGTGAAATTCGACGACGCCGCGCCGGAAGTCCTCCGCGAAATCGCCCTCAAGCTCAATAATGATGAGGCAACGACCCAAGGTGTCGCGTCCCCAGAAGAGCGGTATCGAGCTGGCCGCTGCAATCTTGCGCACGGTGTAGTCGCGTGTCGGAACGCCGATGTCATCCCAGGGAAGACGATCACTCATCATCGTCCTCCTCATCCGGGTCATCTGTCAGCGATCCATACATGTGCTCGATCCAGACCTTGTTTGCGACGATCTCGACAGTGGTCGAGTAGTCGCCCTCCGGGAAGCTCACGCCGAAGGCCGGGATGCGCCGTCCCTTGAGGTCATCGTTGTTCGTCGGCTCCAGCACATGAACCATGACGAGCGGGCGGTTGCGCTCGCGCCGGTAATGCAGGTCCGACGCCAACTTGTCCATGCTCTCGTTCTCCGGGTCTTCGCGTGCCCGCTCCTTCGCACGTTCGATCTGGACATCGGTGAGGCCGAGCTTCTCGTCGCCACGGCTGGCGACACGATGCTTGCTCAACAACCACCCGCCGTCCTTGATCCGTTCGGCGGCCACCGAGGCGTCGCGCTGCTGGACGCCGAGTTTGAATGCCGCCTCATCCTCACCACCGCTCTGAAGCGAGATTAGCAACACGTCCACCACGGGGTGCGCCGCCTTGATCTTATCGAGGTAGGCCATCAGCGCCCCCTTCATCGGCGCGAAGTCCTTGTGGACTTTGAAGCCCCCGAGGAAGTCCAGCGCCACCTCCTGGTCGACACCCTTGAAGACCCAGCCTTTACCGGTGGGTTCTGCTGGCTTTCCGCCAAAGCCGTCCGTCCAGTATTCCGCGATCAGGACCTCATTTTCATTGCTGGTCTCAGGCGACAGCGGGAGCCTGGAACTCTCCTTTAACTGTGCATTGAAGCTTTGGCTGACCGTCACCTGCTGTCCCGTTCGCATCTTGTTCGCGGCGGTGATGAGGAGAGCGTCGGGGTGCAACTGGACATAGAGGCCGAACTGCTCCGGCGTCATCTTCGCGCGACGCATGCGCCTGATTTGTTCGCGAAGCTCCTCGGTCGCGCTGGCGATGTGGCTGTACCAGTTGATCGAGTCGTCCGAAAGCCAGACACGGCACAGGTCCTCGAAGTTCGGCCGGTAGCCGAACCAACGGCCCATCTGGAGCAGCGTGTCGTACATACGGGTATTGCGGTACATATAGCTGATGGTAAGACCTTCGACGGTCAGACCGCGCGACAGGCTGAGACCGCCGATAGTGATCGCGGTCAGGCCGACACCTTCCTTCTCGTACTTGCCGTAGTCGAGCACGTCTTCGGTCTTACTGTTCACGACCAAGAGCCGCATATGGTCGAAGGCGCCGAAGAGCGCCCCCCGGACTTCCGACCAAGCGAAGCCGCAGTCACTGAATTCGCGCTCATAGGCATCCTTCAGCCGCCCCATGTATTCGTCGGTCTCAACCGCCGGCAGCGCTTTTGCGTAGTTCGCCTTCACTGCGAGCATGATCTTGTTCTGGCGCTCACTGACGAAGTCGCGGACCTGCTTCTGGACGGAGACGAAGCGAGACACATTGATCAGCATCGAGCAGTGCTTCGCGGCTTGGCCACGCAGATTGCGGATCGTGCGTGCGACAATAAAATCATCCAACGCGCGGTAGAGGCTAGGCGGCAGTTCGGGAACCGTGTCGCCGTTCTTGTGCGAGGATGGGATGTAGTCCTCGCAGTCGTCGATCTCCCGAACGATGCGCTCACTGCTGCTGTCGTCAACGAATACCTTGTGCGGGCCGAAATACGAATTCGGCGGGTCGAGGCTGTAAATGAAATGCCGGGGGAACAGCTCCTCCCGAACGTCCTCGTCATAGGCGTCGGGGTTGATGAATATGTTCGCGAACGGGGTCGCCGTGTAACCGACGTAGCACGACTTTGAGAACAGGCGGAGAATGCGGCGGATCATGGAATTGGTCCGCGTAGGGTTGATATCCTCCTTGTTCGTGTTTATCGATGCGTTGTCGGCCTCGTCGTCGATGAAGAGCATCGGCACGTCGCCGATGCGACCGTCCTTCGCGTTCAGCTCCCTCAGCCATTTGAAGAGCGAGTCCAGGGTGCGAACGTTTTTCTTGATGACGAGGATGATCGGCACGCTGAAGTCGTTGATCTTCCAGCTCGCCTCGGCGGTCTTTTTGCTGAAGTCGCTGTGGATCGTGGTGAGCGTCGCAGGATGCTTGTAGCCGTCGATCAGGCCGACGCCGATGCTCACACGATTGTTGGGATCGCTGGACCGCCCGATGAACGCCTCTTCGAGACGCTCCTGCGTCTGCCGGCGCAGATTGTTGTGAATGCCGGCGCTGACGATGATGAACTTATAACCGGCATCAGCCGCCTTCGCGATCACGCCGGTGAAGTTCGCCGTCTTGCCGGATTGCACGTGACCGATTACCAACCCGCGCCTGTTCCACGCCCCCTCACTTTTCGGGTCCTGGAGATGTCCGAGGATGCGCGTGCATACGTCGCCGAGCGACCTGACCATCGTCGAGTGCCAACCATCGTCCTTGAGGTGTCCCTCGTAGGCGTCGGAATACATCGTCGGGATCTCGCGCTTGCGGACCCAGTCCTCGTCGTGTCTCGCCTCGTCATCCACGAGCGAGACGCCGGCGCCCATGCGGGTGTCGACCGCGATCAACGCCTCTTCGATGATGTTGGAGAGGTCACCGTCATAGTCGAAGACCGCCGCCATCTGCCGGGCCTTCTTCTCCACCATTTCGCACGTCGGCGGTTCGGTGAGACTCGCCAAGCTGCGGATCAGCGAGACCAGGATGTCCTTTTCCAGCTCAGCCTGGCTCACACTCATACAAACTCCTCGGCGATGAATTTCTCGGCGAGGTTCATGTGGGAATCGAACAGGTGCGTCGAACGCACTATTTCGCGGAATCCCCCGGCCCCGATGGTAGTGGTATCAGAAAACGCATCCCTGAGTGCGCGCAGACGCTCCAGCACTACAACCTCTTCGTCCTGGGTCTGGGATACTTCGCGCGGGTGGAGTGAGTAGTCCGAATAGATCATCTCGACCGGGATGGAGGACCCGACGGCGTCGATCACGAGGCCGAGTAGCTTTGCGTCCTCGGCGCCGAGCCGTGACCTCAGTTGCTCTATAAGTGGATGACCTGAGTTCACTGCGTAACGGATGCGGGCATGATCCGCGTAGCGTTCCCACACAGGAGCGGCGACTTCATCGAACAGCTTCTGTCCACGGCCACGATGAACCGTCGTGCTTGCCCCAGTCACCAGGCCGATGATCTGCTTCAGACGCTCGCGCACCGCCAGCGGCGGGCGGGCTCGAGACTTCTTAATGTCGATGGTCCACGACTCATCAAGGCTGTTCGGGAAGTCGATCTGAACGCGGGCCAGCTTGGTCGCTTCGCCCTTAGGAATCAGGCGGAACCAGTCGCCCCAAGCCATGAGACGCCCGTTTCGGTAGATGTAGGCCCCCTGGTTGGAGATGAAATCGCTGCGGCTCTGATAGAAGTCGTACTCGGACGCCGTGAGATTGCTGTGGTGGGGTAGAATGTACGGCTGCAACGTTACTGTCTCGCCATCGACAGTTACGTAATCCTCGGGGAGGTGACGGGTCGCCATGTTCTTACGACAGAACGGATCGAACGGTTGAACGACATGCCCGTTGAGAGTGATCGCGATGCGTTTCCGGCCCTTCACCTCACCGGATAAGAAGCGGTGGAAAACCAGCGCGAGGTGCCTTTCCACAATGTCGAGCTTCTCGTTGACGATTTCATCGCGGCGGCTTCCGCTCTCATCCTCAGACAGCCGGTCGAGTTCGCGCCAAATGACCACCGTGCCGTGATCCGCTAGCTGATCAACGTGCGGCAGGTCGGCGATATCCTGATCGTTGAGGATCGATAGAATCCAGTCGTCCTCGCGGTCGATGCGGTCGAGGTTCCATTCCGCACTGCTGAGTTCGCCCTTCTTCAGGCTGATGACGGTGAGGCTCCGGCATTGAGAGAATGAGGCAGTCTTCAGGCCAAGTCCGAACCGGCCAAGATCATGCGCTCCGCGCTTCGTCTTCGGGCTGGCGCTTCCGTGCTTCATCGCCTCGATTAGCTCAGAACGCGACATACCCCGGCCGTTGTCGATGATCGCGAGATAGGGGGACACCGCCGCGATCTCGCATACGATATCGACCTTTGTGGCCTCGGCCGAAATGCTGTTGTCGATGAGGTCGGCGACTGCCGTCTCCAGCGAATAGCCCAGGTCCCGCATGGATGCGGAGAGACACGCTGCGCTTGGCGGGAGACGGTGATCCTCAGCCATCAGTGGTCTCCGCGAAGGGTACTGTTGATCGTCGAAAGAATCCCTCCAGGGTCCTTCATCAGATCGCACTCCCAGACGACAATCACCCGCCAGCCGAGGTCTGAGAGGCGCTCGGCGTTGGAGCGATCACGAGCAACATTCCCCTCGAACTTTGCCACCCAGAATTCCGGCCGCGTCGATGGGGTCGTCGCGTTGCTGCATCCTTCGTGGCGGTGCCAGAAGCATCCATGCACGAATATCGTCGCCCAGTACTTCGGAAGCACAATATCGGGTCGTCCAGGTAGCTTCCGGTCGTGAAGGCGGAAACGATAGCCGGCGCGATGCAGCAGCGATCGGAGCTTCACTTCCGGTTCTGTGTCGCGTCCTCTGATACGCGACATGTTCCAGCTTCGATGCGTGGTGCTGACCGTGTCGGCCATCATCGGTCGACCTTCATCGCGTCGAGCACCTCAGCAATGACCGCCGCGATCTGCGTTGCGAGATAGGGCGGTACCGCGTTGCCCACTTGATGATACTGCGCGGTCCTGTTTCCTTCGAACTTGTAGTTATCAGGGAAGGTCTGGAGCCGCGCGACCTCCCGAACCGTGAGGCTCCGGCACTGCGACGGGTCGTAGTGGATGAAGTAGTGGCCATCCTTGCAGATATGCGACGTGATCGTGGTCGCGACCTGGTCAGGAAGCTGAACCCGGAAGCGGTCATTGAACATCTGCCCGGTGCGGGCGAGTTCTACATTCTGATGATCGGGCAGAAGGGCTTCGGGGAAATCCCGGAGTTTCGGAGTTCGACCCGCCTCCCGCGCGAACACCGAGGCGAACATGTACCGCCTCAAGTCGGACGGCATGTGCTTGCGGGACTCATGGCTTGTCAGAACCGGCAGGCGTGGATCGTAGAGTTCCCGAAGGGTATCGTGCCGCCCGATGGAGCCCTTCAAGTAGCGGCTGGACGAACTCTCCGTGGGGCTGTCGAGGTTCAGGATCGACGGGAGAGAGATGCCGTTCGCGACGGCCCCCGCGTAGGACGCTCCGTTGAGCTGCCGGCGGATGGGGAGTTCTGCAATCCGCGCGATCTCCTGTTGCCAATTCTCCAGAGTATCCTTCATCTGCGACAAGCTGCTCCTTATCGGAGGCAGGCCACCGATGGTCTGGCGCACGGTCGGCGCCTTTTGGGGTTTCAGCAGGCCCGGGCGGACCTTGATGTCCTCCCGGATGCCGACGATGAACATGCGGTGCCGGGCCTGGGGCACCCCGTATTCCTCGGCCTTCACAAGGAACAGGCGTGGGTCCACCTCTTCGTCCGCAAGCTCCTCCTCGGAGAGCGAATAGAGCTTGTAAGCGAGCCCGTTGGACCCATCACGCACGGCGGTTTTAGGGTGCGATAGGTCGCGAACGATGCGGGTGATCGCCGGCTTGCCGTTGATCCTCGCCGAGAGTAGGCCCTTCACATTCTCCATAACGAACAATGGCGGCTGGTGGTCGATGATGATCTTGAGATATTCGAGATAGAGCGTGTGGCGTTCATCCTCCTCGAAGTCCGGGTCGCCCATCATTCGTGAGCGGCCAACAATCGAGTAGGCTTGACACGGCGGTCCACCGACGAGCGCCCATTTCTGCTGACCCTTCAGCTTCCGGCTGATGATCAACTTCACCTCGGCGTGGGAGTCCGGGCCGAGGGATATTTTCAGGGCGCTCTTCTTCGCCTCCAGGAACTCCTCACGGTGGTTCCGATAAAGCTCGTCGCGGTCAATGTCGGCGCGAAGGTAGCGATAGTAGTCGTCGGGAAACTGCCGGTAGGGAAAGCGCCGCAGGAAATGGCGCAGAAGCAAGGTCTGGTGGGCCGACTCGTCTCGCTCGATTGAGACGACGCTGTCGAACCTGGCGGAGTAGCCTTTACCCCGAAGCGCGGCGAAGCCTTCACCGAGACCGCCAGGCCCGGCAAACACATCCACCACCGGATATGGTTCACTTGGTACGGCCATACTCAGCTTTCCGTTTGGCTGGCTGAAATGGCCTTCGGCCGCTCACTGTCCGGCCGCGCGGAAAGACGTTCATACTCCTCCACGGACACGATCATCAGGACGCCGGATCCATGCTTCTCGATCCGAACAGGTTCGGCTCGCGCGGTGTCAATCATCAGGCCGAAAGCGTTCTTTATCTCCCGCCCCGACATGGTTTTCATAGCCCGTCCCGTCGCATTTCTGTTACTCCGTTTAGGACAAAGTAGGTCCTTGTGGCAATGGTAAGGTTGGCCGTGGCAGAATCCTGCAAGAGGGCATCGCTGCGCTATGTGGGAGCTTTGCGCCGCCCGTTCGCTATCATGGCCGAGGGAACCGCACGGAGATGGTCGAGTGCTGGCGGGACCGCGGGCGAGCAAAGTGGCCGGGTTGGGGGGACATGCAGCGATACGGGTTGAGAAAATAGTCCTTGTCAGCCAAGGGGATCGTGCGACTCCTGGCACGGAGCGAGATGTCTCAAACGACCTTAGATCACTCCCACTCGATCGTCCCAGGCGGCTTCGACGTGATGTCGTAGACCACCCGGTTGATGCCGCGGACCTCGTTGATGATGCGGGTCGCGGTGCGGGCGAGGAAGTCGTGGTCGAAATGATAATAATCGGCGGTCATGCCGTCGGTCGAGGTGACGGCCCTGAGCGCGCAGACGAAGTCATAGGTGCGGCCGTCGCCCATGACGCCCACCGTCTGGACGGGGAGCAGAACCGCGAAGGCCTGCCAGATGGCGTCATAGAGGCCGGCCTTGCGGATCTCGTCGAGATAGACGACGTCGGCCTTGCGCAGGATGTCGAGCTTGTCCCTGGAGATGGCGCCGGGAATGCGGATGGCGAGGCCCGGGCCCGGGAACGGATGGCGGCCGACGAAATGCGCCGGGAGGCCCAGCTCACGGCCCAAGGCGCGAACCTCGTCCTTGAACAATTCGCGCAACGGCTCGACGAGCTTCATGTTCATGCGCTCGGGCAGGCCGCCGACATTGTGATGCGACTTGATCGTCACCGACGGGCCGCCGGTGAAGGAGACGCTTTCGATCACATCCGGATAAAGCGTGCCCTGCGCCAGGAAGGCGGCGCCGCCGATCTTCTTGGCTTCCGCTTCGAAGACGTCGATGAACAGCTTGCCGATGGTCTTGCGCTTCACTTCCGGGTCGCTCACGCCCTCGAGTGCGCCTAAGAACATTTTAGACGCGTCCACATGGACGAGCGGGATGTTGTAGGATTCCCGGAACAGGCGCACCACCTCATCCGCCTCGCCGGCGCGCATCAGGCCGTGATCGACGAAGATGCAGGTCAGCTGCTCGCCGATCGCCTCATGGATGAGGACGGCGGTGACGGCGGAATCGACGCCGCCCGACAGGCCGCAGATGACGCGGTCGAAGCCGACCTTCTTCTTGATGCGCTGGATCGCGTCGTCCTTGAAGGACGCCATCGTCCAGTTGCCGCGGCAGCCGCAGATGTCGATGACGAAATTGCGATAGAGCCTGGCGCCGTCCGGCGTGTGCACCACCTCGGGGTGGAACTGCACCGCGTAGAACTGCCGCTTCTCATCGGCGATCGCCGCATAGGGTGCCCCCTCCGAGGTGCCGACGACGCGGAAGCCCGGCGGGATGGCGGTGACGCGGTCGCCATGGCTCATCCATACCTGGTGGCTCTCGCCTTCCGACCACACGCCGTCGAACAACGGGTTGTCGCTTTTCACCTGCAGGAAAGCGCGGCCGAATTCGCGGTGATCGGAGGTTTCGACCTTGCCGCCCAATTGCGCGCACATCGCCTGCTCGCCATAGCAGATGCCGAGCACCGGCAGGCCCATTTTGAAGACACGTTCGGGCGCCCGGGGGCTCTCGCCCTCGGTGACGCTGGCGGGGCTGCCCGAGAGGATGACGCCCTTGAGGCCCGGCCAGTCGAGCGCTTTTTCAGCCGACTGAAAGGGAACGATTTCCGAGTAGACACCGGCCTCGCGCACCCGCCTGGCGATGAGTTGGGTGACCTGCGAGCCGAAATCGATGATGAGAATACGGTCTGTCATGGCGAGCGCTTAAGGGATAGCGCTTGAGTCCGCAAGGCCGTCGGCAAGCGGCTGATCGGACAGAGGAAAAGCGAGGGATTTCTCCCTCCGCCGCCGAAGGCGGGGAGGGTGGCGCGCGCAACGCGCGACGGGTGGGGTGCCGCCACAAAGTCTGATCTCTCAAGCATTTGCCGGGCAGAACGATCGCGAAAGACCACCAGCCGGAGGCACCCCACCCGTCCGCCCTAACGGGCGTCCACCCTCCCCGCGCTTCGCGCGGCGGAGGGAGGTTTCGGGCGAACACAATCACCCAAAATCGCACATCATTCGCCTGAAGGCGGCCGGAACACGGGAATTTGACGTTACCGTTATGATTTTCCTTTGCACAGGTGACAAAATCCGCTTGACCCGAACACTCAATCTGACACACTCGAACACAATCACTAGAATTTGAACATTCCAGATCATGTCTGGGATCCGGGAGCCTTTCCAAGCCAGCAGACGACAGACTCAAAACACGGGGAGTGAATCATGAGCAGTGATTTTACGACGATGAACAGGCGTGCCTTTCTGCGTAGCACAGCGCTTTTGGGGGCTACGGCCCTGGGTTCCAGTCTCGTGCACATCCCCTTCGCTCTAGCGACCGAGTTCAAACCGGCCTCGGGCGAAACGGTCTATTTCCGCGGCTGGCAGTTCCGCACCGATGTCGTCCAGAACAATGTCGACACCTACAACAAGGCCTTCGAGGCCAAGGTCGACTACGCCACGGTGACCGGCGATTATCCGGCGGTCATGGAAAAGGCGCTCATCGCCAATGAGCAGCTCGACGTGCTCTATGCCAATCCCTCGAGCGCGGTGCGCTACAATGGCGGCGGCTGGGTGCTGCCCGCCTCCGAGCTGCCGGACGGCCAGGAAATCGCCGACGGCATGTATCCCAATATCCGCGAGGCGTGGTCGGTCGACGGCAAGCTGCTCGGCCTCTCCTATTTCGTGACGACGCGCGGCGCGCTGCATGTCTTCACCAAGCCCTATCTCGCCGCCGGCTACACCGAGGAGCAGCTGCCGACCAATTGGGACGCGCTCTATGACATGGTCTATGCGCTGAAAGAAAAGGGTGTGGCGACGCCGATCCTGCCGCACTGGTTCGGTGAATATTTCGGCATCTCCTGGGGTTTCGTGTTCGAGGTGATGAATCGCGGCGGCCAGGTCGCGGATCCGGCGACCCACAAGCCGGCGCTTACCCTCGACGGCCCCGCCGGCAAGACGCTCGCCGCATGGAAGAAGCTGTGGAAGTCCGGCCTCGTTCCGGAAGAGGTGTTCTCCTACAACGAAGCCGGTTACATCGACGCCTTCCGCTCCGGGCGCTACATCTTCTCGCCGCAGCAGCTCTATGATCTGAAAACCTTCAACGACAAGGCGCAGTCGGGCGATGTCGCCGGCCATGTCAGCCTCTTGCCCGGCAAGGAGCAGAGCTGGGGCCTGATCGACTCCGCCCTTTATGTCATGACGGCGCGCAAGGGCCGCTCGGATCCGCTCACCGACGACGTGAAGAAGTTCGTCAGCTGGTATGGCTACAAGGACGAGAACGGCAAATACGCCGTGGCCAGCCGCTGGCTGAAGGAGAACATGCTGTTCTCCGCCTACAAGGCGGTGATGGAAAGCGAGGAAGCGCGCACCGCGGTGTCGACGTCGCTGATGCGGCCGGAAGATTACGACCGGGTGCTCGAGGTCTATTCCAAGACGCCTTATCCGAAAGGCATCTGGAATGTCGTGTGGTCGGAAGAATTCAACTTCTGGCTCCGCGAGAAGCTGTTCGCCTTCCTGCAGCAGGATCTCGAGGCGGAAGCGGTGATCAACGAGGCCAATGCGAAGATCACCGAGCTCAACGAGCGGTATAAGATCTGATGCCAAGCCTTGCCTCTCCCCGCGCAGCGGGGAGAGGAAGGGGCCCATTGCGCAGCAATGGGAGGGTGAGGGGCGCCTGATCTCTTGGTGCAATCATGATGAACGAATCTATCGCGACTGCCGCGCTGGCAGGGAAGAAGGGTAACAGGGATGCCCCTCACCCTCCCAACGCTGGCGCGTTGGGCCCCTCCCTCTCCACGCTGAAGCGGGGCGAGGGAAAGAAGGAAGCTATCGCTTATGGCTGACACCGCTCGTTCCGCCCCTTCCCCGCCGCCGCGCACGGCTGAGATCAGCACGCTCAGCTTCGCGCTCATCATCTCGGTGCCGGTTCTCATCTTCCTCCTCGTCGTCGTCGCCTACCCGCTCGCTTACGCCTTCTATCTGAGCTTCCATGAGATCCGCTTCTTCGGCGGTTATTCGGCGACCTGGAACGGGCTCGCCAACTATTCCAAGGTGTTTTCCGATCAGAGCTTCTGGAGCTCGCTCGGGCGAACCTTGCGCTTCACCGTCGAGACGGTGATCCTCACGCTTGCCGTGGGCCTCGGCCTCGCTTTGATCCTGAAACATCTGCCGGCCAAATGGCGCTGGCTGCGCGCGCTGATCATCCTGCCCTGGGCGGTGTCGCCCTATGGCGCCGGCATCTTCTTCACCTATCTCGGGCGCGGCCAGACCGGCATCGGCACGGCGGTCGCCGGCTGGTTCGGCTCCGACCACACGGTCAACCTGATCTCGGCCCGCTTCGTCGTCGAATATCTGGCGGTGGGAGCCGCGTGGAACATGGCGCCGCTCGTCGCCTTCTTCCTCCTCGCCAATATGCTGACGACGCCGGCGCGGCTCTATGACCTCGCCAAGATCGACCAGATGTCGAGGCTCGAGACCTTCTGGCATGTCACGCTGCCGCCGCTGCGCTTCACCCTCTTCGTCTTCAGCTGCATCACCACGGTGCTTGCGATGAAGACCTTCGACTATATCTTTACCGCGACGCAGGGCGGGCCCGGCGGCGCCTCGGCGGTGCTCACCTACACGCTCTACAAGATCAGCTTCGTCAATCTCGATCTCGGCTATGGCGCCGCCATGTCGTTCTTCCTGCTCGCCGTGATCCTGGGTGCGACGGGCCTTCTCTACCTCCTCTGGGGCCGCAAGGAGGAACGCCAATGACCGGACGCAACACCAAGACCCTGTGGCTCGCCCTCGCCGTCGCGGTGGCGCTCCTGTGGACGTTCCTGCCCATGTACTGGGTGGTGAAATATGCCTTCATGACCAAGACCGAAATCGCCCGCTTCCCGCCGATGCTCTATCCGCCCGACCCGATGCTCGCCTCGTTCTTCAATATTTTCGGCTTCGACTACACCACGGCTGAAGGCACGGTGTTCAAGGCGTCCGGCCAGGCCCGGCAGATCATCCTCGGCCTGCGCAACAGCCTCATCGTCGCCCTCGTCGTCACCGCCATCACCACCCTCGTCGTGGTGCCGCTGTCTTATGTCTTCGCCAGGCTGCAGTTTCCGTTCAAGGGCAAGCTCCTGGCGGCGATCCTGCTGTCGGTGTCGCTGCCGCCGGTCTCGACGCTCATTCCCTTCTATACGCTTTATGTGCAGCTGGGCCTCACCGGCACGCTCTTCGGCCTCATCGTCGTGACGCTGACCATCACCATTCCGATCGTCGCCTGGATGCTCATCGGCTTCTTCCGCAACCTGCCGCCGGTCGAGCTCCTAGCCCGCGTCGACGGCTTCAGCCGGCTCTACACCCTGACCCGCATCATCGTGCCGATGGCGCGGAGCGGCATCATGGTGGCGGCGGTCATCGCCTTCCTGTTCTCGTGGAACGAATATGTCTATGCGCAGATCCTGGTGACCGGGTCGAACGCGGTGACGCTGCCGGCGGCGATGTCGGGCTTCCTCTTCCAGGTGCCGGAGCCGGCGCAGCTCGCGGCGAGCCTGCTGCTCAGCCTGCTGCCGCCCTTCTGCATCGCCTTCTTCCTACAAAAACACATCGCCGAAATGCATATCGCCTGAGACCGTCAAGGAGCCTTCCCGCCTATGGCCCGCATCGACCTGCATAACATCGTCAAGACCTATGGCAGCCACCACGCCGTCGAGAATCTCGACATGACCATCGAGGATGGCGAGCTCCTGGTGCTGCTCGGGCCGTCAGGCTGCGGCAAGTCGACGACGATGAACATGATCGCCGGGCTGACCGAGCCGACATCGGGGAAAATCCTGTTCGACGGCGCCGACGTGACCAGCCACTCGCCGCATCAGCGCAATATCGCGATGGTGTTCCAGTCGTCGCTGCTCTATCCGCATCTCTCCGCGCGCGACAATATCTATATGAGCCTGAAGCGCTCAGGGTTATCCAAGCAGGAGATCAATGCGCGCATCGCCCATGCCGCCGAGACGGTGGATGTGACGCGCCTTCTCGACAAGATGCCGTCGCAGCTGTCGGGCGGCGAGCGCCAGCGCGTCGCCACCGCCAAGGCGATCGTGCGCGAGCCTGCCGGATTCCTCCTCGATGAACCGCTGTCGGCGCTCGATGCCTCGCTGCGGCTGTCGCTGCGCGCCGAGCTCGTCAATCTGCAGAAACGCATCCGCACCACGATGATCTTCGTCACCCATGACCAGGTCGAGGCGATGACGATGGGCGACCGCATCGGCGTGATGCGCAAGGGCCGGCTGGAGCAGATCGGCACGCCGACCGACATCTATAACCGGCCTGCCACCCTGTTCGTCGCCGGCTTCGTCGGGGTGCCGCCGATGAATTTCCTCAAAGGCGCGCTTGAAAAGGCGGATGGCAGGCTGTGGCTCACCAATCCGTCGCTCAAGATGGAGATCAAAGGCGAATTCGCAAATGCGGCGCCGCAGAAGGAAGTCATTCTCGGCATCCGGCCGCATCTGATGCGGCTGACCGAGGCGGGCGCTTCAGCCCTGCCCTTGACCGTCTATGCGATCGAGCAGCTCGGCAATGAAGCCATCGTGATCTGCGACGGGCCCGATGGCGGGAAAATCCGCGTCGTGGCGCCCGCCGGCTTCACCGCGCCCGTCGGCGCCCGTCTCGATGCGACCTTCGACAGCGCCGCGGCGCGTCTCTACGATCCCGCCAGCGAACGGGTCCTCGCGGTCACCGGAAAAGCCTGATGCCTGCTATCGACGTGAACCACCCGCTCCGGGTCGCCCTAGCGGGCTTCGGCCAGGCCGGCCGCTGCCATGCCGAGACCTGGGCGACCATGCCGGGCGCGATTATTACGGGCGTCTATTCACTGCGCCCTGACGTCGAAGCCACTGACATCGCAAATGTCTGCGGTCCGCATGTGCCGGTCTATTCCGACTATGAACGCATGCTCGCGGAAAGCGGCTGCGACTTCGTCTCGATCTGCACGCTGCATGACACACATGCGGCGGAAGCGATCGCCGCGGCGAAACACGGCAAACATTTCATCGTCGAGAAGCCGATCTGCCTGACGCCCGAGGATCTCCTGGCGGTGCGGCGCGCGGTCGACAGTTCCGGTGTGCGGGCTTTCGTCGGCTTCCAGGAATTCCACTACGGCCAGCTCCAGGCGACGATCGAAGCGGTCGACAAAGGCTGGCTCGGCCGCGTGCATCTGGCCGAGATCGACTATTACAACGGCATCGGTCCGTGGGTGCCGCAGCATTGGTGGGCCCGCACCCGGAAGATCGGCCGCTCCTCCATGCTGTTCTGCGGGTGCCATCCCCTCATGATGCTGATGCTGGTGATGAAGGGTGTGAAAGTGGCCGAGGTCGAAGCCTTCGCCACCAAAACCGCCGCGCCCGATTTTGCGGATTTCGAATATCCTACCACCCAGGTCAATCTCATCCGCTTCGCAGACGGCCGGCTCGGCAAGGTCACGTCCTGCCTCGACAGCCTCAATCCCTATTATTGGCGCAACACGCTGATCGGGTCGGAAGGCACCCTGATCGATACGAAGATCATGAGCCGCGTCATGCTGCCCGGCCTCGACACCAAGGGCTGGCAGCAGCTGGCGACGCGCTCGATCAACGATGCGGGCACGGTCACGCCGGACATGTTCAGGCCGATGTTCGAGCGCATCCTCGCCAATCTGCGGCATGACGAGCCGATGCCCTATTCGGGCTTCAACGCGGCCTTCGAGATGCACCGCGTGCTGTTCGCCTGCGATGAGGCGGCGCGGACCGGCCGGCCGGTGTCCCTGCCATGACCACATCCGCCATCACCCTCGCGGCCGTCGAAGCGGCCGCGGCGCGCATCGCCGGCCATATCCGCCCGACGCCGATGATCGAGCTCGCCCAGGTCCGCAACCGCCCGGTGGCCAACCGGCTGTTCCTCAAGCTCGAGAATCTTCAGGTGACGGGCGCGTTCAAGGCGCGCGGCGCCATCAACCGCCTCCTCACCACGCCGCGCGAGTCCTTGCAGAACGGGATCGTCACTGCTTCGGGCGGCAATCACGGCATGGCGGTGGCGCGCGCCGGCCTCATCGCCCAGGTCCCCACCACCATCTATCTGCCGCCCAACGCCTCGCCGGCCAAGATCAGGGCGCTCGCCGGGTGGGATGCGACGGTGCATGTCGTGGGCGAGACATGGGATGATGCGGACGCCGCGGCGCGCGATCATGCGGAGAGCAAAGGCGCCATCTATTTCCACCCGTTCAAGGATCCCGACGTCGTCATCGGCCAGGGAACCGTGGCGCTCGAAATGCTCAGCGCCGTTCCCGAGGCTGACGTCTATCTGGTTGCGATCGGCGGCGGTGGGCTGATCGCCAGCCTCGCCACCGTCGTCCATGCGCGCAACCCGAAAGCGCGTATCATCGGCATCGAACCCGTCGGCAGCCCGACGCTGCATGCGGCGCTCGCGGCCGGCGGCCCGGTCCGGCTCGAGCGCCAATGGACACGTGTCGCCACCATGTCCTGCGGCATGACGGCACCCTTGATCTACGACATCGTCGCCAAACATGTGGAGGAGATCGTCCTCGTCGAGGACGAACATCTCATCGACGCGGCGCGCTGGATCCTGGCCGAGCTCGCGATCCGCGCCGATCTCTCAGCGGCGGCGGCGATCGCCGCTCTGCGCCTCGGCAAGATCAGGCTGGCGCCCCATGAACGTATCAGCACCCTGATCTGCGGCGCCGACGATGCGGCGCTCGGAACACAAGGAACAGCAATATGAGTGCAGGCGAGGTCGATTACATCATCGTGGGCGGCGGATCGTCGGGCTGCATCGTGGCGGCGCGGCTCTCCGAAAATCCGGCCGTCAAAGTGATCCTGCTGGAAGCGGGCATGGACGCGGTGCGGCCGGAGGATTTCCCTGACCTCGCCAGCTCCTATCCGGGCATCGCCTATTCCAATCCGCGCTATACCTGGAAGGACCTCAAGGCGTCGGGGCCTTATCAAGGCTCAAACCAGCCGGAGGCCCGCGCCAAACGTTATGAGCAGGCGCGCCTCTTGGGCGGCGGGTCGGCGATCAACGGTATCGGCGCCAATCGCGGCTCGCCGCATGATTATGACGAATGGCGCGACCTCGGCGTCGAAGGCTGGTCGTTTGCGGAATGCCTGCCCTATTTCAAGAAGCTCGAGCGCGACCTCGATATCGACGACGAGCTGCATGGCAAGACGGGGCCTTTTCCGATCAGGCGGCGCGGTGCGGAAATCTGGACGCCGTTCACCCATGCGATGCTGGCGCTGTGCGCCGAGCGTGGCATTCCCTTCCTGCCCGACCAGAACGGCAAATGGGAGGACGGCATCTTCGAGATGGCCGTCAATATGGACGAGCAGAAACGGCGCGTCAGCACCGCCTGGGCTTATCTGACGCCGGAAGTGCGACGCAGGCCTAATCTGGAGATCCGCACCGAGACGACGGTGTCACGTCTTCTCATCTCCGAAGGCCGGGCCAAAGGGGTCATCGCCCGGCGCGGCAATGTGCAGGAAAAACTCGCAGCGCACCGTGTCGTCGTCTGCGCCGGGGCGCTGGCGACGCCGGCGATCCTGATGCGCTCAGGGGTCGGGCCGGCGCCGCATCTCGGCGATTGCGGCATCGAAACGGTGCAGGATCTGCCGGGGGTGGGCCAGAATCTGATGGAGCATCCTTCCTCCGGCCTGGTGCCGTTCCTGAAACCGTCGGCGCGCCAGAAAGGACCGCTCGATTACCACATCCCGATCGGCTACCGCTTCTCGTCGGGCGTCGAAGGCTGTGCGCCGGGCGACATGCATATGAATTTCGTCACCCGCGCCGCCTGGCATTCCGTCGGCGGCCAGCTCGGCGCGTTGTTCTTCTGGGTCAACAAATCCTATTCGAAAGGCCAGCTGCTGCTCGATCCCGCAGCGCCCGACGGTCCGCCGCGCATCGACTTCCGCCTGCTCTCGGACCGGCGCGATCTGGTGCGGCTGGCGGATGCCTTCGAGCGCGCCGTCAGCCTCGGCACCGATCCGCGCCTGTCATCGGTCGTGTCGGGCCTCTATGCCGGCGGCATGTCGGAATTCGGCAAGCTCTTCTCGACGCAGTCGCGGCTCGGCGCGGTGGTCACCGGCATCGGCGCGCTGGGCCTCGACATGATCGGCAAATATCGCGACAAGGCCTTCCCGCATATGCTGTCGAACTTCAACGATCCCAAGCGTCTCGCCGGCAACCGCGCCGAGCTCGAAGCCTATATTTCGGAGACGGTCGGCGGTGTGTGGCATCCGACCTGCACCTGCCGCATGGGACCGGAGAGCGACAAGCTCGCAGTGACCGATGCGCGCGGCAAGGTGCGCAAGCTCGACGGGCTCTATATCAGCGATGCCTCGATCATGCCGACGATCCCGTGCGCCAATACCAACCTGCCGACGATCATGATGGCGGAAAAGATCGCCGATGGTTTGAAGCGCGGCTGACAAAACCCTCATGCTGAGGTGCGAGCGAAGCGAGCCTCGAAGCATGATCCAGGTGCACGGACTTGCCGCTCGCCACCCTTCGAGGCTCGCCTGCGGCGAGCGCCTCAGGGTGAGGGCCTCAAGCGCCGACCATAATGTCGTAAAGCATCTTCATATTGAGCGCGATAATGATGGCGGCGATGACCGCCGACACGACGGTGAGCCAGGCAGGGGCCACCAGGGCTCCCATCTTGGCGCGGTCGCGGGTGAACATCACCAAAGGCACGATGGCGAAGGGCAGCTGGAAGGCGAGGATCACCTGACTCAGGATGAGCAGCATGCCGGTGCCGCTCTCGCCATAGAGGATCGTCACCGCCGCCGCCGGGATGATGGCGAACATGCGGGTGATGAGGCGGCGCAGCCAGGGCGGCAGTTTGATGCGCAGGAACCCTTCCATGACGATCTGGCCGGCGAGCGTCGCCGTCACCGTCGAATTGAGGCCGCAGCATAAAAGCGCAATGGCGAAAAGCTTGGGCGCCAGCATGGAGCCGAGCAACGGCGCCAGCATCGAATGGGCGTCACCCAGTTCGGCCACTTGCGCATTGCCGGTCTTGTTGAAGGTCGCTGCCGCGAGGATCAGGATCGAGGCATTGACGAGAAGCGCGAACATCAAGGCGACGGTCGAGTCGATGGTGGCGAATTTCAGCGCCTCGCGCTTCTCGGGGTCGGAGCGGCCATAGGCGCGCGTCTGCACCACGCCCGAATGGAGATAGAGATTATGCGGCATCACGGTGGCGCCGATGATGCCGAGCGCCAGATACAGCATCGCCGGGTTGGTGACGATCTCGGTGGTCGGCGCGAAGCCCTTGATGACCGCGCCCCATTCCGGATCCGCCATGGCGATCTGCACCGCGAAACACACCGCGATCACGCCGAGAAGCACGATGATGAAAGCCTCGATCCAGCGGAAACCGAGCTTCTGCAGATAGAGGATGAGGAAGACGTCGAGGGCGGTGATGACGACGCCGATCTCGAGCGGAATGCCGAACAGCAGATTGAGGCCGATGGCGGTGCCCACCACCTCGGCGATGTCGGTGGCGATGATGGCGATCTCGGCGAAGAGCCACAGAATCCAGGCGACGGGTTTCGGGAACGCGTCGCGGCAGGCTTGCGCGAGATCTCGGCCGGAGGCGATGGCGAGGCGGGCGCAGAGCGACTGCAGGATGATCGCCATGATGTTGGACATCAGCGCGATGACGAGCAGCGTGTAGCCGAATTGGGCACCGCCGGCGATCGAGGTGGCCCAGTTGCCGGGGTCCATGTAACCGACGGAAACAAGATAGCCCGGCCCGACGAAAGCCATGGCGCGCCGCCATGTCGAAGCGTTGGCGTGAACGGGAATGCTGCGATGAACATCGCTCAAGGACGCCTCGCCGCGGTCGCGGCTCCATCCCATCAAACGGTCGATCGAGGTTGCTGCCTGGTCATCCATAGCTCAGATATAGCATAGGCTATATTCGTGACAATGGACTAAGTCAAAAATACTGATTTTTATTTTACCCGGATGATATTGACGAAACTATTTTACCCGGGTAATTCAGGTGAAGTTTGATTTTCGGAGTTTTCATATGCCTGCCCTCTCCTTCACCGCTTTCACCGGTCCCCATCGCCTCGCCGGCGGGG
Organism: Taklimakanibacter albus; assembly: GCF_016595235.1. Classification (GTDB taxonomy): domain Bacteria; phylum Pseudomonadota; class Alphaproteobacteria; order Rhizobiales; family Aestuariivirgaceae; genus Taklimakanibacter; species Taklimakanibacter albus. The sequence goes on along the minus strand of NZ_JAENHL010000006.1, from coordinate 145,622 downwards.
CAATCCTCGATGTGGCACTGGCGGTCAAAGCCGCGCTCGCCATGGATCCGGAGGCCCCCGTCCTCACATTCAACGACGCGACGGGCGCGGTGGTCGATCTCGATCTTCGAGGTGGTCGCGACGAGATCGCCGCGCGGCTGGACGAGCGGTTTCCGCAAGGCCCCGACGAGATGGAAAGCGAGGCGCCGCGCGGGCCTGGCCGGCCGAAGCTCGGCGTCATCGCGCGCGAGGTCACGCTCTTGCCGCGCCATTGGGAATGGCTCGGCACCCAGCGCGGCGGCGCCTCGCATGCGCTGCGCCGTCTCGTCGATGACGCACGGCGCGCCGATCAGGGAGCGAGCGAAGCCAGCGCGCGGCGCGATGCCGCCTATCGCTTCATGTCGGCGATGGCGGGAAACCTGTCAGGTTTCGAGGAGGCGTCACGCGCGCTCTTCGCCGGCGACGCGGCACGCTTCGGCGAGCAGAGCGCATCATGGCCCGAGGATATCCGCGACCATGTGCAGAAGCTCGCCTGGGGGTGAGTGATGATTCCCCTCCCCCTTGTGGGGAGGGTAAATCATCACGACTTCTTTTTCAGGAGCGCCATGAAGAAACCGTCGGTGGCGTGGCTGTGGGGAGTGAGCAGCAGCGTGTCCTTGGCCTGGCCGGCGGACTCCGGGGGCTCGGTGCCGATCGCCTGACGCCAGTGCTCTCGATAGGGCTGAAGCGTGAAATCGGGATGGCTCGCGAGGAAGGCGGCGACCTGGTCGTCATTCTCCTCAGGCAATACCGAGCAGGTGATGTAGAGCATCCGGCCGCCCGCTTTCACCAGCTTGGCGCCGCGCTCCAGCACAGCCTTCTGATCGCCGAGACGGATATCGAGCTGTCTTTCGGTGAGGCGCCATTTCGAATCCGGGTTGCGCCGCCAGGCGCCCGACCCCGAACAGGGCGCATCGACCAAAACGCAATCGACTTTTCCCGCGAGAGTATCGAGTCTTACGGACTCATCCGAACCCAATACCTGAACATTGCGCGCACCCGCCCGCTGCAGCCGCTCGAAGATCGGACGCAGGCGGTGCTTGTCGCTGTCATAGGCGTGGATCTGGCCCTTGTTGCCCATCAGCGCCGCCAGCGCCAGGGTCTTGCCGCCGGCGCCGGCGCAGATATCGGCCACCTGCTCGCCGGCCTTGGCACCCGACATCAGGGCCGCCAATTGCGAGGCCGCGTCCTGCACCTCGAACCAGCCCTTGCCATGCGCCGGCTCGGCCTCGACATGCGGGTTGCGCTTGTCGGGACCTGCCGAAGCGATGCGCACGCACCAGGGCGACAGAGGCCCCGACACCGCATTGAACTTCTCCAGCGCCTTGAGGAGCTTCGGGCGATCGCTCTTCAGAATGTTGACGCGCAGATCGACCGGCGCGCGCTCGGCAAGCGCCCGGCCTTCCTCGGCGGCACGGTCGCCGAAGACGCGGGAAAGCGACGCGCTCAGCCATTCGGGATAGTCGCCGGCAATATGAGCCGACCCCTCTTCCGCCGGCGCCGCCGCCAGAAGCGCGCGCTCGTCGTCGGTGAGCGGGCCCGGGCCATGCTCTTCCGCGGATGCGCGTGCGATGTCGTCGGGCGAGCGCTTCCAGATGTCGTGCAGGGCGGCGAGCACGACCGCGCGGGGCTCATCGCTGCCCATCCGCCGCGCCAGCGAGTTCTTCCGGCGCAGCACGTCATAAACCAGCGTGCCGATGGCGTGACGGTCGCCGGCGCCGGCGAAACGATGCGCCTTGCCCCAGTCCTTCAACGCTTCCGCCGCCGGGCGGTGGCGCGATGCGATCTCCGCCAGAACCTCGATCGCCGCCGATATTCGACCACCTTCACGCATGATCAGACAAACACCTTGTAAGCCAGCCACAGCCAGTAGACCGTCAGGACGACGGCGCCGGCGGTGAACACATAAAAACGCCGGACCAGCTGATTGCGCCCGACATGAACGAAACTATGGCCGGCGCGCCATCGCCGAGGCGATGCCCAGCCCGATGGTCATCAGCACATGCAGGAATACCGGCAGCAAGAGATCTTGCTGCAGGCTCATCACCCCTGCCTCTGATAATTTGGCGCCTCGCGCGTCACCATCACGTCATGCGGGTGGCTTTCGCGCAGGCCCGCATTGGTGATGCGGATGAATTCGGCGCGCGTCTGGAGATCGGGAATGCTGCCGGCGCCGACATAACCCATGGCGGCACGTAAACCGCCGACGAGCTGGTGCAGCACGGCCGACACCGGGCCCTTATGCGGCACCTGACCCTCGATGCCTTCCGGCACGAGCTTGAGTGAGTCCTTCACTTCCTGCTGGAAATAGCGGTCGGCGGAGCCGCGCGCCATGGCGCCCACCGAGCCCATGCCGCGATAGGATTTGTAGCTGCGGCCCTGATAGAGGAACACCTCGCCCGGGCTTTCATCGGTGCCGGCAAGCAGCGAGCCGATCATGGCGACGCCGGCGCCGGCGGCGATCGCCTTGGCGAGGTCGCCCGAATATTTGATGCCGCCATCGGCGATCACCGGCACACCGGCTTTCTGGGCCGCCTCGGCGCATTCCATGATGGCCGAAAGCTGCGGCACGCCGACGCCCGCCACCACGCGGGTGGTGCAGATGGAGCCGGGGCCGATGCCGATCTTGACCGCATCGGCGCCGGCATCGATGAGCGCTGCGGTCGCTTCCGCGGTGGCCACATTGCCGGCGATGATCTGCACCTTGTTGGAGAGCTTCTTGATGCGCTTGACCTGGTCGATGACATGGATCGAATGGCCATGGGCGGTGTCGACGACCACGAGATCGACGCCGGCATCGATGAGAAGCTCGGCGCGGGCATAGCCCTTGTCGCCGGTGCCGGTGGCGGCGGCGACACGCAGGCGGCCCTGCTCGTCCTTGGCGGCATGCGGATGGTGCGCCGCCTTCTCCATGTCGGTGACGGTGATGAGGCCGACACACTTGTAGCTGTCATCGACGACGATGAGCTTCTCGATCTTGTATTTGTTGAGGAGCCGCGTCGCCTCGGCGCGATCGACGCCTTCGCGCACCGTGACCAGATTGTCCTTGGTCATCAGCTCGGCGACTTTCATCTTCGCATCGGTGGCGAAGCGCACGTCGCGGTTGGTGACGATGCCGACCAGCGTGCCCTTGCCGTCGACGACCGGAATGCCGGAGATACGATGCTGCTCCTTCAAACGCATCAGATCGGCGAGCGTCGCTTCGGGGCGGATGGTGATCGGGTTGATCACCATGCCGGATTCGAAGCGTTTCACCTGGCGGACCTGCTCGGCCTGCTGATCGGGCTCGAGATTTTTGTGGATGACACCCAGGCCACCGGCCTGCGCCATGGCGATGGCGAGGCGCGCCTCTGTCACCGTGTCCATCGCCGCCGAGATGATCGGGATGGACAGCGCGATGTCGCGGGTGATGTGGGTGCGGGTCTGCACTTCCGCCGGCAGAACAGAAGAGGCGCCGGGCTTCATCAGCACGTCGTCAAAAGTCAAATATTCCGGGATCTGGCGCCTGGCCATTGGCCAACCTCCGTAAAAGCACTTCGCAAGTGCGGTAAGACTCACTCTGGGTTGGCGAGGGCTCATAACACCCAGTTCCACCTGGGAGCAAGCGGCGAAACGGGAAGCGGAGAAATCGCGCTGGAGGCCTGCTTGCAATGCACGGCTGAGGTGGGAACAAAGGCCCCGATCACCACTTCTCCAGCATGACCCATCGCGGTCAAAAATGGAGATTTTGTCATGAATTACAAACCCTTAATCCTCGCGGCGACAATCGCCGCATCACTCGGCCTCGCCACCGCGGGCACGGCGGAAGCGCATGATCATGGCGGCGGCCGCTTCTTCATCGCCGGCCACCATCATGGCGGCTGGGGCGGCCATCACTGGCATGATCACGGCTGGGGCGGGTTCGGGATCACCCCGTCCTATGGTTTCTATGGCCCCGATTATTATGGCTATTATGATGATCCCTATGACGCGCCTTATGCCTATTGGCGCTTCGCTCATCATCGCCATGATCATTGGCGCTTCCACCATCGGGCGTATTACTGATGCGCGCGAGCAGGCGGCGGGGCCTCCCGCCCCGCTTCCTGTCAGGTTCCATGACGGGCAAAAATCCGACAGCGACGGAAGTGCCGGCCGCCATCCGTCTTAGCTGATGTCCACCAACCGGAGGCAAAACGGTGCTGGACCGATGGGCCGGCCCTGCCGTGATCCCATCGTGAAGGAACGAATTCGGGCGCGCGGCATTGGTGCCAGAAAGCGCGCCGCGACGGCGAAGGAGTGCTTTCTATGAAAATTTCCAAACCCCTTGCATTCATGGCGGCGGTTACGGTTGCGGGCTTTCTGAGCCTCGGCGGCGCCCAGGCCGCCAATGTGGCGACCGGCAGCGCACCGCTCCCGGCGATCCAGAAGGCGCAGGAGTCGAATATCCAGCCGGCCTCGCACCGCAAGCGCTATTGGCGCGGCCACCGTAATCGTTATTGGCGCGGCGGCCGGCGTTATTGGGGCCCGGGCGTCGGTCTGGGGCTCGGCTTCGGTATCGCCCCCTATTATTATGGCGGCGGCCCTTATTACTACCGGCCCTATCGCCCCGTTTACGCGCCGGTCGGCGGCGCGCATGTGCGCTGGTGCCTCGACCGCTACCGCTCCTACGACCCGCGCAGCAACTCTTTCCTCGGTTACGATGGCTATCGCCATCGGTGCAGAAGCCCGTACCGCTACTGATCTCAAGTCGCGGTTTTAACGGAAGCGGGGCCGTGATGGCCCCGCTTTCACTTTAGGAGGCGAATAGAATGATTTCCCCTCCCCCTTGTGGGCGCTCGTCGCTCAAAAAGGTCCACTGGACCTTTTTGTCGGCTGCGCCGCCGCGCCTCGCCCCCACAAGGGGGAGGGGAATCTTAGTCGATTGGCCTGAACCCCATGGCCAGCACGAAGAGCTCGGCGGAGTCGCTGCGGCTGGCGTCGGGCTTCACGTGGCGGACGCTCTCGAAATGCCGCTTCATCATCTTCAGCATCTCGCCCTCGGTGCCGCCGCGCAGGACCTTGGCGAGAAAGGTGCCGCCGGGCTTGAGCACGTCGGTGGCGAAAGCGAAACCGGCTTCGGCGAGCGCCATGATCTTGAGGTGATCGGTCTGGCGATGGCCGGTCGCATGCGCCGCCATGTCGGACATCACCACATCGGCCTTCTCACCACCCAGCGCCTCGATGAGGAGCTGCGGCGCGTCCTCGTCATAGAAATCCTTGTGGAAGATGACGACACCCGGAATGGGGTCCATGCCATGCATGTCGATGGCGATGACCTTGCCCTTGCCTTCCGTCGCCTTCACCCGCTGAACCGCCACTTGCGACCAGCCGCCGGGTGCGGCGCCCAGATCGACCACCCGGCCGCCGGGCTTGAGAAAGCGGAACTTGTCGTCGATCTCGCTCAATTTGAAGGCGGCGCGGGAGCGGTAGCCGAGCTTGCGCGCTTCGGCGACATAAGGGTCGTTCAACTGGCGCTCGAGCCAGGTCTTCTGCGAGACGGTGCGGCCCTTGCCGGTCTTCACCCTGACCTTCAGGCGCCTGGAATTCTTGATCGTGGTGCCGCCCGGACGCGTCATTTCAAGCTCCCCGGGTCGGTCCCATATGTGCCGTCGGTCTTCATCATCAACGTCAATATCCCTTCGCGCAGGCCCCGGTCGGCGACGCGGACGCGCGGCGTCGGAAAGGCATGGCAGATTTCTTCCAGAATGGCGCAGCCGGCAAGCACGAGATCGGCGCGATCACGCCCGATACAGGCATTGTCCATACGCTCGGCATAACTCATCGCCTGGAGTTCGAGACAGACCCTGGCGATCTCCTCGCGGGCGAGCCAGCAGCCATCGACCCGGGCGCGGTCATAACGCCGCAAGCCCAGTTGCACGCCGGCGATGGTCGTCACCGTGCCGGAGGTGCCGAGAAGATGCGCCGGCAGCGCGCCGCCCATGCCCCGGCGCACCCGCTCGGCGAATTCGCCGATCATCGGCCGCAGATACTCGCGCATCGCCGTGTAGTTCCTGGCGTCGACCTCGATGCCGCCGAAGCGCTCCGACACCGTCACCACGCCGGCCGCCAGCGATACCCAGGCGGCGATTTCGGGCCTGCCGTTCCGGTTGTCGAGCCACATCAGTTCGGTCGAGCCGCCGCCAATGTCGAAGACGAGAGCGTCGGCCGCCCCCTCCTCCATCAAGGGCTCGGCGCCGACGGCGGCGAGCTTCGCCTCCATCTCGCGCCCGATGATCTCGAGCTCGAGGCCGACCTCGTCCTTGACCCTGGCGATGAACTCCGCCCCATTGGCGGCCATGCGGCAGGCCTCCGTCGCCACCAGGCGACGATGCACGACCCGGTGCCAGGTCAGCTTGTTGGCACAGATGCGCAGCGCCTCGACGGTGCGCTTCATCGCCGCCTCGCTCAAGGCGCCGGAGGCGGTCAGCCCCTCGCCCAGCCGGACGATGCGCGAAAACGCATCGACCACGCCGAAACCTTGCGGGTTCGGCGCGGCGATCAACAGCCGGCAATTATTCGTGCCGAGATCGAGGGCGCCATAAAAGGCATCGCCCCGCTCCGGCCGCTGTTTCGGCGAGCCACGATGATCACCCCTCGGGGAGCCATGGCTCCCGGGAGGGCTGTCGTGCCGCCGGGCCCGGGACCCGCCCGCGCCGCTTCTGGCATCCACCTGTCAAACCTTTCGCCGGTCCCGGGCGGCTCTCCAGGCGGTCAATTCCGCCGAAATCCGCCCTTACCGGCAATCCTTATGTTGGCTTCAGATTAACAGCTTGGGCAGCCTAGTCAAAGATCGGCCCACAAAGCGACAAAGCGGAACTGTTTGTTAACGGCAAATTATCCGTTTGCGCCGTATTTTCCGCCGTTTAGAGGCAATCAGTTATGCGTACTTTCGGCCCGAGATGGTTCAGGAGCGACTCCCTTATCGCGGAGTATTCCGATCATTTCGGCCAGGCGGTGACCCGCCAGAAGCAGACGCTCGCCCTCAATGCCGCCAAGGTCGAGGCCGAGCTCGCCTCCAAGGCCAAGTCGGAATTCATCGCCAATATGAGCCATGAGCTCAGGACGCCGCTCAACGCCATCATCGGCTTTTCTGACATGCTGGGCACCCTCAACATCTCGGAACCGAAGCGGGTCAACCAGTATTCGGGTTATATCAAGCAGGCGGCCGACCACCTTCTGGCGCTGATCAACGGCATTCTGGACGTGACCAAGATCCAGGCCGGCACCATGACGATCGAGCGTGAGCCCATGGATATCACCCCCATCGTCCAGTCCTGCCTCCTCATCGTCGAGGCCAAGGCCAAGGAAAAGGACATCATGGTGGCGAGCGAGATCGACCCCGAGATGCCCCGGCTCTATGCCGATCCGCTCCGCATCAAGCAGATCCTCATCAATCTCCTCGGCAATGCGGTGAAGTTCACGCCCGACAAAGGCCGCGTCTCCTTCCATGCGAGCCCGGCCAGCAACGGCTTCGTGCGCCTCACCATCACCGACAATGGCGGTGGCATGTCGGTGTCCGACATCGAAACCGCGATGCGCCCCTTCGGCCAAGTGGATGCCGGCTTCAACAAGCGGCATGAGGGCACCGGCCTCGGCCTGCCGATCTCGGCGGCGCTGGCCAAGCTCCATGGCGGCAGCCTCACCATCGATTCGGAAAAGGGCAAAGGCACGCGCGTGCATGTGTTCCTGCCCGTGCATGATTTGACCCAGATCCCACCCCCAAGCGCCAAGCGGCGTTATTGAAAGAGACACCATGCAAGCGGCCCAGGCTCAGGCAATGACACGGACGAAGGCGCCCGCCATCGACAGCGTCGACCGCATCGGGCGCATCGTCGCGGTGACCGGCGGCCACGCCATCATCCTGCTCGACACCGCCGACGGCCAGGACCAGCATTCCTCCAGCCACTGCCCGGAGATCGGCACGCTGCTCAAGGTGGATACGTCGACCTCCGTCACGCTGGCGCTGGTCTCGGCCTTGAGCTCGCCGATGCCGTCACATGGCCAGAGCGACCAGGAGCTGCGCATCATCGAGGTCGAGTTCATCGGCGAATTGCCGAAGGACGAGCATGGCCGGCCGAAATCGTTCCGGCGCGGCATCTCGACCTATCCCTCGCTCGGCAATGTGGTGTTCCGGGCGAGCAAGGAAGAACTCTCCAAGGCCTATGCCTGCGACACCGATACCGCCATCCGCATCGGCCATATCCAGCAGGATGCGTCGATCCCGGCGATGGTGAAGATCGACGAGCTGCTGGGCAAGCATTTCGCCGTGCTCGGCACCACCGGCACCGGCAAGTCCTGCTCGGTGGCGCTGATCCTCCGGCGCATCCTCGAGAAGAACCCGCAAGCCCATATCGTGCTGCTCGACGTGCATCGCGAATATGAGCAGTCGTTCAACGAATGGTCGGAAGTCATCACGCCCGAAAACATGACGCTGCCCTTCTGGCTGCTCAATTTCGAGGAGATCGTCGAGATCCTGATCGGCACCCAGGCGCATCGCGAGGCTGACATCGAGATCCTGCGCGAGCTGATCCCGATCGCCAAGCAGCGCTACATGCACAATCAGCGCAAGGACAAGTCGAATGTGCTGCGCCAGCGCGATCTCGACGGCACCAATGTCGGCGTCGACACGCCGGTGCCTTATCGCGCCTCCGACCTTCTGGCGCTGCTCGACGAGCAGATCGGCAAGCTCGATCTGAGAGGCGAGCTCGCCCCCTATAAGCGGCTGAAATCCCGCGTCGAGACGATCTCGCGCGATCCGCGTTATGCCTTCATGTTCGGCAATCTCACCGTCCAGGACACGATGGCGCAGACCCTGTCGCGCATCTTCCGCATTCCGGTCGCCGGCAAGCCGATCTCGATCCTCGAGCTCGGCGGCCTGCCCTCCGAGATCATCAATGTCGTCGTCTCGGTGCTGGCCAGGCTCGCTTTCGATTTCGGCCTGTGGAGCGGCGGCCAGATTCCGATCACCTTCGTGTGCGAGGAAGCGCACCGCTATGTGCCGATCGACCGCACCTTGGGCTTCGAGCCGACCAAAAGGGCGATCTCGCGCATCGCCAAGGAAGGCCGCAAATACGGCGTGTCGCTCTGCCTCGTCACCCAGCGCCCGGCCGAGCTCGACCCGACCATCCTGTCCCAGTGCAGCACGATCTTCTCCTTCCGCCTCTCCAATGAGCGCGACCAGGAGATCCTGAAGGCCGGCATTTCCGATGCGGCGCGCAGCCTGCTCGAATTCATGTCGACCATGGGCACCGGCGACGCCATCACATTCGGGGAAGGCGTGGCGCTGCCGACCCGCGTCAAATTCGACATGCTGCCGGCTCATGCGTGGCCCAGGAGCAACACCGCCTCCTTCACCGAAGGCTGGGCGAGGGAAGCCCCCAGCGAGACCTTCCTGCAGGATGTGGTGTCACGCTGGCGCCAGCAGTCCTTCGGCACCTACGCCACCGAGCCGGAGCCGGCACCTGCCCCCGCCATGCCCGATCCGCTGCAGCGGCCGACGGCGCCTCTGCGCCAGCCGGCGGCGGCAGCCTTCGCGCCATCGGGCGCAACCCCGCCGCCGATCACGCCCAACGAGCTGCAGGGCATCCAGTCGCGGCTGCGCCGTACGCTGCCGCCTTTGACCCCGGGCGAGACACCCGCCGCGCCGCCGCCGCAACAGCCGGCGGATGCGGGCAACAAGCAGACCAGCATTTCGAGCCTGCTCAAGCAGTTCAGGGCTTAAGCTCCCCACCCGGCGCTCTCGCGCCACCCTCCCCGCAAGGCGGGGAGGGAGAAGTCGCTGCGTCCTGCGACGATTTCCGGAAAATGACCTATTTCCAGCCTGCCGGAATATTCGATCGCGATCAGGCCAGGAGTCGAGCGAAGGTTACCTCGGAGGCAGTTTTCAGGTAGTTTCATGCTGTGTGTTGACCAGTCGAGAGGTCGGGGCTATGAAGCGCCCGGACTATTCCGGTTCATGCTTGGGGAATCGTCTAACGGTAGGACAGCGGACTCTGACTCCGCCAGTCTAGGTTCGAATCCTAGTTCCCCAGCCACTTCTGAACCTTTCCGATGGTCGCTTTCCCCTAAGCCACGCCAATCTCGTCGTTTGCGCTCGAGCGCTGCGACTACCCTTCAAAGCGACCCGAATGGTCACGGTCGCGCTCATATCGCCGCGTGAGCGGGAATATCGGCAGCCAGGACTCGCGGCGGATGATCCAGCTCTCGTAGGTCGGCGTCAGCTGATCAGGGGCGTCCAGTGACCCCAGATTCACTTCGACCTCGTCTCCGGTGCGGGCGAATACGGACGAGCCGCAGCGCGGGCAGAAATGGCGGCCGGCATAGTCGCGGGTTTCACCCTCGATCGTCACCGCCGCTTCAGGGAAAATCGCTGAGGCGTGAAAAAGCGCGCCATGGTGCTTGCGGCAGTCGAGGCAATGGCAAAGGCCGACGCGGTATGGACGTCCCGATGCCACGAACCTGACTTTGCCGCACAAGCACCCTCCGGTGAATTGGTCCATTCCGCGCCTCCTCTTCAATCCGTGAAGAGTAAATCTACAGCCTCCTCGAACAACTGCAATCGGCGCTTCCTGATGGGCGCCGGCTGCGCGAGCAAGAACCGGTGGCGACGCCTCCCTCCGCGAGGCACTGTGAACCTCGACATAAGGAGGACGTTCCATGCTGTTGCTGTTCCGCGCTTTGCAGACCCGACGGGCTGCTGCCTGAATTTCTCGGCCCCGAGCACAGGCCGCGCGAGATACCGAAGCCCGCGAACGAAAATGCGCCCGCAGAGGTGCACCAGCCGGGGGCCGAAATCAGGAAGCGTTCGATTTGAGTCTCAGCCCTGGCGTGTCTGGCGCGAAGAAGCTTCGCGCCAGAAAAATCGCGTCCCGCGTTATGCCGCCCCGGATTTCGGCATATCGAATTTGTTGGGGATCTCGATATCGACCTCGAGGACCGAAACCGGATCACCGCGGTCCATGCTGATGCGCACCCGGTCCGGATCGAGCGATATGTGCTTGGCGACCACGGCGAGGATTTCCTCGCGCAGGATGTTCAGCAAATCGGGCTGGCCCGATGCCTTGCGCTCGTGGGCGAGCAGGATCTGCAGGCGCTCGCGCGCCACCGGCGCCGATCCCCCGCGGCGAAAGAACTTGAACACGTTCATGCAGCCCTCCGTCCGAAGAGTTTGTCGAACAGGCCCCTTTTCTGGTTCGGGACGGTCATGGCGATACTTTCGCCCTGGAGCCTTCTGGCAGCCTCGGCATAGGCACGACCGGCGCCGCTCAGCTGGTTGGCGAGCGTGACCGGCGCGCCGACATTGGAGGCGCGCAGGACGTCCTGGCTCTCCGGGATGATGCCGAGGAGCGGTGTGGAGAGAATTTCGAGCACATCGTCGATCGAGAGCATCTCGCCCCGCTGCGCACGCCCCGCGTCATACCGCGTGATGAGCAGATGCTTGTCGATGCGGCTGCCGTTTTCCGCCCGCTCGGTTTTCGAATCGAGCATGCCGATGATGCGATCGGAATCGCGAACCGACGACACTTCAGGATTGGTGACGATGATCGCCGCATCGGCATAGCGCATGGCCAGGATGGCGCCGCGCTCGATGCCGGCCGGGCTGTCGCAGATCACCCAGTCGAATCTCTCGCGCAGCTCGGCAATGACCTGCCGGACCCCTTCCTCGGTCAGCGCGTCCTTGTCACGCGTCTGCGAGGCGGGCAACAGCCAGAGCGTCTCGAGCCGCTTGTCGCGAATGAGCGCCTGCGAGAGCTTCGCCACGCCCTGGATCACGTTGATCAGGTCGAAGACGACACGCCGTTCGGCGCCCATGACCAGATCAAGGTTGCGGAGCCCCACGTCGAAATCGACGACGACAACCGTTTCGCCTGCCTGTGCAAGTGCCGCGCCGAGCGCAGCGGTCGTCGTGGTCTTGCCGACGCCTCCCTTGCCAGATGTCACGACCAGGACTTTACCCATTCTCACACCCTCCTCTCACAATTCAATTCAGTGCCGTGATCATCATCACATTGTCGTTCAGCCACGCCTGCATCGGCCGGCCGCGATACGAAGCGTCGATTTCCTCGGCGGTCCGGTAATAGCCGTTGATCGCCAGGAGCTCGGCTTCGATCTTCTGGCAGAAAATGCGCGCGCGCGAATTGCCCATATGACCCGCCATGGCGCGGCCACGCAGCGTCCCGTAAATGTGAATGGAGCCCCCTGCCACGATCTCGGCACCCGATCCGACGGAACCCAGCACGCTCACATCGCCTTCCGGATGGATGATCGACTGGCCGGAGCGAACCGGGCGATCGACCAGCAGCGACGCAGGCTGCTGTTTCGGCGGCGCGGCCGGCGGCTGCTCGGGCCGCGCCAGCGCAATGAGCTCATTGGAATTCACGGCGCGCCCAGAGAGCAGCGGCGGAAGATCGGGGCCAAGCTGCGCGGGATCGGCGCCTTCGAGGCCGATGACGCGGATGCCCCGCTCAAGCAGGCAGGCGACAAGATGGACCATGCCCGGCTTGTGCAGCTTCACATTCACCAGATCGAGCACGACCGGCCGGCCGCCAAAAAAGCCCGGCGAGCGCGCGAGCCAGCTGTCCAGCTGCGCCAGCCACTCGATAAGGGGCTCCTCCGGCGTGAAGACGAAGGCCATGTAGGATCGCCCAAGAAAGCGCATCGTTCGTTGGCTGGCGATCGGCATGGTCGGCACTGTTCCTGCACGTTTAAAACTTCATTAACCTGCAGAACCTGTAGACCTATGGTTAATGGAAGATTAACGCGCGCATTATGGGAGCTTTCCCGCGGCAAATTCAGACCGTGTCTTAGGGTAAGCAAATACGCCGAATCAAAAAGTCATCGAGATTCGGAACAGACGGAGAGCGCCCTCGCCTTCGCGTCGACCGTCATCGCGGCGGATCGGCCGGCAGGCGCCGCTCCAGGTCATCCTGCATGCGGCGCAACTCATCGATCGCGTCCTTGATCTCGCCGCCGGTCGCGACATTCACCGACACATGACGGCCGGCCAGCGTGACGGCATCACCCGCCGCGGCGACTGTCGCGCTCAGGCTGTTCAAGCGATAGCAGCCGACCGGACGCGCGAAGCCCTTGGGCGTGATCTCGCCCATCGGTGTTGCATCGACGACGTCGCGGATGAGAAGCCAGGTGGAATCGGCCATCAGGATGGTGCCGGGCTCCGCCGTGGTTTCGAGCCGCGCGGCGAGGTTAACCGTGCCGCCGAGCACCGTGTAATCGAGGCGGTGCTCGGAGCCGAAATTGCCGACCGTGCAATAGCCGGTGGTGATGCCCATGCGGGTGCGCAGGGACTTCGAGATGCCGTTCTCATGCCAGATCTTGTCGAGCTGGAGCACCCTGTCGCGCATGGCGAGCGCCATGCGGGCACAGCGCAACGCATCATTGCGGTCGCCCTCGGTCTCCGGGTCGCCGAAGAACACCAGGATCGCATCGCCGACGAATTTGTCGATGGTGCCGCCATGCTCGATGGCGATCTTCGACATCTCGCTCAAATAGGTGTTGATGAAGAAGGCGAGCCGCTCGGGCTCCATGCCGTCGCTGATGTCGGTGAAGCCGGCAATGTCGGAGAAGAAGATGGTGAGGTTCTTGCGCGCCAGCTTGCCGGTCGCCTCGCCCTTGGCCGAAAAGATCGAATTGTAGATCTGGGGCGAGAGATATTTGGCGAGGCGGTTGGCGACATTCTCCAATTCGCGGGTGCGCTCCGACACCAACCGGTCGAGCGTGTCGGTGCGGGTCTGAACCTCACCCGCCATGCGGGTGAAGGTGCGGGCGAGATCGCCCAATTCGTCGGTGCGCTTGCGCACCCGGACGAGACTTTCAGGGTCGAAGCGCCGTTCCTCGAAGGCGGCGGCGGCATCGGTGATACGCACCACGGGCTCGGTGATCTGGCGCGCCACATACCACCAGCCGATCAGCAGCGCACCGCCGATGCTGAAGGCGTTGAGCGCGAAAAGCAGGCTGCTGCCGACATCGATGGCGCGGTTGGAGGCGACGACCGCCTCGTCGGTGCGCGCCTGGACGCTGGCGACGAGCCGGTCGACCTCGCCGGTGAGCCGTGAGGCGATCGTGCGCGCCTGGCCGGTCAGCCCGTTGGCGGTGTCGGTCTCGACAAGCAGCGCGTGGCGGGGCGCGAAGATGCCGCTCGCCCCCTCGCCCAGATTGATCAGACCGTCAGCGATGACGCGCAGCACCTCCGCGTCATTGCCCCTCACGGTGGCGAGCGCGGTGCGGAACCGGTCGGCCGCCGCCTCGAAACGTTCGAGCAAGGGCGGCAGCAGGCTGGCATCGGGCGTGTTGGCGGCCTCGGCCAGGAAGCCGCCGATCAGATTGCCCTCGATGCCGAGCTGAGCGGTGGCGGTATAATCGAGCAGCGCTTCAGGCGACAGGCGGCGGTCCGCGGCGACCGGCGCCACATCGTCGATGCTGCGATAGCCGGTGACCAGATACAGCGTCGCATCGTCGAGAAGCGGCGTCAGGCGCTCGATCAGGCGGCGATGCAATTCGACCGCCCGGTCGCGGCGCTCGGCGAGCTCGCTGCGCAGGAGAAGCTGGCGGCCGACCGATTCATCGAGCCGGTCGAGGACGGTGGCGAGCTCACTCGTCGCCTGCCTGATGCCGGTGATCAGCTCCTTGGGATTGCCGGGATCGGTGGCATTGGCGCTCTGCCTTTCGAGATCGTCGATCAGCGTGACGATCATCTGCTGATGATCGCGCATGGCGGTCATCAGGCGCTCGCGCTCCGCCTCATCGGCGGCCGAGATGAGCGCCGGCGCGGTCGCGGCGATGAGCGCGCTCCTTTGCGCCAGCCGCAATGAGTCGGTCATCGACGGGATATGCTCGCGGGTGATGCGGCGCTGCAGCTGGCCCAGCTCGACGAAGGAGATCCAGGCGACGACGCTCGCCGCGAGGATCAGCGCCACCGCGCCGGCGATCGCCAGATAGAGCTTGACGGACAGGCCGAGACGCCGCCGGGGCCGGATCTCAGGCGCGGCCGCGGCGGTATTCATGGCGCGAGCCGCGTGGCGGAATAGATGTCGCCCTTCTGGATCATCGTCAGGAACACCTGCTCGGACCCCCGGTTGTCGCCCGGGCCGTAATTCAGCACGAAGCCGCCGATATCGAATTTGCCGGTCGTGGTGAGGGCGGAAAGGAAGCTCTCGCGGCTGGGCAGGTCACCCGCCCGGGCAAGCACCTCGGCCGTCAGGCGGCCGGCGATGTAGCCTTCGAGCGAGACGAAGGACGGCTTGGCGGAGGCGTCATTGGCGACGAGGGCCTTGCGGTAGTCGCTCAGCAGCGGCAGCGATCCGCCTTCGGGAAAGGGCACGACCTGGGTGATATAGACACCGTCGCCGGCCTGCCCGAGCGCCGAGGCGAGCGCATCGCTGCCGACGAAGGAGATGTTCAGGATGCGGGCTTTGACGCCGAGCTTGCGGGCCCATTGGGTGAAGACGGCGCTCGGCATATAGGCGCCGATGATGATGATGGCGTCGGGATTGCGCTGGTTGAGGCCCAGGACGGCGGTCTTCACCGCGCTGGTATTGCGCATATAGGTGCCGGTGCCGACGAGCTCGAGACCGCGCCGGTCGAGCGCCCGGCGAACGCCCGCCAGGCCGGTGCGGCCATAGGAATCGTCCTGATAGAGGACACCGATGCGGGTGATGCCGAGATCGGTGGTCAGGCGCTCGACCATCGCCTCGGTCTCCTCGAAATAGGAGGCGCGGACATTCACGACATGGGTGAGTGCGGGATCGCGCAGGAACTCGGCGCCGGTGAAGGGCGCAATGAAGGGAACGCCGGCGGCGCGCGCGATCGGCTCGCTGGCGGCCGATGTGGTCGTGCCGACCTCGCCGATCAGCGCGAAGACGCCGTCATCCTTGATGAGCCGGCGGGTATTGGCGATGGCGAGCTCGGGCTCGTAGCGGTCGTCATAGGAGCGCAGCTCCAGGCGGCGGCCCTTGACGCCCCCTGCCCGGTTCACTTCCTCGAAGGCGGCCAGAATGCCGCGGCGCATTTCATTGCCGAGATCGGCGGTGGGTCCGCCCAAGGCCGCCGACTGGCCGAACAGGATGCGATCGGCCGTCACGCCAGGCGTTTGCGCGCCCGCCGCGGTCGCGACCAGCCAAAGCAACGCCGCCAGAGCGCCCGTCCGGCACTTGTTCATCACATACGGCTCACGGAATGCATCAGGCCCCAGATGGCAAAAGCTTACAACTCGCGCCGATTCGAGAAAACGGCGATTGCGACGCTACTCCAAGAAGGTAAATGCGGAACGACGAATTCCACTCGAATATTATGCCAGCCCCGGTTGCAAAAATGCCCCGGCAGCGGCTGCCGGCTACACGCCTAGATATCTTTCCTGCAGTTCGGACGTGAGCGCGCCAGCTTCTCCTGCCCATACGGTACGACCCCGCTCCAGAATGACACAGCTGTCGGTGACGGGAAGCAGCTCGGCCAGGATCTTGTCGACGATGAGGATCGACTGGCCTTCGCGCTTGAGACGGGTGATCACCGCCCAGATCTCCTGACGCAGCACCGGCGCCAGGCCCTCGGTCGCCTCGTCCAGCATCAGAAGCTTCGGGTTGGTGGCGAGCGCCCGGCCAATGGCCAGCATCTGCTGCTCGCCGCCCGAGAGTGTGCGCGCGGGCTGGCCCTTGCGCTCGGCGAGCCGTGGGAAAAGCTCATAGATGCGGGGCAAGGCCCAGGCGCCGGGCCGGGCCGCGACGGTCAGATTTTCCGCGACGGTGAGCGTGGCGAAGCAGCGCCGGCCTTCCGGCACCAGGCCAAGCCCCAGACGTGCGATCTGATAGGATTTGAGTTTCCGGAGCGGCATGCCGGCGAAGCTGATCTCGCCGTCGCGCCTGCCGGTGAGACCTAAGATGGCGCGGATGGTCGTCGTCTTGCCCATGCCGTTGCGGCCGAGCAGCGCCACCACCTGGCCCTCGCCGGCATCGAGATCGACGCCGAACAGAACCTGTGACGGCCCGTAAAAGGCTTTGACGCCGGAGAGCGACAGCAGGCTCATTGCGGCTCTCCCAGATAGGCCTTGCGCACCTCCGCGTCGGCGCGGATCTCGGCGGGGCTGCCGCTGGCGATGATGCGGCCATAGAACAGCACCGAGATGCGATCGGCGAGCGCGAAGACGGCGTCCATGTCATGCTCGACAAGCAGGATCGGCGCTTCCTGGCGCAATCCATCGAGAAAGCGGGTGAGCTCCTTCGAGCCTTCCGGCCCCATGCCGGCCATCGGCTCATCGAGAAGGAAGGCTTTGGGCTCGAGGCCCAAAGCGACGGCGATCTCGAGCCGGCGCCTTTCGCCATGCGACAGGGCGCCGGCCGCGATATCGGCGCGTGCCGCCAGTCCGACACGCTCCAGCATCGCCATGGCCCGGTCGGTCAAGGCCTTGTCCCGCATCACCGGGCGCCAGAAGCGGAAGCTCGAGCCCTGCCGCGCCTGGAGCGCCAGCATCACATTGCGCAAGGCGGAGAAGTCGAGCAGCAGCGAGGAGACCTGGAAGCTGCGGGCAAGGCCGAGGCGCGCCCGTTTCGCGACACTCAGCTGGCCGACATCATGGCCGAGAAAATGGATCGCACCCGCATCAGGGCGGATGCTGCCGGCGATCTGATGGATGAGCGTCGATTTGCCGGCGCCGTTGGGGCCGATCAAGGCATGTACCTCGCCGGGCCGCAGATCGAGGGACACACCGTCGGTGACCTTCAGAGCGCCGAAGGACTTGGCGAGACGGACAAGGGCGAGAACGGGCTCAGCCATGGTGCGCCTTTCCGGCGAAGAGCGCCAGGAGCCCGCCTCTGGCGAACAGCACGGTGCCAAGCAGAATGAGTCCTAAGAAGAACTGCCAGTGCTCGGTCAAGCCGCCGAGCGCGAATTCGAGCAGCACGAAAACGGCCGCCCCCGCGACGGGGCCGAAGAGGCGGCCGACGCCGCCCAGAAGGACGATGACGATCAATTCGCCCGACATGTGCCAGGAGAGCATGGATGGGCTGACGAAGCGGTTGAGATCGGCATAAAGCGCGCCCGCCACGCTGGTGATCATGGCGGAGAGAACGAAAGCCCAGAGCCGCACCGGAAAGACTTCGATGCCGAGGCTCGCGAGACGCGTCTCATTCTGCCGCGCCCCTTCGAGAGCCGCGCCGAAGCGCGCGGCGCGCAATCGCGCGAAAATAAACAGCGCCAGGAGCAGAAGCCCATAAGCGATGAGGAAGAAGTCGAGAGGCTTCAGCGTGTTCACGAAGGGAAATTCGTTGCGCAAGGCGAGCGACAGCCCGTCCTCGCCGCCGAGCGTCGGCCAGGAGATGACGAAATAATAGATCATCTGAGCGAAGGCCAAGGTGATCATGATGAAATAGACACCGGACGTCCTGAGGCTCACAGCACCCGTCGCCAGCGCCACGAGTCCAGCCACCACAGCTCCAATGAGCCAGATCACTGGCATGCTGGTGAACCCTTCGGCGGCGAGAAGGCCCGCGGCATACCCGCCAATGCCGAAGAAAGCGGCGTGGCCGAAGGAGACGAGGCCGCCGAGCCCGAGCGCCAGATTGAGCCCGACCGCGGCGAGCGCCAGGATGGCGACGCGGGTGGCGAGCGTCACATAGAAGCTTTCGCCGAAGGCCAGCGCGATGAAGGGGGCGGCGAGGAGCAAGAGTGCCAGAACTCCATTGATCCAGAATTCGCGGGTCATCGAGGCGGCCTCAGGCGGGAGCGAACAGGCCGCGCGGCCTGAACGCTAATATGAGGGCCATCACGATATAGATCAGCATCGAGGCGAGCGAGGCGCCGGTGGTCGCGGCGGCGGACGGCTCCATGACGAGCGTGAAAGCTTGCGGCAGCAGGAAGCGCCCCATCGTGTCGATGACGCCGACCAGCAGCGCGCCGATCAAGGCGCCGCGCAACGAGCCGATGCCGCCGATGACGATGACGACGAAAGCGAGGATCAGCACCGGCTCGCCCATGCCGACCTGCACCGACTGGTTGACGCCGACCAGCGCACCGGCGAAACCGGCGAGCGCAGCACCCAAAGCGAAGACGATGGTGTAGAGCTTGCCGATATCGACGCCCAGAGCGGCAATCATCTCGCGATCGGATGAGCCGGCCCGGATGCGCATGCCGATGCGCGTCCGCGCGATCAGCAGATGGAGCCCGACCGCCACCGCGATGCCGACGACGATGATGGCGAGGCGATAGAGCGGATAGTCGATGCCGCCCGGCAAGGTGACCGCACCTTGCAGCAGCGCCGGCATGTCGAGATAGAGCGGAAACGGGCCGAACAGCCAGCGCATGGCTTCCGAGAAGATCAGGATCAGCGCGAAGGTGGCGAGCACCTGATCGAGATGATCGCGGTCATAGAGCCTGCGAACGACGAGAAGCTCGACCAGCGCCCCTGCTCCCGCCGCCGCGGCAAGGCTTGCGACGAGGCCCAGCCAGAAGGAGCCGGTCCAGGCCGCGACGGCGGCACAGGCAAACGCCCCCACCATGTACAGCGAGCCATGGGCGAGGTTGATGAGGCCCATGACGCCGAAGATGAGGGTGAGGCCCGCCGCCATCAGGAACAGCGTCACGCCGAACTGCAGGCCGTTCAGGAGCTGCTCGGCGAAGAGAGCGAAGGTCACCTCAACTTCAACCCGTCATGCACAAGGTCGGCCATGACGAAACCACGCATCCCCCTGCTCACATCTTGCATTGCGCCGCATAGGCGTCCTGGTGGTCCTTGAAGGCGACGCCGATGATCTTGTTGGTGAGCGTGCCGGCATCCTTCACCACTTCGCGGACATAGATGTCCTGGATCGGGTGGTTGTTGTTGCCGAATTTGAACTTGCCGCGCACCGAGGCGAAGTCGGCGGCTTTGAGGGCGGCGCGGAAAGCGTCGGCATCGGTCACCTTGGCCTTGGCGAGCGCCGACAGGATCAGATTGGCGGTGTCGAACCCCTGGCTCGCATAGAGCGACGGCAGGCGGTTATATTCGGCTTGGAAGCTCTCGACGAATTTCTTGTTCGCCTCGTTGTCGAGATCCCTCGACCATTGCGAGGAGTTCTTGACGCCGATCGCCGCATCGCCGATGGCGCCCAGCACGTCCTGGTCGAAGGAGAAGCCCGGTCCCATCACCGGGATCTTGATGCCCGACTGGGCATATTGCTTCATGAAGGCGATGCCCATGCCGCCCGGCAGGAAGAAGAACACCGAATCCGCTCCCGAGGCGCGGATCTGGGCGATCTCGGCGGCGTAATCGGTCTGGCCGATCTTGGTGAAGAGCTCGCCCGCCAGCTCACCCTTGTAAAAGCGCTTGAAGCCGGTGAGCGCGTCGGTGCCGGCCGGATAGTTGGGCGCCAGGATGAAGGTCTTCTTGAAGCCGGCTTCACTGGCGTAGCTGCCCATCGCCTCATGCAGATTGTCGTTCTGCCAGGCGACGTTGAAATAATTCTTGTTGCATTTGGCCCCGGCGAGCGCCGAGGGTCCGGCATTGGGCGAAAGATAGAAGATGTCCTGGCCCACGGCATTGGGCACCACCGCCATGGCAAGGTTCGACCAGATGATGCCGGTGAGAATCTGCACCTTGTCGCTCTGAATCATCTCGTCGGCGATCTGCACCGCGAGCTCGGGCTTCTGCGCATCGTCCTTGATGATGACGGTCACGTCCTGGTTGCCCGACTGCTTGAGGGCGAGCATGAAACCGTCGCGCACATCGACGCCGAGCCCAGCGCCGCCGCCCGACAGAGTGGTGATCATGCCGATCTTGACCGGATCGGCAAAAGCGGCGTTCGCCGCCATCATGGCGCATCCGAACAACGCCGCGGCCAGTATCTTTTTCATTATTTCGCTCCCTGAAGTGTTTCTGATGATCTGTACGAATCTTAACTGAAAGTCGCCCTTAAGCTCAATGGCGTTCATCGGCGATGACCTTGCCGTCATTGGGCAAGCTGGCGATTGCGCAGAGCGCAATCTCACATCTAAGATTCAACGCCGCGGCGGCACTTTCGGCCAGCGCCTGCCGCAAGGTTTCCGAGGCATGCGCCGTCTCGGCCTTGAGCACGGCCTGGTCCTGCTCATTCTCACGCCCGACCACCAGCCGCAGACGCGCAACCTCGGGATGGCGCCTGGCGATCTGGGCGATCTGCTCCGGGCGCACGAACATGCCGCGGATCTTCGCCGTCTGGTCGGCACGGCCCATCCAGCCCTTGATGCGCGTATTGCTGCGCCCGCAGGAACTCACACCCGGCAGCACCGCCGTCATGTCGCCAAGCGCGAAACGGATCAGCGGCCGGCGCGGATCGAGCAACGTCACGGCGATCTCGCCGACCTCACCCGCGGCGACCGGATCGCCGGTGCCCGGACGCAGAATCTCGAGAATGATGTCTTCATTGAGCACCAGACCGTCGCGCCCAGATGTCTCATAGGCGACGCCGCCCAGATCGGCGGTCGCATAGGCCTGATAGGCGTCGATGCCGCGCGCCTTGATCTCGGCCTGGAGCGAAGGCGGGAAAGCCGCGCCCGATACAGACGCCTTGCTCAGCGAAGACACGTCGCGGCCGAGCTCGGCAGCCTTGTCGAGCAGGATCTTGAGGAAGTCGGGTGTCCCGCAATAGGCCTTGGGCTTGAAGTGAGCGATGATCTCGACGATCTGCTCGCTGTTGCCGGGCCCGGCCGGAATAACCGGACAGCCCAAGGCGCGCGCGCCGGCATCGAGGATGAAGCCGCCCGGCGTCAGATGATAGCTGAAGCAATTGAGAACGATGTCACCCGGCCGAAAGCCGGCGGCAAAAAGGACGCGGGCATAGCGCCATTCATCGGCGGCTCCCGTTTCGGCTTCATAGATGGGACCTGGTGAAACGAAGAGACGGGCCAGTTCATGCGGCGGGACGGCCGAGAAACCACCGAAGGGCGGCGCCTCCTTCTGCACTTGCGGCAGCGCCGATTTGCGCAGGACCGGCAAGGCGGCAAGCGAGGCGCGTGACGTGATCGCCCGGGCATCGACGGAACCGAGATGCGCGTGCCAGCCGGGCGCAGCCTGCGCGGCGGCGATCACGGCGGGCAATCTCCGGAATAGATTGCGTTCGCGCTCCGCCGGGTCGCGCGTCTCGCGGGCGTCATAGTGGTCGCTCATGCCAGCCATCTCTTGCGCCTCTTATAACTCTTCACACTGCGGAAGGAGCGCCGGCCTTCGCCGCCGACGCCCAGATAGAATTCGCGCACATCCTCATTCTCCTTCAGCTCCGAGGCCTTGCCGTCGAGGACGATACGGCCGGATTCGAGGATATAGCCATGGGTCGCATAATTGAGAGCGATATTGGTGTTCTGCTCGGCGAGCAGGAAGGACACGCCTTCGTCGTGGTTGAGCCGGCGCACGATCTCGAAGATCTCCTCGACGAGCTGCGGGGCGAGGCCCATGGACGGCTCGTCGAGCAGGATCATTTTGGGCCTCGACATGAGTGCGCGGCCGATCGCGGTCATCTGCTGCTCACCGCCCGACACGTAGCCCGCCTGCGACGTGCGCCTCACCTTCAAACGCGGGAAATAGCCATAAACGAGATCAAGATCGCGGCGGATGGCGGCGGGGCCATCCTTGCGGGTGAACGCGCCGGTCAGGAGATTCTCCTCGACGGTGAGATGGGCGAAGCAATGACGTCCCTCCATCACCTGGATGCAGCCGCGCCGCACCAGGTCGTTGGGCGAGAGGTCATGCACTTCGGCGCCCTCGAAGAGGATGCTGCCCTTGGTGACCTCGCCCCGTTCGGCATGAAGGAGATTGGAGATGGCCTTCAACGTCGTCGTCTTGCCGGCCCCGTTGGCGCCGAGCAAGGCGACGATGCCGCCCTTGTCGATGCTGAGCGAAACACCCTTCAGCACCAAGATCACGTGATCATAGATCACCTCGATATTGTTCACGACGAGAATGGGATCGGAGGGAGAGGTCATGTCAATTTGGTCATGATGATTCTGTGTGCAGTCCCCGACCCCCACCCCTAACCCCTCCCCACAAGGGGGAGGGGAAACGAAAGCAAAGGTAACCCTGCTCTTTCATCAATTCGCACAGGGCTCACTGCGGGCGGGCCAGGGCTTGTTGGTCTCGGCATAGGTTTTCGCCGCTGCCATCAGCATGGGATTGACGACATCCGACATCGGGTCGAACCAGTCGGAGGCCTTCTCCCACTTGTCGCCGGTCCAGCGCTGCACATACATCTTGTTGTGGCCCGAATGGTTGTCGCAGGTGACCTTCACCGGCGCGATGAACCCCTTGAGGCCGATCTTCTCGAGGCGCGCTTCATCGATGCTCAGATTTTCGAGCCCGACACGCATATCCTCGGCGGTGACGACCTTCTTGCCGGATTTCTCCTGGGCGATGCGGATCGCTTCCGCCATATAGAGCGAATTGACGACGCCGCGGTTATAGAGGTTCTCGCCGAACTTGGCCGCCTCGACCTTGCTCTTGCCGGTATCGACGACGAACTTCTTGATGTCCTGCAGTGCAGGGAAATCAGTGCCCACCGCGTTGAAGTTGAGAGTCATGTAGCCCTTGGCCTGCTGGCCGCCGCCGCGTGCGTCATCCTCGCCGCCCGACCACCAGACGCCGATGAACTTGTCCATCGGAAAGCGGATCTTGGTCGCCTCCTTGACGGCGGTTGGGTTCATCGCGCCCCAGCCCCAGATCACCATATAGTCAGGCTTGTCGCGGCGGACATTCAGCCATTGCGACGACTGGTTCTGCATCTCCTTGCCGGGTACCGGATATTTGAGCAGCGTGAAGCCATATTGGGTGGCGAACTGCTCCAGGAGCGGAATGGGCTCCTTGCCGTAACCGGCATCGAGATAGATATAGCCGATCTTCTTGCCCTTGAGCTTGTCGAGCCCGCCCTCCTGATCACCCAGATATTTGACGACGCCCGAGGCACCGTCCCAATAGGTCATCGGCGGATTGAAAACCCAGGGGAACGTCTTGCCGTCCGCCGCGGCGGAGAGGCCGTAAGCCATGGACAGGATCGGCATCTTATCGACGGACGCCTTGGGGATCACCGCGAGCGTGATGCCGGTCGACCACGGATTGAAGACGAGCGACTTTTTCGCTTTTGCCTGCTCGTAGCATTCGACGCCCTTCTGCGTATCATAGCCCGTCTCGCATTCATCGAAGACGATCTTGACACCGTTGATGCCGCCGTCGCGCTCATTGAGCATGGTGATGTAGTCGGCCATGCCATTGGCGATCGGAATGCCCGACCCGGCATAGGGACCGGTGCGATAGGTCGGCAGTTGCACAAAGACGCTGTCTTCAGCGGTGGCGGGCAGGACGGCGCAGAAGAAGGCGCCGCCCATGAGGGTTCCGCGGATCAAAGTCTTGAGTTCCATTTCAACCTCCCATATTGGCCGATTAACTCCGTTCCCTCACGCATAAGGAAACGGCCAGACACGAAGCTTCTCCTTGCCGAGCTGCCACAGCCGCGCCAGCCCATGCGGTTCGAGGATCAGAAACAGGATGATGAGCACGCCCACGATCATCGAGGTCAGATGCACGATGTTCTCGGCGCCGATATCGATGCCGATGGCGGGGAGCGCATTGCGCAGGAAGATCGGCAGGATCCAGATGAAGGCGGCGCCGAAATAGCAGCCGATCAGGCTGCCGAGCCCGCCGATGATCACCATGAACAGGATCTGGAAGGACAGGGTGATCGAGAAGGCGGAAGGCTCGACCGAGCCCAGATAGAAAAACACGAACATGGCGCCGGCGACGCCGCAGATATAGGACGACACCGCGAAGGCCGAGAGCTTGGCGACGAGCGGGCGCACGCCCATGAGCTCGGCGGCAATGTCCATGTCGCGGATCATCATCCAGGACCGGCCGATGCGGCCGCGGATGAGATTCTTGACGAGCAGCGTCATCACCGCGACGATCGCCAGCACCACCAGATAACGCGTGACGGAGTCGGCATTGGGGCCGGTGAGGACGAGGCCGCCGGCCAGGCTGCGCTCCGGTGAATCGATGGCACCCGAGACATTGTAATTGTAGAGCCAGCCGATGCGGATGAAGCACCATTCGAGGAAGAACTGGGCGGCGAGCGTCGTCACCACGAGATAGAGCCCCTTGATGCGCAAGGACGGCAGGCCGAAGACGAGCCCCACACCCGCCGAGAAGACGCCGGAGAGCAGAATGAGCAGGATGATGTTCACGTCCGGAAAGGCAGTGGTGAGCTTATAGCAGGCATAGGCCCCTACCCCCATGAAGCCGCCGGTGCCGAGCGACAGCTGGCCGGCATAACCGGTCAACACATTGAGACCGATCGTGGCGAGGGTGAGGATGAGAAACGGGATGGCGATGGCATCGAGAATGAAGTCATCGGCGAGCAGTGGAACTGCGATGAAGGCGATCGCCAGAATGGTGAAAAAGCCGATGCGATCCTGGAGCAGCGGGAAGATGGCCTGGTCCGTGGCGTAGCTCGATTTGAATTGGCCGGCTTCGCGATAGAACATGCTACACCCGCTCGATGATACGTTCGCCGAACAGGCCCTGCGGCCGGAACAGCAGGAAAACCAGCGCGATCATATAAGCAAGCCAGGATTCGATGCCGCCACCGAGCAGCGGCCCCCAATAGATCTCACCGATCTTCTCGCCGATGCCGACAATGAGGCCGCCGACAATGGCGCCCGGCACCGAAGTGAAGCCGCCCAGGATGAGCACCGGCAGCGCCCGGAGCGCAATGATCTCGAGCGCGAAAGAGACATCCGAGCGGGCCCCCCACATGATGCCGGTGGCGAGCGCCACGAGCCCTGAGGCGAACCAGACGATGGCCCAGATCTGGTGCAGCGAGATGCCGACCGACAAAGCCGCCTGATGATCATCGGCGACCGCCCGCAAGGCGCGCCCGATGCGGGTGCGGTTGAAGAACAGCGCGAGCGCCGTGACCATGGCGATGGCGATGACCGCGGCGGCGATGTCGATATGCTGCAGGATCACCACGCCCTGAGCGCCGAACGGAATTTCGGTCGAGCCCGTCGGCAGACCGAGCTCGGTGGTGATCATCTGCTTGGGCTCGCCGCCAAAAACGAACTCGCCAAGGCCGACCAGGAAATAAGTGAGCCCGATCGTCGCCATCAGCAGGATGACATGCGGCTGGTTGACCAGCGGACGCATGATGAAACGCTCGACCGCGAGAGCCAGAATGCCCATGACGGCCATCGTCAGAATGAGGGCGAGGATCACCGGCACGCCCTTCTGGTAGAGCCCGACCAGGGTCAGGGCAGCGAACACCACCATGATGCCTTGCGCGAAGTTGAAGACCCCCGATGCCTTGAAGATGAGCACGAAGCCCAACGCGATGAGGGCATAGAGAATGCCGGAGACAAAACCTTCCCACAGGACCTGGACCAGGAAATCCGGCGCATCCGCCATCTGGACGAAAGGCGCTATAAAAATGCCGTTCAGGAGGTCCATCACCGGGCCTCCTGACGCGCGACGCCGAGATACGCGTCGATGACGGCGCGGTCGGACTTCACCTCGCTGGGCGTCCCGTCGGCGATCTTGCGGCCGTAATCGAGGACGACGACGCGGTCGGACAGGTCCATCACCACGCCCATATCATGCTCGATCAGAGCGATGGTGGTGCCGAATTCATGATTCACGTCGAGGATGAAGCGGCTCATATCCTCCTTCTCCTCGAGATTCATGCCGGCCATCGGCTCATCGAGGAGCAGAAGCTCGGGCTCCATCGCCAGCGCGCGGCCGAGCTCGACCCGCTTCTGGAGGCCGTAAGGCAGCTTGCCGACCGGCACTTTGCGGATGTGCTGGATCTCGAGGAAATCGATGATCTCCTCGACCTTGCGGCGATGGGCGATCTCCTCATCGCGCGCCGGCCCGACATGGATCAGCTGCCAGAAGAAATTGCGGTGCATCCGGAGCGAGCGGCCCGACATGATGTTGTCGAGCGTCGACATGCCCTTGAACAGAGCGACATTCTGGAAGGTGCGCGCGATGCCCGATTTCGCCGCCTGATAGGGCTGGATATTGCGGCGGACACGGCCCTTGAAGGTAATGGTGCCTTTCTGGGGGCGGTAGACGCCGTTGATGACATTCAGCATCGAGGTCTTGCCGGCGCCATTCGGGCCGATGATGGCGCGGACCTCGCCTTTGCGGATATCGAAGGAAATATCGGTGATCGCTTTCACGCCGCCGAAGCTCAGCGAGACATTCTCGATGTCGAGCATGATCTCGCGCGCCCCGGCATCGGTCATGCCGCCGCCTCCAACGGGGATGGCACCGCGACCGCCACGTCGCGGATGACCACCTCGCCTTCGATCAGGCCCTTGCGGCCGTCCTCGAATGTGACCTCGGTGCGGATAGATGCGCTCGGCGACCCGTCATAGAGCGCCTCGACCAAAGAGGCGTAACGCTCGCTGATGAAGCCGCGTCTGACTTTCTGCGTGCGGGTAAGCTCGCCGTCATCGGCGTCGAGCTCCTTGGGCAGAATGAGGAAACGTGCGATCTGGGCGCCGGCCATTTGCGGCTCGGCGGCGAGCGCCCGATTGACCTCCGCGACATGGCCGGCGATCAGCTCATAGACGCGCGGGTCGGAAGCGAGCTCCTGATAGGAAGCGTGCACGATATTGTTGCGCTCGGCCCAATTGCCGACCGCCACCGGGTCGATATTGATGAAGCAGGCGACATGGTCGCGGCCACCGCCGAAGGCGACGGCCTCCTTGATGTTGGGATAGAATTTGAGCTTGTTCTCGATGTATTTCGGCGGGAACAGGCCGCCGGCGCCGAGCTTGCCGACATCCTTGGCGCGGTCGATGATCTTGAGATGGCCGGCCGCGTCGAAGAAACCGACGTCACCGGTGCGCACATAACCGTCAGCGGTCTTCACTTCCGCCGTCTTGCCGGGATCCTTGTAATAGCCTTGGAAGACGCCGGGGCCGTTGAACTCGACCTCGCCATTGGCGGCGAGCCGGATGGCGACCGAGGGAACGGGCCTGCCGACCGTGTCCGGCCTGATCTCACCATCGGGCTGCATGGTGACATAGACCGAGGCTTCGGTCTGGCCGTAGAGCTGCTTGAGATTGACACCAATCGAGCGATAGAAGCTGAAGATCTCGGCGCCGATCGCCTCGCCCGCGGTATAGCCGACCTTGATGTTGGTGAGGCCGTAGCGGTTGCGCAAAGGCGCGTAAACGAACGTGTCGCCCAGGGCATAATGCAGCCGCGCCGCGAGCGGAACCTGGTCACCGCTCAGAAGCTTCTCGCCCCATTTGCGGGCTACGCCCAGGAAATGCTCGAACATCCAGCGCTTCAGACGGCCGGCATCCTCCATGCGCACCATGGTGAGGGTGAGCAGATTCTCGAAGACGCGCGGCGGGGCGAAGACATAGGTCGGGCCGATCTCGCGGCGGTCCTGGATGATCGTCTCGGCATTTTCCGGGCAGCTCACGCAATAGCCGGCAATGATCGCCTGGGCGTAGGAGAAGACGTGATCGCCCACCCAGGCCATCGGCAGATAGGCAATTATCTCGTCCACCTCGCTCAAGCCGTCGAAGGCGATGCCGATGCGGGCGCTGGCGATCAGATTGTCATAGGTCAGCATCACCCCCTTGGGCCGGCCGGTGGTGCCCGAGGTGTAGAGGATGACGGCAGTGTCGGCACCTTTGCCCTGAGCGATCGCCTGCTCCAGCGTTTCGGCGCCACCCGGCTCTTTCAGACTCTCACGGCCGGACGCGACCACATCGGCGAGCGCCGCCAGCCCGGTTTGATCGTAGTCGCGAAGCCCCCTCTTCTCCTCGTAGAGAATGGCCTGAAGCGCCGGCAGGCGGTCGCGGACCGAGAGGATCTTGTCGACCTGCTCCTGGTCCTCGACGATGGCGAAGCGGATCTCGGCATGATCGAGCACGAAGGCCATCTCCTCGGCGACGGAATCGGCATAGATGGGCACCGGCACGGCGCCGAGGCACTGAGCGGCGGCGATGCTCCAGTAGAGATAGGGCCGGTTGGAGCCGATGACGGCGATCTTGTCGTTGCGGGTGGCGCCGAGACGACGGAGGCCGGCGGCGAGTGCCACCATGAAGTCATAGGCTTCGACCCAGCTCCAGGATTGCCAGATGCCGAAGTCCTTGCGCCGCATGGCAGGACGGCGGCCGCGCGTCCTGGCGTTGGTCAAAATGAGCTTGGGGAATGTGTCTGTTATTGCCTGATCAAACTCAGACAAACCCTTCCCTCCCGGTCTGATCGGGCTCACCCGCCCGACTGAATCCGAAACACCTTCTCTGGGCGCTGCCGAATTCCCATTCACGGCCCGGTCCAAGCAAGACCGCACTGGTCAAGTCGACCTTCTTTTTCGCCGGGCGTCAAGCGCCGAGGCGCTAGACTTTAGAAGGAGATGCGGGCATCAGATCATCGGCGGGGTGCAGGCGCAGGCGACGACGGCGACAATCTTACCGATATTGCGTAGCCGATAAGGCTGGCCGCCGAAGACCTGGTAGCCGCCGCCGGCGGTAAGCACGCGTTTTTCGCCGCCAACCGTCACCTCGATCGTGCCTTCGATGACGATCGCGGCCGTTTCGCCCTCATGCACCAAAGGCTCGCGCCCGGTGCCGGCGCCCGGCTGATAATGCTCGACGAAAAGCTGGAGCTTCTTGTCCCGCCGCTCGCTGCCGAGCACCCTGAGATCTGCGGCACCGCGCGACACCACGGCGAGATCGCCCGCATCGTAGAACAGCACATTCTTCTGCGAGGTCGGGATGGCGAAGAAGTCGGCGATCGAGATCGGCACCGCGCCCAGGATGCGATGCAGCGACGCGAGCGAGGGCGCATGTGCTTCCTGCTCGATGAGCGAGATCGTCGCATTGGCGACGCCCGAGCGCTTGGCCAGCTCGCGCTGGGTGAGCCCGGCCTTCTCGCGCACCACCTTGAGGCGCGCACCAACCGCCAGGTCGCTCGCCTGCTCGGCCTTTGCCTGCTTGGCGGCGGTCTTGCGGCGCTCGGCCGTGCTGCTCTTGCGGGGCTCAGGCTTGGTTGTGTCGCGGGACAAGTGAATCTCTTTCTCGATGCAGGTCAGTGACCGATATCGGCAATCCCGCACGAGATTGCAATCCATTCGATCCGGAGCGCCGCTTGCGTGATCAAAATTTTTGTGCAACGCTACTAAAAATATAAACACCCGGTCAATCACCCCAGGAGGAACGACATCGTGTCCGCGCTTGCCGAATTTTCACGCCTTTCCGGGCGGCTCTTCATCGACGGCGACTATGTCGCCAGCAGCGCCACCGAGCAGTTCGAGGTCGTGGAGCCCGCCACCGAAGCGGTGATCGGGCGCATCGCGGACGCGACCGACAAGGAAGTCGACCAGGCGATCGACATCGCCGATCAGGCGCGGCGCAAGTGGTCGCGCATCGATACGCGCAGCCGCGCGGTGATCCTGCACGACATCGCGGCCGGCATCCGCCGCGACATGCGCCGCTTCGCCGAATATCTCACCCGCGAGGAAGGCAAGCCGTTCAAGGAAGCGGTGGACGAAATCTCCTGGTGCGCCACGGCCATCGACTACTATGCCGAGATCGCCCGGCACGATGCCGGCCGGCTCGCCGGCACCACCGTGCCGGGCCAGTTTCATTTCGCGGTCAAGGAGCCGCTCGGCACCATCGTCATCGTGCTGCCCTTCAACTATCCGCTGGTGCTTCTGTGCTGGGAGGCTTCGGCGGCGCTGGCGGCCGGCAATGCGGTGATCGTCAAGCCGCATGAGCAGACATCCATCACCACGCTCAAGTTCATGGAAGTCTTCGCGGGCCTTCCCAAAGGCCTGATCCAGGTGGTGACCGGTGGAGCGCGTGTCGGCCAGCGGCTCATCGCGTCGGAGAAGACGCATGGCGTCGCTTATACAGGCTCGGTCGCCGTCGGCCAGGCGGTGGCGCGCACCTGTGCCGAGAGCTTCAAGCCCTGCCTGATCGAGGCCTCGGGCAATGATCCCTTCATCGTGATGCCCTCGGCGCCGCTCGAGATCGCGGCGCGCGGTGCCGCCTTCGCGGCCTATCTCAATTGCGGACAGGTCTGCACCTCGGCCGAGCGCTTCTACGTGCATGACGCCATCCATGACGAATTCGTCGAGCGGCTGGCGGCGGAAGCGAAGAAGCTCCGCGTCGGCAACGGCCTCGACAGCGTCGATATCGGGCCGATGGCGACACGCAAGCAGCGCGATAGATTCGAGGCGATGATGGCGCGCGCCCGCCAGCAAGGCGCCAAGGTCAAGGCCGGCGGCGGCCGTCCCGCCCATCTCAATCAGGGCTGGTTCGTCGAGCCGACCGTGCTCACCGAGGTGACACCCGACATGGAGATCCTGAACGAGGAGCCGTTCGGTCCGGTGGCGCCGATCTGCCGGGTGAAGGATTTCGACGAGGCGATCAGCCTCGCCAACCGCTCGCGCTTCGGGCTCGGCGGCAATATCTACACGCTCGATCCCGACGAGATCTTCCGGTCGGTGAACGAGATCGAGTCCGGTATTTTGTGGATCAATGCACCGCTCCTCGACAATGACGCGCTGCCCTTCGGCGGGCGCAAAATGTCCGGCACCGGGCGCCAGCTCGGACCGGAAGGGCTTTCGCAGTTCCAGAACACCAAATTCGTGATGATCGACCCCAAGGCGTCGAATCAGGATTTCTGGTGGTTCCCTTATGCGGATGCCGAAAGCTACGCGCAGCACAACAAATAAAACTCAAAATCAGGGAGGAAACAAACATGGCGAGAGGACAACTCGAACCGGAGCTCGAGCGGCGCGTGGCGCTGCTCGAAAAACCGGACAATCAAGGCAAGGATTATGACGGCGCCGCCTGGGCGGCCCTGATCCTGTTCGGCATCGCGCTGCCGCTGATCGCCCTCTTCATCGGGAGGATGTGAGATGCAGAACAGCCAGATACTGCACGAGGCCGACAAAAGCGCCTGGCCGCTTTTGCCCGGCGAACGCAACTGGGGACAATGGAAGCTCGGCATTTCGCTGGCAACCGCGGCGGCCGCGACCTGGTGCTACATCATCGGCGAATATGTCGGCTATTACCTTAATTTCCGCGAGGGCTTCTTCGCGCTGTTCGCCGGCAGCATGATCGGCATGCTGATCGTGGCGCTGGCGGCGGTGCCGGTGGCGATCCGCTTCGGCGTCGACTCCATCGCCTCGGCCAAGCCGCAATTCGGCTCGCGCGGCTGGGTCATCCCGGCGGCGATGCAGTTCATCTCGATCGTCGGCTGGAACTCGCTGCTCCTCATCTTCTTCGCCAAGTCGACGGCGCAACTGCTTCTGGCGCTCGGCGTCACCAGCGAGGGCGCCACCAGCCTGCTCGTCCCGGTGACGGTGCTGCTCGCCTCGGTGCTGGTGTTCCTGTTCCTGCTCAAGGGCTCGGCCGGCGTCGACCGGGTGGCGAAGATCCTCGTCGCCCATGTCTTTGTCGGCATGTGGATGCTGTATATCCTGGTGACGCAGCGGTGGGGCGATCTTGCCGCCGCCGTGCCGGCCTATGCCTCGACGAGCCCGCAATGGAACTACACCACCGGTGTCGAGATCGGTATCGTCTCGCTGCTCTCCTGGTGGCCCTATATCGGAGCCATGGTCCGCATGGCGCCGAACGGGCGCACCGCGGCGCTGCCGATCATGGTCGGCATGGGCGCGCCGGTGCCGGTGCTCTCGGCCATCGGCATCGCCGGCATATTGGTGCTGCAGATCTCCGACCCGGCGGAATGGATGCGCGCCGTCGGCGGACCGGTCTATGGCGTCATCGCGCTTCTCTTCGTGGCCGCCGCCAATCTCGGCACCGCGGTCGCGGGCGTCTATGCCTCCTCGATCGGGCTCAGGCATGTGCCGGCCTTCTCGAAGCTCTCCTGGCCGATGCTGCTGCTCATCTCGATCGCGCCGGTCGGCGTCGTCGGGCTGTTCATCCCGGAACTGTTCTTCGCCAATTTCGGCACGTTCCTGGCTTTCATCGGCTTAGGCTTCGCGCCGCTCTGCGGCATCCAGATCGCCGACTACTATCTGCTGCGCCGGCGCCGCATCAATGTGCGCGGGCTGTTCATCGGCGGCGAAGGCAGCCCCTATCACTTCTGGGGCGGCGTCAATCCGGCGGCGATCATCGCCATGGCGGCAGGCGTTCTCACCTATCTCTATCTGCTCAACCCGATCACCTATGTGAGCCGGTCGCCTTATGAGTTCACCACCGCGGCGCTGCCGACACTCGTGGTCGGCGCGGTGGTCTATGTGGTGGCGACGCTTCTGCTGGTGAAGCCTCAGGGCAAGGGCGACTACTGACCATCCCTAAACGCGAACATGGCGGGTGGTGATCCACCCGCCATGCCGCGAAAAGAACTGTTTTCGAAATCGCTATTTTTGCGGACCGGATTTCGGTCGCCTGTGACGCACACGCAGAGCCATTTGCTCCCGTCGCCCACGTTTGGATTCGGCTTTCACCGCCCCCAGAAGAACTTCCTCATAGTCGAATTCGAACCACTCCTCGAACACCGGCATGACACACACTCACCTGACCTAAAGACACAGACGCAACGGTAAAACGGTAGCACCTGGACCGGCCAAAACCAGCCCCGAAAAACGCGACAAAAAAGGCCGAAAAACCTGCGAATTTCGTGTTTCTGAATAGGAAAATGCGCCCGATTTTCAGGGCAAAAAACAGGCTTGACTTGGCAAATCCAGCTACGACGACAGGCTAAGGAGCGGCTGCGAAATCAGCTAGGAATATTTTTACTCAGATAGCTGACGGTCTTGCCGGAGCCCTGCAACAACTGGCGGCCGACGTCAACAAAACCCAAGGCTGCATGGAAAGCGTCGGACACCGGGTTCGGAGGGTCGAAATTGACCTCGCAGACCACCCTTTCATGGCCCCGGGCGGCGGCTTTTTCGAAGAGATCCCGGTAGAGGGCCTTTGCATAACCCTTGCCCCGGGCCTGAGGCGCGGTGACGATGCGGTCGACATAAACAAAGGTCGGAAACCGGTCCCGGAACCACTCGAAATTGGGGCTGTCATAACGCGCCTTCTCGTCGAAGACGATGAGAAAGGCATCGACCTCGCCGATACGCGTCGCCAGAAAGGCCTCATCCAGCATGCGCGTGAGCTTCGCCTCGTCGAGGAACGAGGTTTCGACCGCATGGGCATTGTTGAGCGCCAGCACCTTGGCGCGCTCGTCAGCGGTGATCGGGTGGATCAGAGACATCAGGCGATCTCGCCGCCCATTTCCCGGGCAGCGCCTTTCTCGGCAAGTGCGACGACGACCAGCACCAGCGTGGTGGCAAGACTCAGCATCGCCGGCGTGAGATAGCCCGCGGCGAAGAAGACCGCAATCAGCGCCGCCAGCGCGGTGATCTGGATCTTCGGCAGTTGCCCGGTGATCGCCCGGCGGAACAGAAGCGTGCCGATGAGATAGAGCAGCGGGCCGCCGACGATGGCCGACGCCATCTTCAGATCGGCATGGCCGTCGGGGTGGACGAGCGTGAATTCATCACCCACCGCGGTGACGATGATGCCGGCGACGATGAAGAGATGGATATAGGTGTAGCCGAGACGCGCCAGGCGGCCCGGATCGCCGGAGGTGGTGATGCTTTCGGTGCCGCGCTCCGCCCCGGTGTTGAAATAGATCCACCACATGGCAAGGCTCGCCACGAAGGCCGAGAGGAACCCCAGCACCACGGGCCAGGACCAGGCGAGATTGCTGAAAGTGGCCCCCGTCACCAGGATGGATTCGCCGAGTGCTATGATGACGAAGAGGCCGCAGCGCTCGGAAAGATGACCACCCTCGACATCCCAGTCAGCAGTGGTCGAGCAGCCCATGCCGGGCGTCCAGAAACCCATCGAGGGGCCGGCATATTCGATGGCGAGCGCCACGATCCAGAAAACGAGTCGCATCTCGCCGTCGGCAAAGCCGCCGGCAATCCACAGAATGCCTGACCCGCAGAGCCAGAAAAGAATGCGCTGGAAGTTGCGGACGATCGCCACGTTGCCGCGGGCTGCCCAGATCGTGAACAAGGTGCGGCCGATCTGGATCGTGACGTGGGCGAGCGCGAAGACGAGTCCCAGCTCGGCGAAGGCCTTGGGCAGCGAGGAGGACAGAATGAGTCCCGCCAGCATAATGGCGAAGAGCATCAGCCGCACCGGTATGC
Source organism: Taklimakanibacter albus (assembly GCF_016595235.1). Taxonomy (GTDB): domain Bacteria; phylum Pseudomonadota; class Alphaproteobacteria; order Rhizobiales; family Aestuariivirgaceae; genus Taklimakanibacter; species Taklimakanibacter albus. Next base: position 110,445 of record NZ_JAENHL010000006.1, on the reverse strand, counting down.
GTTCGGGATCGAGCCAGTTGGTGACCCAGGAGGTGTAGATCCACACCCACCAGACGGCCATCAGCAGAAGCAGGGTCTCGATCGCACCGAGCGCCGAATAATGGGCGAGCAGTGTGTGGGAGAGCTGGGTTACCGCGAAGACGAAGACGAGATCGAAGAACAATTCGACGAAGGTGACGCGGGCATGTTCATGGCCCTTGCGAATGCGCAGCAGATTATCCAAGCCCCGTCCCCCCTGTTTGGCGCAACCCCTTATCGCCAAAGTCTGCAACTTTGGCGGGGTGTGCTCGTCTCCCTTGGCGCAAACCCTTATCGCCAAAGTCTACAGCTTTGGCGGGGTTTGCTCATTCCCGCATCCACTGCTCGCGCAGCTTCTCGCCGATCATGCAGTCGATACGCGGCTCCGACACCGTCTCGGCCGCCTTCTGCAGCAGCACCGGCCGGCTGGCGATCTCCAGCACCAGCTTGCGGCGGATGGCCGACGCAAGGTTGCGGATATCGGTCACCGTCACCAGGAAGGCGCCGGGGCCGCCGATGACACAATCCTCGTAATAGATATCGAGATTCTCGATCGACGCAAAACCGCCTGCCCGCTTGATCATTATCGGCAGGCCGTTGATGGTCACGCCGTCGGCCACCAGGGGATCGCGGGCGGTCTCGACCGGCACGCCCATGTTATTCGGGCCGTCGCCTGAAACGTCGATGACGCGGCGGCTGCCGGCAAGGTCATTGCCCGTGAAGGTCGTTCCGACGAAGAGAAGGCTGTTGGCGATCGAGGTGCCGCGCTCGCGCGAGATCGGGGCCTGAGCCAGGCGATCGGCAAAGGCGCGGGCCGCGGCCTCGCCGTCGATCACCGTCCACGGCACCAGGACCTGCTGATAGGATGGCCCCGCCCATTCGACATAACTGACCGCGATGCGGCCCTGCGGGCCTGACGCTATGGCTTCGATCACTTCCTTATGGCGGAAGGCCTCGACATACCCATTGCGCTGCAAGGCCTGCTCGTCGAGATCCATCGAGCGCGAGACATCGACCGCCAGCACCAATTCGAGATCGACCGGCGTATCGGCGGCAAAGCCCGCACGCAGAGGAAGTGCCAGCGCCAATGCCACCATCAGAAGCCGCAAGAGCAAGCCGCCCATCAAAGCCTCCATTTTCCGCCGTCCTGGCTTCAAGACTAGGCGCGGTGGATGAGGCGTCAATAGCCGCCATCGGCTCATCACCCATCTGTGTTTCGTGCTGGCAGGCCGATCACAGCTTCTGTAGAATGACTGGCGGGCGCGGTTCCGCGCATTCAGGGGCTCCACCACATGGCGGACGGACAGATGGCGCGGCAGGCGCGCCTCGGCATCATACTTGCGGCGGCCGCCGGGCTGATGCTCGCGGTCAATGATGTGTCGGTGCCCTTCTCCTATGCGCGCGGCTTCAGCCCGCCGACCGTCGTGCTGGCACGCTTCGGTTTCCTCATCCTGACCGTCCTTCTCCTGATGGCGCTGCTGCGCCTCAAGCCGGTTCTCCCGCACGGCCGTGCCGGTCATGCGCTGGGTTCCGGGGTCATGACCGGGATGGCGACACTGGGCCTCCTCGGTTCCTTCGCCTTCATTCCGGTGAGCCTCGGCGTCGTCATCCTCTACACCTTTCCGATGCTGACCACCCTGCTCGAATGCCTGCATGCGCGCCGCCTTCCCGGCCTCCTCGAGATCCTGTGTCTCGTCGTGGCTTTCGCCGGTGTCGGGATCTCGGTCGGGCTCAATGACGTGGCGCTCGATCCAAAAGGCATTCTCCTCGCCGGCCTCGCCTCGCTTTGCTACGCCGTCTCGATCTTCTGGAACAGCATCAGGCTGCGCGACGCCGACAGCACGGTGGTGAGCTTCTACATGGCGATCTCCGGGATCGTCACGGTGGCGCTGTATGTCGTGGCGACGGGGAGCTTTGTGGTGACGCCTGAGCCGGGTCTCAGCCCCTGGCTGCCGCTTCTCGTCACCTGCTTCTTCTTCTCGGTCGCCTTCGTGCTGATGTTCCGGGCGGTCACCTACGCCGGCGGATCCGCGACCGCCATGGTGCTCAATCTCGAGCCGGTCTTCGTCATCGGCCTCGCCGCTTTGCTTCTCGGGGAAGACCTGACCGTGCCGCGCGTCCTGGGCGGCGCCCTCGTCATCGGTGCGGTGGTGGTGTCGGAAATCTATCGCGGCCGCAAGGACGCCATCGTCATCGAGCCCGTAGGTTAGATCGCTTCCGGCACCGCGAATGTCGAGACGAGCGTCCCCCCGGAGGCGAGCTGCGCCACCCATTGCTCTTCCATCTGCACGCGCGCCTGTGCGGTGGTGAGCAATGTCGAGGCCTCGCCCGCCGGAATCGCCGCGAGGCCGTCATTGTCACCCAGAATGATATCGCCGGGCGCCACGGCTGTTCCACCCAGCACGATCCTGCCGTTCACCGTGCCGCGTTCCTTCGACAACGGCCCTCTCGGCGTGTGGCCCCGCGCGAATACAGAAAAATCATCGAAGGCGGCGATCGTGTCGATGTCGCGGACGGCGCCGTCGACAATCAATCCGGCTATCCCCTTCTTCCGGGCATAGCCGCACAGGATCTCACCGGCATAGGCCGTCTGCAGGCATCCGCCGGCGGCGACGACGACGATGTCTCCTGCTCCCGCAATATCGATGGCGTGCAGCATGGCGCCGAAATCCGATCGCTCGCACCATGCGGTCACCGCCCGCCCGACCAGCCGCCGGCCGATAGCAAAGGGGCGCAGCGGCCGAATGAGCGGATCGACGACGACGCGGCCCGCCGTGATATCGGAAGCGATGGTGACAGGAATGGCGGCCCAGGCCGCCGCCGCGTCGCTCGGCAAGGTCACTGGCGTCACATCGAAGACTTTCGTCGGCATGGCTTTCCTCCAGAAATGATCAAGCGGCCCGCGCCGCGAAGCGACGCCGGGACAGTCCATCTATAGGGTATGGCGGATCCTTCCCGGCGACCAGATCGGCGACGATCCGCCCTGAAAACGCACCGGCAAGATTGCCGAAGAAATGCCCGGTGTTGATGACCAGGCCCTCGAGCCCGACCGAGGCATCGAGGACCGGCAATCCATCCGGTGTCTGCGCCACGACGCCTGCCCATTGGCGCATGATCGGCAGGCCGGCGACGGCTGGGAAATTCCGGCTGTGGATCGAGCAGGCCATCGCCTGTCCCGCCACCGTCGCCTGGTCGCGGGCGCTGCCGACCTCATAGGCGCAGCCGAAGAGCAGTGCGCCGTCGGCGCGGCTGGCGATCTGCTCGGTGAAGCCGAGCTCAGGGCGCAAGCGTTCCGAAGGTTCGCGCGGCAGCGCCTCGCGATCTATGCCGGGCGGCGCGAAGAAGCGGAACAAGGCCTGGCCGGCGACGACAGGGCGCAAGCGGAACGGCGCCGGCGCGGTTTCCGCCGCCTCGAAGCGGGTCGTCACATAAGGCACATCCAGCCGCAGGGGCGCCAGCAGCTCATTCGACCAGGGACCCGCCGCGAGAACGACGATGCCGCTCGCGATCTCGTCACCGTCGGCCAGGCGCACACCGCGACAGACGGAGGCCGACATCACCAGCGCCGCGACACGCGCCGGCGCCAGAATAATTCCGCCCGCCTGCTCGAAGAGACGCGCCAGATGGCCGACGAGGCGTACCGTATCCTGATAGGCATCGCGTGGATTCCACACCGCGCCCGATATTTCGGGGCCGATTTCCGGGCAGAGATCGCGCAGCGCCTTGCGGTCGAGCAGTTCGACCGGCAGGCCCGCCCTCCTGCGATCGGCAGCAAAAATCTGCGCGACCGACGCATAGGCGGCATCGCGATAGAGGATCAGGCCGCCGCTGGCACGAAAGCCGAAATCCGGCAGATCATCGGCCAGGGTTTCGGCAAAACGCCGGCATGCCAGTGAAAAATCCATGGCCAGGCCCGCCGGCTTGGTCTGCAGCCACAGGAAGCCGGGATTGCGTCCCGAAGCGCCCCAGCCCGGCCCATGCGCGTCGACCAGCGCCACCGAGGCCCCAGCCTGCCGGAGATAATAGGCGCTCGCCGTGCCGGCGATGCCGGCACCGATCACCACCGCATCGACGGCGCGCCTCATGACCAGGGCAATCCATCAGCCTCGAGTGCGGCGGCCAGCTTTCCCATCATCGCCAGGCAGCGGTCGATCTCCGCGAGCTCCAGATATTCGTCGGGCTTGTGCGCCTGCGCGATCGAACCCGGCCCGCAGACGAGCGAGGGCACGCCGGCCCGGTTGCTGAACAAGCCCGCCTCGGTGCCATAGGCGACTTTGGCGTGGTCGTTGCGCCCGACCAGCCGCTTCACGAAGGTGACCGCGGGATGTTCCGCCGCGGTGCCGAGCGCCACAAACTCGACGATCGGCGCCACGGCAATGTCGGCTTCCGGCGCCGCGGCGCGCATGCGCGGCAAAAGCTCGGTCTCGGCATGATGGCGAATGCGCTCGATCAGGGCGTTGGCATCGACCTCCGGCAGCGAGCGGATATCGAAACCGATCTCACAGGCATTGGGGATGATGTTCAAGGCGGTGCCGCCGGTGATGGTTGTGACCGACAGGGTCGAATGGGCGACATCGTAGCCGTGGTCATGCGGGCCATGGCGGCAGCTCTCTTGCGACAGCTGCTTGATGAAGGCGATCATCTCGGCGGCATATTCGACGGCATTGACCGCCTGCGGCGCCAAGCTCGAATGGGCGCTGCGGCCGGTCACTGCGATGCGATACATGCCGCCGCCCTTGTGGCCGATCACGACCTGCATCGAGGTCGGCTCACCGACGATGCACAGAGCCGGCTTCATTGCGAGGGCGGCGATGCGGTCGATCAGGCTCACGACGCCGGTGCAGCCCAGTTCCTCGTCATAAGAGATCGCGATATGCACCGGGGCCTTGAGCTTGCGGCGCACCAGATCGGGAACGGCGGCGAGAACGATGCCGACGAAACCTTTCATGTCGCAAGCGCCACGGCCGTAAACGCGGCCGTCGGCTTCGCGCAGGACGAACGGGTCGGAAGTCCAGGCCTGCCCATCGACCGGCACCACATCGCTATGGCCGGACAGGATGACGCCCGGAATATCGGCGGGACCGATCGTCGCCCACAGATTTCCTTTGCTCCTGTCGGCATTCCACAGAATGTCGCTGGCGACGCCGTGGCGTTCCAGAAACGCCTGCACATAGGCCAGGAGATCGCGATTGGGATCGCGCGATATCGTCGGGAAGGCGATCAGGTCGCGAATGAGCGCAAGGCTGTCCGCCCGCTTCGTCACGGCTGCCGGAGCGGCACGAAGATCGGCAGAGGCGGCAGGCCGTCACGCTGCCGCCAGGCGACGCGAACCCGATCGCCGATTGCGGCGGTCGCCGCCTCGATATTGGTGAGCAGCCGCGGCCCTTCATCGAGATCGACAAGGGCCAGCAGATAAGGCGGCGGCAGTTGCGGATCGACCGGCAGGCGCATGGTGGTCAAGGAATAGATCGTGCCGGTGCCCCGGCATTCCACCCAGCTGAGCGTCGTGCCCTCGCAAGCGAGGCAGAAGGGCCGCGGATAGAATTGATGCGCGCCGCAGGCAGTGCAGCGCTGCACGATGAGCCGTCCCTCCGCGCAGGCCTGCCAGAAGGGCTCGGTGGTCGGATCGGCGGCGCCGAGATCGGAATAATTCGGTTTGTCAGTCACGGCCAAGCACCACAGTGGAAGCGGTAGAAAAAGCAAGGCCACCGGTGCCATGGGCGACGGCGATCTCGGCATCGCGAACCTGACGGTCGCCGGCCTCGCCGCGAAGCTGACGGACCGCCTCGATCAGAAGCAGAATGCCGAGGGCGCCCGGATGGCAGTAGGACAGGCCACCGCCGGAGGTCATCGACGGCAGGCTGCCGCCTGGCCGCAACCGGCCCTCGGCCACGAAGTCGCCGGCCTCGCCCTTCTTGCAGAAGCCGAGATCCTCGAGATAGAGCAGCACGCTGTGGGTGAAGTTGTCATAGGGTTCGAACACATCGACATCGCCAGGCTGTATCCCCGCCATCGCGAAAGCGTCGCGGCCCGACGCCAGGCCCGGCGTAACCGTCAGGTCCGGACATTGCGCCACGTGCCATTGCACATGACTCTCGCCGGCGCCCAGAACACGTATCGGCCGCTTGGCCGCATTGCGGGCGCGGTCCCGACCGGTCACCACGACCACCCCGCCGCCATCGGTGACCAGGCAGCAGTCGAGCTTGCGCAGCGGATCGGACAGCATCGGTGAGGCCATGACGTCATCGATGGTGAGCGGGTCGCGACTCCAGGCTTTCGGATTGAGCATGGCCCATTGCCGCGCCGCCACGGCGATCTCGGCGAGATGTTCGAGCCGCGCGCCATATTGGTGCATGTAGCGGGCAGCGCTCAAAGCATAGTGGCCGATGGGAAAGTGAATGCCGTAAGGCGTCTCGAACTGCGCCGACAGAGAGCCGTCGAGTGCCGTCGCCGAGCGCTTGCGGTTACGCCGGCTGCGCTGGCGCGACGCATAGCCGATCAGGGCGACCTCGCAGCGCCCCGCCGCTATCGCCGCCATGGCGTGGTGAACGAAGAACTCGAAGGACGCCCCGCCCATGTCAGACGATTCGGCGTAACGCGGGCGGATTCCCAAATATTCGCCGAGCTGAACCGAGCCCTCCTCGCCCATATAGTTGGTGAAGAGCGCATCGACGTCGCGAAAGCCCAGGCCCGCCTCGCCCAACGCCTCCCGCGCCGCCAGCCCCACCATGGAGAATTCGCTCTGATCGGTAACCTTGCCAAGCGGCGTCTCCGCCGCGCCGACGATGTAGACGGGAGATGTCGTCAGCGCATGCGGCATGTTTCGCACCCGCCCGCCGGCACAAGGGTCGTCGTCCTCGCCATCATAAAAGAAGCCCCTCCCCGTCGCCGCGCCTCATGACCGGAACGCCGGACGCTCTCATTGAATCGGTCAGGCGTTCCAACTCCTTGAGTTAGCGCATCGGATTATCTGAAAACCGCGTCGCACTTTCGGTACGATGCTGTAGAAATCATACAATGTGAATATGAAGTCAATATCATTTTTATCCGGAGTGCGCTATCATTGGCGTTGATATAGAGAGGCCGGTGCGATATCGCCGCGTTGAGGAGAATTCCATGCCAGCTCACGCCAAGGCCCCCGTATCGACCACGGAAGACGTGCGGGCGGTACGGTACGGCGATCATCTCGCGGCCGACCTCGACACCCGCGTTTTCGCCTCCAAGGGGGATCGCACCAAATACCGGCTCAAGGTCGCCGCCGCCCAGGCGCTCGAGGAGATCGGCTATCAAGACGTCAAGGTTTCGGACATCTGCAAATATTCGAGCGTCGCGCTCGGCACCTTCTATGTCTATTACCGCGACAAGAACGAGATCGCCATCGAAGTGGTGATGGATTTCGTCGAATATCTCTATGAGCAGGCGCGCAAGGTCGGCCGCGGCACCGGCGAATATGAGGCGATCCTGAACACCAACCGGTTTTTCATCGCAGCCTACATGGTCAATCCCGGGCTCATGCAGTGCCATGTCCAGTTGCAGAGCCAGCTGGCGGAATTCCGCGAAGTCTGGCGGCCGCGGCATTTGCGCTGGATCGAAAACCTGGCGCGCTCGATCACACGGCGTGGCAATTACAAGGAGAACATGCCGGGCTCGCCGCAAGCTGTCGCGCATGCGCTGGAAGCCATGGTCTTCCACTATCTCTATGCGGTGATCGTCAGCCGCAACCCACTGGTCGAGGGCGAGGATCCGGCGCATGCGGAAGATCTCGCCCAGATGCTCTCGACGCTGTGGTACCGCGCCGTCTATTGCAAGGACCCGCCGAAGCGCTGACGCCTCAGCTGTTTTTCCTGAGATAATGCCGTGTCGCCGCGGCGAGACGCGCCACGCCCTCCTGCAGCACCGAAGGCGCGTTGCGGCTGAAATTGACGCGCATCGCGGAAGTGAGCTTGCCCGCCGGATCGAAGACGCTGCCCGGCACGAAGGCGACTTTCTCCCGCAAGGCATATTGATAGAGCGCATCCGTATCGATCGCGGGATCGCGCCGGCGCATCCATACGAACATGCCGCCCGGCGGAATCTCCCAGTCGAACCATTCCGCGAGCTCGCTCCGCGCCGCGGCGCATAACGCATCGCGACGCTCTGTATAATGGCGGATGATCGTCGGCACGTGCTGCTCTTCATGGCCCGACTCCAGAAGCTCGAGCGCAATCGCCTGGGTCAGCATCGAGCTGCTGAGATCGGAGGACTGCTTGGCGATGGCGAGCGCCTGGATCATCGCGCTGGGCGCGATCACCCAGCCGACGCGCAGTCCCGGCACGATGCTTTTCGACAGCGTGCCGAGATAGATGACCGGCCCATCATAAGGCCCCTCGGGCGCCATCCGCCCGTGCAGCTCCAGGATGCTGGGACCGGCGGCGCCGCTATACTGCAACGGCAGATAGGGATCGTCCTCGATCAGCCAGGTACCCGCGGCCAGCACCCGCTCGAGCAGGGCCTGTCTTGCCGCGGTGGGCACCAGGACGCCGGTCGGATTGGAATAATTGGGCACGGTATAGACGAACTGCGCGCCACGCAGCGCCTGCGAATCGGCGTCAGGCGACCAGTCGAGCAGCCGGTATGACGGGGCGCGCATGCGCCAGGCATCGAGGGCGCCGACATAGGTCGGAAACTGCACCACGATCGGGTCACCCGGATCGATCAGCACCTTGCCGATCAGATCGAGCGCCTGCATCGCCCCGACGGTCAACAACACATTCTCGGGTCCGATGCTGCGGCCGGCCTGGCGCCCGACGCGCTCAGCGATGAACTGACGCAAGGCCGGAAACCCTTCCACCGGACCATATTCCAGCGCCGTCGCGCCCCAGCGCGCCAGCGCCTTCTGTGCGGCCTCGGCGATCGCCGCCGCCGGATAAAGCTCCGCCGCCGGCAAGCCGCCGGCCATGCTGATGAAGTCCGGCCGGCCGCCGATCGCCAGGAATTGCTGGGTGATGTCGTTGCTGGCCGACAGCCAGCGGGCAAAGCCGGGCCGCCTGGCGGGAAAATCCGCACCGGACACCATATGCCGAAGTCCCTCCCCTGCCCTATCCGAGTTCTGACGAGTAGCGGACAAAGGCGCTTTTACAAAATTGATATTGACTTCATATTCATTTTCTATTTTCCTGTCAATGAAAGCGGGGACGGTCCGCGTGGTGTCGAAACCGGCATCGCGGGAAGACAAGAGGCCCCGACGGGTCGTCCGCCCGCCTAAAAGCGGTGATCCTGATATCGAGGGAGCGACAGTGACAGCAGGGTGTTTGCAAGGCCGGGTCGCGGTGGTTACGGGCGGCGGCAGAGGACTGGGGCGATCCTATGCCCTGGCGCTCGCCCAGCACGGCGCCAGCGTCGTCGTCAACGATCTCGGCAGCGACCTTCATGGCGAAGGGCTCGATCCCTCAGCGGCGCAATCGGTGGCCGGCGAAATTACCGCCAGCGGCGGCCAGGCGATCACCTCGGGCCATGACGTCTCCGACTGGGCGCAGGCCAAGGCGCTCATCGAAACCACAGTGAAGCGCTTCGGCCGCATCGACGTGCTGATCAACAATGCCGGCATCCTGCGCGACCGCCTGTTCGCCAATATGTCGGAAGACGACTGGGATGCGGTGATCCGCGTTCATTTGAAGGGCCATGCCGCGCCGGCGCGCCATGCCATGGATTACTGGCGCTCGGAAACGAAAGCCGGCCGCCAGGTCAAAGCCTCGATCATCCATACCACCTCAGTGGCCGGACTTGTCGGAAGCTTCGGCCAGGCAAATTACGCCGCCGCGAAGCTCGCCGTCGTCGGCCTGTCGCGCACTTTGGCGCTTGAAGGCGTCAAATATGGCGTGCGCTCCAATGCGGTCTCGCCCTCGGCGCGCACACGCATCGAAACGTCGCTGCAGCCGCCGCCCGCCGGCATCTTCGACACGTTCTCGCCCGACAATGTCGCGCCGCTGATCTGCTGGCTCGCGCGCGCCGACTGCCCGGCCACCGGCCAGGTGTTCCAGGCCTATGGCAACCGGATCGGCATCATCGCGCCGAGCGCCATCGCGGTTGATGTCCGGGCCGATGGACGCTGGACCATCGAAGATGTCGATAAGGCACTCGCCGGCCAGCTCCCGAACCTGCCCAAGCTCGGCGATTTCGTGGAGGGGCTGCCTGTATGAGCGCTACCATCGGCCTCAGCCGCGACTCGGAGGAGTTCCGCACCAGCAGCCATCGGCTGGCGCAGTTCGCACGTGCCGTCGACGACACGAACCCACAGCATCTGGCGGGCGTGTTCGCATCGCCGGTCTTCGCGCATATCCCCGTCATGCAGAGCATGGTCGAGGTGCTGGACCAGGCGGCGAATGGCTTCGTCCTGCATGGCGAGCATGATTTCGTGTTCCATGCCCCGATCCGGCCCGGGCTCAGACTGTTCACCACATCGACGCTCATCGGCATGCGCGGCACCCGCGCCGGCCTCACCTACATCATCCGCTCCGCCATCGAGACACATGAGGGCAAGCCCGTCTGCACCCAATACAGCACCTGCCTGGTGCGGGGCGCGGCCGCCACCGCCCGCGAGGGCGAGGTTCCGCCCGCCCGCCCTGCTCCGGCCAAGACCGCTGTCAGCTCCGAACGCTACGCGCTCACACCGGACCAGACGCGCCGTTATGCCGACGCGGCGCGCGATTATTCCGCCTATACGATCGATCCGGCCGCCGCCGCCAGGCAGGGCTTCCCGGCGCCGCTGGTGCATGGCATGTGCACCCTGGCCTTCACCGCGCGCGCCATCGTCGACCGCCATTGCCGCGGCGATACGCCCCGTTTGAAGCGTCTCGGCTGCCGCTTCGCACACCCCCTCTTCCTCACCCAAGGCCAGACGCTCGCCGTCGATCACTGGATCGGCGCCGACGGCGTTATCGGTTTCGAAGCCACGGACCGCGATGGCGCTGTCGTCGTCAAGAATGGCTATGCGGAGATAGCGGCATGAGCGGCCCCAAGATTGCCCCGGCACGTCTGGAACTGGGCACGAGCGGCGCGCCGGCGCGCCCCCAATCCTGGATCGGGCATCATAATGTCGCCCCGGACTGGAGCGCCGTTCCGCAGCAGACGGTGATCGAGATCGTCGCCAAGGGCTGCCTCGAGGATCCCGAACGCCCGGCGATCATCATCGAGAACGGCCCGGTAATGGCCCGGCGCGAATTCCTCGACCGCTGCCAGCGCTTCGCCGGCTATCTCAGCGACAAGGTGAAGCCGGGCGATCGCGTGGTGATGATGCTCGACAATCGCCTCGAGTTCATGATCGCGCTGTTCGGCATCATCGCCAACCGCGCCACCATGGTCTCGATCGCGCCGAGCGCCATGCAGTATGATGCCGGCCATATCGTGACGGACGCAGCGCCGACGGTGGCTATCGTCGGCAAGCCGCAGTTGCCGATCATCGAGGCGGTGCGCGGCAATGCGCCGGCGCTCGCGCATATCGTCGTGGTCGATGGCGAGGAGCCGGATGGTCTCGCGGCCTATGAGAGCGCCGCCGAGCCACTCGACTTCACCACCGCGCAATGCCAGCGCGAGGACATCGTCACCGTCTATTATACATCCGGCACCACCGGCGCGCCGAAAGGCTGCATGCTGCATCATGGCTGGTGGCTGCGCGTCATCGACGTCGATCTCAGACTCTTCCGCCGCGGCTGGCAGGACCGGCAGCTCTGCTGCCTGCCCTTCTACTATGCCGATCCGGCGATCCAGCTTCTCACGTCGCTCGCCTCGCGCGGCACGCTGGTGGCCATGCGCCGCTTCTCGGTGTCGCGCTTCTGGGAGGTCGTGACCACCTATGACGCGACCGAGATCCTGTCGATCGCCTCGATCCCGGCCCTTCTCATGAAAGGCGAGCCTGGTCCGGCCGAGCGCGACCACCGCATCCGCCTCGCCATTCATGCAGGCCTCCCCAAGGAGCTGCATCGCGAGATGCTCGAGCGCTACGGCTTCCACTGGCACAATCAATATGGCAGCACCGAAGGCGGTGTGATGAGCCGGGTGCCCGACCATCTCGCTGACAAACTCGTCGGCACCGGCACGATGGGCGTCGAGCCGCCCGGCGTGACCATCCGCCTGGTCGATGACGACGACAAGGACGTGCCCGCCGGAGAAGCCGGCGAGTGCCTGGTCGGCGGGCCCGACCTCTATGCCGGGTATCTCAACCGGCCTGAAGTGACCGCGGAAGCCAATCGCGGCGGCTGGTATCATTCGGGCGACGTGGCGCGCCGCGATGAGCGCGGCCTGCTCTATTTCGTCGGCCGCAAGAAGGAGATCATCCGCCGGTCCGGCGAAAACATCTCGGCCGCCGAGGTCGAAGGTGTATTGCGCTCGCATCCCCAGGTCATCGATGCCGCCGTCCTGCCGGTTCCCGACGAGCTGCGCGGCGAGGAAGTGAAGGCCTATATCCAGATCAAGCCGGGCGAGGCCGTGACGCCGGAAGCGGTGATCGACTTCTGCCGCGCCAATCTCGCCGCCTTCAAGATTCCGCGCTTCATCGAGTTCCGCGCAACGGATTTCGAGCGCACGCCGTCCATGCGCGTCCATAAGCAGGGTCTGCTCAAGGAAAAGAGCGATCTGCGGCAGGGTGCCTTCGACCGCGAAACCGGCAAGATCGGGACCTGACGGCAATGGCCCCCCAGCACTGCGATCTCCTGATTGTCGCGGGTTGCGTGCTGACCATGAACCGCGAGCGCGAGATACTGGCCGACGGCGCCATCGCGATCAGCGGCAATCGCATCATGGCGATCGGGCCGACGCGCCTCATCGAGAAGGACTGGACCGCAGCGCGCCGCATCGACGCCCGGGGCGGCATCGTCCATCCCGGCTTTATCGATGGGCATTACCATGCCGGCCTGCATCTGAGCCGCGGCTCGATTCCCGACGAGCCCGGCGGCGGCACCGGCGTGTTCGCCCGCTGGATGAATGCCATCACCGATGAAGACGAATATGCGAGCGCCCTGCTCGCCGCGGCCGAGCTCGCCCGCAACGGCTTCACCGGCTTCGTCGATGCCGGCACGACCTTCTGTCCCGACGCGGTGGCGACGGCCGCCACAGCGGTCGGCATCCGCACGTCGCTGGCCGACTGCATGCTCTGGGACATCGTCGGCGGCGAGCCGCTTGCCGCGGATATCCAACGCGCGCCCTGCGACGGCGCCCGGGCGCGCCGCGAACTTGGCGGCCAGCTGAAGCGCAACCGCGATCCCGATGCGCTGGCGCGCGGTCACGTGGCGCTCTATGGCTCCGGCAGCGCGTCCGAGGAGCTGATGCGCGAGGCGATGGACCTCGCGGCGCGCGAAGGCGTCGTCTATCACCAGCATCAGAGCCTGACGACGGGAGAAGCGGACTACGACCGGCAACGCTTCGGCAAGCCGGCGATGGTACATTTCGCCGAACGGGGCCTGATCGGCAGGAACAGCGTCTTCACGCATATGAACATCCTGGACGATGCCGAGATCGAGGCCGTCGCCGCGAGCGGGATGACGCTGGTCTGGCATCCCGGCAATTTCATGTATTACGCCATCTCGCAGACCGGGCGCAGCGCCTTCCCCGCATTGCACCGGCGCGGCACCGCCGTGGCCTTCGGCACCGATATCGCCAAGGCCTGGGCCTTCGGCGATCTCGGCTTGATCGCCTATCTCGTCAGCAAGGAATGGGGCGAGTTTCTGTGCGCCGAGCAGATCCTGGAGATGTTCACGCTGGGGGGTGCGCGCGCCATCGGGCGCGACGACCTCGGCAGTCTCGAGCCCGGCAAGCGTGCCGATCTCGTGATCCGCACATTCGAGCCGCCGGACACGCAGCCCAATGTCGATATCGTGCGGCAGCTCGCTTTGATCTCGCGCACCAAGGCGGTCGATACGGTGATCTGCAATGGCGAGATCATCGTTCGGCACGGCCGGCTGACGCGGCTCGATGAGACTGAAATCTACCGGATCGCGCAGCGTTCGGCGACGGCGACAGCGGCGCGCGCCGGACTGAAGCCGCCCGGCCGCTGGCCGGTGATCACCTGATCAGGCGACAGCGTCGCCAAGCGAAGGAAGCGGACATGACGAATGTAACATTCACCAGCGTTTCCAAGGCCTACGGATCGGTGACCGCGATCGGCGATATCTCGCTTTCAGTCAGTTCCGGCGCCTTCACCACCATCCTGGGACCAAGCGGCTCCGGCAAGACGACGATGCTGTCGCTCATCGCCGGCATCACCGCGCCCTCCTCCGGCCGCATCGAGCTCGGCGGCCAGGAGATCACCCATGTTCCGGCCGCCCGGCGCAATGTCGGTCTGGTGTTCCAGAGCTATGCGCTGTTCCCGCATATGTCGATCTTCGACAATATCGCCTTCCCGCTGCGCGTCCGCCACCTGCCGGCACCCGACATCAGCCGGCGCGTCGGCGAGGCGCTGCGGCTGGTCCGCCTGACCGGGTTCGAGTCACGGCGTCCGCATCAGCTGTCGGGCGGGCAGCAGCAGCGCGTGGCGCTGGCGCGCGCCATCGTCTTCAAGCCGGACATCCTGCTCCTCGACGAACCCCTCGCCGCCCTCGACCGCAAGCTGCGCGAGGAAGTGCGCTCCGAGATCAAGGCGCTGCAGCGTAGCCTCGGCATCACCACCATCATGGTCACCCACGATCAGGAAGAGGCGATGTCGCTTTCGGATCACATCGTGCTCCTGGCCAATGGCCGGGTCGAACAGATCGGCACGCCGGATGAGCTCTATCACCGTCCGAAGACCCGCTTCGCCGCAGGCTTTCTCGGTCTCGCCAATTTCCTCGAAGGCCGCCTGGAGCAGCCGAATGCAATCCGGGGCACGAGCGGAGACTTTCCCTGCCGCACCTCCGCCGGCCGGCTGGGCCGGCAGGTTTGCGGCCTGCTGCGCCCCGAGGATATTCGCGCCGATGCCGATAGCGGCTTTGTCCGCGGCACGATCCGTGAGGTCGTGTTTCTGGGCGAGATCGCCCGCTACATCGTCGACACCGACAGCAGCCGCAGCTTCACCGTGAATATTGCCGGGGCGCGCCGCCGTCTCGCCGAAGGATCGGCCGTATGGCTGTCGTGGGATCCGGAATGCGTCTGGCTGCTGCCGGAGGAAGGAGGAGCGCCCACCCTCCACTGAGGGAGTGAGCGGGCGATGAGCGTGAAGACAGATCATCAATCCAAAACGAAAGGGGATGTCATGAAGAAGATACTGGGTAACATGTCGCTTGCATGCACGATCTTCCTTGCGGCGACGACCGGCGCCGCCTGGGCACAGCAGGCCAAAGAGCTGCATGTGATGACGGCGGGCGGAGAATACGGCGACTCGCTCGACAAATGCATCAACGAGCAACTCCTCAAGGATGCCGGCATCAAGGTGATCAGCGAGACACCCGGCGGTTATGCCAAGATCGCCGCGCAGGCCAAGTCGGGCGTGATCGTCAACACGGTCACCGACGGCTCCACCGGCGACATGTACCGCCTGGCGGCGGAGGGCCTGCTCGAGCCGATCGATTGGGCAAAGCTCAATCCGGAGCCGATGTTCGACGAAGCCAAGAATCCGAACGGGTTCGGCGCCAGCTATTACTCCACCATCATGGCCTGGCGCAGTGACGCCAAGGCGCCGCAGAACTTCGTCGACTTTTTCGACACCGAGAAATTCCCCGGCAAGCGGGCGCTGCCCGACTATCCGGAATTCGTTCTCGCCTTCGCCGCCATGGGCGACGGCATGACACCGGAAGAGGTCAGCAAAGGCGTCGATCTCGACCGCGCCTTCAAGACGCTGGAGCGGGTGAAGAAGGATACGATCTGGTGGCAGTCCGGTGCCCAGCCGGCCCAGCTCCTGAAGGACAACGAAGCCCAGTATGCCATAGCCTGGTCGGGCCGCGTGCTCGGCCAGGACGGTGTCACGGCGACCTACAATCAGGGCATGCTCGACATCTCCTGGTGGGTCGTCGCCAAGGGCATTTCCGACGAGCAGCGCGAGATGCTCTATGCGTGGCTGCGCGCCCAGACGAATGCCGAGAAGCAGAAATGCCTGGTCAGCTTCCTGCCCTATCCGGGCGCCAGCCCGGAGCTCGAAAAGATCGTGACTCCGGAAATGCAGAAGACCTTCCCGACCTCGGCAGAAAACAAGAAGGTGCAGTGGCTGAGCAACGGCCAATGGTGGTTCGACAACGCCAAGGAAGTCGAAAAGCGCTGGAACGAGTTCAAACTGCTCCAGTGAGAAACGAAAGCCGCACCTATGTCCGATGCTGCCGCTATGCTCGGCCGCGCCGCGGGTGATATCAGCCCGCGGCGCCGGCGCGTGCGGTGGGACCTCGTCCTGCTGCTGGCGCCGCTCGCCTTGCTCACCGGCATCTTCTTCGACGTGCCGCTGCTCAATACAGCCTTGTGGTCCGTCAGCGACCCGGCAACCGGCGCGCTGACGGGCGCCCATTTCCAGGAATTCGCGCAGTCCGCCGCTTATACGCGCATCATCTGGCGTACGCTGGTGATGGCCCTGGAAGTGACGCTGCTGACCGCTTTGCTCGGCTACCCTCTGGCTTATTGGACGAGCCGGCTCAGACCCCGCCTTCAGGCGGTCGTTCTTGCTTTCATCGTCATGACCTTCTGGGTGTCGATCCTGGTGCGCACCTATGCCTGGATCGTCATCCTCGGCAATGGCGGGCTGGTGAACCGGACGCTGCAGGCGCTCGGCCTGACCACCCGCCCGGTCGAATTTCTTTATAACGAACTCGGCATATTGATCGGCATGACGAACGTGCTGCTGCCTTTCCTGGTCCTGCCGCTCTACGCCGCCATGGTCAGGATAGACCGCCGCCTCCTGCAGGTCGCCCAGACACTCGGCGCCGGCCCCACCCGCATCTTCTGGCAGATATTCTTTCCGCTGACGCTTCCCACGCTCGCCGCATCGGCGATCTTCGTCTTCATACTCAGCCTCGGCTTCTACATCACGCCGGCGGTGCTGGGCGGCGGCCGCGTGCCGCTCGTCGCCAACATGATGGACCTGCTGGTCAACCGCTTCGCCCGCTGGGAGATGGCCGCCGTGGTGTCGGTGGTGCTGATGGCGGTGACGCTTTCTCTCTACAGCGTCTATCAGTGGCTCAGGGAGCGCGGCGCATGACGGACAGATCGCGATTCGCGCGCGCATGGCTCGCTATCCTGGCCATCGCGGTGCTGGTCTTCCTGGTGCTGCCGGTGCTGATCGTGGCACCGATGTCGTTCTCGAGCGCCCAGTCGCTGGCTTTCCCGCCGCCCGGATTCTCGCTGCGCTGGTACGAGAACCTGCTCGGCAATGCAATCTGGATCGACGCCGGCAAGAACTCCCTGCTGCTCGCCACCTTGTCCAGCACGGCGGCACTGGCTTGCGGCACCAGCGCCGCCTATGTGCTGGTGCGCGGCAACTTTCGCGGCAAACGCATCATCGAGGCCAATTTCATGGCGCCGGCCATCATGCCCTCGATCATCGTCGCCGTGGCGCTCTACATCTTCCTCGCCCGCATCGGTCTGCTCGGCTCGTTTTTCGGCCTGGTTCTCGGCCACACCCTTCTCGCGGCACCCTATGTCGTGCTGATCATGCAAGCGGCGATCCGCGGCTTCGACATCCGCATCGAGCAGGTCGCCGCCACGCTCGGCGCCTCGCAATGGCAGATCCTGACGCGGATCGTGCTGCCCAACCTGGCGCCGAGCGCGGCAGCCGCCTGGATATTCTCCTTCGTCATCAGTTTCGATGAAGTCGTCGTCACGCTCTTCGTTTCGGGCACGCATGTGACGATCCCCAAGCGCATGTTCGCCGAGCTCATGCTGCAGGTGAACCCAACCATCACGGCGGTCGCGACGCTCCTGATCGCATTCAACCTTCTGGCCCTGGCCCTGCTCCTCATCGTGCGGCCGCGTGCTAAACTGTTTGCAAGCGAGGCAACATGAGCAAAATCGGCGAGACCATCGCGGAATGGGATTTCCGCGTCGAGGCAGGCAAGGTACGGGAATTCGCCCGCGCCGTTCACGACATTCATGCGGATGACACGGAGATCGCGCCGCCGACTTTTCCCGTGGTCGCAGCGGCGGGTTTCGTCGAGCACCTGATCACCGACGTGCTGGCGCTCGACCGGTCGAGCACCGTGCATGGCGAGCAGGCCTATGATTATCTCGAACCCATCATCGCCGGCGACCTCCTCAAATGCCGGGCCCGGCTGACCGGCGACACGCTCAAGGCCGGCAAGCGCGGCGGTACGATGCGGATCATCACCGCCGAGGTCGAGTACCGCTCGGCGGCGAGCGGCCGCATCGTCTGTCGCGAAACCATGACCACCATCGAAAAAGGTGCGGCATGACCGCGGCGCTTCCGGAACCGGTCATCTACGGGCCGCTGACCCGCACCGATCTCGTGCGTTATGCCGGCGCCTCGGGTGATTTCAATCCGCTCCATCACGACCACGCCTTTGCGGCCGCCGCGGGCCTGCCGGATGTCATGGCGCATGGCATGCTGTCGGCGGGCCTTCTCGCGTCGGCGCTCACGCGCTGGTTCGGTCCGGGCGCGGTGCGCCGCTACGCGGTGCGCTTCCGAAGCCCGGTCTGGCCCGGCGATGTGCTGACGGCGCGCTGCCTCGCCATGACGCCGGCTGGGGACGGCAGCATTGCCGATCTCGTTCTCGAACTCACCCGTGCGGACGGCGAGCCCGTATTGTCCGCCACCGCATCCATCGTCAGCAGAGGTTGATCCATGAGTGATCGCGCAATCCATATCCGTCCCGCCGTGCCGGCGGACAAGCCGGCCTTCCTGGAAATGTGGCGAGACTTCGTGGCTCTGGCGCCCGGCGAGCCCGGCAATCATGCAATGGGCGAAGCCAACTGGGCCCGCATTCTCGACCCGGCCAATCCGTTGCAATGCATCGTCGCCGGCGCCGGCAACGGCCGACCGGTCGGCTTCACCCTGTTCCTCACCTTCCCTTTCACCTGGAGCCGCGGCGATGCTTGTTACCTGCAGGACATTTTCGTGCGCGCCGAGGCGCGGGGCCAAGGTGCGGCCCAAGCGATGATCGAGCATCTGCGCGAGCTTGGCCGCAAAGCCGGCTGGTTCAAGATCTTCTGGATGACGCAGCCCGATAATCTCACCGCCCAGCGCCTCTATGAGAGGGTGGCCAAGCGGATGGATTATCTGCGCTACGATCTCAATATCTGCGAACCATGAGCCGCGTGGCCGCGCATAAAATTTCGGCAGAAATTAATATTGACATCATATTCATATTTTAGTTTGGTGATGTCCCGGCGTTGCACTCGAACACCCCCGATGAGGTCTGCCCACCCATGACGGCCCGTCCCCGCATAGCCATTGCCGGTTTCCAACATGAAACCAATACTTTCGCGCCCTTCGGCGCCTCCTATGACGATTTCGTGCGCGCCGATGGCTGGCCGGAGATGACCACCGGTGCGGCGATCCTGGAGGTGTTCCCTCCCCTCGCCATCCCGATCGGCGGTTTCATCAATGCGGCCCGCTCGACCTACGATTTCGTGCCGCTGATCTGGTGCGCGGCCGAACCGTGCAGCTTCGTCGCCGATGATGCCTTCGAGCGCGTCGCCACCGTCATCTGCGATGGTATCGCGGCGGCTGGCGGGCTCGATGCGATCTATCTCGACCTGCATGGCGCGATGGTCGTGCAGTCCTTCGAGGATGGCGAGGGCGAATTGCTGCGGCGCATCCGCGAGGTCACCGGACCGGACATGCCGATCATCGTCAGCCTCGACATGCATGCCAATGTCACCGAGGCGATGGTCGCCCTGTCGGACGGCATCGCGCTCTATCGTACCTATCCGCATATCGACATGATCGAAACCGGGCAGCGCGCCTTCGCTCTCCTGCAGCAGCGTCTCGCGCATGGAAAGCCGCTGGCGAAGGCGCTGCGCAAGGCGCCGTTCCTCGTGCCGCTCGCCGCGCAAGGCACCGACTTTGAGCCCTGCAAGAGCCTGTATGCCGGCCTGCCGGCAGGCGCGAAGGGCGCGGTCGCCAATATCGACTTCGCCACCGGCTTTCCGCCCGCTGATATCCGTGAATGCGGTCCGGCGCTCGTCGCCTATGGGACCGACGAGACCGCGGTGGCGGCGGCGGCCGATCAGCATTTCGCCCGGCTGCTCGCCGCCGAGAACCGCTTCGAGCTGCCGATGCTCGCGGCCAGTGAAGCCGTCGGCCGGGCGGCCCGCGACGGCCGCAAGGGAGCACCGATCGTGCTCGCCGACATTCAGGACAATCCAGGCGCGGGCGGCACGTCGGATACGATCGGTCTGCTGAAGGCCATGGTCGATGGCGGCCTGCGCGACAGCGTGCTGGGCCTGCTCTGGGACCCCGAGACAGCCAAGGCGGCGCATGATGCCGGCATCGGCGCCGAGATCGATGTCCGGCTGGGTGGACGTTATGGCTACGACCCCGCCCCCTATGCGGCGCGGGTGCGGGTCGAAGCGCTGTCCGACGGCGCCTTCACCTGCCACGGCCCCATTCTCGGCGGTGTCGCGGTCGATCTCGGTCCCATGGCAAGGCTGCGCATTCTCGATGAGAAATCGGATGTGCATGTCGCCGTGGCCAGCATCCGCTATCAATGCCTCGATCAGGATCTGCTGCGCGCCGTCGGCATCGAGCCGAAAGAGCAGTCGGTCGTGGCGCTCAAGAGCACGATCCATTTCCGCGCCGATTTCGCACCGATCGCCCGTGAGATCATCATGGTCGAGTCGCCCGGCGCCAATTTTTCCCGGAACGAACAGGTTACCTACAAGAACCTGCGTCCGGGCGTGCGCAAGACCCCGACCGGACTTGCCGCGGCATGAACAACTCATAAAACACCAAGGGAGAGACGCATGAAACGACTGCTTATGGGAGTGTGCCTGGCGACGCTGCTTTCGACGCCGGTGCTCGCCGAGACCCCCGCCAACACGCTCGTCATCGCCAAGGCCATCGACGACATGGTGACGATGGACCCCGCTGAAATCTACGAGCTGTCCAATTCCGAAGTCGCCGTCAATGTCTATGACCGGCTCATGGGCCTCGAGATCGGCGACATGAAGACCCTGGTGCCGAAGGCGGCGGAAAGCTGGTCGGTCTCCGAGGACGGCAAGACCTTCACCTTCAAGCTCAAGCCCAATCTCAAATTCCACTCGGGCAATCCGCTGACCGCCGACGACGTCGCCTTTTCGCTGCAGCGGGTGATCCTGCTCAATCTGACGCCCGCTTATCTCCTTCAGGGGCTGGGCTGGACTCCGGAGAACGTCAAGGAGATGGCGAAGGCCGTCGATCCGGCAACCGTGCAGCTGACCATCAACGAGAAATATGCGCCGACCTATATCCTCAACCTGATGAGCACGGTCACCTCCTCAATCGTCGACAAGAAGGAGGCGCTGGCGCATGAGAAGAACGGCGATCTCGGCCATGACTGGCTGAAGACGAACTCGGCCGGATCCGGCGCCTATCGGATGCGGTCGTGGAAGGCCAACGATTCGGTCGTCCTGGAAGCCAATCCCGATTTCAGGCTGGGCGCGCCCAAGCTCCAGCGCGTGATCGTCCGCCACGTTCCTGAAGGCGCCACGCAGCGGCTTCTGGTCGAGAAGGGCGATATCGACATCGCCCGCAATCTCACACCCGACCAAATCAAGGGCATCGCCGGCAATACGGACCTCGTCGTCGAGACCTTTCCCAAGGCGACGGTCTATTATCTCGGCCTCAACCAGAAGAACGACAAGCTGAAGAACCCGAAGGTGCAGGAGGCGCTGCGCTGGCTGATCGACTATCAGGGCATGGCCGACTCGTTCCTCAAGGGCCAGATGCTGGTTCATCAGGCCTTCTGGCCGGCCGGCTTCTATGCATCGCTCGAGAACAATCCGTACAAGCTCGATACCGCCAAGGCGAAGGCGCTCCTCGCCGAGGCCGGCTATCCCAACGGGTTCGACATCCAGCTCGACACCGGCAATACCCAGCCTTTCACCGGCATCGCGCAGTCGATCCAGTCGACCTTCGCCGAGGCCGGCGTCAAGGTGACCATCAACTCGGCCGAGGTCAAACAGGCCCTGACCAAATACCGCGCCCGCCAGCATGAGATGATCTACATGTATTGGGGCCCGGACTATCTCGACCCCAATGCCAATGCCGACAGCTTCGCCAATAATCCGGACAACAGCGACAGCTCGGCCTCGAAGCCGCTGGCCTGGCGCAATGCCTGGGATATCCCCGAGATCATGGCGGAGACCAAGGCGGCGCTCAAGGAAAGCGACGCCGAGAAGCGCAAGCAGCAGTATCTCGACCTGCAAACCAAGCTGCAGACGACCGGACCGTTCCTCAACATGTTCCAAGAGAGCGAGCAGACGGTGATGCGCAAGAATGTGAAGGGTTTCTTTTCCGGTCCCAACAGCGATCTGGTATTCTACTATCAGACCACCAAGTGAACCGGGAAAACCCCTTCATCGATGGCCAATGACGTGACCACGGCGGCTCGCGCAGCCGCGCCCGGGCAGATATTTGGTGCCGAGTTCGCCTATGAACTCATTCGCTTTCTCGGCACCCTCGCTTTGACGCTGCTCGGGCTGACCTTCGTCACCTTCGTCATCGGCCGCGTGGTGCCGATCGATCCCGTGCTCGCGGTGGTCGGTGACCGCGCGATGCCCGAGACCTATGAACGCGTGCGCCAGGAGCTCGGCATCGACCTGCCGATCTACCAGCAGTTCTGGCTCTATCTGACGAAGATCGCCGAGGGGGATTTCGGCACCTCGGCGATGACCTCGCAACCGGTTCTGCACGATCTCTTCCAGTATTTCCCCGCCACCCTCGAGCTCGCCACCGCGGCGACCCTGATCGGCGTCCTGCTCGGCATTCCGCTCGGCGTCGTGGCGGCAACACATCAGGGCCGTCTGATCGACCATGTCACCCGCATCGTCGGCCTGATCGGCTATTCGATCCCGGTATTCTGGACCGGGCTTGTCGGCCTGCTCGTCTTCTATGCCTGGCTCGGCTGGGTCGCCGGTCCCGGCCGGCTGGACATCGGCTATGACGGGCTGGTCGAACCCGTCACCGGCCTCATCACCATAGACAGCCTCCTCTCCGTCGACTGGGATGTGTTCAAGAACGCCATCGCGCATCTGCTGCTGCCGGCCAGCCTGCTCGGTTATCTGACGCTCGCTTATGTCTCGCGCATGACCCGCAGCTTCATGCTGACCGAGCTCAACCAGGAGTACATACTCACCGCGCGTGCCAAAGGCATGCCGGAGCGGCGCGTGATATGGCGTCATGCGCTGGGCAACATCATCGTTCCGCTCATCACAGTCGTCGCCTTGAGCTATGCCTCGCTGCTCGAGGGCGCGGTCCTGACGGAGACCGTCTTCGCCTGGCCGGGCCTCGGCCAGTACATCACCCGCTCGCTCTTCAACGCCGACATGAATGCCGTGCTCGGCGGCACATTGCTGATCGGCACCATCTTCGTCTGCCTCAATGTGCTGTGCGACATGCTTTACCGCCTGCTCGATCCCAGGGTGCGCCCATGAGCGCGCCGGACTGGCTTCTGACCGAGGCGCCGGCATCGCGCCGCCAGGCTTCGCTCGGCCGCTGGTACCGCAACTGGCTGGTCTTCCGACGTAATCCGCTGGCGATGATCGGGCTGGCGATCGTCGCCCTACTCATCGTCACGGCCGTGCTCGCCCCGGTTCTCCCGCTGCAATCGCCGACCGCGCAAGCACTGTCGCAGCGCCTGGCGCCGCCCGGCGCCCAGCACTGGCTGGGCACCGATGAACTCGGCCGCGATATCCTCGCCCGCATCATTTTCGGGGCGCGCATCACGCTTGGCATCGTGCTCATGGTGGTGGCCATCGTCGTGCCGCTCGGCCTCCTGATCGGCACCATCTCCGGCTATATCGGCGGCGCGCTCGACGTCGTGCTGATGCGCATCACCGATATCTTCCTCGCCTTCCCCCGCCTCATCCTGGCGCTCGCTTTCGTCGCGGCGATCAAACCCGGGCTGGAAAGCGCCATCATCGCGATCGCCCTGACCTCGTGGCCGCCTTATGCGCGCATCGCCCGCGCCGAGACGCTGACCGTCCGCAATGCCGATTACGTCAAGGTGGCCAAACTTCAGGGCGCGTCCTGGCTGCGCATCATCTGGCATTATATCGTGCCGCTCTGCTCGACTTCCGTCGTGGTGCGCATGACCCTCGATATGGCCGGGATCATCCTGACCGCCGCCGGGCTTGGTTTCCTGGGACTCGGCGCGCAGCCGCCGACACCGGAATGGGGCGCCATGATCTCCACCGGCCGCGACTTCCTGCTCGATCAGTGGTGGGTCGCCACCATCCCCGGCATCGCCATTTTTGCAGTTAGTCTCGGCTTCAACCTGCTCGGCGACGGCCTGCGCGACGTGCTGGACCCGAAGCGGACATGAGCGATCCCATCCTCGAGGTCGAGAATCTGCGAGTCACCTTTCCGACGCATCGCGGTGATGTCGATGTGGTGCGCGGCGTCAGCTTCTCGCTGGGCCGCGAACGCTTAGGCATCGTCGGCGAGTCGGGATCCGGCAAGTCGCTCACCGGGCGCTCGATCATGCGGCTGGTGCCGCCGCCCGGCCGGGTGAGCGCGACGCGCCTGGCGCTCCTCGGTCATGACCTCCTGAAGACCTCGGCCAAGGAGATGACCCGGATCCGCGGCAAGCGCATCGCGATGATCCTGCAGGATCCCAAATTCTCGCTCAATCCGGTGATGAAGGTCGGCCATCAGATCGAGGAATCATATCGCCTGCATGCCGATGCCGATCGCGGCCAGGCCCGCGGCAAAGCGATCGAGGCGCTGAGCGCGGTCAGGATTCGCGACCCGGAGGCGGTCTATCATCTCTATCCGCACCAGCTTTCCGGCGGCATGGGCCAGCGGGTGATGATCGCCATGATGCTGATGCCGGAACCACAGGTGCTGATCGCCGACGAGCCGACCTCGGCGCTCGATGTCACCGTCCAGCTTCAGGTTCTCGCCATCCTCGACGATCTCGTCCGTGAGCGCGGCATGAGCCTGATCCTGATCAGCCACGATCTCGGCATGGTGTCGGCCTTCTGCGACCGGGTGATGATCATGTATGCCGGCAAGGCGGTCGAAACCATCAATGCCCGCGATCTCGACAAGGTCGAACATCCCTATGCGCGGGGCCTCATCGCCTCGGCACCGCGGCTCGGCGACGATCGGCCCGAACTGCCGGTGCTGCAGCGCGATGCGAACTGGGCGAAATGACCCCCCCGATGATCCAGCTCGACGATCTCGGCGTTTCCTTCGGCAAGGGAACGCGCCGCTTCGACGCCGTACGCAATGTGACCCTCGACATCGCCGAAGGCGAGGCCTTCGGACTGGTCGGCGAATCCGGCTCCGGTAAAAGCACGGTTCTCAACGCCATTGCCGGCCTGATCGGCAGTTATTCCGGCGCCATCCGTATCGACGGCGCGCCGGCCGGCCCGCAGCGGACCGGCGCACAGCGGCGCCTCCTGCAGATGGTGCTGCAGGATCCGTACGGTTCGCTGCATCCCCGGCACACGATCGACAAGATCTTGTCCGAGCCGCTGCTGATCCAGCGACTGGACGGTATCGAGCGCCGCGTCGAGCACGCCCTCGCCGATGTCGGGCTGAAGCCGGAGCATCGCTTTCGCTTTCCGCATCAGCTCTCGGGCGGACAACGCCAGCGCGTGGCGATCGCCCGCGCGATCATATTGGAGCCCCGCATATTGCTGCTCGACGAGCCGACCTCGGCGCTCGACGTCTCGGTCCAGGCGGAAGTGCTCAATCTGCTCCGGCGGCTGCGGCGCGAGCGCCGCTTCACGACCGTCATGGTCAGCCACAATCTGGCGGTCGTCGCCTATATGTGCGACCGCGTCGCCGTCATGAGCCGTGGACGCATCCTCGAAACCGGCAGCAGCGCGGAACTCGCGAAAGGCGGGTTCAGCCATCCCTATTCGCGGCAACTCTGGAATGCGAGCTCAGGCTACAATCGTGACCTGCTCAAGGAGCTGTGGGACGACGCCTAAAGCGCGACCGCTGTCTATTTCATCTCGACCAGCAGGTTGCCGCGCGCATCCACCGTCGCATCCTGCCTGTCGAGCAGCAGGATGGTGGTGGTCGGCTGCTCGACGACTGCGGGCCCGGCAAGCTTGGCGCCGGCGCCGAGGGCGGCGCCCTCGAAAACCGGAATGTCGCGATAGCCCTTGCCGAGATAGATCTTGCGCTTCCCCTTGGGCTTCGGCTTGCCGCGCTGACGCGTGATCGCAGCACCCCGCCGCGCCGCGCCGCCGGTATCGCCGATGGCGCGCACTTTCCAGGTGGTGAACTCGACCGTGTCGCCCTCGTCCTTGATCGTGTAGATGCGCTCATGCTGGGTATGGAAGGCCGTCACCAGCCGCGCGAGATCGCCTTTGACGAGCTTGCCTTTCGGAGTTTCGAAGGGCACCTCAATATCCCAGGACTGGTAGAGATAGCGGCCCTGGAAGGCCAGTTCGAAGCGCTGCGCCTTGCCCGCAACGCCGGAGCGCTTCAGGAACGCCGCGCCTCGTTTACGCAAGTCGGCGAGCAGCCGGTTGACGCCGGCGAGATCGAAATGCCGATCCGTGGTGTTGAGCGTCCCGGTCTCTTCCCATCTTATGTCGGAGATCAACCCGCCATAGGCGCTGAGGCCCGCGGCGAAACGCGGAATCATGAAGCTCTTGATGCCGAGGATGCGCGCCATGTCGCCGATATGGCAGGCCGTTGCCCCACCGCCGCTGACGACATAGCTGTCGCGCGGATCGATGCCCTCATTGACGGTGATGTCCTCGATGGCGCCGATCATATTGTGATTGGCCGTCGAATAGATCGCATAAGCCGCCTCGACCAGGCCGATGCCGAGCGCCTTGGCCGTCTTGCCGATCGCGGCTTCCGCCTTGCCGCGGTCGAGCTTGATGCGGCCGCCGAGGAAATAGTCCGGATCGATGATGCCAAGCACCACATTGGCGTCGGTGACGGTCGGCTCGGTACCGCCGCGGCCGTAGCAGGCGGGACCCGGCACGGCGCTGGCGCTGTGCGGTCCGACCCGCAGCAATCCGCCCGGGTCGACCCAGGCGATGCTGCCGCCACCCGCCCCCACCGAACGGACATCGATCTTCGGAATGCCCAGCATCTCCATGCCGAAGGTCGCCTCGGGGGTGACGACGAGATGGCGATTGCGCAAGGCCGACACGTCGAAGGTGGTGCCGCCCATGTCGACGACGATGACATCGTCGGCCCTGGTCAGATTGATCGCCGCGATCGGCGCCAGCGTCGGTCCCGACATGACGCTGTAGATCGGCCGACCGACGATCTCCTCCGGCGGCATCATGCCGCCGACGCAATTGGCGATCAGCAGCTCGCCGTCATAGCCTGACTCCTTCAGCGCAGCGGTCAGCCGGCCGACATAGTCGCTGACGATCGGATGCAGCGAGGCGTTGATGGCGGTCGAGATCGTGCGCCGGTATTCGCGCGGGATCGGGTTCAGCTCGTGGCTGAGCGTCACCGGCAGGCCCGGCAACTCCTCGGCCAGGATCTCGCGCACGCGCCGCTCATGAGCGGGATTGACGATCGACCACAGCAGGCACACTGCCACCGCCTCGACGCCACACGCCTTGAAATGACGCGCGGCGGCACGCACGTCCTCCTCCGCCAGGGGCATCACCTCGCCGCCCATGGCGTCGATCCGGCCACGCACCTCACAGGTGCGGTTGCGATGGATATAGGGCGGCGGAAAATCGATCTTGATATTGAAGGCGCGCTTGCGCGGTGATTCGCGCAGCGTGAGGATATCGGGATGGCCGGCATTGCAGATCAGGCCGGTCGGCGCCACCTTGCCCTCGACCAGTGCATTGGTCGAAACGGTGGTGCCATGCACGATCATATCGGTCTTCGCCAGGAAGCCTGCGAGCGTCATTCCATGCGCCGACGCCGCTGCGGCGAGCGCGTCGATGAAACCGCGCTCGAACATGCCGGGCGTGGTCGGCACCTTGTGAATTTCGAGATCGGCCCCTTTCCGGTGCAACAGCAGATCCGTGAAAGTCCCACCAATATCGATGCATGCGACGAACATTGTCCGATTATCCCTGTTGCCGAGTTGCGGTCGCTGGAGCAGCGCGCCGGAAGGACGGCCAGCCGATTTCGGCATCGCCGAGGAGGCCGGCCGGCCTTAAAACGAGAATGGCCAGGAGGAGCGCGGCAAGCACGATTTCCTGCAGTCCCGGCGGCGCCGCGATCGTGACGTCGCCTATCGCTACGCCGCGCTCGACCGAGCGCAGAAGCTCCGACACGAGCGAAACCAGCGCCACGCCGGCGCAGGCGCCGGTCAGGCTGCGCATGCCGCCCACCACGAGCATCGTCAGCGTCACGAAGGTCAGGTCGAGATAGAAGGTGCTGGCCGTGATCGTGCCGATGAAATGACTGAACAGCACGCCGCCCGCCGCCACCACCATGGCGCTGAGCACGAAGGCGATCAGCCGCTCGCGTTCCACATCGATGCCGGTCGCGGCGGCGGCGACCTCGCTCTCGCGCGAGCAACGCAGCATGAGCGCGTGCCGCGTCATGGCGTAGCCCGCGGCGACCAGGATGGCGAGAGCGGCGCCGCCGAACGCCGTCCACAGGCCGACATAACGCGGCAGGCCGACCAGCGCCTGACGGCCGCCGGTCACCTGCTGCCAGTTGGAAGCCACGACATAAGTGATGATGAGCAGCGCGAATGTCGCCATCGGCAGCGCGATGCCGCGCAGGCGGCAGAAGGGCCAGCCGACCACCGTCGCGAGGACACCAACGGCGACGATGACCGCCACCAGCGCCAATGGCCAGGGCAGCTGCAGCGCCTCGATCGCCCCCGGCAGATCGAGCAGCGTGGCCTTGCGCGCCGGTGCCAGGGTCAGGATCGCCGACATATAACCGCCGATCGCCATGAAGGCGACATGGCCGAAGGAGAACACGCCGGACTGGCCGACGAAGATGAACAGGCCGACCACCACGGTCAGCTTGATCAACGCCTCGATGACAGTGCGCTGCAGAGCCGGCGGCGCGATGCTCGCGCAGAGCGCCACGGCAATGAGCGCAAGGATCAGGACCAGCGCGGTCTGCAATGGACGGAACAGGGAGTTTTCGACCATGGCCACTACACCCTGTCCCGGTCGGCGCGGCTGGCGAGCAGCCCGTCCGGACGCCAGAAAAGAAAGAGCACGAACAGCAGGAATACGAAGGCGTCGCGATAGGGACGCAAATCGACCGGCAGATAGGCCTGGAGCGAGACCGAAACGATGCCAACCAGGAAGCCGCCGAGAGCGGCGCCGGCGATCGAGCCCATGCCGCCGATGACCGAGGACACGAAGGCGATCAGAACCATGCTCACGCCCATCTTGTAGGAGACGCTGCCGGTCTGCGCCACCAGATAGAAAGACACTATGCTGGCCAGCACACCCGATATCGCAAAGGCGAAAGCGATCACGCGATTGGCCTTGACGCCGACGAGGCGCGCCATGGTGAAATCCTCCGCCGCGGCGCGCATCTGCAGTCCGGTCTCGGACAACCGGAAGAAGGCGACAAGCCCGGCCATCAAGACAAGAGTCACGGCGATGGTGACGAGCTGCAGCAGCGGAATGCGCAAGCCGCCGAGATCGAT
Organism: Taklimakanibacter albus; assembly: GCF_016595235.1. Lineage (GTDB taxonomy): Bacteria > Pseudomonadota > Alphaproteobacteria > Rhizobiales > Aestuariivirgaceae > Taklimakanibacter > Taklimakanibacter albus. The sequence goes on along the minus strand of NZ_JAENHL010000006.1, from coordinate 80,776 downwards.
GGCGGTGCCGAGCTCAGGCAGGAAGGCTACACCCATCGCGCGTGATCCGAAGGCCAGGAGCACAATATGCTGGATGAGGTAGGAGACGGCGAAGGAGGAGATCAGCAATGTCGCAGGGCTGGCCTTGCGCAGGGTCCGGAAGGCGACGCGCTCCATGCCGAGCGCCAGCACCGTGCTGGTCAGGAGCGCCGCCAGGATCATCACCAGAAGCGGCTGACCGGCCAGTGTGTAGAGGGTGAAACCGCCGACCATGATCAATTCGCCATGCGCGAAGTTGATCAGGCGCATGACGCTGAAGATGAGGCCGATGCCGAGCGCGGCGAGCGCATAGACGGCGCCGAGGCTTACGGCGTCGATGAGATTCTGCAGGACGATCATCGCGCCGCCTCGGCGACACCGAAATAGGCGGCATCAAAGGCGGCATTGCCGGCGAACTCGGCCGATTTCCCGCTCATGGCAATGACGCCCGAGCTCAGCACATAGGTGCGGTCGGCAGCGGACAGCGCGCGTCCGACATTCTGCTCGACGATGAGCGCCGTCACCCCCTGGTCACGCAAGGCGCGAACGGCCTCGTAGATCTGTGCCACGATCAACGGCGCCAGTCCCAGCGAGGGCTCGTCGAGCAGAAGCAGCCGTGGCCGCGCCAGCATGGCGCGGCCGATCGCCAGCATCTGCTGCTCGCCCCCCGACAGCTTGTTGGCACGCTGCCGGTAGCGCTCACGCAATATCGGGAACATGGCGAGCACGCGGTCGATGTCGCGGGCGACCTCCTGCCGGTCGCGCCTCACCGTCGCGCCGAGTCTGAGATTCTCGGCGACGGAGAGCGAGCCGAAAATGTGGCGGCCTTCCGGCACAAGCGACAGGCCGGTCGTGACCAGGGCTTCCGGCTGCTGGCCGGTGATTGCCCTGCCATCGAATTCGACTGAGCCGGCGCGCGCGCGCACCACGCCGGCAATGGCGAGCAGCAACGTCGACTTGCCGGCACCGTTGGGCCCGATCACGGCGACGATCTCGCTTTTGCCGACATCGAGCGAGATACCGCGCAAGGCGGCGATATTGCCGTAGCTGACATGCAGGTCGCGGATCTTCAGCACGGCGACACCTCGTCTTCGCCGAGATAGGCCTTGCGCACCTTGGGGTCAGCGCGGATGGCATCGGTCGGGCCCAACGCCAGCGTCCGGCCGAGCTGCAGCACCTGGATGCGGTGGCACAGCTCGAACACCATCGACATGCGGTGCTCGATGAACAGGACACCGCAGCTGAGCGACACGCATATGCCGCGCACGATCGTCTGAAGGTCGCGGCATTCGGCATCGTTCAAGCCGGCCGCCGGCTCGTCCATGAGGAGAAAGCGGGGCCGCATGGCGATGGCGCGGGCAATACCGACGCGGCGCTCCTCGCCGAAGGGCAGCGTGCCGGCCTTGCGGTTCGCCGCATGGGCGAGACCCATCTCGCTCAATATGCGGACAGCTTCGGCGCGGGCCTCGCCGCGGACAAGCCCGATCGCGACGCCGCCCGCCTCGACATTCTCCAGCGCGGTCAGCCCGGCGAAGGGCAGAACACTCTGAAAGGTGCGCACCAGGCCACGCCGGCTGCGCTCATGCGGCTTCCAGCCGGCGATATCGACGCCACCCAGACGGACGCTGCCCTGCGTCACCGCCTGAAAGCCGGTGAGCACGTTGATCAAGGTCGTCTTGCCGGCGCCATTCGGGCCGATGAGGCCGAGAATCTCTCCCGGTCGCAAAGTGAGGCTGACATCCTCTATCGCCCGCAGGCCCTGGAAATCGACGACCACGCCGTCGACTTCCAGGCTTGCCGCGGAGGCGTCCGCGCCGCCGCTGTCCGGTTGGATCATCATGACGCCACTCGCCGCAGATGGCTTATTTCGGCATCTGCTTCGCCTTGACGATGCCGACGACATTGCCGGTCTTGCCGCCCTTGACCTCGAGCAGGATCAGGTCACGCTGCATGTTGATATGGCTATCCTTGGTGAAGGTCGTCGGGCCGGCGAGCAGCGGCTCGTCGACAAAGACTTCCAGCTTCTCGCGCACCTTGCCCGCTTCGAGCGTTCCGGCCTGTTCGACCGCCTTGGCCCAGCCCTGGATGACGCTGTAGCCGGTGAGCGCATGCGAGGTGACCGGCCGCTGGCCGAATTTCTTCTCGAACTTGCTCATGAAGTCGACGACGGCCGGCCGCGTGTCGTTGCCGAAGACCGAGCCATAGGTCACGAAGTAGAAGTCGCTGAGATTGGGAACGGCATCGAGCCAGTAATCGCCGTCCCAGGATTCGGAGGCAAGGATAGGCTGGTTGATGCCGGCAGCGCGCAGCTGGCGCAGGGCGCTCGCTCCGCCCGGCGGGAAGGAGGCGAGCACGATGAAGTCGGGCTGCTTCGGCAGTGCCTTGATGCGCGTGATCTGGCTGGCGATCTGCGGGTCCTCGCCGCCGAACGTGTCCTTGCCGGCCAGTCCCTCGGGGCCGGCAAGCTCGACCCAGCGGCGGGTGAAGAAGTCGGCGAAGCTGGCATCGAAGGCGATGGTGGTGTCGAGCAGCAGATAGCCGCTGCGCCAGCCCATCTTGTCGTAGGCCCATTCGGTGATCGCCACCGCCTGGCCGGGAGCACCCGTCGCCATGGTGAAGGCGTTCGGACCGATGCCCGAGGGGCCGAATTTCGGATCGCCGGCGCAGGTCGAGAAGGCGATCAGGCCGGCGCCGTCGGCGACCGACGCGGCGGCGCTGCCATAGTCGTAGTCGCAGGTCACCACGACCATGTTGGCGCCCTTGTCGATGACGTCCTGCGCCGCCGTTGCGCCATAGGCGATGTCGGACTTGGTGTCGGAATAGATGATCTTGAGCGGCCGCCCGAGCAGTCCGCCCTTGGCGTTGATCTCCTCGGCAGCGATCTCCATAGCCTTGGCGGGCCCGTCGTCATAGGGCGCGATAATGCCGCTCTGGGCGATCGCCGCGCCGATCACGATCGGCTCCTCGGCCCGGGCCACGCCGGTGGCCATGAGGCTCGCGGCAGCGAACAATCCTGCGGCTAAGCGTTGTAATCGATGTCCTTCCATTTTTCTTCCCCTGTTTTGTTTTCGTTTTATGTCGTTCGCGCCGTCCGCTATCCGCCAGCGGCGGCGCGCAGACTTGAAGTCGCCTCGGCATCGACCTCGTAATCGACGCCGTTGCTGTTCAGCCGCACCGAAACACCGAAGACATCGCGTGCCGCGGCAACGCTCAGCCATTTGCGGTTGACGTCCTCGGCGACCCGTTCCGGGTCACGCCGGCGCGGCGAGCCATAGCCGCCGCCGGCGCAGGAGCGGTAGCCAACGGCCTCGCCGTCGGCGATCGTGCCGCTGAAGAAATCGGCGAGCCGCTCGACCGTGCCGGTCCTGGCGCGCCGCCATGTGCCGCAGGACGCGCCGGCCGCACCGCCGAGCACGCCCTTGGCCGGAAATGTTCCACCGTCGCCGCAGACATAGAGCGTCATGTCGCCGGTGAGCGAGCGGTAGAAACCGCGTACCGCCGGCGCGCCGTTCCATTGGCCGAAGCCCATGCTGTCCTCGCAGATGCGCCGCTCCTCGACGAGAACCGGATAGGTCGCCTCATCGACCTCGACGGAGTCGGTCACCATGATGCCGTTGCCGACCGAGCATTCATAAGTCAGCCAGCCGTCATGACCGTGATTGGCCGGGCCACCCGACAGCGCCAGCATCAGTTGGGTGATATATTCGACATGCTCGGCGCGCCTTCTGTCGACGCCCGAAATGACGCCAAGCGCCGCCGAGAAATTGCCGCCGCCCTCGGCCATGCCATAGGGCTCGCCCATTTCGGAGAAAGCGCATTGCACCGCATTGGCGAGGCGTTCATTGACATTGCTCGTGGCGCAGGAGGTGCCGGTCGGATGCTTGGGGCGACCGACCACGCAGCCGTCGCGCAAGAGCGGCACGATGCGGCTTGAGCTGCCCTCATTATGCGGCACGCTCGCTTCCAGATTGTAATAGACGCCGATGCGGCAGGAGGCGACCGCGCAGGCTTCCGACAAATTGAGGCCGCCCGGCACGCAATCCTGATTGTCGCGCACATCGACGGTCACCAGGCCCTTCTTGGGATCAACGGTGACCTTGGCCTTGATCGGTACGCCCTCGTCCGCGACGCCGGCCACGGGATCGTGCCGCACTTCATAAACATAAGTGCCGGCAGGCAGGCGCTTGATGGCGGCAATGGCGCGGCGCTCGCCATAATCCATCCAGGCCTCGATGAAATCGCGGATCGTGGCGACGCCATATCGGGCGACGAGCTCCTTCAGGCGGCGCTCGCCGATGCGGCAGGCGCCGACCTGGGCGCGATAGTCGCCATGCCAGATGTTGCTGACCCTGATCTTCTGGAAGCCGATGCGCAGCAGGTCCTGCTTGTCCTTGAAATTCTCCTGGATGCGGACGCAAGGAAAGTGGACGCCTTCCTGGTAGATGGAAGCGGCGAAAGGCAGATAGGTGGAGGGCTCCGGCGCTCCGATATCGGCGTGATGCGAGCGCGACAGCGTCCAGAAGAGCGGCGTTCCCTCGAAGAACACCGGTACCGACAAAGTCAGATCGGCATGGTGGGTGACGCCGTAGAACGGGCTGTTGTTCAGGAAGGCGTCGCCTTCCTTGATGTCGTCGAACAGCTCCGTGATGGGCTTGGTGGTGAGCTCGAGTGCATTCACGTGGATCGGCAAGGCCTCCTCGACCGAGACCAGCCGGTGGTCATAGGTCAGGATTCCACAGGACATGTCGCGCGCATTCTTGATGACGCTGGACCGGCTCGCCTTCATCACCGTGTTCGTCATCTCGCGGATAATCGACTCGAACCGGCTGGACAGCACCGCAAGCAGGATCGGGTCGAATTGCGCCCGCCGCTTGGGTTTGCGTGAAGGTTTGGCCGAACGCGCCATAGGGAGCTTCTCCTCGATCAGACTGAGGCATTACGGGCAGCAGCCATCAGCCTCGTCCGCAGCGAAAACAGACTGTAAAATGAATATGAAGTCAATATCAATTTTTGAGCGAAGATTTCGAGCACAACCGCGGCCAGACATCCGCGCAGGCCCTTACGGCCTTCGGTAATTCATTGATTTATTTGAGCTTCATCCGCTCCGAGGCGATATTCGAGTTCCAACCTCCCTCCCTGCTCTGCTCAAGAGCTGCCGTAGGACGACAGGTGAATCATGCCCGCTCAGGAAACGCCCGGGCGATGGCGGCCTTCTCCGCCTTCACCACGCCGCGCTCGGTGATGAGACCGGTGACATATTTCGCCGGAGTGACGTCGAAGGCGTAATTGGCGACGGGCGATCCCGGCGCCACGACATCCACCGTCTCGATGCGGCCATCCTTGGTGATGCCGGTGAGCTTCGTCACCTCATCGCCGGAACGCTGCTCGATCGGGATCTGCTTGAGGCCATCATCGATGGTGAAGTCGATGGTCGGCGACGGCAGCGCCACATAGAAGGGCACGCCATTGTCATGGGCGGCGAGCGCCTTGAGATAGGTGCCGATCTTGTTGCACACATCGCCCGAGGCGGTGGTGCGGTCGGTGCCGACGATGCACAGATCGACCAGGCCATGCTGCATCAGATGACCGCCGGTATTGTCGGGGATGACCGTGTGCTTCACGCCGTGATGGCCGAGCTCCCAGGCGGTCAATGAAGCGCCCTGATTGCGCGGTCGCGTCTCGTCGACCCAGACATGGATCGGGATGCCGCCGTCATGCGCCATATAGATGGGCGCCGTCGCGGTGCCCCAGTCGACAGTGGCGAGCCAACCGGCATTGCAGTGGGTCAGCACATTGACGGGCTCGCCGGGCTTCTTCTTGGCGGCGATCGCCTTGATGAGCTCAAGACCGTTGCGGCCAATCGCCTGGTTGATCGCGACGTCCTCCTCGCAGATCTCGGCGGCGCGATCATAAGCGCGCTTAGCCCGTTCAGCCGGCGGAAAATTGCGCAGCGCCTTCATCATCTCATCGAGCGCCCATTTGAGATTGATGGCGGTGGGCCGCGTCGCGTGGAGACGCTCATAAGCGGCGGTAAGCGCTTCGTCGGACGGATCGATGCGGGCCTGGAGCGCCATGCCGTATGCCGCGGTGGCGCCGATCAAAGGCGCGCCGCGGACCAGCATGTCCTTGATGGCACGGGCGGCATCGTCCATCGCGCGCAAGGTGACCGTCTCGAAACGGTGCGGGAATTTGGTCTGATCGATGATCTCCACCGACCAGCGGTCCTTGTTCAGCCAGATGGTCCGATAGGGCTTTCCGTCAACTTTCATGGCGTCCTTCCGAATTTGCGCTGGACCCTGCGCGAGCGCCGTCCGGCTGTCAATTACGCCCCGACGGAAAGACTCGACACATTCAGATTCCGATGATAAATCGTCAATTTATAGTCGTATCCGTCCATTTATTGCGAGATTTTTGATGATTTCCGCCACATTCGAAGACTTCGATGACACCGAGCGCGCCATCGCCGAACGCCTGCGCGTCGACGGCCGGATGTCGACGGTGCAGATGGCGAATGAAATTGGCGTCGCAGAAGCGACGGTCAGGCGGAAGCTGCAGAATCTGCTGAGCGACAAGTCGATCCATGTGCAGCTGGTCAGCGATCCGATGCGCGGCTCGGGCGTCACCGCCCTCGTCGGCTTCGTCGTCGAGATCACGCAGACCGACGAAGTGGCGAAGAAGCTGACGACCTATGACTTCGTCGAAAGCGTCTATGTCATGACCGGCCCCTATCACCTCATTGCCGAGGTCCGGGCGCCCTCGACCGATCATCTGTTCAGGTTCCTGATGGACGATCTCAAGCCGGTTGCGGGCATCAAGAACACCGAAAGCTACATCGTCGGCCGTGTCTACAAGCATCACGGACGGGTGACCGATGTCGCGCGTCCGAATGTGAAATCCGAAAAATAGAAAACAGGGAGTACTTGCATGTCGAAATTCAACATCACGCGCCGTGGCTTCGCGCTCGGCGGCACAGCCGCCCTGCTCGCCGCCCATGTCGGTGCCGCGAAAGCCGCGGGGCTTCTCGAGGAGATCAAGAAGCGCGGCAAGGTCGTCGTCGCCACCGAAGCGGCCTTCGAGCCCTTCGAGTTCGTGCTCGACGGCAAGATCGTCGGCTACAACATGGATATCCTCGCGGTCGTGATCGAGGCGCTGGGCGTCCAGATGGAGCAGCTCAATCTGCCCTATCAAGGCATCCTGCCCGGCCTCCTCGCCAAGAAGTTCGACTTCGTCGCCACCTCGAACGGCATCAATGAGGAGCGCATCAAGAAATACGCCTATACGCGCCCGACCGGCTCCTATGAGACGGTCATCGTGGTGCGCCATGACGACGAGCGGGTGAAGACCCTCGACGATCTCAACGGCCTCGTGGTGGCGAGCCAGCTCGCCTCGTCGGTGCAGCCGATCCTCGAAGCGCATAATGCCGAGCTCAAGGCCAAGGGCGGCGCCGGCTATGCCGAGCTCAAGCTCTTCACCGCCTTTCCCGAAGTCCATATCGCGCTCGCCTCGGGCCAGGTCGATGCGATCGCCATCGCCTCGCCGTCGGCCGCCGTCCTCATGAAGAACGTGCCCGATACCTACAAGGTCGCCACCCAGATCGGCCAATCCGACTATCTGTGCTGGCTGACGCGCCCGGAGGATGTCGATCTGCGCGACTTCATCAACGCCCGGATCGACGAGCTCAATGACTCGGGCAAGCTGAAGGAACTGCAGATGAAGTGGTTCGGCTTCGAGATGAAGACGCCGAAGGACGGCTATCTGCCCGCCGGCGCGTTCTAAGCACCCTCAATTGTTCTTGAGAGTCCGGGCTTCGCGGCCCGGACTCGCCCCCGCACGACCATGCTCAATTTCAGCAAAACCCTGGCGCAATTCGACCAGTTCCTGTGGGGAGCCGGCGTCACCATTGTCGTGTCGCTGCTGGGCGCGCTGTTCGGCATGGTGGTGGGCCTCGCCCTGGTCTTCCTGCGTGACGCGAAATGGCGACCGCTGCGCTGGCTCGCCCATCTTTATATCAGCTTCGTGCGTGGCACGCCGCTGCTCGTCCAGATCTTCCTCGTCTATTACGCGTTTCCCGGCCTCACCGGCATCGACCTGGCGCCCTTCACCGCCGGCGTCCTGGCGCTCAGCCTCAATAGCGGCGCCTTCGCCTCGGAGATTTTTCGCGCCGGCCTGTCGCAGATCCCGCATGGCCAGTATGAAGCGGCCGATGCCTTGGGCCTGCCCCGCTTCATCACCTGGCCGAAGATCATCCTGCCGCAGGTCTTCCGCGTCGTCCTGCCGCCGCTCGTCAACGAATTCACGCTGCTGGTGAAAGCCTCGACGCTCTTGTCGGTCATCACCGTCGTCGACCTGACGCGCACGGCGCAGAACATCATGAACACCACCTATCGCCCGGTCGAAGCCTTCCTGATGGCGGCAGCCTTCTATTTCGTCATCCTCTTCGCCCTGAGCTCGCTGACCCGCGTCCTCGAGAAACGCAACCAGGAGCAGCGGCGATGAGCTTCGACATCAATGTCATCCTCGACAACTGGCATTATTTCGCGATCGGCCTCGGCAAGACGATCCTGATCTGCTGCATCTCGCTGCCGATCGGCTTTGCGCTCGGGGCGCTCCTGGCGCTCATCCGGCTCCGCGGCGGGCGGGTCCTCAATGGAATTGCGCTCGCTTATATCGAGATCATCCGTAACATCCCCTTCCTGGTGCAGGTCTTCCTGCTGTTCTTCGCGCTGCCCTTCGCCGGCATCAGGCTGTCGCCGATGACCGCCGGCATCATCGCGCTCTCCTCCTACGCGGCGGCCTATTTCTCCGAGATCGTCCGGGGTGGCATCGTCTCGATCGCGAAGGGACAGGGAGAGGCGGCGCGCGCGTTGGGCCTCACCTATACGCAGACTTTCTGGAAGGTGCTCTTTCCGCAGATCGTCGGTTATGTGCTGCCCGCCAGCACCAATCTCACCATCACGCTGATCAAGGAATCGGCGGCCTTGTCGATCATCACCGTCGGCGAGCTCACCTATATGGCGCAGGACGTGATCGGCCGCACCTATGCGCCGGCCGAGGTCTTCGCGCTCTTGGCTCTTCTCTATTGGGGCCTCACCGCCTTCCTCGCGGCACTGGCGTCGCGCCTCGAGACATATCTGCAGCCTTATCGCGGCCTCACCAGGTCAGCGAGCCCGCAACCTGCCCGTCCACAATAACAGGAGACAATGATGACACGACCGACCGTTCCGCCCCGGGGCGTCTATACGACCTTCATGAACTTCCCCTATGCGGCCGATCTCGACAAGCTCGACGCGCATTTCGCCATCATCGGCATGCCCTATGGCGACCCCTATGCGATGGACGAGACGATCAACGACCAGACCAATGCGCCGACCGCGGTGCGCCGCGCCTCGTCGCGTATCAGCCTCGGCCTTGAGCGCTGGGACTTCGATATCGGCGGCACCCTCTTCGACGGCAAGGACATCAAGGTGGTGGATGTCGGCGACGTACCGGGCGATCCGCGCGATCTCGGCAAGCATTACAAGCTCGCCGAGGAAGCGGTCCGCAAGATCCTGAAGGCCGGCGCCATGCCGATCTCGATCGGCGGCGATCACGGCATTCCGATCCCGATCTTCCGGGCGCTCGACGGCGAAGGCCCGATCACCCTCATCCATCTCGACGCCCATCTCGACTGGCGCGATGAGGTGAATGGCGCGCGGGAAGGTTATTCGAGCACGATCAGGCGCGCTTCCGAGATGAAACATGTCGACAAGATCTACCAGATCGGCATTCGCGGCCAGGGCAGTGCGCGCACCGAGGAAGTCGAGGCGGCGCGCAAATATGGCGCCAATATCATTACCGTCTATGAGCTGCACAAGCGCGGCATGGATGCGATCCTGGCGCAGATTCCGGATGGCGGGCGCTATTATCTCTCGATCGATGCCGACGGCCTCGACCCGTCCGTGATGCCGGCCGTCAACGGCCCGCAGCCGGGCGGCGTCACCTATGCCGAGACGATCGACCTGATCAAGGGACTGACCCGCAAGGGCAAGCTCGTCGGCATGGATCTCGTCGAGATCACGCCGTCGCGCGATGTGAACGAGATTACCTCGATCACCGCCGGGCACATCATTCTCAATGTGATCGGCGCCGCGGTGCGCGCTTATATCAAGTAGCTATCCCTCACCCTGAGGTGCCCGGCGCAGCCGGGCCTCGAAGGGTATGGCTCAGCTTCTACCCTCTATCCTGAGGGATGCTTCGAGGCTCGCTTCGCTCGCACCTCAGCATGAGGGAGTTGAGGGAGTTTACGAGACTGAACGGCCGCCATCCCACGATGGCGGCCGTTTTTCGTGGGATCACGCGGCCTGGAGAAGAAGCCCCGCCATATGGGACGGGCGCTTGGCGATGAAGTCTTTGAGCCGTGCCGGATAGTCGGGCTTTACCGCCGAAGCGACCGACGGCCGCTCGCGCAGCGTCTTGCGCCAGCGGGCGATCTTCGGCTTGGCCGTCAGGATGCCGAAATCCTCAATCGCATCGAAGACGTCGAAATAACGGAAGACCGGACCATAGGCGGCATCGACAAGATGGAATGCCGCGCCGTCGAACCACGGATCGGCCTTGATGCGCGTTTCCAGGCGCTCGAAGCGCTGGGTGAGATCCTGGCGCTTCTTCTCGAAGGCCTCCGCGGTCGTCGCCGTGTAGAACTCCCAGATGTCGGAGAGGAGAACGCCGGCGAATTCGATCCAGGCGCGGTGATCGGCGCGCTTGATGGCGTCGGCCGGGTGCAACGCCGGCGCGACCGTGTCTTCGAGGAACTCGGCAATCACCGCCGATTCGAAGATCACATCGTCGCCGACTTTCAGCACCGGCACCTTGCCCAAAGGCGAAATGGCCAGGAACCAGTCCGGTTTCTGGGCGAGATCGATATCGATGCGCTCGAAATCGACGCCCTTCTCCTTCAGGGCGATCACGGCGCGCTGCACATAAGGGCAGAGCACATGGCTGATGAGAGTGAGCTTCTTCATAGCGGCCTCACGATGTTGGGATGAGATGCAGTTCTCCCTCCCCCTTGCGGGGAGGGATGGCCCGAAGGGCCAGGGTGAGGGTCGGGTGGTGCATCAATGATTCACCACCCAACCCTCATCGGCTCACCCGGCCAAGGCCGGGTGAGCCACCTTCCCCGCAAGGGGGAAGGATGACTGATAGACTTACGCCGCGACGAGGCCTTCGGCCTTGAGCGCCGCCTGGACCTTCGGACGGGCCGCGACGCGGTCCATATAGGCCTTGAGGTTCGGGAAGCTGTTCAGGTTCATGCCGAGGAAGTTCACCCAGTTGACGATGGTGAAGGCATAGGCGTCGGCGGCGGAGAAATCCTTGCCGAGCAGATACGCGTTGCCCTTGAGATGGGCGTCGAGCTCGGCGAAGCGCTTGTCGAGCTTCGCCTTGACCGCGGTCTTGGTCTCGGCCGGCGTGTCCTTGTACCAGAGCCAGGAGAAGTTCTTGTGCAGCTCGGTGGCGACGAAAGCCAGCCACTGCTGGGCGCGGTAACGCTCGGGCGTGCCTGCCTTCGGCATCAGGCCCGCTTCCGGCTTCTGGTCGGCGATATACTGCACTACGATATTGGCTTCGGTCAGAACCGGCTCGCCTGCCTTGATCTGGATGGCCGGCACATAGCCGCGCGGATTGACGTCATAATAGTTGGAGCCGTCGGCGAGCGTGTGGCTGCCAAGATCCACTTTCTCGAGCTCGAGCGGAACACCCGCCTCGGACGCGACGATATGGGGAGCGAGCGAGCACGCACCGGGCGAGTAGTAAAGCTTCATGATAGTCTCCTTCAGGACTCAGTTTCATGCAACTGCATTGACATTAATGCAGTTACATCTATATGTCAAGCTTGATGCAGATGCATGAATCTTTAGGATAGCGGCGATGGCCGAGGAAAAGCGAATCGAGAGGGTTCAGCATGTCTGGGTGCGGCTCATCCGCGCCCATGACAATGTTGTGCGCAAAGTGGAGGCGGCGGTGAAGGCGAAGGGCCTGCCGCCGATCGAATGGTACGACGTCCTCCTGGAACTGTCGCGCGAGGGCGGCCGCAAGCTCCGCCCCGTTGAGCTCGAGAAGGAACTTCTCGTCGCCCAGTACAACCTCTCCCGCCTTCTCGACCGGATGGAAGCCGCCGGCCTCGTCGAGCGACTCACCTGCCCCGGCGACGGCCGCGGCCAGATGATCCAGGCGACGCCCGAGGGCCGCGCCATGCAGAAGCGGATATGGCCCTCCTATCGCGAAGCGCTCGAAGAGCATGTGGCGCCCGACCTTTCGGAAAAGGATCTCGAGCAGCTGGCCAAGCTCTTGGGCGCCATTGGCGGGCATTTGCGCCCCGGCGGCTGCGGGAATTAAAAATCCATAAAGAAGCCCTTGATGCCCCAGGCAAATTTTTGGGGTGCAGCGCAAAATTTTTCTTGAATGCGACGGCAGAATCCATCATATGCCGATTTGCCCAAAGTCGCACGTGCCTGTGGGCGTCCCCCGGATCCTCAAGAAGGTCTCCGGGATGGTACATACGGACATGATCCGTATGCGGTCTTCGGACCGCGGACGCCTTGAAGCAACGACGGTGCGGGCTTTTTTGGTCTCGTGTCTGGCTGGTCCAACAGTCGGCGTTACTGAAGAGGCACCACTTTCCTTGCCCCAAGTGCGGATGGGATACTCCCTCCAAGCCAAGGCAGACAAACCGCGGTGAATGCGAGGCGCGATGAGCGCCCGGACAATCATCGCACTCGACGGCCCGACAGGCGGCCGGCCCGTTCCCGTCTCCATCGCGGGGCGTGCGCCTTGCCATCTCGAGAGCCATCCACTGCGCCCTGACGGGAGTTACGCCTATGGCTACGCAACGCATGATCGACTTTCTCGCCGACCGACGACCGGAAGGCCCCTGCCTCGTCGTCGACCTCGAGGTCATCCGTGACAATTATCTCCGCTTCGCCCGCGCGATGCCGGCCACCCGCATCTTCTATGCGGTGAAGGCCAATCCGGCGCCCGAAGTCCTTTCGCTCTTGGCCAACCTCGGCTCGTGCTTCGACACGGCCTCGGTGCCCGAGATCGAAATGGCGCTCACCGCCGGCGCCACGCCCGACCGCATCTCCTTCGGCAACACGATCAAGAAGGAGCGTGACGTCGCGCGCGCCCATCAGCTCGGCGTGTCGCTCTATGCCGTCGATTCCATCGAGGAAGTCGAGAAGGTGGCGCGCGCCGCTCCTGGCTCCCGCGTGTTCTGCCGCATCCTGACCGATGGCGCCGGCGCCGACTGGCCGCTGTCGCGCAAATTCGGCTGCTCGCCCGCCATGGCGCTCGACGTGCTGACGCTTGCCCATAAGCTCGGCCTCCGTGCTTATGGCGTCTCCTTCCATGTCGGCTCGCAGCAGACGAAGACCGACGGCTGGGATTCGGCGTTGGCGCAGTCGGCCGATATCTTCCGCACGCTCTCCGATCGCGGCATCACACTGTCGATGGTCAATCTCGGCGGCGGCTTCCCGACCCGTTACCTCAAAGAGGTTCCGGGTGTGCCGGCCTATGCCCAGGGCATCGAGCAGGCGCTCGCCAAGCATTTCGGCAATGCCATCCCGGAAACGATCATCGAGCCAGGCCGCGGCATGGTCGGCAATGCCGGCGTGATCAAGGCGGAAGTCGTGCTGGTGTCTAAGAAGCACGTCGAGGACAAGGCCCGCTGGGTCTATCTCGACATCGGCAAGTTCGGCGGCCTCGCCGAGACGATGGAGGAAGCGATCCGCTATCCGATCCTCTCGGCGCGCGACGACGACCAGGTGGGTCCCTGCATCATCGCCGGGCCGACCTGCGACAGCGCCGACGTGCTCTATGAAAAGACGCCCTATGAGCTGCCGCTTTCGCTCACCGTCGGTGACGAGGTGCTGATCGACAATACGGGCGCCTATACGACGACCTATTCGGCGATCGCGTTCAACGGCTTCCCGCCGCTGGCGACCTACATCATCTAACCCATCCACTCATCTATCCCGAGATGCCCGCCCTAGGCTTCGGCTTGGGGCGGCGTCAGAGGTGTCATGGAGGCCACAATGGTCACCATCACGCCCGAAGTCGCGGCCGATTTCCCGGCCCGCGAAGCCCTGCTCGACCGCGCTTTCGGCAAAGCCGAACGCCGGCGCAAGACATCCGAAAGGCTGCGCGAGAACCGCGTGCCGGCGGAAGGTCTCGCTTTTGCCGCACGCAACCGCCGGGGCCGCCTCGTCGGCACGCTGCGCCTGTGGGACATCACCGCGGGATCGGCCGGTCCGGCTCTGCTGCTCGGCCCGCTCGCCGTCGATAGCGCCTATCAGAAGCGCGGCATCGGCGGAAAGCTGATGCGCCATGCGCTCGCGCAAGCGCATAAGCTCGGCCACCGGGTCGTGCTGCTCGTCGGCGATGCGCCCTATTACGGCCGCTTCGGCTTCTCACGCGACGCGGTCGTAGGGCTCAGCCTGCCGGGACCGGTCGATCCCGACCGCTTCCTCGGCCTAGAGCTCGAAGCGGGCGCGCTCGAGGGCTCGAAAGGCGTCATCGCGGCCAGCGGCCGGATGATTCCGCTGCCGGCGGAAGAAGCTGCGCGCCAGACGGCGTAAGCGGCGCATTCACATCTATGTCGTCACCCCGGCTTTCGCCGGGGTGAAGGGACAACTTAATCTCGGTCTTCCAGAAGCGCCGTCATCTTCTCGTCCTCGAGAATGAACAGGCGATCCTCGTCGTGACGGCCGAAGCCGAGGCGCTCATAGAAACGCGCGGCGCCGTCATTGGTGTGATAGACCTCGAGCTTGATGAAACGGGCCCCCTTGGCGCGGCCGCGACGTGCCGCGGCGCGCAGGAGTTTGAGCCCGATGCCGCGATTGCGGGCGCGGCCGTCGATGAAGAGATCGACCACATAAAGCCCCCTTGCATCGCGCCAGGTCGAATAGGTGAGAAGCGTCAGGCAGGCGCCGAGCATGCCTTCCCGGTCCTCGGCAATGGTGACGTCGATCAGGTCGCGGTTGCCGATCAGGCTTTGCGGCGTAAGCTTCGGTATGACGCCCGTCGCGGTGTCGCGCGCCAGGCCTTGGACCATCGCCACGACGGCCGGCGCATCAGCATCGGCCATCGGCCGGATCGTCACGGTCATGATCGCAATCCCTCCAGCAGCGCCACCAGACTGGCGCCGAGACTCGGTGAGGGATAGCCGCCCTCCTGCACCACCAGCAACGGCAGCTTCAGGTCGGCGATGTCGCCTCCGATTGTGGTGAAATCGTCGGTCGCGATGGCGAAGCCCTTGAACGGATCATCGACCGCGATGTCGAGGCCGGCGGCAACGACCAGTATCTCGGGTGCGAAATCGCCGACGCGCCGCAAAGCCTTCGCCAATGCGCAGCGATAGTCGTCGATCGCGGTGCCGCGCGGCAGCGGCAGATTGAGATTGTAGCCTTCGCCCGCCCCCCTCCCGGTCTCCTCGGCATAACCCCAGAAGAAGGGGTAGAAGCGCTTCGGATCGGCGTGGATCGAGACGGTGAGTATGTCGGCACGATCATAGAAGATCGCCTCGGTGCCGTTGCCATGGTGCACGTCGATATCGAGGATGGCGACACGCTTCCCGGCCCGGTGCAGGATCTCGGCGGCGAGCGCCGAATTGTTGATGTAGCAGAAGCCCGCCGCGACATCGGACGCCGCATGATGGCCGGGCGGCCGGCACAGTGCGTAAACGAAACGCTCACCCTGGAGCATCAGCCGGGCGGCATGGGCGGCAGTGGCGGCGCTGGCGCGGGCGGCGTCCCAGGTCTTGTCCATGAAAGGACAGGAACCGTCTCCGACGTGATAGCCGACTTGCCCCACGACCGAGTCGGGATAACCGACCGGCGCCAGGCTCGAGCGGCCCAGCGCATGGATATTGGGGGCGGGATATTCCGCTGCGTCCGGCTGGCGATGCCAGCGCTCCCACAGCGTATCCATGAAAGCGAGGTAGCGTGCATCATGGACGAGCGACAATGTCTCGTTGCCGATTGGCTTCGGCGCGACGAGCCTGCCGCCGGCACGCCGTACCCCTTCGAGCAGCATATCGATGCGCTCGGGCCGTTCCGGCATGGGCTGGCTCTTGCCGGCGACGAGAAAGCTCGACGGATTGTGCAGACGCTGCATGTCGTCAAAGACGGTGATCATGATTTGCCAGATAAACTAGGAGACATCGCCCGACCAATCCTCGTGTCCGTGCCGCACACGGATAACGAGAATATCGCCGCCCTCCTCGATCCGGTAAACAACAAGATGAGCTTTGAAGGGATGGATACGCACGGGTGGGGAAATCTCGAGGCGCTCACGCGCCATGCGGGGATTGGCGGCAATCAGACTGAAGATCGTGAACAGGTCATCATGATATTGCCTGGCTTGTGCGGTTCCGAACAGGCGCACGCCTTCCTCGGCAATATCGACAATATCCTCCTCCGCCGCGAGAGAAAGAACAAAGCCCATCAGGCATTGCCGCGCTGCGTTCCGACTCGCTTCAGCGCCTTCGCGAAGAGATCGTCCTTCGACCGCTTGCCGACGCCGCTTTTCAATCCGTCATCGACAAGGCGCTGCATGGCGGCGATCTTGCTGGTGCGTTCCTGGTCCTTTCGGATCAGATCACGCACATAATCGCTGGCATTGGCGTAACGCCCTGTTTTCGTTTGTGCTTCCACCCAGTCTTTCATAAGATCAGGCAGGGATACATTCATAGTCGCCATGTAAGTCTCCACAGGACCAGCATGGCATAAATTGGCAAAGATTGTCAAAAGAGACACTCCGCATGACCAAGCAGCCGCTTCCGCAGAGCATCACCACCGCCGGCGCCAACCTGCCTAAGGCCAAATGGGCCAAGGGCTCCTATATCCATGCCGCCGACGGCAAGGTCTATATCGATGGATCGAGTGGACCGGCGGTCTATTGCATCGGGCATGGCAATGAAGAGGTGAATGCGGCGATCGCCGACCAGCTGTCGCGCATCGCCCATGGCTATCGCTATAATTTCACCACCGATGCGCTGGAAGAGCTGACCGAGATCGTCGCGCGCAATTGCGGCGGCAGCCTCAAGCACATGGTGTTCGTCACCGGCGGCTCGGAAGCGGTCGAGAGCTGCCTGAAGCTCGCGCTCCAGTATCACGCCGCCAAGGGCGAGATGAGCCGGCGGCGCTTCATCGCCCGCGAGCGCTCCTGGCACGGCAATACGATTGGCGCTTTGTCGGTGTCGGGTTTCCTCGAAAGGCGAGCCGCGTTCGAAGGGGCGCTGGTGCCCGCCTCGCTGCTGTCGCCCGCCAATGTCTATCGCCCGCCTGCCGGTGCGATGCCTGAGACCACGGCGGAGGCCTGTGCGAAGGAGCTCGAGGACGAGATCCAGCGCGTCGGCGCAAAGAATGTCGCCGCCTTCATCTTCGAGCCGGTGGTCGGCGCCGCCGGCGGCTGCGTGCCGGCTCCTCCAGGTTATGCCAAACGCGTGCGTGAGATCTGCGACCGGCATGGCATCCTGCTGATCGCCGATGAAGTCATGTCGGGCGCCGGACGCTGCGGCCCGTGGCGGGCGCTCGCCCATGACGGCGTCGAGGCCGACATCATGTCGGTCGCCAAGGGCCTCGCCGCCGGCTATCTGCCGCTCGGCGCCGCCGTCTATTCGCAGAAGATCGCCGATACTTTCGCGCCCGTCCATGGCGGGCCGCAGACCGGCCACACTTTCACCGGCCACACCGCCTGCTGCGCCGCCGGCGTCGCGGTGCAGAAGATCGTCACCCGCGAAAAGCTGGTCGAGCGGGTGATCGAATGGGGACCGAAGCTCGTCCAGATGATGCGCGATGCCACCTCCGACATCGAAGCGGTGGGCGACATCCGCGGCCGCGGCTTCTTCCAGGCGCTCGAACTCGTCAAGGATCGCAAGACCAAGACGCCGTTCCCGGCCGAGCTCAAGCTCTACCTGCGCATCCGCCAGCAAGCCCTTGAAAACGGACTCATTTGTTATCCGGTCGGCGGCAATGTCGATGGCGTCGCGGGTGACTGCGTCATTCTCGCGCCGCCCTATAATGCGAGCCCGGATGAACTCGGCGAGATCGTCGACAAGATGGCGAAGTCGATCCGCCAGGTGCTGGCGGGGTTGCGGTAGTTCAAGGCGTCCCACTCCCCGATAGGATCAACGCCGCGCCGCGGAGCGCATCGCGGAAGGCATCGTCGAAATTGACGTCCTTGATTTTCCACTTATGGACCGTCTTGCCGTCGAAGAGATGCCATTCGGCGGCCCAGCCGAGCGTGCCTTTGTTCCAGACGAGCCGGCCCGACAGAGCGAGATCGGCGCCCATGCGTTTTGCCGACTGCGCAAGCTTCGCTGGCTCAGCCGATGAGAGGGCATCGGCCGTAAGTCCCGCCGCGGCGAGGTCGGACTCGCTCGGCAGCATGACCGGCATACCGACTTTCCACGAAGCGTCGACGAGCGAGTCGCGCTGATCACGGCCGAAGGTAGCGTCATTCGCCAGCGCATAGACATTCGACGCGTTGTCGACGACGAGGAACAGAGCGAGACGCGGCCGCTCAGCGGTCCAGGGCTTGCTGCCGAGTGCGGCAAGGGCGGCGTCGATCCGTTTCGGATCGAAGGTGATGGTCAGGTAATAAGGCCGATCACGGGTGCCCTGCTCGTCATGGATCTGTCTTCCGGCGAGACGGTCGCGAAAGGCGTATTCGGTCACGAGCAAGGTGCCGCCGGCGGCGATTTTCTCAGCGCGCGGATCGTGCAGAAGCCGGGCGTCACCCGAAGCTTTCGCAAGTACATCGAGAAGACAGACGGGCACGGCGGGAAGCCGGGTTTCGTCGCGAATGCCGGTGACCAGGGTACGGCCGCGATAGAGATCGCTCTCCGCGCTTTGGGCCCATGCGGCACCATTCAGACTGAGAATGAAGAGCAGCATGATGCCTATAGCGCGCATTAACGTCTCCTAGCTGAAGGGTGTCCAGATGACTTGATCGATACGGGTGGCGCCGGTCGCCAGCATCACCAGGCGGTCCAGCCCGAGCGCCACGCCCGAGGCCTCCGGCATATGCTCCAGGGCCTGAAGGAAGGCCTCATCGATCGGATAGCGCTCGCCATAGAGCCTCTGCTTCAGCGTCATATCGGCCTCGAAGCGGCGGCGCTGCTCGACCGGATCGGTCAGCTCGCCGAAGCCATTGGCGAGTTCCACCCCCGCCGCATACAGCTCGAAGCGCTCGGCGATACGCGGGTCGCGCGGGCTGACCCGCGCCAGGGCCGCCTCGACGGCGGGATATTCGAAGAGCACGGTCGGCCGGCCCTGCCCCAGATGCGGCTCGACCCGTTCGACCAGGATGCGGCTGAAGATGTCGGACCAGGAGTCGTCGGCCGCAAAGCTCACCCCTTGCGCCCGGGCCTGGACGGCGAGCGCCTCACGGTCGGCCCCGCGCGCGCTCAAGGTCGCAAGCAGGTCGATGCCGGCGTAGCGCAGGTAGGCGTCGGCGACGCTCAGATAGTCGGCTTCCCCCATGGGATCGGCGACCTTGCCGCGCCAGGTGAGCTTGTTCCCCGTTTCACCCGCCGCGAGCTTCAGCATCTCGACGGTATCGGCGATGATCCGCTCATAGGGCTCGCCTACCCGATACCATTCGAGCATGGTGAATTCCGGCGCATGGAGCGGGGTGCGCTCGCGGTTGCGGAAGCAATGGACCATGCTGAAAATGCGTTTCTCACCGGCGGCGAGCAGCTTCTTGCAGGCAAATTCCGGCGAGGTGTGGAGGTAACGGGCCTCGCTGGACCCGTCCGGATTGATCAAGGATGCCGTAAAGGCATGGAGATGGGTTTCATTGCCGGGCGAGACCTGAAGCGCCCCGCAATCGACCTCGATGAAGCCCTGCTCGGCGAACCAGGCCCGGATGCGCGCCAGGATGCGGCCCCGGGCCATCAGGAAGGGCCGGCGGTCGGCATGGATATCGGCACGCCACCAGGGCGGATCAAGGCTCAAAAGGGGAACTCCGGCAGGGCTTGGCTTCTGGCATGGCGGCTGCTAATACCCGCCCAACAAAATCCATCAATAGCTTTATTTATAGAGAGTTTTCGTGGCCAAGATCATCGCAAGCGCCGTGCGTAAAGGCAATGTCATCGAACATGAGGACGGGAAGCTCTATGTCGTCCTGAAGGCCGAGAGCTTCCACCCCGGCAAGGGCACCCCCACGACCTCGATCGACATGCGCCGCATCTCGGACGGCGTCAAAACCGTGGTGCGCTACAAGACCACCGACCAGATGGAACGGGCTTTCGTCGAGACCCTGGCGTTCAATTATCTCTACCAGGACGGCGACCAGTATGTGTTCATGAATCCGGAGAATTTCGAGCAGATCCACCTGCCGGCCGACCTCATCGGTGATGGGGCCGCCTATCTCCAGGAAAACATGGAATGCATGATCGCGCTGTTCAACGGCGTGCCGATCACCATCGAACTGCCGCAGCGCGTGACGCTCGAGATCGTCGACACCGAGCCGGTCATCAAGAACCAGACCGCCGCCTCCTCGTTCAAGCCGGCAATGCTTTCCAACGGCGTGCGCACCGCGGTGCCGCCCCATATCGCCACCGGCACCCGCGTGGTGATCGCGACCGAAGACGGCTCCTACGTCGAGCGCGCCAAGGACTGAGTCTCGCTCAGCTTTGAATTCGGGAAGGCCGCCTGATGGGCGGCCTTTTCATTTGAGAAGGGCGCGGCGGACCGCGGCGATGGCTTTCCCGTCGCGCAGGAGATCCGACACTTTCTCGATGTCCTCCGCCGTGCCGCGGTCGTCGTCGAGCGGGGCGACGACGCTGCGCACCAGATCATGCAGCGCCG
This sequence comes from Taklimakanibacter albus, assembly GCF_016595235.1. GTDB lineage: Bacteria > Pseudomonadota > Alphaproteobacteria > Rhizobiales > Aestuariivirgaceae > Taklimakanibacter > Taklimakanibacter albus. The sequence goes on along the minus strand of NZ_JAENHL010000006.1, from coordinate 59,912 downwards.
TGGCCACCGGGGCAACGCGCGAGCGTGGGCGCATCTCGAGCGCCTGCGCCGAGACGATCATCTCGCAAGCAAGAACCTGGCGCAGATAGTCGAGCTGCTGCACGGCCCGGCGCACACTCACCGGGGTAAAGGGCGCCTGGTCCTCCACGCTGTCGAAGGTGTTGTCGTCATTGGAGACCGGCGCGGAGAAGTAGCGGACCTCGCGGCTCAGCGTATGCGCGGTCATGCCGATGAGGCCTAAGCCCACCCGTGTCGTTCCGTGACGGGAGAAACGCCCGGCGAGGCCCGAAAGCTCCTCCTGCATCATCCGCACCGTGCGCTCCGATGAGAGCGTCGATACTTGCGCCAGGGCGAGCCGCAGCGCATCGAAGGAGATCGCCAGGCCGGGCGTGTGGAAATTGCCGGTCGACAGGATCGTGTCGTCAGCGGTGATGATGAGCGGGTTGTCGGCGGCGCTGTTCAGTTCCACCTCGATATGCGGCCGGACGAAATCGATCGTTGCCCGCACGGCGCCATGCACCTGCGTCCCGCAGCGCAGGCTGAGCGGGTCCTGCACGCGGCGCGGTGCGTCGGGCTCGAAGAGTTGCGAGCCGTTCAGCATTTTGCGCAGCGACTCGGCAGCCGCCTGCTGTCCCGGCGCGGCGCGCGCCGCCGCGACGCGGGGATCGAAAGGACTGGGATTGCCGCGGAAGGCCTCGAAGGACAAAGCCAGCACCGCATCCGCGGTCTCGATGAGATCGATGACGTCGGAGAGGACGAGCGCGCCGAGGCCGACACTGATCGCGTTGGCGCTGCAGAGCGCCAGCCCTTCCTTCTCGACGAGATCGACGACCGGAATGCCGGCCCGGCGCATCGCTTCACCGCCGGCGAGGATCTCGCCTTGATATTCGGCGCGACCTTCCCCCATCAGCGGCAAGGCCATATTGGCGCAGAGCACGAGATCCGAGGCGCCGACCGAGCCCACTTGCGGGACGAGCGGATGCACCCCTTTGGCGAGCATGGCGAGCTGCGTGTCGATGATGATCGGCCGGACACCGGCGCCCGCCTGCGCCAGACCCGCGGCACGGGAGAACAAGGCGGCACGTACGGTAGTGGAGTCAAAATACCCGCCGCCGCCCGCGGCCCTGCCCCGCACCACCGCCGCGCTGTAGCTCGCTCTCTCGGCGGCGCTGATCTCCATGGTGACACGGCCGCCCAGCCCACGCGTTACCCCATAGACGGGGCGATCCTCGCGCGACCAGCGCTCGATCATGTCCCGCGCGCTGTCGAGCCGCCCTCGTGCCGGCACGCCGAGCGCGACGGGGGTGTTGGATCTGGCCACGGCGACCACGTCAGCGATGGTGAGTTGATCCTGCCCAAGGACGATCGTCATCTGGTTCTCCCGAATCTCAGGCCAGATTCCGATATCCGTGACCGGCAAGCAAGGACTGCCTATATCGAGATGATCCCCCGATCCCCCACAACCCGCAGACTGGTGCCATGGTTCGCGGAGCGCTCGGCCAGGTCCTCGATCATGCTGCGGGCGAGAGCGGCTGACGCGGGCAGCGGAACGAGACGCTCGTGATAATTACGTTCCTGCAATCCCTGCTCCCCGCCCAGGACGACCGGCACGAGGTCGATCGAGCATATCTGCCCCTTGTCGCCGAAAGAACACGTCGCCACCACGCTTTTCCAGACATCCGGAGATGCCCAATCGTCCTCGCCTTCGGGCAGATGGAACAGGAAGTTCCCGAGCCCGAAGAAGATCGGCGCGCCACGATAGATTTCGACCGGCTGCAGCACCGGCGCGCCGTGACTGACGAATACATTCGCGCCCGCATCGACGCAGCATCGCGCAAAGAGCTGAACCCACTGGGGAACATCGCGCCAGCTGGGCTCCCAGTGGTGGTGGTGAAGATAGGCGATGACGAAGGCCCCGTCCGATGCGGCCTTGCGGATGGTATCGAGCTGCCCCTGCAAGCTCGCCTGGTCGATGACGATCCGGCGGCAGTTCGCGGGCGACCTTCGAAAGATCGTTCCGTAGAAGTCGATCTCGTCAGGTGATGTCAATTCGAGCGGATCATCCGGCTGGCCGTAATTGGCGCGTTCCATCGGGTTGCTCTGGAACGTCTCCTGGATCGAAACGAGATTCGCGAAATTTCCATCATCGACCTCGAACACACGAGACACGTCGAGCTTGTTCACTCCCGGCCGCGCCGGCCTCGTCTTCGTCGCATTGTCGGCGTACATAATCGCCGGTCCGGGGCCCGCATCCATCGCGACAAGCGCGACTTTGCGGTTATTGATCTTCTTCACTCCCGCCCGGCGCGCGCCGGCGGCATCGACCCCGGTGCCGGCATGGAGAAAGTCGCGATGGGCCACTTCCTCGAGCGTGGACAACACACCGGAGGGACCAAGATCGAAGGCGTGGTTGTTGGAAAGCGCCAGGGCGTCGAAGCCGATATCCTTCAAGCAATCCAGCACAGCCACCGGCGAGCAACCAAAAGCCGATCCCTTCAACGGCCAGCCGCCGTGCCGGCCAAGAATGGTCGTCTCGAGATTGGTGAAGGCGACATCGGCCTTCCGGGTCAGCTCCTTGACGGCGGCAAAACCATGATCGGTGACGTGGCGTACATCATGCAGAATGAGCGACTGCCCGGTTACAGCGAGAGTGAAAGGCGAAGACATGCTAAGAAGCCCTTGAGTCAACAAAGATGATGGCGCCCTGGCGGGCGCCACCGGTGCATTGATTGCCGGCTAGTTCTTGAGCCGCGGCGCTATATCGACCCCGAACCATTTCACACTGAGCTTGGCGAGCGTGCCGTCGGCGATGCTCTCGCGAAGCGCCTTGTCGAAGGCGGCGATCAGGTCCGTATCCTCCTTGCGCAGACCAATGCCGGCACCTGGCCCCCAGGGACCGCCGTCAAGTTGCGGACCGAAGAACGCCACATCCTTGCCTTCAGGCGAGTCGAGGAACTGCTTCCAGGTGAGATAGTCACCGAGCCCGCCATCGATACGCTCCGAGATGATGTCCAGCTGGATGTTCTCCTGGCTGTCATAGCTGCGCACCGTCGCCACATCTCCGAACAGCTCATTCACGACCACCTCGGAATTCGATGAGCGCAGCACGCCCAGGGTTCTGCCGGTCACGCTTTCCTTGAGCTTCGCAATCGTCTCCTGCTTTGCCGCATCCATTTCGGTGAGATCGAGCTTGGCCGCGGAGTCCATTGGCGGTACGGGAATGCTCTTGCGCATGACGATCCCGTTCGGCGCCACGGCATAAGGGATCGAGAAGGCGATCGACTTCTTGCGTTTCTCGGTTATCGACATGCCGGAGATGATGGCATCGTATTTCTTCACCAGGAGGCCGGGAATGATGCCGTCCCAGTCCTGCGGGACGAATTTGCACTCCATCTTCATGCGCGCACAGAGATCCTTGCCCACGTCGACATCGAAGCCGACAAGCTGCCCGTTCGCGTCGATATAGTCCCAGGGCGGCGAGGCGCCCTCCGCTGCGATCGTGATCGCCTTGCGCTCACTCGCCTGCGCGAGGCCGATGCTCATCAGAACGGCGGCGACCGCGACAACGAAACCATGTTTCTTCATGTTTCACTCCCCTATTTTTGGTCAGGTTGAATTTCAAGTGACGTAAATCCGACCGAGATTGCCGCCCAGGCCGCAGCTGACGCCGACTTCGTCCGTGCCCCAGGCCGCGGCGAGTTCCGCAAGCGTGACGCGATCCGTGCCTGAACTTCCCAGCAGGAGCACTTCGTCGCCGAGCTCTGCCGTGGGCAGCTCCGTGATGTCGATGCGTAGATGTTCGAGATGTGCCGGCGGTACGATCGGCACGCGCTTACCTTTGACGAGAGCCGAGATCCCGGGCCGCAGATGGCGAGGGAGTCCCTGTCCCCAGCCGATCCCGAGCACCGCAAGCCGCATGTCTTTCCGGTATCCGGGCAAGGCCGGCGGCGGCCCCATGCTGTCGCCACATTGCTTGATCGCGATGATGCGCGCCTTGATCGCCGTGAGCGCCGGATGCACGGATATGCTCCGGCGTCCGTGATGCGATCCGGTCAATCCGAACAGGAGCGTTCCGGGATCGATCGCATCCATATCCATTTCCGGATGCGACAGCAGGCTGTCGCTGCTCGATATCATGACCGTTTCGGGAAGGCGCCCGCCGCGTTCGAGATCGCCCAGCAGGGTCGTCAGCCGCGCGAACTGCTCCACCGCCGATGAGCCGGCAACACCGAATTCGCTGAGATGCGCGTAAAGCCCGTCGATCACGAGATTGCCGTGCGCGGCGCAGATTTCGAGCAGCCGGGCGATCTGCGAGGGCGCGGCGCCATTGCGCCAGAGCCCGACATCCACCTTCACGAAGGCGCGCAAGGGCCTGCCGGTTAAGACCCAACCCGCCAGATCCTCTTCCCCGGAGATCGAGATCGTCAGGTCGAGATCCTGAACGAGATCAACATTCCAGGGGCCAATGCCCGGATACATGAGGATCGGCTTGCCCGGCGCTCCTCTGCGCACCGACGCCGCGTCGGCCAAGGAAACCACACCGAAGGCGTCGACACCTTCCTTCATCAGGATGGCGGCCGCCCTCTCCGCCCCGCATCCATAGGCGTCGTGCTTCAGGCAGGCGAAGATCTTCGTGCCGGTTCCGACCGCCGCTCTGACGGCGCGACAATTGGAGGCGATCGCCGACAGGCTGATCTCGCGCCACGCGGTCTCGCCCATGAGCTCCTCACGATCCATGGACCACCTGTTTCGCGATGATGCCGTCCGGTGCGGCCTGCTTCGGCGGCGCGTTCAACCAACGGGTCTCCAGTACACGGAAGCCACTGGTGAAGATGGAAGTCAGGCCGAGATAGAGAATGCCGGCGGCGATGAAAATCTCGTAAGGCGCAAAAGTCTCCGAAACGAGCTTTCTCGAAAGTCCGGTGATCTCGAGCAGCGTCACGGTGCTGGCGAGCGAGCTCGCCTTCAAGAGGGCGATGACCTCATTGACATAGGAAGGAAGAACGCCTCGGAAGGCGATCGGCAAGATGATCTTGCGCTTCTGCTGGAGCGGCGTCATGCCGATCGCCTGCGCCGCATCGATCATGCCTGACGGTACGGCGAGGATCCCGCCCCGGAAGACCTCGGTCGTATAGGCGGCGCTGTTCAGCGAGAAAGCGAGAAGCGAACACCAGAACGGATCGCGCAGAACGTACCAGAGGCCACTCGACCGTATGAACTCGATCTGGCCGAGACCGTAGTAGATGATGAAGAGCTGGACGAGCAGCGGCGTTCCGCGGAACACATAGGTGTAGGCGAGCACCGGCAGTGAAAAATACTTGTTTCCGGAAGTCCGCAGGAACGCCAAAGGCACGGAAAGAACCAGGCCAATGACGAGGGACGCCAAGGTCAGGATCAGCGTCAGCGGAATCCCGGAAGCGAGGGTCATCATGCTGGTGAGGAGCAGTTCGGCATCCATGACGATGCTCCCTCAATGCCCGCGAACGGCAAAGCGCCGCTCGAGCAGGTTGAACACCACAAGCGCCAGGCTGGTCAGAAACAGATACAGCGCCGATGCCGCCAGATAGAAGGTCAAGGGCGCCCGCATCGATCCCGCGCCGACGGCGGCGACCCGCATGATGTCGGTCAGGCCGACGATCGAGATGAGAGATGTTTCCTTGATCAGGGAAAACCATTGATTGCCGAGCGCCGGCAGCGCGATGCGCATCATCAGCGGCAGAATGATCAACAGCCAGGTCTGCCACGGATGCAGCCCGAGCGACCGCGCAGCCTCGATCTGCCCGCGCGATATGCTGAGGACGGCGCCCCGGAAAATCTCGGCCGTGTAGGCGCCGAACACGATCGTCAGGGCCAGCACACCCGCCGAGAAAGCATTGATTTCGACATAGCGCCCGACGAACGAGCTGATGGCGACGGTGCCGCCGAAATAGATCAAGAGGATGATGAGCAGTTCGGGGACGCCCCGGACGATCGTCGTATAGGCGCCGACCACGACGCGGAGAGGTGCAAAGCGCGACAGCTTGGCGGCGGCCGCCAGCAGGCCGACGATCATGCCGAGCGCTCCGCTGACGAGGGCGAGCAGGACCGTGGTTTTCAGCCCTTCAACGAACTGCATGACGAAGCCGTCCATCGTCACGAATGCCTTTCATCATGCGCCGTGAGGAAGCGGCGGAGGCTGGCCGAAGTGGGGTTCAAGAAAAACGCCGGGCTCGATCCTTCCTCTTCGATGCGCCCCTGATGCATGAAAGCCGCCCGGCTTGAAACCTCGCGCGCGAAGGCGACTTCATGGGTGACGATCATCATCGTGCGCCCCTCTCCCGCGAGCGCGGTCATCACGCGGAGAACCTCCCCCACCAGCTCCGGATCGAGGGCCGAGGTCGGTTCGTCGAAGAGAAGGAGCTTCGGTTCCATCGCCAGCGCCCGCGCAATGGCGACGCGCTGCTGCTGGCCGCCCGACAAATGACGCGGATAGGAGCCGGCCTTGTCGGAGAGGCCAACCTTCGCGAGATACCCGCGCCCGAGCTCGGTGGCGGCCTTTCGGGTGAGCCGATTGACCAGGACAGGCCCCGCCGAAACATTCTCGAGCACGGTCATATGCGGCCAGAGATTGAAGTTCTGGAACACCATGCCGATGGAGGCGCGAACCCGCCGAACCTGATCGTGATCGAGTATCCTCGGCTCGGAATCGCGTTCCGATATCGGACGGAGCCTGAGGTGTTCGCCGTGAACCCAGATATCGCCCCGATCAGGAAGGGTCAGGAGATTTACGCAGCGCAGGAAGGTGCTCTTGCCCGACCCGCTGCTGCCGAGGATCGCGACGATCTCGCCGGCAGCGACGTCGAGAGTCACGCCGCGCAACACCTCGACATTGCCCAGCCGCTTTTCGATGCCGCGCGCCTGGACGCCGCCGGCCGCCGGAGCGATCTGCGATTCAGGCAACGACGTAGCAATTGCTGCACGCATGAAGCTGCACCATCCCTAGTGGTCTCAATTTTCGATTTTTTGCCGGGGCGTCCCGCCCCTGTCGCGTCGGACCGTGGGACAAGAATTGCCTGCTGCTTTGGCGCACGTCAATTTATAAGCAAGATTATTTCTTGATAATCCGTACTTATACTCTTGCCTTCAGGCTCATTCAGATAGCCAGTAGGCCATATCCGAGTATAAGCTGGACTTAATGGCCGGCCAGTTTCCGGCCACCCAAGATGGACCCTCGTTCATGGTGGAAATAGCCAAGACCGGCATCACCCTCCGACAATTGCAGATCCTTCGAGAGGTCGTCAGAACGGGCTCGGAACGCAGTGCCGCGAAGATGCTGGAAATCACCCAGCCGGCGGTCAGCCAGCAAATCAAGCAGCTCGAAACGATGCTCGGCGTTCAATTATTTCTCAGGGACAAGGGAAGGCTCCAGCCGACGAGCCAGACCATGATGCTGTTTCGCGACACGGACGCCACCTTCGTGCAGATGGAAAGGATCTCCCGAACCGTCGCGGCACTGAAAGGCGTCGAAAGCGACACGATGAGCATCGCCACGCCCCATATCTTCTGTCTCGACCTGATCCCACGAGCCTTGCAACGGCTTCGACCTCATCAGCCGCATATGATCGTCCATATCAGATCCGGCGACTATCACGAGATGGCTGAGCATATCCTGGAAGGGCGCGCGGATATCGCCCTCTCGCGCCTGCCCATCGATGAAAACATATTCGATTGGGTTCCGCTCGTCACGGCAACCAATGTCTGCGTCTTCCATGCGGGCCATAGATTCTCCCGCGAGAAGATCATCACGCCCGAGGAAATGAAAGGCGAGCCCCTCATCGACGTCGATCCGCAGTTCAACTCGCAGCAGATGAACGAAAATGCCCTGCGCTATATGGGGATCGAGCCCTATCTCGCGATTCAAGTCGATGTCATCGGCCAGGAAGCGAGCTTCCTGGCGGCTGGGCTGGGCGTAACGATCACCAATTCGTTTGCGGCCAGCCAGCTCAAGGCGTTCAGTCTCGAAATCCGTCCCTACGAGCCAAGCTCCCTCTACCATTACATTCTGTTCTGGCAGAAAGGCCGACGGCTTCCCGCCCTGACGGAGGCGGCGAGGGATGCGCTGGTTGCCTGCGCAAATGACGGATAAGGCAGAGACTCAGTCACCGATCTCCGGATAAAGCGCCTTGGCGAGATCGCGGACGGCTTGCGCGGTGCGCGGTCCGAAGCCGATCATGTAAGGCCCGTCGAGCACGATCAGCGCGCGGTCGCGGGCGGCTGGCGTCTGCTTGAGCGCCGGATTGGCGAAGACGAAGTCGGCTGTCGGGCCGCCCTTGCCATCGCTCATCAACAGAACGACTTCGGGCGCGGCCTTCAGCAGGAATTCCTCAGAGGCCGCCTTGTAGCCCTTCATGCCGCCCAGCGGATTGATGCCACCGGCATAGTGTATGACGGCGTCGGCCGCGGTGTCGGCGCCGGCGGCGCTCAGGCGGGTGAGGCCATGGAAGAACACAACCTTCTTGCGCTTCTCGGGCGGGATCGCGGCGGTGAGATTCGTCGCCGCGGCAAAATCAGCGCGCACGGTTTGGGCGAGCTCCCGTCCCTTCTCCTCAAGCTTCAGGGCGGCGGCGATGAGCGCGATCTTCTTCTCGATGCCTTCGAGCGAATTGTCCTCCGGCACCAGGAGGAGCGGAACGGCCGTCGTCTTCAGGACCTCGACCACCGGTGGCGGGCCGATATCCTCGGAGGCGATGATGAGATCGGGCCCGAGCGCCAGCACACCCTCGGCCGAGAGCGAGCGGCGATAGCCGACATTGGGCTTGGCTAGTGTCGCTTCCGGATAGCGGCTGCCGCGATCGACGCCCACGACACGATCGCCCGCCCCCAGCGCATAGAGGATCTCGGTGACGTCCGGGCCGAGGCTCAGAATGCGCTCGGCCTTGCCCGGGTCGACCGCGCGGCCGGCGGCGTCGGTCAGCGCCTGCGCGTGGGCCTGCGTCATCAAGACCGCCCAAAACACGCCGATGCAGAGCGCCGAAGCGCGCCGGAGATGAGTGAAGTATTTCAATAGAATCAAGCCCCTGAAGAGAAATGCGGAGAATGTGATTCAATCATCACATAATACTTGACTATATTAGTCGGAAATTAATATGCAAGGGATGCGCAGGCCGACGGAAGCTTGGACGCGTCAAACGAGCCCGCCAGACCCTATCGGTTTCAGCCAGCCATTCATCCTCATCAAAAGGAGAAGTGGCCGTGCCACGGACCATCAAGACCCTGCTGCTGGCAGGAACCGCCATCACCTCGCTCCTCATCCTCACCGCCTCGCCGCTGGCGGCGCAGGAGCAGCGCAAGGTGAAACCCGCGCAGGAAGACCAGGAGCCTTCCGAGGCCAAGGCGAATCGCGAAACCGAGCTCGATCTCATCACCGTCACCGCGACGCTCATCGATGCGCCGGTGATCGATTCGCTGTCGGCGACGAGTTATGTCGGGAATAAGGATCTTGAGCGCATCCAGGCCAATACGCCGGCCGACATATTCCGCACCACGCCGGGCGTCGGCGCCACGATGAATGGGGATGATCCGGCGACCGCCATTAATATCCGCGGCCTCCAGCAATATGGCCGCGTCGTCGTGACCCTCGATGGCGCGCGCCAGGACTACTGGCGCGTCGGCCATGGCTCGGGCTCCTTCTATGTCGAGCCGGACCTGCTCAAGGCCGTCACCGTCATCCGGGGCCCCGTCTCCAACGCCTATGGCTCGGGCGGCATCGGCGGCCTCGTCGCCTTCGAGACGAAGGATGCCGGCGATTTCCTCAAATCCGACGAGCAATATGCGATCAGCGAGAAGGTCGGCTACGAGACCAATGGCGTGGGCTGGACCACCAGCACCACGGCGGCGATCCGGCCGCACAAGGCGTTCGACATCATCGGCAATGTGAACTGGCGCGACCGCGATGCGTATGACGACGGCAATGGCGATGAGGTGCGCTGGACCGGCGAGGAAGTGACGAGCGGCTATGGCAAGGCGACCTTCCGCCCGGCCGACGGCCATGAGATCAAGCTCGGCGCCATCCTGCAGCGCTACGATGACTATGTCTCGGGCTCGAGCGGCTCCAATTCGGCGACCCTCAGCCGCTATGACGCCGACACCGTCAACGACACCTATACGGCGAAATACACCTATTCCGATCCCGATGACCGGCTGCTCGACTATTCCTTCACCGCCTATCACAACAAGACGAGGGCCGAGCAGACGCAGGTCTGGCCAGCGGCGGCGGCCGGCAATTTCCGCTTCTACGATGTGCGCACCACCGGCGCCTCGGGCCACAACTCCTCGCGCTTCGATGGTCTCGGTCTCGCCCATACGCTGACCTATGGCGGCGATTACTACTTCCTCGAAGGAGAATCCTCGGCTGCTCATTTCGGCGCCGGCGAGGCCCAGGCCTATGGCGCCTTCATGCAGTGGATGGGCGAATACGGCTCCTGGCTCGAGCTCATCGCGGCGGTGCGCTATGACGGCTACGAGCTCGATGGCGAGACCAAAGCCACGCCGGCGACGCCGCCCGAGGAGGAATCGCTCAACGGCGACAGGGTATCGCCGCGCTTCACGGTCGGCGTGACACCCTTCACCGGCTTCCAACTGTTCGGCGGCTATTCGGAGGGTTACAGGGCACCCGGCCTCCAGGATGTGTTCCGCGGCACCGGCGCCCATGGCAGCGCCGACAGCTATGTGCCGAATTTCAACCTGAAGCCGGAAGTGGCCAAGAGCTGGGAAGGCGGCGTCAACCTTAAATATGACGGGCTTTTCGCCGAGAACGACCTGCTGCGCGGCAAGTTCACCGCCTTCTACACCAAGGTTCATGACTATATCGAAACCGATCTCACGGTGCTGCCGCGCATGGCCGACAATATCGGCACGGCCCGTCTGCAGGGCGTCGAGGCCGAGCTCATCTATGATCTCGGCTGGGGCTTCATCAACCTGACCGGCGCTCTCATCGACGCCGAGCTGATCGACACGAAGAACCCCAAATATGACGGCCAGCCCCTGGAAAATGCGCCGCTCGACAAATTCTCGGCGACGCTCGGCTTCCGCGCCTTCGAGGACCAACTGGTCTTCGGCGGACAGTTCCTGGCGGTGGGCGAAGTCAAACGCACGCAGCGCTCGTCCGGCACGAATCCGGGCCAGGTCGACGGCCCGGCGCAATATAGCGACGCCTACGAACTGGTGAATCTCTTCGCCAACTGGACGGTCTCGGAGAATCTGAAGCTCGATCTCGCGGTCGAGAACCTGTTCGACGTCGCCTATACCGATCCGCAGAGCGCCTGGAGCTTCACATCCGATGTCGAGCAAGGCAAGGGTCGTACCTTCAAGATCGGCTTGACGACGCGGTTCGGCGGTTGAAGGAGTCTATCCTGATGAATGAACTCACCTGCGAAGCCCGCATCGCGATGCCGTCGCCCAACGATTATATCGACCGCATCACCGACCGGCTGTTCAGCTTCGATGCGGTCGTGACGACCAAGGGCGGCGGGATCGGCTTCCGCTTTCCTATCGGGCAGGCGACGCTCGACCTGTCACCCGATCTCCTCACCGTGCGGCTAGCCGCCGCCGATGCCGACCGGCTGGCGCGGCTCAAGGATATCCTGGCGACATCGATCGAGCTGCATGCGAAGCGGGCTCGCCCGCAGATCGTGTGGGAGGGCGATCTCGCCGGCGATAGGAAGCTCGCGCAGTTCCGCGAAATGCGCGTCGTCGAGATCCACGATCTGACGCCGCATATGCGACGGATCAGGTTATCGGGCGACAATCTCGTGCGTTTCGCCGACTTCGAAGGCATGCATGTGCGGGTGCTGTTCCCGACGGCACAAGTGCCGGAGCCTCTATGGCCCGAGGCCGGTCCGAACGGCCTGCCGGTGTGGCCGGCGGAGGAACGCCGCGCCCCTGCCCGCGTCTACACGATCCGCCGGCTCGATGTCGCCGCGGGGCTCATGGACATCGACTTCGTGATGCATGGCGATGAGAGCATCGGCTCGGGCTGGGCGGCGTCGGCACGGCCCGGCAACATGGTCGGGATCATGGGTCCTCTCGGACGGCCGGTGCGCAAGGCGGAGTGGCTCGTGCTGGGGGCCGATGAAACGGGGCTTCCGGCGCTCGGACGCATCCTCGAAAGCCTGCCGGCCGACACGAAGGGTTTCGCCTTCATCGAAGTCGCCGGCAGAGAAGAAGAGCAAAGCATCGCCCATCCGCCGGGCTTCGAGGTGCAGTGGATCCATCGCAACGGAACGGCTCCCGGCGAGCACCGACGCCTGGCCGAAGCCGTCTGCGCGGTGGAACGCCCAGCAAGCATGAAATGCTTCAGCTGGTTCGCCGCTGAAGCGGATGCGGCCAAGACGCTACGCGAATTCTGGCGCGGCAAGCTGGGGCTCGGACGCGACGAGACGCTGGCTGCCGCTTATTGGCGGCGCGGCGCGCTGGGGCCGATGGCGGGATGAAGGGCAAAACACAGTGGAAGGTGGCAGCTAGTTCGGGGAAACACCCGTCTCACATGCCTCGAGCGCTTCAGATGCGATCTCGTCCACATGAGGGTTTTCTGATGGTCCCAAGAAGCAGCGCAGATCATCGACCAGCGAAGGATGCGCGAGTAGCCTGGCAGCCTCGAAGATCTGCAGGCTTGCCCAATCCGCAGTCAGTGCCCTCTGCACAAGAGGCAGCGCCAACTCCGGCGACCGCTTGGCGAGCCCCGATATCGCCTCGCCGCTCACATAGGGGTCGTCGTCAGCAGCCGCTCGCAGAAGAGCTTCGCGCACTTCCGGTGTATCCAGAACGCTGATCGACAGCAGGAAAGCGGCCCAATCCCGGTTCGAGCGATCCTCATCGTCGATCATCGCTAGGAGCAGTCGCAGATCCGCTTCTGTCGGCGGAGCATCCGACGTAGCCGCCTCGCTGGCGACGAAGGATTTCAGCGCATCGGATTTAGGTTCATTTTTAGGCATGGAATACTGTACTCGCTTGCCGATGCCAGTTCACATTCTCTCGAGTTTGATCCGTCCCAGATTGGTCGGAGTCGCGCCGCCAATACTGACCGGTGCACTCCGAAAGCGCGTCCGGGCGTCCTGGCAGGATATCTCGACGATGTAATCTTGGGAACGGGGTGGCCCCACCGTGTGAATACCGAACTCCCCGTTGATCTCCCGGCGCAGAATGCTGCGTCCACCGGCGGAATGAAACAGTTCGAAGCTGCATTTCTCGAACGGGCGGCCCTGAGCATCGGTTACGACCCCCGTCACCTCAAGCACGCCATCGGCAGCAATGGGCATACACCCTGCAATCAGCAAGACCGTGGGCAGTGTCAGAACGAACGTCAATCTCACTAAGAGCTCTCCACGGGGTCACGGACCAAGGTCTTTGCCCTATCTAAAACCCCGACACAAATCCGATGTCACCCGTCAAGCCACTTCGAGACGATAGGGAGGCCCCAGTTCTTTCTGGCTTTTCGTCGTGCGCTTTCATAGGCGGTGAAGTTCTGGGCCAATCGGGCAACCCGGCGAAGGTTCTCATCCACATCCTGGGTATCGACCGCCAAGTCGTAATTCCTGCTTTCGAAAAATTCCATGGCAAGCTGCACCATCACGCGCAAAGTGATTAGCAGCATTGCTTCTTCGTAGATAAACTTGTCATCGACACTCATCACATGGCGCAGCCGTGCGACGTCTGCCTTCGCACCCTTGGCGGCAAGAGATAGTCTTTCTTCGGAAATAAGCTCCTGATCGAGCATTGAGCGCCATTTCCTGTCCAATGGACGGAGAATTTTGCCGTGGCGCAGCAGGTTTTCGATCTCGCCAAGTCTGACAATTGCCGAGTAGTGCGTGCCGGAAGAGGTAAAGCTTTGATATTTGGCCCAGCACTCCTTGAGAGCCTGGTCCATCCGATCATTCATTTTGCAGCTCTTTGAAACAGAGCCACCACCTCCACATGCGCCGTGAAGGCGAACTGGTCGACCGGCGTCACGCGCGTCAGGCGATAGCCGCCTTCGATCAGGAGGCGCGCGTCGCGGGCGAAGCTCGCGGGATCGCAGGAGACGGCGATGACGGCCTTCACCGTCGATTTCGCCAGCTGGCGCGCCTGCGCCTCGGCGCCGACGCGCGGCGGATCGAAGACCACCGCGTCGAAATCTTTCAGCTCGCGCGCCACCAAAGGCTCGCGGAAGAGGTCGCGCGCTTTCGCCTCGACCGGCTTCAGCCCGGAGGCCTTGCGGGTGGCTTCGGTCAGCGCGGCGATTGCCGCGCGGTCGCTGTCGGCGGCGAAGACGCGCGTCTTGCCGGCGAGGCGCAGCGCGAAGACGCCGACGCCGCAGAAGAGATCGGCGACGTATTTCGCCTTGCCGATATTTTCGATGACGAGCATCGCCAGGGTCGCTTCGCCGGCGCGTGTCGCCTGCAGGAAGGAGCCCGCCGGGAGACGTACCGATGCCGTGCCGGCCGAAACCTCCGGTGCGATGCGCGTCACCAGGGGCTCGCGATTGACGGACAACCTGCCCAGTCTTTCGGTCTCGACCAGAGCCGCCAAGGCTGGTGTCGGCTTCCGCTTCGTCGTGACGTCGACATCGAGCCCCGTCTCGCTGGCGGTGAAGGCGACGTCGCAATCACCGATCAGCGCGCCAATGCGTCGGGCGATCTCGAAGGCCGGCGCCAGAGCCGGCACGAGAATAGGACAATGGTCAAGGGGATGGATGTCGTGGCTGCGGGCGGCGTTGAAGCCGGCGATCACGCCCTCCGTCGTCCGCTTCACATGCAAGGTGGCGCGCCGGCGCCCCTCGCCTTGCGCGTCGATCAACGGCTCGACCTCGGCGGCGATGCCCTGGTTCTTCAGGGCCGTGGCGACGAGGCCACGCTTCCACAAACGATAGGTCTCCGACTGCCACTGCTGGATCTGGCAGCCGCCGCAGCGGGTGAAATGCGGACAGAAGGGGTCGATGCGCTCAGGGCTCGGCGTGACGATGTCGCGCAACAACGCGTGACTGCCGGAGATGTCGGCCTCGACCACCTCGCCCGGCAACGCATAGGGCACATAGACCGGGCGGCCATCGACCTCCCCCATGGCCTCGCCATGGCGGCCCATCTCGGTGAGTTTCAGTCTGGTCACGCAACACTCTCAGGATAAGCAAGCGCCACGGCATAACCCTGATTCAGCCGGACGGTGACCGGCCCCAGCGCCACATTCGAGACGGTTAGGCTGGAGCCCAAAGGCACCGAGCGGTTGACGAGCGGCCATTTCACCCCTTCGAGATCAAGCCCGGCGAGATCGGTGAAGGGCACGACGCTGAAGCGGCTGCCGGGCGGCAGGTCGAAATGATGGGTGCCGTTGAGGATCGGATAGGCCTCCTCGGTGCCGCTGGTGATGAAGGAATAAACGCGCCGGCGCCCCAGCTTCAGGATCAGCCCCAGATGCGAGGCGGCATGGTCGGTCTGGCCGCCAAGGCCCCCCACCAGCACGATCTCGCGGGCGCCGAGCTTGATCGCCTCGTCCACCGCGATCTCGCCGTCGGTCTTGTCTTTTTCGGCGGGAAAGGCGTGACGGGTCACGTCCTTATGGCGCTCGGCGAGGTCCTCCGAGGTCGAATCAAAGTCGCCGACCCACAATTCAGGCTCGACGCCCAGCGGTTCGGCATGCGCCATGCCGCCATCGGCGGCGATGATACGCGCCTTCTGTATCTGGGACGCGAGACGCGACGTTGCCGTCAGGTCCCCGCCGAGAAGCACAACGAAACGGGTCATGCCCCAAGCCATAACAGATGAAGCTTGCCAGCGCACCCCTCAATGCCTATGGTCCGTCCCGCTCTCAACGGGGTGCTCATTCTCGAGCTGAGAGGCCCATCCGGGCTAACCCGCTGAACCTGATCCGGCTCATACCGGCGGAGGGATTGCGAGCGGGTTCCAACGAGCCCCTTCCTCCTTCACCCGGTGCAGAGCGCTTCCCGCCAAAGTTGTTCGACTTTGGCGATAAGGAAGCGCTCTGCATTTAACTTAACGAGCCTTCTTGTCCCGTTCGGATTGAAGAAATCCGAACGGGGAAGGCTCTATGGAGGAACTAAAAAATGAAGAAACTTCTCTTCACCCTTCTGGCGTTTTGCGCGATTTCAACCACTGCGCAGGCGACAGAAACGCTGACCGTCTATACTTATGAAAGCTTCACCGCCGAATGGGGCCCCGGTCCTAAGGTGAAACAGGCTTTCGAGAAGGACTGCGGCTGCACGCTCAACTTCGTGGCGGTGACCGACGGCGTCGCCATGCTCAACCGCCTCAAGCTCGAAGGCTCGGGCACCCAGGCCGATGTGGTGCTGGGGCTCGACACCAACCTCACGGCAGAGGCCAAGGCGACCGGCCTGTTCGGTCCGCATGGCCAGGATGCGTCCAAGCTGACGCTGCCCATCGCCTGGACCGACGACACTTTCCTCCCCTATGACTATGCGCATTTCGCGGTGATCTACGACACCGAGACGATCAAGCCGGCGGATGCCTATAAGAGCCTCAAGGACCTCGTCGAAGGCTCACCTGAGCAGAAGATCATCCTGCAGGATCCGCGCAGCTCGACGCCGGGCCTCGGCTTCCTGCTGTGGGTGAAGTCCGTCTATGGCGACAAAGCGGCCGAGGCGTGGACCAAACTCAAGCCGCGTATCCTCACCACGACGCCCGGCTGGTCGGAGGCCTATGGCCTCTTCACCAAAGGCGAGGCGCCGATGGTGCTCTCCTATACGACATCGCCCGCCTATCATATCATCGCCGAGAAGACGGAGCGCTATCAGGCGATGAAGTTCTCGGAAGGCCATTATCTGCAGGTCGAGGTCGCGGGCCTCGTCGCCAACTCGCCCGAGAAGAAACTCGCCGAGCAGTTCCTCGCCTTCATGGAAAGCCCCGGTTTCCAGGACGCGATCCCGGAGAACAACTGGATGTTCCCGACGGGCAAGACCACCAATCCGTTGCCCGCCACGTTCGATCAAATGGTAAAGCCGGACAAGACCTTCCTCTACACGCCTGAGGAAGTGGCCGACCATCGCCGCGCCTGGATCGACGAATGGCTCAATGCGATGAGTAAATGATCGACACGTCCAAAGGCGCACTCCTGGCCGCGAGCCCCACGCTCGCGGCCATTCTCGTCGCGGTCGCGGTGGGGCTCCTGCCGGTTGCCACGATCGGCATCGGCGAAGGCCTGGTCACCGGCCATATCGCTGATCCTTATGTGCTGCGCATCCTGTGGTTCACGCTGCTGCAGGCAGGCCTGTCGACGCTTTTGTCGGTTGCTTTCGCGATTCCGGTGGCGCTGGCTCTGGCGCGCGTCGACTTCCGCGGTCGGCGCCTGCTGCTGCGCCTCTTCGCGTTGCCGCTGGCGCTACCCGCCATCGTCGTCATTCTCGGCATCGTCGCCGTTTATGGCCGAACGGGGTGGGTTTCGACGCTGACCGGCAGCCCGATCAATATCTACGGCTTGAGCGGCATTCTGCTCGCCCATGTGTTCTTCAACCTGCCGCTCGCCACACGGCTCCTGCTGCAGCAAGTGGAAAGCATTCCGCCTGAAAGCTGGCGGCTCGCGGCGCAGCTCGACTTCACACAACAAGCGCGCTTCCGCCTGATCGAATGGCCACAGTTGCGCGCGAGCCTCCCCGGCGTGGCGAGCCTCATCTTTCTTCTTTGCGCGGCGAGCTTTGCCGTCGTGCTGACGCTCGGCGGCGGCCCTTCCGCCACCACGCTCGAGGTCGGCATCTATCAGGCGCTGCGTTTCGACTACGATCCGGCGCGCGCCACCATACTGTCGCTGGCGCAGCTCATTCTGTGCGGCCTCTTCGTGCTGCTTGCCGGCCATTACGCGCAGGCGGCACAGAACTGGCCGGCCCTCAAGGGCATCAGCGAACGTTATGAGACGCATTCGCGAGGCGGAACGCTCGCTCTCTTTTTCATCATAGCCATTGCCGCGATCTTTGTCGGCGCGCCGATCGCCGCGATCATCACGTCAGGGATCGTCGCCGATTTCGTCTGGCCGGCCGTGATCCGTGCCATTCTGACGAGCCTCGCCGTCGCGCTGCCGGCTGCGGCGCTGAGCCTCGTTCTCGCTTGGCCTCTGGCGCGGGCGAGCGCCAAGGCAGTGAGCCCGACCGCGCGGTCGCTGCTCAATCTCTCCGCCCTCCTCACCCTCATCGTGCCGCCCGCCGTCATGGCGACCGGCTGGTTCATCACCGCCAGCCGCGCCGGACTGGCGCTGTCGGCGGCGCCCTATCTGGTCATCGCCATGAATGCGCTGATGGCGCTCCCCTTCGCGCTCGGCACGCTGGCGCCGGCGATGCAGCAATCGATGGCGCAACATGACCGGTTGTGCGCCAGTCTCGGCATCAAAGGCCTGAGGCGGCTCACCCTCATCGACCTGCCGGTGCTGCGCCGTCCGCTCGGGCTTGCGGCGGCCATGGCTTTCATGCTCTCCCTTGGCGATCTCACCGCCATCACCTTGTTCGGCTCGCAGAATCTCATGACGCTTCCCGCCCTCATCTATGCGCAAATGGGCAGCTACCGCATCGACGCGGCAGCGGGCACCGCCTTCGTCCTGGCGCTCTTCACCATGGCCATCATCACGCTCCTCGACAAATGGAGCGGCAGGGCATGATCGGGCTCGAGAAGCTCTTCTTCCGCTATGACGACTTCACCGCGGAGTTCGATTTCGAGATCGCGCGCGGCGAATTCGTCGCCGTGATCGGGCCGAGCGGCTCGGGCAAATCCACCCTGCTTTCGCTCATCGCCGGCTTCGACCGGGCGCAATCGGGGAAGATCCGGCTCGACGGCCAGGACATGACGCTGGCCTCACCGTCGGACCGGCCGGTGACGATGGTGTTCCAGGATCACAATACTTTCGCCCATCTCGATCTGTGGACGAATGTGGCGCTCGGCCTCTCACCGGCGCTCAGGCTCGACGCGGCGGAGAAAAAAGCCGTCGATGAAGCGCTGGCGCGCACCGGGCTCCAGGCGCTCGCGCGCCGCAAGCCGGGTGAAGTCTCGGGCGGCGAGCGCCAGCGCGTCGCGATTGCCCGCGCCCTGTTACGCGACGAGCCGATCCTGCTTCTCGACGAGCCTTTCGCGGCGCTCGGCCCGGCGTTGCGGCGCGAGATGCTCGATCTCGTCAAGGCGCTGCAGGAGGAGAAGAACTACACAGTCATGCTGGTCTCGCATCATCCCGAAGATGCGCGTTATGCGGCGACGCGCACCGCCTTCATGAGCAACGGCCGCATCCTCGCCTTCGAGACGACGCAAGACCTCTTCGCCCGGCGCGATCTGCCGGAGCTTTCGGACTATATCGGATAGATCACTCCATCAGCCGTGCGTCTTCAGGCGCGTGTTGCACGTGCTCCAGAAATGCGGCCATTTCTCGCCGGCGGGCAGCGTGCCCTTGGCCTTGTCCTGCTGCCATTCATTGCCGCATTCATGGATACGCTGCCGGAAGGCAACTTCACCGGCGCTCAAGGGCTTGCCTTTGGCATCGGTCGTCGCGATTGCCGCCTGGTCCGTGCTGGTCGGCTCCTGCGGAACGAAGCTCGGCGTGTCATTAGGAGAAGTCGGCACCTTGGCGGTCTTGGTCTTCTTGGCCGGCGCAGTGACAGGTGCTGTCGTGCTCGCGGCGGCTTTCTTCTTTGTGGCAGTCGTCGTGGCGGCGGCGCCCTTTTTCATCCTGGCGGCGCAGTCGCTGTAATACTTCGACCAGGGAACTCCTTGCGGGACCTTACCTGCCTGCTTGTCTGCCTGATATTGCTGCGAACAGGCGGTCATGGTGGCATTGCTGGCGGCGTTTGCGGGTGCGGCGATGCCCAGAAACGCCGTGCCGGCCAGGAGGACCAGGGCAAGCCCCGGCGTGGCGATGCGATAAGTCATGTTTCGACTCCTCGATGATGCAATGATCCTGAGGGCCCGCAAGACATATGATGCGTCATGAGAGGTCGCTTGCCCTGCCGGTACTCACATGACGTGTTGTCGGCCGGGTGACCTTACCGGGCCATGGCTGCGCAATTAAGCCTCAGTAATGGACGTCTACCAGCCCGAGCCGCCGCCTCCGCCGCCGCCACCACCGGATGACCCGCCTCCGCCGCCACCCGAGAAGCCGCCTCCCGAAGAGCCGGATGTCGAGCCCGGCGGCGATGAGGCCGACGAGGTCGTGCTGGCAAGGCTGGAGCCGATGCTCTTGGTGAAGCCGCCCATGTTGCTGGTGTTCCAATTGTCACCGGAATACCAGGATGGCGATGCCGCGGCACCCGCGGCAGCCGCCGCCGCGAGGACGGCCGCGAATTTCGAGTTCCACTCATTCTCGCAATCGAGCGCCAGCGCATAGGGCAGATACCGCTCGAACAGCTCAGGCGTCTTCTCCGGCGGATGCAGCACCTTGAGGCGCTCCTCCTCCGCCGTCGTCATATACATGCGGAAGCCTTCGACCTGGTCGAGGAGCTTGCGCCCGGGAATCGTCGGGGCGCGCAGCAGCCAGTTGAAAAGAATGCCGAGAATGACCAGCGCCACGGCGCCGCCGGCAAAGCCCCAAAGCGACGGCGATCCCGAACCCAGAAAGAAAATCGACGGCACGGCGCCGCCCGCGACAAAGAACGGAACGAAGAAGCCAAGTGCCAGGAAGGATTTGATCTTGGCGAAGATGCCGCTCGTCTGAAAAATGCCTTTCACCATCGACCAGGTCATGACCAGCAGGATGCCCCACCAGAAGGTGGTCCAGACGGTCACGCCGAGTCCCGCGACCGCATCTTCTCCCGGCAGGAAGGCGGCTCCGGCAAGAAGCGCCACGACCGAAATCGCCACGCCGCCCCAGAACCACCTGAGATTGCGCACGAAGGACACGCCGTCATGCTCCTTCTTGAGCGTCGACAGGACCGCGCTCTTCATCTCGCGCACGGTCTCGTAATTGGCTTTCTCCAATTCGGTCTTGCCGCCGGGTATCGCCTTATAGAGCGCGGCCTCGGCCTGGGTGAGCGGCTGGCTCTGGTCGGCGAGGCGCTGGATGGTGAAGTCGCCATCATTCTCAATGATCTTCAGCCGCTTCTTGACGGCGAGGCCGACCAGCGATGAAGCGAAGGATTTGTCGTCGAAGCCTTGCTTCCAGACATAGCGCATGCCGGCGGGACCCAGCCCCGCGGGCGGCGTGAACAGCGGAATGATCGTGCCCTTGGGAGGATCGCGTCCGACCCGGAACCAGGCGAAAAGGTAATAAAAGAACGACAGGACGACACCGGCCAATATGGCGAAAAGGCCCAGATTGTCCTTCACCTTGTCCTTGGCGATTTCGATCTCTGTCGGCGGCTGGACAAAGCCCTTCGGCCAGCCGACGGCGACGGTGAAACCCTCATAGGGCGCCAGCACCCGCGTGGTGCGCGCCTGATAGCGGTCACCGGTCGTCTGGACGGCCTCGGCATCATGGCCCTTGTCGCCCTGCCGGCCGGTATATTCGGCATGCTGCTTGATCGTCGCGCCCGGCGGCAGCTGGATGACGGCCTCGGCCTTCTCGATCGGGAAAGTCCAGGAATTGCCGGTGACATTCCAATAGAGCTCGTCGAAGCCATCGAAATAGCCGAGCTGGCGCGTCGTCCGGTAGGTGATCTCATAGACATGCGGACCATTGTCGAGCAGCACATCGGCGCTGCCGATGCGGATGCGCTTGCCATTGTCGATCGACATGACCTGATAGGGTTCATCGCGCCCGTCGCGCTTCACGCCGACGACCTCGAAGCCGACCACATAGTTGAGGCCTTTGCTGTCCTTGTAGCGGGTCGGGAAATCGCGCTGGATGCCGCGCCTGATGTCGATGCCCTCCGAGACGAGAGCGATCGTCTCCTTCACCGTTAGGGTCGAGTCGGCATCGATGGTGACGTCGCTCAGGAACGACGTGACACGCTCGGCCGCGCTCACCTGCCCCGCTGCAGCGAGGAGCAGCGCGAGGGAGAACAGGAATGCGCGCATGGTCACGATGCCTTGTTGAATTCCACTTTCGGTACCTGGCGCGCGGCCTGGTCGCCGATCTCGAAGAAGTCGGCCTTGGTGAAACGGAAGAAGCCCGAGATGATATTGGTCGGGAAGGATTCGATCATGGTGTTGAAGTTGCGCACCGCGCCATTGTAGTAGCGCCGCGAGAGCTGGATCTCGTCCTCGACGCCGGCGAGCTTCTCCTGCAGGTCACGAAAATTCGCGTCCGCCTTGAGCTCGGGATAAGCCTCGGCGATAGCGAAGAGCCGGCCGAGCATGCCGGTCATGGCCTGGCTCACCTGCGACTGCTCGGTGACGGTGCCGCCCGATATGCTCTTGGCGCGCAGATCGGCGATGTCGCGGAAGAGCTTGTCCTCATGCGCCGCATATCCCTTCACCGTCTCGACCAGATTGGGGATGAGATCGGCTCGGCGGCGCAGTTGGACATCGATGCCGCTCCAGCCTTCCGCGACGAGGTTCTTGTTCTTAACCAGCGCGTTATAGGCGTAGATCAGGTAGATACCGGCGATGACCAGGACCGCCAGAAGTATGTAGCCCAGCATCGAATCCTCCCCTGTTGAGCTGCGGGAGTATCGGCGGGGTGCCCCCCTCGATCAAGGTAAAATAAAATGGCGGCCGTTGCCGGCCGCCATCGCATTTTCGCGGGATTTACGACCGCTAAGAGGGCAGGACGAAGATCCAGTTGGCGATGAGGACGACGATCAAACCGGCGGCAAGCGTCAAATAAGGCAGCATGCCCGCCTTGCGTTCACCCATGTCGCCTTCACGCAAGCCGAGATCGGCCAATGCCGCAGCCGGGAAGCGTCCACCGTCCTGAGCATAATGGCGGAAGGCAAAGACCGGCAGGATCAGCGCCGCGAAGACGAGGCCGACCCAAAGGGCGTTGGAATAACCCCAGACTTTCGCGCCGGCGCCCAGGAAGATGGCGTTCACGAAAGCGAGCACCGTATTGAGACCGATCAGCCAAGTCGGCGCCTTCCACGGGCGTGCGATATGGCCTGAATCAACCCGATGGATCCAGCCGGCATTGAGATTGAGGAAGTTGAAGATGATGTAGCCGACATTCGACACGGCGAGCACGAAGAAGTAGCCGGCAATGTCGGACGCGATGGCGAGGAGGATGAGATTGAAGCCGAAATCCGTCCACATCGCCCGCGTCGGCGCGCCATGTGAGTTCACATGCGTGAGATAACGCGGCAGCCAGCCGTCCTTTGAGCCCTGATAGAGGGTGCGGGACGAACCCGCCATCGCCGTCATGATGGCGAGGAACAGCGCCAGGATCATCAGGATGACCAGGATCTGCGTCACCACCTTGCCGCCGCCGACCATCGCGGCCAGCGCTTCTCCGATGCCGGTGCCGTCGACGATGCCGGGCGCCAGCATGCCGGCATGGCCCAGCACACCCTGGAAGGTGAAGGGGATGAGGAAGAAGAACACGATGCATAGAAGGCCCGAATAGAAGATGGCCTTGAACGTGTCTGTCTTCGGATTCTTGAGCTCGCGCGTGTAGCACACCGCGGTCTCGAAGCCGTAGGTCGACCAGGCGGCGATATAGAGGCCGCCCAGGAACAAGGTCCAGCCACCGATCGTCCAGGCCCCGTCGGCGCCGGAATAGGCGGCCGTCGGCGGCACCAGCGCCGTCACATTGACGGCATCGATCTTGCCCATGAGGATGGGCAGGACGCCGATGATGACCAGCGGGACAAGCACGATGATCGCGAGCCATTTCTGGGCGCCCGCGGTCGAGGCGATACCACGATGCTGGATCGCGAAGATGATCAGCATCAGGACGGCGCCGATGAAGAAGGTGGCGTTGAGATTGGCTTGCGCCAGGAACGGAATCGGGAAGGTGACGAGCGACCAGGTGCGGATGGCAGGCGTCAGCGCGGCGACACCATCCTGGGTGAGGAGCGCGGTCATTGCGTCCTGCGCCGTCTTGCCGGTATTGGCGGCGAGCCATTCGACCACACGCGGCGACTCCGCCGTGAGGGACGCGGCATTGGCGCTCATCCAATCGAGGACTGCTTGCGACTCGGCAGCCGGGATCGGGAAGATCGCGTTGAGGATGTAGCCCGCCGCGATCGCACAGCCGAGCGAAAGAACCGGCGACCAGGCGAACCAGTTGCACCACACCGACAGAGGCGCGATGAATTTCGAATAACGCAGCCAGGCGGTGGCGCCATAGACCGAGGCGCCGCCCGATTTGTTGCCGAACATGCCGGCAATCTCGGCATAGGTGAAGGACTGCAGGAAACCCATGATCATGGAAATGATCCAGACCAGGAAGGCCAGCTTGCCGGTGGTTCCGGCGATTCCGCCGATCGAGAACAGCACCAGAGGCGGCACGCCGGCCGCTACCCAGAAAGCACCGCGCCAGTCGATGGCCCGATGCAGCTCGCCGGCTTGGGCCGTGACCAGGCCCGGCGAAATCGTTGCGCTGGCTGCCCCGCCAGCACCCTGTTTCGTCGTCATGAGCGACTTCTCCATTTGTTGAAGTGACACGTGCCGCGGAGCGCCCGAAGACGTCTCATCAAGAGGCGGCTGTGATCAGACAATGGGAGAGAGGCCGGCAAAACGCGGAGGCGTCCTGCTTCCTGTTCGAACACGCTCATCCGGAACTGTCGCCCGGCTTTCAGCATGACCGTTTCCCCACTTTATGCTGCCCTGACCCGGCGCGTGACCGCGCGCCTGACGGGCAAGCCGCTTATGTGCGGCCGGTCAGATGCTAAAATGGTATGTTTTTGGTTTCAAGTGGTATTAATTGGGTCCCGTTTGGTAATGATTGGACAAGCCCTATCCGGACCAATTTAAGGCCAATGCCGCCCGGACTTCCGCAATCCGGGCGGGAATTGTCGGCCGTCAGCTCGGCAGCACGAAGATCCAATTGGCGACCAGCACCACGATCAGGCCGCCCGCCAGAGTGAGATAGGGCAGCATGCCCGCCTTGCGCTCGCCGAGATCGCCCTCCTTCAGCCCCAGATCCGACAACGCCTCGGGCGGGAAGCGGCCGCCGTCCTGCACATAATGGCGATAGGCGAAGACCGGGATAATCAGCGCGGCGAGCACGAAGCCGACCCACAGGGCGGTCGAATACCCCCAGACCTTGGCGCCGGCCCCCAGGAACATGGCGTTCACGAAAGCCAGCACCGTGTTGAGGCCGATCAGCCAGGACGGCGCCTTCCACGGCCGCGCGATGTGGCCGGAGTCGATGCGGTGGATCCAGCCGGCATTGAGATTGAGGAAGTTGAAGATCATGTAGCCGACATTGGAGAGCGCCAGCACCCAGAAATAGCCGGTGAGATCGGATGCGATCGCCAGCAGGAACAGGTTGAGGCCGAAATCGGTCCACATCGCCCGCGTCGGCGCGCCATGTGAATTCACATGCGTGAGATAACGCGGCAGCCAGCCGTCCTTCGAGCCCTGATAGAGGGTGCGCGAGGAACCGGCCATCGCCGTCATGATGGCGAGGAACAACGCCAGGATCATCAGGATGACCAGGATCTGAGTCACCACCTTGCCGCCATGCACCATGCCCGCCAGGGCCTCACCAATGCCGGTTCCGTCGACAATGCCGGGCGCCAGCATGCCGGAATGGCCGAGCACACCCTGGAAGGTGAAGGGAATGACGAAGTAGAAGAACATGCAGAGCAGGCCTGAATAGAAGATCGCCCGGAAGGTATCGGTCTTCGGATTCTTCAGCTCGCGGGTGTAGCAGATCGACGTCTCGAAGGCGTAGGTCGACCACGCCGCGATGAAGAGGCCGCCGAAGAACAAGGTCCAGCCGCCATTATTCCACATGCCGTCGACACCGGAATAAGCGGCCGTCGGGGGCACCAGCGCCGTCACATTGGCAGAGTCGATATTGCCCATCACGATCGGCAGCAGGCCGATGACGGCGAGCGGCACGAGCACGATGATGGCGAGCCACTTCTGCGCGCTCGCCGTTGAGGCGATGCCGCGATGCTGGATGGCGAAGATGATCAGCATCAGGATGGCGCCGATGAAGAAGGTGGCGTTGAGATTGGCCTGCGCCAGCCCCGGTATCGGGAAGGAGACGAGCGACCAGCTGCGGATGCCGGGCGTCAGCGCGGCGACGGCGTCCTGGGTGAGAAGTGCAGTGATCGCGTCCTGTGCCGTCTTGCCGGCATTGGCGCCGAGCCATTCCAGCACGCGCGGTGAATCCGCGGCGAGTGAGGCGGCATTGGCGCTCACCCAGTCGAGCACCATCTGCGAGTCGGACGCTGGAACCGGCCAGAGCGCGTTCAGGATGTAGCCCGCGGCGATGGCGCAGCCCAAGGACAGAACCGGCGTCCAGGCGAGCCAGTTGCACCACACCGACAAGGGCGCGATGAATTTCGAATAACGCAGCCATGCGGTCGCGCCATAGACCGAGGCGCCGCCCGATTTATTGCCGAACATGCCGGCAATCTCGGCATAGGTGAAGGACTGGATGAAACCCATCACCATCGAGATCATCCACACCAGGAAAGCGAGCTTGCCGGTGGTGCCGGCAATGCCGCCGATCGAGAAGAGAACCAGAGGCGGCACGCCGGCCGCCACCCAGAAAGCACCCCGCCAGTCGATGGCCCGATGCAGCTCGCCGGCTTCGGTCGTGACCAAGCCCGGCGAGACCGTTGCGCCAGCTGCCCCGCCAGAGCCCTGTTTCGTCGTCATGAGCGACTTCTCCCTATGTTGAAGCGACCGCGGCCGTCAGGCGCCTTGGGCGCCCCGGTGGAACGGCTGTGATCAGGACAAAAGAAGAGAGGCCAAAGAAGCGTCGCGGCGCTTCCCCTCCTGTGCGTACACGCCAAACCGGATCTGTGTCCGGTTGTCAGCATGACTGTTTCCCCACCAGAGGAACCGCAAATGCGGTTCAGGGAGATGCTAAAATGGTATGGTTTTGGCTACAAGCGGTATTAATTGGGCTCACCTGGTGACATGATGATAGCCGCCATGCCAGAAGACCAGCGGCTTGCCCGTCGGGTCGTGGTCAAAATTGAGGACTTCGCCGACGAAGATCACGTGATCGCCGCCCTGATAGGTGTAGGCGGTCTTGCATTCGAAGACGGCGAGCGCATTGGGCAGGATCGGGCAGCCGGTGTCCCAGGTCTCGAATTCGAGCCCCGCCCATTTGTCGTCGAGCGAGCGGGCGAAACGGCGCGACAGCTCATCCTGCCCCTCGCGCAGCACATTGACGGCGAAGTGGTCCGCCGAAAGGTATGACTTGAAGCTGTAGGACCGCTTGCCGAGGCTCCACAGGACGAGCGGCGGGTCGAGGGAGACGGCGCTGAAGGAATTGACCGTATTGCCGACCGGCTCGCCCTTGGGGCCGCGCGTGGTGACAATGGTGACGCCGGTGGCGAAAGAGCCCAAGGCGGTGCGAAAAGCGCGGCTGTCGATAGGCACGTTCATTCGGGTCTCCAAGTAGCTCAAACCGCCATCGGCGCGCCAGCCTTCAGATCCGCTCGCCGACGTCAATGCGATTGCCGTCGGGATCGGCGAGCACGAAGGCCCGCTGGCCATAGTCCTTGTCCTGAAGAGACTTGATTATGCGCACACCAGCCGCCTCACATATTTCATAAAGCGCCGCGACATCATCGACAAACATGTGGCAACTATTGACCGTCGACGCTACGTGGTCCCGCTTCTGGCTGAGGTGAATTTCCGCGGCATCCTTCTTGAGCACCATGAATCCCACCGGCCGGCCGTTCTCGAAAACCTTCTCGAAGCCGAGGACCTGAGAATAAAATGCGTAAGCCGCCTGGATGTCACGAACTGCGAGACCTGGTGCAACTCGGCCGAAAGTGACCGCACGAATAGAATTAGGACTCATCTAAAACGCTCCCGTTTCAAACGGCAGAGGCGGCGGTGCGCATGCCTGGCTAAGGAGCGGTGTCCCTCTGGCGCAGATTGCATAATGTTGCCTCGAGCGGAAGTCCACCGGCTAACTCGGGTTGAAATTAACAAGGCAACTCGCCCATCTCAAACCAATTCCGCCCAATTTCATACCAATTGATTTCCTGTCCCGATCGCGTTAGGCTTTTTCAGACGGCGAAAGGCGCAAGGTTGTCACCGCCATGAACAGATTCGAGACCAGCTTCCAAAATCTAAAAGTCGCCGCCCAGGCGCCACGGCCCAGCCTCGTCTATACGCCGGGCCTGCCGATGCTGCCGCGCGGCACCGAGCTCTACAAGGTCGCGGGTGGCGGCACGCTGGTGCTCGACATCAAGGCCGGCGACCGGCTGACGATTACCGATCTGGAAGGCGGCCAGGCCTGCGAGATCGTCGCGGCCGGTGGCGACGGCAAAAGTGACCCCGCCATTCTAGGCGTCAGCGAAGCCTCAGACGCCCAAGGCATCAAGGCCTCGCTCGGAAGCGACAACGAGTCCGCCCTGCGCAGCCGCAAGGCGCTGGCGCGGCGCAAGATCGATCTCGGCAGCGCCAAGGCCATCCGGCTGTTCGGCGCCACGTCCGCCCCCGGCAGCACGCAGGATTTCACGGCGCGGCGCGACGGTGTCGTCATCATCGGCGCCCCCGGCGGCAAGATGGATCTCGAGGCGCAGGATACGGCGACGCCGCTCCAGGTGAAGGTCGCGCGCGCGACAATCCCGCGCGAAGGCGAGCCCATCCCCCTGCCCGATCCGCTCGCCGATCCCCTGCAGGATATCCGCGTGGGCCGGGCGTCAGCACGCGCGTATACGGTCAAGGCCGGCGAGTTCATCCAGATCATCGATGTCGCCGGGCGACAGATGACCGACTTCCAGTGCTTCTCCAGGCGCAAGCTCGACAAGGGCATTGAAAACGCGCTCGACGGCACGATCACGCGCACCATGACCGGGCGCGCTTATCCGACGCCCGGACTCATCTCGAAGATCTTCGGCTTCGACTTCGAACCGCTGGTCGAGATCGTCCAGGACACGGTCGGCCGGCACGATTTCTTCGCCACCGCCTGCAGCAGCCGCTATTACGACGATGTCGGCTATCCGGGCCATGTGAACTGCACCGAGAATTTCAACGGCGCGCTCAAGCCCTATGGCATCGCCGAACGAAACGGCTGGGAAGCGATCAACTATTTCTACAACACGCGCGTCGACGACCATAACCAGATCTATTTCGACGAAGCGTGGTCCAGGCCCGGCGACTATGTGCTGATGCGGGCGCTGACCGACCTCGTCTGTGTGTCCTCCGCCTGCCCCGACGACATCAATGTCGGCAATGGCTGGAACCCGACCGACATTCATGTCCGCACCTATTCCGACAAAGAAAAATTCTCACGAGCGGTGGCCTATCGCATGACTCCTGACGCCGAACCCCAGCTGACGCGGGAAACCGCCTTCCATCCGCGCTTCTCCGCGCTCACCCGCAATTACACGGAGTATCGCGGCTTCTGGCTGCCGCAGCGCTTCAACAATGACGGCCCGGTCGAGGAATATTGGGCCTGCCGCGAGCGCGTGGCGGTGATGGACCTGTCGCCGTTGCGCAAATTCGAGGTGACCGGCCCCGATGCCGAGGCCTTGATGCAATATTGCGTCACCCGCGACATGCGCAAGCTGTCGCCGGGCCAGGTCGTCTATACCGCGATGTGCTACGAGCATGGCGGCATGATCGACGATGGCACGGTGTTCCGCCTGGCGCAGAACAATTTCCGCTGGATCGGCGGTGACGATTACAGTGGCATCTGGCTGCGCGAGCAGGCCGAGAAGATGGGCTTCAAGGCCTGGGTGCGCTCATCGACCGATCAGCTCCACAATATCGCGGTACAAGGCCCGAAATCGCGCGATCTGCTCAAGGAGATCGTGTGGACGCCGCCGGCGCAGCCCGAAATCGGCGAGCTCGAATGGTTCCGCTTCACGGTGGGCCGCATCGGCGGCTTCGAGGGCGTGCCGATCGTCGTGTCGCGCACCGGCTATACGGGCGAGCTCGGCTATGAGATCTTCTGCCATCCCAAGGACGCCCTCACCGTCTTCGACGCGGTCTGGGAAGCCGGCCAGAAATATGGGCTGGCGCCACTCGGCCTCGAGGCGCTCGACATGCTGCGCATCGAGGCGGGGCTCATTTTCGCCCATTACGAATTCTCCGATCAGACCGATCCGTTCGAAGCCGGCATCGGCTTCACCGTGCCGCTCAAGACGAAGACCGATGATTTCATCGGCAAGGCGGCGCTGATCGAGCGCAAGGAACATCCGCGCCACAAGCTCGTCGGCCTCGATATCGACGCCAATGAAGCGGTGGGGCATGGCGACTGCGTCCATATCGGCCGCGCCCAGATCGGCACCGTCACCAGCGGCACACGGTCACCGATCCTCAAGAAGAACATCGCCCTCGCCCGCATCGACGTCACCCATGCCGAGATCGGTACCGAGGTCGAGGTCGGCAAGCTCGACGGCCACCAGAAGCGCCTCCCCGCCCGTATCGTGCGTTTCGCGCATTATGATCCGGACAAGACTAAGCCGCGGAGTTAAGCGGCAGTTTCGGCGGAACTCCTCTCAACGTCCCTCACCCTGAGGTGCGAGCGAAGCGAGCCTCGAAGGGTCCGTCAGGACGGACAAGAACAGAATGCCTTAGGTCTATATCCTGCATTGTGCTGACGGGAGCTAGTACACCGGCATGACGCGTGGCGAGGAACCCGATCAACGTCTGTCCGAGCATCAAATGAAGCTATCCCCAGGCGCCTACACGGCGTCACGACTTCCAGTCCAGCTTGCTTATTCGGAATACTTCGAGCTCGTCGTCGATGTAATTGCGGCGGAACGTAAGATCAAAGGATGGTCTCGTGCCAAGAAGGAAGCGCTGATCCAGGGAGACTGGAAGCTGATTCAGGCTCTCGCCAGAAGACGCGGTGGCAAGGACAAGGCTTTATCCTGACGGACCCTTCGAGTCTCGCTGCGCTCGCACCTCAGGGTGAGGGATGGAGAGAAAGGCTCGGCATGCGGGCTAGTTCCAAGGCATTCCTGTCAATCCTGATGGACCCTTCGAGGCTCGCTACGCTCGCACCTCAGGGTGAGGATTGGAGAGAAAAGCTCAGAGCGGAGCACCTCACCTCACCCCATCCACTTCACCCACCGGCCATGGGCGTCGCCGGTGGCGAGCAGATGATCATCGCCCGGCCAGACGCGGATGCGCAGCGAGAAGGCCTTTTCGATCTCGGGATCGACCTCGAAGCGCATCCAGGCGAGCGGGGCGTCGCGTGTCGCCGCGGCGCCTCTCCGCTCCATATGCGCCGTGATCCGGTCCTGGCTCGCTTTGGGGAAATATTGGAACGCGATCGAGTGGAACAGGACCTGCATCTCGCCCCAGGCCGGCGTCGCGCCGATCCGGCTTTCGACCCAGACCGCCGCATCGCGCTTTTCGACATGAATGGGATGATGCTGCGCGATGGCGAAGGCGGCGTTCAGGCGTTTCACCCGCGGGGCCTGATCGGGCCAGACATAGGCCAAAAGCCGTTCACGGTCCTGCGGCAGCGAAACATCGAGCGGCGCAAGATCGCAGCCGGCGCGGGCCACCACACGGGGTGTCAGCGCAGGCGGCGAGCTGCCCTCCCATTCCGGGGTCAGGAACAGAGCCGCGCCCATCGCACCGAAGACATCCTCGCCGAAGCGATAGGCGTAGCGGTCGAGATTGAGATTGAGCCCGGCGCTGGCGCCGACCTCGTAAAGGCGCATCGGCAAGGGGAAATGCGCCCACAGCCAGCACAGGCCGGCATAGAGGATGGATGAGCGGCCGACCTCGTTGGTCTGCGGCGCCCGATCGAGCCAGGGCTCGATCTCAGGCCCGGAGGTCGTCAGGGCCTTCGCCACCTGGGCCCACAAGGCCTCGCCGTCGGGCAGCGGGTTGGGCGGATATAAGCGCGCCAGCTCAGGCAAACGGCCCTTGCGGACCACTCCATTGAGCGCGCCGGCGAAACGCAAAGGGACCGAGTCCGCCTTTCCGTCCGGGTCGCCCTGCCAGGAAAGAATAGCCTCGCCGACCGAGGTCGACCGGTCGAGCCTCTCGGCGGCCAGCGCGCAAAGAAGCGAGGTCAAGGGAGAGCCCAGAGCGCGGCACCATTCCGCCTGAACGCGGAAAGCGGCGCGGACTCTCGCCTCGCTGTCTTCAGGAGAGGTTTCGACCTTACTCGGCCGCCTCCCGCCGTTGTCCTTTTTTCCCGTCACCCAGATATGACTCCATGGAATCGTCCATGGCGTCAACCCACGGCGTGTGGTGGGAAGGAGACATGGTGCCGGTCATCAGCGAACGATAGGCGTGGTTGCGGAAGCCCATGATGTCTTCCGCCTTGTGATGCTCCCATTCCATGAAGGTCTTGTTGGTCGCCTCGATATCGAATTTCGGATAATCGATGTCCTCCAACAACTCCTTCACATAGTCGCCCTGGTACCAGATCATCTGCTCGGCATCGGCGAGCTTCTCCTCGCGCTTGCGCCAGGCCTTGCTGTGCTTGGTCATCTTGTCCTTCGACGGCAGCTTGATGCGGCCCATGATGACGTCGCGGGCATACCAGGCCTGGGCGTCGAACATGTTGAAGGTATAGAACTGGTCCTGCATGCCGATATAGAAGAGACGCGGATTCTCCTCCCACACGACCCCCTTATAGAGGCCCAAAGGCCACAGGCGGTTCGCCGTCTTGAGGCGCAGATCGTCGGTGAGGAAGGGGAAGTGATGCAGATAACCGGTGCACAAGATGATCGCGTCGACTTCCTTGGTCGTTCCGTCCTTGAAGTGAGCGGTCCTGTTCACAAGCTTCTGGAGCAGCGGACGTTCCTTGAAATTATCCGGCCATTTGAATCCCATCGGCTTCGAGCGGTAGCTGGTGGTGACCGATTTAGCCCCGTATTTCCAGCATTGCGAGCCGATATCCTCGGCCGAATAGCTGCGGCCGACAATCAGCACGTCCTTGCCCTTGAATTCGAGTGCGTCGCGGAAATCATGGCTGTGCATCACGCGGCCATTGAAGGTCGGCAGGCCATCGAAATACGGGACATTCGGCGTCGAGAAGTGGCCGGACGCCACCACGACATAGTCGAATTCCTCCGCATACATACGATCTTTCTTGCGGTCATGCGCGGTGACAGTGAACTTTTTGGTCTTTTTGCTGTAGGTCACCATGCGGACGGGGGTGCAGAAGCGCACCCATTTGCGCACGCCGGCTTTCTGCACACGGCCCTTGATGTAGTCCCACAATACGGCGCGCGGCGGATAAGAGGCGATCGGCTTGCCGAAATGCTCCTCGAATGTGTAGTCGGCGAATTCGAGGCATTCCTTGGGGCCGTTGGACCACAGATAGCGGTACATGCTGCCATGCACGGGCTCGCCATGCTCATCGAGGCCGGTGCGCCAGGTGTAATTCCACAGCCCGCCCCAATCCTCCTGCTTCTCGAAGCAGACCACTTCGGGGATCTTTGCCCCTTTCTTGCGGGCCGACTGGAATGCCCGCAATTGCGCCAAGCCGGATGGTCCCGCACCAATCACCGCAACTCTTGTCATTTCCTAGGCTCTCCTCAGTTGCCAGCCCTGCCCTCATGGCGGGCGGACATTTATTTATTTTTGACTTGCCGACCAATTCTGACCACTATTAGGCCAATTCTGAACCAATTTTGCAATCGGAAATAACATATTGCAGTGCGGCATAGGTCGGGATCAGAGTGGATTTAATGAAACGACTCTCCAACAGTGAACTCAAGAGCAATTTTATTGCCTGGCAGTGCCGGCTCCGTCAGATGGCGATGCGGGACCATGGCGGAACACCCATGCCGGGCTTCCGGCCGCAGGTCTCGAGCCTCAAGGGCGAGATCATTATCCCTGAGATGACGATCCTCCTGGTGCCCAACAACCCCGAAGAGAGCACCGCCTTCTTCAAGTTCCAGCTGCAGAAGACCAATGACCACCGCCAGGCCTTCGAGGCGGGGCTCAAGTATCTGGCGGCGGATTTCTACCAGCTGCCGGAACTTTTTTCGGACGAGATCACCGCGGTTTTCGCCAAAGGCTCGGCCATTGCCGAGCGGCTGGCCAAGCTCAAGACGGTGCTGCTCGATTTCGAGCAATATGCCCAGCGCTACCGGCTCTCCTGCGCGGTGAAGCGGCTGGCGCCGCGCGACATCTCGCGTGAGGCGAGCCTCTGGCACAACCGGCTGTTCAATCCCAATCTCGGCAATGATGCCGAGGTCCTGAGCTTCAGGCCCAATTGGAAGAACGCCATGGCCGAGCCCTGGCCCGGCTGAGCCCATGCTGACGGTCCGTGAAGCCAGGAAAGAAAAAGGCCGGCTCATCATCGACCGGCTGTGGTGTGTGACGGATCCGAAGGCGGCTGGCGAAGAGACAATTCTGCCGTCGGGGCGGGTGCAGATCATCTTCAGCCTCTCAGGACTTCCGCTCAGCGAGCATGCCCCCAACGATCCGCAGCTTGATGCGCGCGCGTTGCAGGTTGTTCAGGGCCCTTCGACACGACCGCGCCGCGTATCGCTGAGCTCGCAGACGTCGCTGTGCGGCGTGAGCTTCAAACCCGGTGGCGCGGGCGCCCTCCTCGGACCGATCGACGGCCTCACCGATCACGTGGTCGATCTCACGCGTGTCTGGCCCGGAGACGCCATGCGTCTGCGCAAGCGGCTTGAAGCTCTCGAAACGCATGAGGCGAGACTCGATCTGCTCGAGGATGAGATCGAGGAGCAAATAGGCGACACGGCGGAAGCGACAACGGTGACGCGCGGGCTGGAGCGGATGAGAGAAGGTCACGCCATCAAGGATGTGTGCGTGGAACTAGGATTATCGCCGCATCTCTTTAGAAAACTCTTCCTCAGTAATGTCGGACTCACGCCTAAACATTATCTCAGGATCGAGAGATTCCGCGCCGCGCTCAACCTATTGTCGCCGGACGCGTCTCTATCCGACGTGGCCTTCGATGCGCAATTCGCTGACCAGCCTCATATGACACGCGAGATCGAGCAGTTCGCTTCGACGACACCCGGCCGCCTCAAAACCAGCCGGCGGCCTTATGCCGGGCATGTTCGCGATACCGACCGTTAGTTTTCATTCAAGACATCTCCGGATCGCCACACCTAAAGTCATTTCTCTGGAGGTGCTGGAATGACTGTTTTGCGCATCGTTGCGAATATCGCGACCGACGACGTCTCGAAGCTGCGAAAATTTTATACCGAGCTGTTGGGGCTCAAAGCCGTCATGGATCATGGCTGGTTCGTGACCCTGGCATCCGATGAAACGAGCATGGCGCAGATCGGCCTCGCCAGCGAGGGCGGTTCCGGCACGCCAGTGCCCGATCTCTCGATCGAGGTCGATGATGTGGACGAGATCTATCGGCGCGCCAGGAAGATGGGCTGCAGGATGGTCCATGAGATCACTGACGAGCCGTGGGGCGTCCGGCGTTTCTTTATCGCCGATCCCACGGGCAAGATCCTGAACGTGCTTTCACATCTTTAAAATTCAATCTTGACCGAAGCGGCGCTGCGCTTGGCCTCGCCGTGATAGACGGCCTCGATATTGTTGCCATCGGGATCGAGCAGGAAGGCCGCGTAATAGCCCGGATGATAGGGCCGCTCACCGGGCGCGCCGTTGTCGCGGCCGCCAAAAGCGAGCCCGGCCTTGTAGAAGGCGTCGACCGTGGCCCGGTCCTTGGCCTGGAAGGCCAGATGATGCCGGCCGGTCAGCTGGCCGCTCGCCGCGCGGCTGTCGGCGGTCGAGACGAAAAGCTCATCGGCCCAAAAGTAGGTGTCGGCCGATCCACCGATGGGAACATCCAGCACCTTCAGTACCGCCTCGTAGAATTTTCGGCTGGCGGCAAGGTCCCGCACCACCAGCTGGATATGATCGATCAGACGGCCGCGATGAAGTTCCATGGTTTCCCCGCTCAGGTGGTAGCGCGCCCTACCAGGCGAGCCAGCGACGGCCGGCAAAATAGCCGACGATGGTCACGATACCAATAGCGAGCGAATACCAGGTGAGCACGAAAAGCGGGCTGTCGTCGGTGCAATGGCTGGCATAGAGCGTCGCGGCAATGGCGCCAGAGGCGAGGCCCGCAAGGGCGCCGGCGAGGCCCGGATCGGCGGGTGCCGCCCGCCGCAAGGCCATCAGGAAGGCAGCCAGAGGAACAATCGCGAGCGAGGGGATCACCGTCAGGCAGAACCACCAGTTCTTGCCGATGAGGCGCGGCAGCCAGGTCGAGGACGGCATCACCGAAAGCTCCGCCACCACGGCCAGGATGATGAGAACCGGAGCGGCGGCAAGCGCCAGAAGGCGCAAGCCCGGCACGGCTTCGGGCCGGACGATGGTGAAGATGAGCCAGATCGTCGTCGCCGCCAAAGTGAGCGTGAAGACGAATTTGAACAGAAAGCGATAGGTTTCCGCCGCCGCGGCAATATCGGGGCGGTAGCCGAGCACGGTCAGGAACAGGATGGCGGCGATGAGCGCGCCGCCCACAAGCGCAACGGACAAGGCGCCGCGCGGTTTTCCCGCAACCGCGGCACGGTCCTGCACCAAGGCCTCGATGAGATCGTCAGTCCTCACTTGTCGCTCTCCCGGTAGATCGCGGACAGCGCTTTGACCGCACGATGCAAGGTCACACGGATGGCCCCCTCGGTCATGTTCAGACGCTCCGCCGTCTGGCGCACCGAGGCGCCCTCGACGGCCAAGGCACGCACCACATTGCGTTGCTTTTCATTCAGATTCTCCAGCATGCGGGTGATGTCATGGCCATCGAGCCCCGCCGGCTGCTCCTCCGCCGCGAGAATCTCGGCCATATCCTCGATCCGCACCTGGATGCGATGGCCGCGGCGGCGCATCTGGTCGATGAATTTGTTGCGGGCAATGGCCGATATCCAGGGGCCGATGGGCCGGTCGCTGTCCCAGGTCTGGCGCTTGAGATGGATGGCGAGCAGCGTGTCCTGGACGACATCCTCAGCGTCACCGGCGGAGAGGCCGTAACGCGCCAGATTGCGGCGCGCCAGACCGCGAATAGCCGGCGTCACCGCTTTCAGGAAGTCCCTGTAAGCGGTCTCATCGCCAGCCGTCGCAGCGCGCATCAGCACGGCCCATTGCTCCTCATCAGCGTTCATATGCCCGGGTATTCCCTTCTTCGCCGGTCATGGTCAATTCGTTACAGCCTAGCCCGCCCTCCATTTTTTTGTACAGGCTGTAATGCTCCGCCCCTTTCCTCCCGAATATCCCTCTGTGGGCCGGCGAGGCTCACGATACTCAGGAGGAGACCCATGAATCGTCGTTCCCTCAATCTCGCTCTGGCCGGTTCGCTCGCTACCGCCCTAACCGTTCTCGCGCTTCCGGCCAAGGCCCAGGAGACCGAGAAATGTTACGGCGTAGCCATGAAGGGCCAGAATGACTGCAAAGCCGGGATGCATGACTGCAAAGGCATGTCGACCAGCGACTATGACAGCGAATCCTTCAAGCTCGTTCCCAAGGGCACCTGCACGTCGATGGAGACGCCCAAGGGCAAGGGCACGCTGGAGCCTATGAAGTCGTAATGGCCGCCTTCGTCTCAAAGGCCATGCTGGCTGCCTCGCTCGCCACCGCCGTGACGCTTCTCACCATGCCCCAGGCCTCGGCCGGCGGCGAAAAGGAGAAATGCTACGGCGTGGCACTCAAGGGCCAGAATGACTGCGCCGCCGGGCCGGGCACCACCTGCGCCGGAACATCCAAGGTGGATTACCAGGGCAATTCGTGGAAGCTCGTTCCCAAAGGCACCTGCGTCACGATGCAGACGCCCTTCGGGCCAGGCTCGCTCGAGCCCATCACGCGGCCATCCTGACACTCCATCGCGGCGGGAGATGTCCCGCCGCGATCTCCCGTTTTGGAGGTCTCATATGAAACACACGAAACTTCCCTCGCATGCCGGCGTCGGCTTCAAGCCGGAGCATTTCGATACAATCACCGAAAAGCGGCAACCGATCGGCTTCTTCGAGGTTCATGCCGAAAACTACATGGGCGATGGCGGGTTACCGCATGCGCAGCTGACGCGCCTCAGAGAGAATTATGCGCTGTCGCTGCATGGCGTCGGCCTGTCGATCGGCTCGGCGCAGGATCTCGATCGCGATCATCTGATCCGCCTCAGGCGTCTGTGCGAGCGCTACCAGCCGGAAAGTTTTTCCGAGCATCTCGCCTGGTCGAGCCACGATACCACATTCCTCAACGATCTGCTGCCGCTTCCCTATACGCGGGAGACTCTGCTTCACGTCGCGGAGCATGTCGACCAGGTGCAGGAAACGCTCGGCCGCCAGATGCTGCTCGAAAATCCGGCGACCTATCTGCTCTTCGCCGAAAGCACGATCCCGGAAACCGAGTTCCTGGCCGAGATCGCCCGCCGCACCGGTTGCGGCCTGCTGCTCGACGTCAACAATGTCTTCGTCTCGGCCACCAATCACGGGCTCGATGCGGCGGCCTATCTCAAAGCCTTCCCACTCACATACGTCGGCGAGATCCACCTGAGCGGTCATGCGGTAACGAAAGACGAGACCGGTGCTCCGCTTCTCATCGACACGCATGACACGCAAGTCGCCGATCCGGTCTGGGCGCTTTATGAAAGTGTGATCGCGCGCACCGGTCCGACCGCGAGCCTCGTTGAATGGGACGACAATATTCCGGCCTGGCCGGTCTTGGCGCGCGAGGCCCAGGCGGCGCAGGTGATCCTCGACCGGGCCCGGCGCCCGGCAGCCGCGTGAGGCCCGTCATGATGAACACAACCCAATCCCGCTTCGCCGAAGCTCTGCTCGACCGGACAAGGCCAGTGCCGGCCGACGTCACGTCGTGGACGGGCAGCGCCCCCGTCAAACGGTATGGCGTCTATCGCAACAATGTGGCGACCGGGCTGGCGCGGGCACTGGCGGCGCGTTTCCCCGTCACCGAAAAGATCGTGGGCGAGGAATTCTTCACCGCGATGGCACGCGATTTTGTGCTCGCGCATCCGCCGACATCGCCGGTGCTGCTCCATTATGGCGCGGACTTCGCCGGGTTCGTCGCGGATTTCGTACCCGCGGCGAGCCTGCCCTATCTTCCCGATATCGTTCGACTGGAAGATGCCCAGACCCGCGCCTATCATGCGCGCGATACCGCACCGATCTCACCGGACGTGCTGACGCGCGTCACATCCGAACGCATGAGCGGCCTCACCTTCCACTTCCATCCGGCGGTGCGCCTCGTGCGCTCGGCCTTTCCGATCGTGACGATCTGGTCGATGAATGCCGGCCTCCTCCCGCTTGCGCCGATCAAGGATTGGCGGGCGGAAGATGCCCTGGTGACACGGCCCGAGCTGTCGGTCATCACCCGGCAGGTCTCGCCCGGCAGCGCCATTTTCCTGCTCGCCTTGATGCGGCACGCGACACTTGGTGAAGCCTTCGACGAGGCACTGCAGGCCGATGCCGAGTTCGATCTCGGCCGTAATCTCGCCGAGCTCATGCGCTCGGGCGCGCTCATCGATATCGTCGCTGAACCGTCCCTGGAGGCCTGAATGGTCCTGGTCGAGAAAGCCATCGCCTTGCTCGAGCGTATTCCCTACACGCTCATCGCCCTTGTCGCCCGGGTAGCGCCCGCCGCCGTCTTCTGGCAATCGGGACAGACCAAGCTCGAGGGCTGGCATCTTTCCGACAATGCGATCTATCTGTTCCGCGAGGAATACAAGCTGCCGCTGGTCGATCCGGTGATCGCGGCGCATCTCGCCGCCTTCGCCGAGCATTTCTTCCCCATCCTACTGGTGCTGGGGCTCGCCACGCGTTTCGCCGCTCTGGCGCTGCTCAGCATGACCCTCGTCATCGAGATATTCGTCTATCCCGACGCCTGGCCGACCCACGGCACCTGGGCCGCCTGCTTCCTCCTCCTGATGGCGCAAGGCGGCGGCAGGTTGTCGCTCGATCATCTCATCGGGAGGCGCTCGACCGGGGGCTAAAGAGGCGGCGGCTGCGGCGCGGCATCGGCACAGCCGGCCACCTGCTGGTCGAAATCGATGATCGATCCGGTCATCATGCCCGACTCGTCGCTTGCCAGATAAGCAATGGCGCGCGAGACCTCATCCGTCTTGAGCAGGCGCCCGAAAGGCAGCTTCTTCTCGGCCTCGGAAAGCCAGCCCGCCTCGGCATTGTGATAGGTCTTCATGATACGGTCTTCGCCCGGCGTGTCCATCCAGCCGATGCACAGGCCGTTGACCCTGATGCGGTGGCGCATGAGACTGAAGGCGACATTCTTCGTCAGCGTGATGAGCGCGCCCTTGGAGGCGCAATAGGCGGTGATAAAGGTCTGGCCACCATGGCCCGACATCGAGATGATATTGACGATGGTGCCGCCCGTTTCCTCGCGCCGCATCAGCTTGGCGGCGTCCTGTATAAGGAAGAAAGGCGCCCTGACATTGACCGCGAACATCTGGTCGAAGAGCTCCGGGCTCGTATCCCAGATGGTGCCGCGGTCGGTGATGCCTGCGACATTGACGAGAATATCGGCGCGGCCGAAGGCTTTGTCGGCGGCGGCCACAACGGCGCGGCTGTCATCGACGGTCCCCAGATCGGCTTTCACGAAGACCGTCCTAGCGCCTTTTTTGTCGAGCGCCGCCTTGACCTTCTCGCCGTTTTTCTCATTACGGCCGCAGATCACCAGGCCCTTGGCGCCGCGATCGGCGAAAAGATGGGCGGTCGCCTCGCCCAAGCCTTGCGTGCCGCCGGTGACGATGGCGACCTTTCCGTCGAGTGAAGAAAGCTGATAGGCGCCGGCACTGGTCATGATGCAGGGATCCTCGCTTTGAGACTGGAGGATAGCAATCTAGCGGATTTCCTTCGCCCTTCGCCATCCGGTTTCACAATGGGTACAAGAACTGGAGCCAACTTCGCCGGACATGCTAGGCTCACATCCACGATGCCACGCTACCAGATCATCGAAGCCCCTTCCGTGCTCGGCCTGTGGCCCTCGGGCGTCCAGGATGCGCCGCGCGTGCTCCTGGAGATGGGGCTCGGCACCGGCCTTGGCCTAGAGAAGACAACCCGGCTCGAGGCGCCGCACTATGATCCGCGCCGCGATCCCAAGACGAAGCTGCTCAATCCGGCGGGGCTTCTCAGCTTCAGCCAGCTTCTCGCTCGCGAAGTATGGAATGTGATCGAGGACGGTGCCACGCCTATCGTGCTCGGCGGCGACTGCAGCATCCTGCTCGGCCCGGCTTTGGCGCTCCGCCAGCGCGGCCGCCATGGACTGCTCTTCGCCGACGGCCATATGGATTATTGGGATGCGGCGCTCGAGCCCTATGGCGAGGCGGCGTCCATGGATCTCGCTCTGGTGACCGGGCGCGGCCCCGCGCTCCTCTCCAATATCGACGGGCTCGGCCCCTATTTTGAACCTGCGGACTGCGTCGCCTATGGCACGCGTGACCATCTCTACAGTTCCGATTTCGTCGAGACGCCCTATCCGGCCGAGATCATGCGCCTTGATGTCCAGGAGGCGCATGCGCTGGGCGCGGCCGGCGTCGACCAGGCACTGGCGCGGCTCACTCACGAACGGCTTCAGGGCTTCTGGATCCATTTCGACGTCGATGTGCTCGATGACAAGATCATGTCGGCGGTCGACTACCGGATGGAGAACGGGCTCTC
This sequence comes from Taklimakanibacter albus, assembly GCF_016595235.1. Taxonomy (GTDB): domain Bacteria; phylum Pseudomonadota; class Alphaproteobacteria; order Rhizobiales; family Aestuariivirgaceae; genus Taklimakanibacter; species Taklimakanibacter albus. Next base: position 18,346 of record NZ_JAENHL010000006.1, on the reverse strand, counting down.
CTTCAAGGAGCTGGAACGCCTGCTCGGCAGCGCCTTCGCGACGGGCAAGGTCAAGGGCATGACGCTCACCATCTACAATCCCAATCTCGACCCGCAGCGTTTGATCGCGCGCCAGCTCGTCGGTACACTGCTGGAGATCCTGCAGCCCTAATCGGGCTCGCCCGGGAACTGCACCGCCTCTTCCGGGATATTGAAGCCCGGCATCTTGCGTGACGTCCAGATGTGGACGGCGGCCGAAAAATCGACCGGCTCGTCGAGCGAACCCGCCTTGACGGACAGGCTGTCGGCGACGCCTTCCCGCTCATGCCAAAGACGTGAGCCGCAGGTCGGGCAGAAGAAGCAATGGACATGCCGGCCGCTGTCGGCACGGCGTATCCAGCGTTTCGGCGCGCCTCTCGTTATGCGGAAGCTTTCGCGCAGCACGATGAACGACATGCCGAAGGCCGACGCTGACTGCTTGCGGCATTCGGTGCAATGGCAAGCATAGAGCGCCAAGGGCTCACCGGCACATTCATAACGCACCGCGCCACATTGGCATCCGCCGGTCCGCCTCATTCCTCAGGCTCCCCGGGAAACTGCCTGGCCGCCGCCGGGATGGTCACGCCCGGCAGCTTGCTTCGGGTCCAGATATGAATGGCTTTTGTCAGATCAGGCGGCTCGTCGAGCGACCCGCCCTTGAGGACAACGATACCGGGCGCGTCCTGCGGCTCATCCCACAGCCTGCTGCCGCAATCGGGACAGAAGGCGCTACGGATCTCGATGCCGCTGCCGCCCTGTCTGGACCAGAATTCAGGCGCGCCTTTGATGAGCCGGAAACCATCGCACGCCACGGGTAACGAAATGCCGAAGGCCGAGGCCGATTGCTTGCGGCATTCGGCGCAGTGACAGACGACGACCGCGAATGGCTCGCTCGCGCATTCATAGCGGACAGCGCCACACTGGCATGTGCCGGTTCGTGCCATGTTCTGTTCTATGGCAGGCCCCGCGGGTGATCAATGACCACCCGCCGGAAATTATCCGACCTTGCGATAGGCCTTGTTCAGCTGCACCATCGGATGCTTTGGCGACATTTGGAACTTGATCAGCAATTCGCGCGCCATCATGTCGCGATCCTGCTGATTGTTCGGCAGTTTCACATTCTTCGGAATGCGCACCCAGCCATTGCAGTTGCGGTCGAAGATGGCGGGCTCGCCCTCCTCGTAGCCCATATGAACGTCCTCGAGCCAGTTGAGGTCGTCCCAGCCCATAAATTCCAGATAACCTTTGAGGAAGGGCGTGATGCGATTGTAGTCAGGGATCAGGTTCACGTCATAGCGGTAACCGATATGCTGGCCGATCTCCTTCTCGCGCGAGGAGGAAAGGCCGGCCTTGTCCTTGATGAACTGGTCGACCGACTTGATGTCCGAGCCTTTGTAGCTTGTGCCTGCCATTGTGTTTCTCCTTCGGAGAGAAGCCGATCAGTATTTGTGATAGTTGCCGCCTTCCAGGCCGACCGTGTAGTTGGTGCCGGCGAGCGGCACCTTGCACATGGCCGAGGCTTCCATGGTGAGGGCCGCCAGATCCTCGGGCTCGAGCGAATGTATATTCGTCTTGCCGCAGGCACGGGCGAGCAGCTGGGCTTCCATGGTGAGCGTGTGGAGGAAGTTGTAGACGCGCTCGGCCGCCTTGTCGGGGTCGAGGCGCTGGCGCAGCACCGGATCCTGCGTCGCGACGCCGACCGGGCAACGGCCCGTATGGCAGTGATAGCAGAAGCCCGCATCGACACCGATCTCGGCCGGATAGTCGGTCACGCCGTCGATATGCTTATTGCAGTTGAGCGCCATCAATACCGAATGACCGATGGCGATGGCGTCGGCGCCGAGCGCCAGCGCCTTGGCGACGTCGCCGCCATTACGGATGCCGCCGGCATAAACGAGCGAGATCTCGCCCTTTTTGCCGAGCTCATCGATGGCGCGGCGTGCCTCGCGGATCGCGGCGATGCCGGGGACACCCGTATCCTCGGTCGCAATGTGCGGGCCGGCACCCGTGCCGCCTTCCATCGCGTCGATATAGATCGAGTCCGGATCGCACTTCACCGCCATGCGCACGTCGTCATAAACACGTGCGGCGCCGAGCTTGAGCTGGATCGGGATTTCCCAGTTGGTCGCCTCGCGGATCTCCTGGATCTTGAGAGCCAAATCGTCGGGGCCGAGCCAGTCGGGGTGACGGGCGGGTGAGCGCTGGTCGATGCCGGCCGGCAGCGAGCGCATCTCGGCGACCTGGTCGGTCACCTTCTGGCCCATCAGATGGCCGCCGAGGCCGACCTTACAGCCCTGGCCGATGAAAAATTCGCAGGCATCGGCCAAGCGCAGGTGGTGCGGGTTGAAGCCGTAGCGCGACTGGATGCACTGATAGAACCACTTCATCGAATAACGCCGCTCGTCGGGGATCATGCCGCCCTCGCCCGAGCAGGTGGCCGAGCCCGCCATGGTCGAACCGCGCGCCAAGGCGATCTTGGCCTCATAAGACAAGGCACCGAAGGACATGCCGGTAACATAGACCGGAATGTCGAGCACCATCGGGCGCTTGGCGCGCGGCCCGATGATCGTCTTGGTGTCGCATTTCTCGCGATAGCCTTCGATCACGAAGCGGGTCAGCGTGCCGGGCAGGAAGGTGAGGTCATCCCAATGCGGGATCTTCTTGAACAGCGAGAAGCCGCGCATGCGGTAGCGGCCAAGCTCGGACTTGATGTGGATGTCGTTCATGACCTCCGGCGTGAAGATCTTGGACGAGCCGAGCAGATATTTCTTGCTCTCGGCCGGCGCCCGCGACAACGCGGCAAGCCCGGTGGCGGTGCGCTTGACGGCGCTCTTGCCATTGGTCTTGGCCAGCGCCTTGGCGGCGGGTTTCGCCTTGGCCTTCACCGGCGCCGCTTTCGCTTTGGTTTTCTTGGCTGCTTTTTTAGCCATGTCAGGTCCTCACCTATGATTCACCATTCCGCGCGGACGCACCGCTCAGAGTGTTCTTATTCAATGGATCCCGGCTTTCGCCGGGATGACAGACGGCCTAGAGCACCAGCTTCTTCTCGCCGGGTTCGAGATTGTCGTAATTCCACAGCTGCTTGCCGGCGACGATCTTCTTGAAATGGCCGATGCCCTTCTTCGGATAGAGCCCGTACATTTTGAGCTTGCGGGTCAGCCATTCGCGGTCGAGGTCGGTGATCTCGCCCGGCACCGCGTCGACGCCGAGGCTGCGCGCCTCGCCGCCCAGATAGATGGTGCCGTCATACATGGAGTCGCCGAGATTCTTGCCGGCATTGCCACAGATCACCATGCGGCCGCGCTGCATCATGAAGCCGGTGAACGAGCCCGTATCGCCGCCGACGATGATGTTGCCGCCCTTCTGGTCGATGCCGGTGCGGGCACCGACAGAGCCTTTGCAGACGATGTCGCCACCGCGCAAAGCCGCGCCGAATTGCGAGCCGGCATTCTTCTCGATGAGAATGGTGCCGGACAGCATGTTCTCGCCGCAGGCCCAACCGACGCGGCCCTTGACCTTCACATTCGGCCCGTCGAGCAAGCCTAGAGCGAAGTAGCCGCAGGAACCTTCGATATAGAGATTGAGCCGGTTGAGGATGCCGACCGCGATGGAATGTTTGGAGCCCGGATTTTGCAGCACGATCGTGCCATAGCCGCGCTTCATGAGATCACGCAGCTGGCTGTTGATCTGCTTGGTATCGAGCTTCTCGCAGTCGAGCTCGGCGCGCTTGTTGAAGTCGACATCGAGCGCGTCCGGATAGCCGTAACCCCCGACTTCCTGCGTCACATCGAAGAAGCGCTGCTGCGTCTTGCCGCGCAAAGCTTCGGTGTGCATGCCCAGGTCATGCGAGACATGGGCCTGTTTCGTGGTGGTCAAGCCCGCCATACGCGAACCTCCTCATCATAGGGATCCCAAGTGTCGATCTCATGCGGAATGACGGCGCGGATGGCCACTTCCTCGGAAGCGAGCGCCACGAGGTCGTCGCTTTCGTAGAGAACCATGGGTTTCGCCGCCATGGTGTCCTTGGCCATGCCAAGCGAGTCCTTGGTCGACACGAGATAAGTGAAGACGCCGTCGATATCCTGGATCGACTGGCGCAGCGACTCTTCCAAGGTCGCGCCATGCTCGAGATTGTAGGCGGTATAGACCGCGAGCAATTCCGAGTCGCAGTTCGACATGAAGCGATGGCCGCGGCGCTCGAATTCGCGCCGCATCATCCAGTAATTGGTGAGCTGCCCGTTATGAACGACGGCAATGTCGTTATAAGGATAGGCCCAATAAGGATGGGCGGAGCGGATATCGACATCCGACTCGGTCGCCATGCGAGTATGGCCGATGCCGTGGGTGCCCTTGAACTTGCGCAGGTCATATTGCTGCGCGACCCGCGCCGCATCACCCAGATCCTTGATGAGCTCGAGCGCATTGCCCATCGACAGGATCTCGGTACCTTCGACATCCTCGACATAGTCGGCGAGCTTCTTCATGTCGCCGTCATATTGGATGCGATAGCGAAAAGCGTAGTCGGTGACATCGTCCTTGTCGATGATCTGGACGCCCAGCGTCGCCAGACGCTCCTCGACCTTGGCGCGCCGGCGCTTGACCTCATCCTGGATGTCGAAGCCCTTCGCCATGTCCTCCTGCTCGGCCACCTTGAAGCGCATGACAAATTCGTTGCGCCCGGGGGTGCCGTAGATCGCGTAGCCGGTCGAGTCGGGTCCCCTATGCTTGAGCGACTGGAGCATCTGGGTCATTTCCTGACCGATGTTCCCCGATCCGTTGCGGTGGATGAGCCCTGCTATCCCACACATGTTAATCTCCTTTGGTTTTCGTTCCCGCGCCCTGCAGGGCGCAGGAGGAATTCACGGCAAGCAATTGAGATAAGTTTCGAGATCCCAATGCGTCGAGGTGTGGAGGAAACGCTCCCACTCGTCGCGCTTATACTCGTCATAGAGACGGTGCATCTCGCCCGGCATCGCCGATTTGATGACGTCGTCCTTCTTCAAGGCTTCGAGCGCATCGCCCAAGGTCATCGGCAGGCGGCGAACCTGCTTGCCGGCCTCCATCGCGGCGTAGATGTTGCGCTCTTCCGGCTTGCCGGGATCGATCTTGTTGCGAATGCCATCGTCGGCGGCCTTCAGGATAGCGCCCGCCATGATGTAGGGGTTCACCATCGAGTCGACGGCGCGGTATTCGAAGCGGCCAGGTGCAGAAACGCGCAGACCCGTGGTGCGGTTCTGGAAGCCCCAATCGGCGAAGACCGGCGCCCAGAAGCCCGTATCCCACAGACGGCGATAGGAGTTGACCGTCGAGCAGCCGATGGCGGTCAGCGCGTCGAGATGCTTGACGATGCCGCCGATGACATAGAGTCCGGTCTTGCCCGGAAGCTGCGCGTTGGAGGTCTCCGGCATGAACGTATTCGTGCCGCCGCGGCGATACATGTAGTTGTGCTCGAAGCCCGGGAGGTTCTTCGCATCATTTCCGAGTATCTTGAACTCGTCCTTGCCGCCCTTCCACAGCGAGATGTTGTGGTGGCAACCATTGGCCGACACGCCCATGAAGGGCTTGCACATGAAGCAGGCGATGATGTTGAACTCGCGCGCCACCTGCGCGCAGATCTGGCGATAGGTGGTGAGACGGTCGGCGGTGCGCAGCGCATCGTCGTAGTTGAAGTTCAGTTCGAGCTGGCCGGGCGCATCCTCATGATCGCCCTGGATCATGTCGAGGCCCATCTTCCGGCCATATTCGATCACCCGCATATAGACAGGGCGCAGGCTCTCGAACTGGTCGATATGATAGCAATAGGGATTGGAATAGCCGCCATTCGGGTTGCCGTTCTCGTCCTTCCTGAGCCACATCATCTCCGGCTCGGTGCCGTGACGCATGCGCAGGCCATGATCCTTCTCGAACTTGTCGTGGATGCGCCGGAGATTGCCGCGGCCATCCGAGGTGAGATAGGCGCCTGGATTTTCCTTTTCCTCGCGGTTGCGGAACAGCGTGCAGAACATGCGGGCGACCCGCTTGTCCCAGGGCAGCTGCATGAAGGTTTCGGGCTCGGGCACGCCGACGAGCTCGGCCGCTTCCGGGCCATAACCCAGATATTCACCGCGCCGGTTCATGAAGAGGTTGACGGTCGCGCCATAGACGAGCTGGAAGCCGCCATTGGCGATGTTCTCCCAGTGATCGGCCGGGATGCCCTTGCCCATGATACGGCCGGTGATCGAGACGAACTGCAGGTAGAGATATTCAATACCGAGCTGGTCGATCTTCTTGCGCACCTGTTTGATCATCTCGGCGCGACCGTCGGTTTTTATGAATTTCTCATAATCTGTCATGTGGCGTTTCCTCTTGTTTGTCCGGTCCTTTGGTTGCGCCGGGCGTATCCCGACTTGGTAGAACCGGTTGGATCAGGTTAAGGCACTGTCAGTCGATCAACTCCAGGGGAAGGGGCTGTTGGAGACGGGGTGGAGCTTGCCCTCGGCATAACGAGAGAAGCGGAAGGGCTCGAGAAGCTTCGATTTCTCGCCGACGATCTCCTGGGCGGCGAGCTTGCCGACGCCGATCATCTTGTAGCCATGGTTCGAATCCGCGATGACGAAGACATTGTCGCGGAAGACATCGAAGACCGGGAAATTGTCGGGCGTGAAGCAGCCGAGGCCGCCGGATTTCTCGTCCTTCTTATAGATGCCGATCTGGCCCTCGAAACGCTTCTGGCAATGGGCCAGCATCGAGCACCAGGTCTCGATGAAATCATCGCCGACGATGAAGTCGGGCGAATCGGGGCCGTAAGGATCGATGGCGATCTTGTCGGGCTCGCCCTCGACCTTGTAGGGCGACGCGCCGCCCTGGACACCGCCGAAATTGAAGTCGGGCTTGTAATAGAGGCCCCAGAGCTTGTCGGTGAGAAGGCGGCCGTCGACATCGGAATGAAGCGGCGCGTCGGTGTCGACATGGATGACCGGCGGCATCTTGCCGTCATTGGTCTTGTGCATATTGGGATCGACGCCCAGCGTTCCCTCCTCCAGGCACCAGTATTTCCACATGCGCACATTGTCGTGCATCTTGCCGTCGCGGCCCTTGATCGAGACGGTGCGCGGCAGGTCCAGCATGTTCCAGATCTGGTTGACCCACGGCCCCACGCCGACCACGACATAGTCGCAGCCGATGCGGCCCTTGCTGGTCAAGACTCCCGTCACGGCCTGTGAATTGCTGCCGAATTCGAAGCCATTGACCTGGACACCGGTCATGATGCGCACGCCCTCGGCCTCGGCCTTGGAGGCGAGACCGTAGATCGAGGCGGTGTTGTTGGCGTAGCCGCCCTTCTTCTCATGCAGGACGGAGGTGATGCCCTTGGCCTGCCAGTCGTCGAACAGGCCTTTCATATAAGTCATCGAGTCCTTCTCGCCTTCGATGAAGGTCGAGGTGTAGCCGATGGACTTCTGCTGCTCGTAGATGGTGCCGACCTGCTGATGCATGACCTCGGGCGAGATCTGCATGTAGCCGACGGCATGATAGGAATAGGCCTTGGGATCGCTCTCCCAGACCGACACCGAATGCGCCATCAATTCGCGCATGGCCGGCTGGTAATAATTGTTGCGCACCACCCCGCAGGCGATGCCGGAGGCGCCGGCGGCGATCGAGGTCTTGTCGAGGACCAGGATGTCCTTGCCCGACCCCTTGCCGGTCTCTTTCAGCTTCAATGCCAGATGATAGGCGGTGGAGAGACCGTGAATACCGGCCCCGATGATCACATATTTCACACCGGACGGAACTGCCATGACGCGCGTTTTCCTCCTGCGAACCCACTCCCCAGCGGATTGGGCTGAACCGGTTTGATTGCTTTTTTCGGGACAAAACCCACGGTTCTGGCATAATGATCCACAAATTCAGACCGATTGCAAACCAATTTTTGCCAATTACAACCAATTGAGACCATGACCCCTGAACTGCAAGAAGAAATGCTGAAGACCCGGAGCCCCCTCGAAACGGAGGGAGAGGACCCGCAGCTCGTCGCCACCAGGGGGGCGAATTCGATCACGTCGCGGCTGAAGCGGGCGATTGAAAGCGGCGTTTATAGCGACGGCGATCAGCTGCCGCCCGAGCGCCAGCTCGCCGTCGCCTTCGGCACAGCGCGCTCGACCATCCGCAAGGCGCTGGACCAGCTCGAACAGAAGGGCCTGGTGGTCCGCCGCGTCGGCTCCGGCACCTTCGTCAGCTATCAGGGCCCCGTGCAGGACGCGATGTCGGATGTGACCGATCTCATCTCTCCCCTGCAGCTCATCGAGGCCCGAATCGCCATCGAGCCGTCGATGACGCGGCTCGCGGCGCTGCATGCCTCGGCACGCGATCTCGATGCGATCGAAAGCATCCTGTTGCGCATCGAGGCGACGAATAACGACCAGGATCTGTTCACCAAGCTCGATTCCGAGCTGCATCTGGCGATCGCGCGCTGCTCGCGCAATCCCCTGCTCTACCGGCTCTATCAGCATATCAACACGGTGCGGAATCACGCGCAGTGGGAGCAGATGAAGCAGATCATCCTGGTGAACGAGAAGATCGACGTCTACAATCAGCAGCATCGCGCCATCTTCGAGGCGCTGAAGATGCGCGATCCCGCGACCGCCGCCGACCTCATCGCCAGGCATCTCGAAACGGCGCGCCAGGATCTGGTCGGCGCCGACAGCATCTGACGACGGCAATCAGACCCATGACAAGCGGGCGTTAAGATGAATCCTGTGTTTCTCGGCACAGCAGCGGCCTTGTGCTGGGGAATGCTCGACTTTCTTGCCGGCAAGACCGGCCGCCGCATCGGCCCGCTGCCGGTCACCGCGGCCGTTACGCTGTTCGGCCTCGTGCTGATCAGTCTCTGGCTGCTGGCTTTTGGCGAGTTGCCTACCCTGCTGCGCGGTGATGTCTGGTGGCCGGTCGTCGCCGGCATCGGGGTAGCCCTTGCCACGTTATTCCTGTTCACGGCGATCACCTCGGGGCCTATCTCGCTCGCCGTGCCGGTGGCCATGTCCTATCCGGCGACCAGCGTCCTCCTTGGCGCTTTCCTCGGCAGTATCCCGAGCCTGACGCAGCTCGCTTTTGTCGCTCTCATCCTCATCGGCGCGTTCCTCGTCGCCTGCGGCGAGAGCGAGACCGGATCCGCCGCGCTCGAGGAGACACCTGGGCGCTGGCGGCGCACCATCACTTTCGCCATCCTCGCCCATCTGACTTTCGTCGTCGGCGTTTTCGCCGGTCAAAAATCGGCTCTTCTCTTCGACGAAATCCAGTCGGTCTGGATCTCGCGCCTCGCCGGTGCCGCGATCATGCTGCCGCTGGTGCTCGCCCGGCCGGCGCCGATCCGGCCGCAAATACCCTATCTGCCGGTGCTCGCGGCAATGGGGCTGCTCGACGTCTTCGCCATCACGCTGCTCTTCGCCGCCGGCAAGAGCGCCCAGCCCGAGCTCGCCAATGTCTGCGCCACGGCTTCGGGCGCCATCACGATCGTCCTCGCCTGGATTTTCCTGCACGAGAAAATCGCCTATCTTCGCTGGCTTGGAATAGCCGCCACCTTCTCCGGGATCGCCGCCCTCTCCGCATTCAAGTGAGGTTTCCATGATCGCCATCACTCAGAAGCATCTCGATGATTTCTCCCGAGACGGCTTCGTCGCCGTCGAGGGCGCCCTCAATGAAGATCAGATCGCCAAAGCACGGTTGCGCTTCGAGCCCTTGTTCTCAGGCAAGTTCGAGACCGGGCTTTATCCCGACGAATGGAACTGGCGGTTCGGCCGCGACCGCGAAGACCTCACCCGGCAGATCTGCAACGGCTGGAAATCCGACCTCACCATCGCGTCGATCGTGCTGCGTTCCGATGTCGGCGAGGCCTGCGCCAGGCTGCGCGGGTGGCCGGGTGCCCGCATCGGGCAGGACAATGTCATCTGGAAGCCGCCGGGCGGCAAGCCGCTCGGCTTCCACCAGGATGATTCGTACAATGGATGGATCGAGCCCGGCGAAATGATGACCTGCTGGATCACGCTCGACGACACCAAGGCGTTTCAGGGAACGATCGAACATGTGCGCGGCTCGCATCGCTGGCCGATCTCGCCGCCGATCAAGCAGTTCCACGCCCCCGACGACCCGCTGGCCGATCTCAAGCCCGCGGCGGCAGCGGCGGGCATAGACAACTACGAGATCGTGCCGATCGAGGTGCCGGCCGGCACCGCGGTGTTCCACCATGGCCGCACCTGGCATGGCTCACGCGACAACAAGGGAACCAACCCGCGCCGCTCGGTCATCGCTCATTGCATCTCGTCCACAGCAAAATTTCATCCGAGCGAAATCAGCTATATTTACTCGCGCTACAAGAAGGCGCATTCGACCGACATGGACGAAAGCTATTTTCCCGTGCTCTGGCAAGAGGATGGCTACCGCACCGCATGGGTCGACGGCTATATGAGGCAAGGCCGGATGGCGGCGGCGTAAACCAAACCGATTAAATTTTAACGACAATTATAATAGTTCCCTAGGCGCTGGTCGGGCAATCTCACGGCATTGAAAATGCCTGGGAATCGCCGCCGATGTTCGGATCAAATGAAACAGAACGCCAGCGCGTCGCGGTCACGCTGACGCTCAGCACGGGCGAAGTTCTGAACGGCCATGTCTTCCTGGCAACGGCGCAGAAGCTGCGCGATCTCCTGAACAATCCGGACCAGTTCATCGATTTCGAGAAGCGCGACAACACGCTGACGATGGTCGCCAAGCGGTCCATCGCGATGATCGCGGCGCTCGACCTGCCGCGCACCGACCATCTCTATCGGCGCACCGTCAGCCCGGCCGCCTTCGATCCCTATCATACGCTCGGTATCGACCGCGGCTCCAATGCGGGCGAAGTGCGCGCCGCCTATCTCGCCAAGGCGCGGCTCTATCATCCCGACAAGCTCGCCAGCAAGGATGTGCCGAAGGAAGTCGGCGACTATATGAACGCCATGTTCATCCGTATCCAAAAGGCCTATGACGAACTGGAAACGACCAAAGCTTCGGTTTGAGGCAACCAGATTCGCAAGGCTCCATGATCGAACAGAATCCCGTCGCGCATCTGCGCGTCCTGAAACCCTTTCCCTTCGTCTATGCCTTTTATGACGGGCGCATTCCCGATGTCCGGCTCCATGCGGAAACGGAGAATTGGCTCGACGATGGCGGCTTCGCGCTCGGCACGGCGAGCTACGTGCTCGTCGACGAGGATGACGCCCTTGTCTATGACACGCATCTTTCGCCCGCCCATGCGCGCAAGATCAGGACCTTCCTCGATCGCTTGGGCGTGAAGCGCATCCGCGTCGTGCTGAGCCATCACCATCTCGATCATGTCGCCGGCAATGAGGCCTTCGCCGATTGCGAGATCATCGCGCAGGAGCTGACGCTTCGCCATCTCGAGAAGAACCGCGCCGGGATCGAGGCCGGCACCTATCATGGGCAACCCGCGATCAAACCGCTCGTCCTGCCGAAGACCATCTTTGAAAAACATCTCAAGCTCGAAGTCGGCCGGCTCGATGTCGATCTTCATCACGCGAATATTCATAGCGACGACGCCACACTTTTACATATTGAGGAGCTGGGGCTGCTCTTCGCCGGCGACACGCTGGAGGACACGGTCACCTATGTGGCCGAGCCGCGGGCGCTCGACACGCATTTGGCCGAGCTCGACCGCCTGTGGGGCTGGAACGTCTCGCGCATCCTGCCCAATCACGGCGACCCGCTGGTCATCTCGGCGGGTGGCTATGAGAAGCCCCTGATCCGCGCCACCCAGCAGTATATCCGCATGCTGAAGCGCTGCGTGGCCGAACCCGAATTACGTGAAGAGAAACTCGAAGCGCTCATCGCCGGGCCGCTTCAGGCCAAATGGGTGAACTACTTCGCACCCTATGAGGCGGTGCATCGCAACAATGTCGCGGAAGTCGTCGCCGCGCACGGCAACTAGGTTCTTTTATTCGGCCGCCACCGCCGGCACGACCATCTCGATCGCGAAGGGCCGGTCATGGGTGAGCGACGGGATGCGGCCGCGCGTCTTCGCCACTTCGGCGAGATCGATCTCGGCGGTGATCACGCCTTCACTGTCGCCGCCATCGGCCAGAACGCGGCCCCAGGGGTCGATGATCAAAGAGTGGCCGTAGCATTCGGAGCCGCCGGCGAGCGTGCCATATTGACAGGGCGCGATCACGTAAGCGCCGTTCTCGATGGCGCGGGCACGGTTGAGAATGTGCCAATGCGCCTCGCCGGTGATGCGGGTGAAGGCCGCCGGCACTGCCAGCATCTGGGCGCCGGCTTTGGCCAGCGTGCGGTAGAGCGCGGCGAAGCGCAGATCGTAGCAGATCGACAGGCCGACCGGTCCACCGACGCACGGCGAAAGCACCGCTTCCGAGCCCGGCATGATGGTGGCGGACTCGCGATAGGAATGGCCGTCGCCCAGATCGACGTCGAACATATGGATCTTGTCGTAGCGCGCCGCGATGGCACCATCGGGCGCCAGCATGTAGCTGCGATTGAAGATGCGCCCGTCGGCGGCCTTGATGCCGATCGAGCCGACGAGAATCCAGGCCTTGTACGCCTTGGCGAGGGCCGCCATCGCCGGCAGGACCGGGTGATCGCTTTCCGGCACGGCGAAGGGATGCAGCATGCCGTTCTTGGTATCGAGTCCGGCGCAATATTCGGGAAGCGCGATGAAAGACGCGCCCGCGGCGCCGGCCTTGTCGACCAGCTTGGCCAAGATGGCGATGTCGGCTTCCACATCAGGCGTCGCGCAGTTCTGAATGCAGGCCGCGATGAATTTCTGAACCATGTGTTCACTCTATACCAATCGGGCGTGAAGTCACATCTCAACTTGTTGAGAATTGACGCAATGGCAGGCGCTACCGGCGTAAGAGCCCGAGCACGGCGCGGATGATATGAAGATCAGCGCGGGCGGTAAGGCAGACCAGCCATTCGCTCATCCGCGCCTGCCAGTCGCTGAAGCGCAGCATATGGAGGCGGGCATCCGGCACGATTTCGGCGCTCGATATGACGCCGATGCCCATGCCGCTCGCCACCGCCTCGCGCGCCGCCTCCCGGCTTTCGATTTCCATGACATTGGTCAGCACCAGCGCGCGGCTGGCGATCTCGGCGAGGAGAAGGCCTCTGGTGGCGGAGCCCTCTTCGCGCAAGACCACCGGCTGAGCCACGAAGTCGGCGAGCGAAATTTCCTGACGCCTGGCGAAGGGATGGGTCGCGGCGCTGAAGGCCTGGATATCGTCTTCGCGCAGGAGCCGGGCATGATAGTCCTGCTGCGGCGGCGCCTCGGCGATGACGGCGAAATCGATCTCGAAACGGTCGAGCCTGGCGAGCAGTTGCGCCGAATTGCCGGCGACGAGGCGGACCTGGATCTTGGGGTAGCGTTCGCGGAAGCGGCGGATGAGCGGCAGGACATGGGTCGCCGCATCGGCGCCAATGCTCAACAACCCCTCTTCCAGCCCTTTGGCGCGCGACAGGAGCTCCAGCGCCTCGGTTTCGGCCTCGAACATCCGCTCGGTCACGGCGAAAAGCTTGCGGGCGAAAGCGGTCAGCTCGACACCGCCGCGCCGGCGCAGGAACAGCTCTGAGCCATAGGCGTCCTCAAGCTTGCGGATGTGATCGGAAATGGCGGGCTGGGTCAAAGCCAGCCGCTCGGCGGCTTTGGAGAAGCCGCCATTCGCCGCAACCGCGTGAAAGGCCTTCAGCTGGGCATATCGCATGGCCATATTCTTACATCAGTCAAACTTATATTCAATATATGATCTTACGATTTGACTTATGTATGGGTGAAGCGCGAGATGGACACACAGGCAATCACCCCCTTCCTCGAGGCCCCGTCCATGACCGTCGCCACCGCTCTTGCCGCCTCCTTCATCCCCACCTTCAACGGCCCCGAGGGCCAGGAGGACATGCCCTTTCTCCTCACGCCGGGCCCTCTCACCACCTCGCGCGGCGTGAAGATCGCGATGCTCGCCGATTACGGCTCGCGCGACATCGAGTTCCGCGAAATCGTCAAGCGCATCCGTGCCTCCCTGCTCGATCTCGCCCATTGCGGCCCGAATTATGAATGCGTGATCATGCAGGGCTCCGGGACCTTCGCCATCGAAGCGGCGCTCGGCAGCTTCTGCCCGGCCAAGCGCTACAAGACGCTCGTCGTCTGCAACGGCGCCTATGGCGAGCGGGCGGCGAAGATCCTCAACCGGCTCGGCCGGCCGGTGGTTACCCTCGACAAGGGCGACAGCGAGGCGCCGACGCCGGAAGACATCGTCGCGGCGCTCAATGCCGACCGCACCATCAGCCATCTGTGGATCATCCATTGCGAGACCACGTCCGGCATCATCAATCCCATCGAGGCGATCTGCAAAGCCGTCCAGGGCCGGGCGCTCACCATCATGGTCGACGCCATGTCCTCCTTCGGCGCCATTCCCATCGACATGACCGCCTGGAACATCGACGTGATGGTGTCCTCATCCAACAAATGCATCGAGGGCGTGCCGGGCTTCTCCTATGTGCTGGCCAAGCGCTCGCTTCTCGAAGAGAGCGAAGGCCGTTGCCATTCGACGGTGCTCGATCTCTATGAGCAGTGGACGGTGCTCGAGAAGACCGGTCAGTTCCGCTTCACGCCGCCTACCCACGCACTCGTCGCCTTCCAGCAGGCGCTGCAGGAATATGCCCATGCCGGCGGCCTCCCCGCCCGCTCGGCGCGCTACAAGCACAATGCCGAGGTGCTGGTTAAGGGCATGCGCGAGATGGGCATCGAGACGCTGCTCAGCGACGACGAGGCGGGTCCGATCATCCAGACCTTCCTCACGCCGCGCGACCCCAACTTCCATTTCGATACTTTCTATGAGGCGCTGCGGCAGCGCGGCTATGCGATCTATCCGGGCAAGCTCACCAAAAGGCCGAGCTTCCGCATCGGCACGATCGGGCAGATCGACGAGGCGGTGATCCGCGGCGCGCTGACCGCCATCCGCGAGGTCTTCGCCGAGATGAAGGTCACCGACATGCATCCGTTAGAATCTTAAGAAATAGAGTCCGGAAAACGAGCCAACCTCATGATCCAGAATCAAAAATCCGTTTCCGTCAACGGCCGGACCTATGCCTGGCCGGAAGCGCCCTTAGTGGTCGTCTGCTGCGACGGCAGTGAGCCCGCTTACATGGAAGAGGCCCGCGCCAAAGGCCTCATGCCTAACCTCGACCGGATGATCGGCAAGGGTGAGAATCGCCTCGGCCTCTCGGCCATGCCGAGCTTCACCAACCCCAACAATCTCTCGATCGTCACCGGCCGGCCACCCGCCGTCCATGGCATCTGCGGCAACTATCTCATCGACCCCGAGACGGGCCGTGAAGTGATGATGAACGATCCCAAATGGCTCAGGGCGCCGACCATCTTCGCCGCCTTCCAGAAGGCCGGCGCCAAGGTCGCGGTGGTGACGGCCAAGGACAAATTGCGCCTCCTTCTCGGAAAGGGCCTTGCCTTCGACGGCAGCGCTATCTGCTTCTCCTCCGAGAGGGCCGACAAGGCGACCCTCCCCGACAACGGCATCGAGGATGCGCGTCGGCTCACCGGCCTCCCCGTTCCGGATGTCTACTCGGCCGAGTTGTCGGAATTCGTGTTCGCGGCGGGCGTCAAGCTCCTGGCGTCCATGAAGCCCGACCTCATGTATCTGTCGACCACCGATTACGTCCAGCACAAGCACGCGCCGGGCGCCGCCAAAGCCAACGATTTCTACGCGATGATGGACCGCTATCTGGGCGAGCTCGACGCCCAGGGCGCCATCGTGGTGATCGTCGCCGACCATGGCATGAAGGACAAACATCTGGCCAATGGTGAGCCGGACGTGGTCTTCCTGCAGGATGTGCTCGATGAGAAGTTCGGTGCGGGCAAGACCAAGGTGATCCTGCCGATCACCGATCCTTATGTCGTCCATCACGGGGCGCTCGGCTCCTTCGCCACCGTCTATCTTTATGGGCCTACACCCCAGGAGGCGCTTGCCTTCATCGCCCGCCAGCCCGGCATCGATGTGGTGCTCGGCCGTCCGGAAGGCTGCGCCCGCTTCGAGCTGCCGGAAGATCGCATGGGCGACCTCATCATCGTGTCGGGCGGCGAGAAACACAGCAAGGTGATCGGCACCAGCCGCGACAAGCATGATCTGTCGGGCCTCACCGAGCCGCTGCGCTCGCATGGCGGACTCTCCGAGCAGGAGATCCCGATCATCGTCAACCGCAAGACGCAAGGGCTTGCCGGCACGTTGCGCAATTTCGACGCCTTCGCCATCGGCTGCAATCACATCGCGGCCCGGCAAGACGCGGCGGCATAAGCGAAAGTCATTCAGATGAACAAGATCACGCCCACACGTGCCGTCATCAAGGAAGCCATGCGGATCGGCGGCAAACGCGTCGAAACCGACGATGTGGTTCCGGTCCACTATCCCTATACGAACGAGATCATCGGCACGGTGCCGGCGGGACGCGCCGAACATGCGGCCAAGGCCTTCGCCATCGCCAAGGCGTTCAAGCCGAAGCTCACCCGCTATGAGCGCCAGCAGATTCTGTTCCGCACCGCCGAGCTCCTCCGCGACCGGCGCGACCAGCTCTCCGACCTCATCACGCTCGAGCTCGGCCTGTCCAAGAAGGACTCGCTCTATGAATGCGGGCGGGCCTATGACGTCTATTCGCTCGCCGGCCAGCTCGCCATTCTCGATGACGGGCAGATCTTCTCCTGCGACCTCACTCCGCAAGGCAAAGCGCGCAAGATCTTCACCAAACGCGAGCCGGTGGGCGTGATCTCGGCGATCACCCCCTTCAACCACCCACTCAACATGGTCTCGCACAAGGTGGCACCGGCCATCGCCACCAATAATTGCGTCGTGTGCAAGCCGACCGAGCTCACGCCGCTGACCGCGATCGCCCTCGTGGATATCCTCTATGAAGCGGGCCTGCCGCCCGAAATGTTCCAGGTCGTCACCGGCTGGCCGAAAGACATCGGCGACGAAATGGTGACCAACGACAATATCGACATCATCACCTTCACCGGCGGTGTCCGGGTCGGCAAGATCATCGCCGGCAAGGCCGGCTACCGGCGCGCGGCGCTGGAACTCGGCGGCAACGACCCGCTGATCGTGCTCGACGATCTCTCCGATTCCGATCTCGACAAGGCGGCCGAGCTCGCCGTCCAGGGCGCCACCCGCAATTCCGGCCAGCGCTGCACCGCGGTGAAGCGCATCTTGGTGCAGGAACGTGTCGCCGACAAATTCTCGGCTCTGGTGCTGGAGAAGGCGAAGAAGATCAAGTTCGGCGACCCGATGGCGCCCGAGACTGATCTTGGCACCGTCGTCCATGCGGAGGCCGCGGCCCTGTTCGAGAAACGCGTCCATCTGGCGGCCGAACAGGGTGCGAAGGTGCTCTACAATCCGGGCCGTCAGGGAGCACTCCTGCCGCCGATCACGCTCGACCATGTGCCGCATGAATCCGAGCTCGTCTTCGAGGAAACCTTCGGGCCGATCATTCCGATCGTGCGGGTTCCCAATGACGACGAAGCAGTGATGCGCATCTCCAACTCGACCTCCTTCGGACTGTCCTCCGGCGTGTGCACCAACCGGCTTGACCGCATCACCCGTTTCGTCGAAGGACTCAATGTAGGCACCGTGAATATCTGGGAAGTGCCGGGCTATCGTATCGAAATGTCGCCCTTTGGCGGCATCAAGGACTCCGGCAATGGCATCAAAGAGGGTGTCCTGGAGGCGATGAAATTCTACACCAATGTGAAAACCTGGTCCCTGCCCTGGCCAGCCTGATCGCGGTTTCCGCTCCTCTTCGCTCTGGCCCGCAAATCTTTTCAGCGGGAGAAGCGCGGTGACGGTCCCCTCCCCCTCGGACCCGATGGTGAGGTCCAGCGCCAGAGCGCATGACTCCTCCCGACCGGTGGTCTCAGCGCCGGGTGGGGAGGACGTCATCTTCATGGGCATCGACGGATGACCGCCGGCACGACCGTGATCATCGAGCTTCTGGGCGGCATAGCGATGCTGCTGTGGGGCGTGCGTATGGTGCGCACCGGCATCATGCGCGGCTGGGGCGACCGGCTGAAGCATTTCATCCAGCAGCGCCTCGGCAACAATATCTCGGCCTTCCTGGCGGGCGCCATGGCGACGGCGACGCTCGGCAGCGCCACCGCCATGGCCCTCATCGTTGCCGGCCTCGCTGCCGGCGGCGCCATCGGCACCTCCATCGGTCTGGCGGTGCTGCTCGGCGCCGATGTCGGGTCGGCCCTCGTCTCGGCCGTCTTCGCCTCCAGCAGCTCCTATGC
>NZ_JAENHL010000005.1 GCF_016595235.1 Taklimakanibacter albus | reverse complement strand
ACCTTCGTGATCGCAGCCGTCAATGACGTCTTGCCATGATCGACATGGCCGATCGTGCCAATATTGCAGTGCGGCTTGTCGCGGTTGAATTTCTCTTTGCCCATCGGACTACTCCGTCTTTGGTCTTAAACTGTTAAGCGAATTTCTTCTGGACTTCCTGAGCAACTGCCGTCGGCACCTGCTCATAGTGGTCGAACTGCATCGTGTAGCTGGCGCGTCCCTGGCTCATCGAGCGCAGGTTGTTGACGTAGCCGAACATATTGGCGAGCGGCACCATCGCATTGACGATCTGCGCGTTGCCGCGGTTGCCGGTGCCGATGATCTGGCCACGACGCGAATTGAGATCGCCGATCACGCCGCCGAGATAATCCTCAGGGGTGGTGACTTCGACTTTCATGATCGGCTCGAGCAGAACCGAACCGGCCTTCTGCAGGCCTTCCCGCATCGCGGCACGCGCCGCGATTTCGAAGGCGATCGCCGAAGAGTCGACTTCATGATAGGCGCCGTCGGTCAGCGAGACCTTGACGTCGAGCACCGGGAAGCCGGCGACCACGCCAGAAGACATGACCGAGTTGATGCCCTTTTCGACGCCGGGGATGAATTCCTTCGGAACCGTGCCGCCGACGACCTTGGACTCGAACTCGTAACCGGCGCCCTTTTCATTGGGCTCGATCTCGAGGATGACGCGGGCGAACTGGCCGGTACCGCCGGTCTGCTTCTTATGGGTGTAATCGACTTCCGCCGCGCGGGTGATCGTCTCGCGATAGGCGACCTGCGGCGCGCCGACGGTCACTTCGACCTTGTGGGTGCGCTTCAGGATGTCGACCTTGATGTCGAGATGAAGCTCGCCCATGCCCTTGATGATGGTCTGGCCGGACTCGCTGTCGGTCGAAACGCGGAAGGAAGGATCTTCGGCCGCCAGCTTGTACAGCGCGATCGCCATCTTTTCCTGATCGGCCTTGGTCTTGGGCTCGATCGACATGTCGATGACCGGATCCGGGAAATCCATCTTTTCGAGGATCACCGCCTTGTTGGGATCGCACAGCGTGTCGCCGGTGCGGGTGTCCTTGAGGCCGACCAGGGCGACGATATCGCCGGCAAAGGCCTCCGAGATTTCTTCGCGCATATTGGCATGCATGAGAACCATGCGGCCGACGCGCTCGGTCTTCTCGCGGGTCGAATTGAGAAGCGAGGTGCCCTTCGTCAGGGAGCCCGAATAGAGACGGCAGAAGGTCAGGATGCCGTACTGGTCGTCCATCAGCTTGAAGGCGAGAAGCGACAGCGGCTCCGAGTCGGAAGACTTGCGCACCGTCTCTTCGCCGGTCTTGACGTCGATGCCCTTGATCGCCGGGCGATCGAGCGGCGACGGCAGATAGTCGACGACCGCGTCGAGAAGCGGCTGAACGCCCTTGTTCTTGAAGGCCGAGCCGCACAGCACCGGGAAGAAGGCGCCGGTGACGACCGCTTTGCGCAGCAGCTTCTTGATGGTCTCGTTGGAGATTTCTTTGCCGTTGAGGAAGTCCTCGGTCGCCTGCTCGTCGAGCTCGGCGCAGGCTTCGATCATTTCGGCGCGCGCGGTCTCAGCAGCGTCCTTGAGGTCGTCCGGGATTTCCGCGTCATTGAACTTGGCGCCGAGGGATTCTTCTTCCCAGATCACCGCCTTCATGCGGACGAGATCGATGATGCCCTTGAAATTGGATTCAGCACCGATCGGCAGCTGGATCGGAACCGGCTTGGCGCCGAGACGTTCCTTGATGTCCTTGATGCACTGCTCGAAGGACGCGCCGGTCTTGTCCATCTTGTTGCAGAACACGATGCGCGGCACGTTGTACTTGTCGCCCTGGCGCCAAACGGTCTCGGTCTGGGGCTCGACGCCCTGGTTCGAGTCGAGCACGCATACGGCGCCGTCGAGGACGCGCAGCGAACGCTCGACTTCGATGGTGAAGTCGACGTGGCCGGGCGTGTCGATGATGTTGAGGCGCTTGCCGTTCCAGTAGGTGGTCGTGGCGGCCGACGTGATGGTGATGCCGCGCTCCTGCTCCTGCTCCATGAAGTCCATGGTCGCGGCGCCGTCATGGACTTCGCCGATCTTGTGGCTCTTGCCGGAGTAGTAAAGGATACGCTCGGACGTCGTCGTCTTTCCGGCATCGATGTGGGCCATGATGCCGAAATTGCGATAGTCTTCGATGGCGTGCGTGCGGGGCATGATCTCAGTTCCTCAGGGCTACCAGCGATAGTGCGAAAAGGCGCGGTTCGCTTCAGCCATGCGATGGGTGTCTTCGCGTTTCTTGACGGCGGTGCCGCGGTTGTTTGCGGCGTCCATGAGTTCGCCCGACAGGCGATCGATCATGGTGTTCTCGTTGCGGGCGCGGGCGGCGATGATGATCCAGCGGATCGCCAGGGCCTGACGGCGCTCGGTGCGGACTTCGACCGGCACCTGGTAGGTGGCGCCGCCGACGCGCCGCGAGCGCACTTCGATCGCGGGGCTGACATTGTCGAGCGCCTGATGGAAGACGCCGAGCGGATCCTGCTTGGTCTTGACGTGGATCTTGTCGAAGGCGCCGTAGACGATCGACTCGGCGACCGACTTCTTGCCTTCATACATCAAGTTGTTCATGAACTTGGATACGATGAGATCGCCGAACTTCGGATCCGGGTTGATCTCTCTTTTATCTGCGCGGTGACGGCGCGACATGGCTCTGATCTCCCCTTACTTAGGACGCTTGGCGCCGTACTTCGACCGGCGCTGACGGCGCTTCACGACACCCTGGGTATCGAGCACGCCGCGAATGATGTGATAACGCACACCCGGGAGGTCCTTCACACGGCCGCCACGGATCATGACGACTGAGTGTTCCTGCAGATTATGGCCTTCGCCCGGAATGTAGCTCGTGACTTCGAAGCCGTTGGTGAGACGGACACGGGCCACCTTGCGGAGAGCCGAATTCGGCTTCTTCGGCGTGGTCGTGTAGACGCGCGTGCACACACCGCGCTTCTGCGGGCATGCCTGCATCGCTGGCACCTTGCTCCGGAACGTGGGCGCGGAGCGCGGCTTGCGGATGAGCTGGTTGATCGTCGGCATAGGGCCTTGTCTCTACCTTCGCAAAACTATCTGAACCCGAGCGATGGTTCACATCGCACATGACCAAAAGCGCTGATGCACCCGGCTCATGAAGGTGCACAACGCCTCAAAACCAGAGGACCACAGCCAGCAGGGCTTGTGGTCTTGACCTTGAATGTTCAAAGTGTGTTTTCCGCCAGCGTTTAGGAGCGTGAAGCGCCTACTGCCTGCCACCTGAAAACGAGCGGAACATACTGGCGTACCCCCACCCCGTCAACCCCTCGAAGCAAGATAATTTCGCTAAGATGACGCAGTTTCCGGACCCGACAGGGCTTGAAACGGCGTCCGGGCCTACAGAACTCGCCCGAAGGTTGCGATTCCGGCCGTTTCCCACCACTGGAATGCCCCGGAATGCCCGTCGTCGGCCGTCCACGGCATGACGATTCGGGCGCCGGGCGCGAAGTTGTGGAGAATCAACCCAGGCGCGACATTGCCTCAATCGCGCCATATCCTCGCCCCTTCCCCCCACCATGATCACTCTCGGACGGCGAAACCAGACATTCGAGAGGGAGAATAATCGATGATGCTGGCCCAGCCCGCTTGGTGGCACGAACTCAATACCTGGGAGCCTGAAATCGCTTTGGCCTTCTATGGTCGGACCCTTGGGTGGAAATTTGACGAGACCGCCCTTCCCGAAGGCGGCAATTACTGGATCGCCCGCAAGGACAACAAGCCGGTCGGCGCCATCTTCGAGCTGACCTCCCCGCAATTCTCCGACATTCCCTCGCATTGGATGACCTATCTCAGTGTCTCCGATATCGAGAAGGCCGAGCAGGACACGTTGCGCGAAGGCGGCGAGGTCATGCGGTCCTCCGCCATTGTGCCGGGCGTCGGCAAGCTGGCCGTGGTGGCCGATTCGGCCGGTGCCCTCATCGGCCTGATCGAACCCGAGCGCACCCTCGCCACGACGAACTGATCACAATTTCCGTAAGGGCAATGCCAGAGGCGGGGCCGTATGGCCCCGTTTCTATTTCTGAATTGGTGCTAGCGTCATCTCCTGAATCTGAAAGACTGCCCGGAGCGAAACAGAAACTGGACAGGAGTGACGCATGGCGGATCTCGATATCGACTGGTCGACCGAGGCGATCATCGGGCGCCGCGACAAGTTCTACGCCGCCTCGCAGCGGGCTTTCGTTCCTTATAAGACGCCTTTGATCTTTGCGCGCGGCGAGCGCCAATATCTGTGGGACGAGGCCGGCCGGAAATATCTCGATTTGCTCGGCATGAATGTCTGCATCTCGGTCGGCCATGCCCATCCGACCGTCACCCGGGCGGTCGAGGAGCAGATCCGCCAGCTCCAGCACTGCACCACCATGTTCTATCACCCGGTGCCGGCGCACTTCGCCGAGGAATTGGCCGCCCGCATGCCCAAGGGCCAGGACTGGGTGGTCCATTTCACCAATAGCGGCACCGAGGCGATCGACCTCGCCCTCATCATGGCGCAGAGCTTCACCGGCAATATCGACATGCTGGCGCTGCGCAATGCCTATCACGGCGCCACCATCGGCGCCCAGTCGCTGACCGGCATCTCGGGCTTCCGCCACAATGTGCCCCTCCTCGGCGGTGTCCACCACATCGCCAATCCCGATCCCTATCGCGGCATCTTCGGCGACGACACCGACGCCTATCTGGCCGAGATCGACCGCACCATCCAGTTCGCCACGCCGGGCACGCTCGCCGGCTTCATCGTCGAGCCGATCCAGGGTTATGGCGGCATCGTCGAATTGCCGAAGGGCTATCTCAAGGCGGCGACGAAGAAGGTGCGAGACGCCGGCGGCGTCCTCATCGTCGATGAGGTGCAGTCGGGCTTCGGCCGCACCGGGGATAATTTCTGGGGCTTCGAGCATCACGACGTGCTGCCCGAAATCGTGGTGATGGCGAAGGGCATCGGCAATGGCTTCCCGCTCGGCGCCGTGGTGGCGCGCCGCGACGTCGCCGAGGTCCTGGCCAAGAAGTTCTTCTTCAACACCTATGGCGCGAGCCCGATGGCCTGCGCGGCCGGGCGCGCGGTGCTCAAGGTGATCGACGACGAGAAGCTGCAGCAGAATTCCAAGACCGTGGGCGCGGCGCTGAGAGCCGTGCTCGACCGCCTGCACCAGAAATACGAGATCATCGGCGAGGTGCGCTCGCACGGGCTGATGCTGGCCGTGGAGCTCGTCAGCGACCGGCGCAGCAAGACGCCGGCGACCAAGGAGACGGCGGAGATCTTCGAGAAGACGCGCGAGAATGGCATCGTCGTCTCGAAGTCCGGCGCTAACCGCAACATCTTGCGCATGGTGCCGCCGATGTGCATCAAGCTCGAGGATGTCGCCTGGGTCGAGGAAGCGCTCGACCGCTGCTTTGCGGGATACTGAATCAAGAAAAGCGCCAATGTCACTTTTGACTCTTGGGCTAGGCTCGCTGTTCGTCTTCCTGGCCGCCATCGTGCGCGGCTATTCGGGATTCGGCTTTTCGCTTCTCGTCATCACCTCGCTGTCGCTGCTGATGCCGCCGCAGACCTTCATCCCGGCGGTTTTCATGCTCGAGATCGCCGCCAGCCTGCATCTCCTGCCCGGCATCTGGAAGGACATCCATTGGCGCTCGCTGGCGCCGCTCATCATCGGCTGCATCATCGGCACGCCGCTCGGCGTCTGGCTCCTTGCCAATGTGCCCGCACCGCCGATGCAGATCGCCCTTGCCATCTTCGTCCTCGTCGTCACGCTTTTGATGGGACGGGGCTTTGTCCTGAAAGCCATGCCCGGCACGGCGGCTTCGGGCGGCGTCGGCATCGCCTCGGGATTGTTCAACGGCGCCTTCGGCATTGGCGGACCGCCGGTGATCCTGTTCTATTTCGCTTCCCCCGCCGGCAATGTCGCGGGCCGCGCCTCGCTCATCGCCTTCTTCCTGATGACCGATCTCATCGGCCTCGCCTTCATGAGCCGCGAGGCCCTGATCGGCTGGAATTCCGTCACTTTGGCGCTTATCTTCCTGCCCGCGCTCGTCATCGGGATCTGGGTCGGCGCCCGAAGCTTCAAGAACGCCGATCCGCAGGTCTTCCGCAAATGGGTGCTGGTGCTGCTCGCCGGCCTGGCCGTATTGTCAGGCGTCCAGGGCATCGCCGCCTATTGGTAAGAGGAGAGCTCGCTCATGTCCGCCCAGCTCGAGATCCGGCAATATAAAGGCGGTGGCCGCCACGCCCATGACTTCGTCCAGGTCCTCTTCCCGATGCGGGGCGCCATGCGGCTCGACATCGAAGGCAAAAGCGATGTCGTGTCGAGCCACCGCATCGCCGTCATCCCCGAGGGTCACGAGCATGATTTCGTGCCGAGCGCGGACTGCCGTCTCATGGTGCTCGATGTCGAGCGCGGCGACATCGCCGGCGATCTGCCCTCGGCCATCGTCACACCGGTCGACCCGTTTCTGTGGCGGCTGTTCAGTCTGCTCAGTGAAGAGGTCGCCACCGACGGGCGCCGCGCCCAGGATGCGGCAAGCCTGGCGCTGACCGGTCTTCGGCTCGTCAAGCCGTCGGCGCCCGCGCCACGTGCCGATGCGCGTATCGCGGCGGTGCTCTCTCTGGCCGATGGCGGCGTGGCCGCGATGGCGCGCGAGGCCGGCCTCGGCCAAAGCCAGTTCCATGCCCTCTTCCGCGCTACGACCGGACGCTCGCCCAGGCAGCACCGGCTCGCTCTTATGCTCGACCGCGCCGTCGACCGGCTGACCGGCACGCGCGATCCGGTTTCCGCGATCGCCTATGATCTCGGCTATCAGAATGTCTCGTCCTTCAACCGCCTGTTCAAGCAGCGCTTCGGGGTGACGCCGACCGAATTCCGCAGAAACGGCTAAGTCCGCCGGAGCTTCGGCTCATCACAGGGGCATCGATTTTCGCTAGTCTGTCCGGCAATCATGGAGGACCGACAGATGAAACTCACTCAGTTCAAGGCCCTGACCTTCGACTGCTACGGCACGCTGATCGATTGGGAGACCGGCATCTGGAATGCGCTGCAGCCCTTGCTTTCGGCGGGCGGGCTGACCATTGCGCGTGAGGAAGCCCTCAATCACTTTGGCCGGTTCGAGACCGACCAGGAGCTCGAGACGCCGTCGCTGCGTTACTCCACTTTGCTCGCCACTGTTCATGCCCGCCTCGCCAAGGCCTGGGGCGTCGCCGTCCATTCCGATCTGCATGAACGCTTTGGCGCCTCGGTGCCGGACTGGCCGGCCTTTCCGGACTCGGCCGAGGCGCTAGCCTATCTCAAGCGCCACTTCAAGCTCGTCATCCTGTCGAATGTCGACCGTGCCAGCTTCGCCACCAGCAACCGCAAGCTCGGCGTCGCCTTCGACGCGATCTATACGGCCGAGGATGTCGGCTCCTACAAGCCTGATCCGCGCAACTTCGCCTTCCTGCTCGCGCATCTCGATGCCGAGCTCGGTATCGGCAAGGCCGATATCCTGCACACGGCGCAGAGCCTGCATCACGACCATGTGCCGGCGGAGAAAGCGGGCCTCGCGCGCGCCTGGATCGACCGGCGCTTCGGCCAAGCGGGCGGCGGCGCCACCGTGCTCCCAAAGAACCCGCCCAAGGTCGATTTCCATTTCAAGAGCCTGGCCGAGCTCGCCGAGGCGCATCGGGCTGAGAAGGCCAAGCGATGACTGTCTCGCCTAGTGACATGCGATAGTCACGACTTCATTCATCGTCCAGAATTCGGTGGATGTCATAATTCAATAGAAAACCAGGACCGCTGGTATCCAACTGCAGATACTCCGAAAAAATTGGATGAACAATCCACTTGAATTCATGCCAATCAGCACGTTCGATCTGGTTGAGCACATCAAACCTGTCAGAAAATGAAAATATCTCTCTGCATGGTGCTTTAAAGTGTTTCGCGAGCTTGTCGGGTAGAACACATCCCAAGAATCCGATCTCAAACAGGAACGCGATTTTGCTGTCGGTATCGCGAAGAAAGTCACCAGACGACATTCTATACTCCTGATCGGCCAGGATAGAATGGACAGATGTATAACTCAGCTCAATTTGAGCTTTTCTGAACCCGTGAACTGCTTTACGAATTTCAGGAAATATGGTCGAAAATTCTTTTAAGAACTCGTCTTCAATGATGACCTTTGAGCTTTCTCTTACAATATCTCGAAGCTTTTCCCCGGTGATGGGCCTCCCTGTCCGATACGCCAAATTCGCTCTCAATAGAAGTTTAGCGATGTGATGGATTAAATCTCGGGGGCGCCAAAACGAATGGCGCAAGAGGTAGGAAAAGGTATCAATCTCAACATTTGAGCCATGAAAATTGAAGCTAATCGATGACGGAGCCTCGGCTATCCAGGAGAATGCCTCGCTGAATACCTGATAAACTGGAACTCTCACTTTAGAGGCCGACTTCGTGCGTGCCTGTCTCCCGAAATAAACCTCTAACCGCTTACGAATGAGTATCATTAGCTCATCGGCACCCCAACGTATCTCTTCGTGCTTCGTGCGAAAGCGGTATGCATCCCTGTCATATCCTCGAAACTCAGCAAATCGGTCCTTGGGGAGCGTAATCAGAAACCGGAGCTTTCCCTTCATGAAGGAAATGCCTCCAGACACAGCAGATTCAAATGCAACAACCGATTCTATGAGACCCGCAATCCAATCAATTTCAAATCTGTTTCGGGCCTCCTTTTTCTCAATCAGAAATACTGAAGATTGTGTTTTTGCTCTAAAACGATCAAATTTCGAATCAAACCCATCAAGGGTCAGAACGAATTTTGGCTTGGTACGATTGAATGCCTCAACAATCTCGCTCATTGCCGGCCCACCGAGTAGCGCTCTAACTAGACTGGATGGCTTATAAAGCCTTGGAATGGAAACGATTGCCGCGTCATAATCGGACTTACTGCTGAGGTTCGCTATCCCGGCGTTCACAACATGATAGGTCTTGCTGATACACCAATCTAATAATCTGCAGTAGTCTACGGAAAGATGGCCAACGGCATCTGAGCTGACAATACATTCCGACTTTGCTGCAAACTCACCAACATTCGCCAGTCGATGATTCTCGTATTGTATTTCTCCATTGATCGCCCGCACATAGAAACTAAGAACAGAGGCGCTCACAATCGCTAGCGACCACGCCCCTTCAAGCAAGTCCGCTTGAGAGAAATGCTCCTCAAAGTTCGGCCCTAACGGAACAGATGCCTTAAGCGCAAAAATGTTAGAAAGATCGTAGTCTCTCAGATGTATTCCTACTTGGATATCGCTGCTGCTCGTTGAGTTGCGTGTGAAGAAATCAGTCAAAAAGGACTTCCCACTCCCCTTCCGGCCGATAAACAGATAGGCGCCTGTCTCTACTGCGGCAGTATAAGCTAACGTCTTAACGAAGATCTTGTTGAAGATTTCAGGCGGAAGCACAGTCTGTTCGTGCTTCTGTTCGAAGAACAGTTTCCTACGGATTTCGTCTTCGGTCAGTTCGTCATCAAGGGGCTGCACCGTGGGTTCAAGCAAGTCCTCGACCAGTGTGGACGCAGCACCGTGGAACATTGTTCTCATGTGGTCTGGGATTAGGCCTGTGTTCCGATCATAACCAAGACCGACAAAGTCTTTAGCAATCGGCCCAGCCAGCACATCAGGAAATACCTCAGAATGCGTAGCCTCCATAATAGCAGTCAGGACCCTCAACCCACTTTCGCTTCTCCGTGCGACAATAGCCTGAAGCTCACGCGTGACCCCAAAATTGCCGGACAACACCTTTCTCTTGTATTCTCGTGTGCCCAGCACCAACACAGCAGAGTAGCTACTTATGGATCGTTCGAACTTAAAAACATCATCGTCCGAACGCAGCTCGCTATCGACAATGAAGTTGATTTTGCTGCCACTAACATTGGTGAGCCAGTCAACAAGTGCCCTCACCTTCTTGGCCTCATCGCCATGCCTTGAGTAACTAACAAAAACCTTGAGTGCCCTTACCATCCCCATCCCCAAGCTGTACCGGTTCTGATATATTTGACCTAAAGTAAGAAATTTAGATACCTTATTCCAGAACTAAGTAGCGCCAGGCGTCCGTCCCGTAAGCGAAGGCTAGGGTGGCTCACTGCTAAAACTGGAGGTTGGAATCTGCCGACCGGCGCTTCGGTCAGGCGGGCGGTGGCGCCACCTTGCTCCCCAAAATCCGCCCAAGGTCGATTTCCATTTCAAAAGCCTGGCCGAGCTCGCTGAGGCGCATCGGCGCGAGAAGTGATTTCGCGTGCTATCGTGGGCTGAACGGTGGCAGTTGGAAATTGAAACGGCCGGGACAGGCGATCCGCTGTTTTTTCGCGCCCCCTGCAGATCCCTGTAGATCCGCTGCAAATCCCCTGCTCTTCCGCTGTTCTTTTACAGCGGAACAACAGCGGAATTCGACGAAAAGAAAAAGCCCGGCGGATCGCTCCGCCGGGCTTTTGATTTGGGATTGTCGCGCGCCGATTATTCGGCGGCGGGCAGAACCTCGGTGCCCTTGGCCTGCTCCTCGAGAATGAGCGTGTCGCGCCGGTCGGCGACCTGCTTGAAGCGCGAGAGCATGCCGCCGGTGCCGGCCGGAATGAGCCGGCCGACGATGACGTTTTCCTTGAGGCCCTCGAGCGTATCGATCTTGCCGACGACCGAAGCCTCGGTAAGCACACGCGTGGTCTCCTGGAACGACGCCGCCGAGATGAAGGAGCGGGTCTGCAGCGACGCTTTGGTGATGCCGAGCAGCACCGGGACGCCCGAAGCAGGCTTGCGGCCATCGGCGATCAGCTTGTCGTTGATGTCGTCGAGCTCGACCTGGTCGAGCTGCTCGCCATTGAGCAGGGTCGATTCACCGGTATTGGTGATTTCGACCTTCTGCAGCATCTGGCGCACGATCACTTCGATGTGCTTGTCGTTGATGCTCACGCCCTGCAACCGGTAGACTTCCTGGATTTCGTTGACGAGGTAGGAGGCGAGCTCCTCCACGCCCTTGATCGCCAGGATGTCGTGCGGCGCCGGGTTGCCGTCGAGGATGTATTCGCCCTTCTCGATGAAGTCGCCTTCCTGCACGGGCAAATGCTTGCCCTTCGGAATGAGATATTCCACCGGTTCGATCGTGTCGTCCTGCGGAACGATGCGAATGCGCCGCTTGTTCTTGTAGTCGCGTCCGAATTCGACGCGGCCCGAGATTTCGGCGATGATCGCATGGTCCTTCGGCTTGCGCGCTTCGAAGAGCTCGGCGACACGCGGCAGACCGCCGGTGATGTCGCGGGTCTTGGCGCTCTCGAGCGGGATACGCGCGAGAACGTCGCCGGCCTTCATCTTGGCGCCCGGATCGACCGAGAGAATGGCGTCGACCGAGAGCAGATAGCGGGCCTCGCCGCCGCGGGCGAGCTTCTGGACCTGGCCGTCCGGACCCTTGACCACGATGGCCGGCTTCAGCGACGAACCGCGCTGATTGCTGCGCCAGTCGATGATCACGCGGTTGGTGATACCGGTCGCCTCGTCGGCGATTTCGTTCACCGACACGCCCTCGACGACGTCCTCGAACTCGACCGTGCCGTCGGCTTCGGTCATGATCGGACGCGTATAGGGGTCCCACTCGGCAAGCTTGACGCCGCGCTTGATCTGGTCGCCTTCGTCGACGAACAGACGCGTGCCGTAGGTCACCTTATGGACGGCGCGCTCGTTGCCCTTACCGTCTTCGACGATGATGGCGACGTTGCGGCCCATGACGATGAGCTTGCCGTTCGAATCGCGGACCACGTTCTTGTTGCGGAACCTGATCACACCCTCATGGTTCGATTCCACGAAGGACTGATCGAGCACCTGCGCCGTGCCGCCGATATGGAACGTGCGCATGGTGAGCTGGGTACCCGGCTCGCCGATCGACTGCGCCGCGATGACGCCGACCGCCTCGCCCATATTGACGGGCGTGCCGCGGGCGAGATCGCGCCCATAGCACTTGCCGCAGACACCGAACTTGGTTTCGCAGGTGAGCACCGAACGGATGCGGGCTTCCTGGATACCGGCCTTCTCGATCACTTCGATATTCGGCTCGAGAATCTCGTCGCCCGCCTTGACGATGACGTCGCCCGAGATCGGATCCTTGATGTCGTCGGCCGCGGTACGGCCGAGGATACGCAGACCCAGCGAAGCAATGACCTCGCCCGCATCGATGATCGGACGCGCGGTGATGGCGGATTTGGTGCCGCAATCTTCCGTCGTGATGATGCAGTCCTGCGCCACGTCGACGAGACGGCGGGTGAGATAACCCGAGTTCGCCGTCTTGAGCGCCGTGTCGGCCAGACCCTTACGGGCGCCGTGCGTCGAATTGAAGTACTCGAGAACGGTGAGGCCTTCCTTGAAGTTCGAGATGATCGGGGTTTCGATGATTTCGCCCGACGGCTTGGCCATGAGGCCGCGCATGCCGGCGAGCTGCTTCATCTGCGCCGGCGAACCGCGCGCACCCGAGTGGCTCATCATGTAGATGGAGTTGATCGGCTTTTCACGGCCGGTCTCCTTGTCCATCTGCACGGACGAGATCTGCTTCATCATCTCGTCGGCGACGCGATCGGTGCACTTGGCCCAGGCGTCGACGACCTTGTTGTATTTCTCGCCCTGTGTGATGAGGCCGTCGATATACTGCTGCTCGTATTCGGTGGCGAGCTCACGCGTCTCGTTGACGAACTTCTCCTTCGTCTTGGGGATGACCATGTCATCCTTGCCGAAGGAAATGCCCGCCTTGTAGGCGTTGAAGAAGCCGAGGCCCATGACGCGGTCGCAGAAGATGACCGTCTCTTTCTGGCCGCAGTGGCGATAGACGGCGTCGATCATCTTGGAGATGTCGCGCTTGGTCATCAGCCGGTTGCACAGATCGTAAGTCACGCCCTTGTTCTTGGGGAGCAGCTCGCCGATCTTCATGCGGCCCGGTGTCGTTTCGACGATACGCGTCCGCAGTTCTCCGTCGGCGTGCAGTTCCTTGACGCGGCCCTTGATCTTGGTGTGCAGCGTGATGACGCCCTGGGCCAGCGCATGGTCGATCTCGGCGATCGTGCCGAACGCCTTGCCCTCGCCCGGCTCATTCTGCCGCATGATCGACAGATAATAGAGGCCGAGAACGATATCCTGCGACGGCACGATGATCGGCTGACCATTGGCCGGATGCAGGATGTTGTTGGTCGACATCATGAGCACGCGCGCTTCGAGCTGGGCTTCGAGCGACAGCGGCACGTGCACGGCCATCTGGTCGCCGTCGAAGTCGGCATTGAAAGCGGCGCAGACGAGCGGATGCAGCTGGATCGCCTTGCCTTCGATCAGCACCGGCTCGAAGGCCTGGATGCCGAGACGATGCAAGGTCGGCGCGCGGTTGAGCAGCACCGGATGCTCGCGGATGACCTCATCGAGGATATCCCAGACTTCCGGCTTTTCCTTCTCGACCAGCTTCTTCGCCTGCTTGACGGTGGCCGAAAGGCCCTTGGCGTCGAGGCGCGAATAGATGAACGGCTTGAACAGCTCGAGCGCCATCTTCTTCGGCAGGCCGCACTGATGCAGCTTGAGTTCCGGACCGACCACGATGACCGAGCGGCCCGAATAGTCGACGCGCTTGCCGAGCAGGTTCTGGCGGAACCGGCCCTGCTTGCCCTTCAGCATGTCGGCGAGCGACTTCAGCGGACGCTTGTTGGCGCCGGTGATGACGCGGCCGCGCCGGCCGTTATCGAACAGCGCATCGACCGCTTCCTGCAGCATGCGCTTTTCGTTGCGCACGATGATGTCGGGCGCGCGCAGCTCGATGAGACGCTTCAGACGGTTGTTGCGGTTGATGACGCGGCGATAGAGATCGTTGAGATCCGACGTCGCGAAACGGCCGCCGTCGAGCGGCACGAGCGGACGCAATTCCGGCGGAATGACCGGAACCACGGTCAGGATCATCCATTCCGGACGGTTGCCGGATTCGAGGAAGGACTCGACGATCTTGAGACGCTTGGCCAGCTTCTTCGGCTTGAGATCGCCGGTCGCGGTCTTGAGCTCTTCGCGCAGATCCTCTTTCAGCTTCTCGAGGTTGAGCGCCATCAGCATTTCACGAACGGCTTCGGCGCCGATGCCGGCGGTGAACGAATCCTCGCCGTAGTCTTCCTGTGCCTTGAGATATTCGCTCTCGGTCAGGAGGCTATAGGGCTTGAGCGGGGTCAGACCCGGCTCGAGCACGATATACTGTTCGAAATAGAGGACGCGCTCGATGTCCTTCAGCATCATGTCGAGCAGAATGCCGATGCGCGAGGGCAGCGACTTCAGGAACCAGATATGAGCGACGGGAGCGGCGAGCTCGATATGGCCCATGCGCTCGCGCCGGACCTTCGACAGTGTGACTTCGACGCCGCACTTTTCGCAGATGATGCCCTTGTACTTCATCCGCTTGTACTTGCCGCACAAGCATTCGTAGTCCTTGATCGGACCGAAGATGCGGGCGCAGAACAGCCCGTCCCGCTCCGGCTTGAAGGTGCGGTAGTTGATGGTCTCCGGCTTCTTGATCTCGCCGAAGGACCACGAGAGGATCTTCTCGGGCGACGCGATCGAGATGCGGATCTGGTCGAAGGTCTGCGGCGGTGAAGCCGGGTTGAAGATGTTCATGACCTCTTGGTTCATGGACACTGTTCTCCTTTTTGCGGGGATAGCCTCCCCCGCCGAGGGTGAATGTCAGGACGCGACGAAACGAAGTTCGAGGCAGGGCGGCGGACCGCCCTGCCCGAGATTTAAGATTGCTGCTGCGAGTTCTGCAGCTCGACATTGAGGCTCAGCGAGCGCATTTCCTTGACCAGCACGTTGAAGCTTTCCGGAATGCCGGCCTCGAACGCATCATCGCCGCGCACGATCGCTTCATAGACCTTGGTGCGGCCCGCCACGTCGTCCGACTTGACGGTGAGCATTTCCTGCAAAGTGTACGCGGCGCCGTAAGCTTCGAGCGCCCACACTTCCATTTCGCCGAAGCGCTGGCCGCCGAACTGCGCCTTGCCGCCCAGCGGCTGCTGGGTGACGAGGCTGTAGGGACCGATCGAACGGGCATGGATCTTGTCGTCGACAAGGTGATGCAGCTTGAGCATGTAGATGTAGCCGACCGTCACCTGACGATCGAAGATCTCGCCCGTCCTGCCGTCATACAGCCTGACCTGCCCGGATGTGGACAGACCCGCTTCCTTCAGCAGATGCGCGATATCTTCCTCGCGGGCGCCGTCGAACACCGGAGTGGCGATCGGAACACCCTTGGTCAGATTGTTGGCGAGCTCGATCACCTGGCTGTCGTCGAGACTATCGATCTCCTCGTTCTTGCCGTAGATGCCGTGCAGGTGATCGCGCACCGGCTTGGCTTTGCCGTTCTCGCGATACACTTCGAGCATCCGGCCGATCTGCTTGCCGAGACCGGCGCAGGCCCAGCCAAGATGCGTCTCGAGGATCTGACCGACATTCATGCGGCTCGGCACGCCCAACGGGTTGAGCACGATGTCGACATGCGTGCCGTCCTCGAGGAACGGCATGTCCTCGATCGGAACGATCTTCGACACCACACCCTTGTTGCCGTGCCGGCCGGCCATCTTGTCGCCCGGCTGGATCTTGCGCTTCACCGCGACGAAGACCTTGACCATCTTCATCACGCCCGGCGGCAGCTCGTCGCCGCGCTGCAGCTTCTCGACCTTGTCGAGGAAGCGGTTTTCGAGGCGCTTCTTCGATTCTTCGTATTGCTGCTTCATCGCCTCGAGTTCGGCGATCGACTTCTCGTTCGAGAGCGCAATGTTCCACCACTGCGAACGCGGAATGTCTTCCAGGTTCTTCGGCGTGATCTTGCCTTCGAGCTTGTGGCCCTTCGGTCCGCCGGTGGCGGGCTTGTTGACCAGGAAGTCGTGCACGCGGCCATAGGAGTTGCGGTCGAGGATCGCCATTTCGTCGTCGCGGTCCTTGGCCAGGCGCTCGATCTCTTCGCGTTCGATGGCGAGCGCGCGCTCGTCCTTGTCGACGCCGTGGCGGTTGAAGACGCGCACTTCGACGACCGTGCCGGAGACGCCCGGAGGCAGCTTCAGCGAGGTGTCGCGGACATCGGAGGCCTTCTCGCCGAAGATGGCGCGCAGAAGCTTCTCTTCCGGCGTCATCGGGCTTTCGCCCTTCGGCGTGATCTTGCCGACCAGGATGTCGCCCGGCTTCACCTCGGCGCCGATATAGACGATGCCGGCTTCGTCGAGATTCTTCAGCGCTTCTTCACCGACATTCGGGATGTCGCGCGTGATCTCTTCCGGGCCGAGCTTGGTGTCGCGCGCCATCACGTCGAATTCCTCGATGTGGATGGAGGTGAACACGTCGTCCTTCACGATGCGCTCGGAGAGCAGGATCGAGTCTTCGAAGTTGTAGCCGTTCCACGGCATGAACGCGACGAGCACGTTCTGGCCGAGAGCGAGATCGCCGAGATCGGTCGAAGGACCGTCGGCGACGATGTCGCCGGCCTTCACCTGATCACCGACGCGCACCAGCGGACGCTGGTTGATGCAGGTGTTCTGGTTCGAGCGCTGGAACTTGGCGAGCGTGTAGATGTCGACGCCCGACTTGGTCGGATCGGTCTCTTCCGTGGCACGGATAACGATGCGCTTGGCGTCGACCTGGTCGACGACACCGGTGCGGCGCGCCGCGATGGCGGCGCCTGAATCGCGCGCCACGACGGCTTCCATGCCGGTGCCGACGAGCGGCGCGTTGGTGCGAACCAGCGGCACCGCCTGGCGCTGCATGTTCGAGCCCATCAGCGCGCGGTTGGCGTCGTCGTTCTCGAGGAACGGGATGAGCGCCGCGGCGACCGAGACGAGCTGCTTCGGCGACACGTCGACGAAGTCGATCTTCTCGCGCGGCACGATCAGCACGTCGCCATGGTTACGCGCGACGACCAGCTCTTCCTCGAAGCCGCCGTCCTTGGTGAGCAGCACGTTCGCCTGGGCGATGTGGTGCTTGCCCTCCTCGATGGCCGACAGATAGATGACCTCGTCGGTCACCTTGCCGTTGACCACCTTGCGGTACGGCGTCTCGATGAAGCCGTACTTGTTCACCCGCGCATAGG
This sequence comes from Taklimakanibacter albus, assembly GCF_016595235.1. GTDB lineage: Bacteria > Pseudomonadota > Alphaproteobacteria > Rhizobiales > Aestuariivirgaceae > Taklimakanibacter > Taklimakanibacter albus. The sequence continues at coordinate 5,343 of NZ_JAENHL010000005.1, read as the reverse complement.
TCGCGAGCGAGTTGATGAGACCGATATTCGGGCCTTCCGGCGTTTCGATCGGGCAGATGCGGCCGTAATGCGTCGGATGCACGTCGCGCACCTCGAAGCCCGCGCGCTCACGCGTCAGACCGCCCGGGCCAAGCGCCGACAGGCGGCGCTTGTGGGTGATCTCGGAGAGCGGGTTGGTCTGGTCCATGAACTGCGACAGCTGCGAGGAGCCGAAGAACTCGCGCACCGCCGAAGCCGCCGGCTTGGCGTTGATAAGGTCATGCGGCATGACGGTGTCGATATCGACCGACGACATGCGCTCCTTGATCGCGCGCTCCATGCGCACCAGGCCCAGGCGGTACTGGTTCTCCATGAGTTCGCCGACCGAGCGCACCCGGCGGTTGCCGAGATGGTCGATGTCGTCGACCTCGCCCTTGCCGTCGCGCAGCTCATGCAGCGTCTTGATGACCGCGAGGATGTCCTCGCGGCGCAGCACGCGCACCGTGTCGGCGGCGTCGAGCTCGAGGCGCATATTCATCTTCACGCGGCCGACGGCCGAGAGGTCGTAGCGCTCGGAGTCGAAGAACAGGCCGTTGAACAAGGCTTCCGCGGTCTCGCGCGTCGGCGGCTCGCCGGGGCGCATGACGCGGTAGATCTCGATGAGGGCCTGCTCGTAGCTCTCGACCTTGTCGGCCTTGAGCGTATTGCGGATATAGGCGCCGGTGTTGATATGGTCGATGTCGAGGACCACGAGCTTGGAATAGCCGGCCTCGGTCAGCGACTTGAGCAGCTTCTCGGTGATCTCGTCGCCGGCTTCGGCGAAGATCTCGCCGGTCTTTTCGTCGACCAGCTCACCCGCCAGATAATGGCCATAGAGGTCCTCGTTGCGCACCAGGAGCTCGGTGACGCCGTCTTCGGCGATCTTGCGGGCGAGACGCGGCGTGATCTTCTTGCCGGCTTCGACAACGACTTGCTTGGTCTTGGCGTCGATCAGGTCGACCATCGGCTTCTGGCCGCGGTAACGCTGCGGGTCGAAGGCCGTGCGCCAGCCCTCATTGGTCTGGATATAGGAGACGGTCTTGTAGAAGTAGTTGAGGATCTGCTCGCTATCGAAGCCCAGCGCATAAAGCAGCGTGGTGATCGGCAGCTTGCGGCGCCGGTCGATGCGGACATGGATGATATCCTTGGCGTCGAACTCGAAGTCGAGCCAGGAGCCGCGATAGGGGATGATGCGCGCCGCGAAGAGCAGCTTGCCCGAGGAATGGGTCTTGCCCTTGTCGTGGTCGAAGAAGACGCCCGGCGAGCGGTGCATCTGGGAGACGATCACGCGCTCGGTGCCGTTGACGACGAAGGTGCCGTTCGACGTCATGAAGGGCATGTCGCCCATATAGACGTCCTGCTCCTTGATGTCCTTGACCGACTTGGCGCCGGTGTCCTGGTCGACTTCGAACACGATCAGACGCAGCGTCACCTTGAGCGGTGCCGCGAAGGTCATGCCGCGCTGCTGGCACTCGTCGACGTCATATTTGGGCGGTTCGAACTCGTAGCGGACGAATTCGAGCATGGCCTGACCGGTGAAGTCGCTGATCGGGAAGACCGACTTGAAGACGGCCTGCAGACCCTCGCTGGCCCGCCCGCCGGCAGGTTCCTTGACCTGCAGGAATTGATCGTAGCTTTCCTTCTGCACTTCGATGAGATTCGGCATTTCCGCGACTTCCGCGTTCTTACCGAAAAACTTACGAACCCTCTTGCGACTTGCGACAGTCTGCGCTTCAGCCATGTTTCTTCCTTCGTAAGTGAACTTTTACATGCCAATTCAACAACTTACTTCAAACCCCTATTTCAAGGGTTTCAAGCAAGCTGTTGATCACACCAGTATATGGATCACGGGGTCCGCATCACCGGACCCCGTGATATAGTCATTACTTGAGCTCGACGGAAGCCCCCACGGCTTCGAGCTTCTTTTTCATGTCTTCGGCGTCCTTCTTGTTCACGCCTTCCTTCACAGGCTTCGGCGCGCCCTCGACCAGGTCCTTGGCTTCCTTGAGGCCCAGGCCCGTGATCGCACGGACTTCCTTGATCACTTCGATCTTCTTGTCGCCGGCCTTGGCGAGAACGACCGTGAATTCGGTCTTCTCTTCGACCGGAGCGGCGGCAGCGCCGGCCGCGGCGGCAACCGCCACCGGAGCGGCGGCGGAGACGCCCCACTTCTCTTCCAGAAGCTTCGACAGCTCGGCGGCCTCGAGGACCGTCAGAGCCGACAATTCGTCAACGATCTTGGACAGATCAGCCATTTTACATTCTCTCTTTCAATCAGTTTGAACCAGGTAGTCTTGAGGCGAGCCGTCAGGCAGCCTTGTCTTTGGTGGCATAGGCGTTCAGAACCCGCGCCAGCTGACCGGCAGGCGCCTGGACCACGCCCGCGATGCGGGTGGCCGGCGTCTGGATCATGCCGATGAGCTTTGCCCTGAGCTGGTCGAGCGAGGGCAATTCCGCGAGGGCCTTGACCGCAGCGGCGTCCATGATCGTCTGACCGAGCGCGCCGCCGAGAATGACGAATTTGTCATTCCCCTTAGCGAAATCGGCAGCAACCTTGGGCGCAGCGACCGGATCGGCGGCGTAAGCCACCATGGTCGGACCGGTGAACAGGTCCTTGATTCCGGCTGCGGGCGTGCCATCCAGAGCAAGCTTTGCAAGACGGTTCTTCGCGACTTTGACGGTCGCACCCGCCTGGGCCATCTTGCCACGCAGGTCATTGACCTGATTGACAGTGAGGCCCTTGTTGTGGGCCACAACGACAACAGTGGTGGTTTGGAACACCTTGTTGAGCGCTGTGACGAGCTCTTTCTTCTCAGCTCTTTCCACTTGCTCTCTCCTAAGTTGACGCCTCATCCGAGGATGAAGGCGCCGGTGGACCAACCGCCAGAAACTCGACTGCACAAGGCAGATGAGGCTCAAGCGGCGCTCATTTGCCTGTCCCCTCCACGCATCCGGAAACCGGGTGGCGGAGGACTCGAAGGTTCAAACTGATCGCGGTTCCCAATGGGAACTTTGATCTTTTTGACACCCATCTCATGCGGGCTGTTGATTTTAAGTGAGACGAATCTCACGCCAGCAATCTCGGACAGGTTCGCGGGAAACTTTGAGATTTCCCGCTAACCGGCTGAAAAGGATACTCTTTCCAGCCGGAAACTTGTTTAGGCCGTAGCCGTCAGGCTCGCAATATCGAGCTTGAGGCCGGGGCCCATAGTCGAAGAAATAGACACTTTCTTGACGAAAGCACCCTTGGCGCCCTGCGGCTTCGCCTTGATCACGGCGTCGATGAAGGCTTTGACATTGCCTTCGATCTGCTCCGCCGAGAAGCTCGCTTTGCCGACGCCGGCCTGGACGATACCGGCCTTTTCGACGCGGAACTCGACCGCGCCGCCCTTGGCCGCCTTGACCGCCGCGGTGACGTCCATGGTCACCGTGCCGACCTTCGGGTTCGGCATCATGCCGCGCGGGCCGAGCACCTTACCGAGACGGCCGACGAGACCCATCATGTCGGGGGTCGCGATGCAGCGGTCGAAATCGATCGTGCCCTTGTTGACGATCTCGAAGAGATCGTCGGCACCGACGATATCGGCGCCAGCCTTCTTCGCTTCCTCGGCCTTGGGGCCTTTGGCGAAGACGGCGACGCGGACCTTGCGGCCCGAACCGTTCGGCAGGTTGCACACGCCACGGACCATCTGGTCGGCATGGCGCGGATCGACGCCGAGATTCATCGCCACTTCGATCGTCTCGTCGAACTTGGCATTGGCGCGCGACTTGACCAGCTTCACGGCTTCACCGAGGCCGTAGAACTTCTCACGATTGAGGCCGTCGGCGTTCTTCGTGATACGCTTTGCGATCTTGGCCATGATTAATCACCCACCACTTCGATGCCCATCGAGCGGGCGGAACCGGCAATCTCACGCGCCGCGGCATCGATGTCGCGCGCGTTCATGCCCTTGATCTTCTTTTCGGCGATCTCGCGGCACTGGGCCATCGTGACCTTGCCGACCGGCGCGCCCTTGCCCGGCTCCTTGGAGCCGGCATTGAGCTTAGCCGCCTTCTTGAGGAAGTAAGACGCCGGCGGCGCCTTCATCTCGAAGGTGAAGGACTTGTCCTGATACGCGGTGATGACCACCGGCACCGGCGAGCCCGGCTCCATGCCCTGCGTGGCCGCATTGAAGGCCTTGCAGAATTCCATGATGTTCAGGCCGCGCTGACCGAGCGCGGGGCCGATCGGCGGAGACGGATTGGCCTGTCCCGCCGGCACTTGCAACTTAACGTAACCGACTACTTTCTTAGCCATTTGCTTTCCCTCGCCGTCCAAGGACGGCAGCTGAGGTTAGTGGTCCGGCGCAATGCCTCCCACCGTTAACGAACAAGCGATCAGCTCAGCGGAGCTTCTCGACCTGCCCGTATTCGAGCTCGACCGGCGTCGGCCGGCCGAAAATGGAAACCGCCACTTTGAGGCGTTCCCGTTGTTCGTCCACTTCCTCAACGAGACCGTTGAAGGAAGCGAACGGACCATCGGCGACGCGAACCTGCTCGCCGACTTCGAATCTGACCGAAGTCTTCGGCCGCTCGATCCCTTCCTGAACCTGGTTCAGGATGCGCGCGGCTTCGGCATCGGTAATCGGGATCGGCTTGTTGTCCGACCCCAGGAACCCCGTGACCTTCGGGGTATTCTTGATCAGGTGATAGGCCTGATCGGTCAAATCCATCTTCACCAGCACATAGCCGGGGAAGAAGCGGCGCTCGCTCTTGAACTTGCGGCCGCGGCGGATCTCGACGACTTCTTCGGTCGGCACCAGCACCGCCTCGAACAGCTCGCCCAGTCCCTTCTGGACCGACTGCTCCTTGATCGAGTCGGCGACCTTCTTTTCGAAGTTCGAATAGGCGTGAACGATGTACCAGCGTTTTGTCATCGGCTCACATCCCGAACAGCATCTTCTCGACGCCCCATTTCAGGATGGCGTCGACGACGAGAAAGAACACGGACGCCAAGACCACCATGATCAGGACCATGACGGTCGTGATCATCGTTTCCTTCCGGGATGGCCAAGTGATCTTCTTGGCTTCCTGGCGGACTTCCTGGAGGAATTCGAGTGGGTTCGTTTTGGCCATCTGTCTCTTTCTAGAGGGTGGCAGGGGCGGAGGGTCTCGAACCCCCGGCCTGCGGTTTTGGAGACCGCCGCTCTACCAACTGAGCTACACCCCTAAACTGCCTCCGTTACTCTACGATTTTGGCGACGACGCCGGCGCCGACGGTACGGCCGCCTTCACGGATGGCGAAGCGCAGCTTCTCCTCCATGGCGATCGGCGTGATCAGCTCGA
>NZ_JAENHL010000004.1:90342-663079 GCF_016595235.1 Taklimakanibacter albus | reverse complement strand
GCCGAAGCCGCCCTCGCGGCCGACGCCGTCCGCGCCGCCGCCGCCGACATCGCCGCCGGCGCCGCCGCGAAGGACGGCACCGCCGGCGCCGCCGCCACCACCGTTCGCCCCACCAGATCCGGCGCCGACATTCCCTCCCCCGGGTTGGCCGGTAACGATGCCGGCCATGCCGGCCTGGGCGTTTGCGCCACCGTTGGCGCCGCTGCCGACCCCACCGCCGCCTTGGCTGCCATTGCCGCCGAGACCGCCGCCGCCGCCGCCGCTGACGTTGGCGGCGGGAGAGCCGGCACCGCCGTCTCCCCCTATGGCGCTGTTGGCGTTGAAGCTGACATTGCTGACCGTGACCGCGGCCCCAGCATTGACGAACAGCGCCCCACCGAGGCCGGCGCCGCCGCCACCACCGGCGAGCTGACCGACGGACGGACCGTCGGGGCCGTCGCCGCCCTTGGCCTGTGTCCCGGTGATGGTGAGGTTCTCGATGCTCACCGCGCCGGAATAAACGAACAGCCCGCGATGCGTGCCGCCGCCCGAGAGCGTGTTGCCGCCGCCGTTGAAGGTCATGCCGGTCGCCTGCACCGCCGGCAGGTCGGCGCTCAGGGTGACGTTCGCCTGGAGATTGATGACGGTGTCGGGATTACCGTTGGCGAAGGTGATGGCGTCTCGCAGCTCGGCTTCGGACGTCACGCTGCAGGGCGATTGCGCGCAGGCGAGCGCCTCGCCGCTGAAGACGAGGCCTGCGCCGCCCAGCGCCATCCCCGCCAGCAGCGCGTGGCGCCAGCCCCGCGAAAGATGCCGAGACAAGACCATAGATTGCGCTTGCGCCGTCAAGGCGCTGCGGGAATGTGCCACCGTCTCTCCTCCGGTATTCTTCCGGGCGAATTTACCGGAGTGGTTTCAGCAGCATAGGTGCCGGACACGAAATGAGACGGCAGGTCAAAAGAATGAGACGCCTTGCAAACTCCAGGTGGCAAGGGCGCGCTGCTACCTGCGCGATTGGGACGGCGGGTGCGATCTCGATATCGAAGGACGCGCGGCCGAGCTCCAGGTCGGCGACGTTTGCGTTCCGGACATGACGCACCGTAGCGCGTTGCGCAGTTCGAATATCGTCCGGTGAATTGGTGCGCCGAGCAGGATTCGAACCCGCACTGAACTGCTTCTAAGGCAGTCGCCTCCTACCGTTGGGCTACCGGCGCTTGAGTAAAGGAAAATCGAACGCCCGCAACGCGGGCGCCCAAAAGTGACAAACGGCCGACGGCTCCATTCCATGCTTGCGGCATGGATGGTCCGTTGTCCGGAACGCAGCCCGTCATCGGGCATGGTGTCGCCGGCCAATAGATGGATGTTCACAATGTCAAAGAGCAGGGCCATTGCTGACCGGAAGGCACGTCTAGAAAATACGTTCGCAGTATTTCCTGTTGTACAAGAAACACACGATCGCTGACGCATGCGAGAATTCGCGTGCGCTGCTTCATGGCCGAGACCATGAAGGACGATGACATCAACGGCTCAAGAGAACCTGACACCGATGAGTAGGGGATGATTTGAGTCTATTGGGCCATCTGTGGTCCCTCTGCCTGGTGGCGGAGGGAATGGCCCTGCCGCCGGTTTAGTCGAGATTTCCGGGACGTTGTCCGGTCGGATGCGTGAGGAGGTAATCCCCTGAAATCACGCACATAAACGAGCGTTCGCATTTGCCCTGCCGTTCTAATGGCAGCGCATTGGCGGCGCTCAGCGCGATTATCATATGTGATGCCTTGCGGGTCATCGGCGGATTAAACTCGTCCTAGTACAGATCAATTACAGGCGATCGTATCTCACGACTCAGCTTCGCGCGCAACCGTTTTTCGGGCGCGCGCGTGAAAAATCACGGTGATGTCGCATTTCGACCACAGAGGCGGCGTGACCGCGGCGGCGCTCAAGATGACCTTCGCCGGCGGCGCCGCTCAGCGACGGCTGAGCCTGGTGACCGTCGCTTCGGCGGCGCGGCGGAAACGATCGCCCAGGCCCTCGGCCGCTTCATATTGGAGTGCGGACTCGGCGCCCTCGCTGATCAGGATCAACAGCTCCGCCGCGATGTCGGGCTCGGACAGGCGGGCGCGCCGGCAAAGCCCGACCATCTCGTCGTCATCCATTCTCGCCGGCTCATGATCGCGAGCGTGGCCACCGCCCGCGCCGATCCGCTCGGCCGTTTGATCGATCCAGGCCTGGAGCTGCGCCCTGGGATCACCCGGGTGCAAAACTTCCAGCGCATTCGCAAACCGGGCAGGGGGCCCGGCCAATCCTCCCGAAAAGCAACCGGCCGTCTTGTCGTGAAAAGGAAGTTCCTGTGTCATGGCCGCTCTCATATTTCTCAGTTGAACCTGCTCTCCTGCCGCAGGGGGGAGCTTTGCTTCAGTTACAATAGCTCAGTGCGGCGCACAGTAATGGCAGGAGCCTCACACCCTTGTTCTCGAATCCGCTTTAGCGTAAGAGGAGGGTGTCTCCGGATAATATACGGAGGTAGTCTCCGTTTAGCAAGGGGTTTGTGATATGGACAATGGCGGCCCTGCCGCGACCCGCAAGCCCCGGGCAGATGCGGTGCGCAACCGTCTGCGGCTGCTGGCGACGGCCAAGGCCGTTTTCGCGGCGAAGGGATCGGAAGCCAGCCTGGACGAGATCGCGCAGATCGCCGGCGTCGGGGCAGGCACCCTCTACCGCCATTTTCCTTCCCGTGACGCGCTGGTCACGGCCGTCTTCCGCAATGAAACCGAGCAGCTGGTTGCGGCCGCGGATGACTTCGCGCGGGGACGTCCGCCCCTCGAGGCCTTCCGGGCATGGCTGCTCATGTTCTTCGACTTCGTCGCCACCAAACACAGCATGATGGAATTGCTCAATTCGATCCTCGGCGGGACGGATGAACTCAAGACGGAGACGATGACTCAGATTGACGGGGCGGTCGCCAAACTCGTCCAAGGCGCGATCGCCAGTGGGGCTATCCGCCCCGATGTCGAACCCAAGGACCTGATGCTGGCATTGGCCGGCGCCGCAAAGTTCAGCCCGGCATCCGATCGGGAGCAGACGGCGAAGCGGCTGGTCGACATTCTGATCGCCGGTATTCAAGCCAAGGCATGAGGCGCCGACTCCATCACATGACAACAGTTTAATACGTCTCGGACTTGGCGAGAGCCGGTGTTGGGGGTAGGGCTCAAAGCGATCACTTCATCGACTCACGGATGGATTGGGGGATCCGCATTTGCGGAAGATGACAGCAGGCGCCTCGGGACGATTTCCAGCCTTTGCTCTCGCAAGCTGGTGTCTTCTGGCCATCGTGGCGAACCCCGTAGCGGTGCTCGGCGAGAATGCGCGCATGACGGGCGCCGCCAGTCCGATCATGAAGAAGCCGGCCAAGCAGGTCTTCGGCGCCATCAAGGCGCCGATCAGCATGAAGGCGCGGGCGATCGGCTCCTATGCGCGGGGATGTCTCCTCGGCGCTCAGGCCCTGCCGGTGAACGGCGCAAGCTGGCAGGTGATGCGCACGTCGCGCAACCGCAATTGGGCGCATCCGGCGATGATATCCCTGATCGAGAAGCTTGCGACCGACGCGAAGGACTATGACGGGTGGAACGGCCTGCTCGTCGGCGACGTCGCGCAGCCGCGCGGCGGGCCGATGCTGAACGGACATGCGAGCCACCAGATGGGCCTCGATGCCGACATCTGGCTCACACCGATGCCCGATTACGCGCTCACGCCTGAGGAACGCGAAACGATGATCCCGCGCGAGATGGTCAAGGACCGCCATACTCTCGATACATCGGCATGGACGGAAGCGCAGGCCCGCCTCATCAAACGCGCCGCGTCTTATCCGCAAGTGGCGCGCATCTTCGTCAATCCGCCGATCAAGGCAGAGCTGTGCAAATGGGCGACGGGCGACAAATCGTGGCTGGCCAAGGTGCGTCCCTATTACGGCCATACCTATCATTTCCATGTCCGGATCGTCTGTCCGAAGGGCTCGCCCGACTGCAAGAACCAGGCGCCGGCGGCGCCCCAGGACGGCACCGGCTGCGGCCAGGAACTCGCCTACTGGATGGGCGACAAGCCCTGGTACTGGATAGAGCATCCCGACCGTCAGAATCCCAATCCGCCGCCGCCCCCGCCGCTGTCGAGCCTGCCGCCCGAATGCCAGCGCATCGCGATCGCGCCATAAGTTTTTCCGAAGTCGGCAATTTGTAATGTTATAATATTACATTCTTGTGATAGCGTGCCGACCTCATCTCAGGAGGTTGGCATGAAATATGTGGTCTCGCTGCTTTTCCTATCCCTGACCGCGGCGTCTCCGGCCGTCGCGGCCGGACCGATCAAGATCGTGGCCGCCGAGAATTTCTATGGCGATGTGGCGCGGCAGATCGGCGGTGATGCCGTCGAGGTGGTCAGCATCCTGAACAACCCCGATCAGGATCCGCATCTGTTCGAAGCGAGCCCCTCCGTCGCCCGGGCGATTTCCGATGCACGCATCGTGATCGCCAATGGCGTCGATTACGATCCGTGGATCGGCACGCTTTTGAGCGCCTCACCATCGAGCGCGCGAAAGCTGATCGTCGTCGGCGATCTGGCGGGCAAGAAGACGGGCGACAATCCGCATCTCTGGTACGATCCGCGGAATGTACTCGCCATGGCGCGGCAATTGAGCTCCGTCCTCGCCGAGGAGGATGCCGCCAACATATCCGTCTATGCGCGGCGCCTCGCGGATTTCGAGGCGAGCCTGCAACCGGTCAGCGACCGGATCGCAGAAGTCAGGGGGCACTATGCCGGCACGCCGGTCGCGGCCACCGAGCCGGTGTTCGGCTATATGTTCGATGCCTTAGGACTGGAGGTGAAGGAAACCTCCTTCCAGAATTCCGTCATGAACGACACGGAGCCCAGTGCGTCCGACGTCGCCGCCTTCGAGAATGATCTCAAGACCCATAAGATCAAGCTGCTGGTCTACAACAGCCAGGCGACCGATCCGGCGGCGGAGCGGCTGAAGTCGCTGGCGGAACAAGCGGGAATACCCGTCGTCGGCGCCACCGAGACGCAGCCTGATGGTAAAAGCTATCAGTCATGGATGATGAGCGGGGTGGCCGAGGTCGGCAAGGCGTTCGGCATGCCGACGCAATGACGGCGGTCAAATTCGACAATGTGACCTTGGCGATCGCCGGACGGAACATCCTGTCCGGCGTTTCTCTCGCGATTGAAGCGCAGGAGTTCGTCGGGCTGCTCGGGCCCAATGGCGCCGGCAAGACGACATTGCTGCGCGCCATCATGGGGCTTGTTCCCGCCGCCTCGGGGCGCATCTCGGTGTTCGGCGATGCGGCGGCGCGCGGCAATCCCGCCATCGGCTACATGCCGCAGCTGCGCGGCAATACCGACGCGCTCCGCCTCAACGGGCGGGATTTCGTGGCGTCCGTCGTCAATGGCCACCGGCTGGGCCTGCCGATCCTCAGCCGCGCGGCGCGCGCCGATGTCGAGCGCGTGCTCGATCTCGTCGAAGCGCAGGATCTCGCCAAACGACCGCTCCTGGAAATGTCAGGCGGTGAGCGGCAAAGGCTCCTGCTGGCGCAGGCCTTGATCGGGTCGCCGCGCCTGTTGCTGCTCGATGAGCCGCTGATCAGCCTCGACCCGAAACGACAGCGGGCCGTGGTCGCCCTGGTGAAACGCGTTCAGTCGGCCTTGGCGATTCCGGTCGTGTTCAGCTCCCACGAGCTCAATCCGTTGCTCGGTACGCTCGACAAGGTGATGTATCTGGGCAACGGTCATGCCGCGATCGGCAGCGTGAGCGAGGTGGTCACCGGCCCGGTTCTGTCCAGGCTCTATGGGGCGCCGATCACTGTCGTTTGTCTCGGGGGCAAAATTTTTGTGCTCTCTGGCGAGTATGAGGTCGAAGGCGACGCCCACCGGCACGAGCACGATCATGCTGCAGTATGAATTCATGCGGACGGCCTTCATCGCCGCCGCGATCGTGGCGGTCGTCGCCGGATGTGTCGGCTATTTCCTGGTTCTGCGCGGGCAGACCTTCGCCGGCCACGCACTCGCGCATGTCGGCTTCACGGGGGCCACCGGCGCCGTCCTGATCGGCGCGTCGCCGCTGGCGGGACTTGTCCTGCTGACCGTCGCCGCCGGCCTCGGCATGGGGTTTCTCGGCGACCGGCTCGCCAACCGGGACGTCGCCATCGGCCTCGTCCTGGCGCTCGCGCTTGGTCTTGGTCTCCTGTTCCTGCATTTCTTCACCGGCTTTGCGACCCAGGCGACGAGCCTCCTGTTCGGCAATGTCCTCGCGGTCAATAAATCGACGGTGTGGGTGCTCCTGGCATTGGGCGTGTTTTGTCTTGGCGTTCTCGGCGTCATCTCACGACCTTTGCTGTTCGCCAGTCTCCAGCCGGAACTCGCCGATGCAAAAGGCGTGCGCCTGCGCCTGCTTTCAGCGGTGTTCCTGGCGATCGTCGCCCTGGCGACAGCGGAATGTGCGCAAGTGGTCGGCGTGCTGCTGGTCTTCGCCCTCATGGTCGGTCCGGCCGCGACGGCCCAGCGCCTCACTACGAAGATCACGGCGGGACTGCTCCTGTCGGCCGCGCTCGCGCTCATCGAAGCATGGTCGGGTCTCGCGCTCGCCTACTATACGGATTGGCCGACGAGCTTCTGGATCACCGCCGTCAGCGCCACCTTCTATCTCGCTTCGGTGTCTCCGGTTTCGCGATTGGTGGAGAGGTGATCGGATGAGGAGCAGGACCCGTACCGCGCTTCGTATCGCCGTCGTTGCAGTCGGTTTCTGGAATGCGACCGGCGCCGCTCATGCCCATCTCATTCAAAGCGGCGCCGGAGGTCTCAGCAGCGGTTTCGCTCACCCGCTCACCGGGCCGGATCATTTTCTCGCCATGTTCGCGGTCGGACTCTGGGGCGCCCAGATGGGCGGCCGAACGGTCTGGACGCTGCCGGTCACCTTTCCGCTCATCATGGTGGTCGGCGGCATCATCGGCATTGCCGGCCTGCCGCTGCCCGGAACGGAGATCGGAATAGCGCTCTCCATCATCGCCCTCGGCGCCGCGATCGCGGCGCGATGGAAGCCGCCCGAATGGGTGGCGCTGCTGCTCATTTCTGTCTTTGCGATATGTCATGGCTATGCGCATGGAAGCGAATTGCCCGCCACGGCCGACCCGGCCGATTTTGCGATCGGCTTCGTCATCGCGACCGGCATGATCCACCTTTTCGGCATCGCGGTGGGACTGGTGCTGCAGAAACCTTATGGCGGCCGCCTCTGCCGCGCGCTCGGCGGTCTTGTCGCCGCCGCCGGTTTCTATTTTCTCGTATAGGCGATGGCACCCGTCATGAAACGATGGGCCGGGCCGGTGCTGGCACTGCCCGGGCTGTTGGCCATAGCGGCGCTTGCGGTGCAGGATCCCGGCGCGCGCGGCATGTTCGCCGGGTGGGTGCTGACCAGCGCGCTTTCGCCTGAACGAGTTGTTCCTTTGCTCGGCCTCGGTGTCGCTCTCGCGCTGCTCGACCGGCGGCGATCCTGGAGCGCGCTTGCGATAGTCGTCGCCGGCGCGGTGATCGGTTTCAAGATCAGGCCCTGGTTCATGGCCGCCCTGGATGGTGTGCCGCAGGCCGCCGCGCATCTGTTTCTGACCGGCCCGATATCGAATGTCGCCGCGGGACTGCTTCTCCTCGCTCCCCAGGGGGCGCGGAAGTGGCTGTTTGTACCCGTCGCAGGGCTGGCGGGGGCGATGCTTGCCGTCGCCACCGGCCTGACGGACCCGACGGTGAACGGGCTCGTCGTTCCGTGCGCCGGCGTGGCGATCGGCGTGTGGATCGTTGCCGCGGCAGCGCTTGCGGCCGGCGCGGTCGATCATCCCTGGTTCGTGATCGCGGCAAGAATCGCCGGAAGCTGGCTTCTCGCCGCGGGGCTTCTCTATGGGAGCGCCGTGCTCATTCCCCGGCATGCCAATCCGGATCCGCCGGTCCTGCCGCAAGAGGCGCCGTCCAACGGTCTCGGCAAACAGCCGCCCGGTCTCGAGCTGAAAGCGGAATGAGGCGCGTTTCGGTCAGGCGAAGCGCCGCCGGTATTGCGCGACGACCGACGGATTGACGAGGTTGACCGGCAGATCGCCCTTCAGCACGCGCAAGGTCTCTTCGACGGCGCCGACGCCCATGCGCTCCATGCTCTCCTCGGTGATGCCGGCGAGATGCGGGGTGAGGATCACATTGTCGAAGCTGAAAAACGGATGATCGGCGGGGAGCGGCTGCTCGGCGAAGACGTCGATGGCGGCACCGCCCAGATGTCCGCTCTCGAGCGCGGCGACAACATCGTCCTCCACCGTCACGGCGCCGCGCGCGACATTGATGAGGAAAGACCCTTTCGGCATCAGCGCCAGCTCGCGGGCACCGATCGAGCCGCGGGTTTCAGGTGAGAGCGGGCAGGCGAGCACGACATAGTCGCTCTGTTTCAGGAGCTCGTCGCGGGCGACCGCTTCGACACCGTCAGGGAAGCCTTTATTGCGCCGAGTGTGGCCGAGCACGCGCATGCCGAAGCCGCCCATGGCAATGGCGGCGATGGCTTTGCCCAGATGGCCCATGCCGATGATGCCCAGCGTGGCGCCGTCGAGCTCGCGGGCGCTCAGGGAGTGGGCGCGGCCGGCGAGCCAGCCCTTGTGGCGCAGATCACGATCGATGGCGCGGAAACGTCGGGCGAGGGCCAGCGCCACGAATATCACATGCTCGGCGACGGAACGGGCATTGACGCCCGGCACATTGGCGACGAGCACGCCGGCGGCGGTCGCCGCTTCGACCGGGATCATGTCGAGGCCGGCGCCATGACGGATGGCGGCCTTGAGTTTCGGTGCGCCGGCGAAGAGAGCGTCCGGCAGATTGGCGCGCACGATGACGATGTCCGCGGTCTGAGCCTCGCGGGCGAGGGTACCGGGTGTCAGGTCGGAGGCGACGACGAGATCAGCATGGCCGTCGAGCAGGCGGGCGGCATTGGGGTGGAGCGGATGGGTCGAGTAGACGATGGGCATGGTTTATTCCGTTTTCGTCTTCGCAGCGAAAGCCGTTGACATGCGCGCACTTACCCTCGCCCCGCGCAAGCGGGGAGAGGGAGGGGCCCAACGCGCCAGCGTTGGGAGGGTGAGAGGCATCCCTGTTACCTCCTCGTTCTGATCAATGCGGCACTCGCAATAAATTCGTTCATCATTACTGTACCAAGAGATCGGGCGCCCCTCACCCTCCCATTGCTTTGCAATGGGCCCCTCCCTCTCCCCGCTACGCGGGGCGAGGTACATCCAGGGATGACAGTTTGAACCATCAGCTCGAAATATGCCTGAGCCATGCGGCTTCCGGCTGCTGCTTCTCGAGCGTCTGCGGTTTGTCGAGGAGGCCGGTCCAGTAGCTTTCGACGCCCTTCAGATGCGCGTCCATCAGGCCCATGGCCTCGACCGCGTCGCGGCGCGCGATCGCCTCGAAGATGCGGATATGCTCGTTGTGGGATTCGCGGCAGCGGTCGGGGCGCTGGAAATAGATGCGCCGGCGTTCCGCCGTCATCAGATAGAAGATGCGCACGATGCGGTAGAAGATATTGTTCTGCGTGGCGTTGATGATCTCGAGATGGAAGTCGCGGTCCTCGAGGTCGATCGGCTCGCCGGCATCGATGCGTTTCATCGAGGTGGCGAGCACGGCGCGCATGCGGTCGAAATTTTCGAGCGTGGCGCGCTCGCAGGCGAGGCGCACGGCGGTGATCTCATGGATGCGGCGCATCTCGTTTGACTGGCGCACTTCCTCGGCCTGCAGCGGCACGCCGATCTGGGCGAAGAGGGCCAGCGCCTCGACGCTCGCCGTATCATTCGACATATAGATGCCGGACTTGGCCTTGCGGTCGATGACGCGCAAGGCTTCGAGATAGGCCAAAGCCTCGCGGATGAGACCGCGGCCGGCCTTGAACCGTTCGGCCAGCTCACGCTCGGAGGGCACGCGCTCGCCCGGCTCGTATTTGCGCTGCAGGAAAAACAGCGCCAATTCGGAGACGAGGTCGCGGTGCTCGATCATTGCAGTTTCACCGCATGAGAGGCCAGCATGTCCTCGCGCACCGTGATGCCGAGGCCGGGCCGGTCGGGAATGGCGATCATGCCGTCGCTGACGCTCACATCCTCTTCGATGAGATCATGCAGCATCGGATTGGCGCCCAGCGAATATTCGAGAATATAGCTCGACGGGCTGGCGGCGGCGACATGCAGGCCGGCGAAGAAGGCAGGGGCCCCGGCCCACAGATGCGGGGCAAGGCGCAGATTGAAGGAGGCGGCGAGCGCATCGATGCGGCGGGCCTCGGTGATGCCGCCGCAGATCGCGAGATCCGGCTGCAGGATGTCGACGGCGCGCTGGGTGATGAGATCGCGGAAGTCGAAGCGGGTGAACTCGCTCTCGCCGGCGGCGATCGGGATCATCGCCGAGGCGCGCACTTCGGCGATGCCGACCTTGTCGTCGGCGGTGACCGGCTCCTCGAACCAGGCGAGATTGCAGTCGCGGACCAGATGGGCGAAACGTTTGGCCTCGGCGACGGTGAAGGTGCCGTGCGAATCGACCATGATCTCGATGTCGGGCCCGAGTGCCGCGCGTGCCGCCTTGACCCGCTCGGCGCTGACATGCGGCGCGCCGTCCATGGCGCCGACCCGCATCTTCACCGCCTTGAAGCCGCCTTGCTTCACGTAACCTGATAGCTGATCGCCGATCGTCTTCGCATCGGCCCAGCCGCCCGAGGCATAGGCCGGCATGCGTTCGGCCTTGCGGCCGCCGAGCAGGCGCCAGACCGGCACGCCCAAGGACTTGCCGGCGATGTCCCAGAGCGCGATGTCGATGGCGCTGATCGCGGCGATGGTCTGGCCGCGGCGCGCCATGTCGGGCATTGCGTGGCCACGCGTCGTCGCGTGATGAGCGCGCACGCCGTTATAAAGCGAGTCCCAGATGACGGAGATGTCGCGCGCGTCCTTGCCGATCAGGCGCGGCGCGAACTCCTTGTTGATGAGGGTGACGAGGGCGGCATAGGTGCCGGCGCTGCCGGCGGCGTTCTTGCCTTCGCCCCAGCCGGTGATCCCCGCATCGGTGTCGATACGGACGATGGCCGCATCGAATGTCCGGATCTGGCCGAAGTCGCTCTTATGCTGGCGTTCGGCGGCAATGGGGATGGATACCCAGGTGGCTTCGATCCGTTCGATCTTCATTGTGTTCTCCCGGCCAGAACGGGCAGGGCCGTCGGGTGACGGCCCGCCCGGCCGGTCACTTGATCAACGGCAGGATGGTATCGGCCGATTTCTTCACGAGCATCGAATAGAATTCCTCGCTCAGGAGGCTCGAGCCGTGATCCTGAATGAACTTCAATTGCTCGGGCGAAATATCGACCGGGTTCTTTTCGATGGCGTTGGGATATTGCGAGGCCGGCGTGCGGTCGACCGGCGCCACGAATTCGACGGTGAGCGCGCCGTCATAGCCCGCTTCCTTCAGCGTCTGGACGATCTTCTTCCAGTCGAGCGCGCCCTGGCCGGCGGCCATGCGGTTGTTGTCGGCGACATGGAAGTCATAGAGGCGCTTGCCGGCCTTTTTGATCGAGGCATACATGTCGGCATCCTCGATATTGAGATGGAAGGCGTCGATGCAGACGCCGCAATCGGGCGCGATGGCTTCGGCAAGTGCCAACGCCTGATCGGCGCGGTTCAAGAGATAGGTTTCGAAGCGGTTCAGCGGCTCGATGGCGATGCGCACGCCTTTTTTCTTGCCGTGATTGTAGCATTCGGTGACGCCCTCGATGAGCCACTGCCATTCTTCCTCGGGCGTACCGTCGGGATGGATCTTGCCGACGGTGACGGGGACGAGGGTGATGATCTCGCCGTCGAGCTCGTTCACCATGGTGATGACGCTCTTCATGTAATCGATGGTCTTGGCGCGCTGGCCTTCGTCCTTGGAGGCGAGGTTGCGGTCGGCGAGGGTGAGGGTGACCGAACCCCAGCAGCGGATGCCGTATTGCTTCAGCAGCTTGCGGGTGTCGTTGACATTATATTGGGTCGGTTCGCCGGAAATCTCGATGCTCTCATAGCCGAACTTCTTGATGCGGGCCAAAGTCGTCTCGAGCGGCTCGGCGCGCATCCAGTTATGTGTCGAAAGATGCATGTGGTTCCTCCCTGATGTTTCTGGGCCGACCATTTTGGTCCGACCAATTTCTGTTTCTTTACGCATAGAACAGAGAGATTTTCCCCGCAAGAGGCGCAATTCGCACGTGCAGCACCACTTTTGCAATGCAGGTCCAACAGAAAGTCTTGCGCTCGGATCAATTTGGTACTACCAGTTTGATCAAGAATAAAACGCGGAAAATGCGTGTAACCGGGAGGAATAAGCGTCGATGAAGCATCATTGGCTCAGTGCGACACTCTCTTTGTGAGGGGGCACGTGGCATCATCCAATAACAAGCCGTCGGCCGTCAGCCTCGAGAATGTCTCGAAGGCCTATGGCCGCGTGCAGGCCCTGAAGAATTTGAGTTTTTCGGTCGGCGAAGGCCAGTTCTTCGCTTTGTTCGGCCCTAGCTCGGTCGGCAAGACGACCACCTTGCGGATGATCTCCGGCCTGGTGATCCCGGATGACGGGCGCGTGGCGCTGCATGGGGCGGATGTGACCCATGCGCCGATCAAGTCGCGCGGCGTGTCGATGGTGTTCCAGTCCTTTGCGCTTTATCCGCATCTCACCGTCTATGAAAACTTCGCCTATCCGCTGCGCGAGGCGAAGGTCGCCTCGGCCGAAATCGACAAGCGGGTCAAGGAAACCGCCTCGATGCTGAAGCTCGGCCACCGGCTCGAGCGCAAGCCCAACACGCTGTCGGGCGGCGAGCAGCAGCGTGTGGCGCTCGGCCGCTCGCTGATCAGGCGGCCCAATATCCTTTTGCTCGACGAACCTCTGACCAATCTCGACGCCAAATTGCGCCATGACATGCGGGCCGAGCTCAAGCGCCTGCACCGCCAGTTCGGCATGACCATCATCTATGCGACGCCCGACGAGCTCGAAGCGCTGTCGATGGGCGAGGAGATCGCGGTGATGCGCGATGGCGCCGTGGTGCAGAAGGGGACGCCGGACGAGCTCTATGAACGGCCGGTCGATGTCTATGTGGCGGGCAAGATCGGGGCGCCGCATATCAATCTGCTGCAGGCGACCGTCGCCGAGAACGGCCAGAGCCTGAAGACCGGCTTCGGCAGTTTCGCGCTCGACCGCAAGCTCGGCGCCAAAGCGGGCGACAAGGTCTTCATGGGCGTGCGCCCGGCCGATCTCGAAATCGCTTCGGCCTCATCCGCCGATCTTTCCGCGCCGGTGCAACTGCTGGAGCCCCTGGGCGACGTCACCGTCGTTTCGCTCGGCGAAAAGTCCGACAACCTACGCATCGTGCTGCCGGAATCGCGCGCCAGCGAGATCAAGCTCGGCGACCGGCTGCCGATCAAGATCGATACTCACAAGATCCATGTCTTCAGCGCCGCGGATGGTCTCGCTTTGCGATGATACGCCTGCGGCGCGAAGGAAGTTGAAGTGCCTAGACACGTCTTTCCGGAAGGTCGCAACGCCTCTTTCCGGACCATGCTTTAGGGAGGAGAAACAGGACATGAGTTGGCAGTATAAGTTGACGTCCTTCGCAGGCGCGGCCGCGGTCGCGACCATGATGAGTGGCACGTTCCTCACGCCGGCGACGGCTGAGGAAATCGTGCTCAAGATGGCGGTGCCGGACTGGCCGCCGACCCGCATCATGAAGGACATGTTCGACAAGCAATATAAAGCGCCGTCGGGCAACACGGTGAAGCTCGAGATCGACTTCATCCCGTGGCCGGATTTCTACACGCGCGTCAATGCCTCGCTCACCTCGGGCGAGCAGAAATACAATATGGCGGTGTCGGATTCGCAGTGGCTCGGCGCCTTCGTGGAGGGCGGCTATTTCCGCAAGATCAACGACCTGATCGATGCCGATCCGGCGCTGAAGGCGGCGATGGACGACATGCATGAGAACGTGCGCAACGCCTATTCGACCTATCCGCACAAGACGGCCAATTTCTACGGCTTCCCGCAATTCCCCGACGTGCTCGTGACCTTCGCGCGCAAGGACATTCTGTGCAACGAGGAAGAGCAGAAGAACTTCCAGGCGAAGTTCAACAAGAAGCTGCCCTGCACCGGCGAAGAGCTCGACGATCTCGACTGGGAGATGTTCGAGAATATCGGCCAGTTCTTCCAGCGCAAGAAGGGTGAAAACCTCGCCGGCAAGCCGGCCGATGACGATTTCTACGGCATCGCCTATCAGGCCGGCAAAGGCTACGACTTCTCCTCGATGCAGATCAACGGCTTCATCTGGCAGAATGGCGGCAACACCTGGGATGAAACCCAGGCGCCGAAAGGCCAGGCGGAAGGCGTGGTCAACTCGCCGGAAGCGGTCGCCGCTCTCGATCACTATCTGAAGCTCATCCAATATATGCCGCCCGTCGCCAAGACCGGCACGATGGACATCTTCAAGTCCGACGAGCTGTTCCGTGAAGGCAAGGTGGCTCTGAACGTGGACTGGATCGGTCTCGGCGAAGCCTCGCTCAGCCCGGAAACGTCAAAGGTCTCCGACAAGCTGGTCTTCGGCCAGGCGCCGGGCACCCGCGGCGCGGACGGCAAGATGATCCGCTGGAACAATATCGGCGGTCAGCCCTTCGTGCTGATGACCTGGAACACCGACACGCAGAACAAGGAAGCGGTCGATTTCGTCAAGTGGTGGCTGTCGAAGCCGGTGCAGACCGAATATGCTTCGAAGGGTGGCCAGTCGGCGATGAAGTCGGTCTATAGCGATCCGAACTATGTAACCTACCGGCCGTGGAACCGCGCCTGGGCGCCGAGCCTCGACTGGCAGAAGGACGTGTGGCACGTGCCGCAGTTCTTCGAGCTGCTCACCCAGCAGCAGGACCAGTTCGACCTCGCCATCACCGGCAAGCAGGATGCCAAGACGACGCTCGATAATGTGGCGAAGTTCCAGCAGAACCTGCTCACCGAAGCCGGCCTGATCGCGCCGTAACAGACAGAAAGCTGAGGACGCCCGACACAAAGCGGGCGTCCTCTTTGTCTCCGATGATCGTTTGAGGATTTCGTTCTCGTGCCGGAACTCCTGGTGGCCTCCCAATCCAATCTCCGTCATCCCGACGAAAGTCGGGGCCCACTAAATTCGCGCGACACGGGCAGGGCGCTGACATGACGAGCGTTGCTCTTTCGCCGCCGGCGCCCGACTTCAAGACCATTGCGCCCGACAACTGGAAGCTCGCCATCGTCGTCGGCCTCGTCGTGTCGGTCCTCGCCACGCTGATCCTGCCGGCCAACGCCGCGTTCTGGGTGGTCGGCGCCATGGCGGCCATGGTGGCGGCCAGCTTCGTCGTCAATGCCTATCGCCGCCACTATTATGGCGGGCTGCTCGTTTCGCCGGCGATCGCGGTGCTGTTCGTGATGAACATCTTTCCGCTGGTCTGGTCGCTGGGCCTTTCCTTCTTCGCCTATCAGAGCAACCAGCAGAATATCCGCTTCGTGGGCCTCAGGAATTATCAGCAGCTGCTGACCAACGACCTCAAGGCGCCCGAGCTGTGGGCCAATCTCACCAACACCGCGATGTTCGTGGTGCTGACCGTCGCCGCGCAGATGATCGTCGGCTTCCTGCTGGCGGTGCTGTTCGCCAAGCAGTTCCCGTTGCGCAAATACCTGCTTATCCTGGTGCTGACGCCGATGATGCTGTCGGTGGTCGCGGTGGGCGTGTTCTTCTCTTATTATTACGACCCGACCTTCGGGCTCATCAGCCAGGTGATCAAGGCCTGGGGCGGCGAGCAATTCATCCTGATGTCGAACAAGACCGGCGCCGTCGCCGGCATCGTCTTCGCCGATGCCTGGATGTGGTCGCCCTTCGTCATGCTGCTGGTGCTGGCGGGCCTCGTCTCGGTGCCGAAATATCTTTATGAGGCGGCGGCGATCGACCGGGTCTCGGGCTGGCGGCGCTTCTGGACCATCACCTTCCCCTATATTCGCGGCCTTCTGATGCTGGCGCTGCTGTTCCGCACCATCGAGGCCTTCAAGATGGCCGATCTCGTGATCCTGCTGACCAAGGGCGGCAATGACACGATGACCATCTCCTATCACGTCATCCGCATCGCCAATGAGCAGAACAAGACGAGCGAGGGTGCCGCACTCTCCTATCTTCTGCTCTTCGTGGTGATCGTGCTCACCAATCTTTATCTCTACATCGCCAACCGGCGCAGCCAGGGGGCCTGAGCGATGGCCAACACGATATCCATCTGGGAAAGACTGGGCTTCCGCAAGGCGTCGGGTGTGGGCGAGGCGGGCTGGGGCCATACGCTCTTCGCCGCCATCATCAGCCTCATCTACTTTCTGCCCGTCCTGATCATCATCCTGACCTCGTTCAAGCTGCAGACGGAAGCGCTGGCGGTCCCGCCGAAGCTCTTGCCGACAACCTTGTTCGGGCTCATCCCCGAGCAATATGTCTTTTCGCCGACATTGGAGAACTTCACCTCGGTGTTCTCCCGCGCTTATGTCGCAGGTGGTGCTGCGGAGAGCACCGGCTTCGACCGCTTCTTCTTCAACTCGATCTTCATCGCCAGCACCTCGGTGCTGCTCGCCCTCGTGATCGGCACGCTCGCCGCCTATGGCTTCTCGCGGTATCCGCTCAAGGGCAATGACACCTATCTCTTCATCATCCTCACCACCCGCATGCTGCCGGCCATCGTGGTGATCATCCCGGTCATCCTGATGTTCCGCATCTCGGGGCTCGCCGGTTCCTATCTCGGCATCATCTTTCTCTACACCGCTTTCAATCTTCCCTTCACCATCTGGATGATGAAGAGCTTCTTCGATGAATTGTCACCCGATGTCGAGGACGCGGCGCGCCTCGACGGATCGAGCGATGCGAAGGTGTTCTTCAAGATCTGCCTGCCGCAGGTGCTGGCCGGTCTCGCCGCCACCTTCGTCTTCGGCCTCATCCTCACCTGGAACGAGTTCCTGTTCGCGCTGCTGCTCACCGGCGTCGACACCCGCACCGTGCCGGTCGCCATGAACCAGGCGGTTGCCGGCGGCGGCATCGGCGTGCTCTGGGGTCTGCTGGCGGCTATCGAAACCCTGTTCCTGATCCCCGTTTTCCTGGTGACCTTCTTCCTGCAGAACCATCTGCTGCGCGGCGTCACCTTCGGCACCGTGAAGAGATAATATGTCGACCATCGAAGCCCGCAAGATCACCAAGAGGTTCGGCGATTTCGTCGCCGTGAAGGATGCCGATTTGTCGGTCGCTGCCGGCGAAGTCGTCTGTCTCCTGGGGCCCTCGGGCTGCGGCAAGACGACGACGCTACGCATGATCGCCGGGCTCGAACGGGTGACATCGGGCGACATCGTCATCGGCGGCAAGCGCATGAATGATCTGAGCCCGGAGAAGCGCGACATCGCCATGGTGTTCCAGTTCTATGCGCTCTATCCGGCGTTGAGCGTCGGCGAAAATATCGCCATGCCGCTGCATTACGAGAAGATCTCCAAGCCCGACCGCGACAAACGGGTGCGGCGGGTGGCGGAAATCCTGCATCTGACCGAGGTGCTCGACCGCATGCCGGGGCAGGTGTCGGAAGGCGAGAAACAGCGCATCGCCGTTGCCCGCGCCATCGTGCGCGAGCCCAATTGTTTCCTGTTCGACGAGCCTCTGTCGCGCCTCGATGTCGAGCTGCGTCATTCGATGCGCGGCCAGATCAAGGAAGTGCTGTCCAATCTCTCCAAGGCGACGGTGATCGTGACGCATGACCAGCTCGAGGCGCTGACCATGGCGGACCGCATCGCCATCATGCGCGACGGCATCATCGAGCAGATCGGCACCCCGCATCAGGTCTTCGCCAAACCCGCCAATGTCTTCGTGGCGAGCTTCATCGGCACGCCGCAGATGAACCTGGTCAAGGGCAAGCTCGAAAAAGTGAGCGGCGCCAAGGCGACGATCCAGTTCGGCGGCGAAAGAGTGGAACTCGAGGTCAATCCGGCCGTCGGCAGCCTCAAGCCCTCAGAGGTCACGCTCGGTATACGTCCCCGCGCGTTCACACCGGTCAGCGCCGGGGCCAAGGATACGATCCTCGCGACCGCCGAGCTCATCGAGCCGATGGGGGCGGAGACGCTGGTGCATGCGCGCACCCCGGACGAGTCCGACATCCGCGTGGTGGTGCCGCGCGACGTCAAATTCAAGATCGGCGAGAAGCTGCATCTGCGCGCCGATCCCACCCAGACGCATATATTCGGCGAAGACGGAAAGGCGGTGCGGGCATGAGCGAGGGGCCGGCAAAGGGTTTGACGCCGCAGGGCGCGCTCCGCCTCGAAGCTTTCATCATCGGGCTCGGCATATTGGCGCTGCTGCTGATCTTCCAGCCTTTCAGCCTGACGCTTTTCGCCGTGGGCTCCGGTCTCGTGGTGCTGGCCGGCCTCGTCAACAACCTGCTGCCTTTGGCGCGGCCGGGCGTGAGTGTCCGCAGCATCGTCACGGTGGCGCTCGTCGTGGCGATGATCTTCTGCTGCGTGCTGTTGATCTCGATCGCCGCCGCGCATCTCTATGGCGTCTTCTTCCTTAAAGCCCCCGATCCGGCCACCACGGCCGGCAAGGTGCAGCTCGGCACGCCGGCCTTCTATCTGCAGCCCTTAGTCTGGGCGCTCGCCGTCGCGGCTGCCGGATTCGCCGCGGCCGTCACTTATCTTTCCAAGAAATAGACAGAACTTTCTCCCCATGCGCTACGACGTCTCCGTCATCGGCCTCTATATCCTTGACGTGCTGGGCCGGCCCGTCACCCGCATCCCTGAGCGCGGCAATGTCGACTTCATCGAGGAGATCAGGCTCACCGTCGCCGGCACGGCGGGCGGTACCGTCGTCGATACGGCGAAGCTCGGTCTCAGGAGCCTCGCGGTGGGCGCGGTCGGTGATGACGAGAAGGCCGACTGGGTGCTGCTGACGCTCGAGAAGCACGGCATCGACACCTCGGCGATGCAGCGCCTCAAAGGCGTGCCGACCTCGGCGACTATCCTCAATGTCAGGCCCAATGGCGACCGGCCGGCGCTGCATGTGCGCGGCGCCTCCGATTATTTCGACGTGCCGGCCTCGGCCTATGATCAGGTCTTCGATGCGCCGATCATTCATCTGGGTGGCACCGGACTGCTCAAGCGGCTCGATGGGCCGGCGAGCGCGATATTGCTGAAGGAGGCCAAGAAGCGCGGGCGCACCGTTACCTTCGATCTCATCGCGGCATCGCCTGAGACGCTCGGCATCGTCGAGCCGCTGCTGCCCTATATCGATTATTTCATGCCGTCGATCGAGGAGGCGCGCGACATGTCGGGGCAGTCGTCGCCGGATGACTGTGCCAAGTTCTATCTCGACCGGGGCGCTGCTTGTTGCGTCTTCACGCTGGGCGGCGAGGGCGCTTTCTATGCGCATAAGGATGGCACGCGGCTGAAGTCGCCGGCCTATGAGGTCAAGGTGGTGGACACGACGGGTTGCGGCGACGCCTTCGACGCGGGTTTCATCGCGGCGCTCCATCACAAGATGGATGTCGAGACGTCATTGCGGTTCGCTCAGGCCTCGGCGGGGCTCGTGGCGACCGGCCTCGGCTCGGATGCGGGGATCAGATCCTTCGCGGATACGCTGAAGGTGATGAAGGAGTGGAAGATCAAGGGGTAGGGGGAGCTTCCTTCCCCACTACCCTCCGACCACTATTTCACCAGCTGCTTCACCAGTGCCTCGACCATGCGCGGCAGGTCGTAGGGGAAACGCGCGGTGATGAGATTGCCGTCGACCACCACCGGCTCGTCGATGACGGTGGCGCCGGCATTTTCGAGATCGATGTGGATGTTCCAGACGGCGGTGGCTTTCTTGCCTTTCAGCAGCCTGGCGCTGATCAGCACCCAGGGGCCGTGGCAGATGCCGCAGACCGGCTTGCCCGCCTTGTACATCTCCTGCACGAAGGCGATGGCGTTCTTGTCGGCGCGCAGGAAATCCGGATTCCAGCAGCCGCCCGGCAGAATGATGGCATCATAGTCGGACGCCTTCGCGGTCTCGAGATATTGGTCGATCTTGAGCCAGCCGCCATTCTCCATCAGGCGGATCGCCAGCACATGGGTCTCGGCGATGGGCGGCATCTTCACGCCATAGGAGGGCGGCAACGGGCCGGCCTTGGGCGCAACGACATGGACGGTGGCGCCATGCTCGCTCAACCAGCGGTGGGCGCCGAGGATTTCCACCTCTTCCACGCCATTGGTGCAGCAGATGGCGATCTTCTTGCCTTTGAGCAGATTGGGGTTGGACGGCGGGTCGAACAGAAAGCTGTTGAGCTCGCGATTGAGGTCGCCGTCGGCGGTGGCGAGCATCTGAGTCGAGAGCAGCGGCACGCCGGCCGGGCTTTCGAATTGCTGGATGCGGACGACGCCGGCGTCGCCGGCGGGGGCTGGATGGACAGGCTTGTTCATGCGTTTCTCCCAATTGTCATACTTTTCAAGAGTGTCGCATATTCCGAAATGGCGGTCACGCGTTTAATGGCTTGCACTTAAGCCTTTCGCGTGAAATGGTCCGGCCGATTTCGACTTAAGACAGAGGGATAATATGCAGTTTGCCGGAAGGTTCAAAGGACGCGTCGCGGTGGTCACCGGGGGAGCCTCGGGGATCGGCTTCGCCATATCGGAGCGCATTGTCGCGGAGGGCGGTTCGGTCGCGATCTGGGACGTCGATGCGGGGGCCGGAAGCAAGGCCGCGGGCAAGATCGGCGCTCAGGCGTTTGGCGTCGCCGTCGATGTCGCCCGAGAAGAGAGTGTCACGGCCGCGGTCGCCGAGACGGTAAAGAAGTTCGGCCGCATCGACGTGCTGGTGACGAGTGCCGCCATCACCGGTCCCAATGCCACGACCTGGGATTATCCGTCGGACAAATGGCGCCAGGTGATCGACATCAATGTGAACGGCGTCTTCTATTGCTGCCGCACTATCGTGCCGGTGATGCAGAAGAACGACTATGGCCGCATCGTCAATATCGCCTCGATCGCGGGCAAGGAAGGCAATCCGAATGCCTCGGCCTATTCGACCTCCAAGGCGGCGGTCATCGGCCTCACCAAGTCGCTGGGCAAGGAGCTCGCCAAAAGCCGGATCACCGTCAATTGCGTGACGCCGGCAGCGGTCAAGACGCCGATATTCGATCAGATGACGCAGGCCCATATCGACTTCATGCTGTCGAAGATTCCGATGGGGCGTTTCGGTGAGGTCGATGAAGTGGCGAGCCTCGTCACCTTCCTCGCCAGCGAGGAATGCTCATTCTCGACGGGTGCCGTGTTCGACGTGTCGGGCGGACGCGCGACGTATTAAGAGTCGATACCGGCGAGCACGAAGCTGCCGAGCAGCTCGATCTGCGCCTCGAGCATATGGCGGCCGGGATGAATCCGGCAACCATGCCCGGCGGCCACATCGAGGAGCTTCGTCCGTTCCGGCTTCATGATGACCTCGGCCACAGTGGTCCCGGGTCGCAGCAAGGCCGCCGGAACCGGGAGAGGATCGGCTTCCGAGAGGCCGAGACTCGTGGCGTTCACAATGAGGGAAAATTTCTCTGTTGGCGGATCCGCAACGGCCGCGATCGGCAGTTTCGGGAAGTGCGACTGAATTGCCCGAGCGAGCGCATCAGCCTTGGCATGGTTGCGATTGAAGATCGAAAGGGAGGCGACATCAGCGCGAGCGAGGGCGAATCCGATCGCCCGTGCCGCGCCGCCGGCGCCGGCCATAAGAACGTCGTGACCAGCGGGATTGATCCCGGCCGCCCGCAACCCGCCCACAAATCCCGCACCGTCGAAATTTTCGCCAAGCAAGCGGCCGTCTGATAGACGTTTGACGGCATTGACCGCGCCGACCATTGACGCTCCCTCGCCCAACTGATCGCAGAGCAGGGCGAAAGCCTCCTTATGTGGCACGGTCACGACAAGGCCGGTGAGATTCCTGAGCCGGCGCAGGCTTTGAACGAGCGACGCCAGATCGTCCGCCCCCACATGCATAGGGACAAGGATGGCGTCATGGCCGTGGTCCCTGAACCAGGCATTCAGCCGCTGCGGGGTTTGGACATGGGCAATCGGGTCGGCGAGGATGCCAACAAGTGCGGTCTTGCCGGTTATCATCGGGGCCGTGCTGGCCAAGGAGGACGAATGGCTTTTCATGGATTTAGTATAGTGATACGGAGTCGTATGAATACCGATTTACGGCTGGCGAGGCAAAATGCGGGCACGCAGAAGTTCTGGCAGGCAGACGGCAGGAGCGGGAGGCCGTGAAGAAGGGGCTGACCGAACCATCGAGATTCTGGATGCGGCGGCCGACTGCTTCATGGAATCCGGCTTTGATGCGGCGACAATCGATGACATCGCCGATCGTTTGGACTCCACCAAGGGGCTCATCTACTACAAATTCAAATCGAAGATCGATCTCTTCTTCGCCGTCTATCAGAGGGGCATCGAGCTGGCGCGCGACACGGTTCAACCGCATGCGCGCAGCGGCCTGGAGCCGCTCGCCCGACTCAAGGCAATGGCCATTGCGCACACGCTCCTGCTGATGCGAACGCTGTCCTACCACCATGTGATCAAGCAGGCCGTCGATGTACATGTCGACCGGGCGCTCACGCCGCAACAACGCGGTGCCTTGCGGCAGCTGACCAGCCTGCGCGCCGGCTACGAGCGACTGTTTGCTCATGTCATCGAAGAATGCGCGCGGGAGGGGAGCTTGCTCGTCCCCAATCTGGATATATGCACGAAGACCCTCATGGGCGGGTTGGATTCCGTCTCGAACTGGTATCGCCCGAAGGCGAATGAAATGGATGTCGATCGCCTCTTCATCGCGGAGGCGGTCGCCAACCAGGTGATCTTTGGATTGGACTCGAAGGCGGGCCTGCCGAAGAGTGAAGCCGGCTATGTCAGACTTCAGGAAAGCCGTTGAGCGTCCGCCAATTGCCGGGATAGACGGCGAAGAACAGCTCGGCCTTCTCCCCCTCATAAGCGAGGTGGGTCTTCTCAGGCAGCCAGAGGACGTCACCCGGTCCGGCGTCCAAGCTGTTTTCGAGCTGTTCGCCATATCTCAATCTGAAATTGCCGGACAGGACGACCAGAATTTCATCGTAGAGAAGTGTCCACTCGATCGAGCAATTGTCGAATTTGACGAGGCCGCCGCCCAGCGTCGAGCTTTGCTTCACGCCGATCAGGCGGGCCAGCGCGTATTCGCCGTCGGGCGTCGCCGACGGATCCACCGGAACAAAGTCCACTTCCGACCGGCGAAATAGCCTGACGCTCATCGAGATTCCCCTTCAGCGAAATTACATCTTGCAGTATCTTCATACTACCGAGTATGATCTCAGTCAACCTAAGCTGGGAGCCGCGGGAATGGACTTCGACATCACGGTCAAATCCGAGCGCGAAATCGAGCGTGACCCTCGATACGATATATTGTTCGAACCGGTGAAGATCGGCCCGCTGGTGGCCAGGAACCGGTTTTATCAGGTGCCGCACTGCAATGGCGCCGGTTACCGCTATCCCAATACGGTGGCCGGCATGCGCGGCACCAAGGCCGAGGGGGGCTGGGCGGTCGTCTGCACGGAGTTTTGTTCGGTTCACCCCTCAGGTGACCCATCTCCGACGGGCCATGCGCGGCTGTGGAATGACGATGATATCGCCGCCAACGCCTTGATGGTCGATGCGGTTCATAAGCATGGATCGCTGGCCGGGTGCGAAACCGTTTTGACCGGCGCCTATTCTCATAATCGCGACAGCCGCGAGGTGGCCTACAGCCCGTCGCCGCGGCCCTCGCCCTTGGGCGACTTCCCTTCGCATTCCCGCGCCATGTCGAAATCCGACATCAAGGATCTGCGCTTGTGGCACCGGCAGGGTGTGCGCCGGGCCAGGCAGGCCGGTTTCGATCTCGTCTATCTCTATGTCGCTCATGGTGTCAGCATCCTGCACGACTTCCTGTCTCCCCGTATCAACCAGAGAACCGACGAATATGGCGGCAGTCTGGAGAACCGGACTCGGCTCATCCGCGAGATACTCGAGGAAACGCGGGAAGAAATCGGCAGCCAGCGCGCTGTCGCCATCCGGTTTTCCCTGGATGACGCGGTTGCCGATCACGGAATGGGGAGGGAAGAAGCGCGCGACGCCATGGAGCTGCTTGCCGAGCTTCCCGATCTCTGGGACCTCACCGTCGGCTATATCGACTGGCCGACATCGCGCTTCTCCCGGGAAAACTGGATGGAGCCCTGGCTCGAACATGTCAGGAAAGTCTCGACCAAGCCCGTGGTGTCGGTCGGCAGGCTGACCTCGCCCGACACGATGGTGTCGTTGGTCAAGCGCGGCCTAGTCGATTTCATCGGCGCGGCGCGACCCTCGATCGCCGATCCCTTCCTGCCCAACAAAATCAAGGAGGGCAGGCCCGAGGATATTCGCGAGTGCATCGGCTGCAATATCTGCATTGCCAGCCAGTTCATGGTGACCCCGGCGCGCTGCACGCAGAATCCGACCATGATGGAAGAGTGGCGGCGTGGCTGGCATCCGGAAAGACTGAACATCAGCCGGTCGCAGAGCAGAGTTCTGGTCGTGGGGTCTGGACCGGCCGGACTTGAAGCCGCGCACGCTCTCGGCAAACGCGGCTATGCGGTTGCCCTGGCCGAGTCATCGCGCGATCTGGGCGGGCATTTGCTCAAGGTTACCCGGCTGCCGGGGCTCGGTGAGTGGATCAGGGTCCGCGACTACCGGCTGACCCAGCTGAACAAGCTCCCCAATGTGGAGCTTTACCCGGAAAGCGATCTGACGGCCGAGCAGATACTCGAATTCGGCTATGACCATGTCGCGCTGGCCACCGGAGCGCATTGGCGCCATGACGGCGTTGGAAGGAGTCACGCCCGCCCGATTCCGCGCAACGATCACAGTATAGTGCTATCGCCCGATGACGTCATGAATGGTCAGGTCATCGACGGCCCGATCGTCATATTCGACGACGATCATTACTTCATGGGAGGCACGCTGGCGGAGCTCCTGGCGAAGCAGGGGCGCGCCGTCACCCTGGTGACCACGACGGCGCTGGCGTCCAGCTGGACCGTCTACACCGGCGACCAGACCTTCATTCAAGAGCGGTTGTTGAAGCTCGGTGTGACCATCGTCGCGAATACCGACATCGTCGCGGTCGACGGCGGGCATGTGACTTGTGAATGCGTCTTTACCGGTCGGCAAACTCAGATCGAGGCGCGAAGCTTCATCCCCGTGACGTCGCGCATCTGCAATGACCACCTTTATCACGACCTTGCCGGGCCAGAAGATGTATTGCCGGCCGGCTTGAAGTCACTGGTCCGGATCGGCGATTGCCTTTCGCCCGCGACCATCGCGCAGTCGATCTATTCCGGCCACAAATATGCCCGTCAGCTCGAGGAGAACCCTGACAGCATTGTGGCGAGGCGCGAGCTGCAGATGATCGATGGCTGAGCGAAACCCATGACGGACTTCAACGGCAAGGTCGTTCTGATCACCGGCGCCGCAGGGGGAATCGGCGCCGCTGTCGCGCATCGCTTTGCGGAGAAGGGCGCCAATCTGGTGCTGACGGATCTGGACGTGGGCGCTCTCGCCGCCATGGCGGCAAGAGATCCCGCAAAGGTCCTGGCGGTCCAGCATGACGTGACGGACTTCGCTGCGGCAATGAACGTCGTCGCCCTTGGTGTCGATAAATTTGGCGGCTTCGATATCGTCGTGACTTCCGCGGGGCTCTATCGGCATGCGTCATTCGGCGAGATGAGCGAAGAAACCTGGAGAGCTGGAATTTCAGTGAATCTCGATGGGGTCTTCCTCATTCTGCGGGCCGTTCTTCCGCATCTGAGAGATGGCGGCAGCATCGTCAACATCGCGTCCATGGCCGCGCACAGGGGAAGCCGTGAGCACTCGCAATATGCCGCCGCCAAAAGCGGGGTATTGGGGCTCACACGAAGTCTGGCGAGGGAACTCGCACCGCGAATCCGGGTGAACGCCGTTTCGCCGGGATTGATCGACACCGCCATGATGCGGGAGTTGCCCGGCGAGCAATTGGCTCGCCTGATTGCAGACACACCGCTCGGCCGCCTGGGCAGAGCGTATGAGGTTGCCGATGCCGTTCTGTATCTGAGCGGTCCGGGCGCCGGATTCGTCACCGGCGAAATTTTGCATGTAAATGGCGGTCTTCATATGGCAGGTTGATTGTTCCATTGAAGGAGTTCTGAAGTTGGTTCGACGGTCTGCCGCTCCAAAATCAAGCACGCTTCCCGATCAGATCGCGGTGGCGCTGCGCCGTGATGTCGAATCAGGAAAATTGCAGCCCGGAAGCCTGCTGCCGCAGGAGCGCGAGCTCGCCGCCAGGTTCGGCGTGGGGCTGAAGGCGGTTCGCGACGGGCTCGGCATTCTACGCTCCGAGGGACTGATCGTCAGCGGCCGCAACGGCCGTCTCGCGACGCGCGATCATCCGGGCTTCAAGCTGCATCCGGACTTCGAAGACCGTGATGATCTCGCTCAACTGATTGAGTTCATGATCTCCGTCGAAAGTGAATACACGGCCTTGGCGGCAAGCCGCCGGACGCAGCCCGAGCTCAGGCGGATCAAGATGTCGCTGGATGATCTCAAGGTCGCCGTTGCCGAGAATCGGACGGGCACCGATGAGGACATGCAGTTCCATTACGAGATCCTGCGCGCCAGTCACAATCGGCACGTGATACGATTCGGCAGATTTCTGGAGGATGAAGTCCGCCGGTTGGTGCGAACCGCGCGCACCAATACGGCGCGTTATGCCGGCCTGATGGTCGATGTCCTGGCCGAGCATCAAGCGATCTATGATGCGATCGAACGCCGCGATGTCGAAGCCGCGCGAAGCGCCGCCGCGGTTCACCTGCGTAACGCCGGCGATCGCCTCAAGCTCTACAGAGGCGCGGGAAAACCACAAAAAGGCTGAGGTGAAAGACGCGAAATTATTGACAGCCGATGGCTGCGATGCTTTCATGATACTCGGAAGTATGAAAAAGAACGACAACGAATGGGAGGATTTATCGATGAGGAAATTTCTGACGGTGGCGGCCATTTCGTTCATGGCGATGAACGGAATGCAGGCGAGAGTAGCGACGGCGAATGAACTCACCTTCGTCGGCTGGGGCGGAGCCAGCCAGGAGATGTTCACGAAAGCGGTGATCGAGCCGTTCTCTCAACGCACCGGTGTCGCCGTGAAGCAGGACGTCATGGATGGCAACTATGCGAAGATCAAGGCGATGGTCGATGCCGACAGGGTGACCTGGGACGTGTTCCATTCCGATCCGTTCTTTCCGGTCGGCTCATGCGGCACCTATGCTGAGAAGATCGACACCAGCGTGGTGGATGTAAGTCATTTGCCGCAGAAGATGGTCTCCGAATGCGCGGTTCCGATTTTCCAGTATGCGTTCCTGCTGGTCTATAACAAGGACAAGTATGGCGCCAATCCACCGAAGACCTGGGTGGACTTCTTTGATACCGAGAAGTTTCCGGGCAAGCGGGCGATGTACAACGCCGCCTGGGCCGGCACGCTCGAGGTTCCGTTGCTCGCCGACGGTGTTGCTGCCGACAAGCTTTTTCCGCTCGACTATGACCGGGCCTTCAAGAAGCTGGATACGCTCGGGGACAATCTGGTCTTCTTCGACACGGGCGCCCAAATGCAGGAAATGATGGAAAGAGCCGAAGTCGACATGGTGGTCTCATGGTCGGGGCGCGCCTATAACGCGGTCAAGAATGGCGCGAAGTTCGTTCCGGTATGGAAGCAGCCCTTGGCGACCTATGATGTTCTGATGGTGCCCAAGGGCAGCAAGAACCGGGATAACGCAATGAAGTTGATTGCCGAGGCGGTGAGCCCGGCCGCGCAGAGCCGGATACCGGACTTCGTCGGCTACGCTCCGGTCAATGATCAAGCTGCCCCTAAGGTCGACGATGTCCTCAAGCAATTCCTGATTACGACGCCCGGGCATGCGGACGAGCTGATCGTGGTCGATCAGGCCTGGTACGCCAAGAACCAGGAAGAGGCGACCAAGCGCTTCACCGACTGGATCTCCTCCAAGTAAAAAAATGCAAGAGACGCCACCGGCGCAGATCGCCGGTGGCGTTGACAGAGGTCGATCGTGGAGCGGAGTTTATTGGCAAGCAATTATTTGTCCAGTCGCCAGGTGACGACCAGGAAGAGGGCGTTTGGCAGACCTGCGGCCCTGGCCATTCCGGCTCTCGTGCTCCTCCTGCTGGTGACGGTGCTGCCGCTGACATGGCTGTTCGCCATCAGCGTCCTCGATCCGGTTCCCGGTTTTGGCAACTATGTCGACCTCTTGTCACGGGCCGGATTTCAGCGCGCCTTCCTGCGGACCCTCAAGATGGCGGCGATCGTTACTGCGGTGACCTTGGTCTTCGGGTATCCTTACGCCTATGCGATGACGATTGCAGGGCGGAAAACCTGGCTGCTGCTGACCTTGCTGGTTCTCCTGCCTTTGTGGACCAGCCTGATGGCGCGCAGCTTCGCCTGGGTCATTCTCCTCTCCGACAACGGCGTCATAAACAACGGCCTCGATGCACTGGGCCTGGGTCGGCTTCCCCTGATCCGGACCGAGATCGGCGTGACGATCGGCATGGCGCAGCTGCTTCTGCCTTTCATGGTACTGCCCTTGTACAATTCGATGATCGGCGTCGACCGCCGGCTGGTGCTTGCAGCACAGTCCCTCGGTGCGTCCCGTCTGACGGCGTTACGATCGGTCTATCTGCCGCTGACGCTGCCCGGCATTGTCGGCGGAGCGACCATCGTCTTCATCATGTCGCTCGGCTTCTACGTCACCCCCATGCTGCTGGGCTCACCGCGGGAAGCCATGATCGCGCCCTATATCGGCGTGCAGGTCAATCGGCTGCTCGCCTTCAATATGGCGGGTGCTGGAAGCTTCATCCTGGCCTTTGCAGTCGGCATCATCCTGGTCTTCACGGCGCGCTTCCTCAATTCAGGCAACATGATCGGCGGCTATAGTGGCGAAACCGGCGGCGCTTCGGCGCGCCGCCTGCCATGGTCGTTGCGGCTGCATTGCACCGTGGTCGGATTCATCCTGTTTCTGCCGGTGCCGGTCGTCATCTTGCTGGCCTTTGCCGGCCGGCCGAGCTTCGAGTTCCCGCCAAGCGAGTATTCACTGCGCTACTTCGTTCACTTCTTCACCGATACGGTCTGGTCGGGGAGCCTGCGAAATTCCCTTCTCATTGGCGTCTGCTCGGCTGCGCTGGCAACCGTTGTCGGTAGCGCAGCGGCCTATGGGCTGACCCGCTCGGGCTCGCGCTGGTGCCAGGCGATCTATGCGATATTGCTGACCCCGATCGTGCTGCCTGGCATCGTCGGTGCCGTCGCCGCCTATGTATTCTTCCTCAGGCTCAATCTTTCGGAGACTTTCGTCGGACTGGTGCTCGCCCATTCGGTGCTTGGCCTTCCCTTCGTTCTGATCACGGTCAGCTCGGTGCTCAAGACGTTCGACAGAAGGCTCGAAATGGCCGCCGCGTCGCTCGGTGCCTCGGTGCCCGAGACCATCCGCACCGTGACCCTGCCGCTGATCCTGCCGGGTGTGATCACCGGCATGGTGTTCGCCTTCGTCACGTCATTCGACGAGATCGTCTACACGCTGTTTTTGCAGGGGCCCGATACGAGAACGCTGCCGGTGCAGATGTATCTTTCGGTGACCGCCGAGGTCGACCCCACGATCGCCGCGGCATCGACGGTGGTCGTCCTGGTGACGACGGTGCTGTTCTGTTCCACCTATCTTCTGAGGCGTTCGAGATGACATCCGCTCACCATGGAGCTCGGGTCGATCTGAGCAAACTGACAAAACGTTTTCTCGGCGAGCAGGCCGCCGTGCATGACGTCAATCTGGCGATCGGCGCCGGGTGTTTCATGACCTTCCTGGGGCCCAGCGGCTCGGGCAAGACGACCACCCTGAACATGATCGCCGGCTTCATCCAGCCGACCGAGGGATCGGTCCGGATCGATGGTCAGGAGGTTTCGGGCCTGCCGCCCAACAAGCGGCAGCTTGGCATGGTCTTTCAGCAATATGCGCTGTTCCCGCATCTCACCGTCTT
Source organism: Taklimakanibacter albus (assembly GCF_016595235.1). Taxonomy (GTDB): domain Bacteria; phylum Pseudomonadota; class Alphaproteobacteria; order Rhizobiales; family Aestuariivirgaceae; genus Taklimakanibacter; species Taklimakanibacter albus. The sequence goes on along the minus strand of NZ_JAENHL010000004.1, from coordinate 632,896 downwards.
CGAGAATGTCGCCTATCCGCTGCGGCGCCGGCGGATAAGCGAGGAGCTGGTGAGGCGGCAGGTCGGCGAAACACTCAAACGTGTGCATCTCGAGGGGCTCGCGGTCAAATATCCGAGCCAGCTCAGCGGCGGACAGCAGCAGCGGGTCGCGGTGGCGAGGGCCATCGTCTATCAGCCGCCGGTCCTGCTCATGGACGAGCCCTTGGGGGCGCTCGACCGGAAGCTGCGCGAGGAGCTCCAACTCGAATTGAGCCGCCTGCATCGCGATGTGGGCAGCACCTTCATCTATGTGACGCACGACCAGGAAGAGGCGCTGGCGCTCTCTGATCGGATCGCGGTGTTTCGCGATGGCAGAATAGAGCAGGTCGGCACGCCGCAAGATCTCTATGCGGATCCCGCCTGCCTCTTCGTGGCGCGCTTTCTGGGCGAATCGAACATCATCCTCGGACGTCGGGACGCGGATGCCTTTGTCTCCCGGCACAAGCAGGCGTTTGCGATTGAGCCGGCGCCTTCAGCCATGGAGAACGAGTCCGCGTTGCTGATCCGACCCGAGAGCATGCGGATATCCGGCGATGGGAAGCTCGCGGTCGAGAGCAGCCTTTCGGCGACGGTCACCGACATCGTCTATCTGGGGGCGTCCCGAAAAATCATCCTGAAGGCAAGCGTCGGCGGCGATGATCTCATCGTCCGCGAGACTTCTGGCCAATACAGCGACATTCGCCGGGGCGGGGAAGTGCTCGTCGGATGGAACAGGCGTGATGCGAAGCTCATTCGAGCGACCTGACAACCTGCAAGAAGGAACTGGATGACCATGGGGCTGCTGAAGGAAAAGCTGGCGCTTGTGACGGGAGCGGCAGGCGGGTTAGGCGCCTCGATAGCGCTCGGCCTCGCGACCGAAGGCGCGACGGTGATCTGCTGTGACCGCGATATCGAGGGCGCGGAGGATGTCGTCACGAGGATCAGAGAAAAGGGCGGACAGGCCGATGCCGTGCAGATCGACGTGACGGATCGCGGTGCTGCCTATGCTGCTGCTGCGGAAATCACGGCGAAGCACGGCAATCTCGACATCCTCGTCAACAATGCCGGTGTGGCCGGACGGGCAATGTTCGATGATCCTGCCATGGACGACGTCTGGGACCGGATCATGGCGGTCAATCTGAACGGCACGTTCAACGTGGTGCGGGCCTTCGTGCCGGCTTTGAAGGCCTCGAAGGGGGTCGTCGTCAACATCGCATCGGTGGTTGCATTCGTGAGCGGCGCCTCGACAGCCGGCTATGTGGTCTCGAAGGGCGCGATCCGATCCTTGACGCAGGTTCTGGCGCGCGATCTGGCCGAACATGGGGTACGGGTTAATGCCGTCGCACCGGGGATCATGATGACCGAGATGGCCAGAGCCCAGCTGGCGCGCCCCAATGGCGCAGACTGGTTCCTCAACCGGGTCATGATGAAGCGCATCGGTGAGGCGAGCGAAATCGTCGGGCCTGTCGTTTTCCTGTCGTCCGATATGTCCAGTTTCATTACCGGTGCGGTTTTGCCCGTCGATGGCGGTTTCCTTGCGGCTTAGGACGTGATCATCAGCCATGGCAATCCTTGACATCTTGCATCCGAAGAGTGCGTGGAAGGAGCTGCGCTCCGAACCCTCCGACTGGTCGGCAGCGTCCCCCGAATTGCTCGCCAGCATGCTGGTCTCCATGCATCTGGTCAGGGCGTTCGAAGAGAAAGTGCTCGATCTCGCCGGGCTTGGGCTGGTTCATGGGCCGGCGCATTCCGCGGTCGGACAGGAGGGCGGGGCGGCGGGCGCCATCTGGGCCATGCGGCCGGGCGACCAGATCAATGGCTCGCATCGCGGGCACCATCAATTCCTGCTCAAATCACTGCAGTATCTGCAGCCTGACGGCTTTGCGGTCGGGAACGGCTTTTCAGACGAGGTGCGAGGTCTTGCCAGAAAGACGCTCGGCGAAATCCTGGGCCTGTCAGTCGGGTTCGGCGGTGGCCGTGGCGGCTCGATGCATCTGCGCTGGGAACAGGCCGGCAATCTGGGCACCAATGCGATCGTCGGCGGTGGCGCGCCCCTGGCGCTGGGGGCTGCCTGGGCGCACAAGCAAGCGGGGAGCGACAATGTGGTCTTCACGCATTTCGGCGACGGCGCCGTCAATATCGGGTCGGTGCTCGAATCGATGAACCTGGCGGCTGCCTGGAAACTTCCGGTCTGCTTCTTCATCGAGAACAACGGATATGCCGTTGCCACCAAGGTCGACGAAGTGACGGCGGAGTCCAGGCTCTCGTCGCGCGGCGCGGCCTTCGCGGTGCCGGCATGGCGCGTGGACGGCATGGATCCCCTGGCGGTCTATCTCGCGACGCAGGAGGCGACCGAAATCATGCGGAGGGACAAGACGCCGACGATCATCGAAGTCGAAGTCTACCGCTTTTTTCACCAGAACGGTCCCTTGCCGGGAAGCGCCTTCGGCTATCGCAGCAAGGAGGAGGAGGCGCACTGGCGCGCCCGCGATCCATTGGACAGGGTCGCGCTCGAGATGCAGACGCGGCAACTCGTCGGCGAGGCCGCAATCGAGACGCTGCGCTTGCAATGTCAGGCCCTCATGAGCGAAATCGCCAACGAGCTGACCGAGGAAAATGAAGGCAAGCGCGGTATTCGCGTGGTGCTGTGGCCGGATGAAGCGCTCCGCGATGTCGGCATCAGAAGCGATCAAAGCGAATTTCGCGATGTCCGCACGGAAGAGCTGGAGAGCTTCGAAGGAGCGCTCGACGAGACCAAGTTTGTCGACGTGATCGCGCGGTGCCTTGCGCATCGCATGAAAGCCGACCCGGGCCTCGTGCTGATGGGCGAAGACATTCACCGGCTCAGAGGAGGCACCAACGGCGCAACGAAGGGGCTAGCGGAGGAATTTCCGGATCGCGTGCTCGGCACACCCATCTGCGAAGCCGCGTTTGCGGGCCTGGCGGGAGGAATGGCCATGGATGGGCGCTTCAAGCCCATTGTCGAATTCATGTATCCCGACTTTCTCTGGGTCGCGGCGGACCAGGTCTTCAATCAGATCGGCAAGGCCCGCCACATGTTCGGCGGCGACATCGATGTACCGCTCGTGTTGCGGACGAAAATCGCGATGGGAACCGGTTATGGTTCACAACATTCGATGGACCCGGCCGGAATATTCGCAACCGCGCCCGGATGGCGCATCGTCGCGCCGTCGACGCCGTTCGACTATGTCGGCCTGATGAACACGGCCATTTTCAGTAAGGATCCGGTGCTGGTGATCGAACATGTCAATCTATATGGCCGCAAGGGGCCGGCCCCCACCGAGGATTTCGATTATTTCATTCCCTTTGGGCGCGCCAAGGTGGTCGTCGAGGGCGATCTGATGACCGTCCTCACTTACTCGGCCATGGTCCAGGAGACGGTCGACATCGTCCGGGAAATGAACATCGCCGCGGAAGTGATCGATCTCAGATCTCTCGACCGGGCCGGCATCGATTGGGACACTCTTGGTGCTTCGATCCGGAAGACGAACAAGGTTCTCATCGTCGAACAGGGCGTGCTGGGAACTTCCTATGGCGGCTTTCTCGCCGACGAGATTCACCGGCGGTTCTTCGATTGGCTCGATCAGCCGGTGCAAAGGGTACATGGTGGCGAGGCGTCTCCCACCATATCAAAAGCCCTGGAGACGGCTGCCATTGCGGGGCGGGGAGAGATCATTTCGGGCTTGCAGCGGGTGCTGCTCGAAAGCGGGTATAGCTAGGAAGCCGAGGGCGTCACCGAAAAACGCTTGCGATAGTCGCCGGGCTTCAGCCCGATCAGCTTGTGGAAGGTCTTGCGGAAGGAGCCCGGGTCGTCATAACCGACGGCCCAGGCCACCTGGTCGATCGTGCGGTTGGTGAGCTCCAGAAGCTCGCGCGCTTTGCCGATGCGCAGGCGCTGGCTGTATTCAGTGGGATTGAGGCCGGTCGCCTTGCGGAAGCGGCGCAGGAAGGTGCGCTCCTCGAGCCCGGCATGAAGCGCCATCGCCGCAAGCGTCGCCTGGTGGCCGTCTTCCTTCTGCAGCCAATGCTGGACCTTCAGCACCGCCTCGTCGCCATGGTCGAGCTTGGGTGAAAAGGTGCTGTAGAAACGCTGCTCGCGCCCGGCCGTATCGATGAGGAAAAACCGCGCGGTGGCGAGCATCACGGCTGAGCCCAGAAAGCGGTCGATCAGCTTCAAACCGACATCGGTCCAGGACATGATGCCGCCGCTCGAGATGATGTCGCCGTCCTCCACGATGAGCTTGTCGCCATCGACATGGATTTCAGGATAAAGCCGCGCCAGCTCCTCGGCATAACCCCAATGGGTGGTGGCCGCGCGGTTGTTCAAGAGGCCGCTTTCGGCGAGCACGAAGGTGCCGCCGCAGATCGAGCAGAGCGTCGCGCCCTTGTCATGACGCTCGCGCATCCATCGGGCGAAGGGGCGGATCGTTTCAGGGATCGGCGGTCCGGCGAGGGTCGGGGGGGCGATGACGACGGCGGGACGGCTCGGCCGGCCGGGATGGGTATCGAAGCTCAGCTCCAGGTCTGATCCGTCGCTCGATGGGCGCCAATGGGTGACGCGCAGAGCCGGTGGCGCCTTGGCGTCCCCGGCAAGACGGCGCGAGATGCGGCTCGCCTCGACAAACAGGTCGGTCAGGCCATGGATCGCGGCGGACTGGGCACGGGGATAAGCCAGGATGGCGATTTCGGTCGGGTGGCCCCCAGCGCTCATGTCAGTTTTGCCCTGAAGAATGTCAGTTTTGCCAATCCGTATGATGCCTCGGTCTAGCTATCTTTGCCACGTCAAAACCGCTTAGCCTCGCAAAATTCAACGAAAGGACCACGCAAATGCCGACCGTCAAGACCAAGGATGGCGTCGAAATCTTCTACAAGGACTGGGGCAAGGGACAGCCCATCGTGTTCAGCCACGGCTGGCCACTCTCCGCCGATGACTGGGATGCCCAGATGATGTTCTTCCTCAACAAGGGCTTCCGCGTCATCGCCCATGACCGGCGCGGCCATGGCCGCTCAAGCCAGGTGGCCGATGGTCATGACATGGACCATTATGCCGACGATCTCGCCGCGCTCACCGCCCATCTCGATCTCAACGAAGCGATCCATGTTGGCCATTCGACCGGCGGCGGCGAAGTGGTGCATTACATTGCCCGTCACGGCGAGGCGCGTGTCGCCAAGGCGGCGATCATCGCCGCGGTGCCGCCTTTGATGGTGAAGACCGCCAGCAATCCGGGCGGGCTGCCCAAGGAAGTGTTCGACGGCTTCCAGGAGCAGGTCGCCACCAACCGCGCGCAGTTCTATTACGACGTGCCGGCCGGACCCTTCTACGGTTACAACAGGCCGGGCGCCAAGCCGCAGCCGGGCGTCATCTGGAACTGGTGGCGGCAGGGCATGATGGGCGGCGCCAAGGCGCATTATGACGGCATCGTCGCCTTCTCGCAGACCGACTTCACCGAGGACCTCAAGAAGATCAACGTGCCGGTGCTGGTGATGCACGGCGACGACGACCAGATCGTGCCCTATGCCGACTCCGCGCCGTTGTCGGCCAAGCTTCTGAAGAACGGCACGCTCAAGACCTATAAGGGCTTTCCGCATGGCATGCCGACGACCGAAGCCGCCACGATCAATGCCGATCTGTTGAGCTTCATCAAGGGCTGATCTCAAGACGACGAGGACATGCGGCTCCCGAGAGGGGGCCGCATTGCCGACAAGTGGGCTTGCCATACAGATGTCGTGTGGATGGATGAGGCCAGCATTTAGCTGTTCGACGCAGCTGCTTGTCGCAGGACGCGCTGGAAGCTGTAGCTTATATAATTGCGCTTGATGAGGCCGATGGCTTCCGCATCGTTCTCCTGCATGGCGAGGCGGAGATCCGAAATTTCCATGGTGAGCAGATTGGTCGCGTCATCCGTCATCGTCTGAGCGAGGCCGTACCAGACCCGGGTGCTCTTGAAATAGAAACTGTCCCAGACATCGCGGAAGGCGATGTTGGTGATGAGATCGCTGACGACGAAATGAAGCTGGTGATTGATGTCCCAGTATTCACGGATGCCGAATGAGTGTTTGAGCTGCTCGGTGCGGACGATCAGCCTGTCGACTTCCTCGAGATCGGCCGGCGTGCAGGGGCGCAAGCCGATCCGGCCGAGGAGAGCGGATATTTCGATCCTGGCTCTATACATGTCATGGAGGTCGGCCGGGCTCAGCAGGGTGACGAAGGTGCCCACGCCATTTCTGATCTCGACCAGGCCTTCGATGGCGAGACGCTGCAGCGCCTCGCGAATGGGCGTCCGGCTGACGCCGAATTCGGCCGCGAGGTCGTTCTCCCGCAGCATGCTGCCCGGCTGATAGTCGAGCAGGCAGATCCTGAGCCTGAGCTGCTCATGAATAGTGTGCGCCTGGACCCGTTTCGGGGCCGTAGCCTCAGTCTCGAGATCGCTCACGTCGACATCATCCCGTTTCTGTCCAGTTGGGCGCCGGAGCCGAATCCTGACGCTCTCATCTAGGCTTACTTCATGCCTGGATACTCGAAAAGCACCCGACATGCATATAGCTTGGTGTCTACAAGTTATGTTTTCTAACGATATACGTAAGAAATAAGTTGATTTCCGCTCCTATTTTTATAAGCTGTATATAGCTAACAAGAGCCGATATGCCGGCCATCAGGGAAGGAAATCGAAATGCGCTTGCAAATTCCAGGTCTTATCGCGATCGGCGCCGTGGCGCTGTCGGGTCTCTTCGCCCAGCCCGCATTGGCGGACGGGGCTGTGACGGTGACGTCCTTTGGCGGGAGCTATGCCGACAGCCAGAAGAAGGCGTTTCTCGAGCCCTTCCAAAAAGAGAGCGGCATCAAGACCAACATGGTCGACTACAATGGCGGGCTGGGCGAGCTGCGTGCGCAGGTATCGACCGGCAATGTCACCTGGGATGTCGTCGATGTCGAAATGCAGGATCTGTCGCGCGGTTGTGATGACGGGCTGTTCGAGCCGGTGGCGGGCATAGACCTGCCGCCGGGAATCGACGGGTCGAAGCCCGAGGATGATTTCATTGACGGCACGCTCGCCGATTGCGGGATCGGCACGATCATCTGGTCGACGGTCATCGCCTATAATGACGAGATGTTTGCGTCGGAGAAGCCCAGCAAGGCTGCCGACTTCTTCGACACAAAGCGCTTCCCGGGCAAACGCGGCCTGATCAAGAAACCGCAGGCGTTCCTGGAATGGGCGCTGATCGCCGATGGCGTCGAGGCGAAGGACGTCTATTCGGTCCTGGCGACACCCGAAGGACTGGACAGGGCCTTCGCCAAGCTCGACACGATCCGCAAGGATATCCTGTGGTGGGACGCGCATGCGCAGGCGCCGCAGCTGCTGGCGGACAAGGAAGTGGCGATGACCATGGCCGCCAATGGCCGGATCTACACGGCGGCGGTCGTCGAGAAGAAGCCGTTCAAGATCATCTGGGATCATCAGATCTGGTTCCGCGAATATTGGGCGATCCCGAAGGGCGCCAAGAACCTGGAAGCAGCCCGGCGTTTCATTTCCTTCGCGTCGAAGCCTGAGCAGATGGCGGTTCAAGCCGGTCTTATCTCCTATGGTCCGGCCCGGAAATCCGCCGTCGCGGTCGTGAGCGACGCGATGAAGCCCTATCTCCCCACCGAACCGTCGAACTTCGTCACCGCGATTGCCAACGACGTTCAGTTCTGGGCCGATCATGGCGACGAAATAAACGAGAAATTCAACGTCTGGCTCAACCGCTAGCCAGGCGCTTCCGTCCACAATCATAGAGGTGTTGAGCGATGCTTGAAGAAGCACGAAAGAGAACGCGCGTCCTGCAGGACCGCATGCGTGAGCAGGGCATAGAGGTCGCCTTGTTCACCGACGAAGCATCGATCGCCTATCTGGCCGGCTTCTGGGGTTATCTGTCGATCGAGTTCGGCCGTCCGACCTTCCTCCTGGTGCGGCCGGATGAGGAGCCGGTCGTGGTCACGCCGCTCATGGAAACGGAAATGGTTTCCAGGATGACGTGGGTCACCCGCATCAGTTCCTGGGAGGACGCCGGAGCGCGCCGCTGGGAAAACGTATTGCTCGAGGCGATCGGCGCCGCGCCACGCCGGATTTGGGTCGAGCTCCAGGCCATTCCCGCCATCGTGCGCAATCTGCTCGATCGCAACCTTCCCGATGTTGCCTTGCACGACGTCGCACCTCTCCTCGGCGAGATGCGGATGATCAAGTCACCGCTCGAGATCGATGTGATGAAACAGGCCGGGCAGGTTGCCGGTGCCATGATGTCGGCGGCGCATGAAGCCTTGCAGGAGGACGTGCCCGAATATGAAGCGGCCCTCGCCGTCATGAATGCCGGAACGCGCAAGGCGGCGGGTTTCCTGACCGACAAGGGATGGGAAGCCTTCGTGTCGCCGCTGATCCATAATCTGCAGATCATGCAGTCGGGACGGGACACGTCGATGGTGCATCGCCGGGCCAGCGTCAAGAAACTGAAGCGCGGCGACCCGGTCTATTTCTGCTTCTGCAACATGGCGCAGTTCAAGCAATACAAGCTCGGCTTCGACCGCATGTTTTTCGTGAAGGAGGCAAGCGCGGAAGCCATCAAGGTGCAGCAGGCCGCCATCGATGCCCAGCAGGCCGCGCTGAAGACGGTGCGCGCCGGGGTTACGGCCGAGGCCGTCGCTTTGGCGGCCAATGAAGCCTACGGGGCCGCCGGCTATTCGACCAGCTATCGGACAGGCCGCTCGATCGGCGTCGCCTATCTCGAAGCGCCGGAGCTCAAGGTCGGCGACAAGACGATCCTGCGGGCGGGCATGACCTTCGCCGTGGATGGCGGCATAAGTGTCGATGGAAAATGCGGCGGAAGGATCGGCGATTCGATTGTCGTCACTGAAACCGGCTTCGACTATCTGACCGAATATCCCAGAAAAGTGCTCTACGCGTAATGGGCGATCAGGCGATGCCCGGCGAAGCGATCACGGTGGCCGTCTATCAGGCGGGTCTGGCGGGTGCTTCGCCCGCCGAAAAGCTCGACAGGCTCGCCGATGTGATCGCGCATGGGCCACATACGGATCTGGTGGTCTGCCCGGAGCTCTTCCAGTCGGACTATCGGGCGGGGCATCGCCTGCCGGAACTGGCGGAAGTGGCGGCCGACTTCGCCCGGGGCGTTGCCGACATCGCGACCGCCCATCACTGCGCCATCGCCTATGGCTATCCGGAGGCAGAGGAGGGACGGCTCTACAATTCCGCTCGCGTCATCGCCGGCGATGGCCAAGTGGTTGCCAATCATCGCAAGCTGCGTCTGCCCGGGGAGTATGAAAATACCTGGTTCACCTGCGGCGACCAGCTGACGGATTTCACGCTTCGCGGTTGGCGTGTGGCTGTCCTCATTTGTTATGACATCGAGTTTCCCGAACTGGTGCGTGCCTGCACGCGGCGGGGCGCGCATCTGGTGATCGCGCCCACGGCTCTCTCCGAAAACTGGTCGGTCGTGTCGGAAAAAATCGTGCCCACCCGGGCATTCGAGAATGGCGTCTTCGTCGCCTATGCCAATCATGCCGGCCGTGACGGCGATTTTTGCTATCACGGCGGCAGCTGCATAATCGGCCCCGACGGCCGTGACCGCGTCAGGGCCGGCCGTGAAGAAGGGCTGCATGCGGCGCGATTGCTGCCCGCAGATATTGTCGCCGCACGCGAGAAGCTCAAATATCTCGCGGATTCGCAAAGTCTCGCGCGGTTTGCGTGAAGAGGAGGAGGCGGGAATGAAGTTGCCGATCTATATCATCGACGCCTTCGCCACAGGGCCCATGACCGGCAATCCGGCGGCCGTCGTCCCGCTGGAGACGTGGCTCGATGTGACCACCATGCAAGCGATCGCCGGCGAGATCAATCTGTCGGAAACGGTGTTCACGGTGCCGGCCCGCGCAGCGGAAGGCCGTCACGGGGAGGCGAATTTCGAGATCCGATGGTTCACTCCCATCAAGGAAGTGGACATGATCGGGCATGCGACCCTGGCGGCGGGCTTCCATCTGGTGGAAAGCCTGAAACCGCGCCCCGACAAGATCAATTTCATTTCATCCGGTGCCGTCATGACGGTCGCTGCGCGGGGCGATGCCCTGGAGCTCGACATGCCGGCTCTCATTCCCAAAGATGTACCGTCACCGGCTGGTCTCACCGAGGCATTGGGAGCGAAACCCGCAGCGCTTCTGGCGGCGAAGCATTATCTCGCGGTCTTCGAGCGATCGGAGGATGTCGCGGCGCTGCGGCCCGATTTTGCGGCGCTGGCCAAACTCCCGCTTCCGGCCGTCATCGTGACCGCGCCTAGCCGGGACGGCTTCGATTTCGTGTCGCGCTTCTTCGCCCCGGCCAATGGCGTCGATGAGGATCCGGTGTCGGGTGTGGCGCATTGCTGTCTGGCGCCTTACTGGTCTGAGCGATTGGGGCGCTCGGGTACCGTGGGGCGCCAGATTTCACCGCGCGGCGGGACGATCAAATGCGAATACCACCGGGACAGGGTACTGCTGAGCGGTGCGGCGCGGACGTTCCTGGAAGGGACGATCCACATCTGACAAAGAGATAGATGGACCGAGGAGGCGCAGGAAGGTGGAGCAGGGACGATCGATTGTCCACTTCGTGAATGTCGGGAAAACATATGACGGGGAGCGCCTTATCGTCGATGATCTCTCTCTGGAGATCGCGCGGGGCGAGTTCCTGACGCTGCTCGGGCCTTCCGGGTCGGGCAAGACAACCACCTTGATGATGCTGGCCGGGTTCGAAACGCCGACCCGCGGCCAGATTCTGCTCAATGGACAGGAGATCAACCGCCTGGCGCCGCATCGTCGCGGTATCGGCATGGTGTTCCAGAATTACGCTCTCTTTCCACATATGACGGTCGCCGAGAATCTCGCTTTTCCGCTGAATGTCAGAGCGCTCGGCAAGGCGGAGGTGGAAGCGCGCGTGATACGCGCCCTCGACCTCGTCAAGCTCGGCGGGTTTGCGGCGCGCCGTCCGGCGCAATTGTCGGGCGGGCAGCAGCAGCGGATCGCCGTGGCGCGCGCGCTCATCTTCGAACCGGAGCTCGTCCTGATGGACGAACCCTTGGGGGCGCTCGACAAGCAACTGCGCGAGGGCATGCAATACGAGATCCGGGAGCTGCATCAGCGGCTCGGGGTCACCATCGTCTATGTCACGCATGACCAGGCGGAGGCCCTGACCATGTCGGACCGGATCGCCGTCTTCGACCAGGGCAAGATCCAGCAACTGGCGTCGCCGACCGAGCTCTATGAGAAGCCCCGGACGTCCTTCGTGGCGAACTTCGTCGGCGACAATAATCTGATGGCGGCCGAGGTCGACACGCTCAGGAGCGATCATCTTTGCTCCGTCGTGCTGGAGGGCGGAGCTAAAGTCATTGCGGTGGCGACGGACGAGCTCATGCCGGGCCAGAAGGTGATGCTGTCGGTGAGACCGGAACGCCTTCGGCTCGATCCGGATGCAGGTGCGGGGACTTCGTCACGCCTCAAGGGTGTCATCGAGGAGATCGTCTATCTTGGCGATCACATGCGGATATTCGTCAGGACGGCAAACCAGGTGCGTTTTCTGATCAAGGCCGCAAACAAGGAGCCCCATCACGGCCTCACCAAGGGCGGAATGCTGACATTCGGCTGGAGCGCGCAGGATTGCCGCGCGCTCCCGGTCTAGCCGGCCATGACGGTGACAGCCATTACCTCGCCGGACGACAGTCGCTCGATCAAACGCGAGCTGACCAGATCGTTGCGGCGCCGGAAGCTGCAAGCCTTTGTGCTGGTGGCACCGCTCCTGCTCTTCATTCTCTTCATGTTCATCTATCCGATCGGCGGCATGCTCCTGCGCAGCGTCTACAGCCCCGATTTCGCGCGTGCCATGCCGGCGACGGTGGCCGCGATCGCAGAGTGGCCGGGAAGCGGGACACCGCCTGAAACGGTGTGGGCAGGGGTCGCGCGCGACATGCTGGCGCTGCAGCAGCGCAATGAGGCAGGGCCGGTGGCCGCCGCGCTCAATGTCGAGATGTCGGGCGCCCGCAGCCTCGTGCTCAAGACCGCGCGCAATGCCGGAAAACTGACGGCACCCTATCGGGAGGCGATGGTCACACTCGACCCGATGTGGAACGATGCGAGGATATGGCAGGCGATCAAGCGGCTGTCGAGCCCGGTGACGCCGCGCTTCTACCTGGCGGCCGTGGACATGAAAGTGGACGAAGCGGGCAGCATCGTGAGCCAGCCGGAAGACCGGCAGATCTATCGCTCGCTTTTCCTGCGCACGCTGCTGATCAGCGGGGTGGTCACCTTGTGCTGTCTCATCCTCGGCTATCCGGTGGCTCATCTCCTGGCCAATCTGCCCTTGCGAATATCCAATATCCTGATGATTTTCGTCCTGCTGCCGTTCTGGACGTCGCTGCTGGTGCGGACGACGGCGTGGATCGTGCTTCTGCAGAAGCAGGGGGTGGTCAACTCGCTGCTGGTCTGGAGCCATGTGCTGACGGACGAGACGCGAGCCGAGCTCATCTTCAACAGGACCGGGACGATCCTGGCGATGACGCATATCCTGCTGCCTTTCATGATCCTGCCGCTCTATTCGGTGATGAAGACGGTTTCTCCCGTCTATATGAAAGCCGCGCGGTCCCTGGGCGCCAATCAGTTCGTGGCCTTCACCAAGGTCTATGTGCCGCAGACCTTTGCCGGCGTGGCGGCGGGCTGCCTGCTCGTGTTCATCCTGGCAGTCGGCTACTACATTACACCGGCCCTGGTCGGGGGCGAGTCCGGCACGCTCATCTCCAACATGATTGCCTATCATATCCAGAAGTCGCTCAACTGGGGCCTTGCCGCCGCTTTGGGCGCAATCCTGCTGACCGCGATCCTGGCGCTTTACTGGACCTTCAACCGGCTGACCAAAATCGACATCATCGGACTGGGGTGAGGGGAGACGGACATGGCATTGCCCGCTTATGTGGATAGATGGGAACGTATCTGGCACTGGGTCTATCTCACCTTCTGTGCGCTCGTCTTCCTGTTCCTGTTCCTGCTTCTGCCGGTGCTGGTCGTCGTCCCCTTGTCGTTCAATGCCGAACCCTATTTCAGCTTCACCGAAGGCATGTTGACGCTCGATCCCGCCGCCTATTCGCTGCGCTGGTACCGCGACATCCTGCAGAACGGCATGGCGGATCCGACGCAGCTCTTTTCAGGCTGGTCGTGGATAGGCGATGCGTGGGCGAACAGCCAGTGGATCCACGCCGCCAAGAACAGTATCGTGATCGCCATCGGCGCCACCATCCTGTCCACGCTCCTGGGAACCGTCGCCGCGCTCGGCCTGTCGCAGAGCATCCTGCCCGGGCGCCGGCTGATCATGGCGCTGCTGATATCGCCGATGATCGTGCCGATCATCGTGACCTCGACCAGCCTCTATTTTCTGTTCTCGGAGATCGGGCTCGCCAATACCTATCTGGGCCTGATCGTCGCCCATGCGATTCTGGGGACGCCCTTCGTCGTCATTACGGTCACGGCGACATTGTCGGGCTTTGACCGCAGCCTGATACGCGCCGGGCAGAGTCTCGGCGCATCGCCTTTGGTGGTGTTTCAGCGGGTCATCATGCCGCTGATCCTGCCCGGCATTCTCTCGGGCGCGCTCTTCGCCTTCGGAACGTCGTTCGACGAAGTGGTCGCGGTGATCTTCCTCGCCGACTATGATCAGCGCACAATCCCGCGGCAGATGTGGTCGGGACTGCGCGAGCAGATATCGCCGACGATCCTGGCGGTCGCGACCATTCTCGTGGCGATGTCGATCCTGCTGCTGACGGTCGTCGAGCTGCTCAGACGCCGATCCGAGAGGCTGCGGGGTCTTACGGCGTGATGAGGAAAGAGCGCGCCAGTTCCTCCCATTCCTCGGCAAGGCTTCCGGCAAAGGCCTTCGTACCGGCGCGGCGATACCAGTAACCGGCATTGGACGGGTCGCCTTCCTTGCGGTGGAGATAAGCATGGACGCGGGCGCCGTCCCTGTCGTCGCGCTCCTGGGCGCATTCATGGGCCTTGTCCCAGTCGCCTTTGGCGTCCCACCACAAGGCCTGCAAAGCGAGACTCAGGCCCTCGGGCGGCGCCGGCTGCGCCAGTGTTTCCTTGAATGCCGACAGGTCCATTCTATTTCGCCTTGCGCCAGTCAAATTGCGGCTTGTAGCCGAGCATGCGCTGCGCCTTTTCGATCGAGATCAGGGATTCATGCGGCTCAAGCGGGCGCTTGCGCTTCGTTCCCGGAAATACTTCGTCGAGCAGCTCGTCATTGGTCTGCGTCATCACCCCGTCGCTGTTGGCGATGCCGAAGACATGGGCGCCGGTCAATTTCGACTCGAGCGACAGGCGGATCGCCTGGGCGGCGTCGCGGGCGTCGATATAGGTCCACAGATTGAAGTGACGCGACCGCGGGTCCTTCTGATAGGCGGGGAAGTTCGCGTAGTCCTGCGGTTCCTGGACATTGGAGAAGCGCAGGCCGACGATCTTCGCCTGCGCATCCCAGCGGGCGAACTGTTCGGCCATTTTCTCGCCCATCAGCTTGGAGAGCGAATAGGACCATTGCGGCAATTCGATCTCCTCATCGACAGGCACATATTGCGGGCCGCCGGGATAGGGGATGCCATAGACCGTCTCGCTCGATGCCCAGACGATGTTGCGGATCCCGAGACGGCGGGCCGCCTCGAATACATTGTAGGTCGAAACCGTGTTGACCTCGAAGATCACGTGATCGGCCGCTTCGCCCGGGGACGCAATGGCGCCAAGATGGACGACGCCGGTCACCGCTTCCTCGACGCGCGTATTGATGCCGGAGAAAGCCGCCATGACCTCGCCGAAATCGGTGATGTCGGCACGGGTGAAATTCACATCCGTCGGCTTCGGCGGATTGGACAGGCCGGCGGGCCTCACCATGTCGATGGAGGCGACCTTGTAGCCATGCTCCATGAGGTCCCTGACGCAAGCGCGTCCGACCTTGCCGCTGCCGCCGGTGACGATGATCATGCGATTTCCCTGTCGAGTGATGAAGGAAACCGATGTTAGCGGCTGGTACCCGCTGGAATCAATCGTCGCCCTTCATGCGCGTGGTGTCGGCAAAGGCGGGAGGGGATCGGGCAAGGGATCATGCGGCGGCGCGGGGCGCGGCAAGGGGCCGGGCGGCTGCGGACCGGGAGGGGCGGGTGGATCGGGTGTGGGAACGGTAGCCATAATGGAACAACGTCCGTGCCTGGTCGTGGTTCCGCGCCCATTCGGCCGCATTCGCTTGACGTGGCGCGAGACTTGGATTTAACTCTCGTCAGAGGGCGATGTTGCGCAGAAAGCGCGTGCGAAATGCACGAGCGCGCTTCACAGGAAGCGCCGGCGCGCCGCTCGGTCATCAGACAATGAGCCGAAACGGGACGCGCCGCGATGCCATTCAGGGTGATCACATGCGACCCAAATCGACCAAGGCCAAAAAGAGCAGCAAGCCCACATCGAGGCGCCGGACGGAAGCGTCCCGGGGACTCATGAAGAATACCGGCTTGCGTGGCTTCGCCATCGATGTTTCGGAAAAATCCGGCCAGAAGGCCCTGGCGCGCGTCGAAGCGGCACCCGGCGGCGCCAGATCGGTCGCGTCGACACTCGGCGTCGATCTGAAGAAGCTCGATCCCGAGACGGCGGCCAGGACCCATCTCGACCAGGCGCTGGCAAGCAACGAGCTCGCGGCGTTTTCGCGTCCGCGGACCGAAAGTGCGGACAGCGAATTCAAGAGCCTCGGCACCGAAGCGGTGCCGCTCACCGGTACGGTCATGGTGAAGTTCTGTCAGAGATTTCACAAGATTCCAGTCTATGGATCGCTGGTGACGGTCGAACTCGACAAGAACAACGGCCTCCTCGGGATCAATTCGACAATGGGCTCGCCGAGCGAGGTTGATCATGTCGCCAAGATTTCACCCGCCGAGGCCCTGGGAGTGACCGCGAAAGCGGCCGGCGTCAAGGCAAGCTCCCTGGAGCAGACGCCGCGCCTTTATTATTACTTCGACCAGAACGCCAGCAAATGGCGACTGGCTTACATCATCGAGAATGTCGCGGTGAAGCGGCCGCGCGCCAGCGAGGCTGGCCACAGCGATGCGGCGCTCAAGGACTATGTCGTCGACGCGCAGACGGGCAAGCTCCTGGCCGAGCTGCCGCGGATCGCGACCATGGCCCGCAAGGTCGACCAGGCGCGGGACAGTAATGACAAGGTCAGGCAGATCGTGGTCGACTCGTCCGGCGGCAAGCGGTCGATGCGCGATCTCGACCTCAATGTCACGACCTATGGCTTCGATTTCAAGGATCCGAGTCGGCAGTCGGCGCTGTTGCCCGGCGCGCTCTACACCAACCCGCCCAATCCGTGGCCGTCAGAAGCGGTCGATGCCCATGCCAATGGCGCGGAAGTCGCCCGCTTCCTGCGCGACGTCGTCAAGCGCAGCAATATCGACGGGCGTGGCGGCGAGATGATCTCGACGGTGAATTGCTGGGATCGCGGCGACGGGGTGACCCCGGCGCGTGAATGGAAGAACGCCTATTGGAATGGCGACCAGATGGTCTATGGGCAGATCAAGTTTCCCAATCAGACCTTCTATTCGGTAGCGGCGATGCTCGACGTCGTCGGCCATGAGATGTTCCATGGCGTCACCGACTATACGTCGCGTCTGGAATACCGCACGCAGCCGGGCGCCCTGAACGAATCCTATTCGGACATCTTCGGCGTGATCATTGCCAATTTCGCCAAGCCGATCGGCAGATGGTCGTGGCAGATCGGCGTCGGCTTCGAAGGCCCCGGCAAGGCCCTGCGCGACCTGGCCGATCCGACACGGCACGACCAGCCCAAGCACATGCGCGACTTCCGCACCGCCACGCCGCCTTATACCTATGAACGCAACGACTATGGCTGGGTGCATGACAATAGCGGCATCCATAATTTCGCCGCTTACAAGATCATGACGGCGAAAACGGGCAGCCGCTATGTATTCGGCAAGAACGATATCGCCGGCATGTTTTTTCTCGCGCTGACGACGCAGCTCTCCCGCACCTCCGACTTCTCGGACAGCCGCCGCGGCGTCATCCAGGCGGCGCGCTCGCTGTTCCGCGGCCAGAGTGCCGCCGTGTTGGCGCGAAAGATCAAGGCGATCGAGGACGGCTTCACCGCGGCGGGGATCAATTGAGATCTGGGGGCACCGTCACGGTGTCGTGTTGGCAGCCAAGACCTCGGCCATGTGCTTCTGGCAAAAGCTCAGATAAGTCCGCACGATGGTCGAGGGATGGCGGTGAGACGGATAGAGCAGGTTGATCTGCTGCTCCGGCATAAGCGAGCGGGGCAGCAGCGCCTGAAGACTTCCCTCGCTCAGGGCGCGCGCGACAAGGAAGGGCGGCAGCTCCGTCACCACCTCGGCGGCGATCGCGCGATCGCGCAAATGCAAATAATCGTTCGCGGCGAACACCGCTCGCGGCTGGATGACTTCTTTGCCGAGTTGCCAACTCCCGGACGTGTTGGCATCGCGGGTCCATAGAGCGCAGGGAAAACGCAGGAGATCTTGAGGTGCCCGCGGCTTGCCCAGCCGGCGCAGGAGCTTGGGACTGGCGACCAGGACATGGCGGTAGGTGAGGAGATGGCGGGCCACCATCGCTTCATGCTGGATGATGCCAACGCGCAAGGCGACATCGATCCCGTCCTGAATCAGGTCGACCCGCCGATCGGTCGCGTAGACGCTGAGCTGAATATCGGGATATTGGCGCTGGAACGCGCCGAGTAACTCCCACCAAGGCTCGAAACCGGTCGGAAGTGACAGGCGCAAGCGGCCTTTGAGACGGGCCTGATCGCTTCGTAACGCTTCCTCGCCCTCGGCGAGAGTCTCGAGGCCGCGCGCGGCATGTTCAAAAAGATGTGTGCCGGCATCGGTAAGCCTTGTGCCGTGTACGGAGCGCTCGAGCAACTGAACCTTCAATTCCCGCTCGAGCTGGCGCAAGCGCCGGCTGAGGGTCGGCAGAGGCATGTTCAAGCGAGCCGCGCCGGCCGACAGGCTGCCGGCCTGAACCACGGCCACGAACATCCGCACGGCATTGAGATCCATGGCTAATCCTCTCGATTATGAGAGGGAGAATGCCATTTCTGTCAGTTTTATACCAGAAATGATCATCTTAGCTTGAGGTCGTCGCTACCCCGGTAGCTCAACCAAAGATCGGAGCCAGCCATGACGATCGACGCCATCTTCAAGACTTACGAGCAGGCCCTCAACGCCAATGACCTCGAAACCATCCTCGGCCTTTATGGCAGCGAGCCGGTTTTCATGCCGCAGCATGCGCCGGCATTGGTCGGCAGAGCGGCAGTCTGCGCCGGCTATGCGCAGGTCTTCGCCACGATCAAGCTCGCTATCCGCTTCGAGATCCATGAGATCGAAGTGGCCGGCGATTGGGCCTGGGCACGCACCAGCTCGTCCGGACGGACCCGCATCCTCGCCGCCGGTGTGGATGTCGAGGAGGGGAACAATGAGCTCTTCATCCTGCGGCGCGAAAGCGGTGTGTGGAAGATCCACCGCTATCTGTTCGCCACCACGCGCCCACGCGCCTGAACGGGGAGATGACAGATGCATATGTCCCATTCGCTTCGAAGCAATCTGGCGGTGGTCATGGCTGCCGCCGCGCTTCACTTCATTTCGCCCGTGGCGCCCGCTCATGCGGCGGAAGGCGCCAAGGCCGCGATCGCCCGGCAGCTTGGCGCCTATGAGCGGGCCTTGAATGCCTCCGATGTCGATGCAGTCATGAAGCTCTATGCCACGGACGTGGTGTTCATGCCGCAGAACAGCCCGCCCGTGGAAGGCCGCGATGCGGTGCGTGCCGCCTATCGGCGTGTTTTCGCGACGGTCAAGCTCGATGTCCGCTTCGCGATCGATGAGGTCAAGCCGTTGTCGCGCGATTGGGCCTATGCACGCACGCGCTCCACCGGAACGGTGAAACTCCTGGCCGGCGACAAGACGTCCGCGCCGGAGGCCAACCAGGAACTCTTTCTCCTGCATCGCGAGCCCGATGGTCAGTGGCGCCTCGCCCGCTACATCTTCGCCACGTCAAATCCGTCCAAATGAACGCATGGTCTGACTTGTCCGCCGTCGCCTGCGCAACCGCGGATTGATCGCCGTCCTGAACCTGCTTGCCTATCACGGATACGGATAATAGTAGTGACCGCGCCCATTTCGGATTCGACGCGGGAGGCTTCATTGTATTCGAGAATTGTCGGACTGACTTCCGTCGCCACGATCGCCGTTAGTGTGTCGTCCGCATCTGTCCTGGCGCTGGATGACGGCCGCCTCAAGGGACAGTTGATGAAGCTCGATCCACAGACCCGGCTCGAGCAGACCTGCGATGCCGAAGTCCTGCTGCGCATCAATCGGGACCGGGCCTCCTTCAATGTGGAGAAGGTCGTCGCTTATACGTTCGATGAGCCGGTCGTTGGAGAGAACTCGATAGCAGCGCATGGCGCCGCATTCCGCAGCGGCGGCAACTGGTATCATCTGTCCTATGACTGCGTGACAGGCCCCCGGCATCTCGATGCGCATGAGCTGCATTACGAGATCGGCGCCAAGATTCCGAAAGCCGACTGGGCGACATACGATCTCTATGATTGATGCTTAGATCACCATCAATTCAGGCCCCAGTCGCCTCGACATAACGGGCGAAAGCCTCGATCTCGCTGTCGAGCGGCTCGCGCCCGGTGAAGCTGCGCAAATAGGCCGGCACCAGCGAGAGGCGGCTGGACATCGGCTCGATGATCTCGAGCGAATAATAGCCGATCTGCATGAAATAGAGGACACGGGCCCGGACGAAGGCGTCTTCCTGGCTGTAGCCATAACGGGCGAACATGTCGCCTATGGCCAGGACGCGCTCATTATCGGCGGCATCGATGATCTCGTGCACGAAGGTCGAGCTTCTCGCCCAGGTGCGGATGGCGAAATCGAGCCGCGGATTGAACAGGTTCGTGTCCACCCAACATTCGAAGACATTGAGCACGGCCTGCGTGATCGTGGGGGCCGGGCGCTTGGCGC
Source organism: Taklimakanibacter albus (assembly GCF_016595235.1). Classification (GTDB taxonomy): domain Bacteria; phylum Pseudomonadota; class Alphaproteobacteria; order Rhizobiales; family Aestuariivirgaceae; genus Taklimakanibacter; species Taklimakanibacter albus. Next base: position 612,775 of record NZ_JAENHL010000004.1, on the reverse strand, counting down.
GCTCGATGATGAAGCGGGTGTTCTTGTTGCGCCAATATTCCAGCAGCTGGTCGAGCAGATCCTGGCGGCTTTCGAAATACCAATAGAAGCTCGAGCGCGACACGCCGAGCTTCTGGCCAAGCGCCAGGATACGCACGCCCTCCACGCCGTCGGAAATGAGGGTCTCGAGGGCGAGATCGAGCCAGTCCTCGCGCGTGACCTTGATATTGCCGGCCGGGCCTGAGCGCGGCGCTTCCGGTTTCGTCATGCTGCGGTGAGTTTGCCTGGCCATTCGCTCCTACGCCACAATCGCCTGTTCAAGCCATTTCCAGAGATAGGACGCCAAAGCGCGGTCGACATGTACTCGCAGGCGGTCGGCATGGCCGTGACGGTAGCACAAAGCATTGGCGCCGGCGAAGAGGAGGGCGGCGCTGGCGGTCTCACCCATGGGATCGAGCGTCGTCGCCCGCGCGAACAGGGAGGGCATGTCCGGACCCTCGATCTCGAACATATGCAGGCCGGCATCGAAGGTGCTGACGGCAAATCCCGACGCGTGCCAGCCCGGCTCGATGCCGAAGGGTGTTTCCGATACCGCCAGAATGCGGTCACGGGCGACGCGCAAGGCATAACGTTCGCCCTGCGCGACGGAGAGGGCGCCGACTGCAGCGGCGTCCATATCCGTCCGCCTGGACCAGGCGGCGAGGTCGCCGCTCACCAGATATTGGGTGAAGCCGGTCAACGAGCGGATCACGAGGCCCGGCGTCTGCAAGGTGGCGGTCCGCCAGTCGGGTGCCGGCGACCATTTTTCGGCGAGATTACGCATTGAACCGTGCTCCCGAAGGATCGAAGACGCAGGGCGCGGTGATCGTCGCGTGCCGCTTCTGCCCCAGATGCTGCATGTCGATCGTCTCGCCGTGGCGGGCGGCGCCCCGCTCGATGAGGGCGAGCGCAATGGGCCGCCCCAGAACCGGGCTCAGATAGCTCGAGGTCACGAAACCCTGGCTGCGGAGCTTGAGGCCGTCCTGCAGGATTCCGTGAGCGCCGGGGGCAAGCGGCGGCTCGCCGTCCGGGACGGCAAGGCCTACGAGCTGGAGGCGATTGGGGGCCTGCGCGACCTCGGTGAAGAGCGAGCGGCGGCCGACATAATCGGTCTGCCGTTTGGTGCGTGGGCCGTCGACGCCCAGATCCTGCGGCATGGTCGTGCCGTCGGTATCCTTGCTGATGACGATGTACCCTTTCTCGGCGCGCAGGATCATCAAGGCCTCGAGGCCGAGCGTCACCGCGTCGAAGGCCTTGCCGGCCTCCTGCAGGCTCCGCCACAGGATTTCGGCCCGGTCGGCGCGGATCGACAATTCATAGCTGCGGTCGCCGGTGAAGCTGACACGCGCGACGCGCAAGAGATCACCGGCGAAACGGCCTTCGCCGATCGCCATATGCGGAAGATCGGCATCGGCGAGCGAGAGGCCGAGATCGAGCGTCGCGAGGAGCTGTTTCGAGGCTGGACCTGAGACGGTCAGGGTCGCCATCTCGGAGGTGGCGTTGTGGATATAGACCGCGTCGCGCCCGAAACGGTCCTGCCGCCATTCTTCGAGACGCACATGCACCGCGCCGACATGCGAGGTCGAGCAGGAGACGATGAAGCGATGCTCATCGAGGCGGACGAGAATGCCGTCATCGAAGACGACGCCGTTTTCCGACAGCATGAAGCCATAACGGCAGCGGCCGGGTTTCAAGGTCGACATGGTGTTGTAATAGATGAAGTCGACGAAGGCGGCAGCCTGAGGTCCGATCACTTCGATCTTGCCCAGCGTCGATCCGTCGAAAAGGGCGGCCGACTGGCGGGCGCGCCGCGCCTCGTCCTGGATCGCGGCTTCGGCATCGGTGCCGCCATAAAATGCCGGGCGCAGCCAGCCACCATATTCCTGGAACACCGCGCCTTGCGCGCGATGCGTATTTTCAAGCGGCAGCCGGCGTACCGGCGCCATCAGCTCGCCACTGCGCGGGCCTGCAAAGCTCGTCAGAGGAACCGGTGTGAAAGGTGGACGATAGGTGGTGGTGCCGGTCTCGGCGATAGAACGGCCGGAGATGCCGGCCAGCAATGCGAGGCCCAAGAGATTCGAGGTCTTGCCCTGATCGGTCGCCATGCCGAGCGTGGTGTAGCGCTTGAGATGCTCGACCGAGACGAAGTTTTCACGCGCCGCGAGCTCGACATCCTTGGCCGTCACGTCGCTTTGATAATCGATCCAGATGCGGCCCTTGGCGCCGGCAATGGGCCATGCCGGAACGACGCCCCCCGATGCTTCGCGACCGGTGCTGGCGGGTGCCGGCGATGGCGACTGCGTCGCGCGCACCGCATCGGTGAAGACCTCGGAGAGCGAGACCGCGCCATTGGCGGCGCCGGCGACTGCTATTCCCTCGACCGGATCGCCCGGCAGGAAGGCAGCGCGTTTCTCGCTCCAGGCGAGCTTGCTGCGCGCCTGGCAGAAGAGATGGAGGGTCGGCGTCCAGCCGCCGGAAACGAGAACGCTGTCAACGGTGAGCCTTGTACCGTCGTCGAGCGTCACGCTTTCGACGCTTGATTTGCCTTGCGCCGACGCGATCATACGACCGCGTAAAACCGTGACGCCCTTCGGCGCAGAAGGAAGGCCATCCTGGCGCATGTCGATCAAGGTAACTGCGGCGCCGGCTTCGATGAGCGCTTCCGCCACCTCATAGGCGCTGTCATTATTGGTGGCGATGACGATGCGGCGGCCGACGCGCACCGCATAACAACGCAAATAAACGAGCGCCGCATCGGCCGCCATGATGCCGGGCAGGTCGTTGTCGGCGAAAGGCAAGGGCCGTTCGAGCGCGCCGGTAGCGAGAATGATCCGTCGCGGCCTGACCCGCCACAGCGTGTCGGGGCGGCCGTCCTGATGACGCTGGTTCAGGGCCACCAGATTATGGTCATAGATGCCGAAGGCGGTCGTCGCGGGAAGGAACAATTGACCGGCGCCGGTGACGGCCGACAGGCTTTCGGTGATCCATTGGGCGGTCGACTTGCCGTCGATCTCACCGTCGCGATGGCGGAGCGATCCGCCGGGCACCATCTGCTCATCGACCAGGAGCACCGACTTGCCTTCGTGCGCGGCGAGGCGCGCGGCGGCAAGACCCGCCGGGCCGGCACCGACGACCAGCACATCGCAATGATGGTTGATCTGGTCGGCTGCTTCGGGCGCGGTCCAGGTGGGATCGACCTTGCCGAGGCCCGCCATGGCGCGGATGCGTGGCTCGAAACGGTGCCAGTCCGGCCACATGAAGGTCTTGTAGTAGAAGGCGGCCGGGATGAAGCGCGCGAAGCGATCGAGAAAGGCGCTGCGATCGCGCGCGGCGTCGGGTGAGGCATTGACGCTCACCGCGACGAGTCCTTGCCGTGCCGCCTCCGTCGTGGCGCGTGTGTTAGGGCCGCGGCCGGCGATATCGACCAGGGCATTCGGTTCCTCGACACCAGATCCCCACACACCGCGCGGCCGGTGATATTTGAAGCTGCGGCCGACGATTGCGACGTCGTTGGCGAGCAGCGCCGCGGCGATTGTGTCGCCGGCGAAGGCGTCGACCTTGCGGCCATCGAAGCTAAAGGAGAGGGGGCGGGCGCGGTCGATGGCGCTGCCGCCGGTGCTGAGGCGTTCAGCGCTCATTCGGATTTCTCCGCGCCGCCGAGTGCCTGTGACGCCGCGACCTTGTGGCCGACGCTGTCGCGCTCCATGACGAAGAACTCGCCGCAGGTCAGGTGGACCCAGACTTCGCGTGTGGCGCCTTTCGGATTGGCGCGCATGTAGAGATATTGAGCCCAACGCTCGGCCGGCACGCCGGCGCCGTCGGGGCGCGTATTGCCGGCCTCGCCGCCAAAATGGAATTCGCTTTCATCGCGTGGGCCACAGAAGGGACAAGTGAAGATCTGCATGGTTTGCTTGCTCAATCCCTAATGTGCGATGCCCGAACCCGCCGCCTCGTCGATGAGCCGGCCGGTGACGAAACGGTCGAGATCGAAGGGGCGGCTGATGTCATTGTGCTTGCCGGTGGCAAGCAGATGCGCCAGCAGCGTGCCGCCCGCCGGTATCGCCTTGAAGCCGCCGGTGCCCCAGCCGCAATTGAGGAACAGGCCGGGCAAGGGTGATTCACCGATGATGGGCGAAGAATCTGGCACCACATCGACGATGCCGGCCCATTGCCGCATCAGCTTGAGCTGGCCGAAGGCGGGAAACATTTCGAGAAGGCCTGAGATCACGCCTTCGAGCGTCGGCAGATTGCCGCGCTGGCCGTAAGAAGGGATGCGATCGAGTGCGCCGCCGATGACCATCTCGCCCTTGTCGGACTGGCTGACATAGACGCCGGTGCCGGGCGACAGCACGACCGTATCGAGGATCGGCTTCACCGGCTCCGACACGCAAGCCTGCAAGGCATAGGAGTTGATCGGCAAGTGAAAGCCGGCCTTCGCGGCGAGCACCGAGGAATGCCCGGCGACCGCCATGCCGATGCGATCGGCCCGCATCTCGCCGCGGGTGGTCACGACACCGCGGCAGCGCCCGTCGGCGATGATGAAATCGGTGACCTCGCAATTCTGGATGATGTCGACGCCAAGCCCGCTCGCGGCGCGGGCATAACCCCAGGCGACAGCGTCATGACGCGCGGTGCCGGCCCGGCCTTGCCAGACGCCGCCGAAGACCGGATAGCGCGCATCGGCTGAGAAATTGTAGATCGGCGCCACCCGGCGCACATCGTCCACCGAATAAAGCTCGGCATCGATGCCGCTGATCTGCATGGCATTGACGGTGCGGGCGGCGATCTCCATCTCAATCGCGCTGTGGCAGAGCGAGATCATGCCGCGCTGTGACAGCATGACATTGTAGTTCAGGTCCTGGCCCAGGCCTTCATAGAGCCGGTGCGCCAGGCCATAGAGCGCGACGCTTTCAGGGTAGTAGTAGTTGGAGCGCACCACGGTGGTGTTGCGGCCGGTATTGCCGCCGCCGATCCAGCCCTTCTCCAGCACCGCGACATTGGTCACGCCATGGGTCTTGGCGAGATAATAAGCGGTGGCGAGACCGTGGCCGCCGCCACCGATGATGATCGCATCGTAGGATTTCTTGGGCGAGGGCGAACGCCAGGCGGGCTCCCAGCCCGTCTGGCCGGCAAGCCCTTCCTTGAACAGCGAGAAAGCGGAATAGCGGCGTGTCATGTTCGGCCGCTATAGCCGGGCCGTGTCATGAAAGACAAGATGCTCATCCGCGCATCTTCCTTCCATCCGGATCGTAAGGGGAGGCGGGAATGATGCGCGCCGGTCTTTCGACACCGACGATATGCGTGGAAAGCTCGGTGCCGGCTTCGGCAACGTCGCGATCGATGAGCGCCAAAGCGAGGCTTTTGCCGATCGTGTGACCGAAGCCGCCGGAGGTGATGAAGCCGACCCGCCGGCCCTGGTGCCAGACCGGCTCATAGCCGCCGGCATCGGCATCCGCGGCGTCGATCGCGAGCGTGACGAGGGTCCGGCGCGGTCCGCCCTCATCCTTCTCCTTCAGCGCGGTGGCGCGGCCGGCAAAATCGCCCTTGTCGAAGGCGATCCAGCGGTCCATGCCGGTTTCGGCGGCGGTGTAGCCTTGGGTGAATTCGCGCGACCAGATGCCGAAGCTCTTTTCGAGCCGGAGCGCATTGACGGCGCCGAAGCCATATTCGGTGAGGCCCAGGTCGCGGCCGGCGTCGAGGAGGGTCCGGCGCAGCGTCGCGTGCTCATTGGCCCGGCAATTGATCTCAAACCCGAGCTCGCCCACGACCGAAAGTCGGCCGACCCTGGCGCGGATGAGCCCGACATCGAGCGGGCGGCAGGCGAGGAAGCCGAAGGATTTGTGCGAGACGTCCGCCTGCGTCACGCGTTCGAGCACCTGGCGCGCGGCAGGCCCGGCCAGCGAGAAGCCGACGACGTCGTCGGAGATGTCGCGCACCGCGACATCGGCCGGCAGCTCGCGCTCGAACCAGCGCATATGCCATTGCCGGAGATAATAGGAGCCCATGATCCACCAGATGCCGTCGCCCCAGTTGAAGAGAGTGAGATCGCCCTTGAGCTTACCGTTGTCGCCGAGCATCGGCGCCAGCCGCGCGCGGCCGGGTTTGGGGAGGGCGCAGGCGACAAGACGGTCGAGCCAGCGCTCGGCGCCTTTGCCCGACACCTCGTAGCGGGAGAAGGCGCTGATATCGAGAAGGCCCACGCCCGAACGCACCTTGCGGCATTCCTCGCCGACAATGGCGAAGGCGGCGGAACGCTTGAGCGTCGGCGGTTCCTCAAAGGTTTTCGGCGCGAAATAGAGCGGCACCTCGATGCCCCAGGAATTGCCCCAGCGGGCGCCGGCCTCGGTCATCGCGTCATAGGCGCCGGCGGTCTTGAGCGGGCGACCGGCCGGCAGCTGCTCATTGGGATAACTCATGACGAAGCGGCGCGAATAGAACTGGCCGGTGGTCTGACGGATATATTCGCGGTTGGCGGCAAAGTCGCCATAACGCGCGATGTCCATGCCGTAGACATCGGCTTCCGGCTCGCCATGGATCATCCATTCGGCGAGCGATTTGCCGACGCCGCCGCCTTGCAGGAAGCCCGCCATGACACCGCAGGCGACCCAGTAATTGGGCACGCCGCGCACCGGGCCGACCAGCGGATTGCCATCGGGTGAGAAGGTGAAGGCGCCATTGACCCAGCGCTTGATGCCCGCCGTTTCGAGGCAGGGATAACGGCTGAAGCCGAGCGCCAGCTCGTCGGCGATGCGGTCCTTGTCTTCCTGGATCAGCTCGATGCCGTAATCCCAGGGCGCGCCATCCATGTTCCAATGCTTGTAGTTGATCTCATAGATGCCGAGCAGCATGCCTTTCTGCTCCTGGCGCATATAGGTGAAGCCCTCGAGATCGACGATGAGCGGCAGCTCCCGGTCGAGCGCCTTGATCTCGGGGAGGGCCTCGGTGACGAGATAATGATGCTCCATCGGCGAGACGGGCAGCTCGATGCCGGCCATGCGGCCGACCTGCTTGGCCCACAGGCCGCCAGCATTGACCACATGCTCGGCGACGATGGTTCCCTGTTCCGTCACCACGTCCCACTGGCCATCGGGCCTGGCTTTGAGTTCGATCACACGATTGTGCTCGATCACTTCGGCGCCGCGGCGCCGCGCCGCTTTTGCATAAGCGTGCACGGTTCCCGACGGATCGATATGGCCCTCGCGTTCGGCATAAAGGCCGCCGAGCACGCCATCGGTGTTGAGGATGGGGCAGCTCTTGCGGATCTCGTCGACGCCGACCAGATGGACGTCGTCGATCCCCATGGTCTGGAAGATGCGGTAGGAAGCCTTGAGCCATTCCCAGCGCTCGGGCGCCGAGGCGATCGAGATGCCGCCGGTCATATGCATGCCGATATTCTGGCCGGATTCCTTCTCGACTTCCGAGAGGAGGTCGATCGTATAGGACTGGAGCGCCGCTATATTGGGATCGGCATTGAGGGCGTGAAAACCGCCGGCGGCATGCCAGCTCGAGCCCGCGGTCAATACTTCGCGCTCGATCAGGACCACGTCGGTCCAGCCGAATTTCACCAGATGATAGAGGACGGAGGCTCCCACCACGCCGCCGCCGATCACCACTGCCCGATAATGCGATTTCATGCCGCTCTCCTTCACCGGAGGGTCAAATTAAACTAATGTACATATATGTCCAGTAGCCTCCTTCGCACCTGCAATATACAATGCAGAGTCAGAGGAATTTAATGTACATTCTTGTCTAGTTCCGATTGTTGCGTTAGCCTCGACGGCGCCACCGGTCGGCAAGACCGCAAAACAAAGGGAGTGAATGATGAGTGACGTCGCCGATGACATGCCAGCAGCTTCGCTCAATCGCCGGGATCTTCTGCGCACCGGCAGCCTGCTTGGTCTTACTCTGCCCTTCGCCGGCGCCCTGACGGGGCTTGGCGCCCCGCAAGCGGCGGCCGCCGCCGGCCAGCTGGTGATCGGCGTCACCCAGGAGGCGGTGAATTTCAACCCGCTCCTCTATGTCAATACCGGCGTCGAAACCTCGGTCGAATACATCGTCTTCGACGCGCTGTGGAAATTCGATCCCGCCGGCAAGCTCATCGCCAATCTCGCCGCTGAAATTCCGTCAGCGGAGAATGGCGGTATTTCGGCTGACGGCCTCACCTGGACGATCAAGCTCAGGCCTGACGTGAAATGGCATGACGGCAAGCCCTTCACCTCCGCCGATGTGGTTTTCACGCTCGACGTGCTGCGCGATCCGAAGGTGGTGGTGCGCAGCCGCAATGGCCATGATCATGCCGAAAGTTATGAAGCGGTCGATGACCACACCGTGCGCGTCAAGCTCAAGGAGAGCTACGCGCCCTATGTCGTGTCGTGGCAGAAGACCAGCATCATCCCCAAGCACATATTGAGCGGCATCGACATCAACACGGCGCCTTTCAACACGTCGCCCATCGGCACCGGGCCGTTCAAGTTCAAGAGCCGGGTGGCCGGCAGCCATATCGAGTTCGAGCCCAATCCGGACTATCACGGCGGCGCGCCGAAGCTCACCACGCTGGTGCAGAAATATGTGCCGGACCAGCAGACGCTCTATGCCCAGTTTCAGACCGGCGAGGTCGATATCTATGAGCTGCAGGGCATTCCGCCCTTGCTCTACGCCAAGGCCAAGGCGCTGCCCAATTGCAAGGTCGAGCCGAGCGCTTCGCCCTTTGTCGAGTTCATCTATTTCAACTGCGGCAAGCCGCAATTCCAGGACAAACGGGTACGCAAGGCGATCTATATGGCGATCGACAAGAAGGGCTGGATCGATGCCGTCTATTATGGCGTGCCGATTCCGACCTTGAGCTACCTGCCGCCCAATCACTGGGCCTACAACAGCAAGTTGGTCGATCCGGGTTTCGACCCGGCGAAAGCGGCGGCGCTGCTGGATGAGGCCGGCTGGAAGGCCGGCGACGACGGCGTCCGGGCCAAGGACGGCGTGCGTCTCTCCTTCACCATGTCGACGACCGCCGGTAACAAGGCGCGCGAGCAGGCGCAGCAGCTCGTCCAGCAGAACCTCAAGAAGGTCGGCGTCGAGATGACCATCAAGAACATGCCGGCCTCGGTGGTGTGGGGCGACTACACGGTGAGGAGCGAGTTCGACACGCTCATGGTCGGCTGGGATACGCTGCTTTATCCGGATCCCGACTACGGCGACCGCATCGTCTCGACGGCGATCCCGGCCAAGGGCGGCAGCGGCTCCAACTATGTCCAGTACCAGAACCCGGAGATCGACGAGCTTTCCGCCAAGGGGGCGAAGACGGTCGGCCAGGAGGAGCGCAAGGCGATCTATGACCGTATCCAGGAGATCCTCCTGGACGAGATGCCCTTCGCGCCGATCTTCGCCTATCAGACGATCGTCGGGGTGAGGGACCGGGTCGGTGGTTTCGTGCTCAATCCCTATACGCCGATCAATACCTGGAATCCGGCGGATTGGACGACGAGTTGACCTGAGCCGAACGAAACCAGATTATCCGGGGAATGGCCCGTTTCCTGATCAACCGGCTCCTCCAGTCGGCGGTCCTCCTCTTCGGCGTCTCGATCGTCGGCTTCGCGCTGATGCATCTGGCGCCGGGAGGACCGCTGGCCATCTATACTTTGAACCCGACCGTCACCGCCCAGGACATCGAACGGATCAAGGTGCTGTTCGGCCTCGATCAGCCTGTCTATGTCCAGTATTTCAAATGGGCCGGCGGGCTCGTCAGCGGCAATTGGGGCTACAGCTTCTTCGGCGGGCAGCAGGTGCGCGAGATCGTGCTCGATCGCTTGCCGGCCACATTCCTGCTGATGGGGACGAGCCTCGCGCTGGCGCTCGTCATCGGCGTCGCCATCGGCACGCTGGCGGCGGTGAGACGCAATTCGGTCTTCGACTATGCGACCGCGATCGGCGCCATGATCGCTCTGTCGCTGCCGACCTTCTGGTTCGGCCTTCTCGCCATTTTCTTCTTCGCGCAGACGCTCGGCTGGTTTCCGGCCGGTGGCATGGTGAGCATCGGCGATGGCAGTCTGCTCGACCGGCTGCATCACCTGGTGCTGCCGGTCGTCGTGCTGGCGCTGGTGCTGGTGGCGCAATGGAGCCGTTATACGCGCTCCTCGATGATCGACATTCTCGACCAGGATTTCGTGCGCACGGCGCGCGCCAAGGGCATCAGTCCGTCGCGCGTGCTGGTCAATCACGGGCTCAGGGCGGCGCTGGTGCCGCTGGTGGCGCTGGCCGGCCTGCAATTGCCGCTCCTCGTCGGCGGCGCCCTGGTGACGGAGACGGTATTCAGCTGGCCCGGCATGGGGCTTCTGTTCATCTCTGTGCTCAGCACCCGCGACTATCCGGTCCTCATGGCGATCCTGATGGTGGGCGCCGTCGTCGTCGTGCTGGGCAATCTCCTGGCCGACATCGTCGTCGCTCTTGTCGATCCCAGGGTGAAGCTTCATGACGAGTGAAGCCGTCCTCGATATCCAGGCCGCCGCACCGCCGCGCCGTACAAGCGCCTTCCGGCGGCTCCTGCGCCATCGCCTGGCGCTGCTGGCGCTGATCGTGCTCGCCGTCCTGGTCATCGGCTCGGCCGGGGCGCCGTGGCTGGCGCCGCATGATCCGGAAGAGCTCGACATCGCCAACCGCTACGCGCCGCCTTTGAGCGAAGGCCACATTCTCGGCAGCGACGATCTCGGCCGCGATGTGCTGACCAGGCTCATGTATGCCGGCCAGATCTCGCTGTCGGTCGGCATCGCGGCGATGCTGGTGACGGTGATCGTCGGCTTTTCGGTCGGCGCCTTCGCCGCTTATTACGGCGGCTGGATCGGCACCATCCTGATGCGGCTCACCGACATCATGCTGTGTTTTCCGAGCGTGTTCCTGCTGCTGTTCGTCGCCGCCTTCGTGACGCCGAGCCTCGCTTCGATGGCGCTGATGATCGGGCTCACCTGCTGGATGGAGATCGCGCGCATCGTCTATTCGCAGATCCTGGTGTTGAAATCGGCCGACTTCATCGCCGCGGCACGCATGATCGGCACGCCGTCCTGGCGCATCATCCTGCGCCAGATCCTGCCCAATACGCTGGCGCCGGTTCTGGTCGCCGCGACGCTCAACACGGCGAACGCCATTCTGCTCGAAAGCTATATCAGCTTTCTCGGCTACGGCATCCAGCCGCCTGAGGCGAGCTGGGGCAACATGCTGACCAACGCGCAGAGCGATTTCCAGGTCGATCCGTGGCTCGCCGTCTTTCCCGGCCTCGCCATCACGCTGGCGGTGACCAGCTTCAACTTCCTCGGCGACGGGCTGCGCGATGCGCTCGATCCGCGGATCCGCGACAAATGACGGGTGAAGCGTCCACGCCGCTGCTCAAGGTCGAGAACCTCCTGGTGGCGTTCGGCCGGGCCAAGGCGGTAGATGGCATTTCCTTCGACGTCGCGCCGGGCGAGATGCTGGGCCTCGTCGGGGAGTCGGGCTGCGGCAAGTCGACGACGGCGCTGGCGCTGATGCGGCTCCTCCGCGATGCCGAGATCGGCGGAACCGCGCATCTCAACGGCGTCGAGCTTCTCGGGCTCGACGAAGCGGCGATGCGGGCACGGCGCGGCGCCGACGTCGCCATGATCTTCCAGGATCCGGGGACGGCGCTGCATCCGATGATCCGGGTCGGCGACCAGATCGTCGAGGCGCTGACGGCGCATCTCAATATCTCGCGCCGGGAAGCGCGTAAGCGGGCCATCGATCTCCTGCGCAAGGTCGGCATTGCCGCGCCCGAGGAGCGTTTTTCCGTCTATCCGCATGAAATGTCGGGCGGCATGTGCCAGCGTGTGGTGATCGCCATGGCGATGGCCTGCGCGCCACGGCTGCTCCTGGCGGACGAGCCGACGACGGCGCTCGACGTCACGGTGCAGGCGCAGATCCTCGAATTACTCCAGGGGCTCGTGCGCGAAGAGGGGATGGGCGTCATCCTGATCACGCATGATCTGGGCGTGGTCGCCGGCATGACCGACCGCGTCGCCGTCATGTATGCGGGGGCGATCGTCGAGATGGCGGCGACCGAAGAGCTGTTCGCGACGCCTCTGCATCCTTACACGCATGGACTGCTGCGCTCGATCCCGCAGCTCGACAGCGGCTGGGACGAGCCGGTGCCGACCATTCCCGGCAGCGTGCAAGGGGCGGAGCTGCAGACGGGCTGCCGCTTCGCGCCGCGTTGCGCCAAAGCGAGCGATGCCTGCCGTACGCCACCGGCGCTGCGCGAGATCGGTGAAAACCACTTCGTCTCGTGCTGGAATACGCCATGACCGAGATGCTGATCGAAGCGAAGGGCCTGGCGCGCCATTATCTGGTCGGCCGCCATCGCGTTCTGCGTGCGCTCGACGGCGTCGATCTCGGCGTGGCGCGCGGCGCGACGCTGGGCCTTGTCGGTGAATCGGGCAGCGGCAAGAGCACGCTCGGGCGCACGCTGGTCGGGCTGCAGAAGCCGAGCCTGGGCCAGGTCCTGTTCGAAGGCAAGGATACGGCGACGCCCGAGCCGTCCTTCATGGCGCGTCTGCGGCGGGAGCGGCAGATCATTTTCCAGGATCCGTCCGGCGCCCTCAATCCGCGCATGACGATCGGTGCCACGGTGATGGAACATCTGCGCGTCCAGGGCTGGTCGCGCGCCGATGCCCAAAGCCAGGCCGCGGCGGCGATCGAGCAGGCGGGCCTCGCCACCAGCTTCCTGTCACGTTATCCGCATGAGATATCAGGCGGCCAGCGCCAGCGCGCCGTCATCGCGCGCGCCATCAGCACCGATCCGGCCTTCATCGTGGCCGACGAGCCGGTCTCGGCGCTCGACGTTTCGATCCGGGCGCAGATCATGAACCTGCTGCACCAGCTGCAGCGAGAGCGCGGGCTCACGATGCTGTTCATCAGCCACGATCTGAGCGTCGTCGCGCATATGTGCAGCGACGTAGCGGTCATGCATCTGGGCCGCATCGTCGAGCGGGCGCCCCGCGCGGCACTGTTCAAGACACCGCGCCATCCCTATACCGGCGCCTTGCTGTCGGCGATCCCGATCCCCGATCCGGTACGCGAGCGCCAGCGCATGCGCATCATTCTCAAGGGTGAGGTGCCCAATCCAGCCAACAAGCCGAGCGGCTGCAGCTTCCATACGAGGTGTCCGCGCGCCACCGAGCTGTGCCACCGTGTCGATCCGCCGCTGCGATCCATCGGCACCGAGCATCAGATCGCCTGCCATCATCCCTTGGAGTAGGAGACCATCAGGTAACCGGCGACAAACGCGCCAGCAAATGGCGTGCGGTGAAGAGATCGAGATGGCTGCCGCCGACATTCTTGTACATCGTGACCTGCTCGTCCGACGAGCGCCCGGAATGCCGGCCAGTGCATAGATCGAAAAGATCGGCGATGATGTCTTCCCGCGTGACGAGCCCGTGGGCCAGGGGCGCCGCAATCTCCCCCGATCCTTCGCAGTTCGTCCGGGTGTCGACAAAAATTAGACGGGCGCGGCGGACGACGTCGTCATCGGCCTCGCGCATCTCGGGCAGATACGCGCCGATCAGGTCGACATGGGCTCCAGGCTTGAGCTGCCGGCCCAGCACCAGGGGCTCGGTCGCCATGGTCACGCAGGAGATAATATCGGCCTCGGGCAGGGCCGCGCGCAGATCGGAAACGACCGCGAGCTCGGCCGGCAGATGGCGCAGGCTTTGGACCAGGTTCTCGGCTCTCGCGAGAGTACGGTTCCAGACGAGGACCCGTGTGATGGACGGCCGGACCGCCAGATGCGCGGCGATGACATGCGGCGCCAGCCCACCGGCACCGATCACGAGCAGTGTTCTCGCATCGCTTCGCGCCAGGAAATCGGCGGCCAGGGCCGAATCCGCTGCGGTCTTGCGAAAGGTGAGCGCCGCACCGTCTGCCGTGAGAAGCGGCGCGCCCGTCCTGCCACTCATCAGCGCGACCATTCCTTGCACCGAGGGTTGCGGAGGATTGAGCGCCAGATTGCCCGGAAAGACCCCGACGAGCTTGACGGCGATGAGATCGCCGCCCGCCCAGGCGATGAGCGAGACGAATTTGTTGGCGTCGTCATGATCGTCGCTCATCACCTCGACACGGCTCTGCGGCATCAGATCTGCGCGATGGGCGGCGCGCAGCGCCTCGATCAGGCCTGGATAATCGAGCAGGCGGTCGACGGTTTCGGCATCGGCATGCATCATGGCGTATCCAGTTCAGATGACACGGGCGAGAAAGGCCTTGGTACGGCTGTGCCGCGGATGTCTGAGCACGTCCCTGGGATGGCCTTCCTCGACGATGACACCCTGATCCATGAAGACCAGATGATCGGCGACGTCGCGGGCGAAGCTCATCTCGTGGGTGACCACCACCATGGTCATGCCGTCCTCGGCGAGCGCGCGCATCACCGCCAGCACTTCGCCGACGAGCTCGGGGTCGAGCGCCGAGGTCGGCTCGTCGAAGAGCATCAGCGCCGGCTGCATGGCGAGCGAGCGGGCGATGGCGACGCGCTGCTGCTGGCCGCCGGAAAGCTGCCTCGGATAATAATGCGCCCGGTCCGCCAGCCCGACCTTTTCGAGAAGCGCTTCTGCCTCGGTGATCGCCTCGGCCTTCTTCTTACGCTTCACCACGATCGGCGCTTCGATGACGTTCTCGAGCGCGGTCTTGTGCGGGAACAGGTTGAAGCTCTGGAACACCATGCCCATGCGCTGGCGCTGCACCGCAAGCTCGTTGAAGGACATCTCATAGAGCGTCGCGCCCCGCCATCTGACCCCGACCGGCTCGCCGGCGAGAAAAACGGCGCCTGAATCCGGCGTCTCGAGATAATTGAGGCAGCGCAGCAGCGTGCTCTTGCCCGAGCCGGAAGGACCGACGATGCACATGACCTCGCCGGCCTCGATCGCGAGGTCGATATTGCGCAACACCTGGTGGGTGCCGAAGCTCTTCGACAGCCGCTCCACCTTGAGCAGGGGCGTGGCCGCGGTCACGAGCGGGCCTCATGCCGGCGCAGTGACCAGAACTTGCTCTTGAAGAGCGAACTCAGGACAGCGCTCAGGGCCAGCGGCCGGCCATTGAGGCGATGTTCGATATAATGCTCGGCGAAAGTCAGCACGGTGGAGAGGATCAGGTACCAGATGGTGGCGACGATGAGGAGCGGAATGGTCTGATAGGTCCGGGAATAGATCATCTGCGCCGAATAGAGAAGATCGGGCAGCGCCAGCACGCTGACCAGCGAAGTGAATTTCAGCATCGAGATCGTGTCATTGCCGATCGGCGGGATGAGGATCCGAAGCGCCTGCGGCAGGACGATGCGCCGCAGGATCTGCGCGCGCGTCATGCCGAGTGTTGCCGCCGCCTCGGTCTGGCCGACACTGATCGCCTGGATGCCGGCGCGGATCATCTCGGAGGCATAGGCGCTTTCGGTGAGGGCGAGACCGAGGATCGCGGCACTGAAGGGCGTGATCAGCTGGTTGGTGCTGGCCTCCCAGAATTGCGGGCCGAAGGGAATACCGATGGAGACGGTCGGGATGAGGAGGGCGAGATTGTACCAGAAGACAAGCTGGACCAGAGGCGGCACGCCGCGGAAGAACCATATCCACAGCCAGCTCGCCGCCCGGAAGACCGGATTGCTCGAAAGCCGCATGACCGCCAGCACGACGCCGATGGCGAGCCCGAAGATCATGGCGAGGAATGTGAGCAGCAGCGTGCGCCCGAGGCCCTTGAGGATCTCGGGGCTCAGCATGTAATGCGCCACCACCGGCCATTGCAGATTCTCATTGGTGACGAGGAGGCGCACAAAGAGAAAGACGAAGAGGAAGAGCGCCGCCCCGCCGATCCAGCGTGCCGGATGCCGGACCGGTACCGGCCTGGTGGCGTGGATATCGGGGCGGGACGACGGTGATGATTGGCCCATGCGGCACTCCGGGCTGGATGGACCTTGCGGAAGGCCGGTGTTACTTCGGATCGGGATGAGCCTGGTCGACAAGGACGGCCTTGTCCAGCATCCCGCTGCCGTCGACGCCCCACTTGGCCATCAGCTGCTTGTAGCTTCCATCATCCATCATAGACTGAAGCGCATCCCTCAGAACAGGTCCGATCGGATCGCCGCGGCGCACGCCGATGCCGTTGTAGACGGCATTGCTGACAAAGGTGGAAACCTCGAAGGTGCCGGTCTGCTTGGCCATGTATTGCAACTTGGCGGAACCGGCGGCGACGAGTTCGACGCGCCCCGAGGAAACCGCGAGCTCGGCTGCGTTCTGTGTCGTGAATTGCTGCAGGTCGATGGGCTTGGCCCCCTGGCAGGTCTCGGCGCTCACCTTCGTCAGATACTGGAAGTCCCAGGCCCCGGTCAGCACGGCGACACTGTGGCCGCACAGATCCTTCTCGTTCTGGATGTTGAAGTTCTTGCCCTTGAGCGAGGCATAGGCCGTGCCCTCCCGGCGCTGGGGCACGAAATCGAGCGACTGCAGGCGCTCCTCGGTGACGCCGAAGGACGAGAAGCCGGCATCGAAGCGCTTGCTGACGAGGCCCGGAATGATGATCTCGAAGCTCGTCGCCTCGAATTTGAAGGGGACGCCGAGCTTTTCGGACATGGCCTTGGCCATGTCGACGCTCCAGCCCTTGAGCTCACCATTCTCGACGAATTCGTCCGGAGGCCAGTCATTGAAGACGGCGACATTGACGCCATTGGTCTTGTACTGGTCGGGCAGGGCGTCGTGCAGTTTCTGGTCGACGCCGCCGGCCACCGCCGCGGTGGTTGCGATGGCGATGATGGCGCCGGCGGCGAGCATGGCGCTGCCGCAGTTGCGCAAGGTCTGCATGCCGTAGGTCATGACGTTCTCCCTCTGCTTGAGCTTGTTCTTTCGCGCCGGACAGGAGCCGGTACGAGACTATTGCTCACTGAGGCTCGATGTGCGAACGTTCTCACAATACAAACATAGGCCCTGCCATGTCGTCAAGCCTGAAATGGAGAATGTTCTCAGACGTGGGCGAGGCCGTTCCCGTGGTTTGCAGCCGCCTCTGTCCACGCTAGATGAAAAGCTCCGCTGATCTTGAAGACACCAATGAGCCATGGCTGAGAAACGCACCGACAAAGTGACCATTACCGAAGTCGCGCTCCTCGCCGGCGTCTCAACCGCGACCGCGGGGCGGGTGCTGGGCGGCTATGGCTATGCGAGCGAAGAGATCAAGAAACGGGTAAAAGCCTCAGCCGAGCGGTTGGGCTATCGTCCCAATCTCCTGGCCCGTGGCCTCATCACCGGCAAGACCAGGACGATCGGCGTCGTCGCCGGTGACATCCAGAGCCCGTTTTATTCCAGCATCCTGCGCGGTATCGCCGATGTGGCGCGCGCCGAAGGCTTCGGCGTATTGCTGACGAATAGCGACGAGCTCCTGGCGCGCGAACTCGAGGCGGTGCAATTGCTGCTCGAAAAGCAGGTCGACGGCCTGATCGTGGCGCCCTGCGATACCGAACGTTCCGATCACTTGCGAAGGGCGCTGAAGGGGGGCTGCCCGATCGTGCAGTTCGACCGCATGGTCAAGGGACTCGGCGCCGACGCTGTCACCGTCGACAACCGCAAGGCCTCGCGCGAGGCAATATCGAGCCTGATCGATGCCGGTCATCGGCGTATCGCCATCCTCGCCGAGCTGGAGCGCTGGGATTCGGGCGACATCTCTTCCTTCATCGCCCGCGTGACCGCACGCAGCATCGAGCCCACCACGCTGTTCCCAAGCTGGCAGCGTCTCTTCGGTTATGTCGAGGCGCATCTTTCGGCCGGGATCGACCTCGATCGCGCGCTCATCGGACGTGTCGGCGCCTATTCGCTGGAGGCGGCGCGCCTGCAGGCCTTGCATCTGTTGCGGCTTCCCGACCGGCCCACCGGCTTGTTCACCGCCGATGGGCTGATGACGGCAGGGGCGGTCGACGCCATCACCTCGCTGGGTGTGCAGATCCCCGACCAGCTTTCGATGATCGGGTTCGACGATCTCGACTGGATGAGCTTTCTCAAGCCCCAGATCACGGCGGTGGTGCAGCCGGTGACCGCGATGGGCCAGACAGCGGCACGCCTGATGCTTGAAAGGATCGCCGGCAGCGACAGTCCGCCCCGTCACGTCACGCTCGAGCTGGCGCTCACCCGTCGCGGGTCGGTTTCAAAGCCTGCTTGATGACGATATCTTGCGCTTCAGGGCGTCGATATCGGCGGCAATGGCGATCGGCGCGCCATGGCCCACCGCGCCGAAATAGCGGCATGTATCGGCGGCGGCACGGGCCGCCGATGAAAGGATCTCCCGCGGGTCTTCCCCGGCGAGGAGGCCATAAAGCGTGCGGGCAATGAAGGTATCGCCGGCGCCCAACGTGTCGACGGCTTCGATGGGATGGGCCGCGACGTGCCAGCGCTCGGCGTCATGGGCGAGCATCGCGCCCTGTCGCCCGCGGGTCACCAGCACCCATTGCGCGCCGCCGTCAATGAGCTCTCCACTGACCGCCGCAACCTCGTCATCGGAAAGATCGCCGCCCGACACCGAGGCGAGCAGACAGAAGGGGGCGATGGCGCGGCGATGTTCGCGCTCGCGGCGGATCGAAAAATCATAGGAGAGGAGAGCCCGCTTCGCGATGGCCCCCAGATGCGCATCGAGGCCGCTCGACTGACCGACATGCACCGCCGAAAAGGTTTCGAGGAAGGCCAGATCATCGTCATCGGGCGCGAACATCGACACGCCGAGGTCGAAACTCAGGAACAGACGCTCGGCGTTGCGGTGGCCGATCACGCAATAGGCGGTCGGTCCATCGAGCCGGCGCAGATGGCTGACATCGATATCCTCGGCCTCCAGCGCCTGTTGGATGACATCACCGGCGCGATCTCTGCCGATGGCGCCGATATAGGCGGACAGCGCGCCGAAGCGGCGGGAGAAGACCGAGACATTCAGGCAATTGCCGCCTGGGTACATTTCGTCCCGCGACAAATAACAATCGACGACATTATCTCCCAGCGCGGCAATTTTGATCATGAAGGACTTTTACATTGACAATATGTGAGAACGTTCGCACATTGATTTCAGCCTGTCAATCGAGTGAGAAGATGAAAACTGCCCTGAACCCGGATGTCGAAAGCGCCCTGCGGCCGCTGTCCGGCCGCGCCATCTCGCATGTGTTTCTCGTCGCCTGCGGCGGCTCTCTGTCGATCATGCAGGGCGGGAAATATTTCATCGACCGCCATTCGGCGAAATTGTCCTCGGACCTCTTCAACGCCGATGAATTCGTCTGCCGCGACCCGAAAAGGCTCGGCCCGGACGCCCTCGTGATCCTGTGCTCGCAGACCGGAACGACAAGCGAGACGGTGCGCGCGGCCGAGCATGCGCGCGGCAAGGGCGCGCTGACCATTGCGATGACGCTCGATCCGGTCTCGCCGCTGGCGAAAGCCTGCGAATTCACACTCGCCTATCAGGCCTCCTACACGACCGGCATCGCCATCGACGCGGCCGACAGCAACTATGCGGTTCTCTATATGCTGCTGGCCGGCCTGCTGCGCATCACCGACGGCGTCGACCTGACTGGGCCGCTGCTCACGAGCCTCTCGGCTCTTCAGCCGGCGATCTACAGGGCGCATCAGGTTTTTGCCGGCCGTTTCGCGTCCTTCGCGCCGCGCTTCAGGGACAAGTCCGCCATCTACGCGCTGGCCAGCGGCCCCGCCTATGGGGCCGCCTATTCCTTTTCGACATGCGTGCTCATGGAGATGCAGTGGTACGATTCGCAGGCCATCCACGCGAATGAATTCTTCCACGGGCCGTTCGAAGTCGTTGACGAGAACGCTGCCTTTATCGTGCTCGTCGGCAGCGACGAGACGCGCCGCCTCAGTGAACGGGCGCGTGATTTCCTGCTACGCTTCGGTTCGCGCGACAACATTCTCGTCCTCGACAGCGACGAGCTCGATCTCACCGCCATCGATCGGCGCTTCCAGACCTATCTGCTGCCGCTCGTCTTCTTCGACACGTTGTGGAAATTCGCCTACCGGTTGGCGGATCTGCGCGGCCGGCCGATGCTCGAAGGCCGCCGCTATATGAAGAAGATCACCGGCTACTGAGGTCGGGCTTATGTCTTGACGAAGGCAAATGATAGCGCGCCGGCGAGCACGGCCAGCACTGCGCATGTCCACACGCCGAGGATATATGCGTGCTCGATCCCACCAAGACCGAGCAAGGCGATGGCGATGAGGGGCCCGGCGGATGCGAGTCCGTTATTGATGGCGGAGGCGATGCCGGATTTTTCATCCGGCGCCGAATTCAGCGCCGTGGCCGTGAGCGGCGCCACAGTCAAGGTGAGCCCAATGCCGAACAGCACGACACCCGGCAGGACGCCGGTGAGATAGGTCGTCTGAGCTCCGAGCGGCAGAAGGGTCAACATGCCCGCGGCGCAGAAGAGAGGCCCTGTCCCCATGAACCAGCGTGGGCCAAATCTGCTGGCATATTCCCCGACCTGGCCGGAGGCGATCCCCAGCATCACCGAGACGGGCAGGAATGCCGCGCCCGCGGCCGTCGCTGAAAACCCGGAGACGGTCTGCAGGAAATACGAGAAGAGAAACCCGAAGCCGCCGAAAGCGGCGTAGAGGAAGAGCGTCGCACTATTGGTGGCGGCGAAATTCCGGTTTTTGAAGAGGGCGAGATCGACGAGCGGAGATGATAGGCGCCGCTCCCACCAGACAAAGGCGACGAAGCATGCTAGTCCCGCGACCACGGCCGCGATCATCATGGGCGGCCAGTTGTTCGCCGGGCCCTCGATGAGCCCGAATGTCAGCCCGCCCAGAAACAGGAAGGCGAGGAGCGCGCCCAGCCAGTCGATGTCGAGGCGGCTCCGTACCGGCTGTTCCTTCAAGGCGGCATGCCCCAGTGCGATCGCGATCAGGGCCAGCGGCAGGTTGAACAGAAAAATCGCGCGCCAGGAGAACATGTCGACGAGATAGCCGCCGACCAAAGGGCCTGCCGCCAGGACGATCGAGGTCGCCGCCGTCCAATAGGCGATGGCGCGCATGCGCAGCGCCTTCGGCAGTTGCGCATTGAGGACGGCGAGGCTCACCGGCGTGAGCAGCGCCCCGGCTACGCCCAGCACGGCGCGGAAGAGAATGAGCGTGAGCCCGCTCCAAGCCAGGGCGCAGACGACCGACAAAGCGAGAAAGGCCCAGGCGCTCCACAGATAGACGCGTTTCAGACCCAATGCATCGCCGAGTGCTCCGCCGAAGAGAATGCAGGAGGCGAGGGTGAGGTTATAGCCGTCCGCCACCCATTGCAGGCTGGTGAACGGCACTCCGAGGCTCTTGCCAATACTCGGCAGCGCCAGGGACACCACGCTCTCGCCCAGCATGACGACGCTGCTCCCCATAATGGCGGCGG
The DNA here is from genome assembly GCF_016595235.1 of Taklimakanibacter albus. Taxonomy (GTDB): domain Bacteria; phylum Pseudomonadota; class Alphaproteobacteria; order Rhizobiales; family Aestuariivirgaceae; genus Taklimakanibacter; species Taklimakanibacter albus. Next base: position 591,361 of record NZ_JAENHL010000004.1, on the reverse strand, counting down.
CGATGATCAGGGCGTCGGTGGAAGCGCGCAGACGAGGCATGGCCGGAGACTGTAACGCCCGCCAGGGGAAAATCCAAAATCGGTGCGTGTATCGATCAAGCTTGCTGATAACGGAGCGCGTCAACGATTACTTTGAATGCCGGCAGGTTTTGCCGTCTGCTCGGATAATAAATGTAATAGCCGGCAAATTTGGGTGACCAGTCGTCCAGCGCCAGAATGAGCTCTCCCGACGCGATGTGCCGATCAACGAGGTCTTCCGGCATAAAGGCAATGCCGTAGCCTTTGAGGGCTGCATCGATCATTGCGTATGAGGTATTGAAGGTCAGTTGACCATCGACCCTCACGCGGAGATCCTGGCCGTTCTTTGCAAATTCCCATGCGTACAAACCTCCGGCGGTGGCCTGGCGCATGTTGATGCAATTGTGTCCAATCAGATCTTGCGGATGCGCCGGCAGCGGATGTGCCGCAAAATAATGCGGCGAAGCGACCGCCACCATACGCCAGTCCGGACCAATTTTGACCGCGACCATGTCCTTCTGGACGCTCTCGCCAAGCCGTATGCCGGCGTCGAATCCATCCTCGACGATGTTGCGCAGGCCGTTATCGACGCTGAGCTCGAGCTTGATATCCGGATAGGCGGTGAGGACCGGCCGCAGCCTTGGCCACACGACGGTGTTCAGAGCATGGTCAGACAGGGTGATCTTGATATTTCCGGCGGGCCTGTCGCGAAACTCCATGAGGGCCGCGATTTCCGCCTCTATCTCAGCCACACGCGGCGCCAGTGATCGGCTAAGGCGTTCTCCCGCCTCCGTCGGCGCGACATTTCTCGTCGTCCGCGCCAGGAGCCTGATTCCCATCGTCGTTTCCAGGCGCTTGATGGTGTGGCTGAGTGTCGACTGTGTGATTCCGAGCCTGGCGGCCGCCTTGGTAAAACTGCGCTCCTCGGCAACAGCCAGGAACCACAACAGGCTGTTGAAGTCTTCCTTCGCCATGGGCACTCCTCGCAGGCGGCCACCATGATTTATGGCTCATATCGATTAATGCAAGTGAATTATGGCCACTAATCCACTCAACCTCCCCTGACTATCTTCCGGACCATGGCCACGCCGCTGGCCATGCTTGCACCAGCAAACCAGGAGGAGACGCCATGGATCTGACGATCAACGGTTCCCAACATCAGGTCGACATCGAGGCGGATACGCCGCTGCTCTGGGTCCTGCGCGACGAGCTCGGAATGACCGGCACCAAATACGGATGCGGACTGGCGCAGTGCGGCGCCTGCACCGTGCTGATCGACGGCCAGGCCACACGGTCCTGCGTCACGCCGGTCGAAAGCGTTGTGGGCGCTTCGATCATGACGATCGAAGCGATTGCCGAGGATCCGGTAGGCCGCAAGGTCGTCGAAGCATGGGTGTCCAATCAGGTACCGCAATGCGGCTACTGCCAGTCAGGCCAGGTCATGGCGGCGACGGCGCTGCTGAAGCAGAATCCGCAGCCGAGCGATGAGGACATCGCCGGTGCGATGGTCAATCTCTGCCGCTGCGGGACCTACAATGCAATCGCTGCCGGCGTCCGGCACGCCAGCCAGGCTTGAGGGGGACGCGATGAACGACATGACTCCTCTCTCCGCGGACGTCCTTGACGACGACCAGCATGGACGGCCTTTGAATCTGTCCAGGCGCGGTTTCCTCGGCGTGTCGCTCGGCGCGTTGCTGCTCGGCGTCTCGCTTCCCGCTGCACGCGCCAGGGCGCAGGCAGCCGATGCCTCAATCGCGCCCGGCACACGTATTCGCGCCTTTCTGGAAATCCGCCCCGACAGCACAGTGCTCTTCCGCAGCCCCTTCATCGAAGGGGGACAAGGCATCTTCACCGCCATGGCGCAGATCGTCGGTGAGGAGCTGGATGTCGATCCCACGCAATTCGTGGTCGAAGGTGCTCCTCCCGGTCCCGATTATCTGCTGATCGGCGGTGGGCGCTTTACAGGCGGCAGCATGTCCGTGCGCATGAGCTACGAGACAATGCGCAAGCTCGGCGCGTCGGCGCGCCTGATGCTGCTCCAGGCGGCGGCTACCCGGCTCAATCTGCCCGTGGCTGAGCTTTCAACAGATCAGGGGCGTGTCGTGCATGGTTCGTCGGGCCGGACGGTCTCATATGGCGAGATCGCCGATGCGGCTGCTCGACTGCCGGTGCCGAATGATGTCGCGCTGCGCGCCCGTTCCGATTTCCGCTGGATCGGGAAACCGGTCGCCCGATTGGATGTTCGCGACAAATCGACCGGCAAGGCGCGTTATGCCGTCGACCTCGAGGTCGACGGCATGCTGCATGGAGCTGTCCAGCACAGTCCGCGTCTCGGCGGCGAGCCGGGCCTGCTGGCGAATGAAGCGGAAGTCCGCGCGATGCCTGGGGTTCATTCCCTTCACCGGCTGCCCGGCGCTGTCGCGATATTGGCCAATAGCTGGTGGCGGGCGCGCCGCGCCGTCGAAGCATTGCAAGTGACCTGGACCGAGCCCGCTGCCGGAACCGCGCATGCGATGCCGGCGGCATTTTCATCCGATGCCCATATGGCGAAGCTGAAGGCGACGCCGGGAGAAGGAGTGGTTTTCGAGACGTTCGGAGACGCGGCGGGCGTGCTCGCCGGCGCCCAGCATGTGATCGAAGCGACATATGACGCTCCTTATCTGGTGCATGGCCAGCTGGAGCCGCCGTCAGCGCTGGCCCGCTGGAACGCCGATGGTTCGCTGGAGCTGTGGGTTCCAAACCAGGCACCGGAGATGTTCCAGGCCGAGGCTGCCAAAGTGGCCGGCATCGCGCCGGAAAAAGTCTTCATACATTCGCCCATACTCGGTGGTTTCTTCGGCCGGCATTTCCTCTATCAGACGGCCAACCCGTTTCCGCAGGCGATCCTGCTTGCCAAGGCGGCGGGGCGGCCCGTCAAACTGGTCTGGAGCCGTGAGGAGGAATTCCTGCGCGACACGCTGAGACCGATGGGGGCTGTCCGATTTCGCGCGAGTCTCGAGGCCAATGGATTGCCGGCGGCGTTGGACGCGGTGGCGGTGGGTGAAGGCCCGACTGGCCGCTGGTTCGGCCGTCAGCCCGACAAGGTCGACAGTTCCGCGGTCGAAGGCATTGCCGGAAAAGTTTACGCGATCCCCAATCGGCGCATCGGCCAAGTTCATGTCGATGATCCGGCGATCATCGGCTTCTGGCGTTCGGTCGGCCACTCGATGAACGACTTCTTCTACGAGACCTTCTTCGACGAGATGGCCGATGCCGGACAGCAGGATCCCTATGAGCTGCGCCGGTTGCTGCTTGCCGACAGTCCGCGCCATAAAAATCTACTGGAGGCCGTCGCCGATCTTTCGGGCGGGTGGCGGCGCGGGCCGTTCACGGCGGAGGACGGCACACGGCGCTCACGCGGCGTCGCCATGGCTTCGCCTTTCGGCAGCGAGGTGGCGACGATCGCGGAAGTGTCGATCAGGGATGGAGAGGTCGTGGTTCACGATGTCTGGGTGGCGATCGATCCCGGCAGCATCGTCAATCCCGCCATCATCGAAGCGCAGGTGGCCTCGGCCGCCGCGCTTGGCCTTTCATCCGCCTTGCTCGAGGAGGTCGTTTACATCGACGGTATACCGCGGGCGCGAAACTATGACGGATATTCCATTCTGACGCCTGAACGGATGCCCCGCGTGCATGTTCGGATCGTGGAAAGCGGCGCCCCCATGGGCGGCGTCGGCGAACCGGGCCTGCCGGGTGTTCCACCCGCAGTGGTCAATGCGGTTTCGGCGCTGACCGGCCAACGGATACGGAGCCTGCCTCTGTCCAAGATCGATTTCAAGGAGATGCAAGGGTGAGGAGGGGATTTGTCGGATTGTTCATGCTGGCTCTTGGCGTCGCGGGAGCGGGTGTGACTTTTGCACAGGAGGTGGATGTGACCGCCGGCCAGAGGCTTTTTCAGCAACGTTGCGGCGCCTGCCACCAGATCGGCGCAGCCCGCAATGGTGTCGGGCCTCATCTGCAGGCCATTCACGGCCGCGCAGCCGGCAGCATTGAAGGCTTCAACTATTCGCCGGCTCTCCGCGCGTCCGGCATAACCTGGAACGACGAGAAACTTGACGCCTATCTCGCCAATCCGACCGCGATGATCCGTGGCACGCGCATGACACAGCGCTTCACCAATGCGGCGGAACGACGGGCCATCATCGAGTTCCTGGCCACTCATTGAGAGGCCATACGGCCGCCCTGCTGCGAAAGTGAATTATGCATACAACGTACGACGAGAAGACCGCGGCTGATCGAGGCGCCGCCTGGGGAGCGGTGTTCTCGATGGCGCTCTGCGTGGCCGTCCTCATCGCGTCCGAATTCATGCCGGTCAGTCTCCTGACGCCGATTGCCACGGATCTCGGAATCTCGGAAGGCCAGGCCGGTCAGGCGATCTCGATCTCCGGCATCTTCGCGATGGTCACCAGCGTGTTCGTCGCCGATCTCGCGCGGAGCGTCGACCGCAAGCTCGTGCTGGCTTCGTTTTCTCTCCTTCTCGTGATTTCCGGTCTCACCGTGACATTCGCGCCCAATCATGCTGTGCTGATGATCGGTCGTGCCCTGCTCGGGGTCGCCATTGGCGGCTTCTGGTCAATGTCCACCGCGATCGTCATGCGCCTCGTGCCTGAGGACGCGGTGCCCAAGGGGCTTGCCATGATCAATGCCGGCAACGCCATCGCCGCAACCATCTCGGCTCCATTGGGAAGCCTGCTCGGCGATTATGTCGGCTGGCGCGGCGCGTTTTTCCTGGTGGTGCCATTGGCGCTGCTCGGGCTGGTCTGGCAATGGATCGGCATGCCTTCGCTGCCGCCGCGAGGGCGCAGGACGTCTGGCAATGTGTTCAAACTGCTCGCGCGCCGTCAGGTGGCACTCGGCATGGCTTCGATCCTCATGCTCTTCATGGGGCAATTTGCACTGTTCACCTATTTGCGTCCGGTCCTTGAAACCGTCACCGGAGTCAGCATTTCGGCGCTTTCGGCGATCCTGCTTCTGATGGGGATCGCGGGCGTCGCCGGTACCTGGGTCGTCGGCCATCTCCTCAAGACACGGCTCTACAGTATCGTCATCGCCATACCCCTGGTCATGGCTCTCTTGGCGAGCGCACTGATGGTGCTGGGATCGATGCCGATCCCCGTCGCGATCCTGCTGTTCGGCTGGGGTTTCTTTGGAACCGCTGCTCCGGTTGGCTGGGGTATCTGGCTCAGCCGCACGCTCAGCGACGATGCCGAAGCCGGAGGCGGTTTGCAGGTCGCCATCATTCAGCTGGCGATCACGCTCGGTGCGGCGATAGGGGGCCTCCTGTTCGACCATATCGGATGGTGGAGTCCGTCGGCGCTCAGTGCTGTCCTCTTGGTGGGGGCAGGGCTTGCGGCAGCCGCCGCGGCGCAGGATAGCCGGAAGGGGGTAAAATGACTTCTGGCCTCATCACGCGCCGGACGGCATTCCAGGTCACTATCCTAGCCGCCGTGACCACGCCGTTCAGTCTCGTCCAGATTGGGCGCAGCTACGCACAAGGATCGGGCGCCATGAAGATTCGCCTATCGTTCAATAATCTTACAATGTCGGCGACGCTGGAGGACAATCCATCCGCGCGAGACTTCGCGGCAATGCTGCCGTTAGATGATCTGACGATCGACAACTATGCGAACAATGAGAAGATCAGCTATCTGCCGCGTAAGCTCACCGAAGACGGCAGCGGTCCGTTCGACAGCGAACGGCCCGGTGATGTCTGTTATTATGCGCCGTGGGGCAATCTCGCGCTCTTTTACGCCGGCTACCGCTGGTCGCAAGGGCTGATCCGGCTCGGCCGTATCGACGGCAGCTTCAAACCTCTGCAGGCGCGCGGCAAATTTCCTCTCAGCATCAAACTCATCCGTTGATGCTTTCCGCTGGGCGCGCTCCATAGATCGGACCAAACGCGCTGCACCCTAAAGCGCGGTGAACCCGCCATCGATCAGGATCGTCTCACCGCAGATGAGGTCGGACGCCGGGGAGGCGAGATAAAGCACGAGGTCGGCCACTTCCTGCGGCTTGCCGAAACGGCCGAGCGGCAGCTTGTCGAGCATCGGCTTGCCCTTGGCCGGGTCGCCCCAGACCTGCTCGCCCATCGGCGTCAGGATGACGGTCGGGCAGATGGCGTTGGACTGGATGTTGTGCTTCGCCCATTCGCAGGTCATCGTCTTGGTCAGCATGTTGAGGCCGCCCTTCGATGAGGAGTAGGCGGCATGCCCGTCGAGGGCGACGACGCCGGCCTGCGACGAGATGTTGATGATCTTGCCGGAACGCTGGGCGATCATCTTGGGCGCCAGTTCCCTCGCGAGAAGGAAGGGGGCGCGGAGATTGACCGCCATGGTCTTGTCCCAGTCCTCGATCGAGGCCTCGAGCAGATTGTCGATCAGGGCAATGCCGGCATTGTTGACCAGGATGTCGATGGTGCCGAAGCTCTGCAGTGCGGTGCGTGCCGCCGCGACCGGTCCTTCGGTGCTGGCGAGATCGGCGTCGATGGTGACGCATTTGCGCCCCAGCGCTTCGACCGCCTGCTTCACCTCGGCGAGGCCGGCCGCATCGCGCCCGACGGCGGCGATATCGGCGCCGGCATCGGCCAGCACTTTACAGACATCGAAGCCGATGCCCTTGGTGGCGCCGGTGACGAGAGCGACCTTGCCGGTGAGCGAGAAGCGTTTGATCCAGTCAGCCATGAGTCTTGTCTTTGTCCTTGTCGAAAGCGATGCCGGGCGAACGTTCGGGCAGGAGTCCTGAGCGGTATTTCTGCAGAACGAATTGCAATAATAAGCCGATCAGCAACATGCGGATATAGGACGAACGTGTGGCGAACTCGGCCGGCAGGCGGTTGGTGACGATCTCGGTCAACGACCAGATGGCCCATACTGACAGCGCGCCGATGATGGCGCCCTTGTTGTTGCCGCTGCCGCCCGCCATCAGCATCACCCAGACCAGGAAGGTGATGAGGAGAGGCTCGGTCGCCTCGGGCGAGAGGAAGCGGAAGTAATGGGCACTGAGGGCGCCGGCGACGCCCATGAGTGCCGCGCCGATGACGAAAGTCTGCAGCCGGAAAGAGTCGACATCCTTGCCGACGGCGCGCGCCGCGTCTTCATTGTCGCGCACCGCACGTAAAGTGCGGCCCCACGGGCTGTCATAAAGCCGGTTGCAGACGAGATAGACGATGGCGACGATCACCCACACGAAAGCCAGGAAAAGAATATCCGCCTCGCGGCCCTGAAGCAGGCCGTCGAAGGGCCGCGGGATATTGGTGATGCCGAGGCTGCCATTGGTCAGCCAGTCCTCATTGACGATCACCATGCGCAGGATCTCGGCGATGCCGATCGACGCCATGGCGAGATAATCGCTCTTGAGCCTGATGCAGATCTTGGCGACGGCCCAGCCGGTGAGGCCGGCAGTCACGGCGGCGGCGATGATGCCGACCAGGACGGGAAGCTCGAAGCCGCCGAGATGCGTCGGCGCCGGGGCGGCGGTGAGGAGGGCCGATGTATAAGCGCCGACGGCGAAGAAGCCGGCAATGCCGGCATTGAACAAGCCGCCATAGCCCCATTGCACATTGAGGGCGAGGCAGAGAATAGCATAGATGCCGGCCATGATGAGGAAGCCGACGAGGAAGAAAAGAAGACCTACCGGATCCATCAGAAGAGCCTCCCCTTGAGCAGGCCTTGCGGGCGGAAGATGAGCAGGATCACCATCATCAGGAAGGCGGTCGCCGTCTTGTAGCTCGGATTGATCAAGGGCTCGTCGGTGAGCCAGGGATAGGACGAGAGCTCCTCGACCAGCCCGATGACCATGCCGCCCAAAAGCGCGCCCATGGGTTTGCCGATGCCGCCCAATATGGCGGCGGCGAACATCGGCAGGATCAGATTCCAGCCGAGATTAGGCTGGATGTTGGTGTCGAGGCCGGCGAGCACGCCGGCGATGGCGGCGAGGCTGCCGCCGATGATCCAGGTGGCCCGCACGACTTTCTCAGTGTCGAGGCCGGCGACGCGGGCGAGCTCGGCATTGTCGGAGACCGCGCGCATCGAACGACCGGTCTGGGTGCGCGAGAGGAAATAATGGAGGGCGATCGCGACCCCGACGATGATCGCAATGGCTTCCAGATGGAGCAGTGAAACCCTCAATAAATCAAAGAGAACGACAGGTTTCTGCACACCGCGGATGAACACCTCGTTCTGCGAGCCCCAGACGAGTTGAATGAGCGAGCGGAAGATCAGCGCCACGCCGAAAGAGGCGATCACGGTATAGATGGTCGGCAGTTCGCGCAGCGGCTTGTAGAAGACCTTGTCTACGGCGAGCACGGACAACACGGCAAATACGATGCCGACAGGGAGCGCCAGCAGCGGATGAAGCCCCAAGGTCCAGACGGCGGTCAGCGTGCCATAGGCGCCGAGCGTCATCACATCGCCATGGGCGAAATGGGCGAAGCGCAAGATGCCGAAGATCATCGAGATACCGATGGCGCCCAAGGCATAGATCGACCCGAGCGCCAGTCCGGGGATGAGATAGAAGTTGATGAACTCCATCATAATGGGAGCGATCCCCGTTTTTCCCCTTCTCCCGTTGCGAAGCAATGGGAGAGGGTGCCCGAAGGGCGGGTGAGGGCTCTTTGGTTTTGCAAGACATACTCTTTGAGATTAGTTTGATGACGCGAAAGAGCCCTCATCCGGCCTGTCGGCCACCTTCTCCCATCCTTCGGACGGGAGAACGGGAAATTCTGTGTGAGCTTCGCGAAGTCCTTCATCATGACGGGCGGCTGCCTCCCAGGAAAGAGCGGCGGATCTCGTCATTGGCGAGGAGGTTGGCGCCGGTGTCGGAGGCGAAGTTGCGGCCATTGACCAGCACATAAGCGCGGTCGGCGATGCTGAGCGCCTGCCTGGCATTCTGCTCGACCATCAAAATGGTGATGCCGGTCTGGCGGATGGCGAGGATCAGATCGAAGATGCGCTCGAGATAAGCGGGTGAGAGGCCAGCGGTCGGCTCATCGAGCAGCAGCAATTTGGGCTCGCTCATGAGGGCGCGGCCCAAGGTCACCATCTGGCGCTGGCCGCCCGATAGTTCACCGGCGGGCTGGTCGAGCTTCTGCTTCAGGTCGGGGAAAAGGGTGAGCACGCCTTCCTCGACCTGGGCCCGGTTGCGCGGCGGAGCGGCGTAGGTGCCGATATCGAGATTCTCCCTGACGGTTAGCGAGGGAAAGATATTGCGCGTCTGCGGCACGGCGCAGATACCCATCGGCACCAGCTTCTGGGTGGCGATGCCCGCAATCTCCTGATCGGCAAAACGGATCGAGCCTGAAAGGATGCTGGTGAGGGCGAAGACCGATTTGAGCACCGTCGATTTGCCGGCGCCATTCGGGCCGATGACGACGATGATCTCCTTCTGCGCCACCAGGAGATTGATGTTGTCGATGATCGGCAGGCCGCCATAGCCGGCGGTGAGACCGTCGATGGCGAGGAGGGGGCTCATGTGCCGACCTCATATTTGCCGCCGCCGAAATAAGCCTCGATGACCCGCTCGTCGTGGCGCACCTCGTCAATGGTGCCGCGGGTGAGGACCTTGCCCTGCGCCATCACGATGACATCCGAGCAGAGCTTAGAGACGTAATCGAGATCGTGCTCGATGAGACAGAAGGTGAAGCCGCGCTCTTCATTGAGGCGCTTGATCTTCTCGGCGATCTTGCCGAGGAGCGTGCGGTTGATGCCGGCGCCGATCTCGTCGAGCAGAATGAGGCGCGGCTCGCGCATCAGGCTGCGGCCGAGCTCGAGCAGCTTCTTCTGGCCGCCCGAGAGATTGCCGGCCTTTTCGCTCTTCACATGGGAAAGCTCGAGGAAGTCGAGCGTGTCGCGGGCGCGCTCATAAACGGCGCGCTCCTCGCGCAGGAACAGGCCCCGGCGCAGCACGGCGTTGAAGGCGTTCTCGCCGCGCGATGTATCGCCGGCGACCATCAGATTTTCGAGCACGGTCAAGGCGCCGAATTCATGCGGGATCTGGAAGGTGCGGGCGAGGCCCTTGTGGCTGCGCTCATGCGGAGGCAGCCGGGTGATGTCATCACCTTCGAGCAGCACGCGGCCGGATGTCGGGAAGAGCCTGCCGGCGATGATGTTGAACAGCGTCGTCTTGCCGGCGCCATTGGGGCCGATGAGCCCGGTGATGATGCCCTTGCCGATGGCAAAGCTGACATCATCGACGGCCGCGAGGCCGCCGAAGCGCATGACGATGTTTTCGAGCGTGATCACAAGCCGTCTGTCTACAGAAAGGCGAAGGGCCCCGCTTTGGCGGAGCCCTTCGGCGCTGATGTGCAATTACTGGAAAATGGCGATCTGCTTATAGGTCTCGCCATCGACGACGAACTTGCCGATATAGCCGGTCACGTCGCCATTGGCGTCGAACTCGTAAGAGCCGCCGGCACCTTCATAGTTGATATCCTTGCCGGCCTTGATCAGCTCCTTGGCCTTGGCCCATTCGCCGGGGCCGATGACCTCGCCGGGGGCCGAGGCGACATCGCGCAGAGCCTGGCTCATCTTGGTGCGGTCGGTCGAGCCCGCCTTTTCGACGGCGAGCGCTGCCAGGAAGGTCGCGTCATAGGTCTGATCGACGAAAGGCTTGTCGGCGCCTTCCTTGTATTCGGCGTTGAACATCTCATGCAGCTTCGCCGAGGCGTCGTTCTTGTCGGGCGAGGTCGGCGCCGAGAAGAAGGAATCCTTCAGCGCGTCGGCGCCCACTTCCTTGATGAGCTGGTCGTCGCGCAGGCCGTCGGTGCCGATGAAGCGCGAGAAGAAGCCGCCTTCGATCGCCTGCTTGACGATTTTCGAACCCGAGCCAGAGGCATAGGCGATGACGACGAGCGCTTCCGGCTTGCCCTTGGAGAGGGTGGCGATCTCGGAGCGGTAAGAGTTCTTCTTGTCCTCATGCTTCTCGAAGGCTGTCACCTCACCGCCCGCCTTCTTGAAGGCTTCGTTGAAAGTGGTGGCGATGCCGACGCCATAGTCGTTGTTCACATAGGTGATGGCGACCTTCTTGATGCCTTCGGCGAGCACGATCTTGGTCAGGACTTCGCCCTGGTAGTTGTCGCTCGGCACGAGACGGAAGAGATGATCACCGTCCTTCATGTCGGTCATGGAAGGGGACGTGGCGGTCGGCGAAATCTGCACGACGCCGGCCGGGATCGTCACCGCGGTGGCGGCGGCGATGGTCGAACCGGAAGCGAGCGCGCCCATGATGATCGGCACGTTCTCCACATTGACCAGCTTGTTGGCGGCGTCGACCGCCGGCTGCGAGGCGGCCTGGCTGTCGCCGACGACGAGCACGGCCTTGCCGGTGAGCAGGCCGCCGCCATCATTCACATGTTTGATGGCGAAATTGGCGGCATTCATCAATGGCGGGATGAAGCTCGCCAAGGGGCCGGTCACGTCCATGAGCGCGCCGACCTTGACGTCCTCCGCCTGCGCCATGGCGGTCGAGGCGAGCAAACCCGCCACAGCCGCCATTACGATAGATTTCTTCATTATTTCCTCCCTGGTTTTAAGTTGCCCATATTACTTTGGCCCCGATGAGCCTGCTAGCTCATTTCAGGAACCTCTCGAAGAGCCCGATCAGAAGCTCGTTTTCGACCCGGTTGCCGAGGCCTATACGGCTCCAATTGGGAAAACCCGGCTCACCCACCGGACGCAGCCATATGCCGGCCTCCCGCATGACGAAGTCAATGAATTTGGCGGCTGACCGGCTTTCTTCGTCGGGAAAGCGGGTCAACAGGAAATTGCCGAAACCGGGCACGAAATGGAGGCCCAGGCGGGTGTAGTGCCTGGCCATGAAAGCCCGCTCCGCCGTGGTCTCGGCGACCACCCGGTCGACGAAGACCTGGTCGGTGACGGCGGCGGCGGCCGCCGCCTGGGCGATGGCGTTGATATTGCCCACCCCGCGGATGAGGTTGAGGCCGGGCGTCATCCAGTCGGGCGCCAGCGCCCAGCCGACCCGGAGAGCCGCCAGCCCATAGGCCTTCGAGAAGGTGCGGGTGACGACGATATTGGCGTGCTCTGCGCCATAGCGCATCAGGCGGGTAAGATCGGCCTTGTCGAGATATTCGCCATAGGCCAGATCGAGAAGGAGGACGACGGTCGGCGGCAGTTTCTGGTGCAGGCGCACGACCTCGTCGACGGGCAGGAGCACGCCGGTCGGGTTGTTGGGCACCGCGAGGAAGATGAGCTTGGTCTTCTCGCTCACCAGCGCCAGAAGCGCGTCGACATCGGTGACGTAATCGCGTTCGGGCGCGCGCCGCAAGTCGGCGCCGAGGCGGGCCGCCACCACGGCGAACTGGAAGAAGCCCGATTGCGACATGATGATCTCATCGCCCTGGCGCACGAACATGCGGCCCACGACATCGAGAAGCTCTTCCGAGCCATTGCCGCAGACGAGATGTTCGGGGTCGAGATCGAATTGCTCGCCGATGGCGCGGCGCAGATCGGCGCTCGAGGGATCGGGATACCGGTTGGGATCGCCAAACCGCGCTTCGGCCGCGGCCCAGGCCTTGCGCGAGCAGCCATAGGGGCTCTCATTGATGGCGAGCGAAATGAGCTTCTTGCCCGCGGGCGGTGTCGGCAGCACGAAGGGCAACCGGCGCGGCGGGTTGAAATAAGCGTGGGGGAGGGTCATGCCGCTGCTCTCATCCCCTCGCCCCCAACGGGGGAGAGGGAGGGACCCATTGCGCAGCAATGGGAAGGTGAGGGGGAACGGGCGTTAGAAGCGACATGTCTGTCCTGCCGGTTCCCCCTCACCCTAACCCTCTCCTCCGCAGGGGGAGAGGGGATATCAGCCCGTGTTCGCATCACTTCACCCTGAGCCCCGCCTCGCGCAGCAGAGGCAGCACTTCCTTGGTGAAGAAGGGCAGCTCGTCGATGTAATTCACGAAGGACACCGTGGTGCCGGCGAAGCCCGCTTCGTGCATGCGGATCATTTCATCGACGATCTTGCGCGGCGTGCCGATGAGCGGATAAGTGCCGGCGCCGCCGGCGAAACGTTTGGCATGAAGGCGGAAGGTCGCCTCGTCATGGGAGCCCGCGAATTTCTGCTTCTGCGTCATGTGATAATCGACGGCGCCCTTGTCGGCTTCGGTCACCGCGTAACGCTCGTAATAGGCTTCCGCCTCGTCCTGGCTGGCGCGGCACACGACATGGGCCGTGGCGAAGACGCCGAGGCTGTGGCCGAGCTTTTCGGCGCGCGCCGTGATGTCGGTGATGTGGCTCTTGCCGGCATCGATGTCGGAGAAGGTGGTGAGCAGGAAGTCGCTCGCCTGGGCGGCGAAATCACGGCCCGGCGGGCCGAAAGCGGCGTTGAACATCACCGGGCGCGGGCCCTGCACCGGCTTCGGTTTCCCGGAGACATTCTTCAGCTGATAATATTTGCCGGCGAAGTCGAAGGGTTTGTCCTCGAGATAGATCTTGCTGATGATCTGATACCATTCGAGCGCCTGGGCATAACGCTCGGCCTCGGCGGTGATGCCGAACATGGCGAATTCGTCGGGGTTCCAGCCGGCGACGATATTGAGGCCGGCGCGGCCGTTGCTCACATGATCGACGGTGGCGAGCGCCTTGGCGGCATAAACAGGATGAACCATCGGCACGTGAACGGTCGAGAAGATGCCGATCTTGGTGGTGATCGCGGCGAGGGCGGAGGCGAAAGTGAAAGTCTCGAAGGAATGCTCGCGCGAATTGGTGGTGCCGCCGAAACCCTTCCAGCGCGCGATCGGCAGGAAGAATTCGAAGCCGGCATCATCCGCCATGCGGCAGAGCCTGGTGATGTCGCTCCAGCGCGCCTGCCAGCGCTCAGGAACGGTGGTGAGCGTCAGGCCGCCATCGGCATTGGCCGAGAAGATGCCGAGCTTGAAGGGATTGGGTCCGTAGACCGGATGTGGGCTCACACGGAAACTTTCTTGTATTTGGGCTGAAGCCAGATGTTTTCGCTCAGAATGCGCTTCAAACGCATGACCGCTTCATGAATGTCGGCATGCGAGATGACAAGAGGGCTGACCCCGAAGCGGATAGCGTCGGGCTTGCGGAAAGAGGAGACAACGCCCAGATCAATCAGCGCCTCGACGACGGAGCCGGCGCCCGGCGAGCGGAAGGAGACATTGCCGCCGCGCCGGCCATGATCACGGGGCGAAGTGACCTCGACGCCCAAGGGGCCGCATTCCTGCTCCAAGAGAGCAATGAGGAAATCGGTCAGCGAGCGGTGCCTGGCCCAGAGCTTCTGCGGATCGATCTTCGGCCAGATATCGAGGATCGGCTTGGCCAGCTCATTGGCGGCGACCGCCGGCGTGCCGGCGATGAAGCGCTTGACGCCCGGATGCGGCACGTAATCGCGCGTGAAGCCGAAGACGTCGGCATGGCCCATCCAGCCGGCGAGCCTCGGCCACACGGCATCGGCGATCTCGTTGCGGGCGTAAATATAAGCGGGGCCGCCGGGTCCGGTGCAGAGATATTTATAGCCGCAGCCGATCGCCATGTCGGTGCCACTTCCTTTGAGATCGACCGGCACGGCGCCGGCGGAATGCGACGTGTCCCACACCGTCAGCACGCCCTTGGCATGGGCGGCGCCGGTGACCCGCTTCATGTCCCAGCGCTCACCCGAACGGTAATCGACATGGCTCAAGGCGGCGACGGCGATCGTGTCGCCCATGGCGGCGACGGCTTCGTCCTCGGTGTCGATGAAACGCAAGGAGAGGCGGCCCGCGGAAGCTTCGACCAAGGCCTGGATGACATGCACATCGGTCGGGAAATTGCCGTTCTGGCTCAGAATGACGGACCGCGCGGCATTGATCCCTAAGCAGTGGCTCACCGCCTTGAACTGGTTGATGGTGGTCGAATCGCACACGACCACGCTGCCCGGATCGGCGCCGATCATGGGCGCGATAGCGTCGCCGAGCTTCGAGGGCATGTCGAGCCAGTCGCGGCTGCTCCAGCCGCGCCGGCGCAAATTGACCCAGTCGTCGAGCAGGCCTTCGGCTGAAGCGCGCACCGTCTTGGGCATCGGCCCGATCGAATTGGCGTCCATGAAGATGACGCCGGGTTTTGCCTCGAACAGACCGGCAATGCCGGCCAGAGGATCGGCGGCATCGAGGGCCTGGGCATCCTTCGCGGTGAGCGGCTTGGCGAGCATAGCAGGATTATTTCATATCTAAAATAATGCGGCAACGGGGATTTGCTCTTGCGGAAATCTTCAGGCCCGAGCTAGGGAAGCTTCATGGCCGCAAAACAAGATATTCGACTTGCCGCCGATATCGGGGGCACGTTCACCGACATCGTCCTGGAAACACCGGGACGCCGCTACAGCTGCAAGGTGCTGACGACGACCGCCAGCCCGGAACTCGGCGTTCTGGACGGCATCGGCATCGTGCTCGCCGACGCGAAGCTCGAGCCCAAGGCGGTCGATGTCTTCATCCATGGCACGACGCTCGCCACCAATGCGCTGATCGAGCGCAAGGGCGCCAAGACAGCCTTCATCACCACGGAAGGTTTCCGCGACGTGCTGGAGACCGGTTATGAAAAGCGCTTCGACCATTACGATCTGATGATCGACAAGCCGGCGCCTCTGGTGCCGCGCACGCGCCGCTACATGCTGCGCGAGAGGCTGGCCGCCAATGGCGATGTGCTGGTGCCGCTCGATGAAAGCGCCATCCCGGCCTTGGTGAAGCAGCTGAAGGCGGATCAGGTCGGCGCTGTCGCCATCGGCTTCCTGCATGCCTATGCGCATGACGCGCATGAGAAGCGGGTGCGCGATCTGCTGCAGCCGCATCTGGGTGACGTCACCATCTGTCTGTCGAGCGAGGTGACGCCCGAGATCCGCGAATATGAACGTTTCTCGACGACCTGCGCCAATGCCTATGTGCGGCCGCTGATGGCGGGCTATCTGATGCGCCTGCGCGATGAGCTGTCGCGGCGTGGATTCAGGGCGCCGCTCTTCCTCATGATGTCGGGCGGCGGCCTCACCACGCTCGAAACCGCGGCGCGTTTCCCGATCCGTCTCGTCGAATCGGGACCGGCGGGCGGCGCCATTCTCGCCAGCACCATCGCGCGGCAGCTGGCGCTCGATGAGGTGCTCTCCTTCGATATGGGCGGCACCACCGCCAAGATCTGCCTCTTGTCCGATGGCGAGCCGGAACGGGCGCGCAAATTCGAGATCGCGCGCGCCTATCGCGACATGAAGGGATCAGGCTGGCCGGTGCGTATTCCGGTCATCGAGATGGTGGAGATCGGCGCCGGCGGCGGCTCGATCGCGCGCGTCGACAAGCTCGGCCGCATCACCGTCGGCCCCGACAGCGCCGGTTCGACGCCAGGCCCCGTCTGTTATGGCCGCGGCGGCAGTGAGCCCGCGGTGACCGATGCCAATGTGGCGCTGGGCAAGATCGATCCGGCTTATTTCGCCGGCGGCAAGATGGCGCTCGACGAGGCGGGCGCCAAGGCCGCCTTGCAGAAGGCGATCGGCGATCCGCTCAAGCTCGACGGCATCTGGCCGGCGGCGGGCGTCACCGAGATCGTCGAAGAGAACATGGCGAATGCGGCGCGCGTCCATGCCATCGAGCGCGGCAAGGATATCGGCGCCTGCACGATGATCGCGTTCGGTGGGGCGGCGCCCTTGCACGCCTGTCCGCTGGCGGAGAAGCTCGGCGTCTCGCGTATTATCGTGCCGAGCGGTGCCGGCGTCGGGTCGGCCATCGGCTTCCTGCAGGCGCCGATCGCTTATGAGATCACCCGCAGCGCGGCGCTCAATGTCGAAAAGTTCGATGCGGCCAAGGCCAATGCGCTGCTGAAGGCAATGGAGCGTGATGCACGTGCCGTCGTCACGCCTGCGATCGGAAAAGAAAAGCTGCGCGTCATCCGCATCGCCGATTTCCGGTATGTCGGGCAGGGCCATGAGATCCGCGTGACGCTGCCCGATGGCGCGCTGAAAGCCTCCGACGGGCCGAAGCTGCGCCAGGCTTTCGAAAAGCTCTACAAGGTGCTGTACGGCCTGATCATCCCCAATATGGAGATCGAGGCGGTGACCTGGTCGGTGACGGTCGCGTCCACGCCACCGAAAGTGGCGCGCGCCGGTAAACCCAAAGCCGCCAAGGCACCTAGCCCACGCAAGCAGCGCCAAGTCTATGACCAGGCGCTCGGCAAGACCGTCTCGATGCCGGTCTATTGGCGCTTCGACATGAAACCCGGCGCCCGCATCAAGGGCCCGGCGATCATCGCCGAGAACGAGACCTCGACGCTCGTCGGTGCCCATTTCCAGGCGCAGCTCGACAGCCTCGGCTACATCGTCCTCGAAAAAGTGAAGGGAGGCCGCTGATGTCCAAACAGGCCCTCGCCGCGATCCGCACCCAGGTGATGTGGAACCGGCTCATCGCGGTGGTCGAGGAGCAGGCGCAGTCGCTCCTGCGCACCGCCTTCGGCACTATCACGCGCGAGGCCGGCGATCTCTCCGCCGGCGTCTATGACACCAAGGGCCGCATGCTGGCCCAGGCGATGACCGGCACGCCCGGCCATGTGAACACCATGGCGACGGCGGTCGAGCATTTCTTCCAGTGGTATCCGGTGAGGGACATGAGGCCGGGTGATGTGTTCATCACCAACGACCCGTGGCTCGGCACCGGCCATCTCTTCGACTATGTGGTGATGACGCCGGTTTTCCTGGGCAAGAAGCCGGTGGCGATCTTTGCGTCGACCTGTCATGTCATCGATGTCGGCGGCGTCGGCATGTCGGCGCGTGCTTACTCGTCGTTCGAGGAAGGCACCCTCATTCCGCATCTCAAATTGCGCAAGGAAGGTGAGATCAATGAGGAGCTGCTCTCGGTCATCCTCGCCAATTCGCGCAACCCGATCGAGGTCCGAGGCGATCTCCTGTCGCTGGTGAGCGCCAATGACACGGGCGCCCGCCGTCTCATCGACATGATGACGGAATTCGGCCTGAAAGACATCGACAAGCTCGCCGAGCATATTCTCACGCAATCGGAGAAGGCGACGCGCGAGGCGATAAAAGCGCTGCCGCAAGGCGAATGGTCCTATGAGATGCCGCTCGACGGTTATGAGGCGCCGATCGTCATCAAGTCGAAGGTCACCGTCAAGGGTGGCAAGATCACGATCGACTTCACCGGCTCATCGCCCGCCTCGACGCGCGGCATCAACAGCCCGCGCACCTATACACATGCCTATTCGGTCTTCGGTCTGAAGGCTGTGATCGCGCCGCATGTGCCGAATAATATCGGCTCGCTCTCCTGTTTCGACCTCGTCACCGAAGCCGGCACTTGCGTTGATCCGACCCGGCCGAGCCCGGTCACGGCGCGCCATGTCATCGGCCAGATGCTGGCGGACGCGACCTTCGGCTGCCTGGCGCAGGCGCTGCCCGGCAAGGTGCAGGCGGAAAGCGCCGGCAGCATCTGGATCCTGTCGCTGTCGAGCGCGCATGAGCAGGTCTCGGCCAAGGAGACGCAGGGGGCGCAGCGTTTCCAGGTGACCAATGTCGGCCTGGGCGGCATCGGCGGCAGGCCCGACAAGGATGGGTTGTCGACCACGGCTTTCCCGTCGGGCATCGGTGCCATCCCGGTCGAAATCACCGAGGCGCAATGCCCGCTCTATTTCAAGCGCAAGCAGTATCTGCCCGATTCAGGCGGGGCCGGCGAATATCGCGGTGGCCTCGGCCAGATCATCGAGATCGCCAATCGCGAGGACAAGCCCTTCATCATCTCGGCGGCGACCTTTGACCGCATCCATAATCCGGCACAGGGCCGCGAGGGCGGCAGCCCGGGGCGCAAGGGCAACGCTTATCTCGGCAGCGGACCCAAGCTCAAGGACAAGGGCAACCATGTGGTGCCGGCGCAGGACAGCCTGGTGGTCGAACTGCCGGGTGGCGGCGGCTTCGGCCGGCCGCAGGCCAGGAGCGAAGCGGCGATCAAGGCCGATATCGCGGCGGGCCTCGTCAGCGACGAGGCGGCCGAGAAGGATTACGGGCTGGCGTCGTGAGAGCGGGACAGTCGCATATCACCTCGGCGGTGGTGAAGGCTGAAGCCCGCAGCGTCTTCGCCCGCATGGCGGATGAAAAGAATCTGCATCGCTGGTCCTTCGGCACCTGGAAGACCGAGATCGCCGCCGACGGGCTGGTGCGCGGCACGAGCCTGTTCGACGGCAACAGCATTCACCTGCGCATCGAGACGGACGAGAAGCGCCTCATCATCGATTACCATCTGGGCGTCGATCCCCAGAAACTGGTGCCGCGCATCCAGCTGCGCGTGGTGCCGGGCGAGCATGTCGGGCTCGATGGCGGACAGTCAGTGCTGACTTTCATCGCCTGGCGCGCGGAGGCGATGGACGACGATCGCTGGCGCCGTCTCACTGCCTCGCATGAGATGGAAGTGGTGCTGATCAAGGCGATGATCGAAAGCGGGCAGTTCTGATCCCGCTTGCATGCGATCACGATCCGGAAACGCGATTTCACTTTTGCTTGCTTTGACGTCACAGCGTCAAGGTCATTACGGGTCGGCCCATCATGAGCTTGGCCGAGACAATACAAATCATCGTTGCCTTCACCCGGGAAAACCAGCAATGGGCGGTTCTCATCGTCGGGCTCCTGGCCTTTGGTGAATCGCTGGCGGTGGTCTCGCTGCTTTTGCCGGCGACGGCGATCCTGCTCGGCATCGGCGCGCTGATCGGCGCCGGCGGCGTTGCCTTCTGGCCGGTCTGGCTGGCCGCATCGATTGGTGCCTTTTTCGGCGACTGGCTGTCCTATGTCATCGGCCAGAAGCTCGGCTGGCGCATCGTCCGGCTCTGGCCGCTGCGGCGGCGGCCCGAGATCGTCATGAACGGCCATGACTTCTTCGAGCGCTGGGGTGTGTGGAGCATCTTCATCGGCCGCTTCTTCGGACCGCTGCGGGCCATTGTTCCGCTCATCGCCGGCATCTGCCTGATGCCGCGGCTGCCCTTCATGATCGGCAATCTGCTGTCGGCGCTGATCTGGGCCTTCGCGATCTTGGCGCCGGGCGCTTTCGGCGTCAGATGGCTGGAAGGGTGGCTAGGGTAGGTCCTTACTCATAAACGATAGAACTTCGCCGCGGTCCCGCCGAAGATCGTGTCCTTGCCGGGGCGGTCGCCGACGATCGTCAGGGCCGCCTCGCGCCATGAGTCATAGGTGCCGTTGAGCTCGAGGACGGGCCAGTCGGAGCCCCACATCACACGTTCGGGGCCGAAGACGTCGATGACATGCTCGGCATAGGGTTTCAGCGTTGCGACCGTCCAGCCAGGCTTGGCTTCCGTTGCCAGGCCCGAAAGCTTGCAGAAGGCCTGCGTCTCGTGTGCGATCTTCGCGATGCCCTTCGCCCAGTCGTCGAAAGCGTCGTCGCGTATGCGCGGCTTCATGCAGTGGTCGACGACGACGCGCAATTTCGGATAACGGGTGAAAAGCTTCAGGAAGTTGTCGAGATGGATAGGGTAACCCAGCGCATCGAAAGTGAGATCGAGATCGATGAGCGACTGGTAGCCCCATTGCACATCGGGGCGAAACATCCAGTCCGTGTCGGGAATATCCTGGATCATCGGCCGGACGCCGGCGAATTTTCTGTGCCGGGCGAGGCGTTCGAGAGGCTTCCGGTGTGACGGGTTCTCGAAGTCGACCCAGCCGACGACCTTGCCGATCCAGTCGGTGGCGTCCGCCAGGCCCAGCATATATTCGGTTTCGTTGACGGTCGCTGCCGCCTGGACGAGCACGGTCTTGTCGATGCCGTGCCTGGCGCGGAAGGCCTCGAAATGCTGCGGGTGGAAATCGCGGCGCAAGGGCTTGAGCGCATCGCCGGTGCCCATCCAGTCATAATCGCCGCGCGCCGGGGCCCAGAAATGCTGATGTGAATCGACGATCATGACGTTTGCCTCAGTCCGTCATCCCGGCGAAAGCCGGGATCCATTGAATGGGTGCGTGGCGAGCAGCGCCAACAGTTTTGTGAGAATTTATTGGATCCCGGCTTTCGCCGGGATGACGATATTGGGTTGGGTCTGAAAGAGGGGTAACAGGGATGCCCCTCACCCTCCCAACGCTGGCGCGTTGAGCCCCTCCCTCTCCCCGCTCGCGTGGGGCGAGGGGATGTTCGCCGGGATGACGGAGATAGGTTGGCGCGGAAATATGCACGGGCTATTTCGGCGCCGGTGCGCGCGCATCGAGGAGGCCTTCGGCCTTGAGGTCGCGCCACAGGGCCTTGGGGATCTTCGCGGCCAGCGTCTTCACGTTGAGCTTGACCTGGTCCGGCGTGACGCCGCCCGGGATGACCGAGACGACGGAGGGATGGGCGAGGGGGAAGCGCAAAGCGGCTTCGGGGAGCTTCACCTTGTGGCGCTTGCACACCGCCTCGATGCGGCGCACCCGGTCGAGAATGCTCTTGGGCGCCTTGCTGTAGTTGTAGACGGCGTCGGCCTTGGCGCCGGTCGCCAGGATGCCGGAATTATAGGGCCCGCCCAGCACGATGCCGATGCCGCGCTCCTCGCAGAGCGGCAGGAAGCTGTCGAGCGCCTTCTGCTCGAGCAAGGTGTAGCGGCCGGCGAGCAGGAACAGGTCGAAGTCGCCGCGCTTCGCCAAGATCTCGCAGACTTCCCATTCATTGACGCCGCCGCCGAAGGCCTTGATCACCTTCTCGTCGCGCAGTTTCACCAAAGCCTTGTAGCCCGACTTCATCAGCGTCTCGACATGCGCGTCGCGCGCCGCGGCGGTGCCGTGATTGAAGATGTCGATGTCGTGCACGAAGAGGATCTCGACCGAATCGATGCCGAGCCGCTCCAGCGAGAAGTCGAGCGAGCGCATCACGCCGTCATAGGAGTAGTCATAAATCTCGCGGCGCGATGGGATGTCGAAGAATTTGCCGATGCCGAGCCGCTCGGAGGGCTTGCAGACCTGGAGCAGGCGGCCGATCTTGGTCGAGACGATATAGTCGCCGCGCTTCTTGCCGCGCAGAAAGTGATTGAGGCGCGTCTCGGAAAGGCCGGCGCCATAAAGCGGCGCCGTGTCGTAATAGCGCATGCCGGTCTTCCAGGCCGCTTCCAGCGTGTCCTGCGCCGCTTTCTCCGTGACGGTGCCGAGAAGATTGCCGAGGGGCGCGGTGCCGAAGCCCATTTCGGTGAATTTGATCGTCGCCCCCGAAGGCGCCTTGAAGGTGTTGGTCTTCATCACATCCTGTCCGTTTTCCAGTCTTGCCAGTCGGTGAAAAGCTCGGGCTCGCGCCTGGCGAAGGACATGAGCTCCTTCATGACCTGGTCGAGGTGATCGCCCATGGCGCGGGCGGCTTCGGTACCGTCGCGGTGCTCGAGGGCGGCGACGATGCGCTCATGCTCCTCGACGGTCTGGGCGCGGCGCAAAGGCGAAGCGAGGAGGACGCGCACCCGGTCGAGGGCGAGACGCGCCGATTCGACCACCGCGCGGACGCGCGAAAAGCCGAGCGCCGTGAGCAATATATCGTGGAAGGCGAGATCGAGCTTGTGGAAGGCGGGCTTGTCGCCGGCCGCCACCGCCAGTTCCTGGGCGGCGAGATTGGCCTTGAGGTCAGAGAGAATATGATCGTCGGTGGCGCCGGCCAGCGCCCGCACCGCTTCCGTCTCCAGCGCCTTGCGCAGGAACATGTTCTCGCGGGCATCCGCCAGCCGGATGAGGGAAACCGTGGTGCCGCGCTGCGGCTGGATATCGACCAGGCCCTGGTCCTGCAGGCGGGCGAGGGCTTCCGAGACCGGAAAACGCGATACGCCGAGCTTTTCGCACAACCTGGCCTTGTCGAGCGGCGCTCCCGGTTCGAATGCGTGCATCACGATGGCGTTGCGCAGCACATCGACGACCCGGGCGGTGGCCCCGCCACGCTTCTCGCCCCGGATATTCTCCAGAAAATCGTAGGATTTTCCTTTGGCTATCATGCTAACATGTTAGTATGGCGGTGGAAACGGTAAGTCAAAGCCTTTTCAAACCACACGTTATCTGATTGAGAATTGCCGGCCATGAAGATCGTCGAAACCTCAGCTAAAAATCCCCGCGTCATCCGACTCAATTCCGCCGACAATATTGTCGTTGCCGTCGACAATGTCGAGAAGGGCAAGGAGGCGCATGGCGTCATCGCCACGGCGCGTGTGCCGCGCGGCCACAAGATGGCGGCGCAGGCGATCGCGCAAGGCGAGCCGATCCGCAAATTTGGCCAGATCATCGGTTTCGCCAAGGCGCCGATCGGACCCGGCGACTGGGTGCATGAGCATAATGTCGAGATGCATGAGTTCGCCCGCGACTACGCCTATTGTGCCGATGCGAAGCCGGAAACGATCCTGCCCTTGAGCCAGCAGGCGACCTTCGAGGGCTATCGCCGCGCCAATGGCAAGGCCGGCACGCGCAACTATGTCGGCATATTGACCAGCGTGAACTGCTCGGCCTCAGCATCGAAATTCATGGCCGAAGAAATCAACCGCTCTGGCATCCTCAAGGATTATCCTAATATCGACGGCGTCGTGGCGCTGACCCAGGCCAATGGCTGTGTCATCGATTATCGGGGGGTCATCTTCGATACGCTGAAACGCACCAGCTGGGGTTATGCGACCAACCCCAATATGGGCGGCGTGGTGATGGTGGGCCTGGGCTGCGAAGGTTTTCAGATCCCGCGCTTCAAGGAGGCTTACAACGTCACCGAGAGCGACACCTTCCGCACCATGACGATCCAGGAGACCGGCGGCACCAAGAAGACGGTCGATGCCGGTGTCGCCGCGATCCGGGACATGCTGCCCATCGTCAATAATGTGAAGCGCGAAACCATTCCGGCTTCGGAGCTGCTGCTGGCGCTGCAATGCGGCGGCTCGGACGGCTATTCGGGCATCACCGCCAATCCGGCGTTGGGGGCGGCAGTCGACATTCTGGTCCGCCATGGCGGCACGGCGATCCTCTCCGAGACGCCGGAAATCTATGGCGCCGAGCATCTGCTCACGCGGCGCGCCGCCAATCGCGAGGTCGGCGAGAAGCTCGTCGACATCATCCATTGGTGGGAGGACTATACCAAGCGCAACCAGATGGAGATGAACAACAACCCGTCGCCCGGCAACAAGCTGGGCGGGCTCACCACCATTCTGGAGAAGTCCCTGGGCGCCGCCGCCAAAGGTGGCTCGACGACGATGACCGCGGTCTATCGTTATGCCGAGCCCGTCACCGCCAAGGGGTTCGTGTTCATGGACACGCCGGGCTACGACCCGGTCTCGGCGACGGGGCAGGTGGCGGGCGGCGCCAATATCCTCGCCTTCACCACCGGGCGCGGCTCGGCCTATGGCTGCAAGCCGACGCCATCGATCAAACTCGCCACCAACACGCCGATCTATGAGCGCATGATCGATGATATGGACATCAATTGCGGCGACATCCTCGACGGCGTCGCGATCGAGGCGAAGGGCAAGGAGATCTTCGCCAAGATCCTCGATGTCGCCTCCGGTGAGCGCTCGAAGTCGGAGCTCCTCGGCTATGGCGATAATGAATATGTGCCGTGGCAGATCGGGGCGACGATGTGATGAGTGAATTCGCGATCATAACGGCCATTCTCGTCACCGTGCTGATCGGCGCCATCAGCCCCGGCCCGAGCTTCGTGATGGTGCTGCGCACCTCGATCGCTTTGTCGCGCCGCGACGGACTCGCCGCCGCCGTCGGCATGGGGCTCGGCGGCGCCTTGTTCGGCACGCTGGCGCTTCTCGGCCTGACGGCACTGCTCGCACAGGTCGACTGGCTTTATATGGTGCTCAAGCTCGCGGGCGGCGCTTATCTCGCTTATCTGGCGTTCCGCATCTGGCGCGGCGCGCGTGAGCCGCTGGCCATCCCGCAATCGGCCGCCTTCCAGTCGAAGACGCTCCGGCGCTCCTTCTCGGTGGCGCTGATGACCCAGCTCAGCAACCCCAAGACGGCGGTCTCCTATGCCAGCATCTTCGCGGCCCTGCTGCCGCCGCAGGTGCCGGGCTGGATGATCCTCGCGCTGCCGCCGATGATCTTCGTCGTCGAAACATCGTGGTATGCGACGGTCTCTTTCGTCTTCTCCTCGCAACGCCCGCGCCGGGCCTATGTCAGGGCCAAAGCCTGGATCGACCGGGTGACGGCGTTTGTAATTGGTGGCCTGGGGCTCAGGCTCATCTATGAGACGGCAAGGGCGCATCGGCTATGGAGCTGAAATTCTGACGCGGAACTCATCCGCCTGCCGGGCGTTTGTCTTCCATGGCTACCATACCGACACCTCCCCAGCCCGAACCGCCGCCACCCGAGCCGGCGCCCATCCCGCCGCATGATCCGGTGCCCAATCCCAATCCGCAGCCGACGCCGGGAAAGCCGTTGTAAGGTTACTCTTAGATCGTCAAACGGCCTTCACGCGATCAGCCATCTGAAAGCGCGGCGTAAAAATGCTTGGCCGCCAGTGGTCACGGGCATTCCGTGCGCCATCAGCACCGTTTCAATAGGCCATGAGAGAATGCGTTCAACGGAAGCCCGCGCGGCGCGACGGTCTTTAAAGGCTACTCGAAATTTGCGCGGCACGGATGGCTCCGGGCCGAGCATGAGGTCCCACTTCGCGACAATCGCCCGCCAGCCGGAGAACCAGCCGGTGGGAAATTGCTGTATGAGATCGGTGAAAATCACGGTGCTGCTCGCGCGGTGAAAGAACACCACCTCGCTCGTTATGACGTTGCCCTTCATCACAACATGCTCGATCCCTCCCGACCAAGCCGGAATTGGCGCCGAGTCCAGCGCGTCGTCAAATGTGAGGTCCGGGCGTTTGCCGCGAAGGCCGGGAGGGGCATAGAGGAGTGCGTCCGGATAGGCCTGTTTCCACTCGGCGATGAACAGGTGATGCAATGTGTTCGGCGCGATCAGATGGCGAACCTTGCCGAGCGCATCGACCTCGGTGCGCAGGCCTTCCGTCAGTGCGACAGGCGACCATACGAACAGGTCATCGCCGGGCAATCTGATGACAGTCATCCGCGTCGGATAGCGGAATCCCAACATGGCTGCGACCTCGGTGCCTTCCGCGGTCCAGATCTCACGGCCAAATTGTTTCAGCATGACTGATGTCATTTGGTCGGCCGGGGCCGTGGTTGCGCGCCGATGCCTTCAATAACGATACGAATCAGGTGCCTGATGCCGTCGGCGCTGAACGGTCCGTCGGAGAGGGCGGTGAGCATGGCCTGGCCATAGATTCCAAGCAGGACGAGAGCCATGAAATTGGGATCGTCATCCGTGCGGATCACACCTTGCCGTTGGCCGAGGACGAGAAGGTCCCGGACGAGCCGCTGAAAGGAAGGGCGGTCGGACGGTGGCTCGAGGGACGGCCGTTCGGCCGGCGCAAGGGCGAGCCGCGCGAGCGTGGGATTGGCCAGGCACCAGCCCGCGCTATCGAGAAAGACTTTTTCCAGAAGGACCAGGACGTCTTCATTCGCCCTCATGCGCACGCGATATATCTCGTCTCCGGCCTCGACCTGGGCGATGAGGCGCAACGCGATGTCTTCCTTCGAGCTGAACAGATTGTAGACCGTCTTGCGCGTCAGCCCCGCCCGCGTCGCGATTTCCTCGACCGATGTATGGGCGAAACCCAGTTCTCGGAACGCCTTGTCGGCGGCGAGGAGAATGAGATTTCGCGATCGCTCTGTTCGCTTCAAGGGTATCATTTTTATACAGTAGTATAAAATTACTCATATGTGAAGTAATGCCGTGTTTGCAGAATTCTGAATCGGTTGAATCACTTGCAGCCGTTTGCTGAAGTCGCATCCGAGCCGTGCGGCGGCGTGCATTGACAGGGCGGGGCCCGCTTGTTAGCGGCCTCTCATCATGTCGCAAGCGCCAGAGTCCTATTTCATCGGTGTCGATACCGGCGGCACCTATACCGATGCCGCGGTCATCGAAGCCGCCAATCATCGTGTCATCGCCTCGGCGAAAGCGATCACCACCAAGGGTGATCTCGCCATCGGCGTGACCGAAGCCATCACCAAGGCGGTGGCGAGCCTGCCGCGGGGGCTCAAGCCGGAGGACATCTCGCTCGTCTCGGTGTCGACCACGCTCGCCACCAATGCGGTGGTCGAGGGCCATGGCAGCGCCGTCGGTGTCGTTCTCTCGGGCTTCGATGCGCAAATGGTCGAGCGGACCGGCATCGCCAAGGCGTTTCCGGGCATGCCGGTGGAGATGATCGCCGGCGGACATGACCACAATGGCGATGAGAAGACGGCGCTCGATATCGCCGGCCTCGAGGCGGTGCTCGGCCGGATCGGCGGCAAATGCGACGCCTTCGCCGTCGCTTCCGCCTTCGCGGTGCGCAATCCGGCGCATGAGCACAAGATCCGCGAGATCATCACCGCCCGGACGGGCAAGCCGGTGACACTGTCGACCGAGCTTTCATCGTCGCTCGACGCGCCGCGCCGGGCGCTCACCGCCTCTCTCAATGCCAGGCTCATCTCGCGCATCTCCTTCCTGATCGAGGCGGTGAGCCGCGCCATGACCGGCCTCAAGATCGTCTGTCCCCTGATGATCGTGAAGGGCGACGGCACACTGGCGCTGGCCGAGACGGTGGCGATGCGGCCGATCGAGACGGTGCTGTCGGGACCGGCGGCGAGCCTCGTCGGCGCCCGCTGGCTGTCTGGCCTCAGCGACTTCATCATGTCCGACATGGGCGGCACCACCACCGATCTGGGCGTCCTCAAGGACGGACGTCCGCGCGTCACCGAGGAGGGGGCGGAAGTCGGTGGCTGGCGCACCATGGTGAAAGCCATCGATGTGCGCACCATCGGGCTCGGCGGCGATTCCGAGATCCATTTCGAAGCCAATGGCGGGCTCAGCGTCGGGCCGCAGCGCATCGTGCCGGTGTCGCTGATCGCCCAGCGCTTCCCGGAAGTGCTGGCAATGCTCGACAGCGATCTCGCCGACACCGAAGGCGGGTCGATGCATGGCCGCTTCGTGGTGCATCCCTTCGGCGCCGCCAACCGGCTCGCGGCGACCGACCTCTCGGCTCGCGAGAAGGAAATACTCGATCTCGTCACCGACCGGCCGAAGCCGGTGCGCAAAGTGGCGGTGTCGTCGGGCGCCCAGCGCGCGCTGGCGGCGCTCAAACGGAAAGGCCTCGTGCAGATATGCGGCTTCACGCCGTCGGACGCCGCCCATGTGCTCGATCTCCAGGCCAACTGGTCGAAGCCCGCGGCCGAGAAGGCGGCGCAGCTCCTGGTGCGTTTCCGCGAGATGAAGATGCCGTCGCCCGAACGGGTGAAGGGCTTCTGCGAGGAAGTGTGGTCGGATGTGGTGCGGCTCACCGGGCGCGTCATCCTCGACACGGCGCTCGGCCAGAAGACCGGCGGCGACACCTTGCTCGATGCGGTCTGCTCAGGACGCGGCGGCATCGGTCTCACCCGCATCGGACTGAGCCCCACCGTGCCGGTGGTGGCGGTCGGCGGGCCGGTGAAGATCTATTATGGCGAAGTGGGCAAGCGGCTTGGCGCCGAGATCGTCTTTCCGGAATTCTGCGATGTCGCCAATGCGGTGGGTGCTGCGACCGGCGTCGTGTCGCGCGCCGTGACGGTGACGCTTGAAGGCGACGGCAGCGGGCTCTTCCGCCTGCATGGGCCGGAAGGCACCAGGAGCCTCACTTCCGGTACGCAGGCGCTCGCGGAGGGCGAAGCCCTGGCTCGCCAGGCGGCGCTCACCGCCGTCACACAGATGGGGGCGGGCAAAGCGGAGGTGAAAGTCAGCATCGCCAAGAGCTATCTGCCGGACGCCGTCGACGACAATGGTCTGCTCAAAGCCGAGATCACCGCCGAAGCCATCGGACGGCCGGAAACGAGGTAGGGAACTTTTCGGACGATTCCGGGTTACCCCTCACGAAACGGAGGGCGGCATCCTGAAAATCGGCGTGGTTCTCAATCGCGACAGCGGCACGCTCCGGGATGGCGATGCCGACAAGATGGCGGAGACCATCGCCGAGATCATCCGCAGTCATCACCACAGTCCAGATGTGAAGCTGGTCGGCGGATCAGAGATCCAGGCGGCGCTCGAGACGGCGCGCGAAAGCCATGATGCCGTACTGGTCGGCGGCGGCGATGGGACCGTCTCCACCGCGGCCGCGGTCTTTGCCGGCCACAAGACGGCGCTCGGTATCCTGCCGCTCGGCACGATGAATCTGTTCGCCCGCGCGCTCGCCATTCCGCTCAAGCTCGAGGATGCGGTCGCGGCTCTCGCGACCGGTGAAAAACGGCTGATCGATGTCGGCGAGGTGAATGGCGAGATCTTCGTCCATCATGTGACGCTGGGCCTGCATCCACGCATCGTGGCGGGGCGCGAGAAGCAAAGCTACCGCTCGCGGCTCGGCAAGAAACTTGCGGGTTTAAGGACCTGGTGGAAGCTGGTGCGCCAGGCGCCGCGCCTGCGGCTCAGGCTCGAGATCGATAAGGAACGCCTCAGCCTTAGAACCGCATCGCTGATCATCGCCAACAACCCCTTCGTCGAAAAACTGGGTGGCCTGCCGCATAGCGAAGTCCCCGACCAGGGCAAGCTTGCCATCTATGCGGCGCAGACCCGCGACTGGAAGGAGCTGTTCGCCATGTCGGCCCAGGCGAGCATGGGCAAATGGGAAAGCAACAGCAGGCTCGACTTCCTGGAGGGACGCCAGATCACCCTCCACGCCAAACGCCGGAAACTTCTGGCCTCTGTCGATGGCGAACTCATTCATCTTGCCACGCCGCTGAAGGCCAGGATTCTGCCCGGATCGCTCTGGGTCCTGTGTCCGGCACCTGCCGAGGCGACGTCCGGCTAAAAAAGGTTCCCAGTTGCGAAACTTTTCCGTCGCCCATCCGTTACGTGGTCAGGTAGGAGGCCCTCCTGGCCGCCGCCAGGGGACCGTGCGGAGCTTCTGGCGGCGGCGATAAGCCGGCATTCGTGCCGTGCCCTCCCTCAAGCTGGAGGACTTGTCATGACCCAAGATGATGAAATGGAAGTCGAAACCGAGCGGGTCCGCTCAGGCATCGAGCTCCACCGTATGCGCTTCGTTCTAGGATTTGGTTTGCTGGGCGCCGGAGCCGCCGTGCTTCTCGCCTGGGCCTGGTTCTGACAGGCGCATTCTCTTTACAGAATCGCTTTTCTGCTGTCTCTGAGCGCATTCGAGGGGGCGCTCAGAACTAGGAGAATCCGATGACGGGCGCGGCACGCAATTTCTTCATCCTGGCACTTCTTTACGGCATCGCCGGGATGCTGCTCGGACTTTATATGGGATTGTCGCAGGACCACAGCCAGATGCCGGTGCATGCCCATGCCATGGTGCTGGGCTGGCTGATGTCGGGTTTCTTCGCCTTCTTCTATCATTTCTTCCCGGCGATCGGTCAATCGCGCCTGGCGACGGTGCATTTCTGGCTGACCGCGGCCAGCGGCATCATCCTGCTTGTGTCGTTGTACTTCCTGTTTGCAGGCAATCCGGTTGTCGAGCCGGTGGCGGGCATCGCGTCCATGGCGTTCTTCGCCTGCTTCCTGTTGTTCGTCTGGATCGCCCGGCCGGCCTTCAGTCGCGCCGGCTGATTTTCCACCCTTGCGCGCTCCCTGCCGGGCTGGCAACTAGACGCCAGTCCAGTTGGGGGAATGCAGATGGCCGAATTCTTCACGCCCGAGAATCTGATGACGTTTCTGGTGCTGACCGCGCTGGAAACGGTGTTGGGCTTCGACAACCTCCTTTACATTTCGATCGAAGCCAAGAAGGTCGCGCCCGACCGGCAGAAATATGTGCGCCAGGTCGGCATCGTGCTGGCCATAGGCTTGCGTATCGCGCTGCTTTTCGTCGTCCTCCAGCTCATCAGCGCCTTCCAGGATCCGCTGTTCAGCTTCGACCTCTCGCCGGTGGCGGCGGGGTCAGTCAACGGCCACAGCGTCATCGTGCTCCTGGGCGGCCTGTTCCTGCTCTATACGGCGCTCAAGGAGATCTATCATATGCTGGCGGCGCCCGAGCTCGGCCACGGTCAGCAGAATGGCCGCGCCATGCGCAGCGTCGCCTCGGCGCTGATGTGGATCCTGATCATGAACATCGTCTTCTCCTTCGACACGGTGCTGTCGGCGGTGGCGCTCACCAAGAATTTCTGGGTAATGGCGCTCGCCATCATCATCTCGGGCGTGCTGATGGTGATGCTGGCCGAGCGGGTGGCGAGCTTCCTCGCCAAAAACCGCATGTATGAGGTGCTGGGCCTGTTCGTGCTGCTGCTGGTGGGCGTCATGCTGACGGCGGAGGGCGGCCATATCGCGCATCTCAGCTTCTTCGGCTATCCGATCGAGCCGATGGCCAAGAGCACCTTCTATTTCGTGGTGATCGCCCTGGTCATCGTCGACATCATCCAGGGGCGCTATCAGAAGAAGCTCCTGGCGGAGAAGGGGGATCACTGAGGCTCACCC
This sequence comes from Taklimakanibacter albus, assembly GCF_016595235.1. Taxonomy (GTDB): domain Bacteria; phylum Pseudomonadota; class Alphaproteobacteria; order Rhizobiales; family Aestuariivirgaceae; genus Taklimakanibacter; species Taklimakanibacter albus. The sequence goes on along the minus strand of NZ_JAENHL010000004.1, from coordinate 559,897 downwards.
CACCCGGCGCTGCGCGCCACCCTCCCCGCAAAAGCGGGGAGGGAGCAGTTGGGGTGCTCCCGCGTAAGGGGACGTCCTCATTGCAAGAACCGGCGTGATCGGTTAGAAGCCGGCCCAACTCCATTCATCGACAAGACGGAAAGAGATGGCGCGTCAGTTCATCTATCATATGCACGGCCTTTCCAAAGCCTATGCGGGCGGCAAGAAGGTCCTCGACAATGTCAACCTGTCCTTCTACCCGGACGCCAAGATCGGCGTGCTCGGCCCCAATGGCTCGGGCAAATCGACACTTTTGCGGGTGATGGCCGGTCTCGACACCGAATTCAGCGGGGAAGCCTGGGTCGCCGAGGGCGCCACCGTCGGCTATCTCCAGCAGGAGCCCCAGCTCGACCCGCAGCTCAATGTGCTGGGCAATGTCATGGAAGGGGTCGCCGCCAAGAAGGCGATCCTCGATGAATACAACGCCCTGATGGCCGACTACTCGGATGAGAATGCCGAGAAGGCCGCGGCGCTGCAGGACCAGATTGACGCCCAGAATCTTTGGGACCTCGAAAGCCAGGTTGAGCAGGCGATGGACGCCATGCGCTGCCCGCCCGGCGATGTCATGATCGATAATCTCTCGGGCGGTGAGCGCCGCCGCGTGGCCCTGACCCAGCTGCTGCTGGCCAAGCCGGATCTCCTGCTCCTCGACGAGCCGACCAACCATCTCGACGCCGAAAGCGTCAACTGGCTCGAGCATCATTTGCGCGATTATCCGGGCGCCATCCTGATCGTCACCCATGACCGCTACTTCCTCGACAATGTGACGGGCTGGATCCTCGAGCTCGATCGCGGCCGCAGCATTCCCTATGAGGGCAACTACTCGGCCTATCTCGGCCAGAAGGCCAAGCGCTTCGCGCAGGAAGCGCGCGAGGACGCGGCGCGCCAGAAGGTGCTGGAGCGCGAGCAGGAATGGATCGCCTCATCGCCCAAGGCGCGGCAGGCCAAGTCCAAGGCCCGCTTCAAGGCCTATGACGAGCTGGTCACGGCGAACGAGAACCGTCTCAAATCGACGACGGCGCAGATCATCATTCCGCCCGGCGAGAGGCTCGGCGGCAATGTCATCGATCTCGAGGGCGTGTCCAAGGGTTATGGCGACACGCTTCTCATCGACGATCTCACCATCAAGCTGCCGCCCGGCGGCATTGTCGGCGTGATCGGCCCGAACGGCGCGGGCAAGACCACCTTGTTCCGCATGCTGACCGGCCAGGAACAGCCCGATGCGGGCCTGATCAAGATCGGCGAAAGCGTTCATCTGGGCTATGTCGATCAGAGCCGCGACGCGCTCGATCCCAACAAGACCGTGTGGGAAGAGATCTCGGGCGGCAACGACATCATTTACTTGGGGAAGCGTGAATTTAATTCCCGCGCCTATACCGGCGCCTTCAACTTCAAGGGCGCCGACCAGCAGCAGAAAGTGGGCACCCTGTCGGGTGGTCAGCGCAACCGCGTGCATCTGGCCAAGATGCTCAAATCGGGCGCCAATGTGCTGCTCCTCGACGAGCCGACCAATGATCTCGACACCGAAACGCTGGCGGCGCTCGAAGAGGCGCTGGAAGATTTCGCGGGCTGCGCCGTGATCATCAGCCACGACCGCATGTTCCTCGACCGGCTCGCCACCCATATGCTGGCCTTCGAGGGCGACAGCCATGTCGAATGGTTCGAAGGTAACTTCCAGGATTATGAGGAAGACAAGAAGCGCCGCCTCGGCGAGGATTCGGTGATGCCGAAGCGCATCAAATACAAGCAGTTCACGCGCTGACGAACGACAATCACCCGTTCTGTTGAGACGGAACGGGTGAATATGCCCTCATGCTGAGGTGCGAGCGTAGCGAGCCTCGAAGCATCATCCAGGTACAGAGGCCTTGCCGGTGGCCACCCTTCGAGGCCCGCCTTCGGCGGGCACCTCAGGGTGAGGTTGGTGGCTGGGCCTCGGCCTCAATGCGTTTTTAGACCAGCATCTCCAGCGCGACGCCGCGGCAGTCCATCTCGAATTCGAGATCGACGATCGGCGGACGCGTGTAATGCCAGGTGAGCCCCGAGCGCGCCGCGCCGCGACGGACGACCTCATCGGCAAGGAAGGGATGGATATCGTGGATGGTGTAGGCCTGGACCGCGCTCGTCCCCGTCCAGGAAACGCCGAGGCGCGACAAGCGGCGCTCCATCTCGCCCAGCACATAGTGCGCCTTCTCGCGCATGCCGTCCGGGCTGAGGTCGCCGAGGCGCACCGTATGGTCGCGATAATTGGCCTTGCCCTCGACGCTTTCGCCGCTGCCGGCGACGACGAAGCCCGGCCGCTCGGCGGGGCGCTCCACGGTGAAGGTGAAAGCGTGGAAGGAAGGTTCGGCCGGCGGATCGATTTCCGGGCAGACATTGGTGCGCGCCACCGGATTGATCTCGCCGTCGGTAATGCCCCAGCGCTTCAGGGTTTCGACATAGAGCCGGTTGAAGGCGCGGAAGCCTGCTTCATCGAAGGGCGCCGGCGAGCGTAATTCGCAAGCGCAGAAAGAGGTGAGGGGCCGGCCTTGCTGTTTCAGGAAGGCCTCGATCCGCGCGAAGCCTTCGGCGAGCGGCAGGTTGTCGCGAAAGCGCGCCCGCACCAGATCGAAGCCCGGTGCCGCGATCACGCCCGCCGAATATTGGAAGACGCCCGGAACATAGCGATAGCCGCCGGGCGCGAAGAGCGTGGTGTCCTGAGGGGTCATCTGGCTTTCCTGAATGCGGTGAGGAAGGCGGCGAGATTATCGCCGAGCATCGGCGTGAGATAGCCCCCTTCCTGGACAAGCACGGTCGGCAGGCCGATTTCGGCGATGAGGCGCGCCATGATGGTGAAACCTTCGGTGGTGACGGCGCCACCATTGAGCGGGTCGGCCTCATGCGCGTCGAGACCGAGGGCCAGAACGAGAGCACCGGGCTTGAAATCGGCGATACGCTGGATCGCTTTTTCGAGGCCTGAGAGCCACACGCGGTCATTGCCCTTGACCGGCACCGGCAAGTTGAGATTGAAGCCTTCGCCTTCGTCGTCACCTTGCTGCTCGGCGTAGCCGTAATAGAAAGGATAGTAAGTGGCCGGATCGGCATGAACCGAGACGGTCAGCACATCGGCGCGGCCATAGAAGATCGACTGCGTGCCGTTGCCGTGATGGACGTCGATATCGAGGATCGCCACCCGGTCATGGCTGCGGCGCAGATACTGCGCGGCGAGCGCCGAATTGTTGAGATAGCAGAAGCCGCCGGCGCGCTCGCCATAGGCATGATGGCCGGGCGGGCGGCAGAGCGCATAGGCCGAGTCCGCGCCCGTTGCGACAATATCGGCGGCGGTGAGGGCGCTCATCGCCGAGGAAAACACCGTGTCCCAGGTTTGCGCGGTGACGGCGCCGGCGAAATCCATGATGTGCCAGCCGGCACGGCCCAGAATGTGAGACGGATAGGCCGACGGCTCTTCGACCGGGCGGATGCTCGGCATGATCTCAGGGAATGCGCCGGGCAGCTTCATCCATTCGGCATGGCCGTTTTCGAGGAAATCGAGATAACGCTTAGGGTGAATACCCTCGAAATGACGGGCATCGAACATGCGCGGCTCGCTGAGCTCAAGCTCTGCCTTCAATGCACCGGCGATCAGGCGGCGGACCCGCTCCGGGCTTTCGGGGTAGTCGACCAAAGCGCCGTAACGCAAATAACGGGTCGGCGAATGCGCGTTCTGCTTCTCGCTGAAGATGACTTTCATCAGATCCTGTCCGGTTGCGACTCAGAGTTCAATGGAGACATCGCCCAAAGGCGTGGCCTGGCACAAGAGCACATAACCTTGCGCAGGCTCGACGTCGATATCGGGCGGATAGGCCACGTCGCCGGAGATGAGGCGCTGGGCGCAGGACTGGCAATCGCCCTGGCGGCAGACATGGGGCGTGTCGATGCCTTTACTCAGAATAAGGTCGAGCAATGGGCCGTCGGCGGGCGTCCAGGCGAGTTTTGTGCCGGTGCGGGCAAGCGTCACGGTGGTAGGCGGCGCATCGGAGCGGTGTGCGCCTGTGCCGCCCGAGGCCCCAAAGATTTCCAGCTTTATCTGATTGTCCGGCACGCCTCGTGCGATGAGCTGGCGTTTGAGCGTCATCATGAAGTCGTTGGGACCGCAGAGATAGAAATCGGTGCCGGGCAGATCGAGCCGTTTTTCCAGCGTCGCGATGTCGATGCGGCCATGCTGGTCGTAGTCGTGGCCGGGCCGGTCCTGCAAGCGGGGTTGCGAATAGGCGATATGGGTGTGCAGGCGCGGATGCGCCAGGGCGCGCAACTCATTGCGCAGTGGATGTGTGCGACCGTCACGCACGCCGTGAAAGAACCAGACGGGGCGATCCGGCGCCGTCGACTTCAGGTGAAGCAGCATCGACATCATCGGCGTGACACCTACGCCGACGCTGATCAAGGCGACGGGCCGTGAAGACTGATCGTCGAGGCGGAATCGGCCCCGCGGCGCACCGAGCAGCAGCAGCGCTCCCGGCTTTACTTCATCATGAAGCCAGCGGGAGACGGCGCCCCGGCCATGGCGCTTGACGGTGATGCGAAAAATATCTCCCGTCGGGGCGCTGGAAAGGGAATAACAGCGCTCGAGCGCACGGCCCTTCACTTCGGGCCCCGACACGGTGACATATTGCCCGGCCTGGAAACTTTCCAACGGTGCATCATCGGCCGGCGCCAGCAGGAAGGACACGACGCCCTGCGCCTCGTCGTGCCTCTCGCGGCAGACGAAGTCGCGCTTGCCGTTCCAGGCGAGGCGCGGGCGCCAGATGCGCGAGCGCACGAAGGAATTCGAGCAATGGAGAAACATCTCGCGGGTCTCGATGCGGATCTGCCGATCTTCGGGTTCACCGACAAAGCCGTTGAGACGGAGCGATTCCGGCATTCCCGGACGGACGAACAGGCCGCCGACGGCGCCGCGCGGTGATGCGTCAGCGCACGCCAGAAGGTGGCGTTCATCGCATTGGCCTGCAAAGCCTGTCTCGCCGCCGAGCAAGGTGATGTCCAGCTCATCGTCATCGCGGCAATAGGCCAGAACGGCGAAGCGGGTCGCCGCCAGGAAAGCCGATGTATGCGGATCGAAAGTGGCAAAAGCCTTGCGGCGCACATAGTGGCTCGGGGGCTTGTAGGCGTTGGAGAGGCCGCTGCCTTCGAGAATGGTCTGTGCCGAGGGCTGCTGCGGCTCGGGCGCGACGCCCCGATCCGCATGATAGACCAGCTGATCCTTGATCATGGCGAAGAGATCGAGCGGCATCAGATTGGTGGCGGCGGGCGACCAGAATTGCGCGTTCCGGAAAGCGTCGGTGGCGATGAAGTCGGCGCAGGTGATGGTCAGCCTGGCGACGCTGAGCGGCGCCTGACCACGGATGTCGAAGGGCGCCAGGTCTTCGGGTGCCACCGAGATGGCCGATGTGGCCCGGATGCGCAGGAAGCGGTCTTCGCCGGGATTGAGCACGGCGAGACAGACCTTCGGCTCGGCCAGCATGTTGCCGACGGTGTCCAGGCGGTTGTTGCCCGGCCGGTCCGGCAGGATCAGCGTATCGGGCGAGACGACGGCGAGGACCCAAGGCAGGTCACCGCGTGGCGACACGTCGATCCGGTCGCCGCCGGCCCGGCTGGCGATGAACAGAAAGGGCGAGGTCCTGACGAAATCCAGGGCTTCCGGGCTGAGCACGTTGAGGTCCCGAGGTCGGTGGCGTTACGGCCTGACACTGGCAAGAGGCGTTATGGCCTGCATTCGTGAGATGGCCAAGTTACATCGAATTCGGGCCAAACAATCAGCGCGACCGGTATTTCGAGGGGGGCGCCCCGAGAGTGCTGGCGAAGGCGGCGGTAAAGGCGCTGGGACTGTGATAGCCGGCGTCAAGCGCCGCTCCGGTGACGGATTGACCGGTGACGATGCGGGAAAGCCCTTCCAGCAGCCGCAATTGCTGTCGCCATTCACCGAAGCCCAATCCGGTTTCGGCGCGGAAGCGGCGGGTGAGTGTGCGGCGCGCCATGCCGGCCCGGCGCGCCCATCGATCGAGATCGCTCTGGTCACCAGGGTGTTCGAGCAAGGCGGCGCAGATGCGGCGCAACCGCGGATCGGCCGGCATCACCAGGCTCAGAGGCAGGACCGGCATGCGCTGTAGCTCGTCCAGGATCAGTGTCATGACGCGGCCATCGCGGCCCTCCCGGTCATATTCGAGTGGAAGCGCGGTCGCCTCGAGAATGAGCTCGGTGAGCAGGTCGGACACGGCGATGACCTGCGCCTGTTTTGGTAGCGCCACACCGGCCGTCGCCTCATCTATATAAAGAGTGCGGAAGGACACATCGCCCCGGCAGCGCACATCATGGACGGTGAAAGCCGGCAGCCACAAAGCGCGGCCAGGCGGGATGATCCAACTGGCGGCGGCGGTGGTGATCTGCATGACCCCGCTGGTGGCGTGGAGCAACTGGGCGCGCGGATGCGCATGCGGCGGCTCGAAGGTGCTGGCCTTGTAGTCGAGCGCCATGGCGGCAACCGGGCGCGCCACGGTCTGATGATCGGCGGTAGTGGTGCCACGATGCACGGGCCAGTCCTCACGGAGATTGATGGCATCTCAAGCGCATCATCCTCAGGTTACAAGGAAAATCAAGGAGATCGGCGATTAAGTGGACTGCGCTAATTTTCTGGAACTGGAGAGTTCAAGCGGTCCACTTTCGCGGTAGATATCCAGCAAACACGAGGATCTTTCCGATGTATATCCCGCCCGCCTTCCGTGAAGACGACCCTGCGATCCTGCGCGAGCTGATGCGCGGGACGGGACTCGCCAATCTGGTGACGGCGACGGCGGATGGCCCGATCGCCACGCCGCTGCCGCTGGTGCTCGCCGCTGATGAAGGCGAGCAGGGTGTGCTCTACGGCCATCTCGCCAAGGCCAATATGCAATGGAAGACGCCGGTGATCGGCGAGGCGCTCGCCCTCTTCATGGGGCCGGATGCCTATGTGACGCCGTCCTGGTATGCGGCGAAGGCCGAGCACGGCAAAGTCGTGCCGACCTGGAATTATGTGGCGGTGCATGCCTATGGGCCGATCGAATTCTTCGAGGACGAGACACGGCTTCTCGCGGTGGTCAAACGTGTTACCGAATTGCACGAGGGACCGCGTACGACGCCCTGGCAGGTGAGCGATGCGCCCGAGGCCTATATCAAGTCGCAGCTGCGCGGCATTGTCGGCCTGCGCCTGCCGATCACCCGGCTCGAAGGCAAGCGCAAGATGAGCCAGAACCGCAGCGCCGCCGACCGCATCGGCGTCGCCGAGGGGTTGGCCGACAGCGACAAGGCGACGGACCGGCTCGTGGCCGGTCTCATCCCCACAATGGACTGATCAGGCGGCCTGCGCGTCGGCCCGGCTCTTTTCCTTGGCGAAGGGGCTGAGGCCCAGCCATATCTGCATGGAGCGCGCGATCACCGGATCGCCGGCGAGATCGAGGGCGCCCGCCTCCACTTCCTTCGCCACGGTCGAGAGACCCATCCAGATCGCCGTCATGGCGCGCAGCGATCCGGTAACGGCGAGATCGATCTCATGACCAGGATCGACGAGGCAGAGATCGACCATGCCTTTGTCGATGACCAGCCACCAGCGCTGCCGTGCGGCTTCAAGCTCGGGATATTCGAACTGTATGGTGCAGCGCTTCTCGGGCAGGGGCGTCGGGTCGAGATGCCGGCGCATGTCCCACATCAAAAGCGAGGGGTCGAGATTCTTGAGCGACAGGCTCGATTCGACCCAGCGCTGCCCCCAATTGCCAAGCGACATCACCAAGGGCCGCAGATCCTCGCCGGCGCTGGTCAGGACATAATCGACGCCGCTCGACTGCTGCGACGGGCGCGTATAGATGATGCCCGCTTTCTTAAGCTCCTTCAGACGCTTGGACAGGAGGGTCGGCGACATGCGCGGCACACCGCGCCTTATGTCGTTGAACCTCGTGCTGCCGCATAGGACTTCGCGCAGAACCAGCGCCGTCCACCGTGTACAAAAAACTTCCGCCGCCATCGCGACCGGACAGAACTGCCCGTAACTGCCTTGCTCCACGCTAATCTCCTGTGGCCAGGCCCTCGGGCGCGGAAGCTACGCCAAAGGATCGGGCCAAGTCCAGTACAGTTTTGCAAGCTGCGAGAAAGCTGTTCCCACGCTTCCGTCGCCGGTCCGGTACACTTCTGTGACTGGAGCCGCGGACAATATCCGTGGAAAGATAATCACGGGCGCGCATATTGCAGTGGAGATAGACATGGACCAGCCGCAGAATCTTCGTTCCATGAAGCAAGAGAATATTGTCGAGATCGCCGACAGGCTGGGCCAGCGCTTCGCCGCGACTTCGCTCGAGGACGAAGATCATTTCGTTGCCGACAATATCAAAGCCCTGAAAGAGGCCGGGCTCGTCGAGGCCGGCGTACCTGTCGAACTGGGCGGCGGCGGCGCCACGATCGATGAGCTTGCCGAAATGCTGCGCGTGCTGGCGCGTCATTGCGGCTCGACGGCGCTCGCTTTCTCGATGCACACGCATCAGGTGGCGATCCCGGCCTGGCGCTTCACCCATCAAAAGGTCGCCGCAGTCGAGCCGCTGCTCAAACGGATCGCCAATGAGCGCATCATCCTTCTGTCGAGCGGCGGCTCCGACTGGATCGCGGGCTCGGGCAAAGCCGAGAAGGTCGACGGCGGCTACCGTATCACGGCGCGCAAGGTCTTCACCTCGGCGGCGCCGATCGGCGATCTCCTGATGACGGGGGCGGTCGATGAGGCCACGAACGAGGTGCTGCATTTCGGCCTTCCGATGAACTCGCCGCATGTGAAGGTGCTCGACACCTGGCATACGCTCGGCATGCGCGGCACCGGCTCGCATGACGTCATGATCGACGGCCATGTGGTGCCGGACGCAGCGATTGCGCTTCGGCGCAAGGCCGGGCAGTGGCATCCGCTGTTCCAGATCATCGCGACCATCGCTTTCCCGCTTGTCTATTCGGTCTATCTGGGCGTCGCCGAAAGCGCCCGCGACATTGCCGTGGGACTGGCCAAGAAGCGGAAACCGGACAGCCACGTGCTCAAGCTCGTCGGCGAGATGGACACCGCCTTGCGGGCGGCTCAGCTGGCGCGCCGGTCGATGCTGGAGGCGGTGGCGCGCAACGCGCCGTCGGCCGAGAGCATCAATGAGGTGATGATGGGGCGTCAGCTCGTCGGGCAGAATGCGATCCGCGCGGTGGAACTCGCCATGGAAGCTTCGGGCGGCGCCGGCTTCTACCGCGCGCAAGGCCTGGAGCGGCGCTTCCGCGACATCCAGGGCGCGCGTTATCACCCGCTGCAAAGTGGTCCGCAGGCGGAATATGCCGGCGCCATGGCGCTCGGCCTGCCGATCGATACGATATTCTGATTGATTCTTGTCTATTAGCGCGGGATTGCCGCGAAAAACCGGTGTCCACTTTTTCGCATCCCGCGCTTGTGTGATCTCGCCGCTTCTTTGGTCCGGATCAGCCATGCCATAGTCGTGGCATGGCTGACTGGTCTCCGACGCAATATCTCAAATTCGCCGATGAGCGCACGCGCGCGGCGCGCGATCTCCTGGCGCAGGTCCCGCTCGCGCAAGCGCGCAAGGTCTATGATCTGGGCTGCGGGCCCGGTAATTCGACCGCGCTCCTGATCGAGCGATTCCCTGCGGCGGAAGTCATCGGTGTCGATTCATCACCGAGCATGCTGGAAGAAGCGCGCAAGGCGTATCCGCAGGCGCATTTCGTCGAAGGTGATCTCAGCGACTGGTCGCCGGAAGAGGGCGCCGATCTTCTCTTCGCCAATGCCTTGTTCCAATGGGTGCCGGAGCATTTGAAAGTACTGCAGTGCCTCATGACGGCACTGCCGACAGGCGGCGTGCTCGCCGTGCAGATGCCGGACAATCTCGATGAGCCCTCGCATGTGGCGATGCGCGAAACGGCGGCGTCGGGTCCTTGGGCGGATAAGATCAAAAAAGTCGGGCGCGCGCACCTGCCGACGCCGATGGTCTATTACAATGCGCTCAAGCCGCATGCGGCGCGCGTCGATATCTGGCACACCAACTACAATCATCCGATCGACGGCGCCAAAGGCATTGTCGAATGGGTGAAGGGCACGGGGCTCAGGCCCTATATCGATCCTCTCGATGCGGCCGAGCGCCGGGATTTTCTCGCCGCCTATGAAGCGAGGATCGCCAAGGCCTATCCGTTGGCCGATGACGGCAAGGCGCTTCTGCGTTTTCCGCGTCTCTTCATCCTGTGTGTGAAGTAGCATCCGGCCAGTAATGGGAATCGGGCAAAGGTCGCGGCCCGAAGACGGCCTGGCCGACCCGCACGATGGTGGCGCCTTCCTCGATCGCCGTCTCATAGTCGCCCGACATGCCCATGGAGAGATGGTGCAGCGCCTCGCCTTGTGGCGCGTCATTCAGCGCGCGGTCACGGATCTCGCGCAGCACGCGGAAGCAGCGGCGCACTTCCGTCTCGTCGGGCGTGAAACGCGCGAGCGTCATGAAGCCTTGCGGACGGAGTGTCTCGAAGGCAGTCAACTCTTTGAGAAAGGCCGGTACGGCTTCGGGCGTGAGACCATATTTGCTGGCCTCGTTAGACGTGTTCACCTGGACGAGCACGTCGAGGTTCCTCCCCAGAAACTGGAGCCGCTTGTTGAGCGCGGCCGCCAATGAGAGGCGGTCGAGCGATTGCACTTCAGCGGCGAATTTCAGGACGTCCTTGACCTTGTTGCTCTGCAGGTGGCCGATCATCGACCAGCTGACAGGCTCGCCGGCGAGCGCTTCGGCTTTCTTGCCGCCTTCCTGGACCTTGTTCTCGCCGAGATCGGTCTGGCCGGCGTGGATGGCTTCGCGCACGCGGTCGGGGGCAACTGTTTTGGTGACGAGCACGAGCCGCACCGCATCCGCTATTCGTCCCGATCGTGCCGCGGCCGCGGCGATCCGGTTGTGCAGGCGGGCGAGTTTGGCGGCAATTTCGGTCATGGGCTGTTCTCCTAGATCACGATCACTTTAGGTCGTTCCGACCTAAAGTGATCGTGATCGGAATCTTATATTTAGCGCGTGATCGGACGGAAAACCGGTGTCCACTTTTCCTGATCACGCGCTAGGGCCGTGCATAGGTGCACTCGGACTTGTTGAGAAGAGCCAGTTTCTCAAAAATGATGCAGACCGGATGATCGCGCGGCGGCGAAGGCGCCCAGTCAGTCCTCGTCCTTCGGCACCCAACGCGTGAAATCGCGCAGATGATGATCGGGCTTGGCGCCCTTGATGTCGCCGGGTTTGGCCAGCGCGAAAGTGCGCCGGCGCAGGTCCTTCACCAATTGGACGCGATCCTCGATATGAGCGAGCTCGTTACAGGTGATGGGAGCACCGACCCTGAGAATGAGGCTCGTGCCGATGCGGCGCGCCGTCTCGCGGAAGACCAGCGAGGCTCTCAGCGTGTCGCTGACATGGCTCGCCAGATGGAACAGCCGGCTGTTCTGGCCGACGAAGAAAATCGGAATGATGGTGGCGCCGGAGGCGCGGATCAGCTTGGCGGTGAACGGCGCCCAGGGGAGCTCGATCGCCGGCCCCTTATGCGGACGCTCGCTGGTCGAAACCCCGCCGCCCGGAAATATGCCGATGGAATGGCCGGACCGCAGCTAGGACATCGCGGTCAGCCGCGAGCGCACATTGGTCTCGCGCGCCATGCGGGTGCCGGCGAAGTCGACGGGCAGAAGATTGTCGCGCGCTTCCGGGATGTGGCAGAGCACCGAATTGGCCAGCACCTTGGTGTCGGGCCGGACCAGCATCGCGGCCCAGGCGAGGCTGATGCCGTCGAGGACGCCATAGGGGTGGTTGGCGATGAAGACGACAGGGCCTTCCTTGGGGCAGAGATCGAGGGCGGCGCGATCGATCTCGATATTGATCTTCAAGAGCCTGAGGGCGGTGCCGAAGAAGCTCTCGCCGGGCTCGCGCTCATTGCGGCGGTCATAGAGCTTCTTGAGCTTGGCCTGGCCGCCGATCTTCTCGATCGCCTGGATGACGGTGCGCTGGAGAAGGGGCTGGTCGGCGGTCGAATAGGTGAATCTGACCGGCCGGTCGCCGTCGGGCCGGTTCTTTTCCGTGCTGCTGCGTTTGCTCATTGGTCCGCCAGGTCCCCCGCGCCAATTTCAAACGCCCATGCATCACAAGCAAGTGACTTTTCCAGCGGGAGGGTGGAAAACTAGCTCCGCGACAACAAAACAGGGGAGTTCGCATGTACAGGCTTTATGGGCGCCCGGGTTCGGGTTCGGTAGTGGTCGAGGCGGTCCTCGAGGCGGCGGAAGCGCCTTACGAGGTCGAGATCATCGAGCGGTCGCAGGATGGCCGTGTCCCGGAAAAGCTGGCGCGCGTCAATCCCTTGGGGCAGGTGCCGGCGCTGACCCTCCCCAACGGCACAGTCATGACCGAATCGGCGGCGATCTCGCTCTACCTCGCTGACAAGTATCCCAAGGCCAACCTGGCGCCGGCGCCCGATGCGGCCGAGCGCCCGGCCTATCTGCGCTGGCTCGTCTTTCTCGCCACCAATATTTATATGACGGATCTGCGCGCCTATTATCCCGACCGCTATACGTCCGACCAGAATGGCGGCAAATGCGTCAAGGCGGCGGCACTCGCCCGCATGGCGCAGGAATGGGACGTCTATGCCGCGGCGCTCGGCGACAAGCCTTTTATCCTCGGCGACAAGATGTGCGTGGCGGATGTCTATGCGGCGATGCTCGCCACCTGGAATCTCGACGTCCCCAGCTTCTTCAAGAAGCACCCCAATGTGCGCGCCATGTATGATCGCGTGACCGCCAATCCCGCCATCGCCCGGGCCTGGGGACGCAACGAGATGGAGGATTGGAAGAACTAATCTTCTTCGCGCTTCAAGCGGCTTCTGCCTGTTCACCGAGACCCACGACCCGGCAGATCGCATAAACGAGATCGGCCCGGTTCAGCGTATAGAAATGGAAGCTGTTGACGCCTTCGCGGCGCAGGAAATCGACCTGCTCGGCCGCCACCATGGCGGCTACCAGATTGCGCGTCTCGGGATCCTGATCGAGGCCGTGGAAACGCTGGGCGAGGGCGGGTGGCAGGAAGGCGCCGCATTTAGCGGCGAATTCCTTGACCCGCGCGAAATTGGTGATCGGCAGGATGCCGGGCACCAGCTCGATATCGATGCCCCTCGCGAAGACGCGGTCGCGGAAACGCAGGAAGGCGGCATTGTTGAAGAAGAACTGCGACAGCGCCCGGGTGGCGCCGTGCTCGGCCTTGTCGGCGAGGAAGGCCAGATCTTCCTCGATCGACACGGCTTCGGGATGTTTTTCCGGATAGGCCGAGACCGAGATCTCGAAGGGCGCGATCTCGCGGATGCCGCGCACCAGATCGGCGGCGTTGCGATAGCCTTCCGGATGCGGCACGAAACGGCCGCCGACACCGCCCGGCGGATCGCCGCGCAGCGCCACGATATGGCGGATGCCGGCCTCCCAATAGCCGCGCACGACCTTATCGACGTCTTCACGCGGGGCGCCGACGCAAGTGAGATGAGCGGCGGGAATGAGCGAGGTGCGCTCGCGGATCGCGTTCACGGTGCCGAGCGTGCGCTCCTGCGTCGTGCCGCCGGCGCCATAGGTCACCGAGACGAAATGCGGCTTCATCTCCTCGAGCTTGGTGATGACCTTCCAGAAATTATCCGAGGCCTCTTGCTTGGGAGGGAAGAATTCGAATGATACTTTGAGTTCGGGCTTACTCATCACGCCAAATTTCCTTCTACGCGATTCCTCGCGGCCTGTTCTTTTTGTGCAACAATCGCGGCCGGGCGCTCGGCCAGCCACAGCGAAACGGTGAGCCCGGAGCCATTGGTCCGGGGCGGTGGCAAGGTTCTTTCGCGGACGAGACGGAGATCGGCGCGCTTCAGCCAGGAAGCGATGGCGTCGGGCGCGATGCCGAGGCGGCGATGGGCGTGCTGGTCGCGCAGATGCTCAAGCTCATGCGGGGCGAAATCGACGATCAGCAGGCGGCCGCCCGGCTTGAGCACGCGCGCCGCCTCGGTCAAAGCGCGGGCCGGGTCGTCGAGATAATGGAGCACCTGATGGATGGTGATGAAATCGGCGGCGGCATTGGGCAGCGGCAAAGCGTAGATGTCGCCCTGGCGCACCTGCGCCTGGCGCAAGCCCGCCGCCTCCAGATTGGCGCGCGCCACGCCCAGCATCTCGCGGCTCTGGTCGATGCCGATCGCTTGCGCGGCGCGGCCGGCGAAGAGCGACAGGATGCGCCCGGTCCCGGTGCCGAGATCAAGGTAATTGCCGAGATCACCGGCCCCGGCCAAGTCGACCATGGCAGCCTCGACATCACCCTCGCTGACATAAAGTGAGCGCAGCTTCTCCCAATTCGCGGCATTGGTGCCGAAATAGAGGGCGGCGGCCTCGGCGCGCTGACGGCGGATCTCCTCGAGCCGGGCAATGTCGCTGACCAGCACCGAATCAGAGCCGGGGAGGAGGTCGACGATGGCGCGGGCGAGGGCGGCGCCCCGGGTCTGCTCGCTCAGGCGGAACAGGACCCAGCTGCCCTCCTTGTAACGGGACAAAAGGCCCGCCTCCGCCATCAGTTTGAGGTGGCGGCTGACGCGTGGCTGGCTTTGGCCGAGAATCTGCGTCAATTCGCTGACATTGAATTCGCCATGCGACAGGACGAAAAGCAGCCTGAGCCGCGTCGTCTCGGCGATGGCCCGCATTCCGGCTAGAAGTTCGTCCATAGGCTGTTCCATTGACATGCTCACATAAACATATCTTTATGTCAAAATCAACGTTAGGCTGGCATTAACCTAAAAAAGGCCTTAGTCGGACCTATGCTGCAATGAACAGTCACCTATTTTCTGGTCGTACTTTGGAAAAAATGCGCTAAAGTATGCAGAGCAGGGGAGTCCAGATGAGCCGGGCGAATAGCGGAGTAAAGAGCGTTCATATGCGACGCATGATGGCATGCGTCGGCATGGTCGCGCTTTTTGCTCTGACGGCAGGACCGGCTTCGGCCGAGCGCCAGTCCGACAAATCCGGCTTCAAAGGCACCCCGCTTACGGTCAAGCCAGCCGACGAACGCAAGAAAAAACCCCACGCCTATAAGCCCAAGCCGGAAGAGCGCGTGATCATCGAGCCCGCCGCCGCCGTGCCGGGGGTGGATGTGGTCGATGGCGTGCAGGTTCCCGGCGATCTCAATGAGACGACGGATGACAGCCAGGTGCCGGGCGATCTCGTGGCCGAGCAGCCCGATCCCCTGGAAGGCGTCAACCGCGTTGTTTTCGGCTTCAACCAAGTCGTCGACCGGCTGGTCCTCGAGCCGTCGGCCCGCATCTACCGCGCCGTGATTCCACCGCCGGTACGTCGCGGCGTGTCGAACGTGCTGACCAATCTCGCGAGCCCGATCACGCTCGCCAATGACATTCTGCAAGGCAATCCGGAAGCTGCAGCGAACACCATGAAGCGCTTCATGGTGAACAGCACGCTGGGGCTGGGTGGCATCTTCGATCACGCCACGGGCCTTGGCGAACCTTTGCATCGCGAGGATTTCGGCCAGACGCTCGGAACCTGGGGCATGGGGCCTGGTCCTTATATCGTACTGCCGGTCATCGGCCCGTCCAACCCGCGCGACATCGGCGGCGTGGTCGTCGATACGGCGGTCAACCCGATGACCTGGGTGCTCTATGACGCGCCCCTGTGGGAGCGTTCCATCCCGATCGGCACGGAAATCATCTCAGGCCGCGAGGCGTTGCTCGACGATTACGACAACTTGCGCAAAAATTCGCCCGATTTGTACGCCACCGTGCGCGACCTCTATGCACAGAAGCGGCAAAGCGAGATCAACAATGAGACAGCCGGGTATGACACCGCCTCCGGCGTGTCCAGCTTGCCGCCAACAACGGTCCCGCAAACCCTCAACCCCTATTGAGGACTCTCCACGATGACTGACATTGTCCGGCCTCTTAGCCGTCGCCTTTTCGTGTCCCTGGGCCTGTCGGCGGCATTAGCTCCGTCGCTCGCTTTCGCCGCCTCGCCGGCGGAAAGCTATGTCGCGTCGGTCGGCAACGGCGTGATCGCCGCGGCACGGGCAAATTCGGTCAGCCAGTTCCGCTCGCTGCTCCGGTCCAATGCCGATATCGCCGCGATCGCGATCTATTCGCTTGGGCCCTATCGCAAGAGCCTGACCAACGACGTCAAGGCTGAGTATTACAGCCTGGTCGAGGCCTACATTGCCAAGGTGTTCCAGCAGAACGCCAAGAAGCTCGCCGGGCAAGGCCTCGAAGTGAAGGGCACCAAGGACGCCGGCGACAGCGTGCTGGTGAAGAGCGTCCTCAAAATGGGTGGCGGCGGCTCCATGCCGGTGACCTGGCGCCTCGTCAAGCGCGGCGGCGGCTTCCGCATCTTCGATGTCAATGTCGACGGCATCTGGCTGGCTTCGACACAGAAGACCAATTTCGTGTCGGTCCTGAAGAAGAATAACGGCCAGATGTCAGCGCTCCTCGACTATTTGCGGAAGTAGCCGTCACAGGATCTTCACCAAGTCTCAGCTTGCACAAACCCCGTCACCTCTGGCAGGACTCCCGCCTTGAGAGGGCTGGCATCAATTTGATGGAACAAGGATGAGCTCGACACGTTTCCCCAACCGCTTGACCCGCCGTGGCTTCATGGGGCTTTCGGCGCTGCTTCTCACCACCACGCTCGCCGGCCGCGAGGTACTCGCCGCCAGCCCCGCGGAAAAATATGTGACCAGCGTCGGCACGAGCGTCATCAAGCTCGCCAATAGCGGCGGCGGCAAAGCCGCGCTCAGACAGCGCTTCTCCGGCCTCATCAACCAGCACACCAATGTGCGTTCGGTCGGCCTCGTGGCGCTCGGACCCTATCGCAAGGACCTGCCGCCCAACATGGCGGGCGAGTTCGTCAAGCTGGTCTCATTCTATATGGCGGCCTTCTTCGTCTATTATGTCGACGAGTTCCAGGGCTCGAATATCGAGATCGAATCGTCGGCGAAGCAGGGCAACACGACGATCGTCAACTCTCTGGTGCGGTTCAAGAACGGCTCGACGAGCCAGGTACGCTGGCGTATCCTCGGGGCCGGCCAGATCGGCGACATCAATGTGCGTGGCGTATGGCTGTCGCTGCAGCTCAAGAAGCGCTTCACCGACGTGCTGAAGCGCTCGAAGGGCGATTTCAACGCTCTCTTCGACGAGTTGAAGAGCGCTGAAAGCTGGTAGGGGCTGCAGTTGACGACCCGCCGCCGGTTCCGTTAGGTCTTGGCGCTTGAAGGCTAATCAAGGCGAATCATGACGACATTTCCGAAGAGCCTGTCGCGGCGCGCCTTCATCAAGGCGGGTGCCGTGGTCGCCACCGCGGCGATCGGCGGCAGTGCGGCCGTAGCCGGCGAAAAGGATCACCCCTCTGTCGCCTTCATGCGAAAGGTGGGCAAGGACCTGCTCGAGGCGCATCGCCAGGGAACCGTCAATGCCTTCCTGAACGTCATCCAGCGTTATGCCGATGTTCCGGAGATCGCGCTCTATTCGCTCGGCCAATACAAGGCCAATCTCGGCGCGGCCCAGCGGCCGCGTTATTTCCGTGGCGTGGCGGTGTTCATGTCGCGCTATTTCGCCGATCAGTCGCGCGAATATCCGATCGCCAAATACGAAGTGGGCGAGGCGACCACCGACGGCAAGGATGTGACGGTATCGAGCCGGATCTTCCTGATGTCGGGCCAGACCTATACCGTCAACTGGCGGCTCGTCTGGCGCAACAAGAGCTACAAGGTGGCCGATGCCAAGGTGCTCGGCTTCTCGATGATCTATATGCAGCGCGGCATCTTCACGTCTTACCTGTCGAAGCGCAAAGGCGACCTGTTCCAGCTGATGACGGCGCTGGAAGGGTAGGGTTCCTGGCGCGTCAGCTGATGCGTGGAATCTAACGCGCATCAGCTTGCCCGAAAACCGCTTCGCACTTTTCGGGCTGATGCGTCATAAGCCTCCATTAATCTTAAAATTCTAACGTCCGGGACGGGTCGGTTGTGTTCCGGAGTTGGTCATGCGTTTCCACAAGCTTGCGGGGCTCGCCATCAGCGGGGCCATCCTCGCCATGCTCTCCGCCTGCGGCGACGGTTCCAAGCAGTTCACCACCGAAGGCCTCATCGCGCCGCCCATCCATTGCCTGACCGATCCGCGCATCCTGGGCGAGGCGGAAAAGCTCGATCCGATCGATGAGGGCAATGGCTGTCAGGTGCCGAATCCGTGGAAGATGTATTCGGTGGCCGGTGTCCAGTTCAGCCAGCCGGCGACGCTCAATTGCAGCGTGACCCAGCCGCTGCATGACTGGATGAGCGGCACCGTCCAGCCAGCGGCGGAGCAGGCCTTCGGCTCACAAGTGACGGGCATTACGGTCGCCGCTTCCTATTCCTGCCGGGCCCGCAACAACAAGCGCGGGGCAAAGATGAGCGAGCATGGCTTCGGCAATGCCATCGACATATCGAGCTTCACACTTGCCGATGGGCGCAAGATCACCGTCAAGCAGGGCTGGCGCGGCGAGGGCGATGAGCGGGAATTCCTGCGCCAGATCCGCCAGGATGCCTGCGGCGAGTTCATGACCGTGCTGGGGCCGGGGTCCGACCGCTATCATGGTGATCACTTCCATCTCGATCTCGCCAGCCGGCGCAGCGGCAAGGCCTATTGCAAATAATCGTTGCGGGTTACTCGACAACTCCTGGCTTCTCGCTGTTCACATATTTGAAGCTCGCCGGGTCGAAGAAGGGCGTGTCCTGGCCGAGCCAGACATAGGCCAGCAGCACCTTGTCGATGACGACGAAATACTGGATCGCGTCATTGGTCGTGCCGTAGTCGCCGCAAGCGGAGAAAACCTCGTCCGTCGCCAGCAGCTCCTCCATATAGGCGGCATTCGGCTCGTAGTTATACGTGCCGGCGGCGAAATCGAGATGGACGACGCAGCGGCCGATCTCCTTATCCTCGATGGTAGGAGCGGCGATCTTGTGGATCAGCTCCGAGGGTTTCTCAGAGCCCAGCGCCCAGAAGCGCGCGATCGGTCCGCCATGGTCGCCGCCCCAGGATTGAATGAGCTCCTCGCGCTCATTGAGGGCGTAGATCACCTTGGGCAGGTCTTTGCCCGTACAGGCCTGATAGCGGAAGCTCAGCTGCTGATTGGGCTTGCCGTGGATGAAGACGGTCTGCTCCTTCCATTCGCAACCGGGGAGCAGAACCGCGCCCGAATCCTCGGTGCCGGTCTGGGCCGCGACACTCAGCGGAGCGAGAAGGAAGGCGGCTGCACACATCCATTTCGGCAAACACTTCACCGGCAACTCCCTGAGGCAAATCATGGTCTTGGCTGGAGCGGTTCAGAAATCGATTCAGCCTATTTGAGCACCTTCGTATAGGCATCGAGAAATTCATCGGCGTCGCGCGGGCAGCCGCCGCCTTCGTCGGGCGGGTCGACATAGCGGTCGAGATTGAGACCGATCCAGCGCACCTGGCCGGGAACGATATTGAGGTCGCCGGCTTTCGAGTACAGGCAGAGGGCGATGAGCCGGCCCGATTCCGCGATCGCCAGCGCCGCATTGTTGCCGGCGCAATTATGCGCCTCGCAGACGGCGGCGATGAGTCCGTCCTCCTGGCGGGTGATCGGGGTGCCGACATCGAGATTGTCGATCCAGTCGGCGGTTCCGGAACCCGCCGCATTGTCCAAGGCCTCGATCACCTTGGGGTTCTCGAAGAAGGAATAGCCGCCGATCACGTCGAAGGGGTATTTACCCGCATAATCCTTGAGATCCTCGGCCGATGCGGGCAAATCGGCCGCATGGGCAAGGCCTGCCGTGGCGACAAGACAAAGAAGACTGGCAAGCTTTGTGAGCTTCATGAGGAGGGCCGGGTTGTTTGGGTAGGCATCCACTCTAACCGCGTGAATGTGGCATCGCCGCGGCTTTCCGGGCTTTTCACACAACTCCTTGTCATGACGCAATAGTTTGCTTGTTCCCCCATGGGCAGGACGGCCATAATCCGGTATCGCCACCCGGAACAAGGAGAAAACGCCCAGTATGCCGCATGAAACGCCGCTCATCGCCACGATCGTCATCGGCCTGGGCCTAGCCTTCGTCCTCGGCGCCATCGCCAATCGGTTCAAGGTGCCCCCTCTGGTCGGCTACCTCCTGGCCGGTGTCGTGGTGGGGCCGTTCACTCCCGGTTTCGTCGCCGACCAGTCTTTGGCGCCGCAACTGGCGGAGATCGGCGTCATTCTGCTCATGTTCGGCGTGGGCCTGCATTTCTCGCTCAAGGACCTCCTGTCGGTGAGGGCGATCGCGGTGCCGGGCGCGGTGGTCCAGATCGCCATCGCCACCCTCATGGGGTATGGCATCGCCTGGTATCTCGGCTGGACGCCGGCGGCGGGCCTCGTCTTCGGGCTGGCGCTGTCGGTGGCGAGCACGGTGGTGCTGCTCAAGGCGCTGCAGGAACGGCGCATCCTCGAGACCGAGCGCGGCCGCATCGCGGTCGGCTGGCTGATCGTCGAGGATCTCGCCATGGTATTGGCGCTGGTGCTGCTGCCGGCTCTCGCCCAGTTCCTCCAGCTCAAGGGCGACGACACCCCGCATGTCGATCCTCTGGCGGTTTATGTGGGCCCAGGCCTCACTGGGGTGCTGGTCATCACCTTCATCAAGGTGACCCTGTTCGTCGCTCTCATGCTGATCGTCGGGCGTAAGGTCATTCCATGGCTCCTGCACTATGTCGCCCATACGGGCTCGCGCGAATTGTTCCGCCTGGCGGTGCTGGCGATCGCGCTCGGCGTCGCTTTCGGCGCCGCCAAATTATTCGGCGTGTCGCTGGCGCTCGGCGCCTTCTTCGCCGGCATGGTGTTGAGCGAATCACAGCTCAGCCATCGGGCGGCCGAGGAATCGCTGCCCTTGCGCGATGCCTTCGCGGTGCTGTTCTTCGTCTCGGCCGGCATGCTGTTCGACCCGATGAGCCTGGTGCGCGATCCCTTGCCGGTCATCGCGACCTTGTTCGTCATCCTGATCGGCAAGTCGCTCGCCGCCTTCCTCATCGTGCGGGCCTTCCGCCATCCGACATCGACGGCGCTCACCATCTCGGCGAGCCTCGCCCAGATCGGCGAATTCTCGTTCATCCTCGCCGATGTCGGCCTGGGGCTCGGGCTCATCCCGAAAGAGGCACGCGATCTCATCCTGGCGGGCGCCATCCTGTCGATCCTGCTCAATCCGCTGGCTTTCGCCGCCATCGATCTGGTCAAAGCGAAGGTGGAGCGCAAGATAGGCGGGGAGGTGGCGGCCAGTGTGGAAGTCGAGGACGCCCTGCCCACGACCACGCTCAGCGATCATGTCGTGCTGGCGGGTTATGGCCGGGTCGGCGGCCTCGTCGCCCAGGCGCTGAGCGAGGCGGGCCGGCCGTTTCTCGTCATCGAGGATGCGAGCGCCCGGGTCCAGGCGTTGCGGGACAAGAATATCGAGGTCATCCCGGCCCATGCGGCCAAGGCCGAGACGCTGGCCGCCGCCAATATCGCCGGCGCCAGGCTGGCCATCCTCGCCATTCCCAATGGCTTCGAGGCGGGCCGGGTGGTCGAGCTCGCCCGCGCGGTCAATCCGGGAATCAGGATCATCGCCCGGGCCCATTCGGACGAGGAAGTGGACTATCTCAGCAAGCTCGGGGCCGACACGGTCATCATGGGCGAGCGCGAGATCGCCCGCGGCATGATCGCGGCGTTGGGGGAACCGGCCAAACCCGAGGCTCCCAGCCCCGGCCTGCCCGACGCGGCCTGATTTGCATTTTTGACCGAGGCGGACTATCTCTCCCCGGATGGAACAGGAAATCATCACGCCCAAGGCCCCGCCCACGCCAACCTCTCATTCGATGGGTATTTTTCACAGCTTCCTGTCGGCGGCAGGGGTGGTGCTCTTGTCGGTGACCAAGCTCGGCGCGGCCTTCGCCGCCATCATCTGGGCGTTGTCGCAGCTTATGGGCCTGCCGGATTTCGTCATGTACGGCCTGATGGTGCTGGGTCTCTTCCCGGTCATCTGGTCGACCATCTGGATCGCCGGTCGCGCCTGGCATGTCGAGCAGCTGCTCGAAAACGGCCGCGACGTCGACCGCCCGGTGTTCCAGGCCTTCTATTACTGGAAGAAGCGCTGACCCCACGCCGGTGACCGGTTTCTCTCTTTCGCCACGCCTCGAGGCCGACAGCGTCTTCGTGACGGATTGGCCGCTCAGCCAAGTGCGGCTGATGGACGACCAGCGTTTCCCCTGGCTCATCCTGGTGCCGCGGCGCGCCGGGCTCGAAGAGTGGACCGAACTCACCCGCGCCGACGCGCATCAATTATCGGATGAGATCGCGCGCGCCGGCGAGGCGCTGACGCAGCTCTACAAGCCGACCAAAGTCAATATCGGCGCGCTCGGCAATATCGTGCGCCAGATGCATGTGCATGTCATCGCCCGTTTCGAGACGGACGCCGCCTGGCCGGGTCCGGTCTGGGGGCAGGGCGCGCGGCTTCCGTATGAGGCCGCGGCGCGCGAGCGCCTGTGCGGCGATCTCAAGGCGCGATTGGACCCGAGGCCGTAGCCATTCACCGGTCCGTGGAATTTTGCTCATAACGGTATTTCTGACGCAGACCTAACGCAAAGGAAGGGGCCCGAGGTCGTGGGCCAAGCGCAGTCCTAACGCGCGATGTTCTATGGCTCCCTCCGAGAGCCTTATGAGCGTAACCCAGCAGAAGGACCCGTCATGGCAAATTTCGTAGTCACCGTTCTCGCCGATGAGAATGACGGCAACATTTCGGCCAACGATTTGTCGCTGCGAGAAGCCATCGCGCTGGCCAATGCCGATCCCGATGCGGATACCATCACTTTCGCGCCGGCGCTCGGCGGCAAGGCCATCGTCCTCAACGACGAACTGGCGCTCACCAGCGACGTCACGATCCTTGGCGATATCAATGGCGACGATAAGGCGGATGTGACGATTTCGGGCAACAATGCCCATCGCATCTTCAACATAACCGGATCGTCTACCGACGTAGCGCTCACCAGCCTGAGGCTCAGTGACGGCACGAGCTCAGGCGAGGGCGGGGCCATTCTCGCCTCCGATGCCGGCACGCTCGACATTCTCAATACGACCATCGAGCACAACGGCGCCGCAAGCAAGGGCGGCGGCATCGCCGTCGATCAGACCGACCTGACGATCACCAATTCGCTGGTGGCGTATAATTACACGGCAGAGGAGGGCGGCGGCATCTACGCCAAAGACAGCAATGTGATGATCACCAACTCGACCATCGGCATCAATGATGCACTTGGCAAGGGTGGCGGCATCAGCGCCTGGAATTCGACTCTCGTCCTGCAAAGCGCCACGATCACCGCCAATCTGGCCGGTGCGAGCGGCACCAACACGGACGAGGGCGGCGGCATTTTCCAGGAATCCGGAGGATCGATCACCGCCACCAATACGGTCATCGGCAACAACTATTCGGGCCTGCTTTCATATGAGCCTGACCTTGTACCCGCCGCCAACAATGACGTGCGCGGGACGATCGACGTCGCGACCAACAGTGCATTCAGCACCAATGTCGCGCTTGGCGCCGGCTCCACGAACAATCTGGTAAATGTCGGCGATGTCGGCCTGGGCGCAGTATACGACAATAATGGGGCCTTGGTGGCCTTCGCGCCGGGGTCCGGCAGTGTCCTGATCGATGCCGGCAGCGCCGCGCTGCTCCCTGCCGATATTCATGACCTCGACCAGGACGGAAACACAAGCGAGGCCCTGCCAATCGATGGTCGGGGAGCGTATCGCGTCCTCGGTTCGGGAGTCGATATCGGCGCCGGCGAGTTCTACCCGGTGGTGCCGACGGACCTTTTCACCGCCCTCGACGGGCTGCCGCTGAAGGACGCGGCGGGCAATGCGGCGACGGCCGATTCACTTTTCAATGGCGACGCTGAAACCGTCGTCTTCGTGATCAAAGATACGCTGACTCCGGGCGGTGAATTGACGTCGCTCGCACTGGCGGAAATCGCGCAAGCCAATGAGCTCGCCGCGGCGGCAAGCGCCGCCGGGCGCTCGCTGGATGTGCGCATCGTCGTGCTTGATGGTTATTCCGAGCCGCTCGACGGGGTTTCACCGTTGGTCGGCGTCTTCCATGTCGACAATAACGATCCGTCCGGATACGAGGCGCGAGATGTCCTCGTGGCTTCATTCCTTCCGCCCTTCGAGTTCTACGGATGGCCGATGGGAGCGTTTGCGTTCCACCGCCCGCCCGCAACGGATTCGATTGATCTCGTCAAAGCGCTGGACTTCGGCGCTTACATGGCCGGGAACATCGAATACACGACCGTGGATGAGCCGCTCGAAACCGCGCTGAATGCCAGCGGCAGCCCGGCTGTCGACCTCGCCACGCACTTGACCTCTTCACCCAACGCCACGACCAGTCTCGGGCAATTTGACGAGGTCGGCGAATTCGTGCCGGACCTCGTCTTCACCGACCAGAACGGAAATGCCCAGTCGCTGCTGAGCTATGGCGACAATCTGGTGGTCATGTCCGTCTGCGCGGTCTGGTGCGGGCCTTGCGCTTTCTATTCCTCGAATGTGGAAAATCTCTCGGCCGAACTGGGAAGCGACTTCAATTTCCTCGAGGTATTGGTTGAGAACGTGAACAGCCGGATGGCCACAACAAAGGATGCGCTGAAATGGCATAACAACTTCGATCTCACATCATCCGTCATAACGACCAATGGTGACGTCGACGTCCTGATGGATTTTGTGCGGGGCACGCAGACGCCCGCCTTTCCGGACTACATTGTCATGGATGGCGCCACCGGCGAGATCATTGCGCGCTGGCAAGGAGTCCAGATCGATCCGGCCTATTTCGAGGCCATCGCGCATGACTATTATTCTCGCTTCGCCGCGATGGATTTCGGCGGCACGAAAGGCGTCGATACGTTTACCGGCGGCAAGGGCTTCGACACCATTTATGGCCTCGCCGGAAATGACATCCTGTCGGGACTCCATGGCGACGATGTCATCGACGGGGGCAAGGGAAATGATACGATCAACGGTGACAACGGCAACGATACGCTCATCGGGGGAGAGGGGAACGACCAGATCAAGGGGGGCGACGGCAATGACACGATCATCGGCGGCGCCGGTGGGGACAGGCTGGATGGCGGCAATGGATCTCACGACACGCTCTCTTATGCAGGTTCACTGAAAGGGGTTACCGTGAACCTGGCCACGAATGCAGCCAAGGGCGGCGATGCCGGCGCCGACAAGATCGCCAACTTCGAGAATGTCATCGGAACCGACCAGAGTGATAGTCTGACCGGCAATGACGCAGCCAATACACTGACGGGTGGCAAAGGAAGCGATACGCTCAATGGTGGCGGCGGCGATGATCGGCTGATCGGCGGCGCCGGAATTGATACGCTCAACGGCGCTGCAGGATCCGACACATTCGTGCTGACGCCGGCCTTTGCCGACCGCGATATCATCCAGAATTTCGAAGCCGGTGACAGATTGGCGATCTCCGCATCGCTGTTCGGTGGCGGTCTCACCGCTGGGCCGCTCGATCCGTCACAATTCCTGTCCAACAGCACCGGCCTGGCGGCAGATGCAAATGACCGGTTCATATTCAACTTCGCCACGCATGAACTGTTCTATGACGCGAATGGAAATCATGCCGGCGGCAGTCGGCTGGTCGCCACGTTCGCCGGCGCGATACCCGCACTCGCGGCGACAGACTTCGACATCCTGGCCTAGTGCGTGATCAGGAAAAGCTCCGCAGTTTCTGAATTGTCTGTGGCACTGGCGACGTGCCGATCCGGGTTCTTGTCGCTGGTTGTGTTCAGCATGTTCGCCAACCTGCTGATGCTCACCGGCCCGCTTTTCATGCTGCAAGTCTATGACCGGGTCCTGACCAGCAGCAGCGTTTCCACCCTGGTGGCCCTGGCCCTGCTGACCGCCGTTCTTTATGCGCTCTACGGCTTTCTGGAGTTCATCCGCTCGCGGCTTCTCGTCCGGGTCGGACGGATCGTCGATGAAACGCTGCGCGAGAGGGTATTCGACGCGATGGCCATGCGGGCGCTCAGGGACGGAGGAGGCGCGCGCAACGAGGCGCTGGGCGACCTTCAGACGATCCGGCAATATCTGCAAGGCAACGGTCCCCTGGCGTTTCTCGACATGCCGTGGGCGCCGATCTATCTGGCGGTCATCTTCCTGATGCACAATCTGCTCGGCTACATGGCGGTTCTCGCGGCCGTCCTGCTGACGGTGATCGCCATTCTCACCGAGCGAACGACCCGCAAGCACGCCATCGTGACTCACCGAGCGCTCATGCAGGCGAATTCACTGGCCGATCAATGTCGCGGCAACATCGAAGCGGCCACGATCCTCGGCATGGTCGGCCGTCTGCGCCAGCGCTGGGCCGGCGCCCAGGATGAGGCGCTCGAAAGCCACATGCTGGCCAGCGATCGCGGCGGTCTGCTGGCGAGCCTGTCGCGTACGCTGCGGCTGGTGTTCCAGTCGGCCGTTCTCGGCCTCGGCGCCTATCTCGCGATCCGCCGTGAGGTCTCGCCCGGCGTGATGATCGCCGCCAGCATCATCATGTCGCGGGCGCTGGCGCCGGTCGAGATGGCGGTCGGCCAATGGCCGCAATTCCAGGGCTTCGTGCGGTCGTGGCGCCGGTTGGGTGCTTTCCTCGCCGACACGCCGGTGCGCAGGCCGCGCATGGGCCTGCCGCAACCGACCGGCCGGCTGACGGTGGACAATCTGACCGCCTATGCCGCCGGTACGGAGATGCCTCTGATCGGAGGTGTGTCGTTCGCGCTCGAGCGTGGTGACGGGCTGGGCATCATCGGTCCGACCGGCGCCGGCAAATCCACCCTGGCAAAGGCGCTGGTCGGCGCCTGGCCCTTGACCCGCGGTACGGTCAGATTGGATGGCGCGACACCGGATCAGTGGGATGCCGACGTGCTTGGAAGGTCGATCGGCTATCTCTCGCAGGAAGGTGAGCTGTTCGACGGCACGGTGGCAGAGAACATCTCGCGCTTTGCTCTCACGCCCGATCCGCGGGCCGTGGTGGGGGCGGCCCAACAGGCGGATATCCACGAGCTCGTCCTGCAGATGCCGGACGGCTACAATACGATTATCGGCCAAGGGGGGCGTCGGCTCTCGGCCGGCCAATGCCAGCGCCTTGGCCTCGCCCGGGCGCTCTACGGCGATCCGGCTCTTCTGGTGCTTGACGAGCCCAACGCCAATCTCGACGCGGATGGCGAAGTGGCCCTGGTAAAAGCGATCGCCGCGGTCCGTGCCCGCGGCGGCACGGTCATCGTCATTGCACACCGGCCAAGCGCCATCGCCTCACTGGACAGGCTGATGGTGCTCCGGGAAGGCCGGGTATTCGCCTTTGGGCCCAAGGATGAAGTGCTTGCGAAGGTACTGGCGCGTCCTGTCGATGGCACCGGCCGGCCCGGCGGCCTGACCGTTGTCGAGGCGAGGGGATGACGTCCGCGTCCACCATCAAGACCTTACGCCGCTATCAATTGGCGGGATTTGCAGGTCTGGGCTTGCTGATCGGCAGCATGGGACTGTGGTCGGCAATGGCGTCGATCCAGGGGGCGGTCATCGCGACGGGGACCACGGTCGTCGAAACGTATCTCAAGCGTATTCAGCACCGCGACGGCGGCATCGTCGCCGATATCGCGGTCAAGGATGGCGACTGGGTCGAAGCCGGACAAGTCCTGGTCAGGCTCGACGAAACGGATACGCGCGCCGAGCTGTCGATCCTGCAGGGAACCTTCGATGAAGTGAACGCCAAGCGGGCCCGCCTCATCGCCGAGCGGGATGATCTGAGGGAAGTCCGGTTTCCCGCGACTTTACTTGCCAGGGTGTCCGAGCCGCGAATTGCCGAACTCCTGAGCGGGCAGCGGAAGTTGCTGAGCGTGCAGAAAGCAGCGCTCGATGGGCGTATCGAGCAGCTGACCGAGCGGATCGGCCAGCTCGGGCAGGAAGTTACCGGTCTTACGGCGCAATATGAGTCGAAACGGGAACAGACGGCACTCGTGCGCGAGGAGCTCTCCAATCTCAAGAAGCTCCTGAAGCAGGGGCTGGTCGAGGCGAGCCGGGTCTATGCGCTCGATCGCGAGCGGGCACGGCTGGAGGGAGAAGAGGGCGAACTTGTTGCCAAGATCGCCGCCGCCAAGGGGCGGATCAGCGAAACCAAGCTGCAAATCATCCAGATCACCGATGATGCGCGCACCCGCTCGCTCAGCGACTTGCGCGAAGCGGAAGCCAAGGTTGCCGAGACCGATGAGCGGTTGACCGCCGCCAAGGCCAAGCTGGCGCGCATGGAGATTCGCGCACCGCGGGCCGGCGTCGTGCATCAGCTCAACGTGCATACGATCGGTGGCGTGATCGCTCCCGGCGCGGACATAATGGCGATCGTTCCCGAACTCGATGAGCTGGTGATCGATACCCAGGTGCGTCCGGAGGACATCGATCAGGTCAATCTCGGACAAACGGCACAAGTGCGCTTCCCCGCATTCGACCAGCGCACGACACCCGAGGTCAATGGCGAGGTCGTGCAAGTGGCGGCCGATCTGACGCGCATATCAGCAGATTCGCTGCCTTTCTATGCGGTGCGTATCCGCCTCGGAGCGGAGCAGATCAAGCTGCTCGGCGTCCACAAGCTCAAAGTCGGAATGCCAGCCGAGGCGTTCATCCAGACCCGCGAACGCACGCCCCTCAGCTATTTCCTGCAGCCCCTGACCGACCAGATCGCCCATACCTTCCGCGAAGGGTGAGGCCTGAGAAAGACGCGCTCACGTTTGCGGCGCCTCGTGCATGGCCCCCACGGCTGGCGGCTCGGGTTCCGCTTCATGTTTCGGTCCGACGAGAAAGAGCCCGGCGGCCGTCAGCCCCAGCGCCGCCCATATCCAGCCATTGAGGCTTTCGCCCAGGAGCACGACACTCCAGCCGATCCCGGCCATGGTGGTGAAATAGGCGGCCTGGCCCGCGAACACAGAGCCGAGACCGGTGATGAGGTGGAGAAACAGGACGTTGGCGGAGAGCGAGGCCGCGGCGATCAGGATGATGGTCAGTTCCATCGCGCCAGGCGTGGCGGCCGGATAGATCATCTGGCCGGTCGCGAGCGCAATCGGCAGGAGGATGACGGCGGCGACGAGCTGCATGATGCCGACCGTCGTGATGGTCGCGATACCCTCCGGCCGCCGCGCCGCCAGCATGATGCCTTCCGCCGCATAGCAGGCCGGTATCGAGAGGGCGACGACCGTCCACAGCAGGGCGCTGGAGCTCGCCCCGGTGAACTTGTCATAGAGAATGACCAGCACACCGAGAAGGCCCAGGAGCAGGCCGGCAAATCGCGACAGGCTTGGCTGCTCGATCCGCATGAAAGCGGCGAAGGCAAAGGCGAGGAAACCTTCGAGAACGACGATGATGGAAATGATGCTCGCCTCGATCTTGCCCGCGACAAAGAACACGAGGGATTCGCTGACGACGGCGCCGAGGAGCGCGTAGGCTATGAAATAGCGCCAAGGTATCTCACGTGGCCTCGGCATGGTTCCCTTGGCCACCGACCAGCCGATGCAGCAAAGGCCGCTCAGCAGGCTCACCCAGAAAGCCATCCCGAAAGGATGGGCATCGAGCCCGGAGGCCATGCGCGAAAGTGGCGCGACCAGGCCCCAGATGATGCCGAGCAGGATAAGTCCGAAGCCGCCGCGCAAGGTCTTGATGGACTGCCTGAGGCGGCGCTCGCGTTCATAGACCTTCTGCGCGGCGTCAGAAAAGACGCGTGCGAGATCGCCCAGTGCATCGCGCCGCTCGGATATCTCCTGGAGTCCGAGCTTGGCGGGATTGTAATTGCCGACCTTCAGGACTTGCGCAGCCCGCGCCAGTTTCTGCACCTGCTTCAGGTAGTCCACCTCGGCGTCGCGCACGCGCTTCTTCTGGAGAAGCGTATTGACGCGCGCCTTGAAAATCACGGGATCGAAGTTCTTGGGCAAGAAGTCTTCAGCGCCAAGCTCGATGGCCTGGACCGCGCTCTCCGTGTCATCGAGCGAGGAAATGACGATGACTGGAATTTCCTTGAGCGCGGGATCTCCTTTCATGGCCTTCAGAACCTCGAATCCATCCATCTCGGGCATTACGATGTCGAGGAGCACGGCATCCACCGGATGGTTCCGCATATGGTCGAGCGCTTCGCGCCCGCTTGCTACCGAATGGCATAGATGACCGAGAGCGGTCGTCGCGGCGGCGAGCTTGAGCCTGAGGGGCCGCGTATCATCCACGACCAGTATCCGCCCTTGTCCGTTCATGCGGTTTCCCCGTTCAATTCCCGGCCGATATAGGCGGCGAGCTCGTCCTTGAGCGTGATGCAGCCCCGGGCAATCTTCTCCGAACTTGCGATCGCATCGGCCAGCGCGCCTTGCTTGCTGCCAAATTCGATGGCGGCGCAGAGTGCCGCGAGCTCGGCATCGCCGAATTCCCGCGCGCTGGATTTGATCGTATGAGCGGCGCGGCCCAGCGTGTCGAGCCGACCGTCCCGGGCGGCGGCGAGGACGGCCGCCGCCAAGGGCTCCGCCTCATCGATGAAGCTCTGCAGGATCTCCGCCAGGACGGTCTTGTCGCCGCCGATGAGCTCCATCATGCGCTCGATCGCTTGATGTGAGATGCTCATAGTATTCTCCCATTTCCCCGGCGCGCGACGCGCACCTGCCAACTGGTACGCAGAGCGCCGACAAGCTCGGCAAGCTCGATGGGCTTGCTCACATAATTGTCCATGCCCGCTTTCAGATAGGTCTCCCGGTCACCTGCAATGGCGTTCGCGGTGAGGGCGATGAAATAAGGCTGCATCACCTCCGAGCGCAGGCTGCGAATGATCTTCATCGCTTCGATGCCGTCCATTTCCGGCATCTCGATATCCATGAGAATGGTGTCGAAGGAGGCTGTGGCGGTCATGTCGACGGCCTCCCGGCCGCTCACCGCCAGTTGTGGTGCGTAGCCCAGCTTCCTGAGCAGCGCCGAGCAGAATTTGCGGTTTGTCGGATGGTCGTCGACCACGAGAATATTGAGGGGGCATTCCCCCGCGAGGCTGCCGTCGAGTTCGACCGCCGGCTTGACGGCAGCCGGCGCCGCTAGCTTGGGAACGGCGAGGATCGCCGCCATGATCGATTGCAGCAATGCCGATGGCTTGATCGGTTTGCTCAGGATGTCGGCGAAGAGCCTGGGTCCGACCATCTGCACGATCTGGGCGCGGCTCATATGCAGCGAGCTATAGAGGATGAGCGGCAATGACCGGCAATGAGGCAAATCATGGATCCGCTTGGCCACATCGATCCCGGATAGATGCGGCATCTGCATGTCGAGGATGACTACGTCCGTCGGCTCGCCGCGGCCGAGGACGGAGAAGGCTTCCTCACCGCCGGTCACCAGCGTCGGCACCATGCCGAACGACCTGGCATGCAGCTCGAGGACCCGCCGATTGGTGGCGTTATCGTCGACGATCAGAACGCGCTTGCCTTTCACGCTCTCGGTGTCGAAGGAAACGATGCCTCCAACCGCCCATTCCACCTTGATGGTGAATTCGAACACGGCGCCGCGGCCGATCTCGGAGCTTACCGATATGTCGCCACCCAGCATCTCGACAAGCCGTTTGGATATTGCGAGCCCGAGGCCGGTCCCGCCGTAGCGCCGTGAGGTCGAGCTATCAACCTGGCTGAACGATTGGAACAGCGTCCCGAGGCGATCTTCGGGGATCCCGATACCGGTGTCGGCGACGCTGAAGCGCACGATGTCGCTATTCGCGCCGGCGCGCCGCACTTTCAGGAATACCTCGCCCTTCTCGGTGAACTTGACCGCGTTGTTGAGAAGATTGAGCAGGACCTGACGCAGCCGCGTCGGGTCCGAGACCACGTGACAGGGCAATTCCGGGTCGATCCAGTAGATGAGCTCGAGGTTCTTCTCCGCGGCGCGCGACGAGACGAGGTCGAGAGATTCCTCGACGCATTGGTCGAGATGGAACGGAATCGCCTCGATATCGAGGCGGCCGGCCTCGATCTTGGAAAAGTCGAGAATGTCGTTGATGATCGAGAGGAGGCCCGCGGCGCTGCGCGCGATCGTGTCGCAATATTCGGTCTGCTCGGCATCGAGCCTGGTCGCGGAAAGCAGATGTGTCATGCCGATGATGCCGTTCATCGGCGTGCGGATCTCATGGCTCATGGTCGCGAGGAAGGTGCTCTTCGTGGTATTCGCCGCTTCGGCGAACTCCTTCGCGGCAACAAGCGATTTCTCGAGCTCGCGCAGCTTCTCCACGTCGCTTGTGGTGATCTTGAGCAGGCGCTGGGTCTCATCAAGCAAACGGGACCTTTCCAGCGCCACGCTTGCGGCATTGACGATGGTGGTCAGGAGCGTGATGTCGGACTCGACAAAGGCATTTTCACGATCGAGATTCTGCAGCGAGATCACGCCGCGGCACTTGCCTTCGAAGATCAGCGGCACGAAGAGACAGCATTTGGGAGGCTCGCCCTGGCGCGCCGTCGGGTTTCCATATTTCTGCCGCGCGGTTTCCATGTCGCCGGCAAGCAGCAAAGGCTCGCCGGTTTCCATCACATATTTTCGATAACCGACCAAAGGCATCGGGGCGTCGGGAAAGCGGACGCCGCGTTCGATCGTATAGGGGAAATGCAGGATCTGCTCCTGCTCGTCGAACAGCCCGATATCCAACACATGAGCATCGAAGACCTCATGAATCTTTTCACCGATGAGATTATAGATTTCCTGGGGCTTAAGGCCCGAGGCGAGCGCTTCCTGCAGCCCGTTCACATAGGCGAGCTCGGTGTTCCGCGCCTTTGTTTCCCGCACCAGTTCCTGCATTTCATCGAACAAGCGGGCATTCTCGAGAGCCGCCCCGATACCTGTGCTCAGTATCTGCAAAAGACGCTGATGATGCTCGTTGAAAGTATTCTGATGATAGGACTGCACGCTGATCACGCCCACAGTCTTCTCGCCGGCGAACAGAGGCACGCCCAGATAGGATTCGGTTTTGTCGTCTTCCGAAAACACAAGCCAGCCCCCCTGGACTTGCTCTGCCTGCGATTTTAGGAGCAATGGCTGGCGCGACCGAATGATCTTTGTCGTAAGGCCCTCGCCGAACGGAAACGATTCGAAGTACTGGTAACCTCGATAGTAGGAATAGGGGACGCTGATCGTCTGGGACTTCTCGTCATAGAGAAGGATTTCAGTGATCTCAGTGCCGAAAATCTCGCGTACTTTGTCGCCGACGATGCGGGTCAGCGATTGGGCGTTCAGCGACATGGCCATGGCCTCGCTGAGACTCACCAGTATCGCGAGTTCCTGGGCGCGCTTGTCCTTGGCTTTCAGAAGCTGGTCGGACTCCGCCAGCGCCTCCCTCAGGCGTCTTTCCTGGTCCCGGAGTGCGATCTCGGCATTCTTCAGCGCTGAAATATCCTTCACACCCGCAAAGATGCGTGACCAGTCACCCGCATAGCCGCTCGGCAGACGGAACGTCTCGACGAGGTGGATCTCTCTTCCCGCCGGCGTGACATCGACATTCTCGATCTCGGCGTAGGACTCGCCTGACAGGAAGCGCTGAATGCACAGCGGGTACATATGAAAGCTGGCCTGTGGGGCCGATTTGAAATAGTCGACGAGTTCGCGCATGGACGACAGCCCGTAGACTCTGACTGCCGCTTCGTTGATGTGAGCCCATTCGACAAGCTGGGGGATCTTCGCCAGCTCTTCGGGATGAGCGGCGAAAAAAGCGACGATGTCGGTGACGCCTTCGGCTGTCAGCTTGTCGACATAGCGCTTAAGTTTCGACCAATCTTCCGCAAATAGAGGGTGCGGACTTGCCTCGAACAGCTCGCGAAAACATCGCTCCCTATCCTGCAGTTCAAGGAGTTGCAGTGTGCCGTGATCGGCAAGGTCCGGGACGTCTCCAGGCTCTGTTCCCATCGACTTCATTCGTCTCATCGGCCGGGAATCATCCATCCGGGCGCAAGCTAAAGTTGTTTCAGCGAGGGGACGTCATGCCTGTCGGCAATTCCACCTTCCTCGATTCCGGAGGATTCTAGGTGAAGCTGCGTCAGCTTAGCGCTTACCAATCCGGCATAGAAACCTTGCCTTGCGTTAGTTTTGAATTAGGATCGCGTTAGGGCGACGAAATTCGGATGTTTAATGCCGCGCGACAGTTCCCAGGCAAGATTCAAGCTGCTTCTGTTTAGGGGATTTCGCATCCAAGATGCCGAGGGCCAGCCACTCGAGCTGACCGGCCGGAAAGGCCCGGCGATCATCGCCTATCTCGCCCGATGCCCCGGGATGAGCGCCACGCGGGAAAAACTGGCCGATCTGCTATGGAGCGACAGCGACAGCGGGCATTCTCGTAACAGCCTGAGGCAGGCCTTGAGCGTGCTGCGCCAGGATCTCTCGTCCTTCGGCGCAACCATCCTGCGCAGCAACAAGGACACTATCGGCCTCGGCGCAATCGACAGCGATGCGGATGTCCTGGAAATGTCGCAGTCGGCCCGTTCGGCAGGGCAGCTCGAGGAGGCGATCTCCGTCTACACCGGTCCGTTTCTGGATGGCTTCTTCTCGGGCAGCAGCACTTTCGAGGATTGGGCTGCCATCGAGCGCGAGAAACTTCTCGCTATCGCCATCGGATCTCTCGAAAAGCTGGCGCGGCTGGTGGATGCGGAGAAAGGACTCGCGATCGCCCGGCGCCTTCTCGCCCTGGACCCGACGCGCGAGGCATCATATCGGCTGAAAATGGAGCTGCTCGCTATGAGCGGCCAGCGCGACCGGGCCGTCCGGATATTCGAAACCTGTCGCGCCATGCTGCAAAAGGAGTTCGGTGTCGAAGTCAGCCCCGAAACAAGGAAGCTATGGCAATCCTTGTTGGTCGGCGCGGACCCTGAACCTATCTCATCTCCGACACGGAGGATGAGCAACATGGCCGATGCCGCCAGCTGGAAAAAGCCCTCGGTCGGTCTTCTGGGCTTGGTGAACCTCACCACCGAGCGCAGCGAAGACCATTTCGCCAAAGGCCTGGTCCAGGACATCGCCACCGCTCTATCCCAGCGGCGGGATTACACGATCGTTACGGAGCTTCCGACATTCACGACCGAGACGGGAAGCCTGGATGTCCGCCGCATCGCAACGACCTACGATGTGCAATATCTGCTGAATGGCAGCGTGCAGCGTGTCGGCGACAATCTCAGGGTCAATGTCCAGCTCATCGACACGGCGAACGGGCACAATGTCTGGGCCGAGCGTTTCGACGGACGCACGCAGGAAGGCCTCGAGTTCCAGGACCGGATTGCGCAGGCTGTCACGATCGCTCTCGGCATCGAATTGCAGCTGACCAGCTGGAAGGTGCGCGACAAAAGCCCACCCGGCAGCCCGGAGGTGCGGCGCCTGATGAATCAGGCGATCACGAAATACTACGAAATGACCAAGTCATCCATACAAGCCGCCATGGGTTTGGCGGAGCAGGCCCTGGCAATCGAGCCGGACAACCCCCGCGCGATGCGGACCGTGTCAGTTGTCATAACCGTGGGACTGGGATTCGGGACGCTGCCAAACACGCGGGAGCATATCGACAGAGCCATTTTGCTCGCCCAGGGCGCCGTCAAGGCCGTGCCGGATGATGAAATGGCGCGTTGTTTCCTGGCTTTTGCTCTCTCAAGCGCAGGGCGCATCGAGGAAGCCGTTGTGGAATTACGCCATGCGATCGCCCTCAATCCCAATTATGCAAATGCCCATGGCGACCTCGCCGTTCTCTACGCTCTCCAGGGGCAGACCGAAAAAGCTCTGAACGAAACAAACGAGTCCGTCAGGCTGGGCCCCCTCGGATCAACCGAGTTTTGGCGTCATCACAGCATTGTCGTCGCCAAATTCGGCAATGGAGACGATCAGGAGGCCTTGGAGGCCGCACGCAAGGTGGTGCGCACAAGGCCGGAATTCGTTCCCGGCGCGCTTTACTGGGCGGCGGCGGCAATGGCGATGGGCAATGGCGAGGAGGCCTCGCGCGCCGTTCATCACTGTCTTTCCCAGATCCCGGACCTCACTGTTGCCAATGTGTCGCCAGGCTTCGTGCCGCGTTATGTCAGCGACAAGACTCACAGCAAGCTTCTGACCATGCTGTCGCGCGCCGGCCTCCCGGAAGCGTAGGGCCTGGCCGAATTGGATCTAAAGCGCGATGGCTTTGGGAAAAGTCGCCGTCACGCTTTATCTTTTTGTTTGCGCATGATCTTTCCGGAAAACCGCTGCGCACTTTTCCGGATCATGCTAGGAAGCGCTGTCGCAAGCCTTGGCGATCTGGCGCTCGACCGCCTTGCGCACTTTGTCTTCAAAGTCGCTGTTCTTGGCAATGAGCTTGCCGATATCGCCACGCGGCTCAACCTTGAAATCGGTGACGGCGCAATTCTTGTTGGCGATTTCGACCGTCACATCGAAGCTCTCGTCGACGCTGATCTGTACTTCCTCGTCCTCATCCGTCTCACAGGCGACATAGACGGTCGCCTCGAGCTTCCGGCTGGTTTCCGAGGTGCAGTAATCGAGCTTTTCGACGCGCACCTCCCGGGTCTGGTCGATCTTGATCTTGACCTTGAACAGGCCGGCATCGACTTTCTGCTTGAGGCCTTTGCATAGCTTGGCCTTTTCGATCAGGGGTTTCACGACTTCGGCGACGACGGCACTTTCAGGGCCGCCGCATTCGAACTGGCCGGCCGCCATGGAAGGCAAAGGAGCCGTAAACAGCCCGAAACCCAATAGACCGGCGGCGATCGCTGGATATTTCATGATACCATCCCTGTCATCTTTGCAATCTTAACGTCAATTGCGGGCAAATTCAGACATTTCGTAACCTAGATCACGATGAGTTTGGGTTGAATCAACCCAAACTCATGAACGTGATCGGTCCTTATATTTGGGCGCGGGATCCTTGCGAAAAACCGGGGGCCACTTTTTCGCATCCCGCGCCTGCGTTTCGCGGCAATCGACCCCGCTGGCACCGGCCGCCGAATCCACTATGCTGCGCCGCGATATGTCCATCTGGTCCCGCATAAGTCAGGCGATCACGGCCATCGGCGATTCGGTTTCGGCCTTCCTTGCGAAGATCACCGCCCCGCGTCCGAGTCCGGAAATGTCGATCGCCTTCACCATCGGCGTCATCGCGCTCGGCGCCAAGATGGCGAAGGCCGACGGCGTGGTGACGGGCGATGAGATCGCCGCCTTCAAGCAGGTCTTCCGGGTGCCCGAGCGCGAGCTGTCGGGCGTCGCGCGGGTGTTCAATCTCGCCAAGCAGGATGTGGCGGGTTACGACGCCTATGCGCGCCAACTGGCCAGGCTCTTCGCCACCCGCCCACAAGTGCTGGAAGACGTCATCGACAGCTTGTTCCACATCGCCAAGGCGGATGGCGCGGTGCATGAACGCGAACTTGCCTATCTCGAAAGCGTCGCCGAGATCTTCGGCTTCAGCAAGCGCGACTTCGTCCGCATCAAGGCGCGCCACCTCGCGCCTACCAAGGACGATCCCTATGTCATTCTGGGGATCGAGGCCTTCGCCACCGATGAGGAGGTGCGCAAGCATTACCGCAAGCTGGTGCGCGACAATCATCCCGACAAACATATCGCCGCCGGCGTGCCGGCCGAGATGATCGAGGTGGCGACCGAGCGCCTGGCCCGCATCAACGCGGCCTATGAAGTGGTCGCCCGGGAGCGTGGCCTGTGAAGGGCACGGCTCTTGCGCATCGCGTGATCGCGTCGCCCAATGTCGAGCCGCGCCAGGATGGCAAGACGGCGCGTATCCTGCTACTCCACTACACCGGCATGGAAAACGCCGAGCGCGCCTGCGCCTGGCTGTGCAATCCCATCTCCAAGGTGTCCTGCCATTATCTCGTCGACCGTGCCGGCCTGATCACCCAGATGGTCGATGAGGATCTGCGCGCCTGGCATGCCGGCCAGTCGATGTGGAAGGGCGAGCATGACGTCAATTCCTGCTCGATCGGCATCGAGATCGAGAATCCGGGCCATGACAACGGCTATCTCGATTTTCCGCTCGAGCAGATGGCGGCGGTCACGGCGCTCGGCCTCGACATCGTCGCCCGTCACAAGATAGCGCCGGAGCATGTGCTCGGACATTCGGACGTGGCACCGAAACGCAAGATCGATCCAGGCGAGAAGTTCGATTGGAAAAGCCTTCATGAGCAGGGGCTCGGCCATTGGGTGCCGCCTTTTCCTTTAGGCGGTGGCCAGTTCTTCCAACTCGGCGACAGCGGCGATGCGGTCGAGGCGCTGCAGGCCATGCTGGCGCTTTATGGCTATGGCATCGACATTACCGGTGATTTCGACGCCGACACGCAGATCGTGGTCAGCGCCTTCCAGCGGCATTTCCGTCCTGCCCGCATTGACGGCATCGCCGACCGCTCGACCATCGAGACGCTGCGACGCCTCATCGACACCTTGCCGGCTGCTTGACTAGCTCTTGGTGCAGGCGCGCACGAGGCTGTCGAAATCGGCGCCCTCGAGCGGGAAGATGTTGTCTTCCGTGCCGGCGCGGACCTCGAAACGGTCGGCTTTGCGCAGATCGGCGAAGATCGCGTCGCCCGCCGGAATCTCGGCCTCGGCGCTGGTCGTTCCCGACATCTCGTTGGGCGAGGTAGTGGCGTCAAAAGTGAACGTCTTGCCTTCGACTACGATGGTCACGGTGATCTTCTGATCGGGCTTCAGCTCCTCGCCCGTTTCGGGAACGAAGAGGCGGATATCCCCCGATTGCAGGGTGCAGCCGAAGCTCACCCCGGCATCGTCGGTCTCGGGCACGCCAAAGACGAGATAGGCGTCCTCGTCGCCGGTGTCGAAGAGCCATTCGCGTTCCTGAGCCCAAGCCGAACCGGCGGCGCAGATCAAAAGGCCGGCCAGCAGATAACGCCTCAACATTTCACCCTCACTTCCCCAACCGACTCATAGCCGAGTTGGTGGACAGCGATAAGCCCGTTCAGCCCTTAAGTGGAGGCTGGAAATTTGTACCGGCATTGCCGCCGGTCAGCTTGCCGATCACCCAGGCGATGGCGAGGATCAGGAGGGAGACGATGGCCCAGATGATGACTGCGGCAACTTCGCCGACATTCTGCAGGAAAAGAGCCAGCCAGTTGACGAGTTCCACCGTCTCGGCGTCGCCTCCCACCTTGTCTGCGTTGTTGGCGGCAAAACCGGTCAGCGCGTTGAGGAGCCAGTAGCCCAGCGCCATGACCGCGCTCCACAGGCCGACGCAGACCCAGGCGATGACCCACACGATACTCTTCACGCTTTCGTCTCCCGTTCAAAATGCTCAAGCAGCAGTTTCAGATTCCGCGTATTCGACTTGAATAATAAGTCAAAAATATCTCCGGCCACCGGAATGGCACCGAGCCCGGTATCGATGGCGACATTGCCGATCATGCGGGCGATGACGCGGGGCGGGGCCCCGAGCCTGACCGCCTCCATGAGGGCGAAGGCCGATATGCCGAGGGCCACGACATCGCCGGCGCCGGGGATGAGGCCCAGGGCCGAATCAGCGCCGAAGCGGATGCGGGTACCTGGAATCCGCAGCGCCGTATCCATCACATGCGCCAGACGCTTCAGCCGCGCCAGCCGGCGGGCGTGGTCGTCAATGCCGAAATCGGCGACGGTGGCGTAGGCGAAGGTCGTCATCTTCTCCAGGTCCCGTGTGGAACGGCCTCTTCTCTGTTTGCGCATCGGCTTGCCCGAAAACCGCGCACACTTTTCGGGCCGATGCTGTAAATGGTAAATGCGCCTGACATTTCAATCTGTTTAAGCGGTTGACGCGGGGGCTGGGGCCGCCTACCTGTCACCTCGCCAGCTGGCCGGATGGCCGCCGGGAAGGCCTCGTCGCCTTCCGGGAGGAAAGTCCGGGCTCCATGGAAATACGGTGCCGGGTAACGCCCGGCGGGGGTAACCCCAGGGAAAGTGCCACAGAAAACAGACCGCTTCAGATCCGTCCGAAGCAAGGGTGAAACGGTGCGGCAAGAGCGCACCGCGCGGCCGGCAACGGGCGCGGCACGGTAAACCCCACCGGGAGCAAGACCGAATAGGGGCGGCATGGGCTTCGGCCCAGGGGCATTTTCAACCCGCCGCCCGGGTTGGTCGCGCGAAGCGCATGGCAACATGCGCTCCAGATGAATGGTCATCCAGCGTCCGCAAGGGCGTGGACAGAACCCGGCTTACAGGCCAGCTGGCACCTACTTCACCGGCAGTTACTTCTGTGTGGCTAACCCCCGCCAACGCAACGATTTGTTAAGGCGGTGCGGAGCATTGTCGGGATCTCATTAGTAATCTGTTCACCGTACCGAATATGGCTTCGCCCTTGCCCAGCGCAGATGCCCGGCACCGCCCGGTGATGCTCGCGGAAGTGCTGTCGGCGCTTACGCCGCGGGATGGCGGTATTTATATCGACGGCACCTTCGGCGCCGGCGGCTATACGCGTGCGATTTTGGGCGCCGCCGACTGTAAGGTATTGGCCATCGACCGCGACCCCGATGCGATCAGAGGCGGGGCGCCGCTCGCCGCCGCCTTTCCGGATCGTCTGACCCTGGTCGAAGGCCGCTTCAGCGACATGGAAGACCTGGCCCAGGGCTCCGGCATCACCATGATCGACGGCGCCGCCCTCGATATCGGCGTCTCCTCGATGCAGATCGACGAGGCGGAGCGTGGTTTCTCCTTCGCCAAGGACGGCCCGCTCGACATGCGGATGGAACAGTCGGGACCTTCGGCGGCGGATGTCGTCAATCAGGCGGAGGCCGACCATCTGACGCGCATCATCGGCATTCTGGGCGAGGAGCGCAAAGCGCGCCCCATCGCCCATGCGATCGTGAAGGCGCGCGCCGAAGCGCCCATCCTCACGACATTCGCGCTGGTGCGCGCCGTCGAACGCGCCATCGGACGGCAGCGTCCGCAGGACCGCATCCATCCGGCGACCCGCACCTTCCAGGCGTTGCGCATCTATGTGAACCGGGAACTCGAAGAGCTGGGCTATGCGCTGGCGGCGGCGGAACGCCTGCTCAAGCCGGGCGGTCGCCTCGCGGTCGTCACCTTCCATTCACTCGAAGACCGGATCGTGAAGCGGTTCTTCGCCGAACGCAGCGGCAAGCTGCCGTCTCCCTCGCGCCACATGCCGGGGCGCGGGGAGGGTGAAGAAGCCCGTTTCATTCCCGTCTTCCGGGGACATCAGGAAGCGAGCGAAGCCGAGACGGCGGAAAATCCGCGCGCCCGCTCGGCGAAGCTGCGCGCCGGCGAGCGCACCGCGGCGCCGGCTCTGCCACTCAATCTCGAAGATATTGCGGTTCCATCGGTCGAAGGGCGGCGTAACTGATGCTCAGAGCGTTCAATGCATGTCTGGTCGTGGCGGTGCTGTGCTCCGCCTATGTGCTCTATTCGCTGGAGCATTCCATCCGCGGCATCGAGCGGCAGATATCGCGCTCCAACTCGGCCATCGCGAACGAGAAAGAAACGATCGGACTTCTCAATGCCGAGTGGTCGAGCCTGATCCGGCCCGAAAGGCTGCAGCGGCTCTCCGAGCAATATCTCAAGCTGAAGCGCATCTCGCCCGAGCAGTTCGTGAAGCTCAACGAACTCGCGGCGCGCATTCCGGACGAGCCCCCGGTGAAGCTCGAGGAGCAGGGCAAGGATGCGATCGGCGA
The DNA here is from genome assembly GCF_016595235.1 of Taklimakanibacter albus. Classification (GTDB taxonomy): domain Bacteria; phylum Pseudomonadota; class Alphaproteobacteria; order Rhizobiales; family Aestuariivirgaceae; genus Taklimakanibacter; species Taklimakanibacter albus. The sequence continues at coordinate 518,080 of NZ_JAENHL010000004.1, read as the reverse complement.
TATTCTCAAGGCGATGGAGTGAGGCGTGATGCTGTTTTCAATGCAACAGGATGGAAGCCTCGCCGGACGCAACCGCCTCCGCCTGGTGAGCTTCGGCTTCATCATGTTCTTCCTGGCGATCAGCACGCAGCTCGGTTACCTCACTCTGTGGCAGCAGCGCCCGGAAAAGCCGGTCATCGAATATAGCGAGCGGGTGCCAAGGCCCGACATCGTCGACCGCAACGGCGTGGTGCTGGCGACCGATGTCTCGGTCTTTTCGCTCTATGCCGATCCGCGCAAGATCCTCGATGTCGATGAGGCGGTCGAGCTCCTCACCGCCACGGTGCCGGGCTTCGATGCCAAATCGCTGCGCCAGAAACTGTCGCAGCCCAACCGCGCCTTCGTGTGGCTCAAGCGCGAAGTGAGCCCGGCGGAGCGCGAGGCCATCCACAATCTCGGCATTCCGGGCGTCGGCTTCCGGGCCGAGACGAAACGCGTCTATCCGATGGGCCGCCTCGCCAGCCATGTGCTGGGTTATGTCGATCTCGATTCCAAGGGGATCGCCGGCATCGAGAAATTCCTCGACGACCAGGGCGCGCTCTATACCGCTTCACTCGGCGAGGACAATACGCGCGCCATGCCGGCGATGCTGTCGATCGACATCCGCGTCCAGCATGCGTTGGCCGACGAACTCGCCAAGGGCATCGCGAAGTTCCGCGCCAAGGCGGGCGGCGCCATCGTGCTCAATGTCAAGAGCGGCGAAGTGCTTGGCCTCGTCTCGCTACCTGATTTCAATCCCAACCAGGAAAACAAGAACTTCACCTTCGACCAGGCCAACCGGATGACGAGCGGCGTCTTCGAGCTGGGGTCGGTGATCAAGGCGGTGTCCTTCGCCATGGCGCTCGACTACGGCACGGCCAATCTCGAAAGCCGCTTCGATGCCCGCGCCCCCCTGGTCATCGGACGTGCCGCCATCCACGACTTCCAGCCGACCAGGCGCATCCTGACGCTGCCTGAGGTGTTCACCAATTCCTCCAATATCGGCACCGCCCGCATGGTGCTGGCCGTCGACCAGGAGCGGCACCAGGCGTTCCTGCGCCGGGTCGGCCTGATGGACCGACTGGTCACAGAATTGCCCGAAAATGCGAAGCCCATCCTGCCGAAGCGCTGGGGCCGCCTGGTCCAGGCGACGGTCGCCTTTGGCCACGGTTTTGCCGTACAGCCCCTGCAAGGAGCCCAGGTGGTAGCGGGTCTGCTCAATGGTGGGAATATGCTTCCGGTGACGTTCTTGAAACGCGACGTGGCCGACGCGCAGGCGATGGGGAAGCGCGTGGTGAAGCCCGAGACCAGCAAGACGCTGCGCTATCTGTTCCGGCTCAACGGGCTCGAAGGCAGCGCGCGCAGCGCCAATGCCAAGGCGCCCGGTTACCGCATCGGCGGCAAGACCGGCACGGCCGAAAAGGTCGTCAACGGGCGCTATGACAAGAGCAAGAACCTGACCGTCTTCACCGGCGCCTTCCCGATGGAGGATCCGCAATATGTCGTCATGGTGCTGATGGACGAACCGCAGGCGACCCCTGAGACCTATGGTTTCTCGACCTCGGGCTGGAACGCGGTGCCGACCGCCGGCTACATCATCGCGCGCATCGCGCCCTTGCTCGGCATTCAGCCCGAGCTCACCGAGGATGAGCGCAAGGAAATCGCCAAGCAGCAGGCGAAGGCGGCGAAGGAAGGCAAGACCTGAGATGAGCGTCCTTCTCTCCAGGCTTCTCGCCGATGACGTGGCGCTGCCGCAAGGTGTTGCGGACGCAGCCATCTCCGGCCTCACCGCCGACAGCCGGCAGGTGAAGCCGGGCTTTCTTTTTGCCGCTTTGCCGGGGACGAAAGTCGACGGCGCGCAATTCATCCCGCAAGCGGTCGCCGCCGGCGCGGCGGCGGTGGTCATCGGCGACCAAACCACAGCGCCGCCGGCGAATTCGATCCTGATCAAATCCGGAAATCCGCATCAGCTCTTCGCGCGCATCGCGGCGCGCTTTGCCGGCAGCCAGCCCGATATCGTCGTCGCCGTCACCGGCACCAACGGCAAGACCTCGGTCGCCGCCTTCGTGCGCGAGATCTGGCAGTCGATGGGTTTCCGCGCCGCGAGCATCGGCACGATCGGCATCGTCGGGCCGCAGGGTGAGGAATATCTCGCCCATACGACGCCCGATCCGGTCAAGCTCCATCACGCGCTGGCGGAGCTCGCCCAGGATCACGTCACGCATCTCGCCATGGAAGCCTCGAGCCATGGCCTTGCACAGTTCCGGCTCGATGGCGTGCGCCTCGCGGCTGGCGGCTTCACCAATCTCACCCGCGACCATCTCGATTATCACGCGACGATCGAGGATTATTTCGACGCCAAGATGCGGCTCTTCTCGGAATTGCTGCCGCAAGGTGCTCCGGCGGTCGTCAATGCCGATGTCGATATCGCGCGCGATGTCGTAACGCGCGCCAAGGCGCATGGCCTGACACTGTTCACCGTCGGCGAGAAGGGGCATGACCTCAAGCTCGTCTCCTGCGTGCGCGACGGCTTCGGCCAGCGCCTGGTGCTCGCCACCGCCAGCGGCCAGCATGAGATCTACCTGCCGCTGGTCGGCGACTTCCAGGTGTCCAATGCGCTCGTCGCGGCCGGTCTCGTCATCGCCACGGGTGGCGAGGAAGCGCTCGTCCTGCATGCGCTCGAATCGCTCAAAGGCGCCAAGGGCCGGCTCGACCTGGTGGCACATTCCACCAAAGGCGCGCCGATCTTCGTCGATTTTGCCCACACGCCCGACGCCCTCGAAAAGGCGATCCTGGCGTTGCGTCCTTACGTGAAGCGCAAGCTCGCCGTTGTGTTCGGCGCCGGCGGCGACCGCGACAAGGGCAAGCGCCCGCAGATGGGTGCCATCGCCGCGAAACACGCCGATATTCCCTATGTGACCGACGACAATCCGCGTTCGGAGGATCCGGCCGTCATCCGTGCCGCGGTCATGGCCGCGTGCCCAGGCGGCATCGATATCGGCGATCGGGCCCTCGCCATCCGGACCGCCGTCGAGGCCCTGGAAGAGGGCGACATTCTCCTCGTCGCCGGCAAGGGACATGAGCCTGGCCAGACGGTCGGCGGCAAAGTGTTGCCGTTCAGCGACCATGATGCGGTGAAGGCGGCAGTCGCCGGGCAGGATTATCATGGCTGAACGCCCGCTGTGGACCATCGAAGAGTTGATCGCCATCACCGGCGGCGCCTTGCGCGGCGACGTCTCGGTGCCGCTCACCGGCGTCTCAATCGACAGTCGCAGCGTGGCGAAGGGAGATATCTTCGCCGCGATCAAGGGCGATCGTGTCGATGGCCATGATTATACCGAGAACGCGCTCAAGACCGGCGCCGGACTTGCGATCGTGTCGCGCCCGAGCGCGGCGATGGCCTCGGCCGGCCCGCTGCTCGTCGTCGATGATGTCCTTAAAGCGCTCGAAAAGATCGGACTCGCGGCCAGGGCGCGCTCCAAGGCGCAGATCGTGGCGGTGACCGGCAGCGTCGGCAAGACCAGCACCAAGGAAATGCTCAGGCTGGCGCTGTCCGCGTCAGGCTACACGCATGCGTCCGTCGCCTCCTTCAACAATCATTGGGGGGTGCCGCTGACGCTGGCGCGCATGCCCGCCGATACCGCCTATGGCGTGTTCGAGATCGGCATGAACCATCCGGGCGAGATCACGCCGCTGGTCAAGATGGTGCGCCCGCATATCGCGGTGATCACCACCGTGGTGGCGAGCCATCTGGGCTATTTCTCCTCCGTCGCCGAGATCGCCGACGCCAAGGCCGAGATCTTTCTGGGTCTCGAGCCCGGCGGCCATGCGGTGCTCAACCGCGACAATGAATATTTCGACCGCCTCGGCGCCGCCGCGCACAAGGCCGGCATCGGCAATATCGTGAGCTTCGGGAAGAGCCCCGGCTCGGATGTCCATCTCGAACGATCGGTGCTGCATGCCGATTGCTCGTGCATCACGGCAAACATCCAAGGCGAGCCGGTGATCTATAAGCTCGGCCTCCCCGGCGAGCATATGGTGCTCAACAGCCTGGCGGCGCTCGCCGCCGTGAAGCTCGCCGGCGCCGATCTGGCGCGTGCCAGCCTGGCCCTGGCCGCTGCGCAGCCCGCCAAGGGGCGGGGCGTGCAAACAACGCTCAAGGCGCCGGGCGGCAACATCCTGCTCATCGACGAGAGCTATAATGCCAATCCGGTTTCGGTCCGGGCGGCGCTGGCGTTGCTCAAGCGGGCGGAGCCCGGCAAATACGGCCGCCGGATCGCGGTTTTGGGCGACATGCTGGAGCTGGGCGACCAGGCCGCCGAGCTCCATACCGAGCTTGCCGGCCCGCTGGACGAGACCAAGGTCGATGTCCTATATGCCTGCGGGCCTCTCATGGCCCACCTCTGGAACAAGACCCCGCCGCACCGGCGTGGGGCCTATGCCGAAAAATCGGACGGTCTTGCAGCAGCCCTCATCGGCGGGCTGAAGGCCGGCGATGTCGTGATGGTCAAAGGATCACTCGGCAGCCGCATGGGACCGCTGGTCGACGCCATCAGAGGCCAGTTCAAAGAAGATCACGATGCCCTTGGATTGAAGCAATCCAAGGGCATGAACGTGATCGATTCTAAAGTTAAGGAGCGGGGTTTGCGCGAAAAACCGGCATCCACTTTTTCGCACCCCGCTCCGCCCGATAAGGACGGCCGCTAATGCTTTATCATCTGCTTGTCAGCCTGACCGACGAAGTCTCGGTGCTGAACGTGTTCCGCTACCAGACGACCCGGACGGGCTCGGCCATCCTGACCGCGCTGCTGTTCATCTGGCTGTTCGGCCCGACGATCATCTCGCTGCTCAAGGTGAAGCAGGGCAGGGGCCAGCCGATCCGCAGCGACGGTCCGCAGCGCCATATCGTCGAGAAGCAGGGCACGCCGACCATGGGTGGGCTGATGATCCTTTCCGGGATCTTCGTATCGACGCTCCTGTGGGCCGATCTCACCAATTATTATGTCTGGGCGGTGCTGTTCGTGACGCTGGGCTTCGGCGCCATCGGCTTCTATGACGATTTCCTCAAAGTGACGAAATCGACGACGCATGGCTTCTCCGGAAAAATCCGGCTGCTGATCGAAGTCGCCATCGCCGCGGTGGCGGTCGCCATCTTCATGGGCATCGGCGACAAGACGATCTCGAGCGCGCTCGCCGTACCGTTCTTCAAGGACGTGCTCATCCAGTTCGGCTTCTTCTTCATGCTGGTCGGTGTGTTCATCATCGTCGGCGCCGGCAATGCGGTGAACATCACCGACGGCCTCGACGGCCTCGCCATCGTGCCGGTGATGATAGCGGCCGGCAGCTACGGCCTCATCGCCTATCTCGTCGGCAATGCCGTCTTCGCCGAATATCTGCAGCTCCACAATGTGAAGGGCACCGGCGAGCTCGCGGTGCTGTGCGGCGCGATCGTCGGCGCGGGCTTAGGCTTCCTGTGGTTCAATGCGCCGCCCGCCATGATCTTCATGGGCGATACCGGCTCACTGTCGCTCGGCGGCGCGCTCGGCGCCACCGCCGTCGCGGTCAAGCATGAGATCGTGCTTGCCATCATCGGCGGCCTGTTCGTGCTCGAAACCGCGTCCGTCATCGTCCAGGTGGCGTCTTTCAAGCTCACCGGCAAGCGCGTCTTCGCCATGGCGCCCTTACATCATCATTTCGAGCAGAAGGGCTGGAAGGAGCCGACCATCGTCATCCGCTTCTGGATCATCGCTTTCGTGCTGGCGCTGATCGGGCTTTCGACCCTCAAGCTGCGCTAGGTGCCTGATGTTTCCAGCCAAGACATTCGCGGGCAGGAAGGTCGGGGTCTTCGGTCTCGCCCGCTCGGGCACGGCCTGCGCCGAGGCCTTGCGGCTGGGTGGTGCCGAGGTCTTCGCCTGGGACGACCAGGCGCAATCGGTCGAGAAGGCGAAAGCCGACGGCCTGCCGGTCGGTGATCTCAAGGCGCTGGACTTCAAGACACTCGATACGCTGGTGTTGAGCCCCGGCGTGCCGCTCACTCATCCGAAGCCGCATTGGACGGTCGAGAAGGCGAAAGCCGCCGGCATCGAAATCATCGGCGACACGGAAGTCTTTCAGCGTGAGCTCAAAGGCAGCGGCGCCAAGCTTGTGGCGATCACCGGCACCAACGGCAAGTCGACGACGACGGCGCTCACTGGTCATCTCTTCCAATCGGCGGGCCGCGATGCCGATGTCGGCGGCAATATCGGCAAGGCGGTGTTCCTGCTGCGCCAGCCGGTCAAGGACCGCATCTATGTGCTGGAGCTGTCGTCCTTCCAGATCGATCTGATGCCGAGCCTCAAGCCCGATGCCGGCATCCTCACCAACATCACCCCCGACCATCTCGACCGGCATGGCACGATCGAGAACTATGTCGATGTCAAAGCGCGGATGTTCGCCCGCCAAGGGGCAGGGGACACCGCGATTGTCGGCGTCGACGAAAATTGGGGCGAGGACATCGTCAAATCGATGAAGACCGGCGCGCGCGTGGTTCCGGTTTCGGTCGAGCGGATGCTTGCCGAAGGCCTGTCGGCGCCCGATGGCATTCTCACTGAACGCCAGGGCGGCCGGGACATCGCGACGCTCGATCTCAGGAAGTTGCCGGCGCTCAAAGGCCGGCACAATTGGCAGAACGCCGCCATGGCCTATGGGGCGGGGCGCGCCCTCGGCCTTACGCTCGACGAGATCCGTCAGGGCCTGATGAGCTTCGGCGGCCTGGCGCATCGGATGCAGGAGATCGGCCGTCTCGACGGCGTCGCCTTCATCAACGATTCCAAGGCGACAAACGCCGATGCGGCGGCCAAGGCGCTCGCCTCTTTCGACGACATCTATTGGATCGCCGGCGGCATCGCCAAGGCCGGCGGCATCACGCCCTTGGCTTCGTTCTTCCCGAAGATCAGACGCGCCTATCTCATCGGCGAAGCGGCGGACGAGTTCGCCCGTACGATCGGGGACCAGGCGCCTTTCGTGAAGACAGGCACGCTCGACAGAGCGGTCGCGGCGGCCGCGCAAGACGCGGCGAAGGACGGCAACAGGAACGCGGTGGTGCTGCTGTCGCCCGCCTGCGCGTCCTTCGACCACTATCCGAATTTCGAAGTGAGGGGGGATGCCTTCGGCAAGGCGGTGGCCGCGTTGCCAGGCATCCGGATGACCGTAAAGGGGAACGGACATGCTGATAAGCCGCAGTGACCGGGGGCTCTTCGCCTCCTGGTGGTTCACCGTCGATCGCTTGCTCCTGAGCGCCGTGCTGCTGCTCATGGCGGCGGGCGTGCTGATCAGCATGGCGGCCAGCCCGCCGGTGGCCGCCAGGCTCGGTCTCGACAGCTTCCACTTCTTCCGCAACCAGCTCTTCTATCTGGGCATCGCGGTCGTCGTCCTCACCGCCACCAGCCTGCTCGAGCCCTTACAGGCGCGCCGTGTCGCCTTCCTGGTCTTCTTCGGCTCGCTCGCCTTGATGGTCCTGGCGCTGTTCTACGGGCCTGAGATTAAAGGCGCCCATCGCTGGATCGATATCGGTCCGATCAATCTGCAGCCCTCCGAGCTCGCCAAGCCGGGCTTCATCGTGATGGTGGCGTGGTTCCTCGCCGAGCAGACGCGCAAGCCCGGCATGCCGGGCCTGCCGATCGCGCTGCTCCTGTGCGGCGGCTTTGTCGGCCTGCTCATCCTGCAGCCGGACTTCGGCCAGTCGGCGCTGGTCGTGCTGACCTTCATCGCACTTCTGCTCATCTATGGCATTCCGTGGATCCTGGTTTTCGGCATCAGCGCGCTGGCCGTCGCCGGCGTATTCCTCGCTTATGAAGCGATCCCGCATGTCGCCTCGCGCATCGACCGCTTCCTCAACCCGGAGAAGGGCGACACGTTCCAGGTCGACACCGCGACGCAGGCCTTCCTGAATGGCGGCCTGTTCGGCGCCGGTCCCGGCGGCGGCGAGGCGAAGCAGATCCTGCCCGACGCCCATACCGACTTCACCTTCGCCGTGGTGGGCGAGGAATTCGGCTTCATCGCCTGCATGGGCCTGATCCTGCTCTTTGCCTTCATCGTCATTCGCATTCTCGGCCGCGCCAAAACGGAGCCCGATCCGTTCGCGGCGCTGTCGATGAGCGGGCTCGCGGTGATCTTCGGCCTGCAGGCCGTCATCAATATGGGCGTGAACGTCTCGCTGCTGCCGGCCAAGGGCATGACCTTGCCTTTCATCTCCTATGGCGGCTCGTCACTCATCGGCATGGCGTTCGCCATGGGACTCGTGCTCGCCTTCGCGCGCTCGCGCACCCTCGCGGTCGAGAGCGATCCCGCCTGGCGGGCGGCGGCGACGGCTTGAGCGATCCGATGACGTCGCGGCTCATCGTTCTCGCCGCCGGCGGCACCGGCGGCCATCTCTTCCCGGCCCAGGCGCTCGCCGAGGCGCTGGTCCGGCGGGGCTACGCCATTCATCTGATGACGGATGAACGGGTGCGCGACTACGGTCGCGCCTTTCCCGCACTCGAAACCCATCTGGTGCCGGCGGCGACGATCTCGCCGGGCAAGCCGCATCTGCTGCCGGGCCAGCTCATGCGCCTCTACAAGGGGTATCAGACGGCGCGCGGTGTTCTCGAGCGCCTGAAGCCCGCTGCCGTCGCGGGTTTCGGCGGCTATCCGTCCTTTCCGCCGGTCATCGCCGCCTCGCGGCTCAAGATCCCGTCACTGATCCACGACCAGAATGCGGTGATGGGCCGCGCCAACCGTGTGCTGTCGCGTTTCGCCGACGCGGTCGCCTCGTCTTTCCCGACGCTCGGCCGCCTGCCGGCGGCCTCCAAGGACAAGCTGCGCTACACCGGCAATCCGGTGCGCGGCATCGTGCTCGAAAAGCAGGGGGCGCCTTTTCACGCCGCCGCCGCGGACGAGCCGTTCAATCTGCTGGTCTTTGGCGGCAGCCAGGGGGCCCGCTTCTTCGCCGAATTCATGCCGCAAGTGGTGAAGCTCCTGCCCAAGGCGGTGTTGCGCCACCTCAAGATCGTGCAGCAGTGCCGGCCCGAGGATATCGAGCGGGTGAAGGCGGCTTACGGCACGCTCGACATCGCCTTCGAGCTCGCCTCGTTCTTCGCCGATATGCCGCAACGTTTTGCCGACGCGCAGCTCATCGTCTGCCGGTCGGGCGCCTCGACCATCGCTGAGCTTGGCGTCATCGGCAGGCCAGCGGTCATGGTGCCGCTGCCGCATGCCCTAGACAACGACCAGCTCCATAATGCGGAATTTTTTGCCGGAAAGGGCGGCGGCTGGGTGCGTCCACAGGCCGAATTGGAGCCGCAAGAATTCGCTGCATTCCTGACCCGGCTCAGGTATCAAGACGCCGAACTGGCCGGGGCGGCGCGAGCTGCCCTGGCGCTAGGCATGCCGGACGCCGCCGAGCGCCTCGCCGATCTGGTCGAGGACCTGGCCGCCCGCGCAACCATGGAGACGATACAGAAATGAAACTTCCGCGCGACGTCGGGCCGATCCATTTCATCGGGATTGGGGGCATCGGCATGAGCGGTATCGCCGAGGTGATGGCGACGCTCGGCTACAAGGTGCAAGGCTCCGACCTCACCGACAATTACAATACCGCGCGCCTGCGCAAGAACGGCATCGCCGTATCGATCGGCCATGACGCCGCCAATCTGGGCGAGGCGCAGGTGGTGGTCGTCTCCTCGGCGGTGAAACCGGAAAACCCCGAGCTGGTCGAAGCGCGCCGGCGCTTCCTGCCGATCGTGCGCCGTGCCGAAATGCTGGCCGAGCTGATGCGTTTCAAATCCTGCGTGGCGGTGGGCGGCACGCATGGCAAGACGACGACGACCTCGCTGGTCGCGGCGCTGCTCGATTCCGGCGGCCTCGATCCGACCGTCATCAATGGCGGCATCATCAATGCCTATGGCACCAATGCCAGGCTCGGCAAGGGCGACTGGATGGTGGTCGAGTCGGATGAATCCGACGGCACCTTCGTGAAGCTCCCGGCCGATGTGGTGATCGTCACCAATATCGATCCCGAGCATCTCGACCACTATGGCTCGTTCGACAAGGCCAAGGAGGCGTTCCTCGCTTTCGTCGAGAACATTCCGTTCTACGGCTTCGCCGTGATGTGCATCGATCATCCGGAAGTGCAGGCGCTGATCGGGCGGGTGCGCGACCGCCGCATCATTACCTATGGGCGCAGCCCGCAGGCCGATATCCGCCTCGTCGATACGCATTACAGCAATGGCGAGATGAAATTCTCGGTTCGTATCACCGACCGGCGCAACTCGGCCGTCCACGACATCATGAATTTAAGCCTCTCGATGCCGGGCGATCATAATGCGCTCAATGCCACGTCGGCCTTGGCGGTGGCGCGCGAGCTCGGCATCTCCGATGACCAGATCCGCGCGGGCTTCAAGAGCTTTGCCGGCGTCAAGCGCCGCTTCACCCGCACCGGCGAGCATGATGGCGTGGCGGTGTTCGACGATTACGGCCACCACCCGGTCGAGATCGCGGCGGTGTTGCGCGCGGCGCGCGGCGTCACGCAAGGCAAGGTCGTCGCGGTGATGCAACCGCATCGCTATACCAGGCTCTCCTCGCTGTTTCAGGAATTCTGCTCGTGCTTCAACGATGCCGACACGGTCGTCGTGGCGCCGGTCTATTCGGCGGGCGAAGCGCCGATCGAGGGGGCGAGCCATGATGCGCTCGCCGACGGGCTGCGCGCGCGCGGCCATCGCAGCGTGCACAAGATCGACGCGCCGGAGCAATTGCCAGATCTGGTGAAGTCGCTGGTGAGGCCGGGCGACATCGTCGTCTGCCTCGGCGCCGGCACGATCACCCAATGGGCCTATGCCTTGCCGGGTCAGCTCGCCGTCCTCGACGGCAAAGCCGGAGCGGCATGATGGCGAAACTGGATGGGGAAAAACTGCTGGCCCGGCTGCCCAAGCCGCGCGGCAGGATCGAAGCCAATGCGCCGCTGGCGGATCTGACCTGGTTCCGGGTCGGCGGTCCGGCGGAAGTGCTGTTCACGCCGGCGGACGAGGACGACCTCGCCTCGATGCTGAAGGCGACGCCCGCCGAGGTGCCGGTCTATGTGATCGGCGTCGGCTCCAACCTCCTGGTGCGCGATGGCGGCGTGCCGGGCATGGTCATCCGGCTCGGCAAAGGCTTTGCCGAAACGACGCTCGAGCCGGGGCATCGGATCAGGACTGGAACGGCCGTACCTGACGTCAGGGTGGCGCGTTTTGCCCTCGATCATAGTATCGGAGAATTAACCTTTCTGAGAGGTATACCCGGCACGATTGGCGGCGCGCTTCGGATGAATGGTGGAGCCTATGGTCGCGAGACCAAGGACGTTCTTATCGAGGCGCGGGCCGTTGACCGGAGGGGATCGCTTCACGTGCTGTCGAATGCCGACATGCAGTATACGTACCGTCATTGCGGTGCGCCGGAGGACTTCATCTTCACGCAAGCGCTTCTACAGGGTGCTGCGGGAGATAAGGACGAGATCGCGCGCGCCATGAACGAAGTGACGGAGCGGCGCGAGGCGACGCAGCCGATCAAGAGCCGCACCGGCGGCTCGACCTTCAAGAATCCGCCCGGGCACAAATCCTGGCAGCTGATCGACCAGGCGGGCCTGCGGGGCTTCGCCATCGGGCCGGCGAAAGTCTCCGAACTCCATTGCAACTTCCTCATCAATGAAGGCGGCGCCACTGCCGCCCAGATCGAGGAACTCGGCGAAACCATAAGGCAACGCGTGAAGACGACATCCGGCATCGAACTCGACTGGGAGATCAAGCGCATCGGCATTCCGGCGGAGGGCGCGTGATGCCTGTGCGTGATCCGAAATTCACTCATGTCGCCGTCCTGATGGGCGGCTGGTCGGCCGAGCGCGAAGTCTCGCTGTCGACCGGCGAGGGCTGCGCCGATGCGCTGCGCCGCGCCGGCTTCCAGGTCACACCGATCGACGTGAAGCGCAATATCGCGGAAGTTCTCGCCGATCTGAATCCCGATGTCGCCTTCAATGCGCTGCACGGCAAATGGGGCGAGGATGGCTGCATGGCGGCGATCCTCGAGACCATGGAAATTCCCTATACGCATTCGGGGGTGCGCGCCTCGGCCATCGCGATGGACAAGGTGAAGTCGAAGATCCTGTTCGCCGCCGCCGGCGTCCCGGTCGCCGAGAGCCGCGTCGTCGATCTCGAATTGGCCGCCACTCAGCATCCCTTGCCGTTGCCCTATGTGCTGAAGCCGCAGGCGCAAGGCTCGAGCGTCGGCGTCCATATCGTCGACCACAGCTCCAATGGCCCCGCCGCGATGATCCTCGAAGAGCGTGAGCTGTTCGGCGACCAGGTGCTGGCAGAGCGCTTCATTCCCGGCAAGGAGCTCACTTGCGCGGTGATGGGCGATGTCGCCCTCGGCGTCATCGACATCCTGCCGGCGGTCGGCTTCTACGACTACAAGGCGAAATATGCGCCGGGCGGATCGGTCCATGTGCTGCCGGCGGAGATCCCGCGCGATGTCTATCGCAAGGTGCAGCAATATGCGCTGGCCGCCCATCAGGCGCTCGGCTGCAAGGGCGTGAGCCGGGCGGATTTCCGCTATGACGACACGCCGGGCAGCGACGGCGAACTGATCCTCCTCGAGGTCAATACCCAGCCGGGCATGACGGGCACATCGCTCGTCCCTGAGCTCGCGGCGCATGCCGGGCACACTTACGAGGATCTGGTGACCTGGATGGTCAATGACGCCTCGGTGAACAGATGAAACCCGCACAGGAAATCCGCCGCCGCGCGTTCCAGTTCTTCCGCCGGCTGCCGCCCAAGGGGCCGAGCTTCCGGACACGCTTCATCGCCAGGGCCGGGGCCTGCACGCTGCTGTTCGGATCGATCCTGCACGGCCTCGTCATTGGCGGTCATCTCGATTACGACGGCAGCCCGTGGCGCAAGCTTCCGGGGCAGATCGCGAGCTCGCTCGGTTTCGCCGCCGACGATATCCGCATCACCGGTCTCGTGCATCAGGAACCGGAAACGCTGCTCAACGCGCTGGGCGTTCAGCCCGGTGGCTCGCTGGTCGGCTTCGATGCGGCCAGGGCGCGCGCGCTCCTCGAAAATCTCGACTGGGTCGCCTCGGCGCGGGTGATGCGCAAATATCCCAACCGGCTCGACATCGTCGTCAGCGAGCGACAGCCATTCGCCATCTGGCAGCGTGACGGGGCGCATTATGTGATCGACCAGACCGGCACCGCGATGAGCACGCTCGATCCGCGCCGGCTCGCCTCGCTGCTGCTCGTCACCGGCGAAGGCGCCCATCGCGCCGCAGCCGAACTGGTGGGCCAGCTCGATCAGGTGCCCAAGGTGAAGCGGCATGTGACCGCCGCCGCGCGCGTCGGCGAGCGGCGCTGGACGCTCTATCTCGACAATGGCATGACGGTGGCGCTGCCCGAAAAGGATCCGGCCAAGGCGCTCGAAGCGCTTGCCCAGCTCGACCGCAGCCAGAAGATCCTGAGCAAAGGCGTCAAGTCGATCGATCTCAGGCTGCCGAATGAAATGATCGTCGAGTTGCCGGAAGCGGTCGCGCCTGAAAAAGATATTAAGAACTTCAAGGTAAGCCAGCAGCAGTAGTTTTGTCCGTGCGTGGGGAAGGGACTTTTGCATGACCGTCATTGAATTGCCTGTGAAGGGAGATGCAAAGCCCCCGGTCGCCGCCAAGGGCAGCGTCGTCGCGGCCCTCGATATCGGCGCCACCAAGATCAGCTGCCTCATCGGCGAAGTGGTGAGCCAGAACCGGCGCAGCGCCGACGGCAAGGAAGCCGCAGCACTGCGTGTGCTCGGCTTCGGCTGCCAGGCCTCGCGCGGCACCCGTAATGGCGCCATCGTCGATCTCGACCAGGCCGAGCGCGCCATAAGGCTCGCCGTCGATGCCGCCGAGAAGATGGCGAAGCGCACCATCACCTCCGTTTTCGTCAATGTGGCGGGCGGGCGGCCGCAATCCAATTCCTATGCGGCGTCGATCCCGACCGAGACGGGCCAGGTCAGTCCTGGCGATGTCGAAGCGGCAACGCGCGCGGCGCTGGCGCAAGGTCATCAGGCGGGCCGGCGCACGCTGCACACGGCGTTGGCGCAGTTCCATCTCGATGATGCCCGCGGCGTCATGGAGCCCGTGGGCATGTTCGGCACGACGCTTACCGCCGAAGTCAATGTCGTCTCGGCCGAGCCCGCCGCCTTGCGCAATCTGGCGCTGGTGATCGAGCGCTGCCATCTCTCCGTCGCCGACTATGTTGTCGCCCCTTATGCCGCGTCGCGTTCGGTCCTTGCCGAGGACGAGATCAAGCTCGGTGTCACGCTCATCGACATGGGCGGCTCCACCACCGGCATCGCCTCCTTCCATGACGGGCACCTTGTCTTCGCCGACGTCATTCCGATCGGCGGCATGCATATCACCCACGACATTGCGCGCGGGCTCTCGACCACCATCGCCCATGCCGAGCGCATGAAGACCCTGTGGGGCAGTGCCATGGCGACGGTGCTCGACGATCGCGAGACGGTGGCGGTGCCGCTGCTCGGCGAACGCGGTGTCGATACGATCTATCATGCGCCCAAGTCGATGCTGACCGGCATCATCAAGCCCAGGCTCGAAGAGATCCTCGAAATGGTGCGCGACCGCCTCGACAAAGCGAGCTTCGCCAAGCTCGCCGGCTCGCGCGTCGTGCTGACCGGGGGCGGGAGCGAGCTGACGGGCGCGCGCGAGATCGCCGCCCAGTGGCTCAACCGGCAGATCAGGCTCGGGGCGCCCTTGCCGGTCGCGGGCATGCCGGAGGCGGCGCGCTCGCCGGCCTTCGCCACCGCCTATGGGCTTCTCAACTATGCGCTCAAACCCGACATCCACCATGCCGCGGCCATCGCCCGCCAGGCCATGAAAGAGGCCGAAGCGGGTTACCTGCGCCGGGTCGGCAAGTGGATCGCCGATAGTTTCTGAACGTAATTTTTGAATCCAGTTCGAAGGCGTCCCTCAGAGTGGGGCGCCTTTTTCTATTCGCGGGATAAATTCTTTTTAATTCAGAGATTTATCGAGTCTTCTTGAGAAGGAGATTCAACTTCCGCGCGGCAAGTGCGCGGCCAATGGTCAAGGAAATACCCTTCCCATGCCCCGTTCTGAGTCAATTTTGATTCAAATAAATATGGGGTGGTTAGCGTTTATTAACCATTTGTTATTGAATGGGTAAGAAAGATTCCCACTGGGGAAAACTTCACTTCCAGGTGCTTCATATGACGATAAATCTCACCGTGCCGAGCTTGGCCGAACTTAAACCACGCATCACCGTTTTCGGCGTGGGCGGCGCCGGCGGGAATGCCGTCAACAACATGATCGAGAGCCGCCTCGAAGGGGTCGAGTTCGTCGTCGCCAATACCGACGCGCAGGCGCTCACCCAGAATGTCGCTGAAAGGCGCATCCAGATGGGCACCGCCTTGACGCAAGGCTTGGGCGCCGGCTCGCAGCCGCAGATCGGCGCCGCCGCCGCCGAAGAGGCGCTGCCGGAGATCCTGGACCACCTGGCCGGGGCTCACATGTGCTTCATCACCGCTGGCATGGGCGGCGGCACCGGTACCGGTGCGGCGCCCGTCATCGCCCGCGCGGCGAAAGAGCAGGGCATCCTCACCGTCGGCGTGGTGACCAAGCCCTTCCACTTCGAAGGCGTGCGCCGCATGCAGACGGCGGAGCGCGGCATCGAGCTCCTCGCCAAGAATGTCGATACGCTGATCGTCATCCCCAACCAGAACCTGTTCCGCGTCGCCAACGAGAAGACCACTTTCGCGGCCGCCTTTGCCATGGCCGACCAGGTCCTCTATTCCGGCGTCGCCTCGATCACCGAGCTGATGACCAAGGAAGGCCTCATCAATCTCGACTTCGCCGACGTCCGCGCGATCATGAGCGAGATGGGCAAGGCGATGATGGGCACCGGCGAGGCTTCCGGCGAGAAGCGCGCCATCGAAGCAGCCGAAGCGGCGATCTCCAACCCGCTCCTCGACGACGTGTCGATGCGCGGCGCCCGCGGCCTCCTGATCTCGATCACCGGCGGACCCGATCTCACCCTTTACGAAGTCGACGAGGCCGCCACCCGCATCCGCGAGGAAGTGGATTCGGAAGCCAACATCATCCTCGGCGCCACGTTCGACGACTCGCTCGAAGGCACGATGCGCGTCTCGGTCGTGGCCACCGGCCTTGCCATCGAGCAGGCCGAGCATCTGGGCGATGAGGCGGCCGAAGAGCAGGAAGCTCCCTCCCGTCCGGTCTTCGGCTATACGGGCAAGCAGCCGATCCCGGTGAAGAAGCCGACGCCGATCCAGATGGCGCCCGCCGCTCCGGCGCCGCAGGTGAGACGTGTCGCCCCGCCGCAGCCGCTGCCGCAAGCGCAGCCCATGCAGCATGCTGAAGCCGACGTCGAAGACGACCACCACGAGGACGTAGCGACGATGCAGCAGGCGGTGCACCAGGCGCGCGCCCAGCAGGCGGCTCCCCGCATGCCGGCGCCTGAGGACTTCCCGCCCATCGCGCAACGCCAGATCGCCGCGCAGCAGAACCGCATCGAGAACATCGCCGAGCATGCCGCCAAGAAGAAGCGCGGCCTGTTCGAGCGCCTGGCCGGTGTGGGCCTCTCCCGCAAGGGCGACATGCCGGCAGGCGAGCCCGCTCCGCAGGCCCGCCAGGAGCCGCGCATACAGCCCGAAGCACAGCGCCCGCAGGTTGCCCAGATGCCGGTGACGAGCGCCGCGCAGCCGGCCTATGACGATGATCAGCTTGAGATTCCGGCGTTTCTGCGCCGCCAAGCCAACTAGGCTTAAGTTACTATAGCAGTTGACAAAAAGCCCGGCGGTCACACTTCCGCCGGGTTTTCTGCATCTAAGTGAGATGGGCAGCTGGAATCCCTGTTTATGGAGGGGTAAAAGGCGGCCCCATCTGATATCTCAAGCGGGAATTCGACGGTTGACTCTTCTGTTCAGGACTGGCGTTCGGTTTGCAACGGGCTTGCGCCTTGGCTCCGTCGTTGCCGTCGCGCTGGCTCTCAGCGCCTGTTCCAGCATGTCCAATCTGCTCGACCGCGGGTCGTCGACCTCGACGCAGGCGGCCTCGTCCGGCTCCGGCGACGGCATCGCGCCCGACATGGCGACACCCGAGCAGTCCGAGCCTGTCGGCCCGCTCTATAATAAGGGCCTCGAGCAGATGCAGTCGGGCGAGTACCGCACCGCCGCCAAGACTTTCGCCGAGGTCGAGCGCCAGCATCCTTATTCGGCCTGGGCCACCAAGGCGCAGCTGATGCAGGCCTATGCGCAATATCAGCGCAACGCCTATGACGAGGCGATCAATGCGGCACAACGCTTCCTGACGCTGCATCCGGGCCACAAGGATGCGGCTTACGCCTATTATCTGATCGCGCTCAGCAATTACGAGCAGATCATCGATGTCCGCCGCGACCAGACCAATACCCAAAAGGCGCTCGCCTCGCTGGAAGAGGTGAGCCGGCGCTATCCGGGCACCGCCTATGCGCAGGACGCCGCCGCCAAGGCGACGCTGGCGCGCGACCATCTCGCCGGCAAGGAAATGGAAGTCGGCCGCTATTACCTGAAGAAGGGCTCCTATCTGGCCGGCATCAACCGCTTCAAGCGGGTGATCACCGAATATCAGAACACCTCGCACACGCCGGAAGCGCTCTACCGCCTGACCGAAGGCTATCTTGCCCTCGGCGTCAAATCGGAAGCGCAGACCGCCGCGGCCGTGCTCGGCTATAACTATCCGAAGAGCCAGTGGTACCAGGACGCCTATGCGCTCCTGCAGAATGACGGCATCCTGCCGGCCGAGAACAAGGAATCGTGGATCAGCAAGGCCGTGAGCTCGGTCAATCCGTTCTAGAGCGCCGGGCGCTTCGTTGCACTCGCTACGGCGCTCTATCTCTTTGATTTTGCGCATCGGCTTGCCCGAGAACCGCGCGCACTTCTCGGGCCGATGCTCTACTTCATTCTCTGAGACTCAGCTATAAGGGCGCCATGCTGACGGCGCTTTCCATCCGCGACATCGTCCTCATCGAAAAGCTCGACCTCACGCTCGAGCGCGGCCTTACCGTGCTCACCGGTGAGACGGGGGCGGGCAAATCCATCCTCCTCGACGCGCTGGGGCTGGCGCTGGGCGCCCGCGGCGACAGCAGCCTGGTGCGCAACGGCGCCGAGAAAGGCGTCGTCACCGCTGCCTTCTCGCTGCCCAAGGCGCATGCCGCCTTCGACCTTCTCGCGGCGCAGGATATCGAGGCCGAGGGCGAACTCGTCATCCGCCGCATCCAGAATGCCGACGGTCCGAGCCGCGCCAGCGTCAACGACCAGCCGGTCAGTCTCAATCTGCTGCGCCAGATCGCCGGCACGCTGACCGAGATTCATGGCCAGCATGACGACCGGGCGCTGGTCAATTCCGCCAATCACCGGCGGCTGCTCGACGCCTTTGGCGGGCTCGATGCCGAAGCGGAGAAGGTGCGCGATCTGTGGGAGACGCTGAGCGCGGCGGAAACACAGCTTGCCGAACACAAAGCGCGGCTCGCCCGCTCGGAAGCCGAGCGCGAGTATCTGACCCATGCGGCGGATGAGCTGCGCAAGCTCGATCCGCAGCCGGAAGAGGAAACGCGGCTTGCCGAGAAGCGTCAGCTGATGATGAATGCCGAGCAGTTCGCCAGCGCGCTGAGCGATGCCGAAGACGCGCTCAATGGCGACGGCGCCGTCGAGGCGCGGCTCAATGCGGCGCTGCGCAAGCTCGAACGGCGCAAGGACCAGGCGCAGGGCCGGCTCGACCGCATCTGTGAGGCACTCGACCGGGTGCTGCAGGAAATGGGGGAGGCGCATCGCGCCTCGGCGGAAGCCCTGCGCTCCTTCGCCTTCAATCCGCGTGAACTGGAAGAGTCGGAGGAACGGCTCTTCGCGCTACGCGCCGCGGCGCGCAAATACAAATGTACGGTCGATGCTCTTGCGGCTGTCCGCGAGAAGATGGAAGGCGACCTCCAGGCGATCGCCGATGGCGGCGTCGAGCTGGCGCGGCTCGAGGCAGCCTATAGGGCGCATGGCGATGCCTTCGACGAGGCGGCGTCGAAACTGAGCGACAAGCGCAAGAAGGTGGCGCGCAAGCTCGACGATGCGGTGGTGAAGGAACTGGCGCCTTTGAAGCTCGATAAAGCCCGTTTCGAGACGCGCGTCGAAGCCGATCGCGGGCGGGGCGGGAGCCATGGTTTCGACAAGGTGGAGTTCCTCGTCGCCGCCAATCCGGGCACGCCTCTATCGCCCCTCATGAAAGTCGCCTCGGGCGGCGAGCTGGCGCGCTTCATGCTGGCGCTCAAGGTCATCCTGGCCGCCAAAGGATCGGCGCCCACTTTGGTCTTCGACGAAATCGATACCGGCGTCGGTGGCGCGGTCGCCGATGCAATCGGCGTCAGGCTGGCGCGCCTGGCCAAGGGACTCCAGGTTCTGGCGGTGACGCATTCGCCGCAGGTCGCCGCACTGGCCGGCCAGCACATGCTGATCAGCAAGATGGAAGAGGTCGGCAAGAAACGCATGGTGACGCGCGTACAGGATCTGAGTGCCGCGAGCCGGCGCGAGGAAATCGCCCGCATGCTGTCCGGCGCCAAAGTGACGGAAGAAGCCCGCGCCCAGGCTGACCAGCTGCTCCGCGCCAGTTCCTGATCAAAACATTTCGAGATCACATGTCTGAATTGCCGTGATCGCGCTGGAACAAAGCGCCGTCTCAACCCATATCTTCAATGCTTCCCAAATTAGCAGCATGATTTGCGCGAAGCGCTACGGAGACATTACGACCTTGAGCCGTAATGTTGCGGACACAGGATGGCCGCCTTGATGTGCTGCCTTTGATCAGGACAACCATCCTGGCTGTTCACAGTAGAGGAGATTCCCTGATGTGCGATTATAGTCTGCATCACGTCGCCTCTCGTCCCGCGAAAGTCGGTGACAAGCTGGTAACGTCTGCCTTCGACGGCTCGGCTACGCATGGCTTCTGTGGCGTCGATCACGCCGATGTGGCCGCGTGTCTTCGTCCGGGTACGGAACTTGCTTTCGAGAATGGCGTGGAAAGCAATCACGCCACGCTCGGCGGCCTCGGTGTGGAGTATGCGGAACTTGACGGCAAAGTCGCCCGGTTCACCCAGATCAATATGGATCAACCGCATGCCTTTCACGATGCGCTCGAGTTTCCCGACGGCAAGATCGTGCTGGTGACGCATCTGCGCAAGGGACAGCGCGCCACGGTGCTGCAACTGCCGCCTGTCGGCGAGCCGGCGAAGAAGGAAGAGATCGTGATCGTGCCGGCCTATATCGGCTGACGATCGCGATCGCCGCCCGTTCGGCTTGCCGGGCGGGCGGATTTTGATGAGAGTCACAGATTCAGCTGGTAGCTGACCGGCACCCAGCGGAAAGTGTCGCCTGTGCGCTCGACAAAGCCGAGGCCGGGAAAAGGCATGTGATAGCCGGCGATGACGACCCGCTCTTCGGCTGCCGAGGTGAGGAGACGCCGACGCGCGCGCGCCGCCTCTTCCTTGTCGTCATCGACATTCGCCCGCCAGTCCGGCCGCTGCAAGGACACGATGTAATGGAGGCACGTGTCCGACCAGATCAACAGGCGTCTGTCCGCACTTTCTATCCGCCAGGCGAGGAGGCCCGGTGAATGACCGGCGGCGTCGACCGCCGTAATGCCGGGTAGGATCTCGTCGCCCGGATTGACGAAGGTCGCGCGGTCGGCGAGGGGCGCGCAATTACGCAGGAACAGCTCGCGATTGGCGCGGCGCGCCGCCCGCACATTTTCGCCGCGCCGCCAGAACTCGAATGCCGCCGCGCCAAACACGTAACGCGCGCGCGAGAAGGTCGGCGCGCCATCCGTCATCAGGCCGCCAATGTGATCGGGATGGCCATGGGTGAGGACCACGATGTCGATCTCCTCCGCCGCCACACCCAGCTGGCTGAGGCCGTGGAGAAGGGCGCTTTCGGGTTCACCGAGACCAGTGTCGAACAGGAGCTTCACCTTGCCCGTGTCGACGAAGACCGGAATGAAGGGATGCTCGAAGCGGTCGGGATCGATGAAATTCGCCACCGCCAGCGCACGCACGCGGTCTTCCGGCTCACCCAAGGCGAAGCTCTCGGCAAGTCCACCACGGATATCCGTCGCATCGAGCAGGGTGGCGATCCTGAAGCCGCCGAAATCGAAGGCGTAGACGCTGGGGCGCAAGGGCATGGAGGGCACTATGTCCGGCGGGCGGGGCGAAGCCAAGGGAGTATCTTGTGCTCGTGGAAAGGTCATGTATGAAGCCCTGAGCAGTGATGGGGCTTGAAATGAAAGCGATTATCGATACGGATCCGGGCGTCGACGATGCGATGGCGATTTTTTACGCGGCGTCCTGTCCGGAGATCGAGCTCATCGGCCTGACCTCCGTCTATGGGAACATTCCGGTCGAGATGGGGACGCGTAATGCGCTGCATCTGGTCGAGATGCTCGACCGTCCGATCCCGGTGGCGCAGGGATTGCCCAAGCCGTTGCGCGGACGGCACTGGGAGCCGGTGCACTGGATTCATGGCGAGCAGGGCTTCGGCGCCTTGCCGGCGCCAGCTCCCAAAGGCCGCGCGGTCGACAGTCCGGCGGTCGATTTCCTCATCGACCAGGCCAAGCGACACAAGGGCGAATTGGTGGTGTTCCCGATCGGGCCGTTGACCAATATCGCCGCGGCGATCGAGCGCGATCCCGAGTTTGCGAAGAATGTCGCGCGGATCGTCATCATGGGCGGCGTCGTCCATGCGCGCGGAAATGTGACGCCCTTCGCCGAAGCGAATATCTATAACGATCCCGATGCGGCGCAGATCGTGTTCAATTCCGGCGCCGAGATCCTTCTGGTCGGTCTCGATGTCACCGACCGAACCTCGGTGACGAAGGAGAATTTCGCCGCACTCGCCAGGCGGGCGCCGAAATTCGGCGGGTTTCTCGCGGCGATCTCGGATTTCTATATCGACGTCTATCTGGGGCGCGGCGCCAAAGGCTGCAGCCTGCATGACCCTGCGACCGTCATCGCCGCACTCCGGCCCGAGCTCTTCCGCATCGAAGAAGGTGATGTCGAAGTGGGGCTCGATGGCGAGAAGCTCGGCCAGACGGTGCTCAAGCCGCGCAACGGCCAGAAGACCCGCGTTTGCGTCGCCGCCGACTATGATCGCGTGGTCGAAGTGTTTCTCGACGGGATCGCCACGCTCGGCTGATCAGGACGTCTCGCCGCGCTGCAGGGCCCCCGCAATGATATGCGAGGGATTGTCGGCCGCATTCCAGCCGTCGAGCACCTCGAAGGCGCGCCGCGCCAGCTCGGCGAGCGGCAGCGCGAAAGTGGTGAGGCGGCTGCTGCCATTAAGCGCCTCGCGGATGCCGTCGAAGCCGACGATCGCGATATCCTTCGGCACGGTGAGCCGTGCTTCGGCGGCGGCGCGCAGGGCGGCCAGTGCCTGCTCGTCGGTGGTGGCGAAGATCGCGCGGGGACGTCCAGGCTTCGCCAGCAAGGGGCGCAGCGCGTTTTCGGCGCCCAGCCTTTCGAAGGACACACGATGGAGCCGGCCTTCCGTCGTGAGACCGGCTTCGCTCATGGCCTTTTGCCAGCCGCGCTCACGTTTGCCGGAAGGGCCGAAATCATCGGGCCCGGCGATGCAATGGATGTCCTCATAACCTTGCCCGATCAGATGACGGGTTGCGGCGATGCCGCCGCCGACATCGTCGAAAAGCACACACGGATCGGAGGCGCCGGCGGGTGCCGAATGGACATAGATGCGCGGGCAGCCATCGAGGCTTTCGGCATCGCCGGTGATGCTGGTGACGAAAATGCCGCGCGGGCGCAGATCGGCGAAAGCGCGCTCATAATCGAGCTCGACCGCCGGGTCGTAAGCCGTGTTGCCGATGAGGGTGAGGAAGCCCCGCGCTTTGCCCTCGCGCTCGAATTCGCGTGCCAGCTCGCTGAAGAAGGCGTTGGAGGAATCGGGCACCAGGAGCCCGACGAGATTGGAGCGGCCGGCCATCAAAGCGCTGGCGAGCGGATTGCGCCGATAGCCGAGCTCGGCGATGGCCTGCTCGACCTTGGCCTTGGTCTGGGGCGCCACGGCGCGGGGGCCGTCATTGAGCACATAGCTCACCACCGCGGTCGACGTACCGGCGAGCCGGGCGACATCGGCAAGGGTAGGACGGCGGGCTCTATCAGCCATGGCTAATCGCCTCCTGCTTGTGCATAGCGCTCCCGGACATTTCAAAGATACATTGACAATAGCAGAAGCTAAGCGCTTAGATAAGCCATAAACCGTCACTTCGGCGGGGGCAAAGGCGGATTCGGGGGCAATCGAGGGGTATGACGCAGGTGGCGACCGACAAAAGTGATGTCGAGATCGGGCAGGCCCAGATCGAATGGGTGAGCCGCCATTCGCCGGTGCTCAACGGCTTCGTGCGCGAGACTCTATCAGACGGGGCGCTCAAGGGCGCCCGCATCGCCGTCGTCGTGCATCTCGAGGCCAAGACCGCCTTTCTCGCCACCGTGCTGGCCGATGCCGGCGCTGAAGTGGTCGTGGCGGGCAGCAATCCGCGCACAACGAGAGGGCCGGTGGTCGAGGCCCTGAAGGCCCGCGGCCTCACCGTCGTCTCGGCGCCCGATGGCGATCATGCGAGCTGGGAGCGCGAGCTTCTCGCCGCCGCCGATTGGGCCCCGCATTATATCATCGATGACGGCGCCGAGCTCACCCTGCGGATGGGCAAGTTCCGGCCCAAGCTCTATGCCAATCTCAAAGGCGTCTCCGAAGAGACGACGACCGGCACGGCGCGGCTCCATGCGTTGCGCGCGGCGGGCAAGCTGCCTTTCGCCGCGCTCACTGCCAATGACGCGCGCTGCAAACATCTTTTCGACAACCGCTATGCGACGGGGCAAACGACGCTGCAGGCGATTTTGCGCCTCACCAACCGGCAGATCGCCGGCGCCCGCGTAGCGGTGATCGGCTATGGTTATGTCGGCCGTGGCATCGCCCTTTATGCCAAGGCGATGGGCGCCCATACGCGTGTCGTCGAGACCGATCCGGTGCGGGCGCTGGAAGCCCATATGGACGGCCACAAGGTCGGCACCGCCGCCGACATGCTGCCGGGGGCCACCATGGTGATCGCGGCGACGGGCGGCATGCGCGCCGTCGGCATGAGCGAATTCGCCCATCTCGATCACGATGTCCTCCTCGCCAATGCCGGCCATCATGATCTCGAGATCGATGTCGACGTGCTGGCGGGCCTGACCAATGACCGCAAAGAGACGCGGCCCGGCATTACCACCTTCCGCGTGCAGGAGCGCGACCTGCATGTCCTTTCGGGCGGCGCGCTGGTCAATATCGCCGGCGGCAGCGGCCATCCGGTCGAAATCATGGACCTCACCTTTGCGGTGCAGGGCTTGGGCGCCCATCACCTCGTCTCCGCCAAGCTTGCACCCGGTGTCCATATCATTCCGAAGGCGCTCGACGACGCGATCGCAGCGGCGAAGCTCAAAAGCATGGGGATCTCCTTGAGCGAGGCGCGCTCCGAGCAGGAAGACGATATCGCCCAGTGGATAGAAGGAATGCCCAAGTGACGACAGCCAATCTCGCTCAAGAAGGGGCGGAGCGCATCGCCTGGGCCGGGCGCGGCATGCCGGTGCTCAACACGATTGCGGCGCGTCTCGCCGCCGGCGGGCGTCTGCATGGCAAGAAGGTCGGCGTCTCGCTGGTGCTCGAGCCCAAGACCGCCAATCTCGCTCTGGCGCTGAAACAGGCGGGCGCCCAGGTCAGCGTCTATTGTGGTGGCAGCTCGACCGAGGCGCGGGTCGTCCATGCGCTCAGGGCGCAAGGTCTCGCGGTTTTCGCCGAGGCCGGCGCCACGGCGGCGCGTGATCTCGAGCTGGCCCGCGATTTCCTGAAGACGAAGCCTGATATCCTGATCGATGACGGCGCCAGCCTCATCCGGTTGGCGCATCGCGAATTCCCCGATCTTGTTGCAGGTATGATAGGCGCTGCGGAAGAGACCACCAGCGGCATACGTCCGCTGCGCGCCATGCATGAGGAGGGCGCGTTGCGCATTCCCGTCATCGCGGTCAATGATTCGCGCATGAAATATCTCTTCGACAATGTCTATGGGACCGGGCAATCCTGCGTGATGGCTTTTCTCGACATGACGAATCTCCAGCTCGCGGGACGCGAGGTACTGGTCATCGGCTATGGCTGGGTGGGCAAAGGCGTCGCCATTCATGCCGCGGCTCTGGGCGCCCGCATAACGGTCGCCGAGCTCGATCCGGTGAAGGCGCTGCAGGCGATCCATGACGGCTATGCGGTCAAGAGCGTGGCGCTCGCCGCGCCGAATACGGAAGTCGTCTTCGCCTCGACCGGCATCGCGGGCGTGATAACGGAAGACCATGTGCGGAAATTGCCCGATGGCGCCTTCCTGTGCACCGCGGGCGGCGGTGATTTCGAGCTGCCGATGGAGTATCTGCGCTCGCTCAAGGCTGACAAGGATGTGCGTCAGGGCGTCGTGGAATACACGCTCCCCGGCGGCGCCCGTATCCGGGTGATGGTCGATGGACATTGCATCAACTGCTCGGGCGGCGAAGGCAACCCGATCGAGGTGATGGACCTGTCGCTGGCGCTGCAGGCGATCGCGGTCGAGGAGCTGGCGGGCGATGCGGCGCCCAAGGCGCCTGGTCTCTATCCGATTTCGGACGCGGCGGAACGTGACGTGGCATTGATCAGGCTCGGCCATGAAGGCGGCGTGATCGAACCGATGACAGAAAAATTGGCAACGGCAATACGGAGCTGGTGATTATGACGATGGGTGTTTCGAAGTGGTTGCGCAAGGGCGTTTCAGGCGTGGCGCTGGCCACGGCATTGTTCGCGCTCGCGGCGTGTGGCGAGGAACAGGCGGCGAGCGACAAGCTCAAGACCGGCCCGATCCCCGAGGCCAAGGCGGAGCTGACCGTGTGGTCGTTCCTGCCCGGCAATTATGAGAAGGGGGTGGAGGCCTATAACGCGATCGCCGCCGACTTCCAGAAGGCCCATCCGCAGATCACGGTGAAGATCATCGACATGCCGTATGGCACCTATTTCGACCAGGTGCGCAATTCGGTCGTGGCGCAGAGCGGGCCCGATGTCATCACCATGTATGGCTCGGCACAGGCCTACAGCTACAAGAATGGTCTCTATCCGCTGCAGGACGCGATCGATCCGGCCTTGCGCAAAGAGATCAAATATCTGGACGAGAATTATTCGGCCGACGGCAATCTCTACATCCTGCCGACCGGTTCCTATGGCTATGTGATGCTGGTCAACCGCGCCATCTTCGCCAAGGCCGGGATCGATCCGGCGACGGCGCTCGCCAGCTGGGATTCGATGCTCGCCACCTGCAAGGCGCTGACCGAGAAGGGCATCCAGCCGATGGCGTCGGGCTGGAAGGACGGATATCTGTTCGAGACCTATCTCTACATGATCACCAGCCAGATGATGGACAAGCCGACGCTCGCCAAATGGGTCAAGGGCGAGCTCAAGCTCGACGACAAGCTGTTCACCGATGCCGTCAACTACATCATGGACATGAAGACCGCCGGCTGCTTCGGCGACGACAAGGCGCTGGGGCGCAACATGTTCGACGATACGAATGTGCAATATGCCACGGGCGGCGCGGCCATGCTGGTCAATGGTGCGCTGAGCCGCGCCATGCAGCTGGTGAAGGACCAGCCGGAAACGATGGCGATGGCGCTGCCGCAAGTGCCGGCGTCGAAGCACAAGAATCTTGTCGATGCTGGCGCCGAAGCCGGCTGGGGCGTCACCAAATGGACGAAGAGCCCGGAAGCCTCCGCCGCCTTCGTCAACTTCATCGCCAGCAAGGAATCGCAGGAGAAGCTTTGGGCCGCGATCGGCGTGCCGTCCAATATTTCCGGCTTCCAGGCGCAGGCGCAGAACGACATGCAGGCCGCCTATCTGGCGCTGCTCGCCAACCCCGAGAACCATACCGGCTTCGCCGCCTTCCCGCTGCCGGTCCTGGCGGTGATGGAGCGCAATGCGGCGCCGCTCATGGGCGGCACGATGACGGTGCAGCAGTTCATGGAGAGCGCAAACTCGGCCTTCGCCAAGACCAACTGATCCACCATGCAGGCAGTGAAGAGGAGGGGATGGCGGCGTGCGCTCGATGGGGGGCTTGTGCTTCTCGTTCCGGCGATCGTGCTCGAAACGCTCGTCCTCTTCCTGCCCTTGGTCTATGTCGCCTACCGCTCGCTCTATGACTGGCAGCCGGGCAGCGTCTCGACCTTCATCGGTTTCAAGAACTACGAGCATCTGCTCGCCGACCCGGAATTCTGGCAGGTCATCGGCAACCAGCTCTTCTATCTGCTGGGACTGCCGCTCTGGGTGATCGCGCCGCTGGTCGTCGCCTTCGCACTGCGCGAAGGCGTGTGGCGGCCAGGTCTCTTCCGTTCCATCTATTTCCTGCCCGCGGTGATGTCGCCCGCCATTGTCGGGCTCGTCTTCCGCACGCTGCTCGCCACCGATGGGCCGGTGAATGCGGTGCTGGAAACCAGCGGCCTAGGCTTTCTCGCCCATCCCTGGCTCACCGACATTACGTATGTGAAGCCGGTCGTCATCTTCCTCGTTCTGTGGGCGAGCTTCGGCACCGGCGTCCTCATCTTCTCGGCCGCCTTCGCGGCGGTGCCGCAGAATATCTTCGAGGCGGCGCGGCTCGACGGCGCCCGCTTCTGGAGCGAGTTCTGGCATATCGCGGTGCCGAGCGTGCGCGGCACGGTGTTCCTGTGGGCGATGTTCCAGCTCGTCTGCATCTTCCTCTTCATGTTCGGCTGGATCTATGTGCTGACCGGCGGCGGGCCGGGCCTCTCCAGCGCCACCATGGATTTCTTCATCTATCAGCAATTCATGCGCTTCGGCTTCTACGGGACGGCTGCGGCGCAGTCGATCGCGCTGGTGGGCGCCATCGTCCTGTTTCCGGCGCTGGGCTACGGGGCGCGGGCGCTGATCGAGACCTGCTTCAAGCGGAGGCGCACATGAAAGCGGGCAGCACGAGCAAGTTCCGCACCGGCATCATGGCGCTGATCAGCCTTGCCTTCATCCTGCCGCTGCTGTTCCTCATCGGCACCGCGATCCGCACGCGCCAGGACTACATGATGAGCCCCGGCGGGCTGCCGCGCTCCTTCACCCTCGACAATATCGTGGGGGCGTGGACGCAAGCCGGTCTCGGCCAGGCGCTTGTCGTTTCACTGATCGTGGCGGTGATCGCCTGCATCGTCTGCGCCTCGACGGCGCTTGCCGGCGCCTTCTGGTTCCGTATTCATCAGGGTCGCGTGGCGCGCGGGCTCAATGTGCTGCTGGTCGCCAGCTACGCCATTCCGATGGTCGCCTGGCTGATCCCGGTCTTCGTGATGCTGGCGAATGCGCGGCTGGTGAACAATATCGTGGTCGCCGGCATCATCGCCGGGGTGGCGAGCCTGCCTTTCGCGATCTATCTCATCCACACTTTCTTCCGCCAGGCGCTGACGACGGAGCTGCTCGAAGCCGCCGCCCTCGACGGTGCGCGCGTCCTCAAGATCTTCTGGTACATCGCCATTCCGATGTCGCGCCCAGCGCTCGCTTCGGTCGTGGCGCTCGTCTTCGTGTGGACCTTCGGCGACCTCCTGATGGCGGCGACGCTCCTGCAAGGCAATCCGCAGGTTTATACGCTCACCCTCGCGGCAACGACGCTGTCGACGCGCGAGGAGGTCAATCTACAAGGCCAGGCCGCGGCCGCGCTCGTGTCGCTCATTCCGGTGCTCCTGGTGTTCATGGTGGCGCAGCGCTCGCTCGCCGCTGGATTTGGAGCCGGCAGTGGTAAGTAAGATCTATGGCGCCGACTGGGTTGTTCCGGTCGCTTCCGCGCCTTTGCGTGATGCGGTGGTGGCAATCGAAGCGGGCCGCATTGCCTTTGTCGGCCCTGCGGCGCAGCTGCCGGGCCATCTGCGCGATGAGAAGATCGACTGGACCAAAGGCGTCATCACGCCCGGTCTCGTCAACGCCCATACGCATCTGCAATATACCGGCTTCGACGCGCTGGGGCGCGGACAGTATCGCGGCTTCGAGGATTGGAGCGTCGCTTTCGAGGCGCATTATCATACTGACCGCGACGCCTCGGAATGGGGCAAGGCGGCAGCGCGCGGTGCCAAGCTCGGTCTGGCCAGCGGGACGACGGTATTCTCGGAGATCATCACCAGCGATGAAGCGCGCGGCGCCATCGCCGCGGCGCAGGCGAGCGGCATCGAATATCTCGAGGTCATCGCCGAGACGACGCGCTCCTGGGCGAATGGCGGACGCGCGGAACTGATCAACTGGCTCGATGACAGGGCGACGATCGCCACCGGCATCTCGCCGCACGCGCCCTATAATCTCGACCCTTCGGTCGTTGGCGACCTGGTCGAGCTCGCCCGGTCACGCGATCTGCGGCTCCATACGCATCTGGGGGAATCGGCGCTCGAAGAGGCGTTCTATCTCACCGGTGATCCGGCGGTCCTGTTCATCTATGGCGATCTGCGCGATGAGTATCACCTGGTGCAGCAGAAGGGCTCGGGCCTCAAGACGGCGGCCTATGCCGACAGCGTGGGACTGCTCGGCGAATGCACGCATATCGCCCATGGCGTCTATTTCGACAGATGCCAGCGCGATCTCCTGCGCGAGC
The DNA here is from genome assembly GCF_016595235.1 of Taklimakanibacter albus. GTDB lineage: Bacteria > Pseudomonadota > Alphaproteobacteria > Rhizobiales > Aestuariivirgaceae > Taklimakanibacter > Taklimakanibacter albus. Next base: position 488,299 of record NZ_JAENHL010000004.1, on the reverse strand, counting down.
GCAATACACGCGTGGCGCTCTGTCCGCGCTCCAATGCGGTGATCGGCCTCGCCGAAGCGCCGGTCGCGGCCTATCTCGCGGAAGGCCATGACATCGCGGTCGGCACCGATTCACTGGCCTCGACGCCGTCGCTCGACCTGATGGCGGATGTGAAGGCCCTGGCCCGGATCGCACATGATCAGGGGTATCGCGAAAACGATCTGTGGCGACGCGTGATGCAGGCGGCGACACGCGGCGGCGCCCGGGCGCTCGGCATGGCGGAGAAGGGGTATGGCGCACTCGTCGCCGGCGGGCCGGCCGATCTCGCATTTTTCGCCATCGACGTGGCGGACGGAAATGTCGAGCGCGCATTGGTCGAGCAAGGGGAGGGGCAATGCGTCCTCACCATCGCGCAAGGCCACATCGTGCATGACAGTCGCAAGCAGATGGGATGAGAAACATGTCCAATCTCAAGATCAGCAAACTCCACAAGCATTTCGGCGCGGTCGACGTGCTGAAGGACATCAATCTCGATATCCGCACGGGCGAGTTCGTGGTTTTCGTCGGCCCGTCGGGCTGCGGCAAGTCGACCTTGCTGCGCTGCATCTCGGGGCTCGAGGCGGCGAGCTCCGGCTCGATCGAGATCGACGGCCAGGTCATCGACGATGTCGAGCCGGCGCAGCGCGGCATCGCCATGGTGTTCCAGAATTATGCGCTCTATCCGCATATGGATGTGTTCGGCAACATGGCCTTCTCGTTGAAGATGCAGGGTCTGGCCAAGGACGAGATCAGGCGCAAAGTGGAGGCGGCGGCGGAGAAGCTGCAGCTCACGCCCTATCTCGACCGCCTGCCGGCGCAGCTTTCCGGCGGCCAGCGCCAGCGTGTCGCCATCGGCCGCGCCATCGTGCGCGACCCCAAGGTGTTCCTGTTCGACGAGCCATTGTCCAATCTCGATGCGGCGCTCAGGGTGCGCATGCGCATGGAGATCGCCCAGCTCAAGCTCCAGCTTCCCAACACGACCATGATCTATGTGACGCATGACCAGGTCGAGGCGATGACCATGGCCCAGCGCATCGTTGTGCTGAAGGACGGCAGAGTGGAGCAGGTGGGGACGCCGCTCGAACTCTATGAGCGCCCGCAGTCGCAATTCGTGGCGGGCTTCATCGGCTCGCCGCGGATGAATTTCTTCACCGGCCGGCACGCCGAGAAATTCAAGGCCCATACGGTGGGCGTCAGGGCCGAGCATCTCGACATCGTCAGTGCAGGCGGCGTCTGGTCGGGCAAGGTCGTCTATTCGGAGAATCTCGGCGCCGACACGTTCATCTATGCCGATATCGGCGCCGAAGCGCCGGTCGTCGTCCGCCAGCCCGGCAAGTCGGTCTTTGCCGCTGGCGCCGAAATCGCGCTCGCCCCCAAGGCCCAGGAATACCATCTGTTCGACGAGGCAGGCCGGCCAGTTCCGAAATAGTGTTATTGGCGTCGAGTTTGGCTGAATTTAACGACTCTTTCTTCTAAAAAATATCGAAATAACAATGATTTGGCTCCGTTCCCCAAGAGGGGCGCGGTGAATTTTTGCGGTTCAGGACTTGTAAGAATGACTCTTAAGATATATCTTGATTATCAGTCTTACAAACTATCGAAAGGTATATCTCATGTTTGGACGTCATCATGAACATCGGGGCCGGCACGACCGGCATCACGACTGCGCCCCTGGCGGGCGCTGGGGCCGGGGCAGGCGCCCTGGCGACGACGATGAAGGTTTTGGGCGCGGCGGCTTCTTCGGCGGCCGGGGGTCGCGCATGTTCGGTCACGGCGATCTCAGGCTCGTGCTCCTGGCGCTGATCGCCGAGAAGCCGCGGCACGGCTATGAGCTCATCCGCGCCATCGAGGAGAAATTCGGCGGCAATTACGCGCCGAGCCCGGGTGCTGTCTATCCGACCCTCACGCTGCTCGAAGAGCAGGACTATGTCGTTGCGGAAGCGCGGGAAGGCACCAAGAAGCTCTATCAGGTGACCGAAACGGGCCGGCAGTTCCTGGAAGAGAACAGCGTCGCCCTCAAAGGCATACAGGCGCGCATGGATCTCGCCGCTCAGGCCTTCGCCATGCATTCGACGCCGGAATCGGTGCGCGAGGCGATCAGGACGCTGAAGCAGTCGCTCCATATGCGCCGTGGCCCCTGGACCGCCGAAGAAGCGGAGCGGGTGCGCAAGCTCATCGAGGCGACGGCGCGCCAGATCGTCGGCGGTCCGGAGAATTGATCCTGACAGGATCAGGGTCTTGAGCCACCTATCCTAGAGTCGATCACTCCCGCCAAAGTCTTCAACTTTGGCGGGTTTTGCTCTATTCGATTCCGAAAGGAACGAGCCTCGGACCCATGCCCACCGCCGAAAAGAAGACAGTCGACAAGCTGACCCAGAAGGACGCCGCCAGCGAATTACAGCGGCTCGCCGCCGAGATCGCCCATCATGATGAGCGGTATCACGGCCAGGATGCGCCGGAGATTTCCGACGCCGACTACGATGCGCTGCGCCTGCGTAATGATGCGATCGAGGCGCGTTTCCCCGACCTGGTTCGTGAAGATTCACCTTCGAAGCGGGTGGGCTCGTCGCCGCAGTCCAAATTCGGCAAGATCCGCCATCGCGTGGCTATGCTGTCGCTCGGCAACGGTTTCTCCGACGAGGACGTGCTCGAATATCTGGGTCGCATCCGGCGGTTTTTGAATCTCGCCGATGATGCGCCCATCGATGTGACGGCCGAGCCCAAGATCGACGGCCTGTCGCTGTCGCTGCGCTACGAGAAGGGCAAGCTGGTGCAGGGCGCCACGCGGGGCGACGGCACGGAGGGTGAAAACGTCACCCTCAATGTCCGCACCGTGAAGGATATCCCCAATCATATCGAGGCCAAGGACTTCCCCGACGTGTTCGAGGTCAGGGGCGAAATCTATATGTCCCACAAGGATTTCGCCCGGATGAATGAGAAACAGATTCAAGCCGGCGAGAAGGTCTTCGCCAATCCACGCAATGCCGCGGCGGGCTCCTTGCGCCAGCTCGATCCGGCGATCACCGCCAGCCGGCCGTTGCGTTTCTTCGCCTATACATGGGGCGAAGTGTCGAAGCTTCCGGGCGACACGCAATGGGACGTCATCCAGGCCTTCAAGCGCTGGGGCTTCCCGGTCAATCCGCTGATGAAGCTCTGCCATTCGGCGGACGAGCTTCTCGCCCAATACCACAAGATCGAGGCCGACCGGGCCAATCTCGGCTATGACATCGACGGTGTCGTCTACAAGGTGAACCGGCTCGACTGGCAGCAAAGGCTGGGCTTCGTCAGCCGGGCGCCGCGCTGGGGTCTCGCGCATAAATTCACCGCCGAGAAGGCGATGACCATCCTCGAAGGTATCGACATCCAGGTCGGGCGCACCGGCGCCATGACGCCGGTGGCGCGGCTCAAGCCCGTCACCGTCGGCGGCGTTGTCGTTTCCAATGCGACGCTCCACAATGAAGACGAGATCCAGCGCAAGGACATCCGGATCGGCGACACGGTGATCGTGCAGCGCGCCGGCGACGTCATCCCGCAGGTTTTGGGTTTCGTCGAAGACAAGCGACCCAAGGGCGCCAAGGCCTATGAGTTTCCGACGAGCTGTCCGGTCTGCGGCAGCCATGCGGTGCGTGAGGTCAATGAGAAGACCGGCAAGGTCGATGCGGTGCGGCGCTGCACCGGCGGTCTCATCTGCGCCGCCCAGCGCGCCGAGCGCCTCAAGCATTTCGTGTCGCGCAACGCCTACGATATCGAAGGCATGGGCGACAAGGTGATCGATGAATTCCTGGCGCTCGGCTTCATCACATCACCGCCCGACATCTTCACGCTCGAAGAGCGCAAGGTTAAGGTCGACGAGCTCGAAGGCTGGGGCGAGACGAGTGCCAGCAATCTCTTCGCCGCGATCAATGCGCGCCGGACCGTCGGAATAGACCGTTTCATTTTCGGCCTCGGCATTCCGCATATCGGCGAGACCAATGCCAGGCTGCTGGCGCGCGCTTATGGCACGGCGGAAGCCCTGCGCGATGCGATGCGCGCCGCGTCGAAAGGCAAGGAGGAAGAGGCCTATCAGGAGCTCCTGTCGCATGACGGCATTGGCCCGATCGTCGCCGAGGCGGTGGTCGATTTCTTCGGCGAGCCGCATAATGTCGAGGTCTTCGACAAGCTTCTGGCCCAGGTGACGCCGACGCCGCTCGAAGCGGTGCAGCAGAGCCCGGTCTCCGGCAAAACCGTCGTTTTCACCGGCGCGTTGGAGAAGATGACGCGCGAAGAGGCGAAAGCCATGGCGGAACGCCTCGGCGCCAAGGTGGCGGGCTCGGTGTCGAAGAAGACCGATCTCCTAGTCGCGGGTCCGGGCGCCGGCTCGAAGCTCAAGGATGCGCAGAAGCACGGTGTCGAGGTGATCGACGAGGACGAGTGGTTCCGCCGCGTCGGCGCTTAGTCACTTACCCTCATGCTGAGGTGCGAGCGCCTGCGAGCCTCGAAGCATGATCCAGGGACAGAGGTCGTGCCGCTTGCCAACCCTTCGAGGCCCGGCTGCGCCGGGCACCTCAGGGTGAGGGTTGTTAATCAGGCGATCTCGTTTCGCACTAAGTCTTGTTTGTAGCCTCGGCGCGCAGCCACGTGGTGAAAGCACGGATGGCCGGTGAGGACAGGGCCCGTTGCGGCCGCACCAGCCAATGTGTCAGCGGTTGGGCCGGTTTCACCGTGAAAGGCGTGATCAGATCGGCCTTGGCGAGATGCGTCTGAGCAAGCCGCTCCGGGACCAACGCGACGCCGTCACCGGCCAGGGCCGCTTGAATCAGCAGCAAGGTGGAGGCGAGGCGCGGACCGCTCGTCGCCCAGTCCGGCCTTCCGAGGCCCAGCCTGTCGGTGAAATCCAACCAGGAAATGGCGGGATCCTCGTCATGCAACAGCGTGACCCGCGCCAGATCGGCCGGCTTGCGCAAACGCTGCTTGATCGAGGGCGCGGCAATCGCAATCAGGACATCATCCATCAGCTTCTCGGCCTTGACGCCAGGCCACCGGCCATTGCCCGACCTGATCGCGACGTCGATAGCAGAGTGAGCGCCGGGCTCGATCAGCGACTGGCTCTCCGATATCCAGGCCTCGAAAGCCGGATGGCGGGCGCGGAAGCGCTTGAGGCGCGGGATCAGCCATAGAGACGCGAAAGAGGCCGTGGTGTTGATGCGCACGACCTTGCGCCGCGCTGAGCCGCGTCCGGCCGATTGCGCCGCTTCGGCGATGAGGGCGAAGGCATGATTTGCAGCCTCGGCAAAGCGCGCACCGGTTTCGGTCGGCACCAGCCGGCCGCCGCGCCCGCGCGACAGGAGCGCCGCGCCCAAGTTATCCTCGAGCGCCCGCACACGCCGGCTCACCGCGCCATGGGTGAGACCCAGCTCGTGCGCCGCGGCGACCGTCGAGCCGAGACGAACGACGGTCTCGAACATCCGGACCGCTTCGAGTGGCGGCAATCTGGGGGTTGTCAGGGTGTGACGTGGGCTCACAGGCGGGGACGATAAGGCGCTGGTGCGGCGGAGGCAATCACCCTCATCTCTCCCGGCATGGAAGAGGAGACTTACATGCCGACTGTCGCCGTCATCAACGGATCGCTGCGCCAGGCCTCGCTCAATGGCCGGCTGGCCCGGGCGCTGGCCAAGCTCGCAGTACCGCATCTCGAATTCCGGCCTTTGAGCATCGCCGACCTGCCGCTCTACAATCAGGACAACGAGGCCGAGCTGCCGGCCGCTGTCGCGCGCTTCAAGCAGGAAATCGCCGCCGCCGATGCGGTGCTGTTCGTCACCCCGGAGCATAACCGTTCCATTCCGGCCGCTTTGAAGAACGCCATCGACTGGGGATCGAGGCCTTATGGCACCAGCGTGTGGCTTGACCGGCCGGGGGCCGTCATCGGCACATCGGCCGGCACGGTCGGCACCGCGGTGGCGCAGGCGCATCTGCGCGCCGTGCTCACCTCGTTGGGTGTGGCCCTGATGGGGCGGCCCGAGGCCTATGTGGCGTTCAAGGACGGGCTTCTGGATGAGGCGGACAATGTCGTCGACGTGACGGCGCTCAAAACGCTGAACGCCTATGTCGAGGCGCTTGGACGCTGGGTCAAGCGTCTCGCCTGACAATGTCAGGGAGCAATTTTATTCAAGCGGCCACAGGCCGGAATGCTATATTTGAGAGATGCTGCAGATATCGCCCCGCGACTCCGTCGGCCCCGAGAACCTTTCCCCGGGCGACGAGACCTATTTCTGGCGGGTGTCGCGGCATGGCGATCTCGATTGTTTCACCGCCACCTTCCGCAAGCATATCTTCCCGCCCCATACACACGAGACCTATGTCATCGGCGTGACCCTCGATGGCGTGCATTCCTATATGCATAAGGGGGTGAAGGTGCGCTGCGAGGCGGGCACGATCTGCTTCATCAATCCGGACGAGGTGCATGACGGCTCGCCCGACACCTATGGCTATTCCTACCGGATGACCTATCCGAGCCCGGACTTCCTTACCGCCGTGCTGCGGGAGGCGACCGGCCGGGCGGTGGGGACGCCGCGCTTCCGGCTTGCGGGCGCTCATGATCCCGAGCTCGCCCAGATGTTCTGCGCCGCGCATCGGGCGTTGGAAGACAACACGCAGCCGCTCCTCGCCGATGAGAAGCTGATCGGCTTCTATCTGGCGGCGGTGGAGCGTTACGGTGGCGGCCTGCCGTCGATCATCGCGGCAGGCGCGGAGCCCGATACGATCGCGCGCACCAAGGATTATCTGCTGGCGCATCTCAGCGAGGCCACCGATTTCCAGGACCTCGCCGCCCATGTCGGCTTGAGCGCCTGGCATCTGATCCGGGTGTTCCGCAAGGCGACGGGTCTGACGCCACATGCCTGGCTCGTCGACCGGCGCGTCCATCATGCGCGCGAATTGCTCAGGGCAGGGGAAAGCCCCAGCCATATTGCGCTTCAGTGCGGCTTCGCCGATCAGGCGCATCTGACGCGCAGCTTCAAGGCCAGGCTCGGCGTGACGCCCGGCCAATATCGCGCGCTGCTTAATTAAGCCTCTGTTTTGTGCATCGGGTTATCCGAAAACCGCTTCGCACTTTTCGGCCCGATGCTTTGAGCAAAATCCTTCAAGACGGCTTACGTCGCGATTGGTAGAGAGGCGCTCCCTCGGAGAGATTCATGTCCAAGACCACTGCCGAATTCCGGCAAGGCGTTATCGATGTCCTGCCCATCCTGGCTGCCGCCGCCGTGATCGGCCTGTTGTGGGGTACGCAAGCGGCAAGCAAGGGACTGTCGCCGCTAGAGGCCGGTCTGATGAGCGCCACGGTCTTTGCCGGCTCGGCGCAGATCATCGCCATCGAGCTGTGGCGCGATCCGGCGCCATGGTTTTTTCTCACCGTCACCGCGTTCATCGTCAATGTCCGCCATGTGCTGATGGGCGCCTCGCTGTCGCGCCATATGGGCGATATCCCGCAAGGCTGGCGGGCGCCGCTCCTTTACATGATGGCGGATGAGAACTGGGCGCTGTCGGAACGCCGGGCCCTGACGCAGCCACTGACCATGCCCTATTATCTGGGCCTTGGCGCGCCCATGGTGGTGACCTGGACAGCGAGCAGCGTCATTGGCGCGATTGCCGGTGAGTGGTTCAAGGACCCCGCCGCCTATGGGTTCGATTTCGCCTTCTCGGCTTTGTTCATCGGCATATTGGCGGGCTTCTGGAAGGGACCCAAGACCGGCGCCGTCCTGGCCGCGAGCGCCGTCGTGGCGGCCGCCGCGAAGCTCACCATTCCAGGCGCCTGGTTTGTCGTTCTGGGCGGGCTCGCCGGCGTCCTCGTCGCCGTGCTGCTTCATGCGGAAGAAGAAGAGACGGAAGCGGAGGCCACGTCATGACGCTGCATCTTTCCACTTTCCTCGCCATTCTCGGCATGGCGCTCGCCACCTATGCGACGCGCATCGCCGGGCTGTTCCTCATGCGCTACGTGACGGTGAAGGGGCGCACCAAGGCCGCCTTCGACGCGCTGCCGCCGGCGATCCTGATGGCAGTCATCGCGCCGACCATTATCGCCACCGGCATCGCCGAGACGCTTGCCGCGGCGATTACCGCGGTTGCCGCTTTCCTCAGATTGCCGATGATCGTCACCATCCTGATCGGCATGGTGAGCGTCGTGCTGCTGCGGATGATCATCAAGGTTTGATGGTAAGGAAGAAAATCCCGCTTCCCTGGGGAACTTGTTCCATCGGCAAAAGTTGAGCTGCTGATGGACAAACAGCAAATCCTGGCGCTGGGCACCATACTCGCCATGATGGCACTGTTCGCCTGGGGCAGGCTTCGCTACGACCTGGTCGCCATTGTTTCCCTGATTGCCGCATATATCGTCGGTATCGTGCCGGCCGAGAAGGCGTTTGCCGGCTTCTCCAGCGATATCGTCATCATCGTCGCGAGCGCCCTCATCCTGAGCGCCGCCGTCTCGCGCTCGGGCATCGTCGAGCTCGCAATGAGTTATGCGAGCTTCGACCTGTCGAAGCCGCGCGCCCAGATCGTGACGCTGACCTCCTGCATCGCGGTGCTGTCGGCCTTCATCAAGAATATCGGCACGCTGGCGATGTTTCTGCCCATCGCCTTCAAATTCGCGCGGCGCAGCGAAACCTCACCGTCGGTGCTGCTGATGCCGATGTCCTTCGCCTCGCTCCTCGGCGGGCTCATCACACTGGTCGGCACGTCACCCAATATCATCGTCTCGCAGGCACGCGAGAAGCTGCTTGGCACGCCATTCCAGATGTTCGATTTCGCGCCGGTCGGCATCGGCCTGACGGTGGCCGGCATCACCTTTCTGGCTTTCGGCTATCGGCTCTTGCCGGCCGGCAGACGTGGCGCCGCCTCGATCGAGGCAGCCTTCAATCTCGACGCCTATGCGACCGAGGTCACGGTCCCGGAGGATTCGCCCGTGATCGGCCAGTCGATCGCCGAACTGGAAAAACACGCCGAGGACGAGATCGACGTCGCGGTGCTGATCCGCGGCGGCCTGCACAAATCCAATCCCGGCAAAGCCATGAATATCCGCGCCGGCGACATGCTCATTCTGCATGGCGAGCCGGCGGCGCTCGAGAGAGCGGTGGCGGTCGGCAAGCTGCTGCTGGCGCGAGAAGACAAGCAGCCGACCAAAGAAAACGCCACCGATGAGATCGGCGTCATGGAGGCCGTAGTCGGCACGGAATCACCTCTGGTCGGACGATCGGTATCGCAGAACCAGCTCTTCGACCGCCATGATCTCAATCTTCTGGCAGTCAGCCGGCGCGGCAGTCGCATCACCCACCGTTTAGGCCTGGTGCGCCTCAAAGCGGGCGATGCGATCGTGCTGCAAGGCAATATGCGTTTCATGGCGGAAACCATGGGCGAACTCGGGCTGCTGCCGCTGGCGGAACGGCCCTTGGGGCTCGGGCGCAAGCGGAATACCTATCTGCCGATCGCCATTCTGGCGGCGGCGATGCTGGCGGTGGCGCTGGGCGTGGTTCCGGTGGCCATGGGTTTCTTCATCGCGGCGGCACTCGTCATCCTCGCCAGCTCGATCACCTTGCGTGAAGCCTATAACGCCATCGACTGGCCGATCCTGATCATGCTGGGCGCTCTCATTCCGGTGAGTGATGCGGCGCAGTCGACCGGTCTCACCGATACGATCGCCCATCTCGTATCGCTGCTCGCCGACGTCCTGCCGCGCTGGGGCTATGTGGCGATCCTGCTCCTGATCGCCATGAGCGTGACGCCGTTCCTCAACAATGCGGCGACGGTGCTGATCCTGGCCCCGATCGCGGTGTCGCTCGCGACCTCGCTCAAGATGAACCCCGATCCGCTCCTGATGGCGGTGGCGATCGGGGCGGGGTGCGATTTCCTCACCCCGATCGGGCATCAATGCAATACGCTGGTGATGGGCCCCGGTGGGTATCGCTTCGGCGATTATTGGCGGCTCGGCCTGCCGCTTTCCTTCATCGTTCTCTTCGTCGGTGTGCCGCTGATCCTGCTGTTCTGGCCGTTGTAAGGAACGGGAGAGTGTCTCCCGTTCCGTACTGCGAGGGTCACGCGTCGGGCGTTTCAGCCCAGCCTTCGCGGGTGCCGCGATGGACGACTTTGTCGCCTTCGACGATGTCGCCGGCGCCGATCTCGGGCTGTTTCTGCAGCGCCTTGTAGAGCGGGGTGAAGTCGGGCGACGTCGCCTTGAACAGCTCCTCGAAGCTACGGATCACGAAATAGGTGTTCTGGAAAGTGTCGATCCGGTAGCGGGTGCGCATCACCCTCATGAGGTCGAAGCGCACGCGGTTGGGGCTCGGGCTTTCGAGCGCATAGATGGATTCGCTCTTCGACGACATGATGCCGGCGCCGTAGATGCGCATGCCCTTGGGCGTCTCCATCAGGCCGAATTCGACCGTGTACCAATAGAGCCGCGCGAGATTGGGGAGCGCCCCGAGCTTCAGCGCCTTGACGCCGCCCTTGCCATATTCGGCGACGAAATCAGCCATCACCGGATTCATCAGCAAGGGAACATGGCCATAGAGGTCGTGGAAGACGTCTGGCTCCTCGAGATAATCCATCTGCTCGGGCTTCCTGATCCACCAGGTGGCGGGGAAGCGGCGATTGGCGAGATGGTCGAAGAAGACATCGTCGGGCACGAGGCCCGGAACGGCGACGACCGACCAGCCGGTCGCCTTGGTCAGAACCTCGCTGAGCTTGCGGAAATCGGGAATGCCGTCGGCGGCGACGCCGAGGCCTTCGAGCCCGTCGAGATATTCGTCACAGGCGCGGCCTTTGAGGATCTCGGCCTGGCGGCGGAACAAGGTCCGCCATGTCTCGTGGTCCTCTGCGGTGTAGGTGGCGACGGGCTGGTCGATGGTAAAGTCAGCCCGCACATCCTCTTTTTTCAAGGCTGTCATGGCATGCACTCCTTTTAGCGCCGATACGGCGGAGCACCATGATAGCGCGATCGGGCGGCCTTGGCACGACGGGGCTTGACGATGTATCGGATTTCATCCAAAACTAAATTGTTATAGAACCACTTGGTTATGGAATGACGCCTGCCAGCCGTCTCGACGCCGCCTTTTCAGCCCTTGCCGATCCGACGCGTCGGGCCATTCTCGCCCGTCTGGCGCTGGGCGAGGCCTCGGTCCTGGAACTCGCCGAGCCGTTCTCGATGAGCCAGCCGGCGATCTCCAAACATCTCAAGGTGCTGGAGCAGGCGGGCCTCATCTCACGCGGGCGCGACGCGCAAAGGCGGCCGTGCCGGATCGAAGGCAAGGCCTTCGCCGAGGTGGAGGAGTGGCTCGAAAATTACCGCCGCTTCTGGGAAGGCCAGTTCCGCCAGCTCGATGCGCTGCTGGTCGAGCTCAAGGCGGCGAGGAAAAAAAGCAAAAGCGGCAACGCCCGCCAGCCAAAGAAAGCGTAGTCAGTTCGAAGGAGATTCCGCATGAATGCCGCAACACCCAGAACAACGGCCGGCCTCAAAGTGTCGGCGCTGAGCGACCGGGAGATCCGGATGACCAGGATCTTCGATGCGCCGCGCGATCTCGTCTTCGACGCGTTCACCAAACCTGATCTGATCAAGCGCTGGATGTATGGGCCCGAGGGCTGGTCCCTGCCGGTCTGCGAGGTCGAGCTCAAAGCGGGAGGCAAGATGCGGTATGTCTGGAAGCACAAGGACGGCACCAGCATGGGCATGAGCGGCGTCTTCCGCGAGATCAAGCGGCCGTCGCGCATCGTCCATAACGAAACCTTCGATGAAGACTGGACCGGCGGCGAGACGCTGGTGACGACTCTCTTCACCGCGACGGGTGGCCAGACACTGGTAGAGCAGACGGTCCTCTATTCATCGCAGGCAGCACGCGACGCGGTGCTTAAATCGCCGATGGAGGATGGTATCGCGAAAGGCTACGACCGGCTCGACAAGATCCTGGCGCAATGACATGACCCTGCTCAAAAGCATAGGCGCCGTCTTTGCCGGCCTTCTGGTGAATGTGATCTTCGGTCTCGGCACCGACCAGATCTTCCACTTGCTGAATGTCTATCCACCCTGGGGCGTGCCGATGACCGAGATCAGCGACAATCTGCTGGCGCTGTTCTATCGCTGCATCTATGGCGTCGCCGGCGCTTACGCGACGGCCTGGCTGGCCCCTTACGCCCCGATGCGGCATGCGCTCATTCTGGGCGGCATCGGCGTGGCGATCAGCCTCGCCGGCGCCGTGGCCGCGGTTCAGATGAATCTTGGACCGGCCTGGTATCCGATCCTGTTGGTGCTCGTCACCATGCCCTGCGCGTGGCTCGGCGGTGCGCTTTACCGCCGGTCCAAAGGATGACGTGATCAGACCGCCGCGCAGGACTGCTTGAGCCAGGCCAATTCCTCGCCTTCGAGGAAGGCGCCGATCTCGCGCTCGACGCGGGCGTGATAGGCGTTGAGCCAGTCACGCTCTTCCGGGCTCAGAAGGCCGGGTTCGATCAGGCGCCGGTCGATCGGCGCGAGCGTCAAGGTCTCGAAGGACATCATCGGACGCTCGCCGCCGGAGATCGCCTCGGGCTCGCGCACGAGAATAAGGTTCTCGATGCGGATGCCATATTGGCCTTCCTTGTAATATCCGGGCTCGTTGGAGAGGATCATGCCGGGCTCGAGCGGCGTCCTGTCCGACTTGTTGATGCGGGCAGGGCCTTCATGGACGGAGAGATAGCTGCCGACGCCATGGCCGGTGCCGTGATCGAAATCGAGCCCCGCCATCCATTGCGGCTGGCGCGCCAGCACGTCAAGCTGGCTGCCGCAGGTGCCCTTCGGAAAGCGGATACGCGACAGAGCGATCATGCCCTTGAGTACGCGGGTGAAGCGGTCCTTCATCTCTGGCGTCGGTGATCCGATGATCACGGTGCGGGTGATGTCGGTGGTGCCGTCCTGATACTGGGCGCCGGAATCGATGAGATAGATCTCACCATTCTTCAAGGGCAGCGCCGAGGCCTTGGACACGCGGTAATGCGGGATGGCAGCGTTGGGACCGACACCTGAAATCGAATCGAAGGAGAGGTCCTTGAGCATGCCGCCCTCGGCCCGGAATTCGGCGAGCTTCTGGGCGACGGTCACTTCATCCTGATCGCCCTTGGGCGCCGCTCTGTCGAGCCAGCAGAGGAAACGCGTCACGGCGACGCCGTCGCGCTTCTGGGCGGCGCGGGCACCTTCCTGCTCGGTGGCGTTCTTGCGCGCCTTGGGCAATACGCAAGGGTCCTTGCCGGCGACGATATCGGCCCCCGATTGCGCGAGCACGGCGCGGATGCGTTCCGGCGCCCAGTCGGGATCGATCTGGACCCGCGCTTTCTGCTGGCCGAGGTTTGCGAGCGAGGCTTCGATCTCGGCCGCGGGGCGGATGCGGACAATGCCTCTGAGATGCGCGCTCACGTCTTCCGGCAGTTTGTCGGCGTCGATGAAGAGCTCGGCCTCGCCCTTGCGATGCAGGATGGCGTAGCTCAGCACGACGGGTGTGTAGGCGACGTCGCCGCCCCGGATATTGAACGCCCAGGCGACCGAATCGGGCTGGGTCAGCACCACCGCATCGGCGCCGGCCTTCTCCAGGCTCTTCGCCACATCGGTGAGCTTATCCTTGGCGCTCTTGCCGGAGAACTGGGTCGGCTGCACGGAGACCGGCTTCGCCGGGCGCTTCGGCTGCTCGGCCCAGACGGCATCGATGGGATTGCTGTCGACCGGCACGAGTTTGGCGCCGGCCTTGGCTGCGGCCTTCTCGAAACGGGAGATCTGCTCCGCCGTCATCAACCACGGGTCGTAGCCCAACACCTCGCCGGGCTTCAGCTCCTTCTCGATCCATTCCGCCGGCGGCTCCTCGACGAGATGGCGGGGCGTGAAGATCGCGGTGTCGACCTGATGGCGCACCTGGATGGTGTAGCGGCCGTCGACGAAGATGGCGGCGCGATCGCGCATCAGGATGGCGAGGCCCCAGGAGCCGGCGAAGCCCGAAAGCCAGCGCAGCCTTTCGGCATAGGGCGCCACATATTCACCCTGGAACTCGTCCTGGCGGGGGATGATGAAGCCGTCGAGCTGGCGGCGCTGGAGCTCCTCACGCAAGCGCGTCACGCGCTCGCGCGAGAGATGACCTTCGGAAACGTCGTCGAATGATTGGAACATGGCCCATCTAAGATGATGGCAGCGTCCCTGTCAAAGCAGGGCTCCGCCCGTTTCCTTGACGGCAGTAATCCTGTAGAGCGAGGGACCGGGGCGTTGGCGAGTTGGGGACAGCGGCAGGCATGAAGACCAGACCACCGGTCGACCAGGATCTCCTGGCCGTCATTGGCCCCGATGCGATCATCGAGGCCAAGCGTCGGCTGGCGATGCTCGACGCCATCGCCTATGCGGCGGCGCGTATGATGGCGGGCGACTGGCGCGACCATGTTCCGGACTTCCTCAAGCGCTTAGGCCGCGCCACTGATATGAGCCGGGTGACCCTGTTCGAGGTGCATCCGGGGCCGGGCGGCCATCGCGTGCAATCCTGCCGCTTCGACTGGGCCGGCGACGGGCTGCGCCCACTGCGCGATGATCCGCGTTATCACAATATGCCACTCTCGGACGGCGATGATCCGACACAGCCGGACGATTGGTCCGGCAAGCGCGAGCGCGGCGAGATCGTGCAGGCGAAGCTCAGCCAGACGACCGGCTATACGCGCCAGGTTTTCCTCGAGCACGGCACTTTGTCCTTTATCTCGGTGCCGATCATGGTGGCGCGGAGATGGTGGGGCTTTCTCGGCTTCGACGATTGCAAGGAAGAGCGCGGCTGGAGCTCGGAAGAGATCCATGTGCTGAAGACGGCCGCCGCCCTCATTGCCGGCGCGGTCGAGCGTGAAGAGGCCGATGAGAAGATCAGGCTTTCCGAGGAACGTTACGCGCTCGCCGCGCGCGGCGCGCATGACGGGCTGTTCGACTGGGATGTGAAGACGGGAAAGACCTTCTTTTCGCCGCGGCTGCATGAGGTGCTGGGATTGGCGCCGGCAAGCCTCGACGGCGACATCGATGCGCTGATCCAGCTCTTCGTCAAGGCGGATGGCGATTTCCTGCGTGCCACCTTCCGTCATAAATACGAGCGCCGCGAGGAGAATTTCGACATCGAATGCCGCTATGAGCCGCGGCCCGGCGCCACGCAGTGGATCGTGATGCGAGGCCTCATCGTCTATGGCAAGGAGGGGCCGCGGCGCGTGGTCGGGGCGCTGCGCGACATCACCCGCCAGATGGAAGTTCAGAAACGCCTGAGCGATGCCGAGCGCAAGCGCGCCAATCTGGCGCGTTATTTTTCACCCAATATGGTCGACGGGCTGATGCAGACCGGCGGCCGGCTCGACGAGGCGCGCACCCAGCGGGTGACGGTGCTGTTCGCCGATATCTGGGGCTATACGACGATCAGCGCCGCGATGCCGCCGCTGCAGGTCATGACGTTGCTGCGTGAGCTTCTGCGCATGTTCGAGAAAGCGATCTTCGCCCATGGCGGCACGCTCGACAAATTTCTGGGCGATGGCCTGATGGCGACCTTCGGCACGCCGAAAGCGGGCCCTCGCGATGCCGCCAACGCGCTTGCCTGTGCCGTGGCGATGGCGGACGCGATCGCGCGCTGGAACGCGAAACGGCGCGCCAATGATCTGAAGCCGATGCATCTTGGCATCGGCCTGCATCACGGCGATGTGGTGCTGGGTGATATCGGCAGCGAGCGGCGTATGGAATTCGCGGTCATCGGCGACACCGTCAATGTGGCGAGCCGCGTCCAGGAAATGACGCGCGCGCTCAATATCGCGGTGCTGGCGAGCGACGATGTCGTCCAGGCGGCGCGCCGGGAAGCGGGCGATGAGGCGATCCGGGAATTCAACGACAGCGGCGAGCACGAATTGCGCGGCCGCACCGGCAAGATCAGATTGTGGAGCCGGGCGGCGGAGAGATAGGGGGATTACCCTCGCCCTGCAAGCGAAGCGCAGCGGGGAGAGGGAAGGGTGAGGGGCAGGGCTGCGTCCCTGCTTCCAACCGTGTGCTAAATCCTGACAGAAGCCCCTCACCCTCCCATTGCTTCGCAATGGGTCCCTCCCTCTCCCCTCTTCGAGGGTAGAGGGTAGAGCTACTTCTTCACGATCCGGCCTTCGACGGCGGGCGAGATCGTCTTGCGCTGGGTGACATAGGCCATCACATCATTCGCCATCAGCTTGGCGTCGCGCACCGTCAGCAGAGGCTTGGCCTCGCGGAACACCGCATAGCCGTCGCCGCCATTGGCCATGAAGTCATTGGTGGCGAGCGTGTATTTGGCGGCGACATCGAGCGGCTTGCCGTCGACCTCGACGGAGACGACGCGCTGGCCCTTGGGCTTTGCCGCTTCATAGACGACCTTCAGGCCCGACACTTGCGGGAAGCGACCGCCATTGTCCTCGATTTCGCTGAAGCCGTTTTCGAGCGCCGCGAGGATGGTGGCACCGGTCACCTGCAGTTTCATCGTGCGGTTGCCGAAAGGCAGCTCGGTCAGCACGTCCTTGCGGGTGATGGCATGGCCCGCCGGATATTCCTTGTTGCCGCGCAGGCCGCCGCCATTGGTGATCGCGACATCGGCCTTGACCGCCTCGCGCAGCGAATCGGCGACGAGATTGCCCATCGCGGCCTCGGCGCTACGGACCGTGGCGCGGCGGCTGTCGAGAGCCGTGGTCGTCGTGCCGATGGCGACGTCGAGCTCTTTCGCGAGCATCGCCGCGAGCTTGTCGGTCTCGACCTTGGTCTCAGGATCGGGCGTCACGTCCTTGGTGTCGATGACCCGGAAGCTCGGATGCCATTTGACGGTACGCTTGCCGTCTTTTTCCGAAATATCGAAAGTGATGTCGGCAATGGTGACGTAATCGGCCTGCTCATAGGATTCCATCGTGGCGACGCGGCCGTCGTAATTGACCAGCAGATCCTGGTCATGGCCGGTCATGATGAGGTCGATGAGACGGCTCTCGGCCATGGCGCGATCCTCGCCGCGGCCCGAATGGGTCAATGCCACGACGAAATCGGCGCCGGCCTCGCGCAATTCCTTGGCCTTGGCGAGACCGGTTTCGAGCGCATTGGTGATCTTCAGATTGCCGGGGCTCGAGGCATGCCCGCTTTCATCCGAGGTCAATCCCACAATGCCGATCTTGAGGGGGCCGCGCTCGATCATCAGCGTATCGGTGAAATTGGGGATCAGCTTGCCGTCGGGATCACGCAGATTGGCGGCGAGCAGGGGGAATTTGGCCTCCGACATCCGTTTCAGGAAGATTTCCGGACCGAAGTCATATTCGTGGTTGCCGGGGGTGAAGGCGTCGGGCGGTGCCATATTGGTGAGGGCGATCGTGTGCTCGCCTTTGTCGAGGCCTGACATAAGGGAAGGGGATATCATGTCGCCGGCATGGCCGTAGACGACATGGCCGCCCTTGGCGCGCTCGGCCTTTACCACCGCATTGAGGCGGGCGAAGCCGCCGCGCTCGCCTGAGCCTTCGAATTTGTCGATGTCGTTGGTCTGGATGAAGCTGACGGTGACCTGCTCGGCCAGCGCCGGGGCCGACAGCAGCCAGGCAAAGGCGGCGAAAAAGGCTAGTCTATGGAAGGCTTTCATTGGGTAAGGCTCCGGACAAGGCGGGATGATGGCGGGCCATTGGAAAGCATCCGACGCTCTCACGCAATGGCAAGATTTTCCTCCTCTAGGTGATTGTGCGGTGCAAAAATTCAAATCGCCTGAATTTATGCGCTCTCGACATGCCGCGGCGGGTGATTCGAACCAGTTAACACCAAAGCAGTCGCCGATAGGCGTCTTAACGATCGCTTTCCGATTGTGTCTGAACTGTGTCTTAATTACGGTAAATCTAGTAATTTCAATACTATAAGAGAGGGCTTGAGGTGCGTGTCGGGGTGATTAACGAGTCCTGAACGGTGATATGAGTTTTGTGCATGCCTTGCATGCCAAGGAACCCCCTGGTGCAACCCTGGGGGCCTCTCATATAAGGCGCGTGCTTGTGCAGTGCACAACATCAGTCAACACCTCACCGGGTGCGATTGCCGAAGGGCCGTTGGTCCGGTGTGACGAAATAGGAGCTAGAAATGAACACGACCACTCTCAACCGCGAAACCAGCCATACCCGTATGGTTCCTGACTTCCTGACCCGCGTCTCCAGCCGCGTCGTCAACTATGTGTCGCGCAGCCGCGCCGAGCGCCAGCTGCAGGCTCTGGACGACCGTCTCCTGGCCGATATCGGCATGCGCCGTTCGGAAATCCACCGGATGGTCTGGGGTAACTAAGCCAGTTCCCAACCGCTTCCCGCGGTTGTGCCTACATGATGCCCGCGGCGGAAACGCCGCGGGCTTTTTGTTTGGGTGAACACGAGCGTCGCCCAGTTACCCAGTCTGATTGGATTCTCTGGAATGAGGCCGCGATTACGGTAGGCGGCCCGCACCGCCTGTTCCTGATCGAGCGTCAGGCCTGAGAGAATCAGAGTGCCGCCGGGAGCGAGGCTCGCGGCAAGGTCGCCCGCCAGCGCGATCAGGGGCCTGGCCAGGATATTGGCGAAGATCAGATCATAGGGAGCTGAAGCCGCGATCCGCCGGTGCTTGAGCCCGGGCGCGGTGAGGCCTGAGAGAAGGGCGCCGGCGCCATTGTTACGAGCATTATCGATCGTCACGTCGACGGCGATCGGATCGATGTCGCTGGCGGTGACGGCGCGGCGCAGCGCGCGGGCGGCAGCGATCGCCAGGACTCCGGTGCCGCAGCCGACATCAAGGACCCGGCGCGGCGTATTTCTCTTCAACAGGCGATCGAGCGCCAGGAGGCAGCCCGAAGTCGTGCCGTGATGGCCGGTGCCGAAGGCCGTGCCGGCGTCGATCTCGAGCGATATCCCGCTGGGGCGCCGGCGCTCGCGGTCATGCGAGCCATAAAGAAAGAATCGCCCGGCAACGACCGGCGCCAGGCCTTCGAGCGAGCGGCGCACCCAGTCGACATCGGGCAGAGCGTCGATGGTGAAGGTCTCCGCCGGGAGAAGGGGCGTCAGCGCCTCACCGGCGGCGCGTGCTTCCGCTTCACCGTCGAAGTAGGCCACGACATTCCAAAGTCTGGCCGCCTCGTCGGTTTCGTTGATCGTGACAGCAAGCGGCGACTCGTCCTGGTCTTCAAAAAGAGTGGCGAGCTCGGCGGCGCGGGCTTCGGTCAAATGATCGATCGTGAGGGTGAACTGCATGGCTCTGCTTTCAACATTTCCACCGCTGATCACAAGTCATTTTAAAATCGTACGTTGGGTAAAATTATAAGGTGCGCGGCGACTGTGGCAAAAAGGTTACGTGGGTTGGGAAAAACACCGGGAGACAAAAGAGTTAGCTTGCTCAGGGAGAGTCCGCTCGCTTATTACTCCGGGACAGATTTCTGTTGGGGATACTATAATATGAAGAAGACTCTTCTCGTCGCCTGCGCCGCAAGCGCTCTTTCTCTGTTCGCGGTCAATGCCCAGGCGGCCGATGTGACGCCGGTGGCGGACAGCAGCGGCTTCTATGTCAGCCTGTTCGGCGGTGCGAGCTTCCTGAATGACGTCGATGCGGTCCAGCACTATGACAGCCCGAGTCCGGACTATGATTACACGCTCGACACCAAGATGGGGTATATCCTGGGCGGCACGATCGGCATGCGGGTCTGGGATCCGCTGCGCGCCGAAGTTGAAGTGTCCTATGCACGCTGGAAGGCCGATTCCTATAGCGGCCAGAACGACGATGGTGGCGACAAGTTCAGCGGTGATGCCTCAGGCCATGTGAGCGCCACCTACCTCCTCGGCAATCTCTGGTATGATATCGATACAGGCACGTCCTTCACGCCCTATGTCGGCGGCGGCGCCGGTGTGGCCTGGGTCGATGCCAGCACCCAGTTCGACGATAGCGATGATTATGGATATAATGACGGTGAGGTGGGCTTTGCCTTCCAGGCCGGCGCCGGCGTGACCTTCGATCTCACGGAGAATATCGCTCTCGATGTCGGCTATCGCTTCAAGGGTATTCTGGGCGTAGACTTCGATGCGCGGGATTCCAGCGACACCGAGCCTTATGAGCATGGCGATCTCTATTCGCACAATGTGCAGGCCGGCGTGATCTTCAAGTTCTGATCGCCGAGCGGACTAAGAATATTCGACGGGCCGGCCTTTGCCGGCCCGTTTTGATTCAGCGCACCGCCAGATCGCCGAGCGCGGTGAAAAGCGGATCCAGATGCGCCTCATAATGCGCCCAGCGCTTCACCGATGAGCGATAGATCGGTTGGCGCACCTGCCAGCGGCTGATGGTGCCGACGGTGCGGTCGGTCTCGAAGTAGTTGAGGCAGGCGTCGTCCCAGTCGAGCCCCAGATGAGTGATGAGCCGGCGCGAGGCCGGCTCCTGGGCTTCGGTCAATTCCTCGTAGCCATGTTCGAGCATCGGCAGCGGCAGCACGCGGCGCCAATGACCCATGAGCCGGTCATACTCCCGGTAATAGAGCCCGATATTGGTCAGGTCGCTATTGTAGCCATGCGCTTCGGCGAATCTGTTGGTGAAGCAGGAGACACAGGTGTCGATCGCGTCGCGCCGGCAATGGACGACGCGGGCCTTCGGAAAGAGCAGGGCGATCAGGCCGAGCAGCTCGAAATTATGCGGCATCTTGTCGGTCACGCGGTCGGCGGTGGTCGAGTGCTTTCTCAGGCGGCGCAGATATTGCCGGGCGATGTCGCGCGCCTGATCGGCGCTCATCGCCTTCACCGCGGCGACAAAACGGTCCGGCGTGGTGCGCACGAGGCCCAGCATGGATGCGATCTTGCGCAGGTCCGGCAGTTCGCCGGCGCCGTGAATCTTGGGATGGCTGGCGGCGATCTGTTCGGTGAGCGTCGTGCCCGAACGGGGCATGCCGACAATGAAGACCGGCAGATCGGACGGATCTCCGAAATCGCGCCGTTCATGGAAGAACAGGGGCGTGAACAATTCCTGCAGGGCATCGATCGTCTTGCGATAATGGACGATGTTGAAATGCCGGCCGCTGATTTCCTTACCCTTTTGGAAATGCGCCATGGCGTCGTCGTAACGCTTCGCGTCATTGTACATCTTGCCGAGCGCGTGATGGAGGTAGTTGCGCGCCTCATCGGCGATGTCGGGGCGCGCCAACACGGCCTCGATCTCGGCGAATTCCGGATCGCCGTCCTGGAACTTGCGGGTGAAGGAGAGGCCTTGATAGGCCTTATGCAGCGACAGGCCGCGGCCGATGGCATGGCGGAAGTGACCGGCGGCCTCGTCCATGCGGCCAAGATCCTGCAAGGTCTCACCGAAGCTGACGGCAACGAGGGGATGATCCGGCGCCATGCGCAACGCGCGCTCGAGATAGGGCAGGCCATTGGCCGCCTTGTTGTTGCGCCGGTGGGCGCGGGCGAGATTGCACAATGCCTCGATGAGGCCCGGGCTGTTGTCGACGGCCTTGCGCAAAGCCGAGATGGCCGGCTCGAAGTCGCCATTGTCGAGATAGGCGGTGCCGAGATTGTTGAGATATTCGGGATGCTTGGGGCGCCGCTTCACAGCGCGCTCGAAATAATCGATCGCGGCGCCGAAATTGTCGGCCTCCACCGCCAGCGTGCCCATCAGATGCAGCGCGTCGGGATGTTCCGGCAGGCGATGCAGGATGCCTTGATAGATGCGCTCGGCTTCGACGAAGCGCCGCTGGCGCTGCAGGCCGATGCCGCTCTGCAGCGCGGCGTGAACGTCCGGTGCGTTCTCAGCCGGCGGATTAGGTTTGCGGGCCGGCACCGCGACAGCGGGCCGGCCTGCGCCAAGCGGAGGAAAATCAGTCTTGCGCATCGAGGACGCCTCGATCCCTTGGGTTACTCCGCCGCCTCGCGGGCGAGGAAGCCGCCCGACTGGCGACGCCACAGATCGGCATAAAGGCCGCCCTTGCGCAAGAGCTCGTCATGGGTGCCTTCCTCGACGATGCGGCCCTTGTCCATCACCACGAGCCGGTCCATGGCCGCGATAGTCGATAGGCGGTGGGCGACGGCGATGACGCTCTTACCCTCCATGAGACTATAGAGGCTCTCCTGGATGGCCGCCTCGATCTCGGAATCGAGCGCGCTGGTCGCCTCGTCGAGAATCAGGATCGGCGCGTTCTTGAGCAGCACGCGGGCAATGGCGACGCGCTGGCGCTGGCCGCCGGACAATTTCACGCCACGCTCGCCGACATGGGCGTCATAGGAGCGTCGGCCCTTCGGGTCGACGAGATGCGGAATGAACTCATCGGCATGGGCACGTTTCGCCGCCTCGATGATCTGCTCCAGCGAGGCGTCGGGCTGGCCGTAGGCGATATTGTCCTTCACCGAGCGGTGCAGCAGTGACGTATCCTGCGTCACCATGCCGATCTGCTCGCGCAGGCTCTCCTGGGTGACTCGGGAAATGTCCTGGCCGTCGATCAGGATGCGGCCGTGGCGCAGGTCGTAAAAGCGCAGGAGCAGGTTGACGAGCGTCGACTTGCCGGCACCGGAGCGGCCGACCAGGCCGACCTTCTCGCCAGGCGCAATGGTGAGGCTCAGATTGTCGACGACGGCGCGTTGCTCGCCTTCGGTCGATTTGCCGTAGTTGAAGCCGATATCCTCGAATTTGATCTCGCCCTTGGTGACGATGAGTGGCGCCGCATCGGGGATGTCGACGAGCGTGCGGTCGCGCGCGATCGTCTCGATGCCGTCCTGGACGGTGCCGATATCTTCGAAGAGCCCCGCCACTTCCCACAGGATCCAATGCGCCATGCCCTGCATGCGCAAAACGAGGCCGACGGTGAAGGCGAGCGCCCCCGTCGTCACCGCATCGAGCGTCCACAGCCAGATGGTCAGGGCGCCGGTGGAGAACAGCAGAAGCGCGTTCAGCACATTGAGCGCCACCGTCATGCGCGTGGTGGTGCGCAGCGAGTTGTAGACGGTGTCCAGCATGTGACGCAGGCCGTCGCGGGCATAGAGATCCTCGCGGTCGGCATGGGCGAAGAGCTTCACCGTCGAGATATTGGTGTAGCTGTCGACGATGCGGCCGGTGACCATCGAGCGCGCATCGGCCTGCGCCTTCGACATCTGGCCGAGCAGGGGCACGAAATGGCGCATGACCAGGAGGTAGCCGAGGAACCACAAAACGAGTGGCACCGCGAGGCGCCAGTCACTTGCCGCGAACATGACGACGGCGCCGGTGAAATAGACGCCGACATAAACCAGTACTTCGGTGATCTTCATCACCGTGTCGCGGGTGCCGAGCGCCGCCTGCATGACCTTGGTGGCGATGCGGCCGGCGAAGTCGTTCTGGAAGAAGTCCACGCTCTGGCGCAGCACGTAACGATGCGCCAGCCAGCGGATGCGCATGGCGAAGTTGCCGATGAGCCCCTGATGGACGACCGCCTCATACCAGAATTTGAGGATCGGCAGGACGACCAGCACCAGCACCGACATGATGATGAGGCGGGTGCTGTGAACTTCCCAGAACGTCGCACGATCGGCGTTGTTCAGCCAATCGACGAGATTGCCGAGGAAGGAGAACAATGCCACCTCGATCAGCGCCACCGCCGAAGCGAGGCTCGAGCAGATGAGGATCATCGGCCAGAACGGACGCGTATAATGCCAGACGAAGCCCCACAGCGTGCTGCCGGGCTTGGTCGGTTTCACAGGCGGAAACGTATCGGTCCGGCTTTCCAGCCAGCTGAAAATACGCTCGAACACTTTTTTGCTCCAAAAAAATCGGAACGCTTCGCCTTGTCGGGGCTCCAGAAGCGTTCGGGCGGGAAAGCTGTCGACTCTCCCGAAAATCGTGGCCGTCTTATAGCGGAGCAGAATTCAAGAGGGAAGCGGGGAGACCCGTCATAAAAGCAGAAACCCCGCCGCGATGCGGCGGGGTTCCTTGTGGTAATCGCGAACCGATCCTTACGTTACGGGTTGGTCGTGCCCTGACCGGTCGTACCACCCGTGGTGCCGCCCTCAGGGGCTGGCGCCGTCGGCGTGGCCGGCTGTTCGGGGGCCGGGGCCGCAGGCTGCTGGGTGCTGCCCTCAGGCTGCGTGCTCGTGCCGCCCTGCGGTTGTGTCGGCGTCGCGGGCTGTTCGGGCGCCGGCGTGGCCGGCTGTTCGGTCGTGGTGCCCGTGGTCGGCGCCGGCGGCGTAGTGCTGCTGCCGCCCCACATGAAGAAGGCCGCGATCAACGCCAGGACCACCAAACCACCGATGATCCATCCGGTGCTGCTGCCAGATCCCTTGTTATGAATCTCCGTCTCGTAGCTGACATTCGAGTCGGCCTTAGGATCCGTCTTCGCGCGATACTGAGGGTTGGTATCCATTCTTGTCTCCCATCAAATGGATGATGCCTGTCAACTCCGGAAATGGCTGAAAGTTCCCCTCGAGATGAAATTAAAAACTCATAAATATCAGGCAGTTGGGGGGTAATTCTCGGCAACGGCATGGGCATCCGCCGATAATTGCGTGGCTGGTCATTTGCTGCACATGCTAACCAGAAATCCGCCATGGCTTCTTTTCCGCGCATCATTCCGCTCGTCGTCGCCTCCGCGCTGTTCATGGAAAATACCGACTCGACGGTGATCGCGACGTCGCTGCCGGCCATCGCCGCCGATCTCCACGAAGATCCGGTCATCCTCAAGCTCGCTTTCACCACCTATCTCCTGGCGCTGACGGTCTTCATTCCGGTGAGCGGCTGGTGCGCCGACCGCTTCGGCGCCCGCAATGTATTCCGCGCCGCCATCGCCATCTTCACTTTGGGCTCGATCGCCTGCGGGCTGGCGACGTCGCTCGAAGGCCTCATCGCGGCCCGGGCGCTGCAGGGCATGGGCGGCGCCATGATGGTGCCGGTGGGCCGGCTCATCATTCTGCGAACAGTATCGAAGAGTGAAATGGTGAATGCCCTGGCGCTGCTCACCATACCGGCGCTGCTCGGACCCGTCTTCGGCCCGCCGCTCGGCGGCTTCATCACAACCTATTTCCATTGGCGCTGGATTTTCTTCATCAATGTGCCGTTCGGCTTGCTCGGCCTGGCGCTGGCGACGATCTATATGCCGAATATCCGCGAGGAGGGCGTGCCGCCGCTCGACGCCAAGGGCTTTCTCCTGTCGGGCCTCGGGCTTTCATCGCTCGTCTTCGGCGCGACGGTGTTCGGCCGTGATGTGCTGCCGGCCCATGGCGCCGAGATCCTGATGGTCGTCGGCGCGGTGCTGACGGCGATCTATGTCCGCCATGCCAGGCGTACCGCCAATCCGATCCTCGATCTCAATCTTCTCAAGATCGCAACCTTCCGATCGGGTGCACTGGGCGGCAATCTGTTCCGCGTCGGTGTCGGCGCCATTCCGTTTCTCTTGCCCTTGATGCTGCAGCTCGGTTTCGGGCTGACGCCCTTCCAGTCGGGAAGCCTCACTTTCGCCGCCGCCTTGGGCGCGCTCACCATGAAGTTCACCGCGGCCCGGATCATCAAACATTTCGGCTTCCGCACCGTGCTCGTCTGCAACGCGCTGGTGAGCGCCGTCTTCCTCGCCGTGCAAGGACTGTTCACGCCGGAGACGCCGCATCTCGTCATCCTGGCGGTCCTGCTCGCCGGCGGCTTCTTCCGCTCGCTGCAGTTCACCGCGCTCAATGCGCTGTCCTATTCCGACATCTCGCCGCGCGAGATGGGCAAGGCGACGAGCTTCTACAGCGTGGCGCAGCAACTCTCTTTGGCGACCGGCGTCTTCTGCGCGGCATCGGTGCTCGAGATCGCACAGTATCTCAGAGGCGATCTTTCCTTGACCGTTGCAGATTTCTCCTTCGCCTTCTTCGCGGTGGCGATCATCAGTTCGCTTTCGGTGTTCTCGCATCTGAAGCTCGACAAGGATGCCGGGGCAGAAGTGTCCGGCCGCGTCGCGGTCAAGGTCGGCGAGAGCACCTGACGTTGCGATAAAGTCTCATATTGGCACGATTAATCCGCATGCCGATTGATTCCGTTAAGGACGGCGGCATCGGACGTTGGTACATTTGCGTCGGCTGCGGATAGATTCGGGTAACTCTGTTTCGGGCTGTGGGGACTCAAATGAAATTAAAACTTTTGTCGCTGATGGGGACATCGACAGCGTGTCTCATCGCCGTTGGACTTTCGGCGGCGCAACAGGCAGAGGCAGCCTGTACGAATCTCCCCGGGACACCGGCGCCCGACTCGATCGTCTGTGACGGCAATGCGCCGGATCCAACCGGCTTCTTCAATACCGGCGCCGGCAATGACAGCGTGAAAATCACAGGCGGGACCATCACCGCCGATCCCGGCAATATCGACAGCAATGCCGCGATCGGCGCGCTCAGCATTCAGCAGGAGGACGGCCGGGATTCGCTGGAGATCAGCGCCGGCACGGTGCAGGGCGCCGTCAATCAAGGGGCAGGCATCGACACGTTCATCATGTCGGGCGGCCAGATCGCCGCGCTCAACCAGGGCAGTGATCTCGACGTCGCCGTGATCAGTGGTGGGCGGATCGTCGGCCTGTTCTTCGCTGGTGACGACGTCACCATGACGGGCGGGCGGATCGGCACCGTCGATCTCGAGCAGGCCAACAACATCCTGAAAATGTCCGGCGGCACGATCGACACCGACGTGCTGGCACAGCAGCACAATGACACACTCATTCTGTCGGGTGGCTCGATCGGCGGCACGGTCAACCTCCGGAACGGTAATAACAGCTTCACCGTCACGGGGGGCAGCATCGGCGGCAATGTGCAGAGCGGGACGGGAACCGATACCTTCACCTGGGACGGTGGCGGCACGATCGGCGGCAGCGTGACGCTTGGCGATGCCAATGACAGCGCCAATTTGCGCAATCTCACCGATGCCATCATCGGTGGGACGATTGTCGACGGGCAGACCGGCACCGACACGCTCACTTTCTCGAACACGAGCGCCAGCTGGGCGGCGCAATTCCTGAACTGGGAAAACGCCGATCTCACCAGCAATTCGGTGGTGACCGCCACGCAGGATATCGTGCTGGGCGATGCCGGCACCCTGCAAGGCGCGATGACGATCGATGCCTCGAGCCGGCTGCTCGTCGGCAACAATGTCAATGCGGTGTTTCGGGCTTTCGATCCGACCGGCACGGCCAGCCTCAGCAATGCCGGCGCCATCGATCTCACCAATGGCGGCAGCGGCGCCAATGATACCTTCACGGTCCGCGGCCAATATGCCGGCAATGGCGGGCGCGTGATCCTCGACACGGTGTTGGGGAGTGATGGCTCGGCATCCGACCGGCTGATTCTCGCCGATGCACCGGCGACCGGCACCACCGGGCTCGAGATCCGCAATTTCGGCGGACCGGGCGCGCTGACCACCGCGGATGGAATTCTGGTGGTCGAGGAGCAGGGCGGGGCTTCCGCCGGCACGGCTTTCCACCTGGCGGAGCCGGTCGCCGCCGGCGCCTTCGACTATCTGCTTTTCCAGGGCAATGCGGCGGGCGATGAGGCGAATAACTGGTATCTGCGCTCGCAGCTGATCGATGAGGGGCCGGATCCGGAGCCCGCCATTCCGCTCTACCGCCCGGAAGTGGCGATCCAGTCGGCCGTGGCGCCGCTCGCCCGCGAGCTTACCGCCGTCATGCTCGGCACCTTCCACGAGCGGCGCGGCGAGCAGGCTCTGTTCCGCGACGGGCAGGAGGGCAGCCGCTTCTGGATGCGCAGCTTCGCCCAGTATCTCGACATGTCCTGGGACGGAACCGTCGATCCGTCCTTTGAAGGAGCTGCCTTCGGCTTCCAGGCCGGCGCCGATTTCTACCGCGGGAAGAGTGAGAGCGGCGGCATCACCGCGGCCGGCCTCTTCGGCGGTTATGGCCGCATCACGGGCGATGTCGAGGGCTTCGCCCAGGCGATCGATGATTTCGAGGCGGGCGACGCACCGATCAATGGCTACAGCATCGGCGCCAATGTCGTCCATGTCGGGGCCTCGGGCTGGTATCTCGATGGCGTGCTGATGGGCACGCTTCTCGACGGCCGGCCCAATTCGGATCGCGGCGTTTCGGCAGATCTCGACGGCACCGCCGTCACCGCCTCGCTCGAAGGCGGCATTCCCATCGCACTCGGCGAAAGCATCGCGCTCGAGCCGCAGGCGCAGGTCATCTGGCAGCATCTCGATCTCGACGACAGCGAGGATGATTTCGCCGACATCAATTACGATACACCCGATACCTTCACCGGCCGCCTCGGCGCGCGCCTAACCGGCAGCTTCGAGAGCGATGCCGGAACGCAGTGGCAGCCCTATCTCAAGGCCAATCTCTGGTATTCGCCGTCCAAGACCGATGAGGTCGACTTCGATGCGGACGAAGTGAAGACGAAGATCGGCAGCACGGCGGTCGAGGTCGGCGGCGGTCTCGTCGCGGCGATTTCCGACCGCGTGAGCCTGTTCGGCACCGGCGATTATACGTTCGATGTCGGCGGGCAGGAGAAGGAAGCGATCGAAGGCAATCTCGGCCTGCAAGTCGCGTGGTGAGGGAAGGGGCGCCGAAGCGGCTCTTCATCATCACCGGGGCGATGGCGGCCGGCAAGTCGACCGTCGCCCAGCTCCTCGCTGAGCGCCTGCCGAAATCGGTGCATCTGCGCGGCGATCTGTTCCGCCGGATGATCGTCAATGGCGCCGCCGAAATGGGGCCCGTACTGTCGGAAGCGGCCAAGGCGCAACTCGCTCTGCGCCACCGTCTCGCCTGTGACGCGGCGCGCGCCTATATCGAGGCCGGGTTTGCTGTCGTCTATCAGGACATATTGATTGGAGTGTCCTTGAAGGATGTGGCTGAGCGGCTCGCCGATCTCGATCCGATGATCGTGGTGCTCAACCCCAAGGCGGACGTCCTCGCCAAGCGCGACGCGGCGCGCCACAAGACCGGTTACAGCGTAGATTTTCCGCCCGAGGTGCTGGCTGGTGCGCTCGAGCGCGAGACGCCGCGTCTCGGCCTGTGGCTCGACACGTCGCAGATGACCGCCGAAGAGGTGGTGGACAGGATTCTCAGAGCTTAATCGAGCGCCTTCCGCAGACAGGCGATGCGCTCGACTTCGGTGAAGCCGTAAGCGTGGTGCGCGCCGAGGCTAACCTCGTTTTCGATTTGCGTATCACTCGCCATCTCGGCGAAGCCATTGGCCCTGGCCCAGTTTTCCGCTGCAGTCATCAGCAGGCGGCCGACATTTCGCCGGCGGGCGCTTTCCGCGACATAGAGGCCCTCGACATAGGGGACCGGTGACGAGTCGCAGCCCTCGGCGTAGTTGCGCAAGGAGAGCTCGACAAAACCGATCGGACCGCCGTCTTCTGCGATGAAGGCGCGGGCGATCATCGGATCGCCGGCGAAATAGCCTTCGACCTCACCGAGAAGCGAGGGATCCTCGCCATAGAGGGCGGCGCGCATATCGCGCCAGACGGCCTTGTCCTCCGGCCGCATCTCGCGGACGACGATGTCGGCCATCATGCCAGTTCGACGAAGGAATCGAGCACGCGCTTCTCGCCCGCCTTGTCGAAGTCGATGGTGAGCTTGTTGCCGTCGACATGGCTGACCCGGCCATAGCCGAATTTCTGGTGAAAGACGCGGGCGCCGCGGGCGATGTTCTTGCCCTCGGTCTCGCGCGCCACCAGCTGGCCCTCGATGATATGGGGCGAGGAGCGCATGGCCTCGCCCTTGGCATAGGCGCGCTGGGCGCGCTGCCAGCCCGGCGTATCATAGGTGTTGGAGAAGGGCGTGGTGCGCTCCTCGAAGCGGCTGGTGCCATAGGAGCCGATCCCGTAGCCGCCATAGGAGTTGGCCATCGGCGCCACTTCGACATGGGCTTCCGGCAATTCATCGATGAAGCGCGACGGGAGGCTCGACTGCCAGAGATTATGGACGCGGCGGTTCTGGGCGAAGGAAATGGTGGCGCGGCGCTTGGCGCGGGTGATGCCGACATAGGCGAGGCGGCGCTCTTCTTCCAGGCCGGCGCGGCCATTCTCGTCGAGCGAGCGCTGATGCGGGAACAGGCCTTCTTCCCAGCCGGGCAGGAAGACGGTGCCGAATTCGAGCCCTTTGGCGGAATGCAAGGTCATGATGTTGACCTTGTCCTCGCTGGCATTGGATTCGGTGTCCATGACGAGGGAGATATGCTCGAGGAATCCTTCCATGGTCTCGAACTCGCCCATCGAGCGCACCAGCTCTTTGAGGTTTTCGAGGCGGCCTTGCGCTTCCGGGCTCTTGTCGTTCTGCCACATGGTCGTGTAGCCGGATTCATCGAGGATGATCTCGGCGAGCTCGGTATGGGGCAGGCCCTGCAGCGCCTGGCGCCAGCGTCCGAAAGATTCGAGGAGCGAGCGCAAGGCGGTGCGCGTCTTGGCGGGCAATTCGTCGGTCTGGCTCACGGCCTCGGCGGCGCGGTAGAGCGAGTAGCCATTCTTGCGGGCATGCTCATGCATGCGCTTGACGGACGTGTCGCCGATGCCGCGTTTCGGCACATTGATGATGCGCTCGAAAGCGAGATCGTTGTCGGGCGATACCGTGATCTTGAGATAGGCCAGCGCGTCGCGGACTTCCTGGCGTTCATAGAAGCGCGGACCGCCGACGACGCGGTAGGGAACACCCAAGGTGATGAAGCGGTCTTCGAAGGCGCGCATCTGGAAGGACGCGCGCACCAGGATCGCCATGTCGTTGAGCTTCTCGCCCTTGCGCTGCAGCTGCTCGATATCCTCGCCGATGGCGCGGGCTTCCTCATCGCCGTCCCAATGCGAGCGCAAAGTGATCATGTCGCCGTCGTCGCGCTCGCTCCTGAGCGTCTTGCCGAGGCGGCTCTCATTCTTGGCGATGAGGCCGGAGGCGGCGCCCAGAATCTGCGGGGTCGAACGGTAATTGCGCTCGAGGCGGATGACCTTGGCGCCGGGAAAATCCTTCTCGAAGCGCAGGATGTTGTCGATCTCGGCGCCGCGCCAGCCATAGATCGACTGGTCGTCGTCGCCGACGCAGCAGATGTTCTTATGGCCCTGGGCGAGGAGCCTCAGCCACAGATACTGGGCGACATTGGTGTCCTGATATTCATCGACCAGCATATATTTGAAGCGGCGCTGATATTCCTTCAGCACGTCGGGATGGTCCTGGAAGATGTGCAGGACCTCGAGCAGGAGGTCACCGAAATCGACGGCGTTCACCACCCTGAGCCGCGCCTGGTATTCGGCGTAGAGCTCGGCGCCACGGCCATTGCCATAGGCATGCGCCTCGCCGGCGGGCACCCGGGCCGGCAGCAGGCCGCGATTCTTCCAATTATCGATGAGCCCGGCGAGCTGGCGGGCCGGCCAGCGCTTCTCGTCAATGCCGGCCGCCTCGATGATCTGCTTCAGGAGCCGGATCTGATCGTCGGTGTCGAGGATCGAGAAGCCGGATTTGAGTCCGGCGAGTTCGGCATGCGAGCGCAGGATCTTGACCCCGATGGCGTGGAAGGTGCCGAGCCAGGTCATGCCCTCGACCACGCCGCCGATCAGGTGGCCGATGCGTTCCCTCATCTCGCGCGCCGCCTTGTTGGTGAAGGTGACGCACAGAATCTGCCCCGGCCAGGCCTTGCCGGTGGCCAGGATATGGGCGAGGCGGGTGGTGAGCACCCGGGTCTTGCCGGTGCCGGCGCCGGCCAGCACCAGAAGCGGGCCGTCGATCGTCTCGACCGCCGCCCGCTGCTCGGGATTGAGGCCCTTCAGATACGGAGCTTCGGCGCCCGCCAAGGCGCGCGCAGAGAGCCCGCCCGGCTTCTGCGGTGGCGGGGCCTCTTCGAAATCACCTAGATCAATGGGACGCGACGTCATGGTAAAAGGGTGCGAATCCTGAAGTTTCGCACCCTTATATAGCAACTCGGCGCCGGATCACGATGCCTTTGGCTAGAGCGCTTCCCGCCAAAGTTGCTCGACTTTGGCGATAAGAAAGCGCTCCAGATTATATGTATTTCGAGCCCTTTTACCCGTTTTGATCGAGTCGGAACGATTCGATCAAAACGGGAAGGGCTCTAAGGCCAAAACCGGCCATTTTCAGTGGAGGCAGTTGCCCTTCATATCCTTGAGCGCAGCCTGGACGCTGCGCCAGGTTTCGGCGGTGTGCCGGGCGCCATATTTTACGCAAATGCGCTCATGGACCTGGGCCTCTTCACTCGCCTTCACGCCATGAATGACGAGAAGCTGGCGGGCGAATTCGATAATGGTTGCATTCTGCATGGTGCCGACCTCCCTCGTTTGCGGTTGATGGGGGACATATGCCCGGTGAATGAGTCGATATTATTGCAGCGATGCGGCGAGACGATATTAATATGCTTCAGATTTTAACGGTTTTGAATCTCACACAGCGCCGTCGCGCTCTCCTTTGCTTTTACGCATCGACTTGCCCGAAAACCGCAGGCACTTTTGGGGCTGATGCCCTAAAACACAAGCGCGCCGTCAAGCGGCGCGCTTCGGTCTCACGACGATAGAGAATATGAGCGGTCAGCTCATATGCGGAGATTGGATCGTCGTCAGGGCTGATTGGATGCGGCGCCAATTGGCGGCGGCTTCATTGTCGCCTTTCGCCTCACAGGCCGTGGCGCGCTGTGCGGCTTCGAGAACGGCCCGTTCGCCGCGTACTTCTTGAAGCTGGCGTGCATAATCCAGGATTTCGAGAGCTTGCATGTGCTTCTCCGTATGATGCGCCGTCCCTGGAGCGAGAGAGAGGATCACGGTGAAATGCGCGCAGAATGTGGCAGAGGCGCTATTTTTTCGGGATTCCGATGCGATGGCCGACCTGCGGCGGGATGGGCAATGCAGCATGTGCGTCGCGCATCGCCTTGATGTTGGCGAGCACGTCAGGCGGGAAGGGCGCGGTCTTGCGTGTCATCATATCGACATGGATGATGATGAGCTCGCTGGTCGCGGCGATGAAACCTTCGCCCGCATGGCGCATCTGCTCGAAATAGTGGATGCGCTTGGCGTCATAGTCGAGGAAGTGGACATCGACGGTGACGGAATCACCCGCATGGATCTCGCGCAGATAGGTGATATGCGCCTCGAGGGTGAAGAAAGAGCAATTCGCCCGCTTCACATAGTCCGCGCCCAGGCCTATGGCATCAAAGGCCTCGTCGCCCGCCCGGTCGAACAGGACGTTGTAATAGGCCATGTTGAGATGGCCGTTATAGTCGGTCCATTGATCCTCGACCCGATGGGGGGAGCTTACGAAAGGGGCAGGGAAGGCCATCGTCTTTTCCGTGAATCTTGGTAATTTCTGAATTGGAAATCAATGTGGTGGATCAAATCCTTATCGCCAAAGTATTCAACTTTGGCGGGATTTGCTCTAGCAGACACTTACGGCGGATGACAGATGATTAGGAACAGCACGACTCAGGCGGTGGCCGAGATCAAGGAACTCCTGGGCGACCGCCTCTCCACGGCACCGGCGGTGCGCGAGCAGCATGGCAAGGACCAGACCTGGGCGCCGGGAGCGCCGCCCGACGCGGTGGCCTTCGTCCGCTCCACCGAGGAGGTGCAGCGCATCGTATCGATCTGCGCCCGGCATGAGGCACCGGTCATCGCCTATGGCACCGGCACCTCGCTCGAAGGCCACTTCACCGCCCCCTTCGGCGGCATCTCGGTCGATCTTTCGGCGATGAACCAGGTGTTGGAGGTCAATGCCGAGGATCTCGACGCCAGGGTCCAGGCGGGTGTGACCCGCAAGGCGCTCAACGTCCATTTGCGCGACAAGGGGCTGTTCTTTCCGATCGATCCGGGGGCAGATGCCAGTATCGGCGGCATGGCGGCGACGCGCGCCTCGGGCACCAATGCGGTGCGTTATGGCACGATGCGCGAGAATGTCCTCAATCTCACCGCGGTCCTGGCCAATGGCGAGGTCGTCAAGACCGCCAACCGGGCCAAGAAGTCTTCCGCCGGCTATGACCTGACCCGTCTCCTGGTCGGTTCCGAGGGTACCCTCGGCATCATCACCGAGGTGGGGGTGAAGCTCTATGGTATCCCCGAATCGATTGCCGCCGGCGTCTGCCCGTTTCCCTCGATCGATGCGGCCTGCCAGGCGGTGATCCAGACGATCCAGCTCGGCATCCCGGTGGCGCGTATCGAGCTCGTCGATGAAGAGCATGTGAAGGCCTTCAACGCCTATTCCAAGATCGACCTCAAAGTGGCGCCGACTCTGTTCCTGGAGTTCCACGGCACCGAGGCCGGCACTGCGGAGCAGTCACAGCTCTTCGGGGCGATCGCCGAGGAAATGGGGGGCGGCCCGTTCACCTGGGAAACCAAGGAGGAGGACCGCCAGCGGCTGTGGCAGGCGCGCCATGACGCCTTCTGGGCGACGAAATCGCTGATGCCGGGCAAGGAGTCCTTCGCCACCGATGTCTGCGTGCCGATATCGCGGCTCGCCGAATGCGTGAACGAGACCCAGGCCGATCTCAAGGCCAGCGGCCTCTACGGGCCCATCGTCGGCCATGTCGGCGACGGCAATTTCCATGTGGTGCTCTATTGCGACCGCGCCGATGCCGATGAAGTGAAGCGGATAAAGGGCCTCTATGAGCGGCTCATCCGGCGGGCCATCGCCATGGAGGGAACCTGCACCGGCGAGCACGGCGTGGGGCGGGGCAAGATGGCCTTTCTCGAACTCGAGCACGGTACGCAGGGCGTGGCGCTGATGCGGCAGATCAAACAGGCGCTCGACCCCAAGAATATCCTTAACCCAGGCAAGATAGTCGCCTTATGATCGCCCTGTCCGTGTGCCATCCGTTGGGCAGCGACAGGTTGGACCGATAACGGTATGAAGCTCTGGAAATCGCCCGTTCTGTATTTCGGGATCGCCCTTATCCTGGCGGTGACGGCGGCTTTCGTTGCGCCTTTCGTCATCGACTGGGGCAGCTACCGGACGGCGATCGAGAATTACGGCAGCAAGGTGACGGGCCGCCAGGTGACGGTGGCGGGCGACATATCGGGCCGGCTGTTCCCGTGGCCCAAGCTCACCATCCGCGACGTGAAGGTGGCCAATCCGGAGGGGGCCGCCATGCCGGACTTCGTCACGGCGGAAGAAGTCGATGTCCGCATGACGCTGGCGGGCCTGCTTGGTGGCGAGATCCGGGTCGAGACGATCGACGTCATCCGGCCGGTCATCGCCTTCGAGCGCCTGGCCACTGGTCAGGGCAGCTGGCATCTCAAATCGCAGGCTCCGGCGAGCGACCTCCGGCTACTCGACCGGATCAGGCTCGATCAGATCAGCGTGACCGACGGCACGGTCCATCTCATCGACAACCGGCGCTCCGGAAAGGCGACGATCACGGACGTCAATGCGACGCTGGCGGCGCAGAGTTTCGCCGGCCCCTGGCGCTTACGCGGCATGGCCGCCTATCGTGATCGGCCCGTCGAGCTGGCCGTCAATACCGGCATCTGGACGCCAGACACGCCGTTCAAATTCGGCTTCCGCATCGGTTCGGCCGACGGCTCGGGGCTCGTCTATCAGTTCGACGGCGTCAATGACGGCAATCACGTGACTGGCGGCCTGCGCATCCAGCCGGCGGCGAGCGTCGATGGGCGCAGCGACGCCGAGGGCCAGCTCCGGCCGCTGGTGATGACCGCGCAAGTGACGTCCGATTTCAACACAGTGGCGCTCGACAAGATCGAGATCTCGCCGCGCGAGGCGAATGCCGAAGGCGCCAATCTGCTCACCGGCAGCGCCGAGATCGCGCTCGGCGCCAATGTGTCGCTGAAAACCGATCTTCGGGCGACACGCTTCGATCTCGACCAGGTCGCCGGCGCCAAGGCGAAGAACCTGCTGCGCGAAGGGGGCGGGCTGGCGCTCCTCGAAAACACGCTCAGCCTGATGCCGGACGATGTCGATATCGACGCCACGCTCGGCGTGACCTCGCTGGTGGTCGGCGGTGAAGCGCTCGACAACGCCAAGCTTGCCTTCGCGGTCAATCAGGACGCGATCAGGATCAAGGAACTGTCGGCCGGCATGCCCGGCCAGGCGCGCGGCCTGTTCACCGGCACCTTCGTGGTCACCGACAGCGGCCCGCAACTGGCAGGCGACCTCGCGGGCGAAGCCGGAAGCTTGCGTGATTTCGTGTCCTGGGTTTGGCCCGAAGGGCGCAGCGACATCGCCAGAATCTGGACCGGCAGCCGCGGGCGCTTCAAGCTGCAGACCCGCTTCGATGCCACTTACGGACAGCTCCGGCTGCAGGATCTCAAATATCAGATCGATGAATCACAGGGCAGCGGCGGATTGACGATCGGCTTCGGCGACCGGCCGGCGCTCGACATCAGGCTCGATGCCAGCGCCGTCGACATCGACAGCTTCGTGCCCAATGGCCTGGGCAGCGGCAGTTGGCTCGGCACCGCGGATCTCCTGTCGCAATGGGCGGTGGGGCACGATCTGCGCCTCACGCTGCAATCGGGCGAGACGCAGCTCAATGGCGTCAATGCCCGCGACGTCGCGATCGATATCGCGGCGATCAACGGCAATATCGATCTCAAGACGGTCGAGATCGGCAATGTCGGCGAGGCGCGACTCGAGATCACCGGCCTGTTGGCGCCGATGCCCAATGGCCATCAGGGCTCGATCTCGACCGGGGTCACGGCGCAAGACCCGCGCAGCCTGCTGCAGCTCTTGGGACTCCTGCCCAAGAACGAAAACCCGGTATGGGCAGAGGCGCTTGGCCAGACCGAGCTCACCATCACCACCGATCTCAAGCCCGACGAGGAGGGGCAGTCGGCCAATTTCCGGGTCGCCGGCAAAAGCGGCGATCTCGACATCGAGGCGACGGTGGCGGCCGCCGGGGAGGGCGATCTGCTGGCCAGCGAGATCAGCGCCGATTTCAGCTTGCGCAGCGCCACGGGCGCCGGCCTCCTGAAGCTCGTGGGGTGGCGGCCGGTAGCGGTGCCGGAAGGCGCCGCCAAGCTCGCGGGCACCCTGACCGGCTCGCTCGCCAACGGCCTTGTCGCCGATTTCAAGGCCGACGCGTTTGGGGCCAGGGGCCAGTTCCAGGGCAAGTTCCTGCGCCGGGACAATGTGCTGACCGGAACCGGCCGAGCCGGGCTTTTCGCCGAACGGCCGAACGACCTGTTCA
The DNA here is from genome assembly GCF_016595235.1 of Taklimakanibacter albus. Taxonomy (GTDB): domain Bacteria; phylum Pseudomonadota; class Alphaproteobacteria; order Rhizobiales; family Aestuariivirgaceae; genus Taklimakanibacter; species Taklimakanibacter albus. Next base: position 451,204 of record NZ_JAENHL010000004.1, on the reverse strand, counting down.
CCGCGGCAGGGATCAGCAACTATGCCGGCGGTGCTCTTTCGGTCGAGTCCGACGTCGAAGTGGCGCTGCCCCGGGTCGTGTTTCCCAGCGCGCAAGGTTTCCTCGCCGGCGCACCGATCTCCGGCACGCTCAGCTTCGAGGGCGGCAACCGGGTCAAGGGAGAGTTTTCGACGGGCGCCGTCTCCTTCGGCCGTCTGTTCGACCTTGCCTTCATGCCCTGGGACGGGCGGCCGCTCGATGTCGAGCTGCCCTTCGCGTCCGAGCCGCCGCGCGGCTTCACCGGTGAATTGTGGATCAAGCCGGCGGCGCTCGAGATCGCCCAGGGACTGACGGTCAAGGAAACCCAGATCGGAATCAGCGCCACGCCTGAGGAAGTGCGTCTCGCCGCCTTCGGCAAGAGCGAGCTCGGCGGCGATGTCGCGATCGAGATCGGCGCCCGGCCGCAAGGCGGCGGCAAGGTCCTCGACGGCCGCCTGGTGATGCCGATTGATCTCGGCCGCAGTCTCAAGGACCAGACAGGCAAGCCGGTCGCCAAGGGACTCGCCAAACTGTCGGTGAAGGTGTCGGGTGCCGGGCGCACGCCGGGCGCGGTGCTGGCGAGCCTTCAAGGCTCGGGCAGCTATGACATTTCGGGGCTCGAGGTCGCCAATATCGACCCCGAGCGCTTCGTCGGGCTCGTACGCAACGCGACGACCGGCGATGAGCTCAAGACCGCTTTCACCGCATTGTCGGGCGGCGGCGTGCTGGTCTTCGGCGACGCTAAGGGCATCCTGAAGATTACCGACGGCACGGTGACGATGCCGGCTTCGGCGCAGAGCTCGGCGGTGGCGGAGACCAGGCTCGAGCCCAAAATCGATCTGCCCGACGGCCGGCTCGACGCCAATCTGCAGGTCAAGCTCAAGGCGCTTCAGGACGAGCCGCATTTCGGCGTCACCTATAGCGGCAAGCCCGATGCGCTGGCCCGCTTCGTCGATGTCGCGGCGCTCGAATCCAAGCTCGGCTTCGGGGTGGTGGAGCGCACGCTGAAGGAGCTTGAGAAGCTGCAGGCCGAGCAGCAGAAGCTGATGGACGAGGAAGAGAAGCAGCGGCGCGAGGATGAGGCGCGCCTCGATGCCTATAACGAGCAGAGGCGCGAGATGCAGCGCCGCCAGAAGGAGCTGCGTGTCCATCGCGAGATGCAGGCGCGCCAGCCTGTCGTCGTCGAGGAAAGTCCCCCGGATGGCAGCGAGGCCAAAGCGGCGGAGCCGCCGGCGCTCGAGCCTGCACCTTCGGTCGAGCCGGCGCCTTCGGCTGACGACAAGGCGCGGGCTGCCAGCAACGACCCGACTGAGGTTCAGCCGCTGCTGCCCGATACGGGCGATGACGCCATCTTCGGACCGCCGCCACCGCCCAAGCCCAAGCCGCAGCCGCAAGTGAAGCGCCAGCAAGCACCGGCCAAGACGCAGGCGCGCAGTGATCCGGGAGCGCCGCTCGTCCTGGTGCCGCCGCAGAAGCGGGCGGTGGAGCCGCCGCCCAAAGACAACCGGTCGTTCTTCGATCGCCTGTTCGGACGTAAGCCGTAAATTCAACCATCGAGCGTTGCACTTTTGCAATAGGATGCGGCGTCAAGGCGCAAGAGCGGGGCGTGATCTTCATCTCGCATAATTTGCAGGACATCTTCGCGGTGTCCGACCGCATCATCGTGCTGCGCCGGGGCGTTACCGCCGGGACGAGGCGGATCGCCGAGACCAGCCATGACGAGGTGGTCAAGCTGATGATCGGTGGTTAGGTTTCGCCCGAAGTCCGCGTCACCCGCTTCAACACCCAGACGCGCAGTGCACTCGACAGATTGCGGTCGCCGCGGGTGCGGTCGATCTCGCCGACCAGGGTGGCGAGCGACTTGTGCTCCGCCTGCGCGGCGGCTTTCAGAATGGTCCAGAATTCAGGCTCGAGCGAGAGCGAAGTGCGATGCCCCGAAATGGTGAGCGAGCGCTTGAAGTCCTTGGGCATCAGGTCTCGCGCTTATGTCCGTCGATGTGACGCTCGGCGCGGGTGTCCTCGGCCTCGTCGCGCTCACGCTCGGCCTTGGGGCGGCCGAAGCGGCGACGGTTTTCCGCCGCCTTCTGCTCTTCCTCGGCGCGCGCCACACGCTTGCGGTGGCGCTTGAGATTGACGATCTCGCTCATGCCGCCTTCACTTGGGGCCGAGCATGTCTTCCGGCCGCACGATGCGGTCGAAATCCTCGGCCGTCACATATTTGAGGCGAAGCGCTTCCTCGCGCAAGGTGGTGCCGCGCTTATGCGCCGTCTTGGCGATCTCGGCCGCCTTGTCATAGCCGATCTTGGGGGCAAGCGCGGTGACGAGCATCAGGGAGCGGTCGAGGGCCGCCTTGATGTTGTCTTCGCGCGCGACGATGCCGGTCACGCAGTGATCGGTGAAACTCACCGCCGCATCGGCGAGGAGGCGCACCGACTGAAGGAAGTTATAGGCCATTACCGGGTTGAAGACATTGAGCTCGAAGTGGCCCTGGCTGTCGGCGAAGGTGAGGGTGGCGTTGTTGCCGAAGATCTGGGTGCAGACCATGGTGAGCGCTTCGCACTGGGTCGGATTGACCTTGCCCGGCATGATCGAGGAGCCGGGCTCGTTCTCGGGCAGCGAGAGCTCGCCGAGGCCTGAACGGGGGCCCGAGCCCAGGAAACGGATGTCATTGGCGATCTTGAACAGCGAAGCGGCCACCGTGTTGATGGCGCCGTGGCTCATCACCATCGCGTCATGGGCGGCGAGCGCCTCGAACTTGTTGGGCGCGGTGGTGAAGGGCAGGCCGGTGATGGCGGCGATGCGTTTGGCGACCTTCTTGTCGAAACCCTTCGGCGCGTTGAGGCCGGTGCCGACGGCGGTGCCGCCTTGCGCCAGCTCCATCAGCGCCGGCATGGTTTCGACGATGCGGGTGATGCCGTTCTGGACCTGCGTGGCGTAGCCCGAGAACTCCTGGCCGAGAGTGAGCGGTGTCGCGTCCTGGGTGTGGGTGCGGCCGATCTTGATGATCTTCGCCCACTGCTTCGACTTCTTGGCGAGCGCCCGCTGCAGGTGATGCAAAGCGGGCAGGAGATCGTGGTGGATCTGCTCGGCGCAGGCGATATGCATGGCGGTCGGATAGGTGTCGTTCGACGACTGGCTCATATTGACATGGTCGTTCGGATGCACCGGCGACTTCGAGCCCATGACGCCGCCCATCATCTCGATGGCGCGGTTGGAGATCACCTCATTGGCGTTCATGTTGGACTGGGTGCCGGACCCGGTCTGCCAGACGGCGAGCGGGAAGTGATCGTCGAGCTGGCCGTCGATGACTTCCTGGGCGGCGGCCACGATGGCCTTGCCGACCTTGCGGTCGAGCTTGCCGAGCGACATGTTTACTTCCGCCGCGGCCTGCTTGACGATGCCCAGCGCCCGGATGACCGGCTTCGGCTGCTTCTCCCAGCCGATCTTGAAATTGCCGAGCGAGCGCTCCGCTTGCGCCCCCCAATAACGGTCGGCCCTCACCTGAATGGGGCCAAAAGTATCGGTTTCGGTGCGGGTCTTGGTCATCTGGTCCTGCCTTCGTGGAAGTGAGCGCCCGGGCCGGCGCCCGGTAAGGTAAGTCGGGCGCGGTCTAGCATGGCCGGCGGGTGGCTGCTAGATCGCGGTGTCGCCCCTTCGGCCTGTGGCATGAAAGGGGCGGCTTATCTCTATGTCCGAGGCGCTTATAACTGATCCTTCCAGACCGGATTGCTCCAGGCGCGTTTGCCATTTTGATCGATGACGGCGACGCGGAACCAGGGGCTCTGTTTGGTGAGGAGCCAGCCGCGCTCGAGCTTGCGCAGATCGAGTGTTGCGTCGGTGATCGAGCGTCCGAGGCGCTGCACGGTGCGCGAATGGCCGCAGACGACCGCGATGGTGTCGACCGGCGAGGTGGTGACGTGGAGCTCCGGCCCCTCGATCGAAATGTCGTGGATGAGCGGGCCCTGGCTCGAATAATATTCGCCGTTCTTCAGAGCGGCGAGCAGCAGATCGGGATCGTTGGCCTCGGCCTTCACCTGCACCCAGCCGCCGAAATGATCAGGGTGACGGAAATGCGCATCATCGGTGGCGAAGGCGGTGAGACGCTTTCCCTCGGTGAGCAACTGGTCAAGCAGATAGAAGCCGTCACCCCGGTCGCATTCGATGGCGCAGCCGTGATTGTAGATCTCGACCGCATGGGCGACGTCGAGAGCGCGGCCGTCCTCGATGGTGAGCTGCGACCATGCCGGATGGGCGATGCCGATGAAGGCGCCCGCGTCGGCGGCGCGGCGCGCCACCTGCACACCGGTCTCCTCGGGCGCACAGGGTGCGAAATCGAGCGGCAGGCCCGCCGCCACGATATGCCAGAGCTCGCCCGCCGAGGTCTGAGGGGCGTGCAGCTCAGAGCCGATGATGGTGGTGAAGCTGTTGGACCGGAAGGCGCGGGTGTCGGCGACCGGCCAGTCGAAATGATCGATGAAATGGTCCGACAGCATCATGAAGTCGTAGCCCGCATCCTTATAGGCCTGGACGACCTTTGCGGGCTCGAGCACGCCGTCGGACAGTGTGGAATGAGTATGCAGATTGCCCCGCCAGAACCGGCCGGGGAGCGAGAAGGGCGGAAGATGAGGCATCATATTCTCTGAGGTTGATCAAACCGACATCTGCATGCCGAGCTCGACGACGCGTTCGGGCGGGATGCGGAAGAACTCGATGGCGCGCGCCGACTGGTTGGCGAGCATGATGAAGAGGCGTTGCTGCCATAACGGCATCTTGGCGCGGGGCGAGGTACGGATGGCGCGGCGGCCGAGGAAATAGGAGGCCTGGCGCGGATCGATCGACAGACCGTAGGGCTCGCACATGCGCAAGGCGGCCGGCACATCCGGCTGCTCCATATAGCCGAAACGCGCCTCGACCAGGAAGGCGCCGAGCGGCAGCTTCTTCACTTCGATGCGCTCGCTTGGCGGCACGCGCGGCACTTCCATCGTCTCGACCGAAATGAAGACCAATATGTCGTGCAGGACGCGATTGTGCTTGAGATTGTGCATGAGCGCGCTCGGCGCATAGACGGGATCGGTCTGCAGGAAGACGGCGGCGCCGGCGACACGCGTCGGCGGGCGGCGTTCGAGCGAGGCGAGCAGGCCCTCGAGCTCGACGCTGTCCTTGCGCAGCTTCTCGGCCAGAAGCGAGCGGCCGCGCAGCCAGGTGAGCATGGTGACGATGATGGTGAGACCGATCAGCACCGGCACATAACCGCCGGCGATGAGCTTGGCGCTGTTGGCGGCGAAGAAGATGAGCTCGATGCCGAGAATGCCGATGAGGACGGGCAGCACCACCGCCGGCGGGAAATGGCGGGAATGCCAGAACACGATGAGCGCCAGCGCCGTGTCGATGATCATCGAGATGTTGACGGCGATGCCATAGGCGGAAGCGAGGCTGGCGGAGGAGCCGAACAGCAGCACCAGCAGGATGACGCCGGCGAAGACCAGCCAGTTGATCTGGCCGATATAGATCTGACCTTGTTCGGTGTCGCTGGTGTGGGTGATGTTCATGCGCGGCAAAAGGCCAAGCGAAATGGCCTGCTGGGCAATCGAGAAGGCGCCGGTGATAACGGCCTGGCTCGCGATCACCGTCACCAAAGTGGCGAGGACGACGAGCGGGACGAGGGCCCAGGACGGCGCCATCAGGAAGAAAGGATTGGCGACCGCGCCCGGATTGGCATGCACGAAGGCACCTTGGCCCAGATAGTTCAGGATCAGCGACGGGAGGACGATGAAGGTCCAGGCGAGGCGGATGGGGAAGCGGCCGAAATGACCGAGATCGGCATAAAGCGCCTCGCCGCCGGTCACCGCCAGGAAGACGCCGGCAAAAATGACGAGACCCATGCCCGGATCGGTGACGACGAGCTTGGCCGCATAGATGGGGTTGAGCGCCAGGAAGATCGTCGGATCGTCGCCGATATGCAGGAGACCGAGCACCGCGATGGTCAGGAACCACAAAGTGGTGATCGGTGCGAAGAGAGAGGCGACGCTGCCGGTGCCACGGAACTGGAAGGCGAACAAGGTGGCGAGGATGAAGAGGGTGATCGGCACCACGAAGCTGCTGAAGGCCGGATTGACGACGGCAAGGCCCTCGACGGCCGAGAGAACCGAAATGGCGGGCGTGATCATCGCGTCGCCGAAGAAGAAGGCCGCGCCCACCACGCCGAGGATGAGCACGAATTTGCGGCGCTGGCGCAGCGCCTGCTCGGCCAGCACGACGAGGGTGAGGATGCCGCCTTCGCCCTTGTTGTCGGCGCGCATCAGGATCAGCACATATTTGATGGTGACGATGAGGATGAGCGCCCAGATGAGCAGCGACACCACCGCCAGCACGTCGCCATGCACATTGCCGCCGGCATTGGCGACATGGGCGAGCGACTCCCGCATGGCATAAAGCGGGCTGGTCCCGATATCGCCGAACACCACGCCGATGCTGGCGAAAGCGAGTTTCAGCTTGCGGCGGAATGCGGCCCGCGAATCTTCATCGCCGGCCGGCGCCGATTGCGGATCACTCATGCTCGGTATTCACCTGATCTTACTCCGCCGTCACGACGGAGCGGCATTCAGCAGGAAGACCTGTAATCGTCAAGGGCTTGGGTGGCTTTGGCGGCTTGGCATTGGGGTCGCGGGGCTTGGGCGGCTTCCAGGGCGCGTCGCTATACCAATAAGCCAATTCCTCGCCGCAGCCGGTGCCGTCCTTCGGATTGGGCGCCCACTGGTCCTTGCAGCCGCCATTGGGGCAGTGGATGCGGATGTGGAAATGATAATTATGCCCGTAATAGGGGCGGACCTTGGCTAGCCAGGAGCGGTCTCCGGTGGCCCAGCGGCAGAGTTCGCGCTTGATCGGCGGATGCACGAAGATGCGGGCTACGTCCGGATAGGAGGCGGCGCGCTTGATCAGGCGGGCATGCGCCTCGGTCCAGACGCTGAAGTCCATCTCCTTGCGGTCCTTGACGACCAGCTTGGGGCTGATCTTCTCGCGCTCGGCGCGGCTCAACGTGCGGTCCGGCATCTGCATCAGCCAGATATCGGCGTCGAGGCCGATCTGGTGGCTGGCATGGCCGGTGAGCATCGGGCCGCCGCGCGGCTGCGAGATGTCGCCGACCATGAGGCCGTTCCAACCGTCCTTCTCGCGCGCATCGTCGGCGAGGCGCTCGAGGAGCGAGATGAGCTTGGGATGGCCCCAATTGCGGTTGCGCGACAGGCGCATGACCTGCCAGGCCGGGCCGTTCACCGGCAAGGCCTCGGCGCCGGCGAGACAGCCCTTGGCATAGGTGCCGATGGCGCGGGACGCCAGATTGGCCGGCGTCTTCTGGGCGCCGAAGAGCTTCTTGGCCGGGATCTCGTTGATGGCGTTGTTGGCGATGGCCGCCAGAGTCGCTGAATCGGCGCTCTGGGCCTGGGCCTGCGAGAGCGGAACGAGCGCTAGAAAGAGAAGAGCGGCCAGTCTCAGCACAGGGTCACTTCTTTCTGAATGAATCGAGAGAAACGACGCGGCCTTTTTCCGTCGGCTCCGCCGGCGCCGCGGTGGGTTCGGCAGTGGCAAGCGCTGGTTCAGGCGCGGGCTTGACCGGGGTTTCGGTTTCCTTTGGCGCGGCTTCCAACTTCACCGTCTCGAATTGCAGGCCGAACTGGACATAGGGATCGAGGAAACCCTTGATGGCATTGAAGGGGACCGCAAGTTTCTCCGGAATATTGTCGAAAGAAAGCTCGACCTCGAATTCATCGTCGCGCACCTGCAGGTTCCAGTATTGGTGCTGCAGCACGATGGTCATTTCGCGCGGGTATTTCTGGTCGAGCCGTTCGGAGAGGCGGACGCCCGGATAACGGGTGTCGAAGGCGATATAGAAATGATGCTCGCCGGGCAGGCCGCTCTTCATGACCTTGCGTAGAGACGCGCGGACGACCCCTCGTAGCGCTTCCTGCGCCAAGAGGTCGTAGCGCATCAGATCTTCAGCCATAGTCCAGTCCCCGAGGCAAATCGATTCATCGCTATCATATACTCGCCCGGGCCGGGTGAAGTCATTAAATTGAAGGGGAGAAGTGCAGGCTTCTGTTGCCAGGTGCCTGCGAACCCCGCCTTAACCGGCTAAGGCCAAGGACTTTGATTTCGGCTTACGCGCTGCATTAAGCAGCGAGAGCGGCCGGAGCATAGTTGTCATTGGCAACTATAATAGTGGCCCGTTACGTCGGAGCCAACTCGAGCAAAAGCTCACCCTTTACGCCCTCGTCGATCCTATTTCGCCCCCATCATGGGCCGCAGGTTACTGCGGTCCATGGTGGAGGCGCCGGGTACCGCCCCCGGGTCCGATGGGTTTATTACGATGGCCATTTATCGCCATAGCCGCCCTTGCGGGTGGCAGACCCAATATAGGCGCCCCCACGCCTAATGAAAAGGAGCAAGGTGTTACGCCCGGGTAAGACCTTTTTCCCCGATCGCCACCGCAAAAACGCCATGAATTGGAACCCAACTTGCCAAGCCGTGCCGGCGGCGCGGCGTTAACCTTTGTAGACACGGGGACAAAAGATGAGCTCTGACTACGCTGCGGACATCCGCAAATATACCGCCCAGGTCAATGACAAGGCGGTCGACTCCATCGTGAAATTCTGCGGAATCGCCCTCAAAGGCGCCGATTCCCAATGGGTTTCGATGAGCGACAATGCCGAGGTCCAGCGCGTGGTGAACGGCTTCTGCGCCAAGAAGCTCGGCCTCGACGCCGCCACCGCGGAAGCGGCGGTCAAGGCGGTCGGCGAGAAGATGAAGGCCGACCGGACCAAGCACCGGGTCACGGTCTATTATCTGGTGGCCGAGCAGACCGGTACTCTCGGCAAGCTCGCCTGATTTCCCTGTTAACGGCGGTAGGGACACACCGCCGTTTTCATTGAGGTGGAGGGGCGGAATCGGCTAGATTCGCTCCATGCAGCAATATCTCGACCTCATGCGCCATGTGCGCGACCACGGCGCGCGCAAGACCGACCGCACGGGCACCGGCACCTTGTCGGTGCTCGGCCACCAGATGCGCTTCGACTTGGCGCATGGCTTTCCGGTGCTCACCACGAAGAAGCTGCATCTGCGCTCGATCATCCATGAGCTGCTCTGGTTCCTGCGCGGCGACACCAACATCAAATATCTGCAGGACAACGGCGTCAGCATCTGGGACGAATGGGCCGACAAGGACGGCAATCTGGGGCCTGTCTATGGCGCGCAATGGCGGTCCTGGCCGGCGCGCGACGGTTCGACCATCGACCAGATCGCCGATGTCATCACCCGCATCCGCAAGAGCCCGGATTCGCGCCGCCTCATCGTGACGGCGTGGAATCCGGCCGATGTCGACAAGATGGCGCTGCCGCCCTGTCACTGCCTGTTCCAGTTCTATGTCGCCAATGGCCGGCTATCCTGCCAGCTCTATCAGCGCTCTGCCGACATCTTCATCGGCGTGCCGTTCAACATCGCGTCCTATGCGCTGCTCACCCACATGGTTGCGCATGTCACCGGCCTCAAGGCCGGCGAATTCGTACACACGCTTGGAGATGCGCATCTCTATCTCAACCATCTCGACCAGGCCAATGAGCAACTGACGCGGACACCGTTGCCGTTGCCACGCCTCATCATCAAGCGCGACGTGAAGACGATCGACGATTTCCGCTTTGAGGATTTCGAGATCGTCGGCTACCAGTCGCATCCGCATATCGCCGCTCCGGTCGCGGTGTAAGCCGCAATGAACTGGATCGGGGTGGATATCCAGGCAGGGCTGACCCGTGCGCTCTATCGCCCGTTCAATCCTTCCGGTCTCTGGCCGGCGGTCGGTATTTTCATCGGTCTCTTCATCCTCAATCAGATCATATTGGTGCCGGCTTTCGGCGTCGGGATTGTCATGCTGACATCCGGCATGATCGCGGATGAGAGCGGATGGCTGCGTGCCCTGTTGCTGGCCATCCTGCCGGCGAGCCTCGTCACCGCCTGGATCGGCTTGATCCTGGCACGCCAGCGCGGCGCCGATGCGCGCGATGTACTGGCTCTCAGGCTGCCCGATTTCGGTGTCGTCGGCTGGATCCTGGTCGTCGGCGGTTTTTTCTTCGTCATCAATATGGTGTTCCTGCTGATCGCGATGGTGTTCGGCCTCGATCTCCAATCGTCCGGGATGGTCGAGCAGGGGACGATGCAGTTCGGACATGATCCGTTGTTCTTCCTCATCGCCGGCGGGCTCGTCATCGGCGCGCCATTGGCGGAGGAAATCATCTTCCGTGGACAGATCTTTGGCGCGCTTGCGCAGACCCCTTTGGGCTTAAGCGGCGCCGCGCTCGTCACCTCGGCTCTGTGGGCGGGGATACATTGGCCCACCCAGCCACTTTATGTCGTCGGCCTCCTGTTTCTCATGGGACTGGTTCTGTGCTGGCTTCTGGTGCGCTTCGGCAGCCTGTGGGTGACGATCGCCTGCCACGCCGCATGGAATAGCTTGGCGGTGCTGGCGCTGTATTCGGCGGCTCCGCAATGACGATAGAAGTTCGTTCCATCAAATCCGGTGAGGGGCCGGCGCTTCTGGCGATGACGCGCGCCTTGGCGGAATCGCATGGTTTCCTCGACAAATATACGGCGACGGCGGAGGATCTCGAGCGCGCGCTCTTCGCGTCCGATCCGATCGTCGGCTGCCTGCTCGCCTTTTGCGACGGTGAGCCGGCGGGCTGCGCCTTCTGGCATCGGAGCTTCACCACCGCCCGCGGGTGCGAGGTCATGTATCTGGAAGATCTCTCGGTGCTGCCGGCCTATCAACGCCGCGGCATCGGCCTTGCACTGCTGCAGAGGCTCGCGGTCGAGGCGCGCGATCGCGGTTTTCCCAGCATCTATTGGCTCAGCATGGGCTGGAACGAGAAGGCGCAGGCGCTTTATGACAAGACCGGCGCCACCTGCGACGAGGGCATGCGCTTTTACCGGCTGGCGGACGCGGCGCTGATCCGGCTGGCGGGGGCAAAGTCATGACCCATCCGAGGATCGCCTTCGTGGTGGCGGTGGCGCGCAATGGCGTCATCGGCGCCAAGGGCGATCTGCCCTGGCGCATTTCCTCCGATCTCAAACGCTTCAAGCAGATCACCATGGGCAAGCCGGTGATCATGGGGCGCAAGACCTGGGAGAGCCTGCCGAAGCGGCCGCTGGCCGGCCGCCTCAATATCGTCATCACGCGCGATCGCGCCTATGAGGCTCCCGGCGCAGTGGTGGCCGCGGGTGTCGAAGAGGCGTTGACGGCGGCGCGGGAGGCCAATGCCGAGGAGATTTGCGTCATCGGCGGCAGCGAGATCTTCCGGCAATTCCTGCCCCTGGCGGACCGGCTCTATCTGACCGAGGTCGATCTCGCGCCCGAAGGCGATGCCGTGTTTCCACCGCTCGATTTCAGCCAGTGGACTGAGACGTCGCGGGAGGTGCATCCGCGCGCCGAGAATGACGATGCAGGCTTCGTCCTGCGCGTGCTTGACCGCAGGCGCTAAGCCCCGCATCATTGAATGATGGTTCAATATCCGACAAATCCAGACATCGTCGTCATCGGGGCGGGGGCAGCCGGCGTCGGCGCCGGACGTGCTCTGGCCAAGGCCGGCATTCCCTTCCTCATCATCGAAGCCAAGGACCGCATCGGCGGGCGCGCTTTCAGCGAAGCGACGAGCCTCGGGCATTTGTGGGACCATGGCTGCCACTGGTTCCATTCGGCGGACAAAAATGTGCTGCGCGGTCTCGCCGAGGAAATAGGCCACAAATTCCTGAAGAAGCCGCGTGACGGGGTCATGAAGAGCTTCATGAACGGCGAATGGAAAGCCGACCCGGTGCGGGTGGATTATGTATGGGACATTCTGGGCGAGGTGGCCGAGGCCGGACACAAGGGCAAGGACGTTGCGGCGGCGAGCCTGCTCGATCCCAAACATCCCTGGTACCCGATGGCGCGGCATTGGCTCTCGCTGATGTATTCGGCCGAGCCCGAGGACATCTCGACGCGTGATGCCGGAAGTTACGATGATACGGGCATCAATCTCGCGGTCGAGGATGGCTATGGCGCGCTGGTCGCCAAGCTCGCCGAAGGATTGCCCATCGCAACTCAGGTCGCGGCGCGCAAAGTGACGGCGGGCGGGCAAGGCGTGGTCGTTGAGACCGATCAGGGCACGATCACCGCGAAGGCCGCCATCGTCGCGGTGCCGGCACGCATGCTGGAAACGGGCAAGCTCAGCATTGCGGACATGCCGGACGACATCGCCCAGGCCTTCGAGCATGTGCCGATGGGCTATTATGAGAAGATCGCCTTCGCTTTTGACGGAAAAGTGTTCGAGGGTTTCGATGTGCCTTATGCCGACATCTTCGATCCGGTGGCGCCCTCCACGCATCCACTCAATTTCGAACTGCATCCCTTCGGGCGGCCGATCGCCGTCACCCATATCGGCGGCCGTTTCGCGCGCGACATGGAGCGGGAGGGCGAGGCGGGAATGATCGATTTCGCACTGTCGGCCCTGGTGCGGGCCTTCGGCTCCGACTTAAGAAAAAGAGTCAGGAAAGCGACCACAACCCATTGGTCTTCCGACATTTTCATCAATGGCGCCTATTCCTGCGCCAAGCCCGGCCATGGGCTTGCGCGGCGGGTCTTCGCCAATCCGATCGCCGAGCGTATCTTCCTCGCCGGCGAGCACGCGCATCCCACATTCTTTGCAACGGCGCATGGCGCCTTCGAAACCGGGCTCGCTGCCGCTGCGAAAGCGTTAACGGCCGTTGGACATGGCGCTGCGGGGCGCAAACAGGCGGTTTCGGCCTGAATTGCAAGTTGGACTTCCGTCCTCCAAATTCCTATATGAGCGCGACGCATAACGATAAGGGTAAGATTCAATGCCGTGGAACAAGGATGGCGGTGGCGGAGGCAATAAGGGCCCCTGGGGACAAGGCCCCTGGGGACAGGGACCGGGAGGTCCCTCCGGCGGCAATCGCGGCCCCACCCCACCCGATCTCGACGAACTGATCCGCAAGGGCCAGGACAGCCTCAAGAACATCCTGCCCGGTGGTGCCGGCGGACGCAGCACCTGGGTGATCTTCATCCTCGCCATCATAGCACTGATCGCCTTCAACAGCGTCTATCAGGTTCAGGCCGACGAGCGCGGCGTCGTGCTCCGGCTCGGCAGCTATACCCGCACCGTCAATCCGGGTCTGCATTTCGCCATCTGGCCGGTCGAGACGCTCGAAACCGTCCAGGTCGAATCGGAACGGCAGACTTCCATCGGCGCCGTCGCCAATGAAGGGCTGATGCTGGCGGGCGATCAGAATCTGGTCGATATCCGCTTCACCGTGCTGTGGAAGATCAAGAATCCGGAAGAATATCTCTTCAATGTGAGCGACCAGGAAAAGCTGGTCCGCGTGGTGGCGGAAAGCGCCATGCGCGAGATCGTCGGCCGCACACCCGCCGAAGAGGTGCGTACCACCGGCCGTCTGGCGGCGCAGGACCAGGTGATGGGCATCAGCCAGACCACGCTCGACAGCTATGCCGCCGGCATCCTGATCACCGGCCTCAAGCTCGAAAAGGCCGACCCGCCGGCGGAAGTGCTCGATGCGTTCGAAGAAGTGCAGCGCGCAGAGCAGGATCTCGCCCGTTCGATCAACGAAGCCGATCAATATGCCAATCAACGCCGTCGCCTCGTCGAAGGTGAAGCCGCCAAGCTGGTCGAGGACGCCAAGGGCTACAAGGCCCGTGTGACGCTCGAAGCCCAGGGTGAAGCCCAGCGCTTCCTCAGCGTTTATGAAGAGTATGCGAAGGCGAAGGATGTGACGCGCAAGCGCATGTTCCTCGAAACGATGGAAGGCATCCTCTCCAAATCGAACAAGGTGATCATCGAAGGCGACGGGCAAGGGGTCGTTCCCTATCTGCCGCTGCCCGAACTGCAGAAACGTCAGAACAACACGACGACGCCGGCGCAAGGAGCCAATCAATGAACTTCTTCAAATCCTTTGGCGTCATCATCCTCGTCGTTCTGGGACTGATCGTCTGGTCGTCGACCTTCATCGTCGACGAACGCAAAAAGGCGCTGGTGCTGCGCTTCGGCGAGATCAACCGCATCGTCGAGAAGCCGGGTCTCTATTTCAAGATCCCGGTCGCCGACGAGGTGGTGCCGATCGAGGATCGCATGATCCTGTGGACCAGCGACAATATGAGCGTCCAGGTGGTGGACGGACGGCGTTATCTCGTCGACGCCGTCACCATGGCGCGCATCGTCAATGCGCAGCGCTTCCGCGAGACCGTGTCGGCCGACCTGACGCGCGCCTGGGACCGCATCCGCACCCGCCTCGACGCGGCGTTGCGCCAGACCTACGGTAAGCGCACCTTCGATGCGGCGCTGTCCAAGGACCGCGCCGTGATGATGCGCGAGATCCGCGACCAGGTCCGCGCCGAAGCGCTCAATAACGGCATCGAGATCGTCGATGTCCGCATCGTGCGCACCGACCTCATGGATGAGGTGTTGAAGAACACCTATGAGCGGATGAGCTCGGAACGCATCGCCGAGGCCAAGGATCTGCGCGGTCGCGGTGAGGCGCGCAAGATCGAGATCATGGCCCAGGCCGACCGCGCCTATACGGAGAAGCTGGCCGACGCCCAGCGCCAGTCGGAGGTCATCCGCGGCGAAGGCGAAGGCGAGCGTAACCGCATCTTCGCCGAAGCCTTCCAGAAGGACCCGGAATTCTTCGACTTCTACCGGTCGATGCTGGCCTATACCAACAGCCTGTCGGACTCGGGCACCACCATGGTGCTGAAGCCCGATTCGGATTTCTTCAAATATCTCGGCATGGACAAGGCCAAGCCGGCCACGCCCTGACGCTCGCCAAGTCATGAGCGACTTCATCACGGCCCTCGGTCTCGTCTTCGTGATCGAGGGCCTTCTTTATGCCTTTGTTCCGGGCCATCTGAAGGCGGTGATCGCGCTGATGCAGAACACCTCCGATGACGCCTTGAGACTGGGCGGGCTCATCGCCGCGGCCTTCGGTGTCGCGCTGGTGTGGCTGGCCAGGTCGGTTCTCGGATCATGAAATCGTGATCCATAGGCGCTTGCGGGCATCAAGCGTTGGACGCTTACTCACCTGATGATGTGATGACGGAGATCTAGGGTTATGAATGGAACAGTGAAGAAGGTTCTGGCCGCCGCGGTGGCCGCACCTCTGGCTTTCGCTGCCTTTGACGGCTTCGTGCCGCGGCTGCCGGCGCAAGCCCAGCAAATTCAACAGCTTCCGACCGTCGCCGATCTCGCCGAGAAACTCTCGCCGGCGGTCGTCTCGATCGCCACGACACAGAAGGTGGCGGGGGGCGTGCAGCTGCAGATTCCCGAGCTGCCGCCCGACGTTCCCTTTCGCGACATGTTCGAGGATTTCTTCAAGCGCCAGCGTCCGGGCGGGCGCCCCGAACCGCGCACCGTCAATTCGCAAGGCTCCGGTTTCGTCATCGACGCCTCCGGCCTCATCGTCACCAACAACCATGTGATCGAGCAGTCGGAAGAGATCAGCGTCGTCCTCAATGATGGTACCAATCTCAAGGCGGAACTGGTCGGGCGCGACGCCAAGACCGATATCGCGGTGCTCCGGGTCAAGCCGGACAAGCCGCTGACCGCGGTGAGCTTCGGGGATTCCGACAAGCTTCGGGTCGGCGACTGGGTGCTCGCCATCGGCAATCCCTTCGGCCTCGGCGGCTCGGTGTCGCTGGGCATCGTCTCGGCACGCAACCGCGACATCAATGCCGGTCCCTATGACGACTTCATCCAGACGGATGCGGCCATCAACAAAGGCAATTCCGGTGGTCCGCTGTTCAATCTCAATGGCGACGTCGTCGGCGTGAACACCGCCATCTATTCGCCGTCGGGCGGTTCGGTCGGCATCGGCTTCTCGGTTCCGGCCGCCACCGTCAAAGGCGTCGTCGACCAACTCGTCCAATATGGCGAGACACGGCGCGGCTGGCTCGGCGTGCGCATCCAGTCGCTCACCGACGATCTGGCCGAAGGCCTCGATCTCGGCAAGGCGCAAGGCGCTCTCATCGCCGAAGTGACGCCCACCGGGCCCGCCGAAAAGGCCGGCCTCAAGCCGCGCGACGTGATCACCGAATTCGACGGCAAGCCGATCCGCGAGATGAAGGATCTGCCGCGCGTCGTCGCCGACACGCCGATCGGCAAGAAGGTCGCCGTCAAGGTGATGCGCGAAGGCAAGATCGTCGAGCTCTCGGCCGAGGTCGGCCGCCTCGAGGATGGTGAGAAGCTCGCTGCCGCAGCACCCGAAGCGGCCGTGTCGGCCGACACCGCCGACGCGCTCGGCATGAAGCTCTCGATCATCACCGACGAGCAGCGTCAGCGCTTCAAGATCGACGAGGGTCTCGAAGGCGCCATCGTCACCGACGTCGATCCCAACGGGCCGGCGGCGGAGAAACGCATCGAGCCGGGCGATGTCATCGTCGAAGCCGGCCAGAAGCCGGTGAAGACGCCGGGTGATGTGACGGCGCGCATCAAGGACGCCGAGAGCGCGTCGAAGAAGTCGGTGCTGCTCTATATCGCCAAGGGCGGCAAGCAGAGCGAGACGCGCTTCATCGCGGTCAGGATCAAGAAAGACTGATCCGCGTTTCAGGTTAAAAAGAAAGAGCGCCGAACCGGCGCTCTTTTTGTTTGTGCTGTGAAGAAGGGAAAGGAGCCTCAGCTCGTGCCCTTCAGGCGGGCGTTGCAGAGGCTGTAATAACCGCCGCCCTTCTGGATCCATTTGAGGCCGCCCAGCGCGTTGTTTTCCTTGTTCGCATAATACTGCTGCAGGCAGGTATGCATGCGGGCCTTGCCCTCCGACTCGTTCGAATATTTGGAGGAAATGGCGCGCGGGAACTTGACGCTCTTGGGAGCCGCGACCGAGGGAGTCTCGGGCTCGTCGGTGTACTGCGCTTCGCTCTCGGCCGGCACCGTCTCGTCATCGGCCGCTTCGGCGCTGCACTTGGCTTTGCGGAAGTCATTCCACTTCAGGCCGCCGAGTGAGCCCGACTGTTTGGCGGACTGATATTTGGCGCTGCATTCGGTGATCGACAGGCCGCCGCCCGAGCTGGTCGAGGCCTTGGTGGCCTTGGGCGCTTCGAATTCGGCGGAAGCGCCGGGGCCGCATTCGGCCTTGCGGTAGTCGTTCCACTTCATGCCCTTGAGCGCGTCGGCCGCCTTGGCCGCCTGATATTTCGCGCTGCATTGCTTCATCGAGAGGCCGCCGGCCGCGTCTTCGTCATCGGTCGCGGCAGAGGCCTTCTTGGTCTTCGTCTTGCTCGTGGTCTTCTCGACCTCGGCGGAGGCGCCGGGGCCGCATTCGGCTTTGCGGAAGTCGTTCCACTTCATGTCGCCGAGCGTGCCGGCTTCCTTGGCCGCCTGATATTTGGTGCTGCACTGCTTGGAGGTGAGGCCCTTGGCTTCGTCGTTCTCGGAAGCCGCGGCTTTCTTGGTCTTCGTCTTGGCCGTGTCGACCTCGGCGGAAGCACCGGGGCCGCATTCGGTCTTGCGGAAGTCGTTCCACTTCGTGTCGCCAAGCGTGCCTGCTTCCTTGGCCGCCTGGTATTTGGTGCTGCACTGCTTGGAGGTCAGGCCCTTGGCGGCGTCATCCTCGGACGCCGCCGCCTTCTTGGTCTTCGTCTTGGCCTTCTCGATCTCGGCGGAAGCGCCGGGGCCGCATTCGGCCTTGCGGAAGTCGTTCCACTTCGTGTCGCCGAGCGTGCCGGCTTCCTTGGCCGCCTGATATTTGGCGCTGCATTGCTTGGAGGTCTGGCCCTTGGCCGCGTCATCGTCGGAGGCCGCGGCCTTCTTGGTCTTCGTCTTGGTGGTTGCCGCGGCATCGTCATCGGTTGCCGCCGCATCGTCGGCGCACTGCGCCTTGCGGAACTCGTTCCAGTTCAGGCCCTTGAGCGTGCCGGCCTCCTTGGCCGCCTGGTATTTCACGCTGCATTCCTTGCTGGAGAGGGCGCTTGCGGGTGTGACCGCGAAACCAACCGCCGCCAGGGCGAACCCTGCCAGGGCTGTCAGACGAATCATATTCATTGAGGCCTCCATGGGTGCCTTCGCACCGGTACCGCACTCTAACAAAAACGTGATGACGAAAGAAGCGCGCCTGTTTGGGGCGTATTTATGGCCGGTCAGGCGGCCGCAAAATCCTTAACGGAGTAGCCCTGGAGATACAAAAGGGCGGTCAGGTCGCCGTGGTTGATACGCACCGCAGCCTGCTCCTGGACCTTGGGCTTGGCATGCAGCGCCACCCCGAGGCCAGCCTTGCGCAGCATCGGGATGTCGTTGGCGCCGTCGCCCACCGCGAGCGCATCCGCAACGGTGATGCCGAGCCTCGCGGTGATCTCGTCGAGTGCCTGGACCTTGGCATCCTGGCCGAGGATCGGCTCGCCGACGCCGCCGGTGAGGCGGCCCTCGGAGATGAGGAGCTCATTGGCGCGATCCTCGTCGAAGCCCAATTTTTGCGCAACGTAAGAAGTGAACTGGACAAAGCCGCCGGAGACGAGGGCGGCATAGGCGCCATGGGCCTTCATGGTGGCGATCAGCGTCCGGCCGCCCGGCGTGAAGGTGATCCGCTCCTTCAGAACTTTGGCGATGGCGTCTTCCGGCAGGCCCTTCATCAGCTGGAGGCGCGCCTTGAGGGCCGCTTCGAAATCGAGCTCGCCCCGCATGGCGCTGGCGGTGATCTCCTTGATGCGCTCGCCGACACCCGCCAGCGCGCCCAATTCGTCGATGCATTCCTGGCCGATCATGGTCGAATCCATATCGGCGATCAGCAGTCGCTTGCGCCGGTTCGCGGCGGGCACGAGGGCGAGGTCGACGGGCAAATTCCGCACCAGCCGTTGGATCTCGGTGGCGAGACCCGGAAAGGTTGCGGTGCTCACCGGCGCCTGCAGAGCTTCGCTTTCGCACAGCCAGTGGGGTTGCGTCATCGTCAGCTCGCCGAGCGTCTTGGCCACCGTCTCGCCGATTGCGCGCGAGCCCGGGGCTGCTATGAGAATGACAACGGAGTCCATTCACTCATGTCCTTGGAAAAGCGAGCGGTGCTTATCGCAGGACCGACTGCCAGCGGCAAGTCGGCATTGGCGATCGCGCTCGCGCATGAGAAGGGCGGCGTCATCGTCAATGCCGATGCGATGCAGGTCTATCGCGACTTGCGCATCCTGACCGCCCGGCCCAGCGAAGAGGACGAGGCACAGGTGCCGCACCGGCTCTACGGACATGTGTCGGGAGCGAGCGCCTATTCGGTGGCGCGCTGGCTCGCCGATGCGACGGCCGAGCTCGAGGCGGTGTGGCGCTCGGGGCGCGTTCCCGTCATCACCGGTGGGACCGGGCTCTATTTCAAGGCGCTGGAGCAGGGGCTCGCCGATATCCCGCTGATCCCGCCGGACATCACGCAGAAATGGCGGGACGCCAAGGGCGATCTCCATGCCGAGCTTGCCAAGCGCGACGAGGGAGCGGCGGCGCGGCTTAACCCTAACGACCGGCAGCGGATCATCCGGGCGCTCGAGGTCTTCGAGGGCACCGGCAAGCCGCTCGATCACTGGCAGCGGGCGGCCCAGGGCCAGGCTGTGCTGGCAGGGGTGGCGGTCGAGCGGATATTCCTCAATCCGGACCGCAAGATCCTTCACGCCAGAGCCGATGAGCGTTTCGCCCGCATGGTGAAAGAGGGGGCGGTCGAGGAAGTCAAGGCGCTGCTGGCGCTGGGGCTCGACCCCAATGTGCCGGTCATGAAGGCCATCGGGGTCAAGCAATTGGCGGCCTGGTTGTCGGGCTGGCGGGGCCTGGAGGACGCCATCGCGGCCGGCCAGACCGCCACCAGGCAGTATATAAAACGCCAGTTGACCTGGTGGCGCCACCAGATGCCCGGCTGGGAAGAGCGACGCGCTTGACCTTTGCCGCGAGGGCCACTACAAGGCTCGCCATGAACCAATCTCTCGTTCTTATCGTAGGAATGCGCGTCGCCGGGGCAGCCTAAGCTGCCACGATACTGGCTGACGCGCAAAAGGCTCCCTCGGGGGCCTTTTTTATTGCCCGCGATGGAACGGAAGCACGAGGATAAAGAGGAAGGAAGAGGACGATGGCTGGCCGAAGCGATGAGCAAATGACAGGCGCCGAGATCATTTTGAAGGCGCTGGCGGATCAAGGGGTCGAACATATATTCGGCTATCCGGGAGGCGCGGTTCTCCCGATCTATGACGAGATCTTCCAGCAGGAGAAGGTGAAGCACATCCTGGTGCGCCACGAGCAGGGCGCCACCCATGCGGCGGAAGGTTATGCCCGTTCCACCGGCAAGCCCGGCGTCGTCCTCGTCACCTCCGGCCCCGGCGCCACCAATGCGGTCACCGGTCTCACCGATGCGCTCATGGATTCGATCCCGATGGTCTGCATCACCGGTCAGGTGCCGACCCATCTGATCGGCAACGATGCCTTCCAGGAATGCGACACGGTCGGCATCACCAGGCCGTGCACCAAGCACAATTACCTGGTGAAGAACGTCAACGACCTGGCGCGCATTCTGCACGAGGCCTTCTATGTGGCGACCAATGGCCGTCCAGGCCCGGTCGTCGTCGACGTGCCGAAGGATGTCCAGTTCGCCAAGGGCACCTATGTTGGTCCCGGCAATATCCAGCACAAGACCTATCGCCCGAAGGTGAAGCCCGACCAGAACGCGGTGCGGGCCGCAGTCGACCTGATCGCCAGCGCCAAGCGGCCGATCTTCTATACCGGCGGCGGCGTCATCAATTCGGGTCCGGCGGCCTCGAAGCTCCTGCGCGAATTCGTCAAGATGACCGGCTTCCCGGTCACTTCGACCTTGATGGGGCTCGGTGCCTTCCCGGCTTCCGACAAGCATTGGCTCGGCATGCTCGGCATGCACGGAACCTACGAGGCCAATATGGCCATGCATGGCTGCGACGTGCTGATCAATATCGGGGCGCGCTTCGATGACCGCATCACCGGCCGCGTCGATGCCTTCTCGCCGCATTCGCGCAAGATCCATGTCGATATCGATCCCTCGTCGGTCAACAAGAATGTCCGCGTCGATCTGCCCGTCATCGGCGACTGCGCTCATGTGCTCGAAGACTTCATCCGCGTGTGGAAGGCCAGGCAGCACCAGGTCGACAAGCCGGCGCTGGCCCAGTGGTGGAAGCAGATCGATCAGTGGCGTTCGCGCGACAGCCTCAAATACAAGGCGCGCAAGGACGTCATCATGCCGCAATATGCGATCGAGCGGCTTTATGCGCTGACCCGCGACAAGGATGTCTATATCACCACCGAAGTCGGCCAGCATCAGATGTGGGCGGCGCAGTTCTTCAAGTTCGAGGAACCGAACCGCTGGATGACCTCGGGCGGCCTCGGCACGATGGGGTATGGCCTTCCCGCCACGATCGGCGTGCAGATGGCGCATCCGAAGAGTCTCGTCATCGACATCGCCGGCGATGCCTCGGTGCTGATGACGATGCAGGAGATTTCAACTGCGGTGCAGTATCGCCTGCCGGTCAAGATCTTCATCCTCAATAACCAGTATATGGGCATGGTGCGCCAGTGGCAGCAGCTCCTGCATGGCAACCGCCTGTCGGAAAGCTATTCGGAAGCATTGCCCGATTTCGTCAAGCTGGCGGAAGCCTATGGCGCGGTCGGCATGCGAGCGGAAAAGCCTTCCGAGCTCGATAGCGCGATCAAGGCGATGATCGAGGTCGACCGCCCGGTGATCTTCGACTGCCGTGTCGCGAGCCTCGCCAATTGCTTCCCGATGATTCCCTCGGGCAAGGCACATAACGAGATGTTGCTCGGCGAGGACGTGCCGGATGATGAGATCGAAAAGGCGATCGGCGCCGAAGGCAAAGTCCTGGTGTAAGGAACAACGACAATGAACATGCAAGCACAACCGGCTTCCGCCTATTTCCTCGATGATCGTAAGCGCGCGGTCGAGACGCATACGCTGTGCGTCGTGGTCGACAACGAGCCGGGCGTCCTCGCCCGTGTCATCGGCCTGTTCTCGGGCCGCGGCTACAATATCGACTCGCTCACCGTCTCCGAGACCGAGCATGATGCGCATGTCTCGCGCATCACCATCGTGACGTCGGGCACCAGCAATGTGATCGAGCAGATCAAGGCGCAGCTCGAGCGCATGGTGCCGGTGCATTCGGTCGCCGACCTCACCGTCCAGGGCAACGCCATCGAGCGCGAATTGGCGCTCATCAAGGTGGCGGGAAAGGGTGAAAAGCGCATGGAAGCGCTGCGGCTCGCCGACGCCTTCCGCGCCCATGTCATCGATGCGACGACTGAAAGCTTCGTCTTCGAACTGACCGGCAAGACCAGCAAGGTCGATCAGTTCATCTCGCTGATGCAGCCGCTTGGTCTCGTCGAAGTGTCGCGCACCGGCATCGCCGCCATTTCGCGCGGCCACGAGGCCATGAAGATCTGACGTAAATGGCCGCAAGAGCGGGTGCTCTTGCGGCCTCGCCTCATTTGAGGATGTTGGTCCACACCTTGTCGATCAGCTTCTGGGATGGGGCATCGCAGGCCCAGGAGAAGACGATCTTGACGTCGGCCGGCGCGTTGATCTCAGGTGCCGTGCGCATCTCTTCATTGAGACCGGCTTCCATGCCCTTGATGCCGGCGGCATAGCCGGTGAAGTTCGCCTGCAGGGCCATGTTCTCCGGCGCCATCATGAAGTTGATGAACTTCTTGGCGTTCTCGACATTGCCGGCGGTGGCCGGAATCATCATATTGTCCATCCAGCCGATGACACCTTCCTTCGGATAGGCATAGGTGACGATCTTGCCGGATTTGGCGCCTTCGGTACGGCCCTTGAGGGCATAGCCGTTCCACTGCGTGCTGATCACGCTGTCGCCATTGATCAGGCGGTCATTCATGCCCTCCGAGCTGTAGGTGTTGACGGCGGGCTTCTGCGCGAGCAGCAGGTCCTGGACCTTCTGCATCTCGGCAGGATCGGGGTTACAGAATTTCTGGCCGAGATAGAGATGCGCCAGATTGACGACTTCCTCCGGTGTCTTGAAGACGCTCACACGGCCCGCCGCCTTGTCGCCGGGCTTGAAGAACTCGCCCAGGGATTCGAGCTTCTTGCCGTAGAGATCCTCACGATAGGCGACCGAGGTGGTGCCCCAGTGGAAGGGGGCGGTATATTCCTGGTTCTTGTCCCACTCCGGGTTCTTCCAGCGGTCCTCGACATTGGCGAAATTGGGCAGGGCTTTCGCGTCGTATTTCTGGACCAGCTTCTCGTCGATGAGGATGGGCACGAAATTATGCGAGGGGATGATGACGTCATAGCCGGTGGCGCCGGCCTTCAATTTGGCGAGCAAGGTCTCGTTCGAGTCATACGTGTCGATGGTGACCTTGATCCCGGTCTCGGCCTCGAACTTCTTGATCGCTTCGGGTGAGGTATAGTCCGTCCAGTTATAGAGAAAGAGCTTCTCCTCCGACCATGCGGCATTGGGTGAAAGCGCCAGCAGGCCCGCGACCGCGGATGCGACGAGCAATCTCATTGGTTTCCTCCTTCATTTTTTCGTTTCTAGGCAGTGGCGGCATCGCGATTGCGGGTGACGAGCCAATAGAGCGTCACCAGCAGGACGGAAGCCAAAAGCAGCAGGGATGAAACGGCATTGACCTCGGGCGTCACACCCTGGCGGATCATGCTGTAGATATAGACGGGCAGCGTGGTGGAGCCGGCGCCCGCCACCATCATGGTGATGATGAAGTCGTCGAGCGAGATGACGAAGCTCAGCATGGCGCCGGCGAGGATGCCCGGCATCAGGATCGGCAGCGTGACATACCGGAACGTCGCCCAGTCACTGCCATAGAGATCGGCGGAGGCCTGCTCGAGCGTCGTGTCCATGCCTTCGAGGCGCGCGCGGATCGGCATGAAGGCGAAGGGGATGCAGAAAGTGACATGAGCGATGATCACATTGCCGAGACCGAGCGACAGGCCGGTGCCGGCGAAGACGATCAGCATGGCAACGGCGGTGACGATCTCGGGCACCATCAAAGGCAGCGAGATCATCGCGAGGCTGGCGCCGCGCCCGCGGAAGGGGCCGCCGCGCGTCATCACCAGCGCTGCAAGCGTGGCGATCACCGTCGCCAGGGCCGTCGCGACCGTCGCCACGATGAGCGAGTTGAGCGCGGCGCGCTGGATGTCGGCATTGGCGAAGGCCTTGGCATACCAGTTGAGGCCGAAGCCCGACCAGACCATCACCAGCGAGCCCGAATTGAAGGAATAGAGAATGAGAATGGCGATCGGCAGATAGAGAAAGACCATGAAGCCAAAGGCCGCGGACCTGAGCCCTCTCACTTCGCCGACATTGCGGAACTCAGGCATGGGCGAGGGCTCCCGATTGCGCGCCGGCGCGGCGGGCGGCCTGCGCATACCAGAGGAGGCAAAGGACGACGAAAGCGAGGAGGATCATCGCCACGGCGGCGCCGAAGGGCCAGTTGCGCGCGGTGGCGAACTGGAACTGCACCAGGCTGCCGAGCATCAGCTTCTTGCCGCCGCCCAGGAGGTCGGGCTGGATGAAGGCGCCGAGGCAGGGAATGAAAACAAGGATGGAACCGGCGACGATGCCGGGCTTCGCCAGCGGGATGATCACCCGCCGGAAGGTCTCGAAGGTCGAGGAATAAAGATCAGCCGAGGCCTCGACGAGACGGAAATCGAGCTTCTCGAGGCTCGCATAGATCGGCAGCACCATAATCGGGATGAAGGCGTAGATGAGGCCGATGACGATGGCGAAGTCGGTATACATGAGGCCGAGCGTGTCGTCGGCGCCGAGGATCCCCAGCCACCGGAAGGGCAGCTCGATCGTGCCGTTGCGGCCGAGGATGATGATCCAGGCGAAAGTGCGTACCAGCTGGTTGGTCCAGAAGGGGATGGTGATCAGGTAAATCCAGATATTGCGGTGCCGGGCGGGCTGGCGGGCAATGAAATAGGCGATCGGAAAACCGACGATCAGGCAGAGGATGGTGGCCAGCACCGCGAGGCCGAGCGAGCGCAGGATGATGATGAGATAACCCGACTGGAAAACGAGATTGTCGGCGAGATCGCGCTCGAACAGGAACTGCACATAGGCTTCGGGTGAGAAGCGCCAGACGATCCCGCCAAAGGGGTTGGCCTCGAGGAACGAATAGAGCGCCATGATGGCGACCGGCACCAGCATGAAGAGGCCGATGACGGCCAGTGCCGGCAGGAGACCGAGAAACCTGCGCAGCGCCGGCGTCTGTGCTGATGCGATCATGCGGCCAGCATCCGCAAGGCGTCGGCGCCGATGATAAGCGAGACGCGATCCCCGGTCTTGTAAGGTGTGCCACCATCGTCCCGGTTGCGTCCGGCCACAATCAGCGGAGCATCCTCACCAATATCGACCTGATAGAAGATCGACTGGCCGAGATATTCCATCGTCTGGATCCTGCCCGCCAAGCCGGCATCGCCGGGGGCTTCCATCCGTACTTTCTCCGGACGCAGGAACAAGGTCACTCTGTCACCGGGCTTGCCGCCGGGCGCCGCTGCGAGGGTGAAGGAGAGACCGCGGGCGGAACGACAGCTGGCCACGCCGTCTATGATGCCGTCGATCTCGGCAGTGATAAAATTCGCGTCCCCGATGAAGGAGGCGACGAAGCGGTTGGCGGGATATTCATAGATCTCCGCCGGTGTGCCGATCTGCTGGACCTCGCCCTCCGACATGACGGCGATGCGATCGCTCATCGACAAGGCTTCTTCCTGGTCGTGGGTGACGAAGACGAAAGTGATGCCGGTGGCGCGCTGAAGCTGCTTGAGCTCGGCGCGCATCGCCTGTCTGAGCTTCAGGTCGAGGGCGGAGAGAGGCTCGTCGAGAAGCAGCACCTTGGGATGCGGCGCCAGGGCCCGGGCGAGGGCGACACGCTGCTGCTGGCCGCCCGACAATTGCGCCGGGCGACGCTCGGCGAATTTCTCCATCTTGACCAGCTGGAGCATGCGGGCGACCGTCTCGGCGATTTCCTTGGCCGGCCGGCGCAGGCGCTGCGGTCCATAGGCCACATTTTCGGCCACCGTCATATGCGGAAACAGCGCGTAATGCTGGAAGACGGTGTTGACCGAGCGCCGGTTGGCCGGCAGCCCGGCAATATTCTCACCATAAAGCGAGACGGCGCCGTCGCTCACCGCCTCGAAGCCTGCCAGGATGCGGAGCAGGGTGGTCTTGCCGCAGCCCGAAGGCCCCAGCAAGGTGAAGAACTCATTGTCGCGAATGGTGAGCGATACGTCCTTCAGGGCCACGACGCCAGCCGGGCCGTGGCCGAAGCGCTTGACGACGCCCGCGACATCGATCGCCGTCTTGCGCTCCATTCCCGATCCTGTGCTCATTGCCTCAGCAAAATCCCGCTGCCGGTGCAGCATCAGAGGAACCCATCCTTCTTGAGGTCATCCATCGTGGCCTTGATGCTCTGGCGCAGGATCGCGCCGATCTCCTCGATCTGGGCGACCTCGAGGGTGAGTGGCGGCGACAGAATGTTGAGCTGGCCGAGCGGGCGGACGATGAGGCCGCGCTTCTGGCAGTTCTGCGCGATACGCTTGCCGACATTCGCCTCAGCCGGCAGCAGCGCCTTGGTCTTCTTGTCGGCGACACTCTCGATGCACATCATGAAATGGCTGCCGCGCACCTCGCCGACGAGATCGAGGTCCTCGAGCTTGTGCAACGTCTTTTCGAAAATCGGGCCGGTCTTGCGCACACGCTCGCAGATCTTCTCACGCTCGATGATCTCGATGTTCTTGAGGCCGGCGGCGCAGGCGGCGGGATGGCAGCTATAAGTGAAGCCATGAAAGAAGGCGGCACCCGGACGGCTGATGACCTCGAAAATCTCGTCCGAGATGATGGTGGCGGAAAGCGGTTGATAGCCGGAAGAAATACCCTTGGCGCTGGCGATGATGTCCGGCTCGATGCCGAATTTGTCGAAGGACGCGAACATGTGACCGAGGCGGCCGAAAGCGGTGACGACCTCGTCGGAGATGTAGAAGATCCCGTATTTGCGGCAGAGATCGAAGGTGCGCTTGTGATAGCCCTCGGGCGGTACGATCACGCCGCCGGCGCCCATGATCGGCTCGGCGATGAAGGCCGCGACATTATCGGGGCCGAGCTTGAGGATCGCGTCCTCCATCTCCTGGATGAGGAAATCAAGGAAGCCTTCCTCGCTGACGCCCGCGGGACGGCGATAGCTGTGCGGGGCGGAGAGGTAGTGGACGAGATCGGTGGCGCCGTCCCAGCCCGCCTGATAGACGGGCCCGGTCAACGCGATGGTGAGATGGGTGCTGCCATGATAGGCGTTCTGGCGCGACAGGATCTTCTTGCGATAGGGCTTGCCGATCCGGTTGAAATAATGGTGGACGAGGCGCACGGCCGAGTCATTGGCCACCGATCCGCCGGTGCCGAAGAAGACATGGTTCAGCTTGCCGGGCGCCAGCTCGGCGAGCTTGGCGGCGAGCGCCGAAGCCGGCTTGTTGGTCAGGTTGTTGAAGGCGGAATAGAAGGGCAGCTCGCGCAGCTGCTTGACTATCGCCTCGATGATCTCCTCGCGGCCATAACCGACATTCACGCACCACAGGCCGCCGATGCCGTCATAGAAGCGGTTGCCCTCGGCATCCATGACGTGGACGCCGTCCGAACCCGCCATCACCGTGCAGCCTTCTTCCTTATTGGCTGCGAGGCTCGAAAACGGGTGAATGAGATGGGCGCGATCCTGTTCCCAGGCTTCCTGAGCGGATTTCTCGAAATTGGTGGTCAAGGTCATTGCGGGCTTCACCTGTTCGTTACGCCGTTCCCAGGCAGATGGACTGGCGATGAGGTCTAGGGCATGCTCGCCGGCGGCTTGAATCCCCCTTTTGGGGTAACGGAGCCGGGAGGAGGGGCGCTTATGGGCAAGCTCGGGATCAGCGACGCGGGTGCGGCGGCCCAGGCGCTCGGCCAGATTGCCGGGGCCCTGGGAACTCCCCGATTTCATCGTGGCATCCTCGATGTGGTGCGCGAGGTGTTTCCCAGCGACTTCGCGCAGGTCTATCAGATCGAGCGTGACGGCCGGGCCGTGTGCATCGATCCGTGCGACACGCCGGAGATCCACTGCAAGTCCTATGTGCGCGAGTTCAGCCGCTATTGCCCGCTGTCGCGGCACTGGCAGAATACCGGCCGGCCCGGCGTCGTGACCATGAATGAGGTGCGCGAGCGCGACTATGATTTCGGCAATTACTTCGCCGAGTTCTATGATCCGATCGGCCTTGTCGATGAGATCGGCATGCTGTTGCCGTCACCGGGGCGGCGCACGGTGGCGCTGTTCATGGAGCGGTCGATGCGCTTCTCGGATGAGGCGCCTGACGTGCTGCGCCGGCTCTATTCCGGCATCGCGAGGCTTCACCGCACCAATAATCAGCTGCTGTTCCGGGGCGCGGTGACACGCGCGGCGCGCGGCTTCCAGCCCAATGCGGTGTGCATCTTCGACCGGGCCGGCGAGACCGTGTTCGCCAATCGCCAATGGCGCCAGGCCTGCCGGCATGACGGTGCGCTGGAGGCCCAGGCGAGAGCCGCCTTCGCCGAGGGCAGCCGCAGCCTCGATATCGATGGCGGCACGTTGTTCGCCAGCCGGCTCGACGAATGGTTCCCGATCGCGCCCGGCGGGCGGCTCTGCGTTCTCAGCTATTCGAGCCTCAGGAACAGCCTGCCGGCATTGAAGGCCTCGTTCCTGGCGGGTTATGTCAGCAAGCGCGAGCACGAGATCATCTGCGCCATCCTCGAAGGCTATCCGACCAAGGCGATCGCCGAGCGCGTCGGCTGCGCGCCGCAGACCGTCAAGGCGCATAAGAAGCGGATCTATCGCAGGCTCGACATCACCACGGAGCGGGAAATATTCCTCATGTTCCTCGACCATCTGCAGGGCCGCAGCCCTGTGTTGGACGCCTCAAAAGTGGTCTGAGAAAATCGCCCTAAAGCGGACGTTTTAGGCTGTCCACTCGGTTGATAGCTTCAAGGCTCTCTTCGATCAGCCGAGGTGTGCCTTGTCTACCAAACTGTCCGTCAATGTGAATGCCATCGCCTTTCTGCGCAACCGGCGCAACCTGCCATGGCCGAGCGTCGAGGGCCTGGGGCGGATCGCGCTGCAGGCGGGCGCTTATGGTCTGACCGTGCATCCACGACCCGATGAGCGGCATATCCGCCGCAGCGATGTCGGAATCCTCAAAGACATGATCCGCAAGGAGTATCCGGGCCGCGAATTCAATATCGAAGGCAATCCCGACCCCGATTTCGTCAAGCTGGTTTTGGCCGCCAAGCCCGATCAGGTGACGCTGGTGCCCGACGACATCGGCCAGGCAACCTCCGACCATGGCTGGGACATCGCCACCCATAAGAGTTTCCTCACCGACGTCATCGGCAAGCTCAAGAGCCAAAGCATGCGCGTTTCGATCTTTATCGACGCCGAGCCCGAGCTCGCTTTTCAGGCCAAGGACGTGGGCGCCGACCGGGTCGAGATCTATACCGGGCCTTATGGCGGCGCCTTCGAGCCCCTAGCGCTGGAACGCGAATTCCGCAAAGTCGTGGCGACCGGCAAGGCGGCCGAGAAGGCCGGCGTCGGCCTCAATGCCGGCCATGACCTGACCCGCGAAAATCTGCCGCGCCTGGTTGCGGCGCTGCCTAATTTGCGCGAAGTTTCGATCGGCCATGCCATCACGGCCGATGCGCTCGTCTTCGGCATGGCGGAAACCGTGCGGCTGTTCCGCATGGCCTGCGGCGATAAGATAAGCGAGGCAGCGTGACGGCAAGCTTGATCACCCTGGTGACGATCGGACTGGTTCAGCTTCTGGCGGTCATCAGCCCGGGGCCGAGCTTCCTCATCACGGCGCAGACTGCGGTGGCGCGTTCGCGCCTCGACGGTATCAAGATCGCCTTCGGCCTCGGCGCCGGCACCGTCGTGTGGGCGAGTGCCGCGCTGCTCGGCCTCAATGCGCTGTTCCGGCTGCATCACTGGCTGTTCGTCGGCATGAAGGTGGCGGGTGCCTTGTTCCTCTTGTGGATCGCCTTCCAGATCTTCCGGCATGCCAATGCGCCGATCGAAATGGGCGAGAGCAATGGCGAGGCGATGCGACGCAATCCGTTCGTGCGCGGCTTCCTCACCCAGATCTCCAACCCCAAGGTCGCGGTCTTCTTCGGCTCGATCTTCGTCGCCATGCTGCCGCAGGACGTGCCGACCTGGATGATGCTGGCGCTGCTCGCCATCGTCACCACCAACGAAGTCGTCTGGTATGTGCTGGTCGCTCTGTGCTTCGGCTCAGCGCCGGTGCGGCGTTTCTATATCGGCGCCAAGAAGTGGATCGACCGGGTGACCGGCCTGTTCCTCGGCGCCTTGAGCCTCAGGATCCTGTGGCAGGCGCGCGACGCCGCCTGATCTCCCGGTGAAACCTCTCGACATCGCGATTGCCGGTTGTGGTGTGGCCGGGCTCGCCGCCGGTCTGGCCTTGGCGCGCCAGGGTCATAAGATCCAGATCTTCGACCAGTTCGAGGCGCCGCGGGCCTTGGGCTCGGGACTGATGCTGCAGCCAGCAGGCCTCGATGTGCTCGACTGGCTGGGGCTCGGCGATGGCATGCGCCAGCTCGGCGCGCCGATCGACCGCCTGTTCGGGCGCGCCATCCCGTCCGGCCGTATCGTGCTCGATGTACGGTATGCGGCGCTGGCGAATGGACGCAACGGGCTGGCGGTGCACCGCTCGGCGCTGTTCAATGTTCTCTTTGAAGCCGCGAAGAAGTTGCGGCTGTCGATCGAGACCGGTGCGCGGATCACAAGACTCGCTCGCGCCCAGAACGGGCGACCGCTCCTAATCACGGAAGAGGGGCGGCGTTTCGGTCCGTTCGACCTCGTCATCGACGCCTTGGGCGGTCGGTCGCCTCTGATGGTGGAAGCTTCGGCGCCGGCGCGCCGCCGCATCCTTTCCTATGGGGCGTTGTGGACGACGCTGCCTTGGGGTGTGGCCAAAGCTTTCGATGGGCGCGCGCTGGAGCAGTGCTACGAGAAGGCGTCCGTGATGATCGGGGTGCTGCCGGTGGGCAAGCGCTTTGCCGGCGACGAGCCGCAGACGACGTTCTTCTGGAGCCTCAAGGCGAAGGACTATCCGCGCTGGCAGGCGGAGGGACTTGCAGCCTGGCGGACCAAGGTGGCCGGGCTGTGGCCCGAGACCGAGCCGCTTCTGGCCGAGATCCGGGATCCGGACCAGATGGTCCTCGCGTCTTACGGCCATCATACGCTGCCCTTGCCCTATGGGCCGCGCATCGTCTTTATCGGCGACAGCGCCCATGCGACGAGCCCGCAACTGGGGCAGGGCGCCAATATGGCGCTGCTCGATGTGAGAGGCCTTGCAGAGGCGCTGGCCGGCGCCGGCGAGCTGAACGAGGCGCTTGGCCACTATGCCCGAGCGCGGCGGCTGCATATCCGGCTCTACCAGACGCTCAGCGCCGTTTTTACCCCATTCTACCAGTCGGACAGCACCCTCCTGCCGATGCTCAGGGACGGGCTGGTGGCGCCGATGAGCCGGATTCCCCTGGTGGCCCGGGGGCTGGCCCGGATCGTGTCGGGGGACCTGGCCCTGGGCCGGAACCATGAGTCTTTTGAATCGCTTGCGAAGCGGGGTTCGAGCGCCGTCTCAGGCTGACGGTGGGGCGGGTAGCCCCCCTCCGGAGGCATGCGGCCAATGCATCGAACAGGCTTGCCTTTGGGACACCGATCTCTATTGTGCGCCCGGATTTGCGGGCCTTTAGGCCCGTTCTCATTCACCAGCGAGGGAAGTCTCATGCGCGTTTATTATGACCGGGATGCCGATGTTAATCTGATCAAGGGCAAGAAGGTCGTCATCGTGGGTTATGGCAGCCAGGGCCGGGCCCATGCCCTGAATCTCAAGGATTCCGGCGCCAAGAACCTCGCGGTGGCGCTGCGCAAGGGCTCCGAGACTGCCAAGAAGGCGGAAGCCGACGGCCTCCAGGTCATGACTGTCGCCGAGGCCGCCAAATGGGCCGACCTGATGATGATGGCGACCCCGGACGAGCTCCAGGCCGACATCTGGAAGGACGAGATCGCCCCCAATATCCGTGACGGCGCCGCGATCGCCTTCGCCCATGGCCTCAACATCCATTTCAACCTGATCGAGCCCAAGAAGACCATCGACGTCCTCATGATCGCGCCGAAGGGCCCCGGCCATACGGTGCGCGGCGAATATCAGAAGGGCGGTGGCGTGCCCTGCCTCATCGCCATCCATCAGGACGCCTCGGGCAATGCCCATGACCTATCGCTCTCCTATGCCTGCGCCATCGGCGGCGGCCGCTCCGGCATCATCGAGACGACCTTCAAGGAAGAATGCGAGACCGACCTGTTCGGCGAGCAGGCGGTCCTCTGCGGCGGCCTGGTCGAATTGATCCGCGCCGGCTTCGAGACGCTGGTGGAAGCAGGCTATGCGCCGGAAATGGCCTATTTCGAATGCCTGCACGAAGTGAAGCTGATCGTCGACCTCATCTATGAAGGTGGCATCGCCAATATGAACTACTCGATCTCCAACACCGCCGAATGGGGCGAGTACCAGACCGGTCCGCGCATCATTACCGACGAGACCAAGCAGGAAATGCGCCGCGTGCTGAAGGACATCCAGACCGGCCGCTTCACCTCGGAATGGATCCGCGAATGCAAGGCCGGCCAGCCGAGCTTCAAGGCCATCCGCCGCGTCAATGACGCCCATCCGATCGAGGATGTGGGCGAGAAGCTCCGCGCCATGATGCCGTGGATTTCGAAGAACAAGCTGGTCGACAAGACCCGGAACTGATTGCGCGATCAAATCGCCATGCATGAAAAAGCCGCTGGAGTGATCCAGCGGCTCTTTTTATGCTGTCCGGGCAAGGAAGTCGGCGAGGCTCTCCGGCGCCTTGCCTGTCAATCTTTGATAGTCGCCGCTTGCTGAGGCGAGCTCCCCTGCGGCCGTCGCCTCGTGAAGGCTGACGACCGCTTCGATGACGAAGGGCGGCCACTGCAGCTGCTTGAATATCGCGACAAGCACATCACGCGGCAGTTCCGCCGCCGCGACCGGCTTACCCCATTTCCGGTTCAGGATTTCGGCGATCTCCGCCGCGTCATAGGCGCGTGGCCCGGTGATCTCGAAAGTCTCTCCGCCATTCGGCGGGGTTAAGAGCGCCGCCACCGCCGCCTTGGCGACATCAGCGCGGGTGACATAGGCGACCTTGCCCTTGCTGCCATAGACGGCGAAGGCGCCGGTTTCCTTGGCATGGGCGACAGCGCTCGCAATATTCTCGGCATATTGGTTGTCGCGCAGGAAGCGGTAAGCGAGACCGGATGCCTTGATATAGGCCTCGGTCTCGGCATGTATCCTGGCGAAAGTGAAGAGGCTTTTCGCCGACGCGTTGGTGAAGCTCGTATAGGCGATGAGTTTGACGTCTGCGGCCTTGGCGGCATCGATGGCGGCTTTGTGCTGACGGATACGCTCATCGACCGGCGCATCGCCTGAAATCAGGAGCAGGCGGTCATGGCCGGCAAGTGCTGCGCGCATCGAGTCCGGCGCGTCGAAATCGAAGCGGGCGGTCTTGAAACCCTGTTGCGCGTAGGAGGCGAGCTTATCGGGGTTGCGCGAGCCAAGGGTGACATCAGCCGCCGTCCCTTGTTGTGCGAGTTCGGCGGCGACCAATTGGCCGAGCTTGCCGGAAGCGCCGGTGACGAAATACATGGATATCTCCACTCCGTTTGTCTAGAGTTCTGGTCTCTTTTTGAGACCAGGATGTGAGATAGGCACTTTCGGGAAGGTGCGAAAGACGGCACTTTCCGCGCGCCTGGTTATGTGGAGGTAACTACCCATGCGCCTTGCCGATGGACCCGTCCGGTTGCAGCCGATGCCGCCCGGCGCCGATGCCATGCTGATCGCCAAATGCCCGGTGCGCGACGTGCTCGACCGGATCGGCGACAAATGGAGCGTCCTGATCCTGAAGAATCTCGAAGAGGGGCCGCGCCGCTTCGGCGTGCTCAAGCGGATGATCGGCGACATCTCGCAGCGAATGCTGACGCAGACCTTGCGCGACCTGCAGCGCGACGGGCTGATCCAGCGCACCGTCTATCCGACCGTGCCGCCGAGCGTCGACTACCGCCTCACCAAGCTCGGCCAATCGCTGATGGACCCACTCGAGTATCTCGTGCAATGGTCGGATCGCAATCACCAGAAGGTGCGCAAGGCGCGCCAGTCTTTCGACCGCACACCTCCGGGGGCCCCCGCATGACCATCAGTGACGATCTCAAGCAACTCGCGCTGCAGGAGGATGTGCTGCGCTTCACCTCCTTCGACGAGAACACCGCCTGGGAGCTGGGCCTCAGATTCCGCGATCTCGCCGAGACGCGCAAACTGCCGATCGTCGTCGATATCCGTGTTGGTGGGCGGCAACTCTTCTACACGGCGCTGGCGGGCAGCACGCCCGACAACCCCGAATGGGTGCGGCGCAAGAGCAATGTCGTGCTGCGCTATTTCAAGAGCTCCTACCGGGTCGGGCGCGAGCTTGCCGCCAAGGAGGATACGCTCGACCAGTATCGCGGCGTCTCGCCCATGGACTATGCGCCACATGGCGGCAGCTTTCCTATCCATGTCGAGGGCACGGGTGTCGTCGGCGCCATCACCGTGTCGGGCCTGCCGCAGCGCGAGGACCACAGGCTGGTGGTCGAGGTCCTCGGCGCCTTCCTGCACAAGCCGATGGACGGGCTGGCGCTCGGCCCGGAATAGCTGCTGACACAGGCTGTCATGGGCGGGTCCTAGCCTGGCTCCCAGCAACAGGGAGGACCCGTGATGACCGGAGAAGGCTTTGAGACCCGCTCGGTGCGGATGGAGCGCAAGTGCCTGCTGACCGTGCAGGCGCCGGCCGATGACGTGGACCGCATCATGGCGGCCGTTACCCAGGTGACGCCGCTCGCCATGGGTAAATATGACAGCAATGCCTATCAGTCGAGTGCGGGCGTCGAGCGCTACCGACCGCTCGAGGGTGCCGCCGCCGGGTCCGAGACCGAGACCCGCAAGCGCCCCGGCGTCGTCGAGGTCTCTTTCGAGCTCGATGATGACCGAGCCCTTGTCGAGGCGGTGATCGAAGCGATCTTCGAATACCATTCCTATCAGGAGCCGGTGATCCGCATCGCGCCCATCCTCACCAGCCGTTCCAAGGGCCTCGATGACAGCGCCAATCCCAACCGCTGGTGGAACACGACCGGGGATTGGAAGAAGGCCGCGGCGAATTAGCTTGTCGCCGGCGCGGCTTTCTTCTTTGCCAGCTCGCTGGTGCGGGCCGCGAGGTCGCGCATGTCGTCGCCGAGTTGCTCCAGCGCGAAACGCAAGGTGAAGAGGCGCGCCGCCTCCTGCTGAGGCAGGCGCTGGCGGTTCTCCGCCATGGTTTCGATCGCCTGGGCCAGACTGCGGACGCTGGCCTGATAGGCCTCAATGCCCGGCGCCGGCAGGTGGGCGAGGAGGGCTGCCGAGATGCCGCGCAGGACGGCGCTGGCATCCTGGTGCAAGGTCGTGAGCAGGGAGCCGAGCTCGGCCAGGACCGGCTCGGGCAAAGGCTTGGCCGCGGCGCGGCCAACCATCACAAGGTCATGGCGCACCCGATAGAGGGTGCGCACCACGGGCTCGGGGTCCGGGTCGTCACTCACCCGCATCTTGCGCTCGCGCGCCGCTTCCTCGGCGGCGGTTTCAGTCTGCTTGAGCGCGGCGCGAATTTTGGCATGGAGGGGCGGCACGCTCTGGCGGCCTTGATCGCGGGTGAGGCCGTCGATCAGCCTTTCCATGAGATCGGCATTGAGGCTGGCGACGCGCGCCGCCGCCTCGCGCAACTGGCCATGGGCCCGCGTGGGCAGGATCACGAAAGTGACGGCGAGCGCCACGATATTGCCGATGATGATCTCGAAGACGCGGTCGGCGGCCGAGATCAAGGGATCGGAGGCCGGGCCGTAGATCGGCAGCATGACGATCAAGGCAGTGACCGGCGCCACCCGGAAGATGGCATTCACCGCGGCGAGGAAAGCGAGCGGCAGGATGGCGACCGCGATGGCGATGCCGAGGCCGATATCGCTCGCATGCGGAATGGCGAGGGCGACGAGCGCGCCATAAAAGGCGCCGGCCATCGTGCCCCACAGCCGGTCGAGCGCCGCCTTGAGCGAGCCGCCGACGCTGGTCTGGACCACGAGGAGAGCAGTGATGACGGCCCACCAGCCTTGCGGCAGGCCGAAGAGTTTTACGACGGCGAAGGCGGCGACGACGGCGATGACCACCCGCAAGGCATGGCGCAGTTCGGCGACATGCGCGCGAATGAAAGCGATGACGTCGCCCGGCTTCACCTCTTCAGCTCGATGATGTCGAATTTCGATTCATATTTGGGCGAGGGGAATTCGAGGCGGACGCGCTTCTCACCGGCGCGGACCGCATAGGCGACCTCGTCGCGATCGGGATCGGCGCGATAGCGGCGCGGCTTCTCATCTGAATAGTGGCCGGCGCCCAGATAAGTGAGCTTGGTATCGCTGTCTGTATAAAATGCGCCGGAGGTACGCTGCGAGCCGGTGAGCTTCTCGAGCCGCCAGCCGGAGCCGTCGTCAGTGACGCGGCATTTGAACCAGCCATAGATGGTGAGCGCCGGGCGCCCGCCGAGCTTGATGGTGCGGCACTGCCAATTGCCGGTCAGGTCGAATTTGCCCGAGAAGGACAGGGCCTTGCCGGCGAGGATCGCGTCGAGCGTCTTGACGTCCGTTGGCGCGCCGCCTTTCTTGGCCTCGGCGATCGCTTCGGCGCGGACCTTGTCGAAATCGGCGAGGCGGGCCTTGTCGCCGGCCGTCATGAGCTTGTCGATCTCGCCATCGGCCTTGGCCAAGGTGGTGAAAGCGAACATAGTGAGCGCGGCCAGGCCGGCGCGGGTAAACATGTCAAAAATCACTTCAAAGGCCTCCAGATCGAACGTAGTGGGATGTTAAAGACGGTGATCTCGAGCAGCAAGGAGCGTCACGATTCTGGCAAATCGATGTGCTCGAAGCGTATCCCCCTTCGAACCAGGCAGGAATCATGACCAAGGTCTCGCTTCTCGGCATTCCCAATGACGACAATTCCGCGATGATGAAGGGCGCGGCCGAGGCGCCGGCCCCCATTCGCGCGGAATTGCATTCCGACGCCCACAGCCTGTGGACCGAAACCGGCATCGATCTCAATGAGGCGTTCAGCGATCATGGCGATATCCGCTTCGAGGACGGGCGAGATCCCTGGGATGTCATCGAGGAAACCGTCGGGCGCATATTGGATATCGGCGATCCGTTGATCTGCCTGGGCGGCGATCACGCCATCACCCATCCGCTCATGCGGGCGGTGCGCCAGCGCCATAAGAGCCTCACCATCCTCCATATCGATGCGCATCCCGACATCTATGACGCCTATGAGGGCAACCGGCGCTCGCAGACTTCATCCTTCGCACGGATCATGGAGGAGGGACTCACCGACCGGCTGATCCAGGTGGGACTGCGCACCATCAACGGGCATCATCGCGACCAGTTCAAGCGCTTCGGCGTCGAGGTCATCGAAGCGGGGCGTTGCGGCGAGGATCTCAGGCTCGATATCGGGACGCCGATCTTCATTTCGATGGATATCGATGCGCTCGATCCGGCGCATGCGCCCGGCGTGACCTATCGCGAGCCCGGCGGCCTGACGGTCCGCCAGGTGGTCAATCTCCTCCACCGGCTCGATCAGCCCATCGTCGCCGCCGACATCGTCGAATATAATCCGCGCTGCGATATCTCGAACCTCACCGCCAATGTGGCGGCCAAGTTGCTCAAGGAGATCGCCGGGATGATGATCAAGAACCGGCAGTCTTGAAGATCAGAACTCGCTGCGCGGCTGCGGCTGGCCGGTGACGAAGCCGGTGCCGTCCAGATGATAGATATCAGGGCGGAAATGGATGCGGCCGTCCTCGGTGGCCCAGGCGGTCAGATACATGATCCGGAGATCGGGGCCGTTGCGCACCGGCTTGTCGAGACGTTTGCCCGACTGGGCGATGGTCTCGATCATATCGGGATTGAAGCCGTCCTGACCGGACAGGATCCAATCGATCAGCACCTGGACGCGATCGACGCGGATGCAGCCTGAGCTCAGATAGCGGGCGTTCTGGCCGAACAATTCGCGCGTCGGCGTGTCATGCAGATAGACCGCATATTTATTGGGGAAGTTGATCTTCACCGTCGCCATGGCGTTCTGATCGCCCGGGTCCTGGCGGAATAGGAACTGGCTGCTCGGCGTCATGCCCCAGTCGACGCTGCCCGGGTCGATCTCGCGGCCGCTCGCCTTCTCGATAACGCGGATCTTCATCTTGCTCAACACGTCGGGATCCTTGGCGAGCTTGGGCAGGAGGTCGCGCTTGACGATGGAATCGGGCGCCGTCCAATAGGGATTGAAATTGATGTCGCTGATCCGGCTCATCAAGGCCGGTGAGGGACGGTCGATCTTGCCGGCGACGATATTGTGCCTGGAATAGACGGCACCGAAATTCACCGCCTCGAGCTGGGCCGATGGAATATTGACCAGGATGTAGCGGGGACCGAGCTTCGCCGCATAGGCGGCGACGCGCGGCTGGTTGATCTGCAGTTGGCGCAAGCGGGCGGCGGCCGGGATGTTGAATTCGGCCCGGGTCCGGTCATCGACCTTGCCGGTGGGGGCGAGGCCATGATTGGCCTGGAAGGCCTTCACCGCATTGCGGATCTCGACCGAGAATTTCTCCGGCTCGTCGACCTCGAGGCTCTGGGGCGGGAGGTAGCCTTCGGCCACCAGGCGCTGGCGCAGGACCGCGACCCCGGGGCTGAAATCGCCCTTTTCCAGGTTGCGCTCGCGGACGGACGGCCAGCCGCCATTGCGGGCGATGTGATCGTACATGGCGATGGCCGCGTCCATCGCCTGGGGCGAGGCGGGGGTGATCAGGGCGGCCTGGGACTGTCCGTCCAGGACCTCTGTCTGGGTGGCGAGCTTGCCGGTCGGCGCCTGGCGCGTCAGCGAGCTGATGGAACCGGTATAATCGGTAGACTGGGCATGGGCGGAAGCCGCCAGGCCAGTGGAAAGCAGTAAAACAAAAGCGGAAGTCAGCCGTGTCATGGTCGTCGAGTCCCCGAGTGTCCGGCAGAGAGTCGGCGATCTTGGTAAACCGAGGCTTAACCGGGCCGGGCTCTACCTCTGAGCTACTCTTTCTGGACTCTTTGGAATTTTTGCGACCTGTCGAATTCAAAAATAGTCAATAAAAACAATATACTAACTCATGTGTTGCTCAAAAGCCACAATCCCCAACAAACTTACTCTGGGTTGTTTCTGTGTCTTGCCGAGGGGATAGAATCCATTTTACTCTAAGGAATAATTAGGGGCCAAACCAATTGGAGGGGTTTTATGAATAAGTTTCTTCTGATGTCCGCTACGGCCTTGGTGATGATCGCGCCGTCCGCCTTTGCCGCGGACATCCTGCCGCCAGCGCCCACGACCAATTGGACCGCCGTGCATATCGGTATCGGCGGCGGCGCCGGTTACAACTCGTATGACGCCGAGTCCAACTTCGATATCGATCCCTGGGATTCGGCCATTCCCAGCTTCATCGGGATTGAAGGGGACGAGGGCAAATTCTATGGTTTCGGCACCATAGAAATCGGCGCCGACTACCAATTCGAAGATACGCCCTTCGTCGTCGGTGTCCTCGCCAACTATGATTTCAACGGCAAATCTGACGCCAGTGCTTCCTCATTCGCAGAAGCCGAAGATGGCTTCATCACCGCTGAGGTCGAATCGGAACTCGAAGATACCTGGTTCGTCGGCGGCCGGTTGGGCTTCGTCATCAACGATAATTCGCTGATCTACGGCTTGGGCGGCTACACCTGGGCCAAGGGCAAGGTGAAGGGGCTCAACGGCTTCCAGTTCTTCCAGGCCGGTGATGACTTCGGTGAAGTCGACGAAGACGACAATGTCGATGGCTGGACGCTTGGTGCCGGTATCGAACAACTCCTGACCGAGAATATCTCGCTCAAGATCGAATATCGCCATGACTTCCTCGACAGCGTCGAGTGGGACGGAGCGCCGTTCGATCCTGAATGGGGCGGCGTCGATGAAGACAACAATGCGGATGGCAAGGTGGACTTCTCGCGCGACACGGTGCGCGCCGTGCTGTCCTGGCGCTTCGGTCTCTAACGGCAAAAACTGAATTCAAGACTGAAGGGGCCCCTTACGGGGCCCTTTTTGTCGCTGCGGAATCAAGTCGGGACGAGCGCGTCCTTATAACCGGAATAACCCGATTGCGTGACCCGGGCAGGGTTGCCGGCGCACATGACCTGGTCCGGCATGTCGCGTGTCACCACGGCGCCGGCGGCGATGAGGCAATTGGCGCCGACCGAAATGCCGGGTGTCACGATCGCGCCCGCGCCCACCATGGTGCCGCTGCCGATGCTGCAGCGCGCCGCGACGACGGATCCCGGACCCAGTGATGCGTAGGAGCCGAGCCGGCTGTGATGCCCAAGCGAGGCGTTGCGATTGAGCAGGGCGAACTCACCGACCACGGCAAGGGCGCCGATGGTGGCGCTGGCGCCGGCGAAGACGCCGCGCGCCACCGTCGCTGTTCGGGCAAGGCTGGCATGCGGGTCGACAAGGCTCGGGAAGTCATGAAACCCGTGTGTGATGGCCGCCTGCGCCTTCTGCCACTTCAAGCCCGGCGTAACCCAGGGAATCCCGCAAGGGACGCTCACATCATCGGGGCGGCACTGCGCGAGGGTTTTCGGATTGAGGCCCGCCATGTCCCATTCCGGCTCGCCATCGACAATGGCGAGGTCGAGCACATAGCCAAGTCTTTCGACAGTTTCGGCATAGTCCGCGGTGAAAATGGATTCAGCGCCAAACACAGCGAACCGTTTCGCCATCGCCCCTTCCGATCAGCCCCCCTCGGCATTTCATCACGGCAAATAATGATATATGCATTCTGGCAGCTTCACCTGTTTTGGCAAGCGTAGAACATGCTCAAACACCTGGCGCTCGTTCACCAGCCCGATCTGTTTTCCGTCAGCGACTACACCGCCATCGCTGACGAGATCAGAAACCGATGCGAAGATGTCAAAGTCTTCATCTATCCGGACGTTTCAGGGATCAGGCCGCGCGAGGACATCGCGGCCAATCCGCTCATGACGTTCTGCCCCTCCATGCTGCAGCACTTCAAGGCGCCGCGCGGAAAAGTGTTCTGCGGTCAATCCATCGGCAAAGACGAGCAGATGCGCCTCTTGACCAAGGGCGGCGTACGCGTTCCGCGCTGGGTCTATTCGCGCCCCAATCTCCGCCTGTCCGAGTATGATTGGGGACCTTATGTCATCGTCAAGCCGGTCAGGTTTGGATATGCCTCGAAGGGACGCGGCGTGGAGCTGGCGCACACGGCAAGCTACAAACATGTCTCGCCTGCCATCATGAGCCTGCAAGGCAAGACGGCATCAAACACGATCGTTCAGCAGTTCGTCGACAACGGTGATTATGCAGAGGACTACCGCGTCGTCACCCTGTTCGGCAGCGTGCTTTATGCCCTCCGACGAAAATCCTTGATCAAGATCCAACGGCCGGACAGCACCGTCCCAAGGACGACCGAAGGCGTCGTCTCCAACGCGGCAACCGGCGGCGCCCGAGAGCTCGCTTATTGTTACGACAAAGAGATCCTGGCCTTCGCCGGCACCTGCTATCGCGCCATTCCGCAAGTGCCCTTCCAGGCCTGCGATATCAGCCGCGATGCCAAGAGCGGAAGATTGTATTGCTTCGAGATCAATCCCGGCGGGCATACTTGGAATTTCTCCTCGCCGCGCGCGCAGGCCGTTCCGACGATCGATGGCGTTCGGCGCGAGGATCAGCTCGGCGCCTGGCGCATCGCCGCGGAGGCCCTCATCGAGAAGACACGTCTCTTCGCGAGCTAACTGCCCGCCAGCGTGAGCAGCTCGCGGCGGAAGGGTGTTTCCATCATGTCGCGCGGGCTGGTGTCGAACTCCTCGGCGAAGCGCCTGCCGGCATAGACGGCGTGGGCAATCGCCGCCGGCGCCCAGGCATCGCCGATCGCCGTCACCTTTGCGCCACGCTCCTTCAGCTCGCGATAGAGCGCATCATCGCCCTTGCGCGAGGTGACGAGCACGACCGATCCGGCCGCGTGCCGGCGCTCCTTGCCGGTATAGATGCAGGAAGTGACGAGGCCCTGCGCCGTCACCTCCGACAGGGCCTCGGCGGTGACGACCGTCACGCCGAGCTCGAGGAGGCGGGCCTGGATGAGCTTCTGCTCCATGGTGTTGACCGTGTAGGCGGCGGCGACCGCGGCGGGGGTGACATAGGTCACCTTGATGCCGTCCTTCACCAGAAGCTCGCAAAGCACGCTCGCCATGTAATAGTGATCGTCATCGAAAACGATTGCCTCCCTGGACTTGGGACGAACTCCCGACATGACGTCATCGGGCGTCAGGACATCGGCGGCGGCATCGACGGCAAGCGGCAGATATTGATGATGGCCGGCGCCGTCGCGCCGCCACAGAGCGCCGGTGGCACAGACGATGTGATCGGCGCCGAATTCGAGCGCCGTGTCGGCGGTGACATCGCTTTCGAGATAGAGGTTCACATTCGTCATCTTGCCGATCTGCAGGAGGCGCCAGTCGCGCACGCGGCCCCAGGCGGCAAGGCCGGGCAGGCGGCATTCGCGCGCCACGCGGCCGCCGGCCTCGCGCGCCTTGTCCGCAATCGTTACCTGATAGCCGCGCTGGCCGAGCGCACGCCCGGCTTCGAGGCCTGCCGGACCTGCACCGATGATCAGGATCTGCGCCTCGCGCGCCTTGGCGCGGATGTGCTCGGGATGCCAGCCTTTGCGCCATTCCTCGCCCATCGACGGGTTCTGGGTGCAGCGCAGCGGCGTCTTGGTGTAATCGCCGGTGACGCAGATATTGCAGCCGATGCATTCGCGGATGTCGTCGAGGCGGCCTTCCTCGATCTTCTTCGGCAGATAGGGATCGGCGATCGACGGCCTGGCGGCGCCGATCATGTCCATGATGCCCTGGCGGATGACGCGCACCATCGCATCGGGCGAGGTGTAGCGGCCGACGCCGACGACCGGCTTCGAGGTGAGTTTCTTGACGCCCTTGATATAGGGCTCCTGGAAGCCTTCCTCGGAGAAGCGCGAGGTCTGCGAATCCTTGGGCCAGGCGGACAGCGACAGATCCCAGAGATCGGGAAGCTCCGCCATCATGGCGATGGCGTCCTCGACCTCGGCGGGCTCAAGGCCGTCGCTCCCTAAGAACTCGCTCATCGCGATACGCACCGGGACGGCGCAGGTATCCCCGACCGCGTCCTTGGTGTCCTCGATCACCTCGCGCAGCAGGCGGGCGCGGTTTTCGAGCGAGCCGCCATATTCGTCAGCGCGGTCATTGGTGGCGCGTGACAGGAACTGCTGGAAGATGCCAAGGCCATGGCCGGCATAGACATAGATCAGATCGTAGCCCGCCTTCCTGCCGCGCAAGGCGGCGGCGCGATGGGTGCGGCGCAGGTCCTTGATGTCCTGCTTGTCCATCGCGCGGGCATGGACGGGATCGAAATGATAGGTCGAGGTGTTCATCGCCATCGGCGCGATCGGCGTCTCGCGCGAATAGAGATTGGCGGCCGTGTAGCCCGAATGACAGAGCTCGAGGCCGGCGAGGGATTGGTGCTCGTGAATCTTGTCGGCGATACGGGCCAGGGTAGGGATGTCCTGGTCATCCCAATTGCGCAATTCGACATAGGGCGCCACGTCGCTGGCCGCATGGAGCTCGACCATTTCGGTGCACACCACGCCCCAGCCGCCTTCCGCCTTCATGCCGCGCATGGCTGCGAGGCCAGAGACGTCGCGATAGCCCATGCCGTTACAATGCGGCACCTGATAGAAGCGGTTGCGCGCGGTGACGGGGCCGATGCGGATGGGCTCGAAGAGGATGTCGTAACGAGAATCGCGGGTCATGGATGTCCTGCGGATAGGGAAACCACTGTGTACCAATCGCGGACCAATTGCGCCAGTGGAGGGGCTATGCCAAGACTTGCCGCCATGAGTCTCACGCCTGTCGCCATCACCGCGCTCGATCTTCGTCTTCATTCCGGATCATGGTCCTTCGCGGAGGCCGAGAAGCTCCGCATCACCGAACATTGGCGCAAGCTCGCCGACGCCAATCCGCGTATCTGGAACGGCGATGTGCTGATCTGCGCTGGGGCCAAGGTCGCCGATACGGTGCTCACCGGCCGCTTCATCAAGACCGACTATGCGAGCT
Source organism: Taklimakanibacter albus (assembly GCF_016595235.1). GTDB lineage: Bacteria > Pseudomonadota > Alphaproteobacteria > Rhizobiales > Aestuariivirgaceae > Taklimakanibacter > Taklimakanibacter albus. The sequence continues at coordinate 406,796 of NZ_JAENHL010000004.1, read as the reverse complement.
TCGTCGCCTGGCGCGACTGGGGCTGGCCCGACAAGAGCGTCAGCAACGTTTTCGGCTCGGCCATCGTTCACACGGCCGACAATGCCTTGCTCTATGGCCGCATGGCGTCCCACACGCTCAATGCCGGCAAGATCTATCCGCCCGGCGGCTCGCTCGAAATGAAGGATGTCTCCGTTGATGGCCGCGTCGATGTCATGGGCTCGCTTATCCGTGAACTAGCCGAAGAGACCGGACTGAAAGCCGCCGACGCGGAGAGGGCTGAGCTTCTGGCGGTGTTCGACGGGCCGCGCCTGTCGGTGGCGCAAGTGTTCCGCTTCGCGCAGCCGGCCGACATGCTGGCGGAAGCGGTGAGGCATTATCTGCGCAGTGGCCATGAGGACGAGCTCAGCGATATCGAGATCGTCAGAGCGAGTTCACAATTTGATTCAACAATGCCGGCCTATGCTGTTGCAATCGCACGTTATTTGACCGCCGATCGAGCTTAAGGAATACCCTTGCGAAAGTAGGATTGCGCTTGACGGGCCGGGCCTGGGAGAACACTCTCAGCGACCTTATGAAAATCAATATCCGGGGAGGAACCACCATGAGCCAGTTTTCACGCCGCGACTTGTTTGCCCTGATGGGCGGCGCCGCTTTGGTGCCGATGCTGGGCAGCGCACCGAGCCAGGCGGCGACGCGTTACATCGTGATCGGCACGGGCGGCACCGGCGGCGTGTTCTATCCGTATGGTGGCGGTCTCGCCAAACTGCTCTCGGAAAAACTGCCCGAGATGCAGGCGACGGCGGAAGTGACGGGCGGTTCGGTCGACAATGTGAAACTGCTCGCCAAGGGCGATGCCGAAATCGGCTTCTCGACGGTCGATTCCGCCTTCGATGGCTTCAAGGGCACGGACGCCTATCAGGATGTCGGGCCGCAAAAGGTCGCCACACTCGCCGTTCTCTATCCGAGCGTCTTCCACACCGTCGCCTCGAAATCGAGCGGCATCAAGACCATCGCCGACATCAAGGGCAAACGCGCCTCGGTCGGCTCTTCCGGCTCATCGACCGAATCCATCGCCGACCGGGTGATGGCGGCGGCGGGGCTCGACCCGATGAAGGACGTCACGCGCGACAATCTCGGCGTCGCCGAGTCGGTCGGCGCCTTGAAGGATGGCAAGATCGACGTGTTCTTCTGGATCGGCGGCGTGCCGACGCCGGCGGTCAAGGACCTCGCCTCGACCAATGCCGCCGACATCACCTTCATCAATACCGGCGATCTCGCCGGCGGCCTTGCCGAGAAATATCCGGGCGTCTATCTGCCCTCGTCGCTCAAGAAGGGTGTCTACGAGGGACTTGCAGAGGACCTGCCGGTGCTCGGCGTCGACAATGTGCTGCTTGTGCCGGAGGCGCTCGATGGCGCGCTGGTCAAGGAAATCCTGGCGGCGATCTTCGATAATCTCGCCGAAGTGGCGCAGATCCATCCGGTGGCCAAGCGGCTGACGCTCGAAGCCGCGGCCGCCAAGTCGGCGGTTCCGCATCATCCGGCGGCGGTCGAATTCTACAAGAGCCGTGGTGTGACGGCCGGCTGAGGCGCGGCTGGTGGCGCAGACGGAGCTCGACCAGGACAAGCTCGACCAGCTGGCGATCGACAGTGAGTCCGGGCGGACGCGCCGGCTTGTCGGTTGGGAGGCCTGGCTTGCCGCCGGCCTCTGCGCCGGGCTGTCGCTCTATGCGCTCTATTGGACGCAGTTCGCGATCAACACCTCGATCTATCGCGCCACTTTCGTCGGGCTGGTGCTGGCCGCGGCCTTCCTCATCTATCCCTTGTTCCCGAAGGGCGAGGGCCGCCATGTCCGCATCATCGACTGGCTGCTGATCGCGCTCGCCTTCGCCTCGATCTATTATCTCACGACGCATCTCGAGGCGACGAAGATGCGCGCCACGTCGCCGCTCGATATCGAGGTCTGGCTCGGCGGCATATTGATCCTCCTGGTGCTCGAGGCGACAAGGCGCGCAACGGGGTGGGCCTTGCCGCTGATTGCCGCCGCCTTCCTCCTCTATGCTTATTTCGGGCGCTACATGCCCGAGCCCTTTAATCATCGCGGCTTCTCGATCGCGCGTATCGTGGGGCAGAACTATCTCACCCTCGAAGGCCTGTTCTCGACGCCGACCGATGTGGCGGCGACCTTCATCATCATCTTCTCGCTCTATGGCGCGGTGCTCGACCGCGGCGGCGCCGGCAAATTTTTCATCGACTGGGCCTTCGCGCTGTTCGGCAAGAGACCAGCCCCGGCTGCCCCCGGCCGCGCCGTGGTGGCGTCGGGCTTCCTGCTCGGCACCGTCTCGGGCTCGGGCGTGGCGACCACCGTGACGCTCGCCTCGCTGTCCTGGCCGATGCTGAAACGCTCGGGCTACAATCCGGCCACCGCCGGCGGGCTCACCGCCGCTGCCGGCATCGGCGCCACGCTGTCGCCGCCGACACTGGGGGCGGCCGCTTTCATCATCGCCGAATATCTCGACATCAGCTATCTCGACGTGCTGGTGATGGCGACCATTCCGACCGTGCTCTACTATCTCTGCTGCTGGCTGATGGTGGAGGCCGATGCGCGCCGCCTCCATGTGAAGCCGGTCAAGACCAGCGACCAGTCGCTGTGGAAGCTCACCACCAGCCAAGGCTATCACTTCCTGTCGCTCGCGGCGATCGCGGTGCTGCTGATCTATGGCCTCAGCGCCTTCATGGCGGTGTTCTGGTCGATCGTGATCGCGGTGATCCTGAGCCTGATCCGGCGCGAGCAAAGGCTCCTCACTCTGCCGGGCGCGGCGGCCGCGCTCGTGCTGACGATCATCCTCTATTTCAGCGGCGAGCGCCTGTCGGTCGCGGCCTTTCTCGGCCTGATCGCCGGCGGCCTCGTCAGCATCGCGCTTCATTATTGGGACAAACATCAGGGCAGGGCGCCGGATGCGGCGACGGAGAGATTGATCGCCGCGCTGGTCGAAGGCGGCAAGGGCTGCGTCGGCATCGCCGCCACCTGCGCCACCGCCGGCATCATCGTATCGATCATCAATCTCACGGGGCTCGGCCTCAGATTGTCGGGACAGATCGTCGAGCTGGGCGGCGGCAGTCTGGCGGTGACCATCCTGCTCGCCGCCTTCGCGATGTGGATCCTCGGCACCGCGATCCCGGTCACCGCGTCCTATATCATCGCCGCCGTCATCCTCGTCCCGGCGCTCGTCTCGCTCGATGTGCCGGCGCCGGCCGCGCATATGTTCATGTTCTATTACGCGGTGCTGGCGGATGTGTCGCCGCCGACCGCGCTGGCGCCTTTCGCCGCCTCCGCCATCTGCGGCGGCTCACCCTTCAAAACCATGATGCAGGCGTGGAAATACACGCTGCCGGCCTTCGTCGTGCCGGTGATGTTCTGCCTGTCGCCCGACGGCATGGGCCTCCTGCTGTCGGGCAGCATCACGCAGATTGTCATGATCACGCTGACCTCGAGCTTGGCCTTGGCCGGCTTCTGCATCGGCGCCGCAGGCTGGATCACCGGCCCGGCGAGCAGCGTCGAGCGACTCGCGGCCGTGCTCGGCGGTGTCGCGATGATGGTGCCCGATTATCGCTGGCAGCTGCTGGGGGCGCTTCTCATCGCAAGTGTCGCGGTCGTGCATGTCTGGCGGTACCGTCGCCTCGAAGCCGCCCGATAGGATGCATCGATACAAAACGTCAGGATGCAATATGCGTCTTGATGCGGCGGAGCTCGACCGCTAGCAGACGGTTCATGGTTCTGCACTTCCAGAAGATGCATGCGCATGGCGACGATTTCGTCATCGTCGACAGGCGCGGTGAGACCGGTCCGCTGGCGAGCGAATTGGTTCGTCGCCTGGGTGACCGAAACCGCGGCATCGGCTTCAATCAGCTTGCCGTCATGCTCGATTGCGACGACGCGGCCGCGCGATTGGTGTTCTGGAATCCGGATGGCACCGCGCTCGATGCCTGCGGCAGCGCTACAAGGGGCGTCGCGGACATGCTGATGAACGAAGCCGGTATATCGTCGATCGTGCTGAGAACCAATCGCGGCTTGCTGACCTGCCGGCGCGGGGCAGGCCGGGCGGTTTCCGTCGATATGGGAAAGCCGCTTCTCGATTGGCGGGATATTCCACTCGCACGCGAACTCGACACAAATATGTTGCCTCTCGCGGGAGGCCCGACGGCCTGCAGCATGGGCAATCCGCATTGCACCTTCTTCGTCGATGATCTGGCGGCGATCGATGTCGCGGCCGTCGGACCGGCGATCGAAGCCGATCCGCTTTTCCCGCGCCGGACGAATGTGCATTTCGTCCAGGTGATTGACCGTGGCCATATCCGCTTGCGCATCTGGGAGCGCGGCGGCGGGATACCCCTCGGATCGGGCTCCTGTTCCTGCGGCGCCGTTGTCGGCGGTATCAGGCGTGGACTGCTGGACCATGCTGTCGAGGTCGAATGCGACGGCGGAACCGTAGAAGTGCACTGGGACGGGATCGGCGGGGTCGTCCTGACCGGCGCCGTCGAGCCGGTCTATTCCGGCACCGTCGCGGCGCATATGCTCGATTAAGATTGCCTCCATACAATTCGTCAGGGTGCAATACTCCACTTGCGGTCAAATGCCCGGCGGATTACCAATCACCGCCATGGAACTCAAATTCAACACCCTCGATGTCTTCACCAACAAGCGCTTCGGCGGCAATCCGCTGGCGGTCGTCCACGATGCCGATCATCTGACGACGGAGCAAATGCAGACGATCACCCGCGAGTTCAATCTCTCGGAGACGATCTTCGTGATGAAGCCCGCCGATCCCAACAACACCGCCAAGGTGCGCATCTTCTTCCCGGGTGGCGAGATGCCCTTCGCCGGCCATCCGACGCTCGGCTGCGCCATCCTGCTCGCCGAGATGAAGAACAAGCCCGGCTGCTCCTTCGAGACCGAGATCCGGCTCGAGGAGGTTGCGGGCCTCGTGCCGGTCAAGGTGACGCGTATAGGCGACGTGCCGCATGGCATGTTCAAGGCGCCGGTGGTGCCGGTGAAAGTTGACGACGGTCCGGACAAAGCCGCCATTGCGGCGGCACTCGGACTGTCGGCGGATGAGATCGGCTTTGCGGGTCATGCGCCGATCCTCCTGCAGGGAGGACCGACCTTCTTCTTCGTGCCGGTCGTATCGCGCAGTGTCCTGGAAAAATCCCGCGTCTGCGAGCCGGCCTGGAGCGCGCTCATGGGCATCCTCGGAAAACACGAGGCCTATGTCGATGCGGCCTATGTCTATACGCGCGGCGGCGACGGCAAGGATGCCTCTTTCCGTTCGCGCATGTATGCGCCGGGCGGCGGCATTCCGGAAGATCCGGCGACCGGCTCGGCGACGGCGCTGCTCGCCCGGCAGCTTCTCATCGCGGACAAGCTTAAGGACGGCAAGCATCGCTTCGTGATCGAGCAAGGCTATGAGATGAAGCGGCCGAGCGATCTCGTGCTCGAAGCGGATGTGGCGAAGGGCGATCTAACCGAAGTGCGCGTTGGCGGCCAGGCGGTGCGCGTCTCCGCCGGTGTCATCACGGTCTAGAAAAGAACAGCGGATTTCCGAAAATTCCGCTGTAATTTGCAGGGGAATTTACAGCGGAACAACAGCGGATCTGCAGGGAACAACAGGGAATTTTCTGATTTTTCTCATTCGACCTCTCCGGCACACGCTCACGAGCCTGGTATTTCCCGGCTCCGCCCATCATTGCAAGAGCGCCGCAGACCGTCAGTCTATATTCAGCACCGCCTTGGCTTCGGCGGAAACGTCGATGCTCTCCTGGTCATTGCCGGCGGCGCAGAGCTGGGCGGCCTGCTTGGCCATGTCCTGAACCTGGGCGCGCTCGTCATCGGAGATCTGGGCCGAGCCCAGCGCCGCCTGGACCTGCTTGACTTCATCGTCGCAGGGTTTGGCGAAAGCCGGCACCGCAGTGGCCGCCAGCAAAGCGAGGGCGAGAAGGAAGAGCTTCATGGCGGACGATCCCCTGACCGGTTGTTATCTGGCGAAACTGGCTGAGAAGTGTGACGGAACTTTGCCGGTTCCATAGCCAAATCAAAAGGCCCGGGCAATGCCCGGGCCAAGGGTGCGGCGATGACCTTTAGCCTGCTAGTGGCCGATCATCCAACGCCGCATCGGGGAGGATTTCTTGGACCCGCCGCACATCTTGCAGCCGCAATTGGCGAGATGGGCGCGTTTGACGCGTTTGGGCTCGCTGGTGCTGCTCTCCGAGCGGGTGAGTGCCTTGCGCAACGTGCCGTTCATCAGGCTCAGATGCGGGGCGGCGACATCGCGGGTGCTTGGCCGGTTGCAATCGGGACAGGCGCAGGGGCTGTCCGCATGCGCCATGGGCGACCAGGCATCGAAGGGGCCACAGGTGGAACAGACATAATTATAGAGCGGCATGGCGTACTCCCGTTACAGCTTGCCTTCGATGATCAGGACGGCGGGCAGCCAGCCGGTGAGCAGGCCGGCCGCCAGCGTTGCGGCTCCCGTCAGCTTGAGGATCGGCATCTTCAAGGTGAGCAGCAGGAAATAGAGGAACCATACCACCGCCCAGCCGACCCAGTTCCAGCCCATCCACATATCGATGCCCGTCGAGGCCGTGGTGAGGGTGGAGAAGGCGACCGGCACGACAGTGATGACGACGAACAGGCTGAACCAGCCGAGGCCGCGGCCATCGACCGTGGCGAGGCGGTTATGGGCGACCCAGAAATAGGTGACGGTGAAGAGCAGTGTCAGCGCCGCGGCGCGGATCGAGCCCGGATCGGCGAGGCCGAAGGCCAGATAGAGCGAGACGCAGAAGGTCACGATGCCGGAGGCGACGTTGACAACGACGATCTCGCGATCGCCGATATGGCCGAGAAGCCAGAGACCGTTGAGGGTGAGAACGGCCCCGACATAAAGCAGGGACAGGCCGAGCAGCATGGCGGTATCTCCCGAAAGCGTTGATGGTGAGAGCCGGGATGCGCAAGCACCCCGGCATTGCTTCCATAGAGAACCGTCAGGTCGTCTTGGCGACGCTGACGCCCGAGACTTCGCGTTTCGGTCCGGTGGCGGTCGGATTGATGTCGAAGTCGAAGATCGCCGTCGGGATGGCGAGGGTGGCGCAGACATTGGGGATGTCGACGATGCCGCTGATGCGGCCCTCGACCGGCGCGGTGCCCAAGATCATATAGGCCTGCTCGCCGGTATAGCCGAACTTTTTGAGGTACTCGATCGCGTTGAGACAGGCGCGCCGGTAGGCGACATGGGCGTCGAGATAATATTGCTCGCCTGTATGCTCATCGACCGAGATGCCTTCGAAGATCAGATAGTCGTCGAAATGCGGATCGATCGGGCTCGGCTTGAAGATCGGGTTGATGATGCCGTATTTCGCCATGCCGCCCTTGATCAGGCTGACGCCGATATCGATCCAGCCGGCCATTTCGATGGCGCCGCAGAAAGTGATCTCGCCATCGCCCTGCGACCAGTGGATGTCGCCCATCGAGAGACCGCCGCCCTTCACATAGACAGGGAAATAGACCTTCGAGCCGCGCGACAGATTCTTGATGTCGCAATTGCCGCCATGTTCGCGCGGCGGCACGGTGCGCCAGGCTTCCTTGGCGGCGGCCGCGGCTGCTCCACCTTTCATCTGGCCCATCAGCGCCGTATCGGCGAAGGGCGGGGCGGCGAGCGGCGGGACGCGGTTGGGATCGGTGGCGATCAGCGCCGCCTCGCGTTTGTTGGCTTCGGCCAGCAATTTGTGATCGGGCAGGCAGCCGATCAGACCGGGGTGAATGATGCCCGGGTAACGCACGCCTGGAATATGGCGCGAGGTGGTGTAGATGCCGTGGAAGTCCCAGCAGGATTTGCGTGCCTCGGGGAAATGCTCGGTGAGGAAGCCGCCGCCATTCTCCTTGGCGAAGATGCCGTTGAAGCCCCATTCGGAATTGGGCAGCGCGCCGATATCGAGAATGTCGACGACCATGAGATCGCCCGGCTCGGCACCCTCGACGCCGAAGGGGCCGCTCAGATAATGCACCTTGGTGAGATTGACGTCGCGCACGTCATTGGCGCTGTCATTGTTGCCGATCTGCCCGCCGGTCCAGTCGTAGCATTCGACGCGGAACGTATCGCCGGGCTTGAAGGTCTCGACCATCGGAATGTCGGGATGCCAGCGATTGTGAGTCTTGATCGCCTGGTCTTCCGGCGCCTTGTTGAGATCGATCTTGAACACGGTCTTCGGCATGGGTTCCTCCTTTGAGTGCATTCTTGTCGTGCCACCGTCACCGGCCGATCCGATGCGGCATGGAAGCGGACGCTAGGGGCTCCGCGTAACCGGTTTGAATCCGGGGAGGGGCGGTTCTGTAATTTTTTGTAAATGACGGGTCACATGGACGTCAGCGGGTGCGCTCGAAGCTCGACCTCAGGCCTGTTTTGCGTCTATGCTCAACCCATGCAGCCGGGCGCCCTCAAATCCCGCATTCTGGTGGTCGACGACGATCGGCGTGTCTGCGGCTTTCTTGGCAAGTTTCTCGGCAGCGAAGGTTATGCCGTCACCGCCGTGCATGACGGGCGGGCGATGCGCCGCGCGCTCGCCAATGGCGCGGTCGATCTCGTCATTCTCGATCTGAGCTTTCCCTCGGGCGAGGATGGCATGACACTGGCGCGCGGTATGCGCAGTCAATATGACCTGCCGCTGATCGTGCTGTCGGGGAAGGCCGCGACCATCGACAAGGTCGTATGCCTGGAGCTCGGCGCCGACGATTATGTGACCAAGCCTTTCGAGCCGCGTGAATTGCTGGCGCGCATCCGCACGGTTCTGCGCCGCTTCGTGCGCAGCAGCGGCAACGAGACGGATGAGACCGAGACGACCATGCGTTTCGCCGGCTGGCTGCTCGATGCGGCACGCTACAAGCTCAAGGCGCCTGACGGCCGCGAGGTGCGCCTGACCAGCCAGGAATTCCATATATTGGAGGCGCTGGTGCGCCGGCGCGGCCGCGTGCTGTCACGCGAGCAGATACTCGATATCGTCGCCAATCGCGACTGGACGCCTTATGACCGCAGCATCGATGTGCTGATCGGCAAGATCAGGCGCAAGCTCGAAGACGATGTGCGCTCGACGCAATTCATCAAGACGGTGCGGGGCTTGGGCTACATGTTCGCGCCGCCTCAGGAAGGCGACGGCTTCGCGGTAAGAGCCGGGAAGTAGAGATTGATGCGGGTGCCGTGGCCTTGTGTGCTGGTGAGGCCGATCCGCCCGCCGGCCTGGCGCACGAAACCATCGACCATGGTGAGGCCGAGGCCGCTGCCATAGCCGGGCGGCTTGGTGGTGAAAAACGGCTCGAGCGCGCGGCGTGCAATGGCGGGCGGCATACCCTGGCCGGTATCGATCACCGACAGCAGCACATAGGGACCGGGCCGCAAGCCGGAGGCGACACGGGCGTCCTCCGGTGCGATTACCAGATTGGCCGCCTCAAAGCGCAAGGTGCCGCCTTCCGGCATGGCGTCGCGGGCATTGAGCGCCAGATTGAGGAGGCCGCTTTCGAGCTGGCCGCGGTCGATCTCGATCGCATGGAGCGATGACGGCAGGGCCAGATCGATGGTGACGCTCTCGCCTAGCGTGCGGCTGAGGACGCGGGCGAAGGCCGGCAGCACCTCGGTGAGGTCGGTCGGCAGACTCTGGCTGATCGGCAGGCGGCCCAAAGCCAGCAGCCTTTCCGTCATTTCCGAGCCGGCGCGCGCCGCATCGAGGGCGTCGTCGATCATCTCGCGCAAGCTCGGGTCGTCGGTCCGCTCGCGCATCCAGTTCAGATTGCCATAGAGGACGGCGAGCACATTGTTGAAGTCATGCGCCACGCCGCTGGTGAGCTGCCCGATCGCTTCCATGCGCTGGATCTGGCGCAGCCGGTCCTCGGCGCGACGGCGCTCCTCGACCAGGCGGATGCGCTCGAAGCAGCGCTCCAGCGTGGCGAGGAGGTCCTCGGTGTAGAAGGGTTTCGACAGATAGTCATAGGCGCCGGCCTTCATCGCCTCGATGGCGGTGTCGATCGAGGCATAGGCGGTGATCATCACGGTGACGAGATCGGGCGCGCTCTGATACAGGCTGCGGATGAGATCGATGCCGCTGCCGAGATCGAGCCTGAGATCGATGAGAGCGACGGCGACACGATGCTCGCGCAGATGCGCCTCGGCGATCTCGGCATTGCGGGCAAGGGCGGCTTCATAGCCTTCCATCTGCAAGAGACCGACGAGGCTTTCGGCGAAGTCGGGATCGTCGTCGACCACCAGCACGCTGCGCGGCGTGGGGCCTGAGCCCGGGGCGCCGGCGTCGTCGAGGATGAAGTCGACCGGTATGTCGCTCGCGGGGCCGGTCATGGGCGGGGTAACCGCATGAAACATCTCCTCCTTCCTCCGCGCAGCGGGGGAAGGTGGCGCGCAGCGCCGGAAGGGGGTGACCCCGCGTGGGCGGTGAGCCTCCACATCTGATGGCCTCTATGCTGAGCCATTCTCGTGCGGCTATCCGTGACTTCGTCGGTTGCACCACACCCCATCCGGCGCTGCGCGCCACCTTCCCCGCGCTTCGCGCAGGGAAGGAGCAGGATGTGCGATAGCCCTGCGGTCATGGGCGTATCGGCAGGCGCAGAGCGACGCGTGTCCCTTCGCCGGGTGCGGTGGTGACCCGGACCTCGCCGCCATGATCCTCGATAATGCGCTTGACCAGCGGCATGCCGAGGCCGACGCCGAAGGCCTTGGTGCTGTAGAGCGGCTCGAAGATCTTGGCCGCGACGTCGGGTGCCATGCCGGGGCCGTTATCGGCGATGGTTAGGGCGATAAAATCGGCGTCGCGGGCGGTGGCGATGGTGACGCGGCGATCCGGCTTCTGAGGCTCGCTTTCGAGCGCCTGGACGGCATTGTGCAGCACATTGTCGAAAGCCTGGCGCAGGCGCTGGCCGTCGGCGGGGAGGACGGCGCCGGTCTTGAGATCGAGCGTGATGTCGATGCCGGCCGATCCGGGCTGGTCGGCGACCTGCTGCTCGACCCAGCGGTCGATCATCACCGGCGCCAGCACCGGCTTCTTGCGGCGTGAATATTCCAGCAGATCCTCGATGATATGGACGCAGCGCCAGACATTGCGCCTTATGCGCTGCATCTCCTCCTGGACAGGCCCGCCTTGCGCCGGCAATGCGCGGTTCAGGATATCAAGCGAGGTGACGAGGGTGCCGAGCGGGTTGCGCAATTCATGGCTCACCGTCGCGGTGATCTGGCCGATGGCCGCGAGGCGCTCATTGCGGGCGAGCTCGGCCTGCGTCTCGCGCAGGCGCTCGAGCGAGGCGACGAGGTCACGTTCGGCCAATTCGCGGCTTTCATGCGACAGCACGATCCACCAGGCGCCGATACAGAGCAAAGGCAGCAAGGCCAGGAAGATGCGCAGCAGCAGCGTGTCATTGTCGAGGCGCAGCATCTCGGCGCCCGGGTCGACCAGGCGATAGGTGATGAGGAGCACGGCGCCGGTGACGACAGCGAGCGCCATCAGCACGCCCGAGACCTTCAGCAGGCGCTGCGCCATGCGGGGCGCGATCTTGGCGGTGAAGGAGCGGCCGAGATAACGCGAGCGCGAGGTCTCGAGCTCGGTAGTCGAGAATTTGCAGGCGTCGTGGCAATGGGCATCGAGGCTGCAGCAGAGCGAGCAGATCGGCCGCGCATAGAAAGTGCAATAGGCCATGTCGGGCCGCTCATAGTCGTGGTCGCAGATCTCGCAGCGGATGAGCGTGCCGGAAGTCGGGGAGGGGGCCACCGGCTCGCGGGCGAGATAATAGCGGCCCTTGGTGGCGATGCCGATCAAAACGGCAGCGGCGAGCGATAGGACGAAGGATAGGGGTGCCGCATAGGCCTGGACCAGCGGTCCCAGGCCGCCGGTGAAGCAGATCATGCCGGCGAGCGAGGCGAAGGCCATGGCGCCGCAGCCGACCGGATTGAAATCATGCAGATGGGCGCGCTTGAACTCGACGAAAGGCGGGCTGATGCCCAAGGGCTTGAGAATGACCAGATCGGCGAAGATGGCGCCGATCCAGGCGGTGGCGATGATCGAATAGACGGCCAGCACCAGATCCAGCGTCTCGAAGATGCCGAGCAGCATCAGAAGCAGCGAGATGAGGATGTTGAAGACCAGCCAGACGACGCGGCCGGGATGATAGTGGGTCACGCGGGCGAAGAAGTTCGACCAGGCGAGCGAGCCCGCATAGGCATTGGTCACATTGATCTTGACCTGCGACACGATCACGAAGATGGCCGCCGCCGCGAGGACGAGGCGCGGATCGTCGATCATATAGCCATAGGCCTTGATATACATATGGATCGGCTCGAGCGCCGTCGTGTGGGAAAGGCCGGAAGACACCGCCAGCACCGCGAGCAGGCTGCCGCACAGGATCTTGAAACCGCCGATGATGATCCAGCCGGGGCCGGCGGCGATGACGGCGCTCCACCAGGCGAAGCCGCTGACCTTGTCGCGGTCGGGCAGGAAACGGAGGTAGTCGACCTGCTCGCCGATCTGGATGGTGAGCGAGCAGAGCACGCCGATGGCGAGGCCGAAGGAAATGACGTCGAAGCCGCCGCCGCCGGCTGAGTTGCCGCGATAGGCGGTCCATTGCTGGAGGACTTCCGGCTGGGCGAAAGCGATCCACAAAAACGGTGCCAGCATCATGATGATCCAGATCGGCAGGGTGATCATCTGCAGCCGGCTGATCATGGTGATGCCCATGAAGGTGATGGGGATGATGACGAGGGAGGAGATGACATAACCGATGACGATCGGGATGTCGGCATAGAGCTTCAGCGCCTGGGCCATGATGACCCCTTCGAGGGCGAAGAAGATGAAAGTGAAGGTGGCGTAGATCAGCGAAGTGATGGTCGAGCCGATGTAACCGAAGCCGGCGCCCCGCGTGAGCAGGTCCATGTCGATATTGTAGCGGCTGGAATAATAGGCGACCGGCAGATTGGTCAGGAAGACGAACAGGCAGACAACCAGGATGGCCGGGAAGGCGTTGGCGAAGCCGTAATTGAGGGTGATGGCGCCGCCGATGGCTTCGAGCGCCAGGAAGGAAATGCCGCCGATGGCGGTGTTGGCAATGACGAAGGGCGTCCAGCGGCGAAAGGAACGCGCGGCGTAACGCAGCGAATAGTCTTCGAGCGTTTCATTGGCGATCCACGACTGGTAGGAGCGCAAAGCCGGAAGCTGCGGCGTGTCCATGTTTCTCCCCCGACGTCCCGTCTCTCGCGGACAGGTTGGGGAAGCTTAGTTCATTGGAAGGTTAGGGGCCAGCGCTGCCTCCGACTTCCCTTCTCCCGTTGCGCAGCAATGGGAGAAGGTGCCCGATAGGGCGGATGAGGACTCTTTCTGAAATACTGTGAGGCCTCTGACAAAGAGCCCTCACCCGGCCTTCGGCCACCCTCTCCCATCCTGCGGACGGGAGAGGGGGATAGTTTTAGAGGTCAGCGGATCGCGTTACTGCCCGAGCAGCTTCAACGCGGCATTGAGATCGGCTTCGGAGGCCGCATGGTCGCCGGCTTCGTGGGCAGCCTTGCCCTTGGTGTAGAGGGCCATGACCTCGGCTTTCTTGGCGTCGTCGAGCTGGGTCGTCTTCATCGCCTCGTCGATCTTGTTCATCAGGGTCGGGCACTGGTTGGCCAAAGCCGGGGTCGCCAGAGCCAGGAAAGATGCAAAAATCAGGGCTTTTTTCATGGGATCCTCCATGCCCGGCCGATCCGGGCCTACTCTCCCAAAGAATGCGACGCCGGGCGGCGGGAGGCTATTCCCAGATCTGGCCATGTAGGAGGTTGCGGATGGCTTGGCCTTGCGCTATCAACAGCCCCGACATGGCTTATGCATCGACCCAGACCCTTGCCCCGACCGGCTGCCTTTGCGCCGGATTGGCCGGTCTCGGCCTGCTTCTTAGATGCCCCTGAACATCGGCAGCCCTCTCACGGGCGGGTCTTCAGGGGATGTCAGCTTCCAAACCAGATCTTAAGACCGCCAGCCGGATATTATCCGGCGCCATGACAGGACAATACCGATGAGTTCCGACCAAGTCGTGATTTTCGACACCACCTTGCGCGACGGCGAGCAGTCGCCCGGCGCCACCATGACCCATGACGAGAAGCTCGAGGTCGCCGAGCTCCTCGACGAGATGGGGGTGGACATCATCGAGGCGGGCTTCCCGATCGCGTCCGAAGGCGACTTCGAGGCGGTGACCGCCATCGCCAAGCGTACCCAGAATTCGGTGATCGCCGGCCTCGCCCGCGCCATCAACAAGGACATCGACCGCTGCGGCGAGGCGGTGAAACATGCACGGCGCCCGCGCATCCACACTTTCGTCTCGACATCACCGATCCATCTGGCACACCAGATGAAGAAGACGCAGGAAGAGGTGCTGGACATCATCTCGTCCACCGTCGCGCGCGCCCGCAATCTCGTAGACAATGTCGAATGGTCGGCGATGGATGCGACGCGCACGCCGATCGACTATCTCTGCCGCTGTGTCGAGACCGCCATCAAGGCCGGCGCCACGACGATCAACCTGCCGGACACGGTGGGCTATGCGACGCCGGACGAATATCAGAAGATGTTCGAGGACATCCGCGCGCGTGTGCCCAATGCCGACAAGGCGGTGTTTTCCGTTCATTGCCACAATGATCTCGGCCTCGCGGTGGCTAATTCGCTCGCCGGTCTCCATGGCGGGGCGCGCCAGATCGAATGCACCATCAACGGCATCGGCGAGCGCGCCGGCAATGCGGCGCTCGAAGAAGTGGTGATGGCGATCAAGACGCGCGGCGATGTTTTGCCCTACCGCACCAACATCGAAAGCGCGATGCTCAACCGCGTGTCGAAGCTCGTCGCGGCGGTGACGTCCTTCCCGGTGCAATACAACAAGGCGATCGTCGGGCGGAATGCGTTTGCGCATGAATCGGGCATCCATCAGGACGGCATGCTCAAGAACACCCAGACCTATGAGATCATGACACCGGCCTCGGTCGGCGTGACCAAGACCTCTTTGGTGATGGGCAAACATTCCGGCCGCCATGCCTTCAAGGAGAAGCTCAAGGAGTTGGGCTACGAATTGGGCGACAACCAGCTCGAGGACGCCTTCGCGCGCTTCAAGGCGCTGGCCGACCGCAAGAAGCATGTCTATGACGAGGATATCGAGGCGCTGGTCGATGACGAGATCGCGCAGCAGCATGAGCGCATCAAGGTTCTGTCGCTGACGGTGATCGCCGGCACGATGGGGCCGCAGACGGCGACGCTGACCCTCGATATCGACGGGCATCACGTGACCCATCAGGCGACCGGCAACGGCCCGGTCGATGCGATCTTCAACGCCATCAAGGCGCTGGTGCCGCATGAGGTGAAGCTCGCTCTGTATCAGGTGCATGCGGTGACCGAAGGCACTGACGCGCAGGCGGAAGTTTCGATCCGGCTCGAGGACGAGGCGACGGGCAAGCAGGTGACTGCCAAGGGCTCTGACCCCGACACGCTGGTGGCGTCGGCGAAGGCCTATGTGTCGGCGCTCAACAAGCTCAAGATCAAGCAGGCCAAGGGCCAGCTCGAAGGCGTCGATCTCCAGCGCGATGCGCGCCGGGGGCCGTGAGGGTTTTCGTACGCATTCCGATAATCGTGATGGCCGGGCTTATCCCGGCCATTTCGGTTTCTAGGTCGCTGTGTAGGCTTCCCCAGTTCGTCATGGCCGGACTTAGCCCGACCATTTTGTTTCCTAGATCGCGACACAGCCTTTCCCATCCCGTCATGGCCGGGCTTGACCCGGCCATCCAGCTTCTCCCGCCACGCAACTGCTAGACGGATGGGCTGGATGGCGGCCTCGAGGGCGGCCATGACGAATTAGGATACGACTGAGGCCTTTCGCCGTCCCGTCATGGCGGGCTTGACTCGGCCATCCAGCCTCACCGTCATGCAACTGTTTGGCGGATGGGCTGGATGGCCGCCTCAGGGGCGGCCATGACGGACTGGGATATACGTGCTCAGAAGCTCAGATAGAGGTCCTCCCATTCGGGATTCATCTTTTCGATGAGATCGAGCTTCCACTTGCGTGGCCACCGCTTCAGCGATGTCTCGCGCTGGATGGCATCGGCGACCGAGGGATATGTCTCATACCAGACGAGCATTTTCAGGCCGTATTTGCGCGTGAAAACACCGCCGCGCCCTTCTTTGTGCTCGAAGACGCGGCCGGACAGATTGCTCGTGACGCCGATATAGATCGTGCCATTGCGCTTGTTGGCCATCATGTAGACGTGGCCTTCTCTCATGCGCCTATGTTCGGCACGGCTGGATGGCCGGGTCAAGCCCGGCCATGACGAATTGCGAAGTACGTGGCTGCGGAGAAACTGGATGGCCGGGTCGAGCCCGGCCATGACGAGTTGTGAATGTGCCGCCCGTTACATCGGCAGGTTCAGTTTGCCGAGGCCGATGAACTGCGTCTCGCCGGAATGGTCGTCGACGCCGTCATTGTCGGTGATGAAATAAGCATCGCCCGCCGCGTCGACGGCGAAGCTCTCCACCTTGTCGAGGACATAGCCTTTGGGCGCCGCGAGATCGGGCAGGAGGTCGCGCAGGTCCTTCTTGGCGACGACCGGCAGCGCGCCGCCGAGCGGGGCAGGGGTGACGCCGTCGAGCGACACGAAGGTGAGCTTCTTGATCTTGGCATCCTTGCCGACCTGGTTGTCGCGCTCGATGAGCACCAGGCCGCCCGGCACGGCGGTGATCTCGGAGAGGCCGACCCAGCCCTTTTCCGCCTTGTCGAGCGGATAGTGGACGGCGCCCCAGCTCTTGTCCGCCGGCTTGTAAGCGAGGAGCTTGGTCAAACCCTTGGGGTCGTCCTTCCATTCGCGCTGCACCGCGAGCCAGATCGTCTCGTCGGCGCCGGAGCCGGTGACGGTCACCCCTTCGAAGCCGAAACGGGTCGCCTGCTGGGCCAGCGCCTCAGGGATGGCGATCTCTTCCAGGATGGCGCCCTTGGCGTCGGTCTTGACCAGCATCGACTGGGTCTTGTCCTTCTCACGCTCCGGATTGCCCTCGGAAGCGAGCCAGAAACCGCCGTCGGATGACAAAGCGATGCCTTCGAGGTCGAGCAGCTTGGCCGGCTCGCCGCCTTTGGTGACGGTGAGGGCACGAGTGATCAGCGCCGGCTTCTGCGTCGCATCAATGGTGAGGATGCGGCCCTGCTTGAAGGCGCTGTCGGTGACGGCATAAAGCTTGCCCGGTTCCTTGGCGTCGGCATTGGTCCCTGAGATCGCCGCCCATGGCAGCGGCAGGCCATCGGAGTCATCAGCGGAGACGAGGGTCGGGTAGTTGGCGTCGCCTTCGCCCCGCTCATAGATGGTGACGATCGAGCCGATCAGCCCGTCCTCGCGCAGATCCGTTTCGGACGCGGTGACGAAAAGCTTGCGGTCAGGCACGGCGAGCAGGCCTTCGGGACCGATGCCGCCCGGCAGCGCCTGCAGCCAGGTCGGCGCCTTGCCGGCACCTTCATCCTTGTAGACACCGACGATCGAGCCGCGCTCGGAGCCGATGAAGATCAGGCGGTCATTGCCGAAGGTCGCGACCTCCGCACCTTCCGGCTCGACGCCCTTCTTGTTGCGCTTCTCCGGATAGTGGCCGAGGCGCACCAGCTGATATTCGAAGGAGGCGCCGCTTTCGAAATCGACGGCGCCGTCCTTCTTGAAGATGGTGAAGCCGCGGCTGCCGCCGTCGAGATCGCCTTCATTGGCGGTGACGAAACGTTCATCGTCGATCCAATGCACCGCATCGGGCTCGCGCGGCACGGCGTCCTTCTTGGCCGATAGCGAGATGATGCCGTCCTTCTCGGTGTCGATGTTCTTCAGATCGACAGTGCCGGCGCTGAAATTGGCGATGACTTTGCCGGTGGCGAGATCGGCGATGACGAGGTGGTTGTTCTCCTGAAGGCTCAGCACCACTTCGTTCTTGCTGTTGATGTCGACGAATTCCGGCTCGGGGTCTTCCGGCGCGATCTTGGCGAGGCCGGAGACGTCGATGACCTTCTTGGTGGCGCAGTCGACCGAACCGTCTTCCTTGACGGCGAAGCTCACGAGCGTACCGCCGGGAAGCTGGGGGATCTTGCCGTCATTCACTTCCTCGTCGCGCTCATTCTCGATGGCGATGGCGAGGAACTTGCCGTCGGCGCTCTTGGCGAGCGAGTCGGGCTGGCCGCCGACGTCGCAGGTCGCCGCGACTTCCTTCTTGGCGAGATCGACGATGGCGAGATGGCCCGAGGGTTCGGCCTTGGATTTGGAAGTGACGACACCGACCAGCGCATAGTTGCCGAGGGCGACATTCGACGTCGGCTCGCCGCCGAGCGCCACCGTGCCGGCGGGCTTCGGCGCCTTGGGATCGGTGATGTCGATGAGGCCGATGCGCTCGCCGGGGCTGTCGGTATAAACGAGCGTCTTGCCGTCGGGCGTCGCGGTGATGATCTCGGCGACGGTGGATTTCGCCGGATCGGCACCGGCGGGCAGATTGTCGACGACATGGAAAGTGGCGATGCGGTTGAAGACCTCGGCGGCATTGGAAGTAAGCGCCGTGCCGGTCAGCAAGGCCGCTGCTAGTGTGGTTTTGATGATCGGTCGAAGCATGGTGGTCCCCTCGCGTGATGTGCCGGTGGAATCGTTCGAGGGAAACTTAAAGGCGGGGCGGATGACGATCAGATGACGGTTGGGGACAGTTGTCAGGAGTTGCGCTTTTCGCCGATACGGCTCCACAGGCGGCGGCCGCCATAAAGGGCGATGACGGCCAGGAACAGGACGGCGAGGCCGTTCATGGCCGGCCCCCTAGGCTCGATCAGGGCCAGGGCTGCGAAGCTTAGAACGTAGAGAATCGATAATAGGAGGAGCGGAGTCAGAAAGCTCTGCAAGGGCACCGGCATCAAGCCTTGGCCGAGAGCATAAAGGGTGACGAAAACTATGGCGACCAGAAGCAGAAGTACGCTCATGGGGCGACCGTCCAAAGCCTGTTCACCCCCTAATATAGGGTGGCTTCCAAAGCTTTAGGATGGCATCACCGCTCGCGGCACGCCTATTATTTGGGATTAAAAGGGGAAAGTCCCTTAACTCTCTGATTTCCTTGGTGGGCGCAGTAGGACTCGAACCTACGACCCGCTGATTAAGAGTCAGCTGCTCTACCACCTGAGCTATGCGCCCGACCATCAAGGAAGTACCGGAGGGGCCAGAAGACCGTCTCGCGGGCTGCTGTCTAGCAAAGCGATTCCCGGGTGTCCAGCCAAATACTGGCCTAAGCTGTAGATGAGTTTAGGTTTTTAATCAGGGCTGGCCGGCGTCCGCCTGGTCGATCATCGCCTCGATGTTGTAGCCATCGGGATCGAGAACGAAGCAGGCGTAATAATCGGGCGTATATTGGGGCCTGGGGCCGGGCGCGCCATTGTCCTGGGCGCCGGCGGCCAAAGCGGCTTCGTAGAATTCCCGGACCAGTTCCTTGCTCTTCACCCGGAAGGCGACATGGACGCGGGTGAGGGGACCCTTGTCCTCCACCTGCATGATCTCGAACAGCCCGTCGCCGATATCGAAGGCCCAGAAGCGGCCTTCGTCGCCGAAGGCGATGCGGTAGCCGAGCGGCGCGAAGGCCTGTTCGTAAAACCGCTTGCTTTTCGTTACGTCGCTGACGGCGAATGTCACATGATCGATCATGCGGGGCTTCTAGAGAATTTTACATGATGCATCAATCGGAATATAGTGGCTGGCGAGCAACATGTGGGCTTTACCTGGATGGGTCACGCACCATGTTTGGTCTTTTCAAATCAGACCCCTATACGGATTCGGAGCTGGGTACGTTCACGCACGCGGGTGGCAAATGGCGAGGCTTGGTCACTTTGCCTGGCATAGGTCCAACGCCCGTTGCCTTGTCCGGCGGCCGAAAGCAGCCGGATGCGAGTACCTTGACTCTCGCGCGGCTGTTGCCGGCGCAATATGGCTTTCTCATTCCCGACATTCAGAAGGGGCTCTTCGAGCACTATAAGCCTTATCTCTCGCGGATTTCTGATTAGCCGGCACGTCGGCCAAAGACAAACTTGCTCGACATTGAAACCGCGTTCACCAGGAAAACCTGGAGCGCAATCCAAAACAGTCCCGAATATAATAGGACGGGCTCGGATGACGTAAATCTCTGAAAGGGGGTTGGCCAGACAAGGACGAAAAGTAGGAATAGGAGACAGAAGACCAGCGCCAGCAATGGTTTGGGCGAATTCTGAAATGTGCGATCAGGAGATTGGCCGGATCGTGCCAGCGCCGCAACAAGTATTGGCAGCAGGATCGCGGTGGAAATCAACCAGAGCAGGGCAGCGACAAGGCTGAATACGACAAACTTGCCGGCGAAGGACGGGTTCAAGCTGGAGAGCGCCGCTTGGTCGGACGCAAGTTTTGGCCACCACGCCGTTGCTGCCTCAGATATCTCGCGCAGGAAGTCCTGTTCAAACCACGATCTGGGAAGCAGCACGAACAAGCCGACCAAGGCTATCTGCGCAGTTCCAATTCCCCAGATCAGCCACTTATATGCCCAGACGGCCAACGAACCATCGGACGTGTCCACGAAATACCCGATTCGCGTTTTGGCAGCCATGCGCGCCCTTTCCCTGCGAAGCCACATTGTTACAGAAGCTCGGGCAATTGTCCCAGCTCTGTCTCATCGAGATCGGAAATCGCCCAGAAGCGCATGCCGGCTTTGCGCCAGGAGATGAGATTGTAGCCGTCGATCTTGGCCCGCTGAGGCGCCGTCTCGGGGCCTTCCGCGGGCCAGATGAACAGGCTGATGCGGTGCAGGCGGCGCAGATAGACCAAGGCGGCGACGCGGCGGCCGTCGACATAATCGAGCCGGCCGCCTTCGAGCTTGAAGCCGTCGGCGGCGAGATCCTTGACCACCGGCGTGTAGTCGAGCCGGCCGGCGAACCACGGCTTGACCGTGTGGGTGTCGAGCGATGCCACCTGGACGCTGTTGTCCTGCAGGAGCGAGCGGACATGAGCGGCCAGAACGTCATGTGCCTGGTCCGGCCCCGGGCCGGCATTCTGCCCGACCCACCAGAGGGTCGCGGCGACGGAGAGGAGGCAGGCGGCGAGGACAGCCGCGGCCTGGCGTCCATAGGCCCGCCAATAGGGCTCCAGGCGGTCCAGGAGCTGGGCCGCGCGTCGCCCAGGTGTCACAGGGCGCGCGGGGCCCGCGGCCATCTCCGCCGCTTCGTAATCGAGCCTGAGGCGCAGGCGGTCGGCGAGGGCCGGGGACGGCGTCGCCCGGGCTCGGCGCAACTGGCCGCGCAAAGCAAGGAGCTCGCTTTGATAACGCCGGCAATCGGCGCAGTCCGAGGCCTGGCGGGTCACGGCATCACGCTCGGGCGCCGGAAGCTCGCCGTCGAGCAGCAAGGCGATGCGCGCGCGGTCATGGTCACAGCGCATTGCGGGTCTCCTTGGCGATGAGCTCGGTGAGCTCTTCCTTCAACTGGTCGCGGGCGCGGGCGAGGCGCGACATGACGGTGCCGATCGGGGCCTCGGTGATGCGGGCGATGTCGCGATAGCTCAGCTCCTCCATCTCGCGCAGGATGATGGTCTCGCGAAAGGCGGGCGGCAGCCGGTCGAGGGCGCGATGCACCAAGGCCTGGTCGGCGCGGCCGAGCAGCATGTCCTCCGCCGAAGGCGCGTCGCTGGCGATCTCGAAGACCGGCCCCGCTTCGTCGCGGTCGGCATTGGGCAGCACACTGTCGAGCGGGATGACATTGGTCCGGCGCTTACGGACCGAAAGCCAGCGATAGGCGACGTTGCGCACGATGGTGAGAAGCCAGGGCTTGATGTCGTCGCCGGTCACCGTGGCGAAAGCCCGGAAGGCGCGCAGATAGGCGTCCTGCACCACGTCCTCGGCATCGGCGCGCTCGCGCACCAGCCAGAAGGCGAGATTGTAGGCGGCATCCATATGGGCCAGCGCCTGACGCTCGAAATCGCGCAAGGCGGCGGTGCCGGGATCCATGCTCATGACCTCTATGAGACTCCGCCAAGGTCCGGTCTATTCCCCGCGGCGGAGAAAAATATTCGTGAACGGCCGAAGAGCGATCGTAGGAATAGGTGAGCCGGCGGCGGAGTCTCGGAAGGGCAGCACCACGCATCCCTATCCGGAGGTTCCCATGTATAACCTGTCCCGCCGCGTCTTCGTTCAAAGCACCGCCTTCGCCGCCGCGCTGGGGCTTACCGCCCGGCTTCACGTGCCCGCAGCCTTTGCCGGCACGGCCGACGAGCCCGCCACCGGCTTCCACAGCTACAAGGTCGGGCAGATCACGGTGACGGCGCTTTATGACGGCATCTGGAGGAAGCCACATGACCCGGCCTTCATCAAAAACGCCTCGATCGAGGAGACCAAGGCGGCGCTCGCCAAAGCCGGGCTCGTCACCAATTACGTGCCCATTCCGTTGACCGTCATCGTGCTGACGATCGGCGACCGGCATATCATGGTCGATGCGGGGTCGGGCGCGCAGTGGCAGCCGACCGCCGGTCATCTGCATACCAATATGGAGGCGGCCGGCATCGATCCGACCAAAATCGGCACGATCCTCATCTCGCATTTCCATCCTGATCATATTTACGGCCTGATGGAGAGGGTGACCGACGAGCCGGTCTATCCCAATGCCGAGCTCGTCGTGAGCAGCGCCGAATATGCGTGGTGGACCGAGCCCGGCCGCGTCGACAAATTGCCGGAAGCGCGCAAGGCGCTGGGCCAGCGCATCAACAAGGTGTTTCCGCGCTGGTCGAATTTCACTTTGGTCAGCGGGGAAAAGGAAGTCGCGCCCGGCATCCATCTCGTCAAGGCGCCAGGGCACACACCCGGACACTCGGCCTTCCTGGTGAGCTCGGGCGATCAGCAGCTCATGGTGTCGAACGACACGGCCTATGTGCCGGCGCTGTTGGCGCCGCATCCGGACTGGCAGGGCGCCTATGACCAGGACGGGCCGCTGGCGGTCGCGACACGCCGGCGGCTGATCGATCGCGTCATCGCCGACAAGATGCTGGTGGCGGGCGCGCATTTCCCGTTCCCGGGCGCCGGCACTTTCACCAAGGACGGCGCGGCTTATGCGTTCGTGCCCGTCACCCTCTGACAGCGCATTCCCACAAGGAGTTTTCCGATGAGACATCTACGCCCCATCCTCTATGCCGGCCTGTTCCTGGCCGTTGCCACACCCGCCTTCGCGGTCGATACACCGACAGCGGCAACGCCCGATCTCAGCGCCATCCGCGCCCACATCGCCGCCCAGGATTTCAAGAGCGCTATCACCGGCCTCAATGCCTTGGTCGACAGCGGCGTGCAGAATCCCGATGTCTATAATCTTCTGGGCTACAGCCTCCGGCAGAGCGGCGATCTCACCACCGCGCTCACTTTTTATCAGAAGGCGCTCGATTTCGATCCCGATCACAAGGGCGCACTCGAATATTCAGGCGAGCTTTATGTGAAGATCGGCGATCTCGGCAAAGCGCGCGCCAATGAAGCGCGGCTCAAGAAGCTCTGCCCGCAAGGCTGCGAGGAGCTCGCCGATCTGAGTGCGGCGATCACACAAGCGGCCGGGACCAATTGACATGGCAACGGCCGGCATTCCTCTCGGCGCGACGGCTGAGCTTGCCGGCCGTGTCCTTCTGGCGTCCCTGTTCGTCATCGAGGCGGCGGACAAGCTTTGGGATACAGGCGGGGCGCTCAGATACATGGCGGCCTATGGGCTGCCGGCGGCGCTCCTGCCGCTCGCCATCGCCGTCGAGCTCGGCTGCGGGATCGCGATCCTGCTCGGCTGGCGGACACAGATCGCCGCCTTTCTCCTCGCCGGCTTCTGTTTCCTGACCGCCTTGATCTTCCATGCCGATCTCGCCCAGCGGGCCCAGCAGATCCAGCTCGAAAAGGATCTGGCGCTGGCAGGCGCCCTGCTGATCCTGGCCGCGCGCGGGGCCGGGCGCTTCTCGATCGATGCCAGGTTGACGTAATTCGACGCCGTCCGGCGGGTCTGTTAATCTCGGATCGCAATGGCGCGCCTCTTCGTCGTTCTGGGTCTCATGGCCTTCGCCCTGGGGGCCGAGACAGCAGTGAATTATCTTCCGCCTTTCGCCTGGCCGGTCGTGGGGCAGGTCGTCGATGAGGATGACGGGCGGCCGAGCCCGGCGCGCGCCATCGGCATCGACATATTGGTCCCCAAGGGAACCGAGGTGCGGGCCAGCCTTGCCGGCACGGTCATCTATGCCGACAGGTCGCTCAAGACCTATGGCAATCTCGTGCTGATCCGCCACGAAGGGGGATGGGTGACGGTCTATGGCCATAATGACGAGCTCTATGTGAACCGGGGCGATGAGGTGGGAACCGGCGACGTGATCGCCAGGAGCGGCGCGAGCGGTTTTGCCGCGCGGCCACAGCTCTATTTCGAGATCCGCAAAGGGGCTGAGCCGGTCTCCGCCTTACGTTATCTGGCGCGGCTCAAGCCGCAGGAACCGGAGGACCCGTGAAGATCAGCGCGCTCAATTTTGCCGATGACGGCGATATCCCGAACCATCCGCGGTGGCCGATGATCGTCTATCAAGGCGTGATCGGGGCCGATGTGGCGGATGCTGCCCGCGCCTTCGAGCTGTTGTTCGCGCGCCATGGCTGGGGCGACGGCTGGCGCAATGGCATCTTTGCCTTTCCGCATTATCACTCGAACGCTCATGAGGTGCTCGGTATTGCGGCAGGCGAGGCGCTGGTGCGCTTCGGCGGCGCGTCAGGGCAGGAGGTCAAGGTCACGAAAGGCGATGCGGTGCTGCTGCCCGCGGGCACCGGACACCAGCGGCTCTCGGCGAGTGGCGATCTTCTGGTCATCGGCGCCTATCCGCCCGGGGCCCGTTGCGATCTCAAGCGCGCCGGCGAGGCCGACAAGGCTCAGATACGGGCGCGGATCGGCAAGGTGGCCAGGCCGGCCCAGGACCCGATCGCCGGGAACTCCGGGCCGGCCGTCACGATGTGGGAAGGCTGAAACCGCCATGAGGCCAGATACAACCTCCTCTTGAGGCCACGTCAAAATAGACAACCCGTGTTCGTACCCTGTTGTCGCAACTAACCGGTTCTGTTCGGCCGTCGGGGAACATCCGTTCCGGGTCTATTTCGCGTAAAGCTTGGCGATTTCGCGGGCGGCGACCTGCTCGATCTGGTGACGGTCGATGCCGACATCGCGCAACTGCTGGTCGCTGAGATTTTCCAGCTCGTTGACGGCGGTGAAGCGCAGGATCGACCGGCGGATACCATTGTAAAGCGAGCCTAAGAGGGCGCCGGGGGAGACACTGTGGTTCTGGGGGATCTGGTAAACCGGGCTCTTGGACATGGTCTTCATCCTTTGACAACAAGTCATTCTTGATGATCCAGAGATAGGCTGTTGTATTTACTTAAACAAACGAGTAGTTTTCATTCCATCTGATAATTTCATTTGAAGATAGACCATGGTGCGCCCCATTCCCGGGACCGGATCGCTGAGAGTCTTCGAGGCCGCCGGCCGGCATCTCAATTTCACGCGGGCGGCGGAGGAGCTGCATGTGACGCCCGCCGCCGTCAGCCATCAGATCAAGGAATTCGAGGACCAGCTCGATATCCGCCTGCTCGAGCGGACCAGCCGGTCCATGCGCCTGACATCGGCCGGTGAGACCCTCCACGCCGCCGTGACCGAGGCGCTGGCGGGGCTCACCCGCGCGGTGGGGCAGATGCAACGCCGGCGCGACAGCGCGGCCTTGCGGGTCACCGCCTCGACATCGGTCGCGGCGCGCTGGCTGGTGCCGCGGCTCGACGATTTCATGCAGTCGATGCCGGGCGTCGATGTCCGCCTCGACGTCTCGGACCGGGTGCGCGATTTCGGCCGGGACGAGATCGATGTCGCGATCCGCTTCGGCAACGGAAATTATCCCGGCCACCGCGCCGACCGGCTGTTCGACAACACGATCTTCCCGGTCTGCAGCCCGGCGCTGCTCAAGACCAAAAAGCCGCTGCTGCATCCGCGCGATCTGCTGCAGCACCGGCTCATCCATGTCGAATGGAGTGCGCCCGGGGTGATCTGGCCCAATTGGCGGATGTGGCTGCTGGCGGCGGGCGTCACCGACTACCAGGAGACCGCGGGCCTCAGGCTCGACAATTCTGGTCTCGCTTTGCAGGCGGCGATCGACGGGCAGGGCGTGGCCTTGGGCGACTCGTCGCTGGTCTCCGACGATCTGGCGGCGGGACGCCTGGTGCAGCCCTTCGCGGTGACCATCAAGGGGCCGCCGCAATTCGCCTATTACGTCATCTCGCCGGTCGAGACGCAGAATGATCCTCTGGTGCGCAGCTTCCGCGACTGGATCCTCGATGAAGCGGCGAAGACGCCGTTGGTGAAGTGATGAGCGAGCGCACGCTGATCATCATCTGCCGCAATGAGCATGATCTCGCCGATTTCAACGAGATCGCGCTCAAGGTCGCGGCCATGGCGCCCGATATCAGGCCGGTGGTGCTCAGAGCGCGCGGCGGGCAGCTGCCGCCCGCCGGCTTGTGGTCGAAGCCCGCGCTCGTCGTCGCTCTGTGCAACAGCTTCGATCTCGAGCCGCAGCGTGGCGCCGTGCTGCGCCAGCAGCGCATCTATAAGACCGATCAATATCAGCTGTTCCTGAAAGCCGGGCTTCCCACACCCAAGACCGGCGTGTTCAAATTCGGCTTGAACCCCGATCCGGCATTGTTCGGCGATTATGTCATCCTCAAGCCGTTGCGCATCAATTCAAAGGGGCTCGGCATCCATCTGGTGCGCACCAAACGCGTCGCGGCGCTGAAGCCGGCGCTCTTCAATGCCAGCCATCCGATCCACAACGACATCTATCTGATCCAGCAATTCATCGATACCGGCGACTACCCGACGCATTTCAGGGTCGAGACGCTGCTCGGCGAGGCGCTCTGCTGCCGCACGATTTTCTCCTCGCTCAAGCGGCCGTCGCTCATGGCCAGCGACCGCACGCTGCTCGACGGCCAGGTGGCGAGCAACGCGGTCGTCAAAGGCTCAAATCACACCGCCGCGGCGCGCGACGAGGAGGTCATCGCCTTCGCGAGGCGGATGGGCCAGGTTTTGCCGGACGTGCCGTTGCAAGGCTGCGATGTGCTGCGCGAGACGGGGACCGGCAAGCTCTATGCGCTCGAATGCAATCCGGGCGGCAACAGCTGGGCCTTCAGCGCGCCCGATGGCGAAAATGCGCGCCAGGCCTTTGGCGGCAAGCAGGGCATGATCGACCATCTGGGCGCCTGGGATACCGCCGCCCGCGCGCTCATCGCGCGGACCCGCAAGGATGCGCGGTAGAGCGCGAGGAGCGGCGAGCCCTTTGTGCCTGGATCATGCTTCGAGGCTCGCTACGCTCGCACCTCAGCATGAGGGGGTGGACGTGGATTACACTGCGTTGAACAATCCACCATCGACGAGAATGCTCTGGCCGGTGACGTAGCCGGCCTGCACCGAGCAGAGGAAGGCGCAGATCTCGCCGATCTCATGGGCCTCGCCGAAGCGTTTCGCCGGCACGGTCGCCTGGCGCTGCGCCGCCATGTCGGCGTCGCTCTTGCCCTGCATCTTCGCCATGCGGCCGGTCGAGTTGCGCAAGCGGTCGGTGTCGAACATGCCGGGCAGCAGATGGTTGACGGTGATGTTGTGCGCCGCGAGGTCACGCGCCGGTCCCGCCATGAAGGCGGTGAGGCCGGCGCGGGCGCCGGAGGAGAGATCGAGACCGAGGATCGGCATCTTCACCGAAACGGAGGTGATGTTGACGATGCGGCCGAATTTCTTGCGCGTCATGCCGGGCACGACCCGCTGGATGAGCTCGATCGGCGTCACCATGTTCTGGACGACGCCGGCGAGCAGCGCCTCGCGATCGAGCTCGCGGAAATCGCGCAGCGGCGGGCCGCCATTGTTGTTGATGAGAATATCGGGCTCGGGGCAGGCGGCGAGCAGGGCGTCCTGTCCCTCCTTCGTGCCGACATCGGCGATGATGGCGGTGACCTGGGCGCCGGTCGCCTTCACGATCTCGTCGCGGGTTGCGGCGAGAGCCTTCTCATCGCGGCCATTGATGACGATGGCGACGCCTTCACGCGCCAGCGACAAGGCACAGGCCTTGCCGAGGCCGCGGCTCGAGGCGCAGACAATGGCCGTGCGGCCCTTCAATCCCAGATCCATTCCGTGCTCCCAATAAAAAACCCGGCTCGATGAAGCCGGGTTCTCGCATGGTGCTGTCTTCTGTTCAATCAGGATTGCGTCCGGCGCTCCGCCATGAAACGCTCGAACTCCTCACGGTCGCGCGCCTCGCGCAGGCGCTTGAGATGCTCGGCGAATTCGGCCTGCTCGGCTTCGAGGCGCTGCAGCGTCTCGGCGCGGTAGGCATCGAAGGCGGCATTGCCGGAAGAACTCTTCTGGAAGCCGCGATAGAAACCGCTGCCGCCGCGCCGGCCGAAGGTCTCGCGCAGCTTCTGCGCGCCTTCATCGGCAAGGCGGTCGACGGGGCCCGCCCACAGCGTATAGGCCAGGGCGGCGAGGCCAAGCGGCCACCACACGATGAAACCGGCGACGACGGCCAGAATGCTCAAGGGTGTCCAGCGGCCGCAGCGCGATTGTGACGATGTCATTGCTGATCCTCCTCCGATCAAATTGCATGGCAGATATGGGAAGGGCGGCGGCCGGTTCAAGGGACGGCCTGGTGGCGTGACCAAGCGGAATGGGGTAATTGGCTGAACCATGAGACAAATCCCCACCATCGATGATGTCGTCGACGCCCGGGCCCGGCTTGCCGGGCAAGCCGTCGTTACGCCACTCCTGGAATCGGCCGCACTGAACGCGCGCGTCAAGGGCAGGGTGCTGATCAAGGCGGAGAACCTGCAGCGCACCGGCTCGTTCAAGTTCCGCGGCGCCTGGAACTGCATCTCGCGCCTGACCGCGGAGACGGCGAGAGGCGGCGTGGTCGCCTATTCCTCCGGCAATCATGCGCAAGGTGTCGCCGCGGCGGCGGCGCTGATGAAGCTGCCGGCGCTCATCGTGATGCCCGTCGACACGCCCGAGATCAAGAAAGCCAATACACGCTCCTATGGCGCCGAGGTGGTGACCTATGACCGCGTCCGCGAGAACCGCGAGGAGATCGCCGGGCGGATCGCGACGGAGCGCGGCGCCGTCATCGTGCCGCCCTTCGAGCATCCGCAGATCATCGCCGGACAAGGCACGAGCGGACTGGAGCTCGTGGAGCAGGCTGCCGAACGTGGCGCCAAGCTCGATGCCGTGCTGGCGCCGGTGAGCGGCGGCGGCCTCATCGCCGGCATTTCGCTCGCGGTGAAAGCGCGTTCGCCCGGGACGCAGATCCACAGCGTGGAGCCGGAAGGTTTCGACGATCATGCCCGCTCGCTCGCCAGCGGCAAACGCGAGCGCAATGCCAAAGCGTCAGGCTCGATCTGCGACGCGCTGCTGTCGCCCGAGCCGGGCGAGCTCACTTTCGCGGTCAATCAGAGCCGGCTCGGCGCCGGCCTCGTCGTCAGCGAGGCGGAGGTACGGCGGGCGATGGTTTTCGCCTTCCATCATTTGAAACTGGTGATCGAGCCGGGCGGCGCGGTCGGCCTCGCCGCGGTGCTTTCAGGCAAGATCGCCACCGAAGGCCGCACGATCGCGCTCATTGCTTCCGGCGGCAATGTCGATCCGGCCCTCTTCGCCGAAATCCTGATAGCTAAAGATTAGCCTGTCAGCGGGATGTCGAGCGGCTCGTTCTTGCCGCGCCGGATGACGACGATGCGCGGCTTTTCCGCGGATGCGGCGGCCTGTGTCGCCTTATCCATTTCGGCGGCGAGGTCGAGCGGGGGAGGTTCGGATGGCGCCTCGGGCGGCACCGTGAACAGATCCTCGTCGCGGGAGAAGTAGGGCATCTGCCGCCCCGCCAGGGGAGCCTCTTCCACCTCGGCCGAGAAGCCGGTCAGCGTATTGTCGATCTCGCTTAAAAGTCCCATCGCCTTGGCGATACGCTCGCTCAGCACCTCCTGCGACCAGGACAGGTTTTCGAGAGAACGGGCATTGGCCTCGACCGCCTCGACATGCTCCTCGTCGGCCGTTGCCGCTTTCAAACCGCCGGCAATGACGCGCAGGCTCATCGACCGCTTGGTGATTTCGTGGCCCATCGACTTGGCGTCGGCGGTGATGTGATCATAAAGCGCGCTGTCGGCCGGCAGATAGCCGCCATCAGGCAAAAGGTCATTGTGGGTCGAGGCGATCTCGGAGCGCGCCGCCTTGATGGTCGAGGCGAGCTGGCCGATATCGGGCAATGGCCGGTCGGGCTTGATCGGGTTCGTTGACGCAACGTTTTCGAGCTTCTTCAGGGCGTCGAGCAGCATCATCGTGTCGGCCGCCCGGTTGCGCTTCGCATATTCGGACAGAAACCAGCGCCCGCGCGCCGATTCCATGACGGCACTTTCGAGCGCCTCATACTGCCCAGGCGGAAAAACAACCGCGCCAGAACCCTGACCGGGCGAACTCATCCCTTACTCCCGCTACTCACACACACCG
The DNA here is from genome assembly GCF_016595235.1 of Taklimakanibacter albus. GTDB lineage: Bacteria > Pseudomonadota > Alphaproteobacteria > Rhizobiales > Aestuariivirgaceae > Taklimakanibacter > Taklimakanibacter albus. The sequence goes on along the minus strand of NZ_JAENHL010000004.1, from coordinate 376,198 downwards.
AGCTCGGCCTGATTATTCTGGAAACTGGTTAGCGTTTCGTTTAGAGGCTGAAACCTCCGTCTCCCACGGCGCCGATGCAGCCTCAGGCCCTCAATTTCCGCCTCTGTTTCTTCATGTCCTTCCTGTTCTTAGGCTTGGGCGTGCAATTGCCGTTTTTGCCCCTGTGGCTGGCCGATCGCGGCCTCAGCACCGCGGAAATCGCCGCCGTCCTGTCGGGCCAGATCATCGTGCGCATGTTCGGGGCGCCGCTCGGGACTTTCCTCGCCGACCGCTATGGAAGGCCGATCATCCTGGTGCGGCTGGGGGCGCTCGCCTGCGCGGCGAGCTATCTGCTGTTGAGCTTCATGGGCGATTTCATCACCATCTTCCCGGTGGCGGTGATGGCGTCCATCGTCCTGTCGCCGGTGGGGCCCATCGCCGAAAACTTCGCCATCGTCGAAAGCGCCAAGGCCGGTCTCGATTACGGGCGGCAAAGGCTGTGGGCGTCGGTGAGCTTCATCGTCGGCACGCTGGTCGCGGGCTTCGCGCTCGAATGGATGGCGACGGCGCAGGCGGTGCTGCTGATCGCGGTGAGCTATCTGGCGCTCGCCGCCGCGAGCCTGGCTCTGCCGGACAAGCGGCCGCAGAAAGCCGATAGTGCCGGAGCGCCCGCCATCAGGGTCAGGCCCGCCGACGTGCTGCAGCTCTTCCGCTCCAAGGTCTTCATCATCTTCCTGACGGCGGTCAGCATCGCGCAAGCGAGCCACGCGCTGCTCTACGGCTTCGGCTCGCTCCATTGGGAGCAGCTCGGCCATTCCAAGGCGATCATCGGCATATTATGGGGCATCGGCGTCTCGGCCGAGGTGGTGTTCTTCTTCTTCTCAGGGCGGCTCGTGCCGCGCTTTGCGCCGACCGTGCTGATCCTCATCGGCTGCCTGGCCGGAATCCTGCGCTGGACGGTCACCGCGTTCGACCCGGCGCTCTGGCTGCTGATGCCGCTGCAGGCGCTGCACGCTCTCACCTTCGCGCTCGCCCATTTCGGCACGATGCGTTTCCTGCTGCTCTACATGCCGGCGCATTTGCGCAATTCGGCGCAAGGGCTTTACGCCGCCTGCTCGGGCGGCCTGTTCATGATGCTGGCGACGGTGGCGGCGGGACCGCTGTTCGAGGCCTATGCCGGCCATGCCTATTGGGCGATGGCGGCGATGTCGCTCGCCGCCTCGGCACTCGCATTTGCGCTGCTGCGCCTTACCCCCACAGGGCCTTTGGCGGCGGACTCATCAGGCTTCCGGCAAAGTTGATGCCGGGCACGCGGTCGTTCTTCAGGAGCAGGGGCCCGTCGAGATCGACGAACTCGGCAAACTGAGCGAGCAGCATCGCCGGCGCCATGGCGAGCGAGGTCGCCAGCATGCAGCCGACCATGATCTTGATATTGTTGTCGCGGGCAGCGCGAGCGAGCTCCAACGCCCCGGTCAGGCCGCCGGTCTTGTCGAGCTTGATGTTGAGGGCGTCATATTTGCCGATCAGCTTCCGGATGCCCGCCGCGTCATGGGCGGATTCATCGGCGCAGATGACCACCTTGCGGTCGATATCGCGCAAGGCGTCGTCGGCCGATGCGGGCAGGGGCTGCTCGACCAGCTCGATCTGGGCCTTGGCGCAGGCCGCCAGCATGCGCGGCAGCACGGCTTCGCTCCAGCCTTCATTGGCATCGACGATGAGCCGCGCCTTGGGCGCCGCCCGGCGGATGGCGTCGATACGCTCCTCGTCACCCTCGCGGCCGAGCTTGAGCTTGAGCAACGGGCGGTCGGCGGCATTGGCCGCCGCCTTCGCCATGGCTTCCGGCGTGTCGAGGCTCAGCGTGTAGGCGGTGACGACCGGCGTCGGCTCGGCGATCCCGGCGAGCTGCCAGACCGGCTTGCCGGCGCGTTTCGCCTCGAGATCCCACAAAGCGCAGTCGAGCGCGTTGCGCGCCGCCTTGGGTGCGACATGGCGCGCGATATCGGCGCGTTCGAGACCGCTCTCGATGGCGCCCTTCGCCGCTTCGAGGGCGGCGAGGACCTGCGGCACCGTCTCCTCATAACGCGGATAGGGCACACATTCGCCGCGCCCGGTGACGCCGCCTTCGGTCAAAGTGACGACGACGACATCGGCGGCGGTCTTGGAGCCGCGCGAGATGGTGAAAGAGCCGGCGATCGGCCAGCTCTCATGAGCGATCTCGACCTGCCGCGACATCAGGCGTGATAACGCTTCTGCAGGAGGTCGACGATCGGTCCGGTGCCGGTGCGGATCGGGTCGACTGAGGGCAGGCCGTGCTCCTTGCCCGTGCGCTCGAGGAGAGCGAGCGCGTCCTTCTCGGCGAGATGCTCGGTATTGATGGCGATGCCGACGCAGGCGATCTTGGGGTTGGTCAGCCGGCCCTCGACGATGGTGCGCTCGATCACGTCGGCGATCGACGGCAGCGCATGCTCGACGCCGCGCATCTTGGTTCGGGTCGGCTCATGGCAGACGACGAAGGCATCGGGCTGGGCGCCATGGAGAAGGCCCAGCGTCACGCCGGCGAAGGAGGGGTGGAACAGCGAGCCCTGGCCCTCGATGACGTCCCAATGGTCCGCATCATTGGCCGGGCTCAGCCATTCGGCGGCGCCGGCGATGAAATCGGCGATGACGGCGTCAAGCGCGATGCCGCGGCCCGAGATCAGGACGCCGGTCTGGCCGGTGGCGCGGAAATCCGACTTCATGCCGCGGGCACGCATTTCCTTGTCGAGGGCGAGGGTGGTGTATTTCTTGCCGACCGAGCAATCGGTGCCGACCGCGAGCAGGCGCAGACCCGGCCGCTTGGTGCCCTTGCCGGTGGCGAAGGTCATGTCGGTATAGCGCACGTCATGGAGCTTGCGACCGTTGCGTTTCGCGGCTTCCGCAATCTCCGGTATGGTGCCCAGACGCTTATGCAGGCCGGTCGCCACATCGAGGCCCTGGTTGAGCGCCTCGACGATGCGGGCCACCCAATGGTCGGGCAGAACGCCACCGGCATTGGCGACGCCGACCACCATGGTCTTGGCGCCCTTCGCGGCGGCTTCGGCGATCGTCACGTCCTTCAGCCCGCAATCGGCCTTGCAGCCTTCGAGGCGCATCTGGCCGACGCACCAGTCCGGGCGCCAGTCGACGACGCCTTGCGCGGTCTTGGCCGCAAGCTGGTCTTTCACATCTCCCAGGAAAAGGAGATAGGGCTTGGCAATATCCATCTGTCGCTACCTGTTATTGCGGGCTGATGCGCCCTGAGGCCTGTGCGAGCAGCAGGTAGAGCTTTCCTGATTCCGATGCAAGGGAGGCGTCGACCAGATTGTCGCCCTGTGGGGTTTCCGCAAGGGCGTCGAGCAGGCGCTCGAACAGCCGCACATAGGCATCGACCCGGCCGCGCACCAGCCGTTCTTCCCGGTAGCGCCGCTCGATGAGCTTGGGCAGGCGGCGGCCGCGATCCTCGAGCAGATTCTGGGTGTAGATGTCCTCGGCACCCGCCGAGAAGCGTTTCTCCAGATCGCGCGGCAGCTCGGTGTCGATCGCCTCGACGATATCGCGGGCGGCGGCGTGGAGCTTGTGGACTAGCGTCTCGGCCTCGCGGCCCAAGGCGCGTGAGAGCTGCGGCGCCTTGGCCTTGCGCTCCGTGCCATTGGCCGGCTTCGGCTCATCCTCGAGGCGGCCCCGCAATTGGGCCGGGGGCTCGTCTGTGCTCCGCGTGGTCTCTCTTTTCTGGGCGCCTGAGGTCCGCGGGGGAGCGTCAGACCCGGCGCCTGCTATTTTCCCGCGCCGGACCCTCGTCCGGTCGGCATGAATATGCCCGGGCCTGAGAGATCAAGCGCGCTCGACTGCTTCTTCACCACATCGGCGAGGGCGTTGAGCGCCGAGATCTGATCGGCCACCACGCGGCGCATGGCGTCGGCATTGGCGCGCGTCTCGTCGGGGAGATCGAAGATGGCGCGCTTCAGCTCGTTGCGGGCATATTCGATGTCCTTGACCACCTGCTGGGCGGTGACGCGCATCTCCTGCGCCGTCTGCTGGAAGCCGGTGGCGGTCTCGGCCATCATCTGGTTCATGGCGCCGACGGCACGCTCATGCTGCTCGCGCATGACGCGGGCGGCATTGGATATCTGCAGGTCGGAGGAGGATTCGAGCTTGCGGATCTCCTTCTCCAGATTGGACGCGACCTGCGTCGTGTTCTCGGAGATGAACTTGCCGACCTCGAGGGAACGGCGCTCGGCCGAACCCAGCGATTCCTCGATGTGGCCCAGGAAACCGCGCATCATCTGATCGACATCCTGGGCGCGTTTGCCCAGCGCGTCGACGAGGCCGCCCAAAGTATCCTCGCGGCTGGAGAGCATGCGCTCCATGTCGAGGTTGAACTTGTCGAGCGACTTCTGCACCACGCCCGACACGTCCTCGAGACGCTCGGAGATGCGGCTGCCGGCGCCTTCGAGCTTGCCGGTGAGCTGCAGGCTGATGCCTTCCAGGCGCTCGTCGATGTTGGTCGCGGTCGTGGAGAGCTGGTTGGCGAGGAAGGAGTTGGCGGTCTCCAGATGCTTGGAGAACTTGCCGCCGGCTTCCTCGAGCTTCTTGGTCGAGCCTTGCGAGCTGCGCTCGAAGTCGCGCGCCGCCCGGTCGATGTGATCGGCGAGGAGGCCGGTCTGCTGCTCGAACTGGCCGGAGACCTGCAGCGTCGTCTGGCCGAGGCTCTCCGAGAAGGCGTCCGACGCCTTGCCCAGGTTGGTGATGATGTTGGTGCTGGCGCTGTCGAGCGTCTGGGCGAAGGAGAGGCTGGCGCCCTCCATGCGGCCCGAGACATCGGTGGTGATCTTGTCGAGAAGATCGGTGGCCACGTCGAAGCGTTCGCCCAGATCGCGCACGGTGTTGTCGATGCGCGAGAACATCTTGTTGCCGGCGTTGTCGAGGCGCTCGGCGACGTCGGAGGCCGTCGATTCGAGGCGCTCGGTCATCGCGTTGCGGGTCGTGTCGAGCTGATCGAAGATGCGCGAGGAGGTTTCCTCGAGCTGCTGCGTCATCTGGCCCGAAGTGAGGCTCAGCTGGCCGCCGATACGGCCGGAAGCCGTGTCGAGCTGCGAGAAGAGCTGCGCCGAGGTGCTTTCGAGCTGCGTCGTCAGGCGCTCGGAGGTCTCGGAGAGCTGCGATCCCAGGTCGTCCGAGGTGCGGTTCAGCTGCGAGAAGAGCTGCGCCGCGGTGCTTTCGAGCGTCGACGTCAGGCGGCCCGAGGTCTCGTCGAGCTGCGAGGTGAGCAGCGTCGAGGTATCGCGCAGGTCCTTGGCGAGGTCGCCGGCGACGCGGCCGACGCTCGAGGTGACGAGGGTGGCGGTGCCGCTGATATGGTCGGTGATGCGGTTGGTCGTCTCCTCGAGCTGCGTGGTGAGCTGGCCCGAGGTGTTCTCGAGACGGCCGAACAGCTGCTGGGTGGTCTGCTCGAGCTGCGAGGTGAGGTCGCCCGAGGAGCGCTCCAGCCGGCCGAACAGCTGATGGGTGGTCTCTTCGAGCCTGCCGGTCATCTGCGAGGAGGCGTTTTCGAGCAGGTTGAAGACGTCGTCGCGGGCCCGCGCCACGTTCTGGACGAAGTCGCCCGACACGCCGATGAGCTTTTCGGTGACGATGCCGCCGACGCCCTCGATGTTCTGCGACACGGCGATGCCGGAGTCCTGCATCTGCCGCGTGACGATGTCGGAGGTCTCGCGGATATGCGAGGTGATCGCCTGGCCGGTCGAGGCGACGAGGTCGGTGACGGCGGAGCCCGTGGCCTGCAGGTCGGTGGTGATGCCGGTGGCGGTGTCGCGCAAGCGCGCATAGACGCCGTTGGTCGTCTCGTCGATCTTGCCGGTGATCGCCGTCGCGGTGGCGCCCATATGGCCGAAGAGGCGCTCGGCCGCTTCCTCGATGCGGCTCTCCATCGCTTGAGACGAGTCGCCGATGACGCCGGCGAGTCGGGTGGCGGATTCGTCGAGCTTGGAGGTGACGAGGGAGGTCTGATCGCCCAGCACGTTGAAGAAGCGGGTGGTGGTGTCCTCCACCTTGCCGGTGATCTCGGTGCCCGCCACGTTGAGCTGGTTGAGAATGCTGGCGGCCGCCTGATCCATGCTGGAGACGAGCTGCGAGCTCGACATGTTGAGATGGCCGACGACGCGGCCCGAGGTCTCGTCGACCCGGTTGATCAGCTTGTCGCTCGCCGCGGCGATCGTCGAGGCGGCGAGATCGGTCGAGGCGTTGAGACGCTCGACCATCGCGTGGCTGTTCTCCTCGATGCCGCCATGGATCGTCTGCGCGGTCTCGTCGAGCTTGGCGAACAGGCGGCTGGTCGAATCGTCGAGGCGGCCGGCCAGATGCATGCCGGCATCGTCGACGAGGCTGGTGAGGCCGGTACGGGTGCGCTCGACATGGTCGATGTAGCCCTTGAGCGAGTTTTCGAGGCTCTCCGTCATGCCGGAATGGGTGCGGTCGACATGATCGACATAGTTCTTGAGCGACGTATCGATGCCCTCGGTCAGGCCGAGGCGGGTGCGTTCGACATGATCGACATACTCCCTGAGCGCCATGTCGAGGCCCTGGGCGAGGCCCGAACGGCTGGTGTCGATGGCGCCGAGCAGCTTGGCGCTCGAGGTCGAAATCGTCGAGGCGGCGAGATCGGTGGACGCAGCGAGGCGCTCCACCATCGCGTTGCTGTTCTCCTCGATGCCGATATGGATGGAGCGTGCGGCGTCGTCGAGCTTCGAGAAGAGGCGGGTGGTCGAGTCGTCCACGCGATTGGCGATCTCGGTGCCGGCCTCGTCGACATAGGCGGTGAGGCCGGTGCGGGCGCGCTCGACCTGATCGACATAGCTCTTGATGATGCTCTCGAGTCCGTCGGTCATGCCGGCGCGGCTCGTCTCCACCAGCTTGATCAACTGAGCGCTGGACAGGCCGATGGCCTCGGCGGCGGCGCTGGTCGACGCACTGAGGCGCTCGACCATGACATTGCCGTTCTCCTCGATGCCGACATGGATGGCGCGCGAGGCCTCGTCGAGCTTGGCGAAGAGACGGCCGGTCTGGTCGTCGAGACGGGTGACGATCTCGCCGATGGCCTCGGTGGAGGCGCCGGTCGAAGCGGCCAGGCGCTCGACGAGGGCGTTGCCGTTCTCTTCGATGCCGACATGGATGGCGCGCGTGGCGTCATCGAGCTTGGTGAAGAGGCGGCCGGTCGAGTCGTCGACGCGGTTGGCGATTTCGCCGCCCGCCTCGTCGACATAGGTGGCGAGCTCGGTGCGGGCACGCTCGACCTGATCGACATAGTTCTTGATGATGCTCTCGAGGCCGTCGGTCATGCCGGCGCGGCTGGTCTCGACCAGCTTGACCAACTGGGCACTGGACAGGCCGATGGCCTGAGCAGCCGCCGTGGTCGAGCTGTTGAGACGCTCCACCATGACATTGCCGTTCTCTTCGATGCCGACCTGAATGGCGCGCGCGGCGTCATCGAGCTTGGTGAAGAGGCGGCCGGTCTGGTCGTCGAGACGGGTGATGATCTCACCCATGGCTTCGGTTGTGGCACCGCTCGACGCGGCGAGGCGCGCCACGAGCGCATTGCCGTTGTCCTCGATACCGCCATTGATGGCGCGTGAGGCATCGTCGAGCTTGGCGAAGAGGCGGCCGGTCTGGTCGTCGAGACGGGAGACGATCTCACCCATTGCCTCGGTGGAGGCGCCGCTCGACGCGGCAAGGCGCGCGACGAGGGCATTGCCGTTCTCCTCAAGGCCGACATGGATGGCGCGCGAGGCGTCGTCGAGCTTGGCGAAGAGGCGGCCGGTCTGATCGTCGAGACGGGTGACGATCTCGCCGATGGCTTCGGTCGAAGCACCGCTCGAGGCGACGAGCCGTTCGAAGAGGGCGTTGCCATTTTCCTCGATGCCGACATGGATGACGCGCGCGGCGTCGTCGAGCTTGGCGAAGAGGCGGGTGGTCGAATCATCGACGCGGTTGGCGATCTCGCCGCCCGCTTCGTCGACATAGGTGGCGAGGCCGGTACGGGCGCGCTCAACCTGGTCGATATAGTTCTTGATGATGCTTTCGAGGCCGTCGGTCATGCCGGCGCGGCTGGTCTCGACCAGGGTGACGAGCTTGGCGCTCGCCGCGCTGATGGCAGCGGCGGCGGCGCTGGTCGAGGTGTTGAGGCGCTCGACCATGACGTTGCTGTTGTCCTCGATGCCGACATGGATGGCACGCGAGGCGTCGTCGAGCTTGGTGAACAGGCGGCCGGTCGAATCGTCGACGCGGGCGGCGATCTCGCCGCCGGCCTGCTCGACATAGGCGGCAAGCCCGGTGCGGGCGTTCTCGACCTGGTCGATATAGTTCTTGATGATGCCTTCGAAGCCGTCGGTCATGCCGGCGCGGCTGGTTTCGACGAGGGCGACGAGCTTGGCGCTGGCCGCGCTGATGGCAGCGGCGGCGGCATTGGTCGAGCCGTTGAGGCGCTCGACCATGACGTTGCTGTTGTCCTCGATGCCGACATGGATGGCGCGCGAGGCGTCGTCGAGCTTGGTGAACAGGCGGCCGGTCGAATCATCGACGCGGGCGGCGATCTCGCCACCGGCCTGCTCGACATAGGCGGCAAGGCTCGAGCGGGCGTTCTCGACCTGCTCGACATAGTTCTTGATGATGCCTTCGAGGCCGTTGGTCATGCCGGCGCGGCTGGTCTCGACCAGATTGACGAGCTTGTTGCTCGACTGGGTGATGGCAGTGGAGGCGGCCTCGGTCGACTGCGTCAGGCGGTCGACGAGCGTGTTGCCGTTCTCCTCGATGCCGACATGGATCGAGCGCGACGCCTCATCGAGCTTGGCGAAGAGGCGGCTGGTCGAGTCCTCGACCCGGCCGGCGATCTGCTCGCTCGCCTGCTCGACGAAGGTGGTGAGGCCGGTGCGGGCCTGGTCGACCTGATCGACGTAATTCTTGACCACGCCTTCGAGACCGTCGGTCATGCCGGCGCGGCTCGTTTCGATCTGCTGGGAGACGGAGAGGCCGGACTTCTCGATCTGCTCGGCGACTTCCTGCGAGGTGGCCTTGAGATGATAGACGATATTGCCGCTGGCCGACTGGAGAAGCTCGGTGAGCTGGGTGCCGGCGGTGCGGATCTGATCGCTCGACGAGGCGGTCGCCTGGTCGATCGTATGGGCGATCTGGCCGTTGATATTGGTGAGCTCGCCGATGCTGGAGCGCAGCAAGTCGACGACATTCGACTCCATGCCCTGGATGCGCATGCCGAAATTGCTCGATTCGGCGTTGAGCGAGCCCGTCGCATTGGCGAGGATACCGATCTGCTCGGTCAGATGCTCGGAGAACTTGCGCAGCTCGGTGACGAAGATCGAGGAGGAGCGCTCCATATTGGCGGCCTGGCCGGAGATCTCGGAGCCGGCGACGGAGGCGCGCGAGGCGACCTCGTCGATGGTACGGGCAAGCTCGACCGTCGTCGACTTCAACCCATGCTCGAGATGGGAGAGGGTCGACTGGGCGTTGGAGATGATCGAATCGAGATTCTGGGTGTTGGTTTCGAGGCGCGCCAGGACCGGATTGGTCTCGGTGCCGATCACGACGCCGGCCTGCTGCAAAGCGGCGCGCTGGTTCTCGAGGCCGGCGACGAGGGTGCGGATACGCTCCTCATTGCCGCCGAAGGCGCGCTCGATGGCGGCGATTTCCTTGTGGACGATGCCTTCGAGCTCCGAAGCGCGGGTGACCGCGTGCTCGACGCCGCCGACCAGGATGTCGACTTCGGAGCGCACCGCCTGGGCGATGGAGGCCAGGCCGTCGGAGGCGATGTCCTGCGGCCGGACGAGGCGCATGGACGTATGAACCAATACCTCAGAAACATGGCGCAAGTGCTGGGCCCGCCTGACGAACCAGGCGAGCGTCCAGACGATCGCAAGGGGCAGGCCGAGGATCGCCAGCGCCGTCATGGTCTGCGGCATGGCCTGCTGCGTGAACGGGTTCGGCTTGTCGAGAATGGTCGGGCTGAAGCTCCAGAACCACAGGAAGACCCAGGCGAGCGACAGCACGAAGGCCACATAGAACGGCGCGAAAGAGGGCCTGCGGCGCAGGCTCGCGGTCATCGCCGCGGACGCCGGCTCGTTTTCATTGGCGGGACGGTTGCGCATTGGCGCTTCCCGGCTGGCACCCACATCGGCGTCGCGCCGATTATTGTCGCCCGCACGGCCTTGCTGACGCCGCTGCGAACGGCGCGTATCACTCGGATTGTTTACCATACCTGTACCCGCACAACTTCCCTGTTATGTCGACGGAACTTACATTTCCGTCCGACCCCAGTCCCACCCGGTTGGCCGTCCCGACTGCGCGCCGAGTGCCCATCCGCGCGCAGGGGATTGCGGACCGTATCCGGGACTTGCCGGACGGCCCGCTTAGACTTCTTATATTACCTCATCGGGAGTCCCGCTTGAACTCATCTTAACCTTGTCAAAGCGGCTAAATAAAGTTTTGGTTAAAATTATGGTTCGCTTTGAATCAAAATGGAAAATTCAATCTTAGGCAAGCATCTTTACGGAAGTGTGGCCTGAAGTAAGCTTGGTATCTCAAACGGCGAGGGTAAGAAAATGTTAACCAAAGGGGTCGCCCAGGCGAACCAGAAGAGCGACGCAGGGGCAGCGGATCCCGCCATTTTCGACCGTGAACATTTGAGCCAATATACGGGGGGCGACGACGCCCTGGAACGCGAACTGATCGGCCTGTTCCTGGCCCAGTTCGCTCCGGTCCGGGCGCAGCTCGACGAGGCGGCCTCGGCCGACGACTGGAAATTCGCCGCTCACAGCCTCAAGGGCTCAGCCCGCTCGATCGGGGCCCCCAGGATAGCGGCCCTGACGGACGAAATCGAAGACCTCGGCTGGTCCGGGGAGGCGAAGCTCAAAAAGCGCGTTCTGGGCGAGCTCGACCAGGCCATGGCCGCCTTTGCGGCAGAGGCGGAAAAGCTCTTCATTTGATGCATGGGCCTTTTCTTGTGTTCGGCGTTCTGATCCCTTAAAGAGGCCGCGCACCGACACCCGCGTAAAGGCCTCGAATGGCGAAGATCACTTTCATCCAGCATAATGGCACCGAACAGACCGTCGACGGACAGGCGGGCATGACCGTCATGGAAACGGCGGTCAAGAACATGGTGCCCGGGATCGACGCCGATTGCGGTGGTGCCTGCGCCTGCGCGACGTGCCATGTCTATGTCGAGCCGGGCTGGCTCGAAAAGACCGGCCCGCGCAATCCGATGGAAGAGGACATGCTCGATTTCGCCTTCGACGTGCGCGACGAGAGCCGGCTGTCCTGCCAGATCAAGGTTTCGGATGTGCTGGACGGGCTCAGGGTCCGGGTGCCGGAGAAACAATTCTAGATAATTTGGAGTTCAGGTATGAGCGAAGAGGTGATTTCCACCGATGCCGTGATCGTGGGGGCGGGCCCCTGTGGTCTGTTTGCGATCTTCGAGCTGGGACTCCTGGACATAAAATGTCACGTCGTGGACATTCTCGACCGCCCGGGCGGCCAATGCGCCGAGCTCTATCCGGAAAAACCCATTTATGACATTCCGGCGCTGCCGATCGTCACCGGTTCCGAACTGACGCACCGGCTTCTCGAGCAAGCCAAGCCCTTCAAGCCCGAATATCACTTCAATCAGATGGTCACCGAGCTCAGGAAGCTCGAGGACGGCAAATTCGAGCTCAAGACCGATGGCGGCATCGTGTTCCATGCCAAGGTGGTGGTGATCGCGGCGGGCGGCGGCTCGTTCCAGCCGAAGAAGCCGCCGATCCCCGGCATCGATGCCTATGAGGGCCAGTCGGTATTCTATTCGGTCAAGAAGATGGAAGCCCTGCGCGGCCGCGACATCCTGATCGTCGGCGGCGGCGACTCGGCGCTCGACTGGACGCTCAACCTGCAGCCTATCGCCAACAGCCTGACGCTGCTGCACCGGCGCGATGATTTCCGCGCGGCGCCCGACAGCGTGAAGAAGATGCGCGAGCTGGTCGCGGCCGGCAAGATGCAGCTCAAGCTGGGCCAGGTGACCGGCCTCACCGGCGACAACGGCGTCCTCGCCTCGGCGCAGGTGAAAGGCACTGACGGCAATTTCGATATCGCCGCCAATGCGATGCTGCCCTTCTTCGGGCTCACCATGAAGCTCGGCCCGGTCGCCGAGTGGGGTCTCAACCTGCATGAGAATCTGGTTCCGGTAGACACCGCGAAGTTCGAGACATCGACGCAAGGCATCTTCGCCATCGGCGACATCAACACCTATCCGGGCAAGCTCAAGCTGATCCTGTCGGGCTTCCACGAAGCGGCGCTGATGGCGCAGGAAGCGTTCCACCACATCCATCCGGGCGAGCGCTTGCTGTTCCAGTACACGACCTCGAGCTCGAGCCTGCAGAAGAAACTCGGCGTCGCATAAGCGGCGCCGGGTGAACTCGCGTGACCGGCGCCACAACGCTCCAAGAGGTTTTCGCAGAAGTCGTCGCCCAAGCGGGAATCGCCGCCGCCGCATACGGCTATGTACGAAAGCAGGGTACGTTACGCAGGATTGTAGGGGACAATGCTGCGCTCATCAATTTTCAGAAGAACAGGTGGAATTCGTCTGACAGCGTGTCCTTCACCCTGAATCTATCCATTGTTTGCGGTGCGCTGCTGGACTCAAGTGACACGACGATCAAGTCCGCCAAGGAATATGACGGCCACCTTCGGCAGCGGATCGGATATCTCACGCGCGAAGCGGCGGACAAGTGGTGGGAGGTCAACAAGGCCACCAAGGTTGATGTCCTCTCTGCCGAGATTGCGAGTTTGCTCGTATCTGTGGCCGTCCCGTATCTGGAGCGCTACGTCCATACCAAGGATCTAGTCGCTTTGTGGGCAGGCGGAGAATCTCCCGGTCTTACCGACGTGTTGCGGTTACGATACCTGGCTCGAGTCAAGGCTTCTGAGTAGCGCTCAGGTCTCCTCGTTCGCCCGGCTGATGCCGCGGGCCTTGCGCCGGCGGGCGAGTGCCAGCTCTTCCTTGCGGTTGGGGCGGCCCAGCATCTTGCGGAAGACGTCGCGCTGCTCGTGCACCGAGGCGATAGCTAGGCCCATGGCGAGGCCGGCCCCGACCAATACGGACTCGCCCAGCTGCAGCGACGCCTCGATGGTCTCGGGGACCGCCTCGGTCACGCCGAGGCCATAGAGCTTGACGGCATGGCGGTCGTCGCGGGCGCGGGCGATGATCTTGATGTCGGCACGCTCGGCGCGGGCCGCGACGGTGACGTCCTCCACCTTTTTCGGCTGATCCATGGTCACGGCGATGACCTGCATATGGGCGATATGGCAGCGTCTCAGGAATTCGGGACGCGCCGCGTCACCATAATAGATCGGTTTGCCGAGCTTGCGTTCGCTCGCCACCACCTGGGGATCGGTATCGACGGCAATATAGGGGATCTTGTGTTCTTCCAGCATCGTGCCGATGAGGCGGCCGACACGGCCGAAGCCGGCGATGATGACGCGCGCCTCGTTCGTCTCGGGTGGCGCCTCCATGGGCATTTCGGGCGCCGCCTTGAGGATCGTCCGGGAGAGCGGCCGGCTCAGATAGTCGAGCAGCGGGATCGAGGCCATGGACAGCGACACGATGATGAGCAGCGCGTCGCTGACGATCGAGGTGACGACGCCGGTCGCCACCGCCGCCGCCATGGCGACGAATGCGAATTCACCGCCAGGCCCCAGAAGCAAAGCGGTTTCGATACGGGCCTTGCGGTCGATCTTGAACAGGCCGGCGATGAGCCAGAACAGCAGCGCCTTCACCACGATGAGCGCCACAGCAGAAAGGATGAAGACTACCGGATAGGAAAAGACCTGGTTGAGGTCGATGTCCATGCCGACGAGCAGGAAGAAGGCGCCGAGCAGGAGGCCTTTGAACGGTTCGATGATGGCCTCGATCTCGCGGCGGAACTCGGTCTCGGCGAGGAGGAGGCCGGCGAGAAAAGCACCCAGCGCCATGGAGAGGCCGGCAAGGCTGGCGGCATAGCCTGCTCCCACGGCGATCAGCAATGTCGTCGCCATGAAAAGGTCGCCGCTGCGGGTGGCGGCCACCAGCCGCAGAAGCGGACGCAGGAGAAAGCGCCCGACGATCACGATGACGGCAATAGCGATCAGCGCCTGGGCAATGGCGGTGAGGATGTCGGCGAAAGTGAATCCCTCCTCATTGGCGCCGAGGACGCTGATGAGCAGCAGGATCGGGATGACGGCGAGGTCCTGGAACAGGAGGACCGAGAAGCTGGCGCGCCCGGCCTGGGTGCCGAGCCGTTTGGCATCGGACAGGAGCTGCACGACGATGGCGGTCGAGGAGAGCGAAAGCACCGAGCCGATGATCAAGGCCTCCGCCGGATCGAGACCGAGCCACAGGCCGATGAGCATGAGGACCACGGTGGTCACCAGCATCTGCAGGCCGCCGAGGCCGAAGACCAGGCGGCGCAAGGTGAGGAGACGCTCGAAGGACAATTCGATGCCGATCAGGAACAGGAGGAAGACGACACCGAGCTCAGCCAGCTGGCTGAATTCCTCCGATTCGGTGAAGACGAAATTGGCGAGCCAGGGATAGGTCTGGGCGAGACCGCCCAACATATAGGGGCCGACCAGGGCGCCGACGATCAGGAAGCCCAGGATCGAGCTTATGCCGAGCTTGCGGAAGATCGGGATGACCACCCCGGCGGTGCCAAGGAAGATCAAGGCTTCCTTATAGGCTGAGGGATCGACAGGTGAGGTCATCAGGGTTCCGGGTCTTGCTCGTCAATGTCAGTCTGTGCGAAGCGTCTCGCCTTGCAAAGAAGAATCGAGGAGCCCGATGAATTCCCATCATGTCACCCCTGCCGGCAAGACACGCGGCCGCGGCCTCAAGCTCCCCTTTGCCGGTGAGCCCGGCGCCAACAACGCCATCACCGATGTGGCGGGCGTCGAGGTTGGTGTGACCACGCTGATCTCAGGGCATGGCAAGCTCGTGGTCGGGCAGGGGCCGGTGCGCACCGGCGTCACCGCCATCCTGCCGCGCGGGCGCGACAAGGCGCAGATTCCTTGCGCCGCCGGCACCTATTCGCTCAACGGCAATGGCGAGATGACCGGCACGATCTGGATCGAGGAATCGGGTGAGCTGCAGACGCCGATCACCATCACCAACACAAATTCCTGCGGCATCGCGCGCGACACGACCAGCCGGTGGCTGTTCGGCAAGGCCGGCAATGTGCAGGACTGGGGATTGCCCGTCGCGGCTGAGACCTTTGATGGCGATCTCAATGATATCAACGGCTTCCATGTGACGGCTGAACATGTGATTCAAGCGCTGGGTGGGGCGCGCGGCGGCGCCATCGAGCAGGGCAGCGTCGGCGGCGGCACCGGCATGATCTGCTATGACTTCAAGGGCGGCAACGGCACCGCCTCACGAGTCGTGAAGGTGGCGGGACGCTCCTATACGGTCGGCGCCCTGGTGCAGTCGAATTTCGGGCAGCGCCCGGAATGCACGATCCTTGGCGTGCCGGTCGGGCCGCATCTCGCGGGCGATGAACTGCGCGGCAAGCCGGCCGGCTCGATCATCGTGATCATCGCCACCGATGCGCCGCTCGAGGCGCACCAACTGAAGCGGCTGGCGCGCCGCGTGCCGATCGGCCTCGCCCGCACCGGCGGTCTCGGCCACAACAGCTCGGGCGACATCTTTCTCGCTTTTTCGACCGCCAACGAAGAAGCTTTCACCACGCCGCCCAATCAATTGCGCCGCCTGGAGGCGGTAGCAACCGGCGATATCGATCCGCTCTTCGAGGCGACGGTCGAGGCGACCGAGGAGGCCATCATCGACAGCATGATTGCCAATGAGACGATGGTCGGGCGCGACGGCAACACGTCGATCGCGCTGCCGCATGACCGGCTCATCGACGTCATGAAGAAGTATGGACGGATGTAAGAGGCTGCCTGCCGCCCCTCATTCCTCTGCGCATCGGCTTATCCGAAAAGTCTGCAACTTTTCGGGCCGATGCGGGCTACTTCTTTTGCTCGACATGGCCGCCGAATTCGTAGCGCATGGCGGACAGGAGTTTCTCGGCGAAGGTGTGATCGCGGCGCGAACGGAAGCGCGTGTAGAGCGCGCTCGACAACACGTCGGCGGGCACCGCTTCTTCGATGGCGGCTTCGACCGTCCAGCGGCCTTCGCCTGAATCGGCGACGGAGCCGGTGAAGCTTTTGAGATCGGCATCCTTGGCGAGCGCGATGGCGCTCAGATCGAGCAGCCAGGAGGAGATCACGCTGCCGCGCCGCCAGACCTCGGCGAGGTCGGCGAGGTCGAGCGTGAAACGCTCATCGGCGGGCAAGACGTCGCTCGATTTGTTGCGCAGGATGTCGAAGCCCTCGGCATAGGCCTGCATCAGGCCATATTCGATGCCGTTATGGATCATCTTGGCGAAGTGTCCTGAGCCTGCGGGGCCGCAATGGACATAACCATGCTCGGGACGAGGGTCGCGCTTCTCGCGTCCTGGTGTGCGCTCGATCTTGCCGATGCCCGGAGCGAGACAGGCGAAGATCGGATCGAGATGGGTGACGGCCTTCTCCTCGCCGCCGATCATCAGGCAGTAACCGCGTTCGAGACCCCAGACGCCGCCCGAGGTGCCGACATCGACATAGATGATACCTTTTTCGCGGAGCGTCCTGGCGCGGCGGATATCGTCCTTGTAGTAGCTGTTGCCTCCGTCGATGAGGATGTCGCCTGGCTGCATGAGGCCCGCGACTTCCGCCAGCACCTTCTCGGTGATCTCGCCCGCCGGCAGCATCAGCCATACGGCGCGCGGGCTCGACAGCTTGGCCAGCATGTCGGCCGAATCCCTGGCGGGCGCGGCGCCGTCCTTCTCGACGTCCTTCACCGCATCCGGGTTGCGGTCGAGCACCACGCATTTGTGCCCGCCCTCCATCAAGCGGCGGGCGATGTTGCCGCCCATCCGACCGAGACCGATTATTCCGATATCCATTGCTGCTTCCTTGAAAGATTCATGAAGAAGAGGTCACGCCACGGCATCCCAAGTGAGAATGGCGCGGGCATGGGCGTATTGATTCTCGTTTATGACGTGATCGCTGCCGGGGTAAAGGCGTGCGGTCACTTGGGCACCGAGGCCTTCCAGGTGGCCAGCGGTCTCCAAGACGCGTTTGGCCGGGATGAAGGGATCCTTCTCGCTGCAGCCGAGGAAGATGCGCGTGCCTTCGAAAGAACCGCGTTCGTTCCGGACCATCGGGTCGGGGCCGATGAGGCCGCCGCTGAAGCCCAATATGCCGGCATAGAAATGCGGATGGCGCGCGGCGTATTCGAGGACGAGGCAGGACCCTTGCGAGAAGCCGGCGAGCACGATCTGCTCGCGGCCGAAGCCCAGCGTCTCGAGCGAGTGATAGATGGAGCCGAGACGCTCGAGCGCATTGGTGAGATAAGGCTCGTTGGTGATGATGGGCGCCATGAAGGCGCCCGGATACCAGCTGCCGGTATCGGCATCGGGGGCGAGGAAGCAGAGCCCGTCCATGGCCAGGGGCTCGGTGAGGGGCAGGATGGCCGTCCCGGTGGCATGACGGCCATGGATGAAAATGACGACCTTGCTGGCGCGGGCGAGGGGCGTGCCCGCCACATGCAGGTGATGCGCTCGGATGAGGCGGTCGGCTTGCGAGGATTGGATCGTCATTGCAGTGGTTTCAATCCGGCCTCGATGGCGGTGCGGCGATTTTCGAGGAAGGGTGGCAGCGAGAGGCGCTCGCCGAGACTCTCCAGCGGCTCGTCGACCGCGAAGCCCGGACCGTCAGTGGCGATCTCGAACAGGATGCCATTGGGCTCGCGGAAATAGAGTGAGCGGAAATAATAGCGCTCGACCTCGCCGCTGGATGGAATCTTGAAACTCGTCAGCCGCGCCGTCCACTGATGCAGCATCTCGACCGAGGGCGTGCGGAAGGCGACATGATGGACGCCGCCGGCGCCCTGGCCGGCGACGGGGAGCTGCGGCTCGACCGCGACATGAAGCTCGGCAGCGGGACCGCCCGGGCCCATGGCAAAGACATGGGTGGAGGTCTTGCCGTTGCCCAGGGGATGGGCGCGTATTTCCTTCATGTTCAGGACCTGGGTGAGGACCGTCGCGGTGGCTTTGAGATCCGGCACCGACAGAGTGATGGGACCGAGACCGCGGATCTGATGCTCCGTCGGAATCGGGCTGCCGCTCCAGGGATTGCCTTCACCTTCGCCCCTGTCGACGACCAGGCGCAGGCGCTGGCCTTCCGGATCCTCGAAATCGAGCGCCGCGTGGCCGGCGGCCTCGGCGATCTCGCCGGTCGCGACACCGGCGGCGCGGAGATGCTTCAGCCACCAGTCGAGACTGGCCTCGCTGGCGACCCGCAAGGCCGTGCGCGCGATGCTGTGGGTGCCGCGCCTTTCGCGGCCGACCGGCCAGTCGAAGAAGGTGACGTCGCTGCCGGGACTGGCTTTGCCGTCGGCATAAAAGAGGTGATAGGCGCTCGTATCGTCCTGGTTGACCGTCTTCTTGACGAGACGCAAGCCCAGGGTGGCCGTGTAGAAGCGGAGATTGCCGGGAGCATCGGCGGTGATGGCAGTCAGATGATGAATGCCACCCAGTTGATCGGCCATGCCGGTTTCCTCCTAAATTATCCTACGCATCGGCTTGTCCGAAAAGTCTGGATGGCCGCCTCGCAGGGCGACCATGGACTTTCGGGCCGATGCTAAATCCGATTGAGCGGTACTTTCAGATAGACATTGCCATCCTGGTCGGGGGCGGGGAAGTGGCCGGCATTCATGTTCACCTGGATCGATGGGATGATGAGGCGGGGGGCGCCGAGCTTCTTGTCGCGTGCGGTGCGCATGGCGACGAAATCCTCCTCGCTGACGCCTTCGCGGACATGGACATTGCCCTGGCGCTCGGCGGCGACCGTGGTTTCCCAGGCGAAGAAGTCGCGGCCGGGCGCCTTGTAGTCGTGACAGAGAAAGAGCCGCGTCTCCGCCGGTAAAGCCAGCACCTTCTGGATCGAGCGATAGAGCTCGCGGGCATCGCCGCCGGGGAAGTCGGCGCGCGCGGTGCCGAAATCCGGCATGAACAGCGTGTCGCCGATGAAGGCGGCATCGCCGATCACATAGGTCATGCAGGCCGGCGTGTGACCCGGCGTATGCATGGCATAGGCTTCCACATTGCCGATCTTGAAACGGTCGCCGTCTTGGAAGAGATGATCGAACTGGCTGCCGTCGCGCTGGAAATCCGTGCCGGCATTGAAGATCTTGCCGAACGTGTCCTGGACCAGGCGGATCTGTTCGCCGATGCCGAGCCGGCCGCCGAGCTTCTCCTGAATATAGGGGGCGGCGGAGAGATGATCGGCGTGGACGTGGGTTTCGAGGATCCAGTCGAGGGTAAGGCCTTGGGCGCGCACGAAATCGATGACCTTGTCGGCGGAATGGAATGACGTGCGGCCTGCCGCGAGATCATAGTCGAGAACCGAATCGACGATGGCGCATATCCGCGTGGCGGGATCGCTCACCACATAGCTCACCGTATTGGTGGCCTCGTCGAAGAACGCTTGAACGTCGGGATGGTTGGCCATGATCACCTCCTGCCCGCTCAGCAACGCCAACAATGTGACGAAGCTGCGACCGGCTTTTCGGAAGGATGATAGACCGGTTCTTGCCTAGAGCAAATCCGCCAAAGTTGAAGACTTTGGCGACAAGGATTTGCGCCAGGATATTGTTTTGCGCATCGGATTATCCGAAAACCGCTTCGCACTTTTCGGTCCGATTCTTTAGATGCGACGGGGTCTGACAAGGCTGAGGATACGACCATCGATCAAGGCGAGGCCGAAGGCGATGGTGACCATGCCGATCACATGATGGAGACCGAGGCGTTCGCCGAGGAGCATGATGCCGAGCAGGATGGCGCTGACCGGTACCAGAAAGGTTACCAGGACGATATTGGTGGCGCCGGCGCGCTTCAGGATGGTGAAGTAGAGTATGTAGGCTATCGACGTGCACAGGATCGCCAGTCCGGCAACCGCGAGGCAGGCCTGCAGCGGCGGAAAGCCGAGGCGCCAGGGCGCGTCGACCAGCAGCATCACCGGCAGGAGAATCAGCGATGAGCCGGCGGTCTGGCCCGCAGCGGTGACGACCGGCGGCGTTCCGGCGAAGCGGCGCCCGAAGACGCTGGCGAAGCCATAGGAGACCGCGGCGCCGATGATGGCGAGCTGCGAGACGAGGGCGCCTCCTTGCGCCTGCACCAGGTCGGCGCCCATCATGGCGGCGACGCCGGACAGCCCGATGAAGGCGCCGAGCAGGCGATTCCAGGACAGTTTCTCATCGGCGGTGAGCCAGTTGGCGGTGAGGACGGTGAAGAAGGGCGTGGTGGCGTTCAGGATGGCGGCGAGGCCGGAGGCGACCTCCTTCTGGCCCCAGACGATGAGGCTGAAGGGAATGGCGTTGTTGATCAGTCCCATGATGAGGAAGTTGCGCCAGAGCACGGCGTCGCGGCGCGGCAGAAGTCCCATCGCCCAGGCGCAGAGCCACAGACCGAGGCTGCCGAGGCTCACACGCAGGAAGACGATGGTGAAGACCGGCAGGTCGATGAGGGCGATGGCGTACAGAAAGAATGATCCGCCCCAGACGATGCTGAGGACGATGAGCATGGCCCATTCGGCGGGGCCCATGGTGCGGTTGATCATGAAGATGACCTAACCGGAGTTACCCGGTCAGGCCACCCGATTCAAGATGTCCGTCGAACTGTCTATTTGGACAGGTACATGTTGCGCGCCAGGCTGTCGCGGATGATGCCGAAGGCGCTGGCCAGCTCTTCATTGGTGTTGGTGTTGAAGTAGTATTTCGGGGTCGGCTCGCCGGCCGCGACCTTCTTTTCCAGGTTGTCCGAGGAACAATCCTTCAGGCGGTTCTGGGTCAGCGTGTCCGACAGGTCGAAGGACACGGTGACGACACGGATGCCGGCCGCCTTCATCCTGCGGCATTGCTCCTCGAGATTGCTTTCGGCCTGTGCGACCGAAAGGATGTTGTTGGGACCGTTGCCGGGACTCGTCTGCTGGCCGTCCGTGAGCAGCACGACGGCCTTCAGCGTCTCTTCTTCATTCACGGTCGCGGCATAGGGAGCATTCGGCGTCAGCAAGTGCCAGGCCGTCTCCATGCCGAGCGCGATATGGGTGTTTCCGTAGGGCGTCATCGAATTGATCTGACTGACCGTGCCCGCGTGATTGAGCGACAGCGCGCGCACATTCAAATTCTTCGACGAGAAATAGCTGCAGCTGGTGGTGAAGAATTTGCTGGCGTTGTTGGTCGTCGAGGTGCTCGGCGTGTCCGGGCTCAGATTGTAGGGATAGTTGCGGTCATCGATGCAGTAGGTCGACGAGCTCGTGCCGGTCTTTCCGTAGTAGAAATTGTTCGGCATGGTGACGCGGACGGCATGCGAGAAGGGGACCAGGCCGAATTCGACATCTTGGTTGGTCTGGTTTTGCGACAGGTTGCTGACCAGCTTGGCCGCTTCGTCGCGCATGGTGATGTATTTTTTCTTGCCGCCGATATATTCATCCATGGAGCTCGAATAATCCATGACGAGAACGATCTGGCCCTTGTGGTGATCGGAGAAGACAGGGAGCGAAACCGTGCTCGAGATGGTGCCTCCGCTACTGGTGCCGCCACCGGTCGCGGCTGCCCCGGCGCCGCCGCCGCCACCGCCACCACTGGGTGAGGTATTGGCTGCCGCCAGCGGCATCGTATCGAAGCCGCCGATACGCGTCAGCGTCGTCGGAATCGCGCCGGACGCGGTCATGGTGAGCGTATTGTTCGCCGTGTCTACCGACACGTTCGTCGCGATGCTGGCGCTGGCGAGGTCGGGGAACTGCGAGACGGTCTTGGTGAAATAGGCATTGGCGACGGCGGTGTAGTTCTCGCTGCCGACACCATAAGCGGCGGCGGCGGCGAGGGCCGCGGCATCGGTTGCCGCCTGCACCTGAACCCTGGCCGTGGATTGCCTGCTGGTGTCGATGGCGATGCCGGCGGCGAAAACCAGCGGGATCGCGCAGAGGGCGAAGATGGGTGTCGTGCTGCCTTCGTCGCGGGCGCCGAAGCGGCGCAGAACGGAGCCGGCCTTAAGCCATGTGCGGAGACTTGCCTTGGGCATGGTCATGCGGTCCATCAGAGGGATTGGAGGATGGTGAGCGCCGTATCGCTGTAGGCGGCGCAGAAGGCAGGCGTATCGCTGCCGATGTCCTGGGCGATCTCATCGAAGATGTTGTTGATCGAATCGGAGGACGTGTCGGTGTCGGTGACGCGGTTCTCGATGATGTCCTGGAGGCGCGCCAATTGAACTTCCTCAACGGAAAGTTCGCATTTGCGCACCGCGATGAGGACTTTGTAGTAGGTCGCGAGCGTTTCGGCGTGAGCCGGCGCGCTGAAGCCGATGAAGCTGAATGCGGCCAAGACCTGAATGGCAGTGACAATGCTGCCGAATATCCTGCGTGACATTTCCGCGCCGTCCTTGCGTAACAACCTAATATCGAGTGAACGGCAACCTAGGAGCGGCTTCTGATTCAGGACTTAAGAGAATCGTTCGAATTATTCCTATCTCGCCCTGCAACATGTCAGCATAGGTTTAACCTTAATCGTTCCTTCATCACTCCGGCGACTTCGCGATGCGGGATTAGCGTTCGATTAATGATGCTTGCGCAAATCAGAGGACAACACACAGACGCAGCGCGTCGTAGATTGCGGCGTGGATGTTTCGCGAGGCGACCGCGTCACCGATTCGGAACAGCTGGAACCTGCCGGACGGATTGGTCCGCTTCGTCTGCGGGCGGCCGGCAACGAAGGCCTCATAATCGACCTCGCCGCGATTGCTCGATTCCTCCTTGAGATCGAAATAGAGATCGGCCAGGGGCGCCGTGGCGTTCTCGACCACGACCTGGTCGACCAGCCGCGTCGCGCTGTCAGTCTCGCTATAGGGGCTCCACAGGACGGCCTGGATCTTGTTGCCCTGACGTTTGAGCGCGCGCAGGCGCGTCATCGTGGTGATGCGGACCTGCCGCTCCGTAAAGGTTTTCATATAAGGAACGAGATTGAGGCCGCCCATTTCGGGGGCGAAGAAACGCTCAGGACTCAGGATCTCGAGCGAAGCGCCGGCCTCGGCGATGAGCTCGGCGGCGGCCATGCCGGGATGGGCGCCATTATCGTCATAGAGCAGGACATCGTCGGCCGGTTTGACGTCGCCCGACAATATGTCCCAGCTCGAGACCGCGAGATCTGCGCCTTCCTCGATCGTGACATTCTGCGGCAGGCCGCCGGTGGCGACGATCACGACATCGGCGCCGAGATCGCGAATGTCGGAAGCCTCGACCAGCTGGTTGAATTTCATGGCGACGCCCAAACGCTCGCACTGCTCGGCCCGCCAGTCGGCGATGGCGATCAGTTCGCGCCGGCGCTTGGCCTGGGCGGCGAGCCTGATCTGGCCGCCGGGATTACCGGAGGCCTCGAACAGGGTGACCTCATGGCCGCGGGCGGCGGTGACGCGGGCCGCTTCGAGACCGGCGGGACCGGCGCCGATGACCGCGATCCGGCGGCGCGGGCCTTGGGCTTTTGCGACGACATGGGGCATCTGGGCTTCCCGCCCGGTCGCCGGATTGTGGATGCACAACGCCTCATGACCTTCATAGATGCGGTCGAGGCAATAGGTGGCGCCGACGCAGGGGCGGATGTCGGCCTCGCGTCCCTCGGCGATCTTCCTGGCGATATGCGGATCGGCGATATGGGCGCGGGTCATGCCGACCATGTCGAGCTTGCCTTCGGCAATCGCATGGCGGGCCGTCGCCACATCGTTGATGCGGGCGGCGTGGAAGACCGGAAACTTGGTGGCGGCGCGTACTTCGCCGGCAAAATCGAGATGTGGTGCCGCCTGCATGCCGGCCACCGGGATGACCTTGGCCAAAGGCGCGTCATGCTCGATATGGCCGCGGATGATGTTGAGAAAATCGACGAGGCCGGAGGCCTTCAGCCGATGGCAGATTTCGAGCCCCTCGGCCTTGGAGAGGCCTTTGTCCCAATCCTCATCGGCGACGAGCCGGCAACCGACCAGAAAGTCCGGGCCGACGGCTTTGCGCACCGCTTCGAGGACCCGCATGGTGAAGCGCAGGCGGTTGTCGATCGAGCCATTATAGAGGTCGTCGCGCTGATTGGTCGCCGGCGACCAGAAGGCGTCCATCAGATGGCCGTAGCATTCGAACTCGAAACCATCGAGGCCGGCCGCCTTCATCCGCTCGGCGGCGGACGCATAGTCGGCGACGATGCGCTCGATATCCCAGTCCTCCATCTCCTTCGGGAAGGCCCGGTGGGCAGGCTCGCGAACCGGCGAGGCGGAGAGCACCGGCAGCCAGTCGGCCTTGTTCCAGTTGGTCCGGCGCCCGAGATGGGTGAGCTGGATCATGACCGCCGCGCCATGCGTGTGGCATTCATCGGCGAGCTTGGCGAGCCAGGGCACGATCTCGTCCTTGTAGGCGAGGAGGTTGCCGAAAGCGGGCGGTGAATCGCGCGAGACGACGGCCGATCCCGCCGTCATGGTGAGGGCGATGCCGCCTTTCGCCTTCTCGACGTGATAGAGCCGGTAACGGTCCTTCGGCATGCCGTCTTCATGATAGTTCGGCTCATGCGCCGTCGACATGATCCGGTTGCGGAGCGTCAGGTGCTTGATCGTATAGGGCTGGAGGAGGGGATCGTTGGCGCGCAGAAGAGTGGCTGGCATATGGCTGGGGCTCGGCTTCAGGAACGGTGAAGCCAAGTCTGTCACGGCCTGAGGCCTTGTGCCAGCCTGTTGAGGTCAGGCTGAAAATAAGCGGGTGAAGCGGGCGCGGATCGTGGCCGGCGCCTTGAAATAGAGGCGGCGGATGAGCGGCCTCAGCAACGAAAGATAGCCGTGGCCGTAAAGTCTTCCCGCCAGCGAAAGCGGCGCATGGAAGTCATGGACCTCGGTGCGGCCGCTGCTCCAGGACTGCTTGTGTGGATCGCCCGGCACCATGAGATCGAAGACGCGCATGCCGTCGCGAATGGCCTGGCGCTGTGACAGGTCCATATGCAGGCGCGCCGGCGATGCGTCGGTGAGCGAGGTGTCATGCGCGGTGATGAAGCCGAAATGGGTCGTGCCGCAGCGCAGGCCGATCTCCCAGGAGATCGGGCGATTGCCGGCGGTGAGGCAGGAGGTGACGAGCGATATGGCGCCAGTGGCGCTGCGCGAGAATTCGCGCAGGAACGGTTCGAGCAACGCGCACATCAGAGGCTGGCTGTACAGGCCGCGCTCGGCCAGCCAGAGGCGCTTCTGCGCCACCGCCTGTTCCATGGCGCGGTCCATCAGGCTGCCCGCCGGCATGGTGGCGAATTCGACCGGACCCATCGCTTCCAGCGATTTCCGGATCTTGCCGCGCCGCTTGCGCTGCTCGCGGCTGTAGCGCTTGTCGTAATCGGCCTCGGTCGGATAGGCGGTGAGATCGAGAAACGGCGCTTCCTCGGTGTCGCCGGCGCGATGGAATTCGTCGCGCAGAAACGGCGCGATGGCAGCGTCGGCCCGGACATGGCGCAGGCGCAGGCAGTCAATGCCCTTGAGGCGGCGCAGGAACTCCAGGGCGCCGCGGCACCAGGGCCGCGCGTCGACGCCCGGGGCCACCAGGACGTCGCCATATTGGGCGAAGGGATCGGACAGCCAGCGCAGCAAGGTGAACGGGCCTTTGCGCACCTTCATGAGCGGCCACAGAAAGACCAGACTGCCGTCCTGGTAGCCGGTGACGACACATGGTTCGATGCCATGTTCGGGCTTGGCATAGTGGCGGGCCCAGGCGAGGCACCATTCGGCGCTCTGAAATACGCTATGCGGATGGGTGGATCGGCCATGGAGGCCGCGCCAGTCATCGGCGAGCCGTTCGAGGGACGGCATGTCGGCCGCCAGCGCAATATGGCCGTTGAGCGAGGGGGTCGAGGCCGCAGGAGCCGGGCAGTCGACTGCCGCAGCTTGAGCGAAGGCTGCAAGACCAATTTCCCTCTGTGGTTGCATGCTGATCCTGACCTGTTGTGCTGGAGGGGCACAGTTGCAGCAAATCACTGCAAGTTGGTTGCCAGGATGCCTTAAAACATTAAATAAATTTTAGATTGGCGATGTTTTCCACCAAAACCGAAAAGGGGAGACGGCCTGACACTGGTCAGGCCGTCTGGACCAGGGATTACTTCTCCTGGCTATCATCCTTGTCGTCGTCATGGTCCCGGTCGCGGCGCCAACGTTCCTTGCCGCCCTGGCGACGGTCTTCCTTGCTGATCACGCCGTCGCCATTACGGTCCCGATTTGCGACAAAACGGGACAGGGGCTCCTTGTATTCATCGAGAGTGAGGGCGGCGTCGCCATTGGGGTCCAGTTTCTGGAACTCGCGGACCATCTCCTTGCGATGAGCCTCCAGCCACAGCACCTCGAACTCCTTGAGGTTCAACGTGCCGTTCTTGTCGGCGTCGAACTTGCCGAACCATTCGGTCCGGTTGGCGTCGATCTCCTCCTGGCTCACCTTGCCGTCCTTGTTGGTATCGTAGCGTTCCGTGAAATTCCGCATCATACCGCCATGGCGGCCGCGCCATCCGCCGCCTTCATCGGCAGAGGCGACTTCCGCGATTGCGCCGACGCCAAGGGCGGTCACGACAAGAGCGGCGAGTGCGAGCATCGCTTTATTAGGCATTACAATCGGTCTCCTGAGTTTGTGGATGAGCTCAAGACGGACCGGAACCGCGCATTCCGTCGAAAGCGGCGTCCTCAACTGATCGTGAAGGGCGTGACGCGGCTTCCCCTCTGTTGACAAAGTTGCGTCAGCGTCAGCACTGTCTGACTTCTTCTCGAATGAACGATGGGGCGCGGGCGACAGTGAGCATCTATGAGGAATTCGGCGTCGAGCCGATCATCAATGCCGTGGGATGGGCAACGAGACTGGGCGGCTATGTCATGGACGACGCCGTCGTTTCCGCCATGGCGCAAGCCGCCAGGCATTCGGTCGACATGACGGAGCTGCAAGCGGCGGCCAGCAAAGTCATCTCCGAACTTACCGGCGCCGAAGCGGGGCTCGTCACGTCGGGCGCCGCCGCCGGCCTGCTGCTCGCCACCGCGGCCTGCGTGACCGGCGCCGATCCAAGCAAGATGGCGCGCCTGCCCGAAACGGAAGGCATGCGCAACACCGTCATCGTGCCGCGCAGCCACCGCAATCTTTACGATCACGCAGTGCGCACCGCGGGCGTCCGGCTGGTCGAAGTCGGCGTTCCGGACAGGTTCAGCGGCGCCGGCAGCCGCGATTGTGAGCCGTGGGAAATCGAAGCGGCGATCACCAAGGATACCGCCGCCATACTTTATGTCGCGACACCCTGGGCGCGGCCCAGCCTCGATCAGGTGGTCGAGGTCGGTCGCCGCCACGGCGTGCCGGTCATCATCGACGCGGCGGCGCAATTGCCGCCCGCCAGCAATCTCAAGGCGTTCATCGCGGCCGGCGCCGACCTCGTCGCCTACAGCGGCGGCAAAGCGATCGGCGGCCCGCAGAGCTCAGGCATATTGTGCGGGCGCCGCGACCTGATCGAGGCCGCCGCTCTGCAGATGCTCGATCTCGACGTCGTCGACGAACTCTGGTTGCCGCCCAAACAATATATCGACCGTTCCGGCCTTCGCGGCGTGCCGCCGCATGGGATCGGCCGTCCGTGCAAAGTCGGGAAAGAAGAAATCATCGGGCTGCTCGTGGCGCTCAGGCAATTCGTCAAACGGGACGAAAAGGGCGCCGTGGAAGCGTGGAGCGGTCTTACCCGCGAGCTCCATGCGCAAGTCGAAGGGATCGCCGGATGCACGGCGCGGATGGCCACCAGCAAATGGGGTGCCGATGTCCTGGATCTGATCTTTCCGGGAGACGATGCCGGCAAGCGCGCGGCCGCGGTGGCGCGCGAGCTTCAGACCGGGAAGCCAGCAATCGTCGCCGACCTGTCGAAACTCTATGAAGGAGTCATCCGGATCAATCCTTATTGCTTGCGGCCGGAGCAGGTGAGGATCATCGCCGGAAGGCTGCGCCAGATAACCAAGTAAGCCGGGGCGTTCAAATAGAGATCAGCGGGTCAGCTCGCGCATGGCCTTGTCGAGACCTTCCAGCGTCAATGGATACATGCGGCCGGCGAAGAGGCGGCGGACGAGATCGGTCGAAGCCGAATAGCCCCAGTGCCTTTCCGGCGACGGGTTGAGCCAGATCAGCTTGGGATAGATGTGGCTCACGCGCTCGAGCCACGTCATGCCCGTCTCCTCATTGTAGTGTTCGACCGAGCCGCCCGGATGGGTGAGCTCGTAAGGCGACATCGCGGCATCGCCGATGAAGATCACCTTGTAGTCTGACGGGTAGGTGTGGAGAACCTGCCAGGTATCCACCGGCTCGTCATGGCGGCGGCGGTTGCTGCGCCAGACGCGCTCATAGAGGCAATTGTGAAAGTAGAAATACTCCATGTGCTTGAACTCGGCGCGCGCCGCCGAAAACAGCTCCTCGCACAAGCGGATGAACGGATCCATCGAGCCGCCGACATCGAAGAAGAGCAGTACCTTCACCGTGTTGCGCCGCTCCGGCACCAGCCTGAGATCGAGATAGCCCTTATTGGCGGTGGAGCGGATCGTATCGTCGAGGTCGAGCTCCTCGGGCGCGCCCTCGCGGGCGAATTTGCGCAGGCGGCGCAGCGCCAGCTTGATATTGCGGGTACCGAGCTCGACCGTGTCGTCGAGATCCTTGTAGTCGCGGCGGTCCCACACTTTGACGGCGCGGTTGTTGCGATTCTTGTCCTGGCCGATGCGCACGCCTTCGGGATTGTAGCCATAGGCGCCGAAAGGCGAGGTGCCGGCGGTGCCGATCCATTTATTGCCGCCCTGATGGCGGCCCTTCTGCTCGGCGAGGCGCTTCTTCAGCTCCTCCATGATCTTGTCCCAGCCGCCCAGCGCCTCGATGAGCTTCTTCTCTTCTTCAGTGAGAAATTTCTCGGTGAGCTTCTTCAGCCACTCCTCGGGGATCTCGGCGAGAAGCGCTTCCGCCGATCCTTCAAGACCCTTGAAGACATGGCCGAAGACACGGTCGAACTTGTCGAGATTGCGCTCGTCCTTCACCAGCGCAGCGCGCGACAGGTAATAGAAGTCTTCCACCGAATAACGCGCGAGGCCGGCATCCATGGCTTCCATGAGGGTGAGATATTCCTTGAGCGTGACCGGCACACCCGAGACTTTGAGCTCATGGAAGAACGTCAAAAACATGGTTCGTGACTAATACAGAGCTTCCAACTCGATTTGCTTGCCGCCGAGGCGCAGCGAAGGATTGCCGGGAGTCACCGTCCTGTCGAGGCCCACCGATTTCATCAGGCGCGTGAGGCCGGGATCGAAGGGCAACGATACGCCGTCCACGAAGAGGGGACCGTCCATCAACGCCGTCTTTTCCTGCACTTCGATCAAAGCCGGAAAGCCGGGCCTTGCGAGATAGGCAGATCGGAAATCCTTCATGGTTTGCAGGCTGTTGAGGTGCAAAAACCAGCCCGATCCGGCGATCGAGCTCAGAAATCCCTCGAGATCCAGGACATCGATGGCCAGATGATGGATCCCAGGTCCGCGTTTCTGCAGGGCCTTGCGATAGGAGCCGGTATCTCTCGCCTCCATCAGGAGGAGCGCGTTTCGCTCACTGCCTTGCACATAGATTTCCCGGGTTTCCGGGAAAACCTCTTCCTCTCCGATCTCAAAATCAAACTGGCGGAGATGGTCGGCTGCCTTATGAACCGAGGGAACAAGAATGGCGACATGGCTAGGCGAGCAAGTCATAAACAATCCCTCTTCTGTCAGTACCAAATACCCATGCGGTGCCAGTGGATGCGCGGGTTGCGGATCGGCGGTACGAGAGAGGGGCCTGGCACCGGACGTGCCGTCGTCAGCGCGATCTGCGCGTCGGGCTCGCCGGCAAGTGCGAGGAGCCGCCGCATCCGGTCCTCGGTCGCGGGATGGGTGCGCAGCAAGGACGGGCTCGGCACGCGGCCGGCCGGAAACAGGCCTTCCCAGACGCGGCCCTGCCGGTGCTCCAGTGTCTCGAGTGCCGAAGCAAGGCCCGCCGGATCACCGGTCAAGGCGGCGCCATCGAGATCGGCGTCGTATTCGCGTGTGCGCGACAGGCCGAGCTGCAGCAGGCCGCCCAAGGTCGGTGCGAAGATGAGAAGCAGGATGCCGAGCCAGGGAATGGCGATGCCGGCGCCGAACAGCGCGGGAATGCCGATCAGCCCAAGGAAGGACATCGAGCTGGTGATGCGGGTCAGCACGTCCGCGAGCGCCATGACTTTCAAGTCGCCCGATTTGATATGTGCCGTCTCATGGGCAAGGATGCCGGCGAGCTGGCGCATCGTCATGGTGCGCACCAGCCCGTCGGTAACGGCGATCGCCGAATCCTGCGGCGTGCCGACGGCGAAGGCGTTGAGGATCTTGCTCGGCACATAATAGAGCTGCGGCACGGACGGCAGATCGGCGCGGCGCGCCAGCTCACGCACGACATGGTGGACGTCCGGCAATTCATCCGGCGACAGAGCGCGGGCCTTGTAGAGGCCGAGCACCATCTTGGGCGACACGCGTCCCATCGTCCACAGGCCGATAGCGCCGAGGATCGCGGCCCAGACGAGGCCGGTGAATCCCAGGACCGTCCAGGCGATGGCGGCAACGAGCACTGCCGATCCGCCGATCAGGACGGCGGTATGGAGGGCGTTGCGCAGATCGTGGCTGCGCTGGAGGGCGAGATTAAGATGAGGGCGCGGCATTTTCTTTGTCTTTGCTCTCGCCGCCGAAATTCAGCAATTCGCGGGTCAGGCTCGCGAGCGTCTCCTTGGCTTCGGTCTCCTGCGGAATGGGGCGGCAGACATCGCGGGCGGCGAGACCAATGCGCGCGGTGAGGATACCATTGACCGCACCTTCGCCAAACCTGGCCGAGAGCCGGCCGATCAGCCCCTTGCCGACGACATGCTGGATCACGCTGTCGGAGAGCGCGAGTCCGCCGGTGACGGCGAGATGGCCGATCACCATGCGGGCGAGCCTGAAGGTCGACAGGGTCGAGGGACGGCCACCGTAGAGAGAGGCGATCTCGCGCAGCATGCGGAGATTCTGGGCGGCGACGAAAAGGATGTCGAAGGCGGCGGCCGGGGTAACCGCAGTGAGCAAGGTCACGCGGCGGCTGCGGCGGGCGATGATGCGATGGGTCTCGGCATCGAAGGCGCTCACCAGGTCGCGGTCAGCGAGGCGGATGCGATCTTTCGCATCCATGACGTCATTCTCATGCTCGGCGAGCGTCTTCAGGCCCCAGGCTGCGTCGGGCCGTCCGCCATAGACGGATTTGAGTGCGGCGATCACGCGCTTGGCGGCGGCATCGTCATCGTGATTGAGAGCGCGCGCCGCGTCGGCCTGCACATGCTCGATGCGGCGCAGGCGCATGAGGCCCCAGATCTCGCGGATGATGATGGCAAGCGCCGCAAGCCCGGCGAGGCCGGCGAGACCGGCGCCCAGCCAGCCCAGATAGACGGAGCGCTGGAACAGTTGCTCGATAAGGCTCGAGGCGGAAAGACCGGCCCACATGACGAAGAGGCCGAACAGCGCCGAGATGAGGAGCGAGCCCCATTTCAGGCTGCGCGAGGAGGGCAAGGGGGCAGGCGGCGTGACCACCAGCTCCTGACCGTCCGGCTCCTCGTCGAATTTGATCTTGCCATGAATGGCGCGCGGCGGCCGCCGCACCTTTTCGGGGTGCGGGGCGGGATCGATACGGAAGGCCTGCGGCCGGCGGTGATCGTCGTTCATCTAAAGCGATCTCCCAGCAGGAATTCGAGCGTGCGATCAAGGCGAATGTGGGGAAAGCTCCGGCCGGCCGTCAAAGGCGGGCGGAACTTCACAAAACGCAGGGCGCCTTCGAGGCCGCCGCGCAAGGCTTCCTCCGGATTGGCCGGCAGATCGCCCGGAAAGATCGCGGCTTCCGTCTCGCCATCGAAGGTCTCCGTGCCGATGGTCTCGCCCCTTTGCGGAATGCCCACAATACAGGGGAGATCCTCGCCCTTCTGGCGCAATGTCGCCTCACGCGTGGCGCGAATGGCGGCAAGTGCGGCGATGTCGATGTCGGCGCCCGAATATTCGGCGCGCGCTGCTGCGTCCTTGACGATGAGGCCGAGGATCGCCTCGAGGCGATCGTGGCTCGTATGGTGGATGAGATCGGCCTTGGCGGCGGCGAAGACGATGCGGTCGATGCGGCGCCCGACCAGCGCCGAGGCCCAGCTGTTGGCGCCCTGGCGGAAGGCCGCGAGCACGTCGGCGAGCGCCTTCTGCAGGTCGCGCATGGCGTCGGCGCCGGCATTGAGCGCGGTCAGGGCATCGACCAGGATGATCTGGCGGTCGAGGCGGGCGAAATGGCCGAAGAAGAAGGGCTTCACCACCTTCGCCACATAGGAGTCGTAACGCCGCGCCATCAAGGCGCCGAGCGAGCCGCGCGGGAAGGACGCGTCCGCCGTCACATCGAGTGGTGCAAAGGTGAGGAGCGGCGAGCCCGCAAGATCACCCGGCATCAGGAAGCGGCCGGGCGGCAATGCCGATAAGGAGACGTCGGTGCCGCGGCCACGCGCGAGATAGGACGTGAAAAGCTCGGCCGCCTTCACCGCCTGCTGCTCGTCGGCGGGTTTCATCGGGTCGAGCGCCGCGAGGAGGCTGTGCCAGTCGCGCGCCAAAGCGAGGCGTGGCGAGACGCGGCTCGAGGCTAGCGTCTCGGCCGACCATTCCTGATAGCTGAGGCCGAGGAGCGGCAGGTCGAGCAGCCATTCGCCCGGATAATCGACGATGTCGATATGGACGCGGTCGCGGCCGAAATTGCGCGCGATGAAACCTTGCGGCGTGTAATCGAGGGTGAGGCGGAGCTGGCTGATGCGCCGGGTGCTTTCCGGCCAGCGGCGGTCTTCCGCCGTCAAGGCTGCGAGATGATCCTCATAGGCGAAACGCGGCAGGTCGTCGTCGGGCTGCGGCTCCAGATAGGCGCGGCTGATGCGGCCCTGCGCCTGCGCATCGAACAAGGGCAGGCGCGTCTGGTTGAGGAGGGCATGGACGAGGGCGGTGATGAAGACCGTTTTGCCGGCGCGCGCCAAGCCGGTGACGCCGAGCCGCACGGTCGG
This sequence comes from Taklimakanibacter albus, assembly GCF_016595235.1. GTDB lineage: Bacteria > Pseudomonadota > Alphaproteobacteria > Rhizobiales > Aestuariivirgaceae > Taklimakanibacter > Taklimakanibacter albus. Next base: position 342,954 of record NZ_JAENHL010000004.1, on the reverse strand, counting down.
CGTGGCGAGACCTGACGCAAAGTCCTTGAGGCCGCCCGCCGCGATGCGCGCGCTGTCGATGAGGGAAGTCCGTTTCAATGCGTCATAGATCCAGATTTGCCCCCATAGTTGGGGACATAGGACGCCTGACGCAAGTGCTAAGTTGCTGTTTCCTTAGCGAGATCGCGCGGGCGCACAAAGGCGGCGAGCGTGCCATTGCCGTCCTCGATGTCCTTCCAGTCCTTGGCGTCGAAGCTGATCACCGCGAGGGCGCCGGTCGGATATTTCTCGGTCACACGCTTGCGCAATTTGGCTTCGCCCTTGCCGATGAGGCGCTGGGCGAGACGTTCGATCGAGGGATTGTGGCCGACGACGAGGATCGACTTGGCGGTGTCGGCCTTGGCGCGCACCGTGTCGAGAATGCGCCCGCCATTGCCGAAATCATAAAGCCCGTCCTCCATCAGGAGGCGCGGCGAGCTTCTGAGCTCGGTGGATGCGAGCTTCCAGGTCTCGCGCGCCCGGCGCGCCGGCGAGCAGAGCACCAGATCGGGATTGAACTTATGCTCGCGCATGAAGCGTCCGATGAGTGGCGCGGATTTCTGGCCGCGCGGATTGAGCGGGCGGTCATGATCGTCGAGGCCGGGATCGGTCCAGCTCGATTTGGCGTGCCTGAGCAGCAGGAGGCGAAGCATGGCGGGACGGAGTATAGGCCGATTGTGACAGGGGAGCGACAGGGATCAGGACAGGGCGCCTAGAACCCGCAGGATTTCGTAGCAGGCGCCGAAGGAATGATAATCCGTCTTGCCGGCCGGGCTCTTGATATCGCTGAGCTTCCGGCCGTCGGGCGACAGGATGCGATACCAGCAACCATAGTCGTGATCGACGAAGTTGCGCCAGCTATAGGCCCACAGACGGTCATAGTCCTGCCAGTAGCGTTCCTTGCCGGTACGCGCGGCGAGCGCCGCCGCCGCGGCCAGGGTTTCGCACTGGACCCAGTGATATTTGTCGAGATCATAGAGCCGGCCGTCGGGCCCGTAGCTATAGTGCAGGCCGCCATAGGCGATGTCGGTGCTCTTCGCCAATGCCGTCTCATAGAGGTGCACGGCCGTCGGCAGCATCCAGTCCTTCGGGCGATGGCGCTCCAGCACCATGAGCAGCTTCGTCCATTCGGTCATATGGCCCGGCTGATAGCCATAAGGCCTGAAGAGATGACGCGGATTGTCCTTGTTGTATTCCCAGTCGACCGACCAGGTTTCATCATAATGCTCCCACACGACGCCTTGCGCCTTTTTCGGCAGGTCGACGCAGATGCGGCGCGCCAGCGTCTCGGCGCGGTCGAGATATTTGCCATCGCCCGTCGCCTCGAAGGCCGCAAGCATGGCTTCGGTCATATGCATATTGGCGTTCTGGCCGCGATAAGGAGAGACCGTTTTCCAGTCGCGGCTGATCTCGTCCCGATAGAGCTGGTGCTCTTCCTCCCAGAAGCGCTCAGCGAGCAGGGCGTAAGTCTCCTCGACCTTCTGGCGCATGCCGGCGATGCCGGCCTTGAGGCCCATCGCATAGGCCAGCAGCACGAAGGCATGGCCGTAGCAATGTTTCGTCGCATCGTTCGGCGCGCGGCGGTCGAGCGTCCAGAAATAACCGCCATAAGCAGGATCACGATGCACGTCACTCAGATGGCGCAGGCCATGCTCGGCCGCCGCTCTGTAGTCTTCCCGGCCAAAGAGGTCGGCGGCGAGGGTGAAGTTGAAAATGAAGCGGGTGGTGGAAACGACGTGCTGGTTCATCCGGTCGGTGATGAAGCCGTCATCGCGATACTCGTTGTAATAGCCGCCGTCCTCATGGTTGAGGCAGATCGGATAATAGAAATCCATGATCTCGCGCATATGGGCGCGCAGGAAGTCTGGTGAGCGGAAATCGGGGAGGGGCTTCATCGCGCGCTCTCCCCGATCCTTATTTCCCGATATCGGCGAGCGCGAAAGGCGTCGTCTGATAGACTTCGTTGATCCAGTTGCCGAACAGGAGATGGGCGTGGCTGCGCCAGCGGTTCTCCGGCACGGCATGCGGATCATTGCCCGGATAATAGTTCTTCGGCATCTCGATCGGCTTGTTGGCCTTCACGTCGCGCCAATATTCCTCGCCGAGCGAGGCCGAGTCGTATTCGACATGGTTGAACATGTAGAGCGAGCGATAGGCCTTGTCCTCGATCATGCAGAGGCCGGCCTCATCCGACTCCATCAGGATTTCGAGGCCGCTGTCGGCGGGGATGTCGGCGCGGCGGTTCTCGGTCCAGCGCGAGACGGGAATGGAGAAATCGTCGGAGAAACCGCGCAAATAGGGCGAGGCGGGTTTCAGGTTCTTGTGGCGGTAGACGCCGAAGCGCTTCTGCCCCAATGCGTGCTTGGGCACGCCATGGAAGTGATAGAGGCCGGCCTGGGCACCCCAACAGATGTGGAAGCTCGAATGGACGTTGGTCTGCGTCCAGTCGAAGACGCGCTTGAGCTCGTCCCAATAGGTGACGTCGGTGAATTCGAGCAGCTCGATGGGCGCGCCGGTGATGATGAAACCGTCGAACTTCTCGTCCTTCACATCCACCCAGTCACGATAGAAAGCGAGGATATGGTCGTTGGGCGTGTTCTTCGGCACGTGATGCGTCATCTTGATGAGCGTCATCTCGACCTGCAGCGGCGTCGCGCCGACAAGGCGGGCGAACTGCGTCTCGGTCTTGATCTTGTTCGGCATCAGGTTGAGGAGGCCGATGCGCAAGGCGCGGATGTCCTGGCGGGCGGCGCTCTCCTCGCTCATGACCATGACCCCCTCTTGCTCGAGCGTGGCGCGGGCCGGCAGGTCGTTCGGAATTTTGATGGGCATGATCAGTTTTTGTCGATCGCGTGCGACACGAGATCGAGGAAATCCTCTTCTGTCTTCACATTAGGCACGTCTTCCATCTTCACCGCATAGCCGAAATTGCGGGCGATGGCCTGATAGAGCGGAATGCGGTGATGGAGCAGCTGCTCGAAGCCCCAGACGGCGAAACCGTCGGGGTCGACCTCGCAGTCCTCGGTGATGGAATTGATCTTTTTGTATTCGGCCCATTTCTCGTCGAGGAAACGCGGCTGGTAATACATGGGCTTCGGCGCCTTGCGGAAGCGCTCGACCAGCATGCGGGCATGGGCCGGCGTACCCTCGATATAGAGGAGCAGCGAATTGTCGGCGAGGCATTGCAGGACGGGGTCGCTGAAATCCTCAGGATCCACCACCTCGCACAGGCTGCCGCCCGAATCGCAGACGAAGTGGCTGTAGCCATAGATTTCGCGCGAGCGCTCGATGAAGGCGGGCACGTCTTTGAGCGCGCTGATCTCGCCTTCGCGGTGCTGGGCCTGGCGTTTCTTGTATTCGGCGAAGTCGATGCCGCCCTTCTCGGGGTTGCCGGGCTTGCCGAGATAGGTCGAAAGCGGCTCCAGATTCTGGAAGGTGATGTTGGAGGAGATATAGATCGAATCCGAGCGTAAGAGGTCGCGCAGGAAGGAGACCTTCATCGCCTCACGCTTGAAGTTGTCGACGATGTGCTCGCCCATATAGCGGGTGCCGATCCGGTAATCGACCGAATAGTGGAACCAGTCCCGGTCCTGCAGGAGGTCGGCCAGCGTCGTCTTACCGACGCCGGACATGCCGAGGACGGTCACGGCCTTGTTCGGCCAATCCCGGAACTCCCTGCTGGTCTTGAAGCGCATCGGTCAGTTACCCTCAAAGCGGAAGCGGTCTCAATAGCTTAAGGGAGGGGGCCGGAGCAACGCCTCTCGCAACAGGGCGGATTTGCGTAATATGGGGGCGAAGGCTTGAGATTCGGGAGTGCCATGACGCTCAAATCCGCCGAAACCTGGTACGAGGCGACCGCGCCCGCCCGCGATGCCGCGCCCCCACCCAGGGGCGTCATCGCCGCCGATGTCTGCGTGATCGGCGGCGGGCTCGCCGGGCTCACCACCGCCATGGAGGTGCAAAGGCGCGGCCGCATCGCGGTGCTGCTCGAGGCCAAGCGCATTGCCTGGGGCGCCTCGGGACGCAATGGCGGCTTTGTCGGCAACGGTTTTGCGCTGGGCGTCGAGGACATCATCGAGAAAGTGGGCCTCAAGAATGCCCAGGCGCTCTATCGGCTCTCCGCCCATGGCACCGAATATGTAAGGCGCGAGGTGACCCGCCTCGATCAGACGCTGCGCATGAGCGACGGGGTGATCGTGGCACAGCGCGTCAACGACCCGTCGGGCTCCAGGCGTTATGTCGAGATGATGCTGCGCGACTTCAGCGAGGGGCTCGAGCTGCTCTCGACCGAGCAGACCCGCATGCTGCTCAAGACCGAGCGGTATTTCCAGGGCATCAAGAACCCGCACAGTTTTCTCATCCATCCTTTGCGGTACGCCCAGGCGCTCGCCGATGACGCGCGCCATCGCGGCGTGCTCATCCATGAGAACACGCCGGCGCTTGATGTGCGCAAGGAGAAGCGCAATTTCATCGTGCGCACGGCGCAGGCCGAGATCCATGCGCCGCATGTCGTCCATTGCGTCTCTTCGCTCGACAGGCGGATCAACCGGACCATTGGCCGCGCGATTCTGCCGATCGCCACCTATGTGGCGGTGACCGAACCCCTCGATCAGGACGCGATCCGCACGCGCTGCGGCGTCGGCGACATGCGCCGCGCCGGGGATTATTACCGGCTCATCTCCGACAAGCGCATCCTGTGGGGCGGGCGCATCACCACCAGGGTGAGCGAGCCGGCGCGGCTGGCCCAGATGCTGAAGCGCGACATGCTATCGGTCTATCCGCAGCTGGGCGATCCCAAGATCGACTATGCCTGGTCAGGCCTCATGGGCTATGCGCTGCACAAGATGCCGCTCATCGGACGCACCGCCGACGGGCAATGGTTCGCCACCGCCTTTGGCGGTCACGGCCTCAACACCACCGCGATGGCGGGCATCCTCATGGCACGGGCGATCGCCGATGGCGATGACGAATATCGCCGCTTCGCCGCCTTCGCGCCGAAATGGGTCGGTGGACCTTTCGGGCGCATCGGCGTCCAGGCAAGCTATTGGCATATGCAACTGCGCGACGTGCTCGACGAGCGCGCCGACCGCAAGAAGCGCGAATAAGGAGACCCGTCATGGCGGAACGCGACCAATGGATCGATCTCGGAGCGGCTGCCGAGCTCGCCGGCAAGACCCTCCAGCCGGTCGAGGCGGGCACGGTCAAGATCGCGCTCTCCTGCATCAATGGCGCTTTCGGCGCAGTGCATAATGCCTGCAACCATGTCGGCGGACCATTGGGCGAAGGAGCGCTGGACGGCGACTATATCATCTGCCCCTGGCATCAGTGGAAGTTCCACCGGGTGAGCGGGCTGGGCGAGCCCGGCTTCGAGGAGGACCGCGTGCCGGCCTTTCCGGTCAAGGTCGAGAATGGCCGCGTGCTCCTGCAGCTCAACCCGACCAAGCGGCAGAAGAAGCCGCATGAGCCGCATCCTTTGGTGCGGCCGGTCGAGCGTGCGCCGGGTCCCATCCGCGTCGCCGGCATTTCGACCACGGCAATGGACAAAGGGGCGCCGCGTTATTCCGGCTCCGATGATCTGCTCGCCAGCGCGCTCAAGGGGGCCGAGGCGCAGGGCTGCGAGACGCAGCTCATCAAGCTCAACGATCTCAAATTCCGCGCCTGCGAGGGCTATTATTCGAAAGCGGCGCATGCCTGCACCTGGCCGTGCTCGATCACCCAGATGCGGCCCAAGGACGAGTTGACGCCGGTCTATGAGGCGCTGGTCCACTGGGCCGATGCGGTGATCATCGCCACACCGATCCGCTGGGGGCAGGCGAGCTCGCTCTATTTCCGCATGGCCGAGCGGCTCAACTGCATCCAGAACCAGGTCACCACCCATAATCGCGTGCTGATCCGCAACAAGGTGGCGTCCTTCATCGTGGTCGGCGGTCAGGACAATGTGCAAGGTGTGGCCGGCCAGATGCTGGGTTTCTTCGCCGAGCTCGGCTTCCACTTTCCGCAATTTCCCTATATCGCGCATTCGCGCGGCTGGGCGGCCGAGGATATGGAGCGCAATGTCGCCGAAATCCGTGACTCGACCGATTTGCATCAGGGGGCGGCCGAGCTCGCGGGCCGCACCGTCGCTCTGGCGCAGCGGCTGCTCGACAGCGAGCCCGCCGCGCGGATCGCACGGGGCGGGCGCAAGGCGCATGCCTTGGACTAGGCGAAGAGATTCCCGGACCGGATGATCCGGGAATCAAGAGTGTGAAGAAATCAGGCGACGAATTTCAGGCCGACGATGCCGGACACGATGATGGCAATGCAGGCGAGGCGCGCCGTGGTGGCGGGATCGCCGAACAGATAGATGCCCAGCAACGCGGTGCCGACGGCGCCGATACCGGTCCAGATCGCATAAGCGGTGCCGACCGGCAAAGTCTTGAGCGCCATGCCCAGAAAGGCGAAGCTGACGATGATGCAGGCCAGCGTCAGCACCGACGGAACGAGCTTGGTAAAGCCTTCCGTATATTTGAGCCCAACTGCCCAGCCGATCTCGAGCACACCGGCGATGACGAGATATATCCAAGCCATGAGAAACCTCTGCTCTCTGCAGGGTCGTCCCATGCACGTTATTTGGAGAAAGCGAGGCCGTCCTCGCGCCGCCTATATAGGTAAGCAGTATCGCAGGATCAAGCCTGCCAGAACGGCTTCTTGATCTCGTTCAGCGCCTCTTCCAAGGTGAGGCCGATATCGTCAACGAGATGATTGCCGATCTCGATCTGCCGGCTCAAGTCGCGGCGAAAACGGCGGCGGGCGATCCATGCGCCGATGGTGTTGTGCATTTTGCCCTCCTATTTCCGTTCGGGGTTGAGCCTTTCAAATAGTTCCTCTTTATCTTGAATACAAAGCAAGCTATCTGGGGGTAAGGCTCAGAAAAGCTAAGGCTTGGATCAGAATGCGCCTGCCATCGCTCAATGCCCTGCGTGCCTTCGAGGCAGCGGCCCGGCATCAAAGCTTCGCCCGTGCCGCGGCCGAGCTCCATGTCACCGAGGGCGCGGTCAGCCGGCATGTGAAGCTTCTGGAAGAAGAACTGGGCCTGCCGCTGTTCATCCGCCGGCCGCGCCAAGTGGAGCTCACCGAGCACGGACGGAAATTGCTGCCAACGCTGACCCGCGCCTTCAAGACGATCGCCCAGGGCTGCGCCGATGTCGCGGTCGAGGCGCCGAAGCTCAAGCTCCTCAGCCAGCCGAGCTTTTCGATCCGCTGGCTGATCCCCAGGCTCGACCGGTTCCGCAACGATCATCCCGGCATCGTGGTCAATGTCACGACCGGCCTCTATGAGTGGCCGGAGGCGGTTGGCGGCGGCTATGATCTCGTCTTCGGCTGCGGACCCGACTGCCCGGAAGGCTTCGAGGCGATGTTCGTGGTGCCGGCCACCATGACGCCGGTCTGCTCGCCGCGCCTGCTCAAGGACCGCGCCGTCGCCACGCCCGCCGATCTGGCAGGTTTCAACCTGCTGCATACGACGCCCGACCGCCGCGACTGGAAGATCTGGCTCGAGGAGTTCCAGGTGAGCGACGTCGATGCGATGAGCGGCGAGACCTTTCCGGTGCTCGACATGGCGATCCAGGCGGCGGTGCTGGGGCAGGGCGTCGCCATGGGCGAGCTCACGCTGCTCGACGATGAGATGGCCAATGGCGAGCTCGTCTGCCCGCTGCCCGACCTGGTGCTGCGGCGCCCGTCCGAGGATTATTATGTCTACGGACCCAAGGCGAGTTGGGACAAGCCGCGCGTTCTGGCGTTCCGGAAGTGGCTCGAAGCCGTGGCGAAAGTTTAAGCCTTACCGCCGGCGGCCTTCAGCAGATTGGCGATCTCGCGATAGCCCATCTTCTCGGCATGGGCGAGCGGTGTGACACCATCCTTGTCGGCGAGATTCACATCGGCGCCGGCCGCGATCAGAAGCTTGACGATCTCGACATGCGCCGGCCCGCCGTCGGACAGGATGATGGCCTCGAGCAGCGCCGTCCAGCCGAGGCGGTTGACATGATCGATGGCGACACCGGCCTTGATCAGCTCACGGATGACCTCGACATGGCCGCGTTCGGCGGCGGGGATGAGGCCGGTGCCGCCGAAACGGTTGACGCTCTTGAGATCGGCGCCCGCTTTCAGCGTCAACCTCAGGATCTCGATGTGACCCGCCGCGGAGGCGTAGAGATAGGGTGAATCCTGGATGTTGTCCTTGGCATTCACATCGGCGCCGGCGGCGATGAGCACACGCGCCGCATCGATCGCGTTGGCATGGGTGGCGGCGAGAAGGGCGGTGCGCTCGGCCTGGTCGCGGGCATCGACGCGGGCTCCCGCTTTGAGCAGGGTCTCGATGCGTGCCGCGTCGTTCCTGGCGGCGGCCTGGTGGAGTTCGGGTTCGGATGCCATGGCGGTCACTGTCATTGTGGTTGCGAATATCAGCAGGATGAATGGGCGGGCGAGGTTGCGGAAAACATACATGTGGTCGGGCTCCTTCGCCACGGCACATTGGCGAGGATTGTGGCGACACATGGCACAGATCCCGGCGCGGTCAAGTGATTGTGATCTTGTTCGTCAGTTTCCGCCCGGCGCACAATCGCCACCGCCGCCTTGCGCGGTGTCGCAATTTGTCCCCGCGCCATGCCCGCTGATGCCGGCCGCGCCAGGAAGACCATAACTGTCGATACGGGGAGGAGGGGAGCCGATGTCAGCATAAATGCGGGGCGGCTTCGGTCTGTTCAAGAGCCAGCATCCACCGAGTGCGGCAAGTGCGATCAGGATCAGCCAGACAACCGAGCTATCCATGCGGGGAGTATATACTAATCTCCGCCGCCACCGCCATCGTTGGTCGCGTCGCCGGGGCCATAGACAGGATAGGATCGTGGGTCTCGTCCTTCAGCGATCTTTTTCCGCCGCCGGACGAACATCGAATACAGCGCCCCAAGCAAAGCGCCACCGGCCACCACATAGAAGATGATTGCGATAGAATCCTGGAGCACTGCTCATCTCCCCTCGCGCCTCGCCATGAAGGCCAGCTTCTCGAACAGCGACACGTCCTGCTCATTCTTCAGAAGCGCGCCATGGAGCGGGGGAATGAGCTTGCGCGGATCGCGCTCGCGCAAGGTCTCAGGGCTTACATCCTCATTGAGGAGAAGCTTGATCCAGTCGAGAAGCTCGGATGTCGACGGTTTCTTCTTGAGGCCCGGCACCTCGCGGATGTCATAGAAGATGTTGAGCGCCTCGTGGACGAGCTTGCCCTTGAGGCCCGGGAAATGGACATCGACGATGGCCTGCATCGTCTCGCGCTCGGGAAACTTGATATAGTGGAAGAAGCAGCGGCGCAGAAAGGCGTCCGGCAATTCCTTCTCGTTGTTGGAGGTGATGATGACGATCGGGCGCTGTTCGGCCTGGATCGTCTCGCCCGTCTCATAGACGAAGAATTCCATGCGATCGAGCTCCTGCAGGAGATCGTTGGGGAATTCGATGTCGGCCTTGTCGATCTCGTCGATGAGCAACACCGGGCGGGGCTTGTGGGTGAACGCGTCCCACAATTTGCCGCGCTTGATGTAGTTGCGGATGTCATGGACGCGCTCATCGCCCAATTGCGAGTCGCGCAGCCGGCTCACCGCGTCATATTCGTAGAGACCCTGCTGCGCCTTGGTCGTCGATTTGATGTGCCATTCGATGATCGGCAGATCGAGCGCCTTGGCCACCTCGCGCGCCAGCACGGTCTTGCCGGTGCCGGGCTCGCCCTTGACGAGGAGAGGGCGCTCCAGAACGATCGCCGCATTCACCGCCATGGTGAGATCGCCGGTGGCGACATAGTCCTTGGTGCCCTCGAACCGCATGGAACTTTCTTCCTCCGTCGCGAGAGGTCTTAGCGGTTTGCCCCCGCAACTGCAAAGGCACGGTCTTTGCAAGAGTGTCACACAGCTCAGGCAAATGCCCTGAATTGAGAAAAGCCGTTCCGAATCATGAAGATGGGCGGAAGGGAAGTTAGCGGTGATGACCGTCTCTTTGGCTATTGTCGAAGCAGGCCCCAATCGCTATAAGCCCGCCGCACTGAGTTAACAGTCGTTCCGGTGAGGCCCGTATGGCGGTGGAAGTCGAAGAAGACTACAAACCAAGAGAAGACGAGCCGTTCATGAATGAACGGCAGCGTGAATACTTCAGGGTCAAGCTGCTCAATTGGAGAGACGACATCCTGAAGGAAAGCCGCGAAACGCTGGCGCATCTGCAGGACGACAACAATATCCTTCCCGACCTCGCTGACCGGGCTTCCACCGAGACCGACCGCTCGCTGGAACTTCGTACCCGCGACCGCCAGCGCAAGCTCATCTCCAAGATCGATGCGGCGCTCAAGCGAATCGAGGACGGCACCTATGGTTACTGCGAGGAAACCGGGGAACCGATCAGCCTGCGCCGGCTCGACGCCCGTCCGATCGCCACGCTCTCCATCGAGGCGCAGGAGCGCCATGAGCGGCGCGAGCGCGTCTATCGCGATGATTGATCAGCGGTCCGGTTGCGCGTAACTTACCCGTTATGCGCTGCAGGCAATTCGCCCGACACGGCTACCACCACGGAAACCTCAAAGAGGCGCTGATCGCGGCGGCGCGCCGCCTCATCGCCGAACATGGGCCGCAAGGCTTCACCCTCAATGAGGCGTCGCGCACCGCAGGTGTAAGTCCCAGCGCGCCCTACCGTCATTTCCGCGACCGCAATGCCCTCATCGAGGCGACCGCCGAGGAGGGGTTCAACCTGTTCCGCGAGCGGCTTCTCGCCTCCGCCGAGGGGGCGGCCACGCCCTTCGACGCGCTCGAGCGCATGGGGGAGGCCTATTACACCTTCGCGCTCGAGGAGCCGGGTTTCTACCAGGCGATGTTCTCCTCAGGCCTGCCTGCCGTCGGGCCCTCCGTGTCGGAAGCCGGCGACCGGGCCTTCGCCGTCCTCGAAGACGCTGTGCGCCGCTTGGGCGCCCAGCCGCATCAGGTGCGCGAGCTCGCCATCAAGATCTGGGCGCTGACCCATGGCATGACGGGCCTTATTGCGTCCTCCGCCATTTCGGCCGAGGAGGCCGGACAGCTCGCCTGCAGCGCGGTCGAGGCGCTGCTCAAGGACTGTGGCATCGCGGTGCCGCCCCGGACGCCGGCGGAGCCCTTGCGGGTGCTTGCCGAAAGCTCGCCCGCTGCGTGAACCTGCCGGTCTAAGTAGCTGCAATCACTGATGGACTTAAGCGAACCCGAGAGTCGCGGGTGATTTCGTATTCGACATCGCCCTGTTCGGCCCCCGGCTACGAATCCACATATTCCGGATGGGGGGGCGCATGTGGATCAGCCCGGCCCGCTCCATGACGCGTAGCCTATACCCCACATGGCGCGGGCGAGCCGGTCGCCGGTGCCGTCGCGGCGGTCATAGAGGCCGAACCAGCCGACAAAGGTGCGCCGCAGGCGTGAGCCTGAGGCGCACCGTTTCCAGCTCCGGCGCATCCTTCACTTAGTGAGCTCGGTCCAGATCGCCGTATAGAGCTGCTGGATGTCGGGCGGACAGGTGCGCATGAACGTGCCGCCGGCCGCGAATTTCTCCGGTATGTCCACCTCCGGAGCGCCCAACATGTCGGCCGGCATAAAGGCCTCCGAGCCCTTGATACCGTTGCCGTAGCGGGCAAAGGCCGAGATCATCGCCGCATTCTCCGGCGCCATGATGAAATTCTGGAACAGCTTGGCGTTCTCGGGATTCTTCGCATCCTTGAGCACCGACACATTGTCCATCCAGATGGGATAACCTTCCTTGGGATAGCCATAGACGAGCTTGTCGTTCTGCAGGCGGGCGCGGAAGGACCAGCCGTTCCAGTTGACGCCGGCGGCGATGTCCTCCTTGGCGTATTTCTCGGCATTGGCGTAATCCATGGAAATCCAATAGGGCTTGGCCGCGACGAGCTTGTCGCGCACCTTCCGGAGGATCTCCTTGTCGCCGGTGCAGGGCTCGCCGCCGGCATAACGCACCGCCAGCTGCATGACGTCCATCATCTCGGGCACGACATTGATCTTGCCCCTGAGCTCCTCGGGCGGGTCCATGAAGATCGCCGAGGTGTTCGGATCGCCCTTGTAGAATTTGGTGTTCACGATGACGCCGGTGGTGCCCCATTGCCAGGGCACGGTGTAATGGCGGCCGGGATCGAAATAGACATCGACCCAGCGCGGATCCATGTGCTTGAAGTTCTCCATCTGGTCGGGGCGGGTCTCGAGCAGCAGGCCTTCCTTGATCCAGATCGGAATGAATTGGGCGGACGGCACCACGATGTCGAAGCCATGCCCGCCGATGCGGACCTTGGCGAGCGCCGTGTCGTTCGAGTCATAGTCGGTGACCGTGACCTTGACGTCGTAGGTCTTCTCGAACTTCTTGATGAGCTCGGGATTGGTGTAGTCACCCCAATTGTAGATGTTGAGCTCGCCCGCGGCGAGGGCGGTGCTCCAGGTCGCCATCAGGCCTAGGCCGAAGGCGCAAGCGCGAGAAATCCACTGCATGACGTTCCCTCTGAGTTTGTTCTTTTTGCTCAAGCGACATCGGCGCCGGGGCGTTCACATCGCCTCGGCGCTCATCTCTGTGTGACGCATAGGGGGGCCCGAAAGCCTTAGTCAAACCCGGTCGTCGGGACCGTAATCGCGATCGGGATTGCGCAATTGCGGCTCGCCGCGCTCGACGGTGCGCAGCACCGGACGCTTCTCGCCGAAAACCGGCGGACGCGGGGCCGCCCGCATCGGAGCCGGCTCGTCGGCCGGCGCCCGCGGGGCCACCCGGCCCGTATCGGCGCGCAGCGACGGACGGGCGAAGCCTTCGTCGTAATCGCGGTCGAAGCCCAAAGGAATGCCGGTCTCGATCACCACATCCTGGGCGCCGCCGATGAGAACGAGATGCTCGACATCGTCACGGCGGACCAGAACCAGGCGGCGATCCTTGTCGATCTCATGATATTCGCTGATGCCAAGCCTGGCGCCCTTGCCGCCGCGCACGCGCCCGCCAAGGCTGCGGAAGACGACGAACAGCAGTATCAGCACCGCGAGGATAATAAGGGCCCCCAGGATGTAGGTCCCATACCCCGATAAGAAGTCCATTTACGCCTCCTGCTAGAAACGCCGTGCCCCCATCCTATCATGAATGACGGGGGCGGGGGCCAGCGAATTATAGCCGCCATGAGGCGGCGGATTCCCGAATGAATCAAATCGCCTATACTGAGACGATTCGCAGGGCGGGGATGGGGAAGTTGCGGCCACGATGAGTGACGCCGGAAGCAAGCAAACGGATGTCAAGGCAGGGCCGCTCGGCGCCACCCGCAAGGGCTGGCCGCTTCTGTCTTTATTCCTGGCCATTGTACTGGCGGTCGCCTGCGCCGCCATCGCCTGGTATCTGCGCGGGGTGGTGCCGGTCTGGCTCCTGGGGCTTGGCGCCGTGCTCGCCTTTCTGGGGCTCGTGGTGCTGTTCGGAGTCCTCGCCGGCATCGTCCATGTCGGCCCCACCGACCGCAACCAGGTCTTCTTCAACGGTCTCGTGGATGCGCTGGGCGATGCCTGCGTCGTCACCGACCAGCGCGGGCGCGCCGTCTATGGCAATGCCACCTATCTGAAGCTCGTTTCGGCGGCGGGCCTCGGCCGTCTCGTCGGCATCGAAAATCTTTATGCCGGCTATCCGGAACTCGCCCAGCATATCTACCGTCTGTCGCAGTCGGTTCGCGAGAAGCGCGCCGCCAGCGAGGAGATCCGCCTCACGGCCGGATCCTCAGCCGCCGGCGCCAAGGCCGACAGGCCGGTCTGGATCCGGATCAGCGTCGCGCCGATCGAGGCGGAAGGCAGCTACGGCCATGCGCTGTGGCGCCATCAGGACATCAGCGCCGACCGGGCCAAGCAGGAAGCGGCCTTCTCGCATCTCCAATATATCATCAGCTATCTCGACCAGGCGCCGGCGGGCTTCTTCTCGGCCGATGCGGAAGGGCGCATCGCCTATATCAACGCGACGCTCGCCGAATGGCTGGGGCTCGATCTCGAGGCGACGACGGGCGGCGCGCTGACGCTCAAGGACGTGGTGTCGGAAACGGGCGAGAAGCTCCTGAGCCGCATCGCGCCCGCCAGCGAGACGGCGCTGACCGAAAGCTTCGATATCGATCTCATCGCCCGCGATGGGCGCAGCATCCCGGTGCGCATCATCCACCGCGCCGGCTATGACGGTGAAGGAAGACAGCAGCCGTCGCGCAGCCTGGTCCTGCCGCAGCAGCCGAGGCTTTCGGAAGCGGGCGGCAGCCAGCTCTCCGACGCAAGGCTGTCGCGCTTCTTCACCACCGCGCCCATCGGCATCGCCGAGCTCGACGCCGAAGGCATCATCCGCAACGCCAATCTGAGCTTCCTCGCTTTGTCGCCGGAAGCCAAGCGTGGTGCCGCACTCGAGCAATTGGTGGCGCCGGCGCAGCGCCCCCAGGTGCGCGCGGCGCTTGCCGCCGCGAGCGGCGCGGGGGCCACGGCGGTGCCGGTCGACGTGACGGTGACCGGCGATCCGCCGCGCTCGGTGCAGTTCATGATCGCCGGTCATAGCGAGACGGATGCGAGCTTCCTCGTCTGCGCCCTCGATACGACCGAGAACAAGTCGCTCGAAGTGCAAGTGGCGCAAGGCCAGAAGATGCAGGCGATCGGCCAGCTCGCCGGCGGCGTCGCGCACGACTTCAACAATGTGCTGACCGCCATCATCGGCTTCTCCGACCTCCTGCTCGCCAAGCACCGCCCGACCGATCCGGCCTTCGCCGACATCATGAACATCAAGCAGAACGCCAATCGTGCCGCCAATCTGGTGCGCCAGCTGCTGGCGTTCTCGCGTCGTCAGACGCTGAGACCGGAGATCCTGTCGCTCACCGACGTCATCGCCGATCTCGGCAATTTGCTGGGCCGGCTCCTGGGCGAGAAGGTCGAGCTCAAGGTGGTGCATGGCCGCGATCTCGGCATGGTCAAGGTCGACGTGAACCAGTTCGAGCAGGTCGTCATCAACCTCGCCGTCAATGCGCGTGATGCGATGCCCCATGGCGGCACGCTGACGGTCCGGACCTCCAATGCGACGGTGAGCCCGCAGCAGGCGGGCAGCCTCGCTCTGCCGGCCGGCGACTATGTGCTCTGCGAGGTGCAGGACACCGGCACCGGCATCGCCAAGGACATCGTCGACAAGATCTGGGAGCCGTTCTTCTCCACCAAGGATGTCGGCAAGGGCACCGGCCTCGGCCTCTCCACCGTCTATGGCATCATCAAGCAGACCGGCGGTTTCATCTTCTGCGACAGCGTGGTGGGCAAGGGCACCGTGTTCCGCATCTACCTGCCGCGACACGCGCCGGTGGCCGTCCCCCTCGAGGAAACCCGCGAGGAGCGGCCCGAGGCCAAGCGTGCCGACCATACCGGCAAGGGCACGGTGCTGTTGGTCGAGGACGAGGATGCGGTGCGCGCCTTCGCCTCGCGCGCACTCGCCTCGCGCGGCTATACGGTGTTCGAGGCGGCGTCGGGCGAAGAGGCGCTGGGCATCGTCGCCGAGAAGGCCAGCGAGATCAGCCTCGTCATTTCCGACGTGGTGATGCCGGAAATGGACGGGCCGACACTGCTCAAGGAGCTGCGCAAGCGCGGCATCACGACCAAGATCATCTTCATCTCGGGCTATGCCGAGGATGCGTTCGAGAAGAACCTCGAGGGCGAGGAAGATTTCGCCTTCCTGCCCAAGCCGTTCTCGCTTAAGCAGCTGGCTGAAGCGGTCAAGACGGTGATGGGGAGCTAGACAGAGACATGTTCAAGCCTTTGCGCGCGCTGGCGCGGGATCTCGATCAGGGTACAGTGACGGCGCAGGCGCTGGTGGAAACGGCGCTGGCGCGCATCCAGGATCCCTCCGGTGAGGGGGCGCGTGCGTTCCTGACCGTCGATGGAGCGGCGGCCCTCGATCTCGCCCAGTTCTATGACCGGCAACGCAAGGCAAGCCGTGCAGTGCCGCCCTATGCCGGCATTCCGATGGGGGTCAAGGATCTGTTCGACCTCAAGGGGCAGGTGACGCGGGCGGGCTCGGCGGTGCTCAATAATGCGGCGCCCGCCACGGCGGATGCGCCGGCGATCGCCCGCCTCAAGGCGCAGGGTTTCATCGCCGTCGGGCGCAACAACATGACCGAATTCGCCTATTCGGGCGTCGGCCTCAACCCGCATTACGGCACGCCGCGCTCGCCCTATGACCGCAAGACCGGGCGCATTCCCGGCGGTTCGTCCTCGGGCGCGGGAGTCTCTGTCGCTGACGGCATGGTGCCGCTCGCCATCGGCTCCGATACCGGCGGCTCGTGCCGCATCCCGGCCTCCTATAATGGCATCGTCGGCTACAAGCCCTCGACCGGGCGCATCCCGACCACCGGCGCCTATCCCTTGTCCAAGACGCTCGACAGCATCGGGCCCTTGGCGCGCACAGTCGATTGCTGCGCGCTCGCCGATGCGGCGCTCGCCGGCGACTGGGACGGCGAGATCGCCGAGGCCCGCCATGAATTGCGCTTCGCGGTGCCGCGGAGCTATTTCGCCGGAACGATCGACGAGACGGTCGCCGCCGATTTCGCGCGCGCGGTGAGCGATCTACGCAAGGCCGGCATCCAGATCGAGGAAGTGGTGCTCGACGAGCTGGCGCAGCTGCCGGCGCTCAATGCCAAAGGCGGCATATCGGCGGTCGAGGCGATCCTGCATCATCGCGCCCAGATCGCCGAAGTGGGGGCGGGCTACGACCAGCGGGTGCGCCGGCGCATCGAATCGGGAGCGCAGATCTCGGCGCCCGACTATGTCGAGATCCTCACCATGCGCCAGAAGCTCATCGGCCAGTTCAACCGCGCGATGACCGGCTTCGACGCGCTGGTGATGCCGACAACTTGCAACATCCCGCCGGCGATCTCAGCCTTCGAGCGCGACGACGAGTATCTCCGCCTCAACTTTCTCGCGCTGCGCAACACCTTCACCGGTAACTTCCTCGATTGCTGCGGCATCTCGCTGCCGATGCATGCCGAGGGCGAGGCGCCGACCGGCTTCATGCTGATGGCGCCGCACGGGCAGGACCAGCAGATCTTCGTCGCCGCGAAGGCGGTGGAGAAGGTCTTCGCCGCGCGCTAGCGCGGGTTGCGAAAAAGTGGATGCCGGTTTTTCGCAAGAATCCCGCGCTCATATTGGGAAGCGATCATGTTTATGAGTTTGGGCTGGTTCAACCCAAACTCATCGTGATCTGGGATTTCCCTTCAAGCCGGATGTCATCCGGCGAGCGGACATGCGCTGATCAGAAGCGCGCGCCGAGCACCGCCTCCACCAGGTTCTCCTTCTCCAGCGTGTCGTCCTGGTAGCCATAGGTGTATGTCAGGCCAAGCGAGAAATTGTCCTGTCCGGGGAAGAAATAATTGAGCGCCGATTCGAGCCGATAATAGTCGTTGTTATCGCCGGCTATGCCAAACAGGTATTTCGCATCGGTGGAGAACTCGAAGTCTTCCATCGAGGTGTTTTCCTCTCCGCGGAACTGGACCCTGAGCCCCGGACCACCGCGAAGATAATCGGCGTTCGACGCGATCTCCTCGTGGCTGCCACGATCGAATACCCTGCCGCCGTGGAGCGTCAATCGCGGTGTGATCTTCACCTGTACCCCGCTGTCGCCGAGGTCTTCGTAAAGCCCCAGATGCAAACCGGGGACATAATAAAACCAGGTCAGCTGGCCGGTGAGTATGTCCAGCTCGGCCTTGCTGTCGGTCAGATATTCCACACCTGCCTGAAAATCGCCGACGGCGGCGCGGTAGAAAAATGTGTCCAAGCCGACGCCTAGCTTGTCGATGTCGTCGTCATTGTCGTTGCTCGTTTTCTGCACGACGTGAACGAACGGAATGACACTTCCGGATGATTTCTGCGTTTCCCAATCAAATCGATAACCGGCATAACCCTCGACGGCCCATGACCATCCGTCGTTCTGAATGTCCTGCGTCACCGAGAATTTGGCGGGAACCACGGTTCGAAGCTTTTCGCGCGGCGTCCCCAGGTCTTCCCGGCCAAGCGAGACCCTGACGCCGGACAGGTCTTCATCCTCGTCATCCGCGGGCAACTCATATAGCGGTTCTTCGGCCTTGTACTCAGCCAGGCAAGCTATGCGCAGCTTGGCATTCTTGTAGTCGAAGATGAGGCGCCGCTTCGAGATATAGTCGCGGTCATTCCACTGAGTGTCCGGTGCGCCGTTTGACGCGAGCACCGTAAATTTTTTCTGGACGCCGGAATCCAGCCCCTCGTTAAAGCTCCTCTGCATCGCTTCAATGGCCTGGATGTCGCCTTCCCGGCATTTGCCGCTTTTACATATTTCCTGCGCGCTTAGATTTGTGAGAACCGCGAGCTTCTCGGCGTAGACGAGATCTCCATCGTCATTCAGATCCCATAGATCATGGGGGATGACGTGGTCATTCCAGGAATTGCTCACGGCCCAGTTCATGAGCTTGTGCCGATCGACATAGGACTGGCCGCCCGATGCGACACATATCTTGGCCAGCGGCAGGAAGCTCGCGGCATCGGAATGGGCGGCCGTCGTCAAACCGCCGAGCAGGAGAAGCGAAACTGCGGTGAGCTTGGAGAGTTTGTGCAGCATGTCGCTAACCTCGCACTCTGCGGGCCAATATGCCGATGATGTCCGAGAAGTTTTCGTTCTTGGTATCATTCAGGAGGGGAACGCTGTAGGCCAACCCGATCCTGCGGCAGACGCAGGTGAGCACTTCCTCCCATTTTTGATTGCTCATCTCCCAGGTGCCGGGTCCGTCCTCCATGCCATAATCGCCATGCGTGGTCAGGCTCCGCATGCATGCGCGCAACGATCGCTGGACCCTTTCCTGGAGCTGTGGGTCCAACGGTACGGCGCGACGTTTTGCGGGAGCCGCCGCTTTTTTGATTGCCGGTTGTATTGGGGCGCGCTTGGCCGCCTTCTTTGGCGATGGTTTCGCCTTCTTGGACTTTGCCTTCTTATCTTTCGCGCCCGTTTGTTTCGCTTTTGCTTTTCTCGCCATAGTCGACCCCTCCCGTGTTT
Source organism: Taklimakanibacter albus (assembly GCF_016595235.1). Classification (GTDB taxonomy): domain Bacteria; phylum Pseudomonadota; class Alphaproteobacteria; order Rhizobiales; family Aestuariivirgaceae; genus Taklimakanibacter; species Taklimakanibacter albus. The sequence continues at coordinate 323,859 of NZ_JAENHL010000004.1, read as the reverse complement.
TATTTTTGCCCCAAGGGCAATTAACCACAGAAGCTAACGTATGGGAAGCCTGGAAGTCGAAGAGGGGCCTATTCCCGGGGTCGCGGGAGCTCGACGCGCACCCGGAAGCCTTGCGCATCGTGGATGAGCTTGATGTCACCGCCATGCCCCAAGATCACATCGCGGGCGATGGTGAGGCCAAGGCCGGTGCCGCCGGTCTCGCGGTTGCGCGAGGCTTCGAGGCGCTGGAAGGGGGCGAAAGCGCGCTCGGCCTGATCGGCGGGAATGCCCGGCCCGTTGTCGCGGAAGTCGATGACGAGGCCGCTCGATGCGTCCAAAAGCGAGACTGATACCTCGCCGCCATATTTGCAGCCATTGTCGATGAGGTTGGTGAAGGCGCGCCGGAGCGCCACCGGCCGGCAGGAGAGCTGCGCATGGTCGGGCCCGGTGTAGGTCACGTTGCGGCCCTCATCGGCGAAATTGTCGGTAATACTGATGATAAGGCTCGCGATATCGACGGCGTTATAGGGCTCGCGATGGATCTCGTCGCTCATGAAGGTGAGCGAAGTCGAAACCATCGTTTCCATGTCGGAGATGTCGGAAAGTATCTGGGCGCGCTGCTGCTCGTCCTTGACGCATTCGGCATAGAGGCGCAGCCGGGTCAGCGGCGTGCGCAGATCATGCGAGATGGCGGCCAGCATCTGCATGCGTTCGTCGACGAACTTCTTGAGGCGCGTCTGCATCTCGTTGAAGGTGGTGGCGATGGCGGCATATTCGGGGAGCTTCATGCCGCTGATCGGCGTGGGCTCACGCTCGCGGCCGAGCCGTTCCGCCGCGGTGGCGAGCTGGGTCAAAGGCTTGACGATGCTGCGCGCCATCCAGATCGAGAAGGCGGCGACGAAGAACAGCGCGCCGATCAAGTCAAGTATGTTGCGCAGATAATGCAACGATGAAACGCCGGTTTCGCTCGGGCCGATCAGGAGCCAGCTGCCGTCCTTGAGACGGAGGGCTATCCGCAGGTCGGCGACGACGAGGCTGTCGCGCGAGACCAACGTCTCGGTGTCCATGGCGGTCGGGATCTCGGTGATCACCGCGACATTGGTCTTGACCGCCTGTTCCTCGAAGTCCTCGGTCTTGACCATGACGTCCGGGGCGGCGAGGCCGAGCTTCCCGATCAGCGAGGTCTTCACCTCGCGTTCGAGCCTGGTCGGCCCATCTTCGCGCGAGTAATTCGGTGCTTCCGGCGCCACGTCGAAAGTCAGCCACTTTGTGAGTCCGGAGCCGGTGAGGGCCGGCAGCCGGTCGCCCGCCGGCACGGCTTCGGCGATGTTGCGCGCATCGCGGGCCGCTTCCGCGAGCCAGGCCTGGTCGACGATCAGGTAACCGGGCGGCGGAAATATGTAATAGAGAAAGGCGCCCTGACTCTGCACCGCGAGCGTCGTCGCCACGATCAGAATGGCGAGACGCGGGGCGAGCCGGAGCCTGGACCAGATCGGAATCTTCACGGCAGGGCGACCTGGCCCGCCGAGATGACCAGGGCGGTGAAGAAATAGCCGCCATTGCGCACCGTCTTGATGAGCGCCGGTGCGTTAGGATCGGTTTCGATCTTGCGGCGCAGCCGGCTGACCTGGACGTCGATACTGCGGTCGAAGGCGAGGCTCACGCGGCCGCGCGCCAGGTCGAGAAGCTGGTCGCGGTTGAGGACGCGCTGCGGATGCTCGACAAAGGCGACCAGGAGGTCGAATTCGCCGGTGGTCAGATCGGTGAGCACGCCTTGTGGCGAGAGGAGCGAGCGGCGGCTGGTGTCGAGAGTCCAGCCGGCGAACTGATAGGTGGCGCTGGCGAGCCGCTGCACCGCCTGCGGCTGGGCGTTGGCCCGGCGCAGCAGAGCGCGGATGCGGGCGAGAAGCTCGCGCGGGTTGAAGGGTTTTGTCACATAATCGTCGGCGCCGAGCTCGAGGCCGACGATGCGGTCGGTCTCGCTGTTGCGGGCGGTGAGCAGGATGAGCGGGATGGCGCTCTCGGCGCGCAGCTTGCGGCAGAGCGTGAAGCCGTCCTCGCCCGGCATCATCACATCGAGCACGATGACGTCGAAACGGCCGGTTTCCATGACCTTGAACATGCTGATGCCTTCAGAGGCCTGGGTCACCCGCATGCCGTGCTCGCCCAGAAAGCGCGCCAGCATGGTGCGGATCTGCTGGTCGTCATCGACGATCAGCACGTGAGGCTTGGTCTGTTTTATCATTGCGCGCACGCCTCCTGGGAAGCGCGTCGCGACGCCCTTGTGGTAATAATCTGCAACATAACGAAACCCGCTCGAAACTCTCCTGCCAGGATTGCCGGCTAGACAGACACTCCGTTGTACATAGGAGCGTCCATGCCTTCCCGCGTCGCCTGCAAGAAATCCCTGGCACCAGCTGTTACTTCAAATTGGCTCATAATCATGGCAAGCGCCGCCGGAATCGCCATGAATGTTGCGGGCGCCAAGGCGGCCGATGAGCCTGACACTGCGTCAACTCAGAGCAAATGGAGCGTGGTGATCGGGGGCGGCGGCGCCTATGCACCCGATTATGAAGGCTCGGACGACTATGAATTCCAGCCTTTTCCGTTCGCTTCCATCGTTTATGACGACTTCATCTTCATCGAAGGCATGTCGCTCGGCGCCAACCTTCTGAATTATGAAGGGCTGAAGGCCGGCCCCATCGCCCGCTATAGCGGCGGGCGTGACGAGGACGACAATAACGCGCTGGATGGGCTGGGCGATGTCGATGATTCGATCGAGCTCGGCGGCTTCCTGAAATACGAGCTCGGCATCTGGTCGGCGGCGATGACCGTTACCCAGGATGTCGGCGGCGGCCACGAGGGCATGCTGGCGGAGATGTCGACCGGCGTGGCGGTGCCGCTATCCGACTCGGTGCGGACGAGCGTCGAAGCCTCGGCCAGCTGGGCGGACAGCAATTATATGGAGACGTTCTTCGGCGTCTCGGGCTCGCAGGCGCTGCGGAGCGGCTATGACCGCTATGAGGCCGATGCCGGCTTCAAGGATATCGGGATCACGCTCGGGCTCGATTACATGGTCACCGAGGCGATCGGCGTCTCCGGTCGGGTTCAGTATAAGAAGCTGCTCGGCGACGCCGCCGACAGCCCGATCGTCAAGGACGAGGGCTCCGACGACCAGTTCTTCACCGGCATGTTCCTCACCTATAAGTGGCGGTGAGGCGGGGCCCCCTCATTTCCTGTCCAAATTTTAACTTGACCCTTGCGAATCAGTTTCATTTTGGGTCACTGTTGTAATTACCACATTGTGGTCCGGGGGCAACAATACGGCGGCGGAGGTTGAATAGCCTGCGCCGGGGAGCGGTGTTATGAGGGCGGCAGTCGCGAGATTGCCGCCTTTCGTGTTGATGGGCCACTGCATATGACCGGTGTGGCAAAGACCATAATGCTCGGGAAGGAGTATGACGAAGAGCTGAAGGCTCGTCTCGTCGCGACTCTGATATCTCTGGGCGCAGTCCATTTGTCATCCGACTGGGCTGTCGCAGGGTCGCAAGAGCTGGCTGGGTTCTCGGTGAGTCTCAGTGGCGAAATCCTGAAAGTCGAATCGGAAACCTATGTCGGCCTTTCGATCTTCGGGCCGGCTGAGCTGGTCGATGAGATCATCTTCGCCATGAATGCGCGGCAGCAAATTTAGTTGCAGGTGTGCCGATAACGGGCTGTCCGATCGGACCGGCGCGTAGAGAAAACAATAGATGTCGGCAGCGAAGAGAAGCCGGATTTGCCTTGCGTTGCGGAAAGGCGCCGATAGAAGACCCGTTTCGCTCATCATGGAGGACGGGCATGTTCCTGCAGACCATCGGGGAAGAGGAGGCGACCGGCAAGGTCGCCGAGATCTACAGCAAGCTCAAGGCGCAGAACGGTTTCGTGATGGAGGCCTATAGCTGCTTCACGGCGCGGCCGGATCTCCTGCCGATCTATATCGATTTCATCGAAAAGGTGCGCGGCGGCTTCTCGCTGAGCCCCCGGGACTGGCGGCTGATCACGCTCGTCGCCGCCAAGGAAGTGCCGTCCACCTATTGCTCCTATGTCTATGGCAAGCAGCTGATCGATGATCTGGGTTCCAAGGAGAAGGTGCTGGCGGTGCAGCGCGATTTCCGCTCCGCCGGGCTTTCGCCCAGGGATGTCGAGATGCTGGCCTATGCCGAGAAGGTCGCGCGCAAGGCGTCCGAGATCACCGAGGCCGATATCGACCGGCTGCGCCAGGCGGGCTTCAGTGACCAGCAGATCTGCGACATCGCGCTGTGCGCCGCCTTCCGCTGCTTCGTCGCGCGCTTCTTCGATGCGACGGGTGCGGGACCCGAAGCCATGTTTTTCGACAGCGACGAAAACTTCCGCGCCGCGATGACGGTGGGCCGGCGCTATTGAATCTCCCAGCTCGTCATGGCCGGAGCAAGGGCCGCTGTGAAGAGTGGGTGTGGCGGCGCAGAAACGAAATGGCCGCCGCGAGGGCGGCCATAACGATCAGGGGAGCGGCTACTTCCCCGCCTTCACCGCATCATCGCGGATCTGGCTCAGCGTGCGGGCAGGGGTGATCGCCTCGGGATCGACGATGCAGTGGATGATCGCGGGCTTGCCCGACTGGACGGCGCGCTCGAAAGCCGGCGCGAAGTCTTCCGTCTTCTCGACCCGCTCGCCATGGCCGCCAAAGGCCTTGGCATAGTCGGCGAAATTGGGGTTCTTCAGCAAGGTGGCCGAGACGCGCCCCGGATATTCGCGCTCCTGATGCATGCGGATGGTGCCGTACATCGAGTTGTCGAGCACAACCACAATGAGTGGAATGCCGTATTGGACGGCGGTGGCGAATTCCTGGCCGTTCATCATGAAGCAGCCGTCGCCGGCGAAGCAGACTACGGGTGAGTCGGGGCGCTGGCGCTTGGCCATCACCGCGGCCGGGACGCCATATCCCATCGAGCCCGAAGTTGGCGCCAGTTGCGTGCCGAACTGGCGGAAGCGGTAATAGCGGTGAATCCAGATGGCGTAGTTGCCGGCGCCGTTGGTGATGATCGCATCGGCCGGCAAGCGTTCGCGCAGCCACTTCATGGCCTCGCCATATTGGAACTTGCCGGGCAGCTTTACCGGTGTGTCGGTCCAGTCGAGGAAGTCCTGTCGGGCCACACGCGTCGCATCCGTCCAGGGCCGGTCATTGGGCTGCGCCAGATCGGCCAGGCTTGCACAGAAAGCATTGGGCGAGGCCTGGATGGCGAGGGCCGGCTGGTAGACGCGGCCCAGTTCCTCCGCCCCCGGATGAATATGGACGAGGGTCTGGCGCGGATTGGGAATGTCGATCAGCGAATAGGACGAAGACGGCATTTCCGACATGCGGGCGCCGATGAGCACCAGGAGGTCGGCTTCCTTCACCCTGGCGGCGAGCTTCGGGTTGGGGCCGATGCCGACATCGCCGACATAATTGGGATGATCGGAGGGAAACAGATGGGCGCGGCGGAAGGAGGTGGTGATGCCGACACCGAATTTCTCGGCGAAGCCGATGAGCGACTTCTGCGCTTCAGGGCTCCAGCGCGAGCCGCCGAGAATGAAGAGCGGCTTCTTCGCCTGGCGCAGGAGATCGGCGAAGCGGTTCATATCCTGAGGGGTGGGGGCGGATTCGGCCGGGACCACCTTGGGCGCATCCGGAACATTGGCCATTTCGGTCAGCACGTCTTCGGGGAGCGCGATGACGACGGGGCCGGGGCGGCCCTGGCAGGCGACGCGGAAGGCGCGCGCCACGAGCTCCGGCAAGCGGGCGGCGCTTTCGACCTCAACCACCCATTTCGCCATCGAGCCGAAGAAGGCTTTGTAATCGACCTCCTGGAAAGCCTCGCGCTCGCGCATGGCGCGCTCGACCTGGCCGATGAAGAGGATCATCGGGGTCGAATCCTGGGCGGCGATATGGATGCCGTGGCTGGCATTGGTGGCGCCGGGGCCACGGGTGACGAAGCAGATGCCGGGCCGGCCGGTGAGCTTGCCATAGGCTTCCGCCATCATCGCAGCACCGCCTTCATTGCGGCAGACGAGGACGTCGATCTTGGCGTCATGCAGCGCGTCGAGCACCGCCAGATAGCTTTCGCCGGGCACGCAAGCGAGCCGCTCCACCCCTTGCGCCAGCAACTGGTCGACCAGAATCTGGCCGCCGCTTCTCTCCGTCATGTCCGTCTCCCCGGCGTGTTGATTTGTTTGTTGTGAGTCCCGCCAAGCCCTTGAGGCCTGGCGGGATTGTTCCTGGTTCAGATGTCGAACTTCACGCCCTGCGCCAGCGGCAGCGCGTGGCCGAAATTGATGGCGCTGGTGACGCGCCGCATATAGGCCTTCCAGGCATCCGAGCCGGATTCACGGCCACCGCCGGTTTCCTTCTCGCCGCCGAAGGCACCGCCGATCTCGGCGCCCGAGGAGCCCATATTCACATTCGCCAGGCCGCAATCGGAACCCGAGGCCGACAGGAAGCGCTCGGATTCGCGCAGGTCGGTGGTGAAGATCGCCGAGGAGAGTCCCTGCGGCACGCCATTATGGAGCGCCAGCGCCTCGTCGAAATTCTCGTAGCGCAGCACATAGAGAATGGGCGCGAAGGTCTCGTTGAGCACGGGGCCGGTCTGGGCCGGCATCTCGACCAGCGCCGGCGAGACATAATATGCGTCATCGCCGCCGGGACCTTTGACGCGCTTGCCGCCATGCACCTTGCCGCCGGCCTGAGCCGCGGCCTCGAGCGCCTTCTGCATCGCCTCGTAGCTGCGCTTATCGATCAGCGGGCCGACCAGCGTCGAGCCGTCGATCGGATTGCCGATCGTCACCGTGTCGTAGACCTTCTTCAGGCGCGGCACGAAGCTGTCATAGACGCTCCCATGCACGATGATGCGGCGCAGCGACGTGCAGCGCTGGCCGGCAGTGCCGATGGCGGAGAAAGCGGTGGCGCGCAAAGCGAGGTCGAGATCGGCCGACGGGCAGAGAATGGCGGCGTTGTTGCCGCCAAGCTCGAGAATGGCACGGCCGAAGCGACGGGCGAGACGCTCGCCCACGATGCGGCCCATGCCGGTGGAGCCGGTGGCGGAGACGAGCGCCACGCGCGGATCATCGACGAGCACTTCGCCGACATCGCGCCCGCCGATGAGGAGGGTGACGAGATCGGCCGGGATATTGTCGAGCCGCGCCGCGGCGCGGCGGAAGAGGGCGGTCGTCGCCATGGCGGTGAGCGGCGTCTTCTCCGACGGCTTCCAGATCACCGGATTGCCGCAGACGAGCGCCAAAGCCGCGTTCCACGACCAGACCGCAACGGGGAAGTTGAAGGCGGTGATGACGCCGGTGGGGCCGAGCGGATGCCACTGCTCCATCAGGCGGTGGTCGGCGCGCTCGCTCACCATGGTGAGGCCGTAAAGCTGACGCGACAGGCCGACGGCGAAATCGCAGATGTCGATCATCTCCTGCACTTCGCCCAGGCCCTCGGAGAGGATCTTGCCGGTCTCGATGGTGACGAGGCGGCCCAGGCCCTCCTTGGCGGCGCGCAGTTCGTTACCGAGCTGGCGGATCAGCTCGCCGCGCACCGGGGCGGGGACGACCCGCCATTGCCGGAAGGCTTCGGCCGAGCGGCCGATCGCCGCCTTGGCTTCCGCCGCATCGGCGAAGCGCACGCGGGCGATGATCTCGCCATTGATCGGCGAACGGATTTCGGTGCTGCCTTGGGAGAGGCTTTCGGCGGGAAGTCCCAGTTCGGCGAAGAAGGCCGCGACATCGCGGCTGAGGGAAGTCGGTGCTTCAGGCTTGTTCATCATGCGCTCCAAGTGAGGCGCATTCTTCTAGAGCATGTGCCGGAGAGCCGGAAGTACGCTGCGGCTTCAGGACACCTCTCATGAACAGAAGTCATAAAGCCGGGCAGACTTGCTGCCGGGGCCCCGGCATATGCCGGGTATTGTGCGGATTTGGGACAGACCATGTATCCGCCATCCCAACTGGCCTTGATGTTCGGTTTTGTCGATGGCCGGCAAATATAGTCCTCAATAAATCTGATAAATATAGGTTTTGTGGTTTTACTTCATTCCGTTAGATCGTGTGAGGTTTTGTTTGTGGTGGCTCGCGGGATTTGGCTTTGATCTCTTGGTCAATTTATTCGGATTTCAAGCATTGCCGTTCCAGCTATGTTTCTTTGGCCGGGGAAAAGGAGTCCAGGTGATTCCTGGTATGTTCTTGTACGACCGTCCAGTATAAAGAATGGGGCGGGCGCCCTGTTGGAAAGTGTTCGCTCGGGCGGGGAGCCCGGCCTTAACCGCTTGTCGCCTTCCCGTTCAGCCGCACCGTCGCGGATTTCCATTCGATTCCATATTCGTTCTCATCAAGTTCCGTCCTTCGTAAATAAGAACAATAAAAATCAAAGATTTAAAGAAACGCTTGCTATGAGAACAAAAAATGTACATATTGCGGACATCGCCGCTGTCCGAGACTCATTTGCACCGGCGTAACCCTTGTGAAATAAGGAGCGCGACGATGGGGCAAGCGAATCTTAAGGTGGTTGATACAGGCATGGATAAGGGCAAGGCTCTGGATGCGGCGTTGAGCCAGATCGAACGCGCTTTCGGCAAGGGTTCGATCATGAAGCTGGGCTCCAGCCAGGCGCTGGATATCTCGGCGATCTCGACCGGCTCGCTCGGCCTCGACATCGCGCTCGGCATCGGCGGCCTGCCCAGGGGGCGCGTCATCGAAATCTACGGGCCTGAATCCTCAGGCAAGACGACGCTGGCGCTGCAGACAGTGGCCGAGTGCCAGAAGCTGGGCGGCATCTGCGCCTTTGTCGATGCCGAACATGCGCTCGATCCGGTCTATGCCCGCAAGCTCGGCGTCAATGTCGACGACCTCCTGATCTCGCAGCCCGATACCGGCGAGCAGGCGCTCGAAATCGCCGACACGCTGGTGCGCTCCGGCGCCATCGAAGTGCTGGTGATTGACTCCGTCGCGGCGCTGACGCCGCGCGCCGAGCTCGAAGGTGAAATGGGCGATTCACTGCCAGGCCTCCAGGCCCGCCTGATGAGCCAGGCGCTGCGCAAGCTCACCGCTTCGATCTCCAAGTCGAACTGCATGGTCGTCTTCATCAACCAGATCCGCATGAAGATCGGCGTCATGTTCGGCTCGCCGGAAACCACCACTGGCGGCAATGCGCTCAAATTCTACGCTTCCGTACGCCTCGATATCCGCCGCATCGGCGCCATCAAGGAACGTGAGGACGTGGTCGGCAACCAGACCCGCGTCAAAGTGGTCAAGAACAAGGTGGCGCCGCCCTTCAAGCAGGTCGAATTCGACATCATGTATGGCGAGGGCATCTCCAAGGTCGGCGAACTCGTCGATCTCGGCGTCACCGCCGGCATCGTCGAAAAATCGGGCTCCTGGTACTCCTATAATGGTGAGCGTATCGGGCAGGGGCGTGAGAACGCCAAAACATTCCTCAAGCAGAATCCCGACGTGGCCGCGGCCATCGAGGCGGCGATCCGGGCCAATGCCGGGCTGATCGCGGCCAAGATCACCAATGCCTCGGCCGAGGATGCCGACGACTGAGACTCCTCAACTTTGGCGCATGATTTCGGAAAACCGCAGCCCACTTCTCCGGATCATGCACTGGACTTCCGGCCTCCCCCCACTTCCCCAGGCCGGTTACTGGTGTGAGCCTCACACCGATGGCGTCCTCCTTGCCCCGGGAGGGCGCCTTTTCGGCATGAAGAATCCTTCAAAATCAGGCCTCAAGGACCATGTCTCGGTAGACAGGGCGGCGCGCAATCCTTAAAACAGCGCACCCCAATTCAACCTGGACCTATTCCCATGACCGGCCTTGCGCAGATCCGCTCCACCTTCCTCGATTTCTTCCGGAAGCAGGGGCATGAGGTGGTGGCCTCTTCGCCGCTCGTGCCGCGCAACGATCCGACGCTGATGTTCGCCAATTCCGGCATGGTGCAGTTCAAGAATGTGTTCACCGGCGCCGAGAAGCGCCCCTATAGCCGCGCCACGACGGCGCAGAAATGCGTGCGCGCCGGCGGCAAGCACAACGACCTCGACAATGTCGGCTATACGGCGCGCCATCACACCTTCTTCGAGATGCTCGGCAACTTCTCCTTCGGCGACTATTTCAAGCCGGACGCGATCGAATGGGCCTGGACGCTGGTCACCAAGGATTACGGCCTCATCAAGGACCGGCTGACCGTCACCGTCTATTCCGAGGACGATGAAGCCTTCGGCCTGTGGAAGAAGATCGCCGGCCTGCCCGAGAGCCGCATCATCCGCATCCCGACTTCGGACAATTTCTGGGCGATGGGCGATACTGGCCCCTGCGGCCCGTGCTCGGAGATCTTCTTCGACCATGGCGACAAGATCCCGGGCGGCCCTCCGGGCTCGGCCGACGCCGATGGCGACCGCTTCATCGAGATCTGGAATCTTGTCTTCATGCAATATGAGCAGGTGACGAAGGAGGAGCGCATCAATCTGCCGCGCCCGTCGATCGACACCGGCATGGGGCTCGAGCGCATCTCGGCGGTGCTGCAGGGCACGCATGACAATTACGAGACCGACCTGTTCCGCTCGCTGATCGCGGCGATCGTCGAGGAGACGAATGTACCGGCGGACGGCAAATACAAGGCGTCGAACCGGGTGATCGCCGATCACCTGCGCGCGTCGTCCTTCCTTATCGCCGACGGTGTTCTGCCCTCCAATGAAGGCCGCGGCTATGTGCTGCGCCGGATCATGCGGCGCGCCATGCGCCATGCCGAATTGCTGGGCGTCAAGGAACCCTTGATGTGGAAGCTGGTGCCGGCGCTGGTGCGCGAGATGGGCGGCGCTTACCCTGAGCTCGGCCGCGCCGAGGCGCTGATCGAAGAGACGCTCAAGCTCGAGGAGTCGCGTTTCCGCAAGACGCTGGAGCGGGGCTTGCGCATTCTCGATGAAGAATCCGCTGCCCTCGACAAGGGCCATGTGTTTTCCGGCGATACCGCCTTCAAGCTCTATGACACTTATGGCTTCCCGCTCGACCTGACGCAGGACGCGCTGAAGCCGCGCGGCATCGCGGTCGACACGCAAGCTTTCGACAAGGCGATGACGAAGCAGCGCGAGGATGCGCGCCAGGCCTGGAAAGGCACCGGCGAGGCCAAGACCGATACGATCTGGTTCGACATCCGTGAGCGTGTCGGGGCGACGGAATTCCTCGGCTACGACACCGAGCAGGCGGAAGGCGTGATCAAGGCCATCATTGCCGAGGGCAAGGAGATATCCGAGCTCAAGTCCGGGGCAAAAGGGGCGATCATCGTCAACCAGACGCCGTTCTATGGCGAATCGGGCGGCCAGACCGGCGATCACGGCGTGATCCGTACCGCGGCCGGCGCGCTGTTCCGCGTCACCGACACGCAGAAGCGCGTCGGCGATCTCTTCATCCACCAGGGCGTGGTCGAGAAGGGCCAGTTCAAGGCCGGCGATGCGGTCGAGCTCGATGTCGACCATGCGCGCCGTTCGGGCAACCGCCAGCATCATTCGGCGACGCATCTCCTGCATGAGGCGCTGCGCGAGACGCTGGGCTCGCATGTGGCGCAGAAAGGCTCGCTCGTCGAGCCGGACCGCCTGCGTTTCGATTACTCGCACAATAAGGCGATGACGGCGGAAGAGATTGCCCAGGTCGAGGCGATGGCGAATGCGATCGTACTGCAGAATGATGCGGTGACGACGCGGCTGATGAGCGTCGACGAGGCGATCGCGGAAGGCGCCATGGCGCTGTTCGGCGAGAAATATGGCGACGAGGTCCGCGTCGTGTCGATGGGGATCAGGCCGGAAGGCAATCGCCGCATCTATTCGCTCGAGCTGTGCGGCGGCACCCATGCGGCGCGCACCGGCGATATCGGCCTGATCAAGGTCATCTCGGAAAGCGCTTCCGCGGCGGGCGTGCGCCGCATCGAGGCGCTCGCCGGCGAAGCGGCCAAGCGCTATCTCGACACCCAGGACAAGCGCATCCACGCGGCGGCCTCGGTGCTGCGGGTGACGCCGGCCGATGTCGTGCAGCGCATCGAAACGCTCATGGACGAGCGCAAGAAGCTCGAGCGCGAGCTTGCCGAGGCCAAGAAGCAGCTGGCGCTCGGCGGCGGCGCGGCCAAGGGCGATGATGGCATCAGCGAGGCCGGCGGCGTCAAGCTGATGGCGCGGGTGATCAAGGGCATCAATCCCAAGGACATGAAAGGTCTCGTCGATGACGGCAAGGCCAAGCTCGGCTCGGGCGTCGTGGCGCTGGTCGGCCTCAATGACGAGGGCAGGGCCGGTCTCATCGTCGGCGTCACCGACGATCTGACCAAGCGCTTCAACGCCGTCGATCTGGTGCGCATCGGCTCGGAAGTGCTGGGCGGCAAAGGCGGCGGCGGACGGCCCGACATGGCGCAGGCCGGCGGCCCCGACGCATCCAAGGCCGAAGCGGCGCTCGAGGCCATCCGGAACGCCGTCGCGGCCTGATCCTTTTCGATGTATGATCCTGTCGGCCGGGATCTGGAAATCGCGGCCGAAAGGAACGACGCATGGCCCAGGTCTCGGCCCGGCGCAGGGCATATGAGATCATCGAGCCCGGCATCAAGCGCGACAGGCTGGCGCTGTGGTTCGAACGCGCATCGATCCTGATCATCCTGGCCAGCGTGGCGGGCGCCGTCAGCTCGACGGTACCAGGGCTCGATCCCGACGAACTGGAGGGGCTATGGCTGGGTGAACTCGTCTGCGGCCTGTTCTTCCTCCTCGAATATGCCGCGCGTCTGTGGACGGCGGCCGAGCATCCGGTCTTCGGCGGAGCGAATGGGCGCGGGCTGATCGCTTATGTCACGAGCCCGCTGATGCTGCTCGACGCGGCGGGGCTGGTGCCGCTTTTCCTGCTGGCGCTGCGGCCGCAGGCGCAGGGCGCCATGCTCATTTTCCAGGTGCTGCGCTTCTTCCGCCTGGCGCGTTATTCGCCGGCGCTCGCCACGGTCGGACGGGTGCTCACCAATGAATGGCGCCCGCTGATGGCGGCGGGCCTCATCGGGCTGGGGCTGCTCCTGGTCGCGGCGACCGGCATGTATCTCATCGAGCATGATGTGCAGCCGACGAGCTTCGGCAGCATTCCCGCCGCCATGTACTGGGCGGTCGTCACCGTGGTGACCGTCGGTTATGGCGATGTGGTTCCGATCACGGCCTGGGGAAAATTGTTCACCGGCTTCGTGATGCTGGGCGGGCTCATCTTCTTCGCCTTGCCGGTCGCCATCATCGCCACCGGCTTCCTGGCCGAAATCCGCCGGCGCGACTTCATCGTCAATTACGGCATGGTGGCGCGGGTGCCGGCTTTCACCGGTCTCGACGGCGCCGCTCTGGCCGAGCTCGTCAGCCTGCTCCGGGCGCGCAAATTCCCGCCCAACACGATCATCATCCGCAAGGGCGATGAAGGCGACAGCATGTACTTCATCGCGTCGGGCGAGGTGGAGGTGGTGCTGCCGCATCAGTCGGTCGCGCTTCAGGAGGGCGACTTTTTCGGCGAGGTCGCGGTGCTGGGCCGGGTCAAACGGATGGCGACGGTGATCGCGCGGCGCACCTCCGAGCTCCTGGTGCTCGACGCCGCCGACGTGGTCAAGTTCATGGAGCAGAATCCGCGCGTCGAAGCGGTGCTGCGGGCGGCGATGACGGCCCGGCAGAAGATCCAGGAAGACGAACCCGCTTAAATCTTAGAGTTGCTGGATCACCAAATGGTCCAGCCGCCATCGACGCGCAATTCCTCGCCGGTGATGAAGGCGGCTTCATCGGAAGCAAGGAAGCGGACCGCATAAGCGATCTCCATCGGCTCGCCGAAACGGCCGAGCGGCGTCATCTCGGGCAATTTGCGCTTCACCTCGTCGGAGAGGAGGCCACGCGACTGGTCGGTGATGATCATGCCGGGGCTGACGGTGTTGACGGTCACCTTCCATTTGGCGACGGCGATGGCGAGGTCGCGGGTCAGATTGAGCATGGCGCCTTTGGAGGTGTGATAAGCGGGCTGGCGCTTGGGCCCATATTGCGGATCCTCGGTGAAGGTCTCGTAAAGGGCGGCGTTCAGCCCGAGCACGCCATAGACGGAGCCGATATTGACGATGCGGCCCCATTGGCGCTCGCGCATGGACGGCAGCACGGCTTGCGCCATGAAGAAGGCGGCGTCGACATTGGTCGCCATGACGCGGCGCCATTCCTCTTCGGTCGAAGACAGCAATGGTGCGATCGACGAGACCCCGGCATTGTTCACCAGGATATCGATGCGGCCGAATTGACGGATCGTGTCGGCGGCGATGCGGGCGCGATCGGCCGCATCGGTGATGTCGCCGGCCATGGCAACGATCCGGCCGGGCTGTGGCGCGCGGGCGACAGTGTTCTGCAAAGGCTCGGCGCGTCTGCCGGTGATGACGACGCGCTGGCCTTTCTCGGCGAGCGCCAAAGCGATGGCCTGGCCGATGCCGGTGCCGGCACCGGTGACGATGGCGACGCGGTCCTGTTGAGCGGACATATGGATACTGACCTCGATGATGCGGCGCCGGCGGGTGAGTGAACCCGCCAGCGGCCTTGTCACAGACTAATTCGAGCAGGCATCGACATAGAGGTTCTTCTTGACCTCCGGGGAGTCGATATTCTCGCGCGTGGCGACGACCATCGGCGGATGGGTGACGTCCTCGAGCTTGGCCGGATCGATCTCGCCGCGCAGGATCTTGGTCACCAGCGTGACCGAGTCGTAGCCCTCGAGATAGGGCGACTGGACGACGAGCGCGTCATAGACGCCGGCCTTGAGGTCGCGCACCTGGCCGGGATCCGCATCGTAGGCGATAATCTTCACCTTGCCCTGCTGGCCGGCACCGATGACCGCCGAAGACGTGCCGACGGCGGCGTTGGAATGCGTGGTGTAGATGCCTTTCAGGTCCGGATTGGCCTGCAGCGCGGCCGAGACGATCTCGGCGGCCTTGTTCTGGTCGGTGCCTGGATATTCGGTCGGCAGCACCTTGATGTCCGGATATTTCTCCTTGAGCACCTTGGTGAAGCCCGAGACGCGCTCCTCATTGCCGGTGACGCCCGGGTCGAGGCCGACGACGAGGACGGTGCCGGCGCCGCCGATCGACTTCGCCATCGCTTCGGCGGCCAGACCGCCGGCGGCGATATTGTCGGTGCGGATATTCTGCAGGTCGACTGGCTTCGACAGACTGCCGTCGACGGTCACCACCGGGATCTTCTTGTTGGTGACGAGATCCTCGACGATGCTGACCAGCGCATTGGGATCGGTGGGCGCGAGGACCAGGCCGTTCGGCCCGCGCTCGATCGAAGCCTGCAGGATCGGCATCTGCAAGGCGAGGTCCCATTGCGGCGGGCCGGCCCAGTTCAGCTCGACGCCGAGCTCCTTGGCGGCATCGCGGGCGCCGCATTCCATTGACGTGTAGAAGGGAATGCCGACGATGCCGGCGACGAATTCGATCTTCTCACCCGCGGCGAAGGCCGATCCCGACGCCAAAGCCGTCGAGAGGCCAAAGGCAAGAGCAAGGCACTTCATCTTCATAGTCATCTGTCTAACCTCCCTGTCTAAACGCCATTACCGTACGGGGCCAGCCGGGCGTCGCGGCTTGCGGCTCCGTCTTTTCAGCGCATGCCTTAGTCCGAAAAGTCTGCAACTTTTCGGGGCATGCTAATTGAGCTTTTCCCGTCTCTGCTGATCGATATAGACGGCGATGATCAGGATCACGCCGACGACGATGAGCTGGTAGAAGGATGGCACGCCGAGGATCACCAGCCCGGTGCCGAGCACTACCGGAATGAGGGATGCGACCATGGAGCCGGCGATGGTGGCGCGCCCGCCGAACAGGCTGGTGCCGCCGATCACGACGGCGGCGATGGCGGCGAGCGCGGTGGTCTGGTGGCCGCCGATATTGGTGGTGGCGAAGCGCGCCAGATCGAGCGCGGCGGCGACGCCGGCAAGGGCGCCGACGAGGACGAAGAGCTTGAAGATGTGGCGGGCCGATCGGATGCCGGCGCGCTCGGCCGCCTCACGCGACGAGCCGATGGCCAGCGTGTGCAGGCCGAAGCGGGTGACGCGCAGCACATACCAGAGGATGAAAGACAGAGTGAGGACGATGATCGTCGGATAGGGAACGACGCCGAACAGCTTCTGGATGCCGAATTCGGTCTGGATGACACGCGGCACGAAGGGCACGTTGGTGCCGTTGGTGATCACGTAAGCGAGGCCCGTGCCGATGCCGAGCGTGCCCAGCGTCACGATGAAGGAATTGATGCGCAGGCGCGTGACGAGCAGGCCGTTCACCGCGCCGAAGGCGGCGCCGGTCGCGATGCCGGCAAGGATGGCGGCCACCAGCGCCGGCACGAGATGCGGATATTCACCGATGCGCACCTCGTCATAGCTGCCGGACAAAGCGACGAGGATCTTCGCCGCCACCACCGAGGAAAGCACGACATTGGCGCCGATCGACAGATCGAGCTCGCCGGCGGCGAGGATCATCGTCACGCCGACGGCCAGCAGCATCGTCACCGAGGCGTTGAGAACGATGGTGGTGAGGTTGCTGACGCGGAAGAAGGCGCCATTGGGCGAGAGCACGCCGAAGATGATGATCAAGGCGATGACGATGAGCGCCATGCCGATGGGTGTCGAGCGGGACGAGGTCAGGAAGCGCCGGACGGCGCCCGGCAACGCCGGCGGAGGCGGGGAGTTCTGCGTCATCTCGCTCATGCGGCTTCCGTCGCCTTGCCGCCGAGCATCAAGGTGACGACGTCGGTGAGAGTCATCTGGCGGGCCTCGGTGTTCGATATGGTGCGGCCCTGGCGCATGATGGCGATCCGGTCGGCGAGGCTCAGCATCTTCGGAATGTCGTGCGAGATCACGATGACGGCGAGGCCGCGCGTCGCGGCGGAGCGGATGGAGTCGTAGACGATGCCGGTCTGCCTGGTGCCGAGGGCGGCGGTCGGCTCATCCATGATGATCGCCGCCTTGGCCCACATCACGGCGCGCGCCACGGCGATCGCCTGGCGCTGGCCGCCGGAGAGATCGCGCACAGTGCGGTCGACGCTGGTGAGGGTGCTGATGCCGATGCCGCGCAGCGCTTCTTCCGCCTTGGCGCGCATGTGGCGGCGGTCGAGGCGCGCCGGGTGGCCGCCGAACCAGCCGGGATTGATCGGCTCGCGGCCGAGAAACATGTTTTCGGCGACGGTCAGATCGGGCGCCAGCGCCAGATCCTGATAGACTGTCTCGACGCCCAGCTCCTGGGCGTGCCGAATAGAGGTGACAGTCGTCGGCTCGCCCCAGAAAGCCAGCGTGCCGGAATCAGGGGCGACGGCGCCGCAGATGATCTTGGCGAGAGTGGACTTGCCGGCGCCATTGTCGCCCACCAAAGCGAGGACTTCGCCCGGGCGGACCTGAAGGCTGGCGCCGCCCAGGGCCTGCACATGGCCGTAGCGCTTCACGATGTCCGTCGCCTCGATGACGAATTCGGACTTCCGCGGTGCCGCGTCTGGCTGTTCCGTCCCCACCCCGTTTTTCCCTGTCAATGGTTCACATGACGAAACATATATTTCATTAGGATGGATTGACCGTCAAGTGAAATGCGGACGGAAGGTCACCGCCTCATCGATCAAACAGCCAATGATATGGGAGAATCGCTGAAATTCCGGACTCGGTTCACCCGGCAAAATGCGCAGAGCTGCTGTTCCTTCGTAAGAAACGTAGTTTTCTTGACATGAAATGACGAGGCATGTTGAATGTCGGCAGATTTCATGTGGGGATAGTATCGTGACTCTCAGCTTCCAGCATTCGCGCGACCGTATCCAGCTGGCCTCCCGGTACTTGCCCGGCGGCGTCAGCAGCAATTTCCGGCTCGGCATCTCACCGACGCCGCTCGTCTTCGATCATGCCGAGGGGCCTTATCTCCATGATGCCGATGGCAACCGGCTGATCGATTATTATCTCGGCATGGGACCGATGATCCTCGGCCACAAGCCGCAAGCGGTGGTGGAGGCCGTCCAGGCCCAACTCGGCAAGGGCATCCTGTTCGGCGGTCAAAGCGAAGTCGAATTCGAGGCGGCGGAATTATTGTGCGGCATGCTGCCCTCGGCGGAGCGGGTGCGCTTCAGCTCGTCGGGCAGCGAGGCGGTGCAGGCGGCGTTGCGCCTGGCGCGCGCCATTACCGGGCGCGGCACGATCGTGAAATTCGAGGGCCATTATCATGGCTGGCTCGACAATGTTCTGTGGAGCGTGGCGCCGGCGCCTGATCGCATGGGCGGGGAGGCGGCACCCGTACCGCAGTCCGGCACGGCCGGTCAGGACGACCTCGCCGGTCAGCGCGTCGAAGTGCTGTCGTGGAACCGTCTCGATCTCGTCGAGGAACGCCTCGCCCGTGGCGACGTCGCCGCTCTCATCATGGAGCCGGCGATGTGCAATACGGGCGCGATCTTCCCGGCCGCCGGCTATCTCGAAGGCGTACGCCAGGCCTGCAGCAAGGTGGGCACGGTGTTGATCTTCGATGAAGTCATCACCGGCTTCCGGGTAAGCGCCGGCGGTGTGCAGCAGCGCCTCGGTGTCACGCCCGATCTCACCATCTTCGGCAAGGCGGTGGCGAGCGGCTTCCCGGTGGCGGGGCTCGTCGGCAAGGCGGCGCTGATGGACGAGTTCGCCGCGGGCCGCAAGGTGATGCATGGCGGTACTTACAATTCGCAGTCGATCGCGATGGCGGCGACGGTGGCGACGCTGAAGGCGCTGAAGGCGCCGGGCAGTTATGAAAAGCTGGAACAGCGGGGGGCGCGCCTGATGGAGGGTGTCAGGTCGGCGCTGGCGGCGGCAGGAGCGACGGCGACGGTCACCGGCTTTCCGCAGATCTTCCATGTCGGCTTCGGGCTCAAGGCGGCGCCGCGCAATTATCGCGACATCATCGCCACCGACCGCGCCGGTTATGTGCGCCTCACCACCGCGCTGCTCGAGCGCGGTGTGCGCGTGCTCGAACGCGGCGCCTGGTTCATCTCGACCGAGCATGATGATGCGGTGATCGACGAGACTATTGCGAGCCTCAAGGGAGCGCTCGCCAGCCTCTAGGAGATCATCCGACCATGCCGACCCGCATCGCCGTCGCGTCCCTCATGCAGGAGAGCAACAGCTTCTCGCCTTTGCCGACGACGGTCGCGACTTTCGAGAGCTACTATCTCCTGCGCGGGACTGAGATGCTCACCGGTTATGGCGCGGCGCGCACCGAAGTGCCGGGCTTTTTCGATGTCTTGAGAGACGCGAAAGCGGAGCCGGTGCCGCTCATCGCCGCTTATGCGGCGGCCAGCGGTACGGTGGCGCGCGAAGCCTTCGACACGCTGGTTGGTGAGATGGAGGAACGCCTGCGCGCCGCGGGGCCGGTCGACGGCGTTCTGCTGGCGCTGCACGGGGCGCTGGTCGTCGAGGACCAGCCGGATGGCGACGGCGAGATCATCCAGCGCCTGCGCCGGATCCTGCCTGCGTCGGTGCCGATCGGCGTCAGCCTCGATCTCCACGGCCATATCACGCCGCTGAAGCTGCAGCCCCATGTGTTCCATATCGGCTATCGCGAATATCCGCATATCGACATGTACGAGACCGGCCAGCGCACGGCGCGTATCCTGCTCGATGTCGTGGCGGGGCGACGGCCGATGCCGGCGATGGCGCTCGCCAAGCGGCCGCTGCTGGTGAGCCCCGTCTGTACGCGCACCACCGACGGACCGCTGCTGCCGGTCGTCCAGGAGGCGCGGCGGATGGAGCGCGACGGCGAGGTGATTCATGCGGCGCTGTTCCCGGTGCAGCCCTGGATCGATGTGCCGGATCTGGGCTTCGCGGCGCTGGTCTGCGCCGAGGATGCGGAACGCGCCACGGCGGCGGCAGAGAAGCTGGCCGAGATGACGTGGCAGCGGCGCGCCGATTTCTTTCCCGAACTCGTGGCGTTGGAGGAGGCCATCCGTATCGGCCTCACGTCTGAAGGCATGACGCTGGTGAGCGATGCGGGCGATGCGCCGACCGGCGGCTCGGCGGCGGACAGCGCGGAGGTGCTGAAGACGCTGCTCGCTTTGGGCGCCGACAAGGCATCGGGGCTGTCCTATCTCACCATCTGCGATCCGGGCGCCGTCGCCGCCGCCATCTCGGCCGGCGCCGGGGCGGAGGTCACTACACCGGTCGGGCATTATTTCTCGAAGACGGATGGCGCGCCGATCGCCATTCGCGGCCGCGTCCAGTCGCTGTCGGACGGCATCTATAAGATGACCGATGGCGGGCCTAACGGCCTGGAACTATCGATGGGGCCGACGGCGGTCATCGCAATCGGGTCAATCCGGCTTCTGGTCCGCAGCCAGCCGTCGATGGAATGGGACAAGGCGATGTATTTCTCACAAGGCCTGCCGCTCGATCAGGCAGCGCTCGTCTTCGTGAAGTCCCCGGCGCATTTCCGCCAGAGTTTCGGGCCCCTCGCGGCGCGTATCATTTCGGCCAATACGGCCGGGCCGACGGCGCCCGACATGCGCCGTATTCCTTTCACGCGGGCGACGCGGCCGCTTTATCCGCTCGATCCTTTCTGAACTGAGGAGCCCCTATGAAGCTGTCCATGGTCGTCACGCCGCCGAATGAAAAGCGCCTCAAGGCGCTGAGGCAACTGGGAGGCGACTTTGCCGTCCATTACGACATGCAGGACCTGCCGGGCGATCTCGCGGCGTTGAAAGAGATCCGCGCCATCTATGAGCGTCATGACCTGCCGTGGAAAATTGCCGAGCAGGGACCGGCGATCGACCGCATCGTGATGGGCAAGGAGGGGGCGGATGAGCAGATCGAACGTTATAAGCGCATCATCGGTCATCTCGGCCGGCTCGGCGTCGAAGTGATCGCTTATAATTTCATGCCACAGGTGAGCGAGGACGCCATGGTGGTGCGCACCCGCTTCGATGCGACGACGCGGGGGGGCGCCCGCACCAGCGGCTTCCGCCTGAGCGACGTGACGGCGCAGACAATGCCGCATGACGAGGCGGCGATTCCACGCGAGCGCATGTGGGACAATCTCGAACGTTTCCTGAAAGCGGTCGTGCCGGCGGCGGAAGCGGCCGGCGTCAAGCTCGCCATGCATCCCGACGATCCGCCGCTCTCGCCGCTCTGTGGGCTCGAGCGGATCATGGACCGGCAGGAGAGTTTCGATCGTTTGCTGGCGATCTCGGCGAGCCCCGCCAATGCCATCACCTTCTGCATCGGTTGCTTCGCCGAGATGGGTGCCGATATCACCGCTCTCATCGAGCGCTACCGGGAGCGCATTCCCTATGTGCATGTGCGCGACATCTCCGGCACGGGCACCGATTTCATCGAGACATTTCCCGATGACGGTCAGACCGATCTGATCGCGGTGTTCCGCAAGCTGCATGAGATCGGCTTCGACGGCTATCTGCGCAGCGATCACGCGCCGCTGCTCGCCACCGATGCAGGCGAAGGGCCCGAAGGCTATGCGATACAGGGACATCTCTTCGCCATCGGCTATCTGCGTGGCCTGGACCAGGCGACGCGGCCTGTTGGGGAGCGCTGATGGTGGCGGCGGCGAAAACCTACGACTATATCGTCGTTGGCGGCGGCAGCGCCGGCTGTGTCGCCGCATCGCGGCTGGTTGCGGAATTCGGCGCGCGGGTGCTCCTTCTCGAAGCGGGCGGCGATTACAAGGACTGGATACTCAAAGTACCGGCCGGCTTCAGCCAGATCCTCGGCGGCACGAAATATTTCACCCAGCATTTCACCGTGCCGCAGGTACAGCTCGGCGGGCGGGTGCAGATGATCCCGCAAGGCAAGGTGCTGGGCGGCGGCAGCAGCATCAATGCGCAGGCCTATATGCGCGGGCGCGCCGCCGATTACGACATCTGGGGCGACATGACCGGGAGCGATCTCTGGTCATGGCGGAAGATCCTGCCGCATTTCATGCGTCTCGAGGGCAACCAGAAATTCAACAATGGCTGGCATGGCGCGTATGGGCCGTTGCGGGTCTCGGATCCGGGCTTCATCTGCGAGATGAGCCACAAGTATGTGCGCACGCTGCAGGGCATGGGCGTCGCTTACACGCCCGATTTCAACAACGGTGCGCCGGCCGGTGTCGGCTATCCGCAAGTGACGACAGGCGGCGGACGCCGCTGCAGCGCGGTCGATGCCTTCATCACGCCGATCCGCGGCAATCGCAATCTCGAGATCGTCACCGGCGCCCGGGCCGAGCGCATCGTGATAGAGCGGGGCCGCGCGGTCGGCGTCGACTATTTGGTTGCCGGAGGCCGACAGCAGGCGCGCGCCGACGGCGAGGTGATCCTGGCGGCGGGCGCGCTCACTTCGCCGCAGCTGCTGATGCTGTCCGGTATTGGGCCGGCGGATGCGCTCGGCAAGCTCGGGATCAAGGTCGAGGCTGATCTCGCCGGCGTCGGCAACAACCTGCAGGACCATTGCGGCGCGCCGATCGCGGCGGCGGCGCCCGGCAATTATGGCTATTTCCGCCAGGATCAGGGCTTGCGCAAGATCGCCAATGGTATCGAATATCTGCTGCTGGGGCGCGGGCGCATCACCACCACCGGCGTCGAGGCCTGCTCCTTCCACGTGCCGGAGGATGGCAGCGGCGATCCGGTCGTCCAGATCTGGTGTGTGCCGAAGACGAGCTATATCGACGAGGATGTGCGGGGCGTGCCCGATATCGACGGCGTCACGCTACATGCGGTGCTGATGCGGCCGCGCGCCACGGGCTGGCTGCGCCTGCGCTCCGCCGATCCGCGCGACCTGCCGCTGGTCAACCCGAATTATCTCGGCCATCCGGACGACATGCGGCATCTGCGCGACGGCATGCGGGTGGCGCGCGAGATCCTGGCGGCGCGGCCGCTGCGCGATGTGGTGACCAAGGAGATTCTGCCGGGTGCTGGTGCGGCGGATGACGCGGCGATCGATGAGCATATGCGCCGCACGGTGAAGACGGATTATCATCCCGTCGGCACCTGCCGGATGGGCCGGGAAAAGGATGACGACGCGGTGGTGACGCCCGAGCTGCGCGTGCGCGGGATCGACAGGCTCCGGGTGGTCGATGCCTCGGTGATGCCGAAGATCGTGACCGCCAATACCAACGCGCCGACGATGGCGCTCGCCTCGCGAGCCGTTTCGATCATGAAGGGCGTCGATTAGGCGCTGACGCATCTTTTGGCATGAGCGTCTCGTTTCGCCAGATTGAAAGCCGTGATAAATGGCGCCTATGGGCATCAGGAACCGGTACGTCCCGAGCGTCGTCGACGATATCCTTGCCCACCTGATCTGAAGCCTTGAAAGTCTTGTGAATGGGATGGGAAGCACTCGAACATTGGGGGAAAGATGCTCGTCGCCTGGAACGGCTCACGAGCGGACTCCTCAATGATGTTTGGCGTGTGCAAGTCGGTGGGCAGCTTGCAGTCGCCCGTCTTAACACGCGGAGCGGCGCCGATCTCGCTTGGGAGACCGGACTCCTCCAGCACCTCGACCGCAACGGAATGACGGTACCGGTGCCTATCCCGACGACGGATGGCCGGCTGTTCGTCGAGGGTCTGGTGGTGATGCGCTGCCTGGCGGGCGGACCGCCCGAGACGGAGGGTGACTGGCGTCGCGTGGCCGACACGCTGCGGGAACTGCACCGGCTTACGCAGGATTGGCCGCAGCGACCGGGCTGGCGATCCTCCATCGACCTGCTGCAAGCTGACCGGGGGACACGCATCGATCTCACCGCGATGCCGCCCGAGGGTGTTGCCCGATGCCGGGTGGCCTGGGCGCGGCTCGCAGGCCGTCCGACATGCGTCGTCCATGGTGACGTCAATCCACGCAATATTCTCATGACCGCTCACCAGGTCGCGCTCATCGATTGGGACGAGTCACATGTCGACGTCCCCGATCTCGACCTTGACCTGCCCCACAATGCTGCCGATCTCGACGCGGATGCACGGGACATTGCCGAACAGGCATCGGCCGCCTGGCAGGCCGCCGTCTGCTGGAAGGACGAGTACGCCGTCATGCGGCTGGCCCGGGTTCGGGCCATTTAATCAGCGGCTTCCTCACTGTATCGGCTGAGCGGCCAGGCGATATTGCGTCCTGAAAGTCTCGCCGGCACGAAAGGCGAGCGTCGTGGCGATGCCGCGGTCCTTGATCGGGTTGTCGCCTTGCGCGACCGTGGTGCCGAGATCAAAGGCCGAGCAGACCGGCTCGACCCCGAGCATCGTGGTGCGTCCGTTCCAGGGCGGCATCATCAAGCCGCGGTGGCTGATCCACAAAAGAAGGCTTGGAAAGTGAGCCTCGTTCCAGGTGAGGTCGAGGCGATAGCCCTCACCTTTGTTGATAAGGCCCACGCGGCCATTCGCTTCGAGAACCTGCAGCAGTTCCTCGGTGGGGACATCGGGTGGAAAGTGACGGGCGTCGATGAATGCGCCATCGGAGGTCGGAACGCTTGCGATCGGGGCAATGATCGAATTCGGGGTGGCCACAGATGTTTCGGGCGGCAGATCGATGAACCACGGGCCGGCACCGAGCGTGGGATGAAGGCCCACCGGAAGCCGGCAGTCCTCCCGTGTATCGATGATCAGCTCGAGGTCGATAGCAGGCCGGTCGGGCAGGGGACGAATGATGCGCTCGAGGCGCCTGATCGGGTGAGCGTCGGGATAGGCGATGGCGAGCCTGATGCGGCTGTCGGAAGCTTCCAGCACGTCCCACTCCTGCGACGCGCTATAACCATGACTGACGTCCTTGCCGAAGGGGACACATGGCCATTCACCGCGCAGGCGGTGGAAAAGGGGTGTAAGCGAAAGGTCGACCTTCTCGCTGAACCACGGCGCCACCGCGAGCGGCGCCACTTGGCGGCCGTCGGGGAGCACGAAAAGCACCGGACCGAGCCTGCCGCCAAAGCGATCCACCGCAAGCAGGCCATGGTCCCAGCCAATAGTGTGGGTCACCCCATATACCAGCCGCCATTCACATGCAGCTCGTGGCCGGTGATGAAGCGGCTCCGGGGCGAAGCGAGGAACAGGACCGCTTCGGCGACGTCGCGGGCGGAGCCGCGATATTTGAGCGACTGAAGTCCCAGCACCTGGGCGTCGATCTCGGCGAGACGGTCGGCCCAGACGCGGCGCTCGAGCTCGGTCGGGATGGCGCCGGGTGAAATCATGTTGACGCGGATGCCGGCGGGGCCGACCTCCCGCGCCAATGCGCGTGTCAGGCCGAGGAGCGATCCCTTGGCGAAGACGTAAGGCACCATGTCGGTCACGGCGCCGGACAAAGTGAGGCTGCCGATATTGACGATCGCGCCCGAGCCCCTCTGTTTCATGCCCGGCACGACCGCCTGACAGAGCACGAAGGCGGCATGGGCGTTGATCGCCTGCACGCGGGTGAAATGCTCGAGCGAATAGGTCTCGATCGGATCGCGCGGATTGATCGCGGCGTTGTTGACCAGGATATCGATCGGCCCAACAGAGTCGAGCAGGGCTCCGACGGCGGCTTTCAGCCCTTCGAGATCGGAGAGATCGCCGGTGAGGATCTTGACCGCATGCGGGAATCCTTGCGCGTTGATCCGGTCGCGCACCGCCGCGGCGGGAGACTCCGGAAGGTCATGCAGGATGACCCGGGCGCCGGCTTCGGCAAGACCGAAGCAAATCTCCTCGCCCAGTCCCCCGGCGCCGCCGGTCACCAGAGCAAGCTTGTCGATGAGGT
Source organism: Taklimakanibacter albus (assembly GCF_016595235.1). Taxonomy (GTDB): domain Bacteria; phylum Pseudomonadota; class Alphaproteobacteria; order Rhizobiales; family Aestuariivirgaceae; genus Taklimakanibacter; species Taklimakanibacter albus. Next base: position 298,136 of record NZ_JAENHL010000004.1, on the reverse strand, counting down.
CACGCATATGCGCCTGTTAAGGATGGGGCCGGAACTGGCGTTTGCCCTGGAGGGCAAGTCCTGACATTATGCAGACCATAGGCCTCCGTTCCGTGTCAAGAAAAGTTTGTTTTATGAAGAGAAACGCTGAAACGCCAATCAATCCTCTGGAGGGCGAAGACCGCTATATCGTCCAGCCGGTGATCAAGGCGATGCAGGTGCTGCAGCTCGTCTGCGAGGCGTCCCAGCCGATCAGCCTCAATGAGCTGGTCAAGCTGGCGGATCTGCCGAAGACGACCGTCTTCCGCTATCTGCGCAGTCTCGCCACCAAACGCCTCATTGAGCATGACGCAACGACCGACCGCTACCGGCCCGGCATCGGCCTCTGGTGGCTCTCCCATTCGAGCAACCCTTACGAAATGCTGCGCCAGGTTTGCCGGCCCTATCTCCTCGATCTGCGCGACCGCTTCAATGAAACGGTGAATCTCGGCGTGATCGCGGCGTCGGAGATCCTCTATCTCGATATCATCGAAAGCCGCCGCTCGCTCAGGATGCAGGCGCAGATCGGCTCGGGCGGGCATCTGCACAGCACGGCCCTGGGCAAGGTCATCCTGGCGTTCCAGCCACGCCCGCAGGCGGAAAAGCTGCTGCCCGTTTTGCTTTCGCGCGTCACGCCCAGAACCACGATCGACCGGGAGCGGTTTTTCGAGCAGCTCGATATCATCCGCGCCACTGGCTATGCGGTCGATGAGGGCGAGGACGAGGAGGGCTCGTGCTGCATCGCGGCGCCGATCTTCAACGACAAAGGCAATGCCATCGCGGCGATCAGCCTGTCGGCACCGGAAAGCCGGATGGTGGGCGCGATAAGGCAGACGATCTGCGCGCAACTGATCCCGACCTGCAAGTCCGTCGCCGATATTCTGCGCGGCACGGTGACCTGAGCTATTCGATCACGATGAGTTTGGGTTGAATCAACCCAAACTCATGAACGTGATCGATTCCAAAAATTAGCGCGGGATTCCCGCGAAAAACCGGCATCCACTTTTTCGCATCCCGCGCTAGGCGAGTGGCAGAGCCGTCGTCTCCTTGATCTTCTCCATCACGAAACTCGCAGAGACGTCGGTGAGGGCGATGCGGGTGATGAGCCGCTTATAGAGCTGGTCGTAACCGGCGATGTCGTTGACCACCGCCTGGAGCAGATAGTCGGTCTCGCCGGTAGTGCGGTAGACGCCGATGATCTCGGGGAAGTCACGCACCGCGCGGGAGAATTTTTCGAGCCACTTCTCCTCATGCTGGGCGGTGCGGATGGCGATGAAGGCGGTGAGGCCGAGGCCCAGCTTGGCCGCATCGAGCAGCGCCACCCGGGCTTTGATGACGCCCGTCTCCTCCAGCTGCTTCACCCTTCGCCAGCAGGCATTGCGCGACAGATGGATGCGCTCGGCCAAGGCATCGATGGTGAGGGTGGCGTCGGCCTGCAATTCGGCCAGGATGGCGCGATCGGTTTTGTCCAGCATGTTGGGATATTATCCCAATATTGAGATCATTGACAGTAATATTTGGGACGTTTTCTCGCAAATCTCGTGTGATTATGGGCGCATTCAATCACTTCGGCCTGAGGGTTTCCCATGATCATCCAGCGCATCTTCCTGAATCATCCGGAAAAGGTCGGCGAGGGGTTTTTCGAGCACATGCTGTTCGCGCTCACCTTCAGCGGCCGGCTGTTCAAGGCTTCGGCGGCGGCTTTCCTGCACGCTTTTGTGCCGTCGCTTTGCGAGACGACCGCCTCCAAGGCGATCATGGACATGCATGCCGAGATCGCGGCCCGGCGCGCCTTGATGGTGCAGAGCCAGGGCGCTGCGGTCAGCGCGACGGCCAAGTCTCCGTATCATGGTCAGGGTGCTGCAAGCTCCTGAGCTTCTGCATATCCTCGGGGCTGCGATAATCATCGGTCGCCTGGCGGGTCAGGCTGCCTAACGATTTAAACCAGGATAGTTCCGCTTCGACGCCCGCTTGCTCGGTCGGGGGCACCCGCTCAGGCTCGTCGAGCGATCCGATGGCGATCTCGTAAACGGGGTCGCCATCTTCTTTCATGTGAAGCGGTGTGCCGCATTGGGCGCAGAAGCCGCGCGCCACGATGGCCGAGGAGCGGAATTCGGACGGCTGTCCGCGCGTCCAGGTGAGCTGCGCCACCGGCACCGACACCAGAGCCGCACCCCAGCTGCCGAAGGCCTTCTGGCACATGCGGCAATGGCAGATGCCGGCCCGGCCCAAGGCCCCCTCGATGCGATAACGCACCGCGCCGCACTGACAGCCGCCGGTGAAGATCGGGTGAGCCATGTTCGTCTCCTCTTTTCGGAGCCCTCTTACACGAAAGCCTGCCGACTTTCGTCAGCAGGCTTTCGAACGCATCTCAAAGAGTGGGAAATCAGGCCATCGCCTTCTGGAGCGACTTGTCGACGGCGTCGATGAAGCCTTCGGTCGAGAGCCAGGCCTGGTCGGGGCCGACCAGGACCGCGAGATCCTTGGTCATCTTGCCGTCCTCGATCGTTCCCACTGTCACCTTTTCCAGGGTGTCGGCGAATTTCTTGAGCGCCTCGTTGTTGTCGAGCTTGGCGCGGTGGGCGAGGCCACGGCTCCAGGCGAAGATCGACGCGGTCGAGTTGGTCGAGGTCTGCTTGCCCTGCTGATGCAGGCGGTAGTGGCGCGTGACCGTGCCATGGGCCGCTTCCGCCTCGACCGTCTTGCCGTCCGGCGTCATCAGCACCGAGGTCATGAGGCCGAGCGAGCCGAAGCCCTGGGCCACCGTGTCGGACTGCACGTCGCCGTCATAGTTCTTGCACGCCCAGACATAACCACCGGTCCATTTCAGCGCCGAGGCCACCATGTCGTCGATCAGGCGGTGCTCATAGGTGATCTTGCGCTTCTCGAATTCGGCCTTGAACTCGTTGTCGTAGATCTCCTGGAAGATGTCCTTGAAGCGCCCGTCATAGGCCTTGAGGATGGTGTTCTTGGTCGAGAGATAGACGGGGTAGTTGCGGTTGAGGCCGTAGTTCAACGAGGCGCGGGCGAATTCCTTGATCGACTCGTCGAGATTGTACATCGCCATGGCGATGCCGGCGCCGGGCGACGAGAAAACCTCGTGCTCGATCACCTTGCCGTCCTCGCCGACGAACTTGATCGACAGCTTGCCCTTGCCGGGGAATTTGAAATCGGTGGCGCGGTACTGATCGCCGAAAGCATGACGGCCGACGATGATCGGCTGGGTCCAGCCCGGCACCAGACGCGGCACGTTGGAGCAGATGATCGGCTCGCGGAAGATGACGCCGCCCAGGATGTTGCGGATCGTGCCGTTGGGCGACTTCCACATCTGCTGGAGGTTGAACTCCTTCACGCGGCCTTCGTCCGGCGTGATGGTGGCGCATTTGACGCCGACGCCGTGCTTCTTGATGGCATGGGCGGCGTCGATGGTGACCTGGTCCTTGGTCTTGTCGCGATTCTCGACCGAGAGATCGTAATATTCGAGCGGGACGTCGAGATAGGGGTGGATCAGCTTCGTCTTGATGAGATCCCAGATGATGCGCGTCATCTCATCGCCGTCCAGCTCAACCACCGGATTCGCGACCTTAATCTTTGCCATGGAGCCTGCCTCACACTGCTTTTTGAAGAATGCGTGCCTATAGCAAGCACATGACGGCTGAGCAAACCCCGTAGATCACACAAGAACAGGGGCGGCGGCGCGGGTGAGGGCTGTGAGAAAGGCGGTCTCGGCCGGGCTCAGCTTGCGGCCGGCGGCATGGGTCAGGAAGTGGCCCGCGGTCGAGGGCAGCTCGAAGCTCGACAGCGTCACCAGGCTCCTGCGGCGGAGCGCCCCGTCGATAAGCGGGCGCGAGCCGAGGAGGATGCCGGCGCCGGCCTCGGCGGCGCCCATCGCGGCGATGAAGCTGTCGAAGCGATAGCGCGCCACCCCGCGTGGCGGCTCGCCCGATAGTGCGAACCAGTCGGGCCACATTTCGCGCGCGCCATGTACGGCGAGGAGGGGCAGGCGCTGCCAGATGTCGGGCGCCGGTTTCCGGCCGGTCTTGAGCACGGCCGGAGCTGCGACCGGCGTCAGCCTTTCGGTGGTAAGGCGATAGGCGGTGCGACCCGGCCAGTCGCCGAGGCCGAAGCGGATGTCGAAGACCGCCGTGCTCGCCCCATAATGGTCGGGCGTGTGCATGGTGGTGATGTCGATGGCGAGCCCTTCCGCCTCGCGCTCCAGAACAGGAAGACGGGGCGCCAGCCACAAAGCGGCGAAGGAAATCGGCGACAGGATCGTCAAAGTCGGCCGGCTACGCCGCCCAAACAATTCCTGGGTGCTGCGGGCAAGGCCGGCAAAGGCCTGCTGGATATGGGGCAGATAGGCCGAGCCTTCAGGCGTGAGGGCAACGCCCCGCTGCTGCCGGTGGAAAAGCGTCGCGCCGAGCCGGCTTTCGAGCGCCTTGATCTGCTGGCTGACGGCCGCCTGGGTGAGGCCCAACTCGGCGGCGGCGAGGGTGAAGCTCGCATGCCGGGCTGCGGCCTCGAAGGCTTTCAACCAGATCAACGGTGGGGAGAATTCACGCTCTGTCATAAGTAAAATTTGGCCAAAGGCTCAATTACCATTGTTTGAATTCTGGCAAGTCGTGATCGAAAATGCAAGCAGGCTCATCACCCACGGAAACCCAAATGCAGCTCAAGACCGCAACCCTGATCAATGACGGAAAAGCCGTGAAGCTTGGCTGGACCACCGGCGAAACCGCCCGCTTCCACGCGCTGTGGCTGCGCGACAATGCACCGGACGGCGCCACGCGCAGTGCCACCAACGGGCAGCGCCTCATCACCTTGCTCGACATTCCGGCGGACACGAAGCTTACAAAAGCCGAGATCTCGGCGGCGGGCGATCTCACGGCGACCTTCGCGCCCGAGGGCAAAAGCGTCAGCTATCCGGCGGCGTGGCTCGTCCGGCATGCCTATGATCAAACGCCGGCCCGCCAGGCCGGCTGGCTGGCGCCTGAGATCGAAACCTGGGATGCGGGCCTTCAGGCGAAGACACCAGTCATCCTGCATGAGCAGGGCAAGACCGACCGCGCCGCTTTCGGTCAGTGGCTGGCGGCGATCCGCCGCTTCGGCTTCGGCGTAATGACCGGCGTGCCGCGGCAAAGCGGATCGCTCATCGAGGTCGCTGAGATGTTCGGCTTCGTGCGCGAGACCAATTACGGCAAATGGTTCGAGGTGCGCGCCGAGGTCAATCCGAACAATCTCGCTTATACCAATCTGGGTCTCCAGGCCCATACCGACAATCCCTATCGCGACCCGGTGCCGACGCTGCAATTGCTGTGCTGTCTCGAAAATACGGTCGACGGCGGCGACTCGGTGGTGGTCGACGGCTTTCGCGCGGGCGAAAGGCTGCGCGCGGAAAACCCGCACGGCTTTGCGCTGCTGACGCGCCATTGCGCCCGTTTCGAATATGCGGGCTCGGCCGGGGTGCGGCTCCAGTCCAAGCGGCCGATGATCGAGCTCGGGCCCGATGGCGAGATGATCGCCATCCGCTTCAACAACCGCTCGGCGGCGGCCTTCACCGACATTCCCTATGACGACATGGCGGACTTCTACGCCGCCTATCGCCGCTTCGCCGAGATCATCGAGGACCCGGCGATGGAAGTGACCTTCAAGCTCAAGCCGGGCGAGCTTTTCATCGTCGACAACACGCGTGTGCTGCATGCGCGCAAATCCTTCTCGAGCTCCGGCACACGCTGGCTCCAGGGCTGCTACGCCGACAAGGACGGCTTGCTGTCGACGCTCGCCGCGATCGAGCATGGGCAGAAGGAGGCGGCGTGATGAGCGAGCTTTCCCTCGACCGGTCCTCGATCGTCGCCTTCATCGCCGACATCTTCGAAAGACGCGGCGCCGAATCCTATCTGGGCGAGCCCGTGACCATGTCACAGCATATGCTGCAGGGCGCGGTGCTGGCGGAGCGTGCAGGCGCCAGCGACGAGCTCGTCGCCGCCGCACTTCTGCACGACATCGGTCATTACACGAGCGAGTTCGGGCCTTATTCGCCGGACGATACCGAGGACAATCACCATGACGAAGCGGGCGCCAAGGTGCTCGAGCATTTCTTCCCGCCGGTGATCACCGAATGCGTGCGCCTGCATGTGGCGGCGAAACGGTATCTCTGCGCCACGGACACGACTTACTACGGCAAACTCAGCATCGCGTCGCGCCATACGCTCGAATTGCAAGGCGGGCCGATGAACGATGCCGAAGTGGCGGAGTTCCGGCGCAATCCGTTTTATGAGGAGGCCGTGCGGGTCAGGCTGTGGGACGAGGGCGGCAAGGACCCCGATATGGCGACGCCGCCCTTCCGGCATTATGTGCCGGTGCTGCAGCGGGTGGTGGATCGATACGCGGTGGGGCGGGGGAAGTGACTGACTTTCCGTTCTCCCGTGCGAAGCATGGGAGAAGGTGCCCGATAGGGCGGATGAGGGCTCTTTCCTTCAGTCTTGTCAATGATTGCAGAAGTATTCCTTGTGCGGACAAAGAGCCCTCACCTGGCCTTCGGCCACCCTCTCCCATCCTTCGGACGGGAGAGGGGGTAACTAGTGAGGGATGTAGGAAATCAGAGCCAATTCCCCATCAGAATGAAGGCCGACCAGAAATAGGGGTGCTGGAAGCCGGGCTCTTCGCTCAAGGCGTTGATCGGCGTCTCGATCATCTCATTGGCGGAGCGTGAGGCGGTGAGGACGCCTTTGGGCTTGAGCTCGCCCTTCAGCATGGCGATCTGCGCCTTGCGCAAGGCGGTGGCCTTGTCCTCGCCGGCGGCGAGGAAGTGCTTGTAGAACTCCGCCATCAGAAGCGAGGTCGAGCTGTCGGCGATCGGCCACAAGGTGGCGAGCACCGCGGAGGCGCCGCGCTTCTGCACGACGGACGCGAAGCTTTCGATCTCGGCGCCGGTCTGGTCGACACCGCCCGCCGTCTCACAGGCCGACAAAGTGAGGAGATCGAGATCGGTCAGACGGAAGCGCTCTTCTTTCCGAAACTCGTCGAGCGAAAGCCGGCGTCCGTCGCCGAGAAGCAGCACCGAATTGCCGGCATCGCCCGGCACCAGGCGGAAATGGCTGGCGACATGGAGATAAAGCGGCTTGGCCTTCAGCGCCTCGCCCATCGACAGGCTGTTGAAACGTTCATCCATCAACGGCTTGCCGGCCAGGAAGCCCTTGGTGTCGGCGCCGTCGAAGACCGCCTCGAGCTCATCGGCGACGCCCGGCAAAGCCGAGAAACCCTCATGCGGCTTGGTGACGCCGAAACCCGCCGCCTTGCCGCGCTCGCGTGGCAGCGCCTCGTAACGCGTATTGGCGGCGGTGGTCGACAACGCGATGGCGTAATCCTGGATCAAATAGTGATCGCCCGAATAAAGGGCCGCGAGCGGGGCGTAGCGCAGCACGCCGCCCAGGTTGAACATCAGGACCTCAGCCTTCGATGCCTTGAGCTCGGGCTCGATCGGCTTGATCAGAATGTCATAGAGCCGCTTCAGGTGCTCGCGCGCCTCGGGATCGCGATTGGCGGTGGAGCTCCAGGCGCGGAAGACGAGCTGCGCCACTTCCTTGCGGCCGACCGGTACCTCCTTGTAGATGCCGGTGCGCTCGGTGGTGAGGAAGATGTGCAGCGCATCGTCGAGGCTGGCGATCTGCAATTCGACGGCGCGGCCCTTCAGCGCCTTGAGGCGCTCCTGGGTAGCGTCGACGAGATCGAGATCGAGCTTGTTGACCTCGCGCTCGATCTCGCGATTGGAGTTCTCGACCTCGGCGAGGAGGGTGTCGATGGCGGTCTGCTGCTTGCGGAACTGATCGGAAAGCGACTGCTCGAGCATCGCCACCAGCGCTTCCTCTTCCTTGGTCAGGCCTTTCTCGGCCTGCTTCTTCTTGAGCGCCTCGATCTCGCTCGCTGCACTGATGGGTTCCTCGACCAGCTCCATGATCTTGGCGGAGAGATCGGCCTCGGTGGGGGTGAGCGCGGCGCGGCCTTCGACCGCCTGGGCCTCGTTGGCGTCGCGGCGGACGAAGTCGAACAGCTCCTGCTGCTTGATGAGGTCGAGCACCTGCTGGGCCTCCTGCAGGCGGCCGGCACCGATCAGCATATTGGCGAGATATTCATAGAGCTCGCGATAACGCCCGGCGAGTGCGCGCGTCATTTCCGGCGGCAGGTTGCGGTTCTGCGAGCGGATCTCCTGATTGATGTTGACCGCCATCTTGGCGAAGGCGACGGCGGCGGTGAGATTGCCTTGCTGCTTGAGCACGATCGACAGCGACCAGTAGCTCTGGCGCAGATCCTCGGGGTCAGCCTGCTTGTTGGCGGTCCTGATGCGCAATGCCCGGAAGCCATAACGCAGCGCCTCGGAATTGAGCGCGATGCGGGCGCTCGAGCTCGCGAGATCGCTATAGACATCGGCGATGCGCCGGTGATTGGGTCCGAAGATGTGCTCATAGATCGAAGCGGCCTTGAACAGGGGTGCGCGCGCCTCGGTGAACTTGCCGGTCTCGCGATAAAGGCCGCCGAGCCGGTGATAGGCGGCGGCGACGCGGTTGTGGTTCTCGCCGTAAAGCGCCGCATAATGGCCGATCGACAAGGTCTGGACCTCGATCGCGCGGTCGAGACAGCCGGTGCGCACCAGAGCGACGCTGACATCGTCGAGGACTTCGGGAATGCGCTTGCGCGTGCGCGCCTCATTGCCGAGATAGACGCGCATGGCGGCGCCGAGATCGGCGAGGGCGTCCTTGCTGCGGCCCATGCTGCGATTCACGGTGCCGGTGAAATGCAGCGCCAGCGCGGTGGTGCGGTGCTCCGGCCCGAGCTTCTCCTGGGCGAGCGCCGCCGCCTCCTTGGCGAAAGCGAGACCGGTTTCGCGGTTGCCGATGCGGGCATGGATGCTGGCGGTGTCGATGAGGAGCTCGACCAGATGGCTCGTCTCGTCCGGCAGATTGGCCTCATAGACGCTGCGCGCGGTACGGAAGGCCTCGAGCGCCGCCTGATATTGCGTCATGTTGAGATCGACCTTGCCGATATTGTGCAAAGCGAGGGCGACCTTCGGGTGGTTCGGGCCGACTGCGTCCTCGAAAGACTTGCGGGCCGCGCCATACATCGACAGCGCGCTCAAGCGGTCGCCCTTGTTGGTATAGGTCTGGGCGAGCTCCATCTGGATGTCGCCGAGCTCGGTGCTTTTCTTCTTCGGCAGCTTGCTGGTGATGCGCATCGCGGTTTCGAGCACCTTGACCGCGTCTTCATATTGAGCGGCGTCGCGATAGTCGCGGGCGAGCAGGCGATAGGCCTGCGCGGTGCGGGCGGATTTCTCGCCGGATTTCTTGATCATGTCGGCGAGGCGTTTCTGCGCGGCGGTGATCTTGTCTTCCTTGCGCTCGGCTGCCTGGGCCGGATCAGGCGTGCCGGTCACCGGTGTCTTCGGAACAGATGGCAGCGCCTTGTCGTCGCCGCCGGCGGCCTCGCTGTAGATGCGGAAGGCGTCAGGGCAGGCGAGCTTCGCGGCATCGGCCTCCGGAACCGCGGTCGGGGCGGTTTCGGAGGCAGGGGCGGGAGCAGGCTCCGGCCCTTCAGGAGCCTGGGCGTGCACGGCAGGGCCGAAAAGCAGCGGAAAGAGGGTGAAAACGGCCAGTACCGGAAGGCGCATAAAGAGGAACCTGCAGCTCAAAGTGTTGCTTTCCAGAAGCCTATGGGAGTGAGGTATTTGACGCAAGGTCTGGGCAGGATTTTGACAGGCTTGTGAGCGAGGCGCATCGTTCCCCGCAATGACCGCCGCCGAATCTCCCGAACCACAATCCCCACAGCCGCAAGCCTCCGTATTCCGCCATCGCGGATTCCGCAATTTTTGGCTGGCGCGCCTCTTGGTGAGCTTCGCCACCCAGATCATCTCGGTTTCGGTCGGCTGGCAGGTTTATGACCTGACGCGCAATCCCCTCGATCTCGGCTTTGTCGGCCTGGCGCAGTTCCTCCCCTCGCTGCTGCTCGTGCTCGTCACCGGCGCGGTGGCGGACCGCTATAACCGGCGCGCCATTACCGCGATCTGCCTGGGGCTGGAGGCCGTGGTCTGCGCCGGGCTCGTCGTCTTCACCTTGAGCGGCATGCGCGACGTCTGGCCGGTCTTCGCACTGCTGGTGCTGTTCGGCGTTGCGCGCGCCTTCATGGGGCCGGCGGCGCAATCGCTGATGCCCAATCTGGTGCCGCAGGCGGAGCTTTCGACGGCGATCGCGTGGAACTCGTCGTCCTGGCAGATCGCCACGATCACCGGGCCGGTCGCGGGCGGTCTGCTCTACGGGCTTCATGAATATGCGGCTTACGGCACGGCGCTGACACTTCTCGCCATCGCGGCGGTGCTCGTCGGGCTGATCCCCAAGCCGCCGCAGCACCGGTCGGGTGAAGCGAAGAGCCTCGCCACTTTGTTCGCCGGCTTCCGCTATGTGTGGTCGGAGAAGATCGTGCTCGGCGCCATCTCGCTCGATCTCTTCGCCGTGCTCCTGGGCGGCGCCATGGCGCTGTTGCCCGTTTATGCGCGCGACATCCTGCAGGCCGGGCCCTGGGGGCTCGGGCTTTTGCGCGCGGCGCCCGGCGTCGGCGCGCTCATCGTTGCCGCCTGGCTGGCGCGTAACACGATCCGCAACCATGCCGGCCTCATCATGTTCATCTTCGTCGGCGGCTTCGGCTTCTTCACCACCTTGTTCGGCGCGTCGACGATGATCTGGCTGTCGGTGCTCGCTCTGGCCTTGGCGGGGGCCTGCGACATGATCAGCGTCTATGTGCGCGAGACGCTGATCCAGCTGTGGACGCCCGATGAGGTGCGCGGGCGCGTCAATGCGGTGAATATGGTGTTCATCGGCGCCTCGAACGAGCTCGGCGAATTCCGCGCCGGCGTTTCGGCGGCGCTGTTCGGCGCGGTGCCGGCGGTCGTCGCCGGCGGGCTCGGCACGATGGCGGTCGCCATGCTCTGGGCCTGGTGGTTTCCGCAGCTGCGCCTGGTGCGTCGTCTCGATGGTAAAAGGTAACAGAAAGCCACAGTGACAAAGATACGCGCGACAGTTATGGTGTTGTAACGAAGCGGCGATTGCCTCAGCTTGTTCGGAATTAGAATTAGTATCTGAAAGCTTGCGCAATGGATGGTTTCGATCCGGTCTTGCTGGCGCGCTGGCAGTTCGCCTTCACTGTCAGCTTCCACATTGTGTTTCCCGCCTTCTCGATCGGGCTCGCCAGCTATCTCGCGGTGCTCGAGGCTCTGTGGCTCTCGACCGGGCGCACCACCTATCTGACGCTGTTCAATTACTGGAAGAAGATCTTCGCCGTCGCCTTCGCCATGGGCGTCGTATCGGGACTGGTGATGAGCTATCAGTTCGGCACGAATTGGAGCGTGTTCTCCGACAAGGCCGGTCCGATCATCGGGCCGCTGATGGGCTATGAGGTGCTCACCGCCTTCTTCCTCGAAGCGGGCTTCCTGGGCGTCATGCTGTTCGGCCTCAACAAGGTGGGGAAGGGCCTGCATTTCGTCGCCACGCTGATGGTCGCGATCGGCACCTTCATTTCGGCCTTCTGGATCCTGTCGGCGAACAGCTGGATGCAGACGCCGGTCGGCTACACGATCAATGCCGCCGGTCAGTTCGTGCCGGCCGACTGGTGGGCGATCATCTTCAATCCGTCCTTCCCGTATCGGCTCGTTCATATGGTGATCGCCGCCTATCTCACCACCGCGCTCGTCGTCGGCGCGGTCGGCGCCTGGCATCTTTTGCGCGACAAGATGAATGACGGCGCCGGGGTGATGTTCTCGATGGCGATGTGGATGCTCGCCATCGTGGCGCCGATCCAGATCCTCGCCGGCGACCTGCACGGCCTCAACACGCTCGAACATCAGCCGGCGAAGATCGCCGCGATGGAAGGCCATTTCGAGACGCGGGCCGGTGCGCCACTGATCCTCTTCGGCTGGCCCGACATGGAGGCCGAGAAGACACTTTACGAGATCGCCATTCCCTCGCTCGGCAGCCTCATTCTCACCCATGAATGGAACGGCGTGGTGCGCGGCCTGAAAGAATGGCCGAAGGAAGACCGGCCCAATGCGCTCATCGTCTTCTGGTCGTTCCGCATCATGGTGGGCTTGGGGTTCCTGATGTTCGGTCTCGGTCTGTGGTCGCTGTGGGGGCGTATGCGCCGGCGGCTCTATGACACGAAGGCGCTGCATGCCGCGGCTCTGCTGATGGGACCGACGGGCTTCGTCGCGGTGCTCGCCGGCTGGGTGACGACGGAAGCGGGACGCCAGCCCTATACAGTCTATGGCCTCTTACGCACCGCCGATTCAGCCGCGCCGATCGCGGCGCAAGCGGTGGCGGCCTCGCTCATCGCCTTCGTGGTCGTCTATTTCTTCGTCTTCGGGGCAGGGGTGTTCTACCTGCTGCGCCTGATGAGCAAGCCGCCGCATGAGGGCGAGGCCGACAGCCCGAGCGATGCGCATCTGCGCTCGGCCGGCATCGTGCCGGCGCCGGCACTCGAAACGGTGGGCGAGCTCGCAATCCATCCGGAGGGACGCCGATGATCCTCGATCTCGCTTTCATCTGGGCCGCGATCATCGCCTTCGCCGTCCTCGCTTATGTGATGATGGACGGCTTCGATCTCGGCATCGGCATCCTGTTTCCCTTCTACAAAGCGGAAGCCGACCGTGACCGCATGATGAATTCGGTGGCACCGGTGTGGGACGGCAACGAGACCTGGCTGGTGTTGGGCGGTGGTGGTCTGTTCGCGGTGTTTCCGCTCGCTTACGCCACCATCATGCCGGCGCTGTATGCGCCGATCGTCATCATGCTGCTGGCGCTCGTCTTCCGCGGTGTCGCCTTCGAATTCCGCTGGCGCACGACACGCGGCAAGTTCCTGTGGGATTGGGCCTTCGCTTCGGGCTCGATCGTCGCCACCTTCGCGCAAGGCATCGCGCTCGGCACCATCGTGCAAGGCATCCCGATCGCCGATCGCGCCTATGCCGGCGGCTGGTGGACCTGGCTTACGCCGTTCAGCCTGTTCACCGGACTTGCTCTGGTGGTGGGCTATGCGCTTCTGGGCGCCACCTGGCTCATCCTCAAGACCGACGAAAAGCTGCAGGATCGCTCCTATCGTTTCGCGCTGGTCCTCGGGCCCGTGACGCTTTTCCTCATCGGCCTCGTCAGCCTGTGGACGCCATTCCTCGAGCCGCTCTATATGGAGCGCTGGTTCTCCTGGCCGCGCATGCTTTACACCATTCCGGTGCCGCTGCTGGTGGCGCTCGCCGCCTATCTCCTGATCAAGGGCATCCTCAAGCGCGAAGAGCTGACGCCCTTCCTCGCCTCGCTGGCGCTTTTCATCCTGTCCTTTATCGGCATCGGCATCAGTTTCTATCCCTATATCGTGCCGCCGACGCTCACCATCTGGGACGCGGCGGCGCCGCAAGAGAGCCTGGGCTTCCTTCTGGTGGGCGCGGTGGTGCTGGTGCCGATCATCCTGGCCTATACCGCCTATGCCTATTGGGTGTTCCGCGGCAAGGTCGGCAGCGAGGGCTATCATTGAGAACGGAACAGCCCGGGCCCCTCTGGCGTCAGCGAATCCTGTGGTTCGTGCTTCTCTGGGCGGCCGGCATAGTGGCCGTTGGGGCAGCAGCCATGGTCATCCGGCTTTTCCTCGGTCTATAGGGGCCTTTCTTGCCATCGGGCACGGTTCCCGCCATAAGGGCGGCCGCATTATCAAATCCTCGATTGGGCATCATGGCGAATTCTCTGAAACTGGGTGTGGCGGGCCTCGGAACGGTCGGAACCGGCCTTCTGGACCTTCTGGCGAAGCATGGGGCGCTGGTCGCGCGCCGGGCTGGACGCCCGGTCGAGATCACGGCCGTTTCGGCTCGCGACAAGGCCAAGAACCGCGGCCATGACCTGAGCAAGCTCGCCTGGTTCGACGATCCGGTGGCGCTCGCCAAATCGGACAAGATCGACGTCTTCGTCGAGCTGATGGGCGGCGACGGAGATCCGGCGAAGGCCGCCGTCACGGCGGCGCTCCAGGCCGGCAAGCCGGTCGTCACCGCCAACAAGGCGCTGCTCGCCCATCACGGCGCGGGTCTCGCCAAGCTCGCCGACGACAAGGGCATAGCGCTCAATTTCGAAGCCTCGGTCGCGGGCGGCATCCCGATCGTAAAAACGATGCGCGAGGCGCTGGCCGGCAACCAGACCGCCAAAGTGTTCGGCATTCTCAACGGCACCTGCAACTACATCCTGACCAAGATGGCGCAAGAAGGCAGGAGCTTCGCCGATGTGCTGAAGGAAGCGCAGGAGCTGGGCTATGCCGAGGCCGATCCCACCTTCGATATCGGCGGCTTCGACACGGCGCACAAGCTCGCCATCCTGACCTCGCTGGCTTTCGGCACGGAAGTGAATGTCGCCGCGATCGACATCGAAGGCATCGAGGCGGTGACGCTCGCCGACATCCGCAATGCCGGCGAGATGGGCTTCAAGATCAAGCTGCTCGGCGTCGCGGTCGCGAGCGGAGAAGGCATCGAGCAGCGCGTGCATCCGACATTGGTGCCCAAGGGTTCGCCGGTCGCCGACACCGATGGCGTCTTCAACGCCGTCGTAGTGCATAATGATTTCGCCGGCGATCTCATGCTCGAAGGCCGCGGCGCCGGCGCGCATCCGACCGCGTCGGCCGTGCTCGGCGATATCGTCGACATCGCGCGTGGCAATCTGCGCCCCGCTTTCGGCGTGCCGGCCAAGGAATTGCGCAAATACAAAGCGGCGCCGAAGCGCGCCCATGAGGGCGGCTATTACGTAGCACTCGAGCTCTATGACAAGCCGGGTGCGGTCGCGGCGATCGCCAAGGTGCTGGCGGACGAAAAGATCTCGATCGAGAGCATCGTGCAGCGCGCGCCCGCCAAGGAAGGTGCCATTGCGTCATTCATGCTCGTCACACATAAGACACTCGATTCGTCCATGCGACAGGCTCTGAGCCGGATCGAAAGAGACGGCCATGTCGCCTCGAAACCCCGCACCATCCGTATCGAACGGCTCTGAACACCTGGAGGAAAACTGATGCTCAACCGCATGCTCACCATCGAGATCGCCCGCGTCACCGAAGCGGCGGCCATCGCCGCGGCGCATTGGCGGGGGAGGGGCGATGAGAAGCTGGCGGACCAGGCGGCGGTCGATGCGATGCGCCAGGCGCTGAATGCGATCGTCGAGATGGACGGTCTCGTGGTGATCGGCGAAGGCGAGCGCGACGAAGCGCCGATGCTTTACATCGGCGAGCATGTCGGCGGCGGCAAAAGCTGGCGCATCGACATTGCGCTCGATCCGCTCGAGGGCACGACTTTGTGCGCCAAGGCGATGCCGAACTCGATCGCCTGCGTCGCCATGGCGGAAGGCGGCAGCCTGCTGCACGCGCCCGACACCTACATGGACAAGATCGCCATCGGCGGCGGCTATCCGGAAGGCACCGTCGATCTCGATTATGCGCCGCAGGAGAATATCGCCCGCCTCGCCAAGGCGAAGGGGGTTCCCACGGCGCAGATCACCGCCTGCATCCTCGACCGGCCGCGCCATGAGAAAATCATCTCGGGTGTGCGCGAGACCGGTGCCTCGGTACGCCTCATCTCGGACGGCGACGTGGCGGGCGTCATCCACACGGCCGATCCGGTGGAGACCGGTATCGATATCTATATGGGCATCGGCGGCGCGCCCGAAGGTGTGCTGGCGGCGGCAGCCTTGCGCTGCATCGGCGGCCAGATGCAGGGCCGGCTCGTGACCTCGAGCGCCGAGCAGAAGGAGCGCGCCCGCAAGATGGGCATCAGCGACTTCAATAAGAAGTTCGCGCTCAACGAAATGGCTTCGGGCGATGTGATGTTCGCGGCGACCGGCGTCACCGACGGCTCGCTCCTGCGCGGTGTGCGTTTCGACCGCGAGCATGTGACGACCGAAACGGTGGTGATGCGCTCGGCGACCGGCACAGTGCGCTGGATCAAGAACCGCCGCCGCGCCGATGCGGGTGAATAAGTAGCGCTCACACTAAGCCGTCATCCCGGCGAAAGCCGGGATCCATAAAATTCCATCAATGCGGGCAGCGCCGCCCGCTTCCGCTTATTCAATGGGTCCCGGCTTTCGCCGGGATGACGGGAGTTAAACCGGCAGATCCAGCACTTCGTTCGCAGCGAAGCCCATGGCGGCATAGGCGGCGAGGCTTTCGCTGCCGCGGCCGCGGGCCGAGGTGAGGAAGACGGTGCCGTGGGCGGCAGCGCCGTTCATCTGGGCGTCCTTCATCTTGGCCGAGCGCAAGAGGTCGCTGACGCGGCGCGCGATGGCCGGCGCCGGATCGATATAGGTCACGGGCCAGGGGGCCACGGCGCGCATCTCGTCGAGCAGCAGAGGATAGTGGGTGCAGCCCAGAACCACGACATCGGTCTGCTTGTGGTCGCGCTTCCTGAAGACCGGGGCGATCTCGTGCTTCAACTCGTCAGGGTCGACTTTCTGGCCTTTGAGTTTCGCCTCGGCGATCTCGGCCAGGCGTTTGGCGCCGTGCAGGAACACCTTGCAGTGAAAGGCATAGGTGTGGATCAGCGTCTTGGTATATTCGCGATTGACGGTGCCGGGCGTGGCGAGGACGCCGATGAGGCCGGACTTGGTCTGCTCCGCGGCGGGTTTGATGGCGGGTACGGTGCCGACGAACGGCACCGTGTAGCGCTCGCGCAAGGCGGTGAGCGCCAGGGTGCTCGCGGTATTGCAGGCGATGACCACGAGGTCGGGACGCGTCTCGTCGATGAGCTTGCCGATGACCGCGACGATGCGCTTGACGAGTTGCGGCTCGTCCCAGGCGCCATAGGGAAAGGCGGCGTTGTCGGCGGCATAGATGAGCGTCGCTCCAGGTTCGGCCTGGCGTACCGCCGAGGCGACAGTGAGGCCGCCCATGCCGCTGTCGAAGAGAAGGATGCGAGGCGCTGTCATTCTTCCGTCGTGCCTTTCCGTTTCAAATGCGCGCGGGTGAGCGACGCGACCATGCCCCTCAGCGAACGCACTTCCTGCTCGGTGAGCTCGGCGCGGGCGAAGAGGTTGCGCATGTTGCGGATCATTCCTGGCTTTTTCTCGGCGGTCTTGAAGAAGCCCGCCTGGTCCAATTCAGTCTCAATATGGTGAAAGAATCCATAAAGCTCGTCCTTGGTGGCGGGACGGGTGTCGGGGGTGACGAGGCCGGGACCGTCGAGGGCCGGGAGCTCGGGCGTCGCGTGGCCAAGGGTGGTCGCCTCGTGCTTGTACCATTCATAGCCGACGAGGAGGACCGCCTGGGCGATGTTGAGGGAGGCGAAGGCCGGGTTGACGGGAGCGGTGATGATCATGTCGGCGAGCGAGACCTCGTCATTGTTGAGGCCCCAGCGCTCGCGCCCGAAGAGCAGCGCCAGCTTCTCGCTGCGCCCGATCCTCAGGCGCATGTCGGTTCCCGCCTGTTCCGGCGTCATGACCTCCTTGATCATGCCGCGCGGCCTCGCCGTCGTGGCATAGACGTAAGTCAGGTCCTTGAGCGCGTCTTCGAGGGTTGCGTGGATGGTCGCCTTTTCGATGATCCAGTCGGCGCCCGAGGCGGTCTTGAGCGCCCGCTCATTGGGCCAGCCGTCGCGCGGGTCGACGATGCGCAGCTCATGCAGCCCGAAATTGGCCATGGCGCGGGCGGCGGTGCCTATATTTTCACCAAGCTGGGGATTGACCAGGATGACCGCCGGGGCCGCCCCCAGGGGAGAAATACGCGTCTTGTCGGTGCCTGCCATGGGCGTCGTCTTAACCTGTCCTGTATAGAAGAAACCGGGATTTTCCCGGCGCCGATCTGTGATTGCGTGATTTGGATTTTACGTCAATATTGGATTCCGTGTCCTCGAGGTGTGCATGAACGACGGTAAGACCACGCAGACCGATTTCCGCCTCGCCGATCCCGCGCAATTCGCGCGGAACATGGCGAAAGTTTTCGAGCAGGCGGCCCAGATCGCCCGCAATCTGGCGGAAACGCCGCCCAACCCGCAGGCCGCTTTCGAGTCCCAGGTGACGCCGGCCGAGCAGGTCATGAAGACGCTGGGGGCCGTCGCCCAATCCTATGCCTCGGACCCGCAGAAGCTGATGGACGCCCAGATGAAGCTGTGGGCGAGCTATGGCGAGCTCTGGCAGTCGGCCTGGCGTAAAGCCCTGGGCGAGGAAGTGGGACCGGTCGCGGCGCCTGAGCGCGGCGACAAACGCTTCACCGACAAGGACTGGCAGCAGAACACGGTCTTCGACTTCCTCAAGCAGTTCTATCTGCTCTCGGCGCGTTGGGCGGGAGATCTCGTCAAGGATGCCGACGGCATCGACGACCACACACGCCACAAAGCCCGTTTCTATGTCGACCAGATCACCAATGCGGTGTCGCCGTCCAATTTCGCGCTCACCAATCCGGAAGTGCTGCGCACGACGCTGGCCCGCAACGGCGCCAATCTGATCGAGGGTCTCAAGAATCTCGAAGCCGATCTCAAGGCCGGCCGGGGCCGGCTGCGCATCAAGCAGACCGACTTGTCGGCTTTCGAGCTCGGCAAGAATGTGGCCACGACGCCGGGCAAGGTCGTCTTCCAGAACGACACGTTCCAGCTCATCCAATATTCACCGACGACCGAGCGCGTATCCGAGATCCCGCTGCTCATCGTGCCGCCGTGGATCAACAAATATTACATCCTCGATCTCAACCCGAAGAAGTCCTTCGTGCGCTGGGCGACCGAGCAGGGGCTCACCGTGTTCGTCGTGTCGTGGGTCAATCCGGACGAGAAACACGGCCACAAGACCTTCGCCGATTATATGCGGGACGGCTTCCTCACCGCGCTCGACAAGACGCTCGAGGCGACGGCGGCACCCAAGGCCAATGTCATCGGCTATTGCGTCGGCGGCTCGCTCGTCGCGGCATCGCTCGGCTATCTGGCCGCCAAGGGCGACGACCGGGTCAATTCGGTCACCTTCTTCACCACCCAGGTCGATTTCGAGAAGGCCGGCGACCTCAAGGTCTTCGTCGACACCGAACAGATCGAATGGGCCGAAGGGCGCATGAAGGACAAGGGCTATCTGGCCGGGCGCCATGTGGCGGATGCCTTCAACATGCTGCGCTCGAACGACCTGATCTGGTCTTATGTCGTCAACAACTACATGCTCGGCAAGGAGCCGATGCCGTTCGATCTCCTGTACTGGAACAGCGATTCGACCCGCATGCCGGCGGGCGTGCACAGCCAGTATCTGCGCGAATGCTATCTCAACAACCGGCTGGCGCATGCGCAGATGACGCTCGACGGCGTGCGCATCGATCTCAAGAAGGTGAAGCTGCCCATCTATAATCTGGCGGCGCGCGAGGACCATATCGCGCCGCTCGCCTCGGTGTTCCGGCTGGCCGAGAATTTCGGCGGTGAGACGCGGATGGTGGTGTCGGGCTCGGGCCATATCGCCGGCGTCGTCAACCCGCCCGAGGCGCAGAAATACCAGTATTGGACGAATGAGAAGGGGGCCTCGACACTGGAGGACTGGCTGAAGGGGGCGACAGAGCATCCGGGCTCCTGGTGGCCCGACTGGCTCGCCTGGATCACCCCCAGATCCGGCAAGAAAGTGAAGGCCCGGGTTCCAGGAAGTGGCAAACTGCCGGCGCTTGAGGATGCGCCCGGCAGCTATGTGCTTGTAAAAGCTGAATAGTTTTCCATAGAGCGCAGGGCGTTCCGTTGGAATCGCCACGGCGCTCTATCTTTTGTTTGCGCATCGGCTTGCCCGAAAACCGCGCGCACTTTTCGGGCCGATGCTCGGATTTGGTGATTTGACAACAAATAGCTGTTGGATTACATGCTGCCCCAGCACGGGGCCACATAAGGTCTCGTGTTTTTGCTTGCCTGCGGACCTGGTTTTCCTTGGCGAAACGAAGGTCCTGTCGGCCGGGTAACCGGCAGAGGAGGGCTCGCTTAATAACCCGGCGGCTTCCGGCCGCCACCTTATTATTTCGAGACTTTGGAGCTACCAAATGACGAAACGCGTGCAAGCCAAGCACAAACTCGACCGCCGTATGGGCCAGAATATCTGGGGCCGCCCCAAGAGCCCGATCAACAAGCGTGAATATGGCCCCGGCCAGCACGGCCAGCGCCGCAAGGGCAAGCTCTCCGACTTCGGCATGCAGCTGCGCGCCAAGCAAAAGCTGAAGGGCTACTACGCCAACATCTCCGAGCGCCAGTTCTTCGGCATCTATTCGGAAGCCGCCCGCATGACCGGCGACACCTCGCAGAATCTCATCGGCCTCCTCGAGCGCCGTCTCGACGCGATCGTCTATCGCGCCAAGTTCGTCTCCACCATGTTCGCCGCGCGCCAGTTCGTGAGCCACGGCCATGTGAAGGTGAATGGCCGCCGCGTCACCATCCCCAGCATGCGCATCAAGGCCGGCGACGTCATCGAAGTGCGCCAGAAGTCAAAGGAGCTGCCGGTCCTCATCGAAGCGACCCAGCTCGCCGAGCGCGACGTGCCGGATTATGTCGAGACCGATCACAAGGCCATGGTCGCCAAGCTGACGCGCGTCCCGGGCCTGTCGGATGTTCCGTATCCGGTGCAGATGGAGCCGAACCTGGTCGTCGAATATTATTCGCGCTGATCGGTTCTGTTATCGAAGATTTCAGACGGCGGGGGGTTCCCCGCCGTTTTTGTTTTGGGGGAATCGGGGATTCTCCCTCCGCTGCGCGCAGCGCGGGGAGGGTGGACGCCCGCAGGGCGGACGGGTGGGGTCTCTCCGCCGACAAGTGCTCATCCATTTGATCGAAGAGGTTGCAGGTGTCCTGCCTGACGGATCTGTTTTGTGGAGACACCCCACCCGTCGCGCGTTCCGCGCGCCACCCTCCCCACCTTCGGTGGCGGAGGGAGAAAGTTGGAAGGCCGCGTCGGCCTATATCTCCTTCATCAGCAGCAATGCCGTATCGCCGTCGATGATGAGACCCCGGGCGGCGCCGCTTTTCAGGAACGCATGCGCGGCGCGTAATTTGCTCTGGCCGGCGATGAGGCCTACCGCGTTGGCCTTGTGCAATTCCTGAAGCCCGAGCGCCAAAGTGCGCTGATTGAGCGGATGATCGACGGCCCGGCCCTCATCGTCGAAGAAGATGCCATTGGTGTCGCCGACGGCGCCGGCGGCGCGCAATTCGACGACTTCCTCGGCGGTCAGCATCTTCTGGCGGCGCAGCAGCGAGTCTTCGGTGAGCTCGCCGATCGAAATATAAGCGACACTCGCCGAGCGGCCGAGCTCGAGCGCCTGCTGCACCGAGCGCTGCGCCAGCAGCACTTTGCGGTCCTCGACGCTGTCGGCGATGAACGGCACGGGCATGACATAACCTTCACCACCGGTGGCGCGCGCGAAGGCATGCACCACCTCGAAGGGGTTGTAGGCCGAATTGGCGGTGAGCGAGCCCATGACGCTGATGAAACGCGCCTTGGGCGCTCGCACACCGGCGAGCTGCAGCGTCATCTGCTGCAAGGTGCGGCCCCAGCCGGTACCGATGATGGCGTCCTCACGTGATGCGAGATGGGTGCGCAGATGCGCCGCGGCGGCGGCACCCACGGCGCGGAAGGCGAAGTCCTTCAGCAGGTCGCTCGCTTCCGCGCCATTGCGGTCTGAGCCAAGGGCAGGGGTGCAGATGCAAAAATCGAGGCCGAATCTGTCGCGGATCGAGTCCTCGACCGGCAGCAACCCGACATTGGTGGGATTGATGGTGATGCTGACGACGCCCGTCTCGCGGGCATCCTGCAACAGCTTGTTCACCCGGGCGCGGGTTATCCCTAAACGCTTCGCCGCCGCTTCCTGGTTGAGGCCGCCGACATAATAGAGCCAGGCGGCACGCGCCATCAGCATCTCGTCTTCAAGGGCGGTGTCTCGGTCCTGCGGCACGATCATTTCCTCTTATTGCACGTTTGCTTGGAGCGAACTGGGCCGATTCGATCCAGCCCCACCCCTACTTAAAGGGCGGGCAGTGAGGCTAAAATACAAATGTATTTCATATTGACAATTGTATTTCATCCCTTAACCTGAATATCCGCGGACGGAATAACACCCGCCGCGCGCAACTCTTTTTTGCCCGATGGGAGGATTTTGGACATGAAGAACCGGCTTGCCGGAATGATCACGGCTGCCCTTATGGCGGCGGCCATGGCGGCGCCAGCGAACGCCCTCGATATCGCCTGGGTACATTCCAATGCCGCGGCTCAGTCTGAGCAGCGCGTGAAAGCGGGCTTCGATGCCTGGCTCAAGGAAACCAACAAGAGCGACTGGAAGGTCAGTGTGCTCGACAGCGGCGGCTCGGGCGAGCAGACGGCGTCGAACATCCAGGACGCGGCGAGCCGCGGCGTCGGCGCCATCATCATCTCCATGTCGGATCTCAGAGCCTCGCGCGCCGCTCTCGATGCCGCCAAGGCCGCCAAGATCCCGGTCTTCGCGGTCGATTCGGGTTATGTCGACGGCGTGCTGGTCGACATCACCACCAACAACTGGGCCATGTCGGCCGACGTGTCGCCCTATCTGCTCGACCAGCTCGGCGGCAAGGGCAATATCATCTTCCTGCGCATGGCCGAGCATCACGGCACCCGCAAACGCGGCGACGTGATGGCCAATGTGCTGAAAGAGTATCCCGATGTGAAGGTGCTGGCCGAGCACAATATCGACTACACCGCCTTCTTCGAGGACACCTCGAAGACGATGGAAGACTATGCCGCCCGTTTCGGCAAGGACATCAACGCCGTCTGGGCGCCGTGGGATGAGCCGGCGCAGGCCGCCATCAACTCGCTCAAGGCGGCGGGCCTGTCGGACGTGAAGGTGATCGGCATCGATGGCCATCCGCAAGCGGTCGCCGAAGTCTGCAAGCCCGACAGCATGATGATCGCCACCGTGTCGCAGCCCTTCGAGGGCATGGGCAAGCAGGTGGGCGAATGGATCGAGGCCATCGTCGTCAACAGCAAGCCGGCTGACGAAGTTCTTCCGGCCAAGACCGTCTATATGGACGCGCCCTTGGTGACCAAGCGCAACTGCAAGGACTTCCTGAAGTAAGTCCGATGATCCGGGAGCGGCGCTGTTATAGTGCCGCTCCTTCTCCTTTTAATTTCGCGATGATCGCCATGGATACGCGCCTCACTGACATCACCATGCAGTTTCCCGGCACGCGGGCGCTCGACAATGTGAGCGTCACGTTCCGCCGCGATGAAGTGCATGGACTCATCGGCGAGAACGGTGCCGGCAAGTCGACCCTCGTCAATGTGCTGGGCGGCAGCCTGCAGCCGACATCGGGCCGCATCGCCATCGCGGACAAGGAACTGAAGCTCAAGAGCCCGCGTGACGCGCTGCTGCGCGGCATCGCGCATGTCAGCCAGGAGGGCAGCCTGGTGCAGGCCTTGAGCGGGGCCGGCAATATCCTGCTCGGCGCCGAGCCGCGCACCGCCGGCGTCATTGCCCAGGGCCGCCTCAAAACGGAAGCAGCCGCCCTGGTGAAGCGCTGGTTCCCGCAAGTTTCCATCGATCTCGACGAGCCGGTCGGCAGCCTGCCGATGGCCGACCGCAAGGTGATCGAGATCGTCCGCGCGCTGCGCGGTGATGTCCGCCTCCTGATCCTCGACGAGCCGACCGCGACCCTGCCGGCGCGCGAGAAGGAGCAATTGTGGGCGATCATCCGTGGGCTGCCCAAGCAGGGCGTCGGCGTCATCCTGATCAGCCACTTCCTCTCCGAGATCAAAGCGCTCTCCGACCGCATCACGGTGCTGCGCGACGGCCGCCATGTGGTGACCGAGAAGGCCGTAGACTTGAGCGAAAGCCAGCTCGTCGATCTCATGCTGCGCCGTTCGGGCGACACTGCGTCCAAGGCGCAGACCGAAAAAACGCGTGCCACCGGCGATGTGGTGCTGCGGATCGCCGGCTGGAAGGCCGGACGTATAGAGGTGCCGCAATTCGAGATCCGCGCCGGCGAGATCGTCGGCCTCATCGGACTTACCGGTTCGGGCCATTTCGGCTTTGCCCGCTCGCTCTATAATCCGGCGGGCGTCACCTGCACGACATGTGAGGTCGGCGGCAGCGCCGTCGCTCTCCACAAGACGCTCACCATGCGCGATGCCGGCGTGGCGCTGGTGCCCGATCATCGCATGGAGAATGCGCTGATCGGCGAATGGAGCCTGCGCGAGAACCTGGCCATGGTGCACCCCCAGCATGCGGTGGTGACGACAGGCGTGCTGTCGCGCCGGCGCGAAGAGGCGGAAGCCCAGCGCGTGATGCGGCTGATGAACGTCAAGGCGCATTCCTCGGCGCAGGAGCTCAAGACGCTGTCGGGCGGCAACAAGCAGAAGATCTCGATCGGCAAGTGGCTCTATGGCGCGCAAGACCGCTACAGGGTCATGATCTTCATCGAGCCGACCGAAGGCGTCGATATCGGCGCCAAGGCCGAGATCTATGCCGAGATGCGAAGGCTGGCCGGGCAGGGCGTCGGCATCGTCATCGCTTCTTCCGATCTCATCGAGATCGAAACCATGGCCGACCGCGTCGTGCCTTTCGTCGATCAGACGGCGCGCCCCGAACTGGCGCGGCCGCAATTTTCAGAAAGCGCCTTCATCGGCGCCATGTCAGGAGTTGCCGCATGAGCAGCGCGAGCACCGGAACCGCCCCCTCCCAGGAGCTCGTCCTGGGCTTCCTGCGCAAGGATCATATCCAGCGCTACAGCACCCTTGTCGTCCTGGTGCTGATGTTCGTCATCTTCGCGGCCACCGTCGACCGCTTCCTGCAGCCGCAGAACCTCCTCAATATCGCCCAGCAGATCTCGATCCTGACCATCGTCGGCGTCGGGCTCACTTTCGGCTTCGCGGCGCGCGAGATGGATCTGTCGGTCGGTTTCGCGGTGGGGCTTGCCGGCATTCTGGTGCCGCTGCTCCTCACCAAGGACGTGGCGCTGCCGCTGGCCTTGCTGGCGGGCGTCGGCGCCGGGCTGGTGATCGGCGGCATCAATGCCGTGCTCGTCACCATCATCGGCATTCCGTCGCTCATCGCGACATTGGCGACGGCGTCGATCCTGTTCGGCATCAGCTTCCTCCTGACCGGCGGGCGCGCCATCTATGGCGGCCTGCCCGAGGCCTATCTGTGGCTGGGGCAAGGCCGCATCGGCGGCTTCCCGGTCCTCGCGATGCTCATGCTGATCGCGGTGGCACTGGCCTGGTTCGTCATGGAGCGCACCGTCTTCGGCCGCTACATCTATGCGGTCGGCGGCAATCGCAAGGCGGCGGAATTGTCGGGCATCAATGTCCGCTTCTACCGCATCGCGGCGCTCGTCGTGTGCTCGGTCTTCGCGACGGTGGCCGGCATGCTGCTCGCCTCGCGTCTCGGCTCCGGCCAGCCCAATGCCGGCGAGCGGTATCTGCTCGACGGCCTCGCGACGGTCTTCATCGGCATGACGATGCTGCGGCCCGGCACCTCGACGGTGGTCGGCACCTTCTTCGGCGCGCTGTTCATCGGCATCATCAATAACGGGCTCAACCTGCTCGGCATGGACACCTACATCCAGTCCATCGTCAAAGGCATCATCATCCTGACCGCGGTTGCGATCGTGTCGCGCACCACGAAACTCAATCTTCTGTAATTTTCCGGAGTATCCATGAGCAAGAAGTCGAATTCCGATCTTCTGGGCCTCTACCGCACCATGCGTCGCGTTCGCACCTTCGAGGAGCGCGTCGGCGAATTGTTCGTGCGCGGCCAGACAGCGGGCTCGATGCTGCATCTCTCGATCGGCGAGGAGAGCGCGGCGGTCGGCATCACCGCGGCGATGAAGCCGCAGGACACCTTCACCACCCATCATCGTGGCCATGGTATCTTCCTGGCGCGCGGCGCCGATCCCAACCGGATGATGGCGGAGATCGGCGGCAAGGAAGCCGGCTATTGCCACGGCAAAGGCGGCTCGATGCATATCGCCGATATGAGCCTCGGCCATCTCGGCGCCAATGCCATTGTCGGCGGCGGTATTCCGGCGGTCGTCGGCGCCGGCCTCGCGGCGCGCCACAAGCGTAACAATGCGGTGTCGGTTGCCTTTTTCGGCGACGGCGCCACCGGGCAGGGTGTTCTCTATGAAAGCATGAACATGGCGGCGCTGTGGGGCCTGCCGGTCGTCTTCGCCTGCATCAACAACCAGTATGGCATGGGCACGCGTATCGACCAGGCGACGGCCAATACCAATCTGCATGAGCGCGCCATCGCCTTCGGCCTCAATGGCGAAAGCGTCGACGGTCTCGATGTCGAGGAAGTGGCGGAAGCGGCGCGCCGGGTGGTGGATGGCGCACGCGCCGGCAAGCCGGGTTTTCTGGCAGTCTCCTGCTATCGCTTCTATGGCCATGCGCGGAAGGACAAGTCGCCTTATCGCGATGCTGGTGAGGAGGAGACGGGGCGGCAGCGTGATCCGGTCGCCTTCACGCGCGCCCGGCTGATCGAGCGCGGGCTCACGCCGGAAGCCGACCTCGATACGCTCGATGCCGAGATCGGCGCCGAGATGGACGCCACCATCGACTTCACCATCGCGCAGAAGGAGCCGCCGCTCGCCTCGATGTTCCGCGATGTCTTCGACCCTGAGGAACCGGAGCCCGAGCCGGTCCGCACCCGTCTCAACCGCGTGCTCGCAACGGAGTAGAGAATGCCTGAACTGACGTATCGCGACGCATTGCGCAAGGCGCTGGCGGATTCTATGGCCGAGAATCCCGATATCATTCTCATCGGCGAGGAAGTGGGCCGCTATGGCGGCGCCTATGGCGTGACCAAGGACCTGATCAAGGAATTCGGCCCGGAGCGGGTGATCGACACGCCGATCTCGGAACCCTCGATCGTCGGCGCGGCGGTGGGTGCCGCCATGACGGGCCTCCGGCCGGTGGCCGAGCTCATGTATGTCGACTTCCTCGGCATGACGATGGACCAGCTGGCGAACCAGGCAGCCAAGATCCGCTACATGTTCGGCGGCCAGATCGGCGTGCCGATGGTGCTGCGCACGCAAGGCGGAACGGGGCGCTCGGCCGGCGCCCAGCATTCGCAGAGCCTCGAAGCCTATGTGATGCATACGCCGGGCCTGCGCCTCGCGATGCCGGCGACGGTGGCGGACGCCTATCATCTGCTGCGCCAGGCGCTGACCAGGCCCGATCCGGTCGTCTTCATCGAGCACAAGGCGCTTTATACGATGAAGGAAGATGTCGATCTCGACGCGCCGGTGCCGCCCTGGGGCAAGGCGGCGGTCAGGCGGCACGGCAAGGATCTCGTCATCGTCACCTATTCGCGCCAGCTCCATTATGTGATGGAGGCGGCCAAGACACTCGCGGCCAAGGGCATCGAGGCGACGGTCATCGATCTCCGAACCCTCAATCCGCTCGATTTCGATACGATCCGCGAACATGTCGAACGTGTCGGCCGCGCCATGGTGGTGTCGGAAGGGGCCATGACCGCCGGCGTCGCCGCCGAGCTCGCGGCACGCATCTCGGAAGAATGTTTCGATTTCCTGGAGGAGCCGGTGATCCGGGTGGCGGGCGAGGATATTCCGATCTCGGTGTCGACGGGCCTCGAGACCGGCTCGGTGCCGGGCCCGCAGCTCATCGCCGAGACGGCCGGACGGATGCTCGCATGACGAAGCGCACACTCACCATGCCGCGCCTCGGCGAGACGATGGATGAGGGGACCATCGTCGGCTGGCTGGTGGCGCCGGGACAGAAGTTTCAGCGCGGCGCGGCGATCCTCGAGATCGAGACCGACAAGACCGTGGTCGAATATCCGGCCCTCGGCGACGGCACTATCGAAAAGACATTGGTTGCTCCTGGCGATCGCGTTGCTGTCGGCGCGCCGATCGCCGAGGTCACCGTGACGGCATCCGAAGAGTGGGATAGCGAGGCCGCGGGGGCGCCTCAGCAGTCCCAGCCGGATGCCGGCACGGCGATCCTCGCCATGCCGCGGCTCGGCGAGACGATGACGGAAGGTGTCGTCATCCGCTGGCTGGTGGCGGAGGGCGCTCCGTATGCGCGCGGGCAAGCCATTCTCGAGATCGAGACCGACAAGACGGCGGCGGAAGTGCCGGCTTTGTCCGACGGCAAGCTCGTGAAGATCCTGGCGGCGGAAGGGTCGCGCCAGCCGGTGGGCGCACCGATCGCGGAAGTGATCGGCGAGGTGGAAACACCGGTGAGCGCGCCGGTCGCGCCAGTGGAAGCCAAGCCGGTACCGTCGCCCAAGACATACAAGCCGGCCGCGGCGGATGCCCGCCAGCGTGCGACGCCGGTGGCCCGGCGCATGGCGCGCAAGGCCGGTGTCTCGCTTGATAACATCAAAGGCACGGGGCGGCGTGGCCGCATCGAGCAGCGTGACGTCGAACAAGCCACGCAGGCGCCGACAGGCATCGCCTTCGACAAGCTCGGAGAAGGGGGAGAGACCTTCCTGCTGATCCATGGCTTCGCCGGTGACCGCAGCAGCTGGGTGGCGACAGCGAGCGGCATTGCGCGTGCCGGGCACACGGCGATCGTGCCGGATCTGCCGGGACATGGTGCGACCGAGGCCGAAGCGCAGGGCCTTGATGATCTCGTCACGGCGATGACAGGTTTCGCCAATGGATTGCCGGGCGGGTTGCATCTCGTCGGCCATTCGCTGGGCGGCGCCGTTGCGACAGGGATCGCCGAGCGCCTCGGCGGCAAGATCAAGAGCCTGACGCTGATCGCGCCGGCCGGCACCGGCCGCGAGATCGACGGCGGCTTCATCCACGGCATGGCGGAAGCGACGACCTCGGGCGAAGTGGCACATCTTCTGCGTCTGCTCGGGCCTAAGGCTGACGGCCTGTCCGACAAGGCGCTGACCACGCTGGCGGCGCAGCTGGCGCAAGGCCGGCTCAAGGCGCTGGCGCAGGCTCTGGTCGGGCCGCAAGGTCAGAAGGTCGACATATTGAGGCCGCTCGCCAAGCTCGCCGAGACCCTGCCGGTCAAGGCGCTGATCGGTACGGACGATCGTGTCATTCCGGCAAACCACGCCTTCAACCTGCCGTCGGCGGTCGCAATACATTTCCTTCCCGCCGGCCACATGCCGCATTGGGACCTGCCGCGTGAAACCATTTCCCTTCTGACAGGAGTTGCCCATGGCTGATCCCAAGCAAGCGCTCGCCGCCGCCAAGACGCGGCTCGGCCTCTTCGCCAAAACGAGCCCCGGTGTGATGAAAGGTTTCGCCGAAGTGAGCCGCGTCGCCACGACGCCCGGTCAGTTCAGCGCCGCGCAGAAGGAGCTGATGGCGGTGGCGATCTCGGTCGCCAAGGGCTGCGAGGATTGCATCCTCTATCATGTCGATGCGGCGCGCCGGCATGGGGCGGAGGAAGCCTCTCTCGTCGAAGCGCTCGAAGTGGCAGTCGAGATGGGCGGCGGCCCTGCCGTGATGTATGCGGGTAAGGCGCTGGAGGCATTTCGCGGCCTGGCGTGAGAAAATAGAGGGAGGAGCGAATGGCCTATTATCTGACGGCGGATGGCGGGACCGAAAGCCTCAGGGCGCGCATCTATGATCTTAGCGGTACCTGTCTCGGCTCCAAGGCGGTGCCTTATGAGACCAAATTCTCTCCGGGCGCCCGGGCCGAGCAGAATCCCGAAGACTGGTGGCGGGCGCTGATCCAGGCGACGCGCGGCGCCATCGCAGAAGCGGGTATCGATTCGGGCCAGATCGAAGCCATGGCCTTCGCCACCACATCCTGCACCGTCGTAGCCCTCGACAAGCAGGGACGGGCTCTCAGACCCGCGCTCCTGTGGATGGATGTGCGCGCTTATGCCGAGGCCGACGCGGTGCTCGCCACCGGCGATACCAGGCTCGCCCTCAATGGCGCCGGCAAGGGGCCGGTCTCCGCCGAATGGATGATCCCCAAGGCGTTGTGGCTCAAACGCAACGAGCCGACCATCTTCGCCGCCGCCGAGACGATCTGCGAATATCAGGATTTCCTCAATCTCAGGCTCACCGGCGAACGCTGCGCCTCGCTCGATAACGCCGGCCTGCGCTGGCATTATTCGAGCCGCGATGGCGGCTGGGCGCGCGGCATATTGGAGAAGCTGGACCTCGCCGAGCTCGAACGCAAATGGCCACAACGCGTCATCGCGCCGGGCCAGGTGGTCGGCACGCTGACGCTCGCGGCGGCGGCCGAGCTGGGCTTGAGCACCAAGGTGAAGGTCGTACAGGGTGGCGCCGATGCGCTGATCGGCATGATCGGGCTTGGTGTCGCGAAGCCCGGTCAACTCGCGCTCATCACCGGGTCGTCGCATCTGCAGTTCGGCGTCACCGAAGCGCCAATCCATGCGCCGGGCGTGTGGGGCGCTTATCCCGACATCGTCTATCCGGGGCGCTGGATCGTCGAAGGCGGCCAGACCTCCACCGGATCGATCATCAACTGGCTGAAACGCCTCACCGGCGGGACGCTCGATCTCGCCGAGATGAACCGCAAGGCCGAGACGCTTGAGCCCGGTTGTGACGGCGTCATCGTGCAGGATCATTTCCAGGGCAACCGCACGCCCTATACCGATCCTTTGTCACGCGGCGCCATTGTCGGCCTGACGCTGGCGCATGAGCCGCATCACATTTTCCGCGCCGTCATGGAAGGCATCGGCTTCGGCACCCGCACCATTCTCGATGCCTTCAAGGCCGGCGGTTACAGCAGCACTGAAATCACCGCCGGCGGCGGCGCCACGGCGTCGCCCTTGTGGATTCAGATCCATGCCGACACGGCGGGCGTGCCGGTGCGCATTCCGGCATCGCCCGATGCGCCTTCGACCGGCTCGGCGGTATTGGCCGCACATGGAGCAGGGCGCTTCGCCTCGATCGATGACGGCATCGCGGCGATGGTCCGGCCGGGCCGGATGGTCGAACCCCGCGCGCGCGAGGCGAAGCTCTATGAAGACATCTACCAACGGTACAAGGCGCTCTATCCGGCGCTCAAATCCGTGCTTGGGTAAAGGAGAAAATAATGAGCGGTGGACAGAAGCGTGTGGCGCTAGTGACGGGCGCGAGCCGGGGCATTGGACGCGCTATTGCGCTAGGGCTCGCCAAACGCGGCTATGATCTCGCTTTGAACGATATTCCGCGCCAGGCGAAGGCACTCGATGAGGTCGCCGCCGAAGCGCGCTCATCCGGCGTTCGCGCCGTGGCTCTTCACGCCGATGTATCGGCGAAGGCCGAGGTCGAGGCGATGGTGGCGAAAGCCGTGGCTGAGCTTGGTTCCATCCACGCCGTCGTCAATAATGCCGGCATTCTCATCGCCTCGCCGGTCGAGACTCTCGCCGAGGCGCATTGGGACAGCGTCATGGATGTGAACGCCAAGGGCACGTTCCTGGTCATCCAGGCGGTATTGCCGCTGATGAAAAAACAGGCCTATGGCCGGATCTGCAATATCGCTTCGATCGGCGGCAAACACGGTGCGCCGGAGCAGGCGCATTATTCGGCGTCGAAAGCGGCGGTGATGGGCTTCACCCGCGTGTTGGCGCAGGAGCTCGGACCGATCGGCATCACCGCCAATTGCGTGTGCCCGGGCATCATTCTCACCGACATGGGGCGCGTCAATCTCGACGATCCGCAGATCCGCGCCGCCTGGTCCGCCAAGACCGCCATGGCGCGCATCGGCGATCCCGAAGACGTGGTGGGCCCGGTCGCCTTCTTCTGCTCTGACGACAGCGCCTTCGTCACCGGCCAGACGCTCAATGTCGATGGTGGAATCGTGTTCTCCTGAGGCGATCTCTCAGCCCGTCATGGCCGGGCTTCGACCCGGCCATCCAGTCTTGACGCCATGCGGTTGTTGTATTGAAACGCTGGATGGCCGCCTCAAGGGCGGCCATGACGAGTTGTTTGTGCTAGTGAAGCCGCCACTCGCTGCCGACATAGCGCATCTCCGCCGGACCGACGATGGCGGAATGCGCAACGCGGACCTCGCAGAGGGGGCCGTCGAGATTATGCGCCCAGAAATCCAGGAACTTGATGAGGCGCGGGAATTTTGGCGCCATGTCGTAGTCCTGCCAGAGGAACAGCTGCACGATGTCGCGATGATCGGGGAGACGGTACATGATTTCCGCGGTCGTCAGCGACCAGCCACGCAACTGACCTTCAAAGGCTCTGTCGATCATCGCCAATCCTCCTGGATAAGCAGCGCCGAACCAAACATGTTGCGGCGATGATCTTAGGTCAAGGTCATGAAGATTGATTTAACAATTGTTTTTCAAGAGGTTGGCAGCGTGCCTTGAAGAGTGCTGCCAACTCGGTCAAGGCCGGAGCGAGAAGACCTCGACAACCTTGGCGTCGGCGAAAGCGAAGCAGCCGGCGAGCGAGGTGTTGAAGGGCAATTCGCCATAGGTACCGATGGCGCCTTGCGCCTCGAGCCTTCCGGCGAGGCCGGGCTCGGCGCCCTGGACCAGCCAGACGAAGTCGAAACCGGCGCTACGCATCGGCTTGCCGTTGGCGGCGACGATGCGCGTGAAGATGTCGTCCTGGCTGGTGCCCGGCTCGAAGACGGCGAGCAGGGGCCCCGCCGCCTCGGGAGGCAGGGCCGCCTGGCGCATCATGACGGCCATCACCACGAGCCACAGAACGAGGATGATGGCGCCGAAGGCCAGCGCGAAGCGATGACCGGGCCAGTCCGCCGTCATACCGGTTGCGGCTGCGCGAATTTGTCGGAGCGCTGCTCGCGGATCGGCAAATGCACGATCGCCGCGAAGATGCCGAGCGCTGCGCCCATCCACCAGACCGGATCATAGGAGCCGAACTGGTCATAGAGACGGCCGCCGAGCCAGACGCCGAAGAACGAGCCGACCTGATGGCTGAGGAAAACGAAGCCATAAAGCGTCGCCATGTAACGGGTGCCGAACATCACGGTGACGAGGCCCATGGTCAGGGGCACGGTCGACAGCCACAAGACACCGAGCGAAGCGGTGAAGATGATCGTCGACACATTGGTGATCGGCATGGTGATGAAGGCCACCACGGCGATCGAGCGCAGCACATAGATGATGCTCAACGGGATGCGCTTGGGATATTTGCCGCCGATGACGCCCGAGTAATAGGACCCGACGACATTGAACAGGCCGATGGCGCCCATGGCGATGCCGGCGAAGCTGGCGCTGATGCCGTGCTCGGCGAGATAGGGCGGCAGATGCACGGTGACGAAAGCGAGCTGGAAGCCGCAGACGAAAAAGCCGGCGGTGAGAAGATTGTAGGAGCGGTTGCGGAAGGCATAGCGGATGGCCTCGCGCATGCTCATTTCGGTCTCGCCCAAAGGCACCGCACTTTTCGACGTGTTCTGCGCCATCAGGGGATAGGCGAAGATGATGATGAGCAGTGAGCACAGGCCCAGGATGTTCAAGGCCTCGTACCAGCCGAAGACCGAGATGAGGGCGCCCCCCGACGTGGCGAAGACGAACTGGCCCATCGAGCCCGCGGCGGTGGCGATGCCGAAGGCCCAGGAGCGTTTCTCCGGCGGCACCAGGCGGCCGAAGGCGGCCATGACGATACCGAAGGACGAGGCGGCGATGCCGATGCCGACGAGGACGCCGCCGCCCAGATAGAGCATGGCCGGGGTGCCGGCGCTTGCCATGATGAGGGTGCCGATGGCGTAGAAAACGGCACCGACCATGAGAACGCGGGCGCTGCCGTAACGGTCGGCGAAGGCGCCGGCGATCGGGGTGGCGACACCCCAGAGGAGATTCTGCAGCGCGATGGCGATGCTGTAGATCTCGCGCGGCCAGGCATGCAATTCGGAGATCGGCGTCGTGAACAGGCCGAAGGTCGAGCGCACGCCGAAATTGACCATGGCGACAAGGCAGCCGGAAACGATGATTACGGCGGGAAGGTAATACCAGGGCGTGGGCCGCTTCAGGGACGCTTCGGTCATGACTGCCTCAAAGTTGGGCGACGCAAGATAGGCGCAGCCGCAGGTTGGTCAAACTGCGTTCTGCTCATGCCGGACCCGCCTCAGGCGCTGCCCGAGCTGGGCAAAGGCGACCCCGCCCAGGATGAGCAGCCCGCCCAGGACCATGTTAAGCGTCACGGCTTCTTCCAGCATCAAGGTGCCGGCGAGAACCGCGATGACCGGGATCAGATAAAGAAAGGCGCCGGTGGTCGCGGCCGGCAGGCGGGAGGTCGCATAGGTCCAGGAGAACATCGCGATGAAGGTCGAAGCGAAAGCCAGGAAAGCGATTTCGGCCCATAGCCGCGGCGTCATGGCGGCGACCGTTTCCAGCGTGCGCGGCGACGCGAGCGCCAGCATCGGCAAGGTGCCGATGAACAGGCTCAAGGTGGTCGTGTTCAAGGTGCCGTAGCGCAGAACGAGCGCCTTGGCCGGCACCGAATAGAAGCCCCAGATAAAGCAGGCGAAGACCAGGAGCAGCATGCCGGTGATCGAGGAGCCCGCCGTCCCGCCGCCGGCGAGATCGTCCCAGAAGAGGAGGCTGGTGCCGATGAGGGCCAGGGCGAAGCCCGCGATCACCTGAGGCGTGAGCTTCTCACCCAGCATGATGGCGGCCAGTAGGGCGATGAACAGCGGCTGTGTTGCGTAAATGAGACCGCCGACGCCGGCCGGTACGCTGGCGAAGCCATAGACCGAGGTGAGGCTGTAGCCAAACAGGCCGAGCAGCGAGATGACGAGGAGGCGGGGCCAGTCGGCGCGCGCGATGCGCCAGCCCCCGGTCGCCAGCAGGATCGCCAGCGACAGGAGCGCCACCGGCGTGTAGCGGATGACCAGCGCGTCGGCTGGCCCGAGGCCCACCGAAAGCGAGCGCAGGAATACCGGGGTGACGCCCCAGATCAGCATGGTGAAGAGCAAGGCGGCCAAGGGTTTGAGCCGCGTCATGTCACGCCGTCGCCTTGCGGCAGATCCAGATGCCGGCGAGGATCGCGGCGCCGCTCACCAGCATCAGCAAGGTCAAAGGCTCGGAGAACAACACCCAGGCGACGATCGCCGCGACCGCGGTCTGCATCAGCCCCATCATCGAGGAGAAGGAAGTCGGCAGATGGGCGAGGGCGAAGGTCATCAGTCCCTGGCCGCCGGCGTGGCTGATGACGGCGAGACCGATAAGCGTGAGCCAGCCATTGAGGGAGCCTGACAGCATGGTCGGGCTCATGGCCAGGGCGAAAGGCAGCATCGCCAGCGCCGAAATCAGGCTCGTATAGAACATGACGGTGCCGGTCGAGCTGCTCTGGCGGACGGTGGCGATGAGCAGCAGATAGAGGGCGAAGAAGGAGGCGGCGAGCAGTGCGAAGATGCCGCCCATGAGACGGTTGGGCGGCGTCTGCGGCGCGCCCGTCTTCTGCAGCGCCAGAACCACGACACCGGCCAGCGCCAGCGCCAGGCCGAGGGCGAAAAGGGGTTTCGGCCGCTCGCCGAAGACGAAGACCGAGACGAAGGACACCATGATCGGCACGGTGCTGGAGAGCAGCGTGGCCTCGAGGATGGTGGTCTCGGCGATGGCCAGATGCCAGAAGGCGATATCGGCGGCGAAAGCGAGGCCGGCCAGGAATAGCCGCCAGCGATGCTTGACCGGCATGCTGGAGAGAGGCTCGAGCTTGCTGCCGGTCAGAATGATGGCGAGCCAGATGGCGGGAACCGCCAGAGCGAGGCGGTAGAAGCCTGAGGCGAGCGGCGCCAGGTCCGACAGACGGGCCAGATTAGGCGAAAAGCCGACCGCTACACCCGCTCCGAGCAAGGCCAGGAAAGCGAGCGTCGACGCGGAGGAGGGACTGGTTGAAGCAGGAACGGCCATGGGCCGGGCAACGAGTGCCCGAACCCTCAAGTCACGTCAATTGGCGGCCTCTGGGGCCTGCCATGCGTCAGGCGGCGGTCTTCTCGGCGAGAAGTGTCTTGAGCTCGCCCGACTGGAACATCTCGGTGACGATATCGCAGCCGCCGATGAACTCACCCTTCACATAGAGCTGCGGGATGGTCGGCCAGTTGGAATAGTCCTTGATGCCCTGGCGCAGTTCACCCGACTCGAGGATGTTGATCCCTTTGTAGTCGGCGCCCAGATGGTCGAGGATTTGCACGACGCGGCCGGAAAAGCCGCACATCGGCGCGTCCGGCGTGCCCTTCATGAACAGCACGACGTCGTTCGATTTCACTTCGGTGTCGATCCAGGTGTTGATGTCGGTCATGTTTCGCTCGCTATAAAATTCCGGTCTCAATCTTCAGGCGCGCTGGTCTGCAGCGCCAAGGCATGGAGTTCGCCGCCCATTCTACCCTTGAGCGCAGCGTAAATCATCTGATGCTGCTGCACACGTGACTTGCCTTTAAAGGAGGTCGAAACCACGTTGGCCGCGTAATGGTCGCCGTCGCCGGCGAGGTCACGGATCTCCACTTGCGCATCCGGAAGAGCTTCCTTGATCAGCCGCTCGATGTCGGACGCGTTCATGGCCATGCTTCAGGTCTCCTTCATCGTTTCTCGCACCGGCTTATCCGAAAAGTCTGCAGCTTTTCGGGCCGATGCTTAGGCTGCCTTGGCGCCCATGAAAGCCGGGAACCAGCCTTCATGCGCTTTGTGCAGGTCGTCCAAGGATATAGAAGCGGCACCCTCGACAATCAATCCGGCGTCCTTCGTCACGGTGCCGATGCGGATGACATCGACGCCCTTCACATGGGCCTGGGTGATGATCTTGGCGGCTTCCTTGGCCGGGCATGTCACCACGTAACGGGCCTGGTCCTCGCCGAAGAGGGCGACATGGTCCAGGGGACCGACTGACGCGCCAAGTGTCTTGGACGCGAGCGCCATCTCGATGAGGGCAGAAGCGAGGCCGCCGTCGGAAATGTCATGTACTGCAGTGACTTGGCCGGATCTGATGAAAGACCGAATCAAGTCGCCATGGCGCTTCTCGCGGGCGAGATCGACGGGCGGCGGAGCGCCTTCCTCGCGGCCCAGCACCTCGCGCAGATAGATCGACTGGCCGAGATGGGTGCCGTGACCGCCGACGAGGAGAACGGCTTCGCCGTCTGCCTTAAAGGCAACCGTCGCCATCTTGGTCAGATCAGGCAAAAGGCCGACACCGCCAATGGCGGGGGTGGGCAGGATCGCCTGGCCGTTGGTCTCGTTGTAAAGCGACACATTGCCGGAGACGACCGGGAAGTCGAGCGCCCGGCAGGCCTCGCCGATGCCTTCGATGGCCTTCACGAAGGTGCCCATGATCTCGGGGCGCTCAGGGTTCCCGAAATTGAGATTGTCGGTGACGGCGATCGGGTCGGCGCCAACGGCGGTCAGGTTGCGCCAGCATTCGGCCACGGCCTGCTTGCCGCCCTCAAAAGGATCGGCCTCGACATAACGCGGCGTCACGTCGGTCGAAACAGCGAGGCCCTTGGGCGTGCCGTCGAGGCGGATGACGCCCGCGTCACCGCCGGGGATCTGCGCCGAATTCGACTGGATCAGATGATCATACTGCTCCCACACCCAGCGGCGCGACGACATGTCGGGGCTACCGAGGATCTTCAGGATCGCCGCCTTGAGATCGTTGGGCGCCGGCACGTCCTCGGCCTTGAGGAGGGGCTTAACCTTGGGCGCGACCCAGGGGCGGTCATATTCGGGCGCCTCATCGCCGAGCTCCTTGATCGGGAGATCGGCCTTCACCTCGCCCTCATGCTTGATGACGAAGCGCAGCGTGTCGGTGGTCTGGCCGACAATGGCGAAGTCGAGCCCCCATTTGCGGAAGATCGCCTCGGCTTCCTCTTCCTGCTCGGGGCGCAGCACCATGAGCATGCGCTCCTGCGATTCCGACAGCATCATTTCGTAAGCCGTCATGCCGTCTTCGCGGCACGGCACCTTGTCGAGATCGAGCTCGATGCCGAGATCGCCCTTGGCGCCCATTTCGACCGCCGAACAGGTGAGGCCGGCCGCACCCATGTCCTGGATGGCGATGACGGCGCCTGACGCCATCAATTCGAGGCAGGCTTCGAGCAGGCATTTCTCCGTGAACGGATCACCGACCTGCACGGTCGGGCGCTTCTCCTCCGCCTTGTCGTCGAATTCGGCCGACGCCATGGTGGCGCCATGGATGCCGTCGCGCCCGGTCTTGGCGCCTAGATAAACGACGGGAAGGCCGACGCCTTCGGCCTTGGAATAGAAGATCTTGTTGGTGTCGGCGAGGCCGACCGCCATGGCGTTGACCAGGATGTTGCCATTGTAGCGCGGGTGGAAATTGACCTCGCCGCCGAGCGTCGGCACGCCGAAGGAGTTGCCATAGCCGCCAATGCCGGCAACGACGCCGGAGACGAGATGGCGGGTCTTGGGATGATCGGGGCTGCCGAAGCGCAGCGCGTTCAGCGCAGCGACGGGACGGGCGCCCATGGTGAAGACGTCGCGCAGGATGCCGCCGACGCCGGTCGCCGCGCCCTGATAGGGCTCGATGAAGGAGGGGTGGTTGTGGCTCTCCATCTTGAAGATGACGGCCTGGCCGTCGCCGATATCGACGACGCCGGCATTCTCGCCCGGACCCTGGATGACCTTGGGGCCTTTGGTCGGCAGCGTCTTCAGCCACTTCTTGGAGGATTTATAGGAGCAGTGCTCGTTCCACATGGCGGAGACGATGCCGAGCTCGGTTATGGACGGATCGCGGCCGATGAGCTTGCGGAAGCGCTCATATTCGTCGGGCTTGAGCCCGTGCTGGGCAACGAGTTCAGGGGTGATCTTGATATCGTTGGGGATCATGGCCTTGGCTGATACGGGCGTGACGGGAAGGACGTGCTTTAGCGGGCTTGGCTGGGGATAACAACACGCGAAAAAGCTCAAACGGATGAGGCGGTTCCGGCCCGTTTTCCGGCCCAGCGGTCGACGGCGATGAAAGCCAGCCCGAGAATCAGGAAAAGGGCCAGAATGGCGGCCATATTGGCGAGCGCCGCGGGGTAGCCCAGCGTACCGGCATCGAGGATCGGATAGGGATAGTCGCCGGTGAGGGCGCCGCGGATCATGACATAGGCGCCATAAAGCGCCGGAAAGGCGAGAAATCCGGGAATATCGGCATAGGCGGTGCCGCCCTTGGGCACGAACGCCACCCAGAAGACGAGGAAGAGAGCCGGCATCACATAATGGAGAAGCGTGTCGAGGACACGCATGAGGCCCTGGGGCGCCCATAGGCCCTCGAGGATGGCGATATAGATGGCGGCGACCACCAGCATATAAAGCGCGATGGCGGTCGCGACCTTAGGTGCGCGGAAGACGGCGACGTGCCGGCAGCCGGGGAAGGCGAAAGCGGCGAAGCAGGAAGCCGCCAGCAGGTTGCTGAGAATGGTGAAGAAGCTGAAGAAAAAGATCACCGATCCCAGCACGGTGCGGCCGTTGGCCTGCGATAAGGACATTGTGAGCGCGAACTGGGCGAGGAGGGTGCCGGCGCCGATGAGGAGGCCCAGAAGCGCGAGATATCTGCCGAGCGTCGGCCTCATGCGTGCGCGCGCTTGAAGGCGTCGGTCGCCTGGATGCGCGACCACCAGTTCTGGACGCGCGGAAATTCCGCCAGGACGGCGCGGCCTTCCGCCGCCTCGAGGAAATAGGCGAACACCGGCGCGGCGTGGAAATCGGCGAGCGTCGGCGTCTCATCGGCCAGGAAAGCCTGGCGGCCCATGAGATAATGCAGGGCCTTGAGATAAGTTCGTGCCTTGGGCAGAGCGGCTGAGATCAGCGCCTCGTCGGTGGGTTTGCCTTCCTGCGGGTTGGAGACGCGTTCGACATAGACGTCCCAGACCAGCGGCCGATAGGCGTAGGAATCGGTCATCGACATGATCTGGGTCATGCGCGCGCGGCTCTGGGTTTCCGCCGGTTGCAGGCGCGGCCCCAGAAAACCCTCATCGATGTAGCGGTTGATGGCGGCGGTCTCATAAAGAATGAAGTCGCCGTCGCGCAGAGCCGGGATGCGGCCGAAAGGATGGATCTCGCGATAGGCCGCGAGATCGTCGGCGCCCGAGAAGATGTCGACCGGAACGAGATCGTAGGAGACGCCCTTGCTCTCGAGCGCCATCAGCGCGGCGCGCACATAGACGCTGTAGCGAGCGCCGTAGAGGGTGACCTCGGCGCTCACGCCGCGAGCAGGCTCTCGAACAGGGGACGGCAATCGCTGTTGCCGTGCAGCGGTTCGATCATGTTCTCGGGATGCGGCATCATGCCGATGACATTGCGCTCCCGGTTGGTGATGCCGGCGATGTCGTTCATGGCGCCGTTCGGATTGGTGCCCTCGGCATAGCGGAAGACGACGCGGTTCTCGCCCTCGAGCGCTTTCAGTGTTTCATCGTCGCAGATGTAATTGCCTTCGCCATGAGCGACCGGGCAGCGCACCACCGCGCCCTTCTTCATCCGGTTGGTGAAGAAGGTGTCGGTATTCTCGACTTTCAGCTTCACCTCGCGGCAGACGAATTTGAGGCCGGCATTGCGCAGAAGGGCGCCGGGCAGGAGGCCCGCTTCCGCGATGATCTGAAAGCCGTTGCAGACGCCCAGAACCTTAAGGCCTTTTTCTGCCTTGGCGCGGATATCGGTCATGATCGGCGAGCGGGCCGCGATGGCGCCGCAGCGCAGATAGTCGCCATAGGAGAAGCCGCCCGGCACGGCGACGAGGTCGACCTTGGGCAGTGTCGTCTCGGTATGCCAGACGATGACGGGCTTGTGGCCGGTGACGGCTTCAAGTGCGCGCGCCATATCGCGCTCGCGGTTGATGCCGGGGAAGAGGACGACGGCGGATTTCATGGCTATATTGCTCGGGCCGCTATTGGTCTAAGGGGGCTGAATAGCGAATTTCCCGGCCGTTCAAAAGCTTTTTTGATGCGCGAGAAGCTCATTGTCGTATTCTTCTGCGTCTCGGTGTTCCTAGCCGGTAAGACAGCATATGACTTTTACAAATCTTACTTCTGGCCGGAAATAACCGCGACCGTCCTTTCCACCCGGGAAACCTGCCTTTTTCAAGAGGGCGTTCATTTACCCGCCAGTCCAGGCACCCTTTCTGCGACAATCAGGATGAAGCCGCGCGGCTGATTGCCGAGGGATTCGAGCCAGGCGACGTCAAACGGCTTCGAATCGAGGCGGTCTATGAGGCCCCGTCGGGACAGAAGGTGCATACGACACTCGATCCCTTTCTGAAGGACGCCTCGCAGGTGGAGTCGGGCAGTACGATTCGCATAAGACTTTCTCCCATGACACCCGGCAGTTCCGAACTGGCCCTTGCGCCAGATGGCACGCAAGGGCTCATCGCCCTCGGCGCGGCGGCGGTGATCGGGGCCTATGGTTGGTACTACTTGCGACGTAAGCTGGCACGGCAAAATGCGGATCGCGCGCGCGATTGAAGAGGTGGCTGGTCGGTCCCGGTTGCGTGGGGCGGTGCAGATGCTTATCTAACGGAAGGGATGGTGCGCTTCAGAGCCAAGATACGCAAGGATCTGCGAGATAATCTGCCGTGGATGGGTGGGGCCCTTGCCTTCTTTCTCGCGGCGAGCTCCGCCTATAGTCACTACAAGTATTTTTTCTGGCCTACCGCCGAAGCCGTCGTCGACAGGATCGAGCCGAGCTGCGTTTACTACAAGGACGGCTGGCGACGCAGTGGCTACACCGAATATGTGAATTGCGACGCCAAGCAAGACGCGGCCAGGCTGGTCGCGGACGGCTATGCCTATCAAGGCATCTCCGATACGATGTGGCTCGTCTATGAAACGGAGCCCGGGCGGAAGACCTACGCAACCCTGAGCTCGCGGCCCGAGGGCGCCGGCGCGCTCGGCGTCGGTATGCATGTGCGTGTGCGCTACAACCCCGGCACCCCCAGCCGCGCTGAATATGCGGCCGATCCGGATCGGAAAGGTTTCGTCGTTGCGCTTTTCGTTGTTGTTCTGACGGGCAGCGGATATTTGTTGCTCAAGCGGCATTGATGAGAAGCCCAGCAATGCGCTATTTTGTCGATCGGATGATCGGCCTGATCGCGATCACAGTGGTGGTTCTCGTCGGCCTCATCTTTTACAATTCCTACAAATATCTGGTCTGGCCCCATGTTCCGGCCGTGGTGACTTCCATCAAGCCGATCTGCGTCTATGCAAAGAAAAGCGGGCGTCGATCGACAATAAGAAAGTATCTGAGCTGCGGTGCGGATTCAGAGGCGACCGCGGCGGGACTCATGCTGACGGTTACAAGCTTGAGCCCGACAGAGAAGCGCTCATCACGGCGGTTTATGAAGCGCAACCCGGGAGAAAGGCCTCCGCAACTCTGAAGCCTTGGTGGCAGAGCGTGAGCACTCTCCGTCCGGGTAACGTCATTCAAATCCGCTATTCTCCCTTTTCGCCCAACGAGGCCGAATTGGTCACCGGATCGGGAAAAGCGCCCGTCGTCATCCTGGGTTTTATTCTTGGCGCTCTGCTCCTCGCATGCCTCATCGCCTTCATCACATATGAAGGTGATGGGAAGGGTACATCCGACTAAGCCATCCGGACACGCTCGACCGCTTTGAGCATTCGCGGTAGCGGATCAGCAACCATATCAGGTTTCGACGCTATTCGATCCGCACAGTTCAATATGAGACGGTAGCGTCAAGCCTTGTCGAGGTGTTCAGGGTCCATCATGTGGAATCTTTGGGCCAGCGCGCTATTGTTCTGGTTGCTGCAATCGGCGGCACGGACCATTCTGGTCGTCTTCATCGGGCTGTCAGCCGTTACGGCCTATGTAGGACATAGCTACTATAAGGCGCTCACGCGGCAAACCGCGAACGCCGTGATCAGTTCGATCGAGACGAAATGCGTCTATGCCAAGCGACGCATCATCCGGGTGAAGGCTCCCAAGTACAAAAGAAAGTATGTGGATTGCAACGCCGAGGAGGTGAAGGAACTTATCGCGGATGGCTATCGAAAAGATGGCACTTCAAGCGATGTTTGGGTGATCTACGAGCCGGAGCCGGGCCGCAAAACCCGCGCTATTGTCGATACATGGTCCATAGACTCCAGCTTTGTTTGGAGGGTGGGAAGGTCCGTCCCCGTGCGTTACAATCCCCGTCGACCAGACAAAGTGGACTATGCGAGCGAGGTCGGACACAAAGGTACCGTGCTCAGCGTAATCGTCATAGGCCTGCTGGGGTTAGGCTGCGCGCTCTTCGTCCACCTGCCGGATTTTGAGCGCCAATAGGAGAGCGAGGCGTGTGAGCCCGCCTCGATCAGGCGAGCTCGATCTCGTAATTCTCGATGACGGTGTTGGCGAGCAGCTTGCGGCAAATGTCATCGAGCTCGGCCTTGGCTTTCGCCTTGTCGGTGTTCTTGAGATCGATCTCAAAATATTTGCCCTGGCGGACATGCTCGATGCCGGAGAAGCCGAGGGAGCCGAGCGCGCCCTCGATGGCCTTGCCCTGCGGATCGAGCACGCCGTTCTTCAGTGTCACCTTGATCTTGGCTTTCATTGTTCCTCGCGGAAATAGTCTGCTGCCTCACCCCATCCGGCGCTGAGCGCCACCTTCCCCGCAAGCGGGGAAGGAGGAGGGGATGTTCAGTCGCTCTTCACGAGCTGCGGACGCGAACGCTCGGGCTCGGCGAGCTCCGGCATGAT
This sequence comes from Taklimakanibacter albus, assembly GCF_016595235.1. Lineage (GTDB taxonomy): Bacteria > Pseudomonadota > Alphaproteobacteria > Rhizobiales > Aestuariivirgaceae > Taklimakanibacter > Taklimakanibacter albus. The sequence goes on along the minus strand of NZ_JAENHL010000004.1, from coordinate 254,567 downwards.
GCCGAGGCGCTTGGCCACTTCCTGGTAGGCTTCGACGAGGCCGCCCATGTCACGGCGGAAGCGGTCCTTGTCGAGCTTGTCCTGGGTCTTGATGTCCCACAGGCGGCAGGAATCGGGGCTGATCTCGTCGGCGAGCACGATACGCATCATGTCGTTCTCGTAGAGACGGCCGAACTCGATCTTGAAGTCGACAAGCTTGATGCCGATGCCGAGGAAGAGGCCGGACATGAAGTCGTTGATGCGGATGGCGAGATGCATCATGTCGTCGATCTCCTGGGGCGTCGCCCAGTTGAACGCGGTGATGTGCTCTTCCGACACCATCGGGTCGTTGAGCTCGTCCTTCTTGTAATAGAATTCGATGATCGAGCGGGGAAGGGCGGTGCCTTCCTCGATGCCGAGGCGCTTCGACAGCGAGCCCGCGGCGACATTGCGCACCACCACCTCGAGCGGGATGATCTCGACTTCGCGGACAAGCTGCTCGCGCATATTGAGGCGCTTGAGGAAATGGGTCGGCAGACCCAGCTCGTTGAGCCTGGTGAAAATCATCTCGGAGATGCGGTTGTTGAGCACACCTTTGCCGTCGATGACGGCCTTTTTCTGGGCATTGAAGGCAGTTGCATCGTCCTTGTAGTGAACGATCAAGGTTCCGGGCTCAGGCCCTTCATACAGGATCTTGGCCTTGCCCTCATAAATGCGGGTGCGCCTGGTGTTCATATTCACAATCCTCATCCAGAAAACCCTTGATACCCTCGCAAATTACGTCCGCAAGGGGTCCTTACGCCACCAATATCGAGAAGTTATGCGACTCAAAGCTTGCCGCCATGGCCCAAACATAATGCCTGGGGGTGCGCTGCACAATGGACCTAGCCCGACAGACCCCGATAATCAAGCGCGGTTGATTTGGGGGCGGGCAGCCGCTATCTCATCCGGCAGCGTGATTTGTACATAATCCTATTTGGGAGCACCGGAATGACAACGTTCGACAAGCGCGAGGAAGGTTTTGAGCGGAAATTCGCCCTTGACGAGGAAATGAAGTTCCGGGCGACGGCACGGCGCAACAAGCTTCTCGGCCAGTGGGCGGCGGAAAAGCTGGGGATTTCAGGCGCCGAGGCTGACGCCTATGTCAAGGCCGTGGTCGCCTCCGACTTCGAGGAAGCGGGCGACGACGACGTATTCCGCAAGATCCGCAAGGATTTCGACGCCAAGAAGGTCGAGCAGTCGGATCATCAGATCCGCCGCACCATGGACGAGCTTTTCGGAAAAGCCCTGCAGCAGCTGCAGTCGGACGCCTGAGGTTCCAATGGCCAGCGATCTCAGGGGCAGGCTCGCCAAGGCGGATCCCTTCTATTTCTCCTGGATGACCTTTCCGGGCGCAATTGTCGCAGGGCAGATGGCAAGACTGCCCTATGAGGCGGTATGCATCGACATGCAGCACGGCCTCGCCGGTTTCACCGACGTGGCCTCGATGTCGCCGGCGATCACCGCCAGCGGCAAGCCGCTGGTCCTGCGCATCCTGTGGAACGATCCGGGCCTCATCGGCCAAGCGCTCGATGCCGGCGCCACCGCCGTCATCGTGCCGATGGTGAATACCAGGGCGCAGGCGGAAGCGGTGGTCAAGGCGGCGAAATACGCGCCCATGGGCATGCGCAGCTGGGGCGGCTATGCGGCGGTCCAGGCGGCGGGCACGGTGCCGGCCGACTATCTGAAGGAAGCCAACAGCCGCACCATGATCTTCGCCATGATCGAGACCGAGGAGGCGCTCGGCAATCTCGATGCCATCGCTTCGACGCCGGGCCTCGATGGTCTCTTTGTCGGTCCCAACGATCTGTCGATCTCGCTCGGCTTCGGTCTCGGCAAGGATCTCAAGATCCCCAAGCTCGAAGCGGCGATCAAGGCGATCGCGGCGGCGGCCAAAAAGAACAGCCTGGTGCCTGGTGCCTTTGGCGGCTCGCCCGAGGCCTGCGCCTTCTTCGCCGGTCATGGCTTCCGTTTCATCGCCGCGGCCACCGATGTCGGCCTTTTGGCGGCGGGCGCCAAGGCCTTGCAGGATCAGCTCGCGAAGATTTGACCGGCAGTCCTTAAGCGTCCAAACTCCGCCGCTGGCAGAGAGGCAACTCATGGATCAGCGAACTCCCCTGACGGCCCAGCGCGACGCGGTTCTCGACCGCATCGTCGACATCTGCCTGAGCGCCGGTCCCACCGACGTGCAGACCGACAAATATTTCACCAACACGTCGCGCATCGTGAAGGCGCATGGCGATTCGGAGGTCACTTTCGCGGTGTTCATGCGCCGGCGCGTGGTGGCGGCCCTCGAGCCGACCATCCGGCTCATCAACCGGCTGGCGCCCGGCACCAAGGTGAAGCGCTTCTTCAACGAAGGCGATCTGGTGCCGTCGGAAAAGAAGATGATGGAGATCACCGGCTCGATGGCGAAGCTGTCGGAGATCGAGACGCTGCTGCTGCAGAAGACCGGCATTCCCTGCGTGTCGGCCAACAACGCCTATGAGATGTGCCGCGCCATCCCGACCGCCGGCTTCATGGATATGCATGCGCGCCATGCGAGCGGCGCCGAGATGAACATCCTTGCCGCCTATGGCGCGGCGACCGGCAGCGAAGCCGCCAAGCGCGCCGATCCCAAGGTGAAGGGCTTCATCGGCTCGTCGCAGGATCTGACCGCGCCTCTGTTCGGCGCCGATGCCGGCATGGGGACGATGCCGCATGCGCTCGTCGGTTATGCGGGCGGCGATGTGCTGGAAGCGATGAAGCTCTTCCAGGCGACGATCCCCGACGCCACGACGCTTGTCGCGCTCGTCGATTACACGGGCGAGGAGATCACCGACTCCCTGCGCTGCGCCAAGTGGTTCTACGAGGAAGCGAAGCTCGACAAGCTGGGCAAGACCTTCGGCGTCCGGCTCGACACGCATGGCGGACGGTTCGCCGAAGGGCTCGACTATGAGAAGTCGGTCGAGCGCGTCGGCCAGTGGCTCGGCGTGTCGGGCGAATACAACATCGTCGAGCAGGTTCTGGGCGGGCGCGCCTTCCAGCTCGATCCCGGCAATATACTGGTCGACAAGGTGCGCCGCATCCTGTTCGGCAAAGGCGTGTCGGTCGCCGCCATCATCCATGCGCGCCTGGCGCTCGACGAAGCGGGCTATCGCGATGCCCAGATCGTCGGCTCGTCCGGCTTCGATCCCCAGAAATGCCAGGTCATGGGCGCGGCCAAGGCACCGCTCGATATCGTCGGTACAGGGAGCTTCCTGCCGGCGACCTTGTCAGAGACCTATGCGACGGCCGACATCATCGCCTATGACGGGGTAAGACGGGTCAAGGTCGGGCGCGAATTCCTGTTCGATTGATCCGCCCACGATCTTTTTAAACATATTTCGGCAATTTCAATGCGTTCCAGCCTGAAACAGGCTAGGAATAATCACGCCGAAGTGAAGGATGGGCCCATTGCCGGGCCGAAGTGCTTCATGCTTTCCTAATCCCGGCTGAGTGTGTTTTAGGGGTTGAACATGCGTATGCGTAACGGTTTTCTCCGGTCGGCCGCCTCGATTGCCGCCGCCGGGCTGCTGGGCCTCCTGGTGATGACCTCCAGCGCCGAGGCCAAGGTCTCTGTACGGATCGATATCTCAAGCCAGACGATGTCTGTTTCCGTCAATGGCTGGCCCTATGCCACCTGGCGGGTCTCGACGGCGCGTTCGGGCTACTGGACGCCGCGCGGCTCATACCGGCCGTTCCTGCTCAAGCGCATGCATTACTCGCGCAAATACGACAATTCGCCGATGCCGCATTCGATCTTCTTCAAGGGCGGCTACGCCATTCACGGCACGGGTTATGTGCGCGCGCTGGGCCGTCCGGCGTCGCATGGCTGCATCCGCCTGGCGCCCGGCAATGCGGCGCGGCTCTACAGCCTCGTCCAGCAATATGGCAAGGGCGGCACGCGGATCACGATCACCAACTAAGCTAGTCCTTAAAGAGAACGTCCCGGTCGTTGGAATACTTCACCAGCAACGGGATGCTGGCGCCGCCGATGGCGGGGCCCAGATGTCCGAAGACGCCTTCCAGCACCGAAAACGGCTGTGGCCGTTGGGCGAGACCGCGGGCGAGCTTGCGCCGGATCGCCTTGGCGATCTCCTTGCGCACCTCCTTCGGCATGGCGCCGTCGATGACGACATTGTCGATATCGAGCAAAGCGACGGCGTTGAGCACGGCGTGAGCGAGGCCGTCGGACGCGGCTTCGATCCAGTCCTGCAAGGGGGAGCCGAGATCGCCCCAATCATCGGGCGAGGACCAGATGCGCCCGTCACTCGAGCCATTGAGCCGGCCGGCGAGGGCGCGCAGGGAGGCGACACGCGACAAGGGCACGGCGCTTTCATTGTCCTGGGCGGCGGCGGGGACAAGGAGGTCGCCGAGGGCGCCTGCCAGCTTGTTGCGGCCTGGATGCAGATGATGGTCGAGCACCAGCCCGCCGCCGACATTGTGGCCGATATAGGCATGGAGGAAATCGGCGGATAGAGCGCCGGCGCCGAACATCAGTTCGGCGGCGACGGCCATGGTGCCATCATTGTGGAGAAAGACCGGCCAGTCGAAGCGGCGGTCAAGCTCGGCGCGGATGTCGATCCGGCGCCAGGCCTCGAGGCGCGCCTCCGGCAGGAGGCCGTCGTCGCTGAGGCTGCCGCGATGAAAGGGCGAGGCGATGCCGAGGCCGGCGATACGTTCAGGCGCGAGGACGTGCGCCTCCCGCATGCGGGCGATGGTGTCCTGGGCGAAGTCCATCACCTGGGCGGGACCAGGCTCCGGCAGGTCGCCGCGCGCGACGGCGATCACTTCGCCGGTGAAGTTGATGAGGGCGACATCGGCGCCGCGGTGGTCGACCTTGAGGCCGAAGGCAAAGGCGGCGGCAGGATTGAGTGTATAGGGGACGGAAGGCTGGCCGAGCTTGCCGCGCAGGGGTTCCAGGCGGCGCAGCAGGCCGGTCTCGGCGGCCCGGTTCACGATGGTGGTGATGGTCTGGGGGGCGAGGCCCGTAAGCCGCGTCAGGTCGGTCTTGGCCAACTGGCCGTGGCGGCGCACCAGAGCGACGACAAGGCGCTCATTGTAGATGCGGCTCTCGGCCTGGGTGGTTCCGCCACTGCGGCCCGAGCCGATCTTCTCGACGCTGAAGAAACTGGTGCCTGTCACGGAGCGGTACTAGCAACGCCGCCTGTCGGAGGCAATGCTTAATTACTTCCAGTGGAAGAAATTAGTTGACGGCCCTGGGGGCGATGGCGTCCAATGAGCGCGTCAGGGAATGGGAGGGGCGCCGTGACGCAAGCCAAGACCGTGATGTGCTTCGGGGACTCCAATACCTATGGCGCCATCCCGACGCTGGCACGCATCGGCCGGCACCGTTTCGCCCCCGACCGGCGCTGGCCCGGGGTGATGCGCAAAGCGCTCGGCAATGGCTGGGACGTCATCGAAGAGGGCCATCCCGGACGAACCACCGTGCATGAGGACCCGATCGAAGGCCTGCACAAGAGCGGCATCAAGGCGCTGCCGGTGCTGCTCGAAACCCATATGCCGCTCGACGCCATCGTCCTGGCCTTGGGCACCAATGATCTCAAACACAGATTCTCTCTGACGCCCAATGATGTAGCCGACTCCATTGAGGTTCTGGTTCGGCTCATCCAACGCAGTGAGGCGGGCGATGGCGGGGTGGTGCCCAAGGTGCTCGTGGTGGCGCCGCCGCCGCTGCTCGAGATCGACTGGTTCGGCCAGATGTTTTTGGGCGGCGCGGAGAAATCGAAACATCTGAGCCGGCTGTTCCGCGAAGCGGCCAAGCGCGCCGGTGTGGCCTTCCTGGATGCCGGAGCCATCATCGAATCGAGCACCGTCGACGGCATTCATTTCGAAAGCGACGCACATCGCGTCCTCGGCACCGAGATCGCCAAAGCGGTCCAGGCGCTGGCGGCGTGAGTGATACGAAGAAAGCAAATGGGAGGATAGAACATGCTGAGAAGGAAAGTGTTTCCGACAATACTTGGCGCGGCGAGTGTGCTCGCGCTCGGCCTGCCGCTCGCATTGGCGCAGGAAGGCCCGCCGGGCATCACCACCCAGACGGTCTTCAAGCCCTTCGATCCGGCGGCGCCCGCTTGCAGCCCGCCGCCGGGCCTCGCCAAGGTGCTGGCCTTCGCCCAGGACAATGAGCGTGAATTCATGCAAGGCGTCGATCAGGGGCTCGCCAAGGCGGCCAAGGATCGCGGCCTCGAATATCGCCGCGCGCTGGCCAACAACGACGCCGCCAAGGGCGTCGAGCAGGTGCAGCTCTTCCTTGCCTCGAAGATCGGCGGCCTCGTCGCTGCACCCGTCGATCCGGCCTCGATGAGCCGCAGCCTGCAGGAGCTCATCTGGTCGGGCGCCTATGTCGGCACCATCGTGCCGCCGCCCGCCACCTCGCTCCTCAACGCGCCGCAATACGAAACCGGCAAAGTGCTGGCGGAAGCGGCCGCGGCCTATATCAAGGACAAGCTCGGCGGCAAGGCGAATGTCGTCATCCTCTCGCATGACAGCATGGAGTTCCTGGCGCCGCGCTTCGCCGCCATGCGCGACGTGATGAAGACCCTGCCGGATGTGAAAATCGTCGCCGACATCTCGCCGAGCCCGGTCAACAAGGAAGGCGGCTTCGCGACGATGAGCACCATCCTGCAGGCGCATCCCGATGTCGATGTTGTGCTGGGCGCCGATACGGTCGTGCTGGGCGCGCTCGCGGCACTCGAAGCCGCCGGCAAAGCGAGACCTGACCAGTTCCTGGGCGGCATCGACGGCGAGCCGGAAGCGGTGGCGGCGATCAAGAAGGGCGACGGGCCCTACAAGGCCAGCATCAGCCTCGCATCGCCGGTCTTCGCCTATGCGATGGGCCAGCATGCCGCCGACTGGATCGAAGGCAAGAGCATCCCGCAGGCGATGGACATCCTACCGGTGGCGCTCACCGCCGATTTCCTGGCGCAGTACCAGGCCGATGTCGCGGATCCCGCGTCCGTCTACAAGGATCCCAAGAAGCGCGACCTCTATCTCAAGATGTATGGCAATATCTGCTACGACACGCGCGACCAGTATGTGAACTTCCCGTGGTCGTCGGAAGCCAAGTAGCATTATGACGACGGATAATGTCGGATCGGCGTGGCCCCAGGCGCAGGAAGGATCCTTCCTGCGCCTCGGCATCAAGGCGCCCGGCGAAGCCTCTGGGCGCATCGGCCTGGCGCTGGTCGCGCTGGGGCTGGTCGTCCTTTTCTCGCTGCTCAACGCCTCATTCTTCAGTCTCGATAATTTCGTGGTCATCGGCGTCAATTCGACCTCGATCCTGATCGCGGTGCTCGGCACCTCGGCGCTGTTGATCGCCGGCTATGTCGATCTGTCGATCGGCAGCATGGTGGCGCTCATCGGCATCATCACCGCCAAGGTGGCGGTGCTGACGGGAAGTGCGGTGCTCGCTGTCGGCGTCGGCCTGGGGCTGGGCCTTTTGCTCGGGCTGCTCAACGGTTTCCTGGTACGCCGGCTCAGCATCTCGCCGCTCATCGTGACGCTGGCGATGCTGGCGCTTTATGGCGGCTTCGCCTTCGTGGTGAGCAGTACCGCCGTCTATGGCTTTCCGCCGGGCCTGCTCGAGCTTGGGCGCGGCAAGATCTTCGGCATCCAGTTCACCGTGATCATCGCGCTCTGTGTCTTCATCATCGGCGCCTTCATCCTGACCAGCACGGTGACCGGCTTGCGCATCTATGCGATCGGCGGTGATCCGCGTGCGGCGGAACTGTGCGGTATTCCGGTCGGCAAGACCGTGGTCGGTCTCTATGCCGCCAATGGACTCCTGATCGGCCTGGTCGCGGTGCTGATCGCCGGAAGGCTCGGCAGCATCACGCCGACCATCGGCGTGCGCTTCGAACTCGATGTGCTGACCGCGGCGATCCTCGGCGGCGTCGCGTTCTCGGGCGGCGCCGGACGGCCGCTCGGCATCGCCATCGGCGTCGCCACGATCGGCATCCTCAATGCCGGATTGATCTTCGTCGGCCTGCAATCCTGGTGGCAGTCGATCGCGGTGGGCTTCATGCTGCTGCTGGCGCTCACCGCCGACCAGCTGGCAATCGGCATGCGGCGCAAACGGGCGCGTGCCGCGACCGCGTCCTTCAGTGTCGCCGATCCAGGCGCCGCCCTGATGCCGGCGGCGACGGCGAGGACGCCGCATGAAGACGTTCCGGTTTTCGCGATCGCCGGGGCGCGCAAATCCTTCGGCGCCGTGACGGCCCTCGAAGAAGCGGGGTTCACCGTCAACAAGGGTGAGATCGTCTGCCTGCTCGGCGACAATGGCGCCGGCAAGTCGACGGTGGTGAAGATCATCTCGGGCGCGCTTCAGCCGGATGCCGGCACGATGACGCTGGAAGACCAGCCGGTCGCCTTCCGGAGCCCGCAGGATGCGCGCGCCGCCGGGCTGGAGACGGTCTATCAGGATCTGGCGCTGTGTCCCAATCTCAGCGTCTCCCACAACATGATCCTCGGGCGCGAAGCGACGCGACGCTGGCTCGGTTTTCTGCCGGTGCGCGACGATCGCAAGGCGGCCGAGCAATGCCGGGAGCGGCTGGCGGCCCTGGGCGTCAAGCTTCGGGACGAGGATGTCCTGGTGCGTTCACTCTCCGGTGGCCAACGCCAGTCGATCGCGATCGCCCGTTCACTTGGCGAACATGTGAAACTTATCTGTCTCGACGAGCCGACGGCGGCGCTTGGCGTCAAGCAGACCGCGCAGGTCATGAACCTGATCCGCTCGATCGCGGCGCAAGGCACCGGCGTCATTCTGGTGACGCATGATCTGGCGACGGTCCGGGCGCTGGCCGACCGCATCGTGGTGCTGAGCCTCGGGCGCGTCGCTTATGACGGCCCGGTCAAGCAGCTCAGCGCCGATCAGCTGTGGAGCCTGATGGCACGCGGGCGGCTGGAGTAAGTCATTCAGGGCAGGGCTGGCCGGCCGCGCCCCACATCGCCACGTCCTTCACGTGATCCTCGAAGGTGCCGGGCGGCGTCTCACGACCGCCGCCGGGATTCCACGCCCAGGGAATGAAGCCATTCACGTCCGCATCATGGCGCAGATGCTCGACGAGGCCCGTCGCGTCGCGGCCGCCATTGCGTTGGGGATCCTTGAGCTGCGCGCAGATTTCAGCGCCGCTCTTGCCGTACCAGACGAAATCGACCGGCGCCAATTGCCAGTCGAGCCCGACATGCGGCGGTGCATGCGCCAGCTTGTTGGGGGCCGTCGAGGTCATGTGACAGGTCGAGCAGGCGATGGTCTCGGCGCCGATCCGACTTTCGCCAGCATGGATGTTCATGCCGTGCGGCCGCGATTTCTTCTCGCCAGCGACCGTCCAGATCGGAATATTGTCGGGACCGACATGACAATTGGCGCAGCGCGGATGGGTCAAGACAGCCTCGACCCGCTTCCAGGCGGCGAGACCTTCGGTTTTGCCGATACTGCCCGTGGCGGGCATTTCGCTCGCCGGCGTGACATCCGCGGCGAGCGACATCACCACCGGAATGGCGGCGGAAGGCGCCAGGAGCAGGGCGATCAGAAGTGCTTTGCGCATGGCCCTCTCCCTCAGACGAAGTCGATGGATTTATTGAAGGGCATTTCGCGCAGCCGCCTGCCTGTCGCCGCGAAGATGGCGTTGGCGAGCGCCGGCGGCGAGATGGCAGTGGGCGGCTCGCCGATGCCATGGATATCGGCGCCGTTTTCGAGCCCGCGCACCTCGATCGGCGGGCACTGATACATGCGCATGCCTTCATGGCTCGTATAGTTCGTCTGCTGCGCCGCACCTTGCGAATAGGTCAGCTCGCAATTGATGGCATGGCCGAGCCCCCAGACGACTCCGCCCTGGACCAGATTCTCGAAATTGACCGGGTCGACCACCTTGCCGACCTCGGCGGCAATCCAGATCTTGTCGATCTTGATGCCTTTGTCGGTCGCCGATACTTCGACGACTTCGGCAATGGGCACGCCGAAGGCCTCCATGAAGGCGACGCCGCGGCCTTTGCCGTTGCCGAGCGGGCCTTTCCAGTCCGACATCTCGCCCACCGCTTCCAGCACCTTGCGGTAGACGTCGATGGTGGACATGGCGATGCGCGCCTTGAGGGGATCGAGGCCGGCGGCATGGATCAGCTCGTCGATGAAACATTCGGCGAAGAAGCCGCCGGTCGAGGCGCCGACCGAGCGCCAGGAGGAGGTGGGTGAGACGCCCTCCACCGCATAGGTCGTGGCGCGGTAGTTAGGGATCGCATAGGTCATGTTCCAGATGCCGGCCGGGATCTGCGTGTCGGGTCCCTGCGACGGCATGCCGAGCCGGCCGAATTGCGACCGGACCGCCGAGGCGCTGGCGAAATGCATGTCGGCGGCGATGATCTTGCCGTCCCTGACCACGCCGCGGTTGCGCGCCATGGCGATCTGGCGCGGAAAGTCCTGGAGGAAGTCCTCCTCGCGCGAGAATACGACTTTCACCGGTGTGCCGCGCATCTCCTTGGCGATCTCGATCACGGTGCGGACATTCTCGAATTCGAGACGATGGCCGAAGCTGCCGCCCGACCACTGATTGTGGAACACGACCTGCTCGGGCTTGAGGCCGGTCAAGGTCGCGACCATCGACTGGACGATACGCGGCATCTGATGGCCGACCCAGATCTCGGCCGCATCGTCGCGGACGATGGCGATGGCGTTGAGAGGTTCCAGCGGCTGGTGCGCGACATAGGGGGCGCGGTATTCGGCGTCGATCACAGTTGCGTCTTTCAGCGCCGCGGCGATGTCGCCCTCATTGCGCCACTCCTTGTCGACCTTGGCGGGGCTGAAGGACGCTTCGACCGCGGCCCAATGCTCGGCCTGCTCGGCTGGATAACTGCCCTTGGCCCAGGTGCATTCGACCGCATCGACCGCCTGCATCGCATACCAGCTGTTGCTGGCGATCACCGCGACGCCGTTGGTGATCTGCAGCACCTTCTTCACGCCCGGCATGGCTCCGGCCTTGCCGGCGTCAAAGGCGGTGAGGGCGCCACCCTTATAAGGATTGAGCTTCACCGATGCGAAGACCATTCCGTCGACGGTCTGATCGATGCCGAATTTCAGGGCACCCGTCGCTTTGGCCCTGATGTCGACGCGCTCCGTCGGCTTGCCGATCAGCCGCCATTGCGACGGCGCGCGCAGGGTCACATTCTGGATGGGCGGCAGCTGCGCCGCCTCGGCGGCGAGCTGGCCATAGGGAATCTTCGTGCCGTCGGGCAGGATCACCTGGCCCGATTGCGTGCGGATTTCCGCCAGTGTTACGCCGCTGCGTTTTGCGGCGGCCGCTTTCAAGGTCTCGCGCGCGACGGCGCCGGCCATGCGCAGCTTCTCATAGCTGTCGGGAATGGTGCTCGAGCCGCCGGTGATCTGCAGGCCCGACTCCTTCAGGTATTTCCGGGCTCCTTCACGCGCCGCTTCGGCCGCCGGACTGCGGTCGGTCTCGGTGAAGGGCACGAATTCATTGACGAGTCCGGTGTTCCAATAGGCAGCGCTCGGCGGGCCGAATTCGGTATCGAACTGGCCGAGATCGAGATCCATCTCCTCGGCGATCAGGATCGCCTGCGCCGACGCCACACCCTGGCCGACATCGGCATGGGGCGTGATGAGCGTGATCTTGTCGGGACTGATCTTGACCCACGGATTGAAGCTCGCCGCATTCGGACCGAGGCCGGGCAACAGTGGATTGGGAACATCCGTCACCGCATCTTGCGCAAAGGACCAGGTGCCGAAAGCGACGCCGCCGGCGAGCGCGGCGGAGCCGATCAGAAAAGCGCGGCGGGAGATATTGGTGATGTGATCCATCTCCGCCTCCTACAATTTTTCGGCTGCCGCGTGGATCGCGGCGCGGATGCGCACATAAGTCCCGCAGCGGCACAGATTGCCGGACATCGCCATGTCGATATCCTCATCCGTCGGTTTCGGAGTTTTGTCGAGGAGAGCAGCGGCCTGCATGATCTGGCCGGTCTGGCAGTAGCCGCATTGCGGCACCTGATGGTCGATCCAGGCCCTCTGAACGGCGTGCAGCGATTGGGCGCCGAGGCCTTCGATGGTGAGCACCTTGGCGCCGCCAAGCTCACCGATCCGCGCCTGGCAGGAGCGCACTGCCACGCCGTTGATGTGTACCGTGCAGGCGCCGCATTGGGCGATGCCGCAGCCATATTTCGGTCCGGTGATGCCGAATTCGTCGCGCAGGACCCAGAGCAGGGGCATATCGGGCGAGACATCCGTCTGGCGTTTCTCGCCATTTACCGTGAGTTCGATCATATCCTGGCCTCCCTAAGGGGTAACGCCTTCAGGCTACAGTTCTCCGGTTCGGCTGAAACTGTAGTCGATGACGCGGCCAGTGACTAGTGTGCTGAACGCGAAGTCCTGATATCAGGCGGCTTGCACCGACAGGAACTTCGCGTTCAAAAGCACACTAAAATCATTAAGCTTCCGGATCCGAAGTTCGCTCGGACGGTGCCGCTGGCAGGGGCGAACTTCGGATTCGGGACACTAGCGGCTATGAGCTAGGCGTCGCCGAACACCCGCTTGAAGATCGTGTCGACATGCTTGGTGTGGTAGCCGAGGTCGAAGAGCTCGGCGAGCTCGGTCGTGGAGAGCTTGGCGGTCACGTCCTTGTCGGCCTGCAGCAATGTGAGGAAATCACCGTCGCCGCGCCAGACCGGCATGGCGTTGCGCTGGACCGCGGCATAGGCCTCCTCGCGCGCCATGCCCTTCTGGGTGAGGGCGAGCATAACGCGCTGCGAATGGATGAGGCCGCCGAGACGGTCGAGATTCTTGCGCATGTTCTCAGGGTAGACGACCAGCTTGTCGATGAGGCCGGTCATGCGGCGCAAGGCGAAATCGAGATGCACGGTGGCGTCAGGGGCGATGCCGCGCTCGACGGAGGAATGCGAGATGTCGCGCTCATGCCAGAGCGCCACATTCTCGAGCGCCGGCACGGCGGCCGAGCGTACCAGGCGGGCGAGGCCGGTCAGGTTTTCCGACAGCACCGGATTGCGCTTGTGCGGCATGGCGGACGAACCCTTCTGGCCGGGCGAGAAGAACTCTTCCGCTTCCAGCACCTCGGTGCGCTGCAGATGGCGCACTTCGGTGGCGAGGCGCTCGACCGAGCTCGCGATCACCGCCAGCACCGAAAAGAACATGGCATGACGGTCGCGCGGGATGACCTGGGTCGAGACCGGCTCAGGTGTCAGGCTCATTTTCTTCGCGACATGCTCCTCGACGCGGGGGTCGATATTGGCGAAGGTGCCGACGGCGCCCGATATGGCGCAGGTGGCGACTTCCATGCGCGCGAAAGCAAGACGCTCCTTGGCGCGCATGAATTCGGCATAGGCGAAAGCGAGCTTGACGCCGAAGGTGGTGGGCTCGGCATGGATGCCGTGGCTGCGGCCGATGGTGACGGTGTTCTTGTGCTCCTTGGCGCGGCGCTCGAGGGCTGAGAGCAGATCGTCGAGATCGGCGAGCAGGATGTCGGCGGCGCGGCAGAGCTGGACGTTGAGACAGGTGTCGAGCACGTCGGAGGAGGTCATGCCCTGATGGACGAAACGTGCCTCGGGGCCGACGATCTCGGACAAATGAGTGAGGAAGGCGATGACGTCATGCTTGGTCTCGCGCTCGATCTCATCGATGCGGGCGACGTCGAAGACGGCATCCCTGGCCTTGGCCCAGATGGTCACGGCGGCTTCCTTGGGGATGATGCCAAGCTCGGCCATGGCGTCCGCCGCATGGGCCTCGATCTCGAACCAGATACGGAAGCGGGTCTGCGGCTCCCAGATGGCAGCCATTTCGGGACGGGTATAGCGCGGAATCATGAGATTTTGGCCCTGTTTGGAGGTCGGGCGGGGTCTAACAGTTATGGCGCTCGAGGGCAACGCCGCGGATCGCCGCAAAAATTTTCTCAGCGGCCCAAGCTTTTGCCATCGGCATGCGTCAAAGCTTCAGACACATGGATGCGAGCGACCCCGATCTCGTCCGGCTTGCCCGGGACGGCGACCGTGCCGCGTTCCGGCTTCTGCTGGAGCGGCATTACGATCTCCTGTTCCGGGTGGCCTATCGGTTGCTCGGCAGCCGGGCCGAGGCCGAGGATGCCGCCCAGGAGATGGCCATGGCGCTGGCGCGCAAGATCGGCAGTTTCGGCGGCCGGAGCCGGTTCTCGACCTGGCTCTATCAGCTCGCTCTCAATCACTGCCGCGACCTGATCCGGCGGCGCAAGACGGCAGGGCGGATGGAAGCGGCCTTCGTCGAGATCGACGCCCAGCGCAGTGCCGACTGGGCCGACAGCGACCGGCGGCTGCAATGGCTCTATCAGGCGATCGATCGGCTCTCGCCCGACCTCAAGGAAACGGCGCTGCTGGTGCTGGCCGAAGACATGAACCACGCCGAAGCAGGGGAGGTGCTGGGCGTCAAGGAATCCACCGTGTCCTGGCGGATGCATGAAATACGCAAGCGCCTCGCGGTGCTGGCGAGGATGGAAGAATGACCGACGATTTCGACCCTCTGAAATCTCCCTTCCGCGGCGAGGCGCCGAAACCCGATCCGGCGGCGAAAGCGGCCGGCATTGCGGCGGCGATGGCCGCCTATGATGAAATTTTTGCGAAGACCTCCCAAGGAACCCGCGCCAAGCCCCGTCTCATGACTCGGGTAAGGGGTTTCCTTTCTGGGAGCACAAAGATGCACGGTTTGAGATTGAGTTACGGCCTGATGGCCGGTGCGAGCCTCGCGGTGATCGCGTTGATCACGGTCAATAGCGGTATGCTGCGTGGGCCGCAGAATTCATTTTACGTCGAGGAGCCGCCCGCCTTGCCGACGGAAATCGACAGCAAGGTGAAGAAGGCGGAGCCGAGGCAGAGGGCGGACGCGTCGCCGGCACGCAAGGAGATCATCGAGCAGTTGCCGGCCGTTCCGAAGCCGGCGCCCCAGGCGTCGGGCGGGCTCGGCTTGGACATGTCGAAATCCGATAGCGCCGCGGACGCCATCGCACCCAAGGGCGGTAATTTCTCCGACTATGCGGAATCGGAGAGCCTGGCCGGCAGCGTCATGACCTATGCACCGACGACCGCCGCGAAGAGCGCCGATCAGCGTCAGCTCTATTACCAGGATCAGGGCCGCGACAAGTTCACCGACATTAAAACCAATCCGGTGAAAATCGCCAGGGACGAGCCGGTCTCGACCTTCTCGATCGACGTCGACACGTCCTCCTACAGCTTCGTGCGCGGCGAGCTGAACCAGAATGTGCTGCCGCAAAAGGATGCGGTGCGCGTCGAGGAGATGATCAACTATTTTCCCTATGATTATGCGGGGCCTGCCGACAGAACGGTGCCGTTCAAGGCCAATGTCTCGGTCTTCCCCAGCCCATGGAATCCCGACACCAGGCTCATGCATATCGGCATCAAGGGCTTCTCGCTCAACGGCCAGGAGAAGCCCAGATCCAACCTGGTCTTCCTCGTCGACACGTCCGGCTCGATGGACGAGCCCAACAAGCTGCCGCTGCTGGAGAATTCACTGAAGCTGCTCGTCGATACGATGGGCCCTGAGGATACTGTCTCGATCGTCACCTATGCCGGCAATGCCGGAACCGTGCTCGAGCCCACCAAGGCGAAGGACAAGGCGAAGATCATCGGTGCGCTCGACCGGCTGATGGCGGGCGGCTCGACCGCCGGCGCCGAAGGCATCCGGCAGGCCTATCAGCTCGCCGAGCAGAGCTTCGACAAGACCGGCATCAACCGCGTCATCCTCGCCACCGATGGCGACTTCAATGTCGGCATCACCGATCCTGAAGAGCTGAAGAGCTTCATCGAGCGCAAGCGCGACAGCGGCGTGACCCTATCGGTGCTGGGCTTCGGGCGCGGCAACTATAATGACGAGATGATGCAGACGCTGGCCCAGAACGGCAATGGCAACGCCGCCTATATCGACACGCTCAACGAGGCCCGCAAGGTGCTGGTCGACGAGGTGAGCTCGACATTGTTCACCATCGCCCAGGACGTCAAGATCCAGGTCGAGTTCAATCCCGACACCGTCTCGGAATACCGGCTCATCGGCTATGAGACGCGCATGCTGCAGCGCGAGGACTTCAACAACGACAAGGTCGATGCCGGCGATATCGGCTCCGGCCATACGGTGACGGCGATCTACGAAATCACGCCCCGGGATTCAAAGTCGAAGCTCAATGACGATCTGCGTTACGGCACGAGCGAGACGCCGGCGAAAGCGGGCGCGGACGAGTACGGCTTCGTCAAGATCCGCTACAAGCTGCCGGGCGAGAAAGACTCGAAGCTCATCAGCGAGCCGGTGAAGATCGACGCCGCTGCGGCGAATATCGATGCGGCGCCGCAGGAGTCGCGTTTCGCCACAGCGGTCGCCGCCTTCGGGCAGCTGCTGCGCGGCGGGCAATATACCAAGTCCTATTCCTATGACGACGTGATCGCGCTGGCGCAGGGCGCCAGGGGCAAGGACGAGTTCGGCTACCGTGCCGAATTCGTCAACCTCGTCCGTCTCGCCAAGTCCGCGCAAGGATTGGAACTGCTCAAACAGTAATGGCCTCCTATTTCCTCCTGCGCTAGACAGGTCGTCCAGCGCAGGAGGGCCCTTTCATGATTCATCATATGTGCCGGCAGTGCGGCGTCCAGTATGCGGCGAGCGCCACCCCGCCGGCATCATGCCCGATCTGCAACGACGGCCGCCAGTATGTGCGCTGGGCGGGCCAGGACTGGACGACGATGGAGGAGCTCGCCCGCGACCACAAGGTGGTGATCTCGGATGAGGATGGTGTGCTCAGCATCATCGTCGAGCCCGCCTTTGCCATCGGCCAGCGCGCGCTGCTCGCCGAGACGCCGGACGGCAATCTATTGTGGGACAGTGTGTGCCTCGTGACCGACGAGGCGGTGGCGGCGCTCACGGCGCGCGGGCCGGTCAAGGCGATGGCCATCTCGCATCCGCATTATTA
The DNA here is from genome assembly GCF_016595235.1 of Taklimakanibacter albus. Taxonomy (GTDB): domain Bacteria; phylum Pseudomonadota; class Alphaproteobacteria; order Rhizobiales; family Aestuariivirgaceae; genus Taklimakanibacter; species Taklimakanibacter albus. The sequence continues at coordinate 237,546 of NZ_JAENHL010000004.1, read as the reverse complement.
TTCGGTGATCGTCGAATGGAGCAGGGCGCTCGGTAATATTCCGATCTATATCCATGAGGGCGACCGGCAATGGGTCACGCGGCCGGACTCTTCCATCGTCTTCTGGAGCGGCGAGACCCGTCAGATCCTGCCCGACCTGACACTGATCCGCTGCGGCGGGCATTTCGAGGGCGGCACCGTCTGTCACTGGGCGCGCAAGGACAAGCCCAATGTGCTCTTGGCCGGCGACATCGTGCAGGTGGTGATGGACCGCAGATATGTGAGCTTCATGTATTCCTATCCCAATCTCTGGCCGCTCAATGCGCGTGCGGTGAAGCACATCGCAAAAGCGCTCGAGCCTTTCGACTACGACCAGGTCTACAGCGCTTTCCGCAACATGCGCATCCTCGAAGACGGCAAGGGTGCGGTGGCGCGCTCGGTCGATCGTTACCTGAAGGCCATCGCCGATTAGGCGATTACACCGCAAGGGTTCCTCCTCATCAGCTCCGCATAGTCGTCTGCCATCTTCTCGGTTTCAACGAGATAGCGCGATGCACCCGGACGGTTGCGGACCAGGTCATAAAGTCTCGCCACTGAACGAAGCCGCTGCCGCACCGTGTGGCGATCGAGCAGGGCGATCCAGAAGCTCAGATAGAAATCGGCGAGCGAAAAGCGATCTCCCAGGGTGTATGGGCCGCCTTTGGCCAGTCTGGCATCGACCACCTCCAGGCGACTGAGGACGAGGTCTTTCGCCATTTCCTGAATCCTCCCATTGTCTTCCGTTCGCAATGAGAAGCGATGGGGGAAGTGGAAGCGTTTCATCTCGGCCTGAATGTCGCTGGCGATGTGGAAAACCGCCGAGAGAAACCGTCCGCGCAGCGGATCGTCCGGTGCGGGCGCCAGGTTCGTGAGCTGGTGCCGGTCGGCGAGATAGACCAGCAAAGCCGCGACCTCGTGCAGTGTGTCGCCCTCGGGCGTGACGAGCACCGGCACGAGGCCAGCGGGGTTTATGGCCAGGAACTCGGCGGTCCGATGCTCGTTCTTGATGATGTCGACCTTCTTCAATTCATAGTCGAGCTTGCCTTCGTCGAGCAGCCACTGCACCAGCGCCGCGCGGGTGTAGTCACCCCCGTAGAGAATATACATGGGACCTCCCTGGCCGCATCCGGTTGCGCAAGCACCAGCGTGTCTTCAATCTCCGATATTGAACATCTGCGACGTGTCGGGCATCACCGGCGGGCTGAAGAAGGTCAGCCTGACCGCTTCCATCAGCAGGAGCGGCTGCGCCATCTCGCCGGCCAGCTCGCTGATCCGCGCCTGCAACTGCCTGACCTTCTCCGGATTAGCGCCGGCCAGGTCGGTGGTCTCGGATTTGTCCTTGGCGAGGTCGAAGAGCGCCAGCATCTGAGGCAGAGCCGCCTTCCAGATCAGTTTCCAGTCGCCCTGACGCACGGCGCCGGCCATCGGGTCGATATTGTAGACGATCTCGCTACGCGGGGACGGCGCCGCCGCGCTGAGCGTCCGCCACATATCCATGCCGTCGAGCGGTTTGTTCTTGCCGAGACTGGCGCCGGCAAGGGCTGCCAGCGTCGGATAGAAGTCGACCACATGCATCATGCCGTCGATAGCTCCCTGCTTGATCTTGCCCGGCCAGTTGACGAGAGCCGCGACCCGGGTTCCGCCTTCGAAGAGAGTCCCTTTGCCATCACGATAGGGGCCATTGTCGGCGGGCAGTCCGCCGGTCACTTTCGAATCTCCCGCGAAGAGCGATGATCTCACTCCGCCATTGTCGCTATGGAAGATGATGAGCGTGTTGTCGCGCATGCCGCGCTTCTCCAACGCCGCGACGGTACGGCCGATCTCGTCGTCCATCGCCGACACCATGGCGGCGTATTTCCGCCGGTTCTCGTCGGGGATGTGACGATAGCGGTCGAGATAGCTCTGCGGCGCCTGAAAAGGTGTGTGCGGCGCGGTGAAGGCGAGATAGAGGAACAGCGGTTTCCCGGTATCGTGCTTTTCGATTACCCGCGCCGCTTCGGCGCCGAACAGAGTATTGTCGAAGCCGTCCTCCTTCAGGGGCTTGTTGTTGCGGTACCAGTCGAGGACGCCGTGCGATGAGTGCTTAAAATGATCGATCTCACCGACGGTGGCGCCGTAGAATGAATCGAAACCGCGCTGGCGCGGCCAGAATTCCGGTTTGGCGTGGCCGAGATGCCATTTGCCGACCATCGCCGTGCTGTAGCCGGCATCCTTGAGCACCTGCGGCAACAGATATTCGTCCATGGGAAGGCTGTAGTTGGCGGCGGCAGGAATGACACCTGTCTGCAGCCCGTAGCGCAGCGGATAGCGTCCGGTCATGAGCGCGGCGCGGGTCGGCGTGCACATCGGCTGGACATAGAACTGCTCAAGGCTGGCGCCCGTCTCGGCCAGCTTGTCGATGTGCGGTGTCTTGATGTCGGAGCCGTGGAAGCCGACATCCTTCCAGCCGAGATCGTCGGCGACGATGTGGATGATATTGGGCTGCGCGGTCTTACCGATGGCGTTTGTCGCAATGGCGGAGGTTGCGAGACCTATGCCGGCGGCCGCGCCGCTCAGCAGGAATGCCCGCCGCCGCAATCCGGAGGAGGCCTTCCCTCCGGAGGTTTCGTTGCTCGAAGTGCCGTCCATGCTCTTCTCCCGTGACCAACGCCCCCGGAAGAGGATGACATCGGATATATTGGCAGAAAGCGGGATGCGGTTCTAGGGTAGCCGGAAGGGTACTGCGATAAAGCGCCGGTTCACGCCCTCGAAGCCGGGCGTATAGACGCCGATCAGCGCGACCTGCCGCGCCGTGCCGGAGCCGGGGCGGTAGGCGATGATATCGGAGATGTCGTAGTCGCGCGGGCAATAACGCGAGGCTGGAATGGCGGCGTCCTTGTGGACTTCCGTCTCGGCGCCGGAGTCATTGTCCTTGAGGATAAGCCTGAAGCCCATCTGCTTGCCATCCTCGGCATAGCAGCTTTCGGGAGCGGCGAATGGCACCAGCGCGAGGCTCAGCGTGTATTGCCCGCCCTTCTGGCTGGTCTGGCTCTGATAGTAAGGGTCGAAACCGATGCGGTGGCGGTCGGCTACGGCCTGGGTCGGCAGCTGCGCCGCGAGCGCGTCACCGGGCTCGGCGGTCTTCAGCTGGCCGATGAGGGCAGCGGCCGACTTGGCGGCCTTGGCACGCGCGGATGAAACAAGCGCAGCCTCGTCCTCGATCCGCTCGCGGAACGGTGAGCCCTTCACCCACTGATTGGCGTCGAGATCGATCACGAAGATCTCGGAATAGGGAAATCCCGATCCGTCCTGCACACCATACTGCTCGAAGGCGAAATAGCGGCCATCCGGTGAAAAACCTATGGCGGCGCGCTCCGCATTGTCGGCCGCTGAGGCTGCCGTCGCAGTGATGGCCAGAAACAAGAGGGCAGTGGCAAGACGCATGGCTGATCTTCAGAAAGCGCGGAAGGTGATGATGGTGTAGGTATCCTTGATGCCTTTGATCTTGTGGAGCTTCTCGTTGACGAAGTGTCCGATGTCCGCCTCGGGCTCCAGATAGAACTTCGCCAGAAGGTCGTAATTGCCTGAAGTTGAATAGATTTCCGACGCGATCTCGGCATCGGCAATGGCGGTTGCCACTTGGTAAGCTTTGCCCAGCTCACACTTTATCTGGACGAAATATGCCTTCATTGGCGGCTCCTCTAGATTCCGGAACGATCCTTCCTGCCGTTCGTTGTCCCGGTCAAGATGCCTTTTAACGGCCATATGCGATCCCTATGTTGGTCGCATCGGAAGTAACGAGGTCTGTCGAGAGAGGAGGACCTTATCGTGTTCAACATCAAAGCCCTTGCTGTGGCCTCCGCCCTGGCTGTGGGCACAGCATTCGTGATGCCGGCAACCAGCCAGGCGATGCCTGTCGGGCCGGCAAAAGCTCAGACGGCGCAGGACGGCAATTTCGTCCTCGCCAATCACAAGAAGAAGTGGCGCCGTGAGCATCGGCGCTGGCGCGGCGAACGTCGCTGGCGTGAATCGCGTCGTTGGCGCGGCGACCGCTGGAATCATCACCGCAAATGGCGGCGTCACCGCTATTACGACCCGTACTACTACGATCCCTATTACTATGGCGGCTACTACGGACCAGGCTACGGCTATTACGGCCCCGGCTATTGGGGCGGCCCTGGCATAGGCCTGCAGTTCCGCATCGACTAAGCAGTACGGCAAAAAGAAAAACCCGCATGGCGTGCCATGCGGGTTCTTTATTGGTCTGTGTACGCTGGATTACTTGTTGAGCTCGGCATCCTCGGCGTATTTGCCGTCATGCCACTTGTACCAGACATACTTGGCGTCCTTGATGTCGCCCTTCTCGTTGAGCGAGAGGTCGCCAAGGACCGTCTTCAGCGTGTTGCCGGCGCGCAGCCACTCGGCGATCTTCTTGTTGTCGCCGGCGCCGCCCGCGGCGGTCACACCCTGCGCATAGGCCTGGACGGCCGCGTAGGTGTAGAGCGTGTAGCCTTCCGGATTGTAGCCGGCCGCCTTGAACTTCTCCACGACCGCCTTGGCCGCGTCGAACTTCTGCGGATCCGGAGCGAAGGTCATGATCGTGCCTTCGCCGGCCGGGCCGGTGATGGTCCAGAATTCATCGGTCACGAACGCGTCGCCCGACACCATCAGCGCCTGCGAGCCTTGTTCACGCAGCTGGCGCAGGATGAGGCCGCCTTCCGTGTGATAGCCGCCGACATAGACGACATCGATCGCCGCTTCCTTGAGCTTGGAAACGAGCGCGGTGTAGTCCTTCTCACCAGCGGTATAGGCTTCGTTCATGACTTCCTTGCCGCCAGCCGCGTTCAGCGCCTTGCGCGTCTCGTCCGCCAGACCTTTGCCATAGGCCGTCTTGTCGTCGATGATGGCGATCTTCTTGTCCTTGTAGTTCTTGGCGAGGAAGCCACCGGCGACGATGCCCTGGGCGTCGTCACGGCCGCAGACGCGCGCCACGTTCCAGCCGCCTTCATCCGTCAGCTTCGGGTTGGTCGAAGCGGGCGAAATCTGCAGGACGCCTTCCTCTTCATAGACCTTGGAGGCCGGGATCGACGAGCTCGAGCAGAAATGCCCGGCGACGAACTTCACGCCCTTGGAGGCGAGCTGGTTGGCCACCGCAACAGCCTGCTTCGGGTCGCAAGCGTCATCGCCCACTTCGAGGACGAGCTTCTCGCCATTGACGCCGCCGGCGGCGTTGATGTCGGCCACCGCCATCTCGGCGCCGCGCTTCATCTGCTCACCGAAGGCCGCATACTGGCCGGTGATCGGGCCGGCCACGGCGATCGTGATATCGGCCCAGGCCGTGGAGGCGGCGAGGGTCGCCGCGAAGCCTACGGCTAAGCCCGACAGTACATATTTTTTCATCTGTTTCTCCCTTGGGGTAATGACCTTGATCGGTCTTCGGGGGTTACACACCCCTTGCGCCTATCTTTGCGCAAAAGGGCGCGATTGGAAAGGGCCATGCTGGACGGCATGGCCCTTATGCCAAACTCAGGGTGCGATCTTGGACCTCCAGCCGAAGGGGCTGGAACGCTCGTAAAGCCATGGATATTGGTTGACCATCTGTCCGACGCGGGTCAGCCGGTAGCCGAGGCTGGTGGCGGCGACCAGCACCAGCGTGTCGGTGATGAAGTAATGCAGGCTCAACAGGTTGCCGTTGAACAACGCATAGTGAAAAAAGCGTAAAGCGAGGCCGAGCGGGATCATGTAGAAGGCGGCCATCGCCCATGGGCGCCATTTGGACGCGAGCGCCCGGCCGGAAAGATAGGCGGCGCCGCCGCCTATGATCACCGTCATGATGATGAAGATCCAGGGATCGTCCTCAACGAAGAGAGACATCTTGTGTTTCCCTAATGAGCTCCGCCTTCGAGATAGGCGGCGCGGATTTCAGGGCTGGCCAGCAACTGGCTGCCGGTGCCCGACATGGTGATACGGCCGTTTACCATCACATAGGCGCGATGGGCGAGCTTCAGCGCGTGGAAAGCATTCTGCTCGACCAGGAAGACGGTGAGGCCTTGCTTGGCGTTGAGCTCGCGAATGACCTCGAAGATCTGCTTGACGATGAGAGGGGCGAGGCCGAGCGACGGCTCGTCGAGGAGCAAGAGACGCGGGCGCGCCATCAGAGCGCGGGCGATGGCGAGCATCTGCTGCTCGCCGCCCGACAATGTGCCGCCGCGCTGGCTCTGGCGTTTCTCGAGGATAGGGAAGGTCTTGAAGGCGCGGGCGAGGTCCTCGTCGAAATATTTCGGATCGGTCACCGCCGCGCCCATCTGCAGGTTCTCGAGAACGCTCATGCGCGGGAAGATGCGCCGGCCCTCGGGCGACTGTGCGATGCCGAGGCGGATGATCTCATGGGTCGGCGTCTGGGTGATGTCGGCCTCGCCGAAGCGGATGGAGCCCGTGCGACAGCGTGGCGTGCCGCAGATCGTCATCATCAAGGTGGACTTGCCGGCGCCGTTCGAGCCGATGAGCGTGACGATCTCGCCCTCATTGACATCGAGATCGATGCCCTTGAGCGCCTGGATCTTGCCGTAGAAGGTCTCGACGCCGCGGATGGTGAGAAGAGGGGACGCCATCAACGGCCTCCCTGCTGGGCCGGGGGCTCGTTCTCCGCCCGGGCGATGGCTTCGGTGATGAGCTTCTCGGCGATGGGTGGCGCTTCCTCTTCGTCGACGCCCAGATAGGCGCGGATCACCGCCGGATCGATCTTCACCTCGGCCGGTGTCCCGTCGGCGATCTTCTGGCCGTAATCGAGCACCACCACGTGATCGGAAATCTCCATCACCACCTTCATGTCGTGCTCGATGAGCAGGATGCCGATGCCCTCGTCCTGACGGATCGACAGGAGAAGCTTGTTGAGGTCGTCGGATTCGCGCGGATTGAGGCCGGCGGCGGGTTCGTCAAGGCAGAGGAGCTTGGGCTCGGTGCACATGGCACGGGCGATCTCGAGACGGCGCTGGGCACCATAGGGCAAATCGCCCGCCGGATCGTCGGCGCGGTCGATGAGATGGATTTTTTCCAACCAGTATGTGGCCTTCTCGACCGCTGCCTTCTCGGCGCGTTTATAGGACCGTGAGCCCAAGATGCCGGCAACGGTGTAGCCCGAGGCCTTCATCAGGGTGTTGTGCTGGGCGACGACGAGATTTTCGAGGACAGTCATGCCGGCGAAGAGCCGGATGTTCTGGAAGGTGCGCGCCACCTTGGCGAATTGCGAGATGCGGAAATCGTCCATGCGCTCGAGGATGAAATTCTTGCCGTCCTCGTGGCGCATCACGATCATGCCTTCGGTCGGCTTGTAGAAGCCGGTGAGGCAGTTGAAGACCGTGGTCTTGCCGGCGCCGTTAGGCCCGATCAGCGCGGTGATGTCGTGGCGCCCGACATTGAAGGAGAGGTCGTCGATGGCGACGAGTCCGCCGAAACGCATGGTGATATGCTCGACGCTCAGCACCGGGTCGGCTTGCCAAGTGTTCGCCATGTCAGCCGTGTCCCTGCGCGACGAGATCGGCGGAGACCGCTTTTTTCTCCTTGAGATAAATGGAGGGGTCTCGTTTGGTGACGAGTCCGCGTGGTCGCCAGCGCATGATCAGCACCATGGCGACGCCGACCGCCAGCATGCGGTACTGGGTGGGATCGAAGCCCTCCCACATGATCGCCTTGAGGAAATTGAGCTCGCGGAAGAGCTCAAAGGCGCCGATCACCACGATGGCGGCGACGACGACGCCGATCTGCGAGCCGAGGCCTCCGAGCACGACGATGGCGAGGATGATGGCCGATTCCATGAAGACGAAGCTCTCCGGCGACACGAAGCCTTGCCGTGTGGCGAAGAAGGAGCCGGCGAAGCCGCCGAACATGGCGCCGATGGCGAAAGCGGTGAGCTTGGTGTTGGTGGTGTTGATGCCGAGCGAGCGGCAAGCGATTTCATCCTCGCGCAACGCTTCCCAGGCGCGCCCGATCGGCAGCTTGCGCAGCCGCATGGTGACGAAATTGGTGATCAGCGCCAGCATCAAGATGACGTAATAGAGGAAGATGATGCGCTGGAGCGGTGAATAGGTGAGGCCGAAGGTGGCGGCGAAGCCGTTCTCGTCATTGGTGAAGGGGATGCCGAAGAAGCTCGGCCGCGGAACGTCGGAAATGCCGTTCGGTCCACCGGTGAAGTCGTACCAGTTGATCAGGATGAGGCGAATGATCTCGCCGAAAGCCAGCGTCACGATCGCCAGATAGTCACCCCTGAGGCGCAGCACCGGGAAACCGAGAATCAGTCCCCAGCAGGCGGCGAACAAGCCGGCCAGGGGGAGGACCAGCCAGAACGCCCAGGGCGTGATGCCGTCGCCGAACCACAGCGGGAAATAGATGGTGGAGAGCAGTGCATAGGCATAGGCGCCGACCGCATAAAAGGCGACATAACCCAGATCGAGAAGGCCGGCGAGGCCGACCACGATGTTGAGGCCCCAGCCCAGCATGACATAGGTCAGCATGAGGATGGCGAGATCGACGATGCGCCGGTCGACGCCGGGGATGAAGGGCAGGGCAATGGCGATGAGCAGCAGGGCGACGCCGACATATTTACCGAGGGGCTCGATGGCGTTCGCGAGTGGCGAGGGGGCCCCGCGTTCCGCCGCCGTCTCGTTGCTGCTCGAAATGTAGAACCACGCGCCGGCGATCAGTCCGAAGACGCCGGCGGCGTCGAACCAGGGGGCTTTGACGACGAACAGGCCGAGAAGCAGCGACACCAGCCCGAGGCCGGCAAGACCGGCGCCGAGGCGCTTGATATGGATGGGCTTCACCCAGTCGGGGCGGTTCCAGACAAGAAGATGGAGGAGAAGGCGGCCGACGACGACAATGCCGACGAGCCAGAGGACGGCCGCCCAGCGATATTCCAGGACGAGGCCGCCCTGAGGGGCCGTGGCATTCATGCCGACAATGGGGCCGAAAATCGCTGACGCGATCAGGCCGGTAAGGAGCAGATCGATCAGGAGGCGTTTCTGGTCGCCCTTCGGGACGGTTGGCGTCTGGGCGGTTCTTGCGCCGCCTTGCTGTGTTGGTTGCGGGGCAAGCGCCATGGTCAGACTTTCTCCACTTCCGGTTTGCCGAGCAGGCCCTGCGGCAGGAAGATGAGGACGACGGCCAGCATCGCGAAAGCGGCTACGTCCTTGTATTCAACCGAGAAATAGGCCGACCAGAACACCTCGATGAGACCGATCACGAGGCCGCCCAGCATGGCGCCGGGGATCGAGCCGATGCCGCCCAGGACCGCCGCCGTGAAGGCCTTAACACCGGCGACGAAGCCAATATAGAAGTCGATCACGCCATAACGCAGGAAGAACATGAGGCCGGCCACCGCGGCGAGAGAGGCGCCCATGACGAAGGTGATCGAAATCGTCTTATTGACGTCGATCCCGAGGAGCGAGGCCATCTTCATGTCCTGCTCGCAGGAGCGCTGGGCGCGGCCGAGCGAGGTGCGGGTGATGAGGGCGGTGAACAGCGCCATCAGGGCGAGCGTGGTGACGATGACGATGATCTGGATAGTCGAAATGCGGACGATGAAGTCGCCAGCCTCGGTGGTGCGGTGCATCAGCTCGAAGCCGCCGGAGAGCAAAGGCTGCATGGGCTTCGGCCGGCCGCCCTGGGCGATGCGGGCGAATTCCTGGAGGACGATCGACATGCCGATGGCCGAAATGAGGGGCGCCAGGCGGAAGGACCCTCTGAGCGGCCGGTAAGCGACCCGTTCGACCGTCCAGTTGAAGGCCGAAGCCAGGATCATCGCGATGGCGAGCACCAGGATGAGGGCCAGGAGAAGGAGGGCGAAGCTCGCCGAGGCGGTCAGCCCGAGGGCCAGAATCGCGATCAGCGAGATCATGGCCCCGATCATGAAAATGTCGCCATGAGCGAAATTGATCATGCCGATGATGCCATAGACCATCGTATAGCCGATGGCGATGAGGCCGTAGATCGACCCCAGTGTAATGCCGTTTATGAGCTGCTCGAGGAAATATTCCATGAGCCCCCCTGTTGCCGTTTCTCACCCATGTCTTTTCTCTTTTGATTACCCGGCTTCTGGACGGCCGGTAAAGCGATCCTTAAAGGTATCATTTTGGAAACACAAGCTGTCCTGAGAGGGCTGACCAAAAGTCTAAGATTCGCCTCTCAGGGAATGAAATATTTCGTAACGAAATACTTGGCCGCAAAGCCTTGTCGCTTTTGTCAGTAGTGTTTATTCCGTAAGTTTATATCATTTACATTCAGGTCCAAACGGCTTATCTAGACGCCCCATGTTGCGCCGCATCATATATCTTTTCCTCGTACTTATTATCTTCGGCGGACTGGCCGGGGCGATTGCGTATTACGCCTTCGACTTCAAGCCGAAGATGATCGCCGGCTTCATCATGAGCGCGCCCAAACCGGTCGAGACCATTTCGGCGGAAGAGGCGCGCCAGGACCAGTGGGAACCCGAGGTTTCGGCGATCGGCTCGCTCACCGCAGTCAACGGCATCGAAGTGGCGCCGCAGGTCGGCGGCATCGTCAGAGAAATTCTTTTCGATTCGGGTGACCTCGTAAAAAAGGGCCAGAAGCTCTTCCAGCTCGATACCGATACGGAAGAGGCCGATCTCAAGAATTTCCGCGTCCAATTCGGCAATGCCGAGACCGAGCTCGACCGCCAGCAGAAATTGCTCGACAAGGGCTTCGCCTCGAAGTCCACCTTTGACACGGCGCGCCTGCTGCGCGACCGCATGCAGGCCGAAATCGAGCGCACCGAAGCCCTGATCGCCCAGAAGTCGATCTATGCGCCATGGGATGGCCGCCTGGGCCTTCGCGACGTCGCGGTCGGCAAATATGTGGCGCCCGGCCAGAACATGATCTGGCTACAGACCGTCGATCCGATCTATGTCGACTTTACCGTGACCGAGAATGATTTCGGCCGCATCAAGGTCGGCCAGAAGGTCAAGGCGAAGTTCAGCGCCTATGCAAACGACACATTCGACGGCGAGGTCTTCACGACCGACGCCCGGGTCTCGGAAGCGAGCCGCATGATCACGGTGCGCGGCAAGCTCCAGAATCCCGCGGGGCGTCTGGTGCCCGGCATGTATTCCGACGTGAAAGTGATCGTCGGCGAGCCGGCCCCGGTGGTGACCATCCCGCAGTCGGCCGTCACTTATTCGCTCTATGGCGACAGCGTCTTCGCGGTGGTGAAGGCGAAGGATGCGGATCCCAATGCGAAGGAGCCCGATCTCGAGGCCGAGCGGCGTTTCGTCAAGCTGGGTTTGGTGCGTGACGGCAGAGTGAATGTGGTCGAGGGCATCAAGCCCGGAGATCAAGTCGTGATCGCCGGTCAGAACAAGATCGACCAGGGTTCGAAAGTTCGAATCGATAATTCGATCGCGCTCAACCTGACGGTTGACCGCAACGCGCAATAACGGGGGAACCCCATGAGTTTCACCGACATCTTCGTACGCCGCCCTGTGCTGGCGTCGGTGGTGAGCCTTCTCATCCTGCTGGTCGGCGCCAATGCTGTCTGGAATCTGCCGGTGCGGCAGTTCCCGAAGGTCGAAGACACGACCATCACCATCACGACGTCCTATCCCGGCGCCAATGCCGACCAGATCAAGGGCTTCATCACGACCCCGATCCAGCAGGCGGTGGCCTCGACGGAGGGTATCGATACGCTGAAATCGACCTCGGCGCAGAACGTCTCGACCATCACGATGAAGCTGAAGCTCAACGCCGATGGCGACCGGGCGCTGGCCGACGTTCTGTCGAAGGTGAACGAAGTCAAGAGCGTGCTGCCGGAGGAATCGAAGGATCCGGTGGTGACCCGCACCACGGGCACGCCCTACGCCCTCATGTATATCGGCTTCAGCTCCGAGAGCATGGCGCCGGCGCAGATCAGCGACTATCTCGACCGCGTGATCCGGCCGCAGATCCAGGCGATCAACGGTGTTGCCGAGGCCGAGATCCTCGGCGGCTCGACCTTCGCCATGCGCGTCTGGCTCAACCCGGACAAGATGGCGGCGCTCGGCATCACGCCGCTCGACGTCAACACCGCGCTGGCGCAGAACAACTTCACCACCGCCGCCGGCAGCGTGAAGGGTGACTTCACCCAGCAGAACATCAACGCCAAGACATCGCTAGAGACGCCGGAGCAGTTCCTGCAGCTCGTGGTGGCGGTGAAGGACGGCACCATCATCCGTCTCGGCCAGATCGCCACCGTCGATCTGGGGCCGCAGAACTTCGATTCGACCTCTTCCTTCGATGGCCTCAAGGCGGTGTTCCTGGGCATCACCACGACGCCCGACGCCAATCCGCTGTCGGTGATCTCGCAGGTGCGCGACGAGTTCCCCAAGCTGCAGGCGCAGCTGCCGCCGCAGCTCAAGGCGAGCATCGCCTATGACGCGACCGAATTCATCAACGCGTCGATCTGGGAAGTGAGCAAGACGCTCCTCGAGGCGACGCTCATCGTCATCGTCGTCATCTTCCTGTTCCTCGGCAATCTGCGTTCGACGCTGGTTCCCGTCGTCACCATCCCGCTGTCGCTGGTCGGCGTCGCGATTTTCCTCCTGGCGCTCGGCTATTCGATCAATCTCCTGACGCTGCTCGCCTTCGTGCTCGCCATCGGTCTCGTCGTCGACGACGCCATCGTGGTGGTGGAGAACATCCACCGCCATATCGAGGACGGCATGACGCCGTTCCAGAGCGCCCTTGCGGGTGCCCGCGAGATCGCCGGTCCGGTCGTCACCATGACGCTGACGCTGGCGGCGGTCTATGCGCCGATCGGCTTCACCGCCGGCCTCACCGGCGCCTTGTTCCGCGAATTCGCCTTCACGCTGGCCGGTGCCGTCGTCGTGTCCGGTATCGTCGCGCTGACGCTGTCGCCCATGATGTGCTCGAAGATCTTCAAGCAGCATGAGCAGGAGGGCTGGTTCGGTCGTCTTGTCGAGAGCATCTTCGGTGGCCTCCGGCGTTTCTATTCACGCCGCCTGGACGGCGCGCTCAAGCAGCGTCCGGTCTTCGCGGTGATGGTCGTGCTCATCGTCGCCCTGTCGGGCATCCTCTATACGGCGATCAACAAAGAGCTGGCGCCGGCCGAAGACCAGGGTGTCGTGTTCTCCTTCGTCAATGCGCCCGAGCAAACCAATCTCGATTACCTGCAGATCTATGCCGACCGCGTCACGCAGATCTTCATGGACGTGCCGGAACGCCAGAACGTCTTCACCATCGTCGGCATGGGGTCGGTGCATGCCTCGTTCGTCGGCCTGATCGTCAAGCCGTGGGAGCAGCGCGAGCGCTCCGACACGATGATCCTCGGCGAATTGCAGGGCAAGCTCGGCGGCATTCCAGGGGTGAAGACCTTCGCCACGGCGCCGCCGGCCATTCCGATCGGCGCCGGCGAAATGCCGGTCGAATTCGTCATCAAGTCGCCTGGCGACTACACCAAGGTCGCCGAAGTGCTCGACAAGATCGAGGCGGAAGCCAAGAAGAGCGGCCTGTTCATCTTCACCAATACCGATCTCAGATTCGAGACGCCGCAGGCCGAGCTCATCATCGACAAGGACAAGGCCAACCAGCTGGGCGTGCGGATGAGCGATGTCGGCGCCACGCTGGCGGTGCTGCTCGGCGGCAACAACGTCAACCGCATCAACATCCAGGGTCGTTCCTATGAAGTGATCGCCCAGGTGCCGCGCGCCTTCCGCGGCTCGGCGGCGCGCCTCCTCGATTATCAGCTGCGCACCACGTCGGGCGACATGGTGCCGCTGTCGACCTTCATCAAGCTCGACCAGACGGTGCAGCCCAACAGCCTCGCGACCTTCCAGCAGCTGAACTCGGCGACCTTCCAGGGCGCGCCTTTCCCCGGCCGCACCGTCGGCGAGGCGGTGACCTTCCTGCAGCAGAAGGCGCAGGAGTTCTTCCCGCAGAACATGACCTACGACTTCCAGGGTGAAAGCCGTCAGTTCGTCACTGAAGGCAACACGCTGGCCTATACGTTCCTGTTCGCGCTGATCGTCATCTATCTGGTGCTCGCCGCCCAGTTCGAGAGCTTCCGCGATCCGTTCATCATCCTGATCGGCCTGCCGGCCTCGATGTTCGGCGCCTTGTTCTTCCTGTTCATCATGGGCGAGGTGAATGGCGCGACACAGGGGCAGCTCGGCATCAATCTCGGCTCCGGCACGATCAACATCTATACTCAGATCGGTCTCGTGACGCTGATCGGCCTCATCTCGAAGCACGGCATTCTCATGGTTGAATTCGCCAACAAGCTTCAGGAAGAGCAGGGCTATGACAAGTTCGCGGCCATCAAGGAAGCCGCCGCGGTGCGTCTGCGGCCGATTCTGATGACGACGGCCGCCATGGTGATCGGCGTCGTGCCGCTGCTCATCGCCGCCGGCGCCGGCGCCAAGAGCCGCTTCGATATCGGCCTCGTCATCGCTGCCGGCATGACGGTCGGCACGATGTTCACATTGTTCATCACACCCGTGGTCTATACCTATATCGCCGCCGACCGGCGTCCCAAGGAAGCTGTTGCGGGTGGTGTCACCGCGCGTTCGAGCGGGCATCCGCCCGTGGTCGACGCCGCCGCCAATGACCGCGAGGTCGAAGCGGCCAAGGCCAGGCATTCGCCGCGCGCCGAGGCGGCGGAGTAAAACCGGATGCCGCCTGGATGAATGAGCGCCGCCGCAGGAGCCCGATCTGGTATTGGCTCGCCGGCGGCGTTTTGTTGCTCGCTATTCCGGTCATCGCGGCCGCCCTTCTGATGTATCGGGTGTGGCGGCCCTATCCGGAACCGCATTATCCGCCGCCCGCCTCGCAGGAAGAGGCGAACCGGCAGGATCTCGACTATCTGCGCAAGCTCGCCGATTTCGACCCCAGCTTCACGCCCGCGACGCGGGCCGAGTTTCTGAGCCGGCTCGATGCCCTGATGCCGGCGGCGGCAAATTTCGACAGAGCCAGGCTCGCGGTCGAGGTGGCGCGGCTCACCGCACTCGCCGACAATGCGCATACCAATGCCCATATCTATTTCGGAACCGGCAGCTTCACGTCCCTGCCGATTCGGCTCGGCACCTTTACCGACGGTCTGTTCGTGGTCAAAGCGCGCCAGGACCACTCTGATCTGCTCGGCGGACAGCTCGTCGCCGTCGATGGACGGCCGATCGGCGAGGTGCTAGCAGCGCTCCGGAATTTCATCGGCGGCAATGACGCGATGTTCTCCAACCATGCGCCGCGGCTTCTCACGTCGCCCGAGCTGTTGCATGCGGCAGGCCTCGGCGACAAGCCGACCGAGAGCCGCCTGCGCCTGCGGTTTTCGGATGGGGCCGAGGCCGAGCAGATTCTGGAGGGCGGCCGGCCCGAGGCGCCGCCCCGAAAGAACTACTGGCCGGTGCGTGATCTGAGCCCGGTACCACTCGTCAGTGACGATGGCTCCTGGCCGCATGTGCTGGGCGGACGGATGCAATTGCCCGATTATCTCGCGCGCCCCGATCAGGCCTATTGGCATGAGATCAAGGCAGACAAGAGCCTTCTCTATCTGCAGCTCAACCGCGTCAAGAATTCGTGGCCGGAGCCGCTCGCGGCCTATCTCGACCGCGTGATCGGCGACATCAAGGCCAACAACATCAAAAATGTCGTCGTCGATCTCAGATTCAACCGCGGCGGCAATTACCTGCTGGCGGCCGATTTCACCCGCCGCCTCGCCGAGACCGTTCCCGCCGACGGTCGCATCTTCATCCTGAGCGGGAGCAATACCTATTCCGCCGGCATCGTCACGCTGGCGCGGCTCAAATTTTTTGCCGGCGCGCGCGGGCTTCAGATCGGCGGGCAGATTGGCGATCGCGGCCAGTTCTGGGGAGAAGGGGGGCGCACCGAGCTCCCCAATTCGAAGATCCGTTTTCGCTACGCCACGGCCTATCACGACTGGGAGAAGGGCTGCGGCCTCGCCGATATCGGGCGTTGCTTCCTGTTCAACTATGCTTATGCGGTGGCCCCCGGCTCGCTCGCTCCTCAGGTGGAGACCGGCTTGACTTTCCGTGATTACCTGACGGGCCGCGATCCCGCGATGGAAGAAGTGCTGAAGCGGATCACGCCGTAAGGCGTTTCCCCATGGAGCAAGCGTAAATGACTGGGATCAGCATCGCCGAACGCCGTCGCCCGGCATCGTTACGCCGCTGGTTGCTGCGTGGAACGCTGACACTCTTGGCGTTGCTGGTGACCATTTTCGCGGCCGTTGCCTTTCTCATATACCCGGTCTGGCGCTCTTATCCGGAAGCCGACTTTCCGGCCGCGACCTCAGTCGCGGAGAGGAACGGCCAGGATCTCGACTATCTGCGCCAGTTGCCCGAGATCGACCGCAGCTTCACGCCGGAAACACGTTCCACCTTCGTGCAAGGGCTCGAAGCGCTCAAGGCGCGTGCCGCCGGTCTCGATCGGGCCCAGCTGACAATGGAGGTGGCGCGCCTCGTGGCCGTCGCCAATAACGGCCATACCAATGTCATTACGCTCCTGGACGACACGACGTTCAAGTCCGTGCCGGTGCGGCTCGGCGTCTTTGCCGACGGCCTGTTCGTCGTGAAAACCACAGGTGAGAACCGGGAGTTGCTGGGGGCACAAATTCTCGCTGTGAACGGGCGGGAGAGCGAGGCATTGATCGCATCGCTCGGGCCCTTCATCGGCGGACCGGCGACCTTGCTGCGCGCCCAGGCGCCGAGACTCATCGTATCGCCGGAGCTTCTTCACGCCGCCGGCCTCGGCGACAGCCCAGAGCGCGCCGACTTTCGCTTTCGCCTGGCGGATGGCTCCGAGATCGAGCGCACGCTGACCGCTCTCGCTTATGAAAAAACGAAAGCGGGTGCCTATTGGCCGGTACGGGATCTCAGTCCCGTTCCGCCGGATAAGGACAATGCCGATTGGACACATGTGCTCGGCCAGCCGGACACCGCGCCGCTATATCTCTCCCGGCTCGACCGGAATTACTGGAATGACTCTTTGGCGGACGGCAAACTCCTCTATCTGCAGATCAACCGGATGCGGGACGAGGGGACGGAACCGCTCGGGGCGTATCTGGACCGTATGCTGGGAGAAATCCGCCGCGCGGGCGTCAGAAATGTCGCGGTCGATCTGCGCTTCAATCGCGGCGGAAACTACATGCTGGCAGCAGATTTCGCGCGCGCTCTGCCGGAAGCGCTGCCCGCTGATGGCCGGGTATTCATATTGACCGGCGAAAACACCTTTTCCGCCGCGATCAGTATCGCGTCCCGGTTGAAATTTTTCTCCGGGGATCGTGGTGTTCAAGTCGGAGAGCCGATGGGGGATCGCGGACAAATGTGGGGCGAGGGCGGTGTCGCCACGCTGCCCAACTCGAAGATCGCCGTGCGTTATGCCACCGGCTATCACGATTGGGAGAAGGGCTGCCGGCTGGAGCAGATCACTTACTGCTTCCTGCCCAACTACATTTATGGTGCCGCGCCCGGCTCACTGGATCCGCAAGTGGAGGTAAAGCCCGCTTTCAGTGATTACGTCGCGCGCCGCGATCCCGTCATGGAAGAAGTGCTGAAGCGGATCACGCCTTAGATCACGATCACTTTAGGTCGGCTTGACCGAAAGTGATAAACGTGATCGGAAACCATAATATTTGGCGCGTGATCGGACGGAAAACCGGTGCCCACTTTTCCTGATCACGCGCTAAGCCGGTTCAAGCCTTCAGCGAAACGGGCGAGCGCCTTTTCGAGCTCGGCCTCGCCGGTGGCGAAAGACAGCCTGATGCAGCTGGGATCGCCGAAAGCCGAACCCGGCACGGTGGCGACGCCATGCTCTTCGAGCAGCCAGTCACACAGCGTGTCGACGCTGTCCATGACATGATTGCCGGCCTTGCGGCCGAGAAAGGCGCCGACATCCGGGAAGGCATAGAAGGTGGCGGGAATGGGCGCCAGGCGCAGGCCCGGTATGGCGGTCAGCGCCTTCACCACCATGTCCCTGCGTATCTCATAACGGGCGCGCATCTTCTCGACATCGTCGCGTGGCGCCGACAAAGCGGTCAGTGCCGCATGCTGCACAAAAGAATTGGCGCCGGCGGTGATGCCGCTCTGCAGTCGCGCCATGGCGACCGCGAGCGGGGCGGGACCCGCCGCATAGCCGAGCCGCCAGCCGGTCATGGCGAAGCTCTTGGAGAAGCCGTTGACGGTGATGGAACGCTCGCGCATGCCGGGGAGGCTGGCGAAGGACGTCATTTTTCCGTCGAACAGGATATATTCGTAGATCTCATCGGAGAGGACCATCAGGCGCGGATGGCTCTTCACCACCTCGGCCAGCGCCTCGAGCTCCGGCCGGCTCCAGACCGCGCCCGTCGGATTGCTGGGCGAGTTGAGGATCAGGAGCTTGGTCCGCTCGGTGAGGGCGGCGGCGATGCGGGCCGGCGGCGCCTTGAAATCCTCGTCAACGTCGGCCTTGAGGATGATCGGCACACCGCCCGCCAGGCGCACGGTGATCTCATAGGAAACCCAATAGGGCGACAGCAGGATGACTTCATCGCCAGGCTCGACCAGTGCGAGCACGGCATTGGCGATGGCCTGTTTGGCGCCATTGGCGATGACGATCTCGTTGGCGGCGTAGTCGAGCCCGTTCTCGTCTTTGAGTTTCTTCGCCAGCGCCTGGCGCAGCTCGAGGATGCCGGTGACCGGCGAATAATGGGTGAGGCCCTTGCGCATCGCTTCGGCCGCGGCGGCCTGGATATGGGCCGGGGTGTCGAAATCAGGCTCACCGATGGTGAGGCTCGCAATGTCCTGGCCCTTGGCCCGAAGCTCGCGGGCGCGCTGCGACATGCGGACGATGGCGCCTTCGTCGGACTGGGAGGCGCGGCGGGCGAGAAGGGAGGAAATATCGAACGGGGCCATGATGCGGGCTCTATGCCACGACCCCGCCGAGAGGTCGAGGAGGCCTCGCAAAAATGTCACAGTCTGCCGTTACGGCCACCATACCACCAGTGCACATTGTACCGGTGCATTTGTTTAACCTCCTTTCTGTACATAAAGGGCGAATACCCCTATATGCGCAGGCCTTCCCCGACATCCGGAACCGCCATGAAACTGACTGCGCCTGTCCTTCTCTGTGTGCCCGTCCTGCTTGCGGCCTGCTCCAGCAAGCCGGGCAATATCGACATCAATTCCGGCAGCGCCCGCAGCGTCCAGACCCAGTCGCGCTCCGAGCCGATTTTCTACAACGGCAAGCATTACGCGCTGAACTACACCTACAACGACGCGATGAAGGCCTTCGACATGAAGGTCTCGGGCACGACCTCGCCGATGAAGTCGGATGCCCAGAAGGACGCGGTGAACATCGCATCGTCGTCGCTCGGCTACTTCGCCTGCCCGGACGGCCAGCGCGGCCGCCTCGTCGGCGCGCCGAAATTCAAGGGCGGCGTATGGGCGCTCCAGGCGCGCTGCGGATGATCGTCCGGCGGCCACTCTTGTAACGAGGCGCCGCCTGCTGCTAGCACCACGGTATCGGAACATGTTTTCGGGTGCTGGCGGTGGTTCTCCGAATAATTCTCCTTTGTCTGGGCCTGGGAGCGGCGCTCCTGTGCTCTCTGCCCGTTGCACGTGCTGAAGCGCCCAGGGTTTGCCTGGAGGACCGCGATGCGGCGCTCAGGCAATTCGAGCAATTCCATGAGCTGGCGACACGCAGCCTGCTCAGGGCGCGCTCAATTTCGCTGAGGCCCCGGCCTTTCGACAATCTCGCCGCCGACGCCTTGCGGTTCGTGGGAGGGCGGGAGCGCGCAGCGCTTCTCGTCTTCGCCTGGGACGAGAAAGATCTATGCCTCTTCCTGTGGGCGGCGCCCGATCACGCGATCTATGTGCGTCTGCCCAGCGCGCGCGACAAGCTCATCCGTGATGCACGCCAGTTGAGCGAGCTGGCGCAAGCGCCAATGGCCGTGGCGGGCCGCCTGCCACACAAGCGTGGAGCTACGGCCTATGACGCCGCGGAGACGCCGCCGGGTGACGTCGGCGTCGTGACGGACGATGTGTCGGCGTTGCTCTTTCCGCCCGAGCTGCATGACGTGCTGGCCAAGACGGATCATCTCTCCATTGTTCCGGTCGGACCGATCGCCACCATTCCCTTGTTCATGCTCAAGCCGCTTGGCGACGGCCAAGTGGCGGCGGAGCGCTTCTCCATCAACATCCTTACCTTGATGGAAGACATTCAGGAGCCCGAGCCGGCGCCACTACGCGCCAAGACCAATGTCCTGATCATGGGCAATCCGACCACCCGGGACACGGAGTGGGACTTCCCCGATCTGCCGGGAGCCGAGGCGGAAGCGCGCTTCGCGCATGACCTGTTCGGCGGCATGATGCTCACGCGGGATAAGGCGACCGTCGCGCGTTTCGAGGAACTGGCGCCGTCGGCCGATCTGATCGTGCTCGCGGCACATGGGATCGCGGATGAAACCTCGCCTCTCGACAAGAGCTTTCTGGCGCTGGCGGATGAGCGGCTGTCACCGCGCCACATCCAGTCGCTCGAATTCGACAATCGACCCCTGGTCGTGCTCAGCGCCTGCCAGAGCGGACTCGGCCAGGCCCTCGATGCCGGCGTCATCGGCCTGGCGCGCGCCTTTCAGCTGGCCGGCGCCGCCAACACGGTCATGAGCCTGTGGAGCGTGGACGACGACGCGACACGCTTCCTGATGGAGCATTTCTATCGCCTGATCACCGACCATGCGCCGGCCGAGGCGCTGCGGCTCGCGACGCTTGCCACACGCGAGCGTTTTCCCAACCCCGGACAATGGGCGTCCTTCGCGGTGTTCGGCAGGCCCTAGCTGCCCTCAGCCCCGGCCGGTCTTCTCGCGGAAGACAGTCTGAGCGAATTTATAAAGCTCGAGCATCTCGGGGCATCGCTCATATGCCTGCAGCCGTGCCGTGAACAGGTCTTTCATGTCGATGAGTATCTTGCTCAGCTCGGTGATCGTGTCGGCGACCGCGGCGTTGCGATGCAGGGTCATGACTGCGAACAGCAGATAATGCATGGAGGCAATGGTTCGATGTTCGTCCTCGAGCATCGACATGGTGGTTTGTACATAGCCATTCTGCAGGGAAATTCTCTGGGCGAGATCGTCGTTGTCAGGAAAGCCCGGACAGACCATTCTGAAGATTGCTTCGGCATCCGCATTATCCGGATTTGGCCAGCTGCCGAGCTTTTCCACCGCGGCCGGGTCGAGCGCCCGTATCAGCGACCAGACGAGGCTTGCGGTGGCTGGATTTACCCTGGAGATGTGCTCGGCGGCCGCAGGGATGATCTGAGTTTTCAGGATACCGGCTGTAGGGTCGCGCGGGTTTTCGGCCAGTGCGCGATAGCCGAAGCCGGACAGCACGACATGTTTCGCCAATGCGGGAATTCTATCGAGATTGCTCATGATCGCCGCCAAGGCGTCAGCATCGATGGCAAAGTTTCCGTGACTCATGATGGCGGCAAAATTGCCGATGACGAACTGGCCGTCGCGTGGATCACGCGACAGCCAGGCCAGCATCTTGTCTATTGTCGATCTGCGGATGCTGGTCGGGAATCCGGGAAGCGGCGGAACGCTCAGATAGTCGGCTATGCGCAGGAAGATGGATGGATGATAGGTTCGCTCCGTCAGCGGCTTGAACACGCCGGAGAGAATGCAAAGCGACAGAAAGCGGGCGATGGAGCGGCGCAAGCAGGCCTGGAGCCCGCCTTCCGCCATAAGGTTGTTGAAGGCCTTCGTAATGCGCTGTGCCGCTTCGGGCGGGTCTTGATCATCCCAGACGGCTTTCTGCTCAGCCAGCATTGAGATCAGCCAGGTGAGTGGCCGGGCGCGATAGGGGCCTTCGTCGTCACAAGCATAGATCCAGCCGAGCACGGAAAGCATGTCGAGACGCTCGTCGGGACGCGCCATTTGCCAGGATGTGTGTTGTTCTGACGGCAGTACCGGACGTCCCAACGGTTCGTCCTCAATGGTCTTGCGCAGGGCCAGTTCCAGAACACCTGAAACCGTGGAGAGCTTACTCGGCTCCTCGATATCCAGGAGACTGGGGAGCTTGTAGAAGACAAGCGGGGTTGCGATGGTTTCGCGGGCGGCGGCCGGCAGAGCCCGGAATATTTCATTGAGCTGCTGCCTGCGATGATCGACCGCGCCATTCGTGCCATTGGTGTTGGCGGGGCGAGCATGACGCTCGAGAAAATCAAGCGTGCTGTCGTCGGAAAGGCGGTCCAACCGGAACCAGGCACAGGGCAGGGCGATCTGGCCTATCGCCTCGCGCTCACCCTCGCGGATCGCAAAGACGATCTTCCGGTGCACATTGTCGGATCCGCTCAAATAGTACAGCAGGCCAATGAAGTCGCCGGCGCCAAGGAAGCGATAGCTGTTGAGGAACTCGTCGACGCTGTCCAGGAAGAGAACGGTGTCGCCGCCGCGCCAGCACTCGTCCATCCAGTCCGATGTGACTTGCGGCCGATCGCTGTCGCTCAGAATGATTTCCGGCCGTCGATTTGATCCCTTGGCGTCGATCAGGATCTCCCCCACAGGCCGATCAGCCCTGAGGGCGTGCCCAACGGGTTTCCAGGCCTCCTTGATCGCATCCCAGAGATCCTTGGGTTGCCGGCCGTTGCTCACATAGCGTTGAACGACGTCATTCGGGATTTCGAGGCGTTTCATGTTGATGGTGAAGGGAAGGCGGAAGCCCGAGGCATTCTCATGCGAGAGCCAATCTACGGCGAGCGCGCGAGCCGCCTGGCGCATCAGAACCGATTTGCCGGTTCCTCCGGGTCCGCTGAGCACCAGGATGCGGGCTTCGTTGCCGGCGAGAGTGGCCCGAATGTCGTCGAACAATGTCTTCTGCGTTCTGGAGGATGACTTGGTGTTCATCTCGTCCGTCAGGAGGCCTTCAACGCCTTGCTCGGAGTCGATCAGTGCGATGAAGCGGAGCGAGTCATACGCCAAATCCCATCGGAGCGCCGAAGCGGCGCCGGTCTGCGATATTGCGTTCCGCATGGTCTGCGGAAAGACCCTGGCCGGCAAAGTCGATCCCGCAACGGTGAGGAGGGAGCTGAGGAAATGCCAGGCGTAGCCGATGCTCAGCACGTTACGGCGGCGAGCCGGATTGTCCTGCTCCTGCTGAACGACGCCTTCAATTCTTGCCGTGTAGTCGAAGCTAACCGGGCACGGTTCACCGAGCGCTGCCTGGTTCTCCAACACGATCCGATATTGTTCCGTCAGCTTCCGGAGAAAATCATTATCCTGAATTGGCTGGATCTGGTTGCGCAGCTTGAAATCGCCGAAGCGCTTCCCAATGACGGGTATGCGTTTCAGCACGAAGGAAACAGGCGCCCAGCCGATATTGTACAGCCATTTCAGTGAGCGGGCGAAAGGCTGTGCGCCGTGATGCGCCCCGGCCAGATTGATGACGCTTCGGGTCCGGCTGAGCAGCGAGCCCAGACGTTGCACTCTTCCCGCCGGTTCCTCGATAGGGAGGGCTGGCGTGAAAGACGAGCGGAGCAGTTCTTGAACCACCAGGGCGCCGGTGCTGTGGGTGAAGAATACGATATGCGCGAACTTACCGAGATTGCCGTCGAGATATGATCTGAGGTCGGCAGCCGCACTTTCGACATCCGCCGCTTCCCAGAATTTGGACGGATAGCGGTACTGAAAATAGGCGCATTCGACAGCGAGATCGTTCAGAATGCGGCGCGGCTCGTTCTTCCAGGCCTCCGGTCCGCTGGCAAAACCATGAACGAAGACGAGCAGGCAGTCGGGCAGCAATTGGTGCCCGGGTGGCACATCACGCGGATCAGGCACGTGCAAAAGGCCGCGCGTGACGTCAATCAACTCAGCTTTTTTGCCCACTCCCCAGCACCCTGACAGCGTTCGTTGCGCGCGCCGGGCGTCATGCAGGGCATGATCAGCCTGCAGGCAACCTGGAACCGCATGCACGAAGAGCCCCCGGCCGGGCTCATCGCCCGGCTGTTGCCATCCTGCACAGATATGCCGCTGCGTCAATCGAGGCGGCGGTCAATCCAGTCGCGGGTGCGGAAATAGCGCCCGATCCAGGGCACGAACCAGGTGTTGCCGTGATAGAGCGGGTGGGTCGGGAACTCATCCTGGTCGAAGGCGCAGATGCGGTTGACTTGGCCGGCGATCTTGCGTCCGGTCTGGAAGCCCAGATAGCTCAGCATGGCGATACCGGAGCCGTTGCAGCCCAGCGCGTAATGGAGATTGTCGAGCTTGCCCATATGCGGCATCTCATCGAGCGTGAAGGCGACATTGCCGGTCCACGCATGGGTGATGCGCGTACCTTTCAGCTGCGGATAGCGGTCGAGCATGAAGCGATAGAGTATGGGCGCCGTTTCCACCGGATCGGTCTGACCGAATTTGGCGCGGCCGCCGAAGATGAGGCGCTTCCTATCCGGCGACATGCGGTAATAAGTGAGCACGCGGCGGGTGTCGGCGAAGGAGCGGTTCTTCGGTGAAAGTGAGGCGGCGATCTCGGGCGGCAATTCCTCGGTGGCGATGATGTAGGAGCCGATCGGCACCAGCCGGCGCTTGAATTGCGGCGTGATATTGCCGGTATAGCCGTTGGTGGCGATGATGACGTCGCCGGCCTTGATCGCGCCCCGCGGCGTCTCGACGGTCCAGCCCGATCCCGACTGGACCAGATTGGTCACGGGGGTCTTGGCCGCCACCGGAATGTTCCGCCGGCGGATGACATCGAAGAGGCCCTTGAAGTAAAGGGCAGGGTGGATATGGGCGGCGCGCTCGACCACCATGCCGCCCCGGTAATAGTCCGAGCCGATTTCCTCGCGCTGGCGCGCCGCGGGCACGACATAGGCGCCCGACTGCGCGTCGGCATTGAGGACCTGAACCTTCTTCTCCATGGTGCGGTAATGGGCGTTGCACCAGGCGCCGAGGAAATAACCGGCCTTGGTCCAGTGGCAGGCGATGTTCTCACGCGCGATGAGGTCCTCGACATGGGCGAAGGCGTCGGCGGCATCGTTGAGATAGGGGACCGATTCTTCCGCCGAGAGCGGTTTGGCGAAATAGCGCTTGGCGACATTGACGCCGCCCGAGACCATGCCGCCATTGCGCGTCGAGGCGCCGAAGCCCGGCTCATTGGCATCCAGGATAAGACAATCGAGACCCGCCTCGTTCAACGCCAAAGCGGCGGAAAGCCCTGCATAGCCGGCGCCGATGATGGCGACGCGGGTTTCCTTGGGCAATTCGATCGGCGCGATCGCTTCGGGGGCATAGGCCTCCCACCAGAAGGGGCGGGCCTTGAAGTCGGGATGAAATATCTGTGATGGCATGAAGCTCACACGCTGGCTGGCGACTCCGGGGATCATAACACCAGCTCTTTCCCTTTTCCAAATCAGTCACTTAAGGAGAGAAGTTGCGGCGCCACGAGAAGCGGCTATTCGACGTTAGTTGAATGGCGCGGCAAGTTGCCTCACCTGTGTTTCTCCTGCACACTCCGCCGTGAAGCGCCCAAGCAACAACAAGGCGCATGAGGAGGAACCCCAATGGCCAAAGACCGTCCGTCCAAGTCACGCCGTCACTTCCTGGCGACCGGTGCCGCATCCGTCGCCGGCGCCGCCGCGCTCTCCGTGCCCAATGTCGTCCGGGCCCAGGAGGCGGTGGTGTTCAAATTCCAGAGCACCTGGCCGTCCAAGGATATCTTCCACGAATATGCGCAGGACTATGTGAATCGCGTGAACGAGATGTCGGGCGGCCGCCTGAAGCTCGAGCTTCTGGCGGCGGGCGCCGTCGCCAAAGCCTTCGAATTGCAGGATGCGGTGATCGCCGGCACGCTCGATGGCGGGCATGGCGTCTGCGCCTATTGGTACGGCAAGCACAAAGCCTATTCGCTGTTCGGCACGCCCCCGGCCTGGGGCTGGCGCGCCAATCAGATGGTCGGCTGGATGAAATATGGCGGCGGGCAGGCGCTCTATGAAGAGCTCGTGCAGCAGGTGCTCGGCCTCAATCTCGTGGGCTTCCTCACCGGACCGATGCCGACCCAGCCGCTTGGCTGGTTCAAGAAACCGGTCGAGAAGCCGGAAGATCTGGCCGGCCTCAAATATCGCACCGTCGGTCTCTCGGCCGATCTGTTCAAGGAAATGGGCGCCGCGGTGACAATCCTGGGCGGCGGCGAGATCGTGCCGGCGATGGATCGTGGCCTGCTCGAGGCGGCGGAGTTCAACAATCCGTCCTCCGACCGCGTGCTGGGCTTCCCCGATGTCAGCAAGGACTACATGCTGCAGTCCTATCACCAGTCGGCGGAGTGCTTCGAGATCATGTTCAACAAGGCGAAATACGACGCGCTGGCGCCCGATCTCCAGGCGATCCTCAAATATGCCACTGAATCGGCCTCGGCCGACATGTCCTGGAAAGCGATGGACCGCTACTCCAAGGATCTCGAGGCGATGAAGGCCGAAAGCGGCGTCAAGGTGCACCGGACACCCGATGCCGTGCTGCAGGCGCAGCTCGCCGCCTGGGACAAGGTGATCGCGGCGCAGTCGCAGGAACCGTTCTTCGCCAAGGTGGTGGAGTCGCAGAAAGCCTGGGCCAAGCGGGTCGTGGCACTCCAGTTCGACATGGAGGTCGACCAGAAGACCGCCTTCGATCACTTCTTCAAGGCCTGAGCTTCAGCCGCATGATGCGTCGTCTGCGCGGGGCAGGCGACGGCCTAATTGGAAGGGGAGTTGTGTGCTGTTGTCGGACCGCGTGACGGCGCCATGAAAAATCAGCGCCTGCCACTTTTCCTCTTTGGCGGAGGGGTGGCGCTCATCATCCTGGCGATCTTCTGGTCGCTTTATGCCTATGGGCAGGTCGGCGGCCTGGTGGCGGGCAAGGGTCTCCGGCCCAACCAGGTCTTCCTCTGTCTCTTCGGCCCGTTCGAGCGCTGTGCGCCGCTTGCCGCGGCGCATGCCGAGCGCGGGACTTGGGCCTATTCGCCGTGGCTCTTCTGGTTGGGCGCCATCGCCATCCTGGCGAGCTTCGCGATGAACCTCGCCAAGCGCTCGGTCGACGAGGGCTGGGGGCCGCGGCTGCAACGCGTCCTCATTCCGGTGGATCAGGTCTCGACATTCGTCGGCAAGCTCTTCGCCTGGTCGATCGTCATTCTGACTGTCGCCGTGAGCTATGAGGTCTTCTCGCGTTATGTGCTGAGGTCGCCGACCACCTGGGCCTATGATGCGAGCTACATCCTTTATGGCGCGCTGTTCATCATGGCGGGCGCCTATGCGCTGTCGCGCAACGCGCATGTGCGCGGCGATTTTCTCTACCGCACCTGGTCGCCGCGCCGCCAGGCTCTGATGGACCTGGTGCTTTACTTCCTGTTCTTCTTTCCCGGAATCATCGCTTTCATCTTCGCGGGCTACGGCTTCGCGGCGCAATCCTGGATGACGCATGAGCATTCGGCCTACAGCCCCGACGGCCTGCCGGTCTATCAATACAAGACACTGATCCCGGCGACCGGCGTGCTGCTGCTGCTCCAGGGCATCGTCGAAGTGGCGCGCTGCATCTTCTGCCTCAGGCGCGGCGAGTGGCCGCAAAGGCTGCATGACGTCGAAGAGCTGGAGAATGTCATCCTCGCCCAGCATGCCGAAGCCGCCAATCCGACCGGAGGCCGTCCATGACCGACCCGCAACTGGGCGTGCTCATGCTCGTCCTCTTCATCTTCCTGATCATGCTGGGCTTCCCGATCGCCTTCACGCTGATGGCGATGGGCGTAGGCTTTGCCTTCCTCGCCTATGACGGCAATATCGACACGGTGGCGGCGCTGCTCGTCCAGCGCACCTGGTCGGTGATGACCAACGACGTGCTGATCTCCGTGCCGCTCTTCGTCTTCATGGGGTATATCGTCGAGCGCGCCAACATCCTCGACCGCCTGTTCCGGTCGATCCAGCTCGCCTCCGGCGCCTTGCCGGGGTCGCTCGCCATCGCGACGCTCGCCACCTGCGCGCTCTTCGCCACCGCCACCGGCATTGTCGGCGCGGTGGTGACGCTGATGGGACTTCTGGCATTCCCGGCGATGCTGCGGCACGGTTATGACGTGAAGCTGTCGGCCGGCGTCGTCTGCGCCGGCGGCTGTCTCGGGATTCTCATTCCGCCCTCGATCATGCTCATCCTCTACGGAGCGACGGCCGGCGTGTCGCCGGTGCAGCTCTATGCCGGCGCGTTTTTCCCCGGGCTCATGCTGGCCGGGCTCTATATGGCCTATGTGATGATCCGGGTGCTGATCAACCCGTCACTGGCGCCGCCAATGCCCAAGGCCGAACGCGACGTGCCTTATGCGACAGTTCTTTATCAGCTCGCCACGTCGTTCCTGCCGCTGGCTCTCCTGATCTTCTCGGTGCTGGGCGCCATCATGTTCGGGCTCGCGACGCCCTCGGAAGCCGCGGCGATCGGCGCGCTCGGCGCGCTCATCCTGGCGGCGGCCTATCGCTCGCTCAGCTATGAGAAGCTGCGCGAGTCGGTCTATCTGACCGCCCGCACCTCGGCGATGGTCGGCTGGCTGTTCGTCGGCTCCTTCATGTTCTCGGCCGTCTTCGCAGCGCTTGGCGGCGATGCGGTGATCAAGGATTTCGTGGTCGGGCTCGATCTGTCGCCGGTCACCTTCCTGATCGTCAGCCAGATCATCATCTTCATCCTGGGCTGGCCGCTCGAATGGACCGAGATCATCGTCATCTTCGTGCCGATCTTCCTGCCGCTGCTCGAGCATTTCGGCATCGATCCGTTGTTCTTCGGGCTCCTGATCGCGCTCAACATCCAGACGTCGTTCCTGTCGCCACCGGTCGCCATGGCGCCGTTCTATCTGAAGGGCGTGGCGCCGAAGCATGTGAACATCAACGACATCTTCAAAGGCGTGATGCCGTTCATCTTCATCGTGCTCATCGCCATGGTGCTGCTCTATGTTTTCCCGGAGATCGGCCTCTGGCTGCCGCGCCAGGTCTATGGGCATTGAGGCAAGGGGAAGTCAGCGGCGGCCTCGATTGCCGAAGATGGTGTGCTCCTCGGTCAGGAAGATGGACGAGTTGGCGAGGTCGATGAACTGCCTTTCGTCCTCGAGGAGGCGGGCATAGGCGGCCTGGCCTTCGCGGCTCGCGGCGCCTATCATGAGCTCGTCAAGCGACGTCCACCATATCTCAGCGACCCCGTCGAAAGGCGGCGCCGTTATCCCGCGCATTGCCGCGAGCTGGACGTTCACCGGTGCATCGATCGTATGGCTCTGGAAATAGTCGCTTGCACGTATCGCCGCCGCGACCTCGGTCACCAGCCGGCCGTGGACGAGCCAGCGCTCATGGAACGCTTGGAGCGAGAAGTCATTGCGCCGCCTGAGGGCGTAGATCAGCTTGATCATGATGTTCCCCGTCATTTGCTTCGAAGAAAAAAGGGGGAGCGCTCGTCACGCTCCCCCACGCCCCCGGCTCTTGTGCAGAAAACGGCCGGTTGTTCGACCTGACGCCTGTGGGGTCAGGTTCCTCATGCCACCGCGATCAGAGCTGCGGCAATGGATGCGGTGGAGAGACGGGGAAGGACGAGTGCGCCCCGCCGAGTGCCCGGGACCAAGGCAGCCATGAGGAGCCGATGAGGCTGGTCCGGTCGAAGAGTTTCGTCAGACCGAGCTCGCCGGGCAGCAGGCGACCGACAGGAGGGGCTGCCTCCAGCACGGCCAAACCTTTCGCGAGGGCGGTCGCCGGGTCCTTGTCGGCGCTCCTGGCGGCGACTGCGACGATGCCGATCTGCCTTTCCTCCGGCTGATACATCAGCCAGACGCTCGACAGCCCCTGCTTCTGGGCATCGTCCCGGATCGCCGGCCAGGCACGCGTGAGCAGGTCCGCCGCATCCTGGTTGGTGTAAGCATGGCGCTCGAAACGGTTGATGTGGTGCGCGGTGGCGAGCGGCTTGAAATCATGGGCGCCGGTAACCCGCCAGTAATGCTTGTCGACATGGACGAAAGAGGGACGCGTCCAGAATTTGACACCGGGCTCGGGCTCGAGCACCTCATTCGTGTAGTGGTTGTAGTCGAGAACATTCTCCCAGGTGTCGAAGAGATAGCGCCCGCCATTGTAGAGATACCCGGTGGCGGGATCGAAACGCAGCGGCGTGTATTTGTGCCGCATGCCCGGACGGATATCCATATTGGGGCGCTCGCGCTCCACCATGTCTATGAGGTTTTGTGGCGTTATATCCGCCGCCAGGGTGATATCGGACGTAAAACCGGCCTTGGCGTTGATCGGGCCGATATCGTAGCCACGGATCTCCGCCGTGATTTGAGCGTTCATGTTTGCCTCCGGATCCTGCCAACCAACTCAGTTCATCGTTAAGCACTCCCATGCGGACGAAGCGTGTGCCTCGCCGATGAGCAACACTGTAAGCGGGCTTGCACGCTGCGGTAGTAGCAAATATGACAGTCAGCCTATCGTTTGTGGAAGTGCACCAAAGATGGATCTGAATGCCGTGCAGATGTTTGTGAATGTCGTGCAGGCCGGCAGCCTGTCAGCGGCCGCATCGCGCCTGAACACGCCGCTGCCGACACTCAGCCGGCGGATGCGCGAGCTCGAGCAGGATCTCAAGGTTCAGCTTCTGGAACGCTCCGCACGCGGAATAAAGCTGACCGATGCGGGCATGCGCCTCTACGAACATGCGCTCCGCGGTATCGACGCGCTTCTCGAAGCCGAGCAGACGGTGAGGAGCGATCAGGACTGCCTGAGGGGACGCCTCAGATTGTCTTTGCCGCCGGTATTTGAGCCGTGGTGGGAACTGCTGAGCGCCTTTCAACGCGAATATCCGGGTATTCAGGTCAGCGTCTATGAAACGGAGCGGCGCGTCGATCTCGTCCAGGACGGCATTGATGTCGCGCTGCGCGTCGGCGCCATCATGCATGAGGCGATGGTCGCGCGGCTATTGCTGGCCTACCGCCATGTGCTGGTCGCCAGCCCCAGATTGTTGCGACGCCTCGGCGAGCCCGTCGTTCCGGAGGACCTCCATCGCTATCCTTGCGCCGGATGGTCGCGGGATGCGAGTGCACCGCCCATGTGGCGTCTGGGCGACATTGTCTTCGAGCCGAAGGCGATGCTGACCACGAACAATTACGAGCATCTGCGCAGCCGGGCGCTGGCCGGGGAGGCGGTGACCGAACTGCCGCCCTTCCTTGCGACGCAAGGCTTGCGTAGCGGTCATCTCTGCCCAGTGCTCGCCGGGCATCCCTTGCCGGAGCAGCAGATCAATCTGGTCTATCCCTCGCATCGCAATCCTTCCAGCATCGTGCGGGCCTATCTGAA
The DNA here is from genome assembly GCF_016595235.1 of Taklimakanibacter albus. GTDB lineage: Bacteria > Pseudomonadota > Alphaproteobacteria > Rhizobiales > Aestuariivirgaceae > Taklimakanibacter > Taklimakanibacter albus. The sequence continues at coordinate 206,244 of NZ_JAENHL010000004.1, read as the reverse complement.
TTTCTGCCAAAGACAGATGTGCAGGTTTCTCAGCCCGACGCCGTATCAGCTCCCCGGCCAGCGATAGACGACGTCGCCGATGCCGATCGGCTCGTAGATGTACTCGGCCACGGCAATGAAGCCGTGACGCTCATAGAGGCGACGGGCAGGGTAGTTCTGCTGAGCACAGTGGAGCTCGAGGCCGGACGGGTAGAGCGACTTGGTGAAATCGAGACAGGCGGAGCCCATGCCGTGACCTTGCCAGCAGGGCGAGATGAACAGCCGGTCGATAAAAGCGGGCTTCAGCGTCAGGATGCCGACGACCACGCCGGCGACCTCGGGCACGAAACATCTTTCCCCGTGCGCCTGGGCCTCGCGGATGCGCTCGCGGCTCGCCGAGACGGGTTGGTCATAACCAAAAAACGCATAGGCCTGGCGGCATGCGGCATTGGCGGCTGCGGCCGCCGCGTCAAGATCGCGCGGCTCCAAGGGCCTGATGCAGAAGAGTTGGGCAGGGCGCATGGCCTAAGCTATAGAAGCGCCCGTCAGTCAGGACCAGAGCGCTTCCCGCCAAAGTTGCTCGACTTTGGCGATAAGGAAGCGCTCCAGATTATATGTATTCGAGCCCTTTTTCCGTTTTGATCGAATCGAAACGATTCGATCAAAACGGGAAGGGCTCCAGAAGGAAGCCATGAAGAAAGTCGTGCTGGGCGTCGTCTATGCGCTGATCGCGCTTCTCGTCGTATTCATGGGCGGCGCCTATGTGCTGCCGGGCGAGGCGGTGGTCGAACGCCGGATCACCATCGCGGCGCCGCCGGACAAAGTCTTCGCCATCGCCGCCGATCTCAAGCGGTTCAGGGAGCTCTCACCCTGGGCGGAGGTCGATCCCGGGCTGCATTATACGTTCGAAGGGCCGGAGATCGGCATCGGGCAGAAGATGTCCTGGACCTCCGACAATCCGCAGCTCGGCTCCGGTTCGCAGACGGTCGTCGACTACCAGCCCAACAAACGCTTCGCCACGACGCTCGATTTCGGCGGCATGGGCGATGCGGTGGCCTATCTGGATTTCTCGGCCATCGCCGACGAGACGCGGGTCACCTGGGGTTTCAAGACGCTTTTGCGCAATCCGCTCGAGCGCTGGATGGGGCTGCTCTACGATCGCACTTTCGGGCCCGACAATGAAAAGGGCCTCGCCAGGCTGAAGGCGCTGGCGGAGAAATAAAACGCGGCCCGATCGCCCTCTGGATCGGACCGCGCCTCCTGTCGCCTTGCACTTAGTGCCTAGTTACGGGAGACGCGTGTAAAGAGTTTCAATACCAACCCTGAAAACTCAGGGGTCGGCGAAAGGGCCCGTTAATAATTGGCTTTGACCTAATTTTTAGCGAAAAGCTCCGTTCGGGGACCGCGCTCCAGGAAGGTGTTGAGCGCGATATAGGAGCGGGTGCTGCGCACGCCTGGAATGTCATAGACGCGCTTCAGGAGCTGCTCGAGGGCCTGGGTGCCCTCGCAGCGGACTTTCAGGATCATGCAGCTGTCGCCGGCCACCGAATGGAGCTCCTCGACCCGCGGATCCTCGCCCATGGCCAGCATTTGTGGCGTCTTGCCCCAGCCCTCGGTGGTGACATGGACGAAAGCGAGGAGGGGGCAGCCGATGGCCTCGCCGTCGATTTCGATGGTGGTACGGCGGATGGCGCCTTCCTTCTTGAGCTTCTTCACCCGTTCATAGACGGAAGGGGCGGACAGGCCGAGCTTCTCGCCCAGGTCGCGATAGGCGATCGAGGCATCCTCGGCCATGATGGCTAACAGCTTTCGGTCGGTGGCATCCATTGCGGGTTATCCCTTAACGAGGTTTGGATGGTATAAAATAGCCATTCCTGATCATAACCATAACATGATATGGGAAAAATCGTAATCTCTCTATCAGAGTTAGACAAAATGACCGCCGTCACCAGCGCCCCGTCCTCGCAGAACCATCTGCTGATCCTGATGTGCGGCATTGCCGCCGTCGGCATTCAGGCGCTGATGCTGTCGCCGATGCTTCCCGACATCGCCCGCGCGCTGGCGGCAGGGCCGGTCGAGATCGGTATTGCCTCAGGCGCCTATGGTGTTGGCGTGGCGCTGGCGGCGCTGCTGGCGGCGCCCCGGCTCGGCCAGTGGCCGAAGCGCCAGGCCATGCAGATTGCTTTCGCCGTCATCGCGGCGGGCCTGGCGCTATGCGCGGCCGCCTTCGACTGGCGCGTGCTGGTGGCCGGACAGTTCCTCACCGGCCTTGCCGCCGGCGTAATCATCCCGGGCACCTACGCGCTCACCGCCGATCTGACTCCCGACCATATGCGCTCACGCGCCATGGGACGGGTGATCTTCGGCTGGTCGGTGGCGATGGTGGCGGGTGTGCCGGTCGCCGCCATCCTGTCGGACCTCGTCGACTGGCGCGGCACCTTCATTGCCGTCGCCCTGATCTCGGCCGTGATGATTTTCGGCATCGGGCTGTTACCGAGGGCGGAGGCGACGGCCGCTTCGCGGCCGGTGCCTTATCGCCGGGCGCTGGCGGTGAAAGGCATTCCGCTGGCCCTTGTCGCCACCTTCGTCTTCATGATCGGCTTCTATCAGACCTATACGTTTCTCGGCGATCACGCGCGCCATCTGCATCAGGCGGGCGCCTGGCTCGGCGGGCTTATCGCCTGCTCCTATGGCATCGGCTTCGGGCTCGCCGTCTTCTTCGATGGCTTCATCGACCGGATAGGCCCGGCGAAGCTGATGGCGGCCGCCTTGTTCGTCGTCGGCATCAACTACATTTTGCTGCCTTTCGCCACGCTCAATCTGTGGACGGCGATAGCCTATCCGCTGGTCTGGGGCCTCGTGCAGCATGTCGGCATGAATGTGCTCGTCTCCTATATCGGTGCGGCGCCGGCGGCCGAGCGTTCGACCGCCATGGGGCTCTTCTCCTTCATCACCTATGTCGCGGTGGGCATCGGCGGCGGCGTCTATGGCAGCGTCTATGCGGCTTACGGCTTCTTCGCCACCAGCCTCGCGGCAACGGCGAGCCTGTGGGTGGGGGCGGCGCTGGTGCTGCTGTTCCTGCCGAAGACGGTCAGTTCGTCTTCAGCGAGCCCGTGAAGGTCACGCGCGAGCATCCTTCGGGGCTCGCGCCGATGGCGAGGATCTTCACGCCGTCATATCTGCTCATCAGAACCCGTAGCGGCACGGGATTGGTCAGCGCGCACCCTTCGGAAATCTCCGAGCGGCACAGGAGGACATGGACCTCGGCGTTGCTTTGGTCTTCATAGGTGCAAAAGAGAGCGCCGCGCGCCGGCTTGCCTTGCATCGGGGCACCGAGAGGCGATGCGCCGGGGGCTTCGATCTCCGGCTCGGTCTCTGCCGCCTGGCCGCGCATCGATCCGCCCGCGACCGCGCACACGGCAAATATGACAAGAGCGGCAAGATTCGATTTCATGTTCACCGATATCGGGTCAGGGTAACCGGGGGCGCAATCCTACACCGTCCTTCTATGGCGGCGCTATGGGGCGTCCGCAAACGGGCGCCAGCCGGGATAGGCGGCACCTGCCCAAGGCGGCGCATCCGGAAGCTTGAGTTTGCCGACAAGGGTGACGGCCATGCATCCGTTCGGCAACGGAGCTAGCTTGACGATTTTTGCCGAGTCGAAGTCCTCCTCGAGGTCAGCGAGAGCTTGTGTCGTCGGCAATTCGCAAGACTTGCTGCTGCGGCATCGTAAGAGGTGAACTGAGGCCGATCGGAGTTCATGATAAACACAGTGAAGCGGATTGCCATAGAGTTCTCTGTCATCAATCGGCCCCAGAACGACAGGTGGCTTGTTGGGAGAAGGGCGTGTGGGCTGCACTGGTTCTGCGTTGGCATCCAATGCTGCAGCAACCATGAATGCGACAAGGATCGGTTTCATCCAGATGAGCTTTGCAATCCCAAGATGAATGTCGGCTGAAGAACAAATTCCGACATCGCCATGCCGGATTCCTGCTGACGGCATTCGCGCATCCATGGCAGTATGCTGAACGTTCATTCAATTAGAGCGAAGGATTTCAGGATGGCGGTCTTTCGGTTCTTGAGCGTCGTTGCGTTGCTGGCCGGACTGACCACGCCGGTCCTCGCCGGGAAGCAGATCGAATTCGTGCTGCCCTCCGGCAATATCGGCTGCATCTACACGCCCAAAGGCGGCACCGATGTCTATCAGCCGGTGGATGGCGGGCCGGAGCTTTCCTGCGACCGGGTCGAGCCCAAATATGCGCGCATCATCCTCGGGCCCAATGGGCGCGGCAAAATTTACAAGCAGGTCGGCGATGCGTCCTGTTGCTCGGCCGAGCCGGTGCTCGCCTATGGCAAGACATGGAAGGCCGGACCGTTCACCTGTCAGGCGTCGAGCAAAGGCCTCAAATGTGAGCGCGGCAAGAACGGCTTCGTCATGAGCCGGTCACGTCTGGAAGTGTACTGAGCATCAATAGCCAAGGGGAGAGATGGGGATGGCGAAGGGCTTGATCAGGATCATTCTGTGTTGCCTGGGGCTCATGCTGCCGGGCACGGCGTCGGCGCAGGACAGCGTGCCGCTCAAGGTCATGAGCTTCAATATCTGGTATGGCGGCGAGCAGTCGGATTTCGACGCGGTCATCCGGGCGATCAAGGCGGCCGATCCCGACATCATCGGCATCCAGGAGCCGGACGGCAATATCGAGAAGATCGCAGAGCTCGCCGGCTATTCCTATGTCGATACGCGCCGCCACATCATCAGCCGCTATCCGCTCTTCGATTCCGGCAATGGTGCCGCGCCCGAATCGTCAGGCCTCGTCTATTCGCTCAACGGCGTAGGGCCCGACACGGTGCATGCCTGGGTCATGGTCAGGCCCGGCAAGGCGGTCGCGGTCGCCAATCTGCATCTGACCAGCGATCCGTACGGACCCGAAGCGGTGCGCGACGGCAAGACGCTCGAAGAGGTGCTGAAGATCGAGACCGAGACGCGGGTGCCGGAAGCGCAGCCGATCGCCGACGCGCTCGGCAAGCTCGCCAAAGCGGGCGTGCCGGTGTTTCTCACCGGCGACTTCAACTCGCCGTCGCATCTCGACTGGACGGCGGAAGCGGCCAAGGCGCGTGCCCAGGTGAAATTCCCGGTCGAATGGCCGGCCTCGAAGGCCTTCGCCGACGCGGGGCTTACTGATTCCTATCGCGCGGTGAATCCCGATCCGGTGAAAAATCCCGGCCTCACCTGGACCGTCGGTTATCCGCAGCCCTATATCCGCCCGACTGAAACACTCGATCGCATCGACATGATCTGGTCGGCCAATGCCAAGCCGGTGGCGAGCGTGCTCGGCGGCGAGAAAGGCAATCCCGATGTCGGCGTCGTGGTCGATCCGTGGCCGTCCGACCATCGCGCGGTGATCTCGACCTTCGACGTGACGCCGGTCGATGCGCCGGCCCTGATCACGGTCGAGCCCCGGCCGGTGATCGCCGGCGAGGACTTCCGTCTGCGCGTCAACATGCCGGACAAATCCGACTGGAGCGCCATCGTCATGGTGCGCGACGGTGATCCGGCGACCGATGCGCTGACCGGTGTCGCCAATGTCGGCTTCTGGGATCGGCCCTCGATCAAGCTGACATTGCCCGGCTGGAGCGATGGCGGCGAATTCACCGCCGTGCTGCTCGACGCGCAAGGCAAGGAGATGGCACGTTCGCTCTTCACCATGCAGACGAAAGATGCGCAGGCGGATCTGCAAACCGACAAGGAAGTCTACAAACCGGGCGAGCCGATCCAGATTACCTTCAGCGATGCGCCGGGCTACAAATTCGACTGGATCGCGCTTTATGCGCGCGGGCAGGGCGATGCGAATGCCTTCAACTATCTGACCTATGTCTACACCAATGCGCGCTTCAACGGCACGGTGACGCTGGACGAAAATGCGCTGAGCGAACCCCTGGCGCCCGGCGAATATGAGCTGCGCCTGATGAAGGACGATCATTATGCCGTCCAGGCGCAGGCCTATTTCAAGGTGGAATGAAGGTTAGCCGCCGAGCTCGATCAGCACGATCTCGGGCGGCACGCCGAAACGTACCGGCAGGATGCTGCAGCCGAGGCCGCCCGACACAATCAGATGGCGGTCGTCCTCGACGACATGGCCATAGGCGAAGCGGTTACCATAGCCGGACGGCACCACTGGCGAATAGCCGAAGAGGCGCACCTGGCCGCCATGGGTATGGCCGGCGAGCGTGAGTGAAACGCGTTTAGGCACTTTGATGAAGGCGTCGGGCTCATGGATCATGAGAATGATGGGCGCGTCGTCGGTGACCTTGGCGAGCGTGCCGTCGAGATCGTCAACGCCTGTGAAGCGACCGCGGCCCCGGACGAAGGCAAGCTGGTCGCCGAGGCCCAGAAGCCAGAAGGGCCGGCCATTATGCTCGAGGCGCACACCGTCATTCTCATAGACGGGAATGCCGGCGGCTTTCAGCGTATCACCATAGAGGCTGGGACCGGATTGCCGCTTCTGCGCCGCCCGGTCGTCCCACCAGTCGTGATTACCGAGAATGGCGTGCCGGCCGAGTGGCGCCGCGAGGCCGGCGCAGGCCGCGGCAGTGTCCTTGATCGGAACTTGCCTGGTTATCATCCGATGGCCGGTGGAGAAATCACCCAGCAAGAGCGCAAGATCGGGTTTGAGCGCATTGGTCGTTTCGACGATGCGCTCGATCCGCCCAAGGCCCATATAAGGCTCGCCGGCATGAATGTCCGTCAAGACAGCGATGCGCAGCTTGAAGTCGGCGGGCCAGCCGGGCGGCGTCAGCTTGTATTGCTGCACGCGCAGCATGAAGCCCGGTTCGATGCCGAAGGCGTAGCCGGTCATCGCCGCGCCCGACAAAGCGAGACCGCCCAGCCATTTGAAGAACGTCCGGCGGTTCATACTGTTGATCTCATGAATTTATGGATGGAAAGGACTCTACAATCCTTACCCTGAGGTGGCCGCGCAGCGGCCCTCGAAGGGTGGCCAGCGGCACGATCCTTGTCCCTGGATCATGCTTCGAGGCTCGCTGCGCTCGCACCTCAGCATGAGGGTATCGGGAGCGGCTCATGGTTTCGCGCTAGCGACCTTTCCACACCGGCTTGCGCTTCTCGGCGAAGGCGCGGGCGCCTTCCTTCTGGTCGTCGCTCGCATAGAGCGTATCGACCGTCTTGAGCTTGCGCTTGGTGACGAGGTCGAAAGCTTCCTGAACGGTGAGGCGCTCGGTCTCGCGCACCGTTTCCTTGATGGCGGCGAAGACCAGCGGCGGGCCCTCGGCCAGCATGGCGGCCACTTCGCGGGCGCGGATCATCAGATTGGGCTGCGTGACGATTTCGTTCACGATGCCCCATTGCTTGGCTTCGTGGGCGTCCATGCGCCGTCCGGTGAAGAGAAGCTCCATCGCCACATGGTAGGGAATGCGGCGTGGCAATTTTATGGTGGCCGCGTCGGCCAGTGTGCCGGAGTTGATTTCCGGAAGTGCGAAGGTGGCGTGGTCGGCGGCGATGATGATGTCGGCCGAGATCATGATCTCGAAGCCGCCGCCGAAGGCGATGCCGTTGACCGCGGCGATCACCGGCTTGTTGAGGCCGGGCAATTCCTGCAGGCCGCCGAAGCCGCCGACGCCATAATCGGAATCAGGTGCCTCGCCTTCCGCCGCGGCTTTCAGATCCCAGCCGGGGCAGAAGAATTTCTCGCCCGAGCCGGTGAGGATCGCCACGCGCAGTTCCGGATCGTCGCGGAATTTGGCGAAGGTCTCACCCATGATGCGGCTCGTCGGCGCGTCGATGGCGTTGGCCTTGGGCCGGTTGATGGTGACTTCGAGAATCTTGCCGCGGCGTTCGACAATGAGAGGTGACGACATGAGCTAACCTTTGCGCATTGCGATGAGGGCATCGACCGCCACGGCACCTTGACCTGGAGGCAGGACGAGCAGGGGATTGACATCGAGCTCCTCTATAAGGCCCCGATGCGCCTCGGCAAAGCCTGCAATTGCCTCGACCGCCTTGATCACACCCTCCTGATCACCAGATCTGTTGCGGAAGCCTTCGACGAGCTTCCATACTTTCAACGACTTGAGTGCGCGTTCGATCTCAGGCCGCGACGCCGGCAGGATGAGCGTTGCCGAATCTTTGAGCAGCTCGGTGAGAATGCCGCCGGCGCCGAGCACCAAAGCCAGACCGAATTGCGGATCGGATTTGAGACCGACGATCAGCTCGGCGACGGCGCCCGTCACCATGCGTTCGACGATGACTTCATCCGCGAGCCTGGCCATGCGCTGCGCCGCCGCTTCGACCTCAGTTGCGTTCTTGAGATTGAGCGCCACGCCGCCGGCTTCCGTCTTATGCGCGATCGCGGCGGATGAGACCTTGAGCGTGACCGGGAAGCCGAGTTTTTCCGCTGCCTTCACCGCATCGCCGGTCTTGCAGACGATGCCGTCCGGCACGCTGAGGCCAAAGCTCTTCAGAAGCTGCTTGGCGTCATATTCGGTGAGCGTCGTCAGCTCGCCGCCTCGTTCGGTGGTCGTGACGAGGGTCGGCACCTTGTCGCGGCGCGCCCAGTTGCGGCCGATGAAGGCCGCTGCCTCGAAGGCGGTCAGCGCATCATCGAGCCCCATCATCGGGGCGACGCCGGCGGCCGCCATTTCCTCGGCGAGCGGCAGAGGCAGGCATTCGGGAAGGCTCGCCACCATCGCGGCGCGGGCCTTGGTCGCCTGTGCCGCGGTGCGCAGCGCACGCGCCGTGGTGAGCCAGCCATCGGGCTTCATCGCCGGATTGGTGGGCACGTCGAGAATCAGCATCGACACATCGAAGCCACCGCCAAGAACCGCGGAGAAGGTGGCGGTGAGCTTGTCTTCCTGGTTCCAGATGAAGGTGTGATAGTCGAGCGGATTGTCGATTGACACATATTCATTGAGCGTCGCCGCCACTTTCGGCTTGGTGCAGGAATCGAATTCAGGGAAGCTCACCTTCTTGCCCATCGCCATGTCGGCGATGAGAGCGGCTTCGCCCCCCGAGCAGCTCATCGAGACGAGGCGATTGTCCTTGAGGGGGCCGCCATTGTGCAGGAATTTGAGTGTCTCGACGAAGGCTGTGACGGACGTCATGCGGGCGACGCCGCAGCGTTCGAAGAGGGCGTCATACAGCGTGTCGGCGCCGGCGAGCGAGGACGTGTGGCTCATTGCGACCTTGGCGCCTTGCTCGGAACGGCCGGTCTTGAGCGCGACCACGGGCTTGCGGTTCTTTCGCGCGACCTCGGCGGCCCTGGCGAAAGCTGGAATGTCCTTGAGCCCTTCGATGTGAAGGCCGACGGCGGTGATGCGGTCATCCTCGGCCAACGCCTCGAGCATGCGGGCGATGTCGACATCGGCCTGGTTGCCGATGGCGAAGACGGCGGCCACGGGGAGCGCGCGGCGCGTCATGGTGAAGTTGCAGGCGATGTTGCCGGACTGGGTGATGATGGCGACACCACGCTCGAGATGCGACAGGCCATGCTCGTCCGGCCACAAAGCGGCATTGGCCAGGGCATTGACGAAGCCGTAGCAATTGGGACCCATCAGCGGCATGCCGTCCGCCGCCTCGAGAAGCTGGCGCTGCAATTCCTTGCCGGTCTCGCCCGTCTCGGAAAAGCCCGAGGCGTAGATGACGGCGCCACCGCAGCCGATCTTGCTCAGATGGCGGACGATCTCGATGGTGGGCTCGCGCTTGACGGCGACGAAGGCCGCGTCCGGCACGCCGTCGATCTCTTCGACCGAGCGGATGCAGGCAATGCCGCCCAATTGCTCGCGCTTGGGGTGGACAGCCCAGATCTTGCCGGTGAAGCCCAAGGCAAGCGTGCGTTTGATGGCGACGTCGCATTCATGACCGCCGATGAAGGCGATGGACGCGGGCGAGAGCAGGCGGGTGAGGGATGTTGTCATGATGTTTTGTCTAAGGGAGAGACCACCCGACCCCCACCCCGTCCCTTCGGGCCGATCCTCCCCACAAGGGGGAGGGTAAACTCTATTCCCCTCCCCCTTGTGGGGAGGGGTTAGGGGTGGGGGTCGGGCAGTTGCTCCGTCTATCCTCCAAGTGGTCTGAGCAAAGCGCGTGAAATGATGTGGCGCTGGATCTCGCTGGTACCTTCCCAGATGCGCTCGATGCGGGCGTCGCGCCAGATGCGCTCGAGCGGCAATTCCTCCATCACGCCCATGCCGCCATGGATCTGGATGGCTTCGTCGGCGACCATGGCCAGCATCTCGGTGGCTTTGAGCTTGGCCATCGCCATATCCATGTCCTCGACAGTGCCCTGGTCGTATTTCCAGGCCGCTTCGAGGGTGAGGAGCCAGGCGGCTTTGTATTCGAGCGCCATGTCGGCGAGCTTGAAGGAGACGCCCTGAAACTTGCCGATCTGCTGGCCGAACTGGACGCGGTCGACCGCCCATTGCTTGGCGTGCTCCAGTGCGCGCTCGGCGCGGCCGATACAGGTGGCGGCGACCTGAAGGCGGGTGGCGCCGAGCCAGGAATTAGCCACCTCGAAACCTTTGTGTACTTCGCCCAGCACGGCGGATTTGGGCAGGCGGCAATCGGTGAATTCGAGGATGCAGTTGTTGTAGCCTCGATGCGAGACATTGCGGTAGCCGTAGCGCACCACGAAGCCCGGATGGCCCTTGTCAACCAGGAAGGCGGTGATGAGCTTCTTCTTGCCACGCGGCGTGTTCTCCTCGCCCGAGGCGGCGAAGAGAATGACGAAATCGGCGACATCGGCGTGGCTGATGAAGTGCTTCACGCCGTTGATGACGAAATCGTCGCCTTGCTGGACGGCGGCGCATTTCATGCCGCGGACATCGGAGCCCGCACCCGGCTCGGTCATGGCGAGGCAGTCCGACTTCTCGCCGCGCACCGCCGGGAAGAGATATTTCTCGCGCTGCTCGCCCTCACACGCCATCAGGATGTTCGACGGGCGCGCCACGCAGTTCCAATGCAGCGCGTAATTGGCGCGGCCGAGCTCGCGCTCATACATGACCCAGGTCTGGGTATCGAGACCGGCGCCGCCCGCTTCCTCGGGCATGTTGGCGGCATAGAGTCCGGCTTCGATGGCCTTGGCCTTCAGCTCCTCATAGAGGTCCTTGCGCAATTCGCCGGTGCGTTCGACTTCCGCCTCATGCGGGAAAAGCTCGTTCTCGACGAAATCGCGCGTCGTCTTGACGATCATGCGCTGCTCGTCGGTGAGGGCGAAATCCATGGAGTCAGCTCCCTATATGGAAGGTTTCAGAATGGCCGTCGACCGAGATCGCCTGGCCGGTCACCATCTTGGAGGCGGGCGAAGCCAGGAAGAGACACATATCGGCGATCTCCTCCGGCTTGACGAAACGCTTGATCGATTGAGCCTGGACATAGTCCTTGTAGACGACGTCGAAGGCGACGCCGCGGCTGTCGGCCTCGGCCTTGATGACACGCTCCATGCGCGGGCCTTCGACCGAGCCCGGGCAGATGGCGTTGACGCGCACATCATAGGGACCGAGCTCGACGGCGAGCGACTTCGAGAAGCCGATCACCGCCCATTTGGCCGCCGCATAGGGTGTCCTGAGGCCATAGCCATAAAGACCGGCGGTGGACGAGATGTTGATGATGGAGCCGGAACGCTGCTCCTTCATCACCGGGGCGGCGCGCCTGGCACACAGGAACTGCGCATCCAGGCAGACGCTCAGGCATTCGCGCCAGTCGTCGAGCTTCAGCTCCTCGACATAACCGGTCGGCCCCTTGATGCCGGCATTGTTGATGAGCACGTCGAGGCCATCCATGTCGTCGAGCGCGTCGTCGAACCACTGGTCGACCGCTTCCTCGTCGGTGATATCGAGATGGGTGGCGGCGATCTGCGGGTATTTCTCGGTCGCTTCACCGAGGGCCCGTTCGTCGACATCGCAAATATGGACCTTGGCGCCATTGTCGGCGAAGGCCCGGGCGATGGCCCAGCCGATGCCGGAGCCGCCCGCCGTGATCATGACACGCTGAAGCATGGTTTCCTCCCGAAGATAATCAGCGTTTCTTCTTAGCGGCCTTCTTCTTGACGGCCGGTTTCTTCTTCGCCGCCGGCTTCGTCTTTTTAGGCACGTTCATGACGCGGCCGAGCTCGGCCGGGGCCTTCAGCTTCTTGTGCTCGGCCCAGACGGCGGAGAGCGCTTCGAATATGTCGGCACGCATCGGGGAGACCTTGCCGGCCTTCTGGTCGACATGCAGCTGCATGATCTCATTGGTGGCGACGAGCTCGCCGGTCTTGCCATGCAGCATGCGGTGGAAGAGATGCATGCGCTTCTCATCGAGGCCGACTAGCTGGGTCTCGATGGTGAAGGGCTCGCCCGCTTTCATCTCACGATAGTAGTTGAGATGCGTCTCGGCGGTGAAAAAAGTCAGCCCTGACACGCGATAGGCCTCGTCGTCACCGATATAGCGGAAGAAGGCGTCGAGACCATCGCCGAAGGCCACCAGATAATAAGCGTCCTGCATGTGGTTGTTGTAATCGACCCAGGAGGTCATCACCGTGCCGTGGTGAAGGGCGAGGGGACCGCCGACCTTGGCGCCCTTCTTCCAGCGCTTCAGCGCCTTCAGGCGGCGCTCTTCCTCGCGCGCCAGCACGAGGCCGGCGCCGACCTTGTGCTGCTTGAAGAGATGCATCATGTCGACGAGGACGTCGTTGCGCTTGGCCTCGATCTCGGCGACGGTCAGGCCGTCGGCCTGGGCCTCGCAGCCTTCGACGAGCCGCTTCTCCAGCGCGTCATTCCACTTCGGATATTTGAGATCGGTCCAGGGCAGGTCGAGCGTCGGGTCGAACTGATTGATGAAAGCGCGCATGCCGCCAGGGCCGCCGGCCGCATGATAGGTGAGGAACGAGCCCATGAAGGCCCAGCGCATGCCGGCCGAATAGACGATCGAGTCATCGATATCGGCGGTGGTGCCGATGTCCTTGTCGAGGACATGCAGCGCCTCGCGCCACAGAGCCTCCTGGAGACGGTCGCAGATATAGCCGTCGATTTCCTTTTTGAGGCGCAGCACATGCATGCCGACGGCTTCGAAATATTTGCCGGCGCGGTCCATCGCTTCGGATGAGGTCTTGTCGCCCGGCACTGTCTCGACGAGCGGCAGCAGATAGACCGGGTTGAAGGGGTGCGCGATGATCACACGCTCCGGATGGGCGCATTCGGACTGGAGCCTGGAGGGCAGGAAGCCCGAGGAAGAAGAGGCGATGATGACATCCGGACGGCTCAGCGCGTCCAAATCCTTGAACAGCTTGATCTTGAGCGCCTCACGCTCGGGCGCGGCTTCATGAATGAAGTCAACTTTGGACGCCATCTCCTTGAGATCTATGGTGAAACTGAGCTTGCCTTTCTTCACCTTAGGGGTGTTGAGGAGACGGATCATGGACGGCCAGGCGACGTCGATGGCGGCCCTGAGCTTGGCTTCGGCCTCGGGGACGACGTCATAGGCGATGACGTCGTAACCCCGGATGAGCAGGCGCGCCGCCCAGCCGGCGCCGATGAGACCCGTTCCCGCAATGCCGACGGTCTTGATGGACATGGATGTTTCCTCTCGAATCTTTGCGATTTCATTTTCCCTCCCCCTTGCGGGGAGGGATCAAGGATGGGGGTCGGGTGGTTTCTCAGATGATCGAGGCTGCAATTGAGAAACTGCCCGACCCCCACCCCCCAACCCAACCCGCCCTTCGCTTACGCTCCGGGCGCTTGTCACTCAAAAAGGTCCACCGGACCTTTTTGTCGGCTTCGCCGCCGTTCCTCGCCCCCACAAGGGGGAGGGGAACTAGGCCTTAGCTTTTCCTTGGCTTCAGTTTCAGGATGTCGCGTGCTTCGTCGGGGCTCGCGACCTTGGAGCCGAGGATCTCGATGATCTTCACGGCGCGCTCGGTGAGCGTGCCGTTCGAGGCATAGACGCCTTTTTCGAGATAGAGATTGTCCTCGAGGCCGACGCGCACATGGCCGCCGAGGAGGACAGCCTGCGCCACCATCGGGAACTGGTTGCGGCCGATGCCGAAGGCGGCCCAGACGGCGTTCTTCGGCAATTCGCCGACCTGGTAGGCCATGGTCTGGGTGTTGACGGGCGCACCCCACGGAATGCCGAGGCAGAGCTGGAACATCGGCGGCTCGTCGATGAGGCCTTCGGCGACGAGCTGCTTGGCGAACCACAGATTGCCGGAGTCGAAGATCTCCATCTCGGGCTTCACGCCATAAGACTGGATGAGCTTCGCCTGCTCGCGCAACTGCGTCGGGGTCTGGACGACGATGGTGTTGCCGTCGCCGAAATTGAGGGTGCCGCAATCGAGCGTGCAGATTTCGGGACGCAGCTCCTTCACATGGAGGAGGCGTTCGGCCGGACCGACCAGATCGGTATTGGCCTCGTTGAACTGGCGCGGCGTCTCGCCGGGGCCGATCTCGACATCGCCGCCCATGCCGGCGGTGAGGTTGATGATCACCGTCTTGTTCTTGGCGCGGATGCGCTCGACGACCTCGGCATAGAGCTCGACGTTCCGCGCGCCCTTGCCGGTCTTCGGGTTGCGCACATGGCAGTGGACGATGGCGGCGCCGGCATCGGCGGCCTCGAGCGCCGCATTGGCGATCTGCTCAGGGGTTACCGGAATGGCCGGGTGCTTGCCGACCGTGTCGCCCGCACCGGTCACGGCGCAGGTGATGATGACTTTCGGATTCATTCTGTCCTCCCTGGGAATTGGATCGGCGCAGAGTAAGGTCGGATTTTTGATAGGATTTGACTTTTTCCGCCATCAGCTTGATATTTACCGCCGCCATGGCCCGCGATATCGCCTTCCTGCTCATTCCGCGTTTTTCCATGATCGCGCTGTTTTCGGCGCTCGAGCCTTTGCGCGTCGCCAACCGCTTCGCCGGGGAGGTGTTCTCCTGGCGCTTCGTCTCGATGGATGGCGAAGCGGTGGTCGCCTCCAACGGCATCCCGGTATCGGTCTCGGCGAGCCTGGAGGACATCGGCCGGCCGGATGTGGTCTTCGCCTGTGCGTCCTATGAGCACGAGGCCGGCATGGTGCGGCCGGTGCTCAATGAATTGCGCCGGCTCGCCCGCAATGGCGCGCTTCTGGGCGCGGTCGATACCGGCGCCTTCCTGCTGGCGGGGGCGGGCGTGCTCGACGGTTACCGCGCCACCTGTCACTGGGAGACGCTGCCGGCCTTTCGCGAAAGCTATCCTGAGATCGATGTGGCGGACGAGACCTATGTGCTCGACCGCGGCCGCATGACCGCGTCCGGCGGTGCGGCGGCACTCGACATGATGCTCGACTGGCTGGGCTCGATCGAAAGCGAGGCGTTGGCGCAGAAGGTGGCCGACACGCTGGTCCATACCCGCCATCTCAATCATCCGGGCGAGGCCCGGGTCCCGGTCGGCACGCGTTACCGGGTCGGCGATCCACGCCTCGTCAAAGCGATCCGTTTGATGGAGGAGCATGTCGAGGACAAGCTCACCTTGAAGGACGTGGCGGCGACGTCTGGGCTTTCCGACCGCCAGCTCGAGCGCCTGTTCCACCAGCATCTGCAGACGACGCCGGTCGGCTTCTACCGGCAATTGCGGCTCGATAGGGCGCTGCGCCTTCTGACCTATTCGCGGCTTAGCGTGCGCGACGTGGCGCTCGCCACCGGATTCTCGACGCTCGCCGAATTCTCCCGCGCCTTCAAACAGAAATATGGCCGGCCGCCGAGCCATGCCAGGATGAGCATTGCATGAAACGACTTTGGCAGAGAGGCATGATTGCGCTCGCCCGCTCGAGCGCCGTCAAGGATTTCATGCAAGGCCGGGACGGCATGAGGAAGCTGGCCCAGCGCTTCGTGGCGGGACCCGATGTCGCGTCCGCCTTCGCCACGGCGGAGCGTCTTCTCGACGAGAAGGGCATCCGCACCTCGTTCTATTATCTCGGCGAATATGTCGACCGGCTGGAGCTGGTACAGGAGAATGTCGACCAGAAGCTCGCCATCGCCGCCAGGCTCGCCGATGCCGATCTCGATGTGCATATCTCGGTCGATCCGACCCAGATCGGGCTGCAGACCGATGCGGAGCAGGTGGGGCCGCGCGCCCGCAGCATCGGCCGCGCCATCGCGCTCGCTTCCGGCGGCAAGCCCGGTTTGCATTGCCTCATGCTCGACATGGAGGATGCGAGCGTCGTCGATGTCACTTTGGCGCTGCATGACGATCTCCGGCGGCTGGAGCTGCCCGCCGCGGTGACGCTGCAGGCCTATTTGCGGCGCACCGAAGGTGATCTGATCAGGCTGATCGCGGCCGGCGCCAAAGCGCGCCTCGTCAAGGGCGCCTTTGTCGGTGCGAAACATGTGGCCTTCGCGACGGAGCCCGAGATCAAGGCCAATTATCGCAAGCTCGTGGCGCTGATGCTGAGCGAGGAAGCGCGCGAAAGTGGTTTCTATCCAATCATCGCCACCCATGATGACCGCATCCAGGCCGAGGCGTTGGCGCTCGCCCGCGAGAATGGCTGGCCGCAGAGCACTTATGAATTCGAGATGCTTTTGGGCGTGCGCAGTGATGTCGCCGAGGCGCTGGCACAGCAGGGCGAAAGGGTCCGCCTCTATGTGCCCTTCGGGCGCGACTGGTGGCCCTATGCGATCAGGCGGATCGGCGAAAATCCCGCCAATGGCGTGCTGCTCGCCCGCTCCTTGCTAGCGCGACGGTAAAGCCGCCTGCCATTCCTTGATCCAGTCGAGCGGCCAGGTCAGCATGATGATATTGAGGGTGAGGTTGTCGCGGATCATGAAGCCGGTGAACACCTCGAAGAAGATGGCGAGCGCCACCGTCACCCAGACTGGGGCGCGCCAGGCGAGGAAGAAACCCGCCACCATCGCCAGGATGTCGCTCACCGAATTGATGACGCTGTCGCCGAAATAATCGAGCGAGACGGTGGCTTCACGATAGCGGTTGATGATGAAGTCGCTGTTTTCGGTGATCTCCCAGGCGCCTTCGACGAGAATGGCGAGGCAGAGCCTGAGTCCTAAGGGCCAGCGCCGGCCGATGAGCCACAGGAGCCCATAAAAGATAAAGCCATGGATGAGGTGGGAGGGCGTGTACCAGTCGGTGAGATGCTGGGAGTTCTCCGAGCTCATCACCACGCCATGCCAGAGCTTGACATAGCCGCATTTGCAGATGGGTTCGCGGCCCATAGCGAGAAGGATGACGGCGCAAGCGATGACGAGCAGGGCGGCGGCCAACCAATAGATCGTCTGCCGGCGCACCGTCGCGGGGTAGGTCGTGTCCGTCATGCGATTCGAGCCCCTGCCATCGATATGGCAGAGGCTCTAATCCAGTGGGCCCCGAAAGTCACGGCCGGCGGGTTCAGCCGCGGCTCGGCAGGGCTTTGAAGATCATCTTGCCGGGCTGCTGGCTGACGCCTTTGGCCTTGCCCGTATTCTGGAACTTCACGCCTTCGGCCACCTTGGCCTCGACGACATTGTAGGAGGCGACATAGCTCTGGGCGGCCTGAGGCGTGACGCCTTGGCTCGTTTTGGCGGTCGACTGGGCGCCCGATCCCGCCAGGGCCTGGCCGGCCGAGATGAGGACGAGGGCAGCGACGATGGTGAGGGTCTTCATGAAGAGAGCTCCGCGTGGTTGATCGTTTCGTTGTGTTGCCTCAACGATGCCGATCATGTGCGGCTCAGCCTGAATCCGCCTTGAAGGCCTCATTCACAAAAGGTTCACGCATCGGCAGCGGGTGCTTCGACCAGCGAGCAACCAGAGATCTTCCAGGAGCCGTCGGGCTGGCGCTGCATGGCATAGAGCGCCGTCCAAGCCTTGCCATTGGCATCGATGATGGTGACATGCTGCGTCGGCTGGCCGCCCATTTCAGTGCCGATCCGGCCGAAGGCATAGGACTGCCGGCGATAGACCGGCGCATAACCCTTCTGGACCATCGACATGAAGACTTCAGGGGTCGGGAAGAGGCGCTGGATATTGGGGGCGGCGAAGCCATAAGCGGTGGCCCCGTCATCGGCCGAGAAGGCATTGAGCTGGCTTGTGATGATGCGCTGGAATTCTGCCGCCTCGGCGTCCGACACGCTTTGCGCGCGCAACGGCAGCAGCGTGGCCAGGACGGCCAGGGCGCCGACAAGGGCAATGAGCAGTCTGCGGGTCATGAGCGTATCTCCGTCATGGGTTTACGCGGCGCCGGTGCCCAAGGTTGCAGGCCTGTCATGATGGCATGAAAGGCCCTTGATATCGAGTGTTAGTACTTTGGTCTCAATTGGTGGTCGCTTGACCCTAATGGCCTCCCGGCGCAAGCTCACGGCCGGCGAAGACATGGGATCGGCCCCCCAAAACCCATCCAAATTGGGACCGGGCGATCCCTCCTGGGAGGAATATCGATGTCTGCGATCTCCATGAAAGTGAATGGCAAAGCCGTGTGCGGCGCCGTCGAGCCGCGCACACTTCTGGTGCAGTTCCTGCGCGAGAATCTGGGCCTGACGGGCACGCATGTCGGCTGCGACACCAGCCAATGCGGCGCCTGCGTCGTGCATGTGAACGGCACCGCGATCAAATCCTGCACCGCGCTCGCCGTCGCTTGCGACGGCGCCGAGGTGACGACGGTCGAAGGCCTGGCCAAGAACGGCAAGCTGCATCCGATGCAGGAGGCCTTCCGCGAGCATCACGGGCTCCAATGCGGCTTCTGTACGCCCGGCATGCTCATGGCGGCGGTCGATCTCGTAAACCGCAAGGGCAAGACGCTCGACGAGGAAACCATCCGTCACGAGCTCGAAGGCAATATCTGCCGCTGCACGGGCTATCACAACATCGTCAAGGCCATCCAGGCCGGCGCCGAGAATATGTAAGCGCAGAGCGGATCAGGAGGACAGATCATGGACACTGGAATCGGCGCTCGGGTCAGGCGCAAGGAAGATCACCGTTTCATCACCGGCAAGGGTCAGTATACGGATGATATCAATCTGAAAGACCAGACCTACGCCTATTTCGTGCGCAGCCCGCATGCGCATGCGACCATCAAGTCGATCAAGGAGCCGGAATGGGCGCCGGAGGACGGCGTCGTCGCCGTGTTCACCGGCGAGCATGTGGCCGAGGACAAGATCGGCGGCCTCATCTGCGGCTGGATGATCCATTCCAAGGACGGCTCGCCGATGAAGGCCGGCCCGCATCCGATCCTGGCGCAGGGCAAGGCGCGTTATGTCGGCGACCATGTCGCCGTCGTCATCGCCGAAACCAAAGAGCAGGCCAAGGCCGCCGCCGCCCGGGTGGACGTCACCTATGGCGTGCTGCCGCATGTGGTCGACGTGGCCAAGGCGACGAAGTCGAAGGCGCAGATCCACGATGTGGCTCCCGACAACACCGTCTTCGAATGGTCGCTCGGCGACAAGGCGGCGACCGAGGCGGCCTTTCAGCGCGCCCATCACGTGACCAAGCTCGACCTTGTCAATAACCGGCTCATCCCCAATGCGATGGAGCCACGCGCGGCCATCGGCTCCTACGATTCAGGCAGCGACCACTACACGCTTTATACGACAAGCCAGAACCCGCATGTGGCGCGCCTCGTCATCTCGGCCTTCCACGGGCTTGCACCGGAACACAAGCTGCGCGTCATCGCCCCCGATGTCGGCGGCGGCTTCGGCTCGAAGATCTTCATCTATGCCGAGGAAGTCGTCTGCGTCTGGGCATCGAAGCGTATCGGCGGCCGGCCGATCAAATGGACCGCGGAACGCACCGAAAGCTTTCTCGCCGACGCGCATGGCCGCGATCACGTAACTCATGCCGAGCTGGCGATGGACAAGGATGGCCACATACTTGGCCTCAAATGCCATACCCTCGCCAGCATGGGCGCTTATCTGTCGACTTTCGCCTCCTGCGTGCCGACCTATCTCTATGCCACGCTGCTCTCCGGCCAATATGCCATTCCGGCGATCTATGCCGAGGTGGATGCGATCTATACCAATACCGCGCCCGTCGATGCCTATCGCGGCGCGGGCAGGCCGGAAGCGACTTATCTGGTGGAGCGCATCGTCGAGACGGCGGCGCGCGAGATGAAGATCGATCCGGCGGAATTCCGCCGGCGCAACTTCGTCACCTCTTTCCCACACCAGACGCCGGTCATCATGACCTATGACGCGGGCGACTATGATGCCTCGCTCAAGAAGGCGCTGGAGATAGCCGACTACAAGGGCTTCCCGGCGCGCAAGGCGGCCGCCGCCAAGCAGGGCAAACTGCGCGGCATCGGCTTCGCCAACTACATCGAGGCCTGCGGCATCGCGCCGTCGGCGGCGGTCGGTTCGCTGGGCGCCGGTGTGGGCCTGTGGGAGTCGGCCGAAGTCCGGGTCAATCCGGTCGGCACGATCGAAGTGCTCACCGGCTCGCATAGCCACGGCCAGGGCCATGAGACGACCTTCGCCCAGCTCGTGTCGGACCGCCTCGGCGTCGACATCAACTCGGTGGCGATCGTGCATGGCGATACCGACAAGGTGCAGTTCGGCATGGGCACCTATGGCTCGCGCTCGGGCGCCGTCGGCATGTCGGCGATCTCCAAGGCGCTCGACAAGGTGGAGGCCAAGGCGAGGAAGATCGCCGCCCATGTGATGGAGGCGGCGGAAGGCGACATCGAGTTCAAGAACGGCAGCTTCTCGGTCAAGGGCACCGACAAGAAGATGGCGTTCGGCGAAGTGGCGCTGGCGGCCTATGTGGCGCATAAGTTTCCGACCTCGGAAATCGAGCCGGGATTGAAGGAAACGGCGTTCTACGACCCGAGCAACTTCACTTTCCCGGCGGGTTGCCATATCTGCGAGGTCGAGATCGACACTGAGACCGGCGTCACCGAGATCGTCAGCTGGACGGCCGTCGATGATTTCGGCACCGTCATCAATCCGATGATCGTTGAAGGCCAGGTGCATGGCGGCATCACGCAGGGCATTGGCCAGGCGCTGACGGAGGGCTGTGTCTATGACAGCGAGTCAGGCCAGCTGCTCACCGGCTCCTATATGGACTACTGCATGCCGCGCGCCACCGACGTGCCGTCCTTCAAGCTCGGCTTCACCGAAACCAAATGCCCATCGAATCCGCTGGGCATGAAGGGCTGCGGCGAAGCGGGTGCGATCGCGGCGCCGGCGGCGGTCATGAATGCCATGACGGATGCGCTAGGCGTCAAGGACCTGGCGATGCCGGCAAGTCCGCATACGGTGTGGAAGACGTTGCAGGCCACGAAGATGGCGGCGGAATAAGGGAGGGATCCATGGAAAACTTTATCTATCACCGGCCGACGAAGCCCGCCGACGCCGTCAAGGCGATGAAGGATGCGGCGGACGGCAAATTCCTGTCGGGTGGCATGACTTTGCTGCCGACCATGAAGCAGGGGCTTGCCGCACCTTCCGACATCATCGATCTCGGCGGCCTCGGGAATTCGGGCGTCGAGGTCGGCGCCGACAAGGTTACGGTCAAGGCGGGCACGGTTCACGCCAATGTCGCGACCGACAAGGGCGTCAAGAAAGCCATTCCGGCTCTCTCAGCACTTGCCGGCGGCATCGGCGACCCGCATGTCCGCAACCGCGGCACGATCGGCGGTTCGATCGCGAATAATGATCCGGCGGCGGATTATCCCGCCGCCGTGGTCGGCCTCAATGCGACCGTCGTCACCTCGGCGCGCAGCGTCCCCGGCGACAAGTTCTTCACCGATATCTTCACCACCGCGCTCAAGGACGATGAGATCGTCACTGCGGTGGAGTTCCCGGTGCCGAAGCGGGCGGCCTATGTGAAGTTCCCCAATCCGGCGTCGCGCTATGCGATGGTCGGCGTCATGGTGGCCGAGCTGAAAGACGGCTCGGTGCGCGTGGCGGTGACGGGGGCGGGGCCGAAAGTGTTCCGGGTGCCGGAAATGGAGAAGGCGCTCGAGGCCAACTTCTCGGCCGATGCCATTGGCGGCATCAAGGTCAAGGCCAGCGGCCTCAACAGCGACATGCATGCCTCGCCCGAATACCGCGCCCATCTCGTGACCGTGCTCGCACGCCGCGCGGTGGCGGCGGCGAAGTAGCGCTTTTTGAGGTTTTGCGAATACAGGCCCGTATGTGTAGACATGCGGGCCTTTTGTCTTGGTGACGCATGACGCCCGCGACAGCGAAATCTGCGGTCCTCCTGGCGAGCGCTGCGCCGGTGGCGGTGATCTTCTATAGGCGCAGCCGCCTCACCACCTATTGCCTGCTGCTCGATTATGAAAGACGGGGAAAAGGGTGCCGCGATCAGCTCAGCAAGGGATCGCGTTTCCGTGGCCGTCTATTCCCGGAGCGCTCGCATCTGTCGCCTGACGGCGAGCTTCTCGTCTATTTCGCCATGCAAGGACAGAAGACCGATGGCCGTTCCGATCCTTCCACCTGGACGGCCGTAGCTTCACCCCCCTCGCTCACAGCACATCTGTTCTACCCTAATGGGTCGACCTGGGGCGGAGGCGGCCTATTCCTCAGCGACCATCGGCTCATGGTGTTCGAGGCGCTGCCGCCGGGAGCCGGGCCCGAATATCAGAACTTCCGTAAACATCGGATTCTGCATGATGCCAACTCCCTGCCGGAGGACGAGGCGGCGGCGCTCAAAGCTCGCCTGAAGCCGCCGCAAGTGACGACATATCCATGGCCGCTGAAGGCCCGCGGCAAACGGCAGCCGGCGATCGTCCGAACGGCAAGGCCGCAATCTCTCGGCAGCTATGATCATTTCGACTATGTGCTTCAGGATGGCGACGGCTACGATATCAAGGGCGCCGAACACATCGTGCTGGCCAACTGGGCGGGCTGGGATATGTATGGTCGTCTCATGGTGGCGGCCGGGCGCCATTTGAAGATATATGAATTCGAGCCGGGCAGACGCCTCGGAAAACCCACCAAGACGCTCGATCTCGAAGCGGTAATCTGATCAGGAAACAAGGAATGGATGCCAGCCAGAAAGTGACCAACCTGCCGCCCTCGATCGATGCCGTGGTCGAGCTTCTCAAGTCGCAAGGTTATATCGCCGACCGGGCGCTCAGCACCGTCGTATTCCTCGCCCTCAAGATGGGGCGGCCCCTGTTTCTCGAAGGGGAGGCGGGCGTCGGCAAGACCGAGATCGCCAAGGTGCTGTCCGAGGCGCTGGGGCGGAAGCTCATCCGGCTCCAATGTTATGAAGGGCTCGACGTCAATGCGGCGGTCTATGAGTGGAATTACTCGGCCCAGATGATCGAAATCCGGCTCGCGGAAGCGGCGGGCGAGCTCGACCGTGACCGGCTCGGCCAAGACATATTCTCGGAAAGATTCCTCACCAAGCGGCCGCTGCTGCAGGCGCTGGAAGCGCCTAAGGGTGGGGCGCCGGTGCTCCTCATCGACGAGCTCGACCGCACCGATGAGGCCTTCGAGGCCTTCCTCCTCGAAGTGCTGTCCGATTTCCAGGTGACGATCCCCGAGCTCGGCACGGTCAAGGCGGAAGAGCCGCCGATCGTCATCATCACGTCCAACCGCACCCGCGAGGTGCATGATGCGCTGAAGCGGCGCTGTCTCTATCACTGGGTCGGCTATCCCGATGCCGCGCGCGAGGTCGCCATCATTAAGGCCCGCCGGCCGGAAGCATCGGAGAAGCTGGCACGCGAAGTGGTGGGCTTTGTCCAGGCGTTGCGCGGCGGCGAGCTCTACAAGGCACCGGGCGTCGCCGAAACGCTCGACTGGGTGTCGGCGCTGCATGAGCTCGATGCGGTGGCGCTCGACCCGCAAACGGTGAACGACACGCTGGGCGTGCTGCTCAAATATCAGGACGACATCGTGCGCATGGAAGGCTCTGAAGCCAAGCGTATCCTCGACCAGATCAAGGCCGAGATCGCCGCCATGGCGAGGACCTGATGGAGCAGCCGCCTGCCATGCTCTCGGGCGGCGCGCCGTCGGGCCGGCTCGCCTTCAACATCATGCATTTCGCCCGGGTGCTGCGCGAGGCGGGACTTCCGGTCGGTCCGGGCCACGTGATCGACGCGCTCGATGCCGCGATGATCGGCACGCTCCGATCGCGCGAGGATTTCTACTGGACGCTGCATGCCGTCTTCGTGAAACGGCGCGAGCAGAAGGAGATCTTCGACCAGGCGTTCCACGTCTTCTGGAAGAAGCCCAAGATGCTGGAGCAACTGATGCAGCTGATGTTCCAGCAGATCACGCGGCCAGCGGACGAGAAGGCGAAGAAGGCGGGATTCCGGCGCCTGGCCGAAGCGATGTTCGACAAGGTCGAGGCGCAGAGCCGGCGCGAGGAGAAGCCGGGCTCGCTTGAGTTCGATGCGACCTTTTCGCATTCGGCCCTGGAGGTGCTGCGCGCCAAGGACTTCGAGCAGATGACGGTCACCGAGCAGGCGCAGGCGCGGCAGGCCATCGCGCGCCTGCGCATCCACCGGCTCGAAATCCCAACGCGGCGCTACCGGCCGTTCCATAGCGGCGCACGGATCGATCTCAGGCGCACGCTCAAGGGCTCGCTCAGGGCTGGCGGCCATCTCATCGATCTCGCCCGGCGCGAACGGCAATGGCGTGAGCCGCCGCTGGTGGTGCTGTGCGACATATCGGGCTCGTGCTCGAATTACAGCCGCATGTTCCTGCATTTCCTGCATGGGCTGATGAACGATCGCGAGCGTGTCTCGGTCTTCCTGTTCGGCACCAGACTCACCAACATCACGCGCGAGCTCAAGCGGCGCGATGTCGATGAGGCGATGATGAAGGTCGCGTCGGCGGTGAAGGACTGGTCGGGCGGCACCCGCATCGGCAGCGCGCTGAAGGAGTTCAATTACAAGTGGACGCGGCGGGTGCTGACCCAGGGCGCACATGTGCTGCTGATGACTGACGGACTCGACCGCGAGGATGTCAGCGTGCTCGAGACCGAGATGGCGCGGCTCAGCCGCTCGGCCCGGCGCATCATTTGGCTCAACCCGCTGTTGCGCTATCAGGGCTTCGAGGCGCGCGCCGCTGGCATTCGCGCCATGATGCCCTATATCGATGAATTCAGGCCGGTCCATTCGCTCGACAGCCTCGCCGATCTGGCGGCCGCGCTTGCGGCGCCCAAGCGGGCGGAGCATGATCCCAGGACATGGCTCAAGGCAGGTTAGGAGAATTACCATGGCAGGCTCCGATCCCACCGTCCTCGATCAGGCGGCGCAATGGCTGAAGGATGGGCGGCAAGTGGCGCTCGCCACCGTCATCGAAACCTGGGGGTCGGCCCCGCAGCCGGTCGGCAGCCAGCTCGTTATTGACGCTGACGGCAATTTCATCGGCTCGGTATCGGGCGGCTGCGTCGAGGGCGCCGTCGTCACCGAGGCCATCGACATCATCTCGTCGGGCAAGCCCAAGACGTTGGCTTTCGGCGTGGCGGATGAGACGGCCTGGAAAGTCGGCCTCGCTTGCGGTGGCAAGATCCGTGTCTATGTGGAACCGCTCGGCGCATGAAACTCGACATCTTCGAGCAGGTCCTGGAGGCCCGGACGCAACGCAAGGCCGTGGCGCTCGTCACCCAACTTGCGAATGGCGCGCAGCGTGTGGTAGCGCGCGACCATGCCGCCGACGACATCCTCGCCCATGTGCTGGATGAAGCTTTCCGCTTCGACCGCAGCGGTGTTCACAAGGTCCCGGAAGGCGAGTTCTTCGTCCATATCTATAACCCGGCCCTGCGCCTCGTCATCATCGGCGCCGTCCATATCGCGCAGGCGGTGATCCCGATCGCCAAGGCGGCGGGTTATGACGTGGTGGTGGTCGACCCGCGCGGCGCCTTCGCAACGGGCGCGCGTTTTCCCGAGATCACGCTTCATGCCGAATGGCCGGATGAGATCCTGCCGACGCTCGGCCTCGATCAGCGCACCGGCATCCTGGCACTGACCCATGATCCGAAGATCGACGATCCGTCGCTGCATCTGGCGCTCAAGTCCAAGGTTTTCTATATCGGCGCGCTCGGCTCGAAGAAGAACCAGGCGGCGCGTGGCCAGCGCCTCATCGGCGCCGGCTTCTCGGAATCCGATATCGCCCGGATCCATGGGCCGATCGGCCTCAATATCGGCGCCCAGGGCGCGCCCGAGATCGCGATATCGATCATGGCAGAAGTGACACGCGTGCTGAGGCTGGGGAGCTAATGAAGTTCGGCGAGATTCCCACCGCGGATGCCGCCGGCGCGATCCTGGCGCATTCGGTCAAGCATAAAAGCGGCACGTTCAAGAAGGGCCGGGTGCTGACCGCCGCCGATATCGGTCTGCTCGAAGACAGTGGTGTCGGCCATGTTTTCGCCGCGCGCCTGTCGGAGGACGACGTGTCGGAGGACAAGGCCGCCGAGACGGTGGCCAAGGCGATCGCCGGCGAGGGGACGATCGTCCAGGCGCCCTTCACCGGACGCGCCAATCTGCATGCGCATCGCCGCGGCCTCGTCGTCATCGACACCGAACGCGTGAAAACCTTCAACCGCGTGCATGAGAGCCTGACGCTTGCGACCGCTTCGCCCTTCGAGATCGTCGAGGAGCGGCAATTGGTGGCGACGGTGAAGGTCATTCCCTTCGCGGTGCCGCGCGACATGCTGGAAGACGGGCTCGCCGTCATCGGCTCCGATCCGCTGATCCGGGTCGAGAGCTTCAAGCACCGCAAGGCCGGTCTCATCATCACCAAGCTGCCGCAGACCAAGCCGTCGCTCATCGCCAAATCGGAAGAGGCGATCCGCGAGCGTATCGCCGCGCTTGATGGCGAGCTCGCCGAGGTGATGGTCGTCGATCATGCCGTGGCGCCGGTGCGCGACGCGGTGGCGGCACTGCATGGCAAAGGCCGCAATCCTATCCTGATCTTCGGCGCCTCGGCGATCGTCGACCGGGGCGATGTCATTCCCGCCGCCCTCGAGCAGGCGGAAGGCGAGGTGGTGCATCTCGGCATGCCGGTCGATCCGGGCAATCTGATGATGTTCGGCAGGCTCGAAGGGGCCTCGGTGATCGGCGTGCCGACTTGCGCGCGCTCGCCCAAGCTCAATGGCTTCGACTGGGTGCTGGCGCGGATCATGGCGGGCCTGCATGTCTCTGGGCAGGACATCATGGATATGGGAGCAGGCGGGCTCCTCAAGGAAATCTCCACCCGGCCGACGCCACGCGAGGGCGATGACGCAAAACCGCAAAAGGCGCCGCAGATCGCCGGCATGATCCTGGCGGCCGGGCGTTCCACCCGTATGGGCGCCAACAAGCTGCTCAGCGTCATCCATGACCGGGCGATGATCCGCATGACGGCGGAAGCCATGCTGGCCTCGGCGGCGAAGCCCGTGCTGGTGGTCACCGGCCATGAGCGGGAGAAGGTCGAGGCAGCACTCACCGGCCTCGATGTGCGTTTTGTCCATAATCCGGCTTACGCGTCGGGGATCGCAAGCTCGCTCAAAGCCGGGCTTGCGGGACTTTCCGGTGACGCGGATGCCGTGGTGGTGGCGCTGGGCGACATGCCGCTCGTCGGCGGTCGCCATATCAACCGATTGATTGCTGCCTTCAGCCCGGCCGAGAGACGCACCATCATCGTGCCCGTCCATGCCGGTGAGCGCGGCAATCCGGTGCTGTGGGGCCGTCAGCATTTCGCCGAGATGCTCACTTTGGACGGTGACCGCGGCGCCAAGAGCCTGATGGACAGGCATGAGGATCAGATCACCGAGGTTCAGATACGGACCGATGTGGTGCTCGCCGACTTCGATACGCCGGAAGCCTTGGCCCGGCTCACCACCGCTTCACAATAGAAAGTCTGGAAATGATCGAACTGCCTTTCGCGCGTGCGGAATATGATTTGCGGCTGAAGAAGATCAGGACCGAAATGGAGAAACGCGGCCTCGATCTCCTGATCGTCAATGACGTCGCCAACCAGCATTACATCACCGGCTATGACGGGTGGTCCTTCTATACGCCGCAGGTCGTGTTGGTGCCGATCGAGAATGAAGAGCCGGTATGGATCGGGCGCGCCATGGATGCGGCGGGTGGTCTGCTCACCGCCTGGATGAAACCTGAGAATGTCGTCGGCTTCCCGGAAGACCATGTGCAGCGCGTCGACCGCCATCCGATGGACTGGATCGCCCAGTGGATCAGCAGGAAGGGCTGGGGCAGCCGCCGCATCGGCATCGAGCTCGAAGCCTATTATTACTCGCCCAAGGCGCATGCGCGGCTCACCGCCGGCCTTCCCAATGCCAAATTCCAGGACGCCGATCTCCTGGTGAACTGGATCCGCGCGGTGAAGACGAAGCCGGAGATCGAATACTTGCGCAAAGCGTCGCTGCTGGCGCAGGCGGCCGTCAGCAAGGCCTATGAAGTCATCGCGCCCGGCGTGCGCGAATGTGACGCCATCGCCCAGATCCAAGGCGCGCAAGTGGCGGGCAGTCCCGATTTCGCCGGCGACATCACGGCGCTGCCGCCGACCATTCTCGGCGGCGAGAATGCTTCGGCGCCGCACATCATGTGGAGCGACCGCCGCTTCGGCGCCAATGAGACGATTGCGCTCGAGCTCGCAGGTGTCTGCCGGCGTTATGCGGCGGGGCTGGCCCGCACGATGCAATTGGGCAAGACTCCCCAACGCGTCGCCGACACGGCCAAGGCGGTCATCGAAGGCATGGATGCGGTGCTCGAGGCGACGAGGCCGGGCATCCTGGCGGAAGATGTCGAAGCCGCCTGGCGCAAGGTTATCGCGCGTCACGGGCTCAAGAAGGAATCGCGCATCGGCTATTCGATCGGGGTTGCCTATCCGCCCGATTGGGGCGAGCATACGATCAGCCTGCGCCCCGGTGACAAGACGGTGCTGGAGTCCGGCAATGTGGTGCATAGCATCCTCGGCATGTGGATGGAGGGCTGGGGCATCGAGGTGAGCGAAACCATTCTCGTCACCGAGCGCGGCAACGAGACACTGACCAGGTTCCCGAGGGAGATCCATGTCAAAGCGTGAGCAGGGGATGCACAAGGATATTCTCGATCGCATGATCGAGATCCGCCGCCATCTGCACCGGCATCCGGAGCTCTCGAACGAGGAAGTGAAGACGCAGGCCTATCTCAAGCAGGCGCTCGAGAAGGAAGGGCTCGCCGGCGTGCGCGAAGTGGCGGGCTACGGACTTGCGGTCGACATCATCGGCCAAGCGCAACCCTCCAACCGCAAAGTGGCGATCCGTGCCGATATCGATGCGCTGCCGATCCTGGAGGAGTCGGGTGTCGATTTCTCCTCCCTCAATCCGGGCGTCATGCATGCCTGCGGCCATGACGCCCATGCGGCCATGGTCTTTGCCACGGCGGCGCATCTGCACCGCTCACGCGACACATTCGGCGGCACGGTGCGCATCATCTTCCAGCCGGCCGAGGAGGCCGAGCCTCTGGGCGGCCGGCGGGTGGTCGAGGCGGGACTGCTCGATGATATCGACGGCGCCATCGGCATCCATGTCGATCCCTACACGGAAGCGGGCAAGATCGCGGTGGGCAGCGGTCCCTATACGCTCGCTTGCGATATCTTCGATGCGACGGTGACGGGCTCGTCCGCCCATGCGGCAAAGCCGTCCGAAGGTGTCGATGCGATTGCCACCGCCGCGGCCATGGTGTCGGAGATCCAGAAGATCGTGGCGCGCGAGATCGATCCTTACGATCCCCTGGTCATCTCGGTGACCGGCTTCGAAGGCGGCGGCGCCTATAATGTCATCGCCGACAAAGTCAGGCTGAAGGGCACGATCCGCAGCGGCAACGAGACGACGCGGGCCAAGGCCTGGAAGCGCCTGCGCGAGATTCTGAATGGCGTGGCTCAGAGCCATCAGGCCAAGGTCGAGCTCGACATCAAACGCGGCGAGCCGCCGGTGGTGAACGACAAGGAGCTCACCCGCATCGTCAGCGACAGCGCCGCCGAGAAATTCGGACCCGAGAATGTGCTGAATGCGCCCGGCTGGACGGCGGCGGATGACTTCGGCTTCTACAGCGAGAAACGCCCGTCGGTCTATTTCCGCCTCGGCATCCGCAACGAAGCGATGGACGCGGTTTATCCGCTGCATCATCCGAAATTCCGGGTCGATGAGGCGGCGTTGCCGGTCGGCGCGGTGACGCTCGCCGCCGCCGCAACACGGTTTCTCGCGACTGATCCCACCTAGAGAAAGAGGGCACCGATGCTTCCCATTCCCGCCGACATCTTCACCGAGCCCACGAATGTGTCCCCCGACACACTCGCCAATCTTGGTCCGTTGCGCGGGCTTGCGGGGCTATGGCAGGCCGACAAGGGCGTCGACATAAATCCCAAGGCGGAAGGACCGGAACGGCGCGTGTTCATCGAGCATGTGCGCATGGATCCGATCGATGCGCAGACCAATGGCCCGCAGCTCTTCTATGGCCTGCGCTATCACATCCATATCAACACGCCCGAAGAAGACATCACCTTCCACGACCAGGTCGGCTATTGGCTGTGGGAGCCGGCGACCGGCCTCATCATGCAGACCGTCGCCATTCCGCGCGGCCAGGTCCTGCTGGCGGCGGGACACGCGGGACCGAATGACAAAAAGATCTCGGTCGCGGCAAAGCGCGGTGACACGAAATACGGCATCTGCTCGACCGAGTTTCTCGATGAGGCGTTCCGCACCGACAGTTACCGCATCGATATCACGTTCAACGACGACGACAGCTGGACCTATCTCGTCCAGACCGACCTCTTCGTGCATGGCAAGCCCTTCAACCATCACGACACGAACACGCTGAAGCGCGCCGCCGCACCGACCGCCAATCCGCTGGCGGCGATCCTCGGCCAGCGCCCGGTCAAGAAATAGGGCCGCCTTTCCGTCAGTCACGAAAAGGTTACCGTCGGATCACGGCCTGTTCAGGTCAACCGGCCCGGATTCGTGATCTATGACGCTCCCGCGGCCGATCATTTTTTCCGGATTAAGCCTCGGCTAGGTTCCGTACACGCTATATGGACAGATTCAGAGGCCGCTTCGATGTCATCGGGCAACTGACTTCGCTGAGACGTTATGCGCGTTCGCTGACGCGTGATCCGGCCGATGTCGAGGATCTGGTTCACGATGCGCTGCTGCGGGCTTTCGAGCGAAAGCATACATTCCGGCACGATGGCAATCTGCGCAGCTGGCTGCTGTCGATCCTTCACAATGTCTTCGTCGACGGCCGCCGGTCGCGCCGTTCGGAGCAGGCCAGAATAGACGCGGCCGGGCAGGTGGCGGCGACTTTCTCCGAGCCGCCGCAGGAGCATGTCGTCAGGCTGTCCCAGATTCGCGAGGCCTTCCTCGATCTGCCCGAGGAGCAGAGGGCGGCGCTGCACCTCGTTGCCATCGAAGGCCTGTCCTACCAGGATGCCGCGGATGCGCTCCGCATTCCGATCGGCACTCTGATGTCACGGATCGGCAGGGCACGGGCGAGCCTCCGGCAGCTCGAAGCAGCCACTCCGCCAGGATCCAGATCTTATCTGAAACTCGTTGGAGGCCGGGATGAATAGGCCATTCGATTCCATCCAGGACACCGATCTCGACGCCTATGTCGACGATCAGCTCGATGTGCCGCGCCGCATAGAGGTGGAGGCCTATCTGTCCGCCCACCCGGTGGTGGCGGCCCGCGTGATGTCGGATCTCAGGGCACGCGATGAGCTGAGGCTTGCCCTTGCCCAACCGGAGGGAACGGCCCGCCCGGCGACCAGCGATGCAGCGCGCCGGCTTGAGCGGGGCCTCGCGCGCGGCCGGCTGTGGAGCAATCTGCGCCGTGGCGCCGCGGTCTTCCTGCTCGTCGCCGCCGGATGGGCGGCGCATGGGATGTTCGGATCGCAGGGCGGTCTGCACGGCGTCGCGCTCGCGGCTCCGCCGCCCTATGTCAAGGACGCGATCGAAGCCCAGAAGGCGAGCATCGTGCGTGCGGCGATGGTCTCCCAGCCGGAAGTCCCGGAGTTCGATCCGGTGGAAATCCGGGCCGCCACCGCGATCGTGCTTCCCGTCTTGCCCGACAGCTGGAAGGTGAAAGACGTGCAGGTCTTCCCGTCGCAATTCGGCGCGAGCGTGGAAATGGCGGTCGAATCCAAGGACGATGGTGAGCTTTCCCTCTTCGCCGTCCGTCCGGGCACCTTTGAGGTCGTTTCTCCGACCGTGGTGACGACGACTGATGCCACTTCTGTCTATTTTCAGGTCGGTGAAGTGGCCTATGCGCTTGTCGCAAAACCCGGAACCGAACATCTGGACCGCATTGCCGCCGGACTCGCAAGCTCGCTCTACTGATCCCAAAACACAAGGAGAGACCGAATGAATACGCCACCCTATGTGTCGCGCGGCGGCACCGCCCGCTCCGACGCCTTGTTCGACGAGGGACTGCGCCAGCATATGCTGCGCGTCTATAATTATATGGGGCTCGGCCTCGTGCTGACGGGCATCGTGGCTTTCGTCGTATCGTCCACGCCGGCACTTTATGTGCCGATCTTCTCCTCGCCGCTCAAATGGGTGGTGATGCTGGCGCCACTGGCTTTCGCCCTGCTGTTTTCCTTCCGCATCCAGACGATGTCCGCGGCCACGGCGCAAGTCATGTTCTGGGCGTTCTGCGCCGTCATGGGACTGTCGCTCGCTTCCGTATTCCTGGTCTTCACCGGCACCAGCATCGCGCGCACCTTCTTCATCGCCGCCGCGATGTTCGGCGCGACCAGCCTTTATGGTTACACGACCAAGCGCGACCTCACCCAGTTCTCGTCCTTCCTTATCATGGGCCTGATCGGCGTGGTGATCGCCAGCCTGGTCAATCTCTTTCTCGGCTCGAGCGCGCTGCAGTTCATCATCTCGGTGATCGGCATCTTCGTGTTTCTCGGCCTGACCGCCTGGGACACCCAGACGATCAAGGAGCAATATGCCGAGAATTTCGATGCCGAGGCCAGGCAGAAGCTCGCGGTGTTCGGCGCCTTCTCGCTCTACCTGAATTTCATCAACATCTTCCAGCTGCTGCTGCATTTCACCGGCCAGCGCGAAGAGTGACATCACAAAGCAAATTATGGAGTCACAGAGTATGGACAAAAGCGACCAGCAAGCCATCGAGGCCTTGTTCGGAAGGCTGGCCGATGTCGAGCGGCATTCGCCGCCGCGCGATGGCGGCGCGGAGGCCTATATCGGCGAGCAGCTGAAGCGTCAGCCGGGAGCGGCCTATTTCATGGCCCAGACGATCATCGTCCAGGAGCAGGCGCTGAATGCCGCGCAGGCGCGCATCGCAGAGCTGGAGAGAGAGGCTCCCGGCGCTCTGTGCGACAATCGCGAGGACACGCGGCCGAGCGGTCTGGTTCCCCGAATGGGCCGGGCTTCGTCGGAGCCTCCTCAGGCGCCTCCGGTGCAAGCCATGGCGGCGCAGCGCCAGGGCAGCGGGTTCCTCGCCGGCGCCGCACAGACGGCCATGGGGGTCGCGGGCGGCCTCATGTTGGGCAGCATGCTCACCAGCATGTTCGGCGGCAGCGCGGCGCAGGCAGCCACACCGCCGGCCGATGCCGCACCGGCGCCAGCGCCGGAGAGCGCGCAGGCGGAACCCGCCAGCTTCGAGGACAGTGACGTCGGAGGCTTCGGCGACTTCGAGATCTGAACCTTGTCGGGTGGACGGCGGCATCGGTGCCGCCGCCCACGCGATATTCCGATCCGCCGACGGATAAGAGCATGTTTTTCGACTGGATGGCCGACCCTACCGCATGGGCAGGGCTCGCGACCCTGATCGTGCTGGAGATCGTGCTCGGCATCGACAATCTCGTCTTCATCGCCATCCTTGCCGACAAGCTGCCGCCCGAACAGCGCGATCGGGCGAGACTGATCGGCCTATCCCTGGCGCTCATCATGCGCCTCGGTCTCCTGGCCTCGATCGCCTGGATCGTGACCTTGACCCGGCCGCTCTTCAGTGTGGGTGGCTTCGATTTCTCCGGGCGCGACCTCATTCTGATCTTCGGTGGCCTGTTCCTGCTGTTCAAGGGAACGATGGAGCTGCATGAGCGGCTGGAAGGCAGGATCGGGCACGCGCAAGGCAAAGTGGCCCATGCGGTGTTCTGGCAAGTGCTGGTGCAGATCGTCGTGCTCGATGCCGTCTTCTCTCTCGACAGCGTCATTACGGCGGTCGGCATGGTCCAGGATCTGACAGTCATGATGATCGCGGTCGTCGTCGCGGTCCTGGTGATGATGCTGTCGTCCAAGCCGTTGATGGCTTTCGTCTCTAAACATCCGACAGTTGTCGTCCTGTGTCTGGGATTTCTGATGATGATCGGTTTTTCGCTCATCGTCGAAGGCTTCGGCTTCCATATCTCGAAGGGTTATCTTTATGCGGCGATCGGCTTTTCCATCCTGATCGAGGCGTTCAACCAGCTGGCGCGGCGCAACAAGGAACGGCTGGTTACGACGGGCGATCTCAGAGAGCGCACGGCGGATGCCGTGTTGCGGCTGCTGGGCGGCAAGCGGGGCGAGTTGGCGCTGGGTGGCGCCGCCGAAGTCATTGCGGAGCGCGCCGAGGAGCGCGGGCTTTTCGCGCCGGAGGAGAAGGAGATGATCCAGGGCGTGCTGACGCTCGCCCAGCGGCCGGCGGTGTCCATCATGACGCCGCGTACCGACATCGACTGGCTCAATCTCGACGACGGCCATGATGCGCTGAAAGCCAGAATTCTCGATTTGGGCCGGTCCAGGTTTCTGTTGGCGCGGGGCAATCTCGACGAATTCGTCGGCATCGCTTTGGCCAGGGATCTCCTGCGCGATCTCATCGCGGAGGGAAGGATCAATCTGGAAAAATCGCTGCGTCAGCCTCTGGTCGTGCATGAGGGCATCAGCGTGCTGCGCCTGATGGAGCAGCTGCGCAAATCGCCGCTCCAGATGGCGGTGATCGTGGACGAGTTCGGTTCCCTGGAAGGCATTGCGACACCGACGGACATCCTGGAAGCGATCGCCGGAGAGTTTCCGGAGGAGGGCGAGGACTCTCTCGTGGCCGAGCAGGGGGAGGACGGTTCCTGGCTGGTCGACGGGTGGATGGACATACGCAAGGCTTCGGCGCTGCTCGAGGCGGATCTCGTCGACGGAGCCGACCGCTATTCCACCTTGGCGGGTTATATTCTCTGGCAGCTCGGCCATCTGCCCGAAGCCGGTGAAACGGTGACCGTCGGTGCCTTTGTCTTCGAAGTCGTGTCCATGGACGGACGTAATATCGGCAAGGTGCGTATCAGGCGGTCGCTAGACCTTTAGTCCTGACATTGCCGGCCGGCGAGCAGCATGTGCGCATGGACCCGATCGATGCTCACATGCAGACCGTCGCCATTCCGCGCGGCCGGGTTCTGCTGTTCCGCCGCGCGTGTCGCCCCGTCAGTTGAGAACGAACAGCTCACGCGGAAAATCGGCCAGAATCTCCACCCCTTCGACACCGATACGGATGGACTCGCTCATCGAGTATCCCCAGTCGTCATGGAAAATGCCAAGGATCATGTGGAAAGTCATGTTCTCTTCGAGAATGACCGGCTCGCCGGCGCGAATGCTGACGGTCTTTTCCTGCCAGACCGGCGGATAGCAACAGCCGATCGCATAAGCGATGCGCGAATCCTTTTCCAGATTGAAGTCGCGATTATAGCGTTCCCATATCGCATTGGCCTCGTGACAGGTCATGCCCGGACGAATGCGGCTCACTGTCTCGTCGAAGCCGTCCGTGACATGTTTCGATGTGTCGATCAGCTTCTGGGGAGCCGTCCTTCCAAGATAGACAGTGCGGGCCATGGGAGCGTGATAGCGGTGGCGAACCGCGCCTAATTCCATCGTGAAGGCCTGGTTGTTCTGCAGTGGGGCATCCGTCCAGCTCAGATGCGGGTTGCCGGCCTTGTCGCCGGTCGGGATCGAAGCCTGATAGGCCGAATAGTCGCCGCCATATTCCTCGGTGCCGCGCAACTGCGCACGATATATCTCAGCGGCGAGATCGCATTCGCGCACCCCTGGCCGTGCCGTATCGATGGCCACGCGCATGACCTTCTCCTGGATCCGTCCCGCCTGGCGCATATAGGCGATCTCGGCCGACGACTTCACAGTGCGTGCCCAATTGATCAGAAGCTTGGCATCGAAAATCTGGGCGTTCGGCAGATGACTGCGCAGCACATCGCAATCGCGAGGGCTCATCATCCAGGCATCCATCTCGATGCCGATGCGCTTGCGGTCCCAGCCTTTGCCTCGGATCACCTCGGCGGCATAGGTCATCGGATTGAGGGTGAGATGCTGGCACATGATCTCGGGCCAGCCGAAGATGCTGTCATCGCCGATATAGGCCGTGCGCTTGACGGCGCGCGTATCCATCTTGCGTGTGATGACGATCGGCTCCTCGGCGTCGAGCCCGATGATCATCAGCTGCGGCGTGAAGAACGACATCGCATCGAAGCCTGTCGCATAATACATGTTGGCCGGATCGGCGTCGCAGAGGACCTCGATGCCCTGCTTGGCCATACTATTCTTGATCGTCGCGAGGCGGCGGGCATATTCGGCGGCATCGAAGCGCAGGTTCCTGGTCTGGCTCACAGTGGTATCCCTTTCTGCTTAGGTGAATTCATCAAGGTCAGGCGGCAAGCGCATCGAGCGCGGATTGGATGAGCACGGCGGCGCCGAGGGCGAGGGCGTCCTCATCAATGGCGAAATCCGGGTGATGCAGGGGGTGAACGACCCCTTTGGCCTCGTTGCGCACGCCGAGGCGAAAATAGGTTCCGGGCTTCACATTGCTGAAATAGGCGAAGTCGTCGCTGGCGCTCCACATGCCCGATTGTGACAGGATCGCCTTGTCGCCGCAGACCTTGACCGCCGCTTCGCGCACGATCGCGGCGACGCCGGCATCGTTGGAGAGGAGAGGGGCATCCTCCCTGATTGTCACCGAGGCCGTTACGCCGTGCAAAGTTTCGAGGCCCTTGGCGATTTCATGCAGGCGGAGATGGGCGATGTCACGCGCCTGGGTTCCGCCGGCCCTGATCGTGCCGCCGATGGTGGCACGGTCGGCAATGACATTGTGTGCTGTGCCGCCGGATATCCTGCCGGCGGTGACGACCAGCGGCATCATCGGGTCGGCATTGTGGGCGCTGATTCGGTTCGCTTCCTGCAGGAAGGTGACGGCACCGGCGATTGCGTCAATTCCCTCATGGGGTCGGCCGCCATGAGCCGAACGTCCGGAGAGGACGACATCGAAATGATCGGACGAGCAGGCGAAGGGGCCGGCTGGAGCGGCGATCTGTCCGCAAGGGAGCATCGGATCGACATGGATGCCGAACACCATGTCGAGGTCATCGGCGAGGCCGGCGGTCACGAACTCCCGAGCACCGCTCGGCAGCGTTTCCTCGGAGTGCTGGAACAGGCAGCGGACGGTGCCCGCGAAGCGGTCGCGGCGATGCTGCAGCCAGAGCGCTGTTTCGAGGACCATCGCCGTGTGGCTGTCATGGCCGCAAGCATGCATGACGCCGGGCCGCCGCGATGGGAAGGCGACCTGGGCGGTCTCATGAATCGGAAGCGCGTCCATATCGGCCCGAATGCCGATCTTCCGTGCCGATCCTGTTCCGGTGCCGGCGATATCCACCGCGAAGCCGATGGGACCGACGGGAGTGAAGCGATCGAGGCCCGCCCGGCGCAGCTCGCGCGCGACGCGCGCGCTGGTTGCGAATTCCTGGTGGGAGAGCTCAGGCTCGGCATGAATGGCGCGGCGAATATCGAGGAGGTGCTCGCGTTGCGGATGGTCGAGAAGGTCTTGCCGGAATTGCATGGATGTTACCGTGACTGTCTCTGCAGCGCCGCTTCGCGGTGGCGCGAGAGGAGACTCAAGGGGAAGATGATCAGAAAGAATACGATCGCCACGAAGGTGAAAGGGGCGAGATAGTTATAAGTGGCATTGCCGATCTGATAGGCTTGATAGGCGAGCTCCGACGCACCGATTGCAGCGAGGAGTGTCGAATTCTTGAGCGTGTCGATGCCGCAATTGATGAGAGCGGGCATCGTTCGGCGGAGGATCTGTGGGGCTAGAACCAGGCGCCAGGTCTGCCAGTTGCCGAGCCCCAGAGCGCGCGCCGCGTCCATCTGGCCGCGAGGAAGCGCGTTGTAACCGGCGCGGAAGATCTCGGATGCATAGGCGGCGCCGATTGCCATCAGGGCCAGAATTCCGCAGGTGTATTCCGACAGCGCCAGGCCGAGGAGGATCGGCAGGCAGTAATAGCTCCAGAAGATCACGCCAAGCTCGGGGATCACCCGGAACAGCGCCACATAGAGATTTCCGGCGCGCTGCAAGCCGGTACGGCCGGAGAGCCGCAGGATCGTCAGGCCATAGCCCAGGACAAGGGCTCCGAGAAAGGAGATTGCTGTGATGGCGAGCGTCGCCAGCACGCCTTGTGCGAGCTGCGGCCAGGTTTCGGCGAGGAAGGTCAGATCAAGGCGCATCAGCGTGTGCTCCTGAGCTTGAAAGCGGTCTCGACGCGATGGAGCATGAGCGTGAGCAAGGCGCCGACGAAGATGTAGAGAAGAGTCATCAAGGTCAGGACGCCGATCGGGTCGCCGGTGCGCGCGCTGATCCGGGTCGATGTCATCATCAATTCCGGCACGGCGATGACCGATAGGATCGAGGTTGCCTTGAAGAAGGACAGGACCGTGTTGGCCAGCGCCGGCAGTGTGTCGATGACCGCTTGCGGCAGCACGATGCGGCTCCAGATGCACCAGCGTGACAAGCCAAGCGCCGCCGCGGCGTCGCGCTGGCCTTTGGGCACCCCCTGGATGCCGCCCCTGATGATCTCGCTGAAATAGCACGCCCCGGACAGGGCGATGCCGATGGCGGCGCTGCGCTCGGGAGAGCTGCCGATGCCGGTCAGCGCCGGCAGCGCGAAATGTATCCAGAACAGCTGGACGAGAAGCGGCGTGTTGCGGATCAGCTCGACCAGTGCCACGACAGGACCGCGCAGCCAGGGCGAAGGTGAGAGCTGGGCAATGGCCAGGCCCAGGCCGGCGGTGAAGCCGACGCCGACACCCAAGGCCAGGAACTTGAGCGACGTCAGCACGGCGAAAGCAAGAGCCAGCCAATATTGTGTCAGAAAGCCGGGCAGGAGATCGCTGACGATGGAATACATGATGATCACAGCGCTGAGGTGGTGAGAGTGGATGCGGCTGCTAGAGCATCAGAAGCCGTACCATTTGTGCCTGAGCTCCTCGGAGAAGCCGGTGGTCTGGTTGTAGATGATCCAGCTATTCAGCATGTTGAGGAACGGCTGATCGTCGGGACGCACCGCATAGGCCATGGGCGTTTGCTGGAACTGCTTGTCGCCGCCGAGAATGCGCGCTTTCACGCTGGGATTGCGCTTGAGGAATTGCGTATTGTTGTAATGGTCGGACAAGGTGGCGTCGGCGCGGCCGGAAGCCACTTCGAGATGCGGTGAGAAGACATTGTCGCTGGCGACGTCTTTGACCTGCGCCCGGGGGGCGAGCTTGCGGATGATATCACCCATGGCGGAGCCCGACAAATTGGCAATCCGGATCGCCGGGTCGTCGAGAGCGGCGGCGTCTTCACCGGGGAAGTCGGCGCGCACCACCCAGGAGAAGCCCAGATTCATATAAGGCGTCGTGAACGCGACAGTCTGGGCTCGTTTTGGCGTGGCGAACATGTCGCACATCGCGATGTCATATTGCCCGGCCAGCAATCCGGGAATGAGGGTGCTCCAGGAGGCATCGACAATTTCGAGCTTCACCCCGAGCTGCTCGGCGAGATTCTTCGCCATGTCGACATTGAAGCCTTCCCATTCGTTGCTGTTGGGATCCTTCGACTGGGACGGCGTTGAATCGGCCATGCCGACCCGGAGCGTGCCGCGGCTCTTGATGTCGGCAAGCGTGTCGGCGGACCCGGTACCTGTGCCGGCGAGCACGGCCCAAACCGAAAGCAGCATCACCTGCAGCAGTTTTCCCAATTGTTTCATGGTGTTTTCTCCCGGATGTCATCATTGGCCGACGTGGCGGTCGCGATAGTAGTATGAATCACATTGACATCCAGTGATCGTTTTTAAGAAGATCGATGAATGTAATTCATCTAGGTGCCATGCGTATTCCGCTCGATACACTTCCAACTTTCCGCATCGCCGCGCAAAGCGAGAGCTTCTCGCAAGCGGCGCGTGCGCTTCACCTCACCGACAGCGCCGTCAGCCATCAGATCAAGAGGCTCGAGGAGAGCCTCGGCGTGTCTCTGTTCGAACGGCATGGCCGTTCGGTCAGGCTAAGTCCGGAGGGCCGGCTGTTCCTCGGCACAGTTCAGACGACGCTGGGCGCGCTCGCCGATTCCGTTCAGGTGCTGCATCAAAGCGCCGGATCGGCCGGCACGATGACCATCACGTGCTCTTCGATGTTTGGCAGCAAGTGGTTGTCACGCCATGTGCGAGATTTCGTGGAGCGCCATCCGCATGTCGGCTGCAATCTGAAACTGGTCGACAATGGCCGGGTCGCCCATGAAGAGGATACCGATATCGGAATCCTGTTCGGCAAAGGACCGTGGCCTGATCATGTGACGATGCTGTTGGGGCAGGTGAAGCTGGCGCCGGTCTGCAGCGCCAAGCTTTTCTCCGCGCGTGGGGGAATTCCACGCACCATCCTTGATCTCGTCGACTATCCGATCATTCACCAGGATGACGGACAGGAATGGCGGCAATGGCTGGAGGCCGCAGGCATCTCTGGTCTCAGTGCATTTCGCAAACATATCTATTGCAATGACACCGGCTTCGCCATCGACATCGCCTATCACGGCGGCGGCATAACGCTGGCGAGCGAGGAACTCGCCGGCTCCTATGTCAAGGAAGGCTCGTTGCTGCGTCCTTTTGCGATCACTACTGAAGCCGACGGCGGTTGGTATGTGATCTCACAGCGACGCCGTTATCAGGAACCGCGCGTTCAGCTCTTCTACCAATGGATGGCGCCTTACTTCTCATCGGCGCTGCCTCCCGAACAGTCTTAAGGGAGGAGGCGTGAAGCGGCCATCGCCGCTCGTACCGCATCGGACCGTCCTGCGCGCCCGGGGTTTTGAGAATCTCACCGAGGGCGACGATTTTCTATTGCCTAGACAATAAAAATCTCATATTTCTTATTGTATAGACAATAACAAAATCGAGGGAAACGCCGATGACGACGTCCAGACGCATCTTTCTCAAGGGCATGCTCGCCACGCCTGCCGCCT
Organism: Taklimakanibacter albus; assembly: GCF_016595235.1. GTDB lineage: Bacteria > Pseudomonadota > Alphaproteobacteria > Rhizobiales > Aestuariivirgaceae > Taklimakanibacter > Taklimakanibacter albus. Next base: position 165,133 of record NZ_JAENHL010000004.1, on the reverse strand, counting down.
TTGGTACATTCCCGATCTTCTCCGCCATCGCGCAGACTGCTACGGGCAGCGCGCTGACGGTGGCGATCATGAAGCCGGCCGGCGATCTCAATCCGCATAAATATGCAGGCCTGTGGGGCGTGCAGGATCTCATCTTCGAGCCTTTGATCCGGTATGGTCGGAACGGCGAGGCGCTGCCTTGCCTCGCCACCGAATGGACGCTCGAGGAGGGCGGCAAGCTGCTCCGCCTCAAGCTGCGCCAGGGCGTCACCTTCCAGGATGGCACGGCGTGGAACGCCGAGAGCTGCATGTGGAATCTCGACCGCTGGATCGGCAAAGACGCGCAGAACTGGATGAACCTGTCGCGCGCCTATGAGAGCAAGAAGATCATCGACGAGAATACGATTGAAATCCGGTTCAAGGAGCCGGTGCTCGGCCTTCTCTATGAGCTTTCCTTCATCCGGCCGAGCCGCTTCCTCAGCCCCAAATCCGTGGATAAGGACGGCAACTATCAGGCGCCGGTCGGGACCGGCCCGTGGATTCAGGACAGCGCCACCAATGAAGGCAGCTCGTTCCGCCGCTTCGACGGCTATTGGGGCGACAAGCCGTCCTTCGAGCGCCTCGAGCTCAAGGTCTTGCCGGATTCACGCAGCCGCATGGCGGCGCTCCGGGCCGGCGAGATCGACCTCACCGGCGGTGATTTCCTGGCGCCGCTCACCGCCAATGAGGCGACGACGCTCAAGAAGGCCGGCATCGAGGTCTCGGTCGAGACCGGCACGACCACCATCGTGCTGGGCTTTAATCCCGACCGCAATGCGGCGCTGAAGGATGCGCGCGTCCGCAAGGCGATCAATATCGGCTTCGACCGCGCGGCGATCGCCCAGGTGCTCTATCAGGGACTGGCGCAGCCCGCCGGCAACTTCTTCGCACCGACCGTGCCGATGGCCGGCAAACCTGTCGATGTCCCCGCGCGTGACGTTGCCGCCGCCAAGGCCTTGCTCGAGGAGGCGGGATGGACGGGTGATGACATCCGCGAGAGGGACGGCAAGCCGCTCGCCGTCGAGCTCGTCGCGAGCGAGGAGCAGATCGCCGGATCGCGCGCCGTCGCCGAGGTCATGCAGGCGCAACTGCGCGAGATCGGCATCGACCTGACGATCCGCTCGATCGACCACGCCTCGCGCCACAGCGATATTCCGGCGCGCAAATACGACATGGCCTTCTTCCTCACTTTCGGCGCGCCCTATGAGCCCTTCGGCAGCATCGTCGGGTTGTTCCTGTCGACCTATGACAATGGCGTCGACGGCAAGCTCTTCGTCGATGCGCAGAATCTCGACCCGCTGGTCACCGCCGTGATGCAGGCGTCGGAAGCGAATATCGAAACCGCGCTGCAGAACATCTATGACTGGTTCCAGGCCGAGGCGGCGGTCGCCCCCTTGCTCTATGTGCCGTCGATGTGGGCGCACTCGCCGCGCGTGAAGGGCTTTACGCCGCCTTCGACCGAATATGATCTTCCCTATGAAGGCATCACCTTGAGCGAGCAGAGCTAGACCATGCTGTCTCTGGTCTCGCGCCGGGTCCACAACTCGCTGGTGCTGCTGGTCCTCGCCACGCTGCTGTGCTTCACGCTCGTCGTGTCGGCGCCCGGCAATATCGCGGTGCTGATCGCCGAATTGAGATCGCCCAATGCGAGCTTCGCCGACATCCAGAAGATCGAGGAGGAGCTCGGGCTCAACGATCCCATCCCGGTGCGGTACGCCGGGTGGCTCACGGGCGCGCTCACCGGTAATCTCGGCATCTCCTACAAGACGGGCGAGGAGGTCGGGCCGGCGCTGGCGAGCCGCATTCCGGTGACGGCGATGCTGGTGGCGGGCGGCGGCACGGTCGCCTTGCTTCTCAGCCTCGTCTTCGGCTTCGCCGGGGCCATGTGGCCACGGCAGTGGCCGGATGTGGCGGGCCGCGGTGTCGCCTTGCTGGGCGCTTCGATGCCGTCCTTCTTCGTCGGCGCGCTGCTGATCTATGCCTTCGCGGTCGAGCTTCGCCTCGTGCCGACTTTCGGGCTCGCCGGGCCGTCGAGCTGGATCCTGCCCTGGTTCACTATCGGCCTCCTGCCGGCCGCGGTCTTGAGCCGGGTGGTGCGGGTCGGGCTCGAAGAGGCGATGGCGCGTCCCTTCGCGCTCACCGCCGTCGCCAAGGGGCTGAACCGGCGCGCCATTCTCTTCCGCGACGCGCTGCCCAATATCGCGCCTACCTATATCAACGCGTTGGGCGCCCAGACCGGCGTGATGGTGGTGGGCGCCGTCGTGGTCGAGCCGCTCTTCGCCTGGCATGGCGTCGGCGATCTCTTCCTGACCGGCATCCGCTTCCGCGACTTCATGGTCGTGCAGGCCTGCCTCCTGATCTTCATCTCCTTCTTCATCCTTCTCAATCTTCTGGTCGATATCGGCATGATCTTCACCGACCCCAAACTCAGGCGGCAAGGGAGCTGACGATGAAATTTCTGCGCGCTTTCCTTTCCACCATCGCCGGCATGCCGAAAGTCGCCGTCGGCGCGGTCGCCATCTTCCTCTTCCTCGGCATCTTCGCGCCGTGGCTGACGCCGCATGATCCCAATGCCCAGGACCTGCTGCAGGCGAACCAGGACATGTCCTTCACCCATTGGCTGGGAACCGACCATCTCGGCCGCGACACGCTGAGCCGGCTGATCGCCGCGGCGCGCACTTCCGTTGTCGGCATGAGCCTCGTGCTCATCCTGGCGCTCTCGGTCGGCGTCACCATCGGCACGATCGCCGGCTACCGCCGCGGCTGGGTCGAGGAGGGGCTGATGCGCATCGTCGATGTCGGTCTCGCCATGCCGAGCCTCATCGTGGCGCTGGCCGTCATCGGTATCTTCGGCACCGGCTATTGGAACATGATCCTCGCTCTGGCGCTCGCCTGGTGGCCGGGCAGCGCCCGCATCAGCCGCGCCGTCGCGGTCAATGTGATGAACCGCCCGCATATCGAATCCCTGCGCGTCCTCGGCGCCAGCCCGTTGCGCATCTATTTCAAGCATCTGCTGCCGACGACGCTCGGCGCCGTGCTCGTCTATGCCACGGCCGATGCGGGCGCGGTCGCGCTGGCCATCGCCACGCTGAGCTTCCTTGGTCTCGGCATCCAGCCGCCGACGCCCGAATGGGGCCAGATGCTAGTCGACGCGCTGCCCTATCTCGAGGCGTCGCCCCGCCAGGTGATCCTGCCTGGCCTCGCGCTGACGGCGGTGGTGATCGGCTTCAATCTGCTGGGCGAAGCCGTGGCGCTCAACCGCGTGCCGACGCCGCTGTCGGCGAGGGTTCTGCGCAAACGGCAACTGACCGCGGCTTTGTGGGCGAAGGAAGCAGCATGAGCACGTCATCTCCGATCCTGACCGTCCGCGATCTATCCATCGATCTGTTCACCGCCCGCTCGGCATTGCGTCCGGTCGATCAGGTCTCCTATTCGGTCGCGGCCGGCGAGACGCTCGCCATTGTCGGTGAAAGCGGCAGCGGCAAGACGGTGCTCAATTTTGCGCCGCTGGGGCTCATGCCGCTGGGCGTCAGCATCCATGTCTCGGGCTCCATCCGCTTCGACGGCAAGGAGCTGGTGGGGATGAATGACGAGGCTCTGCGCAAGCTGCGCGGCGGCTCTATCGGCGTCATCTTCCAGGACCCGATGAGCGCGCTCAACCCGGCACGCACCATCCGCCGGCAGATCGCCGAGGTCGCCGAGCTGCATCTGAGCCTCACCTCCACACAGGCCGAGGCGCGGGCGCTCGATCTTCTCAAGATGGTGCGCATGTCCGATCCCGAGGCGCGGCTCCGGCAATATCCGCATGAGCTGTCGGGGGGCCTGCGCCAGCGCGTGATGATCGCCATCGCCATCGCGGCCGAGCCCAAGCTCCTCATCGCCGATGAGCCGACGACGGCCCTCGACGTCACCGTGCAGGCGCAGATCATCGCCTTGCTCAAGGACCTGCAGAAGCGCCTCAACATGGCGATGGTGCTCATCACCCACGACATGGGCGTCGTCGCCGGCATCGCGTCACGCCTTGCCGTCATGTATGCCGGACGGGTGATGGAATATGGCCCGGTGCAGAGCGTGCTGACGGCGCCGCGGCATCCCTACACGATGGGCCTGATCGACGCGATCCCGCGCGCTGAGGATTTGCCGGGCTCCACCTTTCGCGGGCTGCCGGGCATGCCGCCGGTACTGGGCGCGCCCATTCCGGGCTGTGCCTTTGTCGAGCGTTGCCGCCATGCGGTTCCGACTTGTGAAACTGCGCGGCCGCTTCTGGCGCCGACCGCCGATCGCCATGTGCTCGCCGCCTGTCCCATCGTGAACCGTTCCAGCGAGGCTCTCCATGCCGGCTGATACAGCTTTGCTCAAAGTCGAAAATCTCGTCACCCGTTTCAAAAGCGTCGAACGCGGCAAATGGGTCAAGGCGGTCGACGGCGTCAGTATCCATCTCAATCCCGGCGAGATCGTCGGGCTCGTCGGTGAATCGGGCTGCGGAAAGTCGACCCTCGGCCGCTCGATCGTCGGGCTCGAGAAGCCGCAAAGCGGGCGTGTGCTGCTCGACGGTGTCGATCTCGGCACGCTCGGCGGCCGCAAATTGCGCGAGACACGGCGCGCCATCCAATATGTCTTCCAGGATCCTTATGCCTCGCTCAATGACCGGCAGACGATCGGCGAAGCCATCACCGAGGCCTTGATCATCCATGGCGTCGCCGACCGCACGGAACAGCGCCGGCGCATTCTCGAGCTTCTCGATCAGGTGGGCCTGCCGGCCGTGCTCGCCGAGCGTTATCCGCGCGAGCTGTCGGGCGGGCAGCGCCAGCGTGTCGCCATCGCACGCTCGCTGGCGGTCGAGCCGCGGGTCCTCATCTGCGACGAGCCGGTGAGCGCGCTCGATCTCTCGATCCGGGCGCAGGTCATGAACCTGTTCCTGACCTTGCAGAAGGAGCTGGGGGTCGCCTGCCTGTTCATCGCGCATGACCTCGCTTTGGTGCGCCAGGCCGCCTCGCGCGTCTATGTCATGTATCTCGGGAAGGTCATCGAGGGTGGCAGCTCGCTCGATGTCTATGCGCGCCCAGGTCATCCCTATACGTCGGCGCTGCTCGCCTCGGTGCCGAGCGCCGATCCCCGTATCGAGGCCCTGCGCGAAGCGCCGGTGCTCAAGGGCGACATTCCGAGCCCGACCAATCCGCCCTCGGGTTGCCGGTTCCGCACCCGTTGCCCGCAGGCGATGGCAATCTGCGCCGTGAACGAGCCCGAGACGGTGGCGCTGTCCTCGGGCCACAGTGCCGCCTGCGTCATCGCCGAGCAGGTCCATCGCGGCGAGGTCATCGCCCCCAAGGTCCATTGAATCTTTTTCGACTATTCCGGGAGCCTTCACATGTTGCTGAAGAATGATGTCGCCACTGCCGTCACCGTCTTGAAGAAGGCGCCGGATGACGAAACCTATTGGAGCTCGGTGCGGGCGCTGATGAAGCCCATGTATACGCATACGCAGCTCGTCAATACGCGGCGCGGGGCGGCGCCGGCGCAGGTGCGCGACCGGGTCCGGTCATTGGTCGATCTGTCGCTCTCTTATGAGCTCGATGTGCATGAGCCGTTCCGGGAGTTGAAGGAAAGCGGGTCGTCGCCGCGGATCCGCAAGCTCCTGGCCGACTATTTCGGCGCCGGCGACGATGAGATCGCACTCAATCGCAATGCGATGGAAGGCATCGCCACCGTCCTCAACGGGCTGACGCTGAAGGCCGGGGACGAAGTCATCGCCACCAAATATTGCTACGACTCCAATCTCGCCATCCTGCGCCAGCGCGCCGAGCGCGAGGGCATCGTGGTCAAGCTCGCCGACATTCCCTTTGGCCGCGCCAGCGACGATGAGGTCGTGGCGGCATTCTCCAGGCTGATCAGCGATCGTACGCGTCTCATCACCTTCCCGCATGTCGTGGCGCGGAGCGGCCAGGTCCTGCCGGCGGCCAAGATCGCGGCACTGGCGCGCAGCAAGGGCATCTTCACCTTTGTCGATGGCGCCCATTCGGCGGGCCATATCTGCCTGAGCTTGGACGAGCTCGGCTGCGACGCCTTCGCGGCCTGCCTGCATAAATGGATGTTCGGGCCGCGCGGCACCGGCTTCCTCTATGTCCGGCGCGAGCGGATCGCCGATGTCTGGCCGCTATGGGCGAGCTGGTCGAACAAGCCGGCGTCGTCGATCGAGAAGTTCGAGGAAGTGGGGTCGGTGTTCAAGGCCTTGCCGGCCGCGATACCGGATGCGATCGACTTCAATCGCGGTATCGGCCAGGAGGAGAAGTCGGCCCGTCTGCGCTATATGCGCGAGCGCTGGGTCGTTCCGCTCAGCGCCCATGAACGGGTCCGCATCCTCACCGATATCGAGGCGAAGCCCGGCACCGGCTTCGGCGCCTTCACGGTCGAAGGCATGGAGAACGCCGCCTTCACCAAGGCGCTGTTCGATGAATTCAAGATCCATGTGCTGGCCTTCGAGGTCGAGGAAGACCGGTCGCTTAAGGGCATACATGTGTCGCCGAGCCTGTCGAACAGCATCGAGGAGGTCGACCGTTTCGTCGAGGCGTCCTTCACCATTCTTGACCGGGGGTAGTCAACATCCCTCACGCTGAGGTGCCCGCCGAAGGCGGGCCTCGAAGCGCCCATCAGGATAGAGTGTCGCTGCTGAAGCACACCCTTCGAGGCTCGCTGCGTTCGCACCTCAGGGTGAGGGCGGAAGAAGCCGGCGAACTGCGTCAGGCGGCAATGATGATCGGCGCGTGGGAAAGATGGGTGAAGAATTCGGCACCTTCCGCCGTGACGACCATCGTATCCTCGGTCATCACGCCACCCCAGCCCGGCCGGTAATAGGGCGCCTCGATGCAGAGCACCATGCCGGGCTCGAGGGTCACATTGTTGGCGGCGGAGATCGTCGGATATTCATGCGACTCGAGGCCGAGGCCGTGGCCCACATGATGACGCTGGTAATCGGGGAGGCCGGACGTGCGCACCGTGGCGACGGTTTCGCGGAACACGATATCCGTCGATATGCCGGGCTTGACCAGCTTCCGGCCGACATCCTGGCCGGCTGCCGTCGCCGTGAAGGCGGCGAGCGCATCCGGGCGTGGCTCGCCGACAAAGGCGCTGCGCGCGGTATCGGACCAGTAGCCGTTGAACCGGCAGCCGACATCGATGCGCACGATGTCATGGCCGAGCAACCGCCTGGTCGTCGAATAGGCATCGGCCAGCGCGCTGCGCTCGCCCGCGGTGACGACGACGAAGCCGGGTTGGGCGCCCTCGATGATCATTTCGGACGAGATGATGGCGGTAAGATCGGCTTCGCTCATGCCGGCGCGGGCTTCCTTGAGGGCTCGTGCCAAAGCCCGTTCGGTCAAAGCGGAGGCTTTGCGCATGAGGTCGATCTCGAGCTCGTTTTTGACCGCGCGGGCGCGACGGAAGACGGCCGAGCCGTCGGTGCCGCTGAGAGTGTCGCTAAAAACTTTCAGCAGATCGTCCGATGCGCGATCATGGAAGATGCCGCGTTTACCGCCTGAGAGTTGCCGAATGGCGGCGAGAAGCGCTTCGTCGTAGGTCTTGAACCCCACTGTTGGCGCCACGTCGCGCTCGTCGAAGAAGAACGTGCCATAAGCGAAATACTCGAGGTCCTCGCCCATTGCTTCGACGGCGGCCCAGTGATCCGCCTTATGGCCGATGAGAATGCCGTGGTCCGCATCGAAGACCACCGCCATGCGGGTCGCGGGATCGGTGTCGTAGCTCATGCTGCGGTAGCCGCTGCAATAGAAGACATGCTCGGGTGTCGTGGCGATGATGAGCCGGTCGGCGGCGCCGATGAGGTCGATCACCCTTCTGCGGTTGTGGCGCGCCAGCTCGCTCATCGCCTTATGACTCCAGCGGATTGAACTCGCCGACGAATTCATTGCGCTCGCCCGGATAGACAAGCTTGACGCAGGTGACGGGCAGGGCGTCTGCCCAGGTGCGGCGGCGGGATACCAGCAAGGGCCCATTGGCGGGAATCTGCAATTGCTGGGCCTGTTCGGCGGTGGCGATCTCGGCCTTGATCGAATGGCGCAGGCGCGTGCAGGGCAGGCGCGCCAGCAGCCAGATATTCGGTGTCTCGGCCTCGAAGTCGGCATGGACGGCATCAGGCGCCGCCTCGAGATTGATGAAGCGCTCCTCGAGGACCTCCGGCTTGCCGAAACCGCTATGGACGGCCTGCAGATGCAGGATCGGCGTGCCGGCCGGCACTTCCGGCCAGGCGGCGGTCTTGGGGCCGGCGACGATCTTCGCCGAGCGCAGCACCCGGTAGCTGTATTCGCGTCCTTTCGCCTCGATCTCCTTGCGGATGTCGAGGAAGCCGATGACGGCATGCGATTCCGTCGACTGCGCGACGATCGTGCCTTGCTTACGGCGGCGCTCCAGCAAGCCCGCTTCGGTCATTTTGGTGAGCGCCTTGCTGACCGTCGCGCGCGTGGTCGAGAACCATTGCAGCAGCGTGTGCTCGGGAGGGATGCGGTGGCCGGGCGGCCAGCGGCCACTCAGGATCTCGCCGCGCACGGCGCGCTCGATCTGTTTGTAGATCGGGCCGTTGCCGTCGAGGGCGAGGGTCGGTTCGGCCTTCTTGCGGGCAGGCTTGGCGGGCATTCGGGAGAATCCGGATGAAAAAGCGAGTTCGGTTATTGTCTACACATAAAAAGAAGTGGGTTCAACGGTCCTGCTTGCATCTGTAAACCGATCGGTTTAGAGTGAGTTAAAAGGTCTAATAGGAGATCGACATGGCCGCAGCTCTGGTGCCTCCCTTCACCCTCGAAACCGCCACCGCCAAGGTCCGCATGGCCGAGGACGGCTGGAACAGCCGCGATCCGGCGCGCGTTTCGCTCGTCTATACGGAAGACAGCCAGTGGCGGAACCGCGCCGAATTCCCGGTCGGGCGTCCCCAGATCGTCGAATTCCTCACCCGCAAATGGGCGCGCGAGCTCGATTACCGGCTGATCAAGGAACTGTGGACCTTCGCCGGCAACCGCATCGCGGTGCGTTTCGCTTATGAGTGGCACGATGACAACGGCCACTGGTTCCGCTCCTACGGTAATGAGAATTGGGAATTCGCCGCCTCCGGCCTGATGCAGCGCCGCTTCGCTTCGATCAACGACATGCCGATCAAGGAAAGCGGCCGCAGATTCCACTGGCCGCTCGGACGCCGGCCCGACGATCATCCGGGTCTCTCAGACCTGGGGCTTTAGATGCGCGAGGTTTTCGAAAAAGCCGATGTGATCCCGCTCGTCGCGGAAGTGTTTCGCGAGCTGGGATATGAGGGCGCGTCTCTCAGCGCCATCACGGCGCGCACCGGGCTTTCGAAAGGCAGCCTCTATCACTTCTTTCCGGGCGGCAAGGAAGAGATGGCGGCCGAGATCCTCGCCCATGTCGATGGCTGGTTCGTGCGCGAAGTCTTCGAGCCCTTGGAGCGAGGCGAGCCCCGCGAGGCGATCGCCCGCATGTGGAAGTCGGTCGATGGCTATTTCCAGTCCGGCCGCCGCGTCTGTCTCATCGGCGCTTTCGCGCTGGACGAGACACGCGACCGTTTCGCCGGCGCCATCCGGGGGTATTTCAAACGCTGGGTAATGGCGCTGGAAGGGGCGCTGATCCGTTCCGGCATGGAAGCGCGCCTGGCTAGGCCTGTGGCCGAGGACGTGGTGATCGGCATACAGGGGGCGCTCACGCTGGCGCGGGCGCTCGACGACAAGGCCGTCTTTGGCCGGAGCCTGCGCCGATTGCAGCAGCAGATCGCGCCATGAGACCGCAAGCGAGAGCATGCCCGGCCGACTGACAATGCATTGGTGGAAGCGAGCTCTTCTGGGCTAAAGACGCCCCAACTGAATCGGGGCTCGCGCATGACGGATCGACGAATCGGCTGGAGCGCTTTGCTCTCCGGCGGCAATGGTGTGCGCTCGCTGGCCCTGGCCGGCGGGGTGGCGCTGCACGCCATCAATGTGTTTGTCGCGACCACGATCCTGCCGTCGGTCGTCGCCGATATCGGCGGTCTCGATTATTATGCCTGGAACACGACGCTGTTCATCGTCGCCTCGATCATCGGCTCGGTGCTCTCGGCGAAGCTTCTGGGCCTGGTCGGTCCGCGCGTCGCTTATGCGGTTGCGGCCGGCCTCTTCGGCCTGGGAACGCTCATCTGCGCCGTGGCGCCCGGCATGCCGGTGCTTCTGGCCGGGCGCTTCGTGCAAGGGCTAGGCGGTGGATTTCTGTTCGCGCTCGCTTATTCCATGATCCGGCTGGTTTTTGCCGAGGCCCTGTGGCCGCGCGCCATGGCGATCGTTTCCGCCATGTGGGGCGTGGCGACGCTTGCCGGTCCCGCCATCGGCGGCACCTTCGCCGAGCTCGGCAGCTGGCGGGCCGCGTTCTGGACGATGTTGCCGGCGACGATCCTGTTCGCCGGCCTGGCGCTTGCCATTCTCCCCCGAAAAAATCCGGATACGGATGAACATTCTCCGCTGGCCCTGCCGCAGCTCGGGCTTCTCGTTCTCGCCGTCTTTGTCGTGTCGGTCGGCAGCGTCTCGCCGCTGCTCGTCTGGAACATCGCCGGTATCGCCGCGGCGCTGGTCCTGGTGGCGGTGCTGATCGTCGTCGAGGGCAGGGCGCAAACGCGTCTCCTGCCGCGCGGCGCCTTCAGCCTCGCGGCACCTATCTGCATGCTGTTCCTCACCATGTCGCTCCTCGCCATCACGGTGACGACGAGCGAGATGTTCATTCCTTTGTTCCTGCAGGTGCTGCATGCGCAGACTCCGCTGCTTGCCGGGTATCTTGCCGTCATCACATCGGTCGGGTGGACCTTGGGATCGATCCTGAGCTCGGGCAATCAGGGGCGGCGTGCCGAAAAGGCGGTACGCCTGGCGCCGATGCTGACGCTTGCCGGCATGGTCCTGCTGGCGCTTTTGATGCCGCCGGCGAGCCGAGGCGAATGGCAGGTGCTGGCGCCGCTCTCCGTCGCCTTCCTGCTGGTGGGCGGTGGTGTCGGCATCAGCTGGCCGCATCTTCTGACCCGCATCCTGCACGCCGCTCCCCGGGACGAGCAGGACCTCGCTTCGGCGGCGATCACCACCGTGCAGCTGTTCGCCACCGCTCTCGGCGCGGCGCTCGCCGGCATGGTGGTCAATCTCGCCGGCCTCACCGCGCCGGGCGGCATCCCCGGCACGCAGAGCGCCGCCTTCTGGCTTTTTGCCGTCTTCGCGCTGGCGCCGCTCATCGGCATCGTCACGGCGGCGCGGAGCCTTCAGAAGGTGGACGACAGGCGTGAAAAGTCACAGGCCTCGACATAGGCGCGAAAGGCCGATTGCGCTTTCGAGTGATTGTCCCGGTTGGGAAAGATCAGACTCATCTGGTGCGCCGGCACCTGCCAGTCCGGCAGCAGCTCGATCAGCGCGCCGGCGGCTCTGAAGGACGCGCTGATATAGGCCGGCAGCAAAGCTATCCCGGAGCCGGCGACGCTCGCCTGCAGGAGGAAACCCATCGAGTCGCTTTTTATAGCGGCAGGCGGATGAAACGCCGATCGCGCATCATCCTTCGTGAAGCTCCATTCGGGATGCGCGGCGTGGATCAGGCAGCGGTGATGAAGCAGGTCATCCGGTTGTGTGACCGGCGCGGCAGAATTGAGATAATCCGGCGATGCGACGGGAATGCGCTTGATCGAGGAAATGGTGCGGACGATGAAGTCCTGGCCCGACACGGAACCGACGCGGAAGGCGAAATCGATACGCTCCTGGATGATGTCGAGGTTTTCGTTGGTGGCCAGCACTTCGATCTCGATCCTGGGGAACTGGGCCGAAAAGTCCCGCAGAAAGCCGGGCATGAAGTAGCTGGCGGTCACTTCCGGACAGGTGATCCGCAGCGCGCCGACCGGCTGGTCCTTCAGATTGGACATGGCCATCGTGGCAAGCGCCGCTTCGGCCCGGATGCGGCGACAATGTTCCACATAGACCTGGCCGCTGCCCGTCAGGGTGACATTGCGGGTCGAGCGGTTGAGCAGACGCAGCCCGAGCCGTGCCTCGAGCTGCGAAATACGCTGGCTGATCGTGGATTTCGGAATGCCGAGGCGAACGCCCGCTTTGGTGAAGCTGCCGCAGTCGGCCACCTCGGCAAAGAGGATCATATCGTCGATGTTTTCCAAAACGTCCGCCGCTAGAGCTTGACCAGCTGCTTGCCGAAGTTCTCGCCTTTTAACATGCGCACGAAGGCCTGGGGAACCGTCGCGATGCCGTTCGAAACATCCTCACGCGTCTCGAGAAGACCACGCCTGTGCCAGTCCAGAAGCTCAGCTCGGGCCGCCGCATAGTCGGCGGCGAAATCGTCGAGGAGAAAACCTTCGATGCGGACACGCGAGACGAGGATGCGGCGCAGGTGCCTGAGCCCGATATCGGGCTGGCCGAAGCGGTCGGCGAGGGAGACCGTTCCGACGATGACGACCCGGCCGAACAGGTTGATATTCTGCATCGCCGCATCGTGAATGGGCCCGGCGGTGTTGTCGATGAACACATCGACGCCGCGCGGGCAGGCGAGGGCCACCGCTTCGACCATGTCCGCTGCCGATCGGTGATTGATACCGGTCCGATAGCCGATGCTCTTGCACCATTCGAGCTTTGCATCGCTGCCGGCGACCGCGACGGGATCAAATCCCTTGAGGCGCGCAATCTGGCCGGCGATCTGGCCGACGGCACCTGACGCCGCCGAGATCAGAACGGTTTCACCTTCCTTGGGCCGGCCGGTCTTCAACAGCGAGAAATAGGCGGTCAGGCCCGGCATACCCAGGCAGCCGAGGGACGTCTGAACCGGTGCCTCTGCCGGGTCGAGGCGGATGGCGCCTGCCGCGGATATGGTCGTGTAAGGCTGCCAGCCGAAATCGTCGGCCTGGACGATGTCTCCGGCCTTGAAAAGCGGTGACTCGGAGGCCACGACCTCGCCGACGCCGCCACCGCGCATGAGATCGCCGATCTGCACGCCGGCCGCGTAGTTTTTCGCGGGACTGATGCGGCCGCGCATATAGGGATCGACCGACAGCCAAAGCGTCCTGACCAGCAACTCGCCGGGCCGGCCCGCCGGGATGGGGCGATCCTCCAATGTGAAGTCGTCGGGGCCCGGCATTCCGGTGGGAAAGCGCTTGAGGAGCCAGCTTGGATTTGTCGTCATGTGCCTGCCGAAGTGTCGTGGATGTCCACACTCTGGATAGCCTGATACGACCGAAGCCGGTAGCTTGGCCATCGGAACTCATTGTCCGGCTTGCCGGACAGTCTCGCAAGGCAAGGCCGCGAAAGGGGTGATCCGCGCTTGCGCGGGATCACCCTCTCATCGTCAGGGGGCTGAGAAGGCCGGGTGATAGGCAGCGGCTCCCGAAACCTTCGAGCCGTCAAGCGACAGCCGCATGAAATATTCAGGCGGAGCCCCGTCATAGGTGAGAGCCGGATCATGCTCGAACCCGAAACGCCGGTAGTAGGTGGGATCACCCAAGACAATACATCCCTTGGCGCCAGCGCTTCTGAGACGCTTCAGTCCTTCACGGATCAGGGCGCCTCCGATGCCCTTCGCTTGAAGATCGGGCCGGACCGAGACAGGACCGAGGCCGAACCAGCCGATATCAGCACCGTCGATGGTGACGGCCGAGAAGGCGACATGGCCCACTACCGCTTCGTCGATGGTTGCGACGAGAGACACGGACAGCGCATCGGCCGCGCGCAGGGCGCCGATGATGGCGCCTTCCGTGCCGCTGCTGTAGTCGGCGCCTTTGAAGGCTGCGTCGGTGAGCTGCCGTATGATCAGCATGTCTGCGGGACGCTCGGGACGGATTGTGAAGTTCATGGTTCTCTTCCTTTAACGATTATCGAGTTGGCCGCGCACCGAGCGACGGCCCTTTTCGGAGATCCGATAGGGGCTCGATTCCCGGGATTCGATCAGGCGCTTGCGCCGGAGCTTGCCGAAGACCTCGAGCGTGCAATCGGTCAGCACGTGACCGTCGCGGGTGAAGCAGAGGACTTCGAGGATACGGCCGGTATCGGCCCGTTGATGACGGATATATCCGCCTTGCGCGAGGACGTGCAGAACACGCTGCTCGCCGCGTGAGATGTTCATGAAATTAGCCTGTGAATGGAAAACACCCGCGCAGCATTTCAGTGCCGGCGCAGCGCGCCTGGCGAAATGGTGCGGTTAGATGTCTCGATCAGTCGAGACGATCAGCGGGTGGTCACAAGCTCCGGCATCAACAATTCCCTTATTCTGGGTGGATTGCGCGCCGGCCGAGTAGCATGCGGCATATCGGGCCGTCAACGCTCAGATCAGCTTCAGGCTGCGGAAGCTCGCATGACCATTGCGGCCGACGATGATGTGGTCATGCACCTTGATGGCGAGCCTGTCGCCGGCCTCGATCAGCTTGCGCGTCATGTCGATATCGGCGATCGACGGCGTCGTGTCGCCGGAGGGATGGTTGTGCACCAGGATGATGGCGCTCGCCGACAGTTCGAGAGCGCGTTTCATCACCTCGCGCGGATAGACCGGTGTGTGATCGACGGTGCCTTCACCCTGGACTTCATCGGCGATGAGGCCGTTCTTCTTGTCGAGAAAGAGAATGCGGAACTGCTCGCGCTCGGCGAAGGCCATGGCGGCGCGGCAATAATCGATGACGGCATTCCACGAGGCGAGCAAAGTGCGCCGGTTGATCTCGCCTTTGGTGACGCGTTGCGCCGCCGCGTGGGTGATCAGCAGCTCGGTCACCACCGCCTCGCCGACACCCGGCACTTCTTTCAGACGTTCGGGATTGGCGGCGACGACTTCCGCGAAGCTGCCGAAGCGGGCGATGAGCGCCTTGGCGAGCGGCTTCACGTCCTGGCGCGGCAGAGCGCGGAAGAGCAGGAGCTCGAGCAGTTCGTAATCGGGCAGGGCATCGGCGCCGCCTTGCCGGAAACGCTGGCGTAGCCGCTCGCGGTGACCCAGATGGTGAGGCTTCTCGATCTGCCTGGCGGTGCCGACGATATTCTGCGACCGCGACGAGCGCAAATCCCGAGGCAATTCGAGGAGTTCCGCGACGGTTCCGTCGCACCCTAGGCTGAACCCGACTTCGTCGAGAGAGCCAGAACTATCGCTGGATTTCGCGCCCATGATCGGCGGAACGTATCATGAACAAGTGCGTTCGGCAAGGACGCCGGGGCGTCAGTTTTGAGCAGCAGGCGGGTAGTCGAGCCCCTTGGGCGACAGAGTGAAGATCTCGCAACCCGTTTCGGTGACGCCGATCGTATGCTCGAACTGGGCCGAGAGTGAACGGTCGCGGGTCACCGCGGTCCAGCCGTCGCTCAGGATCTTCACATGCGGGCGGCCGAGATTGATCATCGGCTCGATGGTGAAGAACATGCCGGCCTTGAGGGCGACGCCTTCGCCGGCGCGGCCGTAATGGAGGATATTGGGATGGTCGTGGAACTGGCGGCCAAGACCGTGGCCGCAGAAGTCGCGCACCACCGAGCAACGTTCGCCTTCCGCATAGGTCTGGATGGCATGACCGATATCGCCGGTCTTGTTGCCGGGCTTCACCGCGCCGATGCCGCGCATCAGGCTTTCATAGGTGACTTCCATCAGCCGCTCGGCTTTGCGGTTGACCTCGCCGACCTTGTACATGCGGCTCGCATCGCCATGCCAGCCATCGACGATCAAAGTGACGTCGATATTGACGACATCTCCCTCGCGCAGCGGCTTGTCATTGGGAATGCCATGGCAGACGACGTGGTTGATCGAGGTGCAGATCGACTTCGGAAAGCCGCGGTAATTGAGCGAGGCGGGAACCGCTTTGTTGTCACGGGCGAATTCGGCGATCGCCACGTCGAGCGTCTCGGTGGCAATGCCCGGCTTGACGAGCGGAACCAGGAGATCGAGGGCCTCGGCGGTCAGCCGGCCGGCCTTGCGCATGGCGGCAAAGCCTTCCGGGCCGTGCAGCTTGATCTGGCCGGTGCGGCCTTCGGTGCCTTCATGGGCGGTCACATAAGTCATGGCCAGTCATATAGTAAGGATCGGCAGGCCGGGCAAGTTTGCCCATTTTTCCCCTAGCGGCCGAATCTGTCGAGCAGATGGTTCCACTGCATGGCCACGTTGAGCAAGGGCTCGCGCCAGGCATGGAAGGGCACCGGCCTTATGGGTGTGCGCGGCATGGCGCCGCTGTCCGGACGGCCAAGGAGATGGTTCGCCATCCAGGCGCCAGCGCGATGCGAGAGGGCGACGCCGCGGCCGTTGAAGCCCAGCACGACATGCAGCCCGTCCTCGGGCTCATGATAATGCGGCAGGAAATCCATGGTGATGCAGACGAGGCCGGTCCAGCGATGGGCGATGGGCACGCCGGCGAGATCGGGAAAGATTCCGGTCAGCACACGTTCCAGCACCGAATAATCGGCACGCCTGGCGCCGAGCCCGCGGCTGGAGCTGAAGGAGGAGCGCCCGCCCAGGATCACCCGCCCGTCGGCGCTGCGGCGGAAATACAGGATCAGCCGGCGGCTGTCATAGACCGTATGAGCTTGCGGGAGAATCCGGCGGGCGCGCGCCTCATCGAGCGGCGCCGTGGCGATCTGGAAGCTGTTGACCGGAAGCAACGAGGCCGCGAGTCCCGGCACGAGCCCGTCCGAATAACCATTGGTGGCGACCACGACGCTGCGCGCCTGGAGAGAACCTGATTGTGTCGCGACGCTCCAGCCATCATTCCGGCGGGCAAGACGGACGGCGGGGCTATGCGGGAAGATCAGGGCGCCGGCCGCCGCTGTGGCGCGTGCCAGTTCCCGGACGAGGTCGAGCGGGTGGACATTGGCGCCGCGCGCATCGATCCAGCCGCCGGGATAGCGGTCGGTGCCGACGAGCGCCTCTATATCCTTGAGTTCGAGCGGCGTGATCGGCAGGCCGCGGCCGATGAAGTCGGCCTGGGCCGCGCGCAGCGTTGCGAGAGCCCGCTCATTATGCGCCAGACGGATGAGGCCGGGGCGGCGCAGATCGCAGTCGAGGCCGAGACGCTTGACGAGGCCGACGAGAAAATCAGGCGCCTCCTGGCCGAGGCGGTAGAAGGCGCTGCCTTGCGGGCCGAACTTTTTTATGAGCGCCGCTTCTTCATATTTGAGGCCGGGATTGACTTGCCCGCCATTGCGGCCGCTGGCGCCATAGCCGATGTCCCTGGCCTCGAGCACCGCCACGCTGCGCCCCGCCTCGGCGAGATGCAGCGCGGTGGAAAGCCCGGTGAAGCCGCCACCGACAATGGCGACGTCGACGACGCGGTCGCCCTGCAAGGCGTCACCCACAAAAGCCGGGGTTCGCGCGCTTGCCGCCCAGAATGAATCTGCGCCGGCCTCAGTCCTGTGCATCGAAGACCGCCGTTTCGCCGGCGCGCCATTTGAGCCAGACCGGCGCCCCGGCCGGCAGCGCCGCGGCATTGGCGAGCCGGCTCATGCGGACGGCAACACTGCCGGCGCCCGTCTTGACCGTCAGGCGCTGCGTCGCGCCGAGAAAGTCCTGCTGCTCGACGGTGCCCGGCAGATTGTTCTCGAAAGCGGGATCGCGGCTGTCGCCGATCTCGATGGCTTCCGGCCGCACCATGGCGAGAAAACGGTCACCCGAGAGAGGCCGGCGCAAGGCGGCGTGAAGCGTGATGTCGCGCAGGCCCTTGGGCCGCAGGACGGGATTGTCGCCGGCGCGCTCGACGGCCACATCGAGGAAGTTCGATTCCCCGAAGAAGCCGGCCACGAAGCGGTTGGAAGGCTGCATGTAAACTTCATGCGGCGTGCCGAGCTGCTGGATCCGCCCGTCCGCCATGATGGCGATGCGATCGGACATCGACAGCGCTTCTTCCTGGTCGTGCGTCACATAAAGGACGGTCACGCCGAGCTGGCGGTGGATGCGGCGGATCTCGATCTGCAGCTGCTCGCGCAATTGGCGGTCGAGGGCGCCGAGCGGCTCGTCCATCAACAGGACCGGCGGGGAGAAGACGAGGGCGCGTGCCAGCGCCACACGTTGCTGCTGTCCGCCGGAAAGCTCTGTGATGCGCCTTGCGCTCAGGTCACGCAGCGAGACGAGGTCGAGGACACGGCGAACCTGGGTGTCGATCTCGCTCTCGGCATGGCGGCGCATGCGCAGCGGGAAAGCGATATTGTCGAAGACGTTCAGATGCGGGAACAGAGCGTAGTTCTGGAACACCACACCGAGATTGCGCTTCTCCGGCGGCAGTGTGGTCACGTCGCTGCCGGAGATCGCGATCGCGCCGCCATCCGGATCGACGAAACCGGCGACCGCCATCAGGGTCGTGGACTTCCCCGAGCCGCTGAGCCCGAGCAGTGTCACGAACTCTCCCTCGGCAACCGTGAGCGACACGGCGTCGATCGCCTTCACGTCGCCATAACGTTTGGTGAGATCCCGAATTTCGATAGCGGCGCCGCGTGGCATCTCAATAGTTCCTCTTGGTCGCATCGGTCAGCATTTCGATTCCGGTCTCGGTCACGAGCACCGTCTCCTCGAAATCGCCGACATAGCCATCCTGCTCCACGGTGCGCTCGAAGCACAGGACCATGCCGGGGGTGATCGGCGTCGGCTCGCCGGGGGTGAGCCAGGGCGCATCCCAGCCGAGACCGATGCCGTGGCCGAGACCGGAGAAGACGCCTTTGATCTCGAAGCCGAGCTCGCGCTGGCGGCCGAGGCCCGCCGTGGCGAGGTCGCCGGCGGTGGCGCCGGGCCTGATGGCCTCGATGCCGGCCTCGACGCAGGAGATCGCCGCCTCGAACAGGCTGATCTGGCGGTTGGTGGTCGAGCCACCGACCGCCTTGGAGCGCGACAGGTCGAATATGTAACCGCCGACGACGCCGGAGATGCCGGCCCTGAACCAGTCGCCGGCCTCGAGACGCTCAGGTGAGCCCCAGGTCGGGAAGGCCTGGCGCACGATCTTGGGATTGTCACCGCCACGGCCCGAAGCCATGAAGGAGTTGTAGAGCATGCCGCCCGCGGGCAGCAGGCTCTGCATGCCGGCCGCGACAATGTCTCCATGCGAGGCGCCGGGGACGACCGCCGCCATCATCTTGTCCATCATGCGCGAGCCGACCACCGAGGCATGGCGCAGCAGAGCGATCTCCGCCGGCGACTTGATGCGGCGCATCGCCGTCAGGATCGCATCGGCGGGTGTGAAGACGATGCCCGGCAAGGCGGTGGTGATCGCCCGGTGGAAGCTCACCGGCATGACATCCTCGCCGACGAGGCCAACCTTGGCGTTGCCGAGGCCCGCTTCGCGCAACGCTTCGATCGTCGCCTCGATGACGAAGTCGGTATAGACGACGTCCTTGTCGGCCAGATGCACGTCGGCGCGTTTGGGAATGTCGATGATGAGGCGGGGCGAGCCGTTGACCGGCAGTACGAGGAAGGAATGGGCTCGTCCCGACCAGGCGTCCTGGTGGTCGGGCGTATAGGGGAAGGACGTGTAGAAATTCGTCAGATACATCACGTCGGCGAAACGGTCGACGGTGCCGCCGCCGCGTGAGCAGACGAGCAGGGCATCGAGACCGGCGGCTTGCGCCGCCTTGACGGCGCGGGCGCGGCGGTCGGCGAATTCCTGGGCGGGAATGGCGGGCGGGGTGATCGACATGATTTTATCTCCTTTTCACCCACCATTGCAGGGCCAGCAGAAGGCAGGACATGAACAAAAGCACCGTCGATGCGGCGGCAACGGCCGGGCTGATCTCGAAACGAATGCCGCTCCACATCTGGACCGGGAGCGTTACCGCGCCGATGCCGGCGAGGAAGAGGGCGATGACGAAATCATCGAAGCTGGTCAGGAAGGCGAACAGCGCACCCGCGGCGACACCGGGCAACAGATTGGGCAAGGTCACCAGCCGGAAGGCGGTCAAAGGCGAGGCGCCCAGGCTGCGGGCCGCTTGTTCGATCCGCCGGTCGAACTTCTGCAGCACCGCGGCGACATTGATGACGACGAAGGGCAAAGCGAGCACCGAATGGCCGAGCACGAGACCCGGTATCGTCCCGATGAGCCCTAGCCGCGCCAGCAGGCCATAAAGAGCGACGCCGGTGACGATGGTCGGCACGATGATCGGCAGCAGGATGAACACGTTTCCGATGCCGACCCAGCGGCCCTTGAGGCGGGCGAGGCCGAGCGCCATCATCGTGCCGATCGGGGTCGCGACCGCCGTGGTCAAGGCCGCGGTGATGAAGCTCGTCACCATGGCGCCGCGCCAGGCGTCGGATGTGAACAGCGTTTCATACCATCTGAGCGAGAAGCCACGCGGCGGGAAGGTCACGAAATTGGTTTCGGTGATCGACAAAGGCATCACCGCGATGGTCGGCAGCAGCAGGAGAACGCAGACAAGGGCCGTCGTCGCCGATGTCGCAAAGGAGGCAAGGCGGCTGCCGGTCATCGTCCGCCCCACACTTGACCGAGGCCGAACCAGCGGTCGCCGATCCAATAGAGAACGATCGTCGCCGCGAGCAGCACCGTCGCCAGCGCCGAGGCGAAGGGCAGATTGAGCGTATTGTTGATGTTGAACTCGATCAATTGGGCCAGAAACATGTCGCGCGGGCCGCCGAGCAGCGCCGGGATGACGAAGGATCCGAGGCTCAGGGCGAAGACCAGCACCGATCCGGCGAGCGCGCCCGATTTCACCAGCGGAATATAGACCGCGAGGAAAGCTCTGGTCGGTGACGCGCCGAGGCTTCTGGCCGCGTTCATCAGGGTCGGATCGACGCGGCTCATCACGGCGGCCAGCGGCAGGATCATATAGGGAAGCAGGATCTGCGTCTGACCGATGAGAACGCCCGTCGTGTTGTAGACAAGCTTGATCTGGTCGCCGAGCCCGATGAAGGCGAGCGCCTGGCTGAAAATACCGTTGGGATTGAGCAGGACCATCCAGCTGAAGGCGCGCACGAGAAGATTGGTCCAGAAGGAGAGAAAAATGCAGAGCAGAATGATCGCCTTGACGCGGGGACCGGAGTGGGCGAGCCGGTAGGCGATCGGGAAGCCGAGGAGCAGGCAGAGCGCCGCCGTTATCGCGCTGATCAAAAACGTCCGGGCCAGGACGAGCAGGTAGACGGGAACGACGGCGATGCGCTGGTAATGCACCAAGGCGCCGGCAGGATCGGAGAAGCTGTCGATGACAAGTTGTGCGACCGGCAGAATAAACATGCCGGCCAGCACCACCAGGCCCGGAAGCAACAGAAAGAAGGTGGTTGCGGAACGTGTCGTGCGCCGCAACCCCGCAGGCGAAGACATCATCCGAGCTTCCAGGCGTTGAATTTCTCCGTCGCCGCCGCGAGATTCTGGCTCCACCATTTCTCACCGCGCAGGATGGCCTTGCCTTTCATCTCGGGGCCGCCGGTGAGGATCTTGGCGCGCTCCGGCGGGATGAGGTCGAGCGCCTTGGGAACGACCGGGCCATAGGTATAGGCCATGGCGATCGCCGCCTGTGCCTCGGGGGTGAGCGTGTAGGCCAGGAACTTCTGGGCCGCCGTGAGGTTGGGCGCTCCCTTGATGATCACCATCGTCGACCAGGTCATGATGGTGGCGTTGTACTGAATCTGCACCGGCGCGCCATTGTTGCGGATATTGATGGCGCGACCGTCGGGCAGCATCCCCATGACGGCCTGGCCATCCGACATGAACTGCTCGCCTTGCGCGTTGGTCTCGAAGAACATCGCCTGGTCGCGGATTGTGGTGAGCTTCTTGAGGGCGCGGTCGACATCGAGCGGATAGAGCGAAGCCGGTGCCACACCGTCGGCGAGGAGGGCCGATTCCATCGTCGCCTGGACGTCGTCGCCGTCGAACACGCGATTGCCGGGGAAGGTCTTGGTGTCATAGAGATCGGCCCAGCCCTGCGGCGGCGGGTCGAGCTTGGTGTTGTAGGTCATCACCTCCGCGAACAGTACCTGTGGGATCGAATAGGTGGTCACCATGTCCTCGCCAGGCATGACCAGGCTCTTGTCGACCACCGAGAAGTCGATCGGTTCCAGCAGGCCTTTTTCGGCGCCGACCCATTGGAAGTCGGGCAGGGTCTCGACGACGTCCCATTCGGTGCGGCCGGCTTTCACCATGGCTTCGATCTTGCCGTAGGTATTGCCGCTGATGGTCTTCACCTTGATGCCGGTCTTGGCGGTGAAGGGGTCGAACCATGCCGTGCGCATGGCTTCTTCCCAGGATCCGCCCCATGTCGCGAAGACGATTTCTTCATTGGCAGCCCTGACAATCGAGGGCATGGCGAGGGCGCCGCCAAGGGCTGCGCCGCCGAGAAGGACGCTTCTGCGGCTCAGCGCCAGTCGACCATTGCGTGCTTGTTTCATCATATCCTCCCTGTGGTTTTGTGTTCTAGGTGGCAAGTCTGGTCTGAATGGTATAGTTTTTGCGAGACCTGTAAAGCCCCATTTACGAAGGTTTTGTAATGATGCTAGAGAGGTGGGGAATTAATGGATTGATTGGTATGGAAGATTCAGCTCAAAATTCCGACAATGCCAGCGACGCGGAGCCCGATGTCAGCTTCCTTGCGGGGGCGAAGGGCCGTACCGATCTCCTGCGTCTCATGAAATCGGCCCTGACCGACGGCGTCCTGCGCGCCGGCCACCGATTGCCGAACGAGCGCCAGATCGCCATCGTCAGCGGCCTGTCACGATCGACGGTGCGCGAGGTGCTGCGCGATCTCGACCGCGAGGGGCGCCTGGCGCGGCATGTCGGCAAAGGCACCTTCGTCGTCGACACGGCGATGATGCCGACCGAGCCGTCCGCTTCACGCGACGTGCCGCTGTCGCCCGGAGAGCTCATGGAGTTCCGCGCCGCGATCGAGCCGAGCCTCGCGCCGCTGATCGTCGTGAAAGCCAGCGAGGAGCAGTTGGCGCGCCTCGGCGATATCGTGGCGGGGAGCCGGGACGTATCCACGCCGCAGGACGCGGAAGCGGCGGATCGGGCCTTTCATGAATGCCTCTACACCGCCACCTGCAACCGGTTCTTTATCGATCTCGGCCAGCGTGTTTCGTTGGTGCGGGCTGAGCGGGCATGGACGAAGCTCAAGCAGAAATCCTTCACGCCCGAGAAATGGGCTATCTACTGGGGCGAGCATCGCCAGATCGCCATCGCGTTGCATGACCGCGACGCCGATCTCGCCCAGTCCTTGCTGAGCACGCATCTCACCGGGGTGCGCCGGGCGGCGACGTCGTTCGACGTGTGATCCGCTCCAGGGCGTGACGTAATCAAGAATGTGAGAGTCCGGGGTCCGGTCAGGGGAGGCGCTTGATCGCGCCGGTCCTCACTTTTCGCGCTGCCACATCCCCAGCCTTCAAATCTAGAGAGGTTTTCAACAGCGCCGCGCTCCGGGGCGTTGACGACCGGCCGATTCCGTGATTTATGACGACTGTCGACAGGCGACAGTCGTCAAAAAAGAACAGGGAGAAGCGAACACATGCAAGGGTTTCTGCGCACGCTGGCGGTGGCCGGCCTGGTTTCAGCAAGTTTCATGGGGCAAAGCGTTCCCGGCGGGGCGGCGGACAAGCTCACCGTGGCCCATTCCACCTGGATCGGTTACGGGGCGCTCTATATCGCCAAAGAGAAGGGCTATTTCGACGAGGCCGGGGTCGACGTCGAGCTCAAGATCATCGAGGCGTCATCGGATGCGATCGCCGCCATGCAAGGCGGGCAGATCGAGGCTTCCGCGTCCTCGGTCGATAATTTCGCGCTGTTTTCCGGCAATGGCGCGAAGCTCAGCGTGATCATGTCTCTCGATGAGTCACATGGCGGCGACGGCATCGTCGCCAAGAAGGAGATCGCCGAGCTTTCCGATCTCAAAGGCCGCACCGTCGCGGTGCAAAAGGGGTCGGTGTCGCAGTTCATCCTGTCCCAGGCGCTCGACAAGGCCGGGCTTCAGCTCGCCGATGTCAACGCCATCGACATGAAGTCGGGCGATGCGGGTGCCGCTTTCGTGGCCGGACGCGTCGATGCCGCGGTGACCTGGCAGCCCTGGCTCTCCAAAGCGGCCGCAACCGATTTCGGCCGCATCCTCATCGACACGAGCACGATGCCGGGTGTGGTCGTCGACGCCATCGCGGTCCATCCGGACTATCTCAAGGACCACAAGAAAGAGGTCCAGGCCTTCGTCAAAGCCTATTACAAGGGCATCGACTTCCTCAAAGCCGATCCTGCTGCGGGCAAGGAAATCATCGCGCGTAATCTGAAGATGACGCCCGATGCGCTGGAGGCGACCTGGAAAGACGTCCGCTTCTTCGACCGCACCGACAATGCCGCCTTCTTCGGCACCGGCGGCGACAGTGCGGCCAAGCAATTGGTGAAGAATGCCGGCGAGTTCTACACACGCATCGGCGTCCTCAAGAAAGCGCCCGACGCCGATACAGTCGTCAATGCCGGCGCCGAGCTCGCGGACGAATAGGACCATGTCGATGTCCGGGCTTGTTCCTCATCTACCGCAATCTTCCGCCAAGGCGCCGGCACGTGGCGCCCTGGATGGGGCGGACAAGCGGTCGCCATCCTGGGCCCGGGGGCTCGGCGACTGCTTCAGGCCCCGCGCCGAGCTCACGGCCGCCTCGCGGTGGACGCTGTCGCTCCTGGGTGTCGGGCTGTTTTTCGGCGCCTGGCTGATCGCGACGGAAGGAGGGCTGATCCAGCCCTTCTTCCTGCCCAGCCCGATCGCCGTTCTCTCGCGGCTGGTGGCGATGATCACGCAGGAAGGCTTCCTCGTCGATATCTGGGCCAGCACCTTCCGCGTCATGAGCGGGTTCTTTCTTGCCGCCGCGCTGGCGATACCGGTCGGCGTGCTGGTCGGTAATTTCGCCGCCTTCCGCGCCTTGATCGAGCCCTTGCTCAGCACGGCGCGTTATCTGCCGGCCAGCGCCTTCGTGCCGCTGATGATCATCTGGCTCGGTATCAATGAAGAGCAGAAGATCTCCGTCATCTTCATCGGCACGTTCTTTCCGCTCGCCTTGCTGATCGCCGATATTTCGGCCTCGGTATCGAAGGACATGCTCAACAGCGCCTATACGCTGGGCGCCAGCTCGCGGCAGCTGTTCTTCCGCGTCCTCATTCCCGCCTGCATCCCCGCCATCGTCGATGCGTTGCGCGTCACTGTCGGCATCGCCTGGACCTATGTGATCGTGGCCGAGCTCGTCGGCGCCGATCGCGGCATGGGCATCGCCATCCTGCAGGCACAGCGTTTCCTGCTCACCGACCAGGTGATCGCCGGCATCGTCTGCGTGGGCATTCTGGGCGTGCTGACGGATTTCGCTTTCCGCTTCGCCCACCGCAAGCTGTTCCCCTATATGTATTGAGCGCGCACATGTCACAGGTCGTTGCGGAAAATATCAGCGTCAAATTCTCCCGTCACAAAAGCGAGCCGCGTACGGCACTCGCCGAAACCGATCTTGCCATCGATGAGGGCGACTTCGTCTGTCTGCTCGGGCCGTCCGGCTGCGGCAAGTCCACCTTGCTGAATGTGATCGGCGGGCTGACGGTCGCCAGCACCGGAACCGTCACGGTCGGCGGGCAGGTGATCACCAATCCCGGTCCTGACCGCGGCATGGTCTTCCAGAATTATTCGCTCTATCCGTGGCTGACGGTGCGCGGCAATGTCGAATTCGGGCTGCGCCTCAACAACTGGCCGGCCCAGCGCGTCCGCACCGTCGCCGGCGAGCTCATCGATCTCGTCGGGCTCACCGACTATGCCGATCAATATCCGAAAGTCCTTTCGGGCGGCATGCGCCAGCGGGTGGCGATCGCCCGGGCGCTGGCGCTCGAGCCCAAGGTGCTGCTGATGGACGAGCCCTTCGGCGCGCTCGATGCGCAGACGCGCTCGCGCATGCAGGAGCTTCTGCTCGACATCTGGGCGCGCAAGCGCACCACCGTCCTGTTCGTCACCCATGACATCGAGGAGGCGATCTATCTCGCCGACCGGGTTCTGGTGATGAGCACCGGCCCGGGGCGCATCGTCGAGGATTTCCGCATCGACCTGCCGCGACCGCGCGTGGCCGATGTGGTGGCGAGCCGGGAATTCACCGAGTATCGTCGCCAGATGCTGAGCTTGCTCAGGCATTGAGGACATAGCGAACATCAGAACGAGGAATTGAGATCGTGCCGACACCAGGGAATTTCGACCCAACCGATTCCGCGGTCACGCCGCGTTATGCCGAGATCGCCACCTTCATGCGCGCGGCGCGCGGCGAGATCGCCGCACCGCTCGATATCGCGCTGGTCGGCGTCCCGCTCGATCTCGGCGCCACCTATCGCTCCGGCGCCAGACAGGGGCCGGCCGGCGTACGCGAGGCGTCGCGGCTCATCCGGCAGATCAATCCGACCACCGGTGTGGCGCCTTACCGCCTGTGCAACATCGCCGATGTCGGCGACGCGCCGACCCATCCGCTGAGCGTCGAGAAGAGTGTCGAGCTCGTCGAGGCCTTCTACCGGCGCATCCATGCCGTCGGCGCGGCACCCATATCGATCGGCGGCGATCACACGGTGCCGCTGCCGGTGCTGCGCGCCATCGCCGCCGAGCGGCCCGTCGGTCTGATCCAGATCGATTCCCATTCCGACACGTTCGACGAATTCATGGGCACCCGATACAACCATGCGACCTTTGTCCGCCGGGCGGTCGAGGAGGGGCTTCTCGATCCCAAGCGCATCATCCAGATCGGCTTGCGCGGTACGCGTTACGGCGATGACGATATCGTCTATGGCGATAAGGCCGGCATCCGCATGATCACCATGGACGAGTTCGAGACTCTGGGCCGCGCCAAGGTGATCGAGGAGATCGGCAAGGTGGTCGGCGATCTGCCGGTCTATATCTCGATCGACATCGACGGGCTCGATCCCAAGGACGCGCCGGGCACCGGCGTGCCGGAGCCGGGCGGTATTATGATGCGCGACGCGCAGATGATCCTTCGCGCGCTCACCGGCCGCGAGGTGATCGGCGGTGACATCTGCGAGGTGGTGCCGTCGCTCGATCCTTCCGGCATCACCTGCATCAATGCCGCCAATCTGATGTTCGAATTGACCTGCCTTGCTGCCGTCGTGCGCGGGCGCAAAAAATCACAAGCCTGATCAAGGAGACGCGCACATGGCGCCGGTCGACGATATCCGCAAGCTCATCCAGAAATATTTTGACGCGCTTTATGATGGCGACGCCGATCTGTTCGCTGAAATCTTCCATCCTGAGGCGCGCCTCTATTCGGTGACGGACGCGACACCCATCATTCTGGATGTTCCCGCCTATCTCGACATCGTGCGCAAGCGCGTGTCGCCGAAATCGCGTGGCGACCGCCGCGAGGACGAGATCGTCGCTATCGAGGTGCCGACGGCGACCACCGCGCATGTGCGCGTCCGCGAGCTGTTCCTGCCGAAACATTTCACCGACGAGCTCACGCTGGTCTTCAGCGAAGGCAAGTGGCTGATCGTCGCCAAGGTCTGGCATTTCACGCTCGTCGCCTGAAAAGCGCGACGTACAAGAAAATTGGGAATTCACGAATGACTATGCATCTCCAAAACCCGCCGATGACCAGCGCCTCGGTCTTCAACGACTTCATCCAACGGTCCTGGCGCTCTAATGCCGAGCGGCAGAAAGCTAAGGGAGCGGAGTTCGTCATCGGCAAGCGCGACGGCGCCTATCTTTGGGATATCGAAGGAAGCCGGCGGGTGATCGACTGCGGAACGGGCGGTGGCGTCCATTCGCTCGGCCACCGCCATCCAGAAGTGCTCGCCGTACTGACCAAAGCTTTGGAGGACGGCCGCGATACCGGACTCTGGTCGGTTCCCAATGCGGAATATCTGACCCTGCAGGACCGCTTGGCGAAACTCGCGCCCAAGCCGCATCTGGCGCGCAGCGTCATCACTTTGTGTTCGACGCTATCGGTCGATCTCGCGACCATGTTCGCCTTCCGCGTCACCGGGCGGCGCAAGATGCTGGCCTATCGCCACGGCTATCACGGGCATACCGGTTTTGCCGCGATCGTGACGGGCTCGCCCGAGGAAGGCATCATCGATCACTATAACCTGCCGGATGAGCATTGCGGTTTCCTGGAAAAGTACGGCGACGTGGCCGAGCTCGACCGGCTGCTCACCCGCGATGTCGCGGCCTTCATCGTCGAACCGATGGACTACGAGACCTTTGCCCCGGCGTCGCAGGAGTTTCTCGGCGCCGCCACGCGGCTGTGCCGCGAGCGCGGCATCCTCTTCATCATGGACGAGACGCGGGCGGGGCTCGGGCGGACCGGCACCTTATGGGCCAGCGAGCACTATGATATCGAACCCGACATGATGGTCACGGGCAAAGGCCTGTCGGGCGGTCTCTACCCGGCGAGCGCGCTCATGATGCGGCCCGAGATCTACGAGACCTGCATGAACGGGCACCGCTTCTCCTACATATCGAGCCTCGGCGGTAACGAGATCAGCTGCGTGGTGGCCGCCAAGGTGCTCGACGTCGCCAGCCGGCCGGAATTCCTCGCTGGCGTGAAGACGGCCAGCGAGAATCTGCGCGGGCGCCTCACGGAGGTCTGTGCCCGGAATGCCGATGTGCTGAAAGGTGTGTCGGGTTTCGGCATGGCGATCGCCGTCGAACTTCAGAACAGCCGGCATGCACGCGCACTCTATCGCCAGATCTTCGCGGAAGGCGTGTTCTGCCACAGCGTCGCCGAGATCGACCCGCCGAGCCTCAAGCTGTTTCCGCCGTTGATCCTGTCCGAAGCCCAGATCGGGGAGATCGCCGGGGCGCTGGAGCGTGCCGCCGCCGCAGTCAGAAACGGTCAAAGCTGAGCACGCAACCGTATATAGTGAGGCCAGGGAATCACCATCCATGACCGGCGCCGCCAAGAAAGACAGCTCCACCATCCAGCGTAATACGGTGGCCGATCAGGTCTATGCCGATCTGCGCGGCCGGATCCTTTCCGGTGAAATCCAGCAAGGCGAGCGCATCGTCGAAGCGGCGCTGGCGAAGTCGCTCGGCATCAGCCGCGCGCCGGTGCGCGAGGCGGTCAACCGGCTGACGGAAGCCGGCCTGCTCGAGAGCCGGACGCATTTCAGCACCACTGTCCTGCAGATGACGCCCGAGAAGGTGCGCCAGCTTTACGCCGTCCGCGTCGCGGTGGAGACCCTGGCCATCCGCGAGGTCGTCCGCCGCCACCGGCCGGAGGACATCGAGCTCCTGAAAGGGCTGATCAAGGAGATGATGGCGCGGGCCAAGGCCAAAGACGTGCCGGGGCTTGTCGAAGCCGAGCTCGCTTTCCACGAGGCGCTGTGGAAGATGGCGGCAAATCCCTATGTCGACCGCGTCGCAGGACTTCTCTTCGATCACATGCGATTGGCGTTGACGGTCGACAATGCCGGTTACTCCGATCTTATGGATGTGGCCCGGGAACATGAGCCGCTGCTGGCGGCGATCGTCAGCGGTGACCCCGACAAGGCGGCGCAGGCTCTGTCGACGCATATCATGACCTCGCTCGAGACCTTCGTTCCGAGCGCTTGAGCTTTTCCGCCTTGCACGCGGATCACAATACATTTTCAGAGGAGTAAGCACGTGGGTGCAGTTGCCAAGGGCCAGACCATCGATGCGGTGATCGATCAGGAACGCCTTATCGCCGCATGCCGGGATGTGGTGCGCATCGAAAGCCTGACGGGCGGCGAGGCGAAGGTCGCGCGATATGTGGCCGATCTTATGACGGCGCTGGAATTCGACAAGGTCGAGATCGACGCCAATGGCAATGTCATCGGCATCATGCAAGGCACGGGCGAGGCGCCATCCGTCATGCTGAACGGCCATCTCGATCATGTGCCGGTGGGCGCCATGGTCGATCCTTTTTCAGCGGTGCTGGTCGATGCCGCGCGCTGGGGCGAAGGGGGGCAGGCGATCTATGGCCGCGGCTCCTGTGACATGAAATGCAATGTTGTCGCCGGCATCTTTGCCGTCGCGGCGCTCAAGCAGGCGGGCTTCGCTCCGGGCGGTGACGTCATCATCGTCGCCGATGTCGAGGAGGAAACGGATTCTCCCAAGGGCGTCAAATCGGTCGTGCAACGGGGCCTTCGCGCCGATTACGGTATATCTGTCGAGGCGACATGCGGCGATGTCTATCTGGGACATCGCGGCAAGGTCGAGTTCGATGTGAGGATATTCGGCCGCACGGCGCATGCCTCCGAGCCCTCCAACGGCATCAGCGCAATCTATGAAGCAATGCCGTTCATCACGGCGATCAGGACCTATGAACAGTCACTGGGCAACGATCCGCTGCTCGGCGCCGCCACCGTGGCGATCACCGGGCTGCATTCGTCGCCGGACAACGGCACGGCGGTCATCCCCGATCTGGTGCGCATGCGGGTCGACCGGCGGTACGTGCGGGGCGAGGGGCCGGATGTATGCCTCGCCGAGATCCGCGGCCTCCTCGTCAAATGTTATGGCGAGAGCGAGGGCAAGAGCTGGACGATCGAGCTCAGCAACCACTACCCGCTCATGTTCACACCCGAGACGAGCCCGATCGCTCAAGCTGCCGTGCAGGCGGTTCAAGATGTGACTGGCCGCACGCCACGCATTGCCGCCTGGCGTTTCGGCGTCAACGGCACTTTCATGACCGAGGCCCGCATTCCGACCATCGGCATCGGGCCCGGCAACGAGATCTGGGCGCATACGCCCGAGGAGCATATCGGCACAAGCGACATCATCGCGGCGACACGCGCCATCGCCCGGGCGGTGGCCGTGATAACCCAAGCGCAGGTGAAAGCATGACCGGCACTCAGCCCACCACCACTGCCGACGCCATCCTGCGGCTCATGGAGAGCTATGGGATCGACACCATCTTCTCGATCCCCGGCGTGCATACGGTTGACTTCTATCGCTCGCTGCCCGAGCGCCGGATCCGCCATGTCACGCCGCGCCATGAGCAGGGTGCCGCCTTCATGGCCTATGGCTATGCCTTCGCCACCGGGCGCCCGGCCTGCTGCATGCTGATCACCGGGCCTGGCCTTCTCAATGCGGCGACCGGCATCGCCGAGGCCTATTCCGATTCCATGCCGATGTTCGTCATCGCCGCGAACAATCTCAGGGCTGAGCTCGGTGTCGGCCGAGGCGCGCTGCACGAGACGAAGTCGCAAGCGGCGGTCCAGGAGCAGATCGCCGCTTTCACCCACACGCTGCTCGACACAGCCAATGTGACCGAGGTGTTCCACCGCGCCATGTCGATGATGCATGTGGGGCGGCCACGACCGGTGATCCTTGAAGTCCCTCGCGATCTCCTCTCGGCGACGACCGACAGGCCGGGTCCCGACGTCCCCGATATCCATCGTCCGGCGCCCGATCCCGAAGGCATCCGCAAGGCCGCAGCGCTGCTTGCCAAAGCAAAGTCGCCCTTGATCATCGCCGGCGGCGGCGCGCGTAGTGCCGCGCCTCAAGTGTTGGCGCTGGCCGAGCGCCTCGCTATTCCGGTTGTGACCACCAATACCGGCAAGGGCATCCTCGCCGAAAGCCATCCCTTGTCCTTGGGCTCGAGCCTGCCTTTCACGCCCGTGCAGGAGGCCATCGCCAAAGCCGATGTCGTCCTGGCTGTGGGCACCGAGCTCGGCGAGACCGACCTGCTTTATACCGGCAAGGCCTACCGGATCGCGGGCAAGCTGATCCGCATCGACATTGATCCGCGCCAGCTCACGATGAATTTCCTGCCGGCGCTGGCGCTGCTTTCCGATGCCGGTGCGGCGCTGCGCGCTCTGCTGGCCGAGGAGATCGCGCCTGCTGCCGCATCACTTAAGAAAGAACGTCACGCCATTGTCGGCGGATTGAAGGCCCAATTGACG
This sequence comes from Taklimakanibacter albus, assembly GCF_016595235.1. Lineage (GTDB taxonomy): Bacteria > Pseudomonadota > Alphaproteobacteria > Rhizobiales > Aestuariivirgaceae > Taklimakanibacter > Taklimakanibacter albus. Next base: position 133,302 of record NZ_JAENHL010000004.1, on the reverse strand, counting down.
GAAGGCTGGTCGGCGGAATCAGCGCACCACAAGCAGGTGCTCACCATGCTGGCGCAGGTGCTCGATACCGATGCGCTGATCTGCGCCGACTCGACCCAGCTCGCTTACACCGGCAATCACTTCTTTCCGTCCCGCCGGCCGGGCGGGTGGTTGTTTCCCAATGGCTATGGCACGCTCGGTTCCGCCATGCCGGCCGCCATTGGTGCCAAGATCGGATGCCCCGACAGGCAAGTCGTGGCGATCGTCGGCGATGGCAGCTTCCTCTACTCGATCGAGGAACTGACGACCGCCGTCGAGAACCGGCTGGGCCTGCCGATCATCCTGTGGAACAACCGCGCTTATGGCGAAATCCGCGACGCGATGGTCGCCGCGAGCATCCCGACGGTGGGCGTCGATCTCTACACGCCGGACTTCACCACCATCGCTCAAGGCTTCGGCTGCCGGGCGCTCAAGGCGCAATCGCTCGAGGAAGTGGCAGAGGAAGTACGTCAGTCTTTCGGGCGCGCGCAACCCACTCTGATCCAGATCGACACCGACGGTCCTCTGTTTGCCGGGCCGCGGCCGTGAAGATTGAATCAGCGCTGGCGGACATCGTCGGGGCGACGCATGTTTTCGATCTCACGGTGCGGCCCGGCTCGACAGAGGAGGTCGCGCGCTGTCTGGCGCTGTTGAGCCATGAGAAGATGCCGGTAGTGACTGTGGGTGGGCGGACCGGGCTAGTCGATGCGACGCGCGCCGAGGACGGACAGGTAACATTGTCGACCGAGCGCCTTACCGGTCTTCATCCCGTCGATGTCGAGCGACGGCAAGTGTTGTGCGGGGCCGGCGCCAAGCTCGAGGCCGTGCAGGACTGGGCCGGCCGGAAGGGCTTGCGTTTCGGCGTCGATCTCGGCGCGCGTGGCTCCTGCACCATTGGCGGTAATGTGGCGACCAATGCCGGCGGCAGCCGGGTGCTGCGTTACGGGATGATGCGGCAGAATATCGCCGGCCTCGAAGTGGTTCTGGCCGACGGCACGGTCCTTAGTGATCTGCGCGGACTGCCGAAGAACAATGCCGGCTACGATCTCAAGCAGATATTCGTCGGATCGGAAGGAACGCTCGGTGTGGTCACGCAGGCGCTCCTGCAGCTGGCGCCTTCACCGGGTGCCAGCGCCAGCGCGCTTTTGGCGTTTGCAAGCTTCGATGCCGCGATGAAGGCTGCCGACACCTTGCGATCGCGTTATGCCCAAGTACTCTCCGCCGTCGAGATCATGTGGCGGAGCTATTATGCCCGCACGGCGCGGGCGCTCCTGAAAGACGCGCCCTTGCCGGTGTCCGATGAGCATCCGATCTATCTTCTGGTACAGATCGAGGCCGGCGAGGAAACAAACGATCTGCTTCTGGCCGCCCTTGAAGCTCTCGATGGGGTGGCGGATGGCGCGGTCGCCCAGACGGCCGCACAGGAAGCGGCACTCTGGGCCATCCGCGATGCCTCCGAGATCATCGAGCACTCTCATCCGCGCGTATTGTCCTTCGATGTCAGCTTGCGGCCTGGCGACTTCGCGCAGTATCTCGTCAAGGTCGAGGTAGCATTGGCGCGGCTTCCGAATCCCTCGACGCTCTACAGCTTCGGCCATCTGTGCGATGGGAATGTCCACTTCATGATCGGCTACGAGCCGTCCGGCGGGCAGGGAGATGAAGCCATCGAGCACTGCGTCTATGGTCCGCTTGCCGATGTCCAACCGTCCTCGATTTCAGCCGAACATGGGATCGGGCGTGAAAAAATGCATCACCTCTGGCGATCGCGCGATGCGGCCGAGATTGACGTCATGAACCGGCTGCGCCGTGCCCTCGATCCCGCCGGAATCCTCAACCCGCATATCCGCTTCGAGGCCCTTTGACAGAGACATCCGGCGATGGCACAGCTACGCCGTCATGGCACAGCATGCTCCCACCGCCGCCGTCCTCCTGATCGGGGATGAAATCCTCTCCGGCCGCACCAAGGACAAGAATCTCGGCTTCATCGCCGATTACCTGACCGTGCTCGGCATCGATCTCAAGGAGGCGCGCGTCGTCGCCGATATCGAGGACGAGATCGTCGCGGCGCTGAATGCGCTGCGGGTGCGTTACACCTATGTCTTTACCACCGGCGGCATCGGACCGACCCATGACGACATCACCGCCGATGCGGTGGCGAAGGCCTTCGGTGTGCCGATCGATCATCATCCGGAAGCGGTCGAGATCCTGCTCGGCCATTTCAAGGAAATCGGGCGCGAGCCGAACGAGGCGCGGATGCGCATGGCGCGAACGCCGAAAGGCGCCAGCCTCATCGCCAATCCGGTATCGAAGGCGCCAGGCTTCCAGATCGGCAATGTCTTCGTGATGGCCGGCATCCCCAAGGTGATGAACGCGATGATGGAGGAAGTGGCGCCCAGGCTCGAGCGCGGCGCGCCGGTCCTGTCGCAGACCATCACCATCCAGGGCGGCGAGGGCGATGTGGCGAAGCCACTCAAGGACATCCAGGAGCGCTCGCCCGAAGTCATCATCGGCTCATACCCGTTCGAAAGCCCGCAAGGCTTCGCCACCAATCTCGTTTTGCGCTCGCGCGATCAGTCGGCTCTCGCCACCGCGATGAACGAAGTGCGTCAGATGGCGGTCGAGCTCACCCGGAACGGGAAGGTGCGAGGCTGGTCGTGATGCCATTGGCCGCGCGCCCGGATGACCCGGGGATCGGCTTCAGGCTTTCTTCGAAGATCTGAGCGGTGCGCTCCCAGGTGAAAGCCTGGGCGCCGTCATGGACCTTGCCGCGGTCGAGCGCGAGGGCGCGCAGGATCGCGAGCTTCAGATGTTTGTCCACCACCCCGGTCACGCCGTCGGCGACCACGTCGATCGGGCTCGGCACGTCGAAGGCGGCGACCGGCGTGCCCGATGCCATGGCCTCGAGCATCACGAGGCCGAATGTGTCGGTGAGGCTCGGAAAGACGAAGACATCGGCCGACGCCATCAGGCGGGCGAGATCCTGATCGAAGCGGAAGCCCAGAAAGACCGCATCGGGAAAACGCTTCTCGAGATCGGCCCGCTGCGGGCCATCACCGACGAGCAGCTTGGTGCCGGGCAGATCGAGGCTCAGAAACGCCTCGATGTTCTTCTCCGGTGCAATCCGGCCGGCATGCAGCATGATCGGGCGCGGGTAGTCGAGCGCCGCGCGCTTGCCCGGCGTGAACAGCGTGTGGTCGACGCCCCGCGTCCAGACTTTGAGATTGGTGAAGGCGCGGCGCTCGAGATCCTCGGCGACGCTGCGGGTCGGCACCAGCACGCATTGGCTGGGCTTGTGAAAATCGCGCAGCATCGACCACGAGGCGGAGACGAGACCGGGTATCGGCACGCGCAAAGCGAGATAGTCGGCGAAGCGGGTATGGAAGCCGGACGTGAAGGGGATGTTCGCGCGCCGGCAGAACCGCCGCGCCGCCCAGCCGAGCGGGCCTTCGGTGGCGATATAGATCGCATCGGGAGAAAGCGATCTGATCTCGCGGCCAAGCACGCGGGACGGCGTGAGCGCCAGCCGGATTTCGGGATAGTAGGGCATCGGCACGGTGCGCCGGCCTTCCGGCGACAGGACATGGACCTGATGCCCGCGTTTCTGCAGCTCGGCGGTGACCGCGCGCAGCGTGCGCACGACGCCGTTAACTTGCGGGGACCAGGCGTCCGTTACGATGACTATCCGCATGGGCGTTCTCCAGAAGCAGGGTGTCACGCAGCTTCGCCCATTCGATGATCTCGAACCGGCCGTCATAATGCTCGATGAGGGCGGTGCAGCTTTCGACCCAGTCGCCGTCATTGAGATAATGGATGTCGTCGATCATGCGGTTGTCGGGCGTGTGGATATGGCCGCAGATGACGCCTTGGGCGCCGCGCTGGCGGGCCTCGCGCACCACCGCATCCTCGAAATGCGAGATGAATTCGACCGCCTTCTTGACCTTGTTCTTGAGATAGGCGGAGAGCGACCAATAAGGCAGGCGGAACAGGCGGCGGCCGCGATTGACCGCGCCGTTGATCATCATCGACAGCTCATAGGCGCGGTCGCCGAGCCGGGCGAGCCAGGGGGCGTAGCGCACCACGCCGTCATATTTGTCGCCATGCAGCACCAGATAGCGCTTGCCGTTGGCGGCATGGTGGATGGCGTCCTCGAGCACCGCCACCCGGCCCATGCGCAGATTCTTGAAGTCGCGGAACTTGTCGTCGTGATTGCCGGGGATATAGATGACCTTGGTGCCTTTTCGCGCCTTGCGCAGGATCTTCTGGATCAGGTCGTTATGGAGCTGGTCCCAGAACCAGGCCTTTTCCAGGGCCCAGTTGTCGACCAGGTCGCCGACGATATAGAGCCAGTCCGACTCGGTGACCCTAAGGAAGTCGAGCAGATAGCGGGTCTGCGCCCGTTTTGTCCCCATATGGACATCGGAGATGAAAATGGCGCGGTAGCGGGTCGTGGGTCTCGTCAGTGCGTTCATTGGCCAAACTGCCCGGTTTATGGCGCCCTTAGGCCTGACTCCCGTGAAGGTATCATGACAGCCATCCCCGATTGCGCCGGCCCGGGCGGCGCGGCATAAGACAAGCAAAATGGGGAGTTCGTCATGGACGAGAAGTGGCAGAAGAGTTTTCCGGTCTCCTGGGACCAGTTCCATAGGGATGCCCGGGCCCTGGCCTGGCGGCTGCATGGGGAAGGGCCGTTTTCAGCCGTGGTTGCGATCACCAGGGGCGGGCTGGTGCCGGCGGCCGTGGTGGCGCGCGAGCTTGGCATCCGGATCATCGAAACGGTCTGCGTCGCTTCCTATGATTATGAGAAGCAGGGCGAGCTCCAGGTCCTCAAGGGGGTGGGGGAGGCCGTCGCCGGTTCCGATGGCGGCAAACATGTCCTCATCGTCGACGACCTGGTCGATACCGGCGCCACGGCGCGGGCGGTCCGGGCGATGCTGCCCCACGCCCATTTCGCCACCGTCTATGCCAAGCCGGAAGGCCGGCCGCTGGTCGATACTTTCGTGACGGAAGTGAGCCAGGACACCTGGATCTATCTGCCCTGGGACATGGGGCTCGCTTTCACGCCGCCGATTCGTGACGGCGCCAAAGTATAAATCTACCCTGCGTAAAATTCTGAATTTACGGAACTTTAACTGCATTCTTGTGGCAGTTATGTCACAGGGAAAGAGCAAAATGTGTTGGCAAGCAAACTAGCTATTGCTCCGCCAAGTGAGTGCCTCTCTAATGCGGTCATCGAAAAATTGAGGGGCTTCCATGCTTAAGAAACTACTCCTTGCCAGCGCTGCTTCGGTTCTCATGATGGGCGCGGCTCAAGCCGCCGACGTCGAAGCGCCGCCGGCTGTTTATGACTGGACGGGTGGCTATATCGGTATCCAGGGCGGCTATGCCTGGGGCAAGACCGATGCCGAAACCGACATCGACCCGGAATTCACCGCGATCGACTCGCTCGATGTCGACGACTTCAAGGCCAATGGCTTCCTCGGCGGCGCCCATGTCGGCTACCTGCTGCAGTCCGACAGCTTCGTCTACGGTGTCGAAGCTGACATCGAATATGCCGACCTGAATGACGAAGTCGATATCGTGTTCGACGGCGGCGGCGACGGTGGTACGGGCGAGAAGGACATCGACTGGCTGGGCTCGCTGCGTCTGCGCGCTGGTATCGCCGCGGATCGGGCGCTGTTCTACGCAACGGGCGGTCTGGCCGTCGGTGGCGTGAGCCTCGAGACCGATCTGAGCGAAGATGCGCTCGATGCGGGCCTGACCAACGACGACTATGACAAGACCAAGTGGGGCTGGACCCTCGGCGCCGGCGTCGAATATGCCGTGACCGACGCGCTGAGCGCTCGCATCGAATATCGCTACACCGATCTCGGAAAGTCCGACGTGCGTGTCGAAACCGAGGATGGCTTCGGGGTCGATGGCGAGACCGACAACGACTTCCATGCGGTGCGCGCCGGCCTGAGCTGGCACTTCAACCAGTAAGCCTGCATTCGCAGATCAGAGACAGGGGCCGCTGCGAAGCGGCCCTTTTTCTTTGTGCCCGCCGATTCGGCGCGGGGTCATCGAGCCTGAGCATTCCTCAGCGTAAAATCCTGTAACGGGACATATCGCGCGGAATTGCACGCAATTTGTGAGCAAAGTGTGTGGCTTTTGTGCTACAGGCACGGACAAAGATGTGTCCTGCCTTTAGGTAACTGATTGATCTCGGCTGCAAGCAGACGTCTAATCATCCCCGGACGGCATTGGAGGGGACTTGCATGCTTAAGAACCTGCTCTTCGCCGGCACTGCCTCAGTGCTGATGATCGGAACCGCCCAGGCCGCGGATATCATCGAACCCGCCGCCTATGACTGGACCGGCGCCTATGTCGGTCTTCAGGCCGGCTATGCCTGGGGCAATAACGATGTGAGTCCCGATGTGGAGCCGCTGCAGCCCGCCATCGGCGCGCTCGACGCCATCACCCTGGATCCGCCCGATGACGGCGATATCGACATCGACGGTTTCGTCGGCGGCGCCCATCTGGGTTATAATTTTCAAGCCGACAGCCTCGTCTTCGGTCTCGAAGGCGACATCGAATATGCCGATCTTTCCGGCGATACCGATATCTTCTTCTCATCCGACGACGAAGAGCCGATCGGGGAGGCCGAGCAGAATATCGACTGGCTCGGATCGCTCAGGCTGCGACTCGGCTACGCGATGGATCGCGCGCTCATCTATGGGACCGGTGGTCTGGCCGTCGGGGGCGTGGACATGAAGGTCAAGATCGATGAGACCGGCAGCGAAAGCGAGAGCGAAACGGCTTGGGGCTGGACGATCGGCGGCGGCCTCGAATATGCCTTTACCGACGATCTGAGCGCCCGCATCGAATACCGCTATACGAATCTCGGCAAGACGGAAGTGTCCACCGACGATCTCGACCTTCCGGGCGACTTCGAATTCGACAACACCTTCCATGCCGTCCGGGTCGGCCTGAGCTGGCACTTCAACAGCCTGTAATCGGGGAAGCTCCTCCATCCCGAAGGGAAGGGCCGCCATCGTGCGGCCTTTCGCCTGTTTTCAGGCGGTAACGGCCGTCAAGGAGATTACGTAAAGTCAGAATTATGTAGCTTTTATGCGACAGTCGGTGGCAAAAATGTGCCCTCCCTCTGGGTAATTGTTGAAGTCACCCGCAAGCAGACGTTTAATCTCTCTCAGATTGTACTGGAGGGGATTTGCATGCTTAAGAATATACTCTTCGCCGGCACTGCCTCAGTGCTGATGATCGGAACGGCCCAGGCCGCCGATATCATCGAACCCGCCGCTTATGACTGGACCGGGCCCTATATCGGTCTCCAGGCCGGCTATGCCTGGGGAAATAACGACGTAAGTCCCGATATTGAAGAGATAACGACCGAGCCGCAGGCGCTGGACGCGGTCATCCTCAGCCCGCCCGAGGACGGCGATATCGACATCGACGGCTTCGTCGGCGGCGCGCATGCGGGCTACAATTTTCAAGCTGACAGCCTTGTCTTCGGCCTCGAAGGCGACATCGAATATGCCGATCTCTCAGGCGACACCGACGTCTTCTTCGATTCTGATGACGAGGAGCCGATCGGCGAGGCGGAGCAGAATATCGACTGGCTCGGATCGCTCCGGTTGCGGCTTGGTTTTGCGATGGACCGCGCCCTCATCTACGGGACCGGCGGTCTGGCTGTCGGCGGTGTCGACGTCAAAGTCTCGCTCGACGGAGTCGGCAACGAAAGCGAGAGCGAAACGGCCTGGGGCTGGACGGTCGGCGGCGGCCTCGAATATGCCTTCACCGACGATCTGAGCGCCCGGATCGAATATCGCTACACCGATCTCGGCAATACGGATGTTTCGATCGACGATCTCGGTTTTTCGGGTGATGTCGATTTCGAGCACACGTTCCACGCCGTGCGCGCCGGCCTGAGCTGGCATTTCAACAGCCTGTAAAACTGCACGTTGCATTTTCGAGCCACGGGGCCGTCGTGAGACGGCCCTTCGTTTTTGCGCCGGCAGATTCGCCAGCGTGGCTGTTCGTACAGGGTTTCCTGGATATTAATTACGCAAAGTTATGTCCGCCGCCATGGCCGGCTCGATAACCTGAGATTGGACCGGACGGCAATCACAGGATGAAAAATGCCTGCCGGATGTGTCGTTGGCGCAACACCCCAATAATAATCTGGAGTGAGTTCCGGCAAGTGTATTGACCCGGAAGGCGCGGGGTTTCAGAAGGACAACGCAGCCATTCCTTTGGGGGACATATGTTCAAGAAAGTACTTCTCGCCGGCGCCGCTTCGACGCTGATGATTGCCGCCGCGCAAGCCGCCGACGTCGACGCGCCTGCCGCCTATGACTGGACCGGTGCCTATATCGGTATCCAGGGCGGTTATGGCTGGGGCGATTCGGATGTGAATATCGATGCCGCCGACGGCAGCGGCCCGGAAGGCCCGGGCGGCGGCGACAACGAGATCATAGTCGATGCCCGTGAAGGCAATATCGAAACCGACGGCTTCATCGGCGGCGTGCATCTCGGCTACAACTACCAGGCTGACATGCTGGTTCTCGGCGTCGAGGGTGACATCGAATTCTCCGACATCAGCGGCGATGCCGACATCCGTCAGGAAGAGGACAGCCCGGTCATCGGCGAAGCGACCAAGGATATCGACTGGCTCGGCTCGCTGCGCCTGCGCACCGGCGTGGCCTTCGACCGCGCCCTCGTCTACGCGACGGGCGGTCTCGCGGTCGGCGGCGTCAAGCTCGAATCGGAGGCGCCGAACGCCAATGAATCGGAAAAGGACACTGCCTGGGGCTGGACGATCGGCGGCGGTCTCGAATATGCGCTCACCGACGACGTCAGCGCCAAGATCGAATACCGCTATACCGATCTCGAAGACATCGAGCTCGAGAATGCGCTCGGCAAGGCCAAGGCCGACAACGACTTCCACGCCGTACGCGTCGGCCTCAGCTGGCACTTCGGCATCTGATACAGCAGCACTGTAAAACTCGAGAAGGGCCGCATTCGCGCGGCCCTTTTTCTTTGGCGGAGCGAGCGCAGCGAACTCGCGTGAGATCACGAACCCGCAGGGTTCGTAAGGGCGACCGCCCGCCGGCCGAAGCGGCCGCCCCATCGGAGCCTGTGAGCGAAGCGAACTGGCGCGAGATCACGAGAATGAAATCGAACCCGCAGGGTTCGCAAGGGCGACCGCCCGCCGGCCGAAGCGGCCGCCCCATCGGAGCCTGTGAGCGAAGCGAACTGGCGCGAGATCTCGAGAATGGTGCCCCCTCCCGGGGTCGAACCGGGACGCCTTGTGGGCTCAGGATTTTAAGTCCTGTGCGTCTACCAATTCCGCCAAGGGGGCTTGCGCTGCCGCCGCCCTTGTAAAGCATCAGGCCGGAAGCTGGGAAGGGCTTTTCGGCCGTTACAGGAGAGGGCGGACCAAACCCAGCCGCTCGCGGTTGAGCCAGCGATGCACCATCAGCACCGAGACGGCGGCGAGGCCGGAGGCGAGGCCCACCCAGACGCCGATGCCGCCGAGAGAGGTGTATTGCGACAGGAAGTAGCTCAAAGGCAGGCCGATGCCCCAATAGCCGATCGCGGCGTACCACATCGGCACCCGCGTATCGTGAAGGCCGCGCAGCATGCCGCCGGCCAATACCTGGGCGGCATCGACGAGCTGGAATATCGCGGCGACGATAAGGAAGACGGTCGCGAGCTTGAGCACCGGCAGGTGGCTCGGCTCGTGGATGTCGAGGAAGATGCCGATCAGCGGTGTCGGGATGGTGATCATCGCCGTGGCGGTCAGCACCATGAAGCTGGTGCCGAGAATGAAAGCGCTCCAGCCGGCCCGCGTGACGCCCAGCGCGTCGCCGGCGCCATAAGCGAGGCCGACACGCACGGTCGCCGCCTGGGCGATGCCGAGCGGCGTCATGAAAGCCAGGGTGACGACCTGGATCGCCACCGCATGGGCGGCAAGCTCCGCCTCGCCGAGCCAGCCCATCAGGAAGGCGGCGGCGTTGAAGATGGTCGTCTCGAAGGCGACGATGGCGCCGATCGGCAGGCCGAGGAGCCAGATGGCTTTCAGTTTCGACCAGTCGGCTTTCCAGAGACGGCCGAAGACGTGATAACGGCGGAAACGCCGGTCGATCACGATGACGGCGGCGAGGCTCAAGAACATGCACAGCATGGCGAAGGCGCTGGCGATGCCCGACCCCATGATGCCGAGCGTCGGGAAGCCCCAATTGCCGAAGATCAGCAGCCAGTTGCCGAGCGCATTGAGGAGGATGGCGGCGATCGACATCACCAGCGCCCAGCCCGGACGTTCGAGCGCCGAGATGAAGGAGCGCAGCACGACGAAGCCGAGGAAAGGCGGCATGGCCCAGAGCAAAGCGCGCAGATATTTGCCGGCTTCCTCGACCAGCGCAGGCTCCTGGCCGATGGCGGCAAGAAAGCCCTGGCCATGCCAGAGGAGGAACATCGCCGGGATGGAAATGAGCACTGCCGTCCACAGGCCCTGACGGACGATCCGGCGCGTCTCGCGCATGTCATGCGCGCGGTTGCCTTTTTCGCGCGCCACCATGGGGGCGACGGCGCTGACCAGCCCGAAGGCGAAGAACGCAAAAGAATGATAGATATTGACCGCCAGCGAGCTCGCCGCCAAAGCCTGGGCGCCGAGCCTGCCGATGAAGATCACATCGGTGACGATCATCGCGGCCTGGGCAAAGTTGGTGAGAACCAGCGGCCAGGCCAGTTGCAGTGTCGCGACGTAACTGTCTTTCCACGAAACCGGTGCGCTGCCCATTTCGCCGGGCGAAGCATCTTGAAGGCTGATCGGATCTGAGTGGACGGTCGACATTGCCGGGCCAACCTATCCATTTCCGCGGGGCTTAGCCATCCCGGCGTTGCGCTTTCCAAGCATTGCAGAAGCGAACGGGCTCGGGCATGCTTCGCCGTCGCCTGATCTCGTGAGGAAAGCCCGCATGAATGCGCCTCTTGTCGATGATATCACTGCCGCGCTTGCCGACGCTTCGGCGCGTTTCCTGGCGGCGCGGCCGAAGACCGTCGCGCTGCATGAGGCGGCCAAGGCGGTCATGCCGGGGGGCAATACCCGCACCGTGCTGTTCACGCCACCTGTGCCAATTCGGGTCGCCAAGGCGGAAGGCGCGCATGTCACAGATGTCGACGGCTTCACTTATGTCGACCTTCTCGGTGAATATTCGGCCGGGCTCTATGGGCATTCGCATCCGCGTATAGGGCGGGCGGTCGGCGATGCCTTGGCGATGGGCCTCAATCTCGGTGCCCATCACGCCGGCGAAGTGCGGCTCGCCGAAGCGGTGACGCGGCGCTTCGATCTCGATCTCGTGCGCTTCACCAATTCCGGCACCGAGGCCAATATGATGGCGCTGGCCGCGGCGCGCGCCTTCACCGGACGCCAGAAGATCATGGGCATCAAGGCCGGCTATCACGGCGGCACGCTTTATTTCGGCGCCGGCGGGGCGGCGGTGAACGCACCTTTCGACGTCGTGCTGGCGCCGTTCAACGATATCACGGCGACGCGCAAGCTCATCACCGAGCATGGACCGGCGCTCGCCGCCCTGATCATCGAGCCGATGCTCGGCAGCGGCGGCTGCCTGCCGGCGGATCGCGCTTATCTCGAGATGCTGCGCGAGGAGACGCGCAAACACGGAATCATCCTCATCTTCGACGAGGTGATGACGTCCAGGCTCGCGCCCAAGGGCTTGAGCCACGCGCTCGGCATCACGCCCGATCTCAAGACACTCGGCAAATATATTGGCGGCGGCATGTCCTTCGGCGCCTTTGGCGGTAGGCGCGACATCATGGAGCAGTTCGATCCGACGCGGGCGAATTTCCTGCCCCATGCCGGGACCTTCAACAACAACACGCTCACCATGACGGTCGGCTTTGCCGCGCTCGACGAGATCTTCACGCCCGCCGCCTGTCTCGACCTCAACCGGCGCGGCGACCGCTTGCGCGAACGGATCAATGATCTCTTCATGCGCTATCAGGTGGCGGTGCAGGCGAAGGGCATCGGCTCGCTCATCAACATCCATCCGCTCGCCGGTGAGATCAACGCGCCCGAGGCGACAGCCAAGGCCGACCCGCGGCTGCGCCAGCTGCTGTATCTCGATCTCCTGGAGGAGGGCTATTACATCGCCGGACGCGGCTACATGGCATTGTCGCTGGTGGTGAGCGATGAACATTGCGACGGCTTCCTGGCGGCGCTCGACAAGGTCGTCACCAAGCGCCGGCATCTGCTGACGCCCCGATGAGCGAGGGCTGCATCATCTGCCGGAAAGAGGCGGGGGATGGGCATCTTCATCGCCTCGAGGTCTGGCGCGACGATCTCTGGCGCCTCACCGTTTCGCTCGATGCGGAGGTGCCGGGCTTCGCCTATCTCGAGCCTTTGCGCCATATCCCCACCATTGCCGATCTCGATGGACCGGAAGCGGCGAGCTTCGGCGCGGTGATGGCCAAGGCATCTCAGGCGCTCAAGGAAGCGACGGAGGCGGGCATCGTCTATGTCTATATTTTCGGCGACGGCGTACCGCATCTGCATGTCCATCTGGCGCCGCACAAGGACGGTGATGCTCTCAACAGCCAGATGATCCGCGGCGAGATCGTCTCCGAGAAGATGCCGGACGGCTTCGAGCGTTTTTACAGTCCGGAATTTCCGGCGCTGCCGGAGACAGATCAGCGCCGCGTCGCGGACGCGGTGCGGGGGCGGCTGGCCGCTTCCTGATCACTCCGCGTCATGAAAGATGATGCCGAGCGTATGCCGGCGTCCTGAGCGCAGCCGGCTGACGCCGTGACGCAGATTGACCCGGTACACGCCGCGCGTGCCGTGCACCGGGCGGTGATGCACCGGGAAGACCACGCCGTCGCCCTGGCGCAGCGGCACCACCTCGGCGCGCGACTGCATGCGCGGGCGCTGCTCGGTCAGCACGAACTCGCCGCCGGTGAAATCGCGGCCGGGCTCCGACAGGAGAATGGCGACCTGCAGCGGAAACACATGCGCGCCATAAATATCCTGGTGCAGGCAGTTGTAATCGCCTTCGCCATATTGCAGCAGAAGCGGGGTAGGGCGTTTCTGTCCGGCCTTGTGGCAGCGCGCGATGAAAGCCGCGTGTTCTTCCGGAAAACGGATCGCTTCGCCGAGCGCCTCGTTCCAGCGATTGGCGATGCCGGCCAGCGTCGGATAGAGGCTGGTGCGCAAAGAGGCGACGAGATCCGGCAAGGGATAGGCGAAATATTTGTATTCGCCGCGCCCGAAACCGTGCCGGCTCATGATGATGTGGCTGCGGAACGGGCCGCTCTCCGGATAGGTGGCGGCGAGCTTGGCGCAATCCTCGGGACGCAGCAGCCCCGAGAGGACTGCTGCGCCATGCGTATCGAGCTCCTTGGCGATGACCGACCAGTCGCGCTGAGCCTTGCTGACGGGGAGGGCGTCGGTCATATCGCACCCTCCCGCTCGAGCAGCATGCGCTTGCGATGCACGCCCCAGCGATAGCCGGAGATCGAGCCGTCCTTGCGCAGGATGCGATGGCAGGGGACCGCCACTGCAATCCGGTTCATGGCGCAGGCCTCGCCGACCTCGCGCGCCATGCCCTTTTTGCCAATCGCTTCTGCTAGTGCCGAATAGCTCATGGTCTTGCCGGCGGTGAGCGCGCGCAGGCCCTGCCAGACCGCGACTTCGAAATCGCTGCCTCTCAGGTCGAGCGTCAACTCGACCGGCTTGTGCGGCGCTTCGATCAACGCCACGACGGCTGCGATGTCCTCAGGCCTTCCCATCTCGACTTCCTGCGCCTCGGGAAAATCGCGGCGCAGGTCCTTGGCGAGCCTGTCGCGATCGCTGCCGATCAGCACGGCGCAGATGCCTTTGGCGCTTCTTGCCACCAGAACCTGGCCGAGAGTCGAACGGCCGAAGGCGTAGGAGATGGTGTCATCGGCGGCGAGGGAGGTCACCTCGGCCGGTGTTGATGTGATTGCGTTCAAGGTCATGACGAATACTCCTTGTTGTCTGCGTTCTATCTGGGCGAGGGAGCTCGTCATATCCACCCGAAACCGGACTCTTCCGCGGATCGTGATAATCCGTATACAGATTAAATGGTGGAAACGGCATATCTATGCCATTGCGTCAACTCGTTGTCTCGCAACTGCACAGACACCGGCTTGGCGACGCAGAGGGGCCTGGGCTACACTTCACGAGACAGGGGAACCGCCCTTTGTCGCGCTTTCATATTGAATGAACGTTCAGTCAAATTAGAGGGAAATCATGCTTCATCAGGCTAGCAACCGCTTCAATCCGGAGGATCTCTGGAAAAAGGACCACGATCATTTCCTGCATCCCTACACACATTTCGACAGTTTCAAGGAAGAGGGCTCGCTCGTCCTGGTCGAAGGTGAGGGCTGCTATGTGAAAGACGCCGAAGGGCGGCGTTATTTTGACGGCATCGGCGGCATGTGGTGCGTCAATGTCGGCTACGGGCGCAAGGAGATCGCCCAGGTGATGGCCGAGCAGGCGCTGCAGCTCTGTTACACGACGACCTTCGTCGACGTCACCAATGCGCCCGCCGCCGAGCTCGCGGCCAAGCTCGCGTCGCTCGCGCCCAAAGGCCTCAACCATGTCGCCTTCGCGACGTCCGGCTCCTGCGGCATCGATACGGCGATAAGGCTCGCGCATTATTACCAGTCGCGCCGCGGTGCTTCGGAACGAAAATACATCATCTCGCGCAAGAACTCCTATCATGGCTCGACCTATCTCGGCATGACGGTGGGCCTGCGCGACGGCGATCAGTCGCCGCATTTCCGCTATGTGCCGGATCTCGTCCATCATCTCTCGGCACCCTATCCCTATCGCCGACCGGACGGCATGAGCATCGAGGAATTCAGCGATTTCCTGGTCGAGGAGTTCCGCCAGAAGATCGAAAGCCTGGGGGCGGAAAACATCGCCGCCTTCATCGCCGAGCCGGCGCAGGCCTCGGGCGGCGTCACCATGCCGCCGCCCAATTACCTGCCGCGCATGAGCAAGCTCTGCCGCGACAACGGCATCCTGTTCATCGCCGACGAGGTCGTGACGGCCTTTGGACGGCTCGGCCACATGTTTGCGTCGGAAGCCGAATTCGGCATCGTCCCCGACATCATCGTCACGGCGAAAGGCCTCACCTCCGGCTATATTCCGCTGTCGGCGGTGCTGTTCTCGGACAAGGTGCATGAGGTGATCAGCGCGCCCGACGGCGATGCCTGGTTCACCCATGGCTACACCTATTCGGGGCATCCGATCGCCTGCGCGGTGGGGCTCAAGAATATCGAAATCATCGAGCGTGAGGACCTGCTCGGCAATGCGGCGCGTGTCGGCGATTATCTCGAGCAGCGCCTGGCCGGCCTCGGCTCATTGCCGATCGTCGGTGATGTGCGCGGCCGCCGCCTCATGATGTGCGTCGAATATGTCGCCGATCAGAAGACGAAGGCGAAGCTGCCCGACGAGGTGAACATCTCCAAGCGCATCTCGAACGAATGCGAGGCGCATGGCCTGTTCGTGCGCCCGATCGGCCATCTCGACGTGCTGTCGCCGCCGCTCATCATGACGAAGCAGGAGGTCGACTTCGTCGCCGACACGCTGGGCGCCGCCATCCGAAAGGTGACGGACGAGCTGGTGCGCGAAAAGGTGATCTGACGGCGCGCTCGCAATGATCCCCTCTCCCCCTGCGGGGGAGAGGGTTAGGGTGAGGGGGAACCGGCAGAACGATCCTGATGCGATGCCAGGGCGATTTTTGTCTGTTCCCCCTTACCCTCCCGATGCTTCGCATCGGGCCCCTCCCTCTCCCCCGTTGGGGGCGAGGGTAGCAGAGCATCCGCTTTGGGCTCTGACCTCAACTCAGCAGAAGCACATCCTCCGGCCCGTCCTCCTCGTCGATCTGGACGCCGATCTTACGGGCGCCGAGCTTGGCGGCGAGGCCTTGCGAGGCGGCATTGTCGGGGGCGATCGAAAAGATGAAATGCCGGGCGCCTTGCGCCTTTGCCCAGGCCATCAAGGCGCGCACGGCTTCCTCGACATAACCCTGGCGGCGATAGGTCTCGAAGATCGTATAGCCGAATTCGGCGCAGGCCTCGCGACCGGCCATCTCGTGATGCGCCGGCGCTTCGTGAAAATTGATATAGCCCACAGCCTCGCCGGTTGCCCGCAAGGCGATGGCGCGCACCGCCCAGGGCCGATAGTCCGGCTCATCGAGAAGCTGCGGCAGGCGACGGCGCGCCAGAGGCGCGACCTCGATCCAGTCATTGGGAAGCTTCAGATGCAGCAACCGTGCCGCCTCGGCGATATCGCCCGCTTCGGTGGCCATGAGGGCGGCATAGGGAATGAGCCTGAGGATGAGCCTGTCGGTCAGGATGTCGTCGTCGATCATGAGCGCTTCAGAGCCTGGCGCAAAGGTTTGGCGAGGGCGCCGCGCTGGCTCGCTTCGACATCGACGAGGCCCAGCCATGTCGCCATGCGGCGCAATTCGGGGGCGGCGGCCTCGGCCGTCTGCACGGCATCGATGCCGTCCTCGCCATGCGCGGAGTTCACCCGTAACAGGCCGGCCTGGCGGTCGGCCTTCAGGCAGAAGCGGGCGGTGAGACGGTCACCTTCCAGGAAGGGCAGCACGTAATAACCGTAAACGCGTTTGGGCTCGGGAGTATAGATCTCGATCCGGTAATGAAAATCGAACAGGCGCTCGGCCCGCGAGCGCTCCCAGACGAGCGGATCGAAAGGCGAGAGCAGGGTATTGGCGCCGGCCTTGCGCGGCGACCCCGTATCGCGATGGCGATAGGCCTTGATGCTCCAGCCGTCGACTTTCACCGGCACCAGCGTGCCATCCTCGATGAGCGACGGCATCGCCGTCTTGAAGCCATCGACCGGCAGGCGGAAATAGTCGCGCAGATCCGCTTCGCTCGCGACACCCATCGCTTGCGCCGAAAGATCGATCAGCCGGCGCATCGCCTCGTTCTCGGGCACGCCCGGCGCGTTCAGCGTTTCGGCCGGCAGCACGCGTTCGGGCAGATCATAGAGGCGCTCGAAGACACGGCGCGTCGCCGCCGTCACCTCGCCGGTATGGAAGAGATATTCGAGCGCGATCTTGCCTTTGCCCCAGCCCCACCAATTGCCGGAACGTCCGCCCGGATCGGGAAGGTCGCTCACCGCGGTCGGGCCGTTGACTTTCACGAAGTCGCGCACCTCATCGACATAGGCTTTCTGGTCGCGGGCGAATTTCTCCAGATAGCGGTGAGCACCCTTGTGATTGAGGGCGCGCTCCATCTTCCAGCGGAATAGGGGATAAAGCTCGAGCGGCAGGAAGCTCGCCTCATGCGCCCAATATTCGAAGAAGCGGCGCTTGCGCTTGCCGAAGGTGCGTTGGTCGAGCGTGTCGTGGCTGTAATGGCCGGTGCGCGCGAAAACGGGCAGATAATGCGAGCGCACCAGCACGTTGACACTATCGATCTGCAAAAGGTTCATGCGCTGCACTGCCTGCTCGATGCGGGTCCAGTTGGCGGTGCCTTCGCGCTTCGGCTTGCCGAAACCTTGCGCGACGAGGGCCAGGCGACGCGCCTGGATGTTGGACAGCGCGTCGTTCTTCATGTCAGGCCCTTGCGCATATTGATGAGGAGATCGTCGAAGCCGAGAGCACGGTAGAGATCATGGGCGCCCTGGTTGGCGGCGAGCACGGTGATGCGCAGATCATCGCGCCCGGCATCACGGGCGCGTCTTTCGCAATCGGCGAGCAGGAGTTTGCCGATGCCGCGCCGGCGCGCCTCCTTCGCCACCACCAGATCGATGATATAGGCGTAGTCATAAGCGACCTCATCGCCGGTGCCATCCTCGGCCGAGCGGGTGAGGATCACCGCATAACCCAAGGCCGCGCCATTCTCCTCGGCGATCAGGATGACGCCTTCGTCCTCGGCGCATTTCTTCTTGAGCAGATCGACATACCAGACGCCCATCTGGGCCACGGGCTTCATGCGGTCATAGAGAATGACCTCGCTCGCCTGCAGCTCGCGAATCAAGCCGACCAGATTTTCCTGGTCGCTTTCCCGATATTCCCTGATCTCGATCATGCGCGCGACCGTGCCGTTTCCGCCGTTTCGAATCAAGCTGGACAATGGCAAGGCGCACTGTCAGTTTGCGGCAGCATGTTCACGTCGCGCCGCCTCATCGTCCTTCTTGCTCTGACGCTGCTGACCGGCTGCGCGGTCTGCGCGCCGGGCAAGGGCAAGCTCGACCAGGATATGGTCGCGAAGACGTCCGCGTCTCAGTAACTTCGGAGATAGTGCCGCTCAGGCAGCCTTGTCGGTCCACGAGGCGTTGGCCGGACGCGATTCCGTCGCGGCTAGGCTCGGATTGTACTTATAGAGCGTCGAGCAATAGGGGCAGACGGTTTCCTTGTCGGCGCCCATGTCGATGAAGATATGCGGATGGTCATGGGGCGGCTTGGCGCCGATGCACATGAATTCCTTGGTGCCGATCTCGATCGCCGGCACGCCGTCGCTGTTCTGAAAATGCGGTGTTGAGCCCGACGCCATGATGCATCCCTGATGGTCGCTGTGTTATCGAGCCTTACCACAAAGATCTAATCGTTCCGATTCGATCTTTGTGGATAAAAGGCTCGACATATTAAAGTGGAGCGCTTCCCTATCGCCAAAGTCGAACAACTTTGGCGGGAAGCGCTCTAGGGCGCGAATAGCATATGTTGCGTCAGCCGCAAAGCATGAGGTCCGATGCCAAGTTTCCGTTCCGACATCGTCGATATCGCTTATGAAGTGACAGGCGAGGGGCCGCCGGTCCTGCTCATCCATGGCTTCGCCTCAAATGCCCGGGTCAACTGGATCGATACCGGCTGGGTCAAGGCGCTGACCGGGGCCGGCTACCAGACGATCACCTTCGACAATCGCGGCCATGGCGAGAGCGGCAAGCTCTATGATCCGGAAGCCTATCCCGCCCCCGAAATGGCGGAGGACGCCCGCCGGCTCCTCGACCATCTGGGCCTCTCCCAGGTCCGGGTCATGGGTTATTCGATGGGCGCGCGCATCGCCGCCTTTCTCACCCTCAATCATCCCGAGCGGGTGAGCGCGGCGGTCTTTTCCGGCCTGGCCGACAACATGATCCGCGGCGTTGGTGGTGCCGAGCCCATTGCCCAAGCCCTGGAAGCCGCCTCCATCGACAGTATTGAGGATCCTTCCGCCAAGGTATTCCGCGTCTTCGCCGAGCAGACCAAAGGCGATCTCAAGGCGCTGGCTGCCTGCATGCGGTCGGGCCGCCAGAAGATCACGGCGGCCGAGCTCGGCCGGATCGCGGTGCCGGCGCTGGTCGTGGCGGGTGACATGGACGACATCGCCGGCAAGGTGGAGCCGCTGGTCGCCGCCATTCCCGGCGCCAGGGGCGTGACGCTGGCCAGGCGTAACCACATGAACGCAGTGGGCGACCGGCAGCATAAGGATGAAGTCATTAACTTCCTGAATTCAATAGCTTAGGCTGGTATTCTTAAATCTGGAATCAAGTGCCGGTGAAGCGCGGCTTGCGCTTTTCGAGGAAGGCGCGCTGCCCCTCGGCATAGTCCGCGCTGGCAAAGCAGGCGGCCGCCAGCGCCTTGAGATCCTCGTCCACGGGTCGCCCGGCGAGCGCATCGATGGCGCGTTTCGAGGCCTTGATGGTCAAAGGGGCATTTTCGGCGATCTCGGCCGCAAGCGCCCTTGTCTCGGCTTCGAGTCGGTCCTGGGGCGTGACCCGGTGGACGAGCCCGGCCTTCAGTGCCTCCTCGGCCTTGTAGCGCCGCGCGGTGAACAGCATTTCCTTGGCGAAGGCCGGTGACACCGCGTGAAGGAGGTCACGCAGCCCGTCGACCGGATAAGCAAGGCCGAGCCGGGCCGGCGGCAAGGCAAAGAGGGCGTCGGCGCCGGCGATCCTGAGATCGCAGGCGAGCGCCAGAGCGAGACCGCCGCCGATGCAGAAGCCTGAAATCATGGCGATCGCCGGCTTTGCCGTGGCGCGCAAGGCGGCGAAGGCCTTGCCGTTCAACGCCTCGTAATCGCGGGCGAGCTCCGGGTTGGCGCGGTTCTCGGCGAACTCGCTGATATCGGCGCCGGCCGCGAAAGCCTCCGTTCCGGCCCCCCGTAGCACGAGCAGGCGCGTCTCGGGATCGCCATCCAGGGCCGCCACCAGGCCCGGCAGAGCCGCCCACATCTCCCGGTTGAGCGCATTGCGGCGATCGGGCCGGTGGAGCATCAGGAAGCCAATTGGACCGTCGCGCCAGGCTTCGAGATAAGGGGTGGAGGAGGCGATTTTCGTCATGGAAGCCGGGCTATCAGAGCTCTAACTTTAACGCAATGCTGTTGCTTTTGCAGGAAAGCTCCCCATTTCCCGGACAGTGGCGTAAGATAAGGTTCGGCAAGTTCATGGAGTATCCGATGGTCCGCCAGTCGACACACCCGCAAAGCGTCGCCAGCCTCGATCCGGTCTGGGACCGCATCCGCGAGGAGGCCCAGGAGGCGGCCAAGAAGGATCCGAGCCTCGGCGGCTTCATCTTCGGCGCCGTGCTCAATCAGCCGCGCTTCGAAGACGCGCTGATGCACCGGCTCGCTTTGCGCATGGCCAATGCGCTCTCCGCCGAGCTGATCCAGCAGGCCTTCCAGGATGCACTCGACGCCGATCCGGCCATCGGGGATGCGGCGCGCGCCGATGTCGTCGCGGTCTATGAGCGTGACCCGGCCTGCAACCGCTATCTCGAGCCGTTGCTATATTTCAAAGGCTTCCAGGCCATCCAGACGCATCGTATGGCGCATCAGCTGTGGAAGATGGACCGCCGCGACTTCGCCTATTACCTGCAGAGCCGCTCCTCGGTCGTCTATGGCGTCGACATCCATCCCGCCGCACGTATTGGCAAGGGCATCTTCGTCGATCACGGCCATGCCATCGTCATCGGCGAGACCGCCGTCGTCGAGGACAATGTCTCGCTGATGCAGGAAGTGACGCTCGGCGGCACCGGCAAGGCGACGGGCGACCGGCATCCGAAGATCCGCCACGGCGTGCTCATCGGTTCGGGCGCCAAGATTCTCGGCAATATCGAGATCGGCCATTGCTCGCGGGTGGCCGCGGGCTCGGTCGTGCTGCATGACGTGCCGCCCAACCGCACTGTCGCCGGCGTTCCGGCCAAGGTCGTCGGCTACGCCGGCTGCGCCGAGCCGGCTTTGGTGATGGACCACCAGCTCAAGGCGGAACCGTCGCAGGGGGTAGAATAGGCTTGTCTTGCCTTCGACCGGCAGAGTAGACCTTGAAGCTCTCCCGTCAAATCAAGGAACGCCATCGTGCAACCCGATGAGATAAAGAAGCTTACCCGTTTTCTGAAAGCGAAATTCCAGCTCGCCAATATCGAAGTCCGCAAGCGCCCGCAGAAGAGCGATTCGGGCGAGGTCTATATCGGCGATGAATTCATCGGCGTGATCTTCCGCGACGACGAGGATGGCGAGCTGTCCTACAATTTCTCCATGGCCATCCTGGATTTCGACCTCGAAGAATAGTGAGAAGGAAACGGGACGGCGGGGAATGACTGACTGGTCGGGAAAATCACCTCTGCCCGCTCCCGGGCCGAGTTTTCGTGATCTCTTTACGCCGAAAATCGTCACCGTGCTGCGCGAGCGCTACGGGCTTGGCGATGTGCGCGCCGATATTCTCGCCGGCCTCACCGTCGCCATCGTGGCGCTGCCCTTGTCGATGGCGATCGCCATCGGCTCGGGCGTGACGCCCGATCGAGGCCTCTACACGGCCATCGTCGGCGGCTTCCTCGTGTCGCTTCTGGGCGGCAGCCGCTTCCAGATCGGCGGCCCGGCCGGCGCCTTCATCGTGCTCGTCGCCGCTACCGTCGAACGGCACGGCGTCGACGGCATGCTGCTCGCCACCATCATGGCGGGACTGTTCCTCATCGCCGCCGGTTATCTGCGGCTCGGGACCTATATCAAATTCATTCCCTATCCGGTGACGGTGGGCTTCACGGCCGGCATTGCGGTCATCATCTTCGCCAGCCAGATCCATGATCTCCTGGGGCTGACGCTCGCCCATGAGCCGGGGGCACTCATCCCCAAGGTCGAGGCGCTGTGGGGTGTGCTCGGCACGCTCAACCCGTCGGCGCTGTCGATTGCCGCGCTCGGCATCGTGGTGATGGTCGGCTTGAAGAAGCTGCGCCCGCACTGGCCCAACATCCTCATCGCCGTGGTCCTCGCCTCGCTCGTGGTCTTTGCGCTGGGACTGCCGGTCGAAACCATCGGCACGCGCTTCGGCGGCATCCCGTCGACCTTGCCGGCGCCGCAGCTGCCGCCGTTCTCGCTCGAGAAGATCCAGGCGGTGCTGCCCGATGCGGTGGCCTTCGCGCTGCTCGGCGCCATTGAATCCTTGTTGTCGGCCGTCGTCGCCGACGGCATGACGGGCCGCCGCCACCGCTCCAATTGTGAGCTGGTGGCGCAAGGCGTGGCCAATATCGGCTCTGGGCTATTCGGCGGCATCGTCGTGACCGGCACGATCGCGCGCACCGCGACCAATGTCCGGGCAGGGGCGCGCGGCCCCATCTCCGGCATGCTGCATTCGGCCTTCCTCCTGGTCTTCATGCTGATCGCGGCGCCGCTCGCGAGCTATATCCCGCTCGCGGCACTCGCTGCCGTGCTGGCGGTGGTCGCCTGGAACATGGCGGAGAAACATGCTTTCGGCACGCTCATCCGCTCGTCCTGGGGCGATGCCGCGATCCTGCTCTCGACGTTCCTGCTCACCATCTTCCGCGACCTGACCGAAGGCATCGTGGTCGGCTCGGCGATCGGCGCTTTCATCTTCATCAACCGCATGGCCCATATGACCCGCGTCGAGCATGGGCCGCTGGCGACCGACGACCGTGCCGATGATAGTAACGGCGAACGCAAGCCCTATGACGCGGCGCTGGCGAGCGATCCCGAGGTCGTCGTCTACCGCATCAGCGGCGCCTTCTTCTTCGGTGCGGCCTCGGCGGTGGGGGCCGTGCTCGAACGCATCGCCGACCAGCACAAGGGCCTGGTGCTCGACTTCTCGGCGGTGCCGTTCCTGGATTCGACCGGCGCCAATGTCATCGCCGGCGTGGTCAGGAAAGCCGTGCGCCAGGGTGTGAGAGTCTACCTGACGGGCGCTGCCTTCGACGTCCGCAAGGAACTGGTGAAGCACGAGGTGAAGTCCCCCGATGTCCTGTTCCTGGCGCGGATCGAGGACGCCGTCGAAGCGGTCCGCCGGCTCGCTTGATTCCAGAGCAAATCCCGCCAAAGTTGCAGACTTTGGCGACAAGGATTTGCGCCAGATTTGGCGCGAATCCTTTTCGGCGAAGTGATTCCACTTCGCCGGGATACGCGCTGGTGCTGCGCAAGGAGCGCGGTATAGTCCGATCCATACCCATGAATGAGAGGACATGCGCATGACGCTTTATTCGCTCGACGACGCCACGCCGGAGCTGCCGCCCGAAAACGAGTTCTGGGTCGCGCCCACCGCGGTGCTGGTCGGGAAAGTGAAGCTCGAGCGCAATGCCGGCATCTGGTTCGGAGCGGTGCTGCGCGGCGACAATGAGCTCATCCTGATCGGCGAAGGCAGCAACATCCAGGATGGCTGCGTGCTCCACACCGACATGGGCGCGCCGTTGACCGTCGGGCGCCATTGCACCATCGGGCACAAGGCGATCCTGCATGGCTGCACCATCGGCGACAATACGCTGATCGGCATGGGCGCGACGATCCTCAATCACGCCAAGATCGGCCGCAACTGCCTGATCGGCGCCAATGCGCTCATTGCCGAGGGCAAAGTGATCCCCGACAATTCCCTGGTGATGGGTGCCCCCGGCAAGGTGGTGCGCGAGGTGTCGACCGAGATGGCCGAGAAACTGAAAGAGTCGGCCAAGAACTATGTGAAGAACTGGCGCCGCTTCGCCGCCGGCATGCGTGAAATCCCCGGCGAGTGACCGACAACGCGTAACCGCTGACCCGCAAATAGGTGGAGCCGGCTCTGGGTGGGACAGAGCCGGCTCCCTTTAGCCCGGTCTGGTGGGGGATGGGGAGGGGGACGCCGACCGGGCCTTAGCTCCCAAAATTGATCCCGTCCTTATTTTTTCGCGGCTCCCGCGGCGACCGTGCCGCTGTTGGCCGGCGCCTTCTTGGTGAGCGACACCCACTGGCGCGGATCTTCCGCCGATTGGCGCTTCAGATAGGTGTAGCCGGTGTTGTTCCAGCGCAGCACGTCGTTGCGGCGGTTGTCGAGCACGAAGTCGCCCTTGTCGGTGGTGACGGTGAGCACCGCGTGACCCTGGTTCTTCTCGTCGAGAACGACGGTGATGAGCAGTGCTTCCGACGGAAAACCCAAGCCTTCGAGATAACGCTTCTTGAGGAGCAGATAGTCCTCGCAGTCGCCCGCATCCGTCGGGAAGGTCCAATATTCGGGCTTGCCGTAAAGCTCCTCATCGCTCATCGGCGCGATCTTGCCGTTCACGAAGGTGTTGACCTGATAGACGAGGTTCCAGCGATCCGGCGTCAGAGCCAGATGCACCGGCTTGCCGCCGATGGCACGGCATTCCTTCGGCTCGCGGGCGCACATTTCGACATAGCCGATCGGCGGCAGCGCATTGCCATAGACGGTCTGGAATTGTCCTTTGTTGGGATCGACCCGGACCTGGTCCGCATCGACGGCATAAGCCGTCCCGATCATGCAGGCCAATCCGAGCGCAACTCCCCCGAGTCTTGCCAAGATAGTCATTTGTTGACGTCCATTCCCCTTATCGTTGGACGCAACACTATCGCGAAGGCTTTGAGATCGCGTTCAGTTTATCGGTGCAAGTCTCTGAAAACTCATAACAAATTGGAAAGGGTACGAAGCGGTCCTATTAACCAAGGGGGGCCCATGCTTCGTTAAGCATGGTGGTTCGTGGACGTGAAAAAGCTAATGGCCGCCTGTGGGGGCGGCCATCGAACTGGTCGGGGATTTGGGGGCTTTCGCCGCCTCAGCGGATCTGGCTGGAAAGCTGGCTGGTGTTCAAGGGCTTCAGGAATTCAATGGCGAGGCCTTGCTCGACATACCGCACGATGCGGCCGCGCATCTTGCCGAGCATGAGATAGGTGCCGAGGCTCGGCATGACGTCGACCTTGACGGCCGCGCCGGAGAGCGAAATGTCAAGAATTTCACAAGGATAGACCCGCCCGTCGGGCAGGGCGATATAGGACTGGCCGTCCTCCGGTGAATAACGCGCATGACGGCGCAGATCGGTCCCGGCGGTGGTGTTCTTGCCGGCGCGGCCGGCGAGGCGGTTGGCGAAGCGCTCGCGGCGCTGGCCCTGATGTGAGAAAACGATACGAAAACCGCCGGGAACGGCATCGCCGCTTATCCCCTCGACCCGGCCGATCTCGTCGATATAGGCGACGATCTGGGTCGCCGCCTCAGGCGCCGCGGCCGTCGTGAAGACCGCGCCATCCACCGTCAACTCACTGACTTGGCAGGAATATTCGGACATGTCCGGAAGCATGAAACGGCCGAACAGCACGGCCGGTCCAGCCGGCTCGTCGGCAGACGAAAATCTCGCGCCCGTCGCGATTGTTGCAGTCACGGCCGGAATTGCCTCTCAAACTTTGCCTTAAGGCGTTTGTCGTTTGAGGTAACCTAACATCGCCAGATTAGCGAAGGGCTAAAAATGTGCGGTTAAGGAGAGCTAAATAAACTAGTCTTCGACCCGGCCGCCGTTAATGATCTGGAAGGCCTGTGGTAAATTTGCGCGCCGCGTCTTGGGCGGCCCGGCCTCCGGCACCGGTTCGGTCCAGATGGTGCGGGCAGCGGAAAGCTCGAACGTAGTTACCTTATCGTGACGCGGCCAATTGGCTTCGCGGAACGGCATGATCACGCCGAAGACATAGGTCGTGGCGTTGTTGCGGGCCCGGAGTGGCAGACCGACGAATTCGGCCGCGACCGTCATGCCCATGGCGGAACCCAGACGAAAGCGCAGGACGAAAGGCTGATGATCGTCGATGACGCCGTCGAGCAGACGGGTCACCGTCTCGCGCTCGAATCTTTCGCCCTGGGCCATGGCCGGCATGCCGGTCAGCTCCATGCCCCAGAGCTCGCAGACCTTGGTGCCGGCGAGGCGCCAGGCGAAGCCGCGGGTAGGCGTCCGCTCGATCATGAACAGGAAGGGGACGAGGCTGCGGATCTTCTGCAGATCCAGCCAATCACGCGGCGGCGCCGACATTTCACCGCGCACGGCCTCCCAATAGCGGAATAGAGCGCGGCTGCCCGGATGGAGGATTTCCTCTGGGGTTGCCGTGGCCTTGATGGTATCAGTGATCTGCATATTTGCGCCGCTATGGGTCAGGAGTGGACGTTTGGCGAAGAGAGTGCAGTTCCCGTGCCACAAATGACCGGCGGGGCCGGCGGCGGCCCAGATCAGACCCAGATTGACAGGGCGTTACGCAGCGGTAGCGGCCCCATAGTTAACGCCCCACCAGCCGTCCTTGTCCTCATCGCCATCCTGATCGGTATCCAGGCGGCCATCCAATGGGCCGGCAAGGACTGGGAAACCTGGTCGTTTTATGCCTTCGCTCTTATCCCGGCGCGCTTCCAGGGGCCCGAGGCCACGACCATGATCGAGGGCTCGCAATATTGGAGCCTCGTCACCTATGCCTTCCTGCATGATGGCTGGCTGCATGTCCTCTTCAACTCGATCTGGCTTCTTATCTTCGGCACGCCGGTCGCGCGCCAATTCGGGACGTTGCGCTTTCTCCTGATTGCCCTCGTCTCGACGCTCGGCGGGGCGATCGCCATGCTCGTGCTATTCTGGGGTGTGTTCATCGTCGCAGTCGGTGCTTCGGCCGCCGTCTCGGGCCTGCTCGCGGCCGCCATTCCGATCATGTTTGGCGGCAGAGCCGGCCCCTTGAGTTTCGGCGAGTTTCTGCGCGACCGCCGCGCGATGATCTTCATGGTGATCTTTCTGGTCATGACTCTCTTGTCGAGCGTGCAGTGGCTGCCGACTTTCGCCGACGGCGCCCGCATCGCCTGGGAGGCGCATCTCGGCGGCTTCATTGCCGGCCTCATTGCTTACTTCGTCGTCAGCCGGAGAGGGGTGCGCCACGGCTGAGATCATGTTAAGCTTCCCGTCAGCGAAGTTGGAGGTGTGTGCATGACTGTTGCGCAAATTCTCAACGCCAAAGGCCGCGCCGTCGTGACGGCCGGGCCCGGTGACACGGTGCTCGCAGTGGCCCAGGTACTTTCCGCCAAGAAAATCGGTGCCGTGGTGATCGTCGATGCGCAAGGCCGTATTGGCGGGATCGTCTCGGAGCGCGATATCGTGCGCGCTGTCGCTTCCGGCGGAGCCCAGGCGCTGGAGAAATCGGTGAAGGAGTTCATGACCTCGTCGGTCAAGACCTGCGCGCCACGCGACACCGAGGCGGAGCTCATGTCCTTGATGACCGAACATCGCGTGCGCCATCTGCCGGTCGTCGAGGCCGGCAAGCTCGGCGGCATGATCTCGATCGGCGATGTGGTGAAACACCGCATCGAGGCGATCGAGCGTGAAGCCGAGGAGATGAAGAGCTATATCGCTTCCTCGGGATAATCTCTTCCCGCCCAAGGGAGGAGAAGGCGAGGAGACAGTTGCTTTCATGGACGCGGAGGATTTCTGCTGCAACTTGGCGTTGTTGTGCAGCTATGAGAAGTCGATCGCCGAAGTCTGCCGTCGTCTCGGCCTCAACCGGCAGCAATTCAACAAATATCTCGCCGGCTCGGTCTTTCCCTCGCGCAGCAATCTGAGACTCATCTGCGATCATTTCGGCGTGCTCGATTCCGAGATCCTGCTGCCGCATGCGAATTTCGCCGAGATCGTCAAGCTCAAGCCACGCAACGCCCATGCGGCGCCGGTACTGACGCCCGCGACGCAGACGCTGCGCCGCCTCGAGGCGCAATCGGAGACGATCCCCGACCGCTATCTCGGCTATTACTTCCGCTATTATTATTCCTTCGCCTTTCCGGGCTACGTCACTAAATCGCTGGTACGCATCTATCGCAAGAACCGCATCTGCTACTGGAAGAACATCGAGATCATCCGCCGGCGCGATCGCAGCGAGCAGACCGAGGCGATCTTCAAATATCTGGGCCTCGTCACCTTCATCCTCGACCGGCTGTTCGTCTTCGAGGAAGAGGTCATCCTCAAGAACTCGGTCACCCAGACGATCCTCTATCCGAGCCATGCGAGCCGCATCCATCAGCTGATCGGCATCCAGACGGCGACCTCCAATCTCAACCGGCGTACACCGGCGACTTCGCGCGTGCTGCTCGAATTCATCTCGCCCAGCATCGATGTGCGCAAGGCGCTCAGCTGCTGCGGGCAGTTCCCCGAGCACGACAAGGAGATCCGGCCCGACATCGAGCAGCGCATCAGCAATAAGATGGCGCGCGGCGAGAAGGTCCTGGGGGCCTGGGTGGATGTCTGATCTTCTCTTGGTGACGCATCAGAAGCGTCACAATGCGAAGGGTTTATAACAACCAGCGAAATGGCCGTTCCGCCAGTTTTGCCACATCTTCCTCATCGCCAAACGCACGACCACCGTCACGGCTTGAATTGGCTCGACCAGAAGCCAAGCCATCTAGGGAGATTTCAATGATCACACGCAGAAACCTGCTGTTGTCCGCCGCGGCGCTCGCCGCCCTTCGTCCGCTGGGCGCCGGCGTCGCCTGGGCCGAGGGCACAACCTTGCGCTTCGGCCCGCAGCTCGATCCCGGCACGCTCGATACGCTCACCAATGTCTATGACTATCCGTTCCCGCCCTTCAGCACGGTCTATGAGGGCCTCACCAGCTATATGCCGGGCAGTGAATGGAAGCCGGTCAACCGGCTCGCCGAGACGCTCGAGCTCGCGGCCGACGGCACGACGATCAGCTTCAAGCTGAAGGAAGGCATTCAGTTCCATCGCGGATTTGGCGAGCTCACTGCCGAGGATGTGAAATATTCCTTCGATCGCGCCACCGGCAAGGTGAAGCTCTATCCCGATGCCGCGGAGGGCGATGTCTCCTACTATGGCGGCGACTTCGGCAGCTATAAGGAAGTCCAGGTCACCGGCAAATATACCGGCGTGATCGTCTTCGAGAAACCCTTCGCGCCGATGCTGCGCCTCACGCTGCCTTATGCGACGAGCGGGCTCATCGTCTCGAAGAAGGCGATGGAGGCGCTCGGCAAGGAAGGCTGGCTCAAAGCGCCGGTCGGCACCGGTCCGTATGAAGTGGTGAGCTACACGCCGAACAAGGAGCTGGTCATGAAGCGCTTCGCCGCTTATGGCGGCGCTGCCGGCCAGGACGCGAAATCCTATCCGTGGGACGAGATTAAAGTCTCGCTCGTCAATTCGAGCAGCGCGCCGACTGGGGCGGCCCTCACCGCCGGTGTCGAAAGCGGCGATTTCGACTTCACCTACAATATCTCACCGCTCGACGCCTTGCGGTTGCAGAACAACGAGACGGTAAAGGCCTATGTGCTGCAGCAGCCGATGAGCTACAATTTCCTGCAGCTCAACGTGTTGCATCCGAAGCTTGCCAATCCGAAAGTCCGCGAAGCCATCCGCTATCTCGTCGACGTGCCGGCGCTCATCCAGGCGCAGGATCTCGATGTGGCGACCAGGCTCAACGCGCTGATCGCGCCGCAGATGGGTGTCGGCTACTGGCCGAAGGCACCGGTCTATGAGCGCGATGTCGAGAAGGCGAAGGCGTTGTTGGCCGAGGCCGGCGCATCTGCGCTCGAGCTCGATCTGTCGACGCCCGCCGGCGGCCAGGCGACCGCTGCCACCGTCATGCAAGTGATCCAGGCCAATCTCGCCGAAGGCGGCATCAAGGTGAACGTGCTGCTGACGCCGCCCGACACCTACATCAAGGACAAGGCGGTGGGCCAGCTCTCCTGGAGCAATTACGGCGGCGCGCCCGATCCCTTCTATCAGTTCGAATGGTTCACCTGTGACCAGTTTGGCCAGTGGAACTGGGCCTTCGCCTGCAATGCCGATTACGACAAATTGCATGAGGAGCTGGCGGCGGAGCGCGACGAGGCCAAGCGCACCGAGATTGCCATCCAGATGCAGAAGCTGATGGACGCGTCACTCGGCTATATCTGGGTCAATCACCAGGTCGCTTGCGCGGTCACGGCGGCCAATGTCGAGGCCGCCTTCGATCCGAACGGCAATCCCTATCTGCAATATTTCAAGAAGGTGTGAGCCGGCGGGGTCTTCAGCGTGGCGGGCTATCTCCTCAAGCGGCTCGGCGGCGCCGTCGTCGTCCTGTTCCTGACGGCGCTGCTGCTTGCCGCAGCGGTGCATCTCGTGCCGGGCGATCCGGCGCGCGCGGTCCTCGGCGCCCATGCGACGCCGGAGCTAATCGCGCAGATCCGCATCAAGATGGGGCTCGACAAGCCGGTCGCCATGCAGCTCTGGGATTTCTTCTCAGGGCTCCTGCGTGGCGACCTCGGCACTGATTTCGTCGGTGGCGTGCCGGTGACGACACTCATCGGTGAGGCGCTAGCCGATACGCTGGCGCTGGCGCTCGCCAGCATGATCCTCGCTGTGGCAGGCGGCATTCCGCTCGGCATCGCGGTGGCGCGCCGGCCCGGCGGCGTGCTCGACCGGCTCACCCACGCATTGTCGATGGTCTTCGTCAGCGCGCCGGTCTATGTGACCTCGCTCATCCTGCTGCTGATCTTCGCGGTGAAGCTGCGTTATCTGCCGGCGATGGGGGCAGGGCAATTCTCCGATCCCATCAATTATATCTCGCGTCTCATCCTGCCGGCGACAGCGCTGGCGCTGTTCTGGTGGGGCTATCTGCCACGCATCCTGCGCGCCACCATGCTCGACGTGCTGGGCACGCAATATATCCGCAGCGCCCGCGCCTTCGGTTTCCGCGAGAATGTGATCTTCTACCGTTATGCGCTGCGCAATGCGGTGCTGCCGATCGTAGCACTTTTCGGCCTCATGGTCGGATATAGCCTCACCGGCACCGTTTTTGCCGAGACGATCTTCGGTCGTTCCGGCCTCGGCACGTTGGCGCTGTCGGCGATCGATCAGCGCAACTGGCCAGTCATTCGCGGCGTCGTCTTCACCTACGCGCTGTTCTTCATCTGCGCCAATATCCTGGCCGATCTCTCCTACCGCGTGCTCGATCCGCGTGTGCGCCTCAGCGAGGAGTTCGAGACCGGTGTCTGAGCTGCGCCAAACCGTGATACGGATGCTCGCCCGGCCGGCCGGCTCGATCGGCTTCGCCATCGTCGCGCTGACCTTGCTGGTCGCCGTCACGGCGCCACTCATCGCGCCCTATGATCCTGCCGCCATCGCGATGGCCAAGCGTTTCGCCGCTCCTTCATTCGATCATTGGCTCGGTACGGATCATCTCGGCCGCGACAACCTCTCGCGCGTGATCCACGGCACCAGGCTCGCTCTCACCATCGCCTTTCCGGCCGTGCTCTCGGCCTTCGCCGCCGGGCTGCTTCTGGGGCTGGTGGCGGGTTATGTGGGTGGCCTCATCGATCGCGTATTGACGGTCATCGCCGATACTTTCCTGTCCTTTCCTTCGGTGATCCTGGGCCTCGCCCTCCTGACGCTGGTGGGCCAGTCGGTCCTCAACACCACGCTGGTGATCGCGCTGTCACTCTTTCCATACTATCTGCGCCTGGCGCGTGGCCTGGCGCTGTCGACCAGGCACCAGCCCTATATCAAGGCCGAACGCTCGCTCGGGGCTGGGCGCGGCCGCATCATGTTCCTGCATCTTTTGCCCAATATGCTGCCGCCTCTGCTGGTGGTCGTCGCCATGGACATACCGAGCGCCATCGTCATCGAGGCGGGGCTTGCTTTCTTAGGTCTCGGCGTGCCGCCGCCGGCGCCTGACTGGGGCGTGCTCCTCAATGAAGGCTTCGTGAATGTCGCGATCTCGGCCTGGCCGCTGGTCGGCCCGCTGATGGCGATCATCTTCGTCACCACCGGCTTCACGCTTCTGGGCGAAACCTTCCGCGATATCGCCGATCCGCGTCTCGCCGGATTGGGCCGGCGGACGGGCCGTTTCCTGATGAGGCGCGCCAGATGAGCGACAAGCCGCTTCTCGACATCAAGGGGCTCGACGTCTCCTATCATCTCGATGGTGATGTCTACGCCGCCTTGCGCGATATCGGGCTCACCGTCACGCCAGGCGAGATCGTCGGCGTGGTGGGCGAGTCTGGTTGCGGAAAGTCGACGTTGTCGGCTTCACTCCTGCGGCTGTTGCCCGGCAATGCCGAGATCGACCGGGGGGAAGCCTGGCTCAAGGGCCGCGACATGCTGAGGCTCGGCGAGGAGGAGCTGCGGCGGCTGCGCGGCCGCGACATCGCGATGATCTTCCAGGATCCGATGCAGAGCCTCAACCCGACCTTCCGGATCGGCTCGCAAATGGCGGAAGCCTGGCGCTCGCATCAGGCGAGGGGAGCGAAATTCGCCGACTTCCACGGTGAGGCCGTCAAAGCCCTGACGAGCGTCGGCATTCCCGACGCGGCGGAACGGATGGCGAGCTATCCGCATGAATTTTCCGGCGGCATGCGCCAGCGTATCTCGATCGCGACGGCGTTGCTGCTCCAGCCTTCGATCCTCGTCGCCGACGAGCCGACTTCGGCGCTCGATGTAACGCTCGAGGCGCAAATCCTCGAGCTCCTCAAGCAATTGCGTGAGGACCACGGCACGGCCATCGTCTATGTGTCGCATGATCTGGGCACGGTGGCCGAGCTCTGCGACCGCGTCATCGTCATGTATGCCGGCCGCGTCGTCGAGGAGAACGATGCTGCAGCACTGTTCGACAATCCGTCCCATCCCTATACGCGCGCGCTCATCGACTGTATTCCCTCGCGCACTCGGCGCGGCGCGGCACTCGCCACCATTCCAGGCCGCGTGCCGAGCCTGTCGGCACTGCCGCCCGGGTGCAAATTCGCCGAGCGCTGCACGATGGCGCGCGGCATTTGTAGCGAAGAAGAGCCGGGCCTCGTTCCGCAAGCCGGCGGTGGCGTACGCTGCCACATGTTCGATCCGGCGAAGGCCGAGGCCTGGCGGATCGGCGATCAGGCGCCTGAGTCGGTCGCGGCGCCACCGTTCAAGGTGTCGGTCAAGGAGCCCGAACGCGAAGCGCTCATCGAGGTGCGTGATCTGCGCAAGCATTTTGGTGAGGCGACGGGATTTGTCGGGCGTCTGCTCTCGGTCGCGCGGCCGCCGGTGCGGGCGATCGATGGCATCAATCTCACCATCAGGCGCGGAGAGGTTGTCGGGCTCGTCGGTGAATCAGGTTCCGGCAAGACGACATTGGGCGAGGTGATGCTCAGATTGCAGGCGGCGACCAGCGGCGGGATTACCTTTGCGGGCAAGGACCTGCGCCAGATCCCCGAGAGGGATTTCCGCCGCCGGGTGCAGATGATCTTCCAGGATCCGCAGGCGAGCCTGTCGCCGCGCCAGCGTGTGGCCGCGCTGCTGACCGAACCGTACCGCATTCATGGCATCGCTGCGGAGGAGCAGCAGAGCGTCGACGCCTTGCTGGCGATGGTCGGTCTCTCGGCCGATCTCGCCGCAAAATTCCCGCATCAGCTGTCGGGCGGGCAGGCGCGTCGCGTGGGCATCGCCCGGGCGCTGGCGCTCAAGCCCGATTTCATCGTCGCGGATGAGCCGACCGCCGGCCTTGATGTTTCCGCCGCCTCGGCGATCCTCAATCTGATGCGCGATCTCCAGCAGGAGCTCGGCCTCACCTTCCTCATCATCACCCACAACATCAATCTCATCGCCTATATGGCGCATCGCATCGCGGTGATGTATCTGGGCCAGATCGTCGAGATCGGTCCGACGGAAGCCGTCTTCGACCGGCCGGCGCATCCCTATAGCGCGAGCCTGCTGTCGCTCACGTCGCAAATCGATGCGCCGGAGCGGAAGCGTGGGCGACTCCTCGTGCCGGGTGAAATTCCAAGCCCGCGCAATCCGCCGGCCGGCTGCCGCTTCCATACACGCTGCGTCCATGCGAGCGAACGCTGCCGCAGCGAGGCCCCAACGCTTGAAACCGCCGGTCACGGCCACGAGGTCGCCTGTCATTTCTGGCGGCATATCGATCAGGAGAAGTCATGAGCTACGCCCTCTATATCGGAAAGAACCATACGTCGGACGGCGTGCCTTATCTGGCTGGTTATGGCGATGAGCCGTCGAGCCACTGGCTCGAGATCGTGCCGCGCCGCGCGCATGCGGCGGACGCCATGGTGACGGTCGGCGTCACGGCGGAGTCGGATTTTCCGGGCGCGCTGTCGCAGATTCCGCAAGTGCCCGAGACGGCGCGTCATATCAGGGTGAGCTACAGCCATTTCCGCGGCGTGCCGGCGCCGCTCACCAATGGCGGCCTCAATGAATATGGCGTCGCGGTGCGCGATGT
Source organism: Taklimakanibacter albus (assembly GCF_016595235.1). Classification (GTDB taxonomy): domain Bacteria; phylum Pseudomonadota; class Alphaproteobacteria; order Rhizobiales; family Aestuariivirgaceae; genus Taklimakanibacter; species Taklimakanibacter albus. Next base: position 98,820 of record NZ_JAENHL010000004.1, on the reverse strand, counting down.
GTGGTCGGCATCGAAGGCTGATCTCAACGCCATGACGCCCAAGACCCAGAGCGGGCCCAATTACAGCGATCTGGCGCGGCTCGTGCTGGAACGAGCGAAGAGTGCGCGCGAAGGCGTCGAGCTGATCGGCGATCTCATCGCGCGATATGGACATTCGACCTATGGCGGCAATTCACATCTGATCGCCGATGCGGAAGAGGGCTGGGTCGTGATCCAGTTCTCGGGCGGCCAAGGCCTGTGGGCGGCCGAGCGCCTGGGCCCCGACAGCATCCGCGCGTCGCGGCCCGGTTATATCGGCGATATCCCCTTCAAGGAGCGGCATCCGGATTTCCTCTATTCGCCCAACCTCATCTCCTTCGCGGTGGCCCAGGGCTGGTTCGATCCCGATAAGAGTGATGTCTTCAACGCCAATGCGATCTATGGCGACGGGCTCTATCGCTGGGCCGGCGTGAGCTGGATCGAAGACGAGATGAAGGTGCGGGCGAAGCGGCCGCAGAAGATCTCCTTCGAGGACATCGCCTGGGCAATCCGCACCCCGAAGCTCACCGGCGACACGGCGGGTTACGGCCAGATCGTGCCGCTCCGGCATCCGCGCCATGACGCGCTCCGCGTGCTGTGGCACACGCAGATCGGCGCACTCGCCGCGCCTTTCGTGCCGGTCCATATGGGCGTCAGGGATGTGCCTGAGGAATATCGGATGCATCGCTATCTGACCGATGGCGAATCCGCCAATTTCATCGATCTGCGCAAGCCGGATAAGGTTTCATTGGTGCCGCAGCAGATCGAAGCGACGCGTTCGGCGGCGCAAGTGTTCAAGCGGCTGCTATATGTGATGCTACAGGAGCCCGACACCTATCTGCCGGAAGTCACCGCGGTGTGGGAGGGCGTCGAACGGAAACTGCGCTGCCTCAATGACAGTGTCGGCCAAGCGGCCGAGGCTCTGATCAGCGCCGGCAAGACCGAGCTCGCAGGGGATTATCTCACTTATTTCACTCAGACCGAGCTTCTGAACGCGCTCAACATGGCTGAGACCCTGGCCAATGCGTTAGAGGTCCGGACGAGAGCATTGCACAGCTTCAAGCCCTGGCCGCAGCCGAAGGCGGTCGAACAGACTTGGTAGAATTACAATACTGAGATTGCGCGTTCGATCTCGGGCATGGCGCGGTCGACGGCCTCGCGCCCGGCGGCGATCGCCTTCTCGGCCTTGTCGAACTCGAACAGGCCCACGCCATTGGCACGCAGATTGAGCGAGATGTCGGGCGGATCGCCGGCGAGGCGCGAGCGCGACAGCCGGTCCTGCGTGATGTTGAAGGCGGCGACCAGCACCGAGGTAAGGCTCGGCGCCGTGTTGCCCTTGTCGCTCGCCGCGATGTCGGGCGGATTCTGGATGGCGATGCCGGCGGCGGTCTCGGGGCCCAGATTGACCGCGATCACCATGCGGGCGCCGAGCGCCCGGCAGGCGGCGACCGGCACCGGATTGACCACGCCGCCATCGATCAGCCAATGGCCATTGACCCGCACCGGGCGGAAGACGCCGGGGAGCGCATAAGAGGCCCTGATCGCCGGTGCCAGCGCGCCCGAGCGCAGCCACAGCTCATGGCCGGTGCCGAGCTCGGTGGCGATGCAGATGAAGGGGATCCTCGCATCGGCGAAGGTCGTGCTGCCGACCGCCTCGTCGAGCAGGCCGCCGAGCTTCTCGCCGGCGATGAGGCCGGAGCCGCGCCAGGAAATGTCGAGCAGAGAGAGGACACGCCGGCGCGTCAGACCGAGCGCGAATTCCTTGAGGCCCTGCAGCCGGCCCACCGCATGCATGCCGCCGGCCAGCGCGCCGATCGACGAGCCGGCAATGCAGGAGGCGTGGATGCCGTTCTCCTCCAGCCTTTCGATGACGCCGATATGGGCCCAGCCACGTGCTGCGCCCGCACCGAGCGCCAGCCCGATCGCGTGCCTGACATTTCCGTTCATGGTGCCAGCTTACACCGTGCACGGAAGATCAGGAAATCTCAGATTATTTCGAGTTCGTAACCTTGTGACGACGGCTTCACCCGACGGTAGAAGCAGGAATGCCGTCCAGTATGGCAGGCGACGCCGCGCCCGGCCATGGCGACGGAGACGAGGACCGTGTCCTGGTCGCAATCGAGCCTGAGATCGACGACCTTTTGCGTGTCGCCCGACGTGGCGCCTTTGCGCCACAACTCGCCGCGCGAACGGCTCCAATAATGCGCCTCGCCGGTTTCGAGGGTCAGGCGCAGCGCCTCGGCGTTCATATAAGCGAGCATCACCACGGCGCCGTCCTTGGCATCGGTCACGATGGCCGGGATCAGCCCCTTGTCGTCATAACGCGGCGCGAAGACGGTCGATTCTTCGTCACCCTTCGACATCAGAGGGAGAAGCCGCCCGACGGTGCCCGCACCAGTTCCATGAAACGGGCCTGGAGTGCCGGGGTGGACTTGAACTCGCCGGTGAACTGGGTGGTGATGGTCGAGACGTTGCGCTTGTTGACGCCGCGCAGCGACATGCACTGATGCACCGCCTCGATGAGAAGGGCGGTGCCGCGTGGCTTGAGCGCCTGATCGATCGCCTTGACGATTTGCGCCGTCATGGTCTCCTGGGTCTGCAGCCGGCGGGCATAGATCTCGACGACGCGCGCCAGCTTGGAAATGCCGACGACGGAATCCGAGGGGAGATAAGCGACATGGGCGCGGCCGATGAAGGGGACGATATGGTGCTCGCAATGCGAGTTGAACTCGATGTCGCGCAGCATGACGATATCGTCATACCCTTCGTCTTCGTCGAAGGTCCGCGACAGCGCCTGGAGGGGATCCTCGCTGTAGCCCTTGAAGAATTCCTTATAGGCCTTGACCACCCGCTTGGGGGTGTCGATCAGGCCCTGGCGGGTCGGGTCGTCACCGGCCCAGGCGATCAGCGTGCGAACGGCTTCCTCGGCCTCCTCCTGGGAGGGGCGCTTGACCGCCGATTCTCGCGCGATTTTCTTGACGACAGCATCCATATTGGGGCTCACTTTGACATCCGTTTTGGCCGATCCCATATCATGGGCGGGTTCCAGGGGCAAACCTGCCGAAGGACGCCTTGCGGCGCTTTTCCGACGCAATAGAATGTGTGCATGATCAACGAAATCTACAATCGCAAGATCCTTGAATTCGCTGCCGATATTCCCCGGCTGCAACGCCTCGATGCGCCGGACGCAACGGCAACCGCGGTGTCGCGCCTGTGCGGGTCCAAGGTCACCATCGATTTGAAGCTCGAAGACGGCAAGGTCAGCGATTTTGGCCATGAGGTCAAAGCCTGCGCGCTGGGCCAGGCCTCGTCCTCGATCATGGCGCGTCATGTCGTGGGCTCCACCCCGGAGGAGCTCCGGGCCTTACGCGGTAGAATGTATGCAATGTTGAAGGAGGGCGGCGACCCGCCCGCCGGAAAGTGGCAGGATCTCGAAGCGCTGGTCCCGGTGCGCGACTTCAAGGCCCGGCACGCCTCCACGCTTCTCACCTTCGACGCGGTGGTCGATGCGCTCGATCAGATCGAGGCGAAGGCACAGGCGAAAGCCGCCGTGCCGGCATAAATCAGCGTCGCTTGTCTTCGATATCGGGAGCTGCCGGATAGCGGCTCTTGAGATCGCGGTCGGTCACCGACATGTGGTTGCGCGTATATTGCTCGGAGGCCTGGCGCAGCGGCTGGAAATCCCAGGGGAAATGCGCGCCGTGCCGCAGGGCCTCGAACATCATCAGACGGGACTGCTGGCTGGTCAGCACCTCAGCTGTGATACGCGGAATGTCAAAGGTCTGCTCGACCTCGCGATGGAACGACTCCGCCTTTGCCTGATGGCGCGGATCCCCGGCGAGGTTGATCCGCTCATCGGGATCGTTTTCGAGGTCGAAAAGCTGATCGGGATCGGCGGGTGTGTGGATGAATTTCCAGTTTGCCCGTCTCAGCATATAAAGCGGCGCGATGGCGCCTTCGGCGAGATATTCGCCCCAGGCGGTCGCCTGCGGATCCTCCGGCGCGCCGGTGAGCAGGGGATAGAGGCTTCTGCCGTCGACCTTGCGCGCGAGCTTTGCATTCCCGCTTTGGGCGAGATCGGCAAAGGTCGGCAGGATATCGCACAGCGTCATCGGTTCCCGCACCCGGCGCGGCGCGAAACGTTTCGGCGACCAGACGATGAAAGGCACATGCGCCGCGGGCTCGAGGAACGACATCTTGTACCATAGGCCGCGCTCGCCGAGGAAATCGCCATGGTCGGAGGTGAAGACGATGACGGTGTCGTCAAGCTTGCCCGTTGTCTCCAGCGCCGCGATCAACTGGCCGACCAGATCGTCGACATAGGATATGTTGGCGTAATAGCCGTGGCGCGCGGCGCGGATGTCTTTCTCCGTCACCGCATAATCGTCCATAGCCGACATCTCGTAGAGGCGCCGGCTATGCGGGTCGAGCGCGTCCTTGGGCGTGGCCGGGATCGCCGGCAGGTCGATCTCGTCGTCGCGATAGAGGTTCCAGAATTCTGCGCGCGCCGCGTAAGGATCATGCGGATGGGTGAAGGAGGCCATCAGGCAGAAGGGCGTCTCCGGCTCGTAGCGCGCATAGTCGTAGATCTTGCGGATGGCGAGGAAGGCGGTCTCGTCGTCGAATTCGAGCTGGTTGGTGATTTCGGCGATGCCCGGCTGCAACACCGAGGTCATATTGTGATACCACCAGTCGATGCGCTCCTGACGCAGGCGCCAGTCCGGTGTCCAGCCGAAATCGGCCGGGTAGATGTCGGTGGTGAGCCGTTCTTCCAGGCCGTGCAACTGGTCGGGACCGACGAAGTGCATTTTTCCCGACAAGCAAGTGCGATAGCCGGCGATCCTCAGATAATGCGCGAAGGTCGGAATGGCGGAGGGGAACTCGGCGGCATTGTCATAGACGCCGCTGCGCGAAGGAAGCAGCCCGTTCATTACCGAAGCGCGGGCAGGGGCGCAGAGAGGGCTCGGCGTGTAGGCGTTCTCGAAGACGACGCCTTCTTGCGCCAGCCGGTCGAGATGGGGTGTCCGGACGAGCGGGTGGCCGTAAGCCTTCAGGCTGCGCGCGCCCAATTGATCGGCCATGATGAAAAGAATATTGGGCTTCTCGGCGGACATGCCTATCTCCGTGACGGGTGGGCCGACTTTAACCGGCTGGTGAAAGCGACAGAATGTGTGAACGGCGCGATGCGGCGGAAAAGCGACAGGCGACCACGCCCGTGGGATTTTTGCTGCTTGGACTGATCCGTGCCTATCAGCTCAGCGTGTCCGTGGTGCTGGGACGGCGCTGCCGTTATCTGCCGACCTGCTCGGATTATACGATGGACGCCATCCGGCGGCATGGCGCCTGGGCCGGTTTCTGGCTGGGACTGTCACGCGTCTCGCGTTGCCATCCCTGGGGCGGCGATGGCTTCGATCCGGTGCCTGAGGATTTTCCGCGCGACTGGCGCGCCTGGCGGCATGTGGCATGGCGAAGCCACAAGCAGTGAAGGCGCCGGAGGGGGACTCCAGCGCCTTCGGACTGCAGGCAGCTTTAAGCAACTAACCAGAGGCACTCAAACGGCAGTGATCAGAAGTAGTTGCCGAAATTGAAGGTCAGGCCGGCGCGGATCAAATGGACGCCGCCGTCGAATTCGAGGTCGACCGTGCCGACATCGAGATCGTATTCCTGGTCCTGCATATCGAGATAGAGATATTCGAGGCGGGCATGCACGCTTTCGGAGAAGGCATGCTCGATGCCGCCGCCGACCGTCCAGCCGCTGACCCACTGGGTGTCGTCGATGAACTCACGATCGGGAATGGCGCCGACTTCGCCGCCGAAGGTCGTCTTGATCCAAGCCGCACCACCGGTCGCGTAGAAGAGGGTGTCGTCGTTGAAGATGTAGCCGGCGCGGGCGCGCAGCGTCGCGATGTCCTTCATCTTCATCTCGGTGGCTTCGCCCGGATCGTCATTGTCGACCTTGCCGGCCCAGCCATAATCGCCTTCGACGCCGACCAGGAAGCCATTGCCGATGTCGTAGTTGAAGCCGGCGAGCAGGCCGCCACCCCAGGTGAAGCCGCTCATTTCAGGATCGATAAGGCAGTCCGCCGGATCATCGCAAGTCGCGTCATAGCGGCTTTCGACGCCGACGCCCATTACGAAGGCGCCGACATACGGGCCGGTCCAGGAGCCGCGCATTTCGGGCGGCGGCGGCTCGTAGTCGGCGGCATGGGCGACGGTGGTGGTCACCGCGGCCAAGGCGGCGGTGCAGAGAGAGAGGCGAAGCAGAAATTTAGTCATGGTTAGTTTCCCCACTGAGTTGCGCTGCAGTTCAGTCAGGGATCATGTCTTGTTAAGGTTAACGTCTGGTTATCGAGTTGATTTGTTCCGACCGCTGATCATCCGTATACGGCGCGCCGGCCGCATTGACCGGAAAAGCAAGCGCTGCCATAAGCGGCCGGTTGCAACACTAAAGCTTACCTGCTGCGTGTGCAGGAGTGAGCAGGAGAAGACCATGATAAATCTGACTTTTCCCGATGGCGCGGTGCGCCAGGTCGAAGCGGGACTTTCCGGCGCCGAGCTCGCCGCCTCCATTTCCAAATCCCTCGAGAAAAAAGCCGTCGCCCTCATGAAGGACGGCGTCCTGGTCGACCTCGCCGACCCGATCACCGGGGACGCCAAGGTGCGAATCATTACCCGGGACGATGCCGAGGCGCTCGAGCTGATCCGGCATGACACCGCCCATGTGCTGGCGGAAGCCGTCCAGGAGCTGCATCCCGGAACCCAGGTGACGATCGGGCCGGTGATCGAAAACGGCTTCTTTTATGATTTTTTCCGCAACGAGCCGTTTACCCCGGAAGACTTTCCCGCGATCGAGAAAAAAATGCGGGAAATCATCGCCCGCGACAAGCCATTTAGTAAACGAATCGTTTCACGTGAAGCGGCGAAAGAATTTTTCAAGTCAAGAGGCGAGTTGTTCAAGGTCGAACTGGTCGACGCCATTCCGGCCGACCAGGACATCAAATTCTATGATCAGGGCGGCTGGATAGACCTCTGCCGCGGCCCGCATATGACCTCGACCGGCAAGATCGGCGGCGCCTTCAAGCTGATGAAAGTGGCGGGCGCCTATTGGCGGGGCGATTCCAAGAACCCGATGCTCACCCGCATCTACGGAACCGCCTGGGCCAATGACAAGGACCTCCAGACCTATCTGACGGCGCTGGAAGAGGCCGAAAAGCGCGATCACCGCCGGCTCGGGCGCGAGATGGACCTGTTCCATTTCCAGGAAGAGGGCCCGGGCGTGGTGTTCTGGCATCCCAAGGGCTGGACTCTGTTCCAGGCGCTCATCGCCTATATGCGCCGCAGGCTCCGCGCCGACTACCAGGAGGTCAATGCGCCCCAGGTCCTCGACAAGGTCCTGTGGGAGACCTCCGGCCATTGGGGTTGGTACCGCGAGAACATGTTCAAGGTGCAGACGGCGGGAGACGAGACCGAGGACCAACGCGTCTTCGCGCTCAAGCCGATGAACTGTCCCGGCCACATCCAGATCTTCAAACATGGTCTCAAGTCCTACCGCGATCTCCCTATAAGGCTTGCGGAATTTGGCGCCGTGCATCGTTACGAACCGTCCGGCGCCCTGCACGGGCTGATGCGCGTCCGGGGCTTCACCCAGGACGATGCGCATGTCTTCTGCACCGAGGAGCAGCTCGCCGAGGAATGTCTCAAGATCAACGACCTGATCCTGTCGGTCTATGCCGATTTCGGCTTCACCGAATTCGTCGTGAAGCTCGCCACCCGGCCGGAGAAGCGGGTCGGCACCGATGCTATGTGGGACCATGCCGAGGCGGTGCTGAGCCGGCTCCTCGACCGGATCTCGAAGGACTCGGGTGGGCGTATCAAGACCGGCATCAATCCGGGCGAGGGCACCTTCTATGGTCCCAAGTTCGAATATACGCTGCGCGACGCGATCGGGCGGGAATGGCAGTGCGGCACCACCCAGGTCGACTTCAACCTGCCGGAGCGTTTCGGCGCCTTTTATGTCGATGCCGACGGACAGAAGAAGATGCCGGTCATGGTCCATCGCGCCATCTGCGGCTCGATGGAGCGCTTCACCGGCATCCTGATCGAGAACTTCGCCGGGCATTTCCCGCTCTGGCTGGCGCCGATCCAGGCGGTAGTCACCACCATCGTGTCGGATGCCGACGCCTATGCCGAGAAGGTCCGCCAGGAGCTCGCCCGCGCGGGACTCCGGGTCGAGACGGATCTGCGCAACGAGAAGATCAACTACAAGGTGCGCGAGCACTCGGTGGCCAAGATCCCGGTCATCCTGGTCGCCGGCAAGCGCGAGATGGAAGAGGGCACGCTCAATGTCCGCCGCCTCGGCTCGCAGGCCCAGCAATCGCTGAAGCTGGAAGAGGTGGTTAAGATGCTGGTTGAAGAAGCCACGCCACCTGACGTGAAACGTGAGCGGATTGCCTGAAGCCG
>NZ_JAENHL010000004.1:0-90232 GCF_016595235.1 Taklimakanibacter albus | reverse complement strand
GCCGCCGCCATGATCCGCCTTGCCAGGATCATGGCGGCGGGCCGCGGTTTCCGCATCGGCCGGTCGAGCCAGTAGGAAACCGGGTTCTTGACCCTATGTGAGTCCACCTGGACGGTGCGGCGCTGGTGATGCGACCCTTCGGTCAGAGGTGGTCGGGCCAGGGCAACGCCCAAGCCATGGGCGGCAGCATCCAACACCAGGTTGTAGTCTTCGAAGCGGCGGTCCTGCGGGCGCGGCTTGTAGTCGATATTCTGGCCGGCGAACCAGGCGCGCCAGGCGGATGCATCGGAATCATGGATCAGCGGGAAATCGAGCAGGCGCTCGGGCGCCCCGGAGCCGATGCCTTCGGCCAGCGCCGGCGAGGCGATCGGGTAGCACATCTCCTCGAAGAGCTGGACCGAGATGCGGTTGGGGACCCGGCCGCGGCCACAGCGGATCGCCAGGTCGCCGCCCTCCGACTCGAGATCGGCATGGCGATGTTCCACGGTCAGCTCGATGCGTAGAAGCGGGTCGCCGCTCTCGAAACCGGCCAGCCGCTGCATCAGCCATAGACCGCTGATCGAGGGGATGGAGGTGAGGCGCACCACGGCGGAGCCCCGCGCCTCGACCCAGCGATCGGAGCCGTCGGCGATGATCGACAGAGCTTCCGAGGTGCGCAGGAACAGGCGCTGGCCCTCCGGCGTCAAAGCGACGCCGCGGGCCTGGCGGGCGAACAGCCGGTGGCCGAACCAATGTTCGAGCTTGCCGATCTGGCGGCTGACCGCGCCATGGGTGAGGTTGAGGGCTTCGGCGGTCGCCGAGAAGCTTCCGGTCCGGGCCGCCATGTCGAAAGCGCGCAGCGTGTCGAGGGGCGGCAGTGCAATTGAGCTGTGAGCCATACTCACAGCTCATGCTCGATTGTTTCGTTTGTCAAGGAGCTCGTTTGGCCCGACATCGGAACCCATGTCCAACAGCGCAACATCGACCGCTCCGGTCACCCGCGACGCCGCCGCCATCGGTTCCGTCGTCATCACCATCCTGATCTGGGCCTCGGCCTTTCCGGCGATCCGGGCCGGGCTCGCGAGCTTCGGACCGATCGAGCTCGGCGCGTTGCGCTTCGCCATAGCGGGCGTGCCGGCGGCGCTCTACCTCCTGATCACCCGTCCAGGCTGGCCCAAGGGGGGCGAGGTCTGGCGCATCCTCACCGGCGGCATCTTCTTCGTGGCGCTTTATACGGTGCTGCTGAATATCGGCGAGCAGACCGTGTCGGCGGGGCCGGCGAGCTTCATCATCAATGTCAATCCGATCATCACCGCCATCTTCGCGATGCTGCTGCTCAACGAGACCTTCGGCCGCTGGGCCTGGGTCGGGACCGCCGTGTCCTTCGCCGGCATCGGCCTCATCGCCTTCGGCGAGGGCGAGGGGCTGTCGCTCAATATGGGGGCGCTGTTCATCTTCGGGGCGGCGCTGTGCAACACCGTCACCACCATCGCCCAGAAGCCCTTGTTCAAGACCCACAAGCCGGTCACCGTCGCCGCCTGGAACATCGTCATCGGCACGCTCATCCTGATGCCCGCCATGCCGTCGGCCCTGGCGCAGATCCCGGCCGCCTCGAACGAGGCGATCTTTTCGGTGATCTATCTGGGCATCGGCCCCAGCATGATCGCTTATGCGACCTATTCCATCATGCTGTCGAAGTTCCCGGCGAGCCGCGCCTCCAACTTCCTCTACAGCGTGCCGCCGATCTCAACCTTGCTCGGCTTTCTGTGGTTGGGCGAGGTGCCGGGCCTCTTGGCGATCCTCGGCGGCCTCATGGCGCTGGCCGGCGTCGTCATGGTCAATATAGCAAAGTAGGGCACGCAGACCCGAAGCGCGGCATGGTATTCTCACCCATGCCGCGTTTCCTGCTTCTCATCGTCCTGGCGCTTCTGCCGGCCGCGGCGGACGCCTGCACGACCATCGCCTTCACCGACCGGACCCGCCCCATACTGGCCTATAATTTCGATTTTCCGATCGGGCAGGCGGTGGTGCTGATCAACAAGAAGGGCCTCGCCAAGGTCTCGGAAACGGAAGGCCGGCCGGCGCGCTGGCGCGCGCGCTATGCCTCGATCACCTTCAACATGTTCGGGCGCGACTCGCCGATGACCGGCATGAACGAGGCGGGGCTGGCGACGAGCCAGATGTGGCTCGACGAGGCGCGGTATGAGGCGTCCGACGACCGGCCGACGATCGGCGTCGCCGAATGGATGCAATATGTGCTCGACACATCGGCAACCGTCGACGAGGCGCTCGAGGCGATCGCCAAAGTCCGCATCGAAAGCCGCATTCCGCTGCATTACAAACTGATGGACGCGCAAGGACATGCGGCCGTTGTCGAATATCTCGATGGCAAGGCTGAGATCCGGCGGGACGATGGCCTCCCGGTCGCCGCGCTCGCCAATGACACCTATGCGCGCTCGCTGGATTTCATGCGGCAGGTGCAAAGCGGGACGGCCCCGGCGACGGGCAGCAGCTCGCTGGCGCGTTTCACCCGTGCCGGCCTGGCCCAGCAGAGCCCGCGCGACCCGGCGGATGATCCGGTGGCGAAAGCCTTCGCCACCCTGGCGGACGTCGCCCAGAGCGGCCGCACGCAATGGAGCATCGTCTATGACCTCGCGCAGCGCACCGTCCATTGGCATACGCGCGGCAATGCCCTGATCCGCTCGGCCGGCCTCGCCGGCGTCGAGACCTCCTGCGCGGCGCCGCCGCTGTTCGTCGATATCGATGAAGGTGAGGGGAGTGTCGCGGCGTTATTCCGTCCCTTCAGCAGTGCCGAGAATGAAAAACTCATCCTCGCCACCTTCAGGGCGACACCGTTCCTCGCCCATATCGACGAGGCCACGTTGCGGCACTCGGCCCGCTGGCCTGCCACTGCCCGGTGCGAAATGTAAGGGCGACAAGTGGCCCAGGCCGGGCGATAATGCCGGCGACTAGATCACGATCACTTTAGGTCGGGTCGACCTAAAGTGATAAACGTGATCGGAATCTTATATTTAGCGCGTGATCGGACGGAAAATCGGTGCCCACTTTTCCTGATCACGCGCTAGTCGACGATGGGACGAGCTTCATGAACTGCACCGCTTGCGGCGCGCCCGCCAAGCCCGGCCAACGCTTCTGCACCGCCTGTGGGGCGGGGCTGATGGCGGCCTGCCGCGCCTGCGGGGCGTCGAATCCGCCGGGCGCGCGTTTCTGCGGCGAATGCGGCGCGTCGCTGTCGGCGCCGGTCGAAACGCGCCCGCCCGACAGCGAATTGCGGCCGGTGACCGTGCTCTTCGCCGATCTCTCGGGCTTTACCGCACTTTCGGGCGAGCGTGACCCCGAAGATGTGCAGCGGCTGCTCAACGACTTTTTCGCCATGACCGACGGCGTGATCGTGAAGCTCGGCGGCACCGTCGACAAACATATCGGCGACTGTGTCATGGCGGTGTTCGGGGCGCCCGTCGCCCATGGCGATGATGCCGAGCGCGCCGTCGCCGCCGCCATCGGCATCCGCGAGGGGCTGGCGCCGCTCGCCCAGCGTTATGGCGGCGCCCATCTAGATGTGCATTGCGGCCTTGCCGCCGGCACGGTGCTCGCGGCCTCGACGGGCAGCGACGTGCACCGGCCCTATACGATCACCGGCTCGTCGGTCAATCTGGCCGCCCGCTTATGCGATCTCGCCAAGCGCGGCGAGATCCTCCTGTCGGACGACCTCGCCTCGGCGGTCGAGCAGCGTTACGCGCTCGAAGAGTTCGGCCGCCATCAACTCGACGGCTTCGCCGCCGCGCAGGCCGTGTTCAGGCTGTCCTCGCTCGAGCCGAAGCCCGACATCGAGGACTTGCCCTTCGTCGGGCGTAAGGCGGAATTGCGCCAGATCGAGGCGCAATTCGACCTCACGGCGCGCGAGAGGACCGGGCGGATCGTCTATATCCGCGGCGAAGCCGGTATCGGCAAGAGCCGGCTCCTCGACCAGGCGATGAGCGCGGCGCGGCGGCGCAACTGCCGCTGCCTGTCGGCGGCGGTGATGAGCTTCGGCGCCGGCAGCCAGTCGCAATTGCGCCAGCAGGTCACCCAGGCGCTGCTCGGTATCGATGGCGAGGACGTCGCCGCCTTTGTCAGCCGCACCGGCCTCGGCGAGCGTGAGGAGGCGTTCCTGCATGATCTCCTGGGCACCGGGCTTCCGGCGCGGCTGGCCCGCGTCCTCGACACGTTCGACATGGCCGGCAGGCGCGCCGCGCGCTCGCAGACCCTCAGCAGGATCGCCGGCCTCGCCGCGCAGGGCAAGCCGCTGCTCATCACCATCGAGGATCTGCACTGGATCGATGCGGATGGTCTCGATGTACTGGCGGCGCTCGCCGCGGCCGCCGAGACACATCCGATCACATTATTGGTCACCGCGCGTCCGGAGAGCGATCCGCTCGATGCCGGCTATCGCGCCCGCATCGCACCGACGCCGCTGACGACGATCGATCTGTCCGCCTTGCCCGACAAGGACGCGCAAAGTCTTGCCGAGCAGGTGCTCGAGGGCAAGAGCGGGCTGGTGAAGGACGTTCTGGTGCGCGCCGCCGGCAATCCGCTGTTTCTGGTCCAGTTGCTTCATCATAAAACCGGAGTGGGCGGCGAAGCGCTGCCGCAATCGATCCAAAGCCTCATCGTGGCGCGCCTCGACCGCCTGAGCGAAAGCGACCGGCGTATCGTGCAGACGGCGTCGGTGCTGGGCCAGCGCTTCAGCCAGGAGGAGATCGACCATCTGAGCGACGGCAAGGCGCTGCCCTTGCGCGCCTTGATCGATGCCTTCCTCATCCGTCCCGGCGCGCAGGGCTTCGAGTTCGTGCATGCCCTGGTGCGCGAGGCGACCTATGGCACCTTGCCCAAGTCGCGCCGTCAGGCTCTGCATGTCAAAGCGGCGCAATGGTTCGGCGCGCGCGACAAGCTGCTCGCCGCGAGCCATCTCGACCAGGCGCAGGACCCGGGCGCCGCTGCCGCCTATGATGCCGCCGCCCAGGGCGAATGGGCTATCTATCATCATGAAGCGGCGATCACGCTCAATGCGCGCGCCCTGGCGCTCGCCGGCGACGGGCGGTTCAAGGCCGAGCTTCTGACGCGGCGGGGCGAGATGCTGCTCGAGACCGGCCAGGTCGCCCCCTCGCTCGCCGTCTGGCCGGAGGCATTGCAACTCGCGGAGGAGGATCGGGCGCTGCTCTGCCGCGCCAATATCGACTTCGCGCAGAGCCTTAGGCTCGCCGACCGTTTCGCCGAGGCCAATGCGGCGCTCGATCGCGCCATGGCGATCGCCGAGGAGGACAAGCTCCTGCGTGAGCTGTCGCGCGCCCATCATCTGCGCGGCAATCTGCTGTTCCCGCAAGGACGGCTCGCCGAATGCCTGGCCGAGCACCAGAAGGCGCTCGACTTCGCGCGCCAGGCAGGGTCGGTCGAAGCGGAGATCCGCGCGCTCGGCGGCCTCGGCGACGGCTATTACGCCAATGGCCGCATGCTCAGCGCCTATGACGCTTTCACGCGCTGTGTCGCGCTGGCGCGCAAGGAAGGTTTCGGGCGCATCGAAGCGGCCAATCTGCCGATGTGCGCGATCGCGGCGCTCTCCAAGGGCGAATGGCGCGAGGCCAATGACTATAATCGCGAGGCGCTGGCGCTCGCCGAACGGGCGGGGGCACGCCGCGCCGCGATGATCGCGCATCATTGCAGCTATTTCGCGTTGTTCGAGGCCGATGAGCTCGATACCGCGCGCGTGCATGCGGCGAAAGCGGATGAGATTGCCATCGCTCTGGGCGCCAAACGCTTCGAGGCGGAGAGCAAGATGTTCTTCGCCGAGCTGGCGATGGTCGACGGCAAGATGGATGAGGCCCGCCAATATACCGCGCTCGCCTATCAATTGTGCGAGGAGACCGGGCTCAATTACATGGGACCGATCGTGCTCGGCCTCCTGGCCGAGCTTTCGGGCGATGAGGACGAGCGCGCCCGCCATATCGCGAAAGCCCAGGCGATATTGGCGTCAGGGGCGCCGAGCCACAATCACATGTATTTCAACAGCCACATGATGACGGCGTCACTGAAGCGTCGCGATTGGGCAGCGGCCGAGACCTTCACGCAGGCGCTCGAAGCCTATGCGGCGAAGGAGCCGTTCCCGTGGGCGCAATTCCTCATCGACCGTGCCCGCATACTCAGCCGCTTCGGCCAGGGCGAGCGGTCGCCGGAGGTGAGGGAAGAGCTCGAGCGGGTCGCCGCCTTTGGCCGCCAGCTCAATTTCGTGCGCGCCACCAAGGTGCTCGACGACACCATTGCTGCGTTCGCAGATTAGTTCGTCTGGATGATGGCGCTGACCTTGCCGGGCTCGATGGTGAAGGCCGAGGTCTTCTCGCTGCCATCGATCCGTGTGCGGAGCTTGTAGCGGCCGGGCTTCAGCACGACATCGGCCGAGGGGCCGGGGACACCCGGCAGCGCCTCGCCCTTGGCGTCGGTGATGAACCAGATCACTTCGCTGTCCTCGCGCCCGGGGGCCGCCAGGCGGGCGATCCCGGCGCTCATATCGATCTCGACCGCCGAAAGCAGGCCCGGCTTGACGGTGACCTCGGTCATCGCCGAGGCATTGCCGGGCTGGAAGCGGCTTTCGATGCGGTAGGCGCCGGCGCCGACGCGCAGGATCTCACCCGGCTCGTCGGTGATCGCCACCAGCGTGCCGCCGTCGATGCCCGACGCCTTATAGATGCTGGTGAAGGGGCGCGCGGCGGGCAGGCCGATCTGCTGCAGCTTGGGCAGAATGCGCAGGCCGCCGGCATTCAGCACGAAGGTCACGCCCAGGCGCTGGCCCTCGAGCAGCGTCACCTTGCGCTCGACCTGGACCATGCCGTAGCGCGCCTCGACGATATAATCGCCGGGCTCGGCCGGCAGCTCGGCGAAATCAGCATCGCGGGTGAGCAGGGTCTCGCCGCCATACGCCTTGATCTGCCAGGAAATCGGCAGGTTGATGAGGCCGCCATCCTCACTCAGCCTGGCATTGAGGAAGAGGCCTTCCTGGCCGGGTTTGGTCAGCTCGATGCGGATCTCGGACGCGACGTCGCTCCGGGCGTCCTCGATTTCGGGCGTGCGATCGATGGCGGCGGTGGAGGAGGCGGCAAGCGCCGGGGCAGGGAGAAGCAGGGCCGCCAGAAGTGCAAGCAGTAGACGGCCCTGATGCATTCGCGAACTCTCCCCTTGATCCCCCGACCAGCTCGGTCAGCGGAATAAGCCAACACGACTTGGGCTCCGGGCTCAATCTTATGCTTAATATTTGGTTAATGCCAAGCCGCGCATTTGAGCTTTGTTGTTTCCGAACTTGACTTTAGCCGGCGGGTTCCCTTGTTAGGCGGCCATGACCAGCCTCAACGACACGTCCTCCGCCCTTTCCCTCCTCAAGACCCGCAAATCGGCCTCCGTCAAAACGATGGGGGAGCCGGGCCCCACCCCTGAGCAGCTCAGGACCATTCTCGACGTCGCGGTGCGGGTGCCCGATCATGGCAAGCTCGCCCCCTGGCGTTTCGTCCTGTTCGAGGGCGAGGCGCGCGGCAAATTCGGTGATCAGCTGAAAGCCCGCTGGCAGAAGCTCCATCCCGAGCACGGGGCCGACTCGCTCGAATTCCAGCGCAACCTGTTCCTGCGCGCGCCCACCGTCATCGTAGTGGTCTCCAAGGCCGGCCCCCATGTGAAGATCCCGGAATGGGAGCAGCTGCTCTCGGCCGGCGCCGTCACCCAGAATATGCTGCTCGCCGCCGCGGCGCAGGGGATCGGCGCCCAGTGGAATACCGACTGGATCGCCTATGACGCCGAGATCGGCAAGGCGATGGGCCTGAGCGAGACAGAGAAGGTCGTCGGCGTCGTCTATTTCGGCACGCCCACCGCGCCGCTCGAGGATCGGCCGCGCCCCGATCCGCAGGCGCTGCTCACGCGCTGGCACGGTTAGGCCCATGGCGATCAAAGGCGTTCTCTTCGACAAGGACGGCACGTTGATCGATGTGACCGGCACCTGGGTGCCGGTCTATCGCGAGCTTCTCTCGGAGATCTTCGCCGATCTGACGCCTGACGCCATCGAGGCCAAATTCGTCGCCGCGGGCTACGATCCCGAACTCGGCGCCTTCCGCGCCGGCTCGGTGCTGGCGCAAGGCACGACGCGTGACATCGTCAATATATGGTGGCCGGATCTCGACGAGGCGGGCGTCAGAGAGAAGATGCGGCTGCTCAATGTCGATTACGCCCATCTCGGCGTGAAACATCTCAAATCACTGATGCCGTTGAAGCCGGTCCTCGGCGAGCTCCATGCGATGAAGCTCCGGCTCGGGGTAGGCACCAACGACACCGCCGCCTCGGCCACGCTGCACATGCGCGCCCTTGATGCGGCCGATCTCTTCGACGTCATTCTCGGCGCCGACAGCGTCGCCAGGCCGAAGCCCCATGGCGACATGATCCATGCTTTCGCTGATGCGATCGGCATCAAGGCCAGTGAAGTGGCGATGGTCGGCGACAATCCGCATGACATGGAGACCGCTCATGATGCCGGCGCCGGGCTCGCCATCGGTGTGCTCACCGGCAATTCCGCCACCGATCACCTGGCGCCGCTCGCCGATCATGTGATCGCCAGCATCGCCGATCTGCCTGCACTGCTCAGAAAGCTCGGCTGATGCATTACGACGCGATCGACAACAAGCACGGCCTGCCCACCGATCCCTTCAAGGCCATCGTGGCGCCGCGCCCGATCGGCTGGGTGTCGAGCATGGCCAAGACCGGCATTCCCAATCTGGCGCCTTACAGCTTCTTCAACGCCATCGCCGAGCAGCCGCATTATGTCGTGATCGGCTCGGGCGGCATGAAGGACTCGCTGACAAATATCGAGGCGATGTCGGAATTCGTCATTAATCTCGCGACCTATGATCTGCGCGAGCCGATGAACATGTCCTCGGCGCGGGTCGCTCCCGATGTCGACGAGTTCAAGCTGGCGGGGTTGACGCCCGAGCCATCGCGCTTCGTCAAGCCGCCGCGCGTCAAGGAAAGCCCGGCGGCGCTCGAATGCCGGCTGTTCCAGATCATTCCGCTCCCGGACGATCACGGCGATGCGCATCAATATGCGATCATCGGGCGGGTGGTCGGTGTCTATATCGACGACCGCTTCATCCAGGACGGCCGCGTCGACACCGCCGCGATGCGTCCCATCGCGCGCATGGGTTATAGCGAATATGCGACGGTGGAAGCCGCTTGGCGTATGCGCCGGCCGGACTGAGGCTTGACCGGCGCCTATTGCGGGTATATACCCGTTATATGAAGGCAAGCTGCTACTGCATTTCGTTGCGTGCCGCGGCGCGCAAGATCAGCGCGATCTATGACCAGAGGCTCGAGCCTCTCGGCGTGAATATCGCGCAGTTCAGCATGCTGCGGCGGATCGAGCGGCGCGGGCCGCTCTCGATCACCGACCTCAGCCATCTGTGCGAGTTGGAGCGCTCGACCACCGGGCGGAATGTCAAAGTGCTGGAAAGGGCAGGGCTGGTGGACATCACTTCCGGCGAGGACCAGCGCGAGGCGACGGTGGCTTTGTCGAAGGGCGGACGCCGGGTGCTCGATCAGGGCGCCGGGCCCTGGCAGAAAGCGCAAGATGAGATCGAGACCAAGCTCGGCACAGGTCTGGCGCGCGAGCTCTTATCGCTCGGCGACCGACTGTGAGGTCCGCGGCATTCATTTGTCGTGAAGCGGGTATATACCGATAAATTGAGGTGACCATGACCACTGCTCAAGCCGCGCAAGTTTCATCCACCAGGCTCGTCCAGTTTCTGGCGGCGCGCGGAATTCACTATGGCTGGGTGGTCGCTGCGACGACTTTTCTCACCATGCTGGCGACGGCGGGCGCGATGGGCTCGGCCGGCGTGATGATCGAGCCGCTGCAGAAGGAGTTCGGCTGGTCGACGGCCGATATCTCCTTCGCCTTCGCGGTGCGCCTCGTCCTGTTCGGCCTGATGGGGCCCTTCGCGGCGGCGTTCATGAATCAGTTCGGCATCCGCCGGGTGGTGAGCGTGGCGCTGGGCCTCATCGCCGTCGGACTGATCGGCTCCTGCTTCATGACCGAGATCTGGCAACTGGTTCTGCTGTGGGGCGTCGTCGTCGGTTTCGGCACCGGCATGACGGCCTTGGTGCTGGGCGCGACCGTGGCGGCCCGCTGGTTCACGGCGCGGCGCGGTCTCGTCGTCGGCATGATGACGGCCAGCAACGCCACCGGGCAGCTGGTCTTCCTGCCCTTGATGGCGAGCCTCGCCGAAGCGTTCGGCTGGCGTGCCGCGCTGGGCTTCGTTCTCGTCATCCTGGCTTTGGCCTTCATCCTGGTGGCGCTCCTGATGCGCGACCGTCCGAGTGATGTCGGGCTCGCGGCCTATGGCGATGTCGCCGAGAGCGCGCCGACCCGGCCGAATGGCAGTCTTGCGCAAATGCTGGTCTCGCCGCTGCTGGCGCTGCGCGAGGCGGCGCGGACACAGACCTTCTGGGTTCTCTTTCTTACCTTCTTCGTCTGTGGACTGAGCACCAATGGCCTGATCCAGACGCACTGGATCGCGCTCTGCGGTGATTTCGGCGTGGCGCCTGTAGGGGCGGCCGGCATGCTCGCGGTCATCGGCCTGTTCGATTTCGCCGGCACGATCTTCTCGGGCTGGCTCTCCGACCGCTATGACAATCGCTGGCTGCTGTTCTGGTTCTACGGCTTGCGCGGCCTGTCGCTGATCTATCTGCCGTTTTCGGATTTCAGCGTTTTCGCCTTGTCGATCTTCGCCGTCATCTATGGGCTGGACTGGGTGGCGACGGTGCCGCCGACCGTCAAGCTGGCGGCGGAGCGGTTCGGCGCGGAGCGTGCCGGGCTCGTCTTCGGCTGGGTCTTCACCGGCCATCAGCTCGGCGCCGCGGTGGCGGCCTTCGGCGCCGGCGCGACGCGCACTCTGTTCGACACCTATATGCCGGCGCTGTTCGTGTCGGGCGCCTTCTGCATCCTGGCGTCGCTCCTGGTGATGTCGCTGTCGCGCTCAGTGCAGCCGCGCGCCGTCGCGGCCTGAGATCAGGACGCGACGCGCGCCAGCAATGCCTTCGCCGCCTTCAGATGCGGCACGTCGAGCATCTCGCCATCGAGACCGATGACGCCGGCATCGCCGGCCTGCGCGAAGGCCTCGACGATACGCCGCGCTTTGGCGATCGCCTCGGGTGACGGCGTGAAAATGCGGTTGATCACCGCGACCTGGTCGGGATGGATGCACATCTTGGCGGTGAAGCCGTCGCGCACCGCGTCGCGGCATTGCGCCTCGAGGCCGGCGAGATCGCGGAAATTGGCATGGACGCCATCGACCGGCTCGACGCCGGCGGCGCGCGCGCCGATGAGGCACAAAGTGCGGGCGAGGTCGTAAGGCGCGGTGGGGCGGCCTTGCGCGTCGCGGTTCGACTGGGCGCCCAGCGCCGCCGCCAGATCCTCCATGCCCCAGGTGAGGCCGAGAAGTTCAGGCCCGCAATCGCCATAAGTGCCCAGATTGAACATCGAGGCCGCCGTCTCGGTGGCGATTGCGAGGACGGGCAGGTGGGCCATGGCGATCAGGCGCTTCACATCGGCGCCCGATTCCGATTTCGGCAGCAGGAGGCCGTCGGGCCTGGCCGCCGCGACGGCGTCGAGGTCGGCGCCGGTGAGGCCGCTCGACAAGTCATTGACACGTACGAAGAGCTTCGCCCGGCCGCGCGGCGATGACAGCACCTCGCAAGCGAGGCGGCGGGCCTTCGGCTTGTCGGCGAGCGCCACCGAGTCCTCCAGATCGAGGATCACCACATCGGCGGCGCTGGCCAGCGCCTTGGGGAGCTTCTTCTCGCTGTCGGCGGGGACGAAGAGGAGGGAGCGCATGGTGGGAACCTCAGGCCGGGCGCTTGCGCATGAAGGCCTGGCGGCGGCATTCGGCGACCAGCGTCCCATCCTGCTTGAAGGCTTTGTGCTGGAAGTCGACGATGCCGGCCTCCGGCCGCGACTTGCTCTCGCGCTTGGCCATCACCTCGGTGGTGACATTGACCGTGTCGCCCTGGAAGAGCGGGGCGGGGAACTTCACATCTGTCATGCCGAGATTGGCGATGGTGGTGCCCAGCGTCAGGTCGTTCACCGAGATGCCGATCATCAGCCCGAGGGTGAACAGCGAGTTCATCAAGGGCTGGCCCCATTCGGTCTGGGCGGCGAAATGCCGGTCGATATGGAGCGGCTGCGGATTCATGGTGAGGCAGGAGAACATCATATTGTCCATCTCCGTCACCGTCCGGGTGATGGGATGGCTGTAGACTTTCCCGATCTCGAATTCCTCGAACCACAGTCCTGGCATGACGGTCCTCCCTTTCCAGTCTGCTTAAAGCATTGGTGCGGCGAAGTGAATCGGCTGAGCCTCCTGCTTTCGGTCAGGGAAGGGTTGTACTGCCGCAATCCTTGCGTGTATTGATCCGCGCGTGAGTCGCGTAGCGAGTCTCCCGAAAGGCGTGAAACCGCCATAATCGGGTTATGTGGATAACTTCCCCATATGACGACCTAATTTATTGAAATTATTTGTATTTCCATCGGGCCTGAGCCTGTGGATAGCTTGTTAACGACGCATTAACCACCAGAGTCGCAGGACTCGCTTCAAGGCAATAGAGCGGCTGGTTACCGATGCGTTTGGAAGGAATAATCGACATGACGAAATGTCTGCTTGTCGATGAGGATCAAGAAGAGCGGCAGGTCCTGAGCCAGCTGCTCGGTCAGTACGGCTTCGACATGTCGGAATCGGCTTCGGCCGAAGCCGCGCTGAAGCTCTGCCGCGCCAATTCGCCGGATATCGTGGTGACCGCCGACCGGATCGGCAGCATGAGTGCGGGCGAATTCGTCAAGCGGGTGCGCCGCGCCGCCAATGGCCGCAAGCCCGTGGTTCTCGTCTATACGGAAAAGGCCAATACGGATGAAATCGGCAGCGCCATCATCGAGGGGGCGGCCGAGTTCCTGCTGAAGCCCTTCGACCGCGACCTGCTCGAATTCAAGCTCAAGCAGGTGGGATTGCTCTGATTTCCCCGCCTTGCGGCACAATCCCTTCACAATCTCCGTGCACTAGGCCTTCATATCATAAAGGCGGAGGGGTTTGATGTTTGCCGGTTTGCGCTCGGTCTGGGTGTTGCTCCTCGGGGTCACCATCCTGTCGCTGGGCCATGGCCTGCATGGGTCGCTCGTCGGCGTCCGGGCGAGTGCCGAGAATTTCGACGCGGCGACCACCGGTCTCATCATGTCCGGATATTTCGCCGGGCTTCTCCTCAGCTCCATCGTGACGCCGCGCATCGTGCAGAGCGTCGGCCATATCCGCGTCTTCGCCGCCTTCGCCTCCGTCGTCTCGACCGCCGTGCTGCTGATCCCCTTATGGATCGATCCCGTCTGGTGGTTCCTGATGCGCTTCGTGGCGGGCCTGTGCACGTCGGGGCTGTTCATCGTCTGCGAAAGCTGGCTCAATTCGGCCTCGACCAACAAGAACCGCGGCCAGCTGCTGTCGATCTATATGATCGTCACCTATGCCGCGATGGGCTCCGGCCAGCTGCTTCTCAATGTCACCGACAGCTCCGGTTTCTCGCGCTTCATCATCGTCTCGGCGCTGCTGTCGATCGCCATGCTGCCCTTGACCCTGATGCGCACCGAGACGCCGAGCCTCGCCGGCACGCGTTCGGTGACCATCGCCGAGATCTACCGCTCGTCGCCGCTCGCCATCGTCGCTACGCTCGCCAGCGGACTGGCGCAGAGCGCCTTCTTCAGCATGGGCTCCGTCTATGCGCTGATGCAGGGCCTGCCGCTGGCACTTGTCTCGGTGATGCTGGCGCTGCCGCCCCTGGCTCTCATCGTTTCGCAATATCCGGCCGGACTGCTCTCCGACCGTTATGATCGGCGCAGCATCATCATGATCCTGAGCGCCATCGCCGCGGCGATCGCACTCGTCTCCATCCCGGCGGCCGGCATCTCGTCCACGGTGCTCATCGCGCTGTTCACCGTCTTCGGCGCCATCGCGCTGCCGATCTATTCGCTCGTCATCGCGCATGCCAATGACCACATGGCAAAGGAGCAGATGCTCGGCGCCTCGAGCAAGCTCGTGCTGCTCTATGGCACCGGCGCCATGGCGGGGCCGTCGCTCGCCGGCTTCTTCATGCAGTATCTGGGCTCGTCTGGCTTCATGACCTTCATGGCTGTCGTTTATGCGGTCATGGCGGTGCATGCCTTGTGGCGGCGCCAGCAGCGGCCGACCAGCGTCAAGGCGACGGCCAGCGACATCATGAAGGCCGGACCGATGACGACCCCGGTCGCCGCCCAGGCCCAGGCGGAAGAGGGGGCCGGCAAGCATGGACCCACCGCCCAGGCCCCGCAGACCTGACCTGTCTCAGAATATCCGCGGCCGCCGGAAGGTGACCGCTAACCCCCTCTGAAACCACGATTGTCATGGTAAACCGTTTCTTAGTGGTTAGCTGACAATTTTAGGCTTCGGAATGTGGTGAGTGGGTTCTTTCATGACTGGCCAGCCTGGGCTTGATGTCGGCATCTTCGATATGATCATCGAAACGGGAGACGCGCAGGCGCGCACGCAGCTTGCCGTCGAGCTCGCCGGTCTTCTGAACGACCCCGAGGCGCCGGAGAATGAGCGCGACTGCGTCGTGCCGGTGATGCTGAAGCTCACCACCGATCCGGTCAAGGAAGTGCGCCGTACGCTCGCCGAGACGATCGTCGCCGCCAAAGACCTCCATAGCGACATCCTGTTCAGCATCATCGCCGATGAGGACGACATCGCCTTGCCGTTCCTTGCCGAGACGCCGGCGCTCGATCACTGGAAGATGCGCAGCATCGCGCGCGTCGGCGATACGGCCCGCCAGGTCACGCTGGCGAAGCGGCCCGATCTCGACGACGACGTCGTCAAGGAGATCGCCACCCAGGCCGATCTCGCGGCCTGCCTGACGCTCTTCGACAATGAGCAGTGCATCCTGTCCGACCGCAATTGCCGCATCCTCTATGCCCGGTTCGGCCGGGTCCAGGAGATCATCGACCGCCTGCTGTCGCTCGACACGCTGCCGCTCGATATCCGCATCCTGCAGGCCAAGCGCGCCTCCAACCAGGTGCATCAGCTCATGGCCGAGCGCGGCTGGGTGCCCGCCAATGACGCGGCCGACATGGTGGCCGACGCCGAGGAGCGCGCCATCCTGCAGATCCTCGACGGTGCCAATGACGTCGAGCTGCCCTCGCTCATCCGTTTCATGACCGGCCGCAGCATGCTCACCGCCTCGATGGTGATGCGCTCGGCCTGTGTCGGCAATATGCGCATCGTCGAGAGTGCTGTGGCGCATCTCGCCAATGTGACCGTCGCCAAGGCGCAGGACGCGCTTTATGGAAGCACGTCCGCCTTCAATTCGCTCTATCGCAACTCGGGGCTGCCTCAGACCTGCACCGGCCTCATCCGCGCCGCGGGCCAGGTGGAGCGCGAATTGCGCGACGCCAAGCGCGTGCTCAGCGAGGAAAATTTCGCCCGCCGCCTGATCGAGCAGGTGATGACCGGCGACGGCGCCATGCCGGCGGCGGAGCGCGCAAAATATCTCGATTTCATCGGCCGCTATTCGGGTGAGCGCATCCGCCTCATCGCCAATCGCCTGCGCGAAGGCCTGGTCAGCGCGGCCTGATCCGATCGAAAAATCTGCGCAAGTTCTTAACCTCACCCTGAGGTGGCCGCGCAGCGGCCCTCGAAGGGTCTGGTGCAATAATGCCACTATATCCTGAAGGATGCTTCGAGGCTCGCGTCGCTCGCACCTCAGCATGAGGATATGGGAAGCGATCCCTTTTCTCAGCTCAAAAAATGAAAATGCCGGAGTTTTGGCCTCCGGCACTTTCTAACTCTGCTACGCAACTCACAACGAAAGTGAGTGTAGCTGCGCTATCCTTAAGGGTTCCCTAAAAACGGAACTGTTCGGCGAGAACGCGTTCAGCGAGGCTGTGGCCGGGATCGAACAGCAGGCGGGCCGAGCGTTTGCGGTCCTGGGCGATCTCGACTTTCCGAATGTTGCGCACCTCGACATGATCGGCGACCGCCGCCACGGGGCGCTTCTCGGCTTCGAGGCTTTCGATCATCACATGTGCTTGATGCGGGATGATGGCGCCGCGCCATCGCCTGGGCCGGAACGGGCTGATCGGCGTCAGGGCGAGGAGGGGCGAGTTGATCGGCAGGATCGGCCCATAGGCGGACAGATTATAGGCGGTGCTGCCGGCCGGGGTGGCGAGCAGGATGCCGTCGCAGGTCAGCTCCTCCAGCCGCACATGTCCGTCGATCGAGATCTTGAGCTTCGCCGTCTGATGGCGCTGGCGCAGGAAGGAGACTTCGTTGAAGGCCATCGCTTTATGCACGGTTCCCGACTGGTCGATCGCCTTCATCTTGAGAGGATGGACCGAGGTCGGCTCGGCCGCCTTCAGGCGCTCGCGCAGGTTCGTCTCGCTGTAGTCGTTCATCAGGAAGCCGACCGAGCCGCGATTCATCCCGTAGATCGCCTTGCCGGAGGACATGAAGCGGTGCATCGTCTGCAGCATCAGGCCGTCGCCGCCCAGCGCCACGATGACATCGGCGGTCTCGGGCGTGGCCTGGCCATAGGCCTTGACCAGGCGGCCAAGCGCTCTGCGTGCCTGGGGAGCCTCGGCTGCGACAAAAGCGAGGCGGCGAAATTCCATGAAGGCTCCGTGGCGTTGACAGGGTGGCGCAACTCAATCATTTAAGCGGCAAGATTGGCAAGCCCTGAAATATAGTTCCACCATCATGCGCCGCATCGTCTTCTGTACCACATGCCGCCATTCCGTCGAGGAGCGCGAAGGCCCCGACGGGCTGACGGGTGGTGAGTCCTTGGCGCGGCAGATGGAAAGCGTCCTGGCTGAAAGCGGGCGCGACGATATCGCGGTGGCGCGCCAGAGCTGCCTGTGGTCGTGCCTGCGCCACTGCAATGTGTTCCTGCAGGACACCGAACGCTACAGCTATCTGGCCGGCGGCTTCCGGCCGGAGCGTGCCGAGGCCGAGGCCATCCTCGCCTGGTTCGATCTGCATGGCCAAAGCGCCACCGGCGAAGTGCCGTTCAAGACCTGGCCGCAGGCGATGCGCGGCCATTTCATCACCCGGCTGCCGCCGGCGAAACCATGAGCCGGGTCACCCTGGTCCTGGGTGGGGCGCGTTCCGGCAAGAGCCGCCATGCCGAGGCGCTGGCGACGCGCTACAATCAGCGGATTTATCTGGCGACCGCCGAGATCATCGATGCGGAGATGCGCGAGCGTGTCGATCTGCATCGCGCCCAGCGCGGGAAGGGGTGGCAAACGCTGGAAGTCCCGCTCGATCTCGCGGGCGCGCTGCGCGATGCCGATCGCCCGGGCGGCTTCATCCTCGTCGAATGCATCACGATCTGGATCAACAATCTGATCTATCACGACAAGGATGTCGCCGCGGAACTGAAACTTCTGTGCGACACCCTGGCGAAGCTCAAGGGCCGCGTCGTGCTGGTCAGCAACGAAGTGGGCTTGGGCATCGTGCCCGACAATGCGCTGGCGCGGCGCTTCCGCGACGAGGCGGGGCGCGCCAATCAGGCCTTGGCTGTGGCCGCCGATGAGGTGATCTTCGTGGCCGCCGGCCTGCCGATGGTCCTCAAGAAAGCAAAGCCACCAGCGCGACGCAAACCGTCAAAAACGTCAAAGCGCGCGCGTAGAGGCTGAGGCCGCGCTCGATATCGACCTGATCGAGCTCATCCTTGCCGTCGCCCATGGTGGCGAGATCGACTTCCCGGCCGCCATAAGAGCGTCTCCCGCCAAGCCTGATGGCGAGCGCGCCGGCAAGGGCGGCTTCCGGCCAGCCGGCATTGGGCGAGACATGGCGGTCGGCGTCGCGATACATGGCTTCGAAAGAGGCTTTGCGGTTGGCGCGGCCGATGAAGCCGGCGGCGAGTGCGAAGAGCAGGCCGGTGATGCGCGCGCCCGGAATATTGACGAGATCGTCGAGCCGCGCCGAAGCCCAGCCGAAGGACAGATGGCGCGGCGATTTGTGGCCGATCATGGAGTCGGCGGTGTTGATCGCCTTGTAGAGCACGATGCCGGGCAGGCCGCCGATGATGAGCCAGAAGGCTGGCGCCACGATGCCGTCGGAGGCGTTCTCGGCCAGGCTTTCGAGGGCCGCGCGCGACACGCCCGAGCGGTCGAGCGCCTGCGGATCGCGCCCGACGATGCGGCTCACCGCCCGGCGCCCTTCATCGAGCGACACGGCAAGCCCGTCGGCGACCGCCTGGACGTGATCGCGCAAGGATTTCTGCGCCAGAAAGGCGGTGGCGAGCAGCGCCTCGGCGAGCCAGCCAAAGGGCAGGCTGCGCAGCAGCAGCGCCACGGCAAAAGCAATGCCACCGGTCACCAGCAACAAAGCGAGAAGCGCCAGGACGCCGGCAATACGCGACGCCGGCTTTTCCGGCGGATTGAAGCGCCGGTCGAGCCAGGCGATGAAGCGGCCGATCCATTCGACCGGATGGCCGATGATCCGGTGAAGCGCTTGCGGGTAGCCGATGAAACGCTCGATGATCAAAGCGACGGCGGTGACGATGAAATACATCTCAGAGCTTCACCGGGCTGGCGAGGCCGAGCAGGCGTTCGATGTCGAGATGGCGGGCAAGGTGATGGGCGAGCTTGTCGAGGGTGGTCTCGACCGTCTGCTCGAAAGCCAGCGTGCCGGTCTCGGCGCCGAGCCGCGACAGGAAATGGCGACGAAAATCATCGCCCGCGAAGAGGCCGTGAATATAAGTTCCCATCACGCGGCCGTCGGAAGAGCAGGCGCCGTCCGGCGCAGTGTCGATGAAGGTGAAAGGCCGCGCGCCATCCGGCCCCTGCGTGGTGCCGAGATGGATCTCATAGCCGGTGACGTCGAGACCGCTCGCCGCATGACGCGCCGTGACGCGGGTCAGCGTCTTGTCGGGCAGCAGCGTGGTTTCGACATCGAGCAGGCCCAGGCCGGCCGAGGAGCCCGCCGGCCCTTCGAGGCCTTGCGGATCGTGAATCATGCGGCCGAGCATCTGATAGCCGCCACAGACACCCAGCACGGCGCCGCCCTGGCGATGATGCGCGGCGATGTCGATATCCCAGCCTTGCGCGCGCAAGGCGGCGAGATCGCCGATCGTCGATTTGGAGCCGGGGATGATCACCAGATCGATGTTGCGCGGCATGGGCTTGCCGGGCTGGACGATTTCCAGCGTAACGCCGGGCTCGAGCTTCAAGGGATCGAGATCATCGAAATTGGCGATGCGGGGCAGGCGCGGCACCGCGATATGGAAATTGCCGCCGCCGCTCGCAGCCGCCTTTTCCAAAGCCACCGCATCCTCGGCCGGCAGCAGGCGGGCTTCGGCGAAATGCGGCACGATGCCGAGACAGGCCCAGCCGGTCCGCGCTTCCGTGAAGGTGACACCTTCTGAAAAGAGATCAGGATCACCATGGAAGTTATTGATCAGAAAACCTTTTATCCGCCCGGCGTCGTCTTCCGGCAGGATCGTCTGGGTGCCGACGAGCGAGGCGATGACGCCGCCGCGATGGATATCGCCAATGAGGACGACCGGCACACCGGCCGCTTCGGCGAAGCCCATATTGGCGAGATCGCCCTGGCGCAGATTGACCTCGGCCGGACTGCCTGCACCTTCGACGATCACCAGATCGGCCTCCCGGGTGAGCTTCCGGAAGCTGTCGAGCACCGCCGGCATGTACTGGCCGCGCGTCCTGAAGAACTCGCGGGCGCTTGCCGTCACCGCGCGCTTGCCCTGGACGATGACCTGCGCACCGGTGGTCGTCTCGGGCTTGAGCAGGATCGGGTTCATATGGACGGTCGGCTGGACGCGGGCAGCGCGCGCCTGCAGCGCCTGGGCGCGGCCGATCTCGCCGCCATCGACGGTGACCGCGGCATTGTTCGACATGTTCTGCGGCTTGAACGGCCTGACCGCCAGGCCGCGCTCGCTGAAGAGCCGGCACAGGCCGGCGGCGATGAGCGATTTGCCGACATCGGAGCCGGTGCCCATCAGCATGAGCGCTTTGGCGGGAAATTTAGGCATGGGACGCCTCCCACTTTCTCTCGCTCCCCTCAACGAGCAGTTTCCCCTTCGCCCGTTGCGAAGCAATGGGAGAAGGTGGCCGAAGGCCGGATGAGGGCTCTTTCCTTAAGCAAGTGCGGATTTCGACATGCCCAGGAAGAGCCCTCACCCGCCCTATCGGGCACCCTCTCCCATCCTGCGGACGGGAGAGGGGGAAAACTTGGTGAGGCTTTGCCCTCTGCATGCGCAATAGCATTGTGATACGCGCCCTCATGCGATCACATGGGCATAGGAGCCCATCACCCGGTTGCGTCTTTGGCCCATCGGGCCCAGATCGCGGCCCGCCGCGTCCTCGGCGCGGAAGAGGGGTATCGCGTCGTCCTGGCGCGCGATGGTCGAATAATGGAACTCATGACCCTTGAGCGTCGCGGGGAAGGGCAAGGCGCCGTCATGGGCGAGGCGGCGATAGCCCAGATGCAATTTGCGCCGGGCAAAGCTCGTGGTGACCGGCAGAAGACCAGCCATCGCGTGCTCCGCGCCTTCCGCGTCGATGAGTGCCTGGCCCAGAACCATATAGCCGCCGCACTCGCCATAGATCAGGCGATCCTTCGCGGCGACGCTCCTCAGGGCCGTGACGAAGGTCGCCGCTTCGGCCAGGCGGCCTGCATGCAGCTCCGGATATCCGCCCGGCAGATAGATCGCATCGGCATGGGCCGATGGCACTTCATCGGCGAGCGGCGAGAAGAACGAGAGCTCCGCGCCGGCGCGGCGCCAGCCGGTGAGAAGATGCGGGTAAAGGAAGGCGAAAGCCTCATCGCGCGCGATCGCGATATGCTGGCCGAGCGGCGGCAGCACATTCTGCGGCGGCGTCGAGGAGATGGGGCATGCCAGCTTCAGCAGCCGGTCGATGTCGATATGCTGCGCGACGGCGTCGGCGGCGCGGTCGAGGAAGCTCTTCAGATCCTCATGCTCGCTCGCCTGGACAAGACCCAGATGCCGGCTCGGCAGAACCAGGCCGCCGTCACGCGGCACGGCGCCGAGGACGGTAACCTCCATGTTACCGAGCGCCTGACGCAATATGTCTTCATGGCGGGGGCTGGCGATGCGATTGAGGATGACGGCCGGAACCGCGAGCGTAGGGCGCAGACTCTGAAAGCCGTGGACGAGGGCGGCGATCGATTGGGCCTGGTGGCTGCAATCGACGACCAGCACGATGGGCAATTTCAGATCCTCGGCGAGATCGGCGGTCGAGCCGCGTCCTGTCTCTGGCCCGTCGAACAATCCCATCACGCCTTCGACCAAGGTGAGCGACGCGCCCGATCCGATCTCGGCGGCAAGGCTCGCGGCGAGGGTTGGGCTCATCGCCCAGCCGTCGAGATTGAAGCAGGCGCGCCCGGTCGCCGCTTCATGGAAGCGCGGATCGATGTAATCCGGACCGACTTTCGCCGAAGCGACCTTGACGCCTTGCCGGGTAAGGGCGCGCAGAAGCGCCAGCGTCACCAGCGTCTTGCCGCTGCCGGAGGCAGGTGCTGCAATGACGATCCCGTCAGCCAACGGGATTCTCCCGGAGCGCTCCCTGATACCAGTCGAAGACGGCGCGCCAGTCGGCGATGGGCCCTAGGACGACGATGGCCGGCGTGGCCAGCTCGGTGTGGCTGAGGAACTCGCGTACCTCGCCGAGCCTTGTGTGGGCCACGGCCTGTTGGGGCAGCGTCGCATTGGAGATGATCGTCACGGCATCGTCCTTCGCGCGGCCGCCGGCGATGAGTGCTTCGGCGATTTCGTCCAGGTTCTTCACCGCCATATACATCACGATCACCGGTGTCGCCGTGGCGACCGCCTGCCAGTTCACATTGGCCGGCATCTTGCCGGACGCGTCATGGCCGGTGAGGAAGATCACCGAGTGGTTGGTGTCGCGATGGGTGGCGGGAAGCCCGGCATAGGCCAGCCCGCCTATGCCCGCCGTGATGCCCGGCACGATGCGGAAGGGGATCTTGGCCTTGACCAGATGCTGGCACTCTTCGCCGCCCCGGCCGAACATGAAGGGATCGCCCCCCTTGAGGCGTAGGACCCGCTTGCCGGCCTGGGCCAGCTCGATGAGACGCACGGAAATGTCGCGCTGCTGGGCCGAGGGCTTGCCGCCGCGTTTACCGGCATATTCGAGCTCTGTTCCGGGCCGGACCCATTTCAGGATGCCGGGATTGACGAGCGCGTCATAGACGACGACATCGCTCGATTGCAGCGCGTGATAACACAGAAGTGACATGAGGCCCGGGGCGCCGGGGCCGGCGCCGACCAGCCAGACCCAGCCCGGTTCGAAGATCGGAAAGGGCTCGGCATCGAGGCGCGCGAAACCCGAAAGGGCAGCGCCGTCGGCCGTGCTGTTCGATTGTTTGTCCATTGGATGTTGTTGGCCCGATTTCCCGGATAATACAATCGGCTTATGGCGAGTGCGAAAGGCAGGGTCTTGATTCTGGGCGGAACGGCGGAAGCGCGCGATCTCGCGGGCCTGCTCTGCGACGCGGGCTATGCGCCGGTGACCTCGCTGGCCGGCATTACAAGTGCTCCGGCGGCGATTCGCGGTGAGACCCGGCAGGGCGGCTTCGGCGGGCCCGACGGGCTCGCCCGTTACCTTGAGGAGGGGGACTTCCAGGCGCTTGTCGATGCCACCCACCCCTTTGCCGGCGTCATATCACATCACGCGACGGAGGCGGCCCGGCGCTGCCGCTTGCCTTTGATCCGGCTCGAGCGCCCATCCTGGGCGCTCGAACCCGGTGAGCGCTGGACCGAGGTTCCCGACAATGATGCTGCGCTGCAGGCCTTGCCCAAGGGCGCCCGGGTGCTGCTCACCATCGGGCGCAAGGAGGTCAGGCCTTTTCTGGCGCGGGCTGATATTTCGGGCGTGGCGCGGATGATCGAGCCCATGGGATATCCCCCCGCCGCCGGCTGGCAAGTGCTTCTGGCCCGGCCGCCTTTTGGCCTTGACGCAGAACTGCAGCTATTGGGCGATCATGGTGTCACCCATCTGGTGACCAAGAATTCCGGGGGTGAGGAAACGCGCGCCAAGCTGACGGCGGCGCGTATAAAGGGGGTGGAGGTGGTGATGATCCGGCGACCGCCCAAGCCCGCGGCGTATACCGTCGCCGATCCCGGTTCACTTCTCATACTTCTTGATGAACGCCTAGGCGCTTGACCCAGCCGCGTTTCTCGGCTTCTCTGATTTGAAGGGAACCGGGCCCAGGCCTCGTTCTCGAGGGAGTAACAAAATCGGACAGGCAGACCGCTCCAGAATATACAATGGCCCGGCAAGGGCTCAGCGATCTCCTCACAGAGATACGAAAATTCAGGGCGGCAGCATGTTCAGAGAAGGATCAGCAATGAAAAGCAAGCTTTTGACATTGGCATTGGGACTCGGCCTCAGCGTCGCTGC
Source organism: Taklimakanibacter albus (assembly GCF_016595235.1). Taxonomy (GTDB): domain Bacteria; phylum Pseudomonadota; class Alphaproteobacteria; order Rhizobiales; family Aestuariivirgaceae; genus Taklimakanibacter; species Taklimakanibacter albus. The sequence continues at coordinate 66,702 of NZ_JAENHL010000004.1, read as the reverse complement.
GGTCTCGGCGGCTTCCGCCGGAACGCTCGACGACGTGAAAGCCAAGGGCTTCATCCAATGCGGTAGCAATCCGAGCCTCATCGGCTTCGGCTTCCCGGACGACCAGAACAACTGGACCGGCTTCGACGTCGATTTCTGCCGGGCTCTCGCCGCGGCGGTCTTCAACGATCCGACGAAAGTGAAGTTTACACCGCTTTCCGCCAAGGAACGTTTCACTGCGCTCCAATCGGGTGAAATCGACGTGTTGTCGCGCAACACGACATGGTCGATGAGCCGCGACACCTCGCTCGGCCTGAAATTCGCGGGCGTCACCTATTATGACGGCCAGGGCTTCATGGTGAAGAAGTCGCTGGGCGTGAACAGCGCGCTCAACCTGAACGGCGCATCGGTCTGCACCCAGACCGGCACCACGACCGAGCTCAACCTCGCCGACTACTTCAAGGCCAACAACATGACCTATCAGGTCGTGGCCTTCGAGAAGAACGAGGAAGTGCTGAAGGCCTATCAGGACGGCCGCTGCGACGTCTACACGACCGACCAGTCCGGCCTCTATGCCGAACGCCTCAAGCTCGCCGCGCCGGATGATCATGTGATTCTGCCGGAGATCATCTCCAAGGAACCGCTGGGTCCGGTTGTGCGCCAGGGTGACGATGCCTGGTTCAACGTGGTGAAGTGGACCTATTATGCACTCGTCAATGCCGAGGATCTCGGCATCACGCAGAAGAATGTCGATGAGATGAAGAACTCGACGAACCCCGAAGTCATGCGCTTCATGGGCAAGGAGGGTGACTTCGGCGTCGGCATCGCTCTCAGCAATGACTGGGCCGCGCAGATCGTCAAGCATGTAGGCAACTACGGCGAGATCTTCGAGCGCAATCTGGGCGAGGGCACCAAGCTCAAGATTGCCCGCGGCAAGAACGCGCTGTGGAGCAAAGGTGGCCTGCAATACGCGCCGCCGATCCGCTGATCGATTTTTGGAAGCCCGGAGAAAATCCGGGCTTCCTGTTTTTTCTGCACAACGAGATCACGTTCGAACGTGACGGTTGCGATAGGGTGGAAGGGGTGAGAGATGACCGCAGTCATCGATGAGGCGCGTCCGCAACGCGTCTCAGCGTTTAACGATCCGAAGATCAGATCGCGCGTCGCGCAGATCATCTTCTTGTTGCTGGTGCTCTGGCTCGGCTACGAGATCATCCACAACACGGCGGTCAATCTGGCGAGACTCAACAAGACATTCGATTATAAGTTTCAGTTTCTGTGGACCACCGCCGGCTTCGATATCATCCAGAGGCCGATCGAGTACACGCGCGACTCGACCTATTTTCGCGCCATTCTGGTCGGCTTTCTCAACACGCTGATCGTCGCCGCTCTCGGCATCTTCTTCGCCACCGTAATCGGCTTCATCATCGGCATCATGCGGTTGTCGTCGAACTGGGTCATCGCCAAGATCGCTACCGGCTATGTCGAGCTCATCCGCAATATCCCGCTGCTGCTGCAGATCTTCTTCTGGTACGCAGCCGTCCTCAAGCCGCTGCCGGGCCCGAAGGAAAGTGTCAACTTCTTTGATCTCGCGTTCCTCAGCAATCGCGGCCTGGTAACCCTGAAATTCATCTGGGGCGAGGGGAGCGGCTATATCGTTATCGCCTTCATCTTGGGAGTTGTCGGTGCTTTGGCCGTCGGGCATTGGGCGAAGCGCCGTCAGGAACGCACCGGCGAGCAGTTCCACAGTTTCTGGGCAGGATTGGGTTTGATCATCGGCCTGCCGCTCCTCGCCTTCCTGATTCTCGGCGGGCCAGTGACCTTCGAATATCCCGTGTTCAAGGGGTTCAATTTTGTCGGCGGCTTCACCATCCTGCCGGAACTCATCGCCCTCGTTCTGGCGCTGTCGATCTACACCGCATCTTTCATTGCCGAGATCGTGCGCGCGGGCATCATGGCGGTGAGCCATGGCCAGACGGAAGCGGCGCATTCTCTGGGCCTCAGATCACAACCGACCCTCAGGCTGGTGGTGATCCCGCAAGCGCTCCGAGTGATCATCCCGCCCTTGACCAGCCAGTATCTGAATCTGACCAAGAACTCCTCGCTCGCCGTCGCCATCGCCTATCCCGATCTCGTGGCCATGGGCGGTGTCGTCAACAATCAGTCGGGCCGGGCCGTCGAGGTCGTTCTCATCTGGATGTTCATCTATCTCTCGCTCAGCCTTGTGACTTCGGCTTTCATGAATTGGTACAATGCGCGCGTGCGCCTGGTGGAGAGATAGGCCATGACCGACGTTCCATCACCGCAGGGCTGGGTCCGCAGCGAAGATGCGCCGCGGCTTCCGGCGCCGCCCAATACCACAGGCCCCGTCGGCTGGATGCTGACCAATCTGTTTTCCAGCCCGATGAATTCAGTGCTCACCATACTGGGCGCCAGTTTCGTGATCTGGATCGCCTGGGGCGTCATCGACTGGGCCCTGATCCGCGGTGTCTTCACCGGCGAGGATCGCGAGGCTTGCGTCGCCGTTCCGAACTCGGGCGCCTGCTGGCCCTATGTCTGGGCCAAGTTCCATCAGTTCGTCTATGGATTTTACCCCTTCGACCAGCGCTGGCGGGTGAATATCTGCTTCATCGTCGGCGCCGTGACGCTCGCCACGATGGCCATGCCATCGCTGCCCTACAAGAAATGGAACGCGCTGTTCCTGCTGGTCGTCTATCCGTTGATGACTTTCGTGCTCTTGACCGGCGGAAATCTCAACCTGTCGAGCGCGACAATCTACTTCATCACCGGGGCTTTGCTGTTCTCGGCGCTCGTCGTTCCGATCGCCGCCTTTGGCATCGAGGAGGGGATACAACGCAACAAGCTCGCGCTTATACTGGCGGGCATTGCCGTGGCTATCTGGCTTGTCTCCCTCTTCGTCTCGATGCCAGAGATAAACGCCTTTGGCGGATTCATCTCCGTCGCCACCTTAATCAATCTCTTGCTGCTGACCGCCGCCGCCGTCCTGTCGATCGGGCATAGGGCTTCGACCAGGGACATCGCCGCACGTTCGGCGCTGCTCGGATGGGTCGGGGCGGTCTCGGCAATCATCGCCGTGCTCGTGCTGGTTACCGCCGATTTCGGTCTGGTGCAGGTCGAGACCCAGCAATGGGGCGGTCTCCTGGTGACGCTCGTGGTCGCCGTCACCGGCATTGTCGCGGCACTTCCCTTGGGCATTCTGCTCGCCTTAGGGCGGCGCTCGAAGATGGTGGTGGTACGGCTGTTCTCGATCGTCTTCATCGAGGTCTGGCGCGGCGTGCCGCTGATCACCGTGCTGTTCATGGCCAGCATCATGCTGCCGCTGTTCCTGCCGGAGGGCACGAATTTCGACAAACTGCTGCGTGCGTTGGTCGGTACGGCGCTGTTCTCGGCGGCCTATATGGCGGAAACAGTGCGTGGCGGCCTGCAGGCCATTCCCAGGGGACAGTATGAGGCGGCCCAGGCGCTGGGGTTGTCCTATTGGCGGATGATGAACCTGATCGTCCTGCCGCAGGCGCTCAAGATCGTCATTCCCGGCATCGTCAACGCCTTCATCAGCCTGTTCAAGGACACGACCCTGGTGCTCATCATTGGTCTTTTCGACCTTCTGGGCATCATCAATGCCAGCTTCAGCGACCCTAAATGGGTGTCGCCACAAACCGGAACCACAGGTTACTTTGTCGCTGCCTTGATGTTCTGGGTTTTCTGTTTCGCCATGTCGCGCTATTCGCTATTCATGGAACGCCGGCTCGCGACCGGCCATAAAAGAAGAGGGATTTGATGGCTCAGGCATCTGCTCAAAGGGTGGAAAAGAACGAAGCCGGCGAGGTGGCGATCCAGCTGCTCGGCGTCAACAAGTGGTATGGTGAGTTCCATGTGCTGCGGGACATCAATCTCTCCGTTGATCGTGGCGAACGCATCGTCATCTGCGGCCCGTCGGGCTCCGGCAAGTCCACTCTCATCCGCTGCATCAACCGCCTGGAAGAGCACCAGTCGGGTCAGATCATCGTCGACGGCAACGAGCTCACCAATGATCTCAAGCGCATCGACGAAGTGCGCCGCGAGGTCGGCATGGTGTTCCAGCACTTCAATCTCTTCCCGCATCTGACCGTGCTCGAAAACTGCACGCTGGCGCCGATCTGGGTGCGCAAGATGTCGAAGGCCGATGCCGAAGCCGCGGCGATGAAATATCTCACCCGCGTGAAGATCCCCGAGCAGGCGAACAAATATCCGGGCCAATTGTCGGGCGGCCAGCAGCAGCGCGTGGCGATTGCCCGCTCGCTGTGCATGAACCCCAAGATCATGCTGTTCGATGAGCCGACCTCGGCGCTCGATCCGGAAATGATCAAGGAAGTCTTGGAAGTGATGGTCGATCTGGCGCAATCGGGCATGACGATGATATGCGTCACCCACGAAATGGGCTTTGCCCGTCAGGTCGCCAACCGCGTGATCTTCATGGATCAGGGCCAGATCATCGAGCAGAACTCGCCGGTCGAGTTCTTCAACAACCCGAAGAGCGAGCGCACCAAGCTCTTCCTCAGCCAGATCCTGCACTAAGGACGACTTAAAACAAAAATCCCCGCTCCTGTGGAGCGGGGATTTTTTGCGCAATTGGGCCTAACGATGCTATCTCAACCTCATCCGGCCCCGAGAATAACAGGGGAATTCGGAAATCCCTGTAGATCCCTGCTAATCCCCTGATAATCCGCTGCAGAGTCCCCTGTATTTCTACAGGGGAATATCAGCGGACCCCGGCAACGCTCAGGCCGCCCACTCGCCCTTGCGCATCAAAGGCTCGGTGCGGCCATCGGCCAGGACGCCGTCGATGTCGAGCGCGCCTGAGCCGATCATCCAGTCGACATGAATGAGGCTCGCATTGGCGCCGGCGGCGGCGAGCGCGTCCTTGCTCAGGCTGCCGCCATTGGCGAGTGTGTCGCTGTAGGATTGACCCACCGCGATGTGGCAGGCGGCGTTCTCGTCGAAGAGCGTGTTGTTGAAGACGATGCCGCTCGCCGAGATCGGCGAGGAATGCGGCACCAGCGCCACTTCGCCGAGGCGGGCGGCGCCTTCGTCGGTCGCGATCATGGTGGCGAAGATATCGGCGCCCTTGTCGGCATGGGATTCGACGATGCGGCCAGCCTCGAAGCGCACCTTGATGCCTTCGATGAAGGTGCCCTGATAGGACAGCGGCTTGGTCGAGGACAGGATGCCGTCCACCCTGTCCTTATGCGGCATGGTGAAGACTTCCTCGGTCGGGATATTCGGGTTGCAGGTGACGCCGTTCTTCGCCGTCGAGGCGCCGCCCTTCCAGACATGGCCGTCGACGAGGCCGAGCGTCAGGTCGGTGCCGGGGCCTTTGTATTTTAGCGCCTGATAACGCTTGCCATTGAGGAAGTCGGTGCGCTGGCGCAGCTTGCGCGAATGCTCGACCCAGGCCGCGACCGGATCGGGCGTGTCGGCGCGGCTGCAGGTGTAGATGGCGCGCCACAAGGCATCGAGCGCTTCGGCGGGCGCCTTGCCGGGAAATACCGAGCGCGCCCAGGCGGGCGTCGCCGCGGCGGCGACACACCAGTTGATGGCGTGGCCGGCGATGAGCTCGAGGGCGGGGCGATAGGCCTTGGAGCGGGCGCGGTTGGCGCGCGTCACCTTGTCGGGATCCTGTCCGGCGAGCAGAGACGGGTCCTCACCGATGATGGCGAGCCGCGCCGCACCCGCCTTGAAGGCGTTGGCGAAGCCGTCGAAGAGCCAGGCCGGGGCGGTGTCGAAGCTCTTGTCGTCGGCATGGGCGAAACGGGCGAGCGTCGCTTCATCATCGCCATAGAAGGTCGTGACCAAGGTCGCGCCGGCCTTGTAGGCATGTTCGGTGATACGGCGCACCAGCGGCACGGCGTCGACAGGCGCCGTCATGACCAGTTCCTGTCCGGCGGTGACATTGACGCCGGAGCGGACGATCAGTTCGGCATAACGGTCGAGGAGGTCGGCATGAGTCATGTAGCGGGTCCTGTTGCAACGGGAGTATCGGCGGCCGCACCCCATTCGCTCCAGGAGCCATCGTAAAGCGCATGCTCCTTGGCGCCGATGAGGGTGAGGCCAAGTGTCAGGATCGCGGCGGTGACGCCCGATCCGCAGGAGGTGATGACCGGCTTCTTTACATCGATGCCGGCTGCCGCGAAGATCTTGGCGATCTCGTCGGGTGATTTGAGCGTGCCGTCCTTGTTGAGCAGCGTGGCGTAGTGGACATTGGCGGCGCCAGGCATATGGCCTGAGCGGACGCCGGGACGGGGCTCGGGCTCGGCGCCGGTGAAGCGGCCGGGCGAGCGCGCATCGGCAATCTGGCTCTTGCCGGATTTGATCGCTCCCAGGACATCGGCCTTGTCGCGCACCATCATCGACTGGACACGCGCCGAAAAATGCCGTTCCTGCGGCTTGCCCGGCGGGTCCTCGTCGACCGCGCGGCCTTCCGCCTTCCATTTCGGGAAGCCGCCATCGAGCACCGCGACATCGTCATGACCGAAGATGCGGAACATCCACCAGGCGCGCGCCGCCGAGAACAGTCCGGCGGTATCATAGGCGATCACCTTCTTGCCGTCGCCGATGCCGAGCTTCCGCATGCGCGAGGCGAATTTCTCGGGGCTCGGCAGCATGTGGGGCAGGCTCGTCGTGGTGTCGGAAATATCGTCGAGATCGAAGAACTGGGCGCCCGGAATGCGCGCTGCCTGGAACTCGGCCTTGGCGTCCCGCTTCGCCGTCGGCAGATGCCAGGAAGCGTCGATGATCGCGATGTCCGGCGCATCGAGACGCTCGGCCAGCCACTCGGTGGATACGACATAAGGCGACATGACTCTTTCCCGTTACGATGCGAAGGCCAGCCTGATGCGGCGGTTCATCTTGCCCTTGTTTTCGATCTTGACGACGGCGATCGCGCCGATGCCGCCCGTCGCTTTCAAATGCGTTCCGCCACAGGGCTGCAGATCGACACTGTCATTCTCGCCGATCGAGACGAGACGGATGCGCCCCGATCCGCGCGGCGGCTTCACCCACAAGGTGCGCACGAGATTGGGATTGGCGTCGAGCTCTTCCTCGGCGATCCAGCGCGTGGTGATCGGATGATCCTCCGTGATCCAGGTGTTGATCTTGGCGGCAAGCTCGTCCTTGGCCGGGATGTGGCCTTCCGGGATATCGAAATCGATGCGGCCGCCATCTTCGGTCAAGGCACTGCCGGTGACCGGGAAGGGTACCGCGGCGCACAGCAGATGCATCAGCGAATGGCAGCGCATATTGCGGTAGCGGTTGTCCCAGTCGAGCGCCACGGTGACGGGCGCGCCTTGGGCGAGCGTCACCGGAGCGGCCGGCACATGCACGACATTCTTCGCCTCGTCATAGACGGTGGTGGCGATCGGAACGACCGTGCCGTCGATGCTCAGGCTACCCTTGTCACCCGGCTGGCCGCCGGCGGTGGCGTAGAAGACCGTCTGGTCGAGCAGGATGCCGCCGCGCTCATTGATGCCGACGACCTTGGCGGCGCAGGATTTGAGATAGGCGTCGTCGCGAAAGAGCAGGGTGGTCATCAGGCGCTCACATCCTCGAACACCGTCGGCACATGGGCGATGCGCTCCTCGAGCCATTCGGGCACCGGCAGGCCCTTCTCGCGCAGGAATTCCGGGTTGAAGAGTTTCGACTGGTAGCGCGTGCCGTAGTCGCACAGCAGCGTGACGATCGTGTGGCCGGGGCCCATCTGCCGGGCGAGGCGGATGGCGCCCGCGACGTTGATGCCGGTCGAGCCGCCAAGGCAGAGGCCTTCGTCCTTCAGGAGATCGAAGACGAGCGGGATGGCTTCCTGATCGGTGATCTGGAAGGCGTCGTCGACCTTGGCGCCCTCGATGTTCTTGGTGATGCGGCCCTGGCCGATGCCTTCGGTGATAGAGGAGCCTTCCGCCTTGAGCTCGCCCGTCGTGTAGTAGCTGTAGAGGGCGGCGCCGAGGGGATCGGCGAGCGCGATGCGGATATTCTTGTTCTTGGCCTTGAGACCGTCCGAGACGCCGCCCAGCGTGCCGCCCGAGCCCACCGCCGAGACGAAGCCGTCGACCTTGCCGTCGGTCTGCTTCCAGATCTCCTGCGCGGTGGTTTCGATATGGGCCTGGCGGTTGGCGACATTGTCGAACTGGTTGGCCCAGATCGCGCCATTGGGCGATGTCCTGGCCAGGGTTTCGGCGAGGCGGCCGGAATATTTCACGTAGTTGTTGGGGTTCTTATACGCAACGGCCGGTACTTCGACGAGCTCGGCGCCCAGGAGACGGAGGGTGTCTTTCTTCTCCTGGCTCTGAGTCACCGGAATGACGATGACGGTCTTGAAGCCCATGGCGTTGGCGACCACCGCAAGACCGATGCCTGTATTGCCGGCGGTGCCTTCGACGATGGTGCCGCCCGGGCGCAACTGGCCCTTGGCGATCGCGTCCTTGATGATGAACAGCGCGGCGCGGTCCTTCACCGACTGGCCCGGATTCATGAATTCGGCCTTGCCCAGGATGGTGCAGCCGGTGAGCTCCGAGGCCTTCTTCAGTTTGATGAGGGGGGTGTTGCCAATCGCGGCGATGACATCCGGCTTAATATCCATGTGGACTCCGACAGGCTCAAAAGATGATACGCACCGATAACAGTTCCCTCCGGCGCGCGGAAGATCAGTATCTGGGATGCAGGCTCCTCAAATTCATCAGGCCGGCGCCTTGCGGTGAATTGGACATATTGTTATCCAGTTTCATCGCTTTCCGTTGCGATAGGTCGGTCTACAGGGAGTTGAATATGCCCCGCCTGAGCTTGGCCCCGGTTGTCATTGTTGCGGCTCTGATGTGCGGCCAGGCCGCGGCGGAGGACCTGCATTTATTCTCCGGCGGCGTCTCCCAGGATCATCTCAAGCGCCTGAAAGAAAAGACGAATATATTAGAATCATTGGGTAATTCCGATGCTTCCCGGGCCTTTTACGCGGGATTCTCGGTCTGGCCGCCGAGCTATGGGAAACTCAGGGTGTGCTTCTTTGGCGGCTCCGATGCGACCAATGCCACTGTCGCCGAAATAGCGGGACAATGGACCAACGCGGATGCCGGTCTGAGTTTCGATTTCGGTAAGGCGGACAAGCCGCGCCGATGCGGGAAGGCCGGTAAGCGCGAAAACCAGATTCGCATCTCCTATGAGCAACCGGGAGAGTGGTCCCATTTCGGCAAAAACGCCGTCGTTTTTGCCGGGCAGAATGATGCCTCTCTCAATCTGGAAGGCTTCAACAAGATCGCGCCTGACAAACTGCGGGAGGGGAAGGAGCGCGGCTCGATCCTGCATCAGTTCGGTCATGCCCTGGGACTGCTCGAGGAACATCAGAATCCCAATGGCGTGTGCGAGAAGGAATTCGACTGGAACTACATAACGTCGTACCTCACGGGCGGAGGGCTAATCCTTCCCGTTGAACTCGGCTGGTACGAGAAGATGACAGGCGCCGATGTCGTTGGCGTCGACTTTGACGCGAAATCCATCATGCTCTCGCCGCTCCCCGAGAAGTTCTTTCTAAAGGGCGCCGCGAGCCCGTGCTTCGTGAAGCAGTATAATAGCGAAATCACCGAACTGGACCGGAAGGCGGTCGTGAGCATGTATCCGGCAAGTAAGAAGGCGCGACGGGCGGCGTTCGAGAAGAACAAGGCCGCGCTTCAGAAGCTCATTCCTGCCGGCGAAAAAGGGCGCGCCGCGCGCGCTCTGATGAAGACGGTTTTCGGAAAGCCGTAGCCCAGAGGCTTCAGAATGTGTTGTTGGGCCTGAGCGTGATGGAGGGTGGAAGCTTGGCCTCCGGGATATAATGTGGATCGACCTTCTGGGCGATGCAGTCGCCGAGCATCAGGTAGTCGGAGTTCGGCATGTGGAACCAGCGGCGGAATTCTTCGGTGGTCATATGGCCATGAAGATAAATCTCCAGCACTTGCCGGCTGAAGGTATGAAGCCTCGGCGGCAGGCAGGATTCGATGTCGCGTAACTCCATAGCGCCATTTTGCAACTTTTCAGGCCCTCCGGCCAGCCTTGAGTTCGCACCGAGTTTGACGCCGTATGATCTCAGTTTCACCACCTTCCGCAACGATAACCTATTTTGTCGCTTCGCCTCTGTGTGGTAGATTCGTCTAGCCCTCGGAGGGGATCAACAGGGAGTTGTGCATGTCGGTTAAGAGGCTGGCCAGGGTCGTCGGTACCATGGCCATAGCGGCAGTCTGTTTGTCAGGCCAGGCCCAGGCCCATGATCCCCGAGGTATTGGCGCGGGCCTTCCCAAGGAGCATCTCAAGCGCATCGCCGAGCATATGAAGAATTTGGAATCATTGGATGATTCCGACGCTGCCCGCGGCATGTACTCGACCATGACGGTGTGGGCCCCGACCTATCCGAAGCTGCGCGTCTGCTTCTTCGGCGGAAACCCCGAGACCAATGCCGCGGTCGCCCGGGTGGCCAATCAGTGGGTCACCGACGAGGTCGGGCTCAAGCTCGATTTCGGCAAGGCCGACGCGCCGCGCCAATGCGAAGCCGCTTCCGGGCGCGAGAATCAGATCCGCATCTCCTACGACCAGCCCGGCTACTGGTCGCATATAGGCCAGAACGCCGTCGTCTATGCCAAACAGGAGGAGGCCTCGCTCAATCTCTCCGGCTTCGACAAGTTCAAGCCCGAGGAGCTGGCCCAGGGCGATATACGCGGCATCATCCTGCATGAATTCGGCCATGCTCTGGGTCTGCTGCATGAGCATCAGAGCCCCGCCGGCGGCTGCCAGAACGAGTTCAACTGGGATTTCATCAACAAGTATCTGAGCGGTCCGCCCAACAACTGGGACAAGCAGACCATCGACTTCAACATGCAGACCTATTTCGGCGACGATCTCAAGATGACGGACTTCGACCCGAAGTCAGTCATGCTCTATTCATTCTCGGACAGGTTCTATCTTAAGGGTTCAGACAGTCCGTGCTTCGCCGGCCATCCGAATGATGATATCTCGGCCGCCGACCACGGGACGCTGGCGCATATGTATCCGACCCAGGCGTCGGCACGGATGGAGGCGTTCGAGAAGAACAAGCAGGCCCTCGAGGCCATCGTCGCGAAAGCCGGCGATCAGGGCCGCAAGGGTGTGATGATCGATTTCGTCAAGGCGTTCTTCGAGCGCAAGGGCACCGCTGACGACCCTGATGACGGACAGTAGCTTTTTGACTAAACCCGACCTCAATTCAAACGCGAAGGAGACTGAGTGAATGGCGGCGTTAGGCGTTTCTAAATGGATCATCGCATCGGCTTTGGCCGTCGCGGCGGCTTCCGGCGCGGTCGCAGCGGAGAAGAATCCGCTGCTGGCGCGCGACGGCTTGCCGGACAAGTACATCAAGCGCATCAAGCAGTATCAGGCGGCGCTGAACAAGCTCGACGATTCCGATCAATCGAAGGGCATCTACCGCAACAGCACGCTGTGGGGCGCCAACTATCCCAAGATCCGCGTGTGCTTCCTGGAAGGCAGCCAGGCGCTGCGTGAAGTCGTCGCCAATGTCGCCAAGGAGTGGCAGGCGGAAGACAATTCCGTCCGCTTCGACTTCGGCAAGGCCGGCAAGCGGCGCACCTGCCAGCCCGAGAACGGCAAGGAGATGCAGATCCGCGTGTCGTTCAGCCAGGACGGCTACTGGTCACAGCTCGGCCAGAACAGCGTGGTCTTCGTCGATCAGAAAGAGCCCTCGCTCAATCTCGGCGGTTTCATGAATGTGACGCCGGACCAGCTGTCGGACTATGAGATCGGCACCATCCGTCACGAATTCGGCCATGCGCTCGGCATCGAGCATGAGCACCAGAATCCGAAAGGCGGCTGCGACAACGAATATAACTGGAACCTGATCTACAGCTATCTGGAAGGCCCGCCGAACAACTGGACCAAGGAGACCATCGACTGGAACCTGCGCCAGGCCTCGGGCGAGGATCTGCAGCTGACCAAGTTCGATAAGACCTCGGTCATGCTCTATCAGTTCCCGGCCGATTTCTACAAGAAGGGCGCCAAGAGCAAGTGCTTCGTGCCGGAGCCCAACTCGCAGATCTCGGCGGGCGACCGCGCCTTGATCGCGCAGATGTATCCGGCCAATGCGGCCTCCCGCCTCGAGAACTTCCAGGAGAACAAGGAGAAGTTCGAGGCGATCTGGAAGAAGGGCGACGAGAAGACGACCAAAGGCGTGATGTTCGACGCCGTGAAGGCCTTCTTCGACCGTCCGGGCACCAAGGACGATCCGGCTGAAGAGGATTGATCTCTGACACTAGGACGGGCCGGCAGACGACTGCCGGCCCGGATCCTGTTTGAAGGCTGAGGCAAGTGCCGGCACATGGCGGGCGGAACGAAGGCAGGTTTTTTTCGAAGCTGGCCGCGCTGGCTGTGGGCGATCCTCACCGCCGTGCTGGTCGCGCTGCTCACATTGCTGGGCGGCGGCAAGAGCATCACCACGGCCTATAAGAGCTTCACCGAGACCGACCGTATCATCGAGATTTCCGCGGCCCTGTCGGGCGCCGCCAAGAATTCATTGCCCGTCACGCTCATTAAGATCGACGACGAGACCATGGCGAATTGGGGCGGGCCGCCGATCACCCCGCATGCGGCCCTGGCCGAGCTGATCCGGACCGCCGAAGCCGGCGGCGCCAGCGCCGTCGTCGTCGATATCGATCTGGCGCCCGAGGATGCGACGACGCCGGCCGACCCCGCTCTCGCCGAAGCCATCCGCAGCTCAGCTTTGGGCGATCCGCCCTTGATGTTCGTCAGGAGCTTTCGCGCCGGCAGCGTCAGCGCCGATCAGCCGGAGCGCACGCCGACCATGACCAACTCGACGCCTTATGACAGTCTCTTCACGGAGACCGGCAAGGCCGTCTGGGTCAGCGTGCTGACGCCGCTCTCGGCCGATCGCATCGTCCGCCGGCTCAGGCTCTGGCAGACTTTGTGCGAGGGCGCCGACGGCGTGACCTATCCATCCCCGGCACTCGTCGCCGCCGCGAAATTCGATCCCGAAGGCGACCGCACGGGCGATCTCCGGCAGTTCCTCGGCGAGCAGGTCGACCGGCGCTGCAAGCGCATCGAGGCGGAGCCCAGCGTCTGGCCGCATCGATTGTCGTCGGATGTCGCCATCCAATACATGTTCAACGCTGATACCGATGAGGCGAGCGCCAAGACGATCGACTTCAGAGGCGTGCAGATGCCGGTGTTCAAGCAGATTCCGGCCTGGGCGCTGGTGCGCTACGAAGGCGGGAAAGCTTCGACGGCCGGCGATATCCACCCGGACGCCTTCCGGGATCGCGTCGTGGTCATCGGCGTCACTCACGCCAATTCGCATGACGTCTATGCGACACCGCTCGGCTCGCAGCCGGGCGCAGTGATCCTCGCCAATACCATTGCTGCCGCAACCGCCATGGCCACCATGCCCGAGGCCTCGCCCCTGGTGGAGATCCTCATCGCGGTAGCCATTTTTGCGGTGCTGGCCTTCATCTCCTACAATTTCCAGCTGGCACCCTCGGCCTTCATCGCCGGCCTCATCACGGTCGCCGTGGCCTTGATCCTGTCGCGCCTGTTTGGCTTTGAGGTCGCCATCCGCATCATCGCGGTCACGCTCACGCTGTTCATCCTGCACAAGTTCTTCGATTCACTAGCGGGCATCATCTATGACTGGAGCCACGGCAAGGGCTGGCGCTCCATGCTCAAGACGCATTAGGAGCCGATCGTGGCGCGGGTACTCGCTTATCTTCTGATCGTTCTGGGTGTTCTCATCACGGTGGCGCCGTCGCAGGCCCAGGACGTCCGGCCGGCCGGTTACATCATGGCCTATGAGCTGAAAGGCGCTGACGCCGAAAAGGGCACCGTCGTGGTGCGCAAAGGCGTCGAGCTCCAGCCCAAGCTCCTGATGCCGATCTTTGACGGTGATTCCGTCTTCATCCGCGACGAGACGAGCAAGATCACGTTGAGTCTGGCGCGCGAGGGCAATCTCGTCATCTCCGGCAAGCTCATGCGCAAGGACATCGCCGGCGAGATGGCGAGCGGCGATGACTCGTTCACCATCATCGAGCAGATCGTCGCCATCCTGGCCGGAAGAGGGGACGACGATTCCTTCTCGGTGCTGGTGTCGAAAGGCGCCGAGACCGGGGAGGCGATCAAGGTGCCGCTCGCGGTGCGCGGGCGCAATTATATCCTAGCCGGCGGCGAGCCGATACGCTTGGACTGGACCGGCGGTGAGGGGCCGTTCAGCGTGAAGATCGGCAATGGCAAGACCCTTACCCAGGACGCACGTGAGATCACGATCACCGCCGATGCGATGGCAGCCAGCAAATTTGCGGTGACGATCATCGATGCCAAGAAGCGCAAACTGCGCGTCGCCTTCGAGGTGAAGAAGGCATTGCCGAAGGTGCCGGACAAGGTCAAGGCGCGCGACACGAATGGTGAGATCGCCGCTGTGTGGATCGCTGGTCGCGATAACGGCGCCTGGCGCTTCGAGGCGGTCCGCCAATTGCGGGCGCTGCCGCAAAACGAAACGGTAGCCGGCCTTATTGTGGCTCTGGGGAAGGGGTGGTTGCCGAGAGAGCGCTAGTCGTTCGTCGTCGCCATCACCGCGGCCGTGTCGAAATACTCGTAGAACTCCACCACCTTGCCGCCGGCGAAGCGCCAGAGATCGGCCTTGGGCGACACGAAGGACTTGCCGGTTATCTTGTTGGTGAAAGAGACTTCGCCCAGCATCAGCACATAGGGGCCGGCGGCGACATACTCCCTCGCGTCGTAATAGTTCATCGAGAAGCTTTCGGCGAGGCCGCGAAAATAGTCGCCCACCTCGTCGCGGCTGCGGCCTGTGCGCAGAAAAGCCAGGGGATAGGCGCCGGCCGAGAGCGAGCCCCAGACGACATTGGGGGCGAGAATCTCCATGATCGATTGCGCGCTGGCGCCTTTCGTCTCAGCCCATTGCGCATAGAGATGCTTGAGCGTTTTCACATTGGCGCGTGTCGCGACGGTGATGCCGGTCTCGAGACGCGATGGGCCGGTGCCGTTGAAGGGCGTCGGATCGGCGGGGGCCGAGCACACGCCTTCGGTGGAGCAGGCGGAAAATGCCTGGTGATTGTCGAAGAACTCGTAGAAGTCGACGATCTTGCCGTCCTTGATGCGGATGACGTCGAGCTTCGGCGTGTGGACGGTCTTGCCGGTGTGCTTGTGCTTCCAGGCGCATTCGCAGACGACCGCGATGGTGTCGTCCTGCACCAGAAGCGTGCTGACATTGTAGAAGAGCATCTGCCAATCACGCGCCAGCTCGGCGAAATAGGCGCGGACATTGTCCTTGGCCTTGTGGGAGCGGGTGAACTCCATGACCTTCGCGCCGCCGCCGATCGACCGGAAGGTCGCATCGTCGGCCAAGAGCTCGAGGAAGCGTTCGCTCGTCGTGCCCTTGCCTTCGTCCCAGGCGCGGTAATGGGACCTCACGTCGTTTACGATCCTGGTCGCCATGCTGTCCTCCCATCGAGAGAAGCTTCACTATACACCCGACTGCCGTAGGGGCATATTGTCCAGTTGGAGGATGGTGTATGGGCCAAGAGCCCCGAGCTACCCGCCGAATGTGCTGTTGTCGATCTGCGCGAGCCTTCCTGCTCTGGCCGCCGCGCCACCATCTCCACACGTAATAATCGCGAAATATCAAATCGTTGTGATGTCGCCCCGCGACACGCCGGGATAAAGACTCTTGAATCTATTCCGGCTAGTTCTGAGGACCGGAATCAATCTCAAGGTGCCTCATGAATCGCCGGCAAATGCTCAGATTTTCGACTCTCTTCGGCGCTTGCGCGCTCGGCGCGCCGGCCGCACTCGCCATTACACATCCCGACGAGCAATTCCCTATCGATGAATCCGACGCCAATCTGGTGCCGGAGAAGTTTCGTCGCCAGGCGGTGAGCTATTCGGGTCCGGAGAAGCCGGGCACCATCGTGGTCGATACGGCCAACCGCTATCTCTATCTGGTGCAGCCCAATGGCGAGGCGTTGCGCTATGGCATCGGCGTCGGCCGCCAGGGCTTTTCCTGGTCGGGCCGAGCCGATGTGCGGTGGAAGCAGAAATGGCCGCGCTGGACGCCGCCCGCCGAAATGGTGAAGCGCGACGCCAACGCCGCCAGATGGGCGAATGGCATGCCGGGCGGCCCGACCAATCCGCTCGGCGCCAGGGCGCTTTATCTGTTCCAGGGCAAGGTCGATACCCTCTACCGGATCCATGGCACCGCCGATCCGCGCTCCATCGGCAAAGCGGTCTCCTCGGGCTGCATCCGTCTTCTCAATGTCGATGTCGCCGATCTCTATGAGCGCGTGAAGCCGGGCGCCCAAGTCGTCGTCAAGCAGAAGGGATCGCGAAATCCGACCCCGAAGCCAGTGAATCCGGCACCGCAGCTCCAGGCGCGCGAAGAGACGATCAAGCCGAAGGCGCAGATCGTGAAGCGCAATTTCAACCTGAACTGAAATCTGCCTGCATCACCACTTCAGGTCGCGCAGACCTGAAGTGATGGATGAGGTCGTGCGCCGTTTGTTACGGGCGCACGTCGAAGGTGAACAGGCTCGAAGTCATTGCCGGGCCGCCCGCTTCATCTTCATAAGTGGTCACGCCGCGCGTCGCCGAGCCGGTGATGCCGCCCAGAAGATTCTTGAGCGATTTGGCCTGTGGAGAGCCCCGGGTCGCCGATTCGACACTGCGGGTCTGCTGCATCGCCGACAAGGTCGGCTGGATCAGCGAGCACATGCTGGGGGCGATCTTCGAAGCGTCCTGCGGGATGGCGAGGATCACCGCATTCTCGGTGCCGATCGCCGCCGGGCGCTTGTCCTTCGCATCCCAGGTGTTGATCTGGATCGTATAGGTGACCTCACCCGATCCCGAATAAAGCGTGCGCACGCAGCCACGCGCTTTGTCCTGGCTCGACAGCGGCATCACGCCGCCCAGCGCATCGACGTAAAAGGCAGCGATGTAATAGGTCTGGTCCGTCTCGTTGGAGATCTTGAAGCGCACCGTGTCGCAATTGCCGACGCCTTGCGGTGAGAAGGCGGCGAGCGGCTTGCCTTGCGCGTTCTTGTCGGGCTTGGCGCAGGTGCTTGCCGGATCAGAGCTCTTGTCGCCCTTGCGCTCGATGGTGGCGGTGATCTCCGGCCGGTCGGTATTGGGATCCTGCGATGAGCCGACCGAGGAGGCGAAGCGGATCAACTTCTCGGCGCGCGACAGCGACCATACCGCCTGCTTGACCTTCTCGGCGAGCTTTTGCGGATCGTCGCCGATCGCGATCGATGGCGTCTCGCCGAAGCTTCCCGCTTTGGTGTCGAGCGGTCGGTCGGGACGCATGATCCACAAGCGGCCGTTCTGGGCCCTGAGCAGCACGTCGCCGTCGGGATTGCCCGGTTCACCCATATTGATGCCGATCTCGGCCGCGCCCGACTCCTTGCCGAAAGCGAGATCGACTGCCTTGGACACGGTGTCGGATTCCGCGCCGGCCTTGAGGTCGTCGGCGGGCGGCGGCGATACAGCATAGCGGAAGCTCACCGCCTGTTCGGTGAGTCTCACCGTGATCGGGCCGGAGGTGATCTTCTGAGCGCCATCCGTCCAGACGATGTTGCCGGCCTGGCTCGAGGCGGCTTCGGCGCTTACAATAATGGCCTTGCCGACCGGTGCGTCGCTCTTGCCCGGCGCATAGAGCTCGACCTTCGAGCCTTCCTCGAAGCCGTGCAGCACCCCCTGCGGCACCGCCACCGTGTCATCGGTGATGATCGAGGTGATGAGGCGTGGGCCCTTGCTGGCGGTGCCCGGAACGGCGCGGTCGAGCACGCCGTCGAAGACCGGCTGCGGCACGCGCCCGCCCGAGCGGTCGGTCTGCAGGTCGGCGGAGATCTCACGCGCCAGATCGGCGAAGGTCTGCGCCGTGCCCTGGGTCAGTGCGTGATGGAGCGCGTTGGTGAAGACGCCCATGCGCTGGGTCTTGCCGTCACCCACCATCGGCAGGCTGTAGCCGGTGAAGGGGCGCTCGATCGCCTCGTCGAAGGCATCGACCGCATAGAAGCCGACGAGGTCGCTCTGATTGGTGACGCTAAGGGCGCCTTTGCGAGTGCCGCCGCGTGTGGCATTGGCCGTGGTCGCCGCGGGCTTGTCGGGGACGCCGAGCGTCGCCGGATCGATCGAGCGGGTGACGCTGTCGCCGCGGGTCACCGTGCCGGAATTGCAGGAATCGATGATCGCCCAGACGAAGCTGCCCTTGGCGCGGATGGCGTCGAGCTTCTGGCCCAATTCGTCATCGACGAGGGCGTTCTTGATGCCGCCGCCAGTCGGGTCATAGGGGCCGGTATTGGACGGCAGCAGGACCTGGTCGTAGCCGTCGGCCTCAGGCTCGATCTCGGCGGCGGGATCGTTGTCCGGCTGGCGCGTGCCGTGGCCCGAATAATAGAAGATGAAGTCGTCTTCGGGCCCGGTCTCGGCGGCGATCTTGTCGAAGGCGGCGCGGATGTTCTCGATGGTGGCCGGTCCGTTCATGGCCGGATATTCGGCGCCTTCCGGAATGCCGTCGCTCAGCACGGTAATATCCTTGGGATCGACGCCGCGCGACTTGAACAGCCGCCACATGATGGAAACATCGTTGCGGGGGCCCAGAAGGTCGCGGATTCCCGAATCCTCATTGTAATCGGCGACGCCGATCAGCAGCATCCGCGTCTTGGCCTCGGCCAGATTGGGCAAAGCGGTGAGGGCGAGGAGGGCACTCGCCGTGCCGGCCATCAGGTACTTCTTCATCATGGGGGTTATCGCACCAAGGCTGTGGAAGGAATCGGGATGTATCAAACATGCAGCGGGCCGTTCATCACATGAGCGGCACCACCCGGCAATTCTAATGCTCTGTGCCCTTTGGGCAAGTTACTTATCGCCCGGCTTTGTGGCGGCAGAACGGACAAAGGCGGCCGGATTTGAGACGTTCCGTTGGCCAGGCGGATGGGCGATAGTGGCGGAATGGCATCCAGGATCCCCGAACGAATCGGCTGGGCGGTCGAGACCCTGGCGGTCCGGCCTTCAGATGAGCTGCTCGAGGTCGGGTGCGGCAAGGGTCTGGCGGTATCCCTGATTGTGCCCTGCCTGAAGAGCGGGCGCATCCTCGCCATCGACCGCTCGGCCACCGGCATCGCCGTGGCCCGTAAAACAGGCCGGGACTGGGAAACGACCGGCAAGGCGCTCTTCCGCCACGCGGCGCTGGCCGATCTGGGCAGCGCCGACGGCCCGTTCGACAAGGTCTTCGCCATCAACGTCAATGTGTTCTGGACCGATCCCCGAGCTGAGCTGCCGGTCGTCAGGAAATTGTTGAAGAAGGCGGGCAGGCTTTTTCTCTTCTATGAACCACCGGCGGCGATACAGCGGAGCCGGATTGCCGACCTCGTCCGGGAAAAGCTCGCGGGTTCGGGCTTGACGGTCACGAAGACTGTCCAGAAAGATGACGGCGCTCCGCTTCTCTGCCTCACCTGTGGATTGTCTTAAGCCTCGAAGAACGGATTGATCATGCTGCGCGACTATCTGCCCATCTGGACCTGGCTCAGCCCGATTGCGGGCTGGCTGCTGCTTGCCGTGTCGCTCGGCTTCTCGCATCCGCTGTATGACATTGCGATTGGCGCCGGGCTCGTCGCCTGCGTGCTGGCGGCGGTGCATCACGCCGAGGTCGTCGCCCATCGGGTCGGCGAACCGTTCGGCACGCTGGTGCTGGCGCTGGCGGTGACGGTGATCGAGGTGGCGCTCATCGTTTCGCTGATGCTGGCGGGCGGCGAGACGACGGCGGCGCTGGCGCGCGACACGATCTTCGCCGCCATCATGATCATCCTCAACGGCATGGTGGGCATCTGCCTTCTGGTCGGCGGATCGCGCCATGGCGAGCAGGCCTTCGGGCTTTATGGCGTCAACGCCGCGCTGGCGACGCTTGCCGCCATGTCGGTCATCACGCTGATTCTGCCCAATGCGACGACGACGGTCGCGGGGCCGATCTATTCGCCGGGCCAGCTCATCATGATCGCGATCGCCTCGCTGACGCTCTATGGCGCCTTCGTGCTGGTGCAGACAGTGCGGCACCGCGACTATTTCCTGCCGGAAGGCCAAGCGGCACGTGACGAGGCGGCGCATGCACCGCCGCCGAGCCGCAGCACCGCGCTGTTCAGCGGCGGACTTCTCATCATCTGCCTCGGCGCCGTCGTGCTGCTCGCCAAGGCGCTGTCGCCCACGATCGAAGCCGCCGTCTCGGCGGCAGGGGCGCCCAAGGCCGTCGTCGGCATCATCATCGCCGCCATCGTGCTTCTCCCCGAAAGCGTCGCGGCGCTGAAGGCCGCCCGGTACAACCGTCTGCAGACGAGCCTCAATCTGGCGCTCGGCTCGGCACTGGCCTCGATCGGGCTCACCATTCCGGCGGTGGCGATGGTGGCGGTCGCCACTGGATGGACGCTGGTGCTGGGGCTCGATCACAAAGGCATGGTGCTGCTGGCGCTGTCGCTGCTGGTCGCCACCTTGTCGCTCGGCACCGGACGGACGACCGTGTTGCAAGGCGCGGTTCATCTCGTCATTTTCGCGGTCTATCTGTTCACGACCGTCGTGCCGTAAGGTGCAATGTAGAATGCGGCCATGGGTCGTCGCCATGGCCGTCTGTTTTCATTACTTGCGCTGCGAGTCGAGCTGCTCGTGGTTCTTCTCGACTTCTTGCGCCTTGAGATAGCTTTCGATCAGCAGCTGATATTCCGGGAAGATCTTGGTGTAGATCTCAGCCCATTGCTGCGCGTCGTCGCGATGCCAGGTGCGCTGCAGTTCGGAGGCGACGGCCGCGGTGTCGATCGGCACGACGCCGGCCTGGACGACGCGGGCAAGCGTGATCTCCTGCGCCATCTTTGAATATGTGCCCGACGCATCGACGACGGCGAAGACCTTGTAGCCGTCCTGGACCGCGCTGATAGCTGGGAAAGCCATGCAGACGCTGGTGATGGTGCCGGCGATGATCAATGTCTTGCGCTTCGTCGCCTTCACCGCGGCGACGAAATCGGGATTGTCCCAGGCATTGATCTCGCCTTTGCGCGCGACATACTGCGCATGCGGCGCGTTCTGGTGGATCTCCGGGATCAGCGGTCCATTCGGGCCTTGCGGCACCGAGGCGGTGGTGATGACCGGCAGCTTGGCGAGGCTCGCCATACGGGCGAGCGCCGCCGCGTGGTTGCGCAGTACCGGCATCGGCATGTCGTTGACGGTCTGGAACAGACCGCTCTGGTGGTCGATGAGCAGCATCACCGCATCATCGGGATCGATCACGGGACGTTTTCCGTCGAAATTGGCAATCATGATGGTCTCCTATTTCTTCAACGCCAGCATCGAATAGCTGGTCATCAGGTTGCGATAATCCGGGATGTGGTTGGCGAAGAGCGTGCCGAGACCCTCGACATCGTTGCGCCAGTCGCGATGCAGCTCACAGGCGACGCCGAACCAGGTCATGAGCTGGGCACCGGCCGCCGACATCCGATCCCAGGCCGAGTGCCGCGTGATCTCGTTGAAGGTGCCCGACGCGTCGGTGACGACGAAGACGTCGAAGCCTTCGGCCAGGGCCGAGAGCGCCGGGAAGGCGACGCAGACTTCGGTCACGACGCCGGCGATGATCAGCTGCTTCTTGCCAGTCGCCTTGATCGCCTTGACGAAATCCTCATTGTCCCAGGCATTGATCTGGCCGGGGCGCGGGATGAAGGGCGCGTCGGGGAACGTCGCCTTGAGCTCAGGCACCAGCGGACCGTTCGGCCCGTCCTCGAAGCTGGTGGTCAGGATCGTCGGCAGCTTGAAATAGCGGGCGAGATCGGCAAGTGCCAGCACGTTGTTCTTGAACTTGTCGGGATCGATGTCGCGCACCAGCGACAGGAGCCCGGTCTGATGGTCGACCAGCAGCACCGCTGCCTGGTCCTTGTCGAGACGCTTGTAAGTCTTGGACATAGTCATTCTCCTTGGGTTGTGGCTTAGGCGTTTTCCGTGATCGACCCGAAGCGGCCGCTCTGGAAATCGGTGATGGCCTGGCGGATTTCGTCCACGCTGTTCATGACGAAGGGGCCATGCATGACGACGGGTTCGTCGATCGGCTCGCCGCTCAGGACGAGCAGCTGAGCGTCACCGTCGGCCGCGATCGCGATGGCGCCGCCCGCACGGTCGAATAGGGCGAACTGCGCCTCACCGGCGGTGGTGTCGTCATTGACGCGGACCGAACCCTTCAACACGATGACCGCCAGCGTGCGGCCTTCGGGCAGCGTCAGCTCGGCGCGCTTGCCGCGCTTGAGTGAAACATCCCACACATCGATCGGCGTGAAGGTGTGCGCCGGGCCCTTGTGGCCCTGATAGTCGCCGGCGATGACACGCAGCGTGCCGGCACCGCCGGCGAGCGCGACCGAGGGAATGTCGCCGGCGAGCAGGGCCTGATAACCAGGCGTCGCCATCTTGTCGCAGGCGGGAAGATTGACCCAGAGCTGCACCATTTCCAGCGTGCCACCCTTGGCGGTGAAGGCCTTGGAATGGAATTCCTCATGCAGGATGCCATTGGCGGCGGTCATCCACTGCACGTCGCCGGGGCCGATGACGCCGCCGCGGCCAGTCGAGTCGCGGTGCTCGACCTCGCCCTCATAAACGATGGTCACCGTCTCGAAGCCCTTATGGGGATGGACACCGACGCCGCGCGGCTGATCCGTCGGCTCGAACCTGGCCGGGCCGGCATAATCGAGGAGCAGGAAGGGGCTCATATGCTCGCCATGGCTCGCATGCGAGAAGAGGGAGCGGACCGGAAAGCCGTCGCCGACCCAGTGGGGCCGGGTGCCGCCGTAAATTCCTAAGATCTTTCTCATCTGATGTCTCCTTGCGGGATCCCTGAGGGATCGTGGTACGGAGAACATATGGCTGCACCAAATCTGGCGGTAGACAGCCTTCTCGGGCTATAATGTCCTGAATTTAGGACAATTGGCCATGCAGGACCTCAACGACCTCCGTTTCTTCGTCGATGTCGTGGAGCAGAACGGCTTCGCGGCCGCCGCCCGCAAACTCGGCATGCCGCGCTCCAGGCTCAGCCGGCGTATCGGTCTGCTCGAGGAGCGCCTCGGGGTCCGACTGATCCAGCGCTCGACGCGGCGTTTCGCGGTCACCGAGATCGGTCGCGAATATTACCAGCATTGCGTGGCGATGATGGTCGAGGCGGATGCGGCGCAAGAAGCCATCGACCGGATGAGATCCGAGCCACAAGGGACGGTGCGGCTGGCCTGTCCCTCATCGGTCATCTATTTTCATCTCGGCGAGATCATCGCACGTTTTGTGGCCGATTGTCCGAAGGTGAACATACAGCTCGAAAGCACCAACCGGCGCGTCGATGTCATCCGCGAGGGGTTCGATCTGGCGATCAGAGTGCGTTTTCCGCCGCTCGAGGACAGTGATCTGGTGATCCGCAAGCTGGCGGAAAGCACGCAGCGGCTGGTGGCGGCGCCGGCAATCGTCAAGGACTTGCCGCGCGCGCTCGTGCCGGCGGATCTCGCTCTGCTGCCGAGCCTCGCCTGGGAACCGGCGCGCCCGGAACATGAATGGCGGCTCGAAGATGCCGATGGCGCCATGAGCATCGTCCGCCACCGGCCACGCTTCGTGACCGAGGACATGGTGGCGCTCAAGCTGGCGACGCTTCAGGGCGTCGGCGTCTGTCAGCTGCCCACCTTCGTCGTGCAAGAGGATCTGCGCGCCGGACGTCTGGTCGATGTGCTGCCGGGCTGGGCGCCGCGCTCAGGCATCATCCATGCGGCCTTCCCCTCGCGGCGCGGGCTGCTGCCGTCGGTCCGTGCTCTGCTCGATCGTCTTGCCAAAGAATATGCCATTTTGGAACAGGCCGGAGCGGTGTGAGCGATGAACATCCCATGCTATAGCGGCGCAAGGCTTTGGCGATGTTTCGATTCCACAATGAAGAGGCTCTCTTGTCGCGCATCTGGAGTTTCATCATGAAACACCGAGTCAGTATCCAGGATCTCGGCTTGCTCGCCCTTGGTCTCCTGGTGCTCGCCTACATCGCCTTCGAGATCGACATTTTCCTCGTCGCGCCCAGCGCGACGGCGGCCGAGCGGATCGTCGAGCTCGATGAAGTGCTGCTGATCGGCGGCGTCCTGGCGATAGGTCTCTTCATCTTCGCGATGCGCCGCTATTTCGATCAGAAGCGCGAGATGGCGCGGCGTATCGCGGCCGAGACCCGCACTCGCGAGCTTGCGTATCAGGACCCGTTGACCGGGCTCGCCAACCGCCGGCAATTCGAGGAGGCGTTGCATACCGCCGTCGCCTCGCCGCCGTCCGCCGGTCTCGCACATGCGGTGTTCCTGCTCGATCTCAACGGCTTCAAGCAGGTTAATGACAATTATGGCCATGGCGTCGGCGATGAGGTGCTGCTCCATGTCGCCTCCCGATTGTTGCGCGCGGTGCGCGAAGGCGATCTGGTGGCCCGGCTCGGGGGTGATGAGTTCATCATCCTTGCCCTGCATCTTCTCGGCGCCGAGGCCGCCGGGAGCATCGCGCTGCGCATCATCCACGAACTGTCGGAGCCGATCGGCACCGGCCGCAGCCGGCATCAGATCGGCGCCGGTATCGGTATCGCGCTCCTGCCCGACGATGCGCTCAGCGGTGTCGAGGCGATGCGCAAGGCCGACGTGGCGCTCTATCGCGCCAAAGCGGAGAAGCGCTCGACCTTCCGCTTCTTCGAAGAGGAAATGGACCAGCTCATGCGCGAGCGCGCCCGCATGGAGCTCGAGTTGCGCCAAGCGCTCGATCAGGATCGTGTGCGGCCGCGTTTCCGGCCGTCTTTCGATCTGACGACGGGCCGCGTGAAAGGCTTCGAGGCGGTGCCGAGCTGGGTCGGCCAGGATGGCGAGGAAGTTCCACTCGAGCGCTTCCTGCCGATTGCCGAGGAGGCGGGGCTCATCCATGTCCTTGCGGCGCGCGTCCTGGAGCTCGCCTGTTCGGCGGCGCGGCAATGGCCGGACGGCGTGTCCCTCGCCGTCGACATCCTGCCGGCGCAATTGCAGGACCGTGAGCTCGGCAGCAATATCCTGAAGATGCTGGCGAAGGCCGAGATCGCACCCGGCCGTTTCGAGCTCGACGTGGCCGAGAGCCTGATCGTCAAGGATCTCGAGGCCGCCAAGACCGCGCTCGCGCCTCTGCGCCAGGCGGGCGTGCGCATCGCCCTCGACAATTTCGGCACCGGCTATTCCAATCTCTATCACATCCGCGAATTCGGCTTCGACAAGGTGAAGATCGATCGCCGCTTCGTGGCGAATATGAACGAGAAGGACGCGGAGAAGGTGGTGCGCGCCTTGGCGGGACTTGGGCATGGCCTGGGGCTTGCGGTGAGTGCCGACGGTGTCGTCGGCGCAACGGCGAGCCCGCTGCTCATCGAGTCGGGCATCAATGAGGGACAGCCGACGGCGAGCTTCGTCAGCGAGGAAGCGGCGCGGGATTTCTTCAAGGCCTCGTGAAGGTGAGTTAGCAATCGCGGAAACGCGTTTCCGGGGTGGGACTTGCTAGAGCGGTGAGGACCTCTTTCCCGGGAGAATGATCATGAGGCTGAGCGCGGTTCGTCTTCTGTCATTATTGTTCATCTTCTTCGGTGCCGCCGCGCAGGCGCAGGACAATCCGCCCTTGCGCCATCCGCTCGTCAGCGTCGACGTGTTGAAGGAAGAGGTGACGATCGGCCAGCGTGCCGATGGTTCGCCGGTCAAGATCACGCTGTCGACGCCCAAGGGGGAGAGCAAAGGCAAGCTGCCGGTCGTGCTTCTCATGCATGGCGGCATTCCGGCCAAGATCAAGGCGCCGGCGAGTGTCTGGCAGGTCTATCGCGACTGGGGCACGGTCATTGCCGCCTCGGGGGCGGCGGCGGTGATGTATGACCATTCGTTGGGCGTGCCGAAACGCGAGCTCGATTTGGCGCTCGGCCAGCTGGATCAGGTGCTGGCCTGGCTGGCGGCGCAGGGCGAGGGGCGGGGGCTCGACACGAAGCGCGTCAGCGCCATCGCTTTCTCGGCCGGTGGGCTGCTGGCGCCGTCGCTGATCGAGGACAAGCGTCCGCTCGCCATCACCCGCATCGCCTTGTTCTATCCCTCGACCGGGATCGTGCCCGGCAGCCCGAGCGAGCCGCTCACCAGTCCCGAGCTCGCCCAGCGGATGAGCTTGCAGAAGAGCGCAGCGGCAATCGCCGGGCGTAAGCTGCCGCTCCTGATCCTCAGGGCCGGTGGCGATCAGATGAAAGGCCTCAATGCGCTTCAGGACGAGACCATCAAGGTGCTGCTCGGCGCCGACGCGGCCGTTGAAGTGGTCAATCTGCCTGGCGCGCCGCATGGCTTCGATGCGCGCCTCGAAAGTGTCGCGGTCAAGGATGCGATTGACCGGGCGATTGCCTTCGCCACTCGGGATTAGTGCCATCAATTGACAGCATACCAACTGGTAGGTATTTTGCTTGCCGGCAGGTATGAAATGCAGACGCAAGATACGAGACACGAGTCCAAGACCAAAATTCTGGATGCCGCCTTGGATGTCTTTCGCGCCAAGGGGTACGCCGCGACGCGCATCGAGGACATCTGCGCCGAGGCGGGACTTACCAAAGGCAGCTTCTTCCATCATTTCAAAAGCAAGGAGGAGCTTGCCATCGAAGCGGCAGGGCATTGGGGCGAATATGCCTGCGCGCTGTTCGCCGCCGCACCCTATCAGGCGCTACCTGATCCGGTGGATCGGCTGCTCGCTTATGTCGACTTTCGCAAGAGTGCGATGCAGGGCGAACTCCTCCAGTTCACCTGCTTCGGCGGCACGCTGGTGCAAGAGGTCTATCTGTCCCATCCGCAGATCCGCGATGCCTGCACGGTCACTTTCGACCGGCATGGCACGGGGCTCGCCAAGGACATCGCGGCGGCGATCGACAAATATGGCAGTGACGGCACCTGGACGCCCGACAGTCTCGCGCTGCACATGCAGGCGGTCATCCAGGGCGCGCTGATCCTCGCCAAGGCGAAGCAGGACCCCGAAGCCGGGGCCCAGTGTCTCGTCCATTTACGGCGCTATATCGAGGCGCTGTTCGCCTCGGCGCGACGGGCTGCGTCGTGATGCGCCGCTCAGGCGCCGAAGCCGCCATCGATCGTCTGAAACGCGCCGGTGATCATCGCGCCATGGGGGCCGGCGACGAAGGCCGTGTATTCGGCGATCTCGTCGGCATGGATATGTCGCTTGATGGCCATGAAACTGCGCGCGAATTCGGCAAACGGGCCGTCGGCCGGATTCATGTCGCTGTCGGTCGGGCCGGGCTGCACGCTGTTGACGGTGATGCCGCGCTGGGCGAAGTCGCGCGCAAGGCCGCGGACCATGCCCTGTACGGCAGATTTGGTAAGCGCATAGGCGGCGCCACCGGCAAACGGCATGCGATCACCATTGACCGAGCCGATCACGATGATGCGGCCATTGTCGTTCATTTGACGCGCCGCTTCGACGGCGGCGTGATAGGGCGCCCGCACATTGATATCGATCATCCGGTCGATGTCATCCGGTTCGAATGTCAGCGGATCGCCGATAGCGGCGATGCCGGCATTGATGACAAGAATATCGAGAGCGCCACGGCCGGCGACGGTGGCGATCAGCGCGTCGCGGTCGGCGCTGTCGGTCCTGATGGCCTCGGCACCCGTGTCGGAACCGAGTTTCTCGGCCGCCTCCTTGGATCCCGAATAGGTGAAGGCGACTTTGCCGTTGCCCTTGGCAAAGCGGCGAACGATGGCGGCGCCGATGCCACGGCTGCCGCCCAGTACCAGGACGTTCTTTCCCGAAAAATCTGTCATTTGAGCTCTCCTTGCATTTGTGTAGTGATCGCTATATATATGGGGATGCGAGAGGCGCAAGGGTTATTTTAGTGGTCGCTACAAAAAAATTGGATCCCCGTGGCAGGCCGCGCTCCTTCGACGTGGAGGAGGCGGTCCATAAGGCGGTGCGGCTCTTTCATAGTCGCGGCTACGATGCGGTGGGCGTGGCGGAGCTGGGCGCCGAGCTCGGCATCAAGCCGCCGAGCTTCTATGCTGCCTTCGGCAGCAAAGCTGGTCTTTTCGAGCGCGCCGTCGAGCACTATTCGACGAGCGATGCGAATGTGTTCGGCCGCGCCAAGGCCTTAGGCGGCACGGTGAACGAGGTCATCGAACGCATGCTGCTCGTTGCGGCGGAAATCTATCCCGAACATGACGGTGTCGCCGGCTGTCTGGTCCTCGACGGGGCACGCAACAGCGCCGATCCGGAGGCGAGGGCCATCATCGCTTCCTATAAGAAAGCCAGCCGCACGGCGCTTCGTGATTTCATCGCGACCGGACATCCGGCCAAGGCCGAAACGCTTGCCGATCTTATCGTCATCGCGCTCGAAGGCATGTCGGGTTCGGCCCGTGACGGAGCGAGTGCCGCGGCGCTCAAATCTTTCGCGGAAGCAATCGGCCGCGCTTTCCTGCGTGAAGCCAAACAAAGCTGAGAGGAGAGCACATCTTGTTCCTCGTCTTTGACGACCGGACATCGGACTCGCCCTTCATCGAAAGGGTCTGGCGCTGTCACAGCGAGCGGGCCGGACAATTCCATTCCATCGCCTCGCCGCATTGGGAGATGGCGGTGTCACGCGTCAGGGGCAGGACCTTCCTGACCATTCGGGGGCCGGAGACGAAAGCCACGCTGGCCGATTGTCCGGCCGACGGCGAATGGTTCGGCATCCGCTTCAAGCTCGGCACTTTCATGCCGTCTTTGCCGGTGAGCGCGCTCATCGACCGCAACGACAAGGATATGCCTGACATGGCCGGGCGTGGTTTCTGGCTCGACGGCGCCGAGTGGGAATATCCCGGTTTTGAGACGGCGGAGGATTTCGTGTCGCGCCTGGTGAAGGGTGGACTCATCACCCGCAATCAGGCCATCACCGAAGGGTTCGCGGGCGATGAGCAGGCGCTGTCTCTGCGCTCGGCCCAGCGCCATTTCCGCCACGCGACCGGCATGACCCACAGCACCTTCCGGCAGATCGAACGGGCTCGGCGCGCCGTCCAGCTCCTGAAGGATGGCCATTCCATTCTCGACACGGTCCATGAAGCGGGATTCTTCGACCAACCGCATATGACCCGTGCGCTCAAGCGTCTCGTCGGCCAGACCCCGGCGGGTGTTCTGCGTCAGGACGAGCAATTGTCGTTTCTGTACAAAACAGATCCCTAGCGATGCGCTTATGGTCCGCCTCCCGCTCTGCCGATTTGCGGGATGAAAGGAAGACCCCATGCGCCAGATCAGCACTTATCTCTCTTTCAACGGCACGGCCGGCGAGGCCATGCGCTTTTATGAGAAGGCTCTTGGAACCAAACTCGACCGTCTCATCAATATGGTGACCTGCCGCCGTCGCCGCAGACACCACCGGGCCGCGCCGACAAGGTCCTGCATGCGCAGCTCACTTTCACGAATGGCGATGTCCTCATGGCGAGCGACTGGGCGGGCGGTGGTGCTTATGAAGGCATGAAGGGATTCTCGGTTACGCTCGACTACGAATCGGAGCAGGAGGCGGAGCGCATCTTCGCTGGCCTGGCCGATGGCGGACACGTCCTCGTGCCGTTGCAGCCGTCCTTCTTTGCCAAAGCCTTCGGCATGGTGATCGATCGCTTCGGGACGCCATGGATGGTCAGCGGCGGCGCGATAACAGCTTAAGGGAGCAGACAGACATGGCTATGGGCAGCAAAACAACTAACCGGATCGGCTATGGCTTGAGCGGACTGTTTGTCCTGTTCATGCTGTTAGACAGCCTCATCAAGCTGCCGCCGCTCGATGTGGTGACGGCGACATTGACCGAACTCGGTTATCCGGCCAGCCCTGCGCTGGCGCGCGGTCTCGGCATTCTGGCGCTCATCTGCACGGCACTCTATGTCTATCCGCGCACGTCGCTGCTCGGCGCCGTGCTCATGACCGGCTATCTGGGGGGCGCCATCGCCACCCACCTGCGCCTCGGCAGCCCGATCTTCAGCCATCTGCTGTTCGGCGTTTATCTCGGGCTCATCATGTGGGGCGGTCTCTATTTGCGCGACGAGCGCCTGCGCGCATTGTTTCCGTTGCGGAGCTGACCTCAGCCTTGTTTCTTGATGATCAGGTGCGTGGCGGCCGGCGTCGCGACGTGGTCGGCACACACATAACCGAGCGCCGGCAGGTCGAGACCGGCGAACAGGTTTTCGCCGCGGCCGAGCAGGATCGGCGACTGCGCCAGATGCATCTCATCGATGAGGCGGGCTTCGAGATATTGCCGGACGATGGCGACACCGCCGCCGATGCGAACATCCTTGCCCTTCGCGGCTTCCTTCGCCTGCGCGAGCACCGCCTCGATGCTGTCGCTGACGAAGTGGAAGACATTGTCGCCTTCCATGGTCAGGGACGGGCGTTTGTGATGCGTCAGCACGAAGACCGGCACATGATAGGGCGGGTTGTCGCCCCACCAGCCTTTCCAGCTCTCATCCGGCCAAGGGCCGCGCACGGGTCCGAACATGTTGCGGCCCATGATCCAGGCACCGATATTCTCGAAGCTCTTCTCGGCGAAGTCGTTGTCGACGCCGTCGGTTCCCCGGTCCTTGCCAAGCATCTTCTGGAAGGTTTTGGTCGGAAAGAACCACCGATGGAGGTTCTCTCCTTCGACGCCGAGCGGGTTCTCGAGGCTCTGGTTGGGACCGGCGCCGAAGCCGTCTAGGGAGATCGTAAAAGCGCGGACACAGAGTTTCGACATGTGGCACCCCTAAACTGATTGCTTTATGCAATCAGTTTAGGGGGCTGACTGGGTATTTGCAAGTTTGCCTACCGACGGTCCGCGCCAGGCGTAAGGGTCTTCTAATGCGCGAGGTCGGGGAGGCCGAGCGAATGACGCAGCTCCGTCCGCGCTTCCGCGAACTCGGCCTTGAAGTCGTCATGCCGCATGATGGTGGCGGCGATGACGCTGCCGGCAATGCGGCCCATCTCGACATCGGAACGATAGTGAATGCCGCCGACGATGCGGTTATTGCCGTAGTCCCAGGCGCGCGCCATGATCTCCGCCTTCTTCTCCGGGACCATGTTGGACAGCACGATGCCCATCAGCGTGCCGACCGTGGTGTGGCCTGAAGGCCAGGCGCCGGAATTGGAAATCTTCACCGCCGGCTTGACCAGGTCGCTCAACTGATGCGGACGCGGACGCTTGAAGACGTCCTTGGCCGGATCGACGACGGCGCCTTCGGTCGCCACGACGCGATCGAAGAACGCGGAGAACTTCGGTAGTCTATCCTTGTTGAACTCGGGTCCCATGACGTTGGCGAAGCGCCAGACATCCTCGACCGCGTCGGCTTGCGCGTTGGCGACCATTTCCGGCGTGCGGGTGACCTGAAGAGTCAGAACCTCGCCGAGCTCCGCCTTGGTCTGCGCCGAGTCGTTGGCTGGCGGCGGCGGCAGTATCGTGACGAGATCGATTTCCTTGGCATCGGCGAAGGGCTTGGCCTCTTCCGCCTGGACGGGGGTCAGGCCGGTGAGGATGAGGACGGTGAGCAGGGGAAGAAGCTTGCGCATTGTGATCTCCATGAGCGCGTGGCTTCCACCAGCTAGCGCCGCGCTTATGTCAGTCCCGTGACGGCCAGACCCTTGCCGCTCACTCGTCACGCCGGATTGCCGCGACATCCTCTGCCTTGGCGCTCGGCGTCTCGCCGCCCCATTCGGCGCGCAGCCAGTTGGCGAGATCGGCCACTTGCCGGTCGTCGAGCTGATCCTTGAAGCCGGGCATGGGCTGCATGCGCTCGAGACCCGGGAAATGCTGGCCAGGGATACCGTTGAGCACCGTGTGGATGAGGTTGCGGGCGCTGGCGAGCCGGAGCGATGCATTGGTCGACAAGGGCACCACCACATGCGGAATGCCCTGGCCTTCGATACCGTGGCAACCCGAGCAGAGCGCCAGATAATTGCCGCGCGCCGCCGTGGCGAGCTCCGGCGCCACCGCGACCGGCTTGGGCTGAGTGGGGGAGGCAGGCTTGTCAGGCAGCTTGTCGAGGTCGAACAGATAGGCCGACAGCGCGGCGAGATCCTCACCCGTCATATATTGGGTCGAGAAATGCACGACCTCGAACATCTGGTTGGTCATGGCGCCTTGCGCCGAGATGCCGGATTTCATGAAGGCCGGCAGCAGCACTGGATCGAAGCCCATGCGTGCCAGGCCGTCCTTGGTGATGTCGGGCGCGACGACACCTTCGAGCACCGCGCCTTTGAGATATTCACTCGCCTTCATGCCCTGCATGATGTTTCGCGGTGTGTGGCATTCGCCGCAATGGCCGAGCGCGTCGACCACATAGCGGCCGCGATTCCAGATCTCCAACCGCGCCGCGTCGAGCGGCGGCATGTCGGCGGGAAGGTTCACGAGATTCCAGAAAGTCAGAACCCTGCGGATGTTGAAGGGGAAGTTCAAGTCGTTCGGCTTATTGGCCACCTTCATCGGTGGCCGGCTCATAAGATAGGCATAGACCGCATCGACATCCTCGGCCGTCATCAGACGGTAGGAGGCATAAGGCATGGCCGGATAGAGATGCGTGTCGCCCTTGCCGACGCCGTCGCGCACCGCGCGGTGGAATTCGGCCCGCGTCCAGTTGCCGATGCCATGCTCCTTGTCGGGCGAAATATTGGTGGCGTAGATCGTGCCGAAGGGCGTCGTGAAAGGCAGGCCGCCGGCCCAGGGCGCACCGCCCTTGGCGGTATGGCAGGCATAACAATCGGCGGCGACCGCGACATAGGCGCCGCGCACCGCCAGGGTCTTCATCTGCTCAGGGCTCAAAGGCTGGTCGACGTCCTTCGCCACCACGCTCTTCTCGAACAGGCCGAAGAAGACGCAGCCCAGCACCAGCAAGGCGAGCAGGGCCAGCACGATCGCGGTCCACAACACGGTGCGTTTGTTCATGACGATTACGCTTTGATGAGGCCAGGGGTGTTGAGGATGACGTCGCGCACCGCCTCGTAATAGCGGACATAGCCAGTACAGCGGCAGATATGCTTGTCGAGCGCTTCGCTGATGGCGCGCTCAAGATCGGCGCGCGCCACGGGCTGGCGTTTCAATTCGTCGAGCAGCACCGTGGCGCCGGTTACGAAGCCCGGCGTGCAGTAACCGCATTGGAAGGAGAAGTGCTCGATGAAGGCCTGCTGCACCGGCGACAGCTGGGTGATGGCGCCGCTCGCATCGCGTTTCGCATGGCCTTCGATGGTGCGCACCTTCCGGCCTTCGAACCAGTGCGCGCCGGTAATGCAGGTGCGCATCTCGGCGAGCGTGCCATCGTCATTCTCGACGATCACCGTGCAGGCATGACAGATGCCCTGGCCGCAGCCCATGCGGGCGCCGGTGAGATTGAGATATTCATAGAGGAAGTCCTGCATCATCATGGTGTCGGGCACATCCACCGGGTCGACGGCCTTGCCGTTGACGGTGAGCGACAGCTTCTTGAGCGCGATCGTCATGCCAGCGCCTCCCTGATCTTTTCCGCGGTGATCGGCAAAGAATAGAAGCGCCGGCCGATCGCCTGCGCGACCGCATTGGCGATGGCCGGCACGATGGCGATCATCACCACCTCGGCGATGCCCTTGGGCGCGTCGGTCTCCGACAACGGTGCCAGGATCTCGGCGGTCTGCGACCACACCGCGACATCCTTCGAGCGCGGCAGCTCATAACGGTTCCAGTTCCAGGTGCCGTCACCTGGACCGTCCTCGTAAAGCGGCAGATACTCCTTGAGCGCATGGCCGACCCCCATGGCGATGCCACCCTGGATCTGGCCCGAGACGAGCTCCGGTACGATCTGGGTGCCGCATTCCATGATCGAGTGATGCGACAGGAGCGTCACCTCGCCGGAGCCGATATCGACCACGACCTCGGCAAAGGTCGCCATCGGCGCGTAGTAAGTGACGCCGGCATTGTTGCGCTGGGTGGGCGGATAGGCGACGCCGGCGCGGTCGACGAACTGCCAGCCGTCGAGCGTCTGCAACGCTTTGCGATCAGCCGGCGCGCCGTCACCATATTTGACGGCCAGCGCATCGACCGGCAGTTTGTGACGTCCGGCGCCCGGAATATCGAACTCGGCTTCCGCCCATTGCCAGCGGTTGAAGCTGTGCACGGTGACGCCGGTGATGAGACCTTGCCGATGCGCCTCGGCGGCGACATCGCCAAGGCTGAGCGGCGGCAGGCCGCCGGCATTGACCATGCCATGGGCGAGACGCAGGTCCTCGCGCCTGACCGTATAGGGCGCGATCGCGCCGCCGCCGATGCCGCGCGACCACAGCGCCAAAGCGGCGGGCCAGATGGCGAGATCGAGCAGCGCGCGGGCCGCCTCGCGCGTCGCATGGCCCAGATAATAGACGCTGTTGGTGGCGCTCATCGGCGAGGTGAAGCTCGGCGTCCAGCGTGGATTCTGCTTGCGCTGGTCTTCGTCCGCCTGGCTCATCGTATAAGGCTCTTCAGTGGTCTCGAGCGGCATTTGCGGCCAGACCACCTTGGCGTAGTGAGTCTCATCCGGCACGCGGCCCAATATGTCGCCGACCATGATGGCCTGCGACGTCGTGGTGCCGGTGCCGATCTCATGCGCCACATGGGCGAAGCTCAAGCGCCCGGTCGCATCGAACTCGATCGAGGCGATGGCGGCCTCGGCGCCCGTGCCATAGTCCTTCTGGACATGGCCGTAGCCGACGCCATAACGCTTGCCGGGATTGGCGGCCTCGAATTCGGCCTTCTTCGTCAGACGGTCGCGCCACAGCGGATGCTGGCGCGCCTTCAGCAGGATCTCTTCATTGCGCAAGGCGCCGGCAGGGATCGCGCCTTGCGTGTTCTTCATGCCGGACTTGAAGACATTCGCGAGCCTGAGATCGATGGCGTCGACGCTCAAAAGCTCGGCCGCCTCGTCGATCATCATCTCGGTCGCCGACATGGATTGCAGCGTGCCATAGCCGCGGGTCGAGCCCGCATCGACGGCGCGCGAGGCGATCGCCGCGCCGGAGAAATCGCTCTTCGGCAAATAGTAGATCGATTGCGCCGCGGTGGCACCGACGAATCCGACCGAGAAGGAGAAATTGGCGCGCCCGCCGCCGTCATTCTTGAAATGCCCGGTCATGGCGCGGATCTTGGCCGTGGCGCGGTCGATCACCAGCACGTTGTCCATCCAGAAAGCGTGCCGCTTGAGGCCCATCTGGAACTGCTCATAGCGGTCATTGGCGAGCCGCACCGGCCGGCCGTCGCCATAGAGCCCGGCCAGAACGCAGAAGAACGGAAAGATCGAATGGTCCTTGGTGCCGTAGCCCACCGTGTAGCCGGCCTTGAGATCGACGGTGCCCAGCTTGAATTTCGACTTCGAGACCAGGATGGCGGCGACCTCGGCCACCTCATAAGGCGACTGGGTCGCCACCATCATATGCAGGATGCCGGTCGTGGGATCGTACCAGACATTGCCGTTGTCGGCCTCCATCGCCGAGGCATCGACCGACTGCGAGAAATACTGGTGTTTGAGCACCAGGGCATCCTGGCCGGCGGCGGCGATCTCTT
This sequence comes from Taklimakanibacter albus, assembly GCF_016595235.1. Lineage (GTDB taxonomy): Bacteria > Pseudomonadota > Alphaproteobacteria > Rhizobiales > Aestuariivirgaceae > Taklimakanibacter > Taklimakanibacter albus. The sequence continues at coordinate 31,088 of NZ_JAENHL010000004.1, read as the reverse complement.
TCTCGATCTCGGCGGCGGCTGTCATGCCGCGCGCCATCGCATCGCCGTCCCCGGCCGGAGGCCAGGCGGGATCATCGCCCGAAAAGCCGCCATAGATCACCGTATCCTTGAGCGGTGAATATCTGTCTTCGGCAAATGGATTACCGCCATCGATGCGGACGTAGCGCGCCGCGCCATAATGCGGCGGATGCGAGTAGGGTGCCTTGGCGCCGTAGCGCACCACCCTGTCGTCGAAACGCAAGAGACGCTTGGCTGCGTCGTAGCGGGCAAAGTCGTGATAGACGAGCAATGCCACCGGCTGGCCGAGAAGGCGGGCCGTCTGGCCTTTGGGCACCAGAAAGACGTCGCCATAGAAATTGCCCGGCACGGGAATGACGATGCCGTCGGCGACGAGATCCTCATGCAGCACGAGCCGGTCAGGCTTGAGATCGTCGCCGAGGATGCTCAGTTCGACGCCTTCGAAAATCTGATCCGCCTTGGTCGCATGCAGCAGGAAGGCGTGCGACTGCTCCTTGGGCCACCCGTCGAGATCGCGGGCGCGGTAGTCGCGCGCGAAAGTCTTTTCGCCAGTGACCTTGGCGATGGCGTCGAGACGGTAGCGGGGCCTTCCGTCGGGCTTTAGCCAGTCCGGCCCGGGATGCGGCGGCGTTTCGATGAGACGCGCCTGCGCTGGCGCGGTGAGGAAGGAGACCTTGATCGCGGCGCCCGCGGCGACACCGGTTTTGAGAAAATCCCTGCGTGAAACATGTGCCATCGTCGCGTTCCCTTGAATTCGGTACTGCTGTCGGGCTGGCAGCCGGCATGAGTCTCACACGTAGTTTAGGTCCGACTTCAGAAGCAGTGCAATCGATCATCCGGGATGGCTGTCATGTCGGTTAACTGCAGGTCCGGGCGCCGATATCCAGTATTGACAAGAAAAATTGTCAATGCGAGCATCCGTCATGCTCGATCTCGATGTCCTCGACGATCCGGCCGCCGCGGCAGTGGTGCTGGATCCGATCAAGAGCCGGCTTCTGGCGGAGCTCGGCGTGCCAGGCTCGGCCGCTTCGCTTGCCGCGCGCGTGGGCCTTACGCGACAGAAGGTGAATTACCATCTGCGTGCGCTGGAAGAGCACAAGCTCGTCAGGCCGGTTGAAGAGCGGCACTGGGGCGGCATCACCGAAAGGCTGATGGTGGCGACGGCAAGGTCATATGTCGTATCGCCTTCCGCTCTGGGCCGGATCGGCGCCGATCCGGCGCGCAACAATGACCGGCTGTCGGCAAGCTACCTCATCGCGCTCGCGGTGCGGATCGTGCGTGAGGTCGGACAATTGTGGCGCGGCGCCCGCAAAAGCGACAAGCGGCTGGCGACCTTGTCGATCGATACGGTCATCCGGTTCAAATCGCCCGTGGAGCGGGCCGCCTTCACCCATGACCTCGCCCAAATGATCACCAAGCTGGCGGCGCGTTATCACGATGAAACGGCGACGGACGGGCGGGCGCACCGGCTCGTGGTTGCCTCCTATCCGGCGCCGCCGGAAGCGAAATCCTGAAAGGAAGAGACGATGCCGATCAAGAAAGATGGAAGCGGCAAACGCTGGGTGGAAATGGAGTTCCTGGCCCCCGGAACACCGGAGCAGGTGTGGGAGGCGATGGCCGGCACCGGCAATGCCGCCTGGTTCACCAAGGCCGAGATCGAGGGGCAGGTGGGCGGCAGCTTCCATCTGGACTTCGGACAGGGGGCGACGTCATCCGGAAAGGTCACGGCCTGGGAGCCGCCCAATCATTTCGGCTATGTGGAATTCGGCTGGGCCGAGAACGCGCCGCCGGTCGCGACCGAGATCACCATCACTGCGCGCTCGGGCGGCACGTGCGTCGTGCGCATGGTGCATTCGCTCTTCACTTCGTCGGACGACTGGGATGATCAGATGGAGAGCTTCGAAACCGGCTGGCCGGGCTTCCTAGGCGTGCTCGGAATCTATCTCGGGCATTTCGCCGGGATGAAGGCTGCCTCCTTCATGGCGATGCAGAGCACCGATGCGCACCGTCTCACAAGCTGGAAGCGTCTCCTCGGCGATCTCGGCCTCACCGGCGCCGATGTCGGCGAAGAACGCGCTATATCCGGACCCGAATCCGTGTCGGCTATTATCGAGCGGATCCATCAGGACGGGAAGCAGCGTTATGTCCTGCTGCGGCTCGACAAGCCCGAACCCGGCGTCGTGTTGATCGGCAGCTACGATAAGGGCTCCGGTACCAATGTGAGCGTGTGCCGCTATTTCTATGGCAATGACGCGGAGGCGCGCGCCGCCGCCAGTGAGCCAAAATGGCGCGAGTGGCTGAAGCGGGACTCTAAATGAGGCGTGCTGGCGAGAGCGCAACAGCATCAGATGAAGCTTGACGACATCGGCCGCCTGGTATCAGTCTCTCGGCTCCATAGCCAAGGCATAGCTTCAGGATCTCTGTATGAATATTCTAACCGATGATATCGTGGAGAAGGGGGCAAGGGCGCTTCATGAGCTTGGCCATGACCCCTTGGAGGCTTGCCGAGCAGAAGCGCGCGCCTGTCTCGCGGCTGCTCTGCCGGAGATAACGGAAGCCTGCGCGAAGGTGATTGAAGAGACGCCCAGCCGTCTGTTTGCCATGACACATCACGAGACAATGGTGGCCGACCGGAGCCTGAACGCCGTAAACGTCAAGCGTGAGCTGGCGGATCGGATCCGCTCGTTGGCGGGAAGCGCCGTATGAGGCGTGTTGGCTCGTAATCGGTGAGCTGCGGGCGGCCAGCGCCGAGGGGAGGCCGCCCTGCATACCCTATCGCAGCGGTGGCTCCAGGCTCGTAAGCTCCTCGCTCGCGGCGGCCGAAATAAACGGAAGCGACAGGCGGCAGCCGGAACATTGCGCTTCATCGTGCCGCCCTGCCGCCGGGCATGATCCGGCGCAAGGCAGCAGCGTGCCGCAGGGTGTCGATGATTGCACTATTGCCTGAAACATTGAAGTGACCTCCATTTGGTTGCTGGGGACAGGTGTTGGATCAGAGATCGGTCACGCGTTGCGGATCGGCGGATGCGAGCGCTGCGGCGCGCATGGGTTTCGGCGGGTAGATCCAAACCGTGTTGATCTCCTGTTTGATCTTTTTCGCGTCTGCGCCAACATGCTCGACCTTGCGGTCCCATCCGCGCGTGAACAGCGCGCCGGCCTCACCGAGGTCGAGGCAGGTAACGTAGGCTTTCTGGTGATAGGGGGTGGGTGCTTCGCCGAGCAGTTCCGCCGCCGCGTTGTTGCCGGCGAAGGCCCCCATGCGCGTCGCGTGCTGGCAGGACATCAGCGCGTAGTTGCCGTCGTCGTCGCAGGCGGCCCTGGCGGCGTCACCTGTCGCGAAAACACTCGGGACGCCGACGACCCGCAGCTCGCGGTCGACGACGAGGCGACCAAAATTATCGCGCTCGCCGGGCACCTGGGCGGTGAGGGGAGCGGCGCGGATTCCGGCGGCCCAGATGACAGTCGCAGTCTCGATACGCTCGCCGCTGGACAGCGTGACACTCGTCTCATCAAGCGCGACTATCCCGGCACCAAGACGCGTTTCGACGCCGAGCGTGCGAAGAGCCTCCTCGATCACGGGACGCGGACCGGCGCCCATATCGGGTGCAATTGCCGTATTGCGGTCGGCGATGATCACCCTCGTCTTCACGTTCTCACCGAGCACCGCGCGAAGCCGGGCAGGCATCTCTGTAGCCGCCTCCAGCCCTGTGAAGCCGCCGCCGGCAACGACGACAGTGTTGCGCGCATCCGATGCCGGCCGGCTGGCCAGGCTCTTGAGGTGACCGTCGAGCGCGACGGCGTCCTCCAGGCTGTCGACACTGAAGGCGTGCTGGGCAAGGCCCGGTACGTTCGGACGGAACAGCCGGCTGCCCGTCGCGATGACCAGACGATCGTAGTTGATGGACCGGCGCCCGCCTTCGGGCGTAGCCACGACAACCGAGCGGCGCGGGGTTTCGACGCTCTCAGCGGTTCCACGGACATAGGTGACGTCGATGGCCTTGAAGACGTCGAGCAGAGGCGCCGTCAATGTCTCGGGCTTGGGCTCGTAGAGGCGGGGCCGCACCACTAAAGTCGGCTCCGGCGCGACGAGCATGATCTCCAATTCTCCCGGCGTCACGCCTTTGATGTCGCGAAGGCGGGCCGAAGAAAGTGCTGCATACATGCCGGCGAAGCCGGCACCGATGATGACAAGTCTCATGGGAGTTCTCCATTCGATTTAAGCGCACTCGTGCGGGTGCGGTGAGCGGATCAGGCCGTAATGAATTTCAGGAGGTCGGCAGTGATGATATCTGCGTGGGTCGTGCACATGCCGTGCGGGAGCTGCTCGTAGATCTTGAGCGTTCCGTTCTTCAGGAGCTTCACCGACAGAAGTGCTGAATTGGCGATGGGAACGATCTGATCATCGTCGCCGTGCATCACAAGCGTGGGAACGTCGATGGCCTTCAGATCATCGGTGAAGTCCGTTTCCGAAAACGCCTTGATGCCGTCGTGCTGCGCGTTGGCGCCACCCATCATCGCCTGGCGCCACCAGTTCCAGATGACGGCCTGGGACGGCTTCGCGCCGGGACGATTGTAGCCATAGAATGGTCCGCTCGCGAAATCGACGTAGAACTGCGAGCGATTGCTTGCGAGGTCTCTGCGCAGTCCATCGAACACTTCGAGCGGCAATCCTTCGGGACTTGCCCGGGTCTTGAGCATGATCGGAGGTACCGCGCCGATGAGGGCGAGCTTGGCCACGCGACCCTTGCCGTGCCGGGCCACATAACGCGCGGCTTCGCCACCGCCCGTCGAATGTCCGATATGAATGGCGTTGCGCAGGTCAAGATGCGCGATGAGGGCTGCGACATCCGCCGCGTAATGGACCATGTCATGCCCGTCGGTGATCTGACTGGAGCGGCCGTGACCGCGGCGGTCATGGGCGATGACGCGATAGCCCTTGCCGAGGAAATACAGCATCTGCGTATCCCAATCGTCGGCGCTAAGCGGCCAGCCGTGGTGAAAGACGATGGGTTGAGCGGTTTTCGGGCCCCAATCCTTGTAGAAGATCTGGACACCATCCTTGCTGGTGATCGTGGTCATCGAATGAATCCTTTGGTTTGAGAAATGTGGCGCGCGTGGCCGCAGGCGCAGCGCGGGGGCGGGACGGTCGACCTGCTCGCGACAGAGGAGCCGAAGCCGGTCGACCGGATGTTCAAATGGTGGCAGTCAGCTGACGGTCAGTAGTCCCAGAAGACCGGTACCCAGCGAAAGGCGTCGCCATCGATCGCCACCCGGCCAACGGAAGGGAAGGGCAGGTGAGTGGCCATCAGCATCTCGCCGGTCTCGGCCATCTCCCGCAACAGACGGACCCGAACGCGCGCCGCCTCCTCGGGATCATGTTCGAAGCCGTTGTGCCAGTCGGGCTGATCAAAACCGACCGCGAACACGGCGTCGCCGGCGAATGTCAGGCCTTCGCCGGACGCCATACGTACCACGCTGTGCCCGGGCGTGTGGCCGCCGGTGCGATAGACGACCACACCTGGCGCCACCTCATGCTTCTCGTCGAACGTCCGCAGATGGCTGTGGTACTCCTTCGCGAACCGCTTGGCGGCTGAGCGAAGCGCGTCCGGGAAGCCCGGCGGCATGGATGTGTGGGAGAAATCGGGCGACTCCCAGAATTTGACCTCGGCGGCCGCGACGTGGATCCGCAGGTCCGGACGCAGCCGCTCCTTCATGCCATCGACGAGCAGCCCGCCAATGTGGTCCATATGCATGTGGGTAAGCACGACGTCGGTCACGGATGCGAGGTCGATGCCGGCAGCCTCCAGTCGTTTGACCAGCTGGCCGGCCCGCGGCAACTGCAAGTCCGGGTCGAAGCCCAGCCCGGCGTCGATGAGTATGGTTCGGCCGCCGCTGCGCACCAGGACTGCGTTCAGCGGCCAGTCGCAAGCATCCCGCGGCAGGAACATGTCGTCCAGCCAGGCCGCCCGGACGGCCGGGCTGGCATTATGCCCCAGCATCTCGGTCGGGAGCGGCAGAACGCCATCGCTGATCACCAGCACATCGATCTCGCCGATCCGCAGCGCGTAGCGCGACGGAACCAGCTCCTCGGGCTTCGTTCTGTCGGGATTTGAGATGGTGTCCAAACTCAGTTTTGTCGTTGCGTCCAACATTTCAGGATCTCCTTTGGTTACGGTGCTGAGCCCGTTCGTTTCGCCCGAGGCGTGCGGGCATGGAGGTGATTTAGCGAAGCGCGTCAGCGGCCACGCCAGAGCGATTGCGGCAATTGCAGAGGAATTGCGGTTAAGTCGCCATGCGCCGAAATTCGCTGGGAGATATCCCGGTCAGCTTCTTGAACGCCGCGGCGAAGGCCGTCTGGGACGCATAGCCAAGCGCCATGGCGACCGCGATGATCGACATGGACGGATCGCGCAGCATCGCCTTTGCCTGCTCCAACCGGTGCTGCCGGAGCCAGACATGCGGCGACTTCCCGGTGCTTTCCTTGAACGCACGGCAGAAATGAAAGCGCGACAAGCCGGCATCCGCGGCCAAGGCGGCCAACGAGACATCCGCATCGCTTTCCGAGCGAAGGCGCCCCAAGGCGCGGCGTAGAATTCCGGGCGGGAGCCCGCCCGACGCCGGTCTGGGTATGAGCGGCATCTCGGAATGCGCTGCCAACAGGCGGGTTGCCAGCAGGTCTGTCAGTTGCTGACGGAACATGACGTCGAGCGTCGTGTTGCCCTCGACCGCTTCCGACGCCGTGGCGAGCAGGCGCGCCGTAATCGGGTCGAGATGGCCGGTTCGTTCCAGAAGCTCGGCCGGCAATGCACTGTCGGCTTCGGCAGCTACGCGTTCGATCGTTGCGTGAGGAAGATACAGCTGAACGACATCGACGTCGCCGGCGATGTCCCAGCGCGCGCTCGTGCCTGCCGGGATGATCGTCACAACCCCTGGGCGTGCCACGCCAGTCGCTACGCTGCGACCCGTCCGGCGCTCCAGGGGTTGCATCGTGTCGATGTATGTCATGATCACATGATCGGCCATTGGCTGAACAACGTCATGCAGGGCGCCATGTTTCCAATGGGCGATCGTGCCGGAAGACGGGTCGAGACCGGATACGATGTTGAGCGGCTCGGTCTTCAGAACGCGGCCCATTTCCGCATCGGCCGGACGCCGCCGTTCCTCCTTTTCCTCGTTCATGGCAGGCCTCCAATGTGACGGCGTCAAAGTGCGAGGGCACTCATCACGCGGATCTCCCGACGGTCCCGGCCGCCGTTGCCGTGCGGGAATCGGCTATCGCCCAAATCGTGATGGCGAGCCCGATCAAGGCCGGCAGCGTCACCGCCGGAAAGTCGCGTGCCAGGACCGATGGGCCGCAGATACCGACGGCCACTTCCCAGAAATGAAAAAGCGCATGGCCCGAGAGCCAGATCGACGGCGCTGCCCATGATACGATCCGGAGGTTCGGCCGGACGGCGCCGAGCAGGAACGCGCCGCCGACGAGCAGGAAAATCAATCCGATGTCGCGGACGAAGTGCTGATTGAACAGGCCGGTCGTGGTCACGCCAGGCACTGCGTAGTACCAGCGCTCCGGATCGATCAGCATGAACACGCCGTTGGCGATGGCGGCTGTTCCGAGCACGACGGATGCGGCGATGCAGGTTGATTTGAGCATGGTTGTCTCCTTGAAATGGAATGTCGCTCGCAGCTGGGGAGCGAACGCGTTCAGGCCCGATTGGATGTACGGAGCAGCCAATCCTCGAAGCGGATCGTGCCGAGCATCGGATGTGCGCCGGGCGTAAGCGACCTGTCGTCGAGCTCGGCGCCGAAATAACGGGCGCGGATATCGGCAATGACTTGCCGGCGGTCGCCCGTCGCCTCGAGGTGAGATCGCACCAGAGCGTCGAGCGGAATTCTCTCGGGGCCTGCGAGCTCGACGATTCCGTTGGCTGCTTCGCCCGTGGCAGTTACAGCCAGGGCCGATGCTACATCATCCGAGGCTATGGGCTGAAGTAGCGCCGGCGACAGGCGGATCGCATTGCCGTCCGATGCCGATCGGGTGATCGCCTCGACGAACTCGAAGAATTGGGTCGAGCGGACGATCGTATACGGGGTCTTCGACGATTGAATGAGTTTTTCCTGCGCCACCTTGGCGCGCATATAGCCGCTGTCGGGGAGGCGATCGGCACCCACGACGGAGAGCGCCACGTGATGCCTGACGCCGGCAGCTTCCTCCGCGGCGAGCAGATTGCGACCCGCCGTCTCGAAGAACTCCAAAACGGCCTTGTCCTCGAATGACGGCGCGTTGGCCACGTCGATGACAATGTTTGCGCCTGAAAGGGCTTCCGCCAGCCCTTCGCGCGTGATGGTGTTCACGCCCGTGTTTGGGGACGCGGCCAGAACGTCGTGGCCTTTGCCGCGCAACAATCCGACGACCTTCGAACCGATAAGGCCGGTTCCGCCGATGACAACGATCTTCATGAGATATCTCCTGCAACCCCGCGTCGCGCCGTGCTGACGTCGGTACGGCCTGGAGATTGCCTTGAGCGCCGCAGAAAGGCTTTGCGGCAACCTTCAAATGTCCTTGGGTCCGCCTTGGAAATATGTCCAAGGGCCGGTAACATGCCCTATATCCTGACCGACACTCGCCGGTTGGCTGCTGGCGGAGTTCTACGTGCAATTCCTGTTCTCAGACTGTGTCCTCGACCCCGAGCGCCGAGAGCTTACGCGGGCCGCGAAAGCGGTGGGCGTCGGGCCTCAGGTATTCGATCTGCTGCTCTATCTGGTTCAGAACCGTGACCACGTGGTGAGCAAGGATCATATGATCGAGGCGGTATGGGGCGGGCGCATCGTTTCGGAATCGACGCTCACCAGCCATATCAATGCGGTTCGCAAGGCCATCGGCGACAGTGGCGAGGAACAGCACCTCGTTCGCACGATCCCACGAAAGGGCTTCCGCTTCGTGGGCGACGTCACCGAAACTCGAGCGGCCGAGCGCGTTTCGGATCCAGGTCCCGACCCCACGCTGGATGTCTTACATCCGATCCCACTCCTGCCGAGCAAGCCATCCATCGCCGTTCTGCCATTCCAGAATTTGAGCGGGGATCCCGAGCAGGCCTATTTCGCGGATGGGGTGGTGGAGGAGATCATCACCGCACTCTCGCGCGTGCGCTGGCTGTTCGTCGTCGCGCGCAATTCGAGCTTCACGTATCGGGGCGGGGCGGCCGACTTGAAGCAGGTGGGCCAGCAGCTCGGTGTCAGCTATGTGCTGGAAGGCAGTTTGCGCAAATCCGCGGATCGCATCCGCATCACGGGACAGCTTATCGAGGCGTCAACCGGCACGCATCTGTGGGCAGATCGTTTCGAGGGACGGCTTGAGGATATCTTCGAGCTGCAGGACGAGATCGCGGCAAGTGTCGCCGGCGCGATCGCCCCGCAAATGGAATTGGCCGAGATCGAGCGCGCCAAGAAAAAGCCTACGGCCAGTCTGAACGCCTATGATTGCTACCTGCGCGGGGTCGCCCATGTGCATCGGGGCACACAAGAAGCCGTCGATGAAGCCTTGTCGCTGTTCCGGAGAAGCATCGAGCTCGATCCCGAATTCGCGGCCGCCCATGCCATGGCGGCCTGGTCCTACTTCTGGCGCAAGATCAACGGTTGGACAGAAGACCGCGCGTGGGAAACCGTCGAGGGAGAACGCCTGGCGCGCCGTGCCGTCGAATTGGGTAGGGATGACGCCGTAGCCCTCACGCGAGGCGGCCATGCGCTGGCGCATCTGGCCGGTGATCTCGACAGTGGCATCGCGCTTCTCGACAGAGCCATATTCCTGAACCCCAATCTGGCTTCGGCCTGGTTTCTCAGCGGTTTCCTTCGGACCTGGCACGGTGAATGCGAAGAAGCAATCGAGCACTTCGAGCGGGCCATGCGATTGAGCCCCGTCGACCCGGAGCTCTATCGCATGCAGGCGGGGATCGCGATGGCGCATCTGTTTGCCGGTCGAATTGAGGCGGCGTCCGCATGGGCGGAGCGGTCATATGGCAATCTGCCGAGCTTTCTCATGGTCGTGGCGCTGATTGCAGCGACCCGGGCGCTCGGCGGCCGCCAACAGGAAGCAAGACGGGCCATCGGGGAGATGCGTAAGCTCGATCCGGCTTTACGCGTTTCAAATATCACGGACTGGCTCCCGATCAGCCGGCCCGAGCACCTTGCGATATTTGCCGATGGCCTGAAGAAAGCTGGACTGGCGGAGTGAGCGACGTTCAATCGTGACCGGGAAAGGCCTCGGTGCAATTGAGGTTGGCGCGCCGGATCTCACGGAGGTCAACCCGGCCGCCGCAGGTCCGTCCATAGTGGTCCAGGAATGAATCGAGCAGGACCCGCTCGCTCAGCCAGATCGAGTCACAGGCGCGCATCGATCCTTGATAGCAGGCCAGCTGGGCTTCATTGAAATCGGCAGCCCAATCGCCCGGCTCCGCCAGCATGGGCTCTTGCGGGTCCGGCAGTTCGTCCACCGTCTGGGCGGCAAGGCCAGCTTCAAAAAACAGATACACGCTTGCCGCAAACGAAACGGCCCGTAGTCGAGAGGCGTCGTTCGACATGACTCTCATCCTTCCAGAGGAACTCAATTCGAGCCGGGGATGGGATGATCATCATATCAGGTTGTGTGGATGGAAAGGTATGTCGCGTACCCTGGCGGCAATCCGGCAATACGTGTAACTTTTCGTCCTTTGGTGGGAGAAAGCTCCTTTCTGCTTATGGATGTAACTCATGATACGCCATGTCGTGCTCATCAACTTCAGGCCGGAACTCGACGAGGCGGCCATTAGCCGGGCACTCAATTCAGTGGCGACGCTGAAAGAGAAGATCGACGGCATCCTCGCCGTCACCGGCGGCGCCAACAACAGTCCGGAAAATCTCGAAAAGGGATTCCGCCATGGCTTCGTGGTCGATTTCCGCGATGCCGCAGCGCGGGACGCCTATCTTCCGCATCCCGAGCATATGAAAGTGGGCAAAGCTCTCGTCGAAGCCGCGCGGGGCGGGATCGCAGGTATCCTGGTCTTCGATTACGAAGTCTGATTGAACGCGCTAAGTGGCCTTTTTCAGCCCACCCTCAGCCTGGCCGGCGTCCCTTGCCTCGCGCTGCTTCCTCAGGTCAGTGGTCTTCACGTCCCGTCTCGCCTTGTCGGCGTCGGTGATCGAACGAGATTTGGAAGTCGTCTGCTGAGCTTTTTCCTTGCGCGATACCTTCAGGAACTGACGGTCAGCTTCTTGTCGCTTGGAGATCATCCACATTTCCTTTTTGATCGCTTCAGCCCGGCCTCGACAAGCCGCCGGATGGCCTCTGAGCGGGAAGGGGAGTCCTTCTCCGTCGCGGCCCATGACCAGCAACCAGTTGTGGAGGCCTCATGGCTGAGAGATCCAATAGCACAACTGCGTCTGAAACGCCGCAGTCCTCGCTTTTCCAGAATGCTCGCATTTTGGATTGCCTCCGGGAGATGGTCAAAGCGCGTTCGAACACCCTGAAAGTGAGAGCGGTGATGCGCTCGCGCCCGTCTGGCCTCTACCAAGCAGCCAACTCGCCGCTGCGTACCCGTCAATGAAAAAGGGCTTAGCGACCATTCGCTAAACCCTTTTGAAAACTGGCTCCCCGGGCCGGACTCGAACCAGCGACCAAGCGGTTAACAGCCGCTTGCTCTACCACTGAGCTACCGGGGAATGGCAGCGCGTATACATAGCTTTCTCGCATTTGAAAAGTCTTTTTGCAAGCCGTCGAAAACCGGTCGCAGCCCCCCTATATCTGCGAGGTAACAAAGGCGCAGGTGCTCATGCATAGTGTCAAATTCGGCGGGCGGAAATTCCATCTTCCCGGTCACCCGGTTGTCAGAATCATCCTAGGCGGTCTGCTTATCCTGGGAGGTTTCCTGGGCTTCCTGCCGATCCTCGGTTTCTGGATGGTGCCGCTGGGCCTTTTGATTCTGGCCGTCGATGTTCCGATCGCGCGCCGGCTCAGGCGAAGGGCCGAGATCAGGCTCGGCCGCTGGCTGGTCAGTAAACACCCGAAATGGGCGCGCCGTTTCGGCTTCTCGAGCGGTGAAAAAGCAACCTGACGAAGTGCTTCGAGGCGCGAATCAGCGCTCTCATGCGAGCCCCGAAAGCATCTGCTCAAACCTGTCTTCCTGTATCTCTAAAGTGCCAAATAGGCAGGGCGCGGAGCCTGGTATCCGTGATCAGACGGCACTGTCACAGATCCTACAAACTTATTGATTTATATAGGGAAGATTGGAGGCCTCGCCCGGAATCGAACCGAGGTACACGGATTTGCAGTCCGCTGCGTAACCACTCCGCCACGAGGCCTTCGGCGGGCCTTATAGTCGAAGCTCGCGGCAACTACAATGTGTTACGATTGGCAGATGGACAGACTGTCCCTATTTGGTTATCAGCGTCTTATGACCGATTTCGCTATCGCCCGATCACGAATGATCGACTCGCAAATCCGCCCCAACGGCATCACCGATGGGCGCATCATCCAGGCGATGGCAGGACTGCCGCGCGAAGTGTTCGTGCCGGAAGCGCGTCGCGCCGTCGCCTACATGGACGAGGATATCGATCTTGGTGGCGGGCGCTCGCTGATGGAGCCGATGGCGCTGGCCAAGCTCGTCCAGCTCGCGGAAATCGATGCCGACGAGAAGGCGCTGCATATCGGCTGCGTCACCGGCTATTCTACGGCCTTGCTCGCGCGACTCTGCAACGCGGTCGTCGCCATCGACGAGGACCAGGCTTTCGTCGACGCCACGGCGACCAATCTCGGCACGCTCGGGATCACCAATGCGCAGGTCCACAAGGCGGCGCACGCCACCGGCTGGAAAGCGGGCGAGCTCTATGACGCTATCGTGATCGATGGCCGGGTGCCGATGGTGCCGCCGGCGTTGCTGCAGCAATTGCAGGATGGCGGCCGGCTCGTCGCGGTGGTCGGCGATCATACGGTGGCGACGGCTACAGTGTTCACCCGCCATGACGGGGCGATCAGCTCGCTGCCGGCTTTCGAGGCGTCGATCGCGCGGCTGCCGGGGGTGGCTGTGGACAGGCCTGCCTTTGTCTTTTGATTGCGCTGGGTTCTTGCGCTAGAGTGAGCTTTCGGGCTCGAAGGGAACACTAATAAAGTGAGTTTTGGGCAAATGGGGCGTAAGCGGGTCAGTGCGTGGGGAGTTGCCGGGGCTTTAGCTCTTCCCTTGTTTTTCATGCCTTTGACCGTCAATGCCGAGACATTGGCGGAGGCCTTGGTGAGCGCCTATTCGGGCAATCCGACGCTCAGGGCGGAGCGGGCTCGTCAGCGCGCCACCGATGAGGCGACGCCGCAGGCCCTGTCGGGCTGGCGGCCGACCGTCGAGGCCGCGGCCAGCGCCGGGCTCGTCGACACCAAAACCAAGCCGATTCCAGGGAACACCCGGACGACAAATCCGGCCGACATCTCGATCACCCTGACCCAGCCGGTCTTCCGTGGCTTCAAGACCGTCAAAGGCGTCAAGCAGGCCGAGGCAACGGTCGAAGCCGGTCGGCAGAATCTCCTCGCCGTCGAGCAGCAGACCCTGTTCGACACCGTCACCGCCTATATGAATGTCATTCGTGACCGCCGCGTACTGCAGCTCAGGCAGCGCAACGTGAAGACGCTCCAGGAGCAGCTGCGCTCCACCCAGGAACGCTTCAATGTCGGCGAGGTCACCAAGACCGACGTCTCGCAGGCGCAGGCGCAGTTGGCGCTCTCGCAATCGGCGGTGGCGGCGGCCAAGTCCAATCTCGCCTCCAGCATCGCGAATTACGACCGTCTCGTCGGCCATGCGCCGGGCACGCTCAAATATCCGCGGCTGCCGAAGCTGCCCAACAGCCTGCAATCGGCGACGGCGCTTGCCGAGAAGATTAATCCCAATATCCTTTCCGCCGCCTTCGTCGCGGAAGCGGCGCGTTATAATGTCGACGTGGTCAGGGGCGATCTCCTGCCGAGCGTCAACCTGCAGGCGAGCGCCAGCAAAACCATTCAGGATCTCGATCACACCTCGCAAGGCAATACCGAGCAGCTCAGCCTCGTCGGCAGCATCAATGTGCCGCTGTATGAGGCCGGCAGCGTCTATTCGGCGGTCCGCGAAGCCAAGCAGGTGGAAAGCCAGCGTCGCATCGAGATCATCGGCGCGGCGCGCAGCGTGCGCGAATCCGTCGTGAGCTCGTGGAACCTGTTGATCGCGGCGCGCGAAACCATCGCGTCGTCCAAGGCGCAAGTCTCGGCCGCGGCCATCGCGCTCGACGGTGTGAAGCAGGAAAACCTGGTCGGTTCGCGCACCACGCTCGACGTTTTGAACGCCGAATCGGCGCTGCTCGACGCGCAGATCATCCTGGCGCAGGCCGAGCGCGATCAGATCGTCGCGGCCTATCAGATCTTGGGCTCGGTCGGCCGGCTTACCGCCCGCCAGATCGGTCTCGGCGCCGACTACTACGACCCGATCGAGAATTATGACCGGGTGCGCAACAAGTGGATCGGCACAGGCGTGAAGACGGTCGACTGAGTCCCCGTCGCACTGTTCATGTTCTTGTGATAAGGTCAGCCTGTCATTTGCATGCAAGGTCGTTTTGCGCGATCTTGCCGGCCAAGGTGACGTAAAAGAGTCGCCGGCGACAGGACTTACTTAGATGAAGCACGGGCAGAAACCAGGCGAGCCCAGGATGGAGGACGTCCTGGCATCCATCCGGCGCGCCATAGACGAAAATGCCACTGTTTCGTCCGACCGTTTTACCCGGCCCACGCCCGAAATACGGGCGAAAGCCGACAATCCCCCTAATCCGCCGCCCCGGACCGAAAGCCCGCCCCGGCGGACTTTTGACTATCCCCCCATCAATGGCTCCGGATCGCATCAGCCGCAGGGTTTTGCCGGCATATTGGGCGGACGTCGCGAGACGCTGAGCCAGAGTTTTCGCGAAAGGCCGGCCCCCACCTATGAAGCGCGGCCCCGGCAGCCCGATCCGGTAATCGCCGAGACGCCGGAACCCTTCGCTTATGACGGTTATTACGGCGCCGAAGTCACCAACTATGTGGAGCCCGAGCCCACGCCGGAGCTCGAATCCGAGCCATATCCGGCGATGCGCGAGATGAGTCCGCCGCGCTATCTGCCGCCGGCGGCGGTCGCCGAGCCGCAGTCGGATTTTGCCGAGGAGTCGGGGCTCCTGTCGGAAAGCAGCAGCGCCGCCACCCAGGCGGCGTTCAACCAGCTGGCCGAGACGATCACGAGGCGGGCGCTCGGCGACCGGCCGATCGCCGATATTGCCCAGGAGCTTCTGCGCGGTATGCTCAAGCAGTGGCTGGACGAGAATCTGCCGACGATCGTCGAGCGCCTGGTGCGCGAGGAGATCGAGCGGGTGGTCAGGCGGCCGCAGCGCTAACTCGCGGGGAAGCGGTTCCAAGGGGAAAACTGCGCGGATGGTCAGGGAATGACCGAGGATAAACGGCAGTCACCGCGCATGCGCCGCCTGAAAGAGGCGCGGGTATTCTTCCTTGACGGCAGGACGGTCATCACTTGCAAGGTCCGCGATGTCAGCGCCACCGGCGCCAGGCTCCGGGTCGGCGAATCCTTCCTCATTCCGCAGAATTTCCGGGTGACCATACCGGGAGAGATGGACCAGCGGCCGGCCGAGCGCGTCTGGGTCAAGGGCGAAGAGGTTGGCATCCGGTTCAAGGATGCATGACAGCCCGGTTGAATCCGGCGGCGCACTCGTGTTTAAAGCCCGCACTGTTCTCCTTACATAGCGAAAATCATGCTCGAAAAGACCTTTATTCCTGCCGAGATGGAAACCCGCCTCTATGAGGCCTGGGAAACGGGCGGCTATTTCAAGCCCGGACGCCGGCCCAAGGCCGAGCCTTTCACCATCGTCATTCCGCCGCCCAATGTGACGGGCTCGCTCCATATGGGGCATGCGCTCAACAACACGATCCAGGACATTCTGTGCCGGTTCGAACGCATGCGCGGTCGCGACGTGCTGTGGCAGCCCGGCACCGACCATGCCGGCATCGCCACCCAGATGGTGGTGGAGCGGTTACTCCATAAGGAGAACAAGACCGACCGCCGGACCATAGGCCGCGAGGCGTTCCTCCAGCGCGTCTGGGCGTGGAAGGAAGAATCGGGCGGCACGATCTCGCGCCAGCTGCGCCGGCTCGGGGCGTCGTGCGACTGGAGCCGCGAGCGCTTCACCATGGATGAAGGCCTGTCGCGCGCGGTGCTCAAGGTCTTCGTCCAGCTCTACAAGGAAGGCCTGATCTACAAGGACAAGCGGCTGGTCAACTGGGACCCGAAGCTTCTGACCGCGATCTCCGATCTCGAAGTGGTCCAGAAAGAGGTCAAAGGTCATCTCTGGCACCTTAAATATCCGATCGAGGGCACCGACGAGTTCATCATCGTCGCCACGACGCGGCCCGAGACGATGCTGGGCGACAGTGGCGTCGCGGTCCATCCGGACGATGAGCGCTACAAACATCTCATCGGCAAGAATGTCGTGCTGCCGCTGGTCGGCCGCCTGATCCCGATCGTCGCCGATACCTATTCCGACCCCGAAAAGGGCACCGGCGCCGTCAAGATCACGCCGGCGCACGACTTCAACGACTTCGATGTCGGCAAGCGCAACGAGCTGCGCCAGATCAATATACTTGATCAGTTCGGCAAGCTGCTGCTGGCGGACAATGAGGATTTCCTGGCCGGCGCAAAGGTGCCGGCGCCGACCTTGGCGCTCCACGGCCTCGACCGCTTTGAGGCGCGCAAGCGCATCGTCGCCATGCTCGAGGAGCAGGGGCTTCTCGACAAGATCGAGCCGCATGTCCATCAGGTCCCGCATGGCGACCGCTCCGACGTCGTCATCGAGCCGTGGCTCACCGAGCAGTGGTATGTCGACGCCAAGACGCTCGCGCAGCCCGCGATTGCTGCGGTCGAGAATGGCGACACCGTCTTCGTGCCGAAGAACTGGGAGAAGACCTATTACGAATGGATGCGCAACATCCAGCCCTGGTGCATCTCGCGCCAGCTGTGGTGGGGCCATCAGATTCCGGCCTGGTACGGTCCCGACGGCGAAGTCTTCGTCGAGGAGAACGAGGATCTGGCGCTTGCCGCGGCACAGCGCCATTACGGCACGCGCACGCTTCTGAAGCGTGACGAGGATGTGCTCGACACCTGGTTCTCTTCGGCTCTGTGGCCGTTCTCGACCTTGGGCTGGCCGGACGAGACGCCCGAGCTCAAGCGTCATTATCCGACCGATGTGCTGGTCACCGGCTTCGACATCATCTTCTTCTGGGTCGCCCGCATGATGATGATGGGCCTTCACTTCATGAAGGAGAAGCCGTTCCACACGGTCTATATCCATGCGCTGGTCCGTGACGAGAAGGGCCAGAAGATGTCGAAGTCGAAGGGCAATGTCATCGACCCGCTCGTCCTCATGGACCAGTTCGGCGCCGATGCCTTGCGCTTCACGCTCGCCGCCATGGCGGCGCAGGGCCGCGACATCAAGCTGTCGACCCAGCGCGTCGAAGGCTATCGAAATTTCGGCACCAAGCTGTGGAACGCGGCACGCTTCTGCGAAATGAACGGTGCCAAGCGCGATCCGAATTTCGATCCGATCGCGGCGCGCGTCACCATCAACCGCTGGATCGCCGGCGAGGTCGCGCGCACGCGTGATACGGTGACCAAGGCCATCGAGGAGCACCGCTACAATGATGCAGCGGGCGCGCTCTATGGCTTCGCGTGGAATGTGTTCTGCGACTGGTATGTCGAGCTGATCAAGCCGCTGTTGTCAGGCAACGACGCCGCGGCTAAGGCCGAGACGCAGCATTGCGCGCAATGGGTGCTCGACCAGATCCTACTGCTGCTGCACCCCTTCATGCCCTTCGTCACCGAAGAGCTGTGGCAGAAGACCGGTGCGCAAGGCATGCTGATCGATGCGCAGTGGCCGAGCTATCAAGGCCTCGGCGACGCGAAGGTCGACGCCGAGATGAGCTGGGTCGTCGATTTCATCTCGCAGGTCCGCTCGGTGCGCGCCGAGATGAACGTGCCGGCGGGCGCCAAGATCGACTGCGTCATCGTCGGCGCCGATACTGAATCGCGCCGGCGCGCCGCCACCTGGGAACAGGAGATTGTGCGTCTGGCCCGCCTCAAGGCGATCGATTTCGAGGACAAGGTCCCGGCGTCGTCGGCGCAAGTGGTGCTGGGCGAGGCCATCCTCGCGCTCCCGCTCGAGGGCGTGATCGATTTCGCCGCCGAACGGGCGCGCCTCAGCAAAGAGCTCGAGAAGGTCGCCAAGGATATCGGCGTCATCGAGAGCCGGCTCGGCAATGAGGGCTTCGTCGCCAAGGCGCCGGAAGAGGTGCTGGAGGAGACGCGTGAGCGCAAGACGGCTCTTGCCGCCCAGCGCGTCAAGCTCACCGAGGCCTTGAACCGCCTGAAGTGATCAGGCCGTGGTGGCCTGAGCCGGACGGGCTTTCACCGCGCGGGCCTTTTTCGGGCGCCGGCGGCTGGCGGACTTCGCGGCGGTTGATGAGCCATTGGTCTCGCGCGTCTTGGAAGCCGGGCGAGACCGGCCCATGCCACGCGGAAAAAGCGTGCCGATGGCGACGCCCAGCCCTAAGCCCACCGCACCGAGCAGAAGCGGATTGGCTTCGGCGAGATGGCTGATATCGGCGCGGCGCGGCATGCGCAGCGAACCCAGACCGGTGTTGCCGGCTTCATGTGCCCAGTCATAGGCGCGGCTCAACGTATCGCGGCCGCGGCGCAATGCCATGCCGGCATTATCCTGGAGAAGCTGGGCGGTCGTGGCCTTGCCCGACTTTCGGCCGGCCTTGCGGGTCTTGCGTGCTCTGGTGGTCTTCATGATGTCATTCCTTCTTTTGCGATGTGATCAGGGGTTTGTCTTTGCGTTTGAGCTTTGGCCGCTTCGGCTTGGCGGCCTTTGCCGGCTTGCGTGCTTCGAGCATCAACCAGCCAAGCCCGAGCAGCAGCGGGATGACGGGCAGCGGATTGCGACGCAGCGTCCGGCCGGTGGCGGTGACCGCTTGCGCTTGCGGATCGAGCCGGCGCAAGGCTTCGTCGGCCAGACCAAGTGGCGTCAGCTTCGGTTTGAACTTGCGCAAGCTGTTGGCGAATTCCTCACGCCGGCGAACGGCCTCGGCTTCGAGCGCGGCGAGATCAGTCATGGAACCGGCTCCAGATGAATTTCGCCGAGCTGCGTAGGTGCCCGCTCAACGGGTCGGGTTTGCGCAACAGCATGATCGCCCCGGCAATCAGAAGAAGGGCGACAAGCAGCAGGCCAAGTCCGACGACGAGCCCGGCAGTGATCGGACCGAACGACACGATCAGAAGCTGAACCAGAACATCGGCCAGCACGATCAGCGCGATGAACACGATCATCACGCCGAAGCAGGCCAAGCCTGCCGCCAGCGCCATACGCCGCGCACTCGAATTCATGCGCGCACGCAGCAAGGCCCGCTCCGCCATGAACCAGGCGGTGAAGTCCCGCTTGAGCGTGTCGAACGATCCGGCGAGAGAGTCGTCCATAGGCTTGCCGTCGGTTTCCGCCATGCCGATCTCCTGCGACTAGACGCGCGAGGCTAATTCAAGGCCTTGCGTGGGGTCCGACGCTTCCGGCCACGACCGGCTGACGATTTCCGCTTCATGGGAATCGGCCAGCCATGCATCAGTTGCGTTACCGCGAGCCCGGCGGCGACGCCGAGCGTCAAGGTGGCGACCGGCTGGCGGCGCGCGAAGCCGGCGAAGTCGTCCAGCATGTCCGGTATGTCGGTCGCGACAATATAGTCCGCCAGGTTATCGAGGTTGTCGGCAGCCGTGTCGCTATAGGCGCGCAGCTGCGGGAAATCGTCGAGGGTTTCACCGAAATGCCGGGCCGCCTCGGCGAACTCGACGATCTTGTCGGCACCGGCGCGCTTACGGCCGTCGGCGAGCGTGGATGCCAATGACAAAGCGTCATCGAAGAGGCGGTTGGCGGTGCTCTTCCTTGGTGCCGTGGCCCGCGGCCGGCGGGCTTTACTTGCTTTAGCCAATGATTTGTCCTCGCATTGAAAATAACTCTGCGCGGGACAACGTCTCACGTGAGAATAGGTTCCCGACGGGGAACAACCGGCGTGTCAGGGCGGCCCTATGTCGGCAAGAAAGCTCTTCGCCCTCTCGCTGCAAGGACAGGTGAAGAAGGCTTCGGGTTCCGCCGTCTCGACGATGCGGCCCTTGTCCATGAACAGAACCCGGCTGGCGACACGGCGGGCGAAGCCCATCTCATGCGTCACCACCACCATGGTGGTGCCGCCTTTAGCCAGCTCGATCATAACGTCCAAAACTTCCTTCACGGATTCAGGATCGAGCGCCGAGGTCGGCTCGTCGAAGAGCAGAACCTTGGGCTCCATGGCGAGCGCGCGGGCGATGGCGACCCGTTGCTTCTGGCCGCCGGACAGTCCGGCCGGCAGCTTATCCGCCTGCCGGGCGACGCCGACGCGCTGGAGAAGCCGCATCGCCTGTTCCTCCGCGTCTTTCCGGCGGCGGTGGAGAAGGCGGCGCGGCGCCAGTGTGACATTGTCGAGCACCGAGAGATGCGGGAACAGATTGAAGCTCTGGAACACCATGCCGACATCGCGCCTGAGCCTGGTGAGGGCACGCGGCTGGTCGCCCACCGCGATACCGCCTATCTCGATCTCGCCCGTCTGCCATTCCTCGAGCCCGTTGAGACAGCGCAGGAAGGTCGACTTGCCGGAACCCGAGGGACCGCACAGTACGGTGCAGGCGCCGCCTTCGATATCCACCGACACGCCCTGCAAGGCGCGCCAGGATCCGAACCATTTCGACAGCGAACGTACTTTGATGGAAGTAGGCGCGGTCATTGCGTGCTCCCCGTCAGGATCTGGTCCTGCCGGACGACACGGCTCTGCTGCGCTTCGAGGCGGCTCGAAACATGCGACAGGACGAAGCAGAAGAGCCAGTAGATCACGCCGACAAAAACATAGCCTTCGGTGGCAAGCCCCAGCCAGCGTGCATCGGAGAGGGCCGCGGTCACGATATTGAGAAGATCGAACAGGCCGACGATCATCACATAGGTCGTGTCCTTGAACAGCGCGATCACCGAATTGACGATGCCGGGCAGCACGGCCCGCAGCGCCTGCGGCATGACGATATAGGTCTGGGTGCGCCAGAAACCGAAGCTGAGCGCCAGCGCGGCTTCCGTCTGGCCGCGCCCGACGCTCTGCAGGCCGCCGCGGATGACTTCGGCCAGATAGGCGCTGGAGTAAAGCGTAAGTCCAGTCAGCGCGAGGCCGGGGCGCGAGATCTCGAAGCCGGGCGGCAGGAAGAGCGGCAGCATGATCACCGACATGAACAGCACGGCGACCAGCGGCATGCCGCGCCAGAAGTCGATGAAGCCGATGGTGAGCCAGCGCAGCGCCGGCAGTTTCGACAGACGGGCGAGCGCCAGGAGAATGGCGAGCGGGAAGGAAAGCACGAAGGCGCCGATGCCGACGATCATGGTGAGCAGCAGGCCGCCCCATTGGTCGCTCGGCACATGGCTAAGTCCGAGTGATCCGCCGGAGAGAAGCGCAAGCGCGGCCACTGGATAGGCGATGAAGCCGCCGGCGATGATCCAGCGCCGGCCTTTGAAGTCGGGCGCCATGGCGAGAAGCAGCAGGGCCGGCGGCGCCAGCAGCACGATCCAGGCGCGCCAGCGCTCAGCCTCGGGATAGAAGCCGAAGGTGAATTGCGGCAGGCGGTTGAGGATGAAGGCCCAGCAGGCACCCTCGGGATTGCAACCGGCACGGTCCCCGGCTTGCCATGTTGCCTCGATGACGGCCCAGTCGACGATGCGCCAGGTAAGCCACAAAGCGACATAGAGTAGTCCGACGGTGAGGAACGTGCTGAAAGGATAGGCACGGGCCGTAGCCAGCACTCCGGAAGGCGTCAGCCGTGAAGATGATGGAGCGTGCATGCTCAGCGCTCCACCAAGGCGACGCGGCGGTTGAAGGCTTCCGTCGCCAGGGCGACGGCGGCGCACAGAACGAGATAGACCGCGGCCGTCATCGCCACGATCTCCACGGCGCGGCCGGTCTGGTTCAGCGACGTGCCGAGGAAGACATTGACGAGATCGGGGAAGCCGACGACGGTCGCCAGCGACGACGCCTTGATGATGTGGGTATATTGATTGGCGATCGGCGGCACGATGACCCGCAAGGCCGGCGGCACGATGACGAGACGCAGGATCTGGCGGGACGACAGACCGAGAGCCGCGGCCGCCTCGCGCTGGCCCTTGTCGACCGACTGGATGCCGGCACGCACGATCTCGGCGATGAAGGCGGCGTTGTAGAGGGTGAGGGCGGCGATCAGCGACACGAATTCGGGCATCAGCTTGAGGCCGCCGCGGTAGTCGAAGCCGGAAAGCTGCGGCACTTGCCAGTCGAGGCCGATGAGGACCAGAACGAGAAGCAGCAGGCTGCCGGCGCTCAGGCCCCTGGCCAGCAAAGGCGGCGCCTCGCCATGCGATCGGGCACGGCGATGCAGTATCCAGGCGATGGCCGCCATCACTGCCGCAGCGCCGAGAGCGCTCAGCAGCAGGTTGGCCTGGTTGCCCAGCAATGGCATCGGCAGATAGAGACCGCGATTGCTGAGAAAGGCGATGCCGCCCAATCCGATGGCGTCCTTGACCGTCGGCAGCGACCGCAGGATCACCGCCTGCCAGAGAAGGAGATGCAGCAGCAGCGGCAGATTGCGGACGAGCTCGACGTAACCCCTGGTGAGGAAGCGCAAGGGCGGGCTGGGTGAGACGCGGGCGATGCCGAGAAGGAAGCCGAGCAAAGTCGCGGCGATGATACCCAAGGCGGCGATCAGCAAGGAATTGAGAAGCCCCGCCACGAAAACCCGGCCATAGGTCGAGGTCGCATCGACGGGAATCAAGGCGAAGGCGATCTTGAAGCCGGCTTCCTGCCAGAGGAAGTCGAAACCCGAGGCGAGGCCGCGGGCCTGCAGATTGATGACGGTATTCCTGGCGATGAGGACGGCAAGAAGCCCGACCGCCAGCAGGACGAGAGCCTGCTGGATGAAGGCGACGCGCTTGGCGCGGCGTTGTCTCGGACCGATCATCGGTGCGGCCTGGAAATCGTCCGTTACCGGTGGGCTCCAGGCGGCACCCGGGCGTTCATGTTCCGAGACCGTCATGATCGTTTCAGCGTACCGGCGGGGCGTAGATCAGGCCACCCTTGGTCCACAGATTGTTCAGACCGCGCGACAGCTTGACCCGGCTGCCGCTGCCGAGATTGCGCTCGAAGATCTCGCCGTAATTGCCGCCGGTGGCGATCGCCTTCACTGCCCAGTCATTGGCGAGGCCGAGCTTCGTGCCGAAGTCGCCGGTCTTGCCCATCAGCCGCTGCACTTCCGGATTGGGTGAGGAATTGGCGAGCTCGGTCACGTTGGCTGAGGTGATGCCCAGCTCCTCGGCATTGACGAGCGCATAATAGGTCCAGGCGGCGATATCGTGGAAGGCCGGATCATCCTGCTTGATGGTGGCACTCAGCGGCTCCTTGGAGATGATCTCGTCGAAGATCACATACGCATCCGGATCGGCGAGGCCGAGGCGGCTCGCCGCCAGCCCGCCACGCTCATTGGTATAGGCATCGCAGCGATCGGCCTCGAGATTGGCGAGGTTCTGCTCGCGGCTGTTGGCGACGATCGGCGTGAAGTCGAGATTGTTGACCCGGAAATAATCGGAGAGATTGAGCTCGGAGGTGGTGCCGGCCGAGACGCAGATGGAGGCCCCGCCGAGATCGGCAATTTTGCTCACATTGCGGCTCTTCTTCACCATGAAGCTTTGGCCGTCATACATATAGGGCCCGATGAAACTGAACTTCATCTCGGTATCGCGTGTAAACGTCCAGCTGGCACCGCGCGCCAGGATGTCGACGCTGCCGGACTGCAGCGCGGCGAAGGCGTTCTTGAATTCAAGCGGAACGAATTTCACCTTCGCGGCATCGCCGAGAAGGGCGGCGGCAAGAGCGCGGCAATAGTCTACCTCGAGCCCCGACCATTTGCCGGTCTCATCGAGCGTGCTGAGGCCGATCGCTGTTCCGGTGCTGGTACCGCAGATGAGCTCACCGCGGGCCTTGACCGCCGCGACGCGCTCGCCCTCGGCGGCCAGGGCCGGCGCCGCCGCCAGGCTTGCGGCGATTACGGCGCTCATCAGATACTTCTTCATGATTTCCTCCTTTTCCTTTGTTCTACTTGTTGTGTCATTCGGCCGCCGCTTTGCGTCCTCCGGCATAGCGGGCGAGGCCTTCTTCGATGTCGGTCATAAGATCGTCGGGATGTTCGAGGCCGATGCTGAAGCGGATGAGCGGCCCACCTTTGGGCCAGGGTCTCACGCTGCGCGCGCTGTCGAGCCTGACCGGCGCGACGAGGCTGTGCAGCCCGCCCCAGCTGGCGCCGATCCGGAACAGGCGCAAGTGCTCGAGGAAGGAGGCGAGATCGCCGTCACCGCGCGGTTTGAGCAGGACTGAGAAGACGCCACTGCCGCCCAAAAAGTCACGCCGCCAGAGCGCATGACCGGGATCGCCCGAGAGCAGGGGATAGAGGATGCGTTCGACCTCGGGATGCCGCGCCAGCCATTGGGCGATCTTCAAAGCCGAGGCGGTCTGGCGCTCGAGCCTGGTCGCCAGCGTGCCGAGGCCGCGCTGCGCCAGGAAGCAGTCGTCGGGTGCCGCGCCGAGACCCAGATGTTTGCTGGTGTCCTTGAGACGCCGATAAAGTTCCTCCGACGCGACGGTGACGCTGCCGAGGAGAAGATCGGAATGGCCGCCGACATGTTTGGACAGCGCCTGGACGGCAAAGTCGGCACCGTGGCGCAGCGCCTTGAGGCCGAGAGGCGACGCCCAGGTACCATCCACCGCGACGAGCGCGCCATGTCCGTGGGCGGCTTTGACGATGGCGGGCAGGTCCTGCACTTCCATGGTGAAGGAGGCCGGTGATTCAACCCAGACCAGCTTCGTTGTCGGACGCAGTACTTGCTCGATGCCGCCGGCGATGGCCGGATCGTAGTAGCTCGCCGTGACGCCGATGCCGGAAAGGAATCTGTCAGCGGCCGCGCGCGCAGGCGCATAGACGGGATCCGGCAGCAGGACATGATCGCCCGCGTGCAGCACCGCCAGATTGACGACGGTGATGGACGCCATGCCGGACGGGGTGACCAGTGTGCGGGCACCGCCTTCGAGGGCAGCGATATTCTGGGCCAGATGGCGCGAGGCCGGATGGCCGTACAGGCCGTAGGAGTAGCCGTCATAGAACTGCTCCTGCCGGGCGAGAAACGCCGCCACCGTGGGAAACACGATCGTCGAGGCACGATGAACGACGGGCGTCAAAGCGGGGAATGGCAGGTCATCGATCTCAGTGTGAAGGAGAAGCGTTTCGTCTTGCATGCAGGCATTAGACTGGCGCGACCTCGTGAATTCAAATACTAATTCTCCATCAAGTTATGCAGATTTGTTATATCCTGCTGAGCGAGGGACGCATGAACTTCCGGCAGATCGAAGCCTTCAAGACGGTGATGGCGTGCGGCACCACCACGCGCGCGGCGGAGCTTCTGCGTGTGTCCCAGCCGGCGGTCAGCCGTCTCCTGGCCGACCTCGAAAAGGCGACGCGGCTCAAATTATTCGAGCGCGGCAAGGGACGCATCACGCCGACCGCGGAAGGCCACGCCTTCTACAATGAAGTCCGCCGTGCCTTCATCGGCCTCGAGCAATTGCATTTCGCCGCCGAGAATATCCGCAGCTTCTCGTCCGGCACGCTGCGCATCGCGAGCCTGCCGGTGCTCGGTCATGCCTTCCTGCCGCGGGTCGTCGGGGCGTTCTGCGCCGGCAATCCGGGGCTCTCCATCGTGCTGCACATCCACAGTTCCGAGACGGTGAAGACGCTCGTTCAATCGGGCCAGTTCGATCTCGGCTTCGCCGCCGACGAGATCGACCGAGCCGGGGTGAAGGCAAGCCTGTTCGCCAATCCCGATGCGGTCTGCGTCCTGCCGTCGGCGCATGCGCTGGCGCGCAAGGCTGTCCTCACGCCGCAGGATCTCGCCGATGAGCGCTTCATTTCGCTCGCAAGCGAGGACGCGGCGCGGTCGCGCATCGACCGTGCCTTCGATGCCGCCAAGGTCAAGCGGCGGATCGTGGTCGAGACCCAATATTCGGCAACGATCTGCAATCTGGCGCGCAGCGGCGCAGGGCTAGGTCTCGTCAATCCCTTCGCGCTTCTGGGGCTCGACCGCAGCGGCCTCGCCGTGTTGCCCTTCAAGCCCGCGGTGAAATTCCGCACCTTGCTGATCACACCACCCAGCGGGCTCGTTTCGCAAGCGGCACAAGCTTTCATCGCCATGGCGGAGCGGGAGTTGCCGCGCGCCTGAAGCGGGCATTGTATCCCTTGCGCTAATCCTGCAAGAAGTCGTCCTGCTTCATAATGGAGTCACAGCAGAACCCATGCCGGAAGTCCGTCGCACCGTCATCGCCCCACAATCAGGAGAATCCTTTTCAGTCCGGCGCGGTGACATGATCCGCATCATCGACCCGCAGGGCCAGCAGGTCGCCGATCTCTGGGCCTTCGTGATCGATGGACCGGCGCTCGACTGGCTGAGCACGTCGCAGACGCGCGACATCACCGAGAAGATGTTTCCGAAGGTTGGCGATCGATTCTACAGCACGCGTGGTGAGCCGTTGCTGACACTGGTGGAAGACGCCTCACCAGGCCCGCATGACATGCTGTTTCCGGCCTGCAATCGCTGGCTTTATGAACGCGCCGGGCTGCCGGATCATCCGAGCTGTCAGGACAATCTTGTCAAGGCGCTCGAGAAAGCGGGGATAACGCTGCCCGCCATTCCCGACCCGGTCGATTTTTTCCAGAATTCCTTGCCCGCGCCCGACGGCCGTCTCGACGTGCATGCCTCGATCAATCCGCCCGGCGGCTATGTGGCCCTGCGGGCCGAGCGCGATCTTCTCCTGGTGGTGACGGCCTGCTCGGTCGACTTCCATCCGACCAATGGCGACAGATGCACCGAGGTCGTGGTGGAGATCTCAAAATAGCTGTGGGTTGTTGGTGATCAGCATTTGCTCTTAGACTGGGTCGATGACGTGACCTGGGAGACGGCGATCGTGCGGATTTGGACAGGACTTTTTCTGATACTGCTGATGGGTGGCATCGCGGAGGCGGCCGAAATCCCGACATTCAATACCGAGCGCTACTGCAAGCAAGTGTCCGCTGCGGTGGGTGGGAGCTATGTCATCGAGAAGGGATGCCGCGACGAAGAGGCTACGGCGCTTGTCAATGCGCAGGCGCGATCGGTGGAAGCGCAGATCATGAGCTATTGCACCGACATTGCCCAGGCGATCGGCGGCTCCTATGTCATTCTGCAAGGATGCATCGATGACGAAGAGGAAGCGAAAAAGGCCCTGCAGTGAGATGGCGGGGGGAAGATGGTGCCGGAAGAGGGGATTGAACCCCCGACCTTCGGTTTACAAAACCGCTGCTCTACCGCTGAGCTATTCCGGCGCTATGCGCCACGCATATAGCGGGGCGGGTTTCGACGCGCAATCTCATAGTAATACGGGGGTATGATGCTCGATCACCAGACCACAATCGCCCGGGATCTCGGCGTTACGACGGCTTTCGATGTCGAGGCCGAGATCGACCGGCGGGTCACCTTCCTGGCCGATTATCTGCGCGCCGCCCGGGCCCGCGCCTATGTGCTGGGCATCAGTGGCGGGGTCGACTCGCTGACCGCCGGTCTTCTGGCCCAGAGGGCGGTGGAACGGTCACGCGGCGCCGGCCATGAGGCGACCTTCATCGCGATGCGCCTGCCTTATGGCGCGCAGCGCGACGAGAGCGACGCGCAAAGGTCATTGGGCGTCATCGCACCGGACCGGATCGTCACCATCGACATCAAACCCGCGGCCGATGCGATGCGGGCCCAGATCATGCAGGAGGCGGCCGACCTGTTCGACGGGCCGCGTCATGATTTCCACCACGGCAATATCAAAGCGCGCCAGCGCATGATCGCGCAATTCGCGCTCGCCGGCGCGTTGGGAGGCCTCGTCATCGGCACCGATCATGCCGCCGAGGCGCTCATGGGATTCTTCACCAAGTTCGGCGATGGGGCGGCCGATGTCGTGCCGCTGACCGGTCTCAATAAGAGGCGCGTCCGGGCGATCGCCCACCATCTGGGCGCGCCTTCCGAGCTGGTGTTCAAGACCCCCACCGCCGATCTCGAGACGGAAGCACCGCTCAAGCCCGACGAGGACGCACTCGGCGTCAGCTATGAGGACATCGACGACTTCCTGGAAGGCAAGGAGGTTGCTCCGCAAGCACATCAGCGCATCCTCGCCACCTATCGCGGCACGGCGCACAAGCGGACATTGCCGGTCGCGCCGGCCTGATGGCTCAGGCCTTGGCGCGCCGACGGCTGCCTTCGATATTGGGCAGGAACCAGGTGACGAGCCCGATCAGCGGCAGGAACGAGCAGATCTGATAGACATAGCCGATGCTGGTGAGATCGGCGATCTCGCCCAGAATGGCCGCACCCAGGCCACCCATGCCGAAAGCCAGGCCGAAGAACAGGCCGGCGATCATGCCGGTGCGGCCCGGCACAAGCTCCTGTGCGAAGACGACGATCGCCGAGAAGGCCGACGACATGATGAGGCCGATGATGATGGCGAGCACCAGCGTCCATTCGAGATTGGCGTAAGGCAGCGCCAGCGTGAAGGGAAGCGCGCCCACGATCGAGAACCAGATGACGTATTTGCGGCCGAAATAATCGCCGAGCGGCCCGCCGAGGAACGTGCCGGCGGCCACGGCGGCCAGGAACACGAAGAGATAGAGCTGCGAATTGTGCACCGACACGCCGAACGTATCGATGAGGTAGAAGGTGAAGTAGTTGCCGAGGCTCGCCATATAGACGAACTTCGAAAATACCAATGCCACCAGCACCGCAATGGCGAGCTTGATGCGGCCGGAGGAGAGATGCTCGAGATGGGCGCGTGTCGACGTCACCGAGACGCGGGCGCGGCCATGGGTGGCGTACCAGCGGCCGACGAAGGTCAGAAGCCCCATGGCGACGATGCCGGCGGCCATGAACCAGGCGACGCTCTTCTGGCCATTGGGTAGGATGATCAAAGCGGCGAGCAGGGGGCCGATGGCGGAGCCGACATTGCCGCCGACCTGGAAAAGCGACTGCGCGAAGCCATGACGGCCGCCGGAAGCGAGCCTGGCCACCCGCGACGATTCGGGATGGAAGATCGACGAACCGACGCCGACAAAGGCGGCTGCCGCCAGCAGCAGCGGATAGGAATTGGCGGTGGCGATCAAGCCAAGGCCGACGACGGTCATGCCCATGCCGATGGCCGCCGAATAGGGCTTCGGATAGCGGTCGGTATACATGCCGACGACCGGCTGCAGCAGCGAGGCGGTGAGCTGGAACGCCAGCGTGATGAAGCCGATCTGGCTGAAATCGAGCTGATAGGAGTCTTTCAGGATCGGGTAGATCGAGGGCAGCAGCGACTGCATCATGTCATTGAGCAGATGGCAGACGCTGAGCGCGGTGAGAACCGCGATGACCGTGTCGTTTTGTGATGGGGCGTTGGTATTCTCGGCGGTGGTCACGACAGGATTCCCGATCTTATAAGCAGGAGTGCTTCCTTATCGCCAAAGTCGAGCAACTTTGGCGGGAAGCGCTCTAGTTGACGGGTTTTCCTAGCCGATCCCGATGTTTCAGGCCTGCGCTTTTTCGGAAGGCGAGCCTCCCGACCGGTGCAGGGCATAAAGGGCTATCGCCGCGGCATTGGACACGTTGAGGCTCTTGATCAGGCCCGGCATGTCGAGCCGCACCACGGTATCGCAGGTGTCGCGCGTCAATCGCCGCAAGCCCTTGCCCTCGGCGCCGAGCACCAGGGCGACCGGGCGGGAGAGCCTGGCATCGCCGATATCCTCCGCGGCCTCGCTGTCGAGCCCGACCAGGAGGAAGCCGTAATCGCGGAGTTCCGCCATGGCGCGGGAGAGATTGGTCACCTTGGTGAACGGAACATGCTCATAGGCGCCGGACGCCGATTTGAGCAGGACGCCCGAGGCTTCCGGGCTGTGGCGGGCGGTGGCGACGAGAGCCGTCACCCCGAAGGCGGCGCAGGACCGCATGATCGCCCCGACATTGTGGGGGTCGGTCACCTGGTCGAGGAGGACGACTATACCCTCGCGCGGAATCTCGTCGAGCCGAGGTTGACGTAAGGGCTTGCAGTCGAGGACGAGTCCCTGATGGACGGCCTCGGGCCCCAACAGGCGGTCGAGCTCGCGGGGGAGGACCGGCTCGATGGTGATTCTCGCCTGGGCGATCTCGGCGGCCAGCCGGTCGGCGGCATTTTTGGTCGCCAGGAGCTTGATAAATTTACGTTTTGGGTTTTTCAGGGCCTCGCCGACGGTGTGAACGCCGTAAAGCCGCTCGATTTCGTCATTGCCCGGCTGGTGCTTCTGGTGATCTGACATGGTCGACCTTATATAGAAAGTCCCTTGCGGCTCAATCCTTGTAAGACTTGGACTTTTTGCGGTTGACACGTTCCTGTGTGGCGCGCATAAAGCCGCCACTCAAGGGCCCGGGCAATCCCCGGGCTCCTTGGCGTTTGGCTCAAGCTCATACGGCGATTCGGGGGAATGTCCCGAGCGGCAAAGGGGGCGGACTGTAAATCCGCTGTCTTCGACTTCGTAGGTTCGAGTCCTACTTCCCCCACCATCGCTTGAGGGGGGCATGGGCTAAAACGCCGAGACTGAGACCGAGCTTTTGAGGTGTACGAGTTCCCGGGCGGGTGTAGCTCAATGGTAGAGCAACAGCCTTCCAAGCTGATGACGGGGGTTCGATTCCCCTCACCCGCTCCAAGATTTAGATGTCCGCCAGAACAGGGTCGTAGAAATGGGCAAAGAGAAATTCAACCGCGACAAGCCGCACTGCAATATTGGCACGATCGGCCATGTCGATCATGGCAAGACGTCATTGACGGCTGCGATCACGAAGGT
>NZ_JAENHL010000003.1 GCF_016595235.1 Taklimakanibacter albus | reverse complement strand
GCATAGGAGCTGCTGGAGGCGAAGACGGCCGAGACGAGGGCCGACCCGACATCGGCGCCGAGCAGCACCGCCAGACCGATGGAGGTGCCGATGGCGCCGCCGGCGGCTAACCCTGCCACGATAAGGGCCATGGCGGTGGCGCTGCCGAGCGTCGCCGTCGCCATGGTGCCCGCCAGGAAGGCCGAGATATTGTTGCCGAGGCGCTGCTGGATGAAATGCTTCAGCCGGTCGCCCCAGCCGCGCATGATGCCGGTGCGCACCATACGCACGCCCCACAGCAGCATCGCTATGCCGCCCAGAAGCTCGATGATCACGGTCGTGCCGGCGGTCATGCGACGGAATCTCCCTCCGTCGCGCGAAGCGCGGGAAGGGAGGGCTGATGACCCGCAGGCAAAGCCCCGCACCGGTCAATCCGGCGCATCGTGATCGGGCGCCGCCGGCGCGATATTGTAGGCTTCGAGCCGTGCCGATGACGCATCGGCGGAGGTGAAGCTGAGGATCGTCGCCGTGCCCGGTGTCACCGGCACGACGCGTGACGGAGGCAATCCCAGGAACTCATGGCAGGCCGCCCGGATGACCCCGCCATGCACGACCGCCAGCGTGTCGCCGGCGCAGTGCTGCAGGCAATCGCGAATGGCGGCAGCGACCCGCTCCCGAAAGGCTTCCCATGTCTCGCCATTCTTCGGCGTGAACGTGCCGGCCCGCCAGGCGAGATAGTCCTCACGCTGTTCCGCCTCGAGCTCCGGCTTGATGCGCCCGGTCCATTCACCCATATCGATCTCGCGCAGGCGTGTATCCGTCGGAACGTCACCGAAGCCAAGCAGGCTCACGGTCTCGCGCGTCCGACCGAGATCCGAGGACACGACGCGCGCCGGCGCCAGCGCTCGGGCTAAAAGCGCGAAGCGCTTCGCCTGCTGTACGCCTCGCCGCGACAGAGGAGCATTGTCCTGGCCCTGCAGGCGCTGTTCCGCGTTCCACGTCGTTTCGCCGTGACGCACCAGTATAACTCTCATTCACCAATCCTCTCACCGGACATTGCAAAGACCGCGCTCGGCGGCTCGATAAACGTCAATGGAATGCGCTCGCCGGGTTGCGCGCGGAAATAGCCGTCGGCCATCGCGGTGATGCGCTTGCCCTCGAACAGCGCCGTCACCATCGTACGGCCGGCGATGGGGGCCGCCTCGTCGAAAATGGCGGAGATGACCGGTTTTCCTTTCTGCTCGCCGACCAGAATGTCATGCGCACGATAGAGCAGCTGCGCCTTCTCATGTTGACCCGCTTGCGCCGCCGCGGCGAGCACCAGATTGCCGAAGCGCAATTCACCGGCCTGACGCGTGACGGTCAGGAGATTGGCGGGTGGTGTGCCCAGGAAGGTCGCGACGAACGTGGTCAGCGGTTTCTCCAGGAGGTCGATGGGCGGCCCGAACTGCTCGACCTTGCCCTTGTTGAGCACCGCGACATGGCTTGCCATCGTCATCGCTTCCACCTGGTCATGCGTGACATAGACCGACGTGGCGCTCGTGGCGCGGTGAATACGCATCAGCTCGCTGCGCATCTCGATACGCAGTTTCGCATCGAGATTGGAGAGCGGCTCGTCGAACAGGAGGATGCCGGGCTTCGGGCCGATGGTGCGCGCAATGGCGACCCGCTGCTGCTGGCCGCCCGAGATCTCGGCCGGATAGCGCTGGCTCAGCTCTTCTATGCCGAGAAGCTGCAGCACCTCCGCGACACGCGCCTGGCGGTCCGCCCGGGACCATTTCGCGACTTTGAGCGGCCATTCGATATTGCCGGCGACGCTCATATGCGGCCACAGCGCATAGCTCTGGAAGACGAGCCCGGCATCGCGGTCACTCGGATCGGCGACCAGCCCCGCCTGCCCGCTCGAGACGACGCGCCCGCCAAAGACGATTTCCCCTTCGCTCGGCGTCTCGAGCCCCGCCAGCATGCGCAGCAGTGTCGATTTTCCGCAGCCCGATGGGCCGACCAGCACCAGGAAGGCGCCTTTCGGAACCGCGATATTGATGTCGTCGACGGCGGCGAAATCGCCGAACCGTTTGCTCAAATGGCTGAGGCGGATGGCGTCGGTCATGACTCTTTCCACTTCTGGACGCGATTTTCGAGACGGCGGGCGAGCATGGTCGCCACCAGGCAGACGGCGAGGATGACGACCGTGATCGCATTGGCGAATTGCAGGAAGCCTTCCGAGGCGTAGCGATAGGCCATCATGCTGAGGACCGGCGAGGTCGAGGTGAAGAGCAGCACGACGAGCGAGAGATCGCGCACGATCTTGACGAAGGCGAGGAGAGCTCCGGCGAACAGGCCGCGAATGGCGAGCGGCAGGATGATCACGCCCATCCGGCGCAGGACGCCGGCCCCGGTGAGCTTGGCGCTTTCTTCTATGTCGGCCGAGATCTGCCCGAGCACCGAGCGGCCCGATTGCACCGCATAGGGGAGGAGATGCGCCGAGGCGGCGATCACCAGCAACGCGAAAGTGCCGTAAAGCGGCGGCAGCGGACCTATGGGCCCCCCGAACAAGGCGATATAGGCGGCGGCGAAGGCGATGCTCGGAATGAAGACCGGCATGAAGGAGATCTGGGCGAGGAGCGTCGCCAGCAGAGTGCCCTTGTTGCGCGCGATCGCATGTGCGAGCGCCAGCCCCAGGATCATGGTCACCGCGGCGACCGACAAAGCAAGCTTGAGTGTCGTCCACAGCGCCTCGATCAGGACCGGGTTGCGGAAGATGCCGGCCTGTCCCTGTGCCATCTCGGTTCCGCCTTCGCCGGTCCAGAAATGCGCCGTCCAGTTCGAGAACAGAGCGCCATTCTGCGTTGCGAAGCTTGACGCGAGCAGGACCAGCGCGGGGATGAAGGTGGTGACGAGCGAGACGACGACGGCCAGGCAGAACAGCGGCCAGCGCCATTTGCCGAGTGGAAACCGCTTGGTTCGCCCGCCCTTGCCGGTGATCGTCACGAAGTTCCGGCGTCCGGTCACCAGCCTTTCACCGAACCACAGGAAAGCGGCCGAAACGGCGATGAGAAGCAGCGCAATGACGAAGCCGCGCTCGGTCTGTCCGGTTTCGATCATGCCGAAGAGGCGGGTCGAGAGCGTCTGCAGGCGAACCGGCAGGCCGAGCAGCGCCGGTGCGGCGAAATTCGAGACGGCCCCGGCGAAGGTCAGCGACGCCGCGGCGATCAGAGCCGGCGTCACCACCGGCAGAATGATGCCGAAGAAGATGCGCGACCGTCTGGCGCCGGCCACCTGGGCGGCCTCCACCAGATCGGCGCCGACCGAGCTCAGCGCCGCCGAGATGATGGTGAAGGCAAGCGAATAGTAATGCGCGATGAGCACGATGAGGGTCGGCACGAGCCCCCAGGCGAGCCAGTCCGGTATGACATACCCATTCGCCTCGAAAAATCCCACCGACCCGCCGAGCCGGCTGTTGCGGAAGAGAGCGCCCCAGGCGAGCGCCGCGGCGAAGCTCGGGATCATGAAGGGCAACGCCGCGAGGAACCACAAGGTGCGCCGCGCCGGCACATCGGTGAGAACGACGAGCCAGGCGAGGAAGCCGCCGACCAGGATGCAGCCGGTGGCGACGCCGGCGCCGAGCAGCAAGGTATTGCCGAGCGGGCGCCACCAGAGATTCAACGACAGCGAGCTGGCGAGTACCGAGAACCACGCATCGATCCCGTCCGGGGTCAGGGTGGTGAGCAGGATCTTGATCAGTGGCGCCACGACGAGCAGCACGACCAGGCCGAGAAGTGCCACGGGCAGCAGCGTATCGGCGCGCAGAAGAGTCTTCCGAGGGTGTCGGAGCGGGAAAGCGAATGCCATGAATGATGCCCCGAAGAGCCGGTGCGCCAGGCGCACCGGCTTTGCTGTCATTGCAGGGTGACGATCAGGTCGGCGATGCGTTTGCGCGCCGCAGCCGTCTTGACCGGATCGATGCGCCAGGCTTTCAGCTTGTCGAGCGGCACCGAGTCGGCATGGCTCTTGATCGAAGGACGCACCGGATAATCACCCGGAACATTGAAGGGCTCGAAGGCCGGACCACCGGTCGGTGAATTGTCGCCCATCATGAAATCGACGAGAAGGCGCGCGGCCGCCGGATTGGGCGTCTTGTCGACGACGGCGAGGACGGCCGGAAACAGGATGCCGTTGGCAGGAGTGACATCATTCGCCACCTGCAGCGCCCAGCCTTCCTTCTGGTTGTCGCGCCGATCTGAATAGGTGCCGAACCCGACCGGCGGATTCTTTGCCGTTTTGTCGCCGACCGCCTTGTTCAGCACGTCGCTGTTCGGGACCAGGATGAGATCGTTCTTGAAGAGATCGCGAATGAACTGCTCGCCGGCGCCCTGGACATCGCTTTCCAGCGTGATGGGCTTGCCGAACTGCGCTTCATAGGCCTTGGCCATGTCATCGGGATGGAGCGAGATTTCGACCAGGAGATCGAGCAGCTCGCCGCGCTGCAGCGGGTCGACCATGAGCACCCTGCCCGTCCAGTCGGGCGTGGTGAGCTGCCAGAGATTCTTCACCGGCGCACCATCGGGATTTGCCGCTTCATTATACATCAGCACCTTGGTCGACAGGCGCTGCGTCAGGAGCGGCGTCTTGTATTCGGCCGCGAGCTCGCCCGCCACGCGCGGCGGTATATAGGCATGGACGCGTTTCGGCGTCACCAGCTCGTCATAGACGACGGGCGTGTCGGCGATATAGAGCACATCGACCGCATGCACGCCGGCGCCCTGCTCGGCGACGACGCGCGCGATCTGCTTCACCGAGCTCATGTCGATGCCGACCATGTCGATGCCGGGATAGGCATCTTCGAAGGCCTTCTCGACCTTGGCGATCCGGCTCGAGAGCGAGAAGACCGTGACCTTGCCTTCCTTCTGCGCCAACGGCAGCAATTCGGCCGCCGTCAAATTGTCGAGATCCTGCGCCGCGGCGAGGCCGGCCGGGGCCAATATAGCGAGCGCCGAAAGCGCGGCGATCCTGAATGATTTCAACATGTGGTTCCTCCCATTATTCGAAGCTTTTGAACAGCTCCGTCAGATTCTCCAGGGCACTCATCATCCGCTTCTTGTGCCGGCCGGCGATCGTCAGCAGGACGGCATTCACGATGGCGAAGGGAATGGTGGGCGTCTGGAATTCGCTACCCGACCTGCCGCGCGGCGCCGCCAGCATGAGATCGGCTTCCGGCCGCATCATCGGCCCGGCGAGATCGGAAATGAGGATGACCGGCGCCTTGCGGCGCCGGCAGAGATCGACGAGAGGTGCGTAGCTGTGCGGCTGCTTGCGAAAGGCGAGCGCCACGACGATGTCTTTCTTGTCCAGGCTCACCACACGCTCGGCGATGTCGCGCCCGCGCCCTTGCAGGGCGATCGTGGTCAGACCGAAGCGATCGAGGCGGCGCTGCAGGAAGCTGGTGACCGACTGCGCATGGCCCTGCCCGAACAGATAGACACGCCCGGCGGCGACGATCATGTCGGCCGCCCGATCGATGTCTTTCTGGGGAATGCACTGCTGCAGGTTCTCGAGCGCGCTGATTTCACTGCCGATGAGATCGGCGAGATAATCACCATGCGCGACCTTTTCCAGCGACCGGCGGATGCGGTTGGCGGCGTCCTGGCTCTCCATCATGCCACGCTGCAGGTCGGCGCGCATTTCAGGATAGCCCTTGTAGCCGAGCTTCTGCGCCAGCCGGGTCGCCGCGGCCTCATGGACATTGACGCGTTCGGCGAGCTGCGTCGCCGAAAGGAACACCGCCTCGGCGGAATTCTCCGTGAGAACGCCGATCAGGCGATGATCCGCTTCGGTGAGCCGTGGCGATTGAGCTTTGATACGGTCGAGCAATGTCATGGTCTTGCAGTTTTTTGCAGAAGTTCAGTTCTATGCAAGATTATTTGCAGACTCGCGCGCTGTCAAGCCGCTCTGCGATTGCCCGCAAAGGCCATGGCACCGGAACGGGATTTGATGGCTCAGCGCGAGATGGCGTCGTCCGCCGCCGCCCGGCCCCGGAGCGACGGCCGGTCGAGCCGAAGCAAGGGATGCGCCGTCTTGCCGTCGACGGCGTCGGCGACGAGCGGCCCGAGAGCCGGCCCGAATTTGAAGGCATGACCCGAGCAGCCGCAGGCGAGCACGACCGGTCCGACGCGATCGACGATGAAGTCGCCATCGGGTGTCATCGTCCAGGGATGGCGCTGGGCGAGCTGCACCTGGCGCGGGAAAGCCGGCATGCGGCGGTCGAGCCAGGCGAAGAGCCGCGCCTGCTCTTGCAGGTCGGGTTGCCACGCCGAGACATCGGGCGACCAGCCTTCCTGTCCGGTGCTGAAGGCGAGCTTGTAACCAACGCCGGGCACCGGATGGCCATAGACGCCGCCCAGTCCTTCACCATCGCCGCCCCATTCGCCGATGCCCGGCTGATCGACGAGCTCCGGCGCGGCGATGAACGTGACCTGCGCGATCGAAGGTGCCAGCGGCACGACGATGCCGAGCTCGTCGAGGAGCGCGCCTGACCACGGGCCGGCGGCGATCACTACCGTCTCGGCATGAATCCGGCGCTTCTCCGTCACCACGAGGGTGGGATTTCCGGGCTCGATCGCGACGACACGTTCAGGCGCGTGCGAGGCGACACCTTGCGCCAGCACCTTCGCCTTGAGCGCCGCCATGCCATTGTCGGACAGCACCGTGCCCGCCTGCGCATGGAACAGGCCGTTGTCTTCGGGCGCGCCCAGCAGGTGGGGCAGCTTCCGGCTGAGGCCCGCCGAGTCGAGCTCGTCGATGACGCCGCCCGCCTCACGCACCGCTGCGGCAATAGCGGCGAGCTTATTGTCGAGGCCGAAATCGACTTGGCCGGTCAGATGCAGGATCTGTTCTCCGCTCGCGTCTTCAAGCGCGCGCCAGCGGCGGATCGCGTCCAGGGCGAGCGTCACATAGAAAGGATGATCATAGGCAATTCGGATGCCGCGCGAGCGGCCGGTGGAGGATGTCGCCGGATGGCCGCTGCCGAAGCGATCGATGATGGCGACGCGTTTCCCGCGCAGGGCCAGCTCGCTGGCGGCGGCCAGGCCGAATATGCCGGCCCCGACGACGACGACATCAAACGAGCTGTGCATTCATGGCTCTCCTTGCGCGAAGCCACCGAGGACCTGACAGGTTCGCGGCATCGACAATATGACTGACCGCGAGAAAGAGAATCAGGGTTTCTCAGGCGCCACAACTACTTTGCGGGACATGGAGACGATTGACGCATGGTAAGGAGAGTGCCAGGATGATGGCCAGAGGGCGGCTTTACTCACATAGCATCGTACCGACACAATGAGGGCAGTGTTGAGACGCGCAAAAAGTTCTGGTCATGAAGATCTTGCGCAGCCTCGTCCTCGCCGCCGCTTTTGCGTCCGCGCCGCCGGCAGCCCGGGCTGAGGTGGTCATTAGGAATGATTGGGGTGGAGTTGTCCGGGTATATTACCAGCGTGTTCTCGAGCTGAATCAACGAGGCGAAAGCGTGAGGATCGGCGGGACCTGCGGCTCCGCATGCACGCTTTATCTTGCCGTTCAGCGCTATTGCGTGGAAGCCGACGCGCGATTGCGTTTTCATGCCGTGCATCTCAAGGGCAACGACAAGATGGCGCGGCTGTTTACCCGCTGGCTGTTCAGCAAATATCCGCCGGCGGTCCAGGCCTGGATCAAGGGCCAGGGAGGATTGAGCTCGCGGGCACTCATCCTTCGCGGCGAGGCATTGCGAAAAGCCGTGCGGATTTGCCCTTAGATCACGATCGCATCAGGTTCGCGCAGAGCCCCCCGCTTCAGCTACTGGTTCCAGTCACATTCGACTAGTCGACCGTGAACTATCACGAACCCATTGATTGGATTGAATGAGCGGCTGGATTTGAGATTTTGATATTGCCGGAAAGCCCGGGTTGGGTGGCGATTTTCTTGCAATATCGATTGGGGATTCTGCGACTCAGCGAAGCGTGATCTCGCAGCCAATTGTGTGACAGATGTGTGCAGCATGTCTTTCCCCTGGTCTAATTGAGGGGCGGCCTGAAATAGAGCTCTTCGTCACCGGGCAGCGAGCCGTAAGTATAGGGCTCCTGAGTGCCGTTGGTTTGCCTGAGCACGCTGTCGCGGACTTTCCGGAAGAGGAAGCCGATTTCCACGCCAGGGCGCCTCAGCTGTTCGATCAAAGCCACGACGAAAGGGCTATTGCCGCTGTCGCCATCGAGCGCGATCTCTCCCGCTTTCGCGGCATACGCTACGAGCACACCGCCTTGCGGCTCGACGCGGCTCAGGCCACGCCCGATCGAACGCGTCGAGGCGACGCGAGTCATTGAGGCCAGGAACGGATTGTTACGGCATGCATCAAGGATGACCAGCCGGAATTTCCTGGCGCCGGCCGTCGCTTCTACGACGTGGTCGAGGGGAATGGTCTCGAACAGGACACGGCGATCCGAATCGAGCTTGGCATCGACGGGAATGATGTAGTTCTGAGCGTCGAGCTCGATGCCATGCCCGGCATAGTAGACCACGGCCCAGTCGGCACGCGCGGCGTCTTCGGCGAATTCCGCGAGCGCCGCCCAGGTCGCTTGTCGGTCGAGGTCGAGCTTGAGTGTCACTTTCTCAAAGCCAAGGCTTGTCAAGGTGTCCGCGATGGCGCGCGCATCCGTTGGCGGATTCTTGAGCGCGGGAACCGCGGCATAGCTGGAATTGCCAATGATGAGAGCAATGCGGCGACCCAGCACCTGTTTATCAGCGGCGGCAAGAGGTTCTGGCGGGGGCGAGAGTTTCGCCGTCACGATCGGCTGCGGTTCCTGAACGGTCGGGTTGAGATCGCGATCAAGCTTGACGGCAGTCGTCTGCGTCTCGAGGGTCAACTCGGTCTGATCGGGCTCGGAAGGTGGTTTACTGTTACCCTTCTTGGCGACAATGACAGGTTTCTTGGGCCGCGGTGCAGGCTCCACGGCTTTCTGCGATGGCTTGACGGGCTTCTTCGCGGCGACCTGTTTCTTTGCCGGCTCCGGCTTAGCCTTTGCAGAGTTGCCCGGAGCGGAGCGCAGACATGTCGCACGGTCGGGAAATTGTCCCTGTTTCCACCAGCGAGTTGGGCAGATCGGGCCGGGGTTGCAGGTCCATATTCCGGAATTGTTTATTCCGCCACAGACACCAGCCTGGGCAGGCATGTTGGAATGGATAAGAATAAACACCACAAAGAGGAAAAGAACTGAATGTCTAAGTCTCATTTGCGCCGTCCTGCCATCCACGCTTGGATACAAATTACCCTAACGGAAATTTCTTAGAAGTGAAACATGAAAGGCGCTGGAACCTGCTGGACAAGCACGCACTTGCGCCTTTGTCGCTCATATTAATGGCGACGGATTCTTCGCTTCCCCGGCACTGCAGAACGCGACACTGCCGAGCCTGCCATGAAACTTCGCCGTGTGATCTTGTTCGGGCGCGCCATCTGGAACGAGTGAGGTCCTAGAGGATCAGATTCCGTCGCGATCCGCCCCTCCCAGATGAGAGGTACGCAGTATTCCCCTGACCTAGCGCCAAGTACCGAGAAGGCAGAGCATGCCGCGTGACCCGTCATCCTCGAAGCGGCGGCGCTGGTGCTCGACGGCCCTGCGGCAACCGCGCCAAGGTGCAACGCCACTACTATCGACGTCGTGACAACAGCAGCTCATAGCGCCAGCACAAATGTCTTCTTAATCCCCAGAGATTTCAATATCTTCCGGAAACTGGTGGAGCAGAGGGGGATCGAACCCCTGACCTCGGCATTGCGAACGCCGCGCTCTCCCAACTGAGCTACTGCCCCTTCCACAGGACGGGGCTGTGTAAGGTCCGCCAGACGGCCTGTCAAGCTTTCGCCGCCTTGCGCCGGCCGCCCCGGGTCTCTAAATCTCAGGGCTAGTTCCCGACAGAGGCGCGCATGATTTCCATCCTCAACCTGATCGACCTCATCCTGAATATCTATACCTGGATCATCATCGCGGTGGTGGTCATGAGCTGGTTGATCGGCTTCAACATCATCAACGGGCATAACAACATTGTCCGCCAGATCCGCTATGCCCTCTACCGGCTGACCGAGCCGGTGCTCGGCCCCATCCGCCGGATTCTGCCAGATCTGGGCGGCATCGACCTCTCCCCTATCGTGGCACTCGTCGCCATCTGGTTCATCCGCAGCCTGATGTGGGAATATGGGCCCAGGCTCCTGATGTGACGGCGCTTCCCTTCCGGCCGGACGCAACTGGCGGTTCGCTCTATCTCCGCGTGACACCCAAGTCGGCTCGTCCCGGGATTGCCGGGCTTTTCCAGGACGCGGACGGCAAAGTGTCGCTTCAGGTTAAAGTCACGGCGCAACCGGAAAAGGGTAAAGCCAACGAAGCCGTTATCGACTTCCTGGCCGAAACGCTGCGGCTTCCCCGCAAAGCCTTCACCCTCACCGCCGGCGAGACGAGCCGTCTGAAGACGGTCCATATCGCCGGCAATCCCGCCGCCATCGAGCAGACGCTCAGCCACCTCATTCAGGATCAGACATCATGACCGCCAAAGTGATCGACGGAAAAGCCTATGCCGAGGGACTGCGCGTCCGTATCGCCAAAGCCGTGAAGGAGCTCGGGGCCAAGCACGGGCTGAAGCCCGGCCTCGCGGTGGTGCTGGTCGGCGAGGATCCGGCGAGCAAGGTCTATGTCGCCAACAAGGCCAAGCAGACGGTCGAGGTCGGCATGAACTCCTGGGAGCACCGGCTCGATGCCGCGACCTCGGAGAAGGATCTCCTCGCGCTGGTCGACAAGCTCAACAATGATCCCGCCGTGCATGGCATCCTGGTGCAATTGCCGCTGCCCAAGCAGATCGACTCCACCAAGGTGCTGAACACCATCAACCCGGCCAAGGATGTCGACGGCTTCCATGTGGTGAATGCCGGCAAGCTCGCGACTGGCCAGGACTCGCTCGTCGCCTGCACGCCGGTCGGCTCGGTCATGCTGGCCAAGGATGCGCTGGGCAAGCTCGACGGACTCGAA
The DNA here is from genome assembly GCF_016595235.1 of Taklimakanibacter albus. GTDB lineage: Bacteria > Pseudomonadota > Alphaproteobacteria > Rhizobiales > Aestuariivirgaceae > Taklimakanibacter > Taklimakanibacter albus. Next base: position 241,632 of record NZ_JAENHL010000003.1, on the reverse strand, counting down.
GCCGTCGTCATCGGCCGCTCCAACATCGTCGGCAAGCCGGTGGCTCAGCTTCTGCTGCAGGAGAACTGCACAGTCACCATCGCGCATTCGAAGACCAAGGATCTTCCCGGCGTGGTGCGCCGTGCCGATCTCGTCATCGCCGCCGTCGGCCGGCCCGAAATGGTGAAGGGCGACTGGATCAAGCCGGGCGCCTGCGTCATCGATGTCGGCATCAATCGCATCGAGCGCGACGGCAAGGGCAAGCTCGTCGGTGATTGCGATTATGCGTCCTGCTCGGCTGTGGCGGGCTCGATCACTCCGGTGCCGGGCGGCGTCGGCCCGATGACCATCGCCTGTCTCCTGCACAATACGGTGCGTGCCGCTTGCGCGCAGAAGTCTGTGCCCGTTCCGGAAATGTGAGTTGGGGGCTACCGCGCAATCCGCGTCGAGAGGATGATCGAGGACAAAGTGCGCTCGACTCCTTCCGTCTCGCCGATGCGGTCGATCAGCCGGTCGAGATCGGCGATCGAGGGCGCGGCGATGATGGCGATCAGGTCATAGGGCCCGTTGACCGAATAAAGCTGCGTCACTTCATGGATCGCATTGAGCTCGGCCGTCACTGCCGAGAGTGATTTCGGCGCGATGGTGATCAGCACATGCGCGCGGATGAGATCGCTCAGATAGGCATCCGACAATCTCACCCCATAGCCGGAAATAACGCCGTGCTGCTCCAGCCGCTCGATCCTGGCCTGGACGGTGGTACGCGACAGGCCGAGCTTGCGGGCCAGTGTGGCGACCGGCATGCGGGCATCCTCGCCCAAAAGAGCCAGCAATTTCCGATCCTTGTCAGTAATCTGCATTCTGTGAAATATCCATGGCGATCTGCCAAAAATTATACTTCAATCTGTATAATTCGCCACTAGGAATCGAAAGTTAAGGCCAGCATCCTGAAGCCCGAACAATTCAGGAGGTCACGCCATGAAAGACATCGTGGTCATGGGCGCCGGCAAGATCGGCGGCGCCATCGCCCGGATGCTGGCGGCCAGCGGCAGCTATCGCGTCACCGTCGCCGACCGCAGTGAGGCGCAACTGGCGGCCCTCACGCCGCATCGGGCCATATCGACGGCCAGCGTCGACATCACCGACAGCAGCGCGCTGGCGACGCTCCTCGCCGGCCGTTACGCGGTCCTCTCCGCAGCGCCCTTCCATCTCACCGGCAGGATCGCCGAGGTCGCGGCCAAGGCCGGGGTGCACTATCTCGACCTGACCGAGGATGTCGCCACCACCCGCAAGGTCGAAGCGATGGCCGCGGGTGCCAAGACCGCGCTCATCCCGCAATGCGGGCTGGCGCCGGGCTTCATCTCGATCGTCGCCCATGATCTCACCCGCCATTTCGACACGCTCGACAGCGTGCGCATGCGCGTCGGCGCACTTCCGCAATATCCCTCGAACGCGCTCAATTACAATCTCACCTGGAGCACCGACGGGCTCATCAACGAATATATCGAGCCTTGCGAGGCGATCGTCGAAGGCAAGCTGGTGACGATGCCCGCCATGGAGGAGCGCGAGGAATTTTCGCTCGACGGCATCACCTATGAAGCCTTCAACACATCGGGCGGCCTCGGCACGCTGGCCAAGACGCTGGAAGGCCGGGTGCGCACCATGAACTACCGCACCATTCGTTATCCCGGCCATCAGGCGATCATGAAGGCGCTGCTGAACGACCTCAATCTCAAGAACCGCCGCGACGTGCTGAAGGATATCTTCGAAAACGCGCTGCCCGCCACGATGCAGGATGTCGTCGTCATCTTCGTCACCGTCTGCGGCTGGAAGGATGGACGTTATCTCCAGGAAACCTATGCCAGGAAGGTCTATGCCGGCACCGTCGCCGGTGAAGAGATGAGCGCCATCCAGATCACCACCGCGGCCGGCATCTGCACGCTGCTCGACCTCCTCGCCCATGGCAAATTGCGCCGGCAAGGTTTCGTGCGGCAGGAGGAAGTGGCGCTAGCCGACTTCCTCGCCAACCGCTTCGGACATGTCTATGACGCCGAGCCGGTGCGGCTGGCAAAAGCGGGATAACGGCGGTCCGTCCTGAAATGTGATCAGGCGGCCTGGCGGACGAGAACGCCGAGCGCCGTCGTGATCAGGCGGGCGAAGGTGAGCGCGCCTATGCCATCGACATCGCGCTCCGGCATGAATTCGACGAAGTCCATGGCGCAGATGCGTCCCCGCTGGGCCGCGCCCTTGATGAGATCGGCCGCCTGATAGTAGCTGAGCCCTCCCGGCGCCCGCCCGATGACGCCTGGCACCAGCGCCGGGTCGAGCGCATCGGCATCGATGCAGACGATGATGCTGCTGCCTTCCGGAATGAGGTCGAGGACGGCGCCGACGCCCTGCCGGTGAAGGTCGTGCGCCGTCACGAATTTGACGCCCCAGGCGAGCGCGTCGGCATAGTCGCTGGTCGCGGCCGAGCCGATGCCGCGCGCGCCCACCTGGATGATCCGCTCGACATGCGCCATTTCCGAGGCCCGGCGCATGGTCGACGACAGGCCGAGGCGCTCGCCCATATGGATGTCGCGCCAGTCGATATGCGCATCGATCTGCAGGATCGTGAATTTCTGCCCCCTGGCCGAGGCGCCGACCGCCTCCAGCATCGCGATCGGAATGGAATCATCGCCGCCGATGAGCACCGGCACCGCGCCGCGCTTCACCACCTTGGTCACGGCCTCGGCGATGCGGCCGCGATTGCCGGCGGCATCGGTTTCATCAAAGGGCAGGTCGCCGCAATCGACCGGACGCAGATGCGGCGCGGGGAAGACCGGCCCGCCATGGTCGAAATCGTGACGGTCGACATTGGCCGTCAGCGCACCGGTGGCGCGGCGCAGCGCCTGCGGCGCATTGCGGCAATAGGCGCCGACGGAAGCATAGGGCGTGGCGCAGGGCGCACCGATGAGGGCGACGGGCGCCGCCAGCGTGTCGAGATCGGCACAGGCCTCGAGGCCGAGGAAAGTGGAGGTCTCGGGGGCGGCGCCGAACAGGGCGCCGAGATCGGGTTTCGCGGTCAAGATGTTCTCCATGGCACCGGCCCTGTCAGCCGATGCGGTTTTCGAGATATCCGGCCCAGCGCCACTGCACGAGTTGGAAGGCCGAGACCAGGACGAAGGTCATGGCGAGATAGATCGCTGCGGCGGTCACATAGGGTTCGAACTGGATGTAGTAATTGAGCGTGATCATGCGCGCGACGCCGGTCGTCTCGAGCAAGGTCACCGTGCTCGCCAGCGATGTGGCATGCAGCATCATGATCATCTCATTGCCATAGAGCGGCAGCGAGCGGGTCAGCATGGCGGGGATCAGGATGCGCCGCGCCTGGGCGAAGGCCGACATGCCGAAAGCCCGCGCCGCCTCGATCTCGCCGATGGGGATGTGGCGCAAGCCCCCGGCGAAGATTTCCGTGCTGTAGGCGGTGCTGTTGAGGACGAAGGCGATGAGGACGCAGACCAGGGGGCTCGAGAGCCATGGCCAGATCACGCTCTCGCGCACCAGCTCGAACTGGGCGAGGCCGAAATAGATCAGGAACAGCTGCACCAGGAGCGGCGTGCCGCGAAACACCAGCGTGTAGCCGAGAACCGCATAGCGCAAGGCGGCGATCCGGCTGTTGCGCAGAAAGGCGAGCGGCACGGCGAGACAGAACGAGATCGCCAGCGACGCGAAGGCGAGAAGCAGGGTCAGCTTCGCCCCTTGCACGTAAAGACCGAGATTCTCGGCAATGATCCCCCAGTTCATGGCGCCAGCTCCCGAAGGCCCATCTCGAAACGCCGCGCGATGAGCGTCAGCGCGGCAAGCGACAGGATGGTGACGGAGAGATAGAAGCCCGCGGCGATCAGATAGAAGGTGAAGGGCATGCCGGTCGCCTCGGCGGCGCCCTTGGCGCGGAACATCACATCCTGCAGGCCGATCAGCGAGACGAGCGCGGTCGCCTTGGCGAGGACGAGCCAGTTATTGGTGAAGCCGGGCAGAGCGAGGCGGACGAGATGCGGCAGGATGATGCGCGTGAACATGCGCCGGCGCGTCAGCCCATAGGCGACGGCCGCTTCGATCTGGCCCTTGGGGATATTCTGCAAGGCCGTCTTGAAGGTCTCGGTCATATAAGCACCGAAGATCAGGCCCAAGGCCGCGATTCCGGCCGCGATCGGCGAGAACTCGATGCGCATGTCCCAGCCCAGCGCGTCGATCGCCTGGTTGAGCAGCGCCGGGACGCTGTAATAGACCAGCAGCATCACAACGAGATCCGGGATGCCGCGAACGATGAATGTGTAGAGAGCCGCGGTGTGGCGCAGCGCCCGGCTGCGCGACAGCTTGGCGAAGGCGGCCGCGAGGCCCAGCACCGTGGCGAGGAGCAATGAGGCGAGGCCCAGCAGCAGGGTGGTGGCCCCTGCCGCCAGGATCGTCGTCGCGAACTCGGCGACGACACCGGTCATTCGCCGAAATATTTCGCGTTGAGGGCCTTGAGCTGGCCGTTTTCACGGATGATGGCGAGGCCCTTGTTCACCTCTTCGACAAGCTTGGTGTTCTTCTTGTTGATGGCGATAGCGACGCCTTCGCCGAATTCCTTGGCGTCCTTGCCGGTATATTCGGGCCCGACGAGCTCATAATCCTTGCCCGCCTCGCTCTTGAGGAAGCTGTGGATGATCTGGGCCTGATAGCTCATATGCAGATCGGCACGGCCGGCGGTGAGCTCGAGATAGGGCGCGCTGCCGGTATCGTAACGCTTGATCACCGCTCCCGGAATGTGGCTGGTGACATAGGCGTCCATCGGCGTGCCGGTCTGCACCGCGATCGTCTTGCCCTTCAGGCCTTCCGGCGTGAATTCGAAGGACGATCCCTTCTTGGCGACGAAGCGGAAGATCGGATGATCGTAGATATCGCTGAAGGCGATCACCTGCCGGCGCTTCTCGGTGACGGTGAGCTGCGAGATCAGCGCGTCATACTTGCCGTCGATGAGGCCCGGAATCATGCCGTCCCAGGCGGCGTTGAAGATGTTGCAGTCGAGCTTGGCCGCGGCGCAGACGGCTTCCATCAGCTCGACGTCATAACCGATGAGCTTGCCGTTGGAATCGATCGATTCGAAGGGTGGGAAGGTGGCGTCGGTGGCGATGTCGATCTTGTCCGCGGCACGGGCGGCGCCAAAGGTGGCCGCCAGGATCATGGCGGCGCACAGGGATTTCAGGCTGGTCTTCATGGTTCGTCCTCCGGGGTTGATTTTCGTATGTTCAGTGTGGGAGCCGTCCAGCCAGGAACTGCTGCAGCCGCGCGCTGGCCGGCCGGGCGAACAGCGCTTCCGGCTCGCCCTCTTCTTCGACGCGTCCCTGGTGAAGAAAGACGACACGGCTCGAGACATGGCGCGCAAAGCCCATTTCATGCGTCACCACCACCATCGTGCGCCCTTCCTCGGCGAGCGACTGCATGACACGCAGGACCTCGCTGACGAGCTCCGGATCGAGCGCCGAGGTCGGCTCGTCGAAGAGCATCACGTCGGGATTCATGCTGAGGGCGCGGGCGATCGCCACACGCTGCTGCTGGCCGCCCGACAGATGCGCGGGATATTTGCCGAGCACGTCGTTGGTGAGGCCGACCTTCGCCAGATTGGCCCTGGCGCGCTCGACCGCTTCCTTGCGGCTAAGGCCGAGCACGCTGATCGGCGCCTCGGTGACATTCGACAGGACCGACATATGCGACCACAGGCAGAAATTCTGGAACACCATCGCGAGCTTGCCGCGCAGGCGCCGCAGCTGATCACGGTCGGCGGCCCTCAGCAGCCCGTCACGGTCCCTCACCGTCTTCAGCACCTCGCCGGCGATGGCCACTTCGCCACTGGCCGGACGCTCGAGAAAATTGATGCAGCGGAGCAAGGTGCTCTTGCCGGAGCCGCTCGCGCCGATGACGCTGACGACGTCGCCCGCCTTCGCCTGGAGCGAAACGCCTTTCAGCACGTCCTGCGCGCCATAGGATTTATGGATGTCCGTCACGCTGAGTTTCAGCATTGTCCCCTGCCCTGCTCAGCTTCTTATGGACAGGAGGCCGTCCGGCGCAAATGACGAATCATCATCCGACACATGACGAGGGATCATGTATCGCGGGCATCTTCAGGGAAGCGTTTCCCACGCGGCGTTGCGGCCGAAGCGCGCCAGGAGCCAGCGCAGGAACAGGCGCGAGGCCGAGCGCGACAGGCTGGCCGGGTTGCAGACCACGTGCCAGCCGCCGAAGGCGTCGATTGCGAAGGGGAATGGCTTGATCAGAAGGCCGCGTTTCAGGTCGGAGCCCGAGAGCGTGTCGCTCACCAGGGCGACGCCGGTTCCGTTGACCGCGAGATCGATCGCCATGCCGAGATCGCTGCAATAGAGATGGCGCATCTCCAGCTCGAGGCCCGGCGTGCCCGCCTCCAGGAACCATCGCCGCCATTCCGAGCCGTCATCCCGGTGCAGCAGCATGGTGTGGCGAAGATCGGAGGGCTGGGTGATCGGTCCACCGATCCGCTCGAAGACGATGGGGCTGCAGACCGGCGTGACATTGACATGCGACAGGAGCGCCGACCAGCGCTCGGGCCAGCCACCCGATCCGAAAGAGATGCCGATGTCGATGTCGCTCAGCTGATGGACGCGCTCGTTTTCGACGAGACGCACATGGCATTCGACCGAGGGATGGTCGAGGCAGAACTCGTTGAGATTGTGGGCGAGCCATGTGCTGGCGAACATCGGCGGACAAGCGATGTCGAGTCGCCCTCCGACCTGATCGGCCTCGGCGAGGCGCATGGCGGCGGCGAAAACATCTTGCAGGGCGGTCGAAACGACATTGGCGAAGGCGCGGCCGGCATCGGTCAGGACGACGCCTCTGCCGACCTTCGTGAACAGGTCGCAGCCGAGCGCCTCCTCGAGACGGCGGATCTGATGGCTGACGGCGCTGTCGGTCAGATTGAGTTCGACCGCGGCTTTCGCCAGGCTCTGATGCCGCGCCGCCGCCGCGAAGGTCCGCAAGGTCGGCAGCGGCAGGTTATGCAGATCGATCACTGCCCCGCCCGCGCTCTGCCATCATGACGATGCCTTGGCCACCTTCGCCCGCTCGATCGCCTCGACGATCATCTGCTCGGCGGCCGCCGCATCGCCCCAGCCCTTGACCTTGACCCATTTGCCGGTCTCGAGGTCTTTATAGTGCTCGAAGAAATGCTGGATCTGCTGGAGCGTGATCTCCGGCAGGTCGGTGTAGTTATGCACATTCTCATAGCGCCTTGTGAGCCGCGGCACCGGCACGGCGACGATCTTCTCATCACCGCCCGCCTCGTCCTGCATGAACAGCACGCCGACCGGGCGCACCGCCACCAGGGCGCCCGGCACGATGCCGCGCTGATTGGCGATCAACACGTCGCACGGGTCGCCGTCGAGCGACAGAGTATGCGGGATGAAGCCGTAATTGCCGGGATAACGCATCGACGTATAGAGGAAGCGGTCGACCACCAGCGTGCCCGCCGCCTTGTCCATCTCATATTTGATGGGTTCGCCGCCGACCGGCACCTCGACAATGACATTCACCTCTTTGGGTGGATTCTTGCCGATCGATATGGCATCTATACGCATGGAGAGGCACCTCTAGAAAACGTCAGTTGAGGCCTTCTTTGCATGAAATGCCATCTCTTTCCAATAGCCCTGACGGTCTTCGCCTCTGCCGCGACGGCACAGGAAAATACCAGTATTTACAGTGACTTGAACCTCAAGAAGTGCGAGCAGCTGGCCTTGTTCGAGGATGAGGGCGGGGGCGGCGAATGGCTGTGCAAGGGCATCAAGGACTTCGACGTCCGCGTCTGGGAGGGCGATCTCCGCAGCTTCGTCGGCTTCGGCAGGCAAGCGCCGGCGCAATGCGCCGCGATGCAGACCTTCGGCGCCTTCAATTCCCTGGGGCCGCGCGTCGAATGGCGACTGAAGGACGGCAAGCCTTTCGCCACCATCCTGCGCTGGTTCACGGAGCAGAGTGCTGACGAGGGCGCCCCCGTCAAGCAGAACTGGCTCGTGGTGACCAAGCTCGACGGCAAGACCGCCTGCCACATCGCCTATGTCGACACCAAATATACCGAGGCCAATGAAGTGGCCCGCCAGCGTGCCGATGAACGCGCCGCCGCTTTCGACTGCGCCAAGGACATGCCGGAGATTTTTTCCGCGCGCGGCGGCAGCGCCACCGACTATGCCAGCGGCATGCCCTGTCCCGGCGGGCCTTATCGGGAAGAATGAAATCCACCTCTCCCCGCTTCGCGGGGCGAGGGTGTTTTCAATCGCGCTTCGTATGATGAATCGTCTCGCGCAGCGCCCGCCTCAGGCCATGGATCTGATCGACCAGATTGAGGATCACGTCGATGCCATCGTCATTGACGCCCATATTCTGTTTCAGGTCGCAGATGAGATCGCAGCGTGCCTGATGGGCTTCCGACAGTGGCTCGCCGATGGCACTCTCCTCGATACTGATCCAGCCGGCTGCCACCCATTCGCGCAAAGTGTCCTCGTCATACCGGGCTGCGAAGACGATTGTGGTTTTCTGGACCATCTCACACCCCCATCGCCCGGCGCGGATCTTGAGCTTTGTCCTTGCTCCAGCGCGCGATGAATTCCTCGAGCTCGGCATCGGGCTTTTCCGGCAGCATCACTTTCAGCGTCACATACTGATCGCCCGTGCCGCCGCCAGCCTTGGCGACGCCTTTGCCCTTGAGGCGCAGCACCGTGCCGCTATTGGCGCCCTTCGGGATATTCAGCATGACGTCGCCTGAAGGCGTCGGCGTCTTGACCTTAGCCCCCAGCACCGCTTCGGCGAGCGAGACCGGCAGCTCGATGCGGATATCGTCATTGTCGCGGGTGAAGAACGGGTGCGGGCGCACCTCGATCTCGATCAGGGCATCGCCGGCATCACCGCCATTATAGCCGGGCCGGCCCTTGCCCTTGAGACGCAAGGTCTGCCCGTCGCGCGTGCCGGGCGGAATGGTGACGGTGATCTCGGACCCGTCGGGCAGCGCCAGCTGCGGCTTGGCGCCGTTCACGGCGCTCAGGAAATCGACGGCCAGATGATAGCGCACATCACCGCCGCGCATCTTCATCTTGGCGCCGCGCCGGCCGAAGATCTCCGACAGCACATCCTCGTCGCCGAAATCGGCATAACCTTGCTCGAAGCCCTGTCCGCCGGCCTGGCCACTTTCGGCGAAATCACGGTAGTAACGCCGCTGCGGCTGCGGTTTCTCCGCCCCCGAGGCATCGATCTCGCCGCGGTCGTAGCGGGCGCGTTTTTCGGCATCGCCCAGGAGATCATAGGCGACGGACACATCCTTGAACTTGTCCTCGGCGCTCTTGTCACCGGGATTGAGGTCGGGATGGTGTTTCTTGGCGAGGCGGCGATAGGCCTTCTGGATATCATCCGCGGAGGCGTTCTTGCTGACGCCCAGGATTTCATAGGGGTCGGTCATGCCGGAAATGTAGCGATGTTCCGGCAGATCGACAACAATGGGTTAAGTTACGCCGCGCTCTCGGCTTCCTTGGCGCGGCTGGCGCGCTTGCGCTCATGCGGGTCGAGCAGCGTCTTGCGCAGACGAATCGACTGCGGCGTCACCTCGACGAGTTCGTCCTCACCGACATAGGCCAGCGCCTTTTCCAGCGTCATGCGGATCGGCGGGATGAGCAGCAAGGCATCATCCTTGCCGGAGGCGCGAACGTTGGTGAGCTTCTTGCCCTTGAGCACATTGAGCTCCAGGTCGTTGCCGCGCGTGTGCTCGCCGATGATCATGCCGGCATAGACTTTCATGCCCGGGTCGATGAACATCGGGCCACGGTCCTGCAGGTTGAAGATCGCATAGGCGACCGCCTCGCCATCGCCATTGGAGATGAGCGCGCCGGTGTGGCGACCCGGAATCTCACCGACATGCGGCGCGTAATCATGGAAGAGACGATTCATGATCGCAGTGCCGCGCGTATCGGACAGAAGCTCCGACTGATAGCCGATGAGGCCGCGCGTCGGGGCATGGAACATGATGCGCTGGCGCCCGGCGCCCGACGGACGCATGTCCTTCATCTCGGCGCGGCGCTCGGAAAGTTTCTGCACCACGATGCCGGTGAAATTCTCATCGACGTCGACGATCACTTCCTCGATCGGCTCGAGCCTCTGGCCGGTCTCTTCGTCGGTGCGGAACACCACGCGCGGCCGGCCGACGGTGAGCTCGAAACCTTCACGCCGCATCGTCTCGATCAGGATGCCGAGCTGCAATTCGCCGCGGCCCGCAACCTCGAAAGCATCGGTTTCATTGATCGACGCCGTCACGCGCAGGGCGACATTGCCCTCGGCCTCGCGGAACAGGCGATCACGGATGACGCGGCTCTGCACCTTGTCGCCTTCCTTGCCGGCGAGCGGCCCGTCATTGATGCGGAAGGTCATGGTCAGGGTCGGCGGATCGATCGGTTGCGCCTTGATGGGTTCGCTCACCGCGACGTCGCAGATCGTGTCGGCCACCGTGGCCTGGGTCAGTCCGGCAATGGCGACGATGTCGCCGGCCTGGACTTCATCCACCGGCTGGCGCTCGAGCCCGCGGAAGGCCAGCACTTTCGAGATGCGGCCTTGCTCGACGAGCTTTCCGTCGCGCGCCAGCGCCTTGGCGGCCTGGTTCGACTTGACGGACCCTGAGCGGATACGCCCGGTGAGGACGCGGCCGAGGAACGGATTGGCCTCGATGGTCGTCACCAGCATGCGGAACGGGCCTTCCTCGACGACCGGCGGCGCCACATGGCGGACCACCAGGTCGAACAGAGGCGCCATCGAATCCTGCGGACCCTCCGGCTTATCGGCCATCCAGCCTTGCTTGGTGGAACCGTAGAGAATGGGGAAATCGAGCTGCTCGTCGCTCGCGTCGAGAGCCGCGAACAGATCGAACACCTCGTTCACCACTTCCACATGACGCTGGTCGGGACGGTCGATCTTGTTGATGGCGACGATCGGCTTGAGGCCGATCTTGAGCGCTTTCTGCAGCACGAATTTGGTCTGCGGCATCGGCCCTTCGGCGGCGTCGACGAGGAGCACGGCACCGTCCACCATATTGAGGATGCGCTCGACCTCACCGCCGAAATCGGCGTGGCCCGGCGTATCGACGATATTGATGCGGGTGTCTTTCCAGACGAGCGAGGTCACCTTGGCGAGAATGGTGATGCCGCGCTCTCTTTCGAGGTCGTTCGAGTCCATGGCCCGCTCGGCGACCTTCTGATTGTCGCGGAAGGCGCCCGACTGGGCGAGGAGCCGGTCGATCATGGTGGTTTTGCCATGGTCGACATGGGCGATGATGGCGATATTGCGCAGTTTCATGGCGCGCTGACTTTCCAGAAAAAATCTGTCACAGCCACATTGACCTTAGGAGACCCCCAAAGCCCGAAACATGGCCAATTTCGATAGAGAAGGGCGGGATCTGCGCGAAAACCGGTCCGTTTCCGCCCTCCTGCCCTGGATTCGGGCCGGGGCTTAGCACGGTCCTGGCTTCAAAGCGAGCCCATTTTCGGGGCATTTTCGGGGCGTTAATAGGCCATCAGGCCGAGGACCCATAACCAGATAACCGTGACGGCGAGGCTCGCCAGCGTCATCGGGATGCCGGAACGCGCAAAATCCATGAAACTCAAGGAAGCGCCTTGGGCCTTGGCCCGCTCGGCGACGATGATATTGCACATCGACCCCGTCAGCAGCAGGTTGCCGGCGAAGGTCGAGAGCAGCGCCAGGCCCGCCAGCACGCCTTCGGGCAGCGCCGGCAGAAGCTTCAGGATCAGGATCACCGCCGGCACATTGCCGATGGTGTTCGAGGCGGCGAGCGTCACCGGCAGCATCACCGACAGGCGCTCAGGGACGATGCCGAGGCTTGCAAGCCCGGCCAGCGCCTCCTGAGCGAGGCCGGTCTTGGCGAAGGCCTCGGTGACGCCGAAGAGGCAGATGAAGAGCAAGAGGAGGTGCCAGTCGACGGAGCCGATCATCTCGCGCGAGGAAAGCCGGCGTGACAGCAGCAGGCAGCCGGCGACCGCCAGCGCGCTCAATTCGCGCGGCAGCGGCGTGAGGAAGAGCACGATCAGGGCGACGATCGCGACGAGGCCCTTGGCGGTCTGGAACTTGTTGATTGTCACCGGTTCGGCCGGCACCGCCACGGGTGGTGCGGCGAGCGCCGGGCGCCAGGTGGCGAGCACCGCCCAATAGACGAAGACCAGCGAGGCGAGAACCGGCGGCAGGGCGATGAGGAGATAACGCCAGAAATCGAGCCCGCCGGCCTGGCCGATCAGGATATTCTGCGGATTGCCGATCAGCGTCGCCGCCGATCCGGCATTGGCTGCCCCCGCCAACGCCACGAGATAAGGCCGTGCATCGAGCTTCTGCGCGAGGAGCCCGACGCAGATGAGCGGCGTGAAGGCGAAGACGATGACGTCATTGGTGAGGATCGCCGACAGGAGACCGGTGACGGCGATGAGGACCGCGAGCAGAACCTTCGGATTCTGCGCCGCATGCGTCACGCGCGCCGCGACGAGGCCATAGAAGCCGGACTGCTCGAACTGCGCCGAGAGGATCATCAGCGCGAAAAGGAGCGCGATGGTCGGCATGTCGACGGCGCTGCCCGCTTCGGCGAGGCTGAGATCGCCCGAAGCCAGGAGCACGATGAGCCCAAGCAGCGCCACGCCGGTGCGCTCGACGGCGAGCCCCGGCACCCGGCCGAGCGCCATGCCGATATAGACGAGGACGAAGACGGTGACGGCGAGGGAGGTCAAGGATGGCTGCGATCAAATGGAGAGGATGATGGGATGTATCATGCCTCTCCGGATCGCAAAATAGCTCCGTCATCCCGGCGAAAGCCGGGACCCATTCAATGAGTTCAACCGGGCGGCGCTGCCCGCGTGGCCTGAATTTAATGGGTGCCGACTTTCGCCGGCATGACGGTGATTTTCTTCACCCCATCCGCTCGGGATCGAGTGTCACCTTGTAGAGTTCCTTGTCGTCGCGATCCATGAGCCGGACCGTCATCTGCTCGGTCTTATCGTCGATATCGACGATGCCGAAGAACTGGAGGCCGGCCGAAGGCGGCAGGTTCTGGCCTTGTTCGGCCGTCGGTCCCTTCACGAATTTGAGCTCAGGGCCGAAGGTCATGTCGAGATCATTGGGCCCGAAAGTGCCGGCATGAAGGGGGCCTGAGACGAATTCCCAGAACGGCGCGAAGTCCTGGAACTGCGCCTTGTCGGGATTGTAGTAATGCGCCGCGGTGTAATGCACGTCCGCCGTGAGCCACACCACATTGGGGATGCCGGCCACCTTGACGAATTTGAGGAGTTCCGCGATTTCCAGCTCGCGGCCTTTCGCCGGCCCCTGATCGCCATTCGAGATGGCCTCAGCGCCTTTCTTCTCCTTGCCATTGTCCCAGACGATGACGCCGATCGGCATGTCGCAGGCGATCACTTTCCAGGTCGCTTGCGAGGCGGAGAGGCCGCGCTTCAGCCAGCGCATCTGCGTTTCGCCCAGGATGTGCGAGGCGGGCGTGAGCTCGGTCTCCAGCGACGGGCCGTTGGGTCCGCGATAGCTGCGGAGATCGACGAAGAAGATATCGAGCATCGGGCCATAGGAAATCTTGCGATAGACGCGGCCCGGCTCTTCCGGGATGTAGCGGATCGGCGTCATCTCGTGGAAGGCGCGTCCGGCCCGGGCCGACAGCACGCCGATCGACTTCTCCTTATAGCGGTCGTCCTTGCTCAGATCCTTCGACGCCGACCAGTTGTTGGTCACCTCGTGATCGTCCCACTGGAAAAATGTCGGCACCTTGGCATTGAAGGCCTTCAGGTTTTCGTCATGCAGATTGTATTTCCAGCGGCCGCGATATTCATCGAGCGTCTCGGCGACCTTCTCGACGCCTTCCGCCACGATGTTCTTCCACACGCCGCCTGACGCGATCTCCGCTTCCGCCTTGATCGGGCCGTCGCAATAGACGGTGTCGCCCGAGTGGATGAAGAAATCCGGATTGTGCTTGGCCATGGTGGCATAGGTCTTCATACCGCCATCGTCGGGATTGATGCCCCAGCCCTGGCCGGCGGTATCGCCCGACCACACGAACCGCAGCGCCCGCCGGCTCGCCGGTGCTGTACGGAACTGGCCGACCACCGGCTCGCTCACGCCGTTCACATCGGCGAGATCGACGAAGTTGAGGCGATAGAAGATGGTCTGATCGGGCGGCAGGTCGGCGAGGAGACGTTTCACCGCGAAATCCGATTCCGGCAAAGCGTTGATGGGCGCGAGGCGGGTCGCATCGGCGAAGCTCTCGGTCGTCGCCACCTCGACCTGGAGCCGCGACGGCCGGTCGCTGCGCGCCCAGATCATGCCGGATGTCGCATCGACATCACCCGACTGCACGCCATGGCTCACCACCGGACGCGCCGCCGCGCGGCTTAGAGAGGGCATGGCGAGGCCGCTCGACAAAGCGAGCGCACCAAGCGCGGATGATTTCATGAATTTGCGGCGGTTGACGGTCAAGCGCATGGCGAGCCTCCTGTCTTTCGGATGGGGAGGCCGACATTCTCCGACTCGTGTCACAAAGCGATGACGACACAATGAGCGGCAGCTGTGGGCGCATGCCGCGACGGACAATTGACAGGCATCGGAGCGCGGGTCTCTTATAGAGCTATCTTGAGGCCTATGGTTCCAAGGCCAAGGAGGTTCAGCGATGTCGATTGATCCCCGCAATTGGATGTGGAACGAAGCCTGCGCTTTCATCGAGCGCGCCGAGAATCTGCACCGCCACTTCTTCCAGCCCCAGCTCACCGACGCGCCGGCGGCGAGCTGGGTGCCGCCCATCGACATATTCGAGGATGATGACAACGTGATCCTGGTCGTGGCCTTGCCAGGCGTCGCCCCCGACGATCTCGACATCCGCATGGACGGCTCCACCGTCGTCATTCGTGGCCGGCAGCATCTGCCGCGGCTCGCGCGTAACGCCCTCATCCATCGTCTCGAAATTCCCCATGGCGGATTTGAACGGCGGGTCCATCTGCCGGCCGGCTGGGGTCCCACCAGCAGATCCGAATTCAAGGACGGCCTGCTGACCCTGGTCTTCGGCCGCGAAGACATCTGACCGACAGGTGGATCATGCCCGACACAGTTTCCCAACCGAATCAGGCACGCAAACCCGAAGCCTTTCCGCCGCTTCCTGACGATGCGTTGGCCATCCTCCCGGCCCGGCAGGCCGTGCTGTTTCCCGGCATCGTACTGCCGCTGACGCTCAACCGGCCGGCTTCGATCGCCGCCGCCCAGGAGGCCGTCCGGCACGAGAGGAACATCGCCGTCCTGTTGCAGCGCGACCCTTCCGTCGACGAACCGATGGAAGAGCAGCTCTATCGCGTCGGAACCGCAGCGGAGATCCTGCGCTATGTGACCGCGCCGGACGGGACGCATCATCTGATCTGCCGGGGCGTCCGCCGCATCCGTATCATGGATTATCTGTCGGGCTATCCCTTTTTGGCGGCGCGGGTCGAGCAGATCGGAACGTCCGAGGTCTTCACGCCCGCGATCGAGGCGCGCGTTACGCTCCTGAAGCAACGCGCCCAGGAAGCTCTGCAATTGCTGCCGAATTTCCCGGCCGAAATGGGTGCTGCGATCGAAGGGCTCGATTCGCCCTCGGCGCTGGCCGATTTCGTCGCCGGCGTCAGTGACGCGAAGCCCGCCGAGAAGCAGGAGATCCTCGAAGCGGTCGATGTCACGGAACGGCTCGACAAGGTGCTGGCGATGATCGGCGAGCGCCTCAAGGTACTGCGCCTGACCAAGGAGATCGGCGATCAGACTCAGAGCTCGCTCTCCTCCCAGCAGCGCCAGCACATATTGCGCGAGCAGCTGCGCCAGATTCAGAAGGAGCTCGGCGAAGGCGACGAGAAATCGGCCGAGATAGCCGAGCTCGGCGAGCGGATCGCCAAGGCGGAGATGCCCAAGGAGGCAAAAGAGCAGGCAGACAAGGAGCTGAAACGGCTGGAACGGATGCCGGAGGCGGCGGGCGAATATGCCATGATCCGCACCTATCTCGACTGGCTCATCGACCTGCCCTGGTCGAAGCTCGCGCCGGAACGCATCGACATCGCCGAGGCGCGGCGCATCCTTGACGAGGAGCATTTCGGACTAGAGAAGGTCAAGCGGCGCATCCTGGAATTTCTCGCCGTGCGCAAGCTCAATCCGGACGGTAAGAGCCCCATCCTGTGCTTCATCGGACCGCCGGGCGTCGGCAAGACCTCGCTGGGCCAGAGCATCGCCCATGCGACGGGGCGCAAATTCGCGCGCATCAGTTTGGGTGGCGTGCATGACGAGGCTGAGATCCGCGGCCACCGCCGCACCTATATCGGCGCCCTGCCCGGCAACATCATCCAGGCCATGCGCCGGGCCGAGATCCGCAATCCCGTTCTGATGCTGGACGAGATGGACAAGCTGGGCTCCGGTTTCCAAGGCGATCCGTCCTCCGCTTTGCTCGAAGTCCTTGACCCCGAGCAGAACTCGACCTTCCGCGACAATTATCTGGCGGTGCCTTTCGACCTCTCAAAAGTCATGTTCATAGGCACCGCCAACATGGCCGACACCATTCCGGGACCGGTCCGCGACCGCATGGAGATCATCGAGATCCCGAGCTATATCGACGAGGAGAAGCTCGAGATCGCCAAGCGTTATCTGGTGAAGCGCCAGCTCGCGGCGGCGGGCCTCGACGCTTTGCAATGCGAGATCACCGACGCGGCGCTCAGCCGCATCATCCGCGACTACACGCGCGAGGCCGGCGTCCGCAATCTCGAACGCGAGATCGGCGCGGTGTGCCGGCACGCCGCCATGCGAATAGCCGAGAAACAGGACGAAAAGCTCCGCGTCACCGAGGATAATCTCACCAGCATACTCGGACCGCCGCGCTTCGAGCGCGAGAGCGCGATGCGCACCAGCGTGCCAGGCGTCGCCACCGGCCTCGCCTGGACGCCGGTCGGCGGCGACATCCTGTTCATCGAGGCGACGCGCACGCCAGGCAATGGCAGGCTCGTCCTCACCGGCCAGCTCGGCGATGTCATGAAGGAGAGCGCCCAGGCCGCCTTGACGCTCGCCAAGGGACGCACCGCCGAACTCGGCGTCGCCAGCGACAGCTTCGAGAAATCGGACATCCACATCCATGTGCCGGCAGGCGCCATTCCCAAAGACGGACCAAGCGCCGGCGTCGCCATGTTCACGGCCCTGGCTTCGCTTCTCACCGGCCGCACCGTGCGCAGCGACACGGCCATGACCGGTGAGATCTCATTGCGTGGTCTGGTGCTGCCGATCGGCGGCGTGAAGGAGAAAGTGCTGGCGGCAATCCGCGCCGGCATCACCACGGTCCTCTTGCCGGCACGCAACCGCAAGGATCTGGAAGACGTTCCGGAAAGCGCCCGCCAGCATGTCCGCATCGTCTGGCTCGACACGGTAGAGGATGCCGTCGCCGCCGCCTTGGAGGCGCCGGGCGCAGCATCGCTGGCAAGTGACGCCACGCCGGACTCCGATAGTCAGAGGCGCGCCGCGCGGCCGAATGATTTACCCTGACTATTCCTTCCGCTCCGGATCGAGCGTGACCTTGTAGAGTTCCTTGTCGTCGCGATCCATGAGACGGACCGTCAACTGCTCCGTCTTGCCGTCGATATCGACGAGGCCGAAAAACTGCAGGCCGGCTGAGGGCGGCAGGTTGACGCCCTGTTCCTTAGTCGGCGCCTTCATGAATTTGACTTCCGGCCCGAAGGTCTTGTCGAGCTCATTGGGCCCGAATGTACCGGCATGCAGGGGGCCGGAGACGAATTCCCAGAAGGGCGCGAAATCCTGGAACTGCGCCTTGTCGGGATTGTAGTAGTGGGCGGCGGTATAATGCACATCCGCCGTCAGCCAGACGACATTGTGGATTGCCGACCCCTTGATGAATCTCAGCAACTCGGCGAATTCGAGCTCGCGGCCCAAGGGTTTGCCGTGATCGCCATTGGCGACAGCCTCGATGCCTTTTCTTTCCTTCCAGTCGTCCCAGATGATGAGGCCGATCGGCATATCGCAGGCGATCACTTTCCACGTCGCCTTCGACGAGGCAAGCTCGCGCTTGAGCCACATCATCTGGGTCTCGCCGATGATGCGCGCTTCCGGTGTCAGCTCGGTTTCGAGCGAGGCGCCATTCGGGCCGCGATAGCTCCTGAGATCGACAAAGAAAATGTCGAGCAGCGGTCCATAGGAAATGCGGCGATAGATGCGTCCCGGCTCTTCTGGAAAATAGCAGATCGGCGTCATCTCATGAAAAGCGCGCGCCGCCCGCTCGGCCAGCTTGGCGATCGACTTCTCCTTGTAGCGGTCGTCCGCCTTGAGATCCTTGCCCGGCGACCAGTTGTCGATGACGTCGTGATCGTCCCATTGAAAATAGGTCGGCACCTGCGCATTAAAGGCGCGCAGATTTTCGTCGAGCAGATTGTATTTGAAGCGGCCGCGAAACTCCTCGATCGTTTCGGCGACCTTGCCCACCCCATCCTGGACGATGTTCTTCCACACGCCGCCGCCCGGGAGCTGCACTTCCGGCTTGATCGGCCCGTCGGCATAGATCGTGTCGCCGGAATGGATGAAGAAATCCGGATCATGCCGCGCCATGGTGGCATAGGTTTTCATGCCGCCATCGTCGGTATTGATGCCCCAACCTTGCCCGGCCGTATCGCCCGACCAGACGAAGCGCACATTGCGGCGGCTCACCGGCGCGGTGCGGAAGCGGCCGATGAGCGCCTGGCTCTTGGTGCCGGTATAGGAGAGATTGGCGAAGCGCAGGCGATAGAAGATGGTCTGATCGGGCGGCAGGTCGACGAGCAGATGCTTCACGGTGAGATCGCGCGCCGGCCGCGCATCGAGGCTCGCCACCCTGACCGCATCCTTGAAGCTCTCGGTGGTGGCGACCTGGACATGAAGCCTTGCCGGCCGGTCGCTGCGCGCCCAGATCATGCCCGATGTGGCATCGACATCGCCCGCTTGCATGCCATGACTGAGCTCGGGGCGCGAGGCCGCATGGCTGATGGCCGGCATGGCGAAGGCCAGTGATCCGGAAGCTGATGACAGGAGGAACTTGCGGCGGTTCAATCTAGGCACCGGCGCCGCCTTTTTTGGCCGCCGCCATGCCCTGCTCGAGCAGCGCCTGGAGCGTGATCATCGATTGCCGCTCCTCGGGCGCGATGCGGCCATCGACCTCGGCGACGACGGCGCAAGCCTCCTCGATGAGCGGCAGGGCTTCCGGGCGTTCCTTCGTCAGGCGGCGCACGATCCCCGCGACATCGAGCGTGTCGGGGACATGCCGGCGCGCCCAGCGCACCGCGTGGGCGATCTCTCCCTCATCCGGCACGAGACGAAGCTCAGCCGCGCGCGCTGCGGCAAATTCCTCGATCACGCCACGCTCGGCAGGGGCGAGCCGGCCATCGGCCGCCCCGACCACGGCGAGGATGCGCAATTCATCACCGATCTCGGAAATGACCGAGCGGATCGGCGGTCGTTCCGGCCGATCGCCACCCAAAATGGCGACCGCGATTTCGACCTGGGCCAGCTTCCCCTCGGCATCGGTGTCGAAGCCGGTGACCGTGACCTGATGGCTGTCGCCCTCGGCAAGCGAGCTTGCAACCCAGCCGCGGCTTGCCGGTATATGACCGATACAGGTCTCGCCATGAAAACACGCGACAGCGCCCGGAGCCTGCGGCCCCGGGGCGAGAGTCAGCCGGTCACCCTCTCGCACGCGCGAGATAGTGTCGACGCTGAGCCCGACGACAACGCAGGGATGCGGCCGCATCGTTCCTCTTTAGCCTAAGACTTGCCCCTCACCCCGAGTCTGCACCGCACCGGAGCGCCGGTCAAATCGACAAAAAAGAAACGCCCGGTTTTCACCGGGCGCAAGTCGTCAGAGGATTACACAAGACGGTATTCGACATAACGCACTCACCACCGCGCGGGGAGTGAGGAATCTATGCGTCCATCTTGAGTTTTCCTTGTCTATCGAAGCGCCGTCAGGCCGCCTGGAACTTGCCGGCATATTGCGTGCGAAGCTCGGCAAACCAGGACGGCTCGGGCGGGCGATGCCAGAGCTTCTTCAGGGCGTCGCCCGGGAAAGCTTCCTGGAAGTTGCGCTTGGCGACATCGGAGAGCAGCGCATCGGCGCCGGTGACCACTGGATTGTAGCCGGAGCCTTCCGCCAGCTTGGCCGAGATTTCGGGCGTGTACAGGAAGTCGATGAAGGCATAGGCCTGCTCCGCGTTTTTTGCCGCCTTGGTGATCGACAGGCCGTCGAGCCAGGTGATGGCGCCTTCTTTCGGCGCCTGGTAGTTCACCGGCTTGCCGTCCTTCTTCAGGCTGAGCGCCGGCCCGTCCCAGGTGAGCCCGATCCACACGTCGTTTTCGAGCAGGCCCGATTTGGTGTTGTCGGCCGAATCCCAGAACTGCTTGATCCACGGCTTGTGCTCGATCGCCACTTTGAGGATCTCGTCATAGATCTTCTTGAAGGCATCCGGGTCCTTATAGGCGTCGAGCAGCCGGTTGCTCGGCAGTTTGCCATTGCCGTCGAGCCAGAGGCCGACGCCGGCGAGGAGCGAATGCGGACGGCCCTGGACATGGCCTTTGACCGCCTCGCCCCACAGATCGCCATAACTCAGCGCCGTCGGATCGCCCTTCCACTGGTCGGTGCGCCAGGAGATCGCTTCCGTGCCCCACAGATGCGGCAGATGATAGAGACCGCCATCCCAGGTCCAGATGCTGGACGAGCTTTCGATGAAGGAGCCCAGCACATTGCCGACATTCTTGAGCTTCTTGGTGTCGAGCGGCGCCAGCACGTCGAGATCCTTGAATTGCGGTGCGCGGTCGCGCGTCGGCTGGACCAGGTCGAAGCCTTCGCCCTGAGTCGCCTGCAATTTGTTGATCTGCTCTTCATTCTGCGAAAAGGGCGTCGAATTCACCTTGATGCCAGTCGCCTTCTCGAATTCCGGGATTACCGGATCGGGAAATTCATCCGACCAGTTGAGAAGATTGAGCTCGCCCGAGGAGGAAAGCGCCGACCGGACATAGGCCGGTCCTGTAGCGATCAGGGCGCTGGCGGCGAGTGCCGCTTTGGTGAAGCTCCGCCGGTTGAATTTGCGGGCGGCCGCAAGGGTGAGAAGCGTCTCATTGTCTTTGGTCATCGCACGTCCTCATTGTTGAAAGGGTGAAACATTCATGCAAAGAGCGGCGCTGACGACAATTGAGTTTTATTTGACCCGGCCGGCAAGAGAACTGTCAGACGTGACCGAGCACGATGTTCTGCAACCGCGCCGCCTCGGCGCCGGAGCGCCGATGACGCGGCAGGTCGACCTTCTGATCGAGCGCGACATTGCCGTCACGCAGCACGATGATGCGGTCCGCCAAGGTAACGGCTTCGGCGACATCATGGGTGATGAGGATCGTGGTGAAGCGATGCGCGCTCCAGATACGGATGAGGAGCTCATGCATTTCGGCACGCGTCAGCGCATCGAGCGCGCCGAAAGGTTCATCGAGGAGCAGTACACCCGGCCGGCTGACCAGTGCCCGCGCCAGCGCCACGCGCTGCTTCTGCCCGCCCGACAGCACCGCCGGCCAGTCCTGGGCGCGATCCGCGAGACCAACATCCTGCAAGGCCTGTTTGGCCGTCTCGCGCCACCCGGTGTCGCGGGAAATGCCGACATTGTTCAACACCC
The DNA here is from genome assembly GCF_016595235.1 of Taklimakanibacter albus. Classification (GTDB taxonomy): domain Bacteria; phylum Pseudomonadota; class Alphaproteobacteria; order Rhizobiales; family Aestuariivirgaceae; genus Taklimakanibacter; species Taklimakanibacter albus. The sequence goes on along the minus strand of NZ_JAENHL010000003.1, from coordinate 219,883 downwards.
GCTGCCACATCAGAAGCCGGGCATCCTGGAAGAGGAGGCGAACGCGTCCCTGGAGACCACGCACCTCGTCGCCGGCAATGGCGAGATGCCCGTCCGAGACCGGATCGAGGCCGGTGATCAGCCGGAGCAAGGTCGTCTTGCCGCAGCCGGAGCGCCCGACGACGGCGACGAATTCGGAAGCCTCGATCGACAGCGAAAGCGTGTTGAGGACGCTGCGCCCGCCGAAGCGCTTCGAGATCTTATTGAGCGTGACGGGAAGACCGAGGGCCGACTCCCGCTCTGCGACCGGGGTGGCGAACTCTTCTTCGTCAGGAGGCTCGAGCCGCTTCAGCTTGAGCTGGGCGACGCTGTTCATATCGCCGCCCCCGCATTTTCCTGATAGCTCGGATGCCAGGCGAGCGCACGCTTCTCGATCCAGCGGGTCGCCACATCGGCGAGCTTGCCCAGCAGCGCATAGACGATGATGCCGAGCAGCACGATGTCGGTCTGCATGAATTCGCGCGCATTCATCGTCATGTAGCCGAGCCCTGAGGACGCCGAGATCGTCTCCGCCACGATGAGGGTGAGCCACATGATGCCGAGCGCGTAACGTAAGCCCACCAGGATGGAGGGCAGTGCCCCCGGCAGGATGATCCGCCACAACAGGGCCGTAGGCTTCAGCCCATAGACGCGCCCCATCTCGATCAGTCCACGATCGACAGTGCGCACCCCGTGATAGGTGTTGAGATAGATCGGGAAGAGGACGCCGATCGTCACCAGGAAGATCTTCGCCGCCTCGTCGATCCCGAACCACAGGATGACGAGCGGGATGATCGCCAGATGCGGCACGTTGCGCAGCATCTGCATGCTCGAATCGAGAAGCTTCTCGGCCGGCGGCCACAGGCCGTTGAGCATGCCGAGCAGGAAGCCGAGAATGCCGCCGATGGCGAGGCCTTTCAGCGCCCGCTCGCCACTGATCAGCGTATTGGCCCACAGCGAGCCGTCGCGCAGCGTTGCGATGAAAGCAAGCGCCACCGAGCTCGGCGCCGGCAGGAGTCTGGCGGCAAGAATGCCGCTGCGGGCGCTCACCTCCCACAACACCAGGATGGCCACCGGCACGAGCCAGGTGAGCGCTTTGTCGAGGATCTTGTTCAGCGTCACGGGCGATCAGGTGATTTTCGGCACCGCCTCGGCGATCGAGATCGCCTTGGGGATCAGCCCGAGCTTGTGGAACGCATCGGCGATCTGCTGTTGCTGCGCGACGACCTCGGCACTGATCGGCTTGACGCCGAAAGTCTGCCGTTCGAGCGCGACCTTGAGCACGGGGGCCGGAATACCGACACTCGCCGACAGCTGATCGGCGACCGCATCCGTATTGCCATTGGCCCAGGCGTCGAGCTTGCCGATCTCGGCGATCACGACATCGAGCGCCTGCGCATGCGCCGACACGAAATCGCGCGTACCGAGGTAGAACTGATGATTGGCGACGAGCCCCTCGCCATTGACGAGCGTGCGCGCCCCGGTCGCCGCCTCGGCGGCAGCCTGGAACGGATCCCAGATGACCCAGGCATCGACCGAGCCCTGCTCGAAGGCGGCGCGCGCATCGGCGGGCGGCAGGAACTTGGTCTCGATGTCCTTATAGGCGACTTGGGCCTGCTCGAGCGCCTTGACCAGCAGATAATGGACATTCGAGCCCTTGTTCAGGGCAACCTTCTTGCCCTTGAGATCGCTCACCGACTGGATCGGGCTGTCCTTCGGCACCAGGATCGCCTCGCCGCGTGGCGCCGGCGGCTCATGCGCCACATAGAAGAGCGGCGCTCCGGCGGCCTGCGCGAAGATCGGCGGCGCCTCGCCGGTCGAGCCGAAATCGATGGCGCCCACATTCAACCCCTCGAGAAGCTGCGGGCCCGCCGGGAACTCGGTCCAGCTGACACTGTAGCCCAAGGGTTCGAGCGCCTTTTCGAGCGCGCCCTTGCCTTTGAGCAGGATGAGCGTGCCATATTTCTGGATGCCGATGCGGACCGTCTTGGTTTCAGCCCGCACGGGCCCTGAGGCCGCGGCGAGCGCCAAACCGGCGGCGCCTAAACCGGCGGTCAGCACTCCGCGTCGTGAAAATCGCAACGTCATCGGTCGAGCTCCATGAATACTGGTTTCCTGGAGGTTACCCACGGAACCGGAGCGGAACGGAATGAAATAACCTAAATTGTCCGGTTACATTTCCTGAGCGCGGGACCGATGCTCAGAGCGCCCTTGCCTTTTGGCGGGGGCGGAATATCCTTTGGCCTGCAAAGAAAAAGAACAAATGAGGGAGGGAGTTTGACCGCAAAGGCCTCAAAGCCCGGCGACCCGATGGTTCGCTTCGTGGACGTCCAGAAGAGCTATGACGGCAAGACATTGGTCGTCAAAAATCTCAATCTGGATATCGCCAAGGGCGAATTCGTCACCATGCTGGGCCCGTCGGGGTCGGGCAAGACGACGACGCTTCTGATGCTCGCCGGCTTCGAGGCGGCTACCAGCGGCGAAATCTATCTCAACGGCCAGCCCATCAGCGGAATGCCGCCGCACCGGCGCGGCATCGGCATGGTCTTCCAGAATTATGCCCTCTTCCCGCATATGACGGTCAACGAAAACCTCGCTTTCCCGCTCCAGGTCCGCCGCATGGACAAGGCGGAGATCGAGCGCCGGGTGAAAACCGCCCTCGAAATGGTGGAGTTGCCGGGCTTCGGCGCCCGCCGGCCGGCCCAGCTGTCGGGCGGCCAGCAGCAACGCGTGGCGGTCGCCCGCGCTCTGGTTTTCGATCCCGATCTGGTGCTGATGGACGAGCCCTTGGGCGCGCTCGACAAGCAGCTGCGCGAGCAGATGCAATATGAGATCCGCCATCTGCATGACCGGCTCGGCATCACCGTCGTCTATGTCACCCACGACCAGGGTGAAGCGCTCACCATGTCGGACCGCATCGCCGTCTTCAATGACGGCGTCATCCAGCAGCTCTCGACCCCGGCCGAGCTCTATGAGCGGCCGCAGAATTCCTTCGTCGCCCAGTTCATCGGCGAGAACAACCGTTTGCGCGGCGTCGTCGAGGACATAGGCAGCGGCAATTCCTGCGCCGTGCGGCTATCCTCCGGCGAGCTTATCAACGCCTCCGCCGTGAAAGTGGCGCGGAAAGGCGACCGCACTTTGCTGTCGCTGCGCCCGGAGCGGGTGAAGATCAATCCGGCGGTCAATGGGGCCACCAACGTCGTCGATGGCAACATCGAAGAGATCATCTATCTCGGCGATCATGTCCGCACCCGGCTGAAGGTGGCGGATCAGACCGATTTTATCGTGAAGATCCCCAACAACACCGACCGCCCCAATCTCAAGGAAGGGATGAAGGTCAAGATCGGCTGGTCGGCGGAGGATTGCCGGGCGCTCGACGACGCCTGATTTTACGTAATACCCCTGAGCCTTTCCGACCGGCGCCGCAGCAATTCGACGCCGATGAGCAGGCAGATCGACAGTATCACCTGAACCGTCGCCGCCGCGGTGATCGTCGGGCTGATCATCTCGCGGATGCCGCTGAACATCTGCTTCGGCAGCGTGCGCTGCTCGGCGCTCGACAGGAACAGCGCCACCACGACCTCATCGAAAGAGGTCACGAAGGCGAAGAGCGCGCCGGAGATCACGCCCGGCAGGATGAGCGGCAGGATCACCCGTCGGAATACGGTGACGGGCGCAGCACCAAGCCCCTGCGCGGCGCGCTGTAGGCTCCAGTCGAAATTGGTGAGTGTCGAGGTCACCGCGATCACCACGAAAGGCGTGGCGAGCGCCGTATGGGCCAGCGCCAGGCCGGTGAAGGTGCCGATCAATCCGAAATAGCCGAAGGACATGAAGACCGCGACCGCGACGACGATCACCGGCACGATCATCGGCAGCAGCAATATACCGAGGATCACGCTGCGCGCCGGCAGATGCGCGCGAGACAGGCCGAGCGCCGCCATGGTGCCGAGCGCCGTCGACACGATGGTGACCGTGATGGCGAGCTTGATGCTGAGGAACAGAGCGCCGGTCCAGCGCTCATTGCCGAAGAAATCCTCATACCATCTGAGCGACAGACCGGGCATCGGATAGGTGAAATAGGGCTCGGCATTGAAGGAGAGTGGCACGATGGCGAGGATCGGCGCGATCAGGAACAGAAGCACCAGCGCAGTGAAGATCCAGCCGCCATAGAACAGCGCCTTTTCGATCGGCATGGCATAGGGGGCGGGTTTCAGCATGGGTTAGCCGAGCTTCACTTTGTCGATGCCGACGATGCGATTGTAGATGAAGAACAGGACGAAGGTGGCGAAGAGCAGGATCAGGCTGAGCGCGCTCGCTTTGCCCCAATTGTTCTCCTGGTTCATGGCCGAGGCGATGACGCCCGAGACCATCTGGTCCGATGCGCCGCCGACCAGCGCCGGGGTGATGTAATAGCCGAGGCAGAGGATGAAGGTGAGCAGGCAGCCGGCGCCGATGCCCGGCAGCGTCAACGGCAGGTAGACGCGGAAGAAGGAATAGAGCGGTCCGCCGCCGAGCGAGCGCGCGGCGCGCATATAGGACGGCGATATGCCCTTCATCACGCCATAGATCGGCAGAAGCGTGAAGGGCAGCTGGATATGCACCATCGCCGTCACCGTGCCGAAGCGGCTGAAGATCAGCTTGAATGGCCCGTCGGATAGATGCAGGAACTGGATGAGATTATTGACCGGGCCATTGTCCTGGAGCAGCACGAACCACGCCGTCGTGCGCACCAATAGCGATGTCCAGAACGGCACCAGGATGAAGATGAGCAGGAGATTGGCGAGCCGCTCCGGCGCATGGGCCAGCATGAAGGCGACGGGATAAGCGAGCGCCAGGGTGATCAGCGTCACCAGCGCGCTGATATAGAAGGTGCGCAGGAGGACATTGATATAGACCGCCTGCGACTTGGCGACCGGCACGATGTTGTTGTCGACATTACGTTCGAGGTCGAGCGAGCGCAGCAGGTAGAAATCGGTATAGGAGCGTCCCGCCTGCTTGATCTTGGCCCAGATCAGCCGGTCGCCCCACATCTTGTCGAGCGCGATGAGTTGATCCTTATAGGGCGGCGCCGTCATCTCCGTGGCCTTGTTCGCCGCGGCGATGACCTTGCTGCGCACACCGGAGATTTCGTAATTCAGCCTTTTGCCGACGAGGGCGGCGCTGTTGGTTTCGGCGACTTTCTTGAAATCTGCCACCAGCGCCGCATAGGTTGCTTCGTCGGGAAGATCCTTGCCGTCCCAATTCTGCAAGGCCTGCAAAGTCGTGGGAAGCGTCTGCGCCACGCTCGGATCATAGATGGCGCGCGACAGCAGATAGATGACGGGTGCCGCGAAGGTGACGACGACGAATAGCAGCAAGGGCAGAATGAGAACCGCCGCGCGCAGATGGCCGCGCCGCTCGGCAGCAGCGAATTGCCACGGTAGCCCTGGCGCCGTCGCGACGGTCTCAGTCATTCGTCAGCCATTTCGAGATCGCGGGGGCGTTTCAGCCCCCGCTATCCATGGTGTTTATTGCGCCACCCAGACATTGAAGCGCTCACGCAATGCGTCGAGATTGTCGCCCCAGAATTTCGCATTGACGATGAAACCGGTCTTCATGTTGTCCGGATTGGTGGGCAGATCGGGCGTGATCTTGGGATTGGTATTGGCGATCGCGTTCTTATTGCCCGGGCCATAGGAGATGTAGTTCGTCTGGTCGGCCTGACGGTCGGCGCGGCCGGCGAAGGCGATGAACTTGTACGCCGTGTCGCGATGCTTGGAGCCCTTGACGACATTCCAGCCCTGCCAGTCGAGCGCCTGGTGATCCCACAGGACGGCGAATGGCTTCTTGTCCTCATGCACGGCCTTGTAGATGCGGCCGTTCCAGGCCGAGGTAAGAACCACCTGGCCGTCGGCGAGGAGTTGCGGCGGCTGGGCGCCGGCCTCCCACCACACGACATCCTTCTTGATCGTGTCGAGCTTGGCGAAAGCGCGATCGACACCCTCGGGCGTCGACAGCACATTATACACGTCCTTGACGTCGACGCCGTCGGCGATCAGCGCCCATTCAAGATTGATGAAGGGCGACTTCTGCAGGCCGCGCTTGCCCGGATATTTCTCGAGGTCATAGAAGGCCGCGATCGAGGTCGGCGCTTCCTTCACTTTGGACGTGTCATACGCGAGCACGGTCGAATAGAGAATGCTCGGCACGACGCATTCGCTCGCATCGGCGCTGATGAAATCGTCACGCTTCAGCCCGAGCTTGTCCCAGTCGATCTTCTCGACGATGCCTTCGGCGCAGGCGGCGAGGGTGGTCATGGAGTCGTTTTCCACCACATCCCAGGTGACATTGCCGGATTCGACCATGGCGCGGACTTTGGCGATTTCGCCGTTGAATTCCTCTTCGACGACCTTGTCGCCCGCTTCCTTCATGAAGGGTTCGAAAAACGCCTTGCGGACACTGTCCTGATAGGCGCCGCCCCAGGAGACGACGGTGACGTCGTCCGCCAGCGACGGAACTGAAAGCACTGCGAGTAGACACGCGGCCGAGAATAATCTGAGTTTCATGACTTATCTCCCTGGCTTGTTCTTTTCATCAGATCGATATTCCCGGATAAACATGCCTGAATCAAGCACCTCGGGAGAATGATTATGGCCAAGGTCGAAGAGCGCCTGGCGAAGCTGGGCCTGAAACTGCCCGGTCCGGTCAAGGGACCGCCGGGTGTCGTGCTGCCGTTCCAGTTCGTCAGAGTCTTAGGTACCAGGGCCTTTATCTCAGGCCACGCACCGACCCAGGAGGACGGCTCGATCGCCGGTCCCTTGGGCAAAGTGGGGCGCGACCTGACCGTGGATGAAGCCTATCTAGCGGCGCGCCTCACCGCTTTGGCCATGCTGGGCAGTCTTGCGCGTGCCTTGGACGATCTCGACCGCGTCGCCGCCTGGACAAGGGTCTTCGGCATGGTCAATTCGGCGCCAGGATTCACCAGCCAACCCAGCGTCATCAACGGTTTCTCCGATCTGATCCTCGATGTCTTCGGCCCCGATATCGGCGCCCATGCGAGGAGTGCCGTCGGCATGGCGGAGCTGCCCTTCAACATCCCAGTGGAAATCGAAGCCGAAGTCGCGATAGTGTGATCGGGAACCCCTTGTCGAATAACTGTAGTGGAGCAGCGTGGCGAAAGATGAAAGAGGATCGGCGGAACTCAATTTGACCGCCCTGGCCGGCCGGCCGCCACGCATTTCTGAGGAACATGCCGCCCGGATCGCCCGGGAAGTCTTCGCCCGCGAGGGAACCCCTCGCCTCCTCTATGGCGAACGCGATCAGAATTTTCACATCACCGCGCCCGGCGGCCAGGACATTCTCCTGAAGATCGTCGACGGCCAGGAAGACCCGCAGGTCGTCGACCTGCAGCTCTCGGCCTTGCAGCACGTGGCGCGGATTGATCCCTCTTTGCCAGTGCCGCGCCTCATCAAAACGCGTAACGGAGAACATCTGGCGCAGGTGGAGGGCCCGCAAGGCGAGCTTTATGCCGTCTACGCTTTGTCTTTCCTGCCCGGCGAGATGCTGGAAGGCACACCGGCGGCGCCTCCGCTTCTGACCGAGATCGGCCGCGTCGTCGCCCGCCTCGGCCTCGCTTTGCGCGGCTTTTTCCACGGCGCCGCCGGCCGGCGCATCGCCTGGGACCCGCGCCAGGCGGCCTCCTTGCGCCCGCATACACCTCTCATTGCCGATCGTCAGATGCGTGGGATCGTGGAGAAAGCGCTCGACCGCTTCATCGCACTTGAGCCTCAGCTTCAGCGCCTGCGCAGCCAGGTGATCCATCACGACTGCCATCCCGGCAATCTGCTGGTCGATCATGCGCGCGGCAAGGTCACCGGCCTTCTCGATTTCGGCGACATGATCCATGGGCCGCTGCTCTTCGATCTCGCCATACCCATGGCCGAGACGCAAGGCGTGGACCTGTCACCGCTCGAGGCCGCGACGCGCGTGCTCGCGGGCTATAGCAGCGTCACACCGCTGGAAGACGCCGACTATGCGCTTCTCTATGACACGATCCAGGCGCGCCATGCGGTGACGCTCGCCATTCATGGCTGGCGCACCAGGCATGATCCGGAAGCTGCGGCGAAGCTCGATGCCTATTGCGCGATCAATGGTCCGATCCTCGCGGAGCTGACCGAGATCGGACCGGACAAAGCCCTGGCCGCCTTCCGCGCTGCGCGCCTCGATGCTGTCGAGACGGAAGCGCTCGTCAAGCGCCGCCGCGCGGTGATGGGCCGCAATCTCGAACTGTCCTACGCAAAGCCTGTCCATGCTGTGAAGGGTGACGGCGTCTTCCTATGGGAGCCCGACGGCACCCGCCTGCTCGATGTCTATAACAACGTGCCCTCGGTCGGCCATGCGCATCCCGAGGTCGTCGAGGCCGTCGCCCGCCAGGCGAGCCAGATCTGCTCCAACACGCGTTATCTGCATGAAACGGTGGTCGCCTATGCCGAGCGCATCACCCGCACCATGCCGAAGGGCCTCGACAAATGCCTGTTCGTGAACAGCGGCAGCGAGGCCAATGACGCGGCCTGGCGCATCGCCAAGGCGGTCACCGGCAATTCGGGCGCCATCATCATCGCCAACGCCTATCACGGCATATCGGATGCAATCGCCGCACTATCGCCTTACAGCGGACCGCTCGCCATCCCCTCGCCGCCGCATGTCGAGGCGCTGGAGCCGCCCGATATCTATCGCGGGCGCTTCCGTGAGGATCATCCCGATGCGGCGACGGCCTATGCCGCGGATGCCGACCGGGTCATCGCGGCTTTAGCGCAGCGTGGCCATCGGCCCGCCGCCTTGATGATCGATTCCGCTCATACGGCACATGGCATTCTCGACGTGCCGAAGGGCTGGCTGGCGCAGGTGGCGGAGAAGGTCCGCGCCGCCGGCGGCATCATCATCGCCGATGAGGTCCAGCCGGGCTTCGGCCGCATGGGCGCAGCCTTCTGGGGCTTTGCCGCGCAGGGCATCGTTCCCGACATCGTCACCATGGGCAAGCCGATGGCCAATGGCCATCCGGTCGGCCTCGCCGTCACGCGCGAGGACATCCTCGCCAGCTTCACCGGCCGCGTCGATTTCTTCTCGACCTTCGGCGGCAATCCGGTGTCGGCCGCGGCGGCGCTCGCCACCTTGACCGTCATCGAGCGCGACGAGCTGCAGCGTAAAGCGCGCGAAACCGGCGACTTCTTCCGCGCCGGCATCAAGGCGCTCGCGCAACGCCACCAGATGATCGGCGATGTACGCGGCAGTGGGCTGATGACCGGCGTCGACATCGTCGCCGATCAAGCCACACGCGCACCCTCGGCACCGGAAGCAAAACGCATCACCAACCGCTTGCGCGAGTTGGGCGTGCTGGTCGGCATCGACGGGCCCTACGGCAATGTCCTGAAGGTCAGGCCGCCTCTGCCCTTCAACCGGGAGCATGCCGAATTGGCGCTTGCCGCAATGGACAGAGCAATGGAGATCTAGTCGAAGCGATAGAAGCGGCGCGCATTGTCATGGAACAAAGCTCGCTGCTCAGGCGTCAGCAGATGCGCTACCGCCTGCTTGAAGTTCGTGTAGATCTCCGAGAATGACATCTGCAGATCGGCGACCGGGAAATCCGTGCCGAACATCGCGCGCTCAGTGCCGAAGGCCTTGAGACAATCCCGCACCACGGCCTGGATGCTTTGCGGCGTCCATTGTGGGTCATAGGCGCCGGGATTGGAGATTTTCAGTGCGATATTCGGGCGCGACGCCATGAGCGCGAGGCCGTCGCGCCAGCGCCGCATGCCGGCTTCGTCGCGGTCGATCGGGCTGGCGCAGTGATTGACGATGATCTGCAGTTTGGGAAAGGCCTGCGCGATGTCGAACACGGCCTGCGCCTGATAGGGATAGGCCATCAATTCGAGATGCAGGCCCGCCTCGCCGAGAAGCCCGACATCGCGCCGCCAGTCCTCGTCGTAGCCGAGATCGGCCCGCTTGATGAAGCTCTTCTGCGGCTGTGTCGGATGATGGCTCAATATGCCCCTCAAGCCGACGACGCGTTTGACCGCCGCCTGCCTGGCGATGACGTCGCGCGCTTCCGGCGTGCCGAGCGGCGCCCGCGCCACATAACGCAGAGCCACGCCTTGTGATTTGTCGAGGCCCTCGAGCCACAAGGTCTCGCCGATCGCATCGTCTTCCTGCCAGAGCGCCTCGATATGGACGGTGCCGACGACGTTGTGGCCGGCGGAATCCTTGAGGTAGTCGGCGACCAGATAATTGCGCCGCAACGGCTCCAGTCCGCCCAGCGCCTCGACCGCGCCCTCGACGGGCATGAGCCAGCGATGCTTGCCCATGCCGTAATCCCACAAATGGTGATGCGGATCGATGACCGGTCCATCATACATGCGGCACGTCCTCCCTCTCTCAAAGTTTCAGCCCGGAAAGCCGAAAGCCTTCCGGGCTGATGTCAATGTGCCATGCTTCGCTTTGTCCGAGAAGTCCGCCTAAATCTTATTGTCGGTCGCAACCGCTTCGGAATAGGTCGGCCGCGAGGCGACGCGATAGGGGAAGACCTTGCGCAGCGCCACGAAGAAGACGGGGGTGAGGAACAGGCCGAAGAAGGTGACGCCGAGCATGCCGGAGAACACCGCGGTGCCGAGCGATTCACGCATCTCGGCACCCGGGCCGGTCGCCAGCATCAAGGGCACGACGCCGAGGATGAAGGCGAAGGCCGTCATCAGGATCGGCCGCAGGCGCAGGCGACATGCCTCGACCACCGCATCGACCGCATTCGCCCCGCGTTCTTCCGCCTGGCGCGCGAATTCGACGATCAGGATCGCGTTCTTGGCGGCGAGGCCGATGAGCACGATGAGGCCGATCTGGGTCAGGATGTTGTTGTCGAGGCCGCGCAAGTTGACACCGACCAGTGCCGCCAGGATGCTCAACGGTACGATCAGGATGATGGCGAAAGGCAGCACCCAGCTTTCATATTGCGCTGCCAGCGCCAGGAAGACGAACAGCACCGACAGGCCGAAGATGAAGATGGCGGTATTGCCGGTCTGGCGTTCCTGCAGCGACAGCTCCGTCCACTCGAAGGAGGTGCCTTGCGGCAGCGTCTTGGCGGCGAGGCCCTCCATCAGATCCAGCGCGGTCGTGGTCGACACACCGGGCGCGGCATTGCCCTGCAGCGGCACCGACACATACATATTGTAGCGCTGGATAAGCGAGGGGCCGGTCACATCGCGAATGGCGACGAGCGTGCCCATCGGCACCAATGCCCCGGTCGCCGAGCGCACCTTGAGCCGCAATATGTCGTCACGCTCGAGCCTATGCGCCTGATCGGCCTGGGCGCGCACCTGATAGACGCGGCCGAAGGCGTTGAAGTCGTTCACATAGGAAGTGCCGAGATTGATCGACAGCGTGTCGAAGATATTGGGGATCGGCACATTCAGCATGCGGGCCTTGTCGCGGTCGATCTCGAGGAAGAGCTGCGGGCTCGACGCCGAGAAGGTCGTATAGACACCGGTGAGGCCGGGCGTCTGGTTCGCCTGCTGCATCATGCCGTAAGCGAGCCCCAGGACACGGCGCACATCGGCGCTGTCGCGCTCCTGCAGCTGGATCTTGAAGCCGCCGGAATTGCCGATGCCGCGAATCGGCGGCGGCGGCACGGCGATGATGAAGGCCTCCTGGATCTCCTGCAGGCGGCCATAGAGGGCGCCGATGATGGCATTGGCGTTATGACCTTCCTTCAGGCGGTTCTCGAAGGAATCAAAGCGTGCGAAGACGACGCCCGAATTCGACGCGTTGGTGAAGGTGGCGCCCGAGAAGCCGGCAAAGGCGACCGCATCGGTGACGCCGGGCGTCGTGGCGATGATCTTCGAGGCACGCTGGATCACCTGGTCGGTGCGCGCCAGCGAGGCGCCTTCCGGCAGCTGGACCACCACGATGGCATAGCCCTGATCCATGGTCGGAATGAAGCCGCGCGGCGTCGTCTGCAAGGCATAGACCGTCGCCACCATGAGGCCGGCGAAGATCGCCAGCATGCCGATGAGCGCCAGCCATTTGCCGACCAGGAAACGCACGATCTTGCCATAGAGCTCCGACACCCAGTCGAAGCCGCGGTTAAAGCCATTGGCCGCGGCATTGATCCAGCGCGTCACGATGAAACGCGGCTGGGTGTGGCTGTGCGGCCGGAACAGAAGCGCGGCGAGTGCCGGCGACAAGGTCAGCGAGTTGATCGCCGAGATCACCGTCGCCACCGCGATGGTGATGGCGAATTGCAGATAGAACTGGCCTGAAATGCCGGGGATGAAGGCGGTCGGCACGAAGACCGCGATGAGGACGAGCGAGATGGCGATGACCGCCGCGCCCACCTCGTTCATGGTTCGGTGCGCCGCCGTCGCCGGATCGAATCCGAGCCCGATATTACGCTCGACATTCTCGACGACCACGATGGCGTCGTCGACCACGATGCCGATGGCGAGCACCAGGCCGAACAAGGTCAGCATATTGAGCGAGAAGCCGAAGGCATAGAGCACGGCGAAGGTGCCGATGAGCGACACCGGGATGGCGACGATCGGCACGATGGCGGTGCGCCAGGACTGCAGGAAGACGAGCACGACGATGACGACCAGGATGGCCGCCTCGATGATCGTCTTGTAGACCTCGTCGATCGATTCCGAGATGAATTCGGTCGGGTTGTAGACGATCTGATAAGCGAGGCCGGGCGGGAAGTCGGCCTTGAGCCGCTCCATCGTCGCCATGATCTCATCCGCCGAGGCGAGCGCATTGGTGCCGGGGCGCTGGAAGATGCCGAGCGCCACCGCAGGCTTACCGCTCAGATAGGAATTGGTGACATAGTCCTTGGCGCCGAGCTCGATGCGCGCCACGTCCTGCAGCTCGATCAGACGGCCAGCGTCGGTCGACTTGACGATGATGTAGCGGAACTGGCGGGCATCCTCGAAACGGCCCTGCGTCGTCACCGTATATTGGAAGGCATTGTCGCCCGGATTGGGCGGTGCCCCGATCGAGCCACCCGAGACCTGCACATTCTGCTCGCGCAGCGCCTGGACGACGTCGGCCGCAGTCATGCCATAGGCGGTGAGCTTGTCGGGATCGAGCCAGATGCGCAGCGAATATTCGCGCTCGCCGAAGATGATGAGGTCGCCGACGCCGTCGAGGCGAAGGAGCACGTCGCGCACCCTGGAGCGGGCATAGTTCGAGACATAGAGCTGGTCATAGGTCTCGTCGGGCGAGAGCATATGCACGACCATCATCAGGTCGGGCGAGCTTTTGGCGGTGACGACGCCGAGGCGGCGCACTTCTTCCGGCAATCTGGGCTCGGCGATCGACACGCGGTTCTGCACCAGCACCTGCGCCTGGTCGAGATCGGTGCCGAGCTTGAAGGTGATGGTCAGCGTCATCGCGCCGTCGGCGGTCGAATAGGAGGACATGTAAAGCATGCCCTCGACGCCGTTGATTTCCTGCTCGATCGGCGTGGCGACCGTCTTGGCGACGGTATCGGCATCGGCGCCCGGATAGCTGGCGCGCACCACGATGGTGGGCGGTGCGATTTCGGGATATTGCGCGATCGGCAGTTGCGTATAGGCGATGCCGCCGACGATCAGGAGAACGAGCGACAGGACCGTCGCGAAGATCGGACGGTCGACGAAGAAATGTGAAAATCTCATTGGGCGGCTCCACCCGCCTGCTCGGGCAGCACGACAAGCTCGGGCTTGACGGTGACGCCAGGACGCACGCGCATCAGGCCGTTGATGATGATGGTCTCATCGCCGGTGAGCCCTTCGCGCACGACGCGATAGCCATAGTTCTTCGGGCCGATGCGGATCGGCTTGGCGGCGACCTTGTTTTCGGCATCGACCACATAAACGATGCGGCGGTCCTGATCGGCGCCGATCGCCTCGTCGGGGACGAGGATGCCCTTATAGGGCAGCGAGCCCGGCATGTTGACGCGGCCGAACAGGCCCGGCTGCAGGATGAAATCCTTATTGGGGACCTGGGCGCGGATGCGCATCGTGCCGGTGGCTTGATCGATGCGGTTCTCGGCGAAGTCGAGCTTGCCGGCGACCGGAGATTCGGTGGCGTCCGACAGGCGGATGGTGACGTCGATGCCGCCCGCCCCTTCCTGCAGGCTCGCATTGCGCGACCGTGCATCGCGGGCATAGGCCAGGAACTGCCGCTCATCGACGTCGAAATAGAAATTGATCGGGTCGAGCGAGACGACGGTGGTGAGTGCCGTCTGGTCGGCTTGGACCAGATTGCCGACCGAGACGAGGCGGCGGTCGATGCGCCCGGAGAGCGGCGCTTTGATTTCGGTATATTCGAGATCGAGCTCGGCGCGCAGCACCGTGGCCTTGGCCCCTTGGACTTCGGCGAGCGCCGCCAGATATTCACGCCGCCGGTCATCGAGTGTGGAGATCGGAATATTGCCCGTTTCGGAGAGCTTTTCGGCCCGGCGGAACTGGCTTTCGGTGAAGGTGACCTGCGTCTGGGCGACGTCGAGCCGCGCTTTGGCCTCGTCGAGGGCGGTCTGGAAGGGCCGCTGGTCGATGGTGAACAGCAGGTCGCCCTGCTTGACGATCGAGCCGTCCCGGAAATGCACCTTGTCGAGATAGCCCCCGACCCGGGCCCGGACCGTGACCTCGTCCACCGCCTCGAAGCGGCCGATGAACTCGTCATCCTCGACGATTTCGCGGGTGAGCGGCTTGGCCACGGTGACGGTTGGCGGCGGTGGCGTCTGGGCCAAAACGGGGACGGCGGCCGCCCACAGGAATGACAGGGCGACGGCGAGGCGCGTCAGAGGCGCGGCGTGAATATGCATATGTGTGTCCCAGAAAGGCCGAGGCGAGGTGATCTTATGGCAAAATCAGGACATCGATAAGTGTGCAGTCGCACAGGCGTTGTCAACACCCTCTGACGCAGGCTTTCCAGGGGTATTCAGCTGACGCGCAGGTTAGGGCCAAAAAAGCCAATGGCCGGGCAGCTTGGCCCGGCCATGCGACTTTCGGCTAAGCCGAAATGTGGAAGCAAGTAACCGGCGCGGTAGCGCTCAGCCCAGCCGCTTGCGCGCCGCCAGCGTGCGCAGTCGCAACGCATTCAGGCGAATGAAGCCGGCCGCGTCCTTCTGGTCATAGGCGCCGCGATCGTCTTCGAAAGTGACGAGCTCATTGGAGTAGAGCGACTTCGGAGACTTACGTCCGGTGACGATGACATTGCCCTTATAGAGCTTGAGCCTCACCGCGCCTTCGACATTCTCCTGGCTCTTATCGATCATCGCCTGCAGCATCTCGCGCTCGGGCGCGAACCAGAAGCCGTAATAGATGAGCTCGGCATAACGCGGCATGAAGCTGTCTTTGAGATGCGCCGCCTCGCGATCGAGCGTGATCGATTCGATCGCGCGATGCGCCACATGCAGGATGGTGCCGCCCGGCGTTTCATAAACGCCACGCGACTTCATGCCGACGAAACGGTTCTCGACCAGGTCGAGCCGGCCGATGCCGTTGTCACGGCCGAAATCGTTGAGCGCGGTAAACAACGTCGCCGGCGACATGGCTTTGCCATTGAGCGCGATGGGATCGCCCTTCTTGAACTCGATCTCGATTTCGGTCGGCTTGTCGGGCGCCTCTTCCGGCGAGATGGTGCGCTGATAGACGTAAGGAGGCGGCTCGACCCACGGATCCTCCAGCACTTTGCCTTCCGAGGAGGAGTGCAGCAGATTGGCGTCGACCGAGAACGGCGCCTCGCCGCGTTTGTCCTTGGTCACCTGGATCTGGTGCTTCTCGGCGAAGTCGATGAGATCGGTGCGGCTCTTGAACTCCCATTCGCGCCAGGGCGCGATGACCTTGATGTCCGGGTTGAGCGCATAGGCGGTCAGCTCGAAGCGCACCTGGTCATTACCCTTGCCGGTGGCGCCATGGGCGACGGCATCGGCGCCGGTTTCCTTGGCGATCTCGATCAGGCGCTTGGCGATGAGCGGCCGGGCGATCGAGGTGCCGAGCAGATAGACGCCCTCATAAAGCGCATTGGCGCGGAACATCGGGAAGACGAAGTCGCGGATGAATTCTTCGCGCACATCCTCGATGAAGATCTCCTTGATGCCCATCCGCTGCGCTTTTTCGCGCGCCGGCTCGATCTCGCCGCCTTGGCCCAGATCGGCGGTGAAGGTCACGACCTCCGCGCCATATTCGGTCTGCAGCCATTTGAGGATGATCGAGGTGTCGAGGCCGCCGGAATAAGCGAGCACGACCTTCTTGACGCTGCCGCGTTTGGACATGATGTAATCCGTTCCCGTGAAAATCGCCGGCACTATACTGATGGACAGCCCAAACACAATGCGTCCAAAACTCGATTTCTGGTACGAATTCGCCTCCACCTACTCCTATCTGGCCGCACTCCGGATCGACGGCCTGGCCAGAGAACGAAAAGTGGACATCGTCTGGCGGCCCTTCCTGCTCGGGCCGATCTTCAAGGCGCAGGGCTGGGACAGCTCGCCCTTCAACCTGTTTCCGGCCAAGGGCGGCTATATGTGGCGTGACCTGGAACGACTTTGCGTCGCCCAGGGGCTCGCCTTCCGCAAGCCCGCCCCCTTCCCGCAATCGAGCCTGCTCGCCGCCCGCGTCGCCTGGACCGACCAGATGATCATCCACCGGCCCGAATTTTCCCGCCGGGTCTTACTCGCCGAATTCGCCGGAGGCGGGCGCATCGACGACGAGGCGGTGCTTGCCGGCATCTTGCGGAGCCTCGATCTCGACGACCGGGTCATCCTTGCGGCGGCCCGTACCGACAGGGTCAAATCGCGGCTGCGCCGGGAGACCGACGAGGCGATCCGGCTCGGGCTCTTCGGCGCCCCGAGCTTCGTCACCGCCGATGGCGAGCTCTTCTGGGGCAATGACCGGCTGGACGCAGCATTCGACTGGGTGGCAGGCCGGGCGGAGGACCTGTAATTACGCGTCGGCCTGACGGAAGCCGGCGCGCTGCCCGGCGATCGCCCAATAGACGAGGCCGGCGAGCAGAGCCGACAAAAGGATCGCCAGCGTGATGAGCCAGCGGTCGGGATTCATATCCAGGAACCAGTCGGGCACCAGCAGCAGGCCGGCGCCGACGGCGAGTGCCATGGCGACGAGGAGATGCAGCCAGAGCGCGCGCCAGGCGAAGATCTCGGTGAGCCCGTTGAGGATCGCTGCCGGGATGAAGGTCAGGATCATCACGATCCACATGACGTAGAAGAAGATGATGGGTGCTATCAGCAGCGCCAAAGGCGCGAAGCCCATCATCTGCCAGAGCTGGCTGTCGGGGTAGAAGGCGCTGATGATCGCGAGCAGCCCCGGAAAGGCTGCAGCGCCGGCCGCGAGCGCCACGAAATAGCCGAGCACGACAAAGGCGATGCGTTTGGCAATTTGGGCGATCATGGTGAGACGACCTCAATCGGTCTACCCGCATGGCGACCTGCGATGACCCAGTAGATGAAGCCACCCAGCAAGGCCGATAGGTTCGCAGTCATCTTTGCAGCAGGCGAGAGAGGGAGCAAATCTGAAAGCGTGAGCGCAGCGAAGATCAATACCCAACCGACAAGATAAACCCATAAGCGTCGCCAGCTGAATATCTCGGCTGTGGAGATAAGGATCAGGGTCGGTACAAGAGAAAAGAAGAACATACCCGTGATCGTGAGCATAAGAGCCGTGTATTCAGGACCAACGAGTTCGCCCCGCTCAGTCCAATAATACGAGGTGGGTCCGGTGACTAAAGTGACCTGCCAGACCGGTAGAGCGCTCACCACCGTTGCCGTCACATAGCCCAATGCGATAAGAGCAAAACGCTTGGCAATATGGGCGATCATCGAATGAACGCCCAGAGCTGCATCAGGCGGAGGCCGCAGCGTCCATCGCGATGCGCTCCTTGGCCTTGAGGCGCTGGCTTTCCGATTTCAGCTGGCCGCAGGCCGCCATGATGTCACGGCCGCGCGGCGTCCTGACCGGCGAGGCATAGCCGGCGCGGTTCAAGACTTCGGCGAAGCGCTCGATCGTATCCCAGTCCGAGCACTCATACTGCGTGCCGGGCCACGGATTGAACGGGATGAGATTGACCTTGGCCGGAATGCCCTTCAGCAATTTCACCAGCCGTTTGGCATCGTCAAGCGTGTCGTTGACGTCTTTGAGCATCACATATTCGAAGGTGATGCGGCGCGCATTGGAGAGCCCCGGATAAGAGCGGCACGCGTCGAGCAATTCGCTGATCGGATATTTCTTGTTGAGCGGCACGAGCTTGTTGCGGATCTCATCCGTCGTGCCGTGCAACGAGATGGCGAGCATGGTGCCGATCTCGGCGCCGGCGCGCACGATCTCCGGCACGACGCCTGAGGTCGACAGCGTGATGCGCCGCTTCGACAGCGAGATGCCTTCGCCGTCGGAGACGATCTCCATCGCGTTCTTCACATTGTCGAAATTATAGAGCGGCTCACCCATGCCCATGAGCACGACATTGGTGACATAACGCCCGCCGATCGGCGGCGTCGGATTGGCGCTGAGCTGATGCGGCCACTCCTCCAGCCGGTCGCGCGCGATGAGCACCTGGCCGACGATCTCGGCGGCGCTGAGGTTGCGCACCAGCTTCTGGGTGCCGGTGTGACAGAAGGTGCAGGTCAGCGTGCAGCCGACCTGGCTCGAGATACATAAAGTGCCGCGGTCTTCCTCGGGGATATAGACCATCTCGACTTCATGGCGCTGGCCACGCTCGTCGCGCGGCAGCTTGAGCAGCCATTTGCGCGTGCCGTCGCTGGAAATCTGCTCGGTTACCACTTCGAGCCGCTCGATCACGAAGACCTCGTCGAGCTTCTGGCGCAGATCCTTCGAGATGTCGCTCATCTGGGCGAAGGAAGTGGCGCCGCGATGATAGAGCCAGCTCCACAGCTGGCGCATGCGCATGCGCCGCTGCTTCTCTGGCACGCCGGCTTTGGCCAGTACGTGGGTCAACTCGTCGCGCGTCAGCCCGATCAGCGGTTCCTTGGCGGGGCCGGGATTCGCAGCTTCGGGGCGCTGTCTATGTGCGATATCGAGGGTCACGGCGGTCATAATGATGGTCTCATAACATAGAGCGCGCCTCCCGCCAAAGTGGCCGGGAAGCGCGTGAAACTGAAATCCAGCCGAATATAGGAGCTCGGCACCTCCGGCCGAAGGCCTACTTACAGGCGGCGTCGATCTTGGCGAGCGCCTGGGCGAGGCCCTTCAGCGAATAGGCATCGATCGTCTCGGTGCCGCGCCAGGAAGCCCCCTTGATCGAGAGCTTCTGGCCCTTTTTCATCGCCGTCACGATCTCCTTGTCCTTGGCGGTCGTGTCGGCCCAGGCGCCGTCGCCATTGGCAAAAAGCTCATAATCCTGGGTATCGATGGTGAGCTGGACGGGGGTGTCCTTCTTGAAGGGATAGCCGATGATGGTCGACACCTCGTTGCGGACACTCTGGCCCGGCCGATGGGTGACCAGCAGGAAGGCCGGGTCGCGCTTGACGTTCTTGGGCGTCTGGGTCTTGGGCTGCGAGGAGATATAGCAGACCTTGCCGCCCTGGGCCTTGTAGGTATAGGCGGCCCAGTCACCGAACTTGCCAAGCTCGGTGGGCTCCGGCGTCTGGGCCAGAGCGGGCGCCAGCCCGGTCAGAAGCGCGAAAGGCGCCAAAGCGAGAGCCCATGCCAAAGGCTTGAAATTCATGTCAGAATCCTCATTCCCACCACCCGCTCTGTCCCGAAAAGAAGCAGCCTTTTCGCCAAGACCCCACGGAGATCAATCGAAACATCCCAAAAGCCGGAGAATCCGAGCACCGGACTCGTTTTCGCGCCTTAACTGCTTGAACAATCTGACCGGATTTGGGCGATCAGCCCTTAGCCAATTCGTCAGATTGCGCAACTATTTGCGCTCATGTAACGCAGTATTCATAGCGTTTGGAGCTTGCTGAATGGTTGCTGTCGCCGAAATTGCCCATGGAACCCCGGTTCTCGCTGATCTTCCCGGCCTTCTGGCCGAGGCCCATGGCGCCGTCGGCGCCCTCTACGCTCAGGCCCGATCCCGCGTCCAGGCCCGGGTGACCGCCGAGCGCAAGCTTTCCTCCCATCTGATCGACCGCGAGCAGCATGCCGTCCATGGCCTCGCCTGGCTCGCCACCTATGACGCGGTGCTGCGCGAGCTCACCGCCTATGCCGAACGCCTCACCCAGGGGCAGAAATTCGGCGAGATGGAGCAGCTTTTGGTCCAGATCGCCGCCGGGGAATATCTCAACCAGATCGCCGGCGGCATTCCGATGAACCAGACGGAATTCGCCAGGCTCTCCGATCTGGGCCTCAGCCGGACCGATCTCAGCCAGCTCGACAACCGGGCCGTCCAGGCCTTGATGACCGCCGGCAATACGGCGCCGGCCCGCGCCCGCCTGGTCGAGCTGATGATGGCGGCCGAGGGCGCCTCGACTTTCGGCGATTGCGGCCTCGACGACACGATGGAGGAGATGCGCAGCAGCATGCGCCGCTTCGTCGAGGACAAGGTGAAGCCCAAGGCGCATGAATGGCATCGGGCCAACGCCTATGTGCCGATGGAGATCGTCGAGGAATTGGCGGGTCTCGGCGTCTTCGCGCTGACGCTGCCCGAGCAATATGGCGGGCTGGGCCTCGGCAAGGAATCCATGTGCGTCGTCTCGGAGGAATTGTCGCGCGGCTGGATCACCGTCGGCTCGCTCGGCACCCGCGCCGAGATCGCCTGCGAGCTCATTCTGGGCGGCGGCACGGAGGCGCAGAAGGAGACCTGGCTGCCGCGCATCGCGTCGGGCGAGATCCTGCCCACCGCCGTCTTCACCGAGCCCAATACCGGCTCCGATCTCGGCAGCCTGCGCACCCGCGCGGTCAAGGATGGTGATGTCTACAAGGTGACCGGCAACAAGACCTGGATCACCCATCCGGTGCGCGCCGACATCATGACGCTGCTCGCCCGCACCAATCCGGACGAGCCCGGTTATAAGGGCCTGTCGATGTTCATCGCCGAGAAGCCGCGCGGCAGCGATGCCGATCCCTTCCCGGCCAAAGGCATGTCGGGCGGCGAGATCGAAGTGCTCGGCTATCGCGGCATGAAGGAATATGAGATCCGCTTTGAGGATTTCGAGGTGAAGGCCGACAATCTTCTGGGCGGCGCCGAAGGCCAGGGCTTCAAGCAATTGATGCAGACCTTCGAATCGGCCCGCATCCAGACGGCGGCGCGCGCTTTGGGCGTGGCGCAGAACGCCCTCGATGTCGGCCTCGACTATGCCATGGGCCGCATCCAGTTCGGCAAACCGATCGTCGCCTTCCCGCGCATCGCCGACAAGCTCGCTTTGATGGCCGCCGAGATCATGGCGACGCGCCAGCTCGTCTATCATTCGGCGCGCGAGAAGGATGCCGGGCGGCGTTGCGATCTCGAAGCCGGCATGGCGAAGCTTCTCGGCGCCCGCGTCGCCTGGTCATGCGCCGACAATGCGCTGCAGATTCATGGCGGCAACGGCTTTGCGCTCGAATATCAGATCTCGCGCATTCTCTGCGACGCGCGCATCCTCAACATTTTCGAGGGCGCCGCCGAGATCCAGGCACAGGTCATCGCCAGGCGTCTGCTCGAGGGCGGCAATTGAGCGACAACCGCACCGTCCTCATCACCGGCTGCTCCTCCGGCATAGGCTACGCCTCGGCGAAGCTCCTGAAGGAGAAAGGCTTCCGCGTCTTCGCCACCGTGCGCAAGGATGCCGATCTCATCCGCCTCGAAAGCGAGGGCTTCGAGACGTTCCGCCTCGATTATACCGATCCGATCACCATTTCCGAATGCGTGGCCGAGGTGGCCGAACTCAGCCGGGGCAAGCTCTACGGCCTTTTCAACAATGGCGCTTATGGCCAGCCCGGCGCGCTCGAGGATATTTCGCGCGCCGCGCTGACCGCCCAGTTCGAGGCCAATGTCTTCGGCTGGCATGAGCTGACGCGCGATTGCCTGAAGCTGATGCGCGCCAATGGCGGCGGCCGGATCGTCAATAATTCCTCCGTCCTCGGACTGACCGCGATGAAATGGCGCGGCGCCTATTGCGCCACGAAATTCGCCATCGAGGCGATGTCGGATACGCTGCGGCTGGAGCTCCAGGGCACCAATATCCATGTGTCGCTGATCGAGCCGGGGCCAATTGCCACACGTTTCGTCGAACATGCCATGGCCGCCTTCGACCGCAATGTCGACGAGACGATGTCGCATTACCGCGAAGCCTATGTGAAACAGCGCCAAAGGCTGAATGGCGGCGGCGCCAAGCGCTTCAAATTGCCGCCCGAGGCGGTGGCCTTGAAGCTGCTCCATGCGCTGGAAAGCCGCAAGCCGAAACGGCGCTATTATGTGACAGTGCCGACTTATGTCATGGCCTGGGCCAGGCGGCTGTTGCCACCGCCGGCGCTGGACCGGCTTCTCGATAAGGCATCCGACCAATGAATATCTTCGACTATCTCGTCCCCATCTCCATCGGCGCCGTCTTCATTGTTCTGTGCCTCGGCCTGTGGAACATGATGCGCGGTGGTCCCGGCAACGTCTCGCAGAAATTCATGCGCTGGCGCGTGATCCTGCAATTCGTCGCGATCATCATCATCATGGGCGCGATCTGGTTCGCCGGGCGGTAGTCCGGGTTCTTCTCCCTCTCCAGACTTGAAAATCTCCACTTCCCTACCCATATCCACGCGCGATTTAGGCAGTGAGGGGGGTTCTCCCATGGTCTTGACCCGTAGCAATGAACAGACGGTGCGTTCCGGCTTCTGGCCGAAGCTCGGCAAGGTCGCGGCTTCGATTCCTTTCGCCGAGGATGCGGTCGCCGCCTATTATTGCGCCTTCGACCGCGCCACGCCGCTCAAGGCCAAGGGCATTCTGTTCGGCGCGCTGGCTTATTTCGTGATGCCGATCGACGCCATTCCCGACTTCGTGCTGGGCTTGGGTTTCACCGACGACATGGCGGTGCTGTTGGCCGCCATCGGCATGATCCGCGCTCATCTGAAGCCCGTCCACTACGACCGGGCGCGCGCGACGCTCGAGCGCCTCAAGCACGGCGACACCCCCGCCGACTGAGGCTCAGCTACGCTTCTGCACGTCGCGCAGCACGGCCAACGCACGTTCCGCCATGTCTGCCGGCACGAAAACATGGTCGTGATGGAAGGCGGCGACCATGTTGCAGGGAATGCCAGCGGCTGCGAGCGCGCCGGCGACCGCGGCCGTCAGCCCGACGCCGTCGAGGCTCGAAAACACTTCGAGCACGATGCGCCGCATCGGCATCGCCGCGGCAAAGCCGAGCGTCGCCGCCTCGGCGCGCCCGAGGATCAGCGTCACAGCTTCCTCTTCCTTGAACGAGCCGAGCGCCAGCGGCAGCGCGCGGGCGATGACATCGGCATCCGTCGTCGCACAGAAGACGAACTCGCCATCCTTGAGCACTGGCGTCATATTGGCCAGCATGGCTTGCGTGTCGCGGATGACGTCCGGCATCTCTTCGTTCCTCACCGTACCAGGATGGCTTTGCCCTTCACCTCGCGTCGCGCGATCGCGCCGAGCGCCATGGCGATTTCGTCGAAGCGATAAGTGGCGTGGATATGCGGCGTGAGCCGGCCATGCGCCGCCCAGGCGACGAGTTGCTCCATATTGGCGCGATGTTTGTCCGGCTCGCGGTCGATATGAGCGCCCCAGAAGACACCCTGGATATTGGCGCTCTTGAGCAGCACCAGATTGAGCGGCAGCTTCGGGATGTCGCCCTGCGCGAAGCCAACGACGAGATGACGGCCGTTCCAGGCGAGCGCTCTGACGCCAAGCTCGCTGAATTCGCCACCCACCGGATCATAGACGACATCGACGCCGCCCGGCTTGAGTTCCTTCAGCGCTTCCTTCAGGTTCCGCGTCGCGTAATTCACCAGGTGATCGGCGCCGAGGTCACGGCAGAAACTGAGCTTGTCATCGGAGGAGGCGCAGGCGATCACGTCCGCGCCCATCAATTTGCCGATCTCGATCGCTGCCTGGCCGACACCGCCCGAGGCGCCGAGCACCGCCAGCGTCTCACCCTTTTGCAAGGCTGCGCGATCCTTCAGCGCATGCAAGGTCGTGCCATAGGTGATGGAGAGGCCGGCCGCCGCCTCATTACTCAGTCCCTTCGGAATCAACGCCAGCTTGCGCGCCGCCACCGCGATCTCCTCACGCGCACCGCCATGGCCGACATAACCCATCACCCGGTCACCTGCCTTGAGACTCTGCACGTCAGGGCCGGTCTTCGTGACGACGCCGGCAACCTCACCGCCCGGCGAAAAAGGCAGCGGAGGCTTGATCTGATATTTGCCCTGGATGATCAGCGTATCGAAGAAATTGAGGCCGACCGCCGTGACCTTCACCACGACCTCGTCCGCTTGGGGTTCAGGCGCGGCGATCTCCTCGATGCTCAAGCTCTCCGGCCCGCCGAGGGCCTTGCACAATACCGCTCTCATTTTCTCCCTCGCGTAACCAGCAGAACCCCCACCGCGCAGACGACCATCCCGAGGATCTGGATCAGCGTCAATGTCTCATCGAACAGGAGCCAGGCCATCACCGCGGCGACGCCCGGCACCAGGAAGATGAGCGCCGAGACTTTCGAGACATCGCCGTGCTTGATGAGCAGCATCAGAAGCAATATGGCGCCGATCGACAGCACGATCACCGACCAGGCGAGCGCGATCCACGCATCGGTCGTCGCATCGAAGCGGAAATTTTCGGTGGCGAGCGCACCGATGAGAACCACGATGAAGCCGCCGGCATATTGCCAGGCCGTGCCGGCAAGAAGATCGATCCGGGTGACGTAGCGCTTCTGATAGATGCTCCCGAGCGTCATCGACAAAGCACCGAGAGTCATGGCGAGGATGGTGGCGGGTGTGATGCCGTCGACCACCGAGACATCGAGCTTGGGCGCCAGCACCAGGGCGACACCGCCAAGCGCGACCGCGAGGCCTAGCCAATGGCGCAAGGTGATGCGTTCACCGAGCAGGCGGCCAGCCAGGAGGGCGGTGAAGATCGGCTGCAGGCCGGCGATCAAGGCAGCGATGCCGGCCGGAAGCCCGTGCGCCACCGCCCAATAGCAGGCACCCAGATAGCCGCCATGGAGCAGGGTTCCGGCGATGAAGGCATGTGACGCGGCGGTACGGCCGGGCCAGCGCGCTTTGAAGGCGAGCGCCAGGAGGAGGAGCAGCAGCCCGGCAATGCTGAAACGGATCACCAGAAAGGTCAAAGGATCGACATGCGGGGCCGACAGCCTTGCAACGATGAAGCCGGTTGCCCATATCAGGACGAATGACGCGGACGCGGCGGCAATCCAGTTAGGCTGTGTTTTTTCGGGTGCCATGGCGTCGTGTCGATCAGTTGGGAAGGTGGGGCATGTCTTTGCCCGCCTTCTGAGGATTTGGCGAGCTAGACTTGAGAAGGGCAGATATGTTCGATCCGCAAAAGCTTCTTGAACAGTTCCTGGGCGGCCAGGGCCAGCAGCAGCAGGGCCAGAATGCGCCGGCCAAGAGCGGGTCGGGATTTTCTCCCGACATGCTCAAGGGTCTGGCCGGCGGTGCCGCCGCGGGCGGCCTCGTTTCGATCCTTCTCGGCTCGAAGGGCGGCAAGAAGCTTGCCGGCAGTGCCCTGAAGGTCGGCGGCGTCGCGGTGCTGGGCGGCCTCGCTTACAAGGCCTGGCAGAATTACCAGGCGACCAAGGGCGCCCAGTCGACGGTCCCGCCGGTCAGCCAGCCGATGAAGGACATCACGCCGCAGGCCGAAGGCACCGTCTTCCTGCCCTCGGCGCCGCAGGAGCGCAACGAGCTGAGCCTCGTCCTGCTGCGCGCCATGATCGCCGCCGCCAAGGCGGACGGCCATATCGATGCCAATGAGCAGAAGGCGAT
This sequence comes from Taklimakanibacter albus, assembly GCF_016595235.1. GTDB lineage: Bacteria > Pseudomonadota > Alphaproteobacteria > Rhizobiales > Aestuariivirgaceae > Taklimakanibacter > Taklimakanibacter albus. The sequence goes on along the minus strand of NZ_JAENHL010000003.1, from coordinate 193,949 downwards.
CTTCGACAAGCTCGACGAATTCGCGCTCGACAATGACGCGAAAGCCTTCGTCATCGACGAATTGCGCAAGCCGCTCGATATCGACGCGGTGGTGAGGGGCGCGACCAGCGTCGAGCGCGCGGTCGAGATCTATGCCGCCTCCGTGCTCGCCATCGATCCCGATGATCCGGCCGAGCAGGCCTATCTGGCGATGCTCGCCTCGCGCCTCAAGCTCGATCCGGCACTCAAAGCGAGTGTCGAAACCGAAGCGCGCAAGCTGCCCGTCACGGCCGGGTAGCAACGCCTGGCAAATAGTTTCTCCCCAGACTTCCCCCTCTCCGCTGCAACCGCATGGGAGGGGGAATTTTTTAGGTGGATACGCGCTTTATTAGGTCCTCTGCGCGCTCGCCCGATCTTTCATCGAATCCCTCCCCCTGTTATGGCTGGCGCATGACGGAACCGCGGCCCACCATTCCCCTTCTCATCCTCGAAGCCATCAGGCGGCTGTTCGCGGACGAGGCCATACCGCTGGCGGGCAATATCGCCTTTCGTTTTCTGTTCTCGATCTTCCCGTTCCTGATTTTCCTGACCGCGCTTGCCGGTTTCTTCGGCAGCGCCGAGCTCGCCTCCAGCATCGTGACCTATCTCCTGAGCGTGGCGCCCAAGGAATTCGTGGGACCGATCGCACCCGAGATCAATTCGCTGCTGACGCGGCCACGCACCGCCCTTCTCAGCGTCTCGGCCATCATCACCGTCTGGAGCGCCATGGGCGGTGTCGACAGCGTGCGCGTCGCGCTCAACCGCGCCTATGGCCTGACCGAGGACCGCAACACTTTCCTGCTCTACGGACTCATGGCGCTGTTCGTGGTGGGATCAGCCGTGCTGCTGCTGGCGCTGGCGGTATTGATCGTGTTCGCGCCGACCGCCATCCATTTCATCAGCCTCTACGCGCCGGCCTTCGACGATTTCGTCGCCACATTCGACCGCTACCGCTATCCGCTGGCCATCGCCATCATGGTGGTGGGCCTGTTCCTCGCCCATCTGATCCTGCCCGCAAGGCGCGTGAAGCTCTATTACCTGATGCCGGGCGTCATCCTCACCGTCTGCGTGTGGCTCGTGCTGTCGAGCGTCTATTCGTATTTCCTCGCCAATTTCGCGACCTTCGCCTCGACCTATGTCGGCCTCTCCGGCCTCTTCGCGGCGATGTTCCTGATCTATCTGTCGGCCCTCGCCCTCATTCTCGGCGGCGAGCTCAACCGCGTCATCGTGCTGGCGCGCAAATACGACAAGGAAGCCTCAACCGAGGCGGCGGACCTCAGCAAGGAGTGAGGTTTTCTCCGCTTCGCCGAGATCGCGCCAGTCGCGATCATCGAGGCCCGCGGCGATCGCCCATAACAGATTGAGCGAGGCCTTGTCCTTCACCCGCCGATAGGCCTTCGCAGCCCCCAGCACGCGCAATTCGGCAATGGTCCTGATGCCGGCTTCCGCCAGCATCAGCGCCGACTTCGGTCCAAGATTGCGCAGCTGAGCAACCGGCAGCCGGTCTTCGTTCATGAGAACCTCTCCCAACTCGTCATGGCCGCCCTTGAGGCGGCCATCCAGCCCATCCTGCGATAGATGTACGACGGCGAGGCTGGATGGCCGGGTCGGCGCGCCCGGCCATGACGAATAGAGGGACAGGGCGCGTCAGGAGGACGCCGCCTCGATCACATCCTCGAAGGTCTTGAGGCCGGTGCGCGGCGCCGACACCAGCACCGCCATATTGCCGGGCCGGTGCTCGTTCTTCCACATTTTCATGTGCGCCTTGGGGATGTCGCTCCAGGCATAGACTTCCGACATGCACGGATCGATGCGCTGCGCCTGCACCAGCTTATTGGCGTTGGCGGCCTGCATCAGATTGGCGAAATGCGAGCCTTGCACGCGCTTCTGATGCATCCACAGATAGCGCGCGTCCATGGTGAGATTATAGCCGGTGGTGCCGGCGCAGATGACCACCATGCCGCCGCGTTTCACGATGAGCACCGAAACCGGGAAGGTCGTAGCGCCCGGATGCTCGAACACCATGTCGACATTGTTGCCTTTGCCGGTGAAATTCCAGATCGCCTTGCCGAAATCGCGCGCGTTCTTCAGCCACTCATTGTATTCGGGCGTGCCGACCTTCGGCATCTCGCCCCAGCATTTGAAGTTCTTGCGGTTGATGACACCCTTGGCGCCGAGCGACATGACGAAATCCGCCTTGTCGTCATCCGAGATGACGCCGATGGCATTGCCGCCGGCCGTGGCGATGAGCTGCACCGCCATCGAGCCAAGGCCCCCCGAGGCGCCCCACACCAGCACATTCTGGCCAGGCTTCAACGTATGCGGGCGATGGCCGAACAGCATGCGATAGGCGGTGGCCAGCGTCAGCGTGTAGCAGGCCGACTCTTCCCAGGTGAGATGCTGCGGACGCGGCAGAAGCTGGCGCGCCTGCACGCGGGCAAACTGCGCGAAGGAGCCGTCCGGCGTCTCATAGCCCCAGATGCGCTGCGACGGTGAGAACATCGGATCGCCGCCATTACATTCCTCGTCGTCGCCATCATCCTGATTGCAATGGATGACGACTTCATCGCCGACCGCCCAGCGTTTCACTTTCGAACCGACCGCATAGACGATGCCCGACGCGTCGGAGCCCGCGATATGATAGGGATTCTTGTGACCGTCGATCGGCGAGATCGGCGTGCCGAGCGCCGCCCACACGCCGTTGTAGTTGACGCCGGCCGCCATCACGAGCACCAGCACCTCATCCTCGCCGATCGCCCAGGTCGGCACGACCTCGATCTGCATGGCGCTGTCCGGCGGTCCATGCCGCTCCTGGCGGATGGTCCAGGCGTACATTTTTTCGGGAACATGGCCGAGCGGCGGGATTTCGCCGATCTCGTAGAGATCCTTCACCGGCTGGTTGGCATTGGCCGGCGCGCTGACTGTTGTTTTCGCTTTGGCGCTCATGGGTATTCCTCCGTTCCCCAATATGACAACGAGGCTATGTCATTTTGCAATGCAACAAAAGTACATTGCGCCTGCTCACAGGCTGATCATGACAGTTTGCCGCAGTTTTGGGCATATGACAGGTCAATGACACTGACCCATTCGCGCTTTACCCGGCAGCGACTCTGGCCGATAATTCGGCGGTAAACCGGGGTGGCGGAATGGTGGATCTCCTGGCCCTAGTGATGGCGTGGTTATGGTCGGCCCTGACCGATGGCACGGGGCTGTTCCTGCTGGTTCTGCTGCTCGCCGCCACCATCGTCCTCAATCAGCTGACCGACGCTTCCGATGCACCCCGCATGGCCGGCAACTTCGCCTCTTTGGCCTTGGGCGCCTTTCTGGGCTTCCACCTCATTCCTGACATCTCGCCGCCGCTCGAAATCACCGCCCATGGTACATTTGCCCTGTTTTCGGGCATGACCGCCATGGGATTGGTCAATATGGCTCTGCTCCGGCCCCTCCGATCCCCCTAAGGAATTGTTGCGCCGCAATATCGCTCATGCTTTGATGCACTGCATGACGCGTGACCGCCCCTGGATTTTCCGCACCTATGCCGGCCATTCGACCGCGGCCGAAAGCAACCGCCTGTTCCGCACCAATCTGGGCAAGGGCCAGACCGGCTTGTCGGTGGCCTTCGATCTGCCGACTCAGACCGGTTATGACAGCGACCACATTCTGGCGCGCGGCGAAGTCGGCAAGGTCGGCGTTCCCATTTCGCATCTGGGCGACATGCGCACTTTGTTCGAGGGCATCCCCTTGAACGAGATGAACACGTCGATGACCATCAATGCGACCGCCGCCTGGCTGCTCGCTTTGTATGTCGCCGCCGCCGATGAGCAAGGCTCGAGCCGCGGCAGCCTCGCCGGCACCACCCAGAACGACATCATCAAGGAATATCTCTCACGCGGCACCTATGTGTTCCCGCCCAAACCGTCGATGCAGCTCATCACCGACACCATCGCCTTCTCGGCATCGCAATTGCCGAAATGGAATCCGATGAATGTCTGCTCCTATCATCTGCAGGAAGCGGGTGCCACGCCGGTGCAGGAGCTGAGTTTCGCGCTCGCGACGGCGATCGCGGTGCTCGACGGCGTCAAGGCGAGCGGCACGATTCCAGACGCCGAATTTCCCGAAATCGTCGGCCGCATCTCCTTCTTCGTCAATGCCGGCATCCGCTTCATCACCGAAATCTGCAAGATGCGGGCCTTCACCGAATTGTGGGACGAGATCTGCCGCGACCGTTATGGCGTCAAGGACGAGAAATTGCGCCGCTTCCGTTATGGCGTGCAGGTGAATTCGCTGGGCCTCACCGAGCAGCAGCCCGAGAACAATGTCTATCGCATCCTGCTCGAGATGCTGGCGGTGGTGCTGTCGAAAAACGCCCGCGCCCGCGCCGTGCAGCTGCCCGCCTGGAACGAGGCGCTCGGCCTGCCGCGGCCCTGGGACCAGCAATGGTCTCTGCGCATGCAGCAGATCGTCGCTTATGAATCGGACCTCCTCGATTACGGCGACATTTTCGACGGGTCGAAGGAGATCGAGACCAAGGTCGAGCAGCTCAAGGCCGAGGCGCGCCTCGAGCTCGAGCGTGTGCTCGCCATGGGCGGCGCCATCGCCGCGATCGAGACCGGCTATATGAAGAAGGCGCTGGTCGACTCCAATGCCGAACGCCTGCGCGCCATCGAGGCGGGCGAGACCAAGGTTGTCGGCGTCAATGCCTTCACCACCAGCGAGCCGTCGCCGCTCGCTTCGGAGGACGGCGAGGCGATCCTCACCGTGTCCGAGACGGTCGAATATGAGCAGATCGAAAAATTGAAGACCTGGCGCAGCACGCGGGACGCGAAGGCCGTTGCCGCCGCGCTGAAAGCCCTCGAAGCGGCAGCACGCGAGAGCCGCAATGTCATGGAGCCGTCGATCGCCTGCGCCAAGGCGGGCGTCACCACCGGCGAATGGGGCGAGACCTTGCGCCGCGTCTTTGGCGAATATCGCGCGCCCACCGGCGTCACGCTGCTGATGCGCGGCGAAGCCTCGCAATCGATCGCCGAAGTGAGACAGCAAGTCGAGGCTCTCGCCGCCAAGCTCGGCGCCACGCCGAAATTCCTGGTCGGCAAGCCCGGCCTCGACGGCCATTCCAACGGCGCCGAACAGATCGCGGTGCGCGCCGCCGATTGCGGCTTCGAAGTTTCTTATGACGGCATCCGCCTGACGCCGGAGCAGATCGTCGCCGCGGCGCTCGAGCACAAGGTGCATGTCGTCGGCCTCTCCATCCTGTCGGGCTCGCATGTGCCGCTGGTGCGCGACGTCATGAACCGTATGCGCGCCGCTGGCCTCGGCCAGGTGCCGGTGGTCGCGGGCGGCATCATTCCGCCCGAAGACGTGCTGGTGCTCAAGCAATTGGGCGTCGCCCAGGTCTATACGCCCAAGGACTTCGACCTGAACCGCATCATGAGCGATCTCGTCCGCCTCATCGACGCGCGCGCCAGCGAGCAGGCGGCGTGAAAGGTCGGATCAGCCCGGGTTTCAGATTCTGGCTGATTCTCGATTTCGTCCGGCGCAACCGCCAAGCCTTTATCCTCGCCTTTCTGTTGGCCGCCGTTCTTGTTGTTCTTCTCACCAACGAGCCGATCTCTGCCCGACCCGTGGAAGGCAAGTTCGTCCGCCTGACCATGCTCCCCAGCAGAGACCCGCCCTCGACTTGGATTTATGTCGACCTTCCCGATGGCCGCACCACCGCCATCGAAGTCTGGAGTGGCTGGCAAGCGCCGGCAGTCGGTGACACGGTTCAGCTTGAAGAGCTGACTCTTCTCTGGTTCGGTAAGAACTATCGCCTGCCCTTGAGTCCGCAAGCAAAGACGGCAAGCGAGGATCCGGCATGAGAAAAGAGCTCACCCGGCTTCTCAACCGGCAGATGACGCTCGAAGCCATCCTGAAATTTGTTGCGCCCGTCCTGGTCGGACTGCCCGTGGCCCTATGGTTGATTTTCTGGGCGACGAATGTTCCGGTGTCCCGCGAGATCCTCGATGTTCGCTTCGTCCGCTGGACCGTGCATCAGGCCGACAAGGGACAGAGCCTGCCCCGGGTCTTCGTCGACTTGCCTGACGGCCGCACCGTCGCAGCGGTGGCTTGGGCCAACTGGCGCCCGCCGGAGCCCGGCACATCCATTCGCCTGCAGGAGGAAAAAATGCGCTGGTACGGCAGGAACTATCGCATCGTGCCGTGAGGCACGATAGAGCGCATCGGCTTATCCGAAAACCGCTTCGCACTTTTCGGGCCGATGCTTTATTGTCGCGCGCTTCATGTCTTCGATCCTCACCACCATCCTCCCCGTCTTCGGCCTGATCGCGCTCGGTTTCATCTGCGCGCGCACCAATTTCATTGGCCCGGCCGCCGGCCAGGGCCTCAGCCAGGTGGTATTCAACCTCGCCATGCCGGCGCTTTTGTTCCGCACCGTCGCGGTGATCGACCAGGAGAGCCTGTCGCCCTGGCCACTCTGGGCGGCACTCTTTGGTGGCATCGCGGTGGTCTGGATCGCCACCACGATCATCGCCCGCGCAACGAACCTCATCGAGGCGGCGCCTGCTTCCGCCGCCATGGGGGCCAGCTTCGGCAATCTGGCGATGCTCGGCCTGCCGCTGGCGCTCGCCCATTTTGGCGACCGCGCCGCTCTGCCGGTGGGCTTGATCCTGTCGATCCACGCCCCCATTCTGTGGCTCGCCGCCGTGATCCATATCGAGGCCTCGGGGCAAGGCAAGCTGCCGTCGGTCCTGTCGGTGCTGCGCCAGCTGGTGAACCAGCTCATTCGCAACCCCATCGTGCTCGCCTTGCTGCTCGGCACGCTCTGGCGTGTCACCGGGCTCGGCCTGCATCCGGTGCCCGACCGCTTTCTCGAAATGCTGGGCGAGGCGGGCGTGCCGACGGCGCTTGTCGCTCTGGGCCTGTCTCTCGCCGGCTACAGCCTCAAGGGCCAGTGGCGCGCCATCTTCACACTTATGACGCTCAAGCTCCTCTGCCTGCCGGTCGTCGTCTGGCTGATCGCGCATTACGTGGTCGGGCTCGATACCTTCTGGACCCATATCGCGCTGATGCTCGCCGCCATGCCGACGGGGGCCAATGCCTATCTCTTCGCGCAGCGCTACGAGACCGGCGCCGCTCCCGTCTCGGGCGCCATCGCGCTCGGCACCGCCGTGTCGCTTTTCACCTTGAGCGGCCTGTTCCTGCTCATGGACGCGGGACTTATCTAGAAAGTGAATACGGCGCCGAGGACGGGGCCGTGCTCGATCACATCGAACTTGAAATCGTCCTTTTCATAGTCGACGCTGATCGCGCGGTAGCCGGCGACGAGCGCGGTGGACTCGCTGATCTGATAGCCGATCCCGCCATAGGCATCCCAGGCGAAATCCGACGATATGCCGAAGCCGCCGATCATGCCCCAGGCATTGAAGAAGAAATCCGGGCTGAGATCAACGCGGCTCTTGAGACCGATCGTCGGATCGACCCAGGTCGCCGAATCGCTCGCCGACCTGTCGAGGTCGCCGGTGATGTCGACATCGGTACTGACCGACCACAGACGGGCGCCCGCCAGCACATCGAGGCTGCCGCCTTCCGCATCGATGAGACGAAACTCGCCGGCGAGGAGACCGGTGAAGGTCTCGCTTGTCACGTCGATGTCGACATCGAGATTGCGGATGCTCGCCCCGTCATCGGCGCCGAGCTTCACATACATGATGTCGCTGAGCACGCCGAACGTGCCGTTGTGCGCTTCCGCCACCGCCATGGCGCCGAAATCGAGGTTCTTGAGAATGTCCTTGAAGGGCGCATCGATTTCGATATCGGGCAGGCCGAACTGGCCGATATCGCCCTCGAGCGTCGCCATCCATAAATAGGGCGCCAACCTGAAGGTCCATTCGCTGGCCGGCTCCGGCGGCGGCGTGAGATCGGCCGCAAAACCGGAAGCGGGGAGAAGGGCTGCTCCGGTGATCAGCAGATAACGCAGAGATTTCATGACAACCTCCCTCTGCCCCGCAAATCTCCAACTTTGGCCGGCTGCTCTCCAGTTGGACTTTGGTCCATCGCGCCCCGCGGTCTCGATATGGATAGTCTGCCAGCCAACCCCAGATATCCTACGGAGCAGGCTGATGCCGGACAAGGCTGAAATCGGCGAGTTCCTCGCGGCACATGGCGGCCCCTTTTATGAAATACAGCGCCGCCTCGGCCTGCTGCATGACCACGCGCTCAAGGCCGGCCGGCGCGCTTTGATCTTCATCGGCCTGGCCTGGGCCGTGCCGGCTCTCTTGAGCCTTGCCGAAGGCCATCTGATCTCGGGCGCGGCAACGCCGTTTCTCTATGACCTCAATGTCTGGGCCCGCTTCTTCGTCGCGGTCGGCATCTTCATCATCGCCGAGCGCCAGGTCGAGCCGCAGCTGCGCCAGACTCTCGCGCAATTCGCCGAATCTCCACTCATCGCCCCGGCATCGCGTCCCGACGCGGCCCGCCTCGTGGCGCGCGCCTTGCGGCGGCGCAATTCAGGCGTCGCGGAGGCCCTCTGCCTCGCTTTCGCCGGCCTGATCTCGCTCATCTCTCTCTATAATCTGAAGAGCGCCGACACCGCATCCTGGGCGCTGCGCGACCTGTCGGGCGGCAGTGGCCTGACGCTGGCCGGCTGGTGGACGCTTCTCGTCAGCGGTCCGATCTTCTGGTTCCTGCTGGCGCGCGGCCTGTGGCGTCATCTCGTCTGGGCCCTGCTGCTGCACGGCCTGTCGCGCCAGGATTTGCGACTGGTGGCGACCCATCCGGACGGCAAGGCCGGCCTCGCTTTCGTCGGCCGTTATCCCAATGCCTATGCGACCTTCATGTTCGGCATGAGCTGCGTCGTCGGCGCCGCCCTCGCCCACTTCCTGCAGAAGGATGCACTGACGCTCTCGGCCTATGGCGCCGTCATGGCGATCTGGCTCATCATCGTGCTCGGCCTCTTCGTCATTCCGCTCCTGGTCTTCACCGCCCCGTTGTCGAAGCTGAAGGCAAGGACACTCGCCATCAGCGGCGCCCGGGCGACGACGGCGCTGCGTCAGGCCGAGTACAAACTTCTCGGCGCCAATGTCGCGGCGCCCGAGGCGGAGGATGGACAGGAAACGCCGGACATCGCCGATCCCAGCAAGCAGTACGAGCTGGCACACAAATTGTCGGTCTTCCTCTTCAACCGCGCAGCGCTGGTGCCGCTCGGCGCCGCGGCCCTCCTGCCGCTCGCCGCGGCGGGCGCGACGAAGCTGCCCTACAAGGAGATCTTCGCGATCGTGAAGAAGCTGCTGCTCTTATAGCGCATCGGCCCGAAAAGTGTCCGCGGTTTTCGGATGAGCCGATGCGCCAAAGAGAGCGCTATCTCGGGATGAGGGCCCAGTAGTCGAAGTCGAGGATCACGCCCGGCTCCTCGGCGGTTGCATCCTTCTCCGGGAAATCACCACAAGGCAGATCGCGCGTGGCGCGGGTGCGGATGCGCAGCGCGCCGACATCGGACTGCGCCGGCACATCCGCCGCAGCAATGATCTCCGACCAGGCGAAAACGGTGCCGCCGGCGAAAAGCGGCGCCACATGCCGTCCGCCATTGATGCCGGCGACATGGAAGACATTTCCCAGGCCGTTGAAGGAGAGCGCGCGGGCGAGCGAAATGACATGGCCGCCATAAATGAGCCTTCGCCCGAAGCGTCCTTTCGCTTCGCTGAACTGGTTGAAATGCACCTTGGCGGTGTTCTGATAGAGCCGCGTCGCCAGCATGTGCTCGGCTTCTTCCACCGTCATGCCGTCGACATGGTCGATACGCTCGCCGACCTCGTAATCCTTGAAGCGATGCGCCGAGCCCGCCAGCGCGTCGTCCCACAATTTGCCGGCGATCTTGGGACAGCCGGCGCCCAGCACATCAGGCGATACCGCCGGCGCCAGCTCCGGCACCTGCGCCTTGGGCGCGGGTGCGGCCTCGTCGCGTTTCCGCACCATCACCCAGCGCACATAGCTCAGGACCGGCTCGCCCGCCTGGTTGAAGCCGGTCGAGCGCACATAGACGGTACCGGTCTTCTTATTCGAATTCTCCTTGAGCCCGATCACTTCCGACGTGGCGCTGAGCGTATCGCCCGGATAGACGGGTTTGAGGAACTGGCCTTCGGCGTAACCCAGATTGGCCACCGCATTGAGCGAGATGTCGGGCACGGTCTTGCCGAAGACGACATGGAAGACGAGGAGATCATCGAGCGGTGCCCGTGCATAGCCGACGGCGCGGGCGAATTCGTCCGACGACTGGACGGCGAAGCGCGAGCCGTAAAGGGCGGTGTAGAGCGCCTGGTCGCCCGCCGTCACGGTGCGCGGCGTCGAATGCCGGATGACCTGCCCGATACGGAAATCCTCGAAGAAATTGCCCTGATTGGTCTTGCTGTCAGTCATCACGCTTCACCTCTTCGAGATACTGGCGGAGGGAATGAACATGCATCCACAGATGCATATCGTATCTCTCCCGCAATGCGCCAAGCGCTTCTTTTCGACCGGCCCGCTCATGCAGCCAGCGCACATCCTTGAGCTCGATCAGAATGTCCGCCAGGTCGTCGATCGCATCGCCGACCGCGAGCTCGCCTTCTATTCCTTCCTGCAGCACGGGATGAAGGGCGAGCCAATATTTGCCGAGAAACGGAAAGCGCTGCCGGATGGCATCATAGGTCTGGGCATAATCGAGACGCGGCGGCTCCAATTCGCTGGAGCCTCCGTCCGCCTCGACGAAATGCACCGCATAGGCCAGCGCATCGAGGCCACGAATGAGTCGCGTTATGTCTGCCGGCGTCCGGTCGGCACCGGAAATCTCCGCCGCGAGCAGATAGGCGGTCTCGAGCGGATCGATTGCCGTCGGTGTGCTCACGAGGCGATCGCTTCCGCGATGGCGACGACACGCTCGGCCATCACCAGATGCAGCCTTTCGACCATGCGGCCATCGACGGTGATGACGCCCTTGCCCGCATGTTCCGGCAGAGCGAAGGCGGCGATAACCTTGCGCGACCGTTGCACCTCTTCACCGCTCGGCGAGAAGATCTCATTGCAGGGCTCGACCTGCGAGGGATGGATGAGTGTCTTGCCGTCCATGCCGAGCGTGCGGCCCTGCTCGCATTCGGCGCGGAAGCCTTGCTCGTCCTTGAAGTCGTTATAGACGCCGTCGATCACATCGAGACCGAAGGCGCGGGCGGCGAGCACGCTCATGGCGAGCCAGGGCACGATGGCGAAGCGGTTGCCGAGCGCCCGGGCGCGCGATTCCTTGAGGAGATCATTGGTACCGAGCACCAGGCAGGCGAAACGCTGATCGGCATCGGCGGCGACGCCGGCGATGTCACGGGCATTGAGGATGGCGAGCGGCGTCTCCATCATCGCCCACAGCCGCGTATGGGCGGGCGCGCCACAGGCCTTCAGCACCTTGGCGGCGCTGACGATGTCGCCGGGCCGCGACACTTTCGGCACCAGGATCGCATCGGGACCGACCGCGGCCGCGGCCTTGAGGTCGTCGGCCCCCCAGGGCGTGTCCAGCGCGTTGACGCGGATGACAAGCTCGCGTTTTCCATAACCGCCGCTTTTGACGGCCTGGGCCACCTTGTCGCGGGCCTGGGATTTGGCCTCGGGGGCGACCGAATCCTCCAGATCGAGGATGAGCGCGTCGGCGGGGAGCGTGCGGGCCTTCTCCAGCGCCCGGTCATTGGCGCCCGGCATATAGAGAACACTGCGGCGAGGTCTGATCGTCATGGTCACCTTTGCTGAATTTGCGGGGTGACCCTATTCATTCTCTTCATATCTGCCAAGCCTAACCGACGGACGAGGGGCTTGAGCCAAGGCTGAGCTTTGGGCAGAGTGCCGCCACCATGAAGACTTATGATGTAGTGATCGTCGGCGGCGGCATTGTCGGCAGCAGCGCGGCTTATTTCCTGAAAAAGCACGGTTTCACCGGCTCGATCGCGCTGATCGAGCGCGACACGACCTATGCCCAATGCTGCACGGCGCGCTCCTGCGGCGGCATCCGCCAGCAATTCTCGACGCCGGAGAACATCCAGCTGTCGAAATTCGGGCTCAACGTACTCCGGAACCTGAAGGCTGAATTCGGCGCGGAAGCCGATGTCGGCTTCCGCGAGCAGGGCTACCTGATCTTGGCCTCGGAGGCAGGCCGCGCCATCCTCGAGGAAAATCACAGTGTCCAGATCGCCAATGGCGCCGACAATGTCCTCCTCGACGCCGAGGGCCTCGGCAGAGAGTTCCCCTGGCTCGTGACCGACGGTCTGGAGCTCGGCTGCTTCGGCCGCAGCGGCGAAGGCTGGCTCGACCCCTATTCGCTGATGAGCCTGTTCCGCAAGGCGGCGGCCACAAAAGGCGTCGAGATCATTTCAGGCGAGGTCGCGGCCGTGAAGACGGTCGCCGGCAGGGCCGTTTCGGTGACGCTCGCCGATGGCGCCGAGATCGGCTGCGGCACCCTCGTCAATGCCGGCGGCACCGGCGCCGGCGCGCTCGCCCGCATGGCCGGCATCGACCTGCCGGTCGGTCCGCGCAAGCGGTACGTCTATGTGCTCGATTGCCCGGGCGCCAGCGAAGCGCTCCACAAGGCGCCGCTCACCGTCGATATTTCCGGCATCTATTTCCGCCCCGAAGGCCAGCAATTCATCTGCGGCCTGTCGCCCGATGAAGCCGACGAGCCCGGCGATCTCAGCTGGGATGTCGATTACTCCTGGTTCGAGGAACATATCTGGGAAAGGCTTGCGGGCCGCGTGCCGGCCTTCGAGGCGATCAAGGTCGTCAATGCCTGGGTCGGCCATTACGACTACAACGCGCTCGACCAGAATGCGGTGATCGGCCCGCATCCGGAGCTGGCCAACTTCCTCTTCGCCAACGGCTTCTCCGGCCATGGCCTGCAGCAGGGCCCAGGCGCCGGCAACGCCATTGCCGAGCTCGTCATCCATGGCGGCTATCGCAGCATCGATCTCGCCCGCTTCGGCTTCGCGCGCATCGCCCGCAAGGCGCCGCTCTTCGAGCGCAATGTGATCTAGGCGAGATCCCTTCTGGCATCCCTCATGCTGAGGTGCCCGGCGCAGCCGGGCCTCGAAGCATCCATCAGGATAGACTCAGTACTAATCCAGCCTCACCTGCACGCTTGCGGTGTGCCCCTGCGCGTCGATGACCGACAGGCGCGCGAAGCCCTTGCCCGGGCTTTCCCACCAGGTCTCGCGGCGCGCTTCGCCGATCACGATCGGCAGGCCGTCGGCGAACCAGGTGAAAGGCGGCGCACCGCCCATGGCCTTGAGCGCCAGGCCGACATCGCTCGTATCGTCTGAAACATCGACACGGGCGCCATTGGGCGGGAAGGAGATCACCAGCGGTGCATCACCTGGCCCTGAGGAAGCGATCTCCGGCAGGCTGTTGGGACGGAAGCGCTGCAGCGCCGGCGGCAGGTCCGAGGTGCGGGCAAACAGCACACCTTCCGGCGCCGGCGGCAAGGGCGTGCGCTTCTCGGCGATGCGCGAGAAGGCGTCGAAGAGGATCGGTGCCGCGGCGGTGCGGCCGATGAGATTGGAGACCGGCTCGTTGTCCGGCCGGCCGACCCAGACGGCGACGGTATTCGCGCCGTCATAACCGACGGCCCAGGCATCGCGATAGCCATAGGACGTGCCGGTCTTATAGGCGATCTGGCCCGGCAGCGCATTGAGCGGCGGCGGCGCGTCGATCAGCACATCGCCGACCTGCCAGGCGGCCGCCTTGTCGAAGAGCCGGCGTGGTGCGGCAGCGGTGGCCCGGTCCTGCTTGCGCCAGATGATCGGCAAGGCCTCGCCCTCGCGCGCCAGGGCGAGATAGAGTGTCGCCAGATCGGTGAGCTTCACGCCGGCGCCGCCAAGACCGACGGCGAGGCCCGGCGCCGCATCGGCCGGCAGTTTCGGCGCCGCACCGGCATTCGTCATGCGCGCGATCAGCCGGTTGGGACCAAGCGCATTGAGCAGCAGCACCGCCGGCATGTTGAGCGACTGCTGCAGCGCGCGGCGCATGGTCACCGTGCCCTGGAAGGCCTCGTCGAAATTCTCCGGCCGGTAGATGCCGAAGCGCATCGGCCGGTCATCGACCAGCGTCTCGGGATGAGCGAGACCATCCTCGAAAGCGAGACCATAGATGAAAGGCTTCAAGGTCGAGCCGGGCGAGCGCAGCGCCAGCGCGAGATCGATCTGGCCGGCGCGGCCCTTGTCGAAATAACCGACACCGCCGACATGGGCGCGGACTTCGCCGGTGGCGTTGTCGAGCGCGATAATGGCGACCGAGATCTTGCCGCCGAGCGCCACCGCCCGCTCGCGCGCCAGGGTTTCGAGCTGCTCCTGCAGGGGACGCGAGATCGTCGTCGTCTCGACGATGTTGATTCTCTTCTTCGCCACGCGGTCCTGCTTCACCAGGCGCTCGGCGAGATGTGCGGCATGGAGCGGAAACAGCTGGCGTCCGTCGGGCGCGGGCTCCGCTTCGGCGGCCAGCACCTGGTCCTCATTGATGAGGCCCTTGCCCATCAGAAGTCTCAGCACGCGGTCGCGCGCGGCGCGGGCCGTCTTGGGGAAACGGTCGGGCCGGCGCGTTTCGGGGGCTTGCGGCAAAGCCACCAGCAATGCGGCCTCGGCCGCCGACAGATGCCGCGGCTCCTTGCCGAAATAGGCGAGCGCCGCCGCGCGCGTGCCTTCGAGATTGCCGCCATAGGGCGCGAGCGCCAGATAGAGCGAGAGGATCTCGTCCTTGCTCAGCCGGCTTTCGAGCTGCACGGCGCGGATCATCTCGGCGAATTTGGCGCCGAGCGTGCGTTCGGGGCGCGGCTCAAGCAGGCGCGCGACCTGCATGGTGATGGTCGAACCGCCCGAGACGATGCGGCCATGCCAGGCGAATTGCCACGCGGCCCGGAACATCGCCACCGGATCGACGCCGTAATGCGCATAGAAGCGCCTGTCCTCATAAGCGATGAGCATCGCCAGGAACCGCCGGTCGACCTCCTCCGGCTTAGCCGGCAGCCGCCAATAACCCTCTTCGGTGGTAAAGGGGCGCAGCAACCGGCCGTCGCGGTCGAGCACCAGCGGCGAATAGCTTAAGTTCTCGCCGAGCGGCAGCGGACCCATCCGCCGCATCGCTTCCGAAATGGCAAAGCCGCCGGCATTCACCACGAGGATCGTCGTGAACACGGCAGCGTAGAGGAATTGGAAGCGCCGGCCGCGCCGGCGCTCCTTCGTGTCCGCATCGTTCCGCGCGGTCTTGCGCATGAGCGACGTCCTATTCCGTAACCGTCATCTTCGTGGTGGCGAGCACGGCATTGCGGTCGGGCCGATACATGTCCTCGACGGTGGCGCCCGGCAGCGCATACTGCCCCGGCGCCACGGCGCGGACGATATAGGCGACCTTGGCGCTCTGATCCGAGAAGGCGGCGACAAAGCGATCGTCGCGGAACTCGGTATAGGTCACGCCGGTGAGATCGCTGAGCCACGACAGGCTCGCGGTGCTGCCGGTGGCGACGAGAGTCGGATTCTCGATCTCGAGGCCGGCCGGCAGACGATCGACCATCAGGAAGTTGCCACTCTGATCATTGCCGTCACGGCTGGCGCTGAGCACCACGACGAGGCGGGTATTCTGCTTGACTTGCGCCGGATCCACCGGCGTGCCGTCGAGCGTGTAGTAGATGCGCAGCAGTGTCATGCCGTTCGACGACGGCGGCTCGGCCACGATCGGCGCGCCCGAGACCGCGACCACGGCCTGGAGCGGCGTGTCGCCTTCATTGCTGACCTTGTGCGCCTCGTCGAGATTGCCGCCGCGATACACCTTGTAGAGGGCACCCTGATGCGCGGAGCCGTCGACATTGAGTTTCACCGAGCGGGCCTGATCGACGATGTTGCGCGCCGCCAGCACCATCCAGGTCATTTCCTGGGTGGAGGCATAGCGATACTTGGCGCGCTCGTCGCTGATCACCTTGAGGGCCGCCTGGATCACCGGCGGGCTGGCATTGCCGTTCTCCGCCAGAGCCACGATGGCCGCGGCATTGCGCAACGGCGAGCCATAATAATTCCAGGCCACGGTACTGGTCCCGTCAACCTCGGCCTTGAGGGCGTCGGCCGCCGACTGGAACGCCTCGCCGGCGCGCGGCTTGTCACCGAGCATGCCGAGAGCGGCGGCGATCTGCGCCCGTGCCATGGCGGTGCCGAACTGGCCGATCTTGGTGTCGGCGAAGTACTTCAGGTCGCCGGCCGGAGCGCGTCCGGCGCGCGCCAGCGTGTAGAGGGCATAGGCGATGTCCTCGCCGCGGCCCTGCTCCACATAAGGCGAGTTGCCGACCTGGTTGCGCAGGTAATCGACCGCCTGGTTGAGCGCGCCTTCCGGCACCGCATAACCCTTCTCGCGGGCCCTGAGCAGGAAGTCGGTCACATAGGCCGAGAGCCACAGATCGCCGCTATAGGAGTTCCACAGGCCGAAGGCGCCATTACTGTCCTGGCGCGCCAAGAGACGCTGCACCGTATCGGCGAGCCGGTCCTTCACCGACCCGTCGAGATCGAGGTCGTTGCCGCCGAGCTCGGAGAGATAGAGCAGCGGCATGGCGCGGCTGACCAATTGCTCCGAGCAGCCATAGGGATAACGGTCGAGCTCACGCAAGAGGCCCGGAACGTCGAGCGCGCTCAACGGACCGACCGACAGCGACACGGCGCCGGTGCCGGACACCATTTCGGCGATCAGGTCCTTGCTGACCGTGATGCCACCCTTGGGGTCGAGCGTGTGCACCATGCGGCGCGTCACCGGCGGATTGGCCGGCACGATGCCGAGCGTGAAGCTCTGGTCGATCTGCACATCGCCCGGACCCGACAAGGTCGCGGTCACGCGCGCCGTGCCGATCGCCGTCGCGGTGATCGGAATATTCACTGGCGTGCGTGAGCCGACCGCGCCGATCTTCACCGTCTGATTGAGCGTCGCGGCATCGGTGCCGAGCGGACCATCGACCGTCACCGCCAGCGCATAGTCGCCAGGTGCGGCTTCGGCATTGAGGAGATCGAGGCGCAGGCGCGACTGATCGCCTGACCCTAAGAACCGCGGCAGCGTGCCGGCGATCACCACCGGATCGCGCGCGATCACGTCGACCGACGCGTGGCCGACCTTGGTCGGCGTCCAGGCCACCGCCATCACACGGATGGAGCCGTTGAAGGCCGGGATGTCGAAGGGCACTTCCGCCGTCCCGTCCGCCGCCACCTCGACGATGCCGGAGAACAGAGCGAGCGGCGCCTGTGTCGGCGGCGGGCTCTGGAAATTGCCGGCGCCGCCGTCACCGCCCGAACGGATCGCGCCGCGATTGGCGCCCATGCCGTCGATCAGCTGGCCATAAATATCATAGAGCTCGGCCGACAGACGCTTCTGGCCATAATAATAGGTTTCAGGCTCAGGCGGCTTGTAGCCGGTGAGATTGAGAATGCCGACATCGACGGCAGCCACCGTGACATAGGCCTTCTCGCCTTCGAGGCCGGAGATCTTCACCGGCACTTTCAGCGTCTGGCGCGGCTTCATTACCGGGGCCGGCGTCAGCGCGATCTTGAGCGTGCGCTCATCGCGATCGATGCCGAACCAGGCGAGGCCGATCGAACGTGTCGGCATGCGCTTGGCGGCGACATCCATCGGCCGGAAATGGGTGACGATGACATAGGCGCCGGTGCCCCAGTCCTTGCCGACGGTGACCGGCACCGTGGTGCCATTGTCCGGCACGTCGATGAGCTGCGATGAATAGAGCTTTTCGCCCACCACCTGCACCGAGGCCTTGCCGCTGAAGCGGGCATCGATCTTCACCTGCAGCGTGTCGCCGGTCTTCACCGATGTGCGGTCGAGCGCCACCGGCAGCATGTCCGGCGTGTTGGCTTTTTCGGAGACGTAATAGCCGGCATAGAAGCTGGTCGAGGACGGCGCCAGATTGTCACCGGCAATTTCGAGCCGGTACTGGCCCCACTGCACCGGCGCGCTGATCTGCGCCGGCTTGTCGGCCGCGATATCGACCGTGCCGCCGGTCACTTTGCGAGCGGTGGTGACGGCTTCGTAGCTCCAGCGATTGTCGGTCTTGTACCACTGATAGGTCGTGGTCAGGCGCTTCAGCACCCAGCTGGCGCCTTTGACCGCGACCGGCTTGCCCTCCGGATCGACGGCGATGGCGTTGAAGACGGCCTGGCCGCCTTCGCCGGCTTCGCCTTCCTGCTTCAGCCCGAGCATATTGCCGGTCGACAGGATCGGCAGCGCGGCGGTGCGCACCACACCGCGGCCACCGGCTTCCTTCATGCGGATGGTGAAGCTGGCTTTCAGCGGACGGGTCGTCGTCGGCAGCTGCGGCAGTGGCATGGTGATTTCGGCATGGCCCTTGTCGTCGGTCTGGGCCAGATCGCCGATGCTGTTCTGCACCGTGTCGACGCCTTCATCCGACAGGCCGAAGGCATAATCCTTCCACTGCTCGAAAGGCTGGTAGTCGGCCGAGACCGACACATCGCCCTCGATATCGAGATTGGCGGCCGGCGCGCCGAACAGATAGCGCCCGTCGACCGTCAGGCTCGCACCGACATTGCGGTCGATGCGTGTGCCATTGGCCTTGAGATCGAATTCGATGCGGTCGGGCACATAATCTTCGACGAGGAAGCTGGTCTCGCCGATCGCCGGCGCCTTGGGGTCGGTATAAGCGAGGACACGCCAGGTGCCGCCCGCCGCCGAAGCGATGAGCGGAATATCGAGGGTGCGCCCGCCGGCGCCCTGATCGTTCAGAACGGCGCGCGAATATTCGACGCCATCCGGGCGCTCGACCACCAGCGTGACCGGCACATCGGCCAGCTGATTGGCGTTGCCATCACGCAACAGGAGCGCGGCATGGACGGTTTCGCCGCGGCGATAGACGCCGCGCTCGACATAGACGAAGGCATCCGCCGCACCCGGCGGGTCACGCCCGGTGACGCCGCGGTCGGAGAGATCGAAAGCCTGCCGCGAAATGTCGATGAAGGCATAGTCGTCCTTGTCGTCGGAGGCGACGACCAGCGCCGGCTCGAGCCCGTCCTCGCCCTTGGTGAGGCCGGCATCGAAGAAGGCGACGCCGGTCGCATCCGTCTTCACACTGCCGAGGATCTCGTTGTTGCGGGCGAGGAGCCTGACCGTGACATTGGCGAGTGGGTCGGCCGAAGCGATCGAGCGCAAGGAGACGTGCAGCCCGTCCTTGCCCTTGAGCGTCGTGAGGCCGAGATCGGAGACGATAAACCACTGCGTGGCGATCTGATTATAGTCGTCCGCCGCCACGAGATCGCCCGGCTGCGCCGTCATCACATAGAGGCCGGGCGTGATCTTGCCGAGGGCTTCGTCCACCGGAAACGCGGTGGTGACGTCCTCATTGGCCTTGCTGACCAGATCCATATTGCCTTCCCAGACCTTCTCGCCCTTGCTGCGGGCGATGTCGGAGGCCTGGTAGCCATAGAGCTGCTCGAGGAAGTTGCCGCCCACCGCCGAGAGCAGGCTGCGGTCACCGATGCGATAGAGCTGGAGCTTCGCTTTGCCGGTGTTCACCGAAACCAGCGGGATGCCGCTCTGCCCCGTGCGCGGCAGCACATAGGATTTGCCGACGAACTGCACCGACGGCGAGCGGTCGCGCACATAGATTTCGTAATCGGCATTGTCGAGCAGGCTCTCATCGACCGAGGAGGGCAGGCCCTGGCGCACCGTGACCTTGTAGCGTTCGCCATGCTTCAGGCCTTCGAGGCACAATTTGCTGCCATCGACCGTGACGGCCGAGATCGGGCCTGGATCCTGCGTGAAGTAGGGCGCGAAATCGCTGACCGAATTGGCGAGCGGATCGGAGAACTGGAAGCACAAACGTGGCTGCGGCGCATCGCTTTCGACCGTATAGTCGGTGATGCGGAAGCCGTGGATCTTGCGCAATTCCTCATAGGTCTTGCGGATGTCGGCATTCTCGACGAGCTCGAGGCTGGCGCGATAGGCGTTGAGCGCCGGACGCCAGTCCTGGCGCTTGACCAGCGCCTGGGCGATATCGTTGAGCGCCGCCGCCTTCTGCTCATTGCTGTTGGAGAGCTGATAGGCGCGGATCGCGGCCCCGATGGCCAGCGTCGGCAATTCATAGCCGTCCTGCGAGTTGAACGGTTCGGCGACGAGCAGGAAATCGGCGAGCTTCTGCCAGTTCGCCTGATCGTCAGGGTTGAGTGCCAGCAACTGCTCCATCACCTGCGCGGCGGTGCGGTTGTTGCCTTGCTCGACCGCGGCGTCGAGCTCCTGCTGCAGCTCGGGCTCGGTCTTTTTGAGGGTTTTGGCGATCTTGGCGATCGTTTCGCGGTAGTTGTCCGCGGCATAAGAGTAGTTGTCGATGACGAAGGGGGCCGCGGCGCGGACCGGCGCTGCCATGAGCCCGACCAAAGCGAGAGCGATCAACAGTCGATAGATATATATGAAGTGGCCGATGGTGTTGGTGCGCGCGCTCATCCGGATCATCCCTTGTCTTGCCACGGCTGACGGTTGGCCGCGTGACATCGCTGCGCCACATAAAGTGGGCGCATGACAACCGCGCGGCGCTGACATCTGTCCCGGCCCGTAATTCAGGGCCGGCATGGTAGGTGCCTTTCCGTAGTCCGGCAATCGGGGTGCCAGAAGATTCTGGCAAATGTTCGTAAGGGAAGGGGCGCGCAAATAATTTATTTGCGCGAACCCGCCGCGCTTAAGCCACAATGGGACCGCGCGGGGGATTTGCGAATAATTTGAGTGGTCTTCTTTCGTCCTTTTGGGGGGAATGTTAGAGGAGGATTTGGCGATGCAACACCCTGGAAGCGATATGCAAGTCCTCACCTGCTCCCTCTCTCCCGCAGCTTTCGGAGCTTAAGTTTCATGGCGCCTCGCCAGGTCATCACGATTTCATCGCAAGTGGCTGTCGGACTGGTCGGCAATTCGGTAATCTTTCCGACCATGCTGGCGCTGGGTATTTCGCCCATCGCGTTGTCGACCATCATGCTGTCCAACCATCCGGGTCTGGCGCGGCCGGCCGGCCTCGCCACGCCGCCCGACAAGCTCGCCGCCATGCTGGAGCGCCTCATCGGGCTCGGTTATATCGAGCCGGACGCCATCATCGTGACCGGCTATTTCGCCAATGCCGAGCAGATCGAGGCGGTTGCCGGGATCATCGGCCGTATGCCCAAGGCACTCTATCTGTGCGACCCGGTGCTCGGCGACATGCCCGAAGGCCTGTACATCCCTGAAGTCGTCGCCGGCGCCATAAGGGACAGGCTTCTGCCCATGGCCCATCTCCTGACCCCCAACGCCTTCGAGCTCGGCTGGCTCACCGGCCTCCCTGTCCACGACCGGGAGACGGCACGCGCCGCCTGCCGGTCCTTGAACGGCAAATCGATCGTCGTGACCTCGCTTCCCGAGGACGGGCAACTGACCACCGCCCTGGTCGAGCACGGCCAGATGACGGCGGTCACCCGGCCCAGGCTGGCCGATATCCCGCATGGCACCGGCGATCTCCTGGCCGGCATTCTCGCCGCCCGTCTCGCTCTGCGGCACACGCTCGAGGACAGCATCGGCTTCGCCGTCGCCATCATCGAGCAGGTCATCACGGCAAGCGCCGGCAAGACCAGCCTTGATCTCGTCACCGGCCTGAAAGATATCGCCGCCATAAAAGCCCATCCCGCCCACCGTGGCTGAGGCCCTGCCAGATCACGATGAGTTTGGGTTGAAACAACCCAAACTCATAAACGTGATCGAAATCTTAAATTTAGCGCGTGATCGGACGGAAAACCGGTGTCCACTTTTCCTGATCACGCGCTAGTCGCCGGCGTCGATGGCTGTCCGGCCGGCTGGATCGCGGTGACCTGGGATGGCGGCCCGGCCCTCGCCTCGCATTTATGCAGAAATTTCGCCGAGGTCATGGCGCTCACCGCCACGATCATCGCGGTCGACATGCCGATCGGTCTGCCGGAAAGCTCCGGCCGCCCGCCCGAACGCGCGGTGCGGCAGCGCCTCGGCGAGCGCCAGTCGAGCGTCTTCGCGGTGCCTTCGCAGACGGCCATCTATTGCGACGACTATGCCGAAGCCTGCCGGGTCAATCTGCTGCACTCCGATCCGCCCAGGAAAGTCTCCAAGCAATGTTTCCACCTCTTCCCCAAGATGCGCGAGATCGACGCGCTCGTCACACCCGAGCTGCAGGCGCGCATCTTCGAATCGCATCCCGAGCTTGCTTTCTGGGTGATGAATGGCGAGACGCCTTTGCCTCTGCCGAAGAAGGTGAAAAGCTCCCCCTACGGGCCGGGCCTCGATCTCAGACGCGCGCTGCTGCGCCGTGCCGGCCTGCCGATCGATGATCTCAAATCGGATTACCGCCGCCGCGATGTCGGCGCCGATGATCTGCTCGATGCCTGCGCTTGTGCTTTCGTGGCATGGCGCATCCTGAACGGCCGGTCTATGCGTTTCCCGCAAGATCCGCCCCGCAACCCGCGTGGCCTGAGGATGGAAATCAATGCCTGACCCGATCACCCGTTCCGCCATCGAAGCGACCGCCACGAAGATTGCATCCTATATCCGGCGCACGCCGGTGATGGAGGTGACGCTGTCCAAGATCGCGCGGCCGGTGGCGTTGAAGCTCGAGCTCTTCCAGCATACCGGCTCCTTCAAGGCGCGCGGCGCTTTCTCGACGGTGCTTGGCCGCGACATTCCGAATGCCGGCATCGCCGCGGCGTCGGGCGGCAATCATGGCGCGGCAGCGGCCTACGCCGCCTATATGGCCGGCGTGCCGGCGCATATTTTCGTTCCCGCCATCGCGTCTCCCGCCAAGGTGGCGAAGATCAAAAGTTATGGCGCGGTCATCGCTCAGGATGGCGCCACTTATTATGACGCGCTGGAAAAGTGCAATCGCTTCATCGCCGAAACCGGCGCCCTGTCGGTGCATGCTTATGACGCCGAGCCGACGCTTCTCGGCCAGGGCACTTTGGCTAAGGAAATTCAGGAGCAGTTGCCCGACATCGATACGCTTCTGGTGGCGGTGGGCGGCGGCGGCCTGATCGGCGGCATTGCCGGCTGGTATCGGGGCGATGTGCGGATCGTCGGTGTCGAGCCCGACACCTGCAACGCGCTTCACGCCTCTCTGGCGAAGGGCGAGCGCGTGACGGTGACGCCGTCGGGAATCGCGGCCGATTCGCTCGGCGCGTCCTTTGCCGGCGAGTTGATGTTTCCGCTGGCGCAGAAATATATCGAGCGCGTGGCGCTGGTGATGGACGAGGAAATCAGGATGGCGCAGCGTTGGCTGTGGGACCATGCGCGGATCGTAACCGAACCGGGCGGCGCCACAGCCTTCGCTGCGCTTCTGTCTGGTGCATACCGGCCGCACAAGGATGAACGCGTCTGCGTCGTCCTGTGCGGGTCCAATACCGATCCCCTGACCTTCTCCAAGGTCATGATTACATGACCTTGAAGCGGTAGGTCAGATCGAGGCTGGCGCGTTTCAGCTCCAGTTCGACGCGGAATCTTTCGATCTCGCGCGGATCATGGGGGATGCGCCGTTCCCTCTTATGGCCGGCGAGGAGCCGGGCCGCCGGAGCGGCGATGAGGCTGCGTGCCGGGCGTCTGAACCACGGCAGCGATTTCTGATAAGCAGACATGATTTTCCTTTCGCGGAGCACAGAAGTGCGTGCGCGTTTGAAAAATGAACAAAAATGAGAAAATGCGTGATCCGTGATCGTCCCGCGCATGCGCGTCACGCGCATGAGACGAGAGTCACGTCCCGGTCAAATGGTCTTCAGGCTTTGGGATGTCGCAAACACAAGCGGAAAGGCCAGACCGGGACCGAGCCCGGGGGCCCGGAGATCACGGTAAACGACGCTCCTTACGTGCTGTCATCATGACGGTCTCCATGTGTTGTGTTCAGGGACGGGCTAGATAGCATGAGTCGAGCGCATCCGACAGGGGGATTTTTGCGCATTCGCTCTTTATACTGACAGAATGTGACAATCCTGCCACAGGCTTTACCCTCTCCCCCTGAGGGGAGAGGGGATAATGCGTAAGTTACGCGGCCCTTTGCAGAAGGCCGCGATTGATCAGCGCTTCGGCGATCTGCACCGTGTTGAGCGCGGCACCCTTGCGCAGATTGTCGGAAACCACCCACAGGCTGAGGCCGTTTTCGATCGTGCCATCCTCGCGGATGCGCGACACGAAGGTGGCGAAATCGCCGACGCATTCGACCGGGGTCACGTAGCCGCCGTCCTCGCGCTTGTCGACGACCAGCACGCCCGGCGCCTCACGCAAAGTCTCGCGGGCTTCCTCCGCCGTTATCGGGCGCTCGAACTCGATATTGACCGCTTCCGAATGGCCGACAAAGACCGGCACACGCACGCAAGTTGCGGTGAGCTTGATCTTAGGGTCGAGAATCTTCTTGGTCTCGACCACCATCTTCCATTCTTCCTTGGTGAAGCCGTCTTCCATGAAGACGTCGATATGGGGGATGACGTTGAAGGCGATCTGCTTGGTGAACTTCTTGGCGTCCGGCGCATCGGTGACGAAGATGCCCTTGGTCTGGGTCCACAATTCGTCCATCCCTTCCTTGCCGGCACCCGACACGGATTGGTAGGTCGAGACCACCACGCGCTTGATCTTGGCGAGGTCGTGCAAGGGCTTCAGCACCACGACGAGCTGAGCGGTCGAGCAGTTCGGATTGGCGATGATGTTCTGCCGCGTCTTGCGACGCATATATTCCTCGAGCACATGGGCGTTCACCTCCGGCACCACGAGCGGGACTTCCGCGTCATAACGCCAGCAGGAGGAATTATCGATCACCATCGGCCCCAAAGCGCCGATCCTGGGCGACCATTCCTTGGAGACGGCCGAACCCGCCGACATCAGCACGAAGTCGATACCGCGGAAATCGAAGGTCTCGAGGTCCACGCATTTGAGCGTCCGGTCGCCATAGGAGACCTCGGTGCCGAGCGAGCGGCGGGACGCGATGGCAAAGATCTCGTCCACCGGAAACTGGCGCTCTTCCAGTATGTTGAGCATTTCGCGGCCGACATTGCCTGTCGCGCCGACCACTGCAACCTTGTAACCCATTGAATTTTATCCTCTATCCCTCGCCCTCTCCCGTGAACCTCGGCGGTTCTGCCTGGGCGTGCTGCTTTCCGGCCATCTCCCCCGCGGGAGACGAGACCGGGGGAGAAGGCTCAAACGGTTTTCGTCGTTTTCGTCGTTTTGAGCTTACCCAGGCCACGGCAAAGCGCACCCGCGGGAAGCGGGCGGCAAGCGATGCTGTCAACGATATAGGACATCGGGGACCGTGGTTCGAGGTTTCGGAGCGGGTTCTAACAAATCGGGACTTTAAGTCAATCCGCCTTGAAGGCCGGCGGGGGGCTTCCTATGTGGCCTCTTATGGGGCCGGAAGCGGTTGATCCGGTCCCTTCACATTGCACGCGCGGGACGATTGGGTAAAATCCTTACCTTCAGTCACGCGCGAATTATGTTCTATCAACGGGCAAAGGGGACCCAATGTTTGAGTGGCTGTTCACGGTCGAAGGCTGGATGAGCCTTTTGACGCTAACCATCCTTGAGATCGTGCTCGGCATCGACAATCTGGTCTTTCTCTCCATTGCCTCTCAGAGGCTGCCCCCGCATCAGCGCCCGATCGCCCAGAAGATCGGCCTCCTGGGCGCGCTCGGTCTGCGCATCGCCATGCTGGCGCTGCTGGTCTGGATCACCAAGCTCACTTATCCGGTCTTCTCGATTGGCAGTTTCGAACTTTCCTGGCGCGACATCATCCTGATCCTGGGCGGCCTGTTCCTGCTCTATAAGGGCACGGCCGAAATCCATGAGGAGATGGAAGGCGGCGAGGAAGGTCCCAAGCAGGGTTATGCGTCGAGCTTCTTCGGCGTGATCGCCCTCATCATGGTGATCGACTTCGTCTTCGCGCTCGATTCCATCATCACCGCGGTCGGCATGACCACCTTCCTCCCCGTGATGATCGCGGCGAATGTCATCGCCATCGTCGTCATGCTCATGTCGGCGCGTGGCGTCAGCGACTTCATCGCCAAGCACCCGACCGTCAAGATGCTGGCCCTCGCCTTCATCCTGCTGATCGGCGTGGCGCTCGTCGCCGACGGCCTCGGCATGCACATCCCGCGCGAATACATCTACTTCGCCATCGCCTTCTCGCTCAGCGTCGAGACGCTCAACATCCTGGTCAAGTCGAAGCGCCAGCGTTTGAGCAAGATCGAAAAGACGGATGTCGAGCAGCCGTAAGAAGCTGCAACACGCAAAATAAAACGAGCAGCGCGGACCGCGCTGCTCGTTTCTTTTTCAGGGAAGTAAGAAGAGCCGGCTTTACGCCGCCGCCTTGAGCTCGGCCAGGATCGCGGCGCCCATTTCGGTGGTGCCGATCGTCTTCTCCGAGCCTTGCGCGATATCCTTGGTGCGCAGGCCCTTGGCCAGCACGCGGGCGATCGCCTGGTCGACCTTGTCGGCCCAGTCGCCGAGGCCGAAGGAATAACGCAGCGCCATGCCGAAGGACGCGATCATGGCGATCGGATTGGCGAGGCCCTTGCCGGCGATGTCGGGCGCCGAGCCGTGCACCGGCTCATAGAGTGCCTTGCGCCGCTTGGTCTTGACGTCGGTGGCGCCGAGCGAGGCCGACGGCAGCATGCCGAGCGAGCCGGTGAGCATCGCCGCCACGTCCGACAGGACATCGCCGAACAGATTGTCGGTGACGATCACATCATATTGCTTGGGCCAGCGCACCAGCTGCATGGCGCAATTGTCGGCGAGCACATGCTCGAGCTCGACATCCTTGTAGCTTTCCTGATGCAGGCGGGTGACGACCTCGTTCCACAACACGCCGGTCTTCATCACATTGCGCTTCTCGGCCGACGAGACCTTGTTGCGCCGCGTGCGGGCGAGCTCGAAGGCGACGCGCGCGATGCGGTCGATCTCGAACGTGTCATAGACCTGCGTGTCGACGCCGCGCTTCTGGCCGTTGCCGAGATCGGTGATCATCTTCGGTTCGCCGAAATAGACGCCGCCGGTGAGTTCGCGCACGATCAGGAGATCGAGGCCTTCGACGACATCACGCTTGAGCGAGGACGCATCGGCGAGCGCCGGATAGCAGATCGCCGGGCGCAGATTGGCGAACAGGCCCAGATCCTTGCGCAGGCGCAGGAGCCCGGCCTCGGGGCGCACATCGTAAGGCACCTTGTCCCATTTGGGTCCGCCGACCGCGCCAAAGATGACGGCATCGGCGGCCTGCGCCTTGGCCATGTCTCCTTCCGAGATCGCCTTGCCATGGGCATCATAGGCCGAACCGCCGACGAGGCCGCGGTCGAGCTCGAATTTGGCGATGCCCTGTGCCGAGAACCAGGTGATGATCTTCTCGACTTCGCCGGCGACTTCGGCGCCGATGCCGTCGCCCGGCAGCAGCAGAACATTGAAGGAGGACATGCGGGACTTTCCGTTTGTTTTCAGAACGAGGTCAGAGCCAGGGCCGTGCGGCCGAGGTCTTGCTTTCGAAAGTATCGATCGAGGTCTTCTTCTCCATTGTGAGGCCGATATCGTCGAGGCCGTTCAGGAGGCAATGCTTGCGGAAGGGATCGATCTCGAACTTGATGCAGCCGCCATCGGGACCGCGGATCTCCTGGGACGGAAGGTCGATCGACAGAGTGGCGTTGGCGCCGCGCTCGGCATCGTCCATCAGCTTCTTCAGATCCTCGGGCGACACCTGGATCGGCAGGATGCCGTTCTTGAAGCAGTTATTGTAGAAGATGTCGGCGAAGCTCGTGGAGATGACGCAGCGGATGCCGAAATCGAGCAGCGCCCAGGGGGCATGCTCGCGCGACGAGCCGCAGCCGAAATTGTCGCCGGCGACCAGAATCTGCGCCTTGCGGTAGGCCGGCTTGTTGAGCACGAAATCCGGGAGCTCCTTGCCTTCCTGGGTGTAGCGCATCTCGAAAAACAGCGACTTGCCAAGCCCGGTGCGCTTGATCGTCTTCAGGAACTGCTTGGGGATGATCATGTCGGTGTCGACATTGACGATATTGAGCGGGGCGGCGACGCCCGTCAGCGTGTCAAATTTCTGCATCGAATGTGGCTCCGCTTGCCAAGGGCCGGATGAAAGGGGCTTTCTGCGGGGGAAGCCCCGGCGCGTCAAGCCCCTGCGGTTCCTTGTGTTTCCAGAAACGCCCCCCTAGCATGGGCCCATTGAGGTACATGCATGACGGCTCCGCACGCCCCCCAGATGGCCGAAACGGCCGATAAGCGCCCGATCACCGTATTCGGCCCGGATTTTCCCTTCCCCTTCGACGACTGGATCAAGCACCCTTCCGGCCTCGGCCGCATCCCGGCCGCCCGTCACGGCGAGGAAGTGGCCATTATCGGCGCCGGCATGTCGGGCATGCTGGCCGCCTATGAGCTCATGAAAATGGGCCTCAAGCCGGTCATTTACGAGGCGGGCCGCATCGGTGGACGCCTGCGCTCGCAGAGCTTCGAGGGAGCGGAAGGCATCATCGCCGAATTGGGCGGCATGCGGTTCCCGGTCTCCGGCACCGGCTTCTACCATTATGCCGACATGCTCGGCCTCAAATCGAAGCCCTTCCCCAACCCGCTCGTCGAGGCCTCCCCCTCGACCGTGATCGACCTCGAGGGCGAGACCTATTACGCCGAAAAGCAGGCCGACCTGCCGCCGATCTTCCAGGAAGTGGCGGCTGCCTGGTACGAGGCGCTCGAAGAGGGCTCGAGCTTCAGCACCATGCAGAAGGCGATCCGCGCCCGCGACACCAAGGCCTTGAAGGCGGTCTGGGACAAGCTCGTGCCGCTGTGGGACGACCGCAGCTTCTATGATTTCGTCGCCACTTCGCCGGCTTTCGCCAAGCGTTCCTTCCATCATCGCGAGATCTTCGGCCAGGTGGGCTTCGGCACCGGCGGCTGGGATTCGGACTATCCCAATTCGATGCTCGAGATCCTGCGCGTCGTCGTCACCAATTGCGACGACAATCAGCGCTGGATCCAGGGCGGCGTGGAGCAGGTGCCGCGCGGGCTTTGGAAGTGCCGGCCCGACAAGATGGTGCATTGGCCGAAAGGCACCTCGCTGGAAAAGCTCCATGCCGGCGCACCGCGTCCGGCGGTGGTCAAGATCGCCCGCTCGCCGTCCGGCCATCTCGCCATCACCGACCGCTGGGGCGCCACGAAGTTTTTCGACGCCTGCCTCGTCACCTGCCACAGTTGGCTGCTCACCACCTACATGCAGGTCGAGGAGCGCATCTTCTCGCCAAAGCTCTGGATGGCGCTCGACCGCACCCGCTTCATGCAGTCGGCCAAGACTTTCGTGATGGTCGACCGCCCCTTCTGGAAAGACAAGGATCCGCGCACCGGACGCGATCTGATGAGCATGACGCTCACCGACCGCCTCACCCGCGGCACTTATCTCTTCGACAATGGCGACGACAAGCCCGGCGTCATCTGCCTGTCCTATTCATGGATGAGCGACGCGATGAAGATGCTGCCGCTGCCCATCGACAAGCGGGTGAAGCTGGCGCTCGATGCGTTGAAGCGTGTCTATCCCACCCTCGATATCGAGAAGCACATCATCGGCGACCCGATCACCGTGTCGTGGGAATCGGATCCGAATTTTCTCGGCGCCTTCAAAGGCGCGCTGCCCGGCCATTATCGCTACAATCACCGCATGTATTGCCATTTCATGCAGGACGACATGCCGCCCGACGAGAAGGGCATCTTCATGGCGGGCGACGGCGTGTCCTGGACGCCCGGCTGGGTCGAGGGCGCGGTGCAGACCGGTCTCAATGCGGTCTGGGGTATCGTCAAACATCTGGGCGGCGAGACGCCGAAGGACAATCCCGGTCCCGGCGACCGCTATGACGAATTGAAGCCGATCGAATTGCCGGACTGACCGATGATGTGGCCCGATCGCCGTCTCTGCGATGTGCTCGGCATAGAGCATCCGATCATCCAGGCGCCGATGGCGGGATCGGCCACACCGACGCTCGCCGCCGCGGTGAGCAATGCCGGCGGGCTCGGCTCGCTGGGCTGCGCCGAGATGGCGGCGGACGCGCTCCTCACGCATGTCGGAGAACTGCGTGCGCTGACCAACCGTCCCTTCAATCTCAACTTCTTCGCCCATCCGGCGCCGCGTCCGGATCCGGTGCGGTTTGCGCGGACACGCGAGGCAGTACTGCCCTGGTATCGCCGCTTCGGCCTTGCCGAGCCCGCGAGCGCCGCCTCACCGCACGGGCCCGGTTTCGACGCCACACGGCTGAAGCTTTTGCTCGAGCTCAAGCCTAAAGTGGTCAGCTTCCATTTCGGTGTTCCGGACAGAGCATCGCTCGCGGCGCTGAAGACGGCGGGCATCGCATTGATGAGCACCGCGACGACCGTCGCCGAGGCCAAAGCTCTGGCCGCGGCGGAGATCGACGTGATCATCGCACAAGGCTGGGAGGCAGGCGGCCATCGCGGCTCGCATGAACCACGGGTACCCTCCGATGGCGTCGGCACGTTCGCCCTTGTGCCGCAGATCGCCGATGCGGTGCGCCTGCCGGTGGTGGCGGCCGGCGGCATTGGTAACGGAAGAGGCATCGCCGCCGCATTCGCTCTGGGCGCCTGCGGCGTCCAGATCGGCACCGGTTTTCTCTCCTGTCCGGAAGCCGGCACCGATGCGACGCGCCGCGCGATGCTGCGCAACGCGGCTGAGACCGACACGATGATGACCGACGCCTTTTCCGGCCGCGCCGCCCGCGCGATGCGCAGCGACTATGCGCGCGAGATGGAGCGCGCGGGGCTCGACCTGCCCGACTTCCCGTCGATGTATGATCTGAGCGAGCCGCTTCTCGGCGCGGTGGATTCGCGTGCGGCATCGTTCCTGCTCTACGGGCAAGCCGCCCGCTTCAACCGCGAGCTGCCTGCTCCTGAGCTTGTCGCGTGTTACGTGGAAGAAGCCGCTGCCGTTTTCGCGAGGCTCAAGACCTGATTCGAGCCATCACCGGTTCACCTCTCCCGCCGCCGCGATCACCTCGGACACGATCGTCCGCACATCGTCCTCTGTCGTGCGATGATTGACGAAGCATGCGCGCAACGCGAACTGGCCATCGATCGTGGCATTCGAAAGATAGACCCGGCCCCGCGCATTCACCCGTTTCAGAACGGCGGTGTTGTCCTTGCCACGGTGACGGAAGCAGACAGCGCTAAGAGAGACCGGCGCCAGAAGCTCGAGCTCGGGCTCAGCTTCAATAAGTTGCGCCAACAGACGGGCATGGTGGAGATCCTGAGCGATGGTTTCCCGGAAGGCGCGGCGCCCGTGATACTGGAGCGACATCCACAGTTTCAGCGCCCGAAAGCGCCGCGTGAGTTCGAGTGACTCATCGAAGAAGGCGAATGTCTCGGAGGGATCCTCCGCCAGCACTTTCACATAGTCGCCGGCATGCGAGAAGGTCCGGCGCGCGACTTGGCGGTCGCGGTAGAGCAGGCAGCCGCATTCGATCGGCTGATACAGCCATTTATGCGCATCGAGGGAGAGCGAGTCGGCCCGATCGAGGCCGCGGAACCGCTCCGGCGCCGCCAGGGCGGCAAGTCCGCCATAGGCGCCGTCCACATGAAGCCACAGATCATGCGCACGGGCGATATCCGCAATGTCCGGCAGCGGGTCGATCGCGCCGTTATTCACCGTGCCGGCGGTCGCCACGATCGCGATGGGCGAGCGTCCTGCCTTTCGGTCTGCGGCGATGGTGGCTTCGAGCGCGTCGCTTCGCATCCTGAGACCATCATCGGTGGGAATGAAGCGTAGATTGGCGCGACCGATTCCGAGCAGCGCCACCGCCTTCGCGATCGACATATGCGCCTGCTCTGATGTGTAGACGATGCACGGGCTCGCGCCCGTTTCATTGGCCGGGCGCTTGGCTTCGCGCGCTTGGGCAAGCGCCATCAGATTGGCTGTCGAACCACCGCCGCACAGGCTGCCGCTGAACCCCGCGCAGCCAACCGCTTCGGCGAGCCACCCGACGACGGTCTGCTCGATCGTCGCCGCCGACGGTGCCGAACGCCACGCACCGACATTCTGGTTGAGAGCCGCGGCGAGGAATTCACCGAGCGCACCGACCGGCTCGCCGGAACCAACGACGTAACCAAAGAACCTGCCTGTCGACGGCCGCGCATGCGCGGCAATGGCCGGGAAGCCGTCGAGCACGGCGCCACCCATGCCGTCTTCCGCCCAGGGCTGCGAGAACTGCTCGAGTGTTTGCATGCCGCTCGTCGCCGGATAAGCAGGACGTTTTTCGAGCGAAGCCCAATATTCCAAGACCAGGGCCACCGCCTTTTCTGAAAGGCGTGACAGTTCTGTATCGGAGATGTTCAAGCTGCTCATGGTTGCCGCCGCCTCATTGTGACTTAACTTGTACCCCGTCCGGAGTTTTTCGAGTCATATGGCCGGTGTCAATCCGCGCCGCTCCCAGCGCGGATGAAGTCGATGAAGGCGCGCAAGGGTGCCGGCATGTGCCGGCGGCTCGGATAATAGAGCGACGGGCCGGGAAAATACGGACACCAGGATTGCAGCGTCTCGACCAGGCGGCCCGCCGCGATGGAAGGGCTGACGAAGGTCTCGAATGTGGCATACCAGCCGAGCCCATCCTCGGCGGCACGGATGGCGATGTCGGGACTGTTCGTGACGAGCACCGCCTCCGCATCGATCTTCACCATTTGGCCTTCCTTCTCGAATTCCCAAGGCAGCATCGCGCCGCTCAGGAACCGGTGGCGGATGCAGGGCCTGGTCAGCAGATCTTCCGGCCGTTCGGGCGCCCCATGGCGGCGGACATGGTCGGGTGAGGCGACAATTGCATAACGCTGCGCCGGTCCGATCGGCAGCGCGATCATGTCGAGCGCCAGGCTTTCGTCATACCGGATGCCGGCATCGAAGCCTTCGGCGAAGACATCGACGAAATTATTGTCGACGGTGATTTCGAGGCGGATGCCGGGATGGTGTTCGAGGAAGCGCGCGGCCAGCGGGGCGAGGATCGGCTGGGCGGCGCCCGGCACATTGAGGCGCAAGGTCCCGGTCGGCGTATCGCGGAAGCCATTCACCTCGTCGAGCGCCTCGTTCATTTCAGAGAAGATCGGCTGCAGCCGGGCCGCCAGCCGCTCACCCGCCTCGGTCGGCGTGACCGAGCGCGTGGTCCGGTTGAGCAGCCTCACCCCCAGCCGCTCCTCGAGATCACGCACCGACTGGCTCAAGGTCGAGGCCGAGACACCACGCTCGCGGGCGGCGCGCCGGAAATTGCGATGCCGCACGATGGCGACAAAAGCGTCGAGATCGGAGAATTCAGGGCGTCTCATTGTTCGATTTCCCGTACAGCCCATTTAAGATTGAACGAATTATCGCACGAACGGGAATGTGGCATCACCCCTCCCGACCACTTTTCCTGCCCAGGAGGTTTCCCATGATCGAGCAGCGTTCCTTAGGATCCACCGGCCCCAAAATTTCGGCCTTCGGGCTCGGCACGATGGGCATGTCCGCCTTTTATGGCCCCACCGACCGCGCTGAGAGCATTGCCACCCTCCATCAGGCACTCGACGCCGGAATCACACTTCTCGACACCGGCGATTTCTACGGCATGGGCCACAATGAGCTGCTCATCGCCGAGGCATTGAAGGAGCGTCGCCGCGCGGACGTCACTTTAAGCGTAAAATTCGGCGCCCAGCGCGATCCGGCCGGGGGCTGGATCGGCTTCGACGGGCGGCCCGCCGCGGTCAAGACGACGCTCGCTTACTCGCTGGTGCGGCTCAACACCGATCACATCGACATCTACCGGCCGGCACGCCTCGATCCAAATGTGCCGATCGAGGAAACGGTCGGCGCCATCGCCGAGCTGGTGAAGGCGGGTTATGTCCGCCATATCGGCCTCTCCGAGGTCGGCAGCGAGACGATCCGCCGGGCGGCGAAAGTCCATCCCATTTGCGATCTGCAGATCGAATATTCGCTGATCTCGCGCGGCATCGAGGACGACATCCTCTCGACCTGCCGCGAACTCGGCATCGCCGTCACCGCCTATGGCGTGCTGTCGCGCGGCCTGATCAGCGGCCATTGGACGAAAGAGACGCGTACCGGCAAAGGCGACTTTCGGGGCATGAGCCCACGCTTCCAGGCCGGCAATATCGACCGCAATCTGGCGCTCGTCGAGGCGCTGCGCCAGGTGGCGGACCGGCTGGGCGTGAGCGTGGCGCAGGTCGCCATCGCCTGGGTGGCGTCACGCGGGGCGGACATCTTCCCTTTGATCGGCGCCCGCAAGCGCGATCAGCTCACTGAATCTCTCGGCGCCCTCGACGTGAAGCTGTCCGATGCCGATCTGACGGCGATCGAGAAGGCGGTGCCGAAGGGCGCAGCAGCCGGTGGCCGTTATGCCGAGGCGCAACTGGCGCATCTCGACAGTGAGAAAGTCACCCGCTGAAATAAGTCCGCCAGAGATAGAAAATGAGTCCGGCCATGATGATCATCGACAGGACGCGCGCGATGCGTTTGCCGAGAATCTCGATCTTGTCGTCGGGCTCATCGCGCGGCGGCGGCTCGGCGCCGAGGAGTCTCTCCGACTGCTGATGGAGGCGCTCCAGCGCCGCCTTGGCTTCCGCTTCGCGATCGTTCTTGCTCATCACGGCACCTGGCGCTCGAGACGCTCCATGTCGTCATCCGACAGGCCGAAATGATGGCCGATCTCGTGGATCAGGACATGGCTGATGACGGCACCCAGCGTTTCCTTGTGCTCGGCCCAATAATCGAGAATGGGGCGGCGATAGAGGAAGACCATATTGGGCAGCATGCCAGTATGCGCCAGCTCTTCGCCATGGGCGAGGCCGGTGCCTTGGAAGAGGCCAAGCAGGTCGAACTCGTTGGCCTTCATTTCGCGCAGCACATCGTCTTCCGGAAAATCCTCGATCCGGATGATGATATTGCCGGTCAGTTCATGGAAGGTCCGCGGCAGACGCGCATAGGCCTCTTGGGCCAGCGCATCAAAATCCTCGAGCGACGGGGCTTCGAGACCCGTCAGATCATGCAGAGAAAGCCGGTGGCTTCGCAGAGGTCCAGTCCTTCGGCGGTCATGGCGTTAACGGTTGTATAGGCCGCCACGAGACCGGTCGCCAGCGTAAGCATGACAAGACCAATCAGGACCTTGCGCAGGAACCGCGCGTCCGCCGACTCTGTAGTAATCACCTGAGAAACTCCCCGCCACCCAGAAGTAAAAAGGTTGAACTTGGAATCAACCTTAGCGCCTCGCTGATGACATAACCCTTAATGGGACGTTCATCAACCGTTAATCGCCGGGACAGTTACCAACCTGCTACGCCGGCGATTATTCCACTTGTACGGGAACTTAGTTCCAGTTCCGTATGTCGACGAAATGACCGGCAATGGCCGCCGCCGCCGCCATTTGCGGCGACACCAGATGGGTGCGGCCCTTATAGCCTTGGCGGCCCTCGAAGTTGCGGTTTGACGTCGAGGCGCAGCGCTCCTCGGGCTTGAGCTGGTCGGGATTCATGCCGAGGCACATCGAGCAGCCGGGCTCACGCCATTCGAAGCCGGCGGCACGGAAGATCTTGTCGAGGCCTTCCTGCTCGGCCTGGACCTTGACCAGACCGGAGCCCGGAACGATCATGCCCTTGAGCCGCTCATGGATCTTGCGGCCTTCGACGATCTTGGCGACGGCGCGCAGATCCTCGATACGGCCATTGGTGCAGGAGCCGATCCAGATCATGTCGAGCGGGATGTCGGTGATTTTGGTGCCGGGTTTCAGGCCCATATAATCGAGCGCCCGCCACTTCGACTGGCGCTTGCCTTCGTCCTGGATGTCGTCCGGATTGGGCACGCTGCCGGCGATCGAAACGACATCCTCGGGGCTCGTGCCCCAGGAGACGATCGGCGGCAGCGATGCCGCATCGAGCTTCACCACCCGGTCGAAATGAGCGCCGTCATCGGTATGGAGCGTGTCCCAGTAGCGGCGCGCCGCATCCCAGTTGGCCCCTTTGGGCGATTTCGGGCGGTCTTTCAGATAGGCATAGGCCTTCTCGTCCGGCGCGATCATGCCGGCGCGCGCGCCGCCCTCGATCGACATGTTGCAGACCGTCATGCGGCCTTCCATCGACAGGTCGCGCAAAGCTTCGCCGGCATATTCGATGACCGAGCCGGTGCCGCCGGCGGTGCCGATCTCGCCGATGATGGCGAGGATGATGTCTTTGGCGGTGGCGCCGGAAGCGAGCTTCCCGTCCACCTGGACCAGCATGTTCTTGGCCTTCTTCTGGATCAGCGTCTGGGTGGCGAGCACATGCTCGACCTCCGACGTGCCGATGCCATGGGCGAGCGCGCCGAAAGCGCCGTGGGTCGAGGTATGGCTGTCGCCGCACACGATGGTCGTGCCGGGCAGCGTGAAGCCCTGCTCGGGGCCGACCACATGGACGATGCCCTGGCGGCTGTCGCGCTCATTGTAATATTCGATGCCGAAATCCTTGGCATTCTGCGCCAGCGTCTCGACCTGGATGCGGCTTTCCGGCTCGGCGATGCCGTGGCTGCGGTCGGTGGTCGGCACATTGTGGTCGACCACGGCCAGCGTCTTCTCGGGATGGCGGACCTTGCGGCCGGTCATGCGCAGGCCCTCGAAGGCCTGCGGACTCGTCACCTCATGGATGAGATGGCGATCGATATAGAGCAGGCAGGTGCCGTCCGGCTGCTCATCCACCAGATGATCGTCCCAAATCTTATCATAGAGCGTACGCGGTGCCATTGGCCTTGCCTGTCCGGAGGTTAGGTGTTTCGGCTATTTAGCGCCTGGACTCAGGGAGTCAAACCCCCAAAGCCTGGAGGCAAGCCTGCCGCCGCCGCATGGCCTTCCTCCCGCTTCCCTTACGCCAGATTCTGGGGCAAAGACAGCGCCCCGCCCGCTGGGGCGGCAGTGATTCCCAGGGAGAAATCATGGCGCAAGCCAATAATACCTATCGCGAGACCACCACGACCTCCTGGTTCAGCCGGCTGAAGCAGGCTTTGACCGGCATAGTGATCGGACTCATCCTCGTCGCCGCCTCTCTCGTCCTGCTGTTCTGGAACGAAGGCCGGGCGATCAAGACCTACCGGGCGCTCACCGAAGGCGCCGGTTCGATCGTCTCGGTCGATGCGGCCAAGGTCGACCCTGCCAATGAAGGCAAGCTCGTCCATATTGCCGGCGCCTTCGCGCCCAAGGGCACGCCCGCTGACGCGGATCTCGGTGTTGCGGCCGAAGGCGCGGTGCGCCTCATCCGCACGGTCGAGATGTATCAGTGGAAAGAGACGTCGCGCTCGGAGACCAAAACCAAGCTCGGCGGTGGTGAGGAGACCGTCACCACCTATGAATACGCCAAGGAGTGGTCGAGCGAGCCGATCGAGTCGGCGAAGTTCAAAGTGCCGGACGGCCATGGCAATCCAGCGATGCCGATCAAGTCGAGTGACTTCGCCGTCGCGTCCGGCGATCTCGGCGCCTTCAGCCTGACCGGCGAACAGATCGGCGGCCTCGGTGAGCGCAAATCGATTGCCTTGGCCGACTCCGATGCGGTGCGCATCAAGGACCGCGTGGCGCCGACCCGTTCGGCCCGCATCGACCAGGGCCGTGTTTTCATCGGCTACAATCTCGAGCAGCCCTGGATCGGCGACCTGCGCATCTCCTATGAGGCGGCGAGCCTTGCTGAGGTCAGCGCCGCCGGCGCCCAGAAAGGCAACGGCCTTGCCGACTATGTGACGTCGAACGGCCAGACGATCTTTCTGACGCAAACCGGCATCGTCAGCGCCGCGCAGATGTTCGCCGACGCGCAGACCGGTAACACCATCGTGACCTGGGTGCTGCGCGCCGTGGGCCTTGTGCTGCTGCTGATCGGCTTCACCTTGATCCTGCGCATCTTCGGTGTCCTGGGCGACGTGGTGCCGTTCTTCGGTGATGTGGTGCGCTTCGGCACCGGCCTCGTCGCGTTCCTGCTGACGGCGCTGATGGGTTCGCTCGCCATTGCGCTGGGCTGGTTCTATTACCGCCCGCTCTGGGGCATCGCGATCCTGGCCGTCGGCGTCCTCATTGCCGGCATCCTCTGGTATCGCGGTTCGGCACGCGCCAAAGCCGCTCCGGCGCCGGCCGCGAGCTGATCCTCCGTCCGGCACGAAGTGCCGGTCGGTAATCGTGACGCAAGTCTGCCACAATGCCATGGCCTGATTGCAGGCCATGGTTTCCCGTCGACTGCTCATCCTGCCGCTCGCCGGCCTCGCCGCCACGGCCGCGATTGCCGGCTTCGTCCCCGCCCGCCATCTGACTGTCGTGGCGCAATCCGTCATGGGTCCCGCGAGCCAGCCGCCGCGCGATATGCCGGTCTTCGCTCAGGTCCAAGGCGATGCCGAACGTCTTGTCAGTGCCGGACTGCATCAGATCGGCGTCACCACGATCTATGATCCGGCCTATGTGACCTTGAAATATCCAGGCGGCGATGTCGCGCCGGAGCGCGGCGTATGCACTGACGTGATCGTGAGAGCCTATCGCTCAGCCTTCAGCGTCGATCTCCAGAAACTCGTCCACGAGGACATGCGCAACAACTTCACCGCTTATCCGCGCATCTGGGGCCTCAAGCTGCCGGACCGCAATATCGATCACCGGCGTGTCCCCAATCTGCGGACCTTCTTCGCCCGACAGGGTGCTGAACTGCCGGTCACCGAAACGGCGCGCGACTATCGCCCCGGCGACGTCGTCTCGCAGATGCTGCCCGGCAATCTTGCGCATATCGCGCTGGTCAGCCACTTCGCCTCCGCCGATGGCAAGCGGCCGCTCTGCATCCACAATATCGGCGCCGGCGCCAGGCTCGAGGATATCCTCTTCACCTACCCGGTCACCGGCCATTACCGGTTCAAATTATAGATCAGCTAGCTGTAGGCTTTCTGCATCAGCGCACTGACCGAGCCGGCGAATTTCGCCGGATCGGCGACGCGCTCACCATCCATCACGCGGGCGAGATCGAGCAGCAGGCCCGAGGCATCGCCGAGTTCCGCCGAGGCGCCTGACTTCTTGGCGGTCTCGGCCAGAGCCTTGATGAGCGCATGCCCGGCATTGATCTCGAGAATG
The DNA here is from genome assembly GCF_016595235.1 of Taklimakanibacter albus. Taxonomy (GTDB): domain Bacteria; phylum Pseudomonadota; class Alphaproteobacteria; order Rhizobiales; family Aestuariivirgaceae; genus Taklimakanibacter; species Taklimakanibacter albus. The sequence continues at coordinate 154,803 of NZ_JAENHL010000003.1, read as the reverse complement.
GGCGCCGTCACCTTCACATCGGTCGTGCCCTGGCGCGCCAGCAGCTTCTCCAGCGTGCGGTCGAGGCCCTGGTCGCTGGCGACGAGGCAGACCGGGCTGTCGGTGAGGCGCGCCGATTTGCGCACGTCGCCGACCTGATCGCCGAGCGTCTGCTTGATGAGCGCGATGAGTGTCGCGGTGGCGCCTTCATCGGCGTCGGATTTCGGCGCCTCCTCAACGAGCGGAATGAGATCGAGATCGGCGGCGCCTTGCGTCACCGACTTGAACGGCTTGCCGTCGAAGCCCAGCGCCATGCGCACCCAGAAGCTGTCGACCGCGTCGGTGAGGAGAAGAACCTCGATGCCGCGGGCGCGGAAACCTTCGAGCTGCGGGCTGGCCTTGGCCTTCGCCGCGTCTTCGGCCGTCAGATAATAGATCGCCGTCTGATTGGCCTTCAGATCGGCGATATAGTCCTTGAGCGTCACGCCCTCACGTTTGGTGGTGTTGAAACGCGCGATCTCGAACAGCTGGTCGCGCCGCTCCATATCCTCATAGAGGCCTTCCTTGATGACGGGACCGAAAGCGTCCCAGATCTTGGCCGCTTTTTCGGGCTCGGTCTCGAAGCACTTCTTGAGCTCAGCCAGCACCTTGTTGGTGACCGCCTTGCGGATTGCCGCCACTTGCGGATTGTGCTGCAGCATCTCGCGCGAGATGTTGAGCGGCATGTCCTCGCTGTCGATGACGCCGCGCACGAAACGCAGATAAGGCGGCAGCAACTCGGCATCGCTGGTGATGAAGACGCGGCGGACATAAAGCTTCTGGCGGCCGCGCCGTTCCGGATCATAGAGATCGAAGGGCTTTTCACCCGGCACGAAGAGCAGCACCGTATATTCGTTGCGGCCCTCCGCCTTGTAGTGAAGCGTCAGCGCCGGATCGGAATAGGCGCCGGTGATATGACCGAAGAATTCCTTGTACTGGTCGGGCGTGATGTCGGTCTTGGCGCGCGTCCAGATAGCGGAGGCCGCATTGATCTGGCGCGTCGTTTCGGTTCCTGCCGCGAGCCTGATCGGATGCGCGATATGATCTGAATAGGCGCGCACCACCTCCTCGATCTTCCAGTCCTCGAGGAATTCGAGCGCGTCTTCCTTGAGGTGAAGGACGATGCTGGTGCCGCGCAGGGGCGCCGCTTCCGGCTTGACTGACGCGACCGTGAAGGTGCCGGTGCCGTCCGACGACCAGGCGAAGGCCTCATCGGTTCCGGCCTTGCGTGAGGTCACCTCGACCTTATGCGCGACCATGAAGGACGAATAGAAGCCGACGCCGAACTGGCCGATGAGATGGATGCCGCCCTTGTCCTTGTCGTCCTTGGCCTGCTCCATGAAGGCCTGGGTACCGGATTTCGCGATGGTGCCGAGATTGTCGATGAGCTCCTGCTCGCTCATGCCGATGCCGTTATCGGCGACGGTGAGGGTCTTGGCGGCCTTGTCGGGCGTGATGGTGATGGCGAGATCGGGGGCGCCGGCGAGCAGCTCGGGCTTGGCGATCGCCTCGTAGCGCAATTTGTCGAGGGCGTCGGCGGCATTGGAGATGAGCTCGCGCAGGAAGACGTCGCGGTCGGAATAGACCGAATGCACCATCAGATGCAGGAGCTTCGCGACCTCCGCCTGGAAATTGTGCGAATACGTCTCGCCGGTCTTCGCCTTCTTCTTCTCAGCCATATCCAACCCTTCTGCCGAATTCCGGCTGGCATTTGGGGAAGAGCCGGCGATCCGTCAAGCGTGTTCGATCGAGGAACGATGGGGAGGCTACAAAAGAAAAGCGGCCAGTGTTTCCACCGGCCGCGAACTCAATACGCCTCTACTCACAGAAGGGGAGATGGTATCGGCCCGGCGGCACTTGGCTACGGGGGGCTGGGGGGCTGAGATTTCCGATGCTTCGTGCCAGCCGGGCCATTGAGGCAACGATTGGAGTGTGCCCATCCAGTTTGGCTGTCAAAGGGCCGGAATGCGGCGGCAATGTGAAACTTTCATTGCATGCCAGTAAGGTCACCTGGAGCGTCAAATTGCTTGAATCGCTTCGATTCCAATAAGTTGATGGGCCTGCCGCACGGCCTGCTTGCCAAGGCGGCGAGGAGGGTCCATTCTTTGGCTCAAGAAGAATGGAGTCGCGGACCAAGGTGAGCGATTTCGAGCCTATAGTTTCCTTCCGGGCGCGGGCGGCTGGTCCTCGTTCGGAAAATCGGGATACCAGCCCGCCGGTGAAGAAGACCGCCTTCGACCGGAAAGAACTCAATATTATTCTCAATCTGTACGGCTCGAAGGTCGCCGAAGGCGAATGGCGCGATTACGCGCTCGATTTCGATATCCATACCGCCACCTTCTCGATCTACCGCCGCGCCAGCGAGATGCCGCTTTACCGTATCGTCAAGGACATAACTTTGGCGCGCCGCCAGGGCGCCTATGCGGTCGTCGCCCAGAGCGGCATGATCCTTAGGCGCGGCCACGACCTGGCCCAGGTGCTGCGCGTCCTCCTCGGCAAGCCAAGGCTGGTCACGGTCTGATCCCTCAACAAAAAAACCCCGGATGTCGCCATCCGGGGTTTCAGTCGTTCTTTGCGCCGAGGTCTATTCGCGGTTGCCGAACAGCCGGAGCAGCATGAGGAACAGGTTGATGAAGTCGAGATAGAGATTGAGCGCGCCCATGAGGATCTTCTTGCTCATGGTCTCGCCGTCATCGGCCTCGAGATACATCTCCTTGATTTTCTGGGTGTCGTAGGCGGTGAGGCCCGCGAAGACCAGAACGCCGATCACCGAGATCGCATATTGCAGAGCCCCGTTCGGCCAGAACAGGTTGACGATGCTGGCGATGATGATGCCGATAAGGCCCATGAACAGGAACGAACCCCAGCCGGTGAGGTCGCGCTTGGTCGTATAGCCCCACAGGCTCAAGGCGCCGAAGGTCGCCGCCGAGATGAAGAACACCCGGGTGATGCTGCTGCCCGAATAGACGAGGCCGAGCGTCGAGAAGGCCACGCCGTTGAGCGCCGCGTAGATCCAGAAAGTGATCTGAGCCGTGGCCGCCTTCATCGCATGGATGCGGAAGGACAGGAAAAACACCAGCGCGACCGGCGCCAGCACGAACACCCACATCAGGGGCGAGGCGAAGAGCGTCTGCCCGAAGGGGGTCAGCTGGCCATTCTGTACCGCCAGCATATAAGTGCCGGCCGCCACCGCGCCCGTAACCGCGAGGCCGGATGCCATGTAATTGTAGACGCCGAGCATGTAGGACCTGAGGCCCTGGTCGATCTCGGCCTGCGTACCGGCGCGGGTCGGCGCCTGGTTTTGATATCTCACATCAGCCATTTAGGTTGCTCCCTCCAGGAATTCGAAACACCGATCGCATATGGGGTCTCCCCACCCCACCGTCAAGACATTGAACTCTCTCACAACTTCGCGATCAGGTCCATCTTTCCGGCGAGCTTGACGTCGAGTTCCGTTAACCCTTGGGCGCTGTGGGTGGCGAGCACGACCTCCACCCTGTTGTAGACGTTAAACCACTCGGGGTGGTGGTCGAGCTTCTCCGCCTCCAGCGCCACCCGCGCCATGAAACCGAAGGCCTCGCTGAAGCTCTTGAACTTGTAGCTTTTGGTGATGGCCTCGCGGCCCTCGACCAGGCTCCAGCCGGGAAGGTTCTCGAGCGCCGCCGCGCGCGCCTCGGGTGAGAGTCTGTCGCGCATGGCTAGAAAGCCGCGCCCAGCGCGTAGGCTTCCTCGACTGCGTAAGGTCCGCCGCCGCGCGACGGCCTGGATGAGAACAGCACGAAGCGATCGACCTCGAAGAAGCGGCTCGCGAACAGGCTGTGCGCCGCGATGAAGCGATGCACATGGTCGAGCGTCGTGTCGCGTAAACGCGCCAGCGTCACATGCGGCGTGAACTTACGCTGCTCGGGCGGCATGCCGAGCATCTGGCAGATGCGCTCATGCGTGCTCTGCAGTCGTCTGAGCTCCGGTGACTCCGCCACGCCCGCATAAAGCGAATGTGGTTTGTTGCCACCGAAAGCATCGATGCCCTTGAGCCTCAGCGTGAACGGCTTGGCCGACACGGCATCGAGTTCAGCCGCGATTTCTCGGGCTAATCCGTCGTCTATATCGCCGATAAACCTGAGGGTGATGTGGTAGGAGTCCCGGTCAATCCAGCGAGCGCCCCAGATGCCGCCTTTCATGAGTTCAAGCTCAAAGGCAACGTCGGTCGGGATTTCGACACCGGTAAACAGTCGCGGCATGGCGGGCCTCCTTTCAAGCGGAGCTCGTTTAGTCGCGTGAGCAGTCCTACGCTAACGCGATTCGTGGAGAAAAAAAGGGGCTATTTGGAGGAGGCCTGCTTGAGCAGGTCTTCCGTGATCGGAAGGATTCGCGAGACGATCATATCCACTCCTTTGCTGTTGGGATGGAGCCCGTCCGGCTGATTGAGCGCCGGGTCGGCGGCGACGCCGTCGAGGAAGAAGGGGTAGAACAGCACGCCGTGTTTCTGGGCGAGGCGCGGGAACAGCGCGTCGAATTTCTTCCCATAGTCGGGACCGAGATTGCGCGGCGCGAGCATGCCGGCGAAGAGCACCGGCAGGTTCCTCTTTTTGATCTCGGTGAGGATGCGGTCGAGCGCCTTTTCGGTCTGGTCCGGATCGATCCCGCGGAGCGCGTCATTGGCGCCGAGCTCGAGGATGACGGCATCGACGGGATCACCCAATGCCCAGTCGAGACGTTCGGCGCCGGCCGTGCTGGTGTCGCCGGACACCCCGGCATTGGTGATCACAATATCGTGACCACGGGCTTTGAGGGCGGCTTCGAGCTTGGCTGGAAAGGCATCGGCCGGGTCGACGCCAAGCCCGGCGGTGAGGCTGTCGCCCAAAGCCAGGATACGGAGGCTTTGCGCCTGGAGAGGCGAGAAGGCGAGGAGCAGGCCGAGGCAGAAGGCGAGGAAGCCGAATCGCATGCCCAATTAGGTAGGAACTCCTTGTGACAACAGCAAGTCATGAGCTGATATGGACTTTTGACCGCCCCTCTCCCATCTAGGCCGGATGCCTTCCCCGATCGTTTCCCTTGAAAATGTCCGCCTCACCCTTTCAAGCCGCGCCGGCCCGGTCGAAATCCTGCGCGGCATAGACCTGTCCGCGCTTCCGGGCGAGGCGCTTGGCATCGTCGGCCCCTCGGGCTCCGGCAAGACCACCTTGCTGATGGTGATCGCCGGCCTGGAGCGGGTGAGCGCCGGCACCATCACCGTTAACGGCACCCCGCTCGGCGGCAAGAACGAGGATGCGCTGGCGCGCTTCCGGCGTGATGCCATCGGCATCATCTTCCAGTCCTTCCATCTGATCCCGACCATGACGGCGCTCGAAAATGTCGCCGTGCCGCTCGAATTCAAGGGCGTCGCCGACGCCCTCACCCGGGCGAAGACACATCTCGAAAGGGTGGGCCTCGGCCACCGGCTCAGCCATTATCCGAGCCAGCTCTCAGGCGGCGAGCAGCAGCGCGTCGCCATCGCCCGCGCCATCGCCTCGGGCGCCAAGATCATCCTGGCCGACGAGCCGACCGGCAATCTCGACCTCGATACGGGGGCCGCCATCATGGACCTGCTCTTCAGCCTGAAGCGCGAGGACGGCACCACCCTGCTGCTCATCACCCATGACCCGGCCCTCGCCAAACGCTGCGACCGGATCGCCTCGGTGCGCGACGGCCGCATCGTCTCGGGCGCCCATCCATGATGCCGAAGCTCTGGCTCATCTATGCCTGGCGCGATCTGCGTTCGGGACTGCAGGGTTTCTGGATCTTTCTCATCTGCCTGGCGCTTGGCACCGCGGCCATCGCCATTGTCGGCTCGCTCGGCGCCGCCATCGATCGCGGCCTCGTCGAGCAGGGCCAGCCTCTGCTGGGCGGCGATGTCGAGGTGGCGCTCATCCACCGCGAGGTGACGCCCAACGAGATGGCGTTCCTGCAAAGCAAAGGCACCGTCTCGAAAGTCGGATCGCTGCGCGCGATGGCGCGCGGCAATGATCGGACGGCACTGGTCGAGATCAAATCCATCGACGGTCTCTATCCGCTCTATGGCGCGCTCGCCCTCGCGCCCGCCGGCGATATCAAGACAGCGGTCGAAGGCGACGGCGTCGCCGTCGATCCGATCCTGCTCGAACGTTTGGGTCTCAAGACCGGCGACCGCTTCAAGATCGGCGACAAGGAATTTATCATCCGCGCCGCCATCTCGCATGAGCCCGACCGCATCTCCGATGGTCTCGCTCTGGGACCGCGCGTGATGATGAGCGAGGCTTCTCTGCAGGCGACCGGCCTCGTCCAGCCGGGCAGCCTCATCACCTGGAAATATCGGGTGAAGATGCCGGAGGGTACCAGTCTCGCTCAGGTGCGCGAAGTGGTGCGCCAGGCCCAGGAGGATCATCGCGATGCCGGCTGGCGGGTACGCAACCGCGGCAGCGCCGCGCCCGGCGCCGATCAATATATCGAGCGGCTTTCCTATTTCATGACGCTGGTCGGCCTCACCGCCCTCATCATCGGCGGCGCCGGCATCGCCAATGCCGCAAGCGCCTTCATCAGCCGCCGCACTGAATCGATCGCGACGCTCAAATGCCTGGGCGCCAGCCAGCGTTTGATCACCGGCATCTATCTGACCGAAATTCTGGCGGTGGCGCTGCTCGCCATCATCATCGGCCTGGCGCTCGGCGCCGTGGCGCCCGCCATCGCCAAGGCGACGATCGGCGATTTGATCCCCTTGCCTTTGACCGCACGGGTCGAACCGCGTCCTCTGGCGCTCGCCGCCCTCTTCGGCTTCCTCGTCACCATCGCCTTCACCATGTGGCCGCTCGCCCGCACCCGCTATGTGCCGGCCTCCGCCTTGTTCCGCCATCATGTCGTAGCCTCCGGCGGCTGGCCCGGCTGGGGCGCGCTTCTCACCATCGTCATCGCCCTGGCGGCGCTCGCCGGGCTTGTCTATGCAAGCTTCTCGGATGCCCGCATCACCAGCATCTATCTCGGCGGTTTGGCCGGCAGCTTCATCGTGCTGCTGGGTCTCGCCGCGGCGATCGTCCGTCTGACCGCGAAATTGCCACGGCCGAAAAGCGCCATCTGGCGTTATGCGCTTTCCAATGTGCACCGCCCCGGCTCGGCGGCGATCTCCGTCATTCTCGCTCTGGGTCTCGGTCTCACGCTGTTCGTGACCCTGGCGCTCACCGACCGCACCATTTCGACCGAGCTCACCTCCGGTATTCCCGACCGGGCGCCGTCCTTCTTCTTTCTCGACGTGCGCAATGACGAGAAGCAGGCTTTCCTCGATCTCGTGGCTAAGGAGCCGGGCGTCACCAAGGTCGAGACGGCGCCGATGCTCCGTGGGCGGATCACGCATGTGAAGGGCACGAGCGCCGACAAAGTGCAGGCTTCGCCCGACACGGCCTGGGCCTTGCGCGGCGACCGCGGACTGACCTATGCGAGCGATCTGCCGCAAGGCTCGACGCTCATCGCCGGTGACTGGTGGCCGGCCGATTACAAGGGACCGCCGCTCGTCTCCTTCGTCGGCGAAGTGGCCGACGGCTTGGGCCTCAAGATCGGCGATGACATCACCGTCAATGTGCTGGGCCGCGACATCACCGCGAAGATCGCGAGCCTCAGAAAGGTGAACTGGCGCTCGCTCGACATCAACTTCCTGATGATCTTCACGCCCGACACCTTGTCCAAGGCGCCGCATCAGAACATCGTCACCATCGAGATGTCGGGCGGCGATGAAGGCCAGCTGCTCAACAAAGTCTCCGGCGCCTTTCCGACCGTGACCGCGATCCGGGTCAAGGACGTGGTGGCGACCGTCACCGATCTTCTGACCCAGATGCTCGCCGCCATCCGTGGCGCCAATGCGCTGACACTCGTCACCGGCATCCTGGTGCTGGCCGGTGCCTTGAGCGCCGGGCTTTCCGGCCGGCTCTATGACGCCGTGGTACTCAAGACTTATGGTGCGACCAGGCTCGAGCTCATCCAGGCCTTCATCATCGAATATGGCATTCTGGGCCTTGCCTCGGCGATCTTCGGCGTCACCGTCGGCGCGGCAGGTTCGTGGTTCCTGAGCTTCTGGATCTTGGAGATGCCATGGAGCTTCTCCTGGGTGACCGCGCTCTCGACGGCGCTACTGGCGATGGTGCTGGCAATCGCCGCCGGCCTCGCCGTCACCTGGCGGGCCCTGACGGCCAAGCCGGCGGCGATCCTCAGGGACGAGTGACTCGCCGTTCGAGCCAGAAGCGCTGGGCACGCATGACCGCATAGGCGCCGAGACCGGCGAACAAGCACTTGACGATCCAGTGAGAACTCGTGGCTTCGACGATAAGGCCGCCAATCAAAAGTCCGAGCCCACTGCCCAGCATCGCACAAATCGCCCGCGCCCAGGTGGATCTTGGAGAACTCGACATGATCCGGGATGCTCTGCCTGGAATGGACATGGTGCGCTGTGCGATTGTTGCCTCGCAATATCCTGACGGAATAGCATCCTGTCGGCAATCCCTGCACGGCATCATCAGCCCGCAATCGGACTGCGCTTCTTCGCCGGACTGAAGATCACGAAGCTGAGCGCCGCCAGGATCCAGACGCCGATGCCGCCATAAAGCATGACCCAGCCGAAGCCATGGGTCAGCGCCGCATGCAGGATCGCACCCGAAGTGTCGAGCGCTCCCGGGAGTTTCTGGTCCAGTGACGTCACACTGCCGGCGGCGATGCCTTGCGCGAGCGAGCGCAGTTCGATGGCATCGAGCGCGGGCGGCAGCGCGCTCTTCAAATAAGCGAGAACGCCCTCCACCAGCACAAACCCCATCACCGCGATATTGATGGCGAGCGCGATCAGCCTGGCGCTCGTATCGATGCCGGACGCCATGCCGGCGCGGTCGGCCGAGACCGATCCGGTGGTCGTGTCGGTGACGGGCGTGCTGGTCAGGCCGATGCCGATGCCGGCCAGCAAGGCTCCCGGCAGCATCGTCAGCCAGCTCGCATCGAGAAGGGCGCTGCCGAAGCGCATCAGCAGGAAGCCAAGTCCGATGGTGAACAGGCCGAGCGGAATGACGGTCCGCGCGCCATAACGATGGAGCAGATATTGCGCCACCGGTGTCATGACCAGGAACGGCACGGTGTAAGCGAGCAGCACCAGCCCGGTGACGGTGCTGTCATAGCCGAGACCGATGGTGAAATAGATCGGCAGATAGATCATGAACGGCCAGTAGCTGAAATTCATGCCGATGCAGCCGATGATCGCGCCGGAGAAATTGCGCACTTTGAACACGGAGAAGTCGAACATCGGATGGGGATTGAGGTTCTCGGCGAAGATGAAGGCGACGAAGCTCGCCGCCGCTGCCGCGAGAATGGCAAGCCCCGCGAGACTGCTGAAGCCGAGATCGGCGCCTTGCGTGATGTAGAAGGTCAGGCAGAAGACCGATGCGGTTAGCGTGGCGATGCCGAGCAGATCGAGATGCTTGGCGTCGGGATCGCGCGATTCCCTGACACCGGCCTGGGTCAGGATCAACGTCACGGCGGCCAGCGGCACATGCACGAGGAACACCCATTGCCAGGTCGACAGCGCGATGATCGCTCCGCCGATGACCGGCCCGAAGCCCAGGCCGATGCCGGCGATGACGCCCCAGATCGCAAAGGCCCGGCCGCGTTCCCGGCCTTCCTGGAACTGATGCGACAGGACGGCGATGGTGCAGATGAACATTGCCCCGCCGGCCATGCCTTGCGCGAAGCGTGCAACGATCAGGAGGAAGGCGTTGGGCGCCACGCCGCAGAACAGCGACGTGACGGCGAAGGCGACCGTGCTGGCGGCAAAGACGCGGCGCCGCCCGAACCGGTCGGCCAGCGTGCCGGTCGCCATCAGCACAGTCGTGCAGGCGATCGTATAGGCGTTCATTATCCACTGCATGTCCTGGAAGTCGGCGCCGAGCACCCGCTCGAGCGTCGGCAGGATCACCGGCACGCTGGATATCTCCAGGCCGAACATCAGGGCCGCCAGGCAGGTGGCGGCCAGAGCGATCATGTTGTTTCGGGATTGATCAAGGCTCATACGGTCGTCCCCCGGTTCGAAAGCTGCGGTTCGGGAGAGATAGGCGGGCCTTGACTATATAAAAATAGGATGATTACCTATTTCAGAGATAACAAATCAGAATGAATGGCATGGTCACGCTGGACGTGGAATCGGTGCAGGCCTTCGTAATGGTGGCCGATCTGCGCAGCTTTACAAGAGCGGCCGAGACCTTGGGCACCACCCAGGCGGCAATCAGCGTGAAGCTGAAGCGGCTGGAAGACCGGCTCGGTTTCCGGCTCATCGAACGGACGCCGCGCCTGGTGCGCCCCTCGGTCCGGGGGGCCGCTTTCCTGTGCGCCGCGCGCGACTTCATCGCCGCCCATGAGCGCGCCATCGCCGGCCTGTCGGCGAGCCCACGGCGCCTGGCGGTCGGTTTCGTCGATCATGTGGCGGGCGCCGAATTCCCAACCCTGCTGGCCAGGCTCCATGCCCATGATCCGGCGCTGGTGATCGAGGTCAGGATCGACGTGTCGCGCAATCTGATCGATGCTTTCGACAAGGGCGTCCTCGATGCGGTGATCGTGCGCCGCGAGGATGACCGGCGCGACGGCGAAGTGCTGACGCAGGAGCATTTTGGCTGGTTCGCGGCGCCGGGTTTCACCTGGCCGGAAGGCACGCCCTTGCGTCTCGCGTCCTTCGCGCCGACCTGCCTGGAACGGATCATGGCGACGCGCACCCTCGATGCGGCCGGCATCGCCTGGACCGAAACTTTCGTGGGCGGCGGCATTCCGGCGATCGTCGCCGCCGTGTCGGCCGGCCTCGCGGTGGCGCCTTTGACCTTCCGGGTAGCCCCGGCGGGTGTCGTCGAAGTGGGCAAAGAGCTGGGCTTGCCGCCTCTGCCCTCCTCGGAGATCGTGCTTCATTCGACCCTGACCGATGCGCGGTCGCGTGCCGCCCTCAAGATTCTGGCCACCGCCTTTCGCGAACATCGGGTAGTATGAGGGTCTGACAAGGGAAAAGCATGGTCGTACTCAACCGCATCTATACGCGCACCGGCGACAAAGGTGACACCGCGCTCGGCTCCGGCGAGCGTGTGCCGAAGACACATTTGCGCATCCAGGCCTATGGCACGGTCGACGAGACCAATGCGGTGCTGGGCATCGCGAGGCTTGACACCAGGGAATTCGCCCGCCTCGATCTCATGCTGGCCCGCATCCAGAACGATCTCTTCGATCTGGGCGCCGATCTCTGCGTGCCCGACACCGGCAAGGATCTGGGTTACGAGCCCTTGCGCATGACGGCGCACCAGACCGAGCGGCTCGAGGCCGAGATCGACGAATTGAATGCCAGCCTGAAACCCTTGCGCTCCTTCGTGCTGCCGGGCGGACATGCCGCCGCGGCGCAACTGCATCTCTGCCGCACCGTGTGCCGGCGCGCCGAGCGGCTCATCGTCGAGCTCGCGGCGGATCCTCAAGAGGATGTGAGCGACGGCGTGCTGACCTTCGTCAACCGCCTGTCGGATTTCTTCTTCGTCGCCAGCCGTTGGGTGAATGCGCAAGGCGACGGCGACGTGCTGTGGGTGAAAGGCGCCAATCGCTGATGTTTGTACCTCTTCACGACAACACGCCGCTCAAGGTCATCCGCTTCCAATATGTGACCGGCGCCCTCATCATCATCAATGTCGTCGCCTTCCTGATGACCGGCGCCTTCACCAGCGAGCAGACTCTGTGGGCGGTGGCGACCGGCTACGGCATCGTGCCGGTGGAATTGCTGCATGTCGTCGATGCCGGCCAGTTCAATAATCCGGTGCCGGAGCCGCTCACCCTCATCACCTATCAGTTCCTGCATGGCGGCTGGATGCACCTGATCTCCAACATGGCCTTCCTATGGGTCTTCGCCGACAATATCGAGGACGCGTTCGGCCATTTCGGCTTCCTGCTTTTTTATCTCCTCTGCGGCATCGCCGCCGGCTTGCTGCATACTTTCATGCAGCCGGACTCGGGCGCCCCTCTCATCGGCGCCTCAGGTGCGGTGTCGGGCGTGCTCGCCGCCTATCTGCTGCTCTATCCGAAAGCGCGCGTCTGGATCCTGCTCTTCATGCGCATTCCCTTGCCGATCTCGGCCTTCTGGGCCCTGAGCGGCTGGTTCGCGCTGCAGCTGCTGAGCATCTTTCTCTCGAGCGACAATGAGGTCCAGGTCGCCTGGTGGGCCCATATCGGCGGCTTCCTTGCCGGCCTCATCCTGACCTTCGTGCTGCGCTCCAGGCTTCTCGTCAGAACGTCTTCATAGCGCGAGGCGCCGGCCGTCGGCGGCGAAGAGATGGCCTTTCGCCGGATCGAGGCCGAGCCAGACATCGCCGCCCGCTTTGTGCGCCGCCTTGCCGCGCCATTCGACGGTGACGAGATCCGCCACGCCGGCAAGCTGGACATGCAGCAGCGTGCTGGTGCCCAGCTGCTCGACCACGATGATGCGGCCGGGGACGGCGCCCGGCCGTGGGCCGTCGAGAATCTCGATCGCGTCGGGCCGGAGTCCCAAGGTGAAAGCCTCTCGCGTGACACCGCTCATGTCCGGAACCGCGGCGACCGCGATGAAGTTCATCCTGGGCTGGCCGAGGAAGCCGGCGACGAATCTGTTCGCCGGCGCCTCATAGAGATCGAGCGGCGCGCCCTGCTGCTCGATGCGGCCCTTGTTGAGCAGCACGATGCGGTCGGCGAGCGTCATCGCCTCGACCTGGTCATGCGTCACATAGATCATCGTCGTCTTGAGCTCCTTATGCAGGCGCGCGATCTCGACGCGCATGCGGGCGCGCAATTCGGCATCGAGATTGGACAGAGGCTCGTCGAACAGGAACACGTCCGGCTTGCGCACGATGGCGCGGCCGATGGCGACGCGCTGGCGCTGTCCGCCCGATAATTGCCGTGGCTTGCGCTGGAGCAGGTCGCCAAGATCGAGGATCTCGGCCGCCTCTGCGACCTTGCGGTCGATCTCAGCCTTGGGCGTGCCGATCATCTTGAGCGCGAAGCCCATATTCTCGGCCACCGTCATATGCGGATAAAGCGCATAGGACTGGAACACCATGGCGACGCCGCGATCGGCCGCCGGCGTCTGGTTCATCACCTTGCCGCCGATGCGCAAGGTGCCGGCGCTCATCTCTTCGAGCCCGGCGATGAGGCGCAGCAAGGTCGACTTGCCGCAGCCGGAAGGGCCGACAAAGACGACGAGCTCACGCTCCTTGATGGCGAGCGACATGTCCTTGATCACTTCGGTCTTGCCGAAGGACTTGCTCACCTGTTCGAGTTCAACCGATGCCAAGAGGGATCATTCCTTCGCTTTGACGGCCCACATTTCGATCTCGACCAGGATGCCCGGCATCAGGCCGGCCGCGACCGCGGTGCGCACCGGCCGCGGCTCCTTGAACTTGCTTTCATAGATCTTGTTGAAGCGCGCCCAGTCCTTGAGATCGGCGAGATAGATATTCACCTTGAAGACATCGGCGAAGCCGCAGCGGGCGCTGGCGAGCTGGCGGGCGCAATTGGCGAGCGTCGCCTCGGCCTGTGCCTCGACCGTGTCGCCGATCACCTCGCCTTCGAGATCGACGGCGACTTGTCCGGAGATGACGACCAGGCGGTGCGGCTCGACCACCAGCACCGGCGAATAGGGACCGGCGGTGCGGTGCTGACGCGCCCCGTCGGGGCGGCGCTTCAACGGTTGGACTGGAACGTCATTAGGCATTCTTCACCCCTTTCATCCCTTGACCGACCCGCCGAGCAGGTCCTCGACCGCGAAGCGCCAGATCAGCGCCACCAGCAGCAAGGTGGGCACGATGGCGATGAAGATGCCGGTATTGAGCAGGCTCCAGGACACATCGGTGTTGCGCGCCAGCGCCGCCATCACCACCGAGACGGGACGCGTCTCGGCGTCGCCCGAGAGCACCATGGAAAACATGTATTCCGAATAGGAGAGCATGAAGGCGAAGAGGCCGGTGGCGCCGATCGAGGGCAGCGCCAACGGCACCGCAATGCGGGTGAAGGCCTGAAAACGCGAGCAATGATCGAGCATCGCCGCCTCGAAGAGCTCGGCCGGCATCTTGCGGAAGAACACCGAGAGGATCAGCACCGTGAAGGGAAGCGCCTTGGCGGTGTGCACCAGGATGATGCCGAGCTGCGTGCCGACGAGCCCCACTGCCTGCAAGCTCATATAGATCGGCGTGACGAGCGCCACCGTCGGCACCAGCGGACTGAGGATGAGAAACAGGAAGCTGATCTTCTTGCCGGGGAAAGCGTAGCGCGCGAACAAGAACGCGGCCGGCGCACCGAGCAGCAGATTGAGCACCATCGCCGCGAAGGCGACGACCGTGCTGTTCCACAGGCTCCTCGGCACTTGCCGCGCCGCATCCGAGATCATCGCCCGGTTGGCGCCTTCGGTGAGATAGGCCGCGGGCAGCTCGCCGGTGAAGACATAACGATAGGTCTCGAAATTGATGCCTTCATCGAAGAGACCGGCATCGGAGTTGAGAAGGATGCGGTCGGGCACCACGCTGCCGATCAGCGATAGAACGACCGGGCCGCCGGTGAACAAGAGGATGAGCCCGGCGAAGAGGAAAGTGAGGATCGGATTGTGCCGGCGCTTCACGAAGCCTCCTCCTTGGCGAAGAGATCGGAGGGCAGCGCGCGCGTGATGGCGATGATGAGCACAGCCGAGATCAGCACGACGATGAAGGCGACGGCCGAACCGGCGCCGAAATCATACATCGAGAAGCTTTCGCGCCAGATCTGGAAGGACAGCAAGGTCGTCGCCGTGCCGGGCCCGCCGCCGGTCATCGCATAGACGAGATCGTAGCTGGTGAAGGCGGTGAGGGCGTTATAGACGAGGAGCACCACCACCATCGCCTTGATCTCCGGAAACACGATGTGGCGGAAGCGCTTATAGGGACTGCGGCAGTCGATCTCGCCGGCTTCCAGCACTTCCGAATTGATCGAGGCCAACGCCGCCATGACCAGCACCACCGCGAAGGGGATTTGCGTCCAGACATGGGCGACAACCACCGCATAAAGCGCCAGCTTGGGTGAGGTGAGCCACGGGATGGATTCATCGATGAGGCCGAGATTCAAAAGCAGGCCGTTGAGCACGCCGAAGCTCGGATGAAACACCCAGACCCACAGCACCGCGCTGATGGCGCCCGGCAGCACCCAGGGCAGGAGCACGATCGAGCGGATGACCTGCGAGCCGAAGAAGCGGCGCTGCAGGAAGAGCGCGATGGCGACGCCGAGAATGACGACGGAAGGCGCAGCGATGGCGGTGAAGAGCAAGGAGTTCCTCAGCGCGTCGAGGAAATAGTCGCTCGTCACCACGCGCTTGTAATTGTCGAGCCCGACGAAGGGCTCGACCGGGAACAGGATCATCACCTGATGCAGGCTGGTCCATAGGGCATGCGCGATCGGATAGATCGTGATGAAGGCGACCGGCAGGAGCGCCGGCAGCAGCCAGGCGATCGGAAAACGGTTGATGCTCCACATGCGAGAACGCCCGTTCGCGAGACTCCGGCGGGCGGCTCGGATGAGCCGTCCGCCTGGTCAGGTTAGGCTACTGCTTGACGAATTGCTCGCGCAGCGTGTTCCAGCGCTCGGCGCCGTCTTTCATCGTATCGGCGACACTCGCCTCTCCGACCATCGCCTTGGCGAGCAACGGGCGGAAATAGGCCGACCACACCGCGCTCCATTCCGTCCAGGTGCCGGCCTTGGCGGTCGCCACCTGCTTGCTGAGCGTCGGCACGTCGATCCACTTGGCCCACGGCTCGATAACGGCGGGGTCATCGAAGAGCGGCAGCTGGCCGAAGCCGAGGCCTTTCTCCCCCGCCCAGCGTTTCGCCACCGTGTAAGGCTTGCCGGCCATGAAGTTGATGAACTTCCAGGCCGCTTCGGCGCGCTTGGGATCGGCCGCCGTCTTGGCGGTCACCGCGTAGAACTTCGAGAAGCCGAGCGTCGCATGCGCCTGGCCCGGCATCGGCGCCAGGGCGAATTCGCCGGCCCGCGGCTGGTCGCCCTTGTTGTTGAGCGCCGCCAACACGTAATTATAGACGATGGTGAAGGCGTGCTTGCCGGTGTTCATCGCCGGGATGATCTTCGACTCATGCGTCTCGGGCTGCACCAGCTCCTTCTTGAAGGCATCGGCCAGCCATTCGAGCTGCTGGAATGCCCCGTTCTGGGGATCGTTGAAGACCGCTTTCTGCTCGGCATCGAAGAGCTCGGCGCCGCGGCCATAGGACTGCGCCACGAAGGCGTCGAAGAAGTTCGGCAGCTCCTGATTGTATTCGTAGACGATCGGGCGTGCCATGCCGCCTGCCTTGAGCTTCTCGGCCGCGGCCGTCACCTCTTCCCAGGTCTGCGGCACGGCGATGCCGGCATCACCTAAGATCTTCTTGTTGTACACGAAGGAGATCGTGTCGGCGTAATAGGGCAGCCCGTAGAGCTTGCCCTTGTAGGTCATGTCGCTGAGCGCGAAGCCGGCAATGTCCTTCTTGAGATCATCGACGGCGCCTTTGGGCGCGATGTCCTCCAGGGGTGCGACGAAGCCCGCGGCGGCCCAGGCCGGCAGCCAGTCCTGGCCGCCATAGATGACGTCGGTCTGGGTGTTGCCGCGGAAGCGCAGGATCAGGCTGTCCTGGTAATCGGGCCAGGTATAGTCCGTCACCTTCACCTTGATGCCGGGATTGGCGGCCTCGAACTGGCGGACATTGTCCTGGATAGTATCCAGCGAATAGTTCCAGACGACGAATTCGAGCGTCAGGTCCTCGGCCCAAGCGGGCCCAGCGATCATCGCGGCGCCGGCGACGGCCATGCCGGCAAACAACCTTCTGGTGATGTTCATGGCAAATCCCTTTCCTCTCCTGGTTGCGCCTTCCTGCCGGGGAAGCAGGAGGGTTGCGGCCTTTAATTGGTCATTGAGCGAGGCCTGCTGCGGAACTATAATTACCAATCGTGATCACTTGCAACCACTTTTGACCATCCTGGCCCCTGGACGGGCGGCCCGGACCGGAGGAAAGTCCTGACTCTCATGCGTTACGAAGAGCTGAGCCAGCTTCAGGTCGATGCCCTCGACCGGGCCAAGACCACCCTCGTCATCCCGCTCGGCTCGGTCGAGCAGCATGGCCATCACATGCCGTTGGGCACCGACACCATGCTGGCGCATGCGCTGTCGCTCGCCGCCGCCGAGCGGTCGGACGGCAAAGTCGTCGTCCTGCCGCCGCCTTGGTACGGCTTTTCGGCCCATCATATGAAGTTCCCCGGCAGCATCACGCTGAGCCACACCACCTTGATGGCGGTGGTCGAGGACATCGTTGCCTCGCTGGGCGTCCACGGCTTCACCCGCGTGCTCCTGATCAACGGCCATGGCGGCAATGGCGGCGTGGTCGATGTGCTGGCCTCCGTGCTGGGTCACAAGCACTACGGCAAGATGCGCATCGCCGGCCTCACCTATTTCGCCCTCGCCGCCCAGGCCATCGCCAAGCTGCGCCGCTCGGAGTCCGGCGGCATGGGCCATGCCTGCGAATTCGAGACCGCCATGATCATGCATATCCGCCCCGATCTGGTGGCCGCCGACAAGGCCCGGACCATCTATCCCGACCCGGGATCGCCCTATCTCAGCACCGATCTGCTGCGCGCTGGTCCGGTGAAGACCTATCTTGATTTCAAGGATCTCTCCCCGCATGGAACATTGGGCGACCCGTCTCTGGCGAGCCCGGAGAAGGGCGCCGAGTTCTTCGCCGCGGTGGTGGCCGAGCTTGTCGGCTTCATGGAGGATTTTGCCAGATGGCCGATAGCGGCGGAGCGCCAAGAATGAAGACCGCCGCCATTGCCACCAATGAGCGCGCCACGCCCTCGCTCGTCTATCGCGCTTTGCTGCGCAGCATCAAATCGGGCCACATGGTTCCGGGCGCGAAGCTGCCCAATCAATATGAGCTCGCCGAACAGCTCAATACCAGCCGCAGCGCGGTGAGAAGCGCGCTTGCCATGATGGAGCGCCAGGGCCTGGTGCGCCGCCAGGTCGGCAGCGGCACCTATCTCACCGATGACGCCGACGACGTGTTCGAGCGCATGGACCAGACCGCGGCGGCCGACGAGCATGAGGACGTGCCCTCCTTCGCCGAGATCGTCGAGGGCCGCCTCCTGTTCGAGCCGGCGATGATGCATCTGGTGGTGAGCCGCGTCGAGGACGCCGAGATCGCCGAGATGCGCAGCATCCTGGTCGACATTCTGGAGGCGCCGGTCTGGAAGGAGTTCAAGGAGCGCATTTATGCGCTGCACCGCCAGATCTTCGCCTCGACCAAGAACAAATTCATGATCCAGGTCATGAACAACATCCTAGACGACCGCCGCGCGGTGCAGTTCGACGGCCGCGACACCGACAAGCCGGCCCCCGATGCGGTACGCCGGCAAACCCACAAGGACCTGGCGCTGATCGTCGATGCCATCGCCGAGCGCAACGGCAAGCGCGCCGAGGAGCTCGTCTCCGACCATCTGATGCGGACGCTGGCCACCATCAATATCTGGCAATAGCCGGCCTCCAGCTCATCGCCCTTATGACCAATTGTCATGCAGGCGACCAAAAGCGCCAAATCCGCAGGCTTTAGCGTCGCAGACGGCATGGTTTTGCCGGTATCGGCGTTGACTCGGGGTGGTGTGATCTCTAGTTTCGCGCCCGATTTGTGCGCCGCCACATAAAGGCGGCAACCCCATGAGGAGTGCCCATGAAGGTCCTGGTCGCGGTCAAGCGCGTCGTTGATTACAACGTCAAAATTCGCGTCAAAGCGGACGGCTCGGGTGTCGAGCTTGCCAATGTGAAGATGTCGATGAACCCCTTCGACGAGATTGGCGTCGAGGAAGCCGTGCGGCTCAAGGAAGCCGGCAAGGCGACCGAGGTCGTCGCCATTTCGGTCGGACCGGCCCAGGCCCAGGAAACCATCCGCACCGCCCTCGCCATGGGCGCCGACCGCGGCATCCTGGTCAAGAGCGACGACTATGTCGAGCCGCTCGGCATCGCCAAGATCCTGAAAGGTGTCATCGAGGCCGAGAAGCCCGATCTCGTGATCCTCGGCAAGCAGGCGATCGACGACGACTGCAACCAGACCGGCCAGATGCTTTCGGCGCTGCTCGGCTGGGCCCAGGCGACCTTCGCCTCGAAGCTCGAGATCAACGGATCGGAAGCGACCGTGACCCGCGAGATCGACGGCGGCCTGCAGACAATCAAGGTCAAGATGCCGCTCATCATGACCACCGACCTCCGCCTCAACCAGCCGCGCTATGCGTCGCTGCCCAACATCATGAAGGCGAAGAAGAAGCCGCTCGAGGAGAAGAGCCCGGCCGATTACGGCGCCGATGTCGCGCCGCGCCTCAAGGTCGTCAACACCGCCGAGCCGCCGAAGCGTCTGGCCGGTGTCAAGGTCAAGACGGTGCCCGAACTCGTATCGAAGCTCAAAGAAGCGGGAGTGATCTGAGATGGCTGTTCTTCTCATCGCCGAGCACGACAATGCTCATCTCAAGGACGCGACCCACAAGGCCCTGACCGCCGCCGCCCAGCTCGGTGGTGACGTGCATGTGCTCGTCGCCGGCAACAATGCCGACGCCGCCGCTGCCCAAGCCGCCAAGCTGCAGGGCGTCGCCAAGGTTCTGCATGTCGATGCGCCGCAATATGAGCGCCCCCTCGCCGAGCCGATGGCGGCTCTCATCGTGGCGCTCGCCGGTCCCTATGACCACATCGTGGCGCCCGCGACGACCAACGGCAAGAACTACACGCCGCGCGCCGCCGCTCTCCTCGATGTCATGCAGATCTCCGACATCTCGGAAGTGAAGTCGCCCGACACTTTCGTGCGTCTCATCTATGCCGGCAACGCCGTGCAGACGGTGCAGTCGACCGACAAGAAGAAGGTCATCACCGTGCGCACCGCCGCCTTCCAGGCGACCGGTGAAGGTGGCTCCGCCGCCATCGAAAAGACGGCGGCGCCGGCCGATCCGGGCCTCTCCTCCTATCAGAGCGAGAATCTGTCGAAGTCCGACCGCCCCGAGCTCACCTCGGCCAAGATCATCATCTCCGGTGGCCGCGGCATGCAGAATGGTGAAAACTTCCACATGCTCGACAAGGTTGCCGACAAACTCGGCGCCGCGGTGGGCGCGTCACGCGCGGCCGTCGATGCGGGCTTCGTGCCGAACGACTACCAGGTCGGCCAGACCGGCAAGGTCGTCGCTCCCGATCTCTATATCGCGGTCGGCATTTCCGGCGCCATCCAGCATCTCGCCGGCATGAAGGACTCGAAGGTCATCGTCGCCATCAACAAGGACGAGGAAGCGCCGATCTTCCAGGTCGCCGATTACGGCCTCGTCGCCGATCTCTTCCAGGCGGTGCCGGAGCTCGAAGCCGAGCTCGGCAAGCTCGGCAAGTAACGAGCTCTACTCGATCTAGAAAAGGCCCGGTCTTCACCGGGCCTTTTTCTTTTTCGCCCGCTCCATCGCTTCTTCGGCGAGTGCCCGGGCGCCGATTTCCCGCGTCACGGTGAAGGTCATATGTGTGACCTTCCACGCGCCATCGATCTTCCGCAGCCGCCAGTCATAGATGCCGACCGGCCGCCAGACTTCGCCATCGAGGAAATGCCGGCCATCGACGAAAGCCGAAGCGCGCGCTTCTTCACCCGTGATCGTCACCCTGACATCGGCGATCTCATGGCGCGTCGCATCGAAGCCCGGCACAATGCCGCGCCAGGCGGTCATCAGCTCGGGCGGCGTCATGCGCTGCGCCTCGCCGCCCCACAGGCTCGTATAGTCGACGATGATTTCGGCGGCGAAAGCGCGCTCGGCCAGATCATAACTGGCGAGATCGACGGCGAGCGGGATCGACGAGACGACCGAGATGATCCGTGCCTCGTCCGCCGTGCCAACGGGGCCTAGCGCGCCCGGCAATGTCTTGGCGAAATGCCGCGCCGCCGCTTCGGCCGAGCGTTTCACGACCTGAGGATCGTCATAGAAGGCGAAATGATCTTCGCTCGACCAGACGAGCTCTTTCGGCGCCATCACCGCCGCATGGATCGCCTTCACATTCGAAGCGAGCGCGGCATTGTCGGAATGAACGAAGAGGCTCGGCACCTTGAGCGCCTTGGCGGCGGCGACCGAATCGTAAGTGAGCCATGGGGTCCAGCCCATCAATGCGAAACGATTGTCCCATTGCGCGATGCCACCCCGTTTCGGCGAGCCGTAATAATCGAAGGGCCCGACCATCGCGGCGGTCTGATCGGTATAATCGAAGGCCTTCACATACTGTACCTCGCCGGTCTTCTCGAAAGCCTCGCGGGCTTGCGCTCCCGCTTTGAGCCGTGCGGCCACACCTTCCTCGCCGCCATAGATTGCGCCGACACTTGATTTGTCGTGAAACCAGCCGGCGACCGCGGCATAGGATTTGAGCGGCGCGCCTTCATTGATCGCCTGCGCCGCATAACCGGCCGACGCGCAGACCGCGAGCACGCCGGTGCGCGCCTGGTCGACTTCCGGCAGCGTCCCAAGGAACTGCGCCGCCGCCTTGAAATCCGCGACCTTCGCGGCCGGATTTTCAAAGGCCCTGGGCTCGCCGCCCGACTCGCCGAAATTGCGGAAGTCGAAAGTAAGCGCCGCATAACCCTGCCGCGCCAATTCCTCGGCATAGTTTTTCGACATCTGTTCCTTTACCGTGGTCCAGGAGCCGGTGACCAGAATGCCGGCGAGCTTGCGGCCTTGATGATCGGCCGGCAGATGCAGCACGCCGGCCATGATCTCGCCGTCGCTCGTGAAGCTCACCTTGCGGGTCACGATCTCCTGCGCCGCGGCCTGCGCGGCAAAGACGACGGCCGCCAGCGCGCTGAGAAAAGCTGTCTTCATCCGAACCTCCTTCATTCCTTGTCCGAATGATGGTCCGGTCGCGACCCCAGCGGAGGTACGGATCTTGCTTTTGACTAGGTGATCTTTGCGCTTCTGAAAGCGCCGGGCGGGGCGCCGAACTGGCGCTTGAACAACGCGGCGAAACGCGAGGCGTCTTTATAGCCGAACGACCAGGCGATATCGGCGATGGGCCGGCGTGTCGTCTCGATCATCTCCTTGGCACGGCTAAGGCGGCACTGCGTGAGATAGGCATGCGGCGGCAAACCTGTCACGGCCTTGAAGCGGCGCAGGAAATGATAGGGGCTCATGCCGGCGATGCCGGCGAGCAAATCGAGCGAGAGGTCTTCCGCCGCCAGATGCGCGTCGATGAAAGCCCGCGCGCGGGCGATGCGGACATCTTGTCCTCTGTCACGATCGGCGAAGAGGCGGCGATGCGCCAGTTGCGCGGCCAGTGTGACGGTGAGGCTTTCGCGATAGAGCGCCGGTACTTCCGCCCCGGCCGCGTGAAGCGCGAAGATGAGCTCGGCGGACAATGGATCGAGCGCACCGACCGAATGATCGGTGATCTCACCCATCTCGTTATGGGCGAACAGCGTCTTGGGCAGGCTCACATTGATGATCGCCTGCGGGCCCTTCCAGCTACAGCGTCCCTCGAGGCCCGCTGGAAAGATCCAGCCGGAGCCTGGCCGCAACGGCAATTCACGCGCGCGGTCGCTGTCATAAGCGCCCCAATGGCCGGGCTGCGCCAGGAGCACCAGGCCGATGGTCAGCTCGTCGAAGCGGAAGCGGCCCTCGCCCGCCGCGAAACGATGATGCGCCGACGCCGCATTGGCCCAGGTCCTGACGCCCGGTTCGAGCTGGCCCATGCGATGAGTGAAGTCCATGTCGCGATTTTCCCACGCTTCGCGGCCCATCACCCATCACAAAAGCGCGATCAGATTTTCCGGATCCGCGCCGTGTAATGGCCGGCGAGCAGCGTGAGCGCGATGGCGATGATGAGGAAGACGGCGGCGACCGGCGCCAGATGGGTCAGCTCGTGATTGGCGATGAGGCGCGCGCCGGTGGCGGCGCCGATCGCCTGCCCCAGATAGATGGTCGAGGTGTTGAGCGCCACCGAGGCCGATGCGAGCGCCGGCGCGTGGACGATGAGCCGGCTCTGCTGCAGCGAGTTGGAGGAGAAGGTGCCGAGCCCCCACAGTGCCACGCTGATGGCGGCGCCGGCGATGATGCCGAAGCTCGACCAGAAGACGATGAGGCCCAGAAGAATTGTGCCGAGGGCGCAGAGGATCAGCCTCTCGACGCCGAGCTTGCCGACGAAGCGTGCCGCGAGGAAATTGCCGGTCACGCCGGCGAGACCAAAGCCCGCGAGAAGCAGCGCGATCACGCCCGGCGAGGCGCCGAGCACCTCCTTGTAGATCACCACCAGATAGCCCGAGAGGGTGAACTGTCCGGAGCCCGAGGCGAGCGTGACGAGGAGAATGAGGATGAGCACCGGATCGAAGAACACCGCGCGCCAGGTCGACAGCGACATGGGCGGCAGAGCGAGCCCTCTGGGCAATGTGCGCCAGACCAGAACCGCCGAGACGAGCGCCAGGACCGCCATCAGCGCATAGGCCGTACGCCAGCCGGCATAAGCGGCGATGAGGCTGCCGCAGGGCATGCCGGCGACCGAGGCGATCGACCAGCCGATGAAGATGAAGGCGACGGCGGCGGCGCGTTTTTCCGGCGGCAGCATGAGGCCGACGGTCGCCGCCGCCTGCGGCGTGAAGATCGCCGCCGAGATCACGGTCGCGGCGCGTAAGGCAACGAGGCTGGTGAAATCAGGGGCGAGGGCCGAAAGCCCATGGCCCACCGCATAGAAGGCGAGCGAGCCCGCCAGCAGCATGCGCCGGTCGATCCGGCTGGTGAACATGGCGAGCAAAGGCGCGCCGAAGCCGCACACCAGGCCGCCGACGATCATCAGGAGGCCGGCGGTCGCCGGGCTGACGCCCAGGCCTGCCGATAGGTCATTCAGCATGCCGGCGGGCAGGATCACGCCGGTGCCGATGATGAAATTCCCGGCAAAAAGGGCCCACAAAGCCAGCCGGTTCGAATCTTGGGTCATTCCGGACTATCGGCGCGGCACGGGGGCGCGGTAAATCGCCGCCCGAGCATGCCAGCCCCGATCTCGCACATGCGAAATGCACTTGCCCAAGCAACAGGCACGATATAGGCTCCCACGCCTTTACCAAATGGGTAGTAGATTAACATGCAGATCAACAAAGTCGGCGTAATCGGCGCCGGTCAGATGGGCAACGGTATCGCCCATGTGTGCGCCCTTGCCGGCTTCCAGGTCCTTCTCAACGACGTCAGCAAGGACAAGATCGAGGCCGGGCTCGCCACCATCAACGGCAATCTCTCGCGTCAGGTCAAGTCCGGCAAGATCACCGAGGCGCAGCGCGACGGCGCCCTCAAGAATATCGGCGCGGCACCCTCTTACGAGGATTTCGGCGCCTGCGACCTGGTGATCGAAAGCGCCGTCGAGGACGAGGCGGTCAAGCGCAAGATCTTCACCGCCGTCTGCCCGCATCTCTCCGACACGGCCGTGCTCGGCACCAACACCTCGTCGATCTCGATCACGAGGCTCGCCGCCTCGACCGACCGGCCGGAAAAATTCATGGGCATCCACTTCATGAATCCGGTGCCGCTCATGGAGCTGGTCGAGCTCATCCGCGGCATCGCCACCGACGAGCAGACCTTCAATTCGGTGAAGGAATTCTCGCTGCACCTGAAGAAGACCATTGCCGTCGCCGAGGATTTCCCGGCCTTCATCGTCAACCGCATCCTGATGCCGATGATCAACGAGGCGGTCTATACGCTGTATGAAGGCGTCGGCAATGTCGAGGCCATCGACCTGTCGATGAAGCTCGGCGCGCATCATCCGATGGGTCCGCTCGAGCTCGCCGACTTCATCGGCCTCGATACCTGCCTGTCGATCATGCAGGTGCTGTATGAAGGCCTCGCCGACTCGAAATACCGTCCCTGCCCGCTGCTGGTAAAATATGTCGAAGCCGGCTGGCTCGGCCGCAAGACCAATCGCGGCTTCTACGACTATCGCGGCGAAAAGCCGGTGCCGACAAGGTAATCCAAACTTCCGTCACCCCGGCGAAAGCCGGGGCCCAATGAATAAGAGCAACCTGGGCAGCGCTGATCGCGCGGAAAGAATTTTATGGGCCCCGGCTTTCGCCGGGGTGACGGTAGAATTACTTCTCCGCCAGTGCGGCTTTGATCAGCGCCTTCGCGTCGGGTGAATCCCATTCGGCGGGGCCGGCGAGGCGGCCGATCTCGCGGCCTTCGCGATCGATCAGGATCGACGACGGCAGGCCGACCGCCTGGAATTTGCCGAGCATCTCGGTCGAGGGATCGGCATAGAGCTTGAGCGCCGTGGCGCCGACCTCTTTCAGAAACTTGCCCGAGGCCTCGAGCCCCTTGCGGTCGACGGCGATGGCGACGACTTCAAATTCGGGTGAGCCCATTTCGGTCTGGAGCTTCGCCAGAGACGGCATCTCCTCACGGCAGGGCGCGCACCAGGTGGCCCACAGATTGACCAGCACGACGCGGCCCTTCCAGGCCTTGAGCGAGGTTTCGCCGCCATTTTCGGGCAGGAAGGCGATCTCCGGCACCGGTTTGCGGTCGGCCTTGACCACGAAAGCGGTCATGGTGCCGGTCGACAGGACCTTGGTGACGGCGTTTTGCGGCGCGGCGGTGCTGGCCTGGGTCGCGGCCGGCTCGACCTTGCCATCGCCTTCCCCCTTCAAGTAAACCCCGAAGGCTGCGGCGATCGCCGCGAGGGCTACGACCAGGAGTGCGGGCTTCAGGTTGCGGGCTTTTTCACTCATTCGGGAATCCATTAGCGAGGCGGGTCATGACCAACAAGATGTGGGGCGGCAGGTTCGAGAGCGCGCCCGACGCCATCATGGAAGAGATCAACGCCTCGATCGGCTTTGACCAGAGACTGTTCGCGCAGGACATCAAAGGGTCGCTCGCCCATGCCAAAATGCTTGCCGAACAAGGCATCATCTCCAAGTCGGACGCGGCTGAAATAAGGCGGGGACTGGAGAAGGTGCAAGCCGAAATCGAAAGCGGCGCCTTCACTTTTTCGCGTGGTCTCGAAGACATCCACATGAATGTCGAGCAGCGCCTGAAGGACCTGATCGGCCCGGCGGCCGGGCGCCTCCACACCGCGCGCTCGCGCAATGACCAGGTGGCGACCGACTTCCGCCTCTATATCCGCGATGTCTGCGACCATCTCGACGGCCAGCTGCACAATCTGCAGCTGGCGCTCGCCACAAAGGCCGAAACGCATGCCGCGACGATCATGCCGGGCTTCACCCATCTGCAGGTGGCGCAGCCCGTGACCTTCGGTCATCACCTTCTCGCTTATGTCGAGATGCTCGCGCGCGACAGGAGCCGTATCGCCGACGCCCGCAAACGCATGAACGAGTCGCCTTTGGGCGCCGCAGCGCTTGCCGGCACATCCTTCCCCATCGATCGCAACATGACGGCGAAGGAACTGGGCTTCGACCGGCCGATGCGCAATTCGCTCGATGCGGTTGCCGACCGCGATTTCGTGCTGGAGCTGCTGGCCGCGTCGACGATCGCCGCCATGCATCTCTCGCGGCTCGCCGAGGAGATCGTCATCTGGTGTTCGGCGCAATTCCGCTTCGTGACGCTGTCCGACAAATTCACCACCGGCTCGTCGATCATGCCGCAGAAGCGCAACCCCGACGCGGCCGAATTGATCCGCGCCAAGCCGGGCCGCATTCTCGGCGCCTTCTCGTCGTTGCTGGTGGTGATGAAGGGCCTGCCGCTCACTTATTCAAAGGATATGCAGGAGGACAAGGAGCCGACCTTCGACGCGATCGACAATCTCTCGCTCGCCATTGCCGCGATGACCGGCATGATCAAGGACCTCGAGCCTAATGCCAAGGCGATGCGCGCCTCGGCGGCGCAGGGCTTCGCCACCGCCACCGACCTTGCCGACTGGCTGGTGCGGGCGCTCGGCCTGCCCTTCCGCGAGGCGCATCATGTGACGGGATCGCTGGTGGCGCTGGCCGAGAAGAAAAATTGCGAGCTCGGTTCCTTGAGCCTCACCGACATGCACAGCGTCAACGACAAGATCACCACCGATGTCTACAAGGTGCTCTCGGTCGAAAACTCGGTCGCCTCACGCGTGAGCCTCGGCGGCACGGCGCCCAAGAATGTCGCGCGTGAAGCGGCGCGCTGGCTGAAGGCGCTCGCGAAGCAGGGGAATTAGCCGCGCATCTGCAGGGGAAATCTGCAGCGGATGTGCAGGGGATTAGCAGCGGATCTACAGGGATCTGCAGGGAATTCCGAAATTCCGCTGTTCTTGGGGTTCCGCTTTATCATCTGATCACCCGTCAAAATTCAGCACTGCGCCCGACCAACCACGCTCCAACCCACGAAAGCAACACCCTCTCCCCGCTCGCGCGGGGCGAGGGTTACTTGACAGCATACTGTCGTTTATTTATATTGACAGCATACTGTCATATCTGGAGATCGCCATGACCCCGACTTTCATTGACACCCCGCAGGGCCGCCTTGCCGTCTATGAGAAAGGCCAGGGCGCCGGCCTGCCGGTATTGTTCCTGCACGCCGATTCCGGCCGCGCCCGGCAATGGGACGAGGTTTTGGAGCGGATCGGCGCCGAGCGTCCGGTGATCGGTCTCGATTCACGCGGCAGCGGCGCCAGTGCCGAGGCGAAGGACGGCGACTACTCCTATGATGGCCGCGCCGCCGATATCGACGCCGTGGCGAAGGCCCGCAAGCTCGAGCGCTTCGTCATCGTGGCCCATTCCGGCAGCGGCGCCGCGGCGCTGATCTATGCCGCCCGCCATCCCGGCCGGGTGGCGGGCCTCTTCCTCCTCGATCCCGCCACCGATCCGCGCGCTTTTCCGCAAGCGGTCCGCGACGGCATCGTCAGCGGGCTCGAGGGCCCGCAGAGCCTCGACTTCCAGAAGCAGTTCTATGCGACGATCGCCGGCGGCAATACGAAGACGCAAGCCCGCGTGCTGGCCGATTGCGAAACGGTGGCGCCGGCCGCACGGCTGGGCTTCGGCAAGGCTTTCGCGGCCTGGAACCCGGAACCGGCCCTCGATGCCTGGACGGGTCCGATCTTTATCCTGAGCAGCGAGGCTTCCGACAACCCGGCGGCGCTCTATCGGCTGCGCCCAGACATTCCGCATGAGGTGGTGAAGGGCACGGGCCACTGGCTTCAGCTCGACGCGCCCGATATCGTGGCCGATGCTATTCGCCGTTTCATCGCCGGGATCTGAGCCAGTGCCCCTTGAGAAGACCGAAGCCGCAAAGCTTTTGACCGAGATCGTGCTGCTGACCTTTCGTCTCGAAGGCGGCTTCCTCGCCGCCGCCGACAAGATCTCAGGCCCGGCCGGCCTCACCGCCGCACGCTGGAAAGTGCTGGGCGCGGTGCTGTATGAGAAACGCAGCGTCGCCGAGATCGGCCGCGTGATGGGCCTCGCCCGCCAGAGCGTGCAACGCCTAGCCGACATTCTGGTCAGCGAGGGCCTCGCCGCCTACGAGGACAACCCGGCGCATAAATCGGCAAAGCTGCTGGCGCCGACAGAGGAAGGTTACGCCCGCATCGCCAGGCTCGCCGACCGCCAGACCGGCTGGGCCAACCGCGCCAGCCAAGGCATCGACGCAGCCGAGCTCGCCGCCACGCGCGACATGCTGGCCCGCCTCATCACCCATGTCGAAGCGACGGATGTGCCCGCATGAAAGACGCCGATCTCGAACGCATCTCGGCCGCCATCATCGCCAAGGGCCTCGCCGGCCAGTCGGAGCTCGAGCTGCTGCATGGCTTCTGCGCCGACTGTACCGCGGCGGGTCTCGATCTCACCATCGCCGCCGCGGTCATCGACACGTTGCATCCGATTCACGAAGGCCGCGCCTTCCACTGGCGCGCCGACGGCAAGGTGGAGAAGGAAATCACCGAATATACACCGACGAGTTATTCGGAGGAGAACTGGCGCCAGAGCGTCTTCTATCATCTGCTGCATCATGGCGGCGACGAGTTGCGCCGCCGCCTCGATGACGAAGGCGCGCGCGATTTCGCCTTTCTCAACCGGCTCGATGAGCAGGGCCAGACCGACTACATCGCATTCCTGCAGCGTTTCGACCGCGAGGGCGCCATCGGCGAGATGGACTGCATCTATACGCACTGGTCGACGGCGAGACCCGATGGCTTCAGCGACGCCGAGCTTGCCGCGCTGCGCCGGCTGGTGCCGTTGCTGGCGCTGGCGCTCAAGACCACGTCGGTTACCCGCGTCGCCGAAACCATCGCCGAGGTCTATCTCGGCCGCGATCCAGGCCGCCGCGTGCTGCAGGGCCGCATCGTGCGCGGCGTCGCCGACCGCATCAATGCGGTGCTGTGGTATTCCGACCTCAAAGACTTCACCACCATCACCGACGCCGCACCGCCCGACGAGGTGATTCCGCTCCTCAACGACTATGCCGAGGCGATCGTCTCCGCCATCCACGACAAGGGCGGCGATGTGCTGAAGCTGATCGGCGACGGTGTGCTGGCGATCTTCGGCGGCGCCGAGCCGGAAGAGACCTGCCGGCGGGCGCTCCTCGCCGAAGCCAAGATGAGGAAGCGCATCGCCGAGCTGAACGACAAGCGTAAAAGCGAAGGCCGCCCGGTGGCGGGCGTCAATCTGGGCCTTCATATCGGCGATGTCTTCTACGGCAATATCGGCTCGGCCACCCGTCTCGATTTCACTGTCGTCGGCCCGGCGGTGAATGAAGTGAGCCGCATCGTAGCTTTGTGCCGCTCGGTCGACCGCGACAATCTCTTTTCATCCGATTTCTTCGCCGCCACACCCGAGCCCGAGCGCTCCCGCCTCGTTTCCGTCGGCCGCTTCGCGCTCAGGGGTGTCAGCCGGGCGCAGTTTCTCTACACGATCGATCCCGAGCTGACGCGAGCGTGAAAACATAAGGGGCGCTCGTATACCATAAAAGCATCTTACGCATTGAATCGGCCGCCCCATTTCGTCCATCATCATAGCAATGCAAGAATGCGCAGCTGCAACATCAAGGATGGACGTCCATGACACGCAACCGACATTTAGTAAGCGTATTTGCCGCGGCTTCGCTGAGCGTGTTCATGGCACATGGCGCGCTCGCCCAGTCGAGCGGAAAAGGAATGCCGACCGACAGCCCACGCGCCTATCTCGCTGTGTCGAACGGTACTTCGGCAACGCTGGGGGAAACGATGAAGCTCAGCCGCACCTCTGCGCATTTTTCCCTCTTGAAAGGAGAAATGAAGCTTAAGTTTTCCGACGTGTGGAAAAGCGGCAGCGATTCAGAGTTCGGCGGCGACGTCTATCAGGTGCTGAACGCCGATGAGTTTTTCTCGCTGAACAAGGGCAAGAATGGCTTTTGTGACAAGCCAGTCAAGTGGGTGACGATCAAGGATTCAAGCGATATCCTTGGCGAAGGGGCTATTCGCGTCGGCATGCTGAGCATCGCCGACTGGCACAAATATGATGCCAATTCACTCGGCGCGTGCAGCGCGGATTCGTTCCAGCTGAAATAGCCTCCCTTTGGCTGACTTTCAGATTGAGAAATTCCACAGGCGTCAGCCGGGCGCAGTTTCTCTACAGGATCGATCTGGGAATTGGTGCGTGGCTGAAACGTTGCCTGGACTATAATCTGCCCGTTCGCTAGCATTGATCCGGCTTGGTACGATCCATCGGGGACAGCGGGTTACAGACATGGCGATTGTTGCGCCAGGCAAGGGCCGGGCGATTATCGAGAATCAGGGGGCGGACTTGCGCATCACCATCCCCGCGAGAACCGAGCTTTTCACAACAGCCTTTCTGGGTGTTTGGCTGATTGCCTGGGCGTTCGGCGAGATATTTGTGCCCTATACCTTTCTGATCGCTTTGTCAGACAAGCCCGTCCCACCATCCGCGAGACTCTTCGCAGCCGTGTGGTTTGCGGGATGGACACTCGGCGGCATGTGGGCGCTCAGCATCTTCTTGTGGAATGTCGCCGGCAAGGAAATTATCGAGCTCACGTCGACGACTCTGAAGTACCGAAAGCAGATTCCGATCTTCAGCCGCAGCAGGGAATATGCGATTGCGAGCATTGCCGGTCTCAGGGCCGCCTCGCGGGCCCAGGCCTTCTGGCCGCTGCCGTTCAACATGAATATGGCACCCCTGAGCTTCCGGGACGGGACAATCGCGTTCGACTACGGCCGCGACACGTATCATCTGGGCTCCGGCCTAGATGAGGCGGATGCGCGATATGTCATCGCGGAGATGTGCAAGCGGGTGAAGTCGCTCTGTCGAGATGCCGGTCAGACTTCGGGATAGAACGAGAGGGTAGGATTTTTGCAACCAGCCTCTTGTTCCGCGCGCGCCAGGGCCCATATGCCTGCGCCGTTGGGGAGGCTGCAGCCATGGCGACTGATGAATCCGGCCGGGGCAAAACCACCGTCGAACGCGACGGCTCGGGACTGCGCATCACGGTTTTCGCGACGATCGAAATAGGCAGCGTTTTGCTCCTCAGCATATGGCTGGCTTTCTGGGCCGTTGGCGAGGTTGCCGGGTTTCGCCACTTGCTCGGCGACAGCGAGAACAAGCTTGGCCTGATCCTCTGGCTGGCTCTATGGACATTGGGGGGCGTCGTGGCGGCCTGTGTCCTCCTGTGGCAACTCACCGGCAAGGAGATCATCGAGCTCAACTCCACGAGATTGCGCCGGCGCAAGCAGATCCTGCTCTTCGGCACCGAGAAGGAGTTTGCCGTTGCCGCCATCTCGAATATGCGCCTCGCCCCGCCGCAGCCGAAGTACATTCGCGGCAAGTATGTGATATCGAGCCCGCTCACCCGGACCGGTGCGATTGCCTTCGACGTCGGACGCGACACGCATCACCTGGGCCAAGGCCTCGATGAGACGGAAGCAAGATTTGTCCTGGAGGAGTTGTGCAAGCAGGTGAAGTCTCTGCGTGCGCAAGATGGTGAAGAAGGAAGATCTTCATGACCATCCCGTCCTATCCGGGCTACGTCGTCGCCGAGAATCGCGACGGCAAATTCCGCCTCACAATTCCGCTTCGTGCCGATCACACGGTTCTGACGGTTCTTGGCATTCTGATCTTCATATGGGCGCTCGGAGAGTTTCAAGTCTACTCGGCGCTGACGACCGGACGCGTTCCGCCGGGTGCGAAGAGCATGCTCTTCGGGGTGGAAAGCCGGGACTCCGCGAATCCCTATTTCATGGCTTGTGCGCTGGCGCTCTGGACTGTGGTGGGCGCGATCCTGATTGGCGTCTTCCTGTGTGCCGCGACCTTGAAAGAAATCATCGAGCTCGACGCGGTGCGTCTGAAACGGCGCAAGCTTCTCCTGGGCATGGGTCCCAGCCGGGAATACAAGGTGGCGGATATCAGCGACCTCCGGCCGGCACCCTACATCCCGCCGGCATCGCCCCGTCACCCCTATCCTGTCTATTTTCCCTTGAGCTTCAGATACGGCGGAATCTGTTTCGACTGCGGCCGCGACACGCATTTCCTCGGCTCCGGCCTGGATGAAGGCGAAAGCCGATATGTCATCGAGGAGATGTGCAAGCGGGTGAAGTCGCTATGCGCGCAGGACAGTATCGACTGAGCGTCATCTCGGCCACTGCTGGTGTCCGGGCGGGCGCCTTACCCCCTTCCCCCGCTCCCCACCTTGGTCTAATCCTTCCCGCCATGACCATTCGCGCCCTTCTTGTCAGCCTTCTTCTCGCCGGCCTTCTGGCCGCCTGCGGCGTCAAAGGCCCGCCTGAGCCGCCGGAAGGGGCCAAGAAAGAGAACAAGCCCATCGTTCTCGATCCCCTGATCCAGTAATCCCCCTCCCGCCAGTCCGGTCCGGCCGCCCATGCACCATTTCGCTTATAAAGACGGCCATCTCCATGCCGAGGAGGTCAGCCTCAAGGTCATCGCCGACGAGGTGGGCACGCCTTTCTATTGTTATTCGACCGCGACGCTGGAGCGCCACTACCGCGTCTATGACGAGGCCTTCGCGGGCCAGGATCACGCCATCTGCTATTCGATGAAGGCCAATTCCAATCAGGCGGTACTGAAGACCCTGGTCGATCTGGGCTCCGGCATCGATGTCGTCTCGGAAGGCGAGTTGCGCCGGGCGCTGGCCTTGGGCGTGCCGGGACGCAAGATCGTGTTTTCCGGCGTCGGCAAGACCGCGCGCGAGATGGCGCTGGCGTTGAAAGAGCGCATCGCCTGCTTCAATGTCGAATCCGAGCCCGAGCTCGAATTGCTGGCGAGCGTCGCCACCCGCCTCGGCACCCGCGCCAATGTCTCCTTGCGCGTCAATCCCGATGTCGACGCCAAGACGCATGCCAAGATCACCACCGGCAAGGCCGAGAACAAATTCGGCATCGCCTTCGCCGACGCCAAGCGCGTCTATGCCAAGGCGCGCAAGCTGGACGGCATCGAGGTGTCGGGCATCGACACCCATATCGGCAGCCAGATCACCGAGCTGGCCCCCTTCGAGCAGGCTTTCAAGCGCATCGCGCAATTGACCGCCGAGCTGAAGAATGAAGGCCATGACATCCGCCATATCGATCTGGGCGGCGGCCTGGGCGTGCCCTATCGCGGCACCAATGACGTGCCGCCGCATCCGGACGAATATGCCGCGATGGTGAAACGCACGCTGGGTCACCTGGGCTGCAAGCTGGTGCTCGAGCCCGGGCGCATGATCGCCGGCAATGCCGGCATCCTCGTCTCGCGCGTCATCTATGTGAAGCAGGGCACCGCCAAGAACTTCGTCATTCAGGACGCGGCGATGAACGACCTCATCCGCCCGACGCTCTATGACGCCTATCACGAGATCATTCCGCTGGACGAGCCGGGCGGCAAACCGGAGCTCATCACCGATGTGGTGGGGCCGGTCTGCGAGACGGGCGATTATTTCGCCCTCGACCGCAAATTGCCGGAAATGGCGCAGGGCGATCTCCTGGCGGTGATGACCGCCGGCGCCTATGGCGCGGCCCAGTCCGGGACCTATAATTCCCGCCCGCTGATCGCCGAGGTGCTGGTCAAGGGCTCGAAATTCGCCATCGTCCGGCCGCGCCAGACCTATGAGGAGCTGATCGGCCTCGATCACCTGGCCCAATGGCAGGAAAAGAGCCGGGGATAACGTCATCCCGGCGAAAGCCTGGATCCACTAGACAGGCGCCCAGCGGGCAATGCTGCTCGCGCGGAAGGGCTTTAATGGGCCCCGACTTTCGTCGGGGTGACAAAGGGTTTTCTGGTCGGCCTCGACTATTTCGCCGAATGGCAGGAAATGCGCCGAAGATACCCATCACCGTCATCCCGGCGAAAGCCGGGACCCATTGGATAGGCGCCAGCGGGCGGCGCTGCTCGCGTGGAGAGGCTTTTATGGGCCCCGACTTTCGTCGGGGTGACGGAATGTTTTCTGATCGGACTCGCCTCAGGAAGCCGTGGAACCCTCTTCACATCTGCGCGATTTGGCCCCGAGGGACCAGAAAACAGGTGTCCTTTCGCCTTTACCCTTCCAACATGGATGAGCGTTATTTCGCCGTTTTATGGTAGGATCATCGGGAGCGATGTCACCTCAACTGCAAAGAACGGTTTGGCGCGCCAGGCTGGCGCTATTCTGGGAACGCCTGTGGGCGGCCTCCTTTCCCTTGGTCATGCTCGCGGCCGTCTTCGCCGTGGCGGTGCTGACCGGGCTTCTGGCGCTGCTCCCCGACTATGTCCGCTATGCCGCGCTGGCGGCCTTCGTGGCGACTTTCCTGTGGACATTGCGGCCGATCTTCCGCCTGGTTTTCCCGGCCCGCGCCGAGGCGCTGCGCCGTGTCGAGGCGGCGTCCGCCCTCGACCACCGGCCGATCTCGGCCTCGGAAGACAAACCCGCCAATCCGGGCAGCGCCGCTTCCGCCATCTGGGAAGTGCATGTCGCGCGCCAGCTCGCCAAGCTCACGCATCTCAAGGCCGGCACGCCGCGCTCCGACCTCAAATGGCGCGACCCCTATGCGCTGCGCCTGGTGGCGCTGCTCGGCGTCATCGCCGCCCTCTTCCTTTATCGCGGCGACCCGGTGTCGAATTTCGCCGATGCGGTGCGCGTCACCTCAGCCCCCGCGCAGACGGCGCTGTCGCTCGATGCCTGGGTGCGGCCGCCCGGTTATACCGCCAAGCCCCCTATGCTGCTGACCAGCGCGGCGCTGAAGGAGCGCCTGGCGCGCGAAAGCGATCTCCTGGTGCCGGAAGCGAGCCTTCTGGTCCTGCGCGTCGCGGGTGCGGAAGAACCGCGGCTCACCTTCCATGACCTGATCGGCGGCGAAGAGATTTCCGGCCTGGCACCCAAGATCACCACGGATGGCGGCACCTTCACCGCCGAAACGCGCCTCGACCGGCCGGCCGAGATCCGCGTCTTCGACGGATCGAGCGAGCTCGCCCGCTGGCGCCTGTCGGTCATTCCCGACGAGCCGCCCAAGATCGCCTTCACCGGCGATCAGGCCTCCGATTCGGCCGGCGCCCTGTCGCTCTCCTGGAAAGGCAGCGACGATTATGGCCTGGCGGCGGTCACGGCGAAGATGGTGCTTTCCGACGACCAGGCCGACGGGCCGGGCTTCGCCAGCAATGGCGTTTTCCTCTATGACGCGCCGGCTTTCCCGATCACGCTGAAGCGCGCCTCGCCGCGCGAGGTCGAGGAGACGAGCACCAACGATCTCACCGCCCATCCCTGGGCCGGACTCAATGTCGATGTGACGCTCGAGGCCAAGGACCAGGCCGGCAAGACCGCCAAAACCGAGACCAGGACGGTGACGCTGCCCGAGCGGCCCTTCATCATGCCGCTCGCCAAGGCGCTGATCGAGCAGAGGAAGGCGCTGATCCACGAGCCGGACGACACGCGCAATGTCGATCTGATGCTGAAGAGCCTGCTGCTTTATCCGGAAGGGCTGGTCGGCAAGAGCGGCATTCATATCGCCATCGCCGCCCTCCAGTCGCATATCGCCAACGCCCGGAACCAGGACGACATCAAGCAGTCGGTCGACGAATTGTGGAAGCTCGCCGTCGCCATCGAGGAAGGCGATCTCGCCGATGCCAAGGCCGAGCTCGACGCGATCCGCAAAGAGCTGCAGAAGGCGCTGGCCGAAGGCGCTTCTCCAGAGCGCATCGCCGAGCTCATGGACAAATTGCGCGACGCGATGAACAAATATTTGCAGTCGATGGCCGAAGAGACCATGCGGCGCATGCAGCAGAACGGCATGAAGCCGCAGCCCGTCGATCCGAGCCGGATGCTGAGCCAGCAGGATCTGCAGAAGATGCTGGACACGATCCAGAAGCTCGCCGAGAGCGGCGCCAATGAAGCGGCGCAGGAAATGCTGTCGCAGCTCGAAAGCTTGCTGCGCAACCTGCAGCCCGGCATGTCGGCCGAGATGCAGCCGCAGGGCGAGTCGCCGATGTCGGAGATGCTGGGCGATCTGTCCGAATTGATGCGCCGCCAGCAGCAGCTGATGGACGAGACGATGCGCCTGCCGGGCGATCCCAATGGCGAGCAGCAGGAAGGCGATCAGCAGAATGGCGAGCCGCAGCAGGGCCAGGGCAGCCCGGAGGGCCAGTCGCTCTCCGAGAAGCAGGACGCCTTGCGTGGCATGCTGGAAGACCTGATGGGCCGCCTGGGCCAGCAGGGCATGTCGCCGCCGCAGTCTTTCGGCCAGGCCGGCAAGTCGATGCAAGGTGCCACCGGCTCGCTCAAGCAGGGCCGCCGCGATCCGGCCCTGGGCCAGCAGGGCGACGCGCTCAACGCCTTGCGCGAGGGCGCCCAGTCGATGGCGCGCCAGATGATGCAGCAGGGCCAGGGCAATACCGGCAATTACGGCCGCCATGGCCAGGCGCGCGGCGACGACCGCGACCCGCTCGGCCGGCCACGCTCGACTAGGGGCGAGGAATATGGCCCCGATCGCAACATGCTGCCGGGCGAGGCGGCGATCCGCCGGGCCCGCGAGATCCTCGACATGCTGCGTGAGCGCGCCAACAAGCCCGACCTGCCGCGCATCGACAAGGATTATATCGAGCGCCTGCTGCGCGGGCTGTATTGAGAATACCCTCGCCCCGCGAAGCGGGAAGAGGGTAGGGGCCCGCCGCCAGAGCGGCGGGAAGGGTGAGGGGCCTCCCTGTGAGTTTGCCCGGCTTTTTCCGCCCATCTTTTCCTGAAACTATTCACCGGGTGCCCCTCACCCTCCCATTGCTGCGCAATGGGTCCCTCCCTCTCCCCGCTCACGCGGGGCGAGGTTTTTCTTGCTGCGCTTTTTTGTGATCACTCCTCCCTCCCCCTTGCGGGGAGGGTACGCCCGAAGGGCGGGGGTGGGGGTCGGGTGGTCCCTCCAGACACGCAGCAATACACTTCAGGCACCACCAGACCCCCACCCCTGGCCCCTCCCCACAAGGGGGAGGGGAAATTGCGGGGCGAGGGTTAGCTCCCTACCCCTTTGCTTTTGCGGGGCCGGCTCCTTATGAATAGCGCCCGCATGCAGACGCCCGTTAGCCCGCCCCAGGAAAGCCTTGCCGATATTCGCCGCGAGATCGACCGCATCGATGACGGCATATTGGAGCTCATCGCCAAACGCCTCGACGTGGTGGAGCGGGTCAGGGCCTATAAAGCCGGCACCGGCAGCCTCGGCACGTCACCCATCCGGCCGGGCCGCGAGGCGCAGATCCTGCGCCGGCTGATCGATCAGGCAGGCGACCGGGTGCCGGCTGATCTGTGCTTCCGCATCTGGCGGGCGCTGATCGCCACGGCGAGCCTGAAGCAGGCGGCGATCCGTATTCACGGTAGTGCCGGCTTCTTCGCTTCCCCCGCGTCTCAGGCGCTTTTGCGCGAATATTTCGGCCCTACCGCGCTGGCCGAGCATCCGAGCGAGGCAGCGGCCCTGAAGACGGTCGCCGCCCATCCGGGCGATCTCGCCGCCGTGGCGCTCGACGGGCCGTGGGCCACGGCCTGGCTCGAAGGCCATGCCGGCGAGGCGCAGGTCATCGGCGTGCTGCCTTTCATCGGCGCGGCATCTCCTCGCCCCGAGCTTCTGATCTTTGGCCATGCCGAGCCCGAGCAGACGGGAACAGACGAGACGCTGGTGCTGACCGACGGACAATTGCCGCGCGATTTCGCGCTGCAGCCGCTGTGGCAGGCGAAGACGGGGTCGCTGCAGCTCTCGAGCCTGCCGGGTTTCCTGTCCGAAGGCGCCGCGCCGCTGGTCGGGCTCACTCGTTCGAACGGCTCACTTGCGCTCTCCGTGCTGGGACGCTACCCGAGCCCCATCGAGGTGAGATCATGACATCCGCTACTGCTGCCGCCCGGCCGATGCCGAAGCCGGGCATTCTGGATATTGCGCCCTATGTGCCGGGCAAGGCCGGGGCCAAGGGCCAGAAGGTCTACAAGCTTTCCGCCAATGAGACGCCGCTCGGCGCCAGCCCCAAGGCGATCGACGCCTATCGCCAGGCGGCCAACGCGCTCGAATTCTATCCCGACGGCTCCGCCAACGAGCTGCGCGAGGCGATCGCCAGCCGTTATGGGCTGAAGGCCGACAATATCGTCTGCGGCGCCGGCTCCGACGAATTGCTGCAGCTTCTGGCGCATGCCTATCTGGGCCCCGGCGATGAGGCGGTCTATTCGCAATATGGCTTCCTCGTCTATCCGATCGCCATTGCGGCGAACGGCGCCAAGGCAGTGGTGGCGAAGGAAAGCGACCACCACACCGATGTCGATGCCATGCTTGAGTGCGTCACACCCAAGACGCGCATGGTGTTCCTCGCCAATCCGAACAACCCGACCGGCACCTATATTCCGGTCGCCGAGGTGAAGCGCCTGCATGCCGGCCTGCCGAAGGACTGCCTGCTGGTGCTCGACGCGGCCTATGCCGAATATGTGCGGCGCAATGATTATGAATCGGGCATCGAGCTCGTCGCCACCAACGACAATGTGGTGATGACGCGCACCTTCTCGAAGATCTACGGCCTGGCGTCACTGCGTCTCGGCTGGATCTATTGCCCGTCCCATATCGCCGATGTGCTGAACCGCATCCGCGGGCCCTTCAATGTCGGCGCACCCGCACTCGCCGCCGGCGCCGCGGCGATCGCCGACAAGGCGCATGTCGAGAAGGCCGTCGCCCATAATGACCAGTGGCTCGCCTGGCTCACCGCCGAACTCGAGAAGCTTGGGCTCAAAGTGACGCCGAGCGTCGGCAATTTCCTGCTGGTGCATTTCCCGACCGCAGCGAAACACAATGCCGCCGCGGCCGATGCCTTCCTCACTCAGCGCGGCATCATCCTGCGCCGCATGGACGGTTATGGCCTGCCGACGACCTTGCGCTTGACCGTCGGCTCCGAGGAAGCCAATCACGCCGTCATCGCCACCTTGCGCGAGTTCCTGAAGTGACCGGCGTCATCTATGAGCGCGTGGCGCTGATCGGCCTCGGCCTCATCGGCTCGTCGCTCGCACATGTGATGCGCCAGCAGAAACTGGCGAACCGCATCACCGGTTATGCCCGTAGCGCCGAGACGCGCGCCACGGCGAAGCGCATCGGCCTCGTCGACGAAATTCATGAGAGCGCCAAGGCGGCGGTGAAGGATGCCGATCTCATCATCCTGTGCACGCCGGTCGGCGCCTATGGCAAGTTGGCGGAAGAGATCGGCCCGCATCTGAAAGCCGGCGCCACCGTCACCGATGTCGGCTCGGTCAAGAGCGCGGTGGTGCGCGATGTCGGCCCCTTCATGCCGGCCAATGTTCATTTCATTCCGGGCCATCCGGTGGCGGGCACCGAGCAGTCGGGACCTGAATCGGGTTTCGCCGAGCTCTTTCTCAACCGCTGGAGCATTCTGACGCCGTTGCCCGACAGCGACAAGGCTGCGGTGGCGAAGCTCGAGGCATTCTGGCGCGGCTGCGGCGCCAATGTCGAGACGATGACGCCGGAGCATCACGACATGGTGCTCGCCATCACGAGCCATCTACCGCATTTGATCGCCTACAACATCGTCGCCACCGCCGCCGATATCGAGGACGTCACCAATTCGGAAGTGATCAAATTCTCGGCCGGCGGTTTCCGCGACTTCACCCGCATCGCCGCCTCCGACCCGACCATGTGGCGCGATGTCTTCCTCAACAACAAGGAAGCGGTGCTCGAGACCTTGGGCCGCTTCTCCGAGGATCTTGCTTTGCTGCAGCGCGCCATCCGCTGGGGCGACGGCGACACCTTGTTCAACCTGTTCACCCGCTCACGCGAAGTCCGCCGCAGCATCATCGCCGCCGGCCAAGAAACCGCCGCCCCCGATTTCGGCCGTCGCCCGAAGGAGTGAAACCTCCATACCCGTCATCCCGACGAAAGTCGGGATCCACTAAACTCGTGCAATGCCGGCGGTACCACCCGTCTGTGCCTATTGAATGGCTCCCGGCTTTCGCCGGGATGACGATAAAGGTCACAGCACCGGCGGCAACTCGGTGAGCTTCACCGGTCCCCAATAGAGCTTGCCGTCCTTGGCGATGAGGTCGAGCGTCACGTCGGTGGTTTTGCCGGGCTGCAGGAGGCCGATCATCGTCGTGAAGGTCTGCGCGTCTTTTTCCGACAGGCCGAAATTCTGCTTGAGCTCGTCCATCAGGAGATCGAGGCGGTTGGTGGTGGTTTTGAGGTTCCCGTCGATCTGGCCTTGCGCGGTGATGCCGATCTCGCCGGTGGCCTTGAGAGTGAGATCGCCCTTCTTGAGTGCCACCTCGACGACGCCGACCTTCTCGCCGCTGCGCGCCAGATAGGCGAGGAGATCCTGGCCGAGCGCCGCGCGCGGCAGATTGGCGTTGAGCAGCGCCTGATCCACTTTCAGGAGCGTGCCAGGACCGAGCAGCGCTTCCGCCGCAGTGGCGTCGAGCGCGACATCGATGCGGGGGGTGCCGGTGTCGCGGGCGCTGAGCAGAAGGCGGTCGGCGCGGCCATAGGGCGGCGCCTGGACTTTCGGCAGTTCGAGCGAGGCGAGCCAGTCGCGTTCGCCCGAATAGCGCGCACTCGCCATGGCGCGGTCATGGGTGATGGTGAGGCCGGAGCTGGTGACGACCGGACCGTCGAGGAGCGCCACCGCACGGTTCGGCATATAGGCCTGGACGACGAGCAGCAGGCGCTGGGCTTCCGCCTCTTCGCCAGGCGTGGTGAGCTTCGGCGCCACGCAATCGCGCTCGAAGCGGAAGGGAAAGCCGCCCCAGTCGACCGCCTTGCAGTCGAGCGTCACGCCTTGGCGCGAGAGCTTGGCGAGCTCGGCCTCGAAGGTCTCGCGCGCGAAGCTCGAGGCGACGTACCAATAGGCGCACCAGCCGGCGGCGAGGAGGACGACGGCGGCGAAGGTCAGGATGAAAGGCCAGGGGCGTTTCGGCTTGTCGGCCATTGCGTGTTCCGCTCGCTTCACTGTAGATCGGGGCTCAATGCACGAAAATTGGGTCTTCGGCTACGGGTCTTTGATGTGGAATCCGGGCTTCCGCTTCATCGAGCGGCAGCGCGCGGTGATCCACGGCTATCACCGCAGCCTGTGCATGTTGTCGCATATGTATCGCGGCACGCCGGACCGTCCCGGCCTGGTGCTGGGGCTCGATATCGGCGGTGCCTGCCACGGCATCGCCTTCCGGGTGGCGGATGAGGATTGGGCGGATGCGTCGGCCTATCTGCGCGCCCGCGAGCAGGTGACGAACATGTATCACGAGGTGGTCAAGCCGGTTCGCCTCGTCGGTAAAGAGGCGGAGAAAGTGCCGGCGCTGACCTATGCGGTGGACCGTACCCATCGGCAATATGCCGGGCGCCTGAGCTTCGAGGACCAGCTTCATCATGTGCGCCAGGGCCATGGCCAGTCCGGCTCCTGTACCGATTATGTGCTGAACACCGTGCAGCATCTGCGCGAGGCCGGCATTCGCGATCAGCCACTGGAGAGGCTGGCCCAGGCGCTGCTGAAGATGCCCGCAAAAATTTAAGAGGGCGGAATGAGTACATTCCACCCTCTTGGTTACGCTGGACTCAACTGACGCATCCCTGTGACACGGGTCTTCTTGCGAGACCCGGTGTCGGCTTACTTGTTCCGGCCCATATCTTGGAGCAAATCCTTATCGCCAAAGTCTGCAACTTTGGCGGGATTTGCTCTAAGCCGCGAGCTTGACCGGCTCGTTGACGGGCTTGGCGGTACCATCCTTGAGCGCCGCCTTGAGATCGGCGGCGATGGCCCGCGCCTCCTCGTCGGTACGGCCCAGAAGATGGACGTGGATTTCATTGGCGCCGAGATCGCGCCAATGGGCGGCGTCCCCGGTCGCAAGGTTGATGTCCCACAGGCCGGCGAAACGCCCGGCGCCCAGCACGGTGCGCAAGGTGCCGAAGCGACGCACCGCCAGGAAGACAGCGCCCGGAAGCGGCGGGCATTTGTCCGGCGAATAGACCGAGTGGATGTAGCGGCGGCCAGAAGCACCGTGCCAGTACCAGAAGGCCGGCTCGGATTCGGTGCCGCCCGAGAACGGGATTTGCAGGGGTGTTCCATGAATCAACATGGAACGAATATAGAACAAGCTGTTCTCCCTGTCAATCCCGCTTCTGATTACGGACCATGCGGATCAGCTGCATTTCGAATAGGCGCAGCTGAGGCAGGTCGAGCAGCCTTCCTGGAAGACGAGCGTCGCCTCGCCGCAGCGGGGGCACTGGGCGCCGCGCTGCTGGTCGTTGACGGCGAGCGCCAGGCCCGGCTTGGCGTCGGGCTTGAGGAAGCCGGTATCGATCATATGCCGCTCGATGACGCCGCCGATGGCGGCGAGCAGGCTCGGCACATAACGGCCGTCCATCCACTGGCCGCCGCGCGGGTCGAATACCGCTTTCAGCTCCTCGACCACGAAGGAGACGTCGCCGCCGCGCCGGAACACCGCCGAGATCATGCGGGTGAGCGCCACCGTCCAGGCGAAATGCTCCATGTTCTTCGAGTTGATGAAGATCTCGAAGGGCCGCCGCCTTCCGTCCTGCAGGATGTCGTTGATGGTGATGTAGATGGCGTGGTCGGAATCGGCCCATTTGAGCTTGTAGGTGAAGCCCGGCAGCACCTCGTGGCGCGCCAGCGGCTGCTTCATGTAGATGACTTCGCCGGGCTCGGCATGGAGGAACGGATCGCGCACCGCCTCGAGCGGCAGCGCTGCCTGCACCGGCTCGGATTTTGCGGGCTCGCTGACCGACAGCACCGAGCCCGTCACGTCATTGGGCCTGAAGGTGGTGCAGCCTTTGAGACCCTGGTCATAGGCTTCGAGATAGACCGCCTTGAAATCCTCGAAGGGGAGATCGGGCGGGCAGTTGATCGTCTTCGAGATCGATGAATCGATATGCGGCTGGATCGCCGCCTGCATCACCAGATGCTCATGCGGGGTGAGGTCGTTGGCGGTGACGAAGCTTGGCGGCAGCGCCGCGTCCTCTCCCTTCAGCCCGCGCCAGACCCGCGCCGCGTAATCCTCGACCTTCTGGGTGATGCGCTCGCCATTGGGCTGCAGGACTTTGCGGTCATAGGCGACGCTGAAGATCGGCTCGATGCCGCTCGACACATTGCCGGCGAACAGCGAGATGGTGCCGGTGGGCGCGATCGAGGTGAGGAGCGCATTGCGGATGCCGGATTTGGCGATCGCCGCCTTGATGTCGGCTTCGAGCCCCTTCACATGGCCGCCGGCGAGATAGGCGTCCGCGTCATAGAGCGGGAAGGCGCCCTTCTCCGCCGCGATCGCCGCGCTGGCGAGATAAGAAAGGCGTTCGATGCGCGCCATCCAGTCCTTCGCCGCGGCAGCCGCTTCGGGCGTGCCGTAGCGCAGCCCGCACATCGTGAGCGCATCGGCAAGCCCGGTAATGCCGAGCCCGATACGCCGCTTCGCCAGAGCCTCGCGGCGCTGCTCGGGCAAAGGATAGTTGGAGACGTCGACGACATTGTCCATGAAGCGCACCGCGAGCGGCACGAGGCGGGCGAGCTCGGCTTCATCGATGCGCGCTTGCTCCGTAAACGGATCAATTATCAATGCCGCCAGATTGATCGAGCCGAGCAGGCACGCGCCATAGGGCGGAAGCGGCTGCTCACCGCAATTATGCGCCCACAAGCCATTGGCGTCGAAAGCATTGAGGCCGGGAATGGCGGCATCGAAGACCTCCGCTTCGCCATCGGGCGTAACACTGGCGACCGTCGCGACGAAACGCTCGCCATTGAGCGCGCGTTTGTAGCCTTGCAGGAGCTGATCCAGCCGCGAATGCTTGTCGTGATCGGAAAAACCGATGCGCTCGGCATAGACGGCGATATTGTCGCCGGAGATGATCAGCTCATGCTGGGCGCGCGTGGCATATTCCTTCGCGCCGCCCTTGCCGTCCGGCAGAAGCCGCAGCTGCGCGGAGCGGCGCTCACGGTAGAGCGTGCTGACGATGCCGAGGCGGGCCAGCATACGCTGCGCGGCAATGAGCCGGTCGGTATCACTTTGCGCCAGCCTGATGCTGACGCCTTTGGTCTGGCTGCCCTGGATGCTGCCATCGGTATCGAAGAGGCCGCGCAGGAAACCCTGATGGAAAGCCGACGACCGCCGCTCCATCGCCGGCGTGACGGCCTTGTTGCGCGGCGCCATGCCATGGGCATGAGCGAGCTTCTTGAGGGCGCCCGTCGCCAGCCGGAATTCACCGCGGCCGTC
Source organism: Taklimakanibacter albus (assembly GCF_016595235.1). Lineage (GTDB taxonomy): Bacteria > Pseudomonadota > Alphaproteobacteria > Rhizobiales > Aestuariivirgaceae > Taklimakanibacter > Taklimakanibacter albus. The sequence continues at coordinate 110,127 of NZ_JAENHL010000003.1, read as the reverse complement.
GACCGCTGTCCAGCCGATGAAGTCGGCGCGATGCGGCAATTGTCGCGCGGCGTCGAGCGCCACCGTCATGATGCCTTCGACACCCGGCCGTTCGAAGCCGCCGCCGACCGCCTGCTTTCCCGGCCACACCGAAAGGACCGCTTTGTCTTCCTTGAGCACGCCGTCGCCGATGAGAAGCCCGAGCAGATAACCTTCCGCCTCATCGCGCCGGACCTCGGCGGGATTTCCCCATGCCGGAGCACACCGATGATTATGGAGCAGCACCTCATCACCGGGTGCCAGCGACGCAGTCTCGGCCCAGCTCCAATCGAGCGGCCGGCGGCGGGCGACCTTGCGGATGAGATGATCGGCGGTGAGGCGCAAGGCAAATCCTTCGCGCGTCTCGAGCTTCACGACGGGTTTCGATCCGCGCGAGAAGAAGCCACGCTCGTCGCTCGGCCACGATTCTCCATCGGCAATCGCCGTGAATTGCTGGCCCCGCAGATCGGCGATCTGGCGCGGCCCTTCAATGGTCGAAATCCAGCTGTCGGCGGTGAGGCAGGGATTGGTCGCCTGGATCGTCTCGCAGTAAGAAAGGTTGTTGAGCGTGTTGATGCGGTCGATGAAGATCACGCCGGGCTCGGCATAATCATAGGTCGAGCGCATGATGCGGTCCCAGAGTGCTCGGGCGCGCAGCGTCCGGTAGGTCTGGCCGGCGAAGACGAGCGGCCAGTCGGCATCGGCCTTCACCGCCTGCATGAAGTCGTCGGTGACGAGGACCGAGAGATTGAACATGCGCAGGCGCTTGGCATCGGCCTTGGCGGCGATGAAGTCCTCGATGTCGGGATGATCGCAGCGCAAGGTACCCATCATGGCGCCGCGGCGCGAGCCGGCCGACATGATGGTGCGGCACATCGCATCCCACACATCCATGAAGCTCAACGGGCCGGACGCATCGGCGCCGACACCTTTGACCGCCGCGCCCTTGGGCCGGATGGTCGAGAAATCCATGCCGACGCCGCCGCCCTGCTGCATGGTCAGCGCCGCTTCCTTCAGCGCGTCGAAGATGCCGGCGAGCGAATCCTCGATCCTGCCCATGACGAAGCAGTTGAACAGCGTGACGGTGCGCGCCGTGCCGGCACCCGACAGGATGCGCCCGGCGGGCAGGAAACGGTAATCCTGAAGGAGGCCTTCGAACTCCCGGGCCCACTTGGCACGCTCGGCCGGCTTCTCGGCTTGCGCCACCGCCTTGGCCACGCGCTGCCAGCTCGCCTCCACCGTCTGATCGACGGGAGAACCGTCCGGCCGCTTGAAGCGGTATTTCATGTCCCAGATCTCAGCCGAGATCGGATCGAGAAAATGAGGCTCGCTGGCGGACATGGTGTACTCGCTGAACTGACAGGATACCCATTATATAGTATTGTTCTCTTTTCGTACATACGGCTCTTGGTGGCCGTTCTGGAGAAGCTTAACGCCTTGGGATGTGCTAGTTCCTTAACCGGGCGGAATAGCTCACCCGTCTTGCCTATCATGGCTGGCCCGGAGCGCCCACACTAGGAGCTGCGCTCCGGGTGAACCTGAGGAGCTGTACTGATGGCCAATGAACGCTTTGAAAGTGTCTGGGACGCTGTCTCGGACACGCCCGCAGAAACAGTACGCATGAAGCTCCGTTCGGCGCTGATAATGGCGCTCAAGGAGCATACTGCCGCCAAGGGATTGAGCCAGTCCGAAGCGGCCAAGTTGTTCGGCGTGACTCAGCCGCGGGTATCCGACCTGATCCGCGGCAAGATCGATCTCTTCGGTCTCGACACCCTGGTCGATATGCCCGTCGCCGCCGGCATGCATGTTGAGATGAGCATCCGAAAGGCAGCGTGAAAAGCCCATGCCCGAGGAGGCGGCGCGCGACTATCCCCGCAAAAGTGTCGAGTTCAAACGAATTATCGCTGAGGGCAATCTCGTCGTCCTGCATTGCCGACAGGAGTGGCCGGGTGATCATGTCTGGGCCGGCATCGACATCTTCCGCCTCGACGATGACGGCCAGATCGTCGAGCATTGGGACGTGCTGCAGATCGTGCCCAACAAGGCCGAAAATCAGAACGGAATATTCTAAGGAGGCGGAGTCAGTCGTACTCAGTTCTTCTCGCTGTGCGCTCGACGATACTTATTGAGAACCGCCGCAATGTCTTCTTCGCTGACATATTCGCCACGATCGGATTCTGCCAAGCCTTCGCGCACGCCGGCAAGCTGTGGGCTTCGCCGGTCGTGGAGGACATAGTACTTCCCGTCCCCGGCTAAACCTGTCGATCTTTCGGAGAAATCCACCACTCGGGCGGGTCATATTCCCGGGGCCGTCTTCCCGCCGGTTTCGTGCCGCTCATGACGATGGCCGGGAGCACGGCCCAGTCGAGATGATCCTTGGTGATGGCGAGCCTGTTGCCGTCCGTATAGCGGGCGATATGCACGGAAAAGTTCCGGCCCGGCGGCGCGACCGTGACGAGCTGCTTTTGCGGGAAGCGGTCCTTGAACGCCCGAGCGGTCGCGGCCTGGCCCGAATCCGCGGTGACCAGATAGGCCTTTTCAAAGACGCCATCTTGCGCGTCCATCATGAGCTGGAGAGCGACATTGATGTCGGTTTCCTTTTCCGTCGGCTTTTTCCAGCTTTTCCCGCATTTGTCACAGCTCGCCTCCTCATGAACGTAATGGCCCTTGACGGTTGTCACGCCGACATTCTCCAACGCGTTCAGATATTGCTGATGCCGCCATTTCTTGCGCTCATCGCCGGGATAGAAGGCGGTGCAGAAGACCACTTTGACGAGCTGTTCAGTCTGCTTGGGGATAAGGCGCTCACCCAGCTCCCAGAGATTGCACCACTTCAGGTATGGCTCACCTAAGTCTTTGATTGCATGATAAAAATTGAAGCCGTCATAATAGAATGCCGCTTTCAACATGCCTTCCGAGCCTTGACAGAGGAGCGCTGAAAATGTATATAACATGGCATCAACGCGATGCGGTACGCCGCTAGCAACCCCCGGGCCTCGGCTCGGGGTTTAATTTTTTATGCGCGCCTTTTCCGGCGCTTCGCTTGCCGGTGGATTGGACAGGCGGCGAAATCTCCACTCATCATCCAGTCGCTTCCCGCACCAGCCGCGCCGTCGCCGTCTCGATCGTCTCCTGCAGCGTTTCCGAGAACTCTCGCCGCTTCAGGCCTGGCGCGATGACCGGCAGGATCTCGATGACGATCTTGCCGGGATAACGGATGAATTTGCGCCGGGGCCAGAACAGGCCGGAATTGAGCGCGAGCGGCAGGCAGGGCAGACCCAGATGCAGATAAAGCGCCGCCGCGCCCGGCTTGTAATCGGGCGGTGCGCCGGGCGCCGAGCGTGTGCCTTCCGGAAAGATCACCAATTGCCGGCCCATCTGTGCCGCTTCCTTGGCGCGCAGCAGCATGGTCTTGAGCCCTTGCGCGCCGGCCGAGCGCTCGATCGGGATCATGCGGAATTTCGGGATGAACCAGCCGAACAGCGGAATGAAGATGAGCTCGCGCTTCAGGATCATCGCCGGGTCGTCGAACAGCGGCAGCAGCGCGAAAGTATCCCAGGTCGATTGGTGCTTCGACGCCACCAGCACGGCGCCTGGTGGGATATTCTCGCGGCCCCTCACCTCATAGGTCGTGCCGCAGATCACTTTCAGCCACCACAGGCTGGTCGTCGCCCAGGCCTGCAGCGCGCGGATCGACCATTTGCGCGGCGTCAGATAGAAGGGCGAGCCCACGACCAGGAACAGCACCAGATTCACATAGAAGACGATGTTGTAGATGAGCGAGCGGAGCCAGGTCACCGGAGACTCTTCAGGATGCGCATCAGCGTCACGCGCGACGTGATGAGACAGATGAGCGTCGCCACCGCCGGCACCACCGCCAGCGCCAGATAATTCTGCATCAGGTGATTGCCCGACAGCGAGAGGAATTCCTGGGCGATGGCGGCGAAGCTGTCGGGGGCGGCGCCTGCCGCGAGGAAAAAGGTGAGGATGCCGAGCACCAGGCCGATGATGCCGGCGGTGAGACCCGTCCTGAGGAACCGGCCCCCGACCTGGCGCGCGATGAAATTGTCGCGCGCGCCGACGAGATGCAGCACCTCGACCACTTCGCGATTGGCTTCCAACGCCGCGCGGGTGGCGAAGACGACGATGGCGATGGCGCACAGCCCGATCAGCACCAATATGGCGTAAGCGAGCGTCGTCAGCACCCGCGCCATGCGGGTGAGCTCGGCCTGCCAGCGTTTATGCGTGTCGAGGCTGACGCCCGGCACTTCATTGCGCAGCGCCGTTTCGAGGGCGGTAAAATCCGGCGGATTGTCGGGATCGATCTCGATGGCGATGAGGCGCGGCACGGGAAGATCTTCGAGTCCCTCGATGCCGCCGATCCACGGCTCGAGCAGGTCGATCGCCGCCTTCTCGTCGAGCACCGTGACTTTCAGCACGCCGGGCGTCGTCTTGAGGATGGCTTCCGCCTTGGCGAGATCCGCTTCCATGTTGCGGCCCTGGATCTCGCGGATCTGCACGGTGATCTCGCGCGACAGATCACCGGTCCACGCCTCCACCGAGCGGTTGATGAGCACGAGGCCGCCGGCCGCCAGCACCGCCAGATAACACATCACCGCCATCGCCAAAGTGAGCGTGCGCAGCGGCGCCGCATCGGGCGGGATGATCGGCTCGGGACGATGCGAGGCCTGGTCGGTCATGCTGAGGCCTCACCGCTCATTTCCCCTCCCCCTTGTGGGGAGGGGTCAGGGGTGGGGGTCGGGTGGTCTTTGAAACGTGGCCTTGATGTGCTTGCGCGACCACCAGACCCCCACCCCGACGCTGCGCGTCGACCCTCCCCGCAAGGGGGAGGGTAAATATTCGACGATATGTAAACCGGCAGCCTCATGCCGCCAGTCTCAATTGGCCCTGATCCAGCGTCATGACCGGCATCTTCGCCTGCGCGATGAGTTGCACGTCATGGGTGGCGATCAGCACCGTGGTGCCGAGGCGGTTGAGCTCGAGGAACAGGCGCAGCAATCTTTTGGCGAGGGCAGGATCGACATTGCCGGTCGGCTCGTCGGCCAAGAGCAGCTGCGGCTTGGCGATGACGGCACGCGCAATGGCGGCACGCTGCTTCTCACCGCCCGACAGCACCTGCGGCATCACGCGGGCCTGCTCGGCGAGGCCGACCCATTTCAGGAGCTCCATGACATCGGCTCGATACTTTTCTTCGGCGAGCCCCGCCACGCGCAGCGGCAGAGCGACATTTTCGTAAGTGGTGAGGTGGTCGAGCAAGCGGAATTCCTGGAAAACGATGCCGATGCGGCGGCGCAGCAGTGGCAGGTCACTGCGACCGATCTGTGTCGTGTCCTGGCCGAAGACGCTCATGAAGCCGCGGGTCGGCGCCATCGACAGGAACAGCAGGCGGAGCAGCGACGTCTTGCCGGCGCCCGACGGACCGGTGAGAAAGCGGAACTCACCCGGCGCTAGGACGAAGGAGATGTCCTTCAGGATTTCCGGCCCATGCCCATAGCGCAGGCCCACATTCTCGAGACGAACCATGAGCTCCCCTTCAAAACCAGCCGGCCTCACGCCGCTTTAACGCCGCCTTAACCCTGTTTGCGGTTAATCTTCAAGACCATAGGACCGATAGACCGGTCTCGAATCGTTTTTGACGGCACGCTCCGGATGATAGTCGCCTGCCCCGCTTGCGCAACTCGCTATGACTTCCCCGCTTCGCGCTTTTCGGCCAGCGGGACCATGGTGCGTTGCGCCGAATGCGGCCACAACTGGATCGAGAGCCGACCGGTCGAGGTCATCGAGATTGCGGCCAAGCCCATTCCCGCCGCGGCGTCCCATGTTCCGGCCCCCATCGGTGAGCCCCGCCCCGACGAAGACCGCGAGATCCGACGCCTGACCGAGGCGGCGCGCCTAGCCCAGGAGGAATTCGTTCAGGCGCAGCGCCGCCGCCGCCGCCAGCTTGCCGGCTGGGGCGCTTTCGCCGCCGTGGCGCTGACACCCTTCATCGCCGCCTTCGCCATGCCGGAGAGGACGGTGCGTCTCTTCCCCGCCAGCATCCAGGTCTTCGACCGGGCCGGCATGAAGGTGAATATCTACGGCCTCGAAGTGCGCCGCGTCGAGCAGCAGCATGTGGTGGTCGGGGGCACCCGCGTCATCTCGATCAAAGGCGAGATCGTCAATGTCAGCGACGAGGACCGCAAGGTGCCTTCCCTGCGGTTCGTCCTCAAGGACAAGGAGGCGGCCGACGTCTATGCCTGGACGCTCGATTCCGGCATCCGGCCCTTGCGTCCGGGCGAAATGACGACCTTCACCACCCGCGTCGCTTCGCCGCCGGAAACCGCCGAAAACGTGCAGATTCGCTTTGCCCATGCCGATGAAATTGGCGTAAATCCCGGGCCATGAGCCATATTGAAATAGACGGCCACCGCATCGCGGTGTTGTTCTCCGAAGCCCAGATCTCCGAGCGCATCGAAACGATCGCCCAAGCCATTGCCGAGAAGCGGCCGCACCGCCTGCTGGTGGTGCCGGTGCTGAAAGGAAGCTTCGTCTTCGCCGCCGATCTCATCCGCGCCATGCATCGCGCCCGCCTGTCGCCCGAGGTCGATTTCATGATGCTGGCGAGCTATCGCGACAAGACCCGCTCGTCCGGCCAGGTCGAAATATTGCGTGACGTCGAATCGCCGATCGAGGACCGCGACATATTGCTGATCGACGACATCCTCGAATCCGGGCGCACGCTGGCCTTTGCAAAAGACCTGCTCGCCGCGCGCGGCGCCCGCAGCGTTTCGACCGCAGTGCTCCTCGAAAAGCCCGGCCATCTCGCCGCCGATATCGAAGCCGATCACCGCGGCTTCGTCTGCCCCGACAAATTCGTCGTCGGCTACGGCATGGACATGGCGCATCAGTTCCGTGAGCTGCCTTTCGTCGGCCACGTGCTGACCGCGAAATGAGACGCATCAGCCCGAAAAGTTGCAGGCTTTTCGGATAAGCTGATGCGCCCTAAAAATGCGTGAGATAGCCGCCGTCGACCGCCAGCATATGGCCGGTGACATAAGACGCGGCCGGTGAGGCGAGAAACACGACAGCGCCTGCCGCTTCGTCGGGCTTGCCCCAGCGGCCGAGCGCGGTGCGCGCCTTGAGCCATTCGGCGACGCGCGGATCGGCCGTCAGCTTGGCATTGGTTTCCGTCGCGAAAAAGCCCGGCGCCACCGCATTGACGGTGATGCCCTTGGGCCCGAGCTCGGCCGCGAGCGCGCGGGTCAGCGCCATGAGGCCGCCCTTCGCCGTCGTATAGACTGCGTCACCCTTGTTGGCGATCAGCCCCGCGATCGAGGTGATGTTGATGATGCGGCCACCGCGCTTCTTATCGATCATCAGCTTCGCGGCGCGCCGGCCGAGCTCGAAGGGCGCGATGAGATCGGCCTCGATGAGCTTGCGCACATCTTCCAACGAGAAATCAAAGACCGGACGGCGATCGCGCAGGCCGACATTGTTGACGAGGATGTCGAGATCCACGATCCGCGCGAAGGCCGCTTCCACTTGCCTTTGATCGGTGACGTCGAAAGCGAGCACCGACGCGGCGCCGCCATCGGCGGTGATCTGCCGGGCGGCTTCGGCGAGTGGCGCTTCGGTGCGGCCATTGAGCAGCACGGAGGCGCCCGCTTGCGCCAGCGCCTTGGCGATGGCGAGGCCGAGCCCACGTCCCGCACCGGTGACCAGCGCCGTCTTGCCGTTGAGCGCGAAAGGATGTCCGCTCATTTGAAACGCGGCAACTTCACATCGAAGGAGGCGAGCGCCGGCCTGAGCCGCGGCAGCATGCGGCGCGAGCGTTTGCGGGTCGAGACGGCATAAACCTGCTTGACCGCCTCGACGATGATGACGCCGGAAAAGGCGGGCGACGTCTTGAGCCCGAGCCGCTCCCAGGCGGCCGCCGATTTGAGCATGAGCCCACGCTCGGAGGGCGGCATGAACAAAGCCTGCGACCAGCCGACGGGCGAGAATTTCGCCTCCTTGAGCGACTGCTGCAATTGCGAGCGCGAATAGGGCTGGCCGTAGCCGAAAGGCGTCGCGTCGGAGCGCGCCCACAGCCCACGCCGGTTCGGCACCACCATGACCAGGCGGCCCTGCGGCGACATCACCCGCCAGATCTCCTGCAGCATCTCGGTCGGCTGGTCGGTAAGCTCGAGCCCATGGATGACGAGGGCGAAATCGACCGTGCTTTCGAGCAGCGGCAATTCGCATTCCTCGACCAAGGCGGCGGCATTGGGCTGGCCTTCCGGCCAGTGCAGCACGCCCCTCTGCGCCATCATGAAGACGAGGCTGCGTTCCGCCCCGTCGGCCGGATAATCGAGATAGGGGGTGGCAAAGCCCAAGCCCAGCACGGTGGCGCCGGTCAGGTCGCCGAAGCGGTCGCGCAAGCGATGCGCGATCAGCCGGCGGGTCGCCTGGCCGAGCCGGCTTGTGTAAAATTCACGTAGATCGGCTACATCCATTGTGGGAAAGATAGGTATTCCGGGGCCCAGGGTCACGCGCCAATTTCGATCAGAGGAAATACGCTATTGCCGAAACTTGAACTCCATCATTTCATCTGCCGCGACGACAATTATGGCGTCCTCGTGCATGACAGCGCAACCGGCCAGACCGCCACGATCGATGCCCCCGAAGCCCCGGCCATCGAGCGCGAGCTGGAGCGCAAGGGCTGGAAGCTCACCCATATCCTGACCACCCACCACCATATCGACCATGTCGAAGGCAATCTCGCCCTCAAGAAGAAATGGGGGGTGACGATCATCGGCCCCAAGGCGGAAGCCCCGCAGATCCCCGGCATCGACAAACAGGTGGCGGGCGGCGAATCCTACGATTTCGCCGGACGCGAGGTTAAGGTCATCGCGACGCCCGGCCACACGCTGGGTCATATCGTGCTGCATCTCCCCGAGGAGAAGCTGCTCTTCGCCGGCGACACCTTGTTCGCGCTCGGCTGCGGCCGGGTGATCGAAGGCACGCTTGCCGAGATGTGGACCTCGCTCGACAAACTGCGCAAGCTGCCGCGCGACACACTCTTCCATTGCGGCCATGAATATACCGAATCCAACGCCCGCTTCGCGCTCACCATCGAGCCCGGCAATGACAAGCTCGTGAAGCGCGCCGACAAGATCAAGGCGCAGCGCGCCAAGAAGGAGATGACCTTGCCCGGCACGATCGGCGAGGAGCTCGACACCAATGTCTTCCTCAGGCCCGAAAGCAAGGAGATCCGCTCGGTGCTGGCCATGTCGATGGCGAGCAACGCCGATGTCTTCGCCGAGGTCCGGAAACGCAAAGACGCTTTCAGATGACGCTGACCCCTGGCGATATCATCCGCCTTCTGGATCTGAAACCGCATCCGGAGGGCGGCCATTATCGCGAGACTTGGCGTGCCGATGCCGCGCTGGGCGAGCGCTCCGAGGGGACCGCGATCTATTACCTCCTGTGCGAAGGCGAGATCAGCCACTGGCACCGGATTGATGCCGACGAGATCTGGCACTGGCATGCGGGCGCGCCCTTGGAGCTGGGACTCTCGCATGACGGCCGCCATGTCGATCTGCATCAGCTGGGCAGCGATCTGGCGCAGGGCCAGCGCCCGCAAGTGATCGTGCCGCGCTTCTGCTGGCAGACGGCGCGCTCGCAAGGCGCCTGGACGCTGTCGAGCTGCACCGTGTCACCGGCCTTCGCCTTCGACGGCTTCGAGCTGGCGCCGAAGGACTGGGCGCCGCACTGACGCATCAGCGTCGTCTGAAGATCATGTCCTTCGCAGCGATGACGGCGCCCGCGGTGATGAGCAGGCAGGCGACGAATATCGACCAGTGATAGGGCGCGAAGCCCGCCAGCATCAGGACCAAGGTCGACAGCAGCGGCGACGCATAGGACGAGGCGCCCAGCGCCATGATGTCGCCGCGCTTGACCCCGAGGTCCCAGCTGTAGAAAGCCGCCCCCACCGGAAACAGGCCGAGCCCCAGTATCGCCAGCCACTGGCTTTGGCCTTCGGGCCACACCGTCGCCTCGAACAGAAGATGGCAGAGAAACGCCAGCGCCGAGGTGATCAGGCAGAAGCCCGCCACCACATCGGTCGATACATTGCCGAAGCGCCGCGACAGGACCGAATAGGCGGCCCAGATGATGGCGCAGGAAAAACCGAGCGCGTGGCCGAGGCCGAAGCCTTGCGCAAGCGTGAAACCCTGGCCGCGGGTGATGACCAGCGCCGCGCCCAGAAGGCCGATGATGACGCCCAGAATGTGATGAACCTTGAGCTTCTCGCCCGGCAGCAGCGCCGAAAAGGCGACGAGAAAAAGCGGCCAGAGATAGGCCAGCAGGCTCACCTCGACCGGCGGGGCGGAGCGGATGGCGGTGAAATAGACGAAGTGATAGCCGAACAGGCCGGCGATGCCGAGCAGCCAGACCCGCCAGCTGCGCGGCATGGACGCAACGACACCCTTGCGGAACGGCCAGGTGGCGACGCCGAGCAAACCGCCGATCAGGAAAGTCATCGCGGCGAGCTGGAACGGCGGCACCTGGCCGCTCGCCGCCGTGAGGAACGCCAGCACCGCCCACATGAGGACGGCGGTGAAGCCGATGAGCGTGGCGGTGCTGCGCGACAATGAGGCCTCGATTTCCCCTCCCCCTTGTGGGGAGGGGTCAGGGGTGGGGGTCTGACGGTACCGCCGACAAGTTGATCTGTATACTGATGGAGATGAGCGACCCCCACCCGGCCCTACAGGCCGACCCTCCCCGCAAGGGGGAGGGTAAATTTGCATCACACCATATACTGCCCGCCATTGGCGGTGAGCACCGAGCCGGTGATGAAGCCGGAGTGATCCGACGCCAGGAACACGACGCAGCGCGCCACTTCCTCCGGCTGGCCGAGCCGGCCGACCGGGATATGCGGGATGACCGACTTTTCGAGCACGTCTTTAGGGACAGCCATCACCATCTCGGTGGCGATATAGCCGGGGCAGATGGCGTTGACGGTGATGCCTTTCTTGGCATTCTCCTGCGCCAGCGCCTTGGTGAAGCCGATATCGCCGGCCTTGGAGGCGGAATAATTCACCTGCCCCATCTGGCCCTTCTGCCCGTTGATCGAGGAGATGTTGATGATACGGCCGAAGCCCCGCTCGCGCATGCCTTCGATCAACGGCCGGCACATGTTGAACAGCGAGTTGAGATTGGTGTTGATCACCTGATACCACTGATCGGACGTCATCTTGTGGAACATGCCGTCCTTGGTGATGCCGGCATTGTTGACCAGGACGTCGACCGGCCCGAGCTCGGCTTCGATCGCCTTGAGATTGCTGGCGCAGGCGTCGTAATTGCCGACATCCCATTTCCTGACCGCGATGCCGGTCTCGGCCTTGAATTTATTGGCCGCTTCGTCATTGCCGGCATAGCTGGCCACCACCTGATAGCCCTCTTGCTTGAGCGCCTTGGCGATGGCCGCACCGATACCGCGGGTTCCGCCGGTTACGACAGCAACTCGTCCCATATTTCCTCACCCCTTCTGTAAGAAACCTCGTATGCCCTCGGGTCTTACGCCCGCTCGACACACATCGCGATGCCCATGCCGCCGCCGATGCACAACGTGGCGAGGCCCTTCTTCGACTTGCGCTTGCCCATTTCATGCAGCAGCGTGACCAGAACGCGGGCACCCGAGGCGCCGACCGGATGGCCGATGGCGATGGCGCCGCCATTCACATTCACGATATCGCTGTTCCAGCCCATATCCTTGTTGACGGCGCAGGCCTGCGCCGCGAAGGCTTCATTGGCCTCGATGAGATCGAGATCCTCGACCTTCCAGCCGGCTTTCTTCAGCGCCGCGCGCGACGCCGGGATCGGGCCCGATCCCATGATGGCGGGATCGACGCCGGCATTGGCCCAGGAGACGATGCGGGCGAGCGGCTCGAGGCCGCGCTTCTCGGCGTCCTTGGCGCTCATCAGGATGACCGCCGCGGCGCCGTCATTGATGCCCGAGGCATTGCCGGCGGTGACGGTGCCGTCCTTCTGGAACACCGCCCGGAGCTTGGCGAGCTGGTCGAGCGTCGCGCCATGACGGATATATTCGTCCTGGTCGACGACGATGTCGCCCTTGCGTGAGGCGATGGTGACGGGGACGATCTCGTCCTTGAACTTGCCGGCCTTCTGGGCCGCTTCCGCCTTGTTCTGCGAGGCGACCGCGAAATTATCCTGGGTGTCGCGGGTGATCTGCCACTGGCGCGCGACATTCTCGGCCGTGTTGCCCATGTGATAGCCATTGAAGGCGTCCCACAGGCCGTCCTTGATCATCGTGTCGATCATCTGGAAGTCGCCCATCTTCACGCCATTGCGTAAATGCTGGCAGTGCGGCGCCATCGACATCGATTCCTGGCCGCCCGCGGCGATGATCTTCGCATCGCCATTGGCGATCTGCTGAAGGCCCAGAGCGACCGCCCGGAGCCCCGAGCCGCACAGCTGGTTGATGCCCCAGGCCGGGCTTTCGACCGGAATTCCGGCGCCGATCGAGGCCTGGCGGGCCGGGTTCTGGCCCTGGCCGGCGGTCAGGATCTGACCCAGTATGATCTCATCGACTTCCTTCGCCTCGACCTTGGCGCGCGCCATGGCGGCCTTGAGCGCGACGGCGCCCAGCGCATGGGCGGAAAGGCTCGACAGGGCGCCGTTGAACGACCCGACAGGGGTCCGCGCGGCCGAGACGATGACGACGGAATTCTCAGAATTAGCCATGAAAAAGGGTCTCCAATGCTGGGATCGGGAACATTAAGCCCGACTCTCGCGGGCGTTGCAATGCGCGCTTTCGGCTAACATGGATATTCTTTTTGCGCTTGCAATTGTGCACCGCACGGCGCACCCTTCGCAGGTTGCTTCCTGCCCGGGCGGACGCCGCCCGATTGGGAGCGAGCAGCAGAATCTCCACGAGATTGCCGGCAGGCAGCACAGAGTTTGTAAGGGAGACGGAGTTTGAGCGGCGAACAGTCAGCCACCGCGAATGCGGTCGTCATCAAGAAATACGCGAACCGGCGTCTCTACAACACCGCCACCAGCACTTATGTGACCCTCGACGACCTTTCCGACATGGTCAAGAAGGGCACCGATTTCGTCGTCTATGACGCGAAATCCGGCGAGGACATCACCCGCTCGGTCCTGACCCAGATAATCTTCGAGGAAGAGAGCAAGGGCCAGAACCTGCTGCCCATCAAGTTTCTCCGCCAGCTTATCCATTTCTATGGCGACAGCATGCAGGCCTTCGTGCCGGGCTATCTGGAAATGTCGCTGGAATCGCTCACCAAGGAACAGGACAAATTACGCAGCCAGATGGCCGAGATCTGGGGCGCCGATCCGTTCAAGGCGATGCAGGAGCAGACCGAGCGCAACATGGTGATGTTCCACGACGCCATGCGCATGTTCAATCCCTTCACCGCCGCCATGGCCGGCCAGCAGGGCCAGCCGAAACCGGCCGAGCCGTCAAAATCGCGTGAGCAGCAGGCGCAGGGCGGCAAGGACGACCTGCAGGCGCTGAAGGATCAGCTCACCGCCATGCAGCGCAAGATCGACGCCATCGCCGGCGGCAAGTAGCCCCGCGGCTCTTAAGCGCCGGAATTTTTGATCTTGCCAGTATGTGGCTTCCTCATGTTAATGCGCCGATGGCTCCCGCGCTTCGCCGCATAATGATTCTCTTCACCGCGCTCGCATTCATTGTGACGAGCGCCGGCTGGGGTGTGGCTGGGGCGCTACCGGGTCTCGCGCTCAGCCATGAAAGCGCGATCGCCTCCGCGGCCGCTGCAACGGGTGATCATCACGCCGATCCTGCCGCGCAGCACGCTCCTCAGTGTTCCGAGTCCGATGAGTGCGGCGACAAGACCGGTCATGCGGACATGGCGGATTCGTGCTGCGGCTCGACATGCCATGTCGTCACCCAAGCCGGCGCATGCGGGCAGATCCTCGTTCCGATTGCCCGGGCCGTGGAACGCATATCGCCTGAAGACGATATCACGGAAGCCGCCCCGGCGCGTCTCGAACGTCCCCCCAGAAGCCTCCTCGGCTAGCTCTCGGCCTTAGCCCGACCTTTCGCTTAGGTTGTTCAGGACCCGCCGCTTCGGCGGGCTCCTGCGGCGCAGGCTGAGCCTTTCTTCTCCCTATCAAAGCTGTTCGCCACTTTGGTCGACCGAGGACCGTCGAATGAAATCGATTCCGATGATTGCTGCTGCTGCTCTATTGGCTGGATGTTCCAGCCCCTCTGATGTTTTCACGCCGTCCGGAGGTCCGGCCGACCCCGGATCGCGCGTGCCGGCGCAACGTTATGTGCCGGTTACCGCCGGTACGATCGACTACCGGCCGGTCGACCCGCTGCCCTGGAAAGAGCGCAACGAAAAAGTCGCGCCCAAGAAGGAGCAGCAGCAATGAACCCGTCATTTGCATTCTTCAAACGTGTGCTCATCGCCGGCGCTCTTCCCATCGTGCTCGCCGGCTGCGCAAAGTTCAGCCCCGATGCCGGGATGCTGCCGGTATCCGAACGCGTCGCAAGCGAGCTTGGCCAGGATGCCGTCAAGATTGCATCCGTCGAGGACGCGGCGGCCGCCAAGGCAAAAGTGGGCCGCATACTTGCCGGCAAGCTCACCGCCGACAGCGTGGTGCAGGTCGCTTTGCTCAACAACCGCGGTCTTCAGGCCGACTACAACGAGCTGGGGCTTTCGGAAACAGCCTTTGTCGAGGCGAGCCTCCCGCCCAATCCGATCATCGGGCTGGAACGGCTCGTCACCAATGGCGAGCTCGAAGTCGAGCGGCGGATCGTCGCCGATCTTCTGGCGCTCGCCACATTGCCAAAACGCAAGGAGATCGCCCGGACCCAGTTCGAGGCGGCGAAAGAACGGGCCATCGAAGCCACGTTCCGGGTCGCGGCTGAAACCCGGCGGGCCTTCTATCGCGCCGTCGCCGCGCAGCAGACCGTCGCTCTCCTCGAGCAGGCCCGGCTGTCGGCCGATGCCGCGGCGGATCTCACCCGTAAGCTCGGCGAGACCGGCGCCGCCAACAGGCTGGAGCAGGCGCGCGCGAGCGCCTTCTACGCCGAAATCTCCAATGAGCTGGCGCGTGCCCGGCTGCAGGCCGGAACCGAGCGCGAGGCGCTCACGCGTTTGCTCGGCCTGTGGGGCGACGACATCGACTACAAGCTGCCGCGCGCGCTGGCGCCCGTGAAGGGCATCAAGTCAGTGCAGCAGGTAGAAGTGGATGCCGTTCGCAAGCGGGTCGATCTCATCGCCGCCCGGCTCGAGCTCGACGCTCTGGCGAAGTCCTACGGGCTGACCCAGTCGACACGCTTCGTCTCGATGCTCGATGGCGGCCTGCGCAGCAATTACGAACGTTCCCGGGAAGACGGCATAACGGACAAATCCTATCCGAAAGGCTTCGAGCTCGAGATCCAGATCCCGATCTTCGATTTCGGCGAGGTCAAGGTCAGGCGCGCCAAGGAGACCTACATGCAGGCCGTCAACCGCCTGCTCGAGAAGGCCGTGAATGTCCGCTCCGAGGCGCGTTCGGCCTATCTCACCTACCGCGCGAGCTACGACATCGCGCGCCAGTATCAGAACAAGATACTGCCGCTGCGCAAAACGGTGAATGAGGAAGCGCTGCTACGTTACAACGGCATGCTCATCGACGAGTTCGAGCTGCTGACCACCTTGCGTGAAAGCATCGACAGCAACATCCAGGCGATCTCCGCGCAGCGTGATTTCTTCATAGCGTCCGTCGACTTCCAGACCGCGATTGTCGGTGGCGGCGCATCATCCGGAGAGGCCGGCCAAGGTCCCTCCCTGGCTGCCGCCGCCGGCGGCGGTGAACATTGATCAAGGAAAGGTGATCTCATGACTTTCTCCCGACGGACATTCCTCGGCACATCCGGCGCCGCGGCGCTGATCAGTGCCGGCGCGGTCTCCGGCCGCGCGCAGGCGGCCGCAATCCCCGAAGCGCCGACGACAGACACGCCAGCGACGCAACCGCCGCTGGTGCCGACGAGCGGGCCGGACTACCAGCCGGTCGTCACGCTGAACGGGTGGACCTTGCCCTGGCGGATGAATGGCGACTGGAAGGAATTCCATCTCGTCGCCGAGCCGGTGACGCGCGAGCTCGCACCCGGCATGGTCGCCAATCTCTGGGGCTATAACGGCCAGTCGCCCGGCCCGACGATCGAGGCGGTCGAAGGCGACAAGGTCCGCATTTTCGTGACCAACAAGCTGCCCGAGCACACGTCGATCCATTGGCATGGTCAGCTGCTTCCCAACGGCATGGACGGCGTCGGCGGGCTGACCCAGCCGCATATCAAAACGGGCCAGACCTTTGTCTATGAGTATCAGCTGCAGAAGAGCGGGACCTTAATGTATCACCCGCATGCCGACGAGATGGTTCAGATGGCCATGGGCATGATGGGCTTCTTCGTCGTGCATCCCAAGGACCCGGCCTTCCGCCGTGTCGATCGCGACTTCGTATTCCTGATGTCGGCCTACGATATCGAGCCTGGCGCCTATGTGCCCAAGGTCGCCGAAATGACCGACTTCAATCTGTGGACCTGGAACAGCCGGGTATTCCCCGGCATCGAGCCGCTCATCTGCGCGAAGAACGACAAGGTGCGGGTCCGGTTCGGCAACCTCACCATGACCAACCACCCCATTCACATGCATGGTTATGACTTCAAGGTGTCCTGCACCGATGGTGGTTGGGTTCCCGAAAACGCGGCATGGCCGGAGGTCACGATCGACTGCGCCGTCGGCCAGATGCGCGCCTTCGATTTCCTGGCAGACAAGGAAGGCGACTGGGCCATCCACTGCCACAAGTCGCACCACACGATGAACGCCATGGGTCATGACATCAGGACATTCATCGGCGTCGACAAGAAGGCGTTCGCCAAGAAGATGAAGCGGCTGGCGCCCGACTACATGCCGATGGGCTCCGCCGGCATGGCCGATATGGGCGAAATGGAAATGCCCCTTCCCGACAATACGCTGCCGATGATGACCGGCTTCGGCCAGTTCGGACCGGTCGAGATGGGGGGAATGTTCTCGGTCGTCAAGGTCAGACAGGGTCTGGCCGCCAACGACTACAAGGATCCGGGCTGGTTCAATCACCCGGAGGGGACGGTCGCCTATGAATGGAAAGGCGAGTCCAAGAATGTCGAGCGGGCCCAGCCGCCCGTGATCGACAAAGCCACGACGGTGGAGCTCCAGGTGAAGAAGCCTGGGCCCGGATCGCAACACAAGAATCACTAGACAAGGGAATGTGCCGTGAAGACGAGATTTATTCTTGCCCTGCTCTTGCCGTTGACCATGCCGGTCGCGGCGTTTGCCGATGCCGGCCATGATGAGGACCGCGCCTATGGCGAGCCGGGCGACCCCAAGAAGCCCGCCCGGACTGTCCTCATCACCATGAAGGAAGGCGAGCAGAAGATGCAGTTCCTTCCGAGCGAGGTGAAGATCCGCAAAGGCGAGCAGATCAAGTTTGTCATCCGCAACAACGGATTGCTCGACCACGAGATCGTCATCGCGACACTCGAGGAAAACCTCAAACATGCCGAGGAGATGGCGAAAAATCCAGATATGGAGCACGACGATCCGAACGCCAGGCGTCTCGAACCCAAGAAGTCCGGTGAGATCGTCTGGAAGTTCACCAAGGCCGGCGAGTTCGACTTTTCATGCTTGCTCCCAGGTCACCGCGAGGCCGGCATGTTCGGCAAAATTGTTGTCCGCTAAACTGTGAAAGGAATATCCATGCGTAGAATGATCATCACTGCCGCCGCATTTCTCTCGATGTCGCTGTCCGCTTTGGCGGAGCCGGCGCCGGTCGAGGGACAGGTGACAAAAATCAACGAGGCTCAGCAGAAAATCACGCTGAAGCACGGCGCCATCAAGAATCTGGACATGGACGCGATGACCATGGTCTTCGCCGTCGCCGATCCTGCCATGCTGAAATCCGTCAAGGTCGGCGACAAGGTGACGTTCGAAGCGGACCGCGTGAACGGCCGCATCACGGTGACGAAGATCGCGAAGAAGTAGACAGGACTATGGAAGAGACGATGTCTCTCCTACTTTCCCCCTCTCCCGTCCGCAGGATGCAATGAGATTCACACATCCTTCTCCTTCCCCGCGCCCTGCGCGGGGAAGGAGGAAATGCGGGAACGGATGAGCTTAGTTCCGTCCTTGCCGGAACTGCGCGTTGAGCGCGTCGATCGCCAGGCGCAGGCGCGACATGTCGGGCTCGTCATCATTCTCGATATAAGGCGGCGGCTCGGATGTCCGGGCTTTGGGCGCCTCACGTGGCGCCGGCGACGGAACCTCGCGGGCTTCGTCTGGCTCGGCGTCCTTGGTTTCGATCTTCTCCGCCTCGGCGGCGGGCGCAGGCGGGCTATCGACGGCCGGCGCTTCCGCCACCGTTCCGTCCTCGGCCGACCAGGGAATGTCGAGCGAGGCCCTGCCGAACAGATTGCCCTGCAGATAATCGGCGCCCCATTGGCGCAGGAATTCGGCGTCTTCCGGCGTCTCGACCCATTCGGCGACCGTCTTGATCTCGAACTGCTTCGCCATGTCGATCAAGGAACGGACGAAATACTGGTTGTCCGGATTTTCGGTCAGATTGGCGCAGAATGATCCGTCGAGCTTCAGGATGTCGACATTGAGCGCCTTGAGATTGCGGAACGAGGTGTAACCGGCGCCGAAATCGTCGATGGCGACGCGGCAGCCGAGATCGCGCAAGGTGCGGGTGAAGCGCACCGTCTCGTCGAGATCGCCGAGCGCCACCGTTTCGGTGATCTCGACGGTGAGCCTCGGCGTCACCTCGCGATGGGCTTTGAGGATCTCGGTCAACTGGCTGAACCAGCGCGGGTCAGTGGCGGTGATGCCGGAAACGTTGAAGGTGAGATTGGCGCTCGGATAGGTGAGCAGCGTCGAGACGGTGAGCTGCGCCACCGTGCGGTCGATGAGGCGAACGAGGCCGAGCTTCTCGGCGATCGGGATCAGATGCGCCGCCGCGATCATGTCGCCGCGCGCATCGGCCATGCGCAGCAGCGCCTCATGCATCACCACATTCGTGCTGGCGGCCTCGACGATCGGCTGGAAGGCGAGCTTGAAGCGGTCTTCCTTGAGGCAGGCGACGATCTCATGGGCGGCACGCGCATTGATGCTGCGCTCTGAAATGAGCTTCTGCGACGGCTTGTAGACGACGAAACCGTCGGAGGGCATGCGCTTGGCTTCGGTCAGCGCCTCCTCGGCGCGCGCCATCGCGGTATTGGCGTCGGCGGCATGACCGGGCAGGATGATGGCGCCGATCGACAGCATGGCCCAGACCGGGCCGTGCTCGGTCTCGATGACGCTGTCGCGCGCCACCTGCAGGAAACGCTCGGCCGCATGCCCGAGCTCGCGCTCATCGCAATTATTGAGGATGATGGCGAACTTGCTGCCCGAATAACGTGCGATCGGATCGCCGGCGCGCACCACGTTCTTGAGCCGGCGCCCCACCGCGATGATGACTTCGTCCGCCACCTCGAAGCCATAGGCGTCGTTCACAACGGCGAGATTGTTGATGCCGGCGATGACGAAGGCACGGGAAACACCTTCGCGATCCGCCGCGATGATCCCCTCCTCCAGCGCTTCCGCCATGCGGCCGCGATTCATCATGCCGGTGAGCGGGTCGCAATTGCCGAGGAAATTCAGATGCTGGTCGCGCGAATGACGGTCGTCGATGCGCCGGACGATGCCGAAGGCTTCCGCCGGCCGCCCGTCGGCGCCCGCATACCAGCGCCCGGTGTCTTCGAGCCAATACGATGTCTTGCCGTTCTTGCCATCGGGCCGGAACAGATATTCGATCTGATAGGGGATGCCCTCGCCTTCGTCCTTGTAGACGGTGCGCATCACCGCGTCATAACGGGTGGTGAAATTGTCGACGTCGAGCAGCGCCGCGAAGGATCGCCCGGTGGTGAGCCGGGGCGCCGGGCAATGCAGGATCTCCGGCGCATTGGCGCTCCAGAAGATCTCGTCCGATTCGATGACCCAGTGATAGGCGGCCTCGCCGACCGCCAGCACCGCCTTGCGCACCCGCTCCAGCTCTTCGGCGCTGATGACGCGGGCGAGCGATTCGACCGGGCCCTGGCTGCGCTCGGCGAAGCTGCGCTCATCCGCTTGTCTGTGCGGTTCTGCAGCGGACGGTCTGGGTGATGATTCGCTCAAGCAGCCTCCGGGTGAGACCCAAACATACTCTGAGGCCGGCAAAATGCCAGCCATCCTTACCCTGCCAAACTAACGGCCAATTGGTAAACAACTGAAAAATATGATGGTTGCGTCAAGATCGAAACGCTCCACTTTTCCTGATCGCGCTAAAGCCCTAGCGCCAGGCCATCCTTGCGGAAGTCCGACCCGCCGGCGAGCACGCCTTGCGCGCGATCGAAAAGTATGGCCTGCCCGCCGCCGAACGGGTCCGCTGCCGCCACGACATCGTGGCCCAGCGCCGCAAGTCCTTTATGCACGGCCTCGTCCACGCCGGCTTCGACCTCGACGCGGCCTTCTTCGGGGAAAGCCCGCGCGAAATCGAGCGCTTCCTGGACATCGAGACCATAGACATAGCGGTTGAGCATGACGCCGACATGGCCCATCGGCTGGAACGCGCCGCCCATGACGCCGAAGGACATATCGACTTGCCCCTGGGCGCGCACCATCGCCGGTATGATCGTGTGCAGCGGCCTTTTGCCGGGCCCGATGCAATTGGGGTGGCCGATCTCGGTGACGAAATTGGCGCCGCGATTTTGCAGCGCGATACCGCTCTTGGGCGTCACGATGCCGGAGCCGAAAGCCCAGTAGATCGAATTGATGAAGGAGACGGCCATACCGTCACGGTCTACGACGGTGAGATAGACCGTATCGGAGCCCGGCATCGGGATCTTGTTCTCCGGATTGACGACCGCGCGCTTCATGTCGATCAGCGCCGCGAGATCCGTCGCGGTCTTGTCGCTCAAGAGCTCCTCGGGCGTTACCGTCATGGCGGCGCGCTCGGCGATATGACGGTTGCGCAGGACCCAGGCGAGCTTCATCGCCTCGATCTGCAGATGGTAGCGCTCGATGCTGCTCACGCCATACTTCGCCATATCGAACTGCTTGAGGATGTTGAGGGCGATGAGCGCGGTAAGGCCCGATCCGTTGGGTGGAATCTCCAGAAGCTCGACACCGGCGAAGCTGGTCGAGATCGGCTCGACCCAGCTCGCTTTGGTCTCAGCGAGATCATCAAGCGTCAGAAGGCCGCCCCGCGCTTTGAGGGTCGCGACGATTTCCTCCCCGACCTCGCCGGCATAGAAGCCATCGCGGCCTTTCGCGGCGATGAGCTTGAGCGTGCGCGCCAGAGCCGGATAACGCATCACTTCGCCTTGGCGCGGCGCCCGTCCGTCGACGAGATAATGAAGGCGCGCGCCTTCATCTGCCGCGAGGTCGGCCACCTCCTGCGCCCAGTCAGAGGCGACGCGCGGTGTGGTCGGCACGCCCTCCTCGGCGAGCTTGATCGCCGGCTTCAGCGCCTCCTGCAGATCCATCGTGCCGTGCCGCGCGAGAAGTGCCGCCCACGCATCGATGGCGCCCGGCACCGTCACCGCATGCACGCTTCTGGGCTCGATGCTCGTGAGTCGCGCCGATTTGAGCCAGTCCGCATCGGCGCGACGGCCGGCGCGGCCCGAACCATTGATGCCCTCTATCGTGCCATCACGCTTTCCGATCAGCGCGAAGCAGTCGCCGCCGATGCCGGTCATGTGCGGTTCGGTGATGCAAAGTACCGCCGATGCGGCGATCGCGGCATCGGCCGCATTGCCGCCATTTCTCAATATTTCCAAGGCGAAAAGCGTCGCAAGGGGTGATGATGTTGCGGCCATGCCTTGCGTGCCATAAGCGACGGAGCGGCCGGGGATTTGAAAGTTGCGCATGGTTTCCGTTTAGCGTGGGACCGCGCCCTGATCTACTCCCCCACGGTAGCAGGCGGCCAGAGTGTCGCAATCCGCTTAAGGATGCCGTTTCGCGCTCGCCTTGCCAAAATGGCGTGGCTATTGTTCGCTCCTCTTTCGCATATTGCAGAGTGGGAGGAAGTCACCGTCATGGCCACCGTCAAGAGCGACATCGAGATCGCCCGGGAAGCGAAAATGAAGCCGATCCTCGAGATCGGCAAGAAGCTCGGCATTCCCACCGAAGATCTGATCCCCTACGGCCACACCAAGGCCAAGCTGTCCCTCGACTTCATCTCCGGCCTTTCCAAGAAGAAAGACGGCAAGCTCATCCTCGTCACCGCCATTAACCCGACGCCCGCCGGCGAAGGCAAGACGACGACGACGGTCGGCCTGGGCGACGGCCTCAACCGCATCGGCAAGAAAACGATGATCTGCCTGCGCGAGCCTTCGCTCGGCCCCTGCTTCGGCATGAAGGGTGGTGCGGCCGGCGGCGGTTATGCCCAGATCGTGCCGATGGAAGACATCAATCTCCATTTCACCGGCGACTTCCACGCCATCACGTCGGCGCATAACCTGCTCTCGGCGATGATCGACAACCACATCTATTGGGGCAACGAGCTCGGCCTCGACACCCGCCGCATTTCCTGGCGCCGCGTGATGGACATGAACGACCGTGCGCTGCGCGATATCGTCTGCTCGCTGGGCGGTGTCGCCAACGGCTTCCCGCGTGAAGCGGGCTTCGACATCACCGTCGCGTCCGAGATCATGGCGATCCTCTGTCTCGCGACCTCGATCGAGGATCTCGAGCGCCGCATCGGCCAGATCGTCATCGGCCATAAGCGCGACAAGGGTCAGGTGCTCGCCAAGGACATCAAAGCGGCCGGCGCCATGACCGTGCTGCTGAAGGACGCGCTGCTGCCCAATCTGGTGCAGACGCTCGAGAACAACCCGGCTTTCGTGCATGGCGGCCCCTTCGCCAATATCGCGCATGGCTGCAACTCGGCGATGGCGACCAAGGCGGGGCTCAAGCTCGCCGATTATGTCGTCACCGAAGCGGGCTTCGGCGCCGATCTCGGTGCCGAGAAATTCTTCGACATCAAATGCCGCAAGGCCGGCCTGCATCCGGATGTGACGGTGATCGTCGCCACGGTGCGCGCGCTCAAGATGCATGGCGGCGTCGGCAAGGACGATCTCAAGAAAGAGAATGTCGAGGCGGTGAAGAAGGGCCTCGCCAATCTCGGCCGTCATATCGAGAATGTGAAGAAGTTCGGCGTGCCCATCGCGGTGGCGGTCAATCACTTCGTCACCGACACCGATGCGGAAGTGAAAGCGATCACCGATTTCTGCCACGAGCATGGCGTCGAAGGCTTCAAATGCACGCATTGGGCGGACGGCGGCAAGGGCACCGAGGCACTGGCCAAGCATGTGGCGGCGCTCGCCGACAAGGGTTCGAGCCAGTTCCATCCGATCTATGACGATGCGATGCCCTTGTGGGACAAGGTCAAGACGATCGCGCGCGAAATCTATCGCGCCGACGACATCGTCGCCGACAAATCGGTGCGCGACCAGTTCAAGGCCTATGAGGCGCAGGGCTACGGCAAATTCCCGATCTGCATGGCCAAGACGCAATATTCCTTCTCGACCGATCCGAATCTCAAGGGCGCGCCGACCAACCACGTCGTGCCGATCCGCGAGGTGCGGCTGTCGGCGGGCGCCGAGTTCATCGTCGTCATCTGCGGTGACATCATGACCATGCCGGGCCTGCCCAAGGTGCCGTCGGCCGAAACGATCGGCCTCGACGCCAAGGGCCAGATCGCCGGGCTGTTCTAGAGCTTGATCCGGAAAAATGCGAAGCGCTTGTCCGGAAAAAGCTTGCGCGAACAAATATACAAAGCGTGACGGCGACTCCTTCTTGAGCCATCACGCTTTGAGCGCCATGGCGGGAAGCCGCTGATCAACATCACCTAAAACGAAATGGCCGCCCAGAGGGCGGCCATACTTTTATCGGAACGGCTGTCGCGCGATCAGCCAGGGAAAGTGCCGGTGAACGGCGGGCTGGTCGTCGGCGGGGGCTGCGTATTGGTTCCCGTGCCGGTATTGTTGGCCTTCGATTTGTTCTTGGCTTCCTTGAAGCCGACGAAGTCCAGGATACGGTTGTCCGGATCGTCCTCGCGATGACGCCGGATCAGGCTCTTCTCGCCGCCACCGAAGTAGAAGCTGAGACCACCGGTGACATTGAAGTAGTCGTCTTCGCCGATCTTTCCGCCGAAGGAGACGGTCATCGAGTCGGCGAACTGATATTCGAGGCCGGCGCGCGCGAATTCCTGATCGCCGATGATGCTGGCGCCAATCGACAATTCGAGGTCGTCGGTCGGATAGAAGGCCGCATCGACGATGGCAAAGCCGTCGCCGCCGCCTGAATCGCCGTCGGCATCCACATCGAGATAGCCGCCCCAACCTTTAAGGGTGACCTGGCCCAGATAGAGTTCGGCCTCAGGACCGATGGCCCAGAGATTCGTGTCACCGGCGTCGAAATAGCCGCCGGTCAGGCCGATGAGATAGGAGTCGGGGTCGCGGGCGAACAAATGGCCGGCGCCGCCATACGTCGTATGATCGAGCTCGTCGATGATGCCGATATCGGCCTGGAAGCCGAAATCGCAGCCGAGCGGGATACTGAGCGAACCGAGGCCGCTGACCAGGGCGTCGCCCTTGGAGTCGTTGTTCTCGGAATACCCGCCGATGGCTTCGACTTTTCCGTTGATGCCGGACACGGCACAAAGTGGCTCATTCACCACATCAGCGGCCTGCGCCCCAGGTATCTGGCTCATTAAAGCAATAGCCAGCCCCGAGCTGGCGCTCATCAATGACGTCTTGAGTGACATAACGTTCCCCGACAGGCAGTTTTCTGCAGCTGATAAGGCTATCGGAAGATGGGTTTCATTCCTAGCCACATTTACGCAGAGTTCATTGCCCCGGTGAAAAAATTGCCCCGCGTTGCATTTTGATCACACTTAGGTACCTTAACCCTAGGTTAGATCATATCCATCCGGGATCAATGAAAGGCATTTGTCCGCCAGAGCCAGAAAGACCGTGTCACTGGTCGTGGTGAAATTTGTCAGAGCCGCCTCGAAAAGCTCGGAATAGGCCCGGGCTTTATCCTCCTCCAGCATGGGAAATACGGCCAGGGTTTCCAGCCCGAGCTTGGTCCAATTGTTGACGGGGTCGGCCTCGCCGCGCCGCCGCAGAAGGGCCGCCTGCTTGGCGATATGGGCATTCAATGCCTGGGCGAATCTTCCTTTGGCCGTCAGATTGGCCCCGTGCATGCGGTAATCGACCAGGACATCGGGAAGATTTGCCAGCTTGAACTGCTCATCCAGACGCAACCACAGGTCGAAATCGCTGGAAGTCCTGAACTGCACCCTGAGTCCGCCACAGCGCTCGAAGGCGGCCTTTCTGATCATCGCGGCCGGATTGCCGATCGGGCCGGCGGTCGCGTTCACCAGCGCCGCATGGCAGGCTTCCGGGGTGAGCGGATAGGTTGCTCTGGTGCCCGTGAGCTTTCCTTGTCGGTCAATACACCGCATGGTGCCGCCGACCGCGGCGACGTCTTCGTGCTTTTCCAGGAAGGCGACCTGCAGCGCCAGCCGCTCGGGCAATGCCACGTCATCATGATCGACCCGGGCCAACAGCGCAAAACGCGCCGCCGCGGCCCCGGCATTGAAGGCGGCCGCTTCGCCACCATTGCGCTGGTGGATGACGCGAATGCGCTTGTCGGCCGTGGCGTAGCTGTCGGCGATGGCACCGGTCGTGTCGGTCGAGCCGTCATTCACCACGATCAGCTCGAACTGGCTGTGCGTCTGCAGGAGAATGCTTTCGATCGCCTGGCCCAGAAACGCCGCGCCATTATAGACCGGAATGATGACGGAGACATTCGTCCCTGCCGTCCTGGACAAGATAGCCGGCGCACGCTGCGCGCCAGCCGCCACCCCGCTTCGGCTGAAAACGATGAGATTCTGCTGATAGTGGCTGTCGGCGCGCGGGTCATGCGCCAGCGCCGGGCGCAGGCAATCGATGGGCTTGTATCCGCGCCGCGCAAACAACGCCGTCCATGACGCTCTGATCCGATTGTAGTCGATCGCATCGTCACCCGGCGGGCGTGCGAAGGTGAACACGACAACCGGGGCCATGGCGGTGAGACGCCCCACACAGTGCTCGGCTGCCACGACCGTTGAAATATCGCCCGGCTCGAAGCAACAGACGAGAGAACGCGACGGATCCGGCATCTCGGGTGGCGATACGATGCCGTGCCGCGCGAATTCGCGCAGCCAGATATCCGCCCCACGCCCCAGGCAGGTCACCGTGTCGAAGGCAAATTTCCCGAGCAGCACCGGCACCGCTGTTTCGGCGACGAAACGTAAGCGCGCTTCGCCGAGATCATAAGGCTCGTCATCCCGGAAGTCGTCCAGACGAACCGGATCGAGCTCCTGCCCCTCTCCTCCCGCGGCGAGCTCTTTGCGGATGGCGGCAAAGATGCGATCGGCCGTTTGCTGCCCCAGGCGTTCGCGGAAATGCTGCTGCATCTCCGTCGTGTCCCAGCCGATCTCGCCGAAGCCGATGAGATAGTTGCGGATACGGTCTTCCCATCGGTTGGGATAGGTCTGTCCCATCGGCCGTCCGAAACGGTGCACCCAGCGCAGCGCCGGCAGGCACAGCACGCGGTGACCGGCCCGGCGGAATCTCTCCTGGATATAACCTTCCTCGCCACCGAAGCCGCGGAAGGCCGGATTGAAACCCGGCCAGGCCGCGCGCCGGCACGCGAAGATGCCGAGGCCCTGGAACGTGATCTCGAAGGGCTGACCATCGGACTCCGCACCGGCGGGATTCTTGTACCAGTAGCCGAACATCCCCTCCCGCCAGCCTTCCAGCCAGTGCGTGCTGATCGTCGCGAGATCATCGTAGATCAACGGCCCCTGGATCAGGTCGCCGCTCTCCGGCACGCTGCGGAAATAATCGATGAGCTTCCTGAGGCTCGCCGGCGCGAACAGGACATGGCAATCCATGCACAGGACGAATTCGCCCCCCGCCTCGCTGAAGACGCGGTCGCGCACCGCGGTTCCGGTGACATCGGCGGCCGGAATGTAGCGCAGATTCGGGATATGCTTCTCGAGATCCTTGAGCGCCGCCGCACAGGGACCATCCGGATGATTGTCGATGATCAGAAACTCGACCTCATCGACGATCTCGGGATGATAGAGGCGGATCGCCTGGAGACTGAAATAGACGCCGTCATAATCGTCATAGGTCGCCATTCCGATGGTGAGAAAGGGCGAGAACCGTCGCGTGCTGCGTTCCGGAACGGGGTATTTGCGCGCCGCCGTCGAGGCCGGACGCCCGATACCTGAAACGAAGCGGTCGAAATCGACAGGCGACAGCCTCTCGTCGATGACGAGCTTGACGAGCCGGTCGAGCAGGCCGTTGATCTGGTCGTAATGCGAGTAGGTGAGCGCGATGGCGGGAATGCTGCGCGCCATCTGGATGGTCCAGTAGTCGGCTTCACCGCCGGCCGGCGAGGTCAGCTGTGCCTTGAGGAGCCGCGCCGCGGCGACGGTTTCGAGCTTTTCGAGACGCGGCTGCGCGTCGCGCGCGAAATGGGGAAATATCATCATCCGGCAGGCAAGCGCATCCCCGTCGGCACGCCAGGCTTCCCTGACGCCGACATGAATACGCTCGGCGGTGCGCGCCATGGGTGCTGAGGCGAAATCGGTGAGCGCGATGAGATGATCTGCATCACCGGCGGCGAAAGCGAGCGGTGCCGGGTAGCCCGAAACTGTTCCCAGAGCGTCGGTGATGGCGACCTGGTCGTCACCGATGAGCGCAAAGCCCGTCTCGATGAACCAGGCGGCCAGCGATGATTTTCCCGACGCCTCAGGACCGGCAATGAGCACCGCGCCATCGGCCCAGCCGACCGCCGCGGCGCGCAGCACCGGCACCTGGGCCTTGCGGGCAAACGTCCCGGCAAGGCGGGCCAGCAGGCGCTCGAGCAAGGCGCCGCGCTTCAAGCCGTCTTCTTCTTCCGGTCCGTGACCGCCTTGCAACGCGTAGCTGCGATCGCTCGCCATGCTGACGATGATCCGCTCATCGACGCCGGCCTGCGGGACATCGCTCTTCAAGCTTGCGAGGATGCCATCGCTGAGCAGATGTTCGGGCAGCTCTATTGCAACCGTGTGGTGTCCCAACCGGACGACGACTTCACTCATCTACGCTTCAGCCCTTCGCATGCCCGGCCGGATGCTATGGCATGACGCTGTGCCCGTCGAGGGGCAGACGGTCAGCCAACGCCGTGTCTATGCATTCGATGAGCATGCGCACGCGGCGCGGCTGCACGCGGCTGGGCGGGAAGACGATCTGCAGGGCGGTGCTGCCGGCGGCGTATTCCTGGAGCAGCTCGACCAGCGCGCCCGTTGCAAGATCCTCGTCGATGTCGCGGATCGACTTCAGCGCGATGCCGTGGCCTTGCTTGCACCATTGCCGAACGAGCCCGCCATCATTGGCGATGCGCCGGCCTTGGACCGAGACCCGCTCCAGGCGACCAGCGATGAGGAAAGGCCAGCGGCGGTCGATATTCTGGCCGAAGCGCATGAGGATGCAGTCATGCTGCGCGAGGTCGCGGGGATGGCGCGGCGCACCATGCCTGACCAGATAGCCGGGCGCCGCGCATACGATGCGCCGGTTTTCGCCGAGTGGTATCGAGCGCAGGCTGCTGTCGGCGAGCACGCCATGCCTGATTGCGAAATCCAGGCCCTGGCCGACGAGATCGACATAGCCATCCGTCAGGTTGAGATCGACCGTCACGGCGGGGTGCTCGGCGAGGAAGGCGTCGATGACCGGCACGATGCGGCGGCGGCCGAGATCTTCGGGTGCGCTGAGGCGGATCGGGCCGGATATCCGTTCGGCGCCGTGCTTGACCAGGCTGTCCAGATCCTCCGCCTCGGCCAGCAGCCGGCGCGCGCCCTCCACCAGGAGCCGCCCTTCATCCGTGAGACTGATCGCGCGTGTGGTTCGCTTCAGAAGCGTCGCTCCATAGCGGCGCTCCAGTGCCGCCAGGCGTTCCGAGACGGTGGCCGGCGACAGCCCGATTTCCCGCCCGGCGGCGGCGAGCCCGCCTTTTTCGACAATGCGCAGGAAAAGCGCGAGATTATCGAGAAGCATTCTTCGTATTTTCCGAATTATGATTTCGGAATTTAGCGAATTTTACAGCCGGATCGCAATATCTATACACCAGTCATATAACCTGGAGCGCTTCCTTGTCGCCAAAGTCGAGCAACTTTGGCCGGAAGCGCTCTAGTCGCCGCATCAGGAGAGTCACATGAAAGCCGTGGGTTTCACCCGTTACCTGCCGATCACCGATCCCGCCTCCCTGCTCGACATCGAGCTACCGAGGCCGGAGGCGACGGGCCATGATATTCTGGTCGCGGTGAAGGCCGTGGCGGTCAATCCGGTCGACACCAAAGTGCGCGCGCCCAAGGACAAGGTGGAGGCGAGCCCGCGCGTGATCGGTTATGACGCCGCCGGCATCGTCGCCGCGGTCGGTGCGGATGTCACGCTGTTCAAGGTCGGCGACGAAGTCTACTACGCCGGCGATATTACCCGGCCCGGCACCAACCAGGAATTCCATCTCGTCGACGAGCGCATCGTCGGACGCAAGCCCAAGTCACTGTCCTTCGCCGAAGCAGCAGCCCTGCCGCTCACCACCATCACCGCTTACGAATCGTTCTTCGACCGCTTGCGCATCGATCGCAACGGCGCCGACGCCGGCAAGTCGATCCTGATCATCGGCGGCGCCGGCGGCGTGGGTTCGATCGGCATACAGCTCGCCAAACGTGCCGGTCTCCTGGTGATCACTACAGCGTCACGGCCGGAAACGATTGCCTGGGTCAAGGAGCTCGGCGCCGATCATGTCGTGAATCACCGCGAGCCGCTGGCCCAGCAAGTGAAGGCGCTCGGCCACCAGCAGGTCGACTATGTCGCCATCTTCAACGACATGCGGCATTGGCCGGACGCCGTGGAGCTGATCCGTCCGCAAGGTGCCATCGTGACGATCGACGACACCCATCACCCGATGCCGATGGACAAGATGAAGACCAAGGCGGCGAGCCTGCATTGGGAACTCATGTTCACGCGCGCCATGTTCAAGACGCCGGACATGATCGAGCAGCACAGGCTGCTTTCCTTGGTAGCCGATGAGATCGATGCCGGGCGCCTGCGCAGCACGCTCGCGCATGTGCTTGCGCCGATCAATGCGTCGAATATGCGCGAAGCGCACCGTCTCGTCGAAACCGGCGCGGCCAAAGGCAAGGTCGTCATCGAAGGATTCTGACGCGCCGATGGCTGTCGATCGAATCGATCAGCCTCGAGGCCAGATTTCAGCGGCCGCAGGCGCGCCGAAAGTCGGCTGTTGCACGCGAAACTACGGAGATCATTTTGCGTGCCTGCCTGCGATCGCGCGCCGTTGCCATTGTGCATTGGGGATTTCGCTGAATCCATGAACTGGCCTTGCGAAGTGTAGCGACCAGAGGCCGGCCGGCACGGCAAATCTCTTTGACCCTGGCGTTCTCAAAACGATAGAGGTTGGTGTTGAGCTGATTCATCAGCGAGCTGAATTGGCGCCACTGGGCGGCGGTGCATTGGCTGGCTGCCGATGCCGGAGAAAGCGAAGCGGTTGCAAGGATGGCGACCACAACCAATGGCGTGAGTCGTAGGCAAAACCTCATGGCATCCCCTGTCGTCGAAACGTTGCTCAATATCGTCGACGATTCCCACAGCGGCGATGCCGAGGTCAAGACCTAAGGGGCTCCTTTCGCACGAAAAGCGCCAAGATGTTGCATTTTTACAATGCATCCGGCTTTCACCGCTATCAGATTCACACATCTTGCGAGGCGGCTCGGAGTTACCTCGCCCCGCGTAGCGGGGAGAGGGAGGGGCCCATTGCGAAGCAATGGGAGGGTGAGGGGCGCCCGATCTCTTGGTGCAAAAATGACCACCGGATCTATCGAGAAGGCTGCAGTGATTAGAAAGAAGGGTAACAGGGATGCCCCTCACCTTCCCAACGCTGGCGCGTTGGGCCCCTCCCTCTCCCCGCTGAAGCGGGACGAGGGAAAGACACGTCCTCTTAAAGTCAGACCGCCTCGCCCTGCAACAGCTTGGGCAGACGTCCCGTCTCGCCCGCCGCTTCGCGCATGAAGAAACCTTTGAGCGCGCCGAGGCTGCCGGCGGCGCGCAGGCCCATGCCGCGAATGGCCCGGAGCGCGGTGTTGTCGTTGGAGAACAGCCGCGTCAGCCCGTCGGTCGCCACCGCGGTCATCGCCGTGTCGAAGCGGCGCCAGCGCGCATAGGTTTCGAGCACCGCGTCCGAGCCCGGATCGAGCCCGAGCTTCACCGCTTCGGCGACGCTTTCGGCGAGTGCCGCCACATCGCGCAGGCCCAGATTGAATCCGAGGCCCGCGATCGGATGGATGACATGCGCCGCATCGCCGATGAGCGCCAGCCTTTCAGCCGTAAAGGACTGGGCGATCTGCATCGACAGCGGATAGGCATGGCGGGGGCCGGCGATGCTGATCTCGCCGAGATGACCGCCGAAGCGGCGCGACAATTCGGCAAGGAAGCCGGCATCGTCGAGCGCCATGATGCGCTGCGCCTCGCCGCTGCGCTCGGTCCAGACCAGCGAGCTGCGATTCTGCGGCAAAGGCAGGATGGCGAAGGGGCCGGAAGGCAGGAAATGTTCCTCGGCGCGGCCGTGATGCGGCCGCTCATGGGCGACGGTGGTGACGATGCCGGTCTGGTCGTAAGCCCAGCCATAGGTCGCGATCCCCGCCGCCTTGCGGGCCGGCGACGCGCGACCATCGGCGGCGACGAGCAGCGACGCCTTGGCGTCTTCGCCCGTCTCCGTCGTGACACGGGCAAGACCTGGTCCGAATGTGTAGGATGCGATGCGCGTGCCGGTCTTGAGCCGCACATGGGGCGATGCGAGCGCCGCGTCGAGCAGCGCGCCATAGAGATGGCGGTTCTCGACCATGAAGGCGGAAGCGGCCCCGCCATGATCCTCTTCGCCGAAATGCAGCAGCGCCGGACGGGTCTCGGCGCCGAGCTTGGCGTCGGTGACGATGATGTCGCGCATCGGCTCGGCATGGAGTGCGATCGCCTCCCATACTCCCAGCGCCTCGAGCATGCGCCGCGACGAGGCGGTGATGGCCGAGGCGCGGCCATCGAACGTGTCGCGCGAGAATTTGGTCGGATCAGCCTGATCGAGGATCAGAATGTCGAGCGGCGTGCGCGCTTTGGGCCCCGCCAGAGCCACGGCGGCCGCCAGCCCATTGAGGGCGGCGCCGGCGATGAGGATATCCGCTTTGTCCATGCCGACCAGAAGCCACTGTGGGGCCGGATCGTCAAGTCATCGGTCTCTGCATAATTTTTGATCTTTCGACAGACTCTGCACGATTATTCATCATCGCCTGTTGACTGACTCCTGGTCATCTCAAAAAATATGCAGTTCTATCAAATAGATAGATGATTTCCAGAATCTGGCACGGAACTTGTTTTGTCTGCTGCGCCGCAACATCAGGGAGATGGGCGCATGAAGTACATAATTGCCGTCGTCAAACCACATAAGCTCGACGAGGTCCGTGAGGCCTTGGCCTCGATCGGCATACAGGGGATTACCGTCACCGAAGTCAAAGGCCATGGCCGCCAGGGCGGCCATACCGAGTTCTATCGCGGCGCCGAATATGCCGTGACCTTCGTTCCCAAGGTGAAGATCGAGATCGCCGTCGATACGGCGCTCAGCGCCCGCGTCGTCGAGACCATCCGCAAGGCCGGTGAAACCGGCCAGATCGGCGACGGCAAGATCTTCGTGCTCCCGCTCGAGGAAGCGGTGCGCATCCGGACCGGCGAGGTCGGCACCGATGCGCTGTGAGGCTCAAGGGGAGGATTTTCAAATGAAGGATACTGCAATGACATTTCGTGCGTTCACACGGCGCCGGCTTTTGCCCGGCGCTTTGGGTCTGGCCTTGGCCGGCCTCCTGCCCGCCGGCTCGGCGTTTGCCGCCGCGACCGTCAACAAGGGCGACACGACCTGGATGCTGATCGCCACCATCCTGGTGATCCTGATGACCATACCGGGCCTCGCCCTCTTCTATGGCGGCCTGGTGCGCGCCAAGAACGTGCTGTCGGTGTTGACCCAGGTCTTCATCTGCTTCTCGCTCATCGGCATTCTCTGGGTGCTCTACGGCTATTCGATCGCCTTCACCGGCGGCACCGCCTTCTTCGGCGGCTTGTCGAAATTCTTTCTCGCCGGCGTCGACGTCTCGACGCTCGCCGCGACCTTCTCCAAGGAAGTCTATGTGCCGGAGCTCACCTATGTGATGTTCCAGCTCACTTTCGCGGCGATCACCCCTGCCCTCATCGTCGGCGCCTTCGCCGAGCGCATGAAGTTCAAGGCGGTGCTCTTGTTCCTCGTCCTGTGGTTCACCTTCGCCTATCTGCCGATGGCGCATATGGTGTGGTTCTGGGCCGGCCCCGATGCCTACACGCTGTCCGCCGACAATCTCGATGCGGTGAAAGCCGCGGTCGGTGAGCAGGCGGCGACCGATTTCCTCGCCAAGCTGGCCGCCGCCGCGGATGATGCGGCCAAGGCCACGGTCCTCGCCGACTACGGCAATGCGGTCAACGCCTCCAATGGCTGGCTCTTCAACTGGGGCGCGCTCGATTTCGCCGGCGGCACCGTCGTCCACATCAATGCCGGCGTCGCCGGTCTCGTCTGCGCCCTCGTGCTCGGCAAGCGCGTCGGTTACGGCAAGGACGCCATGGCGCCGCACAGCCTCACCTTGACCTTGATCGGCGCTTCGCTGCTCTGGGTCGGCTGGTATGGCTTCAACGCCGGCTCCAATCTCGAAGCCAACGGCCTGACCGCGCTGGTCGTCCTCAACACGACCATCGCCACCGGCGCCGCGGCGCTGGCCTGGACCTTCGGTGAATGGGTGACGCGCGGCCATCCGAGCTTGCTCGGCGCCGCATCGGGCGCGGTGGCGGGTCTCGTCGCCATCACGCCGGCCTGCGGCTGGGTAGGGCCGGCGGCGGCCATCCTCATCGGCCTCATCGCCGGTCTCGTGTGCCTGTGGGCCGTCGTCTGGATGAAGGCGAGGTTCGGCTATGATGATTCGCTCGATGTCTTCGGCGTCCACGGCGTCGGCGGCATTATCGGCGCGCTCCTCACCGGCATCTTCGTCAATCCGGCGCTGGGCGGCTCGGGTGTCACCGATTACCTCGCCCCCGACACCTCCACCAAACTCCTCGACTACGCCTTCGGCACCCAGATGACGGCGCAGATCGTCGCCGTGCTGACCGCCGTCGTGGTGTCGGGCGTGGTGAGTTATCTGGCGCTGCTGATCTGCAAGGCGGTCACCGGCCTCAGGGTCTCGGAAGCCGAGGAGCGCGAGGGCCTCGACATCGCGTCGCATGGCGAGCGCGCCTATAACTGACCTGGTAGGGCCAGCAGAAAAGCGTGGAGCGGGGCCGAAAAAGCCCCGCTTTTTTCATGCGCGGGATGCGAAAAAGTGGATGCCGGTTTTTCGCGCCAATCCCGCGCAAATTCATAAGACTTAACCCCACTTTAACCACGTCCCGCCAGACTCCGCGTTAACTATTCTTATCACGCAAGACGGGGTTCCCCATGGCGGGCCGGCGCATGGCTATCGAGCATCCAATCGACACGGACGACGGCGCCGTACCGGCGGCCATACGCCGCTTCCTGCGCAACCGCCTGATGGAGTTCATCGGTTTTCTGTGCTTCGCGCTGTGTGCCGGCATCGGCGTGGCGCTCGCCACCTGGTCGCCGACCGATCCGTCCTTGAGCCGCGCCGTCGACGGCGATCCGAGCAATCTTCTCGGCTATCCGGGCGCCGTCATCTCCGACCAGCTGATGCAGATGTTCGGCCTTGGCGTCATCGCGGTGATCGCTTTGCCGCTTTTGTGGAGCATGCGGCTGATGACGCATCGGCCGGTCATCCGCCCGATCCGTTCGTTCTTCGCCTGGATCCTGTTCGTCATCACCTTCTCCGCCTTCCTCGCCATGATGCCGGCGCCTGAAAGCTTCGCGCTCGAAGCGGGCTTCGGCGGCCAGACCGGCGAGGTGTTGAAATCGGCGCTGCTCACGCTGCTCAATCTCGGCTTCAAGGGTTTCTTCGCCTCGCTCGTCGCCGCGGCTCTGTTCGGCTTCGGCGCCGTCCTCACCGGCGCCAATGCGGCGGGCCTCAGCCGCTCCGACGGCGCGTTCTCGGCGGCACTCGGCTATTACATCCGCTGGGCTGCGACGAGCCTGTGGAATCTGCTGCACACTCTCTATCAGCGCTGGCGCATGCATCGCGATCTGAAGGCGCAGGACAAGGCCTTCCAGGCGCGCCAGGTAGCGGCCACGGCGCCGGCCCGCAAGTCAGGGGCGCGCGTCGAGCCGCGTCTCGACGGCAAGGCCGCGAAGAAGGGCAGGGCCGCGGCGCAGGACAAACAGGATAACCCGCCCTGGCTGAAGCTTCCTTCCGCCGAAGCGGAAGACGACGTCGATATCGAGCTGGAAGAGGAAGCCGGCGAAGAGATCGAGGAAGAGGAGGCCGACGACGAAGCCGACGAGACGCCGGCCGCCGCCGCGTCGCGCCGCGTGAGCCCGCGCAACGATCCGGTCATCAAGCAGGCGAAGCCCGGCAAGAAGCAGCGCGCCGCCAGCGAATATGAGCTGCCGCCGCTGACGCTGCTCGCCGAGCCCAAGAAGGTCGGCCGCGCCATCGACCTGTCGCCGGAAACGCTGGAGCAGAATGCCCGCGCCCTTGAAGGCGTGCTCGAGGATTTCGGCGTCCGCGGCCAGATCGTCAATGTGAAGCCCGGCCCCGTCGTGACGCTCTATGAGCTCGAGCCGGCGCCCGGCATCAAGTCGTCGCGCGTCATCAGCCTTGCCGACGACATTGCGCGTTCGATGAGCGCCATCTCGGCCCGCGTCGCGGTGGTGTCGGGTCGCAACGCCATCGGCATCGAATTGCCCAACCCCAAGCGCGAAACGGTGTATCTGCGCGAGCTTCTGGGCTCCGAGGCCTTCGAGAAGACCAATCAGAACCTCGCTATGGCGCTCGGCAAGAATATCGGCGGCGAGCCGGTCTTCGCCGATCTTGCCCGCATGCCGCATCTGCTCATCGCCGGCACCACCGGCTCCGGCAAATCGGTCGGCATCAACACCATGATCCTGTCGCTGCTCTATCGGCATACGCCGGAGCGCTGCAAGCTGATCATGATCGATCCCAAGATGCTCGAGCTTTCGGTCTATGAAGGCATCCCGCATCTGCTCGCCCCCGTCGTCACCGATCCGCGCAAGGCGGTGGTGGCGCTCAAATGGGCGGTGCGCGAGATGGAAGACCGCTATCGCAAGATGTCGAAGGTCGGCGTGCGCAATATCGACGGCTTCAACGCCAGGCTCGAGCAGGCGCGCGAGAAGGGCGAGGCGATGTCGCGCACCGTGCAGACCGGCTTCGATCCCGAGACCGGCGAGCCGATCTTCGAGCGCGAAGAGATGGACATGTCGCCGATGCCCTACATCGTCGTGATCATCGACGAGATGGCCGACCTCATGATGGTGGCGGGCAAGGACATCGAAGGCGCGGTGCAGCGCCTGGCGCAGATGGCGCGCGCCGCCGGCATCCATGTCGTGATGGCCACCCAGCGTCCGTCCGTCGACGTCATCACCGGCACCATCAAGGCGAACTTCCCGACCCGCATCTCCTTCCAGGTGACGTCCAAGATCGACAGCCGCACCATCCTGGGCGAGCAGGGCGCCGAGCAGCTCTTAGGCCAAGGCGACATGCTCTACATGGCGGGCGGCGGTCGCATCTCGCGTCTCCATGGTCCTTTCGTTTCCGACGACGAGGTCGAGAAGATCGTGCGCTCACTCAAGAAGCAGGGCGCCCCCGAATATATCGAGGCGATCACCGAGGAGCCGGACGAGGCCTATGGCGAGCCGGGCTCGGGCGGTGCTGCGGGCGAGGGCGGCGGTTCGGGCGACGATCTTTACGACCAGGCGGTCGCGGTGGTCTTGCGCGACAAGAAGGTGTCCACCAGCTATATCCAACGCCGCCTGCAGATCGGCTACAACAAGGCCGCGAGCCTCATCGAGCGGATGGAGAAGGAAGGCCTGATCTCGTCGGCCAACGCCACCGGCAAGCGCGAAATCCTGGTGCCGGGGGATAGCGCGCGGGATTGAGAAATTGCAAGCGCCGGCAGGCCCCGCGTAAGCCGACGTAGCGAGAATAGCGCCGCAAAAGCGCCCCCTTGTTGGGGGATGAGCGGGGCAAGAAAGACGAAGGGAACCCATCGTGAAGAAGCTCTTCAGCAGGAATTTCATCGGCCTCGCGGCCGCGGCCACCCTCGGCGCCATGATCGCCGTGGCGGGTCCCGCCGGTGCGGCGCGATCCGATGACCTCACCGCCGACCAGTCGGCGAAGGTCAAGGAAGTCGCCGCTTATATCCAGGATTTCCGCACCCTTAAGGGCGAGTTCACGCAGGTGAGCTCGAAAGGCAATGTTTCAAAGGGCGTCTTCATCCTGGCCAAGCCCGGCAAGATGCGCTTTGAATATGCCGCGCCCAATCCCTTCATCATCGTGTCCGACGGCACCTGGGTGACGATCAAGAACCGCGACAAGGAGAAGTTCGAGGAATATCCTTTGTCGCAGACCCCGCTCCGCCTGGTGCTCGACGACGACATCAATCTGCTCAAGGAAGCCAACATCCTGGGCGTCGAAAGCAAGGACGGGCTCACCACCATCACCTTGCAGGATCGCAAGAAGACCGTGCCGGGCCATCTGATCCTGGTCTATGACGACGGCCGCAAGGAGCTCCAGCAATGGGTGGTGGTCGACGGGCAGGGCCGGCGGACCACCGTTTCCCTCGAAAATATCGTTGCCGGCGGCAAGGCCGATCCTAAATTATTTTCAATCCAGGTCCGTCGCCTGAAGGATAAGCGCAACTGAAGTTGTGCAACGCAAACCAGAGGCGGCGTGGATTCCGCGCCGATTCAAGTCCTTAGGCGAAATGTGCAGTTTTTGTGACCGGTTTTCCGGCGTTTCGCCCCCGAAAATATACATATCTGATCCCATGTTTGTGATTGGGCGGAGCATTGAAATCCGGGCACGGACTATCTAATTAGAGGCTGTGCAGCGGGCAACATCCTCATTTACGCCCCCCCGCTTGTAAATGACGGATCTGCTGTACGCGCCGGTTTTCCCCTCCCGGCGCAATTGCGCACGAGGCGCCGGGCGCCCGGACCCCGAACCGGGCGCCCAATTTTTTTGCCCTCTTGCCTGACGCCGGCCCGGCGGGCATGAGGGCCCCCATGAAAAAGCTGAAGATCGCCACCTGGAACATCAATTCCGTGCGCCTGCGCATCGGTCTCGTCTGCCGGCTGCTCAAGGAACATAATCCCGACGTCCTGTGCCTGCAGGAAACCAAGTGCCCGCAAGGCCAGTTTCCCTCCTCGCCCCTGAAGGAGCTGGGCTACACGCACATCGCCGAATCCGGCCAGGCCGGCTATCACGGGGTGGCCATCGTCTCACGCCTGCCGCTCAACCAGATCGCCGTGCGCTCCTTCTGCAAGAAGCAGGACTGCCGGCACATCGCCGCCGTCATCGGCGAGCGCGAGCCGATCATCATCCACAATCTCTATGTGCCGGCCGGCGGCGACGAGCCCGACCGCACCATCAACGAGAAATTCGGCCACAAGCTCGACTTCGTCGCCGAACTCGAGCACTGGTTCGGCAATGGCTCGGTGCCCGAGAAACATCACGGCATCGTCGTCGGCGACCTCAATATCGCGCCGCTCGAAAACGACGTCTGGTCGCATAAGCAGCTGCTCAAGATCGTCAGCCACACGCCGGTCGAGACGACCGGCCTCACCGCCGCGCAGAAGGCCGGCAACTGGGTCGATCTGATCCGCCAGCACATCCCGCCGGAGGAGAAGGTCTATACCTGGTGGAGCTACCGCGCCCATGACTGGGAATTGTCGAACCGCGGCCGCCGCCTGGACCACATCTGGGCGACCCCCGATCTCGCCCGCCGCAGCAACGGCATCGAGATCCTGCGCGAGGCGCGGGGCTGGACGCAGCCTTCCGACCACGTTCCGGTGATGGCGACGCTGAAGTTTTAGGGCGAGATCTCGCGCGCCGTCGAAACGCTGGGAGGGCCGCGCAATTCGCTGCCAACTGTAATATTTAGTTGACACATAGTAATATTTAACCTACAACGACCAATATGGCTCGGCACGTCAACACCGAAGCTTTCGACAACTGGTTGAGCAACCTGAAGGATCGCAAAGCTTCGGCGCGGATCGTCGCCCGCCTGATCAAGTTCGAGTCGACAGGCCACGCTGGCGACACCAAGCCGGTCGGCAATGGCGTCATGGAGATGCGCTTCGATCTCGGCCCCGGCTATCGGGTCTACTACATCGTCCTGAAGGATACCGTTATTCTCTTGGGCGGCGATAAGTCGACCCAGACCGCTGATATTGCGAAGGCGAAGAAGTTTGCCATCTATTGGAAGGACCGACTGGAATGAGCAAGGCAAACACCGAAATGCCGGCCGGCGCCGCTCTTTCTCCCTTTGACGCCGCCAAGTATCTCCGTACCCCGGAGGAGATTGCGACGTTCCTGGAGGCCGTCTTCGAGGACTATGACGGCGATACCCGTGTTATCGTCAAGGCGCTCGGCACCGTTGCCAAGGCTCAGGGCATGCCCAATGTGGCCAAGGCGACTGGCCTCAGCCGTGAGGGGCTCTACCAAGCGTTGTCCGGCAAGGGCAATCCGAGCTTTGACACGATGCTCAAGGTCATGAGCGCTGTGGGTGTTGAACTACGGCCGAAACCAAAGGCCGCGAAGCGTGCAAAGCTGCGCGCCAGGAAGGCCGCCTGAAAGTCACCCGCGCGGGAACGAGCCGGCGCTTTCGAAGAGATGGCGGACCCGATCGAACTCGCTGACCGAGCCGGCGAGCTTGCGCGACAAAGCCGACATGACATGGCTGCCGAAATCGGGAAACTCGCCGACCACGCGCATGAACATGTCGCGGCTGATACGGGTGGCGGCGACATCGGTCTTGGCCGTCACATTCAGCGAATAGGGCAGGCCGGCGATCATCGCGAGCTCGCCCAGAAAGGCGCCGGGCCCGGCCATCGCCACCGGTATGCGCTGCTCGCCCTGGCCGGCCCAGACCTCCGCTTCGCCGCTGAGAATCAGAAACGCCGTGGCGCCCTTGCCGCCGACCTGGAAAACATCCTCGCCCGCGGCGAATTGGGCCCGTTCGCTGGCGAAGGCCATGACCTGCAGATGCGCCGGATCACACTCCGCGAAGAGTGGAATGTGCCTCAAGCTTTCGGCATTTGACCTGACGCTCATGACCGGCGCGCTTCCCCTATGCGCGAATCGTCCCCGTTCCCTCACTACCACGTTGGCCGAATCAAGGGAAAAGTCCCTGTGGAAACAGGAACCGTAAGCGGTCTAGGGAACCAGCTTATAGCCGCCGGCTTCGG
The DNA here is from genome assembly GCF_016595235.1 of Taklimakanibacter albus. Lineage (GTDB taxonomy): Bacteria > Pseudomonadota > Alphaproteobacteria > Rhizobiales > Aestuariivirgaceae > Taklimakanibacter > Taklimakanibacter albus. The sequence goes on along the minus strand of NZ_JAENHL010000003.1, from coordinate 69,529 downwards.
TCACCAGGATCTCGGCATGCGAGGGGTCGCGTTCGATCTTCTGGCGCAAGCGGTAGATATGGGTCTCGAGCGTATGAGTGGTGACCCCGGCATTGTAGCCCCACACATCATGGAGCAGCGTGTCGCGCCCGATGACCTGCTCGCCGGCCCGGTAGAGGAACTTGATGATCGCGGTTTCCTTTTCGGTGAGCCGGATCTTCTTGGCGTCGTCGCGCACCAGCAGCTTGGCCGAGGGCTTGAACGTATAGGGCCCGACCCGGAACACCGCATCCTCGCTCTGCTCGTGCTGGCGCAGATGCGCCCTGATGCGGGCGAGCAGCACGCCGAAGCGGAACGGCTTGGTGACATAATCGTTGGCGCCGGCATCGAGGCCGAGGATCGTATCGGAATCGGAGGTCTGGGCGGTCAGCATGATGACCGGGCCCTTATGGCCGTTGCGCCGCATTGCCTTGCAGGCCTCGCGCCCGTCCATATCGGGCAAATTGACGTCGAGGAGCACGACATCGGCGGGTTCGGCCTTGAGTTGCTTGAGGCCGGCCGTTGCGGTGGGCGCATCGCTCACCACGAATTCCTCCTGCAGAGCGAATTGCTCCTTCAGCGTGTCGCGCAAGACATCATCGTCGTCGATGATGAGAATGCGTATGACCATGCTCGTACCTGCCATGCCTCTATAGTGCTCCAGTCCTGGCGCGCATTGCGGTGAAAGAGATTCGCGCCAGCTCAATATGGGGGCAGATCCTCATCGCCAAAGTCTTCAACTTTGACGGGATTTGCTCCCTTTGGTGTTTTAAGGGGCTGATCCCCTGTTGAAAAGCCCCGCGTCCTGTGGTGAACCGCCTCCTCCCACGGCATCACAAGAATTACGCGCCGCCCCGCCATTGCGTTTCATGGCGCCCGATGACGGCTGGTGTGACGCGGCCGACGATCGTCAAATTACCCTACGGAGCCAACCACGAGGAGCTGTGGCGCATAGACCAGATGCCACGCGTTACAGGCCTTGGTAGTGCCGGTGTTTTCCATCTGTCCGACCCCGATGGCGGCCCTACCGCCGCCTATGCCGCCGTCACACCGCGAGATCTGATCACGCGAGCTTCTTGAAGCGCTCGCCGAAAATGGCCGAGCCGACGCGCACATGGGTGGCGCCGAAGCGGATGGCCGTTTCGAAATCGGCGCTCATGCCCATGCTGAGCTGCTTCAGGCCGTTGCGCTTGGCGATCGTCTCAAGCAGCGCGAAATGGAGCGCCGGCTCCTCATCGGCGGGCGGGATGCACATGAGGCCCGCGATCTTGAGCCCATAGGTGTCGCGGCATGCGGCGATGAAGCGGTCGGCCTCCCTGGGCCGGATTCCGGCTTTCTGCTCTTCCTCGCCGGTGTTGATCTCCACGAAGAGGTCGGGCTGCCGGCCCTGGCGCTGGATCTCGTCGGCCAGGACGCGGGCGAGCTTTTCGCGGTCGAGGGTCTGGATGCAGTCGAACAGCGCCACCGCCTCGGCCGCCTTGTTGGACTGGAGCGGGCCGATCAGATGCAGCGTGATGCCGGCGAAGCGGGATTTGAGCTCCGGCCATTTGGCCTTGCTTTCCTGGACCCGGTTTTCGCCGAAGACGCGCTGGCCGGCCTCGATGACGGGCTCGATTGCCGCGGGCTCGAAGGTCTTGCTGACCGCGACCAGGGTGATGTCGGCTAGCGGGCGGCCGGCTTCCGCTGCGGCGGCGGCGATGCGCTGGCGCACATCGGTGAGGCCGGGATGGGGAGGAAGGACGTCGAGATGGGCGGGATGACGGCTCATGGCGTGGCGATATACGCGGCTTGCGGGGCTTTGCAAGTGCTGGTACTTCCAACGCGTTTAACCGCTAAGTGGACCCGATTTTGAGCACCGAACGTTATAATCCGCGCGACACCGAACCGCGCTGGCAGCAGGCCTGGACCGACGCCCGAGCTTTCGAGGCGCGCCACGACCCGGCGCGGCCGAAATATTACGTGCTCGAAATGTTTCCCTATCCCTCCGGCCGCATCCATATGGGCCATGTGCGCAACTACACGATGGGCGATGTGCTCGCGCGGTTCCGGCGCGCCGTGGGCTACAATGTGCTGCATCCGATGGGCTGGGACGCCTTCGGCATGCCGGCCGAGAACGCCGCCATCGAGCGCGGCGTGCATCCGAAGTCCTGGACCTACGACAATATCGCCGCCATGCGCGACCAGCTCAAATCGCTGGGCCTGGCGCTGGACTGGAGCCGCGAGATCGCCACTTGCGATCCCTCCTACTACCGCCACGAGCAGGAGATGTTCATCGATTTCATGAAGGCCGGGCTCGTCGAGCGCAAGGTCTCCATGGTCAACTGGGATCCGGTCGACCAGACCGTGCTCGCCAATGAGCAGGTCATCGACGGACGCGGCTGGCGTTCCGGCGCCCTCGTCGAGAAGCGCGAGCTCGCCCAGTGGTTCCTGAAGATCTCGGATTATTCGGAAGAGCTGCTGAAAGCCCTGGACGGCCTCACCAACTGGCCGGAGAAGGTGCGCCTGATGCAGGCCAACTGGATCGGCCGCTCGGAGGGCATGCGGTTCTCCTTCGTGCTCGAGGACGAGACCGGCAAGGTGCGCGACGAAAAGCTCACCGTCTACACCACCCGCCATGACACCATCTTCGGCGCGAGCTTCTGCGCGCTCTCGGCCGATCATCCTTTGGTGCGCGAGCTGGAAGGCTCAATTGTCGGCCTGGCCGAGTTCCGCCGCGAAGTGGCGGCCTTGGGCACCAGCGAGGAATCGATCGAGCGCGCCGAGAAGAAGGGCTTCCCGCTCAAGCTCTATGCCCGCCATCCGTTCCGCCCCGATGTGAAGCTCCCCGTTTATGCCGCCAATTTCGTGCTGATGGGATATGGCGAGGGCGCCATTTTCGGCTGCCCGGCGCATGACCAGCGCGACCTCGACTTCGCCCGCAAATACCAGCTGCCGGTCATTCCGGTGGTGGCGCCGAAGGGAACCGACCCGGCGCAATTCACCGTCGGTAACGAGGCGTTCCTGGAGAAGGAAGGCGATCAGACCGTCCTGATCAACTCTGATTTCCTCGATGGCATGGGCGTGCCCGAAGCCAAGCAGACGATCGCCAAGCGCATGGAAGCGTTGGGCATCGGCGAGCGCAAGGTGAATTACCGCCTGCGCGACTGGGGCGTGTCACGCCAGCGCTACTGGGGCTGTCCGATCCCGGTCATCCATTGCATCACTTGCGGTGTCGTGCCGGTCCGCAAGCAGGATCTGCCGGTGACGCTGCCCGAGGATGTCACCTTCGACAGACCGGGCAATCCCTTGATGCATCACCCGAGCTGGAAGGACACGACCTGTCCGACCTGCGGCGGGAAGGCCAAGCGCGAGACCGACACTTTCGACACCTTCATCGACTCCTCCTGGTATTTCGCACGCTTCTGCTCGCCCAAGGCCGCGGTGCCGGTCGATCGCGAGGAAGCGAAATACTGGATGGCGGTCGATCAGTATATCGGCGGCGTCGAGCATGCGATCCTGCATCTGCTCTATTCGCGCTTCTATGCGCGCGCCATGACGCTGACCGGCCATCTCGACCTGAAGGAGCCCTTCGCCAGCCTGTTCACGCAAGGCATGGTGGTGCACGAGACCTACAAGACCGAAGCCGGCGACTGGGTGTTGCCGGCCGACGTCGTGCGCGAGGGTGATGCGTTCGTCCACGCCAAGACCGGTGAGAAGATCCTGACCGGTGGCATCGAGAAGATGTCGAAATCGAAGAAGAACGTGGTCGATCCGGAAGCCATCATCGACCGTTACGGCGCCGACACGGCGCGCTGGTTCGTGCTGTCCGATACGCCGCCCGAGCGCGACATCGAATGGACGGAGACCGGCGTCGAGGGCGCCTGGCGTTTCACCCAGCGCGTCTGGCGCATTGTGGCGGATGTCCAACAGAAGGGCGCCGTCAAGGGCACCGTCGTTCCCAATGCGGTCGCGGGTGAGGCGCTCGAGCTGCGCCGCGCCGCGCATCTGGCGATCCAGGCGGTCACCGAGGATCTCTATGGCCTGCGGTTCAACCGCGGCATCGCGCGCGTCTACGAGCTCGCCAATGCCCTGACATCGGCGTTGCAGAAGAACGACCCGTCCGACGGCATGCGGTTCGCGCTGCGCGAGGCGGGCGAGGCCTTCGTCACCTTGCTGGCGCCGATGATGCCGCATCTGGCCGAGGAATGCTGGCGGGTGCTGGGGCACGAAACCTTGATGGTCGACCGTCCCTGGCCCAAGGCCGACCCGGCCTTGACCACGTCCGATGAGGTAACCATTGCCGTCCAGGTCAACGGGAAAAGGCGGGATGAAATTCGCTTGCCGAAAGGCCTGCCGCAAGCGAAAGTGGAGCAGGCGGTCCTGGCGCTCGACAATGTCAAGCGGGCGCTCGACGGTAAGCCGGTCAGAAAGGTCGTCGTCGTGCCGGATCGTATTGCCAATGTGGTGAGCGGTTGAATCCCATGAAATCCTGGCGGATCCTGGCCATTGTCCCGTTGCTGGTGCTGCTCGGCGCCTGCGGTATGCGGCCGCTTTACGGCACCGACGGCGTATCCTCGGGCGTCGCCGGCCAGCTCGCTTCGGTGGCCATCCCCGAGCCCAAGACGCGCCTCGACCAGATCGTCCGCAACGAGCTGCTCTCGACCATGCGCCCGGCCGGCACCGCCGAACCCGACCGCTATTCGCTTGAGATCGTGACCAAGGCCAGCGAAGACCGCTCGATCGAGGATTCTTCGGATTCCCGTTCCGCCCGGCGTTCGACGGTGAGGGTGACGGCGAGCTTCCAGCTCAAGGACATGAATGGCGGCACGGTCGTCTATAAGGGCAAGACCTTCTCCAACGTCTCTTATGACGATGTCGGCCAGTCCTTCTCCAATATGCAGGCGCGCACCAATGCGATCGAGCGCGGCGCCAAGGAAATCGCCCTCGACATCCGCACCCGGGTCGCCGCGCATTTCGCGCGTTAGCTTTGAGATTTGCATGGGTGATCGGGCAAAAACCCTCACCCTGAGGTGCGAGCGAAGCGAGCCTCGAAGGGTGGCAAGCGGCACGACCTTTGTTCCTGGATCATGCTTCGAGGGCCGCTTCGTGGCCACCTCAGCATGAGGGTATTGATGGTGAAGTCATGGCACTTCTGAAATGGGCCGGCCTTGACGGGTTTCTGCGCCGCGATGCCGAGAAAGCATCCGCGGTCTTGATCTATGGCCCGGATGGCGGCACGGTGCGGGAGCGCGCCCGCCAGCTCGTGATATCCATCGCCGGCAGCATCGATGATCCCTTTGCGGTGGTCCGGCTCGATGATGCCGATCTCGCCGGCGATCCGGCCCGGCTCGTCGATGAGACGCAGGCTCTCTCCTTCGGCGGCGGCCGCCGCGTCGTCTGGGTGGAGAATGCCGGCAGCGGCTTCCTCAAGGCGGTGCCGCTGCTGAGTCCGGACAAGCCCGGCAATCTCATCGTCGCCGAAGCCGGCGCGCTCGCCAAATCGGCGGGGTTGCGCGCCATGTTCGAGCCGGCGGCGCATCTGTGGGCGGTGCCCTGTTATGAGGATTCGGCCATCGATCTCGAGCGCCTCATCGCCGAGGAGCTCGACGCCAAGGGCCTCTCGACCGACATGGAGGTCCGCCAGGCGCTGATTGATCTGCTCGGCGCCGATCGCCGCATGTCGCGCCAGGAGCTCGCCAAGCTGGCGCTTTATTGCCATGGCAAGACGCAGGTGACGCTCGCCGATGTCGAGGCGGTGTGCGGCGATGTGGCGGAGCTGTCGGCGGACGATCTCATGAACGCCGTGTTCGACGGCCAGCTCGCCGCGGCCGATGAGGCTTTCATGCGCTTGCGCGATTCAGGCCAGAGCGGCGCCGGGCTGCTCATCATGGCGGCCAGTCATGCCGCGCGCCTCACCCGGCTGCGTGTCGACGTCGAGCGCGGCAAGTCGCCCGAAATGGCGGTGCGCCAGGCGCGCCCGCCGGTTTTCTTCAAGCAGCAGCCGGTGCTGCAGCGCCAGGTGTCGCTCTGGGATGGCGAGTCGCTGCTCGCCGCGTCCGACATGATCGGCCGGGCGACACGCGATACCCGCACCACGACCTTGTCGGCGCTCAACGATCAGATCACCCACCGCGCCTTCTTGTCATTGGCGCGACTGGCGTTGCAGCAGCGCCACAATGCTCGGGATTAGCCGCTATTTTACTGGTTAAAACGACGGCAGTCCGTATACGGATGATTATGGCGCCCTGACCAAGCGGTTGCAGACATCGTCGAGCTGCTCGAGCGTCTTGTAGCGTACCGTCAGCGTGCCGCCGGCGCGGCCCTTGTTGACGATTTCGACCTTGAGGCCGAGCAGCTCGCCGAGCTGCTTTTCGAGCGCCAGCGTATCGGTGTCCTTCTGCGCCTTGGCGGTGCTGGGGGGCTTGCCCTTGGCTTCCGCTTCGCTGCGCGACAGGCCTTCCGCCTCGCGCACCGTCATGCCGAGCTCGATGATCTTCTCGGCCAGCGCCTGCGGTGAATCGGTGGCGACGAGGGCGCGCGCATGGCCGGCGGTGAGCGCGCCGTCCTCGATATGGCGGCGGACACTTTCGGGCAGCGTCAACAGGCGGATCGTGTTGGCGACATGGCTGCGGCTCTTGCCGACCGAATCGGCAAGCTGCTGCTGGGTGTAGCTGAACTGATCCATCAGCTGCTGATAGGCACGGGCTTCCTCGAGCGCGTTGAGATCGGCGCGCTGGATATTTTCGATGAGCGCGATCTCCAGCGCCTCGCCATCGGTGAGGCTGCGGATCAGCACCGGCACTTCGTGGATGCCGGCGCGTTGCGCCGCCCGCCAGCGCCGCTCGCCGGCGACGATCTCATATTCGCCATTGTCGCGCTGGCGCACGACCAGAGGCTGCAGAAGGCCCTTGTCGCGAATGGAGCGCGTCAAGTCCTCGAGATCGGCATCGGCGAAATGCTTGCGCGGGTTATTGGGGTTGGCATGCAGGAATTCGATCGGCACATGGCGGAAGCTGCGCGCATCCTCCATCACCGCTTCTTCTGTTGTGTCATCGCCGATGAGGGCGGCGAGGCCGCGGCCGAGCCGGCGTTTCTGAGGTTGTGTCATCATCATCTTTTGGCGCCCCTAATCGCGCGAATCACAAGGTTAACAAGACCTTAACAGAGTTTGTTGCGGTAACGAATCGGTTCACGCGGCGCGCAGGTCCCGCTCGCGGCGGATGACTTCCGAGGCGAGCCTGATATAGGCCTGGGAACCGGCGCATTCATGGTCGTAGAGCAGCACCGGCTTGCCATGCGAGGGCGCTTCCGAGACGCGGACATTGCGCGGTATGACCGTCTGGTAGACCTTATCGCCGAGCACGCTGCGCACATCCTGCGCCACCTGCTCCGACAATGAATTGCGCCGGTCGAACATGGTGAGCACCACGCCCTGGACCGACAGCTTCGGATTGAGGCTGCCCTTCACCCGGTCGACCGTCTTGAGCAGCTGGCTCAAGCCTTCCAGCGCGAAGAACTCGCATTGCAGCGGCACCAGGATGGCATCGGCGGCCGACAGCGCGTTGATGGTGAGGAGATTGAGCGAGGGCGGGCAGTCGGCCAGAATATAGCTGTAGCGCCGGGCGATGGGATTTGCCTCCAGCCGCTGGATGGCGTCGGCCAGCCGGTAGGTCTTGCGGCTGATTTCAGAAAGTTCGAGCTCGGCGCCGAGCAAATCCATGGTCGAGGGCGCGCAATCGAGCCTCGGTATGCCCGAGCTGACGATGACGTCGGTGAGCTCCGCCTCGCCCATCAGCACGTGATAGGTCGAGCGTTGTTGCGGCCGGCGCATCACGCCGAGGCCGGTCGAGGCGTTGCCTTGCGGGTCGAGATCGACGATCAGCACGCTCTCGCCGACGGCGGCGAGCGCCGTGCCGAGATTGATGGCCGTCGTCGTTTTGCCCACGCCGCCCTTTTGGTTGGCGAGCGCCAGGATGCGTGGGGTGGATGTCTGCGGCAGCAGCTTTTCAGCGACGGACACGGTGGGCCTCCTTCACCACGAGAATCACACCGCGGGAATCGGTGAGGCTCGGATGTTTTTCAACTTGCATTTTCCAAGATTTGGTGGCGTCGGTCAATTCCGCATCCACATCTTGTCCCTTGTGAAAATAACCTATAGCGCCATTTTCCAGGAAAGGGTGGGCATAATCGAGAAGTTTCGGCAACGGCGCCAAGGCCCGCGCGGTCACCGCCCCGACCTTCAGCCTGGCCGCCTCCCCTTCCGCCGCCGCTTCGATCCGGGCGCTGTGAATATGAGCCTGGGCGCCGGTCTGGCGGGCGGCTTCGCGCAGAAAGGCCCCCTTTTTCTGGTTGCTTTCGAAGAGATGGGCTTCCAGCGGCCGGGCGAGGGCGAGGACGAGCCCCGGTATGCCCGCCCCGCTACCGAGATCGGCGATCCGGCTGAGGCCTTCCGGCAGATAGGGCAAGAGCTGCAGCGCGTCGGCGACGTGCCGGCTCCAGACGTCTTCCTGGGTCGAGGGACCGATGAGGTTGATCCGCGCCTGCCAGGTGAGCAGAAGGCTCACATAAAGGTCGAGTTTCGCAGCTGATTCACGTGAAACACCGAACCGGTCGAGGACGGCTTCCCGGCCGGGCGCGCTCACGCGCTTTCCTTGAGCGTGTAACGGCGGACATGACCGAGTATGGCGGTGAGCGCTGCCGGGGTCATGCCGTCAATGCGCTGGGCCTGACCGAGCGACTGTGGCCGTACCCGGTTGAGCTTCTGGCGGAGTTCCGCCGACAGCGACGGGATGGCCGCGTAGTCGAGCGTGGCCGGCAAAGTCAGACTCTCGTCCCGGCGCAGCGCCACGATATCGGCCTCCTGGCGCGCCAGGTAACCCGAATAGAGCGCATCGGCTTCCAGAGCTTCGCGGGCATAGCGGGGCAGGCTCACGAAATCCGGCCACAGGGCCGCGACCCGGTCATATCCGACACCAGGCGCCGCGATGAGATCGAGCGCGGTGCGCCGCTTGCCGTCCTGATTGACCTTGAGCCCGGCTTTGGCGGCCTCGGCTGAGGTCATTGAGAGGTTTCCTGCCATGTCCCGCGCTTTGGCGAGCACGTCCAGGCGATCACCGAAGATCCCGGCTCGTTCCGGCCCGACAAGCCCGAGTTCCAGGCCACGCGGTGTCAGGCGCTCATCGGCATTGTCGGCCCTGAGGCTCAGGCGGTACTCGGCGCGCGAGGTGAACATGCGGTAGGGCTCGGTGACGCCCTTGGTGACGAGATCGTCGATCATCACGCCCAGATAGGCCTGGGCCCGGTCGAAGATGACGGGCTCCAGCCCCGCGACCTGGCGGGCCGCATTGAGGCCGGCGACGAGGCCTTGCGCGGCGGCTTCCTCATAGCCGGTGGTACCGTTGATCTGGCCGGCGAGGAACAGGCCGGGCAGGGCTTTGGTTTCGAGCGCCGGGGTGAGCTCGCGCGGATCGACATGGTCATATTCGATGGCATAGCCGGGGCGGATGACCCGCACCTGCTCGAGGCCCGGTATGGTCTTCAGGAAAACGTGCTGCACGTCTTCCGGCAGCGAGGTCGAGACGCCGTTCGGGTAGACGGTGTCGTCATCGAGGCCTTCCGGCTCGAGGAAGATCTGATGCGCCGAACGATCACGGAAACGGTTGATCTTATCCTCGATCGACGGGCAGTAGCGCGGGCCGACGCTTTCGATCTGGCCCGAATACATCGGGCTCAGATGCAGATTGTCGGCGATGATGCGGTGCGTCGCCTCATTCGTCTCGGTGATGTGGCAGGAGACCTGCGGCGTGGTGATCTGGGTGGTGAGGATCGAAAAGGCGGCCGGATCGTCGTCACCCTTCTGCTCCTCGAGTCTGGCCCAGTCGATGCTGCGTCCGTCGAGCCGCGCCGGTGTGCCGGTCTTGAGCCGGCCGAGCTTCAATCCGGCGTCGCGCATCTGCTGCGACAGGCCGAGCGCCGGCGGCTCGCCGACGCGGCCGGCGGGGATTTTCTTCGGACCGAGGTGAATAAGGCCATTGAGGAAGGTGCCGGTGGTCAGCACCACGGCACCGGCGGTGAAGCGGCGGCCGTCTTCGCTCACAATGCCGCAGACGCGGCCGTCTTCGAGAATGAGGGCAGAGACGCCGGCTTCGATGACGGACAGATTCGTCTGTGCGCGGATCGCCGCCTGCATCGCCAGGCGATAGAGCTTGCGGTCGGCTTGTGCGCGCGGTCCCCGTACGGCGGGACCTTTCGAGCGATTGAGGAGACGGAACTGGATGCCGGCCTGATCGGCGACGCGTCCCATCACGCCATCGAGCGCATCGATCTCGCGCACCAGATGGCCTTTGCCGAGGCCACCGATCGCCGGATTGCATGACATTTCGCCGATCGTGGCGAAGCGATGAGTCACCAGCGCGGTCTTGGCGCCAAGGCGCGCGGCCGCCGCCGCGGCTTCGCAGCCGGCATGTCCGCCGCCGACAATGATGACATCGAAATGCGTGCTCATGCGCCGCTCAATACTTAATCCCGTGCTAAAGGTCAAAACTCATCCACCGGTTTCACGTGAAACAAGGTTAAGCGAAACTTCGCGTGACTCATCCGTAGCTTAGAGGGCGAATCGAATTAACGATTCATTTACCGATGCAGAAGTCGCGGAAAATCGAGTCGAGAATGTCCTCGACATCGATACGTCCCGTCAATCTGCCCATGTCGTAAGCCGCCGCACGTAAGGATTCGGCCATCAACTCGAGATGATCCGCCGACTGAGCAGATGCGCGCAGAAGATTTTCCACGCACGAGCTGCTGATCTGCTTATGACGGCTCCGAATCAACACCGCCGACTCGGCGTGGGCCGCCATCCGCAAGACGCGCTCTTCCAAGGCGGCGAAGAACCCGGCCATACCTTCGCCGGTTTTGGCCGAAATCCGGTATTGCGCGCCTGTCCCCTCGGGTGAGTTCCCGGCCAGATCGCTCTTGTTCTCGATCCATAACGTCTCCGAATCGAGCTCCGCAGGCGGACCGGACCGGTCCTCCGGAGCACTTATCCAGACCACGATATCGGCACTGGCGAGTTCCCGGCTGGTCCGGTCCATGCCGATCCGCTCGATTTCGTCCTCGGTCTCCGGCCGCAAACCCGCCGTATCGGTCAGGATGACCGGCACGCCTGAGAACTCCATCGTCACTTCGATCACGTCACGGGTGGTTCCCGGTATGGCCGACACGATGGCGGCCTCGCGCTGGGCCAGCCGGTTGAGCAGGCTGGACTTGCCGACATTGGGGGATCCCGCCAGGACGACCTTGAGCCCATCCCGCAGGGAGGCTGCCCGGTCAGCCTCGGCCAGGGCTGTCCGCATCCGGGAAATGAGATCATCAAGGCGCCGCCGGACATCCTCGACCGTCGCTTGGGCGACATCGGCCTCATCGGCGAAATCCACCGCCGCCTCGACCCGGCCCAGTGTGGCGATGAGGTCGCGGCGCCAGCCCTCGATCACTTGTGAGGCGCCACCCAACGCATGATGGAGCGCCTGCTTGCGCTGTCTTTCGGTTCGGGCCCGAATCAAATCCCCGACGCCTTCCGCCGCCACCAGATCCATCCGGTCATTGCGGAAGGCCCGCTTGGTGAACTCACCCGGTTCCGCCAGCCGGAGTCCGGCCATACCACTCAGCACATCGAGCATCGCCCGGACCACCGCCAGGCTGCCATGCAGATGGAATTCAGCGACATCCTCCCCAGTGAAGCTATGGGGGCCGGGGAAGGTAACCAGCAGCCCGTCATCCAGGGCTTCCCGGGTGTCGGGATGACGGAAGGTCCGCCGCACCGCCTTGCGCGGCGCGGGTAGGACTCCAGTCAGACTCGTAACGGTTGCAAAAGCAGCTTTGCCGCTCAGCCGGATGACCGCGATACCGGCCATTCCGCTGCCGGAAGAAAGTGCGAATATGGTACTACTTTCACTCATTTCGGATTCGAATCGACACTATTGCCTTCCGGCTGGTTTTCCTTGCTGCCTCAAAAGGGTAGCATAGGGTTATGACCCCATTATCCGCCAATCTCCTTAAAGACGAAACCAGCCCCTACCTGCTCCAGCACAAGGACAACCCCGTCCATTGGATGGCCTGGGGCGATGCCGCCTTCGCCAGGGCCAAGGCCGAAGACAAGCCGGTCATCCTCTCGATCGGCTACGCCGCCTGCCACTGGTGCCATGTCATGGCGCATGAGAGCTTCGAGGACGACGAGACCGCCCAACTCATGAACGCCCATTTCGTCGCGATCAAGGTCGATCGCGAGGAGCGGCCGGATGTCGACCGCCTCTATATGCAAGCGCTGCATTCTCTGGGCGAGCAGGGCGGCTGGCCGCTCACCATGTTCCTCACCCCCGACGGGCATCCCTTCTGGGGCGGAACCTACTTCCCGAAGGAATCCCTCTATGGCCGGCCGAGCTTCCGTTATGTGCTGAAGGAGCTCACCCGCATCTGGCGCGATGAGCGCGACAAGGTCGAGACCAACGCCACCGCCATTCTCTCGGCCCTCAACCGCGAGCCGGCGCGGCCCACCGACGAGGCCCATCTCTCGCTCGAGCTCGCTCAGGACGCCGCTCAGGTCTTTTTGCGCGCTATAGATTTCGAGCATGGCGGTCTCAAGGGCGCCCCCAAATTTCCGCAAGCCTCGCTTTTCTCCTTCCTCTGGACCATGGCCGAGCACAGCCGCGACCCTCGTCTCGCCGACGCGGTCACGACGACCCTCACTCATATTTGCCAGGGCGGCATCTATGATCATCTGGGCGGCGGCTTCGCCCGTTATTCGGTCGACCCGCTCTGGCTCGTCCCGCATTTCGAGAAGATGCTCTATGACAACGCCCAACTCGTCTCGCTCATGGCGCGGGTGGCCAGCCGCACCGGCAATCCTCTGTTCCGTGTCCGAATCGAGGAGACCATCGGCTTCGTCCTGCGCGAAATGACGACGCCCATCGGCGCTTTCGCCGCCAGCTACGACGCCGATTCGGAGGGCGAGGAGGGCAAATTCTATGTCTGGTCCGCCGACGAAATTGCCCGCCTTCTCCCCGAGAAAGATTACACCCTCTTCGCCAGGACCTATGACGTCACATCGTCCGGCAACTGGGAAGGCCATATCATTCTCAACCGCCTGAGCAGCCTCGCGCTCCTCGATCCGGACAACGAGAACAAGCTCGCTGCCTCACGCGATCTCCTCTTCGCTCAGCGTAAGAACCGCATTCCGCCCGGCTATGACGACAAGGTTCTGGCCGACTGGAACGGGCTCATGATCTCCGCTTTGGCTGACGCGGCTCTTCTCCTCGCGCGGCCCGACTGGGCGCAAACCGCGCGCGCCGCCTTCGCCGCCATCATTGCCCATCACTGGCGCGACGGCCGGCTTCATCATTCGTGGCGCGATGGCCGTTTGCGCTACGATGCAACCGCCGAGGGTTATGCGCATCTGATCACCGCGGCACTCGCGCTCGGCGCCATAACCCCCGGCGGCGATCATCTCGCTACGGCTGAGAAATTCTGTGCCGCCATGATTGCTCATCATTGGGATGCCAAACGCGGCGCCTTCGCTTTCGCTTCCAACGAAGCCGGCCTCATTCATCGCGGCATTCAAGGCCACGACGATGCGACGCCCAATGCCAATGGTGTCATGCTCCGCAATCTCACAGGCCTGCACCATCTCACCGGCAATCCTGATTATCTCGACAAGGCGCAAGCCATCCACCGCGCTTTCGCGGCCGAGGCGATCAGCAATCCCTTTGGTTATGCAAGCCTCATCGAGGCCTTCACGGTCCTCGCCGATCCGGTGCAGATCGTCATGAGCGGCAAGGCCGGCGATCCTTTCGCCGATCCGCGCTTCCGCCGTCTTGTTTCGGCGGCCGGCACCAACGCCATCATACAGTGGGTTGATGACCCCGAAACTTTGCCGGCCACACATCCGGCCCGGCATAAATCATCGGGATCGGAAACACGGGCCTATCTCTGCCGGGGACAGGTCTGTGCCGCCCCGGCAGAAACAGTCGAGCAGGTCGAAGAGGCTTTGGCGCTCCTAGGCGTTCATTGAGTCGAAAAAGTCGCCATTGGTCTTGGTCTGGCGCAATTTGTCGAGCAGGAACTCGATCGCGTCGACGGTACCCATCGGGTTGAGGATGCGGCGCAGGACGTAGGTCTTCTTGAGAAGATCGCCCTTGACCAGCAGCTCTTCCTTACGCGTGCCCGACCGCAGAATGTCGATCGACGGGAAGACGCGCTTATCCGCAACCTTGCGGTCGAGGATGATTTCCGAGTTGCCGGTGCCCTTGAACTCTTCGAAGATGACTTCGTCCATGCGGCTGCCGGTATCGATCAGCGCGGTTGCGATGATGGTCAGCGATCCGCCTTCCTCGATATTGCGTGCCGCACCGAAGAAACGCTTCGGCCGCTGCAGCGCATTGGCGTCGACACCGCCGGTCAGCACTTTGCCCGATGAAGGCACAACAGTGTTGTAGGCGCGGCCTAGGCGGGTGATCGAATCGAGCAGAATGACCACGTCACGGCCATGTTCGACCAGGCGCTTGGCCTTTTCGATCACCATCTCGGCAACCTGCACGTGACGCGACGCCGGCTCGTCGAAGGTCGAGGAAATCACTTCGCCCTTCACCGAACGCTGCATGTCGGTGACTTCTTCCGGCCGCTCATCGATCAAGAGAACGATCAGATAGCATTCCGGATGATTGGAGGTGATCGACTGGGCGATATTCTGCAAAAGCACCGTTTTACCGGTGCGCGGCGGCGCGACGATCAGACCGCGCTGGCCCTTGCCGATCGGCGCCACGATGTCGATGACGCGGGCCGAGAAGTCTTTCCGGGTCGGATCCTGGATTTCCATTTCCAGCCGCTCATCGGGATAAAGCGGCGTCAGATTGTCGAAATGGACCTTGTGACGGGTTTTGTCCGGATCTTCGAAATTGATCGTATTGACCTTGAGCAGGGCAAAATACCGCTCGCCGTCTTTCGGGCTGCGGATCTGTCCTTCGACCGTGTCGCCGGTGCGCAAGGTGAAGCGGCGGATCTGGCTCGGGCTGACATAGATGTCGTCGGGACCGGCGAGATAATTCGCGTCCGGTGAGCGCAGGAAGCCGAAGCCGTCCTGCAGCACCTCGACGACGCCTTCGCCGATGATTTCGACATCGCGCGCGGCGAGGCTCTTGAGGATAGCGAACATCAGCTCCTGCTTGCGGAGCGCGCTCGCATTCTCCACCTGCAGTTCTTCGGCGATCACCAGAAGTTCGGCCGGGGTTTTCTCTTTGAGCGAATGGAGTTTAATTTCTTTGAGTTCTGAAATGCTTGTCATGGGGGGTTATCATAGACGCCGCTCAGGCGGCGTTGACTACATGTCGGGTGTTGAGGTGCCGGGTTTTAAACAACGGCCCGGCGGGTGAGGGAGGGAGCTGATTCTGGAGAAGAATCCTGCCGGTTCTTTGAGGGGGGAACCTTGAACCGGTCAATGCTTCACTGGACCTTTAACAAAATCCGGCTTCCTTGGAAACTATTAATTTTACAGCGGCTTTACCACCGCCATGATCACGATCACGATCAGGAGAACGGTCGGGATCTCGTTGATGAGCCGGAAGAACCGCTCGTCCCGCGGCCGCTCGTCCTCCGCGAAGGCTTTGACGAAACTCCCCAACCAGAGATGAAAACCCGTCATGGCGGCTACGGCCAGCAGCTTAACCACCAGCCACAGGCTTGGATAAGCCAGCGCATCCGTGACCCAGATCAAAGCCAGACCCAGCAGCCATGACAGGCCCATGGCCGGATACATGATGGCCTTGAGCAGCCGCCGCTCCATGGTTTTGAAGATCTCCGACGTCTCGCCGCCGACTGCGGTCCGGCGGTGATAGACCATCAGCCGCGGCAAATAGAACAGGCCGGCCATCCAGGCCACGATCGCGATGATATGAAACGCCTTGAGCCAGAGATACGCCATAGATAGTCACCCATCCAGCCTGCGCAAGTCCTTAACCACCTGTTCGACATGTGCAGGTGGTGTTCCCGGCCGCATTCCATGCCCCAGATTGAAGATATGACGCTCTCTCGGCAAGGCGCCGGCAACCAGCCTCACCCCTTCCTCGAGCACATTGCCGCCAGCTTCGACCAGCAGCGGATCGAGATTGCCCTGGATCACATGCGCCGGACTCAGGACTTCCCGCGCCCAGCCGAGCGGCATCGAGGTTTCCATCCCTAAGCATTCGGCCTGGGTGATCTCACCGATCCGCTTGTGTCCGGCCCCGGCGCCCCGCGCAAAGACAATAATCGGCACGCCTGGCCTTTGCCGGCGTACCTTTTCCATGATCGCCGCAATCGGCTCGGCGACCAGCCGTTCCTGCAGATAGCCCGGCAAGTCTCCCGCCCAGGAATCGAAGATCTGTACCACATCCGCCCCGGCATCGATCTGCCGCACCAGATAGGTCGCTGAGGCCTCGATCACCCGGTCCATCAGTTCCGCGTACCAATCCGGTCTCGCCGCCGCCACGACCCGTGCCGCTTCCCGTCCATTTTCACCGCCGCCGCCGATCATGTAGCTCGCGACCGTCCACGGCGCGCCGCAAAACCCAATGAGCGCAATATCGGCAGGCAGTTCCGCTTTCACCAGACGCACCGTCTCGCAGACGAGACGCACCTCATCTGCTTCATCGAGCGGCCGCAACGCATTGACCCGCTCGGCCCCGGTGATCTTCTCCACGATCGGCCCTTCGCCTTCCGCAAAGGCAAGACCCAGCCCCATCGCCTGCGGCACGACCAGGATGTCAGCAAAGACGATCGCCGCATCGAGATCGTAGCGCCGCAAGGGCTGCAGTGTGACTTCCTTGGCGAGCTCCGGCGCATAACACAATTTCAGGAACGATCCGGCCTTGGCCCGCGTTTCCCGATATTCCGGAAGATAGCGTCCGGCCTGGCGCATGAACCACACGGGTCGGCGGGAAGGCTTCCTTCCCTTCAAGACGTCGAGCAGTGCCGAATGACTCATGAGTACATACCAATAAAGAAGAAGAGAATAGATTCTGATTAGGATGATGGGGGCCGAGAGTCATGAATAACGATCTTGCCCAGCCCTTGCCAACCGCGACGTGTTATCACAACTATCCAGGCCGTCGGCATAAAACAGCGCGGTCAGAATAATATAAGTATTTCAAGGCGTTGCGGGAAGCCTGCGGAATTTGTCCACAGAATGTTGCGGTCTCTTCAACAGGAGCACGCTTCTCCACACAATGAGCCACCTGAATTCTTCGTGGCGAAACTGTGGATTACATCCTGGACTAAATGATAGAAACCTTTCCAGGGTCTTAACCGAGCCCATCTTATCCACAATTGAGTAACCGGCGCTCCAGTGTCCTCGCCTAGATTTTTCCACATGCACCTGATCTCGGACGCGACGGGCGAAACGCTCAATACAGTGGCGCGCGCCGCCATGGCTTATTATGCCGACTATCAGCCGGTCGAGCATATCTATGCGCTGGTGCGGACGCCGAAACAGTTGTCGCGCGCTCTCGCCGAGATCGAAAGCCAGCCTGGTGTCGTGCTCTTCACCTTGATCGACACCGAGCTCAGGGCGCAGCTCGAGAAAAGATGCGGCGAGCTCACCATACCCTGCATCTCGATTCTCGATCCCGTCATCGCCAGCCTCGCCCAATATCTCAACGCCCAGTCGCGACCGCAGCTCGGTGGCCAGCATGCACTCAACGCGGAGTATTTCCGCCGTATCGATGCGTTGAACTTCACCATGATCCATGACGATGGTCAGCATGCGGAGGATCTCGATCAGGCCGATGTGGTGCTGACCGGCATCAGCCGTTCTTCCAAGACGCCGACCAGCATCTATCTCGCCAATCGCGGCATCAAGACCGCCAATATCCCGATCGTGCCGAATATCCCGCCGCCGAAGGAACTCGAAACCGTGACGCGGCCGCTGGTTGTTGGCCTCATCGCCAGTGCCGAGCGCATCGCCCAGATCCGCAAGCACCGGCTGCTCGCCATGAACGAGCAGGGCGAGACCGACTATGTCGATCAGGAGTCGATCGCTGCCGAACTGTCTCATATGCGCAAGCTCTGTGCCCGCCATGGCTGGCCGATCATCGACGTCACCCGCCGCTCGATCGAGGAAACCGCCGCCGCGGTGATCAATCTGATGCGCGAGCGTCACGAGGCGAAGGGCTCCGATTCATGAAACTGATCCTGGCCTCGACCAGCCGGATCCGCGGCGAGCTGCTGGCCAAGGCCGGTATTACCTTCGAGTCCGTGAAGCCGGAGGTGGACGAAACGGAGCTGAAACGACAATCCCCCGGGCTATCTCCTGGAGATCTGGCGCTAAAACTGGCTGCCGCAAAAGCCGTTTCGGTGACGAATCGATATCCAGGCGCCCTGGTGATTGGGGCGGATCAAGTCCTCAATCTCGAAGGTAGGGCCTTCGACAAGCCAGATTCGGTCGAAACCGCCCGCCGTCAACTGACCGATCTGCGCGGCCGTCGGCATGTGCTGGAAACCGCCCTGTGCTGCGCCCAGGACGGCAAGATCGCCTGGCAGCATCTGGGCCAGGCCGGCCTGACCATGCGGGACTTCTCCGAGGCGTTCCTGACCGATTATCTGCGCGAAGTGGGGCAGGACGTGACGACATCGGTCGGCGGCTACAAGCTCGAGGGCCGTGGCGCGCAGCTCTTTGACAGGATCGAGGGGGACTACTTCACCATTTTGGGCCTGCCGCTGCTGCCGCTGCTCGATTTCCTGCGGCGCAAGGGAGTATTGCCGGCATGACCCGGAAAGCCTGTGTCATCGGCTGGCCGATCAGCCATTCGCGTTCGCCGATCATTCACGGCTATTGGCTCAAGCGTTATGGCATCGAAGGCAGCTATGAGCGCATCCCGGTCAAGCCGGAGGAGCTACCCGCCTTTTTCTCAGGCCTCATTGGCCAGGGTTTCGCCGGCTGCAATGTCACTTTGCCGCATAAGGAGGCCGCCTTCCGCACCGTGGGCACGGCCGATGCGGCCACGTCCCGACTGGGCGTCGTCAACACCGTCTTCGCCCGCGACGGCGAGCTCTGGGGCACCAGCACCGATGGTGAAGGTTTCCTCGCCAGCCTCACCGCCGGCCATCCCGGCTGGTGCGCCAAGGGCCAGACGGTCGTCATACTGGGCGCCGGCGGCGCCACCCGCGCGCTCGTCGGGGCGCTCATCGATGCCGGCGCGGCGCGCCTCCTCATCGCCAACCGGACCCGCGCCAAGGCCGAGGAACTCCAGCGCGACTTCGGAGCGAAGGTAGAGCCGCGCGACTGGACGGAAGCGGCCGAAATCCTGCGGCACGCCAATCTCCTCATCAACACGACGTCGCTCGGTATGACCGGGCAGCCGCCGCTCACCGTCGACCTGGACAATCTGCCGAAAACAGCACTCGTCACCGACATCGTCTACACGCCGCTCGAGACGGATCTGCTCCAGCGCGCCAAGGCCCGCGGCAACGCCATCGTGCCGGGCCTCGGCATGTTGCTGCACCAGGCGGTGCGCGGCTTCGATCTGTGGTTCGGCACCCGGCCGGAAGTGACCGAAGAGCTCTATGACCTGGTCGCCCGCGACATCGATCCCGGCTACCGGCGATGATCGTCATCGGTCTCACCGGATCGATCGGCATGGGCAAGACGGCGACGGCCCGGATGTTCGCCGAGGAGGGCGTACCCGTGGCGGATTCGGACGCCGTAGTGCATCAGCTCTATGAAAAAGGCGGCGCCGCGGTGGCACCCATCGCTGATGCCTTTCCCGCTGTCATCACCGATGGGGCGATCGACCGGCAGAAACTGGCGCGCCATCTCGCCGGCCACCCTGACGACTTCAAGAAGATCGAAGCCATCGTGCATCCGTTGGTGCGGGCCGAGCAGGAAAACTTCCTGAGTCAGGCGCGCCGGCGCAAGGCGCCCTTGGCGGTCCTCGATATTCCTCTGCTGTTCGAGACCGGGCGTTATCGCGACGTCGACAAGATCGTTGTCGTCTCCGCCCCCGAAGCCGTGCAGCGTGAGCGCGTCCTGGCGCGTCCCGGCATGACGGAAGAGAAATTCGCGAGCATTCTGGCGCGTCAGCTGCCCGATGCTGAAAAACGCGCCCGCGCTGATTTCATTGTGGACAGCGACCGTGGTTTCGATCACGCCCGCGCTCAGGTCCGGCGTATAATTGCCGAGCTTAAACCTGAGTGATTCGAGCCCAATGCGCGAGATCGTCCTCGATACCGAAACCACCGGCATAGATCATTCGAGAGGCCACCGCGTCGTCGAAATCGGCGCCGTCGAGCTCGTCAATCACATACCGAGCGGCAAGACCTTCCATCACTATATCGATCCCGAGCGCGACATGCCGCCCGATGCCGAGGCCATTCACGGCTTGTCGACACAGTTCCTGCGCGGCAAGCCGGTCTTTGCCGCGATCGCCCAGGAATTCATCGAGTTCATCGATGGCGCGAGCCTGGTCATCCACAATGCCGCCTTCGACGTCGGCTTCCTCAATGCCGAGCTGGCGCGCGTCAAAGGCCCCTCGATCCTGCCCGAGCGCGTCATCGACACGCTGGCGCTGGCGCGCCAGAAGCATCCGATGGGGCCGAACAGCCTCGATGCGCTGTGCAAACGTTATGGCGTCGACAATTCGAAGCGCGAGAAGCACGGCGCGCTGCTCGACTCGGAATTGCTGGCCGATGTCTATCTGGAATTGATCGGCGGCCGCCAGACAGCACTTTCGCTGTCGGCCATCGCAATGACGGCCCGCGCCGCCGCCATCACGCCGCAAGGCATTGTCAGGGCGAGGCCGCATCCCTTGCCGAGCCGGCTCACCGAAGCCGAGATCGCCGCCCACAAAGCGCTCCTTGCCGAGCTTGGCGATAAGGCGATGTGGAACGAAATTCTGAATTGATACGTTCAGCCCTCCCCTTGCGAGGAGGGCTGTCCGGCTTTCACGAATTTAACTCAGTACACGGAAGATGTTGTGGTCGGTCGGCTCAGGCCGTGACCTGGTTGGCCTGCGCGGCCATGCGCTTCTGATACATGCCGGCGAAATCGATCGGGTCGAGCATCAGGGGCGGGAAGCCGCCATTGCGCGTCGCCTCGCCGAGGATCTGGCGGGCAAAGGGGAACAACATGCGCGGGCATTCGATGAGCACGGCCGGATGCAGCATGTTCTGCGGGAAGTTCTCCATCCGGAACACACCGGCATAGAGAAGCTCGGCGGCGAAGACGACCTTGCCTTCCGACGTCGCCTTGGCGTCGATGTGAAGCTCGACCTCGAAATCATTGGGCGCCAGGTTGCGGGCATTCACATTGATGCCGATGCTGATCTCGGGCTGCGTCTTCTGCGGCGCGAGCGAGGCCGGTGCATTCGGGTTCTCGAAGCTCAGATCCTTCAAATACTGGCCGAGAATGCGCATCGACGGCTGAGCACCTGCCTGCGGCGTCGTCGCCTCGAGATCGATCGTGCCGATTTCCGGCGCGGCGGCTGCCTCGGTCGCCTCGTCGTCATGCGCGCCGCCATTGGTCGAATTGGCGGCCGGATTCTTTGGCGTCTTGGCCATGGGCTGTCATGCCTTTCCTGAAGGGGATGTCGGCCCGCCAGCTATCATGAATGTCCGAGGGGCCGCAAGCTTTCCGGCACTACCGGCTCCAGGGGGAGTTGTCGTTCTTATCCTGGGGCGGCAGGCGGTCGTCGATGATTTCGACCGCCTCGCCATCGATCACCACCGAGCCCGGAGCCCGGTTCTGGCGGACGCCATTGCGGACCATATAGGCTTCGACCAGACGCCGGCTGACCGGAATGAGCAGCAGGATCGCCGCCACGTCGGATAACAGCCCCGGCAGGATGAACAGGACACCGGCGAAAAAGCCCAGGATTCCTCCAATCGCCGCCTGAGCGCCGGTCTGCCCGGTGCGGCTGGCCTGGGCGATCTCGTTCAGGGATTTGATGCCGGTATGGCGGATGGTCACCCCGCCCGCCATGAAGCCCAGGATCACCGCCAGGACGGGAAACCAGGCGCCGAACCACTGCCCGGTCTTAACCAGCAGGAACAGCTCGAACAGCCCCAGCGCAAAAAGGACAAAAAATATGGTTCTGATCACCTGAAACCTGTAGGAAACTGAAAGGACTACGGTCTTTGGACCGTGCCCAAGCCCTCCTATATAAGGAGGCAACGACCCAGACTTCAATTTATGCCAGACGGAAAGACCCGCCGAAATGATGAATCAGGCTTTTGATCCACTCAATTTGCTGATCCTTGCGATTGCAGTGGTGGTCATTTTGCGCCTGCGGTCGGTCCTGGGGAAGCGGACCGGCACTGAGCGTCCGCCTCTCGATCCTTATGCCGCGCAACGCCGCGCCGAAAAGCCGCAACCGAACGGCAATGTCATCAATATGCCCCAGCGCGAGAACGCGCCCGAACATCTGGGCCTGGAGAAGCCGGTGGAGCCCGTCTGGTCGGGTTATGCCGAGGCCGAGTCCCCCGTCGCCAAGGGCCTGGAGAAGATCGCCGGCACCGACCCTGACTTCTCGACCCGTATCTTCGTCGACGGCGCCAAGGTCGCTTATGAGATGGTGGTGACGGCTTTCGCGCAAGGTGACCGTCAGTCGCTCAAGAACCTGCTGGCGCGCGATGTCTATGAAGGCTTCGCCAAGGCGATCGACGATCGCGAGAAAGCCGGCAATGTCCTCGAATCGCGTTTCGTCGGCATCGACAAGGCTGAAATCGCCAATGCCGATCTCAAAGGCAAGAAGGCCTCCATCACGCTGCGCTTCGTCGCCGAATTCATCTCCTCCACGCTCAACAAGGCGGGTGAGGTCATCGAGGGCGACCCCAAGCAGGTGCGCCAGGTCACCGATGTGTGGACCTTCGAGCGCGACACCGCCTCGCGTGATCCCAACTGGAAGTTGGTGGCGACGGACGAGCTGGGCTAAGCATCGGCCTGAAAAGTGTAAAACGGTTTTTCGGATAAGCCGATGCGCAAGAATGACTTCATCGGCCCGAAAAGTGTGAAACGGTTTTTCGGACAAGCCGATGCGCCAGCTTAATGTCCTCTTGAGTTCCGCCGTGCTTGTGGTCATCTCGTCGATCATGAGCGCCGCGGCTCCGATTCTCGAACCGACCTCCTTCGACCGCATCGCCGGCTGGCATGAGGCCGACCACCGCCAGGCGCTGGCGACGTTCAAACGCTCCTGCGCCGAGATCGAGGCGAGCGGAAGCGCCTTTCAGCGCAAGGTCGTCTTTGGCGGCACCAGGCGCGACTGGCTCGCCGTCTGCTCCAAGTTGAAAGCGAGCGCCGATCCGCGCCGCTTCTTCGAGGAAACCTTCACGCCGCTGATCGTGCGTGACCCGGCACGGCCGCAAGGCCTGTTCACCGGCTATTATGAACCGGAAGCCGAAGGCAGCCTGAAGCCCGGCGGCGACTACAAGGTGCCGGTCTATGCCAGGCCCGACGATCTCGTTGCCTTCGACACCCGCGCCGCCAAGAAGTTGGGGCTCGCTTACGGCCGCATGGTCGACGGCGCGCCGCACGGTTATTTCACCCGGCGCGAAATCGAGGAGGGCGCACTCAAGGGCCGCGGCCTCGAGCTGGTCTGGCTCAAGGACTGGGCCGACGCCTTTTTCATCCAGGTCCAGGGCTCGGGGCGCGTAAGACTACCCAATGGCAAGCTGATGCGGCTCGGTTATGCGGCCAAGACCGGCCTGCCCTATACCGCCATTGGCGGGCTCCTCGTCGAACGCGGCATCCTCCCTCGCGAGGACGTGTCGATGCAGGCGATCCGCGCCTGGATGCGGAAGAACCCCAAGGACGCGCGCGCCCTCATGTGGGAGAACAAATCCTTCGTGTTCTTCCGACAGGTGACGGCGGAGGATCTGAAGCTCGGGCCCCCCGGCGCCCAGAAGGTGCCGCTGACGCCCTATCATTCGCTCGCCATCGACCGCTCTCTCTGGATCTTCGGCACACCGGTCTGGCTCGACACGCAAGCGCCCAGGGGTGAGAGCGGCACGCTGACGCCCTTCCGCAGCCTGTTGGTGGCGCAGGATACCGGCACCGCCATCAAGGGCCACGCCCGGGGCGATGTCTTCTGGGGTGCCGGCGAAGATGCCGCCCTCACCGCCGGCCATATGAAAAGCCCCGGCCGCATGATCGTGCTGCTGCCCAAGCCTTTGGCGAAGAGGCTCCTCGGCAAGCAATGACCCGCAAGCTCCCGCCCGACTATGCGCTGTGGGAGGATGTCGCCCGGACCGTCAAGCCGCTCCACAAGGCCAGGGCAAAGAAGAAAGCGCCGCCGAAGGCCGAGCCGCCGGCGCCCGCGGTGAAAGCCAAGTCCAAATCCGCCGAACCCGCGAAGCCGATCGCGCGACCGCCGGCGCACCGCCACGAGCCGCCGCCGATCACCGGCCTCGACCGGCGCCAGGAGCGGCGCATGACCCGCGGCCAGGTCGAGATCGAGGCGCGTATCGACCTGCATGGCACCGGCATCGAACGCTCGCATGAGCGGCTCTTGAACTTCCTGGTCGATTCACGCGCGCAAGGCCTGCGTCTCGTGCTCGTCATCACCGGCAAGGGCGCGTCGCCCTTTGCGCGCCACACGCTGCATGGCTCCGATACCTATCACGCGCCCGAGCGCCAGGGCCGCTTGCGCCGCCTGGCGCCGGAATGGTTTCACGAGCCGCGCTTCCGCCAGCATATCGCCGGCTTCCAGCCGGCCCATCCGCGCCATGGCGGTGGCGGCGCCTATTATGTGAAGTTGCGCAAGAAGGAGAAAGGTATGCGATGACGCCTTTCGGCGAGCGCATGCGCAAGCTCAGGGCTGAGCGCAATGTCACCTTGAAGGACATGGCGGAGGCGATCGGCGTGTCGAGTGCCTATCTCTCGGCCCTCGAGCATGGCAAACGCGGGCGCCCCGGCTGGCATCTGCTTCAGCGCATCATCAGCTACTTCAACATCATCTGGGATGAAGCCGAGGATGTAGTAAAGCTCGCCCGCATCTCACATCCGCGCGTCGTCATCGACACGTCCGGCCTGGCGCCGCAAGCGACCGAGCTCGCCAACCGCCTGGCGGACGACATTTCCGATCTCGATCCGAAAGAGCTCACGGAGTTGCTCGCGGTGCTGAACCGCAAGAAGCAGAAGAAGAAGTAAGCTTACCCTCCCCGAATTTTCCCCCTCTCCCGCCCTGCGGGAGAAGGGGGAGTTGAAGAGAAGCAACTACAAAATAAACTTCGACAGATCCGTATTACGCGCGAGGTCGCCGAGATTCTTCTCGACGAAGGCCTTGTCGATCTTCACCGTCTCGCCGGAGCGGTCGGTCGCTGAATAGCTGACATCATCGAGCACCCGCTCCATCACCGTCTGCAGGCGGCGGGCGCCGATATTCTCGATCGACGCGTTGATCTCGGCGGCGATGTCGGCGAGCGCGTCGATGCCGTCGTCGCTGAAATCGAGCGTCACGCCTTCGGTGAGGAGCAGCGCCTTATATTGTCTCATGAGGCTCGCTTCCGGCTCGGTGAGGATGCGGCGGAGATCGTCACGCGTCAGCGCCTTGAGCTCGACGCGGATCGGCAGGCGGCCCTGCAGCTCCGGCAACAGGTCGGAAGGTTTGGCGATATGAAAGGCGCCCGACGCGATGAAGAGAATATGGTCGGTCTTGACCGGTCCATATTTGGTCGACACCGTCGTGCCTTCGATGAGCGGCAGGAGATCGCGCTGCACGCCTTCGCGGCTCACATCCGCGCCCTGGCGCTCGGAGCGGGCGCAGATCTTGTCGACCTCGTCGAGGAAAACGATGCCGTTGTTTTCGGTGACGTCGATCGCCTCCTGGGTGATCTGGTCCTGGTCGAGCAGCTTGTCGCTTTCTTCCGCCAGCAGCACTTCGTGGCTCGTTTTCACCGTCATGTGCTTGGATTTGAGCCGATGACCGAAGGCCTTGCCCAGCATGTCGGAGAGATTGATGACGCTCGCCGAACCGCCCGGCATGCCCGGAATATCGAAGCTCGGCACGGCGGGCGAATCGACGACCTGAACCTCGATCTCCTTGTTGTCGAGCTCGCCCGTGCGCAATTTCCTGCGGAAGCTGTCGCGTGTCGCTTCCGCGGCATTGACGCCGACCAGTGCATCGAGCACGCGGTTTTCGGCATTGATATGGGCTTGCGCCTCGACGTCCTTGCGCCGCGCGGTCTTCACCATGCCGATCGCCGCCTCGACGAGGTCGCGGATCATCTGCTCGACATCGCGCCCGACATAACCGACCTCGGTGAATTTCGTCGCCTCGACCTTGATGAAGGGCGCATTGGCGAGCTTGGCGAGGCGGCGCGCGATCTCGGTCTTGCCGACGCCGGTCGGCCCGATCATCAGGATGTTCTTGGGCATCACCTCTTCGCGCAAGGGTCCCTCGAGCTGCTTGCGCCGCCAGCGGTTGCGCAGGGCGATGGCGACGGCGCGCTTGGCGTCCTTCTGGCCGACGATATGGCGGTCGAGCTCGGAAACGATTTCACGGGGAGAAAAGTCGGTCATGGATTACTCAGTTTCTGACGACAGGCAGATATTGGGTGAGGAGTGAGGGGATGAAAGACATCACGGCGCGCCTGGCGCGCTGCCAGCCGACGCCCAGCAGGATGACGCTGGCGCCGATGAGCAGAAGCGTGATCCACAGCGCGTTCTGCTCGCCGCCGAGGCTGGTGAACGTATAAACCATGGCGCCGCCCAGATAAGCGAGCGAGGAGACGAGCAGCGCCCGGCGATCGATGATGAGGGCGGCCAGCGTGAACAGGATCACCACCGCGATGGTGATGAGGCTCGTCTGCGCCGTCATCTCCGCGCCCGAGGAAATCAGTCCGGCGATCGGATGCACGATCAGGGGTGCGGCGATGAGGGTAAGCCAGAAGCCGCAATCGGCGCGCCGTGTGAGGCGCTCGCGGTCCGACATGTCGTACCATTGCGCTGCGGCCAGCGTGGCGAGGCCGGTGAACAGGACCAGCCCGTAGCTGACAGGCTCGGAGGAGGAGTCGAAGTACCGGGCATAGGCGGCGATGAAGGCGACCACCAGGCTGCCGGCGAGCAGCAGCAGCGTGAAGGGCAGGCGGAAGCGCAGATAGAAAAGAAGCGCCGCAAGGCTCGCCGCGAGCGGGATGATCAGATCCTGCGGGATGCCGCGCCATCCGGTCTCGTCGCTGCCGGTACTCATCGCGGCGTGGAGATACCAGGCGATGCCCGGCACGATGAGCAGAGCGAGGACGATGCTCGGCAGAGTGAGCTTGTGCTTGCGGGTCAGGAATTCGGCGAGCGCCCACATCAGCGCGATGAAGATGACCGGAAATGCCGCGCCGAGCCCGAAGAAGGTGCTGTCGGCCACGAAGAGGCCGATGCTCAAGAGCACGATGCCGAGCGTGATGAAGAACTCGTTGAAGTTCTTCATGAACACGAAACGCTCGTCACTCAGCGCGTGGCTGTGGCGCGCCGCGTGTCGTCTCGCCGGCAGCTCCTGCAAGGCCGCCGCCTGGCCTTCCGTGATGATGCCGCTCCTCACGGCCTCATCGAGATCGGCGCGTGTCAGCATGCCAGGCTTTCGACGGTCAGGTTGTTGTTGGTGTAGACGCAGATCTCGGCGGCGATGGCCATCGCCTTGCGGGCGATCGCTTCCGCCTCCATGTCGGTATCGATGAGGGCGCGCGCCGCGGCCAGCGCATAATTGCCGCCCGAGCCGATGCCGATGACGCCGCGCTCGGGTTCGAGCACGTCACCGGTGCCGGTCAGGACCAGGCTTACTTGGGCATCGGCGACGATCATCATGGCCTCGAGGCGGCGCAGATAGCGGTCGGTGCGCCAGTCCTTGGCGAGCTCGACGCAGGCGCGGGTGAGCTGCAGCGGATATTGCTCGAGCTTGGCCTCGAGCCGCTCGAACAGCGTCATGGCGTCGGCGGTGGCCCCGGCGAAGCCCGAGATCACCGAGCCGCCGGCGAGCGGCCTGACCTTGCGGGCATTGGACTTGATGACCGTCTGGCCGATCGAGACCTGGCCGTCGCCCGCAATCACCACCCGGTTGCCTTTCCTGAGGCTCAAAATGGTCGTGCCGTGCCACTGCTGGGGATCGCTCATATCAGTCCTTTTCGTCATCCGTCTCAGGCCTGGGGGCCCGGCTGGCCGTCATGTAAGCCCTGGAGGGGCGTAAGAAAAGGCCGGCACGCGCTTCCCGCCAAAGTCCCCCGACTTTGGCGACAAGGGAGCGCGCAGGGCAAAATGAGGTTAACCGGGGGGCAGCGAAAGGGTGGCACTGGCTTGCTGCACCTGCTAAGAGAGCCGCCGCAACAAGGGGTTAAGGGCCATGCGCAAGGCCAGCATCGAACGCAAGACCACCGAGACCGAGATCGCCGCGAGCGTCGCGCTCGACGGCACCGGCGCCTATGACGTCAAGACCGGCGTCGGCTTTCTCGACCATATGCTGGAGCAGCTGGCCCGCCATTCGCTGATCGACATCAAGCTCAGAGCGAAGGGCGACCTCCATATCGATTTCCACCACACGACCGAGGATTCCGGCATCGCGCTCGGCCAGGCGGTGGCCAAGGCGCTTGGCGACCGCAAAGGCATCCGCCGTTATGCCAGCCTCCATCTGCCGATGGACGAGACGCTGACGCGCGCCGCCATCGACGTGTCGGGCCGGCCCTATCTCATCTGGAAGGTCGAGTTCTCGCGCCCGAAGATCGGCGACTTCGACACCGAGCTGGTGCGCGAATGGTTTCAGGCCTTCGCCATGAATGCCGGCGTCACGCTGCATGTCGAGACGCTGTATGGCGACAATAATCATCACATAGCCGAAAGCTGCTTCAAGGCGCTGGCGCGTTGCCTGCGCGAGGCGATCGAGATCGATCCGCGCCAGAAGGACCGCATTCCCTCGACCAAAGGCTCGCTCAGCAAATAATGGCCTGGTGGACCGCCCATAACAAAAAGGGCCGCGGCGCCGACGACGTCGTCTTCGTGCGCGAAGGTTTCAACCGGTGGGCGCTCGTCTTCCCGCTGCTCTGGCTTGCCGCCAAGGGCATGTGGGTCGTCCTCCTCATCGCCGTCGCGGCGCAGTTGCTGATCTGGGCCGTCGCCGAGGCGCTGGGTTTCGGCGAGGCGATGCGGCTCATCTTCGGGTTGGCGATCAACATCATCATGGGTTTCGAGGCCAATGACCTGCTGCGCTGGACCTATGCCAGGCGCGGTTATGAGGAAGTGGGCCTCGTCCAGGGCGATGATCTCGAAGAGGCGGAGATCCGCTTCTTCAGCGCGGCCGATCTGCAGGTGCAAAGCGCACCACCGCCGCCGCCAGTCCCGCCGGCGCCGGGCCTGTCGCGCAACTGGAAATCATCGGAGCCCGATTTCATCTTCCCGGGACTGAGCCGCACATGAGCGACGTCGCGATCATCGATTACGGCTCCGGCAATCTTCATTCCGCCGCCAAGGCCTTCGAGCGCGCGGTACGCGATGGTGGCTCATCGGCGACGATCCTGGTGACATCGGACCCTGATCGGGTACGCAAGGCCGAGCGCATCGTGCTGCCGGGCGTCGGCGCCTTCCGCGACTGCCATGACGGGCTGAAAGCCGTGCCCGGCATGTGGGAAACGCTCGAAGGCGAAGTCGCCCGCGGCAAGCCTTTCTTCGGCATCTGCGTCGGCATGCAATTGATGGCCGAGCGTGGCCTCGAACATGTCGAGACGAAGGGCTTCGGCTGGATCAAGGGCGATGTAAAAGTGATTGAGCCGTCCGATTCCGCGCTCAAGATCCCGCATATGGGCTGGAACACGCTCGATGCGGTAAGGCCGCATGCCCTCTTCGACGGCATCACTTTGGGCGCGCAAGGCCTGCATGCCTATTTCGTGCATTCCTATCATCTGGCGCCGGGCGACGGTGAGCAGCTGATCGCCACCGCCGATTATGGCGGCGCCGTCACCGCTTTTGTCGGCCGCGACAATATCGCCGGCAGCCAGTTCCACCCCGAAAAGAGCCAGGCCCTCGGTCTGGCGCTGATCGCCAATTTCCTGAAATGGCGCCCATGATCCTGTTTCCCGCCATCGATCTCAAAGGCGGCCAATGCGTGCGCCTCAAGCTCGGCGACATGGCCGAAGCCACCGTCTTCAACGACGACCCGGCCGCCCAGGCGCGCGATTTCGCGGCGCAGGGATTCCGCTGGCTGCATCTCGTCGATCTCGACGGCGCCTTTGCCGGCAAGCCGGTGAACGCCCCGGCCGTCGAGGCGATCCTCGCCGCCATCAAGATCCCGGTGCAATTGGGCGGCGGCATCCGCGATATGGCGATGATCGAGACCTGGCTCGGCCGTGGCATCAAGCGGGTGATCCTCGGCACCGTTGCGCTGCGCAACCCCGATCTGGTCAAGGATGCTTGCCGGCGCTTTCCCGGCCGCATCGCCGTCGGCATTGATGCCAAGGGCGGCAAGGTGGCGGTCGAAGGCTGGGCCGAGACCTCGGAATTGACCGCCATCGATCTGGCGCGGCGTTTCGCCGATGCCGGTGTCGCCGCCATCATTTTCACCGATGTCGATCGCGACGGGGTTTTGAAGGGACTTAATATCGAGGCGACACTATCTCTGGCACATGCCGTGAATATTCCGGTCATCGCTTCAGGGGGGCTTGCCTCTATCGACGATATCAAACGCCTGCTCGCCCCCGATTGCGCCATTCTCGAAGGCGCAATTTCAGGCCGCGCCCTTTATGACGGCCGTCTCGATGCGCGGGCGGCCCTCAAGCTCATCGCCGAGGCCGCCTGATGCTGAAGGCCCGCATCATTCCCTGTCTCGACGTGAAGGACGGCCGCGTCGTCAAAGGCGTGAATTTCGTCAATCTGCGCGACGCCGGCGATCCGGTCGAGATCGCCAAGGCCTATGACAAGGCGGGCGCCGACGAACTGTGTTTCCTCGACATCACCGCGACACATGAGAACCGCAGCATCATCTTCGACGTGGTGAGCCGCACCGCCGAAGCCTGCTTCATGCCGCTGACCGTCGGCGGCGGCGTGCGCACGACCGACGATATCCGCAAGCTCCTGCTCGCCGGCGCCGACAAGGTCTCGATCAACACCGCCGCGGTTAAGAATCGCGGCTTCGTGCGCGAGGGGGCGGAGAAATTCGGCAGCCAGTGCATCGTCGTCGCCATCGACGCCAAAGAGGTGGCGCCCGGCAAATGGGAGATTTTCACCCATGGCGGGCGCAATCCGACCGGCATAGATGCGATTTCCTTTGCCGAGGAGGTCGTGTCGCTGGGCGCCGGGGAATTGCTCGTCACCTCGATGGACCGCGACGGCACCGGCAAAGGCTTCGACATTGCGCTGATGCGCGCCATCGCCGACAGTGTGCCGGTGCCGGTCATCGCCTCGGGCGGCGTCGGCACGCTCGACCATCTGGTCGAGGGCGTCCGGGACGGCCATGCCACCGCGGTTCTGGCCGCCTCGATCTTCCATTTCGGCACATTCACAATTTCCCAGGCCAAAAATCACATGGCCGAACGGGGAATTCCCATGCGGCTCGCATAAGTGATAAGACTCCAGGCAGGGACCGGAACATGACAGACCCACTACGCCACCGGCTGGACGTCCTGGCCGAGCTCGCCGACACGGTGACCGCTCGCAAGGGAGCGTCGCCCGAAATTTCCTACACCGCCAAGCTCCTGTCCCAGGGCATCGAGAAATGCGCCAAGAAGGTGGGCGAGGAGGCGATCGAAGCCGCGCTCGCCGCCGTCAAGGGTGATCGCGACCATCTCAAGCTCGAGGCCGCCGATCTTTTCTATCATCTGGTCGTTCTGCTCGAAGTTTCGGGCCTGCCTTTGGCCGATGTGATGGGCGAGCTCGAAAAGCGCGTCGGCACGTCGGGGATCGCCGAGAAGGCAAGCCGCAAGCAGGTGTAACCGATGGATTCGTTGCGCGACGAGATCTCGCCCTACCGCCATTTTGAGCGCAATGCGTGGGCGAAACTGCGCGCCGATACGCCGATGACGCTCGACCAGGCCGATATCGACGAACTGCGCGGCCTCAATGACCGCATCGATCTGGCCGAGGTGGTGGCGATCTATCTACCGTTGTCGCGTCTTCTCAATCTTTATGTCGCCGCCACCCAGGAGCTGTTCCGCGCCACCGGCAAGTTCCTCCATGCCGAGGGCACCAAGGTGCCTTATGTGATCGGCATGGCGGGCAGCGTCGCGGTCGGCAAGAGCACTACGGCGCGTATCCTGCAGCGTCTCCTGGCGCGCTGGCCCAATCATCCCAAGGTCGATCTCGTCACCACTGACGGCTTCCTGCTGCCCAATGAGATTCTCGAGCGCGAAGGCATCATGAACCGGAAGGGTTTTCCGGAAAGCTACGACCTGCCGACGCTTTTGCGATTCCTCTCCGACATCAAGGCCGGCCGGCGCAATGTGACGGCGCCGGTCTATTCGCACCTGACCTACAATGTGATGCCGGACAAGCGCGTCACCGTCGACCAGCCGGATATTCTGATCGTCGAAGGGCTGAACGTGCTGCAGACGGGACGGCCGCCGCGCGATGGCAAGATCATTCCCTTCATCTCCGACTTCTTCGATTTCTCGATCTATCTCGATGCCGCCGAGGATGTCATTCACGACTGGTATGTGACGCGTTTCTTCTCACTGCGCGATACCGCCTTCCGCGATCCCAAATCCTACTTCCATCGTTACGCCTCGCTCACCGACAAGGAAGCACGCGCCACCGCCAACCGCATCTGGGAGACGATCAATCTCGTGAACCTGCGCGAGAATGTCGTGCCGACGCGCCAGCGTGCCGATCTCATTTTGCGCAAGGGCGCCGACCACATCATCCACAGCGTGTGGCTCCGGAAGCTGTAGGCACGCTTCCCGTCACCCCGGCGGCAACCGGGGCCATTCCATAAGCGCAATCTGGGCGGTCCGCTTCACGATTGAGAGCCCTCAATGGATCCCGGCTTTCGCCGGGATGACGGTAGATTGCCGGCTTCATCACCCGATCAGAAAATTCCCATCTTGTGACAAATACCACAGGCGATCGCCTGACCTCCCGGTAAGGAATGCCATCCCAATTGAGCGCCGTGCTTCCACAATCGAACATCGGAGATCTCACTCAATGGATTGGCAGACCATCAGCGCCTTCCTGCTGGCGACGACGATCCTGCTCGTCACGCCGGGGCCGGTCATGGCCATCATTGTCGGCAACACGCTCAATGGCGGCCACGTCGTGGGCTTGCGCACGGTCCTGGGCATCGGGCTCGGCGAGGTGTTGCTGGTCGGGCTGCTGGGCCTGTCCTTCCTGCTGTCCAGCCGGTTCTTTGGTGACTTCTTCCCCTGGTTCTCGCTGGCGAGCGCGGCTTATCTCGCCTGCCTCGCCGCGGACACGGTCCTGCGCGCCACCGAGCCGGCGCAAAGCGAGATGCATCGTCTCTCCTCGCGGCCGTTCATCGATGGCCTCGCCATCACCGTCAGCAACCCCACGGCGCTGCTCTTCTATTCGGCGTTCTTCATGCCGTTCGTCCAGGCGAGCCAGTCGCTGGTCAGCCAACTCGGCCTGCTGGCCCTGCTTTATGTGGTGCTGAGCCTCGTCTTCGATCTGGCTTGCGTGATCTTCATCGCGCGGCTTGCGCAAAAGCGCCTTCGCAGCGCCCGCTTCACGCGTCTCGCCAGATGGTGCAGCGCCGCCGTCTATCTGGGCACCAGCGTTCTGGCCCTCGCCTCATTCCTGCAGGCGACGATGCCCTGACCAGACGACGGCACGAGTCTTGGTTACTGGGCGCCGATGTAACAGGGATTGCTGGTCGCCGTGACCTTGCACATGCCGCTGTCGATAGCGAAGTTCTTCTTCACATTGGCGGTATCGCGCGTCGGTGTCACGACCGGCACGGCAGCTTGCGAGCGGCCGGTGCGCACCACGTCATTGGCGACGGCAGCGCCGGTACGGCGTTCGAACTGGACACGCACCGTGTCGCCTTTCTGCAGGCGGCTCAAGGTCAGGCGGTTGGGCACATAATAGCTGGCGCCGTCGGCGAGCTGAAGCATACCGGTTCGCGTGTCGGCCGAACGCACGATACCGCTGTCGCTCGCGGCGAGTGCCGCGCCACCGAGTAGCGGGAGGGTCAATAACGTCAGTGCAATGATTGTTTTCCGCATGGCGATATCCTCTTGACTAAAGGTCATGGAACAAAGGCATTACGTTCCTTGACGTGGTGTCGAAGGGATGCGGCGGCAAACAGAATTTTCTACAGCGGAAAAGCCGGGCGGCGGCATGCGCAAGCTGAATCTCGCGCATCGATAACGGTTGCATCGAAGAATCCTGAGCGATTCCGGCGAGATGGCGCGAAGCTCAGAAAAAGCTCCGTATAAGCGCCAGTTACGTCAGGCTTTCGATAAGCGGAGACGTGCTATGCAATTCACGCCCGGTATCATTTTTGATACTCAGGTGTCGCCTGAGCAACTTGAGCACAATGCGTTCCAACTTGTGCCGGCTCAGCTCCTGGGCTTGAGATTCTCTGGATCGTAGAGCGGCTTGTAGCCGATGCTCGCGACCTCGACCGGATAGGTCTCGGCGAAATATTCAATATGGAGCTTCCGGCCCTCCTGGCAATAGGCCCAGGGCAGATAAGCGAGCGCGATATTCTTGCCGATGGTCGGGCCGAAGGCGATGGACGTCGTATAGGAGCGACGGCCCAGCGCATCGACCAGCACCTCGCCCGTCTGCGGATCCATGACCGGCAGATTGCCGAGGGGATAGCGCTTCACACCTTTTTTGTCGGTGTTCTCCGTCATCACCAGCGTGCACAGCATCGCCGGCTGATGGGCGCGCGCTTTGTATTCCAGATGTTTCGCCTTGCCGCGGAAATCGGCGTCCTTGACTTTCGGGCGGGCGAGATCGGCTTCGATGAGATTATATTGGGTGAGGAGATCCGCATTCTGCAGGCGCAGGCTCTTTTCCATGCGGCGCGAATTCGCATAGGTCTCGACGCCGAAGGCCATCACGCCGGTGGCGCGCAGCGCATCCCACACGGCGAGGCCATCCTCATATTTCATATGCAGCTCCCAGCCCTGCTCGCCGACATAGGAGATGCGGAAGGCGGTGACTTTCTTGCCCGCGATCTCGATCTGCTTGATCGCGGCGAAGGGGAAATTTTCGGGATCGAGGCCGGCCGGATCGGCGACGGCCTTCTTCAGCGTCGCGCGGGCATTCGGCCCCCAGATGCCGATGGTGACATATTTCTCCGACGTGTCGGTGATGGTGACATCGAGGCCACGATCCGCGGCGACGCGGCGCATATAGTGGAAGTCGCGCGGGCCCGCATCGGCGCCGTTCACGAGACGGCAGCGGTCTGCCATGCGGAAGACGGTGAAATCGGCGCGCACCATGCCCTCGTCATCGAGGAAATGCGTATAGATGCCCTTGCCGACATTGCCGTCGCCGCCGATCTTGGCGGCGCAGAGCCATTCGAGCAGCTCGACATGGTCGGGCCCTTCGATGTCGACCATGTGGAAATGCGAAAGATTGACGATGCCGCAATCCTCGCTCATCGCCAGATGCTCGGCATTGGAGACGCGCCAGAAATGGCGGCTGTCCCACTCATTCTCGCGGACCGGCACGCGGTTGTCGTACTTTTTTAGGAGATGCTCGTTGGCGGCATAACCATGCGCGCGCTCCCAGCCGCCGAGCTCCATGAAATAGCCGCCGAGCTCCTTCTCGCGCTCATAGAAGGGCGAATGCTTGACATTGCGCCCCGTCGCATAGGGCTCGCGCGTATGCACCGCCGGATAGTAGATCTTCTGGGCCGCCTCGAAAGTGCGGCCTTCGATGAATTTTTCTCCGAGCTGGTGCGGATAGAAACGCGCATAGTCGATCGAGGCATGATCGATCTCGGTGCGGCCGTCGGTCATCCAGTCGGCGATGAGCTTGCCGTAGCCGGGGCCGTCCTTCACCCAGATGGCGACGCAATACCACAGGCCCCGCACCTTCTGGCTCTCGCCGCAGGACGGGCCGCCAGCGGCCGACACCTGTAAGAGGCCGTTGAAGGAATGGCTTTCATTATAGCCGAGCTCGCCCAGAATGGGGGTGAGTGCCATGGCGCGCTCGAGCGGTGCGATGATCTGCTCCATGTCGAGATCGCGTTGCGAGGGCGACAGACGCGCTTCGCTCTTTTCGAGAATGTCGCGCGGATGGCAGAGGCGCGGATTGGTCTCTTCGTAATAGCCCCATTCGATCTGGCCGCCCTCGGCGGTCTTGGGATCGCCGGTGTCGCGCATATAGGCGGAGTTACCCTGGTCGCGCAGCAGCGGATAACCGATCTCCTTGCCCGTGCCTTCGAACTGGTTGAACGGGCCGAAGAAGGACAGCGGATGATCGACCGGCATCACCGGCAGGTCCTCGCCGACCATTGCGGCGATCAGCCGGCCCCAGATTCCGGCACAGACGACGACATGATCGGCCAAAATCGTGCCGCGATGGGTGACGACACCTTTGATGCGGCCTTTCTCGACGATGAGCGAGGTCGCCGGCGTATGGCCGAAAACTTTCAGCTTGCCGGATTTCTCCGCCGCATCGATGAGCTTGCCGGCGACCGTCTGCGAGCGCGGAATGACCAGGCCGGCATCGGGATCGAACATGCCGCCCATCACCTGATCCTCCTCGATCAGCGGGAACAGCTTCTTGATTTCGGCCGGCGAGACATAATGCGCGCGGGTGCCGAAGGCCTTGGCCGAGGAGAGCTTGCGCTTGATCTCTTCCATCCAGACATCATGGCCGGTGCGTGCCACTTCGAGGCCGCCGATGCGGGCGTAGTGACCCATCTTTTCATAGAAATCGATGGAGTATTGCGTCGTCCAGACCGACAGGTAATCGTGGCTCGTCGTGTAGCAGAAGTCGGAGGCATGCGCCGTCGACCCGATATCGGTCGGCACGCCGGACTTGTCGATGCCGACAATGTCGTCCCAGCCGCGCTCGATCAGGTGA
The DNA here is from genome assembly GCF_016595235.1 of Taklimakanibacter albus. Lineage (GTDB taxonomy): Bacteria > Pseudomonadota > Alphaproteobacteria > Rhizobiales > Aestuariivirgaceae > Taklimakanibacter > Taklimakanibacter albus. Next base: position 32,550 of record NZ_JAENHL010000003.1, on the reverse strand, counting down.
TGAGCGATGGAGGCCCCGACGATGCCGCCCAGCCCAATGATGACAACTTTCGCCTTTTCGGGGAACGCCGACATGTTGACTCCTCGAGTGTCCTTCGATCCGATTGGGGCACATTAGTGAGCCTGATTCAACGGTCGTGAGATGGAACGACCAGGGGCGAGCCGATTCCGACACGAGGCCTTTCCTCGCCAAACTCCGTCATCCCGGCGAAAGCCCCTATCAGATACACGCATCTTGCGAGGTACCGGGATTTACCTCGCCCCGCTACGCGGGGCCAGGGGAATGACCGTCGATACCGTCATTCGCCTCCTTGGCATGATCACCCCGCCAGCAGCTGGGCGAAGATCGGCCCGGGGTCGTCGACCTCGACCAGCTTCTTGCCAGAAATCACCCAAACCCGCGTCGCCACGGCGCTGACGAAGGCCCGGTCGTGGCTGACCAGAAGGCAGGCGGCGCCGTGCTCGATCAGCTCGCCTTCCAGCATGTCCTGCCCCTCGATATCGAGGTGGTTTGTCGGCTCATCCAGCAGATAGAAATTGGGCTCGGCCAGCCGCAGCAGCAGCGTCGCCAGCCGCGCCCGCTGGCCGCCGGAGAGCCTGGCGAGAGGGGCGGACTGCGCGTCGATGCTGATCCCCGCTCCGGCGAGCTGCGCCCGCGCCTGATGGTCGGTCAGGTCGCTGGACCGCTTGACCGCCTCCCAGGGTGTGCGAAACCCATCGAGTTGCGCCAGCGCTTGATCGGACATGCCGAGCTTGAGGCTCGCGGCACCTCTTATCTGCGGATCCTCGCCCTCAAGCGCCGCGCGCAGCCTGTCGACCAGCCGGGTCTTGCCCGTCCCATTGGCGCCGAGCACAGCGATCCGATCGCCGTTTTCGATCCACAGTCTCCCGGTGCGGAACAGCACCCGCCCGTCCGGTGTCGTGATCGCCGTATCGTTGATCGTCACCAGCGCCTTGGCATGAGTGCCGCTGTTGGTCAGGCGGATCGCCCCGGCCGAGCGTTCCTGATGCGCCGGCCGGGCTTTTTCCGCGAGCTTGTCGGCCCGCTCCGACAGTTGCTTGGTCTTGACGACCAGCAGGTCGGAGCCGGAATTGATGCCGATATTCTTGAGCTTGGCCGCCTGCTGCCGGAGCGCTTTGACCTTGCGCATGTCGTTTTCATACTGACGATCGCGCGCCGCGTCGCGCTCGTCCAGCACTTCGCGGGCGCGGGAATAGGGCAGCGAGAAATCTTCGCTGTCCTCCGGGCGCAGGAACAAAGTGCGGTTGGTGACATCATCGAGAAAGGCGCGGTCATGGCTCGCCGCGATCACCGCGCAGTCGCGCGGCAAGGCGAGGAGAAACCGTTGCAGCACGCCGATCCGCCCGATGTCGAGATGGTTGGTGGGCTCGTCCAGAAGAAGCAGATCGGGTTCGACCACGGCTGCGCGCGCCAGCAGCATGGTCCGCTGCCAGCCGCCGGACAGGCTGCCCACGGCGCGGCCTCTGATGGCCTCGTCCACGAAGAGATCATCGAGCAGGACATCGATCCGCCAGCTCTCGGTTTCGGCGACCTCGGGGGCGAGCGCGTCGCTGACCGCGTCATGGAGGCTTAAAGGCAGGAGACGTGCGGGCACGTCCTGCGCGGCGAAGGCGACGACCAGGCCGCGCATGCGTGTCACGGTTCCTGTCGTCGCGTCTTCCTCGCCCGCCAAGATGCGCAGAAGCGAGGATTTGCCGCGCCCGTTTGCCGCGACGAGGCCGAGGCGGTCGCCTTTGGCGACGGAGAAATTGAGTCCTCTGAACAGGAGCTCGCTGCGGGTCAGGGAAAGGTCTTTGGCGGAGAGTAGGGACATTGCAGTCTCATCAAGTCAGGGCGGCACAACGGGCTGTGCCCAAAAAGGCTGACGATGAGACGGCGATGCGTTCCTCAGTCAGCCCCGCGACGTCGAGCGCGGGGCGGAAACAGGTCCACGAGTTCTGCACTGGAAGTGCTGATGCAACATCGCCCTTCCCCTCCTGGTTGAAGCGCAAGGCCTATCTAGACCAGTTTGCACCGGATTGACAACACCGCCTCAGCCTTTGGCCAATGAAGCGGGATATTTCCTGAACAGGGCGATGGCATAGGCCACCAGCGCCCAGAGGATCGGCAGAATATTGGGGACGGGATCGAGGATGAGGCGCCGCTTCAGGTCAGCCTGGAGCAGAATGACCAGAACCGCCGCAACCAGGGCGGCGGTCTCCAGCCCTTTACGGAGCGCCGTCGATGGGACCTCGCCTAAGCCCCGGCGTTTGCACGACCGATAGGCCAGGGCGCCAAACAAGGTGACCGCTCCTGCAATCGGGAGTGAGCTCTGTGGTTGCGCTGCGATCGCGGCGATCATGATCAGACCGAGGACGATCGCAATCGTCGATCCCAAATGCTTCAGCATGCCTTCACCCATCGACCCTTGCCTGGCGTCAGAGTGAGCTGAATCGGTTCAGTTTGTCAACTGAAACACGGAAAAGCCGGCCGGTGAAGAAGTTACCCGCTGAACCCGCCCGCCGCCAGAAACGCCAGTTCCTCGGGCGTCGACTTCCGGCCCAGAACGGCATTGCGGTGCGGAAAGCGTCCGAAACGTTCGATGATCTCGAGATGGAGCGTTGCCCAATAGACCATGTCGCTGGGATCGCGCGCCGCGAACAGCGCCACGCAGCGCCTTTGCGCATCGAGATCCTCGGCATGTTCGAAAGGCATGATGAACCACATGGCGAGCGGGGCCGGGAAGGCCAGATGATCGCCGCGCGCCACCGCCTGCCTGGCGAGCGCCAGTGCTTTCTTGTCGGCGGCGAAAGCCAGTGGTGAACCGCGATGGATGTTGCGCGAGAACTGGTCGAGCATCAGGATCAGCGCCAGCATGCCTTTGGGCGTTTCCGCCCAGTGATCGAAGGCGCCGTCGCGGGCTTTGGCCAAGGCCTCCTTGAAGCGCACCGACAGCTGGCCATCGAAAGCCACATTCTTGGTGAACCAGCGTTCTTCACCGGCCTTGAGCCAGAAATCGATCACGTCGTCGGGCGTCATTTCGGGTCGAGCTCCATGCGGGTGATGATGAATTCGGCGAGCGCTTCGACATGGTCGCGGTCGAAGACCGGCACCGGTGCGTCGGGCACCGGACCCGTGGCGGCGATCGCCACGACGCTTCCGTCCTCGCCGGCGAGCTTCGGATGATCGAGCGCCAGATTGCGCACCTCGATCTTGGCGTGGTCGCCATGTTTGTAGCCTTCGACGATGATCAGATCGCAAGGCGAGAGCTTGGCGAGGATCGTCGCGAAGGACGGCTCCTCTTCATCGCGCAATTCATGGATGATCGCCCAGCGCTGGCGCGACACCACCGCGACCTCGCTGGCGCCGGCGGCGCGGTGGCGGAAGCTGTCGCGGCCCTCGTGATCGATGTCGAAGGAATGATGGGCATGTTTGACGGTGGCGATGCGATAGCCGCGCCGGGTCAATTCGTGCACCAGCTTCTCGACCAGTGTGGTCTTGCCGGCATTCTTGAAGCCGGCGACGCCGATGATCCTTTGCGTCATGGCTGAAACTCGCCACGCAGCCTGAGCGCCATGTCCATGTCGTCGGGCGTGTTGATATTGAAGAACGGGTCATAGGGCAGAGAGGACCATTCCGCGATGCCCGCGCCATGCGATAGGGCCCAGTCATGCATCGAGCGCCGGCTGCCTTGGATGAAGTCCACCAAAGCGGGGACCAGCGTCACCTTCCACAGGCCGAAGACCGGATGCAGTCTTCCGCCCGAGCTGGCGACCGCCATGTCGAGGCCTTGCGCTGCGCCTGCGAGCTTCGTCACCAGATCGCGCGGGAAGAACGGCGTGTCGACCGCGACGGTGGCGACGGACGTGAAGCCGTGACGCCCGGCCCAGTCGAGCGCCGCGAGAAGGCCGGCAAGCGGGCCCTGATGGTCGCCGGCCGCATCGGTCACCACCGGCAGCCCGTGCGTATCGACAGGCACCTTCAGGTCATGGCGGTTGACGATCAATGTCGGAACCTGCGGCCTGAGCCGATCGATGGCGAGATCGAGCAACGCTACGCCGTCGAGCACCAGCTGGGCCTTGTCTTCGCCCATGCGACGCGATTGCCCGCCGGCCAGGATGCAGCCGGCAATGTCGTCCCGCATCGTCACGCGGTGGCGGCGCCATAGAGGCGCTGCGGCGGGATCCAGATGGTGATCTGATCGCCCTGCGCCACGGCGCCCTCGCGCTCGACCCAGGCGGTGACGCCGCGTTTGTGCTTGGCCGCCTTCACGAAGCCGACCTTCTGCTGAGGGTTATGGCTGGCGATGATGTCGGCCGGATAGCGGCAGGGCTCGTTCTCCATGTCGACCACGATGGTGGCGCCGGACGGGAATTGCAGCCGCGAGGAGGGCGGCAGCAAAGTGAGATCGGTTATGCCGGAGGTCACGACATTGGCGCCGACCCATTCCGGCTTCACGGCCGGGATCTCCATGATCGCCGCGATATCAGCCAATTCCTCGACCGACAGCAGAGTGAGCTGGCGCACATTGCGGATCGGCGTGTCGCGCGGATATTGCTTGATTGTGCGCACATCGGCCGGGCGCGTCAGCCCGCTATGGCAATCGCCCTCGATGCCGTCGAAGCGCAGCACAAAACCATCGGTGCGCGATTTTTCCAGCCCGGTTTTGCGGTCCGGATTCCTGAGCAGCGCCTCGACCCGTCCGGTCTGGGCAAGCTTGGTCATCAGCGGCATGTCGAACACCTCCCGTCAGGCGGACCGGCATAGCAGGTCGAAGCCGGGCTCGCTATAGTGCGCCCCCATGACCCACCATGACATGACCGATCATGAACTCGACGCGGCGGGACTCTTATGCCCGCTTCCCGTGCTGAAAGCCCGCAAGCGCCTGGAGAGCCTCAAATCCGGTGAGATTTTGCGGCTCATTGCCACCGACCCCGCTTCCGTCATAGACGTTCCCCATTTCTGCAACGAACAGGGCCATGAGCTCCTCTCGCAGGAGGCGAGCGACGGCCGTCATATTTTCAGGATCCGGCACAAATGAGCTACGATTTCGGCGCCTTCAACAACTGGGGTTCACTCAAGAAGGTCGCGGTGCGCGGCCCCGCCACCGCCTTCAAGGACGATCACCGGCTCGATGCCGAATGGAAGCCGCTCAATTATCACTCGCGGCCCGACCTCGCCGAGGCAAACCGCGAATTCGCCGCGGTGACGCGGGTGCTCGAGGCGGCCGGCGCCGAGGTCATCGGCCTTCCCGATGGCGACGGGCTGACGCTTGATTCGATCTATACCCATGACGCTTTGATCGTGACGCCCCGGGGTCTGGTCAGGCCTTTCATGGGCAAGCCGCAAAGGCGGCGCGAGGCCACCGTCAATGGCGCCCATCTCGAAAGCCTGGGCATTCCGATCGCCGGTGAGATCCAAGGGCCGGGCTCGGTCGAAGGCGGCGATCTCGTCTGGATCGACCGCCATACGCTGCTCGCCGGCATCGGCTACCGCACCAACCGCGAGGGCGTCGCCCAATTGCGCAAGCTCGCCGGCGGCGATGTCGAGATTCTCGAATTCGACCTGCCGCATTACAAGGGCAAGAGCGACGTCTTCCATCTGATGTCGGTCTTAAGCCCGCTCGATAAGGATCTGGCGGTGGTCTATCTGCCGCTGATGCCGGTGCGTCTGGTGCAATTCCTCGAAAGCCGCGGCATCGGCTTCGTCGAGGTGCCGGACAGGGAATTCGACTCGATGGGCTGCAACGTCCTGGCGTTGGGCCCGCGCCATGCGATGATGGTGGCCGGCAATCCCGAAACCGAACGCCGCATGAAAGTGGCGGGCGTCAAGGTCGAGGTGATCAAGGGTGACGAGATCTGCCGTAAAGGTGAAGGCGGCCCGACCTGCATGACCAGGCCGCTGGTGCGCGGGTAAATCTACCCGATAAATCCCTTCACCTTGTCAGAGAAGCCCACCGTCACCGAGCCGTCTCTGTGCTCGATGAGCGGGCGGCGGATGAGCGAGGGATTCTTGACCGCCAGCGTTACCGCTTTGGCCTCGGTGAGATTCTCGGTTTCGCCCTTGGGCAGGCCGCGCCAGGTATAGCCGGCGCGGTTGATCATCTTCTCCCAGCCGCCCAGCGCCTTCGACCACTTCGCGACCTGGTCCTTGCTGATCGGATCTTCCCTGACGTCGCTGAAGTTATAGGCCTTCTTCTTCTGGTCGAGATAACCCATCGCCTTCTGGCAGGTCGTGCATTTCTTGAGGCCGAACATCTTGAGCATCGGGAAGTCTCCGGACAGTTAGTTGAGAGATAGGGTTTTGTCGGTGTGGAAGGCGCCGGCGCCGGTGATCTGGTCGGTGAAGGCCTTGAACAGATCCTCGATCAGGCGCTTCTCGATATCCTTCACGATGAAGACGAGACGCGTGCGCTGATCGCCGTCGGGCCAGGCCGCGAGCCTGACCGGCGGATGATAGATATGTTGCACGCCATGCAGAACGACCGGGCGCAGAGGATCGTCGGCGACCTTCACGATGCCCTTCATGCGCAGCATGTTGGCGCCGTGGAAGGACTGCAAGAGCCCCAGAAACATGTCGAGGCCGGCGGCGCTGATGGCGCGGTCATCCGCGAAGGTGAAGGAGCGGATATGATCGTCATGGCGCGACACGTCGTCATGATGATCATGGCTGTGCTCATGCCCGTGATCGTGATGATGATGGCCGTGATGACGGTGGCGCCGGCGCTTCTCGCCCGCCTCATAGGCCTCCGCATTGAGCCACGCGCGGGCGTCGAGTGATTTGGTCTCAGGATTATAGAGGCCGCTGTTGAGAAGCCGTGCCGCCGTCGCTTCGCCCCGATGGGTGGTGAGGATACGCGCCGCCGGATTGAGCGCGCGCAAGCGGCCGATCAAGGAATGAAGCGCATCCTCGCCTTCGCGACCGGTGAGGAGGTCGAGCTTGGTCAGCACCAGTCGGTCGGCGACGGCCGCCTGCTTCACCGCTTCCGCATGGGCATCGAGCGTCGCCTCGCCCTGGACGCCATCGACGACGGTGATGACGCTTTCGAGCCGGCAGCGTTTGAGAAGGTCGGGTTCGCTCATCACCGTATGCAGCACGGGTGCCGGATCGGCGAGGCCGGTGGTCTCGATGATGATGCGGTCGAAGGCCTTGAGCTCGCCGCCGTCGCGCCTGGCGATCAGCTTCAGCATCGTGTCGATGAGATCGCCCCTAATGGTGCAGCACAGGCACCCCGACGACATCTCGAAGACATTCTCCTCCGAGCGCTCGACCAGGAGATGGTCGATGCCGATCTCGCCGAACTCGTTGATGATCACGGCGGCATTGGCCAGCATCGGATCCTTGAGCAGGCTGTTGAGCAAAGTGGTCTTGCCGGCGCCAAGAAAGCCGGTGATGACCGAAACGGGCAGGATCTGCATGTCACTCATGGGCCGGTGATATAGGGGATGGATCGCCCGCCGTCAGCCCCTGTGGTAGCTCACCGGGAGCATGGGCGATTCACCGGTCACGCATGGAGCTCGTGCCGAAGGGCGACAGATCGCCTTGAATTTCAAGGGATTACCCCTTCACCACGCCTTCCATCAGGCCCTTGAAGAAGAGCTTCTGCGCGAAAGTGAAGGCGATGATGCCGGGCGTCACCACGATCATGTAGACGGCGGCGAGATTGGGCCATGACCATTGGCCGAGGCCGCCTTGCGCGCCCGCCAGCACCACCGGCATGGTGCGCGCCGTCTGGTCGTTGGTGAGCGTCGAGCAGAGCAGGAACTCGCCCCAGGCGGTGACGAAATTGACGATGAAGATCACCACGAGGCCGTTGCGCGCCATCGGCAGCACGATTTCCCACAGGGTGCGCACCGGTCCCGCGCCGTCGACCTTGGCCGCCTCCACCACCTCATGCGGCACCAGCTGGAAGACGCTGCGCATGATGAGGATGCTGATCGCCAGGTTGAGCGTGATATAGGGCAGGATCAGGCCCCAGGTCTTGTTGATGAGGCCCAGATAGCTCTGGATCTCATAGACGCTGATGATCGACACCACGCGGGTCGGGAAATAGAGCGAGACGAGCAAAGCGGCGACGATGATGCCGCCGCCCTTGGGCCGCATATGGACCAGCGCATAGCCGGCGAGGATCGCGAAGATGCTGGTGAACAGCGTCGTGAGGCCGGTGACATAGATGCTGTTCCATAAGTTTACCGGCAGCGTGTCGATCTTCTCGAACACATAGGCATAGGTGCCGAAGTCGAATTTGCGCGGCCAGAAATCGCCGCGCATCGCGTCGGGACGCGATTTGATCGACATCATCAGCACCCAGGCGAGCGGCGCCAGAATGATCAGCATGAAGATGTTGATCACGCCATGGCGGATGATCGAGGCTTTGTTCTCGGCGAACCAGCTCCGTTCCGGCTTTGCGCTGAGGGCGGCGTCGCTCATGGTCCTATCCCTTCGGCCTGAAGATGCGGATCAGGATCACCATCACCACCATCATGCCGAGTGCACCGATCATGCCGATCGCCGCGGCGAAGCCTTGGCGCCACAGACCGAGCTTGAAGGCCTGGTCATACATGAAGATCGTCCAGGTATAGGTCGGCGTGTCGCGGTTGAAGCCGCCGAAGATCAGATATTCATCGATCACCGCCATGGCGCTGCCGAAGCGCAGCACGACGAGGATCATCATGATCGGCGCCAGCGCCGGGCGTGTGATGTGCCAGAAGATCTTCCACTCGCTCGCCCCGTCGATGCGCGCCGCTTCCGGCAGGTCCTTGGGGATCGCGGCGAGGCCGGCGAGGAAGAAGATCGTGTGATAGCCGAGGCCCCACCACCATTCCATCACCGCGATGGCGGGCAAGGTCAGCGGCGTGCCGCCCAGCCACTGCGGTGCGTTCTGCAAGGTGAAGAGGCCGGTCACGTCGACCAGGAAATGGTTGATCGGCCCGACCTGGTAATTATACATCCACTTCCACAGCACGAAGACGAGCGTGCTCGGAATGACCGCCGGGATCAGCAGCACCACGCGATAGAAGGTGGCGAGCTTGGCATTCGTCACCTTGTCGATGAGGATGGCGAGGAGCAGCGGCAGAATGATCGTTCCGGGCAGGAACATCAAGGTGAAGAGGGCGGCGCGCCACAGGCTCGCCCACATCAGGGGATCGTTGAGGGCCGTGATGTAATTGGCGAAGCCGACGAACTGCGCCGGATCGCTCGACAGGAATTCATAGTCCGTGAAGCTGATCCACAGGACGCGGAAGATCGGATAGACCTGATAGCCGACGAAGAAGACGATGGCCGGCAGCAGGAACCACCAGGCGCTCATCGTATTTCGTAAGGCGGCCAAGCGCTCGGCCAAACGGCTCTGAGGCGCCAGACTCGTGGTCATCCGATCGGAAGCGGTCGTCTCAACCATTAATCCAAGCTTTGCAGAATACGCGGATTAGAGCAAACGGGAACCGGACCCGAATCCGGTTCCCGCGCCTCTTAAGTTATTTGCCGCGCTTCATTTCGGCCTGGACGGCGTCCACGACCTTCTGCAGCGCCGCCTTGGGATCGGCTTCCTCGCCCTTGAGGAAGGTTTCCCAGATCGGTTTGCCGATCACGAATTGCTGCAGGCCGAAGATATGGTTGTTGATGGCCTTGGCCTTGTCGAGCTGGCCGCGCACCAGCGAGACGAAGTCCGGCATCCAGTCGGGCTTCTTGGCTTCCCATTCGGCGTAGATCGACTTGTAGGGCGGCAGCTGACCGGGATGGCTGGTTTCGGTGCCGGCGATCGAGTCTTTCCAGATCTGCGCGTCATAGGTGAGCGCCTTGATGTATTCGGCCGCCTTCTCTTTGTTCTTGCCGTGCTTGAACAAAGCGCTGCCGGTGGTCCAGAACACCGTCGAGCCTTCGCCATTGGCGAATTTCGGCAAGGGTCCGAGATGCAGGGCCTTCTGGTCGTCCCAGTTCTGGGCCATGCGCAACGGCGCGTTGAAGTATTTGGTGAAGTAGCCGACGCGCTGGGCGGCGAAGGCCACTTCGTCCGGCGTGCCGTTGACGCCGCCGTCGGAGGCGCCTTCGAGCAGGATGTCGGGATGCGACACCGCCATGATGCTCTTCATCAGCTTGAGGGCTTCGACCGCCGCATCGCTGGTGAAGTCGAACAGGCCCTCGGAGGTGTAGACATTCGAGCTCATGCTGTGTGCAAACGGCGCCAGCGAGCGCCAGCCATGCGAATCGAAGGTGGCGCCGAACGGAGCCGTCCCCGAATCCATGATCTTCTTGGCATTGGCGAGATGTTCGTCCCAGGTGGCGGGAGCGGCGTCCGGCAGGCCGGCCTTGGTGGTCAGGCCCGAATGCCAGGAATTGCCGATCACGTCGAGGAAGAACGGCCAGCCATAAAGCTTGCCGTCGATCGTGTTCTCGGCGCGGATCGAGGGGATCATGTCGTCGAGCACGTCCTTCGGGATATAATCGTCCCACGGCTCGATGACGCCGGCTTCCTTCATCGCCGTCATTTCGACGAATGGCGTCTGGCCGACATAGACGTCCCAGGTGCTTTCCTTGTTCTTGGCTTCGGCCACGAAGCGCTCGATGCCGAAGCCTTCGACCGGCGCGATCTGGTAATTGATGTCGGGGAACTTCTCATTCACCTTCGGAATGCTCGGGTGGAGATCCTGGATCCACTGATAGAAGGTGGGGGTCAGCGGCCGGTCCTGCGCGCGCGCCGAGCCGATGCCACCTTTCACCGCGGCGCCGACGCCGGCGAGGCCAAGCCCCGCGGCCAGGCTGCGGGTCAGGAATTCGCGCCGGTCGATGCGGCCCTGCCGCAATTGCCTGGCCAGCGCATCCTGAACCAGATATTCCTCTTCCTTGCGTATCTTCATCGTTTTCTCCCGAATTGTTGTTCAGCCCTTGGGGGCTGTCGTTTTAGTTGGCAAACACGATTGTCGAAGATGTCCGTACCTGCAATGGCTGCCGCCGCTGAACCATGAGTTCCGGTCGAGCGGAACGGAACAGGCATATCTGCACGTATTCGGTGTCCTCCTCTTGAAGAGGCCTCGACAGGTCGGAAGCCCTAGATTATCAGATAATATGAAGGTGCCAAGACATCTCAATGGGGTTTAGCCAATGAATGTGCTCGATCGTTTCCGCCTGGATGGAAAGCGTCTTTTCATTACCGGCGGCAGCCGCGGTTTCGGGCGGGTCATTGCGCTGGCGGCGGCGGAAGCGGGCGCCGACATCATCATTAACGGGCGTGATCCGGCCGCTTTGGCCAAGACCGCCGACGAGGTGCGCGAGCGCGGCCGCGAGGTCCGGACCTATCCGGGCGACATCGCCGATCCGGCCTTTTGCGAGGCACTCTGCGCCCGCGTGATCGCCGAAGCCGGCCCCGTCGATATCCTGGTCAATAATGTCGGAGGCCGCAATCTTGCGGCCAAGATCGAGGAAACCTCGCTCGATCAATGGCAGACCGGCGTCGATCTCAACCTGACCCATGTCTTCCTCTGCACCAAGATGTTCGGCACCGAGATGCTGAAGCGCGGCAAGGGCCGGATCATCAATATCGCCTCGATCAGCGGCATGATCGCCAATCGCGGCATTGGCGGGCGCCATTATGAGACGACCAAGGCGGCGGTGATCCATTTCACCCGCGCCACCGCGGCCGACTGGGCGCCGCGCGGCGTCACCGTCAACGCCATCTGCCCCGGCCTGTTCATGACCGAGCCCAATCTCGTCTGGTCGAAATCGCATCCCGAGGTCATCGAAACCTTCGTGCGCCAGGTGCCGATGGGCCGCACCGGCGAGCCCGACGAGATCGGCCCCCTCGCCGTCTATCTCGCCTCCGATGCCTCCAACTATGTCACCGGCGCGAGCTTCGTGATCGACGGCGGCTACACGCTGTGGTGAACCATCTCTCCCTCCCCACGCGAAGCGTGGGGAGGGTGGCGCGCAGCGCCGGGTGGGGTCGTGCCGACCGTCTATGCAAAGGGATTTTCCCCGTGCAGAAACGCCCACACAGTATCCGCCGCCGCATCAGGATCCTGATTGACATCCGCATTCCATAGACGCGCGATCCGGTATCCCTTGGCGCGGAAATGCGCGTCGCGCTTCTCATCATGCGCGCGCCCGCGGTCTTCACCATGCTGACTGCCATCTACTTCCACGATCAGCTTGTGCGACTTGCATACGAAGTCGAGGACATAGCCATCGATCGGCGCTTGGCGGCGAAAGTGATAGCCCTTGCTGCGCCAGGCTCTGAGCCTGACCCAGAGCTTAGCTTCCTCCTGCGTCATATTCTTGCGTAATGAACGGGCGAAGGCAATGCGATCGTCCATGGAATTTGTCCCCTCGGCGGAGAGACCCCACCCGTCGCTACGCGCCACCCTCCCCGTTCCGGGGAGGGAGAAGGTTTCCCCCTACAGCTTGACCTGCTTATACGTGTCCATCCACGGCCTGACGCGCTCGAAGGTTGCGCTCGCGGCGAAGACGTCCTCATCGGCGTAACGCCGGCCGACGATCTGCAGGCCGACCGGCAGACCGTTCGACGCGAGGCCGGCCGGAACGGTTGCCGCCGGATAGCCGATGAAGTTGATGAGGAACGTCATGCACCAGCCGATCAGCCGGTTGATCTCTTCGCCCTCGACCTCCTTCGGTCCGACCGTATTGCCGTCCGTCGCATTGTCGACGGCGAGGCAGGAGAGTGTCGGCGCCACCAGATAGTCATAGCGGTCGAGCACCTTGCGCAGCGCGTCGAAGACGTCGGAGCGCATGATCTCGTCATTGATGAAGTCATTCACCGTCAGCTTGCGGCCGATCTCGTCCCAGTACCAGAGCTCCGGCGGGAGATCGTTGTAGTGATCACGCTTGAGATCGATGCCCTCGCGCTTGAAGCCTTCGAGCGCCGCCACCTGCTTGGGTGCGATGAGCCGGCACCACATGTCGCTCAGCGCCATGTGCGAATGCGGGATGTCGATCTTCACTTCCTCGACATGGGCGCCTGCTTCCTCGAACGCCTTGACCGCCTTGTCGGTCACCTCGATCACGCGCTTGTCGACCGGAAAGATGCCATAGTCGCGCGTATAGGCGATCTTCTTGCCGGCGATCGAGCGCTTGAGCGCGCCCATGAAATCGGCTTCGCCTTCGATGCAATAGGGATCGCGTGAATCGTAGCCCTGGAGCGCCGTCATCGCCAGCGCGCTGTCCTCGACGGTGCGGGTGATCGGGCCTTCGAAGATGAAGGGGACATTGCCGCCGAACGCATCGGGGCGCGTCACCAGCGGCACACGGCCGAAGGCCGGCTTGTAGCCGAAGACGCCGCACCAGGAGGCCGGGATGCGGATCGAGCCGCCGCCATCGGTGCCTTCGCACATGGGCAGGAGGCCCGCCGCCACCGCGCCGGCCGCACCCCCCGATGAGCCGCCGGTGTTCTTGGTGAGATCGAACGGGTTCCGCGAGGGACCGAAGAGATAGTTGTCGCAGGTGCCGCGGAAGCCGAAGACCGGGCTGTTGGTCTTGCCGACCATGACGGCGCCGGCTTTCTCCATGCGCTCGGTGAACATGCAGGATATGTTGGTCACATAGTTCTTGAGCGCGCGGATGCCGCCGAAGGTGGTGACCCAGCCCGGCTTGAAGTCGAAGCAGTCCTTCATCGCGATCGGCACGCCATGATAGGCGCCGAGCTTGTCGCCGCGCATGACGGCGGCCTCCGCCGCCTTGGCGGCCTTGCGCGCATCCTCATAGCCGAAGATGACGAGTGCGTTGATCTTGGGATTATGCGTCTCGATGCGTTTGATGGCGGCGTCCAGCACCTCGACCGGCGAGACCTCCTTGGCGCGGATGCGCTTCGCCAGGCTGGCCGCCGATTCGGTTTTCGCAAGATCTTCGCTCATGGACAGGGTTTCCTCCTCAATCTTTTGTGTTCTTGATCACCTGGGCGATGATGCCGCCCGAGGTGACGAGCCGGTCGAATTCGGGCGGGCGCAATTCACCGCCCATGAAGACATGGCCACGGCGGAACTGCATGCCGCCGGCTTCCGCCGTGAGCGCCGCGAAATGCACTTCTTGCGGATGCGCCGCCGCGATGATGCGCGCGACATTGCGGGAAGTGATGCCGCCGCCCGGCATGATGATGATGCGCTCACCGGCGCGCCGGATGAGCTCCGAGATGAGCGGCAGGCCTTCGAGCACGCTTGCTTCCTGGCCGGAGGTCAGGATCCGCTCCACGCCGAGCCTGATCAGGGTCTCTAGCGCCGCGAAGGGGTCGCGCGCCATGTCGAAGGCGCGGTGGAAGGTCACCGACAATGGCCGCGCCGCGGCGATCAGCCTGGCTGAACGGTCGGCGTCGATGTCGCCCTCGGCGGTCAGGAGACCGATCACCACGCCATCGGCGCCTTCGGCCTTGGCGGCGGCGATATCGGTCAGCATGACCGCATATTCATCATCGTTGAACAGAAAGTCGCCGCCGCGCGGCCTTATGATCACATGGATACCGATGCCGGCGACCTTGCGCGCGGCGCGGATGAGGCCGAGGCTCGGCGTGGTGCCGCCTTCGAGAAGATTGGCGCACAGCTCGACGCGTTGCGCACCCGCATCCTTGGCGGCGCGCACGCCTGCGACAGAATCCACGCAAATTTCGTAGATCACCCCGAAAGACCCCAGATCACGGCGGACCGCGGGCATTGAGCGCATAAGCGCGCGGAGATTTCAAGAGACCGGAAGCTGCGCTGGAGGTGAAAAGATGCAGCGTTTTCGGATCAGCCGATGTGCGGGAAACTCATGGGCCGATCGTTACGGCGACTTCTTCTTCTGCACTTTCTTCTTTTTCTTCGGCGCCGGCGTTTCCTGCGCCGCGGCGGGCTGGATGCGCTCTTCGGTTGCACGCGCCAGCGCGGCGATCGAGGCGAAGCTTTCCGGCGTCATCACTTCGCAATAGCCATTCTGCTTGCGGAAGGTGGAGCAGACCGACAGCGAGGCGGACTGGTCGAGATTCCACACCATGGCATTGAAGCCATTGGCGCCCGGCACCCGCACCACGCCGTTGACCGAGTTGTCGACCATGTCGCGCACGCCGAGGAGGCGGCCGCGCAGCGCCATATCGGCGGTTTCCGGCTTGTCATAGGAGCCGAAGGAAACGCCCCAGCCGGTGAGCGTCGAGGCCTTGGCGACGGCGGTGGGCTTGCCCTTGCAGATGGCCGATGTCATGTCGGCCGGCACCACCGAGCCCAGCTCCATATTGGCGATCTGCCCGATGCGGATCTGTTGCGGCTGCGGCGGCTTGGCGAAGCCGGCGGTCAGCATCATCTCGGCGAGATCGGCGCGCGCTTTGCCGCCGGGAGCGCCGAGCACGATGGCGATCAGCTTGCGGCCGTTCTCGCTCGCGGACGCGGTGAGATTGTAGCCGGAATTGCACACGAAGCCGGTCTTCATGCCGTCGGCCGTCTTCATCTGGCGCAACAGGCTATTGCGGTTGCGCAATTGCCGCTTGCCCAGCGTCACCGCGGCTTGCGAGAAATAATGCGCATGTTCCGGATAGTCGCGCAGCAATGCCGCGGCGAGCACGCCGATATCGCGGGCGCTCGTCACCTGGCGCGGATCGAACAGGCCGTTCGGATTGGCGTAATGCGTCGCCGTCATGCCGAGCCGTTTGGCCTCGGCATTCATCCGCTTGGCGAATTCGGTATAGGTGCCGCTGGTGCCTTCCGCGAGGACATAGGCCATGTCGTTGGCGGAATAGACGAGCAGCATCTGCAAAGCGAGATCGACGGAGATGGTCGAGCCCGGCCGCATGCCGACCTTGCTCGCCGGCTGGCTCGAGGCGAGCTCGGAGACGGTGAGCTTCTGGTCGAGCTGCATCTCGCCGCGCTTCAATTTCTCGAAGACGACATAAGCGGTCATCAATTTGGTGAGCGAGGCGGGATACCAGGGCTCGCCGGCGCGATCCTGCGAGATGACTTCGCCGGTGGCGGCGTCGAAGACGAGTGAAGGTCCGGCGAGGGCCGGCGTCGCGGCAAGGCTGCCTGCAATGATCAGGCTTATGGCTTTGAGACGTAACCGTGCCGCCACAATGTCTTCCTTCTAATCTCTTAACGCCCCGTCTCTCTTGCCGAAGTACCTCAGCCGGAGACGAAGATCAACCTATAGCCTGAAGGGTAAATCCCGCGAAATATCAGGTTAAGATCAAATTTTGTCGAGATTACGTAAGGCCGCCCGGATTGCCGTGCCGGGTTCCATGGCCGCCCTTACGGACGGCCATGGATACGTTCAGGCCCGGCGCCGCAATTGCGCCGGTTGTTCGCTCACATCCGCTGTTTCATTCAGCAGCCGGTCGCCGGTTTCGTCCCTGACTCTTGTAGCAAGGCCCATCTCGTCGAGAAGTGAGAGGAACGGCTTGGGCGGCAATTCCTCGATATTCGCCATCTTGCCGACATCCCAGTCGCCGCGGGCAACGAGGATGGCGGCGGCCGCCGCCGGCACGCCCGCCGTATAGGAGATCGCCTGGCTGCCGACCTCGCGGAAGGCTTCGGCATGATCGGCGATATTGTAGATGAAGACCTCGCGCGGTCTGCCGTCCTTCACGCCTTTGACCAGATCGCCGATGCAGGTCTTGCCGGTGTAATCGGGCGCCAGCGACGAGGGATCGGGCAGCACCGCTTTCACCACCTTCAGCGGTATCACTGTCTGGCCTTCCGCCGTCGCCACCGGCTGCTCCGAAAGCAGGCCCAGTGATTTCAGCACGGTGAAGACGGTGATGTAGCGTTCACCGAAACCCATCCAGAATCGGATATTGGGCACATCGAGCGTGCGCGACAGCGAATGGATCTCGTCATGCCCGGTCATATAGGTCATGCGTTTGCCGACCACCGGCAGATCCCATTCCTGGGCCACTTCGAACATCCTGTTCGCCGTCCATTGACCCTTCTGCCACGACCAGACCTGCCCGGTGAATTCGCGGAAATTGATCTCGGGATCGAAATTGGTGGCGAAATAACGCCCATGATCGCCGGCATTGATGTCGATGATGTCGATGGACTCGATCCGGTCGAAATACTCATCGCGTGCGAGGCGCGCATAGGCATTGACCACGCCCGGATCGAAGCCGGCGCCCAAGAGCGCGGTGACGCCCTTCGCGGCGCAGTCGTCACGGCGTTTCCATTCGTAATTGCCGTACCAGGGCGGCGTCTCGCAGATTTTTTCAGGGTCCTCATGGATCGCCGTGTCGATATAGGCGGCGCCGGTCTCAAGACAGGCGGAGAGCACCGACATATTGAGGAAGGACGAGCCCACATTGATGACGATCTGGCTTTGGGTCTCGCGGATGAGCGCCGCCGTCGCCTCGACATCGAGCGCGTCGAGCCGGTGCGCCGCGAGATGCCGGCCGGTCACCGCATTGCGCTTCTCATGGACG
This sequence comes from Taklimakanibacter albus, assembly GCF_016595235.1. Classification (GTDB taxonomy): domain Bacteria; phylum Pseudomonadota; class Alphaproteobacteria; order Rhizobiales; family Aestuariivirgaceae; genus Taklimakanibacter; species Taklimakanibacter albus. The sequence continues at coordinate 15,173 of NZ_JAENHL010000003.1, read as the reverse complement.
GTGCGGATGATCGCCTCGCATTTGCCGAGGGTGCGTGAGGCGATATGGATGTCGCCCAGGAGATCGTTGTATTGCGCGCATTTATGCGCGACGACTTGCGCCACGCCGCCGGCGCCAATGATGAGGACGTTCTTCTTCATTTCGGGTGGGTGCCTCCTTTCGAGGGGGTTAGCGAGGGCTCACGACAGGCTCGCGAGATAATCCTCATATGAAAATGCGCGTTTGAGATTCAGGCTGCCATCGGGCTCGCGCAGCACGATCGAAGGCATCTGCACGCCGTTGAACCAGTTCTTCTTCACCATCGTGTAGCCGGCGGCATCCTGGATCGAGAGCCGGTCGCCGGGCTTCAGCCGTTCGGCGAAAGCAAACTCGCCGAAAATATCGCCGGCGAGACAGGACTTGCCGCAGATCATGATGCGGTAGGGTCCGGCATCGGGCGCGATCTTGGCGCTTTGCCGGTAGATGAGGAGATCGAGCATATGCGCCTCGATCGAGCTGTCGACGATGGCGAGATCCTTGCCGTTGTGCAGCGTATCGAGCACCGTCACTTCGAGCGTCGTGCTTTTCGTCACCGCCGCCTCGCCGGGCTCGAGATAGACCTGCACGCCATGGCGTGCGCTGAAGCGCTTGAGGCGGTCCGCGAAATCGGCGAGCGGATAATCCTCGCCGGTGAAATGGATGCCGCCGCCGAGGCTCACCCAGTCGACCTCACGCAGGAGCAGCCCGAAGCGTTCCTCGATCTCGCCCAGCATCCGGTCGAACAGCGCGAAATCGCCATTCTCGCAATTATTGTGGATCATGAAGCCGTCGATGCGGCCGAGCACGGTTTTGATCCGCTCCGGATCCCATTCGCCGAGCCGGCTATAGGCGCGCGCCGGATCGGCGAGATCGAAGCCCGACGAGCTGATGCCGGGATTGAGACGCAGGCCGCGTCCGATTCCCGCCGCCTTGTGGGCGAAACGCTCGAGCTGGCTGATCGAATTGAAGATGATCTTGTCGGCATGCGACATGACCTGATCGATCTCGTGATCGGCGAAGGCGACGCTGTAGGCATGCGTCTCGCCGCCGAATTTTTCGGCGCCGAGCCGTACCTCGTTGAGCGACGAGGATGTCGTGCCGTCCATATGCGGGCGCATGAGATCGAAGACCGACCAGGTGGCGAAACATTTGAGCGCCAGCAGCACCTTGGCGCCGGAACGTGCGCGCAACTCGTCGATCCGGGCGAGATTGCGCGTGAGCTTCGTCTTGTCGATCAGGTAATAAGGCGTCTGCACGGTCATCGTTCTTCACTCGACACTGAGAATGAGGGATTTGAGCTCGTCTTCATCGACGAGGCTGGCGGCTTCCACGGCGGTGAACCATTGGCGGCGGCGCTGATGCCGTTCCGGCCAGCGTTTGAGCTCGCTCACCACGCCGAAGGGAAAGACCTCGACGCGACAGGTCAGCGACCGTCCGGCGGGCCGGCGCTTGGTGTAATGATAGGCGCCGATCGCCTGCGCTTGTATCTCGCCTTCGATGCCGGCTTCCTCGAAGGCTTCGCGCGCCGCGACTTCCCAGCCGTCCTTGCCGCGCATCGGCCAGCCTTTGGGTATGATCCAGCGGCCGGTGTCGCGCGAGGTAATCAGCAATATGTCGCTCCTCCCTGAGGCCGACGGACGGAGTGGCAGCGCTCCATATTGCAGCCGGACCGGCGCGCTCATGCCGGCACCGGCGCCAGCGTGCCGCGTGGCGGCAGGCGCAAGCGGCTGCGCGCATCGCGGGACGCGATGATCTCAGCTGCACAGCACAGGAGCATGCGCGCCTCGCGTGGATTGGCGGCTTCGCGCAGCCAATGCAGCAGCGGCGGCTCGCGCAGGAGCCGGCACAATTCGGCAAGGCCGATGAGCGCGCTCTCTTTCGGCAGCGCCGGCCAGATCATCGCGAAGACGAGATCGACCGGATGGCCGTCATGGGCATCGAATTCGATCGGGCGGGCGAGGCGCATCAGCATCGCGGTGGGCGTTGCGACGCAGCCGAGCCTGGCATGCGGGATCGCGACGCCGTGATCGATGGCCGTCGAGCCGACATCCTCGCGGGTGGTGAGCGCCGCATGGATCGTCTCCATGTCGGCGCCGCTGCGGGCAGCCAGGTGAAGGGCTACGGCCTCCAGCACCAGCGACGCGGTGTCCGCCGGATGATCCAGGATGATGTCTTCGGTTTGAAAGAGATCCACGAAACTCACGGCAAAAACTCCGCGGGCGCCCGGACGTGCCAGGGCTCACGAGGAAAATGCCCTGGGCACGCGAAAGCGCGCCTGATGTTCAAGACGGTATGGAGAAAAGCCCGATGATCCCGGACGCGGGAATGGTGTTAAGCGCGCCCGGGCGAAAGGCCGGCTTTGGCGAGCCGGGCTCCTTTAATATGACGTTTCGGAAACGTGATCATGGTGTGGGGAACGTAGTGGCTATCGCCGGGAAGTCAACCTTTTCACTTCTTACTTCCCGACATAAGCCATCGCGTCGATCTCGATCTTGATGCCGGCGAGACCTGCAGCGACAGTCGTGCGCGTCGGCATCACGTCGCCGAAATAGCTGCGATACACGCCGTCGAACGCGTCGAAATCGGCAATGTCGGCGAGATAGCAGGTGCATTTGACCACCTGATCCATGCGGGCGCCGGCGGCGGCGAGAAGACGTCTGACATTGTCGAGGGTAAGCGCCACTTCGCTTTCGATGCTGCCGGCGACGATGTTGCCGTGTGGATCGATCGGTCCTTGCCCGGAGACGAAGACGAAATCGCCCACTTTCAGGGCCGGTGAATAGGCGCCGGTATTGGGGGCGGCGGCGGGGTCGATGATCCTTGTGAACATGGTGTTTTCCTTTATGGGGATGGGCGCGGCGGGCGGCTGGCGGGCCTGAGTTTTTCGTTTAGAGTAACGTTAAAGTGATGAGAAAACGAGCCGACACGACATGGCCGATGACGGGCGAGTGACTTTGCGGGATATTGCCAGGCGGGCCGGCGTCTCCATGACGACGGTGTCCAACGTCGTCAATGGCCGCCTCGAGCTGATGTCGGAGGCGACGCGCGAGCGGGTCGCTGCCGCCATTCGCGAATTGAACTACCGCCCCAATGCCGGCGCCCGCAATCTCAGGCTCTCGCAGCGCGGCGCCGTCGGCCTCATCGTCGTGGATGAATCGCCGCGTTTCCTCGCCGATCCGATGACCAGCAACATCCTGGCCGGCATCTCGAATTATCTGAGCGGCAATGGCTACGGTCTTCTGGTCACCGGCATCCGCCGGGCGGCGGTCGCCGACCTGCATCTGCTCCGCCGCGACCAGACCGACGGCCTCTGCATCATGGCGTCGGGCACCCAGCAGGAGCGCCGGGCACTTTATCGCCAGTTCAAGGACACCGGCCAGCCGATCGTGATCTTCCAGGACGAGGCGCCGGACTTCATGACCGACACGCTGTCGATCCGCCAGGACGATCACAAGGCCGGCGAGCTTTTGGCCGAGCGGCTCATCCAGCGCGGTGCCAGGCGCCTTGCTCTGCTGGTGCCGGCGCAAAGCTGGCCGGCGATGGCCGAGCGCCAGGCGGGCGCTCTGGCGGCGGCGACGCGTCATGGCGCCAAGCTCGACACGGTGACCTGCGGCAGCGAGGAGATCGCCGATACGCAGCTGGCGATCGCGCGGTATGTCGAGCGGAGCGGCCTGCCCGACGCGCTGCTCGGCGGCAACGACCAGATGGGCTGCGCCGCGCTCACCTGGGCGCAGGACCGCAATTTCGCCGTGCCGGGCGATGTGCGTGTCACCGGCTGCAACGGCTTCGCCTTCATCGATTATGTCCGCCCGCGCCTCACCTCGATCGCCTCGCCCGCTTATGAGATGGGCAAGCAGGGCGGCGCGATGCTGCTCCAGCGTCTGTCGGAAGGCCGCTTCAAGCAGCGCGAGATGCTGTTCGACGTGACGCTGGTTCCGGGTGGATCGGATTGAATGAACAACCCTCACCCTGAGGTGGCCGCGAAGCGGCCCTCGAAGGGTGGCAAACGGCATGATCTCTGTTCCTGGATCATGCTTCGAGGCTCGCTACGCTCGCACCTCAGCATGAGGAGTTAGGAATTATCCCCGCCTAAGGCCCTCAGTGGCCGCCGCATCGATCTCCAATCCGTCTGTCACCGCCACGCGATAAACGCTTTCCGCCCGTTCACGGCTGACCCAGCCTTCGCGCACATCGCGCAGCACCATGGCCGGATCGCGTTCATCGGGCGGTCCGTAACCGCCGCCGCCGCAGCTGATCGACACCATCGCCTCGTCGGCTTGCACCACGACCTCGGCGCAGCCCGGCATCGGCTCGAGCGTGCCGTCGGCACGGCGCACATATTGCGATGACGGCGCCCCCGTGAGGCCGCCGCGCACGCCGCGCGCCGGATTGACATTGCCGTCGCTGACATAGGCGACCGTCATGTCGCAGCCGACCGGCGAGAATTCCGAATAGGCGCTGACCGCGCCACGGAAGCGACCGGCGCCTTCGGTGTCGGCCATCAGCCGGCGCGCTTTCACGAAGATCGGATGGCGAAGCTCGTCGATCTCGATCGAATCCTGGTAGCACATGCCGGCATTGCCGGTATGCATGATGGTGAGCCAGCCGTCGGTGGTGGGCGTCCCGGCGCCGCCGGTACAGCCGAGATAGACTTCGTTGACGAAGGGCTCGCCGTCATGGACGCCCGAGACGACGCCGGAAGAGGCCGGAATGCAGGCGCCCGATTCCGCCATGCCGAGACCGTCGCGCAGTTCCGCGATGGCGCATTGCACCGGATTCGACACCCGGTCGGCGAGATTGGTGGTGGCGACCGAACAGGAGGTCGGATGGCTCGGCCGGCCGACCGCGCTGTTGTCTTTCAGCAGCACCGAGATGCGCCGGAAGCTGCCTTCGTTTTTCGGCACCGTATGGTCGATGGAGTTGAAGATGCCGACCATCGGCGCCGAGCGCGCGCAGCCCTCCGACAGATTGAGGCCGTTCTCCATGCAGTCGATATTGTTGCGCACATCGACCTCGATGCGCTCGGCTTCCGGATCGATATCGACCGTGACGCTGACCTCGACGCCCTCGGCGGGCGTCGCCGGAAACGGATCGTGCCGGCTTGTGCGGGTGATGCGGCCTTTGGGCATGGTGCGGATGGCGGCGCGCATGCGCTCTTCGCTATAATCGAACCAGGCCTGCGCATAATCCGCGAGCACCTGCCAGCCCATCTCACGCCCGAGCGCCAGGATCTCGCGCTCGCCGACCCGCGCCGCGCCCAAGGTGGCCAGATAGTCACCCCACCATTGCTCAGGCACGCGGATGCGCATCTGGCACATGCGCACGATGTCCATCTGATGCTGATAGTCGTTCTGGATCTTGACTGCCGGAAAGATGAGCGCGCCTTCGGCATAGACGTCCTTGGCGGCACCCATATAGGTGCTCGGCAGCGAATTGCCGCAATCGGCCTGATGGCCCTTGGCCAGCACCGTGAAGCGATGGACGCCGTCATCGTCGATCACCGGCACCAGAATGCTGTGATCGGCAGGATGGGTGCAGCCATGATAGGGCGAGTTGTGTAGATAGGCATCGCCGCGCCGCAATACGGGATGATTGTCGGTCATTGTCCGGCACATGACTTCCGGTCCGCGCAGCACATGAATGGGCAGGCTGTCGGAGGCAGTGAGAAGCTCATGTTGCGCGGTGAGGATCACGCAGGAGAAATCGCGCGCAATGGTGAGGATGCCCGAACGCCCGGTGCGATGGAGCGTATTGGCCATCTTGCGCGCCACGCCTTCGAAACGGGCGGTGAGCACGGCGAGCTGGACGCGGTTCATGGAATTCGATGGGTTTTCACGCATGCGTCCCTCCTAAACTCCGATATCGATGACGAGCGTGCCGGACCCGTCGCGCGCCACCGTCGCGCCCGGATCGATCACGATCGAGGTGAAGCCCGATTCGAGAATGGCCGGGCCTTCGATCACCGCATCGCCGGCAAGCGCATCGATGCTGGCCACCTTGGCCTTCACCCAGCCGGTGTCCTTGAAATAGACCTGCCGGTCCTGGCCGATGGCCTTGTCGTCATGGCTCTTCATGCGGCCCGGCGCCGTCGCCCCCAGGCGGCAATGCACCGCCGCCGCCCAGCCGATCGTCTCGATCGGCGAGGCCTCGTCGCTCACCGCGAAGATCTCCTGATGCGTCTTGTGGAAATCGGCGACGAGCGCCGCGATATCGGCATCGCCGGTGAATCGGCTGGCGCGCAGCGGCACTTCGATCTCCCAGGCCTGGTCGGGATAACGCGCTTCCGTCGCCCAGTCGATGCCGACGAAAACCGCGTCAGGCCCGATCTGGCGGCGGAACGCATCGCAGCGCGCCTCGAGATCGGCCAGCACCTTGTTCACCGCCGCGAAATCGAACTCACGGCTCGTCGCATGCAGCATCGCCTGGTGATAGGCGACGAGATCCGACACCAGCGCGCCCGCCGCGGCGAGCGCCGCGCCCGTTTCCGGCACCAGCACCTTGCGGCAGCCGAGCCGCCGGCCGATCGCCACGCAGTTCAGCCCCGCCGCGCCGCCGCCGGCGACGAAGGCGGCTTCCCGTGGATCGATACCCTGATTGACGGTGATGTCGAGAATGGCCTGCACCATATGTTCGGTGGCAAGCTCGATGATCGCGTCCGCCGCTGCCTCGACGCTTTGCCCGAGCGGCTTGGCGACATCGCGTAGGATCGCCGCTTCCGCCGCCGGACGGTCGAGCTTCATCCTGCCGCCGAGAAAATGATCGGGATCGATGAAGCCCAGCGCCACCGACGCGTCGGTCACCGTCGGACGCGTGCCACCGCGGCCATAGGCGGCAGGCCCGGGCACCGCGCCGGCGCTGATCGGCCCGACATGCAGGAGGCCGCCCTCATCGACCCAGGCGATCGAGCCGCCGCCGGCGCCGATGCTTTTGGTGTCGACCGACGGCATGCCGGTGAGATGGCTGGAGAAGGGCTTGCCGAGCCAGGTTTCGCGGGTGCGTGGGATGCGGCCGTTGCGCACCAGCGACACGTCGAACGTGGTGCCGCCGGTATCGCCGACGATCAGCGTATTCGTATCGCTGCCGCCGCAATAGGCGCGCGCCCCGACCGGCGCCATGCTCGGACCGGAATTGATGAGATGCACCGGCTGCTCTGCCACTTCGGCGGCATCCATGACGCCACCTTGCGAGGTCACCACCAGGAGCCTGCCGGCGAAACCGACATCGCTGAGCCGCTGGTCAAGGCCGCGCATATAGCTGCCCATGATCGGCTTCAACGCCGCATCGATGGAGGTCGACATGGCGCGGCGATATTCGCGGATCGAGGGATTGATCCGGTGCGACAGCGTATAAGGCATGCCGGGCAGATGTTTTTCGATCAACCGGCCTACCGCGAGCTCGTGCTCAGGGTTCACGATCGACCACAACAGGCAGACGGCGATCGCTTCGACGCCTTTGCCGGGCAGTTCCTTGAGCAGTGCCGTGAGCCGTGCCTCGTTGAGCGCCGTGCGCACATCGCCCGACGCCATGATCCGTTCTTCGACCTCGAAGGTCAGCGCCTTGGGGATGAAAGGCTCGGGGTAAGGGATGGTGAAATTGAACGCGTCCTGGCGCCCGCCTTCACGGAACACCAGCGTATCGGGATGCCCTTCGGTGGTGAGGAAGGCGGTGCGCGCGGTGCGCCCGGTGACGATGGCGTTGATCGCGTGGGTGGTGCCGTGCACCAGCACTTCGCCCTGCGCCAGATAATCGGCGAGTTTCTCGCCTTTGGCGGCCGCCGCGACCTTCAGCACGTCGATGACGCCGGCCACCGGATCGGCGGGCGTCGTCGGCGCCTTGTGCATGGTGAGGCTGCCATCCGCCTCGCCGACGATGAGGTCGGTGAAGGTGCCGCCGGTGTCGATCGCGAAGCGCAAGGTCATGGCGCGCCTCAGAGCACGCCGTATTTTTCGTAGACTTCGGCCAGCAACTTGCCGGCGCGCAATTCATCGCGCGTGCGGTTCTCGCGCGTCACCTTGTCGAGCGCCTGGGTGAAGACCTCGTCGGCGACACCTTGCGGGATGATGACGACGCCGTCGATATCGCCGAACACCCAGTCGCCGGCGGTGACCCAGACGCCGGCACATTCGATCGGGCGATCCATCTCGATCATCCGGCAGCGGCCGCGGCTGTCGAGCGGCCCGATGCCGCCATGGAAGACCGGAAATTTCATCGCCTTGATGTGGCGCACGTCACGCACCAGCCCGTCGGTGACGCAGGCGACGGCGCCGCGCGCGGTGGCCGCCGTCGACAAAAGCTCGCCCCAGGGCGCGATCCGGTCGGTCGGGCCGCCGCAGGCGACGACCGCCACATCGCCGGGCTTGAGGTCGTCGACCAGGCGGATCTCCAGCTCATAGGGGTTTTCGCCCTCGAGCACCGAATAGGTGTTGGTGAACAGCGCGGTCCGGGCGCGGCCGACGAAGACCAGCGTGTCGTCGACGGGGCGCACGAAGGGACGCATCGCCTGCTTGGTCAGTCCCATCTCGTCCATCACGTCGGAAAGGACGGCCGTATAGAGATGCTCGCGGAGCGTGGCGGTGGCATGCATGAGAGTGACCTCGCGATTGAAGATATAAAACGTTAAAGCTAAAATCACGAATTCGTCAAGGGCACCCTCTTGGAAGGTGTTGTGTCGATGCTGTCGAATAGCAATCATATGCCATATATTTCAGCAATACGTGGCGCTTGACATTCTTTCTGAAGCGCGGTCTATTTTATCTGTAACGATAAAGTAAACGGTTGCCGGTTTTAAAGGCGGCGATCCGGACTTCATCCAAGCAGAGCGGGACAATGTCTGAACTGGCGACCACCGGACCTGGGACAGAATCCGACCCCATCCTGACTCTGGCCAATGTGCAGCAGAGCTATTCCGGCGTGCTCGCTTTGCGGGGCATTTCCCTCGACGTCGCCAAGGGCGAGTTCCTCACGCTTCTGGGCCCGTCGGGGTCCGGCAAATCCACGCTGCTGCGGGTCATTGCCGGATTGGAAGAACCCGATTCCGCCGATGTGATGCGCCTCAACGGCCATTCGATCGTCGGCGTGCCGCCCGAGGCGCGCAATGTCTCGACGGTGTTCCAGCACTATGCGCTATTTCCGCATATGAGCGTCGGCGAGAATGTCGAATACAGCCTGCGCATCCGCAAGGTGGCGCCGGAGGAGCGCCGCCGCCGCGCCGAAGCGGCTCTGGCCCTGGTGCGGCTGCCCGACAAATATGGCCGCCGCATTCATCAATTGAGCGGCGGCGAGCGGCAGCGCGTGGCGCTGGCGCGTTCGCTGGTCATGGGTCCCGACATATTGCTGCTCGATGAGCCGCTCGGCGCCCTCGATGAGCGGCTGCGCCTCGACATGCAGCTCGAGCTGATCGAGCTGCGCCGCAAGACCGGCGCCACCTTCATCCTGGTTACCCACAGCCAGGAGGAAGCCATCACGATGAGCGACCGCATCGTGCTGATGCGCGCCGGCACGATCGAGCAGATGGGAAGCCCGCGCGATCTGTTTGCCAGCCCCGCCACCGAATTCGCCGCGCGTTTCATGGGCTTCGAAAATGTCCTGCGTGGCCGAATTCTTCGTGTCGCGGCCCAGGACGCCGAGATCGACATCGCCGGCCAGGCGATCCGCGGCCGTGTCGTCGCCAAAAATTTGCGTCCCGGCGATACCGCCTTCGCCGCCATCCGGGCCGAGCATATCCACGTCGCAAAAAACGCCGACCGCACCAATCATCTGCGCGGCACGGCCGGCACGCCCGTCTACAAGGGCCGTTTCACCGACGTGCCGTTCAAGAGTCCGGTCGGCGACCTGATGGTCCGTCTCGACGGCGCCGATGACGTGCTGCCGCCACAAGCCGATTTGAATTTCGCACCCGAGACCTGCGTCATCGGCAGCATCGGGCCCGAAAGTGCAGGCCAAGAAGAAACATCATCGAAAGGGAAGAAACATGACTGACCATAAGAAAGGCCGACCCTTGCGCCGGCGTTCGGTGCTCAAGGCTCTTGCCGCCGGCGTCGGTGCGCTCGCCGCACCCTCGCTCATCCATCACAGCATCAGGCGCGCCCATGCCGCCCCCGGCACCATCCGCATGATGGGCGGACCGACGGTGGCGCTCAAGGACTGGAGCCAGTTCGAGAAGGACACCGGCCTCAAGATGGAGTTCACCTCGTTCAATGTCGACGATGTGGGCGCTCTCTATAACGAGATCCTCGCCAATGACGCGGGCGAGCGCTTCGATCTCATCAACACGCTGGCCGGCGTCCAGAAGCCGATGGTCAAGCAGGGCCAGGTGGCGCAGCTCGACACGTCACGCCTCAAGAACTATGCCGGCATCGCCGACAGCGTGAAGCGCAGCCCGGTGCTCTATGCCGGTGACGACAAGGACTGGGCGGTGCCGCTCTACTACAATGCCGACAGCTTCGGTTATTATCCCGAGAAGCTCGGCCTCGCCCGCCCGCCTGAAGCGCTCAACTGGGACATCCTGCTCAACAACGAAAAGACGCTCGGCAAGGCCTCGATCGATGGCGACAATATCGCGCTGATGATCGGCGGCATGTATCTGAAGGACCGCAAGCTCGCCGAGATCGCCGATCCCGCCAATATGACGGCGAGCGAAGTGAAGACGGCCGCCGATTACATGATCGAGCGCAAGAAGGCCGGGCAGTTCCGCAATCTGTGGAAGACCTATGACGAGCAGATCGCCAATTTCGTCAATGGCGAGGTGCTGGTGCAGCGCTGCTGGGAGCCGGCGGTGAAGGACGTCAAGGGCCGCGGCCAGGATGTCGAATACGCCACCTGCAGCGACTTCCATATCAACTGGATGCATGCAACCTCGATCCCGGTGCAGGCGGCGGCGCGTGAGAATCTCGAGGAGATCTATCGCGCCCTCGACTGGTTCCTGGGCGGCTCCTATGCGGCCGAGCTCGCGGTCCTGCGCGGCTATACCGGCTCGCGTATGGATCTGGGCCTCGAATACGCCAAGGCGGCCGGCTGGCCCGCCGACAAGATCGCCGCGGTCGAAGCCAATATCACCAAGGTCAAGACCAAGTTCCTCAACCCGAACTTCTGGATCGGCGGCGCACCCGACGATCTGGCAGCCCATGACGCCGAAATGGCGCGTTTCCGCAACGCCTGATAACTGAGGGCGGGGCCGGTCTCCGGTTCCGCCCGTATTCCTCAAGGTTGCGATCATGTCCGCCATCCGCAAAGGCCAGGCTGGGACCGGCGTCGAGCAGGCGGCGATCGGCACAATCACCGTTTTGTGGGTACTGGGCGTGCTCCTGCCGATCCTGTCGCTTCTGGTGATCTCCTTCATCCAGGGCAAGGGGCTCGGTTTCGTCTGGGCCTTTTCGACCAAGGCCTATGCCGACATCCTGGTCGACTTCCGCATCGAGATCGTATTGCGGACCTTGCGCATCGTCGCCGCCGTGACTTTCATCGAATTGCTGCTCGCTTTTCCTTTCGCCCTCTGGCTCGCCAAAGGCCTGAAGCCGGGCTGGCTCAAATCGACCCTGCTCATCCTGCTGGTCGTGCCGTTTTTCCTGAGCCCCGCGGCGCGCACCATCGTCTGGCGCTCGATCCTCGGCAGCGAAGGCCTCGTCAACATCTTCCTCGCCCAGACCGGCATCTCGCCCGAGCCGGTGAGCTGGCTGCTGTTCTCCGAATTTTCGGTGCATCTGGGCCTGATCGGACCCTATTTCCCGTCCATGGTATGGCCGCTGTTCATTTCCTTCTCGCTGATCGACGACGAATTGATCAAGGCCAGCCGCGATCTCGGTGCCGATGCCTTCACCACCTTGCGCCATGTGGTCGTACCGCTGGCGCTTCCCGGTATCGCCGCCGGCCTCGTCTTCACCGCCATTCCGATGCTCGGCGACAATGTCGCCTCGACGCTTCTGGGCGGCGGCAATGTCGCCCTCATCGCCGAAAGCTTCGATGATCTCATCCGCGCGATGAATTATCCGGGTGCGGCGGCACTGGCGAGCCTGCTCGTCCTCGCCATGCTGCTGGCCTTCCTCGTCGCGCGGCTCGTGCTGGCGCGCCGGCAGGCGGGCGAAGGCGGCATCTTCGCGGAGATGCAGGCATGAGGAAGCCGAACAGCCTGCCGCCCGCCGGACTTTTCACCCGCAATGGCGTGCGCTTCGCCGTGGCCTGCGGCGTCTTCGCCATGATCCTGCTGTATCTGCCGATCGTCGGCCTGATCCTGCTGTCTTTCAGCGCGCAGCCATTGACCGGCATTCCCTGGCCGCTCACCATCGAGTGGTACACCTCGCTGTTCGAGGGCGAGAACGCCAGATGGCTGAAGCCGCTCGCCACCAGTGTCGGCATCGGCCTCCTCGTCTCGTTCAGTGCCACGGCCGCGGCGTTGCTGATCGGGCGCGCCGTCCCGCTCGCCCGCAGGAGCGGCAGTCTTCTCGCCACCTATCTGTCGGTGATCGTGATGCCGGGCATTCTCATCGGCATCGCCATCCTGATCTTCTATCGTGGCCTTATCGGCATCCGCACCGGCTTCTGGTCGGTGTTCCTCGCCCATTTCATCTGGGCGCTGCCCTTCGCGCTGCTCTGCATCCTGATCGTCGTGGTGCGCTTCGACCGCCGCCTGCTCGATGCGGCGCGCGATTTGGGCGCCGGCCGCCTGCGCCGTTTCCTCGATGTCGAGCTGCCCTTGCTGATGCCTGGCATCTCGGCGTCGCTGTTCTTCAGCTTCCTGCTGTCCTTCAACGAACTGCCGCGCACGCTTTATGCGCGCGGCGGCATCATCACCCTGCCTTATTATCTGTGGACGGCGTCATCCTCGCACAGCACCCAGGTCTCGCTCATCTATGCGCTGAGCGCCGTCATCACCGTCGCGAGCTTCCTGTTGACGCTGGCGGCGATGCGGCTGTTGACGCGCAAGGAATAACGCATCCGCCCGAAGAGCCGCTAGCTCAGCGCCTTATCGAGATTGGGCGTCTTGAGGCTGAGCGCGCCGAGCTTTGTCTTGAGCGCTTCCCAGCCTTCGTCGCTGAAATCGACGAGGGGCGGGCGCATCGTCTTGAAGCCGGGCGCCTTGCCATATTCGGCGACAGTGCGCTTGAGCGCCGCGATCATCGGGATGCCGTCATAGGCGGCACGCGTCGCGTTAAGCGCGTCCTGCTTGGTCTGCGCGCCGTCATTGGCGCGCGTCTCATAGAGATTGACGATGGCGCCCGGATGCACATTGGCCATCGCCGAGATACAGCCCGCGCCGTTATGTTTCATCGTCTCGAGCAGGAAGCGTTCCGAGCCGCAGAACACGCGGAACTCCGGGAAGGCGTCGAGCATGGCCTTGGTGTTGGCGAAGTCGCCGCCCGAATCCTTGATGCCGACGACGGTGTCCGGATACTGCTTGATGAGCCTCTCGATCAGCGGCAGGCTGATCGCGACGCCTGACACCTGCGGAATGTGATAGAGGCAGATCTTCAGATTGGCGTCGCCGACCCGTTCGATCGTCTCGGCATAGAAGGCGAAGAGTCCGTCATCCGACACCGCCTTGTAATAGAAGGGCGGCAGCATCAGCGTGGCGGCGGTCTTGGCCTTGGCGGCGGCCTGGCACAACGTCACCGCATCGGGAAGCGCGCAGGCGCCGGTGCCCGGCATCATCCTGTCGACCGGCAGTTCGTTCTCGACGGCGAGACCCAGAAGCTCGAGCTTCTCATCGACGGTGAGGGAGTTGGCCTCCGAATTGGTGCCGAACATGGCAAGGCCCGAGCCTTGCGACAGAATCCAGCTGCAATATTTGACGAAGAGCGGCGCATCCACCTTCAGCGTCTTGTCGAAGGGGGTGAGCACGGGCGCGAAAACGCCGGCGAGTGTGTCATTGGCCATGAAGTTCTCCCTTCGAAGGCGAGGCGGATGAGGTCTTAGTGCCCGCCTTTTGGCATCTAGTCAAAGGGGCCGGTTTGCCGCCGATCAGCAGGGACGCAGCAGAACCTGCTCGCTGAGGAGTGCCGTGCGGCTTGCGATGATCTCATAGTGTGCCGCTTGAGCGAGCGGTGCGAATCCTCTTAACCCGCGCGGAATGACCTTGAAGCCCGACATCGCGATCATGCGCCGCCTGATCTCATCGTCATTGGTCACCGAGCCCGCGACGAAGCGGACGCCGTCATGCAAGATGCGCAGATTATCGATGATCGCGTCGTCGCTGCCATATTCGAACAGGCCGCCTTCGCTCGAGGCCCCGATCACCCCGCCCGACGCTTTGATATCCACCAGCAGCTTTGCCAGCGGGCTTGTGTCGCTCCAGTCATAATCATGCGGCGTGAAGGAAATATCGAGATCACTGAGCGGTCCGCCGCTTCGCGTCAACGCGGCAAGCGCATTGGCGCCGAAGAATGCGCCGTCGGGATTGCGGTCGAGGACATGGATCGCGATTGCCCGGCGCAACAGCTCGGGCCGCTTTTGCCTGAGCAGGATCAGGGCGTTGATCGCATCGAGCGCCGGCCCGCCGGCGATATCGATGAGGTGAAGCGGCTCCTCACCGTGAAACGCGTCATCGCCGGCGATCGCCTCGGCCATGAGTCCCGCGACCTGCTGCATGCGCAGACGGAGCAGCTTCACATGCGGTGATGCCGCGAAGCGCCGGTCGGCCGGATGGTCATAGGGCGGCACCAGGTTTTCCGGGCCGAGCTTCATCGCATAGGTGCTGAGGCTGTCGAGATAGCTTGCCCTAGAGGTGAACAAGGCGGCGGCCAGCCGCGACCTTTTCGCCAGCTGCCGGATCATGAAGCGCAAGAGAAAGTGCGGGATGAAACGCCGTTGCCGGTGGTCGCGCTGGAACGCCTCTTTCATGGCAATGAGCGCTGCTTCGTCTTCGGCAATCGCGAAGCGGGGATGGGTTACATCGATGACCGGCAAATCGAAGCCGGCGCGTGCGCGCGCCAGGAATACGGGCTGTGGAGATTCCTTGGGGAGCGAATGCTGCATGGTCCTAGACCGCCGCTCGAAACAGCCCGGCCGCTTGATGTGGTGCCCCTGGAGGGACTCGAACCCCCACGCCCTTGCGAGCAACAGATTTTGAGTCTTCTAGTTTAGGGGTCATTCTCCTTGAATTTCAGAGGGTTAGTCCGCCACGTGGCGAACGCCACGCCACACTCTATTGGGACGCAGCCAGG
>NZ_JAENHL010000002.1 GCF_016595235.1 Taklimakanibacter albus | reverse complement strand
GCCGGCGGCGCCATCGGCACCTCCATCGGTCTGGCGGTGCTGCTCGGCGCCGATGTCGGGTCGGCCCTCGTCTCGGCCGTCTTCGCCTCCAGCAGCTCCTATGCCCTGTGGCTGTCGCCGCTGCTCCTCTTCGCCGGCTACGTGACCTTCACCACCTCCAACGAGTTCCGGCCCCATAATCTCGGCCGCATCCTCATCGGCTTCGGCCTGATGCTGGTGTCGCTCAAATTCATCGTCGGGGCGACCGCGCCCTTACGCGAGGCGACGCTCTTCCACGAGGCCCTCACTGCCATCGGCCGCGAGCCGCTGCTCGCCTTCCTGGTCGGCGCCCTGCTCGCCTGGCTCTGCCATTCGACCCTCGCCGTCATCCTCCTCATCGCCTCCTTCCTCGCCAATGGCAGCCTCGACATCGCCGGAGCACTTTCCTTCATCCTCGGCGTCAATTGCGGCGGCGGCCTCCCCGCCGTCACCGCCACGCTGCAGCTTCAGCCGGAAGCCCGCCGCCTGCCGCTCGCCAATCTGTTCTGCCGCGGCACCGTCTCGGTGATCCTCCTCGCCTTCGTCGGCCGCATCGCCCCTTTTGTGATGGAGCTGCCCTTCGGCCTCATCGAAAAGGCCGTCGCCTTCCATGCCGGCTTCAACCTGCTCACCGCCTTTATCTTCCTGCCCTTCACCCGGCAGGTCTCCCACCTCATGGCCCGGATCGTACCCGACCAGAAGCTGCCGCCCGACAATCTGAGCCAGCCGCGCTATCTCGACCAGATGGCGCTCTCGACGCCCTCCGTCGCCCTCTCAAACGCCGCCCTCGAGACGGTCCGGATGAGCGAGCTGCTCGACCGCATGTTCGACACCGCCATCGTGGCGCTGCGCAGCGACAGCCTGGAAACGCTCAAGGAGCTCAAAACACTCGACGAGCGGCTCAACCGCTATCAGAGCTCGGTGCATGGCTATCTGTCCGACCTCACCCAGGCGGAGCTCGAAAAGGCCGACACCCAGCGGGCGCTCGAGATCATGCTCTATGCCAGCAATCTCGAACATGCGGGCGATGTCATCCATCTCAATCTGGCCGACCGGATCAAGGCCAAGACCAAGCTCGCCATCACCTTCACGGTCAGCCAGCACGCCTCCCTCGACGATCTCTGCCTGATCATCAGCCAGTCGCTCAGGCTCGCCACCGGCGTCCTCACCTCGAACGACGTCGACGGCGCCAAGCGGCTGGTCGAGCAGAAGGACGCCTTCCGGGCGCTCGAGCACAAGAT
>NZ_JAENHL010000001.1 GCF_016595235.1 Taklimakanibacter albus | reverse complement strand
TTACTCTACGATTTTGGCGACGACGCCGGCGCCGACGGTACGGCCGCCTTCACGGATGGCGAAGCGCAGCTTCTCCTCCATGGCGATCGGCGTGATCAGCTCGACATCAACCGTGACATTGTCGCCGGGCATCACCATCTCGGTGCCTTCCGGCAGCGTCACAACACCCGTCACGTCCGTCGTGCGGAAGTAGAACTGCGGACGATAGTTGGTGAAGAACGGCGTGTGACGGCCACCCTCCTCCTTCGTCAGGATGTAGGCTTCAGCCTTGAACTTCTTGTGCGGCGTGATCGAGCCCGGCTTGGCCAGAACCTGGCCACGCTCGACACCCGTGCGGTCGATACCGCGCAGCAGCGCGCCGACATTGTCGCCAGCCTCGCCCTGATCGAGCAGCTTGCGGAACATCTCGACGCCGGTCACCGTCGTCTTCGTCGTCGGACGCAGACCGATGATCTCGACTTCCTCGCCGACCTTCACGATGCCACGCTCGATACGACCGGTCACAACCGTGCCGCGGCCCGAGATCGAGAACACGTCTTCGATCGGCATCAGGAACGGCTGGTCCTTCGGACGCTCAGGCTGCGGGATATAGGCATCAACCGCTTCCATCAGCTTCAGGATCGCATCATGGCCAAGCTCCGGGCTCTTGTTCTCGAGCGCCATCAGAGCCGAACCCTTGACGATCGGAATCTCATCGCCGGGGAACTGATACGAGCTCAAAAGATCGCGGATTTCCATCTCGACCAGCTCGATAAGCTCAGGATCGTCGACCATGTCGACCTTGTTCATGAACACCACCAGCGCCGGAACGCCGACCTGACGGGCCAGCAGAATGTGCTCGCGCGTCTGCGGCATCGGGCCGTCGGCAGCCGACACGACCAGGATCGCACCGTCCATCTGCGCCGCACCGGTGATCATGTTCTTCACATAGTCGGCATGGCCAGGGCAGTCGACATGGGCATAGTGGCGGTTCTTCGTCTGATACTCGACGTGAGCCGTCGAGATCGTGATACCGCGCGCCTTCTCTTCCGGCGCCTTGTCGATCTGGTCATAGGCCGTGTAGGTCGCTCCACCCGTCTCAGCCAAAACCTTCGTGATCGCAGCCGTCAATGACGTCTTGCCATGATCGACATGGCCGATCGTGCCAATATTGCAGTGCGGCTTGTCGCGGTTGAATTTCTCTTTGCCCAT